>NZ_CP038799.1:0-3206106 GCF_012223425.1 Mycolicibacterium frederiksbergense
GTGATCGAGCCCGACACGGTGTTCAGGCTCGCGGCACCGCCGGCGCTGCCGGTCGCCCCGGCACCACCGGTCGCGCTGCCCCCGACGACGGAGTTGTTCTGCCGGGCATTGAGCGTGGCCCCGCCGCCCGCGCCGCCGTTGACGCCATCCAGTCCTGCCCCGCCCGCGCCGCCGGTCGACGCACCCTGCGCGGTGCTGTTGAGGCCGGCGACACCGGAGCTCTGTCCCGAACCGATGGTGGCCTGACCGCCGGCACCGCCGATGGCACCCGTCCCGCTACCGCCGACACCCGCCGTGACGGTGCCACCGGCGCTGGATCCGTTGCCCTGGGCAGTGATCTGCGCCCGCCCGCCGGCGCCCCCGGTGCCCGCCGACGATCCGGCACCGCCGGCACCGCCGTACGCGGCACCGTCGGCAGTCGAACCGGTCCCGGACGCGATGACCGTGGCGAAACCACCTGCACCACCGGTGCCACCGGTCGACGCGGCGCCACCCGCGCCGCCGATGGCCACACCACCGGCGTCGCCGTTGTTGCCGATGCCCGCGGTGAGGCCGGTCTGCACCGTGCCGCCGGCACCGACGCCACCGACACTGCCCGCGCCGTCGGCGTCACCGCCGGCACCACCGATGGCGGTGCCCGACGCGGTGCTACCCGCGCGCTGCGCGAACACTCCGCCCGCGGCGCCGGCACCGCCGACACCACCGTCGGTCCCGTCACCGCCGTTGCCGCCGCGGGCCTCGGCATCGACGACAGCGCCACCATTGGTGGCCGAGACGGTGGCTGTGCCGCCGACCCCGCCGATCCCACCGTCGGTATCGCCGATACCCGCGTCACCGCCGGTGGCGGTCGCAGCGGTGACGGTGCTGCCGGCTCCGGTCGTCGTGATCGAGGCGTTGCCGCCGGCCGCCCACGCCGAGCCGGCACCGGCAGTCGCCGAACTGTTGCTGATCGAACCCGAGGCGGTGTTGAGACTTGCTGTGCCGCCCGCAATTCCGGCCACCCCATCCGCGCCGGTCGCGGTGCTGCCGGTGATCGAATCGTTGTTCTGTCTGGCGGTGATGGTCGCGCCACCACCCGCGCCGCCGTTGACGCCGGCCTGGCCCGACCCGCCGTCACCACCGTTGGCAGTGCCCTGCGCGACGCTGTTCAGACCGGCACCCGAGCTCTGCCCGGCGCCGATGATGGCCTGGCCGCCGGCACCGCCGGTCGCACCCACCCCGCTAGCGCCGGCACCCGCGGTGACAACGCCACCGGCCATCGATCCGTTTCCGAATGCTGTCAGCTGTGCTCGCCCACCGGCACCACCGGTTCCGCCGGCAGAGCCCGCCCCACCGGCACCGCCGTAAGCGCTGCCGTCGGCCGTCGAGTCATTCCCGGAAGCGATGACGGTGGCAAAACCACCGGCGCCACCCACGCCACCGGTCGACGCATCGCCACCGGCTCCGCCGACAGCCAGACCACTGGCGTCGCCGTTGCTGCCGTTGGCATTCCCGGAAAGACCGGTCTGCACCCAGCCGCCCGCACCGGCGCCACCGACACTGCCGGGCCCGTCTGCGGCACCGCCGGCGCCACCGGTGGCCGTGCCCGTGGCGGTACTTCCCGCGCGCTGCGCGAAGACCCCGCCCTCGGCGCCGACGCCGCCGACACCGCCGTTGCTGCCGCCACCACCGGCGCCGCCGGTGGCCACCGCATCGAAGACCACGCCACCATTGGTCGCCCCGGCTGCGCCCAACCCACCGGCGCCGCCGACACCGCCGTTGGCGTCACCGCTACCGGCATCACCACCGGTGGCGAAGGCGCCGGTGACGGAACTGCCGGCGCCGGCCGCCGACACGGCGGCATTGCCGCCCGCCGCGGTGGCGCTGTTCTGGCCTCCGACCGCGGAGCCACCGGTGACGCTGCCGCCGCCGGTCGCGCTCACCGTGGCGTATCCGCCGAGACCGCCGGCGCCACCGTCGGCGCCGGTGGCGGAGCTGTTCGCGATCGTCCCATTGACCGCGGTGATCTCGGCGATTCCGCCGTTGATGACGGTCGCGTCGCCGCCGACCGCAGTGCTGTCCGTGATCTGGCCGCCGCTGCCGGCGTCACCGAACGTCCCGGCGAAGACATAGGCCTGACCGCCGAGCGCCGTGGAGCGATCCGCCCCGTCGGTGGCGTCACCGCCGGCACCGGCCGTCGCGGTATTACCGGTGGCGATGCTGCCGGTGGCGTTGGCGACGATCCGGCCCTGACCGCCGGTGCCGCCGCGCCCGCCGCCCGCGGCCGCGCCGCCGTCGCCACCGGTGGCGGTGCCACTGGCCGCGCTGTCCACTCCGAAGGCCTGGATGTTGCCGATGGTGCCGTTGCCGCCGACGCTGCCGACGCCGGTGGCGTCACCACCATCGCCGCTTCGCGCGGTACCCCCGGCCGTGGCCCCGGCGGCGAATGCTCCCACCTGACCCGCACTGCCGTTACCACCGACACCACCGGCCAACCCGTCACCACCGCGGCCGCCGATGCCCGAACCGCTTGCCACAGAACCAATTCCGCCCGCAACGACGCTTCCGGTGCCACCGGTGCCACCGCTGCCACCACCGGTGGCGTTGCCACCGGCACCGCCAGTCCCGGAGCCGCCGGCCGAGCCACCATCACCGCCGATGCCCGTCCTGACGAAACCGGCCTGCACGTTGCCGCTGCCCCCGTTTCCGCCGACACTGCCGGCGCCGGAAGCCGTTCCACCGGCGCCACCGAGGCCGGCGCCGGAAGCGGTGCCACCGGCGCCGCCCTGCATACCCGCGGTGACCTCGGAGTACCCACCATTGCCGCCGAGGCCACCGTCGACCCCGTGGCCACCCGCGCCGCCGGTGGCGCTGCCGGTCACCACACCTGCAGCGCCCGCGCCGAGCAGAGCCGCCCCACCGATCCCGCCGGTACCGCTTCCGGTGGCGTCACCGCCGGCACCGCCGGTCGCCTGGGCGTCGGTGACGGTGCTGCCCGCACCCTCGGCGAGGATCGACGCATTCCCGCCGGTGCCGCCGGTACCGCCGGCCACCGCGGTGGTGCCATCGCCGCCCGTGCCACCGGCACCGCCTTGTGCGGTGCTGTCGGTGACCACACCACCAGTGGATTCGCGGACCGTGGCGCCGCCGCCGCCACCACCGCCCCCGCCGCCCACACCGGGTGCGGCGAGCATCCCCGCTCCGCCTGCGCCGCCGGTGCCGCCTGCCCCGGCGACCGCCCCGATGCCGATACTGCCGCCGTCCCCGCCGGTCCCGCCCGCGCCGCCATTGCCGTAGCCCGCACCGGTATCGATGACGAGCAGGAACCGGCCCGCACCGCCCGCGCCGCCGACGCCGCCCTGTCCGCCGGCGCCGCCGGCACCAGCCGCAAGAGTCTCGGTGCCGGCGAACCCGGCACCACCGCGCCCACCACGCCCGCCGACACCGGCCAGGCCGCCGAGGCCGATGATCAACGAGCCGACCCCGCCATTGCCGCCGGCACCGCCCATGCCACCCGCACCCGCCGCCGAAATCGCAGTGCCGGCAAGCCCGTTGGCACCCGTCCCGCCGGCGCCACCGGCACCGCCGTTGCCGAACAGCGACAGCGCGCCGACGTTGCCGCCCTGGCCGCCCGTCCCGCCGAGGGCGCTCACATCGAGTGCTTGGCCGCCGGCCCCGCCGGCACCGCCGTTGCCGAACAACAGCCCGCCGGTGCCGCCGGTTCCGCCGTCGCCACCGGTGCCACCCACGCCTCCGGCCCCACCTGTGGCGCCCACGGCGATCAGGGTCCATGCGCCGGCCGCGCCACCGTCGCCGCCCAGGCCACCGACACCGGTCAAGGCCCCGGCACCGCCGACACCGCCCTCACCGGCGCCGCCGAGCAGCCCGCCGGTACCGCCGTCACCACCCGCGCCGCCATCGTCGCCACTACCGCCGGCGCCACCTCGACCACCCGATCCGATGATCGACAGCTGACCGGCGTTGCCCCCGTTTCCGCCGGCACCACCGACGCCGGTCAGGACGTCCGCGCCGATACCGCCGCGACCGCCATTGCCGGCAAACAGTCCGCCGTTGCCGCCGTTCCCCCCGGTACCGGCGTTGAAGATGATGACCCCGGCGCCGCCGTCACCGCCGTTGCCGATCCAGCCGGCGGACCCGCCGTCGCCGCCGTTGAAGCCCACACCGCCGTCACCGAACAACCCGCCGTTGCCGCCCCGACAGACCACCGCGACGCAGGTCACCGCCGTCCAGTTGTAGCCATTACCGAGAAGCAGGCCACCATTGGGATGCGCCACCGTGCCGTTGCCGATGAGCAGTACCTGCCCGATCCAGATCTGGAAGGGCGCCTCGGTCGTGCTCTGCAGTGCCGGTACCGCGGCCGCGTTCACCAGCCCCAGCGCCGCCATTTCCGTGTCATCGGCGGCCCGAGACGTCTCCGCACTACGGGCCGCCGACGCGGGCGCCACCACCGGGTCGGCCACCGACGGCGCACTGCGGCTGGGGGCCGATGCACCGGACGACGCACCCATCGCCGACTCCGTGGCCGCGCCCGAATCGTCCTGGTCTTGGGCCGCCGGGGGCGACTTCACCTCCAGGGTTGCCGAGGAGTCCGAACCGGACCTCGCGGCCGGTTTTCTGACCTCGCGGACGGAACGGGGGGCCAGGGTCAGGCGGTGCTCCTGTCCGGAGCGCGCCCGCGCCTTCGGCGGTGACACTTCCGTGCCGTCCGACGGCCCATCGCCCGCGGACGGTCCGGCGTCCGCGGGCGGTCCGGCGTCCGCGGGCGGTCCGGCGTCCGCGGGAGAATCTGCACCGTCGGGGGACGCGCTGCCCGGGGAACTCGGACCGGCCGAGGAATCACTGGAACCCGTTGCATCCGCAAATGCCACGGGCATCCAGGCGGTGATCGCCGCGCCGATTCCCAGTGCCACGGCCAGGGCCCCGACCCGACCGATATAGCTCGAGGGGCGCGCGTTCACCTTCTGCGTGGCACGCTTTGCTGTTCCGCGTTTCAGCGTCGCACTTTTCGGCGCGACATGCGTGGGCATCGCGGCCTTCGGAGCGTCATCGAGCGGATTCATCGGACTCATCAGCAATCCCCTTGTATGCATTTTGCTAGTTCTATCTGCAGCTATCTGCGCAACACAGTTAACTAGCGAAGGAGCCTATACGCAGAAACTGCCGATTCAGGCACTTTTGCAAGATTGCCGGAGAGCCGTCTTTGGTGGACGCATAGAATTAACTGAGATGTCAAATGTCGGATGGCGGCGGTACCCCGCGATATCCCGCGACGACGTGTCGTCATCACCGGCGACGGATGAACCTCGTCCAGACAGCCAACCCGACTGCCACATCCAGCAAAGTGTGTGCGCGCGCCCTGGATGGGGTGGACTGAAAATCGTTGGAGAGGGCCACAATCAGGCCCTCAACGACGGAAACGGGAAGGCCGACAAGGCCTTCCCGTTTCCGGTGTGCGAATCAGTGGCGCGGACGGTCAGTTCGGTCGCGGGTCGCCGGCGTCCTCGGCATCGGACGCCTCGTCACCCTGCACCGCGGTCACGCGGTACGGGTCGGCCTCGCCCGCCGGTGTGGCGCCTTCCCGGATCCGGGCCAGATCGGCGTCCGCCGCCCGGGCCCGGGCCAGCAGGGCCTCCATATGCGCCGAGGTTTCCGGCACCTTGTCCAGCACAAACGACAGCGTCGGGGTGAAGCGCACTCCGGTGGCCGCGCCGACCTTGCTACGGAGAATGCCCCGGGCCCGCTCAAGCGCCGCCGCCGCACCCTCGTAATCGGGTTCGTCCTGCAGCGTCGCCCCGCGGACCGTGTAGTAGACGGTGGCGTCGTGCAGGTCTCCCGTGACCTTCGTGTCCGTGACGGTCACGAAGGCCAGCGGGGGATCCTTGATCTCGAACTCGATGGCGGTGGCCACAACCGTGCCGATGCGCTTCGACAGCCGCCGTGCACGCCCAACATCAACCATGGCTTAGGTGCGTTCCTTCTCGACGAGTTCGTACGCCTCGATGACGTCGCCCTCTTTGATGTCGTTGTAGGTCAGCGTGAGACCACATTCGTAGCCGTCGCGCACCTCGGTGGCATCGTCCTTCTCCCGCTTCAGCGACGAGATGGTGACCGTCTCGGCGACCACCACGTTGTCCCGCAGCAGACGTGCCTTCGCATTGCGGCGCATGATGCCGGAGGTGACCAGGCAGCCGGCGATGTTGCCGACCTTCGACGACCGGAAGATGGCCCGGATCTCGGCGCGGCCGAGTTCCTTCTCCTCGTAGACCGGCTTGAGCATGCCCTTGAGCGCGCTCTGGATCTCGTCGATGGCCTGGTAGATCACCGAGTAGTACCGGATGTCGACACCCTCGCGGTTGGCGAGCTCGGTGGCCTTGCCCTCGGAGCGGACGTTGAAGCCGATGATGATGGCATTCGACGCCGACGCCAGGTTGACGTTGGTCTCGGTGACGCCACCGACACCGCGGTCGATGACGCGCAGTTCCACCTCGTCGTCGATCTCGATACCCAGCAGGGCCTCCTCCAGCGCCTCCACGGTGCCGGAGTTGTCGCCCTTGAGGATCAGGTTCAGCTGCGAAGTCTCCTTCAACGCTGCATCGAGATCGTCGAGGCTGATGCGCTTGCGGCTGCGGGCCGCCAGTGCATTGCGCTTGCGCGCGCTGCGGCGATCGGCGATCTGCCGAGCGATCCGGTCCTCGTCGACGACGAGCAGGTTGTCACCGGCACCGGGCACCGACGTGAAGCCGATGACCTGGACCGGCCGCGACGGCAGCGCTTCGTGGATGTCCTCGCCGTGCTCGTCGACCATGCGGCGTACACGACCGTAGGCATCGCCTGCCACGATCGAGTCACCGACCCGCAGGGTGCCGCGCTGGATCAGCACGGTGGCCACCGGGCCACGGCCACGGTCCAGGTGCGCTTCGATCGCCACACCCTGGGCTTCCATATCGGGGTTGGCCCGCAGATCCAGCGACGCGTCGGCGGTCAACAGCACCGCTTCCTCCAGCGCCTGGATGTTGACACCGTTCTTCGCCGAGATGTCGACGAACATGGTGTCGCCGCCGTACTCCTCGGCCACCAGGTTGTATTCGGTGAGCTGCGCCCGGATCTTGGCCGGGTCGGCACCTTCCTTGTCGATCTTGTTGACCGCCACCACGATCGGCACATCGGCCGCCTGCGCGTGGTTGATGGCCTCCACCGTCTGCGGCATGACGCCGTCGTCGGCGGCGACCACAAGGATCGCGATATCGGTGGCCTTCGCACCACGGGCACGCATGGCGGTGAACGCCTCGTGACCGGGGGTGTCGATGAAGGTGATGAGGCGCTCGATGCCTTCGTGCTCCACCGTGACCTGGTACGCGCCGATGTGCTGGGTGATGCCACCGGCTTCGCCCTCACGCACGGTGGCGTTCCGGATGGTGTCCAGCAGTCGGGTCTTGCCGTGGTCGACGTGACCCATGACGGTGACGACGGGCGGACGGAATTCGAGATCTTCCTCGCCGCCCTCGTCCTCGCCGTAGGTGAGGTCGAAGGACTGCAGCAGCTCGCGGTCCTCGTCCTCCGGGGACACGACCTGCACGACATAGTTCATCTCGCTGCCGAGCAGTTCCAGCGTCGAATCATCCACCGACTGCGTCGCGGTGACCATCTCACCGAGGTTGAACAAGGCCTGCACCAGCGATGCCGGGTTGGCGTTGATCTTGTCGGCGAAGTCCACCAGCGATGCGCCGCGGGCCAACCGGATGGTCTCACCGTTGCCGTGCGGCAACCGCACACCACCAACGACCGGGGCCTGCATGTTTTCGTATTCGGCGCGTTTTGCCCGCTTCGACTTGCGGCCGCGACGGACCGCGCCGCCGGGGCGACCGAAGGCACCTGCGGCGCCGCCGCGCTGGCCGGGACGGCCACCGCCGCCACCGGGACGGCCACGGAAACCACCGGCTGCTGCTCCGCCGGCACCGGCGCCTGCACCGGCACCGCCGCCTGCGCCGCCGCCGCGGTAGTTACCGCCGCCACCGCCACCGGGACGGCCACCGGGAGCCGGACGACCGCCCGGGCCGGGACGCGGGCCACCGGGACGACCGGTCGCGCCGGGACGTGCGCCCGGCGGACGTGGCGGCATATTGCCTGGGGAGGCACCACCGGGACGCGGTGCGCCCGGACGCGGGCCACCGGGACCGGGTCCCGGACGGGGACCCCCGGGGCCAGCAGCCGGACGCGGGGCCGGGCGCTCGGCGGGCGCCTGCGAGGAGAACGGGTTGTTGCCGACACGCGGTGCGCGCGGCGCGGGCTTGGGCCCCGGAGTCGGTCCCGGACGGGGACCGGGAGTCTGCGTACCGGCCGATGCGGCCGGAGCCGCGGGGCGGGGCCGGGGGTGGCCGGGGCCTGGGGTGCGGCCGGAGCAGCGGGCGTCGGGGCCTGGGCTGCGGGAGCCGCGGGGGCCGGAGCCGGAGGTGCCTGCGGCGCCGGGGGTGCCGGCGGAGCCTGCGGTGCCGGCTTCGGGCCGGGCTTGGGGCCGCCACCGGCGGATGCCGGCTTGCTGGGCGCTTTGGCTGCGGGAGCATCGGCCGGAGCGGATTTTCCGCCCCCGAACGACTCACGCAGACGGCGCGCGACGGGTGCTTCCACCGTCGACGACGCGGATTTGACGAATTCGCCCTGATCGCTCAGACGGGCGAGAACTTCCTTGCTGGTGACACCGAGTTCCTTAGCCAACTCGTGTACACGGGCCTTACCTGGGGCTGCCACTACTTCTCCTCGTTTGGAGGCGACAGCGGTGGTGGGGCCGCGCCTCGGTTTTAGCTATGACGCATGGTCATCGGGACTTCACGGTGTGCTCATGTTCTTCGCTACCTGTTCTCTAGCCGGTGGGGCCGGATTCCCCAGTGCCTCGGGAGGCGCTGAAGTACTCGACCACCGCGGATGTTTCCGGTGAACCGGTGATGCGCAACGCTCGGACGAACGCTCGCCGGCGAAGTGCCGCATCGAGGCACTGCTGGTCGGGATGCAGCCACGCACCCCGCCCGGGCAGGTTACCCGCTGAGTCCACAGTCACGGCGCAATTGCCGGGCCTGTCGGATACAGCGGCCACTCGAAGCAGTTCGACGGCCAGTTCTCGCTTCCGGCATCCCACACACGTCCGCACCGGTCCGTCTGGGCTCCGATGCGCACGAGCCGGGATGGCCGAAGTCTCGCGCTGGATCACGGCTGAGTCTACCGTTCCCGGACGTCCAGACTTCAATCGCGTGTCGGGATACCTCACCCGGCCGCGGGTTCGGGTGCCGCATCACTGCGGATATCGATGCGCCAGCCGGTGAGGCGGGCCGCCAACCTGGCGTTCTGCCCTTCCTTGCCGATCGCCAGCGACAGCTGGAAGTCCGGCACCACCACCCGGGCCGCCCGGGTGCTCTCGTCGATGACGGTCACCGACACGACCTTGGCCGGTGACAGCGCGTTGGCGACGAACCGGGCCGGGTCCTCGTCGAAATCGATGATGTCGATCTTCTCGCCGGACAGCTCGCTCATCACGTTGCGGACGCGCTGACCCATCGGGCCGATGCACGCCCCCTTGGCGTTCAGGCCCGACACCTTCGAGGCGACGGCGATCTTGGACCGGTGACCGGCCTCCCGGGCCACCGCGATGATGTCCACCGATCCGTCCGCGATCTCGGGCACCTCCAGGGCGAACAGCTTGCGCACGAGGTTCGGGTGGGTGCGGGACAGCTCGATCTTGGGCTCACGGGCACCGCGGGACACCCCGATGACATAGCAGCGCAGCCGGTCGCCGTGCTCGTATCCCTCGCCGGGCACCTGCTCGGCGGGCCGGATCATGCCGTCGGAGCCCTTGGCCTCGGTGCCGACCCGGACCACCACGTTGCCGCGGGTGTTCTCCCGGGCGTCCCGCTGCACCATGCCGGCGACGATATCGCCCTCACGCGCCGAGAACTCGCCGTACATCCGCTCGTTCTCGGCGTCGCGCAGCCGCTGCAGGATGACCTGGCGCGCGGTGGTCGCGGCGATCCGGCCGAATCCCTCTGGGGTGTCGTCCCATTCGTTGATCAGGTTGCCGTCGTCATCGGTTTCCCTGGCCATCACCTTGACCACACCGGTCTTGCGGTCCACGTCGATACGCGCGTCGGCCTCGTGGCCCTCGGTGTGCCGATAGGCGGTCAGCAACGCGGATTTGATGGTGTCCACGACGATATCGACCGAGATTCCCTTGTCGGACTCGATGGCATGAAGCGCCGCCATGTCGATGTTCATTCGTCGCCCCCCTTTCCAGACTGCTCAGACAATTCCAACTCACGCCGATTCGGCGGCGAAAATTCTACTTGCACAAGGGCTTTGGCAATTCCGGCGACCTCGACGGGGCGGACCTCGAAATCCTTGCCCACCGCGACCACGAGGTGCACGACACCCTCGGCGGTCTGCCCGATCCGGCCCGTCAGGCTCGATCCGTCGGCGAGTGCGACCTCGACCTTGCGGCCGCGGGACCGCCGGAAGTGCTTCTCGGTGGTCAGCGGCCGGTCGACGCCGCGGGAGGTCACCTCCAGCACGTACGCGCCGTAGTCTCCGGCGGCCTGCTCAGCGGCATCCAGGGCCGCCGAGGCGACTTTCGACAAGGTGGCGATGGCATCCAGATCGACACCGTCCTCGGCGTCGGCGATCACGGTGAGCCGCGGCGGACGGCCACCGCCGAGCACCACATCTTCGACTTCATAGCCGGCCCGGGAGAACTCGCCGTCAAGGAGTTCGATCACCTGCTCCCGCGACGGTAATCGCGCAGACCGCAGCGGGTCATCCGATGCCACGGCGAGCTCCTCATCTTGAGTTGTGCGGACACATTCCCCGGTCGGCTGGACCCGGATCGGTTACCAAACGATACGCCAGGCGCGACGTGCCAATCACCAAACGAGCAGCGCAGGAGAACATGGCAGGATGTGGGCGTGCCGAGTGCCCCACCCACCCTGACCCGGCGCCGCCTGCTGGTCGCGGCGGTCCCCGCGACTCTGGCGATGGGACTGCTCGCCGGGACAACGGCCTGCTCACCACCCCCGCCGCCGGCCGATCTGGCCGACCTGCAGACCCAGTTCGACCGCGCGCACGCCGACAGCCTGCTCGCCGGTGAGGCCGCGACAGCACCGCCCGGACGGACACTCACGCCCGAGATGGTGGCCACGCTCACGACGATCGCCGCCGAGCGCACCGCGCACGCCCGCGCCCTCGCCGACGAGATCACCCGGTTGACCGACGGTGCGGCGCCCACCACGAGTACCGCGCCGACCACCACCGGCACCACGGCGGTGCCGGCCGCCCCGCCGACCGTCACCGCCGTCGCCAAGGCGCTTCGCGAGTCGGGCGAGGACGCCGCCCGGGTCGCCACCCAGATGGCCGGCTACCGGGCCGGGCTGCTGGGCTCCATCGCGGCCTCCTGCACCGCCGCTTATCAAGTGGCACTGGGTGATCCGGAGAAGAAGCGATGACCTCGCCGCAGCCCAGTCCCGATCCGGACCGGCCGGCCGACGCCGCGCAGGCGGCGTTGTTCGACGCGGTCGCGACCGAGCACGGCGCCATCTACGGCTACGGCGTGGTGTCGGCGCATTCCACGCCCGATGACAACGCGCTGGTCGCCGAGGCGATGGCCCAGCACCGGGCACGTCGCGAAGAGGCGCTGGTCATGCTCGCAGAACGGGGGGTGACCGCGCCGCTGCCCGCGGCCGGCTACGAGCTGCCGCTGGAGGTGACCGACCCCGGCGATGCCGCCGAACTGGCGGTGCGGATGGAGTCCGACACCGCCACCGCGTGGCGGGCGGTGACCGAACAGGCCCAGACACCGGAGGATCGCCGCTTCGCGGTCACCGCGATGACGCAGGCCGCGGTGCTGGCCGCCCGGTGGAACCAGGTGCTCGGGGTCCCCCAGATCACCACGGCCTTCCCGGGCGGGCCAGAGACGACAGGTTAGTCCCGCAGCGCGGCGGCCACCTCGGCGGCGGCACCGTCGGCGGCGAGCTCGCGGGCCTCGCCGGTGAACCGGTTGCGCAGTTCGACCACCCCGTCGGCCCAACCCCGTCCGACCACCACGATCCACGGCATCCCGAGCAGTTCGGCGTCCTTGAACTTGACCCCGGGCGAGGCGGTGCGGTCGTCGAAGAGCACCTCGAATCCCAAGCGGGACAGTTCGCCTGCCAACTCGGTGGCGCCCTCGCGGGCACCGGCATCCTTGTTGGCGATCACGACGTGCACATCGAACGGCGCGACCGAAGCCGGCCAGCGCAGGCCGATCTCGTCGTGCTGCTGTTCGGCGATCACCGCGACCATCCGCGAGACGCCGATGCCGTAGGAGCCCATGGTGAGTCGCACCGGCTTGCCGTTCTCGCCGAGGACATCGGCGCCGAACGCGTCGGCGTACTTGCGACCCAGCTGGAAGATGTGACCGATCTCGATACCGCGGGCCGAGGTGAGTACCCCGGCGCCGTCCGGTGCGGGATCGCCGTCGCGCACCTCGGCGGCCTCGATGGTGCCGTCGGGGGTGAAGTCGCGGCCGGCAACCAGCCCCACGACGTGCTTGTTGGGCGCGTCGGCGCCGGTGATCCAAGACGTGCCCGATACCACCCGCGGATCCACCAGATAGCGGACACCGTTGTCCTGCAGGGCTTTCGGACCAACATAACCCTTCACCAGGAAGGGATTGGCGGCGAAATCGGCATCCGCGAGGAGCGTGAACTCCGCCGGTTCGAGCGCCGCCCCGAGGCGCTTCTCGTCGATCTCACGGTCGCCGGGGACGCCGATCCCGAGCAGTTCCCACTCGCCCCCGGGTTCGCGGATCTTCATCAGGACGTTCTTGAGGGTGTCCGCGGCGGTGACCGCGCGCCCGTCGAACTGCGCCAGGTCGGCCGAATTGGCCCAGTCCACCAGGGTCGCGATGGTCGGGGCGTCGGGGGTGTCGTGGACCTGCGCGGCGGGCTGACCCTCGATGGGCACGTCGGCCGGCGCCCGGGTGATCACGGCCTCGACGTTGGCGGCGTACCCGGATTCCAGGCAGCGCACGAAGGTGTCCTCACCGACCTCGCTCTCGGCGAGGAACTCCTCCGACGCGCTGCCGCCCATGGCGCCGGACACCGCCGAGACGATGACGTACTTCACCTTGAGCCGGTTGAAGATGCGTTGATAGGCCTCGCGGTGCGCGTGGTAGGCGGTCTTGAGTCCGTCCTCGTCGACATCGAAGGAGTAGGAGTCCTTCATGACGAACTCGCGGCCGCGCAGAATGCCTGCGCGCGGACGTGCCTCATCGCGGTACTTGGTCTGGATCTGATAGAGCAGCACCGGCAGGTCCTTGTAGGAGGAGTACTCCCCCTTGACCGTCAGGGTGAACAGTTCCTCATGGGTCGGGCCCAGCAGATAGTCATTGTTGCGCCGGTCCTGCAGCCGGAACAGCGTGTCGCCGTACTCGGTCCACCTGTTGGTGGTCTCGTAGGGGGCGCGCGGCAGCAGCGCGGGCAGCAGGATCTCCTGACCGCCGATCGCGTTCATCTCACTGCGGACGATGTTCTCGATCTTGCGCAGCACCCGCAGGCCCAGCGGCAGCCAGCTGTAGATCCCGGGGCCGACGGCGCGCACGTAACCGGCGCGGATCAGCAGCTTGTGGCTGGGGACTTCGGCGTCTGCGGGATCGTCACGCAGGGTTCGCAGGAACAGCTCGGACATACGGGTGATCACGAGCGGCAAGCCTAGTCGCGCCCCTGCCAGGTGCAGACGCACGCCTCGTTGCCTTCGGCATCGGCGAGCACCCAGAACGCCGGTGCGGCGTGATCGCTGGGCATGACACCGCCCGCCGCCAGCGCCGCCGCGATGCGCGCGGCGGCCACATCGTGCGCGACGTCGACATCGAGGTGCATCCGATTGCGGGTCTCATGGCGTGGCGAATCCATCTGCTGGAACCAGATCGCCGGACCGCGCCCGGCCGGGTCGACCAGGCCATGGTTCAGATCGGTGGTGCTGCGGGCGTCGCGGTAACCCGTCACGGCCTTCCAGAACGGCCGCACCGCGGCGATGTCGAGGGCGTCGATGGCGATCTCGAAGGCATGCAGATCGGGGCCGGGTTCGACCGTCTTGCCCGCGGCCCGCAGCGCTCCGGCCAGCCGGCCGGCCAGATCCAGATCCAGATCGGTCACCGCGCCTTCGGCCTCGGACTGCAACGTCAGCAGCACGCGATCCGCGCGCACGTCGAGGGACAGGTGCCCGGATGCGTCCGGGCACGCCGCGACGGCCAGCGCGGCCACCTCGGCGGCCTCGCCCAACGTGCGCACCCGCACCTGGGCGTGAATCGCCCCGAGGACCAGCCGCCAGCCCAGCGCCCCGGTGGCATCCGAGATCTGCCGGCGGGTCGGGTTCACAGTTCCCCCGCCTCGACGGCTTCCTTGGTGTGTTGGGCGCTGGCGATCTGACGGGCAGTGAATCTGATGCCCAGTGCCGCGACACCGACCAGCACCGCGATGCCGGCCACCCACAGCAGCGAGTACGTGTATCCGTGCCCGAGGGCGTCGAGTTGGGCGGGCGTCATATCGTGCACCGGTCCTGTCGTCCCGCCCAGATACAGCGTGCGCGAGGTCTGCACGGCCTGGATGACGACGAGCACGATCGGGCCGCCGAGGTTGTAGACCATGAGGGTCACCGCCGACACCGGTCCGATGTCCCGCGGTGCGACGTCGGCGACCGCACACAGCGGCAGCACCACCGAGATCACGCCGATGCCGAGCCCGCCCAGCGCGAACAACACCACCAGATCCGGGAAGTAGGGCACATCGCGTTCCAGCGTCGACCCGAACAGCATGGCGGCCAGCACCAGGCTGCCGGCACCGATGACCAGCCAGCGCGGCGCGAAGCGCGGCGCGAACCGGGTGGCGGCCAGATTGCCGACACCCATGGCGAGCGCGAACGGGATGAAGCAGATGCCGGCGTGCAGCGCGGAGTAGCCGAGCACGTCCTGGACCAGCAGGCCGATCATCACGCTGACCGTCAGCATCACGCCACCGGCCAGGAAGTACGCCACGAAGGTCGCAACCCGGCTGGGGTTGTCGAACACCGAGAACGGCACCAGCGGGTTGTCCGCACGGCGCTCGACGATGACGAAGGCGACCAGTGCGAGCACCGTCGCGGCGCCGGCGGCGAACACCCACGGATCGATCCAGCCGCGCGGCGGGCCCTGGGTGAACACCAGCACCGCCGCGGTGCAGGCCAGCGTCGCCAGCAGCGCGCCGGAGACATCCAGGGTCAGCCGCTCGTGCCGGGTCTCGGCCAGCCACAGCGCGGCGACCACGATGATCGCGATGCCGATCGGCACGTTGATGAGAAAGGCCCAGCGCCACGACAGCTCGGTGAGCGCACCGCCCAGGATGAGCCCGAGTACCGAACCGATGCCCTGCATCGCCGCCGATACCGCCAGCGCCTTGTTCCGGGCGTGCCCGACGGCGTAGGTGGTGGCGATCAGGGCAAGCCCGGTCGGGGCGGCCACCGCGGCGCCAAGCCCTTGCACGCCGCGCGCCGCGATCAGGGTGATCTCATCGGTGGCGACACCGCAGATCAGCGAGGCGATGGTGAAGGTGCCGACGCCGGCCAGGAACGCACGCTTGTGCCCTATCGCATCGCCGATCCGGCCGCCCAGCAGCAGCAGACCACCGAACGCGAGGACATAGGCGGTGATGACCCAGCTCTTGCCGGCATCGGAGAGCGCCAGCTCGGCCTGCATGCGGGGCAGGGCGACGATGACGATGGTGCCGTCGAGGGTGGCCATCAGCTGCATTCCGGTGATGGCCACGATGGCCGGGCCGAGAACGGTTTCCGACAGCCGCGTACCCGAACCCTGCGACCCCGACATGGCTTCCCACCCTACCGACGGGGCCCGACGCAACGTTTATCCACAGGATTCATGCACAGGTGTGGACAAATTACACGGGTGTGATTTCGACGCGCAGCACCAGTGGTGCGCTCGATCTGGCGCAGTCACCGGGCAATACCCTGCAACGCCCGGCACCAAACATGCATTCCGCAAATCTCTGGGAATCTGTTTATGGCGCCGACGGCCGGGCAAGCCATCTCCCATGACCGATCTGGTTCCGGTGCCCGTCCGGCACCGTCGCATCGTCATCGATGGCGTTGACACGTTCTACCGGGAGGCCGGCCCTGCGGACGCGGAGGTGGTGCTGCTTCCGCACGGGTATCCGTGCTCGTCCTACGCGTTCCGCCATCTGCTGCCGGCGCTGGGTGACCGGTGGCGGCTGCTGGCACCCGACCTGCCGGGTTTCGGCTACAGCGCGACACCCGCGCCGCAGGAATTCGGCTACACCTTCGATGCCTACGGCCAGTTCCTCGGAAAGTTCGCCGCCGGGCTCGGGCTGGCCTCCTATGCGCTCTGGTTGCACGACTACGGCTCGCAGTTCGGTCTGCACTTGGCGATGTCGGCACCCGACCGTGTCACCGGCCTGATCATCCAGAACGGCGACATCTATCCCGATGCGTTCGGGCCGAAATACGCCTTCCTCGAACGGGCCTGGGAAAATCCCGGACCGCAGGCCAGGCGCACCATCACCGAGCACGTGACGCTGCAGGGCTTCCGCAGTGAGTTCGTCGGCGAACTGCCCGAAGTGCTCGCGGATCGGATCAGCCCCGACCTGTGGACGCTGCACTGGAGTCTGATGGCGACACCGGAACGCATCGCCAACCTGATCCGGCTGCTGGAGGACCAGCCGTCGACATTGCAGCGCTTCGACGCCGAACAGGCCTACCTGCGTGAGCACCGCCCGCCCGCCCTGATCGTGTGGGGCGTCAACGACGGCTACATGCCCGAAGCGTCCGCGCGGGCCTATCTACGCGATCTGCCCGAGGCCGAGGTTCACACCTTCGACGGCGGGCACTGGCTGCTGGAGACGCACCTGGGCGAGGTCGTACCGCTGGTGCGGGAGTTCCTCAGCCGTCCAGCTCTCCGGCGTCGATCGCATCCTTGACCTCCTGGGCGTGTGCCACTTCCTCCGCGGTGTAGCGGATGAACAGCGCCACCGCACCCACCACGACGGCGACCGCGGCCACCCACAGCAGCCCGTAGGTGTAGCCCGCATCGAGGGCGTTGTGCTGCGCCTCGTTCATGTTCTTGACCGGGCCGGTGGTGCCACCGAGGTACAGGGTGCGCGAGGTGATGACGGCCTGGATGATCGCCAGCACCACGGGTCCACCGAGGTTCTGCAGCATCAGCGCGATCGCCGATACCGGACCGATCTCGTCGAAGCCCACCCCGGCGATCGCCGAGACGGTCAGCGGCACCACGATCATGCCGATGCCGAAACCACCGACGGTGATCGGAATGACCAGATTCGGGAAGTACGGGATGTCGCCGTTGAGTGTCGAACCGTAGATCATCGCGGCCAGCACGAACACGCCACCGGCGATCACGATCCACCGCGGCGCGAATCGCGAGACCAGTTGCGAGGACAGGCCCAGGCCGATACCCAGCGCGACCACGAACGGGATGAAACCGATACCGGCGCGCAGCGCGCTATAGCCCATGATGTCCTGCACGTACAGGCCGATCAGCACGGTCAGGGTGAACATCACGCCGCCGGCCAGGAAGACCGCGATGAAGGTGGCCACCCGGTTGCGGTCACGGAACAGCGAGAACGGCACCACCGGGTTCTCCGCCGTGCGTTCGACGTAGAGGAACGCGAGCCCGAAAATGCAGGCCGCGGCGCCGGAGCCCAGCGTCAGCGGCGACAACCAGCCCTTCTCCGGGCCCATCGAGAATCCGAACACCGCGGCGGTGCAGAACAGCGTCGCGAGGATCGCGCCCGTGGCGTCCAGCTTCATCCGGGCACGGTGGGTCTCGGTCAGGTGGGTGCGGGCCAGGTAGAGCATGATCAGGCCGATCGGCACGTTCACCAGGAACGCCCAGCGCCACGACACCTCGGTGAGCGCGCCGCCGACGACCAGGCCCATGACCGAGCCGACGCCGGTCATGGCGGCGAACACGGCGGTGGCCGAGTTACGGGCCGGCCCCTTGGGGAAGGTGGTGGCGATCAGCGCGAGGCCGGTCGGCGAGGCGATGGCGGCGCCGACGCCCTGCAGCAGGCGCGCGATCACCAGGGTGGCCTCGTCCCACGCGACACCGCACAACACCGAGGCAATGGTGAAGAGGGCGACACCGACGATGAAGGTGCGTTTGCGGCCGATGGTGTCGCCGAGGCGTCCACCCAGCAACATCAGGCCGCCGAAGGTCAGCACATAGGCCGTGATGACCCAGCTGCGACCTGCATCGGAGAGGCCCAGTTCGTCCTGGATCTTAGGAAGAGCCACGATCGCGACGGTGCTGTCCATCGTCGCGAGCAGCTGCATACCACCGATGGCAATGACCGCGGCAATGAAGTTCCAGGGCGGCACCCATGCCGGTAACCTGCTGTTTTGCCGCATGTCCCCCCGGCCGACGTGTACTGGAAGGGCCCGGTTGCTGCCATCTGCGTCGTCCCGGCGGCTGGATTTGCGCCCAGCGTCGTTGAGAGCAGTCATACCGGGTTACCTTACAGTAATCTTAAGAATCCTTTAACTGCCGAAGCCCGCCACGGGCCCGATCACGATGATTGCGGGCGGTCGAATCCCCTCCGAACGCACCCTCTCGCCGACGTCGGCAAGCGTGGCGCGCACCGTCCGCTGGGCGGCCGTCGTGCCGTGCTGCACCACCATCACCGGCGTATCCGCAGGTCTACCGCCCGCCAGCAGCGCACCGGCGAACAGCTCGATGCGTTCGACGGCCATCAGCAGCACGATCGTGCCCGACATCGCGGCCAGCGCATCCCAATTCACTAACGATTCGGGATGGTCCGGCGCAACATGGCCGCTGACCACCACGAACTCATGGGTGACGTGCCGGTGGGTGACCGGAATGCCGGCCAGGGCGGGAACCGCTATGGCACTGGTCACACCCGGCACGACGGTGACCGGAACACCGGCCTCGGCGCACGCGATGACCTCTTCATAGCCGCGGGCGAAGACGAACGGGTCCCCGCCCTTGAGCCGGACGACGAACTTGCCGGCCTTGGCGCGCTCGATCAGGACGTTGTTGATGGCCTCCTGCGCCATCGCGCGGCCGTACGGGATCTTCGCGGCGTCGATCACCTCGACGTGCGGCCCCAGTTCGGCGAGCAGCTCCGGCGGGGCAAGCCGGTCGGCGACCACCACATCGGCGTGCGCCAGCAGCCGCCGGCCCCGCACCGTGATCAGCTCCGGGTCCCCCGGACCGCCACCGACCAGCGCCACACCCTCGCGCACCACATCGTCGGAGTCCCCGCTGCGGTCGGCGATGGCCCCGGTCTGCAGGGCTTCGTGGATGGCGGTGCGGATACCCGCGGAACGTCGGTGCTCACCGCCGGCCAGCACGCCGACCGACAGGCCGTCGTGGTCGAAGGTGGCGGGCGTGACCGCGGTGCCCTCGATGGCCACGTCGGCACGCACACAGAAGATGCGGCGACGTTCGGCACCCGCCACGATCGCGGCGTTGACGTCCGGGTCATCGGTGGCGGCCAGCACATACCAGGCGCCGTCGAGATCTTCGTCACGGAAGTCGCGCAACTCCAACGTCATCGGCGCGAACGCCTCCACCGACGGGGTGGCTGCACGGGTGATCACATGGACATCGGCACCGGCGGCGATCAGCAGCGGCAGCCGCCGTTGGGCCACCGTGCCGCCGCCCACCACGACGACCTTGCGGCCTTCCAGACGCAGGCCGACCAGGTAGGCGTTCTCTGTCACCCGCCGAGCTTAAAGGTTGCGGCCGCCGCGACGAAGCGGGAGCTGGCCTGCGGGTGCGCCGCCGGGTGGGTGTGCAGGTACCCGGCGTGCACACCACCGTGCACCACACCGTCGCCGGCGCGCCGGCCGGTTGCCGAGCTGTAACCCCAGGCGCTCGGATAGTCCTCACCGAAAGTCACTGCAGTGCGGTGAAATTCGTGTCCACTGACCCGCTCACCGACGGTGTGCAGCGGCGATTCGGTGACCGCCACGGCATCCCGGTAGCCCAGGGTGAGACGCTCGGTGAATCGCGCCGAACCGGCCAGCACCCCGCACATCGGCACCCCGTCGAGATCCTCGACCAGATAGGTCAGGCCGGCGCATTCGGCGTGCACCGGGGCGCCCGCTGCCGCCAACGCCCGGATCTGGCCGCGCACGGTCTCGTTGGCCGACAGTTCGGCGGTGAACTGTTCGGGGAAGCCACCCGGGATGACCAGGGCGGCGGTGTCTCCGGGCAGCTCATCGAGCAGCGGATCGAAGTCGACGACGTCGGCGCCGGCGGCGGTCAGCAGTTCGCGGTGCTCGGCGTAGCCGAAACTGAATGCCCGCCCCGCGGCCAGTGCGACGGTCACCCCGGCGGTCCGGGGCGGGCGCAAATCCGGTGACCAGGCTTCGGCGCCGACATTGCTCGCGGCGGCGGCGACCAGGGCCGCGATGTCGATGTGCTCGGCCACCAGATCCGTCATCGCCGCGACGGCACGATCGGCGAGCGCGCCGTACTCGACGGCGGTGACCAGACCGAGGTGGCGCGAGGGCACCTCGAGTTCGGCGGTGCGCGGAATCGCCCCGAGCACCGGCACCCCGGCCTGTTCGCACGCCTGGCGCAGCACCTGCTCGTGGCGCGGAGAACCGACCCGGTTCAAGATCACCCCGGCCATCCGGATCGACGTGTCATACGTCGAAAAGCCGTGCAGCAGAGCGGCAATGCTGTGACTCTGACCCCGCGCATCGACCACCAGCACGACGGGAGCGCCGAGCAGCCCCGCGACGTGTGCGGTGGACCCGCGCGCCGGGCCCACCCCGTCCTCGGCGATCCGGCCGTCGAACAGCCCCATCACCCCTTCGACGACCGCGATATCGGCGCCGGCGGTGCCGTGCCGGTACAGCGGGCCGATCAACGACTCCCCCAGCATCACCGCGTCCAGATTGCGGCCGGGCAGCCCGGTGGCCAGGGCGTGATAGCCCGGATCGATGAAGTCGGGTCCCACCTTGAACGGTGCGACCCGGTGCCCGGCACGGCGCAGCGCCCCCATCAACCCCGTTGCCACGGTGGTCTTTCCGCTTCCCGATGCGGGAGCGGCGATGATGACGGCGGGGACGCTCACCATTCGATGCCGCGCTGACCCTTGCGGCCGGCGTCCATCGGGTGTTTGACCTTGGTCATCTCGGTCACCAGATCGGCGGCCTCGATCAGCGCCTGCGGGGCGTCCCGGCCGGTGATCACCACGTGCTGGTTGCCCGGCCGGTCGGCCAGCGTCGCGATCACCTCATCGGTGGCGATCCAGCCCCACTTGAGCGGGTAGGTGAACTCGTCGAGCACATAGAAGTCGTGGCTCTGCTCGGCGATCCGGCGTTTGATCTCGGCCCACCCGTCGCGCGCGGTCTCGGCGTGGTCGACGTCGCTGCCCTGTTTGCGCGTCCACGACCAGCCCGAGCCCATCTTGTGCCACTGCACGGCCCCACCTGTGCCGTGCTCGTCGTGGAGCCGGCCGAGCTCCCGAAAAGCGCTCTCCTCGCCGACTTTCCATTTGGCACTTTTCACGAACTGGAACACCGCGATGTCGAAACCCTGGTTCCAGGCCCGCAGTGCCATCCCGAACGCCGCGGTCGACTTGCCCTTGCCGGGACCGGTGTGCACCGCCAGCAATGGCGCATTGCGTCGCGCCCTGGTGGTCAGCCCGTCATTGGGCACGGTCAGCGGTTGTCCCTGTGGCACGGTGTCTCCTACGCAGCGGTCTTGACCAACGATGTCAGCTCGCCGGCCCTTAGCTGGGCCAGTCGCACGGCGGGCGCTTCCAGCTGACGGGCCAACTGCTCGGCCAAACCCAGACGCACAAACGATGTCTCGCAGTCCACCACGACGGCCGCGGCACCCTCGGCGACCAACAGGCCGGCGGCGGTCCGGGTCCGGCCCAGCGGGTCCGGTCCCCCGGTGGCCCGCCCGTCGGTGAGCACCACGACCAGCGGGCGGCGGGCCCGGTCGCGCGCCTTCTCGCGCAGCACCACGTCGCGGGCGGCCAGCAATCCCTGTGCCAGTGGCGTTTTGCCGCCGGTGTCAAAGCGGGCCAGGCGCTGTCCGGCGATGTACACCGAGGAGGTGGGTGGGAGCAGCACGTCGGCGCGCTGGCCACGGAAGGTGATCACCGCGACCTTGTCGCGGCGCTGGTAGGCATCGCGCAACAGCGACAGCGTGGCCCCGCCGACAGCGGACATCCGGTCCCGCGCGGCCATCGACCCGGAGGCGTCGACGACGAAGATCACCAGGTTGCCTTCCCGGCCCTCCCGCACGGCACGGCGGACATCGTCGGGCCGCACCTGCGGGCGGCCCGGCCGGCGCTGGTTGTTGACCGCGGCCAGCAGGGTCGCGAACACGTGGGTGCCGTGCCCCTCGCCGGGCACCTCGGTGGAGCCCACGGTGCTTCCGGTGCGGTTGCGGGCCCGGGAACGGCGGCCCGGGGCACCCTCACCGATCCCGGGCACCACCAGCGCCTTGGTCCGGAAGGTGGCCGACGGCGGCGCGCTGGACCGGGTCGGCGGCGCGCCGTTGCGCTTCGGCGCCTCGGATGGCTCACCGGCCTGCCCGCTGCTCTGCGAATCCCCTTGCGGGGCGGGGCCGTCCGTCGGGGCGTCCGATCCGCCACCGCCCGGCGGCTCGGGCTCGGGTTCGGGGTCCTCGGGTGCCTCTTCGGTCTGCGAGAGCGCCTCGTCGAGGCGTTCGGGGTCCAGGCCCGGGTCGTCGAAGGGATCGCGCCGGCGCCGGTGCGGCAGTGCCAGTTCGGCCGCCACCCGGATGTCCTCCTCCTGCACGGTGCAACTGCCCCGCCAGGCCGCGTGGGCCACCGCGGTGCGCGCGAGCACCAGGTCGGCGCGCATGCCGTCCACGTCGAAGGCCGCACACAGGGCCGCGATGCGCCGTAACTCGTTGTCCGGCAACACGACGTCGGCCACCGCCAGCCGCGCGTCGGCGATCCGCGAGGCCAGCTCGGCATCGGCATCGGCATAGCGGGCGGCGAACCCGGCCGGATCGGCCTCGAAGGCCAGCCGGGAGCGGATCACCTCGACCCGCACATCGACATCGCGTGAGGCGGCCACGTCGACGGTCAGCCCGAAACGGTCGAGCAACTGCGGGCGAAGCTCCCCCTCCTCGGGATTCATGGTGCCGATCAGCACGAAACGCGCATCATGGGAATGCGATACGCCGTCGCGTTCGATGTGCACCCGGCCCATCGCGGCCGCGTCGAGCAACACATCGACGAGATGGTCGTGCAGCAGGTTGACCTCGTCGACGTACAACACGCCGCCGTGGGCGCGGGCCAGCAGGCCCGGCGAGAACGCGTGCTCGCCGTCGCGCAGCACCTTCTGCAGGTCCAGTGATCCGACCACCCGGTCCTCGGTCGCGCCGATCGGCAGTTCCACGAGACGCGCGTCATCGTCGACCTGGGCCAGCACCGTTGCCAGGGCACGCACCGCGGTCGACTTCGCGGTGCCCTTCTCCCCACGGATCAGCACGCCGCCGATATCGGGGCGCACCGCGCAGAGCACCAGCGCCAGCCGCAGCCGGTCATGGCCCACCAACGCGCTGAACGGATAGTGAGTGATGGTCACAGCGCCACCGCTCCCGGCCGGATCATCGGCACGTGCGGGATGCCGTCCTCCAGATACTCGTCGCCGTCGCGCACGAACCCGTGCGCGCCGTACATGTCCTGCAGATAGGTCTGGGCGTCGATGCGGCACGGATAATTGCCCACCTCGGCGATGGCGGCCTGCATCAGCCGTGCGGTGTGTCCGTGCCCGCGGTCGGCACGTTTGGTGCACACCCGCCCGATCCGGAACACCTTTTCCCCACCCGGATGTTCCTCCATCAGGCGCAACGTCGAGATCACCTGCGTGCCCTCACCTTCCAGCCAGAAATGGCGGGTCTCGGCGAGCAGATCGCGGCCGTCGAGTTCCGGGTACGGGCAGGCCTGCTCCACGACGAACACCTCGACACGCAACTTGAGCAGCTCATAGAGCGTTGCAGCGTCCAGATCCTTGGCCCAGCTTCGGCGCAGCGCGACCGTCATACGGGCGCGGGAGCATCCAGCTTGAGGACCTTGGTGCCGTAATCCCAGACCTCGTGGAACAGCGCGGGCTCGGTCGACAACTTCGTACCGAGCGACGGGACCATCTCCTTGAGTTTGGGCAGCCAGCTTTGGTACTGGTCGGCGAAGCAACGCTCCATGACCTCCAGCATGGCGGGCACGGCCGTCGAGGCACCCGGTGAGGCGCCCAGCAGACCGGCGATGGTGCCGTCGCCGGCAGTGAGTACGGTGGTGCCGAATTCGAGCACGCCACCGGCGCCCTTGCGGCGGATCACCTGGACCCGCTGACCGGCGATGTCCAACTCCCAGTCGGAATCGACTGCGCTGGGCGCGAATTCGCGCAGCGTGTCGACGCGCGCACTCTCACTCAGCAGCAGCTGGCCGATCAGGTACTTCAACAGGCCGGTCTCGGTCAGACCGACGCCCAGCATCGAGGCCAGGTTGTTGGGCTTGACCGACAACGGCAGGTCGGTGACCTTGCCTTGCTTGAGGAACTTCGGCGACCACCCGGCGAACGGGCCGAACAGCAGCCAGGACTTGTGGTTGATGACGCGAGTGTCCAAGTGCGGCACCGACATCGGCGGGGCCCCCAGCGGGGGCAGACCGTACACCTTGGCCTGGTGGGCGGCGGCCAGCTCAGGGTTTCCGGTGCGCAGGAACGCGCCTCCGACCGGGAAACCACCGAAACCGTGGGCCTCCGGGATGCCGGCCTTCTGCAGCAACGGCAGCGCGCCGCCACCGGCGCCGACGAAGACGAACTTGGCGTTGATCTTGCTCTTGGCGCGGGTGCGCCGGTTGGCGACCTTCACCGTCCAGCTGCCGTCGGACTCCTTGTGCAGATCACGCACGTCGTGACCGAACAGCGTGGTCATACCGTGGGTGGCGGAGTAGCCGATCAGCTGACGTGACAACGACCCGAAGTCGACATCGGTGCCGGCCTGCGTCCAGTTCAGTGCGACCGGGTCACTGAAGTCCCGTTTGGCGGCCATCAGCGGAAGCCGGCGGGCGAACTCGTCCTTGTCGTCGATGTACTCCATCGAGGCGAACAGCGGGTTGGTCACCAGCGCCTCGTAACGAGCCTTCAGGTACTCGGCGTTCGCCGCACCGTGCACGAAGCTCACGTGCGGGATCGGGTTGAGGAAGCTGCGCACGTCGGGCAGCACCCCGTTCTCGACGGCGTAGGCCCAGAACTGCCGCGACACCTGGAACTGCTCGTTGACGGTGATCGCCTTGGCGGTGTCGATGGTGCCGTCGGACTTCTGCGGCGTGTAGTTCAGCTCACACAGCGCGGAGTGCCCGGTGCCGGCGTTGTTCCACGGATCGCTGCTCTCGGCGGCCGCACCGTCGAGGCGCTCGATCATCGTGATCGACCAGTCGGGTTCCAGGAGGCGCAGCAGCGCACCGAGCGTGGCGCTCATGATTCCGGCGCCGACGAGCACGACGTCTGTCTTGGCTACTTTCGGGTCAGACACGCAATAAGGTTATCCCGCCGGTGGCAGGGCAAGCGGTCGGGCCGGGCAGGTCACTACAGTGGCTAGCGTGACCGGCTGGGAGCCCGACGTATTACCTGGCTATTGGCAGCAGCCGCTGGCCCTCGGCGCCGATCCCGATGGGGAGGGCGACCTGGTCGCCACCCTCATTTCGCGCGGTGAACCGCCGCGGAACGATCGCCGCCCGGACCGTGCGGTGCTGTTGGTGCACGGCTACACCGACTACTTCTTCCACACCGAACTGGCCGACCACTTCACCGCACGTGGGTTCGCCTGCTACGCCCTGGACCTGCCCAAGTGCGGCCGGTCCCGGCGGGACGGCCAGACCCCGCATTTCACCTCCAACCTGGCGCACTATGACGGCGCGCTGGAGGCGGCGCTGAAGGCCATCGGTGCCGCCGACGTGCTGATGTACGGGCATTCCGCGGGCGGGCTGATCGTGTCGCTGTGGCTGGACCGCCTGCGCCGGCGCTCAGCGACGGCCCCGATCAGCGGCCTGGTGCTCAACAGCCCGTTCTTCGATCTGCACGGGCCGGCGATCCTGCGCACCCCGCCGACATCGGCGGCGCTCATCGCGCTGGCCCGGTTCCGCAGAATGCAGGTGGTGCGCAAACCGACCACAGGTGGGTACGGCACCACCCTGCACCGCGACTTCGCCGGAGAGTTCGACTACAACCTGGACTGGAAGCCGGTAGGCGGATTCCCGGTCACCTTCGGCTGGATCAACGCGATCCGGCGCGGGCAGAAGCGCCTGCACCGCGGCCTGGACGTCGGGGTGCCGAGCCTGATCCTGCGGTCGGACCGCAGCGTCACCGAGGCCGGCGATCCCGATCTGATCCAGCGCGGCGATGCGGTGCTGGACGTTTCGCAGATCGCCCGCTGGGCGGGCTGCGTGGGCGACCGGCTTACGGTGGTCCCGATCACCGACGCCAAACACGATGTGTTTCTATCGGTCGCCGAGCCCAAGGCGACCGCCTACCACGAACTCGACACCTGGCTGGACTGGTATCTCAAGACCGGGACGTCATCGACCACACCACATTCCGGATAAGGCGGCCCAGCGTGGAGCACTACGACCTGACCATCATCGGCACCGGTTCGGGCAACAGCATCCCCGATCCCGGGTTCGACGCCCGGTACGGCGATATGCGGGTCGCGATCTGCGAACAGGGCACCTTCGGCGGCACCTGCCTCAACGTCGGCTGCATCCCGACCAAGATGTTCGTCTACGCCGCGGAGGTCGCCCAGACGGTGCGGGAGAGCTCGCGCTACGGCATCGACGCGCATGTCGACAAGGTGCGCTGGCCCGACATCGTCTCCCGGGTGTTCGGCCGCATCGATCCGATCGCCGCCGGGGGCGAGGCCTACAAGCGGAGTCTGCCCAACATCGACGTGTACGGCAGCCACACCCGGTTCACCGGCACCGCCGACGGCCGCTACACGCTGCGCACCGAGGACGGCGCCGAGTTCAGCTCGGATCAGGTGGTGATCGCCGCCGGCGCCCGTGCCGTCGTGCCCCCGGCCATCACCGACTGCGGGGTGCGGTACTACACCAGTGACGACATCATGCGGATCAGCGCGCTGCCCGATCATCTGGTGATCGTGGGCGGCGGTTTCGTGGCCGCGGAGTTCGCCCACGTGTTCTCCTCGCTCGGGGTCAAAGTGACCATCGTGGTGCGCGGGCCCGGAATGCTGACTCACTGCGATGAGACGATCTGCCACCGGTTCAGCGATCTGGCAGCGGCCAAATGGGACCTGCGGCCCCACACCAATGTCGTCGGATCCCGCCCGTGCAGCGGCGACGGTATCGTGCTGACGCTCGACGACGGCTCCGAGTTGGCGGCCGACATGCTGCTGGTGGCTACCGGTCGCCGGCCGAACGGCGACCTGCTGGACGCCGACCTGGCCGGGATCGAGCTCGACCACAGCATGGTCGTGGTCGACGAGTACCAGCGCACCTCCGCGCGCGGGGTGTGGGCGCTGGGCGACGTGTCCTCGGCCTATCAGCTCAAGCATGTGGCCAACCACGAGATGCGGGTGGTCCGGCACAACCTGCTGCGGGACTGGGACGACACTGCGGGCATGGTCGCCAGTGATCACCGGTTCGTACCGTCGGCGGTTTTCACCGACCCCCAGATCGCCACCGTCGGACTCACCGAGGCCGAGGCCCGCGAGGCCGGCCACGACATCGTGGTCAAGGTGCAGGATTACGGCGCCACCGCCTACGGGTGGGCCATGGAGGATCACACCGGAGTCGCGAAACTGGTCGCCGACCGTGGCACCGGCATGCTGCTGGGCGCGCACATCATGGGGCATCAGGCATCGTCGATCATCCAGCCGCTGATCCAGGCGATGAGCTTCGGTCAGACCGCCAAAGAGGTTGCCACCGGACAGTATTGGATTCACCCCGCACTGCCTGAGGTGATCGAGAACGCGCTGCTCGGCCTGCTGGACTGAGCTCAGCGCCGAGTCGCGGTGACCAGGAGGTACTCGGCCTCCCACCGACCGTCGTCTTGGGTCGAGGCCAGGAAATCGAGAAAGGCGTCATCCAGCGCGGCGACCTGTTCGGGCTTGTCGGCGTTGTAGGCGTACACCGCGATGGTGGGCCCGTAGTTGCGTTTCCAGTACTCGCGGAACTCCAGCGGCCCGCTGCACCGATCCAGCACCACCGTCCGGCGCCGCATGCTGACATCGGCGACCCGGTCGCCGAACAAATCGGTCACATGCGCATCATCGCCCCACAGCGGTGCCGGACTCGCACCGGGAGGTGGCGGCGGCGCGAAGGGTTTCATGGTGGCGAACAGTTGCCCGATGAAACCCGTTGGAGTCCAGTTGATCAGCCCTATCGTGCCGCCCGGACGGCATACCCGCACCAGTTCGTCGGCGCTGCGCTGGTGCCGGGGCGCGAACATGACGCCGACGCAGGACATCACGATGTCGAAGGCGTCGTCCTCGAACGGCAGCGCCTCCGCGTCGGCCTCCTGCCAGTCCAGTTCCACGCCCTGTGCGGCCGCGCGGGCACGGCCCGCCGCGAACAGTTCGGGGGTGAGGTCGGCGGCGGTCACCGTTGCCCCCGCCCGCGCCGCCGGGATGGCGGCATTTCCCGCGCCCGCGGCGACGTCGAGAACCCGGTCACCGGCGCCGACGCGGCAGGCCCGCACCAGTTCGGGGCCGAGTTCGGGGATGAGTTCGGTGGCGACCGCGACATAGTCGCCGGATGCCCACAGTGCACGGTGCTTGATCTTGAGGGCGCGGTCGGCGTCGGCCGCGTCGGATTCGGTGGTGTTCATGAACCCATGGTGATCCGAATGCGGCCGGATATGTCCGAATTCGCGGGTCAGGTGTGACCGGCACCGATCCAGTGCAGCAGGTCGTGCACGATCTCGTCGGCCAGCCGGTAGCTGACCGAACGGCCCGCCCGGCTGCTGGTCACCCAGCCCTGCCCGCGCAGCACCCGAAGCGCCTGAGACACCGCGTTTTCCGACCGTCCCAGCGCGGCGGCCAGGTCGCTGACGCAGATGCCGGGCACCCGGTGCAGGCTGAGCAGGATCTCCAGGCGATGCGGATCCGACAGCAGATCGAACCGGCGCGCCCATTCGGAGGTGTCGACGTCGGCAAGCGCCGATGACGCCTTCTGCACCACCGACGCATCCTCCATGACAGGCAATGTAGTACCGGTCAGTCCAGGAAGCCGTGCAGCAGCGCCGCCGAGCCGGCCAGGTGCGCGCACATGGCGTCGGCCGCCGCAGCGGCGTCGCCGGTGAGGATGGCACCCACGATCGCCTCGTGCTGTTCGTCGGAGTGCGCGATGTTGCGGGGTAGCAGCGGGATCTGGTCCAGCAGGGTGTTGACCCGCATCCGGTTCTCGGCCACCAGCGGCACCAGCGACACCGAGCCCGCCGCCTCGGCGATCGCCAGATGCAGCCGCGAGTCCAGCCGTCGGTAGTCCCCGGGGGCGGCGCCGCGCACATCGTCGAGCCGGCAGCGCAGCTCATCGCGCTCGGCCTCGGTCAGCGTGCGGCCCGCCGCCGACCGCGCCGCCCCCACTTCGAGGATCTCGCGCAGCCGCAGCGCGTCGTCGAGATCGGCCCGCGTGACATCCTCGGTGCCGGGCGCCAGCCTGGGTATCTCGTCGGCCAGGAAGGTGCCGCCGTACCGTCCGCGCCGGGACACCAGATAGCCGGCCTCGGCCAGCGATTTGATGGCCTCCCGGACGGTGTCCCGGCTGACGCCGAGCCGCGCCGCCAACTCACGTTCCGGTGGCAGTGACTCGCCGGGCGCCAGCACTCCGAGCCGGATCGTCTGCAGCAGCCGTGCGACGGTGTCCTCGAAGGCGTTGCCCAGCCGCACCGGTCGCAGCAGGCTCTCCGACGTCGTCTGCGGATCCGGTGGGGAGGTCATGGCCGGGTCTGGCTCACAGCGGCGTGACGTAGGCAGAACTGATACCGCCGTCAACCAGGAAGCTCGATCCGGTGATGAAGGATGCGTCATCGCTGGCCAGAAACGCCACCGCGGCCGCCAGTTCCTCGGGCTCGGCGAACCGGCCCACCGGCACGTGCACCAGACGGCGTGCCGCGCGTTCGGGGTCCTTGGCGAACAGTTCCTTGAGCAGTGGGGTGTTCACCGGGCCCGGGCACAGCGCGTTGACCCGGATGCCCTGGCGGGCGTACTGCACACCGAGCTCACGCGACATCGCGAGCACACCGCCCTTGGAGGCGGTGTAGGAGATCTGCGAGGTCGCCGAGCCGAGCACCGCCACGAACGATGCCGTGTTGATGATGGACCCCTTCTGGGCCGGCACCATGTGCCGCAACGCCGCCTTCGAGCACAGGAACACCGATTTCAGGTTGACGTCCTGCACCCGCTGCCAGGCGTCGAGGCTGGTGTTCTCGATCAGGTCGTCCTCGGGCGGGCTGATCCCGGCGTTGTTGAACGCGATGTCCACTCCGCCGTGCACGTCGTAGGCGGTGTCGAACAGGTTGTCCACCGAGGCCGGATCGGACACGTCGACCTGAACGAACTGGACGTTCAGATCGTTGGCGACGGTCTTGCCCGCGGCCGGGTCCACATCGCCGATGACCACGATCGCGCCCTCGGCCTGCATGCGCTTGGCGGCCGCGAGCCCGATACCGCTGGCGCCGCCGGTGATGACGGCGACCTTGTCCTTGAGTCGCTGGGTCAGGTCCATCTAGATTTCTCCCATCGCAATAAAGAGGTTCTTGGTTTCGGTGAAGTGCAGCGGCGCATCGGGACCCAGTTCGCGGCCGAGGCCGGACTGTTTGAAACCGCCGAACGGGGTGCTGTAGCGCACCGACGAGTGCGAGTTGACGCTCAGGTTGCCGGCCTCCACCGCGCGCGAGACCCGCAGTGCCCGTGACACGTTCTCGGTCCAGATCGATCCGGACAGCCCGTAGCTGGTGTCGTTGGCGAGGCTGATGGCGTCGGCCTCATCCTCGAACGCCAACACGGTGACCACCGGCCCGAAGATCTCCTCGGTGACGGTCCGGTCGGTGCGTTGCGGCGTCAACACCGTTGGCGGGAACCAGAACCCGGGTCCGCTCGGGGCCGATCCCCGGAAGGCCACCGGTGCGTCCTCGGGGACGTAGCCGCGCACCGACTCCCAGTGCTTACGCGACACCAGCGGACCCATCTCGGTGTCGCGGGAGGTCGGGTCGCCGACCTTCACCCCCGCCACGGCCGGTTCCAGCAGTTCCATGAAGCGGTCGTAGACGTTGCGCTGCACCAGGATCCGGCTGCGTGCACAGCAGTCCTGGCCGGCATTGTCGAACACACCGTAGGGGGCCGTTGCGGCCGCCCGTTCCAGGTCGCAGTCGTCGAACACGATATTGGCGCTCTTGCCGCCCAGTTCCAGGGTGACACGTTTGACCTGCGCGGCGGCATCGGCCATCACCCGGGTACCGACGGCGGTGGATCCGGTGAACACGATCTTGCGCACCTGCGGGTGGGTGACGAAGCGCATCCCGACGACCGGTCCGGCACCCGGCAGCACCTGGAACAGGTCGGGGTCCAGCCCGGCCGCGACGGCCAGCTCGGCGAGGCGCAGGCTGGTCAGCGGCGTCCATTCGGCCGGTTTGAGCACCACGGCGTTGCCGGCGGCCAGCGCCGGGGCGAATCCCCACGACGCGATGGTCATCGGGAAGTTCCACGGCGTGATGATGCCGACGACACCGAGCGGCTCGTTGAAGGTGATGTCGATGCCGCCGGCCACCGGGATCTGCTGGCCGATGAGGCGTTCCGGGCCGGCCGCGTAGTAGGTCAGCACATCGCGGACGTGCCCGGCCTCCCATTCGGCCTGCCCGATCGGATGCCCGGAATTGGCGACCTCCAGGGCGGCGAGCTCACCGATATGGGCGTCGACCACCGCGGCGAAGGCCCGCAGCGCGCCGGCCCGCTCGGCCGGCGCCAATCGGGCCCACCGTCGCTGCGCGACGACCGCACGCGCCACCGCATCGTCCACCGCGTCGACGTCGAGCAGTTCGACATCACCCACGACGTCCTCGGTGGCCGGGTTGATGACCGTCGAGGTGCTCATCGGGATGCCCTTTCTGTGGTGTATTCGCGGGCCGCCTCGGCCACCGCCGTGAAAAGGCGCACATCGTCGAGCCGCTCCTCGGGGTGCCACTGCACCGCGAGCACGAAGGTGTCGCCGTCGATTTCGACGGCCTCGATGACGCCGTCGGCGGTGTCGCGGGCGCTGATGACCAGCCCGTCGCCGAGCCGGTCGATCGCCTGGTGGTGGTAGCACTGCGCATCGGAGCTCGCACCGATGATCGCGGCGAGCCGGGTGCCGGGCACGGTGCGCACCGAGGAGGTGCTGAACACCGCGTTGCCCTGTTGGTGGCGGCTGTGCCCGAGCACATCGGGCAGGTGCTGGTGCAGCGTGCCGCCGAGCGCGACGTTGAGCACCTGGGCGCCGCGGCAGATTCCGAGCACCGGCATCCCGCGCCGCAGCGCGGCATTGAGCAGGGCGAACTCCCAGGAGTCCCGTTCGCCCATCGGTTCATCGGTGGTCGGATGCCGTTGGCTGCCATAGCTTTCCGGGTTGACATCGCGTCCGCCGGTGATGATCAGGCCGTCGATACTGTCGAGGATTCGGTCGGCTGCCTCGGTGCCGCCGGGTTGCGGCGGCAGCAGCATCGCGGTGGCGCCGCCGCGGTTGACGCCGTCGATGTAGATGGCGGGCAGGAAGCTGGCGTCGACATCCCAGACGCCGGTCTGGGCGCGCTGCAGGTAGGTGGTCAGGCCCAGAACAGGTCTGGCTTCAGAGCCGCTCAAAGCCGCGCACCCTCTCCCAGTCGGTGACCGCGGCGTTGAAGGCGGCGAGTTCGATGTGCGCGTTGTTCAGGTAGTGGGCCACGACCTCGTCGCCGAATGCGGATTTGGCCACCTCGGAGTGCTCGAACAGTGCCGCCGACTCGGCCAGGGTGTGCGGCAGCTTCTCCGCGCCACCGGCGTAGGCGTTGCCGGTGCAGGCGTCCCCCAGTTCCAGGCCCTGCTCGATTCCGTGCAGACCACCGGCGATCAGCGCCGCGACGGCCAGGTACTGGTTGACATCGCCGCCGGGCGCCCGGCACTCCACCCGCATCCCGAGGCCGTGCCCGACCACCCGCAGCGCGCACGTGCGGTTGTCCATCCCCCACGCGATCGCGGTCGGCGCGAAGCTGCCATCGGCGAAACGCTTGTAGGAGTTGATATTCGGTGCGTAGAAGAAGGTGAGCTCGCGCAGCGTGGCGATCTGGCCGGCCACGAAACTGCGGAACATCGCCGACATGCCGTCCGGATCGTCCTCGTCGGCGAAGACGGCAGCTCCGTCGGTGCCCCGAAGAGATATGTGGATATGGCAGCTGTTGCCTTCGCGTTCGTCGAACTTGGCCATGAAGGTCAGGGATTTACCGTGCTGGTCGGCGATCTCCTTGGCACCGTTCTTGTAGATGGTGTGGTTGTCACAGGTGACCAGGGCCTCGTCATAGCGGAAGGCGATCTCCTGCTGCCCCAGGTTGCACTCCCCCTTGACGCCTTCGCAGTACATGCCCGCACCGTCCATGCCGAGGCGGATATCGCGCAGCAGCGGCTCCATCCGGGTCGACGCCAGCATCGCGTAGTCGATGTTGTAGTCGGTGGCCGGTGTCAGGTCGCGGTAGCCGGATTTCCAGGCGTCGCGGTAGGTGTCGTCGAACACCATGAACTCCAGCTCGGTACCGACGAACGCACTCAGCCCGCGCTCGGCCAGCCGATCGAGCTGGGTGCGCAGAATGGTGCGCGGGGAGACCAGGACGGGCCTGCCGTCGGTGAAGGACAGATCGGCCATCACCAGCGCGGTGCCCGGCAGCCACGGCAGCAGGCGCAGGGTGGCGAAATCGGGGGTCATCACCATGTCGCCGTAGCCGGTTTCCCAGCTCGACATCGCGTAACCGTCGACGGTGTTCATGTCGACATCGACGGCCAGCAGGTAGTTGCAACACTCGGCACCGTGCGCGGCGACCTCTTCGACGAACAGTCGCGCCGACACCCGTTTACCGATGAGCCGGCCCTGCATGTCGGGGAACGCGACGATGACGGTGTCGATCTCGCGGGCGGCGACGAGCTGTTCCAGATCGGTCTGCGACAGCATTCCGGTGTCAACCATGGGGCGCACTCCCTCGTCGGCTACGGCGCGGGATCGGCGGTGAACCGGCGCCACCTCTAAAGGTAGGCCATCAGACCAATGGAATGCGAGAGCACCCCGCCGTCACCAGGTGCTGGTGCGCATCACGATCTCGGCGGCCAGCTGGGCGGTGGATTCGCCGGCATTGCGCCGCCCGAGCAACTCGACCAACCGGAAGTCGCCGTAGACGAAGCGCTGGCTGGCACGCGCCACCTTCGCTGCCGCCGCGGTGCTCACCAGTGCGGTGGTGGCCACCTCCACCGGCGGGCAGTTCTCGTCGCGCACGGCGCCGGCCTCGTCGGGTGCGCGCGGGTGCCCACGGTCGATCACGACCAGCCCGGTGAACCGGTCCAGCCGGGTGGCGGCCAGCTCCCAGGCCAGCTCGGCCCCGACCCGGTCGCCGACCAGGGTGCCCCAGCGCACCTGCAGGGCGTCCAGGATGGCGATAGCTGAAACCGCCGTCAGTTGTGGCGAGGGGGCGATCACAACGGTGCGCAGCGACGCGGTGTGCAGCCGCTGGCAGACCGCGTCGTAGGCGGCCGGTGCGTGCTGAACCGAGCCCAGCAGCACCACCACGCCGGCGTTCTCCGGGCCCGCGACCTCGACGGCAAAGGGAAAACCGTCGACGGTCACGGTGGACCCAGCGGTCTCGGGGGGCATGGGGGTCACGCTAGGACATCCGCGGGCCCGGCGCAGGCGTTTTCCCGGTCTCGGACGTGCGCCATCACGGTGTCTGCAGACGTTGCGCTTGTTTGCCCGTGACGTCCAGAAAGGTCTGCGGCAGCGTGGCTTTGACTCCGATGGCCGGGTTCGGCGTCGGGAACGCGACGGCGAAGACGGCCATCGAATCGACGTTCTCGAAGGAGAACCAGACACTGCTCTGCGCGCCGGCGAGCTCCATCGTCTGCTGGTACACCAGCGCGTCCGGACGCTCGGAGTCCAGGCGCTGGGTGGTCATCGGGATGGGTGCGGCGTTGCGGTCGAAGTAGGTCTTGAAGTTCGCGCACTTCTGCGCGGTCGCCTCCAGCCCCGCCATGTCCAACGGCCAACTCAGCACGGTCACCAGCATCCGCGCGCCGTCATAGCTGACGGTGTATTTGGCGGCACTGCCCGCGCCGCGCTCGGCGGATGCCGTGATCACCTTGGTGAAGCCCTCGCTGCACCCGGGCGGATCGGACAGCATCGCCGGCGGGGCCCCCGCGCCGTCGGGTTCACCGGGGTTCTCGATGATGCGGTCGAACTGCACGCCCGGGGGAAAATCCGCCGAGCTGAGCAGCACCCGTTCCAGACGCTCCCCCGGCCACGTCGGGCTGCCCCCCACGGTGCTGGTGCAGCCGGTCAACGCGGCCAGCACCGCGAGCAGTGCCGGCAGCCGTCTCGTCATGGCCCCAGGCTACCCAGCGCCGAGCCGATCACCGGTCGTCGCGGAGCACCGTCGAGCAGCCCCAGCAGCGCATCGAGATCGACGTGGGTGGTCAGCGCATCGGCCATCAGGTCCAACTGGGCGTCGCGGCGGGCGAGCACGCTGACGTCATCGGCCACCTCGAAACCGGGGCGGCCCGACGCTTCGGCAACCTCGGCCAGCCAGGCGCGCCGGAGGGCGTCGTTGTCGAGCAGACCGTGCCAGTGCGTGCCGTAGACCGCACCGTGGCGGATCCCGACGCCCAGCCAGTCGTCATCGCCACTGCGGCTGACCTGCCCGTGATGGATCTCGTAGCCGTGCAGCGGGGTTTCCCAGTGCCGCAACGTCTTCTCCGGCGCGAACACGATGTCGGCGTCGAGCAGCCCGAGCCCCTCGAGGACCCCGGCACCGGATTCGACGGCGTCTTCGATGGATCGGCACAGCATCTGGAACCCGCCGCACACCCCGAGCACCGGCCGGCCCGCCGCCGCGTGCTCGCGCACCGCCGCGGCCAGGCCACGCTCACGCAGCCACGCCAGATCGGACACCGTGGCCTTGCTTCCGGGTAGCACCACCACATCGGCCTCGGCGATCTCGGCGGCGTCGGCGACCCAGCGCACGGCCACCCCCGGCTCGCAGGCCAGCGCCTCGACGTCGGTGGAGTTCGAGATGCGCGGCAGTCGCACCGCGGCCACCGTCAGCCAGTCGGTTCCGCGGGGGGTGACCGGCTGGCCGAGGCTCTGCCCGGCCTGCACCGACAGCGAGTCCTCGGTGTCCAGCCACAGACCGTCCAGGTACGGGATGACCCCGTAGGTGGGGCGCCCGGTCAGGCCCTGCAGTTGGCGCAGGCCCGGCTCCAGCAGCGCCGGATCGCCGCGGAACTTGTTGACCAGGAATCCGCTGATGAGCCTCTGATCCTCGGGTTCGAGCACGGCGACGGTCCCGAACAGGTGGGCCAGCAGTCCGCCGCGGTCGATATCGCCGACCACCACCACTGGCAATTCACCGGCACGGGCCAGCCCCATGTTCGCCAGGTCGGTGGCACGCAGGTTGATCTCGGCGGGCGACCCGGCTCCCTCGCAGATGACGACATCGAATTCTGTTCGCAGCGCAGCCAATTCACCGTTGACGACATCGGCGAGCTGCCGCCGCCTGGTCAGATAGTCACCGGCGGCCATGGTGCCGGCGACCTGACCGCGCACCACCAGTTGCGATGTCCGGTCGCTGCCCGGTTTGAGCAGCACCGGGTTGAACCGCACGCTGGGCGCCAACCCGGCGGCACGCGCCTGCATGGCCTGGGCCCGCCCGATCTCCCCGCCCTCGACCGTGACGGCGGAGTTGTTGCTCATGTTCTGCGCCTTGAACGGCGCGACCCGAATCCCCCTGCGCGCCAGCAGCCTGCACAGCCCGGCCACCACCATCGACTTACCGGCATCCGAGGTGGTGCCGGCGATCAGCAGCGCGCTCACACGAGAGTCAGGATCTCGGCACCGTCCTCGGTGACCACCAGTGTGTGTTCGAACTGCGCGGTCCACTTGCGGTCGCGGGTTGCCACGGTCCAGCCGTCATCCCAGATCTCGTAGTCCAGCGCGCCGAGGTTGATCATCGGTTCGATGGTGAAGGTCATGCCCGGTTCGATGACGGTCTCCACGGCGGGCTGGTCGTAGTGCAGCACCACCAGACCGTTGTGGAATGTCTCACCGATGCCGTGGCCGGTGAAATCGCGGACCACGTTGTAGCCGAACCGGTTCGCGTAGGCCTCAATGACCCGGCCGACGATCGACAACGCCCGGCCGGGTTTGACGGCCTTGATGGCGCGCATGGTTGCCTCGTGGGTGCGTTCGACCAGCAACCGGTGCTCCTCGGCGACATCACCGGCCAGGAACGTGGCGTTGGTGTCGCCGTGCACACCGTCGCGGTAGGCGGTGACGTCGATGTTGACGATGTCACCGTCCTCGATGACGGTGGAGTCCGGGATGCCGTGGCAGATGACCTCGTTCAGCGAGGTGCAGCAGGACTTGGGAAATCCCTTGTAGCCCAGGGTGGACGGGTACGCGTGGTGATCAAGCATGTATTCGTGCGCGACGCGGTCCAGGTGGTCGGTGGTCACCCCGGGGGCGACGGCCTTGCCGGCCTCGGCGAGCGCCCCGGCCGCGATCCGCCCGGCCACCCGCATCTTCTCGATGACCTCCGGGGTCTGCACCCACGGTTCGTGGCCCTCGATCGCCGTCGGCTTCCACGCGTACTCGGGACGCGGGATGGACTTGGGTACCGGCAGCGTCGGAGAGATCTCACCGGACCGAAGGGGCGTGCGAACAGGCATGCCGACAGCCTAATCGCCGACCACCGGGACACCGTATCGCCGCTCACCGCACCCGCGGAGAGCGACACTCTCCGCAGGTGGTAATGGTGTTACCGTACGGCGGTGAGCGAAACGCACATCTTGAACCGGCTGGATTACCGGGAGCTCGAATCGACCGATGACCGGCTGGTGCTGGAGATGGAGAACCGGCCGGATCTCGCCAATGTCCGTGGCGCGCTGCAGGGCGGGCTGGTCGCGACGCTCATCGATATCGCGGCGGGCATGTTGGCCGGCAATGCCAGCGGGGCCGGGTACGACGTGACGACCGCGGATCTCAACATCCACTTCCTGGCGCCGATCATGGGCACCGCCCGCGCGGAGGCCAGAATCGTGCGGGCCGGCAAACGGCTCATCGTGACCTCGGTCGATGTCACCGATGTCACCCGCGACCGGCTCGCCGCGCGCGCGACGCTGACCTTCGCGGTGCTCGCACCGCGTTAGGACCGGCGAAAACCGGGCTTCCAGTTCCGGCGTGGCCCACGGATATCCACCGAACCGCACACCACCTTTCCGGTGAGGACGATATGCGGGGTGCCCTCGGCGGGCGCGTCGCGACGGTGGTCATTGGCGCTGCCCACCACGACCTCGACATCGTCGATGGAGGCGCTCGCGCCGTCGGGCAGACGCAGGTCCAGACCACCGAATCGCATGTCGAGTTCCACCACGATCATCGGGCCCGCGAACCGCGCCCGGGTCAGGTCCAGATCCACCGAACCCATCCGCCGGTGCAGCGCCAGCCGGGTCGGAACCACCCATTCCCCATGACGTTTCAGCGAGCCCAGCACACCGCGCAGCTCGACCCGGTCGGCGGCCGAGGTGATGATGGCGCCGGGGCCGGGCAGATCACCGACGAGCGCTTCCAGATCGGTGTGCAGCCGTGCCTGCGACACCAGCGCCGAGCGTTCCTCGAACTCACCGATGTCGATCAGCCCGAGCGCCACCGCATTGTGCAGCCGTCGCAGGGTGCCGTTGCGGTCGGCGTCGGACACCCGCAGTGTCGTGAGGTCGTCGTTGTTCATCCCACAGACAGATTAGGCCAGATAATCCGGCGGCAATCCGTTGAGCATGTCGCGGCACATCCGCACCGCGTACTCGGAGCTGCCGCCGCCGACGATGAGCGCTGCGAACGCCATATCGCCGCGGTATCCGGTGAACCAGGCATGCGAGCCGCCGTTGAACTCGGCCTCCCCGGTCTTACCGCGCACATCGCCGAGGCCGTTGAGGTCCTTGGCGGTGCCATTGGTCACCACCAGCCGCATCATCGGGCGCAGACCGTCGATGATCTCCGGGCTCAGCGGCTCGCCGGTCTGCCCGCTCACCTCGGTCTCGCGTCCCTCGATCAGGTGCGGCACCGGCGTCCTGCCGGCCGCCACCGTCGCGGCGACCATGGCCATGCCGAACGGGCTGGCCAGCACCTTGCCCTGCCCGAAGCCGTCCTCGGTGCGCTCGGCCAGATCCACCGTCGGGGGCACCGATCCGGTCACCGTCGGCACCCCGTCGACGACGAAGTCCGGCCCCAGCCCGTACCGGGCCGCCGCGGTGGTGAGTCCGCGCGGCGGCATGGTGCTGGCCAGTTCGGCGAAGGTGGTGTTGCAGGAGTTCGCAAAGGCCCGTGACAGCGGCACCGTGCCCAGGTCGAAGGCGTTGTAGTTGGTGACGGTGCGATGGCCGATATCGAGTGTGCCCGGGCAGCCCAGCAGTGTGTTCGGGGTGGCCATATCGCGTTCCAGCGCCGCGGCGGCGGTCACGATCTTGAACGTCGACCCCGGTGGGTACAGGCCCATGGTGGCCGTCGGCCCGTCGACATCGGCGGCGGCGTTCTGCGCGACGGCCAGGATCTCGCCGGTCGACGGTTTGATCGCGACGATCATCGCCTTCTTGCCCACCATGTCCACCGCGTCCTGGGCGGCGTTCTGCACGGCACGGTCCAGGCTGATGGTCACCGAGGGCGCCGGGGTTCCGGACTCCTCGTTGAGCACGGCGACGTCCACGCCGTTCTGATTGACGCTGACCACCCGCCAGCCGGGCTCCCCGACCAGGTCCGGCGTGACGGCCTTCTTGACCTCCGCCACGATGGCGGGCGCGAAGGTGTCGTCGGTGGCCAGCATCTCGGGTTGCGGGGTGATGACCACACCGGGCCGGTTGGCGATCGCGGGGAACACCCGGTCGTAGTCGGATTTGCGCAGCGTGATCAGGCTCAGCGGGGTGGTACGTGAGCTGGCTTCTTCAGCGAGCCGCTGGGCGTCCATGGTGTTGTCGAACGGGCGCAGCGCATCGGCGACCGCACGGGCGGTGGGCATCAGGTCGGCGCCGGCCGCCCTGGCGTCCAGCGCGTAGTGATAGAGGTATCCGGGCACCAGCACATCGCTGCCGCCGCGCTCGTTGACCGAGGCCCGTCCCGGCGGATCGGCGCGCAGCGCCAGCGTCTGGTTGGCGCCCAGCCCCGGATGCAGCGCGGTGGCATTCCAGCGCACCTGCCACAGGCCCTCGTTGCGCACCATGTTGAGCTCGCCGTCGTAGGTCCAGGTCCGGTCCTTCGGCAGGTGCCAGGTGTAGCGGAACTTCACGGTGCCGGTGTCCAGCGCGTACTTGGAGCCGGTGATCTGGGTGTCCAGCCGCCGGGCCTGCAGCCCCGACCACGCCTCGTTGAGGGCGGACTGCGCCTCGGCAGGCTTGTCGGACAGGTGAGCGGCACCGGCCGTGTCCCCGGTGACCAGCGCCTCGAAGAACTGCGCGGCAATCGGTTCGGGCCCATCCGGTTTGGGCGTGCAGGCAGTGAGGGAAGCAACCGTCGCGAGGGCGACGAGGATCGCGGCCATGCTCAGCACGCGCGATGCCCGTGATGCTGTTGAGGTTGTTGATGCCAGCGATGTCATTGTGGCTGATGTTACGAGCGTGACGGCCGCATCTCCCGCAGGCGCACCGAGACGGAACCGTGATGCTCCCGAGATGCTCAGTCGAGCAGGATGGTCGCGAACGTGCCGACCTGGGTGAAACCGATCTTTGCGTAGGTGGCCCGGGCGACCTCGTTGAATCCGTTGACATACAGGCTGGCGATCCGACCGCCGCGCAGCACCGCCTCCGACACCGTGGCGGTGCCCGCCGCCCCGAGGCCGCGGCCCCGCCATTGCGGGTGCACCCAGACGCCTTGGATCTGGCCGACGGTCGGCGACTGCGAACCGATCTCGGCCTTGAACACGACCTCGCCGCGCTCGAACCGCGCCCAGGCCCGGCCCGCCGCGATCAGACCCGCCACCCGGCGCCGGTAGCTGCGGCCACCGTCGCCCAGGCGCGGGTCGATGCCCACCTCACCGATGAACATCTCGATCGCCGCGACCAGGTAGGCGTCCAACTCCTCCATCCGGACCGGCCGCACGAACGGGTCGGATGCACAGAGCGCCGGGCCGTCCAGCGCCATCAACGGCTGGTCGGCCCGAACATCGCGCGCGGTCCCCCAGCCCGGTTCCAGCCGCTGCCACAGCGGCAGCACCAATTCGGCCCGGCCCACCAGCGAAGAACATCGGCGTGGCCCGCTGAGCGCCTTGTCGGCGAAGGCCGACACGTCATCGGCACTGCCGCGCAACGGAATCAGATTCGCCCCGGAGTAGCACAGGGATTCGCCCGGGTTGCGGCGAGTCCACAGCTCGCCACCGATCGCATTGGGGTCCACACCGAAATCGAGCACCCGGCAGGCCACCATGCACGACGCGACCGGATCGGTCTCCAGCACCGCGCGCACCTGTTCCACGTCCCGAACCACCGACACCTGTCGGTCGTCAGTGACACGTGACAGCGGTGGAGCCGACATTGGTGGACTCTTTCTGGGCCAGCCGGATCAGGTGACCCCGCTCACAGGGCCGAACTTCAGCTTACGGTGACAACCGGCGGTCCGGAGGTGGTTCCTGCGGCCTCGGACTCCTCGGCGATGCGCATGGCCTCCTCGATGAGCGTCTCGACGATCATCGCCTCCGGCACCGTCTTGATCACCTCGCCCTTGACGAAGATCTGGCCCTTGCCGTTCCCCGAGGCCACGCCGAGGTCGGCCTCGCGCGCCTCGCCGGGTCCGTTTACGACACAGCCCATCACCGCGACGCGCAACGGGATCTCCATGCCCTCCAGACCCGCGGACACCTCGTTGGCGAGTTTGTAGACGTCCACCTGGGCACGCCCGCACGACGGGCAGGACACGATCTCCAGCCCGCGGGGACGCAGGTTCAGCGACTCCAGGATCTGGTTGCCGACCTTGATCTCCTCGATCGGCGGCGCGGACAGCGACACCCGGATGGTGTCGCCGATGCCCTTGGACAGCAGCGCACCGAAGGCGACCGCGGACTTGATGGTGCCCTGGAACGCCGGACCGGCCTCGGTGACACCCAGATGCAGCGGGTAATCGCATCGCTCGGCCAGTTGCTCGTAGGCGGCCACCATGATCACCGGATCATTGTGCTTGACGCTGATCTTGATATCGCCGAAGCCGTGTTCCTCGAACAGCGAGGCCTCCCACAACGCCGATTCGACCAGCGCCTCCGGGGTGGCCTTGCCGTACTTCTTCATCAGCCGAGGATCGAGCGAACCGGCGTTGACCCCGATGCGGATCGGGATGTTGGCTGCCGCAGCCGCTTTCGCGACCTCTTTGACCCGGCCGTCGAACTCCTTGATATTGCCCGGATTGACCCGGACAGCGGCGCAGCCCGCGTCGATGGCGGCAAAGATGTACTTGGGCTGGAAGTGGATGTCGGCGATGACCGGGATGTTGGCCTTCTTGGCGATCGCCGGCAGCGCGTCGGCATCCTCCTGCCGCGGGCAGGCCACGCGCACGATGTCGCACCCCGACGCGGTCAGTTCCGCGATCTGCTGCAGCGTCGCGTTGATGTCGTGGGTCTTGGTGGTGCACATCGACTGCACTGCGATCGGATACTCGCTGCCGACACCGACATCCTTGACCATCAGCTGACGGGTCTTGCGGCGCGGGGCCAGCGTGGGCGGTGGCGGGGCGGGCATGCCCAGACCGATGGACGTCATATGGATCGTCTCCTACTGGCTGTGCAGATCTACTGGAAAAGTCGGATGGGATTGACCAGGTCCGCGGTCACGGTCAACAACATGTAGCCGACCACGAACACCAGCACGACATAGGTGGCGGGCATGAGCTTGAGATAGTTGACCGGCGCCGCGGCGACTTTGCCACGTGCCGCCCGAATCATATTGCGGATCTTTTCGTACGTGGCGATCGCGATGTGGCCGCCGTCGAAGGGCAACAGCGGGATCAGGTTGATCGCACCCAGAACGAAGTTGAGTTGCGCGAGGAAGAACCAGAACGCCACCCACAGCCCGTGATCGACGGTGTCGCCACCGATGATCGAGGCGCCCACCACCGAGATCGGCGTCTCCGGGTCGCGCTCGCCGCCGCCGATGGCGTCCACCAGGGCACCGATCTTGGTGGGGATCTTGGCCAGCGCCTTGCCGAGTTCGACGGCGAGATCCCCGGTGAACGCGAAGGTGGCCGGGATCGCCGACAGCGGGTTGTAGTGGGTGGGGCCCGGGGGCAGCGCGGCGCTGACACCGATGGCGCCGACCGTTTCGGGCGCCTCGGCCTCGGTCGAGGTGAAGCGCTGGGTCTGCGCGACGTCGATGACGGTGGACAGCCGCTGTCCGTCGCGCTCGTAGACAAACTGCACAGGCCCATCGAGCTGGCGGATGGCGGCCGCCATATCGGCGAACGTCGCCACATCGGTGTCGCCGACCTTGACGATCGTGTCACCGCCCTGGATGCCGGCCAACGCGGCAGGACCCGGCCCGGGCTGCGGGCACGGCCCGTAGGGATCCTCCCCACCCTTGGCGACCTGCGGTGCCACACAAGCGGTTTCACCGACGATCGCGGTGGTCGGCGGATGCAGGTTGGGCAGGCCCCAGATGATGGCGATGGAGTAGATGAGGACCAGTCCGATGATGAAGTTCATCGCCGGACCGGCGAACAGCACCGCGACGCGCTTCCACACCTTCTGCTTGTACATCGCGTAGGGGCGGTCTTCGGGTGCCATCTCCTCCACGGAGGTCATCCCCGCGATATCGCAGAAACCGCCCAGTGGGACCGCCTTGACGCCGTACTCGGTGCTGCCGAGCTTGTTGGGCCGATGCGTCGACCACAGCGTGGGCCCGAAGCCCACGAAGTAGCGACGCACCTTCATTCCGGTGGCCCTGGCCACCCACATGTGGCCGCATTCGTGCAGAGCCACCGACACCAGGATGGCCAGCGCGAACGCCACGATGCCGAAAGCGAACATCATCGGCTTGCTACTACCTCCCGGTCAACGGCACTGCGGGCCCGGTCGCGGGCCCAGTCCTGCGCGTCAAGTATTTCTTCCACGGTAGCGGGTTCGGCCGCCCACTGATCTGCGGCGTGCAGCACATCGGCGATGGTGCGCACGATCGCCGGGAATTTCAGCCGGCCCGCCAGAAACGCCTCGGCAGCCTCTTCGTTGGCGGCGTTGTAGACGGCGGTCAGGCTGCCGCCCCGCCGGCCGGCCTCGCGGGCCAGGTTCACCGCCGGGAACACCGCGTCATCCAGCGGCTCGAATGTCCAGGTCGACGCCGTCGTCCAGTCACAGGCGGTGGCGGCGCCGGGCACCCGTTGCGGCCAGCCCAGCGCCAGCGCGATGGGCAGCCGCATGTCCGGCGGACTGGCCTGCGCGATGGTCGAACCATCGGTGAAAGTCACCATGGAATGCACGATGGACTGCGGGTGCACGACCACGTCGATGCGGTCGTAGTCGATACCGAACAGCAGATGCGTCTCGATGAGCTCAAGTCCCTTGTTGACCAGCGACGCCGAGTTCAGAGTGTTCATCGGGCCCATCGACCAGGTCGGATGCGCGCCGGCCTGGTCAGGGGTGACGGCCTCCAGGTCCGCGGCGGCCCAGCCCCGGAACGGCCCTCCCGAAGCGGTCAGCACCAGCCGGGCGACCTCATCGGCGCTGCCCGACCGCAGACACTGCGCCAGTGCCGAGTGTTCGGAATCGACCGGCACGATCTGCCCGGGCGCGGCGGCCCTGAGCACCAGCGGCCCGCCCGCGACCAGTGACTCCTTGTTCGCCAGCGCCAATCGGGCTCCGCTGTGCAACGCGGCCAGCGTCGGCTTGAGTCCGAGCGCACCGACCAGTGCGTTGAGCACCACATCGGCCTCGGTCTCCTCCACGATGCGGGTGGCCGCCTGCTCTCCGATATGGGGCACATCGCCGAGCTGGTCGGCGGCCCTCGGGTCGGCGACGGCGATGTTGCGCACCCCGGTCTGCGCGCGCTGCGCGGCAAGCACATCTGGGTTGCCGCCTCCGGCGGCCAGCCCGACCAGTTCGAACCGGTCCGGGTTGGCGGCGATGACCTCGAGCGCCTGGGTGCCGATGGAACCGGTGCTGCCCAGGATCAGGACGCGACAGCGTGCGGCGGAAGAACTCACCGGTTCATTGTGCCCCTTTTTGCCGCCGGACCCATCCGGACGCACGGTAGCGCCGAATGAGGTGTGTAAGGCGAAACGGGCATGGCACTGGGCCGGCCCGCCAACAAGGAAGTTGAGCCATATGACTCTCACACCCAATCGGATCGCCATTGTCGGGTTCGCCGCGGTGGCAGCGCTGGGGCTGTCCGCCTGTTCGGGCGGAAGTTCGTCCACCGAAAGCAGTGCCAGCGAGGCCAGCTCGTCGGTCTCCTCCATGACCTCATCGATGGCGCCGGAGACCACCAGCTCCGCCGCAGCCGCGCCCGCCGGCGCGTTGATCGGTACCGGATGCGCCGCCTACGCCGAACAGGTGCCGACCGGCCCCGGCTCGGTCACCGGCATGGCAGCAGATCCGGTCACCGTCGCCGCATCCAACAACCCCATGCTCACGACGCTGACGCAGGCCCTTTCCGGCCAGCTGAACCCCGACGTCAACCTGGTCGACACCCTCAACGGCGGCGAGTTCACCGTCTTCGCACCGACCGATGACGCATTCGCCAAGATCGACCCGGCCACCATCGAGACGCTGAAGACCGACTCCGAGCTGCTGACCTCGATCCTGACCTACCACGTGGTGCCGGGCCAGGCGAGCCCCGACCAGGTGGCCGGTGACCACGAGACCGTGCAGGGCGAGAGCGTCACCGTCACCGGCGCCGGTGACGACCTCATGGTCGGCGACGCCGGCCTGGTGTGCGGTGGCGTGCAGACCGCCAACGCCACCGTCTACATGATCGACACGGTGCTGATGCCCCCGGCAGCCTGAGCCGCGCTGCCCGGGTGACCCGATGAGCCGGCGGGGCAGCCTTTTCCCCCGACCTGGCTGCCCCGCCTCATCGGAAACCGTCCCTACCCAACCAGAAGCCAAGACGATCAAACGAAGGATCACCTCGATGCATTTCTCGATGAACACCCAGAAGATCGCCGGCGTCGCATGTGCCGCGGCAGCCGCCTCCGGCCTGCTGTTCGCCTCGACCGGCGTCGCGAACGCCGAACTCGTCGGCCCCGGCTGCGCGGCCTACGCCGCACAGAACCCGGAGGGCCCGGCCTCGGTGACGGGCATGGCCATGGATCCGGTCGCCGTCGCGGCGTCGAACAACCCGATGCTCAAGACGCTGACCCAGGCCCTGTCCGGTCAGCTGAACCCCAACGTCAACCTGGTCGACACGCTCAACGCCGCGCCGTCGCTGACGGTGTTCGCGCCCACCGACGAGGCGTTCGCGAAGATCGACCCGGCCACCATCGAGACGCTGAAGACGGATTCGGCTCTGCTGACCAGCATCCTGACCTATCACGTGGTCGAGGGACAGGCCAGCCCCGAGCAGGTCGTCGGCATGCACAAGACCATGCAGGGCGCCGAGGTGAACGTCACCAACGCGGCCATGATGGGTATGCCCGCCGACCTCAAGGTCAACGACGCGTCGGTGGCCTGCGGTGGCGTGCAGACCGCCAATGCCACCGTCTACCTCATCGACACGGTGCTGATGCCCCCCATGTGATCTGAACCCATCGATACCAGCCCGGCCGTCTCCACGGCCGGGCTGGTTCGGTTTGCTGCCATCCAAATGCGTTGTGGTGACGAATAACTCACATGACGACTCTGATCGCGATCGGCTTTATCGGCGGTCTCATCACCGGCATCTCACCGTGCATCCTGCCGGTGCTGCCGGTGATCTTCTTCTCCGGCACCCAGGCCGGGAGCACCGCGGCCGCCGAGCCCGGTGCCGTGGCCACCGTGCCCGCGCTGTCGTCGCGACTGCGGCCCTACCTCGTGATCGCCGGCCTGGTGCTGAGCTTCAGCATCGTCACCCTCGTCGGTTCGGCCCTGCTGTCGCTGCTGCACCTGCCCCAGGACACCATCCGCTGGGTGGCGCTGGTGGCGCTCGTCGCGATCGGGCTCGGCCTGATCTTCCCGCAGTTCGAAGCGATCCTGGAAAAGCCGTTCTCCCGGTTGCCGCAGAAGCAGTTCGGTTCCGGCAACGGCGGTTTCGGCCTCGGGCTGGCGCTGGGTGTGCTGTACGTGCCGTGCGCCGGTCCGGTGCTGGCCGCCATCGTGGTCGCCGGCGCCACGGGCACGATCGGGGCAGACATCATCGCCTTGACCCTGGCCTTCGCGGTCGGGGCGGCCCTGCCGCTGCTGTTCTTCGCCCTGGCCGGGCGGCGGGTGGCCGAACGGGTCGCCGCGTTCCGCCGCCGGCAGCGCGAAATCCGGTTGTTCGCAGGCGTGGTCACGATCCTGCTGGCGGTGGCGCTGGTGTTCAACCTGCCCGCGGTGCTGCAGCGCGCGATCCCCGACTACACCGCCGCCCTGCAGGAGCAGGTGGGCGGCGAGGAGACGCTGCGCGAACAGCTCAACCTGGGTGGTCTGGTCAACGAGCAGAACGCCGAGCTCTCGAACTGCACCAATGGCGCGCCCGAACTGGAAAGCTGCGGAACCGCACCGGATATCAGGGGCATCACCACGTGGCTCAACACTCCCGGCGGTGCACCCGTCGACCTGAAGTCCCTGCGCGGCAAGGTCGTCCTGATCGACTTCTGGGCATACTCATGCATCAACTGCCAGCGCGCGACACCTCATCTGGTCGACTGGTACGACGCCTACCGTGATCGCGGTTTCGAGGTGATCGGCGTGCACACACCCGAGTACGCGTTCGAGAAGGTGCAGGCCAACGTCGTCAGCGGCGCGAAGGACCTCGGCATCACCTATCCCATCGCGATGGACAACGCGTTCTCGACGTGGACCAACTACCGCAACCGCTACTGGCCCGCGCACTATCTGATCGACAAGCAAGGCGTGGTGCGGCACACCAAGTTCGGCGAGGGCGACTATGCCACCACCGAAAGGCTGATCCGGCAGCTGCTCACCGACGGTGACGAGGCGGCCCTGCCGGCCGCGACCGAACGCTCGGACAGCACCCCGACGGCGCCCACCACCCCGGAGACGTACTTCAGCGTGGGCAAGGTCGTGAACTACGGCGGTACCGGTGTGTACGACGAGGGCACCCACACCTACGACTTCCCCGCCCGGTTGGCCGAGGACCGCTTCGCCCTGCGCGGGCCGTGGGCGCTGGACTACCAGGGGGTCACCGCGCAGTCCGACGGTGCCGCGATCAAGCTGAACTACCACGCCCGCAACGTGTACCTCGTGGTCGGCGGCACCGGCACCGTGCGGGTCACCCGCAACGGTGTCACCACCGAGCTGGCGGTCAGCGGCCCGCCCAACATGCGTCAGATCATCGCCGACGACAACGACGGCGCGGGCACCGTCGAGGTGGCTTTCGACGAAGGGCTGCAGGCCTATTCGTTCACCTACGGCTGAGCGCTGGTCTGCAGCGCAGTCACCGGAACCGGCCGATGATCGTCTCGGCGAACCGCAGCGTGGCGCCCCGCTGATCCTCGGCGGTGTTTCCAGCAGCCCATGGGGCAACCATGACGGCGGTGATACCGGCGTCCTCGGCGCGCCGGTACAGCTCGACCGACGGCGGATCCAGCAGCGCGAGGAGCACCTCGAACGGCTCGTCGGCACGTCCGTACTCGCGCCGTAGCGCGGTCAGCCGATCGACGTGGCGCACCGCTTCCTCCAGCACATAGGCGGTGCCGACCCAGCCGTCACACAACCGGGCGGCCCGGCGCAGCGCCGCCTCGGATTCACCCCCGCACAGGATCGGCACCGGCGCGGGCGGATGAGGCTCCAGCATCAACTCCGGCACCTGATAGTGCTCGCCGCTCCAGGACACCCAACCGCCCTGCCATAACGCCCGCAGCGCCGGGATCATCTCGTCGAGCCGCTTACCGCGGGTCGCGAAATCCTGCCGCATCAGCTCGTATTCCTCGCGCATCCAGCCCACCCCGACACCGAGGGACACCCGGCCCCCGGACACCTCCGCCGCAGTCGCCACCACCTTGGCGACCTCCAGCAGCGGCCGCGAGGGCGCCACATAGACGGCGTTGGAAAAGCGCAGCCGCGTCGTCAGTGCCGCCATCGCCCCGATCAGCACCCAGGAGTCCGGCCACGCGGTCTCGGGCGCCCAGCCCGGTTTCCCGCTCTCGGAGGGGTAACGCGACGTCAGTTCCCTCGGGTAGATCATGTGGTCCGCGCAGATCACGCCGTCGAACTCGGCCTCGTCGAGCATCTGAGCCAGTTTCAGCGCCTGCCGGGCGGGCATGAACGGTGTCCCGCTCCAGAATTGCATGTCAGTTGACTCCCGGCGGGACGCCGGCCTCGCGCTTACCGAGCAGCGAATGCCGCTTGCCGTAGCACAGATAGACCACCACCCCCAGCGCCATCCAGGCTGCGAACCGCACCCAGGTCAGGCCGGTGAGATTCAGCATCAACCACAGGCAGGCCACGATCGACGCGATCGGCAGCAGCGGTACCCACGGCACCCGGAACCCGCGCTTGAGGTCGGGGCGCGTTCGACGCAACACGATCACACCGGCCGAGACGAGCACGAAGGCGAACAGTGTGCCGACGTTGACCATCTCCTCCAGCTTGCCCACGGGGAACACCGACGCCGCGATGGCGATCAGCACCGCGACCAGCACGGTGATGCGCACCGGTGTGCCGTGCTCACCGGTGTGTGCCAGCGGCCGCGGCAACAAGCCGTCCCGCGACATCGCGAACAGGACCCGCGACAGGCCCAGCATCAGCACCATCACCACCGTGGTCAGTCCCGCCAGCGCGCCGATCGAGATGATCTTGGCGGCCCAGCCCACCCCGTTGAGTTCGAACGCGGTCGCCAGGTTGGGGTGTCCGTCGCCGGCCTCTCGCAGTTCCAGGTAGGGGGCCATGCCCGCGAGGACGATGGCCACGGCCACGTAGAGCACCGTGACGATGGCCAGCGACGCCAGGATGCCCTTGGCGACATCGCGCTGCGGGTCCTTGGTCTCCTCGGCGGTGGTGGCCACCACGTCGAAGCCGATGAACGCGAAGAACACGATGGAGGCCCCGGCCAGCAGACCGTAGACACCGTAGTGGCTACCGGCCGCCCCGGTCAGCAGGGAGAAGACCGACTGGTCCAGACCCGAGCCCGCCGCCTCGGTGCCGGACTCGGCGGGCGGGATGAACGGGTCGTAGTTGGCCATCTTGATGTAGAAGGCGCCGACGATCACGACCAGCAGCACGACGGCGACCTTGATCGCGGTGATCACCAGGCTGAAATGTGAGGACAGCTTGGTGCCCATGGCCAGCAGGCTGGCCACCACCGCGACGATCAGCAGGGCGCCCCAGTCGAAGTTCAACGGCCCGATCGCGGCGATGCCGCCGGAAAACCCGAACACCGTGCCCAGATAACTCGACCATCCCTTGGCGACCACGGCCGCGCCGATGGCGAATTCCAGGATCAGGTCCCAGCCGATGATCCAGGCGACGAACTCGCCGAAGGTGGCGTAGGAGAAGGTGTAGGCGCTGCCGGCCACCGGGACCGTGGACGCGAACTCGGCGTAGCAGAGCGCGGCCAGCCCGCAGGTGACCGCGGCGAGCAGAAACGACACCGATATCGCCGGCCCGGTGATGTTGGCGGCGGTCGACGCGGTGACCGTGAAGATGCCCGCACCCACCACGACCGACACCCCGAACACGGTGAGGTCCCACCAGGTCAGGTCTTTGCGGAGCCGGGTTCCCGGTTCGTCGGTATCGGCGATCGACTGTTCGACCGATTTCCTGCGCCAACTGGTCATCACGCTCGCAAGGTACCCACTGGCGGCCCGTTCTCATGCCCCATCGGGCGATATCGCCGCGGTATGTCAGAATGGCCGCAGTAATCCGGGCATTCGCGTGAGGAGTAACCGTGGGCAAGACCGAGGTCGAGCGCTACAACGGCGTCGACGTGGAAGACGTGCCGTCGGCGAAGTGGGGCTGGTCCACCGAGAACCCGCGCGTCCTGCACATCATCGGCATCGTCTCGGCGCTGTTCCTTGTCGCCATGACCCACGGCAACCACGTCGGGCACGTCGAAGACATCTTCCTGATCATCTTCGCGGTCATCATCCTCGGCATCGTCGCGCGCGACTGGATCGCCCGCAGCCGCGGCTGGTACCGCTAGCCCGCACCGCACCGAAACGCCCCGGAACCTCGGACAGGTTTCCGGGGCTTTTTCGTTGCGCCACTAGCGGACGGCGGTGAGATCCGGTCCGTCCGCCGGGTACCAGAGCGCGCAGCTGTGGAACTGCTCGACGGCGCCGACCGTGGCGGTGGTGACTCCGGCCGCGGCCAGTGCGTGCGTCTTGAAAGCCCGTGCGGCGGGGCTGAGCCGGTACTGCGTGCGATCGACACGGTAACCGACATCGGCGGTGGCGCAGTCGCCCCACATGGTCACCTCGGCGGTGCCGCGCTTGAGTGCGCCGGTCACATGGCGGCGCAGCCCGCGATCGGATTCGAACAACCGGGCGGGCACGGCCAGGGCGGCGGGCTCGGCGGGCAGGTCCTCGGCGTCACCTCCGGCGATATAGGTGGCCACGCCGAGAATCTCCAGCGGCCGCACGTCGCAGGAGGCCGGGACGACGACACTGACTTTCCATCCCGCCCGGACCCGGTCATAGAGCCAGCCGCCCGCTCCGGCAACCACATCGGCCGCACCCGTGGCCACCACCGTCAGGTCATAGGACAGCAAGGTGGTGGCAGATGCGCGCACCCCCACACCTCGGCGCTCGCCGAACAGCTGACGCTCATCGGGCCGGATCGAGTTGGCTTTCACGCGGGACGTCTCCTTCGCAAACCTGAACTGGGCGGAGTCGGCAGGGCCGTGCCACAAAGCGTGACATTTAATCGAGAATCTGTAAAGCTCTCGGAATGACGCTCTACGCCGGACGCGGGCCGCTGAGCCGTGATCCCGCCGGCTGGTTTTTTCCCGCGATACCGGACGAACTTGTCTTCATCGAACCGCATCCCCGGCGCGTGCAGGCAGTGCTCAACGGACGCAGCGTGATCGATACCGAAGCGGCACTGATGGTGCACCGCCGCGATCACCCGCTCAGCTATGCCTTCCCCGCTGCCGAGATCCACGGACTGCCCACCGAACCGGTTCCGGAGAAGCCGGGATACGTGCGGGTGCCGTGGGACGCCGTCGACCACTGGTCCGAGGAGGGGCGCACCCTGGTGCACTATCCGCCGAATCCGTACCACCGGGTGGACTGCCTGCCGACCAATCGTGGTCTGCGGGTCAGCGTCGGCGGCACGGTGGTGGTGGACACCACGGACACTGTGATCGTCTACGAGACCTCGCTGGCGCCAAGACTGTACGTCGATCCGGCCGCGGTGCGCACCGATCTGCTGCGCCGCAGCGAGACCACCAGTTACTGCAATTACAAGGGTTACGCGACGTACTGGTCGGCGATCGTCGACGAGCAGGTCTTCGCCGATGTGGCGTGGAGCTACGCCGACACCCCGCCGGAATCCGCAGCGATCACCGGCTTTCTGAGCTTCGATGACACCCGCGCCGATATCCTCGCCGAGCTGCCCGGTGGCGGCCGCGGCGACTGCGGTTGCGACACCTGAGTTTTCACCACACGAGAAGGGCACCCTCTTGGGCATCGTCACCACCAGCTCGGAAACCGCGTTCACGCAATCCGCGGAAGCGATCTACGATTTCGTCACCAACCCGGTCAACTGGGCCAAGACCTACCCGGGCGGACCGCGTATCACCGGCGTGCGGGAGACGTTGCCGCTGCAGGTCGGTGACACCTGGCAGGAGGCCCACCCCACCGAGGACAGGGTGTTCACCTGGCAGCTGGCGATCGCCACCCGGCCGCGGATGTGGGTGTTCAGTTCGGTGGGCCGCCTCGGCACCGATTACGAGGGCAACGGCGGATTCGAGGGCCGGATGACCATCGAATATCACTTCAGCCGACCCGATCCGGGTGTCACGCTGTTCGCGCGGACCATGACCATCGAGGCCTATCGCGATGCGCCGATGGGTGACGGGTTCTTCCGGATCGTCAATCCGTCTCATATCGACGCCTATCACGCCGCGGTGGCCCGCGAGCTCGACGCGCTCAGCTGAGCGCAAAGGCGCGGCGCAGTGCCGCGCCGTGGCGATCGAACATCTGACTGCTGCGCTCCCAGTTCGGGACCAGCGAGTCGAACCCGTGGCAGGTGCCCGGGACCACGTGCAGTTCGGTCGGAACCCCCGCCCACATCAGCCGTAGTGCGTAGTCGATGGCCTCGTCGCGCAGCGGGTCGAGTTCGGAGCAGCTGATGAAGGCCGGTGCCAGGCCGGTCAGGTCGGCAGCCCGGGCGGGCACCGCACCGGCCGGTGGGCGTTCACCGGCCAGGTAGTACCGCCACATCAATTCCGCTGCCGGACCGTCGAATCCGGGCGTCTGAGTGAACTCCTGCTTGGACGGGGTGAGACCATCGTCGAGCACCGGTTGGTGCAGCAGCTGGAACCGGAGCGGCGGGGCGGATCCGTCGGCGGCGCTTTGCGCCAGCCCGGCGGCCAGCGCGCCACCGGCGCTGCTGCCCGCGACCGCCAGCCGCTCGGCGGCCACCCCCCAATGCGCTGCGTTGTCCGCGGTCCAGTGCAGCACGGCCAACGCATCGTCGAACCCCGCCGGATACGGATGCTCCGGGGCCAGCCGGTAGTCCACCGAGATCACCGTGACGGCGGCGCGGCGGGCCAATTCGACGCACTGCAGATGATCGGTGTCCAGATTTCCCAGCACGAACGCACCGCTGTGGCAGTAGACCACCGCGCCCTGCGTGCCGCCGCGGTAGATGCGCACCGGTACCTCCTCGGAGGCCACCGCGTCCTCGATATCCACACCGGTGGTGTCGAGTTGGGCGGCGCCATCGGCGCGTCGCTGATTCAGGAAGGCGCGCACCGCCGGCAGCAGCTCTTCGGACAGGTCGGTGCGGGCCGCGACCAGGTGCCGCAACGCCGGATCCAGCCGGTGCATGATGTCCATCCCGGTCAACCGATCCGCAGGATCTGGCCGCCGTCGATCACCAGCTCCGAACCGGTGATGAACGAGGCCTTTTCGGACACCAGGAACGCCACGGCGTCGGCCACCTCGGTCGGGGTGCCCAGCCGACCCGCGGTGGAGGTCTCGGCCAGCCGGGTTTGGGTGCGTTCATCGAGCATCGGGGTGGCGATCGGGCCGGGGAACACCGCGTTGACCCGAATGCCCGCCGGTGCGAGTTCGACCGCGACGGCCTGGGTGAGACCGCGCAGCGCCCATTTCGACGAGCCGTAGGCGGCGTGGTTCGGGAACGGCCGGATGGCGCTGGTGCTGCAGGTGTTGACGATCGCGGCGCCTTCGGTGCCGGTCAGGTGCGGCAGCGCGGCCCGGATCCCGAGGAACGGGCCCAGGCAGTTGACCCGCCAGCTGTTTTCGAACCCGGCGGCGGTCTCGTCGGCGAGGGCGGCCCGGTGCAGTACACCGGCGTTGTTCACCAGAGCGCTCAACGCGCCGAAGCGTACGACGGTCGCGGCGACGACGGCGTTCCACTGCTCCTCGGAGGTGACATCGAGCTCCAGAGCGATGACGTTGTCACCGTACGGTGCTGTGCTGCTGTGCAATTCATCGAGTAACAGATCACAGGCCGCCACCTGGAATCCGTCGGCGTGCAGCCGGGCGACGATCGCCGCACCCTGTCCCCGCGCGGCTCCGGTCACCAGCGCCACCGGTTGGGTCATGACTGGGCCTCGCTCAGGTGCGCTGCCGCGCCACGGCGCAGCGCCTGGGATTCCGATGTCAGCGTGATCATCCGAAAACCGCTCTCGGCCATGGCCTTTCCAAGGGTACCCGTGCCGGCGTGGATACCGGTGATCAGTCCCGCCGCGGCGGCGGTGGCCGCGATCTCGGCCATGGCGGCCCGGATATCCGGGTGGGTCCAGACGTCGGCGAGCCGGTGGCCCATCGAGATGGCCAGGTCGGCGGGACCGACGTAGACACCCGTCAGGCCCGGTACCGCGCAGATCTCGTCGAGCGCCGCCAGCCCCCGCGCGGTTTCGATCATCACGTAGACGTCGGCGGCGGCCTCCAGCGCGGCGGTGTCGACTCCCAGGGAGGCCCGCAACGGCCCGAAGCTACGCACACCGGCCGGGGCGTAGCGGGTGGCGGCGACCGCGGCGGCGGCCTGGTCGGCCGATTCGACCATGGCGATGATCACCGCGTCGGCACCCGCGTCGAGCACCCGGCCGATCGGCGCCGGGGCTGCCGACGGCAGCCGAACCGCCGTGGCGATCGGCACGTGCTCGAGGCGGCGCAGCAGCAGCGCGACATCGGCGTCGTCGAGATAGCCGTGCTGGACGTCGAATCCGACGTAGTCGTACCCGGCCTGGGCGAATTCCTCGGGCCCGATGATGGTCGGCCCGACCACCCAGCCGCCCCAGATGTGGTCCTTGGCCGTCAGCGCGTCCTGCAGGCGGCTCATGCGACGATCGCGATCTTGACCCGCGTCGGGTCGGGCCGGCAGGCCTGCTCGAAGGCGGCCTGTGCCTCATGGGGTCCGAAGGTGTGCGTCAGGTAGGCGGGCAGCAGCTGCGGATGACGGCCCGCGAACGTGTCAGCGGCGGCCAGTACCCGCCGACGTTCCAGCGTCACACCGGATTTCAGGGTCAGATTGTTGCGCAGCATGGTGCGCATGCTGATCGGGTAACTGTCGTCATCGGGCACCCCGAAGTAGAACACCGTCGCGCCGAACGCGGCGGCGTCGAGGGCGTGGTTCAGGGTGGCGACCTGATGCCCGACCGTCTCGACAACGACGTCGAACTTGTCGGTGACATGGCGGACCCACCGATCGCTGGTCGCGCGGACCACCTCGTCGACACCGAACGCCGGGCCCAGCGCCTCACGGTCGACCGGATCGACACCGGTCACGTGGGCGGCGCCGGCGGCCTTGGCCACATAGGAGAACAGCAGTCCGATCGAGCCCTGCCCGATCACCGCGACCCGCTTGCCGGTCAGGTCGCCGAGTTGCTCGACGGTGTAGAGCACACAGGCCAGCGGTTGCAGCCCGATGGCGTGCTGTGGTGTCAGATCTGGCTCATAGCGGGATAATCCGTCACCGTCGGCCACCACCTGGGCCTGCAGTCCGTCGAATCCGGAGGCCCAGCCGACCACCCGGTCCCCCACCGCGTGCGCCGGGTGGGCACTGGCCAGCACCTCACCGGCGATCTCGTGGATCGGAAAGCCGTCCATCTCCGCGGCGCAGCATCCGGTGTCGCCGGGTAGCTTTCCCTGCGTTCCCCGGAAACCGGGCAGGTCGCTGCCGCAGATCCCGGCGGCCAGGAAGCGCAGCAACACCTGGCCGTCGGCCAGCTGCGCCGGGTCGGGTTCGGGCAGGTCGGTGCGTTCGAACGTGAACGGCGCGACCAGTCGGTAACACCACATCTAGACCTCCACCGGGATGTTATTCCAGCCCCACTGGAAACTCGACGGCGGCCGCGACGCGCGCTCGGTGCGGATGCGGTACTCGGGAACCCGCTTCAACCATTCCTGGATCATGATGGTCACCTCCAGGCGCGCCACGTGCACACCGAGGCAGAAGTGCTGGCCGTGCCCGAAGGACAGCAGTCGTTCGATCGGCCGGTTCCAGATGAACGCGTCCGGGTCCGGGTACTCGCGTTCGTCGCGGGCCGCCGAGGCCAACAACGTGATGATGCGCTGGCCGGGCTGGATGGTGGTGCCGTGAATCTCGTACGGTCGCCGGGCCGTTCGGGCGAACCACTGCGCGGGAGCGGTGTGGCGCAGGATCTCCTCCCGCGCGATCGGCACGTTGCCCTCCGGGTCGGCGCGCACCGCGGTGAGCTGATCGGGATGCTCGGCGAGCCGCCACAGACCGGTCGCGGTGATCTTGGGGACCGTCTCGGTGCCGCCGATGAAGACGCCCAGCATCTGGGTGGCGGCCTCGGTGTCGCTGAACCCCGAGCCGTCCGGCAGCACGAAGTTGATCAGACTGTCGGCGATCGGGACGCTGCCGTCGGCGCCTTCCGCGCGGCGCCGCGCGACGACAGGCGTCAGGTAGGACAGGAAGCCCGGCCGGGAGTTGGCGACCTCGACGCCCTCCCCCGGCTGAGCGAGGCTGCCTGCGTTGACAGTGGCGAGCACCTCGGGTGCCAGTTCGATTGGCAGACCGACGAACTCACACACCATCGAGGCGGCGACGTGCCCGCCGTAGTCCTGCGTCAGGTCGAAGGTTCCGCGGGGCAACAGCTCGTCGAGTCGTTCGTTGGCCAATGTCCGGATCCGGTCGGCGAGTTTGGCCGCCGACCGCGGCCGGAACTGCGACGAGGTGCAGCGCCGCACGTTCTCATACAGCGGCGAATCGAAGTTCGCGTGAAACGGCATGGGATGCATGGGTGGATCGGCGACCGGGCCGGTGTTGTGGTGCTCCAGCACGGCCGCGGACGGCAGCGTCCCCTCCGACGCCACGAAGGTGCCGTCGGTGAGCCGCAGCGCCTCCCAGATGTCGGAGAACCGGGACAGCGCGTAGGTGTCCCACTTCGGCAAGTAGTACACCGGGTGCTCATCGCGCAACACCCGGTAGTACGGAAGCGGGTCGGCCATCACCTCCGGGTCGAACGGATCATACGAGAAATCCGACGTCACAGGGGCTTTCATTGCAGCGGGGACGCGGGTAGCGCGGCCAGGATCGAGTCTTCCCAGCCGTCACGCAGCGCGGGCGCCACCGACATCCAGGTGACGATCTCGGGCGGCGGGGCGTCCTTCCAGGACGGGTAGTGGTTCTCGAAGCAGTCCCACCCGCCGTCCAGCGCCCAGTAGTGGATGACCTCGTTGAACCGGAAGGTGGTGGTGAACGATCCGAGCCAGCGCTTGCCGGTGCTCTCCGACCAGGGAACATAGAGCCGTTCCAGTTCGCGGATGTAGTCGTCCTGCCTGCCGGGCTTGGTCTGCATGATCTCCTGGATCACCAGTTCGGCCGTGAACCCTTCCTCCCGCAGTTCGGCCAGGTTCCGGTTCTGCGGTGCGGCGTACATGATCCGGCCCTCGCCGTGTGCGCCGATCCCGGAAAGGTAGGCCGCCCACTCGGTGGCCGCGGCGGCATGGCTGCCGCCGCGGGCCTGCGCCTTGCCGATCCGCGCGTAGTCGGCGAACGAGTCGATCTCCCAGATGATGGTGACCTGCGGCCAGCGCCCGTTGTAGGGAGTCGTCTCCCAAAGCGCGAACAACCGAGCACCGAGCTGTTCCATCATCGGCTGGTAGGTGCCGGTGAAGCGTTCGCTGAACTCATCGCTGCCGCCGCTGCCCAGCTCGATGGTCTCGTGCAGATACAGCAGCGTGTGGCGGTGGTATTTACGCACCCAGCGAGCGTGACATTTGAGCCGTGTTTTGTAAAGGTACGGGGGCCGCGTCGGCTATCGTTGCCCCATGACCATCGAGCCGCTGGCCAACGGGTTCTGCTTCGGCGAGGGCCCACGCTGGTTCGAGGGGCTGGTCTGGTTCTCCGACATGCTCGGCGAGGCCGTGCACACCGTCACGTTGCACGGTGAGATGTCGACCCTGCCGCTGCCCGGTCACGCGCCGTCGGGACTTGGCTTCCGGCCGGACGGCACCTTGCTGATCGCCTCCACCCGGCGACGCCAAATCCTGGCCTATGACGGTGAATCCGTCTCGGTACTGGCCGATATCGCCGATCTGGTGCCCGCGGACCTCGGCGATATGGTCGTGGACTCGGCGGGCCGGGCCTACATCGGTGCGCAGGCCCGCGACGGCGGCGTGATCGTGCGGCTGGACCTCGATGGCCGGGTGTCGGTGGTCGCCGGCGATCTCAGCTTTCCCAACGGCATGGTGATCACCCCCGACGGCGCCTTCGTGGTCGCCGAATCCACGGCCCGGCGCCTGAGCGCCTTCACCCTCGCCGACGACGGCGCCCTGCACGATCGACGGGTGTTCGCCGACGGGTTGGACGGCCCACCCGACGGGCTGGCCGTGGACGCCGATGGCGGGGTGTGGGCGGCGATGACCCTGGCGCATGCGTTCGAGCGCATCACCCCCGAGGGCGTCACCGACCGCATCGACATGGCCGGGCGGACTGCCATCGCCTGCGCACTGGGCGGGCCGGAGGGACGGACCCTGTTCCTGCTGTCCAGCACCGGCGCCTACCCGGAGCGCCTCATCGGCACCAAGCTGTCCACCCTCGACGCGGTCAGCGTCGACATCCCCGCGCCCTGACCCTCTGGAGACCACGAACGTGTCGGACTGTTATTACGAGCTCCTCGACGCCGACGACCCCGTCGGCGAGCGATTCGCCGCCACCGATCTGGTGCGCAGCACCTGGTCGGCGTCCATCCAGCACGGCGCCCCGCCGTCGGCACTGCTGGTGCGCGCCCTGGAACGTTGCGAGCAGCGCGAGGACACCCGGCTGAGCCGGGTGCTGATCGACCTACTGGGACCGGTGCCCGCCGAGGGCGACCTGTGGGTGCGGGCGCGCCGCGAGCGCTCGGGGAAGCAGATCGAGTTGATCACCGCCGAGATGCTCGCCCCCGGCCCGGATGGCTCCCCGCGCGCCGTCGCGCGCGCCAGCGGGTGGCGGTTGCAGCAGCAGGACACCACCGAGGTGGTGCACGCCCCCGCCCCGCCACTGCGTCCGCTGGCCGAGGCCCGCAGCAGGGACATGGCCAAGGACTGGGACACCAACTATGTGCACAGCATCGATTGGCGTTGGCTGACAAAGCCTTTGGCCGATGGACCCGGGGAATCCTGGCTGAGCCCCCTTGTCGACGTGGTCAAGGGCGAGACGATGACACCGTTGCAGAGACTGTTCACAGTGGCAGATGACGCCAACGGGATCGGCACCAAGATCGACATCCGGCAGTGGACGTTCCTCAACACCGACCTGGTGGTGCACATCCACCGGGTACCCGAAGGACCGTGGATCGGCATCCGGGCCGAGACGAACTACGGACCCGACGGTATCGGCACCACCCTGGGCACACTGTTCGACGAGAAGGGTGCCATCGGGGCCATCCAGCAGTCGGTTCTGGTGCGCCGCAGGCAGAGTCGCTAACGGTCCGCCTCCGACCGGGGCGCCGGCCTGGTGCGGCGTGGCGGGTCCGGCGCGGTTGTCTATGCCGGTTCCCGCCGCCGCTCAATGTCTCTGTGTAGTTTTCAAGGTGCGTGGAACGTTGGTTATGCGGCGGTGGACAGGGTGGTCATGGTGCGGCGGGCATGCGATCTCAGGTGCGCCGGTTCAGGTTCATCCGGGCGGTGGGGCGGGATGAACCAGGGGTGGCGGTCAGCGCCGAGGTAGACCTGCCAGCCACCGTGGTGGATCGCGGTGTGGTGCAGTCGACACAGCAGCACGCCGTTGTCGATGCTGGTGGTGCCGCCGCTGGCCCAGGGTTGGATGTGGTGGGCATCGCACCAGGACACCGGCCTGCCGCAGCCGGGGTGCGCGCACCCACCGTCCCGTACCGCCAACCCTTTACGTATGGCGGGTGTGAACAATCGTTCGGCGCGCCCCACGTCGAGTGGGACGCCGGCGGCATCGATGGTCACCGCGGTCAGAGTGCTGTCGCACGAGACAAGCTCTGCGGTGCCTGCGGTGATGGGGCCGGTGAATCCGAGGGTGTCGACGAACCCTGTTGCGGCGGGCCGGATCAGGGTGACGTGCGGCAGCACACCACCGCTCATCGGGCGCTGCGAGCTCGACAGATAGGTGCGCATGATCTGTCCGAACGCATCCGCGCGGCGCCGCCCGACCGGGCGTGGGTCCGGGGACCCGTCCGGCAGCGGTATCGGCCGGCACAACGGGTCCAGTGCGGCCAACAGTTCCTCCGCGGTGAGCGCGTCGAGATCCAAGCTTGCCGCGACCCGGCCGTCCTCGGTCTGCACCACCGTCATGTCGTTGAGGTCGGCGTTCTCGGCGACCGGCACCGTGCCCTCGTCCTGCGGCGATGTGGCGGCCTGCGCGATGGCGATCTCGCGGGCCTTCTCGGCCACCTGCGATGGCGTGGTCTGAATCATCAGCGTCGTCACGACGCTCGCCCGCTCCTCATCGGACAGTTCGGCCCGGGCGTTGATGTGGGCGACGCCGCGTCCGACGGCGTCGGCGAATTCGATGCCGATCCCACCGAGACGCTGCTGCTGGGTCAGCGCCGGCAAGGTGTGCGCGGCCCGCCCCACCCGCGCGGCCCGGTACGCCGCCCCCGGCGCCACACCCAGGGCGGTGAGCAGATCGGCCCCCGAACCCAGGTGCTTACGCGCCGGAATCCCGGCCCGCTCAGCCGCCGCAACCGCCTGGGCGATCACATGGTCCAGCAGGTTGCGGGCCACCACCGCAGCGGCCATCACCGCCAGCAGAGGCTGTTCATCGAGGACCCGGCGCGGGCAGTCCAGCAGATGAAACAGTGTGCGATTCTCCTCCCGCACAGGCGAGGGGGTGAGGTCATCGATGAGCGCGTCAATGAAGGTGTCGAGATGGGTGGCGTCCATGTGGATACCGGCTTTCACAGAAGGTGCCCAAAGGGCACGATCAGTCACAACGGTTCGCACAGTCCCGTGGGGACCATCGAACCTCTCGGCGACCGGAGTCGCGGTCTGTGCTCACCGGGTGATGATGGGAGCAACTACGCATTCGAACTTGTGTTCGATATTACGCCGAATCAAGGACCCGCGCAAGAGAAATTCTGCCGACCTCGGAGACAGTTCGGCTGGTTTACCCCAGCTGGTGATCCGCGTCGGCGAGCACGCCGGTGCGCTTCCAGTACTCCACCGACCCGAACGGACTCAGCACGTAGACGCCGCCGTCGGGCGACTTGTACCAGGAGTGTTCGATCGACGGATGGCCCCACATCAGGGTGGCCACCTCGTCCTGGAGCTCACGGTTGTAGCGCGCGTAGGCCTCGGCGGTGGGTTCGATGGTGCGCTTGCCCCGTTCGATCACCGTCCGCAGCGCCGCACCGATGTAGCGCATCTGGCATTCCAGCATGAAGATCACGCTGCCGGCGTGGGCGAGCCCGGTACCCGGCCCGGCCATCATGAAGAAGTTCGGGAATCCGTTCACCGAAATACCGTTGAAGGCACCGGGTTTACCGTCCCAGACCGCGGATATCGGCACCCCATCGCGGCCGATCACCTCCATCGGGCAGAGCACCTCAGAGGCGCGGAAACCGGTGGCCAGCACGATGACGTCAACCTCATGGCGGCCTTCTGCGGTGTTGATCGAGGTCCCGTCGATACCGGTGATCGGATCGTTGACGAACGTCACATGCTCGCGCCGCAAGCAGCGCAGCCAGCTTCCGTTGTCCTGCAGCATGCGTTTGGCCATCGGCGGATAGTCCGGGGTGACCTTGGCGGCGAGGTCAGGGATGTCGCCGACCTGATCCTCGATCCACTTCACGAAAAACTCGCGGCGGGCGGCGCTGGCCTCGTTCGCGGTGCGCGGGAAATCGTGCCAATCCGGGTCCGCACGAACCAGTTCCAGCATCTTGTCGCTGGACTGCCACATCAGCATGAAGCGGTACCAGCGAGAGTACCCCGGCAGGTGACGCATCGCCCAGCGCTCACCGTCGGTGACGCTCGCGTGATAGCGCGGGTTGGGCGCCATCCACTGCGGCGTCCGCTGGAACACCACCAGATGATCGACCTCCTCGACGATGGCGGGGCCGATCTGGAATCCGCTGGCGCCGGCTCCGATGAGGGCGACCCGTTTGCCGCGCAGGTCCACCGCGTGATCCCACTGCGCCGAGTGAAAGGCCGGGCCCGCAAAGCTTTCCAGCCCGGGCAGATCCGGGATGAGCGGGCGGTTGAGGAAACCGACGCCGGAGATGATCGCCGAGGCGCGCCGGTGTTCTGTCGACCCGTCGGCGCCGCGCAGCGTCACCGTCCACTGGCCACTCTGATCATCCCACTGTGCGTGGGTCGCTTCCCGCCCCCAGGTCACCTGCGCATCGATCTGATGGTCCTTCATCACCGAGCGGAAATAGTCGTAGAGCTCGGGCTGGCGGGTGTAGTAGGCGCTGAAATCGCCGACGTGCTCGAAGGAATACGAGTAGAAGTGGCTCGCCACGTCCACCCGGCAGCCCGGATAGCTGTTCTCGAACCAGGTCCCACCGACATCGGGGTTCTTGTCGACGACCTCGAACGGAATTCCGGCCTCCTGCAAACGGATCGCCGCCAGCAGACCGGAGGCGCCGAAACCGACGATGAGCACCGAGAAGCCCGGTGGCGGCGTCAACCCACCCGGGGCGATGGCACGTGGGTTCCGGCCATCGAGGTCCATCTCCTCGATGTAGAGCGCCGCGTTGTCATCGGGCACCGGTTCGCACGCAATCCAGTCCATCACCTCACGGATCAGTTCGGTGCCGATCGGCGGTGTGGGTGGGCACCCGGCGTCCCGCCAGGCGCAGATGGCCTCGAGCGCGAAGAGGCGTAGCTGCGACTTGCTCGGCTCGTCGAGCTGGCCCTGAAATTCGTTCTGCACGAACTGGACCGGCCGAATCGACCCGCGGATGAAGGACGGGTCACCGGTGATCTGGACGACCGAGGCGATCAGTGCCGGGACCGACAACTGCTCGAGCGCGGCGGCGATGGTCGCGTCGTCGACGCCGTCGATCGGTTCCGTGCCGAGGTGCCGCACATTCATCGCACGTGCGCGGGTAGCCGTTTGATGCCGTGCACGAAGCTGCTGTACAACAGATCGGGCTCCCCCAGTTCGATGGTGGTGAGCCGGGTCAGCAATTCGCGGAAGATGTTCCGCAGCTCGCTCTTGGCCAGCTGGTTACCCAGGCAGAAGTGCGGGCCGCCCGCGCCGAAGCCCACCTGCGGGTTGGGTGAGCGGCTCAGGTCGAACTTCTGCGGTTCGGCGAACACGCTCTCGTCGCGGTTGGCCGAACAGTAGAACAGGCCAACCTTGTCCCCCGCGTTGATCCGCTGGCCCGCGACCTCGACATCCTGGGTGGCGAACCGCGCGAACTGCAGCACCGGGGTGGACCAGCGCACGAACTCCTCGGTGGCCATCCCGATCCGGGCGTCGAAATCCTCCATCAGCCAGTCTCTTTGGTCCGGATTGGCCGCCAGCGCCAGCATGGCATGGGTAGTCGACTGTTTGGTGGTGTCATTGCCCGCCGAGGCCAGCAGGATGAGGAACGCGCCGATCTCCTCATCGGTGAGGCGATGCCCGTCCACCTCGGCGTTGACGATGCTGGTCATCAGATCGTCGCCCGGGTTGGCGCGCCGGAACTTGGCCAGTTCCACGCCGGTACCCGAGATCAGCATGATCTCGTTGATGGTGGCCATCGCCCGCTCTTCCAGCGTGGAGAATTCGTCATCGCTCATGCTGAACAGCTTCTCGGCCGCCTTGGCCAGGGCCGGTTGGTCGGCCGTCGGTACCCCGAGCATGTCCGAGATCGTCCGCATCGGCAGCTGCGCCGAACAGGCCTCGACGAAGTCGATGTCACCGGCGCCGATGAGGTCGTCGACGATGGCGACGGCGTTGGCGTGGATCTGTTCCTCGATCCGGCGCACATTGCGCGGTGTGAAAGCCGAACTGATCAGTCGCCGATAGGTGGTGTGCTGCGGTGGATCCATGCCCAGGAAGAAGGTCGCGAACTTCTGCACCTCGGCGGGCATCGGATCGAGCGCCACCCCCTGTGCCGAGGTGAACAGATCCGGGTTCTGGCTGGCGAATTGGAGGTCGGCGCGCCGGGTCAGCGCCCAGAACCCCGGCTCTTCGATGTCGAACAGTGTCGGCAACGGCGGATGCCAACTGATCCCGTCGAGGGCCCGCAACTCGGCGAAGGTCCGGTCGCGGATATCAAACGGCTGACTCCAGAAGTCGTGTGAAGTGATGTCGAACGGGCTGTATTCGCGTGCCTGTGGCGTGCTGGCAACTGTCACGGATATTTCCTCCTCCAGCGCGTGCGACGTCGACGCCGCGACAGATTCAGCGTGACAGTTCGACAATAGTTTGTAAAGCTACGGCGATGACCGGTGGGACGCCACCTGAGCCCGCCCACGCCACGCGGCGAGGGTGAAGAATGGGAACGGTGACCGACTCCCTCGAAGAGCAGGCCGCCCTCGGCAGCGGCGCCACCTTCTGGACCACCAAGGCGGTGGGCGACGTCCCGTCCATACTGCTGACCGACGGCCCGCACGGGGTCCGCAGACAGGCCGGGAGCACCGGTGATCACCTGGGCCTGGGCCGTAGCGAACCGGCCACCTGTTTCCCGCCGGCGGTCGGGCTCAGCCAGACCTGGGATCCCGAGCTCGTCGAACGTGTCGGCGCCGCACTGGGTGCCGAAAGCCGGGCCCTGGGCGTGCGGGTGCTGCTCGGCCCCGGCGTCAACCTCAAACGGGATCCGCGGTGCGGGCGCAATTTCGAGTACTTCTCCGAAGACCCGCTGATCGCCGGGGCGCTCGGTGCGGCGTGGGTACGCGGCGTGCAGGGTCAGGGCGTGGGCGCCTCGCTGAAGCACTTCGCCGTCAACAACGCCGAAGACGACCGGATGCGATCGAGCTCGGATGTGGATGAGCGGACACTGCGTGAGCTGTACCTGCGTGCCTTCGAGCACGTCGTCACCGCGGCCCGGCCCTGGACGGTGATGTGCGCCTACAACCGGATCAACGGGGTGTACGCCGCCGAGAACACGTGGCTGTTGAGCACGGTGCTGCGCGAGGAGTGGGGTTTCGACGGCGCTGTCGTCAGCGACTGGGGCGCCGTCAGAGACCGGGTCGCCGCAGTGGCCGCGGGCCTCGATCTGGAGATGCCTGGCGGCAACGGGGCGAGCGACGCCGACGTCGTCGCCGCCGTCGAGGCCGGCACCCTGGACGCGACGGTGGTGGCCCGCGCCGCCGACCGAGTGGCCACCCTTGCCGCCCGGGTCACCGAAAACTGCAGTAGCACAGCACGCTTCGATGTGGATGCGCACCACGATCTGGCCAGGGAAGCCGCCGCCCGCTCGATCGTGCTGCTGCAGAACAAGGACAACCTGTTGCCGCTCACACCGTCCGCGCTCGCGGTCATCGGCGGGTTCGCCGTGAGGCCCCGCTATCAGGGCGGTGGCAGCTCCCATGTCACTGCGACCCGGGTCGACGTGCCACTGGAGGAGATCCGCCGCTACGCCGGTGGCCATCAGGTCACCTACTCCGAGGGTCTGACCGCCGACACCCTCGCAGCGGCCGCCGATGCCGATGCCGCGGTGGTGTTCCTCGGGTTGGCGGCCGAGGACGAATCCGAGGGCTTCGACCGCACTCACATCGACCTGCCCGCCGACCAGCTGCAGCTGCTGTCCGCGGTGGTGCAGGTGCAGCCACGGACGGTCGTCGTGCTGGCACACGGCGGGGTGGTGGCCCTCGACGGGGTGGCCGGCCTGGCCCCGGCGATCCTGGACGGCGCCCTGCTCGGACAGGGCGGCGGGCGCGGGATCGCCGACGTCCTGTTCGGCGCGGTCAACCCGTCGGGGCGTCTCGCCGAGACGGTGCCGGTGCGACTGCAGGACAGCCCGGCCTATCTCAACTTTCCCGGCGAGGACGGCCACATCCTCTACGGGGAACGGGTATTCGTCGGATACCGCTGGTACGACGCCCGTGCGGCGGCGGTCACGTTCCCGTTCGGGCACGGGCTGTCCTACACCCGATTCGACTACACCGACCTGGTCGTGGTTTCCGGCACCGAGGACCTGACGGTGCGGGTGTCGGTGGCGAACACCGGCGACCGCGTGGGCCGCGAGGTGGTTCAGGTCTACGCCGGGCTGCCGGCGTCACGGGTATCGCGCCCGCCGCGGTGGCTGGCCGGTTTTGCCGGGATCACCGTGGCACCCGGCGCGCTCGCCGACGTCGAGATCCGTGTTCCCCGTGACGAACTCGGCTACTGGGATGTGCAGGCCGGGCGGCGGCTGGTCGAGGCCGGTGAGTACACGGTGTCGGTCGGCGCGTCGAGCCGTGATCTGCGTCTGCACACCGACGTGACCGTCGACGCAGACGTTGCCCCGGCCGTCACCTTCACCGTCGATTCCACACTCGGCGAGTTGCTCGGCGACCCGGTGGCCGCCCCGATCGTGGCGGCTGCGCTGGCAAGCGCGGTGCCCGAAGGCGCGGCGGGTTCCGCACTGGGCACCGACATGCTGCGCATGCTCGGGTCCATCCCGGTCGGGCGGATGGTGTCGTTCAGCGGTGGCGCGGTCAGCCGGGCACAGCTGACCGAATTGCTCGATGAGGTGAACCGTCAGCGGTCCTGAGTGCCGCCGAGTTCGGCGAGGATCTGTTCGGTGTGCTCACCGAGTTCGGGCGCCGGACCGCGCGGACGCCACGGCGTGGCCGAGAAGTCGGCGGGGCTGGCCACCATCGGCGTGCTCGAATCCCCTCGGGCACATCAACGATGCCCCGGCGGCGTGGAACTGTTCGTCGGCGACCACGTCGTCGAGCGAATTGATCGGTGACCAGAAGAAGTCTGGTTCACCCGCGAACACCTGCTCCCATTCCGGCAGTGTCCTGGTCGCGAAGAGGCTGTCGAGTTCGGCGATGATGTCTCGGGCATGGGTGAACCGGTCCCGTGGCGTCGGATACCGGGTCAGCCACTCCGCACGCCCGACCGACCGGCACAACGCCGGCCAGTGCCGTGCCACGTCGAGGCCGACGATCCAGAATCGCCTGCCGTCACCGGCGGTGTAGTTGTTCATGCACGGGTTACCCATTGCCTCCCGCTGGCCGATGGCCACCTGCTGGCCGGACATCAGCAGGGTGTTGAGATCGAAACTCACCGTGTAGGCACCCTGGCGGTATAGCGAGGTGGTCACCAGTTGCCCTGTACCGGTGCGGGTTCTGGCCAGCAGCGCGGCGCACACCGCCGCCGCCAGCGTCATCCCCGCGGAGTGATCTCCCATGCCGCCGCGCTGAAAAGGTGGGGTGTCCCCGGGCCTGGTCAGCAGGTCGGCGATCCCGGCCCGCGCCCAGAAGGCGGCCACGTCGTAGGCGGCCCGGTCCGCATCGGGGCCTTCGGTGCCATACCCGGTGATGAGCCCATACACCAGCCGGGGGTTGTGCGCGGCCGCCGAACTGAAATCCAGGCCCAATCGGGCCAGCGCGGCCGGACGGATGTTGGTCAGGAAAACGTCTGCGCCGGTGATCAATTCGACGGCGGTCCGCCTGCCGTTGGGGGTTCCGAGATCGAGCACGATGCTGCGCTTGGACCTGTTGTCCATCTGAAAGGGCGGATTGGACGCGCTACCGAGGTCGCTGTCGAGCCCCATCATCCGACCGAATGAGCGGGCCGGATCACCGGTGGGCGGTTCGATCTTGATGACATCGGCACCCCAGTCGGCCAGGATCGCCCCCGCCGCCGGCGCCGCCACCCAGACACCGAGCTCGACGACCCGGAACCCCTCCATCGGTCCAGACATGGGAATCCCTTCAATAAGCTTTACAATATTGATTTGATTTGTAAGCTTGCACGATGCCTCCGCAGGTCAGCAGCATCGCCCCGGTGTTCGGTCTGGCTGCGCATCTCGGGCGCGGGATGCAACGTATCGCAACCGACGCCATATTCGGGCGGGCGCGCGCAATCCCCCGCCACATCGGCGGTCTGGACGCGGCCTATCTGTCGGGCCTGCTCGGGCGCAGCGTCACCTCGGTGTCACTGCTCGACGGCGACGCCGGCACCTCGTCGCGGGCCCGGCTGGCCCTGACCGGTACCGACGTGCCCGGCTCGGTCTTCGTCAAGATGCCCGCCGAGACCGCAGCCACCCGAATGATGGGCGAACTCGGACGGCTCGCCGACACCGAGGTGCGGTTCTATCGGGAGCTGTCCGGCCAACTCGGCGATGTGCCCGTCTGCCACGGCGCGGCCCTCGACCCCGTCACCGGGCGGTTCGTGCTGGTATTGGAGGATCTGGCGGCCGACGGGCAGCCGGCCTGTGAATTCCCCGACACTCTGCACCCACTGGACCCGGACCGCGCGGCGCTCATCGTGGAACTGCTGGCACGGGTGCACGCCACCTTCTGGCGACGACTGGACCCCTACCCGTGGGTCTACACGGCATCGGGCGATGCGACGTCGCTGCTGACCGGGTCACTGGCCAACGCCGCGGCCCGCCGGCTGGAGGGCAAGACCGCGATCCCGGTGCGCACGGGTCAGTTCATCAATGACAACTACCGGGCGGTGGCCACCCTGATCGACCGGGGTCCGCACACCATCATGCACGGCGACGCACATCCGGGAAATGTCTACTTCCGCAACGGAAAAGCCGGACTACTCGACTGGCAAGCGGTGCGCCGCGGGCATCCGTCCCGGGAACTGTCCTACACCTTGATCACCAGCATGACCACCGACGCTCGGGTAGGAAATCAGCGCGAACTGCTGGACGTGTACCGCGGTGCCCTGCACGCCGCGGGTGGGCCCGAGATGGACCGCGACGAACTGTGGCAGCGGTACCGCCAAGCGGCGCTCTACGCCTATGTGGCCACCGTGATCACCGCCGGGATGGGCGGGATGCAGGACGAGGGCATCGCCCTGGAGGGCCTCGGCCGGGCGGTGTGCGCGCTGGAGGAACTCGACACGGTTTACGCGCTGAAGGCCTCTTTGTGATGGCACAACCACTACCATCGGTACCGTGAACAAGCCCCTTTCCGCGCACGCCGACGCCGCCGAGGACACCTCGACGCGGCGCCGGATTCTGGCCGCGACGGCTGAGGTGCTCGGACGCAGCGGGCAGACGAAGCTGAGTCTGTCCGAGGTGGCGCTACAGGCCGGGGTGTCCCGGCCTACGCTGTACCGCTGGTTCGCCTCCAAAGAGGAACTGCTCGGCGCGTTCGGCGTCTACGAGCGCGAGATGTTCGACACCGGGATCAGTACGGCGACCGCCGGCCTGCGTGGCACCGAAAAGCTGGACGCCGCACTGCGATTCATCGTCGAGTACCAGCAGTCCTACTCCGGGGTCCGGGTCGTCGACATCGAACCCGAGGTCGTCATCGCCCAGTTGACCCACGTGATACCGGTGATGCGGGCACGGCTGCTCAAACTGCTCTCCGGGGCCAATGCCCAGGTGAAGGCGTCCACCGCGATCCGGGTGGCGATCTCGCACTACATCGTCCGCAGCGATGACGAGGGAGATTTCCTCGCACAGCTGCGGCACGCCGTCGGCATCAAGTAGCCGATTCGGCCCAAGGGGCTGACACTGCCGCGCCGATTTGTAATGCTGAGCAGATGACCAGCGTGCAGAGTGACACAGGAGTCCTGGCCGGCGAACAGCGCATGCTCATCGACGGGGAGCTTCAGCTCACCGCCAGCGGAGCGCTGTTCGATGTGATCCACCCGGCCGACGAGCAGGTGGCCGGTCAGGCCACCGACGGCACCACCGACGATATGGCGCGTGCCGTCGCCGCGGCCCGGCGCGCCTTCGACGACACCGACTGGAGCCGCGACCTCGACTTCCGCCACCACTGTCTCACCCAGTTGCACGAGGCGTTGGAACGCAACAAAGAACATCTGCGCCGGGTGCTCATCACCGAGGTGGGCTGCCCGGTCAAGGTCACCGGCAGCCAGATCGAGAGCCCCATCGAGGAAGTCAAGCATTGGGCCGAGCACGGCAAGAACTTCGAGTATCTGGCCGACAACGGCGTGCACGACACCCCGCTCGGGCCCGCCCGGCGCAAGATCCACTATGAGGCGGTCGGCGTCGTCGGCGCCATCACCCCGTGGAACGTGCCGTTCTATCTCAACATCGCCGAGACCGTGCCCGCCCTGATGGCGGGCAACACGGTGGTGCTCAAACCCGCGCAGCTCACCCCGTGGTCGGGCAGCGAGTACGGCCGCATCGTGGCCGAGGAGACCGACATCCCGCCCGGCGTATTCAACGTGGTGACCTCCGATGCCAATGCGGTGGGCGCCGCGCTGGCGGCCGACCCGCGGGTGGACATGATCACCTTCACCGGATCGACGGCGACCGGCCGGGCGATCCTGGCCGCCGGTGCGCCGACGGTGAAGAAGACGCTGCTGGAACTCGGCGGCAAGAGCGCCCACATCGTGCTCGACGATGCCGATTTCACCATGGCCCTGCCGATGGCCGCGTTGATGGCCTGCGTGATGAGTGGCCAGTCCTGCATCCTGCCGTCCCGGATCCTGTTGCCGCGCAGCCGCTATGACGAGGGCATCGAGATCATGAAGAACATGATGGAGAACTTCCCGGTCGGCGATCCGTGGGATCCGGCCAACATGCAGGGCCCGCAGATCAGCGAGACCCAGCGACAGAAGGTGCTCGGCCTGGTCAAGAACGCCGTCGAATCCGGGGCGCGCCTGGTCACCGGCGGCGGTGTGCCGGAGAAGCTACCGGTGGGCTACTACACCCAGGCCACCCTGCTCGCCGATGTCGACCCCGACAGCCAGATCGCCCAGGAGGAGGTCTTCGGGCCGGTGCTGGCCGTCATCCCCTACGAGGGCGACGACGAAGCCGTCGCGATCGCCAACAACTCCATCTACGGACTTTCCGGGGAGGTCAGCGGCGGCGATCTGGACCGGGCGTTCGCGGTGGCCACCCGGATGCGCACCGGCAACGTCACGATCAACGGCAAGAGCCACTTCGGTATCGACAGCCCGTTCGGCGGCACCAAGCAGAGTGGTCTGGGCTACCGCAACGGCGCGGAGGGCTACCGGGAATACCTGGCCGCCAAAACCATCGGCATGCCCGAATAGTGTCGGTCACCGACGCACTGGAGATCGAGGCCCTGCTGAGCCGGTATTGCCGCGCGGTCGATTCCAAGGACTGGGTGTCCTACCGTGAGTTGTTCACCGATGACGCGTGGGTCGACTACTCGGCGGCCGGACTCATCGTCGGAACCGTGGCGGACGCGGTCGAGTTTCTGGGACGCCGTCAGCAGTCGATATCGGTGGGTATGCACTACGTCACCAATATCGAGAGCACCGTCGAGCACGATCGCTCGCAGACAGTTGCCATGTGGTTCAACGCCGTTCAGTTACCGGGATCGGATGAGATCAGCTACTTTGCCGGCCGCTGGCATGACGATCTGGTGCGCACGCCGGCGGGCTGGCGCATCCGCAATCTGCGGCTGGAGGTGGCCAGATGAGCTGGGCGGACGATCAACTGGAGATCCGGGCGCTGCTGGCCCGCTACGCCCGCGGGGTGGACACCAAGGACTGGGAGCTCTACCGCTCGGTCTTCACCGCGGACGCCCATATCGACTACACCTCGGCGGGTGCCATTGCGGGTGACCGGGATGAGGTGATCGATTGGCTCTCAGCGGGTTTCGCGACGATTCCGTGGAGCATGCACTACATCACCAACATCGAGGCCGATATCGACGGCGATGCTGCGACGGCGCGGGCCATGTTCTACAACCCGATGATGCTACCCGGGATGTCGACCCAGAGCGCGTGCGGTGGGTACTACCACCACGAACTGGTGCGCACCGCCGACGGTTGGCGCAGCCGGAGCCTGCGCGAGGAGAACGTCTGGTTCAGCAACCCGCCGGCACCCTGAGGGATCAGCCCTCGGCCGCCAACTGCCCGCAGGCCGCGGCGATCTCGCGGCCGCGGGTGTCGCGCACCGTGCAGGAGACGCCCTTGGCGATGACCCGTTTCACGAACTCGCGCTCGACGGGTTTGGGGCTGGCGTCCCATTCACTGCCCGGTGTCGGGTTCAGCGGGATGAGGTTGACGTGCACCAACGGACCCAGCTTGCTGTGCAGCTTCTTGCCGAGCAGGTCCGCGCGCCACGGCTGGTCGTTCACATCGCGGATCAACGCATACTCGATGGACACCCGCCGGCCGGTGCTGTCGGCGTAGTAGCGCGCCGCGTCGAGCACCTCGTCGACGCTCCAGCGGTTGTTCACCGGCACCAGGGTGTCGCGTAGTTCGTCGTCGGGGGTGTGCAGCGACACCGCCAGCGTCACGCCAAGCCGCTCGTCGGCCAGCTTGCGGATCGCCGGCGCCAACCCGACGGTGGACACCGTGACGGAGCGGGCGCTGATCCCGAAACCCTCCGGCGGCGGGGCGATGATGCGCTTGACGGCGGCGAGCACGCGGTTGTAATTGGCCAGCGGCTCTCCCATACCCATGAAGACGATGTTGGAGAGCCTGCCGTCATGCTCGGCGCGCATGGTCGCCGAGGCGGCCCGGACCTGCTCAAGGATCTCGGCGGTGGACAGGTTGCGCTGCAGCCCGCCCTGGCCGGTCGCGCAGAACGGGCAGGCCATCCCGCAGCCGGCCTGTGACGAGATGCACACGGTGTTGCGCTGCGGATAGCGCATCAGCACCGACTCGAAGGTGCTGCCGTCGACCGCACGCCACAACGTCTTCCGGGTCTCCCCGGCGTCGCACTGAATCTGCTTGGCGGGCTCGATCAGGGTCGGGAACAGTGCTCCGGCGACCTGCTCACGCACCGCGGCGGGCAGATCGGTCATCTCATGCGGGTCGGCGATGAGCCGCCCGTAGTACTGGTTGGCCAGCTGTTTCGCCCGGAACTTGGGCAGGCCCAGCTCGGCAACGGCGGCCACCCGGCCGTCGGCATCGAGGTCGGCGAGATGCCGCGGCGGCAGAGCGCGTCGCGGGGGATCGAAAACAAGCGGAAGCGAGATGGCCATGATGTTCGTCCAGTATCTCACCGCGGACGGTGAGGCCACGAATCTTGCCGGGGATCGACTCACCGCAAGGCAGTTTCTCCCCCTCAACAACCGCGTAACTCAGTCGAGGTGATGCTGCGGACCGCACACGAAAGCTCGCGCCGGCTTCTCGGTAACAACCGGTCACCGCAACGTCAACGGTGACGTCGAAGGCGCGGTTTTAGTGTCAAGGGGTGCGCTCGCAGGCCGATATCATCGAAAGGAAACTCTTGCTCAACTCTTCGAAGGGGGACATTCGATGAGCGTGGAGGGCCTGCGGGTCGATCCGACAGAGGTTTTGATCGCCGCCGACCATGTCGACGTCGCCGCTGACAACTTGCGCGCGGACCATGGCTCTGCGCATTCCCGTATCGGCGCCGCCCAGCCCGGATGGATCGGCTCTAGTGCGGCCGCGCTGACCGCATCCGCCGCGAAGTGGGAGGAAGATTCCACCCGGCACTACAGCGAGTTGGTCGGTCATGTCGAGGCACTGAGGTCCGCCGCATCCATGTATACGGGTACCGACTCTCAGGAAAAGGCGGCCATCGACACAGCCGCATCCGGTCTCGACTCAATGGGTTTGTAATCGTTGACAACGACGCTGGCTGATATTGGCCGCTGGGACCCGGAGCAGATCGATGAAGTGTCTGAGGCGGCATCCCAGCGTGCGCGGAGCAGCGGCCAAACTGCCGAGACCCTGCGAAACCTCTCGGTGTTTCAGACATGGCAGGGCGAGTCGGGCGAGGCCGCGCAGCGCGCGATCGAGCAGTCGGCCGCGAAGCTGACAGTCTCTCAGCAGGAGGCCATTCTGGTCTCGCTCGGCGCGCAGAAATCCGCCCAGGACGTACGCGCAGTCAAGAACGAGCTGCAGAGCCTCCTTGACTACGCGGCCGCGGCTCCACACGTCCAGATCGACCTGGCCACCAATTCGGTGATCCCGCCCGACACCACCGGGTGGACTCAGGAAGAAGTAGACGCACTGGTCACCAAGACCGCCGAGGTCGAAAACAAGATGACGGCCGTACTCGCTGCCGCCGAAGAAGCCGACGCCGACCTGGCGCGGGTGCTGGCTGCGGCGACCGGCGGCGATCCGGAGCTACCCGGCGAGCAGGGCACCAACGATGGGCAGTCGCTTCAGGACGGGCGGCTCACCCCGGAGGAAATGGCGCGTTTGGAGGAAAACACCAACCTCACGCCCGAGCAGCAAGAAGCTTTGATGCGCGGTGAGCTGGTGTTGCCCACAAGCCAGATGGAATACCTGAACAACCTGTCGCGATCGCTGGATGGCAAGAGCCCAGCCGAGATTCGCTCGATGATTGATCAGATGAACGCCAACGGCCAGAACGGCGGCGCCGTCACCGACGCGCTCCAGCTGCTGGGCAACGAGAACATCAGCACGGCAGGCGAGCCCGGGGAGGGCGTGCCCACCCAAGGCGGCATGCAGAACCTGCCATCGGGCATTCGAGAGACGTTCGAGCGCCCGACGCGCGGTCCCGCCGTTCCGACGCAGGGCACCAACGAGCAAGGCAACCCGACAATCAACATGCCCGACATGGAGAAACCGTTCCCCGAGATCGACAACTACCGCGACGTCGCGGCGATCGTGTCGGCAGGAGATCCCGCGCTGCAGCAGGGCACCGCGATAGACGCGGCGCTCCTCGACAAGTCGGAGGAGATCCTGCACGGTCTGCACAATCCTCCCCACATCCCGTGGGAGGGCAATGCTGACATGACACAGCGACTGATCGACCCGGCCGTGCAGGACATGCTGTCCGCCGCGGGACGCGACCAGATGGCCGTGCACACCGAGCTCACAGGCGCCGACGGGATGACACCCAACGGCGCGTTCATCGAAGACCTGTTCACCCATCAGTGGGCAGACGACGGCGCCGCGGCTGGCACGCTACTCAACGGCACCGGCGCAATACCAACCGACCTGACCGACCCCACGCAGATGGACCAGGCCCTCCGCGCTGGGCAAATCATGCATGCGGTCGACTCCTATGTCGGCGGCGAGAACACGCCGAAGTTGCTTGACATCCCCGGCACTGACGGGCAGTCGGTCGGCCAGGTCAACCCCGAGCTCACCCAGGCACTCGCGGAGGCCAACAAGCCCTACATCGACGACATGCTCGGCAATTCCCTGGACAGCAGCCAAGGTTTTCTCCCATTGGATGACATGAAGAACCCGGAGATGCCGGTCATGCGGGATCTGTTCGCCGTGATCGACAGCAATGCGGACGCCGCGACCACCCTGAACAGCCAGGCCTATCTCAACGGCCTGCAGTACCAAGCCAACTTTGAACAGTCCATCATCGACGGCGGCACGGTCAACACCGGCGATCTGCAATCAGCGGGCACGTTACGCGGCGTCATCGATTCCGCGGCCAACATCGCCGACAATGACGCCATCGAGTACGGCAACCTGCAGGACGTGAGGGCCTACGAAAGCCGCGGACAATGGTTCGATGTCGCCAAGACCCTCGGTGGGGAGATCCCCGGCGTCTCAACACTGTTGGAGTGGAACGACAAGATGCCTGTCGACCCCCTGCACCAGATCTTCGTCGGCGATGCACCCGTGGGCGCCGACCCCACCTACATCGCCCAGCAGAGTTCCGAGATGATGCAATACGCCGTGGCCCAGCGATTGATCGACGCCAACCTGGGCGACCCGGCCGTCTTCCAGGAGTTCGGCCTGATCGACCCCGAGACCAACCAACTCAAGCCGATGAAGCAGGACGACTTTGGCGACTTTCGCTCGGCGTTCACGGATTACTTCATGGGAATCGACCCGACGGTGAAGGTCGGTATCGAGGACTACGAGGACGCGTACCGGGACGCGCTGCCCACTCCGACAGGGCACACGGGAGGATAAGGACGTGTTGTCGACGATCCGGTGGTGCGCGGTCGTACTGCTGGCAGCCCTGGGGCTGTCGGGGTGCCAAGGTGACGAGGCTCCGCCCGCGCCGACCTTCGCGAACTGGCCGCAAAGTCTGGCCGACTTCCGCTTCCGCTGGGCCGCGGAGCCAGGCATCGAATTGGTGTCGGGCCCGGCGGTGCCCTTGCGCGCGTATTTGGAGTCCTATCGGATCGGGCAACTGACTGGCGATATCGGCGACACCTACCCGGGCTTCGATCGGGCAGTGCCCGAATTGCCCGCGCCAAAGCCTGATCCCCCCGCCCAGTTGGAGGCCGTCCGACCGGTACCCGGCGTCGAGCGATTCGGTCCGCCGGGGCCGTTCTACGGCAACGAGTTCTTCCACATTCTCGAGATCACGCCGGTCGAGGATGGTTACCGCGCCTACGTGTGCGACGGCCTGTACAAGGTCTTTCGCGAGGGCGACGAGCGGGGAACGTACGTGTCCGTCGTCAAATATGCCGCGAGCCACACGGGCCTCAACGACGTCAACGGCATGAAGGTGTGGCGGGTCGAGTTCACCGACGCCCCGCCGACCGCCGATGCGCCTGCGATGGTGGCCGGCGAACAACGTGGGCCGAATCCCGCACCCGCCGGAGACGTGTTCGGTCCGTGGCGCGTCACCGGCGCCAGCGACATCGCCTGGGGAACGAACATGGACCTCGAGTACACCTCCGACGAACAGGTCGACGGCGCTCAACGGCTCTCGCAGTGCTCCGATCTGCTGCCGCACTGGCGCACTGAGCGCGACGCGAACATCAAGGCCTCGCTCGACACACCACCGTCCGCCGAGCCCGCATCACCGGGCTGGCCCGACAGCACCAGGTAGCTCAATCTCGGATCAGGTGAGCACCGTCAGCACGATCCAGGTGGCCACCGCGGACGGCAGCACCGAATCGAGCCGGTCCATCAGACCGCCGTGCCCGGGCAGCAGCGTGCCCATGTCCTTGATGCCGAGGTCACGCTTGACCTGAGACTCGACGAGATCGCCGAGAGTGCCGGTGACGACCAGCATGATCCCCAGCGGGATACCCACCCAGGCCGGCTGGTCGAGCAGGTACTGCACCGTGAGCACCGATACCGCGATGCCCAGCACCAGCGAGCCGACCAGCCCTTCCCAGGACTTCTTGGGGCTGATCGCCGGCACCATGGGGTGCTTACCGAACAGCACGCCCGCGGCGTACCCGCCGATATCGGAGGCCACCACGCCCAGCATCAGGCAGAACACCCGCCCGGCGCCGTCCTCGGGGTAGATCAGCAGGGCACCGAAGGCGCCGAACAGCGGGATCCAGGCGGCCAGGAAGATCGTCACCGCGACGTCGCGCAGATAGTTGGTGGGTGCGGCGCTCAGGCCCCCGCTGACCAGCCGCCAGATCAGGCACAGCACCACGGTCGCGCCGAACGCGCCCAGCGCGCCGGTGGCGCCGTAGGGCCAAGTCAGCCAGACGATCGCCTGCCCGCCGATCAGCAGCGGGATCACCGGGATGGAGAATCCGCCATCCCGCAGACGGCGCACCACCTCGTGGGTGGCGACGGCCATCGCCGCGGCGACGACACCCACCCAGACCAGCGGTGCGAACAGCAGAATGGCGATGAGGGATCCGCCGAGGAGGGCGCCGACGACGATGGCGGCCGGCAGGTCGCGACCTGCGCGCGACGTTTTCTTCGGCGGTTCGGGGTCTACCACTGGACTGCCCTGCTGAAAGGTCATCAGACCTCCAACAGCTCGCCTTCTTTGTGTTTGACCAGCTCGTCGATCTGGGTTGTGTACTGCCCGGTGCTCTTGTCCAGATCTTTCTCGGCGCGCCCGACCTCGTCCTCGCCGGCCTCGCCGTCCTTCTTGATCCGGGCCAGTTCCTCCATCGCCTTGCGGCGGATGTTGCGGATCGAGACCTTCGCGTCCTCACCCTTGGACTTCGCCTGCTTGACCAGCTCGCGGCGGCGTTCCTCGGTGAGCTGCGGCACCGAGATCCGGATGACGTTGCCGTCGTTGGACGGGTTGACGCCGAGGTCCGAGTTGCGGATGGCGTCCTCGATCGGCTTGAGCTGGCTGGCCTCGTAGGGCTTGATGACGACCAGACGCGCCTCGGGGACATTGATGCTGGAGAGCTGGGTGATCGGCGTCGGGGAACCGTAGTACTCGATGTTCAGCCGGGAGAACATGCCCGGGTTGGCCCGGCCGGTGCGGATCGACGACAGGTCGTCGCGCGCCACCGTCACCGCCTTCTCCATCTTCTCTTCAGCGTCGAAGAGGGTTTCGTCGATCACGGTGTCTCCTTGTCCGTGGTGACCAGTGTTCCGATCTTCTCACCTGCAACCGCTCGCGCGATATTTCCGTCGGTGAGGAGATTGAACACGAGGATCGGCATGCCGTTGTCCATACAGAGGCTGAAAGCGGTGGAATCGGCGACCTGCAGTCCCCGATCGATCACCTCGCGGTGGGTGATCGCGGTCAGCAGCGTGGCATCGGGGTTCTTGCGGGGGTCGTCGGTGAACACCCCGTCGACGGCCTTGGCCATCAGCACCACCTCGGCTCCGATCTCCAGGGCGCGTTGTGCGGCGGTGGTGTCGGTGGAGAAGTAGGGCAGTCCCATGCCGGCGCCGAAGATGACGACGCGGCCCTTCTCCAGATGCCGTCGGGCGCGCAGCGGGATGTACGGTTCGGCGACCTGCCCCATGGTGATGGCGGTCTGCACGCGGGTGTCGATACCTTCCTTCTGCAGGAAGTCCTGCAGCGCAAGGCTGTTCATGACGGTACCGAGCATGCCCATGTAGTCGCTGCGGGTGCGTTCCATCCCCCGCTGCTGCAGCTGGGCGCCGCGGAAGAAGTTACCGCCGCCGATGACGACGGCCACCTGGGCGCCGGCACGCACGACATCGGCGATCTGCCGGGCCACCAGGGCCACGACATCGGGGTCGAGGCCCACCTGCCCGCCACCGAACATCTCGCCGCCGAGCTTCAGCAGCACACGCGAATACGCGGGCCGGATGACTCCGGGGCCGGCCTTGTCTGGCTCCGCCATCAGACTCCTTGCTGTCCCGACACAGAATCGCCACCCAGGCGAATCCGCACGGACGGCGTCACCAATCCTGCCTCATGACGGCGCCCCCGCCACGTTCGGGTGGCGGGGGCGCCGTCATGAGGTGGGATCAGCCCAGGTGCGCAGCCAGCAACCACGCCCCGACCGACCTGCGGCCATTGCCCTCATCGCGGATGTCGTTGCCGGCGAAAACGCCGGCGTTGACCACCTCGTCGGGCAGATTGGCGTGAATGCGGGCGGCCCGGATCTCGTCGATCTGCCAGTACCTGCCGACCACGTCACGCAGTTCATCGGCGGTCACCGCGTTGATCGGGCCGCCGGCGGGTACCGCCGCGGCGTCGAAGACCAACACGAAATAGGCGGCTCCGGGAGCGGCCGCGCGCACGATCGACTGCTGATACCCCTCGCGCAGTTCCACCGGCATGGAGTGAAAAAGGGTGCTGTCGATGATGGTGCCGAACCGCCCGTCATACCCGGTGAAGGCGCTGATATCGGCCACCTCGAAGGTGACGTTGTCCAGGCCACGCCTGGCGGCCTCGGCCCGGGCCAACTCGATCGCGGTCGGTGACATGTCCAGGCCCACCGCGGCGAAACCCCGCTCGGCCAGCGTCAACGCGGTCGCGGCCTCGCCGCACCCGGCGTCGAGGACATCGCCGTGCACCTTTCCCGCGTCGATCAGTGCGGCGATCTCGGGTTGTGGCGCGCCGATGCTCCACGGCGGACGGACGCCCTCGAACTCCGGAGCGTCGCCGCGGTAGGCGGATTCGAACGTGTCGTCTGTGCTCATGGTTCCGGTATATCAATCTAGTTGATATGTGTCAATATGATTGACATGGCTGAGCACCCGCACGATCAGCCGCTCGGCTATCTCCTGCACCGGGTGGCACAGACACTGCGTACCGAGGTCACCACCACGGTGCTGGAGCCACTGGAATTGGGCTTCCCGCAATACATCTGCATGCGGATACTGTCCAAGGCGCCGGGCCGCTCCAATGCCGAACTGGCCCGTGATCTCGCGGTCTCGCCGCAGGCGATGAACATGGTGCTGCGCGGGTTGCAGAGCCGCGGGCTGGTCTCGCGGCCGACGAGCGTCTCATCCGGGCGGGCGCTGCCCGCGCAGTTGACCCGCGAAGGCCTTGCGCTGCTCAAGCGCACCGACGAGGGCGTGCGCGCGGCAGAGCTCCGCGTGCTCGGGCATGTCAGTGACGGCGACCGGGATGCACTCAAACGCATCCTGGCCGCCGTCGGCACAGACTGACGAGCGCTGGACGATCTAATGCCCGTGGCACGCCTTCGGCGGTGACGGCGGCAGGTCCAGCGCCGGGTTGCCGTCGAAGAAGCCGATCGGCTTGAGGTGGAAACCGGTGTACGCGCACGGCATCACCGGCCAGTCCTCCGGCCGCACGATGTGATGCGCCCCCAGGGTGTACCAGAGCACCACGTCACTGTCCTCCAGCGGCGCGTCGTCGGCGACGAACTCCGGCAGCCCCTGAACGTCGGCCGATTGGTACATGTAGTCACCGGCCGCGAACTTCTCGGCCGGGTCGTACTTCGTCACCCAGAGGTTGTGCTGCAGGAACCGGGCGCGGTCGTAGATGAAGGAGCCCTCCTGCACCATGACCGGCACGACGTCCTTGGGTACCAGCTTGTAGGCCACCGGGATTCCCAGTTCGTTCTTCTTCGACGGGTTGGTCACCTTCCAGTACCGGCCGGTCGACCAGTTCCAGTCGCGCGCACCGGCGGCCTCGGAGGCCACCAGCGTGTCCTGGGTGATCCAGGCGTTGTGGTGCGGGTTGAGCTCAGGGTCCGGCTCGGGAATCGAATCCACCTCATAGACACTGTTCCCCGCGCCGTCGACACTCATGTCGAGCCGGAAATTGAAGAAGTGCTGGTGATTCGGACCGTAGATGCCGGGAGCGACCATCTTGCCCCAGCGCGGCTGCTCACCGGATTCGACCTCGACCGCACCGGTGGTGAGGACGCCGGAGAGCTTCACCTCGACCTCGATGGAGGCATCGTTGTAGAAGTACCAGAAGAACCCGTACTCGTAGTTGCCGACGGTGCAGATCATCGAGACGACCAGCCGGCGCGACCGCCGCACCTCGACCTCACCGGTGCGGAAATCGGTGTGCTTCCAGGAGATGCCGAAATCCTCCTCGTGCATACAGATGGCATTCGGGATGGTGACCGCATTGCCGTCGGAGTCGTTCACCGTGCCGTCGAAGTAGTGGATCTCCCCGAGACAGTCGCACCCCAGGGTGAGCGGGTTGGCCGAGAAACCCATCCCGACCTCGCCCATGTCGAAGACGTTCTTGTTCCAGTGTGTGGGTGCGGTGTCGCCGTAGGGCACCACCATCTCCGACAGCGACCCCCGGTACAGGATCGGACGCGTCTGGCCGCGGTCGGTGTAGGTGACCTCGTGCAGGGTGATGCCCTCGCGCGGGTTGAACCCGATACGCAGAGACCACTTCTGCCACTGCACCTTCCACCCGTCGACGGTGAAGCTCGGCCCGTCGGGCTGGGTGATCTCGATGGGTTTGACATCATCACGGAACGCGGTGAACGCCGGCCGGTTGTTCTCGTCGAACATGAACTTCGGGTCGTAGTTACCCGCCGTCGGAGGCAGTGGCACCACGCCGTGGTCCTCGATGCCGAGCACCTCCATCTTGTCCAGGTCGAAGGTGACGATCAGCCCCTCGACCGGGCGGGCGTAGCCGTGCTCGGACGGTGCCGCCCGCATGAACGTCAGCGGACGGCAGATCAGTGGCGAGTTGTCGTAGTGGTCCCCGGCACCGTAATAGCCCGCAGGCCACGGATCGATCATCGCGAGGCTGAAGTCGGTGACGCCTCGTTTGCGCATCGCTTCCTGCCAGCGCGGGTCCTCCCGGACCTTCTCCTCCACCCCGGTCATGTGCTCGACGAGGTAGGACGGGAAGCGGCCCGGGATCGGCGTCCAGGAGTCGATCACCCGCGCGTCGATATCGACGACGGCCTCGTAGATCAGTTTGGCCGCGGCGTCATACATCGTCACGAACGCCTGCCGCGGAACCTGCGCGCCGGTAAAGGTCAGCTCCGCGGTCTTGGCCGGCTCCGCCAGGCTGATCATGACGAACTTCAGCGTCGGTGTCGCGTAGTCGGATTCGGAGATGATGGCGGCGGCTGCCTCGATCTCCGCCCCGCTCAGCGGGTCCAGAGGGTATCGGGTGGCATCCTCGGTGAGATCGGTAGTCAGCACCGTGCTGTCCATCGTCATTTGGCTGTGTCCTCTGCTGTCTTGGTGAGGTCGAAAACGGCCAGGTGGGCCAGTGCGTCGTCCTGGGAGACCTTCCGCGCCGAGCGGCGCCCGAAGATGTAGACGGTCAGGCCGAGGGCGAACATACCCAGGCTGATCCCGCCCACCCAGGTCATCCACGTCGCCTGCGGCACGTCGATCCAGGGCGTGACGAACGAGTAGTAGATGCCGCCGACGGTGCCGATGGAACCGACCACGGCGACCGTCCACACGCCGGCCATCCCGCCCGGAATCCGCCAGAACTTTTCGGTGGCATACCGATCGGCGTACTTCTTGCGGGCGACGATGACCGGGATCAGGAAGAAGAACCCGGACAGCAGCCACACGGTGCTCAAGCCGCCCTGCAGATAGATCGTGACGTTGGCCATGCTGCTCTGCGAGTACAGGCCGACCAGGATCAGCGAGGACAACACACCTTGAATCAGGATGGCCGACACCGGGTTCCGGGTGCGCGGGTTGAGGTGGGTGAAGATGCGCGGCAGGTGACGTTCCAGGCCCGAGACGAAGATCAGCCGCGAGTAGGCCACCTGGTAGGTCATCAACGCCACGATGATGATGAACGCCAGCACGATGGCGCAGATCTCCATCAGCCCGGGGAAACCGGCGACGTCGAGCATCCCGATCACACCGGTCACCGGATCGATCTGGTCACCGGGCAGCGCCATCATGGTGCCCAGCGTGGTCAGCAGGTAGATCGCGACCAGCGCCACCGACCCCCACAGGATCATCTTCGGGCCGCTCTTGCGCACCGAGAGGAACTCCGCGCCCATGTTGTACGGGGTCTCCACACCCAGCAGGTACAGCAGCACGGTGCCGTACAGGAAGCCGGCCACGGCGAAGTTGGGAATGGTGGCCTCGGCCCAGCTGAACGGCGTCGCCGATCCGTTGTTCACGGCGAACAGCAGTCCCGAGACGAAGATCGTCAGCGTCAGAATCCCGTAGACGACGAAGACGATGTTCATGATCTTCTGGTTGGCCGCGAGTTTGGCCAGTGCCAGACCGATCACGGTCCACAGGATCACCAACTGCAGGATGATGCTGGTGGTCAACCCGAGCTCGGCGTGGAAGGCCAGCAGCAGGAACTGCAGCACGACCGCCGGTGAGGATGCGGCATTGAGGATCACCGGCACCCAGGACAGGTATCCGCCGATGAAACCCCACGTCTCGCCCATCGTCCGAGTGGCCCAGATGTACACACCACCCTGCCCCGGCCACAGGTTGCCGAGCTCCACGACCGCCATTCCCGCCGGGATCAGGAAGGTCAGGATGCCGAGGACCCACATCGGGATGGCGGTCCAGCCGCCGCCGGCCATCACCGAGGATCCGGTGATCCAGCAGATGATGAACACGTATGCGGCGGTGAGGCCGAACGTCGTCATCACCTTGGGCAGGATCTGTTCGGGGACAAGCTCGGTGGTCATGAGCTTGTCGCGGTCTGCTGACGCCGGCGCCTCTAATTCTGCAGTCATACGATCTCTCCGTCCCTCATCTGAACGACACGGCTTGCTTCTTCGGCCACTCCTGCGTCATGGGTGCTGGCGACGACGGTGACACCGAGCGTCGAGCACAGGTCGCGCAGCATGCGCACCACCGTCTCCCCCGTACGGTGGTCCAGGTTGGCCGTGGGTTCGTCGGCCAACACAAGGGTGGGGTTGCTGATCAGCGACCGCGCGATGGCGGTGCGCTGCTGTTCGCCGCCGGACATCTTCGTCGGCTGGTGGTGTATCCGGTGCCCCAGTCCGACGATCTCCAGCAGTTCGGTGGCGCGCCTGCGCAGCGCCTTGCGGTCGTAGGGCTCGAACATCAGTGGCAGTTCCACGTTTTCGACGGCCGACAGGAACGGGATCAGGTTGTAGCTCTGGAAGATGAAGCCGATGGTGTCGTGCCGCAGCGCGGCAAACTGGCTCTCGCTGAGCTGGGCGGTGTCCTGGCCGGCCACCGTCACCGAGCCCTTGGTCGGCCGGTCCAGCCCACCCATGATGTTCAGCAGGGTGGACTTGCCACTGCCGCTGGGCCCCATCAGGCAGACGAATTCGCCCGGCATGACCCGGAGTTCAACGGCGATGAGGGCCTTGACCACCTCATCGCCGAGCTTGTGCAGCTTCCAGACGTCGGAGATGTCGACGACGGGAGCCGGTGTCACCGATGCGGCGACCTTGACGGGAGTCTCATCGATGGCGGTCATGGCTATCCTCCGCTGCTCAGTGATCGGATCGGTGGCCGCGATGCGGCATTCCAGGTGGGGATGATGCTGGTCGCGACGGCCGCGACGATGCTGACCACGACCCCGATGGCCGCGCCGAGCGCGAGTCCGCCGCCGTCGACACCGCCGGGTGCGAGGCCGGTGACGTCGAGAGCGATGCCGGTGAGTACGGCCAGCCCCGCCCCACCCACGGCGCCCACCACCGCGGCCACCACCGGCTCCACGAGCAGGGCGGCCACCACCGGTAGTCGTGGGATACCGTTGGCGCCAAGGACTCCGAGCTCACGGGTGCGGTTGGCGACGGTGCGGGTGGTGGCCACCGCCACCTCGACAACACCGACCAGCAGGACCGTCACCGCGATCAGCACCACCGCCGCGCCGATCTCATCGGCGTTACCGAGTGCGGCGGACTGTGCACCGATACCGTCGGACATCCCGAACACGATGACCACCAGGAAGGCTCCGGTCGCGGTGGTGACGGCGGGCAGGATCATCTCGCGCAGCCGGCGTCGCGCCGACAGCCAGCCGTAGGTGAGTCCGTACTTCATCGGCCCCCCAGCAGGTCGACGGGCCGCTGCTGCAGCAACCGGTGCACGGGGACCAACGCTCCGACGATCGCCATCGCGGGGATGAACGCCGCAACCATCCCCGCGGCCTGCCCCCACGCGGTGAGCGTCGCGATCTGCGGGATCACCAGCGCAACAGCCACTCCCGCGCCCAGCACGCCGACGAGATAGGCGGCCAGGAAGGTGATACCGGATTCGACGAGGAAGAAGTACAGCACCTCGTCGGCCAGTCCGATGCTGCTCATGATGCCGAACTCCCGTTTGCGTTCGGCCACCGCCGCCAGGAAGGAGGACACCGCGATGACGAAACCCAGGATCAGGCCGATGGTCGAGATCACCCCGAGGGTGGAGCTGGTGACCTTGCCGGAGAACAGCGCCGAGAACTTCTGCTCGAAGGTCAGCGGCCCCGCTCCGCCCACCGTGTCGTAGATCAGTCCGGGGCCGGTGGCCTCGGGCTGCACGGACGGGTCCGCCGTGGCGGGCAGACCGGTGGCGGTCCCGAACTCGCTCGCGAGGTCGCGACGGTGTTCCTGCCCGGTCGGTGCGCCGACCGTCCACCACCCGTTCTCGCCGACGACTGAGCGGGCCAGATCTGTTGACACGGTGATGGATTGGCCACTGCCGGTGATCTCGGCGAGCAGTGGCTGCCCACCGATGTCGAGGGTCTCCCCCGGTGCGATGCCGAGCCGGTCGGCGAGACCCGCGCCGACGACGGCCTGCCCGCCGGGGACCCCGTCGGCGCCGCGCAGGGACACCGTGGCACCGTCGAGGGTGGTGGTGCCCGACAGCGTCCGTGTCGTGGTCCAGCCCTGGGGCGCGGAGAAGGTGGGCGCGGCCCCGTCGGCGACCAGTGCCTGAGCGTCGGGGTCATAGTGCACGCCGCCGGCAGGCACCACCCACAGCTGGGCGTCGCCGAGCACGTCGGTGACCGAATCTTCGCCGGTGATGGCGAAACTCGCCGAGATGGTGCGCACGACGGTGACACAGGCGATCGCCAGGGCGATGCCGAGGACGGCTAGCACAAAGCGTTCAGGACGCCGCCGGATGTTCGCGACCGCGAATCGGACAAGGCACCCGAAGGTGTTTCCCGATGTGCGGGCGATCTCCGGTGACCGAACGATTGTGGGTGCGAGGGGCTCCACGAGGACGATGGTGGGCGCGCCGTGTTTCATCGAACGCGATTCGCGGTATCGGTGGAGTTACGCGAATCCTCGTGCGATTACAACAAGGTGACCCCCTCGCAACGGATTTCGTCGCCGATCAGTCCTGGATGCGCGCAAACGGGCTGGCTTCTTCGAGCTGAAAGGCCAATTGCAGCAGGCGGCGTTCCTGTCCGGTGGTCGCGCCGAACATCATCCCGATCGGCAGCCCGGTGGCGGATCGTCCCAGCGGCAGCGAGATCGCGGGGTCTCCGGTGATGTTGGCCAGCGGGGTGAACGCCACCCACTCGGTCAGCCGGTCGATGATCTGCTGATAGTCCGCAGTCGGGTCCAGGTGCCCCACCGGCGGAGTCACCTCGGCCAGGGTCGGGGTCAGCAGCACGTCGTACTGAGCGCCCAGTCGTGCGGTGATCCTGCGCGTCCGGGACAGCCGTGCGATGGTCAGCGGCATCCGGTGCAGGTTACGGGCTGCCAGTTGTTCCAGCCCGAGGGTGAGGTTGTCCAGTTTGTGACGGTCGAAGCTGGGCCCGAAGGTCTTCTTTCCGCCACGCACCAGGGCGAACGCCAGCAGCGACCAGTACAGCAGGAAGTCGTTGATGAAGGCCTGCGGAATCGGGTTGGCGATCTGGGTGACCCGGTGCCCGAGCCCCTCCAGCAGCGCTGCGGTCTTGCACGTCGCCTCGCGGATCTCCGGGCTGGCTTCGCGGGCAATCGATTCCGTGGTGAAGGCAATCCTCAGCGGGCGGTCACCGGGGCCGGTCACGTCGCCGATGGCAGGCATCTTCGGGTTGCGCCACAGCAGTTCGGCCTCCCGATAGAAGGCCGCGGTGTCGCGCACCGACCGGGTGAGGACGCCGTTGGCGACGATGCGCAGCGGCATCTGACGCATCTGCTTGTCCAACGGCAGCCGGCCGCGCGAGGGTTTCAGTCCGACAAGGCCATTGCAGGCCGCCGGAATCCGGATGGAGCCACCACCGTCGTTGGCGTGCGCGATGGGGACCACCCCAGCGGCCACGAAGGCGCCCGAGCCCGACGATGAGGCACCGGCGGTGTGATCGGTGTTCCACGGGTTGCGCACCGCACCGAGGCGGGGATGCTCGGCGGCGGCACTGAAGCCGAACTCGGAGAGCTGGGTCTTGCCCAGCGCCACCAGACCGGTGCCCAGGTAGGTGCGCGCGAAATCCCCGTCGGCCGGGGCGGCCCGCGGCGTCCAGGCATCGGTGCCGTCCATGGTCGGCATACCGGCGACGTCGGTGTTGTCCTTGACGAAGGTGGGCACGCCGGAGAAGAAGCCACCGTGCGGGCGGGCGCCGCGGGCGGTGTCGAACGCCCGGTGGGCCAATCCGTTGAGCGCGGGATCGACGGCCTCGGCGCGGGCGATCGCGGCCTCGATCACCTCGGCGCGCGATACGGCGCCGCTGCGCAGCGCGGCGGCGAGCCCGACCGCGTCCAGATCACCGAGAGCGTCATCACCGAATGCGTGGATACGTGCCATGGCGCCGACGGTACCAGCACGTACCAGAACGGTCCGCAAAAGCACAGAACCCCGCGTCACCGAGATGACGCGGGGTTCTGCTGGGTTCTTACTAGGCCTGGCCGACCTCGAACCGGACGAACCGGGTCACGGTCACGCCGGCCTCGTCGAGCAGCGCCTTGACGGACTTCTTGTTGTCCGACACCGACGGCTGATCGAGCAGCACGACGTCCTTGTAGTAGCCGGTGACGCGACCCTCCACGATCTTGGGCAGCGCCTGCTCCGGCTTGCCCTCCTCCTTGGCGGTCTCCTCGGCGATACGACGCTCATTGGCGACGACATCGGCCGGCACGTCCTCACGGGTGAGGTACTTGGCCTTCAGCGCGGCGATCTGCAGTGCGACCGAGTGTGCGGCCTCCTGCGAGTCGCCGGTGAACTCGACGAGCACGCCCACCGCGGGCGGCAGATCGGCGGCACGCTTGTGCAGGTAGGTCTCGACCTGGCCGTCGAAGTACGTCGCGCGGCGCAGAACGAGCTTCTCGCCGATCTTGGCCGACAGGTCCGCGATGGCCTGCTCGACGGTGATGTCGCCGATCTTGGCTGCCTTGAGGGCGTCGACGTCGGCAGCCTTGGCGGCTGCGGCGGCGGTGACGACCTTCTCGGCCAGCTCCTGGAACTCTGCGTTCTTCGCGACGAAGTCGGTCTCCGAGTTCAGCTCGATCAGTGCACCGTCCTTGGCTGCCACCAGCCCCTCGGCGGTGGCGCGCTCGGCGCGCTTGCCGACGTCCTTGGCACCCTTGATACGCAGCACCTCGACGGCCTTGTCGAAGTCGCCGTCACTCTCGGCCAGCGCGTTCTTGCAGTCCATCATTCCTGCGCCGGTCAGCTCCCGCAGTCGCTTGACGTCGGCAGCGGTGTAGTTCGCCATAACAGCTGTCTCCTGGAGATTAAGAGGCGTCGGTGGTGGGCTCGGCGGCAGCAGTGCTGTCGGCGGCGGGGCTGGTCGTGGCTCCCGCCAACAGCTCCTGCTCCCACTCGGCGAGCGGCTCGACGGCGCCTTCCTGGCCGGCCTCGGTCTTGCCGGCACCGGAACGGGCCTGCAGGCCCTCGGCGACCGCGGAGGCGATCACCTTGGTCAGCAGGGCGGCCGAGCGGATCGCGTCGTCGTTACCCGGGATCGGGTAGTCGACCAGGTCGGGATCGCAGTTGGTGTCCAGGATCGCGATGACCGGGATGTTCAGCTTGCGAGCCTCGGCAACCGCCAGGTGCTCCTTGTTGGTGTCGACGACCCAGATGGCCGACGGAACCTTGGCCATGTCCCGGATACCGCCGAGGCTGCGCTCGAGCTTGTTCTTCTCACGCGTGAGCATGAGGATTTCCTTCTTGGTGCGACCCTCGAAGCCACCGGTCTGCTCCATGGCCTCAAGCTCCTTCATCCGCTGAAGGCGCTTGTGCACGGTCTGGAAGTTGGTGAGCATGCCGCCCAGCCAGCGCTGGTTCACGTACGGCATGCCGACGCGGGTCGCCTCTTCGGCGATGGACTCCTGCGCCTGCTTCTTGGTGCCGACGAACATGACGGATCCGCCGTGAGCGACTGTCTCTTTCACGAACTCGTAGGCCGAGTCGATGTAGGTCAGCGTCTGCTGCAGATCGATGATGTAGATGCCGTTGCGGTCGGTGAAGATGAACCGCTTCATCTTGGGGTTCCAGCGTCGGGTCTGATGCCCGAAGTGAGCGCCGCTGTCGAGCAGCTGCTTCATGGTTACAACAGCCATGGCTGTGCCTTGCTTTCGTTGTCGGTTGACGTCCGGAATCGGGTGAATCCGGACCCTGGCGACTGCGGCTGCCGGACCTGACTCGGTTTCCCGGTTCAGGACCGCCCGGCATGCTGGTGCAACCTGAGGAGCGGGTTGCGGTGCAGACGCGCGAAGTCAGCCCACGGATGTGAGCTGCGGGGAGAAGTTTACACCGTGGGAACCTGTGCTTTGACCACGCAAGTAGTGCACAACCGCCGGTTCATCCACAGCTTGCCCGGACGGGGCTTCCTTGGCCTGGATCGAAGCGCTGAACTGGGCTGATGAGGGTTCTGACGATGCTCATCATGGCGGTATTGGCCGCCACCGCAACCGCCACCGCGACGGCGGAGGCGGGCCGGCTGCAGTGGCCGGTGCGGCCCTCGGCGGTGGTGACGCGCGGTTTCGACGCACCGTCGCCGAACTGGACGCGCGGGCATCGCGGCGTAGATCTGGCCGCAAGTGCAGGTCAGACCGTGTTGGCGAGCGCCGGCGGCACGGTGGTGTTCGCCGGTGAGCTGGCGGGCCGGCCGCTGGTGTCGGTCCAGCATCCGGGTGGGTTGCGCACCAGCTACGAGCCGGTGCGCCCGGCCGTGCGGGCCGGGCAGCGAGTGGAGGCCGGCGCCGCGCTGGGTGTGCTCCTGGACGGTCACGCGGGCTGCCCGGTGCGGGCCTGCCTGCACTGGGGTGCGATGTGGGGGCCGGCCTCGCGCGCGGACTATGTGGACCCGCTGGGACTGCTGGCGTCGACGCCGATCGTGCTCAAGCCCGTGGATGGGCCTGATCGTGCACCGCACGCAGCCGCGCGACCGTGACGTGGGTGTAGAGCTGGGTGGTGGCCAGCGTCGAATGACCGAGTAGTTCCTGGACGACGCGCAGGTCGGCGCCACCTTCCAGCAGATGGGTCGCGGCGCTGTGGCGCAGCCCGTGCGGGCCGATGTCGGGGGCACCGTCGACGGCGGCCATCGTCTGGTGCACCACGGTGCGGGCCTGCCGCTGGTCGAGGCGGGCACCGCGCGAACCCAGCAGCAGCGCCGCGCCGGACGACGCCTTCACCAGCTCCGGGCGGCCGCGGTCCAGCCAGGCCGCCAGCGCGTCCTCGGCGGGCTCGCCGAACGGCACCGTGCGCTGCTTGTTCCCCTTGCCGAGCACCCGCAGCAACCGGCGCGAGCGGTCGACATCGTCGATGTCCAGCCCGCACAGCTCGCTGACCCGGATACCGGTGGCGTACAACAGCTCGACGATCAGCCGGTCCCGCAGGGCCATCGGATCACCTTGTTGCGCACCCGAATTCAAGGCGTCCATGGCGTCGAGCGCCTGATCCTGACGCAGCACCGACGGCAGCGTGCGGTGCGCCTTCGGGGTTTGCAGCCGGACCGCCGGGTCGGTGCTCAGCAGGCCGCGGTGCAGCGCCCACGCGGTGAACGTCTTGATCGCCGAGGTGCGCCGAGCCAGCGTGGTACGCGCCGCCCCGGCACCGGCCTGGGTGGCCAGCCAGGACCGCAGCCTGGGCAGGGTCAGCGTGTCCAGACCGCCGCCGGTGAAATCGAACAACGACCGCAGATCACCCAGGTAGGCGCGGCGGGTGTGCGCCGAACGACCTCGTTGCAGCGCCAGGTACTCGTCGAACTCCTCCAGCAGGGGTTCGAGGTCGGGCTTGCTCACCGTCCTACCGTCGCAGATGCCCGCGGGCTGTCTAGTGGACGCGCCGCAGCGTGTCCGGGGTGAGATCGGCCAGCCCCGGGTAGCCGTCGATGGCCATGGTCAGATCGAGCTCGGCCAGCAGTGAACGCAGCACGTGCACCACACCGTCGGTGCCGCCGAGCGCCAGGCCGTAGACGTAGGGCCGCCCCACACCGACCGCGGTCGCGCCCAGCGCGAGGGCCTTGACGATATCGGCGCCGCTGCGGATGCCGGAGTCGAACAGCACCGGCAGACCATCGGCGGCGGCCACCACATCGGGCAGGCAGTCGATGGCCGGGATCCCGCCATTGGCCTGGCGGCCGCCGTGGTTGGAGCAGTAGATGCCGTCGACGCCGGTGTCGCGGGCGCGGCGCACGTCGTCGGGGTGACAGATGCCCTTGACCACCAGCGGCAGCCGGGTCAGCGACCGCAGCCAGGTGACATCGTCCCAGGTGACGGGCTGACCGAAGGTGGACACCCATTTCAGGATGGCGCCCTGCGGGTTCTCCTCCGGCGACTGCGGCAGGCTCGACCGGAAGACCGGGTCGCTGAAGTAGTTGGACAGGCAGTGTCCGCGCAGCTGCGGGAAGTTCGAGGTGCTCAGGTCGCGGGGACGCCAGCCGGGCACCCAGGTGTCCAGGGTCACCACGATGGCCTTGTACCCGGCCGCCTCGGCCCGCGCCACGAAGCTGGCCGCCAGATCGCGGTCCTTCGGCGTGTAGAGCTGGAAAAACCCCGGGGTGTCGCCGAATTCCGCGGCCACATCCTCCAGCGGGTCGGCGGTCAACGTGGACACCGTCATCGGCACCCCGGTGCGTGCGGCGGCGCGGGCAACGGCCAGATCGCCGTGGCCGTCGCGGCTACATATGCCGGTGACGCCGATCGGCGCCATGAACACCGGCGATCCCAGCGTGATCCCGAAGAGGTCGACGCTCAGGTCGCGTTCGGTGGCGCCGACACCCATCCGCGGCATCAGGCCCCAGTGGTCGAAGGCGCTGACATTGACGCGCTGGGTCCGTTCGTCGCCGGCACCGCCGGCGACGTAGGACCACACCGACGGTGACATCGCCGCCTGTGCCCTGGCCTCCAATTCGGCGAACGCCATCGGCAGCGAGGGCACCACCCCGGCCAGTCCCTGCAGATAGATCTCGAGCTGGTAATCGCCGAATGCCATGGGATCAGTCTCGCTGGCTCGCCTCCGCCTTGGCCAGTTCCGCCTTCCATTGCCGGAAAGTTTCTTCGGTGCGCCCGCGCCGCCAGTACCCCGAGATGGACGCCCACTTCGCCTCCACCCCGCGTTCCTTGCGCAGGTAGGGACGCAGATTGTGCATGACGGCCTGCGCCTCACCGTGGGCGAACACCTGGACCTGGCCGGGCAGCCACAACATCTCCTTGACCGCGGCGACCAGTGGCGCGTTGTCCCCGGCCTTGTCCTCGCTGACCAGGTCGGCGCGTCCGCCTCGGTAGATCCAGTGCACGTCGACCCCGTCGGGCGCCGTGAGTGCAATCTCGTCGTCGGGTCCGCTGACCTCGATGAAGGCCTTGCCGATCGCATTGGGCGGCAACGCTTCCAGCGCCGCGCTGATCGCCGGCAGACCGGACTCGTCACCGGCCAGCAGATGCCAGTCCGCGGCAGGGTCGGGTGCGTATGCGCCGGACGGCCCCATCAGGTAGGCCGGTTGGCCGGGCTGGGCGGCGGCGGCCCACGGGCCGGCCACGCCCTGCTCCCCGTGCACGACGAAGTCGATGGCGATCTGGCGCAGCGAGTCGTCGACCGATCGCACGGTGTAGGTGCGCACGGCGGGGCGCTTGTTCTCGGGAAGCACGTTGAAGCTGTCGAGCGTGAGTGGGTGCGGCAGCGAAACGATGTCGACGTCCGGGGCGACGATGACGATCTTGACGTAGGAATCGGTGTAGTCGCCGGGGGTGAAGGTGTCGAATCCGACGCCACCGAGCACCAGTCGGATCATGTGCGGTGCCAGCTGTTCAGTGCTGATGACCTCAAATGTGTGAATCGGACGTCCCGCCATAGTGAGCCTCCCACAATACTTTTAGCTGATCTCATGACCACTGTACGAGTAGCCGCCCACCGATGGTCGGCTACCGCGCTGCCGGTGCTGCGCCCCGTGCGATCCGCCACTGCCCTTCGTGGCACTCGACGCGACCGGTGATCTCCAGCAGCGCCAGCGGACCGAGTACCTGCTCAGCCGGTATGCCGGCATCCACGGCGATCTGCTCGATACTGTGCAGACCCCGCGCCGGCAGCGCCTCGTACACCAGCGCCTCTTCCCGGGAGAGCCCGTCCAACGGGGTGTGGGGATGCTCGGGATCGTCGGCAAGTTCGCCCATCTTCCCGACGATTTCGATGATCTCTTCGGCGCGGCTGATCAGCTGCGTGGATTTCCGCCGCAGCAGCACGTGGCAGCCCGCCGACGCCGCAGAGGTCACCGGGCCCGGCACCGCACACACCACCCGTCCCATCACGTCGGCCCACGCGGCGGTGTTGGCCGCCCCGCTGCGCAGGCCAGCCTCCACCACGACGGTCGCACCGCTCAGTGCGGCGACCAGCCGGTTGCGGGTCAGGAACCGGTGCCGCGCGGGCCGCACCCCGGGCGGGTATTCGGTCACCAGCAGCCCACTGCCGCCGATCCGGTGCAGCAACGCGGAATGCCCTGCGGGATAGAGCACGTCGATCCCGCCGGCCAGCACCGCCACCGTGACCCCGTCGACGCCGAGCGCCGCACGATGGGCCGCCCCGTCGATGCCATAGGCACCGCCGGACACCACCGCGACATTGCGTTCGGCCAGCCCCGCGGACAGGTCGGCGGCGACGTGTTCACCGTACGCGGTGGAGGCCCGGGTACCGACGATTGCCGCGGCCCGGGCGGCCACCTCGTCGAGCCGGGCCGGGCCGATCGCCCAGAGCACCATCGGGTGTCGGCCGGATTCCTTCTTCTGCACCAACTCGGCATTGAACACGGTGAAGGCCAGATGCGGCCATTCCGCATCGTCCGTAGTGATCAGACGACCGCCGCGACGGTCCAACATCTCCAGATCCGCTGCGGCACTGTCGATGTGTGAGCGCGCGTTGACGCGGCTCTGCATCTCTTCGGGCGCCAGTCCGGCCTTGATCCTGGTAGCCGCCTCCACCGGACCGACATCGGCCACGAAGTTGGACAAGGTCGCGCACGGTGACTCCGCCACCCGCGACAGGTAGGCCCACGCGCGCCGCACGGTGTCGTCGGTCATGACACACCGCCCTGCCGGAAGCTCAGCGCCGTCGCGACATGCTCCGGCGTCGGTGAGTTCACCCCGGCCAGATCCGCGATCGACCATGCGATGCGCAAGGTGCGGTCGGCACCACGCAGGTTGAGCTTGCCGCGGTCGACGGCGGCGCGCAGCACCGCCATCGTGGCGTCACTCGGACGGAATTGCTGGCGCAGAGCGGGTCCCGGCACCTCGGCATTGGTCCGCACCCCGATCGGTGTCCACCGCGCCGCCGCCGCGGCGCGCGCGGCGGCCACTCTGCTGCGCACCGCGGCGGTCGATTCGCCCACCTCGTGGGTGAAGGCACCCGCACGGATCGGATGCATCTCGACCTTCAGATCGACCCGATCCACCAGCGGGCCCGACAGCTTGCCCTGATAGCGGCGTTTGGCGCCGGCATTGCACAGGCAATCGTTCGGGTCGGTCGGCGCACAGGGGCACGGATTGGCGGCCAGGATGAGCTGGAACCGGGCCGGGTAGCGTGCCACGCCGTCACGGCGAGCCAGCCGAATCTCGCCTTCCTCCAGGGGAGTTCGCAGCGATTCCAGCACATGGGTGCCGACTTCGGCGTACTCGTCGAGGAACAGCACCCCGCGGTGCGCGCGGCTCACCGCACCGGGGCGCGCGATTCCCGTTCCCCCGCCCACCATGGCGGCCACCGTCGAGGAGTGGTGCGGGGCGATGAAGGGCGGCCGGGTGATCAACGGAGTGTCGGGAGACAGCGTCCCGGCGATCGAATGGATGGCGGTGACCTCGATGGCCTCCTCCTCGGTCAGCGCCGGAAGCAGCCCCGGCACCCGTTGCGCCAGCATCGTTTTGCCAATCCCCGGCGGCCCGGTCAGCATCAGATGATGCGCGCCCGCCGCGGCGATCTCCACCGCCACCCGCGCCGCGGTCTGCCCGATCAGATCCGCGAGGTCGCGACACTCCGGCGGCACATACGGCGCCGCGTCGGTGACCCGTCCCGCGAGCGCGACCTTGCCGCGGAACCAACCCTGCAACTGGCGCAGCGTCTGCACGCCCCACACGTCGATACCGTCCACCAAACTGGCCTCGGCCAGATTGTCGACGGGCACCACCACCGCCTGCCAGCCATCGCGCTTGGCCGCCAGCACCGCCGGCAGCACACCCTTGACCGGGCGGACCCGACCGTCGAGTGCGAGTTCACCGAGCAGCACCGTCTTCTCCAGCCGCGCCCACGACTTCTTCAGGTGCGCCGACAACACCGCTGACGCCAAGGCCAGGTCATACATCGAACCCACCTTGGGCAGAGTGGCCGGGGACAACGCCAGCGTCAGACGGGTGTCCGGCCACGTGTTCCCGCAGTTGGTGATCGCCGCCCGCACCCGGTCCCGGGATTCCTGCAGTGCCGTGTCGGGCAGCCCCACCAGGTGCACGCCCGGCAGCCCGCCGGTGATATCGGCCTCGATCTCCACCGTGATGCCGTCCAGACCGCGAATCGCGACGGCGAAGGCGCGTCCCAGAGCCATCAGCCGACCGCCTGCAGATGGGTGAGCTCCGGTGTGCGGGTACGGCCGAACCGCACCCCGATCACATCGATACGCACCCCCGACCAACTCCCGCCGCCACAGGCCAGCCACAACCCCGCCAGCCGTCGCAGCCGACGGACCTTGTCCGGGGTGACCGCGTACGCGACACCGCCGAACCGGTCGGTGGTGCGCGCCTTCACCTCGACGAAGACAACCACCCGCGCCGCCTCGTCCAGCGCGATGACATCCAGTTCGCCGTACCGGCACCGCCAATTGCGCTCCAGCACCGTCAAACCCAAGGCTTCCAGATGCTGCACCGCCAACTGCTCACCGAGTGCACCGATCTCGGCGCGAGTCCAGGTTTCCATGAACCCACCCTCGCCGAGACCGCCGACAGAACCGCCGCAGCCAGACGCAGAAAGCCCTAGTTATCCCCAATCACCGATTCATCCACAGGGTCAGCCCAGGGCGCCGGTGTCCTTCGCGACGATCGCCTCGACATCCGCGCGCACCCGCTCCAACTCCGCGCGCTCCTGCTCGGAGTACTCCCGGGCCGTGTCATCGAGCACACACACCGTCCCCACCACCCGGCCCTCACCGTCATGCACCGCGACACCCAGGTAATTGTGCAGACCGAACTCGGTCTCATCCTCATTGCCCGCGAACGTCTCATCGGTCCGCGAATCCTGAACGTAGAGCGCCTCATCGGTATCGACGACCCGTTCGCAGTACAGCGGTGTCCGGCTGGTGTCCTCACCGGCCTTCTTTCCGGCCGCCCCGACCGTGTAGTGCTGGGTGGCTTCACCGGCGGTGGCCGCGACCACCATGGCATCGGGTTCCGAACGCATCACCAGGACGGATTTGACGCCCAGCCGGGAGGCCAGCGCTTCGAGTTGAGGAGTGAGCGCGGACAGCGCCGGAGTGGAATCGGTGGCAAAAGGTTCGGCTGGGGTCATGGCCGCGATTATGGTCACACCTCTCCCGTCGCACAACCATTGTGCTCACCGGGCAGTCACATTCGCGAATATTTCGTCAGCGCAACGCTGTACAAGCCGTACGCGGCGAAACCGACTGCCGCCGCCAACAACGTCGCCTGACCGTACTCCGTCTGACCCAGCGCTCTCACCGACGCATCCAGTCCCGTCGCCCTCGACGGATCGTGCAAGAACGAGGCGCCCAGGACCAAGATTCCCGCCCCGAAAAGCACGATGCCCTCCCCGATATGGCCGATGAAGCCCAGCGTTGTCATCAACCGTCCACCCGGCACCGTCAGGTCTGCAAGGAACTTCCGAGATGCGCCCTTGTAGATGAAGTACCCGCCGAATGCCGCGATCGCCACACCTACGGCGACCAGAACAGCTTTACCCCCACCGGACTGCATCAACCGGGCACTCAGTCCTTCGGCCCGCTCACTCCCGCGCCTTCCCACGCCCACCGCGAACTGCACCGCCGCGAAAGCCAACGCCAGGTACACGAGCGCAAGTCCCAACGCCTTGAGCCGGTTCACCGGCGGCGTGTGCCGCTTGTCAGCATGGGTGCTCTCGCCCGGATGCAGACCCAGCACGACCTCGGCCAGTCGCCACATCGACAGCGCGAACAGGCCGAACGCCACCACCCACAACGACATCGAACCACCGCGTTGCTCGGCGAGCACCGCCAAAGCCCCGGTCTGGTCGGCCTCGCCCCGGAAACCGAACGCGATCCGCACGATGATGTAGGCGATCAAGAGGTGCAGCAATCCACTCACGGGATAGCCGGCACGGGCGATCGCCTCGACAGTGCGACTTTCGGTGGCACGGTTGACCGCGCCCTTGAACGTCATCCAGCCACTGCCAGGTCGAGCACCGTGCACGTCTACCCGCCTTGCATGTTCGAAAGGGACTCTCCGACCAACGGTATAGCGGCACGTTCTGTCGGACGGTTTCGGCATATCGCACGCCTTGACCTCAACACCCGTTGAGGTTCTACGTTGGCGGAGACAACGACGACGAGAGGAACCCAGTGGCTGAATACACACTGCCAGAACTCGATTACGACTATGGCGCGCTGGAGCCCCACATTTCCGGGCAGATCAACGAGATCCACCACAGCAAGCACCACGCCACCTACGTCAAGGGCCTCAACGACGCCCTGGCCAAGCTCGAAGAAGCCCGCGCCGGCGACGACCAGTCGGCGATCTTCCTCAACGAGAAGAACCTCGCCTTCCACCTCGGCGGACACGTCAACCACAGCATCTGGTGGAAGAACCTGTCCCCCAACGGCGGCGACAAGCCCGAAGGCGAACTGGCCGCCGCCATCGACGACCAGTTCGGATCCTTCGACAAGTTCCGCGCCCAGTTCACCGCCGCGGCCAACGGCCTGCAGGGATCGGGCTGGGCCGTGCTGGGCTACGGCAGCCTGGGCCAGCGCCTGCTGACCTTCCAGCTCTACGACCAGCAGGCCAACGTGCCCCTGGGCATCATCCCGCTGCTGCAGGTCGACATGTGGGAGCACGCCTTCTACCTGCAGTACAAGAACGTCAAGGCCGACTACGTCAAGGCCTTCTGGAACGTCGTCAACTGGGCCGACGTCGCCGACCGCTACGCCAAGGCCACCGCCAACACCGGCGGACTCATCTTCGGCTGAGTCGGGTTTCGCGCGCGTCAAAAACGGGGACACCGCAGTCCATGAACAGAAGCTCCAGCACCGTCCACGGTGCGGTGGACAAGGCGACCGACAACGACGCCTTCCAGTACGCCGCGCGTGCGGGCTACGCAGCGAGTGGAGTCCTGCACCTGCTGCTGGGCTACATCATCCTGCGGCTGGCCCTGGGCACCGGCGGCAACGCCGACCAGTCCGGGGCGCTGGCGGCCCTGGGCGCGCAGACCGGCGGCCAGGTCATGCTGTGGATGGCAACGGTCGGGCTGTTCGCGCTGGGGCTGTGGCATCTGGCCGAGGCGGTCGTGGGCTCCAAGCCCAGCGAGCGCTCCGGCGACGACGATTCACCAGCGTGGAAGCGTGCCAAGTCGGTGGGCCTGGCGATCGCCAACTTCGCGATCGCCTTGTCCGCCATGCGGTTCGCGACGGGCTCCGGTCAGTCCAGCGGCCAGCAGAACTCAGGCCTGTCCGGCCAGCTCATGCAGTCCGGCTGGGGTAAGGCACTGCTGATCGCCGTCGGTCTCGGGGTGCTCGCCGTCGGCGGCTACCACGTCTACAAGGGCGTGACCAAGAAGTTCTTCAAGGATCTGCGGGTATCCGGCGGAACCGGTATCACCGCTGTCGGTGTCGCCGGATTCGTCGCCAAGGGCCTGGTGCTCGCCGGCGCCGGCATCCTGGTCATCTTCGCCACGCTGCAGGCCGATCCGGCCAAGGCCTCCGGTCTGGACGCTGCGGTCAAGACGCTGGGCCAGGCCCCGTTCGGCAAGTTCCTGCTCATCCTCGCCGCCCTGGGCATCGCGGCATTCGGCGCGTACAGCTTCGTGCGCAGCCGCTACGGTCGGCTCTGACCCGGTCAGCTCAGGGCGTCGATGAGCGCCGCCAGCTGCCCGGGTGACACCGCCACCCCGCACTGGCGCCGCAGATCGATCAGCGGGCGCGCGATGTTCTGCAGATCGAGGAACTCGCCGGGATGCGTGAGGAAATAACCGCGCACCGAGTTCTCGGCATCGACCGTCGACTGACTCCCGGCCGCCGTGAGCACATCGTTCGCGCCGGGATGGGTGTCCAGGTAACCGCCCGCCTGCCCCAGCACCCCACTGGCGACGGTGGCGAGGTTGCTCGCCGAACAGGGTGGGGCCGCCGTGGCAGTCGGGGCAGCGATCACGGACGCGGCGAGTCCACCGACGACGAGCATGGCAAACGGTTTCATGCGTCGATCCTGCGGCACAGGCCGCCGCCCTGCACGATCTTGTCGCGAACTGGATATGTCGGTGCACCCGGTTACCGTCGCGCCATGTCGTTTCCCACCCTCGCCCGCCAGGTCGACATCCCGGCTCCGAACGGGACTTTTGACGCCGAGAGAGCCGTCGCCGCGGCCATCGATTTCTGCACCGCCCACGACGTCGCCCGGCACACCGGATACTCGGTGGTGCCGCGGCTGGATCAGGCGTTGCGCATCGCCGCGGCGACCGGCCCGGACCGGCGCTGGCGACGGATGGCCCGCTGGTCGGGGAACAACGATATCGAGGGGCTGCCCGAGACGGTGCAGCTCACCGATGAGCGTGATGTCCTCTACAACCGGTTCGTGGCCGCCCTTCCCGACGCGGACTGGCTGCCCCCGAACACGGTGACCTCGGTGAGCCGCTGGGCACGGTTCTCCCCCGCCATGCGCGAAGCCCAGAAATTGGGCCTGGGCTGGATCCTGCCTGTTCAGCGGGAGGTTCTCCTGGTCCCGATGCCCGCGACCCGCTACGCCGACAGCAGCGCATGCGTGCTGCACTGCGATACCGGCCGGCCGGCCATCGAGTGGTCCGACGGCTCTGGACCGTTCTATCTGCACGGCACCGAGTTCGACGAAGGCCTGTACCGGGCGGCGCTCGGCGGTGAGCTCTCCCTACCTGCCATGGCCGCCATCCGCAACGCCGATCAGCGCTCAATCGCCATGCGCTACTTGACGTTCGACGCGGCCGAGACCGCCGGAGCCCGGCTGCTCGACGACAACGTGTACCGGCTGGCACTGCCACCGCGCATCGCACGGCACCACGGCACGTTCGCCTACTTCACCCGGGTGGGCGAGAGCCAATCCATCCAGTGGGTGGATCCGCGGGGCAACACACCGGAGGGGTCGATGCGCACCCTGTGAATATCGCGGGTAGGCCACCCTATCCTTATCGGGGGATGAAAGGATTCCTCCATGAAACTCCGGTGGAGCCGCGTTGCCGCGGCGTTGTCCGTCATCGCCGTCGTCGCCTCGGCGACGGCGTGCTCGTCCGACGACGGGGGCGACGAACTGCTGATCTACAACGCGCAGCACGAATCCCTGACCAAGGAGTGGATCGACGCGTTCACCGAGGAGACCGGCATCAAGGTCACCTACCGGCAGGGCGGTGACACCGAACTGGGCAACCAGCTGATCGCCGAGGGCGACGCCTCCCCCGCCGATGTGTTCCTCACCGAGAACTCGCCGGCGATGGCCGCGGTCGAGGACGCCGGGCTGTTCGCCGATGTGGACGCCGCCACCGTCGAGCAGGTGCCCGCCGAGTACCGTCCCTCGACCAACAAGTGGACCGGCGTCGCCGCGCGCACCACGGTGTTCGTCTACAACACCGAGAAACTGCAGCTCGGCGAGCTGCCGCGGTCGATCATGGACCTGCAGCAGCCCGAATGGAAGGGCCGCTGGGGCGCGCCGCCGCCCAAAGCGGACTTTCAGGCCATCGTTGCGGCGATGCTGCAGCTGACCGGCGAACAGGCCACCTCCGCGTGGCTGACCGGGATGAAGACCAACGCCACCCTTCTTCAGGACAACATCGCCACCCTGCGGGCGGTCAACGACGGTGAGATCGAGGGCGGGATCATCTACCACTACTACTGGTACCGCGACCAGGCCAAAACCAAGGAGATCAGCGCCAACACCGCGCTGCACTACTTCCGCAACGAGGATCCGGGCGCATTCATCAGCATCTCCGGTGGCGGCGTGCTGGAGTCGAGCACGAAGAAGGACCAGGCCCAGCAGTTCCTGAAGTACATCACCGGCAAGGCCGGACAGGAAGTGCTGGAGAAGGGCACCTCGTTCGAATACCCGGTGGCCAGCGGCGTCCCGGCCAACCCGGCGCTGCCCGCGCTGGACACCCTGCAGGCACCGAAGGTCGACCCGTCCACCCTGGACGCGGCCATGGTGACCGACCTGATGACCAAAGCCGGCCTGCTCTAGGTGGTCTCCACCCAGCCCGACCGCCCGACCGCCCGACCGCGACCACCCGCCCGGCCGGGGCCCTTGCTGACCGGGGGGATCGGTCTGCTGGTCGCGGTGACCTTCGTGCCGCTGGGCTATGTCGCGTGGGCGGTGATCAGCACCGGTCCGACCCGCATCTACGAACTGGTGGTGCGGCCCCGGGTGGCCGAGCTGCTGTTCAACACCGTGGGGCTGGTGGTGGTGACCGTGCCGCTGTGCGTGGCCCTCGGCATCGGGGCGGCCTGGCTGGTCGAGCGCACCGATGTCGCCGGCGCCGCGGTGTGGCGACCGCTGCTGGTCGCCCCGCTGGCGGTGCCCGCCTTCATCAACAGTTATGCCTGGGTCAGTGTGTGGCCGACGCTGCACGGGTTCGGCGCCGGCGTCCTCGTCGCCACCCTGTCGTACTTCCCGTTCGTGTTCCTGCCCGCCGCGGCGACGTTGCGCCGGCTGGACCCGTCCATCGAGGAGTCGGCGCGGGCGCTGGGTTCGGGCACCGTGGGCATCTTCTTCCGGGTGGTGCTGCCGCAGTTGCGGCTGGCCGTTCTCGGCGGTGGGCTGCTGATCGGGGTGCACCTGCTCGCCGAGTACGGTGCGTTCGCGATGCTGCGCTTCTCGACGTTCACCACCGCCATCTTCGAGCAGTTCCAGGCGACGTTCGACGGTGCCGCCGGCGCCACCCTGGCCGGTGTGCTGGTGCTGCTGTGCCTGATGCTGTTGTTGAGCGAGGCGCTGCTGCGCGGCAACGCCCGATTCGCCAGGATCGGATCCGGCGCGCCACGCGCGGCGACCCCGATTCGCTTGCGCGCGGCGAACATTCCGGCCACGGCCGGTCTGGCCGCGCTCACCGTGCTGGCGCTGGGCGTACCGGTCTGGACACTGCTGCGCTGGCTGTGGATCGGCGGCACCGAGGTCTGGGAGATCGCCGATCTGAGCGAGGCACTGGGCCAGACCGCGGTGCTGGCCGCGGTGGCTGCCGCGCTCACCACCGTGGCGGCGTTCCCCTTCGCCTGGCTCGCGGTTCGCTACAGCGGCGTATTCGCCCGGACGGTCGAGGGCGCCAACTTCGTCACCAGTTCCATGCCCGGCATCGTCACCGCGCTCGCGCTGGTCACCGTGGCCATCCGGTTCGCTCCCCCGCTGTATCAGACCGCGGCACTGGTGTTGTGTGCCTACGTGCTGATGTTCCTGCCACGTTCCCTGGTGAGCCTGCGCTCGGGTCTGGCTCAGGTGCCGCCCGGACTGGAGGAGGCGTCACGTTCGCTGGGGGTGTCACCGGCGCGTAGCTTCGTGCGGATCACCTTGCGGCTCACCGCACCCGCGGCCGGTGCGGGTGCGGCGCTGGTGTTCGTCGCCGTGGCCACCGAACTGACCGCCACCCTGCTGCTCGCGCCGACCGGCACCAGGACGCTGGCGATGCGGTTCTGGTCGCTGTCGAGCGAACTCGACTATGCGGCCGCGGCGCCGTACGCACTGGTGCTGGTCTCGTTGTCGATCCCGGTGACGGTGGCCCTGTTCCGGCAAGCCACGCGGGGGACGTCATGAGCGAGCACGCCCTGGCTGTCGAGGGCCTGACCAAGACGTTCACCGATCACCCGGTGCTCGACGGCGTAAACCTGACACTCACCCCGGGCAGTATCACCGCCGTCGTCGGCGCGTCGGGCTGCGGCAAGACCACCCTGCTGCGACTGGTCGCCGGGTTCGAGGTACCCGACGCCGGCACCATCGACATCGGAGGGCGACGCGTCGCCTCCGCGTCGAGCAGCCTTGCCCCGCACCGCCGTTCCGTCGGCTACGTCGCACAGGACGGCGCCCTGTTCCCGCACCTGAGTGTCGGCGCCAACATCGCCTACGGACTCCCCGGCCGCGCCCACAGCGCAGCGGTTGCGGCCCGTGTGGCCGAACTCCTCGACACCGTGTCGCTGCAACCTTCTTTCGCGACACGACGTCCCCATGAACTGTCCGGCGGCCAGCAGCAGCGCGTCGCACTGGCCCGCGCCATGGCACGGCAACCGGCCCTGATGCTGCTCGATGAACCGTTCTCCGCCCTCGACACCGGACTGCGTGCCGCGACCCGCAAGGCGGTCACGAAGGTGCTCAACGACACCGGCGTCACCACCCTGCTGGTGACCCACGATCAGGGCGAGGCGCTGTCGATCGCCGATCAGGTCGCCGTCATGCGCGACGGGCGGTTCACCGCTGTCGGCACCCCCCAACAGGTCTACCGCAGACCCGCCGACCGGTTCACCGCCGAGTTCCTCGGCGATTGCGTGTTCCTGCCGTGCACCGTGCGTGCCGGGTCCGCCGAATGTGTGCTGGGCCCGATCCCGTTGGTCGCTCCGGCCCCCGACGGTCCCGCCACGTTGATGTTGCGGCCCGAGCAGCTGGTCGCCGTCGAGATCACCGATGCCGCAGCGGCGCCGGGGCCCGGGATCGGCATCGTGGTGTCCACCGAGTTCCTCGGTCACGACGTGCTGCTCACCATCGATGCCGGGGGTGACACCCCGCCGATCACCGTGCGTCAGCACAGCATCGCACCACCGGAGGAATCCGCGAAGGTTCGCATCGAGATACTCGGTGGCGGCCTGGTGTTGCCGTGAGCCACGTCGTCGCGCACCTGCGGGCCCACGGTGAACGGCCCGCGGTACACACCGCCGAGCAGACGCTGAGCTACCGACAGCTCGCCGACCGGGTCGACTGCGCCACAACCGAGTTCGCCGGTGACCGGAAACTGATCCTGCTCGAAACACACAACGATATCGCCACGCTGGTGCATTACCTCGGCGCCATCGCCGGCGGACATGTCGTGCTGCCGGTGCCGCCCGGCAGTGACCACGCGGATCTACTGGCAACCTATCGTCCCGATATCGTCATCGACGCCGACGGGGTGCGCCGCCGCGGCGCCCAGCACCATGACCTGCACCCTGACCTGGCACTGCTGTTGTCCACCTCCGGAAGCACCGGCTCACCGAAACTCGTCCGGCTGTCGGCGGCCAATCTGCTGGCCAACGCCGAATCCATCGCCGAGTACCTCGACATCAGCGATACTGACTGCGCTGCAACGACATTACCGATGTCGTACTGCTACGGGTTGTCGGTCATCCACAGTCATCTGCTGCGCGGGGCGGCGTTGATCCTCACCGATCTCTCGGTCATCGACGACGCGTTCTGGGAGCTGTTCGGTCGCCATCAGGGCACCTCGTTCGCGGGCGTGCCCTATACCTTCGATCTGCTGGATCGGATCGGCTTCGACACGATGAGCCTGCCGCACCTGCGCTACATCACCCAGGCCGGCGGACGCCTGGAACCCGCCCGGGTACGCCAGTTCGCCGCGCTCGGACAGCGCCGCGGCTGGCAGCTGTTCGTCATGTACGGAGCCACCGAGGCGACCGCCCGAATGGCATACCTGCCACCAGAACTCGCCGGCACCCGAGCCGAGGCGATCGGCCGGCCCATTCCTGGCGGGCACCTGTGGATAGACGCACCCGACGGCGAAATCGGGGAACTCGTCTACCAGGGACCCAATGTGATGATGGGCTACGCCCGCGACGCCGCCGACCTCTCGGCAGCTGCCGACACCGACGAATTGCGCACCGGCGATCTGGCCCGACGCGGAGACGACGGACTCTTCGAAGTCGTGGGCCGCGCCAACCGGTTCGCCAAGCTGTTCGGACTGCGCATCGATCTGCAGCGGGTGGAGTCGGCCCTGCGCGAACGCGGTATCGCCGCGCTGTGCACCGACGACGACGACACTCTCGTCACCGCCACCACCCACGACGCGCAGACGGTGCGCGGGGCCGTCACCGAGATCACCGGGCTGCCCGCCGGATCGGTGCGGGCCGTCACCGTCGACGAGCTGCCGATGCTGTCCTCGGGCAAACCCGACTATCCCGCGGTGCGTGCGCTGCGCCCCGAGCCGGCCGCCGCGACCGCACTGCGCGGCGTTTTCGCCGACGTGCTGCACCTGGACCCCGCCCACATCGACTCCCGCGCCAGCTTCGTGGATCTGGGCGGCAATTCGCTGAGCTACGTGACGATGTCGGTGCGCATCGAACGGGTACTGCACGAGCTTCCGCCCGATTGGCATCGGCTGCCGCTGCGCGACCTGGAGCAGCTCACCACCCGCAAGCGCCGCTGGACCTCCACACTGGAAACCAGCGTGGCGCTGCGTGCCCTCGCGATCGTGCTCATCGTCGGATCCCATGCCGAACTGTTCGAGATGTGGGGCGGCGCGCACATCCTGCTCGGTGTCGCCGGCTACAACTTCGGCCGGTTCTGCCTGACCTCCGTGCCGCGCCGGGACCGGGTCCGACACCTGCGCAGCACGATCGCCTGGATCGCGCTGCCCGCGATCGCCTGGGTGGCGATCACCATGACCTTCAGCGATGACTACGGCTGGTCGAATCTGTTGCTGGCCAACAAGATCTTCGGCCCTTTCGACAGCATGACCGCGGGCCGGCTGTGGTTCATCGAAGTGCTGGTGTGGATCCTGGTGCTGTTGCCCCTGCTGCTCTGGGTGCCCGCCGTGGACCGGCTGGAGCGCCGCCGTCCGTTCACGTTCGCGCTAGTGTTTCTGGCCGCGGGAGTCGCCCTGCGTTACGACGCCCCGGGTCCCGACATGGGCAAAGATGCCTGGTTCAGCATGCTGGCGTTCTGGTTCTTCGCCGTCGGCTGGGCCGTCGCGAAATCATCGAGCGCCTGGCAGCGTGCCGCCATCACCGCACTGCTCGCGGTCGGCCTCTACGGCTACTTCGGTGACCCTGTCCGGGAAGCGTTGGTCTTCGCCGGGATTGCGGTGATGATCTGGTTGCCGTCGATCCGCTGTCCGGTGCTGCTGACCGGAGTGGTGGCCGCCCTGGCCGACGCCTCGCTGTACATCTACCTGACCCACTTCCAGGTCTATCCGCTGTTCGGCGAGCACCGGCTGCTCGGAGTGCTGGCCGCGCTGGCGTTCGGAGTCGTGCTGGCCCAGGCGATGACGCGGTTGCGTCACCGCTGCGCGATGATGCCTTCCTGGACCAGGGTGGCGGCGATCACGCCGTCGGCGCGCACGAGCGACGCGGTCATCACGCCGCGCCCACGGGAGGCCGCCGGGGACCGGGATTCCAGCAGATTCCACTGATCCGCCCGCAACGGCCGATGGAACCAGATCGACGAGTCGGTGGTGCCGCTGCGATGTGTCCGGTCGGCCATCGAGAATCCGTGCTCCTGCAGAATCGGGTCGACCCCATAGAGGTCGGTGACGTACACCGCGATCAGGGTGTGGATCAGCGGGTCGTCGGGCAACCCGACGGTGGTGCGCCACCACAACCGCCGCACGAACTCCCCGCCGGCGTGCTCGTCCTCGACACGGATGTCGAGTTCGTCCAGCGGAAGTGACGGTGCCGGGCCGGGTGGCCCGGTGCGGTCCAGGGTGTCCGGGTGCGGTGGCATCGACGCCCTGGTCCCGTGCTCGGGTCCGGGTAGCGGCGCGGAGAACGACACCGTCGCGATATTGAGCAGCCGATCGTGCTGGCGGGTCTGCACCCGGCGGGTCGCCGCGGTCCGCCCGTCATAGACCCGTTCGACCTGATAGTCCGAATCGTCGCCGGCCTCGCCGCCGCGCAGGAACTGCATGTGCAGGTTGGTGGGCCGTTTCCCGGCATCAACCGTCGCACACGCCGCGGCCAGGCTCTGCGCGGCGAACAGCCCGCCGAAGGACCGCTTGCCCGCTGGTCCGGCCCCGGGGCCGGACCAGCGGTCCTCGCCGTCGGGCGCCAGCGTCAGCAGATCCAGCAGCACGCTCACGCTACGGTGCCCGCACCGGTCAACCGCTCGATCTCCGCGCCGCTGAGCCCCAGCCGCTCCAGCACGGTGGCGGTGTGATCGCCCAGCGCCGGTGCCGGGGTGGCCGGCGGATAACTGCCGTCGATCGAGATCGGCAGGCCCGGCGCCAGGTACTCCCCGATCCGCGGCTGATCCAGCGTGGTGAACAGCGGGTTGGCGGTCACCCGTTCGTCGGCGGCGACCTCGGCGAAGCTGCGGTAGCGCTCCCAGAGCACCGAGGTCTGCGTCAGTGCGTCGGTGATGTCCTGGGCGCTGCGTTCGGCGAACCACAGGGTGAACAGCCCGGTCAGCGCGTCGCGGTGCCGGTACCGCTGCCCCTCGTCGGTGAAATCCGCGCCGAGTGCCTCGCCCAGTGCGGCAACGGCTTTGGTGGTGCCGGTCAGTTCTGCGAGATCGCGGAAATGCCGTCCGGTCAGCGCGACCAGCATGAACACCACGCCGTCGCTGCTGGTGAAGTTCTGGCCGTACTGGCCGTAGAGCGAGTTGCCGATGCGCCGGCGCTCGCTGCCACCGACCATCACCTCGGTCAGGAAGCTGAGGTTGCCCGCGGTGGCCAGCGCGACGTTTTCCAGTGGGATGGCGATCTGCTGGCCGGCTCCGGTGACCTCGCGGTTGCGTACCGCGGTGACCACCGCCAGCGCCGCATACAGTCCGCACGTCACGTCCCAGGCCGGCAGCACGTGGTTCACCGGGGTGGCCAGATTGGCCGGCCCGGTCACCAACGGGAAGCCGACGGCGGCGTTGACGGTGTAGTCTACCCCGGTGGAACCGTCGCCGCGTCCGGAGATCTCGACGTGAATGAGATCCGGCCGCAGGCCCACCAGTTCGTCGTAGGAATGCCAGGCTCGGCCGGCCACATTGGTGATCAGCACGCCGGCGTCGGCGATCAGCGTGCGGATCAGTTCCTGACCCTCGGTTGCCCGCATGTCGACGGCCACCGACTGCTTGCCCTTGTTGAGCCCGGCCCAGTAGATGCTGTCGCCGTCATCGGTCACCGGCCAGCGCTTGTAGTCGGCGGCGCCGCCGACCGGGTCGACGCGGATCACCTCCGCACCCAGCTGTGCCAGCGTCATCCCCGCCAGCGGCACCGCCACGAAGCTGGAGATCTCGATGATCCGTACACCCGCCAGGGGCCCCTGCGCCACTCCAGTCACCCGGTCAAGCTATCAACCTTGGGTCAGCACGGCGCCGTCCCGGCTCGCGGTCACCAATGAGCCGCGGCCGCCGTCGATCAGCACACCGCGCAGATACCTCGAACATGAGGTCGCGCCGTCGAAGATCTCGCTCGTGACCTCTTCGGCCAGCACCGACCGGCCGTTGTCGGTGAACAGGTAGCGGTAGCGGGTCTCGGTGTGGCCCCGGCCCAGATCCTCGGATTCGACATCCAGATCGACATCGTCGGGTTTGGCGACGCCCAGTGCGGTGAGCACCGCGTCGGGCGAGAACGCCTCCAGGGTGATCTCCCTGGTGGACTCCGGGGCCAGCCGGACCGCCTCGGCGACCTCGGCGGCGTCCAGGAAGCGCACCAACCGCCAGCCGTCACCGACACCGCGCAGCACCACCCGCTCGCGACCCGGCAGCAGCTCCGCGACCACCATCTCCTTGTTCAGGTACACCGCAACAGCGCCGGAGATCTCGCCCAGTCCAGCGGCGCGGCGCCGCAGCGCCGACAGATCCCAGGGCCGGACCTTGGGGCCCAGATTGTCCTCGCCGAGCGCACGCACCGCGGCGGCGACGGCGGCCCGGATCGGGCCTTTGTTGCAGCGCAGCGGGACCTCACCCGCGTCCCGCAGGGCCCACAGCGCGGAGATGACCTCGGGTGCCAGGTCGACGGATTCAGACACGACACGTCAGGTTACGGCCCCTCGGCTCATGCCATTAGATTTGGCGGCATGTCCTCGATCGAGCTCGACACCCCGGCCGGCCCCATCGACGCGCTTGTCGACGTCCCCGAGGGCCAGGGCCCGTGGCCGGGGGTGGTCGTGGTGCACGACGCCATCGGCTACCTACCCGACAAGGAGGCGGTGTCGGCGCGTATCGCCGCCGCCGGCTATCTCACCATCACCCCGAACCTGTATGCCCGCGGCGGCCGCGCCCGCTGTATCACCAAGGTGATGCGGGCCGCGCTGACCAAGCAGGGTCCCGCCATCGAGGACCTGCTGGCCGCCCGCGACTATCTGCGGGACCGGGCCGACAGCACCGGCATCGTCGGTATCGCCGGTTTCTGCATGGGCGGCCAGTTCGCGCTCATCCTGTCCCCCAAGGGTTTCGCCGCTTCTGCACCGTTCTACGGGACACCGCTGCCGAAAAACCTGGAGGAGACGCTGAGCGGGGCGTGCCCGATCGTGGCGAGTTTCGGCGCCCGCGACCCGATCGGCCGGGGCGCCCCGGCGAAGCTGAACAAAGCCGTCGAGGCCCAGGGCATCGCCGCCGATGTGAAGGTCTACCCGAACGCCGGGCACAGCTTCGCCAATCAGCTTCCCGCACAGGCGCTCATGCGGGTCACCGGATTCGGCTACAACGAGGCCGTTGCCGAAGACGCCTGGCGGCGGGTGTTCGACTTCTTCGAGACGCATCTGCGCGGCTAACCCTGCAGGACCACCAGAGAAGCTGTGGGTCATCGCTTTTCGCCGGCGGAAACCCACCGTCAGTCGGGCAGCCGCAGTTCCGGCTTCTCCACCTCTTCGATGTTGACGTCCTTGAAGGTGATGACGCGGACCTGCTTGACGAAGCGGGCCGGCCGGTACATGTCCCACACCCAGGCGTCGGCGAGGCGCAGCTCGAAGTAGACCTCACCGTCGGCGTTGCGGGGCACCATCTCGACGCTGTTGGCCAGATAGAAGCGGCGTTCGGTCTCCACCACGTAGCTGAACTGTCCGACGATGTCCTTGTACTCGCGGTACAGCGAGAGCTCCATCTCGGTTTCGTACTTTTCGAGATCCTCGGCACTCATCTGCTCTGCTGTCCTTCGTCTAGGTTGGTCTCCATCATTCCCCACACCGTTGCGCCGCGTTGCACCGATCCCGCAACCCGCCGCACATTCGCAAAGGAATAGCGGTGCTCGCTGCAGGGACCCCGTTCCGCCAGCGCCGCCATGTGCACCGGTGTGCTGTAGCCCTTGTGCTCGGCGAAACCGTATCCGGGGTGTTCGGTCTCCATCGCGACCATCAGTCGGTCCCTGCTCACCTTGGCCAGCACGCTGGCGGCCGCGATACAGGCCGCCGCGGCGTCGCCGCCGATCACCGGCAGCGACGGCATCGGTAGCCCCGGTACCCGGAAGCCGTCGGAGAGCACGTACCCGGGCCGCAGCGGCAGTCCTGCCACCGCGCGGCGCATCCCCTCGATGTTCGCGTGGTGGACCCCGCGGCGGTCCACCTCGACCGATCCAATGATCACCACGTGATAGGCCAGCGCGTACCGGCGGATCAGCGGGAACAGCCGTTCCCGCTCGGCCTCGTTGAGCTTCTTCGAATCATCCAGTGCGGCAAGGCTGGTCAAGCGGTTCGGACCCAGCACGCAGGACGCCACCACCAGCGGCCCGGCGCACGCACCGCGACCGACCTCATCGACGCCGGCCACCGGCCCGAGGCCGTTGCGGTACAGCGCGGACTCCAGAGTGCGCAGGCCGGACCTGCGGATCACTGTTCTGGGGGGCCAACTCGCCGGCAACGCCGGAACTCCTAATCGGCCGATGCCGTCTGCGGGTTGGTACTGCTCACGCCACCCCACCGCGACGGCGGCCAGGCGATGAAACGTGCCTTGCCGATCACATTGTCGACGGGCACGGTGCCGGCCTCCGGGTCACCGGTGCAGATCAGCCCACGCTGAGCGTCGCCGGGCAGATTGGAGCAGCGTGACCGGGAGTCGGCGGAGTGGGTGCGGTTGTCGCCCATCACCCACAGCTTGTCCTCGGGCACCTTGACCGGCCCGAACTCGTTGCCCAGGCAGGGATAGACCTCGGCGTCGGCGTTCATGGTGACCGAGTCCAGATACGGTTCGACGAGTTTCTTTCCGTCGACGGTCAGGCCGGTGTCGGCACGGCACTGCACCGTCTGTCCGCCCACCGCGATGACCCGCTTGACGAGGTCGTTCTCGTCGGGCGGCACGAACCCGACGAAGGACAGCGCGTCCTGCACCACCTTGATCGCCGGGTTGTCCGAACGGATCGACTTGTAGCCGATGTTCCAGTTCGGCGGGCCCTTGAAGACGACGACATCACCGGGTTCGGGCTCGGTGAACCGGTAGGTGAGCTTGTCCACCATGATCCGGTCGCCGACACAGCCGGGGCAGCCGTGCAGCGTGGGTTCCATCGATTCCGAGGGAATCAGATAGGGACGCGCCACGAAGGTCAGCATCACGTAATAGAGAACCAGCGCGATGGTGACCAGGATGGCGCCCTCGCGCAGCGCGCCGTGCTTCTTCTTCGGTTCCTGCTCCGCTTCCGCGTCGGTTTCGGCGGTTTCAGCGGGAGCGGCGTCCTCGGCTTCGTCGGTCACGGCATCAGGGTAGCCAGCGAGGCTGGGGACCAGCCTGACAGCCTGAGCGAGCGTGTCGTGGTGCGCGCACCTGACACGATCAGCGTCAGCGCTTCTCCTTGATCTTCGCCTTCTTGCCACGCAGTTCGCGCAGGTAGTAGAGCTTGGCGCGACGCACGTCGCCGCGGGTCACGACGTCGATGTGGTCGATGTTGGGCGAGTGCACCGGGAAGGTCCGCTCGACGCCCACGCCGTAGCTCTCCTTGCGAACGGTGAAGGTCTCGCTGATCCCACCGTTCTGGCGGCGCAGCACGACACCCTTGAAGACCTGGATGCGCTCCTTGGAGCCCTCGATGACCTTGACGTGCACGTTGACGGTGTCGCCGGGGCCGAATGCCGGGATGTCGTCGCGCAGCGACGCCTTGTCGACGAAGTCAAGCGTGTTCATCGGTGACTCTTCCTTGCTGTTGGCGGTTCTTCATGGGCTGCGCGGTTACGCGCTGCCGAACCGAGGTATTCGGGCAGATCTGACTGTGCTCGTCTCCGCAGCAGGATGAACCTGCGCAGACAACTGCTCAATTGTGCCAGACGCGGCGCACGAGGCGAAATCGTCACCCTGAGCACGTCCGGTCGCGAAACGCCGCCTCCCGGCGAGGCGCGCGCGGGTGGCCGGGAGGCGATTACGCTACTGGTATCCGGGGTAGACGTTCCGACAACGTGGCCGGGACCCCCGCCCCCTTCTTCTTCATCCCTGGAGGAACCCATGCCGCGGCCGTCGACGTTTCTGGCGGTGGCCGTGGCGGCTGTGTGTACGGCTGCCACGATCTCCGGGTGCGAAGCGAAGGTGTACGGGAGCCCGCCGCCACCGCCCGCCGCGCCGCAGCTCACCGTCGTCGCGCCGCTGGGTACCTCCGCGCCCCTGCCCGAAGCGCCGCCCGAGAAGCCGACCGCAACGTTCGAGGGGCTGAAGAACCGCGAGGTTCAGGCCACCGCGGACGCCGCCGAGGCCGGTGCCGACATCACCGTGGCGGTCCTGGACCGCAACACCGGCCAGCTCGTCACCAACGGCCGCAACAGCACCATCGCGATCGCCTCGGTGGTCAAGCTCTTCATCGCCGACGACCTGCTCTTGCAGGAAGCCAACGGGGACACCACGCTGAGCCCCGAGGACCGCACCATGCTCGACGTGATGCTGCGGTCCTCCGATGACAGCGCCGCCGAGGTGTTCTGGAATCGCAGCGGCGGCGGCGCGATCATCGGCCGGGTCGTCCAGCGCTACGGGCTGGGCTCGACGCGCGCCAACGGTCGCTGGTTCAACACCATCAGCACGGTGACCGACCTGGTGCGTTATTACGACATGCTGTTGGCGGGTACCGGCGGGCTGCCGTCGGAGCGGGCCAGCATCATCCTGTCCAACCTGGCGCAGTCGACGCCGACGGCACCCGACGGCATGGTGCCCGGCGGTGTCTACCCGCAGCGGTTCGGTATCCCGGAGGGGCTGTTCGCCGAACCGGTCGCGGTCAAACAGGGCTGGATGTGCTGCATCGGCGCGGACTGGATGCACCTGTCCACCGGTGTGGTCGGCCCGGAGCGGCGCTATGTGATGGCCATCAGTTCGATGCAGCCCGCCGGCGCCGAGGAGGCGCGACGGACCATCACCGAAGCGGTGCAGACGATCTTCCCCGGCGGCAGTATCTAGTCGACATCACTGCCCGTCGCTTCGCTCGCCCCCAGCAGGTCGGGCCGGCGTTCCCGGGTGCGCTGCAGCGACTGCTCGTGGCGCCAGGCATCGATCTTGGCGTGGTCCCCGGACAGCAGCACCGGTGGCACCTCCAGGTCGCGCCAGACCGGCGGCCGGGTGTAGCTGGGGCCTTCCAACAGACCGTTCGAGTGCGAATCATCTTGATGCGATGCGGGATTGCCGAGCACCTCGGGCAACAGGCGCACCACTGCCTCGACCATCACCAGGACCGCCGACTCACCGCCGGCGAGCACGTAGTCGCCGATGGACACCTCTTCGACCCGCATCCGTCGCGCCGCGTCATCGGCGACCCGTTGATCGATGCCCTCGTAGCGTCCGCACGCGAACACCAGATGCGCCTCGGCGCTCCACCGGTGCGCGGTGGCCTGCGTGAACGGGCGGCCGGCCGGTGTCGGCACCACCAGAAGTGTGTCCGCCGAACAGATGTCGTCGAGGGCTGCACCCCACACCGGGGCCTTCATGACCATGCCGGGGCCACCGCCGTACGGCGAGTCGTCCACCGACCGGTGCACATCGTGGGTCCACTCACGCAGATCGTGCACACCGAGTGCCACGATGCCGGACTGAATCGCCTTGCCCGGCAAAGCCTGCTGCAACGCGTCGAGATAGGCGGGGAAAATCGTGACGACGTCGATCCGCATGCGGTCCCTACAGATCTTCGAGGTTGAGCAGACCCTCGGGCGGATCGATGTCCACCGTGCCCTCTGCCAGTGATACGGCGGTGACGATGGCGCTGACGAACGGCACCAGCAGTTCGGTGTCCTCGGGCGTCTTGATCGACAGCAGTTCCCCGGCCGCGGTGTGCAGCACCTCGGTCACCGTGCCGACGGCCTCACCGGCGACGGTGCGCACGGCCAGGCCCTCGAGTTGGTGATCGTAGAACTCGTCGGGGTCCTCGATGGGTGGCAGGTCCCCGGATTCGACGAGGAACAGTGTGCCGCGCAGTTCGTCGGCGGCATTGCGATCGCCGATCCCGTTGAGGCGCACCAGCAGTCGGCCACCGTGCTCGCGGACCGTGTCGATGACGAAACTGCGCTCCGGTCCCCCGCGGGGCTTGCGCCCGCGGAGCACCGAACCGGGGGCGAACCGGGCCTCCGGGTCATCGGTGCGGACGTCGACGACGACCTCACCGGTGACACCGTGGGCCTTGGCGATCCGCCCGATGACCAGCTCCATCCATACTCCCCGGTCGCTTCGCTCTCCCCCGCGAGCGGGAGGTACCCCCAGCCCGCGACGAGAATTACTGGTCGGTGTCCACCACGTCGACGCGGATTCCGCGGCCGCCGATACCGGCGACCAGTGTGCGCAGCGCAGTCGCGGTACGTCCGCCGCGGCCGATGACCTTGCCCAGGTCATCGGGATGTACGTGCACCTCGACGGTGCGGCCACGCCGGTTGGTCACCAGGTCGACCCGTACGTCGTCGGGGTTGTCGACGATCCCGCGAACGAGGTGTTCGACGGCGTCGACGACGACGGTGCTCATTCTGCGGCGGGAGTTTCGGCGGCGGCTTCGGTGGCCTCAGCCGCGGGGGCCTCGGCCTCGGCAGCATCGTCGGCCTTCTTGGCCGGGGCCTTCTTCTTCTTGAGCTGGGTGGCCTCACCGGTCGGTGCGTTGTCGGCGGCGGCCAGCGCGGCGTTGAACAGGTCCAACTTGGAGGGCTTGGGCTCCTTGACCCGCAGCGTGCCCTCGGCGCCCGGCAGGCCCTTGAACTTCTGCCAGTCACCGGTGATCTTCAGCAGTGCCAGCACGGGCTCAGTGGGCTGGGCACCGACGCTCAGCCAGTACTGCACGCGCTCCGAGTCGACCTCGATCAGGCTGGGCTCTTCTTTCGGCTGGTACTTGCCGATGACCTCGATGGCGCGTCCGTCGCGGCGGTTGCGCGCGTCGGCGACCGAGATGCGGTACTGGGGGTTGCGGATCTTGCCGAAGCGGGCGAGTTTGATCTTGACAGCCATGGTGAAGCGATCTCCTGTGATTGCCACGCTTGCAATTCAGCGACTCGGGCGGGTTGCCCGGTCCGGTTTTGCCTCTGCGTGTGTGACCGGCGTGCGGCGCATCTAACGTGTCGCGCGCGGGACAGCCGCCCATTGTGCCAGAGCAGGGGTTACCGCCCCAAATCCCGGTCAGACCACCCGGTCGAAGCACTTCTCCTCGACGCGCCGGGTCATCCGCCAGCCGTCATCGGTGCGGACGAACTCGTCGTCGTACCAGAGCCCGCAGAACAGGACCTGTTTCTCGTCGCCGCCGAGCACCATCGGGTTGAAGCACAGCGTGCGCGAGGTCGCGCTGTCGCCGTCGACCTTGACATCGAAGTTGCCGAGCATGTGGGCGTAGGCCGGGAAGTTCGGCAGCACTTGGGCCAGCCAGGCCTTCACCTCCGGGTAGCGCCCATCCACCCCGCCCATGGCGCGGTAGTCGATATAGGCGTCCGCGGTGAACACCCGGTCCAGATCATCGAAGCGGCGCGCGTCGATGGCGGTGGAGTAGTCGACCAGCAGCTGCTGGATTTCCAGACGGTCGGAGATCTCTTCGATGCTCAGCACGCCTTGATTGAACCACTACGTCGGCGGACCCACCGGGCCCTCGGCAGGAGGCCAGTGCTCCCCCGACCATTCGCCGGGCTCGGCGTGCTCGCCGCGGGACAGCGGCACCCACTGCTCGGTGGGCGCGGGCTGCTTCGACGACGGGAAGTCGCGCAGCTCGCCCTCGGCGTGCGCATCCCATTTGGCGAAGGTCAGCGGTGTCCGCAACCACGCGTGCAGCAAGTTGTAGACCGCCTCCAGCGACTCGATGTGGGTGCGTTCCCAACCGTGACTGCCGTCCAGGCCGAAGCCGACCAGCGCCGCCCGGGTGGCCGCGCCCGCTTCGATGGCCGCCGCCGCATCCGAACGGTAGTAACGGAACACGTCGCGTGCATACGGGATACCGCGTTCGTCGGCGAGCCGGCACAGCTTGCGGGTCAGGTGATAGTCGAACGGCCCGTGCAGATCTGCCATCGGGATGGTCGCGCCGTCTTCGATGGAGTGCTGACCCGGCGCGCACACCGCGTTGTCGACGGACACCAGCTCGGCGACGTCCGGTGGCAGGCCGTGGCTGGCACCGTGGCCGACCTCCTCGGTGATGGTCACCATGATGGTGGTGCGATGCGGCAGCCTGGTGCGTCGCGTCATCACATCGCGCGCCAAGGCCAGGGCCACCGCGACACCGGCCTTGCCGTCCAGGTGCCGCGAGACGATGAACCCGTCCTCGGTGAGTTCGGGACTGGTGATCAGCGCGACGAAGTCGCCGACCTGGAATCCGAGACGCTCCAGGTCCGCAGCTGTGGACACCTTGCGGTCTATGCGGACCTCGACGTCCTCCCACTGCGTCGGCTGGGTGTCGATCTCGTCGCCGAAGGCGTGCCCGGACGCCTTGAGCGGCATCACGGTGCCGGTGAAGAACTCGTCGGGATCATCGGTGAAGATCCGCACCCGCGCTCCGGTGGCGAACCGTGCGGAGAACGTGCCCACCGGGATCAACTCGAGCCGGCCGTTGTCCTTGAGGCGACGCACCATGCAGCCGATGGTGTCGGCGTGTACGACGACGGCCCGCTCGACGGTGTCGGAATCGCCGGGCAGTTCTGCATTGAGTGCACCGCGGCGGGTCAGGGTGAACGGCACCCCGAGATCGGTGAACATCTCACCGATCAATTGCATGACGGCGTCGGTGCGCCCGGATGGGCTGGGCGTCTGGAGCAGAGCCAACAGGGTGTCGACCATCCAGTCGCGATCGGCATCCGGCATCCTCGGCGCGGGCGTCTGTTCGGTTGTTCCGGCACTCACTGAGGCGGCTCCACTGGGTCGGGGTGCCACGCCCATGGCGTGGCAGCTGTACGGGGAAAGAGAAGGTCAACGAAAGCCTGTGCGGTGGGCCGGGGTTCGTGATTGGCGAGTCCCGGGCGCTCGTTGGCTTCGATGAAAACATACTCTTCGCCCTTCACCGAGGGCACGATGAGGTCGATACCGGTGACCGGGATGCCGATGGCGTCCGCCGCATCCACCGCGACCTTCGCCAGTGTCGGGTTCAGGTCGTCGGTCACATCGACGATGGTGCCGCCGGTGTGCAGGTTCGCGGTACGACGCACCACCAGGTGCTCGTTGGCCGGCAGCACTTCGTCCATGTCCCAGCCGGCATCGCGCACGGTGTCCTCGGTGACCGAGTCCATCGGGATCTTCGACTCGCCCTGGGTGGCTCCGGAGCGGCGACGGCTCTGCGCCTCGATGAGTTGGGCGATGGTGTGCTTGCCGGTCCCGATGATCTCCGCCGGGCGGCGCAGCGCGGCAGCGATCACTTTGCCGTTGATCACCACGATCCGCAGATCCTCACCCTCACAACGCTCTTCGATCAGCACCTCGGGGCAGTGCTTGCTGGCGAGCTGCAGCGCCCGGTCCAGCTCGTCGTGCCGGGTGACGCCCACGGTGATACCGGCACCCTGCTCGCCGCGGGCGGGCTTGACCACGACAGAGCCCACCGTGGCCAGGAAGCGCTTGTCCTCCTCACCAAAGGTCGCGGTGATACCTCGGGGCACCCGCACCCCCGCTTCGGCGACCACCTTGCGCGCGATCCGCTTGTCGTCGCAGCGGCTCATGGCGACGGCATTGGTGAGCTCGGACAACGACTCCCGGGTGGTCACCGTGGTGCCGCCGTGGGTGAGTTGCATGTATCCGGCCTGGGCGTCCAGGATGCGCACCGCGATCCCACGCAGCACGGCCTCGTCGGCGATGATCCGCGCGTACGGGTTCAGCTGGGCGAATTCCTCCTCCGCCTGCGCCGGAGCGAACAGACGCTCGTTGATCGCGTTCTTGCGCTTGACGCCCAGCTCCGGCACGCGGTCGAAACCCATCCGCTCATACAGTGCGATGGCCGCGGCATTGTCGTGCAGCACAGACAGATCCATCTGGGCGCGGCCACGGCGGATGAACTCCTCGACCAACGAGCGCACCAGCAGACCACCGGCCCCGGGCCGGCACAGGGTGGGGCTGACCGCCAGGCACCACAGCGATGAGCCGTTCTCCGGATCGTCGAACAGTTGTAGGTGGTCGATACCGGTGACGGTGCCGACCACGGTGCCGGTGTCGTCTTCCACGGCCACCAGGTAGATCATGTGCGGCTCGGCCTGGCTGTTGTGCCACATCAGGTCGATATCGGCGGGCACCATCCGGCATTGCAGGTAGATCTCGTTGATGGCGGCGCAGTCGGCGATGCTCTGCACCGGCCGCACCGAGACACCGGGCAGCTCCGGTGGCCGGTAGGCCAGCGGTTCGGTGAGATCCAGGCGATAGGTGAAGCTCGGGTCGATGAAGAAGTCTTGCGGGTTGAGCGCCACGAAGACGTGCGGCGCCTCCAGGTACATGCCGATGTCCCGACGCCCACTGGCCTCGGCGCGCAGCGCGGTGCCCAGCTCACCCGGATCGTCGAAAGTCTGCCCGAAGACCAGCCGTCCCCAGCCGAGGTCCTGGATGACCTCCTTGGATTCGCTGCTCTTCTCCGGGGTCATCGCGTCGCTGCCCCGTCCACATGGTGCGCCAGCCACAGTTCGAGCAACCCGAGTTGCCACAGCGGATTACCCCGCAGCGGCGTGAGGTACCCGTTCGGTTCGGCGAGCAGGCGGTCGACCTCGGTCGGGTTGAACAGGCCGCGGGCGCGGGCTCCGTCACTGTGCAGGGCGTCGCGCACCAGATCCAGGTAGGGCCCGGCCAGGTGCTTGAGCGCCGGCACCGGGAAGTAGCCCTTGGGCCGGTCGATCACCTCATGCGGGATGACCTTGCGGGCGGCCTCTTTCAGCACACCCTTGCCGTCGTGGGCGGTCTTGAGCGAGGGCGGGCAGGTGGCCGCGAGTTCGACGAGCTCGTGGTCCAGGAACGGCACCCGGCCCTCCAGACCCCAGGCCATGGTCATGTTGTCCACGCGCTTGACCGGGTCGTCGACCAGCATCACCGTGGTGTCCAGGCGCAGCGCACGGTCGGTCGCGGTGGCCGCACCGGGGTGGGCGAAGTGCTCGAGCACGTAGTCGCCGGCGATATCGGCGTCGAGGCGCCAGGCCGGTGCCACCATGGTGTTCAGCGCGGTGTGGTCGCGGTCGAAGAAGGCCTGCCGGTAGCTGGCCAGCGCGGCGCGGGGATCGTCGTCGGCGGCGTGCGCCATCGGCGGATACCAGTGATAGCCGGCGAAGATCTCGTCGGCGCCCTGTCCGGACTGCACCACCTTGACGTGCTTGCTGACCTCCTGGGAGAGCAGGTAGAACGCCACGCAGTCGTGGCTCACCATCGGCTCGCTCATGGCGCCGATCGCCCCGGACAGTGCCGGCAGCATGCGCGCGGTGTCGATCCGGATCTGGTGGTGGTCGGTGCCGTAGTGGCGGGCGATGACATCGGAGTACTTGAACTCGTCCCCCTCTTCCCCGCCGGCGGCCTCGAAGCCGATGGAGAAGGTCGCCAGTCCGTGCTGGCCGGCCTCGGCGAGCAGACCGACGATCAGACTGGAGTCCAGTCCGCCGGAGAGCAGACAGCCCACCGGGACGTCGGCGACGAGTCGCCGTTCGACCGCGGTGCGCAGCGAGGCGAGGATCGCCTCTTCCCATTCGTTCTCCGACCAGTCGGCCCGCTCCGCGGAGCGCTCGAAGATGGGCTCCCAGTAGGTGTGCTGGGTGCGGGTGCCGTCGGGCTCGATGCGCATCAGGGTGCCCGGGGGCAGTTTGTGCACGCCGCGCAGGATGGTGTGCGGGGGCGGGACCACCGAGTGGAAGCTCAGGTAGTGATGCAGGGCCACCGGATCGATCTCGGTGTCCACCCCGCCCGCGGCCACCAGCGCCGGCAGGGAGGACGCGAATCGGATGGCATCGGAAACCTCGGTCCAGTACAGCGGCTTGATGCCGAGGCGATCACGGGCCAGCAGCACGCGGCCGGAGTCCACCTCGGTGATCGCGAAGGCGAACATGCCGAACAGATGCTCGACGACCCGTTCGCCCCACTCGCGGTAGCCCTTGAGCACGACTTCGGTATCGCTGTGCGAGAAGAACCGGTAGCCCTTGCCGATCAGCTCCTGGCGGAGCTGCGGGTAGTTGTAGATGCAGCCGTTGAAGGCCACGGTGAGCCCGAGATCGGGATCGTGCATGGGCTGCTGCCCGTGACTGGAGAGGTCGATGATCGCCAATCGGCGATGGCCGAAGGCGATCCCGTCCTGGGCCCAGAAGCCTCCGCTGTCCGGGCCTCGCGGCACCATCGAGTCGGCCATTTTGGCGATGGCCCCTAGGTCTGCCGACCGGCCGCGAGCAACCTCGCCGGCGATGCCGCACATTCTTTTCGTCCCCCTCGATGGTGTTCGGCCACTCTGGTTCGCGCTGGTCTTACGTTACCTGTGTGCGCTCTCGCCAAACGTCCGGTGCGGAAAGGTAGTTAGGCTCACACCCCATGCGAAGGCTCGTTGCCGGTCTGATCTCCGTCCTGTTGCTCTGCTCCGTCGGCACCGGCACGGCCGGCGCCGAGCTGGGCGTCGATCAACCTCTGGGCTCGGTGCCGATACCGGACGGACCTGCGCAGGCGTGGGTGATCGCGGACATGGACAGCGGCGCGGTGCTGGCGTCGAAGGACGGGAGCGGGCGGTACGCCCCGGCCAGCACCATCAAGGTGCTGTTGGCCATGGTGGTGCTCGACGAACTGCCCCTGGATGCGACGGTGGTCGCCAACGAGGCCGACACCCGGGTGGAGTGCAACTGCGCCGGGGTGGCCGCCGGGCACACCTACACGGTGCGCCAGTTACTGGAGGGCCTGTTGCTGGTGTCGGGCAATGACGCGGCAAACACGTTGGCGACCATGCTCGGCGGTCAGCAGGCGGCGGTGGCGAAGATGAATGCGAAGGCCGCCTTGTTGGGTGCCCATGCCACGGTGGCCGGCAGCCCGTCCGGTATCGACGGTCCCGGCATCGATATGTGGTCCTCGCCGCACGACCTGGCGGTCATGTTCCGGGCGGCGATGGCCAATCCGGTGTTCGCCCAGATCACCGCACAGCCGACGGCAGTGTTCCCCGGCAAGGCCGGCGATCGGGTGCTGGTCAATCAGGACGAACTGCTGGGCCGCTACCCCGGCATGCTGGGCGGCAAGACCGGATTCACCGACCTGGCCCGCAAGACCTTTGTCGGCGCCGCCCAGCGTGACGGTCGGCGTCTGGTGGTCGCGCTGATGTTCGGATTAGTCCGCGAGGGCGGCCCGACGTACTGGGATCAGGCATCGGCGTTGCTGGACTGGGGGTTCGCCCAGGACCGCTCGGCAGGCGTCGGCAGACTGTAGTCGAGACCCGACGGAGACCGTTCCGCGCACGTAACGAGTCCTGCCGACCGTAACCTCGCGCACGTGCGACATCTGCTCGCGGCGACCGCGCTCGCCCTCAGCACGGTCATCGCGGCGCCCGCACAGGCCGCACCCACCGTGGAACCCGCTGGCGCACAAGCCTTCGCGAACGGACCGGCGCAGGCGTACCTGCTGGCCGATCTGGATACCGGCGCGGTTCTGGCCGCCAAGGATCCAGGCGGCTCCTACGCCCCGGCCAGCACCATCAAGGTCCTGCTGGCGATGGTGGTACTCGACAATCTTCGACCCGACAACTTCGCCCGTGCCAACGCGTCCCATACCAAGGTTGAATGTTCTTGTGTCGGACTGAAACCGGGGCAGCCCTACACGGTGACGCAGTTGCTCAGCGCGCTGCTCATGGTGTCGGGCAACGACTCTGCGAACATGCTGGCCGATATGTTGGGCGGCCAGCGGGCGGCGGTCGCCGCGATGAACCGCAAGGCCGCCGGCGTCGGCGCACGCGGCACCAAGGCATCGTCGCCGTCCGGGCTGGACGGCCCCGGCTGGGAGTCGATCACCACCCCGCACGATCTGGCCGTCATCTTCCGCGCCGCGCTGCGGTATCCGCTGATCGCACAGATCATGCGGGCCCAGTCCGCACCCTTCCCCGGCAAGACCCTGTCCAACCAGAACGAACTGCTGACGCGGTACCCCGGCGATCTGGGCGGGAAGACGGGTTTCACCAACCGGGCCCGCAAAACGTACGTCGGGGCCGCGCAACGCGGGAACCGCCGCCTCGTTGTGGTACAGATGTACGGAACCGGTGACCTGTACGACCAGGCGATCAGCCTTTTGGACTGGGGATTCAGCCAACCCTGAGGGGGAGCTCCCCACAACCGCCCCCGAACAAGTAAGGTCACCCTAATTTGAGCGCCGGACACCCGTCCATGCGCGTGACCAAGGGGGCAACGTGTCCGGCCAGGCTGATCTCTCACTCATCGTCGCCTTCGGCACCGATATGGGGAACTCCGAAGATGCCGCGATGACGTTCGCCGAGGCCGTCGCGGCCATCGGCATCGAGGTCGAAGCGGTGGAACTGAACCAGGTCGAGGTCTCCGAGCTGCAGAAGACCACCCACTTCATCACGGTGGTATCCACCTTCGGCGAGGGCGAGTTCCCCGATTCGGCGACCCTGTTCTGGGAGGCGATCAGCGCCGACACCGAACGCCTCGAGCACCTCAGCTTCGCGGTCCTGGCCCTCGGCGACAGCTCGTATGAGTTGTTCTGCAATGCCGGCCGGCTACTCGATGAGCGTCTGGAGGAACTGGGCGCCAAGCGGATGACCGATCGGGTGGACGTCGACGGCTTCTATGAGGACCCGGCCAAGGCGTGGACCGCCGAACTGGTCAAGCAGCTGACCGCCGAGCAGGGCGAGGGAGGAACCGCGGAGGACTCGGCGGCCCCGGTCCCCGAACGCGCCGAACCCCGCGAACGCAACGTTGCTGCCGTCGCGCGCCTGGCGGTCAACCGGTGGCTCAATTCGACCGACTCCGACAAAGAGGTCCGGCACTTCGAAGTGGACCTCACCGGCACCGGGATCGCCTATCACGCAGGCGATTCCATCGCGGTGCACGCCACCAACGATCCTGCACTGGTCGAGGCGCTGCTGTCCGGACTCGGGGTCGGCGCCGATTACGCGGTCAGTGGCCATGACCAACCACTGGGCGCGTTGCTCACCGAACATTTCGAGATCCGCACACCGTCACGCGCGCTGCTGAGCCTGGCCGCATCGCGCACCGCCGATGAGGAGGTCGCCGAGACCCTGCGGTCCGGGGACACCCATGGCGGCACCGAGGGCTCCTGGCTGTACGGCAAGGACGTGCTGGACATCATCGCCTTGGCCGACCTCGACGTCGACGAGGTCATCGACACGCTGCGCCCGCTGCAGTTCCGCGACTACTCGATCGCCTCCAGCCCACTGGTGCACCCCGACAGCGTGCATCTGACCGTGGCCAGCGTGCGCTACGACGTGCAGGGGCGCAGGCACGGCGGTGTCGCGTCGACCTACCTGGCCGACCGCTGCGAGAAACTACTGGTGCACCTGCGGCCCAACAACCACTTCCGGCTGCCCGCCGGCGATGTGCCGATCATCATGATCGGCCCCGGCACGGGTATCGCACCGTTCCGCGCGTTCCTGCAGGAGCGCGCGGCCAGTGCGGCGACAGGGCGGTCGTGGCTGTTCTTCGGAGACCGCCGCCGCGCGACCGACTACCTGTACGGCGAGGAACTGGACGAATTCGTCTCGTCCGGGGTGCTGACCCGCCTGGACCTGGCTTTCTCGCGCGATCAGGACGCCAAGGTGTATGTGCAGCAACGCATTCAGGAGAACGCCGAGGAGTTCTACAGCTGGCTGCGCGACGGTGCGCACGTCTACGTGTGCGGAGACGCAGACCGGATGGCCAAGGACGTGGACGCCGCGTTGCACGACGTCATCGCCCGGGTCGGCGGCATGGATGCCGCGGCTGCACACGCCTACGTCAACGACATGATCAAGAGCCACCGCTACGTGCGCGACGTGTACTGAGCTACTTCCAGACCCGGCCGCGCAGAATCACCAGGTCGGGGTCACCCACCCCGACTTCGCGCGGGTCCTCGGCGAAGCACAGCAGGTCCGCCGACGCACCGTGTTCCAGCGCCGGGCGACCCAGCCAGGCCCGGGCATCCCAGCTCGCCGCGCCGAGCGCCTCGGTCGGACTCATCCCGACACCCTTGAGAGCCTCGATCTCATCGCCGATGCGACCGTGGGCGACCATCCCGCCCGCGTCGGTGCCCGCGTAGATCGGCACCCCGGCCTCATGGGCGGCACCGACGCGCTGTGTGCAGGAGGCGTACAGATCACGCATGTGCCTGGCGTAGGTCGGGTACTTGCCGGCCGCCTCGGCGATACCCGGAAAGTTGTCGATGTTGATCAGCGTGGGCACCAGTGCGGTGCCGTGCGCCAGCATCAGTTCGATGGTGTCGTCGGTGATCCCGGTGCCGTGCTCGATGCAGTCGATGCCGGCGTTGATCAGCCCGGGCAGCGCGTCCTCGCCGAACACGTGCGCGGTGACGCGCGCACCGTTGGCGTGCGCGGCCGCGATGGCCTCGACCAGCACCTCATCGGACCACAGCGGCGCCAGGTCGCCCACTCCCCTGTCGATCCAGTCGCCGACGAGCTTCACCCAGCCGTCGCCCCAGCGCGCCTGTTCGGCGACGTAGGCCGGCAGCTGTGTTTCGTCCTCGATATCGATCGGCAGGCCCGGCATATAGCGCTTGGGCCGGGCCAGGTGCCTGCCGGCGCGGATGATGCGGGGCAGGTCGTCGCGGTCATCGAGGCTGCGGGTGTCGACCGGGGAGCCGGCGTCGCGCAGCAGCAGAGCACCGGCGTCACGTTCGGTTTCGGCCTGGCCGATCGCCTCGTCGAAACTGGTCGCTCCGTCGGGCCCGAGCCCCACGTGGCAGTGCGCGTCGACCAGGCCCGGGATGATCCAGCCGCCGTCAAAGACGGTGTCGGCGTTGGCGATCGGCTCGGCAGACAGCGTGCCCTGCTCGATCCACCACTGCACCTCCTCGCCATCGGGTAGGCCCCGGCCGCGAAGATGCAGTGCCGCCATTCCTAGTTCTGTCCCGGGAACTTCAGCTTGGACAGATCGATATTGGCCAGGCCGGGCGGCAGCTCGTCGAGGCCCTTGGGCATCCCGGTCAGATCCGGGAACCCGGCGGGCAGACCTGCGCCCATCGGATTCTTCGGCGGCGTCGGCCCCCGGCCCTTCTTCTTACCGGCCTGCTTGTTCTTGCCCTTGCCGGCCTTGCGCGGGGAGCTCTTGCGCCCGAACGGCATTCCCATCTGGCCTGCCATCTGGGACATCATCTTTCGGGCCTCGAAAAAGCGGTCGACAAGCTGATTGACCTCGCCCACCGAGACACCGGAACCGTTGGCGATGCGCAACCGGCGGGAACCATTGATGATCTTCGGGTCGGCCCGCTCGGCGGGCGTCATGCCACGGATGATGGCCTGCACGCGATCGAGTTGACTGTCGTCGACGGCGGCCAGTGCGTCCTTCATCTGCCCGGCGCCAGGCAGCATGCCCAGCAGGTTCCCGATCGGGCCCATCTTGCGGATGGCCAGCATCTGCTCGAGGAAATCCTCCAGGGTCAGCTCGCCGGAGCCGATCTTGGCGGCGGCCGCCTCCGCCTGCTCGGCGTCGAAGTGCTGTTCGGCCTGTTCGATGAGCGACAGCACATCGCCCATGCCGAGGATGCGACCGGCCATCCGGTCGGGGTGGAAGACGTCGAAGTCTTCGAGCTTCTCGCCGCTGGAGGCGAAAAGGATCGGCACGCCGGTGATCTCGCGCACCGACAGCGCGGCACCACCGCGGGCGTCACCGTCGAGCTTGGTGAGCACGACGCCGGTGAAGCCGACCCCGGAGCCGAAGGCCTCGGCGGTGGTGACGGCGTCCTGGCCGATCATGGCGTCGAGCACGAAGAGCGTCTCGTCGGGCTTGACGGCGTCGCGGATGGCCGCGGCCTGGCTCATCAGCTCCTCGTCGATACCGAGGCGGCCCGCGGTGTCGACGATGACGACGTCGTAGTGCTTGGACTTGGCCTCGGCCAGCCCCGCGGTGGCCACCGAGACCGGGTCGCCGCTGGTCATCTGGTCGATGGTCACGCCGTCGGGTGAGACCCCGGGGTGTGGTGCGAACACCGCGACACCGGCGCGCTCGCCGACGATCTGCAGCTGGCGCACCGCGCCGGGGCGCTGCAGGTCACAGGCCACCAGCAGCGGGGTGTGTCCCTGCGCCTTGAGCCAGCGCGCCAGCTTGCCTGCCAGCGTCGTCTTACCGGAACCCTGCAGACCGGCGAGCATGATCACCGTCGGTGGGTTCCTGGCGAAGGCCAGTTGTCGGGTCTCCCCGCCGAGGATGCCGACGAGTTCCTCGTTGACGATCTTGACGACCTGCTGGGCCGGGTTGAGCGCGGCAGAGACCTCGGCGCCCTTGGAACGTTCCTTGATGCGGTTGACGAACGCGCGCACCACGGGCAGCGAGACGTCGGCTTCCAGCAGGGCGAGCCGGATCTCCCGCGCGGTGGCGTCGATATCGGCGTCGGTCAGCCGACCCCGGGCGCGCAGGCCCTGCAGTGCACCGGTCAACCGGTCAGAGAGCGATTCAAACACCCGATAAGCCTAACGGTCGGAGTTCTGGCCCGAAGCGGCCCGCTGACGCTAATCTGTCAACGCACGATGACAGATTTGGCCGGAGGCCCCCATGACAGCGATCGACGTCCCCCTCCCCGAGGTGCGCAGCGACCTCGACGAGCCGATGAGTGTGACGCACATCAGCCAGTGCACGCTGTGCGAGGCACACTGCGGTATCCACGTCACCGTCACCGATGACCAGGTCAGCCGCATCACCGGCAACCCCGACGACGTGTTCTCCAAGGGCTACATCTGTCCCAAGGCCACCGCGATGGGCGGCCTGCACCACGATCCGGACCGGCTGCGCACCCCGATGCGACGCGTCGGGGACTCCTTCGAACCGGTGAGTTGGGCCGAGGCCTTCACCGAGATCGGCACCCGACTGCGGCGTGTCCGCCGCAGGCACGGCTTGCGCGCGCTCGGCATGTACCTGGGCAACCCGGCTGCGCACAGTTCCGGGGCCATGTACGGACTCGCATTGCGCATCGCGCTGCTCACCCCGAACTTCTACTCCGCGTCGTCCATCGACCAGATGCCGCACGAGTACGCCGCGTGGCGGGTGTTCGGGTCCAACGTCCTGGTGCCGATCACCGATATCGACCGCACCCAGCGGCTGGTCATCCTGGGGGCGAACCCGGCGGTGTCCAACGGTTCGCTGTCGATCATGCCGGGCGCCAAACGACGCATCAAGGCGGTCCGGGACCGTGGCGGAAAGGTCGTGGTCATCGACCCTCGCCGCACCGAGACCTCCCGGCTCGCCGACCAGCACGTCGCGGTACGCCCGGGCGGCGACATCTACTTGCTGATGGGCATGCTGCATGTGCTCATCAACGAGAACCTCTGCGACACGGCGTCCCTCGACAAGGTGGCGACCGGACAGCGGGAACTCGCCGACCTGGTGGCCCATGCCACCCCGGAGGCCATGGCCGCCCGCGCGGGAGTCGATGCCGACGAGATACGGACGCTGGCCCGCGAGCACGCCGCCGCCGAGTCGGCGGCGATCTACGCCCGCATCGGCATCTGCCAGCAGGAGACCGGCACGCTGGTGAGCTGGCTGGTCATGGTGATCAACACGGTCACCGGAAACCTGGACCGGCCGGGCGGCACGATGTTCTCCACCCCGATCGTCGACGTACCGCGGCTGGCCAAGTTCATCCCGGTCGGGCACGGCCTGTGGACCGACCGCTCCGGCCGGTACAAGGCGTTCCGCGCCGAACTGCCCGCGGTGGCGATGGCCGACGAGATCCTCACCGAGGGCCCGGGACAGATCCGGGCGATGATCACCTACGCGGGCAACCCGGTGTCCTCGATCCCGCAGAAAGGCCGGCTCGCCGAGGGCCTGGCACAGCTGGATCTGTATGTGGCAGTGGACATGTACATCACCGAGACCACCCGGCACGCCGATTTCATCCTGCCACCGGTATCCCCACTGGAACGCGAGGACGTCGGCCTGCTCACCACCGTCTTCAGCGTACGCAACAACATTCGCTATCAGCACCGCAGTTTCGAGCCGGCGATCGGCGCCCTGGAGGACTGGGAGATCCTGAGCCGGTTGACCTTTGAACTGCTCCCGGCCCCGCTGCGCCAGTTCGCCGCACCGTTGCGGGAGAAGTTCATCGCGTTCGCCAACCCACTGCGGGTCACCGCCGCCGCACTGGCCACCGGCCCGTACGGGAGACTGCGGCGCGGCCGCAAGGGCATCACCATGAAGGCGCTGCGCCACAGTGCCGGCGGGATCGATCTGGGCCCGCTGCAGCCCCGGCTGGGCAAGGTGCTGGCCACCTCGGATCGCCGGGTGCACCTGGCGCCGGAGGAGTTCATCGCCGACGCCGCGGCCCGACTGGCCACCCCGGGCGAGGAGCCCGATGCCGGTCGGCTGCAGCTGATCGGCCGACGGAACCTGCGCAGCAACAACTCCTGGCTACACAACGTGCCGTCGATGACGGGCGGACACAACACCTGCACGGTGCTGATGCATCCCGAAGACGCGGTCGCGCGCGGCCTGGCCCAGGGCGACACCGTGCGCGTCACCTCGGAGATCGGGCACATCGACATCCCGCTGGACATCAGCGACGAGATGCGGGTGGGCACCGTCGCCGTGCCGCACGGGTGGGGCCACCGCGACACCGGATGGCAGCACGCGAACACCCTCGGCGGCGCCAACGTCAACGATCTGCACGACCCCGATCAGGTGGACACCTTCACCGGCACGGCGGCAGTGAACAACACCTGGGTCACCGTGACCGCGCCCTGAGTCAACTGGCTTCGGACACCTTGCGCGCAGGGGCGGGCAACATCGCGTACAGATCGCGTTCCAGGTCGGCACGGGCCTCGGCGATCTTGACGGCGTCCCCACCGGCGGCCAGCGCGGGCACCGTGATGCTGAAGACGTCGATCACCACCGACCCCAGCGTGGTGACCTTCGCCCAGTTGATGTCCAGGCCGTCGCGTTCGATGACGGCGGTCAGGCGGGACAGCAGACCGGGCCGGTCGGTCGCGCGGACCTGAACGAAGAACTCACCGGGAGCGCCGCCGTCGGTCCACAGGATGCGCGGCGGGGCGATGGTGTGGGTGACCGGCACCGAGGCCGGGGTCTCCCCCGCCCGGTGCGGAGCGGCGGCCGCGCTTTCCAGGTCCCGGCGCTCAAGAGTCTCGATGACGTCGAGCTGACCGTCCAGGGCGAGGATGAACTGCTGGCGCAGCAGTTCGGCGGCCGGTGGCGTCCCGAAATGCGGTGAGACCGCGAAGGTGTTGATGGCCACCCCGTCGCGGCTGTTGACCGAAGCCGAGTGCACCCGAAGGGCATTGAGCGCCAGCACACCCGCGGCCTTGGACAGCAGACCGCGGCGATCCGGCGCGATCATCGTGACGTTGTGGATGTGCGGGCCTTCGCCGGCCACCATCTCGACGTGAACCACCCCGTCGGCGGCCAACTCCAGGTAGCGGGGGTCGACGGGATCCGGTGTGGGCAAAGGTTCCCCGGCCATCACCAACCGGCACCGGCGCACCAGATCGCCGATGAGCGAGGATTTCCAATCCCCCCAGACCCCGGGCCCGGTGGCCAGCGAGTCCGCCTCGGCCAGCACGTGTAGCAGTTCCAGCAGCTGGTAGTCGCCGCCGAGCGCATCAACCACGGTCTCGATGGTCTTGGGGTCCTGCAGATCTCGGCGGGTGGCGGTATCGGGTAACAGCAGGTGGTAGCGCACGATCTTGGACAGCACCTCGACATCGGAGGGCCACAGGCCCAGCCGGGTGCCGATCTGGGCGGCGAGTTCGGCGCCGATGACGCTGTGATCGCCGCCGCGCCCCTTGCCGATATCGTGCACCAGCGCACCGAGCACCAGCAGGTCGGGCCGAGACACCCGGGTGGTGAATGCACTTGCCCGGGAGACGGTTTCGACCAGATGGCGGTCGACGGTCCAGATGTGCACGACATCGCGCGGCGGCAGGTCGCGCACCGCTCCCCACTCGGGGAACAACCGGCCCCACAGCCCGGTGCGGTCCAGCGCCTCCACGGTGTTCACCGCCGCCGGCCCCGCCGACAGCAGCACCAGCAGGTCCTTGAGCGCCTCGCGCGGCCACGGGGTGCGCAGTTCGGGTGCGGCGCCGGCCAACCGGCTCAGTGTGGACGCGGCGATCGGCAGCGCAGTGGTGGCCGAGGCGGCAGCCACCCGCAGGATCAGGCCCGGATCGCGTTCGGGTTTCGCGTCACGAGCCAGGATCACCTCCCCGTTGAACTCGATGACGCCCTCGTCCAGAGGTCTGCGGGCAGGGCGGCGCAATGCGGCGAATCCGCGGCGCGGCAGGGCATTCCCCGCGGTGCGGATGCCGGCGTCGACGTAGTAGCTGATGGTCCGGGCCGCATCGGAGATGGTGCGGGCCAGATCGAAGCGGTCCCCGATGCGCAGTGCCGCGCCGATCTCGTCTGCGTACTGGGCCAGCACCTGTTCGCGGCCCCGTCTGGAGACGCGGTGCAGTTCGGTGCGGACGTTGAGCAGCGACAGGTGTGCCTCACCGAGGGTGCCGGTGGGTGAGGCCAGCAGCCGGCTCGGGTAGACGTCCGCGAGTTGGGCGATGGCCAGGCCGTTGAGCAGCTGCACGTCTCGCAGGCCGCCGCGGCCGTTCTTGAGGTCGGGTTCGGCACGGTGCGCGATCTGCCCGCTGCGCTCCCAGCGTGCCTGGGTGTGCGCGACGAGTTCCTCGTAGCGCGAGGCGATTCCGATCCGCCACTGGCGGCGTGCGCCACCGGTCAGCAGCGCGGACAGTTCGGCGTCCCCGGCGATGTGGCGGGCATCGAGCATGGCCATGCCGGCGGAGATGTCCTCTCCGGCCACTTTCAGCGCCTCGGGCACGGTGCGCACGCTGTGGTCGATGTGGATGTTGGCATCCCACAGCGGGTACCAGAGCAGTTCGGCGACCCTGCTGACGGCCTCGGCCGGCATGTTGTCGTGCAGCAGCATGAGATCCAGGTCGGAGTACGGCAGCAGCTCACCGCGACCCAGGCCACCGGTGGCGACGATGGCGAACCCGCTGGTGGCGGTGATCCCGATCTCGGCTGCCTTGGTGGACAACCAGAATTCGTTGAGATCCAGCAGCGCGTCGCGGAGTGCGGCCGAATCCAGTTGCTTGCCACCGACGTCGAGCAGTTGCTTTGATGCCTTGGCCAGATCGGTGGCCGGACGCGGCGATCCCGCTGCCGGAGCTTCCCATCGGGAAGCGCCGGCAGCGGGATCTGGTGTCTGATCAGTCATTTCGGTCCTCCCCCGGCCCTACATTCGAACGGTCACATATTTGGCCGGGAAACGACCCTTGAGCTGACTAGAGCGCGTCGACTCCCCGCTCACCGGTGCGCACGCGCACGACGGTCTCCACGGGGCTCACCCACACCTTGCCGTCACCGATCTTTCCGGTGCGGGCCGCCTGCACGATGACGTCCACCACCTTGTCCACGGCGGAGTCGTCGACGACGACCTCGACACGGACCTTCGGCACGAAGTCCACCGAGTATTCGGCGCCCCGGTAGACCTCGGTGTGCCCCTTCTGGCGCCCGTAGCCCTGCACCTCGCTGACGGTCATTCCGAGGATGCCCGTCTGCTCCAGGCCCGTCTTGACGTCTTCGAGAGTGAACGGTTTGACGATCGCAGTGATCAGTTTCATTTAGTCGATTCCTTCCAGGACTCAGTCAATTGTTCCCGATCATGCGAGTTCATAAGCGGTTTCTGCGTGCTCGGTCTCATCGATACCGGTGTCTTCGTCTTCCTTGCTGACTCGCCAGCCTAGTGGCTTGACGACAAAGGCGATGATGGTCGTGAGCACGGCGGTGAACAGCAGTGCCACCCCGGCGATCACGATCTGGACGACCAGCTGCTTGTAGTCGCCGCCGACGAACAGGCCGGCGTCGGTGGCGAAGAAGCCCAGCGCGACGGTGCCCCACAGGCCGGCAACGAGGTGCACGCCGACGACGTCGAGCGAATCGTCGTAGCCGAACTTGTACTTCAGGCCGATTGCCAAGGCCGACAACACACCCGCGATCGCACCGACGACCAGCGACCAGATCGGGGTCAGGTTGCCGCAGGCCGGGGTGATGGCGACCAGACCGGCGACCACACCGGAGGCGGCACCCACGCTGGTGGCGTGGCCGTCACGCAGACGCTCCACGATCAGCCAGCCGAGCATCGCGGCGGCGGTGGCGGCGGTGGTGTTGACCCAGACCAGACCGGCGAGCATGTCGGCGCCACCCTCGGAGCCGACGTTGAAGCCGAACCAGCCGAACCACAGGATCGCGGCACCGAGCATCACGAACGGGATGTTGTGCGGACGGAAAGCGGTCTTGCCGAATCCGACCCGCTTGCCCAGCAGCAGCGCGAGAACAAGTGCGGCCATACCGGCGTTGATGTGAACGACTGTGCCACCGGCGAAGTCGATGGGTGCGACGTTGGCCGCACCTTCCTCGTCGACACCGAACAGCTTGGCCGCCAGGCCCTGGTCGCTGGCCGAGAGCAGGCCACCGCCCCAGACCATGTGCGACAGCGGGAAGTACACAATGGTGACCCAGAGGCCGCCGAAGACCAGCCAGGTGCCGAACTTCATGCGCTCGGCGACCGCGCCGCTGATCAGCGCGACGGTGATGACGGCGAAGGTCAGCTGGAAGGCGACCCACACGATGGCCGGAACGGTGCCGAAACCGCCGTAGACGAAGGTCTCGACGCCGTCGATCTCGCGGACCTCGGCGAGCTGGTTCACACCGAACAACGCGAACGGGCTGTCGAAGAACAGGCCGGGCTGCTCACCGGTGTGTCCTGCGGAGAAGGACATCGAGTAGCCCCACAGCACGTAGATGACGCTGACCAGGCCCAGCGAGCCGAACGACATCATCATCATGTTCAGGACGGACTTCTGCCGTGACAGACCACCGTAGAAGAACGCGAGGCCGGGCGTCATGAACAACACCAGGGCTGCCGAGATGAGGACCCAGGCGGTGTTACCGGTGTCCAATCCATCCGGGCCGAACGGCAGGAAACTATCGTCCGGCAAAGCCGTGACGACGTCGCTTAAGGCAAAGACCACTTTGTGTGAACCTCCTCGGGATTTCGCCGATGAATCGGCCTCCCGAAGAGACTCTTTTGCGCGCGTTTCATCCGTGGTTCACAGATGTTTCGCATGCGTGAACGGATTGGCCTTGTCTGTTACACCTGTGTTTCTGCGTTGCCAAACGGCTATCCGAGGAGGGCGTCGACGAACGCGGCGGGTTCGAACGGCGCCAGATCGTCGGGTCCTTCGCCGAGCCCGACCAGCTTCACCGGGACACCGAGCTCCTGCTGAATGCGGAAAACGATGCCGCCCTTGGCAGTGCCGTCGAGCTTGGTGAGCACCACTCCGGTGATGGCAACAACCTCGGCGAACACCTTGGCCTGCGGCAGGCTGTTCTGCCCGATGGTGGCGTCCAGGACGAGCAGCACCTCATCGACCTTGGCCCGCTTTTCCACGACACGTTTGACCTTGCCGAGCTCGTCCATCAGGCCGGTTTTGGTGTGCAGGCGTCCGGCGGTGTCGATGACGACCACGTCGGCGCCGTTCTGGATGCCCTTGTCGACGGCGTCGAAGGCGACCGAGGCGGGGTCGGCACCCTCGGGGCCACGCACCGTGTCGGCGCCGACGCGGGAACCCCAGCTCTGCAGCTGATCGGCGGCGGCGGCACGGAAGGTGTCCGCGGCGCCCAGCACGACGCGACGCCCGTCGGCGACCAGGACGCGGGCCAGCTTGCCGACGGTGGTGGTCTTGCCGGTGCCGTTGACGCCGACGACCAGCAGGACCGACGGCTTGTTTTCATGTGGCAGCGCACGGATGGAGCGGTCCAGGTCCGGGCGCAGTTCGGAGATCAGCACCTCTTTGAGCACCCCGCGCGCGTCGGCCTCGGTGCGCACGGAGGCGCTGGCCATCTTGGCGCGCAGCGCGGCGATGACGTTCTGGGTGACGACCGGTCCGAGGTCGGCGATCAGCAGGGTGTCCTCGATCTCCTCCCAGGACTCCTCGTCGAGGTCGCCGCCGCCGAGCAGGCCGAGGACGCCGCGGCCCAGGGTGCTCTGCGATTTGGCCAGGCGCCCGCGCAGGCGTTCCAGTCGGCCTTCGGCCGGAGCAATCGCCTCGATCTCGGGGGCTGCGGCCGGTTCCGGCTCGGGAGTGGGCTCCGGCTCGGGGGCCGGCTCGGGCTTGGGCGGCTCGGGAGTGGGCTCGGGGGTCGGCTCGGGCTTGGGCGGCTCGACGACGGGCGGCTCGGGCAGTTTGACTTCGGCGATGGTGCGCTTGGGGGCGTCGCGCGGCACGGCGGCGTCGTCGCCCACACCGGGCAGCCCGGTGGGGTCGACCTTCTCGGCCTCCGTGGTGGCCGGCCCGCTGAACGTGATGCCCGATGAGGCCTTATAGCCACCCGACTTGTCGATCTGGGTGGTGGTGTCCGGCGCGGACAGGGAGATCCGCCGCTTGCGGTAGCGCACCAGCCCGACGACCAGCGCGGTGACAAGCAGGACGGCTACGACCGCAATCGCGATCCATAAGGCATCTGACACCCGGCCATTGTCTCAGGCGACACTGGCTGCCATGTTCGAGCACCTGATCGCCGAAGGCGCGGCCGCCGACGTCACCGGCTGGGATTTCTCCTGGCTCGACGGTCGGGCCACCGAACAACGCCCGCCGTGGGGCTATGTCCGGCTGATGTCGTCGCGGCTGAGCCGGGTCGATGCCGCCTTGGACGTCCAGACCGGCGGCGGCGAGGTGTTCCACGAAGCGCTGACGGCTGCCGAGCCGCGCCCGACCGTGCTGGCGGCCACCGAGGCGTGGCCGCCGAACATCGCCGCGGCGGCACGGCTGCTGGACGGGGTGACCGTGTCGGCGGCTCCCGAGACCGAGCTGCCGTTCCCCGATGCGTCGTTCGAGCTGGTCACGAGCCGTCATCCCGCGACGATCGCGTGGGGTGAGATCGCCCGCGTGCTGCGGCCCGGCGGGTCCTACCTGGCTCAGCATGTCGGCCCGGCGAGCGCCTTCGAGTTGATCGAGTTCTTCACCGGACCGCAGCCCGAAGCGCGCCGGCGTCGCCGTCCCGAGGCCGAGGCCGCCGCGGCTGCTGCCGCCGGGCTGGATGTCGTCGACCTGCGGGTGGCCAGGACACGCATCGAGGTGTTCGACGTGGCCGCGGTGGTCTACCTGTTACGCAAGGTGATCTGGTGGGTGCCCGACTTCACCGTGGAGCGGTACCGCGACAGGTTGACCGAGCTGCACGCGCGCATCGAAACCGAGGGGCCCTTCATCGCGCATTCCACCCGGCATCTCATCGAGGCGAGGCGTCCGGATGTGGCAGTCTCGGGCTGGTGACCATCGGCCCCGGTTTCGATGACCGCATCCAGGTGCGCAAGCGGCGTCACATCGATGTCTGCCTGTCCGAGGTCGTCCAGTATCAGACCGTCACCACGGGCCTGGAGCGCTACCGGCTGCCCTATAACGCGCTGACCCAGACCAGCCTGGCCGGCATCGACCTGGGCACGGAGTTTCTGGGGGTGCCGTTGCGGGCGCCGGTGCTGATCGGTGCGATGACCGGCGGGTCGGAACTCTCGGGCACCATCAACCGCAATCTGGCCACCGCGGCGCAGGCGCTGGGTGTGGGCATGATGTTGGGTTCGCAGCGGGTGATGCTCGGCGAGGAATCGTTGCCCAGCTTCCAGGTGCGCGAGGTTGCACCGGATGTGTTGTTGGTGGGCAATATCGGACTGGCTCAACTGAACCGTGCAATGGTGCCAGAACTACGCCGCGCCCTGGTAGATGTGGGCGCCAATGCCCTTGCGGTGCATACCAATCCGTTGCAGGAGGCGGTGCAGTACCAGGGTGACACCGATTTCACCGGTTCTGTGGCCCGGCTGCGCGAGGTGGTCGAGACGGTCGGGTATCCGGTGCTGCTCAAGGAGGTCGGGCATGGGATCGGGGCGGCCGCGGCGACGTCGTTGATCGATGTCGGGGTGGCCGCGGTCGACGTGGCCGGTGCCGGCGGGACGTCGTGGGCGCGGGTGGAGCAGTTCGTGCGCTACGGCGGGATCAATGATCTGGGCCTGGCTGAGTGGGGCGTGCCGACGGCGCAGGCACTGGTCGAGGTGCGTTCGGTGCTACCGAGGGTGCCGCTGGTGGCCTCCGGCGGGATCCGCACCGGAATGGACGCGGCGAAGGCGATCGCGTTGGGTGCCGATGTGGTTGCGGTGGCGCATCCGCTGCTGGTGCCCGCCATCGAGTCGGCGGCGGCAGTGCAGGAGTGGTTGGAGCGCTTCATTTCTGAGCTGCGGGTCTGCCTGCACGGGTGCGGCACGCCTGATCTGACGGCGTTGCGCGCCGTGGGCGTCGACCCGGTGAGAGCACGCTAGAAGGGCGGGTCGCTGTTGCTCTCTGCGCGTTCGAGGGCGAGTTCGAGTTGGTTGCGTGCGCGTTCGGTGTTGATGCGTTGGGCGCGGCCTTGTGCGCGGGTGCGTTGTCGGACCGGCATCTTGGTGTCGCGGTCGGTGTCGTTGATGAGGCTGATCGCGCGTTTTCGGGGGATGGGCGTCTGGATGTTCCAGTGCGGGAACAGGATTGCCGCCCCGGGAGCTTTCTTGTAGGTATGCCCGGTGGGGGATGTCCATTGGATGCTGCCGTCGGGTTTCGCTGCCAGTTCCCAACCACCGAATGTCTTGACCAAATGGTGCAGGCGGCAGAGCGGCCCCAGGTTGCCCGGATGGGTGGCCCCGGCCGGCCACGGGATCAGATGATCCAAGTCGCAGCGGTGGGCGGCCCGGTTGCAGCCGGGGAAGCTGCAGGTCATGGCGCGCATGCGGACGAAGGCGGTTAGGGCTGTGGAGGGCCGGTATTGGCGTTCGGCGGGCAGGTCGGCGATCTCCGATAGCGGCTTGACGGTGGCGCCGCCGGCGACTAGTTCGGCGAGCATGGCGGCGGGGATGATGGCGCCGTCGAGCATCACCCCGGGGCTTGGGTTGCAAGCCGCAGGTTCGGGGCCAGCCGCGGGCGCGGCAGGCTCCGCGGGCTCGGTGCTGGCCGCAGGCGCGGCAGGCTCCGCGGGCTTGGTGCTGGCCGCGGGCTCGGTGCGGGCAGCCGGCGCCGCGGGCTCAGACTCCGCAGCCGGTGCCTGCGGCTCATGCTCCGGCGCAGCGGGCTCGGTCTCCGCAGTCTCAGTCGGTTCCGGCTCGGCCTCCGGGGTGCCCGCAGTACCCGGCGTGCTCTGCGGCGGGGTGTCCTCACCTGCGGCGGGCACCTGGTCGGTGAGCGCATAGATGGTGACCGCGCCCGCACGCGGGTCTTTCCCGCTGCCCGCACAGTTCACATCCCCGCATTCGCAGGCCAACCGTTCCAGGGCAGGGCCGACCGCACCCAGAGCGGCCAGGGCCGCGGCACGCAGTTCCCCACGGCGGCGGGGGTCGTTGGGGCAGACGGTGTCGGCCAGGGCGTCGAGCCGTTGTTCGAGGATCTTCTTGTCGGTGATCCGCAGCCTGCCCCAGAAGGAGGCCACCCCGTTGGGGTCGTCCTTGTCGTCGAACTCCACATAGAGGTCCTTGGCGGCCCGCCGGGACCGCACCACGGCGTCGGGGTCGAATTTCTCCACCCAGAGGTCGACCGCGCCGATCAGCTGTTTCTCCGAATGCGCCCCATACGCGCCCGCTTCGCCGGAAATCGCCGCATCGATCAGGGCGATCGCGTCCTCGTCGACGACCAGATGGGTGCGCCAGGTGATCGCATCGATCACCGTCGACGAGATCACCCCCTTGGCGAACAAGGCCGCGGTGCGGGGTAGCCGGTCACGCAGGGCTTGGGCGATGCGCATCTGCTTGGACGCCGCATAGGGATTGAGGTTGCAGGCCGCCGCGACCGCGGCCTGGGCCCACGCCCAGCCATCAATCACCTGATGAGCAACGGTGTCGTCCTCGTCATCGCACTGGCGGGCGACGACTTCGCCGATCAACGCCAGCCGCTGCGCGGCAGCCATCGACTCGATCTGGGTCATGGCCGTGACCGCCGAGATGAGCGCTTCATCGCTCAACTCCGCGAGTGCGCCCCGATCCAAGACTTCGAACATATGTGCGATTCTACCGGCCGGGTCCGACATCGGAAAGCGGTCTTTCGTCGCGCTGTGGATAACTGATTTGGTTGACTGCAAGGCAGCGGGCCGGCAGGTCAACGCCGCCGGGAACCTTCCCTCATGTTGGCTCGAGACGATCCAGGTTCAGAGCCAGAGGTAGAGCGCAGACAGCAGCGCCCACATCCCGAGGCAATACGCCTCGAACGCGGCCCGCAACGGAATCGGGGCGTGGCGCAGCTCCATGAAATCGAGGCCAACGAGGCGCACCTTGATCGCGGCGATGCCCAGGACCAGGACGGCGACCAGGGAGCCGGTGCCGTGTTCGGCGCCGACGGCCCAGGACACGATCGTCGCGGCGACCAAGAACAGCCAGCTGGCGCCGGCGCGGTTCTTCAGCAGATTGAGGACGGTCATCAGCTCACCAGGTAGAGCAGCGCGAACAGGAAGATCCACAGCAGATCGACCAGGTGCCAGAAGCAGGCGGCACCCTCCACGAGTGCGGTGCGGGTGTCGCTGAGTTCGGGCCGCCGGGTTTGGGTCAGAACGAAGGACAGCGCGCCGAGGCCGAGGCACACGTGGAACAGGTGCAGCCCGGTAAGGATGAAGTAGTACAGGTAGAAGTCGTTGGCGCCCGGGCCGTGCCCGGCGGTGCCCAGCGAGATGTACTCGTAGACCTTGAGTGCGATGAACAGCACGCCGAAGACCATCGCCGCGGCAGTGGCCCTGGTGGCGATCCGCCTTTGGCCCGCGCGCATTCCGTTGAGGGCGAGCACGACGCAGAGCGAACTGGTCAGCAGCACAAGGGTATTGATGACGCCGACACCGATGTGCAGGGTCGTGCGGGCGGCGTCGAAGATCTCGGGGGCTTTGGCGCGTTCGACGAGGAACGTCACGAAGAAGGCGCCGAAGACGAGCATGTCGCCGAACAGGAAAACCCAGGTGCCGCTTTCGCCGGGGATCCGCTTCTGGTGTGGCGGCGCTGCTGGCACTGTCACGCGGGCTGGAGCGCCTGTTGTTCGGCCTTGATCGACCTGAGCATCACCGCGGTGGTGGAGAACAGCCACACCACCAGGACGAGACCGGGGATGTAGAAGGCGAAGATTCCGTCCCAGGCCAGCGGTCCGTCGTTGAAGACGACCACGACGCAGCCCGGTAGCGACAGCGTCGCGACCCACAGGTTGAGGTAGCCGTACCAGCGCGGAAAGGTCGGCGGGTCGGTCTTGTCGATGAATGCCGCGGCCGCCAAGGTGAGGTTCTGGATGATGATGGTGCCGACAATGCCGATGAACCACAGCCAGAAGACGTCGTTGAGGGCCTGGGTGAGTTCGGCAGAGCGTTCCTCGGGGCGGTAGGCGGCGACGCCGAGGAAAAACTGCGGGAACAGCAGGGCTGGCACGAAGACGGTGGCGGCCATCAGTTGAGTCATCGAGAGCATGCCCCAGTGGCCCTCGACCCGGCGGATGCGCAGGATGATCGCGGCCAGGAATGGCAGGGCGAGGACCGCGCTGAGCAGCGCGCCCGAGACGCCGAACCGGATCCAGAGTTTGTGCTCGACGAAGAACTCGGCGATCTCGTCGGGTGAGGATGCTGGTGACAGCGGCGGGAAGAGTTGGGCGATACCGGAAAAGCTGGTGCCGTACAGGATGATCATGATGGTTCCGCACCAGGCGCCGATGCGTTGCAAGGTCAGCTCCACAGGTGGGACGTTACCGTTTCCGATCTCCCGTTTTGACATTTTTGACATAACTTTCAGCGGTACTGCAGTGAAAGAAGTGCATTGGGGTGCGTTCCTGCTCACTTAAAATGAGATTCGGGCCATGTGGCTAGCATCGGTTGAGGGATGTTCGACGGCAACGGGGGTGGATCGGTGACGGCGCGCGATTATCAGGGGTGGCGCCAGTGACGAATCCACCGCCGCCAGGTAATTGGGGGCCCCCGCAGCCGCCCTACGGTCAGGGCCAGCCGCCGTACGGATCCGGCCCGTGGCCGCCACAGCAGGGCTGGGGCCCGCCGCCTCAGCCGCCCAAGAACAACAGCCTGAAGTGGTTGTTGATTGGCGTGGCAGTGCTGCTGGTGATCGCCATATCCGTAGGCGCCACACTGCTTTTCACGCGAGATGGCGGCGGCGGTGCCACGCAGACGGCCAACGGCAACCCGCCGGCAGCCGGTGAAATTGCGAGCGCGAACGACACGGGGCCGGTTTCGATCATTACCGAGGATCCGACCTGTGAGCCATGGCGGCCCATTATCAGCACACTGGCGAAACAGGAACGGCAAGGCTGGGAATCTCGACCTTACGACATACCCGCGTCGCAATGGACAACTGAACAACGTCAGATGTTCGAAACAGTTGCCGATGCCATGCGTCAGGCTGCGGATCAAACGGTCGCTTTGGCCAAGCTCACGCCACATCGAGTGATGCGAGAACTGTACGAGCAATCGATCGCCTATTGGCGAGCCTATGCAGACAGCATCCCTACGTACGAGCAAGGGGACAACTATCTGGCAGGCACGGCCACTGACACTTCCGGCGCACTAGTCGCGATCTGTGATGCAATCTCGCAAGGGTCCGCTGCTTCACGCGGCCCTCTGGTGCCAAACCAGGATCCACCGGCGGCGACATCTACCTCCGGATCACCAGATTCACCTCAACCTTTCATGGCACAAACAGGAAACCCTGTTTGCGCCGATTGGAAACGCCTTTCCGATAATTTCGACCGCGACGGTGCTGCGTGGCGTGATGCAGATCCCAACATTCCCTCGTCAGAGTGGGATTCGCAGCGACGACAGTTGATGATGGAAGTCGCACCAGTTATGAAAACGCTCGCAGATGACTTGGCGCTTCAGGGATTAAAGAGCAATGATCCGATCGTTTCCGATTTCTCTATGCTGGCCGCTCAATATTGGCGTGCATTTTCAGTCGCTATCCCTAGCTACACGGTGGCCGACAGCCATCTTTCAGCGGCCGCCGCATATCTGACATACGCGGTATTCAACGCATGCGCTGCGGCAATCGGGGGCTAGGTCATAATGGCGTTTCCGAAGCCTACAGGTAAATACGCCGATCGAATGCTAGAGCCCGGCGGCTGGCCGGGTATTGATGAAATGGTGCTCCACGATCGAAGTGCTAAACTAACCGCAAAATTGCAAGCGCTGACGCACGTGCTGGAAGACTGGCTCCACGAAAAGACCGAAATTTCTTCAGGCACCATTTGGTCTGGATCGGGGGCTAATGCGGGTTTAGGTGCGGTCGCAACTTCGATAGACTCTATGGCCAACCAACAGTCGACATTTGTGAGTACCATTAGTTGGTTGGCATCAGTATTTGCAACCGTTCTAAATACGAAGATATCGATCTTCAACCGGGTCGTGGCTACTGAAGCTGAAATCGCCGCACTGGAGAGCACAAGCCTTAACCCTGAGGCCAGATCTAATAAGATCGAGAGCCTAGTCAAGGCTGCATATGACGCCAATGTCGCTGAAGTCGCGGACGCTGCTAATTCCTCTAGATTCGCGGGCTGGAGCCTTGCTCCCGATCAGACCCAGCGGACCCTCGAGACCCTACTCAAATCTGAGCCGCAGCCGACGACACCCTCGGCGCCGCCGCAATCACCTTCTACTTCAAACGCGCAACCAACTCGACCAACCACTGCACCCATCGCCAACATCCGCAATAGCCCAACGGAAACGTCGCCGGAGCAGATGCCCGCAAAGTCCCCGGAAGCATCGGTGTATCCGACGCCAGTCGCGGCGCAAGCCCCAGACAGAGGGCCAAAAGAGACTTCACCCGCCCCAGTGTCACAAAGTCCGGCGCCCACAGCGGAGACACCCACACCAGTTACCAATCCAACAAACATTCCGACTACTGTCTCCCCTCAGCCGCACACACCGCCGCTAGGAGCACCTCCGAGCCCGCCGCGGACTGGCGGTGTTCAGGCAGGCCCCGGATCGCCAGCCGCAACTCCACCGACCACACCTGTCTCTAGTGGCAGCCCCAGCCCCAGCCCTGGCCCCGGCCCCAGCATCGGCGGCACCCAAAGCCCAAGCACCGGAACCGGCGGGGGCGGACCCCAAGCACCCGCAGCCACGGCCGGCCCAGGGCAAGGGTCCGGCCCCGCACCGGTCAGCACGCCCCAGCAGGACTTCCAGAAGGGCTTCACCGACGCCACCAAGGCCGCCAACGCCAACCCGATGCCGGTGAACCAGACACCACTCGGCCCCTCGGCACCACCATCGCAACCAGTCGCACCGGTCTACCAGCAGGCCGACACCACCGGCTCCACGGCACCGGCCGCAGCCACCAACCACAGCACGCCGGTGACCAGCGCTCCGACCCCCTCCGCACCACCGGCGCCCGCCGCACCCACCGGCGCCCCGCCCATGCCGCTGGGAAACCCGTCCACCCCGGCACCCGCAGCACCTATTCCGCCGGGCGCCGGCCCCGTCGGCCCCGCCGTCGCTCCCGCCTCCACCAACCAGGGCGCCGCCGGTGGAGCCGCAGCGCCGGTTCCGATCTCAGCCGCCCGCGCCGAACGCGACGCCATCGCCAACGCCGCCACCGCCAACGCAATGCGCCGCAGAGGACCCAATCCCCGCCAACTCGCCCGCCACATTGCCGCCGCCCTCAACGTCGGCATCACCGACCCCAGCCTGTTCTGGATCACCGCCATCACCTCCGACGGCCAGATCCTCACCGCCAACAACTACGGCCTGGCCTACATCCCCGAGCACGTGCACCTGCCCGAACAGGTCCGCATGGTCACCGCTGACGAAACCATCCCCGCCCAGACCCGCGGCACCTGGGCCACCTATCCCCTACTGGCAGTGCAGGAATGGGCCCGCCACCACAACGTCACCCTGCAGGCCGTGGCCGGCACCGAAGAGAATCTCAAAGGCTTCGACCTCGGCGCCGCGCGGGATATCATCACGGCCGAGGACATGCCGGACAGCGGAAAGATGCAGGGCCGCAACCGGTTAGAAGTGATCGCGCCGGAAGTCGCCACCAAACTCGCCGGTATCAGTGCCACCGGGCTGACCGAACTGCTCCCGCCGGCCCCCGCCGACAACACCCCGCCCGACGACAACAGGATCAACCTGCTGCTGGAGGTCTGCAAACCACTACTCAGCGCCAACCCCGATCGCGCCGGCGCACACCTGAAGGCGATGGTCGCCTACGCCGATCATCTGCAGAACGTCGCACTGTTCCGTGCCCACACCGCGCAAGACGCCGAGCTGCAGCGGGCCGCCATCGCGGAATGGATTTACTGGCAACACATCAGCGTGCTCAGCGCCGACGCGCTCGCCGCAACGGTGAGCTGAGCGGCGCCATACCTACAGGTTGATCGTCGGATCCGCGCGGGTGGCCGGCCTCGACGAAGGCGGAGCGGGCGTCGATGGGGCGCGCTCGCCCTCATCCTGTCCCGGCGCGGCGCCAGCAGGTGGCTCCTCAGCGCGATGCTTGCCACCGGGCTCAGCCGCCTCGCCCTTTTCGTCGGGCTCGTTGCCGCTGAACTGCTCGACCATCTGCTGGACCTGATCCCCCACCTGCTGCGCGCCCTGCATCGCCGACTGCGGCAGCGACGCGGCCATGCCGCCGATCTGCTGCGGGATCTGGCCGGCTTGCTGGGCCATCTGCATGGGCATGCCCATCATCCCGCCCATGGCACCCATGCCGCCGCCCGCACCCCCGCCGGCAACGGCTGCCGCGGCGGGCGCACCGGCCGCAGCCACACCACCACCACCTCCGGAACCCGTTGCCGGGGAAGCAATTTCACCACCACCGGCTGATCCGCCGCCGGCCGGCTGGTTCATCGTCTCTTCGATCTTGCTCTTGAGGTGTGAATCGGCACTCAGATACCGCCGGGCCGCTTCGACGACGGACTCCGCGGTGCCGATGGCGGCCTGCTTCAACGGCGGCAGACCCTCGATGATCGGGGCCTCGGCCTTGGGCACATCGGCCGACAACGCCTGCGACAACGCGTCCGACCCATACGAGGGGGTGAACGCCTCCGGCGCATCGGGCAGACCCTGGGCCGCAGTCAACAGCCGCTGCCCCGCCGCACCGAGCATCTCGGCATCCACTTTCAACGGTTCGAGTGTCATGAAGCCCCCTCCCGCGACACACTCCTCGCCCAAAAACCCTACCGGAGCCGCGCACCCCGAAGAGACACCAAAATCAACCCGTGGTCGCGAGGTCCTGCCCGCGCATGCGTTGCGAAATCACCTGCGTGATGCCATCGCCCTGCATGGTGACGCCGTACAGCGCGTCGGCGATCTCCATCGTGGGTTTCTGGTGCGTGATGACGATGAGCTGCGATTTCTCCCGCAGCTGCTCGAACAACCCGAGCAGTCGGCGCAGGTTCACATCATCCAGCGCCGCTTCGACCTCGTCCATGATGTAGAACGGGGACGGCCGCGCACGGAAGATCGCGACCAGCATGGCCACCGCGGTCAGCGACTTCTCGCCACCGGACAGCAGCGACAGCCGCTTGACCTTCTTACCGGGCGGGCGCGCCTCGACCTCGATACCGGTGGTCAGCATATCGCCGGGGTTTGTCAGCAACAGCCGGCCCTCACCACCGGGGAACAGCGACGCGAACACCTGGGTGAATTCGCGTTCCACATCGGCGTAGGCCTCGGTGAACACAGTCAGGATGCGGGCATCGACATCCTCGATGACATCCAGCAGGTCCTTGCGGGCGCCCTTCACGTCCTCCAGCTGGGTGGACAGGAAGTTGTAGCGCTCCTCCAGCGCCGCGAACTCCTCCAGCGCCAGCGGATTGACCCGGCCCAGCTCGTTGAGCTCGCGTTCGGCTTTCTTCGCGCGTCGCTCCTGGGTGGGCCGGTCGAACGGCATCGGCGCGGGCGCGGTGACCTGCTCGCCGCGCTCCTTGGCCTGCTCGTACTCGGCCATCTCCAACTCGGTCGGCGGCAGCGGATTATCGGGTCCGTACTCGGCGATCAGATCGGCGGCGGCCAACCCGAACTGTTCCAGCGCCTGCTGCTCGAGCTGCTCGATACGCAGCGCCGCTTGGGCTTTGGCCACCTCGTCGCGGTGCAGTGAATCGGTCAGCGCATTGATCCGGGCGCCCAGCTCGTTGACCTCGGTGCGGGCCCGGTTCAACGCCTCGGTGCGCTGCGAACGCTCGGCCGCCACCTCGTCGCGAGTGCGCGAGGCCAGCGCCACCGTGGCCGCCAACCGGGCCGCGATCAGCCGACCCGACTCGGCCACGGCGATCGCGACGGTCGCCGCATGCTCGCGGGCCTCCCGGGCCCGAGCCGCACGCAGCCGCGACTCACGCTCGGCCGCGGCCGAGCGGCGCAGCGAATCAGCACGTCCCCGAACGGCATTCGCGCGTTCCTCGGCGGTGCGCACCGCCAGGCGGGCCTCCACCTCGGTGGCCCGCGCGGTCTCGGCGGCCAGCGTGAACTCCTGGCGATCCTCGGTATCGTCGACCTCGAACATCGGCGACTGCTGCGCGTTGTGCAGCCGGGTCTCCAGTTCGGTGAGCTCCTCGACCGCGGTCGTCCGGCCGGCCTCCAGCTCGTCGCGTTGCTTCATCAGCCGCTGCCATTCGGCGTCGGCGTTCCGAGATTCCTGACCGAGCCGACCCAGCTGCTCGTAGATCGACGAGATCGCGGCGTCGGATTCGTTCAGCGCCGCCAATGCCTGCTCGGCCGCGTCCTGGCGGGCCGCCTGTTCCTCTTTGGCGCCGGCCAGGGCCGCCGTCACCTCCCCGGCCTGACGTTCCACATTGGTGAGTTCTGTTCGGGCCTTCTCGATTTCGGAAGCGATCTCCAGCGTCGAGACCTTGCGGTCCGATCCGCCGCTGACCCAGCCGGCACCGACCTGGTCGCCCTCGGCGGTCGCGACCCGCAGATGCGGCCGCTCGGCCACCAGACTCAGCGCCGCCGACAGGTCGTCGACAACGGCCACACCGGACAGCAGCGCGCTGATCGCGCCGCGCAGCCGGTCGGGAGCCTCAACCAGATCGATCGCCCACTGCCCGCCGGCGGGCAGCGCCTCGCCGTTGTGGGCGGGATGCACGGGCCAGTCACCGAGCAGGATCGATGCCCGTCCCCCGTCGGCTTCCTTCAGCGCGGCGACGGCCGCACGGGCAGCGCCGACGTTCTCGGCGGCCAGCGCGTCGGCTGCCGGGCCGAGTACCGTCGCCACCGCAACCTCGTAACCGGGGCGCACCCGCACCAGCTTGGCGACCGACCCGAAAAGCCCTGTGCCGTGGTTCTCCGACAGCCAGGCGGCACCGTCCTTGCGCGCCAGGCCCATCGACAGCGCATCGATACGGGCGTGCAGCGAGGCGGCCTGCCGTTCGGCGGCCCGCTCGGCGGACTGGAGTTCGGCGACCCGCTCGTCGGCGGTGCGCAGCGCGGTGATCGAACGGTCGTGCTGATCGTCGAGACCGACCTCGCCCTCGTCCAGTTCGCCGACGCGGGCCTGCACGTTCTCGAAGTTGGCCTGGGCCTGCTGAACTCGGGTCGCGGCTTCCTCGATGCGGGCAGTCAGCCGAGCCACCTCGTCATCGGTGGATTCCACCCGGCTGCGCATGGTGTCGACCTGTCCGGACAGCCGGGCCAGACCTTCCCGGCGATCGGCCTCGGCGCGCGCGGCCGCCCGGTGCGCCTGCTCGGCGTCGGCGGCGATGCGTTCACGTTCGGCGAGTTCGGCGCGAGCGTATTCCAGGGTCTCGCGCGAGGCCTCCAGTTCCGCGAGCAATTCCTGCTCACGTGCGGCGACCTCGTCGGCCTCGGCCTCCAGGGCGTCGGGGTCGCGGCCGGAGTCCGTTTCCGGTTCGGCGTCGAGCAGCTGGGTGCGGTCATTGGCGATGCGTACCGTCGCGCTGACCCGTTCGGCCAGCGCGGACAGCCGGAACCAGGTCTGCTGGGCGGCCTCGGCGCGTTCGGTCAGCTCGCTCACCGCGCTCTCGTGGGCGGCCAGCTCGACCGTGGCGACCTCCAGCCGCGTCGTCACGTCGTCGTGCTCGCGGCGCAGCGTCGTCTCGGCCTGGTTGGTGTCGTTGAACTCGGTCTGGCGCACCAGCAGGTCGTGGGCGGCCAGCCGCAGCCGGGCATCGCGCAGATCGGCCTGGATGGTCTGGGCGCGGCGGGCCATCTCGGCTTGGCGGCCCAGCGGTTTGAGCTGGCGGCGCAACTCGGTGGTCAGATCGGTCAACCGAGCAAGGTTGGCCTGCATCGAGTCGAGCTTGCGGACGGCCTTTTCGCGGCGCTTGCGGTGCTTGAGCACCCCGGCGGCTTCCTCGATGTAGGCGCGGCGGTCCTCGGGACGCGATTCCAGGATCTCCGAGAGCTTGCCCTGCCCGACGATGACGTGCATTTCCCGGCCGATGCCGGAGTCGCTGAGCAGCTCCTGCACGTCCATCAGGCGGCAACTGCTGCCGTTGATCTCGTACTCGCCGGCGCCGTCGCGGAACATCCGCCGCGTGATGGACACCTCGTTGTACTCGATGGGCAGCGCGTTGTCGGAGTTGTCGATGGTCAGCGTCACCTCGGCGCGACCCAGCGGCGCCCGCGAGGAGGTGCCGGCGAAGATGACGTCCTCCATCTTGCCGCCGCGCAGCGTTTTGGCGCCCTGCTCGCCCATCACCCAGGTCAGGGCGTCGACGACGTTGGATTTACCCGACCCGTTGGGCCCGACGACGCAGGTGATGCCCGGCTCGAAGCGCAGAGTCGTCGGCGCGGCGAAGGACTTGAAGCCCTTCAGCGTCAGACTCTTGAGATGCACGAGGTGAAACCCTACCGTCGCGGGGGTTAACGTTCGCTGAAGCCGTCAATCGGGTCGCCCGCCGCCGACCAATCGGCCATCACGGCATCCACCGTTCCCGGAGTCTGACCGGATTTCAGGTGGTCCAGCAACCGCTCACAATCCGGCCGGGGTCCTTGTGCCACGACGTGCACCCGCCCGTCGGGCCGGTTCGATGCATACCCGGACAGCCCGAGTTCCAACGCCCGAGCGCGTGTCCACCAGCGGAAACCCACGCCCTGCACGTGTCCGTGCACGTAGGCGCTGAGGCGGACCGGCTGATCCGGGCCGGCGTCAGCCAAGGTTCTTCACCTCGAAGGTCACCTCGGTGCCCGACTTGAGGGTGCGCCCGACGGTGCAGACCTGGTCGATGGCGCGCTCGACGACGACCCGCAGCCGCTTCACCTCGTCCTCGGACAGCCCGGACAGATCGATCTCCAGGGTTTCGGCCAGCAGCGGGTACCGCTCCTGCTCCCGATCGGCCGCCCCGGACACCCGGATGGTGGTGGCGTAGTCGTCGCCGAGGCGACGCCGCAGCGGCGCATCGCTGCTCATCCCGCTGCACGCGGCTAAGGCGATCTTCATAAGCTCACCGGGGGTGAAGACGCCCTCGACGTCCTCGGACCCCACCAGCACCTCCGCGCCCCGCGTGCTGCGCCCGGTGTAGCGGCGCACGCCGGTCCGCTCGACCCACAGTTCTGTCATTCCGGCGAGTCTACGGAGGCGCGAGTTAGTGTTGAACGACACCAGCTGAGGAGCTATCGCCGTGACGCACTACCCCCCGCAGCAACCGGGGCCGCAGGGACCGTGGGGTCCACAACAGCAGGGTTCGTGGGATCCCCAGCAGCCGCCGGCCTACGAGTACCCGGCCTACGAGGTGCCGCCACCGGCGCAGCCCTACGGCCAGCAGCCCTACGGCTACGGCGCTCCACCTCCGGGTTATCCGTACGGCTATCCGCCGCAGCCCCCGAAGAAGAGCAACGGCACCTGGTGGATTCTCGGCGGCGTGGCCAGCGTGCTGGTCGTCGCGGCGCTGGTGGTCGGCGGGGTGTTCCTGTTCCGATCCGGTGACCAGATCCTGGTGTCCACCGACGAAGCCGAGATCCAACAGCTCGTCGAGGAGTTCGGCGCCGCCGGGAACACCGGGAAGTTCTCCGATCTCGGTCAGTACTTCTGCGCCGCGGAGGCCGGGATGTTCGGCGCCCTCGGCGAACTCGGCGACATCCTGGAGGGCATGGACGTTCCGCAGAGCGCCCCGACCACCGAGGTCACCGCGACCGACATCACGGTCAAGGGCGATGTGGCGTCGGCCAGGATGAATGCGGGCGGACCGTTCGACACCGCCTACTTCCGGAAGGAATCGGGCGAGTGGAAGGTCTGCATGTCCGCGGCCGTGGAATTCAGCCAGCGCTAGAAGTGCGCCGAATCCGCGGCGGCGGTTGACATTTCGGACAGTAGTACGACGAACGGTTCATGAACTTGTCGCGCTGCATCACCGCACCGCAGCGCCGGCACCCTTGATCGACGCGCCCGTAGGCCTCCAGCGAGCGCTCGAAGTACCCGGATTCGCCGTTGACGTTCACATACAGCGAATCGAACGACGTCCCGCCCTGGCTCAGCGCGCCGGTCATCACCTCGGCGGCGGCGTCCAGCAGCTCGGCCAGTTGCCGTCTGGTCAGCGCCGACGCCAGCCGGCCGCCGTTGATCTTGGCCCGCCAGAGCGCCTCGTCGGCATAGATGTTGCCGATCCCGGAGACCACCGTCTGGTCGAGCAGCTGGCGCTTGATCTCGGAATGCTTGCGCCGCAATACCGTGACCACACCGTCGCGGTTGAATTCGGGGTCCAGCGGGTCGCGGGCGATGTGCGCGACGGGTTCGGGCACCTCGGTGCCGTCGATGGTCACCAGATCGGTGAGCATCCAGCCCCCGAACGTGCGTTGGTCGACGAAGTTCATCGAGACACCGTTGTCGAGCGTCGTGGCGATCCGCAGATGCGACGGGTTCGGGACATCACCGAGCAGCATCTGCCCGCTCATCCCGAGGTGCACGACCAACGCGTCACCGCTGGAAAGGGTGAGCCACAAGTACTTTCCACGCCGGCCGGTTCCGGTGATGGTGGTGCCCCGCAGCCGCGCGGCCAGGTCGATGGAGCCGGCGAGGTGCCTGCGCGCGGCGCGTGGGTGCAGCACCTGCACATCGGTGATGGTGCGGTCAAGGATGTGTGCGGCCAGCCCCCGCCGCACCACCTCGACCTCAGGGAGTTCCGGCATCCCCGGTCTCGTCGTCGCCCGCGGCGTCGATGGCGCTCCATGCTGCGGCGGCCGCCTTGAGTTCTGCCTCTTTCTTGGTGCGCCCGACGCCGCGACCGAACTGGCGCTCGGCGATCACCACGATCGCGGTGAATTCCTTGTCGTGGTCCGGCCCTTGAGCGGTGACGGTGTAGGCCGGCGGGCCCAGGCCCCGGGCGACGGACAGTTCCTGCAGGCTGCTCTTCCAGTCCAGCCCGGCACCGAGCGTCGGTGCGGTGTCCAGCAGTTCGCTGAACAGCCGCAGGATCGCGTCCCGCGCGATCACGTTGCCCTGGTTCAGATAAATTGCGCCCAGGAGGGATTCGACACCGTCGGCGAGGATGCTGGACTTGTCGGCGCCGCCGGAGCTCTCCTCCCCCTTACCGAGCAACAGGTGGTCGCCGAGCCCGAGTTTGCGCCCGACATCGGCCAGCGCCTGGGTGTTGACGATGCTGGCACGCAGTTTGGCCAGGTCACCCTCGGGACGATCGGGGTGGCGGTGGTAGAGCTCCTCGGTGATCGTCAGGCCGAGCACCGCGTCGCCGAGAAACTCCAGGCGCTCGTTGGTGGGCAGCCCGCCGTTCTCATAGGAAAAGCTTCGGTGAGTCAGGGCGATGGTGAGCAGATCCTCGGGCAACCGCACGCCAAGGGCTTCGATCAACGACTCGTGCTCAGCCGTCACTGGCATCTCCGGCTTGGTCCTTCAACGCGGCCAGCTTCGCCCAGCGGGGGTCGATCTTGTCGTGCGCGTGCCCCGGCTCGGCGTCGGCGAGCGCGACACCGCAGTCCGGGCACAGCCCGGCGCAGTCCTCCCGGCACATCGGCGAGAACGGCAGCACCAGGCCGACGGCGTCCACCAGAGACTGCTCGATGTGGACGCGGTCATCGACGACGTGGCCGACCTCGTCTTCCTCGGTGGTCGCTTCGGTGGTGCTGCCCGGGTAGGCGAACAGTTCGGTGATGTCGACGGACACCTCACCACTGACCGGTTCCAGACAGCGCACACATTCGCCGGTGGTGGGCCCGGAGACAGTGCCGGTGACCAGGGCGCCCTCGGAAACAGATTCGATGCGCAGGTCCAGTTCCAGCGGGGCACCCTGCTCGATACGGATCAGGTCCAGCCCGATGCGCGACGGCGACGGCACCGTCTCGTGCACCTCGATCATCGAGCCCGGCCGCAGACCCAGCCGCGAGATGTCGATCGCGAGGGGATTTTTGCCAGCCATGGGACCAATCCTACTTCGGCGCTGTTGCCGCGCCGCCGCACCCGACACCCGATCACCGAGATTTTTAGTCGGTGGCGGCGCTGTGGCCGGTGAGGGTCGGTGCCGATGCGGAACGCACGACGGATCGGGCGTTGCCGGCCGCTGGGGAGGTCGATACTCGTGGACACGAAGAGGACTTGCTGCGTAAGGACGGATCTGTGACCGTGAAGTTGCACTGGTTTCTGCCCACCTACGGCGACAGCCGGCTGATTGTCGGTGGCGGGCACGGCACGCCGGCCGGTGCCGCCGGGGGTGACCGCGAGGCGTCCATCGACTACTTGGCGTCGATCGTGCGGGCCGCCGAACGGTTCGGCTTCACGGGTGCGCTCATCCCGACCGGCGCCTGGTGCGAGGACGCGTTCGTGACTGCCGCGCTGCTGGCCCGGGAGACGACCTCACTGGCCTTCCTCGTGGCGTTCCGACCGGGACTGGTGAGCCCGACGCTGTCGGCACAGATGGCCGCCACCTTCGCCCGGCACGCGCCCGGACGCATCCTGCTCAACGTCGTGGTCGGCGGGGAGGCACACGAGCAGCGCGCCTTCGGTGACCATCTGGACAAGGACGCCCGATACGCCCGCGCCGACGAGTTCCTCGACGTGGTGCGCCGGCTGTGGGCCGGCGAGACGGTCAGCCTGGACGGCGAGTACATCAAGATCGAGGAGGCCGCGCTGGCGGTGCCGCCCAGCCCGGTCCCGCCGCTGTACTTCGGTGGCAGCTCCAAGGCCGCCGGCCCGGTCGCGGCCCGCCATGCCGATGTCTACCTCACCTGGGGTGAGCCGCCGGCCGCGGTCGCCGAGAAGATCGCCTGGATCCGCGCGGAAGCCGAAACCGCCGGGCGTACACCGCGCTTCGGCATCCGGCTGCATACCATCTCCCGCGATACTCCCGAGGACGCGTGGGCGCAGGCCGGCGCACTGATCGGCGCGCTCGACGAGGAGACCGTACAGGCCGCCCAGGCGGGGCTGGCGCGCAGCCAGTCCGAGGGCCAGAAGCGGATGCTGGCGTTGCACGCGGCCAACCGGACAGACGGAACCTGGAGCGACGCACGCAGTTTGGAGATCGCGCCGAATCTGTGGTCGGGCGTCGGGCTGGTTCGCGGCGGGGCGGGCACCGCCCTGGTCGGCAGTCACGCCGAGGTGGCCGACCGAATCGCCGAGTACGCCGAGATCGGCATCGACGAGTTCATCTTCTCCGGGTATCCGCATCTGGAGGAGCTGTACTGGTTCGGCGAGGGGGTGGTGCCGATCCTGCGGGAACGTGGGTTGTTCAACGTCGGATTCGGCGCGGAGACGCCGATGGCACCGAGCATGTCGATTCCCTTCGTCGGGTCCGCGCGCTAACGACACAGGCACGTCGGCGTAATCTCACCGAAATCCGTGCGTGGTTTCCTCACATCAGACGCTGTTTCATGCGAGAGATCACGATGGAGGTTCTGTGACGAGTACGGCCGCGCCCATCTTCCAGGTGACTTCGGGTTTCTGGGAGTCACTTCCGCAGATGCCCTTGGAGCAGTACCCGGGCACCGAGGGTTTCATCGACGACGTCTACGCCAACCCCGACGGGGTGCCCATGTGCTCGGGGTACTTCGAGCTGCGCAATACCGATGCGCCGCTGGACTATTACTACGCCTACGACGAGATGAAGGTCGTCCTGGAAGGTGAGTTCCGACTGGAGAACCCGGACACCGGACAGGTGCAGATCGCACGGGCCAAGGACGCCATCTTCTTCCCGAAGGGCTCGCGCATCCTGTTCTCGACCCCGGACCATGCGCTGGCGTTCTACGTCGGCTACCGGTCGTTCGCGCCCTGATCTCGCTGCCGGACTCCCATGATCGAATGTTTCCGGGTGGCACCCGGCTCGGTCACCGCGCTGTCGGTCACCGGCGGCGACCGTTTCGAGGTGATCGACCGGCACGGGCGCCAGGCCGTGGAACTGACCGTGCTGGCCGCCGATCCGCGCGCGGTGAGCGGGTCCGCGCCGGATGCGCCCGCCACGGTGCTGCGTGGCCTGGTAGCCGGCCCCGACGAGAACGGCTATGCCGCCGGGCGAATCCTGGGACTGCTGTCACGCCACGTCGATCAGCACCAGGCCCGGGCCACCCGGTTGTTCGGCGCTGACTCCGCGGCGGGCGCCCGACTCGGTTTCGCCGTCGACGCCGACGCGGTCGTGCTCATCGCCGCACCCGCGGCCCCGATGAACCTGGCGCTCGCCGAACCGAATCCACCCTCGGAGGTGCTGGTCGAGGTGCACCGGGCCAGGCCGCTGCCGGTGCGGGAGCGCGAGCTGCCCGCGCCGCTGGCCGAACCGCTGTGGGACCTGCGCATCGATGCGTCGACCGCGTCGTCCTATGAGATCCGGGCCGGGCAGTTCGTCCAGATCATCGACGTCCAGGGCCGGCAGTGTTCGGACTTCCTGGCCCTCGATGCCCGGGGGCTCGACGGCGGTCACGAGTACGGGCTGGACGCCACGACCACCCGCACCATCGGTGGCGGCGCGTACCCGCAGCCCGGATTGTTCGGCAAGTTCTTCGACAGCCGGGCGCAGCCGCTGGTCGAGGTGGTGCGCGACACCGTGGGCCGGCACGACACCTTTGCGCTGGCCTGCACCGCCAAGTACTACGCCGATTTCGGCTACCCCGGCCATGTCAACTGCACCGACAACTTCAACGCGACACTGGCCCGGTTCGGGGTGGCCGCCCGCGCAGGGTGGCCGGCGCTGAACCTGTTCTACAACACCGCGTTCGACGCGGCGCACCAGCTGACCTCCGATGAGCCATGGTCACGCCCGGGCGACTACGTGATGCTGCGGGCCTGCACCGACCTGGTGTGCGCGTCATCGGCCTGCCCGGACGATATCGACCCCGCGAACGGTTGGACGCCCACCGACATCCACGTCCGCGTCTACGACTCCACCAGGAGGTTCTCTGTGGCGGTGGGACACCGGTTGACCCCGGACTCCGAACCCGTGCTGACCAAGCCCACCGCGTTCGCCTCGCGGACCGGCGCACTGACCTCCAATTTCACCGATTATCAGGGCTATTGGCTGCCCAACAGCTTCGACGGCCACGGACCGCAACAGGAGTACTGGGCGTGCCGGGAACGCGCCGCGGTGATGGACCTGTCGGCGCTGCGCAAGTTCGAGGTCCTGGGCCCCGATGCCGAAGCCCTGCTGCAGGCCACGCTGACCCGCGATATCCGACGGCTGTCCCGCGGGCAGGTGGTGTACTCGGCGATGTGCACCGAGTCCGGCGGCGTCGTCGATGACTGCACGGTGTTGCGCCTGAGCGACAACAACTTCCGCTTCATCGGCGGTGACCCCCATGACGGGATGTGGCTGCGCACCCACGCCGAGAAGCTGGGACTGCAGCAGGTGTGGATCAAGGAGTCCACCGATCAGATGCACAATATCGCCGTGCAGGGCCCGGCCAGCCGTGAGCTGCTCGCCGGGCTGATCTGGACTCCGCCGACCCAGCCGGCGCTGCGGGATCTGGGGTGGTTCCGGTTCCTGATCGGGCGGCTCGGTGGGCCCGATGGGATCCCGCTGCTGGTGTCCCGAACCGGGTACTCCGGCGAACTCGGCTACGAGCTGTGGGTGCATCCCCGCGATGCCGAAACTCTCTGGGACGCGGTGTGGCTGGCCGGTGAACCGCACGGACTGGCACCCCTGGGTCTGGAAGCCCTGGAGATCCTGCGTGTCGAGTCGGGGCTGATCGCGGCGGGCCACGAATTCGACGATCAGATCGACCCCTTCGAGGCCGGTATCGGGTTCACCGTCCCCCTGAAGACCAAGACAGACGATTTCGTGGGCCGGGCAGCACTTCTCGAACGCAAGGCCCACCCGCAACGCACACTGGTCGGGCTGCGTCTGGACGGCAACGAGACCGCCGCACACGGGGACTGCGTGCACATCGGGCGCGCCCAGGTCGGCGTGATCACCAGCGGTGTCCGCTCCCCCATCCTGGGAGCCAGTATCGCGTTGTGCCGCATCGCCGTCCAGCACAGCGATCCCGGCACCCGTGTCGAGGTCGGCAAGCTCGACGGGCACCGCAAGCGTATCCCGGCCACCGTCACCACTTCGGTGTTCTACGACCCCGACAAGACCCGACCCCGCTCATGACGTCCCCCGAGGAGAACCCGATGACCAGAACCGCCGTGATCGGCGCCGGCCCCTGCGGACTGGCCCAGCTGCACGCGTTCGAGCAGGCGCGACAGGACGGCGTCGACGTCGGCGAGGTGGTGTGCTTCGAGAAGCAGAGCGACTGGGGTGGGCTGTGGAACTACACCTGGCGCACCGGTCTGGACTCCCACGGAGACCCGGTGCACGGCAGCATGTACCGCTACCTGTGGTCCAACGGGCCCAAGGAATGCCTGGAGTTCGCCGACTACAGCTTCGACGAGCACTTCGGCGGCCCGATCCCGTCATTCCCGCCGCGCGAGGTGCTCTACGACTACATCGTCGGGCGGGCGAAGAAGAGCAATGTGCGCCAGTTCATCCAGTTCGACACCGCGGTGCGTGACATCACCTTCGACGGAGACTCCTTCACCGTCACCGTCGAATCATGGGAGTCCGGTGCCGGCGTGCTGCGCACCGAGACGTTCGACCACGTCATCGTCGCGACCGGGCACTTCTCCACCCCGTATGTCCCGGAGTACCCGGGCTTCGAGTCTTTCCCGGGCCGCATCCTGCATTCCCACGACTTCCGCGACGCGGTCGAGTTCGCCGGAAAGAACCTGCTGATCCTGGGCAGCAGCTATTCCGCCGAGGACATCGCTCTGCAGTCCCTCAAGTACGGGGCCGGGTCCATCACGATCGCCTACCGCAACGCACCGATGGGATTCGGCTGGCCCGACGGCATCACCGAAGTCCCTGCGCTGCAACACCTCGACGGGCGCACCGCGCATTTCGCCGACGGCACCAGCCGCGACGTGGACGCCATCATCCTGTGCACCGGATACCAGCACCACTTCCCGTTCATCGACCCCGGACTGCGGCTGGAAACCGCGAACAACCTGTATCCCGCCGGGCTGTACAAGGGCGTGGTGTGGACGGCCAACCCGAAGCTGCTGTACCTGGGCATGCAGGACCAGTACTACACCTTCAACATGTTCGACGCGCAGGCCTTCGTGGCCCGTGACGTGGTGCTGGGCCGGCTGCCGCTGCCCGCCTCCGAGGCGATGGCCGACGATGTCGACGCCTGGCTGACCAGGTACGCCGCCGTGGACACCGTGATGGAGCAGATCGACTTCCAGACCGCCTACGTGCGGGATCTGATGGCGCTCACCGATTACCAGGCCTTCGATCTGGAGCTGGTGCGGCAGCATTTCGTCACCTGGGAACACGACAAGGACGAGAGCATCACCGGATATCGCGACAAATCGTTCGCCTCACCCTGTACCGGCACGATCGGGCCCGTCCCCAGTTCCACCTGGTGGGAGGAACTCGACGACAGCCTGGCCCGTTTCCTGCAGCGCTGAGTGCTCAGAATCTCGCTGAGCCCAACGGGTGACCGGTCCGCGGTCGGCGGGAACGCTCGGCGAAGTGACTCCTTCGCATCTTCGCTCCGTGACCATCGGCACCGCCGCTGGGACCACCAGGATCGCCGACACCGACCAGGCCCTGGCGGCGGCGTCCGAGTTGTCCGCGGCATTCGCCGCCGATGCCGGTGCCCGCGACGCCGGCCGGGTGCTGCCGCACGATCAGGTGCAAGCGCTCAAGGAGTCCGGTCTGCTCGCGCTGTCGGTCCCCGTCGAGCATGGCGGGATCTCCGCACCCGCGGCGGTCATCGCCGAGGTGTTCCGGTTGTTCGCGCACGGCGACCCGTCACTGGCGCAGATCCCGCATTCGCACTACACGTTCCTGGAGGCAGTGCGGCTGCAAGGCAGCAATGCGCAGCAGGCATTCTTCTTCGAGAAGGTCTTGGAGGGAGCACTTTTCGCCAACGCACAGTCCGAACGCGGACCGCACCCCATCGATGTGGACGCCACCACGCTGGTCCGCGACGGCGACCACTACGTCCTCGAAGGACGCAAATTCTATTCCACGGGTGCGCTGTTCGCCGACTGGGTGATCGTGCGGGCCTCGCTGCCGGCACGCGCTGGGGACACCCCGACGTCGTCCACACCGAAGGCACTGGCCTTCGTGCCCGCCGGCACCCGGGGCCTGCGAGTCGTCGACGATTGGGACGGGATGGGACAGCGCACCACCGCCTCGGGGACCGTCACCCTGGATGCCGTGCGGGTGCCGGTCGAGCAGGTGGTGGCATTCACCCCCATCTTCAGTGCGCCCAGCGTGTACGGGGCGCGCGCGCAGTTGTTCCACGCCGCGCTCGACGTCGGGATCGCCACCGCGGCACTGGCCGAAGGGGTCCGTCAGTCCGCCAAGGCCCGACCGCATTTCGAGGCCGGGGTGGACACCGCCGCCGATGATCCGACGGTCGTGCAGCTCGTCGGCGAGCTGACCGTCACGGTGCGCGGCGCGCAGGCGTTGCTGGCCGAGGCGGGCCGCGCGGTGGACGCCGCAGCCGCCGAACTCGACTCCGACAGTGCCGCTGCGGCTTCGGTGTCCGTCGCAGTGGCCAAGGTGGCCGCCACCCGGGCGTCATTGGAGGCGTCGAGCGCGCTGTTCGAACTGGGCGGCACCCGCAGCGCGTCCGGTGCGGCGAACCTGTCGAGGTACTGGCGCGACGCCCGCACCCACACGCTGCACGACCCGACCCGCTGGAAGTTGCAGCACATCGGCCGCTACACCCTGTCGGGCACCACACCGCCGCGGCACGGCCAACTTTGAGGCCTACCCGGTGGCTACCGGGTTGCTACCGGGTTGCTACCGGGTGGCTACCGGGTGGCGTAGTCGTGTGTCCCGGCGGCGGTGCGCAGCTGGTGGCGTCCACGGCTCACAGAGCGCAGGGTGCCGTTGAGGTAGTCCTCGAACTCGGCGAGCTTGCTGTCGACGTAGATATCGCATTCGCCGCGCAGCCGGTCGGCCTCGGCGTGCGCGGTGTCGACCAGTCGGGTGGCCTCACTGGTGGCGGTCTGCACGATCTCGGTCTGCGACACCAGGCGCTGCTGCTCCTTGATGCCCTCCTGGACGGCCTTCTCGTAGGAGATGTTGCCGTTCTCGATGAGACGATCGGCCTCGGCCTTGGCGCGCCCGGTCGCGGCCTCGTACTCACGCTTGGCGGTCGAGGCGATGCGGCTCGCCTCTTCGCGGGCCTCGCCGACCATCCGCTCGCTGTGCGCACGCGCCTCGGCGACCATCCGGTCGGCCTGCGACTTGGCGTCGGCGACCATCCGGTCGGCCTCACCGCGGGCGTGGTTGACCATCGAATCGGCCTCGGCCGATGCGGTGGCCACCATGGACTGGGAGTGGTCCTTCGCCTCGTTGAGCATCGCGTCCCGGGCATCCAGCACATCCTGGGCGTCGTCGAGCTCACCGGGAATGGCGTCCTTGATGTCGTCGAGCAACTCCAGGACATCGCCGCGGGGCACCATGCACCCGGCCGTCATCGGCACGCCACGGGCTTCTTCGACGATTGCGCTGAGTTCGTCAAGCGCCTCAAACACTCGATACACGGCAACACCCTCCAGGCGTAGTTGTTAGTAACCAGTGTGCCTGGTGTTACGCCTGTGACTCGGCTTTCCCGGCCGGTGTGTCGCGTAACGGTGCCATGACAGGGCGGAGAGGTCAGCCCTTGAGCTTTTCGCGCAGCCGCGCGTTCACCGGTTCGGGTAGCAGGTCGGCGACATCGCCGCCGAGCTGAGCGACCTCCTTGGCCAGTGAGGACGACACGAACGAGTACTGCGGCCTGGTCGCCACGAAGAAGGTGTCGACGCCGGCGACGTGCTTGTTCATCTGCGCCATCTGCACCTCGTACTCGAAATCGGTGCCGGTGCGCAGCCCCTTGACGATGGCGGTCAGCCCGCGCTGCTTGGCGAAGTCCACCACCAGACCGGAGCCGGACTCGACGCGCAGATTCGGCAGATGCGTCGTCGACTCACGGATCAACTCGATGCGCTCATCGGCGCTGAACATCCCCTTCTTGTTCGGGTTCACCAGCACGGCCACCACGACCTCGTCGAACTGGGCGGCCGCCCGCTCGAAGACATCGAGATGACCGAGGGTGACGGGGTCGAATGATCCGGGACATACAGCGCCACTCATGGACGGAGACGCTACGCGATGACGCCGAACTCCAGTCGGGTGTCGCCGTAGCGGCGCTCCTCCTCGGCCGCCCAACCGTCCGGCCAGACGATCGGCGGCCCGCCCGCCGCGCGCTCGATCACCGCGAGCGCGCCGGGGCGCACCCAGCCGTTCGCCAGGAGTGCGGCCAGGACGCGTTCGACGGCACCGGCGTCCACCTCATAGGGCGGATCGGCGAACACCAGATCGACCGGTCTACCCGTGGATTGGACCACCTTGTCGACCGGGGTCCGGCGTACCACGGCTCCCCTGGCCCCGAGCGCGGCGATATTGGCTTCGATCACCGCGACGGCACGACGGTCGGACTCGACCAGCAACGCCGAGGACGCACCACGGGACAACGCCTCCAGCCCCAGCGCACCGGAACCGGCGTACAGATCGAGCACCGCGATCCCGTCGAGATCCATCCGCGCCTGCAGCACGTTGAACAACGACTCCCGCACCCTGTCGGTGGTCGGACGGGTTCCGCTGGCGGGCACCGAGATTCGGCGTCCCTTGAACTGTCCGGCGACGATCCGGGTCAGGTTGACACCACTGCCAGCAGGTCCCCGCCCTCGACCTGGGCGGTGCCGGTGACGGCGATGCGTTCGATGGTGCCGGCCTTGGGTGCGGTGATGGCGGCTTCCATCTTCATGGCCTCGATGGTGGCGATGGTCTGCCCGGCGTCGACCTTCTCGCCGGTCTGCACGCCGATGGTGACCACACCGGCAAACGGTGCGGCGACGTGATCGGGGTTGGTCTTGTCGGCCTTCTCGGCGGCCGCGACATCGCTGGCGATGCCGCGGTCACGCACCAGCACCGGGCGCAGCTGCCCGTTGAGGATGCACAACACGGTGCGCATGCCGCGCTCGTCGGCATCGGAGATGGCTTCCAGCCCGATCAGCAACTCGACACCACGCTCCAGGAAGACCCGGTGCTCCTCGCCCTGGCGCAGCCCGTAGAAGAACTGATTGGCACTCAGCCGCGAGGTGTCACCGAACTGGTCGCGGTGGGCCTCGAATTCCTTTGTCGGACCGGGGAACAGCAGCCGGTTCAGCACGGCTTGGCGCTTGATACCGGGCTGGGTGAGCACCGTCTCGTCCTCGGCGGACAGGGCCTGCTCGGGTTTTGCCGCCGCGCGCCCGGCCAACGCCTTGGTGCGCAGCGGTTCGGGCCAGCCACCGGCCGGGTCGCCGAGTTCACCGCGCAGGAACCCGATCACGCTGTCGGGGATGTCGTATTTGTCGGGGTCGGCGGCGAACTCCGAGGCGTCCGCGCCGGCACCGACCAGCGCGAGCGCGAGATCGCCGACCACCTTGGAGGACGGGGTCACCTTCACCAGCCGGCCCAACACCCGATCGGCCCCGGCGTAGGCGTTCTCCACATCCTCGAACCGATCACCCAACCCGAGGGCGATGGCCTGGGTGCGCAGGTTGGAGAGCTGCCCGCCCGGGATCTCGTGGGTGTACACCCGCCCGGTCGGGGCGGGCAACCCGGCCTCGAACGGGGCGTACACCTTGCGCAGCGCCTCCCAATAGGGCTCCAGGTCGCACACCGCGGACAGGTCCAGGCCGGTGTCGAATTCGGTGTGCGCGGTCGCGGCCACGATCGCCGAGAGCGCGGGCTGACTCGTGGTGCCCGCCAACGGCGAGGACGCCCCGTCCACCGCGGACGCGCCTGCGGTCCAGGCTGCCAGATAGGTGGCCAGCTGCCCGCCCGGGGTGTCATGGGTGTGCACGTGGATCGGCAGGTCGAAACGCTCCCGCAGTGCGGTGACGAGTTTGGTGGCGGCCTGCGGGCGCAGCAGCCCGGCCATGTCCTTGATGGCCAGCACATGCGCCCCGGCCGCCACGATCTGATCGGCCAGGCGCAGGTAGTAGTCCAGGGTGTAGAGATCCTCGGCCGGGTTGCTCAGATCGCCGGTATAGGACATCGCGACTTCGGCGATGGCGGTGCCGGTTTCGCGCACCGCGTCGATGGCCGGGCGCATCGAGTCGACGTTGTTCAGCGCGTCGAAGATCCGGAAGATATCGACACCGGTGGCCGTCGCCTCGTCGACGAATGCCTGCGTCACCAGCTCCGGGTACGGGGTGTACCCCACGGTGTTGCGCCCGCGCAGCAGCATCTGCAGACAGATGTTGGGCATCGCCTCCCGCAACGCCGCCAGCCGCTCCCACGGGTCTTCCTTCAGGAACCGCAGCGCCACATCATAAGTCGCGCCACCCCAGCACTCCACCGACAACAACTGCGGCGTCATCCGCGCGATGTAGGGAGCCACCAGTAGCAGACCTGTGGACCGCACCCGGGTGGCCAGCAACGACTGGTGAGCGTCGCGGAAGGTGGTGTCGGTGACTCCCAGCGCCGGTGAATCACGAAGCCACGCCGCGAAACCCCCCGGCCCGAGTTCTTCGAGCTTCTGCTTGGATCCGGCGGGCGGGGTGGTGCTCAGGTCCAGTTCGGGCAGCTTGTCCTGCGGGTAGACCGTCGTGGTCCGCTCACCGTGTGGCTTGTTGACCGTGACATCGGCCAGGTAGTTCAGGATCTTGGTGCCGCGGTCGGCCGGGGTGTGCGCGGTCAGCAACTGCGGGCGCTCGTCGATGAACGAGGTCGTGACCCGGCCGGCCCGGAAGTCCGGATCGTCGATGACGGCGAGCAGGAACGGGATGTTGGTGCTGACACCGCGGACCCGGAACTCCGCCAGCGCGCGCCGCGCCCGGGCGGCGGCCATGGTGAAATCCCTACCGCGGCAGGTCAATTTCACCAGCATGGAGTCGAAGTGCGCACTGATCTCGGCGCCGGTGTGGGTGCCGCCGTCCAGCCGGATGCCCGCGCCGCCGGGTGAACGGTACCCGGTGATCCGACCGGTATCGGGGCGGAAACCATTGGCGGGATCCTCGGTGGTGATGCGGCACTGCATGGCAGCGCCCCGGATCTGGATCGACTCCTGGCTCAACCCCAGGTCCGAGAGGCTCTCCCCCGCCGCGATCCGCAGTTGCGAGGACACCAGATCCACATCGGTGATCTCCTCGGTGACCGTGTGCTCCACCTGGATGCGCGGATTGCACTCGATGAACACGTGGTGACCACGCTCGTCGAGCAGGAACTCGATGGTGCCCGCGCAGAAGTAATTGATGTGCCGCGCCAGCGCGACCGCGTCCGCACAGATCTTCTCCCGCACCGCCGGGTCCAGATTCGGTGCCGGGGCGAGCTCGATGACCTTCTGATGGCGGCGCTGCAAGCTGCAGTCGCGCTCGAACAGATGGATCACATTCCCGGCACCGTCGGCCAGGATCTGCACCTCGATATGGCGCGGGTTGATGACCGCCTGCTCCAGGTACACCATCGGGTCACCGAACGCCGACTCCGCCTCACGGCTGGCCGCCTCGATCGCCTCCGCCAGTCCGCCGGCTTCCGCGACACGGCGCATCCCGCGCCCACCGCCACCGGAGACCGCCTTGACGAACAACGGGAACGTCATCGACTCGGCCACCGACACCAGCTCATCCACCGACGCCGAGGGCTCCGAGGACGCCAGCACCGGCAACCCGGCCGCCCGCGCCGCCGCGATCGCGCGGGCCTTGTTGCCGGTCAGCTCCAACACATCCGACCCCGGGCCCACGAACGTGATGCCCTCGGCCGCACACGCCGCGGCGAGTTCCGGATTCTCCGACAGGAAGCCATAGCCGGGGTACACCGCGTCCGCGCCGGCATGCTTGGCCACCCGGATGATCTCGGGCACCGACAGATACGCCCGCACCGGATGACCCTCGTCACCGATCTGATAGGACTCATCGGCCTTGAGCCGGTGCAACGAATTGCGGTCCTCGAACGGATACACCGCGACCGTCGAGATGTTCATCTCGGTCGCCGCACGGAAAGCGCGGATGGCGATCTCGCCGCGATTGGCCACCAGAAGTTTGGAAATCACGGCGCTACCCTAACTTCGCTGTTGTTACCTGGATGTAACACCGGCGTCGCCGCCAGGGTCACACCAGGGTCGACCAATAGTTCCAAAAACGAACCAAGATCAACAGCAGCACCGCGGTGAACCACAGCGCCACCAGCGACCAGCGCCACTGGTAGATCACGCCCGCCACCCCGGTGCCGGTATCGGCACGCAGAGCGATCGACGCGACGATCACCAGCAGTGGGACGGTCACCGCCCAGACGACCATGCAATAGGGGCACAAGGCCCCGATGCGGTACAGGCTCTGGAAGATCAGCCAGTGCACGAACACCACGCCCAGCGCCGTGCCGACGGCCAGCGCCGCCCAGTACCAGCGCGGCAGATTGACCCGCGCGACGGTCAGCACACCGGTGACCAGCACGACGGTGAAGGCGATGATGCCGAGCAGGGAGTTGGGGAACCCGAACACCGAGGCCTGCGGTGTCGTCATCACCGAACCGCAGGACAGCACCGGGTTCAGGCTGCACGACGGGATGTAGCTCGGATCGATCAGGATCTCGATCTTCTCGACGGTCAGCGTCGCGGCCGCGGCGAGTCCCAGAACGCCGGCGACGAGCACGCCGATCGCACTGGACCGGCGCACCCCGCTCTGCTCGGCCGGAACCTCGGCCGATTCGGAGTCATCCCCCGGGTCGCTGCGCTCCTGCCCGCCGCGAGGTGCCGCGACGGTCACGATGCTTCGGGCATCCCGGGAACGTCGCCGACGATCTCCTTGACCTTCGCGACCAGGGCCTCGGGCGTGCTGTATTCGTAGTCCTCGCCGTTGATGCGCACGGTCGGGGTGGCGTTGATCTCGGTGGCGGCGGCCATGCCGGCAGCCATATCCACGTAGCGGCCCTTGTCGATGCACTCGGGCACCTTGCCCGCGGCGCCGGCCTGGCGCGCGGTCTCGATGAGCTGCGCGTCGGTCGGGTAGGCGCCACCGGTCTCGCTGGGCTGCTGGGCGTAGAGCGCGCCATGGAACCTGCGGAAAGCCTCGGTCGATTCATCGGCGACGCAGTAGGCGGCCCCGCTGGCACGTGACGAGTAGTTCTGGTTGCTCGGGCTGTTCAGGATGCCCACCATGTAGTAGTCGACCGCGATCGCGCCGCCGTCGATGAGCTCGTTGATGGTGGGGCCGAAGGCCTTCTCGAAGGCGCCGCAATGCGGGCAGAGCGGATCCTCGTAGATCGACAGCACGAGCTTGGGCTCGATCCCGTCGTCCTTCTTGACCACATTGCTCGACTCGACGCGGACCGCGCGGGCCTCGCCGGCTTCGGGCTTCGTCTCGCCCGACAGGACGATGTAGAGCACCAGTGCGACCGCGAAGAGCACCACGACCGAGGTGAGCCCGATCTGGACGAAAAGGTTGCGCTTGCGGTCGGCGGCCTTCAAGTCGTAGCTGGCCTGCTTCTTCGGTTTGTTCGCCACGGGTGCAGCCTACCGGCTCAGATGAGCCCGCAGCGCCGAGGTCAGGTCGGTGAGCGCCACCTCGCTGCCGCCGCCGAGGGGGAAGAAGTTGGCGAAGCCGTGCGTCAGCGATCCGTACTCACGCAGGTCCACCGGGACGCCCGCGGCCGCGAGCGCCCCGGCGTAGGCGGCCCCCTCATCGCGCAGCGGGTCGAACCCCGCGGTCAGCACCAACGCCGGCGACAGTCCGCTGAGATCGGTCGCGCGCAGCGGGGCCACCCGGATATCGGTCGGCGAGATATCGGCGCCGCCGATGTAGTGGTGGTTGAACCAGTCGATATCGGCCTTGGTCAGGAAGTAGCCGTCGGCGAACAGCGTCCGCGACACGGTCTCGCCCCCGGGGTCGACCATCGGGTAGATGAGCAGCTGCAGGACCGGCAGTGCCACCCCGGAGTCTCGGGCGGCCTGGGTGACGACCGCGGCGAGGTTCCCGCCGGCGCTGTCCCCGCCGACGGCCACCCGATGCGGATCGGCGCCCAGCTCGTCGGCGTGTTCCACCGCCCAGCGATAGGCGGCGATGCAATCCTCGCCGGCGGCCGGCGCCTTGTGCTCGGGAGCCAGCCGGTAGTCCACGGACAACACGTGCACGCCGGAGTCGTGGCAGATGCGACGGCACAAACCGTCGTGGGTGCCGAGGCTGCCGACCACAAACCCGCCACCGTGCAGGAAAACCAGCAGCGGCGCCCCGGGCTCGGCGGCGTAGTGGCGGACGGTCAGCTCACCGGCCGGTCCCGGGATGGTGAAATCCCGCACCGGCACGACGACCGGCGTGCTCAGCGCGGCGGCGACGCTGTCGAGCTGCTTCCTGGCGACCACGACATCGTCGCTGGCGACGAGGCCGCCCACCCCCGAGACCCGCTGCGCGTTGAGCATCAGCTGCAGGGTGGTGTCCAGCGTGTTGCCCTCGATGGTGACCGAACGCCGCCCCAACAGCACCCGCTTGACGGGATCCGGGATGCGCGCCATGACCGGCAGCGACAGCCTGCTGGCGACATTGGCGAACTTCAAGCGGAACGGGCTCGGATTCTGCCGTGCTGGCAGACTCTGCGTCATGACTGGCCTTTCGAATCCCACACTGTTGCTCAACGACGGTAATTCCATCCCCACGGTCGGGTTGGGAGTTTGGCAGACCCCGGCCGAGGAGACCCGCCGGGCGGTCGAGGCCGCCCTGGCGACCGGCTACCGGCATATCGACACCGCGGCGGCATACCGGAACGAAACCGAGGTGGGCCAGGGACTCACAGCCGCCGCCGACAAAGGTGTGGCACGCGAAGATGTGTTTCTCGTCACCAAACTGTGGAACTCCGAGCACGGATATGACAAGGCGCTCAAGGCGTTCGACGGCAGCGCCGAGCGCCTCGGCGTCGACTATGTGGATCTGTATCTGATCCACTGGCCGATGCCCGAGGTCAACCAGTTCGTCGACACCTTCAAGGCGTTGGCCGCATTGCGTGACGAGGGCCGGGTCCGGTCCATCGGCGTCAGCAATTTCGCGCCCGAACATCTGCGAACCCTGGTGGAGGGCACCGGCATCGTGCCCGCGGTGAACCAGGTCGAATTGCACCCCAGGTTCCCCCAGCAGGAGTTGCGGGAAGTGCACGCCGAGCTGGGTATCGCCACCGAGGCGTGGAGCCCACTCGGGCAGGGCGCGTTGCTGAGCGACCCCACGGTGGTCGCGGTGGCCGAAGCGCACGGCAAAACCCCAGCCCAGGTCTTGATCAGATGGCATCTGCAGCTGGGTAATATCGTCATCCCGAAGTCGGTGAACCCCGACCGGATAGCGAGTAACTTCGACGTGTTCGATTTCGAGCTGACCGCGCAGGACATCGAGTCCATCGCGACACTCGAGGACGGCACCCGAATGGGCCCCGATCCGCGGACCTTCAACTGGACAGGCTAGGTAGACATGACATCGGCAGCTGCGGCGCCAAACATCGGCTTGAGCGATGAGAACACCATCCCGGCTCTCGGCATCGGAGTGGGCGAGCTCTCCGACACCGAAGCCGAGCGCGCGGTCGCGGCCGCGTTGGAAGTCGGTGTCCGCCTTATCGATACCGCAGCTTCCTATGGCAACGAGGCGGGCGTGGGCCGGGCCATCGCGGCGTCGGGTATCCCGCGTGCCGAGATCTTCCTCACCACCAAGCTGGCCACCGAGGATCAGGGTTTCCAGGCGTCGCAGGACGCCGCGCGCGCCAGCCTGGAGCGTCTCGGCCAGGAGTACGTCGACCTCTACCTGATCCACTGGCCCGCCGCCGCCAACGGCAAGCATGTGGACAGCTGGGGTGGCCTGATGCGCATCCAGGGCGACGGACTCACCAAGTCCATCGGTGTCGCGAACTTCACGTCCGAGGACCTGTCGACGATCATCGACCTGTCCTTCGTGGTGCCGGTTGTCAACCAGATCGAGCTGCATCCCCAGCTGGTGCAGACCGAGCTGCGCGCCGACCACGCCGAGCGCGGCATCGTCACCGAGGCCTACAGCCCGCTGGGTGTGGGCAAGCTGCTGGACAACCCGACGGTCATCTCGGTCGCCGCCGAGTACGGCAAGACGCCGGCGCAGGTGCTGATCCGCTGGAACCTTCAGCAGGGCAATGTGGTCATCCCACGGTCGGCCTCACCGGAACGCATCGCGCAGAACTTCGACGTGTTCGACTTCGAGCTGGCGCAGGAGCATCTCGCGGCGCTGACCGGTCTCGATGACGGGACCCGGTTCCGCCCGGATCCGGCCACCTACACCGGCACGTAACGCGCTTCTCTGCGCGAGCAGACACATATGGCCCCCAGAACCGAGGTTTCGGGGGCCATATGTGTCTGCTCGCGGGGTCACGAGACCTGCGCTGGCACCTTCTTGGTCTGCGCCGCCGAGACCGTCAGCGCGGCACACGCACTCAGGCCGGCGATGACGAAACACAGTGCGGTGTACCAGAGGCTGCCGACCGGGTCACCGTTGTCGGTGACGCCGTCGACCGCCCCGAAGTAGGCGGGCAGCGCGGTCACCCACAGCACGGCCATCACGGCCAGATAGCCGACGCCGAAGCGGACCATGAGCGGGTTCGCGTAGCGCGTCTCGGTGGCACCGGCCGGTGTATTGCGCAGCCGCTGCCACTGTTTGACCAGCACCGGCACCGCGACGACGGCGATCACCACGAGTTCCAGGGCATAGACCACACCCATCACCGTGAAGTTGGTGAACGACCCGATGATCGTCGCGGGCGCGGGCAGCAGCACCGTGCCGATCGAGGCCAGCACGCCGATGACAATGGTCCGCCACACGATCTGCCATCCGGTGAAGCGTCGCCCCCGGTCGGCGTGGCGGCCGATGAAGAACTGCACGCAGAAGGCCAGCGACATCGGCCACAGCGCGGCGAACACCACGACGCTGGGCAGCGGCACCGAGTCCAGGAACGGCTGGTTCATCGGGTGATCCAGCGTCCACTCCCACCAACGCAGTTGCGGGCCCAGGTGATCGAAGATCTCGTAGAACGCGTGATGCACGAAGCCGACACACACCGCCCCGACCAGGGTGCCGTAACGGCGAAACACGCCAAGGGTTCTCACGATCTCGAAGGCGATCGTTGCCATCATGGGATAGATCGCCACGATGTAGAGCGGCAGCCGTCCCCACAGGAAGTCGACGGTGAACACGTTGTGCGCGAACATCGTGTCGACGTACTCGGCGATCCCGAACTGCGCCGGAAAGTACAGTGGCGGTTCGATGATCAGTAGATAGGCGATGGCGCCGAACCACAGCGCGATATTGGTGGCGTCACCGTGGCGGCGGAGCCGGATGACCGCGTACACCAAGGCCAGAATGGCGCCGGCGATGACCGTGAGTTCCAGCACCGGCAGCGTCCAGTTCTCCAGACCGAACGGGCTGCGCAGTTCCACCAGCCCGCCGGCCTCCGCGCAGGAGAAGCCCAGACGTTCGGCGAGTTGCTCGAACGTCGGTGCACACAGGTCAGACATCGGCTGCCTCCTTGTTGGCGCTGTACCACTTGGTGACGTCGTATCCGGCGTCGAACCGATCGAACCATTGCGCGGCCAGCGCGGGCAGCTTTTCGTGTTCCGGGTTGTGCCCGGGGATCTGGCTGCGCACGATGCCGGCCATCGCGGCGGCCATCTCCCGCTTGGGCAGGTGGGCGAACGCGTTGGCGAGCGGCCCGTAGTTGGGGCGACGACCGATGCGGGTGAGGAACTGGTTCTTGCGCCGCTCCAGGGCGAAGGTCGACACCGCGTCGACCTTGCGGACCTCCAGCGGGATGTGCTCGTTGAAGCCGTCGCAGGCCAACCGGACCACGTCCATGACATGTTTGAAGATCGAGGGCGCCACCCGCATCCGGTACCACGGGTCGTCGACGAGCCCGTCGTAGATGATCAGCGCGGAACTGCGGTGCTCGACCTCTTCGACGAAGTGCCAGAGGAACAGCGACGCGACGCGGTCGTCGCCGGGGGCGAACAGCGTGTCGTCGTGGTCGAGCATGAGCTTGAAGACCGGCGTGAACGTGGCTTCGAGATCGGCGGTGTAGGCCAGCCGGTACTTGAGCGGCTTGGTCTCCACGAGATCGTCGAAGGCCGCAATCACCTCGTCGAGGGTCTCCTTGAGCGCCGGGTAGGCCTTGATCAGACCGCGGGCGTGCTGGCGGTGGGCCATCGAGTGCTGGCCCTCCTGGCGGGTGAAGGCGTCGGCTTCCTCGGCGATGACCGGGTCGGTGATCAGCGGTTTCGCCTCTGCCATGGTGGTCACGATCATCTTCTCGAACGCGATGGCCAGAAACGACACCGCGTTGGCCATCGCGGAGAACGCCGGGTTGGTCTCATTCCAGAGGAACGGCACGTCGTGGTCGGCGAAGCCGAACCGCATCTTGCGCACTTGGAGGTTCGTCATGCCCGGGAAACTATCACACGATCATACGCTTCTACGTCTAACTGTATGATCGTAGCTGCGTGCTACCGTCGCGTACCGCCGAGAGGAAGATGGCCATGGCACGCAGGCGCGGGTGGGGCGGTAACCCACCCGAGACCGATGAAGAGGCCACCCAGCGCATCATCACGGCCGCCGTCGACCTGATCAGCGCCACCGGATCGGCCGTATCCCTGGCCGAGGTCGCCAACTCGCTGGGCATCATCCGCCAGACCGTCTACCGCTACTTCCCCACCTCCGACGCCCTGATGCGCGCGGTGGCCATGGGTTCGGTCGATGCTTTCCTGGACCGTCTGGCCGACAGCGTGCGCGGTCTCCATGACCCCGCCGACGCGCTCACCCAGGGCACCCTGTTCACCCTCGACGAGGTCAGCCGGACCCCACACCTGGGCATCCTGCTCTCAGAGTCCTACCCGCACAACCACAGTGAGGACCTCACCTCCGAAGAGGCGCGCGCCATCGGGATGCGCATGGTCGACCGCTTCGATGTCGACTGGGCCGCGCACGGCTATGACGACGCCAGCCTGCAGGAGCTGGTGGAGTTCACACTGCGGATCATGCTGTCCTTCTTCGTCGCCCCCAACGACACCCACCGGTCGCCGGCGGAGCTGCGAAAATTCCTGCGGCGCTGGCTCGGTGGCGCGGTGGCCGCCCAACGGCTGGAACAACCCTCCGGCAGCTGAGCCGCTTGCCTTATGGTTAGCGCGTGGAAGGGACGCCGTTCGGCCGATACCGCCTGGTGAAGGTGCTGGGCCGGGGCGGTATGGGCGAAGTCTGGCAGGCCTACGACACCGCGATGAACCGCGTGGTGGCGTTGAAGGTGCTGCCCGCGAACCTCGCCGACGACGACACCTACCAACGCCGTTTCCGCCGCGAAGCACAAATGGCCGCCGGCCTCGACGAACCCCATATCGTCCCGATCCACGACTTCGGCGAGATCGACGGACGCCTCTACGTCACGATGCGGTTGATCGACGGCAAGACCGTGCACGAACTGCTCGGGACCGGCCCACTGCCACCCCAGCGGGCCGTCGGCATCACCGAGCAGATCGCCGCCGCCCTGCACGCCGCGCACCGCGTCGGGCTGGTGCACCGCGACGTGAAACCGTCGAACATCCTGGTGACCGACGAGGACTTCGCCTATCTCATCGATTTCGGGATCGCCCGCGCCGCCGGGGCCACCAAACTGACCAGCACCGGTTCCACCATCGGCACGCTGGCCTATATGGCGCCCGAGCGGCTGTCCACCGACACCTCCGACGCACGCGCCGACGTCTACGCCCTCACCTGCGTGCTGCACGAGTGTCTGACCGGATCGCAGCCCTTCCCCGGCGACAGCGTGGAACGCCAGATCGCCGGCCACCTCACGCTGCCTCCGCCGCGGCCATCGGCCCTGCAGCCCGGGGTGCCCACCCAGCTCGATCGGGTCATCGCCACCGGCATGGCCAAGAATCCCGAGCATCGGTATGCCAGCACCCGGGATCTGGCGACCGCCGCCCGTGCCGCCACGGCCCCGCCGGTCGCCCACGCCCATCAGCCCACCGCGACTTCCTGGCCGACACCCGTTCCTTATCCCCCTTCGGGTAACACGGCGGCCCCGCAGCAACAGCACTGGCCGTCCGCGCCCGGCCCGCACTGGCAGCAGCCGATGCCGCCCAGCCGGCCGTGGTGGCGCGGCCCGGCGGTCCTCATACCGATCGGCCTGCTCGGGGTCGCCGGTGTCGTCGCCGTCGCCATCACCCTCGTCGTGACCGGCCGCTCCGAGAGCACCACCGGCCAGCAAGTCGCCACCCAGCGAACCTCTTCGGTCCTGCCTACGAGTTCATCTGCGCCGCAGACGAATTCGACCGCAGCGCCCTCCACTCAGGTCGGCATCCCAGCCCAGCTGCAGTCCGCCGAGGGGCTGGCCGCGCTGTTGCAGTCGCTGCGCGACAAGTTCGGTGACACCATCGGTTACCAGTTGGCGGTCTACCCCACGCACGCGGTGATCGAGCGCGCGGACCCGGCCAACTCACACGTAGCGCACAGCTACATCCACCGAGGCGACGGTTGGCAGGAGTGGGGTTCGCCGTCGAGCACGAGTTCGTTCGACCACCTTGCAGACCTCGGCGGCTTCGACGCTCCCGCCGTGACTGAAACGCTGGCAGATGCTCCGCAGACCCTGGGCGCGCCACCAGACTCCGGGACCTACCTGCTCGTGGAGGGCGCCGAGGGCGGCGGCCTGGAACTGGCCATCTACTCCACCGCCCCGGGAACCGGTTTCATGCAGGTGAATCCGGACGGCAGCATCAAACAGGTGTTCCCCCCGTGACCGCCACCGGCCAACCCCGCCGCATGCTGCGCAAGGACGCCGAACGAAATCGGCAGCGCGTGCTCGAAGCCGCGCGGGAGCTGTTCGCCCAACGAGGGTTGGAAGCCACCCTCAACGACGTGGCCCACCATGCCGATGTCGGGGTCGGCACGGTGTACCGGCGCTTCGCCACCAAGCAGGAGTTGCTCGACGCGATCTTCGAAAGCGCCATCGACCAGATCGTGACGCTCGCGGAATCCGCTCTGGATCACGAGAACTCGTGGGACGGCTTCGTCTGGTTCGTCGAGCAGCTCTGCGAGCTGACCGCGACCGATCGTGGCCTGCGCGAGATGGTCTACAGCACGGCCTATGGCGGCTACCCGGTCGAATGCGCCCGTCTGCGCCTGGTTCCCCCGATCTCCAAACTCTTCGAACGCGCCCGAACCGACGGATATCTGCGTATCGACGCCCACCACACGGATATGCCGATCCTCGGCATGCTGGCCGGCACCGTGAGTGAATGGGCCGGCCACGTGGAACCCGAGCTCTGGCGCCGGTACGTCGCACTGCTCCTCGACGGTCTGCGTCACCGCGACGGTCAGAGCCGGCTGCCCGTGGACGCGCTCGACGACGATCAGATGAACACCGCGATGCACGGCTGGCAGCCGGCAGGCTGAAACTCAGGGCCTCAGCAGAATTCGGGCCAACTCGGTGGTCGTCTCGACACCGTCCTCGTATCCGCCGGCGCCGCCGAGACCGTTCATCACGGCCAATGTGTAGCGCTGCCCCGGGCCCGCGAAGCCGACGGAATTGACCACCCAGCCGCCTTGCTCCTGCGACCAACCGTTCTTGTTGCCGGGACTCATCGCCGCACCGGCACCCCACACACCCCACTGCTGCGAGTCGTCCACCCGCTGCATCTCGGCGACCACCGCTGCCGCGTTGGCCGGCGTGAGGCCGGTGAGCACATAGTTCATCAGCGCGTCGAAATCGTCGGCGGTGCCCTTCTGGAAGCCCCAGTACGGATAGACGTCGCCGAACCCTGGTTGGGGCCGCACGCTTTTCATCCCGTAGCGCGCGAAGTTCGTGTTGAACACATTCGTCGTCCCGCCGTAGCGTGACCACAGCGAGTCCGCGGCCGCATTGTCGGAACGGCGCAGCATCGCGGCCATCTGTTCCCGGTCGGTGGCGGTGAGACGGAGCACGCCGGCCTGTTCGCGACTGAGCAGGTCAGCCACCATCGCCAGCTTGATCGTCGACGCGGTCCAGATCGGCGTCCCCGCTGCGGCACTGCGATAGCGCGCGCCGGTGACACGATCGCGCAGCACGAACCCGACCGTCCCCGGCCGGGTGGCGACGTACTTTTCGGCGACCGTAATGCGCTGTTGCAGCACGCATTGCGGGTCCGAGGCGGCGCATTCCGCCGAGGCCACCGGTGCCACGGTCAGGCTCGCGGACAGCATCCAGACCGCCACCAGGGTCCGCGCGCGTGTCACCGCAGCGCGCTGTCGAGGGCGTTTCGCAGGTCCTCGGCGCGCTGGACGACGATCTGCTCACCGTCGACGAAAAACGTGGGGGTGCCCATCACACCCAGCATTTCGCCGTCACGCTGGTCGACCCGGATGCGCTCCAGTGTGGCCGGGTCATCGTAGGCGGCATCGAAGGCCGTCATATCGAGGTTCAGATCGGCGGCGAAGCCGCGGAATACGTCGTCGGCGGGGATGCGCCGCTCGCCCCATTCAGGCTGTGTGTCGAACATCTTTTTGTACATCGCTTCGAGTTGACCCTGCTGTGCCGCGGCTTCGACGGCGCGCGCGGCGCGTTCGCCGTTGAAGTGGCCGGCCAACGGGAAGTACCGCAGCACGAACTCGACGCGGTCACCGTAGTCACTGCGCAGTTGCTCGACGATGGGATAGGCGGCCCGGCAGCCCTCGCATTCGAAGTCGAGGAATTCGACGAACGTCACCGTCGCGCCCTGCGGATCGTTCAGGCGGTGGCTGCTGTCGCGTACCACCTGCACCGCGCCGGTGTCGACGGTCTCGGCGGTGCGGTCACCCCCGCCCCGGGTGGCCAGCAGCACGACACCTACCGCCAGGATCGCCAGCACGGCGAAGGCGGTCACCCAGGCGCGGCCGGCGCGGGTCTTCAGCACGGCGTCCCTTCCCCGATGCACGGCTCGCGCCGCCCCGCACGGGCGTTGACGTGCATCTACGTAGTTACTACGTAGAATGCTAGCGCAACGGCACTTCGACAGATGGCGGGATGACTGGGATGAGGCGGGAGACATCGGCAACGGCGATACTGGCCCTGCTGACCGTCGTGGCGGTCGCCTTGGGGTTGAGTGCCTGCACCACAGCACCCACAGCGCCGCAGGCACAGACGGTGATCGACAAGGGCACGCCGTACGGGGACCTGTTGGTACCGAAACTCCAGGCGTCGGTCACCGACGGCGATATCGGCGTGTCGGTCGAACAACCGGTGACCGTGAGTGTCGAGGCCGGTGTGCTCGGTGAGGTGACACTGGTCAATGCCCAGGGCCGGGTCGTCGAGGGCGAACTGAGCGCCGACGGAGTCTCCTGGCGATCCGCCGAACCGCTGGGCTACAACAAGGAATACACGCTCGATGCCGACGCCTATGGCCTGGGCGGGGTGACCCACACCAGCGCGACTTTCGAGACGCACTCCCCGGAGAACCTGACCATGCCCTACCTCATGCCCGACGACGGCGCGGTGGTCGGTGTGGGCCAGCCCATTTCGGTGACTTTCGACGAGGTCGTCCCGAACCGGGTGGCCGCACAACGTGCCATCTCCGTCACCACCACCCCGGCGGTCGAGGGTGCGTTCTACTGGCTCAGCGGCCGCGAGGTCCGCTGGCGCCCCGCACAGTACTGGAAGCCCGGCACCACGGTGGAGGTGCAGGTGAAGACCTACGGTGTGGATCTGGGCGACGGCCTGTTCGGCCAGGATGACGCCACCTCCCGATTCACCATCGGCGATGAGGTCATCGCCACCGCCGATGACGCCACCAAGACGCTGACCGTGCGCGTCAACGGCGAGGTGGCCAAGACCATGCCGATCTCGATGGGCAAGAATTCCTCCCCCACCGACAACGGCACCTATATCGTCGCCGAACGCCTCGCGGACATGGTGATGGATTCCTCGACCTACGGCGTGCCGGTGAATTCGCCCGACGGGTACCGCACCGAGGTCAAGTGGGCGACCCGGATGTCCTACAGTGGGATCTTCGTCCACGCCGCTCCGTGGTCGGTGGGCAGTCAGGGCCGGGCGAACGTCAGCCACGGCTGCCTCAATGCCAGTACCGAGAACGCGAAGTGGTTCTACGACAACACCAAACGCGGAGATATCGTCGAGGTGGTGAACACCGTCGGGCCGACGCTGCCGGGTACCGACGGTCTCGGTGACTGGAACATCCCGTGGGAGCAATGGAAGGCGGGCAACGCCGCCGCCTGATCCGCCTGATCCTCAGTGATGACAGATCAGGTTGATGACCAGCGGTGCGCCGGCCATCGCGGCGATGGTCGCCCACGCCAGCAGTCGGTGACGCTGCAGACTCCCGCGGCCGGCCGGCACGAGTAACCGATTGGCACGCACCGCGATCGCGCTGGCGCCGACCGCCAGGCCCGCCGGCTGCACCGGCCCGGCCAGCTCGAGCATTCCCGCGACCAGCGCCCGACTGCCGTGCCGCCGGGCGGCGGTGTCATCGGCGCACATCTCCAGCAGCTCGCCCACCGCCGCGGCACCCCGCGGAAAGAGCGGCAGGCGCGGCAGATGCGCGGCCAGCGCCCGCAGGACCATCAGCACCTGGTGATGACGGCCGGCGATGTGCGCGTCCTCATGAGCGAGCACCGCGTTCAACTGCGGGTCGGTCAGCCGGTGTACCGCAGCGGTGGTCACCACGATGGCGTTCGGACGGCCGACCACGCAGTACGCGGCGGGCCGTTCGGCGTTGAGCAGAAAGACGCCCGGACGGTCGGTGGGCAGGCCCACGAGCCTGGCGGCGTGCGCATGGTGATGGCTGCGCGAGCGCAGGCCGAGCACCGAACGACCCACCTTGAGTCCCACGATCCCCGACAGGATGACGCCACCGGCGATCACGATCAGCAGACCCGGCAGGCCGGGGGTGGCGACCTGTTCGGGAATGCCGAGCAGCTCCAGGCAGACCACGAACACCGGTGAATCCGGAAGCCCGCGAATACCGTTGACCACGACAAGGGATATCGCGACCGCCCAGGACACCAGCGCGCCGACGATCGCCGTCAGCCACGCCGTCACACCCAGTTGCGGGTTCAGCCCGCCGCGGGTAAGCCGGGACAGCAGCGGCGGCGCCAGCCAGGTCACCAGCGCCCCGTAGGCCAGCAGGCAGATCGCCGCGGTCATCGACGGCGCTTCTGGGTGCCGGACGACCGCAGTGCCGCCTTCAGTTGCGCGGATTCGTCGGCCGACATCTGTTCGACGAAGAACGCGAGTACCGCCTCGGGCTTGCCACCGGCCTCGAACGCCGCGCGCATCATGTTGGCCGAGCGCTCCTCACGGGTCATGGTGGGCCAGTAGCGGAAGGCCTTGCCCTCGCGCTCGCGGCGCACCCAGCCCTTGCGATGCAGATTGTCGAGCGTGGACAGCACCGTGGTGTAAGCGATCCGGCGGGCGTCGGTCAGCTCCTCGAACACCTCACGCACGGTGACACCGTCCGCACGGCCCCACACCCGATCCATCACGGTGGCTTCGAGGTCACCGAACCCTCGCTGCTGCATACTCGCCTCCCGCCGGGGCCTCGTGCCGGTTTGCGCGGCGCCGGCCTGAGTACCCAATCTAGCGCGAAATCGGTTCGCATATTCGGCACCGGTTTGCTACGCCGGTGGCCTAACCTCCAGAAGATGGGGAACTGGGAACACCAGATGCAGTTCGGTGTGACCACGTCCGGGGGCCCATGCGCCACCGAGCAGATCGACGCCGTCACTACCCTGATCGACAGAGTCCCTCAATATCTGCTCTGGTACCAGGATTTCGCGTCCGCACCGCCGAGCAGAGAGCTCGATGCCGTCGCGAGGCTGGGCGCCCACCCCGTCATCACGTGGGAACCGTGGACGGGTGCCGACCGCGGGACCGACACGATGTGCCGATTGATTGCCGGCGCCTTGGACGAATATGTGCACGAATGGATCAGCGCGCTGCGAGATTGGCAACGGCCGGTTTATTTGCGATTCGCGCACGAGTTCAACGGTGACTGGTATCCCTGGAGCCCCGCCGGCGGCACTGCACCCGACGCTTATCTGTCGGCGTGGCGTCACGTGCACGACATCTGCACCGACACCGGCGCGACGAACGTACAGTGGATGTGGTGCGCGGATGCGGGCACGCCACACCAAAACCCGCTCGCTGCTTGGTATCCCGGCGATGAATTCGTCGACTACTTCGGGGTGGACGGCTACAACTGGGGCACAACTCGGCCCGGCACCATATGGCGGGAGGCCGCGGATATCCTCGCTGACGCATTAGCGCAGACGGTGATCCTGGCCGCGGGCCGACCCGTACTGATCGCGGAGGTCGGCTGCGCCGAATCCGGTGGCAGCAAACCGAACTGGATCCTCTCCTTCGTCGACTACGTGCGCCACCATCCTGACGTGGCGGGTTTGATCTGGTTCGACCATGACAAGGAAACCGACTGGCGGATCGGCAGCACACCGCAGTCGGCGGCCGCGATGCGCAGTGCGTTGAGGGGGCGACGATGAGCGATCCATCCTTCGGAACCCGCTTCGTGCTACCAGCCGAGGTGGAAGCCGACCGGGTACACGCGGTAGATCAGCTCTATCTGCTGGACTCGCCCCCCGAGGACCGGTTCGCCAGGGTCACCAGCATGGCGCGTTGTGCGCTGGGCGTGCCGATGGCGGCGGTGTCCTTGATCGCCGCCGACCGGCAGTGGTTCAAGCAGGCCGATGGCCTGAACCTCGACGGCAGCATCCCGCGCGATCAGACGATCTGTCAGGCCACCATCGCCCGAACCTACGATGACGATCTCGATCCCCTGCTCGTCATCGAGGACACCCGCCTGTCCGAGTTCGCCGAGCTGCCGGCGATCCGCACCGAAGGCGGTATCCGGTTCTACGCGGGGTATCCGCTGCGTGGCCCGGGCGGCCACGCCGTCGGCACCCTGTGCGTCTATGACACCCGACCGCGGACGCTCGACGCCGGGCAGCGGCGCACCTTCGTCGAGCTGGCGGGCTGGGCGGAACGCGAACTGCACAGTTCCGATGATCTGGAACGCGCCGCCGCCGTCCAGCGTCAACTGCTGCCACCGCCGCTCGCCGATCTGCCCGGCTATACGGTGCACGCGCTGTGCATCCCGGCCTTCGCGGTAGGTGGTGATTTCTACGATCACTACCAAGTGCCCGGCGGGGTGGTGTTCACCATCGCCGACGTCATGGGCAAGGGCCTGGCCGCGGCCATCCTCACCGCGACGGTGCGCTCCGCGCTGCGCGGGGCGTCCCGTGCGGTGGATCGATCGGGTGCCGACGCGGACATCGCCGACGCGGTGAACGCGGTGGCCCAACAGATCTCCGACGACTTGAGCTGCACAGACAGCTTCGTGACGCTGGTGCATCTGATGCTGCGCCCCGAGGGCGGCGTGCTGGACTACGTCGACGCGGGACACGGTTTCGCACTCCACGTTCGCGGCGACACGACGGTGGCGCCGTTGCCCGGCAGTGGACTTCCGCTGGGCGTGGTCCCGGACGAGATCTGGACATCGCGACGGGTGCACCTCGCGCCCGGCGAGAGTGTCGTGCTGGCCTCCGACGGCGTGCTGGACCTGATCAGCGACGGGTGCGACATCGGGCCCGCCTTGCAGTTCGTCGCCGAGCATGCCGATCCGGGCGAGTTGTGCGCCCAGATCCGCGCCTTGTCGGCCGCTCACCCGGCGCTCGACGACGTGACCCTTGTCGCCATCCGCCGGGAGCCGCTGCCATGACGCACCGCCTTCCGGACGCCGAGATCGGCCGATACCCGTCACCGTGGCTGCGTCTGCTGATCGTGTGCACGGCACTGCTGGGAGTCAACTACATCATCTGGCGCTGGACGTCTTCGCTGAACTGGTCGGCATGGTGGATAGCGGTGCCACTGGTGCTCGCCGAAACCTACAGCGTCATCGACTCGTTGCTGTTCGCCACGACGATGTGGCGGATGCTGCGCCGCCATCCACCACCACCTCCACCCGAGGGCGCTACCGTCGATGTGCTGATCACCACCTACAACGAGCCCATCTCGATGGTGCTCGACACCGCCCGTGCCGCCCTGGCCATCCACCACCCACACAGCACCTGGATCCTCGATGATGGCAACCGGTCCGAACTTCACTCCGCGGCAGTGGAACTCGGTGTCGGCTACGTCACCAGATCAGCCAGCTGGGATGACAAGCCCCGCCACGCCAAGGCCGGCAACCTGAACAACGCGCTGTTCGAGACGGACGGCGAGTTCATCCTGGTGCTGGACGCCGATCAGGTGCCCGACCCCCGGATCCTGGATCACACCCTGGGATATTTCCGTGACCCGCGCATGGCACTGGTGCAGACACCGCAGTACTTCCACAACGTGCCCTTCAGCGATCCGCTGGGCAGTCAGGCACCGTTGTTCTACGGACCGATCCAGCAGGGAAAGGACGGGTGGAACGCCGCCTACTTCTGCGGATCGAATGCGGTGCTGCGACGCGAGGCGTTGATACAACTCGGGATCCGCGGCTATGTCCAGGCAGTCGAGGATGGCATCAAACGCACCCTGTACGCGGCCAGGAAGATGCTCAAGACCGCCGCGTCGCAGGCAGATTCCGATCACCCCGCAGTGCGGGCGGCGCTACAGTCGGTGCGCGAGGCGACCGCCGACGCGCGCAGGCAGCTGCGCGACAAGCGCGAACTCGCCGATATCACCTACGAGTTCCAGCAGCGCGTGGATGCCGCCGCACGGTCGGTGGTCGACGCGGATGTCACGGCGATGCGCGCCGATCTGGAGGTGATCACCGCGCTGCGGGACGATCCCGAACACACGTCCACCGCAGTCATCTTCGACGACGCCGCACTCACCTCGCTGGCGGGCCGCGAGTGGTCACCGCTGGGTGCCATCGAATCCATCGGGGCCATGGTCCGCGCCGTGGACGTCGGACGCGACGACGAGGCGCAGCCCATCCTGCCGATGGCCACCATCTCGGTGACCGAGGATATGGCCACCTGCATGCGACTGCACGCGCAGGGCTGGAAATCGGCGTATCACCACGAAGTGCTGGCGCGCGGCCTGGCACCCGACGATGTGCGCACGATGATGACCCAGCGCCTGCGCTGGGCTCAGGGCACCGTGCAGGTGATGCTCAAGGAAAACCCGCTGGTGCAAAAGGGATTGAGCATCGGGCAGCGGCTGATGTATTGGGCCACCATGTGGAGCTACCTGGCGGGTTTCGCCGCGCTGGCCTTTATCGCCGCACCCGCGATCTACCTGATATTCGGGATCATGCCCGTGCAAGCCTACAGCTGGGACTTCTTCGGTCGGCTCATTCCCTTCCTGATCCTGAACCAGCTGATGTTCATCATCATCAGCCGTGGCACTCCGACCTGGCGGGGCCAGCAGTACAGCCTCGCGCTCTTCCCGGTGTGGATCCGGGCGTGCGTCACCGCGTTCCGCAACGTCTACTTCGATCGGCCGCTGGGGTTCGCGGTGACTCCAAAGACGAAGCAGTCGGTCGATTCCGTCCCATGGCACCTTGTGAAATGGCAACTGGCAGCGATCGTGCTGCTCGCGGTGGCATCGGTGATAGGCATCGTGCAGTTGTACCTCGGCGCCATTTCGGTGCTGGGAGTCGGTGTCAACCTTTTCTGGGTGCTCTTCGACGTGGTCATCCTGAGCGTGGTATTCCAGGCCGTTCGATACCGGGGTCACGAACCCGAGGCCCCTGACCGAGAAGGAGTTTCATGAGCAAGTTCCCCGTGCGCACCGAGTCGTCCGGAGTCGTCGTGGTCAAGCCGGCGGGACGTCTCAACATGGTCGCCGCGCCCACGCTCCGCAAGGAACTGCACGCCATCGTCGAGGGTGGACAGACCCGCGTCGTCGTCGACCTCAGCGAGGTCGACTTCATCGATTCATCCGGCCTGGGCGCCCTGATATCCGGGTTGAAGGTCGCGCGACAGGCCGGCGGTGATTTGCGTATCGCCGCGCCCACCCGTCAGGTGACCACTGTCCTTGAGCTGACCAATCTCAACCGGGTGCTGCGCGCACATCCCGACGCCGGCAGCGCCTTCGATGACTGACCCCGACGAGCTGGTGCTGGACACCGTCACCGGGCCGGACACCTTGGCGGCCATCCAACAGGCCCTGGACACGGTTTGGGAGCATCACGAGATTCCGGAAATGGTGCGCCTGCACATGGATTTGGCGGTGGGCGAGATCGGCGCCAACATCGTCGAACACTCCGGCGACGGGCAGCCAGTACACCTGCGGATGACCATCGAACTGACCGCCGACACCATTCGCGCCGAATTCACCGACGACGGGCACCCCACGCCCATGGATCTGAGCCGATTGCAGATGCCCGACGAAATGTCCGAGCGGGGACGCGGACTCGCGATCGCCTACCGGGTACTCGACGAACTGTCCTACCGTCGCGACGCAGACGGTAATCATTGGACGCTGGTGCACAGCCGCGCGGAGTGAGCCGCTCAGCCTGTCGGGCAGGTCCCCGCCGCCTCGCGCAGCACCCGCGCCGACGGCGCGTCCACCGGCAGCCCGTACCCGCGCAGCACCGCGGCGAACTGCACCGCGTATTGACACCAGAACGCCCGGTTGGGCGGCATCCATACGGCGGGCTCGTTGTCACCCTTGTGCTGATTCGTCGGCCCGTCCACAGCCAGCAGATTGGCCGGGTCGTTGGCGAACCGCAGCCGCAGTTCGTCGGTCCAGGAGCGCGCGCCCAGATCCCAGGCCAGCGCCAGCGGGACGAGGTGGTCGATCTGCACCGACGCCCCGATCTGATTGCCGCGCACGAAGGCGATGGTCGCGTTCGTGTACGGATCGATCAGGGTGCCGGTGGCGACGGCGGTCGGGCATCGCTTGATCGACACATAGGACTTCTCGACGAGATCGCGATCCAGGATGTCGTTGCGGGTGTCACAGCCGTTGCGCCCACCCGGCGCATCGTTGTCATCGTCCCAGGAATCCCCGAACGCGTCGCGCCGGTAGTCGTACCCGGGTACCCGGACCGGGACCTCGATCACCCCGGCCAGCACATCGACACCGGGCGCGACCGTGGGGGTGTCGGCCTCGGCCACGTACCGCGCCGAGCCCGCGCCGGGCTCGGTGCTGACCTGCACCGCGACCAGCACCGCAAGCGCGACGCCGGCCCCCAGCAGGCCGATCCGCTTCACGACTTGTCCAGGTACTGAACCCGATCGGAGGCGGAAAACGGTGCGGCCAGCACGTCCAGTCCGGGTTGATACGGGTTGTCCAGATAAGCGGTCTCGCAGAAGCTGCGGGCGTCCTGGATGATGCCGAGATGGTCGGCCAGTGACAGGAAACGCAATGTGGTGAGCCGCCCGGATTGGTTGTAGCCCAGCACATCTCCTTCCTGACGTTCCTGGAGGTCGAGGTCAGCCAGCGCGAAACCGTCCAGCGTGCCCGCCACCGCGCGCAACCGTTCACCGGCCTTGGAGCTCTCCGGCATCCGGGTCACCAGCAGACACAAGCTCGGATGCTGCCCGCGGCCGATGCGCCCGCGCAGTTGGTGCAGCTGACTGATGCCGAACCGGTCGGCGTCCATCACCACCATCATGGTGGCGTTCGGCACGTCGACGCCGACCTCGATGACGGTGGTGCAGATCAGCACATCGATCTCACCTGCCCGGAACGCCGACATCACCGCGTCCTTCTCTTCGGGCGCCAGCCGGCCGTGCATCAGACCTAGCCGCAACCCCGCCAGCGGACCGGTGCTCAGCCGCTCCAGCACCTGCAGCACGGTGACCGGCGGCGGACCGTGTTCGTAGGCGTTCTTCTTGTCGGGCTCCTCGTCGATACGCGAGGCCACCACGTAGGCCTGCCGGCCGGCGGCCACCTCCTCGATGATGCGCGCCCAGGCCCGGTCCAGCCAGGACGGCTTGTCCTTGGTGAACACCACATTGCTGGTGATGGGCTGACGCCCGCGCGGCAACTCGCGCAGCGTGGAGGTCTCCAGGTCACCGAATACCGTCAGGGCGATGGTCCGCGGGATCGGCGTGGCCGTCATCACCAGCAGGTGCGGGGTGATCCCACCGGTGGCCTTGGCCCGCAACCGGTCTCGCTGCTCGACGCCGAACCGGTGCTGTTCGTCGACCACCACGATGCCGAGCTGGCTGAACTCCACCGCGTCCTGGATGATGGCATGCGTGCCCACCACGATCCCCGCTGTACCGGAATAGATCTCATCGCGCGCCTGACGCTTCTGCTGCGGCGACATCGAGCCGGTGAGCAGGGTGACGGCGGTCGCGCCGTCGGCGGCGCCGAGTTCACCGGCCATGGCGAGCGGCCCCAGCACCTGGCGGATGGAACGGTAATGCTGCGCGGCGAGCACCTCGGTGGGCGCCAGCAGCGCACACTGCAGACCGGCGTCGACCATCTGCAGCATCGCCAGCACCGACACGATGGTCTTGCCGGAGCCGACCTCGCCCTGCAGCATCCGGTTCATCGGGCGGGTCTTGGCGAGCTCACCGGAGATGACCTCGAGGACCTCGCGCTGCCCGCCGGTCAACTCGAAGGGCAGCTGCGTCATCAAGGCGGCCGCCAGGCCGTCCCCGCGCAGCGGCGCAGCCGGGCCGGTCTCACCGAGCGCCCCGTAGCGCCGCGACACCAACGCCCACTGCAGGCCGATCGCCTCGTCGTAGGTCAGCCGTTCCTGCGCGGCGGTCCGCTCGACAGCGTTCTCCGAGACGTGGACGCGACGCAGCGCGGCATCCTCGGAAATCAGATCCCATTGCCGCAGAAAGGATTCGGGAAGCAGCTCCGGGATCGGGTCCAGGACGGCCAGCACCTGGCAGATGCAGGCATAGATGTCCCAGCTCTGTAGCTTCTTGGTCGCCGGGTAGATCGGGAAGAACTCCCGTTCGAACGCGGCCAGCACGTCGGAGCCGGACTCCCCCGACGCGTCGGCGATCTTCGCGAACGACCGGGTGCCGATGGTGCGTTGCCCAGGGGCGCCGATGACGAGGAACGCCGGGTGCGACAACTGCATGGTCTTGCGGAAGTAGCCGATCTCACCGGAGAGCATCACCCGGGTGCCCTCGACCAGACTGCCGATGAGGTAGTCGGCGTTGAAAAAGGTGGCGGTGATCGGAGGATTGCGTTCACCGAGGGTGACGCGCAGCATCTTGCGCGGCCGCTTGCCCCGCTGTGGTTTCATCTGCCGGACGTCGGTGGCGGTGATGACGTCGACGAAGGTGACGTGCGTGCCCTCTTCGAGTTCGATGTCCTCGCCCTCTTCACGCACGTTCATGCCGTCGCTGTACTTGCGCGGGTAGTGGCGCAGCAGGTCGTTGACGGTTCGGATACCGAAGGCTTCTTCGAGCTTGTCGGCAGCCTTGGCGCCGATGATCGGCGAGAGCAGATCGTTGAGGGCAACCACGGTTCACTCCACCCCTATCAACAGCGCGTCGCCGTCGTGATCGGTGCGGTAGCTGACCAATTCGGCTCCCAGATGCTGCTGGCGCACGTGATCGCGCAACCGCTCCCCCACTCCCTCGTCGACACCGCTGCCGATCAGCACGGTGATCAACTCGCCGCCGGCGGCGAGCAACAGATCGATCAGTCCGGCCCCGGCCGAGGCGACATCACGCCCGACGATCAACACCTCGTCACCCGAGATACCCAGTCCGTCACCGGGTTTACAGTGCCCCGCCCAGGTCAGCGCATCGTCGGTGGCCACCCGCACCGAGCCGTGCCGGGCGGCGGCCGCCGCACGCGCCATGGTGTATCCGTCGTCGACGCCCTGGCGGGTCGCATCGTGCACGGCCAGCGCCGCCAGGCCCTGCACCATGGACGCGGCCGGCACCGGGACCACGTCGATACCCCAGCCCGTCGCCGCCGTGCAGCCGGCCACCAGCTCCTCGGCGGCGATGAAACCGTTGGGCAGCAACATGATCTGCGCGGCGTCGGCGTCCACCAGGGCGCGCAGCAGCTGCTGCGCGCTGATCGGCACCCCGTCGTGCGGGCGCAGCACACGGGCGCCCTCACCGGCGAACAGTGTCGCCGCGCCGTCGCCGTCGACCACGGCGAGCACCGCGCGGTCGCGGCCGGCGGTGTGGATCGGGCGGGCACCGGTGAGCACGGTGATCTGAATGTTGCTGGGACTGCCGACCGCAAGGCCGGCCTCCACCGCGGCGCCGGCATCGTCGGTGTGCACGTGCACCGACTGGGTTCCGCTGCGGCCCGCAGTGATGGCCACCGAGTCACCGAGCGCGACCAGCGTGGCGCGCAGGCCCTCGACAGACTCGGCCCGGCAGCCGTCCAGCAGATACATGACCTCGAACTGCGGGGCCGCGGCCGAGCAGACGGCCGGTTCGGGGGTGCCGGCGGCCGGTTCATAGGCGGGACGCCGTGGTGCGGAGCCGATCAGGGTCGCGGTCAGCGCGTCGAGCAGGACCAGCAGACCCCGCCCGCCGGCGTCGACGACACCCGCCTCGGCCAGCACGTCGAGTTGGTCGGTGGTGCGTTCCAAGGCCGCGACCGCCGCGGTGGCGGCCGCGTCGACAACGGCGGCCACATCGGCACCCTCCGCGGCGCGATCCTCGGCGGTATCGGCCGCCGCGCCGAGTACCGAGACGATGGTGCCGGGGACCGCCTCACCCATCGAGGCCACCACCAGTCCCTCGGCGCAGCGCAGGGCGGCGGCGAGCGACGGCCCGCCGATCTCGGACAGCTGTCCTTCGGCGGTGACATCGGAAATTCCCCGCAGAATCTGGGACAGGATCACCCCGGAGTTCCCGCGGGCGCCACGCAGGGCACCGTCGGCCAGGCAGCCGGTCACCCCGACCAGGTCGAGATCCTCACGTCCCGCAAGGCCGGCCACCGCGGAACGCATGGTGAACAGCATGTTGGTGCCGGTATCGGAGTCCGCGACGGGGAAGACGTTCAGCCGGTTGATCTCGTCGGTGTGGGTGATCAGGTGCCCGACGGCGGTGTGGGCCCAACGTCGCATCGCCGATGCGTCGAGCCGCGCAGCCGACATCTACACCTCCTGAGCGTCGCACCAGCCGTGCGGGCCAGAATAGTCATCGTGGCCGACAGTGCGGCCGCCCGCGGCCCAGGTTGTGGACAACATGAGCGAGCGCAGCGCACCCTGAGCGAGCGGAGCATCAGCACCGAATGCGGCCTGTGAGCCTGCGAACAGGGTGCGTTTTGGAGATCCGTTCCCCGGGCCGGTATCCTGGTCAGGTTGTCGGGTCACCCGCTTGCGGTCGATGGCCCCCAGTACTGATTACAAGGAGTTCTAGACATGGCTGCCGTGTGCGACATCTGCGCTAAGGGCCCCGGCTTCGGCAAGTCGGTGTCGCATTCCCATCGCCGGACCAACCGTCGCTGGAACCCGAACATCCAGACCGTCAACGCGGTGACCCGCCCCGGCGGCAACAAGCAGCGTCTGAACGTCTGCACCTCCTGCCTGAAGGCCGGCAAGGTCGCACGCGGCTAATTCCGCCTCGCGCGGTCCACAGCTGAACCATATCGACGGTCACCTCACCGGTGACCGTCGTTTTTGGTGACTCCCGGGTCCCCGCTAGGGCAGGCGCCAGTCGATCGGCTCGGCACCGAGCTTCGTCAGCAGTTCGTTGGCGCGGCTGAAGGGCTTCGATCCGAAGAATCCCCGCGATGCCGACAGCGGCGACGGGTGCACCGATTCGATACAGGCGCACCCGCCCTCGGTCAGCATCGGTTTCAGCGTCTGCGCGTCGCGTCCCCACAGCACTGCCACCAGCGGCTGCGGTCGCGCGACCAGTGCCCGGATCGCGCATTCGGTGACGGCCTCCCAGCCCTTGCGCCGATGTGAGGCCGGCTCGCCGGGCCGCACGGTGAGCACCCTGTTCAGCAGCATCACGCCCTGCTGCGCCCACGGACTCAGATCGCCGTTGGCCGGCACCGGGTAGCCGAGGTCCGCGCCGTACTCGGTGAAGATATTGACCAGGCTGCGCGGCACCGGGCGGACGTCCGGGGCGACCGAGAAACTCAGCCCGACGGCATGACCGGGTGTCGGGTACGGGTCCTGACCGACGATGAGCACCCGCACCGCGTCGAACGGAAACGTGAACGCCCGCAAGACGTTCTCCCCGGCCGGCAGGTATTGGTGTCCGGCGGCCAGCTCGGCACGCAGGAACTCCCCCAACTCGGCCACCTGCGGGGCCACCGGCTCGAGCGCACGCGCCCAGCCGGGTTCGATCAGATCTGTCAGCGGGCGTGGCGTCACGAGGCCCCAAACTAGCGTGCCGCCGGTTCAGTAGGACTGCCAGCCCGGGTTTCCTTGCCAGGCACGGCCATCGACGAGCACCGCGGGCGCGCCGTCGAGCACCCTGCCGATCACCCGCCAGCCGGCAGGCACCGCGCCGGGGAAGGTGGCGACCAGTGCGTGGTCCTCTCCCCCGCCGAAAACCCATTCCCAGGCGTCCTGCCCCGTGGCTGCCGCGGCGTCGGCCAGCGCGTCGTGATCGGGGCCCAGCGCCTGCCGCGACACCTCGATGACGATCCCGGAGGCGGTCGCGATGTGTCCGAGGTCGGCCAGCAGCCCGTCGGACACATCGGTCATCGAGGTCGCCCCGGCATCGGCAGCGACACGGCCCTGGCCGTACGGCGGTTTCGGCACCAGATGCTGCTCGCGCAGCGCGGCGGGCTCACTGATGCCCTTGAGCCACAACGAGTATCCCGCACCGGAACGCCCCAGATCACCCGTCACGGCGACGAGGTCACCGGCGCGTGCGGTGTCCCGTCGCACCGGTGCGCGCCCAGCGAGATCACCGAGCACCGTCACCGACACCACCCACTGCGGGGCGCTCACCAGGTCGCCACCGGCGATCCCCGCACCGCAGCGCTGCGCCTCGTCCCACAGGCCGTCCGACAGCTCCCGCGCGGCGGCGGCCGGGGTGTCCGGTGGCGCACCGAAGGCCACCACGAACGCGGTCGGCGTCGCACCCATGGCCTCGACATCGGCCGCGTTCTGGGCGATGGCCTTGCGGCCGATGTCGTGGGCCGTCGACCAGTCCAGCCGGAAATGCCTGTCCTGCACCAGCATGTCCGTGGACACCACGGTGCGCCCGTCGGCGGCGGTGATCACCGCGGCATCGTCACCGGGACCCAGTTCCACAGCGTCGGGCTGGCGGCGGTCGGCGTTGATCGCCTCGATGACACCGAACTCCCCGACCTGTGCCAACGTCGGCTCGCTGTCGCTCATCTCACCGTCCTGCGTAGGGCTTCCCGGCCTGAACACTGCCGCGACCTGCGGTACGTTTGGTCCCTGCGGCGACGAGTCTATGCAGCGGAAACGGAGGCACACCCAGTGGTAGAGGCATTCATGCTGATTCAGACCGAGGTGGGCCGCGCCGAGGTCGTCGCGAAACAGCTGGCCGGCCTGCCCGGAGTGCACTCCGCGGAGTATGTGACCGGGCCGTATGACGTGGTGGCCCGGGTCGGTGCGGACACGCTGGACGGACTGCACCGCGACGTGGTGGACAAGGTGCAGCAGGTGGCCGGAATCACCCGTACCCTGACCTGCCCGATCGCCGAGACGCAGCATCCCTAGAGTTACCCGTGTGACACAGCCCGATGAACCGGACGGCCCACCCCGGTCGCTGATCATCGCGGCCGTCGGAGTCGCTGTTGCCGCCGTGATCGTGGTGCTCACCTTCGCCGCGACCCGCCAGGCCGCCCCGCCGGACACACCGGTGGCCATCGCCGCCGCCCCCGCCCCACAGGCCGACGGCCCGCAATGCGCTGCGCTGCTCGAGGCGCTGCCCGAGCAGCTCGGTGACTACCGGCGCGCGCAGGCCGTCGAGCCGGTTCCCGCCGGCGCCGCCGCCTGGCAGGCCGATCCGGAAACCGATGCCGTCATCCTGCGGTGCGGCCTGGACCGCCCCGCCGATTTCGTGGTGGGCACACCGCTGCAGGTGGTCGACGAGGTGCAGTGGTTCGAGGTGAACGCCTATGGGATCAGCACCTGGTTCGCCGTCGACCGGGGCACCTACGTGGCACTCACGCTGCCGTCGGGATCGGGTCCGACGCCGATCCAGCTGATCTCCAAGGCGATCGCGCGGACCATGCCGGCTCAGCCGCTGGATCCCGGACCGCCGCGCTGAATTCTCTCGCGCGCTAACGCAGGCCGGTACCGCGGGCCACCGCGGTCTCGACCATCGTCGCCAGCAGCGTCGGGTAGTCCACCCCGCTGGCCGCCCACATCCTCGGGTACATGGAGATGGTGGTGAATCCGGGCATCGTGTTGATCTCGTTGATCACCGGGCCGTCCTCGGTGAGGAAGAAGTCGACCCGTGCCAGGCCCTGACAGTCGATGGCACGGAACGCCCTGATGGCCAACGCACGGAGCTCGTCGGCGATATCGTCATCGACCTTGGCCGGCACGTCGAGCTCGGCGGCGTCGTCGAGGTACTTGGTGGCGAAGTCGTAGAAGGTGTCCTCCCGGTCGCGCACCCCGGCGACCCGGATCTCACCGATCTCGCTGGCCTCCACGCGCCCGTCCGGGAACTCCAGCACGCCGCATTCCAGTTCGCGGCCGATGATGGCGGCCTCGACGATGACCTTGGGGTCGTGCCGGCGGGCATCGGCGATCGCGGCGTCCAGCTGATCCCAGGCCGTGACCCTGCTGACCCCGATCGACGAGCCGCCGCGGGCCGGTTTGACGAACACCGGCAGGCCCAGGCGCTCCCGGTCATCGAGCGCGACGGTGTGCTGCCCGCCGCGCAGCACCACGTGATCGCCGATCGGCAGCCCATCGGCCACCAGAAGTTTCTTGGTGAACTCCTTGTCCATACCGGTGGCGCTGGCCAGCACCCCGGCCCCGACGTAGGGCACACCGGCCAGCTCGAGCAGGCCCTGAATGGTGCCGTCCTCCCCGTAGGGACCGTGCAGCACCGGGAACACCACGTCGACGGCGGCCAGCACCTCGCCGGCTCCTTCGCCCAGCGACAGCAGTTCGCCCTTGCGCACCGGGTCGGCGGCCAGCGCCAGCGCGGTGCCGTCGGCCACATTCGGCAGCTCACCGGCGGTGATGGCCAGGTTCTCGGGCTTGCCATCGGTCAGCACCCAGGAGCCGTCCGGGGTGATCCCGACGGCGACCACCTCGAAGCGCTGCGGGTCGAGATTACGCAGGATGCTTCCTGCGGAAACACAGGAGATCCCGTGCTCAGAACTGCGTCCGCCATAGATGACGGCGACACGGGTACGGGCACTCACAACCTGCAGAGGCTACCGGCTGAGACGTCCGCAGGGCCTGTCAGGCCAGCGCGCGCTCGATATCGGCGACGATATCGTCGGTGTCCTCGATGCCCAGGGAGATCCTGGCGAAGCCCTCGGGCACCGGGTCTCCCCAGCGCGCGCGACGGTCGACGCAGGTATGGATCCCGCCGAAGCTGGTGGCCGCCACCAGCAGCGCGCTGCGTTCCACCAGCTGGTGCACGGCGCCGGCATCGGCGAGTTCGACGGACACCAGACCGCCGAAACGCCGCATCTGCTCGACGGCGATCGGGTGGGCGGGATCGTGCGGCAGGCCCGGGTAGCGCACCGAGAGCACCGCCGGATGATCGCGCAGCATCAACGCCACCGCCTGTGCGTTGCGGCACTGCCGGTCGATGCGCAGCCCGGCGCTGCCCAGACTGCGCAGCACCAGCCACGCCTCGAATGTGCCGAGCACCGGCCCGGCCAGCAGCCGGTCGCGTTCCACCGCCGCCATCAGCTCGGGGTGGCAGCCCGCGACATAGCCGGCCAGCAGATCACTGTGCCCGGACAGGGCCTTGGTGGCGCTGGCGACGACGAGGTCCGCCCCCAGCGACAGTGGCTGCAGGCCCAGCGGGGTCGCGGCGGTGTTGTCGACCACCAGGGTGGCGCCGCGGGAACGGCAGGTGGTGGCCAACCGGTGCAGGTCCACCACATCCAGCGTCGGGTTCACCGGGGTCTCGGCGAGAACGACATCGGCGCGCTCGGCCGCTGCGCACATCTGCACGGCGGAGGCCTCCACCACTGTGACACCCAAGGGTGCCAGATATTCGGCGGCGTACCGGCGCACCTGGTAGTAGCCGTCGGCGGGCACGACCAGGGTTTTGCCCGGTTTGGCCAGCACCCGCAGTGCCGCGCTGATCGCCCCCATACCGGAGCCGAAGGTCAGCGCCGACGAGGCGCCTTCCAACTCGGCGAGCGCCGATTCCAGCTGCCGCCAGGTGGGATTCGATGCCCGCCCGTAGGTGTCCAGCGGTTCGGACTCGTCCGGCGACAAGTGATACGCCGACGCCGGAACCGGCACCGGGCCGACGGGCGAACCTGGCATTCCGTGTGCACCAACAGCATTCACGCTGCGGGTGGAATCGCCGTACTCCATATCCATCTCCCGTCGCTTCGCCCGCCCGGGCAACGCCCTATTCGGGCTTGGTGCTGCGCCCCAGCAGCAACATCACGGCCTGCTCGACGGACAGACCGCGATGACAGACCTGGTGGACCGCGTCGGTGAGCGGCATCTCGACGTCATAACTCGAGGCCAGCGCCAGCACCGACTGACACGACGTGGCGCCCTCGGCGACGTGTCCCTGAGCGGCGCGCAACGCGGACTCCATCGAACCGCCCTGCCCGAGCCGAGCCCCGAAGGACCGGTTGCGCGACTGCGGCGAGGTACAGGTCGCCACCAGATCACCGACGCCGGCCAGGCCTGCCAGCGTTGCCCCCTTGGCACCCAACGCGATTCCCAGCCGCATGATCTCGGCGAGACCGCGGGTGATGATCGCCGCCGAGGTGTTCTCGCCGAGGCCCACGCCCGCGGCCATGCCGCAGGCCAGCGCGATCACGTTCTTGCAGGCGCCCCCGATCTCGGCACCGATCACGTCGGCGTTGGTGTACGGACGGAAGTACGCGGTGGACAACGCACGCTGCAAGGCCACGGCGCGGCCCGAGTCACTGCATGCGACGACCGTGGCGGCCGGTTGCTCGTCGGCCACCTCTTTGGCCAGGTTCGGTCCGGTCACCACCGCGACGCGCGCCTGGTCGGCTCCGGTGACCTGCGAGATCACTTGACTCATCCGCATCAGGGTGTCCAGTTCGATGCCCTTGGCCAGGCTGACCAGGGTGGCATCCCGACCGATCAGGTGTTTCCAGGACTCCAGGTTGGGCCGCAGCGTCTGGGACGGCACCCCCAGCAGCACGGTGCAGGCCCCGTCGAGCGCCTCGGCCGCATCGCCGGTGGCCCGGATACCGGCCGGCAGCGGGGTGTCCCCGAGATAGTCCGGATTGCGGTGCGTCGCGTTGATTTCATCGGCCAGTTCGGCCCGCCGTGTCCACAGCGTCACGTTGTTACCCGCGTCGGCAAGCACCTTGGCCAGCGCTGTTCCCCACGCACCGGCTCCCATCACAGCGGCTTCGACCACGGCTCAACCCTAGCTGCCCCGCGGAGACTGGCAGGATGGCGGATATGACGGGCAGCAGCGCACAGCCGGAGGTCGGTGTGCTGATCGCAGTGAAGCGGCTTACCGCCGCCAAGACCCGGCTGGCGCCGGTGCTGTCGGCGTCCGCGCGGGAGAGTCTGGTGCTGGCCATGTTGGTCGACACCGTCACCGCAGCCTCGGCGGTGCCCGCCGTGACATCGATCACCGTGGTGACACCGGATCCGGATGCGGCCGCGGCCGCCCGCGAGCTCGGCGCGCACGCATTGCTGGACCCGACCCCGGACGGACACCCCGACCCGCTCAACAATGCGCTCAGCGCGGCCGAATCGGCGGCGGGCGTGCCCAACATCGTTGTCCTCCAAGGTGACCTGCCGGCGCTCAGATCTGCCGAGCTGGCCGAGGCACTGGCCGCCGCACGCCGGCACCCACGCAGCTTCGTCGGCGACCGGCACGGCACCGGAACCTCGGCACTGTTCGCCTTCGGAGTCCCACTCGATCCTCGGTTCGGCGCGGAATCCACACGCCGCCATGTCGATTCGGGTGCGGTAGAACTGGCCGGCCACTGGCCGGGACTGCGGTGCGATATCGACACCCCCGATGATCTCACCGCGGCACTGCACCTCGGACTCGGGCAGGCGACGCACCGCGCGGTCGGCGCGCTGCCGTGCACCGGCAGCGACGGTTGACGGCGATGCGCACTGGAATGCGCGGTGGGGATAGGCAATGATCGAGACATGACCGACGCCGATACAACGAGTGCTGACACCGAGTGGACGCCGGCGGAGGCCGTGGACAGTGCACCCGACGCTCCCCCTGCGGAGACCACCGACGCCGTCGAGGACGCGCTGCCCGAGGATCGCTACCTCAATCGTGAGCTGAGCTGGCTGGACTTCAACGCGCGGGTGCTGGCGCTGGCCGCCGACACCTCACTGCCACTGCTGGAGCGGGCCAAGTTCCTGGCCATATTCTCGTCCAACCTCGACGAGTTCTACATGGTGCGCGTCGCCGGGCTGAAACGTCGCGACGAGATGGGACTGTCGGTGCGCTCGGCCGACGGGCTCTCGCCCCGGGAACAGTTGCGACGCATCGGTGAGCGCACCCAGCAGATCTCCAGCCGCCACGCCCAGGTCTTCCGGGAATCGGTGCGCCCGGCGCTGGCCGAGAAGGGCATTCTGATCGTCAACTGGTCCGACCTGGACGAGGACGAACACGCGACGCTGTCCACCTACTTCCACGAGCAGGTGTTCCCGGTGCTGACGCCGTTGGCCGTCGACCCGGCGCACCCGTTCCCGTTTGTGAGCGGCCTGAGCCTGAATCTGGCGATCACGGTGCGCCAGCCCGATGACCGCACGCAGCACTTCGCCCGAATCAAGGTGCCCGACAACGTCGACCGATTCGTCGAGCTGCCCCGCCGCGAAGGCGAGGACGGCACGCCGGGCCCGGCGCGCTTCCTGCCCCTGGAGGAGCTGATCGGCGCCTTCCTGTCGGTGCTGTTCCCCGGCTTGGAGGTCGTCGAGCAGCACGCGTTCCGGATCACCCGCAATGCCGACTTCGAGGTCGCCGAGGACCGCGACGAAGACCTGTTGCAGGCGCTGGAACGGGAACTGGCTCGGCGCCGGTTCGGTTCCCCGGTGCGCCTGGAGGTCGCCGACGACATGACCGAGAACATGCTCGAGCTGCTGTTGCGAGAGCTCGACGTGCATCCCGGCGATGTCATCGAGGTGCCTGGACTACTGGATCTTTCGTCACTGTGGCAGATCTACGGGGTCGACCGGCCCGATCTCAAGGACCGTCCTTTCGTACCCGCCACCCCGGCCGCGTTCGGTGAGCGCGAGACGCCGAAGAGCATCTTCTCGACGCTGCGCGATGGCGATGTGATGGTGCACCACCCCTATGACTCGTTCTCCACGACGGTGCAGCGCTTCATCGAGCAGGCCGCCGCGGACCCGAACGTGCTGGCCATCAAACAGACTCTGTACCGCACGTCCGGTGACTCGCCGATCGTCAACGCACTCATCGACGCCGCCGAGGCCGGCAAGCAGGTGGTCGCGCTCGTGGAGATCAAGGCCCGGTTCGACGAGCAGGCCAACATCAAATGGGCTCGCGCCCTTGAACAAGCCGGTGTGCACGTGGTGTACGGACTCATCGGCCTGAAGACCCACTGCAAGACCTGTCTGGTGGTGCGCCGGGAAGGCTCGACGATACGGCGGTATTGCCATATCGGCACCGGCAACTACAACCCCAAAACCGCCCGGCTGTATGAGGATGTCGGCCTGCTGACCGCATCCCCCGATATCGGCGCCGACCTGACCGATCTGTTCAACTCGTTGACGGGGTACTCCCGCAAGGTGTCCTACCGCAACCTGCTGGTGGCGCCGCACAGTGTGCGCAAGGGCATCATCGGGCGCATCGAGCAGGAGACCGCCGCGCATCTGGAGAACGGGCAGGGCCGAATCCGGCTGAAGGCCAACGCACTGGTCGACGAGCAGGTGATCGACGCGCTCTACCGGGCCTCACAGGCCGGTGTCCGGGTCGAGGTCGTGGTGCGCGGAATCTGCGCGCTACGCCCCGGTCAGGAAGGCTTGTCCGAGAACATCGTGGTGCGTTCGATTCTCGGCCGGTTCCTGGAGCACTCCCGAATTATTCACTTCCGCGCCATCAATGAGTTCTGGATCGGCAGCGCGGACATGATGCATCGTAATCTGGACCGCCGTGTGGAAGTCATGGCACAGGTCAAGGATCCGCGGCTGACAGCCCAACTGGACGAGATGTTCGAGTCCACCATGGATCCGGCGACCAGGTGCTGGGAGCTCCAGACGGACGGTCGATGGAATGCGCTGCCGCTCCCCGGCAAAACGGTGCGGGACCATCAGGTCGCGCTGATGGCGAAACATCGCTCACCCTGACCGCCCGGCTGTCGGCCACTGACAACACCTAGGAGTTGATGTGTCGGACAGCTCGCCCCGCGAGAAGACGAAGACGGTGCACGCCGCCGGCGCGGTGCTGTGGCGCGAGCTCGCGGGACGGACCGAGGTGGCCGTCGTGCACCGTCCGCGCTACGACGACTGGTCGCTGCCCAAGGGCAAGGTGGACCCCGGGGAGAGCCATGCCGCCACCGCCGTCCGGGAGATCCATGAGGAGACCGGGTTTCAGAGTCGGCTCGGGCGCAGGCTGGCCGTCATCAGTTATCCGGTGGACGGTGCCCGCAAGCGGGTGGTGTATTGGGCGGCCGGCGCCGGTGACGGCGAGTTCAGCGCCAATGACGAGGTGGACGAGTTGCTCTGGCTGCCGCCGAAGGACGCGATGAAGCGGCTGCAGTATCAGCAGGATCGTAAGGTGCTGCGACGCTTCGCCAAAGCACCGGCGGACACCGCGACGACGATCATCGTCCGACATGCGCGCGCCGGTTCGCGGTCGAAATACAAGGGCGAGGATTCCCGTCGACCACTGGACAAGCTCGGTCGCGCCCAGGCCGAATCACTGGTGAGTCAACTACTTGCCTTTGGCGTCACCGAGCTTCACGCCGCGCCGCGCGTGCGCTGTGAACAGACGCTGGGGCCGCTGGCTCAGGAAATCGGGGGGCTCATCGAATCAGAGGCCGCCCTCACCGAGGAGGCCTACGCCGGCGACAAGAAGGCCGCCCGGGCGCGGGTTCTGGAGATCGCCTCGGGTCCAGCCGATGTGACGCCGGTCATCTGTACCCAGGGCAAGGTGATCCCCGATCTCATCGCATGGTGGTGCGAGCGCGACGGTGTCCGGCCGGACAAGTCGCGGAATCGCAAGGGCAGCACCTGGGTGCTGTCCTCGGCGGGCGGGCGGCTGATCGCCGCCGACCATATCGGCAGCCCGCTGGCCATCCTGGAGTAAGCCTCGGTAGGTCTCCGGGTGGCAAGTGGCGCACACAAAAACACCCCAGAACATGTTGTTCTGGGGTGTTTTTGTGTGCGAGCCGGAATTACTTGCGGCCGCGCTTGGCCGGAGCCTTCTTGGCCGGAGCCTTCTTGGCGGGGGCCTTGGCGACGACCTTCTTGGCCGGTGCGGCCTTCTTGGCCGGAGCCTTCTTGGCCGGAGCAGCCTTCTTGGCGGCGGGAGCCTTCTTGGCCGGAGCCTTCTTGGCCGGAGCAGCCTTCTTCGCTGCCGGTGCGGCCTTCTTGACCACAGCCTTCTTGGCCGGAGCAGCCTTCTTGGCGGCGGGAGCCTTCTTGGCCGGTGCGGCCTTCTTCACTGCCGCCTTCTTGGCCGGTGCGGCCTTCTTGGCGGCGGTGCGCTTGGCCGGAGCCGCTGCCACACCACGCTTGACGGCGGGGCCGTCTGCCGGGAGACGCTGCGCGCCAGAGACAACTGCCTTGAACTGCGCGCCCGGGCGGAAGGCCGGAACCGACGTCGGCTTGACCTTGACGGTCTCGCCGGTGCGCGGGTTGCGGGCCACACGGGCGGCACGGCGACGCTGCTCGAAAACGCCGAAGCCAGTGATGGTAACGCTCTCACCCTTGTGCACCGCACGAACGATCGTGTCGACGATGTTCTCAACCGCGGCAGTAGCCTGTCGACGATCGGTGCCCAACTTGGTTGTGAGTGCGTCGATGAGCTCTGCTTTGTTCATGCAAACCCTCCGAAGTCCAGTGGTCCACCTTGGACCGACTAGAGGACACGGTAAACCTATTTGCCACATATTTCCAAGAGCCACGCGCAGTTTCATACGTAGCTGGCGAATATCCGGCAATCCGATTGGCCCACTTGGACAGTGGTACCGGCGTCCGAGAATAGGGTTGCCGAGCCATATTTGGGGGCCCGGAAACCGTCGAGATCAGACCGGCAGCGTCCGCGGTTTGAAGCTCGGACGGCGCTGCTCGTACGCTTCGATTTCAGCCTGTTTCCGCAGCGTAAGGCCAATATCGTCGAGTCCCTCGAGGAGCCGCCACGCGGTGTAGTCATCAATGATGAACGGCAGCAGGACCGTTCCGGCGGCGATGGTTCGATCTTGAAGATTGACAGTGATTTCCAAGCCCGGATTCTGCTCGATCAGCTTCCAGAGAAGTTCGACATCATCATGGGAGACTTCGGCCGCCAAAAGACCCGCCTTGCCGGCGTTGCCCCGAAAAATATCTGCGAATCGCGGTGAGATGACGACCCGGAAGCCGTAGTCCATCAGCGCCCAGACGGCGTGTTCGCGAGACGAACCGGTGCCGAAATCGGGGCCGGCCACCAATACCGACCCCTTGTCGAAGGGCGCCAGATTCAGGATGAAAGCCGGATCGTTGCGCCAGGCGGCGAACAAACCGTCCTCGAAACCCGTTCGGGTGACCCGCTTCAAATACACCGCCGGGATGATCTGGTCGGTGTCGACGTTGGTTCGGCGCAACGGCACGCCGATCCCGGTGTGAGTGGTGAAAGCTTGCATGTCCTGGTACTCCTTGCGGTTCGAAGACCTAGCGGGTGGCGGCGACGGGTTCGAGATCGGCCGGGGAAGACAACGTGCCGCGCACCGCGGTGGCCGCTGCCACCGCAGGCGACACCAGGTGGGTACGCCCGCCCTTGCCCTGTCGGCCTTCGAAATTGCGGTTCGAGGTCGAGGCGCAACGCTCCCCCGGGGCAAGCTGGTCCGGGTTCATCCCCAGGCACATCGAACAGCCGGCCTGGCGCCATTCCGCGCCGGCAGCGGTGAAGATCGCGCCCAGACCCTCGGATTCGGCTTGCGCGCGCACCCGCATGGAGCCCGGGACCACCAACATCCGGACCCCGTCGGCGAGCGTGCGGCCGTCCAGGATCTCGGCGACCACGCGCAGGTCCTCGATGCGCCCGTTCGTGCACGAGCCGACGAAGACCGTGTCCACCGGGATGTCACGCATCGGAGTGCCCGCGCGAAGGTCCATATAGGTCAACGCTTTCTCGGCCGCCTGTTTGGCATCGTCATCGACCATCATCTCGGGATCGGGCACCGCCGCCGAGAGCGGCACACCCTGCCCGGGATTGGTCCCCCACGTGACGAACGGGCTCAGCGTCGCGGCGTCGATGTACACCTGGGTGTCGAATTCGGCGCCCTCATCGGTGTGCAACTCACTCCAGGCCTGCACCGCGGCATCCCAATCCGCGCCTTTCGGCGCGTGCGGACGGCCCTTCAGGAACTCGAAAGTCGTGGCATCGGGCGCCACCATGCCTGCCCGGGCACCGGCCTCGATGCTCATATTGCAGATCGTCATCCGGCCCTCCATCGACAAGGATTCGATGGCGCTGCCCCGGTATTCGATGACGTGCCCCTGCCCGCCACCGGTCCCGATCTTGGCAATGACCGCCAGAATGATGTCCTTGGCGCTCACGCCTTCGGGCAGATCCCCGTCGACATTGACCGCCATCGTCTTGAAGGGCTTCAGCGGAAGCGTCTGGGTGGCCATCACGTGTTCGACCTCAGATGTGCCGATCCCCATGGCGATCGAGCCGAACGCACCGTGAGTCGAGGTGTGGCTGTCGCCACAGACGACCGTCATACCCGGCTGCGTCAGACCCAGTTGGGGTCCGATGATGTGCACGATGCCCTGCTCGGCATCGCCCATCGGGTGCAGCCGGATACCGAACTCCTCGCAGTTGCGGCGCAGGGTGTCCACCTGGGTACGCGACACCGGGTCGGCGATCGGCTTGTCGATGTCCACCGTGGGCACATTGTGATCCTCGGTGGCGATGGTGAGATCGGGCCGGCGCACCGGGCGCCCGGCCAATCGCAGACCGTCGAAGGCCTGCGGGCTGGTGACCTCGTGCACGAGGTGCAGATCGATGTAGATCAGGTCGGGTTCGCCGGCGCCGCGGGCCACGACGTGGTCATCCCACACCTTCTCGGCCAGGGTGCGGGGCCGCGGACTGGACTGTGTCTGCTCCATTGGGTATCTCGATTCGACTCGGGCGTCCTGCCGTGACGGGCTGGCTATCTCACGATGCGGGACGCTAGTATCTCCCTGTGAGACAGGATAGCGGTATCGGCGTCCTCGACAAAGCGGTGGGCGTCCTGCACACGGTGGCCGAGTCACCATGCGGTCTGGCCGAACTGTGCGAACGCACCGGCCTGCCGCGGGCGACCGCGCACCGGCTGGCCGCCGGGCTGGAAGTGCACCGCCTGCTCGCCCGCGACACCGAGGGACGTTGGCGGTTGGGCCCGGCGCTGACCGAGCTCGCAGGCCAGGTCAATGATCCGTTGCTGGCAGCCGGTGCCGCCGTGCTGCCGAGGCTTCGCGAACTCACCGGCGAGAGCGTCCAGCTCTATCGCCGGGAAGGCACCTCCCGGGTGTGTGTGGCCTCCTTGGAGCCACCGGTGGGGCTGCGCGACACCGTGCCGGTCGGCACCCGCCTGCCGATGACCGCCGGCTCCGGTGCCAAAGTGCTACTGGCCTACAGCGATAACGCCACCCAACAGTCGGTACTCATGACGGCCAAGTTCACCGAACGCACGCTTGCCGAGGTACGTAAGCGGGGCTGGGCGCAAAGCGCCGCCGAGCGCGAGTCCGGTGTGGCCAGCGTGTCCGCGCCGGTGCGCGACGGTCGCGGCGCGGTGATCGCCGCCATCTCGGTGTCCGGGCCCATCGATCGGATGGGCCGACGGCCCGGTGCCCGCTGGGCCGCCGATCTGCTGGCCGCCTCGGAAGCCCTGACCCGCCGGCTCTAGCAAACTTCGCGCGCTGGCCCTATTGTCGACACCATGAGCGCGTCGGCGCTGGCCGGAGGTGCGTGACCACGGGTTCTCAATCGCCGCAATGGCTGGCCACCGCACGAATGCTGCGGCGGTCCGGTTTCGGTACGACCGGGCGCGAGGTCGATGCGGTGGTGAATCGGGAGTGGGGGTCCTACCTCGACGAGGTGCTCGCACTGGACCCGGCCGCCGACCCCGGCGCCATCGCGACTCCGATGGCCACCTACTCGACCCCCGCGCTGCCCGCCAGCGAAGCCACCACCGCACCCTTCGTGAGCAGCATGCTGGCGCAGATGCAGGACCTGTCGGGATGGTGGATACGCCGGATGGTCGCCGTGCGCCAACCGATCCACGAGAAGCTGACCTTCGTCTGGCACAACCATTTCGCCACCTCGGCGGAAAAGGTGGTGGCCGCGGAATTCATGGCGGCGCAGAACCAGACCCTGCGCGCGCACACTCTCGGTGACTTTCGCGACCTCGCCTACGCCATGCTCACCGACTCCGCGATGCTGCGCTGGCTGGACGGTTTGGGCAATACCAAGGAGGCGCCCAACGAGAACCTGTCCCGCGAGTTCATGGAACTTTTCGCCCTCGGTCACGACAACGGCTACACCGAAGCCGATGTGCGTGAGGGGGCGCGGGCACTCACCGGCCGCTTCGACACCCTGGGCAACGGAACCGTGCTGCTGGCCGAGCATCACGACAGCGGTGTCAAGACGATCCTTGGGGCGACAGGCCCGTTCGGGGACAGCGACTTCTGTGACATCGTGCTCGGCCATCCCGCCTCGGCGCGCTTCGTCAGTGCGAAGCTGTGGCGTCTGCTGGCCGCGGATACGGATCCGGGCGAGGCCGCTTCGGCCCGCTTGATCACCGCCTACGGCCCGAACCGGGATCTGAAAGCCTTGACCAAGGCCATCTTTCTCGATCCCGACTTCGTCGCCGGTGCCGGCACCGCAGTCGTCACCCCGGTGGATTGGCTGATCGGAATGCTGCGCTCGCTGTCGGTGCCACTGGACGGCCCGACCACACTGACCGCCTGCGATGTCGTGCTCAAGGTGATGGGCCAGCGCCCCTTCTCCCCGCCCGATGTCGACGGCTGGCCCCAGGGCCGGGTGTGGCTGTCCAATACGAGTGCGGCCGCGCGGTTCTGGGCGGCCGACCGGTTCGTCCCGACCGGTGACCTCTCGACGGTGGCCGACGCCGCCCCGAGTGACCGCGTCGATGCCGCGGGCTATCTGCTCGGGATCGGCGCCTGGTCCGACACCACCGCGGCAGCCCTGCGGCCCCTCGCCGACAATCCGGACCGGTTGGTCGCCGCCGCCGTCAACACGCCCGAATACCTGACGGTGTAGGTAGATATCCCATGCCGGAGCTCAATCGCCGCAGATTCCTGATCGCCAGTGCGGGGCCGCAGGGCTCGCCGCGGCGGCCGGCGCGGCGGTCACACTGCCCCAGCTGTTCGAGCGCGCGCAACAACAACCCTTGCCGGCCGATACCGGAATCCTGGTGATCCTCACGCTCTACGGCGGCAATGACGGCCTGAACACCGTGATCCCCTACACCGACAACGCGTACTACGACGCGCGTCCCGATCTGGCGTTCGCACCGGAAACGGTCATCGATCTGGACGGTGTCGTCGGGCTGAACCCGGCGCTGACCGGCCTGGAGACGTCGTGGCGCACTGACAACCTGGCCATCGTCCGCGGCGTCGGCTACCCGAAACAGGACCGAAGTCATTTCCGTTCGATGGATATCTGGCAGACGGCCTCACCGGATGACCCGACGGCATCCGGCTGGATCGGACGCTGGCTGGACGCAGGCGGGGACGATCCGTTGCGCGCGGTGAACATCGGCACGGTGCTGCCGCCGATGGCCATCGGCGGAAAGCACACCGCAGCCGGGCTTTCGGTGACCATCCCGAGGCTGCCGCCGGATATGCCCGGCGTCCTGGAGAAGATGAGCTCACCCGACCCGCACGACACCCCCGCCATGGCGGCGGTCCGTGCCGACTTCCGGGCCTACCGCGCCATCGATGACACGTTCCGGACCTTCACCGACAGCCCGCTGCCGACGACGGCGGCCACCGACCTCGGCAGGCAACTCGCCGACGACCTCGAACTGGTGGCCCAGTGCGTGCGGGCCGGCGTTCCCACCAAGGTGTACATGGTGTCCCTCGGCGGATTCGACACCCACGCCAATGAGCGCGGCGACCAACAGAAACTGCTCACCGCACTCAATGACGCCATCACTCCGTTCCTGAAGCAGATGCGCAACAGCGCCTACGGCAGGAATGTGGTCACGATGATCTATTCGGAGTTCGGCCGGCGGGTGGCCGCCAACGCCACCCAGGGCACCGACCACGGCACCTCGGGTCCGGTGTTGATCCTCGGCGAGTCCGTGCGGGGCGGCTTCTACGGTGACGCACCCAGCCTCACCGATCTGCACGACGGCGACCTCAAGACCACCACCGACTTTCGAGACGTGTATCACGAACTGCTCGATCAGACGCTGGGCGCGGATCCGGAGCCCTCGGTCGGCCCGGGCCGGCGGCCGATCGGCTTTCTGTGAGGTGCGCGACATCGCACGAAAAAAGTCCCAGGATTTCTCCTGGGACTTCATCTGTACCCCCGATGGGATTCGAACCCACGCTACCGCCGTGAGAGGGCGGCGTCCTAGGCCGCTAGACGACGGGGGCTAGAACATCTTCCGGACGGTCAGCATAGCTCAGGCGATCGTGCTCACCTAATTGGTGCCGACGTGACCGGACAGCTGGGGTACCAGGACTCGAACCTAGAATGAGGGAATCAGAATCCCTAGTGTTGCCAATTACACCATACCCCATTCGATACCCATCACCGCAGGTCAGGGCATCAATTGGCCCAATCAGCGCCGCGGAAGAGTTCTCCGCTGTGCTTTTCGGGCCGACGCACAGATTACCAAAGAATCGGGGGCACTTTTCACACCCCACCCCTTGCGGCCCGCAACCGGGCCAGACTGCGGTCACGGCCCAGCAGCTCCATCGACTCGAACAGCGGCGGGCTGATCGTCGCGCCGGTCACCGCGACCCGGATCGGACCGAAGGCCTTACGCGGTTTGAGCTCCAACCCGTCCAGCAGCGCCGTCTTCAGCGCCTCCTCGATCGACCCTGTCGTCCATTGCGGCGCGGCCTCCAGGGCTGCCAGTGCGGCGTCGAGCACGACAGCGGCCTCGGCCTTCAGTTCCTTGGCCGCCGACTTCTCGTCGAGCACATAGCTGTCATCGTTGAAGAACTTCAACAGATCCCACGCATCGCCGAGCACGACGATGCGGGTCTGCACCAGTGCCGCCGCCTCCGCGAAGCCGGCGTCGTCGAGCCCGGTGTCGTGGCCGTGCGCGTCCAGGTAGGCACGTAGCCGGGTGCTGAAGTCCTCGGGCGTCAACATCCGGATGTGCTCGGCGTTGATGGCGTCGGCCTTCTTCTGGTCGAACCTGGCCGGGTTGGAGTTGACGTCGGCGACGTCGAACGCCGCCACCATCTCATCGAGGCTGAACAGGTCGTGATCGTCGGCGATGCCCCAGCCCAGCAGCGCGAGATAGTTCAGCAGGCCCTCGGGGATGAAGCCGCGGTCGCGGTGCAGGAAAAGGTTGGACTGCGGGTCGCGCTTGGACAGCTTCTTGTTGCCATCGCCGAGAACGCTTGGCAGGTGGGCAAACTCGGGAATGCTGTCGGTGACGCCGATCCGGATCAGCGCCTGGTACAGCGCGATCTGGCGCGGCGTGGACGGCAGCAGATCTTCGCCGCGCAGCACGTGGGTGATCTTCATCAATGCGTCGTCGACGGGATTGACCAAGGTGTACAGCGGATCTCCGCTGGCCCGGGTGACCGCGAAATCGGGCACCACGCCGGCGGCGAAGGTGGTCTCCCCGCGCACCAGATCATTCCAGGTCAGGTCCTCATCGGGCATCCGCAACCGCAGCACCGGTTTACGGCCCTCGGCGGTGAAGGTCGCACGCTGCTCGTCGGTGAGGCTGCGGTCGTAGTTGTCGTAGCCCAGTTTGGGATTGCGGCCGGCGGCGATATGGCGGGCTTCGACTTCTTCGGGCGTGGAGTAAGCCTCGTACACCTCGCCCGCGGCCAGAAGTTTGGCGATCACGTCGCGGTACAGATCGGAACGCTGAGACTGCCGGTAGGGCTCATACGGCCCCCCGATCTCGGGGCCCTCATCCCAGTCCAGGCCGAGCCAGCGCAGGGCGTCCAGGATCGCGTCGTAGCTTTCCTGGCTGTCGCGGGCGGCATCGGTGTCCTCGATGCGGAAGACGAAGGTGCCACCGGTGTGCCGGGCGTAGGCCCAGTTGAACAGCGCGGTGCGGACCAGCCCGACGTGCGGGGTGCCCGTCGGCGATGGGCAGAAACGTACCCGAACGGTCATCGCTATTTTCCTTTACGCACAACAGGATTGGACAGGGTGCCGATGCCCTCGATGGTGATGCTGACGATGTCGCCGTCCTCGATCGGGCCGACCCCCTCGGGGGTGCCGGTCAGGATCAGGTCCCCGGGCAGCAGCGTCATGACCGCCGACACCCATTCGATGATGGCGCCGACATCGTGCAGCAGCATCGCGGTGTTGCTGTTCTGCCGGACTTCGATCTCGCCGACCGAACCGTCCTCGGCCGGGTGGATCACCTCGGTGCGCAGGTCCAACTCGGAGGGGTCGACGGCGGTCTCGATCCACGGTCCGACCGGGCAGAAGGTGTCATGGCCCTTGGCCCGCATCCACTGGCCGTCCCGCTGCTGCTGATCGCGCGCGGACACGTCGTTGGCGATGGTGTAGCCGAGGATGTAGTCGGCGGCTTTCGCGGCGGGCACGTCCTTGCAGGGCCGCTCGATGACGGCCACCAACTCGCCTTCGTGGTGGACCGGGTGGGCATCGGCGGGAAGCTGGATGGCGACGTTGGGCCCGATGATCGCGGTGTTGGGCTTGAGGAAGATCACCGGATCCTCGGGCGCCTCGCCGCCCATCTCGAGGGCGTGGGCGGCGTAGTTCTTGCCCATACAGACGACCTTGCTGGCCAAAATCGGGGCCAGCAGCCGCACATCGGCCAGCGGCCAGCTGCGGCCGGTGAAGGTGGGATTTCGCGACAGGTACTGCTCGGCGATCTCGCGGCACACCGCATCGGAGTTGGAGTCGCCTTCGATGACCACAAAGGCGACCCCGTCGGGACTGGCGATTCGACCGAGGCGCATCCGTTCAGCCTAATGAGGCCCCGCGGCCGCTCGGCGCGCGGCGTCCACCGTGCACCTGAACAAGCTCACAGCGTCTCATATCATGAGATATCAGTTCAATATTATGGGATGAGCGTGGCACCATGGCGACATGCCCACGACGTCGATCAGCACCGCGCGGCGCTGGTCCATGCTGGTGATCGCCCTGACGGCGACCACATGCGCCAACGTGTTCATCAACGGCGCGGCCTTCCTGATTCCCACCCTGCACAGCCAGCGCGGACTCGATCTCGGCCTGGCGGGACTGCTCTCGGCGATGCCCAGCTTCGGCATGGTGGTCACGCTGATCGCCTGGGGCTGGTTGGTGGACCGGGTCGGCGAGCGCATCGTGCTGACCGTCGGCTCGGCGCTCACCGCGGCATTCGCGTTCGGCGCGGCCTCGGTGCAATCGCTGTGGGCCGTCGGGGCGTTCCTGCTCCTCGGCGGGATGGCCGCCGCGAGCAGCAACGCCGCGAGCGGCCGCGTCGTGGTGGGCTGGTTCCCACCGGAGCAGCGCGGTCTGGCGATGGGAATCCGGCAGACAGCGACACCCCTGGGTGTCGGACTGGGCGCCCTGGTGATCCCCCGCGTCGCCGAAAGCCACGGTGTGGGCCCGGCATTGCTGTTCCCCGCGGTGGTGTGCGTGCTGTCCGCAGTGATCTGCGCGATCGGCGTGCTGGACCCGCCGCGACCGCCCCGGGCCGAGGCGCCGCCGGAGCATCTGGCCAACCCCTATCGCGGATCGTCGGTGCTGGCACGCATTCACGCGGTCTCGGTCCTGCTGGTCATCCCCCAGGGCTTCATCTGGACCTTCATGCTGGTGTGGCTGATGACCGAGCGTGGGTGGTCCGCCGCTTCGGCGGGCGCGCTCGTCACCGCCGCCCAGGTGCTGGGCGCCGCCGGGCGTATCGCGGCCGGGCGATGGTCCGATGTGCTCGGCCTGCGTCTGCGGCCCATCCGATTCATCGCTGCGGCCGCGTCGGCGACCATGGCGTTGCTCGCCGTCACCGATGCACTGGGTTCACCGGTGAGCGTCGCCCTCATCGTCATCGCCTCGGTGGTGACGGTGTCCGACAACGGGTTGGCGTTCACCGCGATCGCCGAGATCGCCGGTCCGTTCTGGAGCGGACGCGCGCTGGGCACCCAGAACACCAGCCAGCATCTGGCCACGGCGGTCGGGTCACCGGTGTTCGGTGCGCTGATCGCCGCGGCCGGATTCCCGTTCGCGTTCGCCGTATGCGCACTGTTCCCTGCCGCAGCGATATTCCTGGTGCCGGACGGCCCCGGGCCCGGGGCCGTTGAGCGCGTGAAATAGCACACCTGCGAACAGCTTTCAGGCTCACGAGCAGACCGATACTGAGTCCGCTCAGGAAGCAGTCATATCCCCCGTCGCCGGCACACCGTCGGCGCGGCCATAACGTAGGTACACCGACCCCTTCGGACTCGCGACCGGCGGCTGCAGCAGCCGGACGTTCGTGGGCACCACACCACCGTCGAACACCTTCTTGCCCACCCCGAGCATGACGGGATGCAACCACAGATCGATCCCGTCGAAGAGCTTCTCCCGCAACAGGGTTTGCACCAGGTTCAAGCTGCCCACAACCTTCACCCGCTCGTGCCGGTCCCGGATCTCGCGCACCGCGCCGACCAGGTCCGGACCCAGCCGGGTCGATCCCGCCCAGGACAGGTCGGGCGTGCCGCGCGAGGCCACGTACTTCGGGACGGTGTTGAACAACGTCGCGAACTCGCCGTCCTGATGGGGCCAGTACGCGGCGAAGATGTCATAGGTGCGCCGGCCGAGCAGCAACGCGTCGGTGCCCTCGTACGCCGCCGCCACCTGCGCACCGGCGACATCGTCCACCAGTGGCGCCTGCCAGCCGCCGAACGGGAAGCCGATCGGATCCTCGTCGGGGCCGCCGGGTCCCTGACCGACCAGATCCAGCGTGGCGAACAATTCGATATCGATGAGTCCCATACCGGATAGACCAGCCGGGACGCGTCAGCTCATCGCCGCGGCCGGAGCAACAGTGCCGCAGCCAGGAAGCACAGCGCTCCGACGAAGGTGCCCAGGTTGGCCAGGGACGCGTTGACCGTCTCGCCGGTCTTGAACACGAAGGCCGCCGCCGCCGACACCCCGAACGCGACGCAGCCGGCCAGATTGATCCACCCCGCCTGCCAGTCAACGGATCTCGGCGCCCACCAGCCGACCACCAGAACGGCAAGCACCCCACTGATCAGAAACGCCACGGAACCCGCGGCATCCGGCGCCCACACGTCGCGCCGCTCGGCATGAACCGAGTGCGCCCACACCGATGCCCCGGTGCTGACATTGAACAGGACGGTGCCCGCGAATTGGCTGGCCGATGACCACCAGCCGATGCCGCTGTCGGACAACTGCAGCTGTATGAAAGCCGCCGTGGTGAAGAACCACGAGCCGACGAAACACAGCGCGTTGGACGCCCCGGCCCCGGCCAGCGCGGCGAATCCCGGCGCGGTGGCCACCGCGAAGAACGTCGAACCGATCGCGAACAGCACGCACTGCCGGCTCAGCGTCGCGAATGCGGCCACCCGGGCTACAGCAGCGACAGGATGCGGTCGCCGACCTCGCTGGTCGACAGCGTCGCCTCGCCGCGGGTCGCCAGGTGCTCCGAGACCGCCGCGTCCACCCGCGCCGCGGCGTCGTCCTCACCCACATGCGAGAGCAACAACGCCACGCTCATCACCGCCGCGGTGGGATCGGCGATACCTTGGCCCGCGATATCGGGCGCGCTGCCGTGCACCGGTTCGAACATCGACGGATTGGTCCCGGTGGCATCGATATTGCCGCTCGCGGCCAGACCGATGCCGCCGCACACCGCCGCCGACAGATCGGTGATGATGTCGCCGAACAGGTTGTCGGTGACGATCACGTCGAAACGTCCCGGGTCGGTGACCATGTGGATGGTGGCGGCGTCGATGTGCTGGTAGGCGACCTCGACATCGGGGAACTCGGTGCCGACCTCGGCCACAACCCGCGACCACAGGCTGCCCGCGAAGGTCAGCACATTGGTCTTGTGCACCAACGTCAGATGCTTGCGCCGGGTCTGGGCCCGGGCGAACGCATCGCGCACGACACGCTCCACACCGAAGGCGGTGTTCACGCTGACCTCGGTGGCCACCTCGTGGGGCGTGCCGACCCGCAGTGCGCCACCATTGCCGGTGTAGGGCCCCTCGGTGCCCTCGCGGACCACGACGAAATCGATTCCGGTCACACCCGAAAGCGGGCTGCTCACACCGGGATAGAGCCGACCGGGCCGCAGGTTGACGTGATGGTCGAGCGCGAACCGTAGCTTGAGCAGCAACCCGCGCTCCAGCACACCGCTGGGTACCGACGGGTCGCCGATCGCGCCGAGCAGGATCGCGTCATGGCCGCGCAGCTCCTCAATGGTCTCCACGGTCAGCAGTTCGCCCGATGCGTGGTAGCGCCGCGCGCCCAGGTCGTACTCGGTGCGCTCGACCCCGGGCAGCACCGCGTCGAGTACGCGCAGCGCCTGGTCGATGACCTCGGGTCCGATGCCGTCACCGGCGATTACAGCGAGCTTCATGAGAGATCGACCACTTCCAGTGTGGTGGCGCCGACCGCAGAGGCGATCGCGGCGCGCACGTCTTCGGGCACATCGGTGTCCAGGCGCAGCATCACGGTGGCGCTGTCGCCACTGGCGTCCTGACTCATCTGCGCGGCCAGCACATTGACCTCGGCGCCGCCGAGCAGCGTGCCGATCTTGCCCAGTGCGCCGGGCTGGTCGTGGTAGTTGACGACCAGGTTGTAGCCCTCGGCGCGCAGATCCAGGTTGCGGCCGTTGATCTGGACAATCTTCTGCACCTGCTGCGGGCCGGTCAGGGTGCCCGCCACGTTCAGCGCACCGCCGTCGGCGTAGACCGCCCGCACGTCCACCACGCTGCGGTGGTTGGGGCTCTCGCTGGCGGTGCTGATCTCGGCGGTCACGCCGCGATCCTTGGCCAGCGCGGGTGCGTTGACGAAGGTCACCTGCTCGTCGACGACGGCCGAGAACAGGCCGCGCAGCGCCGACAGGCGCAGGATCTCGACATCTTCGGACGCCAGCTCGCCGCGAACCTGGACGGTCAGCGACACCGGTGCGGCCTCGGCGAGCTTGCCGACCAGCAGGCCGAGCTTGCGGACCAGGTCCAGCCACGGCGCCACTTCCTCGCCGACGGCTCCCCCACCGACGTTGACGGCATCGGGCACGAACTCGCCGGCCAGCGCCAGCTTCACGCTGGCGGCCACATCGGTGCCGGCCCGGTCCTGCGCCTCGGCGGTCGACGCACCGAGGTGCGGGGTGACCACGACCTGCGGCAGCTCGAACAGCGGGCTGTCGGTGCACGGCTCGGTGGAGAACACGTCCAGGCCTGCACCGCGGACGTGTCCGCTGGTGATGGCATCGGCGAGCGCCTGCTCATCGATCAGGCCACCGCGGGCGGCGTTGACGATGATGACACCGGGCTTGGTCTTGGCGAGGTTCTCCTTGCCGAGCAGACCGGCGGTCTCCTTGGTCTTGGGCAGGTGCACCGAGATGAAGTCGGCCCGACTCAGCAGCTCGTCGAGGCTGACCAGTTCGATGCCGATCTGCGCGGCGCGGGCCGAGGACACGTAGGGGTCATAGGCCAGGATGTGGGTGCCGAACGCGGCCAGCCGTGCCGCGACGAGCTGGCCGATGCGGCCCAGGCCGACGACGCCGACGGTCTTGCCGAAGATCTCGGTACCCGAGAACGAGGACCGCTTCCAGGTGTGCTCGCGCAGCGTGGCGTCGGCGGCCGGAACCTGGCGGGCGGCCGACAGCAGCAGGGCCAGCGCATGCTCGGCGGCGCTGTGGATGTTGGAGGTCGGCGCATTCACGACCAGGACACCGCGTGCGGTCGCCGCGTCGACGTCCACGTTGTCCAGGCCGACACCGGCGCGGGCGACGATCTTCAGTTTGGGCGCGGCGGCGATGACTTCGGCGTCGACTGTGGTCGCCGAACGCACCAGCAGCGCGTCGGCGTCCGCGACGGCCTCCAGCAGTTTCGGGCGGTCCGGGCCGTCGACCCAACGGACCTCGACCTGGTCGCCGAGGGCGGCGACGGTCGACTCGGCAAGCTTGTCGGCGATCAGAACAACGGGAAGACTCACGGCGCTACAGCCTAGTGTGTGCCCGCCGCGGTACCACAGGCCACGTGCGCTCGGCGTCGATGATGTCTACTGATGTGGTGGACGTCACCGTCGTCGGAAGTGGCCCCAACGGGCTGACCGCAGCCGTCATCCTGGCCCGGGCCGGGTTGGCCGTACGGGTCATCGAAGCGCAGACCACCGCGGGCGGTGGTGCGCGCACCTTGGCCGACCCGGAGTTCGACGGTGTCCGCCACGACATCTGTTCGGCGGTGCATCCGCTGGCGCTGGCGTCGCCGTTCTTCGCCGCCTACGACCTGCAGGCCCGCGGTGTGCAGTTGTCGGTCCCGGAGATCTCCTACGCCAACCCGTTCACCGACCGGCCGGCGGCGATCGGCTACCGCGATATCGAGCGGACCGCCGACGAGTTGTCCGACGGAGACTCGTGGCGGCGACTGCTCGGCCCGCTCGCCGCCGACTGCGACGGCGTGGTCGGGTTGCTGCTCGGCGACAAACGGTCGCTGCCGCCGTCGATCCCCGCCGCACTGAAGGTGGCCCCTCGGCTACTCACCCAGGGCAGCCCGCTGTGGGGCGCGCTGAAGGGCGAGGATGCTCGCGCACTGTTCACCGGTGTTGCCGCGCATACCATTTCGCAGATGCCTTCCCTGGTCGCCTCCGGTGCAGGGCTGATGTTGGCGACCCTCGGGCATGCGGTCGGCTGGCCGATTCCGGTCGGCGGGTCGCAGGCCATTCCGGATGCCCTGATCGCCGATCTGCTGGACCATGGCGGGGAACTCGTTCTCGGCGAGGAAGTCACCGCACCGCCGGGTGGTGTGGTGCTCTATGACACGGCACCGACTGCCCTGCTGTCCATCTACGGCTCGACCCTGCCGCCTCGGTACGCAAAAGCCCTGCAGCGCTACACCTATGGGCCCGGTGTGGCCAAGGTCGATTTCGTGCTCTCGGGCGAAATCCCCTGGCGCGATTCACGTCTGACTCAGGCCCCGACCCTGCACCTGGGTGGGAGCCGGCCGCAGATGGCGCTGGCCGAATCCGAGATCGCCGCCGGCCGACACGCGCAGTGGCCGATGGTGCTGGCGGCCCTGCCGCATATCGCCGACCCCACCCGCATCGACAGCCACGGCAGACGGCCCCTGTGGGCGTACGCCCATGTGCCGGCGGGTTCGACGGTGGACATGGGCGAGGCCGTCACCGATGTCTTCGAGCGGTTCGCGCCCGGATTCCGCGACGTGGTGGTCGCGGTGCGCAGCGTGCCGGCCGCGCGACTGGCCGATCACAACGCCAACCTCGTCGGCGGGGATATCGGCGTCGGCGGCAACAACATGGTCAGCGCGATCGCCGGTCCCACCCCGCGGATCAACCCGTGGTCCACCCCGATTCCGAAGGCCTATCTGTGTTCCTCGGCTGCCCCGCCCGGCGGCGGCGTGCACGGCATGGCCGGTTTCTACGCCGCACGGACCGTGCTGAAACGGGAGTTCGGCATCCGGGAGCTTCCTACACTGGCGCCATGACCAAACTCGCCGTCATCTACTACTCGGCCACCGGGCACGGCACCTCGATGGCGGCCCGGATATCCGCTGCCGCCGAGGCTGCCGGCGCCGAGGTCCGCATCCGCCACATCGCCGAAACCAACGATCCCGAGTCGTTCGCGGGCAATCCGGCATGGACCGCCAACTATGAGGCCACCAAGGACCTGCCGGTCGCGACCGGTGAGGACATCGTGTGGGCCGATGCGGTGATCTTCGGCTCCCCCACCCGTTTCGGTTCGCCGGCGGCGCCGCTGCGGGCCTTCTTGGACTCGCTCGGCGGGCTCTGGTCCGAGGGCAAGCTCGCCGACAAGGTGTACGCCGCGTTCACCTCCACCCAGACCGCGCACGGCGGCCAGGAGTCCACGCTGCTGAATCTCTATGTGACGCTGATGCATTTCGGCGGGATCATCGTGCCGCCGGGATACACCGATCCGGTGAAATTCGCCGACGGCAATCCCTATGGAGTCGGGCTGATCGCGAATCGGGAGAACATCACCGAGTTCGATGACGCGACGAACGACGCGCTCGACCATCTGGCGCGCCGGGTCGTCGGCATTGCCGCCAGGCTCGGTGACTGAAAGGCTGCGCAGCCGGGTACCCCGCCGGAATGAGCGAATCATTCAAGAAGGGCGACAAGGTGTCCTGGCAGAGCCACGGCACCACCGTGCCCGGCACCGTCGAGGAGAAGATCACCTCGGAGACCGAGGCGGCCGGCCGTGAGGTGAAGGCCAGCAAGGACGAACCGCAGTACCGGGTCACCAGCGACAAGAGCGGCCGCGACGCCGTGCACACACCCGAGGCACTGAAGAAGCGCTCGTCATGACCTCCGTCGACGACGCGCACGCGCGGCCGCACGGCACCTCCGACGACACCGTCGAGGCGGTCGGCAAGGTGTCCGAAGCGCTGGAGTACGTGGAGCGGGCGCGGGGGCACCTGTATTCGTTCCACCAGTTGATGGGGCACGCCGACCTGCTGCTCGGCGAGGCGGCCGACGCGCTGCGCGACGCCGGACATATCGAGATCGCCGACCGGCTGACCGAGGACATGGTCGGCCGCAACATTCTCAAGGGGCGCTGGACTTTTCAGGTGGTCGAGGAATTCGACGACGACTACTGGTCGCGGCTGCGCGAGCACGAGAAGAAGGTCCGCGACGAGCTGATGGACGGCAGGCGGCACGTCTTCGAGGCCGAGATGAAGGAAAGCCGCCGGACCAAGGGACGCGATGGGCACGAGGCCACGCCGTAGCGTCGGAGAATGACGAAATGGCTGCCACCGGAACTCCGGTGGCAGCCATTTCGGATGGTTCAGCGAGTTACGCGGTTTCGGTGATCGGCCGGTCGACCCAGCTCATCAGGTCGCGCAGCTTCTTGCCGGTGACCTCGATGGGGTGCTCGGCGTTGGCCTTGCGCAGACCCTCGAGCTCGGTGTTGCCGTTCTCGACGTTGGCGACGAGACGCTTGACGAAGCTGCCGTCCTGGATGTCCTTGAGGATGGCGCGCATACGCTCCTTGGTGTCGGCGTCGATGACGCGCGGCCCGGAGATGTAACCACCGAACTCCGCGGTGTCGGACACCGAGTAGTTCATCCGGGCGATGCCACCTTCGTAGATCAGGTCGACGATGAGCTTGAGCTCGTGCAGCACCTCGAAGTAGGCCATCTCGGGGGCGTAGCCGGCCTCGACCATGACCTCGAAACCGGTCTTGATGAGCTCTTCGGTGCCACCGCACAGCACGGCCTGCTCACCGAACAGGTCGGTCTCGGTCTCTTCCTTGAAGGTGGTCTTGATGACACCGGCACGGGCGCCACCGATGGCGGCGGCATACGACAGCGCGAGCGCCTGGCCCTCACCCTTGGGGTCCTGGGCGACGGCGATCAGAGCGGGCACGCCCTTGCCGTCGACGAACTGCCGGCGCACCAGGTGGCCGGGGCCCTTGGGGGCGACCATGCCGACGGTGATGTTCTCGGCCGGCTTGATCAGGCCGAAGTGGATGTTGAGGCCGTGCCCGAAGAACAGCGCGTTGCCGTCTTCCAGGTTGGGCTCGATGTCCTTGGTGAAGATCTCGGCCTGCGCGGTGTCGGGTGCGAGCACCATGATCACATCGGCCCACTTGGCGACCTCGGCCGGCGTGCCGACCTCCAGGCCCTGCTCCTCGACCTTGACGCGGGACTTCGAGCCCTCCTTCAGGCCCACCTTGACCTGCACGCCCGAGTCACGCAGCGACAGCGAATGGGCGTGGCCCTGGCTGCCATAGCCGATCACCGCGACCTTGCGGCCCTGGATGATCGACAGATCCGCGTCGTCGTCGTAGAACAGTTCGATTGCCACTGAATTTCCTTCTCTTTTGTCTCTTTGATTCGTTGGTGAAGCTATTTGGCGGTGCCGATACCGCGCGGTCCGCGCGACAGCGAGACGATGCCGGATTGCACGATTTCCCGAATACCGTACGGCTCGAGCACCCGCAGGAATGCCTCGAGCTTCTCCGGCGTCCCGGTGGCCTCGATGGTCAGCGACTCGGTGGACACGTCCACAACCTTGGCACGGAACAGGTTGACCGCTTCAATCACCTGGCTGCGGGTGGTCGCATCGGTACGCACCTTGATCAGCGCAAGCTCACGCGACACCGACTGATCCTCGTCCTGTTCGACGATCTTGATCACGTTGATCAGCTTGTTGAGCTGCTTGGTGACCTGCTCGAGCGGGAAGTCCTCGACCTCGACGACGATCGTCATCCGGGAGAGGTGCTTCTGTTCGGTGGCGCCGACGGCGAGGCTCTGGATGTTGAAGCCGCGCCGGGAGAACAACGCCGCGACGCGGGCCAGCACACCTGGTTTGTCCTCGACGAGCACCGACAGCGTGTGGGTGGAGACCTTCGACATCAGGCGTGCCCCTCTTCCGAATCGAACAGCGGACGGATGCCGCGGGCGGCCTGGATCTCGTCATTGCTGGTGCCCGCGGCGACCATCGGCCACACCTGGGCGTCGGCGCCGACGATGAAGTCGATGACCACCGGCCGGTCGTTGATGGCACGCGCCTGGTTGATGACGTCTTCGACGTCTTCTGCACGCTCACAACGCAATCCGACGCACCCCAGCGCCTCGGCCAGCTTCACGAAATCCGGGATCCGGTGGCTGTGGGTGGACAGGTTGGTCTGGCTGTAGCGCTCTCCGTAGAAGAGCGTCTGCCACTGCCGCACCATGCCCAGGTTGCCGTTGTTGATCAGCGCGACCTTGATGGGCGCACCCTCCAGTGCGCAGGTGGCCAGCTCCTGATTGGTCATCTGGAAGCAGCCGTCACCGTCGATCGCCCACACCTCGGCCTCGGGCCGGGCGAACTTGGCGCCCATCGCCGCGGGGATCGCGTAGCCCATCGTGCCCAGACCACCGGAGTTCAGCCAGGTCTTGGGGTTCTCGTACTTCACGAACTGCGCGGCCCACATCTGGTGCTGGCCGACGCCGGCGACGTAGAGCGCCTCCGGGCCGGCGATCTGGCCCAGCTTCTCGATGACGAGCTCAGGGCTCAGGCTGCCGTCGCTCTGCGGGCCGTAGCTCAGTGGGAAGGTCGCCTTGATGCTCGACAGGTACTCCCACCAGTTGTCCAGATCCAGCGATGCCGCGGTGGTGCTCTCCCGGCGCAGGATCTCCAGCAGATCGGTGATGACATTCTTCACATCACCCACGATCGGCACATCGGCGTGCCGGTTCTTGCCGATCTCGGCGGGGTCGATGTCGGCGTGGATCACCTTGGCGTCGGGGGCGAAAGAATCCAGCTTGCCGGTGACACGATCATCGAAACGGGTGCCCAGCGCGATCAGCAGGTCGCTCTTCTGCAGCGCGGCCACCGCCGAGACGGTGCCGTGCATACCGGGCATACCCATGTGTTGCGGGTGGCTGTCCGGGAACGCGCCGCGGGCCATCAGGGTCGTGACCACCGGAATGCCGGTCAGCTCGGCCAGCTCCATCAGTTCGTCGGTCGCCTCACCGCGGATGACACCGCCACCGACATAGAGCACCGGCTTACGGGCCTCGGCGATCAGCTTGGCGGCCTCACGCACCTGGCGGCTGTGCGGCTTGGTGTTGGGTTTGTAGCCCGGCAGATCCATCACCGGAGGCCAGGAGAAGGTGCACTCGCCCTGCAGGATGTCCTTCGGGACGTCGACGAGCACCGCACCGGGCCGTCCCGACGCGGCGATGTGGAACGCCTCGGCGATCACCCGCGGGATGTCATCGCCCTCGCGCACCAGGAAGTTGTGCTTGGTGACCGGCATGGTCATCCCGGTGATATCGGCTTCCTGGAAGGCGTCGGTGCCGATCAGGGCGCGCCCGACCTGACCGGTGATCGCCACGACCGGGATGGAATCCATCTGGGCATCGGCCAGCGGGGTCACCAGGTTGGTCGCACCCGGGCCCGAGGTGGCCATCATCACGCCGACTTTGCCGGTGGCGTGGGCGTAGCCGCTGGCAGCGTGCCCGGCGCCCTGCTCATGGCGCACCAGCACATGGCGCAGCTTCTTCGAGTCATAGAGCGGGTCGTAGACGGGCAGCACGGCACCACCGGGGATGCCGAAGATGATCTCTACACCGATCTCCTCGAGCGACCGCACGACCGACTGCGCGCCAGTCATCTGTTGTGGTGCAACAACATTGGTCTTCGGCTCCGCCTTGGCAGGGGCCTTGACGCTGTTCGCGCGCTGGGTGGACTCCGGCGGCCGCGTGGTGGGTGCGCTCACTTTTTCCTCATTGATCTGGTTCGGTCCGGTTACTTCTGTGGTGTTGTGACGTTCTGTGACAGCAAAAAACCCCCGTCAGCGGAGTCCGCTGTACGAGGGTTGGCGCGTCGATGCTGTTGGCTAAGCCCGGCAGAGAGCTAGCGCGGCATCAACGCGCCAACCAATTACTACGAGCTTGTCCGGGGTGTACATAGGCCTTGACGGTAGCCGCCGCACTGCTCAAAGGTCAAATTGCCCATCCCGATCGAGGACGCCACGGCCCCTCGCGGAAAAGCCGGTGCCACCGGCGATGAGAAGATGACGGGGTGAGTGACCCCTCCCCGCTTGTCATCCGCATCTCCCCGATGGCCCACTTCGCGGTGTTCTTTCTGTTCCTCGGGCTGGCGGCGCTGGTGTTCGTGTGGCCGAGCTGGACGCAGATCCTGTTCGCGATCCCGGTGCTGGTGTCGGCGGCCGTCGTGCGCTACCGCACGGTGGCCGACCGCGAAAAGGTGACCTCAAGGACGTTGCTGAGCAGCCGGACCGTGCCGTGGACCGAAATCGACGGCCTGCGATTCAACCGGTCTTCCTGGGCCAAGGCCCGGCTCACCGATGGCAGCGAATTGACGTTGCCCGCAGTGACGTTCGCGACCCTTCCGCTGCTGACAGCGGTCAGCGGCGGACGGGTTCCGAACCCCTACGAGTGAGCGGCTCTACCCGAGCGGGTTGGCGCCGTTGAGCAGCACCCACATGCCGATGCCGACACCGATGCCGAGCAGCAGCGCCAGGAACGATCCGACGAACGGGCGCCGGGACCACCCGCGGCCGGCGTCGAGGCCGTAGCGCCCGGGACCGGTGAGGGTGAGCGCGGCGGCGACCAGCACCAGGGTCGCCTGGTGCTCGTGCCCGGTCGGGATGACGAAATCGACGAAGCTGACGCCGGGTTCGGCGGCGATGGAAGCCAGCAGCGCATTGACCGAGTAGGCCAGCGCGGCGGCCGCCGCCAGCGGGGTGAACAGGCCGAGCACCAGCAGCAGCCCGGCAGCGACCTGCGCTCCGGCGCCGACATAGGTCAGCAGGCCGGCGTGCTGGTAGCCGAGGTCGGCCAGCGAGCCCTCGAAACCGCTCAGGCCCGCGCCGCCCCACCAGCCGAAGATCTTCTGCAGCCCGTGCACGACCAGCAGTGCGCCGAGGCCGACCCGCAGCAGCATCAAGCCCAGGTCGGTGGTGCCACGACGGCCGGCATGGCGAATCTGCTGCTCCGCGTCGTAGGGGCCGATCTCGGTCGGGGCGGCCGGCGCCGCGGCGTACGGGTTGGGCTGCGCCGGAGAGACATAGGGCAGCGGCTCGGGGTCGTTCAGCAGCCCGAAGGGTGACTGATCGGGCTTGGATGAGCCATCGACGTCATAGCGCGGGATGGCAGTGGTTTCGAAGTCTCCCCCGTAGGTCGACGAGGGGAGGTCTTCTTCGGGGTCGACCAACTGCGCCGACGCCGGCCGTTGCCAGTCGGTCAGGTTCTGAGGTTCAGCGGTCACGATTGCCAGCGTAAGTGCAAGTCACCGCAGAACAAGGGATTGGCGCGGCGCATGGCGCAGCGTATCCACACCGTTGCCGAGTTGTGACACACCGGCGCATTCCACCCGGGCGAGCGCAGCGACGGGGAGGAACTACAGGCCTTCGTGGCGCGCACTGCCCGGCGATCCGTAATCTGGCCAGCATGAGACTGGGCGGACCGACACGGGGCATGCCGGTGCGACTGGCCGTGGTGCTGTGCGCGGCATTGCTGGTCGGTTCGGGATGTGCGCGGTTCGACGACGCCCAGTCCCAGCCGTTCACCACCCAACCCGCGATGACGCCTCCACCCCCGACCAAACCCGAGCCCCCACCACCGCTGCCGGCGACACCGTTCCCGAAGGAGTGCAAGGCCACCGGGGTCATGCAGGGCTGCCTGGCGAGCACCAGTGGACTGATCATGGGCGGCGACAGCCAGTCGGCGCTGGTCGCCGAGCGCACCACCGGGGTGATCAAAGAGGTGTCGACGAAGGCCGAGCCCGTCGTCAAGCTCGTCATCCCGGTCGACCCGGCCGGTGACGGCGGCCTGCTCGACATCATCAAGTCACCGACCTATGCCCAGGACCGGCTGATGTACGCCTACATCAGTACGCCCACCGACAATCGTGTCGTGCGCATCGCCGACGGTGATCCGCCCAAGCCGATCCTCACCGGGATCCCGAAGGGTCCGACCGGTAACGCCGGGGCGCTGGTCTTCACCAGCCCGACAACCCTGGTGGTGCAGACCGGCGACGCCGGTAACCCGGCGCAGGCCGCCGATCCCGCCTCGTTGGCGGGCAAGGTGCTGCGCATCGAGCAGCCCACGACCGTCGATCAGGCGCCGCAGACCACTGCGCTGTCCGGGATGGGTGCCGGCGGCAGCATGTGCGTCGATCCGGCCGACGGCGCGCTCTACATCACCGACCGCACCCCGACAGCGGACCGGGTGCAGCGCATCACCAAGGATTCCAACGTCTCGACGGTGTGGACATGGCCGGACCGCCCCGGGGTGGCCGGCTGCGCCGCCCTCGACGGCACCGTGCTGGTGAACCTGGTGAACACCAAGCAGACGGTGGCGCTGCGGTTGGCGCCCGATACCGGCGCGGTCACCGGTGAGCCCGAGGTGGTCCGCCAGGACCAGCACGGTCATGCGTGGGCACTCGCGGTTTCCCCGGACGGCAACATCTGGGGCGCCACGGTGAACAAGACCGCCGGCGACGCCGGAAGTTTCGACGACGTGGTCTTCCCGCTGTTCCCGTCCGGTGGCGGGTTCCCCCGCAGCAACGCCGACAAGACGTAGCGATTTCGGCGTGGTCCGACGCGCTGAGCGTGTCGGATCCCGCCGAGATCAGGTCAACTGCAGGCGGCGAGCACCAGTTCACGCACCCGCGCGGCGTCGGCCTGGCCCTTGGTCGCCTTCATCACCGCGCCGACGATCGCGCCGGCGGCGGCCACCTTGCCGCCGCGGATCTTCTCGGCGATATCGGGATTAGCCTCGAGAGCTTCATTGACGGCGGCCTGGATCAGTGAATCGTCGCGCACCACGACCAGACCGCGGTCGTTCATCACCTGCTCGGGTTCACCCTCACCGGCCAGCACGCCCTCGATGACCTGGCGGGCCAGCTTGTTCGACAGCTTGCCCTCGTCGACGAGCTTCACCACCGCGGCCACCTGGGTGGGCGTGATCGGCAGCGCGTCGAGGTCGACCTCTTGTTCGTTGGCCTTCTGCACCAGGAAGTTTCCCCACCAGGCGCGGGCGGCTTCGCTGGACGCACCCTGGGCCACGGTCGCGGCCACCAGGTCGATCGCGCCGTTGTTGACCAGGTCGCGCATCACCTCATCGGAGATACCCCACTCCTGCTGAACGCGGTTGCGCACCAGCCACGGAAGCTCCGGGATGGTGGCGCGCAACCGCTCCACCAGCTCGGCCGACGGCGCCACCGGTTCCAGGTCGGGCTCCGGGAAGTACCGGTAGTCCTGCGCGGTCTCCTTGCTGCGCCCGGCGTTGGTGTGGCCGTCCTCGTGGAAGTGCCGGGTCTCCTGAGTGACGGTGCCGCCGGAGCGCAGCACCGCCGCCTGCCGGCGCATCTCGTAGCGGACGGCGACCTCGACGCTCTTGAGGGAGTTGACGTTCTTGGTCTCGGTGCGGGTGCCGAATTCCTTGGCGCCCTTGGCTTTCAGCGAAAGGTTGACATCGCAGCGCATCGACCCCTGGTCCATCCGCACATCGGAGACATCCAGTCCGCGCAGCAGATCGCGCAGCGCGGTCACGTAGGCCCGCGCGATCTCCGGGGCTCGTTCACCGGCGCCCTCGATGGTTCGGGTGACGATCTCGATGAGCGGCACACCGGCCCTGTTGAAGTCGGCCAGCGATGTGGTCGCACCGGAGATCCGGCCGGTGTCACTGCCCAGGTGGGTGAGCTTGCCGGTGTCTTCCTCCATGTGCGCGCGTTCGATCTCGATCCGCCAGGTGGTGCCGTCGTCGAGCGGCACATCGAGGTAACCGTCGATCGCGATCGGCTCGTCGTACTGGCTGATCTGGTAGTTCTTCGGCTGATCGGGATAGAAGTAGTTCTTCCTGGCGAAACGCCCCCACGGCGCGATATCGCAGTTGAGCGCCAACCCGATCCGGATCGCCGATTCCACCGCGGTCTGGTTGAGCACCGGCAGCGACCCGGGCAATCCCAGGCACACCGGGCACACCTGGGTGTTGGGCTCGGCGCCGAACTTGTTGGCGCACCCACAGAACATCTTGGTGGCGGTGGACAGCTCGACGTGCACTTCCATGCCCATCACGGGATCGAACTCGGCGATGACGTCGTCGTAGTCAAGAAGTTCGGCAGTATCGACAGACATGCATCGATCCTAATGGGGGCGGTCAGCGTCACTTCATGGTGGCGACGTTGCGCCAGAAGTTCTGCAGGCTGTCGGTGCCGCCGAACAGCGTGGTGAAGTTGGTGGAATCGACCAGCAGGATGTGCCCGGCCCGCGCCCCGGTCGGCGGCATCGAGATCAACGCATTGAATTCGGTGTCACCGGCCGCGGTGAACGGGTGCGGCCGGTGCGGGTCGACCCGCTGCTTGCCGAGCACCCGCAGATCCTGACTCTCCGGCGCAGTCAGTGCGTAGTGCGGCAGGTGCGGGTGGAAGTTGAAGGTGGTGACGTCGGTGAGCAGGCCGGTTCCGTCGAGATCACGAAAGGCCGTCAGCGGCGCGATCTGATTGGTGGTGCCGTCGACCACGGCGGGGCGCAGCCCCCACGTGTTGTGCACCGGCACCTGCAGCGCCGCCATCAGGGACCGGGTGTACTGGCTGAACCGCTGCTGGCGGGGCACCAGCCGGTCGCCGTGGTGCAGGTACTCGACCTGGCGCTGGTCGTAGTCGTCGGTGAATCCGACGTCGTGGTGCGGGGCCAGCACCAGGCAGGTGCCCTCTCGTTGCAGCCACCGACCGATCGCGGCGATCTCCTCGGGGTCGGCATCCTGTTCCGAGGGCAGGTGGTCGAGCCCGAACACCATCAGGGTGTCGGTATCGGCCAGGATGCGTTCGTCGATCGGCAACCGGTAGCCGGCCTGATCGATGCGCTGAAACACCGCCACCGGATGCCCGGTCGCCTCCTCGGCGAGGGCTTGGAACGCCAGCGTGGACCGGTGGAAGAGTTCGAGAGTGCCGGGGATGCCCTGCAGGAAGTTCGCCGCATCGTATTCGGGCGTCTCGTAGGCCGGCCACAGCACGTTGCGGACCTCGGTGATGGTCGAGAACCGGTTGGACATCTCAGCCGGGTCGCGTTGTGCCTCCCAGGGATAGCTCCACGTCCAGTAGATGCTGATCCGACGTCGCCCGTCGTGCGGCCGCGCCACGTGGGTCTGGTTGTACGTGCGCGCAGCGGTCATGTCGGTCCCCCGGCCCCGAGTGCCGCGAGGTACCTCATCGCCGACATTCCCGGCAGAAAGAAGTACGCCCCACCGGTGAGAGTGGTGAAGGCCGGCAAACCCTTGTGCACCTTACGGATCGGACGTTTGGGCACGGTGAAGTCCAGGGTGCCGTCCTGGGCTCCGCAGATCGGATCGTGCTCGTTGCCCAACTCGTGGAAGGCCTTGTCGTTGATCCAGACGTTCTGCGCGAACTCGAACTGGCGCACCAGATCCGCGCAGATGATGAAGGCCGCGATACCGCGCTCGACGCCGTCCTCGGGCGCCCCGTCCGGCAGTGCCGGGCCGTAGGTCGCGCCACGCCGGATCATCCGGCGGCGATTCATGTAGTGCGCCGTGTCGCGCGGATTGAGCCGACGGGCGTGCGAGCCGAGCGGGCAGGCGTATCCGTGCGGATCCATCTCCTTGTAGTTGAAGTCATTGTTGCGCATGGGGTCAGCCCCCAACTCCGGATCGTCATGCTCGGGTGCCAGTACCAGTGGCGCACCGCTGCGCCAGCGACCCATGAACTTGGCCGCCAGCAGTTCCTGTTCTTGCGGGGTCTCGGCGTGATCGCTCAGGTAGTCACGAAACGTACCGACGTGCTCCTGCAGCCTCCGGTAGGCCATGAAGCTGCCGTTGCGCGACAACACCTCAGGCTGAGGAAGATTCGCCACCGGGCCGTTCTCATCGGGGTAGCCGAGGATGAACTCCCCCGGTTCCAGCGCGTCGCCGGATCCCGGAGTCGGCTCCTCGTCCGATCCCTTCATCACCGGCTGGGACAACCGGTCCCGGAAGCCGAAATGGTCGTGCGCATAGTTGAACGGCGGCGAGGCGTTCAGGTCGAGATAGGACAGGCTGCGCACACCCTCGGTGCGAGCGAGCAACTTGTCGTGTTCCTCGATGGAGCGGGCACACTGCTCATCGGTGCGGGAAAACAGGATCGCGATCGCGTGCACATCGTCGCCGGCCAACCCACCGAGCCAGTGCTCTGGCGCACTGGTGCCGGTGTCACCGAGGATGGCGGCCCTGGCGGCCATCCCTTCGCGGAACGCGTCGGGGAAGGTGGCCAGCGATTCCTCGGCCACGCCGAGTGCACGCAGGCCGGTCCAGGTGAACGCCAGGGTGACCCACCGCTCCGATTCGTCCATCGTCGTGGTCGCCTCGGACGCGGACTGCACGCGATCGAGCAGTGCGGTCAACCACGCACGTCCGCCCGCCGGGGTGTCGAACGTCAGGAACTCATAGCGTCCCGTGATCGCCGGCGTCCTGGTGAGCAGGATGTGCTGGATGTCGTCGACCTCGAGCGTCTCGGTCACTGCATCTGGTCGAGCATGTCCGAGAAGGCAGCCTTGAGCTTGAGCGCCTTCTTGATCTCGTCAGCGGTGACGTAGGGGTACTCACCGTATTCCAGGAAGCTCGGCTGCTGGTGGTCGCGGACGAACGTGATGAACGCCTCCGGGTTCTCCTTCCAGTCCTCCGGAAACCCTTCGAGTTGGGTGAAGATGGTCGTGATACCCGTCGCGCTGAACAGCTGGACGGCATCCTCGGTGTACTTGTCGAAATCGGTGTCGAAGATGCCCATGTACTGGAAATGCAGGCCGGAACCGATGTCGAAGAGATTCCAGCGCAAGTAGTGCAACCGCAACGGCGCCAGCGCGTCGGGACTCGCCGCGATGGTCTCTTCGATCGTCTTGCCGTAGGCGCGGACCGCCTCCTCGCGGCCCTCTTTCACCTTCGCGATGATCGAGAAGCCGTGACACGCCGGTGTCCTGGGGTAGACGGGGCCGTACCGTCCGCGCTCCAGCTCGAAATAGCCCTCTTTCGGGATGGCGAGTGCCGCCGGTTTGGTCCAGTCGCTGTCACCTGCGGCCATGTCGGCACCTCCCGGTTCGGTGCCTCGGACGCTACACCCGAAGGCGCCTTCCGGCGCGGGAAATCGCAGCCAGATGACACCGATCATGACTGTCCGTCCGGCGATTTCGCTGTCGCCACGGCGAGTACGGAAGAGTTGACGAGTACTGCGAGAAAAGTCGGCTCACTCGCACGCCTGCGGATCCCCGGGGGGAGAGCTGGAGGCAGCGGCCTCACCGTCAGCCGAAGAACTCCGCGGCATCGTCGTAGCGGCTTTGCGGGACCAGCTTGAGCTGGCGCACCGCGTCGGCCAGCGGGACCCGGCCGATTTCCTGCCCGCGCAGCGACACCATCATCCCGTACTCACCCGCATGCGCGGCGTCGGCGGCGTTGACACCGAATCTGGTGGCCAGCACGCGGTCATAGGGCGTCGGGGTGCCGCCGCGCTGCACATGGCCGAGCACCGTCACCCGCACTTCCTTGTTGATCCGCTTCTCGATCTCGACGCCGAGCTGGTGCGCCACACCGGTGAACTTCTCGTGCCCGAACTCGTCGGTGCCACCCTGCTTCAGTTGCATCGAACCCTCGGCCGGTTTGGCACCCTCGGCCACCACGCAGATGAAATGCGAATCACCGCGCACGAAGCGCTGTTTGACCAGCCGGCACACTTCTTCGACATCGAAAGGCTGCTCGGGGATCAGCGTCATGTGCGCGCCCGAGGCCAGGCCGGCGTTGAGCGCGATCCAGCCGGCGTGGCGGCCCATCACCTCGACCAGCATCACGCGCTGATGCGATTCGGCGGTGCTGTGCAGCCGGTCGATGGCATCGGTCGCGACATGCAACGCGGTGTCGTGCCCGAAAGTGACGTCGGTGCAATCGATATCGTTGTCGATGGTCTTGGGTACACCGACCACCGGCACGTTCTCCTCGGACAGCCAGTGCGCCGCGGTCAGCGTGCCCTCGCCGCCGATCGGGATCAGGACGTCGATGCCGTTGTCTTCGAGGGTCTGCTTGATCTGGTCCAGACCGGCACGCAGCTTGTCCGGGTTGACGCGCGCGGTGCCCAGCATGGTGCCGCCCTTGGCGAGCAGCCGGTCATTGCGGTCGTCGTTCGACAGCTGGATGCGGCGATCCTCCAACAGACCGCGCCAGCCGTCCTGGAAACCGACGACCGATGAGCCGTACCGCACCGCACTGGTGCGCACCACCGCGCGGATCACCGCATTCAGGCCAGGACAGTCACCACCACCGGTGAGAACACCAATACGCATGGGCTAGATCCTGCCAGCTTCGTCCAGTCCGGGCTCGCCCACAGCGAAAGTGAAGCTCAGCGTCCTAGGGTTGGGTATGACCACCCTCGCCGATCACGTCATCTTGACACTGCAGGCCAGTGGCGTCACCCGCATGTACGGACTGCCCGGGGACAGTCTCAACGGGCTGACCGATGCCATCCGGCGCGCCGACGACTTCACCTGGGAACACGTCCGCCATGAGGAGACGGCGGGTTTCGCGGCGGCCGGCGATGCGGCGCTGACCGGGCAGCTCGCAGTCTGTGCCGGCAGCTGCGGGCCGGGCAACCTGCATCTGATCAACGGGCTGTTCGACGCCCAGCGCAGCCGGGTGCCGGTGCTGGCCATCGCCGCGCACATCCCGCAGTCCGAGATCGGCTCGGAGTACTTCCAGGAGACCCGCCCGCAGGAACTGTTCCGCGAATGCAGCGTGTACTGCGAGCTGGTCACCACCCCGGAGTCCGCGCCGCGGGTGCTGCAGATGGCGATGCGCGCCGCCGTCGAGGAGAACGGCGTCGCCGTCGTCGTCATCCCGGGCGAGATCTTCCTGCACAAGGCCGGGGACCTGAGAGTCAGCCCGGTACTGCCCACCCACTCGATATGCCGGCCGGCCGACGATGAACTGCGCCGCGCCGCAACGATTCTCAACAACTCCGACAAGATCACCATCCTCGCCGGCGCCGGCGCCGAGGGCGCCCATGACGAGTTGGTGATGCTGGCGGCCACCCTGAAGGCGCCGGTGGTCCACGCCCTGCGCGGCAAGGAATTCGTCGAATACGACAATCCGTACGACGTCGGGATGACAGGCCTGCTCGGATTCGCCTCCGGCTACAAGGCCATCAAAGAGGCGGAGGTGCTGCTCATGCTGGGCACCGACTTCCCGTACCGGCAGTTCTATCCCGAGCACGCCACCGTCATCCAGGTGGACATCCGCGGCCGCAACCTGGGCCGGCGCACCCCCATCGACCTCGGGATGGTCGGATACGTCGGCGACACCCTGGCCGCACTGCAGCCACTGCTGAGCACCAAGGACGACCGCACGCACCTGGACCGGTCACTGAAGCACTACCGGAAGACCCGCCGACGGCTCGACGAGCTCGCCGTCAACGATCGCGACAAGACCCCCATCCGGCCGGAATATCTTGCCGCCGAGGCTGACCGGCTGGCCGCCGCGGATGCGGTGTTCACCGTCGACGTCGGGTCGCCGGTGGTGTGGGCGGCGCGCTATCTGACCATGAACGGGCGCAGGCGCCTGCTGGGTTCGTTCAATCACGGCACCATGGCCTGCGCGCTGCCACTGGCCATCGGCGCCCAGACGGTGGACCGCAACCGGCAGGTGGTGGCCTTCGCCGGCGACGGCGGACTGACCATGCTGTTCGGGGAGCTGATCACCCTGAGCCAGAACCGGCTGCCGGTGAAGGTGATCGTGTTCAACAACTCGTCGCTGAACTTCGTGGAACTGGAGATGAAGGCGGCCGGCATCGTGACCTTCGGCACGGATCTGCAGAATCCCGACTTCGCGGCCGTCGCGCGGTCCCTGGGGCTCTTCGGTCGGCGGGTGGAACAGCCCGGCGACCTGGCGTCCGCGCTCAACGAGGCCTTCGCCCACGACGGCCCGGCGCTGATCGACGTGGTGACCGCGCGTCAGGAACTGTCCATCCCGCCGGCCATCACCGTCGAGCAGGCCAAGGGTTTCTCGCTGTACGCGATCCGCACCATCCTGGCCGGACGGTCCGACGAGCTGCTGGATCTGGTCAGCACCAACGTGGCGCGCCGCATCCTGGACTGACGGCTACAGCGCGGTGGGCAGCGCTCCGCGCGCGACCTCGTAGGCCGCGCCGACCCGGTAGAGCCGGTCATCGGCCAGCGCCGGCGCCATGATCTGCAGCCCGACGGGCAGATTGTCCTCGGCCGCCAGGCCCGACGGCACCGACATCCCGCAGTGCCCAGCCAGGTTCAGCGGCAACGTGCACAGATCGAACAGGTACATGGCCAGCGGATCGTCGACCTTCTCCCCCAGCCGGAAGGCGGTGGTCGGCGTCGCCGGCGAGACCAGCACATCCACCTGCTGGTAGGCCGCGTCGAGATCGCGGGCGATCAGCGTGCGGACCTTCTGGGCCTGGTTGTAGTAGGCGTCGTAGTAGCCGGCCGACAGCGCGTAAGCACCGATCATGATGCGGCGCTTGACTTCCGGGCCGAAGCCGGCGGCGCGGGTCAGCGCCATCACCTCTTCGGCGCTGTGCGTACCGTCATCACCGACGCGCAGCCCGAACCGCATGGCATCGAAGCGCGCCAGGTTGGAGGACACCTCCGAGGGCAGGATCAGGTAGTAGGCCGCCATCGCGTGATCGAAATGGGGGCAGTCCACCTCGGTGACCTCGGCGCCGAGCGCGGTGAGTTGGTCCACGGCGGTGTTGAACGAGGCCAGCACGCCGGGCTGATACCCGTCCCCGCGCAACTGCTTGACCACGCCGATGCGCACACCCTTCAGGTCTCCGGTCGCACCGGCGCGGGCCGCGCCCACGACATCGGGCACCGGGGCGTCCACCGAGGTGGAGTCCCGCACGTCATGGCCGGCGATGACCTGATGCAGCAGCGCGGTGTCCAGCACGGTGCGCGCGCACGGACCGCCCTGGTCCAGCGACGACGCGCAGGCCACCAGGCCGTAGCGGCTGACGGTGCCGTAGGTGGGCTTCACACCGACGGTCGAGGTGAGGGCGGCGGGCTGGCGGATCGAGCCACCGGTGTCGGTGCCGATGGCCAGCGGCGCCTGGAACGCGGCGAGCGCGGCGGCGCTGCCACCGCCGGAACCGCCGGGCACCCGGTCGGTGTCCCAGGGGTTGCGGGTCGGACCGAATGCGGAGTTCTCCGTCGAGCTGCCCATGGCGAACTCGTCCATGTTGGTCTTGCCGAGTATCGGGATGCCGGCCGCACGCAGCCGCGCGGTGACCGTCGCGTCGTACGGCGGGTTCCAGCCCTCCAGGATCTTCGATCCGCAGGTGGTCGGCATGTCCGTCGTGGTGAACACGTCCTTGAGCGCCAGCGGCACACCGGCCAGCGGGGACGGCAGCTGCTCACCGGCGGACACCTTGGCGTCGATCTCGGCGGCCGCGGCCAGCGCCCTGTCCCCCGCGACGTGCAGGAAGGCGTGGTAACGCTCGTCGGTGGCGGCGATCTGGTCCAGGTGGGCCTGGGTGACCTCGGTCGAGGACACCTCCTTGGCGGCGATGCGGGCGCCCAGGGTCGCGGCGTCCTCACGGATCAACTCGGTCACTCTTCTTCCCCCAGGATCCTAGGCACGGCGAACCGGCCGTCCTCGGCGCGCGGCGCCGCCGCCAGCGCCTCGTCCTGGCTCAGACCGGCCACGACGGTGTCCGGCCGGGTCACATTGAGGACCTTCAACGGATTGTCCGTGGCTTCGACGCCGGTGACGTCGACGGATTGGATCTGGCCGACGTGGGCCAGGATGGCGTCGAGCTGGCCTGCGAAGCTGTCCAGCTCACCGTCGGTCAGGGCGAGCCGGGCCAGCCGCGCCAGGTGCGCTACCTCGTCCCGGGAAATCTGTGACACGACTGCAAAGCCTAGTCACCCTGCAATCCTCGGGTCGCTGCGCCCCGACCCCTGTGACATCGTGTTGGCCGTGCCGTCATATCTGCTGCGGGTCCAGCTGGAGGACCGACCGGGCAGCCTCGGCTCACTGGCCGTCGCACTCGGTTCGGTGGGTGCCGACATCCTGTCCCTCGACGTCGTCGAGCGCGGCGCCGGCTACGCCATCGACGATCTGGTGGTCGAACTGCCGCCCGGCGCGATGCCCGACTCGCTGATCACCGCCGCCGAGCACATCAAGGGCGTCTACGTCGACAGCGTCCGCCCGCACACCGGACTGCTGGAAGCCCACCGCGAACTCGAGCTCATCGATCACATCGCCGCCGCGCGGGGCCGGTCCGACAAACTGCACGTGCTCGCCCAGGACGCCCCACGGGTGCTACGGGTGAGCTGGTGCACCGTGGTCCGGTCCACCGGCGAGGGCGTCGAGCGCGTCGCCGGCAGCCCGGGCGCACCGGAGACGCAGGCCACCACCGCCCCCTGGCTCCCGCTGGAACACGCCGCGGCACTGGACGCCACCGCGGACTGGGTGCCGCAGGTGTGGCGCGATATCGATACCGCGCTGGCCGCAGCCCCGCTGGGCGACCCGTCGATCGCAGTCGTGCTCGGCCGTGCGGGTGGCCCGGCGTTCCGACCGTCGGAGGTGGCCCGGCTGGGCTACCTGGCCGGCATCGTGGCCACCATCCTTCGCTGATAATGCTGAGAACCCGCTGTGAGCGAGGCTGTACGGTGGAATTCCAGCTGTTGAACACGATGAAAGGTGTTGCGTGGGGGAACTACTGATCGTCCTCGCCATCGTTGCGCTCGCGGCGGGCGTCATCGTCTTCCTCGTCGCCCGCAATCGCCCGAAGCAGCCCAAGCAGCCCTCGGCCCGCCAGGATCCGCTGCGATTCGCGTCCCAAACAGAGACTTTCGGCCCGCGCCAGCTGGGCCCCGGTGCCATCGTCAGCTACGGCGGCACCGACTACGTGGTGCGCGGATCGGTCACCCTGCGGGAGGGTCCGTTCGTCTGGTGGGAGCACCTGCTCGAGGGCAAGGCCGACGAGCCACCGGTCTGGTTCAGCGTCGAGGAGGACGAGGGCCGCCTCGAGCTGGTGTGGTGGCACAAACGCACCGGACTACCGGCCGAACCGGGCAGCAGCATCGACGTCGACGGCGTGTCCTTCACCGTCGACGAGAACGGCCGCGCGTCCTACACCACCGAGGGCACCACGGGACTTCCCGCGGGCGGGGACATGGACTACGTGGACTACAGCGCCAACGGCGGTACCGCCCTGCTCGGCTACGAGCGCTGGGCGCCGACGATGGCGTGGGAGGTCTCCTACGGCACCCCGGTGCGCGCCGGAGAGCTGACCGTGTACCCGGCGCCGCCGGCCGGATCCTAGGCATCGCGTTGCCGTTGCACCGCCTGCGCGTGGTTCCCGCCGATGTCAGTGGCGCGAACCTGCGGTTGACGCTGAACGCACCGGCCCCGCCACCGCTGGCGTCCTGCACGCTGCGCCATCCCGGCGGCGCGGATCTGACCCTCGGCGTGCTCGGCGCGTCTCATGTCATCACCGTGGCTGACTTCTCCGAGCAGGTGTCGTGCACCACCCACGATGCCGGTTCGGCACTGCCGGACTCGGCGCAGGCACCCGGCTACCGGCTGCAGTCCGAGACCGCCAGCCACGACGAGTCCGCCTTCCGCCGGATCGCGGCCGGCCTGCGGCACCGCTGCGAACACGAGAGCGGTTGGCTGGGTGGCAGTTTCCCCGGCGACGAGGCCGCGCTCACGGCGCTGTGCGCCACGCCCGAGGGCGCCGGCTGGCACTGGCAGACCTGGCATCTGTACCCGGCGGCCCGGGGCGGAGTCGTCGTACACACCGAGAGCCGGTGGCAACCGTGAGCCGCAACGCCCTGTTCGCGCTGGCCGGAGTGCTGGGCGCGCTTGGCGCCGTCCTGCTGATCTCGGGAATGGTGTTGCTGAACAAGGATGTTCGTAACCACGTCAGCGAGAATTACCGGCAGTACTCGGCGGACGGCGGTAACGGCCGCTATGAATGCAGCGGCTCCCCGAAGTCGGTGGCCGACGACATCGCGTCCTACGACGCCCCGGAATCGCGTGCCTCCGACCGCGGCAGTGAGTATCTGCGTTACCCCGATGACATCGTGATCGTCGGTCCGGACGGCCAGTATCCGTGCAGTGTCCGGGTCGAGGACGTCAATTCCCGCTACAGCGGCGGCGGGTTCATTTTTCTGGGTCCGGGGTTCACCCCGGGCTCACCAGCGGGCGGCTCGGGCGGTAGCTCCGGCGGACCCGGCGGAACGAAGTAGGAGCAGGAGACACCGATGGACATGTCATACCTTGCACTGGAGTTCGGCACGGTCGACGGCGGTGCACTGACCCAGAACGTGGTCGCGGCGGTGCTGTACTTCGTCGTCGGGATCGTCGTTTTCGGCGCCGGGTTCGTGATGACCGACCTGTTGACGCCGGGCAGCCTGCGCGAGTTGGTGTTCGTCGCGCACCGCCCGAATGCGGTCGCGGTGGCCTGCGGCATGTATGGGGCGCTGTCGTTGGTGACGGCCGTCGCGATCATCGCGAGTTCCGCCGAACTGGGCCAGGGACTGGTCGATGCGCTGGTCTACGGCCTGGTCGGCGTGGTACTGCAGGGTATAACGCTGCTGGTGCTGGAAGCCCTGGTGCCGGGCCGTTTTCGCGACCTGATCGGCGATGAGAAGCTGCACCCGGGCGCCGTGGCGACCGCGGTGATCCTGCTGGCCGTCGGAGGGGTGAACGCAGCCGCGCTGTCATGACCGGCACGACGCGCTGGCGGGCACTGCTGCTGGCCGCGGTCGCGGCCTGCGCAGCGTGCGGGCTCATCTACGAGCTCGCCCTGCTGACGCTGTCGGCCAGTCTGCACGGCGGCGGTATCGTCGCCACCTCACTGATCGTCGCGGGTTACGTCGCCGCGCTCGGCGCCGGCGCCCTGCTGGTCAAACCGTTGCTCGGACACGCCGCCATTACCTTCATCGCCGTCGAGACCATGCTCGGTGTGATCGGCGGATTATCTGCTGCGGCAATGTATGTGGCGTTCTCCTTCATCGGTGGTTCGCTGTGGGTGCTGGTGCTGGGCACCGCGGTGATCGGCGCGCTGGTGGGCGCCGAGGTCCCGCTGCTGATGACGCTGTTGCAGCGTGGCCGCACCGCCGGAGCCGCCGACGCCGGCCGGGTGCTGGCCAACCTGAACGCCGCGGACTATCTTGGCGCCCTGATCGGCGGGCTGGCTTGGCCGTTCCTGGTGCTGCCGCAATTGGGCATGATCCGCGGCGCCGCGGTCACCGGGATGATCAACCTGGCCGCGGCGGCCGTCGTGGCGGTCTTCCTGCTGCGCACCATCATCAGCCGCCGCCAGCTCGCCTCGGCGCTGGCCGTGCTCACCGCCGCCGCGATGGGTCTGACCGCGCTGATCGTGGCCTCCGACGGTATCCAGAGCACCACCCGTCAACGGCTGTACGCCGATCCGATCATCGCCTACCAGCAGTCCGCCTATCAGGAGATCGTGGTGACCCGCCGCGGCCCCGACACCCGGCTCTATCTCGATGGCGGACTGCAGTTCTCGACGCGCGACGAGTACCGCTACACCGAGAGCCTGGTGTATCCGGCGCTCGGCGACGAGGCCCGCACGGTGCTCATCCTCGGCGGTGGCGATGGCCTGGCCGCCCGCGAGTTGCTGCGGATGCCGCAGGTGCGCCAGATCGTCCAGGTGGAACTCGATCCGGCCGTGATCGCGCTGGCGCGCGGACCTCTGCGCGAGACCAATGCCGGCGCGCTGGACGACCCACGGGTGCAGGTGGTGGTCGATGACGCGATGACCTGGCTGCGCGAACCCGGCGTGTTGCCCGACGGCGGATTCGACGCTGTCATCATCGACCTGCCCGACCCGGACAATCCGGTGCTGGGCCGGTTGTACTCACTCGAGTTCTACGCGCTGTTGACCCGCGTGCTGGCCGTCGACGGACTGGTGGTGGTGCAGTCGGGAAGCCCGTTCTCGACGCCGAATGCGTTCTGGCGCACGGTGTCCACCCTCGGGTCGGCGGGTTTCGCGGTGACCCCGTATCACGTGCACGTGCCGACCTTCGGCGACTGGGGTTTTGCGCTGGCCCGCCGCGGGGGCACGCCCCCGACGCCCACGGTCCCCGACGATGCTCCCCCGCTGCGGTTTCTGACCCAGGAGGTGCTCGACGCGGCGGCGGTGTTCCCGCTGGACAACGCCCCGCAGGTCCTCGAGCCCTCGACGCTGGACAATCTGCGGATCGTCGAGGACATGCGGGCGGGCTACCGCTGAGTCCAAGCAGGTGTGCGCCCGGCGAAGTGTCGGACCCCCTACCGGTCGGCCGATGATTCTTGGTGTTCCGTATGAGTCCGGTGACAGTGGTCTTCCAGACCCATAGGTTGGAAGCCAGGAGAGATTGATACCGCAGAAGGCGGATGTGCTCCTGAACGACACTGGTAGACAATGCAATTGCGCATTAGGCATGCCAAATGCATTGCCGAAGACTACTTTCAGAAAGGCACGTAGAAATGCACAAACCCAGCTCAATCACTGTCGGCGTCATCGCATTGACAGCAGCAATTCTCGGGACCGCACCGACGGTCTCTGCGACCCCGCCGGCGCCCGCTTCAGCCGTCGAAACCGTCGCAGACCCACCAGGCCCGGACGACGGCGTCCAGGCGAACGGATCGCGCAGCGGGCGCCAGAAATCGGTCGACACCACCGCCGGGACCGCCTTCACGCCCCCGGTGACCGCCCCCCAGGCCACGGTCGATCCCTACAACGACTGAGCGGCACTGCCCCGATTCGCTGACCGGCCTCGGCGGTGGCTGACGCGATGCTAGCTCTCGGCCGGCTCCGGTTCGGGTGATGGCCCGTCGGCCAGCAGCGTGCGGAAACCGTCCTCGTCGAGCACCGGCACACCGAGTTCGATCGCCTTGTCGTACTTGGATCCCGGTGCGTCACCGGCGACCACGTAGGAGGTCTTCTTGGAGACCGAGCCTGCGGCCTTGCCGCCGCGGACGAGGATGGCCTCCTTTGCCTCGTCGCGGGAAAAGCCGGTCAGCGAACCGGTCACCACGATCGACAGCCCCTCCAGGGTGCGTTCGATACCGGCGTCGCGTTCGTCGGCCATCCGGACACCGGCGGCGCGCCACTTGTCGACGATCGCGCGGTGCCAGTCCACCTCGAACCATTCGATGACCGCCGCGGCGATGGTCGGCCCGACACCTTCCACCGCGGCCAATTCGGCCTCCGAGGCGGCGATGATCGCGTCGAGGCTGCCGAATTCGCCGGCCAGCGCGCGTGCCGCCGTGGGACCGACGTGCCGGATGGACAGCGCGACCAGCACCCGCCAGAGCGGTTGGGATTTCGCCTTGCCCAGGTTGGCGAGCAGCCGCTTGCCGTTGGCCGACAACTCGCCGGCCTTGGTGGTGAACAGCTCGGTGCGCAGCAGGTCCTCGGCGGTGAGCCCGAACAGTTCACCCTCGTCGGTGATGACACCGGCCTGCAGCAGAGCGGTGCCCGCCTCGTATCCGAGGCCCTCGATGTCGAAGGCGCCGCGGCCGGCGGCGTGGAACACCCGCTCCCGCAGCTGCGCCGGGCAGGTGCGGGTGTTGGGGCAACGGATGTCGGCGTCACCCTCCTTGGCCGGCGCCAGTGTGGTGCCGCACTCGGGACATGTTGTGGGCATGATGAATTCGCGCTCGGTGCCATCGCGCAGGTCGACCACGGGGGCCAGCACTTCGGGGATGACGTCACCGGCCTTGCGCAGCACCACGGTGTCACCGATCAGCACACCCTTGCGTTTGACCTCGGACGCATTATGCAGGGTGGCCAGCCCGACGGTGGACCCCGCCACCTTGACCGGTTCCATGTAGGCGAACGGGGTGACCCGTCCGGTGCGCCCGACGTTGACCCGGATGTCGAGGAGTTTCGTGGTGACCTCCTCGGGCGGATACTTGTAGGCGATCGCCCACCGGGGCGCCCGTGACGTCGCGCCGAGACGGCGCTGCAGGTTCACATCGTCGACTTTGACCACCACGCCGTCGATTTCGTGTTCGACGTCGTGGCGATGTTCACCCCAGTAGGCGATGCGTTCGGCCACCGCCTTGATGCCCTGCACCTTGGTGGTGTGGGTGGACACCGGCAGGCCCCAGGCGCCCAGCGCCCGGTACGCATCGTGCAGGGAGGCGGGGGTGAATCCTTCGGCCTTGCCGAGTCCGTGGCAGATCATCCGCAACTTGCGTCGCGCGGTGACGGCGGGATTCTTCTGCCGCAGCGAGCCCGCCGCGCTGTTGCGCGGGTTGGCGAACGGCGGTTTGCCCTCGGCCACCAGGCCGGCGTTGAGGTCCTCGAAATCGGCCAGCCGGAAGAACACCTCACCGCGCACCTCGAGCACAGCTGGGACCGGGAATTCCTCTGTGCCGGTGAGTCGTTCGGGAATGTCATCGATCGTGCGGGCATTGAGGGTGACATCTTCGCCGCTGCGGCCGTCGCCGCGGGTGGCCCCGCGGACCAGGACACCGTCGCGGTAGACCAGTGCCAGTGCGACACCGTCGATCTTCAGTTCGCACAGAAAGTCGATATCGGTGCCGATCTCGGCACCGAGGCGGGCGGCCCACGCCGACAGCTCATCGGTGTCGAATGCGTTGTCCAGCGACAGCATCCGTTCCAGATGGTCGGCCGCGCCGAAATCGGTGGCGAAACCGGCGCCGCCGACCAGCTGGGTCGGCGAATCCGGCGAGCGCAGTTCCGGGTACCGCTCTTCGAGCCCCTGCAGCTCACGCAGCAGGGTGTCGAACTCGGCGTCCGACACGACCGGTGCGTCCTTGACGTAGTAGCGGAACTGGTGGCCGCGCACTTCCTCGGCGAGTTCCTGCCATCGACCACGGGCCTCTGCGTCCGGTGAGCTCACCCTGGTCAGGCTAGTCGAGGCCACCGACAGGCCCCGACACCGATTACAACGTCGGGATGCGCCGGAACTGGACCACATCACGCCAGGTGGTGCCCTCCCAGCACTGCAGCACGAACCCGCGGGGCTCGACCAGTTCGCGCAGCGCCGCGACACTCTGGCGATCGGGGTCCGGGAAGGCCTCGACGAACACCAGCAGCGCCCCCGGGTTGAGCACCCGCTCCAGCGCGCGGATGCAGGCGTCCCGGTCGGGTACCTCGCCGAGCACCGCGGCCAGGAAGGCGACGTCGAAGGAGTTGTCGGCGAACGGCAACCCGGCACCGGCGTCCCCGGAGTGAAACCCCACCTGGCAGCCGGTGTCGACGCCGGCCAGCCTGCGGGCCGCCTTGTCCAGCATCTGCGGCTGCAGGTCGAACAGGTCGAGCCGGCCCAGTGGCAACCGGCGGGCGAGTTCGGTGCTGAAGTATCCGGGACCGGGCCCGATCTCCAGGACCCGTTCGTTGCCGGCCAACCGCAGCGACTCCACCACGCTGCCGGGCCGCCCGATGAGTCGGCGGACCGGGTTGTTCAGGAACGCCGCAGCCCAATGCGGATATGGGGTGTCGCTCACCCGGCGGGTTTGCCGGAGCACGGTATCGATCCACGAAGTCGGCATTTGACCCCTCCTCACCTGCGATAATAAGGGTAGCCTAACTGATAGGTGGGGTCGATAGACTGCTACCCGTGCCGCACCCGATCATGTTCTCCGACGACGACTTCGGGCTCGCCGAGCTACGCCGACTCGCGCTCGGCTTTCCGGTAGCCTTCGAGAAGATCTCCTGGGGCCGACCGGTGTTCTGCGCACCGAAGATGTTCGCCATGTACGGCGGCAACCTGAAGACGGACGGGGAGATGGTCGCCTTCCCGCACTCACTGCTGGTCAAGGTCGACGACTCCGACCGCCGGTCCCTCGAGCAGGACGACCGGTTCTTCTTCCCCGCCTACATGGGCCCGTTCGGCTGGATGGGCCTGGACCTGACCGCCGCGGCGGTCGACTGGGATGAGGTCGCCGAGTTGCTCGACGCGTCGTTCCGGTTGGTGGCGTCGAAGAAGCTGATCACACAGCTCGACGAGCGGTAGTTGGTGACACCGACTGCAGAACGGCGAGATTCGCCGTCGGGCTAGGTGGTCATCAGGAACGTCCGCAACCGGTCCAGCACCAGTTCGGGACGCTGCTCGACGATCCAGTGCCCGACGCCGGGCACCAGTTCGAGCTCGAAATCCGAACAGTGCTCGGGCAGCACCCGCAGCAGTTCCGGGGTGAGCACCGAGTCGTCGGTGCCGTGCAGCCAGCGCACCGGGATCGACACGTGGTGATCGTCGAACTCCCCGCGCATCCAGCGCGCCGCCTCGCGGGTCTGGAAGGTCCGGTACCAGCGTGAGCCCGCCTCGGCGTAGCCCGGGCGGCGCATGCAGGCGACGTAGAACGCGATGTCCTCGTCCGGCGTCTGGAAATCGCCGCCCACCCAGGAGCCCAGGAACCGGAAGAACCGCGCCTTCGGGTCGGCGATCACCTTCGGGCCGATCACCGGCAGCAGCATCGGGATCTGGTACCACATCCGCCAGATGTTGATCAGCGCCTCACGGTCGTGCTTGAGCCACGGCACCGCGGTGTTCAGGCCCATGAAGGCCGCGACCTTCTCGGGATGGCGCAACATGAAGATGGTGGCCACCGGACCGCCCCAGTCGTGGGCGACGAGTTTGACCGGACCCACGCCGAGCCGGTCACAGACCGCGGCCAGATCATCGGCCATATCGTTCTTGCGGTAGCGGTCCCGGGGCGCCGAGCTCCACCCGGCCCCGCGCAGATCCGGGCACAGCACCCGGTATCCGTCCTCGGCGAGCGGGCCGATGAGCTCGTGCCACTCCCACCAGTTCTGCGGGAATCCGTGCACCAGCATGACCGGCGGGCCGTCGGCCGGGCCGGCGTCGGCGACGTGGATCGTCACGCCGCGACCGAGATCGACAAAGCGGTGTTGCACGCCGGGGAGATCGGGCGGGTTGTCCATGGCGACAATCTACGGTATCCAGTACCGCTGGTAACACGTCGGCTTCGAAGGTTGCCCACATTTGCCCCGAAGGCGTGGTTCGATGGGCAGCACCATGAGTATCGAAAGCCCGTTTCCCAAGGTCCAGATTCCCTCATCCAACGTCTACGAGTACCTGTTCGCAGGCATCGATCCCGCAGTGGCAGAACAGGTCGCGCTGCTGGACGCCAAAACCGGCAAAACGACCACCTACCGCCAGATGATCGACCGGATCGACGCGTTCGCCGGGGCGCTCGCCGCGCGCGGACTCGGCCCCGGTGACGTGGTGGGCCTGCTGGCCCCCAACAGCTCGGCCTTCGCCGTCGCCTTCCACGGCATCCTGCGTGCCGGTGCCACCGCCACCACCATCAATGCCCTGTTCACCGCCAAGGACATCACCAAGCAGCTCACCGACTCCAAGGCCGCGCTGCTGGTGACGGTCTCGGCGCTGAAACCGCAGGCGCTGGAGGGCGCGCTCGGAGCGGGCCTGGACGAATCGTCGGTCATCGTGCTCGACGGCCCGGGCGCCGACGCCGACGGACACCCCAACGCCGAGGACCTGCTGGGCCCGGCCCACCCGGCACCGCAGGTCAGCTTCGACCCGGCCACCCATCTGGCCGTGCTGCCGTACAGCTCCGGGACCACCGGCAACCCCAAGGGCGTGATGCTGACGCACCGCAATCTGGTGTCCAACGTCGCGCAGATCCGGCCGCTGCAGGGCATGACCTCCGGTGATGTGGTCCTGGCCGTCCTCCCGTTCTTCCACATCTACGGCATGACGGTCCTGCTCAACGCCGCGCTGCACGCCCGCGCTCAGCTGGTCATCATGCCGGCCTTCGACCTGACCGAGTTCCTGGCCAATATCGCCGATCGCAAGTGCACGCACGCCTTCATCGCCCCGCCGGTCGCGGTGGCCCTGGCCAAGCATCCACTCATCGACGACTACGACCTGTCCTCGCTGCGGGCCATCATGTCCGGTGCCGCGCCGCTGGACGAGGAACTCGGACGCGCCGTCACCGCGCGCCTGGGGTGTGCGCTGGTGCAGGGCTACGGGATGAGCGAGCTGAGCCCGGTCAGCCACATCACGCCGTTCGACGGCGGCGCCGAACTGGTCGGGGCGGCGGCGCCGGTCAGCTCGTGCGGTTGGACGGTGCCCAATGCGGTGTCCAAACTCGTCGACCCCGCCACCGGCGAGGAGATCGGGCTGCCCGAGTCCGGGCTGAGCGAGACCGGCGAACTGTGGTTCAAGGGGCCCAATGTGATGGTCGGCTACCTGGGCAACGACACCGCGACCCGCGACACCATCGATGACGACGGTTTCCTGCACACCGGTGACCTCGCCCGAATCGACCCGACCGGCTGCGTGTTCATCGTCGACCGGCTCAAAGAGCTGATCAAGTACAAGGGCTATCAGGTGCCGCCCGCCGAACTGGAGGCCGTGCTGCTGGGTCATCCCTCGATCGCCGACGCCGCCGTCATCGGGGTGATCGAGCAGGAATCCGGTGAAGAGGTGCCCAAGGCGTTCGTGGTGCGCCAGCCCGACACCGAGCTCAGCGAGGACGCGGTGATGGAGTTCGTCGCCGGCCAGGTGGCGCCGTACAAGAAGGTCCGTCAGGTGGCGTTCATCGATGCCATCCCGAAGTCGGCGGCCGGCAAGATCCTGCGCAAGGATTTACGCGGGCGGTAGCCCGCTTGTCCGGGCGGGCGGTAGCCCGCTTGTCCGGGCGGGCGGTAGGGCGCGCGCTGCGCGCGCCTGCCGGTAGCCCAGCGCAGCGCCGGCCAACGGGATCAGCAACAGACCGAGGATGCCGAACAGTGAGGTCATCGGCTGGCCGGGGCGCGGGTCAGATCCGATGGGCAACACCGACAGGCTCATATCGGCCACCGGCAGCCCCGCGACCGGTGCCGTGATCGGCGCGGGCACCGGAGCCACCGGCTGTGGTGCGCGCACCTCGACCGGCGAGTTCACCGGCGCCGTCCGCGGCCGCGGTGGCGGTGGCGGTGGCGGCTGGGCCGCGCCGGCGGTGGACGCGAGCACCGGTGGGTCGACGTGAGTGGGCGCGACGGGAGCTGCCGGACGCAATCCGGAACCACCGGTCTTGACGTCATCGGCGGTTCGCGCGGTTCTGGCGGTGCGCACCGTCCGCGCGCCGTCGGCGGTGGTCACCGACGGCCGGCTCCGCTCGCTCGACGACGCGTCCGCGGTGGCGCCGCTCTGCTGGGTACTGCCTGCACTGTCATCGCGCGATCCGTTGCCGGCGACGTCGTTGCTGGGGACACTGCCCCGGGAGCTTTCGCCGCCACGTCTACCGGAGTCGTCACGGCGATCGGAATCGGCGGAGGCCGATCCGCGGTTGCCCGGGTCGGCGGTGGCGATGGCGCCAGGTGCGATGACCAGCGTCAATGCGACCGTTGCACCGGCAACGGCCGTCACCACACGCTTGCACTGACTCACTGGCTCCCCAACCTTTGGCCCTCACCTTACGCCACCGGGAAGTTTGCTTGTCAGATTCCCTCAGGATCGGTTTCGACGCCGTCGGCGGCTTTCTGGACCAGGCCGATCGCGATACGGGCCCATTCCTCGGTGGCACCGGACAGCCCGCAGGCAGGGGTGATACCGATCCGCTCGCGCAGCACCGTGCGGGGAAAGCCCAGCCGGTCGGTGACCTTGGCCGCCGCGGCGGCGACCTGCTGAGGCTTCCACTGCTGTTGCTGCGCGGTGCCGGGCACCACCCCGAGCAGAACGGTCCGCCCGGATTCCACGAACTCACCGACTCCGTCCAGGTCGGCCGCCTGCAGGGTCGACACATCGACCGCGATGGCCTGTAACTGGCTGCGCTGCAACAGTTTCCATGGCAGGTCAGCGGCACAGCTGTGCAGCGCGACCTCGCCGCCCACCCTGGCGATGCAGTCGTCCAGCAGCACCGCGGCGACCTGCTCTTCGACCGGATTCACCGGGGAGAAGCTGGTCACCCCGGTCAGCCGGCCCAGCATCGCCGCGGGAAGCAGCGGTTCGTCGAGTTGCACCACGACCTCGGTGCCCAACCGGCGCGCCACCTCGGCCCGGTGCAACGACAGTCCTTCGGACAGCGACTCGGCCAGATCACGGAGCGCCCCGCTGTCGGTGATGGCCCGGTGCCCGTTCGCCATCTCCATCTGGGCGGCCAGCGTGATCGGCCCGGCGGCCTGGACTTTCACCGTGCGGCCCGAGCCGTGCAGGCCGGCCTTCTCCCAGGCCTCCTCCAGCGCGTCGAGATCCTCGTTGAGCATGCTCACCGCGCGGCGCAGCACCGAACTGCGGCCCGGCGCGATCCGGTAGGCCCGGGCCACCGTGTCGAAACCGATGTCCACCAGCAGCGCGCCGGTACGCCCGATCAGGTCCGCGCCGACACCGCGGTGGGGCAACTCGACAAGGTGCGGCAGGCTGTGTAGTTCCCCGATGACGATCTCGGCGGCCTCGCGGGCCGACTCACCCGGCCACGATCCGATGCCGGTGGCGGCGGCGAAAACACTCATCGGCCAACCGTATTCGATCGACCGGTCAGCGGGTGACAGTGGCGCTGGCGATGACCTCGTCGCCGGCGGGATCCGGCCGGTACAGCACCATGGTCTGCCCGGGTGCCACGCCTCGGATCGGGGTGCGCAGATCGGCGATCAGCCGCCCGTCGCGCAGCTCCGCGACGGCGTCGGCAAAGCCGCCGTGCGCGCGCACCTGGACCACGCCCTCGATGGGCCCGTGCGGTGCGGTCCCCGCGGTGAAGACGGGTTTCTCCCCCGTCAGCGTCGACACGTCCAGATCATCGGCGGCACCGACGCGCACCGTCCCGGTGGCGGCGTCGATACCCGTCACGTATCGGGGCTGCCCGTCGGGGCCGGGTCCGGCAATACCCAGACCCTTGCGCTGTCCGATGGTGAACCCGTGCACACCGTCATGCTCGGCGAGCACGGCGCCACCGGAGTCGACAACGGCGCCCGGACGCACCCCGATGCGGGCGCCCAGGAAGGCGCGGGTGTCGCCGGACGGGATGAAGCAGATGTCATGGCTGTCCGGCTTGTCGGCGACCGCCAGGCCGCGGCGGGCCGCCTCGGCGCGGATTTCCGACTTGGGCGTGTCACCGATCGGGAACAGCGCGTGCCGCAACTGCTGCGCGGTCAGCACCGCGAGCACGTAGGACTGGTCCTTGTCGATATCGACCGCGCGACGCAGCCGCCCATCGGCCAGACGCGCGTAGTGGCCGGTGGCCACGGCGTCGAATCCCAGGGCCAACGCGCGAGCCGACAGCGCGGAGAATTTGATGGTCTCATTGCACTTGACGCACGGATTGGGCGTCTCACCGCGGGCGTAGGAGTCGACGAAGTCGTCGATCACCTCTTCCTTGAAGCGGTCCGCGAAATCCCATACGTAGAACGGGATGTCGAGAATATCGGCAACGCGGCGGGCATCGCCGGCGTCCTCCTTGGAGCAGCAGCCCCGCGATCCGGTGCGCAGCGTGCCCGGAGTCGCCGACAACGCCAGGTGCACACCGACTACGTCGTGGCCGGCGTCCACCATCCGCGCTGCGGCCACCGACGAGTCGACGCCGCCGCTCATGGCGACCAGAACCTTCATCGTCGTGTCCCCGCACTGGCCAGCGCGGCCTGCCGGGCCCGCTCCACCGCGGCAGGCAACACCTCGAGCGCGGCATCGACATCGGCGTCGGTACTGGTGTGCCCCAACGACAGTCGCAGCGAACCGCGTGCAGCGGCCGGGTCGGCGCCCATCGCGACGAGCACGTGTGACGGCTGCGCCACTCCGGCCGTGCACGCCGAGCCGGTCGAGCATTCGACACCCTTGGCATCGAGCAGCATCAGCAGGGCGTCGCCCTCGCAGCCGCGGAACGTGAAGTGGGCGTTGCCGGGCAACCGGTGATCACCGCTCGCGCCGTTGACGTCGACGTCCTCGATCTGCGCCTGCACCCCGGCGATCAGTCGGTCGCGCAGGGCGCTGACCCGTGCGTTGGTCTCGGTGAGCCCCTCCACCGCCACCCGGGCGGCCGCGGCCATGGCCACTGCGGCGGCGACATCCGGCGTGCCCGAACGAACGTCACGCTCCTGGCCCCCGCCGTGCAGGATCGGCACGCAGGCGGTGTCACGTCGCAGTACCAACGCCCCGATACCGGTCGGGCCGCCGAACTTGTGCGCGGCCACGCTCATCGCCGACAGCCCGCTCTCGGTGAACGCCACCGGGATGTGCCCGACGGCCTGGATCGCATCGCTGTGCATCGGAATCTCGAATTCGGCTGCCACTGACGCCAATTCGGCGATGGGCATGATCGTGCCGACCTCGTTGTTGGCCCACATGATCGAGATCAGGGCAACATCGTCGTGGGTGCTCAGCGCCGCGCGCAGCGACTCGGGTGCCACCGAACCGGCGGCGTCGACGGGCAGCCAGGTGACCTCGGCGCCCTCGTGCTCGACAAGCCACTCGACGGCGTCGAGCACGGCGTGGTGCTCGACGGGAGTGGTCACGATGCGCCGACGGCGGGGATCAGCGTCCCGGCGCGCCCAGAAGATGCCCTTGATCGCCAGGTTGTCGGATTCGGTGCCGCCGGCGGTGAAGATCACCTCGGACGGGCGGGCGCCCAGCAGACCTGCCAACGTCTCGCGGGCTTCCTCCATCCGACGGCGCGCCGCGCGCCCGGACGTGTGCAGCGAGGAGGCGTTTCCGACCGTGGCCAGCGCGCCGACCATCGCCTCGATGGCAACGGGGTGCATCGGGGTGGTGGCAGCGTGATCGAGGTATACGGCTGTCATGGCCCATCAAGGATAGCCGCCGGTCCGGGGGCGCCCGTCCGCCGAGGTCAGGCAGCCAGTATGTGGCCGTGCGCCACGTCGCGGCCGGCGGTGCCGCGCACCGCCGCCTCGCACCGGGCCGCCAGGTCGCGCCGGTCCTGCCCCGGCAGTTCCAGCGACTGCACCTGCACGTGCACCACCGTGCGGCGTGCCGTGACGAGCCGGCGGATCGAGTCGAGCAAGGTGTCCTCGCCGATATAGGCGGGCACGGTCGACGGGCTGCCGTCGCGGTGGTGGTAGTTCAGCCGCAGCGGCTGCACCGGGCGGCCCGCGTCCACGGCGGCCTGGAACATGGCCGGACGGAACCGCCCGTATCCCAGTCCGCACCAGGTGGTGCCCTCCGGGAACGCCACGACCGTGTGGCCGTTGCGCAGCCGTGCCGCCACCGCGCTGACCACCGCGGGCAGCCTGCGCAGGTTCTCCCGTTCGATCGGGATGACCTTCATGATGCGGGCGACGACCCCGAGCGCGGGCCAGTCGATCAGGTCGGCGCGGGCGACGAACGAACCGGGCATCACCGCACCGATGCTGAAGATGTCCAGCCAGGACACGTGCCCGCTGACCACCAGCACACCGCGCAGGTTGCGGATGGGGCCACCGGAGACGGTGATCCGCACGCCGACACAGCGCAGCATCAGCCGGCAGTAGGCGCGCTGCAGGTGCGAGCGGCCCGGCAGCGGCACCGCGAGCAGCGGTACCGCCAGGAACAACAGCAGGGCGCCGGTGACGCGCAGGGTCGTGCGGGTCCAGACCGCGGGACGCGACCCCAGCGGGGCCGCACCGGCGTGCATGCAGCTGGCATCGCAGGAGGCCCGCGGCAGCCAGGAGTGATCCTTGCCCACGGTCATGCTCCGGCCTCACTCTCGGCGGCCTGCGATACCGAGCGCAGCCGCTTCAGGTAGCGGACATCGGCGTGGCGTTTGTCCAGCAGCGCCGGGAAGTCGCCGACCCCGAAATCGGGGTCGTGCGCGGGTTCGCCGCACACCTGGGCGCCCAGGCGCAGGTAGCCGCGCATCAGGGCCGGCACCGTGACCCGCGCCGGCGGGTCGATCTCGTCGAGGCTGCGACCGTCGATGACGACCGGGCGGTAGGGCCGCACGGTGAATTCCTGCGGCGCGCCGTGGCGGCGCAGCACGACGTCACGGACCCCGCGCAGCTGGCTGCCGGGCTCCTCATGGGCGGGGTGCGTCGGCACCGACACGCAGCCGGTGACGTAGTCGTAGCCGCAGCGGTCCAGGTAGGCCAGGATGCCCGCCCACATCAGCAGCACCACGCCGCCGTTGCGGTGATCTCCGCGGACCACGGCGCGGCCCATCTCCACCAGCGAGGGACGCAGGGCGTCCAGCGCGCGGACATCGAATTCGGTTGCGGTGTAGAGACTTCCGGCGGCGATGGCGCCGGGCGGCGGGAGCATCCGGTAGCAGCCGACGAGTTCGCCGGAGCCGTCCTCACGCACCAGCAGGTGATCGCAGTACTGGTCGAAGCGGTCGGCGTCCAGACCGTCACCGGTGGGCGCCATGGCGAAGCCGGGCTCGGAGGTGAACACATCGTGACGCAGACGCTGGGCCGCCTCGATGTGCGCCGGGTCGGTGGACAGCAGCAGGGTGTAGCGCGGCCCCGGTGTCCCGGATGTCGCCTGGTCGATGTCATCAGCCGGTATGAGGACAGATGCGGTGCTCATGCCAGCACGGTCGCGCCTGCGGGTCTCCGGGCGGCATCAGGGGCGTGACGTGTCCGTGCACGGTGCGTGAACAGCACGCTCAGCACACGAAAGCGCCCCGGAACATGCGTTCCGGGGCGCCTTTCGAACTGCAGAGAGCGGGATCTAACCCTTGCGGGCCTTGACCGCCTCGGTCAGCTGCGGGGTGACCTTGAACAGGTCGCCGACGATGCCGAGGTCGGCGATCTCGAAGATCGGCGCCTCTTCGTCCTTGTTGACCGCGATGATGGTCTTCGAGGTCTGCATGCCGGCGCGGTGCTGGATGGCACCGGAGATGCCCAGCGCGATGTACAGCTGCGGGGAGACCGTCTTACCGGTCTGACCGACCTGGAACTGACCGGCGTAGTAGCCCGAGTCGACGGCGGCACGCGAGGCACCGACGGCGGCCCCGAGCGAATCGGCGAGCTCCTCGACGACCTTGAAGTTCTCCTCGCTGCCGACACCGCGGCCACCGGCCACCACGACGCTGGCCTCGGTGAGCTCCGGACGGTCACCCGCGACGACGGGCTCGCGGGACGTGATCTTGGTCGCATTCTCGGCCTGGGCCGGGACCTCGACGTTGACGACCTCACCGGCACCGTCGGCCGGGGCGGCCTCGACGGCACCCGGGCGCACGGTGATCACGGGGAGATCACCGGTGGCCTGGGCGTCGACGGTGAACGCGCCACCGAAGATGCTGTGGACACCGATTCCGCCCTCTTTGATCTCGACGACGTCGACCAGCAGGCCCGAGCCCAGACGTGCGGCCAGCCGGCCGGCAACCTCTTTGCCCTCGGCGTTGGCGGCGATGACGACGGCGGCGGGAGCGGCCGACTCGGTCAGCGCGGCGAGCACGTCGACCTTCGGGGTGACCAGGAAGCCGTCCACGTCCGCCGACTCGGCGACGTAGATCTTGGCCGCACCGGCGGCCTTGAGGCCATCGGTGAGACCCGCGGCGGTGCCCTCGGCACCCACCACGACCGCGGACGGCTCGCCCAGCACGCGGGCGGCGGTGATCAGTTCGGTGCTGACCTTCTTCAGTGCACCTTCGGCGTGCTCGACGAGCACAAGTACTTCAGCCATGAATATGTCCTTATGTGTTGTCAGAGAAGAATGGGATCGGCGACTAGATCAGCTTCTGGGAGACCAGGTACTCGGCGACCTTCTTGCCGCCCTCGCCCTCGTCGGTGACCTTCTCGCCAGCGGTCTTCGGGGGCTTGGGGGTCGACGAGAGCACCTTGGAGCCGGCGTTGGCCACGCCCACCTCGTCGGCCTCCACACCGATCTCGGCCAGCGTCAGGACGGTGACTTCCTTCTTCTTGGCGGCCATGATGCCCTTGAAGGACGGGAAGCGGGGCTCGTTGATCTTCTCGTTGACGCTGACCACGGCGGGCAGTGAGGCCTCCAGGCCGAAGACGCCGTCATCGGTCTCGCGCTCGGCGGTGACCTTGCCGCCCTCGACGTTGAGCTTGCGCACGTGGGTCAGCTGCGGCAGGCCCAGGTACTCGGCGATGACAGCGGGCACTGCGCCGCCGACGCCGTCGGTGGCCTCGTTACCGGCGATGACCAGCTCGGTGCCCTCGATGGTGCCCAGCGCACGGGCCAGGGCCCAGCCCGTCTGGATCACATCGGAGCCGTGCAGGCCGTCGTCCTTGAGGTGCACGGCCTTGTCGGCACCCATGGACAGCGCCTTGCGGATGGCCTCGGTGGCGCGCTCGGGGCCTGCGGTCAGCACGGTGACAGTGCTGTCGCCGCCCTCGCGCTCCTTGATGAGCAGCGCTTCTTCGACGGCACGCTCGTTGATCTCGTCGAGCACGGCGTCGGCGGCTTCCCGGTCCAGGGTCCAATCACCCTCGGACAGCTTGCGCTCGGACCAGGTGTCAGGGACCTGCTTGATCAGGACCACGATGTTTGTCATGACTGTGGTTCGTCCTCCTCGATGAGGCCGGCAGCCGGCCTGGGCATATCACGTTTTGTCCAACGGCCTCCAGGTTACTCGCGAGTAACTTTGACGGCACGCAAGGACACCATAACCGGTCAGTTGGTTCGCTCAGACCCCACGGTCGCCAGGGCATCCGTTCGCGAACCGGCCATTACGGGTTAGCCTGCCTTCCAATGAGCACAATCGGTTCCGTCGACAGCGCTGGCCCGGGCGATCCCCTGCCCCTGACCGGTGAGCGCACCATCCCCGGCCTCGCCGAGGAGAACTACTGGTTCCGCCGCCACGAGGTCGTCTACCAGCGACTCGCCGACCGGTGCGCCGGCCTCGATGTGCTCGAGGCCGGTCCCGGCGAGGGCTACGGCGCCGACCTGATCGCCGGGATCGCGCGCAGCGTCACCGGGGTGGACTACGACGAGCAGGCCGTTGCCCACATCCGCGCGAAATACCCGCGGGTGCGGATGCACCTGGGAAATCTCGCCGATCTGCCGCTGGCCGATGGCTCCGTCGATGTGGTGGTCAACTTCCAGGTGATCGAGCATCTGTGGGATCAGGGGCAGTTCGTCGCAGAATGCGCCAGGGTGCTGCGCCCGGGCGGACTGCTGCTGATGTCCACGCCCAACCGCATCACCTTCTCGCCGGGGCGTGACACCCCGCTCAATCCGTTCCACACCCGCGAACTGAACGCCGGCGAGCTCACCGAACTGCTGGAGCAGGGCGGCTTCCGGGTCGATGCCATGCTCGGGGTGTTCCACGGCGCCGGACTTGCCGCGCTCGACGCCCGCCACGGGGGCTCCATCATCGCGGCCCAGATCGACCGCGCGGTCGCGGATGCGCCGTGGCCGCAGGAGTTGCTCGCCGACGTCGCCGCGGTGCGCGCCGAGGATTTCGATCTGCTCGACGCACGGGAAAGCCGGATCGACGACAGCCTGGATCTGGTGGCCATCGCGGTGCTGCCGTGACCGAATCACCGCCGGACCCGGCACCCGGCATGTTCACGCTCGTGCTGCACACACACCTGCCGTGGCTGGCCCATCACGGCCGCTGGCCCGTCGGCGAGGAATGGCTCTATCAGTCCTGGGCGGCGTCCTATCTGCCGCTCATGCGGGTGCTGCGCACGCTGGCCGCCGAGGACCGCAGCCATCTGGTGAGTCTGGGCATGACCCCGGTGGTCACCGCCCAGCTCGATGACCCGTACTGCCTGACCGGCATGCACCACTGGCTGGCCAACTGGCAGCTGCGCGCCCTGGAGGCCACCACCGTACAGGCCGGCACCGGGGATGAGGGCACCTTCGGTTCGGCGGAAGCGATGCGCCAGTTCGGCATTCGCGAGCATGCCGCCGCCACCGAAGCACTGGAGAGTTTCACCACGCTGTGGCGCCACGGTGGCAGCCCGCTGCTGCGCCAGCTCGTCGACGCCGGCACCATCGAACTGCTCGGCGGTCCGCTCTCACACCCTTTCCAGCCGCTGCTCAATCCGCGGCTGCGCGAGTTCGCGCTGCGCGAGGGTCTGGCCGACGCCCGGCAGCGCTTCGCGCACACCCGAAGGGCATCTGGGCGCCCGAGTGCGCCTACGCCCGGGAATGGAGATCGGTTATGCCGCAGCCGGTGTGGGCCATTTCATGGTCGACGGTCCGTCGCTGCACGGCGATACCGCGCTGGGCAGGCCCGTGGGTGACACCGACGTGGTGGCCTTCGGTCGCGACCTGCAGGTCAGCTACCGGGTGTGGTCCCCGAAGTCCGGCTACCCGGGGCACGCCGCCTACCGCGATTTCCACACCCATGACCACCTCACCGGCCTCAAGCCGGCCCGGGTCACGGGTCGCAACGTGCCCTCGGAGGCCAAGGCCCCCTACGAGCCCGAGCGCGCCGACAGGGCGATCGACAAGCATGTCGCGGATTTCGTCGGCGTGGTGCGCCGCCGGCTGCGCGAGGAATCCGAACGCATCGGCAGGCCGGCGCATGTCGTCGCCGCCTTCGACACCGAGCTGTTCGGGCACTGGTGGTACGAGGGCCCGCGCTGGCTGGAACGACTGCTGCGCGCACTGCCCGAGGCCGGTGTCCGGGTGGGTACCCTCGCCGATGCCATCGAGGCCGGATTCGTCGGACCCGCGGTCGAATTGCCGCCCAGCTCTTGGGGTTCAGGCAAGGACTGGCAGGTCTGGAACGGCGAGAAGGTGTCCGATCTGGTGCAACTCAACGCCGAGGTCGTCGATACCGCGCTGTCGGCGGTGGACAAGGCGCTGGCCCACCGCGGCGCAGGTGCGTCCCGCGATCTGGTGGCCGACCAGATCCTGCGCGAGACATTGCTGACGGTGTCGAGCGACTGGCCGTTCATGGTCAGCAAGGACTCCGCGGCCGAATACGCCCGCTACCGCGCGCATCTGCACGCCCACGCCACCCGGGAGATCTCCGCGGCGCTGGCCTCCGGGCGCCGCGAGCAGGCGCAGCGGCTGGCCGGTGACTGGAACCGCGCCGACGGGCTGTTCGGCGCCCTGGACGCCAGGCGGCTCCCCCGATGACCCCATCCGTCGAAGGTGCATGCCCGTGAAGATCCTCATGGTGTCGTGGGAGTACCCACCGGTGATCATCGGCGGCCTCGGCCGCCACGTGCACCACCTGGCCACCGAACTCGTGCTGGCCGGCCATGAGGTCGTGGTGCTCTCGCGGCGACCCACCGGCACCGACCCGAGCACCCATCCGTCGACCGATGAGGTCACCGAGGGCGTGCGCGTCATCGCCGCCGCCCAGGACCCGCACGAGTTCGGCTTCGGCACCGACATGATGGCCTGGACGCTGGCGATGGGCCACGCCATGGTCCGCTCCGGCCTGACGCTGCGCGACTGGCAGCCCGACCTGGTGCACGCGCACGACTGGCTGGTCGCCCATCCCGCCATCGCGCTGGCCGAATTCTTCGATGTGCCACTGGTTTCCACCATCCACGCCACCGAGGCGGGACGCCATTCGGGCTGGGTGTCGGGACAGGTCAGCCGGCAGGTACACGCCCTGGAATCCTGGCTGGTGCACGAGTCCGACTCGCTGATCACCTGTTCGGCGTCCATGCGCGAGGAGATCGACGCGCTGTTCGGCCCGGGACTGTCCGAGACGACCGTCATCCCGAACGGGATCGACACCGACGGTTGGCCGTTCGCGCCGCGCCGGGCCCATGGCGGACCGGCCGCGCTGCTCTATTTCGGCCGCCTCGAGTACGAGAAGGGTGTGCACGACGCGATCGCGGCGCTCCCCCGCATCCGCAAGACCCACCCGGGCACCACACTGACCATCGCCGGCGACGGCACCCAGCTGGAGTTCCTCACCGCGCAGGCCCGCAAGCACAAGGTGCTCAAGGCCACCCGGTTCATCGGGCGCGTCGATCACCAGGAACTCGTCACGTTGTTGCACCGGGCCGATGTGGCGGTGCTGCCCTCGCATTACGAACCGTTCGGCATCGTCGCGCTGGAGGCCGCCGCCACCGGCACCCCCTTGGTGACCTCGACCGCCGGCGGGCTCGGCGAGGCCGTCATCGACGGTGTCACCGGCATGTCCTGCCCGCCGCGCAACGTGGCCGCACTCGCCACCGCGGTGCGCGGGGTGCTCGACGACCCGGCCGCCGCACAACGCCGGGCGCTCGCCGCTCGCGACCGGCTCACCTCCGATTTCTCCTGGCCGACGGTCGCCGACCACACCGCGCAGGTGTACCTGGCCGCCAAACGTGCCGAGCGGCAACCACAACCGCGCCGGCTGATCGTGGAACGCCCCCTGCCGGACTACGGCTGACCCACCCGCGCCCCCACCCCGCGAAACACGCGTACCCGGGGTATGTGCACCGGCGGTTTCAAGTCGTGGTTGCAACAGCGGGTGGTTTAGGCGGGTCCGACAGTAGTGCGTCGAGGGCTTCTGCGGGTGTTCTCCAGCCCAGGGTCTGGCGGGGTCGGTTGTTGAGTTTGGCTGCGACGTAGTCGAGGTAGTCGGCGGGAAACCCTGATAGGTCAGTGCCTTTCGGGAAGTACTGACGCAGTATGCCGTTGGTGTTCTCGTTGGTGCCTCGTTGCCATGGCGAGTGCGGATCGCAGAAATAGATGTCGAGATCGGTGGCCTTTGCGATCTTGGCGTGGTTGGCCATCTCGATGCCCTGATCCCAGGTCAGCGTGCGGACCATGATCGCGGGCAACTGGGCGACTTTGTCCACGATCGCCTCTTGCACCGCGAGCGCGCCGTGGTTGTCAGGCAGGTGCAGCAGCATCACAAACCGGGTGCTGCGTTCGACCAGGGTGCCGATCGCTGATCTGCTGTTGGCGCCGATGATGAGGTCACCTTCCCAGTGGCCAGGGATGGCGCGGTCATTGACCTCGGCGGGACGATCGCTGATGTTGACCATGTCGCGGATGCGAGGGCGGCGCTGGTCGGGGCGGTGCTGTGGTCTACGCAGAGCTCGACCGGTGCGCAAACAGGTGTGCAGATCGCGGCGCAGATTCCCCTTGCCCTGCACGTAGATTGCCTGGTAGATCGTCTCGTGAGACACCCACATCTCCGGATCGTCGGGGAAGTCCCACCGTAGCCGGTGGGCTATCTGGGCCGGGCTGTGCTGCTGGTCAAGCAACCGGGATTGCACGGCGTCGTGCAGCCGCTGGTTGGTAGCCAGCTTGCCCGCTCTGGGGCGCCGAGCTCGGTGCTCTGAGCGGACCTGGGCCAGTAACGCGTCGTAGTTCAGCATCGTGGTGCGACCGCTTTGGCGGGCCCCGAAGCGCTCTTTGCGTCGATAGCCGGACTTGCCGCCGTTGTGGGCGGCGATGGCACCGTTGACGTCGAGTTCGTATTTGATCGTCGACGCCGGCCGGCCCAGGCTGCGTCCGATTGAGTTCAGCGATTCGTAGTTGTGCACGCCGATCTGGATCCGGATCCGATCAGCCAGATCCAGGCGCCGTCGCCGACCGCTCTTCTTCGGGGCACTGAACTGGGGTTTCACCCCGCCAGCATTGGTGAACCAGCCCACTCCGGTCGTCTCCGACACGCCGGCAGCCTCCGCGGCCTGACATACGGTGAAACCGGCACTGATATGGGTCCAGAATGCTTCACGCACAGCCTTGAGCGACCTTCGAGACAACAGCACTCCTCAAGCAGTGCTGTTGCATCCACCCCTTGAAGCCAAGCCCTTCGCAACCCCGGGTACGCGTGTTTCGGCACCCTTGACAATATTTTTTGTCAAGGTCAGACTGAGCGCATGGTCGAGATCGAGGTGATCACCGACCCGGCGGCCGCAACCAGCGCGCTCGATCCCGTGCGTGCGCGGCTGCTGGCCGAGCTGAGTGAGCCGGCGTCCGCCGCGACGCTGGCCGCTCGGGTCGGCCTGACCCGTCAGAAGGTCAACTACCACCTGCGGGCGCTGGAACGACACCGGTTGGTGGCCGTCGCCGAGGAGCGGCAATGGGGCGGGCTGACCGAACGTCTGCTGGTCGCCAGCGCCGCCTCCTACGTGGTGTCCCCCAGCGCCCTGGGTGCGGTCGGCGCCCGGGTGGACAAGACCAACGACCGGTTCTCGGCCGGCCACCTCATCGCGCTGGCGGCCCGCGTGGTCAACGAGGTGGGCGAAATATGGCAGGCGGCCCGCAAAGCCGACAAACGGCTGGCCACCCTGTCGATCGACACCACGATCCGCTTCCGGTCCCCGGCGGATCGCGCCTTCTTCACCAGGGACCTGACCGAGGCGGTCGCAACACTCGCGGCCCGCTACCACGACGAGACGGCACCGCGCGGACGGCCTCATCGTCTGTTCGTCGCGTCCTATCCCGCGCCGTCGACCGACGAGAATCAGGAGCGCCGAGATGCCCGTGCACCATGACGACGAAAAACGCTGGGTGGAACTGCAACTGGTGGTGCCGGGCACTCCGGAACAGGTGTGGCAGGCCGTCGCCACGGGACCGGGGAACACAGCCTGGTTCACCAGGGCCGCCATCGACGAGAAGGTCGGCGGCACCCTCGAATTCGATTTCGGGCCCAACGGTTCCTCCAGCGGCGAAGTGACGCAATGGGAACCGCCACATCGGTTCGGCTACGTCGAACGCGACTGGTGTGATGACGCGCCGCCGGTGGCCACCGAGATCACCGTCACCGCGCGCTCCGGGGACCACTGTGTCATCCGGATGGTGCACTCACTGTTCACCGAGAGCGCGGACTGGGATGACCAGATCGAGGGCTTCGAATCGGGTTGGCCCGGTCACTTCGCGGTACTGCACAACTACCTCGCGCACTTCGCCGGTGAACCCGCGGTGACATTTCACCTCGCGGCCACCGGGGGCATGCCCCAGCCCGAGGCGTGGAAGTTGATGCTGGCCGCGTTCGGGCTGGACGCCGCCGATGTCGGTGATCTGCGCACGCTGCACCCCGCCCAGGACGATTTCGTCGGTCTCGTGGACCGGATATATCAGGACGAGCACCAGCGCTACCTGGTGGCCCGGTTGGCCCAACCGACCGCGGGCGCGGTGATGTTCGGCATCTGCGCCCCCGGCGGTCAGACCGCCACCGGGGTCAATGCGTTTTTCTATGGCGAGGACGCGGCGCGCAATGCCGCGCTCGCGGAGCCCGTGTGGCGCACCCTGCTCCAGGGCGCGCTGCGCTGATCAGCGGGCGGCTTTCTTCCGTTCGATATCGGCCAGGTTCGCGGCCAGTTCGGCGCGCTCGGCGGCCGACGCGTCCCAGGCCACCTTGCGGTTCTTGACCACCTTCGCCGGCGAACCGACCGCGATGGAGAAGTCCGGGATCTCCCCCTTGACCACCGCGTGCGCGCCGAGCACGCACCCGCGGCCGACGGAGGTGCCGCGCAGCACGCTCACCTTCGCCGCCACCCAGGTGTCCGGGCCGATCCGCACCGGGCTCTTGACGATGCCCTGGTCCTTGATGGGCAGCTCCAGGCTGTCCATCTTGTGGTCGAAATCGCAGACGTAGCACCAGTCGGCCATCAGCACCGAATCGCCGAGTTCGATGTCCAGGTAGGTGTTGATGACGTTGTCGCGGCCCAGCACCACCTTGTCGCCGATGCGCAACGAACCCTCGTGACAGCGGATGGTGTTCTTGTCCCCGATGTGCACCCAACGCCCGATCTCCATGGTGGACAGTTCCGGGGTGGCCTCGATCTCCACACCCTTGCCCAGGAACACCATGCCGCGGGTGATGATGTGCGGGTTGCGCAGCTTGAACTTCAGCAACCGCCAGTAGCGCACCAGGTACCACGGCGTGTACGCCTTGTTCGCCAGCACCCAGCGCAGCGAGTCGCGGGTCAGAAACTGCGCCTGACGCGGATCGCCCAAGCGCGAACCACGCCACCTCTTGTGTAACGGCGCGCCCCACATCGTCGTCATGGCCGGTCAGCCTACGCGAGCCCGACACGGGCTAGTCTCGGACCTCGATGCCTGCTCGAGGAGGAACTGTGCGCCGGCTTGTTGCCGTGCTGGGAATCGCGGCGCTGACCGTCAGTTCCTGCGCAAACACCGATTCGTGGGTCGAGGCCCACCCGTCGATCGGGTGGGCGGCCCAATACGCCGACGCCGCCAACAGCAGCTACCGGCCCATCGAAGGGGCGCAGGCGCTCACGCCGGACTGGGAACGGTCGGTCAAGGGCGAACTCGGCGCCCAGGCCGCGCTGGGCTCGGGCAGCTATCTCGCCGTCAACGGCCAGACCCCCGACGGGTGCTCGCTGATGGTCTGGGAGACCGACAACAACGCCCGGCAGCGCTGGTGCACCCGGTTGTGGCAGGGCGGCGCGCTGTCCAGCCCGCTGTTCGACGATTTCGACAATCTCTACATCGGCCAGCCCGGCGCCATCATGTCCTACCCGCCCACCCAGTGGATCCGGTGGCGTCAGCCGGTGATCGGGATGCCGACCACCCCGCGGCTGCTGTCGCCGGGCCAGTTGCTCGTCCTGACCCATCTGGGTCAGGTGCTGGTGTTCGACGCGCACAAGGGCACCGTCGTGGGCACGTCGCTGGATCTGGTGGCCGGGGTCGATCCCACCGACTCCGATCGCGGTCTCGCCGACTGCGCGGCAGCCCGCCCGGAATGCCCGATCTCGGCCGCGCCCGCGTTCGGCGCGCAGACCGGGATCGTGGTGGTCGGGCTGTGGGAGCCCGGCGCGCAGGCCCCCGTGCTCGTCGGCCTGCGGTACCGGCCGGACCAGACCCCGATCCTGAGCCGCGAGTGGACCAGCGAGGCGGTCGGCGGCGGTCCCCTCGCCAGCCCGGCGCTGTCGGCCGACGGCACCACCGCCTACGTCAACGGCCGCGACGGACGGTTGTGGGCCCTCGACACCGCCGACGGCACCGCGAAATGGTCGGTGGAGCTGGGGTATCAGCCGCAGACCCCGCCCTCGGTGTCTGCCGGGGGCGTCATCGTCGCCGGCGGCGGCCCCGGCGCACAGCTGACCGGTATCACCGATACCGGTGAGATCGTCTGGACACGTGCGGATGTGGAGCCGCTGTCGACATCGAGCCGGGCCGGTGAGGACATCGGCTACACGGTGGTCCGCGACGGCGAGCGGGGGCAGGCGCTGCTGGTGTTCGACCCCATCGAGGGCGGCACCGTCAACCGCTACCCGCTGCCAGATGCCACCGGCGCGCCGGTCGGGGTCTCGATCGGCCATGAGGGCCGGGTGGTGACCGCGACCAGCGACGGCCAGGTCTACGGGTTCGCGCCCGCCTAGCCTTTCGTAGGGGTCAGGCGAGCAGCGGGGCGACGGTCGCCCGCGGCACCGACACCTGGACGGCTCCGGCCGCTTCCGGCAACAGTTCGCCCTGGCCGAAGAAGAAGATCACCGCATCGTCGGTGATCGCGAAGTTCTGGTAGTTGGCCGGGTCCAGACCGGATTCGGGCAACACCGGGTCCGGCATGCCGGACTGCCTGGCCAGATCGGCCTGCACCACCGGGAAGATCACCGGTAACGGGTCGGTACCCTCACGGAACAGATTCTCGAAGGTGATCGGTTTGCGGTAGGCCTGATCCCAGCTGAACGCCTTGTAGAAGGTCTGCGGATGCGCACCCCCGACGTTCTGGTAGGTGGTGAACACGACCGATTGCGTACCGCGCGGCGGAACCGCGGAGCTGTACTGCGCCGAGGTGGTGTCCAACTCGTAAGGCATCCCGCGGGAGTCGGGCATCTTGGCCACATTCAGGAATCCGTCGCGAGTCTGCTTGACGTAGTCGATGACCGCCTTCTGGTCCGGGAAATCGGACGGGAAGGTGATGTTGAGCGTGTAGGCCGGATCGGTCTGCTGGATCTGACAGGTGAATCCGGGTCCGGGGGTGGCGCCCACGTCTTCGCATTTGGGCGGCGCGGCCGACGCCGTCGCGGCACCCGCAAGACCCGAAAGGGCGGTGGCGGCCGCGGCCAGCACCGATACGGCAACGGTGGGTACGCGCATCTGGGGGATCCTCCAAGAACCGGGAGCGGCACAGGCGCCGCTGCCCGCCAGGGTACCTGGCGCTATCGGGACGGCCGACAAATGAATGCCACCGCACGCCCGGCCGCACCGGTGCCGATGCGGGTGATGACCACCGAGTGCGGCGTCGCGCCGCGCAACTTCAGCCGACGCCGCAGGGCGTCGGGGTCCACGTCCACACCGCGCACCAGGATTTCGAGCGCACCACCGTCGCGGGCCGTCAGTTCGCGGCGCAGCCGCTTCTCGTCGAAACCGATCTCGCCGAGCACCTCGAAACCCCTTACCCCGTCCGGGAGTTCGTCACCGGACAGATACGCGATATCGGGGTCGAGCTGCCACAACCCGTAACGGGTGCCGTATTGACGCACCAGGCCGGCGCGCACCACCGCACCATCGGGATCGACGATCCAGCGCCCCGCCGGGGCAACGGTGCATTCGTCGGGATCTGCATCGGTGAGCTGCTCACCGCGGTCCAACAAGGTGGCGCGGCGGCGCACACCCGGTGCGGCCAGACCCGACGGCCACAGGCAGGCCTCACGCACGCTGCCGCCCAGCGAGCACACCTCGACCTCGCCGTGGAAGCCGAGCTCGGGGAGCTGATCGAAATCGATTCCGGGCGCGCACTTCACGACCAGATCGCGTCCGCGGTAGGCGTCGAACAACTCGTCCAGCGGCGGGGTGTAGGCGCGCGGATCGAACCGGCGCCGCCCGCCGCTGCGCCGGCCCGGGTCGGCCAGCACCACGGTGCCACGGGTGACCGGGCGCAGCGCATCCGCGCGGCACACCGCAACATCGGGAACGTTGTTGCGCGCCATGGCCAGTCGCACCGGGTCCAGATCACTGCCCAGCAACTGCCCGGCGACCGGACGCAGCGCGGCGAGTTCGGCGCCGACCGAGCAGGTCACGTCGTGCACCCGCGCGCCGGCGAGCCGGCGGGCCCGGTGCACGGCCACCGCGGCCGCGGTGGCCTGCTGTAGCGCATCGTCGGTGAACAGCCACGACGACGGATCGCTGAACTTGGCCGCCGCCTTGCGGCGCAGCAGTGTCGTCTCCACGAGCACCGCGGTGTGCTCACCGAAATGTGTTCGCACCGAGGCGATATCGGCGACCTGACCGGCACCGACCAACCCCAGACCGGCCACCTCGGCCAGCGCTCGCCGACCGTCGTCGCCACACAGGTAGGCGACGTCGGCGACGGAGAACTGGACTGCCACCCCGTGTCGCTTCGCTCCTGCCCGCCGTCAGGACGGCTTGACCCCGGTGACCATCACGTTGTAGAACCAGCCCTTGGGCACGACCCGGCGCCACACGTTGGCGTCCACCCAGCTCAGCGTCGTCCAGCTGTTGAACGCGAATTTGGCCCAGCCCCAGCCCAACCGGCCCGGAGGCACCGAGGCCTCGAAGGTGCGGATCGGCCAGCCCAGCATCGCGGCGGTGAATTCCTCGCTGGCGGTGGCCACCTCGACGGCGCCCGCATTGGCTGCCATCCGCTCCAGATCCTCGGGATCGAAGGTGTGCAGGTCCACCACGGCTTCCAGGGCCGCGGCACGCGAGGACTCGTCGAGCTCCTCCTGCGGACGCCGCCAGCCCTCCAGGCCGGGCAGCTTGGTGATGTTGGTGGACAGCCGCCAGGTCAGGGTGGACAGGTTGCGGGCGTAGACGTTGCCCGCACTGGTGGGTTCGCCGGCGAAGACGAAGCGGCCACCCGGCTTGAGGATGCGCACCACCTCGCGCAGCGACTTCTCCACATCGGGGATGTGGTGCAGCACGGCGTGACCGACCACCAGGTCGAAGGTGTTGTCCTCATAGGGGATGCCCTCGGCGTCGGCGACCTTGCCGTCGATATCGAGTCCCAGGCCCTGCCCGTTGCGGGTGGCGACCTTGACCATGCCCGGGGACAGGTCGGTGACCGAGCCGCGCCGGGCCACCCCGGCCTGGATCAGGTTGAGCAGGAAGAATCCGGTGCCGCAGCCCAGCTCGAGTGCCCGGTCGTAGGGCAGTTCGCGCTGCACCTCGTCGGGGACGATGGCGTCGAAGCGCCCGCGCGCGTAGTCGATGCAGCGCTGGTCATAGGAGATCGACCACTTGTCGTCGTAGGTCTCGGCTTCCCAGTCGTGATAGAGGATCTGGGCCAGCTTGGTGTCCTTCAGCGCGGCTTCAACCTGCTCGGCGGTGGCGTGCGGATTCGGTGTGAGCTCCGCGTCGGCGTCGACGTGGGGCGTATGGTCCGTGCTCGTCATATGGGCAGCCTAACTGCCGATGGTCGCCTCGAAGACCTCGACGTAGCGGCGTACCCCTTCACCTGGGCCGTCGATCACCGCACCGGCGGCATTGATCATCGCCTTGGCTCCGGCGAGCACGTATCCGGGCGCCTCGGCGTGCCGGCGCGCCCAGCTCAGCGCGGCGTCGTAGACACCGTCCGGGGCCACCAGCTCATCGACCAGACCGAGGGAAAGGGCCTCGTCGGCGCCGACGAACCGGCCGCTGAACACCAGCTCCTTGGCCCGGGCGGCGCCAACCGTGCCGACCAGCCGGTCGGCGCCGGCGGCGGGCAGCAGCCCGGCGAGCACCTCGGTGACGCCCACCTTGATGTTGTCGCCGGAGATCCGCCAGTCCGCGGCCAGGGCGAGCGCCAGCCCGGAACCCAGCGCGTAGCCGGTGACCGCGGCGACGGTCGGCTTCGGGATGGCCGCGACGGCGTCCAGCGCGGCCCGGCAGGCCGCGGTGACGCTCTCGGCATCGGCGGCGCCCAGGCGGCGCAGCTCCGATACGTCGTCACCGGCGCTGAAGACCTCATGGCCGCCGTACACGATCACGGCGCCGACATCGTCGCGGCCGCCGAGGCCGGCGGCCACCGCCTCGATCTCGCGGTACATCTGTCTGGTCAGCGCGTTGCTGGGCGGTCGGGACAGCACCAGGGTGCCGATCCCGTCGGCGACGACGGCTGTGACGAACTCACCGCTGCTCGCGGTGGCGACAAATTCACCGCTGCTCGCGGTGGTGAAGATTTCGCTCATGTGCTTTTCGCGCCCCGGTAGCCGTCCGGGGCGCGCCGGTTGCGGGCCTCGTTGTAGCGGGCGCCGTCGAAGAACTCGATGTCCCAGTCGCCGGTCCCCTTGTCCGCGCTCAGACTCGGCTCCATCGCCACGATCCGGCGTTCGGTGGCCAGGACGTCGGCCACACTGCGTCCGTTGACCGAGTCGAGCTGCGACCAGGTCGGCGGCAGCAGGAAGGACCGGCCCTCGGCGAACTCGTCGAGCGCGGCCTGCGGGGTGGACCAGAACGCACGGTCGCTCTCGGTGTTCTCCCCATCGGCGAGCTGGCCGTCCGGAATGGCACCGACGAAGAAGTAGGTGTCGTAGCGGCGGGTGCGCTCTTCTTTGGGCGTGACCCAGTTGGCCCACGGCCGCAGCAGATCAGCGCGCAGGACCAGCTTCTCGGCGCGCAGGAAGTCCGCGAAGGACAGCGAGTTGTTGGCCAGTGCCGCGCGCTGTTCCCGGTACACCGACGCGTCGTCGACGAGGATGTCGGAGTCATCTGCCGCACCGGCGAACAGCACCCCGGATTCCTCGAAGGTCTCGCGGGCCGCGGCGCACACCAGCGCCTCGGCCAGGTCGACATCGACGTTGAGGCGTTCGGCCCACCAATCGGGTTTCGGCCCGTACCAGGCGATGTTGGTGCCCCGATCGCGCTCGTCGACGCCGCCGCCGGGGAACACCATCACCCCCGCGACGAAGTCCATCGCCGAGTGCCTGCGCATCAGGAAGATCTCGAGTGAGGCCGGGGTGCCCTGATCGCGCAGCAGCATCACCGTGGAGGCGGGCCGGGGCACCAACGGGTCTGCGGGGTCTGTCATGTGGCTCGCCTCCTGTGCGCGGCGCGGCTACGGGTGCGCCGCGCGAAATAGCGGCCGTCGATGTAGTCCAGCGCGATCGACTGCCCGAACGCCGCGGACAGATTCTCCGCGGTCAGCACATCGGTCAGCAGCCCGGCACCGACCACGCTGCCCTCCGAGAGCAGCAGGCAGTGGCTGAACCCGGGCGGGATCTCCTCGACGTGGTGGGTGACCAGCACGATGGCCGGTGCGTCGGGATCGGCGGCCAGATCGGCCAACCGGGAGACCAGTTCCTCGCGACCACCCAGATCCAGTCCCGCGGCCGGCTCGTCGAGCAGCAGCAGTTCCGGATCGGTCATCAGCGAGCGGGCGATCAGCACCCGTTTACGCTCCCCCTCGGACAGGGTGCCGTAGGTGCGTTCGGCCAGATGCTCGGCGCCCAGGCTTTCCAGCATGTCGACGGCCTGCTCGTAGTCGACGTCGTCGTACTTTTCCCGCCAGCGGCCCAACACCGCGTACCCGGCCGACACCACCAGGTCGCGGACGATCTCGTCGTCGGGAATCCGTTGACTCAGCGCCGAACTGCTCAGCCCGACCCGGGACCGCAGCTCCGACATGTCGGTGCGCCCGAGCCGCTCGCCGAGCACGAATGCGGTGCCCGAGGACGGGTGCTCGATGGCGGCCGCCATCCGCAGCAGTGAGGTCTTGCCCGCCCCGTTCGGACCGATCACCACCCAGCGCTCGTCGAGTTCGACGGCCCAATTGATGGGCCCGACCAGCGTCTTACCCCCGCGGCGCAGGGTGACCTTGGCAAAATCGATCAGCAGGTCGGGGTCTGCGATGGGCTCGTCTGCTGGCACCCGCTCATCGTAGTGTCGTCGCCCTCGGCCGAACGGCGCCGCCCACCACCGCCCGGTGCCATTTCCGGTCGCTCCGCTCGCCCGGCTGCGCCGAAGTCGTGAAAGAGCAGCCGCCGGGGCATGTACCGCAGGATCAGTTGCACCAGTGGCCCGATCCCGAACGCGTAGATGACGGTCCCGACGCCGACGGTGCCGCCGAGCAGCCACCCGGCGGTCAGCACGGTGGCCTCGATAAGGGTGCGGACCAGCCGCACCGACAGCCCGGTGCGCGCCACCAGTCCGGTCATCAGTCCGTCGCGAGGGCCGGGGCCGAGCCCGGCACCGATGTAGAGCACGGTGCTGACGGCGTTGAGCAGTACCGCGCCCAGCATCATCGGGACCCGCAGCCGGAGATCGTCGGGGGCGGGCAGCACGGCGATACCGATGTCGACGGTGACCGCGATGACGATGACGTTGGCGATGGTGCCGATGCCCGGCCGGTTGCGCAGCGGGATCCAGGCCAGCAACACCACCACCCCGACCACCGCCGAGGCGAGGCCGATGGTCATCCCGGTATGCCGGCTCAGGCCCTGGTGGAAGACGTCCCACGGGTCCAGTCCGAGTCCGGCCTGGACCATCATGGCCATGGAGAAGCCGTAGCCGGTCAGGCCGAAGAACAACAGACCGGCGGGCAGGAGCGCTGGGGGCACCTCCCGCTTGCGGGCGACGACCCGGGGAGTGGATTCAGCGCGCGTCTTCATGCGTGGTCGGGGAAACGGGCGCGGATGGCGTCCAGTTCGCCGTGCACCCGGCGGGCATCGGTGCTGTCGATGGCACGCCTGTTGTAGGTGCCGGACCGCCGGTACTTCCCAGCCACCCGAGATATCCAGTTCTTCCTCATGACACGATGATCATGGCCATGTGGCTTGCCAATCAATAGCCAGTTGGCAGATACTGGCCTCAATGTCTAGCGATATGGGAACCAGAGCTCTCGATGTGGACCTATTGGCCCGCGAACTGGGCAACTGGCGCACGACCAGTTCGACCGGTCCGGCCTACCTGGGGCTGGCCGACGCCATCCGCCTGCTCATCGTCGACGGCCGCGTCCCGGTGGGATCACGGCTGCCCAGTGAGCGGGCGCTGGCCGATGTGCTGCGGGTCTCGCGGACCACGGTCACCGCGGCGTTCAACGCGCTGCGCGAGGACGGCTACCTCAATGCCCGCCGTGGCGCCCGCGGCACCGCTTCCCTCCCGCCGCGACCGCAGATTCCCGCCGCGGCCGGCGCACCGACCATGAGCCTGGCCGCCGCCGCGCTGTCCGCGCCCAGCGCCGCCGTGCTGGAGGCCTTCGCCGATGCCGCCCACGACATCACGCCCTATCTTGCCGAAACGGGCCACGAACTGACCGGCGTCTGCGCGCTGCGCACCGCGGTGGCCGAAAGATATTGCACGCGTGGACTCCCCACCGACCCGGCACAGATCATGATCACCAGCGGTGCCCAACACGCCATCGGCCTGATCCTGGCGGCGTTCACCCAGCCCGGCGACCGGGTGCTCGTCGAGCAGCCCAGCTATCACGGTGCGCTGTCCTGCATCTCGACCTCGGGGGCACGCGCGGTACCGGTGGCGCTCAACGAGCACGGGTGGGAACTCGACGCGCTGCACTCCGCGATCCGCCAACTGGCCCCCGTGCTGGCCTACGTCATCCCCGACAATCACAACCCCACCGGGTTTACCATGCCGCCGGAGGAGCGAAACCGACTGGGCCACATCATCTCCGAGACCAGGACCCGCACCATCGTCGACGAGTCCATCCTGGACATGTGGATCGACGAGGAACCGCCCGCGCCGCTGGCCGCCGCCGTGCCGTCCCGACACGACCTGGTGCTCACCATCGGTTCGATGTCCAAATCGTTCTGGGGCGGGTTGCGTATCGGCTGGATCCGGGCCGAACCGGCCACCCTGGCCACCATCGCGGCGCACCGCGCCTCGGTGGATCTGGGCACTCCCATTCTCGAACAACTCGCCGCGGCAAAACTTCTGCAGATCCGCGACGACGTACTACCGGAGCGCCGCGAGTTGCTGCTGGCCCGGCGGGCCTTCCTCATCGAGCTGCTGGCCCGCCGGCTACCTGACTGGCGGCCGGGCCCCGGCCGCGGCGGGATGTCGCTGTGGGTGCAACTGCCCGCACCGATGAGCACCGCACTGTCTGCGGCGGCATCGCGGTTGGGACTGGACCTACCCGCCGGGCCGCGGTTCGGGGTCGACGGCACCCTGGAACGATTCATCCGGGTGCCCTACGCGCTGCCCGAACCGCAGCTCGAAGCCGCCGTCGACCTGATGGCGCGGGCCTGGCAGTCCATCACCGGGGGCGCCGTCACCGGCGAAACCCGCACGGCGGTGGTCGTTTAGGTCTCCGGGATCTCCACCCGGCGCGCCGTCCCGTCGACCGCGTCGGCGGCCTCGATCTCACCGCGGGTCACCCCGAGGATGAACAGCACGGTGTCCAGGTACGGATGGCTCAGCGAGGCATCGGCGACCTCCCGCAGGGCCGGCTTGGCATTGAACGCCACCCCGAGCCCGGCCGCCGACAGCATGTCGATGTCGTTCGCGCCATCACCGACGGCCACGGTCTGCTCCATCGGCACGCCGACCTGCTGCGCGAAATCACGCAGCGCCTTGGCCTTCCCGGGCCGGTCGATGACCTGGCCCACCACCCGACCGGTGAGCTTGCCGTCGACGATCTCGAGCTCGTTGGCGGCCACGAAATCCATCATCAGGTCGTGGGCCAGCGGCTCGATCACCTGACGGAAGCCACCGGAGACGATGCCGCAGTGATAGCCCAGGCGCCGCAACGTCCGGATGGTGGTTCTGGCGCCGGGAGTCAGCTCGATCTGGTCGGCCACCTCGTCGAGCACCTCGGCGGGCAGCCCCGCCAACGTCGCCACCCGCTTGTGCAACGACTCGGCGAAGTCCAGTTCACCGCGCATCGCGGCCTCGGTGACCTCGGCGACCGCAGCGAGCGCCCCCGCCCTGTCGGCCAGCATCTCGATGACCTCGCCCTGGATCAGCGTGGAGTCGACATCGAACACGATGAGCCGCTTGGTACGCCGCGACAGGCTGTAGTCCTCCAACGCGATGTCGACACCGAGCGTGACGGCGGTGCGCGCCATCACGTTCTGCAGCTGCACATAGGTCGCACCGCCGCGGGGTACCGAGACGCGCAGTTCCAGACCGGTCACCGGGTAATCGGAGACACCGCGGATGGCGTCGATGTTGACCCCGAGGGCGGCGACCTCATGGGCCACCACACCGAACGCCTCGGCGGTGATGGGCCGGCCCAGCACCACGATGGTGTGGGTGGAGGGCTCCTCCAGCACCGGCTTGTCATCGCTGCGCTCGATCTCGACGTCCAGGCCCACCCCGTGGATGGCGGCACGGACCTCGCCGTCGAACTCCGCGCCGTCGGCGACCTTGGAATCCACCGACACCAGCACACCGAGGGTGAGCCGGCCCCGGATGACCACCTGTTCGACGTTGAGCAGCTCCACGTGATGCCGCGACAGCACCTCGAAAAGTGCGGACGTCACGCCGGGCTGGTCCACGCCGCTGACGGTGATCAACAACGATGAACGCTTGCGCGAGGGGTCGACTGACTGCGAGGCCGTCGGCACACTCACCTCCGTTTGATGCCTCGAGATCGGCTTTGTGCCCGCGAACGCGCGACTATGGGTCAGGTAGGCGTCAGATCAGCTGCGGACTTCGACGTCATCGATTCTGGTCACGTCACCGTCATCGGGTCCGTGTGCGCGGCCGATGTGCGCCTCGGCGCGCATCCGCTCCACCATGTGCGGGTAGTGCAGCTCGAACGCCGGACGCTCGGAACGGATCCGGGGCAGCTCGGTGAAGTTGTGCCGCGGCGGCGGGCAGCTGGTCGCCCACTCCAGGGAGTTGCCATAGCCCCACGGGTCGTCGACCACGACGGGCTCGCCGTAACGCCAGCTCTTGAAGACGTTCCAGACGAACGGCAGCGTCGAGACACCGAGCACGAACGCACCCGCGGTGGAGATGACGTTCAGCGTGGTGAACCCGTCGCTGGGCAGGTAGTCGGCGTAACGACGCGGCATGCCCTCGTCACCGACCCAGTGCTGCACCAGGAAGGTCAGGTGGAAGCCGATGAAGGTCAGCCAGAAGTGCAGCTTGCCCAGACGCTCGTCGAGCAGGCGGCCCGTCATCTTCGGGAACCAGAAGTAGATGCCCGCGTAGGTGGCGAACACGATGGTGCCGAAGAGCACGTAATGGAAGTGCGCGATGACGAAGTAGCTGTCGGTGACGTGGAAGTCCAGCGGCGGGCTGGCCAGCAGCACACCGGACAGGCCACCGAGCAGGAAGGTGACCAGGAAGCCCACCGAGAACAACATCGGTGTTTCGAAGGTCAACTGCCCCTTCCACATCGTGCCGATCCAGTTGAAGAACTTGATGCCGGTCGGCACCGCGATCAGGAAGGTCATGAAGCTGAAGAAAGGAAGTAGTACGGCACCGGTGGCGTACATGTGGTGCGCCCACACGGCCACCGACAGCGCTGCGATGCCCAGCGTCGCGTAGATCAGGGTGGTGTAGCCGAAGATCGGTTTACGGCTGAACACCGGGAAGATCTCACTCACGATGCCGAAGAACGGCAGCGCGATGATGTACACCTCGGGGTGACCGAAGAACCAGAACAGGTGCTGCCACAGCAGCACACCGCCGTTGGCCGGGTCATAGATGTGTGCGCCGAGATGACGGTCGGCGGCCAGGCCGAACAGGGCGGCGGTCAGCAGCGGGAAGGCCAGCAGCACCAGGATCGAGGTCACCAGGATGTTCCAGGTGAAGATCGGCATCCGGAACATGGTCATGCCGGGGGCGCGCATGCAGACCACGGTGGTGATCATGTTGACGCCACCGAGGATGGTGCCCAGACCGCCGACGGCCAGGCCCATGATCCACAGGTCGCCACCGGCGCCCGGCGAGTGGATGGCGTCGGTCAGCGGGGAGTAGGCGGTCCAGCCGAAGTCGGCGGCACCGCCGGGGGTGATGAAGCCACCCATGGCGATCAGCGCGCCGAACAGGAACAGCCAGAAGGAGAAGGCGTTCAATCGCGGGAACGCGACGTCAGGGGCACCGATCTGCAGCGGGAGCACCAGGTTCGCGAAACCGAACACGATCGGGGTCGCGTAGAAGAGCAGCATCACGGTGCCGTGCATGGTGAACAGCTGGTTGAACTGCTCGTTGGAGAGGAACTGCAGGCCCGGCACCGCGAGTTCGGTGCGCATCAGCAGCGCCATCAGGCCGCCGATGAAGAAGAAGATGAAGCAGGCGACGCAGTACATCATGCCGATCAGCTTGTGATCGGTCGTGGTGATCAGCTTGTAGATGAGGTTGCCCTTGGGGCCCATCCGCTGCGGGAACGGACGCCGTGCCTCGAGTTCTCCGATTGGGGGCGCTTCGGCTACCAACAGATCCTCCATAAAAAGTCGACGGGTCATCCCGGCAATGGCTCTGTCGGGCATCTTATCCCCATCACCGCCAGCCGCGGCATCGGTGTCCTACAAACTGTCGTATTTGAGTGTGAACGGTCCCTGACCGGCTGGAAACGCCGCTGTTGCTACCCTCGGGCGCGTGCCGTTCCCCACTGCGCGCAAGGGCCTGCTCGCCGCGGGTGTCGCGGCCTCGTTGACCCTGCTGACGGCCTGTGGGGCCGCCGAGACCGCGCCGACCGCCGACCCGGGTGCCCCGATCACCAGCACCACCCGCATCGCCAGCGCCGACGTGTTGGGCAACCATCGCAAACCCGACGAATCGTGCGCCCCCGAACCGGCGGCCGCGCAGTCCACCGACGCGCCACGCCGGGTCCGCAACGCCGGCGGTATCGGCGGGCAGGAGCGCAGTGAGCCGGGCAATGGTGTCGACATCCCTCCGGACACCGAACTGCGCGGCGACCCGCAGCGGATCGTGGCGTTGTCGAATTCCGAGCTCGACGCACTCTGCGCGCTGGGCCTGCAGGGCCGGGTGGTCGGGACCACCGTGCCCCAGCCGTCCTACCTGGGCACCGTCCTGCATGACGCGCCGGGTTTCGGTCCGCGCGACGCGCCGGACCTCGACGCGATCCGCGGCGCGGCCCCCGACCTGATCCTCGGTTCGGTGACTCAGACGCCCGATTCGTTCGCCGCGCTGACCGAGATCGCGCCGACGGTGTTCACCGGCGGCGCCACCGACTGGCAGGACACCCTGCGCGCGGTGGCGTCCGCGACCGGGCGCCCCGGCGCCGCCGATGCGGTGCTCGACGGGTTCGCCCGCGACGCCCGCGAAGCCGGTGACCGCGCCGACGCCACCCACTTCCAGGCCTCGGTCGTGCAGTTCACCGAGACCACGATGCGGGTGTACGGCGCGGCGAACTTCCCGGCCACCGTGCTGAGCGCGGTCGGCGTGGATCGCCCTGCGGCACAACGCTTCACGGATGTGCCCTACACCGAGGTGAGTACCGCCGAACTGTCCGGGGACACCGATCTGTCCGCGGCCGACGGTGACGTCATCTACCTGTCCTTCGAGACGGCCGAAGCCAGGGAACGGGCGGCCACGGTGCTCAACAGCGACGCCTGGCGCAAGCTCTCGGCCAACCGGGACGACCGGGTGTACGCGGTGAACAACGAGGTGTGGCAGACGGGGCAGGGCGTGATCGCGGCCCGCGGCATCGTCGAAGACCTGCGCTGGCTGAACGCGCCCATCAACTGACCCGATTCCCCGGTCGCTACGCCCTCCCCCGCAAGCGGGAGGTACCCCCAGCCCGCCGGTAAACTCCCGCGCGTGTTCCACGTACTGACGATCACCTACCTGCAGCCGCTCGACGTCATCGACCAGACCCGTCCGGCGCACCTGCAATGGTTGACCGACGAGGTCGCCGCCGGCCGTGTCCTGCTGGCCGGCCGGGTGCAGTCCCAGGACGGTGCGGTGCTGATCGCGGCGGAGATGTCCGCCGAGGAGGCCGACGCCCTCGCCGCGAGTGACCCGTACGCCCAGGCCGGTGTCGTCCGCTACGACCGGGTCAGCTTCACTCCCGGTTTCCGCGCGCCGGGGCTTTAAGCCGATTCACAGCTTCAACCGGGATTAGACCGGGTACCCGACGGGTTGTGCTCCACAGGGCGCACAGCTGCGCCTGATTCTGTTTCCTTCACTACTGTCTGGTGAAGGTGCATGTATTCGCACGTGGACATGCATGGCTGTCCATAAATACAAAACGCATGTAGAGGACTGATCGATGACCACCACTGTTTCCGCTTACGCCGCCGACTCGGCCACGTCGCCGCTGAAGAAGACGACCATCGAGCGACGGGACGTGGGCCCGCACGATGTCGCATTCGACATCAAGTTCGCCGGTATCTGTCACAGCGACATCCACACCGTCAAGGGCGAGTGGGGCGAGCCCAACTACCCCGTCGTCGTCGGCCATGAGATCGCCGGCATCGTCACCGAGATCGGCTCCGAGGTGACCAAGTACAAGGTCGGCGATCACGTCGGCGTCGGCTGCTTCGTCGACTCATGCCGCGAATGCGATAGCTGCAAGGAAGGTCTGGAGCAGTACTGCACCGGCCCGGGCGGCATGATCGGCACCTACAACGCCACCGGCAAGGACGGCACCCCCACCTACGGCGGCTACAGCACCGCGATCGTCGTCGACGAGAACTACGTGCTGCGCATCCCCGACAGCATCCCGCTGGACAAGGCCGCTCCCCTGCTGTGCGCCGGCATCACGCTGTACTCGCCGCTGCGGCACTGGGACGCCGGCCCCGGCAAGGAGGTCGCCGTCATCGGCCTCGGCGGTCTCGGCCACATGGGCGTGAAGATCGCCCACGCGATGGGCGCCCACGTGACCGTGCTGAGCCAGTCGCTCAAGAAGATGGAAGACGGTCTGCGCCTGGGCGCCGACGAGTACTACGCCACCTCCGACCCGGACACCTTCACCAAGCTCGCCGGCAAGTTCGACCTGATCCTGAACACGGTGTCGGCCAACCTCGACATGGGCGCCTACCTGGGTCTGCTCGGCCGTGACGGCACCCTGGTCGAACTCGGCGCTCCCGAGCAGCCGCTGTCGGTGCCGTTCTTCCCGTTGGGCGGGCTGCGCCGCAGCCTGGCCGGCTCGATGATCGGTGGCATCGCCGAGACCCAGGAGATGCTGGACTTCTGCGCCGAACACGATGTGACCCCGGAGATCGAGGTCATCGAGGCGTCCTACGTCAACGAGGCCTACGAGCGGGTGCTCGCCAGCGATGTGCGGTACCGCTTCGTCATCGACACCTCGACGCTGTAGCCAAATCCAGGCTGCCACAACGGCCGACAGACACCGGGTATCGCCTCAGCGGCGAGACCCGGTGTCTTTCTTTGCGGCGTGCGACGATCTGCGGGTGAACCGGATCCTGCACGTGCTGTCCGCTCTCGGGGTGATCGCCGTCCCGGTGGTCGGCTGGTTCACCCAGCATTGGTCCGGTGGAACCACGCTGGCGGTCTACTGGTTCGAGACGCTCGCCGCCTGTCTGTTCGTCCTGGCGCGGATCGCCCTGCACCAGCGATGGTCTCCGCGCCGTGGCCATTTCCGGTACAACGCGGCGGGCCACCAGGGCGGCGGGCACATCGACTACCGGACATCGAAGACCCGGCGCCGAAAGCCGCTGTCGACGTTCCTGTCCAGCTTCGGGGTCGTCAGCCTGAGCTTCTGCGCCGCGCACGGGGTGTTCCTGGGCGTCATCCTCTTCCTGCTCAATCACAACAAGGTCGGCCATATCGCCCAGATTGATTGGCGCAGTGTGGCATTCGGCTGCCTGAGCGTGCTGGCTTTTCTGACGGTGGGCTTCCTGGTGGACCTGCTCAGCCTGCGGCGCTGGCCGTTCCGCCAACTCGAGCAGACCTCCAGCCAGGTGCTCAGCCGGGTCATGGTCGTGCATCTCACGCTGCTCATCGGTTTCGCCGCGATCGCGCTCACCGACACACCGGACGCATTCTTCGGTGTGTTCGTGGTTCTGAAGACCATGGCCTCACTGAGCACCGCTCTGCCCCAATGGGAACCGGCCCAACCACCGAAGTGGCTGAGCAACATGCTGAACCGGATACCGAGCGCCACACCGGGCAAGCGGTTCGAGGAGGCCTGGGCCGACGAGCGCACCGAGGAGCGGCAGCGCCTGGAGGCCAACGAACAACCCTGGCTCGACGGGTAGCGCCGGCTACTGTCCGGCGAGGTCGGCCAGCGGCCATCCCGCGGCCGCCAACTTTGCCGCCACCCGGGCGGTGTTCTCCGGGCCCGCATCGTGGTTGGTGACCTCAGAGATCGATGCTTCGATATCGTCGCGGGTGATCGGTTCCTCGATATCGGCGGGCGCGGCGACCTCGGCGATATTGCGCACCACCTCTTGCACCTGCTCTTCGGTCAGCGGCGTGGCCCGCAGCAGCGCCAGCAGCGGCACCTGGTCCGGACCGGGAACCCCGTCCGGGTAACCGGCGCGCAGCCAGTTCAAGATCGAAGCCATCAGAGTGGTGACGGTCATGAGGTGAGTGTCTCACCGGACGGCACGGCGCAGCGCCCGCACCACACTGTTTCGGGCGAGATCGACCTTGAACCCGTTCTGCGCCAGCGGGGCCGCGCCGTCGGTGATCAACTCGGCCGCGGCGCGGAACGCGGTGTCACCGGCGGGGGCACCGATCAGGCTCGCTTCGGCCGCGGCCACCCGCCAGGGTCTGGCGGCCACACCGCCCAGTGCCAGCGCGGCGGCCACGATCTCGCCGTCGGCGATTTCGACACCGGCCGCCACCGCCACCAGGGCGAATGCATAGCTGTGCCGGTCGCGCACCTTGAGATACCAGCTGTGCGGGCCCAGCGGCGACGGCGGTAGTTCGATCCCGGTGATCAGTTCTGCCGCTCGCAGGGTGTTGTCGCGTTCCGGAGATTCCCCTGGCAGCGCGAAGAACTCGTCGATGCGCAGCGACCGGGAACCGTCGGGTCCGTGGACGTGCACCCGGGCATCGAGCGCGGCCAGGGCCACCGCCATATCGGAGGGGTGCACCGCCACACACGCGGCGCTGGCGCCGAACAAGGCGTGTTCCCGGTTGAACCCGTGCAGCGCGGCGCAGCCGGATCCCGGATCGCGCTTGTTGCAGTGGGCGAAGGAGGGATCCATGAAGTACGGGCATCGGGTGCGCTGCACGAGGTTTCCCCCGACGGTGGCCATGTTGCGGATCTGGGTGGTGGCACCGGACAGGATCGCCTGCGACAGCATCGGGTACTGCCCGCGAATCAGCGGGTGGTTGGCCGCGGCGCTGTTGGTGGCACCCGCCCCCACCAGCACCCCGCCGTCGCCGGTCGGGGTGATCGCGCGCAGGTCGAGTCGGCCGATGTCGACCAGCGCGGCGGGGCTTTCGACGCCGAGCTTCATCAGATCGAGCAAGTTGGTGCCACCGGCGTAGTAGCGGGCACCGGCGGTGGCGCTGCGCACCGCACCGTCGACCGTGCCGGCGTGCTCGAAGGCAAAGGTCTTCACATCGCCACACCCTTGATCGCCGCAACGATGTTGGCGTAGGCCCCGCACCGGCAGATGTTGCCGGCCATCCGTTCCCGGATCTCCGCGTCGGACAACGCGTCCGGCCCGTCGGCGACGGCGTGCCGGCACCCCTCGAACGACGCCGCGGACAGATCTCCGCGGCCGAACTCGCGCAGCACCGCGCGCGCCGAGGTGATCTGACCGGAAGTGCAGTACCCGCACTGGAATCCGTCATGCCGGATGAAGGCGCACTGGACGGTGTCCAACTCCCCGCCGTCACCCTCGATGGTCTCGACCGCCGCGCCGTCGATCGAGGCGGCCAGCGTCAGACAGCTCAGCACCCGCTCCCCGTCGACGGTCACCGTGCAGGCACCACACAGTCCGTGATCGCAACCCTTCTTGGTCCCGGTGAGCCCGAGCCGTTCGCGCAGCAGGTCCAGCAGGGTGGTGCGGATGTCGGCGCGCAACGCTCGGGGTGTGCCGTTGACGGTCAGCTGTAGTTGGGTCATGACGTCGGCTCCGGTTCGAAGGGCTGCAGCAGGGATTCCAGGGTGATCGGCAGATCACGCAGCCGCTTGCCGGTGGCGTGGTACACCGCATTGGCGATGGCGGCGGGCACCCCGCAGGTACCGATCTCGCCGATACCGCGCACCCCGATCGGGTCGAGGCCGTAGTCGGGTACGTCGATGAAGGTGATGTCGAAGTCGGGGCGGTCGGCATGCGTGGGCAGGTAGTACTCGCCGATGAGCTGGCCGGTGCGCTCGTCATAGGGCACCTGTTCCAGCAGCGCCATTCCCAGCCCGAAGGTGATACCGCCCATCACCTGATTGGCCGCCAGCTTCGGGTTCAGGACCCGTCCGCAGTCCATGACCGCGGTCCATCGGGTCACACTCGCCCGGCCGATCTCCTCGTCCACCTCGACCTCGCAGAAATGAGCACCGAAAGACTGTGACAGTGGCCCGGTTTCGTCGGGTCCGCCGCTGGTGACGGTGAACGTCAGCCGCTCGCGCAGCTCGGGCTCGGCGCTCAGCACATCGCGCAGTTCGGCGACCGAGGTCAGCGTGCGTCCCAAACGCCGGCGCCACTGCCGGCCGGCGAGTGCGACCGCGGAGCCCACCGTGGCCGTGGTCTGCGAGGCACCGCTGTAGGGCGCGTCGGGGAACAGCGAGTCACCGGATTCGAACGTCACCGCCTCCAGCGGCATCCCGGTGGCATCGGCGCCGACCTGCGCCATGACGGTGCGCACACCGGTGCCGATCTCGTGGGTGGCCGCGGCGAACCGGATCTGGCCGTCGGCGGTGGTGACGACCCGGCACCCGGAGGCCATCCGGCGCCCGGGATAGCTGGCGGTCGCCATCCCCCAGCCGACCTGGATCCCGTTGCGCCGCATCGTGCGTGGCGCGGCAGACCGCTGCGACCAGCCGAACCGTTCGGCGCCCCGCAGATAGCAGTCCCGCAGGTGCTTGCCCGACCAGGCCCGTCCGCTGGGCTGATCGCAGGCCGGGTCGTTGTGCAGCCGCAATGTCACGGGGTCGGTTCCGGTGGCCTCGGCGAGCTCGTCCATCGCCACTTCGAGGGCGAACATTCCCGGGGCCTCCCCCGGCCCACGCATGAAACACGGTGTGGGTGCGTTGATCCGGGCGACCGTATGGGAGACCACCATCCGCGGAGACGCATAGAGGAAGCGGGCCGTCAGTCCGACCGGTTCGCAGAAGTGCGCCACCGTGGACGTCTCGGTGAGGGTGTGCTGTTCGGTGCTCAGCAGGCTGCCATCGGCTCCGGCCACCAACGCCACCTGCTGTTCGGTGCGGGGCCGGTGCCCGGTGGAGCTGAACATCTGGTTGCGGGTGAGCACCAGTTTGACCGGCCTGCCGACCGCCCTGGCGGCCACCGCACACAGCACCACATGCATCCACAGGAAGCTCTTCGACCCGAACGCGCCGCCGACCAGTGGGGACAGTATCCGCACCCGGTCCTCGGTGAGACCCAGATAGGCGGCCAGCGCCCGTCTTTCGCCGGTGATCCAGCGGGTGCTGTCGTGCACGGTCAGCATGTCGCCATCCCAGTGGGCGACGGTCGCCGACAGTTCGATCGGATAGTGCGCGTTGACCGGTGTGGTGAATCGTGCGGCGACCCGGATGCCGTCGGGTTCGTCCGCGGCGCCTCGGCTGTCCTGCAGCTTTTCCTCGTCCAGCTTCACGAAATGATCGGGCCGGTAGGTGCCGTACCGGATCTGGCCGTCCTTCTCGTCGGCGGGCACCGGGGCGCCCAGCACGTCCACGGCGGTCAGCTGGGCGGACCCGTGCACGTAGTCGAAGCTCATCAGCGAGGCCGCGTCGGCGGCCTGCTCCGGGGTCTCGGCGATCACGACCGCCAGGTGCTGCCCGACATGCTGCACGCTCAGATCCGAGAGCGGCGGGCGGCGTTCCAGCGGCAGGTCCCAGGTCATGTCCACCGGAAGAACATGCAGCGGTGGGCAATTCAAAGGCGTCAGCACGTGCAGCACACCCGGCGCTGCCGCTGCAGCGGCGGCGGCAGCAGTCATGGAGTCGGCGGTGACGTGTCCCTTCGCGATGGTGGACTGCACCAGCACGCCGTGCACGACTCCGTCGATCACCGTGTCGGCGGCGTAGCGAGCCGCCCCGGTCACCTTGTCCCGGCCCTCGATGCGATCGACCGGCAGCCCGATGGCGGATGTCACGGTGCGACGGCGTCGGTGTCGACGGGGTTGCAGCGCGACACGATCAGCGGGTCGGCCGGGGTGAACGGGAACACGGGCAGATCGTCGATGTGAGTGTCGAAGGCGGCGGCGAGCACGTGCCGCGAGTAGGCGCTCGCCGAGGCGCGGTAGCCGATATCGGCAGGTGAGGGCTGGTCGAAGAAGATCAGAAAATGCCACTGATCGTTGCCGATGTTCTCGATGTGGTGCGGGTAGGCACGCGGAATGAAGTACATGTCCCCGGTGGTCAGGTTCCAGGTGTCCAGCGTGCCATCGGGATTCATGATCGTCATGCGGGCGTCGCCGTGCTGGACGTAGCCCATCTCGGCGGTCACCGGGTGCCAGTGCGGTTCCCGCATCCCGTTGTCGTTGACCCGCAGCGAGTACATCGAGATGTCCTTCAGGATCGGCCAGAACTGGTCGCGGGCGAAGCGCGCGTTGCCGCTGACGTAGTTGAGGCCGGGTTCCTGGGCCTCGATATCGAACTTGTGCGGGTCGCTCAAGTACGCGCTCGCCGGGATGTCGGGATCGCCGGTGCGGGCCGCGAGCTTGCGGTCGGTCCTGTCGCGGCGGATCTTGGCCATATCGGAGGCGGGCAGGTCGTAGGTGTTGCCCAGCACCGCGTCGCTGAACGCGCCGAGTGTCGCGCCGAAACCGAAGTCCTCGGGGCGTTCACTGCGGAACGCGATGATGAATTCGGCGACGTCGGTGCCGATGTTCTCGATGTGGTGCAGGGAACCGGAATTCGCGTGGAACATCTGCCCGGCGGTGAGCACGAAGGTGGAGAACCGGCTGTGGTCGTCCAGGATGGAGACCAGTGCGGTGCCCGACACACAGTAGGTCAGTTCGTTGGCGTTGGCGTGCCAGTGCGGTGTGCGCATCGCGCCCGGGTTGAGCACCAGCCGTTTCATCGACAACCCACGCAGGATGGGGAAGTTGTCCGCGGTGATCCGGTGGATGGATCCGAGGTCGGATCGTTCGACGTCGTCGCTGTCGAGCAGGGAGGTGGCGTGCGGGCTGCGGGCGGGTGCTGCGGTCATGATGTGCTCCTCGGGCTGGACTCGGTGGCTCGATGGGTCCAAGCCTGCTCTGCCGGGCGCCCGCTGTCGACGACGCTGCCCGGCATCGCCGACGCCGTTTTCCCGCAGGCCGCACTACCGGGTAGCCCCCATTCCGTGCCGCACCCGGCGCGCGGACAGGTCGCCGGGTGCGACAATTCAGCCGCGCGGAAAGGGTCGGCGCCGAAAGGACAGCATGGATGCCCTGCGGGTGGTCATCGCCGACGATGACGTGCTGTTGCGCGAAGGTCTCGCGAGTCTGCTGCAGCGCGAAGGATTCGAGGTCGTCGGCCAGGCGGGCGACGCCGAGCAGCTGCTGACCCTGGTGGACGCACAGGATCCCCAGCTGGTGCTCACCGATATCCGGATGCCGCCGGGGCACAGCACCGAGGGTCTGGACGCCGCCCGGCTGATCCGCGAACGGTCACCGGAGACGGCGATCATGGTGCTCTCGGCGCATGTCGACGTCGATCACGCCATGGAGCTGCTGGCCGGCGGTCACAGCATCGGCTATCTGCTCAAGAGCCGCGTGGTCGACGTGAACGATTTCGTGGACACCCTGCGCCGCGTCAGCAATGGCGCCTCGGTGATCGATCCCGCCCTGGTGGCCGAGTTGGTCTCTGCGCGCCGGCGCGACGATCCGCTGGCGGCGTTGAGCAACCGTGAACGCGAGGTGCTCACGCTGATGGCCGAGGGCCTGTCCAACGGGGGTATCGGGCGCCGGTTGTGGGTGACAGAGGGCACCGTCGAAAAGCATGTGCGCAGCATCCTGACGAAGCTGGATCTCCCCGAAACCGGCGACGATCACCGGCGGGTGCGGGCGGTCATCATGTACCTGGAATCGCGGTAGCCGGTCAGAGCAGTCCGCGGATCGCTTCGGCGGACAAGGTGAGTTTGGGCAGGAACCCGCGGGCGGGGCTCGCGGCCACCAGATCCGCGAAATCCTGCTCATCGTGGGTGGAGGTGAGGATCACCGCGATATCCCGGTGGCTGTCATTGAGCCGCCCGGCGACATCGAAACCGCTGTCTGCCCCCAGGTCCACGTCCACGAGCACGAGGTCGGGGTGCAGTTCGGCGGCCAACCGTTCCGCCTCCGCTGCGTCCGCCGCGGCGCCGACCACCGCGAAGCCACCGCGTTCCAGCATGGCGCGCGCGGCGTCCCGGAACGCGGCGCTGTCATCGACGATCAAGCAGCGCGGAACAGTCATGACACCAGCTTGGCAGGGCGGGCCCGGCGCTCGCATTCCTGTTAACGGGAATCTTCGCCGATGCCGCCATCCCTGCGCGGGGCTACCATCGCCCGGTGACCTGGCGAACCCTGCCGCATCGAATGCTGGCGCAGGTGGTGCGCCCCACCGCGCGCCCGGTCGGCGTCGGCATCATCGTGGCAATCCTGTTCCTGATCGCCGAGGTCGGTGCGGTGGCCGCGCTCAAGCAGGTTGCCCCCGAGAATGCGTTCGGTGCGCTGCTCCTGCTCGGTGTGCTGGTGGTCTCGGCGGGCTGGGATGTCGGATTGGCCGTCGCGACCTCGCTGGCAAGTGCGGCGGTGTATGCCTATCTGCACCTGGAGGGCCGGGACAGCCTGGCCCCCGCGCTGGCGGTGTTCCTCACGCTGGCGTTGCTGACCAATGTCCTTGTCGGGCAGGCCCGATTGCGTGCCGCCGAAGCCGAACAGCGCCGAGCGCACGCCGATTCCCTGGCCGCGCAGCAGGCCGCGCTGCGCAGGGTGGCCACCCTCGTCGCGCGGTCCGCCGACCCTGCAGAGGTGTCCGCCGTGGCCGTCGATGAGCTTTCCCAGAGCCTCGGCGCCGATCATGTGACGCTGGTGCGTTTCGAATCCGAACACAGCTGCGTCGTGGTCGCCGCGCGCGACCGCGCCGATCCGGCGGGAAGCAACGCACTGCACGCCGGTGAGCGGTTCCCGCTGACCGGTGACAGCATCAGCGCCCGCATCCTGCGGACCGGTCTGCCCGACCGCATCGATGACTACGCCACCGCCGCCGGCCCCATCGCCGCGCGGCTGCAGGGCCTCGGGGTGCGGTCGGGAGCCGGCACCCCGCTGATCGTGGACGGCGCCGTCCGAGGCGCCCTGCTGGTGGGATCACGTCAGTCACAGGCAATTTCGCCACACCTGCAGGATCACGTCGGCGACTTCGCCGATCTCGTCTCCACGGCGCTCGCCAACGCCGAGACCCGCGCCGAGCTCACCGCATCCCGTGCGCGCATCGTGGCCGCCGCCGATGAGGCGCGGCGCGGTTTCGAACGCGACCTGCACGACGGCGCCCAGCAGCGCATCGTGTCACTGAGCCTGCAGCTGCGTGCGATAGAGGCCACCGCCGACGAGCCCCTGCGCGCGGAGCTGTCGCAGGTGGTCACCGGGTTGGCGGAGCTGCACACCGATCTGCAGGAACTGTCGCGTGGCATGCATCCGGCCGTGCTGTCCCGGGGCGGGCTGCGCCCGGCGCTGCGGGCGTTGGCGCGCCGGTCGCCCGTTCCCGTGGAACTCGATGTGCGGGCCGAGGGCCGGCTGCCCGAGTCTGTCGAGGTGGCGGCCTACTACGTCATTGCCGAAGCGCTGACCAACACGGCGAAATACGCCGGGGCGGAGGTGGTGACGGTCTGTCTCTACGTCGAGGAAGGCGTGCTGCACCTGTCGGTCGCCGACGACGGCGTCGGCGGCGCCCAGACGGGCGGGGGGTCGGGGCTGATCGGTCTGCGGGACCGGGTGGAGGCGCTGTCGGGGCAGTTCACGGTGACCAGCACTGCGGGTGAGGGCACCACGCTGCGCGCGACAATCCCGGTCAGCTCCTGAACTGCAGCACCCGGCACGCCTCGGGGTCGGCCTTGGCGACGGTCATCCGCCCGACATAGGACGGGTGCCGGTGCTTGGCCTCATTGATCGCGCGCAGGTTGCGCCGGGCACGGCGCGCGGAGAGTTCGACGACATTGGTGTCGGCCAGTGCAATCATCGCCATGATGTCCTCCTTGGGGCGGCTACTCACCGTCTGTGTCCCAGACTCCGCTGCGGACCATTGAGAACCCTCAACAGAAGCCGTGAACTTGGTAAGAAGAATGCCCGCTGACGTGGGACGTCAAACGCCGCGAGGTCAGCTATTTCGCCGGGCTTCGCATGTGGCGCCGCCCGGCGCTGTCACTACCTTTGCTGAGAAAGCTCAGCGATCCACCGGTGGCCGGGGTGGACCCGGTTGAGCCAATCACCCAGCCGTGACCGCCGTTGCGTGTCCAGGGACGGCAGAACCCGGACAAAATCGTTCTGGTCCTTGGCCCGAAGATGCTTGGCCTTGAAGAGCAACACCACCTCGGGTGCGAGGTGCGGGATGCCGCTGCGGGTGTGCAGGATCAACTCGCTGTAGGGCAGCGTTATCGACGGGTCGCGGCGACAGATCCAGCGTTCGCCGACGTGCGGTTCCCGGAACACGTCGAGGTGATAGTGACCGCTCGCGGGGTCCCGCAGCCAGGTCTGGAAGTGGTTCGCCCGTTCCTCGGGGTACGGCCATACCTGGCCGTCGCCCACCACATCCCAGTGGAATCCCGGCAGCGCCGCCTCGATCTCCTCGAACCGCGAGGCGGGCACGGCTATCTCGAGGTCGTCGTGTTCGCGGGCCACCGAGTCGGAGAACAGTTCCAGGGCCCACCCGGCCGCCACGTACCACGGGGCGGTGACCGACGACAGTCGCCGGGCGACCTCGTCGGGCGTCCACGGCCGCCACGCCTCATCGATCTCAGCGTCGGTCAGGCGCCGTCCGGTCACCCGCTCGCTGGACCTTTAGAAGTCCCAGTCCTCGTCCTGGGTGTTCACGGCCTTGCCGATCACGTAACTGGAGCCCGAACCGGAGAAGAAGTCGTGGTTCTCGTCGGCGTTGGGGCTCAGCGCGGACAGGATCGCCGGGTTGACGTCGGTCTCGTCCTTCGGGAACAGCGCCTCGTAACCGAGGTTCATCAGCGCCTTGTTGGCGTTGTAGCGCAGGAACTTCTTGACGTCCTCGCTCAGCCCGACACCGTCGTAGAGATCCTGGGTGTATTCGACCTCGTTGTCGTAGAGCTCGAAGAGCAACTCGTAGGTGTAGTCCTTGAGCTCCTGCTTGCGCGCGTCGTCGACCAGGGCCAGGCCCTTCTGATACTTGTAGCCGATGTAGTACCCGTGCACGGCCTCGTCGCGGATGATCAGCCGGATCATGTCGGCGGTGTTGGTGAGCTTGGCACGGCTGGACCAGTACATCGGCAGATAGAAGCCGGAGTAGAACAGGAAGCTCTCCAGCAGCGTGGAGGCCACCTTGCGCTTGAGCGGGTCGTCGCCCTTGTAGAAGTCCATCACGATCTGCGCCTTGCGCTGCAGGTTCGGATTTTCCTCCGACCAGCGGAACGCCTCGTCGATCTCGGCCGTCGAGCACAACGTGGAGAAGATGTTGCTGTAGCTCTTGGCGTGCACCGACTCCATGAACGCGATGTTGGTGTACACGGCCTCTTCGTGCGGGGTCAGCGCGTCGGGGATGAGGCTGACGGCGCCGACGGTGCCCTGGATGGTGTCCAGCAGGGTCAGGCCGGTGAAGACCCGCATGGTGAGCTGCTTCTCGTGCTCGTTGAGGGTGCCCCAGGACGGAATGTCATTGGAGACCGGCACCTTCTCGGGCAACCAGAAGTTGCCGGTCAGCCGCTCCCACACCTCGGCATCTTTGTCGTCCTGCAGACGGTTCCAGTTGATGGCCGAGACGCGGTCGATCAGCTTCATTCCATCGGACACCTTGGACCCCATTTCACCTGGCTTTTTGAGCTTTCGCCGGGATGTATCCCGCGACGAAGCCAACACTACAACTGGTGTGCGACATCGCCCAGCTATACGAGATGTTGTGTTCTGGCGTGTCGCGGCTCAGGGCTGCTCCCGGTAGAAGATCATGCCGCCGGGGTCACCCGGTCCAGCAACTCCTGCAACGCCACCAGGTCCAGATACGCGGTGACGCGCACCACCCGATCGTCGCGCATCGTCATCACCCACGCGTACTCGTTGACATACGGGCGGCCGTCCAGGGCGGTGGCGGTGCCGCGCCAACGGGCCACCACCACGTCACTGTCGGTGACCAGTTCGCGGACCTCGGCCTGGATCGGGCCGTCGAGCCGGGACACGATGGGACCGGCGCCATCGCGCAGGAAATCGGAGCGACTGGTGTAGATGGCCGGCCCCGTTGCGCGCGCCACCGTCCATTCCACGTCGTCGGCGAGAATCGCATAGAAACTGTCCTCGTCACTCACCCCGCGGGCGAACGCGTCGCGCACCAGATCGGCATTGCGCTGTTGCTGCCCACCGCGTGCCGAATTCTCCGCAGCGCCAGTGCATCCGAGCAGCACGGTGGCCGCCAGCGCGCCGACCACCCACAGGGCGAACCGTGTCATCAATGTCATGACATCGACGCTAGGGCGGCCTCGGCGGGTCTGGGAGACCGCGGTTCTCCTAGGAACGCACCGTCTGCGGCAGGCGCGTGAATTCGTACTCCACAGGCCGGAAACGCCGCGTCGCCAGCCAGTACTGCCAGGTCATGCCGCTCCACAGGGTGCGGTTGACGCCGTGGGCGTCCATGTACCAGCTCTTACAACCGCCGGTGCTGAACACCGTGCCGGCCAGGTCGTGCTGCAGCTCGGCGTTGTATTCATCCTGCGCGCGGCGGCTCGGCGCGAGCGCGACCGCACCCGCTTCGTCCACCGCGGCGATGGCCTGGGCGGCGTAACGGATCTGGGACTCGATCATGAACACCACCGAGTTGTGCCCGAGTGCGGTGTTCGGTCCGAGCAGGAAGAACAGGTTGGGCATCCCGGCCACGGTAATCCCGCGGTGAGCCGCCATCCCCTCGGCAGTCCATCGATCCACCAGGTCCTCACCGTCGGCGCCCTTGATGTCGACGTAGGTGTAGGAGTCGGTGACATGGAATCCGGTGGCCCACACCACCACATCCACTGGATGTTCCACGCCGTCGGCGGTGACGATACCGCCGGAGGTGATCCGTTCGATCCGCTCGGTGATCACGCCGGCCTTCGGGTTGGCGATCCCGCGATAGTAGTTGTCGGAGTTGAGGATTCGCTTGCAGCCGGCGCGATAGTCGGGGGTGAGCTTGCGCTGCAGCTCGGGATCTTTGATGCTGCGCTTGATATTCCATTTACCCATCAGCTCGCCGATCTTGAGCAGCCGGGGCTGTTTGGTCATGGCGAAGCCCACGCCCTCGTGAATCCAGTAGATACCGGCCCGCAGCATCGCCCGGACGCCCGGCACGGAGGCGAACACGGTGCGCATCCACTGCGGGAAGGCGTTGTTGGGCCGGGGCATCACCCAGGCCGGGGTGCGCTGGTAGAGCTGCAGTTCGGCGACATCGTCGACGATGGCCGGCACGATCTGGATGGCACTCGCACCGGTACCGACCACCGCCACCCGTTTGCCCCTGATGTCCACACTGTGGTCCCACTGCGCGGAATGGAAAGCCGCACCCGCGAATTCGTCGATTCCAGGGATTTCGGGAATCAGTGGGATGTGCAATCCGCCGGCACCGGAGACCAGGAATTGCGCGACGTACTCCTGCCCGGCGGCATCGAACACATGCCAGCGCGATTCACCCTCGTCCCAGTGCGCACGGTCGACGTGCGCGCCGAACCGGATGTGGCGACGCAAACCGTGCTTGTCGGTGACACCCTTGAGGTAGTCGAAAATTTCGGGCTGGAAGGACCACATGTGCGTCCAGTCGGCTTTGGGCTCGAACGAGAACGAGTACATGTGCGACGGGATGTCGCATGCGCAGCCCGGGTAGGTGTTGTCGCGCCAGGTGCCGCCGATCTCATCGGACTTCTCCAGTATCAGGAAGTCGACGCCCTGTTTCTTCAGCGCGATCCCCATGCCGAGTCCGGAGAATCCGGATCCGATGATCAGTGCGCGGGTGGTGATGGCAGACATGACGTCAACGCCTTTCCTGGGAACGCCGGTACCGGATATTCCTCAGTGTTCCGGCAGCGGACAACACGTGTCAACGCCCCACGTGGGTGCCGAGTTCCGGTGCGGATGCCGATCAGGCCTGCGGTGCCGGCTCCTGGCGGCGCACCGCATTGTGGATGGGTTGATCGGGGTCGATCTGGACACCCAGCAGTTCGGCGGTGCCGTTCACCGCACCCATCATGATCGTCGTCATATGGGAGATGAACTCGTCAGCAGGCATCCGGCGCGGACTGTCGGCGTCGCCGCCGAGCCACCAGTCGGTCGCCGAGGCCGCGGTGCCGAAAAGGGCGAAGGCGGCCAACTCGAAGACGGCGGGATTGAGATCCATCTCACTGAGCTCGCCGCTGACCATTTCCGCGATCGCCAGCGTGATGTCGCGACCACGGTTGACCGTGGTCATCGCGGCCGCGGACTGGTCGGCGAACCGGCCCTGCAGCAGGAAACGTACGACGTTCGGATGCTGGTCCACCAGCTCGACGTAATGCTCGACGGCACGGCCGATGACCTGACGCGCGGAGTCGGATTCGATGTCGATGGACGGGATGACCGCGGCCCACAGCATGTCTCGCATGCGCTCGCCGATCTGGGCGAACATGTCGGACTTGTCGGTGAAGTGGCGGTAGATCTTCGGTTTGGCGGTGCCCGCCTCCTCGGCGATCTCGCGCACGCTGACGTTGGGGCCGAGACGGTCGATGGCACGGAAGGCGGCCTCGACGATCTCCGCGCGGACCTTTTTGCGGTGTTCACGCCAACGTTCGCTGCGCGCGTCGACCTTCGCACCGGGCTGTCCCGGCAGCGGAAGCGATGGTCTGCGCACCCGCTCACTGTACCGGGCGATGCTGACCTGGTCAGACTGCCCGCCAGAGCGGGCGGTTTGGCCCGCGTCCGAAGTGGGTAACCCTCGGCCCAGATTCCGCCGCCCGGCGTCCGGCACGTTGCTTCGGTAGCATCCAAAGGTCACAGCCCACCTCATCGAGACGAGACAATGAGTGCCCCATACGACGTAGTAATCGCGGGCGGGGGCCCCTCAGGTTCGGCCGCTGCGTGGCAGGCCGCACAGGCCGGCGCGCGTGTTGTCGTCCTGGACAAGGCCGAGTTCCCCCGAGCCAAACCCTGCGGTGACGGGCTGACCGCTCGCGCCGTGAGCTACCTGCAGAAAATGGGACTGGCCGACGAGGTCGCCACCTACCACCGCGTGAACAAGGTGACGGTGTTCAGCCCGAGCGCATGGGAGCTGTCGTTCCCGCGCCGCCCCGGTATGCCCGATCACGGTCACACCGTGAGCCGCGAGCACCTGGACACCGTCCTGCTCAAGCACGCCGAATCCGCCGGCGCCGAAGTTCGCCAGGGCGCCGAGGTGGCCGGCCCGGAGTTCGACGCGAACGGCCGCGTGATCGGCGTGGTCCTCAAGAGCGGGGAGAAGGTGCTCGGCGATGCCGTCATCGCCGCCGACGGCGCCTACTCCCCCATCAAGCGCGCCCTCAAGCTGGATTCGGCCTACAACGGCTACTCGGCGATCGCCATCCGCTCTGAGATGCACCTCAACCGGCCCGACAACGACAGCCTCGACATCTATTTGAAGCTGCTCTTCCAGGGCGATCAGCTACCCGGCTACGGCTGGGTGTTCCCGATGGGCAACAACGTCTTCAACATCGGCCTCGGCTATGTGAACAGCTATAAGAACTGGCAGTCCATCAACGCCACCCAATTCCTCGGCGAGTTCCTGCGCAGCCTGCCCGCCGAGTGGGAGGCACCGCCCATCGAAGAGCTCAAGAAGAACAAGAGTGTCCGTGCCTGGCGACTTCCGATGGGCTTCACCGCCTGGCCGCCGTGGCGACCCGGGGTGTTGTTCACCGGCGACTCGCTGGGCGCGGGCAAGCCGGCCTCGGGGGCGGGAATCTCCAAGGCCCTCGAATCCGGACTGGCGGCCGGTGAGTGTGCCCTCGCCGCGTTGAACAACGGCGGGCCCGACGATTTCACCAACTACGCGCAGCGCATGGAAGCGGCGTGGGGCAAGGAGTACAAGCGTGGCCGCTACATGCACAAGCTGATCGGCTACCCGAAGGTCGCGGACGCCGGCATCAAGCTCATCGACAACGCCGCGTTCCGGGACCGGATGCTCAAGGCGCTGTACAAGAAGGCGCAGGGGCCGCAGCACAAGGTCATGTAATCGACGTCGAGTGGCCAGTTGTGGCACGGTTTTTGCACTTTTGCGTGCCGCAACTGGCCACTGGCCAACCGCTGGGTGTCATAGGACGTGGGTAGCGTGCGGGTCATGGAACAACGCATCAGCCTGATCACGCTCGGCGTTGACGACCTCGGCCGCGCCCGCACCTTCTATGAGCAAGGCTTGGGCTGGACGCCCAAGACCGCCCTCGAAGGGGTCGTCTTCTACCAGTTGCCCGGTATCGCGTTGGCGCTGTTCGGCCGCAAGGATCTCGCCGAAGATGCCCATCACCCGGTCGACGGCCGGTTCAGCGGTATCACCATTGCGATCAATCAGCGCACCGAGGCCGACGTCGACGCCGTGCTGGCCGAGGCGCACGCCGCCGGCGCGACGATCCTCAAGCCGGCCGAAAAGGTGTTCTGGGGCGGCTACTCCGGGTACTTCGCCGACCCCGACGGCCACGTCTGGGAAGTCGCGCTCAACCCGGAGTGGACGATCAATCCCGATGGCACGCTGACAATCTGAGGTCGCTACCCGCCGCCGCGCCGCCGGCTCTTGGTGAGTTCGATCGGGTCGATCTCCACCCGCGACCACTGCGCCGCCATCTCCAGGCTGTGCGCGCGGCCCGAGTGCACATGGTGAAACGCCGACGCGGCGGCCCGGTCCGGGTCGTGCTCGGCGATCGCCGCGAGCAACTCCTCGTGCTCGTGACATTGGACCTGGGCGTCACGGTCGCTGGTGAGGTGGAACAGCCACTGCACCCTCGCCTGTAGCGGTTCCAGCAGCGATTCCAACAGCGGATTGGCGGCCAGGTCGACGATGATGACATGGAAGGTGGCATTGGCCGCCGCGATGGCGGGGCCGTCATTGCGCTCGGTCGCCTTCCGCGCGGTATCCAGTTGGGCGGCAAGCAAATCCAGACCGGCCTGATCGGCCCGCTCGGCGGCCAACCGGGCGGCGAGCACCTCCAGGCTTTCCCGGACGTCGAACAGATCCCGTACATCGTCGACGGTGAACGGTGACACGATCGCCCCCTGCCGGGGCACGACGACCACCAGCCCGTCCTGGGCCAGTCGCTGCATCGCCTCGCGCAGCGGGATCCGCGACACCTTCAGTTGCTCGGCCAGGTCCCGCTCGATCAGCCGGGTGCCGGGCGCGAGTTCCAGACCGACGATGCGGGCCCGCAACTCGTCATAGGCATGTTCGCGCAACGGCTTTCGACTGTGCGCCACCACTGAGGTCACTTTCTGAGCCTTTCCCGTCGGCGTTCCCGTCGAGCTTAACCCACCCGCCATTAGCGGTATACCATTAACTCGATCCTTACATTCGAGTAACCGCACCGAAATGGCCGGGTTCGATGCTTCTGCGTAACGGTATACCGCTAACCGGTAGCCACTGAGACCAGGAGAATCCATGAAGACCCACCCGAAAATTCTCGCCATGGCCGCCGCGGGTGCGCTCGCGGTGGCCACCTCGGCATGCGGTTCCTCCGGTGACACCGCGGACAGCGACGCACTGTCCGTCGGCGTGTTCCTGCCCGGGTCCATCAACGACACCGGCTTCATGCAGTCGGGATATGAAGGCTATCAACGTGTCCAGGCCACCTTCGGCGACAAGATCGACGCCGGCTACGTCGAGCAGGTGGCCGCCGCCGACTATCAGCAGGCGCTCCAGCGTTTCGCCTCCCAGAACGACCTGGTGATCTCGGTGGGCGGGCAGACCGACGCCGACGTCCGCAAGGTCGCGCCCCAGTTCCCGGATGTGAAGTTCGTCGAGATCGGCGGACCCTCGGATGCCGAACCACTGCCGAACCTCGCCTACTACGACCCGCAGCAGGCCGAAGCCGAGTTCCTCTCCGGCGCGGCGGCCGCCGCAGCGTCCAAGACCGGCACCGTCGGCTTCGTCGGCGGTGTCGAACTGCCCGCAATCGTCAACGCCGCCGTCGCTTTCGGCAACGGCGCCCGCTTCGTGCGCCCCGATGTCACCGTGCTTAACCCGCAGTACGTCGGCGACTTCAATGACCCGGCGAAGGCCAAGCAGGCCGCGGGCACCGCGTATGCCAGCGGCGCCGACGTGCTCGGCCAGATCGTCAACCTCGGCAAGCAGGGCATGGAACAGGCGGCCAAGGAATCCGGCAACCGGCTCAACGGTGGCCCAATCCCCGGCGAATGCACCGACAGCGTCTATGCGGGCTACGTCCGCACCGATATCGGCACCGAGATCGAATACGCGGTGTCCTCGGTGCTCGACGGCAGCTGGACCGCCGCCCAGGTGCCCTTCGGTGTCACCACCGACAAGGGTGGTAGCGACTTCCTGACGTGCACAACAGATCCCGCGGTCGCCGCGGCCGTCGCCGATGCCAAGGCGGCCATCGTCGCCGGCAGCGTCACACCGTACTGAGCGAGCCGGCACCGATGACCATCACAGCTCCCGAGCACACCGCGCTGCTGGCCATGAGCGGCGTCGGCAAGTCCTTCGGCCCGGTCCGCGCACTCGACGGTGTCACGCTCAGCGTGAAACCCCGCTCGGTGCACTGCATTCTGGGCGAGAACGGCGCAGGCAAGTCCACCCTGTGCACCAGCATCTACGGCACGGTCTCCCCCGATACCGGCAGCATGATGTTGGGCGGCAACGAGTACCGGCCGCGCAATCCCGCCGACGCGCTGCACGCCGGTGTCGCGATGGTCCATCAGCACTTCTCGCTGATCCCCACCATGACCGTCGCGGACAACCTGCTGCTCGGACGGGGCGGGTTCCGCCCGCCGCGCGACCGGTTGGCCACCGATCTGGATCGCATCGCCGACAGCTACGGACTTCAGGTCGACCCGAAGGCCACCGTGTCCGGGCTGACCGTCGGTGCCCGGCAACGGGTCGAGATCGTCAAGGCGCTGTTGCGGGATCCGCAGCTGATCCTGCTCGACGAGCCCACCGCGGTGCTGGACGGAAAAGAGATCGACGCACTGATCGCCACCTGCGCAGCGCTGACCGCCGACGGCAAGTCCGTCGTGCTGATCACCCACAAGCTCGGTGAGGTCGCCCGCGCCGCCGACGAGGCCACCGTGCTGCGCGGCGGGACGGTCGTCGGCGGCGGCCGGGTCTCCGATGTGGGCATGTCCACCCTGCTGGACCTGATGCTCGGCGACGCCGAACCGCTGGACCGCGTTGTGGCGCCCCGGTCACGCCGTCCCGCCGGTGACGCGGTGCTGCAGATCGGCGGGTTACGTCTCACCCGCGCCGACGGCAGCACGGCACTCGATGATGTGGACCTCACTGTCGGCCGGGGTGAGATCGTCGGCATCGCCGGCGTGGAGGGCAACGGGCAGTCCGAACTGACCTCGGTGCTCTCCGGCGCCATCGCCGCCGACGCCGGATCGGTACGGGTCGACGATGCCGACCTGACCACCGCTACACCCGCGCAGCGCACCGCCGCCGGTGTCGCGGTGATACCCGAGGATCGGCACGCGGAAGCCATCATCGGCGCCCTGTCCATTGCGGAGAACATCGCGATGCCCCGGCTGTCGGCATACCGGCGCTGGGGACTGCTCGACCGCAAGCGGATGCACGCCGACGCGGCCGCCGCGATCACCGAGTTCTCCATCCGGGCACCGGGCCCCGACACTCCCATCGGATCGTTGTCCGGGGGAAATCAGCAGAAGGTGGTGCTGGCGCGCGAGCTGTCCACCGCCGGGCTGCGGGTGGTGGTGGCGGCCCAGCCGACCCGTGGCCTCGACGCCGGGGCTGTGGCGTTCGTGCTGGATCGGCTGCGCGCCGCCGCCGACGACGGGGCCGCCGTACTGGTCACGTCCACTGAGATAGACGAACTCATCGCGGTGTGCGACCGGATCGTCGTCGCCTACCGCGGTCGCCTGCTGGGCTCGGTGTGCACGCAATCCGACACTGCGGCAAACGATATCGGAACCCTCATGACGGGCGTGGGCGCATGATGGCGGGTCTGCACGCACGCCACCCGCTGGTGGTGGCGCTGGCCGCCATGGTGATCGCCGCACTCGTCGGTTTCGTGCTGGCCGCGGCCGCCGGCGCCGGTCCCGTCGACGTCGTCGACGCACTGATCGAGGGCACCCTGGGCTCGCCGTTCGCCATCGGCACGTCCTTGAACAACGCGGCCCTGCTCATGCTGGTGGCTGCCGGCTTCACCATCGCCTACCGGGCCGGGCTGGTCAACGTCGGCGGCGAAGGTCAGCTGTGCCTCGGCGGCATCGCCGCCACCGCGGTTGGGGTGGCGATGCCCGAGGGCATCCCGATGCCGATCGCAGTGCTCGTCACCCTGACGGCCGCGGCGCTGGCCGGCGCGGGATGGGCCGCGATCGCCGCCTGGCTGCGGGTGAAGCGCGGCACCAGCGAGATCATCACCACGCTGCTGTTGAACTTCGTCGGTTTGGCGCTGGTGGTGCTGATGGTCCATGAACCCTCCCTGCTGCGCCAGCCCATGACGTCCTCGGAGACCCTCCCCCAGTCCGAGCCGCTGGCCGCCTCGGCGCACCTGCCCCTGCTCGGCCTGGCCAAGAACCCGGCGACCATCGCCATCGTGCTCGCCGTCATTCTGGTGGCTGCCGTCGGAATCATGCTGCGCCACAGCGCCGTCGGGCTACGACTCAGCGCGGTCGGGCTCTCCGGCCCGGCCTCGGCGCGCCTGGGCGTGCAGGTCGATCGCACCGCGTTTCTCGGGCTCACCACGGCGGGCGCCTTCGCCGGGCTGGGCGGTGGCTGCCTGGTCATGACCGCACCGTTCATCCTGGCCGACGGGTTCTCCTCCGGCTTCGGGTTCGCGGGGCTGGTGGTCGGTCTGCTGGCCCGCGGATCCATGACCGCCGTCGCCGCGGTCGCTGTGCTGTTCGGCTTCCTGGTGTCCGGGGGCATCAACCTGCAACTGGCCGCCGGCGTCCCGTCCTCCACCATCACCGTCGTGCAGAGCGCCCTGATCATCGTGATCGCCGGCGCGGCCTGGTGGACGTCCACCGCCCGGCAGCCCGCCCAGAAAGTAGCCGTATGAACATCACCATGCTCACCGAAATCATATCCAGCGGTGTGGCATTCGCGATCCCACTGCTGCTGGCGGCCAGCGGCGAATCGATCAGTGAGCGGGCCGGCGTGCTCAACCTCAGCATGGAGGGCATGATGCTCACCGGCGCGTTCGCCAGTGTCCTCGGCTCGGTCAGCACCGGTTCGGCCGTGGCGGGCGCACTCACCGGGCTGCTCGCCGGATTGCTCTTCGGCGTCGGTCAGGCGCTTCTGAGTGTGCGGTTTCGGGCCGACCAGATCGTGGTCGGCATCGCGGCGAACGCCCTGGCATTGGGACTCACCACGTTCGGTGCGCGGGTTCTGCTCGCCGACGGCAGGGGGCAGAACGTGGCCGCCTTCGCCGATGTCCGCATCCCGGTGCTCAGCGAGCTGCCCGTCGTCGGCCCGGCCCTGTTCGGTCAGACCCTGCTGGGCTACCTGTGCATCGGCGCCATCGTCGTGCTCGCCGTCGCCTACTCCGGCCGCACCATGGCCGGGCTCCGGGTCGACGCCGTCGGTGAGGATGCCACCTCCGCGGGATGGACCGGACTGGCGGTCAACCGGACCCGGGTGCTCGGGGTGCTCATCGCCTCAGGTGCCGGAGGCCTGGCCGGCGCACAACTCGCACTCTCGGAAGTGCGCTCCTTCAGCGAGAACATGACCGCCGGAATGGGTTACCTGGCCGTGGTGGCCGTCATCGCCGGACGCTGGAGGGTCACCGGAATCCTGTGGGCCGCACTGTTCTTCGGTGTCGCGCGGGCCATGCAGTTCGCACTGCCCGCGCTCGGGGTCGACATTCCCTACGCGGTCCTGGTGATGCTGCCCTACCTCATCGCATTGATCGCCATCAGCGGATTCGTCGGCGGCCGTAGGGCACCGTCCTGCCTGACGGTGCCCTACGTCGGCCGCGTCTGATCCGCCACCCTGCCTGTAAGGAGCTTCCATGACCCTCGTGCTGACCCACTCCGATATCGACGCGCTGATCGACCGCGCGAGCGTGTATGACGCCGTCGAGCGCGCCCACGCGGATCTGGCGACCGGCACGGCCGTCAATCCGGCACCGGCGAACCTGGCACTGCACGGCGGGGGTGCCGCGCTGCCGATGGCCGCGTCGTCTGCGCGGCACCGGGCCAGCGCGGTGAAGATGTTGTCGGACATGCCATTCAACCGGGACCGTGGGTTACCGACGCAACGGTCCACCATCCTGCTGATGTCGGCCGAGACCGGTGAATGCAGCGCGGTGCTCGACGGCCGGCTCATCACCGCGGTCCGGACGGCCGCGGCCAGTGCCGTGGCCACCGCGCACCTGGCCCGCCAATCCAGCACCGCGCTCGGGCTGATCGGGGCGGGGACCCTGGCCGTCGAGCACACCCGCGCCATCATGCGGGTCCACCCGATGGAGAAGGTGCTGGTCTGGTCGCGCAACCCGGCGACCGTCGAGGCGTTCCACGCCCGGGTGGCGGACCTGGATGTGAGCGTCGAATACGCCGAGTCCCCGCGCCAGGTTCTCGCCGCGGCCGACGTGGTCTGCACGCTGACGCCGTCGAAACAGCCGATCGCCCACGGCGCCTGGTTTCGGCCCGGCCTGCACCTCAATGCCGTCGGGGCGCCGCCGCGCCCCGATCACCGCGAGATCGACGGCGCCGGTATGGGTTCGGCGCGTCTGGTCGTCGACAGCCGTGCGACCGCGCTGGCCAAGTCCGGTGACGTGCTGCTGGCGATCGAAGAGGGCCTGTTGACCGAGGACGATATCAACGTCGAATTGGGCGACGTGATCATCGATCCCCGGCGGGGCCGGCGCAACGAGGACGACATCACCGTGTTCAATTCGGTGGGTATCGGGCTACAGGACCTGGTGACCGCCCACACGCTGGTCGCGCGTGCTGCCGAGCGAGGTATCGGGAGGACGCTGGATCTGTCGGCCTGAGCGGATCGCGGTGCCGAGACGTCCCCCGCACGCGCACCAGGTACGCACGTCTCAGCGTCGGCCGCGCTTGGCAGGTCCCGGCTTGCGGGCGACCTTGCCCGCGGCGGCGCGGGCGGCTTGCTTGGCGAGCGTCTTCTCCCGGGCGGTGCGTTTCGGCACCGGCTCGGCCTGTCCTCGCGACGAACTCGGTTTGCGGCCGCGCACGATCCCGATGAACTCCTCGACGAGCTCGGACTGTGGCCCGTCGACGAAGGCCAGCGCCACCGGGCAGGTGGGCGCATCGGCGATCGGCCGGAAGGTGAGGTCCTTGCGGTGGTGCAGCCGCGCCAGCGATTGCGGGACGATGAGAGTGCCCATCCCGGCAGCCACGAGTTCTATTGCGTCCTCGGTGGTTTCGGGCCGGTGCTCGACCGGGATGCCGGGAGCATCTGACCAGTCGACGACATTGTCGAGCGGGCGCAGCGTGCGTTCGCCGTCGAGATCCGCGGCGGTGATCGTGTCGGCGGCGGTGAGCAGATGATCGGCCGGCACCACCGCCACCGTGGTCTCCTCGTACAACGGGATGACGGCCAGCCCCGAAGTGTCCGCGGGCAGCCGTAACACCACGACGTCGACGGCACCGGTCCGCACCCGCGCGGCGGCGTCCGCGGCGGCGACGGTGCGCAGCTGCAGCGGCACGTCGGGGTGGCGCTGCGCCCAGGTCCGGGCCCATTTCGCCGGCGTCGCGCCGGGGACGTAGCCGAGCGTGAGCGAGGGCTGGGGCACCGCATCAGGCTACCGATAGGCTCTACGTCATGAGCAGGCCCAACGCGCAGTCCATGAAACCCGCCACCGCGGCGAAGAAGCTGGACGTGTACCTCCCCGCGACGCCTGAGGAGTTCCAGGAGAACGCGATCACCCGCGGTGAACTCGCGGCCCTGCTGGAGGACCCACCGCAGTGGCTCAAGGACCTGCGCAAAAACGGCCCGCACCCGAAGAACCTGGTGGCGGCCAAGCTGGGTGTCTCGATCGCCGGTCTGGCCCGCGGCGGGGTCACCGAGGCGCTGACCACCGAGCAGATCACCGCGCTGCTCGAGGAGAAGCCGGATTGGCTGGTCGCCGAACGCGAGAGCTTCCAGGCGGTGCTGACCGAGGAGCGCCGGGTGAAGGCGATGCAGGTGGACAAGCCGCGCAAGAACTGATGCTCTGACGACCGGGGCGGTTCACCGGTCGAACATGTCGCTGATGCGGTCGAAGAAGCGGTCGACGCGCTGCTCCAGTCGCGATCCCTTGCCCCACTTGTCCCAGAGGTAGATCGAGCCGAATAGCGCGGCGACGATCCCGAAGACCAGTGCGGCGATGAGGATGACCTCGACGGTTGTCGACACCGGAGCATTCTCGCGCACAGAGTTTCTTGGATGCTGGCCGACTCAATTTGAATCTTCGATGCAATATCGACAAGTGTCTTTCTTGATTCCCCGGTTTGTGTGGTGCCGGGTGTGCGCACTCCGCCTACTGGACGGCATTGGTCGCCCCTTACGCACCGCCGACATCTTGGCGCGCGTCTCAGCACTCGCTCGAAGCCCAAAATTCGGATTACCGGCGCCTCGTCTTTGTTCGGCCAGGCGTTGGCGAGCGTCCTCAGACATCACATGACCAAAGCTCGGGTGGTCACGTCCGAATTTTCCGAAGTTGGGGTTCTCGGGCCCCACATTCTGCCCCTTTCGGAGCTCTGACCACTTCGCGCGCAGCTCGGCTGCGTGAGTACGACCGTGAAATGGATTGGCGTCGGCGAATCTGCTGACGCCTTTGCGCCCCGTCGATCGGATTCTGGCTGCTTCACGCATTTCGGCAGTCCACTCGATGCCCATCGGGCCCAGACCGCCCTGGGACAAATTGAGCAACGGATGCCCCACATGCCGAAGCAGCTCGATCCAGTCGATTTCTGCCCATCCGAGCTCTTCGAGGCCTTCTACCTCTTCGAGTATCTCAACAACGACGTCATCGCCATTGTGCACCCGGAGCCAGTCGTAGAACGGCGTCTTCCTTCCCGAACGCGCGACCTTGACGTGCTGCCTGAAGCGAATCTCGACAGTTCTGGTCGTAAGACCCACATAGCGGTAGACGAACTCCGACCGGAGCCTGATCCCGTAAATCAGGCCTCCGGTCGGGAGTTCGACGACCACGAGAGTCTCGTACTTTCAATGACCAGTGGTCACAACATGCAGCTGACGCAATTTTCCACCTCGGTGCCCTCCAGGGCCATCTGGCGCAGCCGGATGTAGTACAGCGTCTTGATTCCCTTGCGCCAGGCGTAGATCTGCGCCTTGTTGACCTCACGGGTATCGGCAGTGTCCTTGAAGAACAGCGTCAGCGACAGGCCCTGGTCCACGTGCTGGGTGGCCGCGGCGTAGGTGTCGATGATCTTCTCGTACCCGATCTCGTACGCATCCTGGTAGAACTCCAGGTTGTCGTTGGTCAGGTACGGCGCCGGGTAATAGGCGCGACCGATCTTGCCTTCCTTGCGGATCTCGATCTTGGAAGCCACCGGGTGGATCGAGCTGGTCGAGTGGTTGATGTAGCTGATCGAACCGGTCGGCGGCACGGCCTGCAGGTTCTGGTTGTAGATGCCGTGCTTTTGCACCGACTCCTTCAGCAGCTTCCAGTCGTCCTGGGTGGGGATGTGGATCTCCGCGTCGGCGAACAGCTTTCGCACCTTGTCGGTGGCCGGCTCCCACACCCGATCGGTGTACTTGTCGAAGAACTCGCCCGAGGCGTACTTGGACTGCTCGAACCCGCCGAAGCGCGTACCCCGTTCGATCGCAATGAGGTTCGACGCCCGCAGGGCGTGGTAGAGCACCGTGTAGAAGTAGATGTTGGTGAAGTCCACACCCTCTTCGGAGCCGTAGTGGATCCGCTCCCGAGCCAGGTAGCCGTGCAGGTTCATCTGCCCCAGTCCGATGGCGTGCGAGCTGTTGTTGCCCTGCTCGATGGACGGCACCGACCAGATGTGGGTCTGGTCGCTCACCGCGGTGAGCGCCCGGATGGACACCTCGATGGTCTGCGCGAAGTCCGGCGAGTCCATCGCCTTGGCGATGTTCAGCGAGCCCAGGTTGCACGAGATGTCCTTGCCCACCTTGGCGTAGGACAGATCCTCGTTGAACTCCGAGGGCGTGGACACCTGCAGGATCTCCGAGCACAGGTTGCTGTGGGTGATCTTGCCGGCGATCGGGTTGGCCCGGTTCACGGTGTCCTCGTACATGATGTACGGGTAGCCGGACTCGAACTGCAGCTCGGCCAGCGTCTGGAAGAACTCCCGCGCCTTGATCTTGGTCTTGCGGATCCGGGCGTCGTCGACCATCTCGTAGTACTTCTCGGTGACCGAGATATCGGCGAACGCGACGCCGTAGACCTTCTCGACGTCATACGGCGAGAAGAGGTACATGTCTTCGTTCTTCTTGGCCAGTTCGAAGGTGATGTCCGGGATCACCACACCCAGCGAGAGCGTCTTGATCCGGATCTTCTCGTCGGCGTTCTCGCGCTTGGTGTCGAGGAACCGGTAGATGTCAGGGTGATGCGCGTGCAGGTACACCGCACCGGCGCCTTGGCGCGCGCCCAGCTGGTTGGCGTAGGAGAACGAGTCCTCCAGCAGCTTCATGATCGGGATGACACCCGAGGACTGGTTCTCGATGTTCTTGATCGGCGCGCCATGCTCACGAATGTTGGTGAGCAGCAAGGCGACTCCGCCGCCGCGCTTGGACAGCTGCAGGGCGGAGTTGATGGAGCGCCCGATGGACTCCATGTTGTCCTCGATGCGCAGCAGGAAGCAGGACACCGGCTCACCGCGCTGCTTCTTGCCCGAGTTGAGGAACGTCGGGGTGGCCGGCTGGAACCGTCCGTCGATGATCTCGTCGACCAGCTTCTCGGCCAGCTCGGTGTCACCGGCGGCCAGTGTCAGCGCCACCATGACCACGCGGTCCTCGAAGCGCTCCAGGTAGCGCTTCCCGTCGAAGGTCTTCAGCGTGTAGGACGTGTAGTACTTGAACGCGCCCAGGAAGGTCGGGAACCGGAACTTCTTGGCGAAGGCACGGTCGACCAGTGACTTCACGAAGTTCCGTGAGTACTGGTCGAGCACCTCGCGCTCGTAGTAATTCTCCTTGACCAGGTAGTCGAGTTTCTCGTCCTGGTTGTGGAAGAACACGGTGTTCTGGTTGACGTGCTGCAGGAAGTACTGGTTGGCGGCTTCCCGGTCCTTGTCGAACTGGATGTTGCCGTCTTTGTCGTACAGGTTCAGCATCGCGTTGAGCGCGTGGTAGTCCGTCTCCCCCGGGAGCGCATGAGCCCCGGTGGTTACAGGCTCTGCAGCTGTGACGGTTGGTGGCACGTCTGTTCCTTCCAAAAGTCTTCCAAGCCCGCACGGACGGATTCCACGTCATCCGGGGTTCCCATGAGTTCGAAACGGTAGAGGTAGGGCACACCGCACTTGGCGGACACCACATTGCCTGCGTAGGCGAATTCCTCACCGAAGTTGTTGTTGCCCGCGGCGATGACGCCGCGGATCAACGACCGGTTGTGCTCGTTGTTCAGAAAAGCGATGACCTGCTTGGGGACATAGCCCCCGCTGTTGATGTCGGGGCTGACCTTGCCACCGCCGTAGGTCGGCAGGACCAGCACGAAGGGGTGGTCGACCTCGATACGGCCGTGCAGCGGGATCCGGGTGACGTGGTCGGCGGGGAAACCCAGCTTCTGCACGAAGCGGTGGGTGTTCTCCGAGACGCTGGAGAAGTACACGAGATGACTCATATCTCCTCCTCGCTTGTCGTCGGATCCGTCGTGTGTCAGGCAGTGACGGCGGCAGTCGTGCCGGCCAGTGCCTTGATCCGGTCCGGCCGGAAGCCCGACCAGTGGTCGTTGCCGGCGACCACGACGGGTGCCTGCAGGTAGCCGAGCGCCATGACGTAGTCGCGGGCTTCGGTGTCGAGGCTGATATCAACCTTCTCGTAGGCGATGCCCTCTTTGTCCAACGCCTTGTAGGTGGCGTTGCACTGCACGCAGGCGGGCTTGGTGTACACGGTGACGGTCATCTGCGGCACGGCTCCTGTGTGGTGTGGAAGGGGTAGAGCTTGTATTCGGACCGGCAACTCACCGGGTACTGCATTCCTCTGAGTTTCAGCGGACCGCGGGGCCCGGAAATTCCGGAGCCGCGGAAGCTGAACCTATTGTTGCCGGGGGCACCGACACGCTTTCGATTCCTGCTCCGCCGGCTCCTGAAGCTTTGGGGCCTCGCGGTCCGTCAGACACTACACCTAGTGTCCGACAAACCGAACAGATACAAGATGTTCTGAACAACATTCGTGAAATTCCCAGGTCGTAACCAATTGGGCGGCGCGTCCACCGGCGTGTCGCACGTCACATTTCGGGGTGTGTCGCGATCGCGCACGCCGCCGGCGGCCACCGCCCCGGAACGCAGAAAGCCCCCGCCGGCGATAGCAAAGGCGCTACGCCGTGGGGGCTCCGGGCCGAGCGGTTCAGCCGATCTCTGCGACCAGCTTCCCGACAACCTCACGCACGTCGGCCGCCACCTCGGCGGTCTCCCGCGGATGCCGGTCCCCGAGCGTCTTGGACGGGATCGACAGCTTCAGGTCCTCGACGACCCGCGGGCCGGCAATACCGAAGGATTTACGGGTTTCGTCGTGCGCCCACACACCGCCGAATCCGCCCAGCGCGGTCCCGATCACGGCGACCGGCTTGTCCTTGAGCGCACCGTTGCCCCACGGCCGCGACAGCCAGTCGATGGCGTTCTTGAGCACGCCGGGGATGGACCCGTTGTACTCCGGGGTCACCACGAGCGCCGCCCCGGCCGCCGCGGCGGCAGCGCGAAGCGCCTGCACGGGCTCGGGGACATCCTCGTTGTCGATATCCTCGTTGTAATGCGGCAGCTCGCCGAGCCGGTCGAATACCTGCAGGGTGACGCCCTCGGGTGCCGATTCGACGGCGAGTTCGGCCAGTTGCTTGTTGATCGACGCCGCGCGCAGGCTCCCGACGAGCACCAGCACGTTCGTTTCGGCGCTGTCCTGGTTGTGGGCCATGGTGGTGTTGCCTTCCTGTTCCGGATGATCCTCACACAGCTTAACCGGACCGCGGTCCGAATAATTCCGGCTGAGTTAAAGTTCAGGGGTGGGCGCCCCCGACCGGCTGAATGCACTGCCGTTGAGCACCGCCGCACCGGCGGAACGCGGCGATGCGGCGCGCAACCGTGCGCTGCTGCTCGACGCGGCCCGCACGCTCATCGCCGAACGCGGAGCCGATGCGGTCTCCATGGACGACGTGGCCGCGGCGGCGGGCGTCGGCAAGGGCACCCTGTTCCGGCGCTTCGGCAGCCGCTCGGGGTTGATGATCGTGCTCCTCGACGAGGACGAGGTGATCGAACAGCAGGCCTTCATGTTCGGGCCCCCACCACTGGGCCCCGGCGCACCCCCGCTGGAGCGTCTGCTGGCCTACGGCCGCAGCCGGTTGAGGTTCGTCCACGTCCACCACGCCCTGCTCTCCGATGCCGCCCGTGACCCACACACCCGGTTCAACGCCCCGGCGTCGCTGCATCGCACCCATGTCCGGATGCTCCTCGAAAATGCCGGAACCACAGGTGATCTCGATGCACAGGCCGATGCGCTCACCGCACTGCTCGACGCCGACCGGGTGGCCCACGAGCTGACCGACCGCGGCAGGACCCTCGACGAACTCGGCGACGCCTGGGAGACGGTGGCCCGCAAACTCTGCGGCACGTGAGCAGCTGGATTCTGCATGTCGACCTGGACCAGTTCCTGGCCTCGGTCGAACTGCAGCGCCATCCCGAACTGATCGGCCTGCCCGTCATCGTGGGCGGCAGCGGGGACCCCACCGAGGCGCGCAAGGTCGTCACCTGCGCGTCCTACGAGGCCCGCGAATTCGGTGTGCACGCCGGGATGCCGCTGCGCATCGCGGCCCGCAGATGCCCGGATGCCACCTTTCTGCCATCGGACCCGCAGGCCTACGATCGGGCCTCCGAGCGGGTGATGGGGCTGCTGCGCGACCTGGGCCACCCGCTGGAGGTGTGGGGTTGGGACGAGGCCTATCTCGGCGCCGATGTCGCCGACCCCGTCGAGCTCGCGGACCGGATCCGCACCGTCATCGCCGCCGAGACCGGGCTGTCCTGCTCGGTCGGCATCAGTGACAACAAGCAGCGCGCCAAGGTGGCCACCGGGTTCGGCAAACCCGCCGGGATCTTCATCCTGACAGCGGACAACTGGATGACGCTCATGGGCGACCGCCCCGTCGACGCACTCTGGGGGGTGGGCCCCAAGACGGCCAAAAAGCTTGCCGCGATGGACATCCGTACCGTCGCCGACCTCGCGGTGACCGACGCCACCACCCTGACCGAGGCGTTCGGCCCCAGCACCGGGCTGGGGATCCTGTTGCTGGCCAAGGGCGGCGGCGATACCGAGGTCAGCTCGCAGCCCTGGGTACCGCGCTCGCGCAGCCACGTCGTGACGTTCCCGCACGACCTGACCGATCGCACCGAGATGGACCGCGCGGTCACCGATCTCGCCGCCCAGACGCTCAGCGAGATCGTCGCCGAAGGCCGCACCGTGACCCGGGTGGCGGTGACGGTGCGCACCAGTACGTTCTTCACCCGGACCAAGATCCGCAAGCTGCCCGCGCCCGGGAACGACCCGGCCACCATCACCGCTCAGGCGCTGGCCCTGCTCGACGATTTCGCACTCGACCGCCCCGTCCGGTTGTTGGGTGTCCGACTGGAATTGGAGATGCCGTGCTGAGCACCGTCGCGATCCGTGGCTATCGTTCGCTGCGCGAGATCGTGCTGCCGTTGGGTGGTCTGACGGTCGTCACCGGCGCAAACGGCACCGGAAAGTCCTCGGTGTACCGGGCGCTGCGACTGCTGGCAGACTGCGGCAGCGGCGCGGTCATCGGCTCGCTGGCCCGCGAAGGCGGCCTGGAGTCGGTGCTGTGGGCCGGCCCCGAGCAGACATCGGGCGCCCGGCGCACCGGCAGGACCCAGGGCACCACCCGTACCCGCCCGGTGTCTCTCGAACTCGGTTTTGCCTCAGATGATTTCGGCTATCTGATCGACCTCGGGATGCCCCAATACGCCGGCCCGGGCTCGTTCTTCGCCCGCGATCCCGAGATCAAGCGCGAGGCGCTCTTCGCCGGCCCGGTGTTACGGCCCGCCGCCACTCTGGTGCAACGCACCCGCGATTACGCCGAGGTCAGCGCCGAAACCGGGCGCGGTTTCGACCGGCTGGCCCAGTCGCTGCCCAGCTACCGCAGCGTGCTGGCCGAGTTCGCCGACCCGGGCACCCACCCCGAGCTCGCAGCGGTACGGGAGCGGTTGCGCGGCTGGCGGTTCTACGACGGGTTCCGGGTCGACGCCGCCGCCCCGGCGCGTCGGCCTCAGGTCGGCACCCGCACCCCGGTGCTCTCCGATGACGGCGCGGACCTGGCCGCCGCGGTGCAGACCATCATCGAGGTCGGTTTCGACGACCTGCCCCGAGCGGTGGCCGATGCCTTCGACGGTGCGCGGCTCTCGGTCGCGGTACGCGACGGGATCTTCGAGCTGCAGCTCCATCAGACCGGCATGCTGCGTCCCTTGCGGGCCGCCGAATTGTCGGACGGCACACTGCGTTTCCTGCTGTGGGGTGCGGCACTGCTGAGCCCGCGACCGCCATCGCTGATGGTGCTCAACGAGCCCGAGACCTCACTGCACCCCGATCTGGTGGCCCCGCTGGCCGGGATGATCCGGTCTGCCGCAGCGAGCACCCAGGTGGTGGTGGTGACGCACTCGGCGGGTCTGGTCGAGCTGCTGGCACCCGAGTCGACGGTGGAACTGATCAAGGAGTGGGGCGAGACCCGGATCGAGGGCCAGACCATGCTGTCCGCGCAGTCTTGGGACTGGGGTAAGCGCTGAGCACCTACCATCGACACCCATGAGCGTGCGCATCATGGCCGCAACAGCGTCGGCCGCAGTCCTGCTGTTGTCCGGCTGTGCCAACAGTTCCGAGCCGGCGGACACGTCCACCGTCGCCCCGGTATCGACCACCACGACGACGACCACGACCACACAGCCCGGGTCACCGAGCGCCCCCGAGTTCGCGCCGGCGCCCGGCGGGGACCTGGCCCCGGCCTAGCGGGATTTCGGGCGCAGCGCCCGGGTGAACAGCACGTTCACCTGACGCATGGCCACGCTGTAGGGCCACCACGCGGCGCGCTTGAAGGCGTACAGCGCGCGGATATCGTGCGAGGTGTAGACCATGAAGCGGTTGCGCCGCACCCCGGTGAGGATCTTCTCGGCGGCCTTCTCCGGGGAGATGGCGTGCCCGGCGAACCGGTCCACCCATTTGGCCACCCGGGGATCCTCGCGGTCCACGCCGGCGATCTGAACGGTCTGTACCAGACCGGTTTTCACCGCTCCCGGCACGACCACAGAGACCCCGATCCGGTGTCGCGCCAGATCGAAGCGCAGCACCTCGCTCAGGCCGCGCAGCCCGTACTTGCTGGCGCTGTAGGCGGCGTGCCAGGGCAGCGCGACGATGCCGGCCGCCGACGACACGTTCACCAGGTGCCCACCGCGCCCGGCCGCGACCATCGGCGGCACGAACGTCTCGATGATGTGGATCGGCCCCATCAGGTTGACGTCGACCATCGACTTCCAGTGTTGATGGGTCAGCGTCGAGACGGTGCCCCAGGCCGAGATCCCGGCGATGTTCATCACGATGTCCATCGCGCCGTGCGCGGAATGGATATCGGCACCGAACGCGGAGACCGCGTCGAAGTCGCAGATGTCCAACGCCCGGTGTGCGGGCACCTGCGCGCCGAGGGCCTGAGCATCTACAACCGTGGTGGCCAGACCCTCGACATCGCGGTCGGTGAGATAGAGCTCGGCGCCCTGGCGGGCCAGCATCAGTGCGGTGGCGCGCCCGATACCGCTGGCCGCGCCGGTGAGCAGAACCCGTTTCCCCGCAAAGCTGTCCGCCTGACCCATGTTCTCGACCCTACCGAGTGCCGACGCTGCGCAATCAGTCCTCCCAGGACGCCGCGGTTCCCCACAGCGCGCTCAGCCACAGCCGTTCCAGCACATCGATCGCGCGTGCCGGGTCGGTACCGCGCCCGACGAACGCCGCGTCGTGGGACAGCGTCATCGCGGTGGTCGCGGTCAGCATGCGGACCAGGGCCGGGATGTCATCGGAGATGGGCCGGGTGCCCTTGCGCACCTCGTCCTCGACGACGCCGACGATCTTGGCGATCACCAGGTCCTCGAAGTCGTTCATGATGGCCGCGATCTGCTTGTCGGTGGCCTGCGCGGCGGTGCAGGCCGCCATGATCGGGTCGTTGGTGGCGAAAACGGCGGCCGCACTGCCGACCATCCGCTTGGCGAACGCGGCGGGCGACTCCCCGGGGTCGCGCGGGGCGAAGTTGTGGGTCAGCACATCCAGTTCGGCCAGGGCGTCCTTGACGATGAAGGCCAGTACTTCGTATTTGGAGTCGAAGTAGAAATAGAAGCCCGACCGGGCCACTCCGGCGCGTTCGCTGATCATGCTCACCGACAGGTCGGCAAAGGGCTTGGTGCCCAGCAGCTCACGCACCGCCTTGACGATCGCATCGCGTTGGCGGTCCCCGCGACTGCGCCGCGTCTCGGATTCCGTATCGGGGATGGCGCTCATGGCACTAAACCTTTGCACCGCGCCACGCCAGAACAAAACTTGACATGCGTCAAGTCTGGCATACAGGATGGTTTCGAGAGTGAGATCCGCCACACGGCCCTGTTGGCGGAAGGACCTTCTGAGGAGCGTTGACGATGTCGACCATCAGTACCCCGAGCTACCTGCTGGATCAGGCCAAACGACGGTTCACCCCGACGGTCAACACGATCCCCGGCATGGGCGCCATCGAGAAGCGTTTGCTCAACCACGAGTGGAAGCAGCACATCCTGGCCGAACCCCCGGCGGGCAGCGGGCTCAAGGCCATCGCCGGCGATTCGGGCCTGCCACTGGTCGGGCACATCATCGAGATGTTCCGCGAGGGTGCCGACTTCCCGCTGCACCTCTACAACACCCGCGGCCCCATCACGTTTGCCGATTCGCCGATCCTGCCCTCCATCGTGGCGCTCGGCCCGGATGCCACCCAGACGATCTTCTCCAACCGGAACAAGGATTATTCGCAGAAGGGCTGGCATCCGGTCATCGGCCCGTTCTTCAACCGCGGGCTGATGATGCTGGATTTCGAGGAACACATGTTCCACCGCCGCATCATGCAGGAGGCGTTCACCAGGACCCGACTGACCGGCTACGTCGAGCACATCGACCAGGTCGCCACCGCCGAGGTCGCGGCCTGGCCGACCGATGACGCCCGCTTCCTGTTCCACCCCGCCATGAAGGAACTGACCCTGGACATCGCCTCGGTGGTGTTCATGGGCCACGAGCACGGCGGGCACGACCACGAGCTGGTCACCAAGGTCAACGATGCGTTCGCCACCACCACCCGCTCGGGCGGGGCGATCCTGCGGTTCAGCGTGCCCCCGTTCAAGTGGTGGCAGGGGCTGCGCGCCCGCAAGGTGCTGGAGGACTACTTCGTCGAGCGCATCAAGGAGCGCCGCAACTCGGGCGGCACCGACATGTTGTCGGTGCTCTGCCACACCAGCGATGACGACGGGAACTCGTTCTCCGACGAAGACATCGTCAACCACATGATCTTCCTGATGATGGCCGCGCACGACACCTCGACGTCGACGACGACGACCATCGCCTACAACCTGGCCGCCCACCCGGAGTGGCAGCAGCGCTGCCGTGACGAGTCCGACCGGCTCGGCGACGGCCCGCTCGACATCGAGGCGCTCGACAAGCTGGAGACCCTCGATCTGGTGATCAACGAGTCACTGCGCATGGTGACACCGTTGCCGTTCAACATGCGCCAAACCGTCCGCGACACCGATCTGCTCGGGTACTACGTGCCCGCCGGCACCAACGTGGTGACCTGGCCGGGGATGAACCACCGACTGCCCGAGTTGTGGACAGACCCGGACAAGTTCGACCCGGACCGCTTCGCCGAGCCGCGCAGCGAACACAAGAAACACCGCTACGCCTTCGCGCCCTTCGGCGGCGGCGCGCACAAGTGCATCGGCATGGTCTTCGGCCAGCTGGAGATCAAGACGATCGTGCACCGGATGCTGCGCAATTACCGGCTGGAACTGGTCAAGCCCGGCTACACCCCGAAATGGGACAACGGCGGGATGCCGGTGCCGATGGACGGCATGCCAATCATCTTGCGCGCCATCCGCTGAACGCACCCCGACACCAAACTTGACAGGCGTCAAGTGCGGCGTACAGGATGTCTGCAAACAGTGACATCGACCACAGGTCTGTCCGCACGACCAGTTTGAGGAGCTCCGTCAGTGACGATCACGAGCAAGCCGACCATCAGCACCCCGGCCTACCTGATGGATCAGGCCAAGCGAAAGTTCACCCCCACGCTGAACAACATGCCCGGCCTCGGCTCGGTCGAAAAGCGGCTGCGGCAACACGACTTCAAGCAGTTCGTGCTGGCCGAACCGCCTGCGGGCAGCGGACTGAAGCCGGTGATGGGCGACTCGGGTGTGCCCATCCTGGGTCACATGATCGAGACGTTCCGGGCCGGTCCGGAGTATCTGCTCGAGGTGTACAAGAAGTTCGGCCCGGTGCACTACGCCTACTCCCCCGCGCTGCCCAGCGTGGCCGCGCTCGGGCCGGACGCCACCCAGGCGGTGTTCTCGAACCGCAACAAGGATTTCTCGCAGAAGGGCTGGGATCCGGTCATCGGGCCCTTCTTCAACCGCGGGCTGATGATGCTCGACTTCGACGAGCACATGTTCCACCGCCGCATCATGCAGGAGGCCTTCACCCGCTCCCGGCTCACGGGCTATGTCGAGCACATCGACCGGGTGGCATCGGCGGTCATCGCCGGGGACTGGGTGGAAAACGATGCCCGCTTCCTCTTCTACCCGGCGGTCAAGGAACTGACGCTGGACATCGCCTCGGTGGTGTTCATGGGACATGAGCCCGGCAGCGACAAGGAACTGGTGACCAAGGTCAACGACGCGTTCACCATGACCACCCGCGCGGGCGGCGCCATCGTCCGCACCGGCGTGCCGCCGTTCAAGTGGTGGCGGGGTCTGCAGGCCCGAAAGGTCCTCGACCACTACTTCGAGGAGCGGGTCAAGGAGAAGCGCGGTTCCGACGGCACCGACATGCTCACGGTGCTCTGTCAGACCGCCGACGAGGACGGCAACACGTTCACCGATCAGGACATCGTCAACCACATGATCTTCCTGATGATGGCCGCGCACGACACGTCCACCTCGACGCTGACCACGATGGTGTACCACCTGGCCGCCAACCCGGAATGGCAGGAACGCTGTCGCGAGGAGAGCGACCGCCTCGGCGACGGACCGCTCGACATCGAGGCCCTGGACAAGCTGGAAACCCTGGACCTGGTCATCAATGAGGCTCTGCGCCTGGTCACTCCGCTGCCCTTCAATGTGCGCTCCACCGTGCGCGACACCGAACTGCTCGGCCACTTCATCCCCGCCAACACGAACGTGGTGACCTGGCCGTCGATCAACCATCACCTGCCCGAACTGTGGACCGACCCGGAGAAGTTCGACCCGGACCGCTTCGCCGAGCCGCGCAATGAGCACAAACGGCACCGCTACGCGTTTGCGCCGTTCGGCGGCGGCGCGCACAAGTGCATCGGCATGGTCTTCGGCCAACTGGAGATCAAGACCGTCATGCACCGGCTGCTGCGCAAGTACCGCCTGGAGCCGCCGTACCCCGGCTACAAGGCGAAGCTGGACTACGCCGGCATGCCGGTGCCGATGGACGGTATGCCGGTCATCCTGCGACCGCTCTGATGAATACCGCTCCCGCACAGCGCGACCGCGTCGCGGACGCGGGCATCCTGTCGCTGGCGGCCATGCGCATCGGCATCGGCGCCCTGGCCTGGGTGCGACCGGACGCGGCCTCGGCGCTGTTCGGTTTCGGCCGCCCCGACGGTCAGGCGCGGTATCTGTGGCGGTTGTTCGGCGTGCGCGATGTGGTGGTCGGGCTGGGCACCGTGACGTCCTCGGGTTCCCGTCGACGGACGTGGGCGCGGGTCGGGCTGGCCTGTGATGTCGCCGACGGCGCGGCCGGCGCATTGGGCCGCGGCGAGGTCAAACCCCTCAGCGCCGCGGCGATGGTCGGTGTCCCCGCGGCCGCCGTCGCATTCGGCGCGTGGGCGCTGCGCCCCGGACGCTAGATACCTGCCGCCGAAACGGTATTCCGGAAGGCGTTCGGTCGAACTTTCCCGTCTGGAATACAGTTTCGGCCGCTAGACGACGAGCCGGTTGGCGCAGGCGATGACGGCACGCAGTGCGGACTGGTTCGGGCATTCCGACCAGCCGATCGCCCATTCGGTGTCCACTCCGTCGGTGCCGCGGATGAACGTCGCGGTCTGCCCGCCGGCCTGCAGCTGGTGGAAGTTCAGCATCTCGACGGCGATGCCGTGTTCGTACAGCATGGCGGTCAGCGCCCCGAGCGGGCCCGACGCGGTGGCGGACGCGATGATGGTGCGCTCACCGATGGCGATGGCGGCCCGATAGGTGTGCGCGTGGCGGCGACCGGCTGTCCGGTCCGCTTGCTCCCACTGGCTCAGATGCAGCGGCCCGGCGCTGGAACCGAAGGTGTCCGCGACGTCATCCCAGGACATCTCGGCGGCCAGATCGCGCAGTCCGCGCGGCAGGGGTGCGTCGAAGAAGTCCGCGAAGCGGGGGCTCGCGATGGTGGTGGTGTGAGTGTTCATGTGCCGGTCTTCTCTGCTCAAAGGGAGCGACCGACGGGTAGTAGCGTCCGACCCACAGCGGGGGGTCGGTCTGGATCAGACCCCGCTGCGGGTGCTGGCTACTACGAGAATGTGATGCACGATCGCCGAGGTTAGACCTGTCGGGCGGGTGCGCGCAACTCCTTTGAATAGTTGAAGATGGCCCGGTGACATGGGCCGATTTCGTGCTGCTGTTCGCCGCCGGTATCGGTGGCGGGCTGGCGGGCAGCATCGCCGGCCTGGCCTCGGTATCCACCTACCCGGCACTGTTGATGGTCGGCCTGCCGCCGGTGACCGCCAACGTGACGAACACCGCGGCCCTGGTGTTCAACACCTTCGGCTCGGTGCGGGGCTCACTGCCCGAACTCGCCGGCCAGGGCCCGCAGCTCAAGCGGCTGGTCCCGATGGGTGCACTCGGCGGGCTCGCGGGCGCGGTGCTGCTGCTGTCCATCCCGTCGGAGGGATTCGAGAACGCGGTGCCCATCCTGCTCGCGGTGGCCGCGGTGGCGATCGCACTGCCCCGGGGCAAGGACACCGGTGTGGCGCCGACGCTGGCGCGCACCATCTTGCGGGCCGTCATCGTCGGCGTCATCTGCGTGTACGGCGGGTTCTTCGGCGCCGCAGCGGGAGTGTTGCTGCTGGCGCTGTTCCTGCGCACCGGCGGCACCACCCTCGCCCACGCCAACGCGACCAAGAACGTGGTACTCGGCGCGTCGAACGGCACCGCCGCGGTGGTGTTCGCAATCGTCGCGCCGGTGCACTGGCCGGCCGTGGCGGCGATGGGCGTCGGCTGTCTCATCGGCTCCCGACTCGGCCCGATCGTGGTGCGGCATGCGCCCGCCACCCCGCTGCGCCTGCTGATCGCCGTCGCCGGCCTGGCGCTGGCGGTCAAGCTGGGCCTCGACACCTACCACTGAGCGTCAGTTCTCGTAGTCCAGGCAGCTTTCGGCTCCGTTGATGACACCCTCGCGGAACGCCCGTACCCGGTCGAACCCGGCACCCTGGCGGTCGGCGTCGCCGTCACCGCGGAACACCAGCAGCGCCTTGATGCCCTCGTCGAGATCGCCCGGTGAGATCTGCCAGGAGCTGGTTTCGGCCCGGTTGTGCAGGATCACGCTGGCGGTGTACCCGCCGGCCAGGCAGTCGGCGCGCAGGGTGGAGGTCTTCTCATCGGAATCGTCGCCAAGGCGGCTCAGCGCGGCCAGACCGTACTGGGTGGCCAGCAGCGTGGACACCGCGTAGTCCCCACCCTGGTCGTACACGTGCGGCATGGTCTCGACATTGTCCCAGCCCACGTAATCGTCTGGGACACAATAGAACAGCGAGTAGCCCTCGGTCGACTGGCTACCGCACATCGGCGGATCGGCCGGATCGAATGCCTCCAGACCCCGCACCGGTCGCCATGCCCGGCCAGTGAGCTCCGGGTAGAGCTGCGTCCAGTAGTCCTCCAGGTCGTAGGGCACCCCGTTGACGATCGAGTCGTACGGCGCGTCACCGCCGCTGGCCGCATCCGCGATGTTGTTGAACGGCAGCGCAAGGACCATCGGCTCGTCGTCGCGGTAGTCCTTGCACCGATCCAGACCGTTGTCGAAACCGTCCTGGAAGGCGCTGACCCGGTCGAACCCGCTGCCGTGCGCGTTCGGGTCGGTCTTGGCCGTGCCCGGGTTGTCACGCAGGTCGAGCACACCGGCAAGAGCGGTGTCGAGGTCGGCGCTGGTCACCTCGAAGGCACCGGTGTCCTGGGCGTGACGCGCCCACGCACCGGCGAAGCAGTCCGCCTGCAGTTCCCGGGTGACGGTGCGCGCGGTGAAATGCGCACGAGCCTGGACGGCGTGCGCGAACTCATGGGCCATCACGACCGGGATGACGAAGTCCCCGTACTTGGACTGCATATCGGGCAGCAGTACCTGGGCGTCCCAGGCGATGACATCCTCGGTCGCGCAGTAGAAGGCGTTGCCGGCGACCTCGTCGGGTTCGGTCGTGCACGGCGGCGCGTCACTGTCCTGTGTGACGGCAAAGTAGCCACCGGCGATCTGCTTGAAATCCTCGCCGTAGAGCTCCGGATAGTGCTGCGCCCAGTACTGCTCCAGATCCGCGATCGCCTGGATCGCGATCTGGTTGACCGGCTCAGAGGCATCGCCCTCGATGGTGATGCTGCTGGTGTCGGGCGACGAACCCTTCTTCTCGGCCGGCGACGGGATCTTCGGCTGGGCAGAACCGCACGCCGAAACGACCAGCACGGCCGCCCCGGCGGCCCACACCTTGAGATTCATGGGCAAACATTAGCGGGGCATTGCGCAAATTGGATAGGTTGCGCGCCAAATGCGATTTCGGCGCACTCGCGACCGCTGAGCGGTCGCGGGCGCGCCGAATCCGCAACGTCTACTTGGGGGCGAAGCGCTGCCCGGCGTCCAGCCGCAGGCACTGCCCGTTGAGCATCGGGTTCTCCACGATGGCCAGCGCCAGCTTGGCGTACTCCTCGGGCTTGCCGAGGCGCTTCGGGAAGGCGGCGTCCTTGGTCAGCACGCTGGCGAACTCGTCCGGGATGCCCTCGGTCAGGCCGGTCGCGAACAGGCTCGGCGCGATGGCCAGCGCGCGGATGCCCAGGCTGCCCAGGTCCCGCGCCATGGTCAGGCACATGCCGGCGATGGCGGCCTTGGACGCGGTGTAGGCGATCTGGCCGATCTGGCCCTCGAACGCGGCGATCGAGGCGGTGTTGATGATGACGCCGCGCTCCTCGGCCTCCTCGTCCACCGGGTCGTTCTTGCTCATGTGCCAGGCCGCCAGCCGGCTGACGTTGAAGGTGCCGATCAGGTTGAGATCGATGGTGTTCCGGAACGACTGCAGGTCATGCGGGCCGTCCTTCTTCACGGTGCGCTCCCCGATGCCGCCGCCCGCGGTGGTCACCGCGATGTGCAGGCCACCGAGGTCCTCGACCACCTTGGCCAGGATCTGCTCGGTGCCGTCGAAGTCGGTGATGTCGGCCTCGTAGAAGGAGCCCCCGACCTGCTCGGCGACCTCCTTGCCCTTAGACTGGCCACGGTCGAGGATCGCCACACTGGCGCCCCGCTTGGCCAGCGCCTCGACGGTCGCCCGCCCGAAGCCGGATGCCCCGCCGACAACCACGGCCTTCTTGCCCGAAATCTCCATCTAGCTCCCTTTCCATAAAGCGGTCAAAATGTAACGTTACGGTCGGTCGTCACTTTACGGTAAGGCTTTCGGCACCTTGGCTCGGCTAGCGTGGACGGGTGGCTCGCACATCCCCGGTCATCCCCGCCGGGACCCGGATCCTCAGTGGTATCGCCGCCGCGGCGGTGACGTTGGGCCTCAGCGCCCTGGTGGCGGTTCCCCTCGGCGCATCCGCCGACGCCCGCACCGCGATCGGGTCCACGGTCATCGACCTGACCCCCGGCCCGGTCAAGGAATGGGCGATCCAGACCTTCGGCACCGCCGACAAGCTGTTCCTGACGGTGATGGTGCTGGTGACCATCGCCGTGCTGGCCGCCATCGCCGGCCTGCTCGAACGGCGCCGGGTACCGATCGGCAGCGTGATGTTCGCCGCGGCCGCCATCGCCGGCTGCGTCGCGGTGCTGACCCGCCCGGATTCGGCGCCGGTCGACGTGATCCCCACCGCCCTCGGCGGTCTGGGCGGCATCCTCACCCTGCGCTTCCTGACCTCCGGACGGCTGAGCGACGGCACCGCACACGAGGCCGCCGAAGCCGACCCGGGCCGCCGGTTGTCGCTGGCCGCGCTCGGCCTGCTCGGATTGGGCGTGCTCGGCACGGCAATGGGCGCGATGTGGTCGCGCCGGGTGCATTCGGTGGCCGGAGACCGGGAGGCGTTCGCACCGCCGCAGGTGGCCGAACCCGCGCCCCCGGCCCCGCCGGGGGTGCAGCCCGCCGGTATCGATGTCACCCCGTTCGTCACCGACAACGCCGACTTCTACCGCATCGACACCGCGCTGAGTGTGCCGCAGCTGTCCCGGGATGCGTGGCGGCTGCGGATCCACGGCATGGTGGACGCCGAAAAGACGTTCAGCTTCGCCGATCTGGAGCAGTTCGAACTCGTCGAGCAGATGGTGACGTTGGCCTGCGTCTCCAACCCGGTCGGCGGTGATCTGGTCGGCAACGCGGTGTGGGGCGGCTACCGGATCCGGGACCTGCTGGCCGCGGCCGGAGTGTCCGCGGACGCCGACATGGTGCTGTCCGAATCCAGTGACGGCTTCACCGCGGGCACCCCGGTCGAGGCGATGACCGACGACCGGAACTCGCTGCTGGCCATCACGATGAACGGGCAACCGCTGCCGATCGAGCACGGCTACCCGGCCCGGCTGGTGGTGCCCGGCCTGTACGGCTACGTATCGGCCACCAAGTGGGTGGTTGATCTGGAGCTGACGAGATTCGACTCCGCGCAGGGTTATTGGACGCCGCTGGGCTGGGCGGAGCGCGGCCCCATCAAGACCCAGTCGCGGATCGACGTGCCGCGCAGTGGGCAGGACGTCCCGGTCGGCCCGGTCCGGTTCGGCGGGGTGGCCTGGGCGCAGCCGCGCGGGGTGCGCGCGGTCGAGGTGCGCATCGATGACGGCCCATGGCAGCCCGCCACCCTGGGCGCGGCCTACTCCGATGACACCTGGCGGCTGTGGAGTTTCGACTGGCGGGCCGATCGGCCCGGCCGGCATACCGTCACGGTGCGCGCCACCGACAACACCGGCTACGTCCAGACCGCGGACCGGGCCGATGTGATTCCCGACGGCGCGACCGGCCGGCACGCGGTGACCTTCACCGTCACCTGACCCCCGGCGAGCGTGCGTGTCTGTTCCCCGACACGCCGCAGCGCAGGCCGAGTTCTCGCACGCTCACCATCGCCATAAGGACTTTCGGCACTAGTCGCATCGTCCCCCGGCGGAGCAGGCTGAAAACATGGAGGCGACCTTTCCCGACCGGCACACCCTCGAGACGGTGCTGTCGTTGGCGACCCGCGCACCCTCGATCCACAACACGCAGCCCTGGCGCTGGCATATCGGCGCCGACCACCTCGAACTGCACACCGATCTCGAACGCGCCCTGCCCCAGACCGATCCGGACTCGCGTGATCTCCTGCTGAGCTGCGGGGCCACCCTGCACCACGCCGTCATCGCGCTGGCCGCCCACGGCTGGCAGGCCCAGGTACAGCGATTCCCGGTCCCCGGCCGGCCCGGACAGCTGGCCACCCTCACGATGCGCCGCTCACCGGCCGCTGGCTCGGATGTGCCGCTGGCGGCGGCGATACCGCGGCGGCGCACCGACCGACGGATGTACAGCCCGTGGACCGTGCCCGACGCCGATATCGCGTTGATGGGCGCCCGGGCCGCCCGCGTCGGGGTGATGCTGCGCCAGGTCGAGCGGCTGCCCGAACTACAACAGATCGTCGCCGACGCCGTCTGGCGGCACGCCACCGACCGTGACTACCTGACCGAGTTGTCCACCTGGAGTGGGCGGTACGCCTCGCTGGCCGGCGTCCCCGCGCACAACACCCCGAAACCCGATCCGACGGCCCGCATCCCCGGCCGACTGTTCGCCGGGCCGGCCCTGGCCCAACCCGCCGACGGCGCACCCGACCGGGACGCCGGGGCGGTGCTGGCGCTGGGCACCAAGGACGACAGCGCGCTGTCCCGGTTGCGGGCCGGTGAGGCCACCAGTCTGGTCCTGCTCACCGCGACCACGCTCGGGCTGGCCAGCTGCCCGGTCACCGAGCCGCTGGAGATCGCCGAGACCCGGGCCGCGGTGCGCGAGGACGTGTTCGGCGACAGCGGACATCCGCAGATGCTGCTGCGGGTGGGCTGGGCACCGGTCAACGCCGATCCGTTGCCCTCCACCCCGCGGCTGCCGTTATCGGCCGTCATCGACGGGACGACCCCGCTGCTCTAACTTCGACGCGAAAACCGCTGCCTGCGTTCGACGTTCCATGCCGAGCTTGGCCAGCAGCCGCGACACGTAGTTCTTCACCGTCTTCTCGGCCAGGAACATCCGCGCCGCGATCTGACGGTTGGTGAGCCCCTCCGACAACAGATGCAACAGGGTGCGTTCCTGCTCGGTCAGCCCGGTGAGCGGATCATCCTTCTCGGCGGCGCCACGCAGGTTCGCCATCAGCGCGGCGGCGGCCCGGTTGTCCAGCAGCGACCGTCCCGCACCGACGTCCTTGACGGCCTGCGCGAGTTCGAGCCCCTTGATGTCCTTGATGACGAACCCACTCGCCCCGGCCAGGATCGCGTCCAGCATGGCCTCATCCGAGGTGAATGACGTCAGCATCAGACACCGCAGATCGGGCAGATCCGAGAGCAGGTCGCGGCACAGTTCGATACCGTTGCCGTCCGGCAACCGCACATCCAGCACCGCCACATCGGGCCGCGCGGCCGGAATCCTGGCCAGCGCCTCGGCGACGGTACCGGCCTCACCGACCACCTGCAGATCCGGGTCGGCGCCGAGTAGATCGATCAGTCCGCGGCGCACCACCTCGTGATCGTCGACCAGGAACACCTTCACCACGGGCATGCCACCATCATGGCTTGTACTGCGGCCCGGCGTCCTGACGGAACTCCCGGCCGGTCACCCGGTCGGTGCGGATCCTGATGAAATGCTCACGACGGCCCTGCACCCACGGCTCGATGAAGGTCCCGGCCACCTCGACCAGATCGTCGATGCCGGTGATGGGTTCGGCCTGCCCGACCACGGTCACGCTCCACCCGTTGTGCAGGTCGGCGTCGAGCTCGTCGGCCTCGAAGGCCACCACCTGGTTGGTGGTGGCCGCCTCCAGCTTCGGTCCGCCGGCCACCCGGATCACCACATCGTCGTGCCACAGCCGGAAGTTGACGGGCTGGATGGCCGGCAGGGCATCCTCGGTGAACACCAGCCTGCCCACTCTGACCTGCGCCAACCTGTCCAGGCACTGCCTGCGGTTGAGAACGTCTAGCTCCTGGCCCCTGGTCATCCCGTCCTCCTCACCGCGTCGCTACCGTCAGTGTCCCGTATCGCACCCACCCGCAGCAGAGCCGAAGGTCCCTACTTCACGGTCACCAGCCGCGGCGGTGTGGCTGGGAACCGACCAGTTCCGTGCCGGCGGCCACGTCGCGGCTGCGGTAGACGATATAGGGCCGGAAAAGATAGCCGATCGGGGCACTGAACACGTGCACCAGCCGGGTGAACGGCCACAGACAGAACAACACGAGCGCGATGATCACGTGAATGTGGAACTGCAGCGGCGCCTCGACCATCAGATCGCCGCGGGGCTGCAGGATCCAGATGGAGCGGAACCACGGGGAGACGCTCTCCCGGTAGTCGTGGTCGGCGCCGGCCGGCGTCGCGCCGAGCAGCGTGCAGGCGAAACCAGCGATCATCGCGGCCACCAACGCCAGATACATCACCTTGTCGTTGACGGTGGTGGCCATGAACACCGGACCGCGGGTGCGCCGCCGGTAGATCAGCAGCGCGATGCCCACCAACGCGGCGATGCCGGCGATGCCGCCGAGGATGACGGCCTGCAGATGGTAGGCGTGCTCGCTGATCACCAGATCCATCCAGGATTCCGGGATCACCAGTCCGATGACGTGCCCGATGATCACCACCAGCATGCCGAAGTGGAACAGCGGACTGCCGATCCGCAGCAACCGCGATTCGTAGAGCTGCGAGGAGCGGGTGGTCCAGCCGAATTTGTCATACCGATACCGCCACCAGGTGCCGACGATGACGACCGCCAACGTCACATACGGCACCACGTCCCAGAAGATCTCCCAGCCCGACATGTCAGCCCCCTCCCGCTGCCCGACGGGGCGGCACGGTCAGTTGAAACGGTTGCAGTCCAACGGCTTCGGCGGGCGGACCGGCGCTGATCAGGCGGCGCACCTGATCCTGCGAGGTCACCGGCAACGTCGCGCACACCGCCGCGACGACATGGGCGTACGGCGAACCCGACTCCGCCAGGGCCTGGCGCAGCGCCTCCAGCGGCACCCGGTGCTCGGTGAGCAACGCGCGGCCGGCTGCCGGGTCGACGGTGGCGGCGAACTCCAGCACCACCGGCAGGTGATCGGGGGCCTCACCGGTCGGCGGCTGGGCACCCGCGGCCCGGTAGGCCCGGGCGAAGGTCAGCATCTGCATGCCGCGGTTGCGGGTGTCCCCGGCGGTCCAGTAGGTCAGCAGCATGGTGCGGCGCCGACTCAGGTCGAAGGTCTGCACATACTCGGTCTGTGCGGTCAGCGCGTCGAGGCCGCGCAACCCGGACAGCGCGGCGCGCAACGGGGACGCATCCGGGTCGCCGAGGTGCCCGATCAACGTGTCGACGCTGTCCAGCCGGGCCCGGTGCCCGTCGTCGGGATAGGCCAGCAGCAGTGAAGCGGCCTGCCAGACCAGACGGTCCCGCAACACGTTGCTCTTGCGGGCATCATCCTTGCGCCACTTCACGGTTTGTCCTCCGGGAAGATGCCGGTGGGCACACCGCGGCCGTCCCAATTCAGCAGGTTCACCCGGGACGGGCTGTCGGCGTTGGCCCCCATCCCCTCGGTGGTCTGCCGGTGCTGCAGTGCGTGGAAGGTCTCGATCGCGACCGGCACCGGACCGCCGCTGGCCTCCCCGAACGGACCGGACTCGTACATGCCGGGACCGCCGTCGAAGTCCAGTGCGCAGGCCGACTCTTCCAACGCGTGCGCCTCGGAGCTGTACGCCGTCGGAATGACGTAGCGGTCTTCGTATTTCGCGATCGCCAGCAGCCGGTACATCTCATAGATCTGCTCTTCGGTCATCCCGACCGCGGCAGGGATGTGCGGCTGGGTCTCGCGGCCGAGGTTGATGTCACGCATATACGCGCGCATCGCGGCCAGCCGGCGCAGCACCCCGTCGACGACCGCGGTGTCCCCCGCGGTGAACAGACCGGCCAGGTACTCGATCGGGATGCGCAGCGCCTCCAACGCACCGAAGAGGTTCCCGATGTCCTCGCCGTCGTGCCCGTCCCGGCTGACGGCGTCGACCACCGGTGACAGCGGCGGGATGTACCAGACCATCGGCATCGTGCGGTACTCCGGATGCAGCGGCAGCGCAACGCCGTAGGTGTGGATCAGCTTGTAGATCGGGGACCGCTGCGCGGCTTCGATCCACTCATCGGAGATGCCCTCCGCGCGGGCCCCGGCGATGACGTCGGGATCGGCCGGGTCGAGCAGGATCTGCTTCTGCGCTTGGTACAGGTCCTTGTCATCGGACACCGATGCGGCGCCGAGCACCTTGTCCACGTCGTAGAGCACCAGCCCGATATAGCGCAGCCGGCCCACGCAGGTCTCCGCGCATACCGTGGGCAACCCGACCTCGATACGCGGGTAGCACATCGTGCATTTCTCGGCCTTACCGGTCTTGTGGTTGAAATAGACCTTCTTGTAAGGACATCCGGAGACGCACATCCGCCAGCCGCGGCAGCGGTCCTGATCGACGAGCACGATGCCGTCCTCGGAGCGCTTGTACATCGCCCCGGACGGGCACGAGGCGACGCAGGACGGGTTCAGGCAGTGCTCGCAGATTCGGGGCAGGTAGAACATGAAGGTCTGTTCGAGCTCGAGTTTGATCTGCTCGCTGACCTTCTGCAGCACCGGGTCTCCCGGCACGATCTCCGGTGAGCCACCGAGGTCGTCATCCCAGGCCGCCGACCAGGACACCTTCATCGGTTCCCCGCTGATCAGGCTGCGCGGCGGGGCGACCGGGATGTGCTCCCCCAGCGGCGCGGTGGTCAGATTCTCGTAGTCGTAGGTCCACGGCTCGTAGTAGTCGTCGATGGACGGCAGCTTCGGGTTGGCGAAGATGCGCGCCAGCTTGGCGAACCGGCCGCCGTCGCGTAGCCGCAGCCGGCCGCGGCGGTCCAGTCGCCAACCACCGCGCCAGCGCTCCTGGTCTTCGTAGGTGCGCGGATACCCTTGTCCGGGACGGGTTTCCACATTGTTGAACCACACGTACTCGGTGCCGGCCCGGTTCGTCCAGGCCTGCTTGCAGGTCACCGAGCAGGTGTGACAGCCGATGCACTTGTCCAGATTCATCACCATCGCCATCTGGGCCATGACCTTCACTGGTACTTCACCTCCTGCGACCGCCGCCGCACCACGGTCACTTCGTCGCGTTGGTTACCGGTCGGGCCCAGATAGTTGAAGGCGAAGGAATGCTGAGCATATCCGCCGGCCAGATGGCTGGGTTTGATCAGCAGCCGGGTCAGCGAATTGTGGATGCCGCCGCGGGTTCCGGTGGTCTCGGTGAGCGGGACGTCGATGGTGCGCTCCTGGGCGTGGTAGACGAACACCACTCCCTCGGGCATCCGGTGACTGACGATCGCCCGGCAGACCAGCACCCCGTTGCGGTTCACCGCCTCGACCCAATCGTTGTCGCGGACCGCGATCTTCGCCGCGTCGGCCGGTGCCATCCACATCGTCGGACCGCCGCGGGACAGCGACAGCATGAACAGGTTGTCCTGGTACTCGGAGTGGATCGACCATTTCGAGTGCGGTGTCAGGTAGCGCACCGTCAACCCCACCCCGTTCGAACCGGGCTCCCCCACCTGCGGTTCACCGAACAGTCGGGCCATGTCCAGCGGCGGCCGATAGATCGGCAGTTGCTCGCCGAGTTCCTCCAGCCAGTCGTGGTCGACGTAGAAGTGCATCCGCCCGGTCAGCGTGTGAAACGGCTTGAGTTCCTCGATGTTCACCGTGAACGGTGCGTAGCGCCGCCCGCCGGTCTCGCTGCCCGACCACTCCGCGCTGGTGATCACCGGCACCGGCCGGGCCTGGGTATCGGCGTAGGTGATGCGACGCTCCTCGCTGCCGGCGGCCAGGTGCGCCAGTTTCCGGCCGACCCGTTTCTCCAGTTCCAGGAAGCCCTCCACCGCGAGCCGACCGTTTGAGGTGCCCGACAGCGCCAGGATCACGTCGGCCATCCGCTCGGCCGTGGTGATCGCCGGCCGGCCCTGCGCCGGGCCGGAATCCATCACCCCGAACTTCGCGCCGAGTTCGCGCACCTCCTGGTTCGGGTGGGTCGTCACGCCCTTGGTGGTCACCCCGAGGGTGTCCACCAGCGGCCCCAGGGTGGCCCACTTCTGCGCGATCGCACCGTAGTCGCGCTCTACCACCGCCAGCGGCCCCATCGTCTTACCCGGGACCGGCACCTCCCCGGTGACCCGCCAATCGTGCTCGGCGCCCGACGGGTAGGCCATCGCACCGGGCGTGTCGTGCTGCAGGGTGCCCAGCACCACATCGGTGCGCACCCCGAGATGTTTGGCGGCCAGTGCGCTGAACGTGCGGGCCACCGCGCCGAAAGCCTCGAAGTCCGACCGGGTTTCCCAGGGCGGGTCGACGGCCGGGCTGAACGCGTGCACATAGGGGTGCATATCGGTGCTGGACAGGTCCGCCTTCTCGTACCAGGTTGCGGCGGGCAGCACCACATCGGAGAGCAACGTCGTCGAGGTCATCCGGAAGTCGATGGACATCAACAGGTCGAGCTTGCCCTCCGGGATGTCCTCGGTCCAGCGGACATCGTTGGGCCGCAGCTCATCCGGAGCCGGATCGCCCTGCACATTCGAGGTGGTGCCGAGCAGGTGGCGCAGGAAGTATTCGTTGCCCTTGCTCGAGGATCCCAACAGGTTGGCCCGCCACACATTGAGCACCCGCGGCCAGTTGGCCGGGTTGTCCGGGTCGGTGACGGCCAGTTTGAGGTCACCGGAGGCCAACCGGCCGGCCACATACTCCGGAATGTCCTGCCCGGCGGCGATCGCCTCGTCGGCGACGTCCAGGCTGGACCGGTCGAACTGCGGGAAGAACGGACTCCACCCCATCGCGGTCGCCGAGGCCAGTACGTCCATGGTGTGCTTACCGGCGAATCGGCCCCGGCCCAGCGGGCTGGCCAGGGTGTCCGCCCGGTAACCGTCGTAGCGCCACTGATCGGTGTGGGCGTACCAATAAGACGTGCCGGCCATCTGCCGGGGCGGCCGGGACCAGTCGGTGGCCATCGCCATGGTCGCCCACCCGGTGACCGGCCGGCACTTCTCCTGGCCGACGTAGTGTGCCCAACCGCCGCCGTTGCGTCCCATCGACCCGGTCAGCAGCAGCATGGCCAGCACGGCCCGGTAGGTGGCGTCCCCGTGGAACCACTGGCAGATGCCGGCGCCCATGATGATCATCGACCGACCGTTGGATTCCTCGGCGTTGCGGGCGAATTCGCGGGCGATCCTGATGACCTGGGCCGCCGATACCCCGGTGATGGGTTCCTGCCAGGCCGGGGTGTAGGGGCGCTCGGCATCCTGGTAGCCACTGGGCCAGTCACCGGGCAGACCGGGTCGGGGGACCCCGTACTGGGCCAGCATCAGGTCGAACACCGTACAGACCAGGTGCTCGCCGACCCGGCGGACCGGTACTCCGCGGCTCAGTGTCTCGCCGTGCCCGTCGACGGTGTCGAAGCGGGGCAACCGGATTTCGGCGCTCTCACCGCCCTCGACCGCGACGGTGAGGGCGGGCACCAGGTTCTCCAGGTCCAGGTTCCAACTGCCCGCGCCGCTGGCACCGAACCGGAATCCCAGCGAGCCCTGCGGTACCGCGACGCTGTCGCTGACGCTGTCCAACAGCACCGGTTTGAACGCTGCGTTTTCGGTGTCCTGACCCAGGTCGGCGGCGGTCAGATTCTTACCGGGCACCAGCGCGTCGCCCCGGGCTTCCAGCTTGACCAGGAACGGCAGGTCGGTGAACGTGCGCACATAGTTCTCGAAGAACGGGATCTGCTTTTGGACAAAGCATTCCGACAGGATCACCTGGCCCATCGCCATTGCCAGCGCACCGTCGGTGCCGGCCGCGCACGGCATCCACTCGTCGGCGAATTTGGTGTTGTCGGCGTAGTCGGGGCTGACCGTCACCACTTTCGTTCCGCGGTATCGGACCTCGGCCATCCAGTGTGCGTCCGGCGTCCTGGTGACCGGGACGTTGGACCCCCACATCAGCAGGTAGGACGCATCCCACCAGTCCCCCGATTCCGGGACGTCGGTCTGGTCACCGAACACCTGCGGTGAGGCCACCGGCAGGTCGGCGTACCAGTCGTAGAACGAGGTCATCACCCCGCCGAGCAGCTCCACGAAGCGGGACCCGCAGGCATGGCTGACCATGGACATCGCCGGGATCGGCGAGAACCCGGCCACCCGGTCCGGGCCGTAGGTCTTGATGGTGTGCACGTGTGCGGCAGCGATCATCTCGGTGGCCTCGGACCAACCGACCCGCACCAGTCCGCCCTTGCCGCGGGCCTGCTGGTAGCGGCGGCGACGGTCCGGGTCGCCCTGGATATCGGCCCAGGCCAGCACCGGATCATGCAGCCGTGCCTTGGCCTCCCGGTACATCTCCACGAGCACGCCGCGGGCGTAGGGGTAGCGCACCCGGGTCGGCGAGTAGGTGTACCAGGAGAACGCGGCCCCGCGCGGGCAGCCGCGCGGCTCGTACTCGGGCCGGTCCGCCCCCACCGACGGATAGTCGGTCTCCTGGGTCTCCCAGGTGATGATGCCGTCCTTGACATAGATCTTCCACGAGCACGAACCGGTGCAGTTCACCCCGTGGGTGGACCGCACCACCTTGTCGTGGCTCCACCGGTCCCGGTAGAACACGTCACCCTCACGTCCACCGCGGTGGCTGACGGTGCGCAGGTCGGCCGAGAAGGTACCCGGGCTGAAGAACCGGCCGCTGCGTTCCAGCAGTTCCTCGGCCGCACCTCCGATATGCGGTGTGGTCACGACTGCGCCTCCTTGACGGGTTCGTGGGTGTGCAGACGCAGGGCCGTGTAGCCGAAGGCGATCAGCGCGGTGGCCACCAGCAGGACCAGTCCGGTGGAGTAGTCGTTGTCGACGGGATCGTATGTCGTCCCCATCACCAGCGGCGGGAAGTAACCGCCTAAACCACCTGCCGCGGAGACAATCCCGGTGATCGACCCGACCGATTTGGCCGGTGACCGGCGGGCCACCCAGGCGAAGACGCCGCCGGTGCCGATACCGAGGAATACCGCCAGGGTGATGAAGGTGACCGCCGACCAGAAGTCCGGCGGGGGTTGGAGCATCGCGACGCCCGCCAGCACGGCGGTCCCGCCGAAGGACGTGAGCACCACGTATTTCGGTGGTATCCGGTCGGACAACATGCCGCCCACCGGCCGGGCCAGCACGGCCGCCAGCGCGAAACCGGCGGTGCGGGCCCCGGCATCGACGGCGGAGAACTCGTAGATGGTCTTGATGTAAGTGGGCAGATAATTGCTGAACGCGACGAACCCACCGAACACCACCGCGTACAGGAACGCCATCTCCCAGGTGACCCGAAGCTTCGCGGCGGCCTTGAGTTTCGGCACGACCGGATCGGTGTTGGCGTGGAACGCCGCCGAATCGCGCATGGCCACCAGACACAGCACCGCCGTCAGCGCCAGCGCCACCGCGATGACCAGATGGGTGGTGAACAGACCGAACCAGCCCACGAACCGGGGGGTGAAGAACGCCGACAGTGCGGTGCCGACCATGCCCATACCGAAGACCCCGGTGGCGAATCCCCGCCTGCTCGGCTCATACCAATTGTTGGCGAAGGGAATACCGACCGCGAAGATGGTGCCGGCGATCCCGAGGAAGAATCCGCACACCAACAGCATCGGGTAGGACCCGGCGGCGCCGGCCGCCCCGACCGCCAGCACCGGGGGTATGGACGCCAGCGTGACCGCGATGAACATCACCCGGCCACCGAAGCGGTCGGTGAGCGATCCGATCACGATGCGCCCCAACGACCCGACCAGGATGGGCGTGGCGACCAGCATCGAGGCCTGCGTACTGGACAGGCGCATATCACCGGCATAGGTCGTCGACAGCGGCCCGATCATGTTCCAGGCCCAGAAGTTGATCGCCGAAACCCAGGTGGCGAGCACGAGGTTCATCGTTCGAGCAGAGCCGGTAACCGGCTCAACAGCCGCAGACACAGCTACAAGCGAACCATTGATCCGGCCGCGTGGCATCTTTTTGGGCAATATCGTCGCCGCAGTACGGATTCGGCGAACGGCCCGGTCTTCGCCGGGGCCGGCCCGGCTTCGGGACCGCACCGGCCCGGTCGGGAGCAGCTGCACCAAGAGGCCACCGGATGCCCGATTACCGGGCCGTGACCAGCAAACTTTGTGGCGGATCGGCTCGCTCGGCGCGTCACCGGTGAATATCTCGGCAGATCAACGGTTTCGGCGATCTCACTTCCGCCCTGCCATATCGGCACATTTTCCGATCGTGTCGGTGACCGGTGGCAGGCTGGACAGGTGCTCCTCGCAGCGATCGCGGCCACCTCGACGGAGGTGGGTGCACTGTCCTCCCGGCTGGCCAAGGTGACCCGGGTGGCCGCGACCCTGTCCGCGCTCGACTCGGCGGCCGATGCCGCGGTGGTGGTGGCGTGGCTGTCCGGGGAGTTGCCGCAGCGCCAGATCGGGGTCGGCTGGGCCGCGCTGCGCACCATGCCAGCACCGGCCGGCCTTCCCGCCCTGACGGTGGCGGCCGTGGACGCCGCATTCTCGGCGATCAAGGGACTGTCCGGACCCGGGTCACAGGCCCAGCGCGCCGATCGGCTGCGCGCCTTGTTCGGCGCCGCCACCGCCGAGGAACAGCAGTTCCTCCAGCGTCTGCTCGGCGGTGAGCTCCGGCAGGGTGCGTTGGCGGGGGTGATGGTCGACGCCGTCGCCAAGGCGGCGACGGTCCCGGTGGCCGCGGTGCGCCGGGCCGCGATGCTGGCCGGGGAGCTGCCGGTGGTCGCGGCGGCGGCGCTGACCGGCGGCGATCTCGGCCGGTTCACCCTGCAGGTGGGCCGCCCGGTCGGGCCGATGCTGGCCCAGACCGCGGTCTCGGTCCAGGATGCGCTCGACAAACTCGGCGGGACAGCGGTGTTCGAATCCAAACTGGACGGGGCCCGGGTGCAGGTGCACCGCGCCGGGGACACCGTGTCGATCTACACCCGCAGCCTCGACGACGTCACCGCCCGGTTGCCGGAGGTGGTGGCGGCGACGCTCGCGCTGCCGGTGAGCGAGTTGATCGCCGACGCCGAGGCCATCGCGCTGCGCCCGGACGGCCGGCCGCACCGTTTCCAGGTGACCGCGTCCCGGTTCGGTACCCGCTCGGCTGCGGGCGGCCGCGAGCCGCTGTCGGTGTTCTTCTTCGACCTGCTGCACCGGGACGGTACCGACCTGCTCGACGCCCCGATGACCGAGCGGCTCGCCGCGCTCGACGAGGTGGTTCCCGCGACGCAGCGCATGCAGCGGCTGACGGCATCGGACCCCGTTGCCGCACAGCAGTTCCTGGAGCGCACCCTGGCCGCCGGGCACGAGGGGGTGATGGCCAAGGATCCGGACGCCGGGTACGCGGCAGGCCGGCGCGGCGCGGCCTGGCTGAAGGTCAAGCCGGTGCACACCTTGGATCTGGTGGTGCTGGCCGTGGAGTGGGGGTCCGGCCGGCGCACCGGCAAATTGTCGAATATCCACCTCGGCGCCCGCGACCCGCAGACCGGCGGCTACCTGATGCTGGGCAAGACGTTCAAGGGCATGACCGACGCCATGTTGGCCTGGCAGACCCAGCGGTTCACCGAACTGGCCGACGGCCCGACCGACGGCTACCTGGTGCGGGTGCGGCCCGAGCAGGTGGTCGAGATCGCGTTCGACGGCGTGCAGGGCTCCACCCGCTACCCCGCCGGGATGACGCTGCGGTTCGCCCGGGTGCTGCGCTACCGCGACGACAAGTCCGCCGTCGAGGCCGACACGGTCGACACCGTCCGTGAACACTACGAACGCAACGGATGACCGGAAAGCCCCAATGTCGTGCGGGTGCGGTGTAAGGATTCAGAGCATGGCATCTCCCAGCGCCTCGGAACGCACTGAGGAACAGCGCGGCGACATCACCTTCGTGCGCACCGACAAGGATCTGCCGCCGGTGGCGATCATCGACCGGTCGCCGATCACCACCAAACACAAGGTGATCTTCGCGATCATCGCGGTCATCGGAGCGATCGCCTGGGCGATCGTCGCGTTCGTCCGCGGTGAGACGGTCAATTCGGTGTGGTTCGTCATCGCCGCGATCTGCACCTACATCATCGGCTTCCGGTTCTACGCCCGGCTGATCGAGATGAAGATCGTCAAACCGCGCGACGACCAGGCGACACCGGCCGAGATCTTCGAGAACGGCACCGACTACATGCCCACCGATCGGCGGGTGCTGTTCGGGCATCACTTCGCCGCCATCGCCGGCGCGGGCCCGCTCGTCGGCCCGGTGCTGGCCATGCAGATGGGCTATCTGCCGGGCACCATCTGGATCATCATCGGCGCGGTGGTGGCCGGCTGCGTGCAGGACTATCTGGTGCTGGCCATCTCCACCCGCCGCCGCGGACGCTCCCTGGGCCAGATGGCCCGTGACGAGCTGGGCACGTTCGGCGGCGCGGCCGCCATCGTGGGCGTGCTGGCCATCATGGTGATTCTGCTGGCGGTGCTCGCGCTGGTGGTGGTCAACGCGCTGGCCGAAAGCCCGTGGGGCGTGTTCTCCATCGCCATGACCATTCCGATCGCCCTGTTCATGGGCGTCTATCTGCGGTTCCTGCGACCCGGGCGGGTGTCCGAGGTATCGCTGATCGGTGTTGCGCTGCTGCTGCTGGCGGTCGTCTCGGGTGGTTGGGTCGCCGAAACATCGTGGGGTGCAGACTGGTTCACGCTGTCCAAGGTCGCGCTGTCCTGGTGCCTGATCATCTACGGATTCGCGGCGTCGGTGCTGCCGGTCTGGCTGCTGCTGGCCCCGCGGGACTATCTGTCCACGTTCATGAAGGTCGGCACCATCGCGTTGCTCGCGGTCGGCATCCTCATCGCCCAACCGGTGATGCAGGCGCCGGCGGTGTCGGACTTCGCCACCCGCGGCGACGGGCCGGTGTTCGCCGGTTCGCTGTTCCCGTTCCTGTTCATCACCATTGCCTGCGGTGCGCTGTCCGGGTTCCATGCGCTGATCTCGTCGGGAACGACGCCGAAGCTGGTGGAGAAGGAAAGCCAGATGCGGCTGATCGGTTACGGCGGCATGCTGACCGAGTCGTTCGTCGCGATCATGGCGCTCGTCGCGGCGGCCATCCTCAACCAGCACCTGTACTTCACCCTCAACGCGCCGACGGCCCAGACCGGCGGCACCGCGGAATCGGCCGCCGCTTACGTCAACGGGCTCGGACTGTCCGGCCCTGATATCACCCCCGAACAGATCACCCAGGCCGCGGAGGATGTCGGCGAGGAATCGATCGTTTCCCGGACCGGGGGCGCCCCCACCCTGGCGATCGGCATATCCGAAGTGCTGCACCAGGTATTCGGCGGGGCCGGCCTCAAGGCGTTCTGGTATCACTTCGCGATCATGTTCGAGGCGCTGTTCATCCTCACCACGGTCGACGCCGGCACCCGGGTGGCGCGCTTCATGCTGTCCGACGGCCTGAGCAACCTCGGCGGGCCGCTGCGCAAGCTGAAGGACCCGAGTTGGCGGATCGGGGCGTGGACCTGCAGCGTGCTGGTGGTTGCCGGGTGGGGCAGCATCCTGTTGATGGGGGTCACCGATCCGCTCGGCGGGATCAACACGCTGTTCCCGTTGTTCGGTATCGCCAATCAGCTACTGGCCGCGATCGCGCTGACCGTGGTGATGGTGGTGGTCATCAAGAGGGGCCTGCTGAAATGGGCGTGGATACCGGCGATTCCGTTGGTCTGGGATCTGCTCGTCACGCTCACCGCGTCGTGGCAGAAGATCTTCTCCGGTGATCCGCGGGTCGGGTACTGGACACAGCACTTCCTCTACCGCGCTGCGCAGGACTCCGGTGCCACGGGGTTCGGTGCGGCCAAGACTCCCGACGCGATCAGCGCCGTGGTGCGCAACACGTTCATCCAGGGCACCTTGTCGATCGTGTTCGCCTTGGTGGTGATCATCGTGTTTGTTGCCGGTGTGATCGTGTCCATCCGCGCGATACGGGGCACCGGGGCACCGACCGCCGAGGACGAGCCGGTGCCGTCACGCATCTTCGCGCCCTCGGGTCTGATCGCGACGTCGGTGGAGAAGGAGGTGCAGAAACAGTGGGACGAATTGCCGGCGGCGCACGCCAGGCCGCACGCCAAATCACCTGGTACGTCGGGACATTGATGGGCGATAACCACTATCGGCGGTATGTCGAGCTCCGCACCCGCACCCACCCGGGTGAGCCGGTGCCCACGGAGCGGGAGTACTGGAAGCTGCGGCACGCCGCCGCGGATGCCAACCCCGGCGCCCGCTGCTGCTGATCTCACTCTGGCGAGCGTGCGTGTCTGCACCCCAACACGCCGAAAGTTGGCACGAGTGTGCGCACGCTCGCCGCGGGTAATCAGCCCGTGACGCGGTACCGGATCGGTAGATGCTTGAGCCCGCCGACGAATGTCGTCGCCATGTGGGCCGGTTCGCCGGCCAACTCGACCGACTCCAGCCGGGGCAGCAGCGCGGAGAAGAAGCTGTTGATCTCCAGTCGGGCCAGCGCCGCACCCAGACAGAAGTGCACCCCGTAGCCGAAGGCGATGTGCTTGTTGGGATCCCGGCCGATGTCGAAGGTGAACGGCTCGTCGAACACCTCTTCGTCCCGGTTGCCGGACACGTACGACAGCAGCACCGCCTCCCCCGCCTTGATCCGGGTGCCGCGAATCTCGTAGTCCTGCTGCGCGGTCCGCATGAATTCCTTGACCGGTGTGGTCCAGCGGATCATCTCCTCGACGGCCAACGGCATCAGGCTCATATCGTTGCGCAACCGGGCCAGCTGATCGGGATGCTGCAGCAGGGCGGCCATCCCCCCGGAGATGCTCGCGCTGGAGGTGTCGTGCCCGGCGGCCGCCAGAATCGCGTAATACGACACGGTTTCGATGTCATCGAGCGGTTTACCGTCGATGGTGGCGTTGGCGACGGTGGACGCCAGGTCATCGGTCGGGTTGGCCCGCCGGGACGCGGTCAGTTCGGTGAAGTACTGGAACATCTCCAGCAGCGCACCCATGCTTTCTTCCATGGTGCCGCGCTGCAGTTCCTCGTCATCACTGCCGAACAGTTCCTGCGTCCAACGCAACATCGAGGCGAAGTCCGATTCCGGCACGCCCAGCAGCGTCATGATCATGTACAGCGGGTAGTTGACCGCCACCTGCTGGACGAAGTCACATTCCGGACCCTCGGCGGCCATCTTGTCGATGAACTGCACCGCCAGCTCGTCGGCGCGGTCCTTGAGAGCGCGCATCGCCTTGGGCCGGAACCAGTTTGCCCCGATCGCCCGGAAGTCACGGTGTTGCGGGTCGTCCATGTGGATCAGCGTCTTGATGCCGACCGCGGCCTGCTGCTCGTCGCCCTGCTTGGTGACCAGCACCGGGCGCGGCGAGTTGGTGAAGATGTCGTTGGCGCGTTCGATCTCCATGATGTCGGCGTGTTTGGTGATGGCCCAGAACGGGGCGTAGTCCTCGACCTCCACCCAGGACACCGGCGCGTTGGCCCGCAGGTGGGTCAGCGCGGCGTGCAGCCCGGCCTCATCGGTGTAGGCCTTCGGGTCCGCCAGCACCTTCGCGGCCTCGTCCATGGTCGGTGTACTCATTTCGGACTCCTCATCGTTTCCGGGTCGGCATGATCGACGACGCCCAGCGCGGACCGTGCCCGCTGCTCGTAGCCGTTGCGGGCGTCGGTGTCGAATTCCAAGAAGACCTTGTCGGTGCCGACCCGGCGGCCCACCCAGCGTCGGCCGCGCGGCCCGAGCAGGCCCAGCGGCCCGAGTACGAAGCGGATGCCGCCCGGCACCGTCACATGTGTCTTCGGTTTGTCGAGTGCCCGGACGATGGCCGCGGCGATGTCCTCGGGCTCCACGGGCCGGTTCGCCCTGGTCTCCGCGGTGCCGGTGATCAGCTCGGTGCGGGTGAACGGCGGCATCACCACGCTGACCTGGATGCCGCGGTCGGCGAACTCGTCGGCCATCGCGCTGGAAAAGCTGATCACCGCGGATTTCGTTCCGGCGTAGACGGTTTGACCGGGTACCGGCATCAGGCCCGCGAGTGAGGCGACGTTGATGATGTGACCGGCGCCGCGGTCGATCATCTCGGGCAACACCAATTGGCAGCCGGTGATCACCCCGTAGAAGTTCACCTCGATGGCCGAGCGCAGTGCCTGTACGGACTGGTCCAGCAGCCCGCCGATCGGCATCACGCCGGCGTTGTTGATCAGCACGTCGACGCGGCCATCCCCGTCGACGCGGGCCTGTTTCAGGAAGCTGGTGAACGACTCCCGGTCGGTGACATCGAGTGGGTGGCCGCTGACCCGGTCGCCGCCGAGCGTGGACACCGCGGCGTGTAGCGCCTCGACGTCACGGTCACCGATGATCACCCGGGCCCCGCGGTCGCGCAGCGCCCTGGCGGTGGCGTACCCGATGCCGCGGGCGGCGCCGGTGATCGCCACCGTCTTGCCACTGATTCTGTCCACACCGAACCTCTTCTCACCCATCAGCATTCACTGCATCTCGGCGCAACCGCACCTCATCGAGCACCGTCGCGATAGCGGACTCCGACATTCCGGCCGGGAATCCGGGCAGCACCCGGTCGATGGCCCCGGCGCAGCGTTGCACCAACGCGGTTGCCACATCCGGTAATTCGGCGACCACCGCGAAGGTCTGCAGCATCTCGTCGTCGAACAGGGTGGCCATGGTGTCCCACTCCCCCAGCCGGGACAACCGGTGCAGCTCGTCGTGCAGGTCGCCCCAGCTGTGCAAGTCCAACACCTTGCGGTAGGCGGGGGTGGATCCGTAGAAAGCCAGCTGTTTACGGTGTGCGGCCGCCGATGCGGAAAACTGCTCCTCGGTCTCGCCGGTCACCACGAACACCGGGCAGGACAACTCGAAGTCCGCCCGGGAACGCCCCGCAGCGTCCAGACCGGTCTGCAGCGCCGAGGCGGTCACCTCATCGAGGTAGCGGCGGGTGGTGAAGGCGTGCGCGATCAGGCCATCGGCGACCTCGCCGGCCACCCGGGTCATCAGATCGCCGACGGCAGAGACGAAGACCTTGGGCACCCCGTGCGGTTGCGGCTCCGGGGTGAACATCGGCGTCATCAGTTTGTGGCTGTAGAACTCACCCTCGAACTCCAGTCGTGATCCGTGCTGCCAGGTGTCCCAGATCGCGTGCACCGCGGCCACGAATTCGCGCATCCGCTTCGCCGGGTGGCTCCACGGCATGGAGAAGCGCTTCTCGATGTGGGCCTGCACCTGGGTGCCAAGCCCGAGGATGAATCGACCTTGGGCGTAGCTGTTCAGATCCCAGCCCAGCTGTGCGACGAGCATCGGATTGCGCGCGAAGGCCACCGCGATGCTGGTGCCCAGCTGCAGCCGCGAGGTGTGTTCGGCCGCCAACAGCAGCGGCAGGAACGGGTCGTGATTGATCTCCCCGGTCCAGCAGCCGTCGTAGCCCTGTTGCTCGATCTCGCGTGCCCGCGCCGGGACTGTGGTGAGGTCGCTCGGGATACCGCGATCGATGCTCAGCCGGGCGACATTACCCATGCGGGGGACGCTACAGTAAGCACTTCAGTATGGTCAACGAACCCACGACGGCCACCGAGAACAGGACTCCTGGATGACGAACACCCCCGACTGGCAGGAAACCCTCGACGATTTGGCGCGTCGTCGCGAGCACACCCTGGCCATGGGTGGACCCGACCGGGTCGCCAAGCATCGTGCCAAGGGCAAGCTCGACGTCCGGGCCCGCATCGACCGTCTCCTGGACCCTGGCAGCTTCCGCGAATTCGGCACCTTCGCCGGCGGCGAGATCGCCGCGGACGGCATCGTCACCGGCTCCGGGCTGATCAACGGATCCCCGGTCATGGCGGGCGCCGAGGACTTCACCACGCTGGCCGGCAGCATCGGCTCGACCGGTAACGCCAAGCGCTACCGGTTGGCCGAACTCGCGGTACGCGACAAGATCCCGCTGGTCATGCTGCTGGAGGGCGCCGGATTCCGGCCCACCGGAGCGCATTACGGCCGCACCCCCACCGATCTGATCGCCCAGGCGCAGTGCTCTGGCCGGGTCCCGACGGTGGCCGCCGTGCTCGGCCCGTCGGCCGGCCACGGCGCGCTGGTGGCGCCGGTCAGCGACTTCCGGATCATGAGCAGCCAGGGCGCCATCTTCACCGCCGGGCCGCCGGTGGTGCGGGAGTCCACCGGTGAGGACATCACCAAGGAGGATCTCGGCGGACCGAATGTCGCGCTGCGCAGCGGTGTCATCCACAACCACGCGGACACCGACGAGGGCGTCATCGACGACATCCGCCGTTACCTATCCTACTTTCCGTCCAGCGCATGGTCCTATCCCGAAGCGCTGCCCTTCGACGAGGACGCCGCCGGCCGGCCCACCCCGGAACTGCTGCAGATTATCTCCCGGGACAACCGGCGGGTCTACGACATGCGCTCGGTGCTCGACGTCATCTTCGACAACACCGACTGGTTCGAGGTCCAGCCGCAGTTCGGCAAGGCGATCATCTGCGCGCTGGCTCATCTGGGTGGCCACCCGGTCGCGGTGGTGGCCAATCAGCCCAATGTGCTGGCCGGGTCCATCGACGCGGATGCCGCGGACAAGGCCGCGCACTTCATCATGGTGGCGGATTCGTTCCACCTGCCGATCGTGTTTTTGGCCGACAACCCGGGCATGCTGCCGGGCAGCCGCTCCGAGAAGACCGGTGTGCTGCGGGCCGGGGCCCGGATGTTCGCCGCGCAGACCGCGGCGACGACGCTCAAGCTGCATGTCACGCTGCGCAAGGCCTACGGGTTCGGCTCGATGGTGATGTCGCTGTTGGGATTCGACAGCCAGGAGGCGACCTTCGCCTTCCCGGGCGCGACCATGGGCGCGATGAGCGCGGCCGCGCTGTCGAAGGCCTCGCACGCCGAGGCCGATCTGTCGGCTCAGCTGCGAGAGGCCGAACTGTCGGCGTCCTACCGATCCGCGGACCATCTCGGTTTCGACGAACTGATCGACCCGCGCGAGACCCGCGATCAGCTGCTGTCCGCGTTGACTCGTGGCCTGCGGACCCGGCAGGCCGCGGCGGAACCGGTGCAGCGCACGGTCATCCTCCCCTGACCGCGATTTGTGGAGTTCTCGTCGGATTGGTTCCGACGAAAACTCCACACGTCACCGCGCGAGTGCGTGTGCGATCTGCGCAATGACGCGATCGGGGTACTCGGTGAGGTCCAGCCAGGTGAATCGCAGGACCTGGAAGCCGGCCAGAATCAGAGAATTCTGCCGCACCCGGTCATGATGGAAGTCGTCCGCGCCACTGTGAAACGCAAAGCCGTCGACTTCCAGGATCAGCTTCGCATCGGGAAACGCGTAATCGACCTTGTACCCCGCTACCCGGTGGTTGGCCTTCCAGCCGGTGATACCCGCCTGGCGAAGGAGCCTCGCGAGCACACGTTCCGCCGCGGATCGGGTTCCGTCCTCCGCGGCCCTCAGCAAGCGCCGCGCGGCCGGTGCGCCATGGCGGCCCTTGTTGTTGAGGTGGGCCTTCCACAGCGCGGGTAGTTCGACGTGCCGTTGCAACGCAGCGTCCATCAGCTTCGCACCCCCACCGCGACGAACGGCGGCTTCGACCACCGTCAGCGGCAATGCCGTCACCCGCAGATCATCTCGTTCGACCACCTCGGCAGGATCGAGATCGCGACGACGCAACCTGGTACCGGGCTGGAGACGCAGCCGGCAGTCCCGCGGCACAGTCACTTCGACGATCTCGGGAGCGAACTGCGTGAGGCGCTGCCACCAGGCCCCGGTCAGACCGCTCGCGACGGCTCGGTGACCGTAAGCCCACACCCCCGCCCGAATCCGCGCCCTGTCGGTGAATTCGCGGTCGTCCGCGAAGAACACACCACGAGCGCACTGTCGCCACGCGCCGGTGCGCACCCGGTAGTGCACATCGTCCCGCCCGAGACCGACGTCGTGTGCCTGGGCCAAGGTGATGACGCCGTCATGGTCGCGCAGTAGGTCTGCCAGCACACTGAATTGGACGCAGCATCCCGCCGATCGGTTCCCACATCGCGGTTTGTGGAGTTCTCGTAGGAATGGTTCCGACGAGAACTCCGCAACTCGCTAGGTGGCGCGGTAGGCCTCGACGATCGGTTCGAGCTCGTCCGGGGTCGCGCCGTGCATGATGACCGCGTCCGCACCGTAGTCGAACTCCTTGCGGATCCGGTCGACGCACTGCTGGGATGAGCCGGTCGCCGACGGTTCCAGCCACTCGTCGGGAATGAGCGTGGCGATGTGCTCGATCTGCTCGGCGGTGCCCTTGTGGTCGATACCGCCACCGATGGACTGCACCACGGTGTCGTCGCGGAAGCGTTGCAGCACAGCGGGATCCCACCCGTTGGTGTTGACCAGCAGATCGCCGTACCCTTGCAGGTAGGTGGCCAGCCGCGCGACGGTCTTCTTCAGCCGCAGCTCCTCGGGCAGGTGGTCGCCGACGGTGGCGAAGCAGGACCACACCCGCACGTCATCGGGATTGCGGCCGGCCTGTTCGGCGGCCTCCTTGACCGTCTTCACCGCGCGCTGCAACGTCTCCGGGGTGAAGTAGGTGTGCAGGATGACATCGTCGAACTCCCGGCCTCCGAGCGCCAGCGTCCGCGGCCCGAACGCCACGATCGCCAGCCGGATGTCCTCGTTGAAATCGGGGTCCAGGAACAGCAGCTGGTACTTACCGATCGGGCCGTCGTGGTTGAAGATCAGCTCGCCGTGCCACAACCGGCGCATCACCTGCGCGAAATCCTCCATCTGCGCCGTCGTCACCGCCGGCACGCCGAAGGCCCCGTACATCGCCGCGATACCCCGACCGAGCCCGAGCGTGAACCGGCCACCGGACAGCCGGTGCATGGTGGTGGCCCACGACCCGGTGATGAGCGGATGGCGGGTGTTGTGATTGGTTGCCGCGGTGGCGATCTGCATCCGATTCGTCACGGCCAGGGCCGCGCCGGTGAGCGACGACGCCTCCTTGACGTTCCAGCGTTCGGAGATGAATCCGGTGCCGAAGCCGAGTTCCTCGCCGCGCCGGGCCTCGTCCATCAGCGTGGCCGGCCCCTCGCCGCCGGCTCCCGCCAGCAGGTAGTAGCCCAGCTCATCGAGCACACGGGTTTCATCTCGGCTCACGCCCACACTCCTTGTTTGTAGCCACAGTTCCAGACCTCGGTGATCCGCCCGTCGATCACCCGGAAGATCTCCATGCTGGCGATGGTCGTTTCGGTACCGTCCGTCAGCTTCATCGGCGACTGGTACACGATCGCCACGTGTTCGCCGTCGTCCCCGGCGACGACCAGGTTGAGGTCGAACCGGATGCGCTCGAACATCGCCCAATGGTCCACCACCCGGTTGACCGCCTCGGCGTGGGTGAGCACCTTCACCTCGCCGACGTCGTGGCGGGTGACGGTGTCCCCCAACAGTTCGTCGGCCAGCGCGAAATCGCGCTCGTTCCACACCACCAGGTTGTACTGCTCCACGACCTCACGGGCGGTCCTCACGAGAATTCCTCAAGCGCTGCAACGTCTTCGATGGCGGCGACGGCCCGGTCTATCAGGGTGATGCAGAGTTGTCGCGAGCGTTCGGGCACCACATCCCAGGTGAGCAGCGCGACCACCGGCATGAACAGCAGCAGTGCGACGCCGAAACGATAGTCCCGCCAGGCGTCGTCGAACCCGTAGTCGGTGACGCCGCGACTCTCCAGCGCGGCGACGTACCCGCGGACCAGTGCTTCGTCCTTGCCCCGGCGCACCGACGTCGGCACTCCCTGGCTCACCAGGTAAGCGATATCGGCGGCACCCGCACCCCGCACCGCAAGCTGGAAATCGACGATCTTGAGCTCGTCGCCCCGGAAGAACAGGTTGTCCGCGCGGATGTCACCGTGCAGCAGCATCGTCCGTCCCGACAGGGCGTTCAACGCCTGGGGCGCCAACTCGGCGAACCGTTCGGCGAACCGCGCCACCGCGGGCGGCACCGACTGACTCGTCTTCTCCAGGTAGAGCTGCCAGCCAGGGGTGAACGCCGGCAGGAACAGGTCGCGGGTCAGCGGGTTGTCGATGTTCGGAAAATCCGGCAGGCCAACGGCGTGTGGGTTGTGCACTGACCAGGCATGCAGGTCGGCCAGCGCTGCGATACACAGCTCGGCGCGTTCGACGGACAACCCGGCCAGGTGGTCGGCGTTGTCCCAGTCGCGCAGATCCTCCAGCACCAGGACGAAGGTGTCACCGTCGATACGCGCGATATGGCAGGCGGGAGTGGAGATCGGCGCCGCGGGTGCGATGTGGCGGTAGAACGCCAGCTCCCTGCGGTATCCGCCGAGCAGTTCCATCCCGCCGCGTGCCTCCGATTCCGCGGGCAGCTTCACGATGACCGACGCCGGCAGGCCCGCATCACCGTTCAGCCCCAACCGATACAGCCGAGCCGAGAATCCGGTGTCCTCGGCGATCCGTTCGGCCTGCACCGAGGTGACGGTCGCCGACCCGGGTAGCGCGTCGGTGAGCCACCCCGCGGTGATCTCCTCGATGGCCGACGGGACCGCCACGGGTACAGCGGGTGATGTCATCGGTGACCTCCGCACAAATTTGACGCTCAACAACTAAGTTAGTTGTCGAGCGTCTAATATGCAAGAGTGTCCGAGCGCCTCACCCAGCATCAGCGTGTGGAACAGTCTTCGCGCAGGCTGTTGCAGGCCGCCGCCGAGCTGATCGTCGAAAAGGGATGGGAGGCAACCACCGCCGCGGACATCGGGCGGCGCGCCGGCTACAGCAGAGCGATGGTGCACGCCCGCTACGGCAGCAAGGACGCCATCCTGGAGGCGTTCCAGCAGGTTTACGTGGCGCGACTGAATCCGGATCCCGAACCCGGTACCACCGGACTACACCAGGTGCTCGCCCACTTCGACCGGGTGCGGGAGATCCACGCCGAGGACGCCTCGGTGACGCGGGCCATGTTCGTCTCCGCCTTCGAAGCCGTGAAGACGAGCTCACCCCTTCGCGCAGGGGTCCGCGAGCAACTCAGCGGTGCCGCGAAGAAGGTGGCCGCCGGCGTACGCGCCGGGATCGCCGACGGATCACTGCGGCCGGACATCGATGCCGACGCGGCGGTACGCGATATCACCGGATCGATCTTCGGTATCGCTTTCCAGTGGGTGGTGCTCCCCGAGGAACACGACCTCGATCACGAGATCACCTGCGTGCGGGCACGCATCATCTCGGACTACGGCAGCTAGTGGTCTGTCTGTGAATTAATCTGGTAGTTTGTAGTATGCCTGTTATGACAGCTGTCGCGTTGCCGGTCAGTGATGCGCAGCGTGCGGAGTTGGAGCGGATGGCGGCCTCGACGTCGTTGCCGCATCGGCAAGTGGTGCAGGCGCAGGCGCTGCTGTGGGCTGCTGACGGGGTGGCTAACGAGCAGATCGCGCGGCGCAGCGGTGTGGACTCGGACACGGTGCGGCGCTGGCGTTCCAGGTTCGCCCAGGAGGGGATCGAGGGGGTGGGCCGGATCGCCAAAGGGCGTGGACGTAAGTCGAGTCTGCCGGCGGGCACGGTCGAAGAAGTATTGAGGCTGACCCATCAGGGGCGACCTGCCGACGGCTCGACGCATTGGAGTACCCGCACGTTGGCTGCCCGGGTCGGGATCGGCAAGGACTCGGTGGCCAAGATCTGGGCCGATCACAAGCTCAAGCCGTGGAAGGTCGAAACCTTCAAGGTCAGCAACGATCCGCGGTTTGAGGAGAAGCTGGTCGATGTCGTTGGGCTGTACATGAATCCACCCGCGCGGGCGGTGGTGTTCAGCTTCGATGAGAAAACCCAGTGCCAGGCGTTGGACCGTACTCAACCATCGTTACCGATGAAGGCCGGCCGCGCCGGAACCATGACCCATGACTACAAGCGCAACGGCACCATCGACTTGTTCGCCGCGATGAACGTCGCTACCGGCGAGGTCCTGACCGACCTGCGCAAAGGCCACACCGGTGCGGACGTGTTGCGGTTCTTCAAGCAGATCGACGCCAGCGTCGCGCGTGGACTCTCTGTACACGTCGTTCTGGATAACCTGTCAGCGCATTCCACGCCTGAGATCGCGAAGTGGTTGGCGCACAAGGATCGTCGCCGCTGGCACATGCATCCCACCCCGACCTCGAGCTCGTGGCTGAACCTGATCGAGCGATGGTTCAAAGAACTCACCGACAAACGTTTGCGCCGCGGAACCTTCACCAGCGTCGCCGAACTCTCCGAAGCCATCATCGCCTGGGCCACCCATTGGAACGCCGATCCCAAACCCTTCATCTGGAAAGCCCCCGCCGAGGACATCATCACCAAAGTCCGACGCGGCAGAGCCTCTCTCCACCAGGTCAATACGCAGACGGACCACTAGGCCGTGTCTGATAAATGCGGTAGCCAAAGTGTGATGGCCCTTAGGACTGCTCCGCCGCGGTAAACGATGGCGAGTTTGTCGTAGCGGGTGGCCAGACCGCGCCATTGCTTGACGACGTTGAAGTTGCGTTCGATGACGTTGCGGCCCTTGTAGTCTTCGGCATCGAAGGCTGGTGGTCGCCCGCCTTGGGTGCCACGACGTTTGCGGTGGCCGATCTGATCGGACGGTTCGGGAATGACTGCGACGATCCCTCGTCGTCGCAGCCGCTGTCGAGTCGCTCGGCTGGAATAGGCCTTGTCGCCACGCAGGCGATCAGGCCGCGTGCGTGGCCGCCCTCGACCGCAGCGCTCGACTTTCAGGTGGGCGAGCAAATGCTCCAGAACCGGTCCGTCGTTGGCTTGGCCAGCGCCCACGAGCACGACTAACGGTCGTCCGTAGCCGTCGACGAGGTGATGGATCTTGCTGGTCAGTCCGCCGCGGGAGCGGCCAATGGCGTGGTCAGGCGGCTCGCTGGCCAGATTTGTGTAATTCGACCCAGCCCCCTGTGTCACGGGTGATGTTCGTGGCATGTTGATGAGCACGGGCGATCGTGGAATCCACCGACACCGACCAATCGATGATCCCGGCTTCGTCGGCGGCAGCCAGCAACCGCGCCAACACCGCATCCCAGGTGCCCTCTGCGCTCATCCTTCGATGCCAGGTCCAGATCGTCTGCCACGGCCCAAACGCCTCGGGAACGTCGCGCCAGGCGATGCCGCACCGGTACCGGTAGATGATCCCCTCGAGCATCTGGCGGGCATCCCGAAAAGGCCTGCCCTTCTTACCTGTCCGAACAGGAAGAAGCTCTTCAATCAACGACCATTGAGCATCGGTGAGCAGCTGGAACCGCGACATGGCCTAAGTCTCAGCCGAAACACCCGAAATATTTGTCAGACACGCCCTAGCCGAGCAGGAAGAGCTCGGTGGCGGCCTGCACTGCTCCGGAGAACAGCTGCCCGACATGACTGCCGTCATGCCAGTGCAGTTCACCACCCCAACGCTCGTGCATCGCCAGCGCCGAACTGCGCATGGCCATCTGATCGTGCCAGGCGCCCACGATCAGCCGCCGGTCGGTGACCGGTGAGGTAGCCAGCGGATCGATCACCGACGTCATGGCCGACACGGTGTCGGACAGCAACTGCTCACCTGCGCTGCGGCCGGGCCGACCCCACCGGCCCAGATGCAATCCGATCATCGCGTTGAGCCCCAGGATCGGGGTGTACAACGCCACCGCACCGACGCGGGTGTCCAGGTGGGACACCAGCGCGGCGACCGCACTGCCCAGCGACAACCCGGACACCGTCACCGATTCCGAATCGGTTGCCAGCCATCCGATCAGCGCCCGCACCTCGGACACCACCCGCATCGTCCCTGCCACGTTGGCCAACGGATCCCGCGCCGGATACTCGGGCCATTCCCGCCGCCGCGCACCGTGCCCGGGCTGCACCGGGAGCGCCACGTTGAAACCCAGCGCATCCAGCCTGCGCACCCGCGCCACCATGAGATCCATCGGATCGCCCTGTCCGGCACCATGGATCCAGACCACCCAGGGACGCTGTTCGCCACGCCGGTACAACCGCACCCGCGCCGTCGCCACCCCTGCGTGGCCGTCGGCCAGCAGCGACTGCGGCAGTGCGGGCGTGTGTTCGAAGCTGAGTTCCTCGAACTGCAGTGCGCCGAAGCTACGGGCCTCGATCCCGGCGACCTGCAGCGGCTCCGGGTCGCGATGCGCCCCGGCGATCCCCAGCGCCCCGAGTTCGTCAGCGGCATCGCCGTAGGCCGCCAGTGGGCGCGGCAGCTGTGGGGGCGGGCCGGTCAATGTCATCCCGGTGACCACCAGCTCATCGAGCGCGACCTCACCGAGTTGCCGTAACCCCCTTCGCGACAGGCTGTTCCAGTCGCCGGATTCGTTGAGCGCGCCGACCGAACGCGGCAGCACCCCGCCGAGTTCCCATGCGATCTGGATGGCTCTACGCAAGGGTGAATCCTCGATAGCCGCTGGCCGCGATCTCGTCGCAGCGCCGTCGGTACTCCGGGATTCCCGCGGTGTACCCCATGTACATCCGCTTCTTGCCGGGCACGTTCGCGCCGTTGTACCAGGAGTCGCACGACGGGTGCACCAGCACCGTCGCCGCCACCAGCGAGGTGGCGTGCTCGATCCATTCGCGCTGCGCGTCGGTCTGGGCGTCGATGGTCCGGTAGCCATGTTCGCGCAGATGGCCGATGCAGTCCGCGATCCACTCGATGTGCTGTTCCATGGCTGCGACGAAGTTCGTTGCCGCCGAGGGACTCCCCGGACCCTGCACGGTGAACAGATTGGGAAACCCGGCCACGGCCAGACCGAGATAGGACAGTGGCCCTTCCTCGGCCCAGTAGTCACCGAGCAGCGCGCCGTCACGGCCGCGCACCTTCATCTTGCTCAGCGCGCCGGTCATGGCGTCGAACCCGGTGGCGTAGATGATGACGTCCAGGTCGATATCGCGCCGCTCGGTGGAGATGCCGGTCGGCGTCACCGAGCGGATCGGGTTCTCACGCAGGTCCACCAGCGTCACATTGGCGCGGTTGAAGGTCTCGTAGTAGCCCTGATCGATGATCGGGCGCTTGCAGGCGAACGGGTGGGTGGGCACCAGGGCGGCGGCGGTGTCGGGATCGGTCACGATGCGCGCAATCGCCTCGCCGTACAGCGCGGTGGCCATCCGATTGGCTTCGATATCGAAGAAGACGTCGCCCCAGTTGAGCGCGCCCATCACACCGCGTTCTTCGATGGCGCGCAGTTGTTCGTCTCGGGTTGCCGACGTGATCGGCGGGCTGGCCAGCATGTCCAGCAACACCGAGAACGCAGAAAGCCGGGCCGCGCCGACCGGGTGTTCCCTCTGGGCCGCGCGGATATTCGCATAGTCGGCCTTCAGGTCATCCAGTTCACCCGGGGCGAAGGCGCGCACGGTCCACGGCAGTGTGAAGGCCGGCGAGCGCTGAAGGACGACGAGCTCGCCGGCCTGCCGGGCGATCACCGGTATCAGCTGCACGCCGGTCGATCCGGTGCCGATGACACCGACCCGCTTGCCGGTCAGATCGACGGGGTCGGCCGGCCATCGGCTGGTGAACAGCGATTCGCCGGCGAAAGAAGCGATCCCGGGGATGTCCGGTTCCAGCGGGACCGACAGAATGCCCGTCGCGGCGACCACGAACTGCGCCTCGTAGGTTTCGCCGTCGGCCACGTCCAGCCGCCAGACCGCGTCGTCCTCGTCGAAGGTCATGCCGAGCACCTCGGTGCCGAAGCAGATGTCGCGACGCAGGTCGAGGCGGTCGGCGACGAAATTGAGATAGGCCTCGATCTCCGGCTGGGCCGGCATGGATTCGGTCCACACCCACTCCTGCTGAATCTCCTCGGAGAAGCTGTACGAGTATTCGATGCTCTCGATATCGCAACGGGCACCCGGGTAGCGGTTGACCAGCCAGGTGCCGCCCACCGCATCGGCCTTTTCCAGAACCGTTACCCGCAGGCCCTGTTCGCGCAGTGTGTGCAGTGCGTACAGCCCGGAGAACCCGGCACCGACGACGATGACGTCATAGCCGCGCATGGTGTCGCTCCACGTAGAACTCCGCGGCCCGGGCAATGGCTTCGGTCGCCGGCCGCGGCTGCCAGCCGAGCTCGCGGGTTGCCTTCGAATGATCCAGCGGCGAGGTGTGGTCCAGCAGTCGCACCGAGGCGAGCGTCACGGGTGTGTCGCGACGCAAGACCCTGCCGAGCAATTCACCGGTGGCTCCGACCGCGTAGAGCAACTGCACCGGCAGGCCGATGCGCGGCGCGCGTGCACCCACTGCGTGTGCCGCGGTGGCGAACAACTCACGCTGACTGATGTAACGCTCGGAGACGATGTAGCGCTCCCCCACCGTGCCGTGGTCGGCGGCCAACACCAGCGCCTCGGCGGCATCCTCGACGCCGACGACCTCCGAGCCGACACCGTCGATGTAGACCGGTACCCGCCCCAACGCCGCGGCCGCGATCATCGCGCCGTGCGGGGTGGGCTGCCAGTCGCGCGGACCGTACGTGTTGGACACGCACATCGCGACGGCGGGCAGCGCCCGCTCGTGGGCATAGCTCAGCACGAGATCCTCGGCCTGGCGCCGTGATTCGACATACGGGCCGCCGAGGCCCGGCCAGTTGAACGGGTCGTCCTCGGTGGCCGCCCTGCCGTCGTCCCCGACGGCCACAGCGCCGATGGTGCTGGTGAAGACGAATTTGGGCAACCCGGACGCGACCGCGATGTCCAGCACACCGCGCAGGCCCTCGACGTTGGTGCGGAACAGTGGGGCCGGATCGCGCAGCCAGGCCCGGGTGTCCACCACGCAGTAGAAAACCGCGTCGCATCCGTGCATCGCGATGTGGACCGCCTCGGTGTCGAAGATGTCGCCGAAGTGGCGGTCCACGTCGAGATCCTCGATGGCTCGCGTGGAACTGCTGTCCCGCAACAGCACCCGCACGCGGTCGCCACGTTCCACGAGCTTGCGGGTGACATGGGAGCCCAGAAAGCCGCTGGCACCCATCACCAGCACGGTGCGCCGCTCGGTCACCGCAGGCTACTTCGCCTGGGTGAAGCGCAGGATGGTCCTGGTCAGGTGCAGGCTGGTGATCACCCAGCCACCGTCGCGTTTCTCGTAGGTCTCGTGGTAGTGCCCGGCACCGAAAAGCTCACCGCCATTGGCAAACAACAGCAGATCCTCCATCGCCCAGATGGCCGACGCGGTGGTGTCCGAGGTGAGGTCGATCTCCGGGGTGTGCACGTGATGCTTGGTCTGCGCGTGCTCGACTCCGCCCAGCACCACCGGCACGAACTCGTCGAGTCCGTTCAGATCGGGTGCGGTCTGACCGTCGGCGCCACCGGTCGAGATCGCCATGTCCAGCTTCACCACGACATCAGGTGCGAACAACGCCTTCCACGCCTCGTAATCCTTGGTGTCCAGGAACCGGCAGTACCGTGCCTTGAGCCGGCGGATCGCCTCATAGTCATCCATGTCAGAACTGTGCCATTCCGTTGTCGATGGACAGTGCCACCGCACTGATGTGGCGGGCCTCATCGGAGGCCAGCCACGCCACCGACGCGGCGATGTCCTCGGGTTCGGCCATCCAGTTCGGGGTGAACGGGGTACCCATCTGCACCAGCGGCGGGTTGGTCTCGAATGCCTTGCCGAGCGCGCCGACCATGTCTCCGGTGCCCATCGCGGTGTTCACCGGCCCGGGATGCACGCTGTTCACCCGGATGTGGTGCTTGCCGAGCTCGGCGGCGAACGCACGCGCCATCCCGGTGACGGCGTGCTTACTGGCGGTGTAATGCACCATGAAGGCCTGCATCTTCACGCCCGCAAGCGAACTCACCAGGATGATCGAGCCGCCCCTGCCGCCGTCGATGATGTGCTGGGCGCCGGCCATCACCGTGTTCCAGGTGCCGGTGACGTTGATGTCGATGGTGTCGCGGAAGGACTCCGGGGTGATGTCGTGCCAGGCCTCTGGGATGGTGATGCCGGCGTTGGCGACGATCACATCGAGGCGGCCGAGTTCGGCGACCCCGTCGTCGACGGCGGACTTGAGGCCCTCGTAGTCACGCACGTCCACGGCGCGGTGAAAGATCCGACGCCCGGTGGCCTTGACCAGATCGACCGTTTCGGCGAACTCATCGGAGGTGGCCGACAGATACGGCACCTTGGGCGGAAGCGGACCGGCGATGTCGACGGCAATGATGTCGGCACCTTCGTTGGCCATCCGGACCGCATGAGCACGGCCCTGGCCACGCGCGGCGCCGGTGATGAAGGCGACTCTGTCGGTCAACAACCCTGGCATCGTGCTCCTTTGCATTTCACGGCTCTTGCGGACGATACTACTGTAAGCTGTTCAGTAGCAGGTCCGGATCTGGAAGGTGCTCCCGTGGAGGTTCCGTTCACCTGGAAGGTCACCGGCTGGTTCATGATCGGCTGGTCCGCCGAGTTCATCGCCGGGGAGACCCGTCCGTTGCGTTACTTCGGTGAGGATCTGGTGGCCTGGCGCGATCTGGACGGCGCGCTGCACCTGATGGAAGGCCACTGCAAACACCTCGGCGCCCATCTGGGCCACGGCGGCAAGATCGTCGGCGACTGCGTCGAATGTCCCTTCCACGGGTGGCAGTGGGGACCCGACGGCACCAACCGCTACATCCCGTATCAGCCCGACAAGCCCAACCGCGGCCTGCGACTGCGCACCTATCCGATCGCCGAACAGCACGGCTGCGTGTTCATGTGGTTTCAGCCGCACGGTGAGCCGCCGCAGTGGGAACTGCCCGATATCTTCGACAAGTTCCCGCAGTTCCCGACCGATCCCGACGCGTTCTACCGCCCCTACCCCGAATTCTCCCGGTTCGCTGAGAACGAGCCGGTGCATCCGCAGATCGTCGCCGAGAACGGCCCGGACAGTGCGCATTTCCGCTATGTGCACCGCGCCACGGTCACCCCGGTCTGCCTGGACTGGAAGGTCGTCGACCACGAGTGGCAGTTCCTGACCGGCTGGCCCGACGCCCGCAGCGATGATCCCGACAAGATGTCGCTCTACATCCACAGCCACTTCTCCGGGCTGGGTTTCGCGATCAGCGCCTTCGAGGGCGCAGCCGAGCACCGGCTGATCTTCGCCTGCACCCCGGTCGATGACCAGGTGTCCAACATGTTCTATTCGATCTGGTGGCCCAAGGTGCCCGGCGACACCTCCGACATCCCACCCGAGGATGTCCGCAAGCGCGTCGAGAAGCAGTATCTGGTGACGGTCTGGGACGATCTCGACATCTGGCGCTACCAGAAGTACATCGAGCGGCCGTCGCTGTCCAAGATCGACGCCAAACCGTATATGGCCATGCGTAAGTGGGCGACGCAATTCTATGAGGTACCGCCGGTCGGTACACCGGTATGACGACAGCGGTCATCACCCAGGAACTCCAGGGTGCGGTGGTCGGCCCGAACGCCGGTCTGGCCATGCTGGCGGACGAGGCCCGTCGGGTGGCACTGCCCAATATCGGCCGGCTGCTGCCGGCGGCCCGCGCCGCAGGCCACCACGTCGTGCACTGTCTGGTGCAGCGCCGGCCCGACGGACTGGGGTCCAATCACAACGCCCGCCTGTTCGCCGCGGGCAAGCGCTCCGTCGACATCACCCCCGGCAGTGACGGCGCCACCCTGCTACCCGAATTCGGGCCGGAGCCAGCAGATCTGGTGTTGTCACGCTGGCACGGCCTCGGGCCGATGGGCGGCACCGATCTGGATGCGATCCTGCGCAATCTCGGCGTCAGCACCATCGTGGCCGTCGGGGTCTCGCTCAACATCGCCATCCCCAATCTGGTGATGGATGCCGTCAACGCCGGCTACCGGGTGGTGCTCCCCCGGGACGCGGTCGCCGGTGTCCCCGCCGAATACGGCGAGGCCGTCATCGACAACAGCCTGGCCCTGCTGGCCACCATCACCACCACCGCCGAACTCATCGAAGACTGGAGCGTCCATGGCTGAGGGTTCCCCGATGTTCACCGTATCCGCCGTGGCAGAGGCCGTCGCCGCAGCCATACCTGACCGCACGCTGGTGGCCCAGGGTGAACGCCGCTACAGCTACCGCCACATCGTCGACCGGTCGACCCGGCTCGCCGCGTACCTGCATGCGCAGGGTCTGGGTTGCCACACCGACCGCGATGCGCTCGCCGGACACGAGGTGGGCCAGGACCTGCTCGGCATCTACGCCCACAACGGGCCAGAGTTCGTCGAGGGCATGCTCGGCGCGTTCCGGGCCCGGGTGGCGCCGTTCAACGTCAACTACCGCTATGTGAAGAACGAATTGCAGTATCTGCTGGCCGATTCCGAGGCCTCCGCGCTGTTGTATCACGCCGCGTTCGCGCCACGGGTCGCCGAGATATGCGACGAGTTGCCGCATCTGAAGGTGCTCATCCAGATCGCCGACGGGTCGGGCAATACCCTGCTCGACGGTGCCGTGGACTACGAGTCGATCGTCACCGCCGAGGCCCCCGCGCCGCCGGTGCAGCCCTCCCCTGACGATCTCTACGTCCTCTACACCGGCGGCACCACCGGCATGCCCAAGGGCGTGTTGTGGCGCCAGCACGACATCTTCATGACCGCATTCGGCGGCCGCAACATGATGACCGGCGAGCGGGCCGGATCGGTCGAGGAGATCGTCGGCCGGGTCGTCGAAAACCCGGGTACCAAGCTGCTGATCTTGCCGCCGCTGATCCACGGCGCCGCGCAGTGGGCCGCGATGACGGCGATCACCACCGGGCAGACGCTGGTGTTCCCGAGCATCGTCGAGCGTTTCGACACCGATGACGTGGTCCGCACCATCGAGCGCGAGCAGGTGCTGGTGGCCACCGTGGTCGGCGACGCGATGGCCCGCCCGCTGCTGGCCGCCCTCCAGTGCAGCCTGCGCGACGGCAGTGCGGATATCTCCAGCCTTGCCGTGGTCGCCAATGGTGGCGCGCAACTCACCCCGCATGTGAAGCAGCAGTTGATCGACGCCAAACCCGGGCTCATCGTGATCGACGGTGTCGGTTCGTCGGAGACCGGTGCGCAGATGAGCCACATGTCGGCCCCCGGTGCAGTGTCGACCGGCACCTTCAACGCCGGGCCGGACACCTGTGTGGTGGCAGAGGATTTCGCGTCGATTCTGCCGCCGGCCCACGACGGCCTCGGCTGGCTGGCCCAGCGTGGCTTCGTGCCGCTCGGCTACAAGGGCGACGCCGCCAAGACCGCGAAGACGTTCCCGGTGATCGACGGTATCCGGTTCGCCATACCGGGTGATCGTGCCCGCCACCTGGAGAGCGGCGCGGTCGAACTGCTGGGCCGGGACTCGGTCACCATCAACTCCGGCGGGGAGAAGGTCTTCGCCGAGGAGGTGGAGTCCGCCATCGCCTCGCATCCCGCGGTTGCCGACGTGGTGGTGGCCGGCCGCCCCAGCGAGCGATGGGGCTCCGAGGTGGTCGCGGTCGTCGCACTCGCCGACGGTGCCCGCGCCGACGCCGAGGACCTCATCCGGCACGCCGAAAGTTCCATCGCACGTTACAAGTTGCCGAAGGCGGTGGTGTTCCGCCCGGTGATCCAGCGCAGCCCGGCCGGGAAGGCCGATTACCGCTGGGCACGCGAGCAGGCGTGCCTGGGCGAGCGAAGCGCCGGCAAATAGGTCAGCGGTTCCTGAGCCGGCGCCGGGTACGCCGCCGGGCCATGTTCAAGGTCACGTCGGCGTACATCTGCATCCCGCGACGGAACGGCGGTGCCGCCGATCCGGTCATGCTGAACGGAAGATCGGTGCCCACCACCGTGCGCTGATGGCTGAAGGCGTCGAATCCCGCCTTCCCGTGATAGGCACCCATGCCGCTGCGACCGACACCACCGAACGGTGCAGCTGACGGAATCATCTGCGCGGCAAAATCATTGCGTGCCACACCGCCGCTTCGGGTATTGCGCAGAAAGGTCCGGAAGCTGTCGCCATCCGGGCCGAACCAATAGGCGACCAGCGGCGCCGGACGCGCGTTGATGTGGTCGATCACCTCCCCGAGCGCCGAGTAGCCCAGCACCGAGAGCACCGGCCCGAAAATCTCCTCCGACGCGATGGCCATCCGCTCGTCGACACCACGGACGACGGTCGGCGCGATCTTGCGAGTCGCGCGATCCGGCAGTGACTCGCCGGCCGGGACCACCGATTCCACGGTGGCGCCTCGATCGCGCGCGTCGTCGATCAGTGCGACCACCCGATCGAAGTTGGCCTCATTGACACTCGAGCAGTAGTCGTCATTGCCGATGATGCTGGGGAACATGCCCACCCAGGTCCGCCGGACGGTGTCGACGAACTGCGCCACGCTGCGATCGGGGACAAACACGTAATCCGGGCAGACACAGACCTGACCGCCGTTGACCATGCGGGCCTGCGCGATCCGGATCGCCGAGCGCTCTATGTCCGCAGCGGGGGCCACCACGACGGGATTCTTGCCGCCCAGTTCCAGGGTCACCGGAACCAGGTTCTCCGAGGCGGCGCGCTGCACCAGCGATCCCACCGACGGAGAGCCGGTGAAGAACAGGTGGTCGAACGGCAACCGGGAGAACTCGGCGGCCACCTCGGGCCCACCGGTCACCACGGCGAGTTCGGTGTCCTCGAAGTACTTCGGGGCCAGTGTCGCCACCAGTTCCGCGGTGCCCGAGGTGACCTCGGACATCTTGATCATCACCCGGTTTCCCGCGGCGAAGGCCGCCGAAGCGGGTAGCACCACGAGGTTGAGCGGGAAGTTCCACGGACCGATGATGCCGACGACGCCCAGTGGAGCCGGCTCGACCTCGGCGCGAAGCCCGGCCACGCGCGCCGCCCGCATCAGCTTGGTGGCCTTCATCCATTGCGGCACATGAGCCCTGGTGTGTTCGATCACCGGAATGATGCCGACGACCTCGGTGAACAGCGATGCCGCACGTGAGCGGGTGCCGAAGTCGGCGGCCATCGCGTCGACGAACGCGTCGGTGTTGTCCAGCACCAGCGCCAACAGCCGGTCGATGCGGTTGCGGCGCAGTGCCACGCTCGGCGGGCCGGCGGCGATGAACGCCCGCCGTTGACGTTCCAGCAGAGCCCGCGCGTCGACCTCGTGCGCGATGCGCTGGTCGGATGTGCTCATTTCCTGAACTCCCTCCGGTAGTCCTCACGGTAACACGGGACGTGTTACTGTAAGGATTACAGTACGAACCGGTGGCACGAAGGCAGGTAGCACGCGTGGACAGCCAGACGCAGCGCGAGAACGACCTACTGGCGGACTTGGGCGACTCGTTCAACCTGCTCCGCGACCCGTACCCGTTCTTCGCCGCACACCGCGCCCGGCACGGCGTCTTCGAGGGCAGTGTCATGGACTGGTCCAAGACCCCGGACGAATTCCGGCCCACGAACCAGTACGCGGCGGTGTCCTACGACGCCGTGAACACCATCTTTCGAGACAGCAAGTCGTTCAATTCCAAGATCTACGACGACACCATCGGCCTGTTCATCGGCCCGTCCATCCTGGCGATGGAGGGCACTCTGCACCGCGCACACCGCAATCTGGTCACCACCGCCTTCAAGGCGAAATCACTCAAGCGCTGGGAACCGGAGATCGTCCGACCCATCTGCGAACAACTCATCGACGAGTTCATCGAGACCGGACGCGCGGACCTGGTCCGCGACTTCACCTTCGAGTTCCCGACCCGGGTGATCTCCAAGCTGCTGGGTCTGCCCGAAGAGGATCTCGCATGGTTCCGCGCCCGGGCCGTCGAGTTGATCAGCTACCACGTCAAGTACAAACGCGCCTTCGAAGCCTCTGCGGCGCTGAAGGATTACTTCATCAACCAGATCGATCTGCGGCGGTCCTCGCCCACCGACGACATCATCGGCGATCTGGTGACCGCCGAGGTCGAGGGCGAAAAGCTCACCGACGAAGAAATCTACTCGTTCCTGCGGTTGCTGTTGCCGGCCGGACTGGAGACCACCTTCCGGTCCTCGGGCAATCTGCTCTACCTGTTGTTGACCCATCCCGATCAGTTCGCCGCGGTACAGGCCGATCACGAACTCCTCGGCCAGGCGATCGAGGAGGGCCTGCGCTACGAGACACCGCTGACCACCGTGCAGCGTTCGGCGAGCGTGGCCACCGAACTCGACGGTGTCGAACTGCCCGCCGGCGCCGTCATCGATGTGTGCATCGGCGCGGCCAATCGCGACGGGTCCCGCTGGGAACGGGCCGAGGAATTCGACATCTTCCGGACACGCTTGCCGCACATCACCTTTGCCGCCGGTGAACATACCTGCCTCGGACTTCATCTGGCCCGGATGGAGACCAGGGTCGCCATCGAATGCCTGCTCAACCGGGTGACCGATCTCAAGCTCGACACCAGCGAGGATCCGCACATCTTCGGCCAGCCGTTCCGCTCGCCAACCGCCGTACCCGTCACCTTCAAACCGATCACCTGAGCGCGAGGGCACACCGATGGCACGGCCCCCGGGCGTGAAACGTCATCCGGGCGAGCGAAGCGACGGGAAAAGACAACGCCGCGAGCGCGGGTCCATCAGTGTCGAGGAGATCCTCTCCGGCGCGTTCGATGTCGCCGCCGACGTGTCGATCGACAACCTCAGCATGCCGCAGCTGGCCAAACATCTCGACGTCGGAGTCACCAGCATCTACTGGTACTTCCGCCGCAAGGATGACCTGCTCGACGCGATGACCAACCGGGCGCTGGACGAGTACGACTTCACCGCACCGAGCATCGATGCGGACAACTGGCGGGAATCGCTGGCCCAACATGCGCGGATCATGCGAAAGACGTTTCGCGGCAATCCGATTCTGTGTGATCTGATCCTGATCCGCGGCTCCTACGGGCGTGCGGCGGTGCAGGGCGCCATCCAGAAGCTGGAGCCGCCGGTGGCCGCCCTGGTGCGCGCCGGGTTGTCCTCGGAGGACGCCTTCGACACCTACTCGGCGATCGCCACCCATGTACGCGGCACGGTCATCATGGAACGCCTGCAGGACAAGATGCCCGGTATCGCTGCGCGCCAGGATGGCGAGCGCAACCTCATCGACCCAGCCGCCACCCCGTTCATCGCCGAGGCCACCGGCCGTGGACACCGGATGGGCGTGGCCGACGACATCAACTTCGAGTACGTGCTGGAATGCATCCTCGACCACGCCGAGGGTCTGTCGCGTCAGGCCTGACGCGGTAGTCGCCACCCGATGGTCTTGGTCTCGGTGTACTGGGCGAAGCCCTCGACACCGCACTGCCGCCCGACGCCGCTGTTCTTGTATCCACCGAACGGTGCGTCGGCGCCGTAGTACATGCCCCCGTTGACGCCGATGGCTCCGGTCCTGATCCGCCGGGCGATACCCATGGCGCGTTCCGGGGACTTCGACATCACCGCGCCGGCCAGCCCGAAGGCGCTGTCATTGGCCAGCCGCACCGCTTCGTCGTCATCGTCAAACGGGATGAGCACCAGCACCGGGCCGAACACCTCGTCCTGGGCGATGGACGATCCAGGGTGTGCGCCGAGGATCACCGTGGGCGCCACGAAATGCCCATTGGCCAGGTGGTCGGGCAACCCCTCGGGCACTGCTCCCCCGACCACGATCTCGGCGCCGTCGCGTCGTGCGCCGTCGATGGCATCGAGCACCCGTTGCTTCTGGACCGCACTGATCAGCGGGCCCACCAGGGTGGTCGGCAGCACCGGGTCACCGACGGGCACGCCACCGAATGCCATTGTCACATTGGCGACGGCTTCGTCGAACAGGCTGCGGTGCACCAGCATCCGGGTATTCGCCGCGCAGGCCTGACCGGCGTGCACGCACGCGCCGATGGCGCCGGGAATGATGTGTGCCGGGTTGGCGTCGTCGAGCACGATCATCGCGGACTTGCCGCCCAGTTCCAGGAAGGTGCGCTTCATGGTGTCGGCGCCGACTCGCATCAGGTGCCGACCCACCGCGGTCGACCCGGTGAACGACACCATGTCCACGCGGGGATCGGTGCCGACCAGCCCGGCCACGTGATTGGACGGGGTCGGCACCACGTTGATCACCCCGGCCGGGAAGTCGGTGCGCTCGACGATCAGGCGCCCGAGCCGGGTGGCATTCCACGGGGTGTTCGGATCGGGTTTGAGCACCACAGTGTTTCCGGCCGCCAGCGCCGGTCCGAGCTTGTTGAGGATGACTTCGATCGGGAAGTTCGACGGTGTGATGGCGGCGACCACGCCGGCCGCCTCCTTGACCACGGTGCGCGCGTTGCGCTCACCGAACAGACCGCCGCCGTCGAGGCGCCGCTCCCATTCGAACTCGTCGATCAGCCGGGCCGGGTAGCGCAGCGCATCGGCGAGCGGCCAATCCAGTTGCGCGTTCTGCGTCGTCATGGCCGGGCACCCGACCTCGGCGATCAGTTCCTCGCGCAGGTCCGCGGTTTCGGCTTCGATGGCGTCTTGCAACTGCAGCAGGCAACGCTTGCGCAGTGCGCGGTTGGTGGACCAGTCGGTGTCATCGAATGCGCGCCGGGCGGCGCCAATGGCGTGGTCCATGTCCTCGGGACCTGCGGCCGAGGTGCTGCCCAGCACCAAACCTGTTGCCGGGCTGACATTGTCGAACTCGGCACCGGAAGCCGCGGCGGTCAGCTCACCGTCGATGAGCATCCGCTTCTCAGCCCGCCCCGCCGCACGCAGGCCGATCTGCACGCTCGACGCCTGCGGTGTGACCAGTTCGTTCACCCATAACCTCCACATCGCGGGATCAATCCAGGATACGATACTGTAAGTATTACCGTTGGTATGTGTAGTTGTCGATCGAGGGGATCTCCATGCAGAAGGCGCTGGCGACAGAGATTTCGACGTGGCCCGACGCCGAGCCCGCACTGATCGGCAGCCGGTGCGGCTCCTGTGGCGCCACGACGTTCCCGGTACAGCGCCGCTGCCCCTGCTGCAGCAGTGCAGCGATGAGCCCCGAGCGCCTACCCCGGCGCGGCACCCTGGTCGCCTGGACCACCCAGGGGTTCCCGCCCGGCCCGCCGTACAAGGGCCCCACCGGCAAGGAGTTCGTGCCGTTCGGCGTGGGCCTGGTCCAGCTCGGGGATGTGCTCCGCGTCGAGGGACGACTCACCGAGAACAACCCGGCCAACCTGACATTCGGCATGGAGGTCGAGCTGACCATGATTCCGTTCGCGACCGACGCCGAGGGTGACGAGTTGATCACCTTCGCGTTCGCACCTGTAGAGGGAGCCTGATGCACGACGTGGCGATCATCGGCGTCGGCCTGCACCCGTTCGGCCGGTTCGAGGGTAAATCCGCTCTTGCGATGGGCGTGGATGCCATCTTCGCCGCGGTCGACGACGCCGGGGTCGACTGGAAGGACATCGGTGCCGCCACCGGGGGCAGCTGGACGGTCGCCAACCCGGACGCCATCGTGGGCATGGTCGGGCTGTCCGGCATCCCGTTCACCAATGTCTTCAATGCCTGCGCGACGGCAGCGAGTGCGGCCAAGGTGTGCGCGGACGGTATCCGCCTCGGCGACTACGACATCGGGATCGCCGTCGGGCTGGACAAGCACCCGCGCGGCGCCTTCACCGAGGATCCGGGTCTGGTCGGCATGCCGGCCTGGTACGCCGAGAACGGCCAGTACCTGACCACCCAGTTCTTCGGCATGAAGGCCAACCGCTACCTGCACGACCACAACATCTCGGCGCGCACCCTGGCCAAGGTCGCGAACAAGAATCTGCGCAACGGCGCCCTGAACCCGAACGCCTTCCGGCGCAAGCCCATCACCGAGGACGACATCCTCAACTCGACCATGCTGAACTACCCGCTGACCCAGTACATGTTCTGCGCCCCCGACGAGGGTGCGGCCGCGGTGGTGATGTGCCGGGCGGATCTGGCGCACAAGTACACCTCCAAGCCGGTGTACCTGAGGGCCGTCGAGGTCCGCACCCGCCGCTACGGCGCCTACGAGGTGAACACCACCTGCGCCCCCGTCGTCGAGGACGTCGCCCCGACCGTGTACGCCGCGCGTGCCGCATTCGAAAAAGCCGGTGTCGCACCCGAAGACGTCGACGTGGTGCAACTGCAGGACACCGACGCCGGTGCCGAGATCATCCACATGGCCGAATGCGGGTTCTGCGCCGACGGCGACCAGGAGAAGCTGCTGGCCGACGGTGCGACCGAGATCGGCGGCTCACTTCCGGTGAACACCGACGGCGGGCTGATCGCCAACGGCGAACCGATCGGCGCGTCCGGGCTGCGTCAGATCCACGAACTGGTGCGCCAGCTGCGCGGCGAGGCCGGTGATCGCCAGGTTCCCGGCGAACCCAAGGTCGGCTTCGCCCAGCTGTACGGAGCGCCCGGCACCGCCGGCGCCACCGTCCTGACCCTCTGACATTGACCGCGAGCAGACGCATATGGCCCCGAAATCACGCAATTCAGGGGCCATTTGCGTCTGCTCGCCGGATAGGGAGACACCACAATGACCGAGCAGTTCCGGGACGCACCGATCTTCGATGCCGACCAGCACATGTACGAGACCGCCGATGCCCTGATCAAGTTCCTGCCGGAGAAGTACAGCCGGGCAGTGCAGTACGCGCAGTTCGGCAGGCAGACCAGGATCGTGATCAACAACCGGGTCACCGATTTCATCCCGAACCCGACGTTCGAGCGGGTGGCTGCCCCGGGCGCCCATGAGAAGTTCTTCGCCGGGGAGAACACCGAGGGCCTGACGCTGCGCGAGATGCAGGGCAAGGCCATCGAGGCACCCGAGGCCACCCGCACTCCGGAGGCGCGGGTCAAGGAACTGGACCGTCAGGGCGTCACCGAGGCACTGAACTACCCGACGCTGGGCAGCCTGGTCGAGCATTCCAGCGCCGACGACCCGGCGCTGACGCTGGCCATCGTGCACGCACTCAACGAGTGGATTCTCGAGCACTGGTCCTTCAACTATCAGAACCGGGTGTTCACCACCCCGATCATCAACCTGTCCGAGGTCGAGGCCGCTCAGCGCGAGCTGGCCTGGCTGCTGGACAACGGCGCCACGGTCGCTCTGATCAAGCCCGGCCCGGTCAACGGCCTGCACGGCTGGCGCTCCCCCGCATTACCGGAGTTCGACCCGTTCTGGCGCGATGTGGAGGCGGCCGGCCTGCCGATCGTGCTGCACGCCAGCTACCCGCCGCTGGATGACTACGTCGGCAAGTGGGAACCGCCGTACACCCAGAACTTCATGACGCAGAGCGCCTTCCGCTGGATGGTGCTGGGGCACCGCGAGATCGCCGATATGATCACCGCGCTGATCTGCCACGGCACCTTCACCCGGTTCCCGAAGCTGCGGGTCGCCAGCGTGGAGAACGGCAGCGGCTGGATCTACCCGCTGTTCCACGATTTCGAGGACCTGCAGAAGAAGATGCCGCAGAACTTCCCCGAACATCCGCACGACGTGTTCCGCCGCAACATCTGGGTCAGCCCGTTCTGGGAGGGCTGCGTCTCCGATGTGGTCGACACCGTCGGCTGGGACAAGGTGCTGTTCGGCTCGGACTATCCGCACCCCGAGGGGCTCACCGAACCCAAGGGTTTCTGGCGCTACGCCGAGGGCATGGACGTCCGGCGCACCTACGATTTCATGGGTGACAACGCCCGCCGGTTCATGGGCCTGCCGATCGCCAACCCGGACCCCGAGGCCGTCAAACCACCGATGATGGCCCGCGCCTGACCTTCGCCGAAACGGCATTCCGGAAGGCTGCTCGGGCAGTTTCCCTTCCGGAACACCGTTTCGGCGGCACTATGCTCTGACCTTGGGTGCCGAGTAGTTGGGCTTACCCAGCCCGAGCACATGCTGGGCGATCATGTTGCGGAACACCTCGAGGGTGCCGCCGTAGATCCCCACCAGCGGTGCGAACCGGTACACGTACTCGCTGCGGTCATCGAAACCGCCCTCGGCGCCGATGGGCAGCGCGGCGACCGACCCGGCGACATCCATCAGATCGGGCGCGACGTCACGCATGGTCTGCGCCAGCGCTACCCGGCCGAAGATGCTCGGCGCGGACAGCGAGGCCTCGATGCGGGCGATGCTGCGGCCCAGGCGGTATCCGACCGAGGCGTCCTCGATGGCGCCCGAGCGTTGCACCACGGCTGCGACGTTGTCGGCCGCCTCGACCATGAAACCGGCCTGATGCGCCATGATCGCCACGTCGGCCAGCCCGTCGTCCGCGGCGGCGACCGCACCGTGCTCGGCATCCAACGGTTCACGCACCACGGTCCAACCGCCGTTGACGTCACCGAGTCGGTACTTGTCGTCGACCCGGACATCGGAGTAGTACACGATGTTCGTGCGGTCACCGTCGACGGTGCGGATGCCCTGGATCTCGACGCCGGGGAGATCCAGCGGCACCAGGAACATCGTGAGGCTCTTGTGCTTCGGGGCGTCCGGATCGGTGTTGGTGATCAGAAACGTGTACGAGCAGTTGTGCGCGCCGGTGGTGAACATCTTGGAACCGTTGATGATCCACTGGTCACCGTCGCGCACGGCGCGGGTCTTGCAGGTGGCGACATCGGAGCCGCCCTCGGGCTCGGTGTAGCCCAGGCACAGTCGCACCGTGCCGTCGAAGACACCGGCCAGCACCTGATCGCGGATCTCGTCGGGGGCGAACTTGGCCACCGAGCGCGCCACCATCGACGTGGTACCCCAGGTCACCCACGGCACCTCGGCGCGGCGCTTCTCCAGTTCCCAGATGCGCCGCCGCACCCGGCTGAACCCGCCGTCGGCCTCGGTCTTCCATTCCTTCTCCAGGTACCCGGCCGCCCCGAGCGCCAGATGCACGCCCTCGTCGAAGTTGTCGCCGGTCTCGCGGTCACGGTGGATGACGTCCTCGGTCACCACGCTCGCCAGGAACTCCCGGGCCTCGGTCTGAAAAGCCTTGTCCTCTGCGGACAGTTCGACTGCTGAGAAATCCATGACTCCTACACCCCTGCCGTTTCACGCGCGGTGACGATCCGCGCGATGCGTACCGCGGTGGCGCCCGGGTCGCCGCAGGCGAGCGCCCAGCCGCGGGCCCGGACCAGGTACGCGGTGGCGGCGGCCTCCGCCGACACCCCGAGCCCGCCCTGTACGTGCACCGCCATGGTGGCGGCCCTGGCGGCTTCCTCGGCCATGAACACGAAGGCCGACGGCGCCAGTTCGGGCCGTTCCTCGGGTTCGTTGTCGAGGAACCAGGCCGCACGCCGGGCCAGTCCACGGCCGCTCTGCACGGTGATGGCGATATTGGCCAGCGGGTGTGAGATGCCCTGCAGGGTGCCGATCGGCACGCCGAGGGTGTAGCGGGACTTGGCGAATTCCGCCGCGATGGTCATGGTCTCCTCGACCAGGCCGACCAGCGCGGCCGCCGTCAGCAGCCGCCACTCATCCAGTGCCCGTTGATATTCGGCCAGGGCTCCGGGGTCACTGGCCAGCACCACGCGGTTGTCGGCCGCGGCCGGGTCCACCCAGGCCATCGGCAGCTTGCCGATATTGTCCACCTTGGCCGGCGGGCTGGAGTAGCCGAGCTGCACGACGTCGTCGCCGTCGCGGAGGACGATCTGCCCGGCGATCGCCCCGGCGGGAATCAGCCGCGGGCCACTGGACGCCACCTGCTGTGGATCCAGCGCGACCAACGTCGTGCCCGCCACGATGCCGTCGGCGTCATCGCCTGCCAGCGCGCTCAGGCGCGCCAGCAGCCGCGCGGCCACCACGTGGTCGATCCACGGGACCGGGGCCAGGTAGCGGCCGATCTCCTCGGCGACCAGTGTGAGGTCGACCAGCGTGGCCCCGTCACCGCCTACCGACTCGGGCAGGCCCATGGTCGTTGCGCCCATGCTGCACAACCGTTCCCACAGACTCTTGTCGAATCCACCTGCCTCGGCGGCGCGCACGGTCTCGATATCGGAATGCGTCTTGAAGAACTGCCGGTACGCGGCCTGCAGGTCCTTGTGGTCCTCGGTCAGGCTGTAGTCCAGTCTGCGCAATTCGTAGCGGTCCATGCTCAGTTCTCCCGATTCCCGGTTTCGCCGAAGAAGAACTCGGCGGCGTTGTTGTAGAGGTAGTTGTCCAGCACCTCGGCCGGCAGATCCAGTGCCAGCGCCTCGGGCACCACGCGCTCCATCCGCAGCACCGGATAGTCCGAGGCGAAGATGATCTTGCTCGGGCCGCGCGTACGCATGTAATGCAACAGGCTGTCCGGCAGTCGTTTCGGTGACCACGCCGAGGTCATCAGCCGCAGGTTCTGGTACTTGAGCAGCATCCGGATCGCGATATCCCACCACGGGTCCGCCCCGTGGATCATGCACAGCTTCAGTTCGGGAAACCGCACGCACACCCGGTCCAGGTGGATCGGGTTCTGCACCTCACCCGGGATCGGCGGGCCGGGCATGCCGGTGTTGACGCACAGCGGCAGCCCGAGTTCTGCGCATTTGGTGTAGAGCGGGTAGTAGACCGCGTCGCTGGGCGGATATTGACCGTCGGCCCAGAAGCTGGGCCCGACAACGGTATAGGCGACCGGTAGGTCTTTGGTGATGGCGGCCAGTTCGCGCAGCGACGGGATGGGCCGCAGCAGGTTGACTCCGCCCATCGCCAGCGCGAACCGCTCCGGATGCGCCTCGACGAACGTGCGAGCCGTCACCGAGGGTTTGGCCAGCGAGTCCATCAGAATCGCCTTGCGCACCCCGTGGGCGTCCATCTCGTCGAGCAGCGCCGCCAGGTCGATCGGGTCGTACATCGACGTCGGGCCCTTGAAATAGTCGTCACGCACCTTCTTCATGAAGGTGGGCTGCTGCTCCGTCTCACCGAAGTGCACATTGGCCAGGCAGTCGATCACTCTGTGCGTCACACTCGCACCTCTCCAGACGCCACATTCTTGGCCCACCGGTAGTCGGCCTTGCCGTTGCCGAGCCTGCGGACCTGCTCGACGAACAACACATCCTTGGGTGCCTTGAAACGCGCCAGCACCGTGCAGCTGTGCTCGCGCAACAACTCCGCGGTCACCGTGGCGTCCGGGTGCAGCGCCACGATCGCGACGATCTCCTCGCCCCACCGGTCGCTGGGCCTACCGACCACCAGGGCGTCGACCACGTCGGGGTGCGCGCGCAGGGCCGCCTCGACCTCCTCGACGAAGACCTTCTCCCCGCCGGTGTTCACCACCAGCGAGTCCCGTCCGTACAACCGCAGGCTGCCATCGGAGTCCAACGCCGCGCGGTCCCCGGAGACGACCACCCGCTGGCCGCCGACCACCGGGAACGTCTTCGCGGTGGCGTCGGCGTCGTCGAAGTACCCCAGCGGTATCCGTCCGTTGCGGGCCACCCAGCCCACCTCGTCCTCCCCTGGTTCCAGGAAGCGGGTGTAGTCCTCGGCCAGGACCAGACCACCGGGCCGCAGCTGGAAGGTGTCGGCGGTGTCGGTCTGGCGCTGGGTGTGCCCGAAGCCCATGTTGCCGGTTTCCGAGGAGCCGAAACCGTTGATGATGGTGATCTGCGGGATGTGATCCAGCAGTGCCCGTTGATGTTTCGGGTTGGTCGCGGCGCCGCCGGTGCCGATGGCGAACATCGAGGACAGGTCGTAGGATCGCCTGCCGAGTTCGTCGACCAGCGGTGCGGCGTACGCGTCACCGACCATGGTCATCAGCCCGACCTTCTCGCGCTCCGCGGTTTCCAGCACGGCACGCGGGTCGAACTTCGGCTTGGTGTCGTGCAGCACGACGGTCTGCCCGGACAGCAATCCGGAGAACGCCGTCCACAACCCGGCCGCGTGCATCAGCGGTGAGACGGCGAACCACGGCGGCCCGGCATGGGCGACCTTGTCGTGGATCTCGCCGACCTCGTCGTGGTCGGCCCCGTTCATCGAGGACACGTAGATGTCGCCCTGGCGCCAGAGCACACCCTTGGGTCGGCCGGTGGTGCCGCCGGTACAGATCATCAGCACATCATCCGGCGACGGCACCGACGTACAGTTCGAATCGCTCTGGGCCAGCGCATCATCGAGTCGCACCGCACCGGGAAATTCGTCCCCTTCGCCGTCGTCGACCGAGATCAGCAGATCGGCCTGCAGTACCGAAGCGAACGTGGCGCCCAGCGAGCGGTGATAGATGATCGCCCGCGGCCGCAGGTAGGCCAGCAGGTCGGCGACCTCACCCGGCGAGTAGTAGTAGTTGACGTTGACCGGCACCGTGCGGGCCTTCAGGCACCCGATCACCATCTCCGGATACAGATCGTTGTGCATGATCAGCGCGACGCGGTCCTGTCCGCACTCCCACCCGTTCAGATCATCGCGTTCGCGGTGTGCGCCGAGTCCGCGCCCGGCCAGGAAGTTGGCCAGCCGCCGGGTCCGGTCCGCGCCCTCGGCGAAGGTGGTGCGCCGCGTCCCGCACACCGTCATCTCCCGGTCCGGCACTGCCGCGGCGATGGCGTCGATGACGGCGCCGATGGTCCATTCGGTCATTGCGGTGGCTACGCCGACACCAGGTGCGAGACGCCGGGCGCAACCCGGGTGACGTCACCGAGCAGTTCGAGTGCGTTGTCACGCATCACCTTCCGGGTGTCCTCGAGGCTGAACTCGGGGAACTGCGGGATATCGGCGGTGAACGTGGTCGGGTCGGCCAGGCCCTCGCCGTGCGGCCAGTCCGAACCGAACAGGATCTTGTCCACCCCGATGGTGGCCGCGAGCAACTTCACATCGTCCTCGTAGTACGGCGCGATCCAGACGTTGTTGCGCAGCTGTTCCACCGGGTCTTCCTTGAAGTGGTGCGGCGCATTGTTGGCCGCCTTCTTGAGGCGCTTGATCAGCCGGTGGACGAAGTAGGAGCCGTTCTCGATGCTGGCGACCTTCAGCGTGGGGTGCCGGGTGAACACCTGGTGCACGATCATCGAGGCCATGGTGTCGTGGATGGCGCGGTCGTCCATGATCACCATGTCCAGCGGGTCGCGTTTGCCGAATCCCTTGAACACCCCGCTCCCGCCCCACAACGCCGGGATCGCCATGTACCCGGAGTCGGACAGGTGGAAGACCACCGCGACGCCGGCCTCGGCCAGCCGCGCCCAGACCGGGTCGTGCGACGGGTCACCCAACGACCGCGGCCTCGCCACCCCGGGCACCGGCGCCGGGCGCACGCACACCAGTTTGGCACCGCGCCCGATGACGAATTCCGCCTCTTCGACCGCCTTTACGGGGTCGGCCAGCGAGATGATCGGTGCGGAGATGAAGCGTCCGTCGGGCCGCTCGAATCCCCAATCCTCGTCCAGCCACAGGTTGAAGGCGTGCACCGAGGCCATGGTGGCCTCGATATCGTGCTTGAGGCCTTCCTCCACACCGCAGGCGAACGTCGGCAGCATGAACACGGTTTCGAGGTGCTGGCGATCGAGCACCTGCAGTCGGGCGTCGCGGTTCTGGTATTCGGGATGCTCGGAGAGCCGGTCGACCTTCATCAACGACGCCGGATCGACGCCGTCGGGGATCTCGCCGCGGAACAGCAGGTCCAGGCAGCCCGGCTCGATGATCGGGTCGAAGGTGGGGTTGGGAATGAAGTGGTTGACCGTCCCGCCGAACACCGCCAGCGTGCGCTTGCCGTCCTGCACCATCTGCACACCGCGGCTCTTGAACTCCTTGGGCAGGTGCCGGGTGAAGGCGTCGATCGGCTCGTAGTAGTGATTATCGACGTCGACGGCCAGGTACGGCAGACGCTCCGGTGTGTCAGACATGTGGATCAACCTTTCAAAGCTGTTTCAGTGCAGGGAAGTTCGGCGGCCGTTTCTCGAAGAACGCGGTGATGCCCTCGACCAGGTCGGGTCGCACCATGGACTCGTGCATGAGAGTCTCCGCGCGCGCACTCACGTCGGTGACCGCGTCGTTCGCATCGCCGTAGAGCTGGCGCTTGATGACCGCCATGGATGCCGGTGAGCAGTTCCGGGCCAGATCCTCGGCGTAGGCCAGGGCGGTGGGGAGCAGATCTTCGGGCGCCACAACCTGTTTGACCAGGCCGAGCTGGGCGGCCTCGTCGGCGAGGAAGGTGCGACCGGACAGCAGCAGGTCCGCCGCCACGCCCCATCCGGCCAATCGGGGCAGGATCCAGGTGATGCCGTACTCGCCGATCAGTCCGCGCCGCGGGAAGGCGGTGGCGAACTTGGCGCCGGCCGCCGCGAACCGGACATCGCACATCAGCGCGTGTGTCAGGCCGATACCGACGCAGGCACCGTTGATGGCCGCGATCACCGGCTTGTGCAGGGCGGTCAGGAAGTGCGGGTGCCGTTCACCGACGATCTTGCTGACATCGGTGTCCCCACTGATCGACGCGCCGAGATCCTGCATGGCGCCCATGTAGGCGCCGGCGCAGAATCCGCGGCCGGTACCGGTCAGTACGATGGCCCGCACCGCATCGTCGGCCTCGGCGCGGTCGAAGGCCGCGTAGACCCCCGGGAGATATCGGTCCCCAGGAGTTCAGCCGATCCGGGCGATTGAGCGTGATGACGGCGACGCCACCGGCGGTGACCTCGTAGAGCACAGCCTCTGTACCCACACTGTCGGCGACGGTCACCGGTCACCCACCTCCCGTTTAAGCATACTTACTGTATACCTATCGGTAGTGCATTCCGCAATACCCCTGATGGGCTTCGACCAGCGAAAACTCGACGAAATCAGATGAAGTCGCTACCGCCGTCGACATTGATGTTGGCGCCCGTCATGTACGAGTTGCGCCTGGATGCCAAAAAGGCGGCGACGGGCCCGATCTCACTGGTCAGTCCGGCGCGCGGCAGGTGGGCGGGATGACCGAAGTGCTCGTCGATGGCCGACATCAGCGCATACGGGTCGCCCCCGTCCACACCCACCGAATCGGCCCAGCCCAGCAGCGCCTCCGAGGAGATGCTGCCCGGGGACACCACGTTCACCATGATCTCGTCGGGCGCCAACTGCAGCGACAGGTTCTTCGAGACGCTGTTCACGGCCGCCTTGGCCGCGGTGTAGGCCGGCAGCCGGGTGCTCTGCCGCTGCGTCGAGTGTGCCGAGAAGTTCACGATGCGCGCCCACTCCGCCCTGCGCAGCAACGGAAGTGCGGCCCGCACGCAGCGCACCATGCCCATCAGACCCGCATCGAAGGCTTCCTGCCACTGCCGGTCGGTCAGCTCTTCGAAGTTGCCTGCCGCGCCGGGGCCGACGGTGTTGATGAGCGCGTTGAGCTCCCCGCCCCAGCGTTCACCCAGGTCGGCGAATACCCGCTGCACCGCGGCATCGTCACCGATATCGGCGACGATCGCCACGGCGTCCGGACTCCCCCGCAGGGCCAGATCCGCCGCGGCGGCGTCGAGCACGTCCGCCGAGCGTCCGACGATCGCCACCCGGGCCCCGTCGTCGGCCAGGCACTGCGCCGTCGCGAAGCCCATGCCACGGCCACCGCCCACGACGACGGTTGCCGCACCGGCGAATCCGAGATCCATCGAGCTACATCACTCCCCGAGGTCGCTCCGTTGCCGCTAGTGGTCTGTCTGTGAATTAATCTGGTAGTTTGTAGTATGCCTGTTATGACAGCTGTCGCGTTGCCGGTCAGTGATGCGCAGCGTGCGGAGTTGGAGCGGATGGCGGCCTCGACGTCGTTGCCGCATCGGCAAGTGGTGCAGGCGCAGGCGCTGCTGTGGGCTGCTGACGGGGTGGCTAACGAGCAGATCGCGCGGCGCAGCGGTGTGGACTCGGACACGGTGCGGCGCTGGCGTTCCAGGTTCGCCCAGGAGGGGATCGAGGGGGTGGGCCGGATCGCCAAAGGGCGTGGACGTAAGTCGAGTCTGCCGGCGGGCACGGTCGAAGAAGTATTGAGGCTGACCCATCAGGGGCGACCTGCCGACGGCTCGACGCATTGGAGTACCCGCACGTTGGCTGCCCGGGTCGGGATCGGCAAGGACTCGGTGGCCAAGATCTGGGCCGATCACAAGCTCAAGCCGTGGAAGGTCGAAACCTTCAAGGTCAGCAACGATCCGCGGTTTGAGGAGAAGCTGGTCGATGTCGTTGGGCTGTACATGAATCCACCCGCGCGGGCGGTGGTGTTCAGCTTCGATGAGAAAACCCAGTGCCAGGCGTTGGACCGTACTCAACCATCGTTACCGATGAAGGCCGGCCGCGCCGGAACCATGACCCATGACTACAAGCGCAACGGCACCATCGACTTGTTCGCCGCGATGAACGTCGCTACCGGCGAGGTCCTGACCGACCTGCGCAAAGGCCACACCGGTGCGGACGTGTTGCGGTTCTTCAAGCAGATCGACGCCAGCGTCGCGCGTGGACTCTCTGTACACGTCGTTCTGGATAACCTGTCAGCGCATTCCACGCCTGAGATCGCGAAGTGGTTGGCGCACAAGGATCGTCGCCGCTGGCACATGCATCCCACCCCGACCTCGAGCTCGTGGCTGAACCTGATCGAGCGATGGTTCAAAGAACTCACCGACAAACGTTTGCGCCGCGGAACCTTCACCAGCGTCGCCGAACTCTCCGAAGCCATCATCGCCTGGGCCACCCATTGGAACGCCGATCCCAAACCCTTCATCTGGAAAGCCCCGCCGAGGACATCATCACCAAAGTCCGACGCGGCAGAGCCTCTCTCCACCAGGTCAATACGCAGACGGACCACTAGGGCGTGTCTGACAAATGTTTCGGGTGTTTCGGCTGAGACTTAGGCCATGTCACGGTTCCAGCTGCTCACCGATGCTCAATGGTCGTTGATTGAAGAGCTTCTTCCTGTTCGGACAGGTAAGAAGGGCAGGCCTTTTCGGGATGCCCGCCAGATGCTCGAGGGGATCATCTACCGGTACCGGTGCGGCATCGCCTGGCGCGACGTTCCCGAGGCGTTTGGGCCGTGGCAGACGATCTGGACCTGGCATCGAAGGATGAGCGCAGAGGGCACCTGGGATGCGGTGTTGGCGCGGTTGCTGGCTGCCGCCGACGAAGCCGGGATCATCGATTGGTCGGTGTCGGTGGATTCCACGATCGCCCGTGCTCATCAACATGCCACGAACATCACCCGTGACACAGGGGGCTGGGTCGAATTACACAAATCTGGCCAGCGAGCCGCCTGACCACGGCATTGGCCGCTCCCGCGGCGGACTGACCAGCAAGATCCATCACCTCGTCGACGGCCACGGACGACCGTTGGTCGTGCTCGTGGGCGCTGGCCAAGCCAACGACGGACCGGTTCTGGAGCATTTGCTCGCCCACCTGAAAGTCGAGCGCTGCGGTCGGGGGCGGCCACGCACGCGGCCTGATCGCCTGCGTGGCGACAAGGCCTATTCCAGCCGAGCGACTCGACAGCGGCTGCGACGACGAGGGATCGTCGCAGTCATTCCCGAACCGTCCGATCAGATCGGCCACCGCAAACGTCGTGGCACCCAAGGCGGGCGACCACCAGCCTTCGATGCCGAAGACTACAAGGGCCGCAACGTCATCGAACGCAACTTCAACGTCGTCAAGCAATGGCGCGGTCTGGCCACCCGCTACGACAAACTCGCCATCGTTTACCGCGGCGGAGCAGTCCTAAGGGCCATCACACTTTGGCTACCGCATTTATCAGACACGGCCTAGCTGCCGGACCAGTTCGGCTTACGCTTTTCGGCGAACGCGGTGGCACCCTCGATCGCATCCTTGGAACCGAACACCGGCCCCATGATCTCGTTCTGCTTCTGCCACATCTCGCTGCGGCTCCACTCGCCGGACTTGACGATGATCTCCTTGGTCGCCGCCACCGCCAGCGGACCGTTGGCGGTGATCTTCTCGGCGAGTTCCAGCGCACCCGCGAGTGCCTCGCCGGGTTCGGTCAGCTTGTTGACGAAGCCCCAGTCGAAACCCTGTTCCGCGGTGAAGTTCTCACCGGTGAGCGCGAGTTCCAGCGCCTTCTGATACGGGATCCGGTGTGGCAACCGCAGCAGTCCCCCGCCACCGGCGACCAGCCCACGCTTGACCTCGGGGATGCCGAACTTCGCTTCCCGGGACGCCACGATGAGGTCGGTTGCCAGCACCATCTCGGTGCCGCCGGCAAGTGCGTAGCCCTCGACGGCGGCGATGACGGGTTTGCGGGGCGGTCGCTCGGTGAAGCCGATACCGCGGCCCTCGACATAGGGCAGCTCGCCGGAAGCGAAGGCCTTCAGATCCATACCGGCGCTGAAGTTCCCGCCGGCACCGGTGAGGATCGCCACCGACAGCTCCGGGCTGTCGTCGAGCTCATCCATCGCGGCCGCGAGGCCTTGTGCCACCGGCAGATTGAACGCGTTGCGCGCCTCGGGCCGGTTGATGGTGATCACCAGGGTGCGGCCCCGGCGCTCGGTCAAGATTTCATCGGCCACTCTCGGGTCCTCGCATTCAGCTGAACAAATGGGGCGGGTCGGATCCCGGAAAACATTACTATATTCATTACGGTAGCCGGACGAGAGCGCCGTATAACCCACCCGAGAACGTGCGTACCGGCCTCGACGGTATGGCTACCGGTAAGCTTGACGGTTCACTGGCCGGCCCCGGAAAGTGAACCGCAGCATCGATCGCGAAAGAGGTGCCCGCCGTGGCGAAGCAACCGGTTGCCGAGAAGCGACAGCGCCGCGAGCGCGGGTCGATCAACCCCGACGACATCATCAAGGGCGCCTTCGAACTCGCCGAGCAGGTCGGGATCGACAACCTCAGCATGCCGCTGCTCGGTAAGCATCTGGGGGTCGGCGTCACCAGCATCTATTGGTATTTCCGCAAGAAGGACGACCTGCTCAACGCGATGACCGATCGCGCGCTCAGCGAGTACGTCTTCGCCACGCCGTATGTGGAGGCCAAGGACTGGCGCGAAACGCTGCGCAACCACGCTCGCACCATGCGCAAGACCTTCACCGGCAACCCGATCCTCTGCGATCTGATCCTCATCCGCGCCGCGCTGAGCCCGCGCGCCGCGAAAGTCGGTGTGCTGGAGATGGAGAAGGCGATCTCCGGACTGGTCGAGGCCGGGTTGAGCGCCGAAGATGCCTTCGACACCTACTCGGCGGTCACGCTGCATGTCCGGGGCTCGGTCGTGTTGCAGCGCCTCGCGGAGAAGAACACGGGCGAAGAAGGGCCGGGCGCCTATGACCAGAGGATGGTCATCGATCCGGAGGTCGCGCCGTTACTGGCGCGGGTGACCAGCGAGGGCCACAGCTTCGGGGCCTCCGACGAGAACAACTTCGAGTTCGGCTTGGACTGCATCCTGGAGCATGCGAGCCGCCGGCTCGAAAGTGGCCGCAAAGCGAAAACCCCGGCCCCGAAGGGCCGGGGCAAGTCCGCCGGGTAACTCAGCCCTCAGACCTCGATCACCAGGCCGCCGCCCTGACCGCCACCGGCGCACATCGCCGCCACGCCGATACCGCCGCCACGACGCTGCAGTTCGTAGATCAGGGTGGTGACCATCCGGGCACCGGAGGCGGCGATCGGATGGCCCAGGCTGCAGCCGCTGCCGGAGAAGTTGACGAGTTCCTCGTCGAGCCCATACTCGCGCACCGCCGCCACGGGCACCGAGGCGAACGCCTCGTTGATCTCCCACAGCGTCACGTCGGAGGGCTTGAGCCCGGCGCGGTCGAGAACCTTGCCGATCACCTTCACACCGCCGAGTCCGGTGTCCTTGGCGGGCACGCCGACCGAACCCCAGGCCCGCACCGTGGCGAGCACGTTGAGATTCTCCGCGGCCGCGTAGTCGTCGGCGACCAACGCGACAGCAGCGGCAGCATCATTGGTGCCACTGCTGTTGCCCGCGGTGATGGAGAATCCTTCGATCTCCGGGTGCAGGACTTTGAGGCCGGCCAGCTTTTCCACGGTGGTGTCGCGCCGCGGATGCTCGTCGACGCTGAACTCGATGACCGAACCGTCGGGCTGGGTCACCTTGAGCGGCACGATCTCATCGAGGAACTTGCCCGCATCCTGCGCGGCGACCGCGCGCTGGTGGGAGCGCGCCGCCCAGGCGTCGAGCTCCTCGCGGGTCAGGCCGTAGGACTGCGCGGTGTTCCATCCCACGGTGATGGACATGTCCCGGGAGGGCGCATCCGGAGCCTCCGGGTGGATGGGCGGCAGCCAGCGCTCCTCGAACTTGAGTTCCGGGCCGGGAATCCGCTGATTCATCAGCGGCGTCATCGACAGCGACTGCACACCGCCGGCGAGCAGCGAGCGCTCCATGCCGGAGCCGATCTGGGCCGCCGCATTTCCGATGGCGGTCAGGCTGCCCGCGCAGTGCCGGTTCACCGCCTGCCCGGGCGCATTCTCGTAACCCGACAGCAGCGCGACGTACCGGGCGAGGTCACCGCCGCCGTAATGCGACTCGGCGATGATGATGTCGTCGAGGGCCGACGGATCGATGCCTGCACGCCGGACCACTTCGGGCAGGACCGCGCCGAGCAGCACCTCAGGCGGGGTGTTGACCAGGGTCCCCTTGAAGGACCGGCCGATGGCGGTGCGGGCGGCACCGACGATCACGGGTTGGGGCATGTCTTTCCGCCTTTACGATATCCAGTGTTTATGTAAACGTAGCACCCACTGTAGGCGCTCCGTTGCGGGGTTGGCTACTGCGGTTCGGGCACGTGGAAATGCTCGTCACGCAGCCGGAACGCCTCCTTGGTCCCGTGCTGGGCGCGGGTCTTGACGAAGTTGAACTCCCCGGGGGAGAACTGCAGGTTGGTCCCATAGGCGTGGAACATGTAGCTGGCCACCTCTTCGCCCTGGTACGCCTGGCTCTGCTCGACCCACCGGAACGCCTCCTTGGCGATGACGACGCCGTCGGCCGGCATCTTGGCGGCCTTCTGCGCCCAGTACCGGGCCCGGGCCGCGAGCTTGTCGGCATCACAGGTGTCGGTGAAGATTCCGAGGTGCTCCACCGCGCCGGCCTCGATGATGTCACCGGTGAGCAACATGCGGCGCGCGAGCACCGGACCCAGCCGGTGGAAGAACATGTGCAGGCTGCCCAGCGCCGGACCGAGGAAGCGGGTGGCGGGCATGCCGATCTTGGTGTCGCGGGCGATCACCGAGATGTCGGTCATCAGCGCCATCTCGAATCCGCCGCCGAGCGCGTAGCCACCGATCTCGCCAACGGTGACCTTCGGGAAACCCAGGAAGTTGTGATAGAAGTCGAAAGACTTGCGGTCCACGGTGAGTCGGCGGCGCTGGCTGGGCCGGGATTTCTTGGGTGAGGTCTCCTTCGCGCCGGCACTCTGCTCGTCACGCGAGCGCTCATCGCCGTACCAGCCGTAGGCATTGTTCATATCCGCGCCGGTGCTGAACACCCCCTCGGCGCCACGCAGCAGCACCACGGTGATGTCGTCGTCGTCGGCCACAGTATCGAGGTGGCGCGCAATCTCGTCACGCATGGCCGCGTCATAGGAGTTGCGCTGCTTCGGGTTGTTCAGAGTGATGGTGGCGATGCGGTGATCCGCATCGACCTCGAAGAGCACCCGGTCGTCAGTCATGCGAAATCAGCCTCGCTTCAATGGTTTTATCAGTGCCGGCGGCCAGCGTGGTCCGCCGTGCCGCGGTGAGATGATCGGCCGCCAGCGTGGTGGCGCGGGTGACGTTGCCCTCGGAGATGGCACCGAGCAGACGCTGATGATCGTGCAACGCCGCGCGCATCGTCTTCTCGTTCATGTCGTCGCCCCACACCTGCGACTCGTGGGTGGACCAGATGAGTTCCAGCGAGCCGATCAGCAGGATCATCGGCTCGTTTCCACAGCGCGCCACCAGCACTTCGTGGAACCGGCGGGCATTGCGCACATACTGCGCGGCATCGTCGAACTGCGCTGTCTGAGTGTTGATTTCGGCCTGCAGCTGGGGCACCACCTCGGTGGCCCGGTCCGCACGGGCCGCGCACATGCCCGCACAGATCGGCTCCAGGTGCAGCAGCGCACCGCTGACATCGGCCGGCGTGGCGGCGCGGGTCTGCAGCACCATGGCGATCATCTGCGCCGTGCGTTCCGCGGACGGCAGTTGCACCACCGCGCCGCCCATGTTGCCGCGCCGCACCGAGATCAGGCCATCGGTCTCCAGCAGGTGGATCGCCTCACGTAGCGCCGGTGGGCTGACGCCCAATTCGGAGAACAGGGTCTCCTGGGTGGGCAGGATGTCACCGGCGCGCAGCCGTCCGGACAGGATGTCGTCGCGCAGTTTGGACGCGACGATCTCGGCAACCCGTGGCTGCCGGATGCGCCGGGCGCGTCCTTCCATCGACGACCTTTCCTTGCTAACTTGTACAGGATAGTAACCGCATCGCCTACTGTATGGTCAACTGTATAGCTGAGGAAAGGCCGGGTGCCAGGTGAGCGACGGTTCGGTGACCACCTCCCGCAGGGATGCCGTCCTGCGCATCACGCTCGACCGGCAGACACGACGAAATTCCTTGGACCACCTGATGATCGACGACCTGGTGGGCATCCTGACCGCTGCCGCCAGCGATGACTCACTGCGTGCCGTCTTCATCACCGGCGCCGGCGAACACTTCTGCACCGGCGCGGACTGGGTGTCCACCAACAGCGCCGAGGGCCGTCCACGCACCGGCGACCTCGTCCGCCGCATCCCGCACACCGCGCACCGGGTGATCGAACTCGTCGCCACCATCCAGCTGCCGGTGGTCTGCGCGGTCCGCGGTTGGGCCGTCGGACTGGGCTGCAACCTGGCTCTGGCCGCGGACTTCACCGTCGCCGACACCGGTGCCGCCTTCTGGGAGCCGTTCATCTCCCGCGGCTTCAGCCCCGACTCGGGTTCCACCTGGCTGCTCCCCCGGCTCGCCGGGGTGGCCCGCGCCAAGCGGATGCTGTTGCTGGGAGAGAAGGTCAACGGCACCGACGCCGCCGACTGGGGCCTGATCCACAGTGCGGTGGCCCCCGACGAGCTCGATACCGCGGCCGACGAGCTGCTGGCCCGACTTTCCAGTGGACCCACCGTGGCGATCGGGCTGGCCAAACAGGCCATCGCCTACGGCCAGCACGCCACCCTGCCCCAGTCCATGAACCACGAACTCTCCAATCTCGAACTCTCCTGTCGCACCGCCGATTTCAAAGAGGGACTGGCCGCGTTCCGGGAACGCCGCGACCCCGACTTCCGCGGGCGCTGAAAGGTATTTCATGTACGACACGATCAAATACGAGGTCGACGGCCACACGGCCACCATCACCATGAACCGGCCCGACGCGCTCAATGCGTTGTCGCCGCACATGATCACCGAGCTGCGGGCGGCCTACCAGCAGGTCGAAGACGACGACAACGTGTGGCTGATGATCGTCACTGCCACCGGGCGGGCGTTCTGCACGGGCGCCGATGTCAAGGAGATCCCCGGTGACGGCAAGGTGCTCAACGAGCGCCCGTACCTGTCCACCTACGAACAGTGGGAAGCCCCGCAGGAGGGCACCCCACCGTTTCGCACCATGACCAAACCCGTCATCGTCGCCGTCAACGGAATCTGTTGCGGCGCAGGGCTGGACTGGGTGACCACCGGCGATATCGTCATCGCCTCCGAGGCGGCCACCTTCTTCGACCCCCATGTCAGCATCGGCCTGGTCGCCGCGCGCGAGATGGTGCGCCTGGCCAAGGCACTGCCCCGGTCGGTGGCATTGCGGATGGCGCTGATGGGCAAGCACGAGCGGATGACGGTGCAGCGGGCCTACGAACTCGGGCTGATCACCGAGATCGTCGAACACGAGAAGCTGCTGGCGCGTGCGCACGAGATCGCCGACACGGTCAATCTCAATGCGCCGCTGGCGGTGCGCGGTACCCGCCTGGCCATCCACAAGACACTGGACCTGCCGTTGCACGAAGGTGAGATCCTGGCCGAGACGTTCCGGGAACGGGTCACCCGAACCGAGGATGCGCTGGAGGGACCGCGCGCGTTCGTGGAGAAGCGCAAGCCCAACTGGCAGGCCCGGTGATGAGCGCTTGCGCGAAGAACAGACGGCCCTGATGGACACGATCCTGCTCGATTTCGACCACGACACCCACGTCGCCACCATCACGCTGAACCGCCCCGACGCACTGAACTCGTTCAACCGCGCCATGTGCCACGAGATGCGCGACGCGTGGCACACCATCAAGGATGACGAAGCCATCCACGCGGTGGTGTTGCGCGCCGCCGGCGACCGGGCTTTCAGCGCAGGGCTGGACGTGAAATCCAGTTACGGACAGCCCAAGATCGTCTGGAACCACGAGGATCCGGGCGAGCTGCTCAGCCCGAAATGGCAGAAGATGTGGAAGCCGGTGGTCTGCGCGGTGCAGGGCATGTGCACCGCGGGTGCGCTCTACTTCGTCAACGAGTCCGACGTGGTGATCTGTTCGCAGGAGGCAACCTTCTTCGACTCCCATGTCAGTGCCGGGCTGGTGTCGGCGCTGGAGCCGATCGGACTGATGCGCCGTATCGGTCTGGGCGACACCCTGCGGATGGCGTTGATGGGTAACGACGAACGGGTGAGCGCCGAGACTGCGCTGCGGATCGGGCTGGTCACCGAGGTGGTGCCCCGAGAGGCGTTGTGGCGCCGGGCCGATGAGATCGCCACCAGCATCGCCGCGAAGCCGCCGACCGCGACCCAGGGCACCGTCAAAGCCATCTGGGAGTCACTGGACAAGCCATACCGGGCCGCGATGGACCACGGTCTGATCTACACCCGGCTGGGCAACCCGATCGCCAAGGACGAGCTCGCCGCACAACCGGCCCCCAAGACCGCGCCACGGATCCGTTGATGTCCCATCCGCTTTCGCAACGGATCGGCACCGTCCTGGACCTGGATCCGTCAGCACCGGCACTGCAGTACGACGGTCGGTGGTCCAGCTGGGGGCAGCTCGCACAGCTGGCGCGCCGCATCGGAGCGCTCACCGGTCCGGTTCGGGTCGGGATCATGCTGCGCAATCAGCCCGTCCATGTCGCCGCGCTGCTCGGCGTGCTGGAGGCCGGCGGCACCGTCGTGGTCATCAACCCGTCGCGCGGTGATGACCGCACCCGCGCCGATATCGCTGCGCTCGGGCTCCCGGTGATCATTGGCCTGGCCGACGATATCGCCAACCTGCTGACACTGCCGTTCACCGGCACGGTGATCACCATCTCCGATCTCGACACCGCCCCCACCGAGGCGCTGGGCACCACCGTCGACGACGCCCGACGCCCGGGGGTCGCGGTGTGGATGCTGACCAGCGGCACCACCGGCCCGCCCAAACGGGTCGACCTCACCTACGACATGCTCGCCCGCAGCGTGATGGGACGCCAGCCGTGGCAGGCGCCCGCCGAGCTGCGACGCGGGGTGGCGATCGTGAACTCCCCGCTGGTACACGTCGGCGGGGTGTTCCGGATCCTGCTGTGTATCAGCGAGGCCCGGCCGTTCGTGCTGCTGCCCAAGTTCGACCTGCAGCGCTGGGCCGACGCGGTGCGCGAGCATCAACCCCGCGCGGTGTCGCTGGTGCCGGCCGCGCTGCGGATGGTGTTGCACTCCGAACTCACCCGCGACGATCTGACCGGCGTACGCGCGGTCACCTCGGGCACCGCCCCGTTGTCCGCCGACGACGCCGACGCCTTCAGCGCCAAGTTCGGCATCCCGGTGCTGACCTCCTATGCGGCGACCGAATTCGGCGGGGGTGTGGCCGGCTGGACCTTGGCCGATCACCAGCAGCACTGGCAGTCCAAGCGCGGCAGCGTGGGGCGCGCCAATCCCGGCGCGCAACTGCGGGTGGTCGACGAGGCGGGTCACGTCCTCGGCCCGGACGAGGAAGGGCTGTTGGAGGTCATTCCCGCCCAGATGTCTTCTGCGGACTGGATCCGCACCACCGACCTCGCGCGCATCGACGCCGACGGATTCGTGTGGATCCTCGGCCGCGCCGACCAGGCCATCATCCGGGGCGGCTTCAAGGTGATGCCCGACGATGTGCGCACCGCGCTGGAGAGCCACCCCGCGGTGCGCGGCGCTGCGGTCATCGGCCGAGCCGATGAACGTCTCGGCGAAACCCCGGTCGCCATGGTCGAATTACACGGCCAGGCCACCGCGGACGAGCTGTCCGAATACCTGGCCACTCGGCTGGCTCGCTACGAAATCCCCACCGACATCGCCATCGTCGAGATGATTCCGCGCACCCCGTCCGGCAAGGCCGATCTCGGGGCGGTACGAGAGCATTTCAAGGCCGGCACACATTCCGTCGCTCCGCTCGCCCCCGATGTCTGATTCGCTGGTCGACCTGATCCGCCGCCGAGCGGACCATCCCCTGCTGATCTGCGACGACGAACGGCTCACCTACGCCGAGGCAGATATCCGGTCCGCAGACCTCGCGCGTGGCCTCGTTGCGCTGGGCGCCGGCAAGGGCACCCACGTCGGGCTGCTGTACCCCAACGGGGCCGACTTCGTGGTGGGGATGCTGGCGGCCGCCCGCATCGGTGCGGTGGTGATCCCGTTCTCCACCTTTCAGACCGCCGCAGAGCTGGAGAGCCAGCTCGTGGACAGCGATACCGAAATCCTCTTGGCAACAAGCTTTTTCCGTCGGCACGACTACCGGAGGCAGCTCGCCGAGATCGACGCGCCCTGCCTGCGCCACGTGCTGTTCGATCCACCTTCGGCGACCCAACCGGACCTGTCCGGACTGGAAGCCGATGTCGACGGCTCCGATGCGTTCGCGATCGTCTACACCTCGGGTTCGACCGGCCCGCCCAAGGGCGCCGTGCACACCCACGCCGGGCTGCTCGGGCACCAACGCAATCTCAACGAGATCCGCGGGCTCGGTGCGTCCGACATCTTGTTCTGCAATTCGCCGGTCTTCTGGATCGGCGGTTTCGCGTTCGGCCTGCTCGCCACCATCGTGGCCGGGTCCACGCTGGTCTGCTCGAATGCCGACGATGCGGGCGCAACGTTGGATCTGCTGGAGGCGGTGCGCCCCAATGTCACCAATGGCTTCGCCGCGGGTATCGCGCATCTGACCCGTCATCCCAGTTTCGTCGACCGCGACCTGTCGGCGCTGCGCCGAGGCAATCTGTACCCGATCATGGCGCCGGATGCCCGTCCGGCCGATCCCGAGTTGCGGCACAACATGCTGGGGATGACCGAGGCCGGCAGCGTGCTGTTGATCGACGGCGACGAGTCGGATCAGCCCGAGCGCCGGCGCGGCAGCTTCGGCCGTCCCGCTCCGGGGTTCGAGACCAAGGTGCTCGACACCGGCGAACTCTGCATCCGCGGGCCGTACGTCATGCAGGGCTACTACGGACGCAGCCGCGAGGACTGCTTCGACGCCGACGGCTGGTTTCACACCGGCGATCTGGTGCGCGTCGACGACGACGGCTACTTCTACTTTCTGACCCGGGCCGGCGCGATGATCAAGACCGGTGGCGCCAACGTCACTCCCGGCGAGGTGCAGAAGGGCCTTGCGGCGCAGGGATTCGTCGGCCACGTGCTGGGCCTACCCGACCCGCTGCGCGGCCAGACGGTGGCGGCGGTCATCGTCAGCGATGGTCCGGTCGACACCGAAGCGCTGCGCCGGGCATTGCGGGTCACGTTGTCGGCCTACAAGGTGCCCCGGCGGTTCGCGGTCTGCCCGCCCGCCGACCTTCCGATGCTGTCCAGCGGCAAGGTCGATCTGCCCGGGTTGGTGCGGTTGTTCGATGACTGACACCATCGATGACCTGATCCGCGCACGGGCCGATGAGAGCAAGCCGATGGTCATCGATCCCGGCACCCGGATCAGCTACGCCGAACTCGCTTCGAGCACAGCCTCGTTGGCCTCGGGTTTGCTCGACGCCGGGATCGGAAAGGGCACCCGGGTCGGGCTGATCATGCCCAACAGCGCCGACTGGGTGCGCATCGCGCTGGCCGTCACCAGGATCGGCGCCGTGCTGGTGCCGCTGAGCACACTTCTCACCGCACCCGAACTCACCGAGCAGCTGCGGACGGCATCGGTGCAGCACCTGATAGCCGTCGAGGAGTTCCGCGGGCGACGCTACGCACCGGGGCCGGTGGCATCCTTGCGCCGGACCTGGACGCCGGGCGAGGTGCTGACGTTGCGCGGCACCAGGCCGTTTCCGCCCGTGCGTCCGGCCGATCCGCTGATCATCATGTTCACCTCGGGCAGCAGTGGGCCACCGAAGGGTGTTCGGCACTCCCACGGCGGTGCGCTCGCCGCGGTGCGTTCCGGGCTGGCTGCACGCCTCATCACCGAGGACACCCGGCTGTATCTGCCGATGCCGTTCTTCTGGGTGGGCGGTTTCGGGGCCGGGATCCTGTCGGCGCTGCTGGCGGGCGCCACCCTGGTGACCGAGCCGATCCCACAGCCGGCATCCACGCTGGAGTTGCTTCGCCGCGAACGGGTCACGCTGTTTCGGGGCTGGCCCGAGCAGGCGGCCGCACTGGCTCGTTGCCTGTCGGAGCCGTTGCCCGATCTTGCGGTGGGCAGTCTGGATGCGTTGTTGCCGGCCGAGCGGCGCTCGGCACCGGGGGCGCGGGCGTCGCTGTTCGGGATGACGGAGTCGTTCGGGCCGTACAGCGGTTACCCCGCCGACACCGACATGCCCGAATCTGCCTGGGGCAGTTGCGGCAAGCCGTTCGCCGGGATGGATGTGCGGATCACCGATATCGAAACGGGTGAGCGGCTGCCCGCAGGCGAGGTCGGCCAGATCCAGATCCGTGGACCCCACGTGCTGCGCGGGATCTGCCGACGCAGCCGCGAGGAGGTGTTCACTCCGGACGGGTACTACCCCACCGGCGATCTCGGGCTTCTCGACGAGGATGGCTTCCTGTTCTACCGCGGCCGATCCGATGACATGTTCAAGGTCAGTGGGGCGACGGTGTACCCCAGCGAGGTGGAGCGTGCGCTGCGGGCGATCCCCGGAGTGCGAGCGGCGTTCGTGGTCGATCTCGCCGGCCGGGTCGCGGCTGCCGTGGTGACGAGCCTGACGGTCGACGAGTTGCGTGCCGCGGCCAGAGAACGACTGAGCGCCTTCAAGGTCCCGGTGGACTGGCTGGTTCTGGACAGCTCGGACGCGGTGCCGTTCGGGGCCACAGGAAAGGCCGACAAGAAACGGATCCGCGACATGATCGCAGGGAGTCAACAATGACGGCGTCCAACATCTTCGAACTGTTCGAGCTCATCGGGTACCGGGACGCGCCGGGCGCCGATGGCGAGGCCATCGTCGAGCTACCGGTGGCCGCCCATGTCGTCAACACCAACGGCGGGTTGCAGGGCGGACTACTCGCCACCCTGGTCGATACCGCCGCGGGCAAACTGGCGATGCGGCAGGCCCCGCCCGGCCACAGCGTGGTGACATCCGATCTGAGCCTGCGATATCTGCGCCCGATCACCTACGGCGCGGCCCGGGCGGTGGCACGGATCGTGCATTCCGGCAAGCGATCCATGGTGGTGCAGGTGGAGATCAGTTCGGTCCCCGACGATGACCTGGCGGTCATCGCGACCGTCAGCTTCGCCAAGATCCTGGCCCGAGGCTGAGTCAGACGATCGCGTCGGACCGCAATCCGGCGATCTGCGCGGCGTCGTAGCCGATCTCCCCGAGCACCTCATCGGTGTGCTCGCCGAGCAGTGGCGCGCGGTGCCGGATGCTGCCGGGTGTCGCCGACATCCGGAACGGGGTCTCGATGATCGGCACATCGCGGGAGGCGCCGGGAAAGGGCACCCGCTTCAGGTAACCCATGGCCTGGATGTGCGGATCGTCGAGCACTTCCTGAGTGGAATGCAGCGGCGCGGCGGGCATCTTCGCCTTCTCCAGGAGGTCGAGGACCTCGGCCTTCGTCTTGTCGGCACACCACTGCGACATGATGTCGTTGAGGACATCGCCGTTCTCCCAGCGGATGTCGTCGTCGGCGAAGCGCGGGTCGTCGAAGAGTTCCGCACGGCCCATGAGACGGCACCATCGTTTGAACATCGGCTGACCGGCCACCTGTAGGAGCACCCACTGGTCGTCCGCGGTGCGGTACAGGTCGCAGGGCGCGACCGACGCGCCCCTGTTGCCCATCCGCGGCTTGTCCGTCTGTAGCAGTTCACGCTCGATGAGGAAGGCGTTGGACAACATCAGCGCTGTCGGCAACAGGGCACCCTCGACGTGCTGGCCTTCCCCGGTGCGGTCCCGGTGGTACAGCGCCATCATGACACCGATCGTCAGGGTGAGCGCGGTGCCGAAGTCGGTGTAGGGCACCACGGTCCGGATGGGTTGGTCGGGCAGTCCCTGCCGGTACACCGCGCCCGACATGACCTGGCCGGCGCCATCGAAGCCGACCTTGTTGCTGTACGGGCCGCCTTCACCGTAGGCGGAGGCGCTGGCCAGGATGATGTCCGGCTTGACGGCGCGCAGCGTCTCGTAGTCCAGTCCGCTGGCCCGCATCCCGGCGGCCGGCATATTGGCGACGACGATATCGGCGCGTGCCACGAGCCGGCGGGTGATCTCCGCGCCCTCCGCGCTCGTGGAATCCAAGGTCAGCGAACGCTTGTTGCGGTTGCACTGCAGGAAGGTGCCGCCCTCACCTCCGTCGGCGACGGCCTGGACCCACCGGTCCTCGCCGCCCTCGCGTTTCTCCACGCGCAGGACGTCGGCACCCATATCAGCCAGGATTGCACTGCACCAGGGCGCGGCGATGAATCGGCCGTAGTCGAGTACCCGTATCCCGTCGAGGACGCCTGGCATGGTTGAACCCACCTTCGTCGAATATCCGACTGTAAGTATTACAGTATGGGATCTTCGTCATCCAGCCCCGGTCGCAGCTCTGGCGGGAGGAGCTCTTCGGGGTGGAAGTGGTGGTTGAGGGTGTCGCCGCCGGTGTTCATCAGTGGTGGTGGGTGCCAGTGCACGCGGCCGGTGACGGGGTCGATGGTGTTGGTCCAGCCCAGTTCGGCGAGCAGGTTGTCCGGTCCGCAGCCCAGCCCGAGGTCGGGTGCGTCGGTGAGTCCGCCGTTGTTCCAGCTGGGGTTGGCGTGGTGGGCCTGGCAGCGACATGCTGCTTGGGTGCAGCCGGGCCGGGTGCAGCCGCGGTCGCGGTGGTAGAGCAGCAGGCGTTGGGCCTTGGTGGCCAAGCGTTTCGAGCGGCCCATGTAGAGCGGTTCGGCGGTGTGGTGCCGGTAGACGATCAAATAGTGGTGGGCGTGTTCGGCCAGCCGGATCAGATCACGCATGGGCATCAGGGTGCCCGCTCCGGTGACCGCGATCCCGGCGGCGGCCTCCAACTCTTTGAGGGTGGTGGAGACGACCACGGAGACGGGCAGCCCGTTGTGCTGACCGAGGCGTTTGGAGGCCAGGGTGTCGCGTAGGACGGCCTTGATGGCGTCGTGGTTGCGTTGGGACTGGGTGCGCGGGTCGCGCAGAAATTCGTCGGGGTCCCACTTCACCGGCGGCTCGGCGGGCCCGGGAACCTCCGACTCGGTCTCGGGCTCAACCTCCGATTCGGGCTCTGCTGATCCGGGCTCTGCCTCTGTTTCACCCTCGACCTCGACCTCGAACTCGGATTCGAAGTCGAACTCGGGTTCGGGTTCGGTGTCGGGTTCGGCGGGATCGTCGTCGAGCGGGTTGGGCACCGGATTCTGTTGGGGCTGAACATCGTCGGGGTTGTTGATCCCGGGGCGCGCCCAGACCTCCAGGATGGTGCGCAGGTAGGCGGCGAACTCCGCATCCACCCAACCCGACACTTTGGCCATGCCGTCGACGTCCTGGGCGCTGATGCTCAGCCCGCGCCGGTGCGGTGCCAGGTCGGGGCCATCACCGTCGGGGTTGAGCAGAGCCAGCGCGTGATCGGCGGCCTTCTGCAACGTTTCGGGGGTATTGGTGGCGGCGATGTCGACCAGCGTGGCTTCCAGCTGCCCGCGCGCGGTGGCGTCCAGGCGAGCCGAGGCCTTGTTCAGCGTGGCACGGATGATCGCGATATGCCCGGTGGTGATGGCCCCGGCGGCCAGCGCGGCCGCGCACGCCACCAGCACCGGTTCCAGGACCTCACCGGTCATGGTGTGCCGGGGCCCGAGGTCGCGGGCCGCGGTGATGCGCCGCCCGGCTTCGGTGGCGCTGAGGCGGTCGCGGGTGGCCAGCACGTCGGTCCAGGTTTTCCCGCCGATCTCATGCGCGGTGGCCCGGTCCATCAGCGCGGCCAGGATCCGGTGATCAACCGCGGTATCGGCGCGGGCCTGCTGCTCCCGCTCGGACAACAGGCCCAGCAGCTCCGCGGTGTCGAACATCGTGAAGTCGGCGTCCAGCAGCGCCTTGACCGACGCGGCACGGTCGGAGCGCGCGTGTTGCACCGCTTCCCTGCCGCCGGCCACGTCACTGTTCATGACTCGAACATACGTGCGACCACCGACAAAACGGCCCAGAAAAGTGACCGGTGTGATCAATGGGTCCAAAGAAACTTCTGAGACTGGCCTGTCGCTCGAAAGTCGCTGAAAGCCGGGCATTTTCGCACCCGGAAACGTCTCAGTTCAGGTGGAGCACCCGCTGCAGAAACACCAGCTGATCCTCGACGGTCTTGTCGAACCACTCGTTGCCCGGCCAGACATCGAAGTGGTCACAGGCATACCGATGCACCTGCGCCCTGGCCAATTCCGCGGTCTTGGCCACCGCGCCGGCGGGAACGAACCGGTCGAAGTCGCCGATCTGCACCAATGCGGGGCACGAAATCCGACGGACCGCAGCCTTGACGTTCATCCGCCCCAACTCCATGCCCACCGAGGAATCGATCTGGTTACGCCAGGTCGGCCCAGCCATCCCCAGATAGCTCTCGTAGGCCCCGGACAGCGTGAGCGCGCCGGGCTCGCCCGGCCTGCCGACGATCGGCATCAGCGTCGCCGCACCGCCCCGGGCCACCGACAGCTTGCTGCGCACCCCGGTCGCGGTCCACCGCAACGCGGTCAGCACATCACGCTCACCGATCGCGGCGCGGCCGGCAGCCAACCCGCTGGTCAGCGGGGTCAACGCAATCACCGCGGCGATGTCATCCCGGTCACCGGCCACCTGCAAGACATGCCCACCCGACATGGACGCACCCCACAGCGCGATCCTGTCCTGATCGACACCCGGCAGGTCCGCCACCGCCGCGATCGCGCTGTGGAAGTCGGCCAGCTGGCGTTCCAGCGAGATCGTCTGGCGCGGATGACCTTCGGAGGATCCGAACCCGCGATAGTCGAACGCGAACACGTCGATACCCGCCGCGGCGAACCGCTCCGCAAACGGTTCCAGCCCGGAATCCTTGGTACCGCCGAATCCGTGCGCCATCACCACCACCGGCCGCGAATGCTCGCCGGACGCACGGAAATGCCAGGCACTGCAACGTGTTCCGTGTGACGTGAAGGACAGCTCCCGATAGCTCATCGATTCTCTCCATAGATCGAGCTCAACCACACCGCGGCCGCCCCTTCGGTCAGCTGCGCACGCGTCAGCGACCCGCCCAGGATGAACCGCTCCAGCATCCGGTCGTTGAACTCCAGCAGCACCGCCGCGAGAACCGCTGGTTCGGGCTCGTCGCCGGGCCGCTCTGCCCGGATCAACTCGGCCACCGACGGCACGAACGCATCGCGCGCGTGATCCCAGATCTGCCTGACGGTGGCGCTGGAACCGCGGGCTTCCAGCATCGCGCCGAAGACATGGCGGTACCGGTCGCTGCTGTCGAAGAGCCCGTTCAACATGGTGTCCACCCGTTCGCGCGGCGCGCCGCCGCCGGTGGTGAATTCCTCGTTCACGACAAAGATCTCGGTGACCAGACGCTCCATGAGGGCCGCGACGGCGGCGGCCTTGTTCTCGAAGTAGAAATAGAACGCCGAGCGCGTGACACCGGCCTGTGCGGTGATCTCGGCGACGTTGATGGCATCCAGGCTGGATTCCTGCAGCCATCCGTCCAGTGCATCGAGGATGGCTTCGCGCCGTTCGTCGCTGCGCAGCGACGGCCGGCGATCCGTCGGCGACCTCACGCGGGTACCGACACGGGGCGCGACGCCGCACGCTTGATCCCGGCCGGGATCTCCTTGGTGCGGATATCGTGCTCGTAGTAGAAGTAGTCCACCTGCTGGGTGTGTCGGGCCCGGTTGGTGCAGTGCCCGGCGTGCAGTTGCTGATCGGCGTCGATCACCCGCTCCATCTCATCGGCCGCCGGCAGCGCGTACCTCCCGGCGGCGTAGGCCGCCAGCAGCCGCGACTGGCATTCCACGAACGGGAACAGCGTCGGAATGGCCTGCGCGAAACCGATGAAGACCAGATCCTCGAAGCCCGGCTTGAACATCCGCTTGTACAAGCGGATGTTGTTCTCGGGCGCGCTGATCAGATCGGGATCGAAGAACGGGAAGGTGATGTTGTATCCGGTGGCGTAGATGATGACATCGAACACGTCCGATGTCCCGTCGTCGAAGTGCACGGTGTCCCCGTCCAGCAGCGTGACATTCGGCTTCGGGATCACGTCGCCGGAACCCAGCCGCAGCGGTAGTTCGACCGATTGGGTCGGGTGTGCCTCGAACAGTTTGTGATTGGCCGGAGGTAGGCCGTACTTGGTGGGATCCGCGCCCACCAGGGGGGCGAATGCCTGCGCGGCCTTGCGCTGCCAGGACAGTGGCAGGTACGGCGTCGTCTTGAAGATCTTGTCCCCGGGTTGCCCGGCAAGGTATTTCGGGACGATCCAGGCACTCGACCGCGTCGACAGCGTCACCTTGTTCTGCATTGCCTTCGACGAGAGTTCGACGGTGATATCGGCGGCGCTGTTTCCGATGCCGATGACGAGAATGCGCTTGCCGGTCAGCGCCAGCGGGGTCTGCGGATCGATGTAGTGGTGCGAATGGATCGATTCACCGGTGAAGGTGCCGGGAAACTCGGCCCACCGCGCGTCCCAGTGATGTCCGTTGCCGACGACGAGCAGATCGAACTCCCGCTCGGTGCCGGACTGGTCCTCGATCAGCCAGCCACCACCGTCGCGCCGGCGGGCGTGGCGTACCGCGTTGTTGAACTCGATGTTCTCCAACAGGCCGAAAGCCTCGGCATAGGAGTCCAGGTAGTCCTTGATATCGCTGTGGTGCGGGAACGAGGGAAAGTGGCGGGGCACCGGAAAGTCCTTGAAAGACAACCGATGCTTGGAGGTGTCGATGTGCAGTGACCGGTAGGCGCTGCTCAACCCGTTGGGGTTGCCGAACGCCCAGTTGCCGCCGATGCGGTCGGAGATCTCGAAGGTCGTGTACGGAACGCGATAGTCCTTGAGCATCTTGCCGGCGGTCAACCCGCTGATACCTGCACCGATGACCGCTGTACGCGGCAGGGTTCGCATCACCATCACTCCTCGTGTCACTGTGATGGGCGACACTACCGAGGGTTCTGACGCGCGTCAATAACTACTGACGTACGTCAAATCGGGCGGATAACCCCCAGCTTGGTGAGGTGCTCGCACAGCGGCGCAACCCCGATGGTGAAGTGTTCGGCCATCGCCGCGCGGGCCGCATCGGCGTCGCCACGCTCGAAGGCCGCGATCACCCGGCGGTGATCCCTGATCGACTGAGCGGGCCACCCATCGAGGGTCGGGAACACCGATTCCGGCTGGTAGCGGGTGATACCCGACATGAACTGGGTGAGCTTGGGTGAGTCGGCCGCCACGTTGATCAGCCGGTGATACTCGTGATTGAGCCGCACCGTGCGGTCCGAATCAGGCTGCTCGTAGGCCCGCTCCAGCTGGTCCTGGATCGTCTTCAGCTCGGAAAGTTGTTCGGCGCTGATGTTCTCGGCGGCTCTGGCCGCCAGCTCTCCCCCGACGTAGGCCTGCACATTGGCGACATCGGCAAGGTCGCGCGCGGTGAATTCGAGCACCATGAAGCCGCGGCGCGGATGCTGCACCAGCAGACCCTCGGCCCGCAGGTTCAGCAGTGCCTCGCGCACCGGGGTGACGCTGATGCCGAGGTCGACGGCCAGCTGGTCCAGCCGTAGATACTCCCCCGCCGGGTAGGTGCCGTCGAAGATCCGGCGACGGACCACGCGGGCGACATCATCGGAGAGTTGCGGCCGGACCGCGAACTCGGCGTCAGACCCGGTACTCATCCAGCAGATTCTTGCTGATGATGGTCTTCTGGATCTCGCTGGTGCCCTCGCCGATCAACAGGAAAGGGGCGTCGCGCATCAACCGTTCGATCTCGTACTCCTTGGAGTAGCCGTAGCCACCGTGGATCCGGAAGCTCTGCTGCGTGACCTCCGCGCAGTACTCGCTGGCCAGGTACTTGGCCATCCCGGACGCGACGTCGTTGCGATCGCCGGAGTCCTTGAGCCGTGCCGCGTGCACCATCATCAGATGCGCAGCCTCGACCTTGGTGGCCATCTCGGCGAGCTGGAACGCGATCGCCTGGTGTCCGGCGATCGGCTTGCCGAACGTCTCCCGTTGCTGCGCATAGCGAATCGCCAGCTCGAACGCCCGCAGTGCGACGCCACACGCGCGCGCCGACACGTTGACCCGGCCGACCTCGACACCGTCCATCATCTGGAAGAAGCCCTTGCCCGGAAGTTCGCCGAGCACGTCCCCGGCACCGGCGCGGTAGCCGTCGAAGATCAGTTCGGTGGTGTCGATGCCCTTGTAGCCCAGCTTGTCGAGCTTGCCCGGAATGGTCAGCCCCGGCAGCACCTCACCGAATCCGGCCGGCTTCTCGATCAGGAACGCGGTCAGGTTGCGGTGTGGTTTATCCGCTCCCTCATCGGTTTTCACCAGCGCGGCCACCAAGGTCGAACTGCCCCCGTTGGTCAGCCACATCTTCTGCCCGGTGATCACATAGGCTGCGTCCGCTCCGGAGCCCTCGCGCACACCCCGGGTACGGATCGCCGCGACATCGGAGCCCAACTCGGGCTCCGACATCGAGAACGCGCCGCGCACCTCGCCGGTCGCCATCCGCGGCAGATAGTGCTGCTTCTGTGCGTCGGTACCGTGCTGACGAATCATGTAGGCGACGATGAAATGCGTGTTGATGACCCCGGATACGCTCATCCAGCCGCGGGCCAGTTCCTCCACGCACAGCGCGTAGGTCAGCAGTGATTCACCCAGGCCGCCGTACTCCTCGGGGATCATCAGACCGAACAGGCCCATCTCGCGCATCTGGTCGACGATGTGCTGCGGGTAGGTGTCGGAGTGCTCCAGCTCCTGCGCGTTCGGGATGATCTCCCTGTCCACGAACTGGCGCACGGTGGCCACGATTTCGGTCTGCACGTCGGTGAGGCCGGGAGTGTGTGCCAATCTAGTCATGGGCGATCCCGCTCCGCTTCTCGCTGGTCATAGCTAAGTCCGTTCGAATACGGCGGCCAGGCCCTGGCCGCCACCGATGCACATGGTTTCCAGCCCGTAGCGGGCGCCGCGAAGTTCGAGTTCCCGCGCGAGGGTGGCGAGCATCCGGCCGCCGGTCGCGCCGACAGGATGCCCGAGTGAGATGCCGGATCCGCGGACGTTGGTGCGGTCGAAATCGGCGTCGGTGAACTGCCATTCGCGGGTGCAGGCCAACGCCTGGGCGGCGAATGCCTCGTTCAGTTCGATGAGGTCGATATCCGAAAGCGACAACCCCGCTTTGGCCAATGCTCGTTCGGTCGCCGGCACCGGTCCGATGCCCATGATGTTGGGCGCCACCCCGGCCACGCCCCAGGACACCAGCCGGACAAGGGGTTTGAGGCCGAGCTCGGCGGCACGTTCGGGTGTGGTGACGATGCACATGGATGCTGCGTCGTTCTGCCCACTGGAGTTGCCCGCGGTCACGGTGGCCTCGGGGTCGCTCTTGCCCAGCACCGGGCGCAGCTTGCTCAGCGCTTCGACCGTGGTGTCCGCGCGCGGGTGTTCGTCGGTATCGATCACCTCGGAGCCTTTTCGGGATGTCACCGTCACCGGGATGATCTCCTCGGCGAGTACGCCGCTGCGCTGGGCGGCGACGGCCTTCTGGTGCGAGCGCACCGCGAGTTCGTCCTGTTCGGTCCGCGAGATGGCGTACTGGCGGCGCAGATTCTCGGCGGTCTCCAGCATCCCGCCGGGCACCGGATAATGCTTGCCGCCGGCCGTGGTGCGGCCACGGGCGAGCCCGTCGTGCACCGTCACTCCACCGCGCGACCCGCCCCACCGCATATCGGTGGAATGAAAGGCCACGTTGCTCATCGATTCGGCGCCGCCGGCGATGACCAGGTCGTTGTTACCGCTCGCCACCTGCATACAGGCCTGGATGACGGCCTGCAGGCCGGATCCGCAACGCCGGTCGAGCTGCATGCCGGGCACGGTGATCGGCAGACCGGCGTCCAATGCGACGACCCGTCCGATCGCCGGGGCCTCACTGGAGGGATAGCAGTGCCCCAGGATCACATCCTGGACGGCATCGGCGGGAATTCCGGTGCGTTGCAACAGACCCTGCAGCGCCGCAACGCCCAGGTCGACGGCGGTCAGGGATTGGAACATCCCGCCGTAGCGGCCGATCGGGGTACGGACCGGCTCGCAGATCACAGCATCCGACATGTCAGATGTGCCGCCCGCCGGTCACTTCGAGCACCGTGCCGGTCATATACGAGGACAGATCCGAGGCCAGGAACAGGGCCACGGAGGCGACCTCGCTGGGCTCCCCGGCGCGGGCCATCGGGATTTCAGCCAGCTTCTGGTCCCAGATCCGCTGCGGCATGGCCTCGGTCATCGCCGAGCGGATGAGGCCGGGTTGGATGGCATTGACCCGGACACCCAGGTGGGCGATCTCCTTGGCGGCAGCCTTGGTGAGTCCGACGATGCCGGCCTTGGCCGCGGAGTAGTTGGTCTGCCCGATCAGTCCGACCTTGCCCGAGATCGACGAGATGTTGACGATGGCACCGCTTTTCGCCTCACGCATGATGTTCGCGGCCAGCCGGGTGCCGTTCCACGAACCCTTGAGGTGCACCGAGACAACCTGGTCGAACTGCTCCTCGGTCATCTTGCGCATGGTCGCGTCACGGGTGATGCCCGCATTGTTGACCATGACGTCAAGGCTGCCGAAGGTGTCCACGGCGGCGCCGACGAGCGCTTGCACCTGGCCCGCATCGGTGACATCGCAGCTGACCGCCTTGGCCACGGCGGAACCGCCGAGCGCGGTGACGGCGGCGTCGGTGGCCGCCGGATTCAGGTCACCGAGCACCACCCGGGCGCCCTCGGCGACGAACCTCTCGGCGATCGCGAACCCGATTCCCTGCGCACCGCCGGTGATCACCGCGGTCCGACCGTCGAGCAGACCCATGGGAGCCCATCCCTTCCTGAAGCCAGAACTGGTCCATACATAAAATATGATATTTCTTGTATCAAACCACCCCTTGAGGTGATCGCACCAATTCAGGAGAGCCCGCCGATGGCCGACAACGCCGCCGCGCCCAGCGCGGATCCCACGAAAGCCGCCGTATCGGAGGCAGACTTCGCCGATATCCTCGCCGCCACCCGCCAGTTCATCCGCAACCAGGTGGTCCCTCGCGAGCTGGAGATCATGTCGGCCGACCGGGTGCCCGATGACATCCGCGAGCAGACCAAGAACATGGGACTGTTCGGGTACGCCATTCCGCAGGAGTGGGGCGGGCTCGGACTGAACCTGGCTCAGGACGTCGAGTTGGCCATGGAATTCGGGTACACCAGCCTGGCCCTGCGCTCGATGTTCGGCACCAACAACGGCATCGCCGGCCAGGTGCTGGTGGGCTTCGGCACCGATGAGCAGAAGTCGCGCTGGCTGGAGGGCATCGCCTCCGGCGAGGTGGTGGCGTCCTTCGCGCTGACCGAACCGGGAGCGGGATCCAACCCGGCCGGCCTGCGGACCAAGGCCGTCAGAGACGGTGACGACTGGGTGATCAACGGGCGCAAGCAGTACATCACCAACGCGCCGAACGCCGGCCTGTTCATCGTCTTTGCCCGCACCCGCCCCGCCGACGCCGACGGACCAGGTATCGCGGTGTTCCTGGTGCCCGCCGATACGCCGGGCATCCAGATCGGGGCCAAAGACGCCAAGATGGGCCAGGAGGGCGCCTGGACCGCGGATGTCAGCTTCGATGATGTGCGGGTCGGCCGGGACAGCCTGGTCGGCGGGAGCGAGGACATCGGCTATCGCGCGGCCATGACATCGCTGGCACGCGGCCGCGTACACATCGCGGCGTTGGCGGTCGGCAGCGCGCAGCGCGCCCTCGACGAATCGGTGGCCTACGCCGCGACCGCCACCCAGGGCGGCACCCCGATCGGCAGTTTCCAACTGGTACAGGCGATGCTCGCCGACCAGCAGACCGGCGTGATGGCCGGCCGTGCGCTGGTCCGTGAGGCCGCACGGCTGTGGGTGACCGGCGAGGACCGGCGCATCGCTCCGTCATCGGCAAAACTGTTCTGCACCGAAATGGCGGGCAATGTCGCCGACCTCGCCGTCCAGATCCACGGTGGCAGCGGCTACATGCGCGACGTGCCGGTCGAACGCATCTACCGCGAAGTGCGTTTGCTGCGCCTCTACGAGGGCACCAGCGAGATCCAGCGCCTCATCATCGGGGGCGGCCTGGTCAAGGCCGCCCAGCGGCGCGCCTCGAATCAGGCGATATAGCGCACGATCGACTCTGCCACCGCTGCAGGCTTTTCCGAGCCTTCGATCTCGACGGTGATGGTGACCGTCGACTGGGCGGCGCCTTCGAGCGCCGTCACATCGGTGACCACGGCGCGGGCCCGCACCTTGGCCCCCACTTTCACCGGCGTGATGAAGCGGACCTTGTTGTACCCATAGTTGACCGCCAGCGAGATGCCCTCCACCCGGTAGAGGTGATGGCTGAAATACGGCAGCAGTGACAGGGTCAGCAGACCGTGGGCGATGGTGCCGCCGAAGGGGCCGTCGGCGGCACGTTCGGGATCGACGTGGATCCACTGGCGATCTTCTGTTGCTTCGGCAAATTTGTTCACCCGGTCCTGGCCGATCTCCAGCCACTCCGTCGGACCCAACTCGGCCCCTTTGGCCCCCACCAGTTCATCGAGATTTTTGAAAACCTGCACCGCTCCTCCTTCGGTCACCATGTCGATTTTTCCCATCCATACATAGCGCGTCATCGACGGGCGTCGGGCACCGGGTCGCCGATCACCGGATCGACATGACCATGAAAAGGTAGCGAATGGCAGACACGGTGCCTTCGACATGATCGATTGAGAAAACTCTTTCGTCGCTGATTGGTATTTGCCATCACTTACGCCAGCGACAATTTTTATGAAGTTAGCCACTATTAACTTGTTTGCCGCGAAATTGCTAGAAACCCGCATATGCGAAGTTGGCAACGAGTTGTCAGGAACGGCAATAAATTGCCGCTGGTATATCCCCTGGATATGGCGATACTTAACTGCACTATTTGAAATTACCTCAGGAACGTACCCGCTCGGGGCAACGTTCCGGCAACTGATCGGTGGGCCTGGGAATGAGCGTGTCTGTCGCCGAAACCGCGTTTCGAGGACTCCCCGATAATGCGTCGGCGCAGTGGTGGGACAGGGACACCGACTGCACACTCGTGGTGTCCACACCCTGCGCCGAGCCCGAGCTCTGGGACGATTTCATCGAGGGCGCCATGCGCAGTTACGGCAAACATGGGGTGCAGCGCGCGATCGACCCGACCGCACTGGCCGACCCCGCCACCACGTCGCTGTTCCTCGCCGCGATCGACGACGCCGGCCGGGTGGTCGGCGGAGTTCGGGCCCAAGGCCCGTACGGTGGCGCCGACGAGAGCCATGCGGTGGTCGAATGGGCCGGACAGCCCGCACTCCCGCAGGTGCGCAAGATGATCGACGATCGCATGCCTTTCGGTGTCGTCGAGATCAAGACCGCTTGGACCGACGACGGGTTTGCGCGCAGCCGTGAGCTCACGCCCGTTCTGGCCCGTATGCCCCTGCACGCCACCCTCGTCCTCGGCGCCAAGTTCGCCATGGCCACCGCGGCGGCGCACGTACTCGATCGTTGGCAATCATCGGGCGGCGTGGTCGCCACCCGCATCCCGGCCACACCCTATCCCGACGAGCGCTACGCGACCAAGATGATGTGGTGGGATCAAGCCGAATTCACCAGAACGGCTGACCCGCAACAAATTATCGCCATCCGGGCTGAAGCGCGCATGTTGCTGCCGCTGCTCGATGACGTCGTCGCGCCGGCCGGGATCGCCGAGGCCGGGGTGTGATCATCCGACCGGCGGGCACGCTGCCGTTCGGATCGTTCGATCAGATCGCGAAACGTCGGACTCATGGGATGGCACGAATCATCGGCGACGTCTGGAATACACTTTTCGCAGGCTGTCCGGACGCCCGCCGGCGCCCGTGCGTCGCCACGCGGCACCGTCAGGTGTCTCCACACAGAGAGGTCTAGGTGCCCCGCAGCCTCGAACTCGTCGTCACCGCGGTCGCCACTCGCCTGATCGCTGTGGACGCCGCCACTGCGACCGGCGTCAGCCAGCAGGTGCTGGCCGAACTGGTCACATACTTCGATGTCGATTTCAGTTTCCTGCGGCACCACGACCACGGCATCCACGCGACTCGACTCATCGCCGAGTGGCCTCCCCGCAACCAGGAGGTTCGGCCCGACCCGCTTGCGCTGGTCTACTTCGCCGATGCCGAACCGGTTTTCGCGCTGGCCGAACATCTCAAGGAGCCCGTGGTCTTCCGGCCCGACGCAGCGACGACGACGGCCTGTGTGCCGCTGCTGTCCGGTGATGTCACGACCGGGGTGATCGGCTTCGCCAAGACCGGCGATCGGGAGTGGACCGCCGAGGAACTCAATGCGCTGGCGGCCATCGCGTCACTGTTCGCTCAGGTGCAAGCCCGGGTGTACGCCGAAGAGCGACTGCGGTTCCTGGCCGAGCACGATGACCTCACCGGGCTGCACAACCGCCGAGCGCTGATGGCCCATCTGGATGACCGGCTCGAGCCGGGACGACCCGGCCCGGTCACCGCGCTGTTCTTCGACCTGGACCGGCTCAAGGCCATCAACGACTACCTCGGCCACTCGGCGGGAGACCGTTTCATCAGGGTGCTCGCCGAACGGCTCGCGCTGGCCTCGGGACCCAGCATGATCGCCCGCCTCGGCGGCGATGAATTCGTGGTGGTCCCCGCCTCCCCCACCGACGGCGCCGCGGCCGAGGAACTCGCCCACCGGTTACAGGCCGTGCTGTCCAGGCGGGTTCCCATCGACGGCGAGATGGTGACCCGCACGGTCAGCATCGGTGTCGCGCTGGGCATACCCGGGCAGGACACCACCTCGGATCTGCTCCGGCACGCCGACCAGGCCGTGCTCACGGCGAAAGGTACCGGCGGCAACCAGGTGACCGTCTACTCCAACGCGATATCGCTGGAGAGCGAGTTCCGCAACGACATCGAGCTACACCTGCAGAGCGTGATCGAGACCGGGTCGCTGTTTCTGCGCTACCTGCCCGAGGTCGATATGCGCACCGGCAAGATCCTGGCGACCGAGGCGCTGGTCCGTTGGCAGCATCCCACCCGCGGCCTGCTCGCCCCGGACTCGTTCATCGGCGTCGCCGAATCCATCAATCTCGCAGGCGAGCTGGGCCGCTGGGTGATGCGCACGGCGTGCGCGGACTTCGCCGGCTGGCGGGCCAACGGCTTCGGGCTGGACGCCGTGCTGCGGGTCAACGTGTCACCGGTGCAGCTCGTCGCGGACGGGTTCGCCGAATCGGTGGCCGCGATCGTCAGCGAGTTCGGGCTCCCCCGGGGTTCGGTATGCCTGGAAATCACCGAAAGCATTGTGGTGCAGGACATCGACGTCACCCGGATCACGCTGGCCAAGCTGCATGAGGTCGGCGTGCAGGTCGCCATCGATGACTTCGGCACCGGTTACAGCGTGCTGTCGTTGCTGAAGTCGCTCCCGGTGGACGCACTCAAGATCGACAAGAGCTTCGTGCGCGATCTGGGCGCCGACCCGGGCGATCTGGCCATCGTGCGGGCGATCATCGCGCTGGCCGAGGCCTTCGGTCTGCAGTTGGTGGCCGAGGGCGTGGAGACCGAAACCGCAGCGATCACGCTGTTGCGGCACGGCTGTCACCGCGCCCAGGGGTTCCTGCTGTCACGCCCGATCGCCAGCGACCAGATGGAAGCGCTGCTGCGCCGAGGCCGGGTGTCGGTCGATTTCTCGGCCGGGCTGCCTTAGCCGGAAGTCGACTCGGCTGGCGCCGGCACATCGACCGTACCGAGCACCTCGACTCTTCCGAACCGGCTGGCCGTCAACCCGACCAGCGCGATGCGACTGTCGCCATCGAGGATTCGGGTGTCCGGCGGGACCGGCCGTTGCGACGTCACCGCGATTCCGACGCGGGCCCGCACCGCCCAGGGCCCATCGGCAGAGTCGACCACCACACCCACGATCCGGCCCTCCTCGAACACGATGCGCTGCAGCGGATGGTCGCCGAGCACCTCGATATCCCGCTCGGCCACCAGTGCGTCCAGTCGCTCGGTGAAGGTCGCCGCGGTTGGCGGCGACTCGTCGAGCGCGGCCACCTGGAACGACGTTCCGTCCGTCGCCCGCATGGTGGTGGTGGGCCAGTGGTCCACCCGGGTGAAGAGCACGCCGTACGGCGACGCGATACAGCCCGCGGCCCAGGCGCCGAGCCGTGCCCCGACGAAGGTCTCGACATGCGCACGACGGGAGGTGTCGACCTGGACCTCGTGCAGGGCGCGGATCTGCAGCGCGGCGGGATTCCCTGGCAGCGCCGCCGTCGGGAGCTCCTCGGCGAGCGCATCGAAGAACGCCATGGTCTCGTCGTCGGCGACGACGGGCAGCCAACCCCGGGGGTCGTCGGTGTGCGGCGCCGTGGCCGCACCCGGCAGCGCGACGAACACGTCGAGCCCGGCATCCACTGCGGCGACCGCACATGCCAGCCCTGCGGGCCCGGCGCCCACCGACACCACGTCGACAATCTCGTCCCACATACTCCGTTATCAACCTTTTGATAGCTGTGTGATCATTGCGGCACGCCGCAAGTCTTCTAGGGCAAACGACGCCCGCACCGTAGATAGCCCCTTCACATGGTGCGATACGCGCCGAAGGCGGCATGTAGCACGATGCACGCAGTCCACGCAGCAACTCGTTCACGTTTGCTGGCGCGGACCGGGCAACATCCCACCCTATCACCCACAAATGCGCCTCGACCTGCGACGACGGCGGGGCGACGCAAGCCTGACCCACCCTAGGTCAGGCGCCGCACCGCCGGTCGCCGTCCGGGGATTTCACAACCGGCCACCCACCTGCTACTTATATATCTAAGTTAGACAGCAGACGGAGAGGGTTGGACACTCATGGACCTGAGCTGGTCGGACGCGGACACGGCGTTCCGCGACGAGGTACGACAGTTCCTCGCGGACAAGATGACGCCGGAGATCCAGCGGGCCGGACGCCTGATGACCAGCGTGTACAGCGACCATGAGGCGAGCCTGGCCTGGCAGGCGATCCTGCACGAACGGGGCTGGGCCGCGCCGGCATGGCCGGTCGAGTACGGGGGCTGCGACTGGACCCTGACCCAGCACTACATCTTCAGCCGGGAGTGCCAGCTGGCTGGGGCGCCCACCCTGTCCCCGATGGGTATCCGGATGGTCGCGCACGCGATCGTCAAGTTCGGCACGGCGGAACAGAAGGATTTCTACCTCCCCCGCATCCTCACCGGCGAGGTCTTCTTCTGCCAGGGCTACTCCGAGCCCGAAGCCGGATCCGACCTGGCCGCGCTGACCATGGCCGCCGTCGACGACGGGGACGATCTGGTGTGCACCGGCAGCAAGATCTGGACCACCCATGCCACCGAGGCCAACTGGATGTTCGCCCTGGTGCGCACCACTCGCACCGGCAAGAAACAGCAGGGCATCACCTTCGTGCTGATCGACATGACCACCCCGGGATCGAGATCCGGCCCTGGTGATGACCTCCGGGGAGGAGGTCCAGAGCCAGGTGTTCTTCGACGAGGTGCGCGTCCCCAAGACCAATGTGATCGGGGCCATCGACGACGGATGGACGGTGGCCAAGTATCTGCTGGAGTTCGAGCGTGGCGGCGGCGCGACCGCCCCGGCCCTGCAGGTGATGGCCGAGAACATCGCCACCGTGGCCGCCGAGCAGCCCGGTCCCGCCGGCGACATGCTGATCGACGACCCCGCGTTCTCCCGGAAACTGGCCGATGCCCGAATCCGCACCGAGGTGCTGGAGATCCTGGAGTACCGGGTACTGGCGGCGCTGGCCGGCGGCGGACATCCCGGCGCGGCCTCGTCGATGCTGAAGGTGATTTCCACCGAGCTGAGCCAGACACTCACCGAACTCGCCATGGAAGCGGCCGGACCGCGCGGGCGCGCCTACCAGCCGCACGCCGCATGTCCCGGCGGGCCGATCGCCGATTTCGTGCCGCCGGCCGACGGGTACGTCGCCGGCGAGCCGTGGCAGGCCGTCGCACCGCTGCGCTACTTCAACGACCGCGCCGGCTCGATCTACGCCGGCAGCAACGAGATTCAACGCAACATCCTCGCCAAAGCAGAGTTGGGACTGTAAATGGACTTCACACTTTCCGACGAGCAGCAACTGCTGCGTGAGGGACTCGGCAAGTTCCTGTCCACCCGCTACGGCCTGGAATCCAGCCGGGCGGCGGCCAAACTGGGCCCGGGCTGGCAGCCCGAGATCTGGCGCGCCTTCGCCGAGGACCTCGGTATCCTGGGCGCCGCGCTGCCCGAGCGGGTCGGCGGAATCGGCGGGGGCCCAACCGAAATCATGGTGATCGCCGAGGCACTGGGCCACGCGCTGGTCATCGAGCCCTACGTCGACACCGTCGTGGTTGCCGGCGGGCTGCTGCAGCGGGCCCAGAGTCCGGCCGCCGACGCCCTGCTGGAGAAGATCGCGGCAGGCGAGGCCATCGTCGCGCTCGCGGCGACCGAGGCGCAGTCCGGTGACCGCTGGCAGGACGTCGCCACCGCGGCGCGCGCCGACGGCGCGGCCTGGGTGCTCGACGGCACCAAGATCGCGGTGCTCAACGCACCGCTGGCCACGCACCTGTTGGTCACCGCAACCACCCCGGCGGGACTGTCGTTGTTCCTGATCGACCTGGCCGACGCCCCCGAGGGACTGACGCTGCACGCCTACCGCACCGTCGATGACCGGCGTGCCGCCGATGTGGAGCTGTCCGGCGTCCGCGCCGTCCTGCTCGGCGCCGACGGTGCGGCCTGGGAATCGGTGTCGCGGGCCCGCGATGAGGGGGCCGCCGCAGTGGCCGCCGAGGCCGTCGGGAACATGCGAAAGGTGTTGGCCGACACCGTGGAATACTGCAAGCAACGCCAGCAGTTCGGCACGCCGATCGGCGCCTTCCAGGCGTTGCAGCACCGCATGGTGGACATGCACATGGAGCTCGAGCAGTCGGTGGCCGCCGTCTACCTGGCCGTGCTGAACCTCGAAGCCGATCCGCCACAGCGCGCCCGCGCGGTATCTGCCGCCAAAGCCACCATCGGACGGGCCGCACGATTCATCGGCCAGAACGCCGTGCAACTACACGGCGGCATGGGCATGACCGAGGAATTGGCCATCGGGCACTATTTCAAGCGCCTGACCGCCGTCCAGTACGAATTCGGAACCACCGACCACCATGTCGCGCGGTACGCGCAGCTGACCCGGCCGTAACCGTCATTCGGTGCGCGACCGGTACTCCCAGCTCGCGCCCGCGGTCAGGGTGCCCGGTTCGAGTTCGGTGCGGCCCGCGTCGCGGATGTGCACGGTCTGGTCCAGAATCTCGTCGGGCTTTCCCCCGATGACGATCACCGGATGGTCGTATTCGATGCCGTAGAGCTTCAGTGCCGCGTGCACCGCGTGCGCGGCGGCCTTGCCGCGGGACATCTTGGCGTTCGAATTGACCCTGATGACGAGCCGTCGTTCCGCGCCCGCCGTCTCGTCGCTGCCGCTGACATCCATGGCCCAGAGTGTAGGGACGACCGTCACCCAACCGCCGCAGGCTCTGCCACAACCTGTGACACACCCGCGGTACGCTGAAATTCCTATGGGGATCTCGGCGCTGTCGGTGGCCGCCTACCTACTGGTGGGCGGATTCTGCGGTGCCTGGTTCTGGCGGGTCATCCGGTCCACCGGCCACCGCGCCAACATCGCCCTGATCATCGTCAGCGCCGTCTTCGGCCTACTCTGGCCCGTCATGATGCCCGGCGTCACGGTCTACCGGTGGATGCTGCCGCGTCCCATCGAATTCCGCGAGGACGCCACCGCGCCCGCCTCACGCTAGGGTGCACCCAAAGCAGCGGTGCGCATCTCGGGTATCCCGATGAACTTCACCCGCGGGCGCGACAACGAGGTGCCGCGCTCCCGTTCGGCGGCGTCGATCGCCCGCCAACCCGACCAGTCGATGGCCCGTACTCCCCTGTCCTCCAAGAGATTCCGCAGCTCGTCCGGCTCGGCGACAGGACGGCGCAGCACACCGTCGAGGTGGTCACGCCACAATTCGGCGACGGTCTCCTCCGCGCAGGTCCGGTTGGTGCCGATCACCCCGCGCGGCCCACGTTTGATCCAGCCCGTCACATAGCTGCCGGGCGCCCCGTCGACGCGGCCCCCGACATTGGGCACGACGCCGGTCGCCTCGTCGAACGGCAGGCCGTCGACGGGAGCACCCCGGTACCCGATGGAGCGCAGCACCAGGCCGGTGGAAAGTTCACCGTCGCTCACCCGCAGCGCATGCACCTTCTCGTCGCCGACGACCTCCACCGGGCTGCTCATGAAACGGAACACGATCCGCTTGTTCCCCGGAGTGGCCGGCCGCTGCGCGTACTCGCGGGCGATCTCCAGTTTCAGGGTGGCCCACAGGTCGGTGTCATCGACCGGGTCCTCCAGCGGTCCGTCGATGATCACGTCGACACCGTCGAGGTGGCCCAGCGCCAGGAACTCGCCCACCGAGAAGGCCGCGTCGGCGACACCTCGGCGGCCCAGGATCACCACCTCACGAATTCTGTTGTCACGCAGCGCATCCAGTGCGTGCTCGGCGATATCGGTCACGCCGAGCGCCTGCTGATCCATCAGCAACACCCGGGCGACATCGAGGGCCACGTTGCCGTTGCCGACGATCACCGCTCGCTCGGTGCCCAGATCGAACGTGCGGTTCCCGTGATCGGGATGCCCGTTGTACCAGCCGACGAAGTCCGCGGCCGGATGACTGCCCCGCAGATCCTCTCCCGGGACGCCGAGTTCGCGGCTGGTCGCCGCGCCGACCGCGTAGATCACCGCATGATGGTGTGTGAGCAGGTCCTCGTGAGTGAGGTCACGGCCGATCTCGACACCGAGGTGGCAGCCGAAGCGCGGGTTGGCGAAGACGCGCTCGAAGATGCCGACCACCGCTTTGGTGTGCTGGTGATCGGGGGCGACGCCGGCGCGGATCAGCCCGAACGGGGTGGGCAGCCGCTCGAACAGGTTCACCTGGACCCCGTCGATCGCGATCAGTTCCGCCGCGGCATAGCAAGCCGCCGGACCAGCACCCACCACGGCGACCCGCAGATCCCCGGGCGTGACCCCCTGGCGGGAGGCGGGTGGCGCGGAGGTGTCCGGTTCCAGCGGATGGCGCTCGAAGTAGGCGGCGTTGATGTCCTTGAAACGCTCCTGCCCGGCCGGCAGGTCCTCCTCGTAGTGGATCGCGCCGACGGGGCACTCGTCGAAGCAGGCTCCGCAGTCGATGCAGGATTCCGGGTCGATGTAGAGCATGTCCGCCGCGGACGCGCCCACCGGCCGGATGCAGTCGACCGGGCACACCGGCACGCAGCTGGCGTCCTTGCAGCAGTTCTGCGTGATCACATAGGCCATGACATCCCCCTCGGCTCGGCATCGGAACTCTTCCCAGAATACTGGACACTTGTCCGATTAGCCTAGGCGAGTGGGGGCGTTGTTCCACCTTCTCGCACCGCGGCCGGGGCCTTGCTGGCAGATAAGTGCTTGTAAATGGCGCCTTTGGAGCTGATGTTGCCAATCTTCGGCTACCGCTATACCTTGGACACATGTCCAGCCCAGTGGTGGCTGAAGTCACCTATCTGCAGGATCCGGCGTACCGCCGCAAGCACACCCACCGACAGGTGTTCGGCGCGGCCGCGGCGATCCTCGACGCTCGTGCCGAATTGTCGATCGCCGAACTGGCCGCCAGGGCCCGGGTCACCCCGTCCACCGTGTCCGCGCACTTTCCGTCCATCGACGCGATGTTCGCCGAGCTGTACCTCAATCGGGTGTACGGGCTGCCGCTGACCATCGATCCCCGTGCCGGTGCGGGTGCCCGGGTCAGCGCCCAGTTGCGGGCCGTGACGCTGGTGCTCGCCGACGAACCCCTGCTGGCCTCGGCCTGCGCGCGGGCACTGCTGCGCGACGGCGACGACGCGGTGGCCGGGGTGCGCGCCCGGGTCGCCGCCGAAGTGCACCGCCGGACCGCCGCCGCCCTCGGGATGGGCGCCTGGCCGGAAGTGCTGGACGCCGTGGAGACCCTGTTCTGGGGTGCCTTGCTGCAAGTGCAGACCAACGGGATGAGCTACCACGCGATGGCCGACAGGCTGGACACCATGCTCTCGCTGATCCTGCCCGACACCGACTGAACCCCGCAGGGTGCGTAACGTCACCGGCACATGACCATCGCCCGTATCCACGAGCTGGTGACCGCCGCGGCCGGCGTCGCCCCGGATCGTGCTGCGCTCATATCCGGGGACGGCACCGCAGTCTCGTTCGCCCAGTTCGACTCTCAGGTTCGCGAGCGGGCGTCCTGGATCACCGACCGCAGCCGGCCGGGTGACCGCATCGCGGTCCTCGCCGACAACAGCGCCGACTACGCCCGGCTGTACTACGCGGTGCCACGCAGCGGCCGCATCCTCACGTTGATCAATCAGCGGCTCAGCGTCTCCGAGCACCTCGACCAGCTGAGCCGGGTTCAGCCCGCGGTGGTGCTGGGCGATGCCCGTTACCTGGAGCCACTCGCCGGCACGGTCGAGGCACTGATGTCCTTCGACGGACCGCAGTGGCAACAGCTTTCGGCGACGGCCCCGGATGTCGCGGTACAGCCCGATGACGCGGCGTGGCTGCTGTTCACCAGCGGGTCCACCGGCGCACCCAAGGCGGTGCTGCACACCCACCGCTCCATCACCACCGCGGTGCGCGGTACGGTCGCCGGCCGCTCGGTGCGCGCGGGCGGGGTCTACCTGCTGCCCTTCCCCATGTGCCATATCGCCGGCTACAACATGCTGGTGCACCACAGCGCGGCGTCCACGGTGTTGCCGGTGGCCGCGTTCCGGCCCGACGCCTTTGTCGCGGCGGTCAACACCCATGGCGTGACCTCGTGTTCGCTGGCCCCGACGATGCTGCACAGCCTGCTGGCGCATCTGGGGGACGTCCCCGCGGAGCTGCCGACGCTGCGCGACATCTCCTACGGCTCCGCGGCCATACCGGCCGATCTGCTACGCCGGGCCATCCAGCGGCTCGGCGTCGGATTCCACCAGGGCTACGGGATGACCGAAACCGGTGGCAACATCGCCTTTCTCGGCCCGTCTGATCACCTCTCCGAGGATCCCGCGGTGCTGCGCAGCGCGGGTCGTCCCCATGACGAGGTCAGCATCCGGATCGCCTCCGACGGCGAGATCCTGGTCCGCGGCGCGCAGGTCGCCGCCCAGTACTGGCCGGACGGACCGGCGACCGTCGACGGCTGGTTGCACACCGGCGACGCCGGGTTCATCGATGACAGCGGACGACTGGTGGTGACCGACCGCCTCAAGGACATCATCATCACCGGCGGCGAGAACGTGTCCTCGCGAGAAGTGGAAGACATACTCTCCCTGCATCCGGGCGTCGAGCAGGCTGCCGTGGTCGGCGTGCCCGACGAGTACTGGGGCGAGGCGATCTGTGCGGTGGTGGTGCCCGGCCCGACGCAGCCGACCGCCGATGAGCTGATCGCCCATGTGCGGGCACATCTGGCCGGGTTCAAGCGGCCCCGGCATGTGCACTTCGTCGAGGAATTACCGCTGACCAGCAACGGCAAGGTCGCCAAATCGACTGTCCGGCAGTACGCCCGCGAGTCGCTGTGATCAGCGGGTGTCCAGACCGGCACGCTCGACGCTGAGCAGGCTCTCGGTGTGATGCTCGGCGAGGTAGGCTTGCCCGCCGCCGTTGAGCCCGAACAGCCGCTTACTCCACAACAGCCACACCACCGCGACGATATTGATCAGCACCGCCAGCAGCCGCAGCGTGGTCACCTTCTCGGTCAGCTCGTAGATCTCCAGCGGCAGAAAGGCACTCGTGGCGACCACCGCGAAATACTCGCCCCAGCGTTTCATCGACCACAGCCCGACCGCCTCGATGAGCTCGATCACGGCATAGGCGATCAACCCGATGGCGATCCACAGCAGCGTGGTCTCCGACAAGGTGAAGGCCTCGCCGATGTGCTGGACGATCTTGGAATCATCGAGATTCCAGCCGATCTGGTCACTCAACGGCCGAATCAACGGGAGCTCGGCCTCGAACTTCTGCTGCAGCTCGGTGTGGGATCTGCGCAGAGTGAACACCCCGGCGGCCACCAGCAGGATGACCAGCGCGCGGATCACCCGTTCCACCGCGAGCAGCCGCATCAATGTCCGGTCACGCAGCAACCGTCCGCGCGGCACCTCCGGGGCGGTGTCGGCGGGCCCGCGTCCACGCGGCGCCCCGACGACGAACGTCTCACAGCGCAGGCAGCGCCACGCCTCCCCGACCGGGGTGTCGACCCGCAACCGGTCGGCGAGGTCGGTCTCGTCCGGGGCGAACGTCGCGTGCCCGTGCAGACCACACGAGCGCAGTGCGAAATCCAGTTTCACCGGGTGGCCCCCTGAATCGGCGCGAGCGAGAGCCGATCCCTGCTGCGACGGCTGGGCAGTGAGGTCGGCGGGGTGTGTGCCAAGCGCAGGGTGAGGGCGATCGACTCATCGGCCTGCAGTCCGATCAGATCGTCGAATTCCCGCTGCAGCGCCCCCAATTCACCGGCGAACGACGGGGACAGCTCGTGCAGATCCTCGGCGGTCTGCGCGTACAGGAAGACCGGGGACACCGGCTGGGCACCGATGCCACGCTGTGAAGCGGTGATCCACACCGCTTCCACCGCGGACCCGCCGGCGGCGTAGTCGCGCAGGTTATGCCCCGGCACGCTGATGACGGCGAGCGCCGAGCTGGCCAGGATGCGGTCGCGCATATCGTCGCCGAGCGCCGAGCCGGCGTCCCACCCGGCCAATTGCGCCATCACATCGGGGCGGCGCAGCACGCCGAACACCGCCATATCCCCCTCGTCGAATTCGAGGTTGCGCACATCGATACCGGCGTCCGGGTCGGGGTCACCCGGCCAGCGCAGCTCGGAGATCATCTCTGCATGCAGGTGCGGGGTCAGGAATCGGATCCGGTCCGCGGCCGCGAAGATCATTGCCGCCCGCTCGATGTCGGCGCGCTCGGTGAGCAGCCTGAGCCGCCCGCCCTGATGTTCGGCCGCGGCCGTCAGTGCCGTGACAAGGTCACCATCGATGGGATGCGGTTCGCCGTGATGACGGTTCGTCTCGCGCGCCATCATCGCCGCGAAAAGCCCGGCAAGGTCGGCGTCGGCACCTGTTCCGAGCCGCAACCGGACCTGCAGCGGCACCCCGCCGGCGTCCTCGGAGACGCTGACCTCGCCGAGCGCGCCGTGCGCTGCCGCGGCGATGCGGGTGTTCAGCAGCGCCGCGCCGACCGCCACCGCACTGCCGCGGAATCCAACGTCCATCGTCGATGTGTAGGTGGGCGCAATGCCGATCTCGACCTCGTCCGGCCGCACGCCGATGCGCCACGGCTGGACGTTGCCGCCCGAGGGTGCCCGCATCGCCGCCACCGCCAGATCGCCGAGGAGTTCGCCCGGCGCAGCCACCGAAGTCCCTGTGTGACCAGGAGAATCGATCCATTCGGCGTCATCGCCGCTGTGATGGGTCATCTCGGGCTCATGAATCTGGTCGAGTGCCCAGCCGATGTCGAGACGGGTCCGGCCCGAACGCAGCTCCTCCCCGAGCCCGATCCGGCGGACGGCCTCGGTCACCGCGCACGCACCGATACCGACGTCGGCGGCGGTCTGCGGCCACGTCGACAGGGATTTGTCGATCTCGAGCAGCGAGGCCGCGATGCGGGCCGACAGCCGCTCGGCCTCCAGATGCCGCAGGATATGCGGGATCTTCTCGCGATTGGACATGCCCGGCAGCAGATCGATATCGAGTTGCCCGAGCAATCCGTGCAGGATCGGGCGGCCCGGCTCGTGGTCGAACCGTTCCACGTCGACGATCCCGCGGTCGCTGGTCGCCATCAGCACCGGGATGCGACGTTGCTGCGCGGCCATCCGGAGCACGGCCTTGATGTGCAACGAATCGCATTCCTCGACCACGATGTCCAGACCGTCGACGAAGTCGTCGAGCGTCTCGGGATTGAGACCCGTGTCGAAAACCTCGACGGGCAGGTAGGGATCGATCTCGGCGATCCGGCGCGCGGCGACGTATGCCTTGTTCACCCCGAGATCGAAGACCGTGGCCGGAACCCGGTTCAGGTTGGACAGTTCCAGCTCGTCGAAATCGGCGAGCCGCAGGTTCCCGCACACCCCTTGCATGGCCAACGTGTGCGCGATGATGTGCCCGACGCTCAGACCCGCAACCCCGATCGAGAGTTCGGCGAGGCGGTCCTGCTCGACGGCGGTGATGCTGTTGCGATTGCGGTCCAGACGCAGTGCCCGAAATCCGCGCGGCCCCAACACCGCCACGGCGGCCCGCCGCCACGGGTAGAACGCCCACCTGCCGGGCTCGGCGAGCAGATCCGGATCCGGTGCCGGGCGCAGACCTTCCAGGCTTGCCAGTTGCTGACCGTGGTGATCCAGGAGTTCGATGCCCGGGTCCCGCCGGAGCGTGTCGAGGATGTCGCTGTCCGCGGGGTCGGCCGGGTCCAGAATCTGTGCGCGGTAAGCGATCGGCATGCTGTCCTCGTCATCCTCGTGCGCCACGGCGCGAACTCATCCGAGTCGTACACTAGGACCGATTCAACGGGGGCGTGGGGACCGACTCGACGGAGGTATGTCCTTGCCCGAGGTGACGCACGATCGCACCGTGGCCGAACTACCGCTCGCCCCGCTCAATCCGTTGCCCTACCGGCAAAGACGGGACGCGTTGCGTAACTTCCACACCGGCACCGACATCCTGCGCGATGCGGGCGGTCCGGTAACCCGGTTCAGCCTCGGCCCGAGTTGGCTCATGCCGCCCATCGTGGTGGCCACCTCACCTCAGGGAATACGCGATATTGTCAGCGTCCGCGACGGCTCCATCGACAAGACCAGCGCGGTCGCCACCCAGCTGCGCAGCCTCATCGGGGGGAATCTTTTCGTCTTGCCACACGAGGAGTGGCTACCACGGCGGCGGACCCTGCAACCGGTTTTCACCAAGCAACGCGTCGACTCGTTCGCCGGACACATGGCAGAGGCTGCCGAAATGATCACGGCCTCTTGGGTAGACGGCAGCGAGATCGATCTGGACGGGCAGGCCCGGCTGCTGTCCATGCGCGCGCTGGGGCGTTCGGTGCTGGGGCTGGACCTCGACGAGAGATCCGATGCCGTCGCCGAACCACTGCGGGTGGCGACCAGTTACGCCGTGGCCCGCGCGCTGCGTCCGCTGCGGGCGCCGTCCTGGCTGCCGACACCGGCGCGGCGACGAGCCAGGGCAGCCACCGAGAGCATCCGTCGGTTGGCCGCCGAGATCATCACCGCCTGCCGCGCCGACCCCACCCTGGACGCTCCCCTGGTGCACGCCCTCATCGCCGCCACCGACCCGGAGACCGGCCAGCCGTTGTCGGACAACGAGATCCGTGACGAGATGATCATCTTTCTGTTCGCCGGGCAGGACACCACCGCCACCACGCTCACCTACACCCTGTGGTCGCTGGGCCGCCACCGCGAGATCCAGGACAGGGTGGCCGCCGAAGTGGCCGCGATCGGGGATCGGCGGCTGACCACCGACGATGTCGGACGCCTCGGCTACACCGTCCAGGTGATCAAGGAGGCGTTGCGGCTGTGCCCGCCCGGGCCGACCGGCTCACGCAGGGCGACAAAGGATGTGGAGGTGGCCGGGTACCGGGTCGAAGCCGGCACGATGCTGGTGTTCGGACGCATGTCGGTGCAACGCGATCCGTCGCTGTGGGCAAACCCACTGCAGTTCGACCCCGACCGTTTCAGCCCGCAGAATGCCAAGGACCGCGACCGCTGGCAATACGTGCCCTTCGGCGGTGGCCCACGGTCCTGTATCGGCGATCATTTCGCGATGCTGGAGGCGACGCTGGCCATCGCCACCATCATCAGGGAGGTGCAGATCACCGCCCTGGACCCCGATTTCCCGCTGGCCGTGCCGTTCACCATGGTGCCGGGCGGTCCGATCCGCGCCCGGGTGACTGCGCGTTGATCCCTGGTGGGGCATACCCCACGAACACCCGCACCAGGGATCAACGCTCGCCAATTGGTCAATCGCGCGCCGTGGGAACAGCGGCGGCGTCGAGGACTTGACCCTGGCGGATCAGCCCCGTCACCGCGGCATCCCAGCGCTGCAGCTGCGTTCGGGTCACGAACGATTCCGGAAGATGACGCTCGATGTGCGGTCGGAGGATCATCGCCCCGACCCGCAAGATCAGCGGATTGAGGGCACCCCACACCGGATCGAGATCGGGGCTGGTCAGGCCGGCCTCGGCGAACTTCTCCCCCTGCGCGGCGCTGATCTGAAGCAGACCGTCGAAGATGACGGATCCGATCTTGTCGCCCTCGACGAGCGCGTGCGCAATGTAGTTCACCAGGTCCGGGTATTCGTAGAGCAACTGGGAGAACCGGCTACCCATCTGCGCGAGATACTCACTCGTCATCTCCGATACCGGCGTCACCTCTATGATCTCGCCGAACACCTGCAGCACGTAGTCGTCGACGGCGGCCACCAACCCGGCCTTGTTGCGGAAATAGTGCTGCACCAGGCCGATCGAGACCCCGGCCTCCTCGGCAACGGCCCGCAGCGACGTCGCGGCGACACCCTTCTCGGCCAGCGTCCGCACTGCGGCATCACGAATGCGATCGATACTCGTGGGCCCGGGCGTCACCGTTGGCCGGAGAAAGACCGTCATACCCTGAGACAATACAGCCAACTTGTATTCCAATGCGACCCTATGGTTCGGCGATATGGCACGCTGGGTTGGCAATGCGTGCGTACCGCCGCGGACCGCCAAATGCGCTGGACAACCAATTCAGCTGAACAACAACGGGATAACCCACATGCCGAAGGTCACCTATCCAGCACCGGCGGGCCCGCTGCCCGGCTACCTCGCGACACCCACCACCGAAGGCCCCTGGCCGGCCGTCATCGTGGTGCAGGACGTGCGCGGGATGACCGCCGATGTCCGGCGTATCAGTGACCGCCTGGCCGCGGCGGGGTACCTCACGCTGGCGCCCGCGCTCTACGGGCGCGGTCTCAAGATCAAATGCATGATCGCCACCATGCGCACCCATTTCGCGGGCACCGGTGCCGCCTTCGATGACATCGTCGCCGCGCGCGACCACCTGCTGGCCGACCCGGACTGCACCGGCAAGGTCGGCCTGGTCGGCTTCTGCATGGGCGCGGGCTTCGTCCTGCAACTCGCGCCCAGCGGCCTGTTCGACGCGACCGCCCCCAACTACGGGCTGAACCCGGAGAACATCGAGGCGCTCTCCCAATCCTGCCCCGTGGTGGCAAGTTACGGCGCCAAGGATCGGATCGTGCGCAGCGGATCGGCGGCCGAACTGGAGACGGTGCTCGCCAAGGGCGGCGTACCCCGCGATATCAAGGAGTACCCGAACGTCGGGCACAGCTTCATGAACGATTTCGGCATCCCCGCGCCGTTCAATGTGATCGAGCGGATCGCCGGCATGGAGTACTCCGAACCGGAGGCCGAGGATGCGTGGCGGCGCATCCTGGCCTTCTTCGGTGAACATCTGGGCTGACTCCCGCTACGCTTTGGCGCTATGGGTGAAGTGATGGACTGGGATGCCGCGTACTCCGACCACATCTTCGCGGGCCCGCCGCCATGGAACATCGGTGAGGCGCAACCCGAGATCGCCGCGCTGATCGACGGCGGCAAGATCACCAGCCCCGTTCTGGACGCCGGCTGCGGTGTCGGAGATGTGTCACTGGCGCTGGCCGCTGCCGGGTACGACGTCGTCGGCGCCGATATCTCCACGGTCGCCATCGAAGCCGCCACCCGCGCCGCCGCGGAGCGCGGGCTGACGAATGTCCGCTTCGTACAGGGTGACCTACGCACCCTCACCGTGGACGGCGAGCCGTTCAACACCGTCGTCGACTGCACGCTGTTCCATTCGCTGCCGGTCGAGGCCCGCCCGGATTACCTGCGCGGCATCCACGAGGTGTCCGCCCCCGGCGCGGTGCTGCACATGCTGGTGTTCACCACCGACGCGCTGCCCCCGGATTCCCCGTTCCCGGTGCCGAACCTGGTGACCGAGGCCGAGCTGCGCGATGCCGTATCGCAGGTCTGGACGATCGAGAAGGTCCAGCCGGCCTTCGTGGCGGTGCAGTTGCCCGATGTCCCGAACCTGCCGGAGCACAGCTTCGACAGCGACGCGAAGGGCCGCGTGAAGCTGCCCGCACTGCTGCTGTCGGCCCGTAAGAGTTGACCCGAAGCGACCGGGAATCTAGCGCCGCCAGGCGATGGTGCCGGTCGCCAGCATCTGTGCCATGGTGTCCGCATCGACCGGTGGAGACAGCAGGAAACCCTGGGCCTGATGGCAGCCCATCTTCACCAGCATCTGCGCGGCCGCCTCGGTCTCCAGTCCCACGGCGACCAGACCCAGGCCGAACGCTTCGCCGAGGGACACGATGGCCCGGATGATCGTCACATCATCCTTGCTTCCGTCGAGGTGTTGCACGAATGACCGGTCGATCTTCAAGGTGTCGATGGGCAGCGACTTCAGCCTGCTCAAATCGCTATAGGCGGCCCCGAACTCGTCGAGTGCCAGTCCCACGCCGAGTGCGCGCAGCGCGGTGAGGATCTCGTTGTTCAGATCGGCGTCGTCAGTGACGAAGCTCTCCGAGAACTCCAGACTCAACGAGGCCGGATCGAGCTCGAACTCCGCCAGCACCCGCGCCACGTGGTCGACAAAACCATCGGCCACCCGCTGTACCGGTGACACGTTGACCCGCAACTTCACGTCCTGCGCGAGACCCATCGACTTCCACTGCCGCAACTGCGCGCAGGCGTCCTGAAGTACTTTGCGGCCCAATACCGCTGCCAGGTTCGAGGATTCGGCGACCGGCATGAAGGCGCTCGGCAGCAGCATGCCCCGGGTGGGGTGGTTCCACCGCACCAGCGCCTCCACCGCGACCACTGCACCGGTACGCAGGTCCACCTCGGGCTGGTAATGCACGACGAACGCTTCGCTCTCGATGCCGTCGCGCAGGTGTAACTCGACATCGTTGAGCAGCTGGTATTTCAGGGCGATCGCATCGGTGAAGACGGCGGCGTCATTACCTCCCGAGCCCTTGGCCGCGACCAGTGCCAGGTCGGCGTAACGCAACACGTCGGAGGCCGAGTCCTGGCCCGGGAGTCCCACCGCAACACCGATACTGGCAGTCCGGCGGACGAACTCGCGGCCGACCGTGAAGGACTCCCGAACGAGCAGCCGGATCCGTTCGGCCAGCAGCGCGGCCTCCGCCAGCCCCATCGGCTCATGCGGCACGATCACGAACTCGTCCCCACCTTGACGAGCGAGTAGTGCAGTGTCACCGATGGATTCGCGCAGCCGACGGGCGAACTGAGCGATCAGTTCGTCCCCAGCGGTGTGGCCGAACAGGTCGTTCACCGATTTCAGGCGATCCAGGTCGGTGAACAGCACCGCCACCGGTCCGTCCTGTCCCGGCGCGAGGCGGTCATCGAGATGAGCGGTGAGCACCCCGCTGTTGCACAGCCCGGTGAGGTCGTCGTGTTCTGCCAGGAACTGCAGCCGCTCGATCGCCACCAGCCTGGCCTGCAGCTGGGCGAACATGGTCGCGATGGTCTTCAGTGCGTTGAGTTCTTCTTCGAGCCACTCCCGGTCGCCGTATTTCACGAAACCCAACGTGCCGGTGGTGACGTCGTGCGACAGCAATGGCACGCAGGCCAGCGAAGTCTGCGGAACCTCGGTGCCCTGCTGGATCGTCTGCTGATACTCGTCGGTCTTGGGCTCGGGGCGGATCACCAACGGCTCCTTGAGCCATTCGGCCATCGCGAAGACCGGGTCGGCGTCGGCGAAGTAGACGACACCGATCGGGTCCGGGTCGGGCACGAAGGTGCGTATCGGCCACTGCGCCACCAACCGGGTCGCATGGATCTCGTGATCGTTGTGCCGCAGGAAGGCGACATCGAGCCCGAGATAGGCCGCCAGATCGGTGAGCACCAGTTCGCTGACCTCGACCACGTTGTCGGTGTGGGCGGTGATCAGCCGTTTGGCAGCCAGATCCACCAAACCGTTGAGACTGCCGATCAACTGGCGCCACCGACTTTGCAAGCCCCCCGAGTTCCGGCAGCACGGCGAGAGGTGCACATCGCCCACACTTTAGCGGCCCGCGTCAATTCTGCGGCGACGCCAAGCCGGTGTGCACATACCGCACCGCTCAGTGCATTCGGTCCAACAGGCTGCGTGCGACGACGGTCACCAGATCGCGGTCGTAGGTGATGGCGAGATCGAACCGGCGCTCGGCCTCGGGCACCGACCCGGTGGGGTCCTGCTCGCGCGCGATCAGCGCCGCGCAATGGTGCGGGCCGAGGATGAGCACGATCCACTGTCCGCACAGCGGGTCCTCGGGGTCCAGGTCCACCCCCCGGATGCCGGATCCCAGATCCTCGGGCAGGCCCCGGCCGAAGATGGCGACCAGCGCCGAGAACGGGGCCAGCTCGCCGTAGCGCGCCCTGGTCGCGGCCGTGAAGTGTTGCGCCAGCTGCAAGGAGGCCATCACCATCGGTGGATCGGTGGCATGCCGCGCCTGGGCTTCGATGTGCCGGGAGAACGGAATCAGGGTGGCCTTGCGCGCGGTGCGCACCAGGATCTTGCCCGCCACGACGTCGAACGGCGAGGCACCGACCGGCTGCACCGGGGCTTTCATCGGCGGCGGCGCCCACGACACCGACACCGGCGCGGTCAACGGCCCGGGCCGCCCGAATTTGTAGCCCTGACCGAGGCTGGCCCCCAGCGCCAGCGCCTGCTCGAGGTGCTCGTCGGATTCGATGCCCTCGGCGAGCAGCACCGCCCCGGTGCGTTCGGTGTGCGCCAGCACGGCGGCCAGGATGTGCGCCTGGGCGTCGGTGGGGTGGGACTGCACCAGATGGACGTCGAGTTTGACGATATCCGGACAGATGACGTCGAGCAGCGCCAGCGAATCAGGATGGGCGCCAATATCGTCGAGGGCGATGCCGAACCCGTCCGCACGCAGACGGGCCACCTTCCGCAGCAGCGCCCGCGGGTGGGTGAGCAGGCTGCGCTCGGTCAGCTCGAAAATCACCCGCAGCTCGCCGTGCGCGCGGTCCAGCAGCGGGTTCTCGGCGCGGCTGAGGTGGCTACCGAGCGGTTCGCAGTTGAGCGCCAGCAGGGTGCCCCGAGGCAGGTCCTGGCGCAGGGCATTGTCGATCGCGGCGTCGATGCACATCTTTTCCAGACCGCCGAGCCTGCCGGTGGCCGCGGCGTGGGCGAACACCGCCTCGGGATCAGGGTCTTCGAGCGCCGGCCACCGCGTCAGGGCCTCGAAGCCGACCACCGAGCCGTCCGCGAGGGCGGTGATGGGCTGAAACGCCGGGTCGAGCCCGACTCCGGACACGGCCTCGTCAAGAATCGCGTCGTGGGGACCGCTGAGCGCAGTGGGCGACACGATCATCCCCCTGCGCTAGTCCCCGTGACGCCGACCAGTTCCCACTCACCCCGCATGCGCCCCGATGGCAAACATAGCCCGGCCCACCGAGCGCCGCGTCGCGTTCGGCGAAGGCGGTGCGAACACCGGGTCCCGGAAACGGAAAAATCCGCCCCGACCGAAGTCGGAACGGACTTTCGAAAACGTGGAGCTAAGGGGATTCGAACCCCTGACCCCCACACTGCCAGTGTGGTGCGCTACCAACTGCGCCATAGCCCCGTTTGTTGTGCTGTTGAAAGGTACACCACTGTCCCACACAGGTTCAAAACAGCTGGTCAGGGCACCTCGCCGCCGGCCTCTGGGCCCAGCGGGCGGACCGGGGTGTGCTCGGCGGGTGGCCGACCCCTGGTCTCGGGGGCGAACACCCAGGCCAGTGCGGCGACCAGCAGGATTGCCCCGCTGATCACGAACGCCCAGGAGAACGAGAAGTACTGCGCGATCAACCCCACCAGCAGCGAGCCGCCGATCGAGCCGACATCGGCCATCATCTGGAAGGTCGCCACCGCGGTGCCACCGCGCGATTTGTTGCCGACCACGTCGGCGACCGCGGCCTGCTGCGGTGAGACGAAGATCCCGGTGGCCGCGCCGGCCACATAGGCCGCGGCCAGGAAGACCGGCAGCGAGGTGGTGTAGCGTACCAGCGCCGTCGACACCGCTGCCAGCGTCAACCCGAAGATCAGCAGCTTGCGCCGGCCCAGCTTGTCCGACAGGTACCCGCTGGGAATGACGACCGAGATATTGCCCACCGCGAACGCCGTCAGCGCCAGCCCGGCCGCACCCGGGCCCTGACCCAGCACCTCCACGACGAACAGCGGAACCAGCGCGATTCGCAGCCCGAACGATGCCCATCCGGTGGCGAAGTTGGAGATCAGCGCCGCCTTGTAGGCCCGGTGGGCGAACACGGTGCGGAACGGCACCGGCGGGGCCTCGTCCTCGTCCGACCGGCCGGCGATGGTGGAATGCCGCAGGCTGAAGAACACCACCGCGGCGGCGACCAGCAGCGCGGCTCCGTAGATCAGGAACGGCGCGGACAGGCCGAACCCCACGGTCAGGCTGCCCAGGACCGGCCCGCCGACCGAGCCGATCATGAAGCCCGACGAGAACAGTCCGGCGACCCGGCCCCGCGCATCGGCGGGCGAGATGCGGATCAGCAGCCCCAGCGAGGACACCGTGAACATCGCCGAACCGAGACCGCCGAGGGACCGGAACAACAGCAGCTGCCAGTAGCTTTCGGCCAGTGCGCAGGCACCGGTCGAGAGCGCCACGATGACCAGCCCGCTGATGTAGACCTTGCGCTCGCCGAGCCGCTGCACCAGAAATCCGGCCGGCGGTGCACCGATCAGACGCATCACGGCGAATGCGGTGATGACAAACGTCGCGGCGGCAATACTGACCCCGAAGTGCCGGGCGTACTGCGGCAGCACCGGCGCCACCACCCCGAAACCCAGCGCCACCACGATATTGGCGGCCACCAGGACCCAGACCTCGCGCGGCAGCCTCCGCTTGGCATCAGCCGGACAGTCTTCCTCCGCGGTAGAGCTCACCCGATGACTGTATTCACCACATCTTTGGCGGCCTCCTGCACCTCCGCCAGATGCTCGGGTCCTTTGAAGGACTCGGCGTAGATCTTGTACACGTCCTCGGTGCCCGAGGGCCGGGCGGCGAACCAGGCGTTCTCGGTGGTGACCTTCAGCCCGCCCAGGGACGCCCCGTTACCGGGCGCGGTGGTGAGCTTGGCGGTGATCTTCTCGCCGGCCAGTTCGGTGGCGCTCACCTGCTCGGGCGACAGCTTGGCCAGCCGAGCCTTCTGCTCGCGGTCGGCCGGGGCGTCGATGCGTGCGTAGGTGGGCGCCCCGTACTTGGCGGCGAGCTCGGCGTAGCGCTGCGACGGGGTGGACCCGGTGACCGCGAGGATCTCCGAGGCCAGCAACGCCAGGATGATGCCGTCCTTGTCGGTGGTCCAGGTCGAGCCGTCGGTCCGCAGGAAGGAGGCGCCCGCGCTTTCCTCACCACCGAAACCGATTGTCCCGCCGATCAACCCGTCCACGAACCATTTGAAGCCGACGGGCACCTCGACCAGCTCGCGGCCCAGCCCGCCGACCACCCGGTCGATGATCGAACTGCTCACCGCGGTCTTGCCGACCGCGGTGCTACCCGGCCAGCCCGGGCGGTGGGTGAACAGGTAGTCGATGGCGACCGCCAGGTAGTGGTTGGGGTTCATCAGCCCGCCGTCGGGGGTGACGATGCCGTGCCGGTCGGAGTCGGCGTCGTTGCCGGTGGCGATCTGGTACTCGCCGATCTTGCCGATCAGCGAAGCCATCGCGTTCGGCGAGCTGCAGTCCATTCGGATCTTGCCGTCGGTGTCCAGCGTCATGAACCGCCACGTCGCATCGACCAGCGGGTTGACCACGGTGAGGTTCAGATTGTGGGTCTCGGCGATCGCGCCCCAGTAGTCGACGCTGGCGCCACCGAGCGGATCCGCCCCGATGCGCACCCCCTGCGCGCGGATGGCGTGCAGATCGACCACGTTGGGCAGATCCGCGACGTAGGCGTTGAGGTAGTCGTGGCGCTGGGCGACCTGAAGGGCGCGCGAGAGCGGGACCCGCTTCACCGAGCGGATGCCTTCGCGCAAAATCTCGTTGGCCCGCTTGGCGATCACACTGGTGGCGTCGGTGTCGGCGGGGCCGCCGTTGGGCGGGTTGTACTTGAAGCCGCCGTCGCGCGGCGGATTGTGCGACGGGGTCACCACGATCCCGTCGGCCAGGTCGGTGTCGCGGCCCCGGTTGAAGGTGAGGATGGCGTGGCTGACCGCCGGGGTCGGGGTGTAGCGGTCGGCGGCGTCGATCATCGCCACCACGTCATTGGTCGCCAGCACTTCCAGCGCCGACGCCCAGGCCGGCTCGCTCAGGGCGTGGGTGTCCCGACCGATGAACAACGGGCCCGTGGTGCCCTGCGCGGCGCGGTACTCCACGATCGCCTGGGTGGTGGCAATGATGTGCGCCTCGTTGAAGGCCCCGTCGAGCGCGGAGCCGCGGTGCCCGGACGTCCCGAACGCCACCTGCTGGGCGACGTCATCGGGGTCGGGTTGCACCGTGTAATAGGCGGTGACCAGATGTGCGAGGTCGACGAGATCTTCGGGCTGTGCCGGCTGACCGGCTCGCGGATTGGCCACCATGACACCATCCTTGCCTACCCGCGGCACCGGTGTCTCGCCGTAGTGCAAGCCCGTCGCAAGTTCGTCGCAAGTGGGCCGTTACAAGGTTGTCGGCATGAACAATTCCGCACGATCAGCCCACCCCGCAGACAACGCCCGACGTCCCGCCGATCCGGGGCCCGACCTCAGCGGGATCACCCTGACCCACCGCGCCATGGTCGCCGACACCCGGCGCCTCGCCGAGCTGACCACCGCCCTCGCCCAGCGCCGGCTGCCGTGCGGTCCCCCGCGCGCCAAGGCCGTGGCCCGCTATGTCGCGCTGATGTGTGAGTCGATCCACCATCACCACACCATGGAAGACGATGTGCTGTGGCCGGTGATCGAGGCCTCGGCGGGCGACTTCATCGACCTGACGGAGCTGACCGAGGATCATGCCGCGCTGGATCCGCGATTGGACCGGCTGCGCGTCCAGGCCGCGGCCTTCGGGCGGTCCGCCGACCCGGAGCTGGCCCGGCCGCTGGCCGCCGGGCTGACCGATCTGCACCAGCTGCTCCAGGCGCACATCGCCGACGAGGAACGCGAGTTGTTCCCGGTGATCCGCCGCTATGTCTCGGTCAAGGACTGGGAGTCGATCGAGAAGGCGGCCCGGCGCAGCGGGCGGTTGTCCTTCGAGGGGCCGCGCATCCTGGGGGCGGCCGATGATGCCGAGCGCGCGATGATCGCCGCCAGTGTGCCGGGACCGCTGATGCTGCTGCTGCGTTTCCTCTCCGCCCGGCACCGCCGCTTCGAGCGCGCGGTATTCGGCTGATTCACCCACTGATGTCGCGGCGAAACTCGCGTACCCGGCGTCGGCGCGGCCGAAATGACGCCCGGTACGCGAGTTTCGCCCACGACGGTCAGTCGATCAACGCCTGGGCGGCCGCGCGCAGCCGTTCGGTCAGCTCCGCCGCGGCCTGCCGGTAGCGCGCGGCACCGGTGGCATCGCCGGTGGCCTCGGCGACGGCGGCCAGCGCGGCGTCCACCGGCCCGGTGAGCAGAGTCCCGTTGTCGAGGCCGGCGAACCGCCCGGAGTATGGCAGCAGCTCCGCCGCGGTGGCGGTCGCGACGGCGAGATCACCCACCGCGACGGCCGCATGGGCCCGCAGGGTGGCCATCGCGACGAAGTAGAAGGACCGCTCGATCGGGACGCGCTGCGCCCAGATCTGCTGGGCTTCTTCGGTTCTGCCCGCCTGATGCAGGGCGATCGCGGCGCCGTCGGCGATGATGCGGGACACGAAGCGGTGCACGGCGACCAGATCGTCGGCCATCGGAGCGAGGCCGCCGCGCACCAGGTTGGCGCTCACCCTACCCACGATGCCGATGTGCGCCCCGTTGGCCACCCCGTATTCGGCCAGCTTCGCCGAGACGGCGATATAGCCCCGCTCCCCCTCGTCGGTCCGGCCGGCCAGCACGGCCAGCTGCGCGCCGAAGGCGTCGAGCACACCCAGCAGGAAACCGAGCTGGCCGGTACCGGCCCGCGCCACCGCCTGGTCGGCATGGGCGGCCGCACCCGCCAGATCCGAGCCCGCGGACGCGTCCAGGAACGCGAACCAGTGTGCCACCGCCTGATAGTCGATGGCGTCACAGGCTTCTGCGACCGAGAGAAGTTCGGCGACAACGCTTTCCCGCTCGTGGGCCAAGTCGGGGCCGAGGCAGGCGAAGGCCCGCACGTTGAGCGCCGCACACAGCAGCCGCTGGTTGCCGGCCGGATCCTGCGCGTGCACGGCCCGGGCCAGTGCCAGCGCCTCCTGGCCGGCGGCCAGCGCCGAATCGTGTTCCACGCCCTCCAGTTCGGTGAACAGGGTCAACAGCAACCGGGCACGCACCTGCGGGTCCTGTTCACGGTTCAGCACCCGCCGCAGCGGGTCGACGATGGCGTGGTCGATGAGGTCGCCGTCGCGCACCCGCCACACCAGCGGGCTGTCCGAGGCGGTCAGCGCCTGCACCGCCAAGGCGTCGTGGGAACCGACGGCAACCATGGTGTGGTGCAACTCTTCCCGCGACCCGATCGCATCACCGGCCTGGGCGAGCGCGGCAATGAGACCGCACCGGGCGGGAACCGCCGCCGAGTGGTCCGCGCCGGCGAGCTCGAACATGCGCACCGCGGCCCGCCACTGCCGGGCGGCCTCCACCGGCGCCCCGACCGCGTCGGCCTCCCTGGCCGCCTGCATCGCGAAACCCGCTGCCTCGGAAGCGGTATCGGCGGTGGCGGCCGCGACGGCATGGTAGGCCAGCGAGGCCGCGTCGGCGCCGCGTGGCCGCAGCAGGTCCAGCGCCGCGGCATGCAGCCGGGACCGGCGCAGCACCGAGGTGTCCTCGTAGAGGGTGTCCCGGATGAGGTTGTGCGCGAATCTGACCCGTCCGGGCACCGATTCGTCGAGCAGGCCGGCAAGTACCGCGGGTTCCAGCGCATCGAGCAGTTCGTCGTCATCGCTGCGGGCCAGCTCGCCCAGCAGGGTGATATCGACCTCGCGACCCAGCACCGCCGCCTGGCGCAGCGCGGTCGCGGTCTGCGGTGGCAGCCGGGCCAGCCGGCGGCGCACCACGTCCCCGACCCCGGCGGGAATCCTGCCGTGGGCGGCGTCGACACCTTCGGCGACCATCAGCCGGGCCAACTCCCGGACGAACAGCGGGTTGCCACCGGTGCGGTCCCGCAACAGCCGCAACGTTTCCCGGGTGACCGCAGGCAACCCGCAGTCGATGGCCAACGCGGTCAGCGCCGCATCGTCCAGACCGGACAGCGTCAGGTGCGCGGCGGTGTGGTTGGCCAGCGCGGCCCGGGCCTGGCCAAGCTCGGCACCGGATTCCGAGGGCCGGTAGGTGCCGATGACGAGCACCCGCCCCGAACCGAGCCGGTCGGCGGTCAGTCGCAGCAACTCAAGTGTCAGACCGTCGGTGCGGTGCAGGTCGTCGAGCACGATGAGCAGGGGCGTCCGCTCGGCCGCCTGCCCGAGCACCTCGGCCAGCGCGTGCGCGATCCAGAACGCGGAGCCCTCCGCGGTTGCCCGGCCGTCGTGCAGCAGCGGCGCCAGCGCACCAGCCTGTCGCGGCGGCAGTGTGGCGGAGAAGGTTTCGAGCACCTCGGTCCACGCCCACCCCGGTGGCGCGCCGTCGACCTCGGGGCTGCGCCCGGCGACGACCGTCCAACCGGCGTCGCGCAGCCGGGCCGCCGCCGCGTCGACGACGGTGGTCTTGCCCGCACCGGCCTCACCGCCGATCCACACCACCCGCAACCCGCCGCGCACCGCGGCGGCCGCGGCAGCGTCGATGGCGGCGAGTTCATCGGCGCGGCCGCGGGTGGGGCTGGCCTGCGGTGCGTCATGGGGCGGTGACACCGGCGCCGGCGCGAGTGCGATGGGCTCCAGGTGATCGGCGTGGCGCAGGATGTCGCGTTCCAGATCCCGCAGTGCCCGACCGGGTTCCAGGCCGAGTTCCTCGGTGAGGTAGGCGGTGGTACGGCGCAGCACGTCCAGGGCCGCGGCCTGATGACCGGAGCGGTACCGGGCGACCGCCAGCAGGCAGGCGGCCGCCTCGCGGTCCGGGTGATCGCGCACATGCGGTTCCAGCACCCGGGCCACCACGCCGTGCTGTCCGAGGGCGGACTGGGCCGCGGCGTGGGCCTCGGTGACGGACAGCCGCAACTCGGCCAGCCGGGCCACCTCGGGGGCTGCCCAGAGCGCGTCGCGGACCTCGACGTAGGGATCACCGGTCCACGCGGCGACCACATCCTCCAGCAGCGGTGCCCGCTCCAAGGGGTCGCTGTGCTGTTCGGCCGCGGCGATCCTGGCTTCCAGCGACCACACGTCGACGGCTTCGTCGGGTAGCCGCAGGCAGTACCCGGGGGCGGCACTGACGATCACCCGGGCCGCCGCGCGCCGTTCACGGCCGGGTTCGAGGACCCGGCGCAGGTGCGAGATGTAGGCCTGCAGCGCCGCCAGCGCCTTCGGCGGCGGTTCCCCGGCCCAGAGGTCCTCGATCAGCCGGTCGACCGACACCACGTCGCCGTGCGCCAGGACCAGCCGGACGAGCACCGACCGCTGTTTGGGTCCGGCCAGATCGACCAGTTCGCCACCCACCGACGCCCGGACCGGTCCGAGTACGGAGATCCGCACCGGGAGGAGATCCTGCGCCGTCATGGTGTGCCGACCCTATCGGTACGGCCGCCAGGCCACATACTTTGTCGTGTGGCGATCACCGACCGGCGGGAAGTGGCTGCGGTGTTTCTCGGCGGTGCGCTGGGGACGCTGGCGCGCGCCGCGCTCAGCCACGTCCTCGCGGTGCCGCCGGGGCACTGGCCGTGGGCGACGTTCATCGTCAACATCGTCGGGGCCGCGCTGCTGGGGTACTTCACCACCCGGCTGCTGGAACGGCTGCCCGCATCGGGGTACCGCCGTCCGCTGCTGGGCACCGGTTTGTGCGGGGGGCTGACCACGTTCTCGACCATGCAGGTCGAGGTGCTGGTGATGCTGGAGCACGGTCACCACGCGCTGGCTGCCGGCTACACCGTGGTCAGCATCGGACTGGGTCTGCTGGCGGCGCAGGTGATGACCGCGTTGGTCCGACGGGTGCGTGTCCGGTGAGCACGGTCGCGGTGTGGGCCGGCGTGATGCTGCTCGGCGGGCTCGGCGCGGTATGCCGGTTGCTGGTCGACCGGGCGGTGTCGTCCCGGGTCACGGTCGCAAGCGGTTTCCCGGTGGGCACCCTCGCGGTGAATGTCAGCGGCGCGTGGCTGCTGGGTTTTGTCGGCGCGTTGACCATCAGCCCGCACGTGGCACTGCTGGCCGGTACTGCGTTCGTCGGCGCCTATACGACGTTCTCCACCTGGATGCTGGAAACCCAGCGGCTCGGTGAGGAACGGCGGGGACGGCTCGCGGTGGCCAATATCGTGCTCAGCGTCGCGCTGGGACTGGCGGCGGCCTGGCTGGGCCAGCTGATCGGACGGGCACTGTGAGTGCCGAACTGCTGAAGCTGACCGCGTACTTCGGGGAGCGGCTGCGCGGTGATCGCGGGTTCGCCGCCGACGAACTGCTCGATCTGTTCGACACCGAGCAGGTCGCCGACAGCGTGGTGCTGCGCGGTATCGGCGGATTCGGGCCCAGCCATCAGCTGCGCACCGACCGTTCGCTGTCGGCGTCCGAGGATCTGCCGGTGGCGCTGGTCGCGGTGGACACCGCCGATCGCATCGCCGGGCTGGCGCCCACCGTGGTGGCCGGTATCGCGCGCGGCATCGTCACCCTGGAACGGGCCGGGACCGGTGTCGGCGGTTCCGGTGCGGCAAAGCTCACGCTCTACATCGGGCGTCAGACCCGCATCGGCGGCCGGCCGGCGTACCGGGAGATCTGCGCGGTGTTGCACGGGCTCGGATTCGCGGGCGCGGCAGTCTTTCTCGGCGTCGACGGTACCGAGCACGGCGCGCGCCGGCGGGCCCGGTTCTTCAGCGCCAACACCGAGGTGCCGGTGATGATCGTCGCGTCCGGCACCGACGGACAGGTGACGGCGGCGCTGCCGCGCCTGCGTGAACTGCTGCCCGCCGCGGCGATGACGGTGGAGCGACTCCAGATCTGCAAGCGCGACGGACGGCTGCTGGACCGGCCCGCGACCCTGCCCGCCGCCGACGCCGACGGCGTGCCGCTGTGGCAGAAACTCACCATCCACACCTCCGAGGGCACCCGGCACGACGGGGTGCCCATCCACCGCGCGATCGTCGACGTGCTGCGGGCTCGACAGGCCGGCGGCGGCGCCACCGTGCTGCGCGGAATCTGGGGCTTCCACGGCGATCACGCACCGCACGGCGACCGACTGCTGCAGCTCGGACGTGAGGTCCCCGTCACAACCGTGGTCGTGGACACCCCGGCCCGGATTGCGGCGTGTTTCGACCTGATCGACCCGCTGACCGCGGTGCATGGCCTGATCACCAGTGAAGTTGTGCCCGCACTGGTCTCGATTGACGGGGGCGTCACAAAGGGCGACACGAGACTCGCCCGCCCGGCGCCCTGAGGGCACGTTCGGTAAGCCTACCCTGAGTAAATTCTCAGGTGTAGGGTCGCCGAACATGGAAATGTCACAGCCCGAAGCGGTCAATCCGGAGCTCTTGGCCATCCTGCGCGACGATCTCAACATCGACGTCAGCCGGGTATCGCGGGACTCCCGACTCGTCGACGATGTCGGCATGGATTCGGTGGCCTTCGCCGTCGGCATGGTCGCCATCGAGGATCGCCTGGGCGCCGCGCTGTCCGAGGAAGATCTGCTCAGCTGCGAGACCCTCGGCGACCTGGAAAAGGTGGTCCTGGCCAAACTGCCCGCGGATCAGGCGAACTCGTGACGGCCGCGCCATGGGGGCTGGCGCAGGCGCTGACCGATGCGATGACGTCCACGGACCGGGCGCTGGCGGTGCTCGACACCGGCGCCGGCACCTGGACCCGTCACCCGTGGGGTGAGATTCACGCACGCGCCGAGAACGTCGCCGCCCGCATCTGCGATGACGGCGCCGCCACGATCGGCCTCGTCGGCGATCCCACCGCGGAGTTCATCGCCGCCATCCCCGGCGCCTTCCTGGCCGGTGCCGCCGTGTCGATCCTGCCCGGACCGGTGCGCGGCGCCGACCCGAAGCGCTGGGCCCGCGCCACCATGGAACGGTTCGACCGGGTCGGGGTGCGCACCGTGTTCAGCCACGGCGCGCAGCTGCGTGAGCTGACCGGCGTGCAGAGTGCCATCGCGGTGCACGATGTCGGTGCGGTCGCGCACGCGCAGCGCTCCACGACCCACTCCGGCATGGTGACCGGCACCGGGGCGGCCGTGCTGCAGGGCACCGCGGGCTCCACCGGAACCCCACGCACGGCGCAACTCTCACCGGAGGCCGTGCTGGCCAACATCGGCGCGCTCGTGCAGCGCGTCGAGGTCACCGACGCCGACTGCGGCCATTCCTGGTTGCCGCTCTACCACGATATGGGCCTGTCCTTCGTGCTCACCATGGCGCTGGCCGGCGCTGAGCTGTGGCAGGCGCCGACATCGGCGTTCTCCGCATCACCGTTCGGCTGGATCAAGTGGCTCACCGAGAGCCGGGCCTCGCTGACCGCGGCGCCGAACATGGCCTACAACATCGTCGGCAAGTACGCCGGTCTGATCGGCGAGGCCGACTTCTCGAACCTGCGCTTCGCACTCAACGGCGGCGAGCCCGTCGACTGCGACGGCAGCCGGCGCTTCGCCGCCGAGATGGCCAAGTTCGGACTCGATCCCGGCGCGCTGGCCCCGTCCTACGGCCTGGCCGAATCCAATTGTGCGGTGGCGGTTCCGGTACCCGGACACGGTCTGCGGGTCGACGAGATCCACATCGTCACCGATGACGGTGGCTACGTCCGCAAGCACGCGGTGCTGGGTGAGGCCATTCCCGGTATGCAGATCCGCATCGCACCCAACGAACGGTTTTCCGGCGATGTCGCCGACCGCGAGGTCGGCGAGGTGGAGATCCGCGGCACCTCGATGATGAGCGGTTACCTGGGCGAGGACACCGTCGATGGCGAAAACTGGTTCCCCACCGGGGATATCGGCTACTTCCTGGACGGCAGCCTGGTCATCTGCGGGCGCGCCAAGGAGATCATCACCGTGGCCGGGCGCAACATCTTCCCCACCGAGATCGAGACCGTGGCCGCCCAGGTCGACGGTGTCCGGGCGGGCGCCGTCGTCGCCGTCGGCACCGACGGACCGGCCACCCGTCCCGGTCTGGTGATCGCCGCGGAGTTCAAGGGCGCAGACGAACCGGCCGCCCGCACCGCGCTGGTCGAGCTGGTCGCCTCCGAATGTGGCGTCGTACCGGCCGAAGTCGTCTTCATGCGACCCGGATCGCTGCCCAGGACCTCCTCGGGCAAGCTGCGCCGGCTCGAAGTCAAACGCAACCTGGAGGGCGCCGGACAGTGACCGCCACCATCGACACCGCCGAACCGATGGCGCTGGCAGAGTTCCAGGAACTGCTGAACCGGGTCTTCGACGACCGGGTCCGGGCCTGGACCGCCGACGCCGAGCGCACCGGAAAGTTCCCCCGGGAGCTCATCGAATATCTGGGTGCCGAAGGGGTTTTCGCCGCCAAGTGGGGCGATTCGCAGCAGCCCGACGTGGCCAAGGTGATCGCGCTAGCGCTGGCCCTGGGCAGGCTGGGATCGGCCGGTATCGCCGTCGGGGTCAGCCTGCACGACTCGGCCATCGCGCTGCTGCGCCGGTTCGGGCGTTCCGAACATCTGCGCGACATCACCGAGAAGGCCATCCGCGGCGAGGTCGTGTTGTGTGTCGGGGCCTCGGAGGAGTCCGGCGGATCGGACCTACAGATCGTCGAGACCAAGGTGCGTTCGGTGCGCGACGGGTTCGAGGTCAAGGGCGTCAAGAAGTTCGTCTCGCTCTCCCCCATCGCCGATTACGTGATGGCGGTGGCCCGCAATGTCGACAACAACCCGGACAGCAGGCACGGCAACGTCGTCGTCATCGCCATCCCGCTCCATGATGCGGGCGTGCGGGTGCAGCAGCCCTACAACAAGGTCGGCGCCGGACCGCTGGACACGGCCGCGGTGCACATCGATACCTGGGTGCCCGCCGATGCGCTGGTGGCCAGGGCGGGTATCGGCCTGGCCGCCATCTCCTGGGGTCTGGCCCACGAACGGATGTCGGTCGCCGGCCAGATCGCCGGCAGCTGCCAGCGGGTGCTGGGAATCACATTGGCCCGCATGATGACCCGCAGCCAGTTCGGGCACACGCTGTACGAGCATCAAGCGCTGCGGATGCGGATGGCCGACCTGCAGGCACGGGTGGACATGCTGCGCCACGCGCTCACCGGGATCGCCGCCGGCGGGAAACTCGACCTGCGCACCGCGGCCGCCATGAAGGTGTGCGCGGCCCGACTGGGTGAGGAAGTGGTCTCCGAATGCATGCACATCTTCGGCGGCACAGGCTATCTGGTCGATGAGACACCGCTGGGCCAGTGGTGGCGCGATATGAAGCTGGCGCGCGTCGGCGGCGGCACCGATGAGGTGCTGTGGGAGCTGGTCGCGGCCGCGATGAAGCCGGATCACGACGGCTACGAAGCGATGATGGGCTCCGCTCCCTAGCGCGAGCAGTCGCAAATGGCCCCTATTTCGCGGTGAAATGGGGCCATTTGTGTCTGCTCGCGGGAAGAAAGGAGCTATTTGTGCGCGGGGATGTCCTCGGGCGTGCGCGGAAAGACGTAGAGCGCCATCGTGCGATTGGCCATCTGGTGCTCGCCGAGGAAGGTGGCGCCCACGTACTCGACGAGCCGGCGCGCACCGGTGTTGCGGTGGTCGGGATCGAACATGATGCGCCGGCACTCGGGTTCCAGGGCGAACATGTCCTTCATCAGCCGCGGCAGCATCAGCGGCGCGATCCCCCGGTTCACCAGTTTGGTATCCGCGATCGCGGCGTGCATCCCGAGATCGTGCGGGTCGGCGTCATAGCGGGTGGCGATGGAATCCTTTGCCGCGCGGTACAGCTCGACGTAGCCGATGTCCTCGCCCTTGCGACTGGTGAGGAACGGCCGGGAGAACGACCCGGCCAGCTGGGCCTTGAGGTAGAGCCGCCAGCGCTCCGGCGGCCAGGCGTACTCCCAGGCCTCCGCGAGATGCGGAAGGTTCATCCACTCCGAGATCAGCTCGGCATCGGTGTCCGGGTCGACCGGCCGCGCAGCGTACGGCGCGGCGATATCGGGTATCTGCGGCGGGCCGACCCGCCGCACCGCGTCCGGGATGTCGGTGAGCTCGCGCGGAAGAATCGGCAGTGCCTCGTCAATGTCGATCATTTGATATTCGACCCTACCTAACCGCCCGAAGTTGGAGTGCCCTACGCCAGCTGGGCACACCGCACCCTGAGATGGCTCTCAGGTGTACCCCACCGCGGAGGTTTCCAATCTCCGCGGGAGCATCATAGGTACATGACGCGCGACCCGGTCGAAGAACTCCGCCGCTGGGAAGACTCCGGCGCGCACTGGCAGGTGGTGTCCCGGACAACAGATCGGGTCACCATCGCGCTGCTGCGGTGCGACGGCGGGGAGGAAGTCGAGCGGCTCGTCTCCGGTGACCCGGCGCTGCTGGCCTTCATCGGTGGTCGGGATCGCTCCGAGGACTGAGCTTCGACACTTAAAGTGTCTGACTGTGCAGACCCCGTTCGCCGACGCCGAGCCGGCCGACTCCGCCGAAGAGCGGGAGAACGCCGAGGCACTCGGGGCGGACCTGCCCTCCGGTGAACCGGCGCTGGCGCTGCAGAAGATGGAGAACCGGCTGGTCCGGCTGCAGCTGGCCCACCCGGACGTGCTGAACGCCGGCCAGGTCCGCAGGCTGCGCTATCTGCTGAACTTCGCCAAGCTGGCCGACTTCGAACCGGGTGCGGCCGGCCCCGGCGGGACGCGCGGGCGCGGCGACGTGTCGGTCGGTGCGGAGCTGAGGGGCTGGCAGTCCCGGGTGGTCGACGCCCTGCACGGACCGTTGCGCGAGCAGAAGCACGGGGTGAGCGCGCTGACCGCAGCGCGCGAGGTGCTGGCCGCACTCGCCGCGGACCAGGACACGCAGCGTCGTTCGCTGGCCGACCGCCACGGCAGCGACTTCTCGATGGCCGAGCTGGACGCGGAGGTCGGCAACAAGAAGTTGGTGACCGTGCTCGGCGGCGGCGGTGGCGCGGGCTTCGTCTACATCGGCGGGATGCAGCGGCTGCTGGAGGCCGGGCAGGTGCCCGATTACATGATCGGCTCGTCCATCGGGTCGGTGATCGGTTCGGTGATGGCGCGGTCGTTGCCGGTGCCGATCGAGGAGTATGTGGCGTGGGCCAAGACGGTGTCCTACCGGTCGATTCTGGGACCCGAACAGCTGCGCCGCAGGCATGGGCTGACCGGGGTGTTCTCCCTGCGCTTCGACCAGTTCGCGCACGCGCTGTTCACCCGCCCAGACGGTGAGCAGCTGCGGATGTCGGATCTGGGCATCCCGTTCGACGCGGTGATCGCCGGGGTGCGCAGGCAATCGTTCGCCGCGCTGCCCGCCAAGTTCCGCCATCAGGAACTCGCCGTGCTCAAGCTGCGCACCTTGCCCTTCCTGCCCATCGGTATGGGGCCCGAGGTGGCGGCTCGGCTCTGGCAGGCCGCGGCCTTCATCGATTCGCGGGTGGTCAAGGCGATCGTCGTCGGTGGTGACGATCTGACCCGCGACGTCAATGTCGTTGACGCCTCGTCGTTCTCGTCGGCGATTCCCGGCGTGCTGCACCATGAGACCCGGGATCCGCGGATGGTCCCGATCCTGGACGCGGTGCTGGCGGCCCACGATGTCGCGGCGATCGTCGACGGCGGCACGGCCAGCAATGTGCCGGTGGAGCTGGCGTGGAAGCGGATCCGCGATGGCCGCCTGGGCACCCGCAACGCCTGCTATCTGGCCTTCGACTGCTTTCACCCGCAGTGGGATCCACGGCATCTGTGGCTGGCGCCGATCGCGCAGGCCATCCAGCTGCAGATGGTGCGCAACCTGCCCTACTCCGACCACATCGTCCGGTTCTCACCCACCCTGTCGCCGGTGAACCTGGCGCCGTCGCGGGGTTCGATCGACCGGGCCTGCGCCTGGGGGCACAAACGCGTCGAGCGGGCCATTCCGATCACCTCGGCTCTGCTGCAACCGATCTGGTGGGAGGAGGCCACCCCGGTCGGCCCACCCAGACGTGTCAAGGCGTCGGTGGCGGCACCGATGAGCGAGGTGCTCTCCGGGGTCGGGCGGCCGCGCAACCGATTCGAGCGCTGGCGCAACCGCTACATCACCTAGAGGTCGCTGGCATCGTCGGGAACGTCGACGGCGTGCTCGGCAAGCGCCTCCAGTGGGACGACCTGCAGGGTGTTCTCGTGGGTGGACGCCATCACCACCGGGGCGGCGCAGCCGTCCTGATAGGCGCGCAGCCAATTCACCGCGGTGACACACCAGCGGTCCCCCGGTGTCAGTCCGGGAAACCGGTACTGTGGCATCGGCGTGCTCAGGTCGTTGCCGATGGAGCGCTGATGCTCCAGGAATTCGGCCGTCACGACCGCGCAGATGGTGTGCAGGCCCGCGTCTTCGGGCCCCGTCGAGCAGCAGCCGTCGCGATAGAAGCCGGTCACCGGGTCGGTGCCGCACGGCTCCAGCGGTCCGCCCAGCACATTGAGTTCGGGTTCGTCGGGCATGTGCCCATCATGCTCCAAGCGGTCACAGACCGTTGACCGGCGCACCGTTCGCCCGGCATCGAGAGCAACCGGTGCCGCGACGCCGGGCGCGTTCGAATACCACCAGAGTTGCCGATGAACGTGCCATTGCTCAGTGGCATCTTGATTTCACGGCGCCCGGGAATACAGTGACCCCATGGTGCTGATGTTCATGGTGCGGATCATCGACGTGGTGGTGCGCGCCGTGCGGCTGATGGCGAGCGGCTCGGCGGCCGGTATCGCGCTGCTGGTGTTGGTGGTCTTGCTGTTCGCCGCGGGCGCGTTCTCGGCCGTCTCGCTCGGGGCGTGGCTGCTGGCCACGATGCAGAACGACCACGGCTGGATGGATGCCGTGTTGCCCTGCGCACTGGGCGGTACCTGCCCCGCGCTGTGAGTCCGCGCTACACCCACGACCCGCGGTGCAGCACACCGGTGACGGCGAGATCCTGGTCCAGCGCCACCAGATCGGCGACGGCGCCGGGCTTCAGCGCGTTCGCCGGGAGCCCGAGGGCGCGGGCCGGGTTGATCGACGATTGCGCGACCGCCTGCAGCAGTGCCTCATCGCGCGCCAACCCGCTGTGCGCCACGGCGAACCGGAACACCCGGTCCATGGTGGCGGTGCTGCCGGCGATGGTATCGGTACCGGCAACCCGCGCCACCCCGTCGACCACATCCACCCCGAGCGGGCCCAGTTCGTAGCGCCCGTCGGACATCCCGGTGGCCGCCATGGCGTCGGTGATCAGCGAGACCCGCTGGGCGCCAACGCTTTGGGTGACGAACCGGTAGATGGCCGGGTTGATGTGCACACCGTCGGTGATCAACTCGACGGTCACCCGGGCATCCTCCATCAGCGCGACGACCGGCCCGGGTTCCCGCCGGTCGATCGGGCGCATCGCGTTGAACAGGTGGGTGCCGACGGTGGCGCCCGCGTCGATGGCCGAGCGGGCCTGCGCGTAGCTGGCCTCGGTGTGACCGACCGCGGTCACCACCCCGGCCGCGGTGAGTTGTGCGATGGCCGCCGGTGCACCGTCGCGTTCGGGGGCCAGCGTCACCATCGCGATGGCGCCGTCGGCGGCGGCCAGCACCCGGTCGATCTCGGCGGGATCGGGGTCGCGCATGAGCGCGGGCTGGTGCGCCCCGCAGCGGTGCACCGAGAGCCACGGGCCTTCCAGATGGATGCCGGCCAGCACACCGGCCCGGACATCGGCGGCCAAACTGCGCACCTGCCGCAGCAATTCGTCGGGCGCGGCGGTCACCAGCGAAGCGATCAGCGTGGTGGTGCCGTGCCTGCGGTGCAGCGCGGCCGCGGTGGCGGTCTCCTGCGCCGAGGCGGCGGAGAAGTTCGCGCCGCCGCCGCCGTGCAGGTGGGTGTCGACGAACCCGGGCACCACGACGGCGAGCTGGTGGTCTGCGGCGCCCGGTGGCGCCCCGGCACCGACGGCGCGGACCGCGCCCTCGGCCACGTCAATCCAGCCGGGCCGCAACAGGTCCGCGCCTGTCAGCAGGGTGTCAGCGGCCAGCAGCACTCAGATGCCCTGCCAGTCGGGTTTGGAGCGGTGCGTCTCGCGGTAGTAGTCGGCCAGCTGCAGCCGGCGCGCGGCGGCATCGTCGAGCAGCACCGTCACGTGCGGATGATGCTGCAGCACCGATGCCGGCCACATCGCGCTCACCGCGCCCTCGACGAGGTGGTGCACGGCCTCGGCCTTCTGCCGGCCGGTGGCCACCAGCACGACGTGGCGGGCATCGAGGATGGTGGCCAGCCCCTGGGTGAGGCAGTGGGTGGGCACCGCGTCGATATCGTCGTCGAAGAATCGGGCGTTGTCCGAACGGGTCTGTGCGGTCAGGGTTTTGATGCGGGTGCGCGAGGCCAGCGACGAGCCGGGTTCGTTGAAGCCGATGTGACCGTCGGTGCCGATACCGAGGATCTGCAGGTCGATGCCGCCGGCCGCACGGATGGCCTCCTCGTAGGCGGTGCAGGCGGCCGGGATGTCGGCGGCCAGGCCGTCGGGACCCTGCACCGCGCCGGGCGCGAAATCCACCCTGGACACGAACACGTTGTCGATGACGTTGCGGTAGCGCTCGGGGTGTTCGGCGGGCAGGCCGACGTACTCGTCGAGGGTGAAGCCGCGGACCTGACTGAAGGAGATCTGCCCTGCCGCACAACGGGTCACGAGTTCGTCGTAGATCGCCAGAGGGGAGGATCCGGTGGCCAGCCCGAGGACGGCGTCGGGCTTGCGGTGCAGCAGCGCGCTGATCGCGTCGGCGGCCAGGGTGCCGATCTCGGCCGGGCCGCCGGCGATGATGACCTCCATCAGCGGTGCGCCACGAACAGCTCGTCGCCGGACGCGATGGCGGCATCCAGCGCGGCGGTCACCGAGATGTTGGCGGCTTCGCGTTCGTCCATCACCACGACGGGCACGATCGGGTCGAGTCCCTTGGCGACGATCGCCGGGACGTCGAAGGTGATCACCGGCTGCCCGGCGCGGACCTGCTCACCCTGCTGCAGGTGGGTGGTGAAACCCTCCCCGTCGAGTGCGACGGTGTCCAGACCCAGATGCACCAGCACGCCCACGTTGTCGGCGGTCAGCACGACAAAGGCATGCGGCATCAGCTTGAGCAGCCGGCCGCCGACCGGCGCGACCGCGGTGATGACCTCGCGCGGCGGGTCGATTGCGGCGCCGTAACCCACCATGCCCTGGGCGAACACCGGGTCGGGTACATCGCCGAGGGCCACCGTGCGCCCGGCCACCGGGGCGATCACTGTCGTCGTCATGGTCCCAACACTACGAGCGTCGCCGAACATGGTCTTGGGTTCGCCGCTTCTCGTTTAAGCTCCCCGGCATGGGTGGGTCGACGAAACGTCAAAGCAGTCGCAGTATTCCGGGATTCGCGCAGTTGCAGCGGCTCGGCAAGAGCCTCATGCTGCCGATCGCGGTGCTACCTGCGGCGGGCATCCTGCTGCGACTGGGCCAGCCCGACCTGCTGGGCCGGATCGAGGCACCCGTCATCGGGCCGTTCTTCCAGGCCATGAGCGCCGCCGGCGGCGCGCTGTTCGACAACCTCGCCCTGCTGTTCGCCGTGGGTGTGGCGATCGGGTTCGCGAAGAAGGCCGACGGCTCCACGGCGCTGGCCGCCGTCGTCGGTTACCTGGTGATGGACAAGGTCTTCGAGACCATGTCGCCGTTCGTGCTCGACGGGGTGCTCGACAAGGCCGGCGAACAGGCGCAGATCAACTACAGCGTGTTCGGTGGCATCGTGATCGGACTGCTGACCGCGTGGCTGTTCGACAAGTACCACACCATCGAACTGCCGTCCTATCTCGGCTTTTTCGGCGGCCGCCGGTTCGTCCCGATCGTCGTCTCGCTGACCAGCCTGTTCGTCTCGTTCGCGATGAGCTACTTCTACCCGATCTTCGACGCCGGGCTGACCGGGCTGGGCCAGTTCATCGGCGGCGCCGGTGCGCTGGGTGCGTTCGTCTACGGGTTCGCCAACCGCATGCTCATACCGGTGGGTCTGCACCACATCCCGAACTCCTACATCTGGTTCCTCTACGGCGACTACGACACCCCCGAGGGTGTGGTCACCGGTGAGCTGACCCGGTTCGCCGCGGGCGACCCCACCGGCGGGCACCTGACCGCCGGGTTCTATCCGATCCTGATGTTCGGTCTGCCCGCCGCGGCGCTGGCGATGATCCACGTGGCCAACAAGAAGCAGCGCAAGGTCGCGGTCGGCATCCTGTCCGCGGCGGGGTTGACGGCGTTCCTGACCGGCGTGACCGAGCCGCTGGAGTTCGCGTTCATGTTCGTGGCGTTCCCGCTGTACGTCATCCACGCGGTGCTGACCGGCCTGTCGCTGGCGATCGCCTACATGCTCGACATCCATCTGGGCTTCTCGTTCTCCGCGGGCCTGATCGATCTGCTGCTGTACGGCACCGCACCGGCGGCCAAGAACATCCCGCTGCTGATCGGGATGGGTGTGGTGTTCTTCGTCATCTACTACCTGCTGTTCCGGTTCGCGATCACCCGGTGGAACATGCGCACCCCGGGCCGCGAACCCGAGGCGGAGTTCGAGGCCGAGCAGGCCGCCAACCTCGGCGACGCCGGCGAGTCCACCACCACGGTCGCCACCGTCGCGGCGCCGGCGCGGGCCGACACCAAGGCCGAACAGGTCATCGCGGCGTTCGGCGGCCGGGAGAACCTGGTCAATGTGGACGCCTGCATCACCCGGCTGCGGATGGAGGTCGCCGATCCTGCCAAGGTCGATCAGGCCCGGCTGAAGAGTCTGGGTGCGGCCGGGGTGATCGAGGTCGGCAGCAACGTGCAGGCGGTGTTCGGCACGGAGGCGGAGGCGCTCAAGAACGCCATCAAGGATGTGCTGTAGCTCGGCTCAGCGGCAGTAGTCGTGGGTGGCGTACTCGAGTGCGCGCCGATACAGCGGGTCCAACCCCCGGTTCACGGCCACCTCGTCGATGGTGGCGCCCAGCTCGGCGCGGCAGGTCGGGGCCTGAAGGTCCGGCCACCGCTGGGCGATCTCACTGACCATGGTCTGGTTGAGGCCGTCGATGGTGGCCCGCGTCGACGCCAGGTCCGGGGCGCTTGCCGGCGCGGCGGCCGGGTCGACCTTCCAATCGCCGAACAGGCTGTACTGCAACGACACCGTCGCGTCGATCTGGTCGCGGAACACGTCGCGGACATAGGCCGGATCGGCGCCCTGGGCCTGGGCCGCGGTGGCCACGGTGTCGAGGACCTGCGCTTCGCGCTGCGGATCCTCGATCGGGCCGCCCGTCAGATACTTGCTGGCCGCCACCGGTTCGGCGGTCAGCAGCCGCTGCGCGGCGGCGTCGACCAGCGGGTGCAGCGGGCTGAGCACATCAGCGCCCGCCACCGGCGCGGCGGCGACGGCCACGACCGCCAATGCGACCGCAAGTCCGCGCATCAGCGGCTCCCGCGGACCAACCGGCCCGGACGTGCCCCGGTGTCGACCCCGTCGCGGCGGGTGATGACACCGTTGACGACGGTGGCGGTGTAGCCGGAGGCGCCCTGGACCAGGCGGTGCCCGCCGGCGGGCAGGTCATAGGCCATCCGCGGGGCGTGCAGCGTCAGCGCGTCGAGGTCGATCACGTTGATATCGGCCTTCTTTCCGATCTCGATCACGCCGCGGTCGGTCAGCCCGAACAGTTGCGCGGTGTCGCGGGACTGTTTGCGAATCACGTACTCCAGCGGCAGCTTATCGCCGCGGTGCCGGTCGCGCGCCCAATGGGTGAGCAGGAACGTCGGGTAGGAGGCGTCGCAGATCATGCTGCAGTGCGCGCCGCCGTCGGACAGGCCGAGCACACCGGCGGGGTGGGTCAGCATCTCGCGGATCGCGTCGTGATTGCCCTCGGCGTAGTTGAACATCGGCAGCATCAGCATGGTGGCGGCGTCGGCCTCCAGCATGAGGTCGTACATGGTCGTCAGCACATCCTCGCCGCGCGCCTTGGCGATCGCGGACACCGTGCGCTCGGCGGTGGGCTCGTAGTCCGGCGGGTTGCCCAGCGAGTAGAGCCGGTCGCCCGAGTACTGCGCCAGCGCGAACATGCCGTCGAAGAGCACATTGGGGTCGACGGGCAGGTCCTCTTCGGACAGGATCGCCGCGCGCACAGCGGGTTCGGCGAGCTTCGCCGCCAGCTCCTCGCGGCTGAGTGCGGCCTTGAGCTTGCGGTAGGTGGGCCGGTGGGTGAAGGCGTGGTGGCCCGGGAAGCCGAGCAGCATGCCGAACGGGCGTGCCGCCACCTGCGGGTAGAGCCGGCTACCGGCCTGGTGCGCGGCCGCCGACAGGTCGAGCTGTTCGCGCCACAGGTTGGGGTCGGCGTCGACCTGGATGAGGGCGAAACTCAGCGCGCAGTCGATCTCCTCGCCGAGCCGGCGCATCCACTCCAATTCCTTTCGGGGCGCGACGATGTCCTCGCCGGCGGCACCTTGGGGGGCGAGTTCGAACACCGCACCACCCCCGGCCGCGGTGGCCCGGCCGAGCGCGAACAGTTCATCCTCGGCGGCGAACGTGCCGGGGACGGGTTCGCCGTCCATGGCGCGGTGGGCCAGGGTGCGTGATGACGAGAAGCCCAGTGCGCCGGCCTCGATGGCCTCCTGAACGATCCGGCTCATCGCAGCGATGTCATCTCCGGTGGCCGGTTCGTTGCGGGCGCCGCGCTCCCCCATGGCGTAGGCGCGCACGGTGCCGTGCGCGATCTGGCTGCCCATGTCGACCGCGAGTTCGCGGCGGCCGATGACATCGAGGTATTCGGCGTAGGTCTCCCAGCCCCAGGTGATGCCCTCGGTGAGCGCGGTACCCGGGATGTCCTCGACGCCCTCCATCAGTTCGATGAGCCACTGTTCCTGGCCGGGGCGCACCGGTGCGAAGCCGACTCCGCAGTTGCCGGCGACGATGGTGGTGACGCCGTGGTTGCTCGACGGTTCCAGCAGGTCGTCCCAGCTGACCTGGCCGTCGTAATGGGTGTGGATGTCCACGAAACCCGGCGCGACGATCTTGCCGGTGGCATCGATGGTCTCGGCGGCGTCGGCCTGCAGGACGGGGTCGCTCGGCCCACGCCGGCGGACCTCGACGATCTTGCCGTCCTTGATGGCGACGTCGGCGGTGAACCGGTCGGCACCGGTGCCGTCGACGACGGTGCCGCCGGTGATCAGTAGATCGAACACGATGCACTCCCTTTGGCCGGCGTCGCTTTCATCGTGTGTAACACGACGGTGCCGCCCGACTAGGCAGATTCGGAAAAGTGTTCACTGCTGCGGCGCCGGTCTCCTCCCATACTGCGGTCAACACCCTCGGACCCAAATCGAGCCCACGGTCGTAAATCACCCAGGCACCCCGTTATCCACAACCCTCACCTCGATCTGGGACAGAGGGACCGACACGTGTCGGTACCGCTGGCCAGCATGTCGCCATGTACGCATTTCTGGGCAATGAAGCCATCGCGAGCAGAGCCGTGTCCCGCGGCGAGCTCCGATCTCGCTACACCCGAGTCCTGCCGAACGTGTACGTCCACAAAGGTCTCGAACTCACCCTGGAAGACCGGGCACACGCGGCCTGGGTGTGGTGCGGGCAATCCGGTGTCATTGCAGGACGCACCGCCGCCGGCCTGTATCTGGACCCGTGGGCCGTCACCGCGGAGCCCGTCGAACTGATCGCGCTCAAGAGCAGGCATCCGCCGGGCCTGATCGTCCGCAATGAGCGGATCGCGGTCGATGAGATCACCGTCGTGGGACCTCTTGCGGTCACCAGTCCGGCTCGCACCGCGCTGGACCTGGCGCGCCACCATGACCGCGACATCGCCGTCGCACTCATGGACCAAATCGCCCGGCAAGCCCGCATCTCGAAGGACGACATCCTGCGATTGGCCGAACGCTACCCGCGCTCACGGGGAATCAACGCGGCGAAGGCGGCCATCGCCGACATCGAGCCCGGTGCCCGGACACCCGAAGAGACCAGGGTTCGCCTCATTCTCTCCGACGGTGGGCTGCGTCCGACCCATACCCAGATTCGCGTCACCGACGGGTTCCGGGAAGCCGTGATCGCCATGGGATGGCCGACCCAGAAGGTGGGAGTGAACTGCGATTATCTTGCTGCGCAACGCTTTCCATACCTGGCGGTGGACACCGCTGATCTGCTGCGGAATCTGGGCTGGCTGGTGATCGACGCTCTGCCCGACCACACCGAGCGCTACATCTACCTGCGCACACGCGATGCGCTGCGGTCGCGGGCTTAGAGCGCCTCGAAGCAGGAGTCGCTCTCCCCGGTCGGGATCGCCGCGTCGGTGGACGAGAACTTCCCGGTCACACCGGTGCTCGTCACGGCGACGCTGTCGGCCTTGATCCCCAACGGATAGTTGTCATTCAGCGTGGTGGTCAGCTCGCCGAGCGCGGTCTGCACGGCGTCCCTGCCGAACGGCCCGGTGACGTCGACGACGTTCAGCTCCAGATTGCCGGCGTTGACCTCCGGTCGCGCGGTGATGGTGGTGCCGCCGGTGGCGTCCATGATCAAGGTTCCCGCGGCCGCGTCGGTGCGTACATCGGTGACGAGGTCGCCGACGACCGGCAGATTCTCGGCGACGGTCTGCTTGATCCCGTCCGCGGTCCAGTCCAGGGTGGCCGTCACCGACCCGATGGTGCCCTTCGCGTCGGCGGTGGGTTGCAGGTCGATATCGCTGAGCGTGACATCGGCGGTCATGCCCTTGGCTTCCTGCACCCGGTCCCCGGTGGTGATCACCGAGATGTCGGAGTAGTGGTCGGTGAGGTACTGCCACAGGAACGGCGGCGTCACCGAGTACGAGACATCGGCGGTGTCCTCGACCAGGCAGTCGGTGATACCGGAGAGCACCGTGCCGGCCCGGTGCCGGGCGTAGAGCTCTGCGGCGGCGAGCCCGCCGACCAGCACCGCCACCACGATGACGGCGATCAGCACGATGCTCTGCTTGTTGCGTGCGGCCGGGGGCGGCGGGGGCTGCATGCCGGGCGGTCGCACCGGCGGGGCCGGTGGCGGCTGGGCTGGCGGCGGCGGTCTGCCGATCTGCTGGGTCACCGGGTCCGGGACCCGGATCTTCTGGGTGGGCGGCTCGGGACGCGGGAGGCGTTGGGTCGGACTGAACGGATCGCCCGGTCGCGGCGCTCCTGCCCGCCGGTCCGGCCCGGGTGGTCGCGGTATCCGCCGGGTCGCCGGGTCACGCGGCGGTTCGGGCGGCTGCGTCGGCATATGCCCAGTCTGCCAAACGACCGGCGGCGGGAAACCGAAGTTCCCCGCCGCCGGTGCTGACGTGCGCTTACTGCTCGGGCTGCTCGGTCCCTGCGTGTCCCTCGACGGCGCTGTAGCGGCTCCAGAACGCGTACGCGGCCAGGCCGGCGGCCACCGCGACCACGGTCCACACCACGAACGAGATGATCAGCGAGATCGGGGACAACCCGAAGGTGGACAGCGCGAAGCCCGCGTAGACCAGCCACAGCAGCCGGTACACCGACCACAGCGCGGTCAGGCCGCTGAAGAGGGCGATGATCAGGGCCGGGGTCTTCTCGACACGCTTGGTCAGGTCCTGCAGCTGGGCGGGGATCACGTTCATCGGTTGTCCTTTCGGGGTGCGCCGCCGCTCTGGCGTCGTCATGGCGCAAGTACAGCCGGGCGCATTCGCTACCGATCCCAACAATCTGGTGTTGAATTTGACGGGTGAGTCAACCCGACATCGTCATCCTGATGACCGACGAGGAACGCGCGGTCCCCCCGTACGAGTCGCCCGACGTGTTGGCCTGGCGGCAGCGCACGCTGAGCGGGCGGCGCTGGTTCGACGAGCACGGCGTCAGCTTCACCCGGCACTACACCGGGTCGCTGGCCTGCGTACCGAGCCGGCCGACGCTGTTCACCGGGCACTACCCGGATCTGCACGGCGTCACCCAGACCGACGGCCTGGGCAAGCGCTACGACGATTCGCGGTTGCGCTGGCTGCGCCCCGGTGAGGTGCCCACACTCGGAAACTGGTTCCGCGCAGCCGGTTACGACACCCACTACGACGGCAAGTGGCACATCTCGCACGCCGACCTGGAGGACCCGGCAACCGGCAAGATCCTGGCCACCAACGACAAGAACGGCAAGGTCGACCCGAAGGCCGTGCAGGCCTACCTCGACGCGGACCCGCTGGCACCCTACGGGTTCTCCGGCTGGGTGGGGCCCGAGCCGCACGGAGCGGCCCTGGCCAACAGCGGTTTCCGGCGTGACCCGCTGTTCGCGGACCGGATCGTGGCGTGGCTCGAGGACCGGTATGCCCGCCGCCGTGCCGGTGACGCCGCGGCTTTGCGGCCGTTCCTGCTGGTCGCCAGTTTCGTCAATCCCCATGACATCGTGTTGTTTCCGGCGTGGTCGCGGCGCAGCCCGCTGAAGGCCTCGCCGCTGGATCCCCCGCAGGTGCCGGCCGCGCCGACCGCGAACGAGGATCTGCGCAGCAAGCCGGCCGCGCAGGCGGCGTTCCGCGATGCCTACTACTCCGGCTACGGGCCCGCTGCGTCGGTCGCCCGGACCTATCGCCGCAAGGCGCAGGAGTACCGCGACCTTTACTACCGGTTGCACGCCGAGGTCGACGGCCCGGTGGACCGGGTGCGCCGCGCCGTCACCGCGGGCTCCACCGACGCGGTGCTGGTGCGTACCTCCGATCACGGGGAGCTGCTGGGTGCGCATGGCGGGCTGCACCAGAAGTGGTTCAACCTCTACGACGAGGCGACCCGGGTGCCGTTCGTCATCGCCCGCATCGGCGCGGGGGCGACGACGGCACGCACGGTCAGCGCTCCCACCTCGCATGTGGATCTGGTGCCGACGCTGCTCGGCGCGGCAGGCGTCGACGTGCCCGCGGTCGCCGCGCAGTTGGCCGCCGAGTTCAGCGAGGTGCATCCGCTACCCGGACACGACCTGATGCCCGTCGTGGACGGCGGCCCGGCCGATGAGGACCGCGCCGTGTACCTGTTGACCCGCGACAACGTGCTCGAAGGCGACAGCGGGGCGTCCGGGCTGGCACGGCAGCTCGGCCGGGACGTCAATCCCCCTGCACCGCTGCGCATCCGGGTGCCGGTGCAGGTCGCCGGCAACTTCGAGGGTCTGGTGGTGCGCGCCGATGACCGGCTGTGGAAGGTGGTGCGCACCTTCGACGATCCGGGTACCTGGACCGAGCCGGGGGTCCGGCAACTGGCCTACACCGGCAGCGGCGCCGAGCGCTACCGCAGCGATGTGCTCGACGACCAATGGGAGCTCTACGACCTGACCGGCGATCCCGCCGAGGCGGTGAACCGCTGGGAGGACCCGTCGCTGCACGAGCTACGGGCGCTGCTGCGCATGCAGCTCAAGCAGGTACGCGCCGCTGCGGTGCCGGAGCGCAACGCACCGTGGCCGTACGTGCGCCGCCGGCCCCCGGCCCCGGAGTCGGGTGGGCTGCTCGGGCGGGTGCTGGCTAGGTTCCGCCGCTGAGTCAGCCCTTGGCCAGGTGCACCAGGAATTCGATGGTCGCGACCGGCTGCACCTCCAGTAGCGAGGCGGGTGGCCGCGGCGGGTCCACATTGAAGTCGAAGAATCTGATCGGGATGGTCCCGGCGACGTCGACGCGATCGCCGTTGCGCTGGATGTCGATTTGCGCGCTCACCACCCGCGTCACGCCCTTGAGGGTCAGATGCACGGGCACCTCGAGCCGCGCCGGGCTGCCGTCCGCGGGCACCGCGGCCAGGTCGACGGGCATGTTCATGCTCACCGTCGCCGTCGGGAACGCCGCGGTGTCCAGCGCGTCGGTGCTGCGGAAGCGTTCGTCGCGGCCCGGGCGCCCGGAGTCGATGGCGGCAACGTCGACGGTGAATTTGGCGGACATCAGCTGGGATTGGCGGATCTCGGCGCCGCCGGTGACGGCATCGGTGCGCCCGTTGACGTCCACCATCAGCCAGAGCAGCTGCTGCTGGACGCGGTAGCCGGCCAACGATCCGGGTTGCACCATCCACGATCCGTCGACGTCCGTGCTCGCGGGACCGGCCCCGGACGGCAGCGCCAGGGGCGCGTCGGGCGGTCGTTCGACGTAGTTCTTGTACGCCCACGGCGCCACCGCCACGGCGGCGACGAGAAGAACGGCCAGCAGACCCGCAAAGATCAACCAGCTCTTTTTCCTCATCGGGTCATCGTGACAAACCCGCAGGCCTTTGGGGTGATCTTGAAGGAATCAACGTCGCTGCAGGTGGGCACTGTCCGGCGATTATCCGTTTCGCCACCTGGGCAAATATCATCGGAGGCGAGATGACCGAGAACACCCTGACCACCGCCGACACCAAGTCCGCCGCCCGCGTCACCGCGGAGGCCGCCCGGCGGCGCACCTTCGCCGTGATCAGCCACCCCGACGCCGGTAAGTCGACGCTGACCGAGGCGCTGGCCCTGCACGCGCGGGTCATCACCGAGGCCGGCGCCATCCATGGCAAGGCGGGGCGGCGCTCCACGGTGTCGGACTGGATGGAGATGGAGAAGGCCCGCGGTATCTCGATCACCTCGACCGCGCTGCAATTCCCGTATCGCGACTGCGTCATCAACCTGCTCGACACCCCCGGCCACGCCGACTTCTCCGAGGACACCTACCGGGTGCTCACCGCCGTCGACGCCGCGGTGATGCTCATCGACGCCGCGAAAGGCCTTGAGCCGCAGACCCTGAAGCTGTTCCAGGTGTGTAAGCACCGCGGCATCCCGATCATCACGGTGATCAACAAGTGGGACCGCCCGGGCCGCTACGCCCTGGAGCTGATGGACGAGATCCACGAACGCATCGGGCTGCGCACCACTCCCCTGACCTGGCCGGTGGGCATCGCCGGCGATTTCAAGGGCGTGATGGACCGCCGCAAGGGCCACTACATCCGGTTCACCCGCACCGCCGGCGGTGCCACCGCCGCGCCCGAGGAGCACATCCCGGCCGACGACGCGCTGGAGGCCGCCGGCACCGACTGGGAGACCGCGGTCGAGGAATCCGAGCTGCTGTCGATGGACGGCTCCGACTTCGATCCGGACACCTTCCGCACCGGCGAGTCCTCGCCGGTGCTGTTCACCTCCGCGGCGCTGAACTTCGGCGTCAACCAACTGCTCGATGTGCTGGTGGAGCTGGCGCCCTCACCGGGACCCATCGTCGATGTGGACGGAAACCCCCGTCCGGTCGAGTCACCGTTCAGCGCGTTCGTGTTCAAGGTGCAGGCCGGGATGGATTCCTCGCACCGCGACCGCATCGCGTACGCGCGGGTGTGCTCGGGGACGTTCGAGCGCGGCGATGTGCTGACCCACGCCGGTACCGGCAAGCCGTTCGTCACCAAGTACGCGCAGTCGGTGTTCGGCCAGCAGCGCTCCACGCTCGACGATGCGTGGCCCGGCGACGTGATCGGGCTGGCCAACGCCGCGGTGCTGCGCCCCGGGGACACGCTGTATCGCGATGTGCCCGTGGTCTATCCGCCGATCCCCAGCTTCTCCCCCGAGTACTTCTCGGTGGCGCGCGGCACCGATCCGAGCAAGCACAAGCAGTTCCGCAAGGGCATCGAGCAGCTGGACCAGGAGGGTGTGGTGCAGGTGCTGCGCTCGGACCGCCGCGGTGAGCAGGCCCCGGTGTTCGCCGCCGTCGGGCCGATGCAGTTCGAGGTGGCACAGCACCGGATGGCCGCCGAGATCGGCTCCCCGATCGCGCTGGAGTCGCTGCCCTATCAGGTGGCGCGCATCGTCGACCCCAAGGACGCCGACTTCATGAACAAGCAGGTCTCCGCCGAGGTTCTCACCCGCAGTGACGGGGTGATGCTGGTGCTGTTCTCCACGCCGTGGCGGCTGCAGGGCTTCCAGCGGGACAACCCGGACATCGAGCTCCGGTCGCTGGTGGCTGCGGCGGAGGGGTAAAACTCCTCGCCGGGCGTGGTATCACTGCGGTATCGTCGCCTCATGGGCATGACTCTGCGCACCAGCGACGAGCAGACCGCTGCGCTGCGCAAGCAGGCCGAAGCCGAAGGCCGGTCGATGCAGGCCGTCGCCCTCGCCGCCATCGATGAGTACATCGCTCGCCGCGCGCACACCGCCAAGGTCGACGCCGCACTCAGCCGCGTCCTGGTCGAAGAAGCCGGGGTGCTCGAGCGCCTCAAGGACGCGTGACCGAGTACCTCGATCTCGACGACCTGCTCGCGATCGCCCGTCGCGCGATCGACAACGACGTGGCGGTGCGCGATTACGGGCTCCTCGAGTCGGCGTTGGCGCGGCCACGTGCCTCGGTATTCGGCGAGGACGCGTACCCCGATGTCTTTCTCAAGGCGGCAGCGTTGATGCACTCCCTTGCCCGCAATCATGCGCTGGTCGATGGCAACAAGCGGCTGGCCTGGACCGCGTGCCGAACCTTCCTGGCTCTCAACGACCGGTGGATCGCAGCCACCGAGGACGACCGCTTCGACTTCGTCATTCGCGTTGCCACCGGCGCAGAACCCGAGCTCGACGAGATAGCCGCACAACTGCGCGGCTGGAGCGACTGAGTTTCGCCGCAATCCATCCGGGTAACCACCCGCCATGGAGTCAGCCCACTTCACCGAGGTCACCGTGCACGTCGACGGCACCGACCGCACGATACGCATCGACAACCGCACCACCCTGCTGGATCTGCTGCGCGAGCATCTCGGCGTGACCGCCCCCAAGAAGGGCTGCGACCACGGCCAGTGCGGCTCGTGCACCGTCCTGATCGACGGCAGACGCGCCACCACCTGCCTCGGTCTGGCCGTCGCCCACGACGGTGCGGAGATCGTCACTGCCGCCGGCCTCGGCGAGGACGACGCGCTGCACCCGGTCGCGCAGGCCTTCCTCGATCACGACGGGTTTCAATGCGGGTACTGCACGCCGGGACAGATCTGCTCGGCGGTCGGCATGCTCGACGAGGTCAAATCCGGTGCGCCCAGCCACGTCAGCGACGACCTGGAAGCCACCCCCGAACTCACCGATGAGGAGATCCGGGAACGCATGAGCGGCAACCTGTGTCGCTGCGCGGCCTACCCGAACATCGTCGACGCGATCCAGACGGCGGCACGATGATCCCCTTCGACTATCACCGCGCCACCAGCGTCGAGGACGCCGTCACCACGCTCGCCGAGCACCCCGACGCCATGTTCCTGGCCGGCGGCACCAACCTGGTCGACCACATGAAACTCGGTGTCGCACAACCCTCCCTGCTGGTCGACGTCGGACACCTCTTCCCGCTGCAGGACATCGACGTACTGCCCGACGGGTCACTGCGTGTCGGCGCCGATGTGCGCAACGCCGACCTCGCCGCGCACCCGGTGGTGCGCGGGAACTACCCGGTGCTGGCCCGCGCGCTGCTCTCCGGTGCCTCCGGCCAGCTGCGCAATCTGGCGACCACCGGCGGAAACCTGTTGCAGCGCACCCGCTGCGTGTACTTCCAGGACGTCACCACACCGTGCAACAAGCGCGAACCCGGTACCGGTTGCTCGGCCATCGGCGGCTATGTGCGCTATCACGCCATCCTCGGCGCCTCCGAACACTGCGTGGCGGTACACCCCTCGGACATGGCGGTGGCGATGACCGCGCTGGATGCGCAGATCGTCTACGTGGATGCCGACGGTGACCACCGGCGGCCGATCGAGGAGTTCTACCGGCTGCCCGGTGACGAACCCGACCGCGACACCACCCTGCCGCACGGCGCGTTGATCACCGCCGTCGAGATCCCCGCACCACCGGCCGGCGCGCACTCCACCTACCGCAAGGTCCGCGATCGGGCCTCCTATGCCTTCGCGCTGACCTCGGTGGCCGCCGAACTCGTCATCGAAGACGGCACCATCGGCGCGGCCCGCATCGCGCTCGGCGGTGTCGCGCACAAGCCGTGGCGGGCCAGCCTCGCCGAGCGGGCGCTCATCGGCGCACCGGCCGGCGCGGAGGCATTCGAACAGGCCGCCGCTGCCGAACTGGACCAGTCAGAACCGTTGGACGGCAACGAGTTCAAGGTGGCTCTGACGAAGCGGGCGATCGTGGCCATCCTGACCGCCGTGATGGAAGGACATGCACGATGACGCTGGCACACCGCGTGATGGGCACCGCCGTCACCCGCCTGGACGGCCCGGCCAAGGTCACCGGCACCGCGCCGTACGCCTTCGAGTTCGGCGTCGAGAACCCGGTGTACCTGCATCCGATCCAGGCCACCATCGCCCACGGCCGCATCACCGCCATGGACACCTCCGCGGCGGCAGCCATCGATGGCGTGGCCGCGGTGCTCACCGTGTTCGACGCCCCAACGCTCGCCGACGCCTCCAACGGTGACCTCGCGGTGCTGCAGGATGCTGCCGTGCATTACCGGGGCCAGTTGATCGGCGGGGTGCTCGCCGACAGCACCGAAACCGCCCGGCAGGCAGCGTCTCTGGTGCGCGTCGAATACGACGAGCAACCCGTCGACGCCGAACTGACCGCCGACCACCCGAAGCTCTACACCCCCGAGCAGGTCAACCCGGACTACCCGGCCGTGACGGCGCAGGGCGATGCCGAGGCCGCGCTGCGCGAGGCGGCCGTCGTCATCGACAACACCTACACCACCCCGCACGAGCACAACAGCCCGATGGAGCCGCACGCCTGCATCGCGCTGTGGGACAACGGTGAACTGACCCTGTGGGATTCCACCCAGGGTGTGCACGCCGTGCGTGAGGAGATCGCTTCGGCGTTCGGCCTGGACCCGGCCAAGGTGCGGGTGATCGCCAAGAACGTCGGCGGCGGCTTCGGCTCCAAGGGTGCTCCGCATTCGCACAATGTGCTCGCGGTGATGGCCGCGCAACGACTTCCGGGCCGGCACGTGAAGCTGGCGCTGACCCGTCAGCAGATGTTCGACATGGTCGGCTACCGCACCCCGACCATCCAGCATCTGCGTCTGGGCGCCATGCCGGACGGCAGCCTGACCGCGATCAGCCATGAGGTGGTGGAGCAGACCGCGACGGTCAAGGAGTACGCCGAGCAGACCGCGACGCCGACGCGGATGATGTACGCCGCGCCGCACCGCGCAACCTCGCACCAGCTGGCCCCATTGGATGTGCCGGTGCCGTTCTGGATGCGGGCACCCGGTGAATGCCCCGGCATGTTCGCGCTGGAAGTGGCGATGGACGAACTCGCCGTGGCCTGCGATATCGACCCCATCGAATTGCGCATCCGCAACGAGCCGCCCGTCGACCCGGAGACCGGCAACCCGTGGTCCAACCGTCGGCTCATCGAGTGCCTGCAGACCGGGGCCGAACGGTTCGGCTGGGCCGACCGCGACCCCAAGCCCGGAAACCGCTGCGAGGGTGAATGGTTGATCGGGTCGGGTGTGGCATCCGCGGTGTACCCGGCGATGGTGATGCCCGGCAACACCGCCCGCATCGAGCACGCAGCGCCCGGCCGGTTCGTCGTGCAAATCGGCGCGGTCGACATCGGCACCGGCACCTGGACCGCGCTGACGCAGATCGCCGCCGACGCGCTGGGCGTCGAGTTGGCCGCGGTCGACCTGCAGATCGGCGACACCGCGCTGCCCAGCGCCTCGGTGGCCGGCGGCTCGTCGGGCATCACGTCCTGGGGGCGGGCCATCGTCGCCGCGGCCCGGTCCTTCCGGCATGACCACGGCGAGCACCCCGAGGTGGGCGTGCACACCACCGCGTCGGCCGCCGACGCGAACGAGGAGGCCGAGAAGTTCGGGATGTATTCCTTCGGTGCGCATTTCGTGGAGGCGCGGGTCAGCAGGTTCACCGGCGAGGTGCACGTGTCCCGGATGCTGGGGGTGTTCTCGGTGGGCCGGGTGATCAACCCGACGACGCTGCGCTCACAGCTGATCGGCGGCATGACGATGGGCCTGTCGATGGCGTTGCACGAGCACAGCGTGCGCGATCCGCGTTTCGGGCACATCGTCACCCGCGACTTCGCCAGCTACCACATCAGTTCACACGCCGACGTTCCCGCCATCGAGGCCATCGCGCTCGACGACGTCGACGAGCACGCCAACCCGATGGGGTCGCGCGGCGCCGGGGAGATCGGCATCGTCGGCTCCGCGGCGGCGGTGGCCAACGCGGTCTTCCACGCCACCGGGGTACGGGTGCGCGATCTCCCCATCACCTGCGACGCCCTGCTCTAGGGACTACTCGGCGCCTGCGGAGGCCCGCAGCAACGGGTACGGCAGGTCGATACCGTTCTCGTCGTAGGCCCGCAGGATCTCGCGGCGCAGCCGGCGCTGCACCGACCACTGCGCGTTGGGCTTGGTCTTCAGCGTGAGCCGCAGCGTCGCCTGGTCCACCGACATGGTCTGCACGCCCAACATCTCCGGCTCACCGATCACCTTGGCGGCGATGGCCTCGTCCTTGATGGCCTCCCGGGCGGCCTCCAGCGCCACCCGCTCGGCTTCGTGCAGGTCGGCGTTCAGCGCGACGGGCACCTCGATGCGGGCGACCGCGTAGTCCTGGCTCATGTTGCCGACCCGGGCGATCTCGCCGTTGCGGACATACCAGAGCGTGCCGTCGATATCGCGCACCGTGGTGATGCGCAGGCCGACGGATTCCACCTCGCCGATGGCCTCACCGAGGTCGACGATGTCGCCGACGCCGTACTGGTCCTCCAGCAGCATGAACACACCCGTCACGAAGTCACGCACCAGGTTCTGCGCACCGAAACCGATGGCCAGCCCGACCACACCGGCCGAGGCGATGAACGGCGCGATATTGACCCCGAACACGTTGAGGATGGTCAGCACCACCCAGACCAGCAGCACGATCGACGCGGTCGACTTCAACACCGACCCGATGGTCTGCGCGCGCTGCTGACGCCGCGCGGCGACCTTGGCGGCGTTCGCCGAGCCGGTGCGCTCCCGCAGGTTGCGCAGCAGCGGTGGCTTCTTCGATGAGGTCTCGCCGGCGTCGGGCTGGGCTTCGGCGACGATCTTCGGGTTTCTGCCGGTAGTCGCGCGGTCGATGGCGCGGTGGATCAGATATCGCGCGATCAGCGCGATGACCAGGTACGCGGTCACTCTGATGGGCACTTCCACCAGCCAGTGCTTGTTGGTGTCGGTCCATTCGAAAGCAACGTTGTACACATCCATGCTGTGGCCCGTACCCGAATCGACGCGGGGTCAATCTGGTCAAACCAGGCGCGCGCGCACTGCCTCGAAGGTCGTGACATCGAAGGCGACGATTGTCACAGCGGTCACGTTGGTTGCCGCGCCGGCGATGGTGTCGATGGCCGCGGCAATGGCATCGTCCTTGGGCCAGCCGTAGATTCCGGCGCTGATCAGCGGGAAAGCGATTGCAGCGGCACCGAGTCGTCGGCGACCTGCAGTGACCGCCGATAGCAGGATTCCAGCAGGGCGCGGTCGCGCTGACCTGCGTTGTAGTTGGGTCCGACGGTGTGCACCACCCAGCGGGCAGGCAGACTTCCGGCGGTGGTCCAGCCGGCGTCGCCGGTGGCCAGGCCGTCGGGAAAGCGTCTGATGCAGTCCTGCAGCACATCGGGGCCGCCGGCGCGGTGGATGGCGCCGTCGACGCCTCCGCCGCCGCGCATGGCGCTGTTGGCGGCGTTGACGATGGCGTCCACGTTCTGCCGGGTGATGTCGCCGTGCACGGCGGTGATGGTCGGCATGGTGTCAGTACTACTCCGTGGCGGGCTGCGGTGTCTCCGTCTGCGCCAACGCCAGCACGTCCTCGGCCGACGGCGGGCTGGCCGCGTGATAGGACAGGCACCACGGCGCGACGATGCGGTGGAACGCCTCGCCCTCGGTGGCGACGTAAAAGTTCCCGGCCCGCAGGCGGCTGATATCGGGCACCAATCCGCCCTTCGCCCTGGCCATTTCCTCGGCGGTGCCGATCTGCACCGGTGAGTTCAGCAGCCCGTAGAACTGGGTGGTCGCGTTGCCCGGGATCTGGTTGTGCAGGCCCTTCGGCGACTGGGTGGCGAACACCAGTCCCAGGCCGTACTTGCGGGCCTGCGAGGCCAGCGCCAGCGTGCTGCGGGTGCTGGCCGTGGTGCCCCGCGATGGGGCGAGGGTCTGCGCCTCGTCCATCACCAGCAGCCCGCCCAGCGGCCGGTCCCCCGCCGGATTGCGTTTGATCCAGGCGAACAGCGCCATCTGCAGCTGGTTGACGAAGCCCTGGCGCTGCTCGTCGGATTGCAGGCCGATCATGCTGATCACCGACACCCGGGCCCGCTTGCCGTCGGTCGGGGTGAGCAGCAGACCGGGGTCGACGGGCTGGCCAGCCCCGCCGAACATCGGGTCGTTGACCATGGCGGCGCGCAGATCCTGGGCCATGTCCGCGGCGATGCGCCGGCCGTCGGCCAGGTTGCTGACATCGTCGGGCAGATCGGCGAGCATGTCGATGAACCCGTCCAGCGTCGGCGCGGGTTGACGGCCGTACTGCTGCAACGCTTCCCGCAGCACCGCGCGGGACCGGTTGGCCTTCTGCGTCTGCCCGGCGATCAGCGCGCGGGGTTCCAGGGCAGCACAGGCCGATTCGACGGCGTCGTGGTACTCGTCGCGGTCATCGACGACGCTCGGGAAATCGGGCAGCGGCTGGAACGCCAGCGGGCGGCCGTTGGAACGACGTGGCGTCCAGATGACGACCTCGGTGTTCTGCAGGTAATCCTGGGCGCGGCCATCATCGGAGCGCCGCCAGCCGTTGGGCAGCTCCGGCCACGCGGAGCCCAGGCGGGACAGATCGTTGTTGGGGTCCAGCACGATCGAGGACACCCCACGCAGCGCGCACTCCTCGACCAGGCGGCGGATCAGCACCGTCTTACCCGACCCGGAGCCGGCAAAGATCGCAATGTGCTTGCGCAGCATGGCCAGATCGATGGCCACCGTCTCGTCGGTGTGTAGGTCGATGCCGAGTGGGATCTGGGTGTCGGACACCGTGGTTTCCGGCAGCGGCTCCGCTTCCGGTTCCGGTACCGGCTCGGTGGCCTCCACGGCGGCGGGCGCCTCGAAGTCCAGGGCCTCCTGCAGCAGCCTGATGCCGTGCGCGGGCCGACGTTCGCGCAGCCAGTCGGTCAGGCCGTGCAGGTCCTCCGCGATCAGGTCGCGCAGCGCGGCCATGGTGCGGATGTCGTTGTCCGACAACGTCAAAGTGCGCCCACCGGCCGCCTTGACGTCATCGATCAGACTCTGGGTCTTCGAGCCGCTCGGCCACGGGTCGTTGCGCAGCAGGAACAGTCCGCGCCGGTCCGATCCGGACCCGAGACCCGTTGCGCTATAGGCCTTCTTGATGCGGTTCTGGGCGGCGACGGCGTTGGTGGCGCCGACCGCGCGAAACGCCCAGTGCCGTTCGTCGTCGGTGGCCGAGTCGATGGTCTGGCGCAGCCGGGCGTGCAGCACCACATGCGAGCCGGGTGGCGGGTCGCACTTGTAGGACTGGTCATCGCCATGTTCGACGATCCACGCCGTCAGCGCGGCGTTCAGCAGCGCGGGCACCGCGGTGTCCTCACCGTCCTGGTCCAGGGCGGCAGCGGTGACGGCGCGCGATCGGTATTCGGCGAAGCGCCGGTCGATCGGCGAGGTGTCGATGTCGTTATCCGGCTGAGGGTCCGACGGTTTTGGGGCCGCCCCGAAGCGGTGGATCTCGATGACCTCGCGGCGCAGCAGGCAGTCGCGGACGTGTTTGTCGGCGCGGATCAGCAGCTGGCGCGGGGTGTGCCCGGCGGCGCCGTCGAACGCCGCGGGCAGGATCGGCCAGCTCGGGTACGGCGGGGTGAACCCGACCGAGGCGTAGCTGGCGGCGAACCGGCGTTCCAGGATGGCGCGGCCGATATCGGCGCTGGGCAGCGGCGCCAGCGGCGCGGTGACCCGGAACCGGTCGGACACGCTGGCGGTGGCGTGGTCGCGGATGCGTTCCCACGCCGAGGGCAGACACGCCACCACCGCGACGGTGCGCCGCATGGTCTGGCGCAGCGACATCAAGCCGTGCGCGACCTGCTCGAGCACACCGTCGGCGTCGGGTCCGGCCTCGTCGGTGCGGGTGGAGGTCTGCGCGAGCAGGGTGTCGATCTGGTCGAGGGCGAGCACGGCGGGCCCGGCCAGCGCGGTCAGCCGGGCGATATCGCGCACGCACTGCTGCGCGGACGGGCTGGTGCCGCGCAGCCGCCAGGCCTGACGGTCCTCGGCGCCGACTTCCTCGCTGGCCTGCAGGTAGGCGTCGCCGATATCGCGGGCGCCAAGGTCGTTGGCGGCCAACAACACCAGCGCACGCAGGGTCTGGTGGCAGTCGCGGACGTCGCGGCGCGCCTTGGCCAGGGTGTTGACGAAGTCGTCGAGCACCTCGGGTTCGAGGTCCTCGTCGCCGATGATGGCGCGGCGGTCGGCCCGGGAGACGTGCGCGATGGAGGACAGCTCCCACAGCAGGTCCTTGAGCTGGGTTTCGCGGTGCTCGCCGGGGCGCCCGAGGCTTTCCAGGACGCCGCTGCGCACCGATTCCCAGAAGCTGGCGGCATCGAGCAGTTCGACGACGAAGAAGAATCCGCCGCCGGTCTGCACGCGTTGGCGGATCTGGCCGAGCAGGTGGGTCTTGCCCGAGCCGGCCTGCCCGCGGATCGCGACGCCCAGCGGGGCGGTGTCGGGGTCGCGCAGCGCGTCGCCGAACGCGTCCATGACGTCCTCGATGGCGCGCTCATTGAGGCCGTCCACGTGGGTGGCCTGCGGGCGCCACAGATCGTCACTGGTGGGCGCCCAGGTGAGGCGAAGCGCGGCGAGCGCGTCGCGATGTGCATCCTGCATCAGCTCTCGATGCTAATCAGATGCTTGGCCTGATTGCCGACTTCCAGCGCGGCGGCACGGTCTGCCGGGGTGAGGACCTTCTGGTTTTCCTCGGGGATGAGGCTGATGGCGCCGGCGCGGTACAGCTCGCCGAGGGCGTCGTCGATGTCGGTGCGGGGCAGGTCATCGAGCTGTGTGCGCAGTGTCGCCAGCGCGACCCAGGCGCCGGGGCGGGCGGCCAGGGCGGTGTAGGCGTCGCGGATCCGGTCGGTGGGGCCGCTCGGCGTGTCGGGCCAGAACACGTCGGCCAGGCTGAGGTCGGCGCGGTGCAGGTAGCGCTCGAACCCGTGCAGGATCGTGGCCAGGGTCTTCGCCGGTCCGGTGGCGCCGGCGGGCGGGTCGGCGCTCAGGATGTCGCGGCACACCCGCCAGCCGCGGTCGGTGAGCTCGTGCACGAAACGGCCACCGGTGCGGTCGGATTCGATCAGGCCGAGGCTGTTGAGCTTGTCACGGCCGGCCTTCTCCAGGCGGGGGCCCAGCGCGATCAGGTCGGGGTTGGGCACCGGGCGGGATTCGGCCATCAGGACCAGCAGCACAGCGCGCTCGGTGCCGGTCAGGTCTGCCGGGGTGACACTCACGGCTTACAACGTAGCGGGATGTGCGTGGCGCGTCAGAGCGAGCAGGTAGCTCAGTTGAAGCGGCCGATGATCGGGATGCGGTCCAGGATGCGGTCGCGCAGCCGCGGCTCCTGCACCGCGGGCACCGACGGTTGCAGCGGTGCGGGGGCCGCGGCCGGCGGGGGTGGTGGCGTGGGCGCGGCTTGTGGTGGTGCGGGAGCGGCAGCTTGCGGTGGTGGCGGCGCCGGAGCGGCCGGGGCGATGTTGAGGGTCCTGGCCATCTCCCGGGACGCGCGCGGCGGTACCGGGCTGAGCGGCGCTACCGGCGGCGGGGCGGTCTCCACGGCGGCCACCGGGCGGGGCGGTGGTTCGGGTGCCTCCGGGGCGGTCAGCGCGACCGACAGCGACACGACGAAGACGACGGCCGCGGAGCCCAAGGCGGTCGCGAGGGCGCCGACGCGGGTGATGCGCTTCTTGGTTTCGGGGGCTTCGGGCGTGTTGGCGGTCAGCGCGGAGGCCAGGGCGGCGCCGCGGGTGAGCGCGAAGTCGGCCTCGGTGGCCGTGATGACGGGGCGGTCCGTTTCCGCGGCGACGGCGGCGACGAGGTCGTCGGGGTCCTGCGAGCCCAGGATGTAGACGGCGTCGGGGCTGGGGCGGGCGGCGCGCACGATGGCGCGGACCCGGTCGTTGATGGTGGCGGCGTCGGCGTGGTCGATGTGCTCGACGTGGATCTCGAAGCCTTCGACGGTGGCCACGACGGCACCGTCGGGTTCGACGACGCAGATGACGGCGAAATCGTGTCCGGCGATGTCGGCGATGCCGCGGGCCAGGGCTGCGGTGGCCTCGACATCGCGGACGGCGACGATAGGTGCGCCGCCAGCGTAGGCGTCGAGGGCTTCACGGACCTTGACGGCCTCGGATTCGGCGTCGTGTGACCAGGTGATGCCGACGGCGCGCAGGTCGGCATCGGCCGGGAGTTCGGCCAGAAAGTCTTCGATGTGGTCTGCGTCCACGATGGCGCGGTCGATCGGGTGGCCCTCGCCGGTGTCGCCGTCGACCAGCTCGCCGTGGATGTCCTTCGATGTCACCGATAGGCCCAGTACGAGGCTCATTGGGGTCCCCCTGATCCGTCGTCCATTGGGGTTGAGGTTACCCAGGTGGCTTTGGTTTATTCGGGTCAGTGGGTTGTGAGCGGGTAAATCACCTTGCCGAGGCGATATCGGTGTGCGCGAAGTCGCCGCCGACGTACAGCAGTGGTTCCCCGGTGACGTCAGCGAGTGCGTAGGAATAGCAGTCACCGAGATTGAGTCCGGCCGGGTGGCCGCTGCCGCGACCGAAGTCGCGATAGGCCCGTGTCGCACGTGCCGCCTGCTCAGCATCGAAAGCTACTGTCTCGATGCCCAATTGGTCGATCAAGCGCTCGACGCGACGGAGATCTTCGGGCGCCATCCGTCGCATCAGCACGGCAGAGATCTCGACCATCGAGGCTGCCGAGATTTTCGCGGCAGTCGCATCCAAAATCGCGTCAATCAACCGGTCGCGTTCGGGTTCGTTGAGCGCTATGGCCACGATCGCGCTGGTATCGAGAATCACACCGGCAGCCCTTGGTCGTCATATAGCTGCTTCTCTTCGGCACGGATCTGGCTTTTCTGCCGAGAAGTCATCGATGTGTCCAGATCGACCAGCAGTTTGTTCACGTTGGCGCGGCGTGCATCTCGACCTGCCCCAGCGTTGACCTCTGCGAGCTTGGCGCGTACCGCCTCTTCGACGGCACTGGTTTGGCTGAGCCCGGTGCGTCGAGCAAGTTCGCGCACGAGCTCGACCGTCCGCTCGTTCTTGATGTTCAGACTCATGGTAGAAATCTACCCCTCCATGGTAGAAATGTCGACCTCGATGGCTACGCCGTCATCTCGGCAACGCGCCGAAACTCGGAGGCAAAACCCTCGGCGATGCCTGCGGCGCGGCGGCGGTACTCATCGTCATCGCGCAGGTCGTGGTCACCGCGTCGATGCCGCGACGCCAGCCGCGCCAAGGCGTCGGCACCCTCGTTGAGAGGTTCACCGCGATGGCCGGGTGCCCAGCGCACGTCGACCCGTTCCCGATCGACGTGGATCTGGCGTCGTGCGACATGCAGCGGGCCGTCGGACGGGTACTCGACGGGCATGGCGGTGTCCCCGCGCTTCCAGCAGTCCACCATGGCGACGGCATCCTGGCTGTCGGACATGATCGACAGGCGTCGGCGCGTCAGCTCGCCCACGGCGTCCCCGATGGCGAGCAGCTCGGCGACGAGTACCGGTTGCCTGCCCACCGTGTTCGCCGACGAGCGGTAGCCGGCCACCCCGTAGTGCCCGGTGCAGGACAGCCACGCGAACCCGGCGTGCTTGCCACGCACGGAGCCGTCGGCGGCGACCGTCATCGGGTCGAGCGTCACCGGCAGCGATATCGCAGGCGCAAAGGGGTTGTGCCGCAGCCGCTCCACGGCTGCGTCCACCAATGGTTGTTCCGCGGTATCGGGACGCTCGATCCACCAATGGATCTGGTGGGCCTCGCGCCACAACGGGCTGCTGCCTTTCAGGTTCACCAGGAACCGCATCCGCAGGTGTCTTCCGTGTTCGGCACGGATGCGGGTGATGGCCTCCAGCAGGGCGGCTTCTTTGGTGGGCGCGGCGATGAACCCTGCCCAGGACTGCAGCTCTCCGACGGCGGCGTAGCGGTAGCCGAAATCCACTGCGGCGACTGCTATTGCGATCGTCTCCGGTGGGCGCGGGCGGGCGAAGGCGAGGTCGACCGGTCTGGGTCGAGCTCGCGGTAGCGGAGCCATCTACCCGCAGTCCGGCGGGAGGTACTGGCCGTGCACTCCACGCGGATCGCCCTGCAGGTAGAGCTTGTCCTCGTGCTCGGCACGCTGCGCGAGCATGTCGCGCTGGAACTGCTCACAGCGCTGCTCTTCCTCGCGCCGTTGCGCAGCCTTCAGCGCCCAGAACCCGCCGCCGGCCAACGCGCCGATCACCGCGAGAACGGCCAGCAGCCACGGGTGTTGGGCGATCAGACCCATCAGGAAGAAGCCGCCGATGACCGCGAGCGCGATCAGCGGCCGCCAGTTCGCGGTGCGTACCGTCGCACCGTTGCCGGCGACCGCCACCGATGACGATCCGCCACCGCCGAAGATGGCGGCCAGGGCCCAGATCGGCAGCCACAGCCCGCAGGTGAACACCGTCAGCACCAGGTGCAGGCCGTGGCTGGTGCCGCCGCCGTTCGATACCGCGACCGCCACGGCCTGTGCCGGCGGCGCCGAGACGGGTGGCGGGGTGGGCGTGAAGTGCTGTGTCCAGCGGTGGCCGTCGTGATAGCGCTGGCCGGGCTGACCGGCCGGATCCGGGTACCAACCGGGGTGTGTGGTCATGGTGTCCTCCGTCGATTCGCTTCGTGCTCAAGCGAGCCGGACAGAATGACAGAGGGCACCGACAAGTTCCGGCGCAGAGCCTCCGGACCGTCAGGAGCGACGTCGGGGTCCGTCGAGGTAGTAGCCGATCAGGTACGCGATCGGCGGAAGCAGGAAGACCGGAATCGAGCTGATGACGATCAGCGCCAGCTGCACCCACCGGCGGCGGGCGATCGGGAATCCGTCATAGGAGTCGATGTACCCGGTGATGGCCAACATCGCGACGGTGAGTGTGCCGGCCCCGAGCGTTTCAGGCCCCATGCCGAACATCAGCGCGCTGGTTCCCGTGACCACGCCGAAGACCGTCAAGAGACACCAATGCGCTGTCGCGGTGACCTGCCCGCGGTACGCGTCGGGCGGCGGGATCACCCGCGGCGCGGGGCTGCCGTCGGTGGGCGGATCAGGTTGGGTTCGAGCGATCCAGAACGAATAAATTCGCCCGCCGATTTTGAGATAGGACGTTCTGAAGTAGGCGAGCAGTACTCCCAATGCCGCCACCAGTGCATAGACGACAAGTGCTGTCCCCCAGCCTCGATGCACTACTCCGAATGTCATTACGCCGGGGCTTAACAACCAGGTCGACCAATAGACTCGGCGTTCAATGCGCACGTTATGGATAAAGCCAAGGGCGATCGAGCCGACAATGCCTATGGCGAGTCCGGCCTGGAGCCAGACACTGCTATTCAACCGTCTGCTCAGTCCCAGTCTTGGGCGGCGAACATGAAGAGCCCCCAGCTGAAGCCTGCTCCGTAACCGCGGCCGTTCCAACTGAACCCATACTCTTGATAGTTCGCCAAGTACTGGTCATTGAGTGGACGCAGGGGGCCGGGGGTCAGCGGGCCAAAGCGTCGGGCGAAGTCGTTGACATCCACTTCCCATGGACCAAACTCTTTCGGAGACTCCACTTGCGGGAACTGTCCGCGCATTCGCCGGTAGTTCATTGACTGGGTCGAACCGCTTTCGGCCGCCACCGCTTTGAAGTCGAAGTCCGGCCATAAAGCACTGGCAAATTCCAGCGACGTAGCGTCGCTGTCTGTCCCGGTGAGTAGCACCTTCAAGTTCCGGAAGTAGGAAGCCTCGTCTCCAAGTGAGGATGCGACGCGGTCGCGCGCCCGCTCACCATCTTCGACAGAAAGTCCGTGCTCCGACAACTTCGCGTGTAGATGTTCGGTGATCTGAGACATCGACATCCGCAACTTCATGGTCATCAGCACATAGATTTCGAAATCAACGATGGCCGACTCTGCAATCTCTGTTGACAGGCCCTTTACTACCTGAGGTCAACTGTCGAGGTTACCTCCGATATCGGGGTTGGGTTGTCACCATTTCGGCCACTTCCCTCGTAGGCTGACCCGCGTGGGCAGCACCATCACAAGCAGGGAAGCCAAGAGCAATACCTACCGCGTGCTGGTGGACCTGGACGGCTCCACCCCGCCGATCTGGCGGCGCCTCGATCTCCGTGCGGATCTGCCGCTGGACGTGGTGCACCTGGTGGTGCAGGCCGCGTTCGACTGGGAGAACCGGCATCTGTACCGCTTCGCCATGGGTGGAGGACCATTCGATGACCGCAGCCTGAAGATCCTCTGCGACGAGGACATCGCCGAGGGTGAGGATCGTGGCCTACCTGCGTCCCAGACGTCGTTGGGCGCGATGATGAGTGAGCCCGGCGACCGGCTGGGCTATGTCTATGACTACGGCGATTTCTGGGAACTGACACTGGAACTCGAACAGGTACTCACTCCGATGGACAGCTACCCCGCCGCCGTGGTCATCGACGGCGAACGGGCCGCACCGCCGGAGGACTGCGGCGGGATCACCGATGCCGTGCAGCTCGCCACGGTGCTGCCTGATCCGGAACTGTTCGACCTCGCGCGGCTCAACGAGGCACTGCATGGCCCCTTCTTCTCCGCAGTGCTGGGCGGGCTGGATTCGCGGCTCATCGCCCTGTTGAGCCGCTTGCCGGACGGTCCCGTACTCGTCAACTTCGTCGCGGGCCTTGTCCAGTTGAGTTCGGCACCCACCATCGTCGACGACGACATCCTGCGAGCCAATCTGACCGCACACCAATGGTTCTTGGACCGGGCGGTGAAGGACGCCATCCCGTTGACATCGGCCGGCTATTTGAAACCCTCTGACGTGACCGCCGCAGCAGCGGTGGTGCCGCAGGTGGCCGAGTGGATGGGTAATAACAACCGTGAAGCCAATTGCCCTGCACTGCTGAACTTTCGGGAGTCCTTGCAGGCGATGGGATTGCTGCGCAAGCTGAAGGGCTCGCTGGTGCTGACCAAGGCCGGCATCGCCGCCCAGCGCGATCAGGCGGTGTTGTGGCGCCATCTCGCATCGCGACTAATTCCCTCTGACGGCGAAGCGTTCGAATGCCACGCCACGCTGTTGTTCCTGGCACAGGCAGGCGGCGCGGAGGACGGCCGGGTTCGGTTCAAAGACATCGCCGAAGCGCTCACCCAGCTGGGCTGGCGTCGCGAGGACGGTGAACCCGTCCCGTCAGACGTGCTGTACCGGCTGACCGCGCACGATGTGCTGGTCAACGTTTGCGATCGGCCGCGGCGGCTCGCCGACCTCAACTGGATCAGTCCTGCAGCTGCCGCGTTGGCAAGGGTGGCGCTGCGGGCCGGGCGTCTTACTTGAGGCGGAAGGCCTGATCGCTTGCTGCCCTCGGCCTAACGATCTTATTACGCTAGTTACGCTAGCGCGATTAGCTTCTCTGATCTACCATGGGCGTATGGAAAGCACGGTGACCAGCACGGAAGCCAAGAACCAGCTGAATCGCATCCTGGCCGAAGTTGAACGGACCGGCGCATCTGTGACCATCACGAATCATGGCCGCCCCATTGCCAGGCTGGTACCGGTGCAGCCCCTTCCGCGCACATTCGGCCAGTTGCCAGCCCTGCGCATCCCCCATGACTTTGATGAACCGCTGCCCGATGCCGAACTACACGCATGGGACGGCGCCGACGAGTCGTGAACGTTCTTCTGGACACCCACACCCTCCTGTGGCTGGTCAGCGCACCGGCCGAAGTGGAGGCCGCAGCCATGGCAGAGCTGATCAAGCCCGAAACCCACGTCGTCGTCAGTGCCGCTTCCGCATGGGAAATCGCCATCAAAACCAGGATCGGGAGACTCGATGGTGAGGCGTTACTGTCGGCTTGGCCGGACATCATTGCCGGTATGAGCGCCGCGGAATTGCCCATCGAGTCTGCCGACGCGATTCTCGCCGGACGGCTCCCGTGGCAACACAAAGACCCATTCGATCGGGCGATCGTGGCGCAGGCACTGCGCCGCAACCTCACCGTTGCCACTCGTGACGACAAGATCATCGACGCTGCACTGGTGGCCGTGATCAGGGCCTGATCACGGCCATGTTGGCGCCGGCGAGCGCTGCTTGAAAGTCAAGTCAGGTGCGATATGCGTTGCGCCGGAACAATTCAGCCGGACGCCCCCGACCGAGGGCCACCCGTTCACCGGTGGGCTCCAGGTGCGGCTCCATGGCGCGCCGAAAGGTGTCGCGCTGCAACGCCTCCCCCTCGATAGCCTCATGCAGCAGACGTAGGTCACGCAGGGTGAACTGCTCGCCGAGCAGTCGATCCGGGTCAGGTGTTCCGGCATAACGGGCACGAACGTCGTCGACGGCCAGCGCGATGATCTCGGCGTGGTCGTAGACCAGCCGGCCGGGCGCATCCACCGGCACCAACCGGGTGGTCTCGGGGATTCGTGTCGACAACTTGCCGGCGGGAACCACCGCCACGTGCGCGACCGACAGCACCCAGCCCCGGCCATCACGGCCGAGCGCATCAAAGACGTGGAGTTGACGCGGCGCCACCCCGTGGACGCCCGCCTTGTCGGCCAGCGAGCGCTTGACTGCGTCGGCGAGCGTCTCCCCCTCGTGCAGGAAGGTGCCCGGTAGCGCCCACCCCCTGCTCTGCGCGCGACGCACCTGCAGCACAGCCAGACCCAGGTCCGGATCGGGTGTCAGGACCGCGGCGTCGACGGCAACGGAAGGTCGCGGGTAGTCCGTGAGGGCCCGCCCGCTGCTGCTCAAAGGAATTCCGTTGTCCATGTCAGTGCCTCAGCGTACAGTCAACCATCAATTAGCGCAGATTCGCGCAAAATGGGGAGGGTGACATGACATCACGCAATGACCGGGCCGAGGGCGTGCTGCTGGGCACCGCCGCCGGCGACGCCCTGGGGGCGCCGTATGAGTTCCAGCCGCCGCGCGGGCCTGAGTTACCCGTCGAAATGACGGGCGGCGGGCCGTGGGAGGCCGGTGAGTGGACCGACGACACCGCGATGGCCATCGCGATCGCCGAAGTCGCCGCCACCGGGGCCGATCTGCGCGACGAGGCCGTGCAGGACGCGATCGTATCCCGCTGGCACACCTGGTCTTTGACCGCCAAGGATGTCGGCATCCAGACCCGGTCCGTGCTGTCCACAGCGGCCCGCGGCGGGGCTATCACGGCGGCCGCCGCCCGCGCGGCGTCGACCGAGCACCACGCACGTACAGGCCGCACCGCCGGCAACGGCTCGTTGATGCGCACCGCACCGGTCGCGCTGGCCTACCTCGATGACGAGGACGCCATGGTCGCGGCGGCTCGCGCGATCAGTGAGCTCACCCATTTCGACCCCGACGCGGGTGATGCCGCCGTGTTGTGGTGCTGCGCGATCCGGCACGCGGTGCTGACCGCCGAACTCGATGTCAGCGTCGGGCTGCGCCATCTCGACACCGCCCGTCGCAAGCTGTGGGCCACCCGCTTTGACGAGGCAGAAAAGGTCCGGCCCGCTGACATCCCGAACAACGGCTGGGCGGTCGCCGCGCTGCAGGCGGCGTGGTCGGCCATCTCGAGCACCCGCGGTGGCGGACCAGAGCATCTGCGCGATGGGCTCGACGCTGCGGTGCGCTCCGGATTCGATACCGACACCGTCGCCGCGATCGCCGGCGGCCTGCTCGGTGCCGCGTATGGAGCGTCCGCCGTGCCGCTGCAGTGGCGCCGACTGCTGCACGGCTGGCCGAGAATGACCGCGCGGGACCTGGTGGGTCTCGCAACGGCAATTCAGCGCAAGGGTGCGCCGAGTAGCGGCCCGTCCTACGCCGGTTACCGCACCGATGCCCTTGTCCCCCATCCCTTCGACGACGGCGTGCTGATCGGTGGCATCGGGGCGCTGCGCCGATTGCCGTCCGAGGTGGATGCGGTGGTGTCACTGTGCCGGGTGGCTGACGCCGATGTGCCGGTCGGGATGCCGCATGTCGAGGTGAGGCTGATCGACAGCTCCAACGCCGATGAGAATCCGCACCTCGACCACGTGTTGCTCGACGCGGCCCGCGCCGTCGAGGAACTCCGCGCGCAGGGCCACACGGTGCTGCTGCACTGCGTCGAGGCCTACAGCCGCACACCGACCGTCGCGGCGCTCTACGGTGCACTTGTGCGGGAAATCAGTGGTGACGAAGCCCTGCAGGCGGTGCTGGACGTGCTGCCTGACGCGAGCCCGAACCCGGCATTCCGGGACTCGGTACGCCGGCTGGCGGTGACGACATGATCGACTGGCTGGCGCGGCTGGTCGAGCCACTGAACGCAGTGCTGTTCACCATCGGAAGCGATCAGGTCAGCACCGCTGAGTTGCTCGGCTTCATCACCGGCGGCCTGTGTGTGGCATTGACGGTGCGGCGCAGCATTCTCAATTTCCCTGTCGGCATTGCCAACTGCGTGTTCTTCCTCGTCCTGTTCGTCTCGGCGCAGCTGTGGGCGGGGGCGACGCTGCAGCTGCTCTACATCGGACTCGGCGCCATCGGTTGGTGGCAGTGGCGGTCGGGACGGACCGGCGATGCGCCGGTCACGGTGCGCCGCTCGCATTGGCGCGTGCTGACGATGTGTGTGGCGTTCGTGGCGGTGGGCACTTGGGCGCTCAGCGAGATCCTTACCGCGGTCGACGGTTCGGCACCGCTGTGGGATGCGCTGACGACCTGCCTGGCGCTGGCGGCGCAATGGCTCCTCAACACCCGGCGGATCGAGACGTGGTTCTTCTGGATCGCCGCGGACTGCATCTACATTCCGCTCTACATCAGCCAGGGCCTGAACCTGACGGCCGCGATCTACGTGCTGTTCCTCGGGTTGTGCATCCTCGGTCTGCGCGAGTGGACACGGGCGCGCGTACCGCTGGCCGAAAGCGTGGCGTGATGAACGAGTTCCGGCATGGCCTGTTGGTCGGGAAGTTCTATCCGCCGCATCTCGGTCATCACCAAGCGATCCGGGCGGCGGCGGCACGCTGCGATGCGTTCACCGTGCTGGTGATGGCCTCCGCGGTGGAGACCGTGCCGCTGGCCGACCGTGTCGCGTGGATGCGAGAGGAGCACGCGGGCGATGCGAACGTGCGTGTCGCCGGTATCCGCTGTGATGCGCCAATGGACGTGACGGATCAACGGGTATGGGCGGCGCAGGTCGCGGTGATGCGGGCCGGTATCGGCGGGGTTGCGGTGGATGCGGTGTTCAGCGGGGATGATTACTGCGTCGAGCTGGCGCGCTGGTTCGACGCGAAGGCGGTGCGGCTGGAACGCGCCGGATCCAGCACGTCGGTGCGCCGGGATCTCGCCGGCCGGTGGGACCAGTTGGCGACACCGACCCGGGCCGGGTTGACGACGCGGGTCGTGGTGCTGGGCGCGGAGTCGACCGGGACGACGACAATCGCGCGGCGACTGGCCGCGCACTACGCCGCGCGAGGTGGCGTGTGGTCGGCGACGCAGTGCGTCGAGGAGTACGGACGGGACTACACCGCGCTGAAGTGGGCGGGGAATCCCGGCGTGAGACTTGACGAAATGGTCTGGACAGCCGAGGATTTCGATCTGATCGGCCCCGAGCAGACCCGACGCGAGCAGGCCGCGGCGCGCGCCGGATCACCGGTGCTGATCTGCGACACCGACGCGTTCGCGACCGCCATCTGGAAACGCCGCTACCTCGGCGACCCATCCGGGGGCGCGTGGACCGCGGTCCCGCCGCGGGCCGTGTATCTGGTCACCGACCATGTCGGTGTGCCGTGGGATGACGACGGTATGCGCGAGGGCGACCTCGCGGTGCGAGCGGCGATGACGGGCTGGTTCATCGACGCGCTCACTGGGGCCGGGCATTCGTGGGTGCTGCTGACCGGCACGCCGGAGCAGCGTCTCGACGTGGCTTTCAGGACGGTCGAGCCACTCCTACAATTGCGAGCCCGGTTCGGAGAGCCGTTACGCGGTCCGGGGTTCGAGGCCACCGAGTAGCGGTTTCACCACTCGTTGGAGCACACCTCGCAGTGCCAGGTTTCGTCGCGTGGGCAGCAGCCACCCATGTGCCGCCACGGCTCCCACTCGCTCGGGTTCGCCGGCTCGCCGTACCCGATCCACTGAGTACGCCGCGCACCGCATACACCGCACGCAGGATGCCGGCTGAACTTGAAGTCGATGAGCGAGGTGAAGTTGCCGTCCCGCATGCGGACGTCGCAGCGGCCGCACAGCACGCCCGGCCAGTCGCGCGCCAACTCCCGCAGCCAGGCCTGGTACGGCCGCGCGGGCCCCGATTTGTGGTACGTCCTAATCGGCGAGTCCGGCTCCGGCCTCGGTATCGGGTCCACCGTGTGGACGTGCACCCGATCGCGGGCATCGTATCCGCTGAGATCGATCTCCTCGTCACATGATGTGCATTTCCCATTGCACCGGAGCAGGATTCGCGCGGCAGCCACCGATGAGTGTCCCCAGCGATAGGCGGCTCGGCCGTGTATCGGGGTCTCGTGCAGCGCGAGGATCGCCCGTTCCGCGTCGTCATCGTCGAACCGCCAGCCGTCGAAGGCGCTAGGCAGGTCCAACACCATCGCCAAAGTCGTCAGATCGACCAGATCGAGAGAGTAGTCCCGCAGCAAGGCGCCGCCGAGTGGACCTTCGTGGTCGATGCGAGCCAGCTTCGTCAGCACCGACGCCGGGTCGGTCCCGAGCACCACGATGGCGTAATCACCCGGACGGGACTCCCCGAACGCGTACTGCCAAGGCCGGTACGGCGAGGTCGGTTCGAGCAGGGTGATGATCCCGTCTTTCCAGTCGGCGGCCTCAAGGATGTGCAGACGAATTCTTTGCGGCATTCTGTCATTATCCCACCAAGGTATGACATTTTTACCCGTCAGAACTTTGCTGTTCGGCGCTATCCGGCCTCGGCGTCACGGGCCCGTTGGATTCGATTCTTGATCTCCCGATAGGCCTGCACCCGTGCCATGACCGCCTCCACCGCGGAGTCCGTGGGCGTGGAGTCCGGCGTGGCCTCGATGCCGTAGAGCATCGCGCTGAGCTTGCCGTGCAGCTCGGCCCGCTGCTCGGCGACGCGGGCATCCTCCCGTTCGGCGCGCAGCGACGCATCGATGTGTCGCGCCTCGACGGCGCACTGAGCGATCAGTTCGACCCGCTCGATCGCGGTGCGTTCCAGGTTCGCGATGGTGGCGCGCGCCTCCGCGAGGAGCTTGCGGTCATCGTTGCTCGGCTTGTCCAGCGCCGACAGCTTGCCGGTCACGGCGTTCAGGGCATGCGCTTTCGCGAAGCCGTCGGCGATCCCGGCAATATCGGTGCTGAAGTCGACATCACCCAACCACCCGGCGCGAGCGGCCTCGGTGCCGACAACCTGCTTGACCGCGCGCAGCGCAGACTCCATCAGCACAGCATTCTGCGGCCCGAGCATGTCGATGCGCACCTGCTTCTCCCGGCGCTCCCACTCCACGCGTTCATGCTTGGCGGCGGCCGCCTGCGCCACGCGTTCTATGCGTATACGTTCCTGCTCCTCGACACGTCTCTTCTCAGCAGCCTCAACCGCTTTGGAGACCAACCAGATCACCAGGATGAGTGCAGTCATGGCTCCGAGGGTGATCCAGACCTCTTTCGGCACCGCCGCGATGAGCACGACGATGACGACAAACAGGACGCCCACGCCACCAGACCCACCGGATGAACCCTTGCTCACCGTTTCGCTCCCATCACGATTGGCTGCGTCGGATGTGCGCAGGCCAGCCGGACAGAATGACAGCGACCTCCGACAACTTGGGTCGGATCGGCGCTGCCCCGTGGTACCAAAGGTCTGTGCCCGAAGCCATCGACCCACTGCTGCTCGGTCAGCTTCTGGTGGCGATCCTGGAGACCGGGGTGCGGGTGGCGACCTACAAGCTCGCCACGCTGATGGCGCTCATCGACCACAGCATCGAGAACCTGCCCGAGCACCCGGCGGGCCCGCTGGCCGTGCCGATCCCCGATCTCGCGCACCGGGTGCTGCAGCTGTACTGGCGTCAGGTCCGCCCCTTCGAAGGGCACGATCTTCGGCAGTCCAGCGGAGAAGAGGAGCGCATTCCGCGTGCCGTCCGGGCCTTGCGCGCCGCGACGCCGGCGTCCTCGTTGAGCGTGGCGATGACGCTCGCGCCGGAGGTCTACCAGGCGTCCATCGACGAGATCGGGTTGTGCCTGGCGCAGCAGCCGCTGTATCGGCTACAGCGGCTGCCCGGCGGAGACTCCAATGATCCGTTCCTGTACGACGACAGCTTCCTGCACGCCAACGTGTCCCGACGGACGCTGCGGGCGCACGGTGACGCCATCGCTCTGATGCCGGGCGTGGCAACCGGTCTCGCCCGGCTGGCCGGGCTGCTCAAACCGGCGCTAGAGATCATGTGGGTCGATGACGTGCGCCGGATGAACAAATTCCTCAGTGCCGAGGTGCCGGACATCGCCGGGCATCTGTTCGGCCGCGACCGCACCGCATTGGCCGCGGTGCGTGGTCCCTTCAAGGATGCGTTCGGTGCGCGCTGCTTCTACTGCGACACCAATCTGCCGGCCGACAACCCGATCGACCACGTGCTGCCGTGGTCACTCGTCGGCATCGACGGACTGGCCAATCTCGTGTTGGCGTGTGCGCGCTGCAATACCGACAAACGACATGCACTGCCGGCGGTCGACCTCGTCGACAGGGTGCTCGGTCGGGACCGCGAAGAGCTCGAGCAGATCGCCGGCGCGATCCGATGGCCCACCGAGTACCTGCGCGTCGTCGCGGCGGCGCGCGGAATCTACGGAAGCCAGCCACCGGGAATTGCGACCTGGTCGGGATACAAGGCGAGTGTGCGCCTCGACATCAGATTCGCGCCCCGGTGGATGGATTCGCCCAGCTGAGCGCACTTGTCGGTACCCGCCCTCATACTGATCGGCTCGCTGGAGATTCCACGTCGAGCGAGAGGACACTCCGGTGGGCACGAGGCTCGCGACGCTCAACATCCGACACGGCGGCACCAAGTCCGCTGATGCGCTGGCCACTCGACTGCTCGGCTACGACGCCGACATTTTGGTGGTCACCGAGTTCCGCACCAACGCGGTCGGCGCGCGGCTGATCGACCGTCTTGAGCAGGCCGGCTACGACACTTCGCATCCCGCAGTCGGGCCGAAGGTGAACACCGTGCTGATCGCCGCGCGCATCGGCATCGAGCGGTCCTGGGCGTTCAGCGAATCGCTCGACCCGCGGCATCTGTGGTGCGCCGAGATCGACGGCGCCTACGTATGCGGGGTGTACATGCCGCAGAACACCGCGAAACTCCCCTACTGGGAAGCGCTGATCCGGGACGCCTCGTCGAATGGCATCGACCTGTTGATCGGCGACTTCAACACCGGCACCAACGATCTCGACAAGGATCCGCGGGGAGCCAAGTTCATCGGACCGGAGATGCCCGGACGGCTGATCGCCTCCGGGTACACCGATATGTGGCGGTCACTGCACCCCGACGTCCGCGAGTACTCCTGGTTCAGCCGGCCCGCTCGATACCCGAAGTCCCAGCAACTTCGCTCGCATTTGCGAGATTCTTGGCGCTAGTGGCATCGACCATGAGACCAAAAGCTTGAGAGCCACCTATCCCCGCCGTCCGCCGGTCGGAGGACACACCGAGGTCGCCGTGTCCGCCTGGCGGACTCGGCTGTCTCCAGTACATGGTCTCTGCCCTGCTCACCGAGACCGCTTGCATATGGCCGGCGTGACCCTACTGCCGACGTCTTCGTGCGCATCGGCTACTCGCTTTGGTACAGACTGCGCCGCCAACGCTATTACAAAGCCGTGGTGGCAATTCAGGTTTCCCCGTCCACGAAAGGGCAACACGCGGAACTCGATCGATGCACTGTGATCAACCCGTCGAGCGAAAAGCATGACCTGGTTGCGGAACTCGCGGGGCCAGGCCACAAGCACAACTGGAACCTTTTGCAGCACACCCGTCACGCGCGAGCCAACCCAGATGTCATCGATTTGGGCAGCAGACCCATCCACCCCGGCATGTCCTGGTGGATCAGTCGCTCGCCCGCGCGATCACGACGCTGTTGTCGCCGAGTTGGGCAGGCGCTCGTAGACAAGCTGCTTGGCGCTGTTAGCCTAGAACGTGGCTTAGCGGCGCCCGTATCGCTCTTCCGAGCAGACCGGTCCTATGTCCGACTGAACTACCCGCAGTCATCGCACACGCCGGTCAGCGGCAACTCCATGCTGCACGTCGAGCAGAGACCGGCTTTTGGACGGTGGCTGCGCTGCTGCGCCTCTCGTCGCACGCGGTTGGTTGGATGCGCTACGAACCACGGTCCTTTGCCCGACAACGGCCGTTCGCCGGCCACCCCGGACACCGATGAGGCCTCTTCTTCGGTCGTGAAACCTGTTGTATAACCCCAGAAGATACTGAGTGCCGGAAAGTTGCCGTTCCCCGTCGCCGAGACGTACGGCTCGCTGACGTCGACGATACTGAACTGGGTCAGTCCGGCGGCAGCTACCATCGCCTGGATGAATGCGTGGTTCTCAGCTGGAATACGAGCTCTCACCAGTGCACCGATGAGCGACTCTCGCTGAACGTCAGTCGTCATGCATCCCTCAATCCCACGCCCGGTGATCCAAGCTTCTTATCAGAGGCGAAGGTCGCCTGCACATTAGATCGACCACGATGAACCCAAAGCCCGATGTCTGCAGTCGATTCCCCTCCCCCAAGCTACCGTTCTGTCCGTCGCTGCGTACTCGTACTGACGCGTCTCGGGCTTGGATGTTCTGCCGGAAGCCTTCGCCACCAGATCCAGCTTCTCGTGTGCCCTTATTCTTTTGGGTCCCGGATTTCGGGGTTTGCTCACCTCAGCTCCACTGGGTTGCCGTCAGCATATGAACCCATCTGGCCCTTTGAAGTGATTGGCGAAATCCGCGCAGACCGGCCGGTTGACTTCGACCCAACCCTGTGGCGTGCACACTGTGTATGGCCCCTGTCCATAGTTAGGGCCAACCGTGCCGAGACGCGAACACCCCCCTGAGGTGATGAGCGGAGCATTGACGTAAACCCAGCCAGCGCCGGTGCATAGCGAGTAGGAGTCCATGGTCTCCGGCTCGTTCACTGTGCCAAAGTAGCCAATGCCGCACGGTTCCAACTCCGGATCGGTGTCAGGTGCCGTCGAGGTTGTAGTCGTTGTCGGCAACGTGATCGGAGGTAGCGGCGGTGGCGGCGCTGGCGCGGCGGTCTCAGTGGGGGTGGATGTGGTGGTCGGAGCCGGTTGGGTTCCCGACGCTTCTGTAGAAGTGGTAGGCCGCCACGGTCGCCAGACCAGCACCAATGCGGCGACCAGGAGGAACACGCCCACGACGGCCAGGGCGGCGAACCACGACCGGCGGCCCGGGCGAATCAAATTGGCATTTGGCGCATTGGTTCGCTGAGGTCTGCTCGCTGCCACAGCGGCTATTGTTGCGGCTTCGTGAAGTCGATTGTCCGGTGCCGCAGCGATTTCGGTGAGCTGATGGGTGAAATCAACGCAGCGTGGAAAGCGATCTTTTGGATCTTTGGCTAGGGCGGTCGCCAGAGGGTGATCGAGCGAGGCTAGTTCAGGCCGTGCGTCACCTAGAGCAGGTGCTGATGCATTGAGATGCCGACTAATCACAACCGCTGGGTTCAGATTTGAGAAGAGCTGCGATCCGGTCAATAAGTGGTAGGTCGTCGCGGCAAGGGCGTACTGGTCGGCTCTTCCGTTCATGGCTTCACCCATGAGCTGTTCCGGGGCGGCGTACGCAACCGTGCCGACAGTCATGTTGGTCGTGGTGATTCCGCTGGTGTCGTCGAGGGGTCGGGCGATCCCGAAATCGGCCAGGGAAATCTTGGGGTCGTCGGTATCGAGGTCCGCGACGATTATGTTCGCGGGCTTAACGTCGCGGTGTAGCAGGCCCTTCTTGTGGGCGTAGTCCAACGCGCTGGCCACGGCAGTGACGACTGCTAGGACATGCCCCACCGGCATGCCTTCCGAGTAGCGCCGCTCCAGAAGGTGTCTGAGGTCGGTGCCGTCAATGTAGTCCATCGTGATCCAAAGCTGACCTTCGTGCTCACCCCGGTCGTGAATACCCACGACATGGGGGTGGCGCAGGCCCGCGGCCAGGTCGGCTTCGCGGATGAACCTCTCCCGAAACGACGGATCCTGGGAAAACTCCGGGCGCAGGACCTTCAGTGCTTCCTGACGAGGAAGCCGAGGGTGCTGGACCGAATAGACCTCCCCCATTCCTCCGGAACCCAACTGCCGTAGAACGCGATATCCCGCGAAAGTGTCTCCGATTCTCAACGGCATGGGCGGATGTTAGCGGCAGACTGGGACAGTTCGCGCCCGCATCTCCACTTCGCCCCGTCAGCTTCGCTGTCTGTGCCGGCGTCGTCTGAACAAGGCGGGCAGCTTCCTCGACATATGATCTCGCGGAATCGAGGCCCTGTCAGCATGCATCTGCCAAGCATCCGACTCCGTGTGCCTGTACTCCAGATCGAGAGTCCTAGTGCCCTCGTCGCGCCGATGGCAACCCACCGAGTACCTCACGCCCACCCTCGAATAGGTCAGGGTTGCTGACGCTCTGGCGCCCCTGAGGCTTGCTTCGAGTCGGAGCCATGATTGCCTTCCTTTGCACTCGCAGCGCACGTTCGTAGATGCGGCGGTATCCGGGCCCCTTTTTAGCCTGACGCCCGGCCTGGTTCACGATTTCATCGAGCCGCTTGCGCGCCTTCTTCCCGAATGCGTAATTAGCCTCTAGCGCGGTCAACTTGTCATGAATCAGCTGAAGCATCACCGGCTTCCAGTCAGCTGACTGCTCCGTCTGTTTAGGGCTGTCCGTCAAATTGAAACTCTTTCGTGTGCCAGTGAAGATCCTTCGATCGCAGCGCTTCTGATCTAGCCCTCTGTGATTGGGCCGCCATTGTCAATAGTCACTCCCTCTGACTCAAGAATGCCGATCACATCGATCGCGTCGTCCTCGGCGACGCCAGACTTATCGACTTCGGCGTCGATCACCACAGGCCTAATTTCACCGCCCTTGTCGAAGAGAAACCGCTCACGATATGCCCAGTAGGCGGCACTGGCGACGTCGTCCACCATTTTCCAGTTCAACGCGGCACCAATTCCCACACCGGCGATCGGAACGAACTGTCCGAGCTTCTTTTTGGTCAGCTTCTGGCCGAACTGGGTGGCGAATCGCTGCACAACCTTGACGAACGTCTGTTGATTCAGTTGCCGCCAGGCCACATTGGTCGCGAGGCTACGGGTCAAGATCGCAAGCTGCTGGTAAGCAACCGCTTTAGCGGACGGAGTCACAGCGAGACCTAGACCGATGATCTGCATCATGAAAACTTCTTCGGCAGGGTCACGCGGGTCATAGCCGTAGTAGAGAGCGTCGTGCGCAATGACCCGGCTGCAGGCGGCCAGAAGCGCAGCAGCGTCAACGCCCATCGCGGCTGCAATGGTCCCCAGCCCTGGTGCAGCTGCCGCTCCTGCTCCCGCTACCGCACCGAATGCCGCCAACGCTTGCCCGCCGCTAACCGCAAGTCCGGCTGCTGCGCCCTCGGTTGCGGCGGAGATGGAATAGGCGTAGTGCAACCGCGTGAACGAAGCAACCTTGTCGATTGCTCGTAGATCCAGTTCGTGGATGTCATCAAGGCGCTCGACGGTGTGGCCCTTCTTGACATAGGACCGGATGACGCGAGTCTCGGACGTCGTCAGTTGCCCTGTGCGGGTCATGAACTTTCCAGCACCCTCGGCGGTCGCCTTTAGAGCAGCGGCTCCGCTGTCCTTCAGCTTGGCGGCACCCGGAGCTTTTAGCGCGCTGCCATACAACTTGCGGCCCGTTTCTTTAACCGACTCCGGCACGAGGTGTCGAGCGGACCCACGAAGTTCTCGCTCTTTGTGCTCACGCACCTTGTCAAGCTGAAGCCGCTCGTAATCCGACAGACCCACAGACTTTCCTCCCCTTGGTGTAGAACTAAAATTGACGGCACAGTTGCGTCAGAATGCACTGCTTGCAGCACGTAATCACGGTCCCGCCGAGATCGCCGGTTCGGCGTAAACGTCGCCGCCTGTATAGATCACCAGCCCGTTTCGACTGATGTCGTACCGGGTGTCCTCGTTGGCTACCGAGAATCCCGCCGGAGTGGCCACGACTCCAGGCAGATCGATTCGAGCGTTGTCCTTTCGGCGCAGACCCTTATAGGTATAGATGCCATTGCCCTCGTCACAAATGACAACCACGGATTGGACTGTTTGCAACGTCAACGCTGGAACGTACGGACACGACAATCCTGCATATGACCACGTAGCGGACGTCGGTGCAGCAGTGGCAGTCGGGGCATGCGCAGTCACCGTAGAACTCGTTGGCATCAAAGGCGTTTCAGTCCGCGCGCTGCTAACAACCGGTGTACCGGTCGCCATCCCGCTTCGCTCCCAAGGACGCGAGACCAACGCGACAGCTGCACCGCCAACAAGGGCGACGGCAACCAGAGTGCCGGCGACAATCGGCCATGCCCGACGTACCCGCACCTCCTGCGTTTGAGTAGGTGGATAGGGCGGCGTTAACGGCGAAAGCGTCTTCGTCAGGGGCGGTGCTTTGCGGATCTCAGACAAACGTGGCACCAAATGCGGACGAGCAGCGACTGGAGCCAGTACGGTCGTCTGCCGCGATGCCGTCGAAGCACTCGCGCCGCTGACGGCCTGCGCGAAGGCTGCGCAGGTGGCGTGACGGTCTTCGGGTGTCTTTTCGAGTGCTTGGCGGACTGGTGCGTTAAGCACCGCGAGGTCGGGACGTTCGTCGCCGAGCAAGGGTGGTGTCGTGCTGAGGTGCCGACTAATGACGACCGCTGGGTTGGAGTTTGGGAAGAGCTGCAATCCAGTCAGCAAGTGATACGTCGTCGCGGCCAGCGCGTACTGATCGGCCTTTCCGTTAATTGGCTCGCCCATGAGCTGTTCTGGTGCGGCGTAGGCGACGGTGCCGACCGTCATGTTGGTCGTGGTGATGCTGCTGGTGTCGTTTAGTGGTCGAGCTATCCCGAAGTCGGCAAGAAAGATCTTGGGGTCGTCGGCATCGAGGTCGGCGACGATGATATTGGCTGGCTTGACGTCTCGGTGCAGCAGGCGCTTCTTGTGCGCGTAGTCCAGCGCACTGGCCACAGCAGTGATGACGGTCAAGACATGCCCAACAGGGAGGCCTTGCGGGTACCTCCCGTCCAGCAGCTGGCCGAGGTCGCTGCCCTCAACGTAGTCCATCGCGATCCACAGGAGGCCGTCGTGCTCGCTCCGGTCGTGGATGCCGACGATGTGAGGGTGTCGCAACCCCGATGCGAGATCTGCTTCACGGATAAACCGCTCACGGAACGACTCATCCTGGGAGAACTCCGGGCGCAGGACTTTCAGGGCCTCCTGACGCGGCAGTCGAGGGTGCTGAACCAGATAGACCTCGCCCATCCCGCCCGACCCCAGCTGGCGCAGCACGCGGTATCCGGCGAAGGTGTCGCCGATCGTCAGTGGCATTGCCGGATACTAACGGCAGACTCCGACTGTTTTCATGGCCTCACAGTTGTCGGAGTTCATCACATTTAGTCAGAACGCCGCGACTGAAACCGTGACCTTCGTCGAACCCACCGATCCCAGGGTGACTGGCCAGCTCCGCGCGTTCGATCTGTCGGGCCCTGCCGCACGTCGTTTCCTTTATGGGTAGTAGCCCCTGTAGGACGCGTAGATGTCCCGGTATTGGGGGCAGTAGGTATCTATGACGTAGCCGATTCCCTGCTGGAGCTCCGTGTAACTCAGGTTCGTCTGCGTCATCCAGACTGAAACTTGGGTCCATATTCTGTGGCGCGTCGGGTCGGCGTCTAGGTCGCTGCATACCGCGTTCGAGTAAACGTTCCCGAACTGCTGGATGCTGGTGAAGTGCATCGTGTCGGGTTCTCCCAATATCGCTGCTTTTGTGGGGTCCGACGCGACGCCATACGGAGAGTCGGGCACCCATTGCACCGGGATTGGACCGTAAGGTCCACCGACACAAAGTGACCCTGTTCCGGGATAGCCTCCCGTCTCGCAGTACGGCCGTTGTCAACGGCAACCGAAAATTGACCAGCTGTCGGCAATTGAAAATTGACCAGCTTGGGTTCATTGGTCTTCGGCCGTGACGGTGGGTACGCGGCCGAGGTCTCGGTCTTTGATGCGGTAGCTGTCTCCTTTGAGGGCGATGACCTCGGCGTGATGGACAAGGCGGTCGATCATTGCGGCCGCGACGACGTCATCGCCGAAGACTTCACCCCAGCGGCCGAAGGGCTTGTTGGAGGTGACGATGAGGCTGGCGCGTTCGTAGCGCGAGGACACCAGTTGGAAGAACAGGTTGGCCGCTTCTGGCTCGAACGGGATATAGCCCACTTCGTCGATGACCAGCAGCGGGTAGCGCGCGAGGCGGACGAGTTCGGCTTGCAGGGTGCCGCTGTGGTGAGCGGCAGCGAGTCGGTCGACCCATTGGCTGGCGGTGGCGAACAGGACCCGGTGCCCGGCTTGGCATGCCCGGATCGCGATGCCGATCGCCAGGTGGGTCTTTCCGGTTCCACCCGTTATCGAAGGTTCGAACGCAGAATGACCGTGTTATGCCTGTTCAGGACGTTGTTGCGATCGATACGACGTTAGGCGAGGGCTGGATGCCGCGGCGGGCCAGTTCGCGCCGTAGGTCGAGGTTCTCTCCGTGTGCTCGTTCGAGTGCGTCGCGGAGTGCTTTGAGTTGCTGGTGGTGCTGTTTCTTGAGTTCGGCGATCTGGCGGGTCAGCGTGATGACGAGCGTGCTGTCGGTGTCCACGGATTGGTCGGCGGGGGCCTTGGGGCGGGTGCCGCGCAGATGTTCGATTCGTTTGCGCAGTTCGGGATGGTTGTAGAGGAAGGCGTGAGAGACGGCCGCTTCGCGTTGCACGGCCTGGAAAGTGATCGGGTCGCCACGTTTGACCAGTCGGCGGATGGCCTGCTCAGCGTCTCGGGTCTTGTTCTGAGACTTGGCTTTCGCTGCTTGGGTGAGTGCGGTGATGCGGCGTTCTCGGGAGTCGGTCATGGGGTGCTCCTGCGGTGGGCGGTGAGATCGAGAGTCAGCGGGACTGGTCCAGCGCTGGCTCGATGACACTGGGTTGTCGCGCCGTGGGCTGCGGAGCCGGGCGCATCGTCGAGGGCGGCCAGGAGTCGGGTAAGCGCGTGGTGTTCAGCTCGGCGGCGGATCAGCCAGACGTTGTCCTCGGGCATGGGATGGCCGTGTCGCTGTTCGAATTCCGTTGTGGCCCGGTCGATCAGGTCGGTGGTCTCGCGGAGTTGACGTTGCAGTACGTCGTGGTGGGTGTGGTCGGTGACGAAAACTGAGCAGGTCAGGCAGGCGTTGCCTTTGTCGCAGGATTGCAGCGGTGGCAGCATGCACCACCCGTTGGGCAGGAACCGGTCTGCGCGGCGGAACAGGTGCAGACTGTCGTGGTCGTCGCTGGAGAGTTGGATGCGGGTGCCGTCGGATCGCAGCTTGGCCGTGGCCAGGAATGCCTGCTCGGCGTGTTCGTCGCGGGCGGCGATGTAGTGCATCGTCATGGTGGGGGTGGCGTGCCCTGCATAGCGCTGTAGGACGTGAATCGGCAGACCGAGTTCGGCCAGTCGGGTCAGCCGGGTGTGGCGGAAGCGGTGAGTGTGGCTTAACCGCACGGCGTGGCCCTTGGCGTCGGTGATCTGAACGAGGTCGCTGAGGCTGCGCAGCACCCAGTTGTAGGTACCTGCCGGATAGGGTTTGTCACCGCGGCGGTTGCCCAGACGCCGCGCGAACAGATACCGCCTGCTGCCTTCTGGATGCTGGATTTGGAGCCAACGGTGTTGTTCGGCAATGACTTCGGTGACCTCGCGGTCGACGAGGATGATGTCGGGTGCGACATCGATCTTGCTCTGCGCGTAGCGGAACCTGGTCAGCATTTGGCCATCGCCCTCGGCCGCTGCGGTAGTGGCGGGCGCAGCCGAAAGGCAGTCGAAGTCGCAGGTGCGGATCTCGCTGGCCCGCCGGCCGGTGAGGATCTGCAGCAGGATCATCCGCATCGCTTGCGGGTCGTCAAGTCCGTTGGCGGTGAGGGTGGTGCCGTCGCCGCGGGTGATGGTCATCTGCTCGGTGCGCGGCAACCCGATCAGCGGCAGCGCCGCAGTGATCTGCGCGAGTGCGTGATCATCGATGTAGTTCGCATCGTTGAAACCGCGTTGATGCGGTATCCGGGTGACCCGGCCGAACCAGCTGGAGGCGTGTGCTGCGCTCACTCGTTGCCAGGGCTCGGCACCGAGAACGCTGCGAGCCTCCCCGGGATTGGCGGCAATGAAGTCCAAGAGGCCGGCCACCGCTCGCAGGTCGTCGTTGATTCCCCGGATCGGCACTGTTCTTCCGAGGTGGCGTGTGTCGGATTGGCGGGTGACGCGGTTGGCTGCCACGGCGGTCCACCGCGCGAACGCCGCCGCCTGTTCGACCGCGCTCGTTGGGTCGCCCAGGATGCCAGTCGGGTCGTCGAAGCTGGCGGTCAGCCAGTTGTCGAACCGGCGGAAGCTGCGCATGCGTTCCTGGCTGACCGTGGTCCAGCGCAGCGCCCCGGATTCGAGCATCGTGCCCAGGTGCCACTTCACCGCGGCCCGCAACCACGGAAGCTGTATATCTCCGGGTGCGCAGCCGTAGTTGGCGACCGGTTCACGATCGGTCAGTGGTATCCGCGGATCGCAGCGCGGGTGCCAGAAGTCCAGGTGCCACCACGGGCCGTCGTGGCAGGCGGCGATCAGGGCGTGCCGGGCGAACCCGAACAGAGCGTGCACCCGGCCCCGACCTCGGGGTGAGGGCAGTCGCTTGCCCCTGCTGAGATAGAACCAGCTCTGCAACACCGCGGCGGCGTCGTAATCCATCGCCCGGATCGACGAGGGGAAATCACGGCCCTCGGTAACTGCCCGCCGAATCATGTTGGCCAACTGCGCCATCGCCAACACCGAGACACGGGTGCCATCACCGGCCTGCCAGTGCGCCATCCACGCCAGCTCCGCGGCGAACGGATCGGGTAATTCGCTCAGATCCAAATGCGGCCAATCATTCTCGGTAATCGACGCCCAGTTCTCGATACCGGGCCCGAGCACGGGGCCACGCCACTGTGCTGGCAGCTCGTCAAAGAGTCGCCAGATCGGATCGAGGTGTTCGGCACTACGCAGGCGCAGGTGGCCATGCTCGTCGATCACTCGGCCACCCGCCAGCTGCTGGCATAGGACGCCCAGTTGGCTGCTGCTCGCAGGGCTTCGTCATCGCGAACCCAGCCGTAGAGGTCAAGGGTGGTCTGCACGTGGGCGTGCCCGAGGCGTCGGGAGACCACCCACTCCGGCGTCCCCGCCAGCAGCAGTGCAGTGGCATGGGTGTGGCGGAACCAATGCGGCGTCCACCCGGGTGGCCCGATGCAGCGCCGACGCAGCGTGGCCACCTTCTCCCGGACCGTCGTCTCTCGCAATGCGGCCAACAACGGTGGTCGGAACACATTCACCAGTAGCGGCGACGTGTCCGTAAGAGCAATGCCGCCTTCGGTTGCCCGGCAGGCGATATCGGTGAGATAGTCGGCGAACAGCCGCTCGAGGTCGGCCCCGACATAGACCCGTCGCGGTCGCATCATCTTCACCCGCGCCCCGTTGGGATTATCCGAGCGGGGCACGATCTGCACATACGCGGTGCCGCCGCGGCCAAGCACGAACTCGCCGATCCGCAGACCCAGCGCCTCCCCGAGACGCATCCCGGTCTCGGCCAACAGGGCGAACACGAACCGATCGCGCAGGTTGCCTCGCCACGATCCGGACTCGGCGTCGAAGACCGCGCAGCCATCCAGGATCGCCTGAATCTGCTCGGGCAGGAGCACGGGCGGTCTGTCGCGGCGGCGGTCGCGGCGCACGCGCACCAGCGATGACGCGACCGGGGCCGAACGCGCATCCAGATGCGCAAGCAAGCCTCGCGCCGGTCGGTGCCGCGGTGCTCCACGAAGGAGCCGTCCCGCTACCGCCACCCCGGACACGGCCTGATGCCAACGGTAGAACGAAATCACCGCTGCCAGGCGGACTTCCAACGTTGCAGCGGTCGGCGTCGGGCCAGACCCGGTCAGCCGATGTTCAACCGTGCGGCCATTGCGCTGCCAGGACAGGAACGCCGTGAACGCGGGGACACCGACATCACGCCAACCGTCGGTCTGTCCGCGTTGCTCCAGGAAGCTCCACCACTGCGCCAACGACGTCGCATAACCACGCACCGTGTTCGGTGACCACAGGTGCCGGTGAGCTTCGATCCACTCCTCGATCGGACCGACCGTTGCGAAGTCCTCGCCAAGCACAGTCCACGTCCGCTGCCCACCCGCAGGACACACAGCCACCGGATACGCCATCGTTGCCGTTCCTTCACGTTGAAGAACACCCGCCGATAAACCGGCAACAACGATGACTTGCCCCGCATCAACCCCCTTGTCACATACATAGATTCGAGCGTGTTGCTACCCGTTGATAACGGGTGGGCCCAGGAACACCACGTTGTCTTTGGCGGTAACGAAGTCCAGAGTTCCCAGATGGGCGATGAGATCGCGCTTGAGGCCGCGGGCGTGGTCGAAGTCGAACTCCTCCAACGATTTCCGGGATGGAAACCGAGCCGCCCGGATGCGTCCCTCCCCGCCGTGGGATTCACGGGCGGACACCTCACGCTGCAGACACGCTGCCAGGAATTCCTCGTAGCTCCAGGTTTCGGTGCGCGCGCGCTCTGCCAGCCGGTCGATCGCCTCACGCAGGGTCGGCGCTTTCAAGGCCCGGGTCAGATACGCCAGCTCCGCGGTCACGTCCCGGCTGCCACTCGCGGTCTTGGTGGCCATCACGCCACCGGCCCATCGAGCCCGAGCACGGCGTCATAATCGGCCAGCCGGCGTTGTTCGACCTCGACGTGCGCTGGCACAGTGAGAACGTCGAAACGGTGGCGGCGCAGCAGCTTGGCTGCATCCACGTGCTCGGGGTCAGAGATCGTCTGGTGCTTGGCCCAGATCCGAACATGGTCGCCGACCAGGGCGCCACCGCACCAGATGCGGACCCGTTCCAGATCGGCGGTGACCTCGATGCGCCGCCCGACCGCGATCGGGTGCACCGAGTAGTCGTTGCCGTCGAGACGGACGTAGTGATCGCGCGGCAGCCGGGTCGAACTGCGCCACCCCAGGCTCGGTGGCACTGGCGGCAGGCTCAGCATCGCCGCCTTGTCGGCCTCGATCCGATCCACTGGGCGACACCCCAACACCCGGTGCTGGCGGTGATTGGCCCGCACTAACCATTCGGTTAGTTGGGTGTTGAAGTCCGCCGGTGAGGTGAACACCCGACCTGGCAGAAACGCCCGTTCCAGGTAGTCGTGGAACCGCTCGACGAGTCCCTTGGCTTCGGGATCGGCGGGTTTGCAGATCAGCACCTTGGTTGCGAGCGTGCCGCGAAACCCCTGGCATGCCGCGGTCAGCTCGGGCTGGCGTGCCCGCCACCGCCCGACCGCGCCCTCGCCGTCCCAGACCAACACCCGCGGCACCGCTCCCAGCGTCCAAAGATGCTGCCACCAACCGGCATAGAGGTCTTCGGCTGTCCGCGTCGGGATGAGCATTGCTGAGGCCCACCGCGAATACCCGCACACCATCGTCAACACCGGCAATGCGGTGGCCGTGCGGATTGTCCGTGGCCATGAAAAAGTACCCGCTGGTGGCCAAGTAGAGGTCCCCGCTGGTGGCCAGATAAAAGTCCCCACCCTGTGTTCGTCGTGTCGATCAGGAACTGTGGGCCCCGATGGTGACGGTGAAGGTGCCAACCAAACGCCACCACCACCGGGGAGTTCCATTGAAGTCTGCGAAGGACCGCATGGACATCATTTCCGCCTACCAACAAGTCGGGTCGTACCGAGGTGCTGCCGACCTCTGCCACACCACCCCCAAGACCGTCAAACGGATCGTGAAGAAGTTCGAAGCCGGCGATAGCGCACCGCCACGGGCCCAACGGGCCCACAACTACGATGCGGTGACCGACCTGGTCACCGACCGTGTCGAGAAGTCCCAGGGCCGGATGTCGGCCAAACGGATGCTGCCGATGGCCAGGGCTGCCGGTTATCAGGGATCCGCCCGTAACTTCCGCCGCCTGGTCGCCGAGGCGAAGACGTTGTGGCGCAACGAGCATCACCGAGGGCGACGTCCCGCGGTGTGGTCACCGGGTGAGTATCTGGTCATCGACTGGGCCCAGGCCGCGCCGGGATTATTCCTGTTCTGCGCGGTGCTGGCGTTCTCACGGTGGCGCTTCGTCGCGTTCGCCACCGACCAGAAAGCCTCCACCACGTTGGCGTTGGTCGCCGAAGCATTCAATGCGATCGGTGGTGTTCCGGCGCGAGTGCTGGCCGACCGGATGGCGTGCCTCAAGGGCGGGGTGGTTGCCAACGTGGTGATCCCGACGGCCGAATACGTGAGATTGGCAGGGCATTACGGATTCACTCCGGATTTCTGCCACGCCAACGACCCGCAGTCCAAGGGAATCGTGGAGAACCTCTGCGGCTATGCTCAACGCGACCTGGCCGTCCCGTTGTTGACCGAAGCCGCCATCGCCGGACGGCCAGTCGATCTGCGGGTCGCGAACACCGCCGCCGCAGCGTGGTGCGCCGAAGTCAACGCCACGATGCATTCGGAGATCTGCGCCGTTCCCAACGAACGGCTGATCGTCGAACGTGAACTGCTGCAACCACTGCCGACGCTGCGGTTGCAGATCGGGGCACCCTCGGTACTGCGCAAGGTCGACCGACTGTCATGTATCCGATACGGCTCGGCCCGCTACTCGGTGCCGACCCGGCTGATCGGGACCAACGTCGCCGTCGTGGTCGATCACGGCGCGGTCTGCCTGGTTGAACCGGCCACCGGGATGATCGTGGCCGAACACGAGCTCGCCGCCCCAGGCAGTGCGTCGATTCTCGACGGGCACTACGACGGGCCACGACCAGCACCGAACCGGGGTCCACGACCCCGAACCACGACCGAGCAGCAGTTCTGCGCCCTGGGTGCGGATGCCGAGGCCTTCCTGGTCGGGGCAGCGGCGATCGGCAACACCAGGCTGGGCTCTGAACTGGAGGTCCTGCTCGGGTTGGGAGCCGCGCACGGCACCGACGCACTGACCGCGGCGTTGCGCCGGGCGGTGGCGTTTCGGCGGTTCCGTGCTGCTGACGTGCGCTCGATCCTGGCCGCCGGCGCGGGAACACCGCAGCCCCGCCCGGCCGGTGACGCGCTGATCCTGGACCTCCCGGTCGCCCCGATGCGTTCGCTGGACGCCTACACGGTGAGCCCGGCCGACGGGGGTGTCACGTCATGACCAGCACATCAGCGAAGGCCGTAAAACCCGTTGCGCCACCGTCAGTTCCGCCGCTGGCCGCTGATCTCGACGCCGGGTTACGGCGACTCAAACTGGCCGCGATCCGACGCACCGCACCCGAAGTGTTGATCACCGCGAAGACCCAACGCTGGACCCCCGAGGAAGTGCTGCGAACCCTGATCGAAACCGAACTCGCTTCACGGGATGCCTCCAACGTCGTCAACCGCCTCAAGGCCGCCGGCTTCCCCGTCACCAAGACACTCGAGTCGTTCGACGTGACAGTCTCCTCGATCCAGCCGAAAGTGTTCGACTACCTATCCAGCCTGGAATGGATACGCACACAACAGAACCTGGCCATCATCGGACCCGCCGGAACAGGTAAGTCCCACACCCTGATCGGACTGGGAGTCGCCGCCATCCATGCCGGGCACAAGGTGCGCTACTTCACCGCCGCCGACCTCGTGGAAACCCTCTACCGCGGCCTGGCCGACAACACCGTCGGCAAGATCATCGAATCGCTGCTCCGGGTCGACCTGATCATCCTCGACGAACTCGGCTTCGCCCCACTCGACGACACCGCCACCCAACTATTGTTCCGGCTCGTCGCCGGCGCCTACGAACGCCGCACCCTGGCCATCGGCTCGCACTGGCCATTCCAAGAATGGGGCCGATTCCTACCCGAACACACCACCGCCGTCAGCATCCTCGACCGGCTCCTGCACCACGCCACCGTCGTCATCACCGACGGCGACTCCTACCGCATGAAAGACGCCCACCACCGAAAGGAGAACACCCAACCAACCTAGGAATCACCACACGGGGTGGAGACTTTTATCCGGCCACCAGCGGGTACTTCCATTTGGCCATTGACACGGATCTGGCCGTACCCGACCGGCACTTCGACGTCGGGGAACCAGAAGTCACATTGGGCGATCTCGCCCGCCACATAGGTTGTGCGCGATACCGGATCCGGCGGCAGATACACCGGACGCAACTCCCGCACCCGCTCACTCAATGTTCGGATCGAATACGACCATCCGATCCGTTCGGCGATCACCGTCGCCGGCATCCGCGGGAACGCCGCCAACAGCTCACGAATCCTGGGCTCGGCCCCGTCTGCCACCGACCCCGCCGGCGCCCGCTGATACTTCGGCGGGCCATCGGAGGCCAGCGCCGTCTTCACCGTGTTCCGCGATATCCCCAACACCCGTGCGATCTCCGCAATCGGCATTTGCTCAGCCCGGCGTAACCGCCGGATCTCTGCCCAGTCCTCCACGCTCAACACTCGCTTCCTCCCTCGGCCTATAGCCAAGGGTCTCCAGGAAGCTGGTCAATTTTCAGTTGCCGCGCAGTGGTCAGTATTCAGTTGCCGCCGACAGCCGTGCGTTCGCCGTACCCGGCCCTACCGCCAGGCCCACACTTGTCATCCCGGTCATCACTAGGGCGGCAATGAGCTTCTTCATTTTCATTGCTTCTCCATATTTGCAAACCTCACTACAGACCATCCCGAGAAAACACATTCGACGTATTGCGGGCAGTGCATTGTGATCGAAGCGTCCAGAGGTGCGCGCCACCACCACGGGCGGAGGGACTCACCAAGTGGAGCCGGTTGCCAACTCGACAAGCATCTGAGGACAGTTGTCCTCCTCGGCCTGCCTAACGAAGTCCTCGACGTTCGGAGTGATCATGCCGGGATTCGTCTCGACCATGTGGTTGACAATGTCAGTCTCGCTGATCCCTTTCGCGCGCCAAGCGCAGATGTCCGTTGCATGGATGCCGACCGATTCCGGACTGGGACCATATGGGTTGTAGCCGTTGATCGGGGTGCTGTAGTACGGCTCGCAGACACCTTCCGAATTGAGTTCCCAGTTGACCTGGCAGGGTGGCGTGGCAGTCGCTGGAGCCGCTCCCATGAATGCACCGACGGCACCTGCCGCCAACGTGGTCAGCAGAAGTCGCTTCAGTGCCATAGACCCATCTCCGAAATAATTAGTGTTAGTGAAGTTGCTGCGGGATGATTGGCAATGTATATCAGACACGAACTCATCGATCTGGCAAAGTGTGAAGAAGCGCTAAGGTCCTAATACTTCGCGCCTCGCACACGGCCACTGATCACCCGGTGCCTGGCGTCCGCCGCCGCCCGTCAGGATGACCGCAGTCATCGGCGCACACAGACTGGGCTCCAGGTTGCTGCCCATGCCGCCCAGAGATCAGCACAGCAACTTTTGGGCGTTCTTCAACACCTGGACTGCCGAGGTCGTATCGACGCCCCCGCTGACCATCTTTTGTGCGATTTCGTTGGGTGGTGTGCCGCGTCCCAAGCTCCGGCAAATCGAGTATCCGAGTTCCAGGACATCCTCGCCGGTGGAGCCTGCAAACAGTGTCCCGCTCTCGGTCAGGAAAGCAGCCTCTCCGTGGTACTCAACGTCGCTGTTAACCACGTAAGGCTCGCAGGCGCCGGTAACAGGGTTGCGGAACTCGAGGCATCCAGGCTCGGCGTTGGCGATCGCCGGCGCGACCAACGCGGCGACGAGGGCACCGGTCAGGACTGACAGGGCCGCAAACGCTCGCGCGCTAGCTACGCAACAGGTGGTCACGATGCCTCCTACTTCAACCTCTTGAGGTGTCGCGATTATTTGAGGCCAGGGCACAGGTACATCTCGGCGTCGATTGCGAAGTAGCCCGAATCGTGCAGGTCGAGTCGATTCTTGTTGAAAGTTGCCGCCATGATGTCCTTGACGCGTTGTTCGGAAAAGCCTTGGCGACGGAGATCGCACGCGGCGTAGCCCAATTCAAGGATCTGTGCGTCATTCAGTCGCCGAATGGACGGCAGGATCAGTCTGACATCGGACACGAAACCTGCTTCGCCGGTTGGCCCGTAGGTGTCTCCGTTGCCGTTCTTACCAGCATCGAACGGAGCGCCACCTAAGCAAGCCTGGACGCCCGCGTCAGTGCCCCAGTCGCAAGTCTCGGAGACTGCGATTGGCGCTGACTGCAAGGCCACAGCAGCCAGCGCAAGTCCTGCGGCGCAAACTGACCCTGTCCACTTCATTCTTTACCCCCTGAAGCCGCTGACTGCCGAGTCGCCGTGCAGCGGCATATCCCCGATCAATGTAGTTCTCGCAACTCAGGTTGTCGCCGTTACAGGCTCCAGTTGGCAACAAACTTGACGACACACTGGGAGCGGTCAACCGAGAAATTTGGATCGTGTACGTGACCGACGCCGACCCCATGGGTGCGCACCTAGCCTGCGCCGGCAGCATCGAACGTGGCGAGCGTAATCTCGCCCTCCAGGCCGCTGGCGCCAAGGAACTCACGGCGTATCGAGGCGGCACCCGCTTTGTGCCGCGTCGGATACTTGGCCAAACCGACCACCCTGGCGTCAACGAAGTACACACTGGAGCAACCCCTCCTGTGCCGGACCGAGCACGTGAAGTACACCTGTTGCGCCGGCGTCCGGACACCCCGGGCTCGGGTCCAGCACAGTCGACCATCGTCGGCCCAAAAGTGCCCGCCACGGTCCGGACTATGGATACCCCTCAGCCGAAATCTCCCGTCGCCACCAGAGGGGCGCGTACCCGCCTGCCGTTCGGGCATGAAGCTGGGCAAAGCAGCGACTTACCAAGCCGTCCGTATAGATTCGTATACTTCTGGGTGATCTATACCGAACTATGCGGGAGGTGGGCCGATGGAGCCGAGCCCGTACGCACCCGGGTCGCTGCCAGAATATCTGGCAGGCCGTGGCCGTGAACGCGAGCTGATCCGCGACAAGGTGTCCCGGCTGAGCATGCTCGGGCGTTCCGGCGGACCCCTGCTGGCCTTCCATGCTCCGCGTGGCCTCGGGAAGACGTCGCTGCTGCGGATGGCCCAGCGCGACGCGCGCGCCGAAGGCTTCCTGACCGTGTGGGTCACCGGCCGTAATGACCGGCCGATGTCGCCCGATATGGCACAGGGATTGAGCGCGGCGGTGAAGGACCATTCCTTCGGGCACCGGGCGAACGCGCTGCTGGATCGGCTGGCCCAGGTCCAGGTCGAGTTCGGGATCCCGGGAGTCGAGGTCGGCGCGACGCTCTCCGCCGGGGACAAGGCTCCGGGTTCGGCGGTGTTGGAGAAGCTGCTCGAGGATGCCGGCCGGTTCAGCCGCGCGCATGCCGCCAAGGGGCTCGTCGTGTTCGTCGACGAGTTCCAGGAGGCCCAGCTCGGCGATCGCAAGAGCCTGCTGATCGGGCTGCAGCACTTCGACGGCGCCCCGGACGCGATACCGGTCGCGGTGATCGCCGCCGGCCTGCCCTCGTTGCCGCCGGCGGTGACCGAGGCGGCCACCTTCGGCGAGCGGTCCCGGTTCGTCGAACTCGGCCTGCTCACCGACGTCGCCGTTGCCGAGGCGATCCGGCTACCCGCCGAGCACCACCGGGTCACCTGGTCCGACGAGGCCATCATGGCCGCCATCGAGCTCGCCGCCGGCTACCCGCACAAGGTGCAGCTCATCGGCGACTCCACCTGGGAGATCGCCCGTCCCACCGCCGGGAGCACGATCAACGTGGGTCACGTCCGGCGGGCCGAAGAGGAGATCGAAGACCGCATGACGGGCCTGTTTCGTACCCGTCTGACCCGCGTGACGCCCGAGCAGCAGCGGTTCCTGACGGCCATGGCCGAAGTCGGAGACGGCCCGGTGGAGCGCGCGGCGATCGCCGCCGAACTGGGGGTAGCGACGACCGCGGTGAGCCGACCCCGGCAGCAGCTGATCGACGGCGGCTATATCGAGGCGGTTGGGCGCGGCAAGCTGCGATTCACCATTCCCGGGTTCGCGGCCTACATCCGCGCCAATGGTTGACGCGCCGGACTGCCCGCGGGCACTGCGGCTTCGCGACGGCGATCCATCACCCCGTTCCGTTCACCCCACGCTGCTGCCGACCGATACATAGTGGGACGGATCAATTCGCGTCTCCCCCGACCACCGGTACGCCGTCAACGCCCCGCCCTTGACCGCGCTGAAGTCCACGCACGCGGCGTAGTCGGTCCAGTCGTGCAGATGCCGCGGCGAACCCTGCCGCCAGTAGTGCCCATAAAACACCGGCACCTTCCCCTCGTACACGAAGTCCTGGACCAGCGTCACCTCCGGAAGCGCCGGATACGGCCGATGGTCCTCGGTGGTGAAGGTGCTACTGATCTCGGCGAGGTCGGCCAGCGTCGTCGCCGTCTCGTTCCACCACCGCAGCCGGGCGGCACCGCGGGAATGCCCGTCCTTGTCGAGGTAAGGCGGCTGCCCGTGCTCGACGAGGCTGACCTCGGGACCCTTGAGCAGCGTCTCCACCGCCTCAAACATCGGGTCGCCCTTCGTCGACGCCCGCACCAGCTGCTCATCGATGCTGATCCGGTCATCACCGAGCGCCGCCATCGACGCCTCATGCCAGCAGGCATGCACCACTCGGATGACGCCGAGGTCCAGCCACAGCGGCTGCGTCCGGAACCAGGCCAGGCACTCGGCACGCGCCTCCCCCGTCACCTGCTCCAGGAACTCCGCATGCTGTCTCTCATTCTTCGCCGCGTCCGGATTCCCGGGGTCGTCATGCGGCCGTAGGTACTTGCCCGAGCCGCGCGGCCACTCGGTGGCGTAGGCGAGTGCGTTGAACTCGTGGTTGCCCAACACCATTCGCGCGCTGCCGGCGTCGACCATCGCTTTGACGATCTGCAGCACCCGCAGCTGAGCGGGTCCGCGGTCGATGAGGTCGCCGACAAAGATCGCCGTGCGGTCGGGGTGCCGGTAGGCGCCGTCGCGGACGGCGTAGCCCAGCTGGGCAAGCAATGCCTCGAGTTCGTCGGCGCAGCCGTGGACATCGCCGATTACGTCATACCCATTCATCGGTACCTCCTTCGTCCGCCCCGTCAAAGGCGGTCCATCAGTGGTGTGTGCCGACCATCGCCTCGCACCGATGAACTCGGCGGGCAGGTCTGGAATCTGTCTTCAGGATATCGCCGGACACCGACATGTCGGAGTGGAGCCGTATCCTCGGAGACAGCTCACGAGCGGACGACTGCTTGGGTACCTGGCCCGTCGTCCCGGCAACCGCGCGCCACCGCACGGTGCCCCAGGGGAAGAGCGGGCACGACAGTGCAAGCGGTGGGCGTCCGAACGCGGCGCCGCCAGGAATGGCGAACGATGACCGACCAACCCCTGACGCCGGCGGATGCTGCTCTGCGCGAACGCATCACCGAACTCTCGGTACATATTCCGTGCGGCGGCCTGCGCGGACCGGTGCAGCGCACGGTGTGGCAATCCTGCCGCCACGAAGACTCCCCGCAGAAGTGGGAGGGTGTCGACGTCTCGCGTCACTACGACCTGTGCATCGTCTGCTTCCGCGCCACGGCAGGCGGAATTTCACGGTGGTCGTGGCTGGCCTGCGCGGACTGCCGCTCCGTCAACGACGCGATTGCCCAGGTGTGGGGATTCCGACCGTTCGCGCTGGGCCGGCACAGCCTGATGAACGGCATCGGGCTGCGCGGTGGTGCGTCGCCGGAAGTTCAACAGCGCCAGGCCGAACGGCTCAGCGAGTTCGCCGGCGGTGACTGGCGCCTGAAAGGTTGGCGCGATCACGAGTACCGGCTGATGGCGGCACGTTTCGAACCCGACGCCGATGTGCCCCTGCGGGAGTGGCAGCAGGCCTGGCCGCCCGGACCGGCTGCCTCACAGGAGGCGTTCGCGCGGCTGATCGGTCCGACGTTTCCTTTGGACCGCCCGTGAGGGTCAGCCCGCGACCTGACCCAACCAGTCCGAATTCCCATCGATGGGCTGCCCGTCGATCAACACCAGTGGAACCCCCGGCTCCGGAAACTGGTGCAGCAGAGCGAGGTTGTTGGCCGCAATCACCCGCGCGTCGTAACCGATCGGCAGGCCGATCCTGATGAGGTCGAGGGCGGCCGGTGGGGCTCCCGCACCGGCTGCCAGATCAGCCAGCTGGTTGTTGTCCAGATCGGTGGAGCCACCTTCGTGCGGCTGGTGCTCGGCGGAGAAGATCTGCTGCACGAAACGCCATGTGACATCGCTGGACTGTGACTGCCCAGCCACCACGAACGCCGCGTAGATGGCCCGGCTGTCGTATGTGCCGCTGGCCGAATACTTTTCGAGGAAGTTCACCAACCGCAGGTTGACATGCAGCGAGCCGTTCTCGATGCGCTGCCCGATATCGTCCCCCTGTTCCTGGATCAGCTGACCGCTGAACGGGCACAGCGGATCCAGATACAGATCGACCTGCCCGACCGCATGCGGGTCACCGATGGAGATCACATCGCCGGCAGGCGCCGCGACCGCCGCATGCGCGAAGCCCGCGGCCGGCGCTAACAGCAGCGCCGCGACCACGGCGAGAATTGCCCCGACGGCGCGCATCGGCCGGTTCACCCAGGTTCGGTCCATGACACCCATCATGCCGGGGCGAACGGGCCCTGCATCGTCAGTTGACGAGGAGACCGTTGCAGATGCTCGTATCGACATCTCCGTCGCCGCGCCACCCATCGATCGGTCCGAGCACCGCCAACGTGCGTACCCGAGCGACCAGTGACCTGTCGTACCCGTCCGACACAATCCGGACATGAGCCGACACAACCGCCAGAAGCGCGCGGCCAAGCAGAAGGCCCGCCGCCGCGCCTCATCCCAGCATGAACACCGCGAGCCCGAACCGGGCCACGACCGCATCGTCCTACTCGACCACCTCGTCGCGGCGTTGTACGCCTCGGCGAACTGTCCCGAGCATGACGCCGATGTCCACGCCGCCGAGCTGATCCAGGAGTTTTCCGGCTGGACCCGTGACCTCGATACCGCCGCCGAAGTCGCCATGGCCGGTGCCATCGGCCGGGCGTGGGAGGCGGGCTGGTCGCCGAGTGACCTCCACGAGCTTGTTCGCCGCCACCTCGATGCGTCGGCGACCGACTATCTGGCCGAGGCCATCGTGCGTGAGTCTGCCCAGTACGCCACCGCAACACTGCACCCGCGATGGCGGGCGGACCTCAATGCGCTGTCTCCGGGGATCGATCCCACCGCCCACGCGCCGCAGATGTGGGACTGGGCCGACCGACGCGCGGTCAGTCATCGCGCGGCCTTGGCGGTGGTGCTGAACGCGCTCCGATTCCTGGGGCGGCTTCCGGTCCTGGAGCCGTTGCTGCCCTTGCCCGGCGCGAGCCGGCACGCCGCGGTGGTGGTCGGCGAGGCCGACGCCAAGGCGCTCGGCCGAGTGCGCGGACTGCTCGCCAAGGCCGAGGCCACCAGGTTTCCCGAGGAGGCCGAGGCTCTTTCGGCCAAGGCGCAAGAATTGATGAGCAGGTACTCGCTGCACCACGCCATCAACAACCACGAGGCCGGCCGCACGGCAGAGGCGGCCGCGCGGCGGCTCTGGATCGACAACCCCTACGCCCGCGCCAAGGCGACGCTGGTGCAGGCGGTGGCGACAGCCAATCGGTGTCGCATGGTGTGGGCGGAGAAGCTCGGATTCGTCACCATCGTCGGCGCCGATGCTGACCTGGAATCCGTTGAGTTGCTGACCACGTCGCTGCTGGTGCAGGCCAACCGGGCCATGCTGGCCGCGGGACGCCAAAACGCCGGTGGGCAGGCCAGAACGAGATCATTCCGTCAATCGTTTCTCGTCTCCTACGCCGTCCGCATCGGCGAACGCCTCACCGTCGCCAGTTCGACCGCCGCCGCCGACGTCGGTCACGACAAGCTGCTACCGGTCTTAGCGGCGCGCAGCCGGGCGGCCGACGACCTGTTCGACCGACTCTTCCCGGCCGCCATCGCCCGCGCGGTGTCGGCGTCCAATATCGCCGGATTGGCGGCCGGGCGCGTCGCTGCCGACCTTGCCCAGCTGGATGTCCGCACACGGATAGCGGGCTAGCACGATCATGCCTTCAGCCCGTCGTTCACGCCGAGAAGGCGACAGCCGAGCGGCGGACGTCAGAGTTTCTTGGCGTCGAGTGCCTTCATCAACGATGGCCGTCGGCCGTACTCCCGCCGGATCTCGGCCATGAAGACCGCGAAATCGGCACTGCGTCCGCCCTTTTCGTACAGCTTCGCCATGGTGGCCAGCGTCGCGGCGATATCGGGATAGATCTTGGAGTTGGGATACCGCAAATCGTCCGCCAGCTTCGGGCGGTACAGGTCGGCCGCGGCGACGGGTCGAGCATCAGCACCGCGTTGCGCCAGTTCCTTCCAAGCCCAGCCCGGGCCGTAGCGATCTGCGGCCTGCCAGGCGGCCTCGATATCACCCTCACTGAGCCACAGCTGCACCAGAACCGCGCCCTGGGCGAATCGGTCCGCCGCGAGTCTCTCCGCATGCTCGAGCGCCCATGCCCGTTCGGTGTCGGCGCGATCGATGGTTGTCGCGAAGTCCAGCAAGACACGGTAAGTGGGAACCGAAGGCTGCCGGACAAAGTCGGCCCGCATGACATCGAGAGCGTCATCGAGACGGCCCAGGCTCAGGTAGGTCTGCGCAACGGCATCGGGGCTCAACCAGAAGTCATTGCCGCCACCGTGACTGGATACTCGGCCCTCGGTGACCGCGCGGTCAATCCACCCGACCGCTTCATCGGCTCGGCCGGCGGCCCGCAACCGATCCACGATCGCCCCGTATTGCGGGTGGTCGCGTCGGCTCAAGAGGTCGACGGCTTGGTCGACGTCGCCGTCGTGGTCGGCAAGTTCAAGTACCATTCGGTCGATTTCCGACCGAGTCCACTTTTCTCGGTCGGCGTACTTGCGGTCCACCGCGGCCACCGCCCGCCGATAGGTCGCCAGCGCAGGTTCGTCGAACGCGTCGACGAAATCGGCAAGGACCAGTTCGGGCCAGCCCGGCGAGTCGGCGCGAAATTTCACCAGCCAGGTGGCGAGCTTGACGGGATCGGGCCGGCCCAATCGGCACGCCCGTGCATAAAGGGAAGCCGCCCTTTCACATTCAAAGCCGATCGACCCCGACGAGTCGTCGGCCTCCTCCATGATCTTGCGCAACCGGGTCACCGCTCGCAGTAACGCGGGGCGCACCGCCTCGGCGGCCCCACCGTCCAGGTAGCTTTCCAACTCGTCGAGCACGTCAGCGGCCACGCCCGCAACGTCGAACGAGCGCCGATAGTCGATAAAGCCGCGAAACGACAGTGCGTTTCGCACATAGGCATCCAGCTCAGGTGCGGCCTCGGCGCCATCACTCGACGCTGCCATGGTTCGGATCTCGATCAGCCGTTGCACACTGTCGTCGCGGCGGGCAAGATCGAGCACCAGCTCGCGTAGTTCGTCGACATCCATCGCCCGCACCGCGTCATCCAAGGCCGTATCGGGTGCACCGTTGGTGTCAAGGTCGACTGCGACGCGGCCGGTGTCGATCGCGGCGAGCCCGACGGCGACCAGGTGCTTGCAGAAATTGCCGTCCTCAAAATGCGGGCAGGTGCACCATCCACCGAGCACCGAACCGGACCAATCGAGTTCCACGGTATACACCCGCTTGGCCTGGACGGACGCGTACGCCTTCGTGTCGGCGACCCGCAGCCCGCGGACATACCCGACGTAGTCCTCACCCCGGGCAAACACGACGCCGCCTGCCGCGCCAAGCAGGCCCGCTTCGGACAATGGCACATCCCCATCGTGCCGTATGAACTGCGGCTTCGGCCACTACCGGCAGCACGTGAGTTGTCGCTGCTTTGTCGCTACAAGGCGGGCAGTGACTTACTCACTTCTCCGCCGGCGCAGCGGCACGTGCCGGCCCCACAACGTCACCCACTCGGGTACGGCCAACCCGTGAATTATCCGTTGCGTCCGAAACAGCTGGCGCGGTGGCGAAGCCGAGTTGTGCGGCAGGTCGTACTTCTCGCACAGCTTCCGAACCCGGACACCGACTTCGCGGAGCCGATTTCTCGGCAGAGGGACAACTGACCTGCCGCCGTGCCGAAAAACAGCCCATCAACGTGGCACCAGGATCTCAGCACTACCTGAGATCGAATCGTCCATCGCGGAACCGCTCATCGACCCTCGAATCGACCAACTCCATCCGATCCTCCGGATGTAGCCAGTAGTGCCGCCCCCAACCAGTACACGGCCACACCGCGGGGAACGTATAAATTGAGGCCGCCAACGACCTTCTCGCTGCCATCGCGCAGGGACAGCACCACCGACCTGCCGGCTCTTTTGCCATCCTTGGTCTCGGAGTGATCCTTGATGCCGACAATGTCATCCCATTCCACCGCTCGGGTTTTGACTACATCGGCGATCTCGACCATTGCCGGACTGAGCCTGATGTATCCCACTCCCCCGCGCCGCACCCAGCTGGTCAGCCCGATGACCGCACACACGGCAGCTGCCAGGAACAGAGGGGGCGAGAAGATTTGGAGCCCTCGCGTCATGGGAATGTCGATCGCACCGCGCGGGATGAAGAACGCGAGCAGCAGTGCCGAGGGGACGATCACCGCGAGTCCGGTCAAGTACAGCATGGTGAACCGCTTATCCGGCCACACGGTGAACCCGGTTGCGTCGCTGGAGGTCCGCGTCTTCGTCTTGCCGGCTGACGCCAGGAGAAGAGCAGCCATCATCAGGACTGGAAACGTGATGAAGCCGAAAATCAAACACGTCGTCAAATAGTTGCCCCGCAGTCCGGCGAGGATTCCTCGGACAACGAAGTAGGCCACCCCCACAGACTCGATGAGTCCCGCCCACAACACGTACCTGCCGGATTCGGCCCAGTTCGCCGGCTTGGGGAGATTCAGTTCGGACACAACGCCTCCCCAACGAACTCGCCCATTTCTATGCCCCCGAAACCTCCGACAAGGCCACCTGCAACGGCGAATACCGGGACGGCACCTGGCGCGAACGGACCCGTCGCGAGACCCAACGCCGCACCGCCTTCTGCCAGAGCCCAACCGCCGCCACCACCGGCGGCAAGTTGATCGTTCCGGCTCACCCGCTGGTCGCGAAGTAGAACGGCTCCCAGTAACCCATCTCGGCGATCGCCACGACCCCGAGTTCGCGGGTGCGCGACGCTTGCCCCAGGCACCGCTCCTCGACCGTGACGTCGAAGCGGTAGGTCGAAGCTGCCGAGGACAACCCCGGAACCTGTTGTCCTCGTTGCTCCCCACGATCCTGCACCGCTGCCAGTTCGTACGCGCAGCCCGTCGCCGGCATGGCCGCTTCGATGGAGTCGCGCTGCTCCAGCGATAGCCCGCCTTTCAAGCGAAGTACCGGAACCTGTTCTGCGTCATGCGTGTTGAGACCCGCCACGAGTCGATCTGCCCACTCTTGTTGCTTGCCGGGACCGTAGTCACCTAACGACAGACCATCACTGTTGGACGGCAGAGTCAACAGCCAGACCGTGGCGGCCACCGCGACGACAAGCACCGCCGCAGCAATCCACGAAACGCGCCGGTGCGCGCTGTACCACTCCATCATGGATTCACTCCCCCGGATACCTCAGATGGACGAACTCGACTTGAGCTGGCGCATGAGTGTATTCCGCTGAATTGGGCATCCAGTCATCGTGCAGCTTCACTCCACCGGAATGCTGGTTGATGATGTCAGTTGGCACACCGTTGATCGTCTGCTGGCCGGCATAGACCGCTACATGGTTGATGCCGCCGTCGGCGTCCTTGTAGTAAATGAGATCTCCGGGAAGCAACCCCGCCTTTGAAGGCGCCAGTGGATCCAGCCCGTTACTGCTGGGCGTCGGCACCACTCCGACGATGTCGCCTCGACCCGAATGCTGGGTCACGAAATTGTGATTCTCCTTCGCCAGCGTCCAAGTCTTGGACGAGGTATTCCCCGGAAGTATCGCGCCATCATTTTGGTAGTACCAGTCGTCGCTGTCTCCACGGCGCCAATCATCGATGTCGTTGCCCACGTCATCGAACCCGCCGGCCCGCATTACTTGAGAAGCGAAGTTCGTACAGTCCAGGTCGCCACCACCAAGCGATTCGTATTCGGGGTTGAAGCCTTCGGCCCACTTCTCGGAGTATTCGACAGCCCGACGACGACTCTCGGACAACGGTGGGTTCTCGCCTAGCTCTGGCCCTAGTTTGATCTCGTTGCCGACCAGTTGCACCTGGTCGCCGGGCGCCTCGCTCCTGTTCTCGCCGTCGAACGAGATGCCGGCAAGTTCCTCAGCTTTGGCTTCGAGCTGTTTACCCACCAGAGCATCGGTTTGAACGAGTTGTTCAGCGCGCCAACGGATCTCTTCGGCATACTCGATCGCGGAAACAACACGAGTCGCCGCGGTCTGCGCGTCGTACGGACGAGTGTCGCTCACCGTCAGGTCCTCATCCACCTGGAAGCCGTCAGCCTCGGCAGTGTGGATTGCCTCGAGTACTTCCTGCTGAGCACTGCGAATGTCCTCTGCGCCGCGGGCTGCGATGACAGCAGCTTCACGTTGCGCGTCGCCCTGTCGATGTGCAACGGCGACGTCCGCGGTCACCCGCTGTAACGCTGCATCCTTGGCATCGCCGACCCATACCGGGTTGGCGATATTCTGCCGATGCTGGTCGAATGCGGCTTCTGCTGCCGACGCTGCCTGCTCCCACCGGGTCGCCGCACTGCTGAGGTCCGCCGTGTTCCAGCCCGCGACCTCCGATCGAGTCGGCAGCGCCGTCTGGGTAGCCGTAGGACTCAAATTGCCCCGTCAATAGCCGCTGAGTTGCCGCGGTCCGCGTCGTCGTAGCGCGTGCCCGCGGATGACAGATCTGCCGCCTGTTTCGCGATCCGGTCAGACTGCCTCGTGCGTACCGCCGCACACACCGCATCCAGCGCTGAGATTCCCGCGCCACTCGGCCGGGAATTGCTCACCGACTCCGTCACCGCACCATCCGCCAGACCTGCAGCGACCATCGTGCTTGCAGACGACGCCGTGCGCAGACCGTCGACCTCTACTTCCAGATTCCTCGCCATAGCTCCCCATCCAGCGACTCCAGAATCTGCAGAATATCGCACCTTGAACAGGCACCAACGCACCAGTTTTCTGTGCAGCGGTCGGTGCCGGTCTTCGTATACAGCGGGTGGCGAAAGCTAGCTGCGCCGTCCGGCCGGCAGAAGCCCATCCGGAATCCCCAACTCATGAATGATCCGCTGCGTCCGAAACAACTGGCGCGGAAGCGAAGCCGAGTTATACGGCAGATCGTACTTCTCGCACAGTTGCCGCACGCGGACACTGACCTCGGGCAGTCGGTTGCTCGGCAGGTCCGGGAACAGGTGATGCTCGATCTGGTAGCACAGGTGCCCGCCCGAGAGCGCCACCAACGGACTCACCTCGAAGTTGGCCGTCCCCAGCATCTGCCGCAGATACCACTCACCCCGGGTCTCATCCGTGACCACCGCCGGATCGAACGTCTGGGCACCATCGGGGATGTGCCCGCAGATGATGTTCACGTACACCCACAGGTTCCGGAGCGTGTTCGCCGCCACGTTGGCCGCCAGGGTCCGCCGCCACCGGCGCAGGCTCAGCGCCGGCATGAATATGTAGTCCTTGGCCAACTGACGGGCCGCCTTGCCGACGAACTTCCGCCGCTCGACCGCCAAGACCGCCGGCTCACCCCGCAACTTCTCCGAGTGCAGCCCGTGCAAGGCGATGCCCCATTCGAACATCGCCGCCAACACCAGGTTTCGTGCCGGAGTCGCCAGATACCACCAGCGCCACGGCTGGTCCTCGGTCACCCGCAGCAGGCGGTAGCCGATGTCCTCATCCATGCCGAGCACATTGCTGTAGACGTGATGCCGGTAGTTGTGCGAATACCGCCACTGCGCCGAATGCCCGACCATGTCCCACTCCCAGGTGTTGGAGTGGATTTCGGGGTCGTTCATCCAGTCCCACTGGCCGTGGGAGATGTTGTGGCCGAGTTCCATGTTCTCGAGGGACTTCGCGTACGCCAGCGCGCCCGTGCCCAGCAGCCATCCCTTCTTGGACCGGCTGCCGGCGATCACCAGACGCGCCGCGACGTCGAGCGCCCGCTGAAAATGAATCACGCGCCGGATGTAGGCCGCGTCCTTCGCCCCGAGCGAGTCCTCGACGTCCTGGCGGATCGCGTCGAGTTCGTAGGCGATCTCTTCGACGTCCGCGCTACTGAGATGCAGGTAGCTGGGAACATCGGCGATCGCCATCAAGGTGTCCTCGGGTGGGTGGGCGTGGAGCGGCGCAATCCACCGCGAGCGTCAGACCGCAGCTTAGAGGCTGCGGCTGAACGGCGAGTAATCGAGGTTCGCCGTCCAGGCGAAATGGCGGTGCGGACGCGCGGCGCTGGCTGCGCTCCGACCTACGACGACCAGGATGGACGCTTGTCGACGACGTGGCGTTGCAGCCCTCCGCGCACGCTGAGAAGTCGTTCAGAATCGGATCGCAGTTTTGGTGCGTTCCCGTGCCCCCTAGCGCCAGTAAACTGGCAATACACGTGTAACGGGGAGGTCGTGGGGTGCCCGAGCAAGGCGAGCCGCTGAAGGTAGATCCGACTGAGTTGGTGCTCGCCGCCGGTCAACTCGACGGCCAGGCCGCCGGCTTCAGGACGGCACATCAGTCGGCACATGCACGGGCGAGTCACGCGGCACTGGGCGCCGGCTCGTCTGCGGCCGCTCTGCCTGGAATGCTGGCTGCTTGGGAACGCGACGGCGTCCGCTACGACCAACAGTTCACCTCGCTCTCAGAAAAGCATCGGGCCGCTGCCGCGAAGTACGCGGCGACGGACGACCAGGAGTCTGCAGACATCGACACCGCAGGTTCTGCGCTCTGAGGTGACTGCGTGTCGATGACACTCAGGGAGCTCAGGGAGTGGGTTCCTGAAATAGCCGATCTGGCGGGATCGACCCGCGACGCGGCGGCCAACCACACGGCCTCGGCGGACTTCTACCGGTCGCTGGCCAGCGCGTCTACGTGGGAAGGTGACGGCGGCAACGCGGCCCGAGCAGCCATGGTGGCCAGCGCAGCCGACCATAGCGACACAGCTGACAATCTCGCCACCGCCGCAACGGGCATGGGCAGCGCGCACCAGCAAGCTGAGGCAATCGCCACGACGATCACCGGCATCTTGAACGACGCGGCGGCATCTCCTGTTGTTCTTGTCGACGAGACCACCAACCAGGTGATCCCGCCCGACGTCTCCTACCTCGACGAAGAGACCGCTGCCCAGGTCGCCGCAAAGGTTGCGGACCTACAGGCTCGAATCGCCGACGTGCTCGCCGACGGCGAACAGGTCGACGCTGACCTTGCAAGCGCTATCGGCACAGCCACCGGAGTCCCGGCACCAGCACAGCCTGCCACTTCGCTGGAGGACCTGCTACTTCCGGGTGCCAGGAATCCCGAGCAACCACCCGTACGCGGCCAATCAGAGCGTGCACCAAATGATCTCGGCGAAGCGCTCGCCCAACTAGCCGGACAACCCAGCGACCAACCCATCACGCCTCTCGCCCCGCCTCCGTTGGATCCCGTGAAAGTGGAGCAGTTCAAGACACTCGCAAGGCAGGAGATGCAACGTGCCGGAGTGCCGGCCGATCAGATCGAGGCACGTCTCGATGCGATGGTTGCGGCGGCGCAACGACCGCTTCCGCGCTACGTCCCACCCAAGCCCGAAGCGATGCCACCGCCGGGGTTCGGTGAGGGCTTCGCTGACCGGTGGTTTGCGACCGAGCAGGGAATCAAGGAACTCATGGGACAAGGCGGCCCCGGCGCTCCCGGAGTGCTCGAGTCATGGCGCGAGCTCGCCGCAAGTACGCACGACCAACTCACCAACCCGTTCGGCGCGGCCGTGGACGAGATCCAACATGCACTGAACTCTCCCAGTGCTGCCTACTATCTGGGCGAGAAGGCGGCCGACGGTGCCGTTGCCACACCCGGTTTGATCTTCGGCGGTGAAGGCGCCCTTATCGCACGGGCGGGAGCGCTTGACGGACCAGGCATCCCCCACGATCTGATCGATGGGCCAACGTCTGCCGGCGCTCTCGACCACCCGTCACCACTCGCCGCGCCAGACACCACTGGCTTGCCGTTGGACCCGCTGCCCGCCCCCGCGACGACAGGCCCGGAGTTCAACCTGAGCAACCCGCTCGACCACATGACCCCTGACCTACGCGTTTTGGCCGAGCAACATCTCACGGGCAGCGGACAGACGGTCCTCGGACCGTACAGCCCCGCCAACGGCGGTCCGTCTTACATTGAAGTTGCACAAGCGAACGGTGCGACCTACTTCGACATCGGCGATGCATGGAACGCAGCAACCCCGGTCGAACGACTCGCCGCGAACCAACATGTGCTGGATCTCGCGATCAGCAATGGCGACACGATAACGCTCTCGGTGCCGATCGACCAGATCAAGGTCGATACTTTCACCGGAGCCGAACTGAGATACTTGCAAGCTCATGGCTACGTGATTGTGAATAGCACGACGTTGGTTCCACCGAGTGCCGGAGGCCGCCCATGAAGACGCTCCTCGAGTTCATCGTCCGCTACGTACAAGTGCTCTATCTGAATCCGGCGTATCGCTTCACCGACTCCCGGACCCGCGGACTCGCGGACATCGACGCGTCTGTGTCGATCTCGAGCGATCAACTCCGCTGGGAGATCGCCAACGATCGCGGTCAAATCGGAATCACCGTTGCGCCGCTGCGATACGCAAACGACGAAAACTGGTTCTGGCTTTCCCTCATTCGCCAATACCTCGATGGTGGTTCAGACACCGAACAGGGTTCCTCGCTCGACCTCGCCGAGTGGTTGACCCAGAATCTCGTACGAGTCGAAGCACTTTTTGCAGATGAAGCGACGGCTCCCGATGTCTGCGCGAAGCTGGTTGCTCTCCGGAGGTCGAATTCCTACAAGAACTGGGGATGGCCAAAGCCCGGTCCCGATGACATCGACCCGTAGCCCCGTGCTGTTGATACGTAGACCGGAGCACCACGGCCGTGGACTTCGTCCGTCGCGGAGTCGAACGATTCCTGGACCACGTTTGCGCGCGTACGAATCTGGGGCAATTAGTTGAAGCATCTACTGGGAGTACTTCTCGAGTACTTCGATTTCCTGTACCTCGACCCCCAGTACCGCATCACGGACTCCAGTACGTCCGGCTCGCCGACAATCGATGCCCAACTGGTCCTCACCGGGCAGCTCCTGATTTGGTCCATCACCAACGACCGCGGACATATTCTGGTGGCAACCGCCCCCACTGCGAACAGTGCCCCTGAGAATTGGTTCCGCCTCTCGATTATCCGCCGTCATCTCGACGGCATTGTGACACCCAGTCCTCTCAATGCCGAGGCTGCCGACTGGCTCAGAACGAACACCGCTCGCGTCGAAGGCCTTTTCAAGGACGAAGCGACGGCGATCACGTCGTGCGCGGCGCTCGTTTCGCTCGAGCACGCTGCCGCCGAAGAGCTGTTCGGCCGGTCTGGAGGCGACCGGTAAGAACGCTTGTCGCCTGCTGACAATGCTCGGAAACTTCTAAGGACACTCCTCGGAATCAATCCGCACCACACCGAAGTCGATGTTGGTACTCACCGTGAACGTGGCGCCCGGCGCCGGGGTCGGGCTGCACACCTGCCAGTTGCGGTCACTCAACTGCGCACGATCCTGACCAGTGAGGTCGGTCGAACTGCTGAACCACACCTGCCCGCCGCTCACCGACTGGATCGCGTCCTGCGCACCCTGCAGGTCCATGCCAATCAGGTTCGGCATCGTCCAGGACGGCTCCGCCGACGCAGGCGGACTCATCGCGATCGCCACACCGACCACGGCCGCCACCACAAGAACATTTCTCATCGATTTCTCCTTGGCTCTGAACTTGTTGACGACGGTCGAAAAGTAGGCCAGAAGCGACGGTGAAAAGTAGGCCACGTGGTCGTGGTTATTGTGCCGTGTTGTCGGCTCTGGCGGAGGGCAAGGTGTCGATTCCGGTGTCTTTGAGCCGATAGCTGGAGCCTTTGAGGGTCAGGACGTCGGCGTGGTGGACGATGCGGTCGATCATTGCCGCGGCCACCACTTGGTCACCGAACACGTCGCCCCAGCGGGCGAAGGGCAGGTTCGAGGTCAGAATCAGTGAGGCGTGTTCGTAGCGGCTGGAGACCAGTTGGAAAAACAGGTTCGCCGCGTCCTGCTCGAAGGGGATGTATCCGACCTCGTCGACGACGAGCAGACCGATGCGCCGCAGCTTGACCAGCTCGGCCGGGAGTCGCCCGGCGTTGTGGGCGGCTTTGAGGCGGGCGACCCAATCCACCGCGGTGGCGAACGCGATGCGGTGCCCGGTCTGGGCGGCTTTGACCGCCAGTCCGATCGCGAGGTGGGTCTTGCCGGTTCCGGGTGTTATCAACGGGTAGCAACACGCTCGAATCTATGTATGTGACAAGGGGGTTGATGCGGGGCAAGTCATCGTTGTTGCCGGTTTATCGGCGGGTGTTCTTCAACGTGAAGGAACGGCAACGATGGCGTATCCGGTGGCTGTGTGTCCTGCGGGTGGGCAGCGGACGTGGACTGTGCTTGGCGAGGACTTCGCAACGGTCGGTCCGATCGAGGAGTGGATCGAAGCTCACCGGCACCTGTGGTCACCGAACACGGTGCGTGGTTATGCGACGTCGTTGGCGCAGTGGTGGAGCTTCCTGGAGCAACGCGGACAGACCGACGGTTGGCGTGATGTCGGTGTCCCCGCGTTCACGGCGTTCCTGTCCTGGCAGCGCAATGGCCGCACGGTTGAACATCGGCTGACCGGGTCTGGCCCGACGCCGACCGCTGCAACGTTGGAAGTCCGCCTGGCAGCGGTGATTTCGTTCTACCGTTGGCATCAGGCCGTGTCCGGGGTGGCGGTAGCGGGACGGCTCCTTCGTGGAGCACCGCGGCACCGACCGGCGCGAGGCTTGCTTGCGCATCTGGATGCGCGTTCGGCCCCGGTCGCGTCATCGCTGGTGCGCGTGCGCCGCGACCGCCGCCGCGACAGACCGCCCGTGCTCCTGCCCGAGCAGATTCAGGCGATCCTGGATGGCTGCGCGGTCTTCGACGCCGAGTCCGGATCGTGGCGAGGCAACCTGCGCGATCGGTTCGTGTTCGCCCTGTTGGCCGAGACCGGGATGCGTCTCGGGGAGGCGCTGGGTCTGCGGATCGGCGAGTTCGTGCTTGGCCGCGGCGGCACCGCGTATGTGCAGATCGTGCCCCGCTCGGATAATCCCAACGGGGCGCGGGTGAAGATGATGCGACCGCGACGGGTCTATGTCGGGGCCGACCTCGAGCGGCTGTTCGCCGACTATCTCACCGATATCGCCTGCCGGGCAACCGAAGGCGGCATTGCTCTTACGGACACGTCGCCGCTACTGGTGAATGTGTTCCGACCACCGTTGTTGGCCGCATTGCGAGAGACGACGGTCCGGGAGAAGGTGGCCACGCTGCGTCGGCGCTGCATCGGGCCACCCGGGTGGACGCCGCATTGGTTCCGCCACACCCATGCCACTGCACTGCTGCTGGCGGGGACGCCGGAGTGGGTGGTCTCCCGACGCCTCGGGCACGCCCACGTGCAGACCACCCTTGACCTCTACGGCTGGGTTCGCGATGACGAAGCCCTGCGAGCAGCAGCCAACTGGGCGTCCTATGCCAGCAGCTGGCGGGTGGCCGAGTGATCGACGAGCATGGCCACCTGCGCCTGCGTAGTGCCGAACACCTCGATCCGATCTGGCGACTCTTTGACGAGCTGCCAGCACAGTGGCGTGGCCCCGTGCTCGGGCCCGGTATCGAGAACTGGGCGTCGATTACCGAGAATGATTGGCCGCATTTGGATCTGAGCGAATTACCCGATCCGTTCGCCGCGGAGCTGGCGTGGATGGCGCACTGGCAGGCCGGTGATGGCACCCGTGTCTCGGTGTTGGCGATGGCGCAGTTGGCCAACATGATTCGGCGGGCAGTTACCGAGGGCCGTGATTTCCCCTCGTCGATCCGGGCGATGGATTACGACGCCGCCGCGGTGTTGCAGAGCTGGTTCTATCTCAGCAGGGGCAAGCGACTGCCCTCACCCCGAGGTCGGGGCCGGGTGCACGCTCTGTTCGGGTTCGCCCGGCACGCCCTGATCGCCGCCTGCCACGACGGCCCGTGGTGGCACCTGGACTTCTGGCACCCGCGCTGCGATCCGCGGATACCACTGACCGATCGTGAACCGGTCGCCAACTACGGCTGCGCACCCGGAGATATACAGCTTCCGTGGTTGCGGGCCGCGGTGAAGTGGCACCTGGGCACGATGCTCGAATCCGGGGCGCTGCGCTGGACCACGGTCAGCCAGGAACGCATGCGCAGCTTCCGCCGGTTCGACAACTGGCTGACCGCCAGCTTCGACGACCCGACTGGCATCCTGGGCGACCCAACGAGCGCGGTCGAACAGGCGGCGGCGTTCGCGCGGTGGACCGCCGTGGCAGCCAACCGCGTCACCCGCCAATCCGACACACGCCACCTCGGAAGAACAGTGCCGATCCGGGGAATCAACGACGACCTGCGAGCGGTGGCCGGCCTCTTGGACTTCATTGCCGCCAATCCCGGGGAGGCTCGCAGCGTTCTCGGTGCCGAGCCCTGGCAACGAGTGAGCGCAGCACACGCCTCCAGCTGGTTCGGCCGGGTCACCCGGATACCGCATCAACGCGGTTTCAACGATGCGAACTACATCGATGATCACGCACTCGCGCAGATCACTGCGGCGCTGCCGCTGATCGGGTTGCCGCGCACCGAGCAGATGACCATCACCCGCGGCGACGGCACCACCCTCACCGCCAACGGACTTGACGACCCGCAAGCGATGCGGATGATCCTGCTGCAGATCCTCACCGGCCGGCGGGCCAGCGAGATCCGCACCTGCGACTTCGACTGCCTTTCGGCTGCGCCCGCCACTACCGCAGCGGCCGAGGGCGATGGCCAAATGCTGACCAGGTTCCGCTACGCGCAGAGCAAGATCGATGTCGCACCCGACATCATCCTCGTCGACCGCGAGGTCACCGAAGTCATTGCCGAACAACACCGTTGGCTCCAAATCCAGCATCCAGAAGGCAGCAGGCGGTATCTGTTCGCGCGGCGTCTGGGCAACCGCCGCGGTGACAAACCCTATCCGGCAGGTACCTACAACTGGGTGCTGCGCAGCCTCAGCGACCTCGTTCAGATCACCGACGCCAAGGGCCACGCCGTGCGGTTAAGCCACACTCACCGCTTCCGCCACACCCGGCTGACCCGACTGGCCGAACTCGGTCTGCCGATTCACGTCCTACAGCGCTATGCAGGGCACGCCACCCCCACCATGACGATGCACTACATCGCCGCCCGCGACGAACACGCCGAGCAGGCATTCCTGGCCACGGCCAAGCTGCGATCCGACGGCACCCGCATCCAACTCTCCAGCGACGACCACGACAGTCTGCACCTGTTCCGCCGCGCAGACCGGTTCCTGCCCAACGGGTGGTGCATGCTGCCACCGCTGCAATCCTGCGACAAAGGCAACGCCTGCCTGACCTGCTCAGTTTTCGTCACCGACCACACCCACCACGACGTACTGCAACGTCAACTCCGCGAGACCACCGACCTGATCGACCGGGCCACAACGGAATTCGAACAGCGACACGGCCATCCCATGCCCGAGGACAACGTCTGGCTGATCCGCCGCCGAGCTGAACACCACGCGCTTACCCGACTCCTGGCCGCCCTCGACGATGCGCCCGGCTCCGCAGCCCACGGCGCGACAACCCAGTGTCATCGAGCCAGCGCTGGACCAGTCCCGCTGACTCTCGATCTCACCGCCCACCGCAGGAGCACCCCATGACCGACTCCCGAGAACGCCGCATCACCGCACTCACCCAAGCAGCGAAAGCCAAGTCTCAGAACAAGACCCGAGACGCTGAGCAGGCCATCCGCCGACTGGTCAAACGTGGCGACCCGATCACTTTCCAGGCCGTGCAACGCGAAGCGGCCGTCTCTCACGCCTTCCTCTACAACCATCCCGAACTGCGCAAACGAATCGAACATCTGCGCGGCACCCGCCCCAAGGCCCCCGCCGACCAATCCGTGGACACCGACAGCACGCTCGTCATCACGCTGACCCGCCAGATCGCCGAACTCAAGAAACAGCACCACCAGCAACTCAAAGCACTCCGCGACGCACTCGAACGAGCACACGGAGAGAACCTCGACCTACGGCGCGAACTGGCCCGCCGCGGCATCCAGCCCTCGCCTAACGTCGTATCGATCGCAACAACGTCCTGAACAGGCATAACACGGTCATTCTGCGTTCGAACCTTCGATAACCAGCGGCCCGAGGAGTACCACGTTGGAGGCCTTGGCCAGGAACGCGCCGGTGCCCAGGTGGGCGATCATGTCCCGGTTCAGCGCCGGCTGGTGATCGAAGTTGAAGTCCTCCAACGATTTGCGGGTCGGGAAACCGGCGGATCGGATACGCGTCGCCGCGCCGGAGGCTTCCCGGGCCGCGACCTCCCGAGACAGGACCGCGGCGAGGTATTCCTCGTGGGTCCAGCCCGCGTCGCGGGCTTGCTCGGCCAGTCGGGCAGCCGAGTCGCGGATGCGCGGCGCCTTGAGCGCTTGGGCGTAGTGCAGAACGGCCTTCATCGGATCCTCGGCCATGCTCATGCCACCTCGCCATCGGAAGTGACTGTGCCCGTGGTGAAGTCGACGCCGAATGCCCGGTCGTAGTCGGCCAGGTCGCGCACCAGCTGATCACCTGCGGCCGGTGGCGGGCCGGCCTGGAACTGGTGACGCAGCACCGCGGCAACCTGCACGTGGGTGGGATCGGTGAGGGTTTGTCGCGCCGCCCAGCAGCGGTCGTGAGCCGCCAGCAGGCGCCCCGACCGGGTCACCGTCACCTGGGCCAGGGTGGTGCTTACCTCGACGAGTTGGCCGATCGCATGGGGGTCCACGGAGTAGTCGTTGCCGGCCACCCGCACGTAGTAGTCGCGTCCCAGCCGCACCGAGGTCACCGTCTCGACGGTCGGCGGCACCGGTGGCAGCGCCAGCATGTGCGCGCGATCGATATCGAGGAAGTCGACCGGACGACCATCCAACACCCGCACCCGTCGGTTGTTGGCAATCGGAAGCCACTGCCCGAGCTGGTCATTGAAGTCGTGCGGTGAGGTGAAACTGCGACCGGGCAGAAACGAGGTCTCCAGATACCGGTTGGCTCGCTCCACCATTCCTTTGGATTCGGGGTCGTTAGGCTTCATCTGCACCAGTCGCGACCCCAGCGTGCCCACCAACGCCGTCACGGGATCGGTCAACCGGCCGCGACGACCGATCCCGGCTTCGTTGTCCCACCACAACTCGTGGGGCACCGTGATGAAGTTCTGCGAGAGCAGCTGCCACATCCCGGCCACGAGGTCCATGGTTTGGCGCGAGGGCAACATCACCGCGGCGACGAACCGCGAGAACGCCGCGACCATCACCAGCACCGGCAGCATCGCCTCCTGACCGAACCCGACCGCAATCCTCGGTGCCGGGAACCACAGGTCGCACTGGATCACCCGACCCGGCGGATGCTCGAGGCGATCGACCGGATCAGCAGGCAGATACTCCGGGCGAAGCGCCCGGACCCGCTCCCGGAACCAGGAGATCGAGCCAGTCCAGCCGACCCGCTCGGCGAGCACCGTCGCCGGCATCCGGGGATAAACCGACAACAACGCCCGAAGCCGCGGCTCCACCTCGGTGATCGCCGACGGACCTGCCGCCCGCTCGTACTTCGGTGGACCATCACTGGCCAACGCGCTGGCCACCGTGTCTCGCGCGATGCTCAGCTGTCGTGCGATAGCCCGCTGCGACAACCCTTCGCTGCGGTGAAGATGCCGGATCAAGGCCCAGTCTTCCAAGGAGATCACCATCCAATCTGATTGGGTGGCCTACTTTTCAGCCGTCGCGACTGGCCGGATTTTCAACCGTCGTTAACAGAACTCCTCATCTTTCGACATCCCCGCCTACCTCAACCACACCGCTATGGACGAGATCGAACGCAGCCTGCTGCCGCTGGGCAGCGCCATCCCCGGCCGCACCCGACCCGACCTCGACGCCGACCAACTCCAAGACCTGGTGTTCGTCACGATGGGCGTGACCTCGAGTGCCTGCCTACGCATCGCGCTGCAACGCCCACCCGGCTCGGACCGCGGCGCCATGGTCGCGCTGACCGCCAGGATGCTGGCGGCCGCGCTGACGCCGGATCCGAGTTGACCCTGATCCGTTTCGTCGAATACATGCCACCACCCGCACCGTCACCGAAGTCCTGATACAAAACCCCTTGCACAGGTTGCACTTCCGGCGTACTATCGAACACAAGTTCGAATGCGACGTGGCTCCCATCTTCACCGGTGAGCTTCAGACCGCGACTACGGTCGCCGCGAGGTTCGACTGCCCCTTCGGGGGCCAGTCGGACTGTATTGACTGATCGTGCGCTGTGCGTACCTTCTGTGAAAGCCGGTATCCCTATGGACGCCAACCATTTCAACACCTTTATCGATGCGCTTATCGACGATCTCACCCCGACACCCGTACCGGAGGACGACGCCGACCGGAGGCTGTGTCACCTGCTCGATTCTCCTCGGCGCATCGTGGATGAACCGGCGTTGCTCGCGGTACTGGCTGCTGCAGTCACGGCGCGCAACGTTTTCGACCATGTGATCGCCCAGGCCGTCGCAGCCGCGGAACGGGCCGGTATCCCGGGCCGCAAGCACCTGCGCTCCGGCGCTGACCTACTCAGCCAACTGGGGATGTCACCGGGTGCGACGTGGCGGGCGGTGCGGGTCGGACGTGCGGCACACACCCTGCCGGCACTGACCCAACAGCAGCGCCTCGGTGCGGTCGGAATCGAGTTCGCCGACGCCATCGGCAAGGGAGTCACTCACATCACCGAACGAGTCCCCTTGTCCGACAATGACCGCACGAACATCGTGACGAAGTTGATGATTGAGACCACCCCGTCGGATGTGGCCAAGAAGGCTCGCACGATCGCCATCGACAAGGCCGGCACAACACCCTTGGCCGAAGATGTCGTACCGGTCGCGGAGAACACCGACCTCAACGACATGACACTGGCTGTGAACGACGAAGGACGTATCACCGCCGCCCTGGACCTCGATGCGCTCACCGGCGAAGAACTCATCGCGGCACTCGATCCGTTGTGCCGGCCCGTACCGCTGCCCGACGGATCAGCGGACCCCCGCCCGGTCGGGCGGCGTCGCGCGGAGGCGTTCGGGCAGATCATGCGGACCTACCTGTCGAATTCGCAGCGCCCAATGTCGGGAGGTGTACTCCCGCACGTCACCCTGATCCGGCCCGCCGCACACGGCGTGGACACACTGGGATTCGGCGGGCCCGTCAGTGCCGCCACCGCCGAACTCATCGCCTGTGACAGCACTCTGACTTCGGTGATCGTCGACCACTCGGGCGTACCCCTGGATGTGGGGCGCAGCGAACGGCTCTTCCCGCCCCATATCCGTAAAGGGTTGGCGGTCCGTGATGGTGGTTGCGCGCACCCCGGCTGCGGGCGCCCGGTGTCCTGGTGCGATGCCCACCACATCACCCCCTGGGAGCATGGCGGCACCACCAGCCTCGACAACGGGGTTTTGCTCTGCCGACTGCACCACACCGCCATCCACCACGGCGGCTGGCAGGTCTACCTCGGCCCCGACCGCTACCCCTGGTTCATCCCGCCCCACGACCCGACCGGCCCCGAACCGGCGCATCTGCGATCGCACGCCCGACGCACCATGACCGACCTGCCCGCCGCTGCCTGACCAAGTCTTCACGCACCTTGATAACTCCATAGAGAACGCACACGCGGCGGGAACCGGCGAAGAATACGCCGCCGGACCCGCCACGATGAATCCTGCCGTGACCCACGGGACGGCCAACTAGCCTCCGCTGAGCCTTTAAGTCGACTTCAGTTCAGCGAAGGAACAATCGAACTCACCGCGGCGGCGCGAAACGTGGTGGGATTGCCGACAGCCGCCCGTCCTGCCCGGCGGCTAGGGACACTCCTCGGAATCAATCCGCACCACACCGAAGTCGATGTTGGTACTCACCGTGAACGTGCCACCCGGCGCCGGGGTCGAGCTGCACACCTGCCAGTTGCGGTCACTCAACTGCGCACGATCCTGACCAGTGAGGTCGGTCGAACTGCTGAACCACACCTGCCCGCCGCTCACCGACTGGATCGCGTCCTGCGCACCCTGCAGGTCCATCCCGATCAGGTTCGGCATGGTCCACGAGGGCTCCGCCGATGCAGCCGGGCTCATCGCGATCGCAACACCGACAACCGCCGCTGCTATAACAACACTTTTCATCGATTTCTCCTTGGCTCGAAGTAGCCGCACATCGTCGCATCCGGCACCGACAAGCCGTTCACTCTGCACACAGGGCGCGACTCGCTCGCACATCGCCGCCACCACCGCAGAGCCCAGACGACCCACAACCCGTGTCGCTCGATTGTCGCTCAGAGGTGGGCAAATCGAGAGCCCAAATTTTCCGGCGCGCGGCGGGGGCGACTGGAATCAGCGCCGGCCCGAAGGAATCGCATCGCTGTACGGCGCGGTGCTCCGACCAGCCACCGGGTGAACCACCATGTACACCAACCCGATTCCGATCACCACCACCGCCGACAGCGCCACGATCCAGTTGTCATACCACGCCGCATCCGGGGTCCGCGGCCACGCCATGTTCACCATGGCGATCACGCCGTACACCAGCGCGGCGATGTTCACCGGCAGCCCCCACCGCCCCAGCGAGTACTTCCCGCTAGGCACCCAGCCCTTCAGCCGGGCCCGCAGCGCCGCCAGCACCACCATCTGGAACGCGATGTAAATGCCCAACGCCGCAAAGCTGATGATCTTCGTGATCGCATCGGTGGAGAACCGCGATCCGATCACGATCACCGCCGGCACCACGGCCGCAATCACCAAGGCGTAGGGCGGCACATGCCGGGTAGCCGAAAACTTCGACAGCAGAGACGATCCCATGATCATCCCGTCCCGCCCATACGAGTAGGCCAGCCGGCTCGCCGCGGCCTGCAGGCTCATCGCGCACGACAGGAACGAGATCAGCACGACCACCAGGATCACCTTCGATCCGACCGGACCGAACGCCTCGTTGAGCACCGTGCTGACCGGGTCGGTGTCCTCACCGGCGATCACCGCGGGGATGTCGGCGACCGCGAGCACCAGCGCCAGGCACACGAAAGTGGCTGCCGCACCACCGATGTAGATGGTGCGCCGCATCGCCTTGGGGATCAGCCGGCCCGGGTCTTGCACCTCCTCGGCCACATCGCCGCACGCCTCGAAGCCGTAGTACTGGTAGATACCGATCAGCGCGGCCGCCGCGAACGCGAACATGTAGTTGCCGTCACCGCCGGTGCCGAAGCTGTCGAACAGCACCCCGAGATTGTGCTCGCGGTGCGCGATCAGCAGCCAGCCACCCACCACCAGCGCGCCGATGATCTCCGCGACGAAACCGATGATCGCCGCCTTGGCAAGGACTTTCGTCCCCAGAAAGTTGATGGCCGTCGCCGCCGCGATCAGCACCAGCGCGAACAGGATGATGTTGTCCGTGGTGGCCTCGATGCCGAACGTCGCGGCCACAAACGGCCCGCCGCCGTAGGTGACCGAGGCGATGGTGACCAGCAGCGCCACCAGGTACACCCACCCGGTCATCCACGCGTACCGCCGCCCCCACAACCGTCGCGCCCACGGATACACCCCGCCGGCCACCGGGAACTGCGCCACGATCTCGCTGAACACCAGCGCCACCAGCAGCTGGCCTACACCGACGATCAGGAAGCTCCAGATCATCGGCGGCCCACCGGTGGCCAACGCGAACGCGAACAACGTGTAGACGCCGACAACAGGCGACAGGTAGGTGAACCCCAGGCTGAAGTTCGCCCACGGGCTCATATCCCGCTTGAACTCCGACTTGAAGCCCAGCGCGTGCAGGTGCGCGGCGTCGTCATCGGGATGAGAAGCGTCATCGGGGCGGGACGTCGGTGGCGTGGCAGTGGTCATGAGCTGCTCTCCTTCGGGTGGAAAACCGAATGAGCGAAAAACTACATTCCTATGGTTTAAGCCGCTACCAAAACGGCAGAATTGGTACCCGATCGGGTACATTGCCGATCGTCGGGCAAATGACGGGAGGGGCGGACCGTGGTGTCTTCGCTGTCTCCCCTGGTCGCCCCCGACGCCCCCGTCGGCCGGGCCGACGAAATCGTCCTGCGCATCACCGAGGCCATCCACCTCGGCCTGCTCGACGACGGCGAACGCCTCCCGGTCGAGGTCGACCTCGCCGCCCAGTTCGGCGTCGCCCCGATGACCGTCCGCGAAGCGCTGGCCACCCTGCGCGAACAGCACCTCGTGGAAACCCGGCGCGGGCGCAGCGGCGGCTCCTTCGTCCGGCGCCCCGAGGGCCCACCTGTCGAGCAGCTCACCGAACGCCTGGCCGCGATGAGCGCCTCGGACCTGCGCGACCTGTTCGACGAGCACACCGCCATCGCCGGGCAGGCCGCGAAACTCGCCGCCGAACGCGCCGCCCCGTATGCGGTCCGCAGACTCTTCGCACTCACCGACCAACTCGGTGCGGCCGCGACCCTGGGTGACCGGATCCGCGCCGACAGCCGCTTCCACATCCAGGTGGCCGTCGCCTCCCAGTCCGCGCGGCTGGCCCGCCGCGAAGCCAACCTGCAGGCCGAGCTCGCCGGGCTCATCTGGCTACCCAGCGGCCCGGACATCGACGTCGCCGCCTACGTCGACACCCAGCACGCCATCGCCGCCGCGGTCGCCGCCGAGAACGCCCCCGAGGCGCGCCGGCTCGCCGAAGAACACGCCATGAGCCAACTGCCCCGATTGACCACGGTGAACATGAATCTGGCTGGCCGGTCATGACCGCACAGGAGCTGGCCACCGAGGCCTCGCACGCCGTCGAGCCGTTCTACCGACTGCTCGACACGGTCGCCGAGGAAGTGCTGCGCAGCCGCCCACCGCGCGCGTCGCTCACCGAGACGCACTTCTCCGGGTTGCAGCGCCTACTGGCCGGACTGCTCACCACCGAACACGGCATCTGGGGCATGGGCTTTGTCGCCGCGCCGTCGGTCGTCGAGGGCCGCGAACGCTATATGGCGTGGTGGCAGCGGCACAACGAACGCGTGGCCCGGCTGCGGCTGAACTTCGACCCGACCAGCATCGACGTCTACGACTACCTGCAGATGGACTGGTACCAGCTGGCCCAGCGCGGTCAGCAGCGCGTCGCCTACGGCCCGTATGTCGACTACAGCGGCTCGGACATGTACACCATCACCGCGACCATCCCGGTGATCGCCGACGGCACCTTCCTCGGCGTGGCCGGCGCGGACCTGGTGGTCGGCGATGTCGAACGCCGGCTGATCGAGGTGCTGCGGCACACCGGCGAGGACGCCGTCGTGGTCAACACCGAGCGCCGGGTCATCGCCGCGAACACCCCGCGCTGGCTGGTCGGCTCCCGGCTCGACGCCGTCCCCACCGACGACGAAACATTCCACGAGGTCGCCGAACTCCCCCTCGGCAACGGCTGGTCCGTTGCCATCGCAAACAGCTGAACCACGGGTTACCCAGACTTAACTCGCAGCCCTTGACATTAATCCTCTCTTTCTAGAGTCTTTAAAGGCATCCGGTCACGCACCCTGGAGGTAGCCCCGATGTCGCCCCTCGATCTCGTTCCGCACTTCGACGTCGCCGACCCGGAATTTTCGCTGACCTCCGCCGAAGTGCACGACGCCCGCGAACGCAGCTGGTACGCCACCACCCCGTACGGGATCGCGGTGCTGCGCTACGCCGAGATGAACAAACTGCTCAAGAGCCGCCAACTCCGCCAGGGCAGCATCGCCTGGCCCGCGCACAACGGCGTCACCGAAGGACCGTTCGCCCGATGGTGGGCCAGCTGGCTGCTCAACAAGGAAGGCGAGGAGCACCGCCGGCTGCGCCGCCTGATGACCCCGGCCTTCACCCAGCAGCTCATCGCCGGGCAGGTCCCCCGATTCCAGGCGCTGGCAGGCGAACTCGTCGACGCCTTCGCCGCACCCGACCGCTGCGAGTTCATGTCCGAGTTCGCCGAGCCGTACTCGGCGCGGGTCACCGCCATCATGCTCGGCACCCCCGAGCAGGACTGGCGCCTCCTCGCCAAGGAGGCCACCACGATCGGGCTGGCCATGGCCGTCACCCTCAAGGACGACCTACCCCGCATCGAGGGCGCGCTGGCACGGCTCTACGACTACTGCGACGCCCAGATCGCCGACCGCCGCGCCCATCCGCGCGAGGACTTCGTCACCGCCTTCGTCAACGCCGCCGACCCCGAGGACGGCCGACTGTCCGACGACGAACTGCGCGACGGCCTGACCATGCTGATCTTCGCCGCCTTCGACACCACCCGAAACCAGCTCGGCCTGGCCATGCAGACCTTCCTGGCCAGCCCCGACCAGTGGCGGCTGCTCGGCCAGCGCCCCGACCTCGGCGGCAAGGCCGTCGAGGAGATCATGCGGCTGAACCCCACCACCCGCTGGGTGACCCGCGAGGTCGTCGAGGACTTCGAATACGAGGGCGTGGAACTCAAGGCCGGCACCACCGTGCACCTCTACGCCGAGGCCGCCGGCACCGACCCGCGGGTGTACACCCCCGGCCTGGACATCACCGCGGAACGCAAGCCGCACTTCGGGTTCGGCGGCGGCCTGCACTACTGCCTGGGCCACTTCGTCGCCCGCGCCGATATGAGCGAGGCGCTGCCGCTGCTGGCCCGGCGGATGGTCGACCCGCACGAACTGCCCGGCGCCACCTGGCTTCCCGACTCCGGCAACACCGGCCCCATCACGCTGCCCATCGGCTTCACCCCAGCCCCCTGACCCAGGAGATCCGATGACCACCACCCCGCTCGACGCGCACCGGCAGACCAACGCCACCAGCGCACACCTGGCTCAGGTCCTGGAAACCATCGCCGAGCGCGGGGTGGAGTTCGTCTACTTCCAGGCGATCACCATCACCGGCCGGGTGGTCGGAAAGGTGGCCCCCGCACGACATTTCGAGCGCCTGGCCGTCAAGGGGGTGCAGCAGCACCAGACCGCGATCGCCAACCTGCAGGGCACCCGGGAGGGCGTCCTGCTGGCCGGCGGGGTCAACGCCCCCGAGTACACCGCGATCCCCGATCTGGACACCTTCGCCGTGCTGCCCTGGGACACCAGCTTCGCCCGGGTGTTCTGCCGCCTCTATGAACCCGACCACCTGGCCGTCGACGCCGGGATCGAACTGGCCTGCGACTCCCGAGGGCTGCTCCGAAAGGCGCACGCCGGGTTCACCGACCGCACCGGCCTGGAACTGCGCACCGGCTGTGAACCCGAAATGACCTGGCAGGGCGAGGGTCTGGAAGCCCAGTTCCGGCCCGGATCCAGCCCGGCCTATCACATCGAGCATCTGGAGCGGAACCGCCCGATCGTCAAGAAGGTCGTCGAGTACGCGCAGGCACTGGGCCTGGACATGATCGAGGGCGACTACGAGGACGAGTTCCAGGTCGAGCTGAACTTCATGTATGACCACGCCAACCTGACCGCCGACCGGCTGACCACCTACCGGCAGATCTGCAAGCAGGTCGCCCGCGAACTCGACATCCAGGCCAGCTTCATGCCCAAACCGGCCACCGGCATGATGGGCAACGGCTGCCACCACAACTTCAGCCTGTGGCGCGACGACGTGAACGTGCTCGTCGACCCGGGCGTCACCGAACTGCACCTCTCCGAGATCGGCAGGCATGCCCTGGGCGGGTTGCTGTCGCACTCGGCGGGCGCCATGCTGGTCAACGGCTCCACGGTGAACTCCTACAAACGCTATTGGGACGCCGGGCAATTCGCGCCGTCCAAGATCAACTGGGGCCTGGACAACAAGACCTGCACGGTGCGGCTCTCGGCCAACGGGCGCCTGGAATACAAGCTGCCCGACGCCGCGGTCAATCCGTATCTGTCGCATACGATCCTGCTGGCGGCGTGCGAGGACGGCATGAAGAATGCCACCGATCCGGGCGTGCCGTGCCAGGGGTCGTCCTATGACACCCCGCAGGACGAACGGTTCCCGGCGCTGCCGCTGACCCTCGGTGACGCGATCAACGCCTTCGGCAAGGACACCGTGATCACCGAGGCGTTCGGCCCGAAACTCTCCGCACTGCTCATCGACTTCCACACCGATGAGTGGGCCCGATTCTGTGGATACGTCACCGACTGGGAGCGTGAAATGTATTGGAATGATGCCCCGTGACCGACAAGCTGAGACTGGCCTGCCTGGACGCCGAGGCCCCGCCGCTGTTCACGTTGTGGACCCCGGAGAACGGGCGCGACGGCTATGAGCCCGGCGTCGCCGCGGCGCTCGGGGCCGAACTGGGCCGCGAGGTCGAGTGGGTGCGGGTGCCGTGGGTGGACATGATTCCCGCGGTGCAGCGCGGGGACTCCGACGCCGTGCTGTGCGGGCAGGGCATCACCGCCGAACGCCAAGCCCAGGTCGACTTCACCCGCCCGTACGCGATCTTCCATGAGGGCGTGCTGATCCGGCGCGGCGACGACATCCACTCCGCCGAGGACTTGGTGGGCCGCAGGGTCGCCGCCATCGAGAACAGCACCAATATGACGCTGGCCCAGACCTTCACCGGCGCCGAGCCGGTCGCGTTCGGGGCGGGCTCCGACGATGTGTACGCCGATATGCTGGCCGCGCTGCTGGCCAAGGATGTCGACGCCGTCGTCGACGACGATGTGGTGTTCGTGCCGCTAGGTGCCACCCACCCCGACTATGAGCTGGCCTTCACGGTGCAGACCGCCAACCGGTGGGGCATCGCCGTGTCCAAGGACCGGCCCGACACGCTGGCCGAGATCGACGGCGCGCTGGGCCGGCTCATCGACTCCGGTCGGCTGCAGCAGGTGTGGACAGCGCACCTGCCGACCCTCGACTACCCGTTCTGAGCGTGCGTCCGCTGATCGCGGTCACCGGTCGCCGGGCCGCGCAGGTACCGATCCTGCGGTTCTCGGCGACCCTGGCCGCCGAGGCGATCTGCGAATCGGTCTGGGCGGCCGGCGGGGAGCCGGTGATCCTGCATCCCCCGGCCGCCGACCCGCTCGCCGAATTACCCGGCAGACTGGCGGGTTTCGACGGGGTGCTGCTGCCCGGCGGCGCCGACCTGGAACCGGCCCGTTACGGCGCGGAACCCGCCCCGCAGACCACCGACACCGTCGCCTTCCAGGACGACTTCGACCTCGGCGTCACGAAGGCGCTGCTGGACACCGGCATCCCGGTGCTGGCGATCTGCCGCGGACTGCAGGTGCTCAACGTCGCGCTCGGCGGCACCCTGCACCAGCATCTGCCGGAGACCATGCACCACAACAGTATTCACTCGGTCGACGTGCAACCTCACACGAAATTGCGTGCCATCGTCGGCACCGACCGCATCGAGGTGTCCTCCTACCACCACCAGGCCGTGGACCGGCTCGGACGCGACCTGGTGGTCACCGCGTATGCCGATGGCGTCATCGAGGCGGTGGAGCACCGCCGCGCCGATATCGTGGCGGTGCAGTGGCATCCCGAGGACCGGCACGACGTCTCCCCCACCGACGCAGCACTGTTCACCGATCTGGTGGACCGCGCCCGCAAACGAAAGGCCAATCGATGACCGCCGTGGTGCACCTGCGGGATGTGCTGCCGGACCTGCCCGCGCCGGAGCCCCCGCGCGCCCACGTCTGCGTGCTGGCCTCGCTGAACTACCCCGATATCAGCGACGCCGACGTCGCGCTGATCAAGCGGTTCACCAAGGTGGCGCTGAGCACGCTGTACGAACTGGGCGCCGACTTCGAATTCTTCGACACCAGCGAAGCGCTCAACAACCCTTCCTCGGCAGCCTATTTCGACGGGCTGCTCCTGCTCGGCGGCGGTGACGTCGACAACTCCTGCTACGGGATGAGCACCCCGCATCCGACGACCTACGGGGTGGACGGCCGCGCCGACCGTGACGCGTTCGCCGCCATCGCCGCGGCCGCGGCCGCCGACCGGCCGATCTTCGGCATCTGCCGCGGCTCGCAGCTGCTCAACGTGTTCCGCGGCGGCACCCTGATCGGTGATATCGAGGACTATGCCCTGCACCACGGCGCACCCGGCGAGCCGGAGTTCGTCGACGAACCCGTCGACATCATCCCCGGCACCCGGCTGGCGGCCATCCTGGGCACCGACCGCATCATCGCCCGCAACGGGCATCACCAGGCCGTCGACAAGGTCGGCGGCGGGCTGGTGGTGGCGGCCCGCGCGCTGGACGGCATCACCGAGGGCATCGAGGATCCCAAGCGGTTCTTCCTGGGTGTGCAGTGGCACCCCGAGGACGATGACGGCCCGGCCACCGACCGGATGGCGCTGTTCGGCGCCTTCGTCGACGCCGCCGAGCAGGCCCGCGAGCGCAGCGCGGCCGCGGTCGCGCGGGCCGACTGACACGTGGCGATCCGCGAAGCTCACCCCTCTTCAGCTTCGCGGATCGCCCGCTAGATATCGGCGGCTTCCGCGGTGAACTGCCCCTTGCGGATGAGGGCGGTCACGGCGGCATCCCAGCGGTTCAACTGGCTGACCGTGTAGAACGGCTCGGGGATGTGGCGTTCGATGTGATGGCGCAACATCGTCGCGCCGACGCGCAGGATCAGCGGGTTGATGGTGCCCCACAGCAGATCGAGGTCGGAGCGGACCAGCCCGTGCTCGGCGTACTTCTCGCCCTGTTCGGTGCTGATGCGCAGCAGGCCATCGAAGATGACGTTGCCGATCTCGTCACCCTGACACAGCGCGTGCGCGACATAGTCGGTGACCTCGGGATACTTGTGGAAGAGCTTGGCGAAACGGCCGCGCAGTTCGACCGAGTGATCGCCAGGGGGCTCCGGCAGCGGCGCCGATTCGAGGACTTCGCCGAAGACCCGCAGCACGTACTCGTCGACCGCCGCCGTCAGGCCGGCCTTGTTCCCGAAGTAGTGCTGCACCAGCCCCACGCTCACGCCGGCGGCATCCGCCACCGCGCGCAGCGGGGTGTTGGAAACCCCGTGCTGGGAAAAGGATTTGATGGCCGCGTCGACGATGCGCTCCCGACTGGACGGCACGGCCGGCGTCGGCTCCCGAAGAAACACAGCTGCAGCCACCCGCTGACAGTACGGCAGTGCTGGTTCGGCATACAAGTGTCCGGTGTTGCCATATGCCGATGGGGTAATGCAATATGCACATATGGCTCGCCGGGGGCGAGCCTGTGAAGCGGGGGTTTCCAGACGTGAATTCGGCACTGCGACAGCAGATCCAATCGGCATGCGACGCGGTGTACCGCGACCCGGATGACACCGGCGCCGTGGAGCGCTTGCGCGGCCTGCTCGGCGCCCCGACCGCGGTGTCCCACGCGAATTGGCGCCGGCTGGTGAAGCTGGCCTGCGACAAGCTGTACGACTCGCCCGAGGACCAGGACTCCCGCGATCTGCTGCTGGTCTTACTGACCGCCCGCGGATCGGCCACACTGTAGGAGTGACGGCGAAAAAGCGGGACACATCAACAAAACAGGACTGGCTGACCCCGCAACAGCAACGCGCATGGATCGCCTACATGCGGGTGCAGCTCCGGATGAACTACGAGATGAACCGCCAGCTGCAGGCCGATTCGGACCTGTCGCTGTCCGATTACGACGTGCTGGTGGCCCTCAGCGGTAACCGCGACCAGTCGATGCGGGTCAGTGATCTGGCCGCCCACATCGGGTGGGAGCGCAGCAGGCTGTCACACCAGTTACGCCGCATGGAGGAACGCGGCCTCACCGAACGCCGGCCCAGCACGCAAGACGGCCGCACCAGCAATGTCGTGCTGACCGAGCGGGGCCGCGCCGCCATCACCGACGCCGCACCCGCGCACGTCGACCTGGTGCGCAGCCTGTTCTTCGACCCGCTGCCGGACAATCTGCTCGCCCCGTTCACCGCGGCGCTGGAACATATTCACGTCAATCTCAACCTGAACAGTTCGCTACCGCCCGCGCCGCGCTAGGCTTGAGTGAAATATCACCCACTTGGAGGTCGTTCATGAGCGACGCAATCACCCGCCTGATGGAAGCCAACCTGCTGGCCGTCTTCGATGAGCGTGACCCGCAGCGCCGCGCCGCGGCGATCGCCACCACCTACTCCCCCACGGTGCAGTGGTTTGACGACGAAGGCGTCGCCACCGGCCACCAGGAACTGGACGCCAAGGCCGCCGAACTGCAGGGAAAGCTCACCGGCCTGCACTTCGTCCCCGCGGGACCCGTCCGCCAGACCCGCGGTCTGGGTTTTCTGGCCTGGGAGGTGCGCACCCCGGATGACACCGCGGTGGCATCGGGCTTCGACGTCGCGGAGATCGCCGAGGACCGCATCGTGAAGCTGTGGACCATCCTGACCCAGGAATAGGTGACACATCACCCATGTTGCACCGGGCGGACCGTATGAACCTGACATGAAACGGAGCCCGATCATGGGACAACTCGACGGCAAGACCGCACTGGTGACCGGCGGAACATCCGGCATCGGCCTGGCCACCGCCCACCGCTTCGCCGCCGAAGGCGCCTACGTCTTCATCACCGGCCGCGACCGCGCCCGCCTCGACGAGGCCACCGCGACGATCGGCGAGAACGCCCGCGGCGTCCAGGGCGATATCAGCAACCCCGATGATCTCGACACCCTCGCCGCCGAAATCGGTGCGCACGGAAAGGGTCTCGACGTCATCTTCGCCAATGCCGGAGGCGGTGACTTCGCCACCCTGCCCGACGTCACCGTCGAGCACTACCGGAACAACTTCGACCGCAACGTCGCCGGCACCGTGTTCACCGTGCAGAAGACGCTGCCGCTGCTCAACGACGGGGCCTCCATCGTGCTGGCCGGCTCCACCGCTGCCACCGAGGGGGTGCCGGCGTTCGGCATGTACGCCGCCTCCAAGGCCGCGATCCGCTCGCTGGGGCGCACCTGGGCCGCCGAACTGGTCGACCGCAAGATCCGGGTCAACACCATCATCCCGGGCCCCATCGAAACCCCCGGGCTGGCCGGTCTGGCTGAAGCCGGACAAGAGCAGGACCTGTTGGACGGCATGGCCGCCGGGGTACCGATGAAGCGCCTGGGCCACGTCGACGAGATCGCCTCGGCCGTCCTGTTTCTGGCCTCGGACCAGAGCAGCTACATGACCGGCGCCGAGTTGGCCGTCGACGGCGGACAGCTACAGTTGTAGCGGCTCAGAGGTCGAGCACCAGCCGGCCATCCGCCGACCGCGACACGCACAGCAGCATCTGCCCGAGCTCGCGCTGCTCGTCGGTCAGCAACTGGTCGCGGTGCTCGACCGCACCGGCCACCACCTGCTGGGCGCAGCTGCCGCAAAACCCTTGCTGGCAGGAGTAACTCACGTCCGGCTTGGCCGAAAGCAGCGCGGCCAGCGCACTCTGGTCGGCGCGCACGGAGATGACCTCGCCGCTGCCCGCCAACTCCATTTCGAACGGCCGGCCGTCGACCACCGGCACCGGCGAGAAGCGCTCGATGTGCAGTTCGGCGCCGTCGGGGACCGCGGCGCGCACCACATCCATCATCGGTGGCGGCCCGCAGGCATACACCGCGGTCCACGGGTTCACGTCGTCGAGAAGGTCGGCGGGCGTGGGCAATCCGGACACATCGTCGGTGATCACCCGCACCCGGTCACCGAACGCTTCGAGCTCGTCGAGGAACGGCAGGCTGTCGCGGTGCCTGCCGGTATAGCGCAGCGACCAGTCCATGCCCAGGCGGTCGGCCAGGCGCACCATCGGCAGGATCGGGGTGATCCCGATACCGCCGGCGATGAAACGCAGCCGTTCCGAACGGGATCCGGAACCCGGCAGCGGCATCATGAAGGCGTTACGCGGGCCGCTGACCTCGATGACCTGCCCCACGCTCAGTCCGTGCACCTCGATGGAAGCGCCGTCCTGGGCCGGGATCTGGCGCACCGCGATGCGGAACTGATCGGGGCGGTCGGGGTCCCCACACAACGAGTACTGCCGGGTGCGCCCGGACGGCAGGTGCACGTCGATGTGGGCGCCGGCATGCCACTGCGGCAGGTCCGCGCCGTCGGCGGCCACCAGTGTCAGCGCGACGACATCGGGATCGCGGGCGACGACCGTGCGGGCGTCGACCACCACGGCGCGGCGGTTGGTCCGGCGCGGCAGCTCCGGGGGCTCCTTGTCGCCACCCAGGCGGGTGACCACCGACAGAAAATGCGGGACCGCGGTGCCGGCGATCCGGATCAGCAGGTCCGAGGACTTCCCGTACAGCCCCGGCGGCGGCTGCCCCTCGTAGGGCCGAAGGAGTCGGTTCAGCCGCTCACCCATGGGTGGCGCGGGCGGCCGGCGAGGTGGCGAGGTACGCGACGGCCTGGGCGGTGCTGCCCTCGTCGACCGGGTCGTAGTCCCGGCGCAGCAGCGTCAGCCCGGAGGCACCCAGGTAGCGGAACGTCGGCAGCGCGCCCGTCTTGCCGGACTTGCGCAGCTGCCACAGCAGCCGCGGGTAGCGCATGTTCGGCAGCGCCGGGTCCTGATGCACCAGGTACTTGGTGCCGCGCAGCATCATGGAAAAGAAAACCGCGCTGACCATCACCCCACCGAGGGCCTGCGCGACATAGTCCATGCCGAAGTATTTGGCGACGTTGAACGAGACGTGGCGGTGCTCGACCTCTTCGGCGCCGTGCCAGCGGTACAGGTCGGTCAGGGTCGGGTCGGCGCCCAGCTCATCCCAGCGGTTGTTGAGCGCCCAGTGCCCCAGCACGCCGGTGTAGTGCTCGGCCGCGCACAGGGCGTGGCAGCCCGATTCCAGCGCCTTGCGCCGGTTGACCGGCTCGGCCTGCTCGACCCGCCGCTCGTACTGGCCGGCCACCCATTCCAGTTGGTCGGTGAACGGCTCCGGGTCGATGCCGTGCCGGCGCAGGTATTCCTGGAGCACGTTGTCGTGGGTGCGGGCGTGCACCGCCTCCTGGCCGATGAACCCGACGATCTCCTCACGCAGGTGCTCGTCGCGCACATACACCAGCGAGTCGGACAGCAGTTTGCTGAACCAGCGCTCCGCGACGGGCAGGAACAGGTTCAGCGCGGTGACCGAATGCGAGGCGTATGGGTCGCCGGGAATCCAGTGCAGCGGCGCGTCTGACCAGTCGAACTGCACGTTGCGGGGGCGCAGGGCGACTTCCTCGGGGGCGAACTTGTCCGCGGCGTCATGGATCACCCGGTCTTCAGTCATCCGGCCACCATTCCCAGCTCCAGCGTTGCTCAAACACGTCCCAGCGAAACGGCTGCCCAGGACAGGTATGCCGCCACTCTACTGCGCTCCCCCGGTGTCGGAGAGCCCCGCGGGAAGCCCGGCGCGAACTCAGGCCACCTCGTCGGTCCACACCCGGAAACTCGACAGCGTGTTCGCCCCGAACGCATTGCTCAGCGCGACATCGCCGGCATCGCGGCCCCGCGCGATCAGTACCCGGCCGATGCGCGGCATGTTGTTACGCGCATCGAAGGTGTGCCATTGCCCGCCGAGGTAGACCTCGAACCAGGCGGCGAAATCCATCGGACCGTACGGTGGCGGCATGCCGATATCGCCCAGGTAACCGGTGCAGTAGCGGGTCGGGATGTTCATGCAGCGGCAGAACGCCACCGCCAGGTGCGTGTAATCGCGGCACACGCCGACCCGCCCGGTGAACGCCTCCAGCGCCGTGCGTGTGCTGTCCGCGCGCTGATAGTCGAACGTGATGTGCCGATGCACGTAGTCACAGATCGCCTGCACCCGGTCCCACCCCGGCGGGGTCTGCCCGAACAGATCCCACGCCGTCTGCGACAGCCGATCGGTATCGCAGTAACGGCTGCCCAGCAGGAAGATGAGCGTCTCGTCGGGCAGGTCCGGCACCGGCACCTGTTGCGCCCCGGGGACCAGGACATCCGGCAGGCCGCTGTCGTTGACCAGAGAGTCCGCCGAGACCCGGGTGCGTCCGGCCGGCGCGACGATCCGGGTGCACCAGTTGCCGAAATCGTCGCGGTAGGCCTTCATCGGGACGGCCGGGTCGACCACCAGTACGTCGCGGCCGATCAGGTCGGAGATGCGGGTGAAGTGGACGTTGAGGTTGAAGATCATCGGGGTGGGCTGGGGGCAGTCGAAGATCATCTCGAAGCCGACATGGATTTTCATGGTGTCCTGCCTGTTCTTTCGCGGTGCGGTTCGGGGTCGGTGACCGCGTGCAGCGAGTCGATCAGCGCGCGACGCAGCTCGGTGAGGGGCCGGCCGCCGGCGACCACGATGCGCTGGTTGATCTCCAGTTCGATCCCGACGTAGTCACCCGGCGGGAAACGCTTGCGCAGATGGGAGGTCAGGCCGTCGGCTTTGCCGGCGTACGGGTAGTTGCGCCGCACCCGCAGTTGCGGCGCCACCGCCGCCAATGATCGCTGCCAGCGCATACCGGTCTCGACCTCCCCGGGCCTGCGCGGGTCATAGAGCAGTCCGACGTCGGTCCGGCGCACCACGCCGTCCAGCTCCGGGGTGAAGCTGTGCGACGATATGTGGATCACCCGCTGACCGCTGGAAACCGCCTGTGCGACAAGGTGTTCGACCTCGTCACGGTAGGGCCGGTAGTGCTCCTCGACGATCCGCTCCCGGACCGCCGCCGGTGCCGCACGGGTGATCGGTGAGAAGACGTGCCGGTGTCCCAGCGAGCGGTTCAGGTCGATGAGCAGCCGGCTCGTCGTCGACGACACCAGCGGCGCCCGGCACGCCGCCGCGAGTGCCTCGGCCATCACCAGGGCACCGGGATCCCAGCCGCGATGGGTATCGAGCAGGTCGCGGTGCGGGACGAAGAGCGGACGAAACGGCACCGGCACCCCGTTGCCCCCGTGCTCGCAGGTGATCAGCAGGAGGGCCATGGCGGTTGGTCACCAACGAATTTCGGGCAGCTTGGCGAATACCGTCCGGGTGCCCTCGCTCCAGGCCTCGCCGACCGCGGTGAAGTACGGGTCGCCGTCGTCGAACCGGCGTCGCCGTTGCACGTGCAGGCTGTCGCGCTGGTAGCTGATGAGGTCGATCGGCATGCCCACCGACAGGTTGCTGCGCATGGTGGAATCGAAGGACACCAGCACGCATTTCGTCGCGTCGGCCAGCGAGGTCGCCGGGGTCAGCACCCGGTCCAGAATCGGCTTGCCGTACTTGGCCTCACCGGTCTGCAGGAACAGCGTGTCGGTGCCCGCTTCGATGAAGTTGCCCTCGGCGTAGATGCGGAACAGCCGCATCGGTTCACCGGCGAGTTGGCCGCCGATGATGAACGAGGCGTTGAAACCGGTCGGGTTCTTGTTGAGGTAGCCCGCATCGCGTTGCTCGGTCTCGCGCATCGCATCCGAGACCAGCCGGGCGACCTCGAACATGGTCGTGGCGCCGAGGAGGTTGGTGGGCGCCGGGCCGTCGGCGCAGCGCTGGCGCAGCACGCTGATGATGGCCTGGGTGCCGGCCAGATTGCCCGAGCTCAGCAAGGTGATCACCCGGTCGCCGGGAGTCTCGAAGACCGACATCTTGCAGAACTTCGCGACGTTGTCGACGCCGGCGTTGGTGCGCGAGTCGGACGCGAAGATGATGCCGTCCTCGAGCAGTACCCCGATGCAGTAGGTCATGAGATACCACAGCCGCACATGCCGATTCCCCGTTCGCAGGACGGGTAGCTCTGACTCGTGGCAGACGACGGCGCGCTCAGGGCCGGGAGTTGATTCCCCGGCTCGACGCCGTCGGTCCCTCGACTCTACGCCGGTCGACGGCCTGCGGCAGCGTGGCAGGCGATCGAGTAGATGCGCGCATCCCATGCCGGCAACTCCAGCGACGCCGACGCGGCCGGGGTGCCGGGCAGGTTGCCCAGCAGCAGCTGCGCCCCCTCCCATTCCGCGCCGATGTCGACGGTGCGGGTGTCGCGGCCGCAGTTGGCGATCACCAGCAGGCGGTGCTCCGCGGTGGCTCTGGTGTAGGCCCAGATCTGCGGGTCGTCGGGAAACAGCGGTGTGAAGTCGCCCTCGGCGAGGATCGGCAGCTCGTGCCGCAACCGGATCAGCGCCCGATAGTGCGCGAACACCGAATCCGTGGTGGCCGTTTGCACCTCGGCGTTCAGCCAGCGGTGGTTGGGGTTGACCGGCAGCCACGGCTCGCCGGTGCTGAAGCCCGCGTGCTCGCCCGCGTCCCACTGTATGGGTGTGCGGGCGTTGTCGCGGCTCATCCGGGCCAGTCCGATCAGCGCCTGCGCGGTGTCACCGCCGCGGGCCAGGACGTCGTCGTAGTAGTTGACCGCCTCGAGATCCCGGTAGTCCTGCGGGTACCGGAACGGGTGGTTCGTCATGCCGAGTTCTTCACCCTGATAGATGAACGGGGTGCCGCGCATCCCGTGCAGCACGGTGGCCAGCGCCTTGGCCGAGGCGGCCCAGTACGCGGGATCGTCATCACCGAACCGGGACACCACCCGCGGCTGATCGTGATTGCTCCAGTACAGGCTGTTCCAGCCGGTGTCGGCGAGCGCGGCCTGCCAGCGGTGCATCGTGGCTTTGAGCGCCACGAGGTCCAGGCCACGGTCCTCGAACTTGTCGGTGGGACTCTGGTCGATCGCCATGTGCTCGAACTGGAACACCATGTCCACCTCGCCGCGCGCCGGGTCGGTGTAGAGCCGGGCCTGCTCGGTCGTCACGCCGGGCATCTCACCGACGGTGAGGTACTCGCCGTCACGGCCGCCGAACACGGTGCGTGTCAGCTCGGCCAGATAGTCGTGCACGCGCGGCCCGTCGGCGAACCCGTCGAAGGCGATGACATGGCGCTGCAACGGCACGGGCCGTGCGTCGGGCAGCCCGTCGGCCTTGGAGATGAAGTTGATGACGTCCATCCGGAATCCGTCGACACCGCGGTCCAGCCACCACACCATGATGTCCTGCACCGCCTTTCGGACCTCTGGGTTGTGCCAGTTCAGATCCGGTTGGGTGCGGTCGAACAGGTGCAGGTAGAACTGTTCGGTGCCGGGGTCCCAGGTCCAGGCCGGCCCGGAGAAGAACGACCCCCAGTTGTTCGGCTCGACACCGTCGCGGGCATCACGCCAGATGTACCAGTCCCGCTTCGGATTATCGGGCGAGGACCGCGATTCGGTGAACCACGGGTGCTCGGCGGAGGTGTGATTGACCACCAGGTCCATCACCAGTTTCATCCCGAGCGCGTGCACCTCGGCGATCAGGGTGTCGATATCGGCCAGCGTCCCGAACAGCGGATCGATATCACGATAATCGCTGATGTCGTAACCGTTGTCGGCCTGTGGCGAACGGTAGACCGGGGACAGCCAGATGACGTCGACGCCGAGCGCGGCGAGGTGATCGAGACGGTGCAGGATGCCGCCTAGGTCTCCGATCCCGTCACCGTCGGAGTCGGCGAAGCTGCGCGGATAGATCTGGTAGACGACCGCCGATTTCCACCACGGACTCACGCCCGCCCGCCGATCACACCGCGGTACACGTCCACGTACTTGTCGACCATCGCCGCGATGGTGAAGCGGCCCTCGGTCAGCTCACGGATCTTCGGGCGGTCCAGTGTGCCGACCGCACCGACGGCGGCCACCGCCGAGTCCGGATCGTCCACCAGATACCCGGTCACCCCGTGCTCGATGAGCTCGTTCATCGAGCCCCGGTTGTGGGCGATCACCGGTGTGCCGCAGGCCATCGCCTCCACCACGCTGTAGCCGAAGGGCTCGTCGAAGTCGATGAGGTGCAGCAACGCGTGCGCCCCGCCGAGCGCTTCGGCGCGCCCGGCCGCGTCGACGGCACCGAGGTAGCGCACCGTCTCGCCGTCGATATGGGGTTCGACGGCCTCGCGAAAGTAGTTCTCGTCCTGGATGATTCCCGCGATGTCGAGCCGACGGCCGCAGCGCCGGGCGACCTCGATGGCATGGGCGGTGCCCTTGTCCGGGTGGATGCGGCCGAAGAACAACAGATGCTCACCGGGATTCGGGTGTAGGGCGAACCGGTCGGTGTCGATACCGTGATGGATGGTGGCGGCGTAGCGCAGGGCGGGGTGGCGGTCGGCGTCGCTGATCGACACGTAGGCGCCCCGATCGTTGTAGCGCCGGTAGACCGGCACGATGCGCGGCGAGGAGAACCCGTGGATGGTGGTGACCACCGGTGTGCGCACCAGGTCGCTGTAGGTCAGCGGCAGGAAGTCGAATCCGTTGTGGATGACCTCGAAGTCGGCGGCACGTTCGAAGACCGACGCGATGTGCAGGCATTCGGCGACCTTGGCGTCGACCGACACGTCCTCGGACCAGCCGCTCGCCGCGGTGGACACCAACTCGGCGGAGGTCAGCGAGTCGGCGGTCGCGAACAGGGTGACCTCATGCCCGGCGGCGACCAGACCCTCGGTGAGCAGCGAGGCGAACTGTTCCCACGGGCCGTAGTGCCGCGGCGGTGTCCGCCACGCGATCGGCGCCAGCACGGCCACACGGATGGGATCGTGCCGGGAATTGTCGATGTAGCCAGCCTACGCGGGCACGTCGATTCCCCGTGCCGCCAGGCGGCGCTGCGAGGCCTCGGTGCGGATCACCTGCGGCCACCAGAACCACTTGCCCAGCAGGGCGGCGATCGCGGGTGTCATGAAGGAGCGCACCACCAGGGTGTCGAACAACAAGCCCAGCGCGATGGTGGTGCCGACCTGCGCCATCACCGTCAGATCGCTGAACGCGAACGAGGCCATGGTGAACGCGAATACCAGCCCGGCCGAGGTGACCACCGATCCGGTACCCGCCATGGCGCGGATGATGCCGGTCTTGAGCCCGCCGTCCAGTTCCTCCTTGAACCGGGACACCAGCAGCAGGTTGTAGTCCGAGCCCACCGCCAGCAGCAGGATCACCGACATGGGTAGCACCATCCAGTGCAGTTCCAGGCCGAGCAGGTGCTGCCACAACAGCACCGACATGCCGAAGGAGGCGCCCAGGGACAGCAACACGGTGCCGACGATCACCGCGGCCGCCACCAGGGCCCGGGTGATGAGCAGCATGATGACGAAAATCAATGCGGCGGCCGCGATCCCGGCGATCAGCAGATCCCACTGGGCGCCGTCGTGCATGTCCTTATAGGTGGCCGCGGTCCCGGCGAGGTAGATCTTGGAGCCCTCCAGCGGGGTGCCCTTGATGGCTTCCTTGGCGGCCGTCTTGATCGGGTCGACGTGCGCGATGCCCTCGGGGGTGGCCGGGTCACCCTCGTGACTGATGATGAAGCGCACCGACTTTCCGTCGGGTGAGATGAAGTTCTCCATCCCGCGCTTGAAGTCCTCGTTCTCGAACGCCTCCGGCGGCAGGTAGAAGGTGTCGTCATTGCGGGACGCATCGAAGGCCTCCCCCATGGCCGTCGAGTTCTCCTGCATGGCCGAGCCCTGATCCTGCATGCCCTTCTGGGTCTGATACATCGTCAGCATCGAGTTGCGCATGTTCTCCATGACGCGGATGTTCTCCGGCATCAGCGCGACCATCTGCGGCAGCAACGTGTCCAGGCGCTGCAGTTCGGGCACCAGCTCCTGGATGTCGGCGGTCAGGATGTCGATACCGTCCAGGGTGTCGAAGACCGACCGCATGGTCCAGCACACCGGGATGTCATAGCAGTGCGGTTCCCAGTAGAAGTAGTTGCGCAGCGGCCGCAGGAAGTCGTCGAAATCGGCGATGTGGTCCCGCATTTCGGCGATGTCGAGCGTCATGTCGGTGGTCTTGAGCACCATCGAGTGGGTGGTGGCGGCCATCTGCTCGGTGACGGACGAGAGCTGCTGCATGGTCTCGATATTGGTTTGCATGTCGTCGGCCTGCTTGAGCATGTCGGCGAACTGGTCCTGACGGTACTTCTCGTTCATCATCTGGGTGGCGCCCTGCTGGCTCAGCATGAACGGAATCGTGGTGTGCTCGATGGGTTTTCCGTTGGGCCTGGTGATGGTCTGCACCCGCGCCACGCCGGGGACGGCGAGGATGCCCTTGGCGATCTTGTTGATGACCAGGAAGTCGGCCGGGTTGCGCAGATCGCGGTCGCTTTCCACCATCAGCAGTTCGGGGTTCATCCGGGCCGCGCTGAAATGCCGTTCGGCGGCGTCGTAGCCGACATTCGCGGACAGGTCCGCCGGCAGGTAGCGCCGGGCGTCGTAGTTCGTCTTGTAGCCGGGCAGGGTCACCAGACCGATGAGCGCCAGCGCCAGGCTGGCCACCAGCACCGGGCCGGGCCAGCGCACCACGGTGACCCCGATCCGGCGCCAACCCCGGGACCGGATGGCGCGTTTGGGCTCGAACCGGCCGAAGCGGCTGCCGATTGTGATGACCGCCGGACCCAGTGTCAGCGCCGCGAGCACCGCGACCAGGGTGCCGATCGCGCACGGCACCCCCATGGTCTGGAAGTAGGGCAGCCGGGTGAACGACAGGCACAGCATGGCTCCGGCGATGGTCAGCCCGGATCCCAATACCACATGCGCGGTTCCACCGAACATGCTGTAGTAGGCGGTTTCCCGGTCTTCCCCGGCACCACGCGCCTCCTGATAGCGGCCGACGGCGAAGATCGCGTAGTCGGTGCCCGCCGCAATGATCATCAGCGTCAACAGGTTCACCGCGAAGGTCGACAGCCCGATCACCCCGGCGTTCGCCAGGAATGCCACCACACCGCGGGCGGCGCCGAGTTCGACGAACACCATGAGCAGGATCAGGATGGTGGTGCCGATGGAGCGGTACACGATCAGCAGCATCAGCAGGATGACGCCGAGGGTGATCATGGTGACCTTGGCAATGCTCTTGTCACCGGCGTGGTGCTGATCGGAGATCAGGGGCGCGCCGCCGGTGACGAACACCTGCAGCCCGGGCGGCGGCGGGGTCTGCGCGACGATATCGCGGACCGCCTCCACCGATTCGTTGGCCAGCGTCTCACCCTGGTTGCCGCGCAGGTAGAGCTGGACGTAGGCGGATTTGCCATCGGCGCTCTGCGCGCCGGCCGCGGTCAGGGTGTCCCCCCAGAAGTCGGCCACGTGCTGGATGTGGGCGGGGTCGGCCTCGAACTTGTCGATGAGGCCGTCGTAGTAGTGGTGGGCTTCGTCGCCGAGCGGCTGATCGCCCTCCAGCACCACCATGGCGTTGCTGTCGGAGTCGAATTCCTCGAAGTTGGCGCCGATCTGCCGCATCGAGATCATCGCCGGCGCGTCCCGGGCGCTGAGCCCGACGGTGTTCGCCTCGCCGACCTTTTCCAGCGAGGGCACCAGCACGTTGGTCGCCACCGTCAGCGCCAGCCAGCCCAGCACGATGGGTACCGAGAGCACTCGGATGAGATGCGCGATCCGGGATCGATCGGTGGTGGTGTTCATTTGTGGCCCGTCAGGATTACAGAATCGCTGTCGGGCGTAATTTACGTAGCTAAGTTAACAACTGCCAACCGATGCGCCGGATTGACAGCAACCTCACAGGCTCAGCCGAAGAGGTCGTCGAGCGCCTGCCGCTCGAGCTTCACCCACCGGGCCACGTCCTTGCGGACCGCGTCGACCTGCTTGGGCGTCAGGTGCTGGGCGCCCTCGTCCGGGGTGATCCGGCACAGATCCATCGGCCCGCCGACGCTCGAGGACGAGGCGTCCAACGCATCGAGCACCCGCAGGGCCGCGACCACGCCGTAGTCCACATCGCGTTCGGGCATCTGGAAATGGGTGAGCAGCGCGTGCGCCTGCTGCGCCATCGGCGCACCGCTGCCGACCGCCTGGAAACCGGTCTCCTCGTGATGACCGAGCAGCGCGTTCGGGTCCAGGTCGATGATGAACGGCCGGTCCCCGACATAGCCGGCGGCCAGGATGTAGGTGGCCGGGGTGCCGGCCTTGTCCTGCCCGGGCACGTGCGCGATGAAATTCTCGTAGTGATGTTCCAGGATGGGCCGGACCCGGGCCTGGATGGCGTGCCCGATGTCCTTGGCCTCCACGATGGCCTCGGCCTCCTCGGTGAACAACTGCTCGACGTCGTAGAGCACCGCGCGGGAGCCGCTGCCGCCCCAGGCCGCGGACTTCCCCAGCGGGTGCAGCTTCTGCGCGGGGAAGGTCAGGCCGCGGCCCGGATCGGTGATCTGGGAATCGGACGCCAACACGATCCCGTTGGCGCACTTCACGGCGAGGACGACAGTCATCCCACGATCCTATGGTGGAGCCATGACCGCGGACGAGCAGCGAGCCGGCGTCGAGCTGACCAACCTGGACCAGCCGCTGGGACCCGACGCCGGGGCCACCAAGCGTGACCTGGTCGACTACCTGGACGCGGTCGCCGACCGGATCCTGCCGGTGCTGGCCGGCCGGCCGCTGACGGTGCTGCGGGTGCTGCGCGGGCGGGCGCCGTTCATGCAGAAGAACGTGCCCAAATACACCCCGGACTGGGTGCGCACCGTGCCGATCTGGGCCGAGGCGTCGCACCGCGAGATCCGCTACGCGCTGTGCGATGACCGCCGCACCCTGCTGTGGCTGGCCAATCAGCGTGCCGTCGAATACCACCCCGCGCTCGGCCTGGCCGACAACATCTACCAACCGACCCATCTGATCCTCGACCTGGATCCGCCCGACGCCGAGGACTTCGCCGCGGTGGTAGCGGTGGCCGAGTTGGTGCGTCAGGCGCTGGCCGACTGCGGGCTGTCGGGCGCGGTGAAGACCAGCGGCTCGCGTGGGCTGCACATCTTCGTGCCCGTCGAACTCTCCGGTGATGCCGCCGGGAATGACGTGGCCGCGGCGACCCGGGCGTTGGCGGCGCGCGCCGAGGCGCTCGATCCGGCCATCGCGACAACGGCTTTCATCGTCGAGGACCGGGCCGGCAAGGTGTTCGTCGACGCCACCCGCTCCGGCGGGGCGACGGTGGCAGCGGCGTACAGCCCGCGGTTGCGGGGTCGGGGCGAGCGAAGCGACGGGGGAAAGCCATGCACCCCGGTGTCCTTCCCGCTTTCCTGGTCGGAGCTCGCCGACGTGCACCCGTCGGACTTCACCGTGCACACCGCGCTGGAACACCTCGGGGACCGCGACCCGTGGGCCGAGGCGATGCCGGCGCCGCAGCGGCTGCCCGACGATCTGATCGAGCAGGGCCACACCATCCCGGTCGCCCGGGTTGCCGCCATGCACGAGGGCAAACGACGGGCCAAGGCGCGCCGCGAGGGCTGAGCCGTTTCACGCACGCCCGGCGCGTTACCCGACTTCGTCATCCGAACGTCGTACCGTCGAAGCACTATGGCGAACAACGGACCCGGCGACTACTACTCCGACGACGACCCCACCCAGTACGCCGCCAACTACAGCGACTACACCCAGCCCTATCAGGCGGCCGATCCCTACGCCGGCGGCGGCGAACCACCCGAGCCGCCGCAGCCCTGGTACCGCAAACCCGCGGCGCTGGTGGTCATCGGCGCCGTGGCGGCCCTGGTCCTGGTCGGCGCGATCTGGGGCATCATCAGCGCGCTGAGCGGTGACTCGTCGCCGTCCACCAGCACCACGACCTCGTCGACCACGTCCTCCTCGGAAGCGGCGACCACCTCGGCGGTGGCACCGGTGCCGACCGAGACGGTGACGGCCACCCCGGAGACCACCACGACCACCGAGCCGACGACCACGACGACCACCACCACCCCGTCGACCACCACGACCACCACCACGACGACCACCCCGAGCACATCGGTCAGCACGAGCACCAGCACGGTCACCGAAACCCAGACCGAGACGCAGACCGTCACCCCGGAGCCGCCGCCGGCTGACGGCGCGGGATAGTTCGGGGAGGGCGTCGGTACCGCGCGGATACGAGATAGCTGAACCTGTCGGCTTCGCGGACTACCCTCCCCACGGTGGGGATCACGTCGTCCGTGCTGCGCTACCGGCGCCTCCAGCAAGAGGCACCGGAATGGTCACTGCTGCGCGCCCGCACCGCCGGACTCATCGTTGCCGTCGTTCAAGAGTATTTCCCACCCGAGCAGCGAACTCGGCCCGCCGCCGAGGTGGTCGCCCAACTCGACCAGGATCTGGCACAACTGCGTGAGGTCGGTGCCGAGTTCGAATCCACGGCCGCCGTCTACGTGACCGGTTGGGTCTCGGCGGGCTATTTGATCCGCCGTCCCGGTGAATCGCGCGGCAGTGAGACCCTTGCTCCATCGGCGGCGGCTCTCAATGCCGCGGCCATGGTCACTGGCATCGAGTCACCCCAGCGGGCCGCGTCAGCATCCCGACTGGGATCGATCACATCGAACCTGATTGCACTGCAACGTGATTCCGACCCGAACGCCGCGACACGACTGGCGCTCCTCGAGGCCGAGCGGGACGCCATCGAATCGCGGATTGCCGAGGTGCGCAGCGGAGACTTCTCGGTACTCGACCCGGAAGCCGCCAAAGAACGCGTCGCAGAGACACTCGGTCTGGCGCAGGAAGTACCCGTTGACTTCGCCCGGGTGCGCTCGACGATAGAACAACTGAGCCGTGAATTGCGGGCAAAAGTCCTTGACGAGACCGCCGAAGGCGGCGCGACCCTGGGCAACCTGTTTCGCGGAGTCGATCTGCTGGCCGAGTCAGAGGCCGGCCGTTCCGTGAACGGTTTCTACGATGTGATCCTCGATGCCGAGCAGTCAACCCGTCTGCAGGAAGCAATTGGCGCGATCCTGTCCCGCGATTTCGCCACCGAGCTTTCGCCGCAGGCACGCACGGATCTCAGAACATTGCTCTCACGACTGGAGGATGAAGCCGCTACAGTGCGGCAAACGATGCTCCTCCTCTCCCGGTCGCTCCGCCACTTTGTGCTGTCTCGCCAGTATGAGGAGCACCGACGCCTGAGACAGCTGATCCAGCGATGTCAGTCCATGGCAGTGAAGGTGAGTGCAACGCACCGCCCCGAGAAACCGCTGAACCTTGAGCTCACCCGAATTGGCATGCAGATCCGCTCAATCGCGGCGCTCAGGCTGCACAACCCCGGCGAAGGACGGGTGCCGACCGATTTCGACTCACATGGCACGGGCGAGGTGGACTTCGCCGATCTGGCTGCCCAAGCGCGAGAATCAGATATCGATTTCGACGAGCTCCGGCGAAATGTCATCGCCGTGCTGCGGCGCGCACCAGGCCCCGTCACCGTCGGGCAGGTGCTCGACGAGTTCCCGCCGACCCAGGGCCTGGGCAGCATCGTCGGGCTCATGGTGCTCGGAGCCGAACACGGCGCGGTCAGCACTGATGGGGCAGAAAGCGTGATGTGGGATCGACGCACAGTCACCCTTCCGTCCATCACCTTCCGCGCAGGAGTCTTCGAGGATCATCGATGAACCCCGACGAAACCTTCCCGTTCGAAGCCAAACGCGCCCTCGTCCAGCTTCTGCGCGGACCTGTCGTGACGCACGAAGCGCACCGCCAACAGTGGTCGACGATCCTCGCTCATCGCACCGAGATCGAACGCCGCCTCGCCGACGTCTTTCTCGATTTGGTCCTCGACATCGACGACGGCATCGCCTTCACCCGACCACAGCCTGCACCCGACGACCCGAAACTCGCGCCACCGCAGGTGCTTCGCACCGAGACCCTCACCTTCATGGACACGTTGGTCATCCTCGTCCTGCGGCACGAACTATTGGTGGCGCAGCCAGGAGACCGGGTGATCGTGGACTACGACGATGTCGTGGCGAGCATGGATCCCTACCGCGGTCGATACACCACCGACGACGCCGGATTCCGAAAAAGAATCAACGCGTCCTGGGAGAAGATGAAGAAGTACTCACTAGTGTCCCCCGCCGACACCCCGGGCCGATTCGAGGTGTCACCGGTGCTGCGCCAGCTGTTCGATGCCGACGAGGTGGCGCTCGTCGAAGCCGAATACCGGCGCCTCCTGGAAGCAGAAGACGGCGATGGCTGAAGACCTTTTGCGGCACGGCCAGCACCGCCTCGCCAGGGTCCAGCTGTTCAATTGGGGCACCTACGACGGCTATCACGATCTGCCTATCGCCCGTCGGGGCTTTCTCATCACCGGACCATCCGGATCGGGCAAATCGACGTTGCTCGATGCCATCTCGACGGTGCTGGTGCCGCCCACGAAACTCAACTTCAACGCCGCCGCACAGGGCCGCGGACGAACCGCGGTGTCCTACGTCCGGGGCGCCTACGCCCGCGGATCCGATACCGAGACTCGGGAACTGCGCGCGCGCTATCTACGCGAGGGCGCCACCTGGAGTGCTGTCGGGCTCACCATGACAACTGCCAGTGGAGAAGACGACGAGCTCGTCACCACACTGGTCGCGCTGTTCCACTTGAAGCGTGGCAGCAACGAACTGGGCGAATCGGGCCGAGCGTTCTTACTGTTCGACCACCACCTCGACATCACCGACCTTCGACACGTGGTCACGGACGGCATCAACGTGCGAGCATTGAAGAAGCGTTGGCCCGAGGCGCTTTACAACAAGAGCTATCCGCAGTTCGGTCAACGGTTGCGCGCCCGTCTGGGTATCGCTGACGAGAATGCGCAGCTGCTCTTGTACCGAGCCATGTCCGCCAAGGGGCTTGACAGCCTTGACCGGCTATTCCGCGACTATATGCTCGATGAGCCGGACACGTTCGATGAGGCGCGCCGCGCTGTCGAGTTCTTTGCCGATCTGGACGAGGCCCACCGCCACGTCGTTCAAACGCGTGAGCAGATCACCGCGCTGACGCCGCTGGAGGAGTTGACCGCTACCCGCGACCGCGCCGAACAGGAAGCCCGAGAACTCGGCGCCGAGCAGGCCGCGTTGGACGGCCTCGCGGCGCGCTTCGAACTCGACCTGGCGCAGGGTTGGCAAGCGGACGCCGATGCCGCCCACGACAACGCCGTCACCCGCGAGGATCAAGCCCATTCCACTCGGCAAGCCGCTGCCACCGCGCTCAGAGAAGCCGAGCGGGCCCGCGACGGAAACCAGTCTCTGCGCGAACTGACCGATGCTCTGAGCCATGCCGAGGATCGAGTCGACCGCGTGCGCACCCAGCGCAGCCGGTTGGCCATCGGGCTGGACACGTGGGGTGCGCCGGTACCTGACACCGCCGAGCAATTCGCCACCATCCGTTCCCAGATCACCAGGGAAGCCGATGAATTGGCTGCAGAGTCCGACGAGCACGACGCCGCTCAGAGCGCACTTTTGCTGACCTCCGCGCGCGCTGAAGAGACTGTCACCGAACTCAAACAACAGATCGCCGCGCTCGCCCGCGATAAATCGAACCTCGACCACAAATTGTTGGCGGCGCGGGAACTGATCGTGCGGACCACGGGGCTTGCCGCCCGTTCGCTGCCCTTCGCCGGGGAGCTCATCGACGTCACCGACTCAGACTGGACGGGGGCAGCCGAGCGAGTGCTCGGCGGGCTGGGACGGACGATGCTGGTATCTGTCGAGCACGCCGACGACGTCGCGGCCGCCGTGGACGCCGCCCACCTGGGGACTCGACTGGTCTGGCGAAAGGTGGATCTGAGACGCACACAACGGGTCCCCACCACAGATGCCGGTTCCATCGTGAACGTTTTGCGAGTGGCCGACTCACCATGGCGGCACTGGCTACATGTCGAGCTCGCCTCCAGATTCGACTACCGCCGGGTAGAGGACGCGCGGGAACTGAGCCGGCATCAACGAGCGGTGACCCGGGCCGGACAGACCCGAAACGGTGACCGGCATATCAAAGACGATCGGTCCGCGATCGACGACCGCAGTCGCTATGTGCTCGGCACGAACAATGACGACAAGCTGCAGACCCTCCGTGACCGGCTACGCAGCGTGGAAGCCGCCGCGTCTTCCGCGCGTCTGCGAGTCGAGGCCGCCCGCGTCGAATCCGGCAATCGTCGGGACCGGATCGCCTCGGCCCCAGCCATTCTCGCCGTGCTATGGCCCGAGATCGACCTTCGTGGCGCCGACGCCCAGCGCCTCAACGCGGCCGAGCGTCTCGCCGCACTCCGCGGCGACGCCGAGATCGACCGGTTGGAGGCGGCTGTCGTGTCGGCACAGGCAGCAGCCACAGAGTCCGAGGCCGAGCACCAGCGGGCTCGCGACGCACTCCACAGCGCGCGTGACCATGCCGAACGGGTCAAGATTCGTATCGATGCGCTCCAAGCAACAGCGGAGCAGACAACGGCACCATCAGATGAGTTGACCGCGCGGTACCGGTCACGCTTCGACGACGGCCGGCGCGCTCCACTGCGACTGGACGGCTTCCCTGCCGCGGAACGCACTGTGGCCAATCAAGTCCGGTCGACGCATTCCTCTGCCGAGAAAGAGTTGATGAAAGCCCAGCACGCCATCGAAACAGTGTTGCAGCAGTACCTGCACCGATGGCCGCATCCCGAACTGGCCGCCGAGGCCACCTACGGCCACGACGCAGTAACCTTCCTACGCCGACTGCGCACCGATGACCTGCCGAGCGTGGAGAACCGCTTCTTCGAGCTCAACGACCGCCAATCGAACCAGAACCTCGGCACACTGGCAATGCGCATTCGCCGCGCACCGAGCGAGATTCGCCGCCGCATCGACGAGGTCAACTCGTCGCTGTCACGCTCAGAGTTCGACCGCGGTCGATTCCTGACGATCGATGTTCGCGACTCCCAGCATCCTGATGTCACCGATTTCCTTGCATCGATTGCGCGAGTACAGGACGGGTCGCTGCTCGCCGACGACCGTCGGGCCCAGGAGCAGCGGTTCGAGCGAATGCGGGATTTACTGGGCCGACTCGGTTCGTCCGACCCTGGTGACGTGGCCTGGCGCAACCGTTGCCTGGACACCCGCCGCCACGTCACGTTTGTGGGCGTCGAGATCGATGCCGAAGGGACAGCGGTCAATCATCACGATTCATCGGACGCACTCTCCGGCGGACAAGCACAGAAGCTCGTGTTCTTCTGCCTCGCTGCAGCACTCCGATACCAGCTCGTAGGTCCCGACGGGGACCTGCCGCGCTATGGCACCGTGATCTTGGACGAGGCGTTCGACCGATCCGACCCTGAGTACACACGCCGCGCAGCCGACGTATTCGACCAGTTCGGTTTTCACTTGGTGCTCGCAACGCCACTGAAGATGATCCGAACCCTCCAGGAGTACGTTGGCGGCGTCGCCACCGTATCGATCCGTGACTCGAAAGCCTCACGACTGGGAGTCGCGTCGATCAGCGAGGCCACAGATGTATGAACCACCGAAATTGCTCCTGCCCAACGATGTCGCCGAGAGAGCACGGCGAGCCGTTGACCGCAACCTCAAAGCGTGGATATTCGACCTTGCGCCCGCAACACTGACCGCACGGTTAGGCAGCCCAAGCGAAGCTGAAGTGGCTGCGCACCGATCAACAGTCGAATCATGGGTCCGCGCCTGGCAACGTTCACCCCTTGACGTCCGCTGGGAGGCGCGGCGCTGGCCCAGTCTGGGCCGGCAGCTTCTACCTGCATCGGTGACACTTCCTGACGCCGACTCGATCGCCGCCGCAGCAGGTGCGACGGTGCGCTGGCAGACCGTTCAGCACCGCTGCACCCAACTACAAGATCTGAGTATCAACCCGGGCTGGCCGGACGTTCTCGCGGCCACCTTCCGGCACTGGAACACACTGAGCGACAACGATTTCGATCGCCTCCTTGCAGTCGTCAGCTGGCTGCACCGACACCCCGATTCGGGGCTGCTGATCCGCCAACTACCAATCGCCGGGGTGGACACGAAGTGGCTGGGTACCCACCGCACCGCAGTCACCTCGTTGGCGGTGCCGCTGGGTGTACCCGAAGACCTCGGACTGCGGGAACGCGAACTCCTGCGTCCGATCGCCATACTTGATCCCGCACTTCGCCGCGGACTTCCACGACTGTTCGCAGCCTCAGATTCCGAGCTGGCAGTTCTCGACCTGGCACCACCCCGGGTTCTTGTGGTGGAGAACCTACAGACCCTCGAAGCGCTTCCCGACATCGCAAATACGGTTGCCGTGTTCGGATGGGGCGGAAATACCTTGGCGGTCGCCGACTTCCCCTGGGTACGAGGCGCACCACAAGTCGTTTACTGGGGCGATCTTGACACGGATGGATTGGAAATCCTGACCCGCTTCCGCGCGAAGCTTCCGTGCGAGAGCATTTTGATGGATCACCACACTTTGGAGAGCTGGCGTGAACTTGCGGTGCCACACCCGGCAAGGGAACCGGTCACGTGCGAACTGCTCCACCACGGCGAACGAGCGGCACTCGACGTGCTGCGCCGTGACGGCCTTCGCCTTGAACAGGAACGCATACCGATGAGTGTGGTCATTGATCACCTTCGCTCGAGGTAGTCGACACAGCGCGTCGCCGCATCATCCGGTCGCGCGGTGCGGACCCGGGTGCCCGACGCGGCGGATGCATTTGGCTCGCGCCCTTGGCATCTCCGCTCCGCACCGTTCGGCAGAGCGGCGGTGCAGGATGTCCCTGGCATCCCCGTAGTCAGACCGGGAGCGGGCCGCCCGCATGACGGCGGCAAGCGCCGCGTATGTGTCGGGCTTGCCGGTGTCGTCGTAACCGTCTTTCATCGCAGCCTCGGCCTCTGCTCTTGACACCACTTTCGCGAGATCTTCGGGGAGCAAACCGAGCTGCACCAGCGCGCGAACGAGATGAGCTTCCGCAGCGCGGGGTTTGTAGTCCCATCCGTCGAGTCCGACACCTTCGGCCACCACCTCAAGAAGCGCCAACGCATCCCAGAGCTGTGTGACTTCCTGTTCGGTCAGTCGGCCTGACCGAACGAGAGCGTTGGCGACGTCATACACCGCATTCCCGGTACGAGGGCCGGCACAGACCACTTCGATCAGCCCGACACCCTCCACCACGCGCGCAGCGAAAACGACCCGGTGCTTCTTTCCGAGCACCTCCACGGTGTTGAGCCCCGCGAGTCGGTCACTGGCCGACCGATTGCTGAGAGGATGCTTGCCGGTCGGGTGGTCACAAAGGGCAACTACTTCAGTGAGAACAGATTCGCGTTCGTCAGCCGTCAGATCGTCCAGGTAGACCAGAAACGACTCGGAGAAGACGACCTCCGCCTGGTCGCCCGGCAGTCGCTCGCTACCGCGCATCCGACTCTGCGCGCAAACGGGCCGCCCGCTCACGGACACGGCCCACGTCGATGCCCGCCTTGGCGCACAGTTCGTCCAAGCTGTACATACGATCGCGTGAGGTAGCCAGCTCGGAGGCCGCCTCGACGACCGCCCACGCCGCATCCCGAACCTCACGCACCTCTGCGTCAACGCGGTCGGGCGAATCTACGACAGCGACAACCCGGCCGTGACTGGTCAGCGCCACCCGGTTCTCCGCGCTCAATTCAGCAAGAGCGGACACGCCTTTTCGCGCGGCGACAGAGATGGGAATATTCGTCGTCGTCATCCTGCAACTCTATACATATGTGTGTACTACTGCAGTACGCGCGAACCGATACGGGTCATCACGCTTTCCGCTCGGTTCGGTCACGAGCGGCCCGGGCCCGGATCGCCGGTGGTTGGATCGGGCGGTGGCAACGTTCGCGCTCGTCGTCGGGGTCGCGCTCGTCGCCGCGATCGGTGGCTACCTGGTGGGCCGGCCCAGCCCACGGCGCTCACGACGGGTCTTCATCGCCGGCTTCCTGTGCGGCTCGGTGGCCGGATCGGTGCTGCGCGGTCGACGACGCCGGCTGGCGCATCAGGCGATGCGCCGGGTGCTGCCTCAGCTTCTCGGCGGCGCGGTCGCCGCCGGACCCAGAAGGTCGGCTTCGCTGTTCGATGAGGTGCGCCGCCACCGCCCGTACAACGGCAACTCGCGCAACGACTCCCACGCCCACCGCCGCGCCAGGAACCGCAGGACCGTGCGCACGTAGCGGCTGGTCTCGGAGTACCACCGCCACTCGTAGAGCCGTCCGCCCGCCAATCGCTGGGCGAGCGCCTCGGATTCGACACCCTGCAGGTACGGCCGCACCCACGTCACCATCACCCAGGCCTGCGTGATGTCGGCAAGCGCGAACGTCCACTCGATCGGCGCGTCGCCGGCGGCCATGGTGTGCCGTACGGCGGGCGGCGCCACCCCGTCCGCGCCGAACAGCTGCACCGTGACGTTGTGGAAGACACCGGGCCCGCCCACCTCGAAACGCACCCGGTAGACCTCACCGTCGCGGGTCACGGTGAACGCCACCAACCCGCCGACGGCGACGTAGCGGGAGAACACCAGCGCGCTGCCGACCATCAGGATCCGGCGCGCCGCCAACAGCACGGTGAACGTCGCAACGGTCAGCGCGACGACGCTCCACATGAGATCCACGTGCACAGCGTGTCAGACAGCGCAGCGATTACCGGGCAGCGCCGATGAAATTGACGCCCGCGTTGATCGCGGCGCGGTGCCGCAGGATCCGGTAGTGGGCCAACCGACCCAACCCCCGGGTGGTCACCAGCTCCGCACCCGGCCAGTCCCCGATGAACTGCGCACTGAAGCGATAGGGCGCATCCGGATCGTCGGGGTCGTGGATGACCAGCAGCGGTGTCGGGGACTCCAGCTTGGCGCCGATGACCCCGAGATCGGTCTCGTGCAGCGGCATCTCGATGCGCTCGGCGAGCCGGCGGTGCAGCCCATCGCGGACGCGCGGGCCGAACCCGTGCCGCTCGGCGAACATGTCGAGGTAGAAATCGAAGTCCCCCATCGGCGCCAGAAACACCAGGCGCTCGATCTCGGCGCCGCCGCTCAGGGCCAACGCGGCGGCTTTCGCGCCCAACGAGTGCGCGACGATCGCCCGGGCCGGGCCGTGGGTCCGGATGAAGGCGCTGACGGCCTCGGCGCACTCGACGAGATGGGTGCGTCCGGGGGCCAGCACCCCGGTGTCGGAGTCGTTGTGCGCCGGCAGGTCGAAGGCGATGACGCGGTGCCCGGCGGCAACGAGCGGTTTGACGAAGACGCCCAGATGCGCGCGGCAACCGCCCCAGCCGTGCACCAGATACACCGCGGGCCCCTGTCCCCAGGCCTCCCCCGCGACCCGGTGACCGGACCAGAACGCCTCGACGGGTTCGCTCGCCGGCACCCCCGGCGGCATGCGCAGGCTGGCATCGACCACCGGCGGGGTGCACCACAGCTCGGTGGCCCAGCGGGCACCGACGGCGGGGGCGAACCGTTCCAGCAGGCCCAGCGCCTTGCGGATCCGCGGGTGCACGGGCGGCTCGATGCCAGAGCCGGCCTGACTCTCGGATTGCGTACTGTCACCGACCATCAAACGTTCCCTCGCCCCATGGCGCCGATCCTATGGGTGCCTTCCTACTCGCCGAACGTCGACCTGATGTCGACCGCGCTCGAGAACCTCGACACTCGACAGGCCGTTACTGCGCGAGATATCCCCCATCCACGGGCAGCACGGCACCGGTGATGAAGGACGCGTCGTCGGAGGCCAGGAACACGATGGCCTGCGCGACCTCGGCCGGTTCGCCGAGGCGGCCCATCGGGTGCATACGCACGATGGACTCCAGATACTCCGCGCCGCCCGGCTCGTCCGGAATCCGCTTGACCGCATCCGTTCGGATCGTGCCGGGAGCCACGGCGTTGACCCTGATCCCCCGGTCGGCCCATTCGACCGCCAGGTGCTTGGTCAGGCCGGTGGCGACGAACTTGGCCGGCCCGTACGCGGCCTGTCGCTTCTGCCCCGCCATTCCGGAGATCGAGGACAGGCAGACGATGGACCCGCCCCCGGTCACCAACATCGACTCGATGGCGAACTTGCAGGTGAGGAACATGCCGCGCCCGTCGATGGCCATCACCTCGTCCCAGCCGGCGACGGTGACCTCGGATGCGTCCCCGAGCGGGATGATCCCGGCGTTGGCCACGAGCACGTCGAGCCGACCGAACCGCCCGGCCGCCGCGATCATCCGCCGGGCATCGTCTTGCACCGAGACGTCACCGATGACCGTCTCGACCTCCGCGCCCGATTCCCGCAGTTCCTCGGCCAGCGCCAGCAGCGGCTCGCGCTGGATGTCGGTCACCACCAACCGGGCGCCCTCGCGTGCGAAGAGCGCGGCGGTCGCCCGGCCGATGCCGAAGGCCGCCCCGGTGATCACCGCGGACTTTCCGAGCAGACGTCCCGATCCTTGGGTCACCGCGCCATCGTGGCACCGCTGCTCAGCGGTGTCCCCGCTTTGGTGATCCGCCTGCCGATGAGCTTTTTCCGCCGGTGCAGTCTGATCTGCATGGGCACACTCATCTATGGCTTCACCGTGTCGGTGGACGGCTACATCGCCGACGCCCAGGGCAGCATCGACTGGTCCGACCCGAGCGAAGAGCTGCATCAGTACTGGAACGACTTCGAGCGCCAGACCGCACTGTCGTTCTACGGGCGGCGGCTCTACGACCTGATGGCGGCGTACTGGCCGGCCGCCGACCAGGAACCGGACGCCACCCCGTTGATCGTCGACTTCGCGCAGATCTGGCGTGACATGCCCAAGGTGGTGTTCTCGCACACGCTGCAGTCCGTGGATTGGAACTCGCGACTGGAACGCGGCGACCCGGTCGAGGTGGTGCGCAAGCTGAAAGCCGAGACCGACGGCCAACTGGAGGTGGCCGGGGCGACGCTGGCCGCACCGATCGTCCAAGCCGGACTGGTGGACGAGTTCCGGATGGTGGTGGCACCCACCGCGGTGGGTGGCGGCACACCGTTCTTCCCGACGCTGCCCTCGTGGATCTCGTTGCGGCTGCTGGAGAACCGCGCCTTCCCGAACGGCACGGTCCTGCTGCGCTATGCGGCGAGCTGAGCGGACAACGAGAAAGGCCGCAGGTCGTGTGACCTGCGGCCTTTCCCTTGTGGTGGAGCTGCCGGGAATTGAACCCGGGTCCTACGGCATTCCCTCAAGGCTTCTCCGTGCGCAGTCCGCTATGCCTCTACTTGGATCTCCCGGTCACGCGGACGAGCCGAGATGACGATCCCAGTCGCTGTTTGATGTCCCCACGGGTCCCGCGACCGAACCCGTGGGTGGGTCCCTCTAGCTGATGCCAGGATCCGGGCCGAGGGCGCTCCCGGTCTGACAGACACGCATCGCTACTTAGGCAGCGAGTGCGTAGTCGCGCTGATTGGAATCGGCGCTTAATTGGTTGCAACGACGCTTACGGTGGTCATTTGCCTGCACCGGCACGCTTCCCTTGATTCGATGCGCGAAGTCGAAACCGTTCAGCCCCTCGCACCCCCGCCGAGTTTCGGCAGGACTGTCCATCTTACCGGTCATACCGACATCGGCGAACCATTAATTATTCCGGCAGTTCTCCGCACCCGCAGCCCGCGCGGCGGCCAGCGTGCCCGGCAGTTCCGCGATCGGCACCGGACGCCCGAACACGTGCCCCTGAGCCAGGTGCCCACCGGCGTCGCACACCATCCGGGCCTGCTCGGCGGTCTCGACGCCCTCGGCGATCACCTCGAGACCGAGGTCGTCGCACAGCTTGATCACCGACCGGTACAGCGTCCGATCACGCGCCGGGTTGCTGCCGGAGGCCAGGCTGCGGTCCAGCTTCACGATGCCGACCGGCAGCGCATGCAGATAGGTCAGCGAACTGAAACCGGAGCCGAAATCGTCCAGCGCGACCTTGACCCCCAGCTCACCGAACCGGTCGATCTGCCGGGCCGCACGGTCGAGGTCGACGATCGGCATCGTCTCGGTGATCTCCAGGACGAGCCGGTCCCGCGGTATCCGGTACCGCTCCAATACCGTGCGCACCGTCGATTCGAACCCCGGGTTGCCCAGCCGCGCCCCGCCGATGTTGACGTGGATGTCGACGTCGAGGTTGCGTCCGCGCACCTCCGAGCAGGCCAGGTCGAGCACCAGCGCGTCGAAGTCGGCACCCAGGCCGGCGGCCTCGGTGTCCGCCACGAAGGTTTCGGCCGAGATGTCGATTCCGTTGGCGGCGGTCCACCGGGCCAGCGCCTCCACCGCGACCGGTGTGCCGTCACCCAGCGCGACGACCGGCTGGTAGACCAGTCTGAACCCGGGCGGCGGCCGGCCCTTGGCGGCGCGCAGCAGGGTCGGGAAGTCGACCACCGCCCCCGATGACGGCTGGTAGATCACGGCGGTGTCCTTGCCCATCCGTTTGCCGGCGTACATCGCGATATCGGCCTGCCGCAGCAGGTCGTCGGAGGTCTGCGGCAGGCCGTCCGTCTGCGGCCGCACCAGCCCCATGCTGGCCTGCACCCGCAGCGACGAACCGTGCACCGGGAACGGTTCGCGCAACGCGATCCGCAGTCGTTCGGCCGAGGCCTCGAGCTGTTCGCCGTGCTCATCGGTGCCCTCGATGAGGATCGCGAACTCGTCACCGCCGATCCGGGCCAGGGTGTCACCCTCGGCGACGAACCGCCCCAGCCGGTCCCCGACCGCGCGCAGCAGTTCATCGCCGGCGGCGTGCCCGTAGCGGTCGTTGACCTCTTTGAAGTCGTCGAGGTCGATGAAGATCAGCACGAACTGTCCGTGCCGCATCGCCTCGTCGAGCCGCAGCGCGAACAGTGTCCGGTTCGGCAGCCCGGTCAGCGCGTCGTGGTGCACCTGATGGGCCAGGCCGCGCTGCGCCCAGAACAGCCACTGCGTCAGCGCGCGCTCCGCGCGGGTCGCGAGCATCTGCCGGGCGGCCACCAGCGCGACCATCAGGACCGTCAGGACGAGCGCGGGGAAGGACAGTTCACGCTCGATGTACAGGTGGAAGGTGAACAGCACCGCGATGCCGAGAAACCCCACATAGGGCAAGACGAGTTGCGCCCAGTCCTGGCGGCGGAAGCCGCTGTCGGACGGCGGTGATGTGGGCAGGAACGCGAAGCCGGCGAGCACCGGCCCGATGATCAGCCCGAGACCGGCCCACAGTTCGGCGTCGGGCACACCCACCGATCGCAGGTAGGCCAGCAGCCGGTTGGCGGTGCCCATCAGCAGGAGGGCACTCGCGAGCAGCAGAAAGTTCGTCCGGTTCGGACGGCCGGGGTCATAGATCATCGCGATCAGCACGACGGCGCCGACGACGAAGATCTCCGCGCCGATGAAGACGATGTCGAGCACCCGCATGCCGGGGTCGGACGCCGCGAACCGGGTCCCCAGATCGCTCATGACCGCCAGGATCAGGAAGGCGAGCCCGGCGATGACGCCGTCGAGGACGTTGGTGACGAAGGGTTGCCGCAACGGACTGTCCGGCGGGGACATCACCCCGCCGCTGGAGCGCACCAGCAGCACCACCGAGGTGAGCACCAGCACCGGTATCGACAGGTACACCGCGCGTACCAGCACCGGCGCCGAGTCGGCCACGTGCAGACGCCACAGCGTCTGGCCGAGCATCCAGGTCAGCAGCGCCGCGACGAACATCAGTCGCCACCACCGGTCGGCACCGTGCTGGCGCCGTGCGACCGTCACCCCGCAGATGACCGCGCCCACACCCGCGCAGATCTGCAGGATCAGCGCGCAGGTGTCGGCGACCGAGTCGCCCCAGAACGCCATCGCGTTGGCCGCCGCCAGCGTGGTGACACCGACGAGCACGAGGAGACGGAGACGCGAGCGTCGTACTGTCAACGACCCTCCCCCGTACGTCTGACCGCGTGGGGCGCACTATATCGCCCGTGGAGGCCCGTCCCTGCGGATCGCGCGTGCGTGGCGTCGGGTCAGATCGGCTAGCTCATACCCTTGTTGCGCCGGCCGAGCTCACGGGTGATCTCCCGGTCGGCATCGCGCTTGGCCAGATCCTGGCGCTTGTCGCGGGCCTCTTTACCGCGGGCCAGTGCCAACTCGACCTTGACCTTGCCATCCACGAAGTACAGCGACAGCGGCACCAGGGTGAGGTTGCCGTCGCGGATCTTGCCGACCAGATTGTCGATCTGGCTGCGGTGCATCAGCAGCTTGCGGTTGCGCCGCGGCGCGTGATTGGTCCAGCTGCCGTGGTGATATTCGGCGATGTGCAGATTGCGCAGCCAGACCTCGCCGTCGTCCACCGTCGCGAACGCGTCGGCCAGCGAGGCCTGGCCTTCACGCAGGCTCTTCACCTCGGTGCCGACCAGCACGATCCCGGCCTCGTACACATCCAGGATCGAATAGTTGTGGCGCGCCTTGCGATTGGTCGCCACTATCTGGTTGTTCGCCTTTACGGCAGCTTTGTCTGGTTTCGTCGCCATCATCATCTTCGTACGTAGAGGCGCAGCGTCGCATAGGCAGTGACACCGGCCATCGCCACACCCACGAACAGCAGGATCGGCGCTATGTAGAGGATATCGGCGAAGTCCAGCGGCGCAATCAAATTAGCCTGGGTGAACTGGCTCAACGCCTGCTCCAGGAAAAGCGTGCGCACCGTCAGCAGACCGATCAGCGCCAGCACCACACCGATGAATGCCGCGAGCATCGCCTCCACCAGGAACGGCAACTGGGTGTACCAGCGGGTCGCGCCGACCAGGCGCATGATGCCGATCTCGGTGCGCCGGGTATAGGCCGCCACCTGAACCATGTTGGCGATCAACAACACCGCGCCGATCGCCTGCACCAGCGCCACCGCGAACGCCGCGTTGGACATGCCGTCCAAGAGCGCGAACAAGCGGTCGATCAGATCCTTCTGGTTCAGCACGTTGAGCACACCGGGCTGGCCCTGCATGGCGGCGTCGAAATCGACGTGCTGTTCCGGGTTCTCCAGTTTGACGATGAACGATGCCGGGAAGGCGTCCTTGCTGGCGACATCCTTGAACGCCGGGATCTTCTTGATCGCGTCGGCGTAGGCCTCCTCCTGGTTGAGGTAGCGCACCGACCGCACGTCATCGCGCGAATCGATCAGCGCGCGCAACGCCTTACAGGGGTCGGCATCACAGTTCGGGTCGTTGATCGACGCGTCGTTGGTGAGGAAGACCTGGCTCTCCACCCGGTCCAGGTAGATGTCACGGGACTGATCCGCCACCCGCATCACCAGCAGACCACCGCCGAACAGGCCGATGGAGATGGCGGTCGTCAGGATCATCGCCACCGTCATCGTGACGTTGCGACGAAGTCCGGTCAGAACCTCATTGATCAGGAAGCCAAAACGCACTAGCGATCCATTCCGTAAACGCCGCGCTGCTCGTCGCGGATGAGGCGGCCCAATTCGAGTTCGATGACGCGCTGACGCATGGAGTCCACGATGTGGTGGTCGTGCGTCGCCATCAGAACCGTGGTTCCGGTGCGGTTGATCCGCTCGAGCAGATCCATGATGTCCTTACTGGTTTCCGGGTCCAGGTTGCCGGTGGGCTCATCGGCCAGCAGCACCAACGGGCGGTTGACGAACGCCCGCGCGATCGCGACGCGCTGCTGCTCACCGCCGGACAGCTCGTGCGGCAGCCGGCTGGCCTTGCCGCTCAGCCCGACCATCTCGAGCACGTCGGGCACCACCCGGTTGATCACGTCACCGCGCTTGCCGATGACCTCGAGGGCGAAGGCCACGTTCTCGAAGACCGTCTTCTGCTGCAGCAGCCGGAAGTCCTGGAACACGCAGCCGATGACCTGCCGCAGGCTCGGGATGTGCCGGCCGGAGAGCTTGTTGACGTGGAACTTCGAGACCCGGATGTCGCCGGTGGACGGGTGCTCGGCGCCCAGCAGCAGACGCATGAACGTCGACTTGCCCGACCCCGACGGCCCGATGAGGAAGACGAACTCACCCTTGTCGATTTTGAGAGAGACGTCATCCAGTGCCGGACGAGCAGAGGATTTGTACTGCTTGCTCACTTTGTCGAGGGTGATCATCACGGCACGCCAGTGTAGACGCGTGTCAGTTCGCGCTGCGTGCAGGCGGCGGCGGTGTCGCCGTCGACTGTGGCGCCGGGGTCGGTGCCGACCCCGGAAGCACCGGCAGCGTGATCGGTGGGACCACCCCGTCGGGACCGTCCGGGTCGACCACCGTGGTGGTGGGCGGGGTCTCGGTCGGCGACGTCGGCGTGTCGCCCGGTGACGTCGTCCCGGTCGGGTCGGTGGGCGACGTCGTCGTCGGCTCGGTGGTCGTGGTTGTCGTGGTGGTGGTCGGGTACGTGGTGCGCGGCGCCTCGACGTTGGTGCGTGGCACCCAGGTGTACTCCGGGTCGGGAACGAAGCCCGGAGGCACGATGGCCGTCTCCGGCGCCGGAGGTGGGGCGGGAGGCTCGTAGGTCTGGCTGATCCAGGACAGCGCGATGAAGGCGACGATCAGGCCGGCGGTAGACGTACGGATGCGGCCACCCGGCAGATACCGCGGCCACCCGCGGTCGCTACGGCGCCACTTCTTCAACAATTCGGTGATCTTCATGGCTTCTGCTCGGTTCGTCCGGTGCCGGTTTCCTTGTCGGCGGCGCCCGAGGACGGGTTGAGGTTGCCGAGCGTCGGGGTGTGATCGGCGGTCGCGATGCCCGCGGTGGTCAGCGCCGCGATGATGCGGATCCGCAGCCGGCGGCCGACCTCGAACTGCTTGCCGGGCAGCGTCCGGGCGACCATCCGCAGATTGACCGTGTCCAACTCGATGCTCTCCACGCCCATCAGCTGCGGACTGTCCAGCAACAGCGCGCTCAGGCGGGCGTCCTCCATCGCCTTCTCCCCGACGTCGTGCAGCACGTCGTTGACGCGATTGAGGTCGGCGCTGGCCGGTACGGGGATGTCGACGACCGCTCGGGCCCAGTCCTTCGACATGTTGAGTGACCGGACGATGTTGCCGTTGGGAACCGTGAACACCTCACCCTCACCGGTCCGCAGCTTGGTGACCCGCAGGGTCACCTCCTCGACGGTGCCTTCCGAGGCCTCGGGGGCCCCGATCATGCTCAACTGCACCAGGTCGCCGAAGCCGTACTGGCGTTCGGTGATGATGAAGAAGCCGGCCAGCAGGTCCTGCACCAACTTCTGCGCACCGAAGCCCAGCGCGGCACCGAGCACCGCGGCGGGTGCGACGAGCGAGCCGACCGGGACGTTGAGCGCGTCGGTGATTTCGACGCCGACCACCACGAACAGCACGGCAATCGACACCCAGGAGATCACCGAGGCCACCGCCTGGCGGTGCTTGGCGCTCTCGGAGCGGACGAGCTGATCGCTCTCCTGGTACTCGGCATCGATGCGGCGGGTGACCCGGCGGGCGATCCAGTTGATCATCCGGGCCGTCAACAATGCACCGATGACCAGCAGCGCGATGCGCACGCCGACGGTCAGCATCCACGACCCGATTTCACCGTGCCAGAACCCGTGCCACAGGTCGGCGACCGGAAGGGCCACCAAAGTCTTAGTCGTCATCTTTCCTATTGCGCCAACGGATCCCTGCCTCCAGGAAGCCGTCGATGTCTCCGTCGAGAACCGCTGCCGGGCTACCGACCTCGAATTCGGTGCGTAGGTCTTTGACCATCTGATACGGGTGTAGCACGTAGGAGCGCATCTGGTTGCCCCACGAGCTGCCGCTGTCACTCTTGAGCGCATCCATCTCGGCGCGCTCCTCCTGACGCTTGCGCTCCATCAGCTTGGCCTGCAGCACGCGCATCGCCGAGACCTTGTTCTGCAGCTGTGACTTCTCGTTCTGGCAGGTGACCACGATGCCGGTCGGGATGTGGGTCAGGCGGACCGCCGAGTCGGTGGTGTTGACCGACTGGCCGCCCGGGCCGCTGGAGCGGTAGACGTCGACCCGGACATCTCCCTCGGGGATCTCGATGTGGTCGGTCGTCTCCACGACGGGCAGCACCTCGACCTCGGCGAAGGAGGTCTGCCTGCGGCCCTGGTTGTCGAACGGGCTGATGCGCACCAGCCGGTGGGTGCCCTGCTCGACCGAGAGGGTGCCGTAGGCGTACGGGGCGTGCACCGCGAAGGTGGCGCTCTTGATCCCGGCCTCCTCGGCGTAGGACGTGTCGAACACCTCGACGGGGTACTTGTGCGCCTCGGCCCAGCGGATGTACATCCGCATCAGCATCTCGGCCCAGTCCGCGGCGTCCACCCCGCCGGCACCGGAGCGGATGTTGACCAGCGCCTCGCGCTGGTCGTACTCCCCGGCCAGCAGGGTCCGGACCTCCATGGCCTCGATGTCCTCGCGCAGCTTGGTCAGCTCGGCGTCGGCCTCGGCGAGCGCGTCGGAGCCTTCCGCGCCTTCTTCTTCGGCGGCCATCTCGTAGAGCACCGGCAGGTCCTCGACGCGCTGGCGCAGTTCCTCGACGCGGCGCAACTCGTTCTGCGCGTGCGACAGCTCGCTGGTCACCTTCTGCGCGTGCGCCTGGTCGTTCCACAGGTTGGGGTCGGCGGCCTCGGCTTCGAGCGTCTCGATGCGGCCGCGCAGACCGTCGACATCGAGCACCCGCTCCACGGTCGTCAACGTGGTGTCGAGGGCGGCGATATCGGCAAGACGGTCAGGATCCACGACTGTTGAGGTTACCGGCCGCTTCTCCGGACTCCGCCCTCGATCGCCGGTGCGCGGCTAGCATCGGGCTGGTAACCGGTCCGGTGACGTCGCGACAGCCCCTTGCGCGCCACCGTTCAGCCTCACGAAAAGGCTTGCCATGCGCCCGTACCACATGGCGATCGTCGGCTCAGGCCCGTCCGGGTTCTTCGCCGCCGCGTCGCTGTTGAAGTCCGATCTCGAAGTCCGTGTCGACATGCTGGAGATGCTGCCCACCCCGTGGGGACTGGTGCGCTCCGGCGTCGCACCCGACCACCCGAAGATCAAGTCGATCAGCGCGCAGTTCGAGAAGATCTCGGCGGACCCGCGTTTCCGGTTCTTCGGCAACATCTCCGTCGGCGAGCACGTGCGTGCCGCCGAGTTGGCCGAGCGCTATGACGCCGTCGTCTACGCGATCGGCGCCCAGTCCGACCGGGTGCTGGGTATCCCCGGCGAGGACCTGCCCGGCAGCGTCGCGGCCGTCGACTTCGTCGGTTGGTACAACGCGCATCCGCATTTCGGTGAGGTGGCCCCCGACCTGTCCGCCGACCGCGCGGTGGTGATCGGCAACGGCAACGTCGCACTGGACGTGGCGCGCATCCTGATCAGCGACCCGGAGATCTTGGCGCAGACCGATATCGCCGACCACGCGCTGGATCTGCTCGGGCCGCGCGGTGTCCGCGAGGTCATCGTGGTGGGCCGGCGAGGGCCGTTGCAGGCGCCGTTCACCACGATGGAGCTGCGCGAACTCGGGCATATGGAGCAGATGGCCGAGGTCGACATCGTGGTCGAGCGCGCCGACTTCGAGCACATCACCGATGCGGACCTCGAGGCCGCCGACAAGACCGTCAAGACGAACATCAAGGTGTTGCGGCAGTACGCGGAGATACAGCCCGAAGGCGCGAAGCGGCGGGTGGTGTTCCGGTTCGCCACCTCCCCGATCGAGATCCGCGGTTCCGATCGGGTGGAGTCGATTGTGTTGGGGCGCAACGAACTGGTCGACGAGGGCGGCCGTGTGGTGGCCAAGGACACCGGCGAGCGTGAGGAGCTGCCGGTGCAGCTGGTGGTGCGCGCCGTCGGGTATCGCGGTGTGCCGGTCGACGGGCTGCCCTTCGACGAGAAGTCCGGCACCATCCCGCATGCGGACGGACGGATCGAGGGCCGCGAGCACGAGTACGTCGTCGGCTGGATCAAGCGCGGGCCCTCCGGTGTCATCGGCAGCAACAAGAAGGACTCCGCGGATACGGTGCAGACGTTGTTGGGCGATCTCGGTGAGCCCGGCTTCGAGGAGGGCCACGACGCCGAGTTGGCGCAGTGGCTGCTGTCCCGGCAGCCGTTGCTGGTCACCGACGATCACTGGGCGCGCATCGACTCCCACGAGCGCGCGACCGGCGATGCGCAGCACCGGCCGCGGGTGAAGCTCACCAGCGTCGCGGACCTGCTGGGGATCGCGCACGGCTGACGCTTGCGCTCCGCCCCGCGCCCTCCCCGCTCCGCCCTCCCTGCGCCCTCCCTGCGCCCTCCCTGCGTCCCCCGCCGCGAGATTGTCGTTATCGACATCCGCACTCGCACTTTCGCGCGATAACCGCAATCTCGCGGACGCTTGTCGGTGTCCGAGGGGACTATCCGGCCATGAGGAAGCTGATCGTCGGGAGCCAGGCCCGCGCACTCGGAACAGTGAGCGAGTACGACCTCCGCCGTTGCTATGAGCGAGTCCACCGCAATATCTACATGCCGCGCGGTCACCAACTCACCTTGGATGAGCGCATCGACGGGGCGTACCTGCGTTCCGGCCGTCACGGGGTTGTCGCCGGAGTCGCCGCTTCTGCCCTGCTCGGCGCGCAATGGGTCGACGACGACATCCCCATCGAGATGATCTGGGACGTGAGCCGTGCGCCGGCCGGGATCATCGTGCAGCGAGACCGCGTGGCGCCCGATGAGATCAACGTCGAGGACTGCGTGTCGGTGACGACGCCCGCACGGACCGCGTTCGACATCGGTCGGCGCATCGATCGCCACAACGCCCTGGCTCGCCTGGACGCTCTGCAGCGGGCGACGTTCTTCCGGCCCCCGGAGGTGCTGACGCTTGCCGAGCGATACCGCGGTGCCCGCGGCCTCAAGCAATTGCGTGCCCTACTCCCACTGGTCGACGGTGGCGCGGCATCGCCTCAGGAGACGCGCCTGCGCTTGCTGCTACTCGACGCCGGTTTCCCGGTTCCGCGCACGCAGATCGAGGTGGTGTCCGGGATTCGACCGCTCCGCGCGCTCGACATGGGCTGGGAGGATTTCATGGTGGCGATCGAGTACGACGGCGGGCAGCACCAGACCGACCGCCACCAGTACGTCAAGGACCTCCGCGTGCTGCCGCAGGTCGAGCGCATGGGATGGCTGGTGCTGCGCATCATCAAGGAGGACAGCGACGCGGAGATCCTCGTCCGCGTCTATCGCGCGCTCATCTCGCGCGGCTGGGACGGCAAGCTGCGCAAGCCGCATCCGTCCGTCGCCGCACTGGTCGCGAGGTTGCCGTTGTCGACATCCGCACTCACACTTTCACGCGAGAACCGCAATCTCGCGGGCTGATCACTCGCCGGGCGGCGGGGTGACCTTGTCTGCCTCGATGGTGAGGATGAGCCGCGTCTCGTCCGGGTTTCCGCTGAAGTACGGGTACGGGATGCCCAGGTATTTCTGCGAGATCTCGTGGATGCTCTCGTGGCCGCCCTCGGCGGTGGTTGCCGTGACCCGGCCCCGAATCGCGTAGAACCGCCCGATCTCGTCGGGGTCGGCGACATTGATGGCGATCCGCGGGTCGCGGATGAGGTTGCGGTCCTTCTGGGAGCCCCCCACGATGTTGAGCACGACGTGCTCGCCGTCGGTGTGCACCCAGGTCTCGGTGAGCTGCGGTGAACCGTCGGGCATCAGCGTGGCCACGAAGCACGGGCTGGGCTTGCGCAGCAGCTCGATCAGTCCGGCCGGGAGCGGTTGGGGCACGGGGGTGTCCTCTCAGACGGTCGGGTACGTCTCGGGTGCCGGCGGGGGCGGCGCCGACGGTGCGAAACCCCACTTGTCCGGGTTCTTCGGCGAGTAGACGACGTCGATCAGCTGGCCGATCGTGGGCCACTGGTTGACGTCGACGACCATGCGTTGATAGACGACGTGCTCGTTGACCGTCGGTCCGTTGATGACACCGCTGATGGTGACGAACTGCTCGCCGACCTCGTCCGGGCGTGGGCTGACGCCGGTGACCAGCAGCGTGCCGGGCGCCATGCCGGCGCCTCCCCCTGCCTCGCGGCGCTTGCGGATCCACGGCATCGCTATGAGCACCAGCGCACCGACCAACAGCAATATCATCGCGAATTCGATCACCTAGCCATGGTAGGACTGCGGGCATGAGCGCTGACGATCTCGACCTTGCCCTGCGACTGGCCGACCAGGCCGACGAGCTGACCATGGCCCGCTTCGGCGCTCTGGATCTGCGCGTCGAGACCAAGCCCGATCTCACCCCCGTCACCGACGCCGACAAGGGCGCCGAGGAGGCGCTGCGAGCGGCCCTGTCCCAGGCCCGGCCCGATGACAGCGTGTTCGGCGAAGAGTTCGGCGGCACGACGTCTTCCACGGGCCGCCAGTGGGTGATCGACCCGATCGACGGGACCAAGAATTTCGTCCGCGGCGTCCCGGTGTGGTGCACGCTGATCGCGCTGATCGAGGACGGCGTGCCCACCGTCGGCGTGGTGAGCGCACCGGCGCTGGGGCGGCGCTGGTGGGCCGGCGCGGGCCAGGGCGCGCACACCTCGTTCGGCGGTGCGACTCGCCGCATCCAGGTGTCCGGGGTCGGCGATCTGGCCTCGGCGAGCCTGTCCTATTCGGACCTGACGACGGGGTGGGACGACCGCCGGGACAGTTTCCTGACATTGACGGACGCGGTGTGGCGGGTGCGGGCCTACGGGGACTTCTGGTCGTACTGCCTGGTGGCCGAGGGTGCGGTGGACATCGCCTGCGAACCCGAGGTGAAGGTGTGGGATATCGCGCCGTTGGACATCCTGATCCGGGAGGCCGGCGGCACGTTCACCAGCATCGATGGTGTCCCCGGACCGCATGGCGGCAGCGCCCTGGCCACCAACGGCCGGTTACATGAGGCGGTCCTGGCCGCACTGTGAGGTTGGTTACAGCCTTTTTCTATCTTACTCCGGAGTAAGATACGGTCATCACGCATTGCCCCCACCAAAAGAGGCTGCCGAAATGACTCAGATCGAATCCCGCCCCCAGCGCAAAGGCCCGGAAAGCGCCGTTGGGCTCCAGAAGCACAAGCGCACCGCGACCGATATCGGGATCGCGCTGCTCACCCCCCTCATGGGCCAGGAGTTCCTGGACCGCTACGGCCTGCGCGACCCGCTCAACAAGGGCATCCGGTACGGCGTGAAGACGGCGTTCTCCGCCGCCGGCGCGTCGACCCGCCAGTTCAAGAAGATCCAGAACCTGGGCGGCTCCCCCACCCGGCTCGCGCCGAAGGAGTCCGATTACTTCGACCTGACCCCGGATGACGACCAGAAGATGATCGTCGAGACGGTCAGCGAGTTCGCCGAGGAGATCCTGCGCCCGGCCGCTCACGACGCCGACGCCGCGGTCACCTACCCGGCCGACCTCATCGCCAAGGCCGCCGAACTCGGGATCACCTCGCTGAACATCCCGGAGAATTTCGACGGCATCGCCGAACACCGCAGCACGGTGACCGGCGCGCTGGTCGCCGAGGCGCTCGCCTACGGCGACATGGGGTTGGCGCTGCCGATCCTGGCGCCCTCCGGTGTCGCGTCCGCGCTGACCCATTGGGGCAGTGCGCAGCAGCAGGCCACCTACCTGCCCGAGTTCGCCGGCGAGAACGTGCCGCAGGCCAGCGTCGCCATCGCCGAACCGCACGCGCTGTTTGATCCCACCGCGCTGAAAACCACCGCGGTACGCACCCCGGGCGGCTACCGGCTGTCCGGCGTGAAATCGCTTGTCCCCGCAGCGGGTAGCGCGGAGCTGTTCATCGTCGCCGCCCAGCTCAACGGCAAGCCCGCGCTGTTCATCGTGGAGGCCGCGTCCGAAGGCGTCACCGTCGAGGCGGATCCGTCGATGGGCGTGCGCGCCGCCGCGCTGGGCCGGGTGGCCCTCGACAACGTCGCGGTGCCGCTGCACAACCGCCTCGGTGAGGACGATCGCACCGACGCCGACTTCGCGCAGGACTATTCCGAGGCCATCGCCTACTCCCGATTGGGTTGGGCCGCACTGGCAGTCGGCACCTCGCATGCCGTGCTCGACTACGTCATCCCCTACATCAAGGAACGTGAGGCGTTCGGCGAGCCGATCGCCAACCGGCAGGCGGTGGCCTTCATGGCCGCCAACATCGCCATCGAACTCGACGGTCTGCGGCTGATCACACTGCGCGGCGCCGCCCGCGCCGAGCAGGGCCTGACGTTTGCGCGGGAAGCCGCGCTGGCCAAGCGGATCGCCACCGACAAGGGCATGCAGATCGGCCTGGACGGCGTCCAGCTGCTCGGCGGCCACGGCTTCACCAAAGAACACCCGGTCGAGCGCTGGTACCGCGATCTGCGGGTCCTCGGCGTCGCCGAGGGTGTTGTGGTCCTTTAAGACTTCTAGGAACGGAAACCCAGTCATGGCAATCAATCTGGAACTACCCAAGAAGCTGCAAGCGGTCGTCGAAAAGGGACATCAGGGCGCGGCGGAGATGCTGCGGCCGATCTCGCGCAAGTACGACCTCGCCGAGCACGCCTACCCGGTAGAGCTCGACACCCTGGCCAACCTGTTCGAAGGCCTACAGGAAGCAAAGACCATCTCGTTCGCCGGCGCCGACGCCTTCGGTGGCCGCAACGACGAGGGCAAGAAGACGAACGTCAACGGCGCCAACATGTCTGCGCTGCTGAACGCGCTGGAAGTCAGTTGGGGCGACGTCGCCCTGCTGCTGTCGATCCCCTTCCAGGGCCTCGGCAACGCCGCGATCTCCAGCGTTGCCAACAAGGAACAGCTGGAGCGTTTCGGCAAGGTCTGGGCCTCGATGGCCATCACCGAGCCCAGCTTCGGCTCCGACTCGGCCGCGGTGTCCACCACCGCGATTCTCGACGGCGACGAGTACGTGATCAACGGCGAGAAGATCTTCGTCACCGCAGGATCCCGCGCGACCCACATCGTGGTGTGGGCGACGGTGGACAAGTCCCTGGGCCGCGCGGCGATCAAATCGTTCGTCGTGCCGCGGGAGCACCCCGGTGTCACCGTGGAACGCCTCGAGCACAAGCTGGGCATCAAGGCCTCCGACACCGCAGTGATCCGCTTCGAGAACGCGCGGATCCCGAAGGAGAACCTGCTCGGTGACCCAGAGGTCAAGACCGACAAGGGCTTCGGCGGCGCCATGGAGACCTTCGACAACACCCGCCCGATCGTGGCGGCGATGGCCGTCGGCATCGCGCGCGCCGCTCTGGAGGAACTGCGGGTCATCCTGACCGAGGCCGGTATCGAGATCTCCTACGACAAGCCCGCCCATGCCCAGAGCGCACCGGCCGCTGAGTTCCTGCGCATGGAAGCCGACTGGGAGTCCGGCTATCTGCTCACCATCCGGTCGGCATGGCAGGCCGACAACAAGATCCCGAACTCCAAAGAGGCCTCGATGGGCAAGGCCAAGGCCGCCCGGGTGGCCAGCGACATCACCCTCAAGGCCGTCGAGATGGCCGGCACCGCAGGGTATTCGGAGCAGACGCTGCTGGAGAAGTGGGCCCGCGATTCGAAGATCCTGGACATCTTCGAGGGCACCCAGCAGATTCAGCAGCTGGTGGTCGCCCGCCGGCTGCTGGGGCTGTCCTCGGCTCAGCTGAAGTGATTCCTGGTGGCGCCGATCCGGGGGGACGGCGCCACCTCCCACTTCCTCTCGCCGAGAGTGCGGTTTCATCCGCAACACCCCGCAGCCCCCGTATCCCGACGCACACACGCGTGAACCACACCTGTGGATAACGTGCGCGAATCGGGTGTCGCCGGCTGATTCGTGTCGGCGCTCGTCGTCACCGTCGGTGGCTTGAACCCCATCGATTGGCCGTTTCGCGGCCCGGAGGCCGTGCACAACGGCACCCTGACGTTCCGTGAACTTCGCCGCTTCAACAGGGCCATCTACCCGGCGGTGTGGATACTTCGCGACACCGTGCTGTCCCCGCAGCAGCTCGCCCGCGCGGCGTGGCTGTGGTCAGACCGCCGCGGCGTGGTGAGCGGTCTGTGCGCCTCGGCACTGTTGGGCGCCAAATGGATCGACGCCGGTGAGCGCGCCGAGATCATCCACAGCAATCGCAGGCCACCGGCCGGGTTGGTCGTGCATAGCGACACCCTGGCGCCCGGTGAGACAACCGAGGTCTCCGGCATGCCGGTCGACGGAGGCTCGGAATCCCCGTATGAGTCGTTGACGCGACTCATGCTTGTGCGCGCCGAGTTTCGCGGCCGATGACGCAGATCAAGGTCTGTGACAGGTACGGCCTCGTGCCGGCCAGGCTCGACATGGGCTGGCCCGAGTATCGCGTCGCGGTCGAAACCACACTCTCGCAGACACGTTGGTCGGCAATAGAAAAATCCCCCGAGGCAGATGCCTCGGGGGATTTTCTACGGCTTACTTATGCGCCGAGAACACGCTGCAGGTCGGGCAGCATGGCCTGGAGCTCGCGGCCCCAGTACGCCCAGTTGTGCGTGCCGTTGTTCGGGAAGTTGAACACACCGTTCGATCCGCCCGCGGCCAGGTAGTTGTCGCGGAAGGTGATGTTGGTGCGGATGGTCAGATCCTCGAGGAAGGTCGCGGGCAGATCGCCGCCACCGAGCTCGTTGGGCTGGCCGTTACCGCAGTAGACCCAGAGGCGGGTGTTGTTGGCCACCAGCGTCGGGATGTTGACCATCGGGTCATTGCGCTTCCAGCCGCTGTTCGGATCCTGGGTCTTGCCCCACATGTCGTCGGCCTTGAAGCCACCGGCGTCACCCATGGAGATGTTGATCAGGAACGGCCACCAGCCCTCGGAGGGGTTCAGGAAGCCCGACATGGAGCCGGCGTAGATGAACTGCGCGGGGTGCCAGGTCGCCAGGTTCAGCGCGGCCGAGCCGGCCATCGACAGACCGACCGCAGCACTGCCGGTGGGCTTGACGGCCTTGTTGGCCTGCAGGTAGGCGGGCAGCTCCTGGGTCAGGAAGGTCTCCCACTTGTACGTGACGGTCGGGCCCTTGTTACGAGCCGGCGAGTACCAGTCGGCGTAGAAGCTCGACTGGCCACCGACGGGCATGACGACCGACAGACCACTGTCGAGGAACCACTCGAAGGCCTGGGTGTTGATATCCCAGCCATTGAAGTCATCCTGCGCACGCAGGCCGTCCAGCAGGTACACGGCCGGCGAGTTCTCGCCACCGCTCTGGAACTGGATCTTGATATCGCGGCCCATCCCAGCGGACGGCACCATCAGGTACTCCACCGGAAGACCCGGGCGGGAGAAGGCACCAGCGGTGGCTGCGCCACCCGCCACTGCGATCGCACCCGGCACGACCAGCGCAGCCGCGGCGACGGCCCCGATCCGGCGCATCCACCGGCCTACAACGTTCTGCATCAAATTCTTCCCAACTCTAATTGTCACGGTCCCGCCCGACCCGGGGTGCAGCATGTCCAACACCCAGAGATACCGCAGTGCGTCCTTGCACTGCGGTATCCGCGTCCGCTCGCTCTGTCGTGGAGCGGACCGAGAATTCAGTTGTCGCGACTTGCAGTAAAACACGCAGCGAGGGCCAACAGAAAGTCAGGGGTGCGCGCGAGTCGCCGTAGGCTGCCCCTCATGGCGACCGCCCAGAGCCCATCCGGCAACCGTCTGACCATCGACGATTGGCTTCAGGCCGGGTACGCGATCCTTGCCGAGGACGGGATAAAACTGCTGAAAATCGATCGTTTGTGTGCGCGGCTGAAGGTGACCAAGGGCAGCTTCTATTGGCACTTCGACGGCATGCCCAGCTACCGAGCCGCCCTCGTGGAGGGCTGGCGCGACCTGCGAGACGCCGATCGCAGCCAGATCGAGGCCGTCCGCGAGTTGCCTCCCCGGGACCGCCTGGCGCGGATGATGGCGTCGCTGGTGAGCCCGCGGCACTGGACGCTGGAGCGCGCCATGCGCGAATGGGCCCGCTCCGATGACGCCGTCGCCGACAGCGTTCGGGACGCCGATCGGCGGGTGCTGGCCGCGGTGCGGACCGCGTTCGAGGACTACGGGTTCGACACCGATGAGGCCGAACTGCGGGCCGGCGCGACATTCGCCGTGGGTATCGGCTTCCTGCACCTGTCCGGCCGGGTGCCCGATCCCCGCCAGGCTGCCCAGAGCGACCGCTTCCTCGACCTGATGTTGGCGCGCTGACGGCAGCTTCCATACTAAAAGGTATGGTACGTTCTGGCCATGACGACGATCGAGGCCCGCACCCTTGTCACCGATGAGTTCGTGAGCGCACTGGCCCAGCGCGCCCCCGAGGCCGAGGAGCTGCGCCGGCTGCCCGAGGCGACGATCGCCGACCTGACCGCGTCCGGGTTCACCGATCTGTTGGTCCCGGCGCGTTACGGAGGCCAGCAGGCCCCATTCCCGGCCCTGCTGGACCCGGTCCGGCGGATGGCCCACGGCTGCACGTCCAGCGCGTGGACGATCGGGTTCTTCGCGCTGCACAACTGGATGCTGGCCCTGTTCGGCGAGCAGGCCCAGCAGGAGGCCTTCGGCGCGCGGCCCTTCCTGGCGCCCGCGCCGCTGGCACCGACGGGCCGCGGCCTGCCCGCCCGCGGCGGTATCCGGCTCAGCGGACGCTGGTCCTGGGCGACCGGGGTGAACCACGGCAACTGGATCATCGTGGCCGCACTGTGCGGCGCGGACGACGCCCTCTACCCCGCGCTGGCGCTGTTGCCCGCGGCCGACGTCACCGTCGAGGACGTGTGGCACACCGACGGCATGCGGGCCACCGGATCCAATGACGCCATCGCCACCGACGTCTTCGTGCCCGAGCACCGGTTGGTCAAGGTCACCGACATCTATGCCGGCACCGCACCCGGCGCCGGTCTGCACGACGCCGCCACCTACCGCTGGCCGATGGTGCCCGCGCTCGCGCTGCTGGCCGCCATGCCCGCCCTCGGCAGCGCCGAACGGGTCACCGAGATCTACGCCCGACGCCTCGCCGAACGGGTGCTGCCCTATGAGGGCGTGACGCAGAAGGACAAGCCGATCGCCCAGGCGCACCTGGCCGGAGCACAGGTGCGGCTGCGCGCACTGCGCGGTCTGCTGGCCGACACCGTCGGCGAGATCGAGACCATCGTGGCCACCGGGGATCCGGTGGACAAGCCCGTGCGGGCGCAGGCCCGGCTGGCGGCCGCACACATCGTGTCCGAGTCCAAGGCCGTCATCGGTGAGCTGATGGGCGCCGGCGGGGCCAGCATCCACTTCCTGTCCAGCCCGCTGCAGCGCTACAAGCGCGATGTCGACGTGCTGTCCGGGCACGTGGTGTTCGACTACGACACCAGCCGGGAGCTGGCCGGCGCACTGTCGCTGGGCATGAAGATCCCGCGGACCTCGATGGTGTGAGGCAGTACAGCCCAGCCACGGAGGTGTCTCGATTCCCGTTCGGCGGCAGCGCCACCTACCGGGCTTCAGCCGCTCGCGGTACCGGTCATCCAGACTGAAACCACGTACTTCTCATGGCCACTAGCCGACGGCGACGGGATCGTTCTCGGACGGTGCCGGACGGTTGCGCGGCGCGCGGCGCCCCGACGGCCACCAGTTGTACTTGCCCACCAGCACCGCCAGCGCGGGCACCGTCAGCGTGCGCACCAGCAGGGTGTCGATCAGCAGGCCGACCCCGATGATGAAGCCGCCCTGCACCATCGAGCTGATACTGCTGAAGCACATGGCGAGCATCGGGGCGGCGAAGATCATGCCGGCCGAGGTGATGACGCTGCCGGTGGCGCGCACCGTCTTGATCACACCCGAGTTGATGCCGTGCGGGGATTCGTCGCGTATCCGCGATATCAGCAGCATGTTGTAGTCGGCGCCGACGGCCACCAACACGATGAACGCCAGGCCCGGCGTGCTCGCCGCGATGGGTTGGTCGAGCATCACCTGGAACACCAGCACCCCGATGCCCAGTGCGGACAGGCACGAAAGAATCACGGTGGCAACGAGATACAGCGGGGCCACGATAGCGCGAAGCAGCAGCACCAGGATCAAGAACACCACCGCCACGGTCATCACCACGATGAACAGCAGATCCTGGTCGTAGTAGTCACGCAGTTCGCTGTAATACGGCGTCATACCCGACATCGAGATCGAGGCGTCGGCGAGCGCGGTGTTGACCTGTGCGCCCTGCGCGGTGGCGAGGATGGTCTTCACCTGATCCATCGCCCCGGTGTCATAGGGATCGAGGGTGGACTCGACCAGGTAGCGCGCCGAGTGCCCATCCGGCGACACGAAGACCTCGACGACGTCCTGGAAGTTCTTGTTGTCGAGGATCTCCGGTGAGATGAAGAAGCCCGCGGTGCCCGGGTCGGTGGCGTTGCGTTTCATCGACAGCAGGAAGTCCGAGGCGTCCTCCAGTCCGTTGCCGAGTTCACCGGTCTGCTCGTTGAGGGTCTTGACGCCGTCGGCGAGCTGCCGGCTGCCCTCGGCCAGCGCGTCGGCGCCCTGGTCGATCTTGGCGATCTGCTGCTGCAGTCCACCGGAATTCGCGGATCCCAGCTGGGAGAGCACCTTGCCGGCCGCGTCCATCGCGGGCTGCACCTTGTCGAGGACCTCGACCACCCGCTGCCACCGATCGCGGTCGGACGCGCAGGCCGGGTCCATATCGCAGTTCGGGTTGTTCTGCAGGGTCCGCACCACGAACCTGGTGAATTCCAACGATTCCCGGAAGCTCTCCGCGTCCTGCACCACGGGGGCGTCGTCGCCGGGCATCTTCGGCAACAGATCGGAGTTGGTGAGCTGGTTGCGCACGTCGGCCATCGTCTTTTTCAGCCCGTCGAACACCGCGGTGGCCTGGGTCAGCTGGCCGCGCACCGACGCCAGGCTCTCTGCCAGCTGGTCCGCACCTCCGGTCAGTTGCGAGCGGGCATCGGTGCTTTCGGTGATCTTGGCGGACGCGTCGGCGAGTTTGTCGCCGATCACGCCGGCCTGATAACTCAGCGTGGCCTGTTCCAGCGGTTCGCCGGAGGGCCGGGTGACACCGCGCACCGTCTCGATATCGGGTAGCTGGCTGACCCGCTGGGCCAGCTGTTCCATGTCCGCCAGCGCCTCGGGCGTCCGCAGATCGTGCGGCGACTGGATGAAGATGTACTGCGGGGCGGTGATACTGGCCGGGAAATGTTCCTCGATCGCGGCCATGCCGACATTGCTCTCCGCCGACGGCGGCAGCGCGGTTCGCGCGTCGTAGCTGGTGTCCATCGCCAGGACGCACAAAGCCAGCGGCACCAGGATCAGCAGGCTGCCCATCAGGTGCGCCATCGGCCGGCGCACGATGCGGATGGCGGACCGTCGCCAGAATTGTTTGGTGAGCTCGCGTCTGGGCGTGGCCCATCCGCGCCGGCCGCACAGCACCAGGAACGCGGGTAGCAGCGTGACCGAGGCGAAGAACGCCACCGCGATCGAGACGGCCAGCGCCGGCCCGGCGGTGGAGAACACCTTCAGCGTGGTGAAACCCATGCCGAGGAAGGTGACCGCCACGGTCGCCGCCGAGGCGGCGATCACCTTGCCGATCGCGCTGATCGCCCGGGCCACCGCATCGTCGGGGGTCATCCCGGCGCGCAGGTATTCGTGATATCGGCTGATGAGGAAGACGGCGTAGTCGACGCCGGCGCCGATCATCATCGCCGACATGAACACCAGGGTCTGCTGCGAGATCGCCAGCCCCATCTCGGCGAGGCCGGCCACGATCTGCGCCGCGGCCACCTGTGAGATCGAGATGGTCAGCAGCGGCAGCAGCATCGTGACGATGCTGCGATACACCACCAGCAGGATGACCAGTACCACCGCGACGGTGACGGTTTCGATCAACCGCAGGTCGCGCAGCCCGATCTGTTCGCGTTCGGCGACGGTCGCGGTCAGGCCGGTCATGTGCAGGGTCAGGTCGGAGCCTGCGACGGTGTCCTCGACGGTCGTCACGACGCGCTGATAGGCCTCGGTGGACTCCGGGGACCCCAACTCCCCCACGATGCCGACCGGGATGAACCAGGCCTTGTCGTCCTTGCTCTGCATCACCTCCCGCAGCGGCGGCTGGGTGATGAAGTCCTGCACCATCACGACATCGCGGACGTTGCCGTGTAATTCGTTGACCAGCCGGCGGTAGACGTCCTCGTCGGCGTCGGTGAGTCCGTCGTCGTTGGTCAGCACCACCAGGGCGATGTTCTGGATGCCCGGCTCGCCGAAGTCGGCGGTCATCTCCTTGGTCGCCACCATCACCGCGGCGTCGCCGGGCAGCATCTCCTGATCTCGGTCGCTGGCCAACTGGATCAGCGGCGGCAGCGTGGAGGCGAGCACGCTGACGAGCACCAGCCAGCCCGCGATCACCAGCCAGGGACGCCGCACGACGACACGGGCGAGCCGCTCGAAGACGCCGTTGACGGTCAGCTTCCCGGCCTCACCGCTGTCCGGCGACTCGGCGTTGCGTCGGGACCAGCGCAGTTTCACGGCGCCTCGCGGCCGAGCAGGCGCCGCAGCTGCGGCCCGTACTGCTCGAGTGTGTCGGTGCCCAGCATGTCCTGATGGCTGCAGTCCACCCGGTGTGCGGTGATCACGCCGTCCACGTACGGCGCCCAGCGACGCTGGAGGTAGCCGGCCCGGTCGTCGTCATCGCGTTCGGCGGAGAACACGATCAGTTCACCCTGGAACACGTCGGCCATGTGTTCACGGTAGAGGCCGATGTTGGTCTCGACGTTGTGCACCATCCGGTCGAGCAGCGCGGTGATGTCCGGGCCGTCGTGCGTGCCGAGCAGTTCGTCGACCTGACCACGATCCACGGCCGCGTTGGCCTTGTCGCTCAGGGTCGGTTCGGCGTCGAGCAAGATCAGCCGGGCGACAGCGCCGCCGCGGCGCTGCACCTCGACGGCGATGGCGTGCGCGAGGACACCGCCGTAGGACCAGCCGAGCAGCTGGACGGGACCGTCGGGCCGTTCGGCCTCGATCCGGTCGGCGTAGATCGCCGCCATCTCGCGCAGCGAGGCCGGGGTGTCCTCGGCGACCTGTTGGATACCGACGATCGGGTTGTCCAGCACCCCGGCGAGCACCTGGTAGTGCCAGCTGACGCCGCTGACGGCGTGCGGGACGAACACCGCAGCGCCAGTGCCGTCCTGCAGCAGCTGCACGGCGGCGATCTCGGCGCCGGCGCCGTCGTCCAGCCGGGTGGCCAGCGCCGCAACGGTCGGGGCCGCGAAGATTACCGACACCGAAAGGTCGCTGCCCAGTTCCTGATTGACGGCGGCGACCAGGCGCATCGCGGCGATGCTGTCCCCGCCCAGATCGAAGAACGATTCGTCGGCGCCGACCTCTTCGACTCCCAGCACCCGGGCGAACACGGCGGCCAGCGCCTGCTCGGTGGCGGTCCCGGGGGTGCGGGATTGTCCGGCGCGATATTCCGGGGACGGCAGGGCGCGGGCGTCCAGCTTGCCGTTGACGGTGACCGGCAGTGCCGGCACGGCCACGACCGCGGCGGGCACCATGTAGCCGGGCAGTTGATCGGTCAGCGCCGCGCGGACCGCGAGCGGATCGGCGGTTCCGGTGATGTAGCCAACCAGCCGCCGGTCGCCGGGCCGGTCCTCACGCACGATCACCGCGGCCTGCTCGACGCCGTCGCGGGCCGCCAAAGCCGAACGCACATCGCCGAGTTCGATGCGGAAGCCGCGGATCTTGACCTGCTCGTCGACGCGGCCGAGGTGCTCGAGCTGGCCGTCCGCGCCCCAGCGCGCCAGATCACCGGTGCGGTACATCCGCTGCCCGGGCGCGCCGAACGGGCACGGAACGAAGTGTGTGCCGGTCAATCCGGGACGGTTTCCGTAGCCGACGGCGACACCCGTGCCGGCCACATACAACTCGCCGACGACCCCGACGGGCACCGGTCGCAGGAACGCGTCGAGCACGAAGGTCGCCGCGCCGGGCACCGGCGCACCGATCGGCATCTTCCCGCCTGCGCTCAGCGGGCTGCTGACCGTCGCGTACACGGTGCCCTCGGTGGGACCGTAGATGTTGACCATGGTGCGGCCGTCGGCGCTCCAGCGGTCGACGATGCCGGCCTGGCAGGCCTCACCGCCCACCAGCAGCGTCATCTCCGCCAGGCCCTCGGGTGCCAGCATGGCGGCCGCCGAGGGGGTCTGGCCCAGCGCGGTGACCCGTTCTTCGACGAGCAGGGCGTGGAAGTCCCCGGGTGCCGCGGTGACGGATTCGGGTACCACCACCAGGCGTCCGCCGTGCAGCAGCGCCGCCCACATCTCGCCCACCGAGAAGTCGAACGCGAAGGAATGGCACAGCGCCCACACCTCGTCGGCGCGGCCGAGGACCGGGCTGGCGAACTGCCCGGTCACGTTGCGGTGGCTGACCACAACGCCTTTGGGGACGCCGGTGGTACCGGAGGTGTAGATGACGTAGGCGATATCGTCGGGCGACGGCCCCGGCGGCGCGATCGTGGGTTGTGCTGCCAGGCGCGGGTCCGCGGGGTTGATCACCGGCAGGTCACCGAAGCGGTGGGCGTGTTCGCTGACGGTCACCGCCGCGACGGGCGCGGTATCGGCGAGCATGAACGCCAGGCGTTCGGCGGGCATGGCCGGGTCAATCGGCAGGTAGGCCGCCCCGGCCTTGAGCACGGCCAGGATGGCCACGATCGCCTCGGCGCGGCGCGGCAGCATCAGCGCGACGAATTGTCCTGGGCCGGCGCCGTGTTCGGCCAGCAGATGGGCCAACCTGTTCGCGGCTTCGTCGAGTTCACGGTAGGTCGTGGACCGGCCGTTGAATCTGAGCGCCACCGCGTCCGGGATGCGGGCCGCCTGCGCGGTGAACAGCTCCGGGATCGATGACGCGGGCGCCGGCGCGCTCAGCGTGGGCAGGTGCGCGAACTCGTCGAGCCGGGCGTGTTCGGCCTCGCCGAGCAGATCGACCGCGGCCAGTGCCCGGGTGGGGTCGGCGATCATCTCGGCCAGCAACCGCTCGAATCGTTCGATGAACATCTCGATCTCGGTCCGGGTGAACACCTCGGTGTCGTACTCCACCCGCAGGCCCAGTTCCGCGCCCGGGGACACCTGCACGGTCAGCGGATAGTGGTTCTCTTCATGCGCCTCGAAATCGGTGATGGCCAGCGCGTCCCCGAAACCGGCGGCAGCCGCCCCGAGCGGATAGTTCTCGAAGGCGAACATGGTGTCGAAGAGCTTGTCCTGCGCCGTGATCCGGTGGATCTCGGCCAGCGCCAGGTACTCATGCTCCAGGGTGGCGTTGTGGGTGCGCTGCATCTGATCGAGCAGATCGGCGGCACTCGTGGTCGCCGCGACGGTGGCCCGTACCGGCACCGTGTTGATCATCAGCCCGACCATGGCATCAGCGCCGGGCACATCGGTCGGCCGCCCCGACACCGGGGTCCCGAAGACGACGTCGCACCGGCCGGTCAGGTGCATCAGCAGCTGAGCATAGGCACTCTGGAGCACGACGTTCACCGTGGTCTGGTGGGCCCTGGCCAGTTCGCCGACCGCACCGGTGGTCGCCGCGGAGAGCCGCAGCGAGCGAACATCCCTGCGCCCCAGCAGCTCCTGGGCAGGCCCGAGCAATGTCGGGGTGTCGAAACCGGCCAGCACCTCGGCCCAGGCGGCACGGGCGGCGTCGAGATCCCGGGCCGCCAGCCAGCTGACGAAGGTTCGGTACGGCACCGCGGCCGGCAGGCGCTGACCGTGGTAGGCGGCGAAGATCTCATGCAGCAGGATGGGCAGCGACCAGCCGTCCATCACGATGTGATGGTTGGTCAGGATCAGCCGGTGCCGCTGTGCGCCGGTGCGGATCAGCGCGACGCGCATCGGCGGTTGGTGCGCGAGGTCGCAGACCGCGGCGCGTTCGGCGGCCCGCAGCCGCCGAATCTCCGCGTCGACGGCCGTATCGGCGAACTGCCAGGCGATCTCGGGATCGGCGGGCACGATCTGCACGGGCTCCTCGAGACCGGCGGTGAAACGGGCGGCCAGGTGCGGGTGCCGTGCGATGACGGTCTGGACCGCGGCCCGCAGCCGGTCGGCCTCCAGTGCGCCGGTGATGGTCAGATCGAGTTGCACCGCATACAGCTCGGCTTCGGCGGCGTCGGCATGGAACAGCAGGCCCTGCTGCAGCGGGGTGAGCGGCAGGATGTCGGCGACCCGGTGCCGCGCCTGCAGGTCGTCGATCTGAGCCTGGCTCAGGCGGGCGGGTGCGATATCCGACGGTGTAAGACCACCACCGCCGCCGCGGACGTGTGCGCAGATGCCGGCCAGCGCCTCGAACCACAGCCGGCTCAGCCGGGCAACCTGCTCATCGTCGAGCACCGAGCGGGCCCACGTCCAATTGGCATGCAGCTGCGGTCCGTTCGCGGTGTCCACCGTGGCGGCGTTGAGTTCCACGGTGTGCATGAGCGGCATCGGTACCGCCGCACTGGCCGCCGTCACCTCCGAGGAGCCGTCGGCGGCCAGGCGCCACAGTTCACCGGGCAGTTCGACGCCGCCGCCCAGACGGCCCAGATAGTTGAAGCCGATCGGCGGCTCGGCGCCGTCGAGGTCGACATCGGCGTTGAGGTAGCGCAGCAGGCCGTAGCTCAGGCCCTCGGGGTGCGCCCGCAGCTGCTCCTTGGCGTCCTTGAGCAGCGCGCCCAGCTCGGCATCGCCGGCGAGGACCCGGGCCCACGGCAGCCCGCCGAGTTCCAGGGACACCGGGTACTTGGTGGTGAACCAGCCGACGGTGCGGGACAGGTCGATGTCGGCGGCCAGCTCTTCGTGGCGACCGTGGCCCTCCACGTCGATCGCGATGGCCGACTCACCGACGAATTCCGCTGCGGCCAGGGCGAACCCGAGCAGCAGTATATCGTGGATGCCGGCGTGGAACGCGGCCGGAGCGTCGCGCAGCAGAGTGTCGACGACATCCGCGTCGTCCAGCGATACCGACAACCGGCCCGCCGCCTCATAGGTGTCGGTCGCGGTGGGTAGCGCGCCGGGCACCGCCGCGATCCGCCGCCAGGAGTCGGCGTCGGCGAGCACGTCGGCGCTGCGGGCATGCTCGGCGAGCAACTCCGACCATCGGGCGAAGGATGTCCCACTCACCGGCAGGGCTGCGGGCTGCCCGTGGTGGTGCCGGCCCCAGGCGATGTTGAGGTCTTCCAGCAGGATCCGCCAGGACACCCCGTCCACGGCGAGGTGATGCACGATCAGCGCCAGTTGCCCGGTGCGGCGCGCCCACAGCGCACGCAGCATCGCACCGTGGCGCGGGTCGAGCTGCGATCGTGCCGAGATGACGGCGGCCGCGTCGACCTCGTCCACCACGTGCAGACAGTTCGCGGCGTCCACCGTGCCCGGTTCGGGGACCTGCAGGGCATCGCCGTCGGCGCGCAGCCGCAGCATCGCGTGCCGGTCCAGCAGTGCCTGCAGCAGCACCACGACGTCGGCCTCGGTGGCACCGGACGGGGCCTGCAGCACCACGGTCTGGTTGAAGTCCTGTGTCGGGCCGTCGACATCGCCAAGCCACCGCATGATCGGGGTCGCCACCACCGGGCCCACCCCCGGGTCGACGATGGCGTGGCCGTCGGCGACGCCGACCACGAGGGCCAGCCGGGCCACCGTCTGCTCGACGAAGATGTCGCGCGGCCGGCAGGTCAGCCCGGCCGCCCGGGCGCGGGCCACCGCCTGCATCGACATGATGCTGTCGCCGCCCAACTCGAAGAACGAATCGTCCACCCCGACACGATCGAGTCCGAGCACTTCGGCGTAGATGCCGGCCAGCAGTTCCTCGACTGCGGTGCCCGGCGCCCGGTACCGGTCGGGCTGGTCATAGCTGGGTGCGGGCAGAGCCCGCTTGTCCAGTTTGCCGTTGGGTGTCAGCGGCAGCGCGCCGATGGCGATCACCGCGGCCGGCACCATGTAGCCGGGCAGTTGTGTGGTCAGCGCGGCCCGCGCCGCACCCGGATCGGCGCTGCCGGTGACGTATCCGATGAGCCGCTTGTCCCCCGGCCGGTCCTCGCGGGCGATGACGACCGCCTGCTCGACCCCGTCGACGGCCGCCAGTGCGGTTTGCACATCGCCGAGTTCGATCCGGAATCCGCGGATCTTGACCTGTTCGTCGGCGCGGCCCAGATATTGCAGCTGCCCGTCGGCACCCCAGCGCACCAGGTCACCGGTCCGGTACATCCGCTGCCCGGCACCCGCGAACGGGCATGCCACGAAACGGGATCCGGTGAGCTCGCCGCGCTTGACGTAGCCGGCCGCGACACCCGTTCCGGCGATGTACAACTCCCCGACCACACCGATCGGGACCGGGCGCAGCCATTCGTCGAGGACGAAGGACGCCGCGCCGGGAACCGGGGCACCGATGGGCACCGCGCGCGTCGCGGTCTCCGAGGCCGCTCGCAGCGGGGTGCTGGCCGTCGCGTAGATGGTGCCCTCGGTGGGACCGTAGGCATTGATCATCGTGACGCGGGATGCCCAGCGGTCGACGAGTTCGGCCGGACACGCCTCGCCGGCCACCACCAGTGTCGTGACGTCCAGTCCGTCCGGTGCCAACATCATTGCCGCCGAGGGGGTCTGGGTCAGCACGGTGACGTGCTCGGCAGCCAGCAGGGCGTGCAGGTCCTCCGGGGAGCGCGCCACCCATTCGGGGACGATGACCAGCCGGCCACCGCGCAGCAGCGCGCCGAAGATCTCCCACACCGACACGTCGAAGGCCAGCGAATGCCATTGGCTCCACGCCCCGACCGGGGCCAGGTCATTGCCGGCCTCTCCCAGCAGCCCGATGGCATTGCGGTGTGTGACAGCGACGCCCTTGGGCACCCCGGTGGTACCCGAGGTGTAGATCAGGTAGGCGATGTCGTCGGCCGACGGACCGGGTAGCGCGGAGGCGGGCTGTGCGAGCAGTGCCGGATCATCGAGATCGAGCACGCTGGCACCCGGGCGGGCCAGATCCGCGCCGGCGAGCACGTCCACCGGGGCGGCATCGCCGAGCACGAAGTCGACGCGTGCCGCCGGCAGCGCCGGATCGATCGGCAGGTAGGCGGCGCCGGTCTTGAGCACCGCGAGTATCGCGGTGATCGCTGCGGCGGACCGGTGGAACAGCAGCGCCACGGTCTGACCGGGCCGCGCACCGCGGCCGGACAGCCGATGCGCCAACTGGTTCGACAGGGCGTCGAGTTCGGCGTAGGTCCAGCTGCGCCCCTCATCGGTGAGCGCGACCGCGTCGGGGGTGCGGGCGGCCTGCGCGGTGAAGGACTCCGGCAGCGACACCGGTGTGTGCGGGGCAGCGGAAAGCGCCGCGCGGTGGCCCAGTTCGTCGAGCCGCGCGCGCTCGGGATCGTCGAGCAGGCTCACCGCGGACAGCGGCCGGTCCGGGTCGGCGGTGGCGGCGGCCAGTACCCGCTCCAGCCTGCCGATCAGGGTTTCGACGGTGCCGGCGTCGAATACGTCGGTGCGGTACTCCACCTCGCCGCCGATGCCGGCGGGTGCGCCGGTGTCGGTCCACCGCTCGGCCAGCGAGAAGGTCAGATCCATTCGGGCGGACTGGGTGCTCAACGGAACCGGCGCGACGTCAAGGCCTTTGAGCCCGGGCCCGGCGGCGGCATTGTGGTGCCCGGTGAAGTTCTGCCAGGCCAGCATGACCTGCACCAGGGGGTGATGGGTGAGGCTGCGGGCCGGGTTGAGGCGCTCGACGAGCACCTCGAACGGGACGTCCTGATTCTCGAAGGCCTCCAGGCTGCGGGTGCGCACCTGCGCCAGCAGATCGGCGAAGCTGGGATCGTCGGAGACGTCGGCGCGCAGCACCATGGTGTTGACGAAGAAGCCGACGAGGTCGTCGAGTTTGGCGTCGCGGCGCCCGGCGATCGGGAATCCGACGGCCACATCCGAACTCGCGGTGACCTTGGACAACAGCGCCATCAGCGCGCTCTGCACCACCATGAACGGCGTCGCATTGTGCCGGCGTGCCACCCGGGCGATCCGATCCTGCAGATCGGCGGACCAGTCGACGCGCACCGTGTCCCCGGCCATATCCGCGATCAGCGGGTAAGGCCGGTCGGTGGGCAGCTCGAGGCGCTCCGGCATCGCTGCCAGCGCCCGCTCCCAGTAGTCCAGTTGTGCCGCCACCCGGCTGTGGCTGTCCTGCAGATCGCCGAATTGGGCGTGCTGCCACAGGGTGTAGTCGACGTACTGGACCGGTAGCGGCTCCCAGTCCGGCGCGTGACCGGCGCACCGCTCTGCGTAAGCCAGGCTCAGATCGGCGACCAGCGGCCGCAGGGACCAGCCGTCCGCGGCGATGTGGTGCAGCACGGTGACCAGGACGTGGTCCTCGGCGCTGACCCGGAACAGCTGGGCGCGCAACGGGAGGTCGACGGAGAGGTCGAAGGTCCGGCGCGCCGCATCCTGCAGCGCATCGTCCAGTGCACCCGCTGACCATGTGCGTGCGTCGACGATCTGCCAACCGAAATCGGCCTTCTCGGCGGGGATCACCACCTGCTGCGGGGTGCCGTTGGGCGCCACGAACAGTGTGCGCAGGCTCTCGTGCCGGCCGACCACGTCGGCCAGCGCAGCGTGCAGCGCCGCGGGATCCAGCGGGCCGCTGCAGCGCAGCGCGGCGGCCATGTTGTACACCGCCGACGGTCCCTGCACCTGATCGACGAGCCACAACCTGTTCTGCCCGAACGACAACGGGATCTGCTCGGGCCGTGGCGCCACCACCAGCGGCTCGCGCCGGGTCGCGCCGTGATCGACGTGTTGCACCAGTTGCGCGACGGTGGGCGCCTCGAACACCGCGCGGACCGGCAGGTCGATGTCGAGGGCGGCGTTGATCTCGGCGATCAGGCGCATGCTGGACAGCGAATCCCCACCCAGGTCGAAGAACGAGTCGTCCACGCCGACCCGGTCGAGGCCCAGGACCCGGGCGAAGACTCCGGCGACGACCTCCTCGGCGAGGCTGGCGGGCGCGCGCTGCGGTCCCGCCGCATAATCGGGCTCCGGGAGGGCGCGGACATCGAGCTTGCCGCTGACGGTCACCGGCAACGCGTCGAGCCGCACCACCGCCGAGGGCACCATGTAGCTCGGAAGCCGTTGTGCCACAGAGGCACGGGCTTCGGCGGGGTCCGCGGTACCGGTGGTGTAGGCCACCAGCCGGCGCCGGCCGGCAGCGTCGGTGCGCACGAGCACCACCGCCTGGTCGACACCCTCGAGCGCGGCCAACGCGGACCGGACCTCGCCGAGTTCGATGCGGTAGCCGCGGATCTTCACCTGCTCGTCGGCGCGGCCCAGGTACTGCAATTGCCCGTCGGATCCCCAGCGGACCAGGTCACCGGTGCGGTACATGCGTTGCCCGGCCGTCCCGAACGGACACGGCAGGAATCGCGTCGCGGTGAGGGCCGACCGGTTCCAGTATCCGACACTGACGCCGTCACCGGCGACGTACAGTTCGCCGACCGCTTCCGGCCGCACCGGTTGCAGCCAATCATCGAGCACGAACAGGGCGGCGCCGCGAGGTGGCGTACCGATCGGCGGGACTCCGGAACCCGGGTGCAACGGCGCGCTGGCCGAGGCCCAGATGGTGGTCTCGGTCGGGCCGTACAGGTTGACCATCACCCGGCCGGCCCGCGCCGTCCAACGATCCACCAGCTCCGGTGGGCACGCTTCGGCGCCGACCATCAGCGACACCGAATCCAGGCCCTCGGTGGGCAACATCGCTGCGGCCGAGGGGGTCTGGCACAGCACGGTGACGCTCTCGCGGACCAGGATGTCGTGGAACTCGGTCACGGAGCGGGCGGCCTCGTCGGGCACCACCACCAGGCGGGCGCCGTGCAGCAGTGCACCCCAGATCTCCCAGACCGAGAAGTCGAAGGCATAGGAATGGAACTGCGACCACACCTGCTGCCCGTTCGGCTCGATCCCGATCTGCACATCGTCGAACAGCTGGGTCAGATTGCGATGCGCGAGGGCAACACCTTTGGGCCTGCCGGTGGTCCCGGAGGTGTACATGACGTAGGCGATGTCGTCCGGGTGCGGTGCCGGCAGCTCGCAGACATCGCCGAGGTGCGGGTCGTGCACGTCGATGATCCGCAGGTCGTGCCCGTCGAACCGGTCGGCGAGGCCCGCGGTGGTGAGCGCGGCCACCGGTGCGGTGTCGGCCACCATGAACGCGATGCGCGCCGAGGGCATCACCAGGTCCATCGGCAGGTAGGCGGCCCCCGATTTCAGGACGGCGAGGATGGCGACGACGGCGTCGGCCGAGCGCGGGACCAGCAGGGCGACCGTGCGGCCCGGCCCGGCGCCGGCGGCCACCAGCCGCTGCGCGAGCCGGTCGGAGGCGTCGTCCAGTTCGGCGTAGGTCAGCGTGGCGTCACCGCACACCACGGCCACCCGGTGCGGTGCCCGGCTGACCTGGTCGCGGAACCGGTCCGCGACCGTGGTGCCGGCCGCCGATCGGTTCAGCGCGGCCCGGTTGCCCCACCGGTCCAGTGCCGCTTGTTCATCGGTGTCCGCGGCGGTGAGATCGGACAACGGCCGCGCGGGTTCGGCGGTCATCGCCCGCAGCACCGCGGTGAATCGCCGGGTGAGCGCGGTGATGTCCTCGGCGTCGAAGACATCGGTGTCGTACTCGATGCGCAGCGCGAGGTCCCGGCCGGGCTGGGCCTGCACGGTCAGGGGGTAGTGGCTGGACTCCCGGGTGCTGACGTCGGTGACGGTCAGCTCGTGATCCCCGGACAGCGCCGCGGTGTCCACCGGGTAGTTCTCGTAGGCGAACATGGTGTCGAAGAGCTGGTCATGTCCGGTGACACGGTGAATGTCGTTGAGGGCCAGGTGCTGCTGGTCGAGGGTGTCGTTGTACGCGCCGTGCAACTGCTCGAGCAGGTCGGCCGCCGAGGTGTGCGGGGTGATGCGCGCCCGCACCGGCACGGTGTTGATGAACAGGCCGATCATGGATTGCACGCCGGGAACCTCGGCGGGCCGACCCGAAACCGTGGTGCCGAAGGCGATGTCGCGACGGCCAGTGAGCCAGCACAGCACCTGCGCGTAGCCTGCCTGCAGCACGGTGTTGACGGTGGTGTGCCGGGCCCGTGCCAGCGCCGCCACCGCGTCGGCGATTCCGTCGGCCAGGGTGACGGTACTGACTTGGCGCGGCCCGGCGTCGGTGCGATCCGGCGGACCGACCAGGGTGGGCTCGTCGAAGCCGGTGAAGAGTTTGCCCCACACGGTGCGGGCCTCGTCGAGGTCACGGCCGGCCAGCCAGGTGAGGTAGCGGCGGTACGGCGTGGCCGCGGGCAGCCGGTGCCCGTGGTAGCCGGCGAAGATCTCGGCCAGCAGGATCGGCATGGACCAGCCGTCCAGCACGATGTGGTGGTTGGTCAGCACGAACCGGTGGCGTTGCGCCCCGAGCCGGATCAAAGTGGTTCGTAAGACGGTCTTCTCGGTCAGATCGCAGACCGCGGCGCGCTCCGCCGCGCAGATCCGCTCGACCGCGACCGGATCGGGGTCGGCGGCCAGATCCACGTGCCGCCAGGCCGCGCTGGGCTGGGCGGGGATGACCTGGATCGGCGGCGACGCCTGGAAGCGTGCGGCGAGGTGCGGGTGGCGCTTGACCACACCGCGCACCGCGGCCCGCAACCGGTCCGCATCGAGCGGGCCGGTCAATTCGATGGCGACCTGCCCGGCGTACAGATCGTCGGTGCGCTCGGCGGTGGTGGCGTGGAACAACAGACCCTGCTGGACCGGTGTCAGCGGCAGCATGTCGGCAACCCGGTAGCGCTGCGCCACTGCGTCGATCTGCTGCTGGCTCAGCCGCGCGGGTGCGATATCGGAGGGGGTGAGGCCACCGCCACCGGCCCGCACATGTGCGCAGATCCCGGCCAGCGCCTCGAACCACAGCCGGCTCAGCCGGGAGACCTGCGCCTCGTCCAGCGCCGAGGGCGCCCAGCTCCAGCCCGCCTGCAGCCGTGGGCCGTCCGCGGTATCCACCGTGGCGGCGTTGAGTTCCAGGGTGTGCATCAGCGGCATCTCGGTCGCCGATGCCGACGCGGTCAGCGACCAGTCCGCACTCGGCCGCCAGAGTTTCTCGGAGAGCTCCGCGGTTCCCGTCTGCCGCCCGAGATAGTTGAAGCCGATGGTCGGGTCGGGGGCGCTCAGGGTGACATCGTTGTTCAGGTAGCGCAGCAGGCCGTAGCTCAGTGCGTCGGGCAGGGACCGCAGCTGTTCCTTGACGTCCTTGACCACCGCGCCGAGCGCGGTGTCCCCGGAGATGACCTGCGCCCAGGGCAATTCCCCCGCGTCGACGGCGATCGGGGACTTCGTGGTGAACCAGCCGACGGTGCGGGACAGGTCGATGTCGACGGCCAGTTCCTCGTGGCGGCCGTGGCCTTCGACGTCGATCGCGATCGCCGTCTGACCCGTGAACTGTGCTGCGGCCAAGGCGAACCCGATCAGCAGAATGTCCTGGATCCCGGCGTGGAACGCCGCGGGCGCGGCATTCAGCAGGATGTCGGTGGTTTCGGTGTCCAGCTGTGCCGACAGCCGGCCGGCGGTGGCGAAGGTGTCGGTGTCCGGAAGCAGCGCCGGGAACACGGGTGGTGTCTGCGTGACCTGTCGCCATGTCTCGGTGTGCGCGACGATCTCGGGTCGGTGTGCGTGTTCGGTGAGCACCGCCGCCCACCGCCGGATCGACGTGCCGCCGGCCGGCAGCTGCACCGGCTGCCCGCTCTGCAGCTGCGACCAGGCGATGTTGATGTCTTCCAGCAGGATTCGCCAGGACGCGGCGTCGACCGCCAGGTGGTGGATGAGCACCGCCAGCTGCCCGGTGCTGGGCACCCACAGTGCGCGCAGCATGGCGCCGGTGACCGGATCGAGACCCGACCTGGCCGCGGCCAGCGTCTCATCGCTGAGGGCGCCGACGATGTGCAGGCAGTCGCGCGCCTGGACCGTTCCCGGCGCCTCCACCCGCAGGGTGGTGCTGTCGATCACCCGCAGCCGCAGCGCATCGTGCCCGTCCAGCAGGGTCTGCAGCACCGCCAGCACGTCGGCTTCGATGGCCCCTGCCGGGGCCTGCACCAGCAGCGTCTGGTTGAACTCGGTGGTCGGTCCGTCAACCTCGTTGAGCCAGCGCATGATCGGCGTCGCCGGCAGTGGTCCGACACCCTCGTCTGCGACCGTGTCGGTCGCGGCGACCTCGACGACCCGGGCCAGCCGCGCCACCGTCTGCTCGACGAAGATGTCCCGGGTCCGGCAGGTCAGTCCGGCGGCGCGGGCCCGGGTCACCACCTGCATCGAAGAGATGCTGTCGCCACCGAGGTCGAAGAACGAGTCGTCGACGCCCACCCGGTCGGCACCGAGCACGTCGGCATAGATCCCGGCCAGGATGTCCTCGACCGCGTCGCTCGGCGCCACGTACTGCCCGCCGGCGTACTCGGGTGCGGGCAGGGCACGGACATCGAGCTTGCCGTTGGGTGTCAACGGCAGTTCGGCGACGGTGATCACCGCCGCCGGGATCATGTAGCCGGGCAAGGAGTCGGCGAGGTCGGCGCGCACCGCCACCGGGTCGGCCGTGCCGGTGATGTAGCCGATCAGTCGCTTGTCCCCCGGACGGTCCTCGCGGGCGATCACGACGGCCTGTTCCACCTCCGGACGTGCCGCCAAAGCCGTCTGCACATCGCCCAGTTCGATCCGGTAGCCGCGGATCTTCACCTGCTCGTCGGCGCGGCCCAGATAGTCCAACTGGCCGTCGGCGCGCCAGCGCACCAGGTCCCCGGTGCGATACATCCGCGCGCCGGCACCGGCGAACGGGCAGGCCACGAAACGTGCGGCGCTCAGGCCGCCGCGGTTCAGATAGCCGGCAGCCACGCCGCCGCCGGCAATGTAGAGCTCACCGACCACGCCGGCCGGGACCGGCCGCAGCCACGCGTCGAGCACGAACAGCGCGGCACCGCCGGCCGGGGTGCCGATCGGCACGCCAGTTCCTGAATCGGGTGTCAGCGGTGCGCTGATCGAGGCGTAGATGGTGCCCTCGGTGGGGCCGTAGGCGTTGATCATCGTTCTCGGCGCCCAGCGGTCGACCAGTTCGGCCGGGCAGGCCTCCCCGGCCACCACCAGGGTCACCTCGTCGAGACCGTCGGGGGCGAGAGCACCCGCCGCCGAGGGGGTCTGACTCAGCACGGTCACCTGCTCGTCGATGAGCAGCGCGTGCAGGTCCTCCGGTGCGCGCGCCACCGATTCCGGGACCACCACCAGCCGCCCGCCGTGCAGCAGTGCGCCGAAGATCTCCCAGACCGAGACGTCGAAAGCCAGCGAGTGCCACTGCGACCAGACTCCGGCGCGGGGCAGCCCGGAGTCCGGCGCGGTCAGCAGCGACAGCACGTTGCGATGGCTGACGGCAACGCCTTTGGGGACACCGGTGGTGCCCGAGGTGTAGATCAGGTAGGCGAGGTCGTCGGCGGCCGGTGCCGGCAGTGCGGTGTTCGGCTGATCGGCGATGACGGGATCATGCACGTCGATGACGACACCGGCGTGGGCGGTCAGTTGCGCGGCGAGTTCACCGGTGGTGAGCACGGCGACCGGCGCCGCGTCGGACAGCACCACCGCGATCCGGGCCGGCGGCAGGGCCGGGTCGAGCGGCAGGTAGGCGGCGCCGGACTTGAGCACCGCCAGGATCGCGATGATCGCCTCGGCGGAGCGCGGCAGCAGCAGCGCCACCGTGTGTCCTGCCCGCACCCCCTGCGCGGTGAGCAAACCAGCCATCCGGTTGGCGGCGGCGTCGAGTTCGGCGTAGGTCAGCGACCGGCCGTCGGTCCCTCCCCCGCCGACTCGCTCGCCCGGGCAACGCAGCGCCACCAAACCCGGGGTGCGGGCGACCTGCGCGGCGAACAGCTCCGGTATCGACGTATCAGGGGTTGGGTGCGTGCACACCTGACGGTGGCTCAGCGCGTCGAGCCGTTGCTGCTCGGCATCGTCGAGCAGGTCCACCGCTGACAAGGCCAGCGCCGGATCCGCGGTGGCGGCCGCCACCACCCGCTGCAGGCGGTCGATCAGGGTTTCGATGGTGACGGCATCGAATACGTCGGTGCGGTACTCGACGGTGCCGCCGATGCCCGCCGGTTCACCGTCCTGCGTCCACAGCTCGCCCAGGGAGAACGTGAGGTCCATCCGCGCGGTCTTGGTGTCCACCGGCAGCGGCTCGATCTGCAGCCCGCCCAGCGCCAGACCTGAGGTGTTCTGCCGGTGACCGGGCAGGTTCTGCCAGGCCAACAGCACCTGCACGAGCGGATGGTGGCTCAGGTTGCGGGTCGGGTTGAGCCGCTCCACGAGCACGTCGAAAGACACGTCCTGGTTCTCGTAGGCGGCCAGGCTGCGCTGCTGCACCTGCGCGAGCAGGTCGGCGAAGGTCGGGTCGCCGTCGATCTCGACACGCAGCACCAGGGTGTTGACGAAGAACCCGACGAGGTCGTCGAGCGCGGGGTCGCGGCGGCCCGCGACCGGGACGCCCACCGCCACATCGGAGGTCGCGCCGATCTTGCTCAGTAGCAGCGTGAGTGCGGTCTGCACCACCATGAAGCTGGTCGCGTTGTGTTCGCGGGCCACCCGGGCGATACGGCGCTGCAACTCGGCGGGCCACTCGACGGTGACGACGGCTCCGCGTTGCCCGGCGACCAACGGGTAGGGACGGTCGGTGGGCAGCGGCAGGCGCTCGGGGAGCCCGGCCAGCGCGCTCTCCCAGTAGGACAGTTGCCCGGCGATGGGGCTGTCCGCAGCATCCAGTTCGCCGAATTGTGCCCGCTGCCAGAGGGTGTAGTCGACATACTGCACCGGAAGTGGCGCCCAGTCCGGCGCCTGCCCGGCGCTGCGGCTCGCGTAGGCCACGCTGAGATCCCGGGCCAGCGGTGTCATCGACCAGCCGTCGGCGGCGATGTGGTGGACGGCGGCCACCAGCACGTGCACATCGGGCTGCATCCGGAAGAGGTGGGCGCGCAGCGGGATTTCGGCGGACAGGTCGAAGGCGTACCGTGCGGCGGCGCCGACGGCCTCCTCGATCTGGGTGGCCGGCCAGTCGGTGGCATCGCTGAACTGCCAACCACATTCGGCCCGTTCGACCGGCAGCACCACCTGCTGCGGTATCCCGTCCGGCGCCACCAGCAGGGTGCGCAGGCTCTCATGCCGGGCGATGACGTCGTCGAGCGCGGCGTGCAGTGCGTCGATGTCGAGGTCGCCACGCAGCCGCAATGTCGTGGCCATGTTGTACACCGCCGAAGGTCCCTGCAGTTGCTCGAGGAACCACAACCGTTTCTGCGCGAACGACAACGGGATGACCGCGGGTCGTTCGCCGGCCACCAGCGGTTCCAGCCGTCCGGATTCCTCGCCGACGCGGGGCGCGAGCTGCGCGACGGTGGGTGCCTCGAAGATGGTGCGCACGGCGAGGTTGGCGTGCAGGCTGCTGTTGATGGCGGCGATCAGCCGCATGGCGGTGATGCTGTCTCCGCCGAGGTCGAAGAAGGAGTCGTCGGCGCCGACCCGTCCGACGCCGAGCAGCTGGGCGTAGAGACCGGCCAGGATCTCTTCGACGGCGCCGGCCGGGGCGCGGTACACGCCGGCGGCGTAGTCGGGTGCGGGCAACGCCCGGGTGTCGAGTTTCCCGTTGGCGGTGAGTGGCAGGGCCGCCAGCACCACGATGGCGGCGGGGACCATGTAGGCGGGCAGCCGGGCACTCAGCGCGGCGCGCACGTCCACCGGGTCGACGGTGCCGGTGAGGTAGCCGACCAGGCGCTTGTCCCCGGGGCGGTCCTCGCGGGCGATGACGACGGCCTGGTCGACCCCCGCGACATCGGCCAAAGCGGTGTGCACATCGCCCAATTCGATGCGATAGCCGCGAATCTTCACCTGCTCGTCGGCGCGACCCAGATAGTCGAGATGACCGTCGGCACGCCAGCGCACCAGGTCCCCGGTGCGGTACATCCGCCCGCCCGCGCCCGCGAACGGGCACGCGACGAAGTGCGAGCCGGTCAGCGATCCGCGGCCCAGATAGCCCACGCCGAGGCCGGCGCCGGCCACATACAGTTCGCCGACCACGCCGACGGGCACCGGCCGTAGCCAGGCGTCCAGGACGAACAGGGCGGCATGCGAGACCGGCGATCCGATCGGCACCGTGCGCGGTTCGGCGCGCAGTGGGGCACTGATCGTGACGCACATGGTGGTCTCGGTGGGGCCGTAGGCGTTCAGCATGGTCCGCCCGCCGGAGGTCCACTTCTGCTGAGCAGGCCTCGCCGACCGCGACCAGCACCGTCGATTCCAGTCCCTCGGTCGGCAGCACCGCTGCTGCCGAGGGGGTTTGGGTCAGGACGGTGACGCCCTGCGCGACGATCACCGCGTGCAGGTCCTCGACATCGCGGACCACCACGACACGGCCACCGCGCAGCAGCGGTCCGAAGATCTCCCAGACGGACACATCGAAGGCCAGCGAGTGCGCGTGACTCCACACCGACCCCTCGGGCAACCCGCGGTGCGGCGCCCCGAGCAGTTGGGTGACATTGGCGTGGGTCAGCCCGACACCCTTGGGCACCCCGGTGGTACCCGAGGTGTAGATCAGGTAGGCGGGGTTGTCGGCGGCGGGCGCGGCCAGCGGTGCGTCGATACCGCCGTCGGGCACGTTGTCGATATCGACGACGGCACCGCCGAAACCTGCGAGTAGTCCGGCGAATTCGTCGGTGACCACGGCGGCGACCGGTGACGCGTCGGACAGCACGAACCCGATGCGTTCGGCGGGCCAGGCCGGGTCGATCGGCAGGTAGGCCGCGCCGGTCTTGAGGACGGCCAGCATCGCGCTGATCGCCTCGGCCGAACGCGACAGCAGCAGCGCCACGACCTGACCCGGTCCAGCACCGTGCCGGATCAGCAGGTGCGCCAGCCGGTTCGACGCCTCATCGAGGGCCGCATAGGTGAGCGAGCGGTCACCGCTGATCGCGACCGCGTCGGGGGTGCGCGCGACGTGTTCGCCGAACAGTTCCGGTATCGAGATCCCGGCCGGTGCGTTGCCGAGTGCCGCCACGTTGCCGAGGGCGCGCAGTTGCGATACCTCGTTGTGGTCGAGGAGATCCAGGGCCGCCAGCGTCCGTTCCGGGTGTGCGGTCATCGCCACGAGCACCCGACCCAGCCGGTCGACCAGGTCGTCGACGGTTGCCGCGTCGAACACGTCGGTGCGGAACTCGACGATGCCGCCGATCCCGTCCGGGGCTCCGGATTCGGTCCAACGTTCGGCCAGTGAGAACGCCAGATCCATGCGCGCAGTGTGGGTATCGACCGGCAGCGGGTTGATCTCCAGGTCACCGAGTACCAGGCCGGCGGCGGTGTCCGCGTGTTGCCAGGGCAGGTTCTGCCACCCCAGCATGACCTGGATCAGCGGGTGATGGGTCAGGCTGCGGGTCGGGTTGAGCCGTTCCACCAGGACCTCGAAGGGCACGTCCTGATGCTCAAAGGCGCTCAGGCTGCTGGTGCGCACCCGCTCCAGCAGCTCGGCGATCGACGGGTTGCCGGTGAGATCGACCCGCAGGACCAGGGTGTTGACGAAGAAGCCGACGAGGTCGTCGAGGGCGGTGTCGGAGCGACCGGCGATCGGGAAGCCCACGGCGACATCGGAACTGGCGCTCAGCTTCGACAGCAGTACCGCCAGCCCGGCCTGCACGACCATGAAGCTGGTGGCGTTGTGCGCGGTGGCGAGTCGGGCGATCTGCTGCTGCAACTCGGCGGGCCAGTCGATGTCGACGGTAGCGCCGCGGTGGTCGGCCACCGCCGGGTAGGGGCGATCGGTCGGCAGGTCCAGGTGTTCCGGTATGCCGGCCAGGGCGCCTTCCCAATACCGCAGCTGCTCGCCGACCGGGCTTGCGGGGTCATCGAGCTCACCCAGTTCGGCACGCTGCCACAGGGTGTAGTCGATGTACTGGACCGGCAGCGGTACCCAGTGCGGCGGTTGTCCGGCCGAGCGGCATGCGTAGGCGGTGCCGAGGTCGGTGACCAACGGCCGCAGCGACCAGCCGTCGGCGGCGATGTGGTGCACCACGGCCACCAGCAGATGCTCATCCTGAGTCACGCGGAAAAGTCCGGCGCGTAGCGGGATCTCGGAAGTCAGGTCGAAGGTGTACCGGGCCACCGCACTCATGGCCTCATCCAGCCGATCGGGCGACCAGCCGGTGGCATCGACGGTGTCCCAGCCGACCTCGATGGTATCGGCCGGGAGAACCACCTGTTGTGGGATGCCGTGCGCCGAGGCGAACACGGTGCGCAGACTCTCGTGCCGACTGACCACGTCGGCCATCGCAGCGCGCAGCGCAGCGGGGTCGAGCCGCCCGCGCAGCCGCAGCGCGACCGCGATGTTGTAGATGGGTGACGGTCCCTGCAGCTGGTCGACGAGCCACAACCGGTTCTGCGCGAAGGACAACGGGACCGCCGGCGGCCGCTCGGCCGGCACCAGCGGTGCCTTGCGGGAGCCACCGAGATCGACCCGCAGTGCCAGCTGGGCGACGGTCGGCGCCTCGAAGACCGTGCGGACCGGCAGGTCCGCGCCCAGCGCGCTGTTGACGGCGGTGATGAGGCGCATGGTGGACAGCGAATCGCCGCCCAGGTCGAAGAACGAGTCGTCGACGCCGACGCGCTGCACACCGAGGGTGTCGGCGAAAATGTCGGCAAGCGCCTGCTCGATGGCACCGGCGGGCGCTCGGTAGCGGGTGGTCTCGTGGTAGTCCGGGGCCGGCAGTGCCCGGGTGTCGAGCTTGCCGTTGACGGTGACCGGCATCGCCGGCACCCCGATCACCGTGGACGGCACCATGTAGCCCGGCAGCCGTTCGGCCAGGGCGGCGCGGGCGGTCACCGGGTCCGCCGACCCGGTGATGTAGCCGACCAGCCGTTTGTCACCCGGAGTGTCCTCGCGGGCGATGACGACCGCCTGTTCCACCCCGTGCACGGCGGCCAGGGCCGAGCGCACCTCGCCGAGTTCGATGCGGTAGCCGCGGACCTTCACCTGCTCGTCCGCACGGCCGAAGTAGTCGAGCTGACCATCGGGTCGCCAGGACACCAGGTCGCCGGTGCGGTACATCCGGGTGCCCGGCTCACCGAACGGGCACGCCATGAAACGGGTTGCGGTCAAGGAGGTCCGGCGCCAGTAGCCGGCTCCGACGCCGCGGCCCGCCAGGTACAGTTCGCCGACCACCCCGGGGGGCACGGGCCGCAACCAGGCGTCGAGCACGAAGAACGCGGCCCCGGCGGTCGGTGCACCGATCGGCGGCGCACCGGACCCGGCGGCCAGCGGGGCGCTCTTGCAGGCCCACATGGTGGTCTCGGTCGGGCCGTAGACGTTGACCATGACACGCCCGGGCGCCCAGCGGTCCACGAGTTCCGGTGCGCAGGCCTCCGCGCCGATCACCAGTGCCGCATCCACGCCCTCGGTGGGCAATACCGCTGCCGCCGAGGGGGTCTGGGTCAGCACGGTGACCCGTTCGTCGATCAGCAGGGCATGGAAGTCCGGTGCCGAACGGGCGATGTCATCGGGGACCACCACCAGGCGTCCACCGTGCAGCAGCGCCGCCCAGATCTCCCACACCGAGAAATCGAAGGCATAGGAGTGGAACTGGGTCCAGACCTGCTCCGGGGAGAGCTCGATACCGATGTCGAGTCCGTCGAACAGCTGGATCACATTGCCGTGACTGACCGCAACACCTTTGGGAACGCCGGTCGTGCCGGAGGTGTAGATGATGTGCGCGATGTCCTCGGGGCCCGGCCCCTCCGGGACGTGGCCGGCCGCCACCGCGCGGGTGGGGTCGGCGCAGTCGTCACACTCGATGACCGCGATTCCGGCCCCGGCTACCCGGCCGGCCAGCGTCGCGGTGGTCAGCACGGCGACCGGCCCGGCGTCGTCGAGCATGAACTCGATGCGGGCCGGCGGCAGCGCGGGATCCATCGGCAGGTAGGCCGCACCGGATTTGAGCACCGCCAGGATCGCCACGATCGCCTCGGCCGATTTCGGGAACAGCAGTGCCACCGACCGTCCCGGGCCCGCGCCGCCGGCGATCAGCAGATGCGCCAGGCGGTCGGCGGTCCGATCCAGTTCGGTGTAGGTCAACGATCGTTTCCCGTGCACCACCGCGACGGCGTCCGGTGTGCGGGCGACCTGCGCGCCGAACCTCGCCGGTACCGTCGATCCGGGGTAGGGCAGCCCCAGCACCGTGCGGTTGCCCCAGTGGTCGAGTCTGGCCCGCTCGCCGTCGTCGAGCAGATCCATCGAGGACAACCGGCGCCGCGGATCGGTGGTGAGCGCCGACAACAACCGCTGCAGCCGGCCGACCAGGGCCGCCACGGAGGCGGCATCGAAGATGTCGGTGCGGTATTCGACCGTGACATCCAGACCGTCGGGATCGCCGTCGGCGTTCCAGCGCTCCCCCAGCGAGAACGCCAGGTCCATGCGGGCGGTCTCGGTATCCACCTGTAGCGGGGTCACCTGCAGGTCGCCCAGCGCCAGTCCGGCGGCGTCGCCGGGTTGCCAGGCGAAGTTCTGCCAACCGAGAAGCACCTGCACCAGGGGGTGCCGGGTGAGGCTGCGCGCCGGGTTGAGCCGTTCGACGAGCACCTCGAAAGGGACATCCTGATGTTCGTAGGCGGCCAGGCTGCGCCCGCGCACCTGCGCCAGCAGGTCGGCGAAGGTCGGGTCGCCCGCCACGTCGACGCGCAGCACCAGCGTGTTGACGAAGAAACCGACGAGGTCATCGAGCGCGCTATCGCGCCGGCCGGCGATCGGAAAGCCCACTGCGACATCGGTGGTCGCGCTGATCTGCGCCAGCAGCGCGGCGAAGGCCGCCTGGATCACCATGAAACTGGTGGCGTTGTGTTCGCGGGCCACCCGGCGCACCTGCTGCTGCAGCTCGGTCGGCCACTGCACGGCCACCCGGGCACCGTGGTGATCGGCCACCGGAGGGTAGGGGCGGTCGGTGGGAATCTGCAGCTGCTCGGGCATACCGGCCAGCGCGGTCTCCCAGTACGCCAGCTGAGCGGCGATCGCGCTCTGGTCGTCGTCGAACTCGCCCAGCTGGGCACGCTGCCACAACGTGTAGTCGACGTACTGCACCGGCAGCGGCGCCCACCCCGGCGCCTGACCCACATACCGACTGGCATAAGCCAATCCGAGATCACGCACCAGTGGGGTGACCGACCAGCCGTCGGCGGCGATGTGATGCACGACGGCCACCAGGATGTGCTCTCCGTCGGAGACCCGGAACAGCGTTGCGTGGAACGGGATGTCAGTGGCCAGATCGAAGGTGTGCCGCGCCGCCGCGCCGACCGCTTCGTCGAGGCGGTCCGCGGGCCACCGGTCGGCATCGACGGTGCGCCAGCCGATATCGGCGTCCTCGGCGGGAATGACGACCTGCTGAGCCGATCCTTCCGGTGCCACGAACCGGGTGCGCAGCGATTCGTGGCGGGCCACCACATCGCCGAGCGCCAGCCGCAGCGCGTCGGCATCCAGGTGGCCACGCAGTCGCAGGGCCACCGCGAGGTTGTAGATCGGTGACGGCCCCTGCAGCTGGTCGAAGAACCACAACCTGTTCTGCGCGAACGACAACGGGATGACGGCGGGTCGGTCGGTGGCCACCAGTGGCTCCAGCCGCGCGGCGTCGCCACCGATGCGGGGCGCCAGCTCCGCGACGGTCGGCGCCTCGAAGATGGTGCGCACCGACAGGTCGGCGTCCAGGCTGGTGTTGACGGCGCCGATCAGTCGCATCGCCGACAGCGAATCGCCGCCGAGGTCGAAGAACGAATCGTCAACACCGACCCGCTGCAGACCGAGCACCTGGGCGTAGATGTCGGTGAGGATCTCCTCGACCGCGCCGGCGGGTGCCCGGTATTCGTCACCGTCGCCGTATTCGGGCGCCGGCAACGCTTTTCGGTCCAGCTTGCCCGAGGAGGTCAGGGGCATCTCGTCGAGCACGACGATGTGCGGCGGCACCATGTAGTCGGGCAGCCAGGCGCTCAGCCGGCGCCGCACCGCGCTGATCTTGGTGGCGCTGTGCGGCTCGTTGGCGTGCACCGCGTGCGGAACCGGGAGGTACACATCGGTGAGCGCGGGTGTCGCGGTGCCGGTGGAAGCGACGAAGACGGCGTCCACGGTGCCCGGCGCCGCGCCCCAGGTGACGGCGACGTGGTAGCCGGTCGACTCGCCCAGACGGTACAGCTCCTCGGGTGTGCAGCTGGGTAGTGACGATGGCTTCTCGACCGTGATCTGCCCGTCGGCCAGTGCCTGTTCGAGCAGCACGTCTTCGATCACCCCGGTGCGCGGGATACCGCTGACCCGAACGGTATCGGGACGGTCCTCCACCAGCATGGACTGCAGTTCGGCGAGATTGCGGCATCCCGCAGGCCATTCGTGGGTGGGGATGTCGGCCAGTGAACGCACCGGGCCGGGGCCCTTGCGGATGGCTACGTCGTAGCGGTAGCGGCTCAGTTCGTTGTCGGCGGTGCCGCGTTTGACCTGGATGTCGACGCCCGAGGCCGCCACATGATTGTCGGCCCAGCTGGTGAAGAACTCCGGGGCCAGCAGCAGTTCGGGTTCGCCGAGCACCGCGTGCTGCACACGCTGGCGGATGACGGCGGCATCCAGGCCGGCCGCTGCGTGCCGCACCAGCACGATCCCGGTCTGGAAGGCGTTCTGCAGGCTGTGGTTACGGACGTCGCCGATGAACAGTGTGCCGCCGGGGGCCAGCAGCTCCATCGCATTGTCGATGACCTCGCCGAGATACGCCGCGTTCGGGAAATACTGGACGACGGAGTTCACCACGATGGTGTCGAAGTGTCCGCGCGGCAGCCCGTCGGTGACATGGGCGGGCCGCGCGAGCAACTGCACCCGGTCACGCCAGGCAATTTGGTTGTCCTGCAGTGCCTGTGCGATCGCGTCGACGACAACCGCCGAGATGTCGGTGGCGAGGTACTGCTCGCAGTGCCCGGCCACCTGGGACAGCAGCAGACCGGATCCCACACCGATCTCCAGCACCCGCCGCGGCTGCAACGCCAGGATGCGGTCGACGGTCGCGGCCCGCCATTCCCGCATCTCGGCGAGCGGGATCTCCGTGCCGGTGTAGCTGCTGTTCCAGCCCCGGAAGTCCTCGCCGAAACCGGGTGCCTCGATATCGGCGGCGTAGAGCTGGTCGTAGATGCTCTGCCATTCCTCGACGATCTGGGTGTCCTGCCCGGTATCGCGGTTGGTGTCGGCGTGCTCGAAGGTCAGGTAGGCGACCAGTTGTGAGCCTGCGGTGCCGTGGTGCACGGCGGCGGCGGCCTGGCCCACCTGGGGGCAGGCCAGCAGCGCGCTCTCGATCTCGCCGAGCTCGATGCGCTGTCCGCGCAGTTTGATCTGGGTGTCGACCCGCCCCAGATAGTCCAGGGTGCCGTCGCTGTTCCAGCGCGCCAGATCACCCGTGCGGTACAGCCGTGCGCCCGGACCACCATCGGGATCGGCAACGAACCGCTCTGCGGTCAACCGTGCCCGTCCCACATACCCGTGTGCCAGTGCGGGTCCGGCCAGATACAGTTCGCCCGTCACACCGGCGGGCACCGCGCGCAACTGCGCATCGAGCACCAGTGTCCGCATCCCGGCAATCGGGGATCCGATGTTGACCGGCCGGTCCGGTGACAGCGGGGTGCCGGTGGCCCAGATGGTGGCCTCACTGGGTCCGTAGGCGTTGAACATCCGCCGACCGGGCGCCCAGGCCTGCACCAGTTCGTCGGGGCAGGCCTCACCGCCGGTGATCAGGGTGGTCAGTTCCGGCAGCCGGGTCCGGTCCAGGGACGCCGCCACCGTCGGGGTCAGCAGGGCTGCACTGACGCGCTGCCGGTGCGCGAGTTCGGTCAGCGCCTCACCGGCGTACACGTCCTTGGGCGCGATCACCAGGGCAGCACCGGCGCCGGTGGCCATCAGGATCTCGAACAGTGAGGCGTCGAAGGTGGGCGCCGCGACCATCAATACCCGAGACGACGCGGCGAGCCGGTACATATCGCGTTGGGCGGCGGCGAATCCGAGCAGGCCGGCGTGGCTGACCGCCACGCCCTTGGGTTCACCGGTGGAGCCCGAGGTGAAGATGACGTAGGCGGTGTCGTCGGTGCCCAGCGGCGCGAGCCGCTCCTCGTCGGTGATCTCCTCGGCGCGTTGCCCGGACAGCGCGAGTTCGTCGATGCGCAGCACCGGGCGCTGCCCGGCACCGGCCACGGTGTCCATACCGCATGTCAGCACGCATCCGGCGTTCACCGAATCCAGCACGGTGACAATGCGTTCCACCGGATGGGTGCGGTCGATGGGCACGTAGGTACCGCCCGCCTTGAGCACGGCCCACCAGGCCGCGACCAGCTCGGCGGTCCGGTCGACGGCCACCCCGACGGCGCATTCGGGTCCGACACCGGCCCCGATCAGGGTGCGCGCCAGCCGGGTCGACCATTCGTCGAGCTCGCGATAGGTCAGGCTGTGTTCACCGTCGACGATCGCGGGCGCGTCCGGGTCGACGGCTACCGCCGCGGCGAGCAGCCCGGTGGCGAGGCCGACGGGTGCCTCGACACCCGCGCCGGACCACTGGGCCAATCGGCGATGCTCGTCGGCATCAAGAGTGTTGATGGACAACAGCTTCCGGGCTGGATCGGCGGCCATCGCGGTCAGCAACCTGCGCATCCGCCCCATCAACGTCGCGATGCCCTGCGCGGTGAAGACCTCGGTGTCGTATTCGACGTGCAGATTCAGCTCGTCGCCCGGGATGGCTTCGACCGTCAGCGGGTAGTGGTTGAACTCGCGGTTGGTGAACCCTTCGATCGCCAGGTCATCGGCGCCCAGCGGCGCCCCGGTGTCCACCGGGTAGTTCTCGTAGACGAACAGGGTGTCGAACAGCTGCTCGTGGCCGGTGGCGCGGTGGATCTCGGTGAGCGCCAGGTGCTGATGGGACAGGGTGTCGTTGTGCGCGGTGTGCAACTGCTCCAGCAGATCTGCGGTGCTGGCGTCCGCGGTGATGTTGGCGCGCACCGGCACGGTGTTGATCAGCAGTCCCACCATCGATTCGGCGTCGGCCATCTCGATCTGGCCGAGCCGGGACCGGGCGGTGCCGAACGCGACGTCGTGCCGGCCGGTCAGTGAGGTCAGCAGCACGCCCCAGGCGCCCTGCAGCACGGTGCTGACGGTGGTGCGGCAGGACCGGGCGAGTTCGCCGAGAGCCTGTGTCGTCGCCGCGGGTATCGGGAAGGACGCAAAACCGCGCTGCCCCAGCCCGAGTCGGTCCGGACGCCGATCCGGTGAGCCGAGCAGGGTGGGCGTGTCGAACCCGGTCAGTGCCTGCCGCCAGGCCGCACGTGCGGCGTCGAGGTCACGGTCGGCCAGCCAGGTGAGGAACGCCCGGTAGGACGCCGCGGCGGGGAGGCGCTCCCCGGCGTAGCAGGCGAAGATCTCGCGCAGCAGGATGGGCATCGACCAACCATCGAGCAGGATGTGATGGTTGGTGAGGATGAACCGGTGCCGTTTTGCACCGGTGCGGATCAACACGGCACGGAAGGCCGCCTGGTTCGCGAGGTCACCGACGGCGGCGCGTTCCTCGGCACAGAGTCGTTCGATCGTGTCGTCGCCGGCCCCCTCGGTGAGATCGAGGAACTTCCAGGCGATCTCGGGATCCTCCAGCAGGATTTGCACCGGCTCGTCATAGCCCTGGATGAACTGGGCGGCGAGGTGCGGATGCCGGGCGACCACGGCGCGTACCGCGTCACGCAGGCGATCCGGGTCGAGTGTTCCGGTCAGGGTGAAATCGAGTTGCACCGAATACATCTCGGCGGACATCTCGGAATGGGCGCTGTCGGTGTGGAACAGCAGGCCCTGCTGCAACGGTGTCAGCGGCAGGATGTCGGCGATCCGGAACCGGGCCTGAAGGTCGTCGATCTGCGACTGGCTGAGCCGGGCGGGCACGATGTCCGACGGGGTGAGCCCTCCCCCACCGCCGCGCACATGTGCGCAGATACCGGCCAACGCCTCGAACCACAGGCCGCTCAAGCGGGTGACCTGCGCCGCGTCGAGCACCGAGGTGGCCCAGGTCCAGTCGGCCTGCAGCTGCGGACCGTCCGCGGCGTCCACGGTGGCGGCGTTGAGTTCCACGGTGTGCACCAGCGGCATCGACACCGCGGCGGCCGTGCCGGTCAGCGACAGCGCGTCCGGGCCGGGGCGCCACAGCTCGTCACCGGCGGTCCCCGGCGAATTATCCAGGCGGCCCAGATAGTTGAACCCCACGGTCGGATCAACCCCGTCGAGGTCGATGCCGTCGTTGAGGTAGCGCAGCAGCCCGTAGGTCAACGGGTGCGGGAGCGCGCGCAGCTGTTCCTTGGCGTTCTTGATGACCGCCCCGAGCGGCTCCGCACCGGCGCGTACCTGGGACCAGGACAACCCGGTGATGGACAGGGCGACCGGGTACTTGGTGGTGAACCAGCCGACGGTGCGGGACAGGTCGATGTCCTCGGCGAGTTCCTCGTGCCGACCGTGGCCTTCGACATCGATACCGACCGGGGTAGTGCTGCCCAGGAACTCCGAGACGGCCAGCGCGAAGCCGATCAGCAGGATGTCCTGCACCCCGGCATGGAACGCGGCGGGCGCCTGGCCGAGCAGGATGCGGGTGTTCTCGGCATCCAGCGTCGATGACAGCCGTCCGGCCGTGGCGAAGGTGTCGGCCGCCGGTCGCGCCGCGGGCAAGGCGGGAGCAACCGCCAGCCGCCGCCAGCTTTCGGCCGTCTCGATCACGGCCGGTAGCTGGGCGTGCTCGGCGAGCACGGTGGCCCACCGCTGAAAGGACGTGCCGGTCGGCGGCAGTTCGACGGGCTGCCCAGCACGGCGCTGCATCCACGCGGTGGTCAGGTCTTCCAGCAGGATTCGCCAGGACACCCCGTCGACGGCGAGGTGGTGGATGATCAGTACCAGCCGACTGCTCGCGGGGATCCACAGTGCGCTGAGCACGGCGCCGGTCGCCGGGTTCAGTCGCGCGCGAGCGGTCCGCACTGCGTCGTCGGTGAGCGCGTCCACGAGGTGCAGGCAGTGCCGCGCATCCACCGCGCCGGCCTCGGGAATCTTGATGGCACCGCCGGCACCCACCCGGAGCCGGAGTGCGGCGTGCCGGTCGAACAGGGTCTGCAGCAGGTCTCGCGCATCGGCGGCGGTGGCACCCGACGGTGCCTGCACCACCATGGTCTGGTTGAACTCGTCGGCCCAGCCGCCTGCGCCGCCTAGGTCGTTCAGCCACCGCATGATCGGCGTCGCGGGCACCGCGCCGATGCCCTCGTCGACCGGGCCGGTGTCGTCTCGGGCGGCGACCACGCGGGCCAAACGTGCCACGGTCTCCTCGACGAAGATGTCACGCGGTCGGCAGGTCAGCCCGGCGGCCCTGGCCTTCGCGGCCACCTGCATCGACATGATGCTGTCGCCGCCCAACTCGAAGAACGAGTCATCCACGCCGATGCTGTCCAGCCCGAGCACCTCGGCATAGATTCCGGCAAGCAGTTCCTCGGTCGCGGTTTCGGGGGCCCGGTGCTGCCCGGGCGTGTATTCCGGTGCGGGCAGGGCCCGGACGTCCAGCTTGCCGCTGGAGGTCAGCGGCAGCTCGGCCAGCACGACCACCGCGGTCGGCACCATGTAGCCGGGCAGCCGAGTGGCCAGCGCCGCGCGTGCCTGCGCCGGGTCCACGGAGCCGGTGACGTACCCGACGAGCCGTTTGTCCCCGGGGCGGTCCTCCCGGACGATCACCGCCACCTGCCCGGCCCCGTCGACGTCGGCCAATGCCGTTGCGACCTCGCCGACTTCGATCCGGTACCCGCGGATCTTCACCTGCTCATCCGCGCGCCCCACGTAGCACAGCTGCCCATCGGCGCCCCAGTACACGAGGTCACCGGTCCGGTACATGCGCTGCCCGGATCCCTCGAACGGGCAGGCCACGAACCGGGATCCGGTGAGGTCGGAGCGGCCCAGGTACCCCAGGCCCACACCGGCGCCCGCCACATAGAGTTCTCCGACCACCCCGGGTGCCACCGGTTGCAGCCAGCCGTCGAGCACGAACAGTGCCGACCCCGCGACCGTGGAGCCGATCGGAGCGGCACCGCCGCCTGCCTGCAGCGGCGCGCTGACCGCGACGTAGATCGTGGTCTCGGTCGGTCCGTAGGCGTTGATCATCACCCGGCCCGGTGCCCACCGGTCCACCACATCGGCGGGGCACGCCTCACCGCCCATCACCAAGGCCGTCGACTCCAGCCCCTCGGGAGGCATCATGCCGATGGCAGAGGGGGTCTGGGTGAGGACGTTGACGCGCTGCTCGACGAGGTAGTGGTTCAACTCATCGGGTTCGCCGACGATCGATTCGGGCACCACGACCAACCGGCCGCCGCGCAGCAGCGCGGAGAAGATCTCCCAGACCGAGAAGTCGAACGAGTAGGAATGCCAGTGCGACCAGGCCTGCTCAGCGGGCAGGCCGCCATCTTGGGAGGCGATCAACTGGGTCAGGTTGTGGTGGGTGACGGCCACCCCCTTGGGGGTTCCGGTGGTGCCGGAGGTGTAGATGACATAGGCGATGTCGTCGGGTGCGACCGGCACGCTGACCGGACCCGCATCGACGGCGGTCTCGTCGATATCGACTATCGGACCATCGAATTCGCCGAGCAGGCCGCTCGTGGCCGCGGTGGTGACGGCGGCGGACGGGGCGGCGTCGGCCAGCATGAACGCGATCCGGGCCGCCGGCAGCGATGGGTCGACCGGCAGGTAGGCGGCCCCGGTCTTGAGGATCGCCATGACGGTGGTGACGGCTTCGGCGGTCCGCGGCAACAGCATGGCCACCCGTTGGCCCGGCCCGACGCCGCCACCGATGAGCCGGTGCGCCAGACGATTCGATGCGTCGTCGAGTTCGGCATAGGTCAGCGAGCTCTGCCCCGCACTGACCGCCACGGCCTCGGGGCGGTTGGCGACCTGCGTGGCGAACATCGCCGGGATCGATGTCGGCGCGGCACCGGCACCGCGCAGTGCCGACCAGTTACCCAGCGTGGCCACCGCTGCGCGCTCGGGTTCGGCCAGTGGATCGACAGAGGACAGCGGGCGCACCGGATTCGCGGCCATCGCCGCCAGGATGCGTTCCAGGTGTCCCACTAAATCGGCAGCCGGCGTCGTCGAGAAGGGCTGGGCGGCGCCGAATGTGCTGAGCAGCAGGTCGTCTCCGGCCCCGGTGAACATCAGCCCGGAACCGCGCCCGAGGCTGGAGGTCAGCGACGCTGTCGCGGTGGCACCGCCGAAGGGCACGGTGAACGCCGACGGGAGGAAATCGAGCACCGGGCGGTCCGCGATCTCCCCTGGAGCGCGTGCGTTGAGTTCGCGTTCCAGAGCTTCCACCGGAAATCGCTGATGCTGCAGGGCTTCCTGGATGCAGGTGTCGACCTGCGCGCAGAACTCCGAGACCGGTGTGGTCGGCGATATCTTCAGCACCAGCGGAACCACCCCGGCGACCATCCCGGGCAGGGTTTTCGATTCGGGTTCGACGCGTCTGCTGACCGGGAAGTCGAACACGACCTCGTCCCCGTCGGCACACCAGCCGCGCAGCATCAGTGCGCATGCGGCAGTGATCACCGATGAACGTGCCATACTCCACTTCTGGCTGAGTTTCTCGACGCCGGCCAGAATTCTCGGATTCAGCGGGACGCGCTCAAGTGCCTGAACAAGATCAACGGCCGCCGCATTTTTCGTTCGGTGGTGATCATTACCGGATCCACCGGGAAGATGATCTTGCCAATACAGCTGATCGCGCGCGTACGATTCCGAATTCTCGTACGTGTTTTCGCACGCAATGAGGTCAGTGAGTGAACCGAACACGGTGGATGAAATGGGCGCGCCGGAGACGGCGGCGGAATATATCGAAGCCATCCGCTGACAGACCAGAACCATACCCACTCCGTCGATGACGATGTGGTGGCAGCAGACGAAGAGATAGTTCTTCGTCGCACCGGCCCGGAATAGCACGAATTTGTACAGCTTGTCGTCGAGCGGCATCGGCGTGCGCTGAATCGCCAATGCCATGTCGAGCGCCTGCTGCGCGGGCGCGTCGGATTTGCGCACGTCGAACACCGTCAGCTCGACCGCGTCATCATCGAGACGTTTCTGGAACACCTCGCCGTCCGCCTCGAAGAAACCGACCCGCAGTGGTTCGGACTCCTCGACCGCCCGGCGGATGGCCCATTTCAGGGCCTTGCGGTCGAGCATGCCGTCGATCTCCACGAAGAGACCGAGTTGCCACTCAGTGGCGGACTGACCGGTCTCCTGTGCCAGCCAGATGTCCAGCTGTGCGCGGGTGATCGGTAGCGCTGATTCCCCGAGTTCCATCCCCACCCTCGAATCGCGACGTTCTGGCCATCAGCCTGGTTGTTTGGCGGCCAATCGGTCCCGCAGACTCTTGGGCCTGATATCGGTCCATTCCCGTTCGATGAACTCCAGACACGCCGCACGATCGTCCTCACCGAACACCACTCGCCAACCATCGGGGATGTCAGCGAACGTGGGCCAGAGGCTGTGCTGCTCCTCGTCGTTGACCAGCACGACAAAGCGACCCTTTTCGTCGTCGAACGGGTTTGTGCTCACGCGGCCCTCCAAAGCAATTGACGGATAGGACAATTCATCGGTGTGGATCGTGTTCCCGCCCCGGCGCCGGCATTCGCGCGCCCGGCCGGAGACTTCCCTGGGCGCGCCGAGGCGTGCCGGTTCAGCAGTTCAGAGCCGCTTGCCCGTGGCCTGTTCACGTTGCCGGGCTTGGCCGCATCGGGGTGACCCCTGGGAGATTCCATGAGGAGTGGGGTGAGAAGACCCGCAATCGCCAAAGCTACAACTACTTTCTCCGTCAAACAGGGCGCCAATGACCGGTCGGTGGCCGACGCGGATTCCGCTGGCGCGGCATTCCGATGCACATCGCTTTGGCAACCTTCCGAGCCCGAGCCTACACAATCTCACAAAGCCATCGAACACTGTCAATACGCACGGCGAAGGCGGCAAGAAGATCTCGCTATGGAATTTACCTGTGCGAAAATTACTGTGCTGCAGCCGAATGCGCGCACTTTTGCAGAAGCGCACTATCCGCGCACCGATCATGTTGACGATTCGATCGAATAAATGACCCCAGGGGCCTATCCTGACCCCCGTGCGCCCAGCAAATACCCGCCATCCTCGACAATCGGACACCGCGCGACCGCTGGCCGCCATCATGGCGGTCCTCCTCGGTGCGGGCGCTTTGACGCTGGGAGCGCCGACGGCGGCCGCGGAGGTCCCGCCGGATCAGGTCGCGCTGTCCACCCTCGACGAGATCGTCCGCGGCGACTATCCGGCCGCAGCCGCCGACTTCAATCCGACGATGCAGTCACTGCTGCCCACGCAGGCATTGCAGCAGTCCTGGGATCTGTATCAGCAGGTGTTCGGCGCCTACCAATCGCACGGCGTGCCGGAGAACATCCAGCGCGGTGACGTGACGGTGGTCAACGTGCCCCTGCAGATGACCCGCAGGCCGGGGCAGTTCCGGCTGACGGTGCAACCCGACGGGTCGGTGGCAAGCCTGACATTCCTCAAGGAAGGCGTTCCGGTCCCCTAGATCGCTCGGGCGTGGCGGCAGGTCCTCGGCCTTGCACCTCGGCAGAACAAAAAGTAAAGTCACTTTCAGTTTTGCTGACCGGATCTGCCGAGGAGCGTCATGGAATCCTTCGTTCACCTGCGAAAAGGCAAGACGCCCAAACGCGTGCACGCCGACCTCGACGGACTCAAGGACGACGAGTTGGGGCGCGGCGGCTTCGTCGGCCGGACCGCGAACATGTACCGGCGCAACGACCCCACCGCGTACCGCACCGTCGGGCCACTGCGCCCCACCGATGTGCTGTCCTCGGAGCTGAAGCCCAGCGATGCCACCGACGCGCGCGGCGGCCCGCTGCTGATGTTCTCCAACGACGACTGCCTGGTCCTGCTGTCCCGGCGGACCGAGGAGATGCCGTTCTTCGTCCGCTACGTCGACGGGGACCTGCTGATCTTCGTGCACAAGGGCGCAGGGCTGCTGGAGACCGAGTTCGGTCCGGTGCGCTACCGCGAGGGCGACTGGGTCTACCTCCCCAAGGCCTGCACGTTCCGCCAGGTGCCCGACGCTGAGAGCACATTCCTCATGATCCAGGCCACCGACGACTTCCGGGTGCCCCCGGCGGGAATCCTGGGCCGGCACTTCCCGTTCGACCCGGCCCAGGTGACGATCCCGGAACCGGCGCCCAGCAATGATGACGGCAGGGCCGAATACGAGGTACGCCTCATCCACGAGGGCGGCCCCACATCGCTGTTCTATCAACACAATCCGCTCGATGTCGAGGGCTGGCGCGGGGACAACTTCCCATTCACCTTCAACATCGAGGACTACACCGTCATCACCTCCGAAAGCGTGCACCTGCCGCCGACGGTGCACCTGTTCATGCAGGCCACCGGCGTCTACGTGATGAACTTCCTGCCCAAGCCCGCCGAGAGTGTCCCCGGCACCGAGCGCACGCCGTGGTATCACCGCAATGTCGACTATGACGAGATCGCCTTCTTCCACTCCGGTTCGCTGTACGGCATCCCGATGCCCCCCGGACTGGTTTCCCATGCGCCGCAAGGGGTTCACCACGGCGCGCCGGAGAAGGCCCGCGAGCGCGCCCGCCGCAAGTTCGACGACTACGACCGGGTGGACTGGTCGGTGATCGCCATCGACACCCGTCGCCGGCTCATCCCCTCCGCCGAAATCCTCGCCAATGATCTGGGGCAACACTAGCCATGACCGCAACCGAAGTACCCGTCAAGTTCGAGTACGAGCGCATCCCGTATCTGGTCGCCTACCAGAACACCTCGAGCGTCCGCGACGTGTACGGCGGCGTCGCCGAACTCGTGGTGCTGGAAAGCTATCTGCTCAAGCCGAAGCACAAGCCCAGCGATACCGTGCTGGTCTTCATGCACCCGATCGGCGGCGGCGCCTATCTGCCGATGATCAACGCGCTGGCCCGCGCCGGGCATCACGTCATCTACTGCAACAGCCGTTTCCGCGGCACCGACTCCGCGCTACTGATGGAGAAGGTCGTCGAGGACCTCGGTGAGTGCATCAAGGACGCCAAGAACCGCCTCGGCTATGACAAGGTGGTGCTGGCCGGGTGGAGCGGCGGCGGCTCGCTGTCGGTGTTCTACCAGCAGCAGGCCCAGCGCCCGACCGTCACCGCCAGCCCGTCCGGCGACGGCCCCGACCTCACCACGCTCGGCCTCATCCCGGCCGACGGCATCATGCTGCTGGCCGCGCACATCAGCCGGCACGGCACCATGACCGAATGGATGGACGCCTCCATCCTCGACGAGAACGACCCGTCCCGGCGGGACCCCGAGCTCGATCTGTACAACCCCGACAACCCGAATCAGCCGCCGTACACCCCGGAGTTCCTGGCGCGCTATCACGAGGCGCAGATCGCGCGGAACCGGCGCATCACCACGTGGGTCAAGGAAAAGTTGGCCGAGCTCAGGGCCGCCGGCCGCCCCGATGATGAATATGCGTTCGTGGTGCACGGCACCATGGCCGATCCGCGTTGGCTGGACCCGACCGTCGATCCGAACGAACGCACCCCGGGCACCTGCTATCTGGGCGATCCTCAGGTGGTGAACAACTCCCCCGTCGGGCTGGCCCGGTTCTGCACGCTGCGCAGCTGGCTGTCGCAATGGAGCTACGACGACGCCAACGGCGACGCCGTCAAGGCCGGCCCCGACATCGCCGTGCCCGCCCTGGTGATCGGCAACCTCGCCGATGACGCCTGCACGCCGAGCCACACCCGCCGCCTGTTCGAGGCGATCGGGCATCCCGACAAGGAGATGCACGAGATCAGCGGCGCCAACCACTACTACTCCGGACCGGACCAGCGCGGCACCCTGCGCCAGGCCGTCGGAGTCTGCACGGATTGGCTGCACCGGCACGGGTTCTCGGTATGAGTGCCGATGCCACCGGGCCGACCGGTGCGCTGGACGGTATCCGGGTCCTGGAGCTGGGCACCCTGATCTCGGGCCCGTTCGCCGGCCGATTGCTCGGCGACATGGGCGCCGAGGTCATCAAGATCGAGCTGCCCGGGACGCCGGATCCACTACGCACCTGGGGACAGGCCGAACTCGACGGCCACCACTTCTTCTGGACCGTGCACGCCCGCAACAAGAAGGCTGTCACCCTCGATCTGCGCACCGACCGCGGTCGGCAGCTGTTCCTTGACCTGGTGGACCGCTCCGACATCATCGTGGAGAACTTCCGGCCCGGCACCCTGGAGAAGTGGAACCTGGGCTACGACGTGCTGCGCGCCCGCAACAAGGGCATCATCCTGGTGCGGGTGTCCGGTTACGGCCAGACCGGCCCGGACGCCGGTAAGGCCGGCTACGCCTCGGTCGCCGAGGCGGCCAGCGGGCTGCGGCACATGAACGGATTCCCCGGCGGCCCGCCACCGCGGCTGGCGTTGTCGCTGGGCGACAGCCTGGCCGGGATGTTCGCCGCGCAGGGTGCGCTGGCCGCGCTGTACCGACGCAGCGTGACCGGCGAAGGACAGATCGTCGACACCGCGCTGACCGAAAGCTGCTTGGCGATCCAGGAATCCACCATCCCCGACTACGACGTCGGCGGCGTGATCCGCGGGCCGTCGGGCACCCGGCTGGATGGTATCGCCCCGTCCAACATCTATCAGAGCGCCAACGGCAGCTGGGTGGTGATCGCGGCCAACCAGGACACGGTGTTCCGCAGGCTGTGCTCTGCGATGGGCCTGCCGGAGCTGGCAGGCGATGACCGGTTCGCCAACCATGTTGCGCGCGGCCGCCACCAGGACGAGCTCGACAAGATCATCGGTGACTGGGCGGCCGGGCGTCAGCCCGACGACATCATCGCCACGCTGTCGGAGGCCGGCGTGATCAGCGGCCCGATCAACACCGTGGCCGAGGTGGTCAACGACCCGCAGCTGCAGGCCCGCGGGATGATCGCCGACCACTGGGATGAAAGGGTCGAACGCAATGTCAAGGGGCCCGGTGTCATTCCGGTGCTCTCGGTGACGCCGGGCAGCGTGCGCAGCGCCGGTTCGGCGCGACCCGGGCAGCACAATGACGAGGTGTACTCGGGGCTGCTCGGCCTGAGCGCCGAGGAACTGACGACGCTGCGAGAGCAGGGGGTGCTATGACGGCGGCAGGCCGGAGCGAAGCGACCGGGGGATCGAACGTGCCGAAAAAGGTTGCTATCCGCGAGGTTTGCCTGCGCGACGGTCTGCAGATCGAGGCGCCCATCCCGCTGGCCGCCAAGATCGGGATCCTGGAGGCGATCGTGGCCACCGGGGTCCGTGAGGTGGAGGCCACCGCCTTCGTTTCGCCGTCGAAGGTGCCGGCCCTGGCCGATGCCGCCGAACTCGCGGCCGAGCTCTATCGCTTTCCTGATGTCGAGTTCTCCGCGCTGGTGGCCAGCCCGAACGGCGCCAAACGCGCCATCGCCGCCGGTCTGACCTCGATCGAGTACGTGGTGTCGGCGTCGGATGCGCACAGCCGCGCCAACGTCGGCCGTGACGCGGGCCAGGCGACGGCGGCCATCGCCGACGTGACCCGCATCGCCCATGATCACGACGCGACCGTCGAGGTCATCATCGCGACCGCCTGGGACTGCCCGTTCGACGGCCCGACGGATCCCCGCCGGGTGATCGAGATCGCTTCGGCGGCAGCCGAACTCGGTGTCGACCGGATCGCCATCGCCGATACCATCGGGACCACCACTCCGCACCGGGTCAGCACACTGATCGAGCGGGTCCGCCCGGTGATCGGCGATCTGCCGCTGGGGGCGCACTTCCACAACACCCGCGGTGCCGGGCTGGCCAGCGCGTATGCCGCCGTACAGTCCGGGGTGACCCGGCTGGACGCCTCCGTCGGCGGCCTGGGCGGGTGCCCGTTCGCCCCGGGAGCCAGCGGCAACATCGCCACAGAAGATCTGGTGTACCTGTTGCGCGACAGCGGTATCGAAGTCGACGTGGACCTCGAGTCCGCCATCGCAGCGGCTCGGGTCGCACAGGAGGCCGTCGGGCACGAGCTGCCCAGCGCGTTGCTGCGCGCCGGTGATCGCATCCTGGCCTGATATGACACCCGCCGAATCGCTGACCGCCAAGGGCCGCCAGACCCGCGAAGCCATCGAGCTGGCCGCCCGGAAACTGTTCGCCGAACGCGGCTTTCATGGCACCACCCTGGCCGATATCACCTCCGCGGCCGGGAAGTCCTCGGCGGTGTTCTACCGGTATTTCGACGACAAGGAAGATCTGCTGGCCTCGCTGGCCGAGTCGTTCCTGCACGATATCGTCGAGCCGTCCGGGTCGCGGGTACCGCTGCCGGATACTCCGCAGGACAGCGAGTACTTCACCACGGTGGTGACCGGGTACTGGAATCTGTTCCGGCAGAACATCGGCATCATGATCGCCGTCGCTCAACTCGGGGCCACCCAGCCGCGTTTCGCGCAGGTTCAGCACGAGTTCCGGCGGTTCGGTATGGACATGGTCGCCGGGTCGGTGCGCCGGGCCCGTGAGCAGGGCTATGCACAGGACCTCGATCCCGAACACATCGCCGCCGCGATTGCGCTGCTGTTCGAGAACTTCACCGTCGTCGTGGTGGGCAACCCCGGCTCCGAGCTGCAGATCAGTGACGCCGATGCCATCAAGACGCTGTCGACGATCTGGAAGAAGACGCTGTACGGCCATTGAGCCAGAAGGAGAGATCACCGTGGATTTCGCTTTACCCGAGCACCTTCCAGGCCTGCTGGCCGAGATGGACGCCTTCATCGAGGCTGAGATCAAGCCGCTGGAACGTGAGAACATGCAGTACTTCGACCGGCGTCGCGAGTTCGCCCGGACGGATCTGGACAACGGCGGCGTGCCGACCCGCGAATGGGAGGACCTGCTCGACGAGATGCGGCGGCGCGCCGATGCCGCCGGGTGGCTGCGGTACGGGCTACCGGAGGAGTTCGGTGGTCGCGGCGGATCGAACCTGGACATGGCGGTGATCCGGGAGCACCTGGCGCACAAGGGGCTCGGGCTGCACAACGATCTGCAGGACGAGTCGTCGATCGTCGGTAACTTCCCGCAGGTCATCATGATGAGCAGGTTCGGCACCGATGCCCAGAAGAAGGACTGGGTCGAGGCGATGCTCACCGGCGAGCGCTCGATGGCGTTCGGGCTCACCGAACCCAACCACGGCAGCGACGCCACCTGGATGGAGACCACCGCGGTCCGCGACGGCGACGACTGGGTGATCAACGGCGCCAAGCGCTGGAACACCGGCGTGCACCGCGCCACCCATGACCTGGTCTTCGCCCGCACCTCTGGTCAGGACGGCTCAGCGGTCGGGATCACCGCATTCCTGGTGCCCACCGACACCCCGGGATTCACCGTCCCGTACTACTGGTGGACCTTCAACATGCCCAGCGACCATGGTGAGGTCGAGCTCAAGGACGTCCGGGTGCCCGCCGACGCGGTGCTCGGCGAGGTCGACCACGGACTCGAGGTCGGCCAGACCTTCCTGCACGAGAACAGGATTCGGCAGGCCGCCAGTAGCCTGGGGGCGGCGCAATACTGCATCGACCGGGCCGCACAGTATGCCGGGGACCGGATCGTGTTCGGCAAGCCGTTGTCGGTCAACCAGGCCGTACAGTGGCCGCTGGCCGAGTTGCAGACCGAGGCCCAGATGGTGCGGCTGCTGGTGTACTACGCCGCCTGGCACCTGGATCGCGATCACCACATGGAGGTCTCGGACAAGGTGTCGATGGCCAACTACCGGGCCAACCGGCTGGTGTGTGAGGCCGCCGACCGGGCGATGCAGATCCACGGCGGTGTCGGCTACAGCCGTCATGAACCGTTCGAGCACATCTATCGGCACCACCGCCGGTACCGGATCACCGAGGGCGCCGAGGAGATACAGATCCGCCGGGTCGCGCAGCGCATGCTGAAGTTCGGCCGCAAGTGACCGAGCCCGCCGCCCTCGCCGGCGTTCTGGCGCCCGCGCTCGGGGAGGTCACGGTCGCCAATCTGCGGGTGCTCACCGGTGGAGCCAGCCGTGCCACCTGGGCCTTCGATGCGCAGACGGCGGCCGGCGTGCGCGCCCTGATCCTGCGCACCGGTCCACCCGATGACGTGCACGCCAGCATGGAGTTGGAGGCCGCCGCCCTGCGCCGGGCCGCCACCACCGGGGCCCCGGTGCCGGAGATCATTGCCGCCGACAACTCCCCTGCCGCCCTGGGTAATCCGTATCTGATCTGTGATTTCATCGGCGGCGAGACCATCGTCCGCAAGATCCAACGCACCCTCGACGCCACGACACGGGCGCGTCTGCTGCGGCAATGCGCGCAGGCGCTGGCGGCGATCCACCGGGCCGACCCGGTCGGCATCGGGCTGCCGACCTCGGACCCGCTGGCCGAATGGCGCCATCAGCTCGACGAGATGGGTGACACCACAGCCACATTCGAGTGGGCCTTCCGGTGGCTGGAACTGCATCGGCCGCAGCCGACCCCGTCGGTGCTGGTGCACGGCGACTTCCGGATGGGCAACCTGATCGTCGACGACACCGGCCTGGCGGCGGTGCTCGACTGGGAACTGACCCATATCGGCGAGGCGCTCGATGATCTGGCCTGGTTCTGCATCCGGGCCTGGCGCTTCGGCGCGCCGGCATCGCTGGGTGCCGGCGGGCTCGGCAGCATCGAAGATTTCGTTGCCGCCTACGAACAGGCGGGCGGCCTGCCGGTCGACCGCGCCGCGCTGCGCTGGTGGCTGGTCGCGGCCACCCTGCGCTGGGGTGTCATCTGCCGCTACCAGTACGAACGGCACCGCAGCGGGCTGACCCGCTCGGTCGAGTTGGCCGCCATCGGGCGACGAGTGTGCGAGACCGAGTACGACCTGCTCGACCTGCTGGAGGCCGGCGGGCTGGAGCGTAGCGACCGGGGAATGGACACAGCGTGACGGACCTGCACTACAAGCCGACCGCCGCCGAGCTCGTTGCCGCCGTCGCCGAGTTCCTGGAGGGCGAGGTGCGCGACGCGACATCCGGGGCGGTGAACTTCCACGCCCGGGTCGCGGCGAATGTGTTGCGCACCGTGGAACGCGAGCTGCTCGATGACACCGCCGATGCACCGCGGGCTGCGCTGTCATCGCTGGGTTTCGAGGATGAGGCCGCGCTGGCGGCCGCCGTCCGGGCCGGGGACTTCGATGGCCGCGACGACGAGGTGTTACCCGCGCTGCGGGCGCTGGTGGCGCACCGGCTGCGGGTCGCGCACCCCGGCTACGAGGAGGCGTGAGCTAGCCGTGCCGACGATCGTCGATGACCGTCTGGATCAACTCGACGATCTGTTGCTGGCCGGCGGCCGCCGCGTCGAACCGCCCTCGCATCTCCGCGAAGCCGCGGTCAATCTGGTCGAACCTGCCGTCCACGTATCCGCGCAGGTCGAGGAGGTCCTCGCGGGTGGCGTTGAAGGACGCGACAGTAGCTTGCTTGAATTCGCGGATCTCAGTCGTGATCTCGGATACGTCCCGGTCGGCACCGCCGGCGAGCACTCGCGCAGCCGCCGCATCGCGCTCGGTGGAACCAACGCGTCCCTTCAAGTCGCGCACCTGCTCCTCCAGAGCGGATACCCGTTTTTCAAGCTCGTCGGACGCCACGTACGAAGAATACCGCCGCAACCACGACCGTCGCGGCGCCAGTTCTCACACCCGGCGCACCCGCGCCAGCCAGGCCGGCTCGTCGACCACCGTGCCTGCCGGCAACCCGAGCAGGTCGGCGTGCGCCTGCCCCACCACACCGCGGTAGGTCGTGGTCTCCAGCGCCTCCAGGTCCCAGCCCTCGGCGAACGCCGACCGGATCACCTGCTCGCTGACCTGGGGACCGAACCCGCGACCGGCGTCGGACAGCGCCAGCACGTGGACGTATCCCGCGGGCCGACAAACGCGGCGCAAGCTCTCGATGTAACGCGCCCGGTCGGCATCGTCGAAGATGTGGAACAGCGCGCTGTCCAGAACCGTCGCATACGGCGCCACCGCTTCGAGGTCGAAGGCGTCACCGATCTTGAAGCGCGCATCCACCCCGCGGGCGGTCGCGTTCGCGCGGGCCTGCGCGATGGCATGCGGTGCGAAGTCGATGCCGACCACGTCATAACCCAACCGGGTCAGCAGGATGGTGTGCTCCCCCAGGCCGCATCCGATGTCGAGGACCGGACTGCGCAACAGACCCGTCCTTTCCAGGGCCACCACCGTGGGTTGTGGTTCACCGATCACCCAAGGCGCAGTGTGTGTTTCATAAGCGGTATCGAAGCGTTCCCTCATGTCCGCCAGTGTCCGACCTGAACTACGGTTGAGGTCAACCCCTGAGACGAGCGAAGCGACGGGGCACAATCCAGAAGGAAGAAACAATGACCGTTGATGTGGCGAACCGCTTGTTCGACGCGATCGAACGCGGCGCCTACGCCGATATCGAGGCGCTGTGGGCCGACGATGTCGCGGTCTGGCACAGCGGCGACCCGGCCGACAATGACCGCGAGCCGGCGCTGAAGGTGATCCGCTGGTTCCTCCGGATCACCACGACACGCCGCTACGAGATCCTCGATCGACAGTTCTTCGACGGCGGGTTCGTCCAGCAGCACGTCCTGCACGCCGACGCCACCCATGGTGCTTCCATCCATTTACGGGTATGCATCGTGATCAAGGTGGGAGCTGACGGCCGCATCACCAGGATCGACGAGTACTTCGACCCGGCCGATATGGCTCCCCTGCTGACGAGCTGAGGAGAACACCATGGACCCGCTGGACTGGATCGGCACCTGGCGGCTGGATCCCACGCGCACGGAGCTGGCTTTCCACAGCCCGACGTTCTGGGGTTTCGCCCACGTCAAAGGCGTGTTCACCGATATCGAAGGCTCGGCTGAGGCGGTCGCGGACGGCAATGTCACCGGCCGTCTCACCATTGCCGCGGCATCGGTGAACACCGGGATCGGCCGCCGCGACACGCACCTGCGCTCCGCGGACTTCTTCGATGTCGAGCGCTTCCCGCTCATCGAGGTGACCGTGGAATCCGCGGAGGTCACCGGCGCTTCCTGGGTCACCCTGAGCATCGTGGTGCGGGTCAAGGGCCGCGAACAGGAACTCGATCTCCCGGTGCATGTCCGTGACGCCGCCGGCGGCGAGGTCCAACTGCAGACCACCACGACGCTCAATCGCCAGACTTTCGGGGTCGACGGCGACCTGCTCGGGATGATGGGTGACGCTGTCAACATCGAAGCCGCCGCGGTTTTCGTCAAGCAGTCGTAGCATCGGCCTTGTGGCCGACACCGACGCCCAGCTCCGGATCCTGGTCTACAGCTCCAACAACCGCACCCGCGATCAGGTGCGCTCGGCACTCGGCCGGCGCATCCACCCCGATCTGCCCGAGCTGAGCTACCTCGACGTTGCGACCGCGCCGGTCGTCGTCGAACAGGTCGCCGCGGGTGGGTTCGATCTGCTGATTCTGGACGGCGAGGCCGCCCCGGCGGGCGGGCTGGGATTGGCCAAACAACTCAAGGACGAGGTCGAGGTCTGCCCGCCGATCCTGGTACTGACCGGACGGCCCGACGACGCTTGGCTGGCCTCCTGGTCACGCGCCGAAGCAGCCGTGTCACATCCGATCGACCCGATCCGCCTGGGTGAGGCCGTCGCCCATCTGCTGCGCAACCCTGCCTGAGTTCCAGCACGAAACAGCCTGCGGCCGTTGGTTCTTCACCACTCTCTGCGATGAGAGCGGGCAGCCGAGCTATTGCAGTCGATACTAACGAAAATGCGCCGCCTCAACCGTTAACGCGACTAAGCTGTGTCCTAGCTCACATCGACAGTCCAACGGGAGAGCGACACAAAGGTTGACACAGGCATGAACGTCTACACACCCATCCTGGTGCTCGGGGCGATCGCTGCCCTGTTCGCGATCGGGTCGGTGGGCATCGCCACGTTCATCGGTCCGCGCCGCTACAACCGGGCCAAGCTCGAAGCCTACGAATGCGGGATCGAACCGCTGCTGCCTGCCGACGATGCGAAGCTCGCCACCGGCCAGCGGTTCCCGGTCAAGTACTACCTGACCGCAATGCTGTTCATCATCTTCGATATCGAGATCGTGTTTCTGTACCCGTGGGCGGTGTCCTTCGACTCGCTGGGCCTGTTCGCCGCCATCGCCATGATGCTCTTCCTGTTCAACGTCTCGGTGGCATACGCATACGAGTGGCGCCGAGGAGGCCTGGCATGGGACTAGAGGAACAACTGCCGGGCGGCATTCTGCTGTCCACCGTGGAGAAGGTCGCCGGCTACGTCCGGAAGGGTTCACTGTGGCCGGCCACCTTCGGGCTGGCGTGCTGCGCCATCGAGATGATGGCGACGGCAGGCCCGCGCTTCGACATCTCCCGGTTCGGGATGGAGCGGTTCTCCGCCACACCTCGACAAGCAGATCTGATGATCGTCGCCGGCCGGGTCAGCCAGAAGATGGCTCCGGTACTGCGACAGGTCTACGACCAGATGGCAGAACCGAAATGGGTACTGGCGATGGGGGTCTGCGCGTCCTCGGGCGGCATGTTCAACAACTACGCGGTGGTGCAGGGCGTCGACCACGTGGTACCGGTGGACATCTACCTGCCCGGCTGCCCGCCGCGGCCGGAGATGCTGCTGAACGCAATCCTGAAGCTGCACGCCAAGATTGCCGAGATGCCACTCGGGGTCAACCGGGCCGAGGCCGTCGCCGCCGCCGAACAGGCCGCGCTGGCATCACCGACAACCCTCGAACTGACCGGATTGTTGCGCTCATGACGGACAAACCCGAGCCGCGGGATAGGGACGTGGAGGTCATCGGCACCCGCCGCGGCATGTTCGGCGTCACCGGCAGCGGTGACACCTCCGGCTACGGGCGGCTCGTGCGTGAGGTCGCACTTCCGGGCAGTTCACCGCGCCCCTACGGCGGCTACTTCGACGAGGTGGTGGATGCGCTGATCGCCGGTCTGGGGCCGGACCAGTTCAGCGCCGCCGTCGAGCGCGTCGTGGTGTTCCGCGACGAGCTGACACTCGAGGTCCGACGTGAGCATCTGCCGGTGGTGGCCCAGGCCCTGCGCGACGATCCCGCGCTGAGATTCGAGCTCTGTCTGGGCGTTTCAGGTGTGCACTATCCGCAGGAGCGGGACCGCGAGTTGCACGCCGTATACCCGCTGATGTCGATCACGCACAACCGCAGGATTCGGGTCGAGGTCGCCGCCCCGGACACCGATCCGCACATCCCGACACTGTTCCCGGTCTATCCGACCACCGACTGGCATGAGCGGGAGACCTACGACTTCTTCGGGATCATCTTCGACGGACACCCGTCGCTGACCCGCATCGAGATGCCCGACGATTGGGTCGGGCATCCGCAACGCAAGGACTACCCGTTGGGCGGCATCCCCGTGGAGTACCACGGAGCGCAGATACCGCCGCCCGACGAGCGGAGGTCATACAACTGATGTCAGTGGAGAGCACTCCGCCCGTGGTCATGGTCGGCGGCCAGGACTGGGATGCGGTGGTCGCCGCCGCACGCGAACACGCCGGCGAACGCATCGTCGTCAACATGGGTCCGCAGCACCCGTCCACACACGGCGTGCTGCGGCTGATCCTGGAGATCGAAGGCGAGACCATCACCGAGGCCCGGTGCGGAATCGGCTATCTGCACACCGGGATCGAGAAGAATCTGGAGTACCGCAACTGGACCCAGGGCGTCACCTTCGTGACCCGGATGGACTACCTGTCCCCGTTCTTCAACGAGACCGCCTACTGCCTGGGCGTGGAGAAGCTGCTCGGCGTCACCGACGACATCCCCGAACGCGCCAGCGTGATCCGGGTGCTGCTGATGGAGCTCAACCGGATCTCCAGCCACCTGGTCGCACTGGCGACCGGCGGTATGGAACTGGGCGCGATGTCGGCCATGTTCTTCGGATTCCGCGAGCGCGAGACCATCCTCAGCATGTTCGAGACCATCACCGGGCTGCGGATGAACCACGCCTTCATCCGCCCCGGCGGGCTGGCCGCCGATCTGCCCGACGAAGCCCTGCCCCAGTTGCGCGAACTGCTCACGACGCTGCCGGAGGGGCTGCGCGACCTGGAGAAGCTGCTGCGGGAGAACTACATCTGGAAGGCCCGCACGCAGGGCATCGGGTACCTGGATCTGACCGGGTGCATGGCGCTCGGCATCACCGGACCGGTGCTGCGCTCCACCGGCCTGCCGCACGACCTGCGCCGCGCCCAGCCCTACTGCGGTTATGAAACCTACGACTTCGAGGTGTGCACGGATGACGGCTGTGATGCCTACGGCCGCTATCTGATTCGCGTCGACGAGATGAAGGAATCGCTGAAGATCGTCGAGCAGTGCGTCTCCCGGTTGAAGCCCGGGCCGGTGATGCTGACCGACAAGAAGCTGGCCTGGCCGGCCGACCTCAAGATCGGCCCGGACGGGCTGGGCAACTCCGCAGAGCACATCGCGAAGATCATGGGCTCCTCGATGGAGGCCCTCATCCATCACTTCAAGCTGGTCACCGAGGGTATCCGGGTGCCGGCCGGTCAGGTGTACGTGGCCGTGGAGTCACCGCGCGGTGAGCTCGGCGTGCACATGGTCAGCGACGGCGGCACCCGCCCGTACCGCGTGCACTACCGCGACCCCTCGTTCACCAATCTTCAGGCGGTGGCCGCCATGTGCGAGGGCGGCATGGTCGCCGACGCGATATCCGCGGTGGCCTCGATCGACCCGGTGATGGGAGGCGTAGACAGGTGACGACCATCGATCTCCAGCTGGGGCAACGTCCGGATGAATCCGGACCCCCGATCAGCGCTGGGCCCCAGCACTATTCGGACGAGGTGACCGAACGACTGGTCGCAGATGCCGAGCAGATCATCGCCCGCTACCCGGTGGCACGGTCGGCACTGCTGCCGCTGCTGCACCTGGTGCAGGCCCAGGACGGTTATCTGACCCCGGCCGGAGTCGGATTCTGCGCCGCACAACTCGGTCTCACCCCCGCCGAGGTCACCGCCGTCGCCACGTTCTACTCGATGTACCGGCGCACCCCGACCGGGGACTACCTCGTCGGGGTCTGCACCAACACGTTGTGCGCGGTCATGGGCGGCGATGCCATTCTCGAGGTGCTGCAGGATCATCTCGGCATCCAGGCCGGGCAGAGCACCGCGGACGGTGCGGTCACGCTGGAACACATCGAATGCAACGCCGCCTGCGACTACGCCCCGGTGGTGATGGTGAACTGGGAGTTCTTCGACAACCAGACCCCGGCCTCGGCACGGGATCTCGTCGACGATCTGCGCTCGGGCGCGCCGGTCACGCCCACGCGCGGGGCGCCGATGTGCACCTTCACACAGACGGCCCGCATCCTCGCCGGCTTCCCCGATGAACGACCCGGTGCGAACGACGCGACACCCGGCGAAGCCACGCTCGCGGGCCTGAAGGTGGCCCACGAACACGGCATGACCGCTCCCGCGGTCGGCGAAAGCGGCTCCACCGCAGGCGGTCCCGATGACGAACGGATCACCGAGGAGACCGCTCGCGACCAGCCGGCACCCGCACCGTCGGCCGACCTGCCACCGAAGAACGGGGGTCGACCGTGACCCTCGCACCCGTTCTGAGCAAGCACTGGGACCAGCCGTCGTCCTGGACGCTGGACTCCTACCGGCGCCACGGCGGATACCAGGCGCTGACGAAGGCGCTCACCATGGCGCCCGATGACGTCATCGCCCTGGTCAAGGAGTCCGGACTGCGCGGCCGGGGCGGGGCGGGATTCCCGACCGGGCAGAAGTGGTCGTTCATCCCGCAGGGCACCGAGGGTGCCGGCGCCAAACCGCACTACCTGGTGATCAACGCCGACGAGTCGGAACCCGGTACGTGCAAGGACATCCCGCTGATGATGTCCTCACCGCACATGCTCATCGAGGGCGCGATCATCGCGGCATACGCGATCCGGGCCCGGTATGCGTTCATCTACCTGCGCGGCGAGGTGGTGCCGGTGCTGCGGCGCCTGCAGGCCGCGGTCGCCGAGGCCTACGATGCGGGCTACCTCGGGTCCGGTGTGGACCTCGTCGTGCACGCCGGTGCGGGCGCCTACATCTGCGGGGAGGAAACCGCACTGCTGGACTCGCTGGAGGGCCGGCGCGGCCAACCCCGCCTGCGCCCACCGTTCCCCGCGGTCGCCGGCCTCTACGCCTGCCCCACCGTGGTCAACAACGTCGAATCCATTGCCAGCGTGCCCGCCGTCGTCGCCGGTGGCGTCGACTGGTTCAAGTCGATGGGCTCGGACAAGTCGCCCGGCTTCACGCTGTACTCGCTGTCGGGTCACGTCACCCGGCCCGGCCAGTACGAGGCCCCGCTGGGCATCACACTGCGGGAGCTGCTCGACTATGCCGGCGGTGTACGGGCCGGACACCAGCTGAAGTTCTGGACCCCGGGGGGCTCGTCGACCCCGCTGCTGGCCGCCGAACACCTCGATGTGCCACTGGATTACGAGGGGGTGGCCGGCGTGGGATCGATGCTGGGCACCAAGGCGCTGCAGATCTTCGACGAGACCACCTGCGTGGTGCGCGCGGTGCGGCGGTGGACGCAGTTCTACGCCCACGAGTCCTGCGGCAAGTGCACACCGTGCCGCGAGGGCACCTACTGGCTGGCCCAGATCTATGAGCGGCTGGAGACCGGCGCAGGCACGAGTGACGACATAGACACACTGCTCGATATCTCCGATGCCATTCTCGGCAAGTCGTTCTGCGCGCTCGGCGACGGGGCGGCCAGCCCGATCATCTCGTCCATCAAGTACTTCCGCGACGAATACCTGGCCCACCTGGGCGGCGGGTGTCCGTTCGACCCCTATGCGTCGACACTGTTCGCCGTCGAAGGAGCGGGCGCATGAGGGTCACTCTCTTCCCGCGGGCAGTCGCAAATGGCCCCTGTTTGGACCATTTTCGGGGCCATTTACGTCTTCACGCGGAGAAATGGGGGGTGCACGCATGACGATTGCCGAACCGGCCAAGGAGACCACCCCCGTCGAGATGGTGGAGCTGACCATCGACGGGCATCAGGTGAGCGTGCCGAAGGGCACCCTGCTGATCCGCGCCGCCGAACTGATGGGCATCCAGATCCCGCGGTTCTGCGATCACCCGCTGCTGGATCCGGTCGGCGCCTGCCGCCAGTGCCTGGTCGAGGTCGAGGGTCAGCGCAAACCACTGGCCTCATGCACGGCCTCGGTCACCCCGGACATGGTGGTGCGCACCCAGCTGACCTCCGAGATCGCCGACAAGGCCCAGCACGGGGTGATGGAACTCCTGTTGATCAACCATCCGCTGGACTGCCCGGTGTGCGACAAGGGCGGCGAATGCCCGCTGCAGAACCAGGCGATGTCCAACGGCCGCAGCGAATCCCGCTTCACCGACGTCAAACGCACCTTCCCCAAGCCGATCCACCTGTCGGCCCAGGTGCTGTTGGACCGCGAACGCTGTGTGCTGTGCGCCCGGTGCACCCGCTTCTCCAACCAGATCGCCGGTGACCCGTTCATCGAGCTGCTGGAACGCGGTGCGCTGCAACAGGTCGGCATCGCCGATGGGGAGGCGTTCGACTCCTACTTCTCCGGCAACACCGTGCAGATCTGCCCGGTCGGCGCCCTCACCGGCACCGCATACCGCTTCCGCGCGCGGCCCTTCGACCTGGTGTCCTCGCCGAGCGTCTGCGAACACTGCGCGTCGGGATGCGCCCAACGCACCGATCATCGGCGCGGAAAGGTGTTGCGGCGACTGGCCGGCGATGACCCGGAGGTCAACGAGGAATGGAACTGCGACAAGGGTCGCTGGGCATTCACCTACGCCCGGGCACATGACCGCATCACGACTCCCCTGGTGCGCGACCCGGACGGCAGCCAGCGTCCCGCGTCGTGGTCGGAGGCGGTGGCGATCGCGGTGCGCGGCCTGACCGCCGCCGCTGGGCGCGCCGGTGTCCTGGTCGGTGGGCGCGCGACCGTGGAAGACGCCTACGGCTACGCCAAGTTCGCCCGGATCATGCTGGACACCAACGATATCGACTTCCGCAGCCGGGCCCACTCGGCGGAGGAAGCGCAGTTCCTGGCCCACGCGGTCGCCGGGCTGCCGCAGTCGGTCAGCTACGCCGATATCGAGTCCGCACCCGCGGTGCTGCTGGCCGGGTTCGAGCCCGAAGAGGAATCCCCGATCGTCTTCCTGCGGCTGCGCAAGGCCTTCCGCAAGCGCGGACTGCCGGTGCTGTCGATCGGTCCGTTCGCGACCCGCGGCCTGCAGAAGATGGGCGGCCGCCACATCCCGGCCGCGCCCGGCGGTGAGGCCGCGGCACTGGACGGTCTGGCAGCCGAGCTGCCGCCCGACGCGCTCATCCTGGTCGGTGAACGCCTGGCCGGCTCCCCCGGGGCCTATACCGCGGCGATCCGGCTGGCCGCCGCGACGGGCGCCCGGCTGGGCTGGATCCCACGCCGCGCCGGTGAGCGCGGTGCGCTGGAAGCCGGTGCCGCACCGCATCTGCTGCCCGGCGGCCGTCCCGTCGAGGACGCCGCCGCCCGCGGTGAGGTGGCGACCGCCTGGAATGTCGAGGAACTACCCGCCCGGCCCGGCCGGGACACCGATGCGATCCTGGCCGCGGCCGCCGCCGGTGACATCCGGGCCCTGCTCATCGGCGGTGTCGAGGTCGACGATCTGCCCGACCCGGAGGCGGCCGTCGCCGCTCTGGACGCGACACCGTTCATCGTCAGCCTGGAACTGCGGCACAGCGCCGTCACCGAACGCGCCGACGTGGTGTTCCCGGTCGCACCGGTCGCCGAAAAGGCGGGCACCTTCGTGAACTGGGAGGGCCGCCACCGTCCGTTCCCGGCGGCGCTACCCCCGGCCGCCACCGCCGATATGCGGGTGCTGGCCGCGCTGGCCGATGAGGTCGGGGTCGATCTCCGGCTGACCGACGCCGCCACCGTGCGCGTCGATATCGAACGGCTGGGCAGCTGGCAGGGCACGCGGGCCACCGCGCCGGCCGTCCCGGCGGCCGAGGCGACGCAGCCCGGGCCCGGTGAGGCCGTGCTGACCGGCTGGCGGATGCTGCTCGACGACGGACGCATGCAGGACGGGGAGCCGCACCTGGCCGGCACCGCCCGTCCCGCGGTGGCCCGGCTGTCCGCGGCGACGGCCGCCGAGATCGGCTGCGCCGACGGCGCTCCGGTGCGCGTGCGCACCGATCGCGGTGCGCTGAGCCTGCCGGTGGCGGTGACCGAGATGCCCGACCGGGTGGTGTGGGTACCGTTGAATTCCGCCGGTTCCGTGCACGGAGTCCTGGGTGCGACGGTCGGCGACACCGTCCGGATCGAGCCGGTATGACGCGGCGAGAAGCGAAGCGGGATCGCCCATGATAATGCCGGACTTGAGCTCATTCGGCCGCGACCCGTGGTGGCTGGTGCTCGCCAAGTGCCTGCTGATCTTCGTGTTCCTCTTGCTCACGGTGCTGGTGGCCATCCTCGCCGAACGCAAGATCCTGGGCCGCATGCAGATGCGGTTGGGCCCCAACCGCGTCGGGCCGTTCGGGCTGCTGCAGAGCCTGGCCGACGGCGTCAAGCTCGCCCTCAAGGAGGGACTGATACCGGCCGGTGTCGACAAGCCGATCTATCTGATGGCGCCGGTGATCGCCGTCATCCCGGCGATCATGGCGTTCGCCGTCATCCCGATGGGCGGGCTGGTGTCGGTCTTCGGGCACACCACCGCACTGCAACTCACCGACCTGCCGGTGGCCGTGCTGTACGTGCTGGCGGTCACCTCGGTCGGGGTGTATGGAATCGTGTTGGCGGGCTGGGCATCCGGATCGACCTATCCGCTGCTGGGTGGTCTGCGCTCCAGCGCGCAGGTGGTCTCCTACGAGATCGCGATGGGGCTGTCGTTCGTGGCGGTGTTCCTCTACGCCGGCACCATGTCCACCTCCGGCATCGTCGCCGCGCAGCAGGGCACCTGGTTCGTGTTTCTGCTGCTGCCCTCGTTCCTGGTGTATGTGACCTCCATGGTCGGCGAGACCAACCGGGCGCCGTTCGACCTGCCGGAGGCCGAGGGCGAACTCGTCGGTGGTTTCCACACCGAGTACTCCTCGCTGAAGTTCGCAATGTTCATGCTCGCCGAGTACGTCAACATGACCACGGTGTCGGCGCTGGCCGCCACGATGTTCCTCGGTGGCTGGCAGGCACCGTTCCCGTTCAGCCTGATCGACGGCGCCAACTCGGGGTGGTGGCCGCTGCTGTGGTTCGTCGGGAAGGTGTGGGCCTTCCTGTTCCTGTTCATGTGGCTGCGCGCCACCCTGCCCAGGATGCGCTACGACCAGTTCATGGCGCTGGGCTGGAAGCTGCTCATCCCGGTTTCGCTGGGCTGGATCGTCATCGTCGCCATCACCCAGTTGGTGCGCGGACCGGGCTCGCCGATCTGGGTGGCCATGGTCATCAGTCTCGGTGCCGTGGTGGCGGTGGCCCTGATCCTGATGATCCGCGTGTCCCTGCGGCGCCACGCGATCCCGACGTTCAGCCTGCCCACGGATCCGGACGCGGTGAGCGTCTACCCGATTCCGCCGATACCGAATACTGCGCGTCCGCTGCGCGAGGAACCGAAGGAGCACGCAGATGTCCAAGACCGGTGATGCGCTGGCCGGGTTCGGCGTCACGTTCAAGGCGATGTTCAAGAAGCCGATCACCGAGCAGTACCCCGAGGAGCCCGGCCCGGTCGCGGCGCGCTACCACGGCAGGCATCAGCTGAACCGGTACGCCGACGGGCTGGAGAAGTGCATCGGCTGCGAGCTGTGCGCCTGGGCCTGCCCCGCGGACGCCATTTTCGTCGAGGGCGCGGACAACACCGAGCAGCAACGGTTTTCGCCCGGCGAGCGGTACGGGCAGGTCTACCAGATCAACTACCTACGGTGCATCGGCTGCGGGCTGTGCATCGAGGCCTGCCCCACCCGGGCGCTCACCATGACCAATGACTACGAGATGGCCGATGACAACCGTGCGGACCTGATCTACGGCAAGGACAAGTTGCTCGCCCCGCTGGCCGCCGACATGACCCCGCCCCCGCACGCGATGGCGCCGGGCAGCACCGATGAGGACTACTACCGCGGCAACATCAACGCCCTCGGACTGATCCAGCAGCCGGAGAAAGCCTGATGACCCTCGATATCGTGGCGGCTTCGGTCGATGGCGAGGCACTGACCCGCACCTCGACCACCGAGGCGGTGCTGTTCTGGATCCTGGGCGCAGTGATCGTGGGCAGCGCGCTCGGGGTGGTGGCGGCGAGCAAGGCGGTGTACTCGGCGATCTTCCTGGCCATCACGATGATCAACCTCGCGGTGCTCTACATCGCCCAGGACGCGGTGTTCCTCGGTGTGGTGCAGGTGGTCGTCTACACCGGTGCGGTGATGATGCTGTTCCTGTTCGTACTGATGCTGATCGGCGTGGACTCCTCGCAGTCACTGGTGGAAACCATCCGCGGACAGCGGATCTCGGCCATCGTCGTGGGTGTCGGGTTCGGGGCCCTGCTGATCGGGGCGATCGGCAACGCGTCGGTCACCGGATTCACCGGCCTCGGGCAGGCCAACGGAGCCGGCAATGTCGAGGGCCTGGCGGTGCTGATCTTCACCCGTTACGTGTGGGCCTTCGAGCTGACCGGCGCGTTGCTGATCACCGCGACGCTGGGCGCGATGCTGCTGGCCCACCGGGAGCGGTTCGACCGCCGCAAGACCCAGCGCGAGATGGCCGCCGAACGCTTCGCCCCGGGCGGGCATCCGACGCCGATGCCCAATCCCGGTGTGTACGCCCGGCACAACGCGGTCGACGTGCCGGCCCGGCTGCCCGATGGCACCGGTGCGCGCACATCGGTCAGCTCGGTGCTGGTGCCGCGTGGTCACGTGCGAACCGAGGATGACGAATGAACCCGGCGAACTACCTGTTCCTGTCGGCCCTGCTGTTCACCATCGGGGCCGCCGGAGTGCTGCTGCGCCGCAACGCCATCATCATGTTCATGTGCGTCGAGCTGATGCTCAACGGCGCCAACCTGTCGTTCGTGACGTTCTCCCGGATGCACGGGAACTTGGACGGGCAGGTGGTCGCCTTCTTCACCATGGTGGTCGCCGCCTGTGAGGTGGTGGTCGGACTGGCCATCATCATGGCGATCTTCCGGGCGCGCCGGTCGGCGTCGGTGGACGGCGCAAGTCTGCTGAGGCACTAGTGGACAACCTGACCTGGCTGTTGATCGCCCTGCCGCTGGCCGGAGCGGCGCTGCTGCTGCTCGGTGGCCGGGCCACCGACGCGTGGGGGCATCTGCTCGGGCTGGCCGCCGCCGCAGCGTCGTTCGTGGTCGCGGTGGTGCTGTTCACCCAGCTGCTCGGGCGCCCCGCGGATGACCGGGCGCTGCACCAGACCCTGTTCTCCTGGGTGCCGGCCGGCGAGCTGCGCGTCGATTTCGGGTTACAGGTCGACCAGCTGTCCATCTGCTTCGTACTGCTGATCACCGGCGTCGGATCGCTGATCCACCTGTACTCGGTCGGCTACATGTCTCACGATTCGGAACGCAGAAGGTTTTTCGCCTACCTGAATCTGTTCCTGGCGGCGATGCTGCTGCTGGTGCTCGCCGACAACTACCTGGGCCTGTACATGGGCTGGGAAGGCGTCGGGCTGGCCTCCTACCTGCTGATCGGGTTCTGGTCGCACAAGCCGAGCGCGGCCACCGCGGCCAAGAAGGCGTTCGTGGTCAACCGGGTCGGCGATATCGGCCTCGCCGTCGCGCTGATGGTGATGTTCGCCGCCACCGGAACCGTCTCGTACTCCGGTGTTTTCGCGGCCGCACCGCAACTGTCCGGCGGCACGCTGAACGCCATCGGGTTGCTGCTGCTGCTGGCCGCGTGCGGTAAATCCGCGCAGGTGCCGCTGCAGTCCTGGCTGGGCGACGCGATGGAGGGCCCGACCCCGGTCTCCGCGCTGATCCACGCGGCCACCATGGTGACCGCCGGCGTCTACCTCATCGTGCGGTCCGGCCCGGTGTTCAACCTGGCGCCCGAAGCCCAGACCGCGGTCGCCGTCGTCGGCGCCGTCACCCTGCTGTTCGGCGCGATCATCGGCTGCGCGAAGGACGACATCAAGAAGGCCCTCGCCGCGTCGACGATGAGCCAGATCGGCTACATGGTGCTGGCCGCCGGACTGGGACCCGCCGGGTACGCCGTCGCGATCATGCATCTGCTCACCCACGGGTTCTTCAAGGCGGGTCTGTTCCTGGGTGCCGGTTCGGTGATGCACGGGATGAACGACGAAACCGATATGCGGCGCTACGGCGGTTTGCGCACCGTCATGCCGATCACCTTCGTGACGTTCGGCCTGGGCTACCTCGCGATCATCGGGGTGCCGCCGTTCTCCGGCTTCTTCTCCAAGGACGCCATCATCGAAACCGCTTTCGCCGCAGGCGGAGTCAAGGGTCTGTTGTTGGGCGGTGCGACCCTGCTGGGCGCGGGGATCACCGCGTTCTACATGACCCGGGTCATGCTGCTGACGTTCTTCGGCCAGAAGCGGTGGCGCGCCGAGGCGAGCGAAGCGACGGGGGAATTGATCGCGCCGCATCCGCACGAGTCCCCTCGGTCATGACCGCCCCGATGATCGTGCTGGCCGTCGGGTCCGTCGGCGCCGGCGCGCTGCTGGCCATCGGCGGCACGCTGGCGCACTGGCTCGAACCGGTGGTCGGTACCCACGAGGCCCACCACGTCGTCCCGGTCTGGGTGATGACCACCATCACGCTGTCGGTGGTCGCGATCGGTATCGGTATCGCCTACCGCATGTACGCCACCCGGGCCATCCCCGAGATCGCAGCGGACGGGTCCGCGCTGACCGTGGCCGCGCGCCACGACCTCTACGGTGATGCGTTCAACGAACGGGTGCTGATGCGTCCCGGCGCGCAGTTCACCGCGGGGCTGGTGGAACTCGACGACGACGCGGTGGAGGGTGTGACCCGGGGCCTGGCCGCGGGCGTGGCGGGTGCATCCCAGCGGATGCGACAGTGGCAGAACGGGTTCGCCCGGTCCTATGCGCTGACCATGCTGGCAGGCACGGTCCTGGTGATCGGCGCGATTCTGGTGGTGAGGGTCTGGTGAACGGGATCGGCTTGCTGACCGCGCTGTGGGTGGTCCCGATGGTCGGCGCGGTGGTGGTGATCCTGCTGCCCTCCAAGGTGTTCGCCAAGTACCTCGCGCTGGCCGTCTCGTTGGCGGTGCTGCTGCTGGCCGCGACGCTCGCCGTCCAGTTCGACCCGGCCGGGGCGCAGTTCCAGTTCGTCGAGGACTATCCGTGGATACCGACCTTCGGCACCGGTTACATCCTGGGCCTGGACGGGATTGCGCTCGCGTTGGTGGTGCTGACGGCGGTGCTGGTGCCGCTGCTGATCGTGGCCGGTTGGCACGATGCCGGTGACCGAAGCTTCGGTCACCGCTCCACACAGAGCTATCTGGCGCTGACGCTGGCCGTCGAGGCCATGGTGCTGATCTCCCTGATGGCCCTCGACGTGTTGCTGTTCTACGTGTTCTTCGAGGCGATGCTCATCCCGATGTACTTCCTGATCGGCGGGTTCGGCGGCGCCGGACGGTCCAAGGCGGCGGTGAAGTTCCTGCTGTACAACCTTTTCGGCGGGCTGATCATGCTGGCCGCCGTCATCGGCCTCTACGTGGTGACCGCGAGCAGCGGGGCGTTCGATTCCGGCACTTTCGATTTCCGGGCCATCGCCGCGGCCGTCGCCAACGGCGAACTGAACATCGACCCGGCCCTGCTGAACGCGCTGTTCCTCGGCTTCATGTTCGCGTTCGCGGTGAAGGCGCCGCTGTGGCCGTTCCACCGCTGGCTGCCCGATGCCGCCGTCGAATCCACCCCGGCGACCGCGGTGCTGATGATGGCCGTCGTCGACAAGGTCGGCACCTTCGGCATGCTGCGCTACTGCCTGCAACTGTTCCCCGACGCCGCGAAGTACTTCCAGCCGCTGATCATCACGCTGGCCGTCATCGGGATCGTCTACGGTGCGATCGTCGCGATCGGCCAGACCGATGTGATGCGGCTGATCGCCTACACCTCGATATCGCATTTCGGCTTCATCATCCTGGGCATCTTCGCGATGACCAGCCAGGGCCAGGCGGGCTCGACGCTGTACATGGTCAATCACGGCATCTCCACCGCGGCGCTCTTCCTGATCGCCGGATTCCTGGTGTCGCGCAGAGGGACCCGGCTCATCGCGGACTTCGGCGGCGTGCAACGGGTCGCGCCCGTGCTGGCGGGCACCTTCCTGGTCGCCGGTCTGGCCACCCTGTCGTTGCCCGGGCTGGCACCGTTCATCAGCGAGTTCCTGGTCCTCATCGGCACGTTCACCCGGTTCCCGGTGCTCGCTGTCATCGCGGCCAGCGCACTCGTGTTGTCGGCGGTCTACATCCTGTGGGCCTACCAGCGGATGATGACCGGGCCGCTCACCGCGGGCAATGAATCGATCCGTGACCTGATACCGCGGGAGCTGATCGTGGTGGCCCCGTTGATCGCGCTGCTGCTGGTGCTCGGGGTGTATCCGAAACCGGCGCTCGATGTCATCAACCCGGCCGTCACGCACACACTGACCACCATCGACGTCCAAGACCCGGTACCCGCCACCGCGGAAGGGCCCGCGCAATGACCATCGAAGCCCCGTCCATCGAATACGGCCAGCTCTCACCGATTCTCATCGTGCTGGGCGTCGCCGTCCTCGGCGTGCTCGTGGAGGCGTTCCTACCGCGCCGCGCCCGCTACGCGACCCAGCTGGTGCTGGCCCTCGGCGGTCAGCTGACCGCGCTGGGCGCCGTCGTCTGGGTGCACACCGATCTCGGCGACTCGCCCGGCAACACCGCCGCGGCGGGCTCCCTGGTCGTCGACCGGCCCGCGTTGTTCCTGCAGGGACTGCTGCTGCTCATCGGCATCCTCGGTGTGCTGCTGATCGCCGAGCGCCGGATCGACGCCGGGGGCGAGTCGGGACTGGACGCGTTCACCCCGCAGGCCGCCGCGGTGCCGGGCAGTCTCGCCGAGAAGGTCGCCGTCAAAGCCGTTGTCGCGCAGACCGAGATCTTCCCGCTGACGATGTTCGCGCTCGGCGGCATGATGTTGTTCCCGGCCAGCGATGACCTACTGACCATGTTCGTCGCCCTGGAGGTGCTCTCGCTGCCGCTGTACCTGATGTGCGGTCTGGCCCGGCGCCGCCGTCTGGTGTCGCAGGAAGCAGCCCTCAAGTACTTCCTGCTCGGCGCGTTCTCCTCGGCATTCTTCCTGTATGGAATCGCGATGCTGTACGGGTATTCCGGCGGTTTCCGCCTCGACGATATCGCCGCCGCCGTACAGGCCGAACGCGGTGACACCGCGCTGGCGCTGGTCGGGGTCGGGCTGGTGGCCGTCGGGATCCTGTTCAAAGTCGGCGCAGTGCCGTTCCATTCCTGGATTCCCGACGTCTACCAGGGCGCCCCCACCCCGGTCACCGCATTCATGGCGGCCGCCACCAAGATCGCCGCGTTCGGCGCCATGCTGCGCATCTTCTACGTCGCGCTGCCCGGGCTCGCCGATGACTGGCAGCCGATGCTATGGGTGATCGCGATCGTCACGATGGTCGTCGGCACCGTCACCGCGGTGTCCCAAAGCGATGTCAAACGGATGCTGGCTTATTCGGCGGTGGCGCACACCGGGTTCATCCTCACCGGCGTCATCGCGCTGAACGGGGCGGGGGTCGCGGCGACGCTGTTCTATCTGTTCGCTTACGGGTTCAGCACCCTGGGCGCCTTCGCGCTGGCCGGCCTGGTGCGCCGCGCCGACGGCGAGGAGGAGACCACACTCAGCCGGTGGGCCGGGCTTGGCCGCCGTTATCCGGTGGTGGGCGTGGTGTTTTCGCTGTACCTGCTTGCCTTCGCCGGTATCCCGCTGACCAGTGGGTTCGTCAGCAAGTTCGCCGTGTTCAAGGCGGCCGCCGAGGGCGGGGCCGGTCCACTGGTGATCGTCGGCGTCATCGCCAGCGCGGTGGCGGCCTACTTCTACGTGCGGGTGATCGTGCTGATGTTCTTCACCGATCCGCCCGAGGATGCACCGGTCGTCGTGGTGCCCAGCCTGCTGACCACGGGTGCGGTGACCGTCACCGCCGCCGTCACGTTCGCCCTCGGCGCGCTGCCGCAGCCGCTGCTGGATCTGGCGAACCAAGCACAGCAGTTCGTCCGCTAGGTTCCCCGGATGAGCGAAGTTCTGATCACCGACCACGACGCCGTGCGGGTGTTGACCCTGAACCGGCCGCAGGCCCGCAACGCGCTGAGCCACGACCTGATCAGGGCGCTGTATGCGGCGCTGAAGGCGGCCGACGCCGACGAGGAGGTGCTCGCGGTCGTGCTCACCGGCACCGATCCGGCGTTCTGCGCCGGCGTCGACCTCAAGGAGGCGGCCCGCGACGGGCTGAAGTACTTCGAGGAGTTCCGCTCGCAGAGTTGCATCACCGCGGTCCGGGAGATGCGCACCCCGATCATCGGCGCCATCAACGGCGCCACCTTCACCGGCGGGCTGGAGATCGCACTGGGCTGCGACTTCCTGGTCGCCTCCGAACGCGCGGTGTTCGCCGACACCCACGCCCGGGTGGGGATCCTGCCCGGCGGCGGGATGACCGCGCGGCTACCTCAGGTCGTCGGGCTGTCCATGGCACGCCGGATGTCGATGACCGGGGAGGTCATCGACGCGGCCCGCGCCGAGCGGATCGGCCTGGTCACCGAGGTGGTCGCGCATGACCGACTGCTGGAGCGCGCCCTGGAGCTGGCCGGGGCCGTCGCCGAGGTACCGGGACCGACCATGCTGGGGCTCAAGGAGATCTACACCGAAGGTGCGGCGGCGGTCATCGACCCGGCGCTGGCCGCAGAGGCGCGCATCGCGTATGCGCAGCACCGCGAGTTCGGGGATCTCGGTGACCGGTTCCGCGCGGTGTCCGAGCGCAACAAGAGCCAGATCACCTAGTCGCCGAAACTGCATTCCGGCAGGCCTCCACTCGCAATTTCCCTTCCGGAATGCAGTTTCGGCGGAGAAAGCTCAGCGGATCACGCCGTGCACCAGGATCGCGGTGGTCTGGTCGACCCACTGATCGTGCAGATCCTGTCCGGGGGTGAGCAGCATCCGCAGCAGGGTGGCGCCGCCGACCAGTTCGATCAGTCGGTCCGGGTCGACCTCCGGCTTCACCTCGCCGCGCTCGACGGCGCGCTGCAGCCGTAGCCGCACCACCTCGAACAGCCCGGTGAACCGGCCCATCACCCGGTCGTTGAGGTCGGGGTCGGCGGCCATGTCCGCGATCACCCCGGGCAGCGCGGCCCGCACCACCGGGCTGGTGAACACCGCCCCGGCGGCCGCGATCATCTCCCGCACGTCGGTGGCGATATCGCCCTCGGGCAGGCCCAACGCCGTGGGTGTGGTGGGAAACGCCGCTTCGTGCACCAACTCGGCCTTGCTGGACCACCGGCGGTACAGCGCGGTCTTCGTGGTGCCCGCCCGTTCGGCCACCGCGGCCATGGTCAGGTTCGAATATCCGATCTGCACAAGAAGATCCGATGTCGCCGCGAGGATGGCAGCATCGATGCGAGGGTCCCGGGGGCGGCCGGCACCCTTGTCAACCGGCGGTATCTCTGCTTTCATAACGCTACCCACCGTATCGTAATTCGGGCCGGAAGGAACAACCGTGGCGAATGAACCGGCTGTCGAGGACGTCAGCCGCCTCCAGCATTCCAGCCGCGACACCGACGCTCTACCCGAGCAGCTGTCGCAGTGGCTGGCCACGGTGCTGCCAGAACGAGCGGCACCGCAGATCACCGTCGAGAACGGTGTCGACGCCAACGGCATGTCCTCGGAGACGATCCTGCTCACCGCGCGGTGGGGCGACGACGAGCAGCGCCTGGTGGCCCGGGTGGCGCCCACCGCCACCGATGTGCCGGTGTTCTCCTCCTACCGGCTGGACCACCAGTTCGAGCTGATGCGTCTGGTCGGCGAGCTCACCGAGGTACCGGTACCGCGGGTGCGCTGGATCGACACCACCGGCGAGGTCCTCGGCACACCGTTCTTCCTGATGGACCGCGTCGACGGCGAGGTACCGCCCGATGTGATGCCCTACACCTTCGGCGGCAACTGGTTCGCCGATGCCGCACCCGAGCGCCGGCGCGAGTTGCAGGACTCCACGGTGGAGGTGCTGGCCAAGCTGCACGCCATTCCCGATGCGGCACAGCGGTTCTCTTTCCTGGCCGAGGTCGATCCACCCGGTGACACCCCGCTGCGCAGGCACTTCGGCTGGCTCAAGGAATGGTACGAGTTCGCGGTGCCCGATATCGGCCGCTCACCGCTGGTCGACCGCGCGCTGCAGTGGCTCGAAGAGCACTTCCCCACCGAGGTCGCGGCGTCCCCTGCGGTGCTGACCTGGGGCGACTCCCGCGTCGGCAATGTCCTGTACGCGGACTTCCGGCCGGTCGCCGTGCTCGACTGGGAGATGGCCACGGTGGGCCCGCGCGAGCTGGACGTCTCATGGATCATCTTCGCCCACATGGTGTTCCAGGAGCTCGCCGGCCTGGCCGGGCTGCCCGGCCTGCCGGACGTGTTGCGCGAGGAGGATGTGCGCGCGACCTATGAACGGCTCACCGGGGCGACGCTGGGCGATCTGCACTGGTTCTATATCTACTCCGCGGTGATCTGGTGTTGCGTGTTCATGCGCACCACCGCCCGCCGGGTGCACTTCGGGGAGATGGAGCAGCCCGAGGATGTCGAGTCCACCTTCTACCACGCGTCGCTGCTGCGCCGCCTTCTTGAGGAGTCATAGTGCTCGGACCGATGGATGAGTTTCCGGTACACCAGGTTCCGCAACCCATTGCGTGGCCGGGATCATCGGACCGGAACTTCTACGACCGTTCCTACTTCAACGCCCACGACCGCACCGGCGACATCTTCGTCATCACCGGGCTGGGCTACTACCCCAATCTCGGGGTGAAGGACGCCTTCCTGCTGGTACGCCGCGGCGATGTGCAGACCGCGGTGCACCTGTCCGACGCACTCGATCAGGACCGGCTCAACCAGCACGTCAACGGTTATCGCGTCGAGGTCACCGACCCGCTGCACAGTCTGCGGATCACCCTGGAGGAGACCGACGGTATCGCCGCCGATCTCACCTGGAACGGCCTGTTCGACGTGGTGCAGGAGCAGCGCCACCTGATGCGCCAGGGCAACCGGGTGACGTTGGACGCCCAGCGCTTCGCCCAGTTGGGTTCCTGGAGTGGTCATCTGGAGATCGACGGGGAACGCATCGCGGTGGACCCGGCGACCTGGATCGGGTCACGCGACCGGTCCTGGGGCATCCGCCCGATCGGTGAGGCCGAAACGCCCGGCCGGCCTGCCGATCCCCCGTTCGAAGGTATGTGGTGGCTGTATGTCCCGATGGCGTTCGACGACTACTCCATCGTCATCATCATCCAGGAGGCACCCGACGGGTTCCGCTCCCTGAACGACTGCACCCGGATCTTCAAGGACGGCCGCGTCGAGCAGCTCGGCTGGCCCAGGGTGAAGGTCCACTACCGCTCCGGTACCCGCATCCCCACCGGCGCCACCATCGACGCGACGGCACCCGACGGTACCGCGCTGCGATTCGACGTGGAATCCAAACTGCCGGTGCCGATTCACGTCGGCGGCGGCTACGGCGGCGACTCGGACTGGATCCACGGCGTGTGGAAGGGCGAGAAGTTCACCGAGCGGCTGACCTATGACATGACCGACCCGGCGATCATCGGCCGGGCCGCTTTCGGGGTCATCGACCATGTGGGCCGGGCGGTCTGCACCGAGGGAGACAAGGCTCCGGTCGAAGGCTGGGGTCTGTTCGAGCACGGCGCGCTGGGCCGGCACGACCCATCCGGGTTCGCCGACTGGCTCACCGTCGCCCCCTAGGGCGTGTCTGACAAATGTTTCGGGTGTTTCGGCTGAGACTTAGGCCATGTCACGGTTCCAGCTGCTCACCGATGCTCAATGGTCGTTGATTGAAGAGCTTCTTCCTGTTCGGACAGGTAAGAAGGGCAGGCCTTTTCGGGATGCCCGCCAGATGCTCGAGGGGATCATCTACCGGTACCGGTGCGGCATCGCCTGGCGCGACGTTCCCGAGGCGTTTGGGCCGTGGCAGACGATCTGGACCTGGCATCGAAGGATGAGCGCAGAGGGCACCTGGGATGCGGTGTTGGCGCGGTTGCTGGCTGCCGCCGACGAAGCCGGGATCATCGATTGGTCGGTGTCGGTGGATTCCACGATCGCCCGTGCTCATCAACATGCCACGAACATCACCCGTGACACAGGGGGCTGGGTCGAATTACACAAATCTGGCCAGCGAGCCGCCTGACCACGGCATTGGCCGCTCCCGCGGCGGACTGACCAGCAAGATCCATCACCTCGTCGACGGCCACGGACGACCGTTGGTCGTGCTCGTGGGCGCTGGCCAAGCCAACGACGGACCGGTTCTGGAGCATTTGCTCGCCCACCTGAAAGTCGAGCGCTGCGGTCGGGGGCGGCCACGCACGCGGCCTGATCGCCTGCGTGGCGACAAGGCCTATTCCAGCCGAGCGACTCGACAGCGGCTGCGACGACGAGGGATCGTCGCAGTCATTCCCGAACCGTCCGATCAGATCGGCCACCGCAAACGTCGTGGCACCCAAGGCGGGCGACCACCAGCCTTCGATGCCGAAGACTACAAGGGCCGCAACGTCATCGAACGCAACTTCAACGTCGTCAAGCAATGGCGCGGTCTGGCCACCCGCTACGACAAACTCGCCATCGTTTACCGCGGCGGAGCAGTCCTAAGGGCCATCACACTTTGGCTACCGCATTTATCAGACACGGCCTAGATCTCCTCGCGAGCTGGGGGCACCTCCCGCTTGCGAGCGGGTGAACTAGGCCACCCAGCACAGCGCGCCGGCGGCCACCGCCTCCACCAGGCAGTAGAACCAGTTGGGGTAGAACGACGTCCGGTCACCGAGCACCGCGGACGCCACCCGGCCCAGCGCCATCCCGCCCAGTGCCGCGCCGACGGTGATCAGCACGCCGGTGCGCACCTCCCCCGGCGTGGCCGCCGCATACCCGAGCACCACGGCGATGGCCACACCGAAACCGCCATACACCGCACGCACTTCCGCGCGCTGCGCATCGGCGGCCAGGGTGAACCCGAACGGGCGCAGCATGGTCGCCGGCGCAGCAAGCGCATACAGACCCATACCGAGGAAGAACACCCCGACGATGCCGATCACTACTAGGGCCACGGTAACCTCCTGAGCACTTGACGAGGAGTCCAGCATGTCGCCCCGAGCACCCGCTCCGCTTCCACAAACCTGCTATCCGGCGGTGTGGTTGTGGCCGGGACAGGCCCTCTATTCCGGCCCCGGTCTGGGCCTGCAACCCCACTCCGGCTCGGTGTGGTGCCTGGCCGTCGGGGTGGACGGGCCGCTGACGGTGCAGGTCGGCACGCAGCGCATCGAGGCGCGCACGGCGCTGATACCGCCGCGGCTGGTGCACCACCTGACGATGACGGGATCTTCTCCCGTCGCTCCGCTCGCCCCGACCCCGCTGGTGTCGTGTTACCTCGACCCCGCCTCGCAGCGCTCGGCCGCCTGCCGTGCGCAGTTCGACCGGTTCCACGGCGATATCGGCGTCCAGCACGCCGCCGAGACCGCACTGCTCACCCCGCCCACCGATGACATCGAGGCGCTGCGCTGGCTGGATATCGCGGCACCCTCGGATGTCCGGGTGATCGACCCGCGAATCGAGCTGGCCGCCAAGCAGGTTCGAGACGACCCGGCCGCCGCGGTGCCGGCCGCCGAGCTCGCCGCGTCGGCCGGGCTGTCCGAATCCCGGTTCCTGCACCTGTTCCGGCAGGAGATCGGGTCCAGTCTGCGCCGCTACCGGCTGTGGTGCCGGCTGATGCGGGCCGGGGCGGAGCTCGCCGCGGGCCAGAATCTCACCACCGCCGCGGCCGAAGCCGGGTTCGCCAGCCCGTCGCATCTGGCCGACCGTTTCAAGACGACGTTCGGCTTGTCGGCCACGCAGCTACTCGCGACGGGCCTGACGATCCGGACGCCCTGAACTCAGCCCGCGACGGTGCGCAGAGTCTGGTCAGCGGGCGGCGTGTCGGCCTCAGACACGCTCACTCGCGGGGAAGCCGCGGCGGCCTGCACCCGGCCGAACACCATCGACTCCTCGATCCGGTCGAAACGATGCTCGACGGTATCCAGCGCGTAGTTGTGCCGGACGTTCCACGGCCGCTTCGTCCCCGATTTGGGCAGTGCGTGCGGGGAGCGTTTGATGTAGCCGGCGTCGAGGTCGAACGTCGGCTTCTCCGGCATGACGGTCGAGCCCAGGTGCGGGTAGGCGCTGGTGTAGCCGTGGGAATCCATGTAGGCCAACAATTTGGCCACCGCCCGCGCGGTCATGTCGGCGCGCAACGTCCAGGACGCGTTGGTGTAACCGATGCACCAGGCCATGTTGGGGATGTCCTCGAGCAGATGTTCCTTGTAGACGAAGCGTTCGGTGGGGTCGACCCGTTTACCGTCCATGGAGATCTCGATGCCGCCGAATGACTGCAACTGCAGACCGGTGGCGGTGACGATGATGTCGGCGTCGATACGGTCCCCCGAGGTCAGCACGATGCCGTCGGCGTCGATGCGGTCGATGTGTTCGGTGACCACCTCGGCGCGGCCGGCGCTGATGTCCTCGAACAGATCACCGTCGAGCACCAGGCACATCCGCTGGTCCCACGGGTTGTAACGCGGCTTGAAATGGACGTCGACCGGATAGCCCTCGGGCAGTTCGGCAATGGTGGCCCGGCGGATCACCTTGCGGCCGAGGCCCGGCGCCTTGCGGAAGAACATGTACAGCAGAAAGTGATACCAGGCGTTGCGGAACCGGACGACCTGGTGGGCGATCTTGCGCGGCAGCACCTTCCGGACCGCCTGCATCGGCTTGGGCACCGCGGGCATGGACATCATGTAGGTCGGTGAGCGTTGCAGCATGGTCACGTGGGCTGCCTTCTCGGCCAACTCGGGCACCAGGCTGATCGCGGTCGCGCCGCTGCCGATGACCACCACCCGCTTGCCGGCGTAGTCGAGGTCCTCCGGCCAGAACTGCGGATGCACGACGGTCCCGGCGAAGGACTCGATGCCCGGGAAATCCGGGGTGTGCGCCTGGTCGTAGTTGTAATAGCCGGTCCCGAAGAAGACGAACCTTGCCCGGTGGGTGGTGGCCACCCCGTCCTGTTCGGCGTGCACCGTCCAGGTGTCGGTTGCCGAATCCCAGTCCACCGAGGACACCCGCGTATCGAACCGGATGTGCCGGTCGATGCCGTACTTGCGGGCCGTCTCGGTCAGGTACTCGCGGATGTCAGCGCCGTCGGCGACATGCTCGCGTCGGGTCCACGGCTCATACGGGTAGCTGAGGGTGAAGATATCGCTGTCGGAACGAATCCCCGGGTAGCGGAACAGGTCCCAGGTGCCGCCGATGCGCTGCCTGCGTTCCAGGATGGTGTAGCTCAGCCCGGGATTGCGCTCGTGGATGCGGTAGGCGGCGTTGATACCCGAGATACCGGCACCGATGATCAGCACATCGGAGAACTCGGGTTCGGTCGCAGTTTCGTTGGACACCGGACAACCTCCTTGTGGTCCTGCCCCGTACCACCCACCTTAGGACCTCAGGTGCGCAGCTCGTCAACGATCTGGGCCAGCAATTCCGTTTCGATCGGTCCGGGCTGATAGATGCAGATCCGGTCCGAGATGCCGTCCACGCGGTCCCGGATATGGGCCGCCACCTGCGCCGGGGTGCCGCACGCGGCGATGGTGTGCAGCACATCGTCGTCGATGAGCGCGCCCATCTCCGACCAGCGGCCCTGCTTGGACAGCGCGTTCAGTTCGGGCTGCAGGTCCCCCCAGCCGTGGATGTCGAGCACCGGCCGGTAGGCGGGTGTGGACCCGTAGAAGGCCAGCAGCTGCCGGGTGGCCGTGTGGTCCTCACCCACCGACACGATGATCTCGGGGACGATCGCCAGGTCGGCGCGGGTGCGTCCGCCCGCGGCGAGGCCCTCGTCGACGGCGGTCATGGTGACCTCGTGCAGGAACTTCTTGTTGCCGAACGGCATCACCAGCAGACCGTCGGCGTGCTGCGCGGTCGCCTTGGTCAGCCGCGGCCCGAGGGCGCCGACGTAGATGGGCGGCGGCCCGTACGGGTTGTCGCGCGGGGTGAACGTCGGCGTCATCAGGGTGTGGCGGTAGTACTCACCCCGGAAATCCAGCCGCTCCCCGGTGGACCAGGTGGTGAAGATGGCGCGCAGCGCCGCGACGAGTTCGGTCATCCGCACCACCGGGCGGTCGAACTCGGCGCCGAACCGCTTCTCGATCTGGGTGCGGATCTGGGTGCCCAGCCCCAGGGTGAACCGGCCCTGGGTCAGGATCTGGTGGTCGATGGCCTGGTGCGCCAGATGGATCGGGTTGCGCGGGAACGCGATCGCCACGTTGGTCATCAGGTCCAGGCCGCCGACGGTGGAGGCCAGCGTCAACGGCGTGAAGACGTCGTGCGGCCCCTCGAAGGTGAACACCCCACTGGCCCCGGCATCGCGTAGCGCCTCGGCGCGTTCGATGGCTCCCACAGGACCGAACAGCGCAGTCATCACCTTCACAGCGGGCACCCTACTGCGATTTCGCCGTGAAATCGTGCGCATACCGCACGTTTTCACGCCGAAATCGCGTAGGAAGGGGGCGTGACCGATGTGATCGTGGTGGGGGCCGGATTCGCAGGACTGTCAGCGGCACGCGAGCTGACCAAACGTGGGCACAAGGTGGTGGTGCTCGAAGGGCGGGACCGGGTCGGGGGTCGCGCCCACACCGCGACGCTGGCCGGGGTGCCCGTCGACCTGGGCGCGACGTTCGTCGGGCCGACCCAGGACGCCGTGATCGCGCTGGCCGCCGAACTGGGCTGCGAGACGGTGCCGACCTACAGTCGCGGCAAGAACCTCATCCGCTGGCACGGCAAGGTGCGCTCCTACCGCAGCACCATCCCGAAACTGTCGCTGATCGAACTGCTCGACGTGTCCCGTATCCAGTGGCGTTTCGACCGGCTGAGCAAGCTGATCCCGGTGACCGACACCTGGGCGGCCCCGGCCGCGCACCGGCTGGATCAGAAGAGCCTGGAGGGCTGGCTGCGCGCCGTCCATGCCAGCGCCTCCACCCGCAATCTGATGGCCATCATGGCGCGGGTGACGTGGGGGTGCGAACCCGGCGATGTGTCGATGCTGCACGCGGTGCGCTACGTCAAGGCCGCCGGCGGGCTGGGCCGGATGCTCGACGTCAAGGGCGGCGCCCAGCAGGACCGCTTCCCGGCGGGCACCCAGCAGATCGCCGAGCGGATGGCCGCCGACCTCGGCGACCGGGTGATCACCGGCGCGCCGGTACGAAGTATCACCCGCACCGGTTCCGGTTTCACCGTGGGGTCCGCGCGCGGCGAGCATGCCGCGAGCGCCCTCGTGCTGGCGATAGCGCCCGCCCACCGGGCGGCGATCACCTTCGATCCGCCGCTGCCCGCGGGCCACGTTCAGCTCGCGAAGCACTGGCCGCAGGGCAATCTCAGCAAGGCCTATGCCGCCTACGAGAAGCCGTTCTGGCGGACCGGGGGGTGCTCCGGGGAGGCGCTGTCGGATGAGGGCCCGATCTTCATCACCTTCGATGTCAGCCCCGGCGATGACGGGCCCGGGATCCTGCTGGGCTTCGCCGATGCGCGCACCTTCGACGACCTGGCGCCCGAGGTGCGTCGCGAACGCGCACTCGGGTGCTTCACGACGTTGTTCGGTGCCGCCGCCGCCACCCCGGTCGACTACCTGGATCACTGCTGGAGCGCCGAACCGTTCGCCCCCGGCGGGCCCACCGCGGCCGTACCGCCCGGTGCGTGGGTCGAGCACGGAGCGCACCTGCGTGAACCGGTGGACGGAATCTTCTGGGCCGGAACCGAAACCGCCGACCAGTGGACCGGTTTCCTGGATGGCGCGGTGCGCTCCGGGCACCGCGCGGCGGCCGAGGTGGGTGCCTACCTCAGGAGCTGAGGCGCTGCTGGGTAACCGATTCGGCGAGTGAACGCAAGGTGCGGTTCACCTCATCGGGGCATTCCAGGATGGCGCAGTGCCCGCCGGGCAGCTCCACGAACTCGGTCAGGTTGGGGGCGTGCTCGGCGATGTGCCGGGACGCGTTGATCGGCAGCAACCGGTCCTTGGTGCTGCCGATGACCAGCGTCGGCACCGTCAGGTTGTGCAGCGAAATATGCTGTGCACCAAGTCCGTCGACCAATACCCGGGCCCATCCGCCGCGGCCCGCGGGCGAGGTGGTGGCGAACAGCCGGTACACCAGTTCGGCGACCGACGGATCGGCGTCGCGACCGACCGCGAGGTAGGCGACGAAACGCTTGTTGGCCCGGTCGGCGAGCTTGGGGACCGGGGTGGCGCCGAAGGTCTTGAGCAGGGTCCCCGCGCCGCGGATCCGGGTGGCGGCCAGCGCCGGCGGCACCTGGGCCAGCTGCACATCGCGCAACAAGTCCCCGGTGGTGGTGTTGATCAGCGCGACGGCGTCGGCGCATTGGGCGACGCGGTGCGGGTAACGCTGTGACCAGGCGCTGATGGCGATACCGCCCATCGAATGCCCGCCGATGACCGCGCGTTGCCCCGGGGCCAGCGTCGCATCGAGCACCGCATCCAGATCGGCGGCCAGATGGTTGAGGCTGTAGGCCTTGCGGCCGCGCGGGGCCTCGCTGAGGCCGTGCCCGCGGTGGTCGTAAGCGATCACCTTGTAGTCGCGGGCCAGGTCGGCGATCTGGTGGGCCCAGACCTCGATGGCGCAGGTGATGCCGTGTGCCAGCACGATCGGATAGCCGTCGTCGGGCCCGAAGACCCGGACGTGCAGCCGGGTGCCGTCGAAGGAACGTACGTGCACTGTGTTGGCCGGTGGGAGCGCTGGCAGTGTCATCGGAGTTGCTCCAATCAGTCGGCGCCGTTGCCGGTGGACAGGCCTTGCCTGGACAGGGATCTTAACGCCCGGTGAGCAGCACCGGCTTGATTGCCCGGCCGGCCTTCGCGGCGGCCCACGCCCGGTCGAAGTCGTCGAACGGGTAGCTGGTGATCAACTTGTCCAGCGGCAGTTCGCCGCGGCGGTGGTACTCGGCGAGTTGCGGAATGAAGACCTGCGGGTCGCTGTCGCCTTCGACCACGCCCCGGACCGTCAGCCCCTTTGCCATGATCAGCGTCACCGGTAGCTCGGCGGTCGGCGCCCCGAGACCCACCAGAGCCAGCGTGCCGCGTGCGGCCAGCACCCCCACCGCCGAGGCGATGACATCGGGGCGTGCGGTGGTATCCACCGCGCCGGCGACTCCCCCGGTCAGGTTCACGATCTCGGCGGCGGCATCGGTGCCGGTCGGGTCCAGGGTGACGGTGGCGCCCAGCTCGGCGGCCAGCGCGCGCCGCTCGGCGATCGGGTCGACCGCGATGATCGTGGCCGCCCCCGCAATCCGGGCGCCCATCACCGCGGACAGCCCGACGGCGCCGGCACCGAACACCGCGACGCTGGGGGCTGCGCCGATCACGTTGACGACCGCGCCGACACCGGTCTGCACGCTGCAGCCCAGCGGGGCGGCCAGCGCCGGGTCGAAGCCGCCGGGCAACGGCACCGCGTTGCGGCTGCCGGCGATGGCATGGGTGGCGAAGCTGGACTGCCCGAAGAAGCCACCGGTGATGGGTACCCCGCCCAGCCGCAGTGCGCTGGTTTCGTCGCGGCGGCCCCCGCGCATGTTGAGGTTGGTGGACGCATCGCAGTAGGCGGGCCGGTCCTGGGCGCAATTGCCGCAGGCGCCGCAGCTGGCGAAGGTCAGCACGACCTGCTCCCCGACCCGGCGCTGCGCCTGCGGGCCGACGGCGACGACGGTGCCCGCACCCTCGTGCCCGAACACCATCGGGGTCTTGCTGAAGAAGGACGCCATGGTGATGTCGGTGTGGCAGATTCCGACGGCGTCGATGCGCACGAGTACCTCGTCACCCACCGGATCGCGCAATTCGATGTCGGTGAGCTGCGGATCCAGTCCGGGCTCGAGGAGTACCGCGGCACGTGCCCTGATCACTTGACGCATGTTAAATGGTCAGTCATGCGCGCAATACAGATACCCCGGTTGGACGGTCCCGACGCTGCGGAGCTGGTGGACATCGACGAACCCGCCGCCGATGGTGTGGTGATCGATGTGCACGCGGCCGGTGTGGCGTTCCCGGATGCGCTGCAGACCCGCGGCCTCTATCAGTACAAGGCGCCGCTGCCCTACGTGCCGGGCGCCGAGGTGGCCGGTGTGGTGCGCAGTGCGCCCGCGGGATCGGCGTTCGCGGCCGGTGACCGGGTCGCCGGGTTGTGCATGCTGACCGGTGGGATGGCCGAGGTGGTGACCCTGCCCGAGGAGCGGGTGTTCGCGCTGCCCGACAACGTGTCCTTCGAGGCGGGCGCCGGGGTGTTGTTCAACGATCTGACGGTGCATTTCGCGCTGCGCACCCGCGGCCGGATCGCCAAGGGTGACACGGTGCTGGTGCACGGCGCGGCCGGCGGTATCGGCACCTCGACGTTGCGACTGGCCCCGGCGTTCGGTGCGGCGCGCACCATCGCGGTGGTCAGCTCGCAGGACAAGGGCGAAATTGCCCGGGCGGCAGGGGCATCCGATGTGGTACTGGCCGACGGCTTCAAGGACGCGGTCAAGGAACTCACCGGCGGACGCGGGGTGGACATCGTGCTGGACCCCGTCGGTGGTGACCGCTTCACCGACTCGCTGCGCTCGCTGGCCCCGGGCGGGCGACTGCTGGTGGTCGGTTTCACCGGCGGCGAGATCCCGACGGTCAAGGTGAACCGGTTGCTGCTCAACAACGTTGACGCCATCGGTGTCGGGTGGGGCGCCTGGACCGGGACGCATCCGGGTTATCTGGCGCAGCAGTGGGCCGAGCTGGCGCCGCTGCTGGCCTCCGGCGCGGTCAGCGCACCCGAGCCCGTCGTCTACCCGCTGGAGCGCGCCGGTGAGGCGATCGCATCGTTGGAGAACCGCAGCGCCAAAGGCAAGGTCGTCCTCAAAGTCCGCTAGTACCGGCGATTTGCGCACATCCGCCGGCGGTGACCGCCGGTGGATGTGCACTAGTCACTCGGGGACGGGCAGGATGAGCCGCGAGCCCGGGCCGATCTCGTGGGTGGCGCGCAGCAGCCGCGACGCCGACCACACCGGCTCGCCGGTGCCGGGGTTGCGGGCGAATCGCGGATGCGACCCTCCGGCGACGGCGACCCGGATGCGCGCACCGGCCGCGAAGCGGTGCGCGATCGGGTCGAGGTCGAGCTTCAGCAGTTCCTGCGCCCCCGGTACCCGGCTGACATAGCCGTCGCTGACGTTGCGGGAGCGTCCGTCGCCGTCGACCTCGCTGATCCGCACCCACACATCGGCCCAGCCGGTATCGGCACTGTGCGCCAACTCGATTCGCGGTACCCCGATCACCTCGAGTGGCTCGTCGAGTACCGGGCCGGTGAAGGTGACGACGTCACCGCGGGCCGCGAGCGCGGTGTCGTCGCGGTAGCCGCGCGGGGCGAACAGCAGGCGTCCGCCGACGGTCGGCGTCGGATCCGCCGGGTCGAACACGAACCGGGCCACGGCGGCACCGACCGGTGCGGGTTCCGCGCCGAGCCTGGCCCGCGGCCGCAGGTGCAGCACCCGTTGCCCGGCAGGCGGCGGCCAGGCCGGCAGCTGACGCCATTCCCCACCGCCGGTGACGTGGACCCGCACCCCCACGGGGCGCTCGCCGTCCAGCCAGCGCAACGAATCGCGCAGCACATCGCCGCCGCCGTCGCCGTGGCTCCACGGACCGATCACCAGCGACGGCCGCACGCCGCGGTCTTCGAGCTGCCGGTACTGATCGAGAGTCTGGGTCAGGAAGACGTCCTGCCAGCCGGTGACCAGCAGCACGGGGGTAGTGACCCGCTGCAACGCATGCCCGAGCCGGCTCGGCCGCCAGTACGGGTCGGACAGGTCCGGGGTGCGCAGCCAGGCCTCGTGCCACGGGGCACGGCCCTTCAGCATCTTCGCGCCGGCGTCGCTGAGTGGCACCGTGCTCAGCGGGCGTTTCAGCCGCCACGGCACTGTCACCATCCGCGCCACGGTGCGCAGTGTGCCGCCGTCTTCCTGCCGAGCAACCTGGAAACTCCAGGTCAGGAAATCCGCGAGGGCGAATGTACCGGTGCTCCAGCCAGATTCGGCGAAGTCGTGCGGGGCCATGCCGATCACCGAGGTGCTCAGTTCGGCAGGCGGGTCGGCCAGTAGCGCCCACTGGGTGAAGCCCAGGTAGGACGAGCCGACGGTGGCGAACGCACCGCCGAACCAGGGTTGCTCGCGCATCCAGGCCACCGTGTCGGCGGCATCGTCGGCCTCGGCGACCCCCGGCTCGAAATGCCCTTCCGATCCGAAAGTTCCTCGCACGCTTTGCATCACGACGCGATAGCCACGCTCGGCGTAGATCCCGGCGGTCACCGTCGCCGGCAGGTTGGCCCGGCCGTAGGGGGTGCGGATCAACACCGTGCCGGTCGGGTCGGCCACCGGCGTATACAGGTCGGTGAGCAGCCGCACCCCGTCGCGCATCGGTACCGCGAGATCGTGGGTCACCCGGTATCCGCTGACGGGCCGGGGCAGCCCCAGCCGCCTGCGGGTCATGCGGGTCACCAACCGCACGATCGGGCCGGGCCGGGTCTCCACAGTGCTCGCCATCGCGCTCCATTGTTGCGGATGGGCCACGAAAGCCCGAATGGACGCTGGCGGGGCTGCCGATGACCTACCTTCGTGTCATGCACAGAAGTCTGTTCGGCGGCCTGACCGCCCTCACCGTGGCGTCGGCTGCGCTACTCGGTGCGGCGCCCGCCGGAGCCGATCCGCAGACCGAACGTGCCTATGTCAATGCGCTGACCAACGCCGGCATCATTCCCGAGTTCTACACCGCACCCGCGGCGCTGACGAGCGCGCAGAGCCTGTGCCGCATCATGGGCACCGGCGTCAGCCAACTCGCGGTGGTCGACAACGTGATGGCATCTGACTCGGTGCCCGAGGATGTCGCATCGTTCGTGGTGGGCACCGCCACGGTGGCGTTCTGCCCCTGGCACTCGATGAACAGCTAGCCGCCGGCGGCGACCTCGAGGCCACGTTTGACTTCGAGCCTGCGCAGCTTGCCCGACGACGTCCTGGGCAGCGTGCCGGGTTTGACGAACACCACATCGGCGGGAACGACCCCGCACCCCGAGGCGACCTGCTGCATCAGTGCGGCGCGGGTGCCGGGTTCGTCGGGGCCGCGGAACTCGGCGGTGACGACCAGGCCGGGGCGGATGGAGCCCTCCCCGACGCCGACGGCCACCACCGCACCCTCGCGCACCCCGGGAACCAGGGCCGCGATCCGCTCGACCTCGGCCGGGAAGATGTTGCGGCCGGCCACGGTGATGATCTCCTTGGCGCGTCCGCACACCACCAGGCCGCCGTCGACGAAGTAGCCCAGATCGCCTGTGCGGAACCATGCGTCGGCGGTGCGGGAGGCCTCGCCGAGGTAGCCGGAGAACATGGATGTGCCGCGGATCGCGATCTCCCCGAGCTCACGGTCGGCGACCTCGGTGGCGGCGTTCTCGTACGGTTCGATGCGGACTTCCATCCCGGGGATGGCCGCACCCAGGACGGCATGCCGGCGCGGCGCGGTGCCGTGCTCGGTGGTGAACACCGTCTCATCGATGCGCATACCGACACCGGGCACCGGAACCGTGACCGCACAGGTTGATTCGGCAAGTCCGTAAGACGGAGACAGCGCACCCGCGGAGAAGCCGAAGCGGGCCATCTCGGTGGCGAAGCGCTCGGTCAGTTCACAGTCCACGGGTTCGCCGCCGTTGAGTGCGAAACGCAGCGCGGACAGATCGACATCGGTGACCCGCCTGGAGTACTTGCCGATCATGCCGTAGGCCATGTTCGGCGCGGCGGTGACCGATGCCCCGCTCTCGGAGAGCCAGTTCAGCCAGCGGAACGGTGAGGCCTGGAATGCCGAGGTGGGCGCCTGCCAGACATCGCTGCCGGCCAGCGCCCCGGAGAGCAGGAAGCTCAGGCCCATATCGTGATAGAGCGGCAGCCAGGAGCATCCGATATCACCGGGACCGATCCCGATCCGATGGTTGAGTCCGCTCAGGTTGGCCAGCACCGCCGCGGGTGGCAGTTGCACGGTCTTGGGTGTGCCGGTGGAGCCCGCGGTGCCCTGCATGATCGCGACCGCAGCATCCAGGCACGGCAGCCGGAGACCGGTCGACCGCCGCGGATGCGCCACCGTCGCGAGGTCGACGATAGTCGGCGATTCGCCTGCGCTGGAAAGCTTTTCACGGTAGACACCTTGGCTGCCGACCCGCCCGGCGGAGATGCCGCGGAACCGGGCCTGGGTGGCCTGCGCCCACTGGGTGGTGTCGGCACCGCGGATCGGTCCCGGCAGGATGGACACCGCCGCGCCCGCCAGGAAGGCACCGATGACCGAAGAGATGAGTTCGGCGGTCGGCTCGCCGACCAGACCCAGACGGCGAATGTCCTCGTTGAGCAGAAAGTCGGCGACGTTCTCCGCGCGTGCGTAGATCTCCGGCCACGGGTGGCGGATCCACTGGCCGTCGGCGAGCAGCACCAGATCGTTGGCGCTGGCGGTCAACGACTCGGCCAGCGCGGACGCCAGAGGGTTCACCATGATTGGAAACTATATGACGTTTGCTCGTTTTGGTTTCGTCCACTGACGACGGCGACAATTTGACATTCGTTCGGTGGTTGTGCGCAATTCCGCGACCTGCCGCGTACCGGGCCGGATGTTTCGCCGGTCGCTGAGGACTTCCTCAGCTACCACTGTGGGCAGGGCGCCTCGATGCGGCCGGCCCAGCGCCAGCGGGTGCTGCCAAGCTGTACCGGTGGGTTCCGATGCCGAGCGCGACCGCGACGACACCGGACGGCCGCGCAACACCCGGCCCCGCGACGCGCTGGGCCGGCCGCTGCCCTACGGCAGCACCGGGGTGCCGCGCATCCCCGACGATCTGCGACTGTCCCCGACCGAGACCTTGCGCTACGCCCAGGACCTCCTCGACCGCGGCCAGGCGTTCGGCGCGCACGAGGTGCTGGAATCGGCGTGGAAGGACGGCCCGGATTCCGAACGCGCACTGTGGCAGGGGCTGGCGCAGCTGGCGGTCGGCATCACCCATGTGCAGCGCGGTAACCCGACGGGTGCGGCCACGCTGCTGCGCCGGGCTGCCGGGCGACTACGCCCGATCGAGCTGCCCGCCCCGTACGGCATCGACGTCGCCGGGTTGATCGACCGGGCCCAGGCGCTGGCCGATGACCTCGACGGCGGCCGCGATATCGCCCCCGACCGGCTACGCATCCGGCTGCTCGGCGCTGACTAGGCTGGGCATCCGGCACGACGGAGGAGCCGCTCATGGTCACCCTGGACCGCCTGGTGAACGTCCTGGGCAGTTACGGCGTGCGCTTGTGCACCTCGGCGATATCGCGCGCGACGGTGCTGCGCAGCGTGGCGCTGCACGAGGCAACCGAGGAGACCGGCCCGGTCATCGGCGATGTGTTGCTCGCCGTCGGCGCGCGGTCGGTGCCCGAGGCGGTGCAGTGGGCGCGCGCCAGCCAGTCGGTGGCCGTCCTGAGCCGCGGTGACGAGTCCGGCGTCGGCGAGGAATCCGATGTCGCGGTGCTGGTGGTGGATTCCGCGGTGCCGTGGAGCGAGCTGGCCGCCATCGTCTACGGACTGGTGTTGGAGGGCCGCGAGACGGCCGCCGGTCGCGGCCCCACCGACCTGTTCGCGCTCGCCGACAGCGTCGCCGACTCCATCGGCTGCGCGGTCACCATCGAGGACGCCCATGCGCGGCTGCTCGCGTACTCGCGGCTGCAGGCGCACGCCGACACTGCCAGGGCCGACACCATCCTGAACCGCGAGGTACCCGCGGAGGTGCGTGAATTGCTCAGTAACCGTGGTGTTTTCGCACACCTGGTGGCATCGGACGAACCGTTGTTCGTCGACGCCGAACCCGCCCTCGGCCTGACCGGGCGGACGGTCGTGGCGGTGCGGGCCGGCCGCGAACTGCTCGGTTCGGTGTGGGGCACGTCGCGGGAGCCGCTCGATGATGCCCGGCGCCGCGCGCTGTCCGACGGGGCCCGCACCGTGGCCATGCATGTCCTGCGTTCGCGCGCGAGTGCCGACCTGGAGCGTCAGGTCGAGTCCGATCTGGTGGCGCGGCTGCTGGACGGCTCCGCCGATTCCGCGACCGCGGCCAGCAGGCTCGGGTTGCGCCGGACCGGGCTGCGGGTGATCGCCGTGCACGCCGATATCGCCGGTGAACCGCATGCCGCGCTGCTGCTGGCGTTCGAACACGCCACCTCCGGATTCGGCTGGTCACGTCCCGGCCGCAGCAGCCTGGGCCGCAACACCCTGTACACCGTGCTGCCGAGTGAGGATGTCGACCCGGCCCGGCGGTGGGTGAGCGCGCTGCGCGGCGCACTCCCGGCCCACACCACGATCCGGGCCGGTATCAGCGCACCCGCCGAGGCCACCGAGCTGGCGGCGGCTCGCCAGGAGGCCGACGAGTGCCTGGCCCTGCACGAAGACCCGGCGACCCCCGATGACGTACCCGCCTACGACGAAACCTGGCACGACATCCTGCTGCAGCGGCTGCGCACCGCAGCCCGGTCCACCCGGGTGCCGGCGCGCGGACCGGTGGCCGAACTGCGGCGCCACGACGCCGCGCAGTCCACCCAGTACGTCGCCACGCTGCGCGCCTGGCTGACCGCGCAGGGTGACCTCGCCCAGGCCGGCGAGGCACTCGGCGTCCACGAGAACACCGTCCGCTACCGGCTGCGCAAGATGGCCGAGGTCACCACGCTGGACCTCGACGACCCGCACAAGCGGCTGGCGATGACGATCGAGCTCGCCGCGCAATAGGACATGTCGGGAACCGACAAATGCGACCGGTCCGGTTGTCCCGTCCGGGCAAACGCACCGGGGCGCCGCCGGGCCACCATCGAGTGGACGGCCCGATCGACGGCCGATGAGGAGAACCCATGCGCCCGAATCACCATGTGTGGATCAGCAGGCAGTCCCGCGACCGGATGGAAGCCGAGCTCGCCGACCTACTGGCGGTCAGCGCCGACGACGACACCACCGATTGGGACATGCACCAGGCCCGAAAGTCACGGATCTGGCAGATCCAGGATCTGCTGATGAACGCCGCGATCGACGAGACGCCGGCCGATGACGGAATCGCCGAGCCCGGAATGATTCTCACCGTGCGCTTCGACGGCACCGGCGAGACCGAGACCTTCCTGCTGGGCACGCCGATCGCGGAGCTCGGTGACCTGGAGGTGTGCTCGGCGCAGTCGCCGCTGGGCGATGCCATCTCCGGTGCCCGCCCCGGGGAACAGCGCAGCTACCGGGTGCCCAGCGGGGCGCAGGTGTCGGTGACCCTGCTCGACGCGGCACCGTACGGGGTGCGCGCACCGGACCCGGCCGCCGGCTGAATCTACTGCGGGTTGCAGATGCCCTGCAGCTTGGCGTTCTCGTCGTCGGCGTCCTTGACGCGTTCCTGGTGCGCCGGGTCATCGCTCGGAATGTTGGCGACCGCGGCGGCCCCGACGTCCATCAACGCGTTGCCGAAGGCCCGTGCCGCCTCGGCCAGTTGAGGCTCGGTCGCCGGGTCCACCCGGTTCAGCATGTAGACACCCCCGCCGTAGAGGGCGAGGCGCGCGTTGGTGGCGATGGCGATGGCGCCGATGGCGTCACCGTCGGCGGCCTGCAGGCCGCTGCTGTTGGCCACCCCGGTGCTGACCACCAGAAAGGCATCGCACACCTTGGCCTTCGCCTCATCGCGCTGGGCGTCGGTGAAGGTCGGCTCCGGCGCCTCGGTCGGCGCCGCGGTGGGGGCATCGATCGGGGTCAGCGGATTGCGCCACATATAGGCAGATGCGCCCAGGGTGGCGATGGCCAGCAGCATGGCGATGACGGCGATGACCACCGGGCTGCGGCCCGAACCCTCCGACTGCTCCGCGTCGTCCCCGGCCGCGTCCGCGGGCTCGGCCTGCTTGCTGCCGTTCACCTCGTTGGCTTGGTCTTCCGAAGCGGAGTCCTCGCGGACGGCGTCGTCCTCGGGCGTGGTTTCGTCAGGCACGCCGGCAATCGTAGCAACGCGGTGTCTGCGGGCGGGTGGTCCGTAGTGGGTATTTGCCCAGTTCTACGGGGTTGTGCGCAGCGCATCGTCCAGGATTTTCATCAGCTGAGCGGTACGGCTACGGCCGGCCGCCGCGGGTGGATAGCGCCGCAGAATCCCGCGCAGCTCGGGTGTGGCGCGGCCGGCGGCCCGCGCGATCGCGTCGTGCGCGGCGACAGGGCCGGAGACGGCGGTGATCTCGGCGATCCGTGCGGCATTGGCATCCGCCCGAAGAATGTGTCCCACCTGGTGTGCCTTGGCGATCGGATGCAGATAGGCCGCGGACGCCGCGTCACCGGCGGCCTGGGCGGCCAGCCGCGCGACCGCGTCAGTGGCGCCGGCGGCCGCGCGGTGCGCCTCCATCGATGTGGTCCGCTGCAGTGCGGACCGCGGCGCACCGCCGACGAAGAGCCACGCCGCCGCGATGGCGTCGCGCGGCCGGGTGTCACCGGGATGGACTTCGGCGTAGAACGGAAGCAGCGCTTCCGCCGCGGCCGCCACGTATTCGGTGACGATGCGCAGATCGTCGGGCGACAGGTCGAAATCCGCCGGTGTCACGGGTGGTCGGGGTACAGGCCGTACGTCCCGGGTGCCAGCGCCGCCTGTTCCAGGAACACCTGCATGGCGCCCAGCATCTGCCAGTGCAGACGCTGCAGGCGCAGCGCGAGGTCGGCGCTGGGTTCGAAGATCGCCGGACCACTCGCCGGTGCCGGCGGGAGCTCACCCAGGATGCGTGCCATGTCGACCTCGATGAAGGTGAAGTCCCCGTAGGGCCGCTTCGGGTCGGCGGCGGCCGCCGGGTAGCAGCCGGCGTCGAGGCGGCCGCGGCATTCGTATTCCGAAGGCCAGCGGATCTCGATTCCGCGCAACAGCTTCAGATGATCCTCGGTGAGGTTCACCTGCCCGTCGGCATCCAGGCCCAGGTCCTCGGCGGACAGTTCGCCGTAGCCGCGCAGCGCGCTGCGCACGTCGGCAGGCGCCACGTTGGTCAGCGCATAGCGGCCCGGCGCCAGGGTGGCGTGCCGCAAGGCGCGCGCCAACACGAAGTACATCTCCACGTGGCGGCGCCCGAGTTCATCGGCGTCGCCGGTCCCGAAGACCTCAGCCAGCTGGGCGAGCAGATCTGAGCGCCCGTACGGGCGGTCCGGATCCAGCATGGGCGCCCCACGTTCGGCACCGTCCCAGGTGAGTCGCGCCTGGCGCAGCAGCCCGAGGTGGGCGTCGGTGATCTGCAGGGATCCGTCACCGAACCAGTCGCCGCCGTCGAGCGCGAGTTCGTCGCGGGGGTCGCTCCACGTCTCATACACCGCGTCCGGCACGTTGACGCGGTTCGACCGGAACATGTTGTCGGTGGCGGCTTGCAGTGCCGCCTCGTGCCCGCCGCCATCGCTGCGGGAGCGCCGGTAGGCGCCGATGAACGTGACCATGAACTTGGCGCGCTCGAACACCACTCCCCCTTCGCCGACCCCTCGCGGAGTTCAAGCATAGGCAGCGCAGCAGCCGCTAATACCTGTCACTTGACAGAAACATTCGCAGCACGCTGTTAACAGCATCCGAATCATCGGTTACATCACGGCAACCATCACCGCCCGCACGGCGCGAAAACTGTCACCTGACAGAAAGCCCGTCCATCCGGCGGGCTCCCGACTTTTCGAGGGTGGTCAGTGAGCAGCACCGACACGGCGTCCGAAACCGCCACCACGGCAGGAGCACGCACGCACGCCCGCGCCCAGCACGGACGCACCGCAGAATTCATGCGCCACATTCCGGCATCGACCTCCCCGACGACACCTGCCGGAGTACCCGCGGAATCCCTGGTCTGGTCCGAAACCGTGGCGCCGGGCGGCTATTCGAGCGCGACACTGGCCCGCGGCACCCGAGTGCGGCTCACCGACCCGGCCGGGGACACCTGCGCGCACCTGCTGCTGCACCGCGCCGACGCACCCCATGAGCGACTCAATGTCGCCGACACCGTGAAGGTGCCCTGGCAGGCCTACCTCGGCAACGGCCATCCGCTGCTCAGCGGTTTCGGCCGCGCCTTGGCCACCATCGTCGCCGACACCTCCGGCACCCACGACGCGCTGACCGGAACCTCCACCCGCGCAGGCAATCTGGAACGCTACGGCGCGGCCGCACCGGAGTCCCCCTCCCCCGCCGGCCGCGAACTGTTCACCCTTGCCGCGCTGAAACACGGCCTGGACCGCCGCGACCTGCCACCGTCGGTGTCCTTCTTCCAGGGCGTGCGCGTGCAGGCCGACGGCACCTTCGACTGGGTCGGCTCCGCGGGCGCCGGCACCTCGGTGGAGCTGTTGCTGCACGTCGATGCCATTGTGCTGGTGGCCAATACGGCACACCCGCTGGACCCGCGACCGGAGTTCACCTGCTCCCCGCTGGTGATCCACGCCTGGCCGGCACCCGCCGACCTGGGTCGGCTCACCGACGGAGAGTTGGTGGGGCCGTTGGGACCCGAGCACCGCCAAGCCATCGCCAACACCGACGCCGATCTCACCGCGAGGGGACAGTTGTGACCGCCACCGCCACGGTGCCCGCCCTGATCGACGGGACGGTCGTGCTCGACGAGTACGTCGCGGCGCGCGCCGCCTGGTCCGCGGTCGTGGCCGCCGGGGACGTGCTGACCATCGTCGACCTCGCCGGCAACCAGGCCGTCGACTGCCTGCTCTACGCGGCCGCGGACACCGGCGTGCGGTACTCGGCACAGGAGACGATCCGCCGCCAGGGCCGCATCACGCTGACCACCGGCTCGGTGCTGCGCGCGGACACCGGGGACGCGTTGATGACCGTGGTCGCCGACGAAGTGGGCGTGCACGACACCCTCGGCGGCGCCTGCTCCAAGGAATCCAACACGCTGCGCTACGGGCAGCACACCCGCGCCCAGCACGGCTGCCTGGAGAACTTCCTGCTCGAAGGTTCCCGGCACGGCCTCGGTGCGCGGGATCTGGCCAGCAACATCAACTGGTTCATGAATGTGCCGGTAGACCCCGACGGAGCGCTCGGCATCGTCGACGGCCTGTCCGGCCCCGGCAAGCGGGTCGCCCTGCGCGCCGATATCGACACGCTGGTGCTGGTGTCGAACTGCCCCCAGATCAACAACCCCTGCAACGCATTCGAGCCGACCCCGGTCCGGATGATCGTCACCCGGCCTGCCGGGGCGAGCACCACAACGGGAAATAGGGAGGTGGTGTGAGCATGCACAACGTCCTGATCGCCAACCGGGGTGAGATCGCGGTGCGGCTCATCCGCGCCGCCAAGGGGCTCGGCATGCGCACCGTCGCGGTGTTCTCCGACGCCGACCGCGGCGCCCCGCACGTCGCGCTGGCCGATGACGCGGTACGGGTCGGTCCCGCCGCACCCCGGGACAGTTACCTGCGCACCGAGGCCATTCTCGCCGCCGCGGCGTCCTCCGGAGCGACCATCGTGCATCCCGGATACGGATTCCTCTCCGAGGACGCCGATTTCGCCGCGGCCGTGGAAGCCGCCGGCATCGCGTTCGCCGGCCCCACCGCGGCGCAGCTGCGCGAGTTCGGGACCAAGCACACCGCGCGGGCCGCGGCCCGCGCGGCCGGTGTGCCGATCTTTGCCGGCTCCGACCTGCTCGACGATCCGGACGCCGCGGTGGCTGCCGCCGACGTGATCGGCTACCCGGTGATGCTCAAGGCCACCGGCGGTGGCGGTGGCATCGGCATGCAGGTGTGCCGCAACGCCGACGACCTGCGCACGGCGTACCAGCGGGTGGTGTCCCAGGCCGAACGCAGCTTCGGCTCGGCCGGCGTCTTCGTCGAGCGCTATGTCGAGAACGCCCGCCACGTCGAGGTACAGATCTTCGGTGACGGCACCGGACGTGTGCTGTCGCTGGGTGATCGGGACTGCTCGCTGCAGCGCCGGCACCAGAAGGTGATCGAGGAGGCGCCCGCACCCGCGCTGCCCGACGCGATCCGTGATCAGTTGCACGCCACCTCACGCGCACTGGCCGCCTCGGTCAACTATCGCTCCGCGGGCACCGTCGAATTCGTCTACGACGCGGCACGCCGGGAGGCGTCGTTCCTGGAAGTCAACGCCCGCCTGCAGGTCGAACACCCCGTGACCGAGGCCGTCACCGGAGTGGACCTGGCCGCCTGGATGATGCGGCTGGCCACCTGCGATGCGCGCATGCTCGACGAATACCCTACCGGCACAGTGCCGGTGACCGGACATGCGGTGGAGGCGCGCGTCTACGCCGAGGACCCGACCCGCGACTACCGACCCAGCGTCGGCACCATCACCGCCGTCAGCTTCCCCGACCCCGAACTGTTTCCCGACGTCCGGGTGGACGGCTGGGTGCAGGACGGTACCGAGGTCACCGCGTCCTACGATCCGCTGCTGGCCAAGGTCATCACCCACGCCGGGGACCGGGACGCCGCGCTGACCCGGCTCGGCGAGGCGCTGGCCGGCACCGAGCTGCACGGCATCGAGATCAACATCGGAATGCTCTGCGCCGCACTTGATCACGACGATGTGCGGGCGGCCCGGCACAGCACCGCCACCCTCGCCGAGGTCACCGATCCCCGGCCCCGCATCACTGTCAACCGGCCCGGCCTGTTGACCACCGTGCAGGACGTACCCGGGCGGGTCGGTCTCTGGCAGGTCGGTGTACCCCCCAGCGGCCCGATGGACGACCTGTCGTTCCGGCTCGGCAACCGCGCCCTGGGCAACCCCGAGGACGCCGCCGGACTGGAGTGCACTGCGTCGGGCCCGGCGCTGCGGTTCACCCACCCGACGACGGTCTGCGTCACCGGCGCCGAATGCCTGGTCACCGTCGACGGCGCCCCCGCCCCGATGTGGGAACCCGTACAGGTCCCGGCGGACGGTGTCCTCGACATCGGCACGGCCGAGACGGCGGGCCTACGCACCTACGTGCTGTTGGCCGGCGGCCTCGACGTGCCGGCCTACCTGGGCAGTGCGTCCACCTTCACCCTCGGCCGGTTCGGCGGGCACGGAGGCCGCGAACTGCACGCCGGAGATGTGTTGCGCACCAGGGCTTTCACCACCGAGCCTGGCGGTCCGGTACCGCTCGACGAGCGACCCGCCTTCGGCACCGAATGGGAACTGGCCGTCACCGAGGGCCCGCACGGGGCACCGGAGTTCTTCACCCGCAGCGATATCGACACTCTGTTCGGGGCCGCCTACCGCGTGCACTTCAACTCGGCACGCACCGGTGTCCGCCTCGAAGGCCCCAAACCGCAGTGGGCCCGCCCCGACGGTGGCGAGGCCGGCCTGCACCCGTCCAACATCCACGACAACGCGTACTCCGTCGGCGCGCTCGATTTCACCGGTGACACCCCGATCCTGCTGGGCCCCGACGGTCCGAGCCTCGGCGGATTCGTCTGTCCCGTCACCGTGGTGGCGGCGCAGCGCTGGAAGCTGGGACAGCTACGTCCCGGTGACACCGTACGGTTTGTGCCGGTACGCGCAGCCGAGGCACCGTCGCGCATCGAGCTCGGGCCTCGCCGGGTGGCCCGGCTGCCCCGTAGCGGAGACGGTGATGACGGGGTGCTCGCCCGCCGCACCGGTGTCGACGGCGCGCCCGCGGTCACCTACCGCCGTAGCGGCGATGACAACGTGCTCGTCGAATACGGCGATATCGTCCTGGATCTCGCGTTGCGGGCTCGGGTGCATGCCCTGCACACGCGCCTGGAGGGCAGCGCCACCGGCATTCTCGACCTCACCCCCGGCATCCGTTCCCTGCAGGTGCACGTCGACCCCGATGTGTTGCCGGTCCCCCGGCTGCTCGGGCTGCTCTCCGAGATCGAAGACGACCTGCCGGCCTCCTCCGAACTGGTGGTCCCCAGCCGTCAGGTCCGGCTCCCGCTGAGCTGGGATGACCCGGCCACCCGAGAGGCCATCGCCCGGTACACCTCCGGGGTTCGTGATGACGCGCCGTGGTGCCCGTCGAACATCGAATTCATCCGGCGCATCAACGGTTTGGCCGGCCAGGCCGACGTCTACGACACCGTCTTCGCCGCCGAGTACCTGACCCTGGGCCTCGGCGATGTCTACCTGGGGGCGCCGGTGGCGACCCCGTTGGATCCCCGGCACCGGCTGGTCACCACCAAGTACAACCCGGCCCGCACCTGGACCGCCGAGAACTCCGTCGGTATCGGCGGCGCGTACCTGTGCATCTACGGTATGGAGGGCCCCGGCGGCTACCAGTTCGTCGGCCGCACCACCCAGGTGTGGAGCCGCTATCGGCACACCGCGCCGTTCGAGCCCGGCAGCCCCTGGCTGCTCAGGTTTTTCGACCGAATCTCCTGGTATCCGGTGTCGGCGGAGGAACTCCTGGAGTTGCGGGCCGATATGGCCGCGGGCCGGGGTTCGATCGACATCACCGACGGGACCTTCTCGCTGGCCGAGCACGACCGGTTCCTGGCCGACAACGCCGACGATATCGCCGCGTTCCGGGCCCAGCAGGCCACCGCGTTCGGCGCCGAACGCGCCGCCTGGGAACGCGCCGGTGAGTTCGACCGGGCCGAGCGTGCCGCCAAGAACGCCGTCGTTCCCACAGCCGAACTCATTCTCGGAGACGGCGACCAGCGCGTCGACGCGCCGTTCTCCTCGAGCGTGTGGAAGGTCGACGTGGCCATCGGCGAACAGGTTGTCACCGGCCAACCGCTGCTGGCGCTGGAGGCCATGAAGATGGAGACCGTCCTGCGCGCACCGTCGGACGGTGTGGTCACCCAGATCCTGGTCTCGGCCGGGCACCTGGTCGATCCCGGCACACCGCTGGTCGTCGTCGGCACCGGCGGACACGCATGAGCGCCGTCGAGCGGGTCCGTGCCGCCTACGCCGCCATCGCGGCGGCGGACCGCCCCGAGATCTGGATCACCCTGCGGCCGTTGACCGATGCCCTGGCCGACGCCGAGCAGGTCGACGCCTCCGATAAGTCGTTGCCACTGGCGGGACTGGTCGCCGCGGTAAAGAACAATATCGACATCGCCGGCATCGCGACCACCGCCGCGTGCCCGGGCTATGCCGACGGTCCCGCCGCCGCCGACGCCACGGTGGTGACCCGGCTGCGTGCTGCCGGCGCGGTCATCATCGGGGCGACCAACCTGGACCAGTTCGCCACCGGTCTGGTCGGCACCCGCAGCCCGCACGGTGCGGTGCGGGATTCCCGCCGACCCGAGTACATCTCCGGTGGCTCCAGTTCGGGCTCCGCGGTGGCCGTCGCCCTGGGCCTGGTGGACATCGCGCTGGGCACCGATACCGCCGGATCCGGGCGGGTCCCGGCCGCCCTGCAGGGCATCGTCGGGATCAAACCGACCCTCGGGGTGGTCCCGACCGACGGGGTGGTGCCCGCCTGCCGCTCGTACGACTGCGTGACGGTGTTCGCCCGCGATATCGACACCGCCGACACCGCCGTGGGTGTGATCGCCGGCGGCGCACGGCACTTCCCGGCCGACGCCCCGCTGGCCGCACCACCGCTGACCCGGGTCGCGGTGCCCCGCGCGCTGCCCGGACTGTCCCCGGAGTGGGCGCAGGCGTTCCGTGCCGCCGCGGACCGATTGGCCACCAACGACATCGAGATCGTCGAGATCGACCTGGACCCGTTCCTGGAGGCGGCCCGGCTGCTGTACGACGGCGGCCTCGTGGCCGAACGCCACGACGCGGTCGGTGCGTTCGTGGACGCTCACCGAGACGACGAAGACCTGGACCCGACGGTGGCGGGCATCATCGCCGCCGCCGGTGCGGTGCCGGCCACCCGCCTGCTGGCCGACCGGGTGCGCCTGGACGAGCTCACGGCGACCGCGATGGCCGAACTCGGCGACTGCCACGCGCTGCTGATCCCCACCACCACCGGGCACCCCACCATCGCCGAGGTGAACGCCGACCCCGTCGGGGTCAACTCCCGGATGGGTACCTACACCAACTTCTGCAACCTGATGGACCTGTGCGCGGTCGCCGTGCCGTCCGGAACTGATGCGCAGGGCACCCAATTCGGTGTCAGCGTCCTCGCCCGTGCCGGTGCCGACGCGCTCGCACTCGACCTGGCCCGCATGGTCACCCTGCACTCCGCGGGCGTGACACTGCCCGGCGCGGCATCGGTCCCCGCGCCCGCCGCACCCTGGCCGGCACGCGCCGGCCTGGACACCACCGCCCTACTGGTGGTGGGTGCGCACCTGCGCGGTCAGCCGTTGGCCTGGCAGCTCGACGACCGCGGGGCACGCTGGTGCGGCCCGGTCCGCACGGCACCGCGGTACCGGCTGGCCCGGCTGGACACCGACCCGCCGAAACCCGGGCTGGCGCGCGTCGCCCCGGGTGACGGCGCCGCCATCTACGGCGAGCTCTGGCTCATCGGCACCGCGATGCTCGGTGATTTCCTGGCCGCGCTGCCCGCACCGATGTCGTTGGGCCGGGCGACGCTCGCCGACGGCACCGAGGTGGTCGGGTTCGGCTGCACCGCCGAGGCGTGGGACGCCGGGCAGGACATCACCCACCACGGTGACTGGCCCGGCTATCTGCGCCGCGTCGGTCGGGGCGCCGAGGTCACCCGCAGCGATCTCAGCCACCGCAGTTGGCGGCGTCTGGCCATGGCGGTGCCCGGCGCCGTCGTCGACACCACCACCGAGGTGCAGTGGTTGCAGGCCGGTGAGCTCTACATCGACCTGCGGACCCCGGCCGGCATGGCGGAGATCACCGGCCGCGCGCTCGACGAACTGACCCGCGAGGACCTGCTCGCGTTGTGCGAACAGCAGGCCTTCGCCGGACGTCTGGAGGACGACGGCGCGGAATGGACGTGGTGGCGGGAGGTGGATCTGCACCCGGCCGATCCGTTGCCCGACCGCGGCGGGCTGCACCTGATCGACGGGATTCTCGTCGAAACCGGGATCGGCCGTGACTATTTCGAGGACTGGGCGGCCGAAACGCATGAGGTGAGCGGTCTGGAACTGGCGTTGCACGATGACACCGGCCGACCCGGCCTGTTGCTGCGGGTCGGTGCGCACTTCGGCTACGTCCGGGGACGGGCCGCCGGCATCGCACCGGCACCAGGTATGAGCTTGCGGGACGCGGTGGCCTGCGCCGATCTGGAGTCGGCGCGCGCCCTGCTGGACCTGGAGGTCTCGCTGGGCACCGTCGAGGACGATCGCTGGCTCATCAGCCGATCGACGCTGCCGTTCCGTGTCGGTGACGATCTGGCACCTGAGCTCGGCTCCGGGGAGATCACCGTCGCCGAACGTGACACCGCAGGCACCCCCGTCCGCCGCCGGTGGACCGTCGCGCTGGACCGCTCCGAACCCCTACTGGCCCTTTAGGACTGATTCGTGACCACTGACTTCACCGACATCCCGGTACTGGACGTCTCGGGGCTGCTCGACGCGTCCGGCCCCGGCTACCGCGCCGCAGTCGATGCACTCGGCGATGCCGCCCGGCACGTCGGTTTCGCCCAGATCGTCGGCCACGGCGTCGATCCCGCACTGTTCGAGGCTCTGCTGGAACGCACCACGGCGTTCTTCGCGCTCCCCGACGCCGAGAAACAGCGCGTGCACATCGCCAACTCCTCCAATCACCGCGGCTATGTGCCACCCGGGGAGGAGATCTTCTCCGCCGGCACGGTCGATGCCAAAGAGGCGTTCGACCTGTCCATCGATCTGCCCGCCGACGACCCCCGCTACCTGGCGGGTCACCCGCTGCTGGGCCCCAACCAGTGGCCCGACCTGGCCGGCTTCAGGGAGGCCGTGACAGCTTGGTATGACGCGGTATTCGCGCTGTCCCGGATCCTGCTGCGGGCCTTCGCGGTGGCACTCGACGAACCGGCCGACCGCTTCGACAGGTATGTCACCGCGCCGCCGTCCCAGCTGCGGCTCATCCACTACCCGTACGATCCGGCCGCCGCCGACCGTCCCGGGATCGGCGCACACACCGACTACGAGTGCTTCACCTTGCTGCGGCCCACCGCACCCGGACTGGAGGTGCTCAACGCCGCAGGCACCTGGGTCGACGTCCCTCTCATCGACGGTGCATTCGTGCTCAATATCGGTGACCTGCTGGAGATCTGGACCAACGGCGAGTACGTGGCGACCAGCCACCGGGTGCGCAAGGTCGCCGAGGAGCGCTACTCCTTCCCGTTGTTCGTCAACGTCGACGCCGACACCGTGGTCGCCCCACTGGACGCCTTCCTCGGCGATGACGCGGATGCGGCGAGGCCCACCGTGGTCGCCGGTGATCATCTGTTCGCCCAGACCGCACAGAGCTTCCGCTATCTGCAGGACCGGGTACGCCGAGGGGAGGTGACGATGCCCGAGGGTGCCCAACCGCTGGACACTTTCGGGCGAGATGCCTTGCTGCATCGGTAGTTCTGTCCCGCAGTACCCGCTCGTCCGGCAACGGCGCCGTATCCCTTTCACTTTCTCAAACCTCCTCCCCCCTTTGGAGTTCGCCATGATCATCACCGGCGTTGCCATCTTCCTGCTCATCCTCACCGTCAGCGGTGTGGTCTCCGCGCGACGGGTGCGCGGCGACTGTTCGAACTACCTTGTCGCCGGCCGCGCCCTGCCCGCCGCGCTGGTCGCCGCGGTCCTGATCGCGCAGCCCGTCGACTCGAACGCCACCATCGGCAATGCCGACCTGTCAGCGGCTTTCGGCTTCTGGGCGGGCGCCGCACTGCCGATCGGCCTGGCCCTGTGCCTGCTGCTGATGGGGTTGTTCTTCGCCAAACGCATGCGGACCGCCGATGTCGTAACGCTGCCCGAGTACTTCCGCAACCGGTTCGGCCGGGCCACTGAAGTCGCGTCGTCCTACCTGACCATCGCCAGCTTCATCATCCTGCTGGCCGGCAACCTGGTGGCAATCGGCTTCCTGCTCGAACGGTTCGTCGGCGTCTCCTACGCCTACGGGATCCTGCTGACCATCCCACTTGCACTGCTGTACACCATCACCGGTGGCATGTTCGCCAGCGTCTACACCGGCGTGACGTGTGTGGTCGTCAACATCATCGGGGTGGTCTCCCTGGTGACGTGGGTGGGCACCACGCACGGTTTCAGCGCGCCCGAGGGCATGGGCGCCGGCGATCTGGCGCAGCTCACCTCCAGCGAATCCGGTGCGGTCATCAACTGGGCCACCATCATCGCGCTCGGCCTGGGCAACCTGGTCGCCATCGACCTGATGCAGCGGGTGTTCTCCGCCCGCACTCCCCGCGGCGCCCAGAACGCCTGCTTCGCCGCGGCGGCGGGCATCCTGATGCTCTGCATCCCGCTGTCGTTCGTCGCGCTGGCCGCGGTGAGCATCGTCGGGGACGCGGCCGCGGACGGGCCCATCCTCTACACCCTGCTCGCCCAGTACGCCCCGGTGTGGCTGGCCATCATCGTTATCTCGGGTCTGCTCGCGGCCACCCTCACCACCGTCAGCGGCATCCTGCTCGCAACGGCGGCGGTGCTGGTGCGCAACGTGTTACGCATCGACGCGGATGCACCGGTGATGACACCGCGGGTGCTGCGGGCCACCCGGTGGGCGACGTTGCCGATGGCCGTCCTGGCGGGCGTGGTCGCGCTGCGGGTGCCGCAGACCGGCATTCTGCTGACGCTGTCCTTCGACCTGCTGCTGGCCAGCCTGGTGGTGCCGTTCATCCTCGGGCTGTACTGGTCGCGGGGCGGCGCCGCCGCGGCCGGCGCGGCCATCGTGGTCGGGATCGGGGTGCGGCTGACGTTCTTCGTGCTGACCCCGACCATCTACGGCGTCGACAACACCCTGTTCTACGTGCCGAATGAGTGGGTGACGACGGCGGCCGACGGCTGGAGCACCCTGCTGGCCGGTGCCGCGTCGCTCATCGCCTACGTGGCGGTCGCCGCGGTCACCTCGCGGCCCGTCGCACCCATGGCGGCGTCCGAACCGGAAACCCAGCCGGCACCGGCCGTGCTGACCTCGGCCCAGTCCTGAGCAACATCCCGCACGTGTCGATCCTGCCCACCTGGCAGGATCGACACGTGCGCACCCCCGCGAGCGGCCGTCCCCGACTGGAGGAACGTAAACGGCCGGGCAAGACCGCCCGCGATGAAGTGCTCGATGCCGCCGCCGAGCTGTTCACCACCCTCGGGGTGGCGGCCACCTCGACCCGGCAGATCGCCGAGGCCGTCGGGATCCGCCAGGCCTCCCTGTATCACCACTTCCGCACCAAGAACGACATCCTGGCGTCGCTGCTGAGCGGGACGGTGGTGTCCTCACTCAAGGCCGCTCACCAGTTGCGTGACCGGTCCGAACCCGCGGTGGTGCTGCTGCACGCGCTGAGCTACCTGGACTGCCGGCTGCTGTGGGACAGCCCGTGGAACCTGGGCATTCTGTACCTGCTGCCCGAGGTCCGCGATCCGCAGTTCGACGAATTCCACCGGCAGCGCACCGAATTGCGCAACGCCTATCACGACCTGTCGCGCCGTGTTCTCGCCGATCTGGATCCACCGGCACCGGACACCCTCGATGTCGGGGTCGATGGCGATGTGGTCTTCCGGTTGGTCGAGACGCTGCCCAACATTCGGGTCGACGGGCTCGGCGTGCCGAATCAGCCGGAGCGCACCGCCGATCTTGCCGTGCATCTGCTCGGCTGGCGGGGCGACTGGGAGGCGCTGCGCGCGGCGTCACGGCTGGTGGCCGACGAGGTGGGGGCCTCGCGATAATGCGTTGAGGTGGGCGGTACCGGCACGTTGAATGGCGGTATGCCCGAGTCTTGGCCGTCGTTGGCCGATGAACGTGACCTTGCGACAGCCCTGTTCGGCGCCGACGGCCGGCAGCGACTCCAGACGTGGCTGGCCGGTGAGATGGCGCGGACCACCGATGCCGGGTTCGCGCGCTCGTTCTCCGATCACATCAACCTGCCGGGCGTGGTCAGGGACGACTATCTGCACCGGGTGATTCGAACGGCGCGCGGCACCCTATTGGGCGGTATCCGCTTCTACGGCCGCGACATCCGCCGACCATTCGTCGAGATCGTGGCGCACAGCTTCGATGACCTGGACCGGCTGCGCCACTGCGTCGCCGGGGAGTGGGCGACGTTCGCGCCGTCGGCGCTGCGGCTGACGTCCCGGCCCGGGCGACTCGGTGGTCCACACGTTGTTCTCGACAAGACCGTCCACGTCGCGCGGTGCCGCGATCTGCGCGCACCCGAACCGCACGTCACGCTGGCGCCGTTCACTCGCGCGGAGGACGCGATCTCCATCGTCGAAGCCAGGTATCGGGAGCTGACACCCGAGCTGGCCCGCAATATCACCGCCGCCTCCGAGCAGGACCTGCGCGAGTGGCACGCGAACGGGCAGGTGCACGCCGTGCAGTCCGGCGAGTCCGTGGTCGGCGCGCTGGCGGTGGCACCGGGCCACATCGGCTGGATCGAAGGCGAAGAGATCAACGAGGAGGTGGTGGCGGTCGAGCACGGCGGGCATGGCTACGCCGCGCACGCCCAGGCGTACTGGGCCGCACACCTGGCGTCCGATCGCGACCGGTTGCTCGTCGGCACCATCGACCGGCTCAACGCGGTGTCGCGCCGCACCGCAGAATCGGCCGGGCGGGCCAGGGTGCTGGACATGGTGTTCGTAGCGCTCGGCGGCCATTGACTCTGCGCGGGGGGCGCAAAAGTGCGAGTGGGCCGCACCCTCGCCGCAGAGTCTGCGATAACGGCGCGCGCGAGAGATTGAAACCGCGAACCAAGACGGTATAGGTTCATATGACCGCATTTGCGGAGGTTTTGATCAATGGGAGGCGCAGATGTCGGATATCCGCGTCAAAGATGCGGCGGCCCTGCTCGGGGTCAGTGACGACACCGTGCGCCGCTGGATCGACAGCGGAGTGCTGGCCGCGCACAAGGACGACGCCGGCCGCAAGGTCATCGCCGGCGACGTCCTGGCCGAATTCGTCCGCGAGCAGGCCGCACCGCCGACCGACCCCACCGGCGCCAGCAGCTCGGCCCGCAACCGGCTCGTCGGCCTGGTCACCAAGGTGACCTCCGATCGGGTGATGAGCGAGGTTCAGATGCAATGCGGGCCGTTCACCATCGTCTCGCTGATGAGCACAGCCTCGGTCGAACAACTGGGTCTGGAGCCCGGCGCGCTGGCCGTCGCCGTGGTCAAGGCCACCACCGTCATCGTCGAAACCCCCGGCGGAATCTCGTGAAGGCTCTGGCCGCCGCGCTGAGCGTTGCGGCGCTGCTCGCCGGATGCTCACCCACGGCCTCGGATGCGCCATCGTCGGCGGCGCTCACTGTCTTTGCGGCGGCATCGCTGAAGACGACGTTCACCGAACTGGGCGCCCGCTTCGAGACCGACAACCCTGGAACCACCGTGACGTTCAACTTCGCCGGCTCATCGGATCTGGTGGCACAACTCGCCCAGGGCGCGCCGGCCGATGTGTTCGCCTCGGCCGATACCGACACCATGACCAAGGCCTCCGATGCGGGCCTGGTCGCCGGCCCGCCGGTGATTTTCGCCACCAACACGTTGACGATCGTCACCCCGCCCGGAAATCCCAAGGGCATAGCGTCTTTCGCGGATCTGGCCAAACCCGACACCCAGGTGGTGGTGTGCGCGCCGCAGGTGCCGTGCGGATCGGCCACCGAGAAGGTGGAGCGGGCCGCCGGTGTCGAACTGTCCCCGGTGAGCGAGGAATCCGCCGTCACCGACGTGCTGGGCAAGATCACGTCCGGGCAGGCCGATGCCGGGCTGGTGTATGTCACCGACGCCGCCGGTGCCGGGGACAAGGTGACCGCCGTCGCCTTCCCCGAATCCGCCGAGGCCGTGAACACCTACCCGATCGCCGTGCCGAAGGACGCCGCCAATCCGCAAGCTGCACAGGCGTTCATCGACCTGGTGACGGGCCCGTCCGGGCAGGACGTGCTCACGAGTGCGGGCTTCACCGCGCCGTGACCACCGCCCGGCGCCACGGCGCACCGATTCAGGTGGGTCTACCGGCCTGGATCTACCTGCCCGCCGCGCTCGGCGCACTGTTCGTGATCGCGCCGCTGATCGCGATCCTGTTGAAGATCGACTGGCCCCACATCATTCCGCTCATCACCTCCGAATCATCGCGGGCGGCACTGGCGTTGAGCCTGCGGACCGCCGGCGCCAGCACGGTGGTCTGCGTGCTGATCGGTGTGCCGATGGCACTCGTGCTGGCCCGCGGGCAGTTTCGCGGCCAGACCATCCTGCGCGCCCTGGTGCTGCTGCCACTGGTGTTACCGCCGGTGGTGGGCGGCATTGCGCTGCTGTACACCTTCGGCCGGCAGGGGCTGCTCGGCGAGTACCTCGACCTGTGGGGTGTCCGGATCGCCTTCTCCACCACGGCGGTGGTGCTGGCCCAGTCCTTCGTGTCGCTCCCGTTTCTGGTCGTCAGCCTCGAAGGCGCGCTGCGGTCGGCGGGCACCGGTTACGAGCACATCGCCGCCACGCTCGGCGCCCGGCCCACCACCGTGCTGCGCACGGTGACCCTGCCACTGGTGCTGCCCGGGCTGATCTCGGGCGCGGTGCTGGCGTTCGCCCGCTCCCTCGGCGAGTTCGGGGCGACGCTGACGTTCGCCGGCTCACTGCAGGGCGTCACCCGGACGCTGCCGCTGGAGATCTACCTGCAGCGTGAGTCCGACGCCGACGCCGCGGTCGCGCTGTCGCTGCTGCTGATCGTGGTGGCCGCGGCCATCGTGATCGCCTCGGGTACCCGGCGACTGGCGGGACCGCTGTGAGCGGGGTGCGGGTGACGGCCCGCCTGTCGCAGCGCGATGTCGAGTTCGACGTGTCCCTCGACGATGGCGAGGTGCTGGCCGTGTTGGGCCCCAACGGCGCCGGGAAGTCGACGCTGCTCATGCTGATCGCCGGTCTGCTGCGACCGGACACCGGGCGCGTCGAACTCGGGGACACCGTCCTGACCGACACCGATGCGGGGACGTTCGTGCCCACCCACGCCCGTGGGGTGGCGATGCTGTCGCAGCAGGCGATGCTGTTCCCGCACATGAACGTCGCCGCCAACGTCGGTTACGCGCCGCGGTGCCGGGGCCTGTCGCGCCGCACGGCCCGCACGGCCGCCCGGCGCTGGCTCGACGCCGTCGGTGCCGCCGAACTGGCCGATCGCACACCCGCCGAGCTGTCGGGCGGGCAGGCGCAGCGGGTGGCGCTGGCACGAGCCCTGGCCGCCGAACCGGCGCTGCTGCTGCTCGACGAGCCGATGGCCGCCCTCGATGTCAGTGCCGCCCCGGCGATGCGCCGCCTGCTGCGCGAGGTACTCGGCGATGCCGGCCGCACCGCGATCATCGTCACCCACGATCTGCTCGACGCCCTGGCCATCGCCGACAAGGTCATCGTGGTGGACCGGGGACGCATCGTGGAGCGCGGACCGGTCCGCGAGGTACTGACCACCCCGCGCAGCGAATTCGCCGCGACCATCGCCGGAGTCAACCTGGTGTCTGGCGCCATCACCGGGCCCGGAATACTCCGGACATCCTGGGGGGCTGATCTTTCCGGCATATCCGAGCTACCGGTCGGCGCACCCGCGATCGCACTGTTCCGGCCGGCCGCCGTCGCGGTGCACCTGAGTGTTCCGCGGGCCAGTCCGCGCAATGTCATCGCGGTGACCATCACCGAACTCGACATCCACGGCACCACCGTGCGGGTCCGGGGTGTCGATCCCCGCGACGACCGCACCGCGCTGGCCGCCGACATCACCGCCGCGGCGGCCGCCGATCTGGATCTGGAGCCCGGCAAGAACGTCTACTTCGTGGTGAAAACACAGGAAGTACACCTTCATCCGGCGCTGGCACCAATGATGTAGGGCATGCTCGAAGACAACCCCGTAGAGAGCCCGGCGGCACCAGAGATCCGACCGCTGCGGCCGGCCATCATCGTCGGCGCGCTCGGCGTGGTCTTCGGCGATATCGGCACCAGCCCCATCTACACCCTTCAGACGGTGTTCAACCCGGCCGATCCGCATCCGGTGCCGCTCGACGAGGCCAACGTGTACGGAGTTGTCTCCGTGATCTTCTGGTCGGTCATGCTGATCGTCACCTTCACCTACGTCACCCTGGTCATGCGCGCCGACAACCACGGCGAGGGCGGCATCATGGCGCTGATCACGCTGCTGCGGCGCGGCGCGAGCACGCGGGGTCATCGGACCGCCATCGCCCTGGGTTTCCTCGGGCTCTTCGGCGCGGCCCTGTTCTTCGGCGACTCCATGATCACGCCCGCGATCTCGGTGCTGTCGGCGGTCGAGGGCCTCAAAACCATCGAACCCGACCTGAAGGACTGGGTGGTGCCGATCACCGCGGTGATCATCGTGGCGCTGTTCAGCGTGCAACGGCAGGGCACGGCGGTCGTCGGCCGGTTCTTCGGACCGGTGATGATCGCCTGGTTCGTCGCGATCGGCGCCTGCGGGATCAGCGGCATCGCCGCCAATCCGGGCATCCTCGCCGCGCTGTCACCGACGCACGCCGTCGCATTCCTCAGCGGGCACTTCCACATCGCCTTCTTCGCGCTGGCCGCGATCGTGCTCGCCGTCACCGGGGCCGAGGCGCTGTACGCCGATATGGGGCATTTCGGGCGGCGGGCCATCGTGATCGGCTGGCTGGGCCTCGTGCTGCCGGCCTGCACCCTGAACTATTTGGGCCAGGGTGCACTACTGCTGCAAGACGACAACGTGCACACCGCGCCGTTCTTCCTGCTCGCCCCGGAGTGGGCGCGACTGCCGTTGGTCCTGCTGGCCACCGCGGCCACGGTGATCGCCTCACAGGCGGTGATCACCGGCGCCTTCTCGGTGGTCTCACAGGCCGTTCAGCTCGGATACCTGCCGCGGCTGCGGATCACGCACACGTCGGACAAGGCCATCGGGCAGATCTACGTGCCGTGGATCAACTGGGTGCTGATGGTCTCGGTGATCACGCTGGTGTTTGCCTTCGAAACCTCCGCGGCGTTGGCCTACGCCTTCGGTATGGCGGTGAGCGGCACCATCACGATCACCACCTTGTTGTTCCTGTATTACGCACGCCAGCAATGGAAGTGGCCGCTGTGGGTGCTGGTGATCGGCGGTGGCGCGCTACTGGTGGTCGATCTGATGTTCTTCGCGGCGAACCTGACGAAGTTGGTGCACGGCGCGTGGCTGCCGCTGGCGATCGCCGTCTTCGCGTTCGCCGTGATGACCACCTGGCAGCGCGGCAGGCATCTGGTGACCGACTCGCGGCGGGCGATCGAGGGACCACTGCGCCCGTTCATCGACGAGTTGGCCGACCGCAGGCCCCCGCTGGCGCGCGTGCCCGGCACGTCGGTCTTTCTCAACCGCAGCGATGACACCACGCCGCTGGCCATGCGCGCCAACGTCGAACACAACCATGTCCTGCACGAGCACGTCATCATCGTGTCGGTGGAGACGCTGCCGGTGCCTCGACTGTCCGAGGACCAACGGATCACGGTGGACGCGCTCGGGTACCGCGACGACGGCATCATGCACGTCACGGTGCATGCCGGGTACATGGAGCGACCCGACGTCCCGGCGGCGCTGCGGATGCTGCCGGCGAAGCTCACCGAGGGTGGCGCCGATCTGGACCGCGCGTCCTTCTTCCTGTCCCATCTGGAGTTGGTGCCATGTGGCAGCACCGACATGACGGGCTGGCGCAAGAGGCTCTTCGTGGCGACGTCGTTCCTCACCGCCGATGCCGCCGGCTACTTCCACCTACCCCAGGATCGGACGATCCTCGTCGGATCCCGGATGGAACTATGATCTGGAACTTTTCTGATTGGACCATCGATCTTGTGGGTATCAACCGTTCCAACGATCAATATCAACCTGGAGGAGGTACCCGATGGCTGACAGCGGACCCGAGAATGCCGTGAGCGGCGTTGTCGAAGACGTCAAGGGCAAGGCCAAGGAAGTTGCCGGCATCGTGACCGACAACGACTCCCTTCGCGAAGAAGGCAAGGCCCAGCAGGACAAGGCCGACGCGCAGCGCGATGTCGCCAAGAAGGAAGCCGAAGCCGAGGCCGCGCGTGCCGCAGCCGGCGCCGCCGAGGCGCGCCAAGAGTCGGCGGAGCACGCGAAATAGCACCACTCCGAAACGATGGGTTCCGCCACCGGCGGGGCCCATCGTTTCGCGGCTGATCAGTCGCGCGCGATTCCCCGCGGCGCACAGGTCACCCCACCAGACTTTCCGGAGCGGGTAGCTCCAGGCCCATGGAACGGCCCCGGTGTGATTCCCGGGGCCGTTCCGATATCTTGTGGGTTCCCGCAGTGCGGCGGCCAGGGCTGAGTCCCTCACCAGCATGTCCTTAGGCTAGGCTAAGCTCTTCACGAGCACCGGAGCCTGCGGTAACCGCATGGGCCGAGCGGGATCCCTCAGTGTCGAGAACCCATGCGGTGCGATCTGTGCATCTGCAGCGTTGAGGAGGTCACCTGATGGCGGGGCTCCATGATCCGGATCTGGAAAAGAACAGCTGCGGTGTCGGCTTCCTGACCCGCAAAGACGGCCGCCAGACCCACGACGTCATCCAGATGCTGCACGACGCGTTGTGCGCTGTGCCGCACCGCGGCGGCATGTCCTCTGAAGGTGTCGGTGACGGCGCCGGCGTCAACCTCGACCTCTCGGTCCGCTTCTTCGCCGATATCACCGGTGTGCCCGACCTTGCCCTCGGACAGTTCGGCGTCGGCAACTTCTTCCTGCCCAACGACCCCGACTTCCACGCCGAGGCCGAGCGGGTCATCGAGGACGCCTTGGCCGCACGCCGTCTGCGCGTGCTGGTCAAGCGCGATGTGCCGGTCAACAACACGGCGATCCGCCCCGCCGCCATCAAGTATCAGTCGCCGATCCGGCAGTGGATCTTCACCGCTGAACGGTTGTCCGACAAGGTTATCCACGAAGCGCTGATGGCCATCGAAGCGGTCGCGTACACCCGTGCGGAGCTGTCGGGCCTGTACCCGCTGTCGCTGAGCGCCCGCACCCAGGTGCTCAAGGGCCGGCTGAACTCGAACGAGGTGGTCCCCTACTTCGACGATCTGTCCGATCCGCGGATGGAAGTCCATTCGATGTTCTTCCACACCCGGTTCTCCACCAATACCGCACCGAACACCACGATGGCCCAACCGTTCCGGTTCATGGCGCACAACGGCGAACTGAACACCGACAAGAAGAACCGGCTGTCCGACAACGCCATCGCGCTGGCCCGCAACCGCGCCATCATCCGGCCGGTCGGCCAGTCCGACAGCTGCCGCCTCGATCAGACCCTGCAGAACCGGGTTCTGGAGGACGATTTGGATCTGGTCACCGCGGTTGTCGCGATGATGCCGCCGGCCTGGGAGAACGACACCACGCTCTCCCCACAGGTGCGGGCCATGCTGGAGTACTTCAGCCTCTACGAGGAGAAGAACGACGGCCCGGCAGCGCTGATCTTCGGTGACGGCACCTACATCGGTGCCCGGTTGGACCGCTTGGGACTGCGGCCGCTGCGCACCGTGGAGACCGACGAGTATCTGGGCGTCATGTCCGAAGCCGGGCAGGTGAACTTCGCACCGGGACAGGTGACCACACGCGGCCGCATCGAGGCGGGCGGAATGCTGTACTACGACCACCGCGAGCAACGCTCCTACGGCACCACCGAGGCGCTGGAAATGCTGGCCGCCAAGCATGATTACCAGGACATGCTGGCCGTGGCACGGGTGAACCTCGCCGCGCTGCCCGCCGTGCCCCCGGAGAGCCAGCTGTCCCCCGCCCGGTACAACGGTGATCTCAACCGCCACCAGCGCTACGTCTGCTACTCGATGAGCCAGGAAGACTTCAAGTTCCTGATGGACCCGATGCTGACCACCGGGCAGGAGAAGATCTCCGCGATGGGCTACGGCGCGGCCATCAACGCGCTGTCCAACCACGAAGGCGGGATCGCCCGCTACTTCTCGCAGCGCTTCGCCCAGGTCACCAACCCGCCCCTGGACAGCATCCGCGAAGCGGACGGGATGACTCTGCGGGTCGCGCTGGGCGCCAAACCCAACAGTGGCGCACAGCCCGCACCGCAGATCGTCATCCCGTCGCCGATCCTCGGCCATCTCGACATGCTGAGCATCCGCGATCAACAGCACACCCCGGTGCGCAGCTTCGGGATGCGCTACCGCGTCGATCTCACCGACCGCCGGGCCAATGCCGATGCACTGGTCGCCGCCATCGACGCACTGTGCGATGACATCGAGGGCTACGCCCGCGAGTCCGGCGGCATCGCCGTGATCTCCGACCGGCACATCGAAACCGGGCTGGCACCCATACCGGTCATCATCGCCGTCTCGGCGATCAACCAGCGGCTCATCGAACAGGGCTTGCGCCTGCGGGTTTCGGTGATCGCCGAGAGCGGCCAGTTGGCGTCCTCGCATCACATCGCGACGGTCCTCGGGTTCGGCGCGTCCGCGGTGTACCCGCTGGCGGTGCAGATGCGCGCCGAGGAGAAGTTCGGTCCCGATGAGACATTGGTGACCGCCGCCTACCAGCGGTTCGCCAAGGCCGCCGAGAAGTCCCTGATGAAGACCATGGGCCGGGTGGGTCTGTGCACCGTGGAGAGCTACATCGGCGGCGAGTTCTTCGAGCCCAGCTATCTGGACACCGGGGATCCGGTGCTGCACCGCTACTTCCCCAACGTGATATCCGTGGTCGGCGGTGTCGGATTCGACACGCTGGCCGCCGCTGTCGCCGAATGGCACCACCACGCGCTGTCGGTCACCGGCGAAAAAGATGTGCCCCTGCTCGGTCTGTTCAAGGAACGCGCCGAGGGTTCCGGGCACTCCTACGGCACCACCGCCGTACGCGGCTTCGTCGACATGACCGAGGAGGCCATCTCCTTCGGCGACGAGGGGCGACCGGAGAACCCGGACATGACCGACCCGGCGTTCCTGCGTTCGCTGCCCCTGCACCAACTCGAGGGTGCCTTCGGTCTCGACGATGAGGCCTACCAGCACAACAGCTTCGAGGAGATGACCCCGCGGGCGATCAACAGCTTCGACATCACCCCGGGCTACCGGCACTTCGTGTTCGCGATGAACGCCGAGCGGGCCCGCCGGCCCGCCGCGCTGCGCGATGTCCTGGCGCTGCCCGCCGACGTCAACTTCCTGCATACCGCCGACGAGTTCCGTTCCGAGCTCGGACAGTTCGCGCGGTTCGGCAACAACAGCTTCCAGGTCCGTGGACTGACCTGTGTTCGGGTCGGTGACGAATTCACGCTGCGCCTGAGCCACAGCGCCCAGCGCCTGGAGGCCTTGGCGGAGTCCCTGCTGCGCCGCTTCGGCGCCGATATCGTCGACCACGAGGTCGATGTCGACCGGCTGTGGATCCGCGCGCAGGGCGCCGCCCGCGACTATCTGAGCATGGTGCAGACCGCGCCGGACTCGATGCCGCTGGCCGCGGTGCAGCCCGCCAGCGAGATCGCGGCGACGCTGACATCCGGTGCCATGAGCCATGGCGCCCTGGTGGCCTCGGCGCACGAGGCCGTCGCGCACGGCACCAACATGGTGGGCGGGTTGTCCAACTGCGGTGAGGGCGGCGAGCACATCACCCGGTACGGCACCATCCGTGGCTCCCGGATCAAACAGTTCGCCTCCGGCCGGTTCGGGGTGTGGGCCGGTTACCTGGCCGACCCGATGCTGCGCGAACTGGAGATCAAGATCGGTCAGGGCGCGAAACCCGGTGAGGGCGGCCAGCTCCCGGCCCCCAAGGTCACCGTGCAGATCGCGGCGGCCCGCGGCGGGACACCCGGGGTGGAACTGGTCTCTCCCCCACCGCACCACGACACCTATTCCATCGAGGACCTCGCCCAGCTCATCCACGACTGCAAGGCCGCCCGGGTACGGGTGATCGTCAAGCTGGTCTCCAGCGAGGGCATCGGCACCATCGCCGTGGGTGTCGCCAAGGCCGGCGCCGATGTCATCAACGTTGCCGGCAACACCGGCGGCACCGGTGCCGCGGCCGTCACCAGCCTCAAGTACGCCGGGCGTTCCGCCGAGATCGGGGTCGCCGAGGTACATCAGGCGCTGGTGGCCAACGGAATCCGGCAGAAGGTCGTATTGCGTTGTTCGGGCGCACACCAGACGGCCAGCGATGTCATCACCTCGGCACTGCTCGGGGCGGACAGCTTCGAGTTCGGTACCACCGCGCTGATGATGCTCAAGTGCGTGATGGCCAAGAACTGCAACATCAAGTGCCCCGCCGGTTTGACCACCAACTCCGAGGCCTTCGACGGAGACCCGCGCGCCCTGGCGCAGTATCTGCTGAACATCTCGCACGAGGTGCGTGAGATCCTCGCCACGCTCGGTATGCCGTCGCTGGCGACTGCCCGCGGCCGCAGCGACCTGCTTCATCTGCTCGACCACCCTTCGAGCATCGGCCGGCTGGACCTGCGCGCCATGTTGCAGGTCGCCAGGGGTTTCGTGCCCGAGGATCCGATCTACATGGAGAAGGACTACGCGGTCGACGACGGGTTCCTGGGTCAACTCGATCTCGACGGTGTCGAGATGGCGCCGGTGGCGTTGACCAACCAGAACAAGAGCGTCGGCGGGCAGCTCGCCGTCGATATCGAACGCAGACTGAACCATCAGGGCGACGACGGGTCTGCGGTCGCGACGGATGTACGTGGGCGGCGCTACCTGACCGCCGACAGCGTCGTGATCACCACCACGGGATCGGCGGGCCAGAGCTACGGGGTGTTCTGCAACGACGGTATGGCGATGACGCACACCGGAACCTGCAATGACGGCGTCGGCAAGAGCCAGTGCGGCGGTACCATCGCGGTGCGCTCCCCCGGCGGTGGGTCCAGCCTTCCCGGCGGCAATGTGCTGATCGGCAACTTCGCCCTGTTCGGGGCCTCCGGCGGCCGGTTGTTCGTCGAGGGTGAGGCCGGCGACCGGTTCGCGGTGCGCAACTCTGGGGCCACCGCGGTGGTCGAGGGCGTCGGAGAGTTCCTGTGCGAGTACATGACCAACGGCGCGGTGTTCAACATCGGTGGCTTCGGCAAGGGTGTCGCCAACGGGATGAGCGGCGGCTTCCTCTATCAGTACGACCCGGACGCCGAACTGTCCGCCAAGGTCAGCGCCGACTCGGTGCTGCTGGCACCGATCAGCGAGGCACCCTTCCACGAGGTCGCCGCACACACGATGTTGCAATGGCACCTGGAGGCGACTGGATCGGCGAAAGCCGCTGCACTGCTCCGGGATTGGGATGTCACGCGCCTCCACGTCAGCTATGCGATGCCGCGGGCGCTGCTGCAGTACCAGGATGCCGAGGCCATCCTGGCGGCCAAGACGCGCAAGGAACTGCTCGACGAGTTGGCCTCCGCGTTGGCCGGTTACCAGGTGCACAAGTTCAAGCGCTCCTACCGCCACGGGCAGACGGTGCTCGACGGTGCGGTGCCCGGTTACGGCGAGACGGACACCGAGGCCATGTTCGCGCTGCTGAACACCTACACCGTGCTGAACATGGCGCAGCGACTGGCCATGACCCGACTGCCCGGCGTCACCGATGTCGCCGATCCGCGGGTCGCCAAGATGGTCCGCAACCTGGTGCTCACCGAGGATTTCTTCCTGATCCAGAAGCTGCAACGCTTCGCCCGGGAGGCCATCGACGACTTCAGCGACGAGAACCTGGCCGTGTTCATCGCCGACAAACGCATCACCGACTACAAGGCTGCGCTGGCGCAGCGCAACGTGTTGTCGATGGACAGCCTGGGAACCTACGGCTGGATCCTGTATCAGAACGCCAAGAACGTCGACATGATCGGCCGCCTGCCCTCGTTCGAGGAACTGTTTGCCGCGCAATCGGTTCCGGATGTGGTGGCGTCCCTCACCTCGCTGGAGAGCGCGTGACCCGATGAAGATCGCCTACATCCCCCAGGACGCCCCGTTCAACGAGGACCAGCGCGCCTGGCTGTCGGGTTTCCTGGCCGGCCTGCACTCCCGGCTGGCGATGAACGTCGCGCCGCCACCGGCCGTCCCCGGCGACCAGTCCGCGCCGCGTCCCGCGCTGCGCATCCTGTACGGCACCCAGACCGGCAACGCCGAGGGTGTGGCCAACGATGCGTCGGCGGCCGCCAAGGCACAGGGCTTCGATGTGTTGGTCAGCGGACTCGACGAGATCGAACTGGACGAGTTCGCCGGCCTCGAGTACGTGCTGATCGTCACCTCCACCTACGGCGAGGGCGAGATGCCCGACAATGCCGAACTGTTCTGGGAGGCCTTGTCGGCGTCGACCGCACCGCGCCTGGAGGGCGTGTCCTTCGGGGTGCTGGCGCTCGGTGACACCAGCTATGACGAGTTCTGCCAGGCCGGAAAGCTCTTCGACACCCGCCTGGAGCAACTCGGTGCCGCGCGGGTGGTGGCCCGCGCCGACTGCGATGTCGACTACGAGGCCCAGGCCGCCGAATGGATCCAGTCGGCCGTCTCGGCGCTGGTACCCAGCTCCGGGGCCAGCGGCGCACCGAGCACGCCGCCGCCAAGCGCGGTGGCGCGTTCCGGGTGGACACGCAAGAACCCGTTCGTCGCGCGGGTAGCCGTCAACCACCTCCTGTCGGGGCCCGGCTCGGATAAGGAGATCCGGCACTTCGAGTTCGACCTGGCCGACAGCGGGATCGAGTACGTCGCCGGCGATGCGCTGGCCGTCATCCCGGAGAACGACCCGGTGCTGGTCGACGCCATCGCCGGGCACTTCCGGGTTTCGCCCGACACCCTGGTCGGCGATGAGCCACTCGGGGATCTGCTGGGCCACCGGTACGAGATCAGCGCTCCGTCAAAGGATCTGCTCGGCGAGGTGGAACGGCGCGCGGAGAACCCCGAGCTGTCACACGTGCTGCGCGGCGGAGTGAAGGAGACGCTGGAACGCTGGCTGTACGGTAAGGACATCCTGGACGTGCTGAGCATCGCCGGGGATGATCTCAGCCTCGACGAGTTCATCGGATTACTCAAACCGCTTCAGCACCGGGCGTATTCGATCTCGTCGAGCGCGCTGGCACATCCCGACCGGATCCACCTCACGGTGGCCAGCGTGCGCTACCACAACAGCGGACGGATGCGCGGCGGGGTCTGCTCGACGTTCCTGGCCGACCGTGGCACGGAGTCCAAGATCTTCCTGCAACCCAACAGATCTTTCCGGGTGCCGGCCGATGACCACGCTCCGATGATCATGGTGGGCCCGGGCACCGGGGTGGCGCCGTTCCGCGCGTTCCTGCAGGAACGCGAGCAGCGAGGCGCCGGCGGACGCAACTGGCTGTTCTTCGGCGATCAGCACCGCGAGCACGACTTCGCCTACGCCGAAGAGATCACGGCGTGGCAGGATTCCGGATTGCTGAATCGGTTGGAGCTGGCGTTCTCCCGAGACCAGGCCGAGAAGGTGTATGTGCAGACCCGGATGCGCGAGCACGGCCAGGAACTGTTCGGCTGGCTCGAGGAGGGCGGCCACTTCTATGTCTGCGGTGACGCGACCCGGATGGCCAAGGATGTCGACAAGGCGTTGCACGATGTCGTCGCCACCCACGGCGGGTTGGACGCCGACGGGGCGGTCGAGTACGTCAACTCGCTGAAGCGGGAGAAGCGGTACGTACGCGATGTGTACTGATGGTCGGCGCTGCGGCACCTGCCCCGCACGGCGGCTCAACGTCGGAAGTCGGGAGATCGGCGTGGCCCTCCCTGCGCTGGGCACCGTGGTGTCCTGCACCGCCAATGATGCTGCACTGCTGAGTCATACCGGTGAATACGCCACACCCGCGCACCCCGGCGAAGCACTGATCTGCGGTCAGGAACAGATCAACGTACGCCTGGGCGCCAACGTCACCGGCTACCTGACACCGCAGGCGCTCACCCTCACCGATACGTTCGGAACCCATCGGGTCTACCTGACACCCATGTCGGATCCGCTTGTCATCAAGTGCCTTTCGCTGGCACCGCGCGGGCCGCAGGTGCCGTTCACCGCCGAGGACTGGATGGTTGTCGATTGGAACGACACCGATCAGATCGACCACCTCGACTCGCTCTCAGACGAGCGCTACCGGGTGCTGCCGTTCACGGGTGCCCGCAAGGTCGACCCGCGGGTGCTGCCGCATCTGCTGGTGTATCTGGTCGAGCAGCACGTGGAGTACACGGTCGCGGTGCCGGGCGGCGGATGCGTGCAGTTGCATCGCGGCAGTGCCGCACTGGCCGACACGTCCGGTCCCGCGGTGGCGGTGATCTTCGGCGCGGCCCGGTACGTGTTGGATCCGGTGCAGGTCGGCGAGTGTTGGGTGAGCACGATGCACGGCGCGGCCGGACCCACCGCAGCGATCGAGATCTACGACCGCAGCCGACGCTGCAGCACCGTGCTGACCCTCACCGGATCGGTGTGCGGGCGCACCTATGACGATTGGCAGGCCATCGCGACCTCGCTGCCAGGCCTCTGACCTGCATCGAAGGTGACGCCGATCACATTGATGTTGATTTCGCCGCCGACCGGGGTATTTCCCGGCCAGCGGTAATCCTCTTCTGAAAGGAATCAACATGGCTGACAGCGGTCCGGAGAACGCCGTGAGTGGTGTGGTCGAAGACGTCAAGGGCAAGGCCAAGGAAGTCATCGGCATCGTCACCGACAACGACTCCCTTCGCGAAGAGGGCAGGGCCCAGCAGGACAAGGCCGAGGCACAGCGCGACGTCGCGAAGAAGGAAGCTCAGGCCGACGCGGCTCGGGCGGCTGCAAGTGCCGCCGAAGCCCGCCAGGCGACGGCCGAGGCCGCCGACTAGCAGATCTCTCGCAGCAGCGGGCCCCGTCCAGCAATGGGCGGGGTCCGCTGGCGTTGCACCGAACGCCGACCGTGCGCGGCTGCAGCCGTTGGGCCGCAGCCGCGCACGACAATCAGCGGCGGTTAGCCCGAGTCGACGGTGGACGACTCGATGGTGCGGGCGGTTCCCGCGTGCGCGACGTCGATGCGGCGCGGCTTGGCCCGCTCGGCGAGCGGAATGCTCACCGTCAGAACACCATTCTCGTAGGTGGCCGAGATGCGTGAGCAGTCGACTCCGTCGCCCAGGGACAGTTGGCGGCGGTAGGTGCCGGAGAACCGTTCATTCGACAACCACTGGACCGCCTCATCCGACCGAGCGCTGCGATGCGCGGTCAAGGTCATCGTCCCGTTGTCGACACTGACGTCGACCGAACCGGGATCGACCCCCGGCAGGTCGGCAGTGAGCACGTAGTGATCGTCGACCTTGTAGAGGTCCATCGGCATGAATCGCGGCACCCGGCCGGAGCCGGCCTGCGTCGCGAAGATGTCCCGAGTCACAGCGTCACCAAACGGATCGAAACGAAGCACAGCAATCCACCTCCTCGTCACTCACGGAGCCCGCCCGTTCGGCGGGCTGCCAATCACTGTGCACGACCGAATTTAGCACTCGAGGCCAGAGAGTGCCAAGGGTGAATCGGAGAATTTTTTCGTTCGATCTGCGCGCGCATTGCGACCGGCGGATGATCGGGTAGCGCTGCGGCGCAGTCGCTCTCAGCGCCTCCCCGGTGTCCGGGACGGGTGTGGTCCGCCGGTCAGACCTGGACCGCCGGTACCGTCGTGGACAGAACCCTGGACACGATCGAGGTGCAATGACCGACAACCCGGCCGAAGTAGTAGAAGAAGCCGCTCACCCACCGCGCCGATCCGGAGCACGGTGGCGCCGCACCGCGGTGGTGACGGCCGTGCTGGCCCTGCTGTTCGGGGTGCCGTGGTGGACGCTGGTCGCGGCCGGCGGCTGGCCGCTGCCCGTTACGATCGCGGCAACCCTGCTCTTCGTCGGCGCCCTGGTCTTGCTGCCCACGCTGCTGTTCACCGGCCACGGCAAACACCGCGACCTGCCATCGGCGCTGGGCGACGCGCTACTGGGCACGATGTGGGTGTTGTTCGTGTGGTCGGTGCTCGGCAATGTGCTGCGACTGGTACTACTGGCCGCCGGCATCGAGGATCCGCTGCGATCCCGGGTGGTTGCCGTGGCAGTTCTCGTGGTGTCGGCAACGCTGCTGGCCTGGGGCCATTTCGAGGCGATGCGGGTGCCACGGATCCGTCCCGTCGACGTGCGTATCCCCCGCCTCGGCGCAGGCCTGGACGGGCTGCGCGTCGCGATGATCACCGACACCCACTACGGGCCGCTCGATCGGGCGCAATGGTCGGCGAATGTGGTCGAGCGGGTCAACGAACTCGACGCCGATATCGTCTGTCACGTCGGCGATATCGCCGACGGCACCGTCGAGGTGCGCCGCAACCAGGCCAGTCCGCTGGAGACGGTGCGGGCCACCTCGGCGCGGGTGTATGTGACCGGCAATCACGAGTACTTCAGCGAGGCGCAGGGCTGGCTCGACTACATGGAGGGCATCGGCTGGTCGGCGCTGCACAACCGGCACATCGTCGTCGAGCGTGGCGGTGATCGTCTGATCGTCGCCGGGGTCGACGATGCCACCGCCGAGGGTTCCGGCGTGCGCGGGCACGGCGAGGATCTGGCGACGGCGCTGTCGGGTGCCGATCCCGGGCTGCCGGTGCTGCTGTTGGCGCATCAGCCCAAGCAGATTCCGCAGGCGGTGGCCGCGGGTGTGGACCTGCAGATCTCCGGGCACACCCACGGCGGGCAGATCTGGCCGTTCAACTTCTTGGTCCGACTGGACCAGCCGGTGGTGCATGGGCTGAGCACACACGGGCAACGCACCCAGCTCTACACCAGCCGCGGCACCGGCTTCTGGGGCCCGCCTTTCCGGGTGTTCGCACCCAGTGAGATCACGCTGCTGACACTGCGCTCAGCGTGATACCGGCGCCGAGCGGGTGTGACGGCTGACACCCCGTACGCCCTGAATCTGACTGCGCTGTCGCGGAACTCACACTTAATAAATTGCTTTACGCAGAATTAACACGGACCATGGAGGCGTTGCACAGAGCGGGTGATCCCCGACCTGGCCCCGCCAGATACAACCAAAGTCCCTGTGACCCAGGGCACTTACAAGGAGTGAGAACAATGTCCCTCGCGCAGTTTCGCGACAACATGAAGCGCGCCAACAATCGGCGCCGCCTCTACGCGCGGATCAACGCAATGCCCGATTCGACGGTTCGTGAAGAACTGATCGCGGTGGCGCAGCGCTACGAGTTCGAGGACTCCGCTCGCTGAATTTGATCCCGTTTCCGCTGACCAGAGCCGGTGGCCCCACAGGGCACCGGCTCTGACCTATTCCGGAGGGTTTCGTGACCGGCCGCCGCGCCGGGACCACGGGAGCCACCCGAACGGATCCGGTCCGTCGGCGCGGTACTCCAAGCTGACATGGCCGCGGTAACCACGATCGGCCAGCCGCTGCAGGTACCCCCCGATATCGAGGAATCCGGTGCCCGGCGCACCACGGCCGGGTACGTCGGCGATCTGCACGTGCCCGATGAGGTCCAGATGATCATCGATGACGGCGTCGATATCGTCGCCGTTGACGCCCAGGTGGTACAGGTCGGCGAGCAGTCGCAGCGAGGTGGCCTCGACGCGACCGATCACCGCGAGGACGTCGGCGGCCGTGCGTAGCGGATAGCCGTCGACACCGCTGAGCGGCTCGATGAGAACGATCGCCCCGAGGTGCTCGGCCATGCGACCGACGTGTTCGAGGTTTGCGGCGGCCACTTCGTCCTGGCGCGGTGCATCGACACCGGCGAGCCGGTTGCCGTAGAGCGCGTTGAACGCCCGGGTGCCCAATCGGTCCGCGATGCCGAAGACGATGTCGGCATTGTCGCGGAACTCCTGTCGCCGCCGGGGATCAGACAGCAGCCCGCGCTCCCCCGCCGCCATGTCGCCGCCGGCGAAATTCAGTGCGGTGAGGCGCACCCCGGCATCGGCCACCGCCCCGACGAAAGCGTCGATCTCGGCGTCGGCGGGCACCGCGTCGTCGAACGGCCACCAGAACTCGACCGCATCGAAGCCGGCGTCCCGGGCGGCCTGCGGGCGGCGCAGCACGGGCAGGTCGGTCAGCAACATCGAGCAGTTGACGACGAAGGACATGTCAGCCGCGGCCGACGTATCGCATGCCACGCGCCATCACGGTGATGGTGGGCACCGAGACATCCACCGGCAGGCCCACGATGTGCGCGATGGTGGTGGCCACGTGGGTGACGTCGATCGTGGGTTCGGCGGTGAACCCGCTGGTCATATCGGTGGCGGCATTGCCGATGTCGATCTGGGTGACGTCGATGTCGAGGTCCCGCAGGTCCAGCAGCATCGATGCCGTCAGGCCGCTGATGGCGTGTTTGGTGACCGCGTAGGCCAGCGAATCCGGGCGCGGCCGGTGCGCGGCCAGCGAACCGTTGTTGATGATTCGTCCGCCGCGCGGCAGTTGGGAAGTCATGATGCGGGTCGCCTCCCGCGCGCAGAACACTGCACCGTCGACATTGGTGCGCCAGACGATGTGCCATTGCTCGTCATCGATGTCGGCAATCGAGGCTGCCGGCCCGAAAGTGCCCGCATTGTTGAACAGCACGTCCACCCGGCCGAACGACGACACCGTGCGCTCGAACAGCGCCCGCACCGACGCAGAGTCGGTGACATCCGTGGGCACCACCAGGGCGTTCGGGTGGCTGTGGGCGGTCTCGGCGAGCTGATCGGGCCGACGTCCCGCCAAAACCACCTGATGACCGGTATCGAGCAAGACCCGGGCCGTGGCCCGACCTATACCGCTTCCTGCTCCGGTGATGACGACGACCTTGTTCATGACACCGATTCTTCACCGCGGTCGCACCGAACTCGACAGTCGGTGGCCGGTGCCCCACTCAGGCAGTGCGCCGAAGTCTCATGACATCTCGTTTGGCGCAGCCGACGCGCTCGGCGGCTTCGGCCGCCGTCAACAGCGGATCCAGCAGGATGGCGAGTTCGGTCTCGGAGAACTGCGGTTCCTGCTCCCAGGGCGCAAAATCCCACCCCGCGTCCTGGAAGCCGGTCGACAGTTGTTCGGTCATGGTTGTTCCCTGGAGTCGTGTGCCGGTACCCCGCCGCCATCGGACAGAACGAATCGAAAATGGCCGCGCCACAAGGCGTCCGCGGTGACACCGGTACCAGCCTAGGGACATTTGCGTCCGCGTGCCGCCTGAACCGCGATGCCGGCGTTTCTGGACGGCCTCGCCGGCGATGGCGATGGAACAATGAGGTGATGAGCTCCCCGATCAGTCCTGAGGCCGACAAGGCGCTCGCCGATATCGCGGCGCGCCACGGTCTTTCCCGCGACGCGGTGCTGGCCATGCTGTCGGCGCTGCATGCCGGCGGCGGCACCATGGCGCAGTTCGACATACCCGAGTTGGGCGGGTCGGGTCAATGGATGCGTGGCGGAATGACCATGGTGTCGAACATGTTCGACAACGCACTCAAGGCGCGCGTCGACGCACTGTGCGCCGAGTTGGCCCAACTGCTCGCCACGACGCCGGTCTTCCCCGCGCGCAGCGCCGAGCCGTCGGGCGGTTGGTGGCCGGCCGACCTCGGTGTCCCGAGCGCCACCGGCGGCCAGAACGATGCCCGCTACGCGATCTTTCCCGCCACCCGCCGGTTGGCGATCCACCTCGACGGCGTCACCCGGGTGTTCGACACCGCGGATCACCGGATCGCCGGCGTGCAACAGCAACAGGGCGGACGGCGCGGCAGCGTCACCTTCACCAGCCAACTCGGCACCTTCGATGTGTCGAGCCTGACCGAGATCGGCGCCGCGCCGGTCGCCGCGACGCCCGCTGCCGCACCACAGCAGGCACCGGCCGCCGGCGATGCCTCCGCGATCATCGGCGCGATCGAGGCGCTCGCCGAGCTGCATGAGCGGGGCATCCTCTCCGACGGCGAGTTCACCGCGAAGAAGACCGAACTGCTCGGCCGGCTGTAGCTCAGCCCACCGCGGTATCCACCGGGCGCACGGGCACCGGGTCCGGATGCGGCAGCGCCCGGCGGCGCCTGACGACGATCACCGCGGCGGTGCCGAGCGCCGCGCCGGTGAGGATCATCGTGGGCCAGAACAGTGCCTGAGCGATCACGATCCTGCGTTGCACTTTCACGCCGGTGCGGGTGACCGCGCGTGCACGGCTGGTGACACTCACAGCAGCCTCTCCCCTCTAATGGTTCGCCTCGGCGATACCCTCGTCGCGCCGACGAGAAACGCCCTCATCGCCACCGTCTGCGGTGTCGGGTTCGTCGAAGCTGACATCCACCCGCTGAAATCCCTTGGCCTGCTGGGCCTCGGCCTGCCCCGCGTACATGCGGCGATCGGCGGCGGTCAGGTCGACGTTGTCGGTGAACGGTGTGAGCAGCGCGCGCGGATGCAGCCGGTCCACGCGCACCGCATTGATCTCGGCACACACCAGCAGCGACGTGCCGACCAGATACAGGAACGCCAGCAGGCCGAGCACGATGGCAAACACGCTGTTGGTCACGCTGGCCGACGCCACCACCGAAGACACGTAGGTCGCGCCGAACCACTGCAGCATCTGCCACAGCGCCGCGGCCGTCACCGCCCCGGGCAGCACCTGCCGGACGGTCAGCGAGCGCACGGTGCTGACCCGGAAGGCGGCGACGCATACCCCGGTGTTCAGGACGAACGAGGCGGCCACCACACCGGCGGTCCCGACGATGCCCAGGTCGGCCCAGTTCTTGCCGACCGCAGTGAGCAGCGTCGTGGCGATGAGGGCTGACCCGAGCACGATCAGCAACATCAGACTGCGCAGGCGCGCCTTGATCGGATCGGGGCGGACGTAGCGCGGCACGGCCCACACGGTGTCCATGGCATTCTGCAGCGCCGTGCCGACGCCGAGACCGCCGTAGAGCGCGCCGGCGATCCCGATCACCACTGCGGTCGTGCCGCCGCTGAGCGCACTCGGTTCACTGAGTTGGTTGCCGAGCAGCGGGAGCTGGCTGATCGCGGAGTCCACGATCTGCTCGCGCCACTCGGGCCGGTCCCGCAGAATCACCCCGAGCGCCGTCGTGAGCAGCAGCAACAGCGGGAACAACGAGACGAAGGCGTAGTAGGTGATCAGGGCGGCCAGGTAGTTGGCCTGGTCATCGATGTATTTGTAGACGACGGCGATGGCGAAGCCCGCTGCCCGACTGCGCTGCTGCAACCGATCGAGCCATCCCAGCATCGTGACCTCCGCCCGCCGCCCGGCCCTGTGCCGACGAGGAGGTGTACCCATTCGACGCGGGGTTCTCACGCGATGTCGGTGTGATGGCCACGGCACCGAGCTGAGCGGACCTCACCGTTCGAGCATGCGGAGCTCGGCCGGTCTCGGTGCGATGGCCTGCCCGAACAGGAAGCCCTGCCCCATCTCGCAGCCCCAATCGGCGAGCAGGTTCCATTGCTCGCGGGACTCGATACCTTCAGCGATCACCGACAGCCCCAGGCTTTCCCCCAAGCTCAGGACCGCGCGGGTGATCGCTTCGCAACGCGGATCCTGCGGTAGTCCGCTGATGAACTGCTTGTCGATCTTCAAGATGTCGATCGGCAGGTCGACGATCTTGGCCAGGCCGCTGAATCCGGTGCCGACGTCGTCGATGGCGACCCGCACGCCGATCTCGCGCAACGCTTCGAGGTCGGCCTTGGCCGAACGGGCGACGCGCCCGGCGTAGGTCTCGGTCAATTCGAGGACGAGCCGGTCGGGGGCGAGCCCGGTCCGTTCGAGCGCTTCGAGGACGTCCGCACGAAAGTCGCCCACTTCCAGCTGCCGGCCCGACACGTTGACGTGTACCTCGGCGGTGTCCATCGGCGAGCACCACATTGCAGCGTGACGGCACGCTTCGTACAGAACGTAGCGACCGATGTCGGACATTTGGCGAGAGGTTTCGGCGACGGCCAGGAACTCGGACGGCTTGAGCAGTCCCCGCTTCGGGTGCTGCCACCGGAGAAGCGCTTCGGCCGCGACCTTCTCAGCGGTCCGCAGGTCCACGATCGGTTGGAAGTGCACGACGAATTCGTGCAGATTCACCGCCCGTTCCAGTTCGGGAATCAGCTGCAGAGCGCGGTGCATGGCCGCCTCCTCCACGGTCTCGGCGAGAGCCACGCAGTCCTTCCCGCTGCGCTTCGCCTGATACATCAACGCGTCCGCCCTCTGCAGGAGCCCTTCGGCCGTGCATCTCGGGGTGGATATCGCCACGCCGCCGCTCACCGAGAGCTGGTTGTACACACCTCCCATGGCGAGGGTGACCGGGCGGTGCAGTTCGTTACGGATCCGGTCGGCGACGCGCTGCACGTGAGCGATGTCGGACACATCCGGGCAGAGCACGGCAAACTCGTCCCCACCCAGCCGCGCCGCGGTATCCCGGGACCGGATCGAGGCTTCGATGCGGCGTGCGATCGTCGCGAGCACCTTGTCTCCCTGGGCGTGGCCCCAGGTGTCGTTGACCGCCTTGAACCCGTCGAGGTCCAGGAAGATCAGGCCGACCCGGCGCGCATCGTCGGCCGCGGCGTCAGCCAGTGCTGTCTCGGCGCGTTCCATGAACAGCGCCCGGTTCGCCAATCCCGTCAGCCGATCGTGCATGGCCAGGTGCTGCAGTTCGGCCTCGGCGAGTTTGCGGAGGGTGATGTCCTCGACCAGACCCATCCCGTACGGGCTGGAGCCCTGCGGCGCCACCACCGACGCCGACACCGCTCCCCACACCGTGGCGCCGTCCGCGTGCCGGAACCCGACCTCTGCCTCGAACTGCTGGTCGCTACGCAGCGACAGCAATCGTTGCAAGGTTCCCAGCGCGCGGGCGCCACCGTCGGTGCCGCCGAGGGCGGTCACGGTGGTGGCCAGCACATCGTCGATCGATCGGCCGAGCAATGCGGCCATGGCCTGGTTGCAGCGCGTGATCCGCCCGGAGCTCTCGAACATGAACATGCCCATCGGGGCGGTGTCGAACGCCAGCCGGAACCGTTCCTCGCTCTCCGCCAAGGCCTGCTCGGCCGCCTTCTGTTCGGTGACGTCGGTGGCGACGCCGATGTATCCCGCGCAGTCGCCGTCGTCGTTCGTCATCTGCGACACCGCCAGGCTGACGGCCGTGTGGGTGCCGTCGCGTCGCACGTACGTCCACTGGCGCACCTCGGCCGTCTCCGGTGTCACGTTGTGCACGAAGACCTCGAACCCCATCGGGATGCCCAGTTGGGTCGCCCGCCCGCGGACTTCGGCCTCCAGGTGAAAGTCCACCGGTGAGCGGCCGAGCATCTCGGCTTCGGACCAGCCCAGCAGTCGCTCCGCCCCGTTGTTGAAGACGGTGATGTGCCCGCGTGGGTCGGTGCCGATGATCGCCTGCTCGGAGGCGGCCTGCAGGACCCCGGCGAACAGATCGCGTGCTTGCCTGAGTTGCGCGATGAGACGCGCCCGGGAGTCGCGGTACAGCGACAGCGTCAGCACGATCACCGTCAGGCTGCAGACCATCGCCTGCGAGAGCATCGCGCGGGCCTCCAGGTCCTGCACGATGAAGACGCCTTTTCCCAGCAGGGTGGCGTAGATGATCCACACGCCCGTCACGACGAGAAACGTCATGCTGACCGTGGTGCTATAACGCAGTGTCACCCACATCGCGGCCACCAGTGCCAGGAAGGCCATCGGGACACCGGTGTTCAGCCAGAAGATCCACACGAAGACCAAGGTCACACCGGCTCCGACCACCAGTGCCTCGACGACTGCCGACCACGACAGGCGTGGTCGCTTCCAGTCGAGGTCTTGCAGCCTGAGCCAGAGGGCCAGACCCAGCAGGGCGGAGGCCCCGTTGCGCACCGCAAAGAGCGCGAACGTCGACCCTGCCGGAGCATCCAGGACCTCCGCAAAGTACGCCGTGGCCAGCGCGGCGGCACAGACCGTACCGGCAGCCACGGCGGTCAGCAGACGTGCCAGGTCACCGGGATCGCGGAGCACGACCTCATCGCGCCGGTGCGCCAGAATCGCCACGGTGATCACCGCTTGTGCGATGTTGACCAGGCCAAACCACGCGCTCATCGGCGCGGGAGAGTCGGCCGCGAAGTTCACTGCGCACGTCACCGCACCCAACACCAGTACGTGCAGCACGCGCTCGGGCAGTCCATGTCGCCGGGTGGTGAGCACCCAGATGATCGCCACGGCCGCGGCCGGCCAGACGAGCGCGACGTCCTCGACGCCCACCCGGGTGGCCCGACCGGCGACGACGGCAAGCGCATAGGCAGCGGCGAACACGATCAGGAGCACCGCAGACCGCAGCAACCGAGCCACCGCAAACCCCACTTTCGACGTCAGCGTCAATAAGAGCATGCCGCCAAGATCCGCGGCTTGGGGCGCAAACGCGAGATCAGGCTCCAACCGCAGCCGGGCACAGCACGTTCTTTGCTGCCGGACCCGGTCCACAGCAGGCGATCGCGCCGCGACCCGCGCCGGTTACGGAGGAAACCCACTGTTCATGAAGGTTCGGAGCCGAAGGCAAAGCGGCGGCCGACGATCCCCGTCGGCTCGATACGGATGAACCGCTGCTTCGCCGTCGCCGTCCAGGGCAGCACCTGCGCCTTCTCCGCCAGCGCGATGTCCGCGGCTGAGTCGAGCACCGCGGCGTGGCCGCGCACCACAACGCTCCAACCGCGCGCGACATCATGGTCGTCGGCTTCGAACGCCACCCACGGATTGAGCGATACCGCGGCGAGTTTCGTACCTTCTGCCGTGCGTATGAGGATGGTGCGCCGCTGAACGACGAAGTTCACCGGGAAGATATCGGGTTTCGAGTCGCTGCTCGTCACGAGTCGGCCGAGCGTCATGGCCGACAGCTGATCCCAGCACTCCGCCTCGGCCATCGAGGTGACAGGGCCGGCTTCGGAGAACTTCATCGACGGTGATCCTTCGGGTCGCGACAACACTGTGGCCGGGTCAGACCTGCGTGCTGACACAGGCCGGTCAGCCGCACTCAGCGCGGGATCACCGAGGCCCAGTCGTCGACGGCATCCCCGTGCTGCGGTCTCTCCGAGATCGTCGCGCATCCCCTGTGGACGGGACAGGGGGCTTTGGCCCCTCCCCGGGGGCCAAAGGTCACCCCGGGGCGACGGTGACCTATGACCTGGATTCGGGGACCAAAGCCTCCTACTCGCCCGCGAGCGCGGCCATAGCGTCAGATCCGGCGGGTGCACTCACGCCGTCGCGATACCAATCGGAAGGACGACGATGTCCGACACGCTCATCTCACCACCGCCGGCGACCCGTCCGCGGGGCCGCAAGACCGGCCTCGGGCTGGCATCCCTGACCGCCATCGTGGTCGGGTCGATGATCGGTAGCGGCATCTTCGCGCTGCCGTCACAGATGGCCGCCAGCGCCGCGCCCGGTCCGCTGCTCATCGGATGGACCGTCACCGGCGTCGGCATGTTGACCCTGGCGTTCGTGTTCCAGACCTTGGCCAGCCGTAAGCCGGACGTCGACGGCGGCGTCTACGGCTATGCCCGCGCCGGGTTCGGCAACTACGTCGGCTTCACATCGGCCTTCGGCTACTGGGTTTCGGCCTGGGTGGGCAACGTCGCCTACCTGGTGCTGCTGTTCTCGACGCTGGGGTACTTTTTCCCCGCCTTCGAGGGCGGCGCCACCGTTCCCGCCATCATCGGCGCCTCGGTAGTGCTGTGGATCGTGCACTTCTTGACGCTTCGCGGCGTTCAAACGGCAGCGTTCGTCAACGTCGTGGTGACCATCGCGAAGGTCGTCCCGATCCTGGTGTTCATCGCCATCGCCGCCGTCGGGTTCAAGGCGGGACTGTTCAGCGCCGACTTCTGGGGCAAGGCCACGCAGATCGATGGTGCGTCGCTCGGCGACACGATGACACAGGTCAAGAACATGATGCTGGTGACGGTCTGGGTGTTCATCGGCATCGAGGGGGCGGCCGTCTATTCACAGCGGGCCGCCAAGCGCAGGGACGTCGGGCGGGCGACTGTGCTCGGGTTCGTCGGTGTGCTGGCGCTGTTGTTGATGGTCAACCTGCTGTCGTATGGCCTGATGGCACAGGCCGACCTTGCCGGAGTTCCGGACCCGTCGATGGCCGGTGTGTTGGAGAGTCAGGTGGGCAGCTGGGGCGCTGCGTTCATCTCGGTCGGTCTGGTCATCTCGCTGCTCGGCGCCCTGATCGCGTGGGTGTTGCTGTGCGTCGAGATCCTGCGCCTGCCCGCCCATGAACACGTGATACCGAAGGCGTTGGCGCGGGAGAACGCTCACGGCGCGCCGGCGAATGCATTGTGGCTCACCAATATCTGCGTCCAGGTCCTGCTGTTGTGGACGCTGGCCAACGCAAGCACCTACACCAACCTGGTCTACCTGGCGACATCACTGATCCTGCTGCCCTACCTTTGGTCGGCGGCCTACCAGGTGCTGCTGGCCGTGCGTGGTGAGACCTACGAGAACGGTCACGGCCGCGCCAAGGATCTGGCCATCGGCGTCGTCGCCCTCGGTTACGCGGTGTGGCTGGTGTACGCGGGCGGTTGGCAGTACCTGCTCGTCGCGGCGCTGTTCTATCTCGCGGGCACCGCCCTGTACCTGTGGGCACGCCGGGAGAGCCGGCTGCCCGCGTTCACCACCCCCGAATGGGTCGTCGTCACCGTGGTGGCACTGACCTCCATTCTGGCAGCCGTCATGATGGCCACCGGCAACCTCGCGGTCCTGTGAACGCGGCCGACGCCCGGCTCGGGGTATGGTCCGAGGCCGGCAAGCTGCGCCGGGTGATGGTCTGCGCGCCCGGCCTCGCCCACCAACGCCTCACCCCGGAAAACTGCCACGAGCTGCTCTTCGACGACGTCATCTGGTTGCAGCAGGCGCGCCGCGACCACTTCGACTTCGTCGCCAAGATGGTCGACCGCGGCGTCGAGGTGCTTGAGCTCCAGGATCTGCTCGCAGAGGTGGTGGGCAAGCCGGATGCCCGCGAATGGTTATTGGACCGCAAGGTGACCGATGATCTCGTCGGACCGGGGCTCACCCACGAGATCCGGTCCTGGTTGACCGAGCTGCCTCCCGATCGGTTGGCGGAGTTCCTGATCGGCGGCGTCGCGTACCAGGACGTGGTCGACGAGGTGGACAGCAACTTTCTGTCGATGTTCAACTCGTTGGACCCGGCGGGGTTCGTCATCCGGCCGCTGCCCAATACCCAGTTCATGCGCGACAACTCCGCCTGGATCTTCGCAGGCGTGTCGCTGAACCCGATGTACTGGCCGGCGCGGCGTCAGGAGACGCTGCTCACCACCGCCGTGTACAAGTTCCACCCCGCCTTCACCGACGAGACGTTCGATGTGTGGCTGGGCGACATCGACGGGCAGCCGGTCGACCACGGACTGGGCACCCTCGAAGGTGGGGACGTCATGCCGATCGGCCGGGGCCTCGTGGTGATCGGTATGGGCGAACGCTCATCGCACCAGGCGATCAGCCAGGTGGCGCGCAACCTGTTCGCCGCCGGCGCGGCCGAGCGGGTGATCATCGCCAGCCTGCCGAAGACCCGCTCAGCCATGCATCTGGATACCGTGTTCACCTTCTGTGACCGGGATCTGGTGACAGCGTTCGCCCCCGTTGTCGACGGCATCGTGGCGATCAGTCTGCGCCCCGACGACACGTCCCCGTCAGGCCTGGACGTCCGGCGCGAACCCAAGGGCCTGATCGACACGATCGGCGACGCCGTGGGCGTGGACTTCCGGGTCGTCACCACCGCGGGCGACGTCTACGGTATCCAGCGCGAACAGTGGGATGACGGCAACAATGTCGTCGCTCTGGAGCCCGGCGTCGTCATCGGCTACGACCGCAACACGCTGACCAACACCGCACTGCGCAAGGCCGGCGTCGAGGTGGTCACGATCGACGCCAGCGAGCTGGGCCGGGGGCGCGGCGGCGGCCGATGCATGACGTGCCCGATCCAGCGCGACCCGCTCTACACCTGATCCCTGACGTAAGGACCCCTTCGACATGCCGTTCAACAACCGCAACCGCAGTCTGCTCAGCCTCGTTCACCACACCGACCGGGACCTGCACTACCTGCTCGATTTGTCCCGTGATCTCAAGCGGGCCAAGTACTCCGGCAGCCCGCGAAACAGTCTGGCGGGCAAGAACATCGCACTGATCTTCGAGAAGACGTCAACGAGAACCCGGTGCGCGTTCGAGGTCGCAGCCCACGACGAGGGTGCTCACGTGACCTACATCGATCCGACATCGTCACAGATCGGGCACAAAGAATCGATGAAGGACACCGCCCGGGTGCTCGGCCGCATGTACGACGCCATCGAATACCGCGGCAGCGCTCAGGAAACCGTCGACGAACTCGCCGAGTACGCCGGTGTCCCGGTCTTCAACGGACTCACCGACGAGTTCCACCCCACCCAGATGCTCGCCGATGTGCTGACCATGACCGAACACTGCCCGAAGCCGTTGCACGACATCGCTTACGCCTTCGTGGGCGACGGCCGCAACAACATGGCCAACTCGCTGCTGCTGGTGGGGGCCAAGCTCGGCATGGACGTGCGCATCGGCGCACCGAAGGACCTGTGGCCCAGCGATGACCATGTGGCGATGTGCCGCGAGTTCGCCAATGCGTCGGGGGCGCGGATCACCCTCACCGACGATCCGGACAAGGCGGTTCGCGGGGTCGACTTCATCCACACCGATGTGTGGGTGTCCATGGGCGAGCCGCTGGAAACGTGGGGCGAGCGGATCGACATGCTGATGCCCTTCCAGGTCAATGCCGCCCTGATGAAGGCCTCGGGGAACCCGCGGGTGAACTTCATGCACTGCCTGCCCGCCTATCACAACTGCGAGACCACGGTCGGCGCCAAGATCGCGGCGCGATATCCGTTCCTGTCCAACGGCATCGAGGTCACCGACGATGTGTTCGAGAGCCCGGCGAACATCGCCTTCGAGCAGGCCGAGAACCGAATGCACACGATAAAGGCGGTCCTCGTCTCGGCACTGGCCTGACCATGAGGATTGTGATTGCCCTGGGCGGCAACGCGTTACTGCAGCGCGGCCAGCCCATGACGGCGGAGAATCAGCGTGCCAACATCAGAGTGGCCGCCGAGCGCATTGCCGCGATCGCCCCGGGTAACGAGATCGTCGTGGCTCACGGCAACGGTCCGCAGGTCGGCCTGCTCGCGTTGCAGTCGGCCGCTTACCACGACGTCGCACCGTATCCGCTCGACGTGCTCGGCGCCCAGACCGAGGCGATGATCGGCTACGTCATCGAGCAGGAGCTGGGCAACCTCCTGCCGGACGACCAGTCACTCGCCACGCTACTCACGATGATCGAGGTCGACCGCGACGACCCCGCGTTCGCCCATCCCACCAAGCCCATCGGGCCGGTGTACGACCGGGAGACTGCCGAACGTCTGCAGGCAGCCGGCAACTGGACCATGGCACCCGACGGTGACGCGTTTCGCCGCGTGGTGGCCAGCCCGAAACCCAAGCGGATCTTCGAGATCCGGCCGATTCGCCGTCTCGTCGAACAGGGCACCATCGTGATATGTGCCGGCGGCGGCGGGATTCCGACGACGTATGACGAAAGCGGCCGGCTCTGCGGCGTCGAAGCGGTCATCGACAAGGACCTCGCGTCTGCGCTGCTGGCCGAGCAACTGGCCGCCGATCTGCTCGTCATCGCCTCCGACGTCGACGGGGTTTACACCGACTGGGGCTCCGAGAGCCAGCGGCGACTCGGCCGGGTCACACCCGAAGACATCGCCGGCCTCGACCTTCCCGCCGGGTCGATGGGACCGAAGGTCCAAGCGGCGTGCGATTTCGCACGCAACACCGGCAGGGAGGCCGTCATCGGGTCACTGGAACAGATCGCCGATATCGTTCGAGGGAACGCCGGCACACGGGTGCGCCGAACGCGTTGACGACCGCGTTCGGCGCATGGTCAGGCCAGACCCTTGAGCATCAGGTTCCAGTACATGAACGGCAGCCCGTATTTCTTGAGGTACCAATAGCTGCGGTGGGATGTGGTCGGGTCGAGCAGCGGGATCGACGGGGTCAGGTTCAGGTCGTAGTCGAACTCCGCCAGCAGCATCGAGTGCGATGACGTGACGATCGGGCACGAACCATAGCCGTCGTAGCGGGCGCCCAGTGGCCGGCCCTGCAGAAATGCCTCGATGTTGTCGACGACGACCGGCGCCTGCTTGCGGATCGCCGCGCCGGTCTTCGAGTTCGGTGACGATCCGGCGTCACCGAGGCTGAAGACATTGGGATGGCGCACATGCTGCATGGTGTGCTTGTCGATCTCGACGTACCCGTTTGCGTCGCCGGTCGACAACGCGCTCGACTTGATCCAGTCCGGAGCCGATTGGCGCGGCACGGCATGCAGCACGTCGTAGGACAGCATGGTGTCTGATCCGCTTTCCCCGACCCCGGACACCCCGACCTTGTGCGATGCCGCGTCGACCGAGGTCACCTCGGCGTTGGTGTGCACCGTGATGCCGTATCCGGCGGCGACCGTGTCCAGGTTGTCGGCGATTGCCGGGATGCCGAACAGCCGCGGCGTCGGTACCACCAGGTGGACGTCGATGTCTTTGAGTACGCCCTGCTTGCGCCAATAGTCGGCCGCGAGGTAGGCGATCTTCTGCGGCGCTCCGGCACATTTGATCGGCCCCGACGGCATCATGAACACCGCACTGCCCGAACGCATGTCGCGGATGAACTCCCAGGTACGCGGTGCGAGATCGAACCGGTAGTTCGACGACACCCCGCCCTTGCCGAGCGCATCACGCAATCCCTCGGTGCGATTCCAGTCCAGCTGGATGCCGGGACAGATCACGAGCACGTCGTAGGAGTAGACCGCGCCGTCGGCACAGGTGATCGTGTTGGCCTCCGGGTCGACGGCCGCGGCCGCGTTCCTGATCCAGGTCGCCTGCTTGGGCATCACCGAGGCCTCGGACCGTTCGGTCGTCGATGCCTTTGCCCGGCCACCGCCGACGAGCGTCCACAGTGGCTGGTAGTAGTGCTTGCTGGACGGCTCGATGACGGCGACGTCGGAATGGCCGTTGCGAAGCAGGCGCGCGGCGACCGAGATACCGGCCGTCCCGCCGCCGACGATGAGGATCTGGTGTTTGGCGGTGATCATGATGCCCTTTCCTCAGGCGTTCTGGTGTGATTCGTCCCAGGCGCCGTACCCGCCCAGGATGTCGCTGACGTCGCCAAAGCCGTTCCGGCGCAGCAGGCTTGCGGCCACCGAGGACCGGTATCCGCCTGCGCAGTACACGACCGTCGGCTTGGTGGGATCGAGCTCGCTCAACCGGCTGGGCAGCTGTCCGACCGGAATGGCGATCGCATCCGGGATGGTGCCCGCTTCGACCTCGCCGGGATTGCGCACGTCGACGACCTGCAGATCCCTCAGCTCGGCGGCGCGCTGGTCGAATGCCTTGGCCGTCAGCCGCGAGGCCACCTGAACGTCATCGCGATGGGAGAACATCACCTCGAAGGGTGCGTCGAGATATCCGATCACCCGGTCGAATCCGATCCGGGCGAGGCGGTTCTTGCCTTCGAGTTCCTGTCCCGGCTCGGTGAACAGCACGATGTCGACACCGGTGGGCAGCACCGACCCGGCGAACTCGGCGTAGCGGCCCTCCAGTCCGATGTTGATCGCCTGGCGCAGGTGTCCCAGCGCGAAGTCCTCCGGACCGCGTCCGTCGACCAGCACCGCACCGGCCGCCAGCGCTGCCAGGACCTGCTCATAGGTCATCGACGCCGGCATCTTGGTCTCATCCAGCAGCTCGCGGTCCTTGCGGTTGAGGATGGCGTCGTAGACGAAATAGCTCGGCGCGGGTGGCTGCCCCGCGGTGACCAGATCCATGAAGGTCGCCTTGTCGGGGGCCCGCAGGGCGTAGTTGGTCTCCTTCTGCTCACCCATCGTCGACCACAGGTCGGTCGACAGGTTCTTGCCGCACGCCGAGCCCGCACCGTGCGCCGGGTACACCCGGGTGGCATCGGGCAAGGTCATCAGCTTGTTGTGCAGAGAGTCGTAGAGCTTGTCGGCCAGTTCCTCACGGGTGAAGCCGATCGAGGCCAGCAGGTCCGGCCTGCCGACGTCACCGATGAAGAGCGCGTCACCGGTGAGCACGCCGTAGGGCACCTCGTCGTGCGCGTGCTCGAAGACCACGATGCTCATCGATTCCGGGGTGTGGCCGGGGGTGTGCCGGAATTCCAGCGTCACCTCGCCCAACGAATAACGCTCACCGTCGGCCACGCCCATCGACTCGAACTCGGTCTCGGCGACCGAGGAGTAGACGATCTTGGCGCCGGTGGCCTTGGCCAGTTCCAGGTGGCCGGACAGGAAGTCGGCGTGAAAATGCGTCTCGATGACGAGCTCGATCGCCATGCCCATGTCCCGCGCATCGGACAGGTACTCCGAGACATCACGCTGCGGATCGACAACCACTGCGCGACCGGTGGTTTCGTCACCGATCAGATACGACGCATGGGAGAGGCAGTCCAGGTAGTACTGGGTGAACTTCATGGCGATGGTCCCTTTCGTTCGGCGGTGGGTACGGCCATCATGGCTATACCCGTACGGGTATGTCAACTACCCCGGGGGGTATCTGATTCCCCACTTGACAATACCGGTGGGGGTATATCTACACTCATAGGTAAACATACCCCCGGTGGTATCCACGGCCTAGAGGCTTTGGTCACCGCCGGCCAGCCGGAAGGACCCCGTCACCATGACCGCACCCACCACCATCGATTCGCAGAACCTCAGCGAGCTGCTCGACTCGCCGACCCCACCGCGGGTCTTGGACGTGCGGACCCCGGGCGAGTTCGAGTCGGCGCATATCGCCGGCGCCTACAACGTCCCGCTGGACCTGCTGCGCGAACATCGCGACGAGATCATCAAGCACCTCGATGAGGACGTCGTCCTGGTCTGCCGCTCCGGACAGCGCGCCACCCAGGCAGAGGAAACGCTGCGCACCGCCGGGTTCACCAACGTGCACATCCTCGATGGCGGTATCACCGCCTGGGAGGCCAAGGGCTTCGCCGTCAACCGTGGCGCGCAGCGCTGGGACCTCGAGCGTCAGGTGCGGCTGGTCGCCGGGTCGATCGTGCTGGGCAGCGTGCTGGGCAGCATCGCCGCCCCCCGACTCAAGTGGGTGGCCGGCGCCATCGGCGGCGGACTGACCTTCGCGGCGCTGTCCAATACCTGCGCGATGGGCATGATGCTGTCCAAGCTGCCCTACAACCGCGGCGCCGCCTGCGACGCCGACACCATCGTGTCCCAACTCGTGCGCGGGTAGTGCCCGATGACCGACATGATCGTTCTCACCATCGGGCTGGCCGTGTTCGTGGGCGTCGCCCTGGGATTGCTCGGCGGCGGCGGGTCCATCCTCACCGTCCCACTGCTGGCCTACGTCGCGGGGATGGACGCCAAGCAGGCCATCGCCACGTCACTGCTGGTCGTCGGCGTCACCAGCGCGATCGGCGCGATCTCGCACGCCCGCGCCGGCAGGGTGCAGTGGCGTACCGGCTTGATCTTCGGCGCCGCCGGCATGGCCGGCGCGTACGGCGGCGGCTTGCTGTCCCGGTTCATTCCGGGCAGCGTCCTGCTGATCGGATTCGCCGTGATGATGATCGCCACCGCCATCGCCATGCTGCGGGGACGCAAGAACATCGAGGTCACCGGCGAGGCGCACCGGATGCCCGCGCCCAAGATCGTCGCCGAAGGGCTCGCCGTCGGCCTGGTGACCGGACTCGTCGGCGCGGGCGGCGGATTCCTGGTCGTACCCGCCCTTGCACTGCTCGGCGGCCTGCCGATGCCCGTCGCGGTCGGCACCTCGCTGATCGTCATCGCGATGAAATCCTTTGCCGGCCTCGGAGGCTATCTGTCCAGCGTCCAGATCGACTGGGCAGTGGCGGGCGCGGTGACCGCCGCGGCCGTGGTGGGCGCCCTGCTCGGGGCCCGTCTCACCGCAAAGGTCGACCCGGACGCGCTGCGGAAGTCCTTCGGCTGGTTCGTGCTGACGATGTCGTCGGTGATCCTCGCCCAGGAGATCCATCCCGGCGTCGGGATCGCCGCCGCGGCACTCACGGCGGTCGCGGCGGCCATGACCTTCGCCTGTACCCGGTTCGCACACTGCCCGCTGCGGCGGCTCATCGCCGCGTCGGGCTCGCGACCGGCGGCCGCATCATGACCGCGAGGAATACCCCCGCGGGTACCATGGCTGTACTGTCCGAAGAGAGGAACAACACCATGGTCGGTGACGAAGACGCAATCGCCGCAGTGCTCAACAGGCTGCGCAGGGCACAGGGACAACTCGCCGGAGTGATCTCGATGATCGAACAGGGCCGCGAATGCAAGGACGTGGTGACCCAGCTTGCGGCGGTGTCACGCGCCCTGGACAGGGCCGGCTTCAAGATCGTCGCCACCGGGATGCGGGAATGCCTTACCGGTGAGGCTCACGACGGCAAGCAGCCGATGACCGAAGCCGAACTGGAGAAATTGTTCATGGCACTCGCCTGATCAGGAGGTAGATATGGGTTACGCACTGTCGACGACGCTGCACACCACATTCGAGGATGCGGTGGAGCGGACTCGAAAGGCCTTGGCCGAACAAGGTTTCGGCATACTGACCGAGATCGACATGAAGGCGACGCTGAAAGCCAAGCTGGGCGAGGACATCGAGGACTATCTGATCCTCGGTGCCTGCAATCCCCCGCTGGCACACCGGGCGGTGACCGCCGACCGGCAGATCGGCCTGCTGCTGCCGTGCAACGTCGCGGTGCGAGCCGATACCACCGCCGGTGCCGACACGGTGATCGTCGACGCGATGGATCCCCAGGTGATGGTTGCGCTCTCCGATCAGCCCGGCGTGCGCGCGGTCGCCGACGAGGCCGCCACCAAGCTGCGGGCCGCCCTCGACTCCCTGGACGGGGACAGCCGATGACGTTGCCGCACAGCGATATCACGTCACCCTCCGAGGTCGACGTGGCCATCATCGAAACCACCGGACTGGGTGACCGCAGCTACCTGATCGGCATCGACGGCATCGCCGTCGTCATCGATCCGCAACGCGATATCGACCGCGTGCTCGACCTGGCCCGCGAGCGGGCGGTGCGGATCACCCATGTGCTCGAGACACACATCCACAACGACTATGTCACCGGCGGTCTGGAACTCGCCCGCACCGTCGATGCCCAATACGTGGTTCCGGCCGGTGATGAGGTCGGCTACCAACGCCGCGCTGTCGGCGATGGCGACGTGATCGATGTCGGGCCGATCCGGCTGCGGGTCATGCACACCCCCGGGCATACTCACCACCACGTCAGCTACGTGCTGCACGACGCCGCCGACGCGGTGCGCGCTGTGTTCACCGGCGGGTCGATGCTGCACGGCACGACCGGCCGTACCGATCTGCTGGGCTCCGAGCACACCGAAGAGCTCAGCCACGCGCAGTTCCACTCGGTGCGTCGGCTTGCGGCCGAACTGCCCGAAGACGCCCAGGTCTACCCGACGCACGGCTTCGGCAGCTTCTGCTCGGCGACCCCGGCCAGCGGCGACGCGTCGACCATTGCCGATCAGCGCCAGGACAATCCGGCACTGACCCAGGACGAGCAGAGCTATGTCGACGAGCTGATCGCCGGCCTGTCGGACTACCCGGCCTACTACGCACACATGGGCGTCATCAACGCCCGCGGTCCGGCGCCGGTGGACCTGTCGCTTCCACTGCCGGTGGACCCGGCCGAACTGCGTCGGCGCATCGACGCCGGCGAGTGGGTGGTGGACCTGCGCAACCGCACCGCCTTCGCCGCCGGGCACCTCGACGGCACCGTCGGGTTCGAGCTCTCGGATTCCTTCGCCACCTATCTGGGCTGGCTCTACTCCTGGGGATCTCCGTTGACCCTCATCGGCGACAGCGAGTCCCAGATCGCCGATGCCCGGCGCGAACTGGCACGCATCGGCGTCGACAACCTCACCGGGTCGGCCGTGGGCGAGGTACACACGCTGACCGGGGACACACCGCTACGGTCCTATCGGGTCGCAGATTTCGCCGACCTGGCCGAGGTGCTCGGCACGCGACGGCCCGCCGTGGTCGATGTCCGGCAGAGCGGCGAGTTCGACGACGGCCACATTCCCGGCGCGCTCAACATCCCGCTGCACGAAATCAGCAGGCGCATCGATGAAGTGCCCAGCGGCGACGTGTGGGTGCACTGCGCCTCCGGTTACCGATCCTCCATCGCCGCCTCGTTGATCGACGGACCCGACCGGTCTGTGGTCCTTGTCGACGACACCTTCGACCAGGCCGAGAAGCTGGGTCTCGTGAGCTAGCCCAGAATCACGGAGTACAGCAGCACGACGACAATCGCGATGGCGAAAGCGATCGTGACACCACCGATCAGCAGCACCTCGGCGCGCGGGGCAGACATGACCGTTCGTCCCGCAACCACCGGGCTGTCCCTGATGTGGTGCGATCGCCGGTAACCCAGCGCGAGGATGAGCAACGCCAGCAGCGTCGCCGTCAGCGCAAGCGCCGTCCGTCCGGGTCCCAGCAGGCCGTGTTCCCGCAGCAGCACCAGGGCGCCGCCGATCAAGAACCCGAATGCGGTTCTCTCCCAAGATAACAGGGTGCGTTCGGGTTGAAGACCGGGCTTCCACGGCTCGCGGCGGGACACCTCACCGCCCACCCGGCGGCCACACGACCAGGATCACCAGCACGGCGACGGTGACAACGAAGATCGCGCCGCCGAGCAGCAGCGGGACATACGTAGTCGGCAGATCCTCTTCGCGCCGCATCGCGGTCTGTACGCGTTGCCAGCGCCGTACCGCCAGCGCCGCCAGCAGCCCACCACCCGCGGTGAGCACCACGCTCAGACCGTGCCGCACACCCGGGATACCGAAGGACGGCACGAACTGCACCACGGCGATACCGCCGGCGATCAGCGCCAGTGCCGTGCGGATCCAGGCCAGAAAGGTGCGCTCGTTTGCCAATGTGAAGCGGTAGTCCGGTTCGGCCTCGTCATCGCGATCCGGCGAGTGATCGTGACCTGTGGACATCACGAGACCGCCCTTTCTGAACCGTCAACTCTCACGTCAGACTACATCGTCGTTGTGCGGCAGCAGGTTCCGTTCGACGATTTCGGCATGCATCGGCGGCGGCCAGGCGCATTGCCGAGACCTATCGGTCACCGTGACCTCCGGACTCTCCGACATCACCCGTCGCACCGCCGCCGTCGGTGAGCAGTTCGTGCAGCGTGTCCGATGTCGCACGCGCCGCCGTGGAAAGGGCTCGAGCACGATGTGGACCCCGGCGGTGCGCAGGCGCTCGGCATCGTGGTGGGTGTGCGCGGTGAGCGCGATGGTGCCGTCGAATCCGTGGTGGCGCAGGGCGTGTAAGAGCGTCAGGTTGACCGAAACTATCGGAATAGCGCTGATGACGTACTTCGCCTGTGCCAGCGGCAGCGCCTCGAGCAGCTGCTCGTCCTCGGCACTGCCGAATACCACGGTGAACTCGTCGCCGGAATGCGTCTTGATCTGGTGTGGATCGAAGTCCACCGCGAGCACCCGGTGGCCGGCCTCGCTCAGCCGGTGGGCCAGGTGTCCGCCGAAACGGCCCAGGCCGTAGAGGATCACGTCACAATCATCAGCGACAACGGATTTCGGATCGCGGGGCCGGCGCCTCTCGAGGCGAGCCAAACCGCTCTTGACGCGGTCGTAGATCTGTTCGGAATAGGTGATCAGATACGTCGACACGGCGATCGTGATGAGTCCCACCAGGGTGATGAGACTGACCGTGGCGTTGGTGATGTGACCGAGGCTGAGCCCCAAAGCGGCCAGGATCCACGAGAATTCCGATATCTGCCCCAGCGGTAGTCCGGCAAGGACGCTGACGCGCAACGGATAACGCATCATCGACATCACTGCGATCACGATCAACGGCTTTCCGATCAGGACCAGCGCGGCGAACACCACTGCCGGGACGATCTGTCCTGCGACATCGGTGAATTCGAGTCGGGAGCCCAGTTCGAGGAAGAAGAACAGCAGCAGGAAGTCACGCAGGCTGGCCAGCCGGGCCCCTAGGGCGTCCCGGAACGGTGTGCTCGCCAACGACACTCCGGCGAGAAAGGCACCCACTTCGGAGCTGAATCCCAACCATTCGCTCAGCGCGGCCATCGACGCCGCATACGCGACGCCGAACAACACCAGCAGGTCCGGCATTCTTGCGATGTGCGGCAGTAACCGGGGCAGCACATAGCGCATCAACAGCCACGCCGCGCCCAGCAGCCCCGCCCCTTTGAGGAGCACATCCACCACGCCGTGGCCGAGCCCGCCGCCGGTGTCCTGCCCGAAAGCGGTCAGCACGATCATCACGACCACGACCACGAGGTCCTGCACGATGAGCAGGCCGACCGCGATGCGCCCGTGTAGTTGGTCGAGTTCGCGCTTGTCCGACAACAACTTCACGATGATGATCGTCGACGAGAAGGTCAGTGCCAGGGCGATGTAGAGCGCGGTGAGGCCATCCATTCCGAATGCCAACGCCACGAGGTATCCGACCACCGCGGTGATCACCACCTGGCTCAGCCCGGTGACCACCGCCACGGGGCCGGTGCTGCGAATCATCTGCACATCGAGGCGGAGCCCGACGAGGAACAGCAACAGTGCGATGCCGAAGTCGGCCAACAGTTCTATCGTTCCGTCGGCCGACACCCATCCGGTGCCCACCGGACCGACGGCGACGCCGACCGCCAGGAACGCGACGAGTAGAGGCTGGTGCAGTCGGGCGACGACGAGCCCGGCGAGGGTGGCCAGCGCCAGCACTGCCGCGAGGATGGGGAAGGGGTGCACATCCATACTCCGGAGTCCTTTCGCCTGTCCGCTGAGATGATGCCACCGGTGACGCGGCACTGACGCGCCGCCGCCATCCCGTGCGGACGTGGCGAATCAGCGCGCTACCGGATCCGCGTCGGCGTCGGCGAATCCGCGCACTCCCACCGCCTCGGCTGCTACCCGGAATGGGGCGCTTTCTGCTCGACGCTGGACGCCACGCAACATGGCCCGTGTCACGAGAGCCCGAACGGGACCGAGCAGTTCCACGCCGACGAATTGACCGGGGTGTCGCAGACCGATGCGGTTCCGCAGCAGTACCCGGCAGCGGTCCGCACCGTGCGGAATCACGCTTACCGACCACACGGCGCCCGCGTGCAAACCCTTCGGCGTCGACTGCAACACCAGGACAGCGCCCTCGGACAGCTGGGCCACCTGCAACGGCGCGGCCAGCCATCGGCTCACGCCGGCACGATTCCGAAGGGTCCGCAACAACTCCGACCAGACCGCGTCCGCAGGTGCGTCCACCCACACGCCTTCGGTGGTCTGGACGGCCGGCGCACCCACGAGGTCATCGCCGGGCAGCCGCGAGCTGCACTCCCCCTTCGTGGTGCCCCAGTTTCGGTAGAACTGCCGCAAACCCACCAGGCCGGCGACGACCACCACCCCGTTCACGATGTACTTGACCATGTGGTCACCATGCGACGGTTCGCAGTCCTGGGCTAGGGCCGGTGGTCCTCAACCGTGAGGTGTTTCGGCCACTTACCCGCAGACGCGCCTTGGTCGTTGTGGGGACGCTCGGAACGCCGCCACCCCATGTAGCTCAGATAGAGCGAACCCACCATCAGCAACGCGTAGACAACGGGCACGACCGCCGTCGCGCTCAACATACGGTGTGCCAGCGAATCCAGCGCGGAGGGAAAGGTGAGCAGCAGGATGCCTTTTGCCAGCATCGTCCAACCCAGCAGCGAAACGATGAACGCGGTGGGGCCCCGCCATGACCGGTGAAAGGTGACGACCGCGATCCCCGCGGCCGTCACGAACACACCGGTCACCCAGGGCCACACGGCGCTGGCGGAGAACTCGGACAGAATCGGTGTCAGATCGTCGGCACGCAGCAGCACGGCGAACGACATGATGCCAAGGAGCGGTCCGAGAACCCTGGCGAAATGACGTGTATGACCGTCAGCCCGTTGCGACACGTTCATGTCGTCTCCCTCTATGAGTCACTGCGACGGGGCTGATCGGCCCATCTCAGGTAACCACCGGCCCGCCCTCGGCAGACAGGGCCAAAGGCCCTCTGCCTGGGTTTCCTTGGTCACGGCGTCGGCCATCCGGCCCGACGTTGCCACGGTTTTCCACACTGCCGCGGAACTCGAACCTGATCCCGCATCGCCGTGTTGCGGCCGCCCACAAACGCGTACCCTGACCCGCAGGGGGTGCCGTGGACATCAAAAAAGAACGATCAGCGTTCACCCGTCTGGGCAACCCCGACCTGGTCGGCGAGATACACCAGCAGCTCGACGAGTTACAGGGCGCCCGGGATCAGACCGAGAAGCTGCTGCACGTCATCATGGGCATCAGCTCCGACCTTGATCTGGACGCCACCCTCGATCGCATCACCGACGCGGCGATCACGCTGACCGGTGCGCGGTACGGCGCCTTGGGGGTGCGTGACGGCGGCGGCGCGCTGACGTCCTTCCTGCACCAGGGCATCGACCCCGCACTCGTCGAACGCATCGGGCCGCTACCGGTCGGCAAGGGCGTCCTCGGTGTCGCGCTGGCAGACATCCCTGCGCTCCGGCTCGATAATCTGTCCGATCACCCGGCGGCGGCCGGTTTCCCGGCGCACCATCCCCCGATGCACGCCTTTCTCGGGGTACCCATCATCATCCGCGGGGAGGTGTACGGAAGCCTGTACGTCACCCACGACCGTTCGGGGCCAACGTTTTCGGAGAACGACGAAGTGTCCGTCCGGGTGCTGGCCTCGGCGGCGGCGGTCGCCATCGACAACGCCCGGCTGTTCGAGCGGGTACGGGCGGCCGCCACCTGGATGCAGGCAAGCCGCGAAATCAGCACAGCCCTCCTCTCGGGCGGCCCGGGATCCGAGAACCCGCTGCGCCTGATCGCCGAACGCGCGCGCGAACTGACCGACGCCGAGCAGGCGATCGTCCTGGTGCCCGAGACCGGCGAACCGGATGACGCCCAGACATTGATCGTGTCCGCGGCGGTCGGGTTGCACGCCGAGAAAGTCATCGGACAGCGTGTCCCCGTCGATTCGTCGACCAGCGGCAGCGTGTTCCGCTCGGAACTGCCGGTCATCACCGAGTCGTTCCTGCACCCGATCCGCTCCTTCACCGATGTCGGTCAGCGGCCGGCGATCGTCATGCCGCTCACCCTCGACGACGCCGTGATCGGTGTCATCGCGATCGCCCGTCACCGGGACGCCGCACCGTTCGACCCGTCCTATCTCGACCTCGTCCGCGACTTCGCCCGGCACGCCGCGATCGCGCTGACCCTGGCGTCGTCGCGGGCACGCGAACGCGAATTGACCGTGCTCGCCGACCGCGAGCGCATCGCGCACGACCTGCACGACCACGTCATCCAGCGGTTGTTCGCCGCCGGTTTGGACGTGCAAGGCACCATCGCGCGGTCGAGGTCGCCGGAGGTCAACGATCGCCTCACCCGCACGGTCGACGAACTGCAAAGCACGATCGAGACCATCAGGTCGACGATTTTCGAACTGCAGTCACCCGCCACCAAGAACACGGACCTGCGCGTCCGACTGCAAGCGTTGATCTCCGAACTGACGGGTGACAGCGGTATCGCCACCTCGGTGCGGGTGGTGGGGCCGCTGGGCGGCGTGGCCGGCCCGGTGTGCGAGCACGCCGAGGCGGTGGCCAGTGAGGCCATCAGCAACGCGGTACGACACGCACATGCCTCGCACATCAACGTCACCGTCACGGTGGACGACGAGTTCACCGTGGAGATCGTCGACGACGGCGACGGCATACCCGAAGACAACGTGCGCCACAGCGGCCTTGCCAACATGCAGCGGCGGGCACAACAGCTCGGCGGGGAATGCACCATTCTCACCGCGCCCGGCTCCGGCACCACGGTGCGCTGGACCGTACCGGTAGTGCTGGACTGACCACCCGGCCTAGGACACCGAGCCACCGTTGAGGGTGTGCACGACATCGTCGACCGGTCGCCGCGCCGTCGCGGGCAAAGGGTCGGCACCGACCGGCGCCCAACCGATGCGGAGCATCATCTGTGGATAGGCTTCGTCATCGAACACCTCGGATCGGAGCGCGGCACGAGTCTCGGCGATTTCCAGCGGCTCTGACACCGGGCAGCTGGCCAGCCCCAGCACCGTACTGGTCAGAAGCGCCACGCTGGTCGCCTCGCCGGCCCGCAACCGGCTCAGCGCATCGTCGTCCCCGGTGCCCAGCGCCAACAGCAGTCCGTGATCGTCTTCGGCCGTGGCATCGGGCGGCTGCGCCAGCGCCGGCCCGGCGAACAGCCGACCGGGTAGAGCGGCCATCGAGTCGGACTCCGGGGTGCTGCGCGCCGGCACCCCGGCAATCGACGAGTAACGACCGCTCCACGTCGTCAGCTCTGCCAGGTACTCGGCGTCGTTGGCGTGCAGCCACACCGCCTCGGCGACGATCGCCCGGATGTCGATCGTCGTCTCGACGTGGCGCAGCTGCACTCCCATCCGGGCCAACCGCACCCCGATCGTCACGACATCCGCGTGCGGCACCGGCCAGTGGCTGAAGTACCGGCGGTCGGTGCGGCGGCGCGGGATGGCGGCAGCCAATGCGATGTCCTTCTCATCCGGCTCACCGATCGTCAATTCGATGGCCGCCAGATGATCGGGCTCGGCCGCGTTCGGCAACCGGCTGACCTTGCACTGCCAGCCCAGTGCGGCGAACGCCGTGGTGGCGTGGTGCAGCGACGCGCCGCAACTGATCAGGAGGTCACGTCCATCGGGATCGGTACGTGATAGACGCCGGCCGTGGTCGGCGTACAGGTGAACGCTTCGGTCGCCCACTCGCCACTGCCAGGGCTGCGAATTGTGCACCGACGGAGCGCGGGTGGCCATCGACAGCGCCGTGCGAATCGTCGCGATGTCAGGAAAGTGCACGGTCATCTCTTTCGACGCTGCTGGTGAAACACGAAGTTGTCATCTCAATATCGCGCCGTCCTCGGGTCAGACACAGAGTCCGAAGTCCCTAAAGCTCGGGACCCGCCTGCGCGCTGCACCACCGCCGGTAGGCAGCCACCGCCGTCGGCAGGGTCATGAAGAGTCGGTCAGAATCGATCTGTTCGAGCATGCCCGCGGCGCGCAACGCCTCGCGCAGATCGTGTTTGACCCGCGCCATCGCGAAGACAATGCCCCGCCGGTCGCACTCCTGCCGGATCCCGTCCAGAGCGTCCAGAGCAGTGATGTCCACTTCGACGTTGGCCTCGGCGTTCAGGACGAACCAGCGCACCGGCGTCGGTGACCGGTCGACGGCGGCGATCGCACGCCGGCGGAAGTCATCGGCATTGGCGAAGCACAGCGGCGCGTCGTACCGGTACACCACCAATCCGGGTATCAATTCGGCCTGCGGGTAGTCGTCGACATCGTGCATGCCCGCCACGCCCGGTACCAGACCTTGCACGCTGTCGTGGGCACGGGCGATGCGCCGCATCAGTTCCAGGATCGACAGCACGACTGCCACCAGCACCCCGTTGAGCACTCCGAACACCGGCACGCAGACGGCTGTCACCACCGCGAGAAGCAGTTCGCTGCGCCGGAATCGAGCGAGCCTGCGGAATTCCGCAAGGTCCACGAGCTTGATCGCCGCGAACACGACGAGCGCCCCCAAGGCAGCGGAAGGAATCGCCGCGACCAAGCCACGGCCCCAGGTCGCGACGCCGAACACCACGACCACGATCACGAGCGAATACACCTGTGTGCGTGCACCCGCGGCCACGCCGAGTGCGGTGCGACTTCCGCTGGAACTCACCGGGAATCCCCGGGCCAGCCCCACCGCCAGATTGGCGACCCCCAGCGCGCGCAATTCGGCATTCGCATCGATGTCCTGCCCGGAGCGGGCGGCGAAGCCCCGGGCGGTCAGGACATCGTCCGAGAATGCGACGATCGCGATTCCCAGTGCGGGAACGATGAGTTCGCGCACCGTTTCCAGTGGTATCTCCGGTAGACCCGGTGCCGGTATGCCCAGGGGGATCGCGCCGACCACGTCGATGCCGTGCTGGTGCAGCGCGAAGACGGACACGATGAGCGTGGCGCCGAGGACACCGATCAGCGGCCCGGGCACCTGGGGCACAAACCGATCGAAGGCCAGCAGGAACACGAGCAGCCCGGCGCCGAGAACGGCGGTGGGCCAGTGCAGGTCGCCCATATCAGCGAGAAGTTCGCGGGCCTGCCCCAGTACGTCGGAGCGCGAGAGGTCGAGCCCGAGCAGGGTGCCCGACTGGCTCACCACCATGGCGATCGCAATCCCGGTCATGTATCCCACCAGAACCGGTTTCGACAGCAGGCCGGCCAGGAACCCGAGTCTGAGAACTCCTGCCAGGCAACAGGTCAGCCCGACCAGCAGGGTCAGCGCGGCCGCACAGGCGATGTAGCGCGCCGGGTCGCCGTCGGCGACCACCACCGCCAACGCCGAGGACGTCATCAGGGCGGTGGTCGATTCCGGACCGATCGACAGCTGCCGAGAGGAACCGAGCACGGCGTAGACGAGCAGCGCCGGCAGGGCGGTCCACAAGCCCACGGCCGGACTGAGACCGGCCAGGGTGGCGTAAGCCATGCTCTGCGGCACCAGATAGGCGGCGACACTCAACCCCGCCTGCAGATCGCCCCGGAACCAATGCCGTCGATACCCCTGCAGGTTGGCCACTCCCGGCGCCCAGTGGCGCCAGCCGGCGACGCGACTGCTCATCCGCAACTATGGGCCGAGGTCTCGGCCAGGACCAGGATTTCGCCGCGGCCATTCGCAGGGCGCCGATTGCGCTGTATCCGCATCAGGCGCATGCTGCGATTCAGCGTCAAGGGAATCAGATGCGCGGTGACCGTCGCCGTGCCCGCCAGATCCCGGTAGGCGCCGCGCACCACATCCTCGACTTCCTCCCGCGGCCGTTCCGGGAACTTGGCCTGCACCGAGGCGATGACTTCACCCAGCTCATCCCGGTCCATCGCACGAACGTGGCCCGCTGTCGGGACGACATGATTGAGCACGGTCGGCGCCCCCTCGAGCAAAACTGCTCATCGTGTGAAGCATGTGCGCACAAACGTAACCCGTGGATGGCCGTCCGGCTTAGGGCCGAAAGACCCCGGGAGGCAATCAATCGGCCGTCCTCATCCCAAGCAGTCCGCCATGACCGACGATGGACGGGTGAGCACGCACATGATGTCGGCGTGGCGGGCTACCTCTCCGGGCCCGCTCACCACACGTCCCCTCGAGTACGTCACCACCGCTGTCGCAGAACCCGGCGAGGACGAGGTGCTGGTCGCCGTGACGGCGTGCGGGGTGTGCCGCACGGACCTGCACGTCACCGAGGGCGACCTACCGGTACACCGACCACACGTCACTCCCGGTCACGAGGTGGTCGGCGAGGTCGTCGGGATCGGCGCCGGCGTCGGGCCGGGTATCGCCGTCGGCGACCGGGTGGGCGTCGCATGGCTCCGCCACACCTGTGGGCGCTGCCGCTTCTGCGTGCGCGGCGCCGAGAACCTCTGCCCGGACTCGCGCTACACGGGATGGGACGCCGACGGCGGCTATGCCGAGTTCCTGACCGCACCAGCAGATTACGTGCATCCGCTACCGTCCGGCTACTCGGACCCCGAACTCGCCCCGCTGTTGTGCGCGGGCATCATCGGGTACCGGTCGCTGCTGCGGGCGCAGCTTCCGCCCGGCGGCCGGCTCGGCATCTACGGTTTCGGCGGCAGCGCGCACATCACCGCTCAGGTTGCCCTCGCCCAGGGGGCAGAGGTGCATGTCATGACCCGGGGCCGGCAGGCGCGCGAACTGGCCCTCGCGCTGGGCGCCACGTCCGCACAGGGAGCCGCCCACCCACCGCCGGTGCCGCTCGACGCCGCCATTCTGTTCGCACCGGTCGGTGACCTGGTGCCGCCCGCGCTCGAGGGCCTCGACCGCGGTGGCACCCTGGCGATCGCCGGCATCCATCTCAGTGACGTGCCCGCCCTGAACTATCAACGTCATCTGTTCCAGGAACGACAGATCCGGTCGGTGTCGTCGAACACGCGCGCAGACGCTCGTGAGTTCCTGGCGTTCGCCGGACAGCACCGTATCGAGGTCACCGCGCTTCCCTACCCGCTGGATCGCGCCGACGGGGCACTGAATGACCTCAAGTCGGGGCGTATCGCGGGAGCTGCGGTTCTCCTACCGTGAGGGCCCGTCGACCGCTGCGATGCACGTCACCGCGGACGGACCACGATCACGGGACTGCGCGCTCCGTGCGCCACCGCCGAACCGACGGAACCGAGCAGCAGGCCGGCGAACCCGCCGCGCCCGTGGCTGCCGACGACCACCAGCTGAGCCGCCTCCGAGAGCGCGATGAGCTGCTCGGCCGGCTTGCTCTCCACCGCGGTGCGCTCGACGGCGACGTCGGGATAACGCTCCGACCAGCCGGCGAGCCGCTCGGCGAGGGTTTCCTGGGCATCGACGCGGAAATCCTCCCAGTACAGTCCGGGTACGGTTGCGCTGCGGTCGAGCCACGCATGCACGGCGATCAGCCCGACACCCCGCCGGGATGCCTCGTCGAAGGCGACCTCGACGGCGAGTTCTGACGCAGGTGAGCCGTCGACGCCCACCATCACCGGCGCGTCGGCCGGACGTTCAGACGCCGAAAACTCTTCGTGGACAACGGCAACCGGGCCATGGGCGTGATGCAACAGGCCTGCACTCACCGAGCCGAGGATCAGACCCTCGATCTTGCCGAGCCCCCGACATCCCACCACGACCAGCTGGGCGTCCTTGGACATGTCCACCAGCGTTCCGGCGGCACGACCCTCGACCATGCACTGCCGGATGGGGACGCGGGACCGATCGGAAATCCGCTGTGTCACCGCGTCGACGGCATCACGCATGATCTCCTCACCGCGCCGATCCCGCATCTCGACGAAGTCCTCGGGAATGGGTACGTCGATCCAGGCCGCGGCGTCCACCTGAGCCAGCACGTGGACGAGGGTGAGCGGGAGGTCGCGCAGATCCGCATCACGCGCCGCCCAATCCAGCGCCGCCAGTGATGCCGTCGAGCCGTCCACTCCCACGACGACCCCATGTGGACCCGCCGGTGCACCGAATGATGTCATGTCGATCTCCTTCGCTCTCGGGACGACGATATTGCGGTGCAGCCGGGCGATCTGGAGGCGTTGGTCACCGCCGAGGTGCCAAAGGGCCCTACTGCCGCGGGGTTGACGCATGGCAATGTGGTGGACGCAGACTCCGCCCGCAGCCCGCACAATCGTCACCCGTCCGCGGTCGGCTGCGGGAGGGTTGGAAAGCCATGGTGACCGTGTTTCTCGTCGACGACCACGAACTGGTCAGACGCGGACTGATCGACCTGCTCAGCACCGACCCCGAATTGCAGGTCATCGGCGAGGCCGGTTCGGTCTCTCATGCATTGGCGCAGATCCCCGCCCTGAGGCCGGACGTGGCGGTGCTGGACGTGCGGTTGCCCGACGGCAACGGTGTGGAGTTGTGCCGTGATCTGCTCGCCCGGATGCCCGATCTCCGCTGCCTCATGCTCACCTCGTTCACATCCGAGGAAGCCATGCTCGATGCCATCCTCGCCGGGGCCAGCGGCTACGTGGTCAAGGACATCAAGGGAATGGAGCTCGCCCGCGCGATCAAGGACGTCGGGGCCGGTCGATCACTGCTCGACAATCGCGCCGCCGCGGCGTTGATGGCCAAGTTGCGCGAATCGGCCGAACACTCCGATCCGCTCTCCGGGTTGACCGCCCAGGAGCGAACATTGCTCGGACTGATCGGCGAAGGCCTGACCAACAAGCAGATTGCCGCCCGGATGTTCCTCGCGGAGAAGACGATCAAGAACTACGTGTCCCGGCTGCTGGCCAAACTCGGGATGGAGCGGCGCGCACAGGCGGCCGCGTTCGTTTCCCGACTGAACCAGCCGTCGCGCCTCACCGAGTGATCAGCCGGGATGCAGCGGCGTGTCAGGCCGAATGACCCTTCCATCAGGCGGCGGCGCATCATAGGTTGGCAGTGCCGGGCGCCCCGATGGGCCGCGGCCCACCCTGACGAAGGGATCGACCGATCATGGGCGGATCATTGGACGCGGGCATCGTGGTGGGTGTCGACGGTTCCCCGTCGTCGGAGACGGCGCTGCGCTGGGCGGCCGCCGAAGCGGCCCTTCACGACTCGACGTTGACGATCGTCTACGCGGTTGCGCCCATTCTCGGCACCTGGCCGGTTCTGCCGCCGCCGGACGGATTGCTCGACTGGCAGCAGGAACTCGGCGGACGAATTCTCGAAGACGCCGAGAAGATCGCCAAGGAGATCGCCCACGCCGCCGTCCGGGTCACGACGGCATTCAGTTCGGCCGCACCGGCGGCCACCCTTGTCGAGCGCTCCAAGCACGCCCGCATGGTGGTGGTGGGAAATCGCGGGCGGGGGGCCTTGTCGCGGACCTTTCTCGGCTCGGTCAGCACCGCACTGGTGCACCGGGCCCATTGCCCCGTCACCGTGACCCATGATGACTACCTGCCGCCCCATGACTCGAAGGATCCGGTCGTGCTGGGCTTCGACAGCTCCGCGGCATCCACATCTGCCATCGCGCTGGCCTTCGAGGAGGCGCAGTGGCGTCGGGTGGAACTCGTTGTGCTGCACGCCTGGTGGTCACCGGGTGCCTGGGAACTCCCCCGATTCGACTGGGATGACCTGCGACCGGACGTCGAACGAGAGGTTTCCGCCGAGTTGGTGGACTGGCAGAAGCGCTACCCCGACGTGGCGGTCCGCCGCGTCGTCGTGCTGGACCAGCCCGCGCGCCACCTCGTCGAACAGGCGGAGACGGCACAATTGCTCGTCGTCGGCAGTCGCGGCTATGGCGCGGTGGCGAGCACCCTGCTGGGCTCGGTCAGTTCCGCCGTCGTCCAGGCGGCTCGCGTTCCGGTGATCATCGCGCGAGGCTGAGGGGTTTTGCAGCACAGCCGTTTTGGCCGGTCACGAGCGGGCCGCGACGGAGCGGTCGACCGTCAGGACGACTGATGGAACGTGACGGGGTTGGCGTGCCAACGAACCCATCCAGGAACGCACGCTGAGCTGACGAACGCCCGGCAAGTAAAAGTCAGTGCTGACTGCAACTATCCAATTTCAGTTATCATGCCGAGATGACGACTGTCGACCCGCCCACCCGCAAGTCGCAAGCGAGCCGGCGTGCCAGCAGCCAAGCGCTCATCCTTGACGCCGCCGTCGATGCCTTGATCGAACTCGGCTATAGCAGCACAACCACCGTGGCCATTCAGGAACGCGCCGGGGTCACCCGCGGCAGACTGCTGCACCATTTTCCCTCCCGCGACGCCGTGCTGGTCGCCGCTGCACATCACCTTGCCGGCGAGCGGATAGCCGAGATGGAGAGCTGGTTCGAACGTACCGACGACCCCGACCCCGGCGGATCCGAACGGATCGACACCGCAATTCACCAATTGTGGAACACCTTTCGTCAGCCCTACTTCTGGGCCGCGATGGAACTCTGGTCGGCCGCACGCACCGACATGGCGCTACGCGACGAGGTTGCCACTGCCGAGCGCCGGCTCGGACGTGCGATCCAGAGCGTCATCGCCACGATGTTCGGGCCGGTGCACAGCAGTCACCCACAGTTCGACACCGTGCGCGACCTGCTGTTCAGCAGCATGCGCGGGGTCGCCCTCACCTACACCTTCATGGAACGCGATCCCGAGACAGATCCGCATCTCGAGCTCTGGACGTCGATCGCCCACCACTTCCTCCTCGAAGACCACAACGAACTATAAACAGTCACAATCGACTGTTACTGTGAACTCGATACAGAAGGAGTCCAGATGTCGACCACGGATGCGCCGCCCGCCAATCCCCCGGTGCGGCGAACTCAAGACCACATGACCCACGATGTGTGGCTGCCGGACGAAATCATCGAGCTACGCCTGCAGGCGCGGTCCGCCGTCGAGAAGCGGCTGGCGCCGTTCGCCCGCGAGATCGGGCACCGTGAAGAATCTGCCGACAGCTTTCCGTGGTCCGCGTTCCGCGGTCTCGCCGACGAGGGGATGTTCGCCGTTCCGTTCGGGCCCGAGTACGGGCGCGGATTGCAGCACCCGATGCTCGGCACCTGCACTGTCACCGAAGAGATCGCGTATCACTCGTCCTCCATGGCCGGCGTCTACGACGGCCAATGCATCCTGGTACCACAGACACTCACCTACGCATCCGAGGAACTGCGCAGACAGCTGATCCCCGAGTTGATCAGCGGACAGACCGCGTTCTCGTTCGCCACCACCGAGCCGGAAACCAGTTCGGACCTCACCGCCGAGCGCATGCACACCGTGGCCGCGGACACCCCGGCGGGCTATGTGGTCAACGGCCGCAAGCGGTGGATCACGAACAGCATCGTGGCGGGTTGGGTGTCGGTGCTGGTGCGCGCCGGCGCCGGTAGCGACCGAGCGACGATGCTGCTGATCGACCTGTCCTCGCCGGGCGTCCGGATCGGCGCGCCGGACCTGAAGATGGGGCACCGCGGACAGATCACCGCTGACATCATCTTCACCGACGTTCTTGTCCCGCATGCCAACCTGCTCGGCCACGCAGGAAACGGCCTCAGCGTCGCGCTATCGGCACTGGTACGCGGCCGCGTCGGCATCGGCGCCGCGGGTGTCGGTGTCGCCCAAGCCGCCCTGGATCTCGCCGTCGCACGCCTGCGCACCCGCCACGTCTTCGGCGGACCCCTGGGCGCGATGCAACACTGGCAGTTCACCATGGCCCAGCGGGCCACCGAAATCGAATGCGCCCGCACTCTTTACCAGAAGGCCGCCACCCTGCTCGACCGCGGCGACCGCAACGCCGAACCCGAAGCCGCAATGGCCAAGGCCTACGGCACACGCCTGGCCAACGACCTGATCCGCGACGCGATACAGATCCACGGCGCTCTCGGTTTCGCCCGCCAGGTGGGCGAAACCGGAGAGTCGGTCCGGCTGGAAGAGATGTATCGCGACGCCAAGATTCTCGAGATCTTCGAAGGCGCCAATGAACTCCAGCAGTGGATCGTCGCGCGACAACTGATCGGCCGGGACGTCACCGGCTGACAGAACTGCGCACTGCAGCGCGCCGGCGAGTCGAACCGGAGCGCCTCAGCCGGGCGGGCATTCAAACGTCGAAATTGGTGCGCTGCCGGGTGTTCGACGCGCAGTAGGCTGACTGCGGGGGTCAATTGCACGGGCGGCGAGGGGGCCAGATGTCTGAGGTGCGGGTTGTTGCCGAGGACCTTCAGGTATCCGCAGCGACAGTCGATGCGCACGCGGACAGCGTTCGCGCGCGGTGCGCGGATGCCGACGCTCGGTTCGAGGGCGCGCAGAAGGGGCTACCTACAAGGTCTGCAGCCGCACTCGGTGCAGCCGTCGCGAAGTGGCAGGCCGACAGCACCGCGATGATCGACCGGATGATCGGCGGCAGCACCGGCCTGCGCAGCGGCGCCACGGCCTATGTCGCTGTAGATGAGGACGCAGCGGTCGCGGTCGAGTCGGCCGGCAACCAGATCCGGCCCGAGGACATGGGGCTCTAGTCAACGGCCGGCGTGGATGTCATTTGTCGAGGACCACAAAGGTGTTTTCGTGGCGTCGACGTCATCCTTGGACCAATTCCGCCAGGCGGGTGCGTAATTCGTCGCGTCGGATGTCTCCGTCGATGCGTTCGACGATCGCGACCAGCACGGCGACGACGGCCAAGGCGCCGGGATCGGTGGTGCCAATCGCCCGTTCGCCGACGTAGCTGGATCGGCCGCGCTTGCCGACCATGGTGCTGGTGGCGATCGCACCGGCCAGCGCGGCTTCCAGTGCGTCGTCGTCGAGCCGGCCGCGTGCGGTGTCGCCGTCCCACCCGGCCGGAACGAGTGCGTCCACCATCGTGCGGTCGCCGACCCGCGCCCCACCCGCCCGGGTGATGGCCTCGACGCCGTCCCGCAACCCTTGTACGACAGCACCGGCATCGGTGGCGACCGCAGTGGCGATGCGGACCAGGACGAGGCCGAACAGCGGACCGCTGGAACCACCGACGTCCTCGGAAAAGGCGGTGGCCAGAGATTTCAGATCAGCGGCCAGGTCCGCATCCGCTCCGGTACCGCGGCGGACCGCTGCCTGCAGCGCATTGTCGAGGTTGGTCCCGATGTCACCGTCCCCGGCTCGCCGGTCGAGATCATTCAGGGGTTCCCTGATTTCGGCGATGTCATCGGCCAGCTGCCGCAGCCACGCCGAGGGCTCGCCGGCGCTCGGCTCATCCACTTCACCGATGACCGTGGTCGCGGCGAGCACCGGCGACGGTAGCGAGGTGGTGGCGTGCGGAGCACACCAGTCGGTCAGCCACTGCTCGTCGCTCACGGCCGTGACGGTGATCGAGTAGCCGGCCATATCGAGGGCCGAGACGTACGTGCCTGCGACTGCGCTGCGCAGCACCACATCACGTTCGGCGAGTACCCGTTCGACCTCCGCCAGCACGTGCAGCAACTCGAGATCACCGGTGCCGCCCAGCCCGTTGACGAGAACAAGAACTCCGTGCTCGTCGACGTCGAGACTGTCGAGCAGCTCGCCGACCATCCGGCTGACGAGCTCGTTGAGCGGGGGCTGCGGGATGGACTCGCGGGCCGCCTCACCGTGGATGCCGACGCCGTATTCCAATGTGCCCGGCGCGACGTCGAATGCCGGACGGTCCGACCCCGGGACGGTGCCGGCGCGCTGGGCCACCGCCACCGAGCGCGACGCCGCCACCACACCCTGGCCGAGTGCGACGAGATCTTCCAAGGAAAGTCCGCGGTCGGCGGCCGCACCAAGGATCTTCTCGACGATCACCGTCGCCCCGGTGCCACGCCGTCCGACTTCCTGCCCCTCTGAACCCAGATCGTCATCGACCAGCACCCGGTCGACCGCCACTCCGTCTGCCCGCAGGCGTTCGGCCGCGATCGCGAAGTTCAGCACGTCGCCGGTGTAGTTCTTCACGATGTGAACGACGCCGCCGCCGCGGGCGACCTTGGTGCTGGCCGCGTGGATCTGACGATTGTGCGGCGAGGTGAACACCTCCCCCGGGCACACCGCATCCAGGCCACCGCGGCCGAGGAAGCCCGCGTGCATCGGTTCGTGGCCGGCACCGCCTCCGCTGACGAGCCCGACCTGCCGGGTCGGCGCCGGGTCCAGCGCCCAGGCGTACACGGGGTCGCGCTGTACCCCGACGCGGCTGCCACCGGTCAGCGCGAGCGCGGCCAGTGCATGCTGGGACGCCGATGAAACGTCGGCGTAGAAGTTGGTCGACACAAGATGGTCCTTCCGGTCGTGCAGCCAGGAATCGACTCGTCACCAGTATTCGGGCGACCAATCACCACCCGACGGTACCGATCACCGTCGCCCCCAAGGGCCAACTGGATCAGTGCGGGCCCGGCGTCGTACGGGACTCACAGCCCTGCCAGACGGTCTGCACCAATCGGTGAACCGCGGCGTCGTCCAGTGGCGGCATCCCGAACATCAACCGGTAGTACGGCGGGGACACAAGAGCGTCTACGGCGACCTCGATGTCGACGTCGGCAGGTAACTCCCCGCGGCGCACGGCACCGCGCAGGGTGTCGGCGACGGCTGCGCGACGCGGGGTGATCCACTGGTCGCGCAATGCGCGCTCGATCGCGGGATCGAATCCAGACGCCGCAATGACGTTGCGCAGCAGCGGCCCGACGGACGGATCGGCGAGGATGCCGAACAGAGCACTGACGTGATGGACGATCGCCCCGACCGACGTACTGCCCGTCGGGCGCGTGATGGAATCGCGCACCGAATCGAGCAGACCCTCCAACACGATTGCCGCCGCCGACGGCCACCACTTGTAGATCGTCGTGCGGCTCACTTCCGCGCGCTTGGCGATGGCGTCGATCGTCGCGGCCGCGGGGCCCCCGGCCAATGCCAACTCCGCGGCGGCTGTGAGGACTGCGTGGCGGGCAGCTTCGCTGCGCGGCCGACCCCTTTGAGCGCCGCCACGCGCCGTGTCAGGACCGGAAACCATTCTCGCAGCTTATTGCAGCGCCCTCTTGGATCCTGCGACCGCGATGACCAGACATACCGCGGCGGCGACTGCCCCGAACCCGAACATCACCGGATAGCTCAGTGACCGCGACAGGAACGCCAGTGCCGCGGGGACCGCAAACCCGAGATAGCTCAAGCAGTAGAACACCGCGGTCAGGCCCGCAAGGTCGTCAGGTCCCGCGATGCGCTGGATCTCCTGAAGACCGGCAAGCAGGGCCATTCCATATCCAGCGCCGAGCACCGCGGCCGCGACGAGCGCCGCCCACATCGTCAGTACCGTGGCAGCCCACCCGGCAAGACCCATACCCACGATGACCAGGCCCAGCGCAGCGACCACGCCAGCGCGGCCGGCCGTGACGAGGTTGCGGCCGATGTGCTGAGCCGCGAATCCCACACCCAGAGCGACGACGCACAGCAGAGCAGAGAAAGCGATGGGTGCCGCGGCGGCACGTTCTGACATCAGCGCAGGAAGTACTGCGTACGCCGAAGCGCCTGCACCGAAGACCCACGGGGCGAGCGGCACGACCACGAACAGGAAACGTCGGTGCGAGGCCCCCTGCACAACAAGGTCGGTCCACCACGGGCGGGCCGAGGTGCTGCGGACACGCGACTCGGGAACACCGAGGAGAAGAACCGCTGCGGCCAGCGCCATCACCACGTTGATCGCGTACGGCAGCACTGTGGGCGCGGGTCCCCATTCGGCGAGCGTGCCCGCAACACCGGCGCCGAGGCCGAAACCCGCTGTCAGGCTCATGGCGGCGCGCCGGGCGCCGGCGTTCCCATGCTCCCCCGGAGCGCTTGATAGTTCCTTGATCCAACTGCCACCGACGGCCATCGCAAGACCAAGTGCCAGTCCGCTGAACACCCGGCCCACACCGAGCGCCACAGCGGATTCCGCGCCGCCCGCCAAGATCAGCGAACCCACCGCGGCGAGTATCGGTGCAGGAAGCATCAGCGGGCGACGCCCGAAGCGATCCGACAGCGGGCCACCCACGAGCAGGCCGGGCACGATACCGAGGACATACGCGAAAAGCAGTAGATCGACGGTGACCGCGGAGAAGCCGCTTTGGGCGCGGTACATCACCAGTAGCGGAGTGAATTCGTTACCGCCCCATGCGATCGCGAACGTCGCCGACGCGACGGCCAGCCAGTGCCGGGCGCCGCCTGAGCCGACACGGTCGGCTGAGGTCTCCGTGGCGGGCGCGGTCATCACGCGACCCGGGATTTACTGAACATCGTGTCCACTATATAGGGGGGGCTCTTGGAGCGCGACACCGGTGGCGTCGTTGACGTGAAACATCTTCCGCCCCTTTGGTTTCACCAGTCACGCGAGCCGGAATTGTCGGTGGTAGCACGTATGTTCGATACATGACATCGGATCTGGCCGCTGCGGTCAGCGCCTACACCGCGAGTGTGGACGCGCTGCTGGCCGCCGATGTCGATGCCTGCTCACACCAAGACCTGCTCACCGCGTTCGCCGACGTCGAGACGACCACGCACCGAGTCCCGATGCTCGGATACGCGATCCTGGCCCGTCTGCAACGCGAAGCCACTCCCGCCGAGTTGGGGGCGACCTCCTGGACGAAACTGCTCACCCTGCACACCCGAATGAGCAAGGGCCGCGCCCACAAACTCCTCACCCGCGCCACCCAACTGGCACCGCGGCGAACACTGCAGGGCCAAGACATGGCGCCCGAATGGGAACACACCGCCGCCGCACTGTCGCGCGGCGCGTTCGGCGAGGAACACCTCGAGGTGATCCGCAAGTTCTTCAACGCATTGCCCGCCACTGTCGACCCGATCACCCGCTCCCAAGCCGAGCAGTCACTGGTCGCGGCCGCCGCCGACCTGGACCCGCACTCGTTGACCGTCCTGGCGATCCACCTGCTGGCCTTGCTACACCCCGACGGCGAGGAACCTGCCGACGCCGCCGCACGCAAAGCCGGCCTGCACCTGGGCTCTCAACAACCCGACGGCCTGAGCTACCTATCGGGGTGGGTCACCCCGAAATTGCGCGCCATGATCGAACCCATCCTCGCCAAATTCTCCGAACGCGGCCGCCACCCCGCACCCGAGCCCGAGCCCACAGAAGCGCAACCGCCACTGTTTGACGAACCCGAGCCCGAACCCGAACACCCTGCCGGCGAGGACAATCCGTCTCCTCCGCTCCACGAGGACCCGTCCCCGCCGCTGTTGGATGACCAGTGGCGCACCAAGGCCCATTACCTCCACGACGCCGTCGAAGCCGCGTTCGACCTGCTGCTGCGCTCCCAGACTCTGGGCCGACTCAACGGACTACCCACCACCGTGGTGATCACCACGACCCTGCATGAACTCCACGCCGGCGCCGGATACGCCGTCACCGGAGGCGGGTCGGTGCTCCCCATGCGCGATCTGATCGCGATGGCCGCCGCCGGGGCCTACCACTACCTCGCCGTCTTCGACGGCCACACCTCCATGGCCCTGCACCTCGGCCGCGCCCAACGCTGCGCCACTGGAGCCCAGAAACTCGCACTGTTCGGCCGCGAACGCGGCTGCACCTGCCCCGGCTGCGACGCCGCGTTCTACGACACTCAGGCCCACCACGGCCACAAGGACTGGAAACACGGCGGACAGACCAACATCGACGACCTCACCCTGGCCTGCGCCCCCGCAAACCAGATGATCGAAGACACCGGCTGGAGCACCCGACGCCGCCCCGACGGCCGCTTCGAATGGATCGACCCCACCACCGGCCGAGCCCATCTCAACAACCTGCATCACCCCGAACGCCTCCTCGCACCCCGAGAAGACGACCCGCCTCCCTAGAACTACGCGCCCAAACCCGCACAACGCACGCGGTACGGCTCCGGATCATCTATCCGGGTGCTTGCCATCGTTTCCGGACCGCGGCTATGGCCCGCAGGGCAATTCGAAGGGGTTGACCGTTCGCCAGGTCGATGATCGAGTCCGCGACCGCCCAGGACATCTTGCCGTCGCTCATCGAGACCATTTGCGCAACACTCTGGTAGGCGGCCATGCCTACGAACATCGCGACCTCGCGGTCATTGGTGGCCGTCTTCCTGGCCTGCCGGGCGACGACGCGGTTGAGCAGCCGCCCGATTCGTGACGCGGCGAGTTCCTGCAGGGTTGACTGACGTGTGAAGTGCGGATGCGAGGGTGGGGGGACCTCAGCCGACGCCACGGGCGGCGGCGCGGGCACCAACTGGGTTCCCACGGCGGGAAGGTCGGAGTAGCCGACGATGCCTGGCCGCGCAGCCACGACGGCCGGAATGGCGTTGACAACCGGCATGGCCGTGATCACCGAGCCGATGCCGACCATCTCGTCCATGGTCATCGAGCCGAATTCCGGCAGCACTCCGGCCCGCAGGGTGACGTTCGGGTGGCCACGGATCTCGATCTCGTAGGCCATTGCGATGTTCCACGCCGGAGTGAGGTTGGGGGTGATCGTCCACTTCACGGCGGTCTCGACAACGTCCGACCCACCGACCGAGCCGATCCAGCGTGCGTAGATGCCGGCAACGGTACCTGCGCGAACATCACGTCCGGGGATATCGAGATCTTTTGCCGCGTAGGCGAACTCGACATCGCACCGAATTCCGTCGAGGGCGAGGCCAAGCAGGTCGGCCAGCGCCTCGCAGGTGTCGCCGAATGGGATGGTGGCGTGGGCGATGTCAGCTTCGTGGTTCGCGTCACCTGCCGGACGCCCCCAGCCCAGCTCGTCCTGGTTCGCGTCCCCGGCCCAGGGCCCGATGTCGAAAGACTCCAGAATGCTCACGTAGTTGGCGGTACGGCACACGTTGGTCGCGATCGACGCCAAATACTGCACGTAGCCCGGGTTCACGCCGCTGCCGAACATACTGGCACCACCTTCGACGGCGGCGGCCTCGATCCGCGCACGACTCTCCTCGCCATACGCACGGCCGGTCATGAAGTGTGCAGTCGTCGCGACATTGATGCCCGCACGAAGCAACGTCTCGAGATGGTCGATGTCGGGATGCAACGGCATATAGACAACGCAGTCTGGCTTCAGCGCGAGGATCTCGCCGATGTCATTGGTCGCCGCGATACCCAGTCTGCGGTCGAGCCCGCAGAGCTCGCCGAGGTCCCTGCCTACCTTGTCAGCGCTGTAGGCGAATACGCCGACCAGTTCCAGCCCAGGGCGTTCGAGAATGCCCCTGACCGCCTCACGCGAGATGTTGCCGGTGGTCCACTGCACGAGGCGAATCGGGGCGTCTGTCACGGAGCACTCCAGGGTCTGGCGCGGAGGAGATCAGGAAGGGCGGAATGGCCACTACAGGTGGCACGTCACACGGAGCCTACATACATCCTCTTCGGCGCATAGCCCTTTACAGAAGACGTATTCTCTGTAAACATGACGCCAAGTACATTCACTGGACACGCCGTCCAGCGAGATGGATGGAGCCACGACATGTCACCGGGTCCCCAACCTGCCGTCTACGACGCTGCCTGGGTGCGAGCCAAGTACGCCGCCGAACGCGACAAGCGCCTGCGCTCCGACGGCGTGGACCAGTTCGTCGAGGTCACCGCCGATTTCTCGCACTACGCCGACGACCCGTACACCGAGCGCACCGAGCGTGGTCCCCTCAGCGATCACACCCAGGTACTGATCATCGGTGGCGGGCTGGGCAGTCTGATCGCCGCGGCGCGGCTGCAGGAGGCCGGGATCACCGATATCCGGGTGGTGGACACCGCCGGCGACTTTGGCGGCACCTGGTATTGGAACCGCTATCCCGGCGCCCAGTGCGATATCGAGTCCTACATCTACCTCCCGCTCCTGGAAGAACTGAACTACATCCCCACCGAGCGCTACGCCCACGGACCGGAAATCCGGGAGCACCTGCAGGCCATCGCCCGCCACTACGGGCTGTACCGAAACGCATTGCTGCAGACCACCGTCACGGCCATGACATGGGACGACGCTGCCCAGCACTGGGTCGTGGAGACTGATCGGAAGGACCGTCTCACCGCGAACCTGGTCGCCGTCTCCCCCGGATCCCTGACCCGACCGAAGCTGCCGGGCATCCCCGGCATCAACGAGTTCCGCGGGCATACCTTCCACACCAGCCGCTGGGATTACCGCTACACCGGCGGCGACGAATCCGGTGGCCTCATCAAACTCAAAGACAAACGGGTCGGTGTCATCGGCACCGGCGCCACCGGTCTGCAATGCATCCCACACCTGGGCCGGGAAGCCCAGCAGGTCTATGTCTTTCAGCGCACCCCGAGCACGGTCGCCGAACGCAACAACCACCCGACCGACCCCGCCTGGGCGGCCACCCTGAAACCGGGCTGGCAGCGCGCGCGGATGGAGAACTTCACCCGAGTCACCTGCGGGGTCGAGATGGACCTCGATCTCACCGATGACGGCTGGACGCGCAACGCGCTGGCTTTGACGGAGCCGGCCGTCATCCGTGAAACCCAAAGACTGGGCCGGGAGATGACCCCCGACGAGATCACCGAATTCCTGTACCGCGCCGACTGGGACGCGATGGAACGTCTGCGTGGGCGCATCGCCAGCGTGGTGGCCGATGAGCAGACCGCCGAAGCGCTCAAACCCTGGTTCAAACTGAACTGCAAACGCCCCGGCTACCACGACGAATACCTCAAAACGTTCAACCGGGACAACGTCACGCTGGTCGACACCGACGGCCGCGGCGTCGAACGGTTCACCGAGACAACGGCCGTCGTCGACGGCGTGCACTACGAACTCGACGCCTTGATCTTCGCCACCGGATTCGACGTCGGAACCGAGTTCACCCGTCGCCTGGGCTTCGAGATCACCGGCCGCGACAACGTGCGCCTCAGCGACACATGGGCCAAGGGCATGCGCACCTTCCACGGCCTGCAGACCCACGGCTTCCCCAACTGTTTCTTCCTGGGCTACACCCAATCAGGGGTCTCCCCCAACTACACCCACACCGCCGAGGAACGCGCCCGCCACTTCACCTACCTGGTCGGCACGTGGGTGCAACGCGGCGCGGCCACCATCGAAGCGACCCGCGAAGCCGAAGACGAGTGGCTGTCGGCGATGAACGAGGCCTCCGAGAGGCCGAAGGCGTTCTACGCGGACTGCACGCCGAGCTACCTGAGTTCCGAAGGCCAGAAGGACAATCCGCACGGCATGCTCGCAAACAATTTCGGCGGCAAACCGACCGACTTCTTCGACATGCTCGACGCCTGGCGCGCCACCGGACGCCTCGAGGGGGTCACCATCACATGACGACGCAGACCTCCCCGAAACTCACCATGCGCGACCGCCACCGCATCATGACGCGCGACCACATCATGACCTCGGCGCTGGAGGCCTTCGCCGAACGCGGTTATGTCGCAACGACCATCGACGACATCGTGCAGCGCGCCGGGATCGGCCGCGCCACGTTCTATTTGCACTTCGACAGCAAGGCGGCGGTGCTGCGCGAACTGCGCAACACCCGGATGACGAGATGGTCCGACGAGGATCACCCGCGCGGCGGCACATCCGGGCGCCCCTCGGTCCGCTCCTTCTTCGAGAAGGTCGTCGATTTCTACACCTCGGCACCCGAGCTGTACACGGCATTGCACCAGGCGCGCGCCGCCGACCCCGAGTTCGCCGCGGCGCACCGCGCGACCATGGAAGCCAACGTCAACGACTGGGTCCGCACGGATGCCGTACCCGGCGCCACCGAAGCTCAACTGCGCCTGGCCATCGCGATGATGTACACGATGGTCGACTCCTTCATGCATCTGTGGCTGGTCGACGGCTGGCCGCTGGACCGCGACGCCGCCATCGAAGCGATGACCGACGCGTTGTACTCGACCATGCGCTGAACGCGCCTCGCACCGACCGATAGGAGCCATCCGATGGCCGAAAAGCGTTATCTGCATCTGAATTTGGTCGCCAACGACATCAACCTGCACCAGGGGGCCTACAAGTTTGAGCGGGCACACGGGGTGCCCGAGCGCGGCTCCTTCGAGCGGCTGATCGAGTACGGCGGGTTCGGCGACGAGGGGCTGTTCACCGCGCTGTTCGTCGGCGACATTCCGGGCATGCAGGGATCCCCCGCCTTCGACGGCGGGCCCGCCGAACCCCTCACCGCGCTGGCCGCCATTTCTCAGCACACCGAGCATGTCGGCCTGATCGCCACCGCGTCCACCACGTTCTACGACCCCTACAACCTGGCGCGGTTGCTGGCCTCCCTCGACCAGGCGTCGGACGGGCGCGCCGGGTACAACGCCGTCACCTCCGTCATCGACCAGTTCGCACTGAACTACAGCCTCAAACAGCACCTGGACCGCGAGGCCCGCTACGCGCGCGCCGACGAGTTCCTCGACGTCATGCGGGCGTTGTGGGACAACCGATCCCTGCGCCGCGATCCCGACGGGTTGACCCGGTTCTACGCCGAGCCGATCAACCACCAGGGCAACCTGTTCGAGGTCACCGGCCCGCTCAACATCGCGCCCAGCCGGCAGGGCCGCCCGCTCATCGCGCAGGCGGGCGGATCGGGCGCCGGGATCAGGGTGGCCGCCAAACACGCGGAGATGGTGTTCACCAACTCCTCGACCCGCGAGAGTGCGGCCGAGTACCGCGAGACGCTGGACAAGGCGCTCGTCGAGCAGGGCCGCGCCCCGGTTCGGTGCCACCCATCCCGGGCCTGATCCCTACCTCGGCAAGACCACCAAGGAGGCCGAGGAGAAGCTGGCCGAACTCGACAGCTACGTCGACTGGGAACCGATCGCGCCATTCGCGTTGGGCCAGTTCGGACTCGATATCCGCTACGGCGACATCAACGAGCCGTTCCCCACCCACGAACTCCCCCGCCCCCAGGATGTCGAGAAGACGATCAAGAGCACCTTCGGCAACTACGTCGGCCTCTACACCTGGATCCAGGAACGCCCCGGCGTGACGGTGCGCGAGGTCGTCGCGCAGGCCGTCGGCCGCGGTGGCGCCACGCACCGTAAGTTCGTCGGCACCTACGACGCACTCGTCGAGGACTTCGCGGCCTGGCATGAGGACGGCAACGTCGGCGGCTTCAACCTGATGTTCTCCGCCGGTTCGGCCGCGATCCGCGAGTTCATCGACGAGGTGGTCCCCCGGCTCATCGACCGCGGCATCTACCGCAGCAGCCCGCACAATCGACCACTGCGGGAACGGTTCTAACCTGCCCGCTATATCAGCGTCGACGAGCCCTGCCGCTGCTGGGCAAAGCGCGCCAGCACCGCGTCGGGGATCGGGATGCTGCCGCTGGCCATCTCGACCGGGACGGGTGGCAGCGCGCCGTGCACATCATGGTGCAGGCTTTCCATCTCGTCATCCAATCGCGCAGCGGTGGTCGCGGCTTCCTCCAGGCTGCGAGCAATATGGGGAGGGACCGCACCGGAGTACTTGTAGAAGATCTTGTGTTCGAGGCTGGCCCAGAAATCCATCGCCACGGTGCGCACCTGCACCTCGACCGGAACGGCGACCACGCCGCTGGACAGGAAGACCGGTACCTCGACGATGAGGTGCAGGCTCCGGTAGCCATTCGGTTTGGGCTCGGCCACATAGTCTTTCAGCTGCAGCACGGTGAGATCGTCCTGCCGGGTGAGCGCGTCGGAAATCAGGTAGACGTCTGAGGTGAACGAGCAGGTGATCCGGACGCCGGCGATATCGGTGATCTTGGCGCGGATCTCCTCGAAACGGGGCTCGCACTGCTTGCGGGCGATCTTGTCGAGCACACTCTCCGGCGTCTTGAGCCGGCTGGTCACATGCTCGATCGGGTTGTACTTCTGCAGATGCTTGAACTCCTGCTGAAGAATGGAGACCTTGGTGGTCACCTCGTCCATGCCGAACTTGTAGGCGAACATGAATCGAGAAAACTCCTCCCGCAACACCTGAAACTCCTCCAGCAGAGCATCAGGCGTGGCGTCCAGAGCAGAATTCATACCTCCAGGATGCCTGATCGGGAAAACTCTGCGAAAACCGTGCGTTCGAGCGGGTAGAAGGGCAGCCCGCACCTTCGTCGACACGACGATCAGGAGAACACCATGAGCGTGGACAGCGTTGCAGATCTGAGCAGGACAGGGCTCGACGAGTTGGTACCGTCGCGCTACGCATTGCAGGTAGGCGATATCGATGTGCTGGTGATCAGCGACGGCGTGCTGCCGATCACGGCCTCGACGATGGCCACGAACGTCGCGCCCGCCGCGCTGTCCGAATGGCTCAAGGACATGTACCTGCCACCGGAGATCACGGACTGGCCGCTGAATGTGGCCGTGGTGCGCAGCGGCGGCAAGACCATCCTCATCGATTCCGGCCTCGGCACCGAGTTCCCGGACTTCCCGCGGGCCGGGCAGCTGAGCATGCGTCTGGTGGCCGCCGGGGTCGAGCCGTCCTCGGTGACCGATGTGGTGCTCACCCACCTGCACATGGATCACATCGGCGGGCTGCTCGTCGATGGACTTCGCAACAAGCTGCGCCCGGATCTGCGGGTGCATGTCGCCGCGGCCGAGGCCGAGTTCTGGGAGGCGCCCGACTTCACCCGTACCGTGATGCCCGCACCCATTCCCGAGGTACTGCGGCGGACGGCCGCGCAGTTCCTCGATGTCTACCGCGGTCAACTGCGGACCTTCGAGAACGAGTACGAGGTGGCGCCCGGCGTGCTGCTGCGCCGCACCGGAGGCCACACCCCTGGCCACAGCATCGTGCGTATCGAGTCCCGCGGCGAGGCGCTCACCTTCGCCGGTGACGCGGTGTTCCAGACCGGGTTCGACAACCCCGACTGGCAGAACGGTTTCGAACACGATCCCGAGGAGTCGACGCGGGTGCGGATCAAGCTGTTGACCGAGCTGGCGGCCACCGGCGAGCAGCTCGTCGCCACCCATCTGCCGTTCCCGTCGGTCTGCCACGTGGCGACCGCGGGCAGCGGATTCCGCTTCATCCCGGCCGTCTGGGACTACTGAGCGACCCGTGCGGCACCGTGCCCGGGATCCCGTCGCAGGCCCGGTGCCGCACGAAAGTTCATCTCTCGTTCACCTGAGCCGGTTTGAGCTGGGATACCTGCGGGGTACAGGCGTGGCATTGGCGCGATACGGCGCCGTACCACCGACCTGAAGGCGCCGACATGATCCCTTTCATCTGCACGAGCTGCGGACACATCGATATCGATTCGGCCGACTGCTCGACGTGCGCGCAGGCGCCCGGTGAGCGCAACGTGGTGGACGCAGACGTCGCCTGACGTTTTCGGCCCCTTGTAGCGGCGAGGTCATCGTCGGCGCGGTGTCGGGTTTTGCCGCGGTCATCGCCGAGTAGCTGTGCGACCCTTCGCAGCGCCACCGTCGGACAACCAGGTCCCGGCGCCGGGGCTCACTTGACGACGAACGCCAGTTCGCCGACACCGTCGATGCCACCCCGAACCCGCTGCCCACGGGCGATCGCTCCGACCCCGGCCGGGGTGCCCGTCATGATCAGGTCACCGGGACGCAGCGTGACCGATTTCGACAGGTGGGCAATGACATCGGCGACCGGCCAGATCTGGTCGGCGAGGTCACCTTCCTGGCGCAGGTCGTCATCGACGCTCAGCCAGATCCGTCCAAGGGTGGGGTCCACCGATTCGGCAGGCACCAATTCCGACACCGGGCCGGACGCATCGAAACCCTTCGCCAGATCCCAAGGCCGGCGCGCCTGCTTGGCCACGTCCTGCAGATCGCGGCGGGTCAGATCGACACCCACCCCGTAACCCCACACATGTTGGAGCGCATTGTCGGTGTCCAGATCGGCACCGCCGGCACCCAGGGCCACCACGAGTTCGATTTCGTGGTGCAGGTTCTGCGTCTGCGGCGGATACGGCAGCCGATGCGCCGGGCCGCCACCGTAGCCCTCCCGATCGGTGAAGACGGCGTCGGCCGGCTTGGTGAAGTAGAACGGCGGCTCCCGGTCCGGGTCGGCACCCATCTCGCGGCATGGTCGGCGTAGTTGCGGCCGACGCAGTAAACCCGGCGAACGGGGAAGCGTTCCGCGGAGCCGGCATTGGCGAGCGTCGTGGGCGTGATCGCGAACATCGAGACCAGCCTAGGGCCGCCGATCAGTCGGTGGGCATTCACGGCGCCAGGTCAGAGCCGCGCGGCGTGCTTCTCGGCAAACTGCCAAGCGAGAGAACTCGCATCTGGTCCGGACCGATCCGCAAAAAGGCCCTCCCCTGTCGGTGAAGGATAAGCATGACCCATGTTCTCGACGAGGTACATGTCGATGTACGCGAACCCGTCGGAGCCACTGAGCGTGGTGCGCGTGAACGGGTGCGTACCGGGCGCAGCCGGCACCGTCATCGTCTCCTTCACCCACCCAAGGCTGTCGTTGAGCAGTCCGTCGTCGACCAGGTCATTGACCACCGACCAGTGCGTGAAGAGCCGAGTGGCCACGGCGGGGGGCACCACCGTGTCCTGCTTGCCCTGGACGATGAGCAGCGGGACGTGCCGGGCGCGGTCACCCATCTGCGCCCACGCCTGACGGGCGGTGCGCTCCGGGGGCATGGCGTCCGGGTTACCGGGATCCACCTGGTTGAGCCCGTACTCACCGCCGGCCACCGAAGTGGCGGTGGCAAATAGGTCCGGGTGAGTCGCAGCAAGAATGACCGCCGTGCCCGCACCGGATGACGCGCCCACCACGTGCACCTGATCGCCGTCAGCGTTGTACTCGTCGACCACCCGGCGTGCGACGCCGGCCAGTAGCGCGGGTTCGCCTGTGTTGCGGCGTTGCTGCCGCGGATCGTTGGATTCCCAGCAGTTCAGCAGATTCTGGAACATCCGTTGAGTCGGATAGACGACGATGAACCCTTCGCGGTCGGCCAGCGAGTTGAATTGTGTCATCGCCTTCATGGAGTTGAATCCATAGCCGGTCATCCCGCAGCCGTGGATCGCCATGATCACCGGGAGCGCAGTGCCGCTGTCGTATTGCGGCGGCAGATGAACCTGGTAGCGCAGGCTTCCGGCGGGCCCGTCGAACACATGATTGTGGTCCCGGTCCCCCGTCCACCACGGCAGACCGTGCTGCACCGCCGCGGTGGCCGCGCCGAGTGCGACCACTACCACCGCGATGACTGCGGCGAGCATCTTCAGCCACCGCCGCCGCTTCCGGACGACCCCGGTTTCCCTCAATGGGAGTGCCCCGCACGCTTCAGCGTGGCGACCCATGTCGCAACGCGCTGTCGGTCACTGCACGTGCCTCTGGGTGCCGCCATGCCGCCGTAAACCCTGCCCTTCCGCGCTGCACGGCGGCGAAGTGCATCAGCCACCGCCCGCAGGTCTGTACCCGCAACGGTATCCGTGGCATGCCACGTCGGTACCCGCAGGTCCAGAGCCTGCGCTCCGGCCCCGGCGAGTCGCGGCTGAACAACGCGATCAGCGGCGCGCGGTGACCCGCACGGGCAGTGAGTCGATCCCGATGCCGACGTTGTGCACAGGCCCGCCACCCGCCCACACCGCGGGTCCGGCCAGTTCGATGTCGTTGCCGGCCGCGAGCGCCCCGAGCACCACCTGGACCTCCTTGCGCGCCAGGTTCGCGCCCAGGCAGTAGTGCACGCCGCCCCCGCCGAAGGACAGGTGCGGGTTGGGCGAGCGGCGAATGTCGAACCGGAAGGGATCGGCGAACACGGTGTCATCACGGTTGCCCGACGGATACCAGAACAGCACGCGGTCACCGGTTTTCACGTCCTGCCCACCGACGGTCACGTCGCAGGTGGCGGTGCGGCCGAAGAACAGCACGGGGCTGGCCCAGCGGATCGCCTCATCGGCGGCGGTCGCGGCGAGCTGCTGGTCCGACCGCAGCTGCGCCCATTGATCGGGATTGTCGAGCAGCGCGATCAGGCCCTGGGTCAATGCGTTTCGGGTGGTTTCGCTGCCGGCGACGGACAGGATGAGGAAGAACATGTCCAGCTCGAAGCCGTCGAGTTGCGCGGCGAGCTTGGTCCACACGTCATCGGTCGGGTGCGCCCGCTTCTCGGCGCTGAGCCCCTGCGCGTACTCGAACAGTTCGACCTGGAAGCCCAGCCGGTCTTCTTCGGTGTAACCGCGGTACGGATCACCGGACTTGAGCAGATGGTCGACCCGCTCGAACACCCACGGCCGGTCCGATTCGGGGATACCGACGATGTCGGCGATCAGGTGCATCGGCACCTGATAGGCGATATCGCGAACGAAATCACAGGTGCCGCCCGACGCCGCTTCGAGGATCTGGGCGGTGCGGGCGGCGATGAGCTGCTCGAGCCTGCCGATCATCCGCGGCGTGAACTCCGAGGTGATGATGCGGCGCATCTCCGCCTGATCGGGCGGATCCATCGAGACCAGTGTGCGACCCGCCGACAGCAGCGGGTTCGGTTCCATCATCGGCCCACCCGCGGCCGCGAAGGTCTTCCAGTCGCGGTTGGCCTGCTGGATCTCCGGGTGGGTGACGATGGACCAGAACGGGATCGGCGGGATCCCCGGCCGGCCCTCGACGGCAAGGTGCCGGTGTATCGCACCGCGACTGCGCAATTCGGTGAAGACCTCGTGCGGGAAGCCATCCGTGTAGAGCGCCGGATCGGTGAGATCGACGTCCAGGACGTGGGTCATGGCTACTCCCCTAGGGCTTGCCGGATCAGTGCGCGCACAGCGGTGGCGTCGGCGACCTCGCCGAGCAGCAGCCGCCGGTAGACAAGCCCGCCGGCGAGCATGTCGACAAGGGCATCGGCGTCGGTCGATTCCGCGACGTCGCCGCGTGCGCGGGCCCGCTCGACCGCGTCGATCGCCTGTTGCCGGCACCGCCCGGCAAAGGTGTGCACCGTGGAGCGAACCGCCTCGTCGTTGGTGGCCTCGGCGAGCAGTGACGGCAGCAGTGCGGCGAGTTCGGGTTGGGTCAGCATGTCCGCGATGGGCAGCAGCGCAACGAACAGGTCGTCGACGAAGGACCCGGTGTCCACACCCTCGGACGGCTGGGTGATCGATACCGCCGCATAGTGGAACAGCTCGTACTTGCTGCCCCAACGCCGGTAGATGGAAGCACGGCCGACGCCGGCACGGGCGGCGATCCCCTCGATGGTCGCGCCACCCCACCCCTTGGCGCCGACCTCGGCGACCGCCGCCGCCACGATCGCGGCGTCCAGCCGGTCGTCGCGGGGCCTGCCTCGGCGGGGCGCCGCCGTCGGTGTGCTCGTCGTCACACCTGGATCCTGAACCACTCAGTTCCGGAATTCAAGAGTCTCGTAAAAATGACCCCGCCCACACCCACGAGGCCTGCGGGTGAAAATCAGCGGCTCGGGTCGGCTGGCCCTGTCGTGGAGATGAACTCGTCGAGCAGCTCGATCACCTTATCGGGTGCTTCGACCTGCGCGAAATGCCCTACGCCAGGCAGGATTTCGAGGCGACAGTCCGGGCGGGCCTCCAACGCCGCGTAGGCATGGTCGACCGGGATGATGTTGTCCTGCTCGCCCCAGATCGCAAGTATCGGTAAACCCTCGCGCAGGTTCAGCCGGTTCAGGGCACTCACGGCCTGACCGCGATAATCGACCACCGAACGCAGGGTCCGCAGGAACGCCTGACGTGTCTCGCTGTCCCCGAACGACGAGTACGCGCTCCACATTTCCGCGCCCCGCGGGGAGCGCAACCCGGCCGAGCTCAGCCAGGATTTCACGGCGTTTCCGGCCCGCAGCACCGGCGACGGTGCGATCACCGGCATCACGAACTCCGCTCCCGGCGCCGCCAGCAGGCGCAGGATCAATCCCACATCGGGACCGAGTCCGCCACTGCTGATGAGGACGAGCCGGCGGCAGTAGTCGGGATGTTGATAGAGGAACTGCATCGCGACGCCACCGCCCAGGGATTGGCCGACGACAGTCGCCGATTCGACGCCGAGCTCATCGAGCAGATCACGCAGGCCGACCGCGAAGGCGCCCAGCGAGTAGTCGGTGCGGGGCTTGGACGACTGGCCGTGGCCGAGCAGGTCGGGCGCGATGACACGGTATTTCTTGGCGAGCTGGGGCAACACCGCGCGCCAGGTCTGCGCGCTGCCCGCCATGCCGTGGATCAGCAACAGGACTTCGTCACCGTCACCCTCGTCCACGACCGCTTGCCGCATGCCATGAATCTCGATGAACTTCGTTTCGATCACTGCAGCTCCCACCCGTCGGCCCTTCGAGCCTACTGAGCGGTAACTTACCCTGACAACCTGTCAGCCAGCGGACACCGCCACCACGACCTTGTCGCCCTGGCGCTGGGCCGCCGCACGGAAAGCCTCGTCCGCCTGATCCAGACGATGACGCCCGGTGACCAGCGCATCGAGATCCACACCGTCGGCGGCCAGGGCGATGGCCCGCGGGTAGGTGTCTTTCATCCGGCGGACCATCGCGAAGGTCAGGCCCTTGCGCCGTGCCGCCGCGGCCGGAAACGACGACTGATCTTCGGAGGGAATTCCGGCCAGCGCCACCCGTCCGCCCGGTCGGACGGCGGCCACCGCGGTGGCGATCCCCGCGTCGGTCCCGGCCAGTTCGATCACCACATCGACTCCGCGTCCGCCGGTGGCGCCCAGGATTTCGGCGGCGCCGTCGGCGGGCGACCACACAGCATGGGCACCGTGGCGCAGCGCCGTGGCTCGTCGGTGCAGAAGTGGCTCGGTCACGAACACCCGTGACGCACCGGCGCGCAGCGCCACCTGGACCGCGAGGACACCGATCGGGCCGGCACCGACCACCAACACATCGGCGCCCGGACGCAGATGACTCACGTCGACCGCGTGGATGGCCACACCGAGGGGCTCCAGCAGCGCCCCCGCATCGTCGCTGAGCTCGTCGGGTAGCGGATGCAGCAGGCGGTCCGGCCACACCAGATACTCCTGCAGCGCGCCGTCGAGCGTGCCGTGACCCGCGAACTGCACTGTCGGGCAGAGGTTGTGGTGACCGGCGAGGCAGAGTTCGCAGGTTCGGCACGGGATGGCGGGGTCGACGGCCACGCGTCGGCCGGTGTACGGGCCGGTGAGAGCCCGCGCGGCGAACTCGTGGCCGGGCACCACGGGGTGCTCGATCCGGTTCTCCCCGATACCACCGTCGGTGAACCAGTGCAGATCCGAACCGCAGATGCCCACCGAGGTCACCGCGAGCAGCGACCACCCCGGCGGGGCGTCACCGGGACCGTCCTCGGTGGCCACCCGCAGATCACCGACCGCGTGCAGGCGGGCGGCGATCACAGCCCGGCGGCGACGTGGTGATAGACGTCGTTCCAGCGAAGTTCGTGCTGAAAGCCGCGCACCGTCGTGGTGTCGTCGATGACGAGCAGTTCGGTGTCGGTCATCGTGGCGAAATCATCGATCACCTCGGTACCGACGGCGGTGGTCAAGACGGTGTGGTGCGGAGCGCCGGCCATCAGCCAGGCTTCCGCCGAGGTCGACCAGGACGGCGACGGCTCCCAGACCGCGCACGCCACCGGCAGATTCGGCAGTTCCTCGGCCGGTTCGATGACCCGAACCTCGTTGGCGACCAGCCGGAATCGGCTACCCATATCGCAGATCCCGATGATGACGGCATCGGCGGGCGCGGCGGTGAACCGCAACCGGACGGGGTCGTCGCGGTCACCGATCGACAGCGGGTGGACCTCCAGGGTGGGGGTTGCGGCGGCGATACTGGGGCACACCTCAAGCATGTGCGCACCGAGGATGCGCTCACGCCCGGGGGTCAGATCGTAGGTGTAGTCCTCCATGAAGGAGGTGCCACCCGGCAGTCCCTCGCCCATCACCTTCACGGTGCGCAGCATCATCGCGGTCTTCCAGTCACCCTCGCCACCGAACCCGTAGCCGTCGGCCATCAGCCGCTGCACCGCCAGTCCCGGCAGTTGACGAAGCGCGCCGAGATCTTCGAAGTTGGTGGTGAAGGCGTGGAAACCACCTTCGGTCAGGAACTTTCGCAGCCCGAGTTCGATCTGGGCGCCGTGCCGCAAGGCGACATGCCGGTCACCGCCGGGCAACAGGTCCGGATCGACCCGGTAGGTGTGTTCGTATTCGCGCACCAGTTTGTCGATATCGGCCGACTGCACTCGTTCAACGACGCCGACGAGATCGTTGACACCGAAGGCATCGATGGAGGCGCCGAAATGCGCTTCCGCCTCGACCTTGTCGCCCTCGGTGACCGCGACACCGCGCATGTTGTCGCCGAACCGCGCGACCTTGAGCGTGGACAGTTCGGCGGTGCCCAGTGCCGCGCGCACCCACGACCCGACCCGCACCTGGGTGCGCGGATCGCTGACGTGTCCGGCGATGGTCTTCCGCGAGGTGGACAACCGGGACTGGATGTAACCGAACTCGCGGTCTCCGTGCGCGGCCTGGTTGAGGTTCATGAAGTTCATGTCGATGGTCTGCCAGGGCAACTCGACGCCGAACTGGGTGTGCAGATGCAGCAATGGTTTACGCAGTGACTTGAGCCCGCGAATCCACATCTTCGCCGGTGAGAAGGTGTGCATCCAGGCGATGACACCGACACATTCCGGTGCGGCATTGGCGTCGCTGAGCACCCGGGCGATCTGTTCGGAATCGGTGACGACCGGAACCCAGCGCACCTCGACCGGGATCTCTGCACTGCCGTCGAGTCGTTCGGCGATCTGGCGTGACTGGTCGGCGACCTGGTCCAGGACATCGGGTCCGTACAACGATTGACTGCCGGTGATCAGCCACACCTGGCTGGTGGCGAGTCGGGACGCGATCATGGGTTCTCCTGGTGGACGTCGGAAATCTGTTCGTTCTGGCCGTATACGTTCTGGTACCGGTCGAAGAGCGCGGTCACGTCGGCGGCGTCGATGGGCGGCGCTGCACCGAGTTGCCGGCTGATGTGCACCGTGCGCGCCACGTCTTCGACCATGACGGCGGCCTTGACCGCGTCGCGCGCGGTCCGGCCGATGGTGAAGGGACCGTGGTTGCGCATCAGCACCGCCGGGGATCGGCTGTCGCGCAACACTTCCACGATGCCACGCCCGATCGAGTCGTCGCCGATCAGCGCGAACGGACCGACCGGCACCTCGCCACCGAATTCGTCGGCGGCCATGGTGAGCACACACGGGATCGGCTCGCCGCGTGCGGCCCATGCGGTCGCGTAGGTGGAGTGCGTGTGCACCACACCGCCGACCTCGGGCATGTGCCGGTAGACATACGCGTGGGCCGCGGTGTCCGAGGACGGTGCCAGCGCGCCGTCGACCAGATTGCCGTGCAGGTCGCAGACCACCATGTCCTCGGCGCGCAGCGAGGCGTACTCGGCCCCCGAGGGCTTGATGACCATGAGGTCGCGCCCGGGTACCCGGGCCGAGACGTTGCCCGCGGTCCAGATGACCAGTTCGTACTGGGTGAGCAGGGCGTGCAGATCGCACACCTGTTGCCGCAGTTCGGCGATGACGTGGTCGATGTCCGAGGTGATGGTCATCGGGTGGCTCCTACCGGTTCCGCAGTGGCGATGCGCCGCAGCCGGCGCATCATGTCGTTGCCGCGACCGAACCACTCGTAGGCCGCCACGTATTCGCGGTAGAGCCGGTCGTAGGCCGCGGCATTGTGCGCGATGGGCAGATAGGCGTTACGGGTCCGCGCGCCCATCCGCCGGGCGGCCGCGCCCACGTCGAGGTAGGCACCCGCCGCGACCGCGGCGTGGATCGCCGAGCCCAGGGCGGGCGCCTGGTCCGAGGGCACCGTCGACAGCGGCAGCCCGACCACATCGGCATAGATCTGCATCAGCAGCTGGTTCTTCAACAGGCCGCCGGCCACCACCAGTTCGTCGATGCGCACCCCGGAGTTCACGAACGTCTCCACGATCATCCGGGTGCCGAAGGCGGTGGCCTCCAACAGCGCCCGGTACATGTCGACGCACGTGGTGTGCAGGGTCTGCCCGATCATGACACCGGACAGTTCGTGGTCGACCAGCACCGAACGGTTGCCGCTGTGCCAGTCCAGCGCCACCAGGCCGTGTTCTCCCACCTGCTGGTGGCTCGCCAGCTCGGTGAGGTGAGCATGCAGCGACACACCCAGCCGGCGGGCCTCGACGTGGTAGCTCTCGGGGACGCAGTTCTCGATGAACCAGCCGAAGATGTCGCCGACGCCGGATTGTCCCGCCTCGTATCCCCAACTACCCGAGGAGATTCCACCGTCGACGACGCCGCACATGCCGGGTACGTCGCGCAGCACGTCGGAGTTCACCACGTGACAGGTCGAGGTGCCCATGATGGCGACCAGCTGCCCGGTGTCCAGCGCGTCGGCTGCCGCGACCGTCACGTGCGCGTCGACATTGCCCACCGCGACCGGGATGCCTTCCGGCAGCCCGGTCCACGCCGCGGCCTGCGCGGTCAGCGCACCGGCCCGGTCGCCGAGTCGGCCGATCGGGGCGGCCAGCTTCTCGGTCACGAAATCACCGAAGCCAGGACGGACCTCGGAAAGAAACTGCCGCGAGGGGTATTCACCGTCCTGTCGGATGCCCTTGTACCCCGCGCTGCAGGCATTGCGCACATAGGTCCCGCACAGCTGCCAGACGATCCAGTCGGCGGCCTCGACGAAGCGATCCATCGCCTGGTACACCTGCGGATCCTCGTCGAAGATCTCCAAGGCCTTCGCGAACTCCCACTCACTGGAGATGAGTCCGCCGTACCGGGGCAGCCACGGCTCACCGCGTTGGGCGGCAACGGCATTGATGCGGTCGGCTTGCGGTTGCGGCGAATGGTGTCGCCACAGCTTGCCGTAGGCGTGCGGGCGATCCTCGAACTCCGCCAGCTGATACAGCGGTGTCCCGTCGCGGCGGACCGGCACCATGGTGCATGCGGTGAAGTCGGTGCCGATGCCGATGATGTCACTCGCATCGACCCCGGATTTCGCGACGGCCTCGGGAACGGCGTTGCGCAGGACGTCCAGGTAGTCCTCGGGGACCTGCAGCGCCCACTGCGCCGGCAGGCGGATCGTGCTGCCGGGCAACGTGTCGGTGATGACGCCATGCCGGTAGGCATGCTCGGCGCCGGCGAGCTGGTGGCCGTCGCTGACCCGAACCACCACGGCCCGTCCGGACAAGGTGCCGAAATCGACACCGACCGTGTATTTTTCGGTGCTCATGAACTCTCCTGCGTCGTCGTGGTGCTGTCGCGGATGACCAACTCGGGGGATAGCAGCGGAACGTCGAGCGACGTTCCGTCCAGCGTGGCCATCACCAGCTCGATCGCGCGTTGTCCGACAGCCTTGAAGTCCTGGCGGATGGTCGTCAGCGCCGGGTTCAGGTAGCCGGACTCGGGGATGTCGTCGAATCCCACGACACTCACATCCTCGGGAACACGGATCCCGTGCTGCGCGAACGCGTGCAGTACGCCGATGGCCATCTGATCGTTGGCCACGAACACCGCCGTCGCCTCGTTGCGTCGCACCAGTTCGCAGCCGATCTCGTAGCCGCGGGCCGGGGTCCAATCCCCCGCCAACGACTCCCGTACCGCAAGACCGTTGTCGCGCATGGCCTCCTCGTAGCCGACGCGGCGCCCCTTCGCCTCGGTCCAGGTCGCCGGGCCCGCGACATGGTCGATGGCGCGATGGCCGAGGTCGATGAGGTGCTGGGTGGCTTGGCGCGCACCGTCGATCTGGTCCACACCGACGCTGAGTCCCCGACCGGAGAGATCACCTTCGACCACGATGAACGGCACACCGGGGTCGGCGGCATGCGCGACGGCGAGGGCATCCTCCTGCGCGGCGATCATCACGATCGCCTCCACCGATTGGCGTGCCAGGTGGTCCAGGGAATCGTGCAGCGCCTCCCGCGTCAGGTCGGCCAGCGGCACCATGCTGGAGAAGTAGCCGGCTGCGCGGGCGGCCTCCTCCACCGACCGCTGGATGCTCGACGGCCCATACAGCGCGTCATTGGTGCCGACGATACCGATGATCCTGGATCGTCGGGTCACCAGCGCGCGCGCCGCGGTGTTGGGCCGGTACCCGAGTTCAGCGATCGCCTGCTGCACCCGCTCCTTGGTGGCGGGCCGGATACTGGACGACCCGTTGATCACCCGCGACACCGTCTGGTGGCTGACGCCGGCAAGGCGGGCGACGTCGGCCATGACCGGTTTGCCGGGTATCGGTTGATTGGGCTGACTGCTCATCCGGTCTTCCTCACCACTAGGCGCTGCACGAGAACGAATACCAGCAGCAGGGCGCCGGTCATGATGCGCGTCCAGTACGAATCGAGGTTCGCGGCCGTGACGAACGTCTGGATCGTACCGAGCACCAGCACGCCGACGACGGACCCGAGCACGAAACCCACACCGCCGGAGAGCAGTACGCCACCGATCACCGCGGCGGCGATGGCGTCGAGTTCCAGCCCGATTCCGTTGAGGCTGTATCCGGACAGCTTCTGCACCGCGAGCAGCAGACCGGCGATCGCCGCGCACAGCCCGCTGATGGCGTACACCGATACGTTGGCCCTGGCGGCGTCGAGCCCCATCAACTGGGCCGACTGCCGATTGCCGCCGACCGCGTACACGGTGCGACCGAATCGGGTCTTGTGCAGTACGTACGCACCGACCGCCACGACGACGAGTGCGACGACGACGCTCCAGCGGATGAACTTGTCGTCGTAGAGGTAGACGTAATTGAGCCCGAAGACGCGCAGGGCGGGATCGGTGATGGGTAGCGAATCCACGCTGAGCACGTAACACAGGCCGCGGGCCAGGAACATCCCAGCCAGCGTCGCGATGAACGGCTGGACATCGAAGTACTCGATGACCAGTCCCATCATCAGCCCGAGGGTGGGGCCCACCACCAGCACCACGGCCACGGCCAGCGGCATCGGCCAGCCGGCCCGCAACGTGGTCGCCAGGATGACGGTGGACAGCGCGACCACCGCGCCGACGCTGAGATCGATACCGCCGGTGAGGATCACGAACGTCATGCCGACGGCCAGCACGATGAGGTAGGCGTTGTCGACGAGCAGGTTCAGGAACACCTGTGCGGGGCTGGCGAATTCATAGCGGGCGATGACGGCGAGGAACAGCACCGCGAACAGCACCAGCGAGGCCAGTGGCGACAGGTAGCGCCCACGCGCGCGCCGGATCAGTTCGGCGCCGACGGCGCGCGGTCGCACGGCGGTCTGGACGCTCATGTGGTCACCACCGCCGGGAATCGAGGCGCCGAGATCTGGGACGAGCCCGAGGGATTCGTGACCGTTTCCGGTGGATCTGTCGACGCCGGGGGCCGAGGTGTCCGACGCCGTGACAGCAGCGCCCGGAACTTCGGGGCCTGCAGCAGGCACACGATGACCACCACGAGGGCCTTGAACACCAGCGTGGTCTCCGGGGTGATCCCCGCCGTGTAGACGGTGGTGGTCAGGGTCTGGATGATCAGCGCGCCGAGGATGGTCCCGGTCAGGCTGAATCGCCCGCCCAGCAGCGAGGTTCCACCGATCACCACGGCCAGGATGGCGTCCATTTCTATCCACAGCCCCGCGTTGTTGGCGTCGGCCGCGGAGATGTTGGACGCGATCATCAGGCCGGCGACACCCGCACACAGGGCGCTGAACACGTACACCGCGAAGACGATGGAGCGGTGACGCACGCCGGCCAGCCTGCTGGCCTCGGGATTGATGCCCACCGATTCGAGCAGCATGCCCAGCGCGGTGCATCTGGTCAGCAGGGCCACCACCGCGAACACCGACAGACTCACCAGGATCGCCACCGGTAGCCCGAACGCGTAGCCGGCCCCGAGGATCTTGAAAGGCGCGCTGGTCACCGTGACGATCTGGCCGTCGGTGATCAGCAGGGCGATCCCGCGACCGGCCGTCATCAGCACCAGGGTCGCGATGATCGGCTGGATGCCGAACACCGAGACGAGCACCCCGTTCCACAACCCCAGCGCCACGGCCACGCCGAGTGCGATCCCCATCGCGGTGACGACGGTGCCGGGACTACCCGGGTCCGCGGCTGCCGCGATGTGCGCGCAGGCCAGCGCGCCGCTGATGGCGACGACCGCCCCCACCGACAGATCGATGCCACGGGAGGCGATCACCAGGGTCATGCCGAGCGCGATCAGCATCGTCGGGGCGCCGTTGCGCAGGATGTCGATCAGACTGCCGAACAGGTGACCGTCCTGCACCCGCAGCGTCAGAAAGCTGGGGGTGAGAATGACATTGACCGCCAGCAGGGCGATCAGCGCGAGCGCCGGCCACAGCAGCGGCGATGCCAACACCTTGTTCCTCACGACGCACCCGCCCCGGCGATGAGTTCGGTCAGCCGCTGGACCGTGCAGTCATTGCCGACTTCCTCGACGCAGTGCCCGTCGCGCAGCACCAGGATGCGGTCGCTGATCCGCGCCACCTCGTCGAGTTCTGCGGAGATGAACAGTACCGCCATGCCGTCGGCCGACAGGTCGGTGACGAGCTTCTGAATCTGCGATTTGGCACCGATATCGATGCCCCTGGTCGGTTCGTCGAGGATGAACAGTTGCGGCTCGGTGATCAGCCACCGTGCCAGTAGGACCTTCTGCTGGTTGCCACCGCTGAGGTTCTTCACCAGCGCGGCGGGGTCGCGGGGCCGGATGTCGAGCGCCTCCAGGTACCGTGCCACCAGATCGTCCTTGGTCTTCTTCGACAGGGGCCGGGCGAAGCCACGGCGGGCCTGCAGCGCCAGGATCATGTTGTCCCGCACCGAGAGCTCGCCGATGATGCCCTCACCTTTGCGGTCCTCCGAGGAGAATGCGAAGCCGCTGGCGATGGCGGCCCGCGGTGAGCGCATCGGCGCGGTCTTGCCGTTGACGACCATGCGCCCGCTGGTGGCGCGATCGGCGCCGAAGAACAGCCGGGCGAGTTCGGTTCGCCCCGAACCCAACAGCCCCGCCAGGCCGACCACTTCGCCGCGGTGAATGTCGACATCGGTCGGGTGGATGCCGGGGGCACGCCCGATCTGCTGCGCGCTGAGCACGGTCTCATCGGCGTCGGCGCGACTCCCGGCGGCGACCGCCTCCTCGAGGTCTTCGAGAAGATCGAGCTCGTGGCCGAGCATGGCGGCGATCAGGGCGACCTTGTCGAGTTCTGCGGTCAGATGCTCGGCGACCAGCCGTCCGTTGCGCAGCACGGTCATTCGGTCCGAGATCTCGTAGACCTGATCCAGAAAGTGCGAGACGAACAGGATCGCCACCCCGCGGTCGCGCAGGTTGCGCATCACCCGGAACAGCTCGGCGACCTCATCGGCGTCGAGGCTGGAGGTGGGCTCGTCGAGGATCAGCACCCGCGCCGACACCGCCATCGCGCGGGCGATGGCCACCAGCTGTTGCAAGGCGATGGGGTGTGCGCCCAGGGTGTCGGCCGGATCGATGGTCAGCTCGAGCTCGCCCAGCAGTTCCTCGGCGCGGCGGTTCATCGCGCGGTAGTCGATCCGCCCGAGGCGCCGCGGCTCCCGGCCCAACAGGATGTTCTCTGCCACCGTCAGATTCGGGCAGAGGTTGACCTCCTGATACACCGTGCTGATGCCGGCGTCCTGCGCGTGCCGCGGGGTGGCGAACCGGCGGTCGGCGCCGTCGATGGTGATCGTCCCCGCAGCGATATCGTGCACGCCGGTGAGCGCCTTGATCAGCGTCGACTTACCGGCCCCGTTCTCGCCCATCAACGCATGGATCTCGCCGGGCAGCAGCCGCAGGTCGACACTGTCGAGGGCTTTGACCCCGGGAAACTCGACCGTGACTCCGGTCAGCTGGATCACCGGCTGCACAACGGTTTCCGACAGCGACGCGGTCATCAGTATTTGCGGTCCGGCAGCACCGCTGCCGCTTGCTGCTGGTCGAAGGCCTCATCGGGGGTGACCACCCGCTCCGGTACCTGCTCGCCGGCGACGACCTGCTTCGCGAGATCCATGAGTTGCGGTCCGAGCAGCGGGTTGCACTCGACGATGTAGTTGAACTTGCCGTCGGCCAGCGCCTGCATGCCGTCATGGGTGGCATCGATGGTGACGATCTTGATGTCCTGGCCGGGTTTCTTCCCGGCCGCCTCGATGGCCTCCATCGCGCCCAGGCCCATATCGTCGTTCTGCGAGAACACCATGTCGATCTGCGGGTTGGCCTTCAGGAAGGCCTCCATCACCTGTTTGCCGCCCGAGCGGGTGAAGTCCCCACTCTGCGAGGCGATGATCTTCAGGTTCGGGTTGGCGGAGATGGCGCCGGCGAAACCGGAGTTGCGGTCGATGGCGGGATCGGCTCCGGTCGTGCCCTCGAGTTGAACGATGTTGACCGGTCCGGGCGCCGAGGCGTACTGCTGGACCACCCATTCGCCGGCGCGTCGGCCCTCGTCGACGAAGTCCGCGCCCAGGAAGGTCTTGTAGACGCCGGGCTCCTGGGTGTCGACGGCGCGGTCGGTGAGGATGACCGGGATACCGGCGTTCTGGGCCTCCAGCAGAACGGCGTCCCAACCGGTGCGCACGACGGGGCTGAACGCGATGACATCGACGCCCTGCTGGACGAAGGAGCGGATGGCGGAGATCTGATTCTCCTGCTCGCCGTTGGCGTCGGAGAACTTCAGGTCGACCCCGGCGTCCTTGGCCGCGTCCTGGATGGATTTGGTGTTCGCGGTGCGCCAACCGCTCTCGGCACCGACCTGCGAGAAGCCCATGGTGAGCGCTCCCCCGTCGCTGCCGGATCCGGCGTCGCCGCCGGGTGCCTGCCCGCTGCCGCATCCGGCCAGCAGGACGGCCGACGCCGCGGCCACGACCACAGTGCGAATCCTCATGACGGTAACTCCTCTAATGTCGCTGTTTGCCGAGATCGGGCCGCGATTCGCGGAGATTTGGGGCCGGCCGAGACGGCGGAACTTTGATGTGACCGGCGTTACACCGTCCGAATGTTAACGCTCACATTCGGTCGATGTCAACGGCTTGTGAGCGCTCACATCGATTCGGTCGAGACCTTGACAAAGCCGTGAGCCCCGTCACACACTTCTCGATGTTAGCGCTCACATCACCGCGGCAGGCACGACCGGCCGCGCGTTCCGAGCAGATACCTTTCGGAGGATTTCATGCGTAAGAGCCTTGCTCGCGCCGTCGGCGCCCTCGCCGTGGTAGCGGCACTGACCAGCGCCGCTTGCGGGCGCCCCGACGCGACGGACAGTGCCGGTGGCAGCGGCGGTGAACGCACCGGCACCGTGGGGATCGCGATGCCCACCAAATCGTCCGAACGCTGGGTGGCCGACGGCGACAACATCGCCGCGCAGTTCCAGAAACTCGGATTCGAGACCGACCTGCAGTACGGCGACGACGTCGTGCAGAACCAGGTGTCCCAGATCGAGAACATGATCACCAAGGGCGTCAAGGCCCTGGTTATCGCCCCCATCGACAGCTCATCGCTGACCGACATCCTGCAACGCGCCGCGGACGCCGATATCCCGGTGGTCAGTTATGACCGGCTGATCCGCGGCACCGAGAACGTGGACTATTACGCGACATTCGACAACTTCAAGGTCGGCGTGCTGCAGGCCACCTATATCGTGGACAAGCTCGGCGTCGCAACGGGCAAGGGCCCCTTCAACATCGAGTTGTTCGCCGGTTCCCCCGATGACAACAACGCGACCTTCTTCTTCGACGGCGCCATGAGCGTGCTACAGCCCCATATCGACAGCGGAAAGCTGGTCGTGAAGAGCGGTCAGACATCCTTCGATCAGGTGGCGACGCTGCGCTGGGACGGCGGACTGGCGCAGTCCCGCATGGACAACCTGCTCAGCCGCGCCTACACCAGCGGGCGCGTCGACGCCGTGCTCTCCCCCTACGACGGGATGTCGCTGGGAATCATCTCCGCGTTGAAGAGCGCCGGCTACGGAACGCCCGCGAACCCGCTGCCCATCGTCACCGGCCAGGACGCCGAATTGGCCTCGGTGAAGTCGATCATCGCCGGCGAGCAGACCGAGACCGTGTTCAAGGACACCCGCGAGCTGGCCAACGCCGCTGTGCAGATGGTGGATTCGCTGCTGACCGGCGGCACGCCCGAGGTCAACGACACCACCACCTATGACAACGGGATCAAGGTGGTCCCGGCCTTCCTACTCGATCCCGTCAACGTGGACAAAACCAACTACGAGAAGGTGCTCGTCGACTCCGGCTACTACACGTCGGCACAACTCGCGTGACCGGGGTGACGGCGGCGCCGTTGCTCGAGATGCGGGACATCACCAAACGATTCGGCAACGTCACGGCACTGAGCGAGGTCAACCTCACGGTGCGCCACGGCGAGATCCACGCCATCTGCGGTGAGAACGGCGCCGGGAAATCCACGCTGATGAAGGTGCTCAGCGGTATCTACCCGCACGGCAGCTACGACGGCGACATCGTCTTCGACGGCCGGCCCGGCGAGTTCAAGGACATCCGCAGCAGCGAACGCCGTGGGATCGGCATCATCCACCAGGAACTCGCCCTGGTGCCCGTACTGTCCATCGCCGAGAACATCTTCCTGGGCAATGAACACGCTTCGGGCGGAATCATCAGTTGGCACGAAACCACCAGTCACGCCCAGCAACTGCTCCGACGTGTCGGCCTGAACGAGAACCCGCAGACCCTGATCTCCGACATCGGAGTCGGTAAGCAGCAACTCGTCGAGATCGCCAAGGCGCTGTCCAAGAAGGTGAAGCTGCTCATTCTCGACGAGCCGACGGCGGCCCTCAACGACGAGGACAGCAGGCACCTGCTCGACCTCATCGTCGAGCTCGCCGGGCAGGGACTGACCTGCATCATCATCTCGCACAAGCTCAATGAGGTGATGCGGGTGGCCGACACCATCACCATCCTGCGCGACGGCCAGACCATCGAGACCCGGCCCGTCGAGGCCGGACTCACCGAGGAACACATCATCCGCGGCATGGTCGGCCGCGATATGGTCGACCGCTTCCCGCCGCGCACCCCCCATCCCGTCGGCGAGATCAACTTCGCGATCCAGGACTGGACCGTCTTCCACCCGCTCGACCAGGAGCGCAAGGTCGTCGACGGGGTGTCGATCAGCGTGCGCCGCGGCGAGGTCGTGGGCCTGGCGGGGCTGATGGGAGCCGGCCGCACCGAGCTGGCGATGAGCGTCTTCGGACGCAGCTATGGCAAGAAGGGCGGCGGCGCGGTCTTCAAGGACGGCAAAGAGATTCGTACCCGCACAGTGTCCGAGGCGATCGCACACGGTATCGCCTACGCCACCGAGGACCGCAAGCATTACGGACTCAACCTGATGGACGACATCGCCCGCAGCGTGACCCTGGCCTCACTGCCCAAGGTCAGCAGGGCAGCCGTCATCAACGAACACGAAGAGACCGTCGTCGCCGAGCGCTTCCGCAAGGACATGCACATCAAGGCACCCTCGGTACGGGCCACCACCGGCAACCTGTCCGGAGGCAATCAGCAGAAGGTGGTGTTGAGCAAGTGGATCTTCGCCGACCCCGACGTGCTGATCCTCGACGAGCCCACCCGCGGCATCGATGTGGGCGCCAAGTACGAGATCTACACGATCATCAATTCGCTGGCATCCCAGGGAAAGTCGGTGATCGTGATCTCCTCCGAGCTGCCCGAACTGATCGGTTTGTGCGACCGCATCTACACCCTCAACGAGGGCAGGCTCACCGGTGAGGTGGCCCGCGAGGACGCCGCGCAGGAAACACTGATGCACTACATGATGAAGGGATCGACCTCATGACCACCAGTTCCACGGTGGATGCGGGCTCACGCGCACCCGCCCCGCCACCGGACTCCGGCGCCGCGCGACTGGTGACGGCCGTACGCAAGAACTTCCGGCAGTACGGCATGGTCGTCGCGTTGGTCCTGATCGTCATCCTGTTCCAGATCTGGACCAGCGGGATCCTGCTCAAACCCCTCAATGTCACCAATATCGTTCAACAGAACGGCTACATCCTGATCCTGGCGATCGGGATGGTCATCGTCATCATCTCCGGCCACATCGACCTCTCGGTAGGTTCCATCGCCGGTTTCATCGGTGCCATGTCGGCGGTGCTGATGATCCGGCAGGACATGCCCTGGCCGGTCGCGGTCGGGCTGTGCCTGCTGCTCGGCGCGCTGATCGGAGCGTGGCAGGGATTCTGGATCGCCTACGTCGGCATTCCGTCGTTCATCGTCACCCTGGCCGGCATGCTGGTGTTCCGCGGCGCGACCCAGTATCTGCTGGAGGGTCAGTCCATTGCCCCGTTCCCCCGCAGCTTCAGCCAGGTCAGCAGTGGGTTCCTGCCCGAACTCGGCGGCAGCAGCCTCTATCACTTGCCCACGATCATCCTCGGCGCGCTGGTGATGGTCGCCGCGCTGTGGCAGCAGGTTCGCCAGCGAAGCACGCAGACCCGCTACGACTTCGACGTTCTGCCCTTCGGGTGGTTCGTCTTCAAATGCGCCGCCATCGTGGCCGCCCTTGCCGCGTTCACGTTGCTGCTCGCGAGCTATCGCGGTGTGCCGGTGGTCGGGATCATCCTGGCGGTGGCATTCGTCATCTACGCCTTCGTGATGCGCAGCAGCGTGTTCGGCCGCCAGGTGTACGCCGTGGGCGGCAACGTGGCCGCCGCCCGACTCTCCGGGGTCAAGACCAAGCGCGTCACCTTCCTGGTCTTCGTCAACATGGGTCTGCTGTCCGCGCTGGCCGGTCTGCTCTTCGCCGCGCGACTCAACTCGGCCACCCCGCAGGCGGGAATCGGCATGGAACTGGAGGCGATCGCCGCGGCATTCATCGGTGGCGCCTCGGCCAACGGCGGCGTCGGCACCGTGTTCGGCGCCATCATCGGCGGTTTCGTCCTCGGCGTGCTGAACAACGGGATGTCGTTGATCGGCATCGGCAGCGATGTCCAGCAGGTCATCAAGGGCCTGGTGCTGCTGGCCGCGGTGGGATTCGACGTCTACAACAAGAAGAAGGGTGGATCGTAGCGCCATGGACCGCTTCGACCGCGAGATCCTCGACTATGTGCGCAGCTGGTCCCCCTACGGCGGCCCACCCGCGGACGAGGTTCTCGCGGAGTTCGGCCTGACGCCGGGCCAGCTGGCCGAGCGGGTCAACCACATCATCGCCGCCGAGAATGCCCGGCATTTCCAGGAACTCGCGCAACCCTGGCGGCGGGTCCAGGCCTCGCGCGACGGTGCTCGGATGATCGGAACGTGAGGATCGAGCCGCAGCGATGGCCATTGGCCGACGGACGCGAACTGCTGTTCTTCTCGCTGCCGGGTCACGGTGCCGCCCCACTTCCCGACCGGCGCGTCCTGCCGGGCCGGACCGGCTCACACACCGAGCTGCGCCTGGACCGGCAGACCGGCGAATGGGTGGTCATCGCGGCCCTGCGCCAGAACCGCACCTACAAGCCCGCTCCCGACCAGTGCCCGCTGTGCCCGGGACCGTCCGGGATCTCCAGCGAGGTGCCGGCACCCGACTACGACGTGGTGGTGTTCGAGAACAGGTTTCCCAGTCTGGCCGGCGACGGTTCCTGCGGGCTTCCCGACGCCGTCGACGGGTTCACCTCCGCACCGGGCAACGGCCACTGTGAGGTCATCGCTTTCTCCAGTGACCACACCGGTCGGTTCGCCGACCTCGACGCCGACCACGCACTGCTGGTCGTGCAGGCTTGGCGGCACCGCACGGCTGAGTTGATGGCGCGGCCGGGTATCGAAGAGGTCTTCTGTTTCGAGAACCGCGGCGAGGAGATCGGCGTGACACTGACCCATCCGCACGGTCAGATCTACGCCTACCCGTACCTGACACCGCGCACCGCCACGATGCTGCGGCAGGCCCGTCTGCACCGAGAACGACACGGCACCAACCTGTTCGCGCGCATTCTTGCCGACGAAGTCGACCAGGGCAGCCGGATCGTGGCACGCAACGATTCGTTCACCGCCTTCGTACCCTTCGCCTCCCGGTGGCCGCTGGAGGTGCACATCTATCCGCACCGGTTCGTGCGCAACCTGACCGACCTCGATGGTGCGGAACTCGAGGGCTTCGCGCGGATCTACCTCGACGTGCTCGGCCGGTTCGACCGGCTGTACGACGCGCCGCTGCCCTACATGTCGGCCCTGCATCAGTACACCGAGGACGACGCGCAACGCGAAGGGTACTTCCACGTCGAGCTACTCTCGATACGGCGCACCGCCACCAAGATCAAATATCTGGCCAGTTCGGAGTCGGCGATGGGCGCGTTCATCAACGACACCACACCCGAGATCGTCGCGGGCAGGTTGCGGGAACTATGAGCAAGCCTGTCGAGTACAGCGCGCCCGGCCGGATCAACCTCATCGGCGAACACACCGACTACAACCACGGATTCGCGCTGCCCATCGCGCTGCCCGAACGCACCACGGTGACTTTTCGGCCCGCGGACACCGACACACTCGTGGTGCGCAGCGACCGCGAGGCGGCGCCGGTTCGGTTGGCACTGGGCACGGTGCCCGGCGATGTGGGCGGCTGGGCCGCATACGTGGCCGGCGTGGTGTGGGCGCTGCACAGCGCGGGGCACCATGTCCCCGGCGGCACCATGGCGGTTACCGGCGGTGTCGCGACCGGCTCCGGCCTGGCCTCCTCCGCCGCACTGGAGTGCGCGGTGCTCGGCGCGATCCTGTCCGCCTCCGGCCTGACGCTGGACCGCGTCGAGCAGGCCCGGATCGCGCAGCGCGCGGAGAACGACTACGTGGGCGCGCCGACGGGCCTGCTGGATCAGCTGGCCATCCTGTTCGCCGAACGGCGGCACGCCCAGCTGATCGATTTCCGCGATCTCAGCGTCCGCTCGGTGCCGTTTGAACCCGAGGCCCACGGCGTCTCGCTGCTGCTCATCAATTCCCATGCCGCACATCAGCATGCGGGCGGCGAATACGCCGACCGCCGCGCCGCCTGTGAGCGTGCCGCGGCCGCGCTGGGTGTTGTCACGCTGCGGGATCTGCAGGACCGAGTGCCACAGGTCGTGGCGGAGCTACCGGACTCCGAAGACGGCCGGCGCGCCCGGCACATCCTCACCGAGAACCAACGCGTCCTCGATACCGTTGCAGCGCTGCACCGCTCCGACTTCGGCGCGGTCGGCCGGCTACTGACCGCGTCGCAGGAGTCGATGCGCGACGACTTCGAGATCACCACCGATCACATTGATCTGATCGCCGAAACTGCGGTGCAGGCAGGCGCATTGGGGGCACGGATGACCGGTGGCGGCTTCGGGGGCTGCGTGATCGCGCTGGTCCCCGGCGAGCGACGGGAGGCCATCGGCGACGCGGTGCGCGCCGCAACCCGCCACCACGGCCACCGTGAACCGACGATCGTGGCGACTCATGCCGGCCACGGCGCCGGCGGTTGACCACATGGCACCGTTCGAGCTCGTCTTGCACAGCGGTGGCCGCACGGTGCGCGCGGCGATCGCCGAGGCGGGTGCGGCCATTCGGCAGCTGAGCGTGGACGGCGTCGAGATCACGGCCGAGTTCGACGACCGCGGGCCGGTGCCGTTCTTTTGCGGCGCGGTCCTGATCCCGTGGCCCAACCGGGTGCGCGACGGCCGGTGGGTACACCACGGGCGCACACACCAACTCGATATCAACGACGCCCGCCATGGCAGCGCACTGCACGGACTGGTGCACCACACGGCGCATCGGGTGGTGGCCCGGTCGGCCTCCTCGATCACCCTCGGGGCGTCGGTACTTCCGCAACGCGGCTACCCCTTCCGACTGCGGACCGAGGTCACCTACCATCTGGTGGCTGACGGCCTGACCGCGACGCACACGGTGCGCAACATCGGATCGGACTGTGCCCCAGTCGCGATCGGAGCCCATCCCTTTCTGACGATCGGCGACGTGCCCACCGAGACGCTGGCGCTGACCGTGAACGGATCACACCACATCGACGTCGACGACCGGCTCATACCGACCGGCTGCACCGCCGTACCCGGAACAGCGTGGGACCTGCGCGGTGGACGCGTCATCGCCGACCTCGACCTCGACGACGCGTGGTCGGTGCCGACGTCGGACGGTCGCAGCGTGCACACCCTGTGCTCCCCCGACGGCCGCACCGTCTCGCTGTGGGCCGACGACAGCTTCGGGTTCGTGCACGTTTTCATCACCCGGCAGTTCCCCCGGGGTGAGCAGTTCGTGACGGCCGTGGCGCTCGAACCGATGACCGCGCCCGCGGATGCGTTCAACAGTGGCGTCGGATTGCGCTGGTTGGCGCCCGACGAGACGCTGTCCGCCTCGTGGGGCATCGGCTATGACGACGCCCGATATTCACGCCGATGAACCTTCCGGCCGGGCAGGACGAACCACACCTGCTTGCCAGATTCAGTCATACTTGACGATATCGTCATCCTCTGGTTCTGTTGGTGGGTATGAACCCGCGCAGGGCTCGACCGTCGAGTACGCACGACCAGGCGTCGACGACGGAGCCGCCCCGCACCCGCCGCAGTGAGGGACTCACCATGGGAAATGCCGCCAACGCGCCGGCGTATCGACGGAATATCTACGCACGCAGCGCCATCGTCGACCCCTACCCGCACTACGCCCGACTACGACAGCTGGGCACGGTGGTGTGGCTGCCGCGACAGCGGGTCTACGCGTTGCCGCGGTACTCCGAATGCAAGGCCGCGCTGCGCGATGACGGGCGCTTTGCGTCCGGCCAAGGTGTGGCACTGAATCCGCTGACCAACCGGCTCTCCCGGGGTACCACACTCAACAGCGATGGCGCCGACCACGACCGCCGACGCAAGTTGCTGGCCCACCGCCTCACGCCGAAAGCTCTGCGATCCATGTCCGAGGCCATCGACCGCCAGGCCGCGGCGGTCGTCGAGGCTGCGGTGGCCCGTCGCCATGTGGACGGCGTCCGTGACGTCGCTACGGCGCTACCGTTGGCGGTGGTTCCGGATCTGGTGGGTTGGCCCGAGAACGGCCGAGAGAACCTTATCGACTGGGCTGGAGCCACATTCGACTCGCTTGGTCCGCTGAACCGGCAGTGGCTGCGTACGACACCTGCGGCGTTGTCGATGTTGCGATTCTCCCGCCGCGTCGTCCGCGATCGCGCCGCACTGCCCGGCAGCATGGGTGACGACGTGTTGAACGCGGCCGACGCGGGTGAGGTGCCGCGCGCGGAATGCCCGGCATTGATGATCGACTACCTGGCGCCCTCGCTGGATACCACCATCAGCGCCATCAGCTCGGCACTACACCTCTTCGCGACCCATCCCGATCAGTGGCAGGCGCTGCGTGAGGACCCGTCACTGGTCGCGAACGCCGTCAACGAGGTCGTGCGCCTCGAGTCGCCGTTGCGAGCATTCTCCCGCAAGGCCGTCACCGACGTGGAACTCGGCGGCTCGTTGATTCCACGAGATTCCCGGATTCTGGTCATCTACGCCTCCGCCAACCGCGACGAACGCGAATGGGATGATCCCGATAGCTTTGATATCACCCGGGATGTCAATCGGCACTTGGGTTTCGGCTACGGCACGCACGGCTGCGCGGGACAGGGATTGGCCCGCCTGGAGTCACAGGCCATCCTGCGCGAGCTCGCCGCACGCGTGGAGCGCATCAACCTCACCGGCGAGCCGATCTGGGCCGTCAACAACATCATCCACCGATACCAGCGACTGCCCCTTGAGCTGGTACCCGCCTAGGAAGGGAGGACCCATGCGTGTCACCATCGATCAGGACCGCTGCGAAGGTCACGGTTTGTGCACCCAGTCCGCTCCGACGATCTTCTCCTTCGACGACGAGGGCGATCTGGTCAGCGAGTACGCCAATACCGATGTGCCCGAGGACCTCGCCGGCGCCGCCCGGGAGGCGATCGACATCTGTCCGGTCGCGGCGCTGCGCGGCAGCTGAGTCGTCGCGCCGGCGGCTCACGCCGCCGAATGCGGGGGCGCGATCGCATCCAGATCGGGCAGCGGTCGAGCGCAGACCTCGGCGGCATCGGCTGCCGACATACCGAACAGTCGCAACACGTCGGACGTCACAGAGTCGGCCGCACGGGCATCGTCGCGATCGGGATCACTGCTCAGCAGGGCGCCCAATCCCATGATGGCGCCGCCGGCCACCGCGAGCGCCAGCTGCGGATCGTCGACCGAGAACCGTCCGGCGCCGACGGCGGCTTCGATATCGCGCAGCGCACGGGGCGCCAATCCCCGATCCGAGGTCAATAGCGCAACCCCGTTGGCCAAGAGGATCTGGCTCTCCTGCGGGCGGCGGCGAAACAGACGCCCGGTCAGCCGGAATCGACAGGCGAACGCCTCTGCGGAGTCCTCGACGTCGGCGGTCAGCACATCCAAGAGCGCACCGTGCGCCTCGAGGGCCTCAGCCACCGCGGCGGCGAACAACTCTTCCTTGCTGTCGAAGTAGTTGTAGAACGAGCCCATTCCCACATCGGCGGCCTGCGTGATGTCCAGCACCGGCACGCTGAGCCGACCTTCGGCGATAAAGCCCTGTGCTGCGCTGATCAGCGCAGCACGGGTGCGTTGCTTGCGCCGTTGCACCCGACTGATGCCCGGTTCCACGGACTCACCCATCACTACCTCGCCTGTCTCGAAGGGAGACTCAATCTAGCAGTTCAGTCATAACTGAGGATATCGTCAGAAACCTTGACTGAGGGTAGCGTCGTATGTGACGATTTCATCAGTTACAGAGAGGAGGTTGTCGCCACATGGCCGGGACCCATAACGATCTGCACAGCGAGCGCGGCGCAATGCCCGGCGAGTTCGCCGACCGCGCCACGAATCCCACCATCAAGATCCGCGACATCTCGTGGCTCGAATTCGAGAAACCCGATCTTGTGCGTGCCGAGGCATTCGCGCGTGCGTTCGGCTTCCAGACGACCCTGCGAACTCCCGAGGAACTGCACCTGCGCGGAACCGATGTGGGCACTCCTTGCGTGATCCTGCGGCGTGGGGAAAGGTCTCGCTTCGCCGGCGTGGCGTTCCGCGCCGCCGACGAAGCCGACGTGCGTCGGCTTGCCGACAGGACCGGCGCGCAGGTGCGACCGCTGCCCGACACCATCGGCGGTTCGGCGGTCCAACTGAACGACCCCAGCGGAATCCCGGTCCGCGTCGTGGCGGGGACTCATGATCTTCCCCAATTGCCCACGCAGCCACCGCTTCTGTTCAACTCCGGCCATGAGATCGTGCGCACCAATGCCACCCAGCGGCCCCCTCGCGCCCCGGCCAGGGTCCAACGCCTCGGTCACGTGGTGCTGCAGTCGACCAAGTACGTCGAGGCGCTGACCTGGTATCAGCAGAACCTCGGGATGATCGTCAGCGATTTCCTGTTCTTCCCGGGCCAACGCGAACGTGGACCCACGATGAGCTTCATCCGCTGCGATCGCGGTGCCGAGCCCGCCGATCACCACACCTTGGCGATGGCGCTGGGACCGGCCAACCGGTACGTGCACTCGGCGTACCAGGTCAGCGATCTGGATGCACTCGCAGCCGGCGGGGAGTACCTCAGAGAGCGCGGCTACTTTCGGTCCTGGGGTATCGGCCGCCACATCCAGGGCAGCCAGCTCTTCGATTACTGGCGTGATCCCGACGGGTTCCTCGTCGAACACTTCGCCGATGGTGACATGTTCGACAACACCCTCGAACCCGGCTGGGCACCGTTCACCGCCAGCGGCCTGTCCCAGTGGGGCCCTCCGGTCAGCGGCGACTTCCTCGGCACCAGCCCGCGCGGCGCCCGCGCGGAAGCCCGGTCCATCCTCACCGCCCTCCCACAGCGCAACGAGTTCGACCTCCACCGCCTCATCGGCCTACTGAAAGTTGCCCGCTCATGAGCACATCCATCATTCGCACCGCCGACGGCTGGTGGGTCAAGACCGCCGACCGCGCCACCAAGATCGGCACCTCTGCCTCCACCACCGCACAGCTGCTCGCCGACCGCGCCGCGATCGCCGCCGCAACCGGTGACACCGTCGCGGTGGACGGGCTGGATCTGCTTTCGCCGCTGACCCGGCCCTGCCGGGTGGTCGCGCAGATGACCAATTTCGAATCCCACGTGAGGGATTCGGGCATGGATCCCAAGACGGTCCCGCTGACGTTCTTCCGAAAGTCCTCCGCATCCATCGGCGGCCCGTTCGACGACATCGTCAAACCCACACACGTCCGGTTCCTCGACTACGAGGTGGAGATCGGCCTGGTCATCGGGCGTGACCTGCCGGTCGGCACCGACGTGACGCCCGGCAATCTCACCGATTATGTTGCCGGACTGGTGATCACCAACGACGTGTCCGCACGCGACATCCAGCTGCCGCAGACCCAGTTCTACGAGGCGAAGTCATACCCGACCTTCACCCCGGTCGGACCGGAACTCGTGCTCCTCGATGCCGACGAGCTTGCCCGTTTCGGCGACCTGCGCCTGCGGCTGAGCGTCAACGGGGACGAACGCCAGAATGCCCTGGTCGAGGGCGATATGCTCTACCGGCCGCTCGCCGCGTTGCAGTCGCTGACCCGGTTCCAGGATCTCGCCGCCGGCGACCTCGTGCTGACAGGTACACCAGCAGGCACGGCGCTCGTCGCACCACCCAAACCGATCGAGATGATCGGTGCATTGCTGCCGCCGGCGGTGAAGTGGAAAGCCTTCTTCAAACGTCAGGCTTCCAACCGCAAGTACCTGCAGCAGGACGATGTCGTCACGGCATCGGTGGCCACCGACGACGGTGCGATCGACCTAGGCAGCCAGCGGATGAAAGTTGTCTTCGCGTGACAACCGATCAGCTGTGGCCGCGCTACGCCGGCCCCGCCGACCTGCCCGATGTCGAGCGTGTGCCACTGAATCAACGGGGGCTGCCGAATTCGACGTTCGGCATTGTGGAGCGGGCGGCAAGCCTGTGGCCGGACGCCCCCGCGGTCATCGCATTGCCGGCTGCCGACCGCTGGGCGGGCGGCACGTCGAGGACGTTCGGCGAGTTGGCCACCGACGTTCGCCGAAGCGCCAACTTTCTGCGCGCCATCGGGGTCCAGCGCGACAGCGTGGTGGCTCTGCTGTCCCCGAACTGTGACGAATTGATCACCGCAACCCTGGCGGCGCAGCTGGCCGGGATTGCCGCCCCGATCAACAGCGGGCTGAGCGCTGAGCAGGTCACCGAGCTCGTCTCACGGTCCGGTGCCCGCACCCTGATCAGCGCGTCGCCCGAGTTCGACGCCGCGAGCTGGGATGTGGCGCAGGCCCTGGCCGACAGCGGGCTGGTCGACTGTGTCCTGCTGCTTTCACCGACCGGCACGGCGGTGACCGAGCCCGTGCCCACATTGCCCGGCGTCACCGTCGGATATCTGACGGTGATGGCCTCGGGATATGACGGTGCGGGCTTCGCGGGCGAGCCACCCGAACCTGGCGACCTGGCGGCGATATTCCATACCGGCGGCACAACCGGAACCCCGAAACTCGCCGCGCATACCCACGCCAATGAGGTCACCGACGCGTGGATGGTGGCCGCCGCCGATACCGTCCTCGACCAGGATTCCGTCGTCTTCGCGGCATTGCCCCTGTTCCACGTCAACGCCTTGGTGGTCACGTTGCTGGCGCCGCTGCTGCGCGGTCAGCGGGTGGTGTGGGCAGGTCCGCTCGGATACCGTGATCCCGCGCTGTACGCGAACTTCTGGAAGATCGTGCAGCACTACCAGGTCGCAGCGATGAGCGCGGTGCCCACCGTCTATGCGGTGCTCACTCAGTGCCCGATCGACGCCGACATCTCCAGCATGCGGATCGCCGTCGTCGGCGCATCGGCACTTCCGCCCGCCGTGCGCAAGGACTTTGAATCCCACACCGGTATCACCCTTGTCGAGGGATACGGGCTCACCGAAGCAACCTGCGCGAGCGCTCGTAGCTTCGGTGAATACCCACGACCCGGCTCAGTGGGTCAACGCCTGCCCTACCAACAGATCACCGCAGCCAAGGTCGATGAGCAAGGACACCTGATCGATCTTCCTGCCGGCGAGGTGGGAACGTTGATCATCGGCGGGCCAACGGTATTCGCCGGCTACGTGTCCGGCCACGGCGTGCACGGCCTGCAACTCGACGGACTGGGAAGCCTCCATGGGGAACGGCTGGACACCGGCGATCTCGGCTGGGTTGACGACGACGGGTTCGTCTATCTGACCGGCCGCGCGAAAGACCTCATCATCCGCGGTGGCCACAACATCGACCCGACACAGATCGAGGACGCACTACTCACCCACGGCGACGTGGCCTCCGCTGCCGCTGTCGGCGCCCCAGACGCCCACTCCGGAGAGGTGCCGGTCGCCTACGTCACGCTTCATCCCGGATCCGTCGTCAGCGCTCAGGAGCTGACACGGTGGGCCGCAACCCAGGTCGGTGAGCGCGCCGCCGCGCCACGAAAAGTGACCATCCTCGACGGGCTACCGGTGACGGCAATCGGCAAGCCGTACAAGGTGCCCCTGCGTGCCGATGCCGCCCGTGATGTCTTCACCGACGCCCTGGCCGGGCACGACGGTGTCTGCGTTACCGCAGAGATCGAGGGCGGAGCGCCCGTGCTCATCGTCGAGATCGCCGACCCCGCACACCGCGAGGACATCGACCGCGTGTTGGCACGCTATGCCGTGACCTACCGCGTGGTGGAAGCGAACTGAGCTCAATTCAGTGACTCCGCAACCGAGATCGATCACTGCCGTGGGGCTGCCCGTCATCATCGTCGGGGCGGGTCCTACCGGTGCCACCGTGGCGACCCTGCTGGCGCAGTACGGCATCAGCAGTCTGGTGCTCGACCGCTGGGACGGGGTCTATCCGCAACCCCGCGCGGTCCACATGGACGACGAGGTCTATCGCATCATCGCGCGGTTGGGCATCTCCGAACAGTTCGCGGCCATCTCCCGCCCGGCACACGGACTACAGCTGCGCGACCACGATCACCGTGTTCTTGCCGAGTTCCACCGAGATACCGTCCCCGGCACCAACGGCTTTCCGCAAGCAAACATGTTCGACCAACCCGAGCTCGAATCTGTCCTTCGGGAGAACCTCGCCCGCTACCCCGGCATCGACGTGCGGGGCGGCTGCGAGGTGCTCGGCATCGAACAGCGGGCAGACGGTGGCGTTCGGGTCAGCTACCGCGACCGCGGTGACGGCACCACCAAGCAGGTGGACGCGGACTACGTACTGGGCTGCGATGGCGCCAATAGCTTTGTGCGCTCGACGATCCGCGCGCGAATGGACGACCTTCGGTTCCAGCAACGCTGGCTGGTGATCGATGTCGAAACCACCGCGGACCTCGGTCAGTGGGAGGGCGTCCATCAGGTCTGCGATCCCGCACGGGCGGGTACCTACATGCGTATCGGAGACACTCGCTACCGGTGGGAGTTCCAGTTGCTCGACGGCGAGACCGCCGAACACTTCTGCGACCTGACCACGCTCAAGCCGCTGATCGCGCCGTGGACCGGAACCGTCGGCGACGATCAGCTGCACCTCATCCGTGTCGCCGAGTACGTTTTTCGCGCCCAGCTCGCCGACCGCTGGCGCCGGGGGAACGTCTTCTTGCTCGGTGACGCCGCCCATCTGACGCCACCCTTCATCGGCCAGGGCATGGGTGCCGGACTTCGCGACGCAGCCAACCTCGCATGGAAGCTGGCCGGTGTGATTTCCGGTGACCTGCCACCGTCCGCGCTGGACAGCTACGAGCGCGAACGAAAACCACACGCGCGAGCCATGGTTCGACTGGCCCTGGTGGTCGGCAGATTCATGACCGCGGGAGGTGAGGCCGGCTCGCTGCTGCGTCGCATCGTGGTGCCACGGCTGGGGCTGATACCGGGCGTGCGCAACCGGATCATGGATTCGTCGACACCGGCGCTGCACCGCTCACGCTTTGTTCAGCGCCGCCATGGCCCTCGGTCACTGACCGGGACGTTGTGCCCCAACCCCGTGTTGCCGGACGGCCACCGGGTCGATGACGTCCTGGGTCTGGGTTTCGCGCTCATCACCGCGGTGCCGCTCACGTCGGCCCAGCACCTGCTGGCCCAAGAGCGCGGCTCCACAACATATTTCGCCGCACCCGGTACCGAGTTGGCCCGGTGGCTACGCCGCGGTCACACTGTCGCCGCACTGGTCAGACCCGATCGTACCGTGATGGCGACGTCGAGGAGTGTCGCTCAGCTCGTCACGCAGCTGCCGCACTACCACTCGTCGGTGCACGGCCATCACGCCGTGGGTGAGAACTCAGTCCGAGTGACGCAGGACAAGCCGTGAACGCAGCCGGGATCTACGACGAGACCATGTCCGCCTCCCGGGGTATCGGCGATGACGACGTGACGCGTACGGGTAGAGTCTGGCCCGATAGCGTCTAGGGTTCCGGCGGTCACACGCGACTGGTCCGAGCGTCGCCACCGGGAGTTCCGAACACTCGCGGTCATCTGAACGGATAAAAGCCTGGAGGATCTTGCGGTGGCGCGCGCGTGCCACCGGGAAGGTCCTCGGATGACGCCGATCATTGCCCTCGCCGTGCTGTTCTCGGCGCTCCTTCATGCCATCTGGAACTCGCTGGCGCACAACGTCAACGACCGTCTGGTGGGTTTCGCGCTCATCGGCGCGGTCGACATGGTCGGCGGCGGGCTGCTGGCGTTGCTGGCCGGGTTTCCGCCCGCCGGAGCGTGGCCGTTCATCATCGCGTCCGCGGCGCTGCACGTGGTCTACAACCTGCTGCTGCTCGCGAGCTACCAGCTCGGCGAATTCAGCCAGATGTATCCGCTGGCGCGGGGCACATCACCGTGGATCGTGGCGCTGGTGTCGGTGGTGGTGCTCGGCAACGACCTCCCGCCGACCGAGCTCGCCGGGGTGCTGGCGATCTCCCTGGGGCTCATCGGACTGGTGTTCATCGGCGGACGGCCGGGCCGCCGCGACATCCCGGCGCTGTCGGCGGCACTGCTCACCGGCGTGATGATTGCCGCGTACACCGTCGTCGACGGGCTGGGTGTTCGGGAGGCGCCGTTGGCCGCCTACATCGGGTGGATGTTCCTGCTGCAGGGCCCGCCGATCGCGGTGCTGGCGGTGATCCGTCGCCGCGGCCGGCTCGGGCCGGCGTTGCGTGCGTCGGCCGGGGCGGGGATCACCGGCGGTGTGATCTCACTGGCCGCCTACTCGATCGTGCTGTGGGCGCAGACCAGCGGGGCACTCGCGCCGATCGCCGCGCTGCGGGAGACGAGCATCATCTTCGGCGCGCTCATCGGCGCGGTGTTTCTCGGCGAGAAGCTGGGTGGCCGGCGCGCGATCGCGTCGGCGGTGGTGTTGGTCGGGGTGGTGCTGATCAGCGTGGGCTGACCAGCGCGGCGATCGCGGTGGACAGCGCGGCTCGGCATTTGTCGCCGCCGGTGTGATCCGCGTTGCGGCGCAGGAAGCACGGCTGGGAGTGTGCACGTCGTAAAGCCGTTCCCGCTCATAGGTTTCACGCCGCGGTCGAACAATCACGTGCCGCCTGGCGGTTCGATCGGGGAGGCAGTGCGTCAGGCAGGCACCGCGGGTTCGTGAGGCTTCCTGGCCGTCTCGGCCATATCGGAGAACTCGCGCTGGATCTCGTCGTTCTCGCGGGCAGTCATGAGCGATACGGCCGCGGCAACGACCAGGCACGCGAGGAAGCCGGGGACGATTTCATACATCGCGCTCGACAGCGACTCGGTCTGGCCCCAGATGCCGACCACCACCGCACCGGCGATCATGCCGGCGATCGCACCGGCCGAGGTGAGCTTGCGCCAGAACAGCGACAGGATGATCAGGGGGCCGAACGCGGCCCCGAAGCCGGCCCACGCGAAGCCGACAAGGTCGAGGATCGTCCCATCCGGGTTGAGCGCCAACAGGACCGCCACCACGGCCACCGTCAGCACCCCGAGCCGGCCGTAGGTGACCAACCTAGCCGGACTGGCCTCTTTGCCGAACGCCCGGTAGATGTCTTCGACCAGAGCCGACGAGCACACGATGAGTTGCGACGAGATCGTCGACATGATGGCCGCCAGCACTGCGGCGAGCACGATCCCGGCGATCAGGGGATGGAACATCACCTGCGCCAGCTGGAGGAACACGGTCTCGGGGTTGTCCAGCGTCACGCCTTCGCGGAAGAAGTACGCCAGGCCCGCAAAGCCGGTGGCGATCGCACCTGCCGAGGTGAGGATCATCCAGCTGATGCCGATCCGACGACCGGCCTTGGCATCGGCCGAGGAGCGCAACGCCATGAACCGGACGATGATGTGCGGTTGGCCGAAATAGCCGAGTCCCCAGGCCGCAGCGGACACGATGGCGAGGAAACTTCCGCCGAAGAACAGAGACGTGCGGTGGATTTCGTCGCCGGGGTTGGCGGCGTTGTGCGCGGCGTCGGCGGCCTGGACCAGATTGACCACCTCGCCCGGTCCGCCGGTCGCGATGATCGTGACGACGGGGATCGTGACGAGCGCCGCGAACATCAACACCGCCTGCGCAACGTCGGTGAGCGACGCACCCAGAAAACCACCGAAAAGCGTGTAGCACATGGTGATTGCGGCGACCAAGAGCATCCCAGCCGGATACGACGAGCCGAACGACGTCTCGAAGAACACGCCGCCGGCGACCATGCCGGACGACACGTAGAATGTGAAGAAGAACAGGATGATCGTGCCTGCCGCGATCCGCAGGACATGCGACTTGTCGCGCAGCCGGTTCTCGAAGAAACTCGGCACGGTGATCGAGTTGTTGGCGATCTCGGTGTATGCCCGCAGTCGCGGTGCGACGAACTTCCAGTTGAGCCAGGCTCCGATCACCAGGCCGATCACGATCCACGACTCGACAAGGCCGGAGGCGTAGATGGCGCCCGGCACTCCGAGGAGCAGCCACCCGGACATGTCTGATGCGCCGGCCGACAACGCCGCGACAGTCGGGGTGAGCCTGCGGCCGCCGAGCATGTAGTCATCGAGGTCGCTGGTCTGCCGGTAGGCGTAGAAGCCGATCGCCAGCATCAGAGCGAAGTACAGCCCGATCGCCAGAATCTGAAACGCGGAGTCGGACATGGATTTCTCGTTCCGTCGAAGGTTCCCGTAATGCGCTCGTCGTGGTGATCATGCAAGCAGGACGGCCGTCTGAACTTCTTGGCCGATCGTATGGGAAATGGGCTCGCTCTTTATCCTGTTCGACAAAGCGCCCCGGGGTAAAGCTCGCTCAGCTGTTCGGTGCCCAGACGCGACCAGGACTTCCCACAGCGTTCCCTGTGGGCATGAAACCGGCCCCCGGACCGAAGTCCGAGGGCCGTTCCTATTAATAGTGGGGACAGGATTCGGACCTGTGACCTCTGGGTTATGAGCCGGTCAGTTGCGGTCCTGTGCTTCACTCTGCGCCGGTGATGAGCACTTCGGCTGCGATGTCGCGTCGTGTGTGTCACGTCCGGTCGAAGCTGGCTGCCGCCCCGCGCACGGTGTCTTGCGTTCCACCGCAGCTCTGTCTCAGCCGCGCAACTCTGCTTGAATATCGCGCGCGGTCACTGAATGCCCGTTGCGGCAACGCACTTCGACATCGATGGGCGATCCGCAGTCGATGTGCGATAGCCCTACGCGGCCCCCGTCGGAGCGAGCCCATCGGTCCCCCCAGCGCATCAGGCCCAGCAGAATGGGGAGAAGTTCCTCGCCCTTCTCGGTGAGGTGATATTCCTCCCGGGCGCGCTGTCCGGGGTCGTGGTACGGACGCTTCTCCAGGATGCCCTCATCGGCGAGTTCACGAAGCCGGGTCGCGGTGATCTTGTCACTGAGCTGCGCCCGGCGCGCGAACTCATCGAAGCGATGCGCCCCGTAGAAGGCCTCACGCAGCAGCAGCAGGCTGGCCCGGCGCCCGACAATGTCGATCGCCGCCGCCATGGAGCAGCCGTCCGCTTGCCAGGAGTCACGATCGCTGAGTCGACCGACCAGAGTCGCGGAAGTCATGCGGGTCTGCTGCACGAATAGGTGACATCTGAGTTGGCTTGCCCGGGATGGGTGAGCTGGAAGGATGTCAGTGTGCCCAGGCCTTACCCCCGTGAGTTCCGTGACGATGTCGTCCGCGTGGCCCGCAACCGCGATGACGGTGTGACGATCGAACAGATCGCCACTGATTTCGGTGTGCACCCGATGACGCTGCACAAGTGGATGCGCCAAGCCGATATCGATGAAGGTGCCAAGCCCGGCAAGAGCACCGGTGAGTCGGCTGAGCTGCGGGAGCTGCGTCGCCGGAATCGGTTGTTGGAGCAGGAGAACGAGGTCCTGCGCCGGGCGGCAGCGTATTTGTCGCAGGCCAATCTGCCGGGAAAAGGGTCTACCCGCTCGTAAGTGAGCTCGCTGCCGACGGGATTCCCGTGGCGGTGACGTGCCGGGTACTCAAGCTCGCCCGCCAGCCTTACTATCGCTGGCTGGCCCAGCCGATCACCGACGCCGAGATGATCGAGGCCTACCGCGCCAACGCCCTGTTCGACGCCCACCAGGACGACCCCGAGTTCGGGTACCGCTACCTGGTCGAAGAGGCCCGCGATGCCGGTGAGCCAATGGCTGAGCGCACCGGCTGGCGGATCTGCTCGCAGAATCGATTGTGGAGTGTGTTCGGTAAGAAACGCGGCAAGAACGGCAAGGTCGGCCCGCCGGTGCACGACGATCTTGTCGAGCGCGATTTCACCGCGGGTGGCCCAAATCAGTTGTGGCTCAGCGACATCACTGAGCATCGTACCGGTGAAGGCAAGCTCTATCTCTGCGCGATCAAGGACGTGTACTCCAACCGCATCGTCGGGTACTCGATCGACTCCCGGATGAAGTCCCGGTTAGCGACCACGGCCTTGAGTAACGCGGTGGCACGCCGCGCTAATGTGGCCGGGTGCATAGTTCATAGCGATCGTGGGTCTCAGTTCAGGTCAAGACGATTCGTGCACGCACTCGGCCGCTACGAGATGGTCGGGTCAATGGGCCGTGTCGGGGCGGCCGGTGACAATGCGGCCATGGAGAGCTTCTTCGCTCTGCTGCAGAAGAACGTGCTCGATCGCCGCCGCTGGGAGACCCGCGAGGAGCTGCGGATCGCGATCGTCACCTGGATCGAACGGACCTACCACCGCCGCCGGCGCCAAGCCGGCCTCGGGCGGTTGACCCCGATCGAATTCGAAGCAATCATGACCACACCGGCCAGTCAGGCCGCGTGACCGAAACTGTCACCTGATCGTGCAGCAGACCCAACTGTCCGCGTTGGCCGGGCCCGCTGATGTCGACTGGGCGCTCGGCCATGCCGCGACCCATGGCCGCTTCGCGACCGGCGATCTTGATTCCATCCTGGCCAGCAAGGGCTTGGATCCCACCCGACGCGGCGCCAGCGAAGCCACGTCCCTGGCTCAGGGCACCAAGGGTTGGGACCTGTTGGGCACCAACATCAACGACACACCCGAAGCAGACATCGCATGACCACCACCACCGCGCTGCCCGCCGATGTGGAAACCCTGATGCGTGCCCTGCGGTTACCGCACGCCCGGGCCATCGCCGCCGACGTGCTGGCCACCGCCCGCGCGCAACGCTGGGACCCCACCGAAGTCCTCAAAGCGCTACTGGTCGAAGAATCGGCCGGACGGGCCCGCTCCATGCTGGCATCCCGACGCAAAGCCGCCGGCTTCCCCACCGGGAAAACCTTCGACGTGTGGGACCCGGGCACGTCGTCGATCCCGCTACCCACCCAACAAGCGTTACAGACCTTGGAATGGGTTGGGCGCCGGGAGAACCTGGTGGTCTGCGGGCCCGCCGGCACCGGCAAAACGTTCTTCCTCGAAGCCTTGGGGCAGAAAGTCATTGAAGCCGGGATGCCGGTGGCGTGGTTCACCCTCGAACAGATCGGAGTGCTCGTCCGGGCACATCGCGCTGACGATTCCCTGGGCAAAGCCGTCGCCAAGATCGTGCGCGCTGAGCTCGTGGTGATCGATGACGTTGGACTGTTGCCGGTCGGCGCGGATGCCGCCGAAGGGCTCTACCGCATCGTCGAAGCCGCCTACGAACGCCGCTCGGTGGCGATCTCGTCAAACCTTCACCCGAGCGGATTCGACGAGCTGATGCCCAAGACGTTGGCGACCGCCACCGTGGATCGACTCCTGCACCACGCGCACCTGTGCCAAACCAGCGGCGACTCCGTGCGCCTGGCCCAAGCCCTGCACGGGAAAGGAGTCAAACCCCTGACCTAACAACGGCCTCAACCACCGGTGGCGGACACACCCTCATGGGCAGATTCGTGTCCGCCACTGGGCCGTTCTTATTGGCCACCAACGGGCACTTCTCATGTCCGCCCACGGGCAGTTTCAGCTGTCCATTGACAAGGCCTCGACATCTCGGAGCCCGATCTCGTGGGCGATCCGTTGTGCGCCCCACCGGGGATAGGTCCTGCGAAATTCGCAGATCATCGCGACCACCTCGGGTGTGAGCGCATTCGGTGAGGTGTGGGGCCGGCGTGAACCGTCTGCCAGACCGGCCAGTCCGCCAACCTGGTACCGGGCGACCCAGGAGTGCACCGACTGGCGCGAGGTTCCAAACTCGCGGGCCACCTGAGCTTTGGGTACGCCATCGAGGACCTGCAGAACGGCGCGGTATCGGTGCTCGGTCACCCAGTCGCCGGGATTACCCGGTAGTTCATCAGTCACAAGATCAAGATCAAACCAGACCCGTCAAACAAGTCCTGAACCCGTCAAGGATGTCTAGAACCAACAACGTCAAGAATGTCTTGAACCTTTACACGAACAACGTCAATGTTGATGTGGCTGTTGATGTTCGGTCATCCGCGAACTGAAATGCGCTGCTCAGCGCACCCCTTCCCGGTGGAGCTGCCGGGAATTGAAACCGGTGTGCAATCAAGGCTGACCTGCGAAAACAATGGCTGCGACGACTTGAGACAACGCGAAACGACGCGGCGTGCCGTGCGCATTTAGCCAAGCGTGTTGATGGCATCAACAGCCATCGCCGGCCAGCGAACCTTCGTCCGCGAACGGACTTACAGTCCGCGTCTCTCGGTCCTTGTTCCGACAAGCAGTGTTGGTTACGGCGGACGATGCTCGTCAATCGCGCGAAGAACAAGCATGGCTCCGCCTATCTGCGGCGCAGCCATGTGGCAGAGGAATTAGAACCCTACCCAGTGATGCTGGCTGAGTAGGTGTATCCGGCGGCCGACTGCCGCAGCTGCCAGATCTGCGCCGGGCACAGCTCGTTGACCGCTTGGTTGATGAGGTAGGCGCCCTGGTAGTAGTCCGAGGTCCGGAAGTCGGCCTTCACCTGATCGACGAGTTGCGCATAGTTCATCTTCGCGGCGACCCGGTCGCAGATCGTCCTGCCGTAGCCGATCGCGGCCTCGGCGTTCGGGAAGTTGTAGCCCGGCCGGACATGAACGTTGACGAGATAGGCCACGGTGTCGGCGCCGGCCGGCGGGGCGATGACGCCGAGGACGGCGGTAGCCGCCGCAACTGCCACGAACACGCGCTTCATGAGCGAAGAGCCTATTCCGTGTTCGCGCCGAACGCGTCGGCGAAGCTGGCGTTGCCCATGCTCTCCCTCTGGCTGGCGTCCACCGCCGCTAGGAGGCGAGAGTTTTCGATGACGATCATCTCCACGTCGCGCCCGTCGTCGGCATAGTGGCGATGCCAGATCCACGGCGGCGTATACACGAAGCTGCCGGCGCTCCACCGCACGCGTTGATCGCCGATTTCCGACCAGCCCGAGCCATGTTGCACGAAGTGGATCGACTCATGTACGTGTCGATGAAGGTCGCTAGCCTCCCCCGCGGGGATCTTCTGCAGAAAAATTTCAATAGAGCTGGCGGGTATTCGCAGGAGCAACCCAATTTGCGATGGGCTTGCAGTTTGGATCCAGTGCGCCTCGGCGGAGCTAACGACGAGGTGCTTCTCCCCCACGTGCTGGCTGTCGCGACCTCCTGCTCGCGCCATGCTCTTGGCGAATTCGTCTAACTCGTCACGGGATAGAGTCATTCAACGGCCTCCTTCGGGTATTCCTTCGCTTAGTCAGCAGAGTTCTCGACCTGCCATGAACGATGGCCCTTGGTGGACAAGGGTCCAACGGGACTCTGAGTTTGGTCATCATTGATTATCTCGCCGGGCCGATAGATTCGTTGCGATGACCACAGAGGCGTGTAGGGGTCAATGCAGGGAACGCACCCGTCACCATTCCTCCGCTTTGACTCATTGGGGCTTGCCGTACACCGCCACGACAACGGTGCGGTCGACGGAATTCTCTGACCAGACCCCGATCCGGGTGTTCGAGCAGTCGGACATGACTGCGAGATCGACCGGATCGTGATACCACTGGTTAATCAACTCGATACCGCTGAACGCGAGCGCGGGATTGATGGCCACGGTTTCTGACACCGCGCCGCTGAATCCCGCGGCCTCCGCCCGCTGCTGTGGCGTAGAACCATCCGATCCGACATCGCCGTTGACGTTGCGGTTGGTCAGCGCATCGCGTGCGTGCCACTGCGCGGCGAGCTGGAGACTCGGACTAGTCTTGATGTCGCTCACGCAGCCCGCTTGGCGTTGAATGGTGTATACGTTCGCTACTACGCCGTCATTGAGGCGCTTGTTGTCACCATGTGCGGCGGGCGTTATCAGTAGTGCTTGCACGCCAAGCACCGCAACGATACCTACCGTGAGCGTCAAAAAGTGTCGGAGGCGGCGACCTGATGCCTCTCTGACCGTCTTCGTTGCGCCCGGGTTCGGTCGCCGGGCGTCGAGTTGATCACCGCGGGGCCGCTTTTCGTGGGTCGAGTTACACACGAGCAACCTCCCCTATGCCGTAGTCTGCCAAGATGCCGCCTGCAGCCTCGTCACACTGATCGAAAATGGACGGGATCCAACCGGTAGCGGCCGGCGGCCCAGCGAGAATTGAGCTCACCGCGGCACTTCGATGAATGCGCCATGATTGCCGTGCGGGATACGGGTCGTACGAACCAAAAATCCTCGTCTCCTTCGCTGCCCCGGCTATGGTGCAGCCCGGATTATCGACGCCGCTACAGGACATCTCGCGACTGTTCTTGCGGGAGCCGTTGAACCATGTAAAGCCGGCTGTAGTCTCACGGCTCAAGCCAATCGCGGCGTCGTTGAGACGGGTCCACACCGCGACTGCAAGACCATACGGAGTTGCATTAGCCAGGCTGATCGCCTGAACCTCATCGTCAAATTCCTTCAACGTGAGCACCGAACCGAATATGTCGTCCTGCATGTCCTGAACAACGGCGGATGCCGGTTCGAGGGTGGCAACAATCGTCGAAGCGGCGAAGTAGCCGGGTAATTCATCGGGTTGGCTCGGCTCCCCTCCGCTGAATTTCGTTCCCTCGGTCCTGGCGATGTTCCGGCACACTCTTTCGGGCTGAGCGTGGGAAACCAGCGGTCCAGTCTGGGCACCGATTTTGCGGGGATTTGCGACGACGATCATGCTGACCTTGGTCCTGGAACTTGCCGTTGCGTCATGAAACTTGGAGACGTACACGAGGATTCGCTGCATGCCCTAAAGATCTGCCCGTCGGTGATCACCGAGGCCGCCTGCGATGCCGATAGCGCCGCCAAGGTCAGCATTGACGACGATCACCGACGCGTCCCTCACACGAGAGTGCTATGCGCATCCGCTTCTCGAGCGCGGCAATGCTGAGCCCGAACGTGTGCAAGACCCGCAGCTGGCCGCCACCGGTGTGGTCGATGTCAAACACGGCATAGTCGGTGTACACTCGATTGACGCATCCAAGTCCGGTCAGTGGATAGCTGCACGAAGGAACCAATTTAGCGGTTCCGTCCTTCGCGAACAGCGTCATCATGACCAACACGCTCTTCGCGCCGATAGCAAGATCCATCGCGCCGCCGACGGCGGGTATGGCGTCAGGCGCCCCGGTGTGCCAGTTGGCGAGATCCCCGCGCTCGCTGACCTGAAACGCGCCGAGGACACAGACGTCGAGATGACCGCCGCGCATCATGGCGAAGGAGTCGGCGTGGTGGAAGTAGGATGCCCCAGGGGTTTCGGTGACCGGGATCTTGCCGGCGTTTGTCAGATCGGGATCGATTGCGTCGCCGATCGCCTCCCCACCCATCCCGAGCATCCCGTTCTCGGTGTGCAACACGACCCCCGCGGCGGGGTCCAGGAAGTCAGCGACCATGGTGGGCTGCCCGATGCCGAGGTTGACGTACGAACCCGCGGGGATGTCGTGGGCGATCATCGCGGCGATCTCCCGACGGTCGAGCGGGCCCCGGTCGAGGTGCTCGACACAGGCGCGGATCGATGCGTCGACTGTTCTCGTCACGAGGCTGCCTCCGTGGTCGTCTCGGGAATTGCGGACAGGTCGAGGACGCGGTCGACGTAGATGCCGGGCGTGACGACCGTCTCGGGGTCGATCTGCCCGGTGTCGACGACGCGGGAGACCTCGACGACAGTAAGCAATGCCGCGGTCGCCATCACCGGGCCGAAGTTTCGCGCGGTCTTGCGGTACAACAGGTTTCCGAACTGGTCCGCTACGTGCGCCCCGATGAGCGCCACATCTCCGAAGATCGGGTACTCCAGCACGTAGTCGCGGCCGTCGATGGTGCGGATCTCCTTGCCCTCGACCAGTGGCGTGCCAACCCCCGTCGGGCAGAAGAATGCGCCGATGCCGGCCCCCGCCGCCCTGATCCGTTCGGCCAGGTTGCCCTGAGGGACCACCTCGAGGTCGACCTTGCCCGCCCGGTAGAGCGCGTCGAACACGTACGAATCGGCCTGTCGCGGGAAGGAGCAGATGACCTTGGCGACCCGACCCGCCGCCAGCAGCGCGGCCAGGCCGGTGTCGCCGTTGCCTGCGTTGTTGCTGACGATGGTGAGGTCGGCGGCACCCTGTCGAATCAGCGCATCGATGAGCGTGGTGGGCATGCCCGCCATGCCGAACCCCCCGACGAGAACCGTTGCACCGTCTTCGATTCCAGCGACGGCATCCTCGGCACGGTCGCAGACAACGGTGCGACTCATGATGGCGCACCTGGGTGCTCGTCGAACTCGGGCAGGACCTCGGCGGCTATGCGGAAGGCGGAGTTGGCGTCGGGAACCCCACAGTAGATCGCGGTCTGCAAGAGCAACTCTTTGATCTCGTCGTTGCTCAGACCGTTCCGGCGGGCCGCCCGCAGGTGCATCGCCAGTTCCTCGTGGTGACCGCGGGCGACCAGCGCCGTCAGCGTGATCATCGAGCGGCTGCGGAAGTCGAGACCCGGGCGGGTCCAGATGCTGCCCCAGGCATACTGCGTAATCATGTGCTGGAAGTCGGCGGTCAGGTCGGTGGTACCGGCCACTGCCCGGTCGACGTGCGCATGGCCCAGCACCTCCCGCCGTACCGCCATTCCTGCACGGTGCACGTCTTCGAGGGTCTTGCTCGGGGGCTGCGGAACACCGACGATCTCTGCGATCAGGCCGGCCACCCTGTCCGGAGCTTCGGCGGGGGCCAGGTGTCCGACGCCGTCGAGCACCACGAGGTCCCCGTCTTTTACGTCGGAGGCGATGCGCCTCAACGATTCCGGCGGCGTGGGGCTGTCAGCGCTACCCGCAACGGCCAGGACCGGAGTGACGATCTCGGACAACCTATCGGTTACATCAAACACTGCTAACGCTTCGCATACCTGCGCATAGGACTCCGCATCGGTGTGACTCAGGGCATCCAGCAGCGCCGAGGCGGTCCCCGGCTCGCGGTCGACAAAGCCCGGCGCGAACCAGCGCTCGGCCGCGCCGGTCAGCATCGTGTCGACACCGCCGGCGCGGACGGTAGCGGCACGTGCGAGCCAGCCGTCCGGGGTGCCGATGACGGCGCCGGTGCACAGCAGGGTCGCCGAGCTGACCCGTTGCGGAGCATCGAGCAGCAGCTGCAGACCGACGCAACCACCCACCGAATCACCGGCGTAGTGGAATGTCTCCACGTTAAGGTCGTCCGCGATCACCAGCACCGCTGCCGCGAGGTCGGCGATGGTGAACGGGTGGGCCCGACGGCCGCGGCCGTGACCGGGAAGGTCCCATCCGACTACGCGCACATGATCGACCAGTCGTTGCGCCACGCCTGTCCACAGGGTGGCCGTCGTTGTCCCCAGCGACGGGCCGAGCAAAAGCAGCGGCCCGTCGTCGGGTCCGCCGAGGTGGATGGCGGTGAGAGGCGGATTGCTCATGGCGCGTCCTTGACGAAGCGGCAAGCCCGGCCGAGTGTCGAGTCGATCAGCCGATCCGCGGCGCCGGTGTAGCCGGGTAGCGCTGCACGACCTGTCAGCTCGGTCATCGAGCGCTGTTCGGAAAGCAGGTCTTCGGCGGCGGCCAGATTGGCCGCGGCGCGCGCCGAGTCGACACGGAGGCCGGACAGGAGGTCGGATGTGTGCGCGGCGGCGACGACGGTGTGGCGGGCGAGTGTCCGCAAGGTGGCCCATTCTGTGTGCCAGGCGCCGTCGGAGCGTTCGTCGACGGTCGCGCCTGCGGCGGTGTGCAGGATGCTGCCAAGGGGTCCGGCGGTGAGCGCGGCGCGGCGGATCAGCACCGAGCGGACCGGGTTGTTCTTGTGCGGCAGCGTCGACGAGCCGCCACCGCGCCCCTCAGCCAGCTCGCCGATCTCGGGCCTACAGCCCGTCGTGACGTCCGCGGCGATGTGGCCCCAGGCGTCGCAGCAGCTCACCAGCGCGTCGCCGATCCGGGTGACCTGCCACCGGGTGGTATGCCAGGGCGGGGTGGGCGCCAACCGCAGCGTGGCGGCCAAGCCGTCACTGAGAGCGATGGCCCCCTCGACGGATCCGGCCAATTCGGTTGCGGCTGCGAGCGATCCCACCGCGCCACCGACCTGCGCCGGCAACGACGCCATCAGCCCCGCTATGGGCTCGGCGGCGTCGAGTACACCGGTCAGCCAGCGGGCGAACTTGGCGCCGAGGGTGCTCGGCAGTGCGGCCTGGGTCAGCGTGCGGGCGAGTGCCGAAGTGTCACGGTGAGTTTCGGCCAGTTCGGTCAGCGCCCGTACCTGGATGGCGAACTCGTCGCCGATGCGGATCAAGACGTCACGCGTGCAGAGCATCAGTGCGGTGTCGACGACGTCCTGACTGGTCAGCCCGCGGTGCAGCCAGCGGGCCGTTGGTTCCGCCGAGCGTTCCCGCAACATCAGCACCAGGGCGGAGACGGGATTGCCGTCCGCGCCAGCGCGCCGGGCGATCGTCGCGGCGTCACCGTCGGCGAGCAGGATGGTCAGGTCCGCGCGCGCCTGCCGGGGCGCGATGCCCGCGTCAACGAGTCCGTCCAGCCAGGCTTGTTCCACCGCGACCATCGCGGACAGGAATGCGCCGTCGCTCATCAGGTCGCCCGCGAGATCGTCGCCCGGCCAGAACAGGTCGGTCATTGCTGGTGGGCCGGGTAACGCAGGAAGACCGTCTCGGCCTTGTCCTGTGCATCCTGCAATTGGATGTCGAAGCGTAGACCGGTTTGGTCGCGGGTGGCGATGAGCGTGTCACGACGCTCGGGCGTAAGCGTGTTCAGCAGCGGATCGTTCTCCAGTTGCTTGCCGGGAATGTAGGCGCGGGTGAACAACCGGTTCAGCAGTCCCCTGGCGAACACGGTGATCAGAATGAACGGCGCGGCAACGGGTTCGCTGACGCCGGGGATGACGGTGGTAAAGGTGTACCGCCCCGCTTCATCGGTAGTGGCACGGCCCCACCCGGTGAAGGTCCAGCCGTCTCGGTGCAGGGAGCCGGTGGCGTTCGGGATGCTGCCGTCGGCGTCGGCCTGCCAGATCTCCAGCAGCGCGTCGGGCACTCCTCGGCCGTCGGCGTCGGCGACGACGCCGTGCAACTGAACGGCGTTCGGCGTACCCGGCGGAACCAACTCGTTGCACCTGTCGAACGGCAGCGCGTAACCGAAGAAGGGTCCGACGGTCTGTCCGGGGGTAGCGGTCAGCAACCTGCTCATCAGTGCTGGCTTCCGTGGTCGGGGTTTTCGCTCGGAATGCGCGACGCTCCGGTCAACACGATGTCCCATCGGTAGCCGGTGGCCCACTCGTGGGTGGTCACGTCATGGTCGTAGCTGGCAACCAGGCGATCCCGCGCCTTCTGATCCGGGATCGCCTGGAAGATCGGATCAAGGCAGAGGAGCGGGTCGCCCGGGAAGTACATCTGGGTGACCATTCGCTGCGTGAATTCCGTTCCGAAGAGCGAGAAGTGGATGTGTGCGGGCCGCCACGCGTTGCGGTGGTTCTTCCACGGATACGGCCCCGGCTTGATCGTGGTGAACCGGTAGATGCCGTCATCGTCGGTCAGACAGCGGCCGGCGCCGGTGAAGTTGGGGTCGATTGGGGACGGGTGCTGATCCCGCTTGTGGATGTAACGTCCGCCGGCGTTGGCCTGCCAGATCTCGACGAGCTGGCGGCGCACAGGCCGTCCTGCGCCGTCGACGACCCGGCCGGTCACCACCAGTCGTTCGCCGATGGGTTCACCCGAGTGCTGGACGGTGAGGTCGGCTTCAAGCGGGTGAACGTCGCGTTCGGAGAAGCACGGCGTCCATAGCTCGACCCCTTCCGGGTCGGCGTGGTGCAGATCTTTGGTCGGATGCCGTAGCAGGCTGCTCCGGTACGGCGGATAACTCAGGCGCGGCTGCGTCTCCTCGACCCCTGCACGCTGGTAGGCGGACTCGATCGCACCGATCTCCGCGCTGATCTCCGGCTGGCTCGCTACGGCGCCGTCGGGATTGCTGTCGATCAACGTTGTCACGGCGCCTACGGTACCGACGACGTTGAGACTGGCGAACGGTAGAATTCCACTGAGCGGAAAGGCCATCCACAATTGGCAGGGAACACTTCGACGCCGGGAACCACTGTCACCTCGCGTTTGCTGAACATTCTCGGCGCCTTCGACGAGCAGCATTGCAGCCTGACGCTGTCCGAGTTGGCCCGCCGGGCCGGACTGCCGATTGCCACCACACACCGCCTTGCGGCCGAGTTGGTCGCCGGCTCGGCATTGCAGCGCCGCGCCGACGGTCAGTACGTGGTGGGCAGGCTGGTCTGGAACGCGGGATTGCTGGCGCCGGTGGAAGGCCAATTGCGCCAGGTGGCTGAACCGTTCTTGTATGACGTATACGCGGCGACCCTTGCCACCGTGCACCTGGCCGTGCGCGATGGCGACGAGGTGCTGTACCTGGAACGGATGATGGGCCGGACATCTGTCCCGATTGTCAGCGCCGTCGGCAGCAGGCTGCCGATGCACTGCACCGGCGTTGGCAAGGTGCTGCTGGCCCACGCGCCGGAGGACGTTAAAGACCGAGTGTTCGCCACCTTGACTCGCATCACGCCGTACACCATCGTGTCGCCGACCGTGCTGTCTTCGCAGATGCAGCGCATCCATCGTGAAGGAGTGGCCACCACGAGCGAGGAGATGTCGCTGGGTGCATGTTCGCTGGCGGTGCCGGTCATCCGCCAGACCGACGACGCCGTAGTCGCCGCGATCGCCGTGGTGGTACCGACGCTGAAGCGCGATCGTCAGCGGCTTCTCGGCGCCCTGCAGGTCGCCGCGCGCGGCATTGGGCGACTGCTATGACCCGTCAGGCGCCGTCGTAGCCGTCGCTCTGTGGGACAGAATCTCTCGAACGGGCAAGCTTTGGCGGCGGCCGCAACCTAGGTCGAAGTGCCACACGTTAGGCGCGAACCGGAGTCCGCGCAGCGCTTACTGGATAGACGCCAACGAGTCTCCCCGCCAATGATTTGCAGGAAGCTGGCGCACTCCGCAGCTTCGAATATTCAGCGAGGGAGGCGGTTCCGCCCACCCTCAAACCCTCAACAGCCAAACTATCGCTGAAGGAATTGCAAAGAACATGACCACCACGACACCGCTGGGATCCGACGCCAGGGCGTGGGCCGCCGAGAACCTTCGAGGCTTCTATATGTGTCCTGTCACGCCCCTTACCGACGAGTTCGAGCTGGACGAAGAGGGTCTGCGGCAGAATATCGACGCGTTTGTGGAGATGGGGTGCACCGGCCTCGTTGTCGGCGGGTTTTTCGCCGAGGGATGGAACATGACGCTGGCCGAATGGCAGCGTTACCACGAGGTAGTCGCCGGTGCCACCGCCGGCCGCCTGCCCTTGTTCACAATCATTCTCGACCATTCGGCCTACCAGGCGATCGAAAAAATGCGGTTCGTGGAGTCCCTGGGCTTCACCGGCGCCGAGATCATGAACCCATCGGTGCAGCTCAAGACCGACGACGACGTGGTCGACTACTTCGACTTCGTGGCGCCCGCCACCGGGCTGGCGCTTGTGCTCTACCGGACGCCGGTATCCGGTTTCGTGTATAGCCACGACGCCGTCGCTCGGATCGCCGAGCACGCCAACGTCGTCGGGATCAAGAATGGCACTTTGAGTTGGACCGACAGCATCGCCTTACGCCACCGCTTCGGGGACCATCTTGTGATCAGCGAGCCGAATGAGCGCTATTGGGCTCATGATGCTGCGCTCTTCGGGGGTCGGGTGCTTTACGGGGAGCTCTCCCTGATCCTCTACGGGAAACGGCGGCAGGAACTGCACCAATACACCGACCTTGCGTTTGCTGGTGAACTCGCGGGGGCGCTACCTGTGTCGGCGAAGGTGGACGCAATTCGCCAGGTGTACGAAGAGGTGCTCATCGGCCGCATCGCGGCAACGGGTTCCTACGTCGCGGCCATGCCCTATCTGAAGGCGTGGTTCGAACTGTTGGGGCTGCGTGCCGGCCCGGTGCGACCGCCCGTCAAAGCCCGGCTGTCTGCTCCGGAGCGGGAAGTCCTGCAGGAGAAACTGACGGCCGCCGAGGCCATCTGATGCGCGTCCTGATCCTGGGCGCTGGTGGGCTCGGATCTGTCTTGGGCGGATATTTGGCGAACATTGGCGTCGATGTCACCCTGGTCGGCAGGCCCGCGCACGCCGAGGCCATCACGCGCTACGGTCTCCGAATCACGGGCCGTCGGGGCGACCTGGTGATTACTGATAACTTGACCGCGGTCGACCAGACAGCCAAAGCCACGGGGCATTTCGATTACCTGGTGTTGGCGGTGAAGGGCAAAGATACCGCGCAGGCCCTGGCGGAGGCCGACGGGTTGCGTGATTGCGTGAGCAGCGCGTTGTCGGTGCAGAACACCGTCGAAAAGGATGCGACGCTCGCCGGGTGGCTTGGGCCCGACAGGGTGATCGGAGCCTCCACCATCGAGGGCGGCACCTTGCTCGAACCGGGGCTCGTCAGAAATCACCTTACAGCTGAGGTGACCGCTTACTTCGGCGAACTTGACGGGACATCTAGTGCGCGCGTCGACGACTTGACGGCTGCCTTCACCAACGCCGGCCTTCCTGCAAAGGCGGTAGGCAACATCGAGCAGGTCGAGTGGGAAAAGCTCGCCCAGATCGCGCTGGCGGCCGCGTGGTCGGTCACGGCGCTGGGCGCAATCCCTGACGCCTCGGTCTTCGAGGGCATGGAGGTGCGCGAGGGAGCGATGTACTTCGTCGCGCTGGCAAAGGACCTTCTTGGGGTCTACCGGGCGAAGGGCTACGAGCCGATGAACTTCTTCGCGCCTCTCTCCCGCCTGAAGGAACTCGATGCCCTTCCGACGGCCGACGCGATCGAGTTTGTCATCGGGCAAGGCAGAGTAATGCGCGAGAAGGGAAACCTGGGACACCCCTCGATGTACGAGGATGTTCTGCGACGACGTAAGACCGAGGTCGACTTCATGCTGGCGCCTTATCTCGCCGCCGCTCAAGAACTGGGCATGGATGTACCGACGCTGCGGGTCGCCTACCAGATCATCAAGACCGTCGACCGATTCCTGGCCTAGCAATGACGCGGTTCGAAGGCGATGTTCAGGTAGCGCGCAAGGTGTGTTGGGGAGTGACGCCGAACTTGCGCCGGTACTCCGCGCTGAAGCGGCCCAGATGACCAAAGCCCCACTTCATCGCTACGCGGGCAACAGTCACGGCACTCTCAGACGACGCCGCCAGTTCTGCATGCGCACGGATCAGCCGGACTTCGCGCAGATACGTGAGCGGAGGAAGCCCGACGTGCCGCTTGAAGCACTCTTGAAGAGCGCGGACACTGATACCAACCTCGCGAGCAAGATCGGTTGTCGTCCAACTCCGTTCGGGATGCTCCTCGATTAGGTCGAGAGCTGTCCTGAGTACTTTGGGCGGCGGCGCTGCGTGTTGGTCGGCGGCGAGCGCCATGGCCTGATAGTGAGGTTGGGCGAGTAGAAACCCATGCATGAGCAACTGTTCGAAATGTCGCCCGGTCATCGGATGTTGCACGATGCTCTCAGGGCGAGAGACCTCCCGATACAAGACCGATAGCAGCGCAAGCCACGCACGACTGCTGTCCGCCGTCAGGTCCATGCTATGCGCGATATTCAGCGGCCTAACCGCAGGTCGTCCAAGCAAGCCCTCGAGTTCGTATTCCAGATCCGTGCGGCTGAACTTCACGCACAGCTGACCACAATCGGCGGCCCACTTGATGCCGGCAGGACGGCCTGGGAGGAAAACCGCCGCCTGCGTGGGCGTCGCTTGGGCCGTGGCTGGGCCGCACCACGAATCGGCGTGGCTGGTGAGGGGAACGTTGATGTGGTAATCATCGAGCGCAGTCGAATTGACGAGCTCGACATCTGCACCGTACCGAAGATAGCCAACGGTCACAGCACCGATTCGTGCGGCGCTGAGCCGCGCATTCAAACGCTGGCCGCGACGGGAGTAGCGGAGACGGTGCGGTGTGAAAATTTCCGAAGCGAGGTGCTCGGCCGCGCTCAACTGTTCGGTGCATACGGTCTCGCGTCGGCTGAAGTACGATCCTGCCATCTTCGGTCCATTCGCCATTGGTAACAACTCACTTTCTCGCTGCGGTAACCGCAGTTCGCCGACAGAATCTGTCGCTCCGTCGAACACCAACGCGGAAGGTCTGGCCTCCGACTCAGGGTCCTGCGTCACCCGACCGCATGCTCTCGAAACATTCTAGTGGATGAAAACTCTGTTCAGCAGAGAATGATTCTTGTAGACGCAAGTCGTCCTTTCTCCAGGCAGCAGGGTCACTGGCTGCCGCGTGCATCGTCCACCTCGATGGTGTGCTGGCCGGCGACCGCCCCGACCCCGATATTGCTGTTGAAGGACGCTCTGGAGCTGTGTGAGCTTGCCGGCGTCAGCTCGACAGTTGTCGCGTGGCGTTGACTGGTGCGATCGCACCCCGGAGCAATGATCAATACCTGTGGATGAGCCTCGGCGTGGGGGCGTGAAAATAGGCGCACCTTCCCGAGGATGATCATCACGGAATCAGGTATTGGATCAAGACCGGCGTTGGCGCGCTGGTTGGGAAGGTACGCCCATGCTCACCGTAGTTCACGATGGCCAGGAGGCCAACGACGAAACCGGCGGACGCTCATTGCTCGACGAGATCGTTCGCGACGGCGCGCGGCAGATGTTGGCCGCGGCGTTGCAGGCCGAGGTCGCCGCCTACGTGGCCGCGTTCGCCGACCAACTCGATGAGGACGGCCGCCGACTGGTGGTGCGCAACGGCTACCACCAAGCCCGTGAGGTGCTCACCGCCGCCGGCGCGGTCGAGGTGAAAGCGCCGCGGGTCAACGACCGCCGGGTCGACCCCGACACGGGCGAGCGCAAGCGGTTCGCCTCGGCGATCCTGCCGGCCTGGGCGCGCAAGTCTCCGCAGATGAGCGAGGTGCTCCCGCTGCTGTACCTGCACGGGTTGTCGACCAGTGACTTCGGGCCGGCATTGGAGCAGTTCCTCGGCTCTGGTGCCGGGTTGTCGGCCACCACGATCACCCGGCTCACCACGCAGTGGCAGGACGAAGCCCGCACCTTCGCCGTCCGTGACCTCTCGGGCACCGACTACGTCTACCTGTGGGTCGACGGCATCCACCTCAAGGTCCGTCTGGACCAAGAGAAGCTGTGCCTGCTGGTCATGCTCGGCGTGCGTGCCGACGGCCGCAAGGAGCTCGTGGCGATCACCGACGGCTACCGGGAGTCGGCCGAGTCGTGGGCGAACATTGGATCCACCTGCGCACCACGAATCCGATCGAAAGCACCTTCGCCACAGTGCGTTTGAGGACCAAGGTCACCAAGGGGCCGGGATCGCGGGCTGCCGGACTGGCGATGGCCTACAAGCTCATCGACGCAGCCCAGGCGTGCTGGCGAGCTGTCAACGCCCCGCACCTGGTCGCCCTGGTCCGCGCCGGCGCAGTGTTCCACAAGGGCAGACTGCTCGAACGCCCCACCGACATCACCCCACCGACGCCGCCCTCAGACGGCGACGAACACGCCGGAACGGAGGTCGCCTGAAACACCCCGATCCACAGGTATTGACAATTCCTCCCGACCCCGGTGCGAGTGCCGTCCGGAGGGGATTCGCGCCTCTGGCGGGAACACATCCGATACCAGCTTGCGTGTGCAATAGCCTGCGCTCACAGATCCATGCCAGCGGAGATGGAGGAGCCAATCGGGCCTGAGGGGTCTGCATACCTTGAGTGCGGAATGTATTACACAGTGGGGCACTGAATAATCACAACGATTTTGCTTCTCGTCGCGCCTTCCGTTCGTGCAGGCCAGTGGGTTGAGCACTTCTGGCATCCATCCCATTCCTTGAAAGCTTGGAACCTTCTCGCGCTCTGAAGACATAGAGGGCGAGATCAAAATCGCTGGGAGGGAAGGAAAAATGATGGCTTCTTCTCAGACACTTCGCCACACTAGGCCATCTGGCGATGTTGCGCTAAACGCTCTGCCAAAGCTCGTGATGACCAAGCGTTGTGGTAGTCGATAGCAAAGATATCGACCCGACACCGCACGGCGCACAATCGCCTTAGTGTCACATCGAAGCGGAAGAGTTGGAGGTAAGTCAATATTCGCGAAAAAAGGAACGAAACAGGCCGTTTCGGTGATCATCACCGACACAGACCGGCAATTCGGTCTCTTAACTGCACGAGCTGTCACAGCTCCTCGACCTCGCCGTCGGACCAGATAACCGCTGTTCCGTAATCAGGGTGCCCGTAGATGTGAACCTTATACAGATGGTCTAGGTCATCCCACCAGACGCAAGACCCAGCGCCTACCATCCAGCGCTGCGCGACACGGCCATCAGAGAAGACGCACATTTCAAATTGCGCCTCGTCAGGCGGGTTGTAGTTGTCCTTCTCGAAGTCGTCCTTCACGTCTCTGGCGAGCCGCCGATAGACGACAGCCGTTCTCATAGGTCAACCTCTGACAATCCCATCACGTCGAGGAGTTATCGGCGGTCTTCTGGTGTGAGGCGATAGTGGCGACGGAAAACTTCTTGGCGTACTCCCTCGGCCTTCTTGATCGCCTCGTGCTCGTGAGAAGCAGAGACATAGTAGGCGGAAGGTCGCACCACGGAAGAGATCAGACGGTGCCGGGTGAGCGCCTGCGACAACGGCGGACGGTCGTTTGGGGGTGAACCTACCCGAGGAAGACGTTTCCGGTGTCATTGCGCGGATCCGGAAGCACGTACGGTGATCGCTGCCGACGGGCATTTGTGTGCTGCCGCGCGGGCGTTGACCTCTAGATCAGCGGGAATGTCGCGCACCAATATCTCCGCCTTCCCAGCCGCGTTGATAGCGAAGACACTGGGCGCGACGTCCACGCACAGCTGGTAGCCGCAGCACCGACGTGGATCGACTTCCGCATGGATCACTTGTCCACTCCTCACTTAAGTGCACCCCTCCACCGCGATGGATCGAGCGGAGGACCAAGGCACGCCGCCGCGCAGCACCTGCAGTTGTCATCACAGACGTCCTTTCACGATTGGGGAAAGGGCGTCAAGTAGGAAACGATCCCCTGCTCACTGACGTGCGCGAGGTCAATGGCCAGGACCGTACGGGTCCTCGAGAAACCGCGAAAGGCTTTCCTTGGTCTGCCATGACAGACTCTCAAGTTCCAACGGGTCGAGCTGAATTCGGAAGCCGAGGCGGGGGCTGGCAATCTCCAACCGCTCTCCATTGCGGGTAAAGATTTTGTCGACGGTGACGACGGCGAACTCGTTCGCGATGGTCGTCGCCGCACCGTGGTCGCCGGTCACGACTGTACCTTTCTAGGTTTTAAGTAATGCAAGCTCAACGTCGCCCCGTTAGAAGAAGTTAGCCAGATTGTGGGTGCCGACAACGGCATGATCAAGCACTACCCGTCGGCTCGCTAACCGCAGGCCCATCTCACTGCGGCGGATGACATCGTGGCGCTCCGCAGAGATGAGGTCGTGCTGCGGACTGTCCCCCCTGTTGCGGAACACGAGAAGGTTGGAGCGGACATCGTATTCGTCCGTCCCTGCGCCGGGGCGTACCCGCACATTCGACACGTGGTGTCGGATCCGTGAGGGCGGATCTTCTGCCCATGCGTATTCGGTGTCCAGACGTAGCACCCGCAGCTGCAAGCCTGCGTAGTCGTCATCCCAGTGGGTCATGGTCGTCGAATTTCCGTCGCCGTTGGCGCGTTCTCTGCTCACGCGCACCGGGATGATGTAGTGGATATCTTCGGCGCACAGTTCTAGCCAGTCGTGAAACCGGCCGTCGTTCAGCAGCTCCGCCTCTTCGAACAGAAAGTTCTCCATCTCGCAGCGGAGCAGAAGCTGTTGCTCGACCGTCGCTACCATGGCACACCATCCTTTATGACTTGGTTGATTGTGGTTGTGAGACAAGCAGGTGCCTGATGCCTCATCAGGCGACCTCGTCTGCATTGGTCCGAGATTGCGCGAGTAGTTGGGGTTTGGGCTCGGTTTCGCTGGCGTCATCGCCTGAGTCGGTGAGTAACTCCAACAGGCGACCCCAGAATTCGCGTTGGTTACGCTCCGCGTACCCGCTGGACAGGGGACGACCGGGCCCCCTCCACGTGTCGTCGCTGGTCAGCACACCCATGCCCATCTCGAAGTTGAGTGTCTGGCTGCCTGCGAGAATGCCTTGCGTTCCCGCAGTGATGGAGCGCCAAGTCTCGGCGTCGTCCTGTTCGAACACACCGGAGATGCCGAACGTTCGTACGTAGGTCTCATACGACTGCTGTTTGAACTCTTCGTCGGCATCCTTCTCGACGAGAAACCACGACCACACTTCCATCGTGTCGTGTGACAGTGGACGCCACAGCCGAAATGTCAACATCGGCACTGGCATTGACTTGTTGTCCCTACCGATGAGGACGTTGAGGAACGACAGGTTGGGAAAGACCGTGCCGTGAATGAAGGCCGAACGCTGAAGCATGTCTGCGCGGTCCTGATCGAGTCCATCGACGATCTCGGGTGGATAGTTCATAAAGGGCGGCATCGGTTGCCCGGGCGGCACCCCGAGGACGCCGAGGCCGTGACCGTTGGAGAGACCGATATGCGCCGGCTCCGATGCGAATTTCGGATCGGGCGGGGCCAGACCGAGCTCGACCGCCGATCGGTGCGTCATCAACGTGTGGTAGGCGTCCCCGACAAAGTTGTCCGCGCCGAGCTTCCAGTTGGAGTCGATGATCCAACGCTGGGGCTCACCCCGCACCTCCAGTCCACCCTTGGACTTCTGGGTGATCAGGTCCAGATACCACGCCATATCGCCCAAATAATCAACGAGAGGTTCTGCCTTCTCGTCCAGGCAACCGAATATCATTCCGCGGTAGTTCTCGAGGCGCGGAACCTGGGTAAGACTCCACTCGTTCTTGTCCATCTCGACCCCATAGACCTCTTTTTGTGCGGGTACACCCGCCAGAGTTCCGGTATTGCGGTAGGTCCAGCCGTGATAGGGGCAGCGGAAGTGCGAAGTGTTGCCCATCTCCGTGCGGCACAGCATTGTTCCGCGGTGCCGACACGAGTTCGCCATGGCGCGCACTTCGCCGTCTTCGCCGCGGACAACGATGATCGAACCGCCACCCAGATATCGGACCACGTAATCCCCTGCCTGGGGGATCTCCGTCTCGTGGGCCAGGAATTGCCAGCACCGGCCGAAGACTCGCTGAGCTTCGAGCTTGTGGAGTTCTGCGTTGGCGACCAGCCCGGCGGGCAGACGGCCCTTAGCAAGGCCTTCTTGGCCCGCCGCTACCAGTTGCTGAATGTCGTTCTTCCCGACAATAGACATGTACTTCTCCTACGTTTCTTGGATTGGGCTGCGTAATGTTCTCTTGGACAGATGTTTTCGTGATTGCGGCGTTCATGTTGTTGCGGCTTCGAGTGCGCCTGGTGGTGTTTGGGCGACCATCTGGTGGCCCCACACACTGGGCCGGTCGTACTGAGCGACTGTCCAGGTTTCCTCGTCGACGGTCACCGCATCCCAGCCGTACTCGATGTCAAACCCGCTCGGTGTGCGCACGTAAAACGACACCATCCGATCGTTGACATGGCGCCCCAACGTCATGCTCAGCGGAATGTTGCGCGACATGCACAGGTCATAAGCCATCCCCACGTCATCAAAACTTTGCACCTCGACCATCACGTGGTGCAGTCCCCGCACACCCGGCATCGGAGTCAACGCGATGCTGTGATGGCGCGGGTTGCAGTGGTAGAACCACAGATCCATGAAGGTGTAAATCTCATCGCTCTTCTTAAACCCCAACACCCCCCGCAAAAACCGGTCGGCCTGCGCAAGGTCCGGCGTCGCCAGCACCACATGACCCAACCCCTGCGCACCGGTGACGAACCCCGATATCGCACGACCGGGCCGGAAGGAACGCGGCACCACCTTCTGACCGTAAAACAACTCATGACGCAACCCCGAAGGATCCGACAGCGTCAAAAAGCCCAACACCCCGCGGGCTGCGCAGTCCTCCTCGGTTCCCACCTCAAACCCAATGCCCCGCTTGTGCAGCAACTCCCCGGCAGCCTCAAGCGCATCCTCGCTGCCCACATCCCAGCCCGCATACAGCATCCGGTTGCGGTCCCCGTGATGAACGGCGATCCGGTGATCCGCGTCGTCGATCCGCAACAGGACCGACCCACTGGACGCCTCAACCGCCTCCATCCCCAAAACCTCCGGACCGAACGCCAACCACTCCTTCGCATCCGGAGACTCCACACCCACATAACCCAACGCTTTCACCAACATGTGTAAAACCTCCTATGTTGACCCGACGTCGATGCGCATCGCGCCGGTGGCAAGTTCCAGCCCTCCGGACGGCTGGTTGAGGCCCCGCACGCCCAAGCCGCCGTCGCTGTTGATGACGACGCCGGTCACCGCTCGCGAGTTGTCTGCAGACGCGAGTAGCAGATACAGGCCGGCGTGATCGGCGGGCTGCTGCGCGTACTGCAATGGGTTTGTAGTACTCATAATGTCGGCGATGCCGGGCACCGATGACAACACGTCCTGACCCTGGCCGAGGTCCTCGATTCCACGCAGGCCCGTTACCGTGCCGCCTGGAGCGACGCCATTCACCCTGATCTTCGGCGCCAACTCGTAGGCCAGTTCACGCACTACGCCAACGACTGCGTGCTTGGAAGCGGTGTACAGCGGGCCGCCACCGGAGGCATAGAAGCCAGAGTTGGAGACGGTGAAGATCATGCTCGGGCCATCGCTTTTGAGGAGTTCAGGAACGGCGGCCCTGGCACCAAGGAGGTAGCCCTTTACATTGACCGCGAAGATCTCATCGAAGGCGCTGCTGAGGTCGGCTCCGTCGAAACCCACCAAAGGGGCAAAGTAATCGAAGATCCCAGCGTTGCCGACGAAGACGTCGAGCTTTCCGAACGCATCGACCGTTTCGCGCACCGCCATGACGTTGTCTGCATACGACGTCACGTCACCTGTTACCGCGATGAGCCTGCCGTCGGCGTTGCCGATGGTAGCCAGGTCGCCTTCCGAGCGATCCAGGACGCCCACGCATGCGCCCTCGGCCAAGAAACGCTCGACCACGGCCAAACCGATTCCGGCTGCCCCGCCGGTCACCAGGGCGACTTGCCCGGTCAACCAACTCAAAACTATCGTCCCTCCGGTGATGCGCAATGCTCTTGTTGCTCTGCATCTGCCCACCAGTGTCCTCGCCGCTGAATGGGGGGTCTATCCGCGCAGCGCTGTCGAAGCTCCGATTCACGCGGGTCTCGATGCTCGGGCTAGGAGAGTGCGGGGGATGTCTACGCCAATGGTCCGATGGGATCGGAAGCCGCGTCCCAGACCACCCGCGGCAATGGACATGAGCGCGTGCCCGGATGTGCCTATGAGGACCTTTTCTCCGATGGGTGACACGACAAACCATGGGTTTCGAGGCGCGCCAACTCGTGACGCCACGCGATGGTCTCGTTGAAAGCGTTACCGAGATCAGGCAGCTCTGCTGCATCAGCGTCGGGCAAATCAGCCAGAGTGCCACCCGCAGAAGCGATCTGGAGCGACAAACGCGAGATCGTGTCGACGCTGATGGCCTGTAGTACGGCCCGCTCGACGGTGTCCGCAGCACTGGTGAGGCCGTGGGCACGGAGAACGACCACCGGCCGGTCTGCCATAGCAGCAACCATTTCCTGGGCTAGTTGCCGATTGCGCACCAATACGCCTCGCCGATAGACCGGCACGCCAGCCGCGGCGAGCCGAAAACCGGGTATGTCAAACGCTCCGACGATCGGTCGGACAGCCAGACCGGCGAGATCGGCGGCGACTACCGCCTCGGGGTGCGCATGAACCACAGCATTGACATCGCGGCGGGTGCGGAGCACTTCGGTGTGCAGTGGCAACTCGTTCGGCGGCTGGTAACCATCGTCGAGTTCTCCTTTGCCGCCCGCTGTACCGTCCAACGTGACCATCCGGATGTCCTCTGCGCTGGTGAACGCGAGCCCTCGCTCGCGCGGACCACGACATCGGATCAGCAGTCGATCTCGGTCGACGCGCAGGCTGATGTGGCCGAGGATGCCTGGCGCCAAGTCGCGCGCCGCCAGGACGCGACAGGCCAGCGCGATGGCGTGTCGTTCAGTGTCTAGCCCTGCACCCGAAGGAGTGGAGCTCATCGCCAACTCGGGGTTTCGGTGTCGACGCCGTCCTTGACGACGACAGCGAAGTCCGCGGATGCCTTACCCAAACTGCGATGGGTGGTGCTGGCAGCGCAGATGGCCATCCGGTTCGCCTCCTTAACCGTTCCTATAGGGCTTGGGCTGTTGAGGCCCCGAAGCAGAAGGCATCGTTAACCACGAGCCATCACTTCCACGCAGTTAGGCGCTACACCCAATAGCCTTACTGTATAACAGAAATCTACTCTGTAAAACAGAGACTCTGGTTTCGGTGTGGGTCTATTGTCCGCGCAGGCGGCGCAACAACGACATTGGGACACATACCCTTTCGCGAGCGGCGTCTCGGCGGCCCACGGTTCTGCCGGTTGACTGGGCCAGAGGGTGGGCAGACATGCCCTCGTCCCAGGGTCACAGCCGACGACGTCTTCCGTCGACCGTGGGGGTTCTCAGTGCAAACGTCGAGTAGATCTGCGGATAACCCACACCCGCAGAATCAAATTTCGCGTGCCTCACCTTCGACGCGCTAAACAGTGACTTCGCAGTTCGTCCAGGCGACGGCCATTCCCATCAGGGCGCGGGGAATGGGCTCATAGACGCTGGCCCATGGCGTGTTGCCGCCGACTGCGCCGACAGCACATATCCACGATCTCAGCTCGATGTTGCCAGAGTTGAGCAGGTCTTCGCTGGTCAGTTTGCTCAGCTCGTAGCCGTTTCCGGTAGCGAGGCACTTCAGGGTGCGGCGATCGAATTCGTCGTCGATTGAACCGTGAACGCGCGGCCCATCGTAGGCAGCCCACGGATAGCCGGCAGTGAAGTGTGAAAGTCCACCGGACGCGTAAAGACCTATCCTCTCGTCTGCAGGGCGGCGTGACCGCACGGCGTCGGCAATCGCGCGGCCGAGCGCGAAGCACCGTTTAGGCGACAACGACGGCACGTGAACGGCATTGAGGAATACCAACACCACTGGGATTTGGTGGTCTCCAAGGATATTGGCCACAATCTCGCCATGGGCGTGTGAGTGCAAGGTGGTCTCACGGAAATCGACAACGGTGGCGACGTCGAACCCCGCCTCGACGGTGTGCTCACTCAAGTCCTTACTGAGCTCGGGCGAACTTTTCCAAAACCGCGCCTCTGGCAAGAAGCGGTCAGACACTGTGAACCCATCTCCTGTGTGGATGGCTATCTGGGGCAGTGCCGAACCGTCGAAGTTTTCGTTCTGGTCATCACCGACGATGATCAGGCAATCCAGTCGGTCTTGTCTGATGCTGTCACGCAGCCTTTGAAGCCCGTTCTCGATGTGCGCGTAACGCGCCGCAGCGTCGTCGAATGGTTCTTCGTCTTTCCTCAGGCGAGGTGGGGTCTTACCACGTCGCAATGTGTAGCTTTGCCTGTTCTTTATGCGGAAGCCTTCCCACCTGGGAGGCGGGATGAAAGTGAAGGCATGCGACGACGCGTAACCCGCTACAATCTCACCCACGATTTCTCCTCATCTGAAGTCACAGCGATACCTGGTGGGAGAGAACGACTTCGCGATCTTCGTAGGCCGACTGCAGGATGGCGAAACATACTTCTAGCGTCGCGCGCCCCCAGCGACCGTCGTGCTGAACAGGGCGGTCCTCAGTGATCGCCCGGTGTAGTTCAGCCAACTCTGCGGCCCTGCCCCGCATGGTGCGCGCGACCGGTATTTCCTGCAATCCGTTTTGCCCGTACACCACCAGCCCGTCGGGCGACTGCCTGATCGCGCCGCGTTCGCAGGACACCACGGTCAGGCCGAAGTAGGGGTGGTGGATGATCTCTCCGGGGGCGGAGTAACCCCACAGCTCCTGTGACTCTTCGGTCGTCGTCGCAGCACCGTAGCGGCCCTGTTCCTTCTGAGCTTCCAATGCGACTTCAAGGTGGTCAGGGTTCTGACTGAGCGCAGCGAAGTTATTGGCTACTCGCTGGTTGGCTTGGGGGCTGCGGCGGCCGCCGTCTTCTGCCACCCACGAGTGCAACTCCGCGACGTCGAAGAAAGCTCGCGCGTCATAGACGAGCGTGGCGGAAGCTCCTGATTCGAATCCGAGATGACAGGTGTATCCCCCGACGCATTCCCGGACGTCGTCCCATATTGTCGACGCACGCACTGTTCTGGCCAAACCGCCGACTATTTGCCGCACGATATCGACCTGGTGGGGCCCCTGGTTGAGCACTGGCCCGCTGGTCGAGCGCAATTCCGAAGTCGGCCACGGTCGCCGGTTGAAGTCGTTGAAATTCCAGGTGTTGACCATGAGCAACTCGCCGAGTTCGCCACTGGCTACAAGTTCGGCCATCGCTCGCACCGGCGCGTCAAAGCTGTGTGTGTGGCCGGCCATCAGCTGCACGCCCGCTGCCTGGGCCGCCTCGACCATTGCAGTGCAATCGTCGATCGACATGGCCAACGGCTTTTCGACGATCATGTGTTTTCCGTGACGTGCGGCCATTAGCGCATGCTCCCGATGCAGCTCGGGAGGGGTGGCGATGTAGACGACGTCCACGCTTGGATCGGCACACAGTTGCTCTGCGTTCGTGTAGGTCTGGCCGGAGAACTCGGTGGCGAAGCGGGCGAGCGAGTGTGATCGGGTATCGGCTGCCGCCACAACCCGATACGGCAGCGTCGACATGTCTGGGTACTGCTGGAAGATTCGGGCGACTGCCTGACCGATTCCGAGAAATCCTAGGCCGAGCTCGCGTGACGCGACATCTGTCATGTGCGACCTATCTGAGAGCTAGTGAACGACTGGGCATTAGAAGAAGATCGAAATCGCTCGTGGAAGAACGCTATGAGCCAGGGTGATGTCCCGGGCGGCCAGCAGCAGGCCCGAGTCTTCGTCTCGGCGTAGAACGTCTTGTCGTTTGCCGATGAAGAAGCTCTCGTGGCGTTCGTGGCGTACGAGAAACACCATGACGCTGGATCGGACGCTCAGCTCTTGATCGGATACATCGGTGACCAGGATGTCGCTGACTAAGCGCTGAGTGATCGTGCGTGGAGTTTCCCCGGGGGCGAGCCCAGTAGCCAGCCGGGCAATTCTCAGCTTCAGCGATTCGTAGTCGTCGTTGAACAACAGAAACGGCGGTAGGCCGTCATCATCGTCGACCGGATGCGTGCTGGACTCTGGGAATGGCATCGTGTATCTGACATCCGGCGCCAATAAGCCCAGCCACTCGTCCAGCCGCCCATCATCGAGAAGCATGGTCTCCCGCGCATAGAATTCGTTTATTCGCAGCCGCAGTTCCACGTCCAACTGGCTGGTCTCCATGGCTAGGCCGGCTCCGTCATAGTTCGGTGCCAGTGCCGATAGAACTCGCGCTGGTAGGCTTCGCTGATCTGCGGCCTGACATTGCCGGGTAACTCCGCAACCAGCGACTCCATTGGTTCGACGTCCTCGCCGAGTGAGTAGTTGAACGGCACATCCCGGGCGACTCCGGTGTCAAGGGCGTCAGACAATCGTTCGAAGTTTTCGTGATCATCGGGCGTCACGAGACCGGCCGCCGATTGCCGCTGACTCAAGACGAAGACCATGCGTTCCTTGACAGCACGGGGCGCGGAGCTTTCCACCAAACACCACTCCCAAACCTCGGTCAACCGCGGTCCCCGAGGCTGCCACATGATGAATCCCCGACCGTAAAAAGCCGTGCCCATGCCAATCATGCTGAAGTTTGGGAAGATATTGGCTACGTGAAAGCTGTAGGGCTGCACGGGGGATGTCGCCAACCGCTCGTCTTGCAGGCGCTGCCGCTCGGTTAGCCAGTCGACTGCTTCGGTACCCAGCGTTTCGGCTTGGGCGAGATCGTCCTGATAGAAATTCTTACCGACTGCCAGTTGCAGCAACCCATGGGGCGCGCAGCCGTCGAGAACCACGCTGTAGTGCTGCCCCTCGTCTATCGAAAAGTTGATGCGGGCAGTCTGCCCAGCTTTCGACAGTGCGGAAACCGATCCGTGAGTGGCAGCGAAGTGATACTGGTCGCCGCCGAAGTTCTCGGCCAACAACTTCCAGTTGACGGGCATGAGGTAGCGGTGCAGGCCGGGAACGACCTGCAGGCCGTTGGGGTCACAGTCGAGTAGAAAGTTGTCGAGGTACCACAGCAGGCCCTCCCCCAGATATTCTTCCAGCGGCGGCGCCGACTGATCCCAGCAAGCAAAGATAAGTCCTTTGTAGGTAGCTACCCGGGGGAGACGAGGCCCATGCTGGCCTTATCGAACTGCGGCCCGTAGGCGCTCTCGGCTAGCGGAACACTGCGCAGCCGTCCGGCAGTGTCGTAACTCCAGCCGTGATAGCTGCAGTGAAAGATGTTCGCGTTGCCCTTGTCGAACTGACAGACTTTATTGCCCCGGTGCCGACATTTGTTCAGCAGCACACGAACACGAGATTCCTTGTCCCGGCATACGATCACGGCGTCGTCGGCCATATAGGTTGTGCGGAAGTCACCGGGCTTGGGGATCATGGACTCGTGGCCGACGAATAGCCACGACCGCTTGAAGATGGAGTCGAGTTCCCGCTGGTACACCGCCTCGTCGTAGAAGGCCGAGGAGTCTATCGGCAGCGCCGAGCCGGTTTTGGAACCGATTGTCTCCATCAACGTTGCCCTCGGGACTCGCGATCACCTTGAAGATAATTGGTGAGGATTTGGTTGAACTCTTCCGGCCGTTCCCACTGCGGCCAATGGCCACAATCCTCCATCAATGCGAATTCAGCGCCGGGAATTAGCTCGGCTGCCCGCCGTCCGAATTCCACCGTCGCCGAGGGATTGTGACTCGTCCACAGCACGAGCGTGGGCCTGGTCAAGCTGGTCAATCGCTCAGCCGTGAGATTGTCCTCAGCAGTCGCCGCTGAGGGCGGCGCCGTCGCGTTCGTCAGTGCCGACCGCGATTCTTCGCTCTGGTAAAGTGCCCACCGCAGCGCCACCAGTTCATCGGTCAGGTCGCGGTCAGGGTGGTGGAAAAGCCAGGCCATCCTCTCCCGCACATTCGCCGGACTCGGGTCAGCCAGGAATTGCCGGGTGACCCGGGCAAGCTCTGCGCGCCCGGCAGCGGTGCGAGCCTCGGCATCGGCGCCGACCTCTAGCGTCAACCGCGCGCCGCACACGTAGATCAATCGGTCGACACGGTCGGGATGTTCCAACGCAGTCCACGCCGCGATCCAACCTCCTAACGACTCGCCCACCAGGTGGGCTCGGTCGATGCCTTCCTGGTCCATGTATCCGAGTAGGTGACTGACATAGTCCTTACGCTTCGGGGCGACCTCACAACCACTGGTGAGACCGTGACCCAACAGGTCCAGCGCATGCACTCGGAAATGACGCGACAGCGCCGTCACGTTGCGGGCGAAGGCTTCGGCGTGACCGCCTCCCCCGTGCATGAGAATGAGGTCCGGACCTTCCCCTGCCTGAATTGTCCTGGTTCGGACGCCGTCGACATCTACGAAGCGTGTTTCCGCTCCAAGCAAGCTCACACAAATTGAAGCGTCTTTGAGCAACCTTCGACGTCCCCTCAGCTAGTACAGTACCCAGTTTTTATCATACTTCCCGAATATCTGCAAGGTAGAAATTTAGGCTTCTGTGTAAATGGGACTCTCGAAGGGGAGACGATGCCCACGTCACGCGGGCGCAGCGGTGCGGCTGCCGACGCAAACTGTCGACCATCACATCGACACAGTTCTTCGCTGCGGTCGTGCAGCGTCGTATCAATAATTCTTCTGTGCCGCAATGTCATTCGCACCTCGCGACAAACCCTGAGCGCCACGCGGACTGCCACGTTTCACCAAGGTCGGACGCAACCTAGCCGACGAGCGAACGTTCTTCTCGGGAGTACTCACTACCTGAGTGCACCCGATAGACCCCTCAGTTGGAGCCGTGGATGCCATGCGAGGACCGGTGAGTGGACGTCAGCACCGTAGCGGCGTCGACCGTCCTATACCCGGGGACCGATCAGGAGGTGCGCTGGCCGCTCGGGTAGTTCTCCAAGCAATCTATTAGTTCGTTCAGTCGTGCAAGCAGCTGCTGCCTGTGTCGCGGGTTGATACCGGCAAAGAGTCTCTGCAGAAAGTCGTAATGACCGGGCAGAAACTCGGTCATGAACTGATCGCCCTTCTTCGATATCGCGACCACAACCGAGCGCCGATCGCGGGGATTCACCTTGCGTGTGACAAAACCTGCCTTGGTCAGCGTGTCCACCACGCTCGTCAGGCTGGCTTGGCGTACGGAAATAGAATCGGCCAGTGCGCCCATCGTCATCGGCCCGTCGGCGCGCTTCAGGACGGTCAGAACGTTGAACTGGCTCATCGAGAGGTCTACCGGCGTCAACTCATCGACGGCGACCCGACCGAAGGCGGTCACAGCACGGTAGAGCGCAAGCGGGACCGCCAACGAAGAGGGGTCGTGATCGGGTCCGGCTTCGCGGGTCTTGGCCGCGACCTGTTCGGCCATCGTCAACTTCTCGGTACTCATGAAGTCCCTTGCAACGTTGATCAGCGGTTCGGCAGACATCTCCACCGGGTGGTGATCATACCGGCAAATGGTCGGTGGTCTTTCTTTCCGCTCACCGATATTCGGCCCGTTTACAATTCAGTTAGCTATACAGCGTGACGGGGGTCGCACTCAAGACGTAGGGGTTCACTTCGGAGGCATCGACCGGATTCGTTGAAGAAGTTCTGTGCTTTCGGGGTAGGCACGGTCGCGAAACTCCGAGGCCGCAACACTTTGGAAGAAGTCCACGACGGGCTCAAGCGTCCTGCTGCGGATACCGGCGTTCGTCGCCATTCGTTCCGCGAGCGCGGAGTCTTTCGTAATGGTGCTAGCGGGGGCGCGGTTTCTAACTGACTCGGTGTCGTGGCGGAAGTACGCCGCCGCCGTGGTGAGACCCGAGTCCCCCCCGCTGCACTCCGCGATCGCGTCGGCTACGTCGCCGGCATTCAATCCCATCGCCTCAGCGATTAAGAGGGCTTCCGCCGAAGCGAGGTACCAGCTGTACTTGATGTGCTGGTTGAGAAGCTTGGTGGCATATCCCGCACCTCGATGGCCGCAGTACACCAAGGTGCGCGAGACGGCGGCGAGGACATCGGCATCAGGGCCGAGCACCCCGCTTGGGCCTCCGACCAGAACGGTCATGTTCGGCGCCTTTCGGCTGACGGGGCAATCGACAAAACGCCTCCCAGCCGCGTCGTAGGCCTGACCGATGATTGCTGCGACCTCGGGATTACAGGTCGACATATCCAGCAGGGCGGCCCCGTCGGCAAGGCCGGCCAGGACACCTCGCTCCGACCCGAGCGCCACCTCCAGCACCTGACTCGGCCCCGGGAGGAACGTCAAAACGACATCACATGCGCCGGCCAACTCACGCGCGTCCGCAGCAGCCTCGGCGCCTAGCTCGACAATTGGGCGTAATACGTCGGGCCGAATGTCGAAACAGACTACGTAATGGTCCGTCGCAAGAAGTGACGCCGCCAGCGCGGAACCCATGCCGCCCAAGCCGATCACGCCGACCCGCCTCATGACACCGACCACCGAATGTCAGGCCGTAAACCGACTACCGACACCGTCGGCGAATGCCGGCATCTGCGGCATGGTGGCTCAACATACGGCTATCCCAGCGCCGGATCGGCGAATCGGACACTGTTTCGCTTGGCCGCCTCAATGAGGGCCTTCACGTCACCCGGGCCGTTCGACGTTTCGTCCACGTCTGAGAAGAAATCCAGCGCGCCGCCCGGGCAAGACGAAGTCGTGATCCACCGGGCGCCGTCAGAGAGAACGCGATAGGCGTGCACGACGCCAGCCGGCACTCGAATCGCCTCACCCACCTGCAGGGTCGCTTCTTCGCCGCCGCGGCTTACCCACAGTTCGCCCTCCAGCACGACATAGCTTTCATCCCAGGGATGTTGGTGCGGCGGTGGGCCAGATGATTGCGGAGCGCGGACATCGAACATCTGGTACCCGTCGCCGACGAGAAGCGGGCGCATTTCCTCTGTCATCACACGCAGGGCGGTCACGTCATCGGCACGCCGCTTCGGTTGGAGCGAAGTAGACAATCCAGCTGCCCCCTCATCGGTCGCGGCCCATCGAATATGTTTAGAGAAGACTATATTTTGCCGTGCTGAAGGTCAAGGGTTCAAGGACATGGTCCGGCTTCATAGAATGATCGACAGGTTTTTAGCGAGTAAGACCGTTTGGTCGAGGAGTAGCCGGCGACGGCACAGTTGCCAGTCACCGGCGACGCGGCGCAACCGGTCCTTGCGCCGGCCGACCAGCAAATCAGTCTCATCGGCGACCCGGTTTCGATACACCAGGAACCGGCAACTCACATCGACTTCCGCGCCGTCTACTCCTTCAATACGCACGTTGGTAACCAGGTGTGACACTCGCGAGACGGGTTCTTCGGCCCAGTGCAGTCCAGTCATCAGCTGCTCCACCCGCAAAGCGACGGTCTCCTTTTTCTCGTCGAACCAGCAGATGTCGTGACCTTCCTGAGTCTGCTCCAGCTGCGCGAGGTCGTCGTAGGCGACGTTCGCCCGCAGTGGAACGGAGTACTCGTAGTCGTCGGTGAGCAGACCGAGCCATTCGGAGTAACGTCGTTCGTCGAGCAGGTCGGCTTCCCGATAGAGGAAATCGGCGATTTCGGCCTGAAGCAGCAACTTCTCTACCGCATCCTGCCTCGTGGAAATTTCACCGCCCGTTGCACTCACGACCGTGCGGCTCTCTCGTCGGATTTGGCAAGTTCGATGAGTTGAGGCCACGAGAGGTTGTCCACGAACTCGGCCCATCGCCGGTAAAAGGCGCGAGCATTCACCTCACCGGCGATGGGCTGGTGAGAATGCACAGCCTGGTCGAGCGCACTGGGAGTTTCCATATCGAGACCCTGCTGATAGTTGTACGGATACCGCCGGGCTATCACGCCCTGGCTAGCCTGCGTCGCGTAATTCCAGTTCTCCATATCGTCTTGCTCCGTCATCCCTCCAGGACCCGAGTAGCGCATGTAATAGCGGCGCAACCAGTCACGCACATCATCGGGTGCACCCTTGTCGACGAGATACCACCGCCACACCTCGGTTTCGGTCGGGCTGATCGGATGTGAGACCAGAATCGTCCGCGGAAAACCGGCCGAAAACGACATATTGGGGAACATCGTCGCCGGGCCACGTCCGCCGAGCAGTCTGCCCTGCGCCTGCAGTCGCTCCTTGCGGACCGCCCACGCCTGGGAGAAGTACTCACTCAAGGCCGGTTCTTCGGCGAACTCAGGATAGGGAATCTCATACGCCAGATTGTCCGACGCGCCATGGCCCATCCGAAACGACGTCTTCACACGGCCCTTCGAAAAACCACCCTGATCCTGTCGTTCACCGTGACGCCGTGAATTTCTGCCACCCGGCCCGATGCCCACCTGTTCAACCGAGGCATGGGTCGTCGCCCCGTGATAGGTATCGCCCAAGAAATTCTCTGAGACGAATTTCCAATTTGATTTGATGCGCCACTTCTGCACCCCACGGAACACCTCGGTACCACCTTCCGTACCATCGAAAGCATCAGCCAGGTTATCCAGCCAATAGTGAAAGTCGCCGACGTACTCATCGAACTCCGGGGCGGCGGGATCCCAGCACGCGAAGATCAAGCCTTTGAAATTGTGCACCTTGGCAGCCCTGACAAGTCCCCAGGCCGCTTTGTCAAGGCCGTTGCCGTAGGCCATGCCCTGCTGCGGCACACCGTGCAAATCCCCCGGGGTGGACACCAGCGAACCGTCCATCGAGTACGACCAGCCATGATAGGGACAGGTGAACTGGAGCGCGCGACCCTCGTCGTAGCGACACACCGCCATACCCCGATGTCGGCACGAATTGAGCAAGACATTCACACCACCCTGAGCGTCACGGGTCAACAACACCGGATCCGAGCCCATCCTCGACGAGAAGAACTGGCCCGGCGCAGACACCTGCGTGGCATGACCCACAAACAACCAGCTCCGCGGAAACAAATACTCCAACTCACGGTTGAAAATCGAAGCATCGGTGAAGATTTCGCGACTGATCTCCCCGCGATCGACATCGACGAGACTACGAGCGGTTTGATCTGAACCGCCTGAAGTACTCATTTTTAACGTCATCGGTACCTTTCCCTTGCTGTAATGCCCGAATCACCCCGAGACAGCCGTAACTCAAATCACCACAAACCGTCACCGCGTCTGCCGGGCACCGATCTCACGCGTCGAAGTGGAAGTGGAGCCAGATCCTGATTGAGGATGCAATACACGAGAACTCATGTCGGTTGAGACTCAAGGACATTCGACGATCCGACTCGTCTCCACCATGCATCCGACCCCCTGATACTTGCGCCGTTCACGGCCGTCTCACTCAGGCCGTTTCGAGGCGTAGAGCCGAGACGGGGCAACTGCGAATCGCAGTGACAATCCGCGCCTCATCGCTCTCGGCTACCGTGTCATCAAGAATGACAACAGTTCCCGTATCACCGATGTCAAAGACGTCGGCCGCTGCAACGACACAGTTCGCGTAGCCCTGGCAGACCTCCACGTCCGCCTTGATGACACTCATCGGAACCCTCCTTCTCCTACAGAACTCTGATCAGCATTGCTTTTTGCCGTTGAGATGAATGGCGGCAACCCCTTGCGCCGCTTGCCGATCCCCGGCGAAGACACCGAATTGGAGATCTACGACGTCTGCGCCGGCCTGGGCATGCTTGCCGGTCACCGTCCATCGCGCCTGCACCACGTCGCCCGGGTGAACCGAGGCACTCATCTTAAACGGACCCAGCTGCACCAACCTGCCGCGAAGGCCCATCCATCGACGAAGCCCGGTCTCGAAAAGAGTTTCCAGGCCACGAGTATTGAAGATGATGTCGGCAAGCCCCGCGGCATGAGCGGCCGCGGCGCTGTGGTGTATCCCGGAAAACATGCGATCCGCGGCAATGTTCATCACAATGCGCTGGTAAGTCAGGGCCAAGGCCGGCCCGCGCACTTGCGCACCGACCGTAACGTCGTCGAACTCGAGTGGCGTGTTCCAATCGACACCGGTATCGGCATCGTCGACGGGGCGTGGGCTCCGACCTCGGTCGCCTTGCTGTGAGCGCGCGGAAATGCCGGACTCGGGTCGGGGCTCCGAGGCGTCGTCTGGGACGTAGTTGAAGACGGTATTTCGGTTGCGCGCGACCAGTTCTCCCGAAACCTTCAAGTATTCTGACTCGTATTGCAGGAAGATTCCGGTACCTACCCGGGTGCGCTTCTGCTCTACCGAGATGATCGTCGTAGTCCCCTGCAACCTGTCCCCGAGGTATAGCGGTGCGTGGTACTGCCACTCGCTGCTGACGTTGACCGATCGGCTGAACGGCAGAGCCAGCGTGTCGGTGATGTTGCCCGTCATCTCCTGCCCGTCGACCAGATAGGGACTGGGCTGTCCGGGTGCCCAATACGGCGGCAGCCCCCACAGCGGGGTCATCGTCACCGGGGCCACAACGCCGAGGTACCCGTTCGCCTTCGCTGCCGCCTCGTCGTCATGCAGCGGACAGGAAAAGGTGAAAACCTCCAGTTTGCGGCGGATGTCGTTCTGCGTCACCGAGTCGGCTCCTCGAAAGTGGATCTTCTCACCGACACGATCGCGCAACTCGTCAGCGGCGGTCATCGCCCCGCACTTCCGCAGCGGAGAGCCGAAATGCCGGCAGCACAACATCATCGGCGACGTGCACATAGACAACCTCGACGGCCGCATCCGCCAACATCGCTGTCCCGTCGGCAACTACGCCCACCATCCGTGCCACCATCCGCACACCCTCATCCATTTCGACGACGGCGCACACGAACGGGACGGCCTGGTCGAACCCGGGATGCAGCGCGCGGTGAACAGCCGTGAAGCTGAATACCACTCCCCTGCCCGACGACCTCTGCCAAGACCAAGCGTCACTGCCGCAGCGCGCGCACGTCAGGCGAGGAACGTGGCGCCAGCGATCGCACCCTGAACAACGCTGAAACGACAGCTCTTCACGTCGGCAATGCTCATAGAACTGGGCCGTGAGACCCTCCAGGGATGGCAACGGCGGTGCTGCGACATCCGGTCCCGTTCGTGTCACATCGGTCCCCTTGTGAACCGGCCAGTCACAACGCTGTCACCGACGCAATATCGCGAGAGCACCTGAACCCCATCCGCCGCCCATACCGGTCACTACCGCCAACTCCGCATTGTGGACCTGCCGCTGCGGTAAACCACCGCGCAGCTGCCGCACCGCCTCGACCAGATTGTTCATGCCTTGCACGTGGGCTTCGGAGAGCAAACCGCCGTTGAGATTCGTGGGCAACGAACCGTCAGCGGCGATACATCCGTCGAGAACGAAATCCGCTGCTTCGCCTGGCTTACAGAACCCGGCCGCTTCGATCTGCCGCAACACGTTGACAGTGAAACTGTCGTAAACCTCGAGCAGATCGATGTCAGACGGGGTGACACCAGCGTCGGCAAATGCGCGCGGCGCCGCCTCGGCAAGCCCAATCTCCAATGGGTCGGCCCTGTTGGCGAACTCATCGACGGGAAATGGGCGACCTTCGGCCACACTCATCACAAACACCGGCCGGTGCGGGCTGTCAGCCGCACGATCGGCCGCTGATACCACCACCGCCGCTGCGCCGTCGGTCTCCAGACTGCAATCGAACAAACGAAACGGCGTACTGATCGGTGGAGCGTCGAGATACTCCTGCATCGTCAGCTCACGGCCGCACATCACCGCATTCGAGTTGAGCTGCGCGTTAGCACGAAACGCGACTGCCACCGCCCCCATCGCTTCAGGCGGCACGTCATACTTGCGGACGTATCGGTCGGCCACGAGCGCATACTGGTGCACGGCCGACACCGCGCCCTGTGGCGCGTAATAGTCCCGGACAACCTTGCCTATCGCCATGTCCGCGCTCGATGCCATCCCGCGGGCACGCGGACCTGAGTACCCACACCAGCCCGCGGGAATGAGGACATGCCGCGCGACGCCCGACCAAACCGCCATCGCCGCAGTTGCCAGGGCCGCCACACTTGCCGCGCCTCCGGTATGGGAAGTCACCGCGTAACGAACATGCGTCAGGCCGAGATTCGCGATAAAATCTTCGGCCGTGCCACCGTTGATCGGGCAGATGAGCCCATCGATCTCGCCAGCCGACAACCCGGCATCCACGATCGCGGCATGGGCCGCTTCGAGTTGCAGGCCAAGGTCCGTTGCCGACTCAGTGCCATCACGACGGTAGGCCGTATGACCAACGCCGACGATGCAGGCCTTGTCGCGCAGCGAACTCAATGCCCGGGAACCTCTCCGTCAACGTCGACCGCCCCGACGACGCCACTCGATACCAGCGCCTCGTACTCCGAGTCGGCCATGCCGAGCCACTCGGTCAGCACCCCTTTGCCGTGGATCCCGAGACCGGGCCCAGTGCTGCGCACGGATCCGGGAAAGTTCGTCAGCCTTGGTACCACCCCGGTGACGCGGACCGGACCCAATTCCTGGTCGGCGACCTCGACCAGGCTCTGGCGAGCCGCGAACGTGGGACTGGAGAACATCTCTGCCGGCGTGAAGATCCGCGCAGCCACGACACCGGAGCTCGCGCAGGCCTTTTCGACGATATCGGAGTTGTTTTCGGCGAACCACTGGCGAACCATCTCGCCGAGCTCCTCGCGGTGCAACATCTGCAGTTCCTGAGTCGCGTACTTCGGATCGTTGCGCAGAGTCGTGCCGCCCAGCAGTTCGAGCAGGCTCTGCACTGACCGAACTGTGCCGGTCGCCACGGTGTACCACACCCCATCGCAACTGAGATACGTGTCTGACACCGGTGACGGGCTGACCTGGAACTGATTGCCCTGACGCTCGGCAACAAAGTTCAACTGGTCGTAGAGGATGACCTGCCAGTCGATACCACGGAACAGTGATTCGTAGAGAGCCAGGTCGATACATTCCCCATCGAAGCGATCCCCGATCGCTTCGCGTTTGAACAGTGCTCCGGCAACAGCGAATGCACCCATGATTCCTGTCGTGACATCGCCGAGGGAGAAACCGAAATGCGTCGGTGGCCGGTCAGGATGCCCGGTGATGTGTACCGCTCCGCTCATGGCCTCGCCGACCCGTCCGTATCCCGGCTTTGCGCTCTCCGGGCCGATTTGGCCGTACCCAGAAATCCGCAACATGATCAGCCGCGGGTTCGCTGCGTGCAGTTCCTCCCATCCCAGTCCCCAGCGCTCAAGCGTTCCCGGGCGGAAGTTTTCGATCACCACGTCTGCGCGTTCGACCATTTTGCGCACGAGCGCTTGCCCCTCGGGGAGACGCAGATCGATAGCGACGCTTGACTTGTTCCGGGCCGCGGACTTCCACCAGAGGGGCACTCCGTCTTTCCTCGGACCGGACCTACGCAACATGTCGCCTGAGCCGGGGTCTTCGATCTTGATGACCTGTGCTCCGAAGTCGCCGATCAGCGAGGCAGCGAAAGGCGCCGCGATCACGTGCCCCAGCTCGAGGACTGTCAGACCGTCGAACAGACTCTCCATATTCGCGGACACTTAACTCCTTTGGTGGGGCGGCGTGACAATCGACGGCGCGATACCGGTCGTGCTATGCCGATGGGTCGATCAGAATTTTTACGTGTGCATCGCGGTTGACGCGCAGTTCCTCGAGACCCTGACTGACCACGGCATCCAACGGGATCTCGTCGGTGATCAGTTCACCGAGGCTGATCGCCCCCGTAGCTAGTAAGTCAAGAATCGCCGGGACCTGCCTTTGCGCTTCGTAACAAAATGAAAAGCCGATATTGGCTTCGCGCATGACGCTTCGATTGATGTCGATACCGGCCGGGGCCTCCCAAATCGCCACGACCATCAATCGACCGCGGGGGCGCAGCACGCCCAACGCCGCATCAAGCGCGGGTTGTACGCCCGCAGCGTCGAAGGAGATGTCGACGCCGTTTCCGTTCGTCAACGTCCGAACCACCTCAACTGCATCCTCCGCCAGAGGATCGATTACGCGCGTAGCCCCGACCCGGTGGGCGGCAACGCGGCGCGTCGCCGAAACCTCACTGACGATGACCTGAGTCGCACCTTGGGCAAGTGAGAATTGCACCAGGGCGAGGCCGATCGGGCCAGCGCCGGCGATGAAGACGGTCCCACCCGCTGCCAACCCGCTACGGCGGACAGCGTGGTACGCCGACGCGATCGGTTCAACGACGGCAGCCTCGGCGAGACTGATCTCATCCGGGATGCGAAACAACGCCTTCGTCGGCAACGACGCGTAGCGGGCAAGCGCTCCGTTGACAGCGAAGCCGATGAAACCGACTGCTCCGCAGAGTGCTTCAGCGCCCTGTTTGCAGAAGCCGCATTCACCGCAGCCGAAAACGCCGACGCCGCAGACTCGGTCACCTTCGGTGAACTCGCGCACGCCGGACCCGACGCCGACCACCGTCCCGGAATATTCGTGGCCAATGACGACCCCTGGCGCAGCATGCATCGGACCGGCGATGTACTCATGCAGGTCTGTGCCGCAGATCCCCGCTCGGGCCACCTCGATGACCACTTCGCCCGCACGTGGACTCGGGTCGGGAAGCTCTTCAATCCGCACGTCTTCGCGACCGTGATAAATAGCTGCGCGCACCTACCGGCCTACCTTAAGGACAGACCCAAATTCGCTCGGCCACAACGTTCGTGGGCCGGAGTTTCGGCGGAGGCGCCGCCGTAATGATGTCAAGCTCACCGGCACCTTAGATCCAGAATGACAGGTTGTGCGTGGGCAACGTGGTGTGATCCAGCAGGATCTCGCGCTGGACCAGTTTCAAACCCGTCTCGTCGCGACGAATAATGTCTCGGCGCTCGGCAGAAACTGTCTCCGCCTTGGCTTCGTCCCCGCGCGTGCGCACCAGCAACGCATTCGACGTCACACGGTACTCATCGCCGTCCTCACCAGACCTGACCCTGACATTGGTGATGTAGTGCCGGATCCGCGACGGAGGATCCTCAGCCCAATCCGACGACGTTCGGTGCCGCTGAATACGCATCTTCAGACTCGTGTAGTTATCACTCAGGTGCATAGAGCGCTCAGAGAACCCCGGGCCACCTGCTCTGCGAAGCGTCTGACGGACGCGCGCGAAATAGTGCACATTCGGTGCCAGCAATTCCAGCCACTCTTCGAACTCATCGCGATCCAACAGATCGGCCTCGTCGAAAAGGAAGTCTTCGATTTCCTCGCGCACGTCGCGCGAAACCCTCGCAGCCTGAGGTGGATCCTGCGGCACCGTTGTCGTCATACGTTCTCATCCCTTCTCGGTGTGGCCAGATAGTCGAAGTACTGCTTCCAGTACTCGCGCTGATTCTGTTCGGCGTAGCCACTGGCCAACGGTCGTCCCGGGCCCAGCCACGTTGGATCAGGAGCCAGATTGTCCAGTCCCATCTCCAGGTTCAGCTCCACACCACCAGCCAACTCGCCGCGTGTTCCCTTGGTAATAGCCTGGAATATCTCGGCGTCATCCTGCTCGAAGACACCCCCGACCCCGAACGTCCGAACATAAGTCTCAAACGACTGCTGCTTGAACTCTTCGGGCGCGTTGCGCTCCACGAAGAACCACGACCACACCTCCATACGCGCTGCGTCCAAGGGACGCCATTGCCGCAAGGTCAGAATGGGCACCGGCATAGACTCCCCGTCCTTGGCGATGAAGGCGTTCAAGAAGGACAAGTTCGGGAACACATTGCCATGAATGAACATCGTCCGTTTCAGCAACTCGCCATGGACGTCATCGCCGTAACCCTCGCTGAGACCGGAGACGACTTCCTCGGGATAGCCCATGTACGGCGGTGCGGGTATGCCGGGTGGTGCGCCTAGAACGCCCGCCCCGTGCCCGCCCGATAGGCTGACGTGGGCCGGCGAAACGGCCACATTATCGGGCGGTAACAACCCCAGCTCACACATCGAACGGTGCGTCATGACCGTGTGATAGCCGTCCCCAACAAAGTTATCGGCGCCGGTCTTCCAGTTCGCGTCAATCACCCAACGCTGCGGGGCACCCCACGCCTCAAGGCCGGTCGGGCTCTTCTTCATCATCAAGTCGAGATACCAGCGCATGTCCCGAGGTACTCATCCAGTCCCGGCGCCTCATCCGACACACACCCGAAGACAAGGCCCGCGTACGAGTCCAGCATCGGCAGAGCGCGCAACCCTAGCCGACTCTTGTCGAACGCAGCACCGTACACTGCCTGCTGCGCAGGTATCGCGATGAGATCACCGTTGTTTCGATAGGTCCAACCGTGGTACGGACACTGGAACGCCGACTCATTCCCAGACTCGGTTCGGCAAAGCAGCGTGCCGCGGTGCCGACACGAGTTCGACATCGCCCGAATCGTCATATCCTGCTGCCGCGCGACAATAATTGAGTTATCAGCGATGTAGCGCACTACATAGTCACCCGCATTGGGGATCTCGTCTTCGTGGCAGAGAAACTGCCAGGTCCTACCAAATACTCGCTTCAATTCAAGCTCGTAAAGCGCTGCATTAGCGATGAGAGACGCAGGGAGGCGACCCTTTAGGATGGAGCCGCGCGCATTCTCTAAGGTTCGCATTGTCGTCGCATCAGGCGCCATCGAATCCACCGGGCGCACCTTCCTATCGATTTGTGCCCCTAGAACGTGAGCACTCATGTGGGCTATGCCACACGGAAGCTTACATAGGATGACAACTGTTTGCAAGCTATTATTTAGGCCACCGCGGTAACGGCGGTATCAGCCGGCATCCCCTCGCAGACCGACGTCTGCCACCCAGGACTCCAACCGAACAGAGTTCTTCTCGACAGTCGCGGCCCTTGGTCCACCAATCCCGCCATCTGACCCGACTTCTGCAGACCCCACAGCGACCCTGGCATGTTGCAGGTTCGCTAGGCCGGACTGAGAGTCGTTCGTTGAGCGATCCGGCCGCGGCTTTCATTCAGTGTTTGGCGGGCGGCGCTGACTCTTGCTATCGCATCGCGCAGCGCCCTCAGTTCATTACCCTCAAGTGCCGCAAGCGCTTCGGGAGCCGGGTCGTCGACCGCATTGATGGTGGCCACCATCGACCAGCCGGCGTCGGTCAGTGATACCACTTTGTACCGCCGGTTGGTGGGAATAGTCTGACGCATGACTAGGCCGCGGTCCTCCAGATCGTTGACGGCCACCGTGGCCGCCGGGGGATCGATTGTCACGGCGTGCGCGACCTCTTTGACGGTCATCGACCCGCGGGACAGCCGGAGCAGTATCCGGATGCGACTGAAAGGTAGGCCCGTCTGGTCGACGGTCGCTCGCCTCCAACTGTCGCGGTTGTCGGTGACCAGTGCGGTCATCGCGCGCCAGACCTCGTCCGCTTCCGGATTACGCGACATCGGCAGCCTCCCGTCGCGGATCGGTTCCTGCGATCAGCGGCGCCAGATGCTCTGCTGAGCGCAGCGCGCGCTTCGACGTCGAGTAGACACCGAGCGTGAAGATCAGCACACCAACTCCAGCGAACACTAGCCATAGGGGCTGGGCGGAGACCGCGAAATCGACGTTGGTGTCGCCCAATGCCGCACCAGCGACCGGGCCGCATATGGCCACACCGATGGCGACGCCCACCTGTCGGCTCGTGGATGTGATAGCCGCCGCCGCACCGGCGCGGTCGGTCGGCATACCGCTGACGGCCGCGGTTGTGACCGGTGCGTTCACCATCGAAGTACCGACGCCGAAAACCGCAAAGGCGACCAGCATTTGCCATTGCGGGGTAGCGTCGCTCATCTGCGCGAACATGAGAGTCGCGGCGACGATCAATGCGCCGGCGATCATCAGCGACGGTCTGGCACCAAATCGCCCCACCAGCCGGCCAGACAAGGGCGAGAAGATGAATGCGCCGACGGCCACGGGCAGAAACATCAGCCCGGTGTTCACCGCTGAAAGCCCGCGCTCCCCTTGCAAATAGATTGACATCATGAACAGGAACGCGCCCCATGCAGCGAATGCGCACACCGCGATGGCCGTCGCCGAAGCAAACGGGATGCTGCGGAAGAATCGGAGCTCGACGAACGGGTCGAGGCGGCGTGACTCGTAGCGCAGGAATGTCGCGAAGGCCAGCGCTGCGAGGCAACAGCTAACGACGACGCGGGTGTCGGTCCAGCCCATCCCTGGCCCTTCGATGAGTACGAACACCAGTCCGAACAGGAAGGCCATGCCCAGGACCAAGCCGATCAGGTCGACGTGGCGCATGGTGACCGACTTGGATTCGGGAACGAAGATCGCGGTCAACAGCACCGCAAGCGCGCAGATCGGCACGTTGATCCAGAACACTGCTCGCCAGTCAACATACTCGAGAAGTATTCCGCCCATGATCGGACCCAAGGCCATCGAGATGCCTACGACGCCCCCCCATATGCCGATGACGCGCGCGCGCTCCACTCTGCCGGTGAACACCTGCGTGACGATCGACAACCCAGCAGGAGTGAGCATCGAACCGCCGATCGCCTGCAGGAAGCGGGCGCCGATCAGCGTTTCGACGTTGGGAGCCACGCTGCACAGTAGGGAGGCCGACGCAAAGATTGTCAACCCGATCTGCAACGTACGCCGCCGACCGAATCGGTCGGCCATGGCACCCGAGAGCAGCAATAGCGAGGCCACCATCAAGGTGTAGATGTCAATGACCCACTGCATTTGCGAAGGCGACGCCGAAAGGTCGGCGCGGATGCTCGGGATTGCAACGTTGGCGATGGTCACGTCGATCGACACAATGAGCACGCTCAGGCAGCAGGACGCCAGGACGAAGGCCTTGTGCCGGCGGCTCAGTCGTTCGACAACAGTTTCATTCACACAACTATTTTGAAACTACAACTGATGCTAGCGCAAGTCGGCGTGTACCAGTCGATTGCGTGCTGCCCGACCCGACGCCGGACATAGCCGCCGCCGCGGGCATCGGAGGGGTTCCGGGGGAAACAGCCGCGTGTCACATACCCGCAACGGCGCGATGCCGTGTCCCGAGTCGATTTTCTAATCGGTCGCTTATCGTCTGGGGCGCCGATGCACGGCCGACTGACGCCCTACGTCAAATAGCAGTTCTCCCACAGGATTTCGACTGCGAGAAAGGTCACCGTCCGCTGTCGACGCCTTCCAGCGCATCGACGCAGTTCAGTCCAAGGTGACGGTTACTGCCTTGACTTGGGTGTAGGACAACAGTTCCTCCGTGGACTCTTCGGATCCAACACCTGACGATTTCCAACCGCCGAAGGGCAACCCCCAGTAATGGCGTGCACTGCCGTTTATCCAGACGTAGCCGGCATCAAGTCCCGCAGCCATGCGGTGGGCTTGGCTTACGTCGTTGGTCCACACCGCGGCGGTCAACCCGAACTCGACGCTGTTGGCAACTTCGACAGCCTCGGCTTCGTCACGGACGGTCAGCACCGAAAGAACGGGCCCGAAGATCTCGTCGCGGGCGACATCGGCTTGTGGTGCCACTCCAGCCAATACGGTCGGGGCGACATACCAGCCTTTGCTACCAACACCCTGCGCGCGTCCTCCACCGGTAAGTACGCTGGCGCCGCCCGCCCGTCCTGACTCGATGGCCCGCAACGACTTTGAGTATTGCGCTTGGTCGATGACGGGTCCCATGTCCGTGCCGTCAACGAGCGGGTCGCCTACCTTGATGGCAGCGACCTGATCGACGACCAGATCAATCACCTCGTCAGCGATCGCTTCGTGCAGCAGCAGTCTGCTTGTTGATCCGCATGATTGGCCCGCGGTGGTGGTGAAGTTCATCCCTACCACGGCGCTTTTGGCAGCCGCCTCGAGGTCGGCGTCGGGCATGACGATCATCGGGTTCTTGCCGCCGAGTTCCAGCGTGACGTATTTGACGCCGTGCTCGGCCGCCAAGCGCTGGATATGTCGGCCCGTGCCCGGGGAGCCGATGAAGCCGATTCGCCGGACTAGTGGATGGGCAACCAACGCGGCGCCGGCAGTTGCCCCGTGCCCGGTTACCACCCCGAATAGGCCTTCGGGCAGGACCTCCCTGGCGAGCTCGGCGAGCCGGATGGCCGACAACGGTGTTTGATCGGGAGCTTTGAGCACCACGGCGTTCCCCGCCATCAGCGGAGCGGCGATCTTGGATCCTGCAAATAGGACGGGATGATTGAAGGGGACGATTCGAGCGACTACGCCGTAGGGCTGCTGCAGCGTGTAGTGCAGGTTCGCCGAGAGCGGGATAGTCCGTCCGCCGAGGTCGAGCGCGTCGTCTGCCATCAGCTCGAGCACGTCGGCCGCCCACGTGACGTCGTCGCGCATCGCAGGCAGTGGAAAGCCGCCGTCAATTGCGTCGAGCAGCGCGAGCTCTTCAGAGTGATCGCGCATGAGTGTCGCCAAAGCCCGCAGCGCGGTGCCGCGCTGGCGAGGCGTCCGCAGCGCCCAATCGCGTTGAGCGGCATGTGCAGTCGCCACCACCCTGTCGACATCCTCACTGCTGCAGTCGGGCACCTGGGTCAGCACGTCGCCGGTACACGGATCCTCCACGTCGTAGACGCTTTGGCCCTGCAAAGTTGCGTCACCTAGCGGGAGCGTCCACGTTCTCATGACTGCACTCCGTGGGTCGTCTACCACTCATCGCCTCCTTGATAGTTGACACGTGCTTGTCAGCGGGCATCCTCTTGCTAGCAGATAATATCTCCGCAATACAGAAAGTTTAGCTCATCGAAAGCGTGCTCCCAAAGCTTCGTTGCCTGCCGGCTGGCCGCATCACCGCACGGATTCGAAGAATGCGCGGATGTCGTCGACGAAGAGCCTCGGTTGTTCCAGAGCGGCGAAGTGCCCGCCGCGCGGCATGGTCGTCCAATGGGTGATGTTGTAGATCGGTTCGCACCAACTTCGCGGTGCGCGCAGGACCTCCTTGGGGAAGGCAGCAATACCAGTGGGCAATTCCACACGAGTTGTCGCGTCCAGGGTCTTGAAGCTCTCCCAGTACAACCGGGCCGAGGAGGAGCCACTATTGGTAGCCCAGTACATCATGACGTTGTCGAGGAGCTCATCGCGGCTGAGCACGTTCTCGGGATGGCCGTCGCAGTCCATCCACGCTGCGAATTTCTCGACGATCCAGGCCATCTGGCCGACCGGCGAATCGGCCAGTCCGTAGCCGACGGTCTGAGGCCGGGTGGACTGCTGCTCGGAATAGCCTGTCTCCCAACGCTGATAAGTCGTTAGGGCGGCCAGGGCCAGCTGTTCTTCCTCGGTCGGATCGGTGATGCCGCCCGCTGGAGGGTAAGCGATCGGCATATTCAGATGGATGGCGGCGCAGTGGCCGCGGTTGCGGCCCATTTGTGTGGTGATCGCTGCGCCCCAGTCGCCGCCCTGGGCGCCGTAGCGCTGGTAGCCAAGGCGCAGCATGAGCGTCTCCCAGGCCTGCGCGATCTTCCCGACACCCCAGCCGGCGTTGGTGGGCTTGCCGGAGAAACCGTAGCCCGGAAGCGCCGGGCACACCACGTGGAAGGCGTCCTCGGCCCGTCCCCCGTGGGCAGTCGGGTTGGTCAGCGGCTCGATCACGTTGTGAAACTCCACGATCGAGCCGGGCCAGCCGTGGGTGATCACCAGCGGAAAAGCCTCTTGGTGCGGAGATCGCTGGTGGATGAAATGGATGTCCACGCCGTGGATTTCGACGACGAACTGATCGAATCGGTTGAGGGCGGCTTCACGGGACCGCCAGTCGTATCCGTCGGCCCAATAGGCGGCCAGTTCGCGGGTGTACCCGAGCGGGATGCCCTGGGTCCAGTCCGGTACACATTCGGCTTCCGGCCAACGGGTCCGCGAAAGACGCGTTCGTAGATCGTCGAGAACGTCATCGGCGACGTGGATGCTAAATGGTCTCACTGCGCGCACGGCACTCAAGGTCACTCCTCACACGTTGTTATCGGCGGACTCGGGGGCCACCCCGACCCTGAAGTTTGGATGGTGCTCATTTCGGCTCGAAACCCGATATCAACCAGTGGGATCCGACCTTGTCGAGGCTGACCTGGACTACGGAGTCGGTCTCTGTCGGCGCGTCTTTGCCCACAGTGGTGGTTTGGTCGACGAACACCATGACGATGGCACGGTTCTTGCTTACGGAGACGGAGGCGGCGGCTGACACCCTGGCGGTGGCTGAGATTCGTTGCTGCTGTGCCCCAGGAATGACGACATCCTCCGTCAACGATGTGTATGAACCGCGAAATGGTCCCGTCAGTCGATCCCGCGCAGCCTTCAATTTCTCGGCTGCCGTTTCGGGTGTGTAGGACAGCATCGCGACCGTAGCTTCGGTGGCGACCTGAACGGTTTCAACGCGGGCGCGATCCTCGTCACTGGCGGTTCCTTCTTGATACTTGAAGTAGGCCGCGCCCAGCGCGAGCAACAACGCGATAGAGGGCAAGAGCCAGAATCCGAGCGTCCGCACGAAAGTGCCGCCACGATTGTCTGTCGAGGCGACATCGTCGGGGTCCTGGCATTCTGGCGCTACGTCGGCCTCGCATCCCGACGCGCTTTTCGATGTTTTCTCGGGTGATGGCGGTTGGTCGTCGGCTTTGGCGGAGTGGTCGGCCTCGCCGTCATCGGGCTCGACTTTCGCTGGTGAATTCGTCATGCCACGAACTCCACGTCGGCGACCTTCGCATCGTTGCCGACTTTCTGCACCGTGACGCGCATTCGCCATGCTCGGGGTTCCTGTTCTGGCCCATCGCCGACCGTGGTCTTCACACTGACCGCGACCAGCACTTGGGCTGTGTCACGGGACTGCGATTCCAAGCCGGCCTCGGTAATGGTGCCCACCGATTTCGACTTTACTTTGTTGACCACGTCGATGAACGGTTGTGACCGCTGGGAGAACTCGTCGTAGAACGTGCCGGTGGCCGAGTCGAGAATGCGCTTGACATCGGCGTCGGCGTGCTGCCAGTCGATCGTGGTTAGATTCAGTGCGCCTTGACGTCCGACCTGCACGAACAACTGGCGTTGTTCGGAGGCTTGATGCGCTTGGTGGGCTTGGTAGCCCAGCCAACTGGTCAGTGCGGCCATCGTCATGACCGCCACCAATCCCATCACAAGCGCGAGTCGCTGCGGCGGCATTGGGTTTCGCCAGGCGCGATTGGCGTCCCGCTGCTGTTCGTCGTTGACGCCGCCTTCGGGGTCGTCGCCGTCGGCGCCCGCACCGTCAGCGCCCTCGTCGGGGCCGACATCGAGGGTGTCATCAGGGGCAGTCGAGCACAGTGTGGGATTGTCGCGGGCGGGGTCTTCGGTCGTGCGGGTGGTCACGGTTCACCGTCCTCTGGAGGAAGCAGCATGTCCTGCCAGGTGTGCAGCCCGGCGGCGTTCCGGCCCAAATCCGCTTGCCGGTACTGTTTGCCATCAGGTCCGATGTAGCTGCCGGTGCTCGGGTCGTACTCGGCAATCGCAATCGGGGCGGTCGCCGGCACAGGGGTGGGCGGCGTTCCCGGCGGCAGCTGCGGAACCGGCTGACCGGACAGCGTCGCGTTCGGATCACCTTTCCAGTTGGTGCCGTCGTTGAGTGGTACGTAGTTTTCGTCGCTTTCGCACATCTTCACCGTCGGCGCGCGCTTTCCCGGCCGAGTCACACAGGGCAGGTTGCGAGCCCCGCGGACGTTCGTGAGGCCGGAATCCTGTGGTATCCGGCAGTAAAAGTCACCGGCAGGCTTCGGTGGGTAATCCACCTCAGTCGGTGAGCGTTGCTGTTGCGCGGGTAGGTATCCCGTTCTGCACGGCGGGGGCACATTGAGGTTCAGGTTGAAGGACAAGAACACGCCCTTGTAGTCCTGTTTGGTGTTTCGGTTGGCCAGCGCGGCACCCTGGAGACCGGCGATCTCGATCGGGAACAGGGCGAGGAGCTGCTCGAGGTTGGGTTGATAGGTCAGCGCCACTTCGCCGAGGCTGACCAGATTGGCCAGCAGGATGGGCAGAGTGGGCCGTACGCGGTCGAACAGCTGACGTACCTGGTCAGCGGCGGGGGGTCCGTTGACCAGTAAGCCCTGCACCGATTCATCCTGGAGTTGCAGCTGTTTGGTGATTTGAGCGAGATTGGCCGCCCAGGTCTGGATGGAGTCGGAGGTGTCGGTCTGGGTATCCAAGATGGGTTTGGCCTCGTCGATGAGGGTGATCAGCGCGGGCAGGTTCTTGCGCGCATCGATGGCCAGCGTGGCGGCACCCCGCGTCAGCCGTGAAAGCTCGGGGCCCAAGCCGCCGAACGCCGTGTAGGACTCGTCGATCACCGTTTTGAGGTTGTCACGCGGGATCGCCTGGACACCGGTGTTGACAGCCCGCAGCAGTGCGTTGATGTCGGGGGGGACCGAGGTGCGGTCGGCCGGTATCACGTCGCCGTTCTTCAGCGGCGCACCGTCACCGCTTCGCGGGACGAGGTCGACGAACAACTCCCCGACCGCGGTCTGGCTGCCCACGCGAGCCTCGAGGTCCGCCGGGATCTTGATGTCCGACTGCAGCGACAGCACGGCATCGACTCCGGTGTCACTGAGTCGGACGTCTGTGACCCGACCCACCGTCGCGCCCCGGTAGGTGACGTTGGCGTTGTCGTACAGGCTCGCTGCGTCCGGCAGCTTCATGGTGACTTGGTAGCGGCCGACACCGAAGAGCAGACTCGGCAGCCGAAGGTAGTAGAAGGCCATGCTTCCACCGGCCAACAGTGTCACCACTCCAAACACGGCCAGCTGCAACCGGACTCGTTTACTCAGGTACATTACGGTCCTTGGTCCAACCGGTAGGGGACGATCAGCGGATTTCGCGCGGTGTAGGGGCTGGGCAGTTGCCCGATCGTTCGGCCCCACTGCAGTTCCAGTTCGGTGAGCTTGCCTTCGAACCGGGTACCGGTAAACAGCGCCGCGTCGATGCGACTCAATGTCAAGTCGACGATGGTGGTGATGTTGGCGTAATCACCGCGCCACCACTTGGTGAGGTTGTCTTTCACGAACGGAACCGTGGTGAACAAGTTCAGTGAACGGGTGAGCGCGGGACCGGCGTTCGCCAGTGATTCCAGCACGGGTCCCAGGTCGTTCAGGATTTGGATCAACGACTCTTGGGACTGGTTGACTGAGTCGGCGGCCAGCGCGCTGAATTTGCCGAGCTGGTCGACCGCCTCCACGAGCTGGTCGCGTTCGGCGTTGATGACCGCAAGCGCGTCGGGAATCGTTTCGAGGGCCTTGTCGATGACTGGTTTTTGTGCCGCGAACTGGGCGACCAGATTGTTGAGGCTTTCGGTGGCCGCGATGATGTCGCCGATTTGACCGTTGACGTTGGCGGTGAAGGTGTCCAGCTGTGTGAGCAGGCTGCGGAATTCCTCTTCCCGGCCTCCGAGCGCGGACGTGATTGCTGCGGTGATGTCCTGTACTTGCCCCACTCCGCCGCCGTTGAGCAGGAGGGATACCGACGCCAGGGTCTGTTCGGTGGACGGGTAGGCCCCAGCCGAGGTCAGCGGGATCAGCGAACCGGCCCGAAGTTTTCCCGCCGGGCGAACATCGGTGGGGGGTGCCAACTCGATGTGCAGTGAGCCCAGCAGGCTGGTTTGACCCAGCGACACGGTCGAGTTGGCGGGAAGATCGACGTCGCCATTGAGTGCGAGCGTGAGCAGCGCATGCCAGCCTCGACGCTCGATCTTCGTGACGGTGCCCACATTGACGTCGCCCACTCGGACACGCGAGTTCGGCTGCAGATTTTCGACATCGGGCATTTCGGCCTGGATCGTGTAGGAGCCCTTCCCGTTGCCTTGCGTCCCGGGCAGCCGAAAGGAGTTCAGGCCGCGAAAACCGCATCCCGACAGCGCGGCGATGGTCAGTGCGATCACGATCACTGCGCCGGCGCGAACGCAGCGCTTCCTCGTCATGAGCCGCCCCCGGGCGGAATCATCATGCCGGGCAGCCCGGCGGCCGGATCGGTCTGCTGATCCGACGGGCCGGGAACCGGCACCGGGGCTTCGGCTGGCAGCGCTGGCCCGGCAAGCGGTGGCGGCGCATTCGGGTCGGAGGCCGTTGCGCCGAGCGGCGACGTCGGCTGCGGCGGAATGTAATCCGGGCGCATCCAGTCCTCACTGTAGGTGACTTCATTCGGCCGGGCGCTGGCCTGGACAAAGGGGTTCACCCCGATCGGGGGGAAGTTGTATTGGCGGTTCTTGATGATCGGCGCCAAGTACTGCACACATAACTTCGCCGACTGTTCGTTGTTCAGTCGCGACGCGGCCTGTACTGCGCCGCACAGAAAGGTGATCGGATCCGAGAAGTTGGCGACGTTGAGGGCTCCGGTGAGCGTGCCCTGGGCGGGCTTGTAGAGGTTGGCGGCGTTGGACAACGTCGTCGGCGCGATATGCAGCAGCTGTTTGATGTCGTCGGTGCTGTCCGTCAGTGCCTGTGAGACCGACGTCAACTTGTCCGACGTGGCGCCGATCGTCTCGCGGTTTGCGGCGACGAAGGCCGTCAGGTCGCTCACCACGTCATTGAGATTCTTCACCGCATCCCCGACTTCGGTCGGGTTGTTGGTCAGTAGCCCGGTGACCGACGCGAGGTTCTGATTCAGCTGACGTATCAGGACGGTGCTGTCCTGCAGCGCAGACACGAGTGTCGAAAGATTCTTGACGCTGGTGAAGATGTCCGGGCTGTGATCGGCTAGCGCGGACACCGACTGGGACAACTTGATGATGGCGTCGCGTATTGCCGGGCCTTGGCCGCGCAAGTTGTCGGCGGCGGTGTTGACCAGGGCGCCCAGCGTGCTGACTCCGCCGGGCTCGGTGGGCTGCAGCAGTGTCGTCAGCCGTTCGAGCTGTTGGCGGACTTCGTCGAACTCCACTGGAACCGCGGTGCGTTCCCTGGGGATGATGGCGTTGTCGTGCAGCGTCGGGCCACCGGTGTAGCCGGGAGTCAATTGGATGGCGCGGGAGGTCACCAGTGTCGGCGACAGGATGACGGCTTTGGCATCGGCGGGCACCGTGTATTTCGCGTCGACCCAGAAGGCAATCTTGACTTGTGTGGGCTGCGGTTCGATGGCGTCGATTCCGCCTACGCGAACGCCCTTGATGCGGACATCATCGCCGACGAACACCCCGTTGCTGTTGTCGAAATAGGCGACGACGTGCAGGCGATCGGACTGCTGTGCCGCGCGCGCCACCGCAATCGACCCGCCGGCGATGAGGCCCACCAAAACGATGGCCAATCCGAGTTTGGTCCGAGATTTCGTCATGGTCTGCCTTGGGGAATCGAGGAATCTGTTGGTCCGGGCGCGACTTCGCCGGGCGCCGGCACGAAGACCGGGCTTGGGCTGGGCGGCTGTGGGCCGTGCTGATCGGCTGGTGGGGATGCGGGCGGACCTGGTGGGGGTCCACCTGGCGGAGGGGCCGGCACGGGTTCGCGGTACGGGTAGCGGGGATCGCCCGGATTTCCGGTGATCGCGTCGGGCAGCGTCAACTTGGGGTCGCCACCCTGGCCGGTCCTCGGATAGGGAATCGGCAGCGCCGGAGTGCCGGGCTGGCCCACCTGGGGGTCGTCGCGCTCGGAAGGTAGCAGCACGTTGGGATCCAGACCGAGGTCGGAGAACGCCGCATCGACGAACGGTTGAATGAACTGTCCGGGCAGTAGGTTGGCGAGGTAGGCGTTGAAGAAGGGGCCGGCTGCGATGGTCTCGCCGAACTGCATCGCATAGGCTGCCAGCCCTTTGATGGACTCTTGGATTTGAACCTTGCGGTTGTCGAGGATCTCGAGAACCCCGTTGAGCTTGTCGAGGGCGGGTTTGAGCGTCGTCTTGTTTTCCGCAATGAACCCGGCGATCTGCCGACTGAGCTGAGTGATGTTCGTCGAGATCTCATCCAGCGCAGCGCTTTGCGAACGCAGCTGCGCCAGCAACGCATTGGTGTCGGAGATCAGACGCACTATGTCGGTAGTGCGTTCGCCCAGGACGGTGGTCGCCTTGGCGGCGTTCGCGAGCAGTTCGCGCAGCCGGGCATCGCGCTGGTTGAGAGTTTCCGAGAAACGTGCGACACCCGCGACGGCGAGGCGCAGGTCATCGGGGGTGTCTTGGAGCGTCTGGGACAGCACTGCTAACGACGTTGACAGTTGCTCGGTGTCGAGCCCGCTGATGGTAGTCGTAAGGTCTCCGAGGGCGTCCGGCAATTGATACGGTGAGGTCGTCCGCTCGACAGGGATGGCGCCGGAGAGTGTCCCCGCGCCGCGGGTCGTGAGATCAAGGACCTTATTGCCAAGCACACTGGTCGTCTTGATCGACGCCTCGCTGCGGTCCCCCAGCCGGATACCGTCGGCCACCGTGAACTTGACCAGTACCCACTGCCCGTCGAGCGTGATGCTCTCGACTTGGCCGGCGGGAGCGCCCGACACCCGCACCGGAGCTCCGGTGGTCAGTCCACCAGCCTCGTCGAAATATGCCGAATAGGTCTTGCCGGAGGAGACGAACGGCAGCTTGTCGTAGTTGAGCGCGCCGAGGACCAGGGCGGCGGTGGCCACGACCCCGATGGCTCCCATGAGAACGAAGTTGCGCTCCGCGAACGGCTTCATTGGGGTGTGCACCTGCCGCTGTCTTGTCCCGCCATCTTGATGTACACGGGTTGTCCGCCCTTTCCATTCACTTTCAGCAGCAGATCGCACAGGTAGAAGGCGAAGTAGTTGCCGTAGAGCCCTTGCCGCAGCAGTACTCGGTAGGCATCAGGCAATGTATTGAGGAGGTTGTCGAAGTAGTCACGATCTGCGAGCACAGCGGTCGCGGTTCGATCGGTCTCGTGCACAGTTTTCTGCAGCGGTGGTCGGGCTTGTGCGAGAAGGTCGGCGATCGACCGGGCAGCCTCGTTGGCATAGGCCACTCCGTTGCTGATGTCCTGCTTGCGGGCTTGCAGCCCGTGCACGAGCTGCGACAGCGAGTCGACAGCCTTGCCGAATTGCTCGCTGTGCTCGCCCAGCGATCCCAGCACCGCGTTCAAGTTGACGATGGTTTGCCCGATCAGCTCGTCTCGGTCGGCCAGAGTGTTCGTCAGCGCTGCAGTCTGAGCCAGTATGGAACCGATCGTGGCGCCTTGACCCTGAAAAGCTGCGATGAGTTGGCTGGTGAGAGCGTTGACCTGTGTGGGGTCCAGGGCGCGGAACAGCGGCCGGAACCCACCGATCACGGCGTCCAGATCCAGTGCCGGCGCGGTGCGATTCAACGGAATTGTGTCGCCGGGCCGCAGTTTCTTGGTCCCGCCCGCGCCTTCCTCGATCGCCAGGTAGCGGTCTCCGATCAGGTTGTCGTATTTGATGACAGCGCGGCTGCCGTCGGTGAGTACCACCGAGTCGTCGGCCCCGAACTCGACCTGCACCGTCGAGTCATCGCGGACTGTGATGGTTTGGACCTTGCCGACCTCCACACCGGCGATGCGGACGAAATCCTCGCTCTCCAGTCCGCTGACGTTGGTGAAGACAGCGGTATAGGTCTGTTCGCGCTCGAAGCGCAGCTGTGCGAAGACGGCAAAGAGGGCAAATGCACCCAGAGCGCACACGAGCACGAAGATGCCGAGGCGCCACAAGACAGCCGACACTCTATTGGTCACGGCTAAGCTCCCCTCCGACATCTGCGGGTATGTTTCGAACCATTTGCGTGGCGGGCGGTCACGGTGGTGTGGGTCCCCGTGACGGCGGTGGCGGGACCCCGGGATATAGGGGCGTTCCGTCGGGGCCGTACTGCGGTGCGCCGTAGGGCGGCGCACCGGGGTAGGGCATGGGACCGGGCGCCGGGCCGCCCGGGTAGCGGATACTCGGCGGTTCGGGGACCGCCCGAGTCACCGGGAAGTAGTTGGCGTACCCGGGGAATCCGATGCCGGGATTGGGCCGCCAATCCAATCCGGTGCCGAAGCCGGTGTTGGCGATCAGCTGTCTCACCGGGAAGTTCTGGGCGACGTCGGGGAGCGAGCCGCACCCGGGCTTGCCTCCTTCCCCGCCCTTAGCAGCGTTGATGGGCAAGTTTTTCGGATACCGGTACGGGTCGTATCCCGGCAACAGCTCCGCGTCCATGATGAGAGACTTGCCGTTTCCGCCAAGCATGTCGGCATAGCCGGAGTCCAGAGTGGTCTTGGCGCCGACGAACAAGCAGGTGAGCATGGGGTTGTACTTCATCAGCAAGTTCGTCGTGGGTTCCAGCAGGTTGACCGCAGTCACCAGGTTGTCTTTGCTGGCCCCTAGCAGGTCCACTCCGCTGCGCGACAGCCCCACTACGTTGAGCAGCAGCGCATCGAGTTGCTGGGCATGGCTGGTGACTGTCGCGCTGGTGGTGGTCGCGGCGGCCAGGGTGTCGATGATGTTCTTTGCCGCGGCGCTGTAGGTGTCGCTGACACCTTTGAGCGCGCGGAAGTCCTCGCGCAACGTGTCGGTGCGTGGATTCAACTCCAGCAGAACCTCATTGCTCGCGGTGATCGCCTCACCGATCCTGTCACCTTGTCCTCTCACCCCCTCGGCGAGCGCACTGAGCACGGCGTTGAGCTTGAACGGGTCGATCTGTTTGATCAGCTGCACCACGTTCTGAAACACGGTGTTGACCTCCGTGGCGACGTTCTGCGATCGCAGCACTGCTCCCGCGGACAGCCGCTGCGGGCTGGGGTCGGACGGGTAGACAAGATCGACGAACTTCGCACCGAACAGGGAGATGGACTGGATGCGCGCCTCGACGTTGGCTGGGATGTACTGGATCTGCGCCGGGTCGATGTCCAGCTGGATGCGCGTGAAATCTCCGCCACTAACCGAGCTGACGTGCCCGACCTGCACACCGCGCATTTTGACCCGCGAGTTGGGCTCCAGCACCAGGCCCGATCGGTCCGCCGTCAGCGTCACCGGCACTGTCGGGGTGAATGTCCCGCTGAACATGCTCAAACTCAGCACCACCGCCATGACGATGCCCACGACCAAGAACCCCGCCCACCACTCGGAGGAGATTCGACGAGCGCCTGTTCCGTGCGTCACCGCGTCACCCCGCGAAGTTGAAGTTGCCGGTCTGGCCGTAGAGGGCCAGGGTGACCAGGAGAATCACCATCTGCGACGCGATCAACGATGTCCGGGTGGCACGTCCGACCGCTTCACCCACGCCCGCGGGGCCGCCGGCGGCGTTGAGTCCGTAATACGTGTGGATCAGCATGATCACCAGTACTTCGGCGACCGTGACGCCGACGGAGTAGAACACGGCCTGCGGATCGAGAAAGGTGTCGAAGTAATGGTCGAATACGCCGGACCCCTGCCCGTAAAACACGGTGGTGATGACACGCACCGAAAAGAACGACATCAATAAAGCTACGCAGTACAGAGGAACTACCACGATCATGCCGGCGACCACACGGGTTGACGCCAGGTAGGCGATTGGACGGATGCCCATCACCGCCAGCGCGTCGATCTCCTCGTTGATCTTCATCGCGCCCAGCTGCGCGGTGGTACCGGCACCAATCGTCGCAGCGAACGCGAAAGCCGAGCTGGCTGGGGTGACCAACCGAACGTTGACGAAGGCAGAGGTAAAACCCGCCAAGGCTTCCACACCGACCTGAGACATCTGGTTGTAGGCCTGACTTGCCAAGGCGCCGCTGGTCGACAAGTTGAGGAAGGCAACCACCGCCACGGTGCCACCCACTACCGCCAAGGAGCCCGCGCCCAGACCAATCGCGGCGATCTGGCGCAGCAGTTCAGCCCGGTAGATGCTCACCGCCTGCCCGATTGAGGCGATCGACTGACCGTAGAAACGGGCTTGATCACCGAGAGCCTTCCACCTGGCCCTCGACCCGCTCAGAGCGCGAGCGCTACGCGGAAGTCTCTGTCGTAACACGACGCTGGCGCTCATTTCGTGACCTCGAATCCGACTGCGGTGACGATGGCGTTGACGACGAACAGCAACAGGAACGCGATTACAACGGTCTCGTTGACCGCATTACCCACGCCGGCCGCGCCTTTTTGCACACGCAAGCCCTGGTAGCACGCGATCAGACCGGCTACGAAACCGAACAGCGCGGCCTTGACGAGAGAGACGACGACATCGCTGAGGCCGGTGATCAGGGTCATGCTGGCAACGAACGACCCGGGTGTCACATGCTGGAAGTAGACCGAAAAAAAGAAGGCTCCGAGGAGACCGGTCACGGTCACCACAGATGACAGAAGGACCGCGACCGTGGTCGTCGCCAGCACCCGGGGGACGACCAGGGAATGGATCGGGTCAAGGCCAAGCACCCGCATCGCATCGACTTCCTCGCGGATGGTGCGCGACCCGAGATCGGCACATATCGCCGAAGCGCCAGCACCCGCGACGACAAGGACGGTCACGAAGGGGCCGATCTGGTTGACCGCGCCCAATGCTGCGCCGGTCCCCGAGAAGTCGGCGGCACCGAATTCGGCGAGCAACGTGTTGAAGGTGAATGACGTCAGGACAACCAGGGGAATCGACAACGTCAGCGCAGGGACCATGGAAACCCGCGCCACGAACCATGTTTGGAGCAGAAACTCGCGCCATTGGAACGGTGGTTTGACCATCGCCACGAACATGTCCAGCGTCATCGCGTAGAGCCCGCCAATGATGCTGAGTGGTTTCAGAGCTTTGACGTCAGCCGCTGTCGGGAGGTTCTCAACCTTGCTACGGAGCGAAAGGCCCTTCACTCAGAAGCCCCCATAAGGTTGCTGAGGTGCGCGTCTGGGACCGGAATCTCCCTCACCGCGGCTAGGCCTGCCCCAACAGCACGGCCGAAATGCGTCGATGACAGCAGGCATGGTGAGGCCGGACCGCCCCCGATCGCCTGAAGCCGGCAACACGGTCACGTCGCAGCTTCCTGTTGCGGCTCAACAAAGGTTTCAACCCTCACGCCGTGTGCTGGCCGCAGCGTGATGTCGAAACGAAGTCCGATGTCGTCGCGGGTGGCAATCAGGGCTTGCCGCCGCTCGGCGGGCAGGCGGCGGAGCAGGGGGTCCTTGGCGAGATGGCACCCTGGAAGGTAGGCGCGGGTTATCAGCCGATCGAGAAGCCCTCGAGTATGCACCGACACCGCAATGAACGGCGCTGCCCCGTGCTCGGGTGCTCGAGGCGGCACCATTCTCATGCTGTAACGACCCTGTTGGTCGGTGATGACGCTCTTTGGGCGGGTGTAGTTCCGGCCGTCGCACCGCGGCCGTCCGATCTTCGTCGCCGCGTTGTCGTCGTCCCCCGCGGCGTGCCAGGTCTCGATCAGGACGTTAGGAACTGGTCGACCATCTTCATCCGTAATCACCCCGTGAAACTGAATGGCCCCGGACGCGCCCGCCGCCCGGTCGCACTGCCACCGTGGAGAAGCTGCCATGTTCAGTCTCCCCAGACGAGTCCGTCGACCTGACCTAGGAGGCGGAGTCCGGCGCCGAGCACCGCCATGTTCGCCATCGCCACCTTGACCGGGCCCACGAATTTGATCTTGCGCGTCGCGATGGCGTTCGCTACGCCGAGCTCGCCGTCCGCGACCCGGTGCCAGACGCTCGCGGTTGCAGTCAGAACGAAGTCAGCCTTTCGCCCTTGGATCTGCACCCCGCCGTAGACGGCCTCACCATCGGTGATCTCCAACTGTGAGACCTGGTCGTTGGCGTCCTGTACTCGCCATTCGATCAGCATGCTCAATTCTTTGGCACCCTGCCGGATCTCGGCCGAGTCGTTCCACAGGTCGCGGTACGCGCGTGCCCACTCGGGCGACATCAACGCAACGGCAGTCATTATCTAATCCACTCCTTCGGTCGACGAGTCAAACGGGGTACACCAGATAGCGCGGCGGAGTGTTGTCCACCACCACGAATTTCTGCTGAAACAGCGCGGTTTCATCGTCAAGGACGACGACGTCTTCGCTGTAGCCGCTGACCAGAATCCCCGGCTCGCCGGAGGCGCCGGTGTAGGTGACGAGGACGTTGGACCGTACCTCCCAGCGGTCTTCGCCGAGCTCACGCATCGCCGTACGCTGCTGAACGTGGCGGGTGTCGTAGGGTTCGACCGTGCCCGCCCAGACCTCCTGGATCATCTTCACGCGGTCGGCCAGCCGTTCTCGGCAATCGTCCATCATGTACGCCAGCGGCAGCCCCTCACGGACGTTCTCCATCGCGCGCACCTCGTAGGCACATTCCGTCGCGAACAGGGCAAGCCACGCGGTGAAGTCTTGATCGTCGACTGCGCGGGCGTAGGCTCCCAGCAGTTCGTCCACCAGGTACGCGGCACGTGCCCGCCGATCTTCGACGCTCGATGTCAGCAAAACTCCATCACCTCCTGGTAGTGCGCCCACCAGCCGGTATTGGCGACCTCGTCGTTCTGCGACGACTCCGATAATGGTCGGCCGACCCCGGCGACAAAGCGCTGATAGCCGCCGTCACGCGCGGTCGCCTGCACGCGGTTGTAGACGGCGGCGTCCTCGATACTGATGAAGCCGCTCGGCCCCAGCAGATTTGACGACTGGCGGACTCGGTGGCGTGCGAAGTCCTCGGAGTCACTGGCATGGCCGAAGAACGTGTATCGCACCTCGGTACGATCAACCCCCAGCGGGCGGGCGTACCGGATGTTGATTGTGTCGACGTGACGCACGATCCCAGTGACCGGCCGTAACGCAATCACGCGGGCTCGGCTGTCATCCCCCATCCGCGTGACCACACTCGGGTCAGCCAGGAAACCGTTGTCCACGTAGGGTTGCGCATCGTACAGAATCGACATGTGCCCATAGGGCTCGCTGACCAGCACGTTTCCGCTGCCGCCCTGCCAGTTGAGCAGTTTGAACGCGCTGTGCAGCAGCGGCGCGTGATAGGGATCGTTGTCGATGTAGGTTTTCCAATTACTCTGAAACACCACCGTCTGGTAGCCCAGCAACGTCAAGTCCCCGTCATCGACCATGCAGTCGCGCAACGGATCCGCGCTATCGCCGAGATAATCGTCGAACGGCGGCGGCTGCGCAGCCATGCTGACGAAGATCAAACCCCACGCCTCGACTACGTGCAGCTCCCGGAGGCCGTAGTCCTCCTCGCGAAAGTCCGGGCGAAACTGCATGCGGCGGGGCGCGCCGGCGAAACGGCCGTCATTGTTGAAGATCCACCGGTGATACGGACACTCGAATCGCTCCGCCACCCCGCACCGGCGCTGTTCCAGTAGCGTTCCCCGATGGGCGCAGGAGTTGACGAACACGCGGATGCGGTCATCGCCGTCCCGCACCATCAGCAGCGGCACGTCGGCCAGCCATCTCGTCCGGAAGGCGTTGCGCTCGGCCAGCTCGGCCCGGTGCGCGATCGGATGCCAGTAGGGGCCATAGAAGATGCGGGTGAGCTCTTCCCGGTAGACGTCGGGGTCGCTGAACACCTCTTTGGGGATGTCCGCGGCAGAGGTGAACCGTTTCCGGATCGCCGGCTGTATGTGGTCGAACTCCATCGTCGGTCCAAGCTTCACTGCGCTGTTCCCTTCTTCGGCGTCGCGATGTGGGTGATCGCGCCCAGGCCGTCGGCCAGGCACTTCCAGGTGTGGCCCTCGTCTTCCGACACGTAAAGCCCACCCGCCGTGGTGCCGTGGTACAGCAGCAGCTCGCCGCCTTCAGTGAGCTCGCCTTCCAGCGCCCAGACCATGTCGAACAGGCCGCGGTCGTCCTCGCTATCCAGCCGTACCCAGGAGGCGCCACCGTCGTTGCTGCGGAAGAATCCCACGTCGGCGCCGCGGCGTCGGCGCAGTTTGGACGGCGACAAGAAATAGACGTTGCCGTTGATCACGCCCATCACCAGCCGGCGCACTGCAGCCCACTTCGGTGGGATGCCGTCGGCCGCGGCGAGGAACACCACGTCGGGGTCGGCGGGATGCACCACGATCGCGTCTTCGGTGTAGTTGCGCTCGCCAAGTCCGTTGTTGGACTGCACCCAGCTCGATCCGCGGTCGGTGCTGCGGTAAATGCCCTTGCCGCCGCGGTAAGGCTTGGTGTCTTGGCCGGTGGTGACGATGAGCCGGTCGGGAGCTTCCGGGTGCAGGACCACGCGGTGGATGTCGTGACCGAGGCCATCGATCTCCTCCCACGTCTGTCCCCGGTCCCGGGTGATCAGGAGGGATCCAACTTCAATGCCGACGTAGACGACGTCAGCTTCTAGTGGGTGCACGGCGATGGTACGGACGTGCGCGATTCCCGGGCGGATGGGGAAGCTCCACCTTTTCGCTTCGGGTACGCCGAGGACGTTTCCACACTCGGCCCAGATCCCGTCTTGCCACCGCAGCAAGTGCGCTGGTTCTGTTCCGGCGTAGAGCGCGTTGGGCGTGTGCGGATCGAACGCCAGCGCGCGCACGTCGCGGTGGGCGAGGCCATCGCCGAGGTCAGTCCAGTGGTCTGCGCCCGCGGTGGCGAGAAACACGCCGTGCTTGTGGACGGCGACGGCGACGCGCTCGTCCTGAACAGCCATGGCCATGACCTGCCCCGGCAACTCGGGCCAGGCCCGGGCCTTGCCGTCGCCGGACACGGTGAATACACCGCGGCTTGTCGCGGCGACGACCATCAAGTCTCCCTCACTCACGGCTTCACCAGCACCTTGACCAGACCCTCCCGGCCCTCCAATAGCCCGCCCAATCCCTCCTTGACGGCGCGGTCCAGCGGGACTCGAGCGGTGATTTGCGGCGCGAGCGCGAGTTTTCCGTCGGCGATCAGGGCGAGAACGGCCGGGAAATCGTCGAACATGTCGTAACCGAAAACCATCCGGAGCTGAATCTCCTTGAGCAGATGGCGGTTGACATCGAGCGAGGCCGCGCCGGCCCACGACGACATCTCCATGAAACGGCCCTGTTTGCGGAGGCAGTCCAGGCCCTGTGTGAACGCCTCCGCGCTGCCCGCCACATGGAAGACCACGTCCACCCCTACACCGCGGGTCTCCTCCAGGATGCACGCGGTGGTCCCGGGGTCATGCGGATCGAGCACCAACGTGGCGCCGAGGTCGCGCGCCAGGCTGGCCCGCACGCCGCTTGGTTCCGTGACGAAGATTCGCGCAGCTCCGGCCGCGCGTGCGCACTGGATCACGGTGAGCCCGAGTGCCCCGGCACCGAGGACCATCACCGTTTCGCCGAGGAGCAGTTCCGCTCGCCGCACCGCGTGGAACGCCACCGCCGTCGGCTCGGTCAGCGCCGCCTCCTCGAGGTCCACCACGTCCGGCACTCGGACTGCGAGCCGAGAGGGCACTGCGACGTAGTTCGCGAGGCCTCCGTTTCGGGTGAAGCCGATCCATCCTGGGCGCTGGCACAAGTGGTAGAGCGACCGGTGGCAGTAGTGGCAGCTCCCGCAGAAATCCATCGGGATCACCGCGGCGCCCTGCCCGATGCGGGATTGGTCGACGCCCGCTCCGACCTCCACGATCCGGCCCGAGACCTCGTGACCGAGCACCACCGGCGGCTGCGAGAAGGTGGGCCCCGCGACATACTCGTGGAGGTCAGTTCCACACAGCCCTGTCGCCGCCACTTCGATGATGACCTCACCGTCCTGCGGCGCCGGGTCTGGCACCGACGTCAGACCGACGTCGTTGGTGCCGTTGAGAACGATCGCTTCCATCTCAGCTCGCGGTGCTTTCGTGGGTCCGGTGTAGATTCCAGCGGTTGGGGATCATGCTCATACCGCCTCGAACGCCCGGAAAGTGACGCCGGCGGTCATGCCTCCGTCGACCGGCAGTACGGCACCGGTGATGTAGGACGCCTCGGGCGAGGCAAGAAACACAGCCGGCGCCGCGATCTCGTCTGGTCCTGCGAAACGCTGCATCGCGCAGAGGTCCACCATCATCGAGGCGTGTTCGGGGTGCTCGGCCAGGAACCGTTCGATCCTCGGCGTGCGGGTGCCCCCGGGGGCGATCGCGTTCACGCGGATGTTGTCGCGGGCGAAGTCGAGGGCCATGTTCTTCGTGAGTAGCACGACCCCGCCTTTGCTTGCGCTGTAGGCGGAGCACCTGTTCTCGGCGAGGATCCCGGCCGTCGACGCGACGTTGACGATCGACCCGCCGCCACCCTGGCGCAGGAGTGGGATGACGGGTTTGGACATCTGAAAGACACTGCCGAGGTTCATGTCGATCTGGCTGCGCCACTGCTCCTCGCTGATCTCCTCCACGTTGCGAGCCAGGCTCCCGCCGACGACGTTGAACAGTGTGTCGAGCCGCCCGAACTCGGTCAGCGCCCGTTCGACGACACTGTTGGCAACATCGCTGAGGCAAACGTCGCCGGCGACGCCGCAAACCGCCGCGCCGGACTCGGCCAATTCATGCACGGCCGCATCGAGGCCCTCGCCGTCGGTGTCGGCCATGACACAGGACCCACCTTCGCGGCACCACCGCAGGGCGATCGCCTTACCGATTCCCGCGGCGGCGGCAGTGACAATTGCGACCCGGCGGTCCCCCGCCTTCACGGCACTCACGCGGCGCCGATTGGTGAACGGGCGCACTTCGCGCATAGCCTGGGCAGAAGCTTCATCAAGCACGCCCGCCGAATGCGGGAGGCTGACCCATGTATTCCAGCCATCTCCCCCAAAACCGCCGCTGATTCTGCTCGGCGTACCCGCTCGGGAGGGCCTCTCCCGGCCCTGGCCAGTCGGTGAGCGGAGTCAAGTCCATGCCCATTTCGTAGTTCAGCAGGCCTTCACCGGCGAACGGGCCCTGGACAGATTCGGTGATGGCCTTCCATGCCTCGGCGTCGTCCTGTTCGAAAACCCCACCTGGGCCGAAGTTGTTGACGTAGGACGCCTGGGACGCATCGCGCAACCATTCCGGAGCATCGCGTTCGACCAGGAACCAGGAGAGGATCTCCATCCGATCATGGGAGAGCGGATGCCATACCCGGAACGTGATGAAGGGGGTAGGGGGCGACATGTGGTCCGGCGCGATGGTCACGTTGATGAACGACAAATTCGGGAACACGGTGCCGTGAATAAAGGCTGAGCGTCGCATCAGGTCCTTGTGTACCGGCGACGGGTAGGACGTCGCCATCTGGTCGACGACTTCGTCGGGGTATCCCTCGTACTCGGGAAAATCGGCGAGCGTGGGCGGAAAGCCGAGTACGCCGACGCCGTGGCCGTTCTGCAGCGAGATTTCCGCTGGTGCGCTCGCGAAGTTTGGGTCACCGGGCGCCATGCCTAGCTCGACCATCGAGCGGTGAGCAAAGAGGGTGTGGTAGGAGTCGCCGACAAAATTGTCGGCGGCTGTCTTCCAGTTCGCTGACATCACCCATCGATGCGGTGCCCCTATCACCTCCAGACCGCCCGCTGTCTTCTTCGCAATGAGGTCGAGGTAGAACGTCGTGTCGCCGAGGTAGTCGGTCAGGCTCGGCGCCTTCGGATCGACGCTGCCGAAGATGAATCCGGCGTACGAGTCGACATGGGGGATGTGACGTAATCCCCACTGCGACTTGTCGAAGCCGCCGGGATAGGCCTCCGTCATCGCCGGCACGCCGACGAGCTCTCCGGTGTTGCTGTACACCCAGCCGTGGTACGGGCATTGGAAGTGCGCGGTGTTTCCCATCTCCGCCCGGCACACGAGCGCACCACGGTGGCGACAAGAATTGGACAGCGCCTGGATGCGGCCGGAGTTGTCCCGGCAAACGATCACCGAATCGGCCCCGATGTGCCGCACGACGAAGTCGCCGGACTTGGCCAACTCCGACTCGTGTCCGAGAAACACCCAGGCGCGCCCGAAGATCCGCTCCATCTCGATCGTGTGTAGCGCGGGATCGCTGACGACGCGGGCCGGTAAGCGCCCGACCTTGAGCCCGTCCGCTACCTCCCGCAACGCGCGCCGCAGGTAGGGATCGGTCGCGTCAGCTGTTCCGGTTGTTTCGGTGGTCATATGGTTGGACCCTTTCTGGAATCGGCGATATCCACGAGGAGGTGGTGAACGGAGCTGGCCCTACAGGACTACCGACAGGTTGTCGATAGGCAACGTCGAGTGATCGAGCAACACCTCGCGCCGAGCCAACCGCAGCGAATCGTCGGTCCGGCGCAACACGTCGACGCGTTCGGCCGACAGCAACTCCCACCGGCCGCTATCTCCGCGGCTGCGAAAGAACAACAGATTCGAGCGCACGGTCAACTCATCAGCCTCCGGTCCGGCAACCGTGCGAATGTTGGACACGAAGTGCCGGGTCCGCGACCGAGGTGACTCGGCCCACGAGAAATCCGTCTCGCCCCGAAGGACCCGCATCTCCAAGCCCGTGTAGTCGTCGTTCCAATGCGCGATCGCACCCACCCAACCCGCGGAATCCTCACGGGTGGTGCGCACCGGAACCACATACCGGATGTCGGGGTCGAGCAGACCCAACCATTCCCGGAACTGCCCCCCATCGAGTAGCTCCGCCTCCCGGAACATGAACTCCTCGACAGCCTCACGGGTATCCCGATCGACCGCAACCGCGTTCATCACACCGAACTCCTCGACCAGACCATCAACACTCACTCTCTATTCTGCTGAACAGATGTGTCCTCCGCTGTAGAGAATGTAAGCTACGTCTCACCGGGCCGTCAAGACAACATCTCCGAATGGGCAACGACCAAAACGGCTCTGACCCCTCCCGGCGAGTCCGGAGGCTCCCGATCTTGGGAGGATCTGAGTTATGGGACGTCCGAGCAAGTACCCCGACGAGTTGCGTGAGCGTGCGGTGCGCATGGTCGCCGAGGTCCGTCCGCAGTACCCGTCGCAGTGGGCGGCGATCACCGCGGTCGCGGGCATGTTGGGGATCGGCACCCCGGAGACCTTGCGGACCTGGATTCGCCGCTCGGAGGTCGATACCGGCCAGCGTCCGGGGGTGACCACGCAGATGGCCGAGGAGAACAAGGCGCTGCGTAAGGAGATCGCCGAGTTACGTCGGGCCAATGAGATCTTGAAAGCAGCGGCGATTTTCTTCGGGGCCGAGCTCGACCGGCCCGGGAGACGGCGATCCGGTTCATCGCCGAACACAAGGACCATCAGGTGGCCGGCCCCGACGGCGGGGCCGGGCTGCGCTGGGGTGTCGAGCCCATGTGTGCCGTGCTCTCCGAGCATGGCATCGCAATCAGCCCGTCGACCTACTACGAGTGGATCGCCAAGACCCCGACCCGGCGCGAGATCCGCGATGCCGAGTTGGTCGAGATCATCACCGCGGCAAGGGAAGGCAAGAGGAAGGGCCGGTTCGTCCAGACGCTCGGGTCACGCAAGTTGTGGATCTGGCTACGCGGCCAGGGCCACGACGTCGCCCGCTGCACGGTGGAGCGGATCATGCGCGAGAACGGATGGGAAGGCGCCCGGTACGGGTCCAAACACAAGACCACCGTCGCCGATAGCAGCCATGTCCGGTATCCGGATCTGGTGGACCGCCGGTTCTACGCGTCGGCCCCAAATCGGTTGTGGGTGGCTGACTTCACGTATGTGGCGACGTGGATGGGGTTCGTCTACGTGGCGTTCGTCATCGACGCCTACAGCCGCCGGATCGTGGGATGGCGAGCCGCTCGGTCGATGACCACCGACCTGGTCCTCGACGCCATCGAGCACGCGTTCTTCACCCGCACCCAGGACGGCACCAGTCTGCGCGGGCTGATCGCGCATTCGGATGCCGGCAGTCAGTACACCTCGGTGGCGTTCACCCAACGGCTCATCGACGAGGGAGTGGATCCGTCGGTCGGCTCGGTCGGTGACGCGCTGGACAACGCGCTGGCCGAGACCACCGTCGGGTCGTTCAAGAACGAGGTGATCCGCCGGCAAGGCCCGTGGCGCGACGTCAACCAGGTCGAGCTGGCCACCGCCGAGTGGGTGGTGTGGTTCAACACCGAGCGTCCGCATGAGTACCTCGACGACTTCACCCCTGAGGCCGTCGAGAAGCTCCACTACGATCAAAAACTCACCCCACCAAAGGCAGGGTGATTCAACGAATGCAGCCTCCGGACTCGCCGGGAGGGGTCACACCTCGATCTCGATCTGCCCGCACGCATCGGTCAGTACGGTCTTGGCCCGGGTTCCGTTGCGGGAGTTGCCCGAGCCATACCCAGCCGGATCGTGACGGTCATAGCCCAGGTGCTCGGACAGTTCCTCGTCCAGAGCGGTCTCGATGACCGTCTTGGTCATCGCCTTGAGCAACCCGCCCGGACCGGTCAGCGATACGCCGGCCTCGCGGGCCTGGCGTACCAACTCCCGGGCAACCTCGAGCTCGTCGACCTCACGGCTATCCGGGACATCAATGGCCGCCACGGCGGCCTCATCATCGGGATTCTGCGATGGCTCCACAGCCACGACAGTTTCGGTCATCACGCGACCTTTCCGGCCCCGACACACCGGGGCCGATCAGGCCGTTTACACCGTTACCGCGACAGTCCCACTATTGGCGGTCTCTACGTTAGGAGGGTCGAATCGCCGCGAACGTTGGGCCGGAATGGATCATTAATGGGGGCATCCCTGCCGAAGCACGCGCCGCCACGCCTTCACACCGTCGGCGAAGTTACCTGTGTGCATCGATACCGCCGCGTCGTCGTCGCTGATCTACGACCGTGACGAATATGTGTTGGTCAGGCTCCCCGCCGGACTCAGGACAGCGGAGGGCCTGGCGGCCCGATGCGACGGCTGATTGTTTGTAATTCGGTGTAGGAATCCAGGCTGGCTGGAGAGAATTCGCGTCCCAAGCCGCTCGCTTTCGCCCCGCCGAAGGGTGCGCGGGGGTCGAGGGAGGTGAAGGTGTGGCTGTTGATGAAGACGGAGCCGGTGTCGAACCGACGGCCGAGCAGGAACGCCCGCTCTTCATCTGACGTCCAGATCGAGGCGGCAAGCCCGTATTGCGATTGATTCACGAGCCGGATCACGTCGTCGAGTTCGTCGTATTTCAGCACGGGCACTACCGGGCCGAACTGTTCCTCTTCGACGATTGCGAGGCGGGGATCAGCCGCAGTGACCACGCTGGGCATCATGAAGTGGCCGTGGTCCCAGGCCGCCGAATCGAGCCGCTGCCCGAGGGTGGTGACGGTCGCGCCGCTCGAGCGCGCGTCGTCCACGATCTTCTCGACGAGGTTCTTCTGCTGAGCGTTGTTCAGCGGCCCCATGGTGACTCGGGGGTCGTCGCCGGGCCCGACGACGATTTCATCCACGGCGGCTGAGAACGCTTCCACGAAGCGGTCGTGGATGCGGGTCGGCACGTAGATACGTTTGAGACCGAAGCACACCTGGCCGGTGGTCCCGAACGCGCCTTTTACGATCTGCCGCATAGTCTCGGGCGAGAGGTCGACGTCGTCGAGGAGGATCGCGGGGTCGTTTCCGCCCAGCTCGAGCGTCACCCGCTTGATGTCGCGCGCGGCCGCGGCCATAACTTTGCGCCCGGTATCGATGCCGCCGGTGAAACCAATCTTGCGAATTCTCGGGTGAGCGACGAGTGCTTCTCCGACCGCGTCGCCACCGGTGACCATGTTGAGCACGCCCGGAGGGAAGTGCTGTTGGAGGGCTCGGATGATCTCGGCGAGAACCAACGGGGAGTTTGCCGCCGGCTTCAAGACGACTGTGTTGCCGGCGACGAGCGCGGGCGCCAGCTTCATGAATGCCAGGACCACCGGGAAGTTCCACGGCGTAATGGCGGCCACCGGCCCGATTGGGCGGCGGCGGATGAGGGTCGTGCCCCCGGTGTCGCGAATCTGTTGGTCTGCAAGGATTTCAGCCGAAATGCCTGCGGTGTAGCCGCAAATGCCCGACGCGAATTCGAGGTCGACGTGCGACTCTTCGAGGATCTTTCCGTTCTCCCGGCTCAGGATCGGCGCATATTCCTCGATCATGTCGTGGATCGTGCCTGCAGCGGCAAGTAGTGCTCCCTGGCGTTCTTCCAGGGGCCGCGATGACCATTCTGGGAACGCCATTGCAGCCGCTGCGACCGCTTCGTCGACCTGCCCGGGTGCGGCGTCTGGGACCGAACCGAGCAGTACCCGGATATCAGCCGGGCTGACGACGTCGATCGTCCGGTCGGATGTTTCCTCACGTCCATTGATGATGAGGTTTGCGCTGATCATGCCGAAGTCCTAACTTTCCTGCGGGGAACGGTGGATTTGTGGGAGCCATGTCTGCGTCATCGGAGGATCGCCCGGCGACCGCCAGATAAGTGCCGAATCCGGCGCCGGCCGCATCGGGCGGCCATCATCGCCTGACCCCGCAGCCGGGACCTTGCCGACACCGAACACGCCCGACTCGCGCTATTCCGATGGACATCAAGTTTTCTTTTCGTCGGGCGGAGCGTCGCGGCTGCCGTCGAGGGGCTCTACGCCCGGGAGGAAGGGGTCGGGGATCACCAGTGCGTGGCTGACAACGATCGCGTCCACGTGGCAATCGATTGCGCACAACCGACAGGAATGACAGTCGTTGGGGTAGATGATCTTGGCTCGCCACTTGGTCGTGGACCACGGTTCGTCGCCCTCCACCAGCCGGATCACCCCGGTTGGGCAGCTGTCGATGCAGACGTTGCACCCGTCGCACGTTGTTTCGTCGATGCTTTCGATCACTGAACCGCCGCCTCCTCACGGTAGCCTTGCGGCACGGTATATGGACTTGGATGGCGGCCGGGCGGGGCCTGCACCGGCCACGACTGGATCGGCAGGTCGCGTTCGCTGAACTGCAGATCGAATTCACCGCCGCTGCCCCGGCGCACGAGCAGCCACTTCAGCCACTCATCGTTGTCCGCGTAGGGGTAGTCGATACGAAACAGCTCCCCGCGACTTTCGGTGCGCCGCTTCATCGCCTCACAGGTGATGATCGCCAACGTCAGGTATGCGCGCACCTCATGCGCCTTCTTAAGTTCTTGATAGTCCGGCGCGAAAACGTAACGCAGTACCCGATCCCGGATCCGGTACAGCTCAGCGAGCGCTGAATCGATCCGTGCCTCCGACTTAAACAATGCGAATGCCGGATTGGCCGTCGCCTCGCCGATGGCTTTCCACACATCCACCGGCCGGACCTGCCGCAGCCGACGCATCGGCGCGAAATACTCCGCGAAGCTCTCCTGTGCCTGGTTCTCCCACACACTGCGCGCTACCGCGTGACCGCCGCGCGCCGCCGCCGCAGTGCCCGCCCGGTACCCCGCAACAGCCGAGAAGCTCGAGATCCCGCTGCCAGAAATTCCCGACATCAAATGCGGACACGCCGTGCCATACCCGGCCGCGTACAGGCCGGGCACTGTGGTGGCTCCGTCCAGGTCGATCGTGGGACCGCTGGTGCTGCTCGTGCCGAGCACGATGAACGGGGTCACCTCCAGCAGGTCAGTGGAGGGATCGACCTCAAACTCGGTAAAGGCGCGCCGCACCGTCGGAGACACTTCATACAGCACCTCTAGATCCGCCTGTGGTACGTGACGCAAGTCGAGATAGCACGGCCCTCGGCCCTCGACCATCTCGGTCATGATCGCGCGCGCGATGGTGAACAACCCGCCCTTATCGCCCCAGATCGGGTCATAGCGGTCCATGAAGTACTCGCCCGCCGCGTTGCAGAACTTGCCACCGATCCCCTGAATCTTGGCTTGACCCGGTGTGAAGAATGACCGATTGAAGTAACTCCAGGCAGCGAACTGGCCGAATTCCATGCCGGCGAACTCAGCACCCACTCGCCAGGCCGCCACATGACCTTCCCCGCTGCAATGGTCGGCGAACGCGTAATGCAGCTTGGGGTACCAAGGGCCGGTGTTGAGGATGACGCTGCCCGCCGTGAAGACATGACACTGGCCGGTGACAACGTTTACCCCCACCGCACCACACACCGCACCAGCGGTGGGCCGACACCCGTCGGTGGTCAGCAGATCAATCACATCGACCCGCTCGAACAGTCGCACCCCCGCCGCTTTCATCCTCTCCTTGAGGATTTCCATACACACGCGACCATCCACACCCAGCGTCGTGCCAAGGTTGTGGCCGCGGACCGTCACATACTTCAGCGACCCATCCTCATGAGTGGAATAGGGCACACCCCACTCGATCTGCTCGTTAACCCTGTCATAGGCCTCGGCTATGTACTGCTGCACCCAATCCTGATCGGCCAAATAATTGCTGCCCACCACGAACTCGCGCGCCCACTCCGTCATCTCCTCACCCTGCACCCGGTGATCAGGGGCGTATTGGCTGTGGACATACGTCATCGGCCCTGCCCGAGACACCACCGCTTTCTCCACCAGAATCACCGACGACCCCAACTCCGCGGCCCGTAGTGCTGCCCGCACTCCGCCAATTCCCCCACCCACTACCAAGACGTCGCATTCTTGGACCGACACATCCAGGTCACCCATAACGCCAGTCACGCCTTCACCAACATCTCGATCAAGTCCGTCTCGGTTGTTTCGGTGGTCATATGGTTGGACCCTTTCTGGAATCGGAGATATCCACGCGGAGGTGGTGAACGGAGCTGGCCCTACAGGACTACCGACAGGTTGTCGATAGGCAACGTCGAGTGATCGAGTAACACCTCGCGCCGAGCGAGCCGCAGCGAATCGTCGGTGCGGCGCAACACGTCGACCCGTTCGGCCGACAGCAACTCCCACCGGCCGCTGTCTCCGCGGCTGCGGAAGAACAAGAGATTCGAGCGCACGGTCAACTCATCAGCCTCCGGTCCGGCAACCGTGCGGATGTTGGACACGAAGTGCCGGGTCCGCGACCGAGGTGACTCCGCCCACGAGAAGTCCGTCTCGCCCCGGAGGACCCGCATCTCCAAACCCGTGTAGTCGTCGTTCCAGTGCGCGATCGCGCCCACCCAACCCGCGGAATCCTCACGGGTGGTGCGCACCGGAACCACATACCGGATGTCGGGGTCGAGCAGACCCAACCATTCTCGGAACTGCCCCCCATCGAGTAGCTCCGCCTCCCGGAACATGAACGCCTCGACAGCCTCACGGGTATCCCGATCGACCGCGACCGCGTTCATCAAATCGAACTCCTCGACCAGACCATCAACACTCACTCTCTATTCTGCTGAACAGATGCATCCTCCGCTGTAGAGAATGCTAGATACGTCACACCGGCCCGTCAAGACAACATCTCCAAATGAACCACGGCCAAAACGGCGCGCAACTAATGATGATGCTGCACAACCGAATCTGGACGCGAGCTCATGTGGCGCCTCCATCGGATGCGCAATGCCCGGGCGCCTGGCGCGTCGGGACTGTCGCGGTAACGGTGTAAACGGCCTGATCGGCCCCGGTGTGTCGGGGCCGGAAAGGTCGCGTGATGACCGAAACTGTCGTGGCTGTGGAGCCATCGCAGAATCCCGATGATGAGGCCGCCGTGGCGGCCATTGATGTCCCGGATAGCGGTGAGGTCGACGAGCTCGAGGTTGCCCGGGAGTTGGTACGCGAGGCCGGCGTATCGCTGACCGGTCCGGGCGGGTTGCTCAAGGCGATGACCAAGACGGTCATCGAGACCGCTCTGGATTAGGAACTGTCCGAGCACCTGGGCTATGACCGTCACGATCCGGCTGGGTATGGCTCGGGCAACTCCCGCAACGGAACCCGGGCCAAGACCGTACTGACCGATGCGGGCGGGCAGATCGAGATCGAGGTGCCGCGCGACCGCGCCGGCAGCTTCGAACCCCAGATCGTCCAGAAGCGCCAACGTCGCCTGACCGATGTCGACGAGGTGGTGTTGTCGCTGTATGCCCGCGGGCTGACCACCGGCGAGATCAGCGCCCATTTCGCCGACATCTACGGCGCGTCGGTGTCCAAGGACACGATCAGTCGGATCACCGACCGCGTGGTCGAGGAGATGACCGTGTGGCACACCCGCCCGCTGGAACGCGTGTACGCCGCGGTGTTCATCGACGCCCTGCACGTCAAGATCCGCGACGGCCAGGTCGGCCCCAGGCCCATCTACGCCGCGATCGGGGTGGACCTGGCCGGGCATCGTGACGTGCTGGGCATGTGGGCCGGCGAGGGCGAGGGCGAGGGCGAGTCAGCCAAATACTGGCTGGCGGTACTCACCGAGCTGAAGAACCGCGGGGTGGCCGACATTTTCTTCCTGGTCTGCGACGGGCTCAAAGGCTTACCGCAGTCGGTGGGCGCGGTGTTCCCCGACACTGTGGTCCAGACGTGTGTCATCCATTTGATCCGTGGGACGTTCCGCTATGCCGGGCGCCAGCACCGCGACGCCATTGCCAAGGCGTTGCGGCCGATCTACACCGCGGTCAACGCCGAGGCTGCAGCGGCAGCGCTGGACGCATTCGAGAGCCGAGTGGGGTAACCGCTACCCGGCGGCGATTCGATTGTGGCGCAACGCGTGGAGTGAGTTCATTCCGTTCCTGGACTACGACACCGAGACAAGGAAGGTGATCTGTTCGACCAATGCTACTGAATCGTTGAACGCCCGCTACCGCCGCGCCGTGCGGGCCCGCGGTCATTCTCCCACCGAGCAGGCGGCGCTGAAGTGCCTATACTTGGTCACCCGGTCGCTGGACCCGACCGGGACCGGACAGAAGCGATGGACCATACGCTGGAAACCAGCCCTGAACGCCTTCGCGATCACCTTCGCCGACCGCATGCCGGGCAGCGAAACCACCTAACCGAAGATGCCGCTTACACCGTTAATCTGACGGACCCGGCGCGTCACCTTATGTAGACGAGATCACGCTAAGTCCTGGCGAATCAGGCATTTACGACGCGTTCGGCAGGCTGCGGCAGTGCACGCAAGATCGCGACTGGACGTGTTGATCTCTTTGACCGACTTGCCTTTGCGCCGGGGCCGCCAGCCGCTCATGGCCGAGGTCTGTGGCGATGTCGTCGTGCTGTCGGTGCCCTGTTATGAACATTCGGCCGCGGGGCGCGGGAACAAGAGCACGCGCGGCGGTCGTTGCCGCTATTGTCCGACGAACACCCGGGTGGCGGGCGTTAGCCGACTCCACTCCCCCGATCGCCCGGGTCGGCAGGCGATGCCGATTGTCGCGCCTATCGGTTCGGGCATCTCCAAGTCATCGCCGGTATGGTCCCTGGCAGACCGCCCGTGGCGCTGTGACTTGTGACATGCTCGCCGTGGCCACGGCCGCGAAACCGCTTGTGGTGCACACTATCTGTGTGCTCGGCGACGCGTTGGCTCGGGTGCGACTTCCTATCTTGACGCTGCTCTCGATCGCAATCCTGACTGGCTGACCTATCATCGCGCAACGGGCTCTTGGAGAAGCCCATCAGATCGGTGGTCGCGAGCAGGCGGCATTGTTCAACCTCGCCGCCGTCGCATTGCTCGGCTTGGCAGTCCTTTCCGAAGTTCAGTCGCTGCTGAGTGGTCTGGCGACGTTGGCTACAGACCTAGACGCCTAGGTGGGGGGAGTGGTCAGCAGGTCGCCCTGACGGTTCTTCCCCGGCGTCTATGACGAGGCGGCGGCGACGTTCGCCGCGGCAGGCGGCAGCCCAGCGGCTTCCCTTGACCGGTGATAGCGCTCCGCAAGTCCTGCCCAGCGTTCACCGTAGCGGTGCGCGGAATCGACGACGGTCTGCGGTATGTGAACGAAGGGCGGCCGAGCAGCCCCAGCACGCCCATAGCCCGCAGTGTCGATTGCCATCTTCCACCAGGCGGACTGCATGGCTTGGAATTCCTCCATAGTCAGACCCAGCGTTCGAAATGGCGCCTGCATCTGGTCGGCGATGGCCGCGGCCTCTGTCCAGTCGCCACGCTGGCATGCATCGCGCAGCGAAAGCGCGGGCCAGGGGCCCATGCATACGTCGATGCTCCACGCTCCGGCAGCACCGAACATCATTGCGGGGTACATCAATTGGTCCAAGACGAGGACCGACATCTTTTCCTTGACCGCTTTGATGGCGCCGATCACATTGAAGATGTCCATCGAGGTCTGCTTGAGCGCAACGATATTGCGAATCTGGGCCAGCTCCCTAAATGCACCGGGCGGCAATGTGATGCGGAACGCATGCGGGTTCTGGTAAATCATAATCGCCAGCTCCGGAACGGCCTCGGCGAGGTCTTTATAGTACTGGACCGCGTTCTCGGCAGTCTGCGGCAAATACATCGGCGGTCCGCTCATAATGCCGTCCGCCCCGAGGTCGGCGATGACGCGGGCGCGTCGGATCGAGTCGCGCGTGTTGAGCGTGCTGGCACCAACGAACACCGGAACCCGGGCGTTCACCGTCTCCACGACTGTCGTGATGAGCGTGCGGTATTCGTCGTCGGAAAGGGTGTGCGACTCGCCGGCGCTGCCGGTCGTCACGATGCCGTCGACACCATCACGCACCAGACGATCCACCAGAGACGCGAGCGCATCGGTGTCGATCGTGTCGACCGCGTTGACATCGGCGGCGTCCGGCGTCGAGCAGGCCGGCACGAATCCCCACAGCCCCTTCATGTCGCTGGGAACGAGTTCGCTGCTACGTGTTGTCATGAGCCGTGTCCAATCTGGTTTGATGATCTTCGGAATGGCTTTTATTGGCGGTATGGTCGCGCCGGACCGTCCAGGGTGGGACTTGAGCCGATGGTAAGTGCCGATGCACTCCCGTTCGTGGCATTGTGTCCCTCGGCGCGAAGTCAACTCTAGGCGCCGCGATAAGTGCTAGTAGTCGATGTCTAAGCCGCTCTCGAGTTCAGCGAGCCGATCCTGGGCTTTTCCGATCGACATCATCTTCATCATGTTGCCGACGGCTTTCATCTGCCCGGTCATGGTCGCGGTCTGGCCGTTGAGCGCACCCCGAGACAGCTCGACGTTTGTTTCGTAGCTGAGCTCGGCCTCCACGTCGGGCGTGCGCGGCGGGGATCCGATACCGACGATGAGCGACCCGTCAGAGAAATGCATGTAGTAGTCATCGCTGGCCGGGCTCTGCGACACGGATACGCGGAGCACCACGTCATGTCCCTTCGCTGCAATGCGGAACCTCTCGTCGGCATTGGCCGCGTCGGTCACCGCAGTCGCCCAGTCGTCGGTTAGGAACCGGATCGCCATTTCACCTCCATATGATCGTTTTCGTCGTCTCGGCCGTCGAGCCGTTCATGTTGTTGCGGCTTCGAGTGCGCCTGGTGGTGTTTGGGCGACCATCTGGTGGCCCCACACACTGGGTCGGTCGTACTGAGCGACTGTCCAGGTTTCCTCGTCGACGGTCACCGCATCCCAGCCGTACTCGATGTCAAACCCGCTCGGTGTGCGCGCGTAAAACGACACCATCCGATCGTTGACATGGCGCCCCAACGTCATGCTCAGCGGAATGTTGCGCGACATGCACAGGTCATAAGCCATCCCCACGTCATCAAAACTTTGCACCTCGACCATCACGTGGTGCAGTCCCCGCACACCCGGCATCGGAGTCAACGCGATGCTGTGATGGCGCGGGTTGCAGTGGTAGAACCACAGATCCATGAAGGTGTAAATCTCATCGCTCTTCTTAAACCCCAACACCCCCCGCAAAAACCGGTCGGCCTGCGCAAGGTCCGGCGTCGCCAACACCACATGACCCAACCCCTGCGCACCGGTGACGAACCCCGATATCGCACGACCGGGCCGGAAGGAACCCGGCACCACCTTCTGACCGTAAAACAACTCATGACGCAACCCCGAAGGATCCGACAGCGTCACAAAGCCCAACACCCCGCGGGCCGCGCAGTCCTCCTCGGTCCCCACCTCAAACCCAATGCCCCGCTTGTGCAGCAACTCCCCGGCAGCCTCAAGCGCCTCCTCGCTGCCCACATCCCAGCCCGCATACAACATCCGGTTGCGCTCTCCGTGATGCACAGCCAAACGATGATCGGCGTCGTCGATCCGCAACAGGACCGACCCACTGGACGCCTCAACCGCCTCCATCCCCAAAACCTCCGGACCGAACGCCAACCACTCCTTCGCATCCGGAGACTCCACACCCACATAACCCAACGTCTTCACCAACATGTGCTGTCCTCAGGCGATTCAGTGGTTCGAGACGGCAAGTGACGCATAGCGCTGCTGGAGTGCGGCCCAGTTCTTGCCGGCCTCGCGCCCGCCAGCCAAATAGGACTCCGGCACTTCGGTGTACGGCGGTCGGGTGGGCCCCGTGCGCATAAAACCGGCCGCCTGGAATTGGGCGTTGTCGATCTGGATGCTGTACTTGAGGAATTCGGCGAAGTTGCCGCCCGGGTACAGCGTCTCAAGAGCCCCCTCGAGTTCGTCGGTGAGCGCTTGGCAGTCGTCCCAGCGGCGGGCTCTGATTAGGTCGCGCAAGTGCGTTACTGGCGCAGGGCCGCAGGCCACATTGCCCGACCAGCAGGCGGTGACCTCTTCTGGGAAGAGCCGCGCAAAGTAGTACCAGTCAGTCTCAAGCGGCAGTAGCCGCACGCGACCGCTTACCGCGCGGAGGTCGGAAAGGAAGGCGGAGCCACTGAGCAGCCCGAGATGCTTGGCAGCGACGACCTGGGGTATCTGGCTGAGTGCCTCGTAGGCGGGCGTCCCGATCTTTCCCTTGAAGGCGCCGGGGTTGTCGTAGACCACCAATGCCATGTTCGGCACTGCCTCGGCCACATCCCGGTAGAAGCGCACGATGCCGGCGTCATCCAGGGGCAGCCACATCGGACGACCCACGAACAGGCCATCGGCGCCGAGCTCGCCGAGCCGGCGACCCCTCGCGATCGTATCGCGGGTATTGAGCGTCGTCGCTCCGGCGAAAACCGGGATACGTCCCGCGACGGCGTCGACCACGGTGGCGACAAAGCTCTGCAACTCGTCCCACGTCAGCGAGGCGCACTCGCCGAAGGTGCCTGTGGTCATGAGCACATCCACTCCGCCACGGACCATCGCGTCGGCGAGCTTCGCCGCCTCATCGAGGTCTACGGAGAACGCGGTGCCCGGTTGGTCGGCCGTCGGGATGGAGGGCGTAGGGATAATGCCGACGACACCGGTGATGTCATCGACGGTCAACTTCGTGTCACGCACGTGCACTGCCTCTCTCGTGAATCGTCAGCGGGCTCGGAGGTTAGCGGGGACCGGCGGAAATGGCTGCGTCCCCAAAGACAGCTCGGGCTCTTCGTAGTAGAGATCGAGAGCCTTCAATGTAGGGATGTCGTTGACCGAGAACAGCAACGCATTTTCTGCCGACCGGTTGACGAAGTGATGGGTGCTCCAGTTGGGCACCACGAAGCTGTCGTGGGGCCCCCAGTCGAGTTCGACCCCGTCGACAACCGTAGTTCCCTCACCGCGCACGACGAAATACACGGCACTCGACGTGTGGCGATGGGCCTCGGTCTGCTGGCCCGGCCGCAGCAACTGCACCCAGCAATCCAGCGTTGGCATAGTCGATCCGCCGGTAACGGGGTTCGCATAACGCAGGACTACGCCGTCGTAGGGACTGCCCGCAAGGCCCGCCATCCGCTGGAGCTGCCGCTCGACGTCACGCCAAGGATAGCGGTACGGGAAGTTCGCCGCCTTGACCTGCTCCCACGCCGGGCGCAGCATCCCACCGCGGTCAGCGAGATGCTCTCCCGGGTCCTCGCGTTGAGGTTGGCGCATCTCGCCATAGGGCTCATAGAAGGGCACATTCAGCCCGAGCACTAGGCCGATATCCAGCACGTCGAGCCAAACGACGTTCTCCGAGGTGGCGTTCTCATGGTCATGCCACGTCCAGCGAGGGGTCAGAACCAGGTCGTAGGTGTCCATTTGACAAGGCTCGCCATCCACCACAGTCACCAGGCCGGGGCCGCCTTGAATAGCGAACCGCAGCGCTGCCATGGTGTGGCGGTGCGCATAGGCAATCTCGCCGGGCTTGAGCATCTGCATACCCATGTTGATGGTGTGCGTGGTTCCCCGGGCATCCGGATTGATGAACGAGAGATTGCGTCGCGCCGTCAAACTTTCAGGCATCACGTCGCACGACTTCAGAAGCTTCGCGTAAACATCGTGCCATCGCCACAGAAACGGAACACCGGCGGGCTTGGGGCCGCCGACGACGCTCTCCAGCATTTCGTCGTAGATCCATTGTCCACGTAAGTTGGCAGCCTCGAGCTCGGCGTCGAATTCGTGAAGCCCTGAAATCTCAGCGGTCGACATGAGACTACCTTCTCTGTTTTGCAGAACACTACTCTGTTACTTAGAGAGTATCGGGACCGGCCGATTGCGTCAACACCAGGAAGTGCCGCGTACTAACCTCACCGTACTGACCATCGCCGTTGGTGACGGCGTGGCGAGGTGAGAACAAGAAGACCTCCAAGTGAGCTAGGAACGCTCAACAACCTCCGAGGTCTTCTTCATGACTCGTGGCGCCGTGTCGGCTGCGACAGGTTGTGTTGTCGATAGGGTCCCAGAGGTCACCGATGTGGGTCGGTCGCCAGCGGCGCAGCCCCGAACCTCGATGATCGGCCACTCCGTTTCGAGCCGAGTTCCGTCTAGGGGAGCGATGCGGTCGCGGCAACTCATCCGTGATGCCGGCGCCCAAGGCGCGGTATCGGCCTGTCCACCGAGCCGGGGCGGTGGCCGAAACCTGAATACCGCGCCGCGGCCACCGAGGACCTCGCGCGGTAGAAAGCCGCGACATTCCGAGCTAAGAACGCGGCGAAGCCGCAGCGAGCATGTTCGGTGGGAAACCAGTCCCACTTGCAATGCGGCGCGCAACCACTTGTGGCCCGACTATGGCGATCGCGTTGCGGCGGTATCGGGTGGGTTCGTCAACACTTCGAGCCTTCCCCGCACACTTTCGAGATCGCTACCGGCCTGCAGCGCACGCCTGCACTCGATCAGTGCTCGAGGCCAGTTCACCACCGCCGCGCCACCAAGACGTTGCTCGCCATCCGGGTAGAGGACTGTGAATCGATTGTCGGACAGTCGATCTCCGACGACGAGTGGCTCTCCTAGGTGAGTTGTCTGGCCACAGACCTGAATCTTCCAGTCGTACTGGTCGCTCCAGACGTACTCGACGGGCTCGTAGCAGCGCAATTCATCGGGATACAAAATATTATGCGCGACGCAAGAGGCCTGGTCGACCGCGTTTGTCCAGTGTTCGATGCGCATCGTCACGCCGCGGGCGCGATGGAACCAACGCGACACGTCGCCGACTGCGTAGATGTTTTGTGACGTAACTGCACGACAGAACTCGTCGCAGACCAGGCCGTCATCGACTAGCAGTCCCGACTGCATCAGCCAGCCGTCATTCGGAACGGCGCCGATGCCCACCACCACCGTGTCGGCTTCTAGGACCGTCCCGTCCGTGAGGCCGATCTTGAGGTTGCCGCGCTCCCCCTCAATATTCTCGACACCGATACCGAAGCGCGTGTGCACTCCGTGGTTTCGGTGCAAATCGATGAACCACTCGCCGATCTCTTCGGTCAGAACCCTGCTCATCGGAACGGGCACCGGGTCGACAACGGTCACCTGCCCCCCATTGACCGGGCGGTTGACGCAACTTCGGCCCCGATGAATCCTCCCCCGATCACCACGAGGCGGACACCGGCGACAAGGTCGTCCCGTAGCCGCAGACAGTCCTCCAGAGTGCGGAGCACATGAATGCCCGATCCGTGGCCCCACGGGGATGGTCGCGCGCTGGCTCCGGTGGCCACCACCAGGTGGTCATAACGCAGGGGCTCATCATCGGCGAACTCGACCTGACACGCTGCGACATCCACTCCGATCGCGCGGCGGCCGAGGAGAAGCTCGATGCGGTCGGCGGCGGCAGCGTCTCTACTGAGTAACGTCACAGCGGCGATGTCACTCGTACCCGCAAGCAATGCCTTGGATAATGGCGGCTTGTCGTAGGGCAGCGCAGTTTCCTCGCCCACCAGGACGACGTCGCCATCGTAGCCTTGCGAGCGCAGCGCCTGGGCCGTGCGGACCCCGCCGACAGAACTGCCGACGATGACGACCCGCGACGTCATTCGTCTAGGACTTCCAGCGCGGCCACCGGACAGCTGCGCGCAGCCTCCTCGACCCGGGTCCTGTCCGCGGAAGGAACCTCCGTCTTGCGGACCTCCACGAGTCCCCGATCGTCGATGTCGAAGTAATCCTCGGCCGCAACGACACAGTTCGCGTAGCCCTGACATACCTCGCGCTTAGCCTTTATAACTCCGCCCATCTGCTTTCCTTCCCTGTGTTCGTCGGGTTCAATTCCGCTGGGGTGGGGGTCCGAGGCTGAAACCGCCGTCGGGATGGATCGTTTCGCCGGTGAGCCCGCGGGAGCGGTGAGAAGCGAGGAAGACGTAACTCCAGGCGTGGTCTTCACCCGATAGGGCCACGCCCAGCGGTGTGCGGGCAGCCAATTCGCGGGCCCGATCTGGTGCAGCATCCAGACGGCGGGCGCCAAGGTCGAGGCTGTCGAGTCCGCGCAGGTCGGTGTTCAACGTCCCCCCGGGGGCGACACCGTTCACACGGATCCTCGGCGCGAGTTCGTGAGCCAGTGCAGTGACTACGCCGCGCACCGCGAACTTCGACGCCACATACAGCAGGCCGCCGCGTCCTGGATAGAACGATGACGCGGACTCGGTGAGCACGATCGAGGCGCCGTCCTGGCCCATCAGCGCCGGCACTGCTGCCTTGACTGAGTGGATATGACTCAGGACGTTGATGCGAAACATTTCGTCGAACGCCTGGTCGATCAGCTCGGCGGGGATGTCCTGAATACGGCGGTAGAAATCGAAAATCCCCACGCAGTTCACCAATGTGTCGAGTCCGCCGAAGGCGTCGACAGCGACCTGCACTGCTTCGTCGTTGGCGGTGCGAGTGGTCCCATCGCCCTCGATCACCGGAACGTCGGGCAGCTGCTGGCGCAGCGTGGCGCACTTATCGCTGTCGTACTCGAGCACGGCCACCCGGGCATCCTCGTTCAGGAACGCGTCGACCGTGGCCCGACCGATACCCGAACCTGCTCCCACGATTAACGCGCGTTTGCCCGCCAGCCAGCCAGTCATACCTCCTCGCCCAGAATCAACGGAGCACCTGCGTTCCCCACCATGGCCGCCAAGGTGGCCGGATTCTGCCAGGTCAGCGCCTCGAGTTCCAAGGCATCCAGCGAGACCCACTGCGCCGATTTCGGCGCCTGAATCAACAGCCGAGCTCCATTGCGAGTGGTCACTCGGCGCACGACGACCTCTGCGAACTCGTTGGCAATGTTCAGTGCATCACCGGTCGACCCGGCCAGCAGCGTCGACAGTTCCTCGCACGCCGGTTGTGGGGGCGACTGCGCGCCCTCGCCGGATCCGTTTGAGCTCATAGGAAGACCGCCAGATTCTGCATTCGAAGCACTGATTCATCGACGCAGATTGTTCGGCGTGCGAGTTTGAGCGCGTTGCCATCGCGACGTAGAAGATCTTCACGACCACATGAGATGAGCGTGGACTCGTTGACGTCGCCACGGCTGCGGAAAAGCAACTCAGCGCTGTCGACCACGAGGTGGTCGGCATCGTCGCTGAGGAATGTGCGCACATTGGTGATGAAGTGACGCAGACGCGACGGCGGATCCTCAGTCCAGGCATGCTCGGTGGCGAAACGGGCAACCCGGCGCTCAAGTGAGTATTTGTTCTCGTCGAAATGCGCCATTCCCGGTGAGCTATCAAATCCGGCTCCCGCGGCGGTGGTGATCCGCACCGGCATGTAATAGTGGATGTCCTCGGTAAGCAGACCCAGCCACCGGTCGTAGTCTTGAGCATCGAGGAGGTACGCCTCGTTGACGAGGAAACTATGCGCCTGGAGGTGACGAGGGTCGTCGAACGGCAACGGGTCGCCGACGCGTTGGGCGCGCGCCGCGTGCGCCCCGAGTACCGATGGCGCCGTGGGCTGACCAATGCGCTGGTGTTCGTGGACGCTCATAGCATCACCGACGTCGGAGCGGACCCCGAGTCAATACCGGCGGCGCCCGCGCCGTTGGTCTGGACCATTGGTTCAATTCCATGCGGATTGTCGCTGAGCACCGTAGCCGGGTCGACGCGCAGCGGCGGCATGTCCAGGTAGTCGGCCCAGAGCCTCAACAATTGCCGTTGATTGTTCTCGTTGTAACCGAGCTGAGCGTATCCCGGCCCGTGGAATTGAGCGCTGCTAAGGGTGTCAACCACCCGTACATCGTCTGCGAGCAGTCCCATCCGGCTGTTCAGCCGCAGTCGGCGGGCCATGGAACCCCCCGCCGTGTTGGTCAGCGACACCCAGTTCTCGACATCGTCTTGCTCGAACATTCCCGTCGAGCCGAAACACATCAAATAAGCCTTATACGAGTCCGCCTTAAAGTCTGCCGGGGCATCAGAATCCACCGCAAACCACGACAGCACCTCAGTTTCGTTCTCGCTGATTGGCTGCCACACCCGGATTGAAATGAACGGCAAGACGTGCTCCCCGTCCTCCACTTTCGGCCAGTTGTGCACGAAACTGATGTTGGGAAAACACGTCGCGGCCGAGATCATGAACCCGTCGGTGCCGACGACTTGTTGCTGCTGCTCGGTCCAGGTGGCCTTGGCTCGACTGATCATCTCCGCCGGGTAGCCCACATAGCTCATCCGGTCCTCGAAACTCCCCTCGGGCAGCTTGTATGTGGTGCCCCCACCTCTACCCGCCCAATACGTGGCGCCGTCTTTGCGCTTGTTGGCCTTCGGCTCTCGGAACAAGCCGATCTCCACCACAGACGTGTGCGTCTGAGGTGTGTGGTACATGTCCCCGGCGAAATTCTCAGCTGCGATCTTCCAGTTCGCTTTTACCCGCCAACGCTGCGGACCCCGCACCTCAAGGCCGTTGGGGCCCTGCTTGGTGTAGAAATCGAGATAGAACCTGAAATCACCCAGATACTCTTCAAGCGATTCCGCGTCAGGATCCATCGACAGGAAGATCAACCCGTTGTAGCTGGCCACACTCGGCGCTGGCAACAGGGTCTGCCCCGCCTTGTTGAACCCGGCGTCTCCTCCGTAGGCCTCTTGGTGAAACGGCAGGCCGATAATGCGGCCGTCGTTGCGGTAAGACCACCCGTGGTACGGGCATCTGAAGTTCGACGCGTTCCCCATTTCCGCCCGGCAAACCTGCATACCGCGATGGAGGCACATATTGAACATCACCCGGATCTCGCCGGCAGAATCACGAGCGACGATGAACGAATCCTGCAACACTTGTCTGACCACGTAGTCCCCCGGCTGCGGAATCTCCGACTCGTGCGCCACGAACAACCACGCCCGACTGAACAGGCGCTCCTTCTCGAGCGAGAAAATTTGCTTGTCGTTATACACGTGCGCCGGGATCATGCCAGTGCGTACAGCCGCTAACACCTCACCGTGATCCTGCATGTTCAACTCCATGACTCAGTGACTGGACTCGATCCACGACCAAGGCGCCTTCACTGTTATGTAGAACGCGACTCTGTCTAGCAGAGATTATGCCGTCTCCTTACCGGTGGAGTCAAACGAGGGCGTTGACTAGTCGAGACTGCAGCGAGTGAGCGCTAGACCGCGCAAAAGAGGACCGCAACCCGTTACCACAGGGGGGCGGGGGACAAGCGTCCGATCCGAGCGGCTACCACAGGGATGAGCCAAAACGTATTAACGCGGCGATCCTGTACTGCCACAGGCGAACTGCTCGTCGACGAAGGCACCGCCGCGTGCGCCAAGAAGCAAGTCGGCGGCCCCCAACTACCCGCCGCAGCCAAGGCAGACAAACGGCGGCCAGGCTTGTGCGCATGAAGGCGACTTTTCGCCCCCGGCACCGGACTCGTCGCGATTCTTCGACCTGCATTCGAACCTGACCGCGGTACGCTCTCTGTCATGCAGAAACCCTCACTCGCGGGCATGGAGCGTGACAGCACAGGGAAGCCCCCGCAATATCCGATCGAGTCTGTCGACAACGCTCTTCGCCTACTCCTCCTCCTAGGAGAGCGCTCTGAGATCCGGCTCACTGACGCCAGTGAGTACCTGCGCGTCGCTTCGTCGACCGCGCATCGCCTGTTATCGATGCTTCAGTACCGTGGGTTCGTCCGCCAAGATCCGGCCAGCAAGGCGTACCAGCCCGGACCGTCCCTGACAAACGTGGCGTTCGCTGTCCACTCCAGGATGGACATACCACGCACGGCCGCCCCGATTCTGCGCCAGCTGGTCGACACGCTTCAGGAAACCGTGCACGTAGGAACGTTGGACGGCAGACTGGTTCGCTTCATCGCGACACTCGAAAGCCCTTCTGCCGTCCGGGTGATCTCGCGTTTGGGTAGCACGCGTCCTGCACACTGCACGTCGACCGGCAAAGTCCTACTCGCCGGCCTATCCGACGACGAGCTGGACCAGTTGTACCCCGACCCACATTTGGAGCCACTCACTGAGCATTCCGTGCGCACTCTCACCGAACTGCGCACTCAATTGGCAGAGGTCAGGAAAAGCGGGTTCGCGATCAGCAGGCAGGAAAGTGAGGAAGGCGTCGCGTCTGTTGCCGTGGCGGTACCCCAAGGTGGTTCCGGGATAAGGCTGGCACTAAACGCGTCAGCGCCGAGTTATCGATTCCGGCCCTCCGATGTTCGCAAAGCTTGCAGTGCCCTAAAAGACGCCGCCGCCGAGCTAGCCCGCAATCTCGGCTGATGACATCCGAAGAAACGGAGGCCGACAGGAAGGTACCCGGCGGCGCCCCGGACCTGCCTGGCTTCATTGCGACCATCGACTTATTCCTTCGATTGGAGAAGCGAAGGAAATCCGAACCGATGTTCGCCGCGGTCCTCACCGACGACTTTCAGATCGGTTTTCGTGGTGGTCACCAGTGGAAAGGCCGCGATGGCCTACAGGTGTACCTCAACCAACGCGACGGGATCTTCGACGAACGCCTCGAGCTGCGCCACGTACTTTCCTACGTCCCGGTGAATGAGGGTGTGGTGGAGCTGACGACCCGTCTTGAGTTCTATTTTCGTCGCTGGAAGGCGCCCGCGTTGGTCAGCGAAGAATTCACCGGGTCGGCCTTTCGCACGTGGCTGATTCGCATCGCTGACGACGAGATGCGCGTGAAGCGGGTGATCATCGATGGATTTGCCAATCTCAACGAAAACGCACGGACGGTGTTTGCCATCCCAGATGAAGGGTTCGACGAGTAAACGATACTGCCCGGTGAACGCGGTATACGACCACGGACGCCGAGGCGCACGATCGCCACACGCTTCTCCATAGTGAAGTTCGATGTGCTTTATGTGAGAAACCCACATCGAGCTCGTTGACGTGGCTCACTGGTTAGTGGAAGAAAATGAAACCGGCATCTCGGGTCACTCGCCGATTATTTTTTCGTGATGCCCAGAAGGTTTTTCCGTGACGCCCAGAAGGTTTCGGTAATCGTCGGCCCATGTTCGGATGGCTTCGGGTGCGTGGCGGTGGACATCCACTTCGAAGCCAGCTGGTCCGGACCCTGAAGCGGCTATGCGATCGCCAACGCGAGGGCAATGTAGGCCGTGATGTTGGCACCGACTTAAGCCGGAATTGACGGCGCTCGCTGAAATTCCCCACTGATGCTCATCGAAATTCCCCACCCGTGTGGCTCCGCCGAGAAGGGCGAGCCTCCTTCGAAGCTGCTGGTGTCTGACGCCAGTTGCTTCACCGAAGGAGGCCCGCTTTCTCATGCTCACATGGTGTCCGTGGCCATGAAAAAGTACCCACTGGTGGCCAGGTGGAGGTATCCAGTTTTGGCCGGATAAAAGTATCCACCCCGTGTTCGTCGTGTCGATCAGGAACTGCGGGCCCCGATGGTGACGGTGAAGGCGCCAATCAATCGCCATCACCATCGGGGAGTTCCATTGAAATCTGCGAAGGACCGCATGGACATCATTTCCGCCTACTACGAGCTCGGGTCGTACCGGGGTGCCGCCGATAGGTGCGGCACCACCCACCGCACCGTCAAGAAGATCATCGACCGGCACGAGGCCGAGCAGGCCGGCATACCGCCAGCACGCCGGGTCGAACGAGCGCACAACTACGACACGGTCGCCGAACTCGTCGCTGAACGCGTCGAGAAATCACAAGGCCGGATCTCGGCCAAACGGCTATTGCCGATCGCCCGGACCGCCGGCTACCAGGGCTCGCCGCGTAATTTTCGGCGTCTGGTCGCAGAGAAGAAAGCGTTGTGGCGCAGTAACAATCACCGTGGCCGCCGCCCGGCAGTGTGGGCGCCGGGCGAGTATCTGGTGATCGACTGGGCCCAGGCCGCGCCGGGGCTGTTCCTGTTCTGCGCGGTGCTGGCATTCTCCCGGTGGCGCTTCGTGCGCTTTGCCACCGACCAGAAAGCCTCCACCACGCTGGCGTTGATCGCCGAAGCACTGGCCGTGGTCGGCGGCGTTCCGGCGCGGGTGCTGGCCGACCGGATGGCCTGCCTCAAAGGCGGGGTCGTCGCCAACGTCGTTGTCCCGACCCCGAACTACGTCCGCTTCGCGACGCACTACGGGTTCGCCCCGGACTTCTGCCACGCCGGCGACCCGCAGTCCAAGGGCATCGTGGAGAATCTGTGCGGCTATGCCCAACGCGACCTTGCAGTGCCGCTGCTGACCGAGGCTGCCATCGCCGACTCCCCGGTGGATCTGAGGGCCGCCAACGCCGCCGCGGCCGCCTGGTGCGCCGAAGTCAACGCCACGGCGCACTCGGAGGTCCAAGCGGTCCCCGACGACCGACTGATCGCCGAACGCCAAGTGCTCCAACCACTCCCATCGCTACGACTGCAGATCGGTGCACCCTCGGTGCTACGTAAAGTCGACCGGTTGTCGTGTGTGCGCTACGGGTCAGCCCGCTACTCGGTACCGACCCGGCTGATCGGGACCAGCGTGGCCGTTGTGGTCGATCACGGCGCGGTGTGCCTGCTCGAGCCGGCCACCGGGGTGGTCGTGGCCGAACACGAACTCATCGCACCCGGTGGCGCCTCAATTCTCGACGAGCACTACGACGGGCCCCGGCCGGCACCGAACCGCGGACCACGGCCGAAGACCACCGTGGAGAAGCAGTTCTGCGACCTCGGCGACGACGCGCAGGCGTTCCTGGTCGGCGCTGCCGCGATCGGCAACACCCGCCTGGCCTCCGAACTGGAGATCCTTCTCGCTCTGGGCGCCGCCCACGGTGAACAGGCGTTGGTGGCGGCGTTGCACCGGGCGGTAGCGTTCCGGCGGTTCCGCGCCGCCGACGTGCGCTCCATTCTGGCCGCCGGCACCGGCGCCCCGCAGCCACGCGACGCCGGGGATGCGTTGATCCTGGACCTGCCGGTCGCCCCGACCCGGTCGCTGGAGGCCTACCGGGTCGCACCCGTCGCTGACGGTGAGGTGAACTCGTGACCAACACAGCACCGTTGACCGATACCAAACCCGTTGCACCAAAATCAGTTCCACCATTAGATGCCGATCTCGATGCCGGACTACGCCGCCTGAAGCTGGCGGCCATCCGGCGAACGGCACCGGAGGTGCTGATCACCGCCAAGACCCAACGCTGGACCCCTGAAGAGGTGCTGCGAACTCTAGTCGAGACCGAACTCGCGGCCCGGGATGCTTCCAACGTCGTCAACCGGCTCAAAGCTGCCGCGTTCCCCGTGCCCAAGACATTGGAGAGCTTCGATGTAGCCGCATCGTCGATCCCACAGAAGACCTTCGACTACCTGTCGAGTCTGGAATGGATACGTGCACAACGTAACCTGGCGATCATCGGTCCCGCCGGGACCGGCAAGAGCCACACCCTGATCGGGTTGGGGACCGCCGCGATCCACGCCGGCCTCAAGGTGCGTTACTTCGCCGCCGCCGATCTCGTCGAAACCCTCTACCGCGGGATGGCCGACAACACCGTTGGCAAGATCATCGAATCGCTGCTGCGAGTCGACCTCATCATTCTCGACGAGCTCGGCTTCGCACCCTTGGATGACACCGGCACCCAGCTGCTGTTCCGGCTCGTCGCCGGCGCGTACGAACGCCGCAGTCTGGCCATCGGGTCACACTGGCCCTTCGAGCAATGGGGCCGATTCCTGCCCGAACAGACCACCGCCGTCAGCATCCTCGACCGCCTGCTGCACCACGCCACCGTCGTCATCACCGACGGCCAGTCCTACCGCATGAAAGACGCCCAACACCGAAAGGAGACCACCCCGACAACCTAGGAATCACCGCACGGGGTGGATACTTTCATCTGGCCACCAGCGGGTACTTCCACCTGGCCATTGACAGAGACGAGAGGCTCTAATCTCTCCCGCCCTCGACGGCGGCTACCTGCCACGACCGCGCTCTGCCAGCGGTTGGTTCGCCGCAGCGTTGCGGCGAGCCGGATTGCAAACGATCACTCCGCACGATCTGCGGCACACTTGTGCCTCGTTGGCACTGTCGGCAGGAGCCAACGTGCTTGCGCTACAGCGCATGCTCGGTCACCGCGGCGCGAAGGTGACCCTCGACGTATACGCCGACCTGTTCGACTCTGACCTCGACGACTTGGCGTCGAACTTGAACGCCGAATACGCGCCAAAAACGGTGGGCAAAATGTGGGCACAACAGGCGGAAGACAACGCGAGTCACGGTGAAAAAGGCATCCTAAGCAGCAACGATGCTTCCTGTCTGCCCCTTCGGCGGAGGTAGGGTGGTGGGTAACCCTCCGTAGGCGTCCCCATACTAATGGTGGTCAACGTCTAAGCTGTCAATCGCCTTTGTGGCGATCTGATACGGGTGCCGTTTTGATGGATAACATTCGTTATCCATCAAACCTCCTTCACACCAGTGCCCCAACATAGCCATCGCGCCATTCTCTATTACCTCGTCGAGGTCACCGAGCGGCAATACCCCTCGCACGATGGGAGAGCGGCCACGCAGGACGGATCACACTACAACTGCCCCCTTGAGCTTGCGAGGGTGATCGCACTATCGAGCAGCACCCCCGGCTGGACGGTTACCGCGAGCTGTTTCACCAATGACGCCATTCCCGAGCGCCGTCGAGCCTGCGATGTCCACCCAGGCGACTTGGCGTGGTGACCGCAGGGACGGCCTTCTCGAGCCGTTCCCCCGCCAGCGCCCTCACCGCCTTCATCTACCATGCCGCGCAACTACGCGCCCGTCGACAGCCTCACCCGGAGGCCGACTGCCGGCTGGCGATGCTGAGCTACAGCGACTCGCTGCGCATCTACACCAACGGTGACGGCCGGCGCGAAACGATTGGGCAGCACTGCATCTGCTGGGCTCGCACGGCGTGCGTCTCCGCCTTGCTGTGTGGTTCGACAGCGGCACGACACGTCCACCCCGCACCGCCGTGCTGCTCCTGAGCAGTCCAGGGCAGCCCCAACGACCGCTTCTTCGACTTGCTCAGCTCATCGCTGTGACACCGGCCGCCACCGGCCCGCACTGCCCGCCCAGGGGGCGGTATCCGACGCCCAGACGCCGATCCTTCGCGGGCGCCCATACGCACCGGAGCGTCGGCTGATCGCCAAGCAGCACCGCCTGCACCGCGGCTGCGTCCCAGCCGTTTGGTACCGCCTCGTGAAGTGCCACTGAATCATTGCCGCCGTACACCGCGACTGTTGAAACATCGCACGGCATAGCGGCCACGGTCGCGACGCATCTGCGACATGCGCTCCATGTTGTCGCCCTAAAACCTGAAACGACATGCAGCTTGTGCTGCGCTGTCGTGTGCGATCTTGACGCACACGCGGGGTTGCGGCACTCGTGCAGCCCCAGCACGCGCCGCGACCACACCCCTTCGATCGCCAATGCGTAGCGGCGCGAAAGCACACACAGCCCCCCGACACGGGCGAGGTAGAAGCGCCTGTAACCATCGGCACCCAATCCACCTGTCCAGATTTCGCAATCGGAAATCATTGACCGCATACGACGTGACTCAGGATGCGGCGATCTCACCAGCATGCAGACGCTGATCAACGATCGGCCTGCCCGCGCTCCTCTTGACCGCCGACTCTAGATCGCTGCTCTGACATCAGCCGTCCCAAAACGACCACGGATACCCGCGACGGAGGAGCGGCGGCGTATGCGAATGGCAGGGGCGCCCAAGCGTTCAGGCGTCACATCCCCACTCGTCCGTACGGCGTACCGTGACCACGCAGCGCTGAGCGCCCCCGGCCAGCCGAGCGGGAACGGATCGTGGTGAGCGGCGGAGACGGCGCATCTCTGCCAGGTCTGCCCGAACGCCCCCACGGCCGGCGCCGATCATGCCACGGTCACATCACGCACAGCGCCGGTGCTATCAACGCCATCCATGGACCCCGCCCGGGCGCCATCGCCGCCTGGTGCATGCGAACCGTTACTCGCCATAGGCTTTTCGGGTTTTGGTGCGTGCCGCAGCATCGCGCGAATCTCTCCAATGCCGTCGCCGGTCAGATCAGCGATCGTCGTCAGGGTCTCACCATTGCCCTGCATGAGTTTGAGCGCCGCGCCCGCCTCGGCGCGATGGACTGCGCGCCGCTTGTTGGCCTCGGCCCGCACTTGATCGCGGAGCTGGGCAAGTCGTTCGCGCTCCCACGTGTCTACCGCGGCAAGTTTGGTCTTGGCCACTATGTAGGTCGCCGCGTTCTCAATGTTGGCCCGCTCCCGCGCAGCGCGAGCCTCATTGGCGCGACGGGTCGCCTCGCGCGCCCGCCGCCGGGCCTCCACCTTTGACGTACCTGCTGCTGTCATGGTCGGAACCCTAGAAGCTTCCGGCCGACCGGGCCACCACCACAGCCACATTCGCTGTCCACCAATATTTTCACCGTCACTTCTGCCGCACCACCATCGCTCACGCACCACACCGCTGCCCGTCCTCCTCACCACCCCTCACCGCCGCCTCAGCTCACCCCCTCACAGCCCCCTTTCACGGCCCATCGACAGACCACACACCTCTTGCATCCAGGCCCTGATCCTGAGAGTTGTTTAAGGACACCCGGTTTGGTGGTGGCATTCTTGGTGCCGAGCTTCATAGCGTCCCGGGCATGGACTCCATTCGGTGGGCGTCATGGTGATGACGCTGCACAAGCTGACCGCCGGGGACGGATACCTGTACCTGGTGCGGCAGGTCGCCGCCGCCGATAGCACCGAACGGGGCCGCTCCACGCTGGCCGACTACTACTCAGCCAAGGGCGAGGCACCCGGGCAGTGGATGGGCCGCGGCCTGACCGCCCTGTCCGATACCGGCCGGTGCGAGGTCAGTGCCCAGGCACGCGAACAGATTTGGACTGTCGAGGCGGGCTCCGGAGTCAGCGAGGAGCAGATGCGCGCCCTCTACGGGGAGGGTATACACCCCAACGCTGAGCGCATCGAGAACCACGTCGCCGGGCGAGGTATCGGTACACAACGGGCGGCGAGCCTGCTGGGGCGCAAGTTCCTCGTCCGCGACGGCGAGCCGGAGTTCGCCCGCCGCCTGGCGGTGGGCTACCGCGACCACAACGCCGAAGCGGGCGAGCACTGGAACGCCACCATCACCGCGGATGTCCGCGCCCGGATCCGCACCCGTGTGGCCGTGAATCTCTTTAGCGAACAGTACGGCCGCCCCCGGCCGACGATCGGGAGCTCTCGGGGTTCATCGCACGCAACACCCGCGCCCGCACCACCGCCGTGGCCGGTTATGACCTGACGTTCTCACCGGTGAAATCGGTGTCGGCGCTCTGGGCCATCGCCCCGCTGTCGGTGGCCGAACAGATCGAAACCGCCCACGACGCGGCGGTCACCGACGTACTGGAGTGGCTGCAGGATTCCGCAGCATTCACCCGCACCGGCGCCAACGGGGTGGCCCAGGTCGACACCGAAGGACTCATCGCCGCGGCGTTCACCCACCGCGATTCCCGCGCCGGTGACCCCGACCTGCACACCCACGTCGCGGTGTCGAACAAGGTGTCTCACGTCGACGCCAATGGGGTGCGCCGGTGGCTGGCCCTGGACGGTCAACCGTTGCACCGCGTCACCGTGGCGGCCTCGGAGTTGTACAACACCCGCCTCGAAGCCCACATGATCGCCAGCCTCGGCGTGCGCTTCGTCGACCAGGCCCGCGGACGCGGTAAGCGACCGGTGCGCGAGATCGACGGAATGTCGACCGAATTGATGTCGCGCTGGTCGAGCCGGCGCGCGGCGATCGAGGCGCGCACCGCCGAGCTCGCCAAGCAGTTTCACGCCGCCCACGGCCGCGAGCCGACCAACGTCGAGACAATCGCCCTGGCCCAGCAGGCGACACTGGAATCGCGTGAGGCCAAACACGAGCCGCGCTCACTGGCTGAACAGCGCCACACCTGGCGCAGCCAAGCCGTCGAGGTACTCGGGCGCCCCGGACTCAATCAGATGCTGGCCGACACCCTCGCCGGTCCCGACCGCACCCAAAGTCCACCCGAGGTCGATGCGCAATGGGTCGCAGCGCGCGCCGGCGAACTGATCGCCACCGTCAGCGAGGCGCGCTCAACCTGGCAGCGCCACCATGTGCGCGCCGAGGCGCTGCGCCAGGTCCGCGCGCACGGCCTGGCGCACGATGGCGCACTCGTCGAGCACCTCACCGACACCGCCCTTTCCGATGCGTTTTCGGTGCCGCACGCCCGCATCGCCGATGCTGAGTTGGGTGAGCCTGGCGCGTTGCGTCGCCGCGACGGCGCCAGCGTCTACAGCCGCCACGGCGTCGCCGTCTACACCAGCGCGGCGACGCTGGCCGCCGAGCGGCGCATCCTGTCCGCGGTCGGTCGCGAAGACGGTCGACGGGCTAGCGCTGGCGATGCCGAACTGGCACTGGCGGATTCGGGGGCCCGAGGCCGCACGCTCAACCCCGGCCAGGCCGCCCTGGTCTCGGAGATGGCGACCTGCGGACGCCGTGTCGCGCTCGCACTGGCGCCGGCCGGGACCGGCAAGACCACCGCGATGGCCGCACTGGCGCACGCCTGGCGCAGCTCCGGCGGACACGTTATCGGCCTGGCCCCGACCGCCGACGCGGCGATCGTGCTCGGCGAGGACCTCGGCGCGACCACCGACACCCTCGACAAGTACGTGTGGTCAGCCGACCCCACCAAGGCGGTGCTCGGTCGTCCGAAGTGGTTCGAGAAGGTCGGCCCAGACACGCTGATCGTCGTCGACGAAGCCGGCAAGGCCGCCACCGCCGGCCTTGACGCGATGATCACCGACGCGCTGCGCAAAGGCGCCAGCGTGCGCCTCGTCGGTGACGACGGGCAGCTGTCGTCGATCTCAGCCGGTGGAGTGCTACGCGACATAGCCGAAGCCACCGACGCGCTCACCCTCTCCGAAGTCGTGCGCTTCCGGTCGGCCGCCGAAGCGGCCGCCGGGCTGGCGTTGCACGACGCCGACCCGGCCGGCATCGGCTTCTACATCGACCACCACCGCGTCCATGTCGGCACCGACGACACCGCCGCCGACATGGCCTACCGAGCGTGGCGAGCCGACCTGGCCGCCGGCGCAGACTCGATACTGCTGGCCCCCACCAACGACGTCATCAACGCGCTCAACGCACGCGCCCGCACCGACCGCCTCGCCGCCGACCCCAACGCCGCGAGCGCTCCCACCGTGGTGCTGGCCGACCAGCTGACCGCCAGCGCCGGGGACACCATCCGCACCCGAAAGAACGCGCGCTGGATTCGCATCGGGCGCAACGACTTCGTCCGCAACGGCTACCGCTACACCATCACCGAAGTCATGACCGATGGCAGCCTCAAAGCCCGCCATCTGCGCAGCGGGCGCATCGTCACCCTGCCCGCCGACTACATCGCCGAGCACGTGACGCTGGGCTACGCGGCCACCATCGACTCGGCCCAAGGCTTGACCGCAGGACGGCGCGACACCAAAGGCAGCTGCCACATCGTCGGCTCGGACATGCTGACCCGCCAAGCGCTCTACGTCGCGATGACCCGGGCCACCGACGAGAACCACCTCTACCTGTCGACCGCCGAGGGCGACCCCCACCGGCTGCTATCGCCCAAGGCCACCCACCCCGACACCGCCGTCGACGTCTTGACCCGCACGCTGGCTCGCGACGGCGCCCAAGTCTCGGCCACCACCGCAGCCCGCCAAGCATCCGACCCCGCCGCGCGACTGGCCGCCGCAGCAGACATGTACTACGACGCGCTCGGCGCCGCCGCCGAGAACCGCCTGGGCGTCGGGGCCCGGGACCGACTCGACGCCATCGCCGATGAAGTGATCCCAGCGCTGAGCACGCGCGAAGCCTGGCCGGTGCTGCGCCGCAACCTCGCCGTCCTGGCCCTGAGCGGTGCAGACCCCCATCAGCTGCTGGTCGACGCGCTGGCCAAGGGCGGCGTCGATGATGCCGCCGACCCTGCCGCCGTCCTGGACCACCGGATCGATCCCGCTGGAACCCACTCCTCCGGAGTCGGGGTGCTGCGCTGGCTGCCCGCGATTCCGACCGTACTTGCTGATGATCTCCAGTGGGGCGACTACCTGGCGCGGCGCGAACAACTCGTCGACACCCTCGCCGACGCCATCCGCGAGCGCGCGCAGGGCTGGACCAACGCGACCGCCCCAGCCTGGGCGCGACCCCTGATCACCGTCAACCGGGCGCTGACCGCAGAAATCGCGGTGTTCCGCGCAGCCGTGGGCGTCGAGGAAGCCGACACCCGCCTGACCGGAGCACGCCAATTCCCAGTCCGAACCCGCGACGTGCAAGCCCTACTGCAGCGCCATGCCGCCGCCGGAATCGGACGACGCAGCGCCGACACCACCCGCTGGAACGACCTCATCGACGCCATCGACCCGCGCCTGCGATCCGATGCCTACTGGCCACAACTGGCCGCCCACCTGGCCCAAGCCACCCGCACCACACCGGACCTGCGCCAGATCATCACCACCGCCGCCCGCCAAGGGCCCCTTCCCGACGAACTACCCGCAGCTGCGCTGTGGTGGCGCATCGCCGGCGCGCTCTCACCGACAGCCACGCTGGCCACCACACACTCGCGGCTACGCCCAGCCTGGATCACCGACGTCGACGCAGTATTCGGATCCCTGCTGGCCGAAACCATCACCTCCGACCCCGCCTGGCCCGGATTGGTCGCCGCCATCAGCGCCGCCAACCCCCACAAGTGGACACCGCGCGACCTGCTCAGCGTGGCCGCCGAACACCTCGCCGACGCCAGCGCCGACAGCGACCCGATCGCGCCCGGCGATTACGCCCGACTGATCACCTACACCGTCGACGCGTTCACCCACCGCCTACGGGCCCATCTCGGCGTGGACTTCGACAACATCCCCGCCCCCGACGACACCGACGCACCGCCCGACCCCGCCGAGGAACACCTGCTTCCCCCGACCCGAAGACACCTACCCAACCACCGACGAGCGAGCCCCACTCGACGACTACTTCGATGACACCCCGCCGGACCCGTACACATTCGTATGTCCGCCGGACGAATTTGACGGGCTGCAATTCGACGATTTGTCAGCAAACCGCCCTGCACCCGAATTGGGCATCACTATGCAGAAGCTCACCATCCTGCGCGACGAATATCGAACCGTCTGCAAAGAAATCACCACGCTCGACGCCGACATTCGCGCCGGAAATGGTCCCGCCATGCGCGCTGTCGCCGAGGAATTACTGCGCATGCGCCGCCAAGTCGATGCCGACCGCCCATACAGTCTCGCCGTCACCGCAGTCATGGAGCAGTGGGCCGACGCCGACGCCGACTACAACGACATCCTGCGCATGATCGAGCACGCCCGCACTCAACTGGACACCCTTCACGCAGCCCCCGAGTCCGACGATCTCGACATCGCCTCGGCCCAAGCCGATCTGGCCTTTCACACCCGCCGCCTGCCCGAACAGCCACCGTCGCTTCAGTTTCAACAGGCCTTCGCCGAGGCGCAGGCCGCGCGCACGGCGGCCGCCGGCGGCCACAAGATCGTCACCGAGCACGACATCGTCACCGCGCGCGGCGACGCCGAGCGTGCGGACCAGGCCGCCCGCGCCGCACTGCACGACCGCCGCCAAGCACTGCGCCGCGAGCTCGATCGCGCCGACCGCGACCTGGCCGCAGCCTTCGCCGCCGCCCAGACCGCGACCTCCGACACCCTGGAAACACTGCTGGATTCGGCACGCGCCGAGGTGGAGCTTCTGCGCGCCGCCGGCCGCATCGACTTTGATCGCACGCCGCTGGCCATCCCCGACACCGTGCTCGCCGAACACGACCCGGCCATCGCCCACTGGCTCAAAACACTGGCCGCTCAACCCCATCCGCTTGGCTATACACGCGCCGACGTCACTGATCCCGACACCGCTGCGGCGCTGTGCACACTTCGCGCCATCGCCAACATCAACGACCGAAACGTGCTGTGGCTCAGCACTGCCGACGAGGCGACCGCTCCCGCGCGCATCGCAGAGCTGGCCGACACCTTCACCACGATCGCCCAGGCGCACCAACGCATTAGCGATCAGCAGTGGACGCTCCCACCCGGGACGATCATCGTCATCGACGACCCCGCCGACGCCGACCCAGCGCACCTCGGCCGCATCGCCCACCACACCGCCAGGGTCGGCGCCCGCGCCATCATCATCGACCCCACCAGCCAGCACGGCCCCAGCACACCCGCACTGCGGCTGCTCAACGCTCTTCCCTGGGCCAGCAGGCTGACCGCCAACAATCAGGCCGCGGAGAACCTCCGCCTCGACGAGCCGACACCCGCAGTCACCCTGGCCGACCGCCTCGGCCGCACCCGGCTCAGCGAGCCGTGGCGCCAGCTGCTCACGGAATACGACACCGCCGCCCGTGCCGCCCGTGCCGCCCATCGCCGCCACCTTTCCCTTGGCTGGCGTACACCGACCGCGGGGATCGACGAACCCGACCATGCCCTGTCTGCCGGCGAACTCGGTTTCGACGACTAGATGCACTGACCTGAGAGGTCAGGTGCGCGGGCGGCACCCTCCCGCCCGTCCTCGGCGCCGTGCACAGCGTCCCCGCAATGTGCAAGCGCGAGTGGGCCCCAGACTGATTGGCATCGCTGCGATCCGCTCCGCTGGCACAATTTCTGAATTATGGACGCTGTTGCGCGGGTGCTCGCCGGCTTATCCGCTGCCCGCAGCCAGCTGGCAGACCTCAACGCGCCCGCTGCTCCAGGCGTTTACGCGTTCTTCCTCCGCGATCCAGGAGCCCTCCCCGGCCTCGATGAGTCGGCCGACGGCATCGTCTACATCGGCCTGTCGACGAACCTCGCCCAGCGCGATGTCGACACGCATTTCCGAGCCGGCCAAAGCGGCTTCTCGACGCTGCGTCGTACCCTAGGCGCCCTGCTGATCGCTGATCTGGGCCTGCAGCCACGGCCGCGGGGATTCGGCGCAAGCGATAGCAACTACCGAAGTTATCGCTTCGACGAGGCAGGTGAAGAACGGCGCAGTGCCTGGATGCGCGGACATCTCGATGTCGCCGTGCAGCCGGTTGCCGACCCCAAACAGCTTGAGCGAGCCCTGGTGGCCATTGCCCGCCCACCGCTGAACCTCACGCTCTGGGCCAACCCTGACGCTGCCGCGATCAAAGCCGCCCGGAAAGCCTGTGTGGCGGCAGCGAGGGCTGCCGAGAACCGCTGACCGACTTACCATCACACCATGCGGAGCTCGAGTGGCCTACGCAGCCCGTTTCCGCGAGACGCGGATGGGGGTCGTCCGCCGGACCATGGAGCAGAGCCGGCCGGCCGTTCGGTCGGGCCGCGCGGCCTGATTGTGCGAGACCCGTATGCCTCGAAGCTGTTGAACGGCGAGAAGATCTGGGAGATCCGCGGCAGACCAACCCAGATTCGGGGACCCGTCGTCATCGTGAAGCAAGGTACCGGCAAGGCCTATGGGATCGCGAACCTGGTTCGCGTGCTGGGACCTCTTGACCTCGATGACCTTGTCACTTCGCCAGAGGTGCCGCCCGAGGAACGTGATGAACTGCGACGCGACGGGCTTCCATACCTAAAGACCTACGCATACGTTTTCACCAGTCCGCAATGGTTCGAGCATCCGATGTCCTACCGGCACCCGAACGGGGCGGTGACATGGGTCCGTTTGCCGGATTTAGATTTGGACGACGTTGAGTGGCTTCGCTCGTGAGTTGCGGCGCGGTCTGTTCACAAATGTGAGCGTCACCAGCAAAATCAGGCACTCGCGATGTTCACCAGTATTGAAATCATCATTTGGCGTCGGGCGGGCATGTGTCGGTGGAGGAAGAACTGGCTGATCACCGCGGCGGCGCATCCGCGTCGTCGTCGTCGGACCGGCCGAGCAGTGCGCGCAGGGCGCGTAACGCGGCGTCTCGTCGGCGCCGGCTGGGCGCGAAGGCGGCGGTGAAGGCGAGGACGGATACAGCGGAGCAGTAGACCATCACGGGCAGCGCTGCACCGTCTGCGTGGCCGGTGATTGTCTCGATGAGCGTCAGCATGGTGGTGCGCCTTTCGTCGGGTGTGCCTTCGGTGCGAGTTCATCCGCGGCAGCCGTGTCCGGCGAGCATCAGCACAGCTATCGTGAACAAATGGCCAGTTCAGACGGTGTGCACCGGAATTCCGGCGCCCGGAACACCGGAGCAGACGTCGGTCATGGGGCCATCCGGTGAGCGAACCCCTCACCGCCCGTCAGCGCCTGGCAGCTGAGCTGCGGCATTTACACATCAACGGTGGCAAACGGCCCTACAAAGACATCGTCAGGCGGGCTCGCGCGCAGTCGACGAGCTTTTCCTTTAGCACTTCCAGCGCCGGCGAATGGCTCAACGGCACGTCGGTGCCCGACCCAGTGGGCAAGCTGGCGGTCTTCGTCAAAGCCATGACTGGCAGGGACCAACTCGACGATGCGCTGCGGCGCCTGCATCACGACGCTGCACGGGAGAGCCGGCCGACGCCTGGCCGCCGGCCGAGGCGCACATCCGCGACGGCGGCGGCGGTGACTCCCAGTCACATACCGCGCCTGGACGCGGTGCACTACGTCGACATCGATCGGCTCTATGACCTCGTGCTCTCACACGGAAACAGCATCGAGGTGCCCGACCTGGACTGGACCGTACGCCGTGGACCGGGCCACGTCCGATTTCGACGCACACTCGTCGAGGAACTCGACACCGTCGCCCTGTGCGCCAAACGCTTCGTGCATACTCTCGATCTGCGCCAGCTGCAGCAGGGCGATCTGCTGATCTTCGACACTCAAGTACGCACCCGCAACGGAGTCGCTCCCGACCAAAACATCCGTCTCACGGGTGACCTGAATCGTGACCCCCATGTCTACATTCAGCGGCGCGGAGTGCGAATCGTGTTGCCCCTCAAGCCTGAAATGATTACAACGGATACCGCCTACGGATTCCTGAGCGAGGGCACCACCCGACTTGCAGGCGTCTGCAGGATCAAGCACCGCGTCACCGACGAGGGCGAACGACGACGAATGCGTGCGACGGACAAGGTGCAGTATCTGGGCACTCCTCTCGTCTTAGGGAGCACCGACATTTTCAGCGAGCACGCCGACCTCCGCGAGAGCCCAGTATTTAACGCCCTCGACGTGGAAACCGATGGGACGCACACGATCGGGCCGTGGCTGGGACCATTCACGGGCGGCTCCGGCGAGCTGATCGAGTGATTCCGAGTCCCGTCAGCTGGCCGCGCGCAGTCTTTCGTATGTGGCAGGCGTTAGATCGTCAGTACGCAGGACGGTGAGTTGGCCTGGCCTGATCCGCTGTTCGTAGGCGGTGATGACCAGGCCTACGCCGCCGGCTGACGGCACGAGGATCGCCTGGGCGTGGAGAAACCAAGCGGCGTGGCCGACTTCTTGACATGCCGTCCAGTCGTCGCTGGTGAGGTCGGCTGGTTCGAGGCCAACTGTGAGTTGCGCTACGGACGTCCGTAGATCTAGCACGCTCAAATCGTTGGCGGTGATGTGATGCAGTTTGTGTGGTGCTCGCAGCTTGTTCTGCGGAGTCGTTGAGGCGACTGCGGCCGCGCGTTCGAGTTCGACCATGCACGCTTTCTCGGAGTCTGACAGGTAGATCGCAGAGAACAGTCCCCGCTTGTTCCAGCGGCCACCGAAGCGTCGCGCTCCCTCACCTGAGAGAGGGTCCCGCATTGCCGATGTGTAGCGAAAGCAGGAGCTGGACCATTGCTGAGTTCCGAGTGAATCGACGCGTTCGACGAGTTCGTCGTCGAGCGCGTCGCTCACACGAAGACTCCCTCGGCCATCGCGTCGATGAGGTCGAGAACGTCCTTGAATTTTCCTTCGCGGATCAGATCGGCAGGCTTGCGATGCCCGAGCAGTCGATTGGGCGAGAACATCCAGACGTTGGCGTGGTCGGCGGGTAGGACTTCGGTGACCGCTTCGGCGACGTAGGCCAGCTCCAGGAGGCGCTCCTTATTAAGTCGTTGCGGCACGACGTCGCCGGCGGCCCACCGTGCCACTGACCGGGGTGAGGCGTCGACGATGTCGCCGACCTCTTCGTTTGTCAGGCCGAGCCCGTTGATTGCTGCCGAAACCTTGCTGGCAAGCGCTCCCGCACCCTCGCGCATTGTGTGTCTTCTTTCTGTCGAATCTCTGTCATGTATTATGGCACAGGCGACAGACAGGAGGGATGGCGATGGGCGTCGAGTTCCGAATCTCCAGAAACGACCAGAAGCCGATCGAAGACTTCCTAGGCCGCCGGTCGGACGGCGTCACCGCCGTCAGCCTTGACACCAAGGCGGGTCCCACACAGTTCAACGTGGCCCGAGCCGCGCGCGAAGCAAACGTTGCCGTGTACTGGGAGCCCGGCACCGAGCGCCTTGCAAGCATCGGCTACAACCACGACCAGCATCCCTTGTGGGGAGGTCAGCCGTTCGACCCCGCGGCCCTCGCCACGTCATCCGACGAAAGCGACCGCCTGGTCGAGGCCACCATCGCCGCTCACCCCGAAACTGTCACCCATGTGACAGCCCCACACTTCTATGCCAACGACGCCACGGCAGCCCGGCTCAACGTGGCACTTGCAGAGCGCACCCACGAGCTTCACCGCGCGCAGCCGACCCGCGCAATCCTGACCATCTCAGCCCGAAACGCCGTCCATCTCATCGTCGATTTGGACCTCGCCGCGGAGTATGCACGCGCAGGCGTGGAAGCGATCGAGATCCGCCTCTCCCCCTTTGGGGGCGAAGATGTGAGCCTGCCACGAATCCGAAACGCCTACGCAGTACTGGAGATGTTCCGGTCCCAAGGCATGCGCGTCACGGTCGGACACTGCGGAACGATTGGCTTGGTTGCCGTTGCAATGGGACACGCCGACGCTCACTCCCTTGGTGTCGGCTACCTGGAAAAGGTCGATCACTCCGCTGCGATCAACCGGCAGGCACGCCCACCAGCGGCAGACGCTGAGCGCCGCGGCCCCACCGCCGGCGTCTACCTGCCCGGAATCGCGGCCACGGTCCCCCGCAAGCTGGCTACCGCGCTTCTCGAAAACCGCGAGATCCGAAGCCGACTGGCGTGCCGCACGGGCACCTGTCGCAACAGCATCCTCGAGCCCGTTGAGTCCGCGCGCATGCATTATGTGCATTCGCGTGCCGCCGAGATGGCCAGCCTGCTGGCTCGCCCGAAGCCATGGCGCGCGACGCTCGAAACCGAACGGCTGGCTGAACGGCTGCAGCTACGGGAACGAGTCAACAAACACTGCTTGCCGTCCGGGGTATCCAAGATCGAAACACGCACCCTGCGTAGCCTTCTGGACATCTTCGAGGACCGCCAGCAGGCCGCATCCTAACTAGATCGCGACACGCGTAGCTCTCACGGTCGCAATCACCGTCGACACGGTTAGTCGCCGGGCAAGAACACGCTGGGACACCTTCTAGTCCCAGTGCGTTGGCGAGCGAGTCATGGCCGCGTGCGTATCAGGGAAGCCAGTACGCGGGCAGTGATTGCATGTGATCCTTGTCGCCGTGCTCTAGTGCAGTCAGTTCTTCGATAGCCGAAGGTCCTTCAAGACTCGATAATCCGTTCGTCCAGGCCGCTATTCGGCTGCGGTACCAGCCACGCCAATTGACCTCCAGCCCCCCAGCGGCCAAACCGGCGTAGTACCAGGCGCCTTCCCAGTCACGCCACCGGCGACGGCCCTCAGCTGCCCGCTCAGCGAAATCCGTGAGCACGGGATTGCAGGCGATTGCCTCGGAGAACCTCAACGCAAATTCAGGTGTATCGGCGTCGACCACGACCATCGCCAGCTCGCTCTGGTCGCGGGAGTCGTTCACCTCCTGCAGGGCTGCGTACCAAGCATCCAGCGCCGTGCGCCAGCCCGAACCGGTATACCGTTCCCACGGCTGAACGTTCATTGTCGAAAGATTATGTACAGCAAGCAGATTGCTGTCTTCAAGGCTGGTCTCCGAAGCACCACCAACTAGGGCCGCCGAGATGCCTTGACGCCAATTCGGATCCAGTGTTCCCGTGCGTGCATCCATAAGAATTGGCTTGAGCAGCATGCACCGTGCAAACCCGTATTGGTGGCGCGCACTTTGCTGCCGGAGCTCCCAAATGTACGAACTACTCATGGCCGCGCTTGGTCCAGATCCTCTTCGACGCTCAGCACCGCGTCTTCGATCAGTTCTCGGTGATGCCCATGTCGAGTGCGGTGGCGGCGTACACCATGTCGGGTAGCGGCAGTGGTCGCGTCGACCAGCCGCCGATGACTTCGGCTGTTCGCGCAACCAGCCAGTGCGCTCGGTACTTGCGCAGATCGTCGACAGTCTCACTGGGGTCTCTGCCGCCGCTCATGAAGCCGGGACGCGCCATTGCCACATACACGTTGAAGTTCGGGGCCTCGGCATCGTAGGCCGCCCACTCCTGCGCGCTCGGCTCAAGAGGAGAACCGCGCATCGACCAGATCCGCCGAAACGCATCTGGAATCCCACCCTCCACGGCCACCGCCTGCGTGGTCGCAGCATTGAGCATGAGGGCACTGACCGCATTGACAATGCGGTCCTGATACACCGGATGAGCTTCCATCACACGCAGCAGCCGGGGATACATATCAGGCCACAACAAGCTCAAACGGTGCACATGCAGACCATCAAGGGTCGGCGGAGCGATGGGCCGCTCCCCCGGCCGCAGAAGCGGATTCGTCGCACGTGAGCATGACGGTGGATGCTCCACGCCCGCGTCGCGCAGCACGGTTACCGCGCCGGTGGTCGCCGCGGCCACCAGCCGCCAGCCAGTCTCGGAGCGGATACGCGCGTATTCGACGAGAACCCGCGCCGGATCGTGCCATCCGAACCACAGTTGGCGAAAGTGGTCGTCCACCAATGGATCTGTGGCCAGGACTCGTACCGAGCGTGGAACATAAACACCGGCCGGGATAAAGCTCGCACCGTCATTGGACGTGATCACCATTTCGGTCCCGCTCGGCGACCGAAAGACGCCGACCGCCCAGTCCATGCCAATGTAGTTCACCCACTCTGCGGCGTACTGAAGCTTCCACGCCAACTCCTTGGCGGCCGCCGCGTCGGCCGACTCCCGCCGCTCCCGCGCCGCCGCCGTCTGCCCCGTAGCCACCACACTCGCCGGGATCAGCGTCGCACCCCCTCCCGCGCTCGACGGCGGTGCCGTTGAGGATGGCGCATTGTTGCCGCCACCAATCGTTCCCGCCGGCATAGTCGGCACCGCCGGTGGAGGCACGAGCCCCGCCGGCGGCCCCATCGAACCCGGCGGCAGCATCATCGGTGCGGCGCTACCCATTCCAGCCCCTGCAGGGGCCGCTGGAGCCGCCGCGGCAACCATGCCCGGCTGCGCCGCTGCCGGCGGGACGCCGCCGCCAGCCGCGGCCGCGTGTGCAGCAGCACTGCCCGGCGACAGCGCCGGAGATGGAGTCGCCGGAGCTGGTGGCGGCATCGCCGGCATCCCTCCGCTGATCCCGGCACCCGTGGACAAGCCGCGAGAGAACGCCGCCGCAGGAGAGCCCGCCCCGGCAGAGGCCGGCGTTCCACCAGCGGCCGGCAATCCTCCTGCCGCACCAGGCATCCCGCCTAAACCACCGGTGGGCGGATTAGACGACAGACCGGACACGCCGCCACCCAGACCCCCCGGCATACCCGGCATCCCACCGGAGCCCATCCCGCCACCACTGCCCATGCCAGGCATCGACGGCACACCCCCACCGAGCGCCGACGCTTGTCGGGAGGGACCTGTTGGTGGCGGGGAGACTGCGTACTCGCCGCGATGACCAAAGTCCGTGCTGTCTTTGCTAACACCGGAAGCATCACCGGACTCGCCGGACTCACTAGGTCTTGGCGAGCTGCCGTCCTCGTACTCACTCCGTGTATTTGGGGCGACACTTGCATCGTCAGCGGCCCGCCCTGGCTTGGCATAGTCCCCACGGTGGCCGTCGTCTGCCGAGCTGTTGTCAAGAGCATCGATCAACGGAGGCGACGCGGGCGCGCCTCCGGCGCCGACCATCGCAGTCAGCGCCGAAATATTGGGCGCGCCTGGCCCATTGACTGCTGATTTGATCGCCGCACCCATTGCTTCTACGCCAAATGCGGTGCTGCGCCGTGCCGCAGCATGGTAGCGACGGACGATCTCAGCTTCGTCAGCATTAGGTCGCTGCGACTCGGCCTCTGCCAGAAGTACCAGGGCCGCGTGTCCCGCGGTGACCTCAGGGATCGCGGCGGCGACAGAGCCCGCAGCTGCGGACAGACGCCGGTAATAGTCTGCCCCGCCCGCAGCGGCGATCTCAGCCTGCTTCATTTTGAGGTGTCCGACTTCAAATCCCGTTGAGCGGGCGGCGGTTTCACGTGTTCGATTATCGACGCGGAGCTGCTCTGCAGTAGCTTCCAGTCGTGCTGCTGTCGCCGCATGCGCTGCTGCGAGCTGCGTGAAAGAACCTGGATCAGGCATTTCGATACCGCGTGTAATGATCAGACCCGCTATGCCGCTGCCAGCATTAGCCACCGCTGCCATAGAACTACCAGCCGTCAAAGATGGCTGACGGCGGTCAGCGCATCAGCGTTATCGGCGTCGATCTGCACGAGATTTGCAGTTGCTTGCCGGTGGGCGGTGTAACCGGACGTCAGCCTTTGATCTACGGCTGCTATCAGGGCCGCGCCCTGACGCGCGGCCAATTCGAAATCGGCTACAACTTGGGACAGGGCCGGGGCCGTTGTGGTGTTGGACTCGGTGGGAGCGCCCACTACCGGTGCATCTGTGTTGGCGGATTGCGCCATCGCTGCGTCAAGGTCAATACGCCGCATGCTCATTCTCCTTTGCAAATGGTGGTGATCTTTCTTGCCGCCGCCGACGCGCGGTCGAATGCTGCGTTGGAAATGGCAGCGGGGAGCCGCCTGGTATCAGCGTCAAGCGTGTCCAGGAGTCCGCTGCGATACGCCGCGATGGCCTCAGCGAGCTGGGCCGGCGTAGAAGAATCAACCGCCGATCGCATTGCCTCGAGTTCGACGAGCGCCGAGGCTTGCGCGCGGGTGAGAGCTGCAACGGTGATTGGATCGTCCCATCGCGGGGGCGCCTCCAGGAACGGACGTCGGTCACGGGCAATTGCCTCTGTGGCCGTCACTGCGACGCTGCACGCATCAGCTCCTCCGGCGGTCTTCTGTTCGGTAGGCGGTGCGAGCGGTGCCGTTTCCACTGATCGTGCCGGGGGCGCGTGCGGCGCTGGTGAACCGAACAAGGCAAGCGCACTGAGAACCACTGCCACCACTCCCAACAGAAGCGCTAGCCAGGAAACCCAACTCCGCGACGTACCTGCGGCTGGTGGCGTGCCCACACTCATGTGACTCACCGTAACCTCGTCCGCCGACATCCACCACTCCGCTAGCACATTTTAATCAACTGTATAAGCGCACGTCGTGTTGCCTATAAGCAACATCTGGCAAATCTCGTTACACGCTCCTAGTTCCCAGCTCGACTCGTAGAAGATCGGCATCAAGACAGTCTTGATATCTGGTCGCCCGCTGCCTTAACATCAAGACAGGGGACTGTGGATTTATCGGTGTTTCCGGCCTGACACGCTGAGCGTTGCTCGGCGGGGAAGGTGCCGTGATGACGACACTGGATGATGTGGCGAAGAAGAAGCAGGCTGAGCAGTCCGCAGAGCAGCAGGCCGCAGTCGAGCTGGTGCGGCTGGCCCAGGAACAGGGACTGTCGCTGACCGGGCCCGATGGGCTGCTCAAACAGCTCACCAAGACGGTGCTCGAGACCGCGCTCAACGAAGAGATGACCGAGCACCTCGGCTATGAGAAACATGATCCGCCCGACGCGGGGCCGGGCAACATCCGCAACGGCACTCGGGCCAAGACGGTGTTGACCGACACCACCGGCGCAGTCGAGATCGACGTGCCGCGGGATCGGGCAGCGACCTTCGAACCTCAGATCGTCAAGAAGCGCCAACGCCGACTGTCCGGTGTCGACGAGGTTGTGCTGTCGCTGTATGCCAAAGGCCTGACCACCGGGGAGATTTCGGCGCACTTCGCCGAAATCTACGGTGCCTCGGTGTCGAAAGAGACGATCAGCCGGATCACCGACAAGGTGATCGAAGAGATGAATGACTGGTCGGTGCGGCCGCTGGACGAGACCTACGCCGCGATCTTCATCGACGCAATCGTGGTGAAAGTTCGCGACGGCCAGGTCGCCAACCGGCCGTTCTACGCCGCCATCGGGGTCACCCTGGCCGGAGAACGCGACATCTTGGGGTTGTGGGCCGGCACCGGAGGCGAAGGCGCGAAGTTCTGGATGAGCGTGCTCACCGACCTACGCAACCGCGGGGTCAAGGACGTGTTCTTCGTGGTCTGCGACGGACTCAAGGGGTTGCCGGAGGTGGTCAGCAACGTCTGGCCGCAAGCAATCGTGCAGACGTCATCTATTAACAATGGACGAGCCGGGATGGTCTCGGCGTTCACCTGCACCACCACGGGCAGGACCTGTGCAAACGCGTCACCTTCGAGGTCCACATGCAGACCCGTCCGCCCGTGGTGGCTGCGGGGCATGGACCGGCCAGCGAGAGCAGCACCACCGGTATCAGCGGTGAGTGCCGAGATGAGGTTCCGGGCACGCCCCGTCATTGCAGCGTGAACTTTCGGATCGAAGGGATCTGACTGCAGTGATTCAGGATAGTCCGGACGGTGGGAAACGTTTCTGGTGCGGCATCGATTGGGGCGGACGCTCCCATCACCTCTGCGTCCTCGACGACGACGGCCAACAGCTCCTCAGCCGCAAAATCGCGCACACCGTCGACGGTCTGATGGCCCTGGTCGAGGTGATCGCTTCGTTGGCCGGCTCAGTGCTCATCGCTATCGAACGCGCCGAGGGCTTGCTTGTCGAACATCTCCAACAGCAATGCGAAGCTGAAATCTATTGCGTATCACCGAAGATCTCGGCTCGGGCCCGTGAACGGTATCGGATGGCGGCAGCAAAATCCGACGAGTTCGACGCCTACGTGCTGGCCGACACGTTGCGTCACCAGCATGCCCAGTGGCGGCCGTTAGCCACCCCGTCGCCGGTCCTTGCCGAGCTGACCGCGATCAGTCGCGACCGTCAACGCATCCTCGACATGCAGGTCGACACCGAAAACCGGCTGCGTTCGATCTTGGAGGCCTACCATCCCGCGCCATTGCACCTGTTCTCCTCACTGGACCGTGACATCACCCTGGCCTTCATCCAGACCTATCCCACGCCCGCGCAAGCGGGCAGGATCACCGCGACGCGGATGGGTGGATTCACCGGCCGTCACGGCTATAGCGGCCGCCAGAAGCCCGAAGCGCTCATCGAGCGCATGCAGCCGCACCTTTTGTCCGCTAGCGAAGGCACTGTGGCCGGTAAAGCGGTGGCGGCGAAAGCATTCACCGAACAACTCGCCTTGCTCAACACCCACTTACGAGGCCACGACAAGCGTCTACGTGAACTACTCGACGCTCACCCCGACACCCACATCTTCACCAGCTTCCCCGGTATCGGACCCGTCACCGCCGCAGTGCTGATCTCGGAGATGGGTGAAGAGCGCACCCGGTTTCCCTCGCCGTCGTCGCTGCTGGCCGACACCGGTTTGGCGCCAGTTACCAAGGCCTCCGGGCGCACACGGCAGGTTCGGTTCCGTTACGCCGCTAACCGCCGCATGCGGCACGCCATTGACTGGTGGATGTTCGTCGCCACCCGTGAAGATCCGTGGTCGGCCGAGATTTACCAGCAGGCCCGTGCTGCCGGCCATGCCCACCATCGAGCGTTACGCGGTCTCGGTGCTCGTTGGGTGCGGATCCTGTGGCGCTGCTGGCAAGACCACACCGCTTACGACCCGGCAGTTCATCACCGCCCGACCGCGGCCTAACTGGTTTACAGAAGCGTCCCGCTGCAGGCAGCAAACAATCGCTGCAGCGCGAACGAACGCGTCCGGAATCAGAAGGTTGACAGCGGGAGTCTGCATTATTCACTTGATCCGCAACACTTTTCGGCTCACTTCGCGCAAGTACTGGGATGAGATCAAACGCGATATCAAACCGATCTACACCGCGGTCAACGCTACCGCGGCACGAGCAGCATTCGACGATCTGACCGAGAAATGGGGACAGCGTTACCCGGCGGTGATCCGGCTGTGGGACACCGCCTGGGCAGAGTTCATTCCGTTCCTGGACTACGACGTGGAGATCCGGCGGGTCATCTGCAGCACCAACGCCATCGAGTCGCTCAATGCGCGCTACCGCCGAGCGATCAAGGCCCGCGGTCACTTCCCCTCCGAACAGGCCGCGATGAAGTGCCTCTACCTGGTCACCAGATCGCTGGACCCAACCGGGGTGGGCAGGGCACGATGGATGATGCGGTGGAAGCCAGCGCTCAACGCGTTTGCGATCACGTTCGGCGACCGATTCCCGGCAGCCGAAACCTACTGATGGAAACCGCCGGAAACACCGTTAACGAGATAGACCCCAAGACAGTCTTGATGGAAAGGCTCGGGAGGTCCTGGCATGGATGGTTACGACGCAGCGAGTGGTCGCGGTGACTTGGTGGTCTCAGTTGGAAGCGATGGCGTCGCACTTGGGGTGCGGCTGAGTCCGGCAGTGATGGATCTGCCCGCAGAGGAGTTGGCAACGCGGATTGTGCGGCTGAATACGCTGGCGTATCTGCGGTGTCAGTTGGCTATCGACCAGAGGGTACGGAGCGACGGCGGCGACCACTGCGCCCTTCGGTCAGCAGCGCAGGTCGCGGCGTACGCGCAGTCCATCGATTTCTGAGGGCTGGAGTCATGGACTTTGCGGCAGGAGTAGCCACGCAGGTCGCGGATCGCATCGGACGCATTCGGGCCGCGGTGGACGAACTTCGACGGCGATCGCCGAGTACGGAAGTTCGAGTATCGAGCGCGGGCGGCGAAGTAGTGGTGTCAGTCGATCGCCATGGCCGGCTAATGTCCCTGCAGCTGGCGCCGGGCTCGACAGTTCGCTTCACCTGCGAAGCTCTGGAACGTCTCATCAATGACACGCTGTGCGCGGCGGTGGAACTCGCAGCGCAGCCCGATCGACAGCTGGTCTCTGCATAAGCCGATCCGGCAGGGCAGTTGGAGGCCATCAACACATTCTGGAAGAATCCTAATCACCGGATTACTGCAACACGTCCGATGATTGAAGCGAGCCCCAGGGTGGATGAGAGCAGCGCAGTCGAGGAGTTGCTGGCGGCGCATGCCGAGATGGAGAGTTTGACGATCGCCCTTGCCGATGCGCGAGAGCGTCGACGTGCCGCCGCAAGGCGACTGCTTGAGCTTGGTCGTGGATTCCCGTGGATTGCAGCGCAACTGGGTGTTACCCCGCAGGCGGTCGACGGATTTGTGAAGTACAAGGACCGCAATCAACGCACCTAGGGTCGTGAAGCTGCACCCCGTTAGCGAACTAGCCTGCCAGCTTCACGGCCTTGGTGCGGTCGCACCCTGAGCCGCGGCGAGTGCCGCCTCGTCTAGTTCGACGACCGTGCGCTTCTTGGCCCAGAGCCGAGGCTGGTAGATGTCGCGAGGCAGCCGACGCCAGCCGGCAGAATCGGCGCTCCACGTACCACGGTGTTTCGACAGCTCGACGAGCGAACTCCCCTGGAGTGCTGCGGCCCTGTTGCATGCCTCGTACCACACCACCCGCCCCTCTGGATGCGGGTTTCTCTGTAGCGCACGCTCGCCGAAGACGCCCTTCGTCGGTCCTGCATCGCTCGTCGTCCTATCGTGGACACCATGGCTGCAGCCGAGCACTTGCGTAGCGCCCTACACGTGTACAGAACTCGGACCGCGCCGGCGCTCGGCATCGACGCCTACGCCCAGCAAGTCCATGAGACCAACCTGGAAACGCTCAAGGATCCGCTCTCAGCTGGCGACGATCACGACAATCCGTAACGGCGCCGCAATTCCCTTCCGCTAACCGTGTTTCCGGATGCATAGTCGGCATCGGCCGCAGCCAACTCGGCGCGCATATCGACTAGAAGCGCACGCACTTCTGCCTCCCCGTACGTGCGGCCGGCCGCAATGTCTTCGTCGGACTGCGCCAATGACTCCCGAATCCCGAGCACCGACAACCAATACTCCGTCTCGTCCACACCGCTCACGTTTCCCATTATGCCGGAGCGATGCTGGCCATCGCCATCTCAGAAACGCTGCGGCGCCCAAAAAGGGACGTCGTCCCTACCCTGGAATTCGCTGCACATCGACGACAGCCGAAGACAAACGACGAATTCCCGCATCCTCCCGAACCAATGTGGCTCAGGTCGTGGACTGCGTCCCAAGCATCGGCATACGTTCAGCCCCATGCGAGATCACTTACAAAACATGGCGATTCCTCGCCATGATGTGACGTCGGTCAGGGCAGCGCCACTTGTCAGTTTCGGAGTTGAGGTGGCAGCCAATCCCCATCCGCGACTCGATTACGCGTCTTCGTAGCCGATGAGTTGGAAGGCCGTTGACTGGGCGACTGACATCGGAGTCGGCTCGCCGACGATGAGGCTCATCCTCATCCTCCTTGCGAATAAAGCAGACGAGAAGTTCTCGTGTTACCCATCAGTCCGAACGCTGATGGCAGAATCCTGCGCCGCGCGAAGCACAGTCCTCAACGCCCTAAACAGGCTTGAGCACGAAGGACTTATCACGCGAGTCGCTCAGTATCACGAATCAGGGGCCCAGCGATCCAGTCGCTACTTCCTCAATCATCCAGACGCGCCTCACCTTAACCCCGGTCCAGAATCTGGACACCCCCGTCCGCACGCGGGACGGGCGGGGTCTCGCCCCGACACCCGGGGGTCCAAGATCTGGACCCCCGGGGGTCCAGAATCGAGACCCCTTGAATCCTCCAATTGAATCGCCATCCGAACCGTCGCCAGCGAGTCTGCTGCAATCCATGCCAGAGCCTTGGCGACTCACGCCCGGCGAGGCCACGAAGCTCGAGTCGGCAATTGAAGACGCTCTGGCTTCCGGATGGACCTCGCAAGATCTCAAGGCTCACCTGTCAAGTCGGCCGGACGGAGTACGGTACCCCGCCGCAGTTCTTGCTCGGCGCCTTGCGGAACTCCCCACGCCACCGAGCACGTCGTTTCGGCGTCGCACGCCCTGGTGCGGAGAGTGCGAAGACGAGCAATCGCGGACCATCACAGTCGAACTCCCAGACGGAACTGAGGCGGCGGCATTCTGCCCCCGCTGCAGCCCTCAGATGCGGCCACGCCCGCTCGGCCGGAATGTACCCGACTTCGATTCAAGAGGAGGTGAAACAATTGTCGGACAACGTCTTTGACCAACTACCACTACTGCTTGCGGTCCCCCGCGCTGCAGAGATCCTTGGCATCAGCCGCGCAGCGGCGTATCGACTCGCCGCTTCGGGTGAACTGCCGGCGCGGAGGTTCGGCGGTCGTGTCTACGTCGTCACCGCCCAGCTTCGAGAGATGGTCGCATCGTGAAAGGCACTGTCTACCGGCGTGGTAAGACGTGGACCTATCGCTTCCGCAGCCCTGAACGGGACCCGTCGACCGGCGACTACCCGTGGATCAGCAAGGGCGGCTATGCCACGAAGAAAGAGGCATGGACCGCCTGCCGCGAAGCGATGCGCGAAGCCGACTCCGGCCGAGTCGTCAGGCCGGCGACTCGCACAATCGCCCAATTCCTCGCCGAGTGGTTCACAGCCATCGAACCGTCGATCGATGCCACTACATGGCAGAACTGGAAGGACTACGCCCAGGCATACGTCATTCCCCGGATCGGCGGCCAACGCCTCCAGAGCCTCGATGAACCCCAACTGTTGCGGCTTTACGGGAAACTGCTCGCGGAAGGACGCGTCAAGCGCGATCGCAACAGCGAGATGTACGCCTACTGGTCGGATCGGGTCATCAAGGGCGAAACCCCCACGGCTCGTGAGGTTTCCGACGCATGTGAGACGACGATCCACGCGGCACGAGCAGCGGTTCGGCGGTACAGATCCGGCATCATCCCCAAGCAGATGACCAGTGGCCTGGCACCAAAAACGGTACGCAACATCCATGCGATGATCCACCGGGCGCTCGTTGACGCAGTCGCCTGGAAGTACATCGCCTACAACCCGGCAAGCAACATCAAACCACCCAAACGGTCTCGAAAGCGGCGCATGGTGTGGACGCCCGACCAGATCCAAGCCTTCCTCCTGTCGGTGCAGCGCGACCGGTTCGCACCCCTCTTTCTTCTCGAACTGACAACCGGGATCCGACGGGGCCAGATTTGTGGTCTCAAGTGGTCAGCAGTCGACCTCGACGCCGGTGAGATCACCGTGCATGACAACCGCGTCGTCGTCGGTGGCCACGCGCGGGACAAGGCCGGCGGCAAGACCCATAACGCCGACCAGACGATATCGATCGATCGGGCCACTGTCGCGGCACTGCGCAGATGGCGCGAGTATCAAGACGGCGAGCGCGAGTTCTTCGGTGCCGACTATCACCCCGGCGACTACGTGTTCACCTTCGAAGACGGCCGCCCACCACATCCGGACACGATCAGACAGCGTTTCGATCGTCTCGTCGCCGCCGCAGGGCTCTCGCGGATCACCTTCCACGATCTGCGCCACTCGTATGCCACCGGCGCGCTGAAAGCCGGTGTCAGCCCCAAGATTCTCAGCGAGCGAATCGGCCACGCAGATGTTGGGTTCTTCCTGCAGACCTACGCCCACGTGATCACGAACGACGACCGTGAGGCGGCCCAGCAGGCCGCGTCGTTCCTCATCGGGGACGGCTGGGACCCCGAACCAGATGATGAGCAAGGCTAATGTTCACAAATCCGTTCACAAGCGGCATGAAAACGGCCCCCGGAGAGATCTCCGGGGGCCGTTTTACCTGGTAGCGGGGACAGGATTCGAACCTGCGACCTCTGGGTTATGAGCCCAGCGAGCTACCGAGCTGCTCCACCCCGCGTCGGTAAACACAAGATTACCCATGGGGATGCAGACCACCAAATCGGGTGGTCAGCGGCTTTTTTCGACCGAGAAGCGCACCACTTGACCGGTGTTGAGCACCCCCGCGGGGTCATATCGATCCGCCAGCGCGGCCAGCCGGTGCCGGGTGTCCTCGTCGTAGGCCCGTGCGATCCGTGCCGGGTCCGCCGACGGCGCGAAGTTGGGCAGCAGACCGCCCGTCGACCACGGCGCCAGGGCGTGCGTCAGGGCGCGCGCCTGTGCCGGCACCAGCTCGGCGGCCGGGCCCATCGGCACCCCGATGACGGTCACCGCGTAGGCCGCCTGACGGTGGCAGAACGCGCTGCGGTGCGGCGCCTGTCGTGCCATCGCCCCGCCGAGCAGCCGTACCTCCACGATGGTCTGCACCGACGCCGAACCGGGGCCCGCGGCGGCCAGCAGGATATCGACTGCGTCCGCTCCGAATTCGCCCAGCAGTACCTGCTCCTCGAACACGGGCATGGGATCGATCGGGTCGGCGTGCACCGCCCCGATCGCCGCGTACGGCAGCACACCGACGGTGTCCAGCACCGTCGTCGCGGTTTCCCTCATCGGCGCCAGAAGCGCTGCGGCCTCGGCGAAATCATCGAGTGCGGTGTAGCGCACCGCGATGGTCGGCCGGCCCGCCAGTGGTTCGGGAACACCCGGCATCGGCGGCAGCTGCTGAAAGGCGATGGAGGTGTTGATGTTCTCCGGCAGCCCGGCGCTCCACTGCTGCCAGCCACGCAGCACCGCCGCGGCGTCGGCACCGTCGAAATACAATGCTCCACCGTAGAACTCGGAGATGGGTAGCAGGTCGATCTCCATACCGGTGACGATGCCCAGGCTGGCCTTGCCGCCGCGCAGTCCCCAGTACAACTCGGCGTGCTCCTCGGGTGTCACGTGCAGCAACTCCCCCGCGCCGGTCACCAGGTCGAAGGAACGCACGTAGTCCGAGGACACCCCGACGCTGCGCATCAGCGGGCCCACGCCGGCACCGGTGAGAAACCCGACCACGCCCACCGTGGGTGACGACCCGCACAGCGGCGCCAGCCCGTGCGGTGCGGCGGCGTCCAGCACGTGCTGCCATCGTGCGCCCGCGCCGACCCGGGCGGTCCGGGTGGGCAGGTCCACGACACAGTCGGTCATCGCGCCGGTCTGCACCAGGATGGTGTCAGCGCCCACCGGGGTGGCGCCGTGGCCGGTCGCCTGCACGGTGACCCGCAGACCGTGGCCGGCGGCGAACCGGACGGCCTCGGCGACGTGATGCGGGGAGGTGGCGAGCACCACGGCGGCGGGCCGGACGGGCACGGCCACGTTCCACGGTGAGCAGCGTTCGTAGCCGGGCTCGCCGGGCAGCGCGACCAGGGCGCTGACATGGTCGGGCAGTGTCGACACCGCGCTGGTGGCGACCGATTCGGCCAGGGTCATTCGAGGGTCCTTTCGGGCAGGGCTGTTCATCGGGCCCCACCATGCCCCGGCCCACTTGGCATCTTCTTGGAGCCGTCCGCAAGTCAGCCCGGGCGGCCCTCCCCGCGCGAAAGTGCGGCCCCATCCGCGTGCGCTCGGCGCGTTGCGTATGGGGCCGCACTGTCGGCAGGACTGGCTACCTGGCCTCGCGGTACTTGTTCATCGCATCGTCCAGCCGCTGCAGCGCCTCGCCGAACTCGGCGAAGTCACCGCTGGTCTGGGCCTGCTGCATGTTGTCGAGCGCGGCGTTGACGTCCTGCAACGCAGCGGCTTTCGCCCCCGACAACTGCACCGGACCACCCGGTACCGCCGCCGCCGGCGGAGGCGTCGCTGCGGGCGCACTCCCCTGCTGCGGCGGAGTGGCCTGCGGGTTGGCCGCGGGCTGTGCGGGAGGCTGCTGTGCGGCCGGCTGACCATCGGCGGGCGCCGGGCCCGTCGCGGTGGCGCCTGCGCCGGCACCGAAGATCTCATCCAGGGCGTCGCGGACCGTCGGGCCGTAGCCGACCTTGTCGTTGTACATCATCGCCACCCGGATCAGGCGTGGGTAGGTCGAGGCCGCGTCGCCGGCACCCGGTGAGGCGTAGATCGGCGCGACATAGAGCAGGCCTCCGTTGCCGATCGGCAAGGTCAACAGGTTGCCCCAGCGAATCCGGTTCTGGCCGTCGCGACCGATCTGCCCCAGTTCGGTGGAGACCGCGGTATCCGTACTGATCGCGTTGAAGGCCAGCTTGGGACCGTTGACCTGGCCCGGAATGGTGAGCACGGTCAGCTTGCCGTAAGAATCCGGATCCGAGCTCGCGCTGATATATGCGGCCAGGAAGTCACGCCTGATCCAGTTCATCGCACTGGTCAGCTGGAACGACGGCTGGTTGTTCTGCAGCGCCTGATCCTTGGCCACGATGTAGTACGGCGGCTGGAAGCTGCTGGCCGTCGGGTTGGGATCCAGTGGCACGTCCCAGAAGTCGGCGTTGGTGAAGAACTTCACCGGATCGTCGACGTGGTACTTGGCCAACAGTGCGCGTTGCACCTTGAACAGGTCCTCCGGGTAACGCAGGTGGGCCTGCAGATCCTCGGAGATCTCCGACTTGGGCTTCACCGTGCCCGGGAAGACCGACATCCATGCCTTGAGCACCGGGTCGGCTTCGTCCTGGGCGTACAGGGTCACCGTGCCGTCATAGGCGTCGACGGTGGCCTTCACCGAGTTGCGGATATAGGAGACCTGCTTGTCCGGCAACAGCCGGTTCACCGCCACCTCGTTGGAGTCGATGGTGGCGTTCGACAGCGTGGTCAACTCCGAGTATGGGTAGTTGTCCAGCGTGGTGTAACCGTCGACGATCCACACCATCCGCTTGTTGACGATCGCCGGGTAGACCCCGTTGTCGGTGTCCAGCCACGGCGCGACCGCTTCCACCCGCTGGGCCGGGTCACGGTTGAACAGGATCTTGCTGTTCTCACCGATCACGTTGGACAGCAGGAAGTTGCGCTCGGCGAACTTCGCGGCGAACACGCTGCGGTTGAAGAAGTTGCCGATGGGCACACCGCCGGTGCCCTGATAGGTGTAGTTCTTGGTCTCGGTGTTGGTCTCGTAGTCGTATTCGCGGTCGACATCGCCGTTCTTGCCGACGATTGCGTAGTCGTCCGGCGCCGCGGCAATCACCGGGCCGAAGTACACCCGCGGCTGGTCCAGCGGTGCCGGTCCCGGGGACACCACGCTGCCGTTGGCACCGACCACAGTGGCCAGGAACTCCGGGTAACCGCCGTTCTGGTTGGGATCGTTGGCCACACCACGCACGGTGTTGGCGGGCGAGGCGACGAAGCCGTTGCCGTGGGTGTAGACGGTGTGCCGGTTGATCCAGTCGCGCTGGTTGTCGATCAACCGGTCCGGGTTCAGTTCGCGCGCGGCCACCACATAGTCACGGAGTTGGCCGTCCGGGCCGATATAGCGGTCCATCGACAGCTGATCGGGGAAGTTGTAGAAGTTCTTGCCCTGCTGGAACTGGGTGAACGCCGGGCTGACGATCGCAGGATCCAGCAACCTGATGTTCGACGTCGTGGCTCGGTCCGCCGAGACCTGTTGAGCCGTCGTGTTGGCATCGCCGCTGTAATCGCGGTAGGTCACCACCTCGTCGGTCAGCCCGTAGGCGTCTCGCGTCGCGGTGATACTTCGGCTGATGTATTCGCTTTCCTTCTGTGCCGCGTTGGGCTTGACGCTGAACTGCTCGACCACCAGCGGCCAACCCGCGCCCACCACCAGCGAGGACAGCAGCAACAGCACCAGACCGATGGCCGGGATACGCAGATCGCGAAGGACCAGCGCGGAGAAAACCGCGACCGCGCAGATGACGGCGATCGCCAGCAGGATCAGCTTGGCGGGCAGCACCGCGTTGATATCGGTGTAGCCGGCACCGGTGAACGGCTTACCGGCGCGGGTGTTGCTCAGCAGCTCGTAGCGGTCCAGCCAGTAGGCGACGGCCTTGAGCAGCACCAGGGTGCCGGCCAGTGCGATCAACTGGATGCGGGCCGCGCGGCTGAGCGCCCCGGAGCCCCCGGCCAGCCGGATACCGCCGAACAGGTAGTGGCCCAACAGGTTCGCCACGAACGCCAGGAACACCGCGACGAAGAGGTACGTCAGCACCAGCCGGTAGAAGGGCAGATCGAAGGCGTAGAAACCGAGGTCGATGCCGAACTGCGGGTCGGTGATCCCGAACTCGCCGCCGTGCAAGAACAGCTGGACCTGAGGCCAGTAACTCTGCGCGACGATGCCGGCCAGCAGACCGATGAACACCGGGATACCGATGCCGAACAGCCGCAGCCGGCTCATCACGGTGGTGCGGTAGCGGGCCACCGGATCGTTGGGTCCCACGGTCGGCACGAACACCGGGCGGGTGCGATAGGCCAGCGTCATGGCGGCAAAGACCACCGCGCCGATCAACACCGACACCACCAGGAACAGCACGATGCGGGTGAACAGCACCGTGGTGAACACCGAGCGGTAACCGAGCTCGCCGAAGAACAGCCAGTCGACATACCCGTCGATGAACCGGGGGCCCACCAACAACAACAGGACTACAGCTACCGCGACGCCGATGAGAACCCGGCTCCGTCGTGTCAGCTGCGGCATTCGTGCCGCGGGCCGCATACCCAACTCTTCAACTCCAGTCCATGGTCGGTGGCCTCAGCAAGTAGAGGGCCACGTCTTGCCCCCAACTCTACGCAGTGCCCGCCAAGGAACCTCTCAGCATGTGGGGGGTTCGCCACCGGCAGAAATCGTGTTCAGCGCGTCGACGGCTGTGGTCAGCGTGTCCACCTTCACCAGCTGCAGGCCATCCTGGTGCGCGCTGGCGGCCTCGGCGCAGTTGTCGGCCGGGACCAGAAACACCGTGGCCCCGGCTTCCCGGGCCGCCAGCATCTTGTGGGTGATGCCGCCGATGGAACCCACCTTGCCCTCAGCGTCGATGGTGCCGGTGCCCGCGACGAACTTGCCGTCGTTGAGCTCGCCGGTGGTCAGCTTGTCGACGACCGCCAGGCTGAACATCAGCCCCGCCGACGGGCCGCCGATGTTGGCCAGATTGAACTCGATGTCGAACATCGCCCACGGCGCATCGAGCACCCCGACGCCCAGATACCCCTGTTTGCCTTCGGGGTGCTCGCCCAGCGTGATGGTGGCGGTACCGGCCGGGGCGTTCTTGCGGCGGTAGTCGATGACGATCTGCTCGCCGGTTTTGGTGTTCTTCACGACGTCCTGAAACGCCTTGAGGTCGGCGACCTCGACGTTGTTGACCATGTCGATGGCATCCCCGGGCTGCAGCTTGCCCGCCGAGGGGCCCTTGTCCTCCACGGTCTCGACGGTGACGGCCTTGGGGTACTTCAGGTAGGACAGGGCCGCGTATTCGGCGTCGTCCTCGGACCGTTTGAAGTCCGCGGTGTTGCCCTTGTCGATATCGTCCTTCGACTTGTCCGGCGGATAGACCAGCTCCCGCGGGATCAGCTGATCGCGGCCCGACATCCACAACACCAGGGCCTGGCCGAGGGTGAGTCCGTCGCGCTGGGACACCGTCGTCATGTTCAGGTGACCGGAGGTGGGATGGGTGATCTTGCCGGCCACCCCGTCGGTGCTCTTGATGTCCACGACCTGCTTGCCGTCGATCTCGCCAAGGGTGTTGAACGTCGGACCCGGCCCCAACGCGACGAAGGGCACCGTCACCACCGACAGCAGCAACCCGAACGCCACGATGGGCACGAGCGCGACCACCAGCGTCAAAATCCGCCTGTTCACGCCGCCCACAGTAGAGCGCGTTCACCCACAGCGTGACCCGCGGCCCCACCCGCACCGCCGTCGGTGGGTACCGTTGACGCTATGTCTGACCTGCCCTTCGGCTTCTCTCACGGAGACGACCCGGATCCTGACAAGCGCAAGAAAGATCCCTCCGGGGATCCGTTCGGGATGGGCGGTGAAGGTTTCGACATGTCCGACCTCGGCCAGATCTTCACCCGGCTCGGCGAGATGTTCAGCGGTACAGGCACTATGGCCGCCGGCGGCCAGCAGGCCGGACCGGTCAACTACGACCTGGCCCGTCAGCTGGCAACCAGTTCGATCGGTTTCGTGGCGCCGATATCCGAATCCACCACGTCCGCGATCACCGACGCGGTGCGGCTGGCCGAGACCTGGCTCGACGGAGCCACCGCGCTGCCGGCCGGCACCACCCGCACCGTGGCCTGGACACCGACGGAGTGGCTGGACAACACCCTGGACACCTGGAAGCGGTTGTGCGACCCGGTGGCCGAGCAGATCTCCACGGTGTGGGCCTCGGCCCTGCCCCAGGAGGCACAGGCGATGGCCGGACCGCTGCTGGCGATGATGTCCCAGATGGGCGGGATGGCCTTCGGCAGCCAGCTGGGCCAGGCGCTGGGCAAGTTGTCCAAGGAGGTACTGACCTCCACCGACATCGGATTGCCGCTGGGCCCCAAGGGCGTTGCCGCGCTGATGCCCGAGGCCGTGGACGCCCTGACCGAGGGTCTGGAGCAGCCGCGCAGCGAGGTGCTGACCTTCCTGGCCGCCCGCGAGGCGGCCCACCACCGGCTGTTCAGCCACGTGCCGTGGTTGTCCAGCCAGCTGCTCAGCGCGGTCGAGGCATTCGCCAAGGGCATGAAGATCGACATGAGCGGTATCGAGGACATGGCCCAGGGCTTCAACCCGGCGTCACTGGCCGACCCGGCCGCCATGGAACAGTTGCTCAGTCAGGGCATGTTCGAACCCAAGGCGACACCGGAGCAGACCGCCGCGCTGGAGCGGCTGGAGACCCTGCTGGCGCTCATCGAGGGCTGGGTGCAGACCGTCGTCATCGCCGCGCTCGGGGACCGCTTGCCCGGCACCGAGGCGCTCAGCGAGACGCTGCGCCGCCGCCGCGGCACCGGCGGGCCCGCCGAGCAGACGTTCGCCACCCTGGTAGGGCTGGAACTGCGCCCCCGCAAGATGCGCGAGGCCGCCGCGCTGTGGGAGAAACTGACCGAGGCCGTCGGCTCCGATGCCCGCGACGCGGTCTGGCAACACCCCGACCTGCTGCCCGGCGCCGCCGATCTCGACGAGCCTGCCGCCTTCATCGACCGGGCCATCGGCGGCGACACCAGCGGCATCGATCAGCTGCTCGAAGACCTGGAGCGCAACGAGCGCCCCGACGGCCCTGTGGATAACTGACGCGGCGATCGGGCCCGTCGTGACACAGTCGGGTGATGCGGCGCTACGCACTCAACCCGGCGATGCCGGTCTTGTTGCGGCCCGATGGAACCGTGCAGGTCGGCTGGGATCCGCGGCGCGCCGTGCTGGTGCACCCGCCCGCCGGATCCACCGGTCCGGCGCTGGCCGCCTTGCTGCGTTCCATGCAGGACCCCGCCACCGTCGATGAATTGACCACGCGCGCTGCGGACTTCGGGCTGCCGCCGACCACCGTGCCGGACCTGTTGGAGGCGCTGGTCGCCGACGGTGTGGTGACCCGGACCCGTGCGTCGCTGCGTTCGGTGTCGGTGCGGGTGCACGGCCGGGGCCCGCTGTCGGACCTGCTGGCCGGGGCGCTGAGCTGCTCGGGCACCCGGGTGACGCGCAGCAGCCGCCGGCACGCGGTGGTGACCACCGACCGCGCCGATCTCGTGGTGCTGGCCGATGCGCTGGTCACCGATCCGCGGGTGCTGCGCGATCTGCACACCTCCGCGGTGCCGCATCTGCCGGTCCGGGTGCGTGACGGCACCGGCCTGGTCGGGCCGCTGGTGATACCCGGCCGGACCTCGTGTCTGGCCTGCGCCGATCTGCACCGCAGCGACCGGGACGCGGCCTGGCCGGCGCTGGCCGCGCAGCTGCGCCACGCCGTCACCACCGCCGACCGGGCCACCGTGCTGGGCACCGCTGCGCTGGCGCTGACCCAGGTCGATCTGGTGATAAGGGCCATTCGTGATGATCTCGACGCGCGGGCCGCTTCGCGCACGCCGATCACACTGGACGCCACCGTCGAATTCGACGTCGGCACCGGTTCGGTGGTGACACGACGCTGGTCGCGCCACCCCGCCTGCGGGTGCTGACATCGCTTGTTGCCAGTTCGTTGCGGCATATTCAGGCCGGTCGTGGATGATGGTTAGGTGTCCGAAATCAAACGAGGCAGCGTCGCGCGAAACGCGAAGCTCGCCAGCCTTCCCGTCGGCTTCGCCGGACGGGCCGCACTCGGGTTCGGCAAGCGGCTGGCCGGCAAATCCAAGGACGAAGTCACCGCTGAGCTGATGGACAAGGCTGCCCAGCAGCTGTTCACGGTGCTCGGTGAACTCAAGGGCGGCGCGATGAAGGTCGGGCAGGCCCTGTCGGTGATGGAAGCCGCGATCCCCGAGCAGTACGGCAAGCCCTACCGCGAGGCGCTGACCAAGCTGCAGCGCGAAGCCCCGCCGCTGCCCGCGGCCAAGGTGCACCGCGTGCTCGACGGGCAGCTCGGCACCAAATGGCGCGACCGGTTCCAGTCCTTCGACGACAAGCCGATCGCCTCGGCCAGCATCGGTCAGGTGCACAAGGCGATCTGGTCGGACGGTCGCGAGGTCGCGGTCAAGATCCAGTACCCGGGCGCCGATGAGGCGCTGCGCGCCGACCTGAAGTCCATCCAGCGGCTGACCAGTGTTTTCAAGCAGCTCGCCCCGGGCGCCGATATCGAAAGCGTCGTCGCCGAACTCATCGAGCGCACCGAGATGGAACTGGACTACCGGCTCGAAGCCGACAACCAGCGGGCATTCGCCAAGGCCTACACCGACGACCCGCATTTCGTGGTGCCCGCGGTGATCGCGAGCGCCCCCAAGGTCGTCATCTCCGAATGGATCGAAGGCGTGCCGATGTCGGTCATCATCCGGGAGGGCACCCCCGAACAGCGCGATGTGATGGGCACCCGGCTCACCGAGCTGACCTTCGGCGCCCCCAAGCGCCTGGAGATGATGCACGGCGACGCGCATCCCGGAAACTTCATGCTGATGCCCGACGGGCGGATGGGTGTCATCGACTTCGGTGCTGTCGCACCGCTTCCCGGCGGGTTCCCGGCATCGTTGGGTAACTGCATCCGGCTGGCCCGGGCCAAGAACTACGTCGAGCTGTTGCCCGCGATGGAGGCGGCCGGGTTCATCCAGAAGGGCGAGCAGGTGTCGGCTCAGGAGATCGACGACATGCTGCGCCAATACGTCGAACCCGTGGAGACCGAGGTCTTCCACTACACGCGGCGCTGGATTCAGCGGATGGCCGCCGGCCAGATGGACAACTCGGTGGCGCACATCAAGATGGCGCGTCAACTCGATCTGCCGGCCAACCTGGCCATCCCGCTGCGCGTCATCGCGTCGACCATCGCGATCTGCTGCCAGCTGGATGCCCATGTCCCGGTGAGAGCCATTGCCACCGAACTGGTTCCGGGTTTCACCGAAGCCGCCTGACGTTCGGGGCCGACCGGGCGGCCCAGCACAAAGCTAGGCCGCCCGGCCCTCCCGAGCATCCTTACGCGGGCGTCCACGCGGCCGCTTGCGCGCCACGATGGTTCCGCGTTCGATGATCTCGCCACCCCAGACTCCCCACGGCTCCTGACGTTCCAGCGCCTCGTTGAGGCACAGACTCCGGATCGGGCAGTCAGCGCACAGGGCCTTGGCCCGTTCCAGCTCGGTCGGGCTCTCGGCGAACCACAGGTCGGGATCGGCCTCGTGGCACGGCACCGCGGGCAGTATTCGCTCAGGGCATGCCTGGACGGACATGTCTTTCCCTACTTCCTGGTCGTTTCTTCGGTGTCGGTGTACTTGACCGGACCGGTCGACCAGGGCGTTCGGGTGTTCCGAAAACAATGGCCACGGATCCGGTTGCGCGGGTCCGTGGCCTTTTCGGCGGTTCTGGGGGCTTACCTAGGTGGTGCCCCACTTCACGGACTCGGCGGTCGTTTCGGCGGTGCGGCGCTTGTGCTGCGGCGCGGCGGCAGCGGGCGCCCATCCGGCTCGATGCACGGCGGGAATGCCGACGACGGCGCGGGCGGACAGCGGCATACCGCTGACGTTTACGCGCTGCTGCATGGTGAAAATCGTCATGATGCCGAATCCTCCTCTCGCCAGACAAAAAAGTAGTCCCACAGAACGTGTGATCTTGAGGCTAGAGCCTAACAGCCCGAACGCACAAGCGATTTTCTGACCAGCGAGTTTGGCAGGATATAGCGGAAACTTGGCCGAGGCGGCGCGCCCCTCAGGACCGGGCTTTCACCAGCGACAGCACATCGGGGCCGTACTGCTCCAGCTTGCGGGCGCCGATACCGGGAATCGCCACCAGTGCGGCGGCATCGGCGGGCAGCGTCTCGGCGATGGCGATCAGCGTGTTGTCGGTGAACACCACGAACGCCGGCACCTTCATCTCCTGGGAGACGCGCAGCCGCCAGTCCTTGAGCTCGGCCAACAGTTCGACGTCGATATCGGACGGGCAGCTCTCGCAGCGGCGCAGCATGATGGCGGTCGGGCTGTTCAGCGCCCCGTTGCAGACCCGGCAGCGCGGCGTGGCGCCCTTGGCGCGCTTCGGGCGGGCGGGCGCCGCGTCAGCCGGGGACTGTGGGGCGACCCCGTTGAGAAACCGGGATGGGCGCCGGCCCTGCCGTCCGCCGGGGGTGCGGGCCAACGCCCAACTGAGCGCCAGATGCACCCGCGCCCGGGTGACGCCGACATAGAGCAGCCGGCGTTCCTCCTCGACCGCCTCGCTGTCGGGTCCATGGGACAGCGCATGCGAGATCGGCAGGGTGCCGTCGGCCAGCCCCACCAGGAACACCGCGTCCCATTCCAGACCCTTCGCCGCGTGCAGCGAGGCCAGCGTGACGCCCTGCACGACCGGTGGGTGCCGAGAGTCGGCCCGCTGACGCAGTTCGGTGAGCAGCGTCGGCAGATCCAGCGAAGGCCGTTGCGCCACTTCGTCATCCACCAGTTCGGCGAGCGCGGTCAGCGCTTCCCAGCGTTCCCGGGCCTGGGTGCCCGCGGGTGGTTCGGCCGTCAGGCCCAGCGGCTCCAGCAGCGACCGGACCAGGCCGGGCAGATCGTCGCCGTACTCGCTGTTGACGTTGCGCTGCAACGCGATCAGCGCCTGCCGGATCTCCTGCCTGCTGAAGAACCCTTCACCCCCGCGCACCTGGAAGGCGATACCGGCCTCGGTGAGCGCCTCCTCGTACACCTCGGACTGGGCATTGATGCGGTACAGCACCGCGATTTCGGCTGCGGGAGTACCGGACTCGATGAGCTTCTTGATCTTCTTCGCGACACCGGCCGCCTCGGCCACCTCGTCGGGATGCTCGGCGAAGGACGGCTTGGGGCCCGGGTCACGCTGGCCGATCAGGTGCAGCTTGCTGCCGGCCATCCGGCCGCGCGCGGCGGCGATGACCCGGTTGGCCAGCGACACCACCTCCGGGGTGGACCGGTAGTCGCGCTCCAGGCGCACCACGGTGGCCTCGGGGAAGCGCCGGGAGAAGTCCAGCAGGAACTTCGGGGTGGCCCCGGTGAACGAGTAGATGGTCTGGTTGGCGTCCCCGACCACCGTCAGGTCGTCACGCTCACCGAGCCAGGCATCGAGCACCCGCTGCTGCAGCGGGGTGACGTCCTGGTATTCGTCGACGACGAAGCAGCGGTAGCGGTCCCGGAACTCACTCGCGACCGCCGCGTCGTTCTCGATCGCGGCCGCGGTGTGCAGCAGCAGGTCGTCGAAGTCCAGCAGGGCGGTGCCGTCGCGGTGCGTTTTGAGTCGCTCGTAGTTGTTGTAGACCTTGGCCACGGTGCCCGCGTCCATCGGGACGTCGCGGCGGGTCTTGGCGACCGCGGCGGTGTACTGCTCGGGCGTGATCAGCGAGGCCTTGGCCCATTCGATCTCGCCGGCGAGGTCGCGTACGTCATCGGTACTGGCCTTCACTGCCGCCTTGTTCGCGGCCTGCGCCACCACCGAGAACTTGCTGTCGAGCAGTTGCCAGCCGGTGTCGCCGACCACCCGCGGCCAGAAATACTGCAGCTGACGCCGGGCCGCGGCGTGGAAGGTGACGGCCTGGACGGCTGCCGTCGGCACCCCGGACTGCTCACCGAGGGCCCGCAGCCGACTGCGCATCTCGCCGGCCGCGCGGGCGGTGAACGTCACCGCCAGCACCTGGCCGGGCGCGACGTGCCCGCCCACCACCAGGTGGGCGATGCGGCGGGTGATGGTGCGGGTCTTGCCGGTGCCGGCGCCGGCCAGCACACAGACCGGACCCCGCGGCGCGAGCACGGCCTCGCGCTGTTCGTCGTCGAGGTCGCCGAGGAGACTGTCGACGGACGGCATGCCGTCCATCATGGCAGGAGGCTCCGACATCAGCAGCGCCCGTGTCGCCGCATAGGCTGGCGGGGAAATACGCACCGACGTCGATAGGTTAGTTCTGACATGGCCCCCACCTCTGAAGCCCAGCTGACCATGTACACCACGTCGTGGTGCGGCTTCTGCAACCGGCTCAAGACGGCGCTGAAGGCCGAGGGCATCGCCTGGGACGAAATCGACATCGAGGCCGATCCGTCCGCCGCCGAATTCGTCGGGTCGGTGAACAACGGCAACCATGTGGTGCCGACGGTGAAGTTCGCGGACGGATCCACGCTGACCAACCCGAACGTCAAGCAGGTCAAGGCCAAGCTGAACTGACCCGGCCTGTCGGTGCATCGAACTAGTGTTCGATGCATGACTCAGAGCCTTCCGGGTATCGATACCCTCCGCACCGAACGCTCAGCGCTCGTCGCCGAAGCCGAAGCACTGCTGGCGAGGTCACGTTCACGGCCGGCGATGGAACACGCCATCGCGCTCTACGGTCGAGCCGAACACCTCGCCCGCGAGGAACAGCTGCTGCTGCTGGCCACCCTGAAATCGAAGACCAGCCCGGGTGCTCTCGGCGCACGGTCCTGGGTGGAGTTCGTGTCGACCCAGCTGAAACTCACCCACGACGACGCCCGCCTCGTGTTACGGGACATCGACGCGCTGGGGGCGTAGCGATCAGTCCAGGGCAGCCCAGGACTCGATGATCTCCCGGGCAATGGAGATGGACCCCGGCAGCAACAGCCGCGAGGACGAATCGCTGCTCCAGTCCCCGCTTTCGAGCGCGTCACGGATCTCGGTGCGGGTGAACCAGTGCGCCTCGACAATCTCGCCGTCGTTGAACGCGAACGGCTGCTCGGGATCGCCGAGCGCGTGGAAACCCACCATCAGCGAGCGCGGGAACGGCCACGGCTGACTGCCCAGGTACTGCACGTCGGTGACGTCGAGGCCGACCTCCTCGGCGATCTCGCGGACCACACAGGCTTCGAAGGACTCCCCCGCCTCCACGAACCCGGCCAGGATCGAGAACAGCCGCTCCGGCCAGACGGCCTGGCGGGCCAGCACCGCACGGTCGTGGCCGTCGTGCACCAGACAGATCACCGCGGGGTCGATGCGCGGGAACTCCTCGTGGCCGTTGTCGGGGTTGAGCCGCGACCAGCCCGCCTTGACCGACTTGGTCGGCGACCCGTCGACCGGGCTGTAGCGGGCGTTGTCATGCCAGTTGAGCAGCGCGGTCGCGGTGGATACCAGCTGCGCACTGGCGTCGTCGAAGATCGCCCCGGCCCGGCGAAGGTCGAGCACCTCGGATTCGACGGTCGGATCCTCGGGCGCCTCCAGCGCGCCGCGGATCGCCCAGACGTGTCTGCCGTCGTCGAGGCGGCCCAGGAACACCGCCTGCTCGGGCGGCGCGTCGCCCAGACCGGCGGCCTTGCCGAGCACGACACTGCCGCCGGCGATCAGCACCTGGTTGCGCCGGTCCACCCGCAGTACCAGGGCGTCGGCCCAGCCGGCGATCGCGGCGTCGATATCGGTGCGCAGCGTGTCGGCGCGGTCGGCCCCGACCCGGGACAACAGAGGAATGTTCCGGAGTGTGAAACTCAAGGTGGGTTACCGGTCTTCCTTGGAGCGGATGTAGAGCAGCCGGTCGGTCAGCTCCAGAGCATCTACCCGTTCGTCGTCCACCCGAAGCAGGTCGCCGTTGCGGACGACGCCGAGCACGATGTCGGTGAGATGGCGCGGTGAGCCGCCGACTTCCTTGGGCTCGACCTGGCGCTCGGCGATGGCGAAACCCTCGTCGGGCGTCAGCAGGTCTTCCATCATCTCGACCACACTCGGGGTCTGGGTGGCGATGCCCAGCAGCCGGCCCGCGGTCTCGGAGGTGACGACGGTGGTGTTCGCGCCGGACTGCTTGAGCAGATGCTGGTTCTCGGCCTCCCGCACGGCGGCAATGATGTTGGCCCGCGGGTTGAGTTCGCGGGCGGTCAGGGTCACCAGCACGGCGGTGTCATCACTGTTGCAGGCGACGATGATCGACTTGGCGTGCTGGGCCGAGGCCAGCCGCAGGATCTCCGAATCGGTGGCACTGCCCCGCACGGTGACCAGGCCGGCATTCTTGGCGCGCTCGAGTGCGGTCGGGTTGTTCTCGACCACGACGATGTCGGCGAGCGCGACATCGTCACCGATCATCGCCGCAACGGCGGTGCGGCCCTTGGTTCCGTATCCGACGACGACGGTGTGGTTACGCACGCTTCTCCTCCATCGCTGGATCTTCAATGCCTGACGTGACTGGTTGGTGAGGGTCTCGACCGTGGTTCCGATCAGGACGATCAGGAATGCCACCCGCAGCGGCGTGATGACCAGAACGTTGACCAGCCGGGCCGATGGCGTCACCGGGGTGATGTCACCGTAGCCAGTGGTCGACAGCGACACCGTGGCGTAGTACAGGCAGTCCAAGAATGACAGCGGATCGTCCGGGTTCGGCGCGGAGTCGATATCGCGGTAGCCGTGCCGGTCGAGATAGACGATGAGCACGGTCGCGAACAGCGCACCCAGCGCCAACAGCACCCGGGTGAAAATGCGCCGCCACGGGCTGACGAACTTCTCCGGGATGGTGAGAACGTCCACGAGGTCGGCGTCATGGCGCGAGGACAGGTTCTCGTTCACCGCCGCCAGCCGCCGGCGCAATCTACCTTTGGCCACGTTTCACCGATCGCGACGGGGTGGGCACGTCACAATGTAACCATGACACGCCCCGCATCCGGAGATCAGAAGCAAGCAACCGCCACCCGTGCCGTCCGGATGGGCGGGTGGCTCGTCGGCATGGGCGTCCTGCATTTCGTGGCCCCCAAGCCGTTCGACACCATCGTGCCCACCGAGCTGCCCGGCAGCGCCCGCTTCTACACCCACGCCTCCGGCGTGGCCGAGGTCGCCGCCGGCGCATTGCTGATCGCACCGAAAACCCGCAAGGTCGGCGCGCTGGCGTCGATCGCGCTGTTTCTCGGGGTGTTCCCCGCCAACGTCAACATGGTGCGCCTCTGGAAAGACAAGCCACTGCCGATGCGCATCGGCGCGGTCGCCCGACTGCCGCTGCAGATTCCGATGATCACCCAGGCGTACAAGATCTATCGCAACGCCTGACCGTCCTCCAGCAACCCGGCCAGATCCTCGGCGCCGGGCAGCGTGTCCGGCATGACGGTCACCCCACTGCGCACGTAGTGAAACGCCGCCCGCACTGATTCCACCGGGCACCCCTGCAGACCCGCCCACGCCAGCCGGTACACCGCGAGCTGTATCGCGGCGTGGCTCTGGGTCTCCGGAGTGCTCGGCGGCTCACCGGTTTTCCAGTCGACCACCACCGCGCCGCCGTCGGCTTCGGCGAAGACGGCGTCGATGCGCCCGCGCACCACGGTGGCGCGCGGGCCCTCGAGGATCATGTCGAAGGGCACCTCGACGTCGATCGGGGTGCGTGACGCCCAGGGCGAGGACGCGAACGCGGCCTGCAGGTCCGCCAGTTCCTCGGCGTGCGCCCGCCCGGCCTCCCCGTCCACCGCTCCGGGCAGATCATCGAGGTCGAACAACCGCTCCGCATGAAAGTAACGCTGCACCCACTCGTGGAATGCGGTGCCCAGCAAGGCATGTGGGTCCGGCCGGGCCGGCAGCCGGCGGCGTAGCCGCTGTCGGGCGGCCGCGGGATCCTTACCCAGGTCGACCAGGGTGCTCACCGACAGTTGTCCGGGCAACTCGACCGGGGCCTGCTCGGCGGCCCGCTCCCGCTCGGCGAGCAGCGCGTCGACGTCGGCGGCCCAATCCTCGGGGTCGAGCGCTGCCCCGACGGTTCCCTCGGCGGCGTGGGTAACCAGTGCGGCCCCGCGCGCAATATCGGCGTGGCGGCCGGCGGCCGGCGGCACCGGCCACACCGCTTCGACGATGCTGCCGCGCAACGGGTTCGGTTCGCCGTCGGGCGGCTCGGGCGCCCATTCCTCGATGAGCCCGCAGGGCTGCCCGGCCGCCGCCGAGGCATCGATGATGGCCTTGAGTTCCAACAGGAACTCCGAGGGTCCGCGGGGTTTGGCCTCGGTGGGCCCCCAGTGGTGCCCCGAGAGCAGCAGGGTGCCCTCCGAGCGGGTCAGCGCCACGTACAGCAACCGCCGTTCCTCGTCGCCGCGACGCTGGGCCAGCATGTCCTTGTGATCGGCGATCTTGTCGGACAACGTCTTCCGGTCGTTGATATCCGAGGTGTCCAGGACCGGGACACCGTGTTCGTTCACCGGGGCATCCGGGCGAGCGGAGCGACGGGATATGGCGCGGTCCCCACGCAGCAGCGGCGGTAGGTCACCGGCATCGCTGAGCCAGGTGCGGGCCATCGCGGTGGACGGGAACACCCGCGCGCTCAGGTGCGGAACCGCCACCACCTGCCATTCCAGGCCCTTGGCGGCGTGCACGGTGAGGATCTGCACCCGGTCGGCCGAGACCGTCACCTCCGCCGGCGCCAGACCGTTCTCGACGTCCGCGGCGACATCCAGGTAGGCCAGCAACCCAGCCGGCGCGCCGTCGGAGCGGGCGGCGAAGTCGGCCACCACGTCACCGAAGGCGTCCAGGTGCTCGGTGCCGCCCCAGCCCGCGGGCACCGGGCGGGCCGCCCGGACTTCCACGTCGACGCCGAGCACCCGGCGTATCTCGGCGACCAGATCGGGCAGCGGATGCGTGAGATGGGCACGCAGACCGGTGAGTTCGCGGCCGAGTGCGACGATGCGCGCATGACCGGCGACCGAGTACAGCTCGCTCGGGCCAGGGTCACAGATGGCATCGGCCAGGCACGCGGTGTCCGCATCGGGCGCGGCCGCGGCCACGATGCGCTCCATGGGGCCCAGCTGAGCGGCGGGCACATCCAGGTCGACGGCGCGCTGCCACAGCGCCGCGATATCACGGGCCCCCAACCGCCAGCGCGGCCCGGTCAGCACCCGCATCGCGGCCGCACCGCCGGTCGGGTCGACCACCAGGCGCAGCATGGCCACCACATCGGCGACCTCGGGGATCGCCAGCAACCCGGCCAGGCCGACCACCTCGACCGGAATGCCGCGTGCGGTCAGCGCCTCGGCCATCGGCGCCGCATCGGCGTTGCGCCGGACCAGAACCGCCGCGGTCGGCGGCGTCGGGGTAGCCCGGTAGCGGCCCGCCACCTGATCGGCCACCCAGTTGCGTTCGGCGACAACGTCGGACAGCAGCGCCGCGCGGATGGTGCCCGGCTCGGCATCCGGGCGGGGCAGCAGTTCCCGCACGCTCACCGACCGCCGGCGGGCCTGCTCGGACACCGCATTCGCCAGGTGCAGCGCCTCCGGCGGGTTGCGCCAACTGGTGCGCAGCTCCAGGGTGGGCGCAGGGCTGCCGTCGGCGTGCGGGAAGTCGGTCGCGAACCGCGGCAGGTTGGTCGCCGACGCGCCGCGCCAGCCGTAGATGGACTGGACGGGGTCACCGACCGCCGTCAGCGCCAAGCCGTCGTCGACGCCGCCACCGAACAGCGAGGACAGGGCGATTCGCTGGGCGTGCCCGGTGTCCTGATATTCGTCGAGCAGGACCACCCGGTAGCGCTGCCGGAGCTCGGCACCGACCTGCGGTGCGGCCACCGCCAGCCGGGCGGCCGCCGACATCTGAGCGCCGAAGTCCATCACCTTCTCCGCCCGCATGCGGCGGTGCAGCTCGTCGATCAGCGGCACCAGTTCGGTGCGTTCGTTCTGGGTGGCCAGCAACTTGAGCAGCCACTGCGCCGGCCCACGGTCGGTCCGGTTGCCGCCGGCGGGCAGGTGGTGGATGAGACGTTCCAGCTCGGTGTGGGTGTCCAGCAGCGCAGCGGTGTCCACGAGGTGTTCGGACAGCGCACCGGCCAACCGCAGCACCAGGGCGGTCACCGCGGCCGGTGACTTCTCGGTGTCCAGGACACGCGGATGGTCACAGACCACCCGGAAGGCCAACTGCCACAACTCCGTTGCGCCGATCAGCCGGGTGTCCGGCTCGACCGGCAGCAGCAGTCCGTGATCGCGCAGCAGCGTCCCGGCGAAGGCGTGGTAGGTGCTGATGGTGGGCGGGTCATCGGCCCGGATGTCGCGGCCGATACCGGTCCCGGCCAGTCGCGCCAGCCGGGTGCGGACCCGGCGCAGCAGCTGGCCGGCGGCCTTACGGGTGAACGTGAGGCCGAGAACCTCACTGGGCCGGGCATATCCGTTGGCCACCAGCCAGACCACCCGGGCGGCCATCGTCTCGGTCTTACCGGCACCGGCGCCGGCGATGACGACCAGCGGGCCCGGCGGGGCGGCGATCACCGCGGCCTGTTCGGCCGTCGGGGCGAACAGGCCCAGCGCGTCGGACAGCTCGGCGGGGCTGTACTGCTGCGCTGCGTTCACGACCGGCCTTCCGGGTTCTGGGCGGGGCAGATGGCACGCACCGGGCAGTGCCCGCACCCGTCGTTGGCGCGCGCGACGAACTGCGGGCCCTGGGTCGCCGCGGCCGCCGCGGTAACGGTATCGCGCCACTGCTGGGCCGTATCGGCGGTGAGCGCGTCCTGGGCGCGTTCGGTCACCCCGCTCGCGGTGGTCTTGGCCGGGTAGACCAGCAGGCCGCCGCCGGGCTCATCTCCTTCGGGCAGAACACCCTCGGCGACGGCAAGCTGGTACATCGCCAACTGAGCGTGGCGCTGGGCATCATCCTTGGTGGCCGGGCTCTTGCCGGTCTTGACGTCGACGATCACCAGGCGGTCGGCGTTGTCCCGCTCGAGGCGGTCGATGCGCCCGCGCACCCGCACGCCGGGGGCCACCATGCCGTCGACGGCGACCTCGGTGCCGACCTCGCTGAACTGGTCGCGGGTGGACTGGCGCCACTGCGCGAACGCCGACAGCATCGCGCCGTGTCGGGCCAGTTCGTTGTCGGCGTACCACTGGGATTCATACGGCATTGCCGACCAGACACTCTCCAACTCGGCGAGCAGCCGGCTCTCGGTCTTGGTGGAGTCCGCCACCAGCGCGTGCACCAGAGTTCCGACCGCGGAACGGACATCGCGGCCGTCGGAGCCACCGTGGCGTTCCAGCAGCCAGCGCAGCGGGCAGTCCGCGAGCGTCTGCAGCGTGGACGGTGACAACGTGCTCACGTGATCATCGCCCGACCATAGCGGCTCGGCCGTGGACGGTTCGGTGCGCACATGCCACAGCGAGGGGTCCGCGCCGGGCACGCCGGCCTCCGCGAGACGCGCCAATTGCGTTGCCGCGCAGGCTCTGGCATCAGATTCGACGTCGCCTTCGGGGGCGCACGCCACGGCCCGCAACCGGCCGACCAGCGCCGCGGGCGTCAGTACCCGGGGCGCCGGGATGATCTCACGTTCGCCGCCGGTGTCGGTGTCCTCGGTGGCCAGGGCGGCGAGCTCGGCGCAGAACGGCGACGGCAGCAGCGCGGCATCGCCGGTATCGCTGTCGACGGCGGTCACCAGCAGACGATCACGGGCGCGCCCCATCGCCGCGATCAGCAGCCGGCGTTCCTCGGCCAGCAGCGGGGCCCGGGTCGACACCCTGGCCGTCGGGCCATCGTCGGAACCCGTCACACCGTCAAGCACGTCGACCAGGTGCTGGGTGCCGAGCACCCCACCGCGGGGAACGGTGTTGGGCCACAACCCTTCCTGCAGTCCGGCCAGGACCACGAAGTCCCAGTCCCGTTCCAGCGCCGCGTGCGGGCTGCAGATCGCCACCGTATCGGCCCGCTCGGGGCGGGTGCCGGTGGTCGGCAACTCCAGCGCATCGACGTGGGCGACCAGACCGCCCAGCGTCGCCCCGGTGGTGTTGGTGACGTACTGATCGGCGATGTCGAACAGTGCAGTGACCGACGCGAGATCGCGTTCGGCGGCCGTGCTCCCGGCACCGCCACGGTCGGCCTGGGTGACCAGGCGTTTCTGCAGGCCGCTGCGATTCCAGGCTTGCCACAACGTGTTCCGGGGATCCTCGCCGCCGCGATGGCTCTGCTTGGCTGCGCGCAGCACTGCCTGCACCCGCTGCAGGCAGCGCGCCAGGTCGGCGGGCAGGCCATCGGGGACGCGCTGCACCGATTTCGCCAGCAGTTCGGAGAATTCCTGCTGATGGCCGAACGTGCGCCGCAACGCGCGACGCAGCTGCCGCAGCGACACCGGGTCCACCCGCCCGATGGGTCCGGTCACCAGATCCATCGCGGCCGCACCGGTGAGCCCGTTCGCTGTCGCGTCGGCCACGATCAACAGCGCGCGCACCGCGGGTTGCTGGGCCAGGCAGGCGTCCGGGCCGGGCAGATCGACGGGTACACCGGAGGCGGTCAGGGTGCGGCCCAGCGCGGCGCCGACCCGCGGTACCGAACGGACGATCACAGCCATCCGTGACCACGGCACACCGTCGATCAGATGGGCGCGGCGCAGGGCGTCGGCGATGAGCGTGGACTCGGCGTGCACGGAGCCCGCGATCTTCACCGTCACCGAACCCGGCCGGCCGGGCGCCCCGGTGAACTCACGCATGCCGTCGGCTCCGGGCAGCCGACGCGCGATCCCGGTGACCGCGGCGGCCACCGCCGTCGAGCACCGGTGCGACCCGGTGAGCACCACGGCCGGGGTATCGGCGCGCAACAGTGCCGGATCACCACCGCGGTAACCGAAGACGGCCTGATCGGGGTCACCGGCGAGCACCGTGAGATCGGATCCGGCGGCCAGCACCCGCACCAGCAGCGCCGCCTGCGGGTCGAGCTGCTGCGCATCGTCGACCAGCAGCACACGTACCCGGGCCCGTTCGGCGCCCAGCAGTGCGTGATCCAAGGCCAGTGCGTCCAGGGCGGCCCCGACCAGTTCGGCCGCACCCAGCGCCGGCACGGTGGCCTGCGGTGCGGCCATGCCGACCGACGAGCGCAGCAACATCACCTGCTCGTACATGGCGGCGAACCGACCCGCCGCCACCCATTCCGGGCGCGCCGACAGCCTGCCGAGGCGCTGAAGGGCGACCGGGTCCACACCACGTTCGGCGCACCGCGCCAACAGATCACGCAACTCGGTGGCGAAACCGGCCGTCCCCAGGGCCGGATGCAGCGACAGCGGCCAGCCATCGGCGCCGTCCTCCAGATCACCGGCGAGCAGCTCTCGGATGATGCCGTGCTGCTCGGCACTGGTGATCAGCCGCGGCGGCGGATCACCATTGCGTTGCGCGGCCAGGCGCAGCACCGCGAAGGCATAGGAGTGCACGGTACGGACCAGCGGCTCACGCACCACGCCGCGCGCACCCGCGGTGAGCAGTGCGGCGGTGATCGCGGCGCGGGCCTGCGCCCCGAGCCGGGCCGAACCGGTCAGCAGCAGAACGCTTTCCGGGTCCGCGCCGGCGGCGATGTGGGCCACCGCGGTGTCGACGAGCAACGTGCTCTTGCCGGTGCCCGCCCCACCGAGCACCCGCACCGTGCCGCGCATACCCGGTGCGGTGAGCGCGTTCGGGGTGAGATCGGTGTGCGGCGCGGACATGCGAGCATTTCACCAGGCACCTCCGACAAGTCGCGCTGACCAGCGCGGACGGGCCGGCGAGAACGGGATGTGAGGTCGGCACCTACGATCGAGGCGTGACCGATCCCCTGCACACCTACCGCTACGGCCCGTCCCGGCCTGCCCAGATCCTGGGCGTGCACGGGCTCACCGGGCACGGCCGTCGCTGGGAAACCTTGTCCAATCAGTATCTGCCCGAGTTCTCGGTGCTGGCACCGGATCTGATCGGGCACGGCCGGTCCACCTGGGCGGCGCCGTGGACGGTCGAGGCCAATGTGGCAGCGCTGGCGGCGTTGCTGGACGCCGAGGGCGGCGGGCCGGTGCTGGTGGTCGGGCATTCGTTCGGCGGCGCGGTGGCACTGAGCCTCGCGGCGGCCCGGCCCGAGCTGGTTTCCGGGCTGGTGTTGCTGGATCCGGCGGTGGCCCTGGACGGCGCCTGGATGGCCGAGATCGCCGACGCGATGCTGTCTTCCCCCGACTACCCCGACCGCGAAGAGGCCACCGCCGACAAACTCTCCGGGTCGTGGGCCGAGGTGGCCGCCACGTTCCCCGACGAGCTGACCCGTGAACTCGATGAGCACCTGATCGCGCTGCCCAACGGGCGCCTGGGCTGGCGGATCAGTGTCCCGGCGGCGATGTCCTACTGGAGTGAGTTGACCCGGCCGATCCCGTTGCCGCGCAGCGGAACACCGACCACGCTGATGCTGGCGACCCGGACCTCCCCACCGTATGTGAGCGACACGCTGATCAGCACCTTGGGTGAGGCACTCGGCGCGAGCTTCACGCTGGCCGAGGTGGACTGCGACCATATGGTCGCCCAGGCCCTGCCCGCCGAGACCGCAGCGATCATCCGCGGGCACCTGGCCTGATCGTGGCGCCGATCACCGAGGATCAGGTCGAGGTGGTGCGGGCGCTGGTGGCCCGGATCCCGGCCGGGCGGGTGAGCACCTACGGTGATATCGCCGAGCAGGCCGGGCTGCCCAGCCCGCGCATCGTGGCGTGGATCATGCGCACCGACTCCTCGGATCTGCCGTGGCACCGGGTGATTCGGGCCTCCGGGTGGCCGGCGCCGCACCTGGCCACCCGGCAGCTGGAGCGGTTACGCGCCGAGGGGGTGCTGGCCGACGACGGCCGGGTACCGCTGCGCGAGTACCGCCACGAGTTCTGAGTGCGCGCGAGCAGTCCCCCGCAAGCGGGAGGTGCCCCCAGTAAATGGCCCCAGATAGTGCCGATTTTGGGGCCATTTGTGTCTGCTCGCCGGAAAAGGGGTGGGCTTAGAGGGCGAGCCGGACCAGCGCCGCGGTGCGGGCCAGGCCTGGGAACGCCGACGCCGTCGACCGCGGATGCAGCGCATGCACGGCGAGCCGGAACATCAAGGCCCGCAACAGCATCTGCGGCCATTCCGGGAGCGGATTCCACCGCTCGACCAGACCGTCATCGGCCTCACCCCAGGCCAGTGCGTCGACCACCACGACGCCGGCCGCCCAGGACGCGGGCCGCCAGTACGGGGTGATATCGGTGATGCCGGGTGCCGCGGTACCGGCGAAAAGCACTGTGCCGTAGAGATCTCCGTGCACCAGTTGGCTGGGGCTGCGGGTCGGTGTGCGTAACGCGGCGAGCTGGTTGATCAGCTCCACGGACTTCTGGCCGTCGGCCGAGCCCGGCGCCACCCGAGCACCCTGGGGCAGCCCGTGCAGCGGCCGGTCCTCCCAGGCCGCGCGATCGGCGGCGATGAACACGTCGACATCCGACCACGGCGCCACCGGCGGCTGGGTCAGGAAACGCGGGCGCTCCAGTTTCGCGGTGGCCTCGTGCAACCGCACCGCGGCGGAGACCACTTCGTCGTGGCGCGGTTCGGGAGTACCCGCCACGAAGGTGTCGGCACGCCACCCGGCGACCACATAGCGGCCGTCGGTGGAGCGCACCGGGCGGGCCAGCCGGATACCGTCGGCGAACAACGTCTCGCGGACCTTGGCCGACCAGGCGGCGCGCGCGTGGTCGGCCACCATGGACAGCACGACCTCGCCGCACCGCCAGCCGCCCTCCCAGCTGGAACCCAGCGGAACCGGCGACAGGCCGGCCAGACCAAACGCCGCCATCACATGGTCGGGTGGCAGATCGTCAGACACGCACGTCAGCCTAAGCGGTGCTCCGGTCGACAAGGGGTCAGTACATGACCATGTCGGGCTCGAGTTGTTTGGCCCAGGCCACGATGCCGCCCTGCAGGTGCAGCGCATCGGAGAATCCGGCCTTCTTCAGCACGGCCAGCATCTCGGCCGAACGCACCCCGGTCTTGCAGTAGAGCACCGCGGTCTTGTCCTGCGGCACGGTCGCCAGGCCTTCGCCGGCCTCGATCACCGATTTGGGGATCAACTTGGCGCCCTCGATGTGGTTGATCTCCCACTCGACGGGTTCGCGGACGTCGATCAGCGCCACCGGCTTTCCGGATTCGAGCAGCTCACGCAGCTCTTTCGGGGTCACGGTCGCGCCCGCCGAAGCCTGCGCCGCGTCGTCCGACACCACACCGCAAAAGGCCTCGTAATCGATCAGTTCGGTGATCTTCGGGGTGGACGGGTCCTTGCGGATCTTGATGGTCCGGTAGGTCATGTCCAGCGCGTCGTACACCATCAGCCGGCCCAACAGCGGGTCGCCGATACCGGTGAGCAGCTTGATGGCCTCGGTGCCCATCACCGAGGCGATCGAGGCGCACAGGATGCCGAGCACACCGCCCTCGGCGCAGGACGGCACCATTCCCGGCGGCGGCGGCTCCGGGTAGAGGTCGCGGTAGTTCAGGCCCAGTCCGTCGGGGGCGTCCTCCCAGAACACCGACACCTGGCCCTCGAAGCGGTAGATGGAGCCCCACACGTAGGGCTTGCCCGCGAGCACCGCGGCATCGTTGACCAGGTAACGGGTCGCGAAGTTGTCGGTGCCGTCCAGGATCAGGTCGTACTGGGCGAACAGTTCGACGGCGTTCTCGGGCTCGAGGCGCAGTTCGTGCAGCACCACGTTGACCAATGGGTTGACCTCGAGCACGGAATCGCGGGCGCTCTGCGCCTTGGGCCGGCCGATATCGGACTGGCCGTGGATGATCTGGCGCTGCAGGTTGGACTCGTCTACGACGTCGAATTCGACGATGCCGATGGTCCCGACGCCGGCGGCGGCCAGGTACAACAGGGTGGGCGACCCGAGCCCGCCGGCACCGATGACCAGCACCTTGGCGTTCTTCAGCCGCTTCTGGCCCTCCACACCCATGTCCGGGATGATCAGGTGTCGGCTGTAGCGGGCGACCTCTTCGCGGGTCAGTTCAGCGGCTGGCTCCACCAGCGGTGGCAACGACGTCACCGTGTGCTCCTCGAATCGACGACGAATTCCTGGGCCAATCAGACCAGGCACACGTACTCAACAGCAATTCAGGGCATTACGTTCCCGGTGTGCCCCACCATGGACGGCCGCAGCGATCGGGCACTCAGGCGATCGGGTACGGCCACGGATTGAAGCGGCAGGTCAGGCTGTCGGCCTTCACCGACTCCGGATCGAACCGGGCGCCGTCGTTGTTACTGGTGGAGAAGGTCTGCTGCATCATGATCGGCGCCAGTGCGCCGTTCTCCGGGCACGGCTCGTGCTGGCGGTAGCCGATCGCATGGCCGACCTCGTGGTTGACCACGTACTGCCGGTAGGACCCGATATCGCCCTGGAACGAGGTGGCGCCGCGCACCCACCTCGCCTCGTTGATGAACACCCGGGCCTGGTCCCCCAGGTAGGCCGGGTTGTAGCAGGACGCTTCCAGCGGGATGTCGTACCCGCAGCCCTCGCGGATGGTCAGCGGGGAGGTCAGCGACACCCGGAAGTCCGGCGGGCCTTCGCTGTCGTTGTCGACACGCAGGAACGCGAACTGGGCGTTGTGGGTCCAGCTTTTCGGATTGGCCAGGGTCTCGCTGACCATGCGGGCGAAGCCCTCGTCACCGCCGAAGGACGCGGTGTCCAGACCGTCTTCCACCTCGACGGAGTAGGTGAACGTCCGCTCGGTGCCCTGGCCGATCTTGGGTGAGGTGCCCGGCACGATGTGCCAGGTCTTCGCGCCGGCCTGGGTGAACGGCCCGCCGCCGGGCAGGATGCCGGCCGGCAGGTTGGCGTCGAACTCGGTCAGTCCCTTGGGCGGTGCGCCGACGATGCCGGTGCTCGGGGCGTCGATGGTGGGCGGACCCTGGACGGGTCCTTCGGCGTTGACCGCGACCGGCGTCGTGCCGGTACCGGTCACCGTCTGATAGAGCACGATGCAGGTCACGACCGCCAGGATCGGCAGGGCGTAGGCCCGCCAGCCGTAGGTCGAGACGAAGCGGCCCAGCCAGGTCTGCTTGCGCCACTGCTGGTGCTCGTCACGGTTGGCCCGCGGCCTGCCCTGGTCATCGGCCAGCGGGTCACGCTGGGCCCGCAGTGGCTCACGCTGATCGTCGCGCTGCACCGGCACCCGGTCCGGGGCGGTGCGCTGACTGCGCTCCTGCCCGCGGTACCGGACCCCGTGATCGTTGTACCGGGGCCCGGAGTCGGCGGTGAACCGATTTCCCGGGTCGCTGCGCTCCTGCCCTCCCAGGGCACGGTCGCCGACGCGACGCCCCGGGTCGTAGGTCACCGAACCAGGATGGCACAGCCGCGCCACCGACACGGGCACCGACACCGGGCGCTCCCCCAGCGTGCGGTAGTAATGTCGTGTCGATCGGCAGCTACACCCACCGATGAGGCGCACACCAGCGCACGAGCGTGAGCAGCACACTTTGTGAAATTGAGGACGTAATGAGCGATCTCGCCAATGCCGCCGGGGCGCGGGGCGCCAAGGCCGGCACCGGCGGCAACCGGCGCGGCAACCGTCTGCCCCGCGACGAACGCCGCGGCCAACTGCTTATTGCGGCCAGCGAAGTCTTCGTCGACCGCGGCTACCACGCCGCCGGCATGGACGAAATCGCCGACCGGGCCGGAGTCAGCAAGCCCGTTCTGTACCAACACTTCTCGTCGAAGCTGGAGCTGTACCTCGCGGTTCTGCAACGCCATGTCGACAACCTCGTCTCCGGCGTGCGCCAGGCGCTGCGCACCACCACCGACAACCGGCAGCGACTGCGGGCAGCGGTACAGGCGTTCTTCGAGTTCGTCGAGCACGACAGCCAGGGCTACCGGCTGATCTTCGAGAACGACTACGTCACCGAGCCGCAGGTGGCCGCCCAGGTGAAGGTCGCCACCGAATCGTGCACCGACGCGGTGTTCGACCTGATCAGCCGGGATTCCGGGCTGGAGGCACACCGTGCCCGGATGATCGCGGTGGGACTGGTGTCCACCAGCGTCGACTGCGCGCGCTACTGGCTGGACAACGACCGCCCGATCTCCAAGGACGCGGCGGTCGAGGGCACGGTGCAGTTCGCCTGGGGCGGCCTGTCACACGTGCCGCTGACCCGGTCCTGAGGACCGGGCCAGCCGAGCACTAGCTGGTCTTGATGGCCTCTGCGCCGACCCCGAAGCCGACCTTGCGGCTGTCGGCGGCACCAATCTCGACGTAGGCGATCTTCGCCGACGGCACCAGGTAGCGGCGCCCCTTCTCGTCGGTCAGAGCGAGCACGGCCGACGTGTCACCCAATGACTTGATGATCGCCTGTTCCACCTCGTCGGGTGTCTGCGCGGTGCTGATGATCAGCTCTCGCGGGCTGTCGGTGACCCCGATCTTGATGTCCACGCTGCGGGCCTTTCGGTTGGTTGGCGATGCTTCGACAAAGGCTAGTGGACGCGGTCACGCTCCCGCCGCCGTGGTCGTTGCGCCGTGAGCGAAGCACCCTGATCAGACCGACGCCGGACCGTGACCCGACCGCGACCGCGTCAACATCATCTGTCACATCTGCCCCACTAACATCGGTTGAGTACGTGCCGGAACTATCTGGGAAATGGGTTATGAGCAGGCAATACGCCCCTTATTCGACCACCCGTGACAGCTACTCGGGCAGCGGCTACCGGTCGGCCGAACCGACCGACCCGGAAGCCGATCAGCAGCCCGGATACCTCAGCGACCGCGAGCGTCGGCGGGCTGCCCGGCGAGGCGCCGGCTACGGGCGCGTCCCCCGCGCGACGTACGCCAACTACGACACCTATGACCCTGCCTACGACGAGGTCGTCTATGACGACGAGGCCGACACCGACTACACCGATTACGAGTTCCCGGCCGACTACCACGAACCGCTGGACCGCCGCTGGATCTGGGTGGCCGGTGTCGCGGGCGTCATCCTGATGGTCGCGGTGATCTGCACCGGCGTCATCCTCGGCGGCGGAGACAGCGGCACCGTGTCCGCGGGCGCCACCACGTCGGCGGACGCGGAACCCACCGCGCAGCCCTCGGCGACCGCCGCACCCAGCGTCGCCGCGCCGGCACCCGCCATTCCCGCGTTGCCGCCCGAAACCATCACCACGGTGACGCCGAGCGCCACCGCCACCCCCGTTCCCGCGCCGATCCCCACGACCCCGGCGCCGATCGTCGTGCCCGAGGCGCCCGTGGCCGACCCGGCCCTGGCAGCCCGCACCGTGACCTACCACGTGACCGGCAACCGGCAGCTGATCGATCTGATCACCGTCATCTACACCGACCAGCAGGGCGCGCTGCAGACCGACGTCAACGTCGCGCTGCCGTGGGTGAAAACCGTCACCCTGGATCCGGGGGTGTCGCTGACCTCGGTGACCGCCACCAGCGTCGGCGGGCAGCTCAACTGCTCGATCGTCGACGGCAGCGGTGCCGCGGTGGCGGTTCAGGCCAACAACACGATGATCACGACCTGCACCCGGTAGCCGCTCAGGCCAGACCGAGTTCCTGCATGCGGCTGGTGTGGGTGCGCTGCAGCTGATCGAAGAACTCCGAAAGCTGAGCCAGCCCCTCGCTGCTGCTGATGACCAAATCGACCAGTTCGTCGTGATCGGCGAGCACGAACTGGGCCTGGGTGATGGCCTCACCGAGCAGTCGCCGGGACCACAGCGCCAGCCGGTGCCGCTGCCGGTCGCTGGCGTTGACCGCGGCCCGCACCTCGGCCACCACGAATTGCGAGTGCCCGGTCTCGGCCAGCACCGAGCGCACCACATCGGAGGCCTCCGGTGGCAGCGCATCGGCGATCTGCAGATAGAAATCGGCCGCGAGCGCATCGCCGATATAGGTCTTGACCAGCGCTTCCAGCCAGGTGCTCGGGGTGGTCAGGCGGTGATAGTTCTCCAACGCGGGAGCGTATTTCGTCATCGCGGGCACGGTGTCGACCCCGCGGGCCGCCAAGGCCTCGTGCAGCACCTCGTAGTGCCGCATCTCGGCGGCCGCCATGCTGGCCATGTTGATGCGGCCGGCCAGATTGGGCGCCATCCGGGCCTCTTCGGTCAGCCGGTAGAAGGCGGTCACCTCGCCGTAGGCCAGGAGCGCGAACAACTCGGTGACTCCCGGCTGATCGACCGACACGCCCGGCGCCCGAGTCTCGCCGATGGAGACGACAGGCTGCGTGGACGACGTCTGCGGCGTCGAAGAAATCATGGTCCAACTCTAGTCGCCGGGCGAGGTGGCGACCGGGTAGCGGGTTGACCAGCTATCATGGGAGCCAGGTAGCGGCCTTCTGAGCTATGCAAACGACTTGTTTCGACCGGTCGCCACCAAAGAAATGTGCGTGCACGTGGTTCGGCCCGCCCTCGATCGGCAGGGCCCGACGGAGCGGTATACCCCGTCTAGCTGGGAATACCCGCCTTTTACTCGTCATCGTCGTGCGCGCGTGGACGCGACGAGGAAAGACACCGAAAGGCTGACGGCAGCGAAAGCTACGCCGACCACACATATGACTTCACCTGACCTGACTGCACCCGAAACACCCGATGTGGATGTCACCGTCCCCGAGACCAAGCCGGCCATCTCGTTCGCCGAACTGGGAGTGCGTGACGAAATCGTCCGTGCCCTGGCCGAGACCGGCAAGGAACACGCCTTCGCCATCCAGGAACTGACCCTGCCGCTCGCGCTGGCCGGCGACGACCTGATCGGTCAGGCCCGCACCGGCATGGGCAAGACCCTCGCCTTCGGCGTGCCGCTGCTGCACCGGATCACCAGCGACGGCGGCCGCCCGCTCAACGGCACTCCGCGCGCGCTCATCGTGGTGCCGACCCGCGAACTCTGCCTGCAGGTCTACAACGACCTGGAACTCGCCTCCAAATACCTGCGCGCCGACGATGTGGAGGGGCACGCCGACCGCAAGTTCGTGGTGACCTCCATCTACGGCGGGCGCCCCTACGAGCCTCAGATCGAGGCGCTGCGCAAGGGCGTCGACGTCGTCGTCGGTACCCCGGGCCGGCTGCTCGACCTGGCCCAGCAGGGACACCTTCAGCTGGGCAGCCTGTCGGTGCTGGTGCTCGACGAGGCCGACGAAATGCTCGACCTGGGCTTCCTGCCCGATATCGAGCGCATTCTCCGGCTCACCCCCGATGACCGGCAGGCGATGCTGTTCTCGGCGACCATGCCGGGCCCCATCATCACGCTGGCACGCACCTTCATGAACCAGCCCACCCATATCCGGGCCGAGGCCCCCCAGTCCTCACAGACCCACGACACCACCGAGCAGTTCGCCTACCGTGCCCACGCGCTGGACAAGGTGGAGATGGTCGGGCGCATCCTGCAGGCCGAGGGCCGCGGCGCGACGATGATCTTCACCCGCACCAAGCGCACCGCGCAGAAGGTCGCCGACGAGCTGGCCGAGCGTGGGTTCAAAGTCGGCGCCGTGCACGGCGACCTCGGCCAGATCGCGCGTGAGAAGGCGCTCAAGGCCTTCCGCACCGGTGATGTCGACGTGCTGGTCGCCACCGATGTCGCCGCCCGCGGTATCGACATCGACGACATCACCCACGTCATCAACTACCAAATTCCCGAGGATGAGCAGGCCTACGTGCACCGCATCGGCCGGACCGGGCGCGCGGGCAAGACCGGCATCGCGGTCACCCTCGTCGACTGGGATGAGCTGCCGCGCTGGACGATGATCGACAAGGCGCTGGGCCTGAACAACCCCGATCCGGTCGAAACCTATTCCAGCTCACCGCATCTGTACGACGAGCTGAAAATTCCGGCCGGTGTGACCGGTTCGCTGACTGCGCCGCCACGCAAGACCAAGACCCGCACCGAAGGTGAACGCGTCGAGCGCACCGAACGTCCGGCCCGCAACCGCGATCGCACCCGCCAGCGCACCCGCGCCGGACAGCCCGCGTCCGGCCATCCCGAGGGCGAGTCCGCGCCGCAGGACAACACCGAGGGCCCCGCTGCCGACGCGGGCCAGGACTCCGAGGCCACCGACGCACCGGCCAAGCGCCGCCGCCGGCGTCGCCCGCGCAAGACCTCGACTCCCGCCACCGGCTAAGTGGTCGCTGACAAACATCCCAGGTCGCCGCGCTCCTGCCCGCCGCCGGAACGCCGCACGCGCGGCGATCTGATCGCCGCGGCGGTGATCGTCGTGGTCGTCGCCGTCACCGCGGCGCTGATCTGGTGGACCAGCGATGCGCGGGCCACCATCAGCAAGCCGGCCGCCGAACCGGTGCCGAGCCTGACCCCGGCCACCCAGGTGCCGGACACACTCGAGCAGTTGTGGACGGCCCCGAGCGCGAAGACCACGATGCCGCTGGTGGTGGCCGGTGCGCTGGTGACCGGCGACGGCAACGGCGTCATCGGCCGTGACCCGCTCACCGGCACGGAATTGTGGAGCTACACCCGCGATCTCGAGTTGTGCGGCGTGACATCGGTGTATCAGTACGCCGTCGCGGTGTACCCGGACGCGCGGGGCTGCGGGCAGGCCAGCACCATCGATGCCGGGACCGGCAAGCGCGGCCCGGCTCGCACCGCCTACGCCGATCCCGAGGTGCACCTGTCCTCGGACGGCAGCACGGTGCTCTCGGCCGGCGACAGCCGCCTGGAACTGTGGCGTTCGGACATGGTCCGCATGCTCGGCTGGGGAACGCTCGATGCGCGCGTCAAGCCCGATGTGCCGCAGTCACCGCTGTGCCGGCTGGTGTCGGCAGCGGCCAGTTCGGCCGCGGTGTCGGTGCTCGAATCGTGCCCGGAACAGACCGAGATGCGCCTGACCCTGCTTCGGCCGTCCGATGAGGAAGACACCCCCGAGGTCAAATACGAACAGCAGCCCGGTGTTTCATCCGATGCCGACGCCCGGGTGATCGCGGTCTCCGATACCACCACCGCGGTGTACCTGCCGACACCGAAGCCGGTGGTCAATATCGTCGACGACACCGGCACGGTCACCGCCAGCACGTTGCTGGACAAGGCGCCGTCGGCGGCGGCCACGATGTCCCGGACCGGTGACCTGATCACCTGGTGGACCGGCGATTCCGTGCTGGTCTTCGAGGCCGCCGGCCTGCGCTACAAATACACCGTCGCACCCGCGCCCGGCGGCGCGCCGGTCGGCCCGGGAACCATGATGGCCGGCGAGCTGCTGGTTCCGGTCACCGACGGCTACGACGTGTTCGACGCCGAAACCGGAACCGGCATAAGGCATATCGACCTGGACCGCGAACCGACGGACAGCGCCGTCGTGCCGGCCGCAGCCGGTTCCACGCTGGTCGAGCAGCGCGGCGACACCGTCGTCGCGCTGGGCTCATCCTGAACCCCTAGACCTCCGGGGTGAAGGTGCCCAGCGCCTTACCGGATTTCCAGTGCTTGAGCAGCGCCTCGGCCAGTTCCCGATAGGCGACCGCGCCCTTGTTCTTCCGGCCCGCCAGCACCGACGACCCCGAGGCGCTGGCCTCGGCGAACCGCACGGTGCGCGGAATCGGCGGCGCGAGCACCGGCAGCTGATAACGATCGGCCACGTCGAACAGCACGTCGCGGCTGTGCGTGGTGCGCGCGTCATAGAGCGTGGGCAGCGCACCGAGCATCTTGAGATCGGGGTTGGTGATCTGTTGGACGTCGTTCACGGTCCGCAGGAACTGCCCCACACCGCGGTGTGCCAGCGTCTCGCATTGCAACGGCACGATCACCTCGTCGGCGGCCGTCAGCCCGTTGAGCGTCAGCACACCCAGCGAAGGCGGGCAGTCGATCACCACCACATCGAAAGCCTCCGCGATCTTGGCCAGGGCGCGCTTGAGCGCATACTCACGCCCGGCCCGCATCAGCAGCATCGCCTCCGCACCGGCCAGGTCGATATTGGCCGGCAACAGCGTCATGCCCTCGGGCGTCTCGACGAGCGCCGTGTCCGGTTCGACGTCGCCGAGCAGCACTTCGTGGATCGACACTGCAAGGGTGTCCGGGTCGTGGCCAAGCGAAAACGTCAGGGAACCCTGCGGATCGAGATCGACGAGCAGTACCCGCCGGCCCTTCTCCGCCATCGCCGCACCGATCGACGCCACCGTCGTCGTCTTGGCGACCCCACCCTTTTGATTGGCGACCGCTAATACTCGCGTCACAGCACCATCCAAGCACGGATGCGGCGGTTGGCTGCTCCGTGCGGCAGAATCGCACCTGTGAGCGTCCACCAGCACCGGTTGATCTTGCTGCGCCATGGCGAAACCGAGTGGTCACGCAGCGGTAAGCACACCGGACGCACCGATATCGACCTCCTCGACATCGGCCGCGAACAGGCCGCGCTGGCCGCCGAGGTCATCGGTGACCTGCAACTGCGCCACCCGCTGGTGGTCAGCAGCCCGCGTCGGCGTGCCCAGGTGACCGCCGCGCTCGCTGGGCTGACGGTCGACGAGGTCTCACCGCTGCTGGCCGAATGGGATTACGGCGACTACGAGGGCCTGACCACCCCCGAGATCCGTGAAACGGTTCCGGGCTGGACGGTGTGGACGCACGAATCCCCCGGCGGCGAGACGGCCATCCAGGTGTCCGACCGCGCCGACGCCGCCATCGCCCTGGCCTTGGAACACATGGAATCCCGGGACGTGGTGTTCGTCGGCCACGGTCATTTCTCCCGCTCGGTACTGAGCCGGTGGGTCGAACTGCCCATCTCCGAGGGGGTGCGGTTCTCGATGGCCGCCGCCTCGATCGCGGTGTGTGGGTTCGAGAAGGGCATCCGCCAGATCAGCGCGCTCGGGCTGACCGGGCACACCAATCCCTGCCTGCCCCCGGCGTGACCCCAACCTTCGTCCTTTCCGGGCCGTCGGGCACCGTGCTGGCCGACGGCAGCGACACCGGCTTCTCGGAGGTTGCCGCCGCCCAGCATGCGCTGCGCACCGGTGCCGCGCCGGTGGTGTTGGGCGCCTTGCCTTTTGACCTCGACGGCCCCGCAGCCCTGCAGGTGCCCGGCACTGTCCGCCGGACCGACGGATTGCCGGAATGGTCCGACACCGCCCCACCGGTGATCCACACCCGCGACACGTTGCCGCCGGGCCCCGTGCACCGGGAACGGGTGGCCGAGGCGGTGCGCCGGCTGCGCGCCGCGGAGTCACCGCTGCAGAAGGTCGTGCTGGCGCGCGCGATGCGGCTGGTCGCCGACACCCCGTGGGATGCCCGCTCGGTGCTGCGCAGGCTGGCCGCCGCCGATCCCGCGGCGACGGTCTACCTGGCCGACCTGTCACCGGCCGGGGCCGAGTATCAAGGGCGGCTCCTCGTCGGCGCCAGCCCGGAACTGCTGGTTGCCCGCGACGGTGACACGGTGGTCTGCCAACCGTTCGCGGGTTCGGCACCGCGCTCGGCCGACCCCGATGTCGACGCGCGCAACGCTGCGGCCCTGGCCGCATCCGGCAAGAACCGGCACGAGCATGCGCTGGTCGTGAATGTGATGCGCTCGGCACTGGAACCGCTGTGTGCCGACCTGGAGATCGCCGACGAACCGCAACTGCACGGCACCGACGCGCTGTGGCATCTGAGCACCCCGATCCGCGGCCGGCTGCGATCGGCACAGACCACCGCGCTGGATCTGGCGCTCGCGCTGCACCCGACACCGGCGGTGGGCGGCGTGCCCACCGATCTGGCCGCCGCACTGATCACGGAGTTGGAGGGCGACCGCGGCTTCTACGCCGGCGCCGTCGGCTGGTGCGACGCGCGCGGCGACGGCCGCTGGGTGGTGTCGATCCGGTGCGCGATGCTGGATGCCGACCGCCGCAGCGCGCTCGCGCACGCGGGCGGTGGCATCGTCGCCGAGTCCGATCCCGATGACGAGGTCGACGAGACCACTACGAAATTCCGGACGATCCTGACAGGGTTGGGGGCAAGCACATGACATCGGCGAGCAGCGGAGCGAATCGCACATGACTGAAATGATCCGCCGCGCGCGACCGGGTGACGAGGCCGAGATCGTCGCGATGATCCGCGAGCTGGCCGAGTTCGAACACGCCGCCGATGAGTGCGTGGTGACCGAAAAATCGCTGCACAGAGCTCTTTTCAACGATCAGCCGACCGCACACGCCCATATCGTCGAGATCGACGGCCGGGCCGCGGCGACCGCGGTATGGTTCCTGAACTTCTCCACCTGGGACGGGGTGTCCGGGATCTACCTGGAGGACCTCTACGTGCGGCCGGATTTCCGCCGCCGCGGCCTGGCCCGGAAATTGTTGTCCACCTTGGCCGCCGAGTGCCAGACCCACGGCTACACGCGGCTGAGCTGGGCGGTGCTCAAATGGAACGTCAATGCCATCGCGCTGTATGACGCCGTCGGTGGCAAGCCGCAGACCGAATGGACCACCTACCGGGTGTCGGGGCCGGAACTCACCGCGCTGGCCCAAGGCTGATTCCCGGATCGCTCCGCTCCAGCCCGCCGGACGAGATCTAGTCCCGGCCCGCCATCCACTGCACCGACGACGGGCTGAACAACATGCCCAGCGCCGTCAGCGCCAGCAGACCGACCAGGATGCCGTAGACCACGTGGTGGCTGGTGATGACATACCAGGCGATCGGCAACAGCAGCAGGTTGGTGGGCACCGCGATCCCGCGCCCCCAGCGCCGGCCCGTGATCAGCGCCCAGCCACCGGCCAGCACGCCACCGCCGATGAGCACGAACCAGACCGCGGTGCCGTACCCGTTGACGATCTGTTGGTCGGCACCGCCGAGAGCCCGGATCAGCAGCAGCGCGGCCATGATCAGCCCGGCCACGCCCTCGGCCGCCACCAGGAATCCCACGTAGCGGACGATCGGCGGCTGCAGGTTCACGACAGTTTTGCGGCGAAGTAGCGCACCGCATACTCGTAACCGGCGGGCCCGGCACCGGCGATCACGACGTCGGCCACCTCCGAGACGAAGGAGTGCCGACGGTACTCCTCGCGGGCATGCACGTTGCTCAAATGCACCTCCACCACCGGCACATCGACCGATCGCAGGGCATCGGCGATGGCCACCGAGGTGTGGCTGTAGGCGCCCGGGTTGATGATGATGCCGGCGCAGTCCGCGCGAGCATCATGAATGGCATCGATCAGGACGCCCTCGTGGTTGCTCTGCACGACTCGCCCGTCAAAGCCGTGCTCAGCGGCCACCTCGATGAACCGCTGCTCGATCTGCGCGAGCGTGGTGGCACCGTAGATTTCGGGCTGACGGGTCCCGAGCAGATTCAGGTTGGGGCCGTTCACGAGCAGCAATCGGCGTTCGGTCACGTGAGTACGGTACCGACGCGGACGGGCACAGCGCCAAGTCCGTGGCCGACCGGCGTTTCCCGATCGGAAACGTGCCGGTGTCGGCGTGCGTGATTTACACAGCCCCGGTGACCGCGTTGCATGGACGCCATGACGATCAGCGTGACCGAGCGGGCCGAGCTGCGATCCGCGGTCCGCGCCCTGCTGCACGACGAATGCACCGAGGCCGACGTGCGGCGGGTGATGACCTCCCCGGACGGCTTCGACCGTGCACTGTGGGCCAAGCTGGCCGCGCAGGGCGTGCCGGGACTGCTGGTGGAACCCGAGTACGGCGGGGTCGGTCTGGGCGCCCTCGAGCTGGAGGCCGTCGCCGAGGAGACCGGGGCCGCCCTGCTGCCCGCGCCATTCCTGTCCAGCGCGGTACTGACCGTCGCACTCATCCAGTCGGCCGGCACCGAGGCCGACAAGCAGCGCCTGCTCCCCCGGCTGGCCGACGGCACCGCGATCGGCACCGTCGCCGTCACCGGGGCCCGTGGAACCTGGACCGAGGACGCTGTCGACATCCGGGCCGGCGCGGACGCCACCCTGACCGGGACCGCGCACTACGTCATCTTCGGGCAGATCGCCGAGGTCATCCTGGTCATCGCAGTGACCGACGACGGTCCCGCCGTCTTCGAGGTCGCCTCCGATGCCCCCGGCTTCCAGCGCACCGCCGCAACGGTTTTCGATGCGACCAGCCCGCTGTCCACCTACACCTTCACCGCCACCCCGGCCCGGCGCATCGGCACCGCGGGCTGGGACGCGGTGCAGCAGGCGCTGGATCTGGCGGTCATCGCCATGGCCGGCGAGCAGGCCGGCGGCACCCGGCGAATCTTCGACATGACCGTCGAATACCTCAAGACCCGCATCCAGTTCGGCCGCCCGATCGGCAGTTTCCAGGCGCTCAAACACATGGCTGCCGACCTGCTGCTGCAGGTCGAATCGGCGACGTCGGCGGCCCAGCACGCCGCGGACCGCTACCAGGACCCCGAAACCCGCCCCGGCGCCGTCGCGCTGGCGGGCTTCGCGTGCGCCGAGGCGTATGTCGAGACGGCCATGCAGGCCATCCAGATGCACGGCGGCATCGGGTTCACCTGGGAGCATCCCGCGCACCTGTTCCTGCGCCGGGCACGCACCGGCCTGCTGCTGTTCGGCGACTCCGCGGCACACCGCGAGCGCTACCTGCTGTCGAAGGGCGCCTAAGATGACCGAGAACACCCTGCCCTGCGCCGACGACCTGCGTGCCGAGGTCCGCGACTGGCTGGCCGCCCACTGGACCGCGCTGCCCAAATCCGATGACCCGTGGGCGAGTTCCCCGGAACGTATCGCCTGGCTGGAGAAGGTCCTCGACGCCGGGTACGCCGCACCGACCTACCCCGGCGACTGGTACGGCCGGGAGTACCCCAACCAGCTCGCCAACGTCATCGAGCAGGAGTTCCGCGCGGTGCGCGCCCCGGGCGCCCGCCAGGACAAATACAGCATCCCGGCCAACACCGTCCTGAAATTCGGCACCGAGCAGATCAAACATGACCTGTTGCGCGACTTCCTGACCGAGAGGTCGCGGACCTGCCTGCTCTACAGCGAGCCGGGTGCCGGTTCTGACCTGGCCGGTATCCGGACGACGGCCGTGCGCGACGGCGACCAGTGGGTGATCAACGGCCAGAAGGTGTGGACATCGGGGGCACTGACGTCGGACTACGCGCTGCTGATCGCCCGCACCGACTGGGATGCGCCCAAACACAAGGGCATCACCTTCTTCATCATCGGAATGAAACAACCCGGGATCGAAGTCCGACCGCTGCACCAGATCACCGGTGAGTCGCACTTCAACGAGGTGTTCATCACCGATGCGAAGACGCCCGACGCCTACGTCGTCGGCGGCACCGGCAACGGGTGGCGGGTGCTGCAGACCGCGCTCGCCTACGAGCGGTCCCTGATGGGCGCGGCCGGCCGCTCCGGACGCAACCAGTCCCGCGCCAACAGCCTGGTCGAACTGGCCCGCGAGCACGGACGACTCGACGACGCCGCGGTGCGCAGATCGCTGGCCGAGGTGCTCGCCCTGCGAGAACTCAACGGCCTCAACAATGCCCGCGCGAAGGCCGAGGCCAAGCAGGGCACCTCGAGCCCGGTCATGTCGCTCGGCAAGCTGGCGATGTCGGGCATCCTGCATGCCGAGGCGCGACTGAAGACCGACATCATCGGCGCGCAGGCACTGCTGGCCGGCCCCGACAACCCCGAATCCGATGACGTGAACTTCCTGACGCTCAACGCGTTCTTCACCTCGATCGGCGGCGGCACCGACCAGATCCAGCGCAACATCATCGGCGGACGGGTGCTCGGGCTACCCAAGGAACCCGAAGTCGACCGCGACATCCCGTTCCGCCAGGCCCGGAGGAACTAGAACCCATGCCCTATGACCCACCACTGTCCGGCGTACGGGTCCTCGACCTGACCACCGGCCCGATGACGGCCGTCGGGCGCCTACTGGCCGATCTGGGAGCCCACGTCATTGTCGTTGCGCTGCAGGGTGTCAGCTCCCAGGACGAACCGGTGCCGCTGGACACGGCGATGAACCGGCACGGCCTGGATACGGTGACCGTGACGGACCCCGACACCTGGACCCGCATGCTGGCCGGCGCGGACATCCTCGTCGAGAACACCGCGCCGGGCTCGGCCGCCGAAACCGCGCTGGCCGTCCGCGCGATCCGGACGGCGCACCCGGCACTGGTGATCCTGTCCATCAGCGATTTCGGCCGCGACACCCGATTCCGGAACTGGCAGGCCACCACGCCGGTACTGCACGCGCTGACCAGTGAGCTGTCCCGGTCCGGGATCCCCGGGCGCGAACCCCTGGTGCCACCCGGACGCCACCTGCCCTACCAGGTCGCCGCCGCGCAGGCGGCGGTGTTCACCGTCAGCGTGCTGCTGGACCGATTACGCACCGGCGAAGGCGATCTCATCGACTTCTCGGTGCTCGACGGCGCCATGCAGACCCTCGATCCGCCGTACGGCACGGCCGGTACCGCCTCGGCGGGGGTGGCGCTCAGCGCGCAGAAGCGCAACTGGGCTGCCGAGCAGTTGCGCTATCCGATCATCGCGTGCCGCGACGGGCACGTGCGAATCTGTCTGCTGGCCAAAAGGCAGTGGGAGGGCATGTTCGAATGGTTGGGCCGCCCAGCCGAATTCGCCGACCCGAAGTACTACAGTCTGCGCGAGCGCCTCACCTCGGTCCAGTTGCTCGGCGCGATCGGGCGGTTCTGCGCCGACAAGACGCGCGCCGAACTGGAGGAGCAGGGCCAACGCCACCGGGTGCCGACCGCGGCAGTGCTGTCCCTCGCCGAGGCGCTGCGCAGCGAACACGTCAGAGAGCGCGGCTTCTTTCGCGACGTCGAGCTCAGCACGGGCGTGACGGCGCCGGTTCCGGTGGGCATCGTCGAGATCGACGGGCACCGGGCCAGCACACTCAACTCCCCCACCACGCCGACCGCGCGGCCGGCGGGTGCACCCATCCTGGCCGGCCGCACCCGCCGCGACCAAGGCCTGCCACTGGAGGGCCTGCGGGTGCTGGATCTCGGGGTCATCGTGGTGGGCAGCGATACCGGCCGGCTGTTCGGTGACCTCGGCGCCGACGTCGTCAAGATCGAGAACTCGGCGTTCCCGGACGGACTGCGCGGCAACCTTGCGTCGATATCGCACACCTATGCCGCCGGGCACCGCAACAAGAAGTCGATCAGCATCGACCTACGGATCCCGGAAGGCCAGGCGCTGGCGCACCGGCTCGTCGAGTCCGCCGATGTGGTCCTCACCAACTTCAAGCCCGGTGTCGCCGCCGCCCTGGGAATGGACCACGACACGCTGCGCCTGATCAACCCGGGCATCGTCGTGGTGGACAGTTCGGCATTCGGCCCGACCGGGCCGTGGGCCAACCGGCTGGGCTACGGCCCGCTGGTCCGGGCCGCCGCCGGGTTCACCGACCAGTGGGCCTACCCGGGCGAAAGCGATGCCTTCTGCGATGCCGTCACCGTCTACCCCGACCATGTCGCCGCCCGGATCGGCGCGCTCGCCGCGCTGGCCCTGCTGCTGCGCCGGGAGCGCACCGGGGCCGGCGGAGCCGCCAGCGTCGCCCAGTCCGAGGTGATGATCAGCCATCTGGCCGCCGAGATCGCCGGCAAGGTGCTCGACCTGCCGGAGCAGCCGCCCGCGCATCCGTGGGGCGTGTTCCCCGCCAAGGGCGATGGCGCCTGGGTCGCGGTGACCGTCCGCGACGATGCCGATGACCGCGCCCTTCGCACCGTGATCGGCGCACGGTCGCTGCCCGAATGGACCGCCGAGCACAGCGCCGAAGAGGCGATGGACCTGCTCCAGAGCGCGGGGGTGCCCGCCGGTGCGGTGCTGCACGCCGCCGATGTGCCCGGCTGGGCCTACTACGTCGACCGGCGCGCCTTCCGGGAGGAGTTGCATCCGCACGGCCGGGAGCCCTACATCCTGGAGAACGCCCAGATCCACTCCGACCGCATCGCGGACCCGCCGCTGGGGCAGGCCCCCCTGCTGGGTGAGCAGACCCGCGAGCTGGCCGCCGAGCTGCTGGGACTGAGCCAGGACGAGATCGACGACCTGATGGCCCGCGGGGTCCTGGAGTCGGTGGCCGAGGCGGCCGCAGAGCCTCGCTGACCCGGCTCGCACCCGACCGGCTTAAGATCGCCGGAGCCAACATCAGCCTCGACCTGTTTCGGACGTGCCCCGCATGCAAGTGGACTTCACCAGGCTCCGCTATTTCGTCGCGGTCGCCGAGGAACTGCACTTCAAACGTGCCGCCGCCCGCCTGATGATCACCCCACCGCCGCTGAGCAAGCAGATCAAGCTGCTGGAGAACGAACTCGGCGGTCAACTGTTCGAACGCGACTACCACAACGTACGGCTCACCCCGCTGGGCGAGAGGCTGCTGGGCCCGGCCCGCGACATCCTCGACCGGGTCGATGACCTCAAGGCCCTCGCATCGCGAATCACCAACGGCGCCAAGCCGGTCCGGATCGGCGCCACCGCGTACGCGCCATCGGACTTCCTGGCGCGACTGGAGACGACGGTCGCCGCGCTGAGGTCCCCGGCCGAATTCAGTGTGCCCGGATCGGCAGCGGAGGTCATCGCCAAACTGGTGTCCGGGCACCTCGATCTGGGCCTGATCCACCTGCCGCACTCCGACAAGCGATTACGCCACCGGGTGGTGGCCAGTTACCCGGGCGCGATCGCCGTCCGATTCGATGATCCGCTGGCCGCCGACGACAGCGTGACCATCGAGGCCCTGCGCGACCGTGACGTGGTGATCGACTTCGCGCGACCCAACCCGGTGGTGCTCGCCGGGCTGACCCGCGGCCTTGCGGCCCGCGGTGTACACCGAATCGTGCGGACCACCAACCAACTCGGCGGCGAGTTGGAGATGGCGACCCAGGTGTTCAACCGTCATCTGGTCGCGATGGTGACCTACGCGCCGGCGTCGGCCATCGGCCGAATCTTCTCGCCCCCGGAGTTCAAACTGATCCCGATCGACGAAAGTACCTGGGCCCCGGCCCGAATCGCTCTGGCGTGGGCACCGGGCCGCCTGCACGACCCGGCCCGAATCGAGGACACGGTGGACGAGATTGCCTCTGCGATAGGAAATTCGGATGTCCGAGGCTGATACCGGGCACTGTCCCTGCGGATCCGGTCGGGCCTACCGCCAGTGCTGCGGACCGTTGCACGACGGAACGGTGGCCGCCGCCACCGCCGAAGCGCTGATGCGTTCGCGGTTCAGCGCTTTCGCGCGCGGCCACGCGGACTACCTGCTGAGCAGCTGGCATCCCGGCACCCGGCCCGAGCGGCTGGATTTCGATGAACAGATCACCTGGCGGCGGCTGCAGATCGTGGATACCGAGTCCGGGGGCGCCGACGACGACACCGGGATCGTCGAATTCCGCGCTCAGTACCTGCAGCACGGAAAACGGCACATCCTGCACGAACGCAGCCGGTTCAGCCGGGCCCGCGACGGTACCTGGCGTTACGTGGACGGGGATTTCGGGGACGGCCGGTAAACTGGCCTGATGCGTTTCGTGCTGACCGTGGCGACCACGGCCGTCGCCGCCGTGCTGTCGGCACCGCTGTCACATGCCGACCCGACCGGTGAAACAGCGCCGGACAGCCCGCCGCTGACCGCCTTCGATGTGGCCGATCCGGCGATCGGACGGCTGGACCCGACCCTGCTGGCGGCGGTGCAGAACGCCACCTCCGCCGCGGCGGCCGAAGGTGTCACCGTGACGGTGACCTCGGGGTGGCGCTCCCCGGAGTTCCAGCAGCAGCTGCTCGACGACGCCATCGTGACCTACGGCAGTTACGCCGCGGCCCGCCAGTACGTCCAGACTCCTGAACAGTCGCGGCATGTGGTGGGTGCGGCCGTGGACATCGGCGGCCCGGGCGCCGACCAGTGGATGATCACCAACGGTCCGCGGTTCGGGCTGTGCCAGATCTACGCCAACGAGACATGGCATTTCGAGCTCACCACCGATCTGTTCGGCGCCTGCCCGGCGCTGCTGCCCGACGCCGCAGGCGCGCACTGACCACGGCCATCGCAACGGGCTTGAACGCCAACGCGATCGGGGAACCCGATGTTCACCCGACGCTCATCGGGAATGCCCCGACCGCTCACCCGTTGTTGTGACCGGCGATTCGCCACCGGCGGATTCGCGGTTAGGCTGGGTCCCCGTGCGTGCCGTGCTGATCGTCAACCCGAACGCGACATCGACGACCCCGGCGGGACGTGACCTGCTGGCTCACGCGCTGGAAAGCCGCGTCGACCTGACCGTGATCCACACCGATCACCGGGGCCATGCCATCGAGATCGGCCATCAGGCCACCCGGGACGGGATCGACGTGCTGATCGTGCACGGCGGCGACGGCACGGTGAACGAGGTGGTCAACGGCGTGCTGCAGGAACCCTCCGAACGCGCCCCCGCCGTCGGCGTGGTGCCGGGCGGCTCGGCCAACGTCTTCGCCCGATCGCTGGGAATCAGCCCGGACCCGGTCGTGGCGACCAACCAGCTCGTCGACCTCCTCGGCGATTACCGCCGCGGGGTGCCATGGCGCCGCATCGGCCTGATGAACTGTGGTGAGCGGTGGGGTGTGTTCACCGCGGGCATGGGCGTCGACGGTGCCGTGGTGGCCGCCGTGGAGGCTCAGCGCGCCAAGGGCCGAACCGTGACCGCATCGCGCTACATCCGGGTGGCCATTCGCGAAATGCTGGCCAGCGCCCGCAGAGAGCCCCTTCTGACCGTGGAACTACCCGGCCGTGAACCGACATCGGGCGTCCATTTCGCGTTCGTCTCCAATTCCAGTCCGTGGACGTACGCGAATGCCCGCCCGGTGTGGACGAACCCCGATACGACCTTCGAAACCGGGCTCGGGGTGTTCGCCATCACGAACATGAACGTATGGCGCAATCTCGGCCTGGTGCGCCGGATGTTGTCGTCCACGCCGGATATCACAGCGCCCCATCTGATCCGGGAAGACGATCTGCCGTGGCTGCGGGTGACCAGCGACACACCGGTGGCATGCCAGATCGACGGCGACTACATCGGGTTACGGGATGCGATGACCTTCACGTCTGTCCCGGACGCGCTGTGCGTGCTGGCGCCATCTACCGAAACTTCTTGACCTGCGAATTCGCGGTGAGCAGCGTAGATTTAGAGCGCAAGTGAGTTGAGTGTAGTACAAACGGGTGAGCGGTCCGGTAACCCGGTACCGCAGTGACATTGCCCACGTGTTAACGCACTTCTATTGACATCTGTTCAGCCTGTGCAAGCATTGGATGCAACAGCGCAGAAACATTTGATGCATGCGCGTTAACAGCCGAAAAACTCAGGGTGTCTTTGTAGCGCCACTGTAACGACGTGACTAGGAGATAGAAGCATGGATTGGCGCCACAAGGCGGTCTGTCGCGACGAGGATCCGGAACTGTTCTTCCCGGTGGGAAACAGCGGCCCGGCACTCGCCCAGATCGCTGATGCGAAGCTCGTCTGCAACCGTTGCCCGGTAACCACCGAGTGCCTGAGCTGGGCGCTTGAGTCCGGCCAGGATGCCGGCGTATGGGGCGGCATGAGCGAAGACGAGCGTCGCGCCCTCAAGCGTCGCAACGCGCGGACCAAGGCACGCACCAGCGTCTAGGTCCACCGCAAGACTTCGACTGCGGCCCCGACAGTGAATGTCGGGGCCGCAGTCTTTTTCGTATGAGTTCGACGATGAGCCATCAGACATTGTGCGCCGCATCACATTTGGCTGGGCTGCCCAGCTAGATAGCGGCCCTGCGGTGACGGCCGATCGGCACCCGCAACACCACGTCGGTGCCACCGGAGTCCACATCGTGCATCCCCAGCGAGCCATCGAGTTCCGCCGAGACCAGCGTGCGCACGATCTGCAGACCGAGCCGGTCGGACTTCTCCAGGCTGAACCCCTCCGGCAGTCCGCGGCCGTCGTCATGCACGACGACGTCGAGCCAGCGCGCCGAACGCTCGGCCCGGATGGTCACCGATCCCTTCTTCACGTCGCCGTCGAAGGCGTGCTCGAGTGCGTTCTGCACCAATTCGGTGATCACCATGATCAGCGCGGTGGCCCGGTCGGCGTCGAGCACGCCGAGATCGCCGTCGCGGGTGATCCGGATCGGGGTGTCCACCGAGGCGACGTCGTTCATGATCGGCAGGATCCGGTCCACCACCTGGTCGAGGTTGACCTCTTCGTCCACCGACATCGACAACGCATCGTGCACCAGCGCGATGGAGGACACCCGCCGCACCGACTCGATGAGGGCCTCCCGCCCCTCGGCGTTGTTGGTCCGCCGAGCCTGCAGGCGCAGCAGCGCGGCGACCGTCTGAAGATTGTTCTTCACCCGGTGGTGGATCTCGCGGATCGTCGCGTCCTTGGACAGCAGCGCGCGATCGCGCCGTTTGACCTCGGTGACGTCGCGGATCAGCACCGCCGCCCCAACGGCCGCACCGCCCACCTGCAGCGGGATGGTCCGCATCAGCACCGCGGCCCCGCCGGCGTCGACCTCCATGCGCATGCTCGATCCGCCGGCCAGCGAGTCGCGCACGTGCGCGGCCAGTTCCTGGGCCTCGAAGGGATCGGAGATCAGCGGCCGGGTGACCGCGACGAGGTTGTGCCCTTCGAGTTCGGCGGCGAAGCCCATCCGGTGATACGCCGAGATGGCGTTCGGGCTCGCGAAGGCGACCTCACCGGCCACCCCGAGCCGGATGAAGCCGTCGCCGACGCGCGGACTGGACCGCGACATCGGCAGGTCCCCGACGTTCGGGAAGGTGCCGTCGCTGAGCATGTGCAGCAGGTCGGCGGCGCAGTCCAGGTAGGCGCGTTCCAGCGGGCTGGACGTCCTGCCCTCGGCCGGTGCGGTCTGATGGGTGATCACCGCGACGACGCGGTCGGCGTGCCGAACCGGGACCGCCTCCACATTCAGCCACTGGCCGTCGCCGCGCGGCTGGCTGACATCACTCTCCCGGCCGATCGCGCCGGAGTTGAACGCCGCGCGCACCACCGGCATCTCCGCGGCGGCCGTGGCGGTACCGACGGCATCGGCCAGCAGCACGGTGGAGGCGGTGTTGGGGCGCACCTGCGCCACACAGACCAGCACGTCGTCGTCGCTGCGGACCCACATCAGGTAGTCGGCGAAGGACAGGTCGGCCAGCAGTTGCCATTCGCCGACCACGGCGTGCAGATGGTCGACGGCGTTACCGGGAAGGACGGTGTGCTCGGCGAGCAGGTCGCCGAGAGTCGACATGGGCCGTTACCGCAGACGGGCTAGCTGATCACCGCGATGAGGTCACCGGCCTGGATGACGTCACCCACCGATACGCTCACCTCGGTGATGGTGCCCGCGACCTCCGCCAGCACCGGGATCTCCATCTTCATGGACTCCAGCAGCACCAGGGTGTCGCCCGCACCGATCTGGTCGCCCTTCTGCACAACGACCTCCAGCACGCTGGCCACGATCTCTGCGCGAACATCCTCGGCCATCTTCACCCCACTCATTTCGCCTTGGCTGGCTGCTGTTCCGCCTTGCCGGCCTATATCGAACCACAACACCGAATGGCCCATCGAGGACCACGCGGGAAAAGCAGTCCCTCCGGCATGAGATACTGGTGCCCAAGTATTCATTTGATCCGGAGGTTCACCATGGCCAAGCGAGGCCGCAAGAAGCGCGACCGCAAGCACTCGAAGGCCAACCACGGCCGTCGCCCCAACGCCTGACGCGTTGTCGTAGCCCCCATCGGGGCAGCACACAACAAACCGCCCGAGCTCTCCTGCGAGAGCCGGGCGGTTGTTTTGTGCGCGGATACGGGCCGCTCAGCCCCGAATGATGGTGGTCCGGCTGATCTCGATCTGCAGGCGCGCCCGCAGACCCTCTGGCGCCTTCTCACCGCGGCACTTGCTGGCGATCAGGTTCTTCACCCGCTCCTCCACGCCGTAATGGCGCAGGCAGGTCGGGCATTCCTCGAGGTGCTGCTTGAGCTTGTCGCGGCTCTCGGCGGTGCACTCACCGTCGAGCAGCGTCCACACCTCGGCGATCACCGCCGCGCATTCGGGGTGCTCGGGATCGACCGGGCCGACCGGCGGCGACCAGCGCTCATCCTCGTGGGACTGGGTCATGACGAAACCTCCTCGGGCGCACCGAGCTGTGGGTCTCGGATGAAGCCGCGGTCCCTGGCCACATCGGCCAGCAGCTCCCGCAGTTGTTTTCTACCGCGATGCAACCGCGACATCACGGTGCCGATCGGCGTGTCCATGATCTCGGCAATCTCCTTGTACGGGAATCCTTCGACGTCGGCGTAGTACACCGCCATGCGGAACTCCTCGGGCAGGGCCTGCAGCGCCGCCTTGATCTCGGTGTCGGGGAGCGCCTCCAGCGCTTCCACCTCGGCCGAACGCAGACCGGTCGAGGTGTGTTCGGCGTTGGCCGCCAGCTGCCAGTCGGTGATCTCGTCGGTCGGGTACTCGGCGGGTTGGCGCTGCTTTTTGCGGTAGCTGTTGATGTAGGTGTTGGTCAGGATGCGGTACAGCCACGCCTTGAGGTTCGTGCCCGCACGGAACGAGCGGAAGCCGGCATAGGCCTTGACCATCGTTTCCTGCAGCAGGTCCTCGGCGTCGGCCGGGTTGCGGGTCATCCGCAGCGCACCGCCGTAGAGCTGGTCGAGCAGCGGGATGGCATCGCGTTCGAACCGGGCGGTCAGCTCGGCATCTGTCTCTGCGGCCCGAGCCGCTTCGTCGATATCGGTCATCGCGGGAGACACCGTCCCTTCTGTTGCGGCATCACCGAACAGCTCCAGTGTGAACACCGGACGATCCAGGCAGGCCGTTGGCACCAAAATCCCCTATCTGACGATCCTAAAGGCAATGACCGACATCAACCGGGCGCAGCCGCCCGTTCACCGTCGATGCAAGCAACAACGGCGGCTCTGGCGGTCTGCATTCCCGGACTACGCTGGCCTGGTGGCAGGCGCAGCAACCCCGGCGATCGCCGCCCTGCTGGACGACGGCGCCGACCACGAGATTCTGTGTTACCGGCACGACCCGCGCGCAGCGTCCTTCGGCGAGGAGGCGGTCGCCGAGCTGGCCGCCGCACATGGCCTCGCCCCCGAGCAGATCTTCAAGACGCTGATCCTGGCCGTCCCGGGCGGGCTGGCGGTGGCGGTCCTGCCCGTGCCCTCGAAACTGTCCCTGAAGGCCGCGGCCGCAGCCCTCGGTGTGCCGAAGGCCGCGATGGCCGAGCGGACCGCGGCCGAACGCTCCACCGGCTATGTGCTCGGCGGGATCTCTCCGCTGGGCCAGCGTAAGGCGTTGCCGACGGTGATCGACTCCTCGGCGCTGCAGTGGGACCGGGTGCTGTGCAGCGCGGGTAAGCGCGGGTGGGATGTCGCGCTCGCGCCCGCTGATCTCGTAAGGCTTACCGTTGGCATTACGGGAGATATTCGCGCCACGTAGGCTGGGGACCATGTCGCTTCAGGGAAAAACCATGTTCATCTCCGGCGCCAGCCGGGGCATCGGCCTGGCCATCGCCAAGCGGGTGGCCGCCGACGGCGCCAACATCGCGCTGCTGGCCAAAACCGCCGAACCGCACCCCAAACTGCCCGGCACCGTCTACACCGCGGCCCGTGAGATCGAGGAGGCCGGCGGTCAGGCGCTACCCATCGTCGGTGATGTGCGCGACCCCGATGGCGTGCAGGCCGCGGTCGCAGCGGCGGCCGAACAATTCGGCGGGATCGACATCTGCGTGAACAACGCCTCGGCCATCAACCTGTCCCCCATCCTGGACGTGCCGATGAAGCGCTTCGACCTGATGAACGGCATCCAGGTGCGCGGCACGTACGCGGTCTCCCAGGCCTGTATCCCGCACATGATCAGCCGGGAGAATCCACACATCCTGACGCTGTCCCCACCGATCCGGATGGAGCAGAAATGGCTGACCCCGACCGCCTACATGATGGCCAAGTACGGTATGACGTTGTGCGCCTTGGGCATTGCCGAGGAGATGCGCGAACAGGGCATCGCCTCCAACACGCTGTGGCCGCGCACCATGGTCGCGACAGCGGCGGTGCAGAACCTGCTCGGCGGCGATGAGTCGATGGCCCGTTCCCGCAAGCCCGAGGTGTACTCCGACGCCGCCTACGCCGTGCTGACCAGGCCGGCCCGCGAATACACCGGGAACACCCTGCTGTGCGAGGACGTGCTGCTGGAATCCGGAGTGACCGACCTGTCGGCCTACAACTGCACCCCCGGAGCACAGGATCTGGGCGTGGACTTCTGGGTCGATTCCGCCAACCCGCCCGGCTACACCGGGCCGTGAGGACGACATGACCGACATCGTCAGGAACGCACCGGCGCTCAATCGCTTCGAGATCTACGACGGTGACGAAATCGCCGGCTTCGCCGAATACGTCGACCACGACCGGCAGCGCATCTTCCATCACACCGAGATCGGCGAGCGATTCGGCGGAAAGGGACTGGGCGGCAATCTGATCCAGACCGCGCTGACCGAGACGTCGAACGCCGGGATGCGCTACGTGCCGGTATGCCCGTTCGTACAGAAGGTCATCGAAAGGCACGACGAGTTCGCCGCCGGCGCCGACGAGGTGACCCCGGCCGTACTGGAACTGCTGGAGAACTCCTAGCGCACCGGCACGGGCTTACCGAACCGGGCCGCCACCCCGGGTGAGAACATCGCGGGCAGCCGGGTACCGGCCACGGCGGTACCGCTCGCAGTGACCAGATCGTCGCGCAGGTCCTCGATCTCGGCCGCGTACAGCGGCCATTCGCGATGGTCGTTGGGCACCCACCAGGTGCGACCCGCCTTGCGCGTGTGCGCACCCCAGCGCGCGGTCAGCCACACCTGCAGCGGCGTCGGTTGCAGCGGCGCGCCGATGGTCACCTTCAGCGTGCTGCGCAATCCCCTTCGCGGCCAACGTCTTACGCTCGTATAGCAGATCCGGTTGCCGGAGCGGGTCACTCGCATCTTCGCCCAGGTGTAGGGCACCCCCAGCCCGATCCGGGTCAGCGGCACCACAGCCAGCCGCTCGGTCTCCAGGGACCGGAACAGCACGCCGTGGCGCCCGGCGTCATCCACCGAATACAACCGGACGTTGGTCTCGGCGAAGGCGCCGAAGAACGGCAGCGGCACCCGGTCCACCAGCGCGGTGCGGCGCATGACGAACGGGATGAGCCCGACATAGGTGAAACCGTCGTCGAAGACATCCGGGCGGGTGCCGTCCGGAAACAGGTGAGCGACGCTGTCCGGGCGCACCGGCCAGTGCACGAAGGTGAGATCGCCCCAGAATTGGCCGACCAGCACCGGCCGGGGCAGCGGTGGTGCGGTGACGGACAGAGCTGCCACTACGTCATCGTGGCATAGGCTGGCCGAGTGTCAATCTGGTCTGCGGGACGGTACGAGGCCGTCGCCCAACGCATCGCGCCCATCTCCGTCCGGCTGATCGAGACCGTCGACCGGTTGCGCCCGCTCGACGGTGCCGTCGTCGCCGATCTGGCCTGCGGTACCGGTAACGCCGCGTTGGCGGCCGTCGCGGCCGGCGCGCAGGTCACCGGGGTGGACCTGACGCCCGAACTGCTGGCCATCGCCGCCGACAAGGCCGGCGGCGATGCGGTGCAGTGGGTCGCCGCCGACGCCGCTGCCACCGGATTGCCCGATGCGGCTTTCGACGCGGTGGTGTCCAACATGGGCATCATCTTCGTCGAACCGGTCAGCCAGGTCGCCGAGATCGCCAGGCTGCTGCGCCCGGGTGGTTTCTTCGGATTCTCCACCTGGGTGCGCGACACCGACAATCCGTTCTACAACCCGATCATCGATGTGCTGGGCACGCCGCCGGTCACGCAATACTCACCGGACCAGTGGGGCGAGCCCGATATCGTCACCACCCGCCTGACCGACGACTTCGACGAGATCTTCATCGAACACGGTAAGCACGCCTGGCAATTCGGGTCCGTACAGGACGCCGTGGTGTTCGTCACCGATGAGTCCCCCATGCATGTGGACCTGTTCACCCGCTCCGACGAGGAAACCCGCGTCCGGCTGACCGAGGCGTTCACCGCGGCATTCGAGCGCTACGCCACCGCCGACGGGGTCACCTTCGAGGCGTCCTATGCGGTGGTGGCGGCGCGGCGGCGCTAGTCACCGCGCCTGGTACAGGATCCCGCGCCCGATCGCGTCGCGGACCTCCGGGAGCGCCGCGTCGGCCAGCGCGTCGGCCTGCACCCCGTGGTGGGCGGCGAGCAGGGCGATGAGTGCGCCCAACGGCACCTCGCCCCGACAGCCCGCCAGCAGCGCGGTGAGCACCTCATCGACACCGATCACCGCGCCCGGTCCACCCGGACGCCGTACCGCGGCGCCGACCTGCTGCCAGCCCTGCGGCCCCGGCAGGGACTGCTGCTCCAGGAAGACCGGCGCCGTGGACAGCCGCGCCGCCAACAGAGCCTCGTCGCTGGTGTCGCGCAGATAGTCGCGGCGGGCGAAGAAGGCCTCCACCTCGGTGCCGGTGACGAGTTCGTCCGCGCCGGTGATCTCTTCGAGGATCTGCTCGGGCGCCTCGCCGTCGCGGGGCCGGCGCAGGCAGATCAGTCCCATACCGATCCCGGTGACGCCCTGTTCGGTGAACCAGTCCAGCCAGGCGCCGCCGCGCCGCGCCGTCTGGTCCGGGCTCTCGCCGGCGTCGGCCAGCCACAGTGACACATAGCTCACCGGGTCGGCCAGCTCACGCTGCACCACCCAGGCGTGCAGGCCGGTGTCCGCCAGCCAATCACGCACGCGGTCGCGCCAATCACCCTCGCGGACAATCCAGTTCGCCATGATCTGGGCCGTGCCACCGGGGTTGAGGTAATCACCGACCTGCTCGATCAGACTGCGGCACAGGTCATCCCCGGCCACACCGGAATCCCGGTAGATGTAATCACTGGCACCGGAGCCGACGACGAAGGGCGGATTGGACACGATCAGGTCGAAGCGCTCCCCCTCGACCGGCTCGAAGAGGCTGCCGGAACGCAGATCCCAGGACATCCCGTTGAGGCGTGCGGTGGCCGCCGCCAACTTGAGCGCCCGCTCGTTGGTGTCGGTGCCGACGATCTGCTCGCAGTGTCCGTCCAGGTGCAGGGCCTGGATCCCGCACCCGGTGCCCAGATCCAGGGCCCGCCGCACCGGGGTGCGGATGACGGCGCGGGCCAGCGACATCGATGCACCGCCGATACCGAGCACGTGGTCGCGCCGCAACGGCGCGCCGCGCAGCGCGGCGTCCTGATCGGAGACCACCAGGAAGTCCCGGGCGCCGTCGGAGTGCGGGCGGATGTCGAGCGCCGCACGCACGGTGCCGTCGGCCAGTTCCAGCACGCCACCGGCCACCAGCGCGTCCAGCGGCACCCGCGTGAAGACCTCGAGCAGATGCCCGCGGGGCACCTGGGCGCCGAGCAGGAACAGCCGCACCAGCGTCGACAGCGGGTCGTCCCCGGTCACACGGAGCGCCGGCCACCACACACCCCGGCCCAGCGCGGCGTGCACGTCGGCGCCCAGCAGTTCGGCCACCCCGTCCACGGTGTACCCGGCCGCCCGCAGATCGGCGCCGAGGGCATCGATCACCACCGGTCCGAGGGTCAAAACAGGCCCGCTTCGGGCGCGACGGCCTCGATCAATTCCGGACCGTTGTTGCGGACACTGTTCACCAACCGCGACACCTCCCGGATCTCGATGCGGTCCAGATCGCCGTGCCCGCGCAGCAGGCCCTCGTCGATGGGGGCATCGGGATCCAGCCAGCGGTCCCAGTCCGAGGCGCTGATGGTCAACGGCATCCGGTCGTGGATATCGGCCAGCTGCGCGGCGGAGTCGGTGGTGATGATGGTGCAACTCAGTAGCGGTGGGGCCTCCCTGTCGGCCTCCTTGGGCCGCCAGGTCGACCACAGCCCCGCCATGAACAGCGGTTCACCGTCCCCGGCGAACATGTAGAACGGCGTCTTGGACGCCTTCTTGCCGTCTGCCGCCGGGTTCGGTTTCCACTCGTACCAGCCGTCCATCGGGACCAGGCAGCGCTTGCTCTTGGCCGACCCACGGAACGCCGGTGACGTGGTCAGCGTCTCGGACCGCGCGTTGATCAGCAGCGGGCCCTTCTTGGTATCGGGGCCACCGTCCTCGCCGGTCTTGGCCCACGGCGGGATCAGGCCCCAGCGCATCGAACGGAGCCGCCGCGTCGACTCGTCGTCGGGTTCGGAGCCGGGCGAGCGCAGCGACGGGGCGTGATCATGCCGCTTGACCACCGTGCTGATGGTGGTGGTCGGGGCCACGTTGAAGTTGGGACCACCGTCTTTGGCGGCCTCGACGGTCTCGTCGAGTGCCTTGATCTTCTCCGCCAACAACGCCGGGTCGGTGGTCACCGCAAATCGCCCACACATACCAGGCAGGATAGAGGCCGTGAACAACTGGCCGGCACCGACGATGACCGGACCCGTGGACGCCACGGTGGCGGTACCCGGGTCGAAATCGCTGACCAACCGGGCGCTCGTGCTGGCCGCGCTGGCCGCCCCGCAGGGGGCCACCAGCATCAGCGGCGCGTTGCGCAGCCGCGACACCGACCTGATGATCGATGCGGTCCGGGCGCTGGGCGTGACCGTGAGCGGCGACGGCACCGAGCTGACCACACGCGGCGCCATCGCTCCCGCCGCGGGCACCCGCATCGACTGCGGACTGGCCGGCACCGTGCTGCGGTTCCTGCCCGCCGTCGCCGCGCTGAGCACCCAGACCGTCATCTTCGACGGGGACGAGCAGGCCCGGGCCCGCCCGATCGCGCCGCTGCTGGACGCGCTGCGCGGCCTGGGCGTTCACATCGACGGCGCCGGATTGCCGTTCGAGGTGCGCGGTACGGGTTCGGTGGCCGGCGGTGAAGTCCACATCGATGCGTCGGCGTCATCGCAGTTCGTCTCGGGACTCTTGTTGGCCGGTGCCACCTTCCGTGACGGTCTGACCGTCGTGCACACCGGCGAGTCGGTGCCGTCGGCGCCCCACGTCGCGATGACGGTGGCGATGCTGCGCGGCGCCGGCGTCACCGTCGACGACAGCACGCCCAACCGCTGGCGGGTCGATCCGGGCGCCGTCGCCGCCCGGCACTGGGACATCGAACCCGACCTGTCCAACGCGGTCCCGTTCCTGTCCGCCGCCGCCGTCACCGCGGGCACGGTGCGGATCAGCCGGTGGCCCGCGCACAGCATCCAGCCCTCGGGCGCCATCCTGGATCTGCTGTCCCGGGTGAATGTCGTTGTCCAACAGACAGATTCTCACTTACAAGCGCAAGGTGCACCGAGTTACGGGGCCATCGACATCGACCTGCACGATATCGGTGAACTGGCCCCGGCGGTCGCGGCGCTGGCCGCGCTCGCCGCCCCCGGTTCGGTGTCCACCCTGCGCGGTATCGCCCACCTGCGCGGGCACGAAACCGATCGGCTGGCAGCACTGAGCGCGGAGCTCAACGGCCTGGGCGGCCGGTGCGCCGAGACGCCGGACGGTCTGCAGATCACCGCGACACCGCTGCACGGCGGTGTGTGGCGGTCGTACGCCGATCACCGGATGGCCACCGCGGGTGCGATCGTCGGACTGCGGGTGCCCGGCGTGCAGGTCGAGGACATCGCGACGACGTCCAAGACGCTGCCGGACTTCCCGGGGATGTGGGCCGACATGCTGGGCACGATTTGAGGTCTCGCGAGTACGACGAGTCCGATGTCCGGGTCCGCCCGGGCAAGGGTTCGCGTCCGCGTACCAAGACCCGTCCCGACCACGCCGATGCCGAGGAGGCCATGGTCGTCACCGTCGACCGCGGCCGCTGGGGATGCGCCCTCGGCGGGGACCCGAACCGGCATGTCACCACCATGCGCGCCAGAGAATTGGGCCGCACACCCATCGTCGTGGGTGACGAGGTGAGCATCGTCGGCGACCTGTCCGGCAAACCGGACACCCTGGCCCGCATCGTGCGTCGCGGTGATCGCCGAACGGTGTTGCGCCGCACCGCCGATGACACCGACCCCGCCGAGCGGGTGGTGGTGGCCAATGCCGATCAGCTGCTGATCGTGGTGGCGCTGGCAGATCCGCCGCCGCGCACCGGGTTCGTGGAGCGGGCGTTGATCGCCGCCTACACCGGCGGGCTGGCGCCGATCCTGTGCCTGACGAAATCCGACCTTGCCGACCCGGAACCGTTCGCGGCGCAGTTCGCCGATCTGGATCTGCAGGTGGTGACGGCCGGGCGCGACGATCCGCTCGATGTGGTGGCGCCGCTGCTGACCGGGAAAGTGACCGTGCTGCTGGGACATTCCGGAGTGGGCAAGTCGACCCTGGTGAATCGTCTTGTGCCCGAGGCGGAACGGGCCACCGGCGACGTGTCCGGTGTCGGCAAGGGCAAGCACACCTCGAGTCAGTCGGTGGCGCTGCCGTTGCGGGCGTCCGGTTGGGTGATCGACACCCCGGGTATCCGCTCGTTCGGCCTGGCCCATGTGAGCGCCGATGACGTGGTGCAGGCCTTCTCCGACCTGGCCGAGGCGGTCGACGAATGTCCGCGCGGCTGTGGGCATCTGGGCGCCCCCGCCGATCCAGAGTGCGCGCTGGACACGTTGACCGGGCCGGCCGCGGGCCGCGTCGCCGCGGCACGGCTGCTGCTCGGCACCCTCAATGAGGCCGGATACTGAGACGCGAGGGTGCGTAAACGCCGAACCGCGAGCGGCATGTCTGGAACAGACACGCACGCTCGCGGCATGGGGTTGCTGAGCTATGCGGCGATCTTGCCCTGCCGCCAGCCGCGCACCGTGGCGATCGCGGTCTTCAGACCACGGCGCTTACCGGTGGCGGGATCGGTGACACCGAAACCCTCCAGCTCGTCGAACATCCGCTCGCTACGCGTTTCGGGTGCGTTGTCGCGGGTGTCGGTGAGGAACTTGTCCGGCAACGACAGCTTCGCGATGGTGCGCCAGCTCTTGCCGTACTGCACGAGGAACGGCCCCGTGGTGTAGGGCAGGTCGTACTTGTCGCACAGCGCGCGCACCTTGATCGAGATCTCGCGGTACCGGTTGCTCGGCAGATCCGGGAACAGGTGGTGCTCGATCTGGTAGGACAGGTTGCCGCTCATGAAGTCCAGCACCCGGCCGCCACTGATGTTGGCGCTGCCCAGCATCTGGCGCAGGTACCACTGGCCGCGGCTTTCGCCGACCATGTCGGTCTTGGTGAACTTCTCGGCACCATCGGGAAAATGGCCGCAGAAGATGATCGCGTTGGTCCAGATGTTGCGGATGATGTTGGCCACGATGTTGGCCTTCATCGTCGACTTGTAGGTGGCTCCCGGCGACAGCGAGGTCAGTGCGGGCCACACCACGTAGTCCTTGGCCACCTGGTGGCCGGCCTTGACGCCGAACTCCTTGACGCGCGCCATGGTCGCCTTGCGGTCATCGCGGCCCTTGAAGATCTTGCCGAGTTCCAGGTGCTGCAGACCGATACCCCACTCGAACAGCACCGCGAGCAAGGTGTTGTAGAACAGGTTCCCCAGGTTCATCGGCTTCCACCGCGCGTCGCGGGTGACGCGGATGACGCCGTAGCCCACATCGTCGTCCATGCCCAGGATGTTGGTGTACTTGTGGTGCATGAAGTTGTGCGTGAAACGCCAGTGCTTCGAAGCCCCGGTGGTATCCCACTCCCAGGTCGAGGAGTGGATCTCGGGATCGTTCATCCAATCCCACTGACCGTGCATGACGTTGTGGCTGATCTCCATGTTCTCGATGATCTTGGCCACGCCCAGGGTCGACGCTCCCGCCCACCAGAAGGCCCGCTTGGAGCTTCCGGCGAGCAACAGGCGGCCGGTGATCTCCAGCGCACGCTGACCGGCGATCGCGCGGCGGATGTAGCGGGCATCGCTGGCGCCCCGCGAATCTTCGATGTCCTGGCGGATCGCGTCGAGCTCAGCACCCAGCGTTTCGATATCCGCATCGGTGAGATGCGTGAACGCCGGTACGTCGGTAATAGCCACTTCTCGGCCCTCCTTCCGTTCCTACGATACCGTAACCTACGCAACCGTAGGTTACTAGCCAGTAAAGTCTATGCGTCCAGCGTGCAGTCGCCGGACGCCGCGGAGACACAGGTCTGAACCCTGGTCCCCGGTTCGTGCTCCACCCCGGTGCGCAGGTCGCGCACGTGGCCCTCGACGAGACCCACGACACATGACTGGCAGATGCCCATCCGGCACCCGAACGGCATCTGGATTCCGGCGCCCTCGCCGGCTTCCATCAAGGATGTCGCGGCGTCGGCCGCCACACTCTTGCCGCTGCGCTCGAAGGTCACGGTGCCGCCGGTGCCGTGCGGTGCGGCACGGGTCACCGCGAAGCGCTCCAGGTGGAGATTCGTCGGCAGGCCCGCCTCGGCCCAGACCCGCTCGGCGTCGTTGAGCATGGCCTCCGGGCCACACGCCCAGGCCTGACGGTCACGCCAATCGGGAACCACCTCGTCCAGGCGGGACAGATCGAGCCGGCCCTGGGTGCGCGTGGTGCGCAATTCCATCCGGTAGCCCGGATGCGCGTCGTGCAGTTGCTTCAACTCGTCGGCGAACATGACATCGGACTCGGTCGGCGCGGAATGCACATGCACGATGTCAGTGATCTGATCGTGGCGCTGCAGGGTGCGCAGCATCGACATCACCGGGGTGATGCCCGACCCCGCGGTCAGGAACAGCACCGAGGCCGGAGCCGGGTCGGGCATGACGAAGTTGCCCTGTGGTGCGGCCAGCCGCACGATCGTGCCGGGCTCAACGCCACCGACCAGGTGAGTGGACAGGAAGCCCTCCGGCATCGCCTTCACGGTGATGGTGATGGTGCGCGCGCCACGTTTGTCCTGACCGCCGCGCAGGGGGGTCGAGGTCAACGAGTAGGAGCGCCAGCGCCAGCGGCCGTCGACCAGCAGGCCGATCCCGACGTACTGCCCGGGCTCGTAGTCCAGCGAGAAGCCCCAGCCCGGTTTGATGACGAGGGTCGCCGAGTCCTCCGTCTCGCGGCGCACCTCGATGACCCGGCCACGCAGTTCACGTGCCGACCACAGCGGATTGGCGAGCTTGAGATAATCGTCCGGCAACAGCGGAGTGGTGATCCGGCCGGCGATGGTGCGCAGTGCGTGCCAGCCGCGGTGACGGTCTGCACCCGCGATCTGGGGACGCACCGTGTCGGCTACTTTTGCCGAGACCTTGATTTCACTCTTCGCCACGCAACCTACGGTACCGTAACTTACGCAGGCGTAGTGAATTTATGCCCAGCTTGGATGCGACTTACGTCACAGCAGCTCAAGCAGAAAGGGCAACTCCTGCGGGGCGTACCAAGCCAGGTCATGGTCCTGCGCATCACCCACAGCAAGCTCCGCGTCCTCGTCTCCGAGGTCGGCTTCGTCGACCACCCCGACGGCGGTCAGCACCACGGTCTCCGCCGCGGCATTGTCCACATAGGCGGCGATGACATCCGTCAGCGGCACCGGTCCTGCCAACCGCACCACCGCATCGTCGAGGTCGGGCCGGGCCGTCGCCTCCGCGACATCGACCACGAGCACCGCCCGCCGGGGCGGCAAGGTCGACTCCCCCTCTGCCGCCAGCAGGCGCAGCGATGCCAGGGCGGCCTCCCGCAGCGCCACCTCGGCCAGTTCGTCGTCGTCGCCCTCGGCGTAGGACTCACGCAGCGTCGGCGTGACCGCGAAGGCCGTGCCGCTGCGGGCATGGATCAACCCGTCGGCCACCAACTTCTGCAGCATCGCCAGGGTGGCCGGTATGTAGACACGCACCAGGCGAGGTTAGCCGCCGCCGCGTTCACCCGCCCCCACGGTCGCCTCGGCATCCGGGTCCGCGTCGGGGTCCTTCTCCACCGAGATGACGAAGTCGTCACCGTGCTGGGTGACACCCGAGATCACCGCCGAGTTCACCGCCTCGGCCGCGTACTGGCGGCGGAGCATCATCGGGTCCTGGCGCAGATCCTTGACCAGCGCCACCGCCAGCCCGATCATCACGAGCATGAACGGCAGGGCCGCCACGATGGTGATGGTCTGCAGCCCGGTCAACGCATCGGAACCACCGACCAGCAACATCACCGCGGCGACGGCACCGGTGGCGACACCCCAGAAAATGATCGTCTTGCGGTGCGGCTCGATGGTGCCGCGTTCGGACAGCGAGCCCATCACGATGGACGCCGCGTCGGCGCCGGAGACGAAGAACACCGCGACCAGCACCATCACCACGATGGTCGACACGGTCGCCAGCGGGTACTCGGCGAGCAACCCGAACAGCTGCCCCTCCGTCGTACCCTCACCGGCCAGGTTCGCACCCCCCTGCTGGGCCTTGATCGCCGCCCCACCGAAGACACAGAACCAGACCAGCGATACCAGGCTGGGCACCAGCAGCACCCCGGTGACGAACTGCCGGATGGTGCGCCCGCGCGAGATCCGCGCGATGAACATGCCGACGAAAGGCGTCCAGGAGATCCACCACGCCCAGTAGAAGACGGTCCAGGAACCCAGCCAGGCCTCCGTCTCGGCACCCTCGGCACCGGTGCGCGCCGCCATCATCGCCAGATCCTGGAAGTAGCTGCCGATCGAGGTCGGGATCAGGTTGAGGATGAAAACCGTTGGCCCGACGATGAATACGAATGCTGCCAGCAGCAACGCCAGCACCATGTTGAAGTTCGACAACCATTGGATACCGCGCGCGACACCGGACACCGCGGACAACACGAACGCACAGGTGAGCACCGCGATGATCCCGATCAGGACCGCGTTGCCGGTTTCACCGAGACCGCCCACGATCTGCAGCCCACCGCGAATCTGCAACGCGCCCAACCCCAGTGACGCTGCCGAGCCGAACAGCGTGGCGAAAATCGCCAGCATGTCGATGACCTTGCCCCAACCGCCGTGCGCGCGATCGCCGATCAGCGGTTCGAACGCCGCGCTGATCAGTTGGAAACGGCCCTTGCGGTACACGCCGTAGGCGATGGCCAGACCGACCACCGCATAGATCGCCCAGGGGTGCAGGGTCCAGTGAAACAGCGTGGTGGCCATGGCATTCTGGACCGACTCCGGCCCGCCTTCGGCGCCGGTTCCCGGCGGCGGTGACACCAGATGCGCCAGCGGTTCTGCGACACCGAAGAACATCAGACCGATCCCCATACCGGCGCTGAACATCATCGCAATCCAGGACACCGTGCGGAACTCGGGTTCCTCGTCATCACGGCCGAGCGGGATGTTGCCGAACTTCCCGAGGGCGATCCACAGCACGAACAGCACGAAGCCCGACGCCATCAGGGTGAACAGCCAACCGGTGTTCGTCATGACCCAGCCCAGGGCGTCACCGGATGCGGCGGCCAGCGATGCGGTGTCGATGAATCCCCAGACCAGGAATCCGACCGCGATGGCGGCCGTGACACCGAAGACGACGAGGTCCAACCGGCCCTCTTTGACCAGTGCCTCTTCATCTATCGGCACGTCGAGCACCGGGTGCGGAATGACGTCCAATTGGGGCTTGGCAGCGGATTCTTCGCTAGGCGAATTAATAGACATGGTCGACCCATCACATCGCGATCGGCGGATCGAGTCAACTTCCACCGCGGGTGTCAGCGCGTCGATTCCAGCAATTCGTCCAGCGACTCGCGCAGCAACGCCGGCAGCACGTCCACGTCACTCATGGCGTCGCGATCGGCGTTGATCCCGAAGTACAACATGCCGTTATACGAGGTCACCGATATCGCGAGCACCTGGTTGGTGAGCAGCGGCGGCACCGCGTAGGACTCCAGCAGCTTGGTGCCGGCAATGTACATCTGCTTCTGCGCACCGGGCACATTGGTGATCAGCAAATTGAACTGACGCGCGGAGAAGCTCGTCGCAACCCGGATGCCCATCGCGTGCAGAGTCGGCGGCGCGAATCCGGACAGCGTCACAATGGTGCGGGCGTCGACCAAACTCGCGGCGGTGGAATGCGATTCGGTGGCATGCGCGATCTGGGACAGTCGCACCACCGCATTGCCCTCCCCGATCGGCAGATCGACCAGGAACGGCGAGACCTCACTGATGGCCTGACCCGGTCCGGCCGAATCGATCTCGGCGTCGGGATACACCGAATTCGGCGCCATCGCGCGCACGGTCGACGTCGCCGTCACCGGCTCTCCGCGGGACAGCAACCAGTTGCGCAGCGCGCCGGCCACCACGGCCAACACGACATCGTTGACGTCGCATTCGTAGCGTGCCCGCAGCGCGCGGTAGTCCTCCAGCGGATGCGCGGCCACCGTGAACCGCCGGTTGCGCGACACCGTGGTGTTCAGCGGGCTGCTCGGGGCGGTCCCGCGGGCCACCGTGCGTGCGACATCCGCGATGCGGCGCCCGGCGTCGACGAGCGCTCCGGCATTGGTGGCCATCTCCTGCACCGCCGAGCGCGCCGCGGCCACCTGCGCGGTGGGCCGGGTGACCCACTCCCCGAGAGCCGCGACGAACAGTTGTCTGTCGCTGGGTTCGCGGGCGGGGATCCAGATGTCCTCGCCGAATTCGGGCGCCTTCTGGGTGCGGTCGGCGATGACGTGCCCGATCTCCAGCGCCGACATGCCATTGACGAGCGCCTGATGCGACTTGGTGTAGATGGCGATCCGGTTGCGGGCGAGGCCTTCGACGATGTACATCTCCCAGAGCGGACGGGACTTGTCCATCGGCCGGGAGCCGATCCTGGCGATCAGATCATGCAGTTGCGCATCGCTTCCCGGTGAGGGCAGCGCCGAGCGCCGGACGTGATAGGTGATGTCGAAATCGGTGTCGTCGACCCAGACCGGCCGGGCCAGCCCCAGGCTGACCTCGCGAACCTTCTGCCGGTACCGCGGAATTTGCGGCAGCCGCTGCTCGACGGTGGCCAGTACGGATTCATAGCTCAGTCCGCCGCGCGGCTTGCGCACGATGGACAGCGACCCGACATACATCGGGGTCGAACTGTTCTCCAAGCGATAGAACGCCGAATCGGATGCCGACAGCCTCGTCACCATCGCGACAGCGTCCTCCCCTCACCCGGTGCTGATTCCCCGTCACCGTATCGGTCATCGTCAGCAGTGCGCATCATGGGTGCACCGAAGCCCCGCCGACACGTGCGATCATCGATATGACTGTGCCTCTCCAGCAGCCGTCCCGTCCGTTTCCGTGCCCGCTGGAGAGCCCGTGTCTCACGTATCCCATCCCGAACCGCCGCACCCCACCGCCGCTACGCATGCCGCGGTGACCTCGCCGATCATCGACTGCGAGCCCCCGGTGCTGGGTGCCGGCCGCCCGGCGCCGCATCCGCCGACGCTGCGCCCGCGCCCGCCCCGGCAGCACCGCCTGCCCGCGGTCGTCGGCGAGGTTCCGGCGCCCCAGGCGGCGGTGATGTTCGCCGATGCCACCCTGCGGCGTGTGTTGGAGGTGGTGGACCGTCGGCGCCCGGTGACCCAGTTGCGCGGGTTGCTGGCACCGCCGCTGATCGACATCACGCAAACGCTGGCGCGGGTACCGCAGGCCGGCGGCGCGGCGGTGCTGCGCCGGATCCGGCTGCGCAGCATCGCAGCAGCCGCCGATGCCCAGGTGGACGCCGCCGAGGTGTTCGCCACCTACACGCGCGGGCCCAGGGTGCGGGCCATCGCCGCCCGTGTCGAACTCGTCGCGGGACGGTGGCAGGTGGTGGCGCTACAGATCGGCTGACGCGGTCAGCGCTTGCGGCCCTTGCGCGCCGCCTCGCGGCGTTCCTTGCGGGTCCCGCCGGTGGTTGCGGCGGCGGGACCGGAGCGCTTCACCTCGGCGGATCCGTCCTCGGCCGGTCCGGAGTACGTCAGCGCGGGCTTACCACTGCCACCGATACCCTTGGCCTGCACACCGGCCGGGCGTTCCTTGGTGGCCACCTGGCTCTGCGCTGCGTCCGCTGCTGTCGCGGACGCCTTCTCGGCCGCCGCGGCGGCGAACGCGGCCAACCCGGAGGCCATCGGCGCCGCCTGGGGTGCGGCCGGGGCGGGGGCGGCCTCGACCGCGACGTTGAACAGGAACCCGACCGACTCCTCCTTGAGGCCGTCGAGCATCGCGACGAACATGTCGTAGCCCTCGCGCTGGTACTCGACCAACGGATCGCGCTGGGCCATCGCGCGCAGGCCGATGCCCTCCTTGAGGTAGTCCATCTCGTAGAGGTGTTCACGCCATTTGCGGTCGATCACGTTGAGCAGCACATTGCGCTCCAGCTGACGCATCGCGCCCTCGCCACCGATGGCGTCGATCTGTTCCTCGCGCGCGGCGTAGGCCCGCTCGGCATCCTTGACCAGGGCGTCGAGCAGCTCTTCGCGGGTCAGCTCCCCCGGCTCGCCGACGGCATCGGAGTCGATCAGGTCGTGGTGATCGAGACCGACCGGGTACAGCGTCTTGAGCGCCTCCCACAGCTTCTCCAGGTCCCAGTCCTCGGAGTAGCCCTCCGCCGTCGCCCCGTTCACATAGGCGGTGATGACGTCGACCATCATGTCGTGGGCCTGCTGCGCCAGGTTCTCGCCCTCCAGGATCATCCGGCGCTCTTTGTAGATGACGGTCCGCTGCCGGTTCATCACCTCGTCGTACTTCAGGACGTTCTTGCGGACCTCGAAGTTCTGCTGCTCGACCTGGGTCTGCGCGCTCTTGATGGCACGGGTGACCATCTTGGCCTCGATCGGCACATCCTCGGGCAGGTTCAGCCGGGTCAGCAGCGTCTCCAGGGTCGCGCCGTTGAAGCGGCGCATCAACTCGTCGCCCAGCGACAGATAGAAGCGGGACTCGCCCGGATCGCCCTGACGGCCGGAACGGCCGCGCAGCTGGTTGTCGATGCGGCGGGACTCGTGGCGCTCGGTGCCCAGCACGTAGAGGCCACCGGCGGCGATGACCTCCTGGGCCTCCGCCTTGGCTTCGGCCTTGATCTTGCTGACCATCGGCTCCCAGGCGGCTTCGTACTCGTCCGGGGTCGCGACCGGATCCAGCCCCTGCTCCTTGAGCCGCAGATCGGCGAGGAACTCGACGTTGCCGCCCAGCACGATGTCGGTACCGCGGCCGGCCATGTTGGTCGCGACGGTGATGGCGCCGCGCCGCCCGGCCTCGGCGATGATCTGGGCCTCGGACTCGTGGTACTTGGCGTTGAGGACGTTGTGCGGCACCTTGCGCTTGGTGAACTGGCGCGACAGGTACTCGGATCGCTCGACCGAGGTGGTGCCGATCAGGACCGGCTGGCCCTTCTCGTAGCGCTCCACCACATCGTCGACGACCGCGATGTACTTGGCTTCCTCGGTCTTGTAGATCAGGTCGGACTGGTCCTCGCGGACCATCGGCCGGTTGGTCGGGATGGAGACCACGCCGAGCTTGTAGATCTCATGCAGCTCGGACGCCTCGGTCTGGGCGGTACCGGTCATGCCGGCGAGCTTGTCGTAGAGCCGGAAGTAGTTCTGCAGCGTGATCGTCGCCAGCGTCTGGTTCTCGGCCTTGATCTCGACGTGCTCCTTGGCCTCGATGGCCTGGTGCATGCCCTCGTTGTAGCGCCGGCCCACCAGCACGCGGCCGGTGAACTCGTCGACGATGACGACCTCACCGTTGCGCACGATGTAGTCCTTGTCGCGCAGGAAGAGTTCCTTGGCCTTGAGGCAGTTGTTCAGGTAGCTGACCAGTGGCGAGTTGGCGGCCTCGTAGAGGTTCTCGATACCGAGCTGATCCTCGACGAACTCCACCCCCAGCTCGTGCACGCCGATGGTGCGCTTGCGCAGGTCCACCTCGTAGTGGACGTCCTTCTCCATCAACGGCGCCAGCCGGGCGAACTCGCTGTACCAGTGCGAGGCGCCGTCGGCCGGGCCCGAGATGATCAGCGGGGTACGGGCCTCGTCGATGAGGATCGAGTCGACCTCGTCGACGATGGCGTAGTTGTGGCCGCGCTGCACCATCTCCGCAACGGAGTGGGCCATGTTGTCGCGCAGGTAGTCGAAGCCGAACTCGTTGTTCGTGCCGTAGGTGATGTCGGCGCCGTAGGCGACGCGGCGCTCATCGGGGGTCAGGCCGGACAGGATGACCCCGACGTCGAGACCCAGGAACCGGTGGATACGGCCCATCTGCTCGCTATCGCGCTTGGCCAGGTAGTCGTTGACGGTGACCAGGTGCACGCCCTTGCCGGCCAGGGCGTTGAGGTAGGCCGGCAGCACCGCGGTCAGGGTTTTGCCCTCACCGGTCTTCATCTCGGCGACATTGCCGAAGTGCAGTGCCGCACCGCCCATCAACTGGACGTCGAAGGGCTTCTGTCCGAGCACCCGCCAGGCCGCCTCGCGGGCCACCGCGAAGGCCTCGGGCAGCAGGTCATCGAGGTCTTCGCCGCCGTCGACCCGCTTGCGGAACTCGTCGGTCTTGGCACGCAGTTCGGCGTCTGACAGCTTCTCGACATCGTCGGACAAGGTGTTGACGTAGTCAGCCACCTTCTTCAGCCGCTTGACCATGCGGCCTTCACCGAGACGGAGCAACTTATCGAGCACGCTATTTCCCCTGTGGGTTGATGAATAGTGCCGGCCCGGGCGACGTGACTGACCGATCCGGTCGCCGCGCACCTTCCTGCCGCTAATCCATCGTAGGCGACCGAAAGAAATCGCTGCCTGAAAGTGTCCTGCGGGCGCGCCCGGGCATGCAGCGAGCCCCCGGCTTCTCCGCCGAGGGCTCGCGCAAGGGCGGCCGGCTCAGGCCAGCCGAATGAGTCCGTAGTCGTAGGCGTGACGGCGGTACACCACCGAGGGCCGATCGGATTCCTTGTCGTGGAAAAGGAAGAAGTCGTGCCCGACGAGTTCCATCTCGTAGAGAGCGTCGTCGATGCTCATGGGCGTGGCTTCGTGCTCTTTGGTGCGCACGATGCGGCCGGGTTCGTGGTCGGGCTCGACGGCGAACGGGTCCTGCGGTGCGGGTTCGTCGACTGCTGCCAGTTCCGCGGTGGCCTCGTGTACCGAGACGGGTGTCTTGTCCCCGTAGTGGATCTTGCGACGATCCTTGCTGCGGCGCAGTCGTGCTTCGAGTTTGCTTGCCGCCGACTCCAGGGCCGCGTAGAAGCTGTCTGCGCAGGCCTCGCCACGCACCACCGGGCCACGGCCGCGTGCGGTGATCTCGACGTGCTGACAGTTCTTGCGCTGGCGCCGGTTCTTCTCATGGTCGAGTTCGACGTCGAACAGGTAGATGGTCCTGTCGAAACGCTCCAACCGCGACAACTTCTCCGAGACGTAGACCCGGAAATGGTCGGGAACCTCGACGTTGCGTCCCTTGACGACGACATCGGCGTTGAGCACCGGCGCATCGGTCGATTGGTCGCGGTCCTCGAGGACCATGGTGGAGTTGTTGGTTTCCACGGAATTCGTTGACATGCTTGACAACTCGTTTCTGTCGGAAGTCGCACGCGCATCGCGTGCCCGGGATCGTGTCAAATACGCCGTCGGCACGTTGCATGTCGCTGCGCCCGCCGGCGTCAGGTGTCGAGTAATCACCTCCAACCGCACTAGGCAGTCCCGGTACCGCACGGGCGCCCGTACCGGGTGCCGCCGTGAGAAACACGGGTTGTTGGACCCGACGGTAGTCCGTGTTCACCTGACTGTGCCACCAATTTCGCAGACCTGTTTTGAAGTCTTCATCTCCCAGCAATAGAGCGGGCTGTTTTCCCGCCGGTTTCATGCATCGGACAGCGCCAGCACCGCGTGCACCTCCACTCCGGCGGTTTGCAGGGCACGTACCGACTCACAGGCGGTCGCACCCGTGGTGACGACGTCGTCGACCACCACGGCGGGTCCGGGCACCGGCCGCAGCAGCCGCACCCGGCCGGCCAGATTGCGCTGCCGGTCCGCGCTGGACAGGCCCACGGAGTCCCGGGCGAAACCGGTCAGGCGCAGCGCGCGCACCACGGTGATACCGGGCAGATCCGCGACCGCCGCGAGTGCCACCCGGGTCACGGGGTCACCACCGCGCCTGCGTGCGGCCATCCGCCGGGTCGGGGCGGGCACCAGGGTCAGCGGCGCGTCGAGCAGTCCCCAGCCGAGCAGCCGGGCCAGGCCGGTGTGCAGGGCACCGGCCAGCGGGGCGATCAGATCGGCTCGGCCGTGTTCCTTGACCGCGACGATCGCCTGCCTGCGGGCGGCGGCGTACCGACCCAGCGACAGCACCGGAACCCCGGGGTCCAGGCGCGGTGTCACCAGCCGGGGTTCGGCCGCGCCGGCGGCCAGCAGCCCCGCACAGGCCGGGCACCACCGCGTCGACGGCGCAGCGCAGCCGCCGCACTCCAGCGGGAGGATGAGGTCCAGCAGCATGGCCGAAGTGTGCGCCGCCCCTCCGACAGATCCGGGTCCAACCTTGGCGAAACTCGCGTACCCGGGGTGAATCCGCCGGCGGGAACACCGGGTACGCGAGTTTCGGCGCCAAAGGGGGCATGCGGGCGCCTACCGTTGCCATTACGGTTACCATTTCGGCATGTTCACGGGTAAGCAGGCCATCGTGACCGGAGCCGGATCCGGCATCGGCGCGGCCCTGTGCCGCGCCCTGACCGCGGCCGGCGCCGAGGTCGTGTGCACAGATATCGACGAAGCGGCGGCGGCAGGCACCGCCGAACCCCTCGGCGCCCGGTGGCGCCGGCTCGACGTCACCGATGCCGCCGCGGTCGCCGAATGTGTCGACGAGGTGGTCGACCGTGCCGGGCGGATCGACCTGATGTTCAACAACGCCGGCATCACCTGGGGCGGTGACACCGAACTGCTGACCCTGGACCAGTGGAACGCGATCATCGACGTCAACATCCGCGGGGTTGTGCACGGGGTGGCGGCCGCCTACCCGGTGATGGTGCGACAGGGCCACGGCCACATCGTGAACACCGCGTCGATGGCGGGTCTGGCCGCCGCCGGACAGATCACCAGCTATGTGATGAGCAAGCACGCCGTCGTGGGGCTCTCCCTGGCGCTGCGGTCCGAGGCCGCCGGCCGCGGGGTCGGGGTGCTGGCCATCTGCCCGACCGCCGTCGAGACGCCGATCCTGGACAAGGGCTCGGTCGGCGGCTTCGTCGGCCGGGACTTCTACCGGATGGGCCAGCGCAGCACGAAGTTTGCCTCAGCCGACGACCTGGCCGCCGACACCCTGCAAGCCATCGAAGGCAACAAGGCGCTGCTGGTCTGGCCACGGCAGGCGCGCATGGCGTGGCGATTCGCCCGCTACGCCCCGGGGCTGCTACAGCGCATGTCGATCGGGTTCGTCGCCAAACAGCGTGCGGCGCAGGGGTAACCACCCCGTCGCTTCGCTCGCCCCAGGATCAGCCCGGTAGCACCGGCAGCGCGCCGGCGATCATCAACGGCCGCACCTCCGACCAGGCGAGGTCATCGTCGGCCGCCGAACCGGACAGCTGCAACACCCCGCGCCGGTCGGCGACGTACACCGTCGACGGGTTCGCCGCCACCACCGTCACCGGGCCGGCCAGGTTCCCGCTGGGCCCGTCGGAGTTCACGCCGTCGAGGTTGACGTAGGACACCGGATGGGCACCGTCGGTACGGGTGACCACGATGTCGTCGCCGGTGCGCCAGGACAGCGAGACCGCCGTGTCCCCCAGCCCGAACCCGAGCCGGCGCGGGTAGGTCAGGGCGTACCCACCGCCGGGCGTCTGCTCCACCCCGGCCAGGATCACCCGCCCGTCGATCACCATGGCCGCCCGGGTGCCGTCGCGGGACAGCTGCAATTCGGTGATGGCGCCGGGGAACCTGGCCGACAGCGCAGTCGAGTCCACCGGGATGCGGGCGGGCTGCCCCGATGCGTCCTGCAACACCCGGACCACGTTGACGCCGTCGACCACGATCCAGATGGCATCGTCGAGCGACCAGCTGGGCCGGGTCAGGGTGCGGCCGTCCAGGGCCTGGCCGGCGGCACCGCCGATCGGGCCGATCCACAACGAGGACGCCATATCCGGCGCTCCCCGTCGCAACACCATCACCGAGGCCACTTCCTGCCCGGAACGCGACAGCGCCGCCGACACCTGATCGGGCATCTGCCCGAACGGGCCCGGCACCCGGGGCGCACGCTGGCCGTCCAACGACACCAGCGATCCGCCCACCAGGGCGTGCAGGCCCGCGCCTGCGCCGTCGGCCGCACCCGGATCGGTGGCCGCCACGTCGGCGGTGTCCCAGCCCTCGGCGAAACGGTCATCGAGGGCCGTGCCGTCCACATTGATCACATACGGGCCGTTGATACCGGACCGCGACAGCGTCCAGATGATCTGCGCGGCAAGCAGTTGGCGGGTGTGCGGATCGGTCGTCGACAGATTCTCCAGCTCGATGCGGGCACCGCCGTAGCCGCGGCCCACCCCGGTCTTGCCGCCGTCGGCGCGGGTCACGGGGCCGCGCAGCCGCAGTGGTGCGGCCAGCAGGTTGCGTACGGTGCGCGCCATCTCGGGTCGCGGTCCGGCGATCAGCTTGCTCATCAGTTCGGTGGCCAGCTGATCGGAATCGGCGACCGCGACATAGCGGGGATCGGGCACCACGGTGTTTCCGGTGGGGTCGGTGAAGTAGAGGGTGTTGCGTTTGTAGGTCTGCTGAAACTGCTGCCAGTCCAGGAAGACTCCGTTGGGCAGCCGGTCGATGCGCCAGCCTCCGGGGGTCTTCACCAGTTCGATCGGGCCGGGGTCCGGCAGCGCCCCTTCGGCCGTCTCGAACACCCCGAGCTCGGAGAGCGAGCCGAGGATGTCGGCCTGCATGCTCACCGTGACCAGGTCGGGCCGACGCGTCTCGGTGAAGACCACGCGGTCGATCAACAACGCGCTACCGGCGTCATCCCAGCCCCGCGAGGCGGATTCGGTGAGGAACTGCCGGGCGGCCAGGTGCCGGTTGGCGGGATCGGCGGTGGCCTTGAGGAATTCGCGCAACAGCACGTCGGGCTCCATACCGGGCGTCGGCGTGGGCAGGCTCGGCGGCGCGGGCCGGTCGACGGTCCCGATCGCTTGCGGCGCAGAGGAACTCGGCACTCCGGCGCAGCCGGCGGTGGTGACGGCGAGCACGGTGGCCACGGCCAGGCAGAAGGCCCTCACGGCGGGTGTCATACCCCCTCCGACTCACGGTCGCGCCGGAGCGCGGGATCCTTGACCCGCGCCTGCGGTCCGGTGGATCCGCCCGACAGCCCGGCCGGCTTGAGCGGCAACGGACTCGTGGTGACCTTGTGGCCGCGCACCAGCGGCAGGGTCAGCCGGAAACAGGCGCCCTTGCCCGGCTCACCCCACGCCTCCAGGCGGCCCTGGTGCAGCCGGGCGTCCTCGATGCTGATGGCCAGCCCCAGCCCGGTGCCCCCGGAGCGGCGGACCCGCGACGGATCGGAGCGCCAGAAGCGGCTGAATACCAGCTTTTCCTCGCCGGGACGCAGCCCGACACCGTGATCGCGGACGGTGACGGCGACGGTGTCCTCGTCGGCGGCCATCCGGATCTCCACCGATTTGCGTTCGGCATGGTCGACGGCGTTGGCGATCAGGTTGCGCAGGATGCGTTCCACCCGGCGCGGATCGACCTCGGCGATCACCCCGTCGGTCGGCATGTCCACATCGAGCTGCACGCCGGCGTCGGCCGCAAGGTGACCGACGTTGTCCAGGGCGCTCTGCACGGTGGAACGTAGATCGACCGCCTCCACCGCCAGTTCGGCGACACCGGCATCGTGGCGGGAGATCTCCAGCAGGTCGGCCAGCAGCGTCTCGAAGCGGTCGAGTTCGTTGACCATCAGTTCGGTCGAGCGGCGCAGCGCCGGATCCAGCTCGTCGCTGTGGTCGTGGATCAGGTCGGCGGCCATCCGCACCGTGGTCAGCGGGGTGCGCAGCTCATGGCTGACATCGGAGGTGAAGCGGCGCTGCAGGTTTCCGAACTCTTCGAGCTGGGTGATCTGACGGGACAGGCTCTCGGCCATGTCGTTGAAGGAGACCGCCAGCCGCGCCATGTCGTCCTCACCGCGCACCGGCATGCGTTCGGTCAGATGCCCCTCGGCGAAGCGTTCGGCGATCCTGGATGCCGAGCGCACCGGCAACACGATCTGGCGGGCCACCAGCAGAGCGATCGCGGCCAGCAGCCCGAGCAGCACGATGCCACCGGTGACCATCGTGCCGCGCACCAGGGCGATGGTGGATTCCTCGTTGTTCAGCGGGAAGATCAGGTACAGCTCAAGATTGGTGACCGACGAGGTGCTGGGACTTCCGACGATCAGCGCCGGCCCGGAGAACCCGTCGGTGTGCACGGTCGCGTACTGGTAACTGACCTGCCCGGCCTGCACGAAGTCGCGCAGCGCCTCAGGCACCTGCTGGACCGGGCCCGCGGCGGTGGCCGCGCGGGGACCGTCGCCGGGGACGACGAGCACCGCGTCGTAGGCGCCGGCGAGTCCCGGCCCGGAGTCCGCCTTGCGATCGATGAGGGTGTTGCGGGCCAGTTGCAGGCTGCTGTCCAGCGAGCGGGTCTCCTCACCGCCGACGATGCCGCCCACGGTGTCGCGGGCACGCTCGATTTCCTCGGTGGCGGCGCGCACCTTGACTTCCAGGATGCGGTCGGTGATCTGGCTGGTCAGCACGAAGCCGAGCACCATGATGACCACGAGTGAGAGTCCCAGCGTCAGGGACACCACCCGCAATTGCAGCGACCGGCGCCAGGCGTAGCTGACCGCACGGCCCACCGCGCCCAACCCGCGCAGCATCGGGGACGGGCCTCGGAAACGGCTACGGACCCGGCGTCGCGTACCCCAGATCACGAGCGCCGCCCGACCGCGGGCCCACCGATCACGGAGGTCCGGCCTTGTATCCCACTCCTCGAACGGTCAACACCACCTGCGGGTTCTCCGGGTCGGTCTCGACCTTGGCCCGAAGCCGCTGGACATGCACGTTCACCAACCGGGTGTCCGCGGGATGCCGGTAGCCCCACACCTGCTCGAGCAGCACATCACGAGTGAACACCTGACGCGGTTTGCGCGCCAGTGCCACCAGCAGGTCGAACTCCAGCGGTGTCAGCGAAATCTGCTCACCGGCGCGGGTGACCTTGTGCGCGGGCACATCGATCTCGATGTCATGGATGGACAGCATCTCGGCGGGCTCGTCGTCGTTGCGCCGCAACCGGGCCCGCACCCGGGCCACCAGTTCCTTCGGCTTGAACGGCTTCATCACGTAGTCGTCGGCACCGGATTCCAGCCCGAGGACCACGTCGACGGTGTCGGTCTTGGCGGTCAGCATCACGATCGGCACACCGGAGTCGGCGCGCAGCACGCGGCACACGTCGATACCGTTCATGCCCGGCAGCATCAGGTCGAGCAGCACCAGATCGGGCCGCAATTCACGGACGGCGGTCAGCGCCTGGGTGCCGTCTCCGATGACCGCGGTGTCGAAGCCCTCCCCGCGCAGCACGATGGTGAGCATCTCAGCCAGCGAGGGATCGTCATCGACGACCAGGATCCGTTGCCTCATGGTGACCATGGTGTCACCACAAGGCGACAAAACCGGGGTGCCACGCGGGTGTCTCGGGGTTATCCGCCGAGCGTCGTCGCGGCTAGAACTGCGCGGCAAGCTCCGCCGGGTCGACATCCGGGGGCACGACCACCCACGCACCCGCCCAGTTCGCGGCCGCCAGGCCCGCATAGGCCGCGGCGGTCCGCTGCTGCAGGCCGCGATCGCGTTCATACGCGTCGCGTGCCCGGTCGGCGTCCTGCTCCGCACGGTTGCGCGCGCGCTGGTCGGCCTGCTCGACCGAAACGTCGAGCAGCAGTTGAAAATCCGGCTTGGGCAACCCGAACCTGCCGAACTCCAGGGCATACACCCAGTCGACGACCTCGCCCTCGATGCCCTGATTCAGGCGGGCCGCGCTGTAGGCGGCGTTGGAGGCAACGTAGCGGTCCAGGATCACGACGTCGTGGCCGACCGACAGCCGCTCGACGTCGTCCCTCGCGCCGGCGCGGTCCAGCGCGAACAGCGTCGCCATCGCGTACACCGAATCGGTGAGATCGCCATGCGCACCGTGCAGCGCCTCGGCCGCCAGGTCGGCGTGCACCGATGCGCCGTAGCGCGGGAAGGCCAGGGTGGCGACCGACTTCCCGCCGGCCTCCAACGCCGCGCGCAGCCCGTCGGTCAACGTGCGCTTACCGGCACCATCCAGGCCTTCGATCACAATCAGCACGCTGCGAGCCTAAGCGCCGGTCATCCAGCCCAGCACCGTCAGGCCCACCATGCCGATCAGCAGCAAGGGCCCGGCGACGCCGGCCAGACTCGGCGCGCCGACGGCGGTGACCAGACCGGCGATGACGGCCACGGCCAGGAATGCAAGACGCACGCCGAGAAGTAACTGCTTGCGCAGCACCACTCGCAGTGCCGGTGCGGGCACCGTACGGAAGGTCCAGACGATCGCGGTGATCAACGGCAGCGTCAGCATGACGGCGAGCACTCGGGGCAACAAGGACGGCAATCCCTCGTCATACATCGCTGTCACCACGATCAGCGCCGCAGCCAGCAGGACCACCGACGCCGTCGCCCAGCGCAATACCCGGGTGACCGCCAGGGTGATGTTCCCCAGCGCCAGCGGCGCCAGGCCAGGGTCCAGCCGACCGGCCTCCAGCAGCCCACGCACCGCCTCGGTGGCGGTGCCCATCCGCAGTCTGTTGACCGCCAGATTGTGCACCGCCAGCGCATGTTCGGGCTGCAGGCGCAGCGCCTGCAGGTAGTCGGCCTCGGCTTCATGGGCACCGGACAAGGAGCGCCGCAGATCCCCGCGCAGCACGAGCGCATCCGGGAAGGCCGGACTCAACCGCAACGCCTCATCGACGACCGCCAAGGCGTCGCCGTCGCGCCCGGACTCGCGCAGCAGGCTGGCGTAGGTGTACTGCGCCAGAGCCGAATCGGGATGGGCGGTGGCCGTCTGCCAGGCCAATGTCAGCGCCTCGGCCACCCGGCCCTGCCCATACAGCACAAGCGCCTGTGATCCCAATGCGGCGACATCGCCCGACATATCCCCCCTTGCCCCACGCGCAGAAGGTGACGGGTAATCACCCCGATCCCGCCACCGACAACACATTCGACCTTAGAACTGCCCGCAGTTCGGTGCCGTCGGCACCCCGTTGAACCGGTCGGCGACCCACTGCAAGGCCGGTTCACCATCGACCGCCATCGGCAGCGCGTGGTTGATCACCAGCTTGTTGAAGATCGGCGGACCCTCGTTGGTGCGGAACTCGATATCGCTGCCCTTGGCGCACCAGTCCTTGCCGAGTTGCACCACCGGCGCATAGGGCACCAGCGGGTCATAGCGGTTGCTGTTGAGCAGCACCGGGGCATTGGGTTTCAGCGTGCCGAGCTTCTGCAGATCGAAGATCCCGCGGAACTGCGGGTCGTTCAACAACTCCGGGATCGGATGGTTGAAGTAGGGCTGCAGGTGCCGGAACATGAACTTCGTGACCGTCTCCCCGACACACTGATCCCTGGTCTTGTCGACGAAGTCCATCCCGCGCGGGGTGAGCAGCGCCCGGATCTTGGGCGCGGCCTCCGGGTAGCCCTGCATGACGCTGTTGAGCGCGTAGCCGATCACCCCGACCAGCGCGCTGCCGTCGGCGTACGGGATCAGGTCGACAAGGTCGGCGGGCGGAGCGCCCGCGTAGGTGCCGACGACATTGAGTTCGGGCGCGTAGGCCGACGCCAGTTCGGCGGCCGAACCGGCTGCCCCGCCGCCCTGCGAGTAGCCCCAGAAGGCAACGGGCCCACCGGGTGTCAGCGAAGTGCCCGGCAACTTGCCAGCGGCTCGCGCCGCGTCGAGCATGGCGTGCCCCTGCGACAGCCGGTTGACGTAGGTATGCGTCGTACCGATGGTGCCCAGACCCTCGTAGTCGGTCATCAGGACCGCAAACCCGCGGTTCACCATGGTGTTCACGAACCCGGACTCGTAGTTGACCATGATGTCCAGATATGGCGACCAGTGGATGCCCTGGTTGAACTGCCGCGACGGTGCGCACTGGTCGCCCTGCCCCTGCGTTCCGGGACCGAACACGATCAGCGGGCGCGGGCCCTGTCCCGGCCAGGAGTTGAACGGCTCGAAGTAGGTGCCGGTGACCACATTCGGATTGCCTCGGCCGTCCGTGCTGCGGTACATGACGCGCGTGCCAGTGGCGTTGAGCCTACCGATCTGACCGGACGGCTCGATCACCAATCGGGACGGCTCGGTGCGCACCAGATCACCCGGCGGAACGTCCGGCAACGGATTCGGTGGTGTGTAGAACGCGGTGTACTCGTCCTCGTTGTAGTACGGATACCAGTCGTCGGCATGCGCCAAACCAGTTGTGAGACAACTGATGACAAACCCCAAAGACACTACGACGAACACAGCCCCGGCCCGAATCACTACCGGACAGTAACAAACAGGTAGCCGAATGGCTACGAATTCCTCACGTTTCGTTTTGCCGCCGAGGTGTAACGCCCACTGTCGGGATTTGCCCAGAGTTCGGATCCAAAGGCAAGCAGACCATACACCAGCTACCGAAGTGTCGAACCGAACTGCTCAGTCGAGGCTGGTCGCCTGCAGCACGAGAGTGGCCGTGGCGCGGTCCAGGAACGCGTACGTGCTGGTGGAATCGGAGGAGAACCCCGCGTCGAGAAGTTCGCCGGTGAGGAACGGGCCGGGCGGCACCTCGGCCGACAGTGCGTTTTGAACCTTGGGCGCGCGACCGGTGTCGGTCGGCTCGAACTGGGTCACCATCGCGTCGGCCACGGCCGGCGACAGCGTCACGACGGCGTCCGTGAAGCGCGCGCCGGCGTCTCCGGCTGCCGGGTCCCCCCACTGCAGCCAGGCCACCGAGACCGGTGCGCCGATACCGGGAAACACCTCAACCAGACCGGGGATGTCGCGGTGGACGTCGGTCGGCGGGGGTGGCGACTCCGGAGCTGCCACCTCCTGCGACGGCGCGGAACAGCCGATTGCCACGGCGGCACCGAGTGCCGCCGTGGCAATACCGCGCAGGATCCGCACGGTGACTAGTAGCGGTAGTGCTCCGGCTTGTACGGGCCGTCGACGTCGACGCCGATGTATTCGGCCTGCTCCTTGGTGAGCTTGGTCAGCGAACCACCGAGGGCTTCGACGTGGATCTTGGCGACCTTCTCGTCGAGGTGCTTGGCGAGGCGGTACACCTCGTTGTCGTACTCGTCGTTCTTGGTCCACAGTTCGATCTGCGCGATGACCTGGTTGGAGAAGCTGTTGCTCATCACGAACGACGGGTGCCCGGTCGCGTTGCCCAGGTTCAGCAGACGACCCTCGGACAGCACGATGATCGAGTGGCCGTCGGGGAAGATGAACTCGTCGACCTGCGGCTTGATGTTGATCCGGCGGATGTCCTTGTCACGCTCCAGGCGTGCCATCTCGATCTCGTCGTCGAAGTGACCGATGTTGCCCAGGATGGCCTGGTGCTTCATGGACCGCATGTGCTCGAGGGTGATGATGCCCTGGTTGCCGGTGGCGGTGATGACGATGTCGGCCCAACCGATGGCTTCCTCGACGGTCTTGACCTCGAAGCCGTCCATCAGTGCCTGCAGCGCGTTGATCGGATCGATCTCGGTGACCGCGACGCGGGCGCCCTGCGCCTTGAGCGCCTCGGCACAGCCCTTGCCGACATCGCCGTAACCGCAGACGAGCGCAGCCTTGCCACCGATCAGGACGTCGGTGCCGCGGTTGATGCCGTCGATCAGCGAGTGCCGGGTGCCGTACTTGTTGTCGAACTTGCTCTTGGTGACCGAGTCGTTGACGTTGATGGCCGGGAACGACAGCTCACCGGCAGCGGCGAACTGGTAGAGGCGCAGCACACCGGTGGTGGTCTCCTCGGTGACGCCCTTGACCGACTCCGCGACCTTGGTCCACTTGGTCTTGTCGGCCTCGATCGAGCGGCGCAGCAGGTTCAAAAACACCTTGTACTCGTCGGAATGCTCGTCATCCTCCGGCGGCACGACGCCCGCCTTCTCGAACTCGGCGCCGCGTAGCACCAGCATGGTGGCGTCGCCGCCGTCGTCGAGGATCATGTTTGCGGGCTCGCCGGGCCAGGTGAGCATCTGGTCAGCGGCCCACCAGTACTCCTCCAGGGTCTCGCCCTTCCACGCGAACACCGGGGTGCCCTTGGGCTCCTCGACGGTGCCGTGCGGGCCGACGACGATGGCCGCGGCGGCATGGTCCTGGGTGGAGAAGATGTTGCAGGACGCCCAGCGCACCTCGGCGCCGAGGCTGACCAGCGTCTCGATCAGCACGGCGGTCTGGATGGTCATGTGCAGCGAGCCGGAGATGCGCGCACCCTTGAGAGGTGCCACGTCGGCGTATTCGCGGCGCAGCGCCATCAGGCCGGGCATCTCGTGCTCGGCCAGGCGGATCTCCTTGCGGCCGAACTCGGCCAGCGAAAGGTCAGCGACCTTGTAGTCGATGCCGTTGCGTACGTCGGCGGTCAACTCAGTCATGTGGATAGAGCCCCTTAGTTCATCGTCGTTCGAATCAGTGTTGCCCAGCTCGCACAGCTGTGCGCGGGCGACACCGGTGGCCTGCGGGCTCGCGGGACAGGCACTTCTTCAGCGCTCTGCCAGCTACCGGGTGTCTATGACACCGTACCGCTCTGCGAACGGCGTCATCAGCCTGGCCAGATCCATGGCCACATCGTGGTCGGCTTCCGGTGGCATGGAGACATAGCTCATCGCCAGGCGGACGATGGCGCGGGCCAGCACCCCGGCGTCCTCGTCGGAGGCCTTCATCCAGCTGTTCTGGAAGGTCTCGGTCAGCCGTTGCGAGCACCGGGTGATGATCGGACCGCTGTCGGTGGTGATGATCTGCAGTAGATCGGGCTTCGAGGTCCCGGTCAGCAGTGATATCACCAGTGGGTCGGCCGCGGACTCGGTGAAGAAGTCCCGGAAACCCTGCAGGAAGGCGGCATAGACGTCGCCGACGTTCTCGTTGATGGCGCCGTGGATCTGGTCGACCAGTCGATCGGCCAGCCGCAGGGCGTACCCCTCAGCCAGGCCCTGCCGCGATCCGAACTCGTTATAGATGGTCTGACGGCTGATGCCGGCCGCCCGTGCCACATCGGTGAGGGTGATCGAGGACCAGTCCCGGACCAGCAGCATGTCTCGCATGCCGTCGAGGATCGAGTCCCGCAACAGCACCCGCGAAGCCTCGGCGTAGGGCACACGCTGCGCCATACGACGGGGCGAGGGTGCGCTCATAGCCGCGACCCTATAGCTTCGCGGGGCTCTTGCGGCGAGTGTCACGGCCGTGCGACCTCGATCATCTCGAAATCGGTTTTGGCCGCGCCACAGTCCGGGCAGCTCCAATCCTCGGGGATGTCATCCCATCGGGTGCCCGGGGCGATGCCGTCTTCCGGCCAGCCCTTCTCCTCGTCGTACTCGAATCCGCACTGCACGCAGACGAACAGTTTGTAGTCCATGTTCGGGATTCCTCTCTGATCTGGACGGTTCTATTTCCTGTCGCTTCGCTCGCCGTGGACCTCGAAGTCGACCTTCTCGCGGACCGCACAGTCCGGACAGGGCCACTCATCAGGAATGTCAGACCACATCGTGCCGGCCGGAAAGCCCTCGCGCGGAGCACCTTTGGACTCGTCGTAGACGAAATCGCAGCCGGGGCAGCGGTAGGCGGTCACCGGTCGGCCCCGTACTTGGCCAGCACCTTGTCGCGCATCCGCGGGTGGATGTTCACCCTGGTGATGTCGCCGTCATAGTGGGCCAGCACGCGGTGATCCATCACCTTGCGCCACAGCGGCGGGAAGTAGGTCAGCCCGATCATCGATGCGTAGCCGCTGGGCAGGTTCGGTGCGCCCGCCATGCTGCGCAGCGTCTGGTAACGACGCGTCGGGTTGGCGTGGTGATCGCTGTGCCGCTGCAGGTGATAGAGGAACAGGTTGGTGACGATGTGGTCGGAGTTCCAGCTGTGCTCGGGAGCGCAGCGTTCGTAGCGACCGCTGGCGGTCTTCTGCCGGAGCAGGCCGTAGTGCTCCAGGTAGTTCACCGTCTCAAGCAGGGAGAAGCCGAAGAACACGGAGATCACGACGTAGGGAAGGACGGCGACACCGAAGATCGCGAAGATCGCGCCGTAGAGCACCATCGACATCGCCCAGGCGTTGAGCACATCGTTGGACCAGTGCCACTTGCTCTTGCCGGCACGCTCGAGGCGCTTGGCCTCCAGCTCCCATGAGGACTTCAGGCTTCCCCACACGCTGCGGGGCAGGAACTCCCAGAACGTTTCGCCGAAGCGCGCGGAGGCGGGATCCTCCGGGGTGGCCACCCGCACATGGTGGCCGCGGTTGTGCTCGATGAAGAAGTGCCCGTAACAGGTCTGCGCCAGGGTGATCTTGCCCAGCCAGCGCTCGATGGACTCCTTCTTGTGGCCCATCTCGTGCGCGGTGTTGATGCCGACACCACCCATCATGCCGACCGATAGCGCCAGACCGATCTTCGCAGGCCAGCCCAGTGAGCCGTCGAAGCCCAGCCAGCTCAGATCCGATGCCGTGAACAGATAGGCGCCCAGCACCAGAGTCAGATACTGGAACGGGATGAAGCTGTAGGTGCAGTAGCGGTAGTACTTGTCGTTTTCCAGCCGCTCCATCAGCTCATCGGGCGGGTTCTCCCCGTCGGGCCCGAACCGTCGGTCCAGCAGGGGCAGCACGAGGTACACCAGGATCGGCCCGATCCAGAACGGTACCTGCGCGGCCGCATGCCAACCGAGCTGATTGAGCGCCCATACGATCGGCAGCATCACCAGCACCGCCGTGGGCACGATCAGCCCCATCAACCACAGATAACGCTTGCGGTCCCGCCATTCGACCGCCGGCGCATTCTGCCCATCCACATCGATCTGCGATGTCATCAGCCACCTCCTGTGAGTGCCATCACTACTGATGTTGACTATAGATCCGATTTTGTCGTGTGTCTAGACAAACAATGCTCTTTTGTAAATACGGCGCCGACGAGGTGGTGTGAGCGAGGCCACACCCCGTACCGTCGGAGCCGTGGGGTCACACGCAATAGTCATCGGGGCGAGTCTGGCGGGGTTGTGCGCGGCGCGGGTGCTGTCCGACCACTTCGACCGGGTGACGATCTACGAGCGCGATGAGTTGCCCGACGGTCCGGCCACCCGCCCAGCGGTGCCGCAGGGCAAGCACGTGCACCTGCTGATGGCCCGCGGTGCCGCGGAGTTCGAGAGCCTGTTCCCGGGACTGCTCGACGACATGGTCGCCGCGGGTGTGCCGAAGCTGGAGAACCGGCCCGACTGCATCCACTTCGGTGCCGCCGGGCACGTGCTCGGCACCAACAGGACGCTCAAGCGCGAGTTCACCACCTATGTGCCGAGCCGGCCGCATCTGGAATGGCAGATAAGGACGCGCGCGCTGTCCATCCCCAATATCGAGCTGGTCCGATCCGGTGTGGCCGAGCCGACCTACGATCCGGCCGAGGAACGGGTGACCGGCGTGCTCATGGCGGCGGGCGACGAAGCCGGCGCGGTTCCCGCCGACCTCGTCGTGGACGCCACCGGCCGCGGCACGCGGCTACCGGTGTGGCTGGAACAGTGGGGATTCGAGCGCCCGGCCGAAGACACCGTGGACGTCGGCATCGACTACGCGACGCACCAGGTGCACATCCCGGACGGCCTCATCGGGGAGAAGGTGGTGGTTGCCGGCGCGTCCCACGACCATCCCGTCGGCCTCGGCATGCTGCTCTACGAGGACGGCAATTGGAGCGTCACGACATTCGGGACCGGCAAGGTCGCGCCGCCGCAGAACCTGGACGACATCTACGAACTCGCCGATGTGCTGCTGCCCGGACACCTCAGCGCCGCGCTGCGCCGCGGAACGCCCGTCGGCGCGATGGCATTCCACAAGTACCCGACCAGCCGCTGGCGGCGGTACGACCGGATGACGCGATTTCCCGCCGGCATCATCCCGTTCGGCGATGCGGTGGTGAGCTTCAATCCCACCTACGGCCAGGGCATGACCATGACGTCGATCCAGGCGGGCAACCTGCGGGCCGTCCTGGAGGCCGGTCATACCGATATCGCCGGGCGACTGTCCCGGGCGACCAAGAAGACGACGTGGCCGGTCTGGACGATGAACGCCATCGGCGACCTGGCCCTGCACAACGCCCCCGCGGACAACATGCCCTGGTGGTACGTCAAGGTCGGCACGTTGTTCGACCAGTTCCTCGGCGCGGCGGAGACGGAAGCCGATCTGGCCGAATGGTTCCTGCGTCGCTTCAGCCTGCTGGACAGCCTGTACATGGTTCCCGACGCCCGGACGCTCGGACGGACCATCCGGCACAACATGGGTCTGCTGATCACCGCGAAGCTCAGGGCCCGGCGCGCGACGCCGGACCGCGAAGCCGCCGCGGCCCCCTAGATGCCGACGGTGGTGCGGAACAGCTTGCTCGGCTGATCCGCGACCAGCCGGATGGGCCCGTCGTCGGCGGCCACCCAGGCGGCGGCGCCGCGCTCCAAGCTCACCGCGCCGGCCTTGGCGCGCACCTGCACCGCACCCTCGGTGCACAGCAGCACCTGCGGCCCGTCGTGTTCGGCGGGCGCGTCGACCTCGTGGCCGACCTGGTCACCGGTCACCTGCAGCACCGACACCGCAAACTCCGGCGCCGGGGTGTCATAGACGAGTTCCGCCCCGCCGCGGATCGGTCGCGGCAGGATCACCGAGTCGTCGGCGGGAGTGAAGTCCAGCACCCGCAACAGTTCGGGCACGTCCACGTGCTTGGGCGTCAATCCGCCGCGCAGCACATTGTCCGAGTTCGCCATCACCTCGACACCGACCCCGTGCAGGTAGGCGTGCAGATTGCCGGCAGGCAGATAGATGCCCTCCCCGGGCTGCAACGTGATCCGGTTCAACAGCATCGCGGCCAGCACACCGGCATCGCCGGGATACCGTTCGCCCAGTTCCAGGATCGTCTTCGCCTCGGCCTGAAAGGTCGTTTCGCCCGACCGGATGTAATTGATCGCGCCGTCGAGCACCGCAGGCACCAACTTGTCGAGCGAGGGCTGCGGCGCGGTGATCCACGTGGTGAACAGGGCACGCAACCCGTCGGCGTCGGACTGACCGGTGAGCAGCGCGATGTAGACATCCAGCTCGGGCACCGCCAGCGCACGCATGAATTCCGCGCTGCGGGCCGCCGGCCGGAATCCCGCCAGCGCCTCGAACTGCCCCAGCGCGACGATCAATTCCGGCTTGTGGCTGGCATCCCGGTAGTTGCGGGTCGGCGCCGTCACCGGAATACCGAGGCGCTCTTCGCGTTCGAATCCGTGCACCGCCTGCTGGCTGCTCGGATGAGCCTGCAGCGACAGCGGTTCGTCGGCGGCCAGCACCTTGGCCAGAAACGGCAGCGCATCACCGAACCGGGCCCGTGAACCCGCGCCGAGCTGCCCCTCGGGGTCCGTGCCGATCATGTCCAGCAGCGAGCGCTCACCGTCATCGGTCACACAATGCGCCGAATCGCCGGGATGCGCGCCCAGCCACAGCTCCGCCTCGGGATGTTGTGTGGGACTTTGCCTTCCGGTGAACTCGGCTATCGCTGTGCGCGACCCCCAGGCATACTTTCGGACAGCTCCTCGGAGCAGATTCACACCCTCAACCTCGCACCAGTCGTAGGTACACGGCCGTCATCTCCATGCGCACCGCCACCGTCGCCAGCTGCTGCTCGAGGCGCACGCCGCCGAGCTTGGTCGCGCTGTCGGGCACATCGTCGGCGCTGACCACATCCAGGTCGGCGAAACCTTCGGTGCGGGCCACCACCACCGGCCGTTGCTCATCGGAGGTCAACACCACGGTGCGCACCCGCGACGGCAACGGGCCGTCGAGCTCCTCGTCGTGGAACAGCGCGGTCTCGTAGTCGACCGGGGCGATGTTCAGCGGGCTCAGCGCGCCCAGCGCATCGGTCAGACCGACCGCGGCCACGACCTGACGCGCCACCCGCAGCAGCACCGCCGCGCCGTGCTGGGCCAATGCCAGTGTCGCCTCGCTGTCCCCGGCCAGCACGACCTCGCGTCCGGCCAATCGCTCGGCCAGACTCTTGGCCGGGTTGGTGAACAGCTCGCGCGCCGCGCTGTTGCGCAGCGCCTCGGCGTCCAGTTCGTCGGCCAACGCCCCGATGTCCACCCGGACCGCGGTGTCGACGACCGCCAGCACCGCCACACCGGCAGCCAGATACCGGGTCAATCCGAATTCGTCGGGCACCGGCAGCCGCGGGGCCAGCACGGCCGCGCGTCCGGCCGTCACATCGCGCAGCGGTCCCTCGTGCGGTGCGACCAGCACGACCCGCGCCCCGCGGCGCACCCCGGTGGCCGCCGCCGTCACCAGCACGGGATCACCCGCGTCGGCACCGGCCACCACCACGACATCGAGCGCGCCGGTCCACGGCGGCAGCTCGGAGGCCACCACGATCGGTACCCCGCTGGCCGCCCCGAGGGCGGCCGCCAGCAGCGTGCCCGCCGCGCGGGCCGGGCCGCCGTCGGCGACCCAGATCAGCGTGCGGGGCGCAATGTCCGAGGCAAGCAGGTCCAGCGCGCCCTCATCGACGGCGGCCGCGGTCGCCCGCACCTGCGCGCCGGCCATGGCGGACGCACGCAACAGACCTTCCCTGTCGGCAGCCAGCAACCCCTCGACATCGTCGAGGTCGATGGTGGCAGCCCGGGCGGTCACGGCGCCGACTCGCCGCGCGCGGCAATCAGTTTCGCCACCTGTTCCACCACCTCGTCGACCTCTTCGGTGGTGCGGGCCTCCACGTTGAGCCGCAGCAGCGGCTCGGTGTTGGAGGTGCGCAGATTGAACCAGCGACCGTCGCCGAGATCGACGGTGACCCCGTCGAGATGATCCAGCGACTGGATACGGCTGCCGAAGGTGGTCAGCACGGAGTCCACACAGCCGGGCGCATCGGCGACGGTGAAGTTGATCTCGCCGGACTCCTCGTAGCGCTGGTAGTCGGCCATCAGTTCCGAGAGCGGGCGCTGCTGCTCGCCGAGTGCGGCCAGCACGTGCAGCGCCGCCAGCATGCCCGAGTCGGCACCCCAGAAGTCGCGGAAGTAGTAGTGCGCCGAATGCTCGCCGCCGAAGATGGCGCCGGTCTCGGCCATCAGGCCCTTGATATAGGAGTGGCCCACCCGTGAGCGCACCGCGGTGCCGCCCCGTTCGGTGATCAGTTCCGGCACCGCCCGCGAGGTGATCAGGTTGTGGATCACCGTGGCACCGATCTCGCGGCCCAGCTCGCGCCCCGCGACCAGTGCGGTCACCGCGGACGGCGAGATGGGCAGGCCCAACTCGTCGACCACGAAACAGCGGTCGGCGTCACCGTCGAAGGCCAGCCCGATATCCGCTCCGGTCGCCAGTACATGGGCCTGCAGGTCGACCAGGTTCGCCGGGTCCAGCGGGTTGGCCTCATGGTTGGGGAAGGTGCCGTCGAGCTCGAAATACAACGGCAACACCGTGATCCCGGGAATCGCCTCGAGCACCGCGGGGGTGGTGTGCCCACCCATGCCGTTCCCGGCATCGACGGCCACCCGCAGCGGTCGCAGTGCCGACAGATCGACCAGCGAGCGCAGGAAGTCGCCGTACTCGGCGAGCACATCGCGATCGGTGATCGCGCCCGCGGCGCCGTCGTGGGCGGGCACCCCGTTGATGACCTCATCGCTGATGATCAGCAGGCCGGTGTCCTTGCCGACCGGCTTGGCGCCCGCGCGGCACAGTTTGATGCCGTTGTAGGCGGCCGGGTTGTGGCTGGCGGTGAACATCGCGCCCGGGCAGTCCAGCAGTCCCGAGGCGAAATACAGCTGATCGGTCGAGGCCAGCCCGATTCGTACCACGTCGAGCCCCTGGGCGATGACGCCCTCGGCGAACGCGTTGGACAGTGCCGGCGAACTCGCCCGCATGTCATGGCCGATCACCACGGTGTCGACGGGTCCGGCTGACCCGTTCCCCGTGTCGCTGCGCTCTCCCCCGCCGAACCCCTCGTCGCGGACCAGGCGGGCGAATGCGCCACCGACATCGCGGACGAAGGCCTCGTCGATCTGTTCTCCGACCAGGCCCCGCAGGTCATAGGCCTTGATGACAGCGTGGACAGCCTCAGCGGACCGAGACATGGCTCTCCTCGCTCTCTGTGTACGGGGAATCGGGAAATGCTCTGCCCACTCAGCCTAGTGTCTCGGCACGACGGCCGCCGCAGGTCCCGTGAGCACGCGCAAAACGGCCGACCGGAGCGCTTCCGGCGACGGGTCTGGGCGGAACTACTCGGAGTTCGGTTCCGGGTCCGGGAGCACCCGGAGATGACCGCGACGGCGACCGTTGGGTTCCGGACGATGCACCGGCGGGGCCATCAACGACCCCCCGGACACGCCGGTCGAGGGGTCGGAGAATCCCGCGGTCACGCCATTCACCAGAGCCTGCACGCCTTCGCGACCCTCACGGACCGCGTCGGCGAGGGCGACCAGATCGTCCTCATCGGGATGAGTCGGCAGCGGCCCGGCGTGGCGGACCAGCTCCCATCCACGGGGCGCGGTGATCCGACCGGCGTGTATGACACACAAATCCCAGGAATGCGGCTCGGACACGGTCGCCAGAGGTCCGACGACGGCTGTCGAGTCCGAATAGACGAAGGTCAGCGTCGCCACAGCGTAGTGCGGGCACCCGGGCCTGCAGCAGCGACGGGGAACGTTCACGCAGGGAAGATTATCGTGCGGCGACGCCGCGGGCCTCCGGACACGCGCGCGCCACGGCGCCCGATCTCCAACCGTTACCATCTCCTGCGTGGCGCAGCGTAAGCATCGGGGATCCCGACGCGGCCGTGGCATGCGCGGATCGCTGTTGCCGCCGACGGTGCCGGGCTGGCGCAGCCGGGCCGAGCGATTCGACATGGCGGTGCTGGAGGCCTATGAGCCGATCGAGCGACGGTGGCACCAACGGGTCTCGACATTGGACGTGGCGGTCGACGAGATACCGCGCATCGCGCCCAAGGATCCCGACAGTGTGCAGTGGCCGCCGGAGGTTGTCGCCGACGGTCCGATCGCGCTGGCCCGCCTGATCCCAGCCGGGGTAGATGTCCGCGGCAACTCCACGCGGGCGCGAATTGTGTTGTTCCGCAAGCCGATCGAACGGCGCGCCAAAGACACCGACGAACTCGCCGATTTACTACATGAGGTGCTGGTGGCTCAGATCGCCACCTACCTGGGCGTCGAACCCAACGTCATCGACCCCTCGGCCGAGGACGAGTAACACGTTGCGACCGCCTGCGGCCGCAACGTGCCGCGTCAGATGATGCCGCGCTTGAGGCGGCGGCGCTCCCGCTCGGACAAGCCGCCCCAGATACCGAAGCGCTCGTCATTGGCCAGCGCGTACTCCAGGCACCGGTCCTTGACTTCGCAGCCCTGGCAGATGCGCTTGGCCTCCCGCGTCGATCCGCCCTTTTCGGGGAAGAACGCCTCGGGGTCGGTCTGCGCACACAGACCGCGTTCCTGCCATTGGTCGTCGTCCTCGAAGGACTCGGGCGCCAACTCGATGCGGTCGGGCACCAAGCTCAAACTCGGGCGCACAACCATTTCGCTTGCCGCCGGATCGGTAGTGGTGTGCGGTGCACTGTCCACTGAACCGAGCATCCGGTCTTCGAACCGGAGCGCGCGGTCGAAATCGACCTGCTCATAAGACATGTTCCGCCTCCTCACCTGATTGTTTTCCCCGTTGTTGCCGATCGGGGCCCCTGCTGAATCACGGATCGCCAAACCCCTCCAGCACTGCCCCAGCTATCACTATTGTGATGTCAGGCCATCCGGATTCGAACATATGATCGAATCCCGGTCTGCGGCACCGAAACCGGCGGGCGAACCACGAAATGACACTGATGTGATTAGACACGCGTTAGCTGCCACGGTCAAGCGGAATGGCCAGTTTTCATACCATCTCGTGACATAGATCCGGCGTGTCCACGCACCGGCGTGTTCCCCACACCCGGGCGGCCACACCGAAGAAAGCTGGCTGGCATAGGGTCTGAGGGCGTGAAGGTCACTGTTCTGGTCGGCGGCGTGGGTGGCGCCCGCTTCCTCCTGGGCGTCCAGCGCCTGCTGCAACTCGGGCAGTTTGCCGACGCGGGCGCCGAATCCGAAGCGGCCACTCAACACGAGCTGACCGCCGTCGTCAACGTGGGAGACGACGCCTGGATGTTCGGCGTACGGATCTGTCCCGACCTCGACACCTGCATGTACACCCTCGGCGGCGGTATCGACCCGGAACGTGGCTGGGGTCACCGTGACGAAACGTGGCATGCCAAGGACGAACTGGCCGCCTACGGGGTGCAGCCCGACTGGTTCGGTCTCGGCGACCGCGATCTGGCCACCCATCTGGTGCGCAGTCAGATGCTGCGCGCGGGATATCCGCTCTCACAGGTCACCGAGGCACTGTGCGCCCGATGGGCTCCCGGCGCCCGACTGCTGCCGGCCACCGATGACCGCAGCGAAACGCACGTCGTCGTCACCGATCCCGACGGTGAACGCAAGGCCATCCACTTCCAGGAATGGTGGGTGCGCTACCGCGCCAAGATCGAGACGCACAGCTTCGCCTTCGTCGGCTCCGACAAGGCCACAGCCGCGCCCGGTGTGACCGAGGCGATCGCCGATGCCGATGTGGTGCTGATCGCCCCGTCCAATCCGGTGGTGAGCATCGGCTCCATCGTCACCGTCGGCGGTATCCGCGGCGCGCTGCGTTCCACCTCGGCCCCCGTCATCGGCTACTCCCCCATCATCGCCGGAAAACCGTTGCGCGGGATGGCCGACGAATGCCTTTCGGTGATCGGTGTCGAATCCTCCTCGGAGGGCGTCGGAAAGCACTTCGGTGCCCGTAGCGGCGTCGGCATCCTGGACGGCTGGCTGATCGACGCGGGCGACGCCGCCACCATCGAGGGGGTCGAGGTCCGGCAGGCCCCCCTGCTCATGACCGACCCGGCGGCAACCGCCGAAATGGTGCGGGCCGGACTGCAATTGGCGGGCCTTTCGCTGTGAGTGCAGAACACGGAACCGCGAAGGCCATCGAGATCATCCCGGTGACCGGGCTCGGCGAGTTCCGTCCCGGCGACAATCTGGCCGCGGCCATCGCCGGTGCGGCCGGCTGGTTGCGCGATGACGACGTGGTCGTCATCACCAGCAAGGTGCTCTCCAAGACCGAAGGCCGCATCGTCGCCGCGCCCACCGATCCCGAGCAGCGGGACATCCTGCGCCGCAAGCTCATCGACGACGAGGCGGTACGGGTACTGGCCCGCAAGGGCAAGACGCTCATCACCGAGAACGCGATCGGGTTGGTCCAGGCGGCCGCCGGGGTGGACGGATCAAATATCGACGCCGCCGAGCTGGCCCTGCTGCCCGTCGATCCGGATGGCAGCGCCGCGGCCATCCGGGACGGTATCGCAACGCATCTGGGCGTTCGGGTCGGCATCGTCGTCACCGATACGATGGGACGGGCCTGGCGCAACGGGCAGACCGATGTGGCGATCGGCGCGGCCGGGCTGACAGTCCTGCACGGCTACGCGGGCGCCCAGGACCCGCATGGAAACGAGCTCGTGGTGACCGAGATCGCGGTGGCCGACGAACTCGCCGCCGCGGCAGATCTGGTGAAGGGCAAGCTGACCGGCATCCCGGTGGCGGTGGTACGCGGATTGCGGCTGCACGACGACGGCTCAGGAGGCCACACCCTGGTCCGCAGCGGCGAGGACGACCTGTTCTGGCTCGGCACCGTCGAGGCGATTCAACTGGGCCGCACACAGGCACAGTTGCTGCGCCGTTCGGTGCGCCGGTTCGCCGCCGGGCCGGTCGACACCGCGCTCATCGAGGAGTCGGTCGCCGAGGCGTTGACCGCGCCGGCACCGCATCACACCCGCCCGGTGCGCTTCGTGTGGGTGCGCGACCCGGCCACCCGGCTGCGGCTACTCGACGCGATGAAGCGCCAATGGCATGCCGATCTGACCGCCGACGGTCGCTCCGACGAGGATGCCGAGCGCCGCACCGGCCGCGGCCAGATCCTCTACGACGCCCCCGAGCTGATCATTCCGTTCATGGTTCCCGATGGCGCACACAGCTATCCGGATCCGCAGCGCACGGCGGCCGAGCACACCATGTTCACGGTGGCCGCGGGCGCCGCCGTGCAGGGACTGCTGGTGGCACTGGCGGTCCGCGGGGTGGGCAGCTGCTGGATCGGTTCGACGATCTTCGCCGCCGAGATCACCCGCCGCGAGCTGGCCACCGCAGACGATTGGGAGCCGTTGGGCGCCATCGCGATCGGCTACCCCGCCGAGGAGACCGGGCCCCGCGAGCCGGCATCCGTCGACAGGTTGCTGATCCGGAGATGAGCCTGCACGCCTCCGTCGTCGACCTGCTGTCCCGGTGGAACGCGCCGGATCCCGAACAGGACGCGTTGCGCCACGCGGTGCTGGCGTTCGTGCTGGCCCGGCCCGACGCCTGCGCGCGGGCCTGCGAGCCCGGGCATGTCACGGCCTCGGCTCTGGTTCTCGATCACAGCGGCGAGCACGCGCTGCTCACCCTGCACCCGCGGGTCGGCCGTTGGCTGCAGCTGGGTGGGCACTGCGAGGACTCCGACGCCGACATCGCCGCGGCGGCACTGCGTGAGGCCACCGAGGAGTCCGGTATCGACGGGCTGCGCATCGACCCGGAAATGGTTGCGCTGCATGTACATCCGTTGACCTGCTCCCTCGGCTTGCCCACCCGTCACCTGGATCTGCAGTTCGTCGCGCACGCACCGGCCGGCACCGACTTCGTGCGCAGCGACGAGTCCCTGGATCTGCGCTGGTGGCCGCTGGAGGCAATGCCGCGGGATGATCCGGCACTGCTGGCGCTGGCACGCGCGGCCCGCACGGCCTAGTGGTCCGTCTGCGTATTGACCTGGTGGAGAGAGGCTCTGCCGCGTCGGACTTTGGTGATGATGTCCTCGGCGGGGGCTTTCCAGATGAAGGGTTTGGGATCGGCGTTCCAATGGGTGGCCCAGGCGATGATGGCTTCGGAGAGTTCGGCGACGCTGGTGAAGGTTCCGCGGCGCAAACGTTTGTCGGTGAGTTCTTTGAACCATCGCTCGATCAGGTTCAGCCACGAGCTCGAGGTCGGGGTGGGATGCATGTGCCAGCGGCGACGATCCTTGTGCGCCAACCACTTCGCGATCTCAGGCGTGGAATGCGCTGACAGGTTATCCAGAACGACGTGTACAGAGAGTCCACGCGCGACGCTGGCGTCGATCTGCTTGAAGAACCGCAACACGTCCGCACCGGTGTGGCCTTTGCGCAGGTCGGTCAGGACCTCGCCGGTAGCGACGTTCATCGCGGCGAACAAGTCGATGGTGCCGTTGCGCTTGTAGTCATGGGTCATGGTTCCGGCGCGGCCGGCCTTCATCGGTAACGATGGTTGAGTACGGTCCAACGCCTGGCACTGGGTTTTCTCATCGAAGCTGAACACCACCGCCCGCGCGGGTGGATTCATGTACAGCCCAACGACATCGACCAGCTTCTCCTCAAACCGCGGATCGTTGCTGACCTTGAAGGTTTCGACCTTCCACGGCTTGAGCTTGTGATCGGCCCAGATCTTGGCCACCGAGTCCTTGCCGATCCCGACCCGGGCAGCCAACGTGCGGGTACTCCAATGCGTCGAGCCGTCGGCAGGTCGCCCCTGATGGGTCAGCCTCAATACTTCTTCGACCGTGCCCGCCGGCAGACTCGACTTACGTCCACGCCCTTTGGCGATCCGGCCCACCCCCTCGATCCCCTCCTGGGCGAACCTGGAACGCCAGCGCCGCACCGTGTCCGAGTCCACACCGCTGCGCCGCGCGATCTGCTCGTTAGCCACCCCGTCAGCAGCCCACAGCAGCGCCTGCGCCTGCACCACTTGCCGATGCGGCAACGACGTCGAGGCCGCCATCCGCTCCAACTCCGCACGCTGCGCATCACTGACCGGCAACGCGACAGCTGTCATAACAGGCATACTACAAACTACCAGATTAATTCACAGACAGACCACTAGCTAGGAACTCAGCACTCCACGACGTTGAGCGCCAGACCGCCCTGCGCGGTCTCCTTGTACTTGTCGAGCATGTCGATTCCGGTCTCCCGCATGGTCTTCACCGCATCGTCGAGCGACACCCGGTGATGTCCATCGCCGCGCAGCGCCATGCGGGCGGCGGTGATCGCCTTGACCGCGGCGACGGCATTGCGCTCGATACACGGGATCTGCACCAGCCCGCCGACGGGATCACACGTCAGGCCCAGGTTGTGCTCGATGCCGATCTCGGCCGCATTCTCGACCTGCTCGGGTGTGCCGCCGAGCACCTCGGCCAGACCGGCGGCCGCCATGGCGCAGGCCGACCCGACCTCGCCCTGGCAGCCGACCTCGGCACCGCTGATGGAGGCGTTTTCCTTGATGATGGAGCCGATCGCGGCCGCGGTCAGCAGAAACCGGACCACGCCGTCGTCGTCGGCACCGGCGACGAACTCGCTGTAGTAGTGCAGCACCGCCGGGATGATGCCCGCGGCGCCGTTGGTGGGTGCCGTCACCACTCGACCGCCTGCGGCGTTCTGCTCGTTGACCGCCAGGGCATAGGTGGTGACGTGGTCCATGGCGGACCAGGGATCGGCCTCCGACGGCGAGGCCAGGTACGCGGCCTGATCGGCGGCGCGCCGACGAACATGCAGACCCCCGGGCAGCACACCGTGGGTGGCACAACCCTGCGCGACGCATTGGCGCATCACCGACCAGATCCGCAACAGTTCCGCGTGGACGTCTGCCGGGCGACGCAGGGAGTCCTCGTTGGCGCGCGCGATGCCGCTGATCGTCAGCCCGGTCCGGGCCGCCAGTCGCAGTAGCTCATCCGCACTGCCGAACGGATACGGAATCGTCGGTCGTGAGTCGTCTTCGGGGGTGGCGTCGCGATCGTCGGTGACGAATCCTCCGCCGATCGAGAAATAGACGCGCTCGGCGAGAACCGTGCCGCCCGCACCGAATGCAGTGAACCGCATCGCGTTTGAGTGCGCACCGATGCGCTTGCGGGGATGCAGCACGATATCGCCGTCGGGCAGGAAACCGATGGTGTGCCTGCCGAGTATCGACAAGGTGGAGCTGTCGCGGACACCGGCCAGCATGGCGGGCACCCGTTGCGGGTCGACCTGCTCGGGCAGTTCGCCGAGCAGGCCGAGCTGCAGAGCGGTGACGGTGCCATGCCCCTCGCCGGTGGCCCCGAGCGAACCGAACAGCTCGATCGCCACCCGACCGGTGTCCCCCAGTACACCCGATGTCACCAGCAGATCCGCGAATCGGCGTGCGGCGATCATCGGGCCCACGGTGTGTGAGCTCGACGGACCGATCCCGATCTTGAAGAGCTCGAAAACGCTGTAGGTCATCGGGGGCTCCTCGCCGTGGTGACAGGGACGAGTTCCACTCTGCCGCAGAAACGGATCGGCCGCGTACGACATTGGCGCCGAATATCACCCTCACGTCGCTCGAAGACGTCGCCGACCTGGTCGCACCACAGCTCACCGAACGCGACCCGATACCTCGTTGACACCGGCACGCGAGGGCACACCCTGGCCCGACAGCAGCGCGGTGACCTTACTGCGCTTGGCGTCCAGGTCGCGCAGTTGATCCTCGATGCCCCGCAACGTCTCACGGATGACCTCGGCCACCTGCGGGCACATGTCCACATCGTCGCCGTTGAGGCACGGCAACACTTTTCGGATGGTCGCGGCGCTGAACCCGGCGTCGATCAACGCCCGGATCTGGGTCACCGCGCCGACAGCCGACTCGGAGTAGTCACGGTATCCATTCGCGTGCCGGTCGGAGTGCAGCAGTTGCTGTTCCTCGTAGTACCGCAGCGACCTGGTGGATACGTCGCAGCGTTGCGCGAGCTCCCCGATTCGCATTGCCCCTGCCCATGTGATCGTCGTCGCACGAGGTTGACCTTGACGCCGGTGTGAAGGTTTAGCGTCCACTGTATGACGCCACCACGCCTCGTTGCAGAACCAGACATCATCGCGACCGGGACCGGATCGCCGCTCGTACTGGCCCACGGTGCGGGAGGCAGCGTCGGCGCCAACTTCGGGCAGGTGATCGACACCCTGTCGGCCACCCGCAGGCTCATCGGCCTGAACTACCCCGGCTCGGGATCCACCCCCGAGGCCCCCGACGCGCTGGAGCTGACCGTCCTCGCCGATTCATTGGTCGCGGCCGCGGTCGAGGCCGGCTTCGACCGGTTCCCCATCCTCGGCCTGTCTTTGGGGACGGCCGTCGCGGTGACGGCCGCCGTGCGCCACCCGGACCGGGTGACCGGGCTGCTGCTCACCGTGGGATTCGCGCGCAGCGACCAGCAGCTGCGACTGGTGGTCGACACCTGGACCACGCTGGCGCACAGTGGCGATCACGCGACGCTGGCCGGCTACCTGGTGAGCCTGTCCTCCCCCACGGTGCTCGGCGGGCTCGACCGGCAAGCCGCCGATGCGGCCGTCGCGATGACGCTGGAGCACTACCCCGCCGGCGGAGCCGATCAGGCGCGGTTGGCGGCATCCGTCGACACCCGCGCCGCGTGCGGCGCCATCGGGGTACCCACCGTGGTCTTCGCCGGTGGGCAGGACCGCATCGTGCTCCCGCAGACGACCCGCCACCTGGCTGCGGCCATACCGGGCGCGACCCTGATCGAGTACGCCGATGCCGGCCACATCTTCACGACCGACGAGGCATCGTCATGGATCGACGATATTCGCGATTTCCTGCGCGTTCATCAATTGTGAATGCGCCCGGCACATTCCGGCCCAGCGGTCAGACGTCGGTCGAGTAGCGGATCCCACCGTCGGGGATGGTCACCCCCGGCCACACCCGGGCACCGCGCAGCAGCTCACACCGTGCCCCGATATCGGCACCGTCCCCGATGACACCGTCGCGGATGAGCGCCCGTGGTCCGATGCGGGCACCGAACCCGATGATCGACCGTTCGATCACCGCCCCGGCCTCGACCCGGACACCGTCGAAGATGACCGCTCCGTCCAGTCGCGCGCCCGCGCCGATCTCGGCGCCCCGGCCGACCACGGTCCCGCCGAGCAGCAACGCGCCGGGTGAGACGGCGGCGCCGTCGTGGATGAGGAACTCGCCGCGCTGATGCTGCAGCGCGGGCGACGGAGCGATACCGCGGACCAGATCCGCCGAGCCCCGCACGAAATCGTCCGGGGTGCCCATATCGCGCCAGTAACTGGCGTCGACGTAGCCGCACACCTTCTTCCCGTCGGTGAGCAGCTTCGGGAACACCTCGCGCTCCACCGACAGGGCCCGGCCCTTCGGGATCTGGTCGATGATCTCGCGGCGGAAGACATAACAGCCGGCGTTGATCTGATCGGTCGGCGGGTCCTGGGTCTTCTCCAGGAATGCGGTGACCCGGCCGTCTGCGTCGGTGGGCACACAACCGAAGGCACGCGGATCCCCGACCCGCACGAGATGCAGTGTCACATCGGCCTGATGACCGGCGTGGCAGTTCAACAGGGCGCCGAGATCGGCACCGGAGAGCACATCGCCGTTGAACACCAGCGCGGTGTCATGACGCAGCTTGCCGGCCACGTTGGCGATACCGCCACCGGTGCCCAGCGCCTCCTCCTCCACGACGTACTCGATCTCCAGTCCGAGCTTCGACCCGTCGCCGAAGGCCGCTTCGAACACCTCGGCCTTGTAGGAGGTGCCCAGCACCACGTGCTGGATACCGGCCGCGGCGATCCGCGACAGCAGGTGGGTGAGGAACGGCAGACCGGCCGTCGGCAGCATCGGTTTGGGCGCCGACAAGGTCAGCGGACGCAATCGGGTGCCCTGCCCGCCGACCAGAATGACCGCGTCCACGTCCGCGGGATCGAGTGTGCCGGCCATGTCAGAGCCGCCCTTTCGCCTGTTTACGTCGAGAGTTCCGGACCACCAGACCTGCACGGGTTGCCAGCGCACCCCTGATCGTCCACCTCAGCGGGGCCTGCCACCAGCGCGAATGACGGTCAGCCAGGAAAGTGTAGGTGCTGCGATGGTGGGCCGCCAGGTTCCGCGCGGGATCCCGGCCGGTCGAATGACCCTTGTCGTGCAGGATCTCGGCGGTCGGCACATAGACGTTCTGCCGGCCCGACCGCTCCAACCGGTCACCGAGATCGACGTCCTCCATGTACATGAAATAGCGCTCGTCGAAACCGCCGATGGCGTTGAACGACTCGCGGCGCAGCAGCAGGCAGGCACCGGACAGCCAGCCGACGGGCCGCTCGGTGGGAGCCAGCCGCTCCTGCCGGTAGGCCGCCGTCCAGGGGTTCGATTTCCAGACCGGGCCCACGACGGCGTGCATACCGCCGCGGATCAGGCTGGGCTGATGCCGCGCGGACGGGTACACCGAGCCGTCCGGATCACGGATCAGCGGGCCGAACGCACCGGCCTGCGGCCACCGCTGGGCGGCCGCCAGCAGTTCGTCGATGCTGCCCGGACCCCACTGCACATCGGGGTTGGCCACGATGAACAGCTCCCCGTCGGTGACGTGGGCGTCGACGGCCCGGTTCACGGCGGTGCCGTACCCGAGATTGCCGCCGGTGCGCAGCAACCGGACGTTCGGATAGCGCTGCACCGCTTCTTCGGGGGTGCCGTCGGTGGAGCCGTTGTCGGCCATGATCACCGTCACCGGCCGGTCGGTGGCATGCGCCAGCGAGGCCAGGAAACGATCCAGATGTGGGCCCGGTGAATACGTCACCGTCACGACCTTCAGTTCGTCAGTCACCACACCCAGCCACTTCGTCGCCCACGCTGCCGAGGGTAACGCTCGCCCCGGCCTTCACCGCAACGCCGCCAAGGCGGCGTGCAGCCCGTCCTGCCAGGACCGCATCGGGCTGTGGTCGGCGTCATAGCGGGCGGTCGACAGCGCCGAGTACACCGGCCGCGGCGCGGGCCGCGGGTGCCGGTCGGTGCTCACCGGCCGTACCCGTTGCGGGTCGGCTCCGATCCCGGCGAACACCGCGCGGGCCAGTTCGTAGCGGCTGGCCGGGCCGGTGTTGACCACATGCAGCAGCGGCGCGGGCGCCGGATCGTCGGCGATCAGCAGCAGAGCCCCGACCAGATCGGCGACATAGGTCGGCGAGCCGGTCTGATCGGCCACCACGTCGACGGTGTCGCGTTCGGACTCCAGCCGGCGCATGGCGGCGACGAAATCGCTACCCGTCCCGGTGTACACCCAGGCGGTGCGCACGACGGTCGCCTCCGGCAGCGCGCCATGCACCTCCCGCTCCCCGGCGAGCTTGCTACGGCCGTAGACACTGCGCGGGCCGACGGGATCGTCCACCTCGTAGGGCCGCGGGGCTCCGTCGAATTCACCGCTGAACACGTAGTCGGTGGAGATGTGGATCAGCCGGGCGCCCCGGGACGCGCAGACACGCGCGACATTGCCTGCCCCGATGGCGTTGACGGCATACGCGCGGGTCTCTTCGGTCTCGGCGATGTCGACGGCGGTCAGGGCGGCGCAGTTGATCACCAGATCGCCGGGGGCGACGATATCGGCGCCGGCGGCCGGATCGGTGATGTCCCACTGCGACGACGTACACGCGAGCAGATCGCGCCCCTGGGCGGTGAGTTCACCGCCCAGGAATCGGCCGACCTGCCCGCCCGCGCCGGTGATGACGATTCGGGCAGGCACGACCGCTATCCGGCGAGCACCCCGGCCGCGACCTTGGGCTGCCAATCCGAGGTGAGCAGTGCGCCGTAGTTGGCCTCACGGTCGTTGCGGTTGGAGCTGTCCAGGTCACGCACGGCGTGGATGAAGGCCGGGCCCGCCCAGCCGACCGCCGCCGCGGCACCCAGCACATCGACGATCTGCTTGGCCTGCTCCTGCTGGCTCACCCCGTCACCGGGGATGTCGCTGGTGGACGCGCCCATCTCGGTCAGCCAGATCTTCTTGCCTCCGTCGCCGTTGGCCACCATCACATCGTGCATGCGCAGCACATCGGACCAGCCGTTGTTGCTGTCGGCGGCCAACCCACCGGGGAACACATAGGGGTGGGCGGCCGCGGCGTCGAACGAGCCCTTGGCGCCCGCGGCGTACATCTGCTCCAGGAATCCGGGGGGCGAATCGGGGCCTCCCAGCGGGCTCAGCCCGGCGGCGACCACCGTGGCGCCGGGGTTGGCACCCTTGATGGCGGGGTAGGCGGCCTTGAGCATGTTGGTGTAGCGGACCGCCTTGTTGTCGGCGAAGCCCATGAACAGCGGCAGGTTCGGCTCGTTCCAGACCTCCCACGCGTTGACCCGGCCGGCGTAGCGGCTCGCGGCCGCGGCGGTGAAGGCACCGAATTCGGCGTTGTTCTTGGGCGGCGACGACGGGAACAGCAGCTGTGCGCCCTCGGTGCGGGCCCAGAACGGGGTGTTGGAGATCAGCCCGAGCACGCGCAGACCGTTCGCGCTCGCGGCGTTGACCAAGCTGTCGAAGTAGCCCCAGTTGTATTCACCCGGACCGATCCCGACGATCCCCCAGTCCAGCGGCAGACGCACCCAGCTGGCGCCGGTCTTACCGACGGCGGCGATCTCACGGGCGGAATCGGCCGGGTTCCCGGTGGCCCAGGTGTAGCCCTGGGCGAATCCGTAGCCGTCAGCCGGGGCCACCACCGCGTTCGCGGTGGCCGGACTGACCGTGATCATCGACACCACCAACGCGACCATGACGGCCGCACGGCCCAAAGTCCTGCCCATCGTTTTCCGCATACCGCTCAAGTTACCGGACCTCCCGTGACCCATCGACCGAACGCCCAGCGCAGACGGTGCAAACGCCGGTGACGACCGGTACGCATTGTGTCGTTCGGCGGCCCGTCAGCGTTACCGCGCCATCTGTGAGGAATCCGCACCGCGACGTTGGCACGCCGACGCGCTTCGGCGGACATCGATGCTCCGGCCAGTAGCCTGGGCTGATGCAAAATCGGCTGACCAGAACGGTCGGCGTCATTGCCGCGGTGGCGGTCGTGGTGTCCACTGGCGTGGCCTGGAGCACGGTGCGTTCGTTCGAGGACGGCATCAACCATGTCAACTCCGCCGCCCTCGGCGGCGGCGGCGAGGACGGCGCGATCGACATCCTGCTGGTCGGCGTCGACAGTCGCACCGATGCACATGGCAACCCGTTGTCGGCCGAGGAACTGGCCGCCCTGCGGGTCGGCGACGATGTGGCCACCAACACCGACACCATCATCCTGGTGCGCATCCCGAACAACGGGAAGTCGGCCACCGCGATCTCGATCCCCCGCGACACCTACGTCGAACTCCCCGACGACCAGGGAAAGATGAAGATCAACGGCGTCTACGGAGACGCCCGGCTCTCGACCATGAAGCAGCTCATCGAGGTCGAGGGCATGGATCCGGCCGAGGGCGAGAAGCGAGGCACCGAAGCGGGCCGGGAGGCGCTGATCGAGACGGTCGCGCACCTGACCGGTGTCACCGTCGACCACTACGCCGAGATCGGGCTGCTGGGCTTCAGCTTGATCACCGACGCGCTCGGTGGCGTCGATGTCTGCCTCAAAGCGCCTGTCTACGAACCCCTTTCCGGCGCGGATTTCCCGGCCGGCTGGCAGAAACTGGACGGCGCGCGGGCGTTGAGCTTCGTCCGGCAGCGCCACGACCTGCCGCGCGGGGACCTGGACCGGGTCACCCGTCAGCAGGCAGTGATGGCCTCGCTGGCCCACGAGGTGATCTCAGGCAAAACGCTGTCCAGCCCGGCCACCCTGGGCCGGCTGCAGACCGCCGTTCAGCGCTCGGTGGTGCTCTCCGACGACTGGGACATCATGGATTTCGTCAAGCAGCTGCAGGAGATCGCGGCCGGTTCGGTCGCCTTTGCCACCATTCCGATCCTGCGCGAGGACGGCTGGAGCGATGACGGCATGCAGTCCGTCGTCCGTATCGACCCGGACAACGTCAAGGACTGGGTGAGCAGCCTGTTGGACGAGCAGGCCCAGGGCAACACCGAGAAAGTGGCCTACTCTCCCGACAAGACGACCGTCGACGTGGTCAACGACACCGATATCGGCGGCCTGGCCGCCGCCGTATCCGAGGTGCTCACCGGCGGCGGCTTCACCCCCGGCGCCGTCGGCAACCATGAGGGAAACGGGGTGGCCAACAGCCAGGTGCGCGCGCTCAGCGTGGATGACCTCGGCGCCCAGGCCGTCTCGAAGAACCTGGGCAATCTGCCCGTCATCGAGGACCCCGCGATGGCGCCGGGCACCGTGCAGGTCGTGCTGTCCGACGATTACGCAGGCCCCGGTTCGGGCCTGGAGGGCACCACACCGTCGGCCGATTCCGCGTCCACCGAGTGGTACCAGGGATATGAGGGCGAAGATCTGATCTCCTCGCCCGAGGATGCCCCGCCGCCGCCACCCTCTCCGATCATCACCGCCGGCTCCGACGACCCCCAGTGCGTGAACTGACGTGATGACCGTCAGTGCGGCACTGCTGGATCCGTTGCTGAAACGCGACCCGGTCGGACCACGGATCACCTATTACGACGACGCCACCGGCGAGCGCATCGAGGTGTCCACCGTGACGCTGGCCAACTGGGCCGCCAAGACCGCGAACCTGCTGCGCGATGAGTTGGGGGCCGGCCCGGGCAGCCGGGTCGCGGTCCTGCTGCCTGCGCATTGGCAGACCGCGGCGGTGTTGCTGGGTGCTTGGTGGATCGGCGCCGAGGTCGTGTTCGGCCGCGACGACACCACCGATATCGCGTTGTGCACGGCCGAACGTCTGGACGAGGCCGACGCGGCGGCCGGGATGGGTGAGGTGGTGGCCCTGTCGCTGGATCCGTTCGGCAAGCCGGTCCCCGGCCTGCCCATCGGGGTGACCGACTACGCGACGTCGGTGCGCGTGCACGGCGACCAGATCGTCCCGGAGCGTGCGCCCGGCCCCGCACTGAACGGCCGGTCCGCCGCCGATCTGCTCGCGCTGGCCGCCGAGTCGGCGAATGAACAGGAGCTGACGGATTCCGACCGGGTGCTGTCCACCGCCGCCTGGCACACCGACGACGACCTCGTCCGGCATTTTCTCGCCGTACTGTCGGCGGGTGCATCGCTGGTACAGGTCACCAACCCCGATCCGGCGGCGCTCGAGCGGCGGCGGGTGATGGAGAAAGTCAGCCGGGGGTAATTCCTCCCGTCGAGGGCAAGATCAAATACCCTGGGCGTCAATATCGTCCTCGCATAGGCCAACCGGCCTCGGATGAGTACCCTGTGACAGGTGGGAAGCATCGCGATGAAATTCGCTGCATATCGGCATTTGGGCCATCGACGTGTGCAGGGCTATACGGAGTCGTCGGCAATCGGGTTGCTACATGCCGTCGATCAGTACCAGCGCGAGGCCGGGATCAACGGCCCGATCGCCGAGATCGGTGTGCATCACGGGCAGCTGTTCATCGCCATGAAGCTCCTGCAGCAACCGGGTGAGGCCGCCATCGCCATCGACCTGTTCGAGGACCAGGAGTCCAATATCGACAAGTCCGGCCAGGGCGACCGGGACCGGTTCCTGCACCACCTCGACCAGTGGGCCGACCGCACCGGTCTGGTCATCCATCAGGGTGACTCGACGGCCATCGTGCCCGGCGATATCGCCGCGATGTCCAACGTGCGGATCTTCTCCGTCGACGGCGGACACACCCAGGAGATCGTGCTCAGCGATATGCGGCTGGCCGAGAAGAGCCTGGTCGACGGCGGCGTGGTGATCGCCGACGATGTGTTCAACCAGCAGTGGCCCGGCGTGTGCGTCGGCACCGTGCACTACCTGGAGCAGGGCAGCGCGCTGGTGCCGTTCTACATCGGCTACAACAAGGTGCTGTTCACCCAGCCCGAGCACGCCGCACGCTACCGTCGCACGCTCGATGCCGCCTATGCCGACAAGACCATGACGGCCGTCTTCGAGTCGACCTTCGTCGGCCACCCGGTGAGCATCCTGGTGCCCGTGCCCAAGCACCCGGTGCACATCGCCCGGCGCAGCGAGACGGTCCGCAACACCTACCAAAAGGTCGCCAAACTCATCCGCTGATACGACGAATGGCCAGTTGCGACACGCCCTTTCGCGAAAAGCGTGCAACAATCCCCCGCAAGCGGGAGGTGCCCCCAGGCCACTCGACGTGGAACTACTTCAGCAGCTGGCGGCTCATCACGACGCGCTGGATCTGGTTGGTGCCCTCGTAGATCTGGGTGATCTTGGCATCGCGCATGAACCGCTCCACCGGGAAATCGACGGTGTAGCCGTAACCGCCGAACAGCTGCACCGCGTTGGTGGTCACCTCCATCGCGACATCGGAGGCGAAGCACTTCGAGGCCGAGGCCAGGAACTGCAGGTTGGGTTCCATGCGTTCGGCGCGCGCGGCCGCAGTGTAGACCATCAGCCGGGCGGCCTCGATCTTCATCGCCATGTCGGCGAGCATGAACTGCGTGCTCTGGAAGTCGGCGATCGACTTACCGAACTGCTTGCGCTCCTTGGTGTACGCGATCGACGCGTCCAGAGCGCCCTGGGCGATACCGACGGCCTGGGCACCGATGGTCGGCCGGGTGTGATCCAGGGTCGCGAGCGCGGTCTTGAACCCGGTGCCGGGCTCGCCGATGATGCGGTCCCCCGGGATCCGGCAGTTCTCGAAGTACAGCTCGGTGGTGGGCGATCCCTTGATGCCCATCTTGTGTTCCTTGGGTCCGGCGCTGAACCCCTCGTCGTCTTTGTGCACGATGAACGACGAGATGCCGTTGGCGCCCTTGTCGGGGTCGGTCACCGCCATGACGGTGTACCAGGTCGACTTGCCGCCGTTGGAGATCCAGCACTTGGTGCCGTTGAGGATCCAGTCGTCACCGTCGGCGACCGCCCTGGTGCGCATCGCCGCGGCGTCACTGCCGGCCTCGCGCTCACTCAGGGCGTAGGACGCGGTGGCCTCGCCGGCCGCGATCGAGGGCAGCACCTTCTGCTTGAGCTCCTCGGAACCGCGCATGAGCAGTCCGGTGGTACCCAGCTTGTTGCAGATGGGGATGAGCGAGGAGGACGCGCACACCCGGGCAACCTCTTCGATGACGATGCACGCCGCGACCGAGTCCGCGCCCTGCCCGCCGTACTCCTCGGGGATGAACACCGCGGAGAAGCCGGAACCATCCAGCGCCGCCAGTGCCTCATCGGTGTAGCGCGCCTGCGCGTCCACCTCGGCGGCGTAGGGCTCTATCTCCTTCTCGCACAGCGAGCGCAGCACGGTGCGCAGCTCATTGTGCTCGTCGGACAGCTGGAACAGGTCGAATGACGGGTTGGCAACCATCGGGATCTCCTCGCTACTCGCCGGTAACTTTAGCGGTTTAATCCGTGCCACCCAGTAGCCGGTCCCGCAGTGCGGCGTCCTTTGCCAACACCATCTTCTCCAGGTCGGCCTGGAACGCCTCGATCCGGGCACGCAGCGCGGGATCGAACGCGCCGAGAATGCGCACCGCGAGCAGACCGGCATTGCGGGCTCCGCCGATGGACACCGTGGCCACCGGCACGCCGGCGGGCATCTGCACGATGGACAGCAGTGAATCCAGGCCGTCGAGGCGGGCCAGCGGCACCGGTACCCCGATCACCGGGAGCGGTGTCGCGGCGGCGACCATGCCGGGTAGATGCGCTGCACCGCCCGCACCGGCGATGATCACCTGGATGCCGCGGGACGCCGCCTTCTGCGCGTAATCGAGCATCCGGGCCGGCGTGCGGTGCGCCGAGACGACACCGATCTCGAAGGGGATGTCGAACTCGGCCAGCGCGAGGACGGCGTCCTCCATCACCGACCAGTCGCTGTCGCTGCCCATGATGACCCCGACCCGCGGGCCGGCCAAGGTATCGACTTCTGTCATCTCAATGCCCGTCCCATCCGTCCGTCCACTGCGCATGCGACAGCCAGTGTGCTGCGCGCTGCGCTCTTTCCCTCAGCGCCCCAACGTATTCCGGGTCATCGGGAGATCCACCGGGCGCGCCCACCAGATTCACGTGCCCGATCTTGCGGCCCGGCCGCTCCCCCTTGCCGTACAGGTGCACCTTCGCGTCGGGCATCCGCCCGCACAGATGGTGCACCCGCTCGTCCATCGACATCTGCGGAGCCTCGGCGGCACCGAGCACATTGCCCATCACGGTCACCGGAGCCAGCGCCGCGGTATCGCCGAGCGGATAGTCCAGCACCGCCCGCAGGTGCTGTTCGAACTGGCCGGTGCGGGCGCCGTCCATGCTCCAGTGCCCCGAATTGTGCGGGCGCATCGCCAGCTCGTTGACCAGGATCTCGCCGGTCTCGGTTTCGAACAGTTCGACCGCCAGTACGCCGACGACACCCAGTTCGGAGGCCAACCGCAGGCCCAGCGCCTCCGCGCCTGCCGCGATCTCGGCGGGCAGGCCGGGCGCCGGTGCGATGACTTCCACGCAGATGCCGTCGCGCTGCACGGTCTGCACCACCGGCCAGGCCGCGCCCTGCCCGAACGGGGACCGTGCCACCAGAGCGGAGAGCTCGCGGCGCATCGCCACCCGCTCCTCCAGCATGACCTCGACACCGTCGGCCAGGTAGCCGGCGACTGCCTCCCTGGCGTGCGCGAGGTCGCGGGCGAGCACCACGCCACGGCCGTCGTAGCCCCCGCGCACGGTCTTGACCACCACCGGCCGTGAGGTCCGCTGCGCGAAGGCATCGACATCATCGACGCTCCGGACCGCCGAGAACGCCGGAATGGGTGCGCCGAGGGCCTGCAGCCGGCGGCGCATCACCAGCTTGTCCTGGGCGTGGATGAGGGCCTGCGGCGGCGGCGCCACCGTCACGCCCTCGGCGACCAGCCGTTCCAGGTGCTCGGTCGGCACATGTTCGTGATCGAAAGTCAGCGCCGCGACACCCTGCGCGGCGCGCCGCAGCGCATCCAGGTCGGTGTGGGCGCCGATCACCACATCGGGTGTGACCTGAGCCGCAGGATCGTCGGGTCCGGCGGCCAGTACCCGCAGCGTCTGCCCGAGCGCAATGGCGGCCTGGTGGGTCATTCTGGCGAGCTGGCCCCCGCCGATCATCGCGACGATGGGCGCTCGGGAGTCACTGGGCGATCTGGGCACGGCACATATGGTGTCATGTCCCGCTCGACCGTCATGCGCGCCGACCTGGACCAGCGGCGATCTGCACAGGTTCACATTAGGCGGGGTATTTACGTAGACTCCATCTTCGTGTCCTTTGCTGATGCCACGATTGCGCGGCTGCCCCGCCCGATCCGGCCCTTCGCCGAGCGGCACCATGAGCTCATCAAGTTCGCCCTGGTGGGTGCGACGACGTTCGTCATCGACTCGGCAATCTTCTACACGCTCAAGCTGACCATTCTCGAGCCCAAGCCGGTGACGGCCAAGATCATCGCCGGCATCGTGGCAGTCATCGCGTCCTACATTCTCAACCGGGAATGGAGCTTCAAGGACCGCGGAGGCCGCGAGCGCCACCACGAGGCTCTGCTGTTCTTCGGTGTCAGTGGGGTCGGCGTGGTGCTGGCCATGGCCCCGCTGTACTTCTCCAGCTACGTGCTGGGCCTGCGCGTCCCCGAGGTGTCGCTGACGGTGGAGAACATCGCCGACTTCATCTCGGCCTACATCATCGGCAACCTGCTGCAGATGGCGTTCCGGTTCTGGGCGTTCCGCCGCTGGGTGTTCCCCGACGAGCACGGGCGCAACCCGGAGAAAGCGCTGGAGTCGACGCTCACCGCGGGCGGTATCGCCGAGGCCTTCGAGGACCATGCCGAGCATCACGGCCAGCTGGATCAGAGCGCCGGACGGGACTTCGGCGAGAACGACACCGGCAACGAGAACACGGTCACCCCGCTGCGCAGACGGGTCCGCGACAACGATCAGCTCGGCGATTCCTCGGAATCGAGGGTATCGAAGACTTCGTGATAGAGCAGGGAATGCACCTGCTCGACGCGCGGAATGTCGTAGAACTCCAACGGGTCCTGTGACGCGGACTCGATGATCAGCGTGCCGGTGCGCAGCATCCGGTCCAGCACGCCGTGCTTGAACTCGACGCTGTTGATCCGGGCCAGCGGGATATCGATACCGCTTCGGGTCAACAATCCGTGGCGGAACATCACCCGGCGGTCGGTGATCACGAAGTGCGTTGTCCACCACGTCAGGAACGGCCAAATGGTCAGCCAGCCGACGAGCACCAGCCAGAGCGCGGCGATGACGCCGAAGAGGATGCGCTTGGCATTGTCGTCCCAATCGGTCTGGTTGACCCAGCCGGCGCCGAACGCGGCCAGCGCACTGGCCGCCAAGAGCACCAGCGCGGGCCCGAGCAACCGCTTCCAGTGCGGATGCCGGTGCAGCACCACATGCTCGTCTCTGGCCAGCACGTTCTCCGGATAGCCCACGGTGTGGACTCTACTCAAACACCTCACCGGATAGCGGGCGCAAATGCACAATATCGGCCGCGGCGATCACCTCGGTGCCGTCGCCGGTGTCGATGCAGAGCCGACCCTGGGCGTCGACGTCCGTCGCGGTACCGACGATCTCCTTGCCGCCGGGCAGCAGTGCACGCACCGGCCTGCCCAGCGTGGCGCTGCGTTCCCGGTAGTCGGCCAGCAGCGCTGCGGCCCCGCCCGCCTGCCAGGCCCGGATGCGGGTGCCCAGCTCACGCAACAGGATCCGGGCGATTTCGGTGCGCCCGGCACTCACCCCGAGCACTCGCACGGAGGTGGCCTGGGTCTGACCGATCTCCTCGGGCCGCACCTCCACGTTCAGCCCGATGCCCAGCACCACCACCGGCTTGGGCGAGGCGACCTCGGCGAGTATGCCGGCGATCTTGGCGCCGTCGATGAGGACGTCGTTGGGCCACTTCACGCCGGCCCGGATACCGACGGCCGCCAGCGTGTCGGAAACCGCAACGCCGGCCAGCAGCGGCAGCAGTCCCCACTGGTGTTCGTCGACACCGTCGGCCGAGATGGCTACCGAGACGATGACCAGTCCGCGCGGGACCGCGGTCCAGGCCCGCCCGCCCCGGCCGCGGCCGGCGCTCTGATGCTCGGCGAGCAGTACCGCACCCGCGATGTCCTCGCCGGCGGCGGCCCGCGCGATCAGGTCGGCATTGGTCGACCCGGTCTCCTCGACGATGTCGAGCCGCCTCCACGGCGCGGGAAGCCCGGCGCGCAGGGCGTCCGGGTCCAGCGACAGCCGCTGCGGATCAGCAGTCATTGGGCACCGGCTGATCGGCGAAACGTGTTGCCATCCAATTCAACTGGCTCGCAAGATCAACGCCCGCGTGTCCTTTGTCCGGTTCGAACTGCACTGTCACCGTTCCTCCCATGGCACATGCGCGCGCGATGGCCGCTGCGGTCCACTCCGCGTCGACAAGCGTATCGGCGCCGCCGTACCAGACCGACAGCGGTGCGGACAGTGGGCGCTGCGGGAGCGCCCAGGCGCGCAGCAGCGCTCTCAGCTGGTCGGCCGCGGCCACCGACTGCGGCGCCACCTCCTCGGGGCGCAGATGCTCTGCGGCCGCCTGGCGTTCATAGATCTGCGGGGCCTGGCAGGCGGTGAGCACCGACCAGTACTGCGCAGCCGCACCGGCCCGGAAATCGTCGCGGTTCAGATCCGGGTTCAGCCGTGCGTGCGATTCCACGATGACCGGCATGGCCAGCATCTGGTCGGAGGTGAGCTCGCCGCGCAGCGACTTGTCCACGAAACCGCTGACATCGGCGGCGGGGGCGGCCGCGACGGTGCCGAGCAGTTTCAGTTCGGGGGCGTAGACCGAGGCCTGTTCGTTGGCCGCCCAGGTGGCCGCGCCGCCCTGTGAGTGGCCGAAGCCCAGCCATGTGGTGGAGACCTCGGGGAAGGTGTGGCGCAGCGCCCGCACGCTGTCGATCATGTTCAGGCCGGCGGTTCTGGCATCGAGATAGGGGTGGATCCCCTTGGCGCCCAGCCCCTCGTAGTCGGGCACCGCCACCGCGAAGCCGCGGTCGATGAACGGTGTCACGAAGGCCAGCGCACCGAGCATGGTGTCCGACAGCGAAGGCGCACAGGGATTGTCGATGCCGACGGTGCCGTGGCCGATGGCCACGACCGGCCAGCCGCCCGGTGGCGGCGTCCCCTTGGGCGTGAACACCGAACCCGAGACCACCGTGGGCGCTCCGGTGTCACCGAATGTGGAGCGGTACAGCACCCGTGCGGCGTGCAGGTCCCGGGCCTCTACCCGACGGGTCACCCCGGGCATGGTGGTGGCGGTGACCAGCGAGCCGGGCCCTGCGTCGGTGAGATCGGCGGTGTCCACGGCGACGGGCGGCCCTCCCGAGGACGGGAAGCTGTTCACGAACTCCAGGCCCAGCGGCACCGCGAACGGCAATAGTGCACGGCCGAGCAGGATCTGGGCGATGACGACGACGAAGACGGTGACGGCGATGGCGGTGCGGGTGAGCCAACGCGGCCTGTCATTGCTCCCGGAAAGCCGCACGTCCCTACGCTACCGGACGGTCGAAACCGGGCCAGGGCGCCTTAATACGCGCCGGTGCCACCGAGCACGGTGCGCACGGTCTTGATGGCGATCAGCAGGTCACCGCTGATGGACCAGTTCTCGACGTAGGACAGATCCAGGCGCACCGAATCGTCCCAGGAAAGGTCGGCGCGACCACTGACCTGCCACAGGCCGGTGATACCGGGCAGCACCAGCAGGCGGCGGCGCACCTGATCGGTGTAGGCGTCTGCCTCACACGGCAGCGGCGGCCGCGGGCCGACCACGCTCATGTCCTTGCGCAGCACGTTGATGAACTGGGGCAGCTCGTCGATGCTGTAGCGGCGCAGGATCCGGCCCACCGCGGTGACCCGGGGGTCGCGGCGGATCTTGAACAGCACACCGCCGTCCATCTCGTTCAGGTCGGCGAGATCGGCGACCAACTTGTCGGCGTTCTCCACCATCGTGCGCAGCTTGATCATCTGGAACGGCTTGCCGTCCAGACCGATGCGCTCGGACATGTAGAAGATCGAGCCACGGCTGGTGAGCTTGATGGCGATGGCACTGACGAGCAGCAGCGGGAATGCGGCGGTCAGCACGGACAGCGAGACGAAGATGTCGAAGGCGCGCTTCTGCACCTTCGTCGTACCGCTGTACTGCGGCTTCTCCACGTGGATGAGGTTCAGACCGGCCACCGGGCGCATGGTCAGACGCGGGCCTGCGACATCGACCATGCCCGGCGAAACCACGAGGTCGACACCGAGGCGATCGAGATCCCAGGACAGCTCACGGACGCCCTCGGGGCCGAGGTGCTCGGTGGTGGTCAGGGCGACAGTGTCGGCGTTGGCCTTCGCGATCGCCTCTTCCACCTGATGTTCGTCGCCCAGGATCGGCAGTGGGCCCACACCCGGCACATCGAGGGTGCCGCCGCCGACGCGGCCGGTCAGGCAGACACCGACGACCGAGTAGCCATAACCCCACGCACGGTCGAGGGACTGGACCAGGCTGCGCACCGCGGCCGCGTTACCGACCGCCACCACAGCATTGACGCACTGTCCGCGCTTGCGGTACCAGCCGAGGACGCGGCGGCAGGCGGCGCGACCCAGTACCAGGAACACGAGACCGAGCGGGAAGGCCAGCGCCAGATATCCGCGGGCGTACTCCGGCCGGAAGATCATGAGCGTGACGGCGACGACGCCGATGGTCGCCAGCGTCGCCGAGAGCACCCGGCGGTACTCCTCGATACCGGCACCGACGATCCGCGGGGAACGGCTGCGGTAGGCCGTCAGCAAACCCAGCCAGATCAAGCCGAAGATCACCGACAGCAGGCCGAAGTACTTGGTGAGCGGATCGAAATCGGTAACTGGGCGGCCCAGGCGCACCATCTGGGCGCACGCCATGGCCGCGCCCACGACGACGACATCGGTGACCAGCAGCGCCAATCCGTAGCGCCGCTGCCACTGCAGTCCGTCGTGGTCGCGGGCGGGCGCCGCGCTCACCAGAGCGATCGGCGCCTCCGTCTCTCTCACCAACGTCACCTGCGCGTCCACCTTCGTTTGCTGCACCGGTCCAAGCATGCTGCCTAAGACTATCGCTTTGTTTCCTGCTTCTTGCAACATTTCCGCCCAAATATCCACCCTTCGGCTGACGCCGGCGCAAATTCGCCGGTGGATACGATCCCGTTCAGCCGTGCCCACTCACGCGGACGAGTCGCTAGAAACTGACGCTCGCGACGATTTGACCAGGTAATTAAGGCTAAACGGTCTCTGTTAAATGGATGTACTCAAGGGTTATCGGCCGGGTTGCCGATGCGTTACACCCAAATCAAGATCCGATGGCGCCCGACGGGTCGCCCGCAGAGCAATTGCTGAAACTGCGCGTGCACGCAAGGTTCACGTGTGCGACGGCTTAGCCGCGGGACCTGCCACCGGCAACCTGCCCTGACCTCCCGCGGTGCGGTGACGGTCTGACAGACGTTCTTCGACGACGTTGCGAGACACCACCGGCCGGCGGCCTCGGAGTGCTTGCGATCGCGAGTATCAGTTACCCGCCGCGAGGGCTCGACAAACGCCCGACCAGCGCCGCGGACGGTCGAACCCGCCCGAATGGACTGCTGCTCGATTGGCGGCGGCGGCAACCCACGAATTCACTCCGGCATCATCTGCCCCAATTGGATCGGCACAATCGTGCCATTCCTGGATTGCCATTTCCCGAATAGCGAATCGCGTCCTGCAGGAGCATCGAATTGGCAGTGTCTGACACATCGCCCTGCCCGGGCCGCGGACAGGTCCCAATGGCTTCGCTGCAGGGGCGCGAGGCAATTGCCCGTGCCGGATGTTCAACGGGCCCGGGCGGGCTACCGGTGTCCGCGGCGGGCCTTTCGCGGACTAACCGCACGCATTGGCGGCCGCTTCCCCCGCTGGACGCTGCATCGGCAGCCCCTCGAGTCGTTCTGCCAACCAGCCCAATTGGTCGGCAACCTCCAGGTCGCCGTGGCCCTTGTCGGGCTGGAAGTCCCACACCACCGTGCCGCCGAGCTCACAGGCGCGGGCCAGCGCATCCGTCGTCCAGCGTGGGTCGATGTACTCATCCTCACCGCCGTACACAACCGACATCGGCGCTGCCAGCGGCTGCTGCGGTAGCGCCCACTGCCGCAGGTAGCCCCGCAACTGCTCGGCGGCCTCCGGTGTCCGCGGCTTCAGGTCACCGGATTCGAGCCGGTCGATCACAGCCTCCCGGGTATGTACCGCATCACCGGAGCAGGCGATCAGGATGTCCCAGTTCTCGGCCGCGACACCGCTGCGGTAGTCGTCCCGGTTCATCTCGGGGTGCAGCCGGGCCAGCGATTCGACGACCAGCACCAGCGCTGCGACCTGTTCCTTGGTCAGCGTGCCGTCGACGGATTTGTCGACCAGACCCGCGATATCGGCAACGGGCGCCAGTGCGAGAACTCCGCGCGGAACCATCTCCGGGGAGTACGTCCCGGCCTGCTCCCCCACCGCCCACGCCGCACCGCCGCCCTGCGAGCCGCCCAGTGCGGCCCACCTGTCCGAGACATCCGGGAAGGTGCGCTGCAACGCACGCACCGAGTCGATCATGTTCCGGCCCGCGGTGCGCGAATCCAGATACGGATGGATTCCCGGGGATCCGAGTCCTTGGAAGTCCGCCAACGCCACGGCGAAACCCAGCTCGGTGAGCTTGACCACCCAATCGGTCAGACCGAGCAGTGTCGCCGACAGCGACGGCCCGCAGGGCTCGTCGATGCCCAGGGTGCCGTGACCGAAGGCGACCACCGGCCAGCCCCCGGCCGGCGCGCCACCGCCGGGCGTGAACACCGCACCGGACACCACCGTCGGCTCGCCGGTGTCACCGTTTGTCGAGCGGTAGACGACCCGTGCGGAGTTCAGCGCCGCCCCCTGCGGGCTGCGGCTGAACTCCGGCATCGACATCGCGCTCACCAGCGAACCGGCGCCGCTGCCCGACAGGTCCGCACCCTCGATCGGCTGGGGCAGCGCCGCGGCCGGCGGCTCACCTGACAGACCCAGGGTCTGGCGGGCGGACGGGGATACCACCAGCACCGCGGTGGCGACCAGGATGAGCACGGCCAGCACGATGCCGGCCGGCAGCAGGTAGCGGCGCATCAATTCTTCCGGAACCGATTGACGAGACCGAGTCCCGGACGCTCCACGGCGTAGTAGGTGATGGTCGACAGCAGGATCGTCACGACGGCCACCACCGCAACATTACGGAACATGCCGCTCCAGGAGTCCCCGGCGGCCAGGTCGTAGCGGCCCAGCAGCAACAGCACCGGGTAGTGCCACAGGTACACCGACAGCGAGATCACGCCGACGAAGTGGAACGGTTTCAGGTCCAGGAAGCGCGCAATCGGGGAATCCTTCCCGCGCGCCAACGGCAGAACGACGATCGCGATGAACACCGCGGAGACGAAGCCGATTCCGGCAGTGGCGAATACGGTGCCCGTCACCGCGAGCACGAGCGCGGCGACGAAGGACACCAGCAACAGCGGGAAGCACAGCAGATGGATCCGCCTGGCCGCCGGGACGGAGATGACACCCTGCTCGATCGCGACGAACAGGATCGCTGCGAACATGCCGTAGGCGAACAGGTCCGCGTTGGTGATGAAGCTGCGCATGAAGACCGCAGCCCAGGTGGGGCCCCAGTTCTGCATCATCACGGTGTCCGCGCCGGTGGCCGAGAACACCAGCGGCGCGAACAGCCGGCCGACGAGGCCGAGCACCAGCAGGATGGCCGGGGCCAGGCACGCCAGCACCAACGGCTTCACATCAGTGCGCTTGCGCAGCGCGAAGAGCAGGTAACCCAACAGCGGCAGCACCGCGTAGAACGCGATCTCCAGAGTGAGCGACCACGCCGGGCTGATCCCGGTCTGCACGTATTCGGGAATGTAGGTCTGCGTCAGCGTCAGATTCGCGAGCAGCTCCCACGGGTCGGTGATCATCCCGGTGCCGGCGTCGGTGCCGTGCGGCTGGATCGCCGAATTCTGCACGTACGCCACCTGGAGCACGAAATTGCAGATCAAAAAGATGGTCAGATATCCGGGGAAGACCCGGAAGAACCGGTGCAGGGCGTACTGCTTGGTGTCCGGCATGGCGGCCTTCGCCCGGTCCTTGGTCAGCCGGCGGATGTAGGGCAGGAACAGCAGGAATCCGCTGAGCACGAAGAACAGGATGAGCGCCAGGCCGAGCACGCCGAGGAAGGCCTTGTCGTGGGTGACCGGAGAATAGCTCAGCGCCACATGGCCCATCACCACCGCCAGACAGCCCAGCCCGCGGATACCGTCGAGGCCGATGATCCTGGTGTGCGTCGGCGAACTGGCGACCACCTGGGACTCGACGGCCGGCACGCCGGAGGCCCCCGCGCCACCGCGCGTCGCGTTGGTGTCTGTCATGAGCGTTCTCCGGTCGCGGTGGTCAGGCTGCCCGTTCGATGTGGTGGTCTCGACTAGGTGGTCTTGAGGATCGACGGCCCGCCCTCGACTGCGCAGGTGCTGTCGGCGGGCGCGTCGTCGAACCGCTTCATGATCCAGTCCAGCGACACGATGGGGTCGAAGTCACCGTGTCCCCGGCCACCAGCGATGAAGGATGCCACGGTATCGCCCATGTCGCAGGCTCTTCGGACCGCTTCGGTGGTCCACACCACCGGAACCACGTCATCGGCGTCACCGTGCACCACGAACATCGGCGCGCTGGCCGGCGCGCGCGGCAGACCGCTCATCTGGTTCAGGTACCCGCGCAACGTGTCCAGGGCCTCGGGGGTCGACGGGCGCAGGTCCTCCGGCGGAATCTGCTCGGCCACCGCGAGCCGATCCTCGGTGGCAACGGTGGAACATCCGGCGAGCAGATCCCACTTCTCTTCGACCAGGCCACGCCGGTAGTCGTCGAGATCGAAATCGGGATGCGCGTTTTGCAGTGACGACAGGATGAGCACCATGGCGATCCGCTGCTGCGGGGACAGGATGCCCTCGGCGGCCATATCCGCCATGCCGGTGATATCGGCCGCGGGCGATACGCTCACCGAGCCGATGAGCCGGGTGTCCTGCGCACCGTAGCCGGCGATCAACTCGTTGGCGGCCCAGGACGCCTGGCCGCCCTGGGACACCCCGAAGGCGACCCATCTGTCCGACGAATCGGGCACCAGTTTGCGGGCCGCGCTGGCCGCGTCGATCATGTTGTACCCGGCGGTGGTGGCATCCAGGTAGGGGTGGTAGCTGTCGATGGTGCCCAGGCCTTGATAGTCCGGAACCACCATCATGTAGCCGAGGGTGACCAGCGCCCGCACCGCCCCGGCGGCACCCAGCAGGGTGGGCGACAGCGACGGCGCGCATTCCGAGAGCACGCCGGTGGTGCCATGCCCGAACACGATCACGGGCCAGCCGCCCTCGGGTGGGGTGCCACTCGGAGCGAACACGCTGCCGGAGACGACCTGTGAGCTGCCGTCGACACCGGAGGTCGAGTTATAGGTGATGTGGGCCGCCACGGAGGTGACCCGCAGCAGCCGGCGATCGATGGTGGGCAGCCGGGTGGCGCTGACGAGCGCACCGGGGCCGGTGGCCGAATAGTCCGCGGGCAGCTGGATTTCCGAAACCACCGCGGCCGACGGGCCGGGGTCGGGCTCCGCGCAGCCTGCGACCACCAGCGCGAGCGCCAGCAGCGAACTCGCCAGCGCCTTGCGTGTCGTCCGTGCGCAGATCATGTGTGCCATCGAGCTCCTAAGACCGGGTGGGCTCGCCGTTGGAGGAGGCGGACGAGTTGGCGACGTAGCGCAGCTGGCTACCGGTCAGCACCTCGTCACGGGTGAGCCCGAACGCCAACACCAGCACCAGGCTGAGCGCGAAACCGACGCCGGCCGCCACCAGCAGCGTATTCGTCAGGTCGGGCTGGACCTCGTGCGCAACCGTCGCCGGGTCGACGGCCACGAGTTCGGCCGCCGGACCGGTGTACTGGATGGGATCGGTGGGCTCGGACTCGACCCACTCCAGTTCGCCGGACATCTTCATCAGCACCGACGCCAGCGTGTTGACCGTGTCGATGGTGGTCTGCGGATCGGTGCCCGTCACCCCGACCCGCAGCAGCGCCGAGGAGGGCCGCCCGAACCTGGACACGCCGTAGGGCTCCCACGTCGCGGTGACGTTGGCCGCGAGTTCGCCTGGGGTCAGCGGCAACCCGAGTTGCTCGATGGTGCGCTCGCTGATCACCGAGGATTGGGCCAGTGACACGTAGGTGGACATCCGGCTGTTGGCCCCGATCCCGCCGGCGTAGGCCGAGTAGGTGCCCGGGTCACCGGCGACCTGCGCGAACAGCAGCACCGACGCGGTGTAACTGCGTTCGGCGGTCAGTTTCTGCACGCCGAACGCGACGGCGGGCGCCAGCAGCGTGGCCAGCAGGATCACCACCCAGCCCCGGGCTGCGATCGTCAGATAATCCCGTGCCCGTGGCACGTCGACCGGCGCCCTCAATTTCTGCTCAGGCAATCGTTGGGCGGCGGGTCGGCACCGTCGAGGCGATCCATCAGCCAGGGCAGGGTGAAACCACTGTCGAGGTCGGCGTGCCCCTTGCCGGGGCCCTTGCGGATCTCGATGTAGCTGCCCATCGCGCAGGCCCGGTCCAGTGCCTGCTCGAACCAGGACTGATTGACCAGCATGTCCTGCGTGCCGTAGCCGACGACCATCGGTGTGGTGTTGGGGGCTTGTGGCACAGCGATTTCCGCGAGGCGCTCACGCAACCAGACGACATCCTCGTAGGTGGCCGGCCGGAGGTCTTCGTTGGTCATCAACCCGCGCACCCTGGCGATGTCGTCGAAGTTCGGCGGGATGCAGTCGAGCAGTTGATCCCAGTTCTCGGCGGTGGTGCCGCGCCGGTAGTTGTCCAGATTCATCTCGGGGTTGAACCACTTCAGCGACTGCAGGGCGAACACGAGTGTCACCCGCTGATCGGGGGTCAGCGTGCCCTCCCAGGCGGCGTCGGCCAGCCCGGACATGTCGGCGGCCGGTGCCATCGAGACGGTGCCGAGCAGATCGAGTCCCTGACCGTAGGTGGGGGCCTGTTCGGCGGCCGCCCACACGGCAAGGCCTCCCGCCGAGTGGCCGTAGGACAGCCAGCGGTCGCTGGTTTCGGCGCCGACCCGCTGCGCCGCGCGCACGGAGTCGATGACGTTGTAGCCATACGTCTTGGCGTTGAGGAACGGGTGCTGGTAGCCCTCGACGCCGGCGCCCTGGAAGTCCGAGACGGTGACCAGGAAGCCCGAGCGGACGAACACCGACATCGTCCATGCGTTCAGCGGCAGGCTGCCGTAGAGGCTGCTCGCGCATTTGTTCAGCACGCCCTTGGTGCCCTGCCCGAAGGCCAGGATGGGCCAGCCGCCCTTGGGCGGATCACCCGGCGGGATCGCGACCGCCCCGGAGACCTCGGTCGGCGATCCGTCCACGCCCGACGTCGAGCGGTAGACGACGCGCATGTACGTGGCGTCGTCCTGGTTGAGCAGTTCGCTGCCGCTCATCGGTTCGACCGATACCAGCGACCCCGGTCCGTCATCGTTCATATCGGGCGGTGGCAGGCGGGGTTTACCGTCGAAGGGCGGGGTGAAGGTCTTGATCGTCACGGTGTCCGAGCCCGGAGGTGGTGCCGGCGGCTGCGCCGGGGCGCACGAGGTCACCAGTACGACAGCCACGAACAGGACCGCCGCACCACGAATCAGACTCGGCACGCCGTTATCCCGAGGTGCGAGATGAGGCCTGCGACCTCGCGGTGCGGCTGTCGGCATCATCCTCGGAGGCGGCCGGCGATGCGGCGACGGCATGGGCGCCGCCCTGGTGCTTGCGGTCCGCGGACAGCTCACGACGGTGTCCGGGCTCGCAGGTCGCCACCACACCGAGCACCGGGGCGTGCGCGGTCTGCAACACCTTGAGCGCCTTGCGCAGCTCCGAGGTCTTGGTGTGGCCGAGCCGGCCGAGCACCAGCGCACCGTCACCGAGTGCGGCGGGCACCGCGCCGTCGGCGTACTTGGTCAGCGGCGGGGTGTCGATGATCACGTAGTCGAAGTGTCCGCGCAGCAGCTCCAGCACCCGCTGCACCCGCTGATCGCCCCACAGCTCACGGCGCACCGAGGGCACCGGCCCCGAAGGCAGCAGCGCGAACCCGGACTGCGGTACCTCGATCAGCGACTCGGACAGATCGTGCTGGCCGGCGAGCAGCGTGGTGAAACCCTTCGTGCCCGCCTGTGTCACGGTGCCGGAGTCCAGCCCGAGCAGCTGCGGCAGTTCCGGCTTCACCAGATCACCGTCGACCAGGACCACCGAGTGACCCGACTCGGCGAATGCAACGGCCAGGTCGATGGCCGTCGAGGAACGGCCGTCCTGCGGGGACGGGCTGGTCACGGCGATCACCCGGGGATGCTGCCCGGTGGCATTGCGGGCGAACTGCACGTTGGTGCGCAGTTCGCGCAGACGCTCGACGGCCAGGCCGCCGGAGTCGATGTCGATGATGCCGTCGCGACTCTGCTTGTCGGCCACCAGCGTGCCCAGCAGCGGGATACCGGTGACGTCCTCGATGCGTTCGCGCCGGCGCAGCTTGGTGTCCGACAGACCCAGCGCGATCGCGAGCAGCACACCGAGCACCAGGCCGCCCACCGCGCCGGCGGCCAGGCGGGTGGTCAGGCCCATGGCGGGCACTTCGGTTCCGTAGCTGGCGTCGTCGACGAGCACTGCGGCGGCCGCGGCCTCACCGCCGCGCCGCGAGGTCTCCAGCTCCGCGGTCACGTTCACCAGTTGGTCGGCAACGGCATTGGCGTAGCGCTGCGCGGCCGCGGGGTCCGGATCGGTGGCGGTGACGTCCAACAACACGGTCTGCGGCAGCGGCACAGCGGTGATCTTCGCGCGCAGCTCGTCGACGGTCAGCGGTGCCTTGAGCTGATCGATGGCCCGCGCAGCGACCTGGTCGCTGGTGGCCAGACCGGCGTAGGAGAACACGCGCTCCTGGGAGAACAGGTTGTTCTGGTAGGCGTCGCCCACCGAGGTACCGCTCTGGGTGGTGACGAAGAGCCTTGTCGTCGATGAGTACTGCGTGGTCGAGAAGAGGGTGGTCGCGTAGCCCACCGCGACACCGATCAGCGTCGCCAAGAGCACCACCCACCACAACCGGCGAAAAATTCGCAGGTAATCACCGATGGCCAAGGGAGCACTCCATTCGCTCTGGGATCGCCACAACAATGCAACGATAGCGTCAACAACAGTAGCTGCACACTTTGCCGAGCGCCCCTGTAGCGCGGCCAGCTGAGTCGGTGCAAGGATAGTTAAATGCAACGACGGTGCGGTAAAGCCGTGAGGATCATTCCGCAATGAAGACGAGCCCGCAATGAAACTCGGCGCGTCCACGCGGCCCGACCTGCTGGTCGGAGCCGCGATCATCATATTCGTCCCGTTGGTTGCGGGCGTGGTGGCACTCGGCGGCAAACTCGGGATCATGGCCGTCGGCGGCTTGATCGCCCTGGCGGTCGGCGTCTACGTCGGACTTCGCCACCCGCTGTGGCTGTACTGGGGTATGGCGATCGCCGTCGGCTCGCTGCCGTTCGGTTACTTCCCGGGAGTACACCTGCCGTTGTATCTGCCGTTCGCCGGCGGCGCACTGGTGGCGGCCCTGGTCCATCCCAACGCGGCCAAACGCTTCCCGGTGCTGGGCAGCACGCTGGCCAAGAGTGTGCTGGTGCTGGTCGTCATCTCCGCGGTGTCGATGGTGGTCACGTTCAGCTCGATCGTGAACATCCTGGATTACACCAAATGGGCGATTGCGACGGGCGCTTTCTTCGCGCTGCTCGCGCTGCCGCGCGAACATCTGGCGAAGTTCGGCCGGATCTTCGTCTATGCGGCCAGTTTCAACGCGTTGATCGGCATCGGGTCCATCGTGCTCGGCTCCAATCAGATACTGCTGCAGCCCTTCCGGATCTTCGGTTATGCGGTGGCCAATACCGAACGTTTCTTCTTCACCGGCGGCACCTCGAATCTGCCACGCACCGACCGCTTCCAGGTGGCCGCCGACAGCCAGGCCTTCAGCCGGCTCGGCGGGCTGTGGCTTGACCCCAACGCCGCCGGTATCGGTCTGGTCATCTCGTTCGTGATCGCCATGATCGTCTTCACCGGCTGGCGCCGCGTGGTACTCGCCGCGATCCTCGGTTCGGCCATCGCGCTGACACTCAGCCGCTCGGCCATCGTCAGCGTATTGGTCGGTGTCGTACTGGTTTTCGTGTTCCACCCGATGCGCTCACGCGATCGCCAGATCCTGGTCGGCACGCTGACGCTGGCCTTCATCGGGGCCTTCATGGTGCCCTCGGTGCGCACCCGGTTGATGGGCACGCTCAGCTCCAATGACGCCGGTGCCACCGACCGGGTGGACTCGATCCGGGAATTCCCCGGACGCATGGACGGGCACTGGTTGTTCGGCTGGGGTTGGTCGCAACGGGAGTTCAAGGACGGCGCATACGCCTTCATCGAGAACTTCGTGTCCAATGCCCCGTTGATCGCGATTCACCGCGGCGGCATCTTCGTCGGCGCGGCTTTTCTGGCGGTCGTCGTGATCGGGTGCGTAATTGGTTACCGGTTGTTGCGATCGAATTCGCTACCGGGCGCGCTTTATGGCGGCGTATTCATCGGATTTTCGGTCGTTGCCCTGAATCTCGACCACCCGGTTGTGGTCATCCCGCAGATCGTGTTTCTGTACACCATTTTCCTGACCTTCCTGGCCTACGCCGATCAACTCCGGCGCGAGGACCAGGAACGCTCGGCGCTGGAGACGCGCATCGCGGAGGCCACCCGGCCGGTGCCTGCGGCGGCCGCGGTCGGCGCGGGACGCCACTAGCCGGCCAGCAGCGCCTCGACCGCCCGATGAGGTCGGCGCTGCTGCCAGTACTGGCGGTTCAGCGCGTACAACCGGTCCCCCGCCGCGGTGGCGGCCGGCAGATCCAGCAGCAGCCGACGGCATTCGGCGACGAAGTCGGCGTCCTCATCGTGGACGCCGAGTTCCAGCAGGTCGCCCAGGGACCCGACCGCGGCGCTGGTGCCGACCACCGGCAGCCCCATCCTGGCCGCGTCGAGGATCTTCACCCGCACCCCGCCGCCGGTGCTGATCGGCGCGATCATGGCCCGGCAGGTCCCCAGAAAACCTGCCAGGTCGTCGACGAAGCCGAGGTCGCGCACGCCGTCGGGATGGTGCGGCGCCTTCGCCTTGGCGTGTCGGGCGCCGATCACGCAGAGCTCGGCGCCCGCGATGCCCGCCGATATCTGTGGCCACAGCCGCAGTGCGGTCAGGTACGCCTCCTGGTTGGGCGGCCAGTCCCGGGTACCCATCAGCACCAGCCGCCGCGGGGTCGCCGACACGTCGACCTGGGCGGCCGGCGGCAGCGTCAGGTCCAGCCACCGCGCGGACGGAACACCGTTGGCACGGTAGAACTCCGCCTCCTGTGCGTCATAGGTGCCCACCGCATCGGCGGCCCGGGCCACCCGCAGTTCATCGCGCACCAGCCTGCCCACCTGCAGGCGCCCCAGCACCCCCCGGGTGGCCCGCCAGACCAGCGATTCGCTGACATGGGTGTTGACGACGAAGCGTGCCGCGCCGCGTTGTGCGCTGCGCAGGAACGATTCGGCCATGTAACTGTGCTCGGCGACGAAGACATCGGCCGGCGACGCGGAGATCGCGGCCACCAGTGCGTCATTGTCGAAACGCGCATGCGCGAGGCTGCGGCCGCTGCGCACGGTGTCTTTGAGCAGCCGCACCGGCTGGACGCCGGACTTGGCCACCCGCTGCACCACGGCGCCGCCGTCGACCAGATCGGCGGTCGTGCGGCCCGGCGGCTGATGCGACAGACAGATCACCGACACCTCGTGCGAGTCCGATGCCAGCCGCATCACCAGCCGGGACAGCTCCACGTCCCCGCCGTGCTCGGCGACCGGGTCCTTCGACAGCAGGAACGTCGCCCTGGTCATTCCGCCGCCTTTCTGACACGGGGTGCGCGGTAGAGGACATAGGCGTAGATGGCGAGCAGCAGAGCATCGGCGATCACCGTCGCGATCGCGGCCCCGACCGCGCCCGCCACCGCCAGCAGCGCGACCAGCCCCAGCTTGATCGGCAGCAGGCTGAGGTTGGCCACCAGCCGGGTCGTGTCGCGGCGCTGCAGGTAGAGCACCGCCTGGAACACCGAGGTGATGGTCCGCATCCCGCAGAACATGCTCATGATGATCATCGCGACCGCGAGTTCGTTCGGCGCGGGCGTGAACAGCATGACCACGCCGACGATCAGGACCAGCAACCCGGCGACGCCGCCGAGGATCAGCGTGCTCTTCAGCGGCGGACCGGCCGCCAGCTTCCCGTCACCTTCACGCAGGGAGCGGTTGTAGGACATGCCGAAGGACTGTCCGACGGCGACGATCGCGATCGTCACGGTGACGGTCAGCGCGTAGTAGCCGACGATGGTGTCGTTGGTCAGCCAGCCCAGCAGCAGCACATCGCCCTGCAGGTAGGCGGCCAGGCCCAGCATCTCGCCGATCAGGATGGCGATCAGTTTGGGCGGCCCGGGCATTCCGGGACGGGGCCCCAGCACCGAGAAGCCGACGATGACGGCGATCACGACATACGGCGCCACCAGGAACATGCTGGCGATCTGCAGGGTGGGGTGCTCGACCAGGAAAACGTATGCGGCGGCGCACATCACGCTGGTGACCTGACGGATGGTGTCGAGCTGCGCGACCCGTTGCGGCTGCCCGTCACGCGCCCAGTGACTCTGGTAAGCCTTCAAGATGATCTCGCCACCGGCCACGAACAGCCCGAACCAGGCGATGTAGCTGACCTCGATCAGGGCCGCCCCGGCGACCATCAACGTCAGGCCGAGCAGGTACCGGGTCACCCGTTCGCGCAGGAACCGTTCCTGCGACTCGCGCACCGCGCGGACCGCGAACGGGTTGTCCAGCGGCGGGCCGATCAACGAGAAGGCGGCATAGGCCATGCCGTACTGCCCGTAGTCCGCGATACCGAGCTGGGCGATGATGATCACCGTCCACAACAGGCCGACGCCGCGTCCGCCGTAGAGCCAGAACACCGCCCAGAGGGTGCGCATCAGGTGATGTGAGGTGGGCGCGGGCGCCACCGGCTCGATCGGTTCGCTCACCCGTTCAGGCGCTTCCTCTGTCCGGCCAGGACCCGCGTCCAGATCTGCACGAGCGCCTCGGCGGTCCGCTCGGCCGAACGCTCCTGGCGGGTCCGGTCGGCGTTGCGCCCCAACTCGGCGAGCCGGGTGGGATCGTTGAGCAGCGACTCGATGCCCTCGGCCAGTCCGGTGGCGACGGCGTCGTCGCCCTCGCCGCGCGGACTCACGTTGAGAACGCCGTGCGCACTGTCCAATTCGGCCAGCGAACCGTACCCGGTGCACACCACCGGGGTGCTGTAGGCCATCGCGTGGGCCACCACGCCGGAGGCCGGATAGGTCTCGGCATAGAAGTGCCGCTTGCCGTAGGGGACGACGATGGCGCGCACCGAATCGAAGAACGCGTCTTCCTCCGGACCGTCGACGCCGCCGAGGATCTCGATGCCCTCGGCCCGCGGCAGAGCTTCGGTGCCGCGGCCGGCGACCCGGATCGCGATATCGGCGGGCAGCAGGTCACGGATCCGGGCGATCTGCTCGAAACCCTTGCCCCGGTAGACGAACCCGAAGAAACCGACCGCCTTGGGGCGTTCCTCGGCCGGCCTGATGGCGGGCCGCTCCCGCACCAGATGCGGCACGTAGAAGGTGGTGGTGCGCGGATACGTGCGTTCGATCGACTGCCTGCCGGTCTCGGTGAGCGCGATCAGCGCCCGGTCCCCGTGCACCCGGCCCTCGATCGCCTGGGACAGCGGCCGCAGCGGGTAGTGGATGCCGTGGGTGAGCAGCCGGGACTTGGCGATGCTTCGGGTGCGGGCCAGGAACCACAGCCCCTGCGGCGGATCGTGGATCGTCGAGGTGACCGGAACGCCCCGCAGGCCCGCGACGGCCCAGAAGGTGGGCAACACACCGGTGGACAACTCGGCGTGCACCAGCGTCCGCCCGGGCGGGCCTTCGGCAACCAGTCGCCGCACCGTCGCACGATGCCGGCGCAGATCGGCCAGACTGTCCTGGCCCGGCCCGGCGGTGCGGTGTTCGACGATCTCCCCGAAATGCGGGCGCAGCGCGGTCACCAGGTCCTGCGCGTAATCTCCGACCGCGGTCTGGCCCTCGTCGGGCGCGACGAAAACGAGCCGGTGCTCACCGAACGGGACCGACGCCGCACCCATCAGTAGAACAGCGGGCGGTGATTGTTGGTGTAACCCAGCGAGTCGGCCGGACGCTTACCGATCACCTTGGCGGGCACGCCGCCGACGATCGCGAGTTCCTCGACGTCCTTGTTGACCACGGCATGCGCGGCCACCACGGCACCGCGGTGGATGAGCGAGGGCAGCACCATCGCGCGGCTGGCGATCCACACGTAGTCCTGCACGACGGTCGGGATCGGAACCGGCAAGAAGTCGGGGTGGTTGATGTCGTGTCCGCCGCCGATGAAGTGCACGTCGCTGGCGATCGTCACGTTGTTGCCGATGTAGAGGCCGGCGCGGGAGTCCAGCAGGCAGCGGAACCCGATCGCGACACCGTCGCCGATGGTGAGGAACTCGATGTCGAGCACCGTGGTGCCACGCAGGATCGAGGTGCGCTTTCCGATCCGCGCACCCATCAGCCGCAGGAATCCCTGCCGGATGGTGTGCGACGGGATGTAGGTGACGAAGCTGTTGAAGAACAGCTCACCGAGCCGGTTGCGGATCTTGCGGCCGCGGGTCATGCCCTGCATCTTGTAGTCAATGACCCGGTTGTTCTCGTCGAGAATCCACTCGGGCGGCGGCGGCATGTGCAGATCGGGAGCAGCGGCAACCTTGCGGGCGACGTCTGCCGGATCTGCCGACGCTGGTACTCCGGTCATAGGTGTTGTGCTCCTTTGAGAAATTCGCGTCAACCATAACTAGCCGAGCAGCGTCGCGCCGCGCGGTTGGCCGTTACCCGGCCCGTTCAGGATTCTCCGCTGCCGGTCAGCTCGTCGACGGCGGCGTACAGCGATTCCGCGTACCGCTGCTCGCTGAACCGTTCGGCGTGCGCCCGCAGTGTGTCCGGGTCGAATCGGCAGGCCTCGAAGCGGTCGAGTGCGTCGGCGATGGAGTCCGCGGCCGGCCGGTCGAAGAACATCCCGGTCGTACCCTCGATGACGGTATCCAGGAAGCCGCCCCAGCGCAGCACCACGGCCGGTCGCCCGGACACCGCGGCCTCGATGGGGGTCAGCCCGAAGTCCTCGTAGCTGGCCGCGATCAGTGCCCGGCACGACTGGTACAGCCAGGCCATCTGGCCGTCGGTGAGCGCCGAGAGCATCCGCACGTTGGGCGTCTTCATCCGCTCGATGCGCGCGGCCTCCGGGCCGTGGCCGACCACCACCAGCCGGCGATCGCTCTTCGCGAAGGCCCCCACGACCGCGTCGACGTTCTTGTAGGCCATCAGCCGGGACACACACAGGTAGAAGGGGGCCTCGGTCTGACGCTCTGGCCGCGAGGCCGGCCCGTCGGTGGCCCAGTCCTGCAGTTCGGGTACCGGTTCGGCCGCGGTGTGCGGTTTCATCGCGATCGGGGAGGGCAGCACACCGGCGTCGATACCGTAGGCGGCGCTGATGCGGTGCTTGATGGCCGTCGACACCGCGAGGTAGCGGTCGACCGACATCGCCGCGCGCCGGTCCCACGACTTCAGCAGCGGCGAGCCCACTTTCAACGCGGCCCGCTTCAACCGGTCCCCGTCGGGTTTGAGGTAGTGGTCCAGCGCGTAGAGCCAGTGCGCCGGGGTGTGGCAGTGCACGAGTTTGACGCCGTCGGTCCGGAAGCCGTGTGCCCAGCCGCTGCTGCTGGTCACCACGACGTCGGCGTCGACGTACATCGCACCCGCCGCGAAGGGCAGCACCGGCAGCGCAGCCCGGTGGTGCTTGCGGAACAACGCGACACGGTTCAGCGGGGACACCCGGATATCGCGATCGGCGAACTCCGGATAGGTGCCGTCCGGGTCGTACAGCAGGGTGTAGATGGGGGCGTCCGGAAACGCCTTGCTCATCGAGAGCACGACCTTCTCGGCACCGCCGCGCTGGGTGAGGTAGTCGTGCGCGATCGCCACCCGCGGCCCGTCCACACCGTCGTAGCGGTGCGGTGGCGCGCTGTGGTCGTCGGGCACGACAATTCCTCCTGCGAATACGACATGGGCGCGTCGGTGCGGCCGACGTCGGGTTGCTCAGGTGACGTTAGCCGACCGATGTTCACCGTGCCGACCCGTCACCCGCCACGTGCCCGCCGCCCCCCGGTGCAGGGAATCAGCGGGCCGCCAGGTTCGCCAGGTTGTCATCGACCTCTTGTTTCCAGATGCCGAACGCGTGGGTGGTGTCGACCTCCAGTTCGAAGCGGTCGGTCATCTCGGCGGTGACATCGGCGACGTCGACGTAGAACTGCTCATACCAGCGGCGGTGCTGGTAGACGCCACCGTCCTCCTCGGTGAGCAGCGGGTTGTCGATGCGGGTCTTGTGCTTCCAGATCTCGACGTCCTCACCGAAGCCGTCGCCGAAGGACCGGCTCATCGCCCCGGCGAGCTTGGCGGCCTTGTCGGCGGGCAGCCCGGGCATCTGCTGCACCGCGACGCCGTACTGCAGCACGAACGAGTTGTGGGTCACCGGGTAGTGGCAGTTGATCAGCGCCACCTCGACGGTGAATCCCGGCGCGAGGTCGTTGTGCAGCCAGTTGATCATGTAGGCCGGACCGAAGTAGGTGGCTTCCGACCGCAGATGCGTTCCGTCCCAGAGCTTGTCGGGGTCGGCGATATAGTCCGGGCGCGGTTTTGACTCCATGAACTGGCTCGCGGTGTGGCCCTCGATGACGTTCTTGAAGAAGGTCGGGTACGCGTGGTGGATATAGAAGAAGTGCGCCATGTCGACGTTGTTGTCCACGATCTCGCGGCAGTGCGAGCCCTCGATGAGAATCGAATTCCACTGCCACGGCGACCACAACCCCTCGGCGTAACCCTCGATCGAGGGCGGCGCCAGTTCCGGTGGCGGGCTGGAACGCTCGGGGTCGTGCCAGACCAGTAGCTGACCGTTCACCTCATGGGTGGGCCAGGTGCGGGTGCGCGCCAGCCGCGGGGTGCGCTTGGCGTAGGGCACCAGTGCGCACTTGCCGTCGCCGCCCCAGCGCCAGTCGTGGAACGGGCAGGCCAGGTTGTCGTCCTTGACGGCGCCGCGGGACAGGTCACCACCCATGTGGCGGCAGTAGGCGTCGAGCACGTGCACCTCGCCTGCGGAGTCGCTGTAGACGACCAGCTTGGTGCCGAAGGCCTCGATACCGTGCGGTTGCCCGTCGCGGAACTCCTCGGCCAGGCCCAGGCAGTGCCAGCCGCGGGCGAACCGCGTCATCGACGTGCCGGCGTCGATCTCCCGGATCTCAGTCATGCTCGGGTGCTCTGCTCTTCGGGCAAGCGCTCATCGCTCCTGCTTAACATGTCTCGGACCGCCAGGTGGCTGAACAGCATGCTCGTTCCGATCGGATTGCCGCCGCCGGGATAGGCGGTGCCACTCGGCGCGGCCATGGTGTTGCCCGCGGCGTAGAGGCCCCCGATCACCCGATCGCGGGAATTCAGTACCCGGGCCGCGGTATCGGTCCGCAATCCGCCCTTGGTGCCCAGATCGGACACCCCGAACGCGGCGGCATGGAACGGTCCCTGCTCGATCGGGACCAGTGGCGACTCCCCGCCGCTGAAGGCGCGGTCATAGGGTTCCTCGCCGCGGCCGAAATCCTCGTCGACGCCGGCGCGCACCTGGTCGTTGAACCGGGCCACCGTGGCGACCAGCTCTTGTGGCGGCACCCCGATCTCGGCGGCGAGTCCCTCCAGTGTGTCCGCGGTCCGCCACAATCCGGCCTCGACGTACCGTTCGGTGGCGACCATCGAGACGTTGGTGGCCTTGACGGGCGGGATGAGGCCCTCACGGTCGTCGTAGACCATCCAGTACGGCAGCGTGACCGTGCCGGCCGATACCGCGTCGAGCACACCGCGGCCCAGCCGGTCGTAGGCGGCCGATTCGTTGACGAACCGCCGGCCCCGATCATCGACGAAGATACCGCCGGTGAACCACAGCGCGAAGGCCGACGTGCCGTCTGGATGGCGCAGGCCCGGTGACCACCACGCCTGATCCATCAGGTCGGTGTCGGCGCCGGCAGCGATGCCGGCCAGGTGGGCCAGACCGCGATTTCCCCACGGCCCCATCGTGTCCCGCGAGTGTCCCGGCACGCCGTAGTGCGCCCGCATCTCGTCGTTGTGTTCGAAGCCGCCGGCGGCCAGCAGCACGCCCCGGCGGGCGCGGATCGCGCGGCGCTGACCGCCCGACTCGACGATCGCCCCGGTGACGTCGCCGCCCTCGACCACCAGCTCGACCAGTGCGGTGTCCAGGCGCGCCGAGGTGTCGGGGAAGCGGGCGGTGGCGGTCAGCAGCCGGGCGATCAGCGCCCGGCCGCCGACGAAATAGTCCGCGGGCTGCGGTTGGCCGAGACGGTCGGCGTCCAGCGGACCCCGCACCGATTCACGCAGGTCGGGCGCGACGGCGACCTTGAGCGGTTTGGCGGCGATATGGCGCATACCGTCGGCGCGCGCCTTGGGCGCCTTGCCGAAATAGTCCGGCCACGGCAGCAGTGAGAACTTCAGCAGCTCATCGGCTTCCAGGTATTCGATCAGTGGCGCCCCGTTGCGGACGTAGGTTTCCTGCAGGGCCGCCGGTGTCCGGTCCCCGACCACGGCCCGGTAGTACTCCAACGCATCCTCGAGGGTGTCGTCGACGCCGGCGCGCCGCAGAACGGGATTGCACGGGAACCACATTCCGCCACCCCCGGAGTACGCGGTGGTGCCGCCGAACTTGTCGGAGGCCTCCACCAGGGTCACCGAGAGCCCTTCGCGCGCCGCGGTGTAGGCGCCGGTCGCCCCGCCCGCGCCCGAGCCGGCCACCAGCACGTCGACGGTTTCATCCCAGACCTCGGTCACACTCCCCTGACTAGCACGCACCGCGCAGCCGTGTGGGCGGATTGCCCGCACGGCCGGCGTGGCGAACGGCCGGCCCCGTTCACAGCAAACTTGATGTCCATTGCAAGAGAAGGGCCAACCCAGACCATTCGACTGCTGGATATCCCTTTATTGACGTCCCCGTCGAGTGATGGCATTAGCGGATTCGGTGCACAGCAATGTGCAAAGCTGCACTATCCGAGCCGCAGTGTGGGTAACGTCAGAACCTCCAACACGACTTTGCGGGGGCAAGCCGATGGCACAGACATATTTCTCTGAGACGTGCCACGACGTCGAGTACCGGGATTTCGCCGAGCTGTGGCAGGGATACGACGACGCGGTGCTGGATCTGGCCCGTCGCGAGGGCGTGAACGCGGTCGCCGAACTGGGCGGGGGCGCCAATCCGGTGGTCGGCGACGACGAGAAGTGGGGCTTCGCGGATCGTCGTGTCGTCGTGGACATCTCGCCGCTGGAACTCAGCAAGGCGGCCGTGGACGTGCAGACCCGGGTGGTGGATCTGTGCCAGCCGATCGCCGACGATGTCGGTGCCTACGACCTGGTGTTCTCGAAGATGCTGTGTGAGCATCTGCCCGATCCCGTTGTCTTCCACGAGAACTGCCACAGGCTGCTGCGACCCGGCGGGCTGTCGGTGCACTTCTACCCGACGCTGGGGACCTTTCCCTTCCTGGTCAACAAACTGATCCCGGAGAGCACGGCACGGCGAATCCTGGACAAGGTGCAGCCGGGCAGGCTGGACCAGCCCAATCTGGAGAAGTTCCCGGCCTACTACCGCGGGACCACCGGCCCCACCCGGCGCGCGATGGACAAGTTCGAAGGCTTCGGATTCAAGGTCGAGCAGTGGAAGTCCAGTTTCGGCCACGCCTACTACTCGGTGATCCCGCCGCTGCAGGCGCTGGAGAACGCCAAGAGCAGGTTCCTGCGCAGGCACCCGGTCCCGGCGTTGGCCAGTTTCTCGGTGGTGGTGCTGCGCAAGGTCGCCTGATCTCAGCTGCGGCGATGCTGTCCGTATCGGGCGAACTCGTCGTCCAGCGACCGCCGGTCGCCGGCATCCATCTGCCGATACGCCACCGCACCGCGGCCCGCCCACCGGTAGACCGGCTCCTCGGTGTGCCAACGCTGCTGTTGCAGTTCACGTTTGAGCACCTTGTTGGATCCGGTGACGGGCAGGTTGTCCGATACGCGCAGCAACCGGGGAGTTCCCTTGGCCCCCAGGTCTTCCTGGCCCGCCAGGAAGACGGCGAACTCGCCGGCGTCGAAACGATCCGGGTGGGCGACCTCGATCGCGGCCATCACCTGGTCCCCGGACCGCGGATCGGGGACGGCGAACACGCCGGCCGCGATCACCCGGGGGTGTCGGCGCAGCACGTGTTCGATGGTCAGCGCGGAGATGTTCTCGCCGTCGACCCGGATCCAGTCGCCGCGGCGCCCGGCGAAGTAGAGGAAACCCGCCTCGTCGAGGTAGCCCAGGTCGCCGGTCCAGTACCACCCGTTGCGAATCCGTTCGGCGTTGGCCTCGTCGTTGTTGTAGTACCCCTCGAAGGTTCGGGTGCCGAACTTGTCGACGATCTCGCCCACCGCCTCGTCAGGGTTGAGCACCCGGCCTCCGGCATCCAAAACCGCCGCGGCACAGCGCTTGAGCGTGTGCGGGTCGACGATGGCGACACCGTCGTGTGCGGGCCGGCCCAGCGCACCCGGCGGTGCGTCGGGATCCAGTGTGACCGCACCGCCACCTTCACTGGAGCCGTATCCCTCGAACAGTTCGGCCCCGAACCGGCGGCGGAACTCGGCCTGGTCGTCCGGTGAGGCCTCGGTGCCGAATCCGCGCTGCAGCGGATTGTCCGCGTCATCGGGCCGTTCCGGGGTGGCCATCAGATAGCCCAGCGCCTTGCCGACATAGGTGAAGAAGGTCGCGCCGAAGTACCGGACGTCGGGCAGGAACTGCGAGGCGGAGAAGGAGGGGGCGAGGCACACGGTGGCGCCGACCGCCAGCGCGGGCGCCCACAGCGCCATGATCGCGTTGCCGTGGAACAGCGGCATGCTGCAGTACTCGACGTCTTCGCGCCGATGCCCGTACTTCTGCACCGCCGCATACGCGATCCGGGCCAGCCTGCCCTGGCTGCACCGGACCGCCTTGGATGCGCCGGTGGTCCCCGAGGTGAACAGCAACAGCAGCAGCGTGTCCTCGTCGATCTCGGCGCCCAGCGATGCCCCGCGGTACGCGTCGACGGAAGCGGCGTAGGCCGGGGTGTCGATCACCAACAGCACGGCGTCGAGATCCAGTGTGCGCAGCCGCTCGGCGCCCGCGGCGTCGGTGACGATCAGTTGGCAGTCGGCGAGCCGGATCTCGCCGGCAAGCTCGGCGGGGCCACGGGTCGGATTGAGGCCCACCACGGTGGCCCCGGACAGTGCCGCGCCACCGAGCCAGAACACGAAATCGGGGACATTGGGCAGCAGCACCCCGATGTGCGGCGGGCCGGGCCGGTCGGCCAGCAGCGCGGCCCCCAGCGCACCGCGAGCGGCGGACTCGATCAGCACCTCGTCCCAGGTCCAGTCCTGGTCGCGCGAGCGCAGGCCCAGCCGCGTGTCTCCCCGGCGATCGAGCAGCATGGCCGCGATGGATTCCCGGATCGGGTCAGTGGTTGGCACCGACACAGCTTGGCCGTCGGGCGACACACGGTGAGTTATCTCGCACCTCTCTTATGCAGTTCTTAGAAGTACAGCTAGCATCGACTCCCATGACGAGCACTATCGAGCCGGCGGCAGAGCACGTACCCGATATCCACACCACGGCCGGCAAGCTGGCCGACCTGCGCAAGCGCGCCGAAGAGGCGCTGCACCCGGTGGGCGAGGCCGCGGTCGAAAAGGTGCACGCCAAGGGCAAGCTGACCGCGCGCGAGCGGATCTACGCGCTGCTGGACGAGGGTTCGTTCGTCGAGCTCGACGCGCTGGCCCGGCACCGGTCCACCAACTTCGGCCTGGAGAAGAACCGGCCCACCGGTGACGGTGTGGTGACCGGGTACGGCACCATCGACGGCCGCGAGGTCTGCATCTTCAGCCAGGACGCCACGGTCTTCGGTGGCAGCCTCGGCGAGGTCTACGGCGAGAAGATCGTCAAGGTCCAGGAGCTGTCCATCAAGACCGGCCGCCCGCTGATCGGCATCAACGACGGTGCCGGTGCCCGCATCCAGGAGGGCGTGGTCTCGCTCGGCCTGTACAGCAAGATTTTCCACAACAACATCAAGGCCTCCGGCGTCATCCCGCAGATCTCGCTGATCATGGGCGCAGCCGCCGGTGGACACGTCTACTCCCCGGCGCTGACCGACTTCGTCATCATGGTCGACCAGACCAGCCAGATGTTCATCACCGGACCCGATGTCATCAAGACCGTCACCGGCGAGAACGTCACCATGGAAGAGCTGGGTGGCGCGCACACCCACATGTCCAAGTCCGGCACCGTGCACTATGTCGCCTCCGGCGAACAGGACGCCCTGGATTACGTTCGCGACCTGCTGAGCTACCTGCCGTCGAACAACTACGCCGATCCGCCGCGGTACCCGGTGGCGGTCCCGACCGGAGCCATCGAGGACAACCTCACCGGTGAGGACATCGAGCTCGACACCCTGATCCCGGATTCGCCGAACCAGCCCTACGACATGCACGAGGTCATCTCGCGCATCCTCGACGATGACGAGTTCCTCGAGGTGCAGGCCGGCTACGCCACCAACATCCTCATCGGTTTCGGCCGGGTCGACGGCCGGCCGGTCGGCATCGTGGCCAACCAGCCCACCCAGTTCGCGGGCTGCCTGGACATCAACGCCTCGGAGAAGGCCGCGCGTTTCATCCGCACCTGCGACGCGTTCAACGTCCCGATCGTGCTGCTGGTGGACGTCCCGGGCTTCCTGCCGGGCACCGACCAGGAGTTCAACGGCATCATCCGCCGCGGCGCCAAGCTGCTGTACGCCTACGGTGAGGCCACCGTCCCGAAGATCACCGTGATCACCCGCAAGTCCTACGGCGGCGCGTACTGCGTGATGGGGTCCAAGGACATGGGCGCCGACGTCGTGGTGGCCTGGCCCACCGCACAGATCGCCGTCATGGGTGCTTCCGGCGCCGTCGGCTTCGTGTACCGCAAGGAACTCAAGGACGCAGCGGCAGAGGGCAAGGACGTCGACAGCCTGCGCCTGGAACTGCAGCAGACCTACGAGGACACCCTGGTGAACCCGTACATCGCGGCCGAGCGCGGGTACGTCGACGCGGTCATCCCGCCGTCGCACACCCGCGGCTACGTGGGTACCGCGCTGCGGCTGCTCGAGCGCAAGATCAGCCAGGTCCCGCCGAAGAAGCACGGAAACATCCCACTGTGAGCGACGCGAGCGAGACCCCCGTGGAAGAGATCGCAGCACCGGCGACCCATGAGCCGCACATCAAGGTGCTCAAGGGTTCACCCAGCGATGCGGAGTTGGCCGCACTGATCGGCGTGCTGTCGGCCGCCGGCGGCGGTCCGGCCGAGCCGGTGATCACCGAGAAGAACCTGTGGGGCCATCCGGTCGACCGGCTGCGCTACCAGAGTCACAGCTGGCAGCGGGTGACGCTGCTGGAGCGGACCCACCTGCGCAAGTGAGCGTCTGCGCGAACGAGGCCACCGCATGACCCGGGTCGTCCTGGGTTCGGCGTCGGCCGGCAGGCTGCGGGTGCTGCAACAGGCCGGCATCGACCCGCTGGTCGTCGTCTCCGCCGTCGACGAGGACGCTCTGGTGGCCTCGCTGGACCCCGGCACCCCACCCGAGGCGGTGGTGGCCAAGCTGGCCAACGCCAAGGCCGTCAGCGTGGCCGCGCAGCTGCCCGACGAGGTGTCCGCCGACTGCGTCGTGCTGGGTTGCGACTCGCTGCTCTACCGGGAAGGGGCGCTCTGCGGTAAACCGGGATCGCCCGACGCGGCGCGACAACAGTGGCTGACGATGGCGGGTAGCACCGGACAGCTGCTCACCGGGCACGCGTTGCTGCGGATCTTTGCGGGCGTCATCACCCACACGGGCGGTGAGACCGGTTCCACCACCGTGCATTTCGGCACGCCCACCGAGCCCGAGCTGGATGCCTACGTCGCCAGCGGTGAACCGGCCGGCGTCGCCGGTGCCTTCACCCTGGACGGCCTGGGCGGCTGGTTCATCGAGCGGATCGAGGGCGACCCGGCCAACGTCATCGGCCTGAGCCTGCCGCTGGTGCGAGGCCTCGTGGCGGAGATGGGCCTGTCCGTCGCCGCGCTCTGGGCGGCGAACGCTCCCGCCGACTGACGTCAGCGGCGGCCGAGCCGGTTCGCGGCCGCGAGCATCCCGGTGACCGCGACGGTCAGCGGCGCCCCCAGACGGGTGTCGGTGGCCAGTATCCAGCGCACGGTGCGCATCGATTGGGTCAACACCTCGCTGCCCCGCACCCGCATCTCGGCCTCGAACCGACCGATGGCCACCCTGGGCGCCAACCGTCCCGCGGCCGCCTCGCTGAGATACCCCACCAGGCTCTCCGCGTCGCGGATGGCCGCACCGGCTCCCATGCCGGCGGTCGGCGGCGTGGCGTGCACGGCGTCGCCGAGCGCGGTGACCCGACCGGCGGGCCACGGCGCCAGATCGGCGGCCCGGGTGGACGCGGCGTTGAAGCGGAACGCCGCGACGCTGCCGGGGTCGGCGCGGGCGATCACCTCGAGGGGCCGGCCGCCCCACCCGTGGCCGCCGAATCTGGCGATCAGTGCCGCCTGCAGCTCGGCGCCGGACAGCCCGCGCAGGGCGTCGGTGCTCGGCGTCTCGGGGAACATGGCGCCCCAGATGTAGGTCGGGCCCGTTGTGACCGACGCCCGGAGCTCGGTGGCGTCGAGCACCGCGTTGCCGATGGGATCCAGGAAGCCGACATACAGCGCGCTGCCGCGAGGGCCGATGGCCATCCCCGAGCGCAGGCCGAGGCGCCGTTGCTCGCCGGCATCGAGATCGGCGCGCCGGGTGCGGCCTGAGAAACCGATGATGCCGGCCGGTGCGTTGGTGGCGCCGCCGGCCAGCTGCCGGGCGACCACCGAATGGCTGCCGTCGGCGCCGACGAGAAGGTCGCACCGATGGGTCGAGCCGTCGGCGAAGACCGCCACCGGCGACCTGTCCCCGGCATGGGTGACCTGGTCGAGGGAGCACCCCAGCCGCAGATCCGCGCCGACCGCGGACGCGAGCACGGTGCGCAGCGTGATCCGGTCGATGTCCACGCCGTCGTCGGCCCCGAGATCGGGCCCGTGGCCCAGCAGCCGCCCCCGCCGGTCCCACCAGGCATCGGGTCGGCGCAGGCGAAGCGCCGATGCCGAGGCGAGCAGGCGTTCGAAGTCCGCGGGCGCGATCAGATTCCGCAGCGCCGCCTGAGCCCGGCCGTCGAGCGTGATGTGGTAGCCGCCGGTGGCGGCGACATCGACATCGCGCTCGAAGACGGTGACGTCAAAACCCTTGCGCCGCAGCCCAGCTGCCAACGCCAATCCGCCGATGCCGGCACCGATGACCGCTGTGTGCATGCAGACATGTTCGCCGAGGTAGTGGACATATGATGTCCACTATTCGGGATGGGGGTGGTGAGGTGGCGGAAAGCTCGCGGCGAACGCTGTCGCTGCTATCGCTGCTGTCGACGCGGCGGCACTGGCCGCTGCGAGAACTCGCCGAGCGCCTGGGCGTCAGCGAACGCACCGTGCGGCGCGATATCGAAACGCTGCGCCGGCTGGACTACCCGGTCGTCACGGCTCATGGCCCGGCGGGCGGTTATCGGCTCGGCTCCGCCGGCACCCTGCCGCCGCTGACCTTCGATGAGGATCAGGCACTGGCCCTCGCGGTGGCGCTGCAGACCGCACCGAACTCCGTCTTCGGCCTCGAACAGGACGCTGCACGGGCGCTGCACACGCTGAAGACGGCGATGCCGTCCCGGCTGCAGGCGGGCATGGAGTCACTGCAATTCACCAGATTGCGGAACTACTGGGAATTTCCGGCGCCCCCGATCGACACGGACGTGCTCAAGCAGGTGGGCAGCGCCGTCCGCCATCGGCAGCTGCTCATCGCCGACGCACTGCGGGCCGACGGTTCCCGCGCGGGCGCCGGGGATGCCGATTTCGCCCCGGCGCGACGCATCGAGCCGCACCACCTGGTGGTCTGGGCGTCCCGGTGGTACTTGGTCGGCTACCACCCCGACGACCGCCGATGGCGGGTGCACCGCGTCGACCGCCTTCGCCCGCACCCGCCCACCGGTATCCCCTTCACCCCGAGACCGGTACCGGGTGGCGACATCGCGCACTACGTGATGACCAGTTATGACCGCGGGGACTTCCCGGCGTCCTGGGAGTGCACGGGCAGCGCGCGCCTGGACCTGCCGGCCGAGACGGTGGCGCGCTGGGCGCCCGGCGGTTCCCTGGTCGAGCACCTGGACGACGATCGCTGCCGCCTGACACTCGGCGCCTGGTCCTGGGCCGGTATCGCCGGCCTGCTGAGCACGTTCGACTGCGATATCGCCGACGTCCGCCCGCCCGAGTTGGTCGACGCCTGTCATCGGCTCGCCGACCGTATGCGGCAGGCATCAAAGACCTGAGGCGCCGGGCCGATCAGGCGCGCCGAAAGCTCAGCGTCTCCCCGCGCACGCCGCCCATCCACAGATCCTGGCACGCCGCCGCCATCTCCTCGAGGCCGTCGGTGATGGCGCCGAACACGTTGCCCGGTATCCAGCCCTGATCGCCGTTGATCAACAGGTTGTTGCGCCCGTAGAACAACGCGAGGTCGACGATCGCGCCGGTGGTACCGGTGCCGGTGCTGTTCTCGTAGCCGTACGCCGGATTGCCGAGATCATCGGAGTCGAACGAGAACCAGCACAGGTCACCGGGAATCGGCGTGACCGTGGTGTTCTCCTTACCCGGGTCGGCACCGGTGAACGCCGGCAGCAACGTGTAGATCTCGTTGCGGGCGTACTTGCCATGGAAGACCTGCGCGGACAGCGGACCGTCAGCCAACACATCCCACACCGCCGCGCAGGTGCGGGGCGCCTGCTCATCGAGCAGTCGCGCCGTGCACGTCACGCCCCGTTTGTCCAACGAGACGGTGATCAACCTGCTCACAAATCCTCCTGCTGTGCAATCAGTTTCGGTGTATGTCGGTGCCAGTCCGTGGCCGACTGGTAGGCCTGTCCCACCCGCAGGACCAGCGCGTCCGCGTGCCGTGCGCCGATGATCTGCAGGCCCACCGGCAGTCCGGCCCCGGTGAATCCGCACGGCACGCTCAGCGCGGGTTGCTGGGTCATGTTGAACGGGTACGTGTACGGCGTCCAGCTCGTCCAGTCCGGCGACGCCGAACCGTCCGGCACGTCGTGGCCGACCGGGAAGGCTGGCAGCGGAAGCGTGGGGGTCACCAGCACGTCGTAGCGCTCGTGGAACCGCCCCATCAACTGCCCCAACTGCATTCGTACCGCCATTGCGTCCAGGTAGTCCGAGGCCGAGTACGTCGTGCCGCGTGTCGCCGTGCGCAACAGCCCGGGGTCGGCGCGGCCCGCCAGGGCGGCCAGTTCCCCGTGACCTTGCAACACCTTGGCCTCGCCGGAGAACCAGAGCACGTGGAACGCCTCGACGGGATCGGTGAAACCCGGGTCTGCCTCCTCGATGTGGGCGCCGGCCTGTTCGAGCAAGGCCACCGCGGCGCGCACGGCTGCATCGATGTCCGGGTCGTTGCGGACGAAGCCGAGGTTCGGCGAGAACCCGACCCGCAGCCCGGCCATCCCGTCGTCGAGACCGTGCAGGAACGAGCGCGCCGGCGTCGGCATCGCCGACCAGTCGCGTGCGTCGAAGCCCGTCACCACGTCCATCAGTGCCGCGGTATCGCGCACCGTGCGCGTCATCGGCCCGGAATGCGCCAGCGTCCCGAACGGGCTGGCCGGATAGTGCGGGATCAGCCCGAACGTGGGTTTCAGCGCGACGGTGCCGGTGAATCCCGCCGGAATACGCACGGAGCCACCGCCATCGGTGCCCATCGACCAGGACCCCATGCCCAGCCCCACCGCCGACGCGCTGCCCCCGCTGGAGCCGCCCGCGGTCACCGCCGGGTCCCAGGGGTTGCCGGTCGCACCGAAGGTCAGCGAGTCGGTGACGCCCTTCCACGCGTACTCCGGCGAGGTCGTCTTTCCCAGGATCACCGCGCCGGTCTCGCGCAACCTGGCCACACACGGCGAGTCCTCGTCCCATGGTCCGGCCGGATCGATCAGGGCGCTGCCCCGCCGTGTCGGCCACCCGCGGGTGAGGAACACATCCTTGATCGACGTCGGCACCCCGTCTCCCGGACCCAGCGGCGCACCGGCGTGCCAGCGCGCCTCCGATTCCTGTGCCGCGGCCAGCGCACCTTCGGCGTCGACGAGCACGAACGCATTCACCGCACCGTCGTAGGCCTCGATCGCGGCCAGCGCGGCGCGGGTGGCCTCCACCGGGGAAAGCGTCCGATCCCGGTAGCCCGCAACGAGTTCGGTGGCCTCGGGAATCATCAGGGCGTTCCGGCCGGGATGTAGCCCAGCTTCTTGTCGATGACGTTGTGCAGCGGCTCGCCGGCCAGCCACCGTCGGGCGTTGGCCGCGAACTGACCGGCCAGCTCGTCGCGCCAACCGATCACGTCGGCGGACATGTGCGCGGTGATGGTCACGTTGGCAGCGTCCCACAGTGGGTGCTCGGCCGGCAGCGGCTCGGTGTCGAACACGTCGAGCGTCGCACCCCCGATCCTGCCGTGGGCCAGGGCGTCGAGCAGCGCGGCCTCGTCGACCATCGGGCCTCGGGCGATGTTCACCAGATGTGCGTCGGGTTTCATCGCCGCCAGCACCTCAGCGTCGACCAGACCACGGGTGGCCGGGGTCAGCGGGGCGGCCAAAATCAGGTGATCACACCATCCCGCGTGCGCGGAAAGCGTTGCACTGTCGACGATCTCGCCGAAGTCAGGATCTCCGGTTGCGGGCCGGCGGCCCGCGCCGCGCACGGTCAGCCCCACTGCCCGCAGCAGCCTGGCGATCTCGCGGCCGATGCCACCGGTGCCGACCACCAATGCGGTGGCGCCGGTGACCGATCGCGTCTCGCGGTGGCGCCACTGGCGGCGGGCCTGCAGCGCGAAGCTGGTGCGACTGTCCTTCGCGTGCGCGATGACCGCCCCGAGCACGTATTCGGCCAGCGGTCGATTGAACACCCCGCGCGCGTTGGTCACCACGACCCCGGAGTCACGCAGTTCGTCGAACAGCAGTGTGTCCACCCCGGCGGCGGTGATGTGAATCCATTCAAGATCTTTCGCATCGGGCCACGCGTCACGCACGGCGGTCGAGAAGAAGTCCCACAGCAGCAGCGCCTGTGCTCCGCGGACCGCCCCGGAGAGGCCGTCGGCGGTGCAGAAGCGGAAGTCGGCATCGAGGTTCTCCAACCCCGGTGGCCGGTCATCCGCTTTGTCGCACAGCACCGCGATCACCGGTCGTTGTCGAGGCACGGCACCGAGGCTAGGAACCAAAACGTACGATTGTCAACAATCGACTTGCGGAGGTGTCACGCCGGCCTCACACTGTGCAAATGAGCCCGTCGCCACCTCTGCACCAAGCCGGTATCGGCGTTGTGGTGCCCTATGATTTCGCGCTCGACCGCGAACTCTGGCGGTGGCTTCCCGATGACGTCAGCCTGCACTTCACCCGGATGCCCCATGCCCCCATGCCGGCCACCCTGGAGATGGCCGTGCACATCTCCGATCCCGAGACCGCCGCCCAGAGCGTCGTCGACGTCTCGGCGGTATCACCGCTCGTCATGGCCTATGCGTGTACATCGGGCAGCTTCGTCGGCGGTCCATTGGCCGAGCGGGCGCTGGTCGCCGCGATGATGGGCGCGGGCGCCCTGGCGGCGCTGACCACCAGTGGTGCGCTGCTCGAGGCGCTGCGCCACCTGGAGATCACCAGGATCGCCACGGCCACGCCCTATACCGCCGACCTGACCGTGGGGCTGACGGCCTTCCTCGGCGAATCCGGTATCGAGGTCACCGCGGCCTCCGGTCTCGGTCTGATCTCCGACATCTGGACGGTGCCCCACGAGGTCACCATGCAACTGGTCCGCGAGACCGACACCGACGATGCGGACGCGGTGTTCATCAGTTGCACGAACATGCCGACCTACGACGTGATCGCCGCGCTGGAGGCCGAACTCCACAAGCCGGTACTGACCGCGAATCAGGTCACCATGTGGCGTGCGCTGAGTCTGATCGGCCGCAAGGCCGTCGGACCCGGTCAGCAGTTGATGGAGCGCTGAGCGCGCACCCCCTGGGCCAGCAGTTCGGCCAGGTGCACGGCCCGGCGCGGGGTGCCGTGCGCGATCTGGGTGCGGCAACTGAATCCGTCGGCGATGACGACCGTGGTCGGGTCGGCCTTGCGGACCGCGGGTAGCAGCACCCGCTCCCCCACCGTCTGCGATACCTCGTAGTGGCCACGTTCGAACCCGAAATTGCCCGCCAACCCGCAACATCCGGAGTCCGGGATGTCGGCGGCGATGCCCGCGGCGGCCATCAGCGCGCGGTCGGCGTCGAAGCCGAGCACCGCGTGCTGGTGGCAGTGCGTCTGCACCAGTGCCTGCGCGTGCAGGCGCGGCGGCTGCCAGCCCGACGCGACGATGAACTCGGCGAAGGTGTGCATCGCCGCGGCGGCCTGGGCCGCCCGCGGGTCGTCGGCCAGCAGTTCGGGGGCGTCGCGACGAAGCGCCGCGGTGCAGCTGGGTTCCAGCCCGACGATCGGGATACCGGCGTCCAGGTGCGGCGCCAACCGCGACAGCGATCTCTGCAGCTGATTGCGGGCCGTCTTCAGCTGACCGGTGGAGATCCAGGTCAGCCCGCAGCACACCGGGCCGTCGGGCAGCACGACCCGATACCCCGCGTCCTCGAGCACCTCGACGGCGGCCTTCCCGACGTGCGGGGCGAGGTGATCGGTGAAGCTGTCCGGCCACAGCAGCACCGGGCCGCGGGTGCCCTCGCGCTCGGGCCGGCCGGCGAACCAGGACGTGAACGTCTGCTCGGCGAACGCCGGGATATCGCGCTGCGGCGCGATGCCACCCAGCCGTTTCACCAGCGGGCCGCGCGCCAGCCGGTTGGCCAGCTTCGGCGCCTTGGCCGCCACCCGCGACCACAGCGGCAGCCAGCCCATGGACCAGTGCGACAGCGGCCGCGCCCAGGGCCGGCCCGCGTAGTGGTGGTGGGTGAATTCGGCCTTGTAGGTGGCCATGTCGACGTTCACCGGGCAGTCCGACAGGCACCCCTTGCAGGACAGACAGAGATCCAGCGCGTCGCGCACCTCGGTGGAGCGCCAGCCGTCGGTGACCAGGTCGCCGTGCAGCATCTCCCACAGCAGGTGCGCCCGCCCACGGGTGGAGTGCTGCTCCTCGCGGGTGGCCTGGTAGCTCGGGCACATCACCCCGCCGGCGCTCTGGCGGCACTTGCCGATGCCGACGCAGCGCCGTTGTGCCTGCGCGAAGTCGTGGTGGTCGTCGGTATAGGCGAACAGCGTCAACAACTTCCGGTCTTTCGCCGGACCGACGTGGCGGATCCCCGCGTCCAGCGCGGGCGGATCCACGATGACCCCCGGGTTGAGCACCCGTGCCGGATCCCAGATGTCCTTCATGCCGGCCAGTAACGCCAGCCCGTCGGCGCCGTACATCCGGCCCAGCATCTCCGAGCGGGCCCGGCCGTCGCCGTGCTCCCCGGACACCGACCCCCCCAGCGCCACCACCAGATCGGTGGCCTCTTCCACGAATGCCCGGTAGGCGGCCACCCCCTCGCTGCTGAGCAGGTCGAAGTCGATGCGCATGTGCATGCAGCCCTCACCGAAGTGCCCGTAGGAGGCGCCGGACAGCCCGTAGCGGCCCATGATCGCGTCCAGACCGCGCAGGTAGTCGGCGAGGCGCTGCGGCGGAACCGCGGCATCCTCCCAGCCGCCCCAGGCTTCGGCACCGTCGGCGCGCCGGGTCGCCAGCCCGGCCGCATCGGTGCGGCACCGCCACAGCACGGCCTGCGCCGTCGGCTCGGTCACCAGCGACGCGGTCGCCGGTGAGCCCGAATCCTTCAGTGCGGCAAGCATCTCCTCGGCCGCCGCGGTGGCGGACACCAGATCCTCGCCGCCCATCTCGACCAGCACCCAGGCGCGCCCGCCGGGCAGTCCGGCGGCGATCGCCGCGCGGCGCACCTCGCCGGGCAGCCGGTCGACGAGCTGATCGTTGATGGACTCCATCGTCAGCGGGCGGTGTGCCAGCACCGCAGGCACGCATTCGGCCGATGCGATGGAATCGGTGAAACCCAGCACACACAGCACCCGCGCGGCCGGCACCGGTGTCAGCGCCACGGTCGCCCGCAGGGTGGCAGCGAATCCGCCCTCGCTGCCGCACAGCAGCGCGGCGACGTTGTAGCCGTGCTCGGGCAGCAGCTCGTGCAGCGCGTACCCGGAGATCTGGCGGGTGAACCGGCCGAAACCGCGCCGGATCGCCGCCTCGTGTGCGTCGGTGAAACCGGTGAGCTGCCGGTGCAGTTCGCCTTCGCGGCCGGCCCTGGTGATCAGCTCGTGACGGTCGCCGCCCGCGGTCACCGTGACGCGGGTGCCGTCGGCGAGCAGCACGTCCAGGGACCGCACGTTGTCGGCGGTGGTGCCCCAGGCCACCGAGTGCGCGCCGCAGGCGTTGTTGGCGATCATCCCGCCGAGGGTGGCGCGGCCGGCCGAGGACGGGTCGGCGCCGAATGTCAGTCGGTGCGGCCGGGCGGCGGCCAGCAGGCTGGTGAGCACCACGCCGGGTTCGACGACGGCGGTCCCGGCGGCGGCGTCGATGTCCACGATGCGGTTCACATGCCGGGACGCGTCGATGACGACCCCGCCGATGGCGTTGCCGGCCATCGAGGTCCCGCCGCCGCGCAACGTGACCGGCGCACCCGCTGCGGCGGTCAGCAGCACCGCCGCGGCGAGATCGTCGACGTCGGCGGGGACCACCACCAGGTCGGGCACCACCCGGTAATTGGACGCGTCGACGGCGTACAGACCCTTGGCGGTGGCATCGTCACCGACCGTGCCGCGCAGCTCGGAACGCAGCTGTGCGCCCAGCCGCCTGACGTCGTAGGTGGCGGGCGTTAACATTGTTGACAATCTACTATCCCGGCATCGACAAGCCATGGAGGGACCCATGCCGACCGTCGGCCTGCTCTACCCCGGCCACAGCGCCGAAGACGACTTTCCCGCGCTCGAGGACCGGATCGCCGGCGCGGTGCGGTTACCCGTCGTCATCACCTCCGTCGGCGAGGACGCGCACCGCGTCGATGCCCTGCTCGACCTCGGCAGCGACACCCGCCTCGCCGACGGCGCCGCCCAACTGGCCCCGGAACGCCCGGACGCGGTGATGTGGGCCTGCACCTCGGGCAGCTTCGTCTTCGGCGCGCAGGGCGCTGCCGACCAGGTGTCCGCGGTCGCCGCCGCGGCCGGGGTACCGGCGTCCTCGACATCCATCGCGTTCGTCGACGCGCTGCGTTTCCTGGGCCTGCGCCGGGTCGCCGTCGCGGCCTCCTACCCCGACGATGTCGCACAGCACTTCGTGGCGTTCCTGTCCGCGGGCGGGGCCGACGTGGTGTCGATGGGCACCCACGGCATCTACACCGCCGCCGAGGTCGGCACCCTGGAACCGGCGCGGGTCATCGAGATGGTCACCGCCGCCGATCATCCCGATGCCGAGGCGGTGCTGGTCCCCGACACCGCGATGCACACACTTGCGATCATCGAGCGCCTCGAGGACGCCGTCGGCAAGCCCGTGCTGACGGCCAACCAGGTGACGGTGTGGAAGGGATTGCACCTGCTCGGGGAGGTGCCGGCCTTACCGGGCCTGGGCACGCTGTTCGGGGGGCGACGATGACCGGGCACATCGGGCCGCTCATGCAGAAGTCGACGCCCAGCATCATCGCCGACAAGCTGCGCGCGGCCATCGGCTACGGCGAGCTCAAACCCGGCGAGCAACTCGGCGAGGCCGAGCTGGCCCGCCAACTGGGCGTCAGCCGCGGGCCGTTGCGCGAAGGGATGCAGCGCCTCACCCAGGAGGGGCTGCTGGTCGCGATTCGCAATCGCGGGCTGTTCGTCGTGGAGCTGACCCCCGTCGACATCCGCGACATGTACCTGGCCCGCGCCGCCGCCGAACGCGCCGCGGCCCGCAAGATCATCGACGACGGCGATCACCTCGCCGCCGGGGACGTGCTGCTGGCGATCGTCGACCGGATGGGGGACGCCCCCACCCCGGCGGCCGTCAGCGAGGTCGACATCGCCTTCCATGAGGAGCTGGTGAAACTGTCGGGCAGCCCGCGGCTGGCCCGGATGCACCTGACGTTCATCACCGAGACCCGGATGTGCATCCACGCTCTCGACGAGACCTACGCCAAGTCGGACTTTCGCGAGGAGGAGCACCGCACGCTGGCCGCGGCGATCCGCTCCGGGGACCGCGACCTCACCGACAGACTGCTGGTGGCCCACATGGACGACGCGCTGGCCCGGCTGATCGACGACCCGGCCGTCGAGGAAGCCGAGCCCGTCAGCGTCTGAGCCCGGTCAATCCATCTTGATACCGATGTACTTCGTCTCGAGAAACTCGTCGATGCCCACCGAACCGCCCTCGCGGCCGAGTCCGGAGGCCTTGACGCCGCCGAACGGGGCGGCCGGGTTGGACACCACACCCTGGTTCAACCCGACCATGCCGGTCTCCAGCGCCTCGGCGACCCGCAACGCACGGCGCAAATCGTTGGTGAAAACGTAAGACACCAAACCGTATTCGGTGTCGTTGGCGGCCGCGATCGCCTCGGCCTCGGTATCGAACGCGGTGAGCGGCGCGACGGGTCCGAAGATCTCCTGATCGCACATGTCGGCGTCGCGCGGCACTCCGGTCAGCACCGTCGGCGGGTAGAAGTACCCGGGCCCGCCGGGCGCCGCACCACCGGTCAGCACCGATGCCCCGCGCTCGACCGCATCGGCGACCAGGGTCTGCACCTTGCGCAGCGCGGCCTCGTCGATCAGCGGCCCGACGGTCACACCATCCTCGGTGCCGCGGCCCATCGTGAGCCCGGCCATCCGCTCGGCCAGCCGGCGACCGAACTCGTCGATCACCGGCGCCTGCACGTAGATGCGGTTGGCCGCGGTGCATGCCTCCCCCATGTTGCGCATCTTGGCCGCGAGCGCGCCCTCGACCGCCTCGTCCAGGTCGGCGTCGTCGAACACCAGGAGCGGGGCGTTGCCGCCGAGCTCGAGTGACGTGCGCAGGATCTTCTCCGCGCACTGTTCGAGCAGCATCCGGCCGACGTTCGTCGATCCGGTGAACGACAACTTGCGGATCTGCCCCGACCGGACCAGCGGCTCGACCACCGGCCCGGCCTCGGTGGTGGTGATGCAGTTGACCGCCCCGGCGGGCAGGCCGGCCTCGGCGAGGATGTCCATGAGCGCCAGCATCGACAGCGGTGTCTGCGGCGCCGGCTTGATGATGCTGGTGCAGCCCGCCGCGATCGCCGGCCCGAGCTTGCGGGTGCCCATCGCCATCGGGAAGTTCCAGGGCGTGATCAGCAGGCACGGCCCGACCGGTTGGCGGGTGAGAAGAAAGCGGGCCCCACCGGCAGGAGCGGTCTGGTAGCCACCGTCGATACGGACCGCTTCAGCGGCGAAGTGCCGGAAAAACTCTGCGGCGTAAGCAATCTCACCGCGAGCCTCGGCCAGCGGCTTGCCCATCTCCAGTGTCATCAACAGCGCCAGATCGTCGACACGTTCATGCAGCAGCGTGAAGGCACGGGTGAGGATGTCGGCGCGCTCGCGCGGCGCCATCGCCGCGAAGCCGGGTTGAGCGGCGACGGCGGCCGCCAGCGCGGCACGACCGTCGGCCGGTGCGGCGTCGGCGACCGCACACAGTGTCGCCCCCGTCGCCGGGTCGACGACGTCGGCGGTGCGCCCGCCTGCGGCGTCCACCCATTCGCCGCCGATGAACAGCCGCTTTCGGACGGCCGATACCACGCGTGCCTCGTCCACTCCATCACCCCTTCTGGTACCCCGCGGCCGTCCGCTAGATTGTTGACAATCTACCCGTCGACAATCAAGGAGCTGATGTGACCGCGCTTTCTCCCGTCCTCAAGCAAGCTACCGGGGTGCTGGCCGCCCGCGGTGAAGGTGCGGTGCTCTACGACGAGGCCGAGCGCCGCTATCTGGACTTCACCGCGGGAATCGGCGTCACGAGCACCGGGCACTGCCACCCACGTGTCGTCGAGGCCGCACAGCGACAGGTCGGCACGCTGATCCACGCGCAGTACACCACCGTCATGCACCGACCGCTGCTCACCCTCGTCGAGCGCCTCGGCGAGGTGCTGCCCGCGGGACTGGACCGGGTGTTCTTCGCGAACTCCGGCAGCGAAGCCGTCGAGGCAGCGCTGCGACTCGCCCGCCAGAGCACCGGGCGCCCCAACATCATCGCCTTCCACGGCGGCTTCCATGGCCGCACGGTGGCCGCGGCATCGCTGACCACGTCGGGCACCAAATTCCGGTCCGGCTTCTCACCGCTGATGGCCGGTGTCCACATCGCGCCGTTCCCCGACCCCACCCACTTCGGCTGGCCCGCCGAGCAGACCACCGACTTCGCGCTGTCCCAACTGGATTACCTGTTGCAGACGATGTCCTCGCCCGCCGACACCGCGGCGTTCATCGTCGAACCGGTGCTGGGCGAAGGCGGCTATGTGCCGGCGAACGAACGATTCTTTGCCGGGCTACGCCGGCGGGCCGACGAGCACGGCATCCTGCTGATCGTCGACGAGGTGCAGACCGGTTTCGGGCGAACCGGAAAGTTCTGGGGCGGAGACCATTTCGCGGCCCGGCCGGACATCCTGATCTCCGCCAAGGGATTGGCGTCGGGTTTCCCGCTATCGGTGATCGCGGCCCCGGAGGAGCTGATGGGCAAGGCCTGGCCCGGTTCGCAGGGCGGTACCTACGGCGCGAACGCGGTCGCCTGCGCGGCGGCCGTCGCCACGCTGGACGTGATCCGCGACGAGGGCCTGGTCGCCAACGCCGCCGACCGCGGCAGCCAACTCCGCGACGGCCTGCAACTGGTCGCCGACAAGCACGAGGCGATCACCGATGTGCGCGGCCTTGGCCTGATGCTGGGCAACGAATTCCGCGACGCGGCAGGCAAACCCGATCCCGCGACGGCCTCTGCGGCACAACAGGAGGCCGCACGGCGCGGCCTCCTGCTGCTGACCTGCGGAGCCTGGGGTCAGGTGGTGCGGTTCATACCGGCACTGGTGGTCGACGCCGACCAGGTCGACGAAGCGGTCGGTATCTGGGCCGACGCGGTCAGCGCCGTGGTCTAGCGGCTGTCGGCCCCTGCGTACTCCAGCTGCGGTGGCGCCTCGGCCGTTCCGGGGATCTCGGTGCCGTTCATCGGGCAGCGGGTGGTCTCGGGAACTCTGCTGAGCGCGATGGCGCCGACGGCCACCGCGGCCATCATGTAGAAGGCCGGCCACAGGTTGTTGCCGGTCTCACCGACCAGCCACTCGTTGAGCGCCGGCGCGGTGCCACCGAAGATCGACGTCGACACGTTGTAAGCGATCGCGAAGCCCGCAAAGCGCACCTGGGTCGGGAACATCGCCGGGAACATCGCCGAGATCGTCGCCAGCTGAGGCACATACAGCAGGCCGAGCACCGCGAAGCCGATCAGAGCGCCCAGCGGGCCGGTGGACATCAGCATGAACATGGGCACCACCGCGACGAACAGACCGCCCAGCGACACCCACCACAGCGGCTTGCGGCCGACTCGGTCGGACAGATGCCCCGCGAACGGGACGAACACCATCATGGCCAGCATGCCGATGATCGGCACCACCAGGGACATGTCGGTGGACAGCCCGATCGCCTGCTCCAGATAGGTCGGCATGTAGCTCAGCAGCGTGTAGTTCACCACGTTGAGCGCCACGACCAGGCCGCCCAGCTTCAGAATCGGCGCCCAGTAGCGGGTGAGCAGGTCCTTGAACGCCGCCCCGACGCTCTCCTCTTCCTTGCCCTGATCCTCCAGTTCCTTGAACACCGGTGTGTCCTCGAGCTTCATCCTCAGGTAGATCCCGATCAGCCCGAGCGGAGCCGCGAGCAGGAACGGGACCCGCCAACCCCAACTGCTCATCTGCTCATCGCCGAGTACCAGCGAGAATCCGAGCATCATCAGTGCACCCGCGGAAAAGCCGGCCAGCGTGCCGAATTCCAGGAAGCTGCCCATGAAACCGCGGCGCCGGGGCGGCGCGTACTCGGCCATGAACGTCGCCGCTCCGCCATACTCACCGCCGGTGGAAAAGCCCTGGATCATCCGCAGCAGCACCATCAGCACCGGCGCCCAGAACCCGATCGCGTCGTAGGTCGGCACCAGCCCGACGCAGAAGGTGGCGCTGGCCATCAGCACGATGGTGATCGCCAGGATCTGCCGACGCCCGAGCTTGTCGCCGAGCGGGCCCCAGACGAACCCACCCAGCGGGCGCACCAGGAACGACACCGCGAACGTCATCAACGCCAGCAGCGTGGCGCTCTCGGTGTCGCCGGGGAAGATCGCCGCGGAGATGTAGGTGACGCCGTAGGCGTAGAGGCCGTAGTCGAACCACTCGGTGGCATTGCCGATTGCCGACGCCGCGATGGCCTTCTTCAGGACAGCGGGCGACGGCTCGCCCGATTCTGCGCTCGGTGCGGGCACGTGATCGGAGCTGCTCATTCGGGGTCTCCTCGTATCAGGGACGGGAATCGGATGTCTCGCTCCGGCGCAGACCACCGACCTGAGGGCTCGCTCCACGATGCGATAACCCAACTGTCATTTGTAATTTTGTTGACAATCAGACGGTAGTCACGCCGGTGGAGCCCGGCAAGGGCCAGCTGTTAGGTCGCTGTTAATTCCGACGCACCTCTCAGACCCCACGCCATCCATCACACTCGCGTACCCACCCGATCAAGATCGAAACGCGAATGTCGTGACGCATTACCGCGCGCATCGAAACCGCCCCCCTGGGGTAACCCCACGGCATGGCCCTCACCGCCGTGCTCGTCATCGACATGCTCAACGCCTACCGGCACCCCGACGCCGAGAAGTTGACCGACAGCGTCGCCGGCATCGTCGACCCACTGGCCGACCTGATCCGGCGCGGCCGTGCCCGCGATGACGTCGACGTCATCTACGTCAACGACAACTACGGCGACTTCACCGGGGACTGGGACGACATCGTGGGCGCGGCGCTCGACGGCGCCCGGCCCGACCTGGTGGAACCCCTGCTGCCGACGCCGGACTGCCTGCGGCTCACCAAGGTCCGGCACAGCGCCTTCTACTCCACCCAGCTGGACTACCTGCTGCAGCAGCTGAAGCCGGACCGTCTGACGCTCACCGGCCAGGTCACCGAGCAGTGCGTGCTCTATACCGCCCTCGACGCCTACATACGGCACTACGAGGTGGTGGTGCCGCCCGATGCGGTGGCACACATCGACGCGGGCCTCGGGGAGGCGGCCCTGCACATGATGCGCCGCAACATGCGCGCCCAGCTCACCCCCGCGGCGGACTGCCTGCCGGTGTGAGCGATGCGCCATTGATCATGGGTACGCTCATGGGGTGCCGCTTCCTGCCGATCCAGACCCCGCCCTCGTCGCCTATGCGCACCCCGAACGTTTGGTCACCGCGGATTGGCTGTCGGCCAATCTCGGGCGGCCCGGGCTGTCCATCGTGGAGTCCGATGAGGACGTCCTGCTCTACGACACCGGGCACATCCCGGGCGCGGTGAAGATCGACTGGCACACCGACCTCAACGACGCGTGCGTCCGCGACTACATCAACGGTGCGCAGTTCGCGGAACTGATGGACCGCAAGGGCATCTCGCGCGATGACACGGTGGTCATCTACGGCGACAAGAGCAACTGGTGGGCCGCCTACGCGCTGTGGGTGTTCACCCTGTTCGGCCATCCCGATGTCCGCCTGCTCGACGGTGGGCGCGATCTGTGGGTGTCCAACGGCCGCGACACCACCCTGGATGTGCCGAGCAAGCCGAGCAGCGGCTACCCGGTCGTCGAACGCGATGACGCCGCCATCCGGGCGTTCCGCGACGATGTGCTCGGCGTGCTCGGGCAGGAGCCGCTGATCGACGTCCGCTCCCCGCAGGAGTACACCGGCGAGCGCACCCATATGCCCGACTACCCGGAGGAAGGCGCGCTGCGGGGCGGTCACATCCCGACCGCGGTGTCGATCCCGTGGGCCAAGGCCGCCGAGGACAGCGGACGCTTCCGCAACCGTGCCGACCTCGACGCGCTGTACGGACATCTCACCGCCGAGGACAAGACGATCGTCTACTGCCGCATCGGCGAACGGTCCAGCCACACCTGGTTCGTGCTGACCCATCTGCTGGGCCTGCCGAACGTGCGCAACTACGACGGATCCTGGACCGAATGGGGCAACGCCGTGCGGGTACCGGTCGCCGTCGGTGACGAGCCCGGATCGGCGCCCGCCGCCACATGACCATGCCCGAGGCACTCGCCGAGGTCGTCGGGGAGTTCCAGGAGGTCAACGGGCAGGACAAGCTGCAGCTGCTGCTGGAGTTCGCCAATGAGCTTCCGGAGCTGCCGCCGCACCTGGAGGAGGCCGCCATGGAACCGGTCCCCGAGTGCCAATCGCCACTGTTCCTGGACGTCGACGCGACCGACCCCGACCATGTGCGGCTGTTCTTCAGCGCTCCCGCCGAGGCACCGACGACACGAGGTTTCGCGTCGATCCTGGCCGCCGGCCTGGACGGGCAGTCCGCCGCCGACATCCTGGCGGTTCCCGATGATTTCTACGCCGACCTGGGCCTGGCAGCACTGATCAGCCCGCTGCGGCTGCGCGGGATGTCGGCCATGCTGGCCCGGATCAAGCGCCGGCTGCGCGCGCACTGACACCGCCCGCGGCCGGGGGTTTCCGGGCTGTGAGTGCGATCACCGTTGTCGTCGGTGTCAATATTGCCGACCACGGCAATTCCCGCCGATCCGTGCCAGAATGGCCCATAGCCAGCTAACTAGCCAGCGAGCCGTCCGCACCGCCCGCCGGCTGGGATGCCACGGTGTTGGGCGGGGGCCAGCGCACAGGACGATAGGAAAGGGGCCCGGCTCGATGAACCGGCAGGCCAGAGACGTCATTCTCTATGAGCTCAACGAAGTCCCGTGGGATGTCGTCGACATCTACGTCAAGAATCGTCCCGACTCGCACCTCGCCGCGCTGCTGGCCGAGGGTCAGTCGCTGACCACCGTGCACGAGGACCGCGAAGAACTGCAGGGCCTGCAGCCGTGGCGCACCTGGCCGACGCTGCACACCTCCTCCTACGAACACAACTCCTTCGACCTGGGCCAGGATCCCTCGACGTTCCGCGGCGAGCCGATCTGGGACGTGGCCGAGAAGGCCGGCCTGTCCGTCGGGTTGTTCGGCCCGATGCAGAGCTGGCCCGCCCGCCCGTTCAAGCACGGCGGCTTCTATGTGCCCGACACCTTCAGCTCCGACGCCAAGACCTATCCGCCCGCGCTGGAACGCTTCCAGGCGTTCAACCTCGCGATGACCGGTGAGAACGGATTCTCGCCGGATTCCGCACTGAGCCCCAAGGCACTGGCCGGTACTGCGGTGGATCTGGTGCGGCTCGGGCTGACCCCGCGGGTCACCGCCACCCTGGCCACCCATCTGGTCAAGGAGCGAATCGACCCGCGCTACAAGGCTTTCCGATCGGCGATGCAGGCCCCACTGAGCTTCGACCTGTACTGGCGCCAGCACCGAAAGAACAACCCGCGCCTGAGCGTCTTCTTCACCAACCACGTGGCCGGCATGATGCACCGGTTCTGGGGTGACGGTATGCCCGGTTACACCGAGAAGTACGAGTACGACGCCGACGAGGTGTACGGCAGCTTCATCGTCGCCGCCATGGACATCACCGACCGCCAGATCGGCCGCATCCGCAAGTACCTGGCCAAGCATCCGCAGTCGATGCTGGTGCTGTCGGCCAGCATGGGCCAGGGCCCGGTCGAGGTGCCCAAATTCGACGGCGGCCGCTTCGTCCTGGACGACCACACCAAGCTGATCGCCAAGCTGGGCCTCAAGCCCGCCGACGTCGCGCTGGCGATGTACCCGATGCTCTCACTGGTCTTCGGGTCCGAGTCCGATGCCGCCGAGGCCGTCGCACCGCTGGAATCGGTTCTGGTGAACGGCTCCGAACGGCTGTTCGCCCGGCTGCGGGTGGAGGGCAAGACCGTCACCTTCGGCATCGACTACACGGTGCCCGGCGATGACACCACGACCGTGACGCTGCGGGCTGCGGGCGCCGACGCCGGCGTGACCGTCCCGGCGACCGAGTTGGGTCTGAGCGTGCATTCGCGCATCGGTGGCGTGAACACCGGCTACCACATCCCCGAAGGCATCCTGCTGGCCGCCGGCGCGGGTGTGACCGCGGATCCGTCGCGCAAGGAGGTCGACATCCTCGATGTGGCGCCGTCACTGTTGGCCAATGCCCTCGGTGTGGAACCGTCACCGTCGATGAAGGGCATCCCCACCCTGTTCGGCTGAGCACGAACTCGACAACTGTCTACAAGCGGCGGTGCCCCGAAGCGGGGCACCGCCGTTCCAGTCTGAGGATGCAATCGGGGGCATTCCCGCAGCGCAGCTACCGCGCACGTCACACGTACCGACCAGTAACAAACTCGCCTTACCGGAAGGGCAACGGTAACTCGCCCGAAAATCGGGGGTCCGACTCGCCACCCCGGAATTGGACACATAAACTTCGCCCGATACATTCTTAAAGACGTTTCTTAGAGAACATGCCATTCAGGAGGCCCGGTGCCCAGTCACGCCAGCTCGAAGATCTCAAAGGTGCTCGTCGCCAACCGCGGGGAGATCGCCGTCCGTGTGATCCGAGCCGCGAAAGACGCCGGGCTGGCCAGCGTGGCCGTCTACGCCGAGCCGGACGCCGATGCTCCCCACGTGCGGCTCGCCGACGAGGCGTTCGCCCTCGGCGGCCAGACCTCGGCCGAGTCCTATCTCGTGTTCGAAAAGCTGCTCGAGGCCGCCGAGAAGTCCGGCGCCAATGCCATCCATCCCGGCTACGGCTTCCTGAGCGAGAACGCCGAGTTCGCCCAGGCCGTCCTCGACGCCGGGTTGATCTGGATCGGGCCCAGCCCGCAGTCGATCCGCGACCTCGGCGACAAGGTGACTGCGCGCCACATCGCCGCGCGCGCCGACGCTCCCCTGGTCCCGGGCACCTCCGATCCGGTCAAGGACGCCGACGAGATCCTGGCCTTCGCCAAGGAGCACGGCCTGCCGATCGCGATCAAGGCCGCCTTCGGCGGTGGCGGCCGCGGCATGAAGGTCGCCCGCACCATCGAAGAGATCCCGGAACTGTTCGACTCCGCCACCCGTGAGGCCGTCGCCGCATTCGGGCGCGGCGAGTGCTTCGTCGAGCGTTACCTGGACAAGCCGCGCCACGTCGAGGCTCAGGTCATCGCCGACACGCACGGCAACGTGGTCGTCGCGGGTACCCGCGACTGCTCGCTGCAGCGCCGCTTCCAGAAGCTGGTCGAGGAGGCCCCCGCCCCCTTCCTGACCGACGCGCAGCGCAAGGAGATCCACGAGTCCGCCAAGCGCATCTGCAAGGAGGCCGGCTACTACGGTGCCGGCACCGTCGAATACCTGGTCGGCCAGGACGGCCTGATCAGCTTCCTCGAGGTCAACACCCGCCTGCAGGTGGAACACCCGGTCACCGAGGAGACCTCCGGTATCGACCTCGTGCTGCAGCAGTTCAAGATCGCCAACGGCGAGGCCCTGGACATCACCGAGGACCCGACGCCGCGCGGTCACTCCTTCGAGTTCCGCATCAACGGTGAGGACGCCGGCCGCGGCTTCCTGCCCGCCCCCGGCCCGGTCTCCAAGTTCGAGCCCCCCACCGGCCCCGGCGTGCGCATGGACTCGGGCGTCGAGAGCGGTTCGGTCATCGGCGGCCAGTTCGACTCGATGCTGGCCAAGCTGATCGTCACCGGCGCCACCCGCGACGAGGCCCTGGCCCGGAGTCGTCGAGCCCTCGCTGAATTCAATGTCGAAGGGCTCGCGACCGTCATCCCGTTCCATCGTGCCGTGGTCTCCGACCCCGCCTTCATCGGCGACGCCGACGGGTTCACCGTGCACACCCGCTGGATCGAGACCGAATGGGACAACACCGTCGAACCGTTCACCGCCGGTGAGCCCCTCGACGAAGAGGACAACCTGCCCCGGCAGAAGGTGGTCGTCGAGGTCGGCGGACGTCGCCTGGAGGTCTCGCTGCCCGGTGACCTGGCCATTGGTGGCGGGGGCGGCGCCGCAGCCGGCGCCATCCGCAAGAAGCCCAAGGCGCGCAAGCGCGGCGGCAGCGGCGGCGCGGCGGCCTCCGGCGACTCGGTGACCGCACCCATGCAGGGCACCGTCGTGAAGGTGGCCGTCGAAGAGGGCCAGCAGGTTGCCGCCGGTGATCTGGTCGTGGTTCTGGAGGCCATGAAGATGGAGAACCCGGTCACCGCCCACAAGGACGGCACCATCACCGGGCTGTCCGTCGAGGCCGGTGCCGCCATCACCCAGGGCACCGTGATCGCCGAGATCAAGGACTAGAACCCTTTCCCGAATGGCCACTTATTGCACGCTCTATCGAGACCTCCGTGCGATAAGTGGCCGTTCGTCGGGCTGACGCCATGGAACCTGTCGAAATCAACAACGGGCAGTGGTACCTGCGGGGACTGCGCTACGACGATCGCGTCGATGACCGCCCGGCCCTGGCCGACCTCGGCGAAACCGACCTCGATTACATCGACGAGGCCGCCGACGGCTGGGAGTCCGACACCCGCTACACCTGGGCGGTGTGCGAGCCGAGCACCGGTGAACTGCTGGCCGAGGTCACCCTGGACCGCGAGACGGGGTTCATGGCCAGCAGGGCACGGCCGGGCTTCGAGGACGCCGCCGCGATGTCCGAGGACACCGTGCGGCGCTACGCGTCGGCCGCGCTGGGCCTCACGGTGCACACCTGACTCAGGAGCGCTCCGGTCGCTCGTCGATATCGGCGCCGCCGGCCAGGTCACCACATTCGACGGTGACAACGTCGGACCGGGCGCGCAGGAACGGCCCGGCTCCCACATCACCGCTCAGTCCGGTGAGCAATTCCGGCCAGTACCGGCGCGCGATGACGACGGGATGTCCCGGACGGCCGGCATAGACCGCTCTGGCCAGCCCGGACGGTGCCGAGCGGGCCGCCTCCAGCACCCTTGCCACCACATCGGCCCCGACATCGGGGGTATCCACGAGATGCACGACGGCATAGGCCGCATCCGCGGCGCTCAACCCCGACCGCAATGACGCCGACAATCCGTCGGCCCAGTCGGCGGCGTGCACCGCGCGGGCCGGGGCGGGCAGGTCCACCGTGTCCACACCGGCAGCGCCCAACACCACGATCACCTCATCACAGCCACCATGATCCAGCGCCGAAACCGCGCGTCTCAACCAATCACCCTTGACAGCAAGCACTTTCGGCATTCCATAGCGGGTGCCGGCACCGGCGGCCAACAGCACGCCGGCGGCGTGGACGTCAGTCGACATGTCATCAGTGTGAACCCCGGGGGTGCCCGGCCCAGCACCCGGGGGAATGACGTCCGCGTCGACGATGGCGGGCAGCATGCGCCTTGATGAGAGTCCGGTAAGGCGATTGTTCGCGGTGATCATGTGGCGTAGGGTCGTTACCAGGTTGAGTTCACAGCCGGCAGCACGCGTCACCGCACTCTACGGGGCCTGCGAGAGTCCGCACGACACGCCTCAAGCACATGGGGCTGATTCTTCTCACACCCCGGATACGCAGACGCGTCCCAGCACACACAGGTTCATCCGACGTGCACCCGACTGATGGAGTCCGCAAAATGTCTCACCTCACCGACACCGCGCAAGTCGCCGCTACGCAGCACCTCACCCGCGATCGGGCGAGCTACACCACACAGGCGCTACCGCCGTCGACCGTCGTGATCACCGTCGAAGGTGAACTCGACGCGGCCAACACCACACAGTTCAGCGAATACGTCCAACTTCGCCTGCGCAATGCCGACAAATTGGTGCTCGACCTCAGCGGCGTGACATTCTTTGCGGCCGAAGCATTTTCGGCAGTTCACAAAGTGAGTGTCCAAGCCGCCGGACAGAACGTGCAATGGAATCTGCTGACCAGCGCACCCGTCGACCGGATGTTGCAGATCTGCGATCCCGACCACGCGCTCGGCGAACTGCGCCGCGCGGGCTGAGCTACTGCAGCTCGTCCCGCAGGCGCGCCAGCGATTTCGCCAACAGCCGCGACACGTGCATCTGTGAGATGCCGACACGCTCGGCGATCTGCGACTGCGTCATCGACTCGAAGAACCTCAGGATCAGCACCGTGCGCTCGCGCTCGGGCAATGTGGCCAGCAGGGGCCGCAACGCTTCCCGGTTCTCGATCTGATCCAGCGCGTCGTCCGAAGACCCCAGCGTGTCGGCGATCGCCGGCGCCTCGTCGTCACCCGAACCACCGCTGTCGATGGACAGCGTGTTGTACGAGCTACCGGCGATCAGTCCTTCGACCACCTCTTGGCGATCCATCCCGAGCTCGGCAGCGAGTTCGGTAGGGGTCGGCGCGTGACCCAACCGTTGCGACAACTCCGCGGTGGCCGCACCCAACCGCAGGTGCAGTTCCTTGAGCCTGCGGGGCACCTTCACCGACCAACCGTTGTCACGGAAATGCCTGCGCACCTCGCCCATGATCGTCGGCACGGCGTAGGAGGCGAAGTCCGATCCGGCGTCGACGTCGAAGCGGTTGACGGCGTTGACCAATCCGACGCGGGCCACCTGCACCAGGTCGTCGCGGGCTTCGCCGCGGCCCTCGAACCGCCGCGCAATGTGGTCTGCCAGGGGAAGGCAGCGCTGCACTATCCGCTCGCGTTGACGCGCGAATTGTGCTGAGCCATCGGGGAGTTCGCGGAGCTCGCGGAACATCTCGATGACGTCGGCGTATTCCGAACTCACTGCAGCAGGCTCGCTCGTCTCGCGGTGAGCGCAATCCCGAACACGCTGTTCGCCTCGTTGAAGGTGCTGACCTCATCGGTCAGCGATTTGAGGACATGCCAGCTGAAGCTGCCGGGAGCCACAATCGTCTCTTCGTCGACCTCACATGTCGTCGACGCACGAACCACCACCGCGTCCTCGCGCGGTTCGACCCGCACCAGCAACGGCGAGCCGGGCGCCGCCGACCGGATCAACCGGGTCGCGGCCTCGTCGACCGCCAGGCGCAAATCGGAGACGGCATCGAAATCCAGATCCTCGAAGGTCGCGACAGCGGACACCAGAGCCCGCAGCACGGCCAGATTCTCCACGGTGGCAGCCACCCGTAGTTCAACCGATCTGTCTCCGACGACCGCACCGTCGTGCGTGCCCGTACCGTGCACCATCTGACCTCCCGCTGAGTCCGCTCGGAGGTTACCCCACAACTGCTGGTAGCTAACCAACGGTGCTGCACCGCCTCACGGGTGTGTCACCCCGACGTGCGCCGGGTAATCCTGCTGTATGAGCAACAACACGTTGCGCCGGATTCTCATCGCGGTCGCGGTGGTGCTGACGATCATCCTCGTCGCCATCGGCGTGTATGCCGTGGCGTTCCTCATGCTCGGACCGATGATGGCCTGAGTTGCGCACGAGCCTGCCGCCGTCACTACCCTCCAGCAGGGGGTTTCCAAACCTCCCCGGCTGTTTCGTGCCAGGGGTGCGGGGACGTCCCGGCACCCGCCATCGACGATCCTGACCGCCACAGCTGACGTGTTGGGAGCCAACCACACCCGGGCTGGCGCGTGTTTGCATCCGGCTCGGGCTGGGCACTCCACGGCCATGTTGGTTCGTCGAATCGCCCGCCCACTGTTGTCAGCCGCCTTCATCGGACAGGGAATTGAAGCCCTCCGCGATGTGAAGCCCGCCGCCGAGGTCGTTCAACCGACCCTTGACGCGGCCCACGCGCTTCCGAGTTCGGTCGCCGATCAGATCCCCGACAACGCCGTCACCGTCGCGCGGATCAATGCCGCCGTGCAGATCGGCGGTGGTCTGCTGCTGGCCACCGGTCGGATACCGCGAGTCGCCTCGGCTCTGCTGGCGGCCACCGTCATCCCCGGCAACCTCGGCAAGCACATGTTCTGGGATGAGAACGATCCGGCACTCAAGGCCGAGAAACGGCGTGGGTTCCTGACCGATCTGAGCCTGATCGGCGGCTTGGTGCTCGCCTCCGCCGACACGGCCGGAAAGCCGTCGCTTGGCTGGCGGGGTCGCCGCGCCGGACAGCGTGTGGCCGAGCGGGTTTCAGCCGCGATGCCGGGCTCGCACGACGCGCTGATCGATGCGGAGTTGGCCGACAAGCTCAGCCACGGCGTACAGACCGGCGTGGACCGCGGCCGCGAACTCGCCGAAACCGCGTTCGACAGGGCCGCACCGCTGGCCGCCACCGCGTACGAACGCAGCGCCAAGGCGCTGCGGAAGGCCGAGGACAAGGCCGCACCATTGGCCGCCCAGGCCTATGAACGCAGCGCTCACGCCCTGCACAAGGGCGCCGACCGCGCCGCTCCGCTGGCCGCTGAGGCCTATGAGCGCAGCGCCCTCGCCCTGCACAAAGGGCGCCGACCGCGCCGCACCCCTTGCCGCAGAGGCGCGCCGTCGGGGTTCGGAGTTGGCCGAGACCGCCATCGAGCAGGGTGGTGAGCAGCTGTCATCCCGCTGGCGGCGGGCCCGCAAGCAACTCTGATGCGGTCCTGATGTCATGAGCCTCTCGCCGGCCCTGCCCCTTTCGGGTGGGGCCGGCGATGCTGTGGTGGGGTGTTACGCAGTCAGGCCGGCTTGTCGGCCTGGATGACCACGATCTTCTCCTCGCGGCATCCCTTGTCCAGGCGTCCGGTCTGCTCCAGCCAGGCCGCCTGTTCTCCGAGCACCGAGCCGAAGCGGATCTGCTCGTCGAGCACGATGCGGGCGTCGAGCCCGCTGCCGCGAAGTTGTTCGAGCGACCGGTCGACATCGGACAACTCCGAATGGACCAACAGCAGTGTGCCGCCGTCCACCAGCATGGGTGCGGCGGACTGACAGAGGGGGTCCAGGATCAATCGACCATCCGGTCCACCGTTCCATGGCGTGCTGGGCGCGCCCCACGCCCCGGCCGCCGCGCCCCCACTGTCGGGCTGAGTGGGCACAGACGGCGGATTACACGCCACCACGTCGAACGGAGCGCACTCCAGTGCCTGTGTCCACGACCCCAGCCGGATGTCGATCCGCGCACCGGCCACAGCTGCGCGGGCGCGCGCGTACTGCACGGCGCGCGGGCAGATGTCGAAGCCGGTGACGCTGGCGGCGTCCAGGCCGGCGGCCGCCATGGCGACCACACCGCTACCCGAGCACAGATCCAGAACCCGCCGCCCCGCCACCGGAACGGCCTGCTGCAGGGCTTGCACCAAGAGGTACGAATCCTGTTGCGGCCGATACACGGTGGCGTAGTCCGACGCCATCCTGGTGATCGTCGTTCTCATCCCAGTTCCGAGCGCAAGGCGGTGAGCAGGGGTTTGGCCGCCTCGGACAGAAACTGATCCTGGGTGTCCCCGCCGATCTGGACCAGCGCGATATCGGTGAAGCCGGCGTCCCGGTAGGGTCGCACCGCCTCGACGATGCCATCGAGATCGGGCCCGCACGGTATCGCCGATGCCACGTCGTCCGGCCGGACGAATTTGGTGGCCGCGGCGAAGCCGGCCGGGGTGGGCAGGTCCGCGTTGACCGGCCACCCGCCGGCGAACCACCTGAACTGATCGTGAGCACGCGCTATCGCATCATCGCGGTCGGGATCCCAGCAGATGGGCAGCTGTCCGATGACTCGCCCCTCGGTCAGGCCCATGCCTTGTCGTTCGGTATGCCAGCCCTGTACGACATCGACGTCGGGTGCGGTATTGATGAGATGGTCGGACAGCACGGCCAGTTGCCCGACAGCCCGCTCACCTGCCATCGCGACCGCCAAACCCACCGGCACCTGCGGTAGATCCCACAGCCGTGCGGATTCGACGGTGAAGTACTCACCACGGAAGTCCACCAACTCCCCGCTGAACAATTCGCGAATGAGCTTGATCGCCTCGGCGAGCATGTCCAGCCGGCGGCCCGCGGTGGGCCAGCCCCTTCCCACGACGTGTTCGTTGAGGTTCTCACCGCTGCCCAACCCGAGCGTGAACCTGCCGTCGGCGAGAATCTGCAGGGTCGCGGCCTGCTGGGCGACCACCGCGGGGTGATACCGCATGGTCGGGCACGTCACATAGGAGTACAGGTTCACTTCGGAGGTGGCATGAGCCACCGCGCCCAGCACCGGCCAGGCGTTGGGCGCGTGGCCCTGAGCCGCCAGCCATGGCGAGTAGTGATCACTGCAGACCTCGAAGTCGAAGCCGACCTGTTCGGCGGAAACTGCATGGCGAACAAGATCTTTCGGACCAGTCTGCTCGGTCATCAGGGTGTATCCGAATCTGGTCATGGCCCCGGCATACCCGTTCACCCCGTGGGCAAACGCGGCGACCGGTCCTCGGCGCTCCGAGCCTCGGGCGTCCCGCCCCGAACGCGGAGCACCACCGGCAATACCAGCCAGAAGGCCACGATGCCCGCGCCGGTGATCGTGCCCGCCAAGACCCCGGCCCACAGATCGAGCACCGCCCCGAAGATCAGCACCATCACACCGGACAGGGTGAGTGCCAGCAGCAGGATGCCCGCGTAGGCCAGTCGGTGCGCGGTCACCACGACGACGTCCAGCCGATGCCGACGGAACAGCAGTCGGTGAATGCCGATCGGCGCGATCAGCAACACCGTCGCACCGATCGAGCAGGACACCGTGACCAGGTAGACGATCCGCAGTCCGGGACGCAGATCCTCGAAACCGTCGTGGAACGGCAGGGTGAGCAGCAGACCCGTCAGGAGCTGGACTCCGGTCTGCACGACCCTGAGCTCCTGCAAAAGGCTGGACCAGTTACGGTCCAGCCTTTGCACACTCGTCTCGTGACGAGCGTGTTCGTTCCAACGCCGGTCCTGCTCCAGGTGATCCACGTCGACCTCGTCGGGTCGTCGTCGGTCCCGGCCGCTAGTACCAGGCGCGCCTACCGCCGACCGGCCGACCGATCGCACCGAGCGCCCAGAAGACGGCTCCGACGACCAGCAGCACGACACCGATCACCCACAGCAGATAGACATCCAGCACGAGGCCGAGAATCAGCAGTATTGCTCCGACAACGATCACGACACCCTCATTTCCATCGGTCCCATCGAACTGGGTTCCGGCAGTTTGCAATCCGTCACCTTGGGGTTGACACCGCCGTAGTTCAGTGGCCCGGCGACCACGGTCAGCGCGATGGTCCCGGCGGTCGCACAGTTGGCAGCACCGCTGTCGAAATAGTCGCGCTGAAACGCCGCGAACACCCCGATCAACAACCAGATCAACACGAGCGTGCCGATGAGTCCGCGTCCCATGGAAGCCTCCAAATTGCCTTGGATGAATGCAGGCACCGGGTACCCCTTTGACGATCGCGTCAAACCTCATTCACGGCCGGATTTCGGCGCGCCCGTCGATGTTTCATACACCGGGCCCTCGGGAAGCCTCAGGTGGTGCGGGACACCAATCCACTCCCGTAGCGGAAAGGTTGAACATGACTGACAAGAAGACAGGTCCCGAATCCGGCGTCAGCGGCCTGGTCGAAGACGTCAAGGGCAAGGCCAAGGAAGCCGTCGGCTCCGTCACCGGCCGCGATGACCTCACCCGTGAGGGCCAGGCCCAGCAGGACAAGGCCGACGCCGAACGCGATGTGGCCAAGAAGGAAGCCGAAGCCGAGAGTGCTCGCGCCGGCGCCTCCGCTGCAGAGGAACGTCAGAAGGCCGAGCAGTAACCGCTCTTCGGCCCACCGGACCGGCCCAGCCCAGCTCCCCCGCGGGGCTGGGCCTTTCCACGTTCGGGGCTAGCTGGCCGGCCGCTGCCGGGTGACCTCGGGATGCTCTGCATACCAACGGTCCTCGATGCGGCGCACCCGGACGTGTTCGATCGCCATCCACAGCGCTCCGATGATGAAACCTGCGGCCGAAAGCGCGCCGAGCATCAGGCCGACATCGTGGTGCCGGGTGGCGAAGGCGGCCAGGCAGCCGACGAACAGTACGAGTGCCACGCCGATCACGATCAACGCGGGCATGATCACGTTGTCTTTCATGGACTCGCCGGCATGCGTGCGGGTCGTGCGGGTGTGGTCTACAGGATCTTTGGGGCCTTTCATGGCGTACTCCTTTTCCCCGACCTACTTCTCCCACCTCCACCCGTTGCCGGGCTTATGTCAAGGGTAGGACTGTCCGTCTTCCGCTGTGGCCGAACGCCATCATCCGCCGAACCCCGCGAGCACCGGAAGGCTCATGGTCAGGACCGTCATCATCAGCAGCATCAGGAACCAGCCGGCCCCCTGCCACGCCCACCACGTCTGCCGGTGCTTCCAGGTTCGGTACGTGTGCAGGAACGCGCGGACTCCGCCGCCGAACAAGATCACCGGCGCCCCCAGCGCCAGCACGAGGCGTTGCGGGCGCCCGCACGTCACGGAATCGACGACGGCACCCTGGCAGCCCCTGGTCAGCGCGGCAGCCACAATCAGGAACAGCACGCCGAGGGTGGCCGTCACAAGACAGAAGCGGATCGCCGAACGCACCTCGGGGTCCTCGCGTCTGACGCTCGGTTCGGCGCGCACGGCACTCACTCCGCGAAGAACCCGGAGCATGCCCCCGTGGTGCCGATCATCATGCGCGTGGGATGCCCGAGCGGACGCGGGCGTAAACGTCAGGATCCGACGCGCAGGTGGGCGGTCAACAGCAGTCGGTCGAACACGCTGCGGTGCGGCAGCAGCTCCTGGTAGTCGAGTTCGAGGAAATCCTTGACGATCTGCTCCGTGAGGGCCCGCAGCTTGGTGTTGGTCTCCTGCGACCGCCATTTCAGCAGCTCGAAGGCGGCATCGGCGGTGATGCGGTAGATCAGCATGAGCATGCCCTTGGCCTGTTCGATACCGCTGCGGGCCTCGGCGATCTCGGCGACGGCCTGACTCACCCGTTCCTGCTGCTCGTGCACACCCGTCTGCCCCGAGGGTGTGGCGTCGATGTAGAACCCGTGGGTGCCTATGACGGTGCTGCCGTCGTCGGCGAACAGCTGATCGGCGACGACCACGACATGGTGGGTGTCACCGTGGGTGTCGACAATCCGGTGCCGCGTACTGAACGCCGCGCCGGTACGCCGGATCTCCGCCAGCGTGGCCGCGACCTGCCCGTAGTCATCCGGATGTTTGTGCGCCAGCACCAGTTCGGTGGTCGGTTGCACCGTGCCGGGCTCGTAGCCGTGCATGCGCTGCACCTGTTCGGACCATTCCCACCGCTCATCGGCGAAATGGAAACGGAACCAGCCGACATGCTGATGTTCGCCGGCGGCGAGTGCGAGCTCTTCCTCCGGCTGTTCGCCGACGTGTTGTCCATCGCTCATTTCGAGATGGATTATGCCCGGTCATCCAGCCCTTCGGCGATGCGCTTGATAGCCAAAAGACGACGATCCCATTGCTGACCGATCACCGTCAGTTCGGCGCCCAGCGCGCTGAGCCGGGCACCGAGTGCGCGATAACGGATCTCGCGACCGGCCCGGACCGGTTCGACCAGACCGGCCTCAGCCAACACCGAAAGGTGCTTGGCGATCGCCTGCCTGCTCACCGGCAGGCGGGTCGCCAGCGCGCTCGCCGACAACTCGGCAGCACCGAGTTCGGTGAGGATGCGCCAACGAGTGTCGTCGGCCAGCACGGCCAGCAGGGTCGGCGGGTCCGGCGCAGCAGAGTCGGGTGTCACGACGCCGAGGTCAGGAACTCGACCAACTCGCGGAGTTCGGCGGTCCACCCGCTCTGATTCTCGGCATGCGCGGTCTCGGCGTTGTGCAATTGTTCGAATCCGCTTTCCACCAGCGCGAGTCGGGTTCCGCCCTCGATCTCGAAGAGCTCGATGCGCACGACGGTCGAGTTCCCGGGCACCGGGTCGGTGTCGGCCTCCCGGGCCCACCGGTAGACCAGCAGCCGGGGTTTTTCGGCCTGTTCGACCAGCACCCGGAACTTGCCGTGCTCGGGCCAGCCGAAGTAGCCGGTGCCGCCGGCGACGGCCTCGAATTCGGCGCTGTCGCCCAGCCATTGGGCGATCAGATCCGCCTCGGTGAGCGCCGACCACACCGCGGTGATGGGGGCGGCGATGTCGATGCTGCGGGTGATGTCGAGCGTGTCCATGGGGTTCTCCCTTTTCGGCATATGTGCAACTCAAGAATTGCACATCCCCCGCCATGGCGCAACCCTCCGGTTGCACATACGCCGATCGGGACTGTCGGAGCCGTCCCCTACCATGCGAGCGTGCGGATCAAGATCGTTCTGGCGGTGGGCGTCACCGCTGGTGCCGTCGCCTACGCCGCGGGAGGCGGCTGGGCGCTGGCCCTGACCGCGGCAATGCTCACCCCACTCGCGGTGGCTGCCGTACCGCATTTCCTGACGGGCTTACGCACGCCGGCCCCGAACGAGAATCCGATCGACACCATGTCCGGTACCGAGTTCGAGGACTACATCGCGCGGATCGCCCGCTCGTGCGGCACCCCGGTCATCATGACGTCCATCACCGGAGATTGGGGTGTCGATCTCGTCATCGGGCGTCGCCCGGATCGCCTTGCCGTGCAATGCAAACGGATGAGCCGTCCGGTCGGCACCAGCGCCGTCCAGGAGGTGGTGGCCGGTGCCGCGATGCAGGACTGCACCCACACCATGGTCGTCACCAACAACGAGTTCACGCCGGCGGCAAGAAAACTGGCCGAACGCCACGAGTGCATCCTGGTCAGCGGCGCCGATATCCCCCGCCTCAAAGGGCTGATCCGCGGCCTGACTACATCCCGCTGAGCACGTCGCGCACCGCGTCCAGCGCGGTGTCGATCTCGGCGGCGGTCACCGTGAGGGCCGGGCGGAAGCGCACCGAGTCCGCGCCGCTGGCCAGCATGATCACCTGCCGGGCCCACAACCGCCCGATCAACTCGTCACGCTCGGCGGCGGTGGGCATGCTGAACGCGCACATCAGCCCGCGGCCACGCGGATCGAGCACCCGGCCGGGGAACTGCTCGGCCAACCCCCGCAGCCCCTCCAGCAGACGCCGCCCCGCCACGGCGGCATCGGCGATCAGATCATCGGCCTCGATGACCTCCAGGATGCGCCGAGCGCGCACCATGTCGGCGAGGTTGCCACCCCAGGTGGAATTGATCCGGGAACTCACGTGGAACACGTTGTCGGCGACCTCGTCGACGCGCCCGCCGGCCATCACACCGCACACCTGGGTCTTCTTGCCGAAGGCCAGCACGTCGGGAGTGATCCCCAATTGCTGGTAGGCCCAGGCGGTTCCGGTGATACCGCAACCGGTCTGCACCTCGTCGAAGATCAGCAGCGCGTCGAACTCGTCGCACAGCGCGCGCATCGCCGCGAAGAACTCCGGGCGGATGTGCCGGTCGCCCCCCTCGCCCTGGATGGGCTCGGCGATGAAACAGGCGATGTCGTGCGGATGGGCCTCGAATGCGGCGCGTGCCTGGCGCAGCGACTCGGCCTCCAATTCGGCGATCTCGGCACCCGGGCGCAGGTAGGGGGCGTCGATACGCGGCCAGTCGAACTTCGGAAAGCGTGCGACCTTGTTGGGGTCGGTGTTGGTCAGCGACATCGTGTAGCCACTACGACCGTGGAAAGCGCCGCGTAGGTGCAGGACCCGGGTACCCAGTGCCGGATCGATGCCGCGGGCCTCGTTGTGACGGCTCTTCCAGTCGAAGGCCACCTTCAGCGCGTTCTCGACGGCGAGCGCTCCCCCGTCGACGAAGAACAGGTGCGGTAGCGCCGGGTCACCGAGCACTCGGGCGAACGTCTCGACGAACCGCGCCATCGGCACGGTATAGATATCGGAGTTGCTCGGCTTGTTCACCGCGGCCTGCGCCAGTTCGGCGCGGAACATCTCGTCGTCGGCCAGGGCGGGGTGGTTCATGCCCAGCGCCGACGAGGCGAAGAACGTGAACATGTCCAGATAGCGGCGGCCGTCGCGGGCGTCGACCAGGACCGATCCGCGGGATCGTTCGAGGTCGAGCACCAGATCCATGCCGTCGGCCAGCATGTTGCGGCCCAGCACATCGTGCACCTGACGGGCCGGGATCCGGTCAGGGCGCTGGCGGTCAGCAGAAGTCAGAACAGCGGTCATGCCGCCATCCTAACGCAATTTTTACGACCTATGCGCCACTAGACAGTAACTATTCCGGCAGGTTGGTTCTTCCATCGTAAAAAGTCTGTAAGATGATGGTGCTTCGCGTGCGGACATTGGCCGCCGTGCGGATGCGTTGCAGCAGGTCTTCCAGCGTCCGCGCCGAGGCGACACGCACCAACAGCACATAGCTCTCATCGCCGGCCACCGAATAGCACGACTCGATCTCGTCGATGTGGCGCAGCCGAGCCGGAGCATCATCGGGTTGAGAGGGATCAAGAGGAGTGATGGCCACAAACGCCGACAGCATGTGCCCGACGGTCTCGGGGTTGATCCGGGCCGTGTACCCGGTCACCACACCGCGGGATTCCAGTCGACGCACCCGCGACTGCACCGCCGACACCGACAGCCCCGCGGTCGCGGCGAGGTGTGCCAGCGTCGCGCGTCCATCCGTGATGAGCTCGCGCACCAGGATCCGATCGATATCGTCGAGGTGCTCGGTGTCGACCATGGCCGGAGACTATCGCAGATGACCGTTCGCACTTCACAGCTGCGCGCATCGTTCGCCGCTGCGCTGTCGCAGATGTACGGCGCGGAGGTGCCCGCCTACACCACCCTGGTCGAGGTCGCCGCCGAGGTGAATCGCGATCACACCGACTCCGAGGCCCTCGGCTCGCCGGATCGGGTCACCGCGGAACGCCACGGTGCGATCCGGCTCGGCAGCGCCACCGAACTTGCCGACGCCGCCGACCTTTTCGCGGCATTCGGCATGTTCCCGGTCGGGTTCTACGATCTTCGCGAGGCAGCCTCCCCGGTGCCGGTGGTATCGACGGCGTTCCGGCCCATCGATGTGGACGAGTTGGACGCCAACCCCTTTCGGGTATTCACCTCGATGCTCGCCACCGACGACACGCGTTTCTTCTCCCCCGACCTGCGGAAGAGGGTGGGCACATTCATCGGCAGGCGTCAGCTCTTCGATCCGGCTCTGATCGCCCAGGCCCGCCGCATCGCCGTCGACGGCTGCCCGCCCGCGGACGCCGAGGACTTCGTGCGCCGAGCCACCGCGACATTCGCGCTGTCCCGCGATCCGATCGACAAGGCCTGGTACGACGAGTTGGCAGCGGTGTCGGCGGTGGCTGCCGACATCGCCGGTGTGCAGACCACTCACATCAACCACCTCACGCCCCGCGTGCTGGACATCGACGAGTTGTACGCCCGGATGACCGCTCGCGGCGTCACCATGACCGGCGCGATCCAGGGGCCGCCACGCACCGCCGGGCCCGCGGTGCTGCTGCGCCAGACTTCCTTTCGGGCACTCGCCGAACCGCGACGGTTCCGCGGTCGGTATGGTGCGGTGTCCGACGGCACGCTGCGGGTGCGCTTCGGCGAGGTCGAGGCACGCGGTGTGGCACTCACCCCGGCGGGTCGCGAACGTTATGACGCTGCCATGACCGATCCCGGCCGCTGGCACGCGTACTTCCCGGACACCCATGCGGCCATGGCCGCTGAGGGTCTCGCCTACTACCGCGGCGGGGATCCGGCGAAACCGGTTGTCTACGAGGACTTCCTGCCGGCATCGGCAGCCGGCATCTTCCGCTCCAACCTGGATACCGAGGCCGAACCGGTGTACGAATCCGACGCGTCGGGCTACAGCCTCGATTGGATGTCGAGCGCCATCGACCATCACATTCACGACCCTTACGCCCTCTACGAGAAAGCGGCATCATGACCGTCATGCAGACCAGTACCCTCCCCACCGCCGATGACCTCCGTGACCGGGTACGTGTCGCCTTGCAGGCGATCGGCGCCGACGCCCGGCTCGAGGCACCGAACGAGCCGGGGCTGCCCGCGGGCAGCCCGATCAGCGGCGACGTGCTCTTCACTGTTCCCGAGCACACCGCGGCCGAGACCGATGACGCCATCGCCGCCGCCGCGGCGGCCTTCCTGTCCTGGCGGACCACTCCGGCTCCCGTGCGCGGTGCGCTGGTGGCGCGGCTCGGGGAACTGCTCACCGAGCACAAGAACGATCTCGCCACGCTGGTGACCGTGGAGGCCGGCAAGATCACCTCCGAGGCGCTCGGCGAGGTGCAGGAGATGATCGACATCTGCCAGTTCGCCGTCGGCCTGTCCCGCCAGCTCTACGGCAAGACGATCGCCTCCGAACGGCCCGGCCACCGGCTCATGGAGACCTGGCATCCGGTCGGTGTGGTCGGCGTCATCACCGCCTTCAACTTCCCGGTCGCGGTGTGGGCGTGGAACACCGCGGTCGCGCTGGTATGCGGGGACACCGTGGTCTGGAAACCGTCGGAATTGACCCCGTTGACCGCCATCGCGTGCCAGGCGTTGCTCAAGCGGGCCTGCGCCGACGTCGGCGCGTCGGAGAACGTCGCCCGCCTCATCCAGGGTGGCCGCGAGATCGGCGAACAACTCGTCGACGATCCGCGGGTCGCGTTGGTGAGCGCGACCGGTTCGGTGCGGATGGGTCAGGAGGTCGGCCCGCGGGTGGCTCGCCGTTTCGGCAAGGTACTGCTGGAACTCGGCGGCAACAACGCCGCCATCGTCACCCCGTCAGCGGATCTCGACCTCGCGGTGCGCGCCATCGTGTTCTCGGCGGCCGGGACGGCCGGGCAGCGGTGTACGACGATGCGACGGGTGATCGTGCACTCCTCGATCGCCGACGAGCTGTGCCGGCGGATCGCGGCGGCCTACAAGACGCTGACCATCGGTGATCCCGCCGTCGAGGGCACCCTGGTGGGCCCGCTGATCCACGCCCGCGCCTACCGCGACATGGTCGGCGCGCTGGAGGCCGCCCGCGCCGACGGCGGCGAGGTGATCGGCGGACACCGCCACGAAATGGGTGACGAGGGCGCCTATTACGTGGCACCGGCGCTGGTCCGGATGCCCGAGCAGACCGAGGTGGTACACAACGAGACCTTCGCCCCGATTCTGTACGTGCTGACCTACGATGACCTGGACTCCGCGATCGAGCTGAACAATGCTGTGCCACAGGGACTTTCGTCGGCAATCTTCACCACCGACGTCCGTGAGGCCGAGCGGTTCATGGCCGCCGACGGTTCGGACTGCGGCATCGCCAACGTCAACATCGGCACCTCGGGCGCCGAGATCGGCGGCGCGTTCGGCGGCGAGAAGCAGACCGGCGGCGGCCGGGAGTCCGGATCGGACTCCTGGAAGGCCTACATGCGCCGGGCCACCAATACCGTCAACTACTCATCCGAGCTGCCGCTCGCCCAGGGCGTGCAGTTCGGCTGAACGGGGCCGGGTCCAACCCCGGGTCGCTGTGCTCCTGCCCGCCGCACGTAATATCGCGGGCTGTGAGCGAGCAGGTCGAACAGAGAGAATTCCAGGCCGAGGCCCGTCAGCTGTTGCAGCTGATGGTGCACTCCATCTACTCCAACAAGGACTCGTTCCTGAGGGAACTGGTCTCCAACGCCTCCGACGCGCTGGACAAGCTACGACTGGCGGCGTACCAGGACAAGGACCTGGACGTCGACACGTCCGACCTACACATCGAGATAGATGCAGATAAGGCCGCACGCACGCTGACCATCCGCGACAACGGGATCGGCATGTCCCGGGACGAGGTGGTCGACCTGATCGGCACGCTCGCCAAGTCGGGTACCGGTGAGTTGCGCCGCAAGCTCAGTGAGGCGCAGCAGCAGGGCGAGGTCAGCGACCTCATCGGTCAATTCGGTATCGGTTTCTATTCGACGTTCATGGTGGCCGACTCGGTCGTACTGCTGACCCGCAAGGCCGGCGAGAGCACCGCCACCCGTTGGGAATCCAGCGGCGACGGCACCTACACCATCGCCACCGTCGACGATGCTCCGCAGGGCACGTCAGTCACCCTGCACCTCAAGCCCGAGGACGCCGACGACGAGCTGCACGACTACACCGCGCCATTCAAGATCCGGCAGCTGGTCAAGAAGTACTCCGACTTCATCTCCTGGCCGATCCGGATGCAGGTCGAGAAGACGGTCCCGGCCACCGAGGACGGTGGCGAGCCGACCGTCACCATCGAGACGGAGACCGTCAACTCGCGCACCGCGTTGTGGGCGAAGTCCAAGAGCGAGGTCTCCGAGGAGGAGTACCGGGAGTTCTATCGGCACATTGGCCATGCGTGGGATGAGCCACTCGATGTCATCGCGATGAAAGCCGAGGGCACGTTCGAGTATCAGGCGCTGTTGTTCATCCCTTCGATGGCACCGTTCGACCTGTTCAACCGCGACGGGCACACGGGTGTGCAGCTGTACGTCAAGCGGGTCTTCATCATGAGCGACTGCGATGAGCTCATTCCGGAGTACCTGCGATTCGTCAAGGGTGTCGTCGACGCACAGGACATGTCGCTCAACGTGTCTCGTGAGATTCTGCAGCAGGACCGCCAGATCAAGGTGATCCGGCGCAGTCTCACCAAGAAGGTGCTCTCGGCGATCAAGGAGCTGCAGGCAAACCGCCCGGACGACTACGCGACCTTCTGGACGCAGTTCGGCCGCGCATTCAAGGAGGGGCTGCTCTCCGATACCGACAACCGCGACACCGTGCTGGGCCTGTCGTCATTCGCGTCCACGTTCAGTCCGGACACGCCCACAACGCTGGCCGACTACGTGGGACGAATGAAGGAAGACCAGGAACAGATCTTCTACGCGACCGGCGAATCACGCCAATTACTGGAGCACTCTCCCCACCTGGAGGCTTTCAAGGCCAAGGGCTACGAAGTACTGCTGCTCACCGACCCAGTCGACGAGGTGTGGGTCGAATCGGTGCCGGAGTTCGGCGGCAAGGCACTGCAGTCGGTGGCCAAGGGCGAAGTCGATCTCGGCTCCGCAGACGACAAGGCCGACACCGACCGCAGCGACTTCGCCGATCTGCTCACCTGGCTGCAGGAGACGCTCGACGAACACGTCAAGGAAGTGCGGCTGTCGACCCGACTGACGTCGTCGCCGGCCTGCCTGATCACCGACGCCTTCGGCATCACCCCGCAGTTGGCGCGCATGTACCGCGCCTCCGGTCAGGAGGTGCCCGTGGGCAAGCGCATCCTGGAGCTCAACCCCGACCACGCCCTCGTCGCGGGTCTGCGGGACGCCCTGGCGTCGTCACCGGAAGGGCTCGCCGATACTGCCGAGTTGCTCTACGGCACAGCTCTTCTCGCCGAGGGAGGGTCCCTCGACGACCCGGCGCGCTTCGCTGCCATTCTCGCAGACCGGTTGGCCAAGACCTTCTAGTGCCGGCCGCACAGGCCGCGGGCCACCTCTGAGCGGGGCACGTTGGCGCGGTTCGTGGTGGCGGGTCCGGCGGCGTGTTGTGCCGCCGGACCCGCTGTGCGGGCTGTTTCTCTGTGGAGTTGTCAAGGTGCCGTGTGGTTTTGGTTATGCGGCGGTGGGCAGGGTGGTCATGGTGCGGCGGGCGTGGGATCTCAGGTGTGCCGGTTCGGGGCCGGCCGGGTCGTGGGGTGGGATGAACCAGGGGTGGCGGTCGGGGCCGAGGTAGACCTGCCAGCCGCCGTGGTGGATGGCGGTGTGGTGTAGTCGGCATAGCAGCACGCCGTTGTCGATGCTGGTGTGGCCGCCGCTGGCCCAGGGTTGGATGTGGTGGGCATCGCACCAGGAGACTGGTCGTCCGCAGCCGGGGTGCGCGCACCCACCGTCGCGGACCGCCAACCCTTTACGGATGACGGGTGTGAACAGCCGTTCGGCGCGCCCCACATCCAACGGGGCGCCGGCACCGTCGACGGTCACCGAGGTGAGGGTGCTGTCGCAGCTGATGAGGTCGGCGGTGCGGGTGCTGACGGGACCACCGAACCCGAGAAAGTCCACGGATCCAGCTGCGGTGGGGCGGATGAGGGTGACGTGCGGCAGCACGCCACCGCTCATCGGGCGCTGCGAGCCCGACAGATAGGTACGCATGATCTGCCCGAACGCATCGGCGCGTCGCCGCCCGACCGGGCGTGGGTCCGGGGATCCGTCCGGCAGCGGTATCGGCCGGCACAACGGGTCCAGCGCAGTGAGCAGCTCCTCCCCGGTGAGCCCGTCGAGGTCCAGGGTGGCGGCGACCCGCCCGTCCTCGGCCTGCACCACGGTCATGTCGTTGAGGTCGGCGTTCTCCGCGGCCGGCACCATGCCCTCGTCCTGCTGCGATGTGGCGGCCTGCGCGATGGCGATTTCGCGGGCCTTCTTGGCCACTCCGGAGGGGGTGGTCTGGATCATCAACGTCGTCACGACGCCCGCCCGGTCTTCCTCGGACAGTTCGGCTCGGGCGTTGATATGGGCGACTCCTTTTCCGATGGCGTCGGCGAATTCGATGCCGATCCCACCGAGACGCTGCTGCTGGGTCAGCGCGGGCAGGGTGTGTGCCGCGCGCCCGACCCGCGCGGCCCGGTACGCCGCGCCCGGCGCCATACCCAGGGCGGTGAGCAGATCGGCCCCGGAGCGCAGGTGTTTGCGGGCCGGGATCCCGGCCCGCTCCGCGGCCGCGACGGCCTGGGCGATCACATGATCGACCAGATTGCGCAAGGTCACCGCGGCCACCAACAGCGCCAACAAAGGCTGCTCATCAACGATCCGACGCGGGCAGTCCAGCAGATGAAACAGTGTGCGATCCTCATCGCGCGCAGGCACCGGCGTGAGGTCATCGATGAGCGCGTCAATGAAGGTGTCGAGATCAGTGGCGTCCATGTGGATACCGGCTTTCACAGAAGGTGCCCAAAGGGCACGATCAGTCACAACGGTTCGCACAGTCCCGTGGGGACCATCGAACCTCGCGGCGACCGGAGTCGCGGTCTGTGCTCACCGGGTGATGATGGGAGCAACTACGCATTCGAACTTGTGTTCGATCGTACGCCGAATCGGGGCCCCGCAAATGTCATGTCTCAAGACATCGGTGACAGTTCTGCATCACGACATCGGTGACACTTTGAGGGGTCTTGGTGGTGATACTTCTGCCCCAAGCGCAACACCATTGCCGATGACAAACACCTGCTAGTTCTGCGGCAGCGCCTGAAGTTCAGCCAGCACCTTCTCGGTGTCGGCGCCGAGCTCCGGTGCCGGACCGTGCACGCGGCCGGGTGTCCGGGAGAACCAGGTCGGCACGCCCGGCAGGCGAATCGGGCCGTGTGCGGTCTCGATGGTCTCGAACAGTCCGACGGCATTGAGATGTTCGTTGTCGAACAGGGCGTCCGGGGTGTTGACGGCGGCGGCCGGGATCTCCAGTTCGCGGAACAGTTGCAGCCACTCTTCGGTGGTGCGTTCCTTGAGCGTCTGCGCCACCAGCCCGTACACGGTATCGATCTGCTTGGCGCGCTGCTCGAGCGTGGTGAACTCGACGCTGTTCCAGACGGGCTGCACCCGCTCGATGAAGGCGTGCCAGTGCTTGTCGTTGTAGATCAGCGCCGCGATCTGACCGTCCTTGGTCTCGTACGGCTTGCGGTTGGGCGCCACCGCGCGGGGATACACGGCCGGGCCGAGCGCGGGGTCGAACATGGCGCCGTTGGCATGTTCGACCAACATGAACGATGCCATAGTCTCGAACATGCTGACCTCCACCTCCTGCCCCTCACCGGTGCGCTCGCGGTGGAACAGCGCCATCGTGGTGGCGTACAGGGCGGTCAGACCCGCCACCTTGTCGGCCATGATGGTGCCGACATAGCTGGCCTCGCCGGTCAATTGTTCTTGTACCGCAGGCAATCCGCATTCGGCCTGGATGGTGTCGTCGTAGGCCGGGCGGTCGGCGTCCGGGCCCCGCCTGCCATACCCGTAGCAGTTCGTATAGACGATGGACGGGTTCAGCGCGGCGACGTCCTCGTAGGCGAACCCCAGCTTGGCGATCGCCTTGGCCCGCATCGAGTGGATGAACACGTCGGCGGTTTCGATCAACGACCGCAGCGCGGTCTTGCCCGCATCCGTCTGCAGGTCCAGCATCACGCCCCGCTTACCGCGGTTCACGTTGATGAAGACACCGCTCAACCCGGCGACGGGACCGACCGAGATGTAACGGGTGTTGTCCCCGGCCGGCGGTTCCACCTTGATCACATCGGCGCCCATATCGGCCATGATCTGGGTGCAGTACGGACCCATCACCATGGCGGTGAGGTCGATGACCCGCACCCCTTTGAGCGGCCCCTGGAATTCGGTCATTGGGCGGCCATCCCGAACGAGAAGCGGATGTGCTCGGTGTGTCCGTCGGGCACCGGCGCGAACACCAGCGGTGCGGTGTCATCGCGGATGGCGTCGATGTTGGTCGCGACGTCCTCGATGGACCAGGACGGCTGATACACACCGGGCGTCTCGGCGATGAACGCGCGCGCAACCCGGCCGGCGATCGCCACGAACAGTTCGCCACTCACCGAACACGATTCATGCGCCAGCCAGCCGACAGCGGGCGCCACCAGATCCGATCCCATCGGCGGGTAGGCCGAGGTATCCAGTCCCTCAGCCATTCTCGTGACCGCACCCGGAATGATCGCATTGCACGTCACACCCTCGTCGCCGCCTTCGAGTGCGGCCACGTTGGTGAGCCCGACGAGCCCGGCCTTGGCGGCGGCGTAGTTGGCGACACCGTGGTTGCCATACAGCCCGCCGATCGAGGAGGTGAGCACGATCCGCCCGTAGCCGGCGGCACACATGAGCGGAAACGCCGGGCGCACCACGTGGAAAGCGCCACGCAGGTGCACATCGAGCACGGACTCGAAATCCTGATAGCTCAATTCCTTGAGTGAGCCGCGCCGCACGATCCCCGCATTGTGAATGAGGATGTCGATGCGCCCGAAGTTCGCGATGGCGGCGTCGATGATGGCCTTGCCACCGTCAGGAGTGGCGACCGACTCAGTGCTGGCGACGGCTTGCCCACCGGCAGCGATGATCTCGCGCGCCACGTCATGAGCCGGGCCCACATCCGACCCGTCGCCGGTCAGGGTGCCGCCGGGATCGTTGACGACGATCTTGGCGCCCCGCGATGCCAGCAGCAGCGCGTACTCCCGGCCCAGACCGCGTCCGCCGCCGGTGATGACGGCGACGCGGTCGTCGAAGCGCAGCTGGCTGGTCAAGCGAACGGTTCCTCGCCCTCGAGCTTGGTGCGCTGCAACAGCCGCCCCGAGCGGGGGTCATACGGTGTGGCCCGGTGCATGGTGCCGGTGTTGTCCCAGATCACCAGGTCCCCGACGGTCCACTTGTGCCGGTAGGTGAACTGCGGTTGGGTCGCCCAATCACGCAGGCGCACCAGCAGTTCCGCACTCCTGGTGTAGTCGATATCAGTGATGTGGCGCGCGGTCGCCCCCAGCACCAGCGACTTGCGACCCGACTTGTGGGTCCACACCAAGGGCAGTTCCCGGTCACCGATGGCCATCATCTGCTTGAGGGTCTTCGCCGATGGCTCAGGGTCGTAGTAGAACAACGTGTTCCACGCCGAGTGCATCACCCGCAGATCCGCGATCTCGGCCTTGTCCTCATCGGCCAGGTCGTCATAGGCGGCGTAGGTGTTGCAGAATTCGGTGTCGCCTTCATCCGGGTTCCCCAGGGCCACACTCTGCAGCAGCGACGCGAGGATCGGCACCTCGTTCATGGTCCCGTCCAGGTGCCAGTACAGCGACCCCTTCAGATAATCTGCCTGCTTGTTGACCTCGGTGTCCAACGACACTTTGTACAGCTTCTCCCCGCGAGCCTCCGGGGCGAAGGTACCGAGCGTCTCGGTGAAGGCGATCTGCTCCTCATCGCTGAATCCGATCTGCGGGAAGACCAGCACGCCCCGCTGCTCCAGCAGGTCCCGGATCTCAGCGGCGTGTTCTCCTGACAGCAGGGTTGCCTTGTCGGCGCGAACCTCGGATCCGATGCGGGACTTGATGTCCCGTGCCTGTAGTGCCTCGGTCGCGGTCGTCATGGGGTGAGCTCCAGTCCGTCGAGGTCGCCCGTGGCCCGCCACTGCGCGATCACGTCGTCGAAGGCGTAGAAACCCGGCGAGTAGAAGTCACCGAGGAAGGAGCCGTTGCGCTCCGCGCCGCCCCGGCCCTCGTTGTTGTAATAACCTGGTGTGCAGGATAATTCAAATGCCGAGTTGTCGATCGACAGTTCGCGAACCGTGGCGACCCACGCATCCTGGCCCTGCTGGCTGGGTTCGACCGTCCTGGCACCGCGGTTCTGCGCTTCGGCAATGATGTAGGCGATGTGCTCGGCCTGCTGCTCGAACATCGCCGTCGTGTTGGCCGACACGCCGCCCTGGATGAAGCCCATGAAGAACTGGTTCGGGAACCCGCGGGTGGTCATCCCGTGCAGCGTCTTGTAGTCGTTGCGCCAGTAGTCGAAGAGCGACAACCCATCCCGGCCGATGATGCTGTCGATCGCGAAGCGCCGGCTGATCTCGGTGGAGATCTCGAATCCGCTGGCGAAGATCACGCAGTCGACCTCGTATTCGACACCGTCGGCGACGATGCCGTTGGCCGTCAGCCGTTCCACGCCCTTGGACGCCGACACGTCGACGAGTGTCACATTCGGCCGGTTGAAGGACGCCAGGTACTGCTCGCTGGAGGTCGGCCGCTTGCACATGAAGCGGTAGTACGGCTTCAGCGCCTCGGCCGTCTCGGGATCCTCCACGATCTCGGCGACGCGGCGGCGCAGCCGCTCCATGATCTTGTAGTCCTCTTCCTCCCGGAACGCCATGATCTGTTCGATGGTCACCGAGGCGGGATCCTCGCTGCCCGCGATCCGGGCCGTCAGGTTGCGGCCCAGCTCGGTCCAGAAGTCGCACACCAGGTCGGGTTCACCGAATACCACGCCGACGAACGGTGACCAGTTGTGGAAGTTGCGCTTGCGCTCCGCCTGCCAGCCAGGCTGCAGGGACGCCGCCCACTCCGGATCGGTGGGTGGATTGGACCGCGCATCGACCGAGGACGGTGTCCGCTGGAACACGAAGAGCTCCTTGGCGTCCCGGCCCAGATGCGGTACCAGCTGGATGCCGGTCGCACCGGTGCCCACCAACGCGACACGTTTGTCGGCCAGCTTGTCCAACCCGCCGTCGGCGTCACCGCCGGTGTAGTCGTAATCCCAGCGGGCGGAATGGAACACGTGGCCCTTGTAATCCTTGATCCCGGGGATGCCGGGCAGCTTCGGACGGTTGTAGGACCCCTGCGCCATCACCACGAACCGGGCCCGGATGTCGTCGCCGCGATCGGTGCTGATCTGCCAGCGCTGGGTGGAATCCTCCCAGCGCAGATCGCGTACCTGCGTCGAGAACAGCGCGCCGTCGTACAACCCGAAGTGCTTGCCGATGTTGCGGCAGTGCTGGAAGATCTCGGCGCCGTCGGCGAACTTCTTCGACGGCATGAAGCCGAGTTCCTCGAGTAGCGGGACGTAGCAGTAGGCGTCGTTGTCGCACTGGATGCCCGGGAAACGGTTCCAGTACCAGACACCGCCGAAATCGCCTGCCATCTCGATGACGCGGATACCCTCGACGCCGGCCTTCTTCAGGTGGGCCCCGGCCAGCAGCCCGGCGAAGCCACCACCGAGGATCACCACGTCGACGTCTTCGGTGACCGCGTCCCGTTCGGTAACCGTCGTGTACGGGTCTACCTCGTAGAAGTCGGCGAAATCGCCTTCCAGTTCCAGGTATTGATCGGCGCCCTCGGACCGCAACCGCTTGGCCCGCTCGGCGGCGTACTTCTCCCGGATCGCCGGGATGTCGATATCGGTCGGGGTGTCGGTGGGCCCACAGGTCTGCTGGTCGGTCATACGGTGACGTTCTCCGGCAGGGCGGCGGGATGCAGCGGAGCCGCCAGTTCGTGTATGGCCGGCAGCACCTCCTTGGCGAACAGCTTGGTGCTCTCGAAAGCGTCCTCATAGGGCATGGTGCCGAACTGCGGGACGATGGTCACCTCGGAGAACGAGCACGCCTCCTGGGCGGCCTTGAGCTTCTCGAAAACCACCTCGGGGGTTCCGATGAGCAGGTTGGAGGCGTGGTACCCGGGCGGGCCGCCTTTCTTCTGGTCGCCGGTGACCGAGGAGGCGAGCACCGCGGTGGCGGTCGCCTCGCGGGCCGCGTAGGCCTCATAGCCGCTGACGCCCTTGAAGTTCGACGCATCGGCGAAGCCGTAGTGGACGTTGACGTCGCGATTGGCGGTCCAGATCCACTGCTCGGTGAGTGCGGCGAGGGTGTCGTCTTCCTTCTCCGTGACGTACATGAACATCACGTTCTTGGGCTGACAGGGCTCGAAGCCCTCCTCGGCGCGGAAGGTGTTGACCTTGCGGACCTCCTCGCCGGCATCCCAGATCGGCTTGTTGCCGACAAACAGCGGCACCATGCCGCGCCGGGACAGGATCTCCAGCGATTCGGCCGTCGAGGAGGAGCTGAAGATGCGGGAGAACAGGTCCTTGCTGAGCGGTTCGGGGCGCAGCGACATCTCGGGAAAGCTGAAGATCTCACCGTCATAGGAGAACCGCTCACCGGAGAACGCCAGCTCGAGAATGTCGAGTGTCTCGTTGAACCGCTGCCGGCTCTGCTCGCGGGGCACTCCGACGGCGTCGAACTCGGTCTTGGACACCCCGCGGCCGATACCGATGGTGTTGTAGCGGCCGTTGGAGACGATGTCGAGGTAGGCGATCTGGTGGGCCAGTCGCACCGGATTCCACCACGGCGCGACGGCGACGAAGGTACCCAGGCTGACCCGCTCGGTGCGGCCCGCGAAGTAGGTGAGCGCCTGAATCGGGTTGGGCGTCATGCCGTACGGAGTGCCCTGATGTTCGGGGAACCAGATGCCGTCATAGCCGAGCGGCTCGGCCAGGTCACCCAACGCCAGCGCGGCCTGCACACACTTGTAGTCCGGCGTCGCGGGCGGGCTGCTGAAATCGCCCGCCATGACCCGTTCCCAGTCGAGCGAGTTCTGCGCACCGGTACCGAGATTGACCTTCATATTGTCTCTCCTTCTCGTGATTTGGGCGTGATTCGCTGTGCTGAGCGCATCGAATCACGCCGAAATCGCTAGATGCCTTGGGGTTCGCCGCTGCCCATGTACTTGGACAGCTGCAAGTGCAGGTTCACGGTGCTGCGCTCGCGGTATGGATTGGGCAATGTGCCGGGGAATCCCGCCGACTTCATACCCTGTTGCACCGCAGCCATATTGGAGAAGTCCTGCGGTAGCACCGATAGCCAGTTCGGTGAATCCTTGGGGGTGTAGGCCCACTCCGTCGCGGGCTCTTCGCCCTTGGGGTACAGCTCGAACACCGCGACCTCGAAGATGCACTTGTTCGGGTCATAGCTCGGGTCGGGGCGCGCCGAGTAGCACAGTGCGCTGGTCAGGCCCTGTCCCACCTGGAAATTCGGGAAGATCTGCCACGCGGTGCCGCTCTGGCCGAGGATATCGGGCGGGATGGTCGGCCAGATCACGCCTCTGGCCTCGTCGTCGCGGCGTGCCGAGGCCAACCAGTGCTGCAGCACCTGATCGGCCGGGGTGCCTTCGGGCAGCTCGTCCACGAGCCGCTTGGCGGCGTTGACCAGCGTCTTCGTCGTCGTGGCGTTGGTCTCTTCCATGGTGTAGACCTGCATCTCGGCGGTGGAGATGCGCGGATCGCCGGTGCCGAGGCGGATTTTCGACTTGGTCTCGTCCATACCCTTCGGCGCGTCGTAGCCGATGTTGCTGTGCTTGCCCTGCGCCTTGGCCCAGCCCTTGAACTCGCCGAACTTGTTGAATTCCGGGTGGGTGGTGAACACGTGGTAGGTCTCGTTGAAGGCCTCCATCGCGACTTTCCAGTTGCAGTCGAAGTACAGCCATTTGCGCCACTTGTAGCGCATGTTCTCCAGACCGAACGGGTCGAGGATCTTGGCGGCCGGATGTAGGTAATCGGCCAAAGACTCGCAATGCGGGTCCATGTTGACGAAAAGCCATCCGCCCCAGGTGTCCACCTGCACCGGGGCCAGATGGGTGGCGCCCGGGGTGAGCGTGCCCTGCCAGTCGTCCTGTTCGCGAATGTGGGTACAGGCACCGTCCAGACCGTAGGTCCAGCCGTGGAAACCGCAGACGAAGGACTTGCGTGCCCGGCCCGTCGTGTTCTTGGCGCCCTCGGGGTTGTCGATCAGTTTGCGGCCGCGGTGCATGCAGACGTTGTGGTGGGCGGCAAAAGTGTCCGGTCCGGTGCGCACCACGATGATCGAGTCATCGAGAATGTCGTAGGTCAGGTAGCTACCCACCTCGGGGATCTCCTCGACCCGTCCGACCTGCTGCCAGACCTTGCGCCACAACCTATCTCGTTCGTTGCGCGCATACTCCGGAGAAATATAGGCATCGACCGGAATGGTCATCGCCGTCGACAGATCCTCGGCGATCTCACCCGTGGAATCGTCGGGTTCGGCGTCGATCTCGATCGCGGCGTCGAGATCGGATTCGGTGTGGGTCATGTGCCTGTCCTCTCAGATCCGACTGATCGCTTCGCGGAAGTTCTGGTCTTTCAAGAACAACGACGTGTTGTCTGCTCCCAGGTGTGTCCACCGCAGGTTGAGTCCACCGTCGACCAGCAGCGTCTGCCCGGTGACATAGCCGGACAGATCGGACAGCAGGAACAGGATCGCTCCGGCCTGTTCCTCGGGTGTGCCCCGGCGGCCCATGGCGATGGCCCGCTGATCGCGGTCCGGGTCGGCGTCGACGTAGGTTGCCGATGCCGCGGTCTCGGTGACTCCGGGCGCCACCGCATTGACGCGGATGTCGTGGGGGGCCAGCTCGACGGCCAGGGTTCGGGTGGCGGCGACGATCGCCGCCTTCGCGGTGCCGTACGCAATGTGAAACGGTGCGCTGTTCATCCCGCTGATCGAGGACACAGACACGATGGAGCCGGGGTCACCGGCGGCGCGGATCTCGGCGGCCACCGCCTGGCTCATGAAGAACATCGTTTCCAGGTTCGCGGTGAACAGATCGCGCCAGTCCGAGCGGGAGACGCGGGTGGCCGGCATCCAAGTTCCCGGTGCGGCGCCGCCCGCGATGTTCACCAAACCGTAGAGGGTGCCGTGCGCTGTCCGCGCCGCGTCGAGCACGGTTTCGATGCCGTCGTCGGTCGACGCGTCGGCGGTCACCGGGATCACCGGCAGGCCGCGATCGGCCAGCGGCGCAACATGGGTGTCGAGGTTGTCCTTGGAACGACTCACCGCGATCACCGTCGCTCCGGCCTCGGCCGCCAGCCGGGTCACCGTGGTGCCGATTCCACCACCACCGGCGCCGGAGACCACCACGATGCGGCCATCCAGGCTCAGGAGATCAGTCATAACCGCCTTCGGTCATTGCCTCTAATTGTCCGTACAACATATGTCACTCTGCACAACGGAGAACACTATTCCGCAGCATTTATATGCTAGTCAAGAGCGGGCTGCTGCCACGATCGAACTATTGTCTGGACTAGCAGGGGCTTGATAGCGTCCAGCCCATGAGCACCCCGCAGGCCGGCCGGTACCCGGCCGGGTCGTCACCGGAAGCCGCCACCGGCTGGACCCTGACCCGCCTCACCGAGCCCAGCCGGCTGTTCGGCGCCAACGGCCTGCGTACCGGCGCCGATGGCCGGCTCTATATCGCGCAGGTGACCGGCAGTCAGATCAGCGCGCTGGACGTGACCACCGGCGATATCGAGACGATCAGCGCCAAGGGCGGCGACATCATCGCCCCCGACGATCTGGCCTTCGGAGCCGACGGCAGCCTCTTCGCCACCGAGGTGATGGACGGCCGGGTCAGCGCGCGCGATGCGTCCGGGACCACCCGGGTGCTGCGCGACGATCTACCTTCGGCCAACGGCATCACCGTCCATCAGGACCGCTTGTTCGTCAACGAGTGCCGAGAGGGTGGCCGTCTGTTCGAGATGGACCTTGCCGGCGGCGAGCCACGGCTGATCCTGGCCGACCTGCCCTCCCCCAATGCCATGGAGGTCGGGCCGGATGGGCTGTTGTACTTCCCGGTGATGAACGCCAATCAGATCTGGCGGGTGCACCCCGAGGGCGGTGAGGCCGAGGTGGTGGCCGGTGATCTGGGCGTACCCGATTCGGTCAAGTTCGACGCCGACGGCAGCATCGTTTCCACCCAGGTCGCCAGCGGTCAGGTGCTGCGCATCGATCCGCGCACCGGCGCCCAGACCGTGCTGGCCACCCTGACGCCGGGACTGGACAACTGCGCGTTCGTCGACGGACGGCTGTTCGTCTCTCACTTCACCGGCGCCATCACCGAGATCCTCGGCGGCGGAGACACCCGCGCGCTGCTGCCGGGCGGGCTGAACTGGCCGCTGGATGTCACCGTCGGCGCCGACGGCCTGCTCTACATCGCCGACGGCACCTACCTCTACAGTCTGGCCACAGACGGCACGCTGCAGACAGTGGGCATGTTGTTCAGCCCCGGATATCCGGGTTTCGTCCGCGGCCTGACTCCCGGTGGGCCCGGCGAGTTCGTGGTCACCACCTCGGGCGGCCAGGTGGCCCGCTACCGCCCCGCCGATAACGAAACCGACTATCTGGCAGACGGTCTGGATCAGCTCTACGGTGTCACCCTGCTGCCCGATGGCACCCCGGTCGTCGTCGAACAGGGCACCGGGCGGGTGCTCGCCATCACCGGCGACGGCACCGAGGTGCTGGCCGCCGGCCTCGATACGCCGGTAGGGGTGACCACCGACGCCGACGGCAGCGTGCTGGTATCGGTGAACGCTGCGGTGCTGCGGGTGACGCCGTCGGGCACCGACACGGTGGTCGACGGGCTGCTCACCCCGCAGGGCATCCTGGTGCTCGACGGCCTGCTCTACATCGTGGACGCCGGCAGCAAGGCGGTCATCACCGTCGACCTGGCCACCGGCGCGCGCCGCACCGTCGCCGCCGGATTGCCGGTCGGCGCGCCACCCGGGGTGACCGTCAAGCCGCTTCGAGGCATGCCGCCGTTCTCCGGACCGCAGGGCCCGTTCGCCGGGATCGCCGCCGGACCCGACGGCACGCTGTACGTTTCGGCCGACGGTGAGGGCAGCGTGTACGCGCTGCGGAAATGGTGACGCCGAGACATGACCACTGAAGGCGAGCGCGAAGTGAGGATCGCAGCGGAGCGAGGACCGGAGCGAGCGGGAGCCGAGCTATGACCACTGAAGCGACAGAACACCGTTATCTGCAGGTGGCGCGGACGCTGCGGAAGGAGATCGTCGACGGGGTATACCCCGTCGGCTCCCAGCTGCCCACCGAGCACGAACTGTGCGATCGTTTCGAAGTCAGCCGGTACACGGTGCGCGAGGCACTGCGCCGGCTGCGCGACGACAACCTGGTGTCTTCGCGTCCGCGGACCGGCACCCTGGTGGTGCCGCGGCCGTCGTCGAGTTCCTATGCCCAGGACGTGATGTCCATCGACGACCTGCTGGCGTTCGCGGCGGGCGCGCAGTTCGAGATCGACTCCCATGCGATGGTCACCATCGACGCCGAACTGGCCGGGCGCACCGGTCTGGGGCTCGGCGAGCAATGGCTGGCCGTGCGCGGCTACCGGCGGGACGCCGGGACCAACACCCCGATCTGCCGCACCGAGTACTACATCAACCGGGCCTTCGCCGCGGTCGGACGGATGCTGCAACGTCACTCCGGACCGATCTTCCCGCTGATCGAGGATCTCTACGGTGTCAGCATCACCGAGGTGCATCAGGAGATCACCTCAATCGCGCTCTCCGCTGATCTGGCCGAGCTGCTCCAGATCGATGCGGGGGCACCCGCGCTGCAGATGCAGCGCAGCTACACGACCTCCGATGGCGAGGTCGCTCAGGTCACCGTGAACACCCACCCGGCGGCCAGGTACCGCCATTCGATGACGATGCGCCGCGTCAAAGGCCGGCCGTGAGCACACTCGCCGACGCGCTTCACGTTGCGGCGCAAGATACTCCGGACCGAGTCCTCATCGTCGACGGCGACGTCGACCTGACGGCCGCCGCGTTGTACCGGCAGGCCGGCGCGTTGGCCACCGAGATGTCGCGGCGGATGCACCCCCGCAGCGTGGTGTCCTTCATGCTGCCCAACTGGCATGAGGCCGCGATCGTCTATCTGGCCGCGGCCATGGCGGGCATGGTGGTCAACCCGATCCTGCCGTCGCTGCGCGACCGCGAGCTGCAGTTCATCCTCACCGACGCCGACGTCCGAATGATCTTCGTCCCGCAGCATTTCCGCGGATTCGACTATGCCGCCATGCTGTCCCGGGTGACGGCCGCGGTGTCCTCACCACCGGAGGTCGTCGTCGTCCGCGGGGAACATCCGGGGCAGACACCGCTGCCGGAGCTTCTCGCCGCACCGCCCGCCGATCCCGTGGACCTGGACTCCGGCGCGGTGCGGATGATCATGTACACCTCCGGGACTACCGGGCGACCCAAGGGGGTGCTGCACAGCCATGTTTCGCTCCATGCCCTGATCCGCCAGCTCGGTGAGCACTGGCGCATTGACGCGGGTGACGTCTTCCTGGTGCCCTCCCCCATCGCCCATATCGGCGGTTCGATCTACGCCTTCGAGTGTCCGCTGCTGCTCGGCTCGGTCGCCGTCCTCATGGAGAAGTGGGACCGCGACGAGGCTGTGACCCTGATGCGCACGCACCGATGCACCCACATGGCCGGCGCCACACCGTTTCTGGTCGGGCTGCTCGGCGCCGCCGAACGCGCCGGCAGCCGGTTGCCCGATCTCAAGGTGTTCATCTGTGGAGGCGCGTCGGTGCCGCCCTCGCTCATCCGCAGGGCCACCGGGTATTTCGACAAGGCCATCGTCACCCGGGTGTACGGCTCCACCGAGGTCCCGGTGTCCACCGTCGGCTCGCCGGAGGACGCGGACCGCGCGGCAGACACCGACGGCCACGCCGGGATCGCGGACATCAGGGTCGTCGACGGTGAGATCAGGGTTCGCGGACCTCAGATGCTCACGGGCTACCTGCACGAAGATGACACCTCGGAGGCCTTTGATGACGAGGGCTATTTTCGCACCGGCGATCTCGGCCACCTCACCGAGGACGGCCATCTGGTGGTGACCGGACGCGCCAAGGACATCATCATCCGCAACGGCGAGAACATTTCCCCGAAGGAAGTCGAAGACATCCTGATCGGGCATCCCGGTATCGCCGAGATCGCCGTCGTGGGGATTCCGGACGCTCGCACCGGTGAGCGGGCCTGCGCGGTGATCATTCCCGCGGCAGAGAGCACGCCCGGGGTTCAGGATCTGCGGGATCTGCTGAACGCGCACGGCCTGGCCACGTTCAAGGCGCCCGAGCAGGTGGCCATCTGGGATGCACTGCCCAAGAACGACGCCGGGAAAGTGCTCAAACACCAGATCCGAGCGACGCTGACGAAGGGGCTCCACTGACATGCAGGTAGCGATCGTGACCGGAGCCAGCAGCGGGATCGGCTTCGGCTGCGCCGTCAAGCTTGCCGAGGCAGGCATGGCGGTGCTGGGCGCCGGCCGGGACCGGGACCGGCTGGCCGAACTCGAGCGTGCCGTCGGCGATCCGGACCGGATCGCGACGCTGGCCGTGGACCTCACCGCCGACGAGGCACCGGCACAGATCGTCGAGGCCGCCGTATCCCGTTGGGGTCATGTTGATTTCCTGGTCAACAACGCCGGTGTCGGCAGTCCGAAGCCGTTGCACGAAACCGATGACGAGTCGCTGGACTACTTTCTGGGCCTGATGCTGCGGGCGCCGTTCCGGCTGGCCCGCGACGTGCTGCCGCACATGGGGCCGGGCTCGGCGATCATCAACGTGACATCGACATTCGCGGTGGTCGGCGGGATGCGCGGCGGCGCCTATTCCGCGGCCAAGGGCGGCCTCACCGCGTTGACCGGCCACATCGCCTGCCAGTACGGCGCCGAAGGCATCCGCTGCAATGCGGTGGCACCCGGAGTCACCCTGACACCGATGGTCGCCACCCGCCTGGAGGACGAGCGCTTCCGCAAGATCAACACCGAGATGACACCGCATACCCGCCTCGGCACGGTCGACGATATCGCCAGCACGGTGGCGTTCCTGTGCTCTCCCGGAGGCGCTTTCATCAACGGCCAGACCATCGTCGTCGACGGCGGCTGGAGCTCGACGAAGTACCTGTCGGACTTCGCGCTCACCTCGGAGTGGGTCGCCCGGTGAACCTGTTTGCGGTACTCGACCAGGCCGCGGCACGCTTCGGGGAGCGCGGCGCGGTGTACGGCGGCACCGAGCAGTTGCACACCTTCGCCGAGCTTCGGGATCGCGCGCTGCGGCTTGCTGCCTCGGTGGGCGCCGATCGTGACACCGGCGCCCGAATCGCCATTGCCAGCGAGAACCGGCCCGAGATCATCGAGCTGATGTTCGCGGTGTGGGCCGCCGGCTGCGCCGTCGTCCCGATCAACTTCAAGCTGCACCCACTCGAAATGGCGCAGATCCTCGAGGATTCCGGGGCGGCGGTGGTGTTCGCGTCACCGAAGATCGCCGCCGGGCTGGCGGGGGTCACCGGTGTGGCGGTCGAGGATATCGACTCCCCGTCCTACGCCGCCCGCCTGGGATCCGACCCCGCGGTCCCGGCCGGCACCGATCCCGGCGCCCTGGCCTGGCTGTTCTACACCAGCGGTACCACCGGCAAATCCAAGGGCGCGATGCTCTCGCACCGCAATCTGATGGCGATGACGGTGTCGCATCTGGCCGACTTCGATTCGCCGGACGAGAATTCCAGCCTGGTGCACGGCGCGCCGATGTCGCACGGGTCGGGTCTCTACATCGCGCCGTACATCCTGCGCGGTGCCCGGCAGGTCATTCCTGCCTCGACCGGATTCGAACCCGAGGAGTTCCTCGACCTGTGTGACCATCACCCCGGCGTCAGTTGCTTTCTGGCGCCCACCATGGTGCAGCGGCTGGTCGCGACCGGCCGGCCACGCCCAGCGAATCTCACGACCGTCGTCTACGGCGGCGGCCCGATGTACGTCGACAGTCTCAAGAAGGCGATGGCGGCGTTCGGCCCGATCTTCGCCCAGCTCTACGGTCAGGGCGAGGCCCCCATGACCATCACCGGGTTGCGCAAGCAGGATCACCTGGATGCCGATGACGCGGTGCTCGGCTCCGTCGGCTACCCGCGCTCGGGTGTCGAGGTCGCGGTGCTCGACGCGACCGGCAACCCGGCCGCCATCGATGAGATCGGCGAGATCGCCTGCCGTGGCGATGTCGTCATGTCCGGGTACTGGAACAACCCGGCGGCGACGTCGAGCACGCTGGTCGGCGGCTGGCTGCACACCGGGGACATGGGATCGTTCGATGCGCGCGGATACCTGACCCTGCGCGACCGCAGCAAGGACGTGGTGATCAGCGGCGGCAGCAACATCTACCCGCGCGAGGTCGAGGAGGTGCTCATCGAGCACGCGGGTGTCGAGGAGGCCTGCGTCGTCGGGGCACCCGATGAGGAGTGGGGCGAGGTGGTGGTCGCGTTCATCGTGGGCACGGCCGCCGAGGATGCCCTTGATGCCCACCTGCTGGAGCGGATCGCCCGGTTCAAGCGCCCGAAACGCTACGTCTACGTGGACGAACTGCCGAAGAACAGTTACGGCAAGGTGCTCAAGCGGGAGCTCCGCGAACTGGTGCGCTAGACACTGGTAGACACGTTCCATGCAGATCGAAGGCAAGGTCGTGGTCATCACCGGGGCGGGTTCGGGAATCGGCCGTGCCCTGGCGCAACAATTCGCCGATGCCGGGGCCTCGGTGGTCGCCGGGGACATCGACGCCGACGCCGCTGCCGCGACTGCTGCCGGGATCGGCGAGCACGCGGTCGGCGTCGGCGCGGACGCCGCCTCCGTCGCCGGTATCGCCATTCTGCTCGACGCCGCCCGGGACGCTTTCGGCCCTGTCGACATCTACGTCGCCAACGCCGGTGTCATCGGCGCCTCCGGGTTGGGTTCCGACGACGACTGGGACCGGGTATTGGAGGTGAACCTGCGCGGACACATCCGGGCCGCCGATGCGCTGCTGCCGGACTGGATCGCCCGCGGCGGTGGCTATTTCGTCAGCGTAGCCTCGGCGGCGGGTCTGCTGACCCAGGTCGGCGCCGCCGGGTACGCGGTGTCCAAACACGCCGCGGTCGGGTTCGCCGAGTGGCTGTCGATCACCCACGGCGACAACGGTATCGGCGTGACATGCGTGTGCCCGATGGGCGTCGCCACACCACTGCTGGACGCGATCACCGAGTCCGCGGATGCCACCGCGCGGGTCGCGGCCGCATCCATCACCACCGCGGGCGACGTGCTGAGCGCCGACGACGTGGCCGCGGCGACACTGGACGGGATCCTAGAAGAGCGCTTCTTGGTGCTGCCGCATGCGTCGGTACTCGACATGTACCGCGGTAAGGGTGCAGATTACGACCGCTGGATCTCCGGGATGCGGCGGTACCAACGGGCGTTGGGTGGCTGAACCCGTGCGATCATCCGGTGAACACCGACAACTCGTTGCCGTGGGCTCCGTCGAACGGCAGTGTTAATGACGTGAACGCCTGAGGCGGGTCGTGGATGTAGTCGAGATACTCGGGTGTCGCGTCCTCGGCGACGACGACCGCGCTCGGTCGCAAGCTCGCTGATACAGAGCGTCGAGAATCATCGAGCCGACCCGGAATTCCTGCGGGTCCTGATCGAACAGGCACCTCGTGCCGGCGAGCTCATGGCCAAGGTGGCGCAGGTGAAGGAAGCGCGGACGGCGCGCCTGCGCGACATCTTGGCGAGATCACCGGAGGTCACCATCGATGATCAGACCACCGCGGCTCACCTGGTGGTATCGACCATTGAGATGGTGGTCCATCACCTGTTGGCTGGCCCGGAACCGATCGAACCTGAGCGATTGGAGACCCAGTTGATCGAGATGTTGTCCCGGTACCGCACGGCGTCGCACGACGCACCCGGATCCAGCCCGGGGCCGCCGCTCTCGTGACGGCTTTGGCGCTGGTCTTTTCCGAGTCTCAGTCCATGTACTCGGTCGAACAGGACAGATCCACGTACACCGTGGAACCAGGCGTGTCGCTGGACATTCCGCGCACCGCATCCACCGAGCAGTTGGACAGCGGCCCATTGCGGGTGCCGTTCACCTGTACGTTGTAACCTTGGGCGCGTAGGTCCTCGACGGTCTCTGTGGCCGACGCCCCTGACGGCGCCGCCGAGGCGGTACTCGCCAGACCAAATGTTCCGACTGCCAACGTGATAAAGGTCGCCGTGGTGATGAGTGTCTTCTGCATTTCGATTCCTCTGCTGGTTCGGCCAGTCCCTGCTGGGGCGTCACTGCGCCAGCAGGGGTGATCCGGGTGAGTGTGCGCCGGACGGCGCAGAGCATTGATGTTGCCGACGTATTCGATTGTGTATCAGAGGCTTTCAGCTCGACGTTTCGCACGTTGCGAGACCAGACCTCTTCACACCTTCAACGGTATGGGCCTGCCCCGACACTGTCATGACACTCATAGGAACTACCAATACTTCTCCGGAGAAGGAGCTTTCGGCGAACGGCGGTGCGGACCAAGGCGGCGGTCCCTATTCCACGTTGAGCAGGCGACGGGATCCGCGGGGAGAACTCATATCGAATGCACACAGCCCCAGGTCGCGTCAGGCTCCTCGGGCAGGTCGCCGCCGAGCGTCTCGAGGATGTCCTCCGAAACCAGGCTCCGATCTTGTCGAGCCCGAGGACCTGTCGACACAGGCATCGCCAGTACCTGTCAGCACAGCACTGCCGGGCCCACCGTGATGGAACGGGTGTCGATGTCGCCGATGAGCCACCGTCGGGCCCGCCGTTTAGGCTGGGGTGACGGGTGGGTACAGCGTTGATACCGCTTTCCCCGGTTTCAGGATCTGCTTCGAGGAGACTCATGCGTTGGCCGCTGCGTAACCGAACGATGACGGCAATGGCGATCGTCGGGGTCGCGCTGCTCGTCAACGGATGCGAGGCGCAGTCCTGGGGTACACCGCCTACCGCCGAGAACACCCCACCGGCACCCGCCACCGCTCCCGCGCTGCCCGAGGCGCCACCCGGCCCGGCTCCCACCTCGTTCGCCGGACTCGAGGCGCGCGTGCAGCAGGCCGCCGCGGATGCGGCCAGGTCCGGCGCCGACATCACCGCGGTGGTGCTGGACCGCAACACGGGTCAGACCGCTTCGACCGGGGCGAATCAGTCCTTCCCGATCGCGTCCGTGGTGAAGCTGTTCATCGCCGACGACCTGCTGCTGCAGGAAGCGGAAGGAAAGACCACACTCTCGGCTGCCGACCGCACATCACTCGACGCCATGCTGCGCTCCTCGGACGACAGCGCGGCCCAGAACTTCTGGGATCGCAGCGGCGGCAACGCCGTCATCGCCCGCATCAAGGCGCGGTACGGGTTGGCCGGCACGACAGCGCCCTACAACGGGCACTGGGACGTGACCACAAGTACCGCAGGCGATCTGGTCCGTTACTACGACATGCTGCTGAACGGCAGCGGCGGGCTGCCGCCCCAACAGGCGAGCATCATCATGAGCAACCTCGCGCAGTCCACCCCGACGGGCAACGACGGCTACCCACAGCGGTTCGGCATCCCCGAGGGGCTCTACGCCGAACCGGTGGCGGTCAAGCAGGGCTGGTTCTGCTGCTGGAGCGGCCCAACCAGCTACACGTGTCCACCGGCGTGATCGGCGCCGACCGGCGCTACGTGATGGCGATCAGCTCCCTGGACCCCACCAGTGAGTCGGCCGCCCGCCAGGACATCACCCAGGCCGTCAAGACGATGTTCCCGGGCGGCACGATCTAGCCGCCGGCCGAGGCCGCGATGTCGGCGGCGCTGATCCCGGAGAGATCGGGCACGTTCTGCATGAGTTCGATGCGGGTGCCGTCGGGGTCGGTCAGGTAAATGAACCGGCCCGAGGTCGGGTCTGCGGCATCACCCAGCACGGTGCGCGTCGACTCCACCAGAGCCCCGCCCGCGGCGAGGATCGCCTCGGTGAGGCCGTCGACGTCCTCGACCCGGAACGAGAGATGGGTGAAACCGAGCTCGGTCATCGGCTTGCGCTCCCCCGATCCGGTGATCGGGACGTCGACCCACTGCAACAGTTCGATCCGGATGTCGTCGCGGATCAGCATCGCGGAACGGAAGCGGCCCTCTTGCTCCATGGTGGCGGCGACCTCGTTGTTGTCGAAGTCGAGCTGATAGAGCTGCGCGAACCCGAATACCTCGGTGTAGAAGCGGATCGAACGGTCGAGGTCGGTGACGCCGATGCCGATATGCGAGAAGCCCTGGATCATGAGGGCAGTGTGACAGAATGGACGGTCGGCCACGCATGTTCAGCGAGAGACTGCGTGCGCACTACGATGCCTGCGTGGGCGAAACCCGGCGCCGGCTGTCCCCCGGCGATCGACGCAGCGAACTGCTGATCCTGGGTGCCGAAGTCTTCGGTCAACGCCCGTATGACGAAGTCCGGATCGACGAGATCGCCGAACGGGCCGGGGTGTCCCGGGCCCTGATGTATCACTACTTCCCGGACAAACGCGCCTTCTTCGCCGCGGTGGTCCGGGCCGAGGGCGAGCGGTTGTTCGAAGCCACCAACGCCCCGGCCGATCCCGGACAGTCGCTGTTCGACCAGGTCCGCGCAGGCGTGCTGGCCTATCTGCACTACGACGAGCAGCATCCGCACGGCGCGTGGGCGGCGTACCTGGGAATGGGGCGGGCCGATCCGGTGCTGCGCGGCGTGGACGATCTGGTCGAGACGGCCAATGTCAAGCAGGCCGAACGGATCATCGATCGCCTGTGGGCCGCCGCGGGCCGCCCGCCGGACGGCACCACGCCCCGCGACCTGCGGGCCACCGTGTACGGCTGGCTGGCGTTCACCTTCGAGCTGTGCCGCCAGCGTGTGCTCGACCCCACCCTGGACGCCGATGTCGTCGCCGACACCTGCGCACACAGCCTGCTCGACGCCGTCGGGCGCATGCCGGGTATCCCGGCACCCCTCGCCGCGGCGGTGTCGGCGCCGAACCGTTAGCCGCCGCAGCGGGCGCGGAAGTCCCTGGTGGGTTGCCGGATACCCCGAAGTTCATCGCGGACTTGCGGATTGGCGTCCAGGTAGGTGCCGAGCTCGGCCCGACGCTCCTCCTGTGTCTTTCCCTTCAGACCGGTGAAGAAATCGTTCACCGGAGGGTGGGTGAACAGATAGGCCGATGTCGCCGCGGTGACTCCGGCGATCACCCCGGCCAGATCCGCGGCGGTGCAGTTGGGCGGAGGTGGAGGCGGAGGCAGCGGCTCCGCGGATGCCGTTGCGACGGAACCGAACACGGCGAGCGCGGCGAACGCCCCCGCCAGTACCCGGCGGGGCGAAATGGGTTTCGACAGCACGGCATTCTCCTCGATCGGGTTCTGTGCGTTCATCGTCCGCGACCACCGCGGCCACCGCCGGCGCTGGGCCGGCCACCGCCTCCGGGCAGTCCGACATTCGGTCCACCCGGACCGCCCGGCCCGCCGAAGTCCGGGTCGAGATTGACGTCGATCTCCCATCCCCAGGCGTCGTTGCAGTCCGTCCAGTCGTAGTCGCACGGGTACGGCACGTAGGGCCCCGACGATCCGCTCGGACCGTCGCCGGTGTTCGAGCCGCGGACATCGCCCTGCGAGCAGATGGTCGTGCCACCGGTGCTGGTGCAGTCGGCGACGGCGAGGGGGGTGGGGGTTGCGGTGAGGCCCGCGCCGATCAGCACGGGCACGGCGAGCATCTTGAACAGTCGCATCACTGACTCCTTCAGTCGTCGTGAGCGAAACTGACGGCTTCGTAGGAAGCATATGCCTGTCGGAGCGCCATGAACAGGTGTTTGCGCAGGTCATCATCACTTGTCGGTACAGAGGTGCACCATGGAGGACGTGCCCGCCCAGATCGATCCGCTGGCCCGGTTCAGTCCGCTGACCCGGGACTGGTTCCGTGGCACCTTCCCGGCGCCCACCGCGGCCCAGGAACAGGCCTGGTCGGCGATCGCAGACGGGGACAACACGCTGGTCATCGCCCCCACCGGCTCGGGCAAGACACTGGCCGCCTTCCTCTGGGCGATCGATGACCTGGCCCAGCATCCGGGCGAGCCGGCTGCCGGCACCCGCGTCCTCTACGTCTCGCCGCTCAAGGCATTGGCCGTCGATGTCGAACGCAATCTGCGCACCCCGCTGACCGGACTGGCCCGGGTGGCCGAACGGGCAGAGGTGGCTGCACCGACCATCACGGTCGGCGTGCGCTCCGGGGACACCACCCCCAAGGACCGCCGTGACCTGATTTCCAGGCCCCCCGACATCCTGATCACCACCCCCGAATCACTGTTCCTGATGCTCACCTCGGCGGCGCGCGACACCCTGGCCGGTGTGCGCACCGTGATCATCGACGAGGTGCACGCCGTCGCCGCCACCAAACGCGGTGCGCACCTTGCCGTTTCGCTGGAACGGCTGGACGCCATGTTGGAACGGCCGGCGCAGCGGATCGGGTTGTCGGCGACGGTGCGCCCCGCCGAGGAGGTCGCCCGGTTCCTGGCCGGGACGGCTCCGACCACCATCGTCGCCCCGCCCGCGGACAAGACCTTCGAATTGCAGGTCCAGGTTCCGGTGCCGGACATGACGAATCTGACCGAAGGCTCGATCTGGCCCGATGTCGAGGAACGCATCGTCGATCTGGTCGAGGCGCATCACTCGTCGATCGTGTTCGCCAATTCGCGCCGCCTCGCGGAACGTCTCACGTCCCGGCTCAACGAGATTCACGCCGAACGCAACGGTGTGGAACTGCCGGGCGGGCACAACACGAAGGTGGCCGCCGGCGCGCCGGCACACGTCATGGCCAGCGGGCAGAGCTTCGGCGCACCGACCGTGCTGGCCAAGGCCCACCACGGCTCGGTGAGCAAGGAGCAGCGCGCACTGGTCGAGGATGACCTCAAGAGTGGTCGGCTCAAGGCAGTCGTCGCCACCTCCAGCCTGGAACTCGGTATCGACATGGGCGCGGTGGACCTGGTCATCCAGGTGTCGGCGCCGCCGTCGGTGGCCAGCGGCCTGCAGCGGGTCGGCCGGGCCGGGCACCAGGTCGGCGAGATATCCCAAGGTGTGCTCTTCCCCAAGCACCGCACCGATCTGATCGATTGCGCCGTCACGGTGGAACGAATGCGGGCCGGCCAGATCGAGACCATGCGGGTTCCGGCGAACCCGCTGGACGTGCTCGCCCAGCACACCGTTGCAGCCGCGGCACTCGAGCCACTGGACGCCGATGCCTGGTTCGATACGGTGCGCCGCAGCGCCCCCTTTGCGAGCCTGCCGCGCAGCGCCTTCGAAGCGACGCTGGACCTGCTGTCCGGCAAGTACCCCTCGACCGAGTTCGCCGAGCTACGCCCCCGACTGGTCTATGACCGCGACGCCGGAAACCTGAACGCACGGCCGGGCGCCCAGCGGCTGGCGGTCACCTCCGGTGGCGCCATCCCGGACCGCGGCATGTTCACCGTCTATCTCGCTTCCGAGTCCGAAAAGCCCTCACGCGTAGGCGAACTCGATGAAGAGATGGTCTACGAATCGCGGCCCGGCGACGTGATCTCGCTGGGTGCCACCAGTTGGCGCATCACCGAGATCACCCACGACCGGGTGCTGGTGGTGCCCGCACCGGGCCTGCCCGCCCGGCTGCCGTTCTGGCGCGGTGACAGTGTGGGACGTCCCGCCGAACTCGGCGCGGCGGTCGGGGCGTTCACCGGCGAACTCGCCCAGCTGGGCTCCGACGACTTCCGCAAGCGCTGCCAGGAGACCGGATTCGACGAGTTCGCCACCGACAACCTGTGGCAGCTGCTCGACGAACAGCGCCAGGCCACCGGCGCCGTCCCCAGCGATACCACCTTGATCGTGGAGCGCTTCCACGACGAGCTGGGCGACTGGCGGGTGATCCTGCACTCCCCCTACGGCTTACGCGTGCACGGCCCGCTGGCGCTGGCGGTCGCGCGGCGGCTGCGGGAACGTTACGGCATCGATGAGAAACCGACCGCCTCCGACGACGGCATCATCGTGCGCCTGCCCGATGGCGGCGACGATCCGCCCGGTGCTGAGCTCTTCGTGTTCGATGCCGACGAGCTGGAACCGATCATCACCGACGAGGTCGGCGGCTCGGCGCTGTTCGCATCCCGCTTCCGCGAATGTGCCGCCCGGGCACTGCTGCTGCCGCGCCGCCACCCCGGCAAGCGGTCCCCGCTGTGGCACCAACGCCAGCGCGCCGCGCAGCTGCTCGACGTGGCCCGCAAGTATCCCGAATTCCCCATCGTGCTCGAGACCGTCCGGGAATGCCTGCAGGATGTCTACGATGTGCCCGCGCTGACGGAGGTGATGAGCAGGGTCGCCCAGCGCAAGATCCGGCTGTTGGAGGTCGAGACCGCCACACCCTCACCGTTCGCCGCCGCCGCACTGTTCGGGTACGTCGGCGCATTCATGTACGAGGGCGACAGCCCGCTGGCCGAAAGGCGCGCCGCCGCACTGTCGTTGGACACCGTGCTGCTGGCCGAGCTGCTGGGTCGGGTGGAACTGCGCGACCTGCTCGACCCCGATGTCGTCACCGCGACGACCAGGCAACTGCAGCATCTCGATGTCGATCGGGCCGTCCGTGACGCGGAGGGGGTCGCCGATCTGCTGCGCCTGCTCGGGCCGCTCACCGAGGCCGAGATCGTCGAGCGCTGCGCGCAGGACGATATCGGCGGTTGGCTGGAAGGGCTGCGGGCAGCCCGCCGGGCACTGACGGTGTCCTACGCGGGATCGACGTGGTGGGTGACCGTCGAAGACGTCGCGCTGCTGCGCGACGGCGTCGGAGTGGCGGTACCGGTCTGGGTGCCGGCCAGCCTCACCGACACCGTCACCGATCCCCTGGGCGATCTGCTCGGGCGCTACGCCCGCACCCGCGGACCCTTCAGCACCGAGGACGCTGCCGCCCGGTTCGGGCTGGGTATCCGGGTGACCGCCGACGTGCTGGGCCGGCTGGCCGGTGACGGCCGGTTGATCCGCGGCGAGTTCACCGAGGCGATCGCCGGATCCTCCGGGCAATGGTGTGACACCACGGTTCTCAAGATTCTGCGGCGGCGGTCACTGGCGGCCCTGCGCGCCGCGGTGGAGCCGGTCAGCACCGCGGCCTACGGCCGGTTCCTGCCCGCGTGGCAGCATGTCGGCTCCACCCGCAACCGTGGGGTGGACGGCCTGGCCGTCGTGATCGAGCAGCTGGCCGGCCAGGCACTGCCGGCATCGGCGATCGAGACGCTGGTGCTCCCCCAGCGAGTGGCCGACTACCAACCCGCCATGCTCGACGAGCTGTTGGCCTCCGGTGAGGTGACGTGGTCGGGTTCGGGTCAGATCGGCGGGTCCGACGGCTGGATCTCCTTCCACCTCGGCGACACGGCGCCGATGACGCTCGCCCCGCCCGCCGAGATCGAGTTCAACGACCATCACCGCGCCATCATGGCGTCACTCGACCACGGTGGCGCCTACTTCTTCCGCCAACTGGCCGACGGATTATCCGAGGGTGACCTCAAAACAGCACTGTGGGAACTGATCTGGGCAGGATGGGTGACCGGTGACACGTTCGCCCCGGTGCGCGCCCTGCTGTCGGGCCCGCGCCGCACCGGCGCCCCGTCGCACCGTCAACGCCAGCGCCCCCCGCGGCTGAGCCGCTACAGCCTGGCCCAGGGGCAGCCGCGCGCCGACCCGACGGTGGCCGGCCGCTGGTCGGCGCTGCCCGCCGCCACCCCGGATTCCACGGTGCGCGCACACTTCCAGGCCGAGCTGCTGCTGAATCGCTTCGGCGTGCTCACCCGCGGTGCCGCCGACGGCGTGCCCGGCGGTTTCGCGATGCTGTACAAGGTGCTCACCGCCTTCGAGGACGCCGGACGCTGCCAGCGCGGCTATTTCGTGGAATCGCTCGGCGGCGCCCAGTTCGCCGCGGCGTCCACGGTCGACCGGCTGCGGTCGTATCTGGACGGTATCGACCCGCAGCGCCCGGAGTTGCATGCCGTGGTGCTGGCAGCCACCGACCCCGCCAATCCGTACGGCATGGCGTTGCCGTGGCCGGAGGGCACCGAGGTGACGCACCGCCCGGGACGCAAGGCCGGTGCGCTGGTGGCGCTCGTCGACGGGCAGTTGGTGTGGTTCCTGGAGCGCGGCGGTAAGTCGCTGCTCAGTTTCGGTGCCGAGCCCGAAGCCCAGGCCGCCGCCGCAGCCGCCCTGGCGAACCTGGTCGCTTCGGGGCGGATCCCGTCCCTGCTGGTGGAACGCATCAATGCGGTGACCGTGCTCGATCCCGGCGCCGGTGCGGAACATGCCACCGTGATGGAGGCGCTCGTCACCGCCGGTTTCGCCCGGACCCCGCGGGGGCTTCGCCTGCGCTGAACTTGTCACCCGGTCGGGTGCACCGGCAGCAGACTGCGCTCACCTCCGTCTGAATCTGTTCGCGAAGGCGTGAGCATGTTCAATGGGTTATGCCCGAAGGTGACACCGTTTTCCGTACTGCCGCCAAGCTGCGCGAGGCGCTGGTCGGGAAAACGCTGACCCGTTGCGACATCCGAGTCCCCCGCCATGCGACGGTGGACCTGACCGGGCAGGTCGTCGACGAGGTCCTCAGCCGCGGCAAGCACCTGTTCATCCGGGTGGGCGAGGCCAGCATCCATTCTCATCTCAAGATGGACGGCAGCTGGGTGATCGGCGGGTTCCGCGGTCCGCAGCACCGAATCCGGATCGTGCTGGGCACCGCGGACACCGCGGCATTCGGGATAGATCTGGGCATCCTGGACGTCCTGGCACGCGACCATGATCAGGATGTGGTCGCCCATCTCGGGCCCGACCTGCTCGGCCCGGACTGGGACCCGCAGCGCGCGGCGGCGAACCTGATCGCCGAGCCGGATCGCCAACTCGCCGACGCCCTGCTGGATCAGCGGGTGATGGCCGGTGTCGGCAACGTCTTCGCCAACGAACTGTGCTTCGTGTTGGGCCGTGGCCCCGATGCACCCGTAGGTTCCCTTGCCGATCCCCTACGAGTCGTGCAGCGCGCGCGGGAGATGTTGTGGGTGAACAGGAACCGCCCGAATCGCATCATCACCGGCAATACCCGACGCGGTCAACAATTCTGGGTGTACGGCAGGGCCGGAGAGCCGTGTCGCCGCTGCCGTACCCCCATCAGAAGGGACGACAGCGGCGACCGGATCAGATACTGGTGCCCCAATTGTCAGGCGGCGTGAGCCATTTCAGACTCAGAGGCGGCCGGTTTGCGGTTCGGCAGCGCCAGCCGCAGGATCTTCTTGACCACCGTGCCGAACTGCTTGGGCAGCGACCCGGAGTTGTAGGGCAGTCCGTAGCGCTCGCAGATCTCGCGGACCTCCACCGAGATCTCGGCGTGCCGGTGGGCCGGGATGTCCGGGAACAGGTGGTGCTCGATCTGGAAGGACAGGTTGCCGCTCAGGATGTGGAACCACTTGCCGCCGGTCAGGTTTGCCGATCCCAGCAGCTGGCGGAAGTACCACTGCCCGCGTGATTCGCTCTTCGTCTCCTCAATGGAGAATTCCTGGGTCCCCTCCGGGAAGTGCCCGCAGAAAATGATCATGTAGGACCACACGTTGCGCATCAGGTTGGCGGTCAGGTTGCCGGTGAAGACCCACGGCGCGAACGGCCCGGCCAGTAGCGGGAAAGCCACGTAGTCCTTGAGGGTCTGGCGCTTGGTCTTCTGCCAGATGCCTCGAATGATCTCGCGCTTGTCGGCGATGCTGATCTCACCGGAGCGGATGCGTTCGGTCTCCAGCTCGTGCAGGGCCACGCCGTACTGGAACAGCACCATCAGGAGGAACGCGTACACCGGGTTGCCCAGGTAGTACGGCGACCACTTCTGGTCCTCGCTTATCCGCAGGACGCCGTAGCCGATATCGCGGTCCATATCGACGATGTTGGTGTAGGTGTGGTGCATGTAGTTGTGCGAGTGCCGCCACTGATCGGACGGGCAGGCATTGTCCCATTCGAAAGCCTTGCTGGCCAGGGCCGGATCGCCCGTCCAGTCGTACTGGCCATGCATGATGTTGTGGCCGATCTCCATGTTGTCGAGGATCTTGGCGACCCCCAGCATCGCGGTGCCGGCCAGCCAGAACGGCGGGAAGATGCCACCGAACAGCAGGGCGCGCCCACCGACCTCGAGGGTGCGCTGGGCCTTGATGACCTTGCGGATGTAGGTGGTGTCCCGCTCGCCGAGATCGGCGACCACGCGCTCACGGATCGCGTCGAGTTCGGCACCGAACGCGTCGGCCTGCTCGGGAGTCAGGGAGTACTTGTCGGAGCGCACCGCGCGGTTGCGGATGTTGTCCTGGGAAATGGCCTCCGGGCGAGCGGAGCGACGGGAAATGTCCTCGGGGCGAACGGAAATTGTGTCAGTCATTGCTGTTCCTTCCGGTCTCAGAGATCGATGGCGACGTCACCGACGGCGGCGGTGACGCATATCTGGATGTCTTCACCATCAGCGGTGGACACCGCTCCGGTGATGAGGTTTCGAACGGCGCCGCTCTTCTTGAAGCGGGTGCAGCTGTGGCAGATACCCATTCGGCACCCGCTCTCCGGGTTCAGCCCGGCGGCCTCGGCCTGGGCCAGCAGCGGCTGACCGTCATCGACGACCTCCACACCGCTGTCGGCGAAGGTGATGGTGCCGCCACTGCTTTCGGTGGGCAGCACGAACTCGGGGGGCACGAAGCTCTCCGAGTACGCCTGCGGGAAGAGCTCGCGAACGGCCTCGATGAGCACTGCGGGACCGCACACGAACACGGCATCCGGGTCGGGCATCGCGGCCGCCAGGTGCTCGGGCCCGAACCGGCCGTCCAGCTCGGAGCCGGCGGTGTCGCGGGTGTAGCCGTGCAGCACCCGGACGCCGGGCAGCGCGTCCAGTTCCTGGCGATAGCAGGCCTCCGCGGCAGAACGCGCGTAATGAATGAAGGCGATCTCCCCGGAGAATCCCTCGGTGCGCAGCGTGCGCACCATGGACAGCACCGGGGTGATGCCGCTGCCGCCGGAGACGAACAGGATGCGCCGCGGACGAACGGCCGGCATCACGAAGTCGCCGCCGACGGAGTCCAGGCCCACGACCATGCCGGGCCGGGCGTGATCGCACAGGTAGGTGGAGACCAGGCCGTCGTCGTGGCGGCCGATGGTCAGTTCGATCAGCCGGCTGCCCTCGGCGCTTGCCGGTGAGTAGCACCGGGTGCGGCGCCGGCCGTCGATTTCGACGGACAGGTTGATGTGCTGGCCGGCACGAAAGCCGGCGAATGCGCGGTTGGGCTGCAGCGTCAGCGTGACGCTGCGCGAAGTCTGACGGCGGACGGCCACGATGCGTGCGCGGGCCTGCCCCTGCGTCCAGGTCGGGTCGACGATCTCGGTGTAGCGGTCGACACCATGGGGTCCGGTGAGCAGGTTCAGCAGCGAGGACCGGGACATCCGCCGCGTCAATGTTTCGGTGAACATATGTACACTCTGATCGTGCTAGAGGTTGTTGGTCAAGGAAAATCCGCAGGCTGTGATGGGCGCAACATAGTGAACACTCGTACTCTTGAATCACAAACACGTGATAACGGCATCGACGGAGCTCAGGCCGGGTATACGCCGGTAGGCTCTGTGGTTGTGGCAAGTGACGTTTCGAGATCGCGAGCGGGTCGATCCGACCGCTCAAGCAAGTCACGCTCGCGCGACACGCTGTCGCGCGACGAACGCAAGGAAGTCACCCGCCGCGCGATCGTCGCCGCCGCCCTGCATCTGCTGGAGGAGGGCAGCTTCACCGGCCTGAGCCTGCGTGAGGTCACCCGCGAAGCGGGCATCGTGCCCGCCGCCTTCTATCGGCACTTCGATTCCATGGAATCGCTCGGCCTGGTGCTCATCGACGAATCGTTCCGCTCACTGCGGGACATGCTCCGCGGCGCACGGGCCGGCAAGCTCGACCCCAACCACGTCATCGACTCGTCCGCCGAGATCCTGATCGCCGGTATCAGCGAGCGCCGCGAGCACTGGCGCTTCATCACCCGCGAACGGTCCAGCGGCACCGCCTCCCTGCGCTACGCGATCCGTACCGAAATACGGCTACTCACTTCCGAACTCGCGATCGACCTGGCCCGGTTCCCCGGGCTGAAGAACTGGAGCAGCGAGGACCTCAACATCCTGGCCAACCTGTTCGTCAACGCGATGATCTCCATCGCCGAACTGGTCGAGGATGTCGCCGACCCGGCAGCGCTGGAGGCGATCAAACAGACCGCGATCAAACAGATGCTGATGATCGCCGTCGGTGTGCGGGGATGGCGTAGCGACGACACCTAGTGTGTCGCACATGTCACAACTGGAGCTGACCCATCCGCGGCCCGAGATCGCCGTCATCACGCTCAACCGCCCGGAGAAACTCAATGCGCTGTCCTCGACGCTGGTGGAAGAGCTGCACAACACCCTCGACACCATCAAGGCCGACAACGACTGCCGGGTGGTGGTGCTGACCGGTGCCGGTCGCGGATTCTGTGCCGGCCTGGACCTCACCGACCCCAACCCGCCGGCGGTTTCGGCAGGTCTGGAGGCGCCCCGCGCCGGGATGCGCTGGCAGGAACGTATCGCCGAGCTGACCGTGAAACTGCATCGGTTGCGCCAGCCGGTGATCGCCGCAGTGAACGGCCCCGCCTACGGCGGCGGCTTCGCACTGGCCATGGCCGCCGATATCCGGATCGCGGCCCGCTCGGCGCGGTTGTGCACGCAGTTCATCAAACTGGGCATCGGGGGCTGCGATATCGGCGTCAGCTACACCCTGCCGCGCATCATCGGCGCCGGACCCGCGTTCGATCTGATCCTCACCGCGCGCACCGTGGAGGCCGATGAAGCCCTGCGTCTGGGCCTGGTGTCCCGGATCTCCCAGGATGACGCGGTACTGCAGGACGCCCTCGAGATCGCGGTAACGCTATGCGGTTACGGCAAATTCGGCCTGGAATCCACCAAGCAGGTGCTGTGGGCCAACCTCGACGCCGGCAGCCTGGAGACGGCGCTGCACGTCGAGAACCGCAGCCAGATCCTGTCCGGCACCAGCGGCGAGATGCGGGCGTTCGCCCAGGCCTTCGCCGACCGCAAGAAGGACTAGCGCGGCGTCCCGCCACCATCGACGATGACGACCTGACCGGTCATATAGCTGCCGGCACCCGAACACAGCAGCAGCGCCGCACCGACCATCTCGTCGGGCGAGGCGAGCCGCTTCATCAGGGTGCCCGCGGCCATCGCGTCGATGGTCTGCTGGGGGTTGTTGCGCATCATGTCGGTGTCGACGGGCCCGGGCGCAATCGCATTGACCCGGATTCCCGACGACGCGAGTTCGGCCGCCATCGAACGGGTCACCGACATCAACGCCGCTTTGCCGGACGCGTATATCGCCAATGACGGTGCGAAATTGAAAGCGCCGACGGACACCATGTTCAGCACCGCGGCCGACGAACTCTGTTTCAGGTGCGGTAATGCATGCTGCACCAGAAATACCGGCCCCTGCAGATTCACGGAATAAGACTTGGTCCATGCTTCGGGCGTCATCTCACCCAGCGGCTGCGCAAGGGCGTTGGCGGCGTTGTTGACCACCACGTCGACACCGCCGAACTCCGCGACAGTGGCCGAGACCAACGCCGCAAGCGAGTCTGGATCACCGGCGTGTGTCGCGACGCCGAGAGCCTGTCCACCCAGCCCACGCAAGTGCTCGGCCGCCGCCTCGCACGCATCGGCCTTCCGGCTTGCCACCACCACCCGCGCGCCGGCCAAGATGAATCCCTGCGCCAGCGCCAGACCGATGCCGCGAGTGCCGCCGGTCACAATCACCGTGCGATCCGACATGTCGAACAGTTGGTCAAAACCGGTGCGGTCCACGCCGGTCAGTAGATCAGATCATTGCTGTCAGGTGCAGTGAACCGCCGCTCAGCAACCATCGGCGAACGACGATCCCAGCCATGGCAAGGTCACTGCTACGTCACACATAGGTGGCCCTCCGCTGTGAAACACCGCGCTTGCGACTAATCTCAGTCGCAACCGGGCATACCTACGGCAAGGTTGATCCCGTCACTTTGGAGGTGGAATGCAGATCGCTGGGCGCGGGTTCGGCAAAATTGCCGGTTCTGTTCTGCATCGCCGGAACTACCTCGCTGCACGCAACATGCTGCGGGTTTACGAACATCCCGGGGAGATCTTCCGGCGCTACCTCACCGGCTCCGGCACGTATCCCACTGTCATCCGCGTCCGCACCCCGCTGGGCTGGGTGTCGCTGCAGCTGTACACCGCGCATGACGTGTTGACGGTGAACGAGATCTTCTGCCGATCCGACTACCACGCCGACACCACCGACCGCGTCATCGTCGATTTCGGCTCGAACATCGGCATTTCGGCGGCGTACTTCCTGTCCCGAAACCCGGAGGCGTTCACCTACCTGTTCGAGCCGCTGCCACGCAACGTCGCGCGCCTGCAGAACAACCTGCGCCCGTTCGAGGATCGCTACGCGCTGCAGGAAGTGGCGGTCGGCGCCGTTGCGGGCGAGGTCGAATTCGGCTTCGAGGAAACCGGCCGCTATGGCGGCGTGAACGCCGAACTCGGCAACTCACTGACCGTGACATGTGTCAATTCTCAGCAGATTTTGCGCGACGTCGTCGAAAAGCACGGCCATATCGACATCCTGAAGATCGATATCGAAGGATTGGAAGCGGCCGTCATCGGCAATATTCCGGTCGATTTGGCGCGCAATATCAAAAAGCTCTACGTCGAATGGCTCTTCGCCGAGAACCCGCTGGCACAGACGCACACGTTGCAGCACTGGGGCGGTATCGCCCAGTTCACGCTCAAGGAGAGCTGACCGCCTCAGACGGTGCAGTCGACGCCGGCGACGTCACGCGCGATGACGCACGCCGACGGGTTGGACAACTTCCACGCACCGTCCTGGTTGATCCAGTAGATGTTGTGCGTCTTGGTGCCGAACAGCGGAATCGTCACCGCGATCTGCGCGTCCACCTGTTCGCCGTTGAGCACCGGATTCTGCACCTGCCAGTTGACCATGCCGCTGTAGGTATTCAGCCGGTTGGCGATGTTGTCCGCGGTCGGTACCGCAGCGTCCCCGCCTGCCAGCTTGGCGGCGCGGACGGCGGCCGGGGCACCGGTGTTCAGTACCTGCTGCAACTCCGCGGTCAGCTCCTGCGCACTGGGGGCCGCGGGCGCAGCCCACGCCGCACCCGTCCCACCCATGACTCCCACAGCCAACATCGACAACGCAGCCACCGCAGCACGCATGAACGAACCTTTCCGAAAACAATTGAGCCGACCCGTGGCACACCAGACCACGTCGGAGGCTGCCCGGCAAGACCTACGTCCCGGCGAACAATGCCCTGCCGCTGGTGAACCGCCGCGACTCGCCGCTGAGCGGGTCCTCGAACTCCAGCGTCTGCGCCAGCAGCTGCAACGGCCTGGTGAAATCGTCGGCTGCCACCTCGATCACGTGCGGATACAGGGAGTCGTTGTCGATCGGCACACCGAGCGAGGCCATGTGCACCCGCAGTTGGTGGGTGCGGCCGGTGCGCGGCGTCAGCCGGTACAACCCGCCGGGGAGGCGTTCGACGTAGGTTTCGGCGTTCGGATCGCCGGGCTCCTCGTAGGCCTGTAATTGGCCGCGCACCTTGATGATCCGGCTGCTCACCACCGTCGGAAGCTCGACCGTGGGTGTGCCGGTGGCACGGGCCAGATAGGTCTTGCGGGTTTTCTGCTCGGCGAACAGGGTCTGGTACGCGCCACGCACCTCGCGCCGCACTGTGAACAGCAGCACCCCGGCCGTCAGCCGGTCCAACCGGTGTGCGGGGCTCAATTCCGGCAGGCCGAGCTCGCGCCGCAGGCGCACCACAGCGGTCTGCACGACGTGCCCGCCGCGGGGCATGGTGGCCAGGAAATGTGGCTTGTCGACCACCACAATGTCGTTGTCGCGGTGCAGGATCGGCATCTCGAACGGGACCGGAACCTCGTCGGGCAGGTCGCGATAGAGGTAGACGACGGCACCGGGCGGCAGCACCGTCGACGCCTCGACCACCGTGCCGTTCGCGCACACCACTTCCCCGGCAAGAACTTTGGTGGCTGCGCCCTCGCCGAACCGGTCGGCGAGTTCGACGAGCACCGCACCACCGCGCAGGCGTATCCGCGTCGGTCCCAGACCGTCACGGTCGGGCAGCGGGGCGCTCAATTCAGCGGAACCGGTTCCAGAATCTCCGCGCGCGCCTCGGGTGCCGCGACCCGCAGGGCATCCGCAGACTCGTCATCGGGCTGCGTCTGCGACATCACCTCGGCCTCGACGCGGGCCAGGTACGTCGCCACCTCGCGGTCGACGTCCTCGGCGCTCCACCCCAGAACGGGCGCTATCGTCTCGGCCACCTCGCGCGCACAGTCCACACCGCGGTGTGGGTACTCGATGGAGATCCGCATCCGCCTGGCCAGGACGTCCTCCAAGTGCAGCGCACCCTCCGCGGCCGCGGCATACACCGCCTCCACCTTCAGATACACCGGAGCGTCGGTGATCGGTTCCAGCAGTTCGGGTTTGCCTTCGGCCGTCGAGAGCACCTCGCTGATCAGCGAACCGTAGCGGTCCAGAAGGTGGCGCACCCGGTACGGATGCAGGCCGTAGTGTGTGCCGACGTGCTCGGTCTGGTTCACCAGCGCGAAATACCCGTCGGCGCCGACCAGTGGCACCTTCTCGGTAATGGACGGCGCCACCCGGGTGGGCACGAACTCGGCGGCCGCGTCGATCGCGTCCTGCCCCATCACCCGGTAGGTGGTGTACTTCCCGCCCGCGATCGCGACCAACCCGGGAGAGGGCACCGCGACGGCGTGTTCCCGCGAGAGCTTCGACGTCGACTCGCTCTCACCGGCCAGCAGCGGGCGCAGACCGGCGTACACACCGTCGATATCGTCGTGGGTCAACGGCGTCGCCAGCACCGTGTTGACCGTCTCGAGGATGTAGTCGATGTCCGCTTTGGTCGCCGCCGGATGGGCAAGGTCGAGATTCCAGTCGGTGTCGGTGGTGCCGATGATCCAGTGCGTCCCCCACGGAATGACGAACAGCACCGACTTCTCGGTGCGCAGGATGATCGCGACCTCGCTGACGACGCGGTCACGCGGGACCACGATGTGCACCCCCTTGGAGGCGCGCACCCGGAACCGGCCGCGCTCCTTGGACAAGGCCTGGATCTCGTCGGTCCACACACCCGTGGCGTTCACCACGACATGCCCGCGAACGTCGGTCACCGCGCCGTTCTCCGAGTCACGCACCTTCACCCCGGTCACCCGGTCACCCTCGCGCAGCAGCGCCACCACCTGCGTGGAGGTCCGCACCACGGCACCGTAGTGCGCTGCGGTCCGGGCCACCATCATGGTGTGCCGGGCGTCGTCGACCACAGTGTCGTAGTAGCGGATTCCGCCGATCAGTGAACTGCGCTTGAGCCCCGGCGCCAGCCTCAGCGCGCCCGCCCTGAGCAGATGCTTCTGCGCTGGAACGGATTTCGCACCACCGAGCTGGTCGTAGAGGAAGATGCCGGCCGCGATGTAGGGGCGTTCCCACACCCGTTTGGTCAGCGGGAACAGGAACGGCAGCGGCTTCACCAGGTGCGGGGCCAGCGTCGTGAGCGACAACTCGCGTTCGTGCAGCGCCTCGCGCACCAGACCGAACTCCAGCTGTTCCAGATAGCGAAGGCCGCCGTGGAACATCTTGGAGCTCCGGCTGGACGTACCCGACGCGAAGTCGCGGGCCTCGACGAGCGCGACCTTCAGTCCGCGGGTCGCCGCGTCCAGGGCCGCACCGGCACCGACCACACCACCGCCGATGACGACGACGTCGAACTGTTCGCTGCCGAGCCGTTCCCAGGCTGCCGCTCGCTGGGTGGGCCCGAGCTGAGCTTGCGCAGTGCCTGAGATCGGGTCGGTCACGCCTTCGAGCCTACGTGGCACAACCAGACGATGTGGGCCGTCAGGGACCAGTCCTCGCCTTTAGTCGAGGTCGTCGTGGGCCATCAGGCGCCGCGCCGCTTCCACCGTCGAGCCGGACAGCGACGGGTACACCGACAGGGTCTGGGCCAGGTCGGTCACGGTCAGGTTGTTCTGCACGGCCAAGGCGATCGGCAGGATGAGCTCGGAGGCGATCGGCGCGACCACCACGCCGCCGATCACCACACCGGTGGCCGGCCGGCAGAAGATCTTGACGAAGCCGCGCCGCAGCAGCGACATCTTCGCGCGGGCGTTGGTGGTCAACGGCAGCATCAGGGTGCGCGCGGGTACCGCGCCGCTGTCGATCGCGGTCTGCGGGACGCCGACGGCGGCGATCTCCGGGCGGGTGAACACCGCGGCGGCCACCGTGCGCAACCGGATCGGCGAGACACCCTCGCCGAGGGCGTGGTACATCGCGATCCGGCCCTGCATCGCGGCGACCGAGGCCAACGGCAGCAGGCCGGTGCAGTCGCCGGCGGCGTAGATCCCCGGAGCGGTGGTGCGCGACACCCGGTCCACGCTGAGATAGTTGCCCGGTCCGAGCTCGATGCCGACCCGGTCCAGGCCCAGTCCGCCGGTGTTGGGCACCGAGCCGACCGTCATCAGGGCATGGCTGCCCTCGACGACACGCCCGTCGGCCATCGCGACCTTGATGCCGTTCTCGGTGCGCGTCACCGAGTCGGCGCGGGCGTTCTTCACCAGCTTCACGCCGCGTTCGGCGAAGGCCTCCTCCAGCACGGCGGCGGCATCGGAATCCTCGTGCGGCAGAATCTGGTCGCGGCTGGCCACCACCGTCACCTTCACCCCGAGCTCGGTATAGGCGCTGCAGAACTCCGCGCCCGTCACCCCCGAGCCCACGATCACCAGGTGCTCGGGCAGCTCGGTCAGGTCGTAGAGCTGGCGCCAGTTCAGGATGCGCTCACCGTCGGGCCGGGCGTTGGGAAGTACCCGCGGGGTGGCGCCGGTGGCGATGAGGACCACGTCGGCCTTGAGCACGCCGCTCTTGCCGTCGGTGGTGGTGACCTTGACCCGGTGATGCGCCATGCCTGGGACGTCGTCGACGAGCTCGCCGCGGCCGCGCACGACCGAGACGCCGTGGCTCAGCAGCTGGGAGCCGATATCCGCGGACTGTGACCTGGCCAGCGTCTTGACCCGGTTGTGGATGTCTGCGAGGGAGATCTTGGCATCGTCGATCGCGATGTCGAAGCCCAGGCCGTTGGCGCGGCGCAGCTCGGTGCGCACACCGGTGGACGCGATGAACGTCTTGGACGGGACGCAGTCGAACAGCACGCAGGCGCCGCCGATGCCATCGGAGTCGACGACGGTCACCTGGACGGCCGGTCCGCGGGCCGCGGCGACGAGGGCTGCCTCATATCCGGCGGGACCGCCGCCGATGATCACGATGCGGGTGGGCACGGTGATAAACGTAGTGGGTCGCTGCGCTCGCGCACACATGACCGATCCGCCGGGTCGCTGTGCTCTCCCCCGCCGTACCTATCTCCCGGGTCGCTGCGCTCTCCCCCGCAAGCGGGAGGTACCCCCAGCCCGCCGTGCCTATCTCCCGGGTCGCTGCGCTCCTGCCCGCCGTACCCCTTAAAGTTGGGCCCGTGCCGCTCTACGCCGCTTACGGATCGAACATGCATCCGGAACAGATGCTGCAGCGGGCTCCGCATTCACCGATGGCGGGGACCGGCTGGCTGTATGGCTGGCGGCTGACCTTCGGCGGTGAGGACCTCAGCTGGGAGGGCGCGCTGGCGACCCTGGTCGAGGACCCGTTGTCCCGGGTGTTCGTCGTGCTCTATGACGTCACCCCCGAGGACGAGCAGAACCTGGACCGCTGGGAGGGCTCCGAGCTCGGCTTCCACAAGAAGATCCGCTGCCGGGTGGACCGCCTGACCTCCGACACCACCACCGACCCGGTGCTGGCCTGGCTGTACGTCGTGGACGCCTGGGAGGGCGGTGTGCCGTCGGCACGCTACCTCGGGGTGATGGCCGATGCCGCGGAGATCGCCGGCGCCCCCGCGGAGTACGTGCGCGAACTTCGTATCCGTCCCGCGGGCAACGTCGGGCCCGGCACCTAGACCGCTCGGCCGACTCGCAATGTCACTCTGACAGCGTCGTCATGCATATATATCCACGGCGACGCTGTCAGAGTGACATTTACTCGCACTGGACGAGGCCGGACTGCTCGACCAGGTTCACCATGGTGCGCACGCCCACCGCCAGCGCACGTTCATCCAGATCGAAGGTCGGCTGATGCAGGTCCAGCTGGGCGCCCTGCCCTGACCACACCCCCAGGCGTGCCATCGCGCCGGGCACCTCCTCCAGGTACCAGGAAAAGTCCTCGCCGCCACCGGACTGATGGGTGTCGGCCAGCGCGGTCGGCCCGAGCGCCTCGATCGCATGGGTGAGGATGCGGGTGGACATCTCTTCGTTGACCACCGGCGGCACACCCCGGCGGTAGTTCACGCTGTACTCCACGGCCAGCGGCGCCAGCAGAGACGAAACAATATCGCCGACAAGCGATTCCAGCGTCAACCAGGTTTCACGGCTGGAGGTGCGGATGGTGCCCGCCAGCGTGCCGGTCTGCGGGATCGCATTGGCCGCCACGCCGGCGTTGACCGCGCCCCACACCATGACCGTGCTCTTACGGGGGTCGATACGCCGCGACAGCACTCCGGGCACACCGGTGATCAGGGTGCCCAGCGCGTACACCAGGTCACCGGTCAGGTGCGGCCGGGACGTATGCCCACCGGGCGAATGCAGGGTGATCTCGATCGAATCGGCCGCCGAGGTGATCGGACCCAGCCGCACCGCGACCTTGCCCACCTCCAGGCGAGGATCACAGTGCAGCGCGAAGATCCGCGCCACACCGGCCACCGCTCCGGCCGCGACGGCGTCGATCGCGCCGCCGGGCATCAGTTCCTCGGCCGGCTGGAAGATCAGCCGCACGCCCACCGGCAGTTCGGGCGCCGACGCCATCGCCAGCCCGGCCCCCAGCAGCACGGCGGTGTGCCCGTCGTGCCCGCAGGCGTGGGCCACGCCGGGCACCGTCGAAGAGAACGGCAGGCCGGTGCGCTCCGCCATCGGCAGTGCATCCATATCGGCGCGCAACGCGACACGCGGACGGTCCTCCGGCCCGAAATCACATGTCAGGCCGGTTCCCCCGGGCAGCACCTTCGGGTTCAGGCCGGCATCGGCCAGTCGAGCCGCGACGAATTCGGTGGTCGCGAACTCCTGACGGCCGAGTTCGGGATGCGCGTGGATGTGGCGGCGCCAGGCCACCAGATCACCGTGGTGGGCGGCCAGCCACGCGTCGGTGTGCGCACGCAGGGTCATGACGCCCTCCGCCGGGCCTGTGCCTCCAACACCCGTTCACGTTCGGTGCCGTTCTGCGCCAACGCAACGACGGTGCGAGCCAACATGATCGACCCATCGATGACCGCCTTGTCCGCGCTGGGCCCGGCAGCGGCGGCCGCGAACTGCGGCTGGTGCAGCGAGGCACCGCCGGCGTCGATGCCCACCACCGGGTGGATACCCGGCAGCACCTGGGTGACGTTGCCCATATCGGTACTCCCCAACGGCAAGGCCGCCTCCAATTCCACCGGCAGCGGATGCCGGCCGTTGCGGATCATCTCGGCGCGGAACACCTCGGCCAGGAACCGGTCCGGCGCCAGCGCGTCATAGGGTGGCGCGGTCTCCCGGACACTGTGTTCGCAACCGGTGGCGACCGCGCCGGAGGCGAAACAGCCGGCCATCTTCGCCTCCAGCAGGCGTAGCGAATCCATGTCGGTGGCGCGCATCGTGTACTTCATTTCGGCATGTGCGGGAATGACATTGGTGGCCTGACCGCCGTTGGTGACGATGCCGTGCATCATCTGCCCTGGCGCGAGCTGCTGACGCAGCAGCCCGACGGCCACCTGGGCGACGGTGACTGCGTCGGCGGCGTTGACACCCAGGTAGGGCGCGACAGCGGCGTGCGACTCACGCCCGGTGTAGCTGACCGCGACCTCGGAGAGCGCCAGCGAACGGGCCGCGGCCATATCGGCGGGCCCCGGGTGCAGCATGACCGCCGTAGCGATATCGTCGAACGTTCCGGCGTTGAGCAGCAACACCTTTCCGCCGCCGGCCTCCTCGGCGGGAGTGCCGATGAGGACGACCGTCAGATCCAGTTCGTCGGCCACCTCGGCGAGTGCCAGCGCGGTGCCCACCGCCGAGGCTGCGATGATGTTGTGCCCGCAGGCGTGCCCCATCTCGGGCAGCGCGTCGTATTCCGCGCAGATGCCGATCACCAGGGAGCCGCTGCCGTACTCGGCACGGAACGCGGTGTCGAGCCCGCCGGGCGCGGCCTCGATGGCGAACCCCCGCTCGACGACCAGCGCCTGAGTCTTGGCGCAGCTGCGGTGCTCGTCGAACGCGAGTTCCGGTTCGGCGTGGATGTCGTGCGACAGAGCGACGAGGTCATCGCGACGGCGGTTGACGGTGTCCTCGACGATCGACGACGCGCTACCCGTGGACATCCTGGCAGTATCTCACTCGTGTCAGATCCACAGACGGCCGCCAATGACGCCGCCACCGCGATCAGCGAACAAACCGGGGTGCCCACCCACGACATCGCCCTGGTGCTCGGGTCGGGCTGGGCACCGGCGCTGAGCGCGCTGGGCGAGCCGTCGGCGTCCGTGCCGATGGCCGACCTGCCCGGATTCACCCCGCCCACCGCGGCCGGGCACGGCGGCCAGGTGCATTCGGTCACCGTCGGCGCGCACCGGGTACTGGTGCTCGTCGGGCGCATCCACGCCTACGAGGGCCATGACCTGCGGCACGTGGTTCATCCGGTGCGCACGGCGTGCGCATCCGGGGCCGACATCGTCATCCTCACCAACGCGGCGGGCGGATTGCGCCCCGAGTACAGCGTCGGCCAGCCGGTGCTGATCAGCGATCACCTCAACTTGACGGCCCGCTCCCCGCTGGTGGGTGCCCAGTTCGTCGACCTGGTCGAGGCCTACGCGCCCCGCCTGCGCGCGATCGCCCGCGAGATCGACCCCGCGCTGACCGAGGGTGTCTACGCCGGACTGCCCGGGCCGCACTACGAGACGCCCGCGGAGATCCGGATGTTGCGCACCCTGGGCGCCGACCTGGTCGGCATGTCCACGGTGCACGAGACGATCGCCGCCCGCGCCGCCGGTGCCGAGGTGCTCGGGGTGTCGCTGGTGACGAACCTGGCCGCGGGCATGACGGGGCAGCCGCTCAGCCATGACGAGGTGTTGGAGGCCGGCCGTCAGTCGGCGGCCCGGATGGGCGCGCTGCTGGCCGGGGTGATCGCGCGGCTCTGAGTTATCCGGTCAGATAGCGCTGCAGGGTCGGCCCGATCCACTCGACCACCTCCTGGCGCGTCATCTCACGCAGCGGCGGGAAGGCCAGCACATAGCGGCACAGCGCCATCCCGAGCACCTGCGAGGCGGCCAGACTCGCCCGCCGCGGCGCCTGCTGCGGATCGGCGATCGTCTTGGCGATGACCGGCGCCAACTGAGCGGCGAAGATGGTGCGCATCCGTTCGGCGACCGCATCATTGGTGACGCCCGCGCGTAGCAGGATGAGTAGCGCTTCGTCGCGTTCCCAGCGTTCGACGAAATGGTCGGCCAGTGCGATGCCGATCCCCTCGACGGGCACCTGGGACAGGTCGGGCAGTTCGAGATCGAATTCGGCCGCCGCGGCGAACAGGCCTTCCTTGTTGCCGTAGTACCGCATCACCATCGACGGATCGATGCCGGCGTCGGCCGCAATGGCCCGGATGGTGGCGCGCTCGTAGCCGTCCGCGGCGAAGCGCTCCCTGGCCGCAGTCAGGATCACCGCCTTGGTCTCGGTCGCCGGCCGTCTCATGCCAACGATTGTAGGCCAACAAGTGTTGACAACACTCCGAACCCAGATCTACCTTTGTCAACAGACGTTGGCCAACAACTGTTGACAAAGGAGTCGAGATGACGGTGCCCACGACAGATGTGCTGGTGGTCGGTGCCGGGCCGGTCGGGCTGACCGCCGCGATCGTGCTCACCCAGCACGGACACACGGTGATGGTGGTCGACGCTGCACCAGAGGGCGCCAACACCTCCCGAGCGGCGGTGGTGCACTCGCACACCCTGGAACTCCTGGAGCCCTACGGCGTCACGCCGGATCTCGTCGCGCGCGGCGTGCATACCCCGACGTTCGCGATCCGCGACCGGGATGCCCTGCTCATGGCCATTCCGTTCGACACTCTGCCGACGCCGCACCCGTACACGCTGATGATCTCGCAGGCCGATACCGAGGCCCTGCTGCGCAAGCGCCTGGACAACCTCGGCGGGCGCGTGGTGCGCCCCGCCACCGTGACGGTCGTCGAGCAGAGTTCCGATGCGGTCGTGTCGACCTTCTCGGACGGCCGACAAGTCCGGTCCCGCTATCTGATCGGCGCCGACGGCGTGCACAGCACGATCCGGGAGCAGACCGGGATCCCCTTCACGGGCGGCACCTACCCGGAATCGTTCGCGCTGGCCGACGTGCGCCTGTCCGGCGGTGTGCCCGCTGACGAGGTGATTCTCTACTTCTCCCCGGCCGGACTCGTGGTGCTCGCTCCACTGCCCGATGACCTCTACCGCATCGTGGCCACCGTCGACGACGCCCCGGCGGTACCCGATATCGCGTTCGTGCAGCGGCTACTCGATGAGCGCGGCCCGCAATCCCGGCCCGTCGTCGTCGAAGAGGTGCTGTGGGGCTCACGGTTCCGGGTACACCACCGCATCGCCGACACGCTGCGCAGTGACCGGGTTTTGCTGGCCGGCGACGCCGCGCATGTCCATTCACCTGCAGGCGGGCAGGGCATGAACCTGGGCATCGAGGACGCCGTCGCCGCCGGCGAATGCCTGTCCCGAGTGCTGCGCGGCGAATCGGCAGCACTGCTCGACACCTACGCCGCACAACGCCGTCGGGTCGCCGCTCGCGTGGTGACACTGGCCGACCGGCTCACCGGAATGGCGACGCTGTCCGCACGCAGGCGTCCCGTCCGCAACACCGCCTTGCGGGTCGCCGGGAAGCTACCGGCGGTACGTCGCCGCCTGGCTTACCGACTGTCCGGCCTTGACCGCCGATGAACAAGGAGAAACCCATGAAGATCGTAAACGGCCAGTTGGCAGAACCCGTCACGCTCACCGAACCCAGCGCCGGCGGATTTCTGGTCATCGCCGCCGAAATCGGCCGCTGGGCAGGCCCTTTCGCACTGCCGAGCCGATCGCGCGAACGTATGCTCGCCCGGGCGGCGGGCCTGTGCGCAACACTGGCCGACCGCGGTGACGTGCTCGAGGCCGTCGTGTTCCGTGGCGCACTGCGCCCGCCAGGCGAGGGTGCCGACATCCTGGCCGAGGCCGGCGCGCGGCCCGCCCGCTACGACGTGGTGGCACTGATCCTCACCCGCGGCGTGGATGACCTGGACGCGGTCCGCGACGATGTCGCCTATCGCGCGCTGAGCGCCGAAGTATCGGGTGCCACGGAGCATTCATATCGGGTGGCCGCCGGCAATCCCGCACGCATCGCCGATGTCGATCATCGCAGCGACCACTGGTTTCTGTTCAACTACTTCCACTGCGATGACGCCGAGAAGGTCTACGCCGTCTGGCGGTACACGGCCGGATGGTTCCAGCGGCGCACTGCCCTGCCGAACTCGACGCTGCTGCGGCCACTGCCGGGCCAGGACGGTGATGTCGGCATCGTCAATCACGCGAGCTGGCCGACGCTGCGGTCGTTCCTACCGGCACTGCTGCTGCGCCCAACTTTCCGGAGCTTCGTGCTGGCCAACTTCAAGGCCAATGGCGTTGCCGCACAGCCGATCATCTACCGGCGAGTGCGCCGCGAGGCCGGAAGCGGTCACTGACCCGCACGATGGCCTTGGCCAGCAAAGGTGCGGCGAACAACATCAGCAGTATGCGTACCACCTGCGCAGCGATGACGAAGGTGACGTTGGACCCGGTCTCGACGGCGGTGGCCAGGACCGCATACACCCCACCCGGGCTGGTGGCCAGGTACCCCTCAAGCGGGGTCAACCCGGCGAAGCGGGCAAGCAGCACACCGAGACCGGCGGTGGCGACGGTCAGCACCACGATCAGCGCAAGCGCCGCCGGAAGCATGCGACCGACCGCACGCAGCGAATCACGGGTGAACGCCACGCCGGCCTGCCATCCGATCACCAGGTAGCCGACCTGAACCAGCACGGCGGGCACGGTCAAGTCGAAGGGCACCGGACTCAGTTGCAGCACCACCGTCAGCGCCAGCGGTCCGAGCAGTCCGGCGCCGGGCAACCGGACCAATTTGCCGGTCGTGGCTCCCACCAACACCAGACCGACGAGTGCCAGGACACTGAGATACCAAGGCACCGAGGTAGTTTGGCTCACCAGCGCGGCGTGATGTGTCCGCTCGGCGCGATAGATCAGCGTGACGGCGATCGGCATGGAGGCCGTCACCAGCGCCACCCGCAGATACTGCACGACGGCCACCACGCGGTCGTCGGCACCGAGTTCGCGGGCGATGGCCACCAGCCCGGAGGCCCCGCCGGCGACCATGGCCAACGATCCGGTCAACGGGCTGACGTCGCGGCGCAGACCCAGCAGCGCGCCGGACACCACGCTGATGAACAGGGTCGCCACGGCCACGCCGAGCACGATCAGCCAGTGCGGCCCCAGTGCGCCCACGGCGTCACGCGACACCATGGTGCCGATGTAGACACCGAGCACCCCTTGCGCACCGATGCCCACCTTGCGCGGCACCGCTGCGGGCGCCAGATTCGCCAGTGCGAGGACAATGCCGACCACGAGTGCGGCGAACAGGCCCGCCGAGGGCACGCCGAGCGCGGTGAGCGGAATCGTGGCCGCGACACTGACCGCCGCCAGCAGTACCCACTTGGCCATCGCGCGCCACTTCCCCATCGACACGACCCCCTCCTCAATAGCAAGTATGCCCTTGTCTTTATCGAGCGACAAACTGTGGTCTTTCTGAATATTAGTAAGGTATAACTTGGTATATGGCACTGCCTGACACCTCGACAGCGACCGAACTGCGGGAATCGGTGATGGCGGTCGCCCGCCAACTGCGGCGTCATCGACCCGATCACGGCCTGACCTTGAGCCAGATGCAGGTACTGGCCGAAGTGACCCGCACCGGCGCCGCCACCCCTGCCGAACTGGCCGCCCGGATGCAGGTCCGCGTGCAGTCCCTGACCGACAGCATCAACGGGCTCGCCGCGGCCGGACTGGTGTCCCGCCGCGCCGACGACGGCGATCGGCGACGCCAACTCGTCGAACTCACCGGCGAAGGCAGCGCCCTGCTGGCCGCCGACCGTGCCGAACGCGACGCGTGGCTGGATACCGCCATGCGGGAGAGCCTCACCGAACTCGAGTTCGGGCTGCTGCTGCTGGTGGCCCCGGTGTTGCGCAAGCTGGCCGACGCCGAGACAGGCACAATCGGGACATGACCTCGGCACAGGACTGGATCACGCACGACCCCGACCCGGTCACCGCCGCGGAACTGGCGTCCTGCGATGCCGATGAGATCGCTCGGCGGTTCGCGCACCCGCTGACGTTCGGCACCGCCGGCTTGCGGGGGCCGCTGCGCGGCGGTCCGGACGGTATGAACGTGGCCGTCGTCATGCGCACCACCTGGGCGTTGGCCCAGGTCCTCAAGGACAGATGCCTGGGCGGCTCGCCGGTGGTCGTCGGCCGCGACACCCGGCACGGTTCCGAGGATTTTGCCAGGTCTGCAGCGGAAGTCCTTGCTGCCGAAGGGTTTACCGTCATCTATCTCTACACCCCGGCGCCGACGCCGGTGCTGGCGTTCGCCGTGCGGCATCTCGGCGCGGCGGCCGGTGTGCAGATCACCGCATCGCACAATCCACCGGCCGACAACGGCTACAAGGTCTTCGTCGATGGCGGCCTGCAGCTCATCTCCCCCACCGACCGGGAGATCGAAGCGGCGATCACCCGCGCCCCGCATGCCGACGAAATCGCGCGCACCCCGGTGGAACCGGCCGGTGCCGACCTCGTCGCGGCCTACCTGGAACGCGTCGCGACCGTGCGCCGCACGGCCGGCGACGTCCGGGTGGCACTCACCCCGATGCACGGGGTTGGTGGTGAGTTCGCGCTGGATGCACTGGCATTGGCGGGAATCGGCGATGTGCACGTCGTCGATGCGCAGTTCGCCCCCGACCCGGATTTCCCCACCGTCGCCTTCCCCAACCCCGAGGAGCCCGGCGCCACCGACCTGCTGCTGACGCTGGCCGCCGAGGTGGGCGCCGAGGTCGCGATCGCGTTGGATCCCGACGCGGATCGCTGCGCGGTCGGCGTACCCGACGGGCAAACGCACGGCTGGCGCATGCTGACCGGTGACGAAACAGGTTGGCTGCTCGGCGATTACCTGTTGTCACTGCTGACCGATCCGTCGGCGGCGTTGGTGGCGAATACGGTGGTGTCCTCCCGGATGCTGGCCGCCATCGCGGCGGGATACGGGGCCCAGCACGCCGAAACCCTCACCGGGTTCAAGTGGCTGGCCCGCGCCACCGCGCCCGGTGCCGCACTGATCTACGCCTACGAGGAGGCGATCGGGCACTGCGTCGACCCGGATGCCGTGCGCGACAAGGACGGCATCAGCGCTGCCGTGCTGATCTGCGATCTGGTGACGTCACTACGGTCACAGGGGCGCACGCTGATCGACGCCTTGGACGACCTGGCCCGGCGGCACGGCGTGCACCTCACATCGGCGGTATCGCGCCGGGTGCAGGATGCGGGTGTGGCGATGGCGGCGCTGCGCGCCGACCCCCCTGCCTGTCTTGCCGGTATCCCGGTGCACCTGGATGACCTGGGGCAGCGCCGCGGCCTGCAACGCACCGATGCGCTGGTGTTCACCGGCGACGGGATCCGGGTGGTGGTGCGACCGTCGGGCACCGAGCCGAAACTGAAGTCGTATATCGAGGTGCGCCGCGCGCCGACCGACGACCTGGTCACCGCACGCGCACGGGCCGAGCAGCTGCGCACCGAACTGGTGGCCGCCGTCTCGATGTGGTGAGCCTCAGCGGGGCCCGAACTGGCGGTCCCCGGCATCCCCGAGACCCGGCACGATGTAGGCGATCTCGTTGAGTCCGTCGTCGATGGTCGCGGTCACCAGCCTGATCCCGGGAGCCGCCTTCTCCAGCGCGGCGATGCCTTCGGGCGCGCACACCACGCACACCGCGGTGATGTCGACGGCGCCGCGCTCACGCAGCAGATCGACGGTATGAACCATGGACCCGCCCGTGGCCAGCATGGGATCGAGGACGAAAACCGTACGTGCACTGAGATCATCGGGCAGTGACGCGAGATACGGCGTGGGTTGATGTGTCTCTTCGTTGCGCGCCATCCCGACAAAACCGACCTGCGCCTCGGGGATCAGCGCATGCGCCTGGTCCACCATGCCGAGGCCGGCCCGCAACACCGGCACCAGCAGCGGCGGATTGGCCAGCCGCGCGCCCGTGGTCTCGGTGAGTGGGGTGCGCACCTGCACCGGTTCGGTCGCGGCATCGCGGGTCGCCTCATAGATCAGCATCAGCGTCAGGTCACGTAGTGCCGCACGGAAGCCCGCGTTGTCGGTGCGCTCGTCACGCAGCGTGGTGAGCCGGGCGGCGGCGAGCGGGTGGTCAACGACGCGACAATCCATGTGCCGAAGGGTAGCCGGACGACGATCGAGCGGCGCGGGATGAGCTGCCTCGAGCAGGCCGGCCGCAATATTCATGGGAACCGAACGGCCCCGGCGCGCGTCATAACCACATGTTCGCTGATACCGCGGCCATCCGAGCCGCCGGCGCCGGCCTGCACCGCACGGTCGCCGAGTTCGAGGCCATCGCCGCCGCGCTGCCCGCCGCCGCCGACCCGTGCGCTGAGGCTCTCGGTCCGGTCGGCGCGGATTTTCTCGCCGCGCTGTCATCTGCGTTGAGCGAGGCGGCGCGGGAGCTGGCCCGGCTGAGCGCGGACCTTGCCGGGGCGGCGGACACCGCCGCCCAGACCGCCGCGTCCTACGTCGACACCGAACGGCGGTCGGTCGTCGTGCTCGGCGGGTGACGATGCCGGGCGCCGTCACTGCCGCGCTCAGCGCGCCGCTGCACCGGCTGCTCGCGTTGGTCGGCACCGGGCACGCCGCCCCGGCGTCGGCCGCGTTGGCCGCTGCACAGCAGCGCCTCGACGAGGAATCGGCCGCCCTCGGTCGCACCGCCAGGCACCTGCTGGGGTCGTGGACCGGCGCAGGGGCGGCATCGGCCGAAGACCGCCTGGAACGCGGCGTCGCAAGCACGCACACGTTCGCCGCCCGCCTCGGTGCATTCGGCGCGGATGTTCGCGCCGCCGCGGATGCGGTGGCCCGGGTGCGCGCCGAGTTGGAGCGCCTCATCACCGACTTCGAGGCCCGGGCAGCCGCGCTGGAAGCGGAGCTGGACACACCGGGCGCGGCCGAGCAGCTCGCCGGGGAAGCGCGTCGCGCCCTGGCGGCGGCCGAAGAGCTGCTCGACCGCCTGCGGGCCGAGCTCTCGGGTGGCGCACAGTCCGTCACTGCGGCGTCGCCGCAGGCCGCTCCGCCCGTTCCGGCGGGCACGTCGGCGGGACTGTCGACCGCGGGCGGCGGCGGGTTCTCCCCGGCGAGCGGCCTCGGCCCCGGGTTCTCACCTGGCCTGACGCCCGGGATCGATGCCGCGCCCACCGAGGCGATACTGGCGGCCCATCGCGGCGACCTGCCCGAGGCCGCACAGTTCGGCGCCGGCGAGGCGGTCACGCTGCCGGACGGCAGCACCGCAATGGCACCCAACGCCGTGGCAGCCGGCGCCGTACGGCATGCGCTCACCCAGCTCGGTGTGCCCTATCAGTGGGGCGGCACCGCCGCCGGTGTGGGACTGGACTGCAGCGGGCTGACCCAGTGGGCCTACCGTGAGGCCGGGCTGAACATCCCGCGGCTGGCACAGGAACAGGACATCGGCGCGGCCGTCGACAGTGGCTCCCTGCGACCCGGCGACCTGGCGGTATGGGACGGCCACGTCGCGATGATCGTCGGGAACGGCACCATGATCGAGGCCGGCGACCCCGTGCAGCTGTCCCCCATCCGAACGGCCAACGCCGGGCAGGGGTTCCAGGGTTTCTGGCGACCCACCGCGTGACCGTCGGCGCGCCGCGGTGTGGCTCAAGCCGGCAGATGAACCGGACGACTCGACCGTTTGGGTGGATGACCCTCCGAAGACCCCAGGTGACATCGCTACGCTGTGCGCCATGGCGGCTGACATCGTCCCGGTCCGGATCGGGCTGACCAACGGCGACCTCTACACCCTGTGGGCACCGCGCTGGCGAGACGCCGGCGACGAATGGGAGGCGTTCCTCGGCAAGGACGAGGACATCTTCGCGTTCGAGTCGGTTGCCGATCTGGCGGCGTTCGTGCGCACCGACAGCGACAACGACCTCACCGATCACCCGGCGTGGGAGAAGCTCACCCTGGCCAACGCGCACCGGTTGGATCCCGCCGAGGACCAGCAGCACGACCTGATCGGCGTGCCGGAACTCGTCGCCGAGAAGCCCACCGAGGAGTCCATCAAGACGCTGCGCGGCACCCTGGGCTTCGTCTCGGCGATCGGATCGGTGTGCGACCTGCCGACGGTCACCAAGATGTTCAACGGCAACCCGGTGCTGGGCACGATCGGCGGCGGCCTCGAGGCCTTCAGCGGCCGCGCCGGACGCAAACGCTGGGCCGAGATCGAGGCGGTGATCGGCCGCGCCTGGGATGGTGTCGTCGACGCCATCGACGCCCTGGTGAAGACCCCGGATGTCCCCGAGGCAGAGTCGGCGAAGGCCGAAGCCGAACTGGCCGAGCCCGCCCCCGAGATCGACGACATCATCGTCGATGACGACGACGATGTCGTCATCGAGGGCGAGGTGGACACCGAAGAGGAGAGCGACGCGCTGGAGGCCGAGGCCGAACGCCAGGTCCTCGGCAGCGACGAGGACTTCTGGACCCAGGTCGGTATCGACCCGATCCGGATCATGACCAGCAGCGGCACCCTGTACACACTGCGCTGCTACTTCGGCGACGAGCCGCGGTTCCTGGGCCGCAACGGCCGCATCAGCGTGTTCAGCTCCGAGCGTGCCCTGGCCCGCTACCTGGCCGACGAACACGAGAGCGATCTGTCCGGTTTCAGCTCCTACGAGATCATCCGCACCGCGGCGACGGACGGATCGCTGCGCGTCGAGGTGACCGACGAGAACATCTACGTGCTGTCCGGTCTTGCCGACGACATCGCCGACGGCCCCGAAGCCGTGGACCGTGATCAGCTCGATCTCGCACTGGAATTCCTCAGGGACGTCGGCGATTACGCCGAGGACCCGAGCGTGTCGAAGGCACTGGAGTCCGATCAGCCGTTGGGCGCGTTCGTCGACCATGTGCTCGACGCCAAGAAGCCCCGGCCCAAGGGTTCCTCGGTCGAGGCCGTCGAGCAGTGGGAAGAGCTGGAGCGCTTCGTCGAATCCCGGCTGCGCACCGAATAATGCTCAGCCGATCAGCACCGCATACCGCGGTTTGATCACCCCGTCGATGATCGCCAGCCGTTCCCGGAACGGCACGAACGCCGATTTCATCGCGTTGATGGTGAACCGCTCCAGATCGCTCCATCCGTAGCCGAACGCCTCCACCAGCCGCAGCATCTCCTGACTCATGGTGGTGTCACTCATCAACCTGTTGTCGGTGTTGACCGTCACCCGGAAGCGCAGGCGGGCCAGCAACGCGAACGGGTGTTCGGCGATGCTGGGCACCGCTCCGGTCTGCACGTTCGATGACGGGCACAACTCCAGCGGAATCCGCTTGTCCCGCAACAGCGATGCGAGACGGCCCAACGTCGCATCATCCTCGGAATGCACGTCGATATCGTCGACGATCCGCACCCCGTGCCCCAGCCGATCAGCACCGCAGAACGCGATCGCCTCGTGGATGGAGGGCAGCCCGAACGCCTCCCCCGCATGAATCGTGAAACGCGCATTGTTGTTCCGCATGCACTCGAAGGCATCCAGGTGCCGCGAGGGTGGGTAGCCGGCCTCGGCTCCGGCGATGTCGAACCCGACGACACCCTTGTCGCGGAAGCGGATCGCCAGTTCGGCGATCTCCCGCGACCGCGCCGCGTGCCGCATCGCCGTCACCAGGCACCGCACCACGATCGGGCGCCCTTCGGCCTCGGCCGCCTTCTCACCGTCGACGAACCCGGCCAGCACGGCCTCGGTGACCTGGTCCAGGGACAGCCCACGGTCGATGTGCAATTCCGGCGCGAAGCGGATCTCGGCGTACACCACGTTGTCGGCGGCCAGGTCCTCGACAGCTTCCCGGGCAACCCGATACAGCGCCTCCGGTGTCTGCATGACGCCGACGGTGTGCGCGAACGGCTCGAGGTATCGCACCAGGGAACCGCTGTGAGCCTGGGTGCGGAACCAGTTGGCCAGTTCCTCGACGTCGGTGGTCGGCAGCCCGTCGTAGCCGAACTGCTCGGCGAGTTCGACGACGGTGCCCGGCCGCAAACCACCGTCGAGGTGGTCGTGCAGCAGGGCCTTGGGGGCTTGTTGGATGAGATCCAGCGTCAATGGCGTACTCATCTATCCATCTTGCCCGCGGCGGCACCATCCGGCAGGCCAGTTCACCCAACCGTCGCCGACCCGACCGCTAACCGATGCGGTCAATGATCAGCGGCCCGATCACCGGTTCCCGCGGCCCGACCGTCCAACCTCCGTCGAGCTCGGCGATTGCGGGGGCCAACCGCTCGGGGGTGTCGGTGTACAGCGTGAACAGGGCGTCCCCGGCGGCAACGGACTCACCGGGCCGGCGATGGATCTGCACGCCGGCGCCGAACTGCACGGGGTGGCCCGGCGCGGCCCGGCCGGCCCCGAGGCGCCAGGCCGCCATCGCGACGGCCATCGCATCGATATCGCCCATCACGCCACCGGTGGGGGCCGGCACCGACTCCGAATGGGCCCCGATCGGTAGCGGCGCGGACAGATCGCCGCCCTGCGCGGCGACCAGTGCGCGGAACCGGTCCATCGCGGTGCCGTCCCGCAACGTCTGAGCCGGATCCACCCCGTCCAGACCGGCGGCGTCGAGCATCTCAGCGGCCAGCGCCAGCGTCAGCTCCACCACGTCGTCCGGGCCGCCGCCGGCCAGCACCTCCAGGGACTCCACAACCTCGACGGCGTTGCCGACCGCACGGCCCAGTGGCCGGTTCATGTCGGTGAGCAAAGCTCTCGTCGGCACCCCGGAATCGTTACCGAGCGCCACCATGGTCGCGGCCAGCTCCCGCGACTCGGCCTCGGTCTTCAGGAACGCGCCCTTGCCCACCTTCACGTCCAGCACCAGCGACCGGGCGCCCTCGGCCAGCTTCTTGCTCATCACCGAACTCGCGATCAGCGGCAACGACTCGGTGGTCGCGGTGATATCACGCAGGGCATAGATCTTGCGGTCGGCGGGCGCCAGGTCCCCGGCGGCGAAGATGGCGGCGCCGATGTCGGACAGTTGTTGGCGGATGCGGTTTTTGGACAGTTCGGCGGTGAAACCCGGGATCGCCTCCAGCTTGTCGAGCGTGCCGCCGGTGTGGCCGAGGCCGCGACCGGCGGCCTGCGGAACCGCGGCGCCACAAGCCAGTACCACCGGTACCAGTGGGATGGTGATCTTGTCTCCGACACCGCCGGTGGAGTGTTTGTCCACCAGCGGCCGGCCCAGATCGCCGAAGTCGAACCGTTCCCCCGAGGCGATCATGGCCGTCGTCCACCGGGTGATCTCCGCGCCGGTCATACCGCGCAGGAAGATCGCCATCAGCAGGGCGGACATCTGCTCATCGGCGACCCGACCGTCGGTATAGGCGGCGATCACCCAGTCGATCGCGGCGTCGGAGAGCGCGCCACCATCGCGTTTCGTCCTGATCACCGAGGGCGCGTCGAAATTCATACTCGCCTCTGCGCTCGCTCCGGTCCTCGCTCGTACCTCGCTGCGATCCTCACTCCCGCTCGGCTTCGGGCTCATGCTCGCTCCAGATCGGCCGGGCCGAACGCGTCGGGCAGCAGGTCGGCGAGGGTGCGGGGGCCGTCGGGATGATCGATCAACAACTCGGGGCCGCCATGCTCCAACAGCACCTGCCGGCACCGTCCACAGGGCATCAGCGGGGCACCGTCGGCGGCCACACAACTGAGTGCCACCAGCCGTCCGCCACCGCTGGAATGCAGGGCGCAGACCACAGCGCACTCCGCACAGAGACCTAGGCCATATGAGACATTCTCCACATTGCATCCGAGGATGATTCGGCCATCGTCGACAATCGCCGCGGCACCGACCGGAAAACCGGAATACGGCGCGTACGCCTGCGCTGCCACTCCGATTGCGCTGTCCCGCAATGACTTCCACTCGAATTCAACCGTCATTGGACCCCTGTTCACCACGTTCTGAATGCATTCCGAAAGCTCCACTCCCGAAGCGGGAACCAACATAGGTAACCCTAACTTTGTGGTATGGGGCCCGCTTTGACCCCAACGCTAGTTCTTCAAGCACCCGATTTGGGATTAGAGTCGCCCCGAGGTTTGGGGACGGATTCAGCCTTGTCCCCGCCGTCCACCGAAGGCGTTGGAGGACTCGATGAGCACAGCGACGGCCGCGGATTCCGCCATACCGGCACCGCGATCAAAACCGGCGCGTCGCCGCAGTTTGTACCGCGGCGACCCAGGCATGTGGTCCTGGGTATTGCACCGGATCACCGGTGCCACGATCTTTTTCTTTCTCTTGGTGCACGTGCTCGACACGGCACTGGTCCGGGTGAGCCCCGAGGCCTACAACTCGATCATCGAGACGTACAAGACCCCGATCATCGGCCTGATGGAGATCGGCCTGGTCGCCGCGGTGCTGTATCACGCACTCAACGGCATCCGGGTCATCCTGATCGACTTCTGGCAGAAGGGTCCCAAGTATCAACGCACGATGCTGTGGGTCATCGCCGGCGTGTGGCTGGCCGTGATGATCCCCTCACTAGGAGTGATCGGCATGCACATGGCGGAGCGTTTCCTGTGACCGAAGCCTGGACTCCGCACCACAAGGAGGGGCGCATCGCCCCGGTGCAGGAGAAGGAACACGACCGCCCGGCCAGCCTGGATCACCCGCGTGCACCCCGCAAGCCGCGCGGTATCCCGTACTTCGAGAAGTACGCCTGGTTGTTCATGCGCTTCTCCGGTGTGGCGCTGGTCTTCCTGGCGCTCGGCCACCTCTTCATCATGCTGATGTGGGAGGACGGCGTGTACCGGATCGACTTCAACTATGTCGCCGAGCGGTGGGCCTCGCCGTTCTGGCAGATCTGGGACATGGCCCTGCTGTGGCTGGCGATGCTGCACGGCGCCAACGGCATGCGCACGATCATCGGCGACTACGCCCGCAAGGACACCACCAAGTTCTATCTGAACTCACTGCTGCTGCTGGCGACCGGATTCACCCTGGTGCTGGGCAGTTACGTGCTGGTCACGTTCGACGCCAACATATAGCCCGGGCGAGCGAAGCGACGGGGAAGAGTAAGGACGCAGGATGATTCAGGAACATCGTTACGACGTCGTCATCGTCGGCGCCGGCGGCGCCGGGATGCGCGCAGCCGTCGAGGCCGGACCGCGGGCACGTACCGCGGTGCTGACCAAGCTGTACCCGACCCGTAGCCACACCGGCGCGGCGCAGGGCGGCATGTGCGCCGCACTGGCCAACGTCGAAGAGGACAACTGGGAGTGGCACACCTTCGACACCGTCAAGGGCGGGGACTACCTCGCCGACCAGGACGCCGTCGAGATCATGTGCAAGGAAGCCATCGACGCGGTCTACGACCTGGAGAAGATGGGGATGCCGTTCAACCGCACCCCCGAGGGCCGTATCGACCAGCGCCGCTTCGGCGGGCACACCCGTGACCACGGCAAGGCCCCGGTGCGCCGGGCCTGCTACGCCGCCGACCGCACCGGTCACATGATCCTGCAGACCCTGTACCAAAACTGCGTCAAGCACGACGTGGAGTTCTTCAACGAGTTCTACGCCCTCGACATCGCGCTGACCGACACCCCCGGCGGCCCGGTGGCCACCGGCGTCATCGCCTACGAGCTCGCCACCGGCGACATCCACATCTTCCACGCCAAGTCGATCGTCTTCGCCACCGGCGGTTCGGGCCGGATGTACAAGACCACCTCCAACGCACACACTCTGACCGGTGACGGGCTGGGCATCATCTTCCGCAAGGGACTTCCCTTGGAAGACATGGAATTCCACCAGTTCCACCCGACAGGCCTGGCGGGGCTGGGGATCCTGATCTCCGAGGCCGTGCGCGGTGAGGGCGGCCGGCTGCTCAACGGCGAGGGCGAGCGCTTCATGGAGCGCTACGCGCCGACCATCGTCGACCTGGCCCCGCGCGACATCGTGGCCCGCTCGATGGTGCTCGAGGTGCTCGAGGGCCGCGGCGCCGGACCGAACAAGGACTACGTCTACATCGACGTGCGTCACCTCGGTGCCGACGTGCTGGAAGCCAAGCTGCCCGACATCACCGAGTTCGCCCGGACCTACCTGGGCGTGGACCCCGTCACCGAGCTGGTGCCGGTCTACCCGACATGCCACTACGTGATGGGTGGTATCCCGACCAACGTCAACGGTCAGGTCCTGCGCGACAACAACAACATCATCCCGGGCCTGTACGCCGCCGGCGAGTGTGCGTGCGTGTCCGTGCACGGCTCCAACCGGCTGGGCACCAACTCGCTACTGGACATCAACGTCTTCGGCCGCCGCGCCGGGATCGCCGCCGCGGAGTACGCGCTGAACCACAACCACGTCGACCTACCGGAGAACCCGGCCGGCATGGTGGTCGAGTGGGTCGGCGACATCCTCTCCGAGCACGGCAACGAGCGCGTCGCCGACATCCGTACGTCGCTGCAGCAGTCGATGGACAACAACGCCGCGGTGTTCCGTACCGAGGAGACGCTGAAGCAGGCGCTCACCGACATCCACGCCCTCAAGGAGCGGTACGCACGGATCACCGTGCAGGACAAGGGCAAGCGTTACAACAGTGATCTGCTGGAGGCCATCGAGCTCGGCTTCCTGCTGGAGCTGGCCGAGGTCACCGTGGTCGGCGCACTGAACCGCAAGGAATCCCGCGGCGGGCACGCCCGCGAGGACTACCCCAACCGCGACGACACCAACTACATGCGCCACACCATGGCCTACAAGGACGGGCCGGATCTGATCTCGGACATCCGGCTGGACTACAAGCCGGTGGTGCAGACCCGCTACGAGCCGATGGAACGGAAGTACTGACATGACGTCTTCGGTCATCGAAAAGCCAGAGACCGGCGGTCCGGACCTTCCTCCGGTGCCCGACGGCGCGGTCATGGTCACCCTCAAGATCGCCCGGTTCAACCCGGACAGCCCCGACGACGCCGGCTACCAGAGCTACCGGGTGCCGTGTCTGCCGTCGGATCGTCTGCTCAACCTGCTGCACTACGCGAAGTGGTACCTGGACGGCACCCTGACGTTCCGCCGGTCCTGCGCGCACGGGGTGTGCGGGTCGGACGCCATGCGCATCAACGGGGTGAACCGGCTGGCGTGCAAGGTGCTGATGCGCGACCTGCTGCCCAAGAAGGCCTCCAAGCAGCTGACCATCACGATCGAGCCGATCCGCGGGCTGCCCGTGGAAAAGGACCTCGTGGTGAACATGGAGCCGTTCTTCGACGCGTACCGCGCGGTGAAGCCGTTCCTGATCGCCAGCGGCAACGCCCCCACCAAGGAACGCATCCAGAGCGCCACCGACCGGGCCCGCTACGACGACACCACCAAGTGCATCCTGTGTGCCTGCTGCACCACCAGCTGCCCCGTCTACTGGAGCGAAGGGTCCTACTTCGGCCCGGCCGCGATCGTCAACGCGCACCGGTTCATCTTCGATTCGCGCGACGAGGGCGCCGCCGAGCGCCTGGACATCCTCAACGAGGTCGACGGTGTGTGGCGCTGCCGCACCACGTTCAACTGCACCGAGGCCTGCCCCCGTGGCATCCAGGTGACCCAGGCGATCCAAGAGGTCAAGCGCGCCCTGATGTTCGCGCGCTAGATCTTTCTTCTGCCGAACGTGAACTAGATCGCGAGATTTCGTAGATTTCTCGCGATCTTGTTCACGTTGGGCAGGGGATGCGGTGCGCCTGCCGCGTCGAGTTCTGCCCGAACCCGCTGGATGACCGTCGGCTGCCGGTACCTCAACAGGTCGGCGCCGACCCGGACAATCCGCCAGCCCAGTTCCCGATAGATCGCATCCTGTTCGATATCGAGGGTGCGCTGTCGAGGATCGGTCCAGTGCTGGAAGCCGTCGTACTGCACCCCGACCTTCCACTGCGGCCAGCCCATATCGAGCCGCCCGACGATGCACTCCTCGTCGAAGACCCTGATCTGGGTGTGCGACGGCCGCATAGCGGCCTTGGTCAGCACCAGGCGAAGCCGCGTCTCCTGCGGCGATTCGGCGCCGTACTCGGCCAGCTCCAGCACATGACGCAACTGCACCAGTCCGCGCAGTCCGCGATGGCCGGCGGCAAGCTCCTGCACATCGTCAATCTTCAGATCCGTTGCCTCCAGCAGCGCGTCGACCCGTATCACCGCTCGGATGATTCCGCGCCGGCGTCCGAGGTCGAATGCGGTCCGCGCCGGCGTAGTTGTCCGGATTCCGTCGACAGTGCAGATTTCGGTCTCGAGTAGCGAGTCACTGTGCAGCAGAATTCCCGAGGCCTTGTGTCGACTGGCTTGGTTGATCTCGGCGGGCAGTGCCGGGTCGATCCATTTCGCCCCGTGCAACGCGGCCGCTGACAGTCCGGCCACGACACCGCGCCCGCCCGACCACAGCCATGCGGCTTTCGCTTTGTCGGTCGGGGTCAGCACGGCGCCCCGCAGGACGTAGACATCGCGGTGCAGCATGTCGTAACGGGTGCTCAATTGGTGACGGGTCACCGTACCCGCGGCCAGCGCCGCGCTTCCCAACAAGAGCATGTGAACTTGGACGCAGCCCAGCGGCGTCGGGTTCCATCCGGTTCGAACGTGAAGTCGATGGCGAGATCTCGGCGAAAGCGCGCGATCTACTTCACGTTCGACGCGTCCTCGGCGGGTTCGGCGTCATTTTCAGGTTCGGGCTCGACCTCAAGCTCGGGTTCCAGGTCCTCGCCCGTCCGCCCAGCGACCTGCTCGTCGTAGTACCGGATGATGACCGCCAGCGCCGCGGCCACCGGGACCGCCAGGAAGGCCCCGATGACGCCGAAGGTCGACGCGCCCAGCGTCACGGCCAGCAGCACGATCACCGCGTGCAGCTTCATCGACTTGGACTGCAGCCAGGGCTGCAGCACGTTGCCCTCCAGCTGCTGCACGGCGACGATGATGCCCAGCACGATCAGCGCGACGATGGGGCCGTTGGCGACCAGCGCGATCAACACGGCCAGGCCGCCGGCGACGAACGCGCCGACAATCGGTACGAAGCCACCGATGAAGGTGACGATGGCCAGCGCGTAGGCCAGCGGCACCCCGAGGATCACCAGGCCGATCCCGATCAGCACGGCGTCGACGAAACTGACCAGCGCCTGGGTCCGGATGAACCCGCCGAGCGTCGACCAGATGCGTTGCAGCACCTCGGCCAGGTGCGGCGCGGAGGGATGCCCGACCGAGCGCCGCAACCACGGGATGAACTGCGGCCCGTCCTTGAGCAGAAAGAACACCACGACGATGGTCGTGAAGACCGTCACCAGTGCCGACGTCGCCGCGCCCACCCCGGTGAACACTCCCGAGGCGATCTGGGAGCTGCTCGAGTTCAGCTGGTCGTTGATCGCGGTGACCGCCGAATCGAGTTGCGCCTGACTGATGTTCAGCGGCGGACCGCCGAGCCAGTCACGCACCTGCACCACACCGGCGGTGGCCTGCTCGGCCAGTTCGGTGGACTGCTCCACGATGGCGGGAGCCACCGCGGCGATCAGGCCGCCGATCACGGCCAGCGCCACCAGCAGCATGCTCAGGGCCGCCGCGGCCGGCGGGACGCCCTTGGCCCGCATCCACCGCACGGGTGGCCACAGCACGGTGCACAGCACCACCGCCAGCGCAACGGGCAGGATGATCACCCACATCTCGCCGACGACCCAGGCGAGGATCCACAGCAGCGCCGACACCGCGACGATCTGCACGGACACCGTGGCGGCCGATCGAAGATGCGTCCCGAATACCGAGCCCCGACTGGGCAGTATGTCCTTCACGCTTCTTCTTTACCCCCCGACAGCCGATTCAGACGACTTCTGGTGTCACAATCTCGCATGCTGCCTCGTCTGATACATATGACGACGAGAATCGCTGCACTGACCCCCCACCGCGCCGGCCCGCTGACCCGGATGATGTACCGCTATGCCAAGCGGCGGTTCGGTGAAGTGCCCGAGCCGTTCGCGGTCGCGGCACACCACCCACGCCTGCTGATCGCCAACGGTGTGCACGAGGCGCTGCTGGCGGCCGGGTCGAAGAAACTACCGACCAACGTCCGCGAGCTCGCGGTGTTCTGGACCGCGCGCACCGTGGGCTGCTCATGGTGCGTGGACTTCGGTTCGATGCTGCAGCGCCTCGAAGGCTTGGACGTCGCCCGGCTCAAGCACATCGACGACTACGCGACATCGCCGTCGTTCAGTGATGACGAGCGCGCCGCGATCGCCTACGCCGACGCCATGACCACCGACCCGCACACCGTGACCGACGAGCAGGTGGCCGATCTGCGGCAGCGGTTCGGCGACGACGGTGTCATCGAACTGACCTATCAGATCGGCGTGGAGAACATGCGGGCCCGGATGTACTCGGCGCTGGGCATCACCGAACAGGGCTTCAGCTCCGGCGACGCGTGCCGGGTGCCATGGCCTGATCAGGCCTGAGCGCTATCTGCCCCGCAGCGGCGACGCGGTGAACTTGTCCGGGTTCGCGATATCCCATAGCGCACAGACCTTTCCGCCCCGGATCGTCATCGCCGAGATCCGCGGCATCAGCTCGGGATATCCGTCAACGGCGGCCGCACCGGGCGTGTAGGCACCGAGCCGGCCGTTGATCAGCGCCAGCTGATTGCCCGCGAGCCAGTTCGGCCCATACCGCTCGGCCAGCCCGAACAGGAACCGGGCCACCTTGTCCGGTCCGTGGATGACGCGCGCCGCCGTCGGGGCCCGGCGGTTGGAGTCCCCGGTGAAGGTCACCTCCGGGTGTAGCAGCCGGACGACGGCATCCAGATTCCCCTCGGCCAGCGCGGCCATCAGCAGTCCGGCCGTCTCGTCGTGGGTGTCGTCGGAGGCCACGGGTGCTGCGTGCTCCACGGCGCGCCGGGCCCGCGAGGCCAACTGACGGGCGGCAGCGGCGCTGACGTCGAGCACGTCGGCGATGTCAGCGAACGGGACCCCGAAGCCGTCGTGCAGCACGAAGGCCACCCGCTGATCCGGGGTGAGACGCTCCAGCACCACCATGGCCGCGAACCGGGCGTCCTCGTCGGCGACGACGGCGGCCAGCGGGTCGTCGCGGTCGAAGCCGGTCACCACCGGCTCGGGCAGCCACTGCCCGACGTAGGTCTCGCGGCGGCGGCTGGCCGAACGCAGCCGGTCCAGGCCCAGCCGGCTCACCACGGTGGTCAGCCAGGCACGCAGATCCACGATGTCGTCACCGGAACCGCGCCAACGCAGCCAGGCGTCCTGCACGATGTCCTCGGCGTCGGCGTAGGTCCCGGTGAGCCGGTAACCGACGGCGAGCAGGTGCGGTCGCAGCTCCTCGAATTCCTCGGCCCGGGCACTCGCGGTCATACGCCGAGTCTAGGACCGCCGCAAACATGCCCAAAGAAGCGAATCCGTCGTCGTGTTACCTCAAAGAAAACCTTTTCGTCGTATATACACGTAACAACAACGGAAACCGTATATTTCTGCGAATGGCAATCGCGGAACAGCCGGCACCCATGACCACCGACAAGGGTCTGCAAGCCGGCGCGCTCGGTCTGGTCGGCAATGTGGTGATCGGTCTCGCCGCGGTGGCTCCCGCGTACAGCCTGGCCGCCACGCTGGGGTATGTGGTCCTCAACGTCGGAGACAAGGCGCCGGCGATGTTCGTGCTGGCCTTCATCCCGATGCTGCTGGTCGCCTTCGCGTACAAGGAGTTGTCGCAGGACACCCCGGACTGCGGGACGACATTCACCTGGGGCACAAAGGCTTTCGGCCCGTGGATCGGCTGGATCGGCGGCTGGGGCCTGGCGGTGTCCGCGATCATCGTGTTGGCCAACGTCGCCGAGGTGGCGGCCATCTACCTGTTCAAATTCCTCGGTCAGGACGCGCTCGCCGATAATCTGTTCGCCAAGGTGGCGCTCGGTTCGTTCTTCATCATCTCGATGACGCTGGTGAGCGCGCGCGGCGTCGTGGTGTCAGAGCGAATGCAGAATGTCCTGATCTCGATCCAGTTCGGCGTGTTGATCATCGCCAGCATCTGGGCGTTGATACGGGTGTTCAGCGGCACCGCGGGCGCCCAGGCCGTCAGCCCGCAACTGTCCTGGCTCTGGCCGTCCGGTCTCGACGTGTCCTCCATTGCCGCCGCGATCATCCTCTGCATCTTCATCTATTGGGGCTGGGACGCCTGCCTGGCCGTCGGCGAGGAGACCAAGAATCCCGGCAAGACGCCCGGTATCGCCGCGGTCATCACCACCTTGATCCTGGTCTGCACCTACGTGTTGGTGGCCTACGCGGTGCAGTCGTTCTCCGGCTTCAGCGTCGTCGGCATCGGGCTCAACAATCCCAACAACACCGACGACGTGCTGACCGTGCTCGGCGGACCGGTGGGCGGCTCGATCCTGGCGTCGCTGCTGCTGCTCACCGTGTCGGTGTCCGCGCTGTCGTCCACCCAGACCACCATCCTGCCCACCGCCCGCGGCACCCTGTCGATGGCCGTGTACGAGGCGCTGCCCAGACGCTTCGCCAGCGTCCATCCCAAGTACATGACACCGGCCTTCGGCACCATCGTGATGGGCGCCATGGCGTTGTTCTTCTACCTCGTGTTGACGTTCCTCTCCGAGAACGCGCTGGCCGATTCGGTCGCCTCGCTGGGGCTGGCGGTGGCCTTCTACTACGGCATCACCGCGTTCGCCTGCGTCTGGTACTTCCGCAGGACGTTGTTCGCTTCGACCCGGAACCTCTTCTTCCGCGGCATCTTCCCGCTGCTGGGCGGTAGCGCGATGGCGGTGGCCTTCGGGATCAGTGCCAAGGACATGATCGCGCCGGACTACGGTTACACCGCCTTCGGGCCCATCGGCGGTGTGTTCGTCCTCGGCGTCGGCATGCTGGTGCTCGGCATTCCGCTGATGCTGGCGTGCTTCGCCTTCGGCACCAAACGCTTCTTCCGCGGCGAGACACTCAATGGCGGCACCGAAGTCAAAGTCCCCGATGTGTACTGACAAGAAAGAACAGGCAGCACAATGCATCTGACTGTCGGATATCTCGCGACACCGACCGGCGACGACGGCGTCGCACTGGCGGCCGCGCTGGCCCGCACCTTCGGGGCAGACGTGGACGTCGTGCTGGTGGTACGTGAGGAACTGCCCGACGGGCATCCGGGGCGCGCCCAGTATCAGAAGCTGCTCATCGAGCGGGGTGAGCAGTGGATCGCCAAGGCGGTGTCGACCCTGACCGGCGCCGCCGCGTCGGTCAACGCCAACGTCCTGGTGGGTGAGTCGTTCGCCGAGACATTGCTGCAGTTCGCCGAGGACCACGAATCGGACCTCATCGTGGTCGGCGGCGCGCGCGACGGCTTCTTCGGCGGGCATGTCATCGGGCCGGTGTCCAGTGCGCTTCTGCACAGTTCGACGATCCCCGTTGCACTCGCTCCGCGCGGCTACTCCGATGATGCCCCCGAGCGCATCGAAGCCATCACCGCCGCGGTGCCCAGCAGGGCCGGTGACGACAATCCCCTGCCCTTCGCCATCACCTTGGCCAGCGCGGCCAACCTCGCGATCCGGATGGTGTCCCTGGTATCGGCCGAAAACCTGGCCGAGGCCGCCGATCTCAAGGATCTGCGGCAGATGCAGATCGATGCAGCGCAGGAGAACCTGGCAGTGGCCGCCCGCGCACTCCCCGAGTCTCCCGAAATCGAATCGCTGGTCGCCGAGGGCATGACGCTGGAGTCCGCGCTCAAGAAGCTCAACTGGGACGACACCGACGTGCTGGTGGTCGGATCCAGCAGGTTCGCCGCACCCAAGCGGATCTTCCTGGGCTCCACCGCATCACGGATCCTGGCCGGCACCGATGCGCCGGTGATCGTCATCCCGCGCGCGGAGTAGCGGGCCTAGCGCTTCGTGAAGATGGTCCGGTGCCAGTCCTTTTCGGCCGCACCGGTGATATCGCTCATCACGTGCTTGATGGTCAGGTACTCCTCGAAGGAGTAGTCGCTCATGTCCTTGCCGAATCCGGATGCCCCGACACCGCCGTGTGGCATCTCGGAGATGATCGGGATGTGGTCGTTGATCCACACGCAGCCGGCGTTGATCTCACGCGACGCCCGCTGCGCGCGGTAGACATCGCGGGTCCACGCCGAGGCGGCCAGTCCGTAGACGGTGTCGTTGGCCTGGCGCAGCGCGTCGTCATCGTCGGTGAACGCGCGCACCGTGAGCACCGGACCGAACACCTCGTCGCGGTAGATCTCGGAATCCTCTGCCACATCGGCGATCAGCGTGGGCCGGTAGAACGCACCCGGCAGGTCCGGGCTGACGCCACCGGTCACGATCCGGCCACCCTGTCCGGGTGCGCGGGACACCATGGCCGCGACCTTGTCCCGGTGCGCGAACGAGATCAGCGGCCCGAGATCGGTATCCGGATCGTTCGGGTCGCCGATGACGATCTTGCCCATCACCTCGCCGACCCCGGCGACGAAATCGTCGTACAGATCCCGCGACACGATGGCCCGGGTCGCCGCCGTGCAGTCCTGCCCGGAGTTGATCAACGCACCCGCGACGGCACCCTGGATGGCCGCGTCGAGATCGGCGTCATCGAAGACCACGAAGGGCGCCTTGCCGCCGAGTTCGAGCTGGGTGCGGTGACCGTGCACGGCGGCCGCGGCCATCACCTTGCGGCCCACTCCGGTCGATCCGGTGAACGTGACGACGTCGACATCGCGGTGCCCGGCCAGCGCGGTACCGACATCGGCGCCCGAGCCGGTCACCACGTTGAGCACACCGTCGGGCAAGCCGGCCGCCGTGGACACCCTCGCCAGGGTCAGCGTGGTCAGTGGGGTGATCTCGGCCGGCTTGATGACGACGGCGCAGCCGGCGGCCAGCGCCGGGATGACTTTCCACACCGCCATCTGCAGCGGATAGTTCCACGGCGTGATGGTCGCGACGACACCGACGGCTTCGCGCCGGATGCTCGAGGTGTGATCGGCCGAGTATTCGGCGGTGGCCTTGCCTTCCAAATGTCGTGCCGCACCGGCGAAGAACGACACGTTGTCGATGCTGCCGGGCACGTCGAACTCGGTGGCCAGGCGCACCGGCTTACCGCACTGGGCCACTTCCTCGGCGATGAAGGTGGCCGCCTCTGCTTCCATCAGCTCGGCCAGCTTGAACAGCACGGCGGCCCGCTCGGCCGGCGTCACGGCGGCCCATCCGGGCTGAGCGGCGCGTGCCGCGGCCACGGCGGCGTCGACATCGGCGGGGGTTGCCAGCGCGTAGGTCGCGGCCACCGCGCCGGTCGCGGGGTTGATGATCTCGAAGGGCGCACCACTGGTTCGCGCCGCTGCTCCGTTGATCCAGCTGCCGGGGATTTGCGTTGCACTCACAGAGCTCTAGCCTACGCATTACCGCAATCTGTGGCACATCGAACGGCTGATTTCATGGAATTAGTTGCTTGTAACGACGGATTCCGTGCACAATCGTCACATGTCGAACCCGGATTCCCAGCCCGGCGCGTCCGCCGTGTCACTGCGAATCAACCACTCCCGCCCCGGCGCCGCGTTCCAGCTGGACGAGCTCTCGAAGGCCATCATCGAGAAGCTGCAGCAGGACGGTCGACGTTCCTACGCCGGGATCGGCAAGGCCGTCGGCCTGTCCGAGGCCGCGGTGCGCCAACGGGTCCAACGGATGGTCGATGCCGGTGTCATGCAGATCGTGGCGGTCACCGATCCCATGCAACTCGGTTTCGCCCGTCAAGCCATGATCGGCATCCGATGCACCGGTGACACCACCAAGGTCGCCGAGAAGCTGGCCGCACTGGAGTCCGTCGACTACGTGGTGCTCACCGCCGGAACCTTCGACGCGATCGTCGAGGTCGTCTGCGAGGACGACGGTGACCTGCTCGACCTGCTCAACACCAAGATCCGCGCCGTCCCAGGAGTGATAGCCACCGAAACGTTGGTTTACCTGAAACTAGTCAAACAGCAATACAACTGGGGCACGAGATGACAATTACCGAAGCAAGCACAAGCGCGGCAAGCGATCTGGCCGCCAAGGCCAACCGGCATCTGTGGGGACATTTCGCCCGCCACGGTGACGGCATCACCCCGCCGATCATCACCCGCGGTGAGGGCACCCGGATCTTCGACGACAAGGGCAACAGCTACATCGACGGCCTGAGCGGGCTGTTCGTGGTCCAGGTCGGGCACGGCCGTGAGGAACTCGCCGCCGCGGCCGCCAAGCAGGCCGAGCAGCTGGCGTTCTTCCCGCTGTGGTCCTATGCCACCCCATCGGCGATCGAACTGGCCGAGCGGGTGGCCAATTACGCGCCCGGCGACCTGAACCGGGTCTTCTTCACCACCGGTGGCGGCGAGGCCGTGGAGAGCGCCTGGAAGCTGGCCAAGCAGTTCTTCAAGCTGACCGGCAAGCCGGGCAAGTACAAGGTGATCTCGCGCTCCATCGCCTATCACGGCACCCCGCAGGGTGCGCTGGCGATCACCGGCATCCCGGCCTTCAAGGCACCCTTCGATCCGCCGACCCCCGGCGGCTTCCGGGTGCCCAACACCAACTTCTACCGCGCTCCCGAGCAGTTCAGCAGCGACCCCAAGGCATGGGGCCGCTACTGCGCTGACCGCATCGCCGAGGCCATCGAGTTCGAGGGCCCCGACACCGTCGCCGCGGTCTTCCTGGAGCCCGTGCAGAACGCCGGCGGCTGCTTCCCGCCGCCGCCCGGATACTTCGAGCGGGTCCGCGAGATCTGCGACGAGTACGACGTACTGCTGGTCTCCGACGAGGTGATCTGCGCCTACGGCCGGATCGGCTCGATGTTCGCCTGCGACGATTTCGGGTACGTTCCCGACATCATCACCAGCGCAAAGGGTTTGACGTCGGGCTACTCCCCTCTCGGCGCGATGATCGCCAGCGACCGGCTCTTCGAACCGTTCAACGACGGACAGACCGTGTTCGGGCACGGCTACACCTTCGGTGGGCACCCGGTGTCCTCCGCCGTCGCGCTGGCCAACCTCGACATCTTCGAACGCGAGGGCATCAACGCCCACGTCAAGGAGAACGCCCCCGCCTTCCGCGCCACCCTGGAGAAGCTCTACGACCTGCCGATCGTCGGCGACGTCCGCGGTGAAGGCTTCTTCTACGGCATCGAACTGGTCAAGGACAAGGCGACCAAGGAGACCTTCGACGACGATGAATCCGAGCGGTTGCTGCGCGGATACCTCACGCCGGCGCTGTGGGAGGCCGGGCTGTACTGCCGCGCCGACGACCGTGGCGACCCGGTGGTGCAGTTGGCTCCCCCGCTGATCAGCGGGCAGGCCGAATTCGACGCGATCTACGACATCCTGCACAACGTGCTGTCGGAGGCCTCCCGCCGGATGTGACCCGGTTCGCCACACAAACCACACAAGTCACATCAGCCACAGCGTGGCGGCCCAGAAATCTGGCGTGAATCTCCTAGTCTGCACAGACGATGGCTTCCAAAGTTTCGCTGCGCCGAGTGGCTTGTGCGGTCACGGCGACCTTGATGCTGACCGGCTCCGCGCTGGTCGGAGCGCCGCTGGCCGGCGCAGACCCGGGCCCGGATCCCTGCCCCTACAAGGTGACCACGCCGCCCGCGGTCGATGACTCGGAGGTGCCCAAGGCGGGTCCGCCGCCACAGCCGCTACCGGTGCCCGCCACCCCGCTCGGTGGCGATGCACTCGGCGGTTGCGGGCTGATCACCGCGCCCGACACCCCGCCGGTGCCCGGTGACGTGTCGGCCGAGGCGTGGCTGGTTGCCGACCTGGACACCGGCGACATCATCGCCGCCAAGGATCCGCACGGACGGCATCGCCCCGCCAGCGTGATCAAGGTGCTCACCGCGATGGCGTCGATTCAGGAACTGCCGATCAACCGTGTGGTCACCGGCAGCGAAGCCGACGAGAACGCCGAGGGCAGCAGCGTCGGCGTGAAGAACGGCGAGCGCTACACCGTCAGCGACCTGCTGCACGGCCTGCTGATGGTCTCCGGCAACGACGCCGCGCACGCGCTGGCCGCCCAGCTCGGCGGAATGGACACCGCGCTGCAGAAGATCAACAACCTGGCCCGCCGGCTCGGCGCCCGCGACACCCGTGCGGCGACGCCGTCGGGCCTGGACGGCCCGGGGATGAGCACCTCGGCCTACGACATCGGCCTGTTCTACCGGTACGCCTGGCAGAACGACACTTTCGCGAAGATCGTGGCCACCCAGAAGTATCAGTGGCCGACCTACGAGCTGGAAAACGACGTCAAGCTGCTGTCGAACTACCCGGGCGCACTCGGCGGCAAGACCGGCTATACCGACGACGCCGGGCAGACGTTCGTCGGCGCCGCCGAGCGGGACGGCCGACGGCTGGTGGCGGTCACGCTCAAGGGCACCCGGGTACCGATCGCCCCGTGGGAGCAGGCGGCCCGCCTGCTCGACTACGGCTTCGCGACGGCGCCGGGCACCAAGATCGGTTCCCTGATCGAACCCGACCCCTCGTTGAGCACTCCTGAGCCGGAGAAGACTCCTGATCCCACGGCGGTGGCCGCGACCGCACTGCCGAGTGCCGACGCGCTGCCGGTGCGGGTCGGTGTCGGATTCGTCGGCGTCCTCATCGTCTTCGCGCTCATCATGGCTGCGCGTTCGATGAACCGTCAGCGCGCCTGAGAGCCCCAGCGCCCCAACAACGCTGCCGCACCCGCACCGAGCTGGACGACGAGTTCGTCGGCGTCGACGGGACCACGCAGCTGTCCCACACCTTGGCCGGCATTGACCGGCGACCCGCGCAGCACCCGCTCCGGAATGCCGGCCGGCCAACGGTATCCGGCCGCGATGTCGTGCTCGGAGGTCAGCTCGGTCTGCGATCCGGCCAGCAGTTCGGCGCGGGCATCATCGGAAGTCAGCGCCTCGGTACACGCGGCGAACGCGGTCCCGATCCAAGCCCCGGCGGCTCCGGCCGCCAGCACTGCGGCCACCCCGCGTGGCGAGGCGATCCCACCGGCGGCCAGCACCGGAACGTCGACGGTGTCGAGCACCGCGGTCAGCAGCGGCAGGGTGCCCATCACGGGTTTGCCGTGCCCGCCGCCCTCGGCGCCGCGGGCCACCAGCACGTCCACCCCGGATTCCGCCGCACGGACGGCGTCGTCCACCGTGGCGACCTGCGTCGCGGCAACCACCCCGGCCTCATGCGCGGCCTGCACCCAGGCCGGTCCATTTCCCGTCGCTGCGCTCGCCTCGGTGTCCTCGCCGAAGCTGACGCTCAGCAGCGCCGGCCGGGCGGACAGGGCCACCTCCAGCAGGTCCGGCTGCTCGCAGAGCACCCAGTGCACCAGTCCGATACCGAACGGACCGACGCATCCACCCAGCGCGGCGAGCTCGCGGCTCAACACCTCCGGGGTCGCCGCGCTGCCCATGCCGATCATGCCCAGCCCGCCGGCCCGCGACACCGCGGCGGCCAGCCGTCCACCGGCCGCACCTCCCATCGGCGCGTTCACCACCGGGTAGGTGAGACCCATTGCGGCAGACCATGTGGTGAGCAATGACACCACCGGGACGCTACCGGAGTTTGCTACCGTCGAGATGTCACCATGTGACACCGGACGAGGCGGCACCGTACCCGGCCAGCGACAAGACGGAGCCACGGAGGGTGTGCCATGGCGTGGTTGATTCTGGTGATCTCGGGTGTACTGGAGGCCGTGTGGGCCACCGCGCTCGGCAGGTCCGAGGGCTTCACCAAACTGGCCCCGTCGGTGGTTTTCGGTGTGGCGCTGATGTTCTCGATGGCCGGCCTGGCCTTCGCCATGCGCTCGCTGCCCATCGGCACCAGCTACGCGATCTGGGTGGGTATCGGCGCCGCGCTCACCGTGGGCTACGCGATGTTCACCGGCTCCGAGGGCGCCTCAGTCATCAAGGTGGCGCTGATCCTCGGCATCATCGGCTGCGTCGTCGGCCTCAAACTGATCGGACACTAGCGACGTGAGCGCAACAGCCGGGACAAGCCGAGTGCGCCGATCGCGCCCACCGCGAAACTTGCGACGGCACCTGACATCCCGACTCCCTCACGCACCTCGATCCGCGGACTGATCCGGACCGGGCCGGGCGGCTCGACCGGCACCGCCTCCAGGTTCTCCGGAGCGGTCGCCGCCCAGGCCGTCGCGAACAGGATCAGTCGCGCGGTGATGTAGGCGAACACCATCAGCCCCAGCACCGGACCGAAGGTGGCGCCGGCCGGCCCGGTCACCACCGCGCGCAGGTAGATCGAGGCCACCTGCTTGAACACCTCGAACGCCACGGCCACGATCAGACCGGCCTGCAGCGAACTCCGGAAGCTCACCGACTCGCGCGGCAGCCGGGCGATAATCCAGGTGAACAGCATCCAGGAGACCCCGAGCGAGAACACCCACGACGCCACCTGCAGTCCGACGCCGAGACCCGGCACATCCTGCAGCCCGAACCAGCCCAGCACCGCCGTCATCGGTGACTCTTTGCTCAGCGCGGTCAGGCCGATCGTCAGTGCCAGCGCCACGAACGCCGAGACCAGCGACAACAGATCCGACAGCTTTGTGGACACGAATCCGCCGGGCGCGTGCCGCTGCTCCCACATCTGGCTCAGCGCTTCGCGCAGGTTGGCCATCCAGCCCAGGCCGGCCCAGGCGGCGGTGAGCAGCCCGATCACGCCGACGGTGCCGCGCGAGTCGATCGCCGAGTCCATCAACTCCACAAGTTGCGACCCGAGGTCACCCGAGACGCTGGAGCGGATGCGCTCCTCGACCTCCGCCATCAGATCGGGCTGGTTGGCCAGCACGAACCCACCGATCGAGAACCCGACCATGAGCAGCGGGAACAACGCGAAGATGGTGAAGTACGTGATGCCGGCGGCGTAGAAGTCGCCCTTGCAGTAGTTGTACCGGTCCTGCGCCACCATGATGCGGTTGAACCAGGCGAAACGATTGCGCAACCGGTCCATCACACCTGGTTTGTCCGGCTCGGACGGGGCTGTCGGTACCGCTTCGCGGTCGGCCATCGGTGGTCCCTTTCCGGGCTGTCAACGTGTCGGCGACAAGAATCCCATTCGGTCATATACCCGCTGCAACGTCGCTGAAGCGACCCGGTCGGCGCGCGCGGCCCCGGTGGCCAGCACCGCCTGCAGCTCGGTCGGGTCATCGAGCAGTTCGTCGACACGTGCCTTGATCGGCGTGACGAATTCGACCACGGCATCCGCGGTTTCGGTCTTGAGATCGCCGTACCCGCGTCCGGCGTAACCGGCCACCAGCGTGTCGATATCGGTGCCGGTCACCGCGGACTGAATGGTGAGCAGGTTGGACACCCCGGGCTTGGCCTCGCGGTCGAATCGGATCTCACGCTCGCTGTCGGTCACCGCCGACCGGATCTTCTTGGCGGTCTTCTTCGGATCGTCGAGCAGGCTGATAAGGCCGGCGTCGGTGGCTGCGGACTTGCTCATCTTGGCCGTCGGGTCCTGCAGGTCATAGATCTTGGCGGTGGCCTTGGGGATGATCGCCTCGGGAATGACGAAGGTGCCCGGAAGGCGGACGTTGATGCGTTCGGCGATATCGCGGGCCAGTTCCAGGTGCTGGCGCTGGTCCTCCCCGACCGGCACCAGCGCGGTGTCGTAGAGCAGCACATCGGCCGCCATCAGCACCGGATAGGTGAACAACCCGACCGTGGTCGCCTCGGCCCCCTGCTTCTGTGACTTGTCCTTGAACTGCGTCATCCGCGATGCCTGCCCGAAACCGGTGAAACACCCCAGCACCCAAGCCAGTTGGGTGTGGGCGGGTACGTGGCTCTGGACGAACACCGTCGCCTTCGCCGGATCGACGCCCAGTGCGAGATACTGTGCAGCGGTCACCAGGGTGCGCTTGCGCAGCACCTCCGGATCCTGCGGGACGGTGATGGCGTGCAGGTCCACGACACAGAAGTACGCGTCGTAGTCGCTCTGCAGGCTGACCCACTGGTTGACCGCACCGAGGGCGTTACCGAGGTGCAGGGAATCCGAGGTGGGCTGTGCGCCGGAGAACACGACCTGGCGACCGGCGCTGCTGGAGTCACTCATGATGCCTCGATCTTGTCATGCGCGCATTTCACATCGCGCCCGCTATGGTTTACGCATTCGTCAATTAACCGGAGGCGTCGTGCGCCGCTTTTCCCCAGCCCTGCTGAGCCTTATCGTTGTCGCCATGCCCAGCTTCGGAACTGCCACTGCCGCAGCGGAATCCGATGGGCGCGCGGTCGTCATCGTGTCCGGCGGCGACGCCACGAGCCCGTTCACCACCCCATCGGTGGCCTGCGCATCGGGTTTGGCGGCCGGCAACACCGATACCGCGCTACGCCAGTACCTGCTCGAACAGGGCCATACCGTCTATACCTCACCTGCGATGGCCGGCCGCGGCCCGGTCGTGGACCAGGACGGGTTCGGCGCTTTCGGAGATTGCCCGATCACGCTGCCGGAGAACATGACCGTCAACTCCACCGGCAGTATCGATACCGCCGGTGAGCACCTGGCCCGCTTTTTCGACCACTTGCACACCGCATACGGTGTCGATGAAATCGACATCGTCGGCCATTCCATGGGCGGGCTGTACTCGCGTGCGGCGATCAGGGTGCTGCAGGGCCTCGGCTCCCCGATCCAGATCCGGTCGCTGACCACCATCGGCACCCCGTGGCAGGGGTCGTATCTCTCCGACTACGCCAACGGCATCACCCCGAGATCGGACTGCCTCGGTGACGCCTTCTGCGAGGCGGCGATGGACGGGATGAAGACCGAGGTCGAGCGGCTGATGGCCGGGTCAGGGCGCGAGGTCAACCAGGCTTATCTGATGGGTCCCGACGGCTGGAACGAATACCAGGCCGGCGTGCTCGACCAGATCCCGGTCACCCTGATCGGCGGCAACCGCTTCACCGCGCCGGACGGCTCCGGACCGCCGAATCCGGCCGTGTGGCCCAACGACGGCCTCGTCGCGACCTCCAGCGCGCTGGCGACCGATATCAGCGACCGGGTGCTCCCGCAGCGCCGGACAGTCACCTTCGACGACACCCACAGCATCTTCGTCTCCGACGCCAACGGGCTGCCCTGGGAGACCGGGTTGACCTGGGATCGCCGGGTCCTTCAGACCGTGAACGCCGCCGTCGAGGACTCCTGAGGTCAATCGTTTTCCGCGCGGGTCCACAGGTCGAGCACCCGGAGGAAGATGCGGCGCTCGTCGGCGCTCAGGGCTCCCAGCCACCGTTCCTCGCCACGTTGGATGTCCGACTGGGCGGCATCCTTGACCTTCTGCCCCTTCGCGGTGATCGCCAGCAGGCGAACCCGCCGGTCCTCGGGATCGACCTGACGCTCGATATGGCCACGGTCCTGCAGGTCATCGAGGGTGCGGATGATGCGCGTCTTGTCGGCGCCGATCGCTTCGGCGAGGGCGGCCTGGGTGCGTACCGGCCCGCCGTCCAATGCGCACAGCACGACGTAGCCCCACATGGTGAGATCGTGCGCCTCCAGCACAGGCAGCTCGGCGGCGGCCATGTCGCGCAGCAACGGGGCGAGCATGGCCGCCAGGTCGGGACGTCGCGGCACCGCCACATGCTAAGCGTTGCTCAATCATAAGCTATAGCTTATCGTAAGCTGATGCATATCAATTCTGCCGGTATCGCACCCTCCCACCGAACCGCCGTCCTGCACTCCGTTTTCATCGTCGAGGCCGTCACCGCATCCGACCTGGATCTGCCGACACCGTGCGCGGGGTGGACGGTGGCCGACCTGCTCGCGCACATGACCGTTCAGCACCGCGGGTTCGCCGCGTCGGTGCGGGGCCACGGCGCCGACGCCCGAATCTGGGATCCCGAGACGATCAGCGCGCAGGTGCGGGCCGACCCGGCGGGGAGTTACACCGCCGCCGCCCGCGATGCGCTCGACGCATTCAGCGCCGACGGCATCGACGACGCCGTGTGCGCCCTACCCGAATTCGGTCCGGACGCAACGGTTCCCGGCGCGATCGCGATGGCCATGCATTTCGTGGACTATGTCGTGCACGGCTGGGACGTCGCCGCCAGCCTGGGCTTGCCGTTCCAGCTGCCCGACGAGGTGGTCGCCGCGGCGCTGCCGATCGTGCTGGGGATCCCCGACGACGGGTCCAGAGACGCCGCGAATACGCCGTTCGGGCACGCCGTCGAGGCCGCCGGCACCACGGATCTCGGCCGGCTCCTGGCCCACCTGGGCAGGCGGCCGGACTGGTCGGCTCAGGCGAACTCGACGGTCACCGGGGCGTGATCGGACCAGCGCAGCGCGTACAACTCGGCCCGCTCCACCCGCGCCGATACCGCACGGGCGGCCAGCCCCGGGCTGGCCAGGTGGTAGTCGATACGCCAGCCCGCGTCATTGTCGAAAGCCTTACCGCGCCATGACCACCAACTGTATGGGCCCGCCACGTCGGGATGCAGTCGGCGCACCACGTCCACCCAGCCGGTCGACATCAGATCGGTCAGCCACTGCCGCTCTGCGGGCAGGAAGCCCGCCTTCTTGACATTGGCCTTCCACGCCTTGATATCGCTCTCGGTGTGCGCGATGTTCCAGTCACCGCAGAGCACCGCATCGTCGCCCTGCGCGAGCAGCGCGGCCATCCGGGTCTCGACCGCGGACATGAAGCGTTCCTTCTCCCGCTGGCGCTCGGTCTCGGCCTCGCCGGTGGGCAGGTACACGCTGGCCACCGTGGCTCCTGCGGTGTCGACCTCGATATAGCGGCCGTGCTCGGCGAACTCCTCGGAGCCCGGACCGATGCGCACCGCGTCGAAGGGTGCGCGGGACAGCACGGCAACACCGTTGCGGCCCTTCACATGCGGCTCGGCCGCGGCGAGATGCCAACCGTCGGCCAGCGCCGGCGCCAGCGCCTCGGCGAGCTGCTCGTCATCGGCGCGGGTCTCCTGCAGGCAGACGACGTCGGCGGTGCTGTCCTTCAGCCACGGCAGCAGTCCGAGGTTCTCCGTGGACCGCTGTTTGACCGCTGCGCGGATGCCGTTGACGTTGACGGTGGTGACGATCACGGTGGACGACCCTAGTGGACGACCCCGACATCTGTTGATCCCCGGCCCGGCCCACCGGCGACCCCTTGCGGTACCGGCGGTACCGCCATACTGTCGGGCGCTATGACCCAACGCGCACCCATCCACCGCGGATCGGGTGAACCGATCCTCATGCTGCACCCGTTCCTGTGCTCGCAGAACGTCTGGCGCACGGTGGCCGACCAACTCGCCGACACCGGCCGCTTCGAGGTGCTGGCACCCACCATGGTCGGTCACAACGGGGGTTCCCGCGCGGGCACATGGCTACTGGACACAGCCGCACTGGTGGACGATGTCGAACGTCGGATGGACCAGATCGGCTGGGAGAGCGCCCATATCGTCGGCAACTCACTGGGCGGCTGGGTGGCATTCGAACTGGAGCGGCGCGGCCGGGCACGCACCCTGACCGCCATCGCTCCGGCGGGCGGGTGGAGTCAGCACTCCCCCACCAAATACGAGACAGTGCTGAAGTTCCTGGCCGGCGGCCCGGCCCTGATCGCCGCCCGCCTGCTCGGGCCGCGCATCCTGGACCTGCCGTACGGCACCCGGATCGCCACCCTGCCGGTGAGCGGGCCCGCCGACGGACCCAGCCGCGCGGACCTGGTCGCCCTCGTCGAGGATGCCACGCACTGCACGGCCTACATCCAGTTGCTCATCAAGACGTTGCGCCTGCCGGGCCTGCTGGAACTGGCCCAGGTGGGCGTGCCGACACACCTGGTGCTGTGCGAGAAGGACCGGGTGTTCCCGAGCCCGCGCGGAACGAAGTACTTCATCGAGAACCTGCCGACCGACGCAAAGGTGACCCGCCTGCCGGGACTGGGCCACATCCCGATGCTGGAGGCGCCCGGCCAGATCACCGAACTGATCGCCGAATTCGCCGATCAGCACACCGAGCCCGAACGCGAGGCGCCACCGGCGGGCTGACGCCGCTACCCGTGCGGGCGCCAGGTCAGCTCTTGGCGGACTCCAGCGCGGCGTTGAACGTCTTGGAAGGACGCATGACCGCGGCGAGCTTCTCCGGGTCCGGGTAGTAGTAGCCACCGATATCGGCGTGCCCGCCCTGAACCTCGTTGAGCTCGGCGATGATGGCGTCCTCGTTCTCCGCCAGCGCCTTGGCCAGCGGCGCGAAGTGCTCGGCGAGCCCCTTGTCCTCGGTCTGCTCGGCCAGCGCCTGCGCCCAGTACATGGACAGGTAGAACTGGCTACCGCGGTTGTCCAACTCGCCGGCCTTGCGCGACGGATTCTTGTTCTCGTTCAACAGCTTTCCGACCGCGGTGTCCAGCGTCTCACCGAGCAGCTTGGCCTTGGCATTATCGGTCTTGCTGCCGAGATCCTCCAGGCTGGCGCCGATGGCGAGGAACTCACCCAGCGAATCCCAGCGCAGGTGGTTCTCCTCGACCAGCTGGCTGACGTGCTTGGGCGCCGAGCCGCCGGCTCCGGTCTCATACAGTCCGCCACCGGCCATCAGCGGCACGACCGAGAGCATCTTCGCGCTGGTGCCCAGCTCCAGGATCGGGAACAGGTCGGTGAGGTAGTCACGCAGGATGTTGCCGGTCGCGGCGATGGTGTCCTGCCCGCGGATCACCCGCTCCAGCGTGTACCGCATGGCCCACACCTGCGGCAGGATCGTGATGTCCAGGCCCTCGGTGTCCTCGTCCTTGAGGTACTCCTTGACCTTCTTGCGCAGCTCGTTCTCGTGCGGACGCTCGTCGTCGAGCCAGAACACCGTCGTCATGCCGGACTGCCGGGCGCGGTTGACCGCAAGCTTCACCCAGTCGCGGATCGCGGCGTCCTTGACGATCGGCATGCGCCAGATATCGCCTTCTTCGACCTCCTGGCTCAGCAGCACCTCACCGGAATCGATGTCGACGATCTTGGCGACCCCGGCCTCGGCGATCTCAAAGGTCTTGTCGTGGCTGCCGTATTCCTCGGCCTTCTGCGCCATCAGTCCGACGTTCGGCACGGTGCCCATGGTGGTGGGATCGAACTGGCCGTGCGTCTTACAGAAGTTGATCATCTCCTGATACATCCGCGAGAAGGTCGACTCCGGGTTCACCGCCTTGGTGTCCTTGGTGCGTCCGTCGGCGCCGTACATCTTGCCGCCGAGGCGGATCATCGCGGGCATCGACGCATCCACGATGACATCGGACGGCGAATGGAAGTTGGAGATGCCCTTCGCCGAATCGACCATGGCGAGTTCGGGGCGATGCTCGTGACACGCGTGCAGGTCGTTGATGATCTCTTCACGCTGCGAGGCCGGCAACGACTCGATCTTGCCGTACAGATCCGAAAGACCGTTGTTGACGTTCACGCCCAGCTCGTCGAACAGCTTCTCGTGCTTGGCGAACGCGTCCTTGTAGAACACCTTCACCGCGTGACCGAACACGATGGGGTGGCTGACCTTCATCATGGTCGCCTTGACGTGCAGGGAGAACATCACACCCGTCTTGTAGGCGTCCTCGATCTGCTCCTCGTAGAACTCGATGAGCGCCTTCTTGCTCATGTACATGCTGTCGATCACATCGCCGGCGTCGAGCTTCACCTCGGGTTTGAGCACGGTTTCGCCCGCCGAGGTCTCCAGCACCATCTTGACCTTGCGGTCCTTGTCCACCGTCAGCGACTTTTCGCCGTGGTAGAAGTCGCCGTCCTTCATGGTCGCCACGTGGGTGCGTGACGCCTGCGACCACTTGCCCATGCTGTGCGGATGCTTGCGGGCGTACTCCTTGACGGCCTTGGGGGCGCGGCGGTCGGAGTTGCCCTCGCGCAACACCGGGTTCACCGCGCTGCCGAGGATCTTGGAGTACCGCTCCTTGATCTGCTTCTCTTCGTCGGTCTTCGGGTCTCCGGGGAAGTCGGGGAGGTCGTACCCCTTCTCCTTGAGTTCCTTGATGGCGGCCAGCAACTGGGGCACCGACGCACTGATGTTGGGCAGCTTGATGATGTTGGCGGCCGGATCCTGGGTCAGCTCGCCGAGTTCGGCGAGGTTGTCCGGCACCTTCTGCTCATCGGACAGGCGGTCACTGAACTCGGCCAGGATGCGCGCCGCCACGGAGATGTCACTGGTCTTGACGTCGATCCCGGCGGCGTCGGCGAAGGTCCGGATGATCGGCAGGAAGGCGTAGGTCGCCAACAGCGGCGCCTCGTCGGTCAACGTGTAGATGATGGTCGGATGCTCGGCGCTCATGTGTACTCCCGGCGTCACTGTCGTGTCAGATGCAGCGAAAGTCGTTTCTGCCGTGATTGATTGAGCAGAGGCGCTCTCGCACCAGCGGGCCGCCCGCGGCCGTTCTCACGACGGTCCCAGGCTGCCCTCACCGGCAACACTACAAGGGCCGACGAACCGGCGAGGGGTCAGCTTTGACTACTGGCCAGTAGCTATTTTTGTGGCCGCGCGACACCTCCGATAACCAGGTGGCATCGGGTCAACGTCGTGAGCTAGGCTTCATATCGGTCATGAGTGCCAGCATCTAGCCCCGGCTTGCTGGCCGGCAACCCTCCAACCGCGGTGGGGTGCTCCGGGTGAAGACCAGGTTGAGCAGTCGAATGGCGACTGCCGGCAAGCGCGGGTCCGCACTGACGGGCCCCCAGACACAGATGGAGGTTCGTTCCCGTGAGCACGCCAGAAGATCCCACCGCCACGTGGTCGTTCGAGACCAAGCAGGTACACGCCGGCCAGACCCCCGACACGGCGACCAGCGCCCGGGCACTGCCGATCTACCAGACCACGTCCTACACGTTCCGCGATACCGACCATGCGGCCGCGCTGTTCGGGCTGGCCGAGCCTGGCAACATCTACACCCGGATCATGAATCCGACCACCGATGTCATCGAGCAGCGGGTGGCGGCCCTCGAGGGCGGTGTCGCAGCGCTGTTCCTGTCCTCCGGGCAGGCCGCCGAGACGTTCGCGATCCTGAACCTGGCCGGCGCCGGGGATCACATCGTGTCGAGCCCGCGGCTCTACGGCGGCACCTACAACCTGTTCCACTACACGCTGCCCAAGCTCGGTATCGAGGTCAGCTTCGTGGAGAACCCCGATGACCTGGAGTCCTGGCGCGCCGCGATCCGGCCCAACACCAAAGCGTTCTTCGCCGAGACCATCTCCAACCCCCAGATCGACATCCTCGACATCCCCGGCGTCTCGGGCGTGGCTCATGAGCAGGGCATCCCACTGATCGTCGACAACACCATCGCCACCCCGTACCTGATCCAGCCGATCGCCCACGGTGCCGACATCGTGGTGCACTCCGCGACCAAGTACCTCGGCGGTCACGGCACCGCGATCGCGGGCGTCATCGTCGACAGCGGCACCTTCGACTGGACCCAGGGCCGTCACCCCGGTTTCACCGAGCCGGACCCGAGCTATCACGGTGTGGTGTTCTCCGAGCTCGGCCCGCCCGCGTATGCGCTCAAGGCGCGCGTGCAGCTGCTGCGCGATCTGGGATCGGCGCTGGCACCGTTCAATGCCTTCCTCATCGCCCAGGGCCTGGAAACCTTGTCGTTGCGCATCGAACGGCACGTCGCCAACGCCCAGCGGGTCGCCGAATACCTGTCCGGACGCGAGGACGTCGTGTCGGTGAACTACGCCGGCCTGCCCACCTCACCCTGGTATGAGCTGGGCCGCAAAATTGCCCCCAAGGGCACCGGCGCGGTGCTGGCCTTCGAACTGGCCGGGGGCATCGAAGCCGGAAAGGCCTTCGTCAACGCGCTGACCCTGCACAGCCATGTCGCCAATATCGGCGACGTGCGGTCGCTGGTCATCCACCCGGCCTCCACCACCCATCAGCAGCTGACTGCCGAGGAACAGCTCACCACCGGCGTCACGCCCGGGCTGGTGCGCCTCGCGGTGGGCATCGAGGGGATCGACGACATCCTGGCCGACCTGGACCGGGGGTTCGCCGCGGCCCAGGCCTTCGCCGGTGCCGGCCAGAGTGTCGCGTCGGTGTGAGGCGGCCCGATGACCATCTTCGACATACTGAGCGACGTGCCGACTCTGCCCGCAGAAGGTGAGCTCGGGGTCGTCCACATCGGCGCCCTGACGCTGGAAAGCGGCGTGGTCCTCGACGATGTATCGATCGCGGTGCAACGCTGGGGCGAGCTGAACCGCGAACGCGACAACGTCGTCATGGTGCTGCACGCACTCACCGGCGATTCGCACATCACCGGTCCGGCGGGCCCCGACCATCCGACACCGGGCTGGTGGGACGGCGTGGCCGGGCCCGGCGCGACGATCGACACCGACCGCTGGTGCGCCATCGCCACCAATGCGCTCGGCGGCTGCCGCGGCTCGACCGGGCCCAGCTCGATCGCACCCGACGGAAAGCCCTGGGGCTCAAGGTTCCCGGCGATCACCATCCGCGATCAGGTGAATGCCGATCTCGCCGCGCTGGCCGCGCTCGGGATCACCGAGGTGGCCGCGGTGATCGGCGGATCGATGGGCGGTGCACGGGCGCTGGAGTGGATCGTCGGGCACCCCGACACCGTCCGCGCCGGCCTGATCCTGGCGGTCGGCGCACGCGCCACCGCCGATCAGATCGGCACCCAGAGCACCCAGGTTGCCGCGATCAAGGCCGACCCGGACTGGAACGGCGGCGACTACTACGACACCGGCCGCGGCCCGGCCGCGGGTCTGGAGATCGCGCGACGCGTCGCGCACCTCACCTACCGCGGCGAGGCCGAGCTGGACTCCCGGTTCGGCAATGACGCCCAGGGCGACGAGGACCCCACCAACGGTGGGCGCTACGCCGTGCAGAGCTACCTGGAACATCAGGGCGGCAAGCTGGTGTCCCGGTTCGACGCCGGCACCTACGTCGCGCTCACCGACGCACTGAGCAGCCACGATGTCGGCCGCGACCGCGGCGGCGTGGAGGCTGCGCTGGCCGGATGCCCGGTGCCGGTGCTCGTCGCGGGCATCACCTCCGACCGGCTGTACCCGCTGCGCCAGCAGCAGGAACTGGCCGACCTGCTGCCCGGCTGCGCCGAACTGAAGGTCGTCGATTCGATCTATGGCCACGACGGGTTCCTGGTGGAGACCGAGGCGGTGGCTCCGCTGATCCGGCAGACCCTGGAGATCGCGTCCCGGTGAGCCCGTCGAACAAGCAGGGATCCCTGTCCTTCGGCGAGGAAGCCGCCGCCTACGAACGCGGGCGGCCGTCCTACCCGCCGGAGGCCATCGACTGGCTGTTGCCGAGCGGCGCGCAGCGCGTGCTGGACCTCGGCGCGGGGACCGGCAAGCTGACCGTGCGGCTCGTCGAGCGCGGCCTGGACGTGGTGGCCGTGGACCCGATTCCCGAGATGTTGGAAGTCCTCAGCCACTCGCTGCCGCAGACCCCGGCGCTGCTGGGTACGGCCGAGGAGATTCCGTTGCCGGACAACAGCGTCGACTCCGTGCTGGTGGCCCAGGCCTGGCACTGGTTCGACCCGAAACGCGCCGCGCAGGAGATCGCCCGGGTGTTACGCCCCGGCGGCCGGCTCGGGCTGGTGTGGAACACCCGCGACGAGCGGATGGGCTGGGTCAAGGATCTCGGCACCATCATCGGGCACGAGCACGACCCACTCAGCGACGAGGTGACGCTGGATACGCCGTTCACCGATGTGGAACGCAACCGGGTGGAATGGACCAGCTACCTGACCCCGCAGGCACTCATCGATCTGGTGGCGTCCCGTAGCTACTGCATCACCTCGCCCACCGAGGTGCGCACCCGCACACTGGAGAAGGTCCGCGAACTGCTGGCCACTCATCCGGCGCTGGCCAACAGCACCGGTTTGGCGCTGCCCTACATCACGGTCGGAATCCGGGCGACGCTGCCCTGAGCTGGCGTCATCGATGCCGGCGCCGGAATATTCGTGCCGCCGAATGGGTACTAGACGGTGAACGACGAGAGGCCCGCGATGACCAAGCGTGACCGAGACCGTCTTGCCGCAGCCGGAGGCACCGCCCCCGTGGTGCAGATCGCCGCCATGGTGATCGGGGCGGTGTTCCTGGTGTTCGGGGTCGCGGGCTTCATCCCGGGTATCACCAGTCACTTCGACGAACTGAGCTGGGCCGGTCAGCACTCCGGCGCGCTGCTGCTCGGAGTTTTCGCGGTGTCGATCCTGCACAACGTCGTGCACCTGGCGTTCGGGCTCGCCGGCCTGATTCTCGCCCGGACCGCGGCGTCGGCCAAGGCGTATCTGCTCTGGGGTGGAGCCGTGTACGCGGCGCTGTGGCTCTACGGGGTGGCGATCGATCACCACGGCCCGCTGAACGTCGTGCCCGTCAACGCTGCCGACAACTGGCTGCATCTCGGTTTGGCGGTCGCCATGATCGCCTCGGGGGTGACGCTGGGGCGCATGGCGATTCAGCCCGACCAATCCTGAGTCAGGACGTGCCCAGCGGGTCGATCGTCCATGCGATGTAGAGCATCGCCGCGCTGACGGTCGCGGTCGTGGCAAAATCGATGGTGCGGGAACGGATCACCAACAGGCCGGCGCGGTCGTCGGAGAGGGCCAGCCGCAGGGCGGCCGCCACTCCCACCGCGATTCCGATGACGAGCGCACCGCGGCGCCAGTAGCCGGTGATCACCAGCCCCAGTGCGGCCAGGAGTATCAGGCCGACCAGCAGGATCGGCCACTGACCGGCAAAGACCTTGCGGGCGAACTCCTTTGGTGTCACTAGGCGCGCTCCGCGCGCTCCACCACGTTGGTCAGCAGGAACGCCCGGGTCAACGGGCCCACCCCGCCGGGGTTCGGCGACACGTGACCGGCGACATCCCAGACGTCGGGCGCCACGTCACCGGTGAGCTTGCCCTCGACCCGGCTGACGCCGACATCCACCACGGCAGCACCGGGTTTCACCATGTCGGCGGTGACCATATAGGGCACCCCGACCGCAGCCACGATGATGTCCGCCTGCCGGGTCAGCTCAGCCAGATCGCGGGTTCCGGTGTGGCACAACGTGACCGTGGCATTCTCCGAGCGACGGGTGAGCAGCAGGCCGAGCGGGCGGCCGACCGTGACTCCGCGGCCGATGACCACCACGTGCGCGCCGGCGATCGGCACGTCGAAACGACGCAGCAGGTGCACGATGCCGCGCGGCGTGCAGGGCAGCGGCGCTTCCTTGCCCAGCACCAGCCGACCCAGGTTGGTGGGGTGCAGACCGTCGGCGTCCTTGTCCGGGTCGATGCGCTCCAGGGCCGCGTTCTCGTCGAGGTGCTTGGGCAGCGGCAGCTGCACGATGTAGCCGGTGCATTCGGGGTTGGCGTTGAGTTCGTCGATCGTCTCGTCCAGGGTGGCCTGGCTGATATCGGCGGGCAGGTCACGACGGATCGAGTTGATCCCCACCTTCGCGCAGTCGGCGTGCTTGCCGCGCACGTAGGCCTGCGACCCCGGGTCGTCGCCGACCAGGATGGTGCCCAGTCCCGGGGTGCGGCCGGCGGCCGTCAGGGTGGCCACCCGCCCCTTGAGATCGTCGAGAATTTCGTCGCGGGTGGACTTACCGTCCAAAGTCGTCGCTGCCACGTAGGTCATTGTGGCAGGCTCGCCCGGTATGAACATCCAGCCCGGAGTGTTCACTGACGTGTTCGGCGAAGCCAAACTCGGTCCGGTGACGCTGCGCAACCGCATCATCAAGGCCGCCACCTTCGAGGCGTCCACGCCGAATGCGCTGGTCACCGATGATCTGATCAAGTACCACCAGCTCCCCGCCGCAGGCGGTGTGGGCATGACGACGGTCGCCTACTGTGCCGTCACCCCGGGCGGGCGCACCGACGGCTGGCAGCTGTGGATGCGGCCGGAGGCGCTGCCCGGACTGCGCCGGCTCACCGACGCCGTGCACGCCGAGGGTGCCGCGATCAGCGCCCAGATCGGCCACGCCGGCCCGGTCGCCAACGCCAAGACCAACAAGGCCCCGGCCCTGGCCCCGGTGCGGTTCTTCAATCCGCTCTCCATGCGGTTCGCCCGCAGGGCCACCCTTGAGGACATCCGCGCGGTCACCGCGGCGCACGCCGACGCCGCGCGGCTGGCCATCGACGCCGGATTCGACGCGGTGGAGATCCACCTCGGGCACAACTATCTGGCCAGTTCGTTCCTCAGCCCGATGCTCAACCGGCGCACCGATGAGTTCGGCGGCTCGCTGGAGAACCGCGCCAAGGTCGCGCGCGGGCTGGTGCGGGCGGTGCGCGACGCCGTCGACACGCACGGGGCCAAGAAGATCGCGGTCACCGCCAAGCTGACGATGACCGACGGGGTGCGCGGCGGCATCCCGATCGACGAATCCCTGCAGACCGCCAGGTGGCTACAAGATGACGGCGGGCTCGACGCCATCGAGCTGACGGCGGGCAGTTCCCTGGTCAACCCGATGTACCTGTTCCACGGTGACGCGCCGCTCAAGGAGTTCGCCGGCGCGTTCAAACCCCCGATCAGCTGGGGCATGCGGATGACGGGCAAGAAGTTCCTGCGCGAATACCCGTACCGGGAGGCCTACCTGCTGCGGCACGCCCGCCAGTTCCGGGCCGAGCTGTCGCTGCCCCTGATCCTGCTTGGCGGTATCACCAACCGCGAGACCATGGATCTGGCGATGGCCGAGGGATTCGAGTTCGTCGCGATGGGCCGTGCGCTGTTGGCCGAACCCGACCTGATCAACCGCATCAAGGCCGACGGGGACGCCCATACGGTCAAAGCGCTGTGCACCCACTGCAACAAATGCATGCCGACGATCTACACCCACACCCATTGCGTGGTCACCGGCGCTCCGGACACTCTGACCGTCTGACGATCCTGCGCCGAGAACGCCTCAGATCGGCAACAACGCCCTTGCAGCCCGGCACACCGCTTCGCCCAACCGATACAGTTGTTCCCGATGAGCCGCCCCGGAACGCCCGCGCTGACCGTTCGATACGAGGGGTCCGCACGCACCTTCTCCGCAGGCAACGACGTCGTCGTCGGCCGCGATCTGCGTGCCGATGTCCGTATCGCCCACCCGCTGATCTCCCGCGCGCACCTGGTGCTGCGCTTCGATCAGGGCCGGTGGATCGCCATCGACAACGGCAGCCTCAACGGCATGTACCTCAACGGCCAGCGGGTGCCGACCCTCGACATCGTCGACGGCCAGCTCCTCAACGTCGGTAACCCGGACGGCCCGCAACTGGCCTTCGAGGTCGGGCGCCATCAGGGCTCGGTGGGCAGTCCCCCGCCGACCGCCGCGGTCCCGACCCCCACCGGCCCCAGGCCCAGCGCCTCTTGGCCGACCCAGGCACCGATCCAGCCCGCTCCGCCGGCGTGGCCGACCGGCGGCGCACCGGCGCAGAACCCGCCGCGCTATCCGTCGGCGCCGCAGCCGTACCAGCCGACAGGCCAGCAGGCCTACCAGCCCAGCGCGCCGCAACCGGCCTATCCGCCACCGCCGGTCGCGCGCTCACAGCCGGCCTACATCCCGCCGGCCGACCCGTCGCAGACCGCCATGGGTCCGACCGCCGTGCCGCGCCCGTCGGAGAACAATCTCGCGACCAGCATGCTGAAGATCCTGCGTCCGGGGAAGGCACCCGAGGTGCCCCCGGGCGGGATCAAGATCGGTCGCGCCACCGACAACGACATCGTCATCCCCGACGTCCTGGCCTCACGGCACCACGCCACCCTGGTTTCCGGCCCCGGTGGCACCGAGATCCTGGACAACCGCAGCATCAACGGCACCTTCGTCAACGGTGCCCGCGTCGACGACGCGTTGCTGCGCGAGGGCGATGTGGTCACCATCGGCAACGTCGACCTGGTGTTCACCGGCGGGACGCTGGTCCGCGGCTCGGAGACCCAGGCCGCCACCCGCACCGGTGGTCTGGAGGTCCGCGGCCTGACGTGGACCATCGAGGGCAACAAGACGCTGCTGAACAACATCTCCATCGACGCGCGGCCGGGCACGCTGACCGCGATCATCGGCCCGTCGGGCGCCGGTAAGTCGACGTTCGCCAAACAGGTCGCCGGTCTGACGCATCCGACCGACGGCCGGGTGTCCTTCGAGGGCCACGACATTCACGCCGAGTACGCCTCGCTGCGCTCCCGGATCGGCATGGTCCCCCAGGACGATGTGGTGCACGGCCAGCTGACCGTCAAGCAGGCGCTGATGTACGCCGCCGAGCTGCGGCTGCCACCGGACACCACCAACGAGGACCGCGAGCGGGTGGTCCTGCAGGTCCTCGAGGAACTCGAGATGACCCAGCACCTGGAGACCCGGGTGGACAAGCTCTCCGGCGGTCAGCGCAAGCGGGCCTCGGTGGCACTCGAGCTGCTGACCGGCCCGTCGCTGCTGATCCTGGACGAGCCGACCTCGGGCCTGGACCCGGCGCTGGACCGCCAGGTGATGACGATGCTGCGCCAGCTCGCCGACGCCGGCCGCGTGGTGCTGGTGGTGACGCACTCGCTGACCTACCTCGACGTCTGCGATCAGGTGCTGCTGCTGGCGCCGGGCGGCAAGACGGCGTTCTACGGTCCGCCGAGCCAGATCGGCCCGGAACTGGGCACCACCAACTGGGCCGATATCTTCTCCTCGGTCGCCGGTGACCCCGACGCCTCCCATCAGAGCTACCTGTCCCGCAGTGGCCCGCCGCCGCAGGCCGAGGCCTCCTCACAGCCTGCTGATCTCGGCAAGCCCGCGAAAACCAGTGTGCGGCGGCAGTTCTCCACCATCGCGCGACGCCAGATGCGGCTGATCATCTCCGATCGCGGCTACTTCGCGTTCCTGGCGGTGCTGCCGTTCATCATGGGTGTGCTGTCGCTGTCGGTGCCGGGCACCGTCGGCTTCGGCATCCCGGACCCGATGGGCGACGCCCCCAACGAACCCGGCCAGATGCTGGTGCTGCTCAACGTCGGTGCCATCTTCATGGGCACCGCGCTGACGGTCCGCGACCTGATCGGTGAGCGCGCCATCTTCCGCCGCGAACAGGCCGTCGGGTTGTCGACGACGGCGTACCTGATGGCCAAGGTGTGCATCTACGCGGTGTTCGCCATCATCCAGTCCTCGATCGTCACCGCCATCGCGGTTGCCGGCAAGGGCGGCCCGACCCAGGGGTCGGTGTCCTTCCTGCCGCCGACAGCCGAGCTGTTCCTGGTGATGGCGGCAACGACGGTGACCGCCGCGATGGTCGGCTTGGCGCTCTCGGCGCTGGCCAAGTCCAGTGAGCAGATCATGCCGCTGCTGGTGGTCGCGGTGATGAGCCAGCTGGTGTTCTCCGGGGGCATGATCCCGGTGACCGACCGCATCGTGCTCGATCAGCTGTCCTGGTTCACCCCGGCGCGCTGGGGTTACGCAGCGTCGGCGTCCACGGTGGACATCACCAAGCTGGTGCCCGGCCCGCTGACGCCCAAGGACTCGCACTGGGAGCACACCGCGTCGGCATGGTGGTTCGACATGGGCATGCTGGCGCTGCTGAGCGTGGGCTACCTGACCTTCGTGCGCTTCAAGATTCGCCTCAAGGCCGGCTGATCACTGCGGTTTGTGGAGTGTTTGTCGGAGTCATTCCGACGGAGACTCCTCAAACCGCTGCGCTATTCGCCGTGGACGTTCAGCCCGTGGGCCGCGGCGTAGGCCAGCGCCTGCTCGATGTTGATGCGCGCGCCCCGTACTTTGGCCGTCGTCCAGAAGGTCGGGTCGGTCCGCGCGCCACGCAGATCGGCCTCGTCGAACTTGGCGTCCTGCACCCGCGCGCCGCTCAGGTCCGCGCGCTGCAGCACCGCCTTGCGCAGGTCCGCGCCGACCAGGTTCGCCTCACGCAACCGGCAGTCCGACAGGTCGACGGTGCGTAGGTCACACCCACCGAGCACGCTGAGCGACAGGTCGACCTCGACAAACCGAAGCGGCCGCAGCCGGGTCTCGGTGAACACCGACCCCAGCAGGCTGCACTGCCGGAACGTGCTGTGCAGCAGCGCGGCCCGGCGGAAGGTGCAGTTGCGGAAGGCCGACCCGAGATGCACGGACTCGGTCAGGTCGACACCGCTGAAATCGCATTCGTCGAACACCACCCGCTCGGTGCGCAGCCGGCTCAGGTCGTCATCGCGGAAGTCGTGTCCGGTGAACTCACGGTCCACCCAGACCTGGTCTTCGCTCACACCGCGGCCAGGGCGTACTCGGCGATCGCGATCAGCGCTGCGCGTGCGGAATTCCGGTCGCGGGCATCGACGGTGACGATCGGGATGTCCTCGCGCAGCGCCAGCGCCTGCCGCACGGCGGTCTCCGGATGTCGTGGCGCCCCGTCGAACTCGTTGATCGCGATGAGGAACGGGAGTTTGCGGGCCTCGAAGAAGTCGATGGCGGCGAAACTGTCCTGCAGGCGCCGGATGTCGACGAGGATGACGGCGCCGATCGCGCCGCGGATCAGGTCGTCCCACATGAACCAGAAGCGGCGCTGACCGGGAGTGCCGAACAGGTAGAGCACCAGATCCTCGGCCAGGGTGATGCGTCCGAAGTCCATCGCCACCGTGGTGGTGTTCTTGTGCGGGGTGGCGTCGAGCCCGTCGACACCGGCCGATGCGGTGGTCACCAGCGCCTCGGTGCGCAGCGGCATGATTTCCGAGACCGCGCCGACGAATGTGGTCTTGCCGGAGCCGAACCCGCCGGAGATGACGATCTTCGTCGCCCCTGGCCGCTCGGAGTGCCCAGCTGTCTCAGACTGCCCAGCCGACGCCGAAGGCGTCTCAAAGTGCCCGAAGGCCACGCAGAGTCCTCCCGATCAGTTCACGACGTTCGTCGGCGGAGGCCGTATCGACCAGTGTCGTGTGTACCCGAAGATACCCCTCGGAAACGAGGTCACCGATCAGCACACGCGCCACACCGAGCGGTAAGGACAAACGCGCCGCGATCTCCGCGACCGACGGACTGCCCCTTCCGAGGACCAGGATGCGTGCCCGCACATCGCCACCCGGCCACCCGGCTGCCGGTGCGGTGTCCAGCGTCCTGATCGGTGCCTCCAGCGGCAGCTGCACGGCGGAATCGGTGCGTCCGGCGGTCAGCCGGTAGGGCCGCACCATGCTCGGCACATCCGCAGGGTCGGCGGATTCCCAGGCATCTGGCGGCGGCTCCATCGCAGCCTCAGGTGCGTTGGCGGCTACGCCGTGCGGACTGGACGACGTTGCCCACCTGCTCCACCAGAATGGCCATCTCATAGCCGATCTGGCCGATATCGCAGGACCGGGTCGCCAGGGTGGCGAGGTTGGATCCGTCACCCACGCGCATCAACAACAGATAGCCGTTCTCCATCTCGACAATGGACTGCATGACGTGGCCACCCTCGAAGAGCTGCGCCGCTCCCGTCGACAGACTGGCCAGTCCCGAGGCGACCGCGGCAAGCTGATCGGCGCGTTCGGTCGGCATGTGCTCACTGGCGGCCATCAGCAGGCCATCGGCGGAGACCAGCACGGCGTGCGAGACTCCGGAAACCTCGCGGGCGAACTTGGCGACCAGCCAGTCGAGTGTTTCGCGAGTGTCACTCATGGGATCCTCCGGTGTCGCGGGTGTGCGACCGACCGGCATGCACCCCACCGAAGTGGCTGCTGAGGCTGGCTCGTACCGCGGCGGGATCCGGCCGCGGGCCGGGGTCGGCAGGCTCCGATGGTACCGGGGCGACGTCATCACCTGCCCCTGGCACGAGTCGTTCCCCGGGCCGGCGGACCGGCAGGCCCTCGGCGGTGTGTTCGGTGACCGGTGCATCCTCGGCAGAGGCCGCCGCCGACCAGCCGTGATCCCACACCGATTTCCAGTCCAGGTCGGTGCTGGCGCCCAGATCGGTCGGATCGACCAGCCACTCCGACAACATCTTCTGATAGATGGCGTCATCGGAGGATTCCGAGCCCGCCGGCTCGGCTTGTCGCTGGGGACGCGCGGCGAAATACGCCGAGGTGTCCGCCGGCGCGGGGGTCCGGATCGGCAACTCTGGTGGCGTCTGCACCGGTGTCGGCTCGGTGGGCCAATGCTCCGCTTCCGCCTCGGCCGGCTCCATACGGAACCCGCTGGCACCCGGATTGCGTTGCGGCAAGCCGGATACCGGGGCCTGCTCGCGGGACTCGGCGACCGGCTCCAGATAGGAGGGTTCGGGCTGTACCGGCACGAACTGCTGCACCTCGGCCACCGGGGCCGGCTGGAAACCGGTGAAGACCGGCGTCGGCAGCACGCCGGCGAGCAGCTCCTCGGGCACGTACACCCCGGCCGTGGTGCCCGAATGCGCTTCTCCGGCAACGGTACTGCGCAACCGAACCACCAGTCCGTGCTGGCCGGCCAGTCGGCCGACGACGAACAGGCCCATGTGCCGTGCCGTGTACGGGGTGACTTCGCCACCGGACTGCAGACGGGTGTTGGCCACCCGCAGATCGGGTTCGGCCATGCCCAGGCCCGAGTCGGCGACCTCGATGACGAGTGCACCGTTCCCGGTGCGCACCGCCGACACCCGCACCTGCGCCTCCGGCGGCGAATAGCGCAGCGCATTGTCCATCAGCTCGGCAAGCACGTGCACCAGGTCGGCGGCCACCGTGCCGCTGATATCGCAGTCGGCGACGACATCGGTGACGACCCGGGTGTATTCCTCGACCTCGGAGGCCGCGGCGTTGACCACCGCGGAGACCGGTACCGGCTCAGCGTGCTCGCGGGTGACCTTGGTTCCGGCGAGCACCAGCAGGTTGGCGCCGTTGCGGCGCATCCGGGCGGCCAGGTGGTCCAGCCGGAACAGACTGTCCAGGCGTTGCGGGTCTTCCTCATCGCGTTCGAGCTGGTCGATGAGCGTCAGCTGCTGATCCACCAACGATCGGCTGCGCCGCGACAGGGTCTCGAACATATCGCTGACCTGCATCTGCAACCGGGCCTGCTCGCCGGCCAGCAGGACGGCCTGCTCGTGCAGTTCGTCGACCGCGTGCGCGACCTGCCCGACCTCCTCGGTGGTGTGCACCGGGATCGGGCGGATCGGGCCGGGGTCTCCCCCGGTGCGTACCTGTTCGAGTTCGCGGACGAGTTCGGTGTGGGCGACCTTGAGCGCACTGTCCCGCAGCCGGCGCAGCGGCCGGACCAGTGACCGCGCGACCAGCGCCACGATCAGCAGGGCGATCAGGATCACCGCGAGCACGATCACTGCGTCTCGGATGGCGGTGCTGCGTTGCGCGTCGGCCTGCGCACCCACGGTCGTGGTCACCGACGTCGTGGCCTCGGAGATGACGGCGTCGGCGATGTCGTTGGTGGCGGCGATGGACTGGCTGAGCTCCGGATTGTTCACCAGAACCGCCGTCGGGTTGGCCATGATCGCCATCCGGCGGATGAACTGCTCTTGCAGTTCCTTGGCCTCGTCCGAGCCGACGCCGAGAATCTGGCTCATGCCGAACAGCGTGGACGGTTCGGTACCGGCGACGGTGTTCATCGAGGTGCGCAGTTCGGGTTCGGGCACTTCGCCACCGAGGTTGACCAGCAGCTGCTGCATCATCATCTGCCCGCGGGCACCGACCGCCCGGGACAGCCCGAGCGTCTCGCTGCGGATCTGTGCGTCATCGACGCGCACCGATCCGTTGATGGCGTCCTCTGCGGTCAGCAGGATGGGTGCGTAGGTGGTGACCCTGTCGCGCAGGCCGATCGAGTTGGAGCCCACCTTGTTCACCAGGTCCTGGCCGCCCTGGAGAATCGCGGTGACGCCGCTGTCCACGTCGGGCAGCACGTCGGTTTCGTCGAGTTGGCGTTGCAGTGCCTGGCGGGCGGTGTCGAACTCGCTCAACGCGGCCTGGGCATCGCCGCCGGCGCTGCCGGCCAGGACGGCGGTATCGAGCGCGGCCATGTACTCGACGACGGCGGGCACCATGTCGGCGCGGTCGGCCGCCAGCCGCAGATCGGCGGCGTCGGTGAAACCGGAGTAGATGCGCAGCCCACCGAATGTCGCGGCCAGAGCCAGCGGAACCAGCACGATGGCAAACACTTTCCAGCCGACGGGCCAGTTGCCCAACGCCCAGCGCGACGGCCTTTTCACGGCTTGCGCTGCCGCACTGTCGAATTCGTCGCGCACAGACGTATCCGGCGGCGCGGCATGGGCCGTCATCGGAATCCGCACAACGTTGGTGTTCATATACTTCCTGCTTTTGCCCACCATCGGGGCCGGCGTGGCACGCCTGGCAATTTGTCGAGTATGGCAGTCACCGACAGTGGTTTCCATACCTCGATATCGAACGGACACAGTTCGTGACCGTTACGTTGCGCAGTCGTGGTGATGCGGGCAAACAGGTCTGACGTGCGCGTCACTTCGCCGGCGTGGAATGTCTACGCGGGCCGCAGGATCGCGACCAGGAAGTCGGAGCCCTCGGTGAACGGCCGCACATCCCAGGTGGACAACAGCAGGTCGGGCACCAGCCCGGCGTGGGCCGCGTCGTCGAGAAACTCGGTGTGCTCGTACTCGCGTCCGGCACCGAACCCGATCACCGCGCGGCCACCGGTGCCGAGATGGGCCCGCAGCCTGCTCAGCACCTGGGTGCGGGTGCTCGGCGCGAGGAAGGTCATCACATTGCCCGCCGACACGATGAGGTCGAACGGCTCGGCGACTCCGCGGGCGGGCAGGTCCAATTCGGCGAGGTCACCGACCAGCCAGCGCGGGCCCGGGTGGTCCTGTTCGGCGGCGGCGATGAGCGCCGGGTCGACGTCGACGCCGACGACGTCGTGTCCGGCGGCGGCCAGATAACCGCCCACCCGGCCCGGACCGCAGCCCGCGTCGAGAATGCGGGCACCGCGTTCGGCCATCGCGTCGACGAAGCGAGCCTCGCCCGCCAGATCTTTGCCCGCGCGCTCCATCGCCCGGAAGCGATCGATGTACCACTGCGAATGGCCCGGGTCGGCCGCGACTTTCTGCATCCAGATGCTCTGTTCGACCATGAGCCCATTATCCCGGGGCAAGATGACCGGGTGTTCAAGGTGCTGTTCTTCTCCCCACGCATCGCGCCCAATACCGGCAACGCGATCCGGATGGTGGCCGCGACCGGGTGCGAGCTGCACCTCGTCGAACCGCTCGGCTTCGACCTGTCCGAACCCAAGCTGCGCCGGGCCGGCCTGGATTACCACGACCTGGCATCGGTGACGGTGCACCAGGACCTGCCCGCGGCCTGGGACGCGATCGGGCCGACGCGGGTGTACGCGTTCACTGCGCACGCCGACACGTCGTTTGCCGACGTCTCCTACCAGCCCGGCGACGTGCTGATGTTCGGCCCGGAACCGACCGGCCTGGACGAGCACACGCTGGCCGACCCGCACATCACCGCGCAGGTGCGGATCCCCATGCTGGCCGGCCGTCGGTCGCTGAATCTGTCCAACGCCGCGGCCGTTGCCGCCTATGAGGCGTGGCGCCAGCAGGGGTTCACCGGCGCGGTGTGAGCGGCAGGTCTACCAGGTGTCCCAGTGCGCGAAGTTCTCGGCGGGCAACCGTCCGGCCTTCTTGAAATCGGTGCCCTTGGTGTAGGCGATCGGGAACAGCCCGCCCTGGGCGTACTGATCGAACGGGATGCCGAGCACCTCGGCGGCCTGCTTTTCACCGTCACCGAGGAGGAGCAGCGTCGTCCACGCCGAGCCCAGCCCGCGGGACCGCAGCGCCAGCATGAAACTCCACACCGCAGGCAGCAGTGAGCCCCAGTAGGACGCGCTCATCCCGGCCGGTGCGCCGTCGGGGCGGCCCTCCAGGCACGGGATCAGCAGCACCGGGGCCTTCTCGAAGTTCTCGTTGAGGTACTTCGCGGAATCGGTGACCCGGACGATCTGCTCGTCGCGAATGTCGCCGCGCTCTGGCTTGGGCAGATCGAGATACGGATTGGCGTTCGTCCGGTAGATATCGGCCAGCGCCTTCTTCTTGGCCGGATCCTCGACGAAAACCCATTGCCAGCCTTGAGCATTGGAGCCGGTGGGAGCCTGCAGCGCCAGGTCGAGACATTCCAGGAGCACTTCGCGCGGCACCGGTTTGTCGAAATCGAGCCGCTTGCGCACCGAACGCGTGGTGGTCAGAACTTCATCCGCGGTCAGGTTGAGTGTCATACCGCGAGACTACATTCGCGAACATGACTGCAGACCTGACACCGGAAATCATCGAGCGTCTGAGATCCGACGACTACGGATGGCTGACCACCGTCGCGAAGTGCGGGCAACCGGTGCCCAAACTGGTGTGGTTCTTCTTCGACGGCACCGACATCGTGGTGTACACCGAGCCCGGCGCGGCCAAGGTGCGCCATATCCGCAACCATCCACCCGTGAGCCTGAACCTGGACTCCGACGGCAACGGTGGCGGAATCATCGTGATCGGAGGTCCGGCGCGGGTGGACGCCGAGGGTGTCGATCTGCGCACGGACACGCCGTACTGGGCGAAGTACCAGGCGGCCTCCGATCAGTTCGGGCTGACCGACTCGATGGGCAACTTCAGCACCCGGCTGCGGATCACCATCGAGAAGGTGTGGACGACGCCCACCGAGTGAGCCTCACTGGAAGTCCCGCGACCGCGAGCGCACCTTCAGATCGATGGGGCTCATCCTGTCCGCGGCCACCGTCACCGCACCGGTGGCGTTCTGCACGATGCCCCGGATGACCAGCGCCGACGCCGTCTGCGCCAGCTTGCGATGACGCGCCCACACCCCGCGGGAGCACATCACGTTCACCATGCCCGTCTCGTCTTCGAGGTTCATGAACGTCACGCCCTGGGCTGTCGCGGGCCGCTGGCGGTGCGTCACCGCGCCCGCCACCAGCACGCGGGTGCCGTCGGGTACCGACAGCAGCTGATCGGCAGGCACGATCCCCATCTCGTCGAGCGTCTCGCGCAGGAACTGGGTGGGATAGCTGTCCGGGGACACCCCGGTGGCCCACACGTCGGCGGCGGCCAGTTCCAGCGCGCTCATCCCGGGCAGCGGCGGGATATGCGAGGACGACCCCACCCCCGGCAACCGGTCCGGCCGTTCGGCGGCGGCCGCCCCCGCCGCCCACAACCCTTCTCGGCGGGTGATCCCGAAACACCCGAGCGCACCCGCGGTGGCCAGCGCCTCGGTCTGCGAGACCGAAAGCTGCACTCTGGCCGTCAGATCCAGCAACGACGTGAACGGGCCATTGGCCGTGCGCTCGTCGACGATCCGTTGTGCCAGCTCATCGCCGATGTGACGGACGCTGCCCATCCCCATCCGCACATCCAGGCCGCGGTTCTCACAGGTGGCGTGCGCCAGCCCGACGTTGACGTCCGGACCGTGTACCAGCACGCCGTGCCGGCGCGCATCGGCGACCAGCGACTGCGGTGAATAGAAGCCCATCGGCTGGGCCCGCAGCAGCGCCGCGCAGAACACCGCCGGGTGGTGCAGCTTGAACCAGGACGAGTAGAACACCAGCGATGCGAAGCTCAGCGAATGGCTCTCCGGGAAACCGAAATTGGCGAACGCCTCCAGCTTCTCGTAGATCCGCTCGGCCACCGCCCCGGTGATGCCGTGGCGTTCCCGCATTCCGTCGTAGAACCGGTCGCGGAGCCGCCGCATCTTCTCGGTGGACCGTTTCGAGCCCATCGCCCGGCGCAGCTGGTCGGCCTCGGCCGGGCTGAAACCGGCGCAGTCCACCGCCAGCTGCATCAGCTGCTCCTGGAACAACGGCACACCGAGGGTCTTGCGCAGCGCCGGCTCCATCGACGGGTGGTCGTAGACGACCTTCTCTTCGCCGTTGCGCCGCTTGATATATGGGTGCACCGATCCGCCCTGGATAGGTCCGGGACGGATCAACGCGACCTCGACCACCAGGTCGTAGAACATCCGCGGCTTGAGCCGGGGCAGGGTCGCCATCTGCGCGCGGGATTCGACCTGGAACACCCCGACCGAGTCGGCACGTTGCAGCATCTCGTAGACGCCCGCTTCGGACAGGTCCAGCCGGGACAGATCCACCTCGAGGCCCTTGTGTTCGCGCGCCAGGTCGATGGCATAGTGCAGGGCCGACAGCATGCCGAGACCGAGTAGATCGAACTTGACCAAACCGATTGCCGCACAGTCATCTTTGTCCCATTGCAGCACACTGCGGTTCTCCATGCGGGCCCATTCCACCGGGCAGACATCGGCGATCGGGCGATCACAGATCACCATGCCCCCGGAGTGGATACCCATGTGCCGGGGCAGGTTGGAGATCTGGGTGGCCAGGTCGACCACCTGTTCTGGGATGTCCTCGACATCGGGTGAGTCGGCCAGACCGTTCCACCGGCTGATCTGCTTGCTCCAGGCGTCCTGCTGCCCCTGCGAGAAGCCCAGCGCGCGGGCCATGTCCCGGACCGCGCTGCGCCCCCGGTAGGTGATGACGTTGGCGACCTGGGCAGCGTAGTCCCGGCCGTACTTGTCATAGACGTACTGGATGACGTTCTCGCGCAAGTCCGATTCGATATCGATGTCGATATCGGGTGGGCCGTCCCGCGCCGGTGACAGGAACCGCTCGAACAGCAACTCGTTGGCGATCGGATCGACGTTGGTGACCTTGAGCGCGTAGCAGACCGCCGAATTGGCCGCCGAGCCACGGCCCTGGCACAGGATGTCGCGCTCCCGGCAGAACCGGGTGATGTCGTGCACCACCAGGAAGTAGCCCGGGAAGTCCAGCTTGTCGATGATGGCCAGTTCATGTTCGATCTGCGCGTACGCCTTGGGCGCCCGGTCCGGTGGGCCGTAGCGATCCCGGGCGCCGTCGCGCACCAGTTTGCGTAACCAGCTGGATTCGGTGTGCCCGTCCGGCACGTCGAACGGCGGGAGTTGCGGGGCGATCAGCGCCAGCCCGAACGCACACTGCTCACCCAGGTCTGCTGCCGCCGTGACGATTTCGGCACCGAACAGCCGGGCCATCTCCTCCCCCGACCGTAGATGCGCTCCGCCCAGCGGCGCCAGGTACCCGGCCGCGTCGTCCATCGAATTGCGGGCCCGGATGGCCGCCATCGCCATGGCCAGCCGACCCCGCGACGGCGCCGCGAAATGGGCGCCGGTGGTGGCGACCACGTTCAGGCCGAACCGTGGCGCCAGCGCGGCCAGAGCGGCATTACGTTCGTCATCGAGCGGGTGTCCGTGATGGGTGAGTTCGATGCTGACCCGGCCGGCGCCGAACCTGTCCACCAGATCGGCCAGCGCCCGCTCGGCGGCCTCCGGTCCGCCATCTGTAAGTGCCTGTTGGACATGTCCTTTCCGGCAGCCGGTGAGGATGTGCCAATGCCCGCCGGCGGCCTCGGTCAGCGTGTCGAAGTCATACCGTGGCTTACCCTTCTCGCCACCGGCCAGGTGTGCCGCCGAGATCTGGCGCGACAGCCGCCGGTAGCCCTCCGGGCCGCGGGCCAGCACCAGCAGATGCGGTCCGGGTGGGTCGGGCTGTTCGGTGCGCGGCACATTTCCCAGCGACAGTTCGGCACCGAACACGGTGGACATGTCGAGTTCGCGGGCGGCTTCGGCGAATCGCACCACTCCGTAGAGACCGTCGTGATCGGTCAGCGCGATGGCCCGTAGGTCCAGCCGGGCCGCCTCCTCCACCAGTTCCTCCGGGGTGCTGGCACCGTCGAGGAAGCTGTAGGCCGAGTGCGCGTGCAGTTCGGCATAGGGCACCGACGAGCCGGAACGTTGCACCCCCTCGGCCTGGTAAGCGCCGCGCTTGCGGGACCAGGCGGGACTGTCCCCGCCGTCGCCGGGCGGCTCCAGCGGCAGGCCGGACCGGCGTGGCTTACCGCGCGGTCTGCTGTTGAGCACCCGCTCCATCTCGGTCCAGCTCGGCGGCCCGTTGTGCCAACCCATCGAGTCAGTGTATCGAACACGTGTTCGATATGTCCAATGTGGAATCGGACCGGGGTGTCATGTCTCAAGACATCGGTGACAGTTCTGCATCAGGACATCGGTGACACTTCGAGGGTTCTTGGTGGTGACACTTCTGCGCCGAGGCTGCGGGGGTGGCTGTTAATGAACCTATCGATCCTCGTGTCCGGTTGGCGATCTCACAGTGGCCTGATGACGCGCCGCGTGGGGCGGTCTCGACGTTCTGCGCCGAGCACGGCATCTCCCGAAAGTCGTTCTACGCGTTACGTCAGCGCGCGAAGACCGATGGGCAGGCCGAGGTGCTCGAACCCAAGTCTCGGCGGCCGAAGTCGAGTCCGTCGAAGTTAACTGAGGAGGTTAGGCAGCAGGCCGTGGCCGTGCGTGCCGCTCTGGAGGGCTCCGGCCGCGACCACGGACCGATCAGCGTGTACGACAAAATGCACGCGATGGGCCTGCCGCAGGTCCCTTCCATCGCAGCGTTGGCACGGATCTTCCGTGAGGCCGGTGTGGCTCGTCTTGAGCCCAAGAAGAAGCCCCGCTCGGCATGGCGACGGTTCGTCTACCCGGCCCCGAACGCGTGCTGGCAAGTCGACGCCACCCAGTACGTGCTCACCGGTAGCCGCACGTGTGTGATCTTCCAACTCATCGACGACCACTCCCGCTACGCGGTGGCCTCCCATGTGGCGTGGACAGAGACCGCCGAAGCGGCCATCGCAGTGTTTGACAAGGGCGTGGCAGCCTGTGGTGTTCCCCAACGGTTATTGTCGGACAACGGAATTGCGCTCAACCCCTCGCGGCGTGGCTACCTCGGCCGACTCGTCAAACACCTATCGCGACTAGGGGTTCAGGCGATCACCGGCAAGCCCGACAAGCCCACCACCCAGGGCAAGAACGAACGCTTCCATCAGACCTTGTTCCGCTACCTCGACAAGCAGCCGCTTGCCAGCACGCTGGCCGAGTTGCAGGCCCAGGTCGACGCGTTCGACGACATCTACAACACCGAACGTCCCCACCAAGGGCTGCCAGGACGCGTCACACCGCGCACGGCCTGGGAGGCAATCCCCAAAGCTGAACCACCGCGCCCCAGGCCCGACGCGCCGGTTCTTCCAGCGGTCACCACACCGCGCAGGTCTGCGCCCACCGACCTCCCCGCCGGCACCACCGTCGCAACCCTGACCAGCGCCGGCGCATTCGTCCTCGCCGGAGTTCGCTATCAAGTCGACGGTGGGCGCGGTTTCGAACAGGTCTTGGTGGTCATCGACGGCGAGAAGATCACCGTGGCTGACCTGGACGGCGAAGTCCTCATCGAACACACCCGACCCGCACCGGGGGTGAAGTACGTCGGCAACGGACGCCCCCGCGGTCCACGCCCCAAGAACGAGAAACCGTCACCGATGTCCTGAGACATCAACTGTCACCGATGTCCTGATGCAGAACTGTCACCGATGTCCTGAGACATCACAGGAATCGGACCGGGGTCAGCCGAGTACGGGCCGGAAAGTCCGTCCGGTTACTTGTCGGAACCCTCTTCTAGAATCGTGGTATGCCGCCGCCGACAACACCTTTCGCCGCACACACACCTCGGGTGTCGCGGTTGGAGGTGTTGTTCGAGGAGATGGCGGAGTTGACCGGGAAGCGCAATGCGATCGACGGCCGGTTGGTGGAGATCGTCGCCGAGATCGACGGCAGAGGCACCGATGACGGGAACTCGTTGTGGGGTGCCACCGGATGCCGGTCTATCGAGGCATTAGTGGCATGGAAGACGGGGGTCAGCCCGCGCCGGGCCGAGACCATGGTCGCCGTCGCCCATCGCATCGACGAACTTCCCCGCTGCACCCAAGGCTTGCAGGAAGGGCGGGTCTCACTCGATCAGATCGGGGTCATCGCCGAACAGGGTGGCCAGGGCTGCGACGAGCACTACGCGGAATTGGTGAAGGTCGCCACCGTCGTCCAGCTGCGGACCGCGGTCAAGCAGGAACCCCGCCCCGAACCGGAACCCAAGCCCGAACCCAAGCGCACGATCACCAAGGTCGAAGGTGAAGAGTCCACGACGTGGCGGATCACCCTGCCGAAGGTGGAGGCCGCGAAGTTCGAGGCCGGCCTGCAGTCCCACCGCGACAAGCTGGTCGCGGATTGGAAACGCGATCACGACAAGGCCGACAGTATCGACCCCGAGGACGGCTGGGCCCGCGACGGCGACGCCGAAACCACGGTTCCTGCGCAGGCGCCCCCGTTCCCGGACGGGGTGGACGCGTTCATAAGCCTCGTCGAGGCCGGTTGGGACACCGACGCGCAGCGGCGCCCGCACGGCCAGCACACCACCGTCGTCATGCACCTCGATATCGAGAAACGGGTCGCGGCCCTGCATCTGGGACCAGCGCTGTCCGACGAGGACCGCCGGTATCTGCTCTGCGATGCCACCTGCGAGGTGTGGTTCGAACGCAGTGGCCGCCCGATCGGGGTGGGCCGGGCCACCCGCACCATCAACCGCCGGCTCCGCCGCGCCCTGGAGCACCGCGACCAGACCTGTGTCGTTCCGGGTTGCGGCGCCACCCGTGGCTTGCACGCCCATCACCTGGTGCACTGGGAAAACGGCGGCCCCACCGAACTGTCCAACCTGGTCCTGCTCTGCCCTTTCCACCACCGCCTGCACCACAAAGGCGTCATCACCCTGACCGGGCCCGCCGACAAACTGAAAGTCACCGACGAAGACGGCGAAATACTCACCGACGCGTCACTGGCCCGCCCACCCACCACACCCCCACCGGATGTACCACCATGCCCCGGACCAAAAGGGGAACGCGCGCAATGGTGGTGGTACACGCCCTACGAACCACCGCCGCCAAAACCCAACTAGCGCTCGGCTATTCCTTCAACGCCGGGGTGTCGCGCCGCAACGTCTGGCCGGTGAAGAAGTCCGGTCGCTGCGCGCGCATCACCAGCATCAGTACCGCGCCCAGCGCGAGGATGCCGAACCCGATGAAGAACACCAGGCCGATACCGCCGATCTCGGCACCGCTGCCGTTCTCCGGGTTCATGCTCTCGACGATCGAGATGACGAAGACGGCCGCCAGTATCAACCCGCCCACGAGCGGAAACAGGAACTTGAACACGATGTTGTGGACATTGGCGAACAGCTCCCTGCGGAAGAACCAGACACAGGCGAACGCGGTGATCCCGTAGTACCAGCAGATCATGATGCCCAGGGCGGCAATGGTGTCCCAGAGCGCGTTGTCGGACAGCAGCGTCACCACGGTATAGAACCCACCGGTGACCACGCCGGCGACAACGGTGGAATAGACCGGCGTCAGGAAGCGCGGGCTCACTTCGGCGAAGCGGGTGGGAAACGCCTTGTAGGCCCCCATCGCGAGCATGGCCCTCGCCGCAGGCAGGAAGGTGGTCTGCAGGCTGGCCACCGACGAGGCGAACACCGCCAGATACAGCAGCGGCCCGAACCAGTGCCCCAGCACCGGGTCGGCCAGCGCACCGAACACGTTCTCCGAGTTCTCCGGATTGCCCAGCCCCAGCCCCTCTTCGCCGACACCGGCGTACATCATCACCGCGACGGCGATCAACAGATAGGTGATCAGAATCGATGTCACACAGAGCAACCCGGCCCGGCCCGGCACCTTGGTCGGATCCTTGGACTCCTCGCCCAGGGTCAGACAGGTGTCCCAGCCCCAGAACGCGAAGATGGAACCGGTCAGACCGATGGCGAACACCGCCATCGTCAGCCCGGTGAACGGATTGAACCAGTCCAGGTCGAAACTCAGCCCGGCCGGCGCATCCCCGCGCCCCACATGGACGAACGCCGTGATGGCGAATGCCATCAGCACCACCAGCTGGAAAGCCACCAGCACGTACTGCACCCGCTCGCTGGTGGTGATGCCCCGGCTGGCGATCAACGTGGCCAGCGCGATGAATACCAGTGTGGTGATGATGTTGACGAGTTTGTTGCCCGCCAGATCGGCGATGCCGGGTTGGTTGATGACCCGGGCGATGAGCAGATAGAAGAACTCGACGGCGATGGCGGCCAGGTTGGACAGCACGATGATCGAAGCGACCACCATGCCCCAGCCGCACATCCAGCCGACGTAGGGTCCGAATGCCTTGGTGGACCACGTGAACGACGCCCCGCAGTCCGGGGTGCGGGAGTTGAGTTCTCGATAGGCGTAGGCGGTGAGGAACATCGGGATGAAACCGGCGATGAAGATCGCCGGCATCTTCAACCCGACTGCCGCGACGATCACGCCGATACTGGCGGTCAGCGTGTAGCCCGGTGCCACACAGGAGATCCCGAGCATGGCCCCCGACAGTGTGCCGACCTTGCCTTCGGCCAGGCCCTTGGAGACAGTGCCGGCATCCTGCGCAGTCATGCTGTCTCCTTGTCGGCAGTTCTGGGTACGACGACCATCGGAACGTCGAGCACGCGCAGCATCTTGGCCGCCGTCGATCCGAGAAACAGCCGGCGCGGTGCGGCGAGCCTGCTGGATCCGACCATGATCACATCGCCGTCATGCCAGGGCAGTCTGCTCACCGCGTCCTCCACCGAGGCACCCTCAGCGACGGTGGCCGTGACCGAAAACCCCTCGGGCAGTGACTCTTTTGCTTCCTCCAGGGCGCGCCGTGCGTGACCCATCGCCCGTTCCCGCAGCGCATCGGCGTCACCACGCAGGGATCCGAACATCGGGTCGAGAGCCACCAGCGACACCAGACGCAAGGGGACGTCGGCGGCCTTACAGGCCCGCACCGCCGCGTTCAGCAGCGTGCCCGCGCCGGCGCGCTCGCCGATCGCACACGTCACCTCACGCACCCGTTCCACCGCGGACAGCCGAGTTCCCTTCGGCGCCACCGCCACCGGAACATGCGCGGAATGCAGCAGTTCGTTGACCACCGACCCCAGTGAGTAACTGCCGGCCAGTCCGCCGCCCGACCCGCCCACGACGACGGCCTGAGCTCCGAGGCGTTTCACCTCGTTGATGAGGCCGTCGGCGGTGGAATCGCTGACGCTGACATGCGAGTGCGCCACCACGTCATCGGGCACCCCGGCCAGCGCCTCGTTCAGCCATTCGCCGGCCTGCTCGGCGAGCAGTTCCTCATAGCCTCCGGTGGGAACCATCGCCGGTACCCCGCGGTCCGGGGGCAGCACCATGCACACGTCGAGCTCGGCGCCCAGACTCCGGGCGAGCCGGACGCCAAGCGCCACAGCGTCCGCTCCACCCGGGGTGGCGAGATATCCGACAACCAGTCTCATCGGGCCATCCTGTCAACGCGCGGCGGTGCGCACTGGCGATTGGCCCCACGAAATCAGTTGTATTCGGCAGTCCCGTCATCGAGCACGACGCGGGCATCGGATCCGTCCGGCTGGGCGGCCTCGGTGCGGAACACCGCGCGACCCGATTCGGTGCGCCAGATCGAGGTGGTCAGCGTCTCGCCGGGGAAGACCGGCGAACTGAACCGCGAGGCCACCGCGGTGACCTTGGTGGCATCGCCGCCGCCGAGTTCGGCGACCAGTGCCCGGCCGGCCACGCCGTAGGTGCACAGGCCGTGCAGGATCGGCCTGGGGAAGCCGGCCAGCGTCTGGGCGAACCAGGGATCGCTGTGCAAGGGATTGCGGTCGCCGGAGAGCCGGTAGAGCAGCGCCTGATCGGCACGGGTCGGCAGGGCCACCTGGGCATCGGGGGCTCGGTCGGGGAACTCGGGTGCCGCCGGTCGCTGGCCGGGCTGTCCGCCGAATCCGCCCTCGCCGCGGATCACCACGGTAGTGAGGGTTTCCACCAGCACCTCGCCGCTGTCCGGGTCGGCGCCCACCCCCTTGAGCATCACCACCGCGTTCTTGCCCTCACCCTTGTCCTGGATGTCGGCGACCTCGGAGTGCACGGTGAGCGCGCCCGCCGGCGGCAGCGGCCTGAACAAGCGGATCGCCTGTGACCCGTGCAGTAGCAGGCTGAAGTTGAAGGATCCGATCTGCAGCGCCGCCGCGAACGGCGAACAGGCGATCACGGCGAAGGTGGGCAGCACCTGCTGCTCGATATCGTGACTGTTCTCGGTGGTGAAGGCCAGGTCGTCGGTGCCGGCGCCGACCCCGAGCGCGTAGAGCAATGTCTCACGGTCGGTCCAGCTGAAGGTTTGCGACTCGGTCTTGGCACCGACGGCGTTCGGGTCGATCGGCATGGGCGGGTATCCCTTCATGGCGGACTACGGGGTGTGACCGGGACCATAGTTGACCTTTGCCGGTTCGAGGACGACCATGGCCGCATGCATTATGTCGTTACCGGCGGTACTGGGTTTATCGGCAGTCGCGTGGTGGCCCGTCTACTGGCCCGCGACCCGGACGCGCAGGTGCACGTGTTGGTGCGGCGCTCGTCGCTGGAACGCTTCGAGCGACTCGCCGACACGTGGGGCCCGCGCGCGAAACCCCTGGTCGGTGACCTCACCACCGAGGATCTCGGGCTGAGCGATGACGCCATCGCCGAGCTCGGGACCATCGCGCACGTGGTGCACAGCGCCGCCATCTACGACATGACCGCCGCCGAGGACGTCCAGCGCGCCGCCAACGTCGAGGGCACCCGCGCGGTCATCGGCCTGACCCGGCGCCTGGGCGCGACCCTGCACCATCTGTCCTCGATCGCGGTCGCCGGAGACTTCCACGGCGAGTACACCGAGGACGATTTCGACGTCGCGCAGAACCTGCCGACCCCGTATCACCGCACCAAGTTCGAGGCCGAACAACTGGTGCGCACCGACGCGGGCTTGCGATACCGGATCTACCGACCCGCAGTCGTCGTCGGAGATTCGCGGACCGGTGAGATGGACAAGATCGACGGGCCCTATTATTTCTTCGGCGTTCTGTCCAAACTGGCGGTGCTGCCGAGTATCACGCCCATGGCGGTACCCGACGCCGGCCGCACCAATATCGTGCCGGTCGATTTCGTGGTCGACGCGTTGGTCCACCTGACGCACATCGACGGTGCCGACGGACAGACCTTCCACCTGACGGCACCGAAAGCGATTGGCCTGCGCAGCATTTACCGCGGTGTAGCCAAGGAGGCCGGGCTTCCGGCGCTACGCTTCGGGTTGCCCGGCGCGGCCGTCGCACCGGTGCTCAAGGCCACCGGCCGGGCCCGGGTGCTGCGCAACATGGCCGCCACCCAGCTGGGTATGCCCGCCGAGATCCTCGACGTCGTCGACCTGGCGCCGACGTTCACCGCGGACCGGACCGCAGCGGCGCTGGCCGGCACCGGAATCGAGGTGCCCGAATTCGGTTCCTACGCAGGAAAATTGTGGCGGTACTGGGCCGAACATCTGGACCCAGACCGGGCCCGCCGCGATGATCCGTCCGGCGCGCTGGTGGGCAGGCACGTCATCATCACCGGCGCCTCCAGCGGTATCGGTCGCGCCTCGGCGATCGCGGCTGCCCAACGCGGAGCCACGGTGTTCGCGTTGGCCCGCAACGCCGATGCCCTCGATGACCTGATAGCCGAGATTCGCGCCGAGGGTGGCGATGCGCACGCATTCACCTGTGACGTCACCGATTCCGGTTCCGTCGACCACACAGTGAAGGACATCCTGGGGCGCTTCGGTCACGTCGACTATCTGGTCAACAACGCCGGCCGGTCCATCCGCCGGTCGGTGTCGGCCTCCACCGACCGACTGCACGACTACGAACGGGTGATGGCCGTCAACTATTTCGGCGCGGTGCGGATGGTGCTCGCCCTGCTGCCGCACTGGCGCGAGCGCCGGTTCGGTCACGTGGTGAACGTGTCGAGTGCCGGTGTGCAGGCCAACAGCCCCAAGTACAGCGCGTACCTGCCCACCAAGGCGGCACTGGACGCGTTCTCCGAGGTGGTCGGCACCGAGACCCTGTCGGACCACATCACCTTCACCAATATCCATATGCCATTGGTGAGCACCCCGATGATCGCGCCGTCGCGCCGGCTGAACCCGGTGCCCCCGATCACCGCCGAGCATGCCGCGGCGATGGTGGTGCGCGGGCTGATCGAGAAGCCCGCGCGGATCGACACCCCGCTGGGCACGCTGGCCGACCTGGGTACCTACTTCACGCCCCGGCTGTCGCGACGGGTACTGCACCAGCTCTACCTGGGCTATCCGGACTCCCCCGCCGCCCGCGGGCAGTCCGGCGACGAGCCCACCTCGGAGCGCCGGCCCAGGAAGCCGTCCCGCGCGGCGCGGCCCATGCGGGTGCCCCGACCGGTCAAGCGCGCGGTGCGGGCCATTCCGGGTGTGCACTGGTAGCGGCCCCCACCTATCGTGGGAGCGTGACTGGGCCTGAAACCGATGCGCCGCTACCGGTGTTCGCCGACGTCGACACCGGAGTGGACGATGCGATGGCGCTGGCCTATCTGTTCGCCAGCCCGGACGCGCAGGTGGTGGGCATCGCGTCGACGGCGGGCAATGTGCCCGTCGCGCAGGTGTCGGTCAACAATCTCGGGCTGCTCGAACTGTTCGGGATCGACGACGTTCCTGTCTCCGAAGGCACCCCGGTGCCGCTGAGCATTCCGCTGCGCACCGCCGAGGACACCCACGGTCCCGAAGGGCTCGGCTACGCACGACTGCCGGAGACCGACCGATCACTCACCCCGTACGACGCCGCCCAGGCCTGGGTCACCGCGGCCCGCGAATACCCCGGCGAACTCGTCGGATTGGTCACCGGCCCGCTGACCAACCTCGCGCTGGCGCTGCGTCTGGAGCCCGCACTGCCCCGACTACTGCGCCGTCTGGTGATCATGGGCGGCGCGTTCGACTACCGCGGCAACACCACCCCCGTCGCGGAATGGAACACCCATGTCGACCCGGAGGCCGCCGCCGAGGTGTTCGCGGTGTGGGGCGCGGCGTGGGGCCTGAGCACGCCCACACATCTACCGATTGTGTTGGGCCTCAACCTCACCGAGAACGTGGCGATGACACCGTCCATCCTGGGCCGGCTGGCTGCCGCCGCCGGTTCGCCGTCGGCGCAACTCAGTGTGCTCGATGATCGGGGAACCCGGTCGACGGCGACCAATCCGCTGATCCGGGTGCTCGAAGATGCCATGCGCTTCTACTTCGAGTTCCACTTCGACCAGGGCGAGGGCTACCTGGCGCACCTGCACGATCCGCTGGCCGCCGCGGTCGCGCTGGACCCCGACCTGGTGCGCTACCAGTCCGCGACCGTCGACGTGGAACTGACCGGCACCCTGACCCGCGGGATGACGGTGGCCGACTGGCGTGGTCACTGGGGTCGGGAGCACAACGCGCACATCGGTGTCGAGGTGGACCCCGCCGCGTTCTTCGACCGTTTCATCGAGCGGGTCGGCCCGTTCGCCCGGCACCTCGGTCATTCATAGATGCCCTCCACATGCCACTGCCGTTGGCGGTAGCACAGCAGCATCGCCACCCCGACGCCGGCATCCTTCTGTCCACCGCGACCGGACACCACCACCTGGGCTCGCGCGGTCCGTCCCACCGGTGTGCGATCGGGATCCCACCAGCGTTCGTCGACCGGCCACGGCCCGGTCCACCAGCTGATATCTCTCCCGCGGCCCGGGGACTCCAGCCGCACCGGATCCGAGGAGAACAACCCACGGCTCGTCACCCGTACCGGCTTGCCTTCTGCATCAAGCACTTCCACCGGATCATCGAGCAACACCGCCGGCGAGGGCTCGGGTAGCTGGCCCGGCCAGGGCTGAGTCGGGTCGGCCCGCGGAACCGGCTCGTCGCCCAACGGGGTGAAGGTGATGCGCTCGGCCGGCCCACGGCCACCGCTGAGCACCGGCACCTGTACGGCTTCGAGCCCCAGCAGACCCTGCACCCGCACCAGCGCCCGCCGGGCACGCAACCGGTCGTCGTCACCGGATGACCCCCACAGCGGGAGTTGCAGCGCCCCGGCCGAGACCACCTCCACCGGATGCAACCGCAGCATGGTGATCGCCGCGGTGGGTACCGTCCCCCCGGTTGCCCGCCGAGCCAGCCAGCCGTCCAGTTGCCACCGCACCCGATCCGCGGTGGCATCCTCGGTCAGCGGTTCCGCGCAACGCCAAACCCGGTTCAGCTCTTCACCATTGGCGGTGACGGCCTGGATGGCCAGCCGGGTGCAGCCCACCCCGGCACCTTCCAGGCTGCGGTGCAGTTCGCCGGCCAGCGATCGGCCGGCGAAGGCCGCCGCATCCACCCGGTCGATGGGTGGATCGCAGTTCATCACCGCATCGAGCTCCGCGGGAAGATCACGCCCCGACGGTCCGCGGTCGGACTCCCCGCAGGCGAATCGGTGGGCGAGAAGAGCGTCCGCGCCGAACCGGGAGGCCACATCGGTACGCGACAACTCGGCGAACTGACCGATGGTGCGGATTCCCATCCGCCACAGCAGGTCTGCCAGGTCTTCCCGGCCCGCCCCGGAGAGGCTGGGTTCGGTGGCCAACTGCCGGATGGACAGCCCGGACAGGAATGCCGCGTCCCGGCCCGGCTCGACGATGCGCCCCGCTCTGGCCGCGAACACCGCGGTGGACAACTGATCGGCGATACCGGTCTGACATTCCGCGCCCGCCGCGGCCACCGCGTCGACCAGCCGTTCGGCGGCCTCCTGTTCTGATCCGAAATAGCGGGATGCGCCCCGGACCGACAGCACCAGCAGACCGGGGCGCAGCACCTCGGCCCGGGGAACCACCTCGTCGACCGCCGCCGTCACGGCCTCGAAGTGGCGGGCATCGCGCGCCGGGTCTGCGGTGACGACGTGCAGCTGCGGGCACCGGGACTGCGCCTCACGGCGGCGCAGCCCGCGCCGCACCCCGACCGCCCGGGCCGCGGCCGAACAGGCGATGACCCGGTTGGCCAGGGTGACCGCCACCGGGTCGGTGGCGGCGAGCCCGGCCGCGGCGGCAGCGGCCACCGCAGGCCAATCCATGCACCAGAGCGCAAGAACCCGCGGCACCGTCAGCCACCGACCGCGAGGCGCGGTTGCCCGGGAATCCGGCTCCTGGTCCGGGTGTCCAACCGCACCCGCCCGATCCGTCCCCGGCCGGAAATCGCGGCACCACCGGAACCGACCATCTCGTAGCCGCAGACCCTGGCATCCAGCCGAGCCGAGGCACCGTGCCAATCACCCCCGGTGACCAGCAGCGTGCACCCCTTCTGCCGGGCGCGCGCGGTCACCGCCCGTGCTCGGCTCATCGGCACTGATCGCCCGGCCAGCGCCAGCACCACCAGGTCCAGACCATCCAGCAGGACCGCGGCCACCTCCACCGGATCATTGCCGGGATAAGGAATCACCGCGACCCGGCTCAGGTCGGCACCCATCTCCACGGCCGCCAACAGACCGACATCGGGCTGCCCGACGATGGCCGCATGCCCGCCCGCCGCGGTGGCCGCGGCCACCATCCGCAGTGCCAGCGATCTGGCCCCGGACAGCACCGCCACCGTCCCCCTGGGCAACAGCGGAGAAAGAGGCCCGGACACCGGTGGCGCCGGCAACGCATCGTCAGACGGCCCGATCGGCGGATCCGGGGCTTCCAGCAAAGTTTCCGAGGCAGAATTCAGGTCATCGCCGGCGACCCTCCGCGCACCCTGGATTCCCATCCTCCCGGAGACTTCGGCTATCCTGTGACGTAACTGTTCTACCTGTTCAGCGCGCTCTTTTCGGTGCTGCTCCAGGTCCATCGCCACCGCCACAGCAGCACCTCCAGCATCATCCGAAACGGGCGTTGTTCGAACACATGTTCGATCTCTCGAGTAAACACTCGTCGGGTGTGACAGTCAAGCGGTGGAATGGACGCCCAGATCAGCGTCACGGATCGGTCATCGACAACGCTTGAGTAAGGGAATGCACTGATACAGGCCCTGCGTTACAGTTTCTGACACCAGATCCCGGCCCTTGAGCGGGACTGCTGCACCCGGTTTTCGCGGACCATCGCGCCGACCAACGATTCACCACAACGAGAACAAGTAAAGGACCGAACATGGCAACAAATCGTCTGGCTCGTCGTCGGATTTCGGCAGCGGTTGGCGGTGCCGCCATCATCGCGATGATCGGCTTCACCGCGGCGTGCAGCAGTGACAGCGACACGCCCGAAGAGTCGACCACCACGACCACCACCACCGAGCCCTCGGTCACCCCGACCGAGAAGTCGCTCAACCCCGGCGGTGGCGTGTTCACTCCCCCGGTGACGGCCCCGCAGCCGACCTTCGACCCGCAGCAGAACGACTGAGCGACAACTCTGAACGGGGCGGGTCCGAATTTTTCGGACCCGCCCTCAGTTCTTCTGGAACCATGAGAACGGTGCTCGCTCGCTCACTGGCCGCCCTGCTGCTCATCGGAGCCCTGGTGGTCGCTGTCGATCTGTACGTCGGCAGGGAACGCCCCGATGCCTTGCGCATCGAGGGCCCCTACGCGTCCCTGCTGGAAGCGTCGATCGACCTCGGACCGGCCCGCGAGGAGAGCATCGAACTCACCGCCACCCTCACCGACGAATCGCAACCCACCGCGCTGATGGACTGGGCCCGCGACCAATCACTGTCGGTGCAGTGGCGCCCCGGCGATGACTGGGTGATCGTCGAGGGACCCCCCGCCGCCGTCGAGCAGGCTTTCGATGTCTCTGTGCGCGACTACCGCGGCAGGAGAGGACAACTCTTCTACGCCTCACCACACCAGCCCGCGGTCCCCGAACACCTGCGCGACGAGGTGTCCGAGATCGGCCGAATCCTCAGCTACACACCACATCACATGTCCCGCCCCGATCACATCCCGCTCGATGTGCCCGACCAGGGGCTGGCTCCCCAAGCGCTGCTGAACACCTACAACGCCGACGACCTGAACAGGGGCGGCTTCACCGGCAGAGGCATCACCATCGTGATCTTCGCCTTCGACGGATTCCACCAATCCGACCTGGACACCTACACCACCATGTTCGGCCTGCCGCAGTTCACCCCGGAGGTCGTCGGCGGATCGCCCGGCGAGCCACGCGGTGAACTGTCAATGGATCTTCAAGTGGCACATGCGGTTGCACCCGATGCCCGCAAGGTCGTGGTGAATGCCCGTCCCACCGTCGAAGGTGGCGGCGGATACCGCAAGATCGGCGAGATGCTCGAGGAGACCGATCGCCAGTTCCCCGGTGCGGTATGGAGTTTCTCGATCGGTTGGGGCTGCGACAAACTGATCACCGCCGCCGATCTGGCCCCGGTCCGGTCCGCGCTGCGCACCGCCCAGTCCCACGGCACCACCGCCTACAACGCCAGCGGCGACCTCGCCGGGATGGAATGCCGTGGGGGGCAAGACTGGTCGTCGCCCCCGAGTGAACAGGATGTCGGCCTCGACTCGATCGCCTCGTTGCCCGAGATGACCAGCGTCGGCGGCACCACGCTGTCCACCGATGCCGACGGCAGATGGGTATCCGAGCAGACCTGGTTCGACGTCCCGCTGTCCCAGGGCACCGGCGGCGGCGTATCGGCGCTGTTCGACATGCCGCCCTGGCAGCGCGATGCCGCGGCCGCGGTCGCACCCGATCGCCACAACGGCAAGCGCATGACACCGGACATCGCCGCAGTCGCCGACCCGTTCACCGGTGTGAAGATCGTGATCAACGATCAGATCGTCGTCGGTGGCGGCACGTCACAGTCCGCCCCCATCTGGGCCGGCCTCACCGCGGTGATGAACCAGTGGCTGCTGGAGAACAACGGCTCCCTGATCGGTGACATCAACCCGTTGCTGTACCGCATCGCCCAGGGTGCTCCACGGCCCGCCTTCCGCGATGTGACCTTGGGCGGCAACGCCGTCGACAATGCCGGTCCCGGCTATGACCTGGTCACCGGACTGGGCACGCCCGATATCGACAACCTCGTGCGCAACCTGCAGATCGCGCAGCGGGTGGGTGCCTGATGAGCGCTCCCGGCATGGTCGAATGCCAGGTCTGCCAGATCGATGTTCCCGCTGGCGTTTACTGCGGACTCTGTGGCGTGCCACTGGCCGATCACAAACGCGGTGACGGCCCGCACTGGCTGCGCGCCCGCGCCTTCAGCGCCGCGCCCGGACAGCGTCTGCTCACACCGTCGCTGACCAGTTCGCTGTTCCCGCACCTGTCGCCGCGGTCACGCAAGGTGTTCCTGATGGGCCTGGTGCTGCTGGCAGTGGCGCTGACCGTCGGCACCGTGCTGCGCATGCCCGCCGCTCTGATCGCCGTCGCGTCACTGGGCATCCCCCTGCTGTTCGCCCTCTACCTCCGCGAATCCGGTGTGTCCCGCGATATCCCACGCAGCACGCTGATATTGACCGCGACCCTGGGCATCGTGCTCGGCGTCGGCTGGGTGCTGCTGACCGGAGTCGCGCTGGCCCGCGCCTACGGCGTCCCCTTGGGTGCAGGTATCGCGGGTGGCCGGGTTCTGCGTGACGGTATCGCGATACCGGTGGGCAGCATGCTGCTCATGCTGGTGCCCGCGCTGGTGGCCCGGGTCGGGTGGCGTGGCAACCGGGAATCCCTGGACGGCTACGCCATCGGGGCGCTGGGGGCACTGACGTTCACCGCGGCGGCCACCCTGACCCGGCTGGCGCCACAGTTCACCACCGGGATGATCAACCGGGTCCGCCCGCTGGACGGATTGCTCGTCGAGGCCGGCATCCGCGGCATCGCCATGCCGCTCACGGCCGCCGCCGTCGGCGGTCTGATCGGCACCGCGCTCTGGTTCACCCGGCCGCCCACCAAGGTCACCAAGAACCGTGGCTTCGTCCGCGGCACCCTCGTCGCCATCGCGTTGGTGGTGATCTCCGTCTACGCCGGACTGGGCCTGCTCGACGTGGCCCGCTTCCCGCAGTGGGTGCAACTGGCCGGACACCTGACCCTCACCGCGCTCGCGCTGTTCGCACTGCGGGTCGGACTGCACCTGGCCCTGCTGCACGAGGCACAGGACGAGATCCGCACCGACGAACCGATCCTGTGCGTCGAGTGCGATCACGTCGTGCCCGATGCGCCGTTCTGCGCGAACTGCGGGGCGGCCATGCACGCATCCTCGCGCCGGTCGCGTCGGGCCCGGCGCGACGACCGCCCGATCCGGCTCGCCGAGGAACCCGCGGCCGGGGAACTCGTGGTGGGTTTGAAACCCGGCTATTCGCTGCACTCCGGCACCTTCGAAACGCTTCAACCGCCGAAGACGTCATTCCGCAACGTGGCGCTGGTGCTGGGAATCGCGGTTGTCGTGGTGGCCGGCGGCCTGGTCGGACTGTCCGGGCTGATCACCAAACCCGCTGCCAAGTACGTCTGCCCGCCGGATTGCGGGAGCCCGCCGATGAATCGCGCGGTGGAGATCAACCCCCGATTCACCTCCGCGGACGGGTCGTTCTCGGTGTCCTATCCGGTGGAGGGTGCAGCCTATGAGGTCTCCAAGCAGGACAACGGGATCACCGCGGTGTTGCAGGCCGGCGACGGCGGCACCATGCAGCTGTTCAGTCGGCCCGCGGCCGGGCGCACCCCGAAGCAGATCGCGGTCGACCTGGTGAACGAGACGTTCCCGATACCAAGACGGCCTACGAGATCCCCAACACCATGGTCGGTTACCAGCACGGATACGGGATGGCCGCCGATATGTGGCCGCAGGGCGCGATGAGCAGTTCCAGCCGGATGCGGATCATCGTGATGGTCGCCGTGAAGAACGATCTGGCCCTGATCGCCGGCGCGGTCGGGCCGTACCGTGCCTTCGGGCCGGATTTCGGTTCCGGTAAGCCGTCAGCGGCCAACCTGCAGCTCGCGCTGGACATGGGCAAGTACGTCAACAGTTTCAGCTGGCGCGGCGACCCACGCCGGTAGTCAGGCGCGAGCAGCCGTAAAAGACCCCTGAAATGGGAGTTTCCGGGGCCTTTTACGTCTGCTCCACAGGGACCTGGGTCACACAACACCAAATGTTGACATTGACAAATGTCACCAATTGAAGGTGTACTCATCGGACGCTCGATCGACGGAGGTCCGAATGCCCGAGCAGTCCCTTCCCACCCGCGGATCGTTGCGGTCCCGCGGCGCCGCCACGGTCAGCAGCGTGACCTTGCGGCAGATCAGCGCGGTGCTGCCGCCCGAACGGGCCTGGGGCCTGTGGGCGTCCCGGCAGATCATCGCGCGGGTCATGGACACCTTCGGGCCCTCGCTGGCGGGCACCGAGGTCGAGCAGGTGGACGTCCGCCTGGCCGACGGCCGCCGGGTCGTCGGGGAATGGGTGCGCAGCGGCACGGTGACCGATCGGGCCGGAGCCATCTACTACGTGCACGGCAGCGGATACGCGCTCTGCTCGCCCCGCACCCACCGCAGACTGACCGGCTGGCTGTCCCGCCTGACCGGACTCCCGGTGTTCTGCGTCGATTACCGGCTGGCGCCGAAGTACCGCTTCCCCACCGCCGCCGACGATGTCCGCGCGGGCTGGGACTATCTGCGCACCGAAGCCGGCTTCGCCCCCGAACGGATGGTCATCGCCGGCGATTCCGCGGGCGGCCACCTCTCGGTCGACCTGCTGCTGCAGCCCGGTGTCCCGCATCCCGCCGCGATGGCCCTGTTCTCCCCGCTCGTGGACCTCACCTTCGGGCTGGCCCGCGCCCGCGAAGCGCTGCGCGACGATCCGGCGATCCGCGCCTCGGATGCCGCCCGCCTCATCGGGTTGTATTGCACCGGAACCGATCCGCGCCACCACCGGCTCACTCTCGATATCGCCGGCGGCCGTCCCATGCCGCCCACCCTTATCCAGGCCGGTGGCGCGGAGATGCTGCAGGCCGACGCCCGCACCCTGCACGCGGACATCCGCGCCGCCGGCGGCGACAGCGAGTTGCAGGTGTGGCCCGATCAGGTACATGTCTTCCAGGCCCTGCCCCGGCTCACCCCCGAAGCCGCACCAGCCATGCGCAAGGTCACGTCCTTCATCGCGCAGTCCCTGCAGCACAACGCGATTGACCGGGCCGCCGGATGAACCTCTTCGGGAGCTCACGGCGTCGAAGCAAGGGAGCGGACGCCGTCGTCACCGGTGCGGGCAGCGGGATCGGCGCCGCCTTCGCGCTGGAGCTCGCCGCGCGCGGCGGTCGGGTGGTGTGCAGCGATATCAACGAGAACGCCGCCCGCGCCACCGCCGCGGAGATCACCGCCGCAGGCGGTGAGGCGACGGCATTGCGTTGCGATGTCTCCAAGATCGAGGATGTGCAGGCCCTGGCCGACGCCGCGCAGAACTGGTTCGACGGCGCGCCGACGCTGGTGATCAACAATGCCGGGGTGGGTGCCGGTGGCACCCCGATCGGCGAGGTCAGCCTGGACGACTGGAACTGGGTGCTCGGTGTGAACCTGTGGGGGCCCATCCACGGCTGCCACGTCTTCACCCCCATCCTGCGGGCCGCCCAGACCGATCAGCCGCGCGGCATCATCAACGTCGCCTCGGCGGCGGCGTTCGGCGCCGCACCGGGAATGGCCGCCTACAACGTGAGCAAGGCTGGGACACTGTCCCTTTCGGAAACGCTGGCCGCCGAGCTCGCCGGCACCGGGATCAACGTCACCGCGTTGTGCCCCACCTTCGTCAAGACCAATATCCTCGACACCGACCGCATCACCGCCGGTTCCAGCCAGCTGGCCGACACCCTGATGCGCTGGACCGGGTTCTCCCCGCAGAAGGTCGCCCGGATGTGCCTGGACACCAATGACCGCGGCGGCCTCTACTGCATGCCGCAACCTGACGCCCGGATCGGCTGGGGCATCAAACGTTTCACACCGACGGTGTACACCCGTGCCGTCGGTCTCACCACTCGCATCACCGCACCGTAGGAGGTCTGGACAATGGCTGTCGACATGGACGTCATGCTCGCGAAGATCAAGGATCGGCAATGGGCGCTGGCCGATATCGACTGGGATGCACCGGGCGCGGAAACCATCAGCGACGAGTTCCGGCCCAAGCTCAAGGCCTTCATGGCCGATCTGTGCTGGATCGAGAATGTCGGTGCCCGCGGTTTCGCGGCGCTGGCCAAGAAGGCCCCGACACCCGTGCTGGCCGAGATCTACCGCTACTTCCACGCCGAGGAGCAGCGGCACGCCAATGCCGAACTGGCGCTGATGAAGCGGTGGGGCATGCTCGAAGACGGAGAGATGCCCGAGCCCAACGTCAACATCCGGCTGGCCATCGACTGGCTGGATACCTACGCCGACGATATGTCGCTGTCCGTACTGGGCACCGTCATCCCGATGCTCGAGGTCGCCCTGGACGGCGCGCTGCTGAAGTTCCTGCTCGACGAGGTCGACGACCCGGTCTGTCATCAGGTCTTCGAGAAGATCAACAGCGACGAATCACGGCATATCGCCGTCGATTTCGAGGTGCTCAACATGATCGGAAACGCCAAGGCGCGGAAGCTGGCCATCGATTTCGTGGGCAGCGTCGCCTCCCCCGGGCTGATCATCGGCATGATCATCTACGTTCCGCTGCTCAACCGGATGCGCAACAACATCGTCGACATGGGCCTGGAGCCCGAGCGGCTCTACAAGGCGATGGCGCGGTTCAAGGACATCGGTGGTCGCTCCGAACACACCTGGCGCGTGCCGACCTACCAGATCCTGAAACTGCACTCACGCTGGGTGGTCAACTCCCGCAACCCCTATCACTGGGTGGCCAACCCGATGGTGGCCGCCTCGGACTACCTCCCCAAGGCGGTACTGAAGCCGATTCCGTCCTGGTTCAAGGAACTCACCTACAAGCCGGCGGCCTGACATGGCGGCGCACATTCACGACACCATCATCGTCGGCGCCGGGTTCAGCGGTATCGGCACCGCGATCAAGCTCGCCGAATCCGGCGTCGAGGACTTCGTCATCGTCGAACGCGGTGACCGCGTCGGCGGCACCTGGCGGGACAACACCTATCCCGGTGCGGCCTGCGACATCCCGTCGCTGCTCTACTCCTACTCGTTCGCCAAGAACCCCGACTGGACACGGGCGTACTCGCCGGCCGGTGAGATCTGTGCGCACATCGAGGAGATGGTCGACGACTTCGACGTGCGCCGGCGCATCCAGTTCGGCGTGGAGGTCAACGGACTGTCCTTCGACGAGGCGGCCGGAGTCTGGACGGTGGCCACGAACGGACGCAAGAAGCTACAGGCGCGTACCGTGGTGCTGGCCTCCGGGCCGTTGACCGACCACAAGTTCCCCGACATTCGCGGGCTGGACACCTATCAGGGACACAAGATCCACAGTGCCCGTTGGGATCACGACTACGACTTCACCGGCAAGCGGGTCGCGGTCATCGGCACCGGCGCCAGCGCCGTGCAGATCGTGCCGGAACTGGTCAAGCAGGCCGGTTTCGTGAAGGTGTTTCAGCGCACCCCGGGCTGGGTGGTGCCGCGGATGGACGTCGCCACCCCGGAGGCCGCCAAGACGCTGTTCGCCAAGGTGCCCGCCGCCCAGGAGCTGGCCCGGCAGGTGCTGTACTGGGGCCACGAGGTCACCGCCACCGCATTGGTCTGGGACACCCCGCTGACCGGTCTCGTCTCGCGGCTGGGCAAGGCGCATCTGCGCAAGCAGGTCAAGGATCCGTGGCTGCGCAGGCAGCTCACCCCGGACTTCACCCCCGGCTGCAAGCGGATGCTGGTCTCCAGCGACTACTACCCGGCGCTCCAGCAGGACAACTGCAAGCTCATCGACTGGCCCATCGCCACGATCAGTCCCGTCGGTATCCGCACCAGCGACGGCATCGAGCACCACCTGGATGCCATCGTGTTCGCCACCGGGTACGACGTCCACCTGTCCGGTCCGCCGTTCCCGGTCACCGGTCTGGACGGTCGGGTGCTGGCCGACGAATGGTCCGGAGGCGCCCAGGCCTACAAGAGCATCCAGGCCCACGGCTACCCGAACCTGTTCCTGATGACCGGCCCGAACTCCGGGCCCGGCCACAATTCGCTGCTGGTGTATTCCGAGGGCCAGATCGACTACGCGGTGAACGCGATCGGCACGATCCTGCGCGATGACCTGCGCTATCTGGACGTCCGCGCGGACGTCCAGCAACGTCACAATGCCGCGCTGCAGCGGCGGCTGCGCAAGACCACCTGGATGAGCGGGTGCAGCAGCTGGTACCTGACGGCCGACGGATTCAACGCGTCCATGTACCCCGGCTTCGCCACCCAGTATCTTCGACAGATGCGGGAGTTCCGATTCGGTGACTACACGGCGGTGGCGCACGGCGCACGTGTGACGGCGTTGTCGTCGGCCTGATGGCGGCCATCTGATGGCTGAGATCTGATGGGAACGCCCAAGCAGCCCCGGCAGTCGGCCGGCGCGATCTCGACGATCCTCACCGGACTGCGCCGGGCCCCCCGCCAGATCCGGCGCAGCTCGCGTGACGTCATCGAGAACGCGGTCACCCAGCTCTTCGACGCGGCGGTGCAACCGCACGGTGTCGCCGCCTCGGGCGAGTACCGGATCGATGAGCTGGCGCAGCTGGCCGGAACCACCACCCGCAACATCCGGGTCTACCGGGATCGTGGTCTGTTGCATCCCCCGCTGCGGGTGGGCCGTATCGCTTTGTTCAACGACACCCACCTGACCCGGCTGCGGCTGATCACCTCACTGCTTGACCGCGGCTACAACATCGCCCACGTGCACGAGATGCTCTCGGCCTGGGAACAGGGCAAGGGTGTCGGTGAGCTGCTCGGTCTGGAATCCGCGATCGCCGGGAGCTGGTCGACCGAGAAGCCCGAACGGATGAGCGTCGCCGAGGCCAAGCGACTGGTCGACGACGACCCGGGGTTCGACCGCATGCTCGGTTTGGGCGTCATCAAGCTCGAGGATGGTGAAGCGGTCGTCGTGCGCCCCAAGCTGATCGAGGCGTTCAACGAGATCCGGCAGTACGGGGTCGCCACCGACAAGCTCATCGGCCTGCACGAGCAGATCGCGCCGCTGGTCGATCAGATCAGCGGCCTGCTGGTGCAGGCGGGGATCGAGGAGGCGCTGCACCGCATCAACCCCGGTGCCGCGCTGCCGCCCGACACCGAGATCGCCGAACTGCTCACGATGCTGGTGCGCTTCCGCACCCAGGCCGTCTCGGCGGTCTCCTCGACACTGGCGTTCTCGATCGAGTCGACCATCGAGTCGGCGGTCGGTCAGATTCTCGGCGAACTGATCGACAAGGAAACCGAACCGGACACCTGATTTCAGCGCGTGACCAGCAGCTCATGGTCGCCGGTGCGCCAGGCGTGCCTTCGGTCGACGATCGGATCTACGAAACTTCAGCCGGAACGCGCCCGGCGGGCCCGCAGCTGTACTGACGTACGTCCTACGGCCCGATCACGTACCTGGCTTCAGTCTCGTGACGGTCCGCCTCACGAGACTGAAGCCAGGTAGAAACGGGTCCAGCGCAGGCGGGTCACTCCCACTCGATGGTGCCGGGCGGCTTGCTCGTCACGTCCAGCACCACCCGGTTGACCTCGGGCACCTCATTTGTGATCCGGGTCGAGATCCGTTCCAGGACTTCATAAGGCACCCGGGTCCAGTCCGCGGTCATGGCGTCCTCGCTGGACACCGGTCGCAGCACGATCGGGTGGCCGTAGGTACGCCCGTCGCCCTGCACGCCCACCGAGCGCACATCGGCCAGCAACACCACCGGGCACTGCCAGATCTGCTGATCCAGCCCCGCCGACGTGAGTTCCTCGCGGGCGATCGAGTCGGCGCGGCGCAGCGTGTCCAGCCGGGACGCAGTCACCTCGCCGACGATGCGGATACCCAGCCCGGGACCCGGGAATGGTTGGCGGCCAACGATTTCCTCGGGCAGGCCGAGTTCGCGTCCGACCGCGCGCACCTCGTCCTTGAACAGCAGGCGCAGCGGTTCGACGAGCTTGAACTTCAGGTCGTCGGGCAGTCCGCCCACATTGTGGTGGCTCTTGATGTTCGCGGTGCCCGCACCGCCGCCGGACTCCACGACATCCGGGTACAGGGTGCCCTGCACCAGGAAGTCGACCTCGGGCCCTCCGCCCTCGACCACATCCCGGACCGCGCCCTCGAAGGCACGGATGAATTCCCGCCCGATGATCTTGCGCTTGCCCTCTGGGTTGGTCACCCCGGACAGCGCCTCCAGGAAGCGGTCGGCGACATCGACGGTGATCAGCTTGGCGCCGGTGGCCGCGACGAAGTCGCGCTGCACCTGGGCACGTTCGCCGGCGCGCAACAGCCCGTGATCGACGAACACACAGGTCAGCCGGTCGCCGATGGCACGCTGTACCAGCGCCGCGGCGACCGCGGAGTCCACTCCGCCGGACAGCCCGCAGATCGCCTGGCCGTCGCCGATCTGGTCGCGGACCTGCGCGATCAGCTGCTCGGCGATATTCGCCGGAGTCCAGGCAGGTCCGATCCCGGCGAACTCGTGCAGGAAGCGGCTCAGCACCTGCTGGCCGTGCGGGGAATGCAGGACCTCGGGGTGGTACTGCACCCCGGCGAGTCGCCGGGCCCGGTTCTCGAAGGCCGCCACCGGCGCGCCGGAGCTGACGGCCACCACCTCGAAGCCCTCGGGGGCTTCGGTGACCGCGTCACCATGGCTCATCCACACCGGCTGATTGTCGGGGAGATCCGAATGTAGCTGGCCACCAGTGACATTCATTTCGGTGCGGCCGTACTCACTGGTGCCGGTGCGGGCGACCGTGCCGCCGAGCGCCTGTGCCATCGCCTGAAAGCCGTAGCAGATACCGAACACCGGGACGTCGAGATCGAACAACGCCGGATCCAGCCGCGGCGCACCGTCGGCGTACACGCTGGCCGGGCCGCCGGAGAGCACGATGGCCTGCGGATCGCGGGCCTTGATCTCCTCGACCGTCGCGGTGTGCGGGATGACCTCGGAGAACACCCGCGCCTCGCGGACGCGACGCGCGATCAACTGGGCGTACTGCGCGCCGAAATCGATGACGAGAACGGGGCGGGTCGGGGCTGCTTCCACCCGGACAGTGTAGTGGTCAGGTGCCGAACAGCCGGTCCCCGGCGTCGCCGAGACCGGGGACGATATAGCCGTGTTCGTCGAGTTGGCGGTCGATGGCGGCGGTGTAGACCGGGATGTCGGGGTGGGCCTCGTGCAGGGTCGCCAGCCCTTCCGGACAGCTCAGCAGGCAGACGAACTTGATGGACCGCGGATGGTGCTCCTTGAGCCGGTCGATCGCGGCGATCGCGGTGTGGCCGGTGGCCAGCATCGGATCCACCACCACGACATCGCGTTCGTGCAGATCGTTGGGCACCTTGAAGTAGTACTCGACCGCGATATGCGTCTTGGGGTCGCGATACAGCCCGATATGCCCGACCCGGGCGCTGGGCACCAGGCTCAGCATGCCGTCCAGAATGCCGCCGCCGGCGCGCAGGATGGACACGAAGACCAGCTTCTTACCGTCGATGACCTTGGCGGTCATGGTCTCCAGCGGCGTCTCGATCTGCTCTTCGTGCAGCGGGATATCGCGCAGTACCTCGTAGGCCATCAAGGCCGACACCTCGCTGACCAGACGCCGGAAGCTGTTGGTGGATACGTCCTTGCGGCGCAGCGTGTTCAGCTTGTGGGTGACCAGCGGGTGCTCGATCACATGCACCGCAGACGGTGGGGTCATCGACGATCCTTTCCTCAGAAGACGGTGCCGTCGCTGATGACGGTGAGCGGTGGCAGTCCGCCGCGCAACTGCTGGGCCAGGGCCCGTCCGGCCGCCCAGCTGCCGCCTTCGAGGACGCAGGCCAGCGGAAGTTGCTCAGCGGTGACGCCGAGGCGATCCCGCACCAGGCCGGCGAGCTCGTCGAGCAGCGCGACGGTGAGCGCGCGCCATTCCACCACCAGCTCGTCGGCGGGCGTCCACCCGCGCGCGGCCCAGCCGGGATCGCGCAGCGCCAGCACACCGGTGTCCAGGAACAGACCGCCGTTGCGGTATTCGGGGAGCCCGGTCAGCGCGTCGAGGCCGGTCACCGGCGCTCCGGCCCAGCCGAACGGCTCCAGCAGTGAATATGTCAGCCACTGGGAGAGCTTGTGGAACGGCACCCAGCCCGCGGTGGCTCCGGCGCCCGGCACCGCACCGTGCCGCCAGCAGTCACCGAGCGGTTCACCGTCCAGCACATTGTCGGCAAGCCAGATTCGCGACATCGTGGACAGCAGCGCGGACAGGATGTCGTGCGCGGCCACCGTCGGCGTTGCCGGATCGGGAACCAGTAGATCGAACAATCCCCCCGGGCGGCCCGGGGTGCCGAAAGCGGCCGGCTGATCGGCCATGGCGGCACCGAGCCGGCGCAGCAGGTCGACCCGGCCGTCGAAGCCGACGAGCGGGTTGTCCGGGCCCAGCTGAAATGCCGTCGCCAAGGTGCCGGCGTCCAGGCCGCTCAGCCCCGCGGCATCGGCCTGCAGCGGGCGCGCCGGGTCCGAGGAGAAGGTGCCCGCGGTGAACGCGTGCCAACTCGCCACTCCCAAACCCTCGGAGCGGGTGAGTGCCAGGCCGGTATCGGCTTCCCGGTAGCTCCAGTCCGGACCGGCACCGGCGTCGAGCAGCACGCTGACCACGGTCAGGTCGATCATCGCCCGGGCACGCCCCGGGCCGTCCAGTCCGTCGAGGTCCAGCGTGCGGTCCACGCCACCGGCCTCGAAATGCCGCCACCGGCTGTGAAACGGGATGACGAGATCGGGAAACCGCGCCGCGGTGCTGTCGGCCACCTCGGCGGCAGCGGCGCCCATGGCGTCGTCGTGGACCGTGAACCACGCCGAGTCGCCGGCACGCGCCCGGCTCAGCAGGAATTGCGAACGGGTCCGGATCTCGGCGGTGCTGCGCAGTGTCGCCGCGGGGTTCACACCAGACCCCGGCCCACCGTGTTCTTCAGGTCGTCGGCGTCGGGGACCGGTCCCGGGGTGAAGTAGCCGGCGGCCATCTTGGCGTCCATCTCGACCCGGGCGTCCGCGGGAATGAGGTCATCGGGGATGTTGACCCGCTCGCCGACGGTGATGCCCGATCCGGTGATGGCGTCGTATTTCATGTTGCTCATCGACACCAACCGATGGATGCGGGTGACGCCCAGCCAGTGCAGCACATCGGGCATCAGCTCCTGGAAACGCATATCCTGCACGCCTGCAACACATTCGGTTCGCGCGAAGTACTGGTCGGCGGTATCGCCGCCAATCTGGCGCTTACGCGCGTTGTACACCAGGAACTTGGTGACCTCACCGAGCGCACGGCCCTCCTTGCGGGAGTAGGCCACCAATCCGACACCGCCGCGCTGGGTGCCGGCGATACACTCCTCGATCGCGTGGGTCAGATACGGGCGGCACGTGCAGATATCGGAGCCGAACACGTCCGAGCCGTTGCACTCGTCGTGCACGCGTGCGGTCAACTCCACATCCGGATCGGCGAGATCCCTTGGGTCACCGAAGATGTAGACGGTCTGCCCACCGATCGGCGGCAGGAACACCTCGAGATCACCGCGGGTGACGAGTTCGGGGTACATGCCGCCGGTCTCCTCGAACAGCGCCCGGCGGAGCGCGGATTCGGTGCAGCCGAACCGTGCGGCGACACCGGGTAGGTACCAGACCGGTTCGACGGCGACCTTGGTCACCACTGCGGCGCCGCCGGGCATCAGCACCCGGCCGTCGGGCCGCAGCCGGCCCTGCTGCATCGCCACCGTGACCTCCGGCAACATCACGTGCGCCTTCGTCACGGCGATGGTCGGCCGGATGTCCTGGCCGGCCTCGAGTTCGGCGGCGAAGACATCGGCGACGGCGGCACCCCACGGGTCGAGGCTGACGATGGCGGCCGGGTCCTGCCACTGCGGGTAAGGGCCGATCACATCGGTCGGGGCGGTGTTCGTGAGGTCGGCGCGGTGTTGTGGCGACAGTGCGCCGGCGGCCACCGCCAGCGCACGGTAGACGCCGTAGGAGCCACTGTGGGTGCCGATCACGTTGCGATGCGCCCGGGTGCCGGTGGTGCCGACCACCGGGGCGCGCTCTGCCGGGGTGGCCGCGCCCCACCGGATGGCCGGCGCGGTGGCGCCCGCGCTGTGCGACGTCAGCCGGATATGACGCGCGCCGGTGCGATCTGTACCAGTCCCCACGCCGCCCTCCTCACACACGATCGCGCAACACCTCGGACGACTGCATTGTCACCCGCATCGTATCAGCGTGGTCCGCACCGCACCGGGCATACGAATGGCACAGTCTCAGAACACTTTTCGGACCGAGGTGTCGAAACTCACGCGCCGGGGTATACGCTCGCTGCGGCCTGCCCGCAGGCACGAAAGGAGCACAGTGTGACAAATTCACAGCCCAAACCGACCACCACCGACACAGGTATCCCGGTCTACAGCGATGAGCACTCCCTGACCATCGGCCCCGACGGCCCCATCCTGCTGCAGGATCACTACCTGATCGAGCAGATGGCCAACTTCAACCGGGAACGGATCCCGGAGCGGCAGCCACACGCCAAGGGCGGCGGCGCGTTCGGCCATTTCGAGGTGACCCATGACGTCAGCGCCTACACCAAGGCTGCCTTCCTGCAGCCCGGAGCCAAGACCGAGACGCTGACCAGGTTCTCGACCGTCGCCGGTGAGCGCGGCAGCCCGGACACCTGGCGCGATCCCCGCGGGTTCGCCACCAAGTTCTATACGCCCGACGGCAACTTCGACATGGTCGGCAACAACACCCCGGTGTTCTTCATCCGCGATCCGATGAAGTTCCAGCATTTCATCCGGTCCCAGAAGCGCCGGTCCGCCAACAACCTGCGCGATCACGATATGCAGTGGGACTTCTGGACGTTGTCCCCGGAGTCCGCACATCAGGTGACCTGGCTGATGGGTGACCGGGGCATCCCCCGCACCTGGCGGCACATGAACGGCTACTCCAGCCACACCTACAGCTGGATCAACAACGCCGGCGAGATCTTCTGGGTGAAGTACCACTTCAAGTCCGACCAAGGAATCGAGTTCCTCACCCAGGACGAGGGCGATCAGATGGCCGGCCAGGACGGTGACGCTCACCAACGCGACCTGTTCGACTCGATCGAGCGCGGCGAGTTCCCCAGCTGGACGTTGAAGATGCAGATCATGCCGTTCGAGGACGCCAAGAACTACCGGTTCAATCCGTTCGACCTGACGAAGGTGTGGCCGCACAGCGACTACCCGCTGATCGATGTCGGCAAGCTGACGCTGGACCGCAATGTCACCGACCATCACACCGAGATGGAACAGGCGGCGTTCGAGCCGAACAACGCGGTACCGGGTACCGGGCTGAGCCCGGACAAGATGCTGCTGGCGCGTGACTTCTCCTACTCCGACGCGCACCGCGCCCGGCTCGGGGTGAACTATCGCCAGATCCCGGTGAACACCCCGAAAACCGAGGTCAACAGCTACTCGAAGGACGGGGCGATGCGGGTCACCAACGTCACCGACCCGGTGTACGCACCGAACTCCTACGGCGGGCCGAAGGCCGACCCGTCGCGCACCGGCGAGCCGCTGTGGCATGCCGACGGCGACATGGTGCGGTCGGCGTACTCGCTGCACGCCGAGGATGACGACTGGGGTCAGGCGGGCACGCTGGTGCGCGACGTGCTCGACGACGCGGCGCGTGACCGGCTGGTCTCCAACATTGCCGGTCACCTCTCCGACGGGGTGTCCGATGCCGTGTTGGCGCGCGCCTTCGAATACTGGCGCAATGTGGACAAGGATCTCGGCGACAGAGTCGCCGCCGAGGTCAGCTAGCTCGCATGCGGTGGTGCACTCAGATCGTGAAAATCGCCGATATCACGCTCTGAGTGCACCGTCGCGGGTCAGCTCACCCGGGGCGTGCTGACCGGCTCGATCGGCAGCCTGCGCAGCGCGGCGGGCGCCTCGGCGGGTACCACCGGGCGCACCGGCGCGATCGGGTCCAGTCGGCGGTAGGGCTCACCCTGGGCCGGACGCAGATCGGCTTCACCCTTGTTCGGCCACAGCGCCGCGGCCCGCTCCGCCTGCGCGGTGATCGACAGCGACGGGTTGACCCCGAGGTTGGCCGAGATCGACGCTCCGTCGGCCACATACAGCGTCGGGTAGCGATACACCCGCTGGTAGGGGTCGATGACGCCGGTCTCGACGCTGTCGCCGATGGCCGCGCCACCCAGGAAGTGTGCGGTGAGCGGGATGTTGAACAGTTCGCCCCAGGTGCCGCCGGCCACTCCGTCGATCTTCTCGGCGATGCGGCGGGTGACCTCGTTGCCGGCCGGGATCCAGGACGGGTTGGGCAGGCCGTGGCCCTGCTTGCTGTCCAGCATCCGGTAGCCGAACCAGGTCTTGCGGGTGAACGTCGTGATCGAGTTGTCCAGGTGCTGCATGACGAGCGCGATCATGGTCCGTTCGCTCCAGCGGCGCGGGTTGAGCAGCCGCAGCGTTCCGCGCCGGTCGGCCCTGGCGGTCTGGACGAGTTGTTTCCAGCGCGGCACGTCGGTGCCCTCGGGCCCGGTGCCGTCGGTCATCAGGGTCTGCAGCAGGCCCATCGCGTTGGATCCCTTGCCGTAGCGGCACGGTTCGACGTGGGTGTCACTGGTCGGGTGGATCGACGAGGTGATCGCGACCCCCTGGGTGAGGTTGAGGTCGTCCCCGACGGTGAGCCGTCCCGCGCCGACGATGGACTCGGAGTTGGTGCGGGTCAGCACGCCCAGGCGGTCCGACAGGCCGGGCAGCTTGCCGTGATCCCGCATCCGGAACAGCAGCTTCTGGGTGCCGTAGGTGCCGGCGGCCAGGATCAGGTGGTTGGCGGTGAAGGTCTTCTTGCGGCGGCGCAGTTTCCCGCCGGTGCGCACCGTCTGCACTTCCCACACACCATCGGGGCGCTGCTCGAACTCCCGCACGGAGGTGAGCGGATGGACGTGTGCGCCAGCGGATTCCGCCAGACCCAGGTAGTTCTTCAGCAGGGTGTTCTTGGCGCCGTGCCGGCAGCCCGTCATGCACTCACCGCATTCGATGCATCCGGTGCGAGCCGGGCCTGCGCCGCCGAAGTACGGGTCGGGGACGGTCTTGCCGGGCGTCTTGGCACCGTCTTCGCCGAAGAAGACGCCGACGGGAGTGGGGACGAAGGTGTGCCCCACGCCCATGTCCTCGGCGACCTCCTTCATGATCCGGTCGGCATCGGTGAAGGTGGGATTGGTGACGACCCCGAGCATCCGCTTGGCCTGGTCGTAGTGCGGCATGAGCTCTTCGCGCCAGTCGGTGATGTCCTTCCACTGGGCATCGGCGAAGAACGGCTCCGGCGGCACGTAGAGGGTGTTGGCGTAGTTCAGCGAACCGCCGCCGACCCCGGCACCGGCCAGGATCATGCAGTTGCGCAGCAGGTGGATGCGCTGGATGCCGTACATCCCGAACTGCGGGGCCCACAGGAACTTGCGCAGGTTCCACGAGGTCTTCGCGAACTCGTCGTCGGCAAACCTTCGTCCGGCCTCCAGCACCCCTACGCGGTAGCCCTTTTCGGTGAGCCGCAGGGCGCTGACGCTACCGCCGAATCCCGAGCCGATGATCAAGACGTCGTAGTCAGGCTGCATCAGAACAGTATGGCCCTACCGGCAGGTAACTTTCTAGACAGGAGGGCCTAACTTGTAAAGATTGGCTGATCAGGACCCGACGGTCAGCCCGACCTTCTGGAATTCCTTGAGGTCGCAGTAGCCGGCCTTGGCCATCGACCGGCGCAGGCCGCCCACCAGGTTCAGCGAGCCGAACGGATCGTCCGACGGGCCGTTGAGCACCTGCTCAAGCGACGGACGCTCACCGAGCGCCACCTGCAGCAGCGCACCGCGCGGCAACGACGGGTGTGCCGCGGCCGACGGCCAGAACCAGCCGTCGCCCTGTGCCTCGGCGGCCACCGACAGCGGCGGGCCCAACACCACGGCGTCGGCACCGCAGGCGATCGCCTTGGCCAGATCGCCGGAGGTCTGGATGTCACCGTCGGCGAGCACATGCACGTACCGGCCGCCGGTCTCGTCGAGGTACTCCCGCCGCGCGGCGGCCGCATCGGCGATCGCGGTGGCCATCGGCACGCTGATGCCCAGCACCTCATCGGAGGTGGTCACCCCGGACGTGGAGCCGTAGCCGACGATGACGCCGGCCGCGCCGGTACGCATCAGGTGCAGGGCGGTGCGGTGATCGAGCACACCGCCGGCCACCACGGGGACGTCCAGTTCGGAGATGAAGGTTTTCAGGTTCAGTGGTTCACCGTCGTTGGCCACCCGCTCGGCGGAGATCAGAGTGCCCTGGATGACCAGCAGGTCGATACCCGCGGCCACCAGCGCCGGGGTCAGCGCGGCGGCGTTCTGCGGGCTCACCCGCACGGCGGTGGTGACACCGGCTTCCCGGATCCGGGCGACGGCGGCACCCAGCAGTTCGGGGACCAGCGGCGCGGCGTGCAACTGCTGCAGCATCCGGATCGGCGCCGACTCGTCATCCGAGGTGGCCGCGGTCTCGATGACCGCAGCGATCTTGGCCTCGACATCGGCATGGCGGCCGATCAGCCCTTCACCGTTGAGCACACCGAGTCCGCCGAGCCTGCCCATCTCGATGGCGAACTCCACCGACACCAGGGCGTCGGTGGGATGCGCGAGCACCGGGATCTCGAAGCGGTAGGCATCCAGCTGCCAGGCCGTCGAGACGTCCTTCGAGGACCGGGTCCGGCGGGCCGGGACGATGTTGATGTCGTCGAGCTCATAGGTGCGGCGAGCTGTTCTGCCCATGCCGATTTCAACCATGTCACGCATGTGTGATGTAGCCCCTTTCGGGCTTTAACGGGCGTAGTAGTTCGGGGCTTCGACGGTCATGGCGACGTCGTGCGGGTGGCTTTCCTTCAAGCCCGCGGCGGTGATCTGCACGAACTGCGCCTGCTGCAGATGCTCGATGGTGTCCGAGCCGGTGTAGCCCATCGCGGCACGCAGACCGCCGGTCAGCTGGTGGATCACCGTGGACAGCGGCCCGCGGAACGGCACCCGGCCCTCGATGCCCTCGGGCACCAGCTTGTCCTCGGAGAGCACATCGTCCTGGAAGTAGCGGTCCTTGGAGTAGCTCTTGGCGGCGCCGCGGCCCTGCATGGCACCCAGCGACCCCATGCCGCGGTAGCTCTTGAACTGCTTGCCGTTGACGAAGATCAGCTCGCCGGGCGACTCGGCCGTGCCGGCCAGCAGCGAGCCGAGCATGGCGGTCGAGGCGCCGGCGGCCAGTGCCTTGGCGATATCGCCGGAGTACTGCAGGCCACCATCGGCGATCACCGGGACCCCCTTGCGCGAGCAGGCGGCGACAGCCTCCAGGATGGCGGTGATCTGCGGGGCGCCGACACCGGCGACGACGCGGGTGGTGCAGATGGAACCGGGGCCCACGCCGACCTTGACGGCGTCGGCTCCCGCATCGACGAGCGCTGCGGCGGCCGCCCGGGTGGCGACATTGCCGCCCACCACATCGACGCGATCGCCGACGGCTGCCTTCAGCCGGCTCACCATGTCGAGCACCAGCCGGTTGTGGGCGTGTGCGGTGTCGACGATGAGCACGTCCACGCCGGCGTCCGCCAACGTCATCGCCCGGGTCCAGGCGTCATCGCCGATACCGACGGCCGCCCCGACCAACAGGCGTCCGTCGCTGTCCTTCGTGGACAACGGGAACTGCTCGGTCTTGACGAAATCCTTGACGGTGATCAGTCCGGTGAGCTTGCCGTGACCGTCGACGATGGGCAGCTTCTCGATCTTGTGCCTGCGCAGCAGCCCCAGGGCCGCTTCGGCCGAGACGCCGGCCTGCGCGGTGATCAGCGGGGCCTTGGTCATCACCTCGGAGACCGGCCTGGACTGGTCCACCTCGAAGCGCATGTCACGGTTGGTGATGATGCCCACGAGCGCACCGGCCGCGTCCACCACGGGCAGCCCGGAGATCCGGAACCGCGCGCACATGGCGTCGACCTCGGCCAGCGTGTGCTCGGGAGAGCAGGTCACCGGATCGGTCACCATGCCGGCCTCGGACCGCTTCACGGTCTCGACCTGACCGGCCTGCTCGGCGACCGACAGGTTGCGGTGCAGTACGCCCATCCCGCCGGCCCGGGCCATCGCGATGGCCATCCGCGACTCGGTGACGGTGTCCATCGCCGAACTGACCAGCGGCACCCGCAGCCGGATCCGTTTGGTGAGCTGGCTGGACGTGTCGACGTTGGCGGGCACCACGTCCGACGCGGCCGGCAGCAGCAGGACATCGTCGAAGGTCAGCCCGAGCATCGCGATCTTGGTCGGATCATCACCGCCGGTGGGTACCGGGATGGCGAGCGGGACGCTGCTTTCAGCGATCGACATGGGTGGAGCCTCCACTAGCAACAGTCGCGAATCTAAGAGGCCATTCTATCGGCACTGACCTCGACGCTCGCGGCCACGCCGCGAGGTGGGTCCGGAGTTCGGCACGTGCGGGCGGCGCGCGGGGTGAACCGGTGGCGCGAAAGCAGCGGGGCTGCGTAGGCTAGATCCGTGCGAGATGACCTCCCGCCTGGCCTGCCACCCGACCCCTTCGCCGATGACCCGTCCGATCCATCGGCGGCTCTCGACGCGATCGAGCCTGGCCTGCCACTCGATGCGCAGGAACGCAGTGCCGTGGAAGCGGACCTGGCTGACCTGGCGGTATATGAGGCGTTGTTGGCGCACAGGGGAATCCGCGGCCTCGTGGTGTGCTGCGACGAATGCCAGCAGGACCACTATCACGATTGGGACATGCTGCGCGCGAACCTGCTGCAGCTGCTCGTCGACGGTACGGTCCGCCCGCATGAGCCGGCCTACGATCCCGAGCCCGATGCCTACGTGACCTGGGATTACTGCCGCGGGTACGCCGACGCCTCACTCAACGAGGCCACGTCGGAGCCCGACGGCTACCGCTGATCTGCGCTCATTCTCCGCTTGACGGCGGTGTCGTCGTCGTGGTGACGGTCGGCACCGTCGCGGCCGGCTCATCCGCGGTCTGCACCGGCTCCTCGAGGACCGGCTGCTCCACCACCGGAGCCTCCTGCACCACCGGTGCCTGAGTGCTCGGCGGCGCTGCCGGCGCCGAGGACGGCGCCTCGGCCCGCGGCGGAGCCACTGATGTGGACTGCGTCACCGTCGTGGTGGTCGTGGTGGTCGGCGCGGTGGTCGTGGTCACCGTTGTCGTGGTCGTCGGTGCCGTCGTGGTGGTGCTCGACGGTGCCGTGGTCGTCGGTGCCGTCGTGGTCGTCGGCTGGGTCGTGGTCGTTTCCGACGTCGACGTCTGCGAACTCGAGGTCGGCGATGTCGAGGTCTCGGTGACCGGACTGGTCGACGTGGTGGTCTCCGAGCCGGTGGTCTCCGAGGTCGCGGTCTCGGATGTGGTCGTCTCAGCTGCGGTGGTCTCCGACGGTCCCGTCGTCGAGAGCACCTCGGGGCCCGGGGTGGTGGTGACCGTGACGGAATCCTCGATCACCGGCATCGGCAGCAGCGTCAGCGGTGAGGCCGGCAGCTGCGGCAGCGGCTCACCCGCGGGGGGCAGCGTCGCGGCCGGATCCTGCTCAACGACCTTGTAGGTCAACGCATTCCACTGCTGGATCAGCTCTTGCTTCTGTTCGACCCGGTCGACGCTCTGTACCGTCGCCGACAGCGCGGCCAGCTTGTCCTGCGCCTGGTCCCACTGGCCCTCGTCCACCAGTTGCTGCACCTGGGCGAGCTCGGTCTGCGCGGCCAGCACCACCGCGTCATCGCGGGTGGCCCGCTCGTCGCCGAAGAGCATGCTGCGCACGCCGTAGAGCCCGTCACCGGGCGCGGCCGCGAAGACGGCGGTCCCGAAGCCGCCGAGGCAGAGCACGGCGGCGGCCGCCGAACCGACGACAGCAAGCGAGAGCCGGTTGCGCCGGGATGGCCCGGCGGTGGCATCGACCAGTGCGGCAGTGGCCTCGGCGGGAGTCACCACATGATCCATCGGGACCTGGCGCACCTCATCGCGCCATCCCGAGAGCAGGAACGCGAGGTCGGCGTCGCCGCGGTCGGTGGAGAACACCGGCTGTTCGGAGGCCAGCGCGTCCAGGAACTTGTCGGCGCGGTTGATGTCGTTGAGGGAGGGATCACCGCCGTTGGCGGTCCATCGACCGAAATCAGGCATGCTCACCTCCCGTTGTGATCTGTGACTTGAGTCGTGCCAGGGCTCGGTGCTGGGCAACCCGCACCGCGCCAGGTGTACTTCCGACCGCTTCCGCGGTTTCCTCTGCGCTCATCCCGACGACGACGCGCAGGATGAGAATCTCGCGCTGCTTGTCCGGGAGGATCGACAACAGTCGCTCCATCCGGGCCGACGCATCGGCGTCGAGTGCCAGCTGTTCGGGGCCGGCCTCACCGGAGAACCGCTCCGGCACGTTTTCGGTGGGCTCGGCGCGGTTGCGCGCCGACGCCCGGTGAGCGTCGGCAAGCTTGTGCGCCGCAATGCCGTACACAAAGGCCAGGAACGGACGCCCCTGATCCTTGTAGCGCGGCAACGCCGTGATGGCGGCCAAGCACACCTCCTGCGCAATGTCGTCTGCGGACAGACCACTTCGTTCAGCTGACCCGATCCGTGCCCGGCAGTACCGGACGATGATCGGGCGGATGGTCTCCAAGACCACCCGAAGAGCGTCACGATCTCCCGCCACAGCATCGGCGACGACATCATCGAGACGTTCTCCCGAAATGGTCATCGTGGTTGATCTCTCCAGCGTTACGGATGTGGCGTTCTACAGATGGGGCTGCGCGGACGTATGCGTCAGATAAACACTAACGATCCAGATGGGGTGAATCGGCTCAGCGACGCGACCACACGCCGCCTCCGCGTCGCACTGTATCGGCGGCGGCGTCGCGGATGGCGACGACCTGCGAGGCAGAATGCGAGGTACTGCCGATATCGGCGAGCAGGCATCCCAGCGCCCAGCGCAGCGGGATCAGGCCGAATCGGTCCGTCTCAGCGAACGCCGCGTCGGCAACCTCGCGCGCGGCATCGAGGCGGCCGGCACAACACAGGGCGGCCGACAGCACCACCTGAGATTTGACGGCGTGGCGCGCCGAGCCCAGCGTGTCGGCGTGAGCGACGGCGCGTTCGGCGTGCGCGACGGCGGCGACGCCGTCACCGCCGGCCATCGCGAGTTCCGCGGCGACCCAGCCCAGCCGGACCGGCAGCCGCGGCGGGGCCGCGGAGTCGAGCAGCCCGCCCGCCCGCGCCAGCAGCCGGGCCGACGCCGACAGCCGCCCCACCCCCAGAGCGTCGGCGGCAAGACCCACGAGTGCATCCACACCGGCTTCGGGATCGTCGGCGACCACCCAGGCCCGGCCGTCCCAGCCGCGCGCCGGATCGTGCCCGCCGAGCTGGCGCAGAAACGAGGCCCGGGTGCTGTGGGCCAGCGAGAGTGCCGACCCGCGCGCTCCGGCGCGGATGATCTGGTCGAGTTCGTGCAGTGCGCAGGCATAGCGGCCCTGGCCGCCGGCGGCGACGGCCCGCAGCCAGCGCTCGCACGGGGTGGTGGCCGGCGGCAGCGGCCAGAGCTGCGGTTGGGCACCGAATGCGGCGTCGGCCAAGCGGGCGTTCACGGTGGATTTCGGGCTGGCCATCGCACCGGACGCTATCAATGCCGGGGTACCGGCCTAAAAAAAGTGACCAATTCGACCTCGGTTAACAATTGATGGTCGGCACGTTACGAATGGATCAACGGGCTGCCGATCCGCGAAATTGCCGAATCGGCGCGAGCAGGGGAAATGCGCCCCGAAGCGCACCCCCGACGCGATGCAAACCACCCGCCGCATTGCCCGCAAGTGAACACGATGAACGTGACGTAAATTCACGGCCTGCATTGATGCCTTTTCCCGGTGAACCTGGGTATTGACGGCTTTTCTGTAGCCCTTCTACGTTGTGTGCACGAGATGTCATCGGCGACATGTGCTCGGTTCAGTTCCGCGACTCACGCACTTCACGCGTTTCGCGAAATGGGTGCGACGAGAGGGGTTTTCACATGCCACAGCCGCAGCAACTGCCCGGACCCAACGCCGACATCTGGGATTGGCAAATGGCGGGTCATTGCCGGGGCGTCGATTCGTCGATGTTCTTCCATCCCGACGGCGAGCGTGGCCGCGCTCGCGCCCAACGCGAGATGCGCGCCAAGGAGCTGTGCCGGTCCTGCCCGGTGATCACCCAGTGCCGCTCGCACGCTCTCTCGGTCGGCGAGCCCTACGGCATCTGGGGCGGCCTGTCCGAGTCCGAACGCGAACTGCTGCTCAAGCGCGGGATGCGCCGCAGCGCCTGATTCTTCGCTGCGCGAGCAGACACGGATGGCCTCTCAGACACACGTTTGAGGGGCCATTCGTGTCTGCTCGTGTAACTCGCGCGCGCCCGGCGCCGATCACATCCATGTGAACTCCTTCCGGCTCGCAGGCTCCGTCGCGTTGGCGGCCGGCGCCGTCCTGACCGCAGCCCCGGCCCACGCCGCACCGCTGCCCGGCTTCTGCGCGGCGGACGTCGTCGTCGACGGAATCTGCACTACGCGGTTGGCCTCGGTGACCACCGACGTCGTCAACGGGACGATCACCGGCACCCCGGTCGGCGGCACCGAGGCGGTCACCCTCACCGGACAAGCCGATGCATACCTGGAGTCCGACGGATTCGGTGACACCCCGCCGGAACCCGTTGCGAACTGGGACAGCACGCTGGCGCAGGTGAGCGGTCTCGACGTCTCCCCCGCCGACCCCAATTGGTACGGCAACGCCAAGGCCAAGGTCTTCCTGCCCAGGACCCTCAACGACCTGGCCACGCACTTCCCGCCCGGTAGCCTGCTCGTCCGGTTCACCGGCGACGAGGCGCAGCCGGGCGCGTTCCAGTTGGTGTCCATTCAGCCGACGCTGCGGTAGTTCCGCCGGATCACTCCTGCGGTCTCAGTGAGTGAGATCACACCTTGTTGGCCGTCCGCCCCGCGGGCCACCGTGTGCTGTCTACTCCACCGGCAGGAAGAAGTACTCCATGAAGGATGCGTCCGGACCAGTCACCGCCCGCGGTCACTGGTCACGCCTCGGCAAGCTGCTCGGCATCGCCCTGCTCTCGTCGGCCATGCTCATCGGTGCCGCAATCCCGGCGGCGGCCGCCGAGTTGATGCGGGTGACGTTCGTGCGCCACGGGCAGTCCGCGGGCAATGCCTCCGGCCTGATCGACACCTCCACCCCCGGCCCCGTTCTCACACCGACGGGCCAGACCCAGTCCGAGGCCGTGGTCGGCAGGCTCGGCGTCCACAACTACGACGGCGTCTACGCCTCGACCATGCAGCGAACCCAGCTCACCGCCGGGCCGCTCTCGAAGTACCTGCACCTGCCGATCCGGGTGCTGCCCGGCGTCCACGAGATCGAGGCGGGCGTCTTCGAGGGCACCCCGGAGAGCGAGGCCGCCAACGGATACGGCCGGTATCCGCTGGCCTGGGCGTTGCAGGGCAACCGTGATCTGCGCATCCCCGGTTCCATCGACGGCCACGAGTTCGACGCCCGCATGGACGGTTCGCTGCAGGAGATCTACGACAACGGCGACCGCAACGCCGTCGTCTTCTCCCACGGCGGGGCCATCATGTTCTGGACCATGATGAACGCCACGAACCTGACGATGGAACAGAAGCTGGACCTGCTGCGCTACGCCCCGCTGAGCAACACGAATTACGTTGTCGTCGAGGGCAATCCGGTAGACGGATGGAAGCTGGTGGACTGGAACGGACAGAAGTTCGCGCCCGAGGCCACGCTGGCCGCCGAGGTACGTCTGCAGCTGCGGACCCTGCAGCGCCAGCTGTCCGGTGCCGTGACACAGGTGGTGGCGTCGTTCGCGACGCTGAACCCGGCAAAGGTGCTCGCCGCGATCGCCGCGAGCTTCTCCGACACCGTCGTGTCCATCGCCAAGTTCGCCGGCGCGGTGAACCACAAGCTCGCCACCGAGTGGGCCGACAAGACCGAGCCGAGCCCGACGGTGCAGAGCCTCGCGACGGCCGCCGTCGCACCTGCGGCCGAACAGGACGCTCCCGCGAGCGAGGCCAAGACGGTGGTGGCGGATCGGCAGACCTCGAAAATGACTGTCCCGGCTGACAGTTCCGCGTCCGTCGAGCAGGCCCCGAAGGCAGCGACGGTCGCCTCGGAGTCGGTCACCGAGGAGGTCACGCCCGGCGCTGAATCGGAGACCCCGGCCGAGGCCGTAGCCCCCGAAGCCCCGGAGATCGGCGCGGTCGAGGTGCCCATGACGACCACACCGGCCAAGGCGCCGCGGGCGGCCAAGTCGGCGGCCAGCGGTGCGACCACCGCCAAGAAGGCCGGCAACCCGCGGGCCAAAGCCGGCGCGAACAGCGCCGGCTGACCTGTCCGGCGCGATGAGATTCCCTGTCGTCGATGCCGACGGCAGGGAATCTCCGTGTCAGAACGGGGCGGCTCGCTACAGTGACACCGTGCCGCGGGGTGACAGTACGACCAGTGCTCCCGCCTCGATGGTCGCGCGGGTGGCCCTGATCGTGAACGCTTTCGACCGGGCGGGCGCCGTGCTGCGTCTGGACCAGGTGGCCGAGCGCACCGGTCTGCCGCGCTCCTCCACGCACCGCATCCTCAACCAGCTGCATGACGCCGGCCTACTGCAGCACACCCCCGACGGATACTCCTTGGCCGCATCGGCATTGCCTGCCGCGGGAGCCATCGACCATGCGCAGCTGCGCAGCATCGCCTCACCGGTGCTGGAACGCCTGCACGCCGATACCGCGCTCGTCGTGCACCTCGGGGTGCTGGCCGGCGCCGATGTGGTCTATCTCGACAAGGTGGCCGGCGGCGGTGGTGCCGCGGTACCGACCCGGGTCGGCGGCCGGACACCCGCACACGCCAGCGCGCTGGGCAAGACGATGCTTGCGCGCCTGCGCGCCGAGGACATCGACAAGACCCTGGACAAGCAGCTGCGCAAGTGCACCCCATCGACGATTGCCGACCTGCCCACCCTGCATCAGGAATTGGCCAGGATCAGGTCGCGGCGTGGAATCGCCTACGACGAACAGGAACTCGCGGTGGGCCTGTCCAGCGTCGCCGCCCCGATCACGATGTCGGGCACCGAGGTGGCCGGGCTCTCGCTCACCGGGGCGGTGCCCGCGCAGCATCTGGTGCGGGTCGCGCCGTTTCTGTCACGCTCCGCCAACGGCATCTCCGGGCGGCTCGGCAGCGCCGCCACCGAACACGCCGATATCGAGACCGTGACCGACGACATGCTGTCGCGGGTGTTGCGCACGCTGGCCTCCGACGCGTGGGTGTGAGCGGCCCTCACCAGATCAGATCATCGACGGCGATGCCCACCGAGTGCCGGCCCACCACCGTCAGCACCTGCTCGACGTTACTGGCCACGTGCATGCGCGCGGTCTGGACGTCCCGCCAGATCCGTTCCAGCAGTGGCTCGTCGGGCTCGATACCCGCGTCATCGACGACTACCTCGACGGCGCGCAACGCACGATCGGCGGCCATCACCTGATCGCGCCTGGTCCGCAGCATCAACTCGGCATCCGGATACCGTTCGCCGCGAACACAATCGAGTTGTTCGGCGACATTGCGTCGGATCTGCATCATCGACAGTTCGACATCGGCGCGGGCCGTCACATGCGCGTCCGACGCTGCGTGGAGCGCACGGTGGGCCGCGCCGAGCAACGGCATCGTCCCGGCCAGCGTATAGAGCGTCGGCTGAGGCAACCGCTGCAGCGCGGGCAGCGCCGCATCGGGCACCATGTCGAGCCAGCTGAACGCCCGGTACTCCGGGACGAAGGTATCGGTGACGATGACATCGTCTGCGCCGATTCCTCTCAGCCCCAGACCGTTCCAGGTGGGTTGCACGGTGTAGTCACCGCGCGGGACCAGCACCGCCATGAAGTCCTGTGCCGCGCCGTCGGCGCCGACCTTCAGCGCCGCCACGCTCAACCAGGACGCGTAGGGCGCTCCCGTGCACCGTGCCCAACGGCCGCTGAGCCGAAAGCCCCCGGGCACCCGCTCCAACCGTCCGGTGGGCGCATAGGATGAGCACAGCAGGGCCCGCGGATCCGCGCCCCAGATCTCCCGGAGCACCCGCACGTCACGCACCGACAGCCCCCAGTTGTTGACCGCGAGCCAACCGGCCAGCCAGCCCGTCGACATGCACGCCGAGGACAGCTCCCGGGTCGCCGTCAGGTAGATATCGGGGTCGGCGTCCAGGCCACCGAAGTCCGGCGGCTGCAGCAGCGCAAAGTATCCGGCGTCGTGCAGCAGGGTGATCACCGCGCGGTCGACCACACCCGTGCGATCGACCTCAGCGGCGGCCGCGGCGACCTCGGGGAGCAGATCCCGGACGGAACTGAGTACAGACTGCGACGTACTCCCCCTCGTCATCGTGTCGGCGTGCAACGATCGTGTGTATATCAGTCCCCGTCACCGCTGGAGGTGGGTATGTCGCAATCGGCCGTTCGCGACAGCGTCGACGGTTCGCGCGCATACCGCTTGACCCAACCCTCGGCGCACGACGGCCTCGGGCTGGCACCAGACGAATTAATCCGGGCGGTAGGTGAAATCGCGGTCAGCGATGGATCACTCGGCTGGCTGGCCGGCAGCTACGGTATCGCCGCGCTGGCGCTCGCGCCCGCGGTGGCCGACGACGTGTGGGGTGCCCGTCCGGACGCGGTGGTGACCGCCGGGCACCGCGGATCGGCCGTGGTGGCGCAGGGTCGGCTGACAGGGCGCTGGGGGTCGGTCGTCGGCGCGGAGCATGCGGATTGGTTTCTGCTCTCCTGCGATGGCGCGTATGTACTGCTCCCTCGGAGGCGCGTCGATGTCGCCGTCCACGCCCGGCCCGCCGCCCTTCCCGGTGCGGGGATCGGCGACGTGACGGTCGCCGACATCGCGGTCGACGACCGCGACCCCGCTGTGGCCGACCGCGTGGTGGCCGCGGCAGCGGCGGCCTCCGTCGTGGTGGGATCGGCCCTGGGCGGGTGGCGCCGGCACGTCGATCAGGTGCGGGCCCGGCTGGCAATCTCCTACGGCGGTGACGAGATCGCCGATGAGGCGGCCGCCCAGATCGCCCGCACCGCATCGGATCTCGACGCGTCACGGTTGCAGATCGCGACGGCGGGATTCACCGGAGGCACCGCGCCGTTCGCACAGGCGATCTCCCGGGCCCGCGGCGCGGCGGACCGCCTGATGGCCGGCAGCCGGCACGCACTCGACGCCTCGGACCCGGTGACCGCCGCCTGGCGCGATGTGCATGCGGGCTGCCGGCTGGCCGCCGCGGTCATGTGATGGGAGGGCTCGCGGCCCTGCAACGAAAACACCCCCGGCCCAACAGGACCGGGGGTGTTCTCGTTGTACTGATCAGTGAGCGTGGCCGTGATGGCCGTGGCCGTGATCTTCTTCCTCGACCGGCTTCTCGACGACAGCCGTCTCGGTGGTGAGGATCATCCGCGCCACCGACGCGGCGTTCAGAACCGCCGAGCGGGTGACCTTGACCGGGTCCACGATGCCCTCGGCGAGCAGATCGCCGTAGGTCAGCGTGGCGGCGTTGAAGCCCTGCCCGTTGGGCAGCTCACCAACGTTGTTCACCACGACAGCGCCATCGAGCCCGGCGTTGGTGGCGATCCAGAACAGCGGGGCCGACAGCGCCGAGGAGAACACCTCGAGGCCGAGCAGCTCGTCGCCGGTCAGCGATCCGCGCAGCGTGTCCAGTTCCTTGCGGGCCTGCACGAGTGCCGCGCCACCACCGGTGACGATGCCCTCTTCGACAGCAGCCTTGGCCGCCGCGACGGCGTCCTCGACAGCTTCCTTGCGCTTCTTCAGGTCGGTCTCGGTGGCCGCGCCGACCTTGATGACCGCGACGCCGCCGGACAGCTTGGCGAGGCGCTCTTCGAGCTTCTCGCGGTCCCAGTCCGAGTCGGTGGCCTCGATCTCCGAGCGCAGCTGCGACTTGCGACCCTCGATGGCCTCCTGGGTGCCGGCGCCGTCGACGATGACGGTGCTGTCCTTGGTCACCACCACCCGTCGTGCCGAGCCCAGCACGTCGAGTCCGGCCTCGCGCAGCACCAGACCCACGTCGGGGTTGACGACCTGCGCGGCGGTCACGACGGCGAGGTCGTCCAGGAACGCCTTGCGCCGATCACCGAAGAACGGCGCCTTGACGGCGACGGCCTTGAGCGTCTTGCGGATGGCGTTGACCACGAGCGTGGACAGCGCCTCTCCCTCGACATCCTCGGCGATGATCAGCAGCGGCTTACCCGACTCGGCGACCTTCTCCAGCAGCGGCAGCAGGTCCGGCAGGGAGCTGATCTTGTCGCGATGCAGCAGCACCAGCGCGTCCTCGAGCACCGCTTCCTGCGAATCGAAATCGGTGATGAAGTACGCCGAGGTGAAGCCCTTGTCGAAGCCGACACCCTCGGTGACCTCGAGTGCGGTCTCCAGCGTGGAAGACTCCTCGACCGTGACGACGCCGTCGGCGCCGACCTTGGTCATGGCCTCGCCGACCAGATCGCCGACGACCTCGTCGCGGGACGAGACGGTGGCGACCTGAGCGATGGCCTTCTTGTCGCTGACCGGCGTGGCGGCGGCCAACAGCGCCTCCGACACGGCGTCGGCGGCCTTGCTGATACCGGCGCCCAGGGCGATCGGGTTGGCCCCGGCCGCCACGTTGCGCAGGCCGGCCTTCACGATGGCCTGGGCGAGCACGGTGGCGGTGGTGGTGCCGTCACCGGCGACGTCGTTGGTCTTGGTGGCCACCGACTTGACCAGCTGGGCACCCATGTTCTCGAACGGGTCCTCCAGGTCGATCTCGCGGGCGATGGTGACACCGTCGTTGGTCACCACGGGGCCGCCGAAGGCCTTGGCCAGCACCACATGGCGGCCACGCGGGCCGAGCGTGACGCGGACGGCATCGGCGAGCTTGTCGACGCCGGCCTCCAGAGCGCGACGCGCAGTTTCATTGAATTCGATCTGCTTGCTCATAAATGTCCTTTGATGTGCCGAACCCCCGTGCGCCGGGGGGCAATGCATACCGCCCCGGACGTCATCCGCTCAAAGGCGGGGACATCCGGGGCGGTACACGAGTGCTTACTTGTTGACGACAGCCAGCACGTCACGCGCGGAGAGGATCAGGTACTCCTCGCCGCCGTACTTGATCTCGGTGCCGCCGTACTTGCTGTAGATGACGGTGTCGCCTTCGGCAACGTCCAGGGGGATCCGCTTCTCGCCATCCTCATCCCAGCGGCCGGGGCCAACTGCGACGACGGTGCCTTCTTGCGGCTTTTCCTTGGCGGTGTCGGGGATGACCAGACCGGAAGCGGTCGTGGTCTCGGCCTCGTTGGCCTGTACGAGGATCTTGTCCTCGAGTGGCTTGATGTTGACTGCCACGATGGGAGCCCTCCACTTTGTTGGGTATAGGAGTCCGGATTGCGTCCGGGTCCTCATGGTTTTCAGGTGTTCGGCCTGCGCCCGTACCTATGCTCCGTCGTCGCGGGTGCCGGTGCTGCGGTTGGTCGCGTGCCACCTAGCACTCTATACATGAGAGTGCTAGCACTCAAGGTCGGGTTGTGCAGATCCCGATCCGCGGCCGCTACCCGTCGTGTGTGCGCCAACCATCAGGTGATCGAAAGACATCCCGACCATCGCGGCGTGGACTTGTCGTGGCTGCTCATGCCACCTGACCCGTGACCACCGGCAAACCCGGATCGGTGGCCGAATCCAGCCCCGAGGCCGGCGCACCGGCAGCGATCAGGTGCGCCGCGAACGACGCGATCATCGCGCCGTTGTCGGTGCACAACCGCGGCCGCGGCACCCGCAGCGTCAACCCCGCAGCGGCGCAGCGCTGCTCGGCGAGTTCACGCACCCGCGAGTTGGCGGCCACCCCGCCGGCGATCAGCAGGGTCGACACCCCCAGATCGGTGGCGGCACGCACGGCCTTGGCGGTCAGCACATCGGCGACGGCCTCCTGGAACCCGGCTGCCACATCGGCGCGCGCCGCATCGGGATGCCGCTCCAGGTGGCGGGCGACGGCGGTCTTGAGTCCGGAGAAGCTGAAGACATACGGCGCATCGCGCGGCCCGGTCATCCCGCGCGGGAACACGATCGCATCGCGATCACCGGTGCGGGCCAGGTCGTCCAGCGGTTTGCCACCGGGATAGCCGAGGCCGAGCAGCCGGGCCACCTTGTCGTAGGCCTCCCCCGCCGCGTCATCGACGGTGCTGCCCAGTTCGACGATCGGCTCACCGAGTGAGCGCACATGCAGCAAGTTGGTGTGACCACCGGACACCAGCAACCCCACGCATTCGGGCAGCGGGCCATGGTCGTAGACATCGGCGGCCAGGTGCCCGCCGAGGTGGTTGACCGCGTAGAACGGCACTTCCCAGGCGGCCGAATACGCCTTGGCGGCAGCGACTCCCACCAGCAGAGCGCCCGCCAGCCCGGGCCCGATGGTGGCGGCGACGACATCGGGGCGGGTGATGCCCGCGGTGTCCAGGGCACGGCGCATGGTCGGACCGAGCGCCTCCAGGTGCGCCCGGGACGCGATCTCGGGCACCACTCCGCCGAAGCGCGCATGCTCATCGACGCTGGAGGCCACCTCGTCGGCCAGCAGAGTGACGGTCCCGTCGTCGTCGAGCCGTGCGATACCGACTCCGGTTTCGTCACAGGAACTTTCGATGGCCAGGATGATCATGCCGGGTCTCGCTTCATGGTGTAAGCGTCGGCACCGCTGACCTTGTAGTACCGCTTGCGCACGCCCACGGTGGCGAAACCGACGCTCTTGTACAGGTTGATGGCCGCCTCGTTGTCGACGCGGACCTCCAGGAACACCTCCCCGCGGGTGGCGAATCCCAGCAGGTCATCGAGCAGCCGGCGACCGATGCCGCGGCCCTGGTAGGTCGGGTCGACGCCGATGGTGTGCACCTCGTATTCGTAGGGCGGGATCCGGCCCAGCCGCGAGATGCCGGCGTAGCCGATCAGCCTGCCCTCATCGCGGGCCGCCACATAATGGTTGTGCTTGCCGTCCAGGGCGTGCAGGAACGCCGCCGGCGGCCAGGGGTCGTCACCGTCGAACAGCTGGGACTCCAACTCGGCGCAGCGGGCCGCATCGGCGCGGGTCAGCGCGTCGATCGTGGTGTTGTCGGGTGCGGTCACGCCAGGCCTCGTTCGGCCAGCGTCTTGGCATCCGGGCGCCGCAGGTACAGCGGGATCAGGGGCTGTGGTTCCTGGTTCCAATCCGGCACGGCCGCCACGAGTTCGGCGGCGGTCGGGTACTCCGGTCCGATGACGGGAAGTCCGAACGACGCGGCGAGCGCCGGCGATCCGGCCACCGCCTGCACACCGTCGGCATTCACCTCGGCCGCGGCGTTGACCGCCGGTCCGGCGACCCGCACCCCGTCGCGGTAGCGCGCCCAGTACACCTCGCGGCGGCGGGCGTCGGTGACCACGAGGACCTCACCGCGGGTGGCGCGGGCGATGGCGTCGAGCGTGCACACCCCGTGCACCGGGATGCCCAGTGCCTGGCCGTAGGCGGCGGCGGTGGCCATACCGACGCGTAGACCGGTGAACGGGCCGGGCCCGCAACCGACCACGACGGCGTCCAGATCCGCCATGGTCTTCCCACCGTCGGCAAGTGCGGCAACCACATTCGGTGTCAGACGCTCGGCGTGAGCGCGGGCGTCGACGATGGTTCGCTCGGCCAGGGTGACGATCGTCGCACCCAGCTCGACGATGCCGGCGGTGACGGCGGGGGTGGCGGTATCGAGGGCCAGTACGATCATGAACTGCTCCATTGCCATGTCGCGGTGCGCATCTCGGAGTCGTCGGCACGGTCGAGGTGGATGTCCAGGTGGTTCTCCGAGAGCCGCTCGGCCAGGCCCTCGCCCCACTCGACGACGACGACGGCGTCGTCGAGGTCGGTGTCGAGGTCCAGCGAGTCGAGTTCGCCGAGCAGGTCACCGCCGTGATCGAGCAGTCGGTAGATGTCCACGTGCACCAGGGCAGGCGCCCCGGCGCGACGGGCCGGATGCACCCGCGCCAACACATAGGTGGGCGAGGTGACCGGTCCTTCGACATCCATGGCCACCGCAATTCCCTTGGTGAACATGGTCTTACCGGCTCCGAGCGGGCCGGACAGCACCACCACGTCACCGGCGCGCAGGTCGGCGCCGAGGCGCGCGCCGAGCGCGACGGTGTCCTGCGGGGTGGCCAGTTCTGCGGTGCCGCCCGTGCGCTCAGCCATGGTTACGGGCCCGTTCCCTGAGCCTGCGGGTGAGCGCCACCAGTTTGGACGGGGTGGCTCGTTCGACCAGGCGCACCAGCGCGTCGTCGATCAGTTCCGGCTGCTCCAACTGCACGAGGTGTCCCGCGCCCTCGGCGATCACCAACTCGGACTTGGGTAGCGCCGCGGCCATGTCCTGCGAGTACTCCAGCGGCGTGAGCAGGTCACGGTCGCCGCACGCGATCAGGGTCGGGATCTTCGCCAGCGCCGTGAGCCCGTCGGTTTCGTCGTGCACCTCCAGGGCGTGCAGGAACCCGACCAGGGTGTGCACCGGGGTGTCGTGCATCATCCGCTCACTGAAGGCGACCACGCTGGGGCTGACGCTCTCGTCACCGTAGGAGGCCGCCCGCAGCACCGGTCCGATGATCGAGCGGGCCACACCGCGGCCTCGGTGCACCAGTCCGGGCGCATAGCGGACGACGAACCGGGCCGCCTCCAGCGCCGGGTTGCGCAGTATCTCCCCCAGCGGGGAGCGCGAGATTCCCTCGGCGGCAGAGGATATCAGTGCGGCACCGACGACTCGGGTGGGATAGCGCTGTGGGTACTGGCGGGCGTGGGACAACACGGTCATCCCGCCCATGGAGTGCCCGACCAGCACGACCGGGCCGCGCGGCGCCATCACCGCGAGCACCGACTCCAGGTCCTGGCCGAGTTGGGGCACGGTGAAGGTGTCCGGCGAGGCGTCTCCGGACAGACCGTGCCCACGCTGGTCGTAGAACACCATCCGGACCTGATCGCCCCACTGCTCGGCCAACCGGTCACGCTGAAAGTGGAAGGCGCCCATCCGCAGACAGAACCCGTGCGCGAAGACCACGGTCAGCGGTGCGTTCTCCGGCCCGCATTCGCGGACCGCGAGCGGCACCCCGTCTCCGGTGGTGACGACCACGCTTCGGTCGTCGTGCAGCAGTTCGAAATCCTCGTGTGCGTAGGGATCCTCCACGCTGACCCGGCGGGCCAGGGAACGGGCCACCGAAACCCCGGCCACCGAGCCGACGGCGCTCAGTCCGGCCAGTCCGGCCAGCCAGCGCGCCACGGCCCAGCGCTCGGGCGGGCGGATATCGTCGTCGGCCACCGGTGTCAGCCCATCTCGCCGCGATAGACACGGGTGATCCGGCCCCGCACAGCGGTGACCACCTCGTAGTTGATCGTGCCGATCAGATCGGCCCAGTCCTGGGTGGTCGGCTCGCCGGAATCACCGGGGCCGAACAGGATTGCCTCATCGCCGACGCCGATATCGACGGGCCCGGGCCCGAGGTCCACCACGAACTGGTCCATGCAGATGCGGCCAACGCCGGGATGGCGGCGACCGTTGATGGACACCTGCAGCCGACCGCTGAGCGTGCGGAAGATCCCGTCCGCGTAACCGAGCGGGATCAGCGCCACTGTGGTGTCCCGCTCGGCGATCCAGGTGTGCCCGTAGGACACTCCGTCCCCGGCCTTGATCGAGCGGACCACCGCCACCGGAGCCTTCAGCGTCATCGCCGGGCGCAGGCCCATATCGCCCAGGGCGGGAATCGGGGTCTGACCGTAGATCGCGATTCCGGGACGGATCATGTCGAAGGCCAGGTCCTGGCGGGTCATCGCCGCGGGCGAGTTACTCAGGTGCGCGATCTCGAAGTCGACGTCGTACTCGCGGGCGAGCTCACGCATCTCCTGCAGACGGGCGGCCTGACGATCGTTCATCGGGTTGCCCGGATCGTCACCGCACGCCAGGTGGCTCATGATGCCCCGGGCATGCACCGTCCCCTCGGCTACCGCGTGTGCCAGGGCAACCAGCACCTTGGGCAGGTCGGCGGCGGCCACCCCGTTACGACTCAGGCCGGTGTCGACCTTGAGGGTCGCGGCAGCGGTGACCCCGGTGCGCCGGGCCGCATCGACCAGGTCGTCGAGCTGTCCCGCTGAGGACACCGCGATCTGCACGTCGGCGGCCAGTGCCGGGGAGAAATCGGTGCCCGGGGCGTGCAGCCACGCCAGCACCGGTGCGGTGATGCCGTCCCTGCGCAGGGCCAGGGCCTCACCGACGGTCGCCACGCCCACTTCGGCGGCGCCGGCGGCCAGCGCGGTGCGCGCGACGGGGGTGGCGCCGTGGCCGTAACCGTCGGCCTTGACCACCGCCATGACCCCCGCCGAGCCCGCGCGCTCTCGCAGTACGCGCACGTTGTGTGCGATGGCGCCGAGATCCACCTCGGCCGTGGGGCCGGGCGGGGCGGTCAGGTCGGTCGGGTGCATTGACTCGATTTTGTCATGCCGGTGCCGCCGACCTGTTCGCGCCGAGTCTGCGATCAGTGCGCGAAGGGCTGCACGGTGTCGAAGTGACCACCCGGTTTGAGCTGGTCGAGGTGCTCGAGAGCGGTGATGGTGTCATCCCGCAACGCCCGGGCCAGATCGGCGGAGAATCCCTCGCGGACCACCACCCGCAGCACCGTGACGTCCTCGGCGCCCTCGGGCATCGTGTAGGCCGGCACCTGCCAGCCGGAGGCGCGCAGGGCCTGGGAGACGTCGAACTCGGTATAACCCGGATCGCCCTTGAGCCGGAAGCTGACCACCGGGATGGCCGAGCCGTCGGTGATCAGCTCGAAGTGCTCGCTGTCGCGCAACTGGTCACCGAACCAACGCGCCGTGTCCGAGAGGCAGTGCATGACCTGGGAGTATCCGGCCCGGCCCAGGCGCAGGAAGTTGTAGTACTGCCCGATCACCTGGTTGCCCGGCCGGGAGAAGTTGAGCGTGAAGGTCGGCATGTCGCCGCCCAGGTAGTTGACCCGGAACACCAGGTCCTCGGGCAGATGCTCGGCGCTGCGCCACACCACGAACCCGATGCCCGGGTAAGTGAGTCCGTATTTGTGGCCACTGACATTGATGGACACCACCCGCGGCAACCGGAAGTCCCACTGCAGGTCCGGATGCAGGAACGGGACGACGAACCCGCCGCTGGCCGCGTCGACGTGCACCGGCACATCCACCCCACCGTCGGCGGCCAGCTTGTCCAGCGCGGCGCAGATCTCGGCGATCGGCTCCAGCTCCCCGGTGAAGGTGGTGCCCAGGATGCCGACCACGCCGATGGTGTCCTCGTCGACGGCGTCGAGCACCTGCTCGGGGGTGATCACGTAGCGGCCCTCGGCCATCGGCAGATAGCGCGGCTCGACGTCGAAGTAGCGGGTGAACTTCTCCCACACCACCTGCACGTTGGAGCCCATCACCAGGTTGGGCGTGCGGCCCTTCCAGCCATCACCCACTTTCGCGCGCCACCGCCATTTCAAGGCCAGCCCGGCGAGCATCACGGCCTCGCTGGATCCGATGGTGGACACCCCGACCGCGGTGGCGGCGTCATCGTCGACCAGGTCCTCGGCGTGGAACAGGTCGGCCACCATCGCCACGCAGCGCGCCTCGATGGCGGCGGTCGCCGGGTATTCGTCCTTGTCGATCATGTTCTTGTCGAAGGTCTCGGCCATCAGCTTCTCGGCCTCGGGGTCCATCCACGTCGTGACGAAGGTGGCCAGGTTCAGCCGTGAGCTGCCGTCGAGCATCAGCTCGTCGTGGATGTAGCGGTAGGCGGCCTGCGGGTCCATCGATTCGCCCGGCAGTCGCAGCGCGGGCACCGGGTCGGTCGAGAGCCGTCCGGTGTAGGCGGGGGCGATATGCGGCGGGCGCGGGTGGTGCCTGCGGCTCATGTGTTCATCCTTTTCCGATCGTTGATGCGATGGCGGCGCGCAGGTGGGCGAGGATGCCCCCCGCGGATGTCGGGGCAGGGTTCGGTCCGGGATCGGCGGCGGCCAGCGCGGCCGCCCGGGCGTGCACGAACGCGGCCATCGCGGCGGCCTCGGCGGCCGGGACCCCCGCGGCCAGCAGCGCGCCGATGACCCCGGACAGGACGTCACCGGATCCGGCCGTGGCAGCCCAGGACTGTCCGGCGGGGTTCAGGTAGACCGGTCCGGTCGGCGAAGCGATGACGGTGACATTGCCCTTGAGCAGGACGGTGGCGCCGAGGGTTTCGGCCAGGGTGCGCGCCGCGCCGACCCGGTCGGCCCCGACGTCCGTTCCGGCCAACCGCTGGTACTCGCCCGCATGCGGGGTCAGCACCGTCGGCGCGGACCGCCCGTCCACCAGCTCGGGCGCGGCGGCCAGCAGGGTCAGCGCATCGGCGTCGACGATCACCGGGAGATCCGAGGACAGCGCGAAACGCAATGTCGCAAAAGCGCTTTCGTCGGTTCCGAGCCCGGGTCCGACCACCCAGGCCTGCACCCGGCCCACCGTGTCGGTGTCGGGGGTGGCGATGACTTCGGGCCAGTGGCTCACCACGTCATGTGCGGCGCTACCGGCGTAGCGGACCATGCCCGAGGTGGCGGCGACGGCGGCGCCGGTACTGAGGATGGCGGCACCGGGATAGGTCGCCGAACCGGCCAGCACACCGGTGACACCCTGGGTGTACTTGTCGTCGCGCGGTCCGGGGATGGGCCAGCGGGCGGCCACGTCGGCGGCCTCGAACCCGCGCAGATCCGACGGCGCGAGATCCAGTCCGATGTCGATGAGTTCGATCCGACCGCAATCCGCCAGTGCGTGTACGGGTTTCAACCCGCCAAAGGTCACGGTGACGGCCGCCTGCACATGGGGACCGTCCTCGGCGCCGGTGTGCACGTCGATCCCGCTCGGAATGTCGACGGCGACGACAGGCGCTCCGCAACCCTCGAAGACGGCCGCGGCATCGGGACGCAACCCGCCCCGGCCGGAGATGCCGACGACGCCGTCGATCACCAGATCGGTTGCCGCCGGGATGTTCTGCACCAGTCGGCCACCGGCCTTTCTGAAGGCGGCCAGCGCCGCCGGATGGGTGCGATCCGGGGAGAGCAGCACCGCGGTGGCGTGCACGCCGCGGCGACGCAGAAAGGTCGCCGCCCACAGCGCGTCGCCGCCGTTGTCCCCGGAACCGACCACCGCACAGATCCGCCGTCCGGCGACGGTGCCGAGTTCACCGGCGATGACGGTGGCGAGCCCGTAGGCGGCCCGGCGCATCAATGCTCCGTCGGGCTGAGACGCCAGCAGCGGGGCTTCGGCGGCACGGATCGCGTCGGCGGTGTGGTAGTGCCGCATCAGCTCCCGTTCCGATTCGATGTGCGCGCGCGCCAACAGGTTACGCGCACTCGGAGATCTGTGGGGCCGATCGCCGGTGTCGAGATCGAACTAACCGGTCTAATTGACTTGACAGGTTATGCAATCTGGAGTTGACTCGGGATAACCGTTAAACGGCTTAGAAAGGTTAGACATGGTCACCCACCATCGATACGCCCAGATCGCCGGACGACAGCTGTTCTACCGGGAAGCCGGGCCGACCGGCGCGCCCACCGTCGTGCTGCTGCACGGCACGCCGGCCAGCTCGCACATGTACCGCAATCTGATCCCCGCGCTGGCCGACCGTTATCACGTGATCGCCCCCGACTATCCCGGCTTCGGCCATTCCGAGGTTGCCGGAGTCGACGCGTTCGACTACACCTTCGACGCGCTCGCCGACCACGTCGACGCCCTGCTCGACCATCTCGGGGTGAACCGCTACGCGATCTATGTCCAGGACTACGGCGCCCCGGTCGGCTGGCGGCTCGCATTGCGCCACCCGGCGCGGATCGCAGCGGTGATCACCCAGAACGGCAACGCCTACGTCGAGGGCTTCGTGGGCGATGCGATGGAGCCACTGTTCGCCTACGGCCGGGACCGGTCGGCGTCCAACGCGGCAGCGCTACGCGAGCTGCTCACCCTGGATGGATTCAAATGGCAATACACCCATGGTGTTTCAGATCCCAGTGTGGTCGATCCCGACGTCTGGATCAACGCGTACACCGCGGTCGCCTCGTCCGAAGAACGCATCGATGCCCAGCTTCAGCTGTTCGCCGACTACCAGAGCAATGTCGAGCTCTATCCCGCCGTGCACGAGTACTTCCGGACCAGCGGGGTGCCGCTGCTTGCCGTCTGGGGCCGCAACGATCAGATCTTCGGCCCCGCCGGGGCGCTCGCGTTCAGCCGCGACCTGCCACAGGCCGATATCAACCTGCTCGACGGCGGCCACTTCCTGCTGGAGAGCCGTCTGGCCGAAACGGTGGCGCTGATCCGACCGTTCCTGCAACGGCACCTGTCAGCGCAACTCGACAGCGCCGAAGAAACGGCGTGAGCGCTCGGCGATGCGGTCCGGGAACTCGCCGCTGACCGCATGGGAGGCGTCCGGCCACAGCTCGACCTGTCCCGTCGCCAGCAGCCCTCGAGCCCGGTCCGCCGCCCGCGCGGGGTGATGAATCACGCTGCGGCCGGCAATAATCGCCAGCACCGGCAGCGAGAGCGCGCGCAGCGCGTCGTCAGCGAACACCCGTGGCGCCGGCTGGCGCACCACGAATCCCCTTGCTGCGGCGTCCAACAGCTCGGCCTCGGGCAGGGTCTCGTCGACCGGGGCGCCGCCGGCCAGCCAGCTCATCACGCGACGGCGCAGCCCGCCCGGAAACCTCGGCACCACCAGTGCGATCGACGCGATCACCGCTTTCGCGGGGACGCGCCCGAAGGTCATCGCGGGGTCCAACACCATGATCGAGGCGATTCGGTCCGGCGTACGTACCGCAGCATTGACGGCCAGCCACCCACCCATCGACACCCCGAGCAGATGCACCCGCGCCAACCCCAGCCCCGCGATCACCTCATCCAGCCAGCGAGCCTCGTCAGCCGCATCGGCGATCGGCCCGGACTGCACCGACAGCCCGGCGTCGCCGAGCAGGTCCAGGCTGAACACGGTTCGCTGCGCGACCAGCGAGGCGAGGTTGGTGCGCCACATCGGGCTGCCCGAGCCGCGCCCGGGCAGCAACAGCACCGGGGTCGGGCCGGCCGGGCCGTCGTACCGGTAGACGCGGACGGCGCCCAGACCGGTGGGCACATCGAACTGGGCGCTGAAGGCGGGTGCGGCGGCGCGATAGGCGTCCAGGTAGCGCGTGAACGCATCCTGGCTGACGAAATGTCCGATGCGCTGCCGGGACGCGATGTTCACCGCGGGGATCACGAGTTCGATACCGGCCAGATTAGTGGGCTCGCCCTGATTAGAGTGGCCGTCCATGACCTACGGCTACCCCGCGCCTCCGCCGGCCAAGCGCCCGATCTCCGGCGTCGACCTCGCGGTGTCGATCACGGCGCTGGTGCTCACCGTCGCCGGCGGCGCCGTAGCGGGCTTCTTCGGAATCTTCTTCATGGCCTTCACCGATCATTGCCCACCCGAGAGCTGCGATATCGACGCCGGCGTGGCCGCCATGTTCACCGGCTTCACCGCGGCGGCGCTGTTGTGGATCGCCGGCACGGTGCTGACCGTCATACGGCTGATACGGCGTTGCACCGCATGGACGTTCGCGATCGGCACGCTGGCACTGTGCGCGGCGGCGTGCGTCGCGGGCATCGGCGGCTATCTCGTCGCGGTCGGCGGATAACACGCGGACTTCCGCCGGAACGCGGGTCCGGGATCAGGGCTCGACGGTCACCTTGATGGCCTCGCCCTTCTTGACGATGTCGAAGGCATCGAGCACGTTCTCCAAGGGGATGCGGCGGGTGATGAGGTCCTTGACCGGAACCTGCCCGGTGGAGATGTACTGCAGGGCGCGCTTGTTGTGCTCGGGCGCGGATCCGTTGGCTCCGTGGATGTGCAACTGGCGATAGTGCACGACATTGGAGTCGCAGGTGATGGTGGGATCGGTCTTGGGCAGCCCGCCGAAGAACGAGATGCGGCCGTTGCGGGCGGCCATCGCGATGGCCTGCTCCTGGGCGACATTGGCTGCGGTTGCGGTGATCACGATGTCCGCGCCTCGACCGCCGGTGAGTTCCATGACCTTCTCCACCACGTCGACATCGGCGGCGTTGATGACACCGTCGGGGTTGACGGCGTCGGCCGACATCTTGAGCCGGGCGTCGTTGACGTCGACGAGGTAGATAGGACCGCACTTGTGCACGCCGCGCGCGATGCGGATGTGCATGCAACCGATGGGGCCCGCACCGAAGACCACGACGGTGTCGCCCTCCTCGATGCCGAGCAGCTCCTGGGCGTTGATGGCGCAGGCGAACGGTTCGGCGGCCGAGGCCTCGTCGAAACCGACGTTGTCCGGGATCTTGTTCAGCCCGTCGACCTTGAGTACCTGCTTGGGCACGATCATGAATTCGGCGAAGCCACCGTCGTACTGGTAACCCATCGAGGTCTGGTTCTGGCACACCGCCATCCAGCCCTTGCGGCACTCGTGACACTCGCCGCACGGGACCGCGGCGATCACCTGGACGCGGTCGCCCACCGACCAGTCGCTGCCGTAGGTCGCGTTGACGTCGGCGCCGACCTCCACGACCTCGCCGGCGATCTCGTGGCCGATGGTGCGCGGTGGCGTCAGGTTCTGGTGCCCGTTGTGGAAGATCTTGACGTCGGTGCCGCAGGTGGAGCAGTTACGCACCCGCAGTTTGACCTCGTCGGGGCCGCATTGCGGCTCCGGCACGTCCTCCAGCCGGACATCCTCGGGGGCGTAGAAACGCAGGGCTTTCATGGGCTGTCCTTCCGGTTGTCGGCCATTCCAAGGAGCTGCTGTGTCAGCACTCTAACCCCAATGTGGTCATAAAACCACAAAATTGGCTGCCCGTTTTTGCCCATATCCCTTGCATTTCTGCCCGAGTGTGCGTATTACTAGATGTGCATGTGACCGGCATCACCCATCTGCCGGCGGAATCGGAGGTCATCGGATGTCCACTGTCGAAGCGTCTGCCGCGGCGTCCCCGCAGACCGGCATGCGGGTGCGCGTACAGAAATTCGGCACCGCGCTGTCGAACATGGTCATGCCCAATATCGGCGCGTTCATCGCGTGGGGCCTGATCACCGCACTGTTCATCGAGCAGGGCTGGTTGCAGGCGATCTTCGCGGGTCTGCGGGACCCCGACGGCTGGGTGGCCAAGATCGGTGGGTGGGGCGCCTACGACGGCGCCGGGATCGTCGGCCCGATGATCAGCTACCTGCTGCCGTTGCTGATCGGCTACACCGGCGGCCGGATGGTCCACGGCAACCGCGGCGCGGTGGTCGGTGCGATCGCCACCATGGGTGTGGTCGCCGGCGCCGACGTGCCGATGTTCATGGGCGCCATGATCATGGGCCCGCTCGGTGGGTGGGCCATGAAGAAACTGGATGCCCTGTGGGAGGGCAAGATCCGGCCCGGCTTCGAGATGCTGGTCGACAACTTCTCCGCGGGCATCCTCGGCATGATCCTGGCGATCTTCGGTTTCTTCGGCATCGGCCCGATCGTCTCGTCGTTCACCCGGCTGGCCGGCAATGCGGTCGATTTCCTGGTCGACAACAACCTGTTACCGCTGACCTCGATCCTGATCGAGCCGGCCAAGGTGCTGTTCCTCAACAACGCCATCAACCACGGCGTGCTGACCCCGCTGGGCACCACCCAGGCGCTGGAGACCGGCAAGTCGGTGCTGTTCCTGCTGGAGGCCAACCCCGGCCCCGGCCTCGGGCTGCTGCTGGCCTACACGTTCTTCGGCCGCGGTGTCGCCCGCGCCTCGGCGCCGGGAGCGGCGATCATCCAGTTCTTCGGCGGCATCCACGAGATCTACTTCCCGTACGTGTTGATGAAGCCCAAGCTGATCATCGCCACCATCCTCGGCGGCATGACCGGCGTGTTCATCAACGTGCTGTTCGGGTCGGGCCTGCGGGCCCCGGCCGCGCCGGGCTCCATCATCGCGGTGTACGCCCAGACCGCCGGCGGCAGCTTCCTGGGCGTCACGTTGTCGGTCTTCGGGGCGGCCGCGGTGTCCTTCCTGGTGGCGGCCTTCCTGCTCAAGACCGACAAGGCGACCGATGAGCCGGATCTGGCCGCGGCCACCGCGTCCATGGAGTCGATGAAGGGCAAGAAGTCCAGCGTCGCCTCGGCCCTGGTCCGCGCGGGCAACGGCCCGATCAAGACCATCGTGTTCGCCTGTGACGCAGGCATGGGCTCCTCGGCGATGGGCGCCTCGGTGCTGCGCAAGAAGATCCAGCAGGCGGGATTCGGTGACGTGAAGGTCACCAATTCGGCGATCTCCAATCTGACCGACACCTATGACCTGGTGGTGAGCCACCGCAATCTGACCGACCGGGCCACCCAGAAGACCGGATCGGCGGTACACGTGTCCGTCGACGACTTCATGAGCAGCCCGCGTTACGACGAGATCGTCGAACAGCTGCGGCAGGCCAATGGCGGTGCGACCAGCGACGTCGCGGCCCCGGCCGTCGAACAGGCCTCCGCGGCCGGCGGTGACGCGCTGCCGGTGGGTTCGATCGTGCTGAACGGCACCGGCACCAGCGCCGCGCAGGCCATCGATGAGGCCGGCTCCCTGCTGGTCGCCGCCGGCGCCGTCGAGCCGTCCTATATCGGCGCCATGCACGAGCGCGAGAAGTCGGTGTCCACCTATATGGGCAACGGCCTGGCCATCCCCCATGGCACCAACGAGGCGAAGACGGCGATCCGCCGCACCGGGATCTCGTTCGTCCGCTACCCCGACCCCATCGACTGGAACGGCAAACCCGCCGAGTTCGTCGTCGGAATCGCCGGTGCCGGGGACGACCACATGGCGCTGCTGACCCGGATCGCGCATGTCTTCCTGGACAAGGACCGCGTCGCCCAACTCCGCGCGGCGACCACGGCCGAGGAAATCCAGGCCGTGCTGAACGCCGGGGAATGACACCGACCAGAATGTGACCGTGGATTCGGACAGCCGCCAGCGCCAGATCGTCGAGTTCGCCCGCCATCGGGGGCGTGTCGAGGTACCCGCTCTGGCCGAGGAGCTTCAGGTCGCGACGGAGACCATCCGTCGCGACCTGAAGGTGCTGGCGGGCCGGCGGCTGCTCAAACGGGTGCATGGCGGGGCGGTGCCGCTGGAGACGGTGGCGTTCGAGTCCGGCGTCGAGTACCGCAGCCAGGTCGATCTGGCGCAGAAGCACCGGATCGCCGGGGCGGCCGCCAATGAACTCCATGGTGCCGAAACCGTCTATCTCGATGAGGGTTTCACGCCCCGGCTGATCGCCGAACTGCTCGCCGAGCAGAACCTGACGGTCGTGACCGCCTCACTGCTGGCCGCCGAGGCACTGGCCCACAGCGGTACCGTCACGGTGCTGCTGCTGGGCGGACGGATGCGGGGCAGAACCCTTGCCACCGTCGATGAGTGGGCGCTGGAACGGCTGCGCTCACTGGTCATCGACGTGGCATTCCTGGGCACCAATGGCATCGACCTCGTGCACGGCCTCACCACCCCCGACCCGGCGGTGGCGGCGGTCAAGCACACCGCGGTGCGGGTGGCCACCCGCCGGGTGCTGGTCGCTGCGCATTCCAAGTTCGGGCAGACCAGCTTCTGCCGGTTCGCCGAGGTGTCCGATTTTCAGACCGTCGTGACCGGCACCGAGTTCCCGATCGCGCAGGCGCACCATTATGAAGCACTGGGGCCCAACGTTATTCGAGCCTGACCGGCTGTCAGAAAGGCGGTGGGTTGGCTTTGATATCGGCGCGGTTGAGTGCGCGTTCGTGGGCTATTCGGTAGGCGAGGTTTTGTGCCCGGGTGCGGGTGCGTGTGGGGGCGGCCAGGTCGCGGTGTCGGCTCGGCGGTGGCGCCGGTGGCAGCACCAGCGTGGCGGTGGGGGTATCGAGTGAGGGGAAGAACAGCGCGCCGTCGGGTCTGGTGGTGTACACCCGGCCGTTGGGTGCGGTGATCGTGATGGTGCCGTCCGGGTGTTGCTGATCGCGCCAACCCTGCGGGCCGCAGTGAAATGTCTTGATCAGATGGTGGATTCGGCAGTACAACTTGGTGTTCGAGGGGTGCGTGGTCCCGTAGGGCCATGGCACCGTGTGGTCGATATCGCAGCGCTCGGCCGCGACGTTGCAGCCCGGCCAGCGACACGTCAGATCGCGGCACCTGATGAACTCGGTGAGCGTGCGCGATGGCTGGTAGCCGCCCTCGGTTCCCAGATCGGGTGCCGCCGGCACGGGCCGGACCGTGGCCCGCGCGACCATTCTGCGGACCTGCTCGGCCGGAATCGGCCCGTACCCGGGTAGCAGGGCCGGGCGATCCGAGCGGCCCTCGACAGTGTCGCGGTCACCAAGCAGGTGGATGACGATGTGGCCGGCGGGCGCCTCGGTACCGGCGGCAGGGCAGGTGTCGTTGCCGCATTCACACGGCAACGCGGTCGCACCCAGGGCCGGCAGATCGATGGCATCGGCACGGCGTTCATCGAGCGTGCGGGGGTCATCGGGGCAGGTGGTGCGGGCCAGTTCATCGAGGCGCCGATCGAAGACTGCGCCCTTGGCGGCATCGACGCGGCCGTGGATCTCGACCATCCCGTCGCCGATCGGTTCGACGGTGATCCCCCGCTGCCGGCGTGCCTGCCGCGCCCGCCGTACGGCCTCGGGGTCCACCTCGATGACCATCCAGTCCACCAGTTCGGTGATGCGCTCATCTGAGCGCGCGTTGCATGCCGGTGCCGCCGCGGCCAGCTGCGCGTCGAGGACCGACATCACGTCGGGATCGGTGATCAGCGCGGTGCGGTGCAGGATGACCCGCAGCACCCGAAGGTCCACGGTGCCGGTGGCGAAGACCTCGGCCAATCGCGGTAACCGGGTGAGCAGGTCGCGGCCCTGGGTGATCAGGGTGCAAGCGCGGCCGCGGCTGAGCCCGAGTTCGGCACCCAGCTCGGCGGCGACCAGCTCCCAGTCATCGACGATCAGGTCCTCGAACGCATTGCCCAGCTCCGCCATCCGGGCGACCGCGAAGGTGCCCGCGGCCAGTATTTTCGCGGCCACCGCCGTGCGTTCGGCGCGCAGCTGCTCGCGTGCGGCGTCCAGTGCCGTCACCGCCTCCGTCGCCGCCTTCATGATTCGAACATACATTCGACCACCGACAAGTTCTGACACGTGAATCGAAGAACGCCTGCAACGCCCCCGCCACCAGTTCGGGCACGGTCGGACTCGCGGTCGGTATGGCCACGACCGCGAGTCCGCCGGCGATCAGATCTTGCTCGGCACCGGTACCTGGTCCACCGAGACAAGATCGCCCGGTCGCGGCCGCGACGGCCCGGTCCGCCCGTGCGTCGCGTAGATGACCAGCCCGACGAACGCCAGCCCGCCCACCAGATTGCCCAGCACGGTCGGGATCTCGTTCCACACCAGATAGTCGACGACGGTGAACTCACCGCCGAGCAGCAGCCCCGACGGGAACAGGAACATGTTCACGATCGAGTGCTCGAAACCGAGATAGAAGAACACCATGATGGGCATCCACATCGCGATCACCTTGCCGGGCAGGCTGTCCGACATCATCGCTCCGACCACACCCATCGACACCATCCAGTTGCACATGACGCCGCGCAGGAACAACGTCAGCATCCCGGCGGCGCCGTGCTCGGCGTAGCCGACCGTTCGCCCCGCGCCGATGTCCCCGATCGCCTGACCGACGGCATCCGGTTCGACGCTGAACCCGTAGGTGAAGTAGACCGCCATGAACACCGCGACGGTGAGCGCACCGAGCAGGTTACCGACGAATACCAGGCCCCAGTTGCGCAGCATCGGCTTGAGTGTCACACCCGGGCGCTTGTCCAGCCAGGCCAGCGGCACCAGCGTGAAAACCGCTGTCAAGAGGTCGAATCCGAGCAGGTGCAGCATGCAGAAGCCGACCGGGAAGAGCACCGCGCCCAGCAGCGGCTCCCCCGTCTTGACCGAGATCGTCACCGCGAAGGCCGCAGCGAGGGCGAGGATCGCCCCCGCCATGAAGGACCGGATGAGCGTGTCACGGGTGGACATGAACACCTTGGACTCGCCGGCATCGATGATCCGGACGGCGAGCTCGGCGGGTTTGACATACGACATGGGCTGATTCCTTTCGGTCGGAGTCACCACTGGTAGGGCAGGAATTTGCCGTCGATGGTCACGACGACGCGGTCTCCCCCGGGATCCGCGCGCCGCTCGAACGAGACGTTGCAGTTGATCGCGCTCATGATGCCGTCGCCGAACTCCTCATGGATCAACGCCTTGAAGGCCGGTCCGTAGACGTTGATGAGCTCCACGAACCGGTAGATCGTCGGGTCGGTCTGCAGCGCCGGGTCGGCTGTCCGGTAGGGCTGCCGCTGCAGTGCGGCAACGGTTTCCGGGCTGAGGTCGAGCAGTTCGCCGGCCGCGGCGGCTTCCTTGGCCGGCATCGGGTGGCTGCCCAGCAGGGCCGCCACCGTCCACACCAGCGGTCGGTCGATGTGGTCGGCCAGCTTCTGCCAGCTGATCCCGGTGGCCGAACGTCGTTGTTCGATCTCGGTGATGACGGGTGAGGCGGGGTCATAGACCATGCGTGGGTTCCTTTCGTGGCATGCGGCGGTGGATTGTGCTGTGGCTCCATATCACCGTGTCGACGGCGTCGTGCCCATGGCAGAAGACGCACGGAATCCGGCGTTTTGCGCAGGGCGGCCCCGAACGGCCGTCGTTTAACCGCGCCGTAACGAACGGAGAAACACCTCGAAACGCCTTGCGCCTAGCCTCGGCTCATCATCGGAAGCCAGGTGGGAGCATGGTCAACAAGACGAATCTCAGCGCGCGGCGGCTCGATGTCGGAACACTGTCGGCGGCTCTCGATATCGCGCCGACCCCGCTGTGGGTGATCGGCCCCGACGGCACAGTGGCGCTGGCGAATCAGGCAGCGCTGAGCATGCTCGGCTATCGGTCCGACGATGACGTGATCGGCGCACCCAGCCACGACACCCTGCACGAGTGGCACCCCGACGGCTCCCGCTACCCGTCGCAAACCTGTCCGATCCTCGATGGTTGCGGTTCTCCTGGCGTGACGGCACACGAATGGTTCATCTCCCGGGCCGGGCAACCCATCCCGGTCACCTGGTCGGCGAAACCACTGGGGACCGACGGCACCCGACTGCTCGCGTTCGCCGATGCGACGGAACGACTGGCCGCCCGCCCGTCCGGCATCGGCAACGAGCCCGCGCGCACCGAGTTACGGGCACGACTGCTCGCACATGTCCGCACCCGGTTCCGTGACCCGGATTTCACGGCGGCCAGGCTGGCCGCCGAGTTCCATCTCTCGCTACGCTCCGTGCAGCAGGTGTTGGCAGAGGACGGTCGCTCGCCGGCCAGCGAAATCCGGCGGCAGCGGCTGGAACTCGCGAGCACCCTGATCTCACAAGGCTCTTCGGTGAGTCACGCGGCGCGCTCCAGCGGCTTCACCGACCCGGGTACCTTCAACCGCGCCTTCCGCCGCCACTTCGGCGTCCCGCCCAGCGAATGGGCCAGGCGGGCCGGCTGAACGGTTACTCGACGGTGACCGACTTGGCCAGGTTACGGGGCTTGTCCACGTCGTAGCCCCGTGCCTGAGCCACGCCCGCGGCGAACACCTGCATGGGAATCGTCGACAGCAGCGGCTGGAAAAGCGTTGACACCGCGGGTATCTCGATCAGGTGATCGGCGAACGGCGCCACCGTGTCGTCGCCCTCCTCGGCGATGACGATCGTGACCGCACCGCGGGCCTGGATCTCGCGGATATTGCTCAGCAACTTGGAGTGCAGCATGGCCGCACTCTTGGGTGAGGGCATCACCACGATGACCGGCAGATCATCCTCGATCAACGCGATGGGGCCGTGCTTGAGCTCACCTGCGGCGAACCCTTCGGCATGCATGTAGGCCAGTTCCTTGAGCTTGAGCGCACCCTCGAGAGCCACCGGGTAGCCGACGTGGCGGCCCAGGAACAGCACCGCGGAGGCGTGGGCGTATCGCTGTGCCAGCGCGGTCACCGGCTCCATGCAGGTCAGCACGCGTGCCACCTGATCCGCCATCGCCTCCAGGTCGTGGTACTCACGGGCCACCTCATCGGCGTACTTGGTGCCGCGGGCCTGCGCCAGCGCCAGCCCGACCAGATAGTTCGCGGTCAGCTGCGCCAGGAACGTCTTGGTGGACGCCACGCCGATCTCCGGACCGGCGCGGGTGTAGAGCACCGCGTCGGCCTCGCGCGGGATCTGACTGCCGTTGGTGTTGCAGATGGCCAGCACCTTGGCCTTCTGCTCCTTGGCGTGCCGCACGGCCTCCAGGGTGTCGGCGGTCTCACCGGACTGCGAGATCGCGATCACCAGGGTGCTGCGATCCAGGACCGGGTCGCGGTAGCGGAATTCACTGGCCAGCTCCACCTCGACCGGTAGCCGCGTCCAGTGTTCGATGGCGTATTTGGCCAGCATGCCGGAGTGGTAGGCGGTGCCGCAGGCGACGATGAAGACCTTGTCGACCTCACGCAGCTCCTGGTCGGAGAGCCGCTGCTCGTCGAGCACGATCCGGCCGTCCGCGAAATGGCCCAGCAGCGTGTCGGCCACGGCGGCGGGCTGCTCGGCGATCTCCTTGAGCATGAAGTACTCGTAGCCGCCCTTCTCGGCGGCCGAGAGATCCCAGTCGATATGAAAAGGCCGGGCGTGTACGTCGTCACGGTCGCCGGCGAAGTTGTAGATCTCGTACCCACCGGCGGTGATGACCACCGCCTGGTCCTGCCCGAGTTCGACTGCCTCACGGGTGTATTCGATGAACGCCGCCACATCGGAACCGATGAACATCTCGCCGTCACCGACACCGACGACCAGGGGGGTGGAGCGGCGCGCAGCCACGATGGTGCCGGGGTCATCGGCGAAGGCGAACACCAGGGTGAAATGGCCTTCCAGCCGTCGCAGCACCGACAGCACGGAGGCGACGAAATCCCCGGCGGTGTCCCCGTCGCGGTAGGCCTGCGCGACCAGGTGCACGGCGACCTCGGAATCGGTGTCGCTGGCGAACTCGACGCCCGCGGCCTCCAACTCACCGCGCAGGACCGCGAAGTTCTCGATGATGCCGTTGTGCACGACGGCGAACTTGCCGCTGGCATCGCGATGCGGGTGCGCGTTGCGGTCGGTGGGACGCCCGTGCGTGGCCCACCGGGTGTGTCCCATACCGGTCGTCCCGCCGAGGTCGCCTGCCGCAGCGTCCTTGAGGGCCTCTTCCAGATTGGCCAACCGGCCCGCCCGGCGCTGCACGGTGAGTCCACCGGCGCCGTCGAGCAGGGCCACCCCCGAGGAGTCGTAGCCGCGGTATTCCATCCGTCGCAGCGCATCGACGACGACCTCGCAGGCAGGACGCTGCCCGACATAGCCGACGATTCCACACATAGGGGCCCAGGGTAGTGCACGGCCACGCATCCGCCACCGAGAGACATCCCACTAGTAGTATTGGTATGATTTGTACAACCAAGGAGGGGCGTGGCAGACGGCAAGTACGCGAGCACTGTTCGGGTCGGCGAGAAAGGGCAGATCGTGATTCCCAAGGCCGCGCGCGAGTTATTTGGCATCGCGCCGGGTGACACACTTCTTCTTCTGGCTGATGTGGATCGCGGCATCGCCATCGTGCGGCCTGACCTGTTCGAACAGTTCCCGGAAAGCCCCCGCTGATCGAATGCGGCCCCGGGTGGTGACCGGCGCGGCAGCACTGATCGCGATGGCTGCCACGACCTATGCGCTGAACAATCTGACCTACGCCGCCAGGCAGGCTCGGCGCGTGGCAGCTGCGGGTTTTGTCGAGAGACGGATCGCGCTGAACGGTTCGACGCTCAACTATGCCGTGGGACCCGACAACGGCCCACCACTGCTGCTCATCCACGGCCAGATCACCGACTGGCGCAGTTGGAGCCGAGTTCTTCCCGCGCTGTCACGAACCCACCACGTGTTCGCGGTCGACTGTCCCGGTCATGGTGGTTCAGATCACAACCCGTACACGTACCAGGCCGTGGCCCAGGCCGACGCCATGCGGCGTTTCCTCGCCGGTGCCGTGGGAGCGCCGTCACTTGTCGCGGGCCACTCGTCGGGCGGGTTAGTTGCAGCGATTCTGGCCGCCGACTCGCCCGAATGGGTGCGTGGCGTCGTACTCGAAGACCCGCCCTTTTTTTCGTCGGTGCTGCCCGCCGCGGAGAAGACGTTCAACTATGTCGGGCTGGCTACCGTTGCACACAACTTCCTGGCGTCCGGTCGGATCGACTTCACCAACTACTTCCTGCAGCACGCCGGCATCTGGCAACTGTTCGGCAAGTTGGCCGGCCCACTACAGCGTTCAGGCATGCGCAACCGGCTGCGCCATCCGGACAAACCGGTGCGGTTCCCGGTGTTGCCACCCTCGGTCAACGAACTGTTCCGCGCGGTCGACTGCTATGACCCTCGATTCGGAGCAATGTTTTACGACAACAGCTTTCACGATGGGTTTGACCACGCTCGGACCCTGCAACGCATCACCGTGCCCGTCGCCCTGATGCACGCGAACTGGCACCACGACAAGGATGGAGTCTTGTTGGCGGCCATGAGCGGCGCAGACGCCGCACGCGCACGGTCATTGCTGCGCGGTGCAACCTTCCACCGCGTCGACAGCGGGCACAACATCCACTTCGAGAAACCTCGCGAATTCCTCGCCGTCGTCGCGGCGCTGACACAACGGCTGTGAGCTACGGTCGTCGGGTGGCAAGCACCAAGAAACTCTTCGCTGCTCTGACCCGGCGCGGACCGCACCGCGTCCTGCGCGGAGATCTCGCTTTTGCCGGTCAGCCCGGCATCGTCTACACCCCGGAGTCGGGCCTGAGCCTGCCAGGTGTGGCGTTCGGCCACGACTGGCTGGCCGCCGCCGACCGCTACGAGGGCACCCTGGAGCATCTGGCGTCCTGGGGCATCGTCGCGGCGGCCCCCGACACGGAACGCTCACTGGCCCCGTCCGCGCTCAATCTTGCTGTTGACCTGGGCACCACCCTGGACATCATCGCCGGGGTGCGGCTGGGACCGGGCAAGATCAGCGTGCACCCGGCCAAATTGGCCGTCGTCGGACACGGCTTCGGCGGGTCGGCCGCGGTGTTCACCGCCGCCGGCCTGGGATCGCGACTGAGGGCCGCCGCGGCACTGTTCCCCGCGGTCACCAGCCCGCCGGCCGAACAGCCCGCCGCCGCGCTGACGCTGCCCGGCCTGATCCTGCGGGCACCAGCCGACGCCACGGCGCTGAAATCCAATGCCGATGCGCTGGCTCGTTCATGGCCGGGGGCAATTCTGCGGACGGTGGCCAAGGCCGAGGCCGGCGGACTCATCGAGGGCCGCCGGCTGGCCAAGGCGGTCGGCCTGCCCGGTGCCGACAAGGGCACCCAGAAGGCGACCCGCGCGCTACTGACCGGCTACCTGTTACACGTGCTGACCGGCGACAAGGAGTACCGCGATTTCGCCGATCCGGAGGCGGTGCTGCCCAAGACCGTCGCGCCGGACCCCGACTCCGTGCCGCCGACGCTGGAAGACAAGGTTGTCGCGCTCCTCAAGGGCTGAACACCACACCATGCCACCAACCAACCGGTTGGTGATATAACTCAGTCATGCGCACCGGAATCTTTCTCAGCTACGCGGGCGGCTTCAAGCAGGCCGTCGAGCAGGTCGTCGAACTGGAAAAGGTCGGCGTCGACATCGCGCTGGTGGCCGAGGCCTATTCCTATGACGCCATCAGCCAGCTCGGATATCTGGCGGCCAAGACGACCACCATCGAACTGGGATCCGGCGTCGTACCGATCTACGTGCGCACCCCGACCCTGCTGGCGATGACCGCGGCGGGCCTGGACTACGTCTCCGACGGGCGCTTCCGGCTCGGCATCGGCACCTCGGGCCCCCAGGTCATGGAGGGCTTCCACGGCGTCCCGTTCGACGCTCCGATGGGCCGTACCCGCGAGGTCGTCGACATCTGCCGCCAGGTCTGGCGCCGCGAGAAGGTGAACTACGACGGCAAGCACTACCAGATCCCGCTGCCCGAGGGCCGCGGCACCGGCCTTGGCAAACCGCTGCGCCTCATCAATCACCCTGTGCGGGAGAATATCCCGATCACCATCGCGGCGCTGGGGCCGAAAAACGTTGAGCTGACCGCAGAAATCGCCGAGGGCTGGCAGCCGGTGTTCTTCTACCCGGAGAAGGCCGACGAGGTGTGGGGCGACGCACTGCGGGCCGGCTACGCCAAGCGCGATCCCGCCCGGGGCCCGCTGGACATCATGGTCAGTGCCAGCCTCGCGATCGGCGATGACGTCGAGGACCGGCTGGCCTGGGCCAAACCCCAACTGGCGCTGTACATCGGCGGCATGGGCGCCAAGGGCAAGAACTTCTACCACAATCTGGCCACCCGGTACGGGTTCGGTGAGGTGGCCGACCACATCCAGGAGCTGTTCCTGGCGGGTAAGAAGGACGAGGCGATCGCCGCGGTGCCCGACGAACTGGTGCGGCACGTGTCGCTGGTCGGCCCACGCGGATTCGTCAAGGAACGCCTGGCCGCCTACAAGGAGGCCGGCGTGACGACGATGCTGGTCCATCCGCTGGCCACCGACGACGCCGAGGCCCTGCGATTCACCGAGGAATTGGTGACGCTCACCTCATAAGTTAGGGCCAAACGGCTTCCTTGGGTATCGTGAACCGCAGCGGCATCGTCTGTTCTGCCTTTTGCCGCTTCGCCAGGGCCATTTCTTGAGCCCTGCTCGATCGTCACACCGAGAGCCGCGGGAACCATCCGCGCCGGGCAGGACGACCATTCCTAATCCATGGAGCATTCTTGTCTACGTTTGCCGACTTCGGCCTGCCCGAAGCCGTTGTCACCACACTCACTGCCGCCGGCATCGAGTCCCCCTTCCCCATTCAGTCCGCGACGCTTCCCGATTCGCTGGCCGGCCGCGATGTGCTCGGCCGCGGTCGCACCGGATCCGGCAAGACCTATGCATTCCTGCTTCCGGTCGTCGCCCGTCTGGCCGCCTCGGCCACCCCGCGGCGTTCCGGTCAGCCGCGCGCGCTGATCCTGGCCCCGACCCGCGAACTGGCCACCCAGATCGACGCATCGCTCGCACCGTTGGCCAAGGCCACCGGCCTGCGTTCGGTGACCGTCTTCGGTGGCGTGAGCGCCGGGCCACAGATCCAGAAGCTGCGTGACGGTGTCGATATCGTCATCGCCTGCCCCGGCCGCCTGGAAGACCACGTGAAGTCCGGTCACGCCGACCTGTCGGCAGTGCAGATCACCGTGCTCGACGAGGCCGACCACATGGCCGACCTCGGCTTCCTGCCCCCGGTGAAGCGCCTGCTCGACCGCACCCCGCGCGACTGCCAGCGGCTGCTGTTCTCGGCCACCCTCGACGGCGGCGTCGACGTGCTGGTTCAGCGCTACCTGCGCAACCCGATCGTGCACAGCGTGGACTCCGAGAATTCACCGGTCTCCACACTGGTCCACCACGTCCTGCACGTCGACGGCGCAGCGCGATTCGACGTACTGGCCGACCTGGCCGCCTCACCCGGGCGCACCATCGTGTTCGCCCGCACCAAGTACGGCGCAAAAGGCCTCGCCCGCAAGCTGAATTCACGCGGTGTGCCGGCAGTCGAACTGCACGGCAACCTTTCCCAGAACGCCCGTACCCGCAATCTCGGGGCATTCTCCGATGGCTCCGCCTCGGTGCTCGTCGCCACCGATATTGCCGCGCGCGGTATCCACGTCGACGATGTCAACCTGGTGGTGCACGCCGACCCGCCGGTCGAGCACAAGGCCTACCTGCACCGGTCCGGGCGTACCGCGCGTGCCGGCAACGACGGCACCGTGGTGACCCTCATGGTCGACGACCAGGTCGCCGATGTGCGGGTGCTGACCCGCAAGGCCGGCGTCAAGCCGACCATCACCAAGTTCAGCGGCGCCTCGCACCCGGTGCTGCTGGAGATCGCCCCCGGCGAGCGGTCCTTCACCGGCGGTCTCGTGATCGACACCCCGGAACCCCCGGCGCGCACCGCGCAGCAGCCCGGACGACGCCGCAGGCCGCAGCGTCACAACGGTGCCGGCGGCACCGGTTCGGCGGGTTCGGGCCACACCGGCGGCGGTCGCTCCAGTGGCGGTCGCGGCGGACAGCGCCGCAGCGGTTCCGGAACGGCGCGCACCGGTACGCGCTAACAGTCCTTCGATCAAAATCGACGAAATGATCACGCCGGACTCCTCGGCAACGATCATTTCGTCGATTTTGCGTTTCACCCGCAGCCCCTAGTTCAGGGACCGGCCTGCGGCAGCTCGTCGGCCGCGATCTCGCACGGTGTGTCGGCCGGTACCGGCTCGGCGGGCGCCGCCACCGCCGGATCGGCCAACGGCTCGGGGACCGGTGTCGGCACCACCGGTTCAGGCGTTACCGCAACGGGTTCCGCCGGCACCTCCGCCTCCGCCGGCCCCGCCGATTCCTCGGCAGGGGTCTCGCCCTCCAGCGGCTCGTCCTCGTCCGGTTCCTCTCCGTCCGGGTCTTCCTCGTCCTCGTCTGGCTCCGGATCGCCCAGGTCGTCCAGTTCGGCGCCCTCCGTGCGGTCGTCCGAGAAGGGATCCAGATCGCCTACAGCGCCCAAAGTTTCACCGAGTCCGCCGCCGGAACCCAGCAGGCCGCCGAGCATGTCGGAAAAGGACTGCCCGAGACCGGACAGACCCGACATGCCCGAACCGAGGGGGGACGTCGCGGCCGGCATCGGCGCGGCGGCCGCGGCCATCGGATCGGCCGCTACCGGTGTGGTCGGGGCAACCGACGGTGCCGCAGCCGGGGCGGTCGGTGTGGAAGTGGACGCCGGTACAGCCTCCATCGAGACAGCGGACTGAGCGGGCACCGTGCCCGCAGCCGCCGGGCCGGCAACAAAGGACGTCGGAACAACGGCCGCCGGCGCAGACGCCACGGAAACCGTCTCCGCTGCAACAGGTATGGCCCCGGATAGACCGGGACGCTCAAACACAGCCGACGCCTGCGATGCGATGGCGGCGGCCGCATCTCGGTACGCCTGCCGGATCGCCGACTCGGTGTCGCGCATCGTGGAAACCCAGTCGAGGGCGATATCGGTGGCCACGAACGGCGCGACCTGCATGTCCACCATTTCACTGGCGCCGGCCCGGTCCCCGACACCGGCCGTGACGGTGCGGGCCGCGCTCAGCCACTCGGCTCTCGTCCCGCGCGCCTCGATGCCCTGGGTGGTGTCGACCTTGGCCTCGACCAACTGCCACAGTCGATTCCGCAATTCGTCGAGCGCGGCCACACTGCCGCGCAGCCCATCGACGACGGTAGCCGCCGTTTCGGTATGGCGCACAAGGTGATCGACCGCCGCCACGGCCCCGGCGCCCCGCCACGCCGCGGCCAGCGCGCGGTGGGCTTGTTCCTGCAGCACCAGTGCCGCCTCGACCGCGGCGAGCGCTTCCGACAGCGTGCGGTGGTCGTCGTCGAGCGCTTGGAGGTCCAGACCCTCCTCGGCGGTGTACGCGGCGTGCAGGTGGGCAGGCTCCGGCACCGAATGTCCGAGCCGGCGGCAGGCCCGTACATACTCGGTCATCACCTCGGCCGCCGGCGCTCCCGCGGCAAGCATGCCGTTCATCCGATCCGGCGGGCCGCGCGGTCATCGATCTGCGCATAATCCTCGGCGGAAACCCGGAGTTGCGAAGCGATTTCACGAGAACGACGCGACCAGCCACGCAGTGCGCCGATCGTGTGCTCGACAGACCGGCGCACCTGGGCTCCCTCGTCGGTGTACTCCCGGCCGGCCCGCGCACCGGTGAAGGCCAGCGCTGCCTGACAGCGTTGCCACGCGCCGTCGACCTGATCGGCGGCGTTGTCGAAGCGGTGCGCGATATCGAGTACCGCAGCGACATCCATCCGGGCTGAATCGGTGAGTCCCATACCCAGATTGGACGCAGCGGCGCCCCGTTCGGTTCCCTCCCGGCGAAACTAGTTCTGCCGGCTGACCGATTCGGCGACCCGCACCGCGAGCTGACGGGCGGTGTCCGCGTCGGCGGCTTCCACCATGACCCGAACCACCTGCTCGGTTCCCGAGGGGCGCAGCAGGATCCGGCCGGTATCGCCGAGCTCGGCCTCGGCCGCGGCGACCGCGGTCCGCACCGTGGGCGCTTGGGCGACGGTCGTCTTGTCCGCCACCGCGACATTGATCAGGACCTGCGGCAACGTCTTCATCGGCTCACACAGCTGGGCCAGCGTCGAACCGGTGTGCGCCATCCGCGACATCAGCCGCAGTCCGGTCACGATCCCGTCGCCGGTGGTGCCGAAGCTCGGCAGCACGATATGACCGGACTGCTCGCCACCCAGCGAGAACTCGCCGGCCCGCAGTTCCTCGAGCACATACCGGTCGCCGACCGCGGTGGTGCGGACCTCGATACCGGCCGCCCGCATCGCCAGGTGCAGGCCCAGATTGCTCATCACGGTGGCGACCAGGGTGTCCGACGCCAATTCACCGGCTTCCTGCATGGCCAGCGCCATCATCACCATGATGGCGTCCCCGTCGATGAGCTCACCGCGCGCATCCACGGCCAGGCACCGGTCGGCGTCACCGTCGTGGGCCAGACCCAGGTCGGCGCCATGAGCGAGCACGGCCTGCTGCAACTGCTCCATATGGGTGGATCCGCAGCCGTCGTTGATGTTGAGGCCGTTGGGCTCGGCGTTCAGGGTGATGACCTCGGCGCCCGCCGCGCGGTAGGCCAGCGGCGCGGCGGTGTAGGCCGCGCCGTTGGCGCAGTCGACCACCACCTTGATGCCGTCCAGCCGGGCGGTGACCGCCTTGGCGACATGGCGCAGATAACGGTCCAGGGCGTCCTCGGCATCGACGACCCGCCCGATGCCGCCGCCGAGGGGACGGACACCCGGACCCGAGGTCAACAACTCGTCGATGCGGTCCTCGGTGGCGTCGTCGAGCTTGTGCCCGCCCGGGCCGAAGATCTTGATGCCGTTATCGGGCATCGGATTGTGTGACGCGGAGATCATGATCCCGAAATCTGCGTCATAGGCGCTGGTCAAGTACGCCACTGCGGGAGTGGGAAGCACTCCGACGCGCAGCGCATCGATGCCCTCACTGGTCAGTCCGGCGATGACCGCGGCCTCCAGCATCTCGCCGCTGGCGCGTGGATCGCGGCCCACCACGGCGAACCTGCGCCGGGCTCCGCCCGACGAGCCCAGCCGCCGCGCAGCGGCTGCGCCCAGCGCGAGCGCCAACTCGGCGGTCAGGTCGAGGTTGGCGACTCCGCGCACGCCATCGGTGCCGAACAGTCGAGCCATGCCCACAAATTTCTCACACGAGACGCCCAAAGAGCCAACTGACAACCCCGGTGGCCGTCTCGGCGCCCAACCGACACCCGATCGTGCCCCGAACGGGCCACCGCCCGCACCCTGGTGGGTGCGGGCGGTGGGGTGCTGCTGTTCGACCTGATCTGGTTACCCGGCGGGCGCGGGAACAGGGGTCGTGGTCGTGGTGGTGGGCTCCTCGTCGCCGGTGACGTCATCCGGTGCGGGCACCTCGGTCTCCGTCACGGGCTCCTCGGAGAAGGACGCGCCCTCGGCGGTACCCGGCGCATCGATCACACCGGAGGTGCCGTCCTCGACGGTCGCGGTGTTCTGCCGGAAGTCGACGGCGCCGATGTCGTTGTTGCACACGCTCTGCTGCGAGCCGCTGGCGTCCACGCTCTCGGCGACTGAAGAGATCGTCATGGCGTCGGTGTCGCAGACGCCTGCGGCGATCTGGGTGGCCGTCTCGATCGGCACGCCGGTGAGCACGCCGGCCGTGCCGATGGCCAGGTCCACGCGGCCGTCGCCGGGCTCGGCGTTGGCCGCTGCGGCCCCTCCGAACAGGAGGAGGGCGCCACCAAGGGCGGCACCGGCGGTCACTCGCGTCATGGTCATTTTCTTCATTTTCATCCTTTCAGTCAGAGAAGCGGTGCCGGTCCCCCACGAGCTGACTGACTCGTACCGACGGCAGATTGTCTGCCTGGGCGCATGCTGCGGCGCCCCCGCTTCCACACCCACGGTGGTTCACCGTCGCGCGCGGTGTCAAACCCGACCCGCAAACATCGCTGTCAGGGCCAACATATCGCCGGGTCTCAGAAATTCGCTGTCAGCGACGGGTTTGCGCACCGAAACGCCGTGATGAACAGTGCTGGTGCCGGACGTGGCGACACCGCGACCTCGTTACCCACGCCCGAGTGCCGAGAGATCAGCAAACAAGGTCACGATAAAAAGAAACCGCCGGGTGTGGATCGGAATCCACACCCGGCGGTGCCAAGACTGAACAGATCAGCGCTTGCTGTACTGCGGAGCCTTACGGGCCTTCTTGAGGCCGTACTTCTTGCGCTCGATGGCACGCGGGTCACGCGTGAGGAAGCCGGCCTTCTTCAGGGCCGGACGGTCCTCGGGCTGCACGATGATCAGTGCACGCGCGATGGCCAGACGCAGTGCGCCGGCCTGCCCGGACGGGCCACCACCGTCGAGGTGGGCGTAGATGTCGAAGCTGTCCACGCGATCCACGGTCACCAGCGGAGCCTTGATCAGCTGCTGATGCACCTTGTTCGGGAAGTAGGCCTCCAGGGTGCGGCCGTCGAGATGGAACTTGCCGGTGCCGGGCACCAGGCGCACCCGGACGACGGCTTCCTTGCGGCGGCCGACGGTCTGGATGGGGCGGTCGATGTAGATCGGCTCGCGCGGAGCGGCTTCCTCGACTGCGGCTTCCACGACGGTCTCGTCGGCGGTTTCGGTCGCCTCAGGCGCCTGCACGGCGTCTTCGGTCACGTCCACCTCGACAACCTCGGTCTCGTTCACTTCGGTCACTGGGCCACCTGCTTGATCTCGAACGGAATCGGCTGCTGCGCGGCATGCGGATGCTCCGGGCCGGCGTACACCTTCAGCTTCTTCTGAACCTGGCGACTCAGCTTGTTGTGCGGCAGCATCCCGATGATCGCGTTCTCCACGACACGGGTGGGGTGCTTCTCCAGCAGCTCGCCGATGGTGCGCTTGCGCAGACCGCCCGGGTAACCCGAGTGGCTGTAAGCGAACTTGTTGGTGAGCTTGTCGCCGCTGACGGCGATCTTCTCGGCGTTGATGACGATGACGAAGTCGCCGCCGTCAACGTTGGGCGTGAATGTCGGCTTGTGCTTGCCGCGCAGCAGCTTTGCTGCTTCGACGGCGAGCCGGCCGAGCACCACGTCTTGGGCGTCGATGACGTACCACGAACGCGTGGTGTCACCCGCCTTCGGCGTGTAAGTAGGCACAGTGCTTACCTTCTATTCTCGGGTTACGGTGCCGGTCAGGCGGACGCGCTCAGGGTTGCCCGGCGACCGACGTTGACCCGGGACCCGTATGCCCGGTGGGGCAGCACACGCCAACGCAGCAGCTTACCGGCCGCCGTCACCCCAGGTCAAAACGCCCAAACCGGAGCCCAACGTGAAGACGATGGCGCGAAATCTAGGAGATCTCGCGATCGACTTCACGGTCGAGGGATTCCAGGGACCGGGAGGTGTCCTTGAGGTCGACGCCGGAACGCCCGAGCGCCACCGCACCGCCGATCAGGCCGGTGGCCACCCGCGCCGCCTCGGTGTATCCCAGCCCGTCGGGCGGGTGGATATTGGAGATGCAGTTGCGATCCGCGTCGGTGCGGCCGGGCCGCGGCAGATGCGTCAGGTAGATGCCGAGGCTGTCGGCGACGCTCAGGCCGGGTCGTTCCCCGATGATCAGCACCAGCGTGCGCACCCCCTGCGCGGCCGCGATGTGATCGCCGAGCGCCACCCGGGCCTGGGTGGCGATCACCGGCGGCGCCAGGGTGTACCGATCACCCAACCGATCCACCAGGGCCTTCAACAGCGCGGCCCCGTGATGGCTCAGTGCGGTCGGCGACAGTCCGTCGGCCAGCACGAAGCCGATATCGGCCGGACTGGGCGGCACGTCCATGTCCTCGGCAGGCATCCGGCCCAGGTCGGGGCGGCGCAGGTATTCATCGCGGGTGGTGGCCCGGCTGGTCACCACCACCGGATCGCCGATGCCCACCTCGCGCACCATGGCGGCCAGCGCATCGGCGTCCAGCGGGATGTGGACGGCATCGCGGGCCGCGGCGTGCGCGGCCGCCAGTTCCAGGACCTCACGGGTGGGCAGGGCGGTACCCGCCCGGCCCAGCCCGATCCTGGCCTGGGTGGTCTTGCGCAGTTCGGCCCAGAACTCCTGGACCGCGGGATCAGATGTCACGGCGCTCCTCAGGTGGCGGAGGTGAGCGCACGCAACGGTGAGTGCGTCAGATCGAACGGTGTCAGGCGGCCAGTCTCGTCGACCATCCCGACCTTGCGCAGCCAGCCCTCGAACTCCGGCGCCGGCCGCAGCCCCAGGGTCCGGCGGGTGGTCAGCACATCGTGGAAGGACAGGCTCTGATAGCCGAGCATCACGTCATCGGCTCCCGGGACGGTGATCACGAACGCCGCCCCGGCCGCCGCCAGCAGCGTCAGCAGGGTGTCCATATCGTTCTGGTCGGCCTCGGCGTGGTTGGTGTAGCAGACGTCGACGCCCATCGGCAGCCCGAGCAGCTTGCCGCAGAAGTGGTCCTCGAGCCCGGCGCGGATGATCTGCTTGCCGTCGTACAGGTACTCCGGACCGATGAAGCCGACGACGGTGTTGACCAGCAAGGGATTCAGATCGCGCGCGACGGCGTAGGCCCGCGTCTCCAGGGTCTGCTGGTCGACCGGTTTGCCGCCCACACCCAGGTGGGTGTGGGAACTGAGCGCCGATCCCTGCCCGGTCTCCAGGTACATCACGTTGTCACCGACGGTGCCGCGTCCCATGCTCGTGGCGGCGTCGCGGCCCTCCCGCAGCAGCGCGATGTTCACGCCGAACGCGGAGTTGGCGCCCTCGGTCCCGGCGATGGACTGGAACACCAGGTCGACGGGCGCTCCGCTCTCGATCAGCCCGATCGTCGTGGTGATGTGTGACAGCACGCAGGACTGCACCGGGATGTCGTAGCGGGTTCGGATCGAGTCCAGCAGGACCAGCAGGTCGGCGGTGGCCTGCGGGGAATCGGTGGCCGGATTGATCCCGATCACCGCGTCCCCGCAGCCCAGCAGCAGCCCGTCGAGCACGGCCGCGGCGATGCCGCGCGGGTCATCGGTCGGATGATTGGGCTGCAGCCGGGTCGCCAGCGTGCCGGGCAGCCCGACGGTGGTGCGGAACGACGCGGTGACCCGGGTGGCCGCCGCGACCGCGATGAGGTCCTGATTGCGCATGATCTTGCTGACTGCGGCCACCATCTCCGGGGTCAGGCCCGGGGCGATGGCCGCGATCCGGGTGGCGCTGTCGTCATGCGAGGAGGTCTCCAGCAGCCAGTCCCGCAGACCGCCCACCGTCAGTCCCGAAACGTGCGAAAAGGCTTGACGGTCATGGGTGTCCATGATCAGCCGGGTGACCTCGTCGGTGTCGTAGTCGACAATGTCCTGATTGAGGAAGGTGTCCAGCGGCAGGTCTGCGAGCACCCACGCGGCGGCCGCGCGTTCTGCGTCGTGTTCGGCGGCGCACCCGGCGAGTTGGTCGCCCGAGCGCAGCGGTGTGGCCTTGGCCATCACCTCCACGAGTCCGTCGAAGGCGTAACTGACGCCCGAGACCTGCTGCCGGTAGATCACTTGAGCTCGCTCTCCGCTCTCGCGAGCATCGCGAACTCCTCATCGGGGGAATTCGACACCAGCTTGTGGCGGCTGTACACCGCGAAATAGAGCATGAACGCGGCGAACACACCCAGGCACCACCCTGCGGCGACGGGGTCGACCAGGAAGGTCGCGATGACGGCGAACACCCCGATGACGAGGGCGAAGCCGGTGGTCACGACTCCGCCCGGGGTGCGGTAGGGGCGCGGCATCTCTGGTTCGCGGCGGCGCAGCACGATATGGCTGATCATCATCAGCACATAGCTCAGTGCCGCCCCGAAGACCGCCATGTTCAGCAGCATCGCGCCCTGGCCGGTCAGGGAAAGCGCGAACCCGATGATCCCGGGCACCAGCAAGGCGAGGAAGGGTGCCTTGCGCGCGTTGGTCACCGACAGCGTCTTGGGCAGGTACCCGGCCCGGGACAGCGCGAACAACTGCCGCGAATAGGCGTAGATGATGGAGAAGAAACTGGCGATCAGGCCGGCCAGGCCGATGTAGTTGACGACCTTGGCGGCCGTCCCATCGCCCAGCGCCTCCACGAGCGGGTTACCCGAGCTCGACATCGCGTCGGCTCCGCCGGCGCCCGTGGTGAGGATCAGCACCGTCGCGCAGGTGACCAGCAGCACGGCCATACCGGCGATGATGCCGCGTGGCACGTTCCTCTCGGGGTTGGCGGTCTCCTCGGCCGCCAGCGGCACGCCTTCGATCGCGAGGAAGAACCAGATCGCGAACGGGAAAGCCGCCCAGATGCCCATGTAGCCGTTGGGGAGCCAACTGGAGGCGCCGGCGGCGGTCTCGTCGACGGCCATGTCGGTGAGGTTGGCGACGTCGAAGTGCCCGATGGCGGCAATGGCGAACACCAGCAGGCCGACCAGCGCGATCGCGGTGATCACGAACATCACCTTGAGCGCTTCACCCACACCCGCAAGGTGGATACCGATGAAGATCAGATATGCGGCCAGGTACACCCACCAGCCGTCGGTGATGCCGAACAGCCCCAGCGACTCGACGTAGGCCCCGATGAAGGTGGCGATGGCCGCCGGCGCGATGGCGTACTCGATGAGAATGGCTGTGCCGGTGGCGAAACCACCCCAAGGACCGAGCGCCCGCCGAGCGAAGGTGTAGCCGCCACCGGCGGCCGGCAGCGCCGAGGACAGCTCGGCCATGCCCAGCACCAGCGCCAGGTACATGCCGGCAATGATGACGGCCGCGATGGCCAGCCCGCCGAAACCACCTTCCGCGAGGCCGAAGTTCCAGCCCGAGTAATCGCCGGATATGACATAGCTGATGCCGAGACCGGCCAACAGTACCCAGCCCGCGGTGCCCGACTTGAGCTGACGCTTTTGCAGATAGTCCGCACTCTCGAGGTGTTCTTCAACACCGGCCACTTGGAACTCCTTCGTTCACAGTGCAATCAGATTCTTCTGGGGCTCTTGACATTCCGTGCGCTTGTGCGCCGATCTGGACCCGGTCGCGAAACCGGCGTCCTAACGTTCACGCGTCCGGCTGCTCACCGCGAGACAACCTAAAGGTCTGATTCCCAACCTTTGATACAGCAGTATCGTCCGTAATCGCTGCTGTGTCCACCCCAAAATGGCCATTTCCACCCGGCTTGTGGTCGCGACCACCGGCCCCACGATTCGGCGCACCTGGCCGGCCGTCCAGAAGCGATTCACCGGAACCGGATCCCGACGATCAGATACGCGGGATCAGCTCGCGCTGCGCAGATTCGACTCGGCGAGATCGAGCATGTCGCGCCAGAACCGCGACCGGTCCGAGCGGATACCCGCTACCGCGGCGGAACGCCAGTACTCGATATGGGGCCGGAAGGAACGATGCTCGTCGAGCAGATCTGCGGTGGCCGCAACCAGCTGGCCGTCGATGTGGTCGTCGACGCCCAGCGCACGCCACACGCGCGACATCTTGCGCAGGTTTCGACGATGCTCGCGCAGCGCCGACAGCAACCACCGCACCGAGGTCCGGGAATCGTCATCGAGCCATTCGGCGTCGCAACAGCTGTTCAGCAGGGCGCTCTGTGCCTTGACCGAATCGTCGATGGTGCGCAGGGAGTCCAGGATCTGCGTCCGCAGTTGCGGGTTGCCGACCGGGGCGACGGTCACCGGGGAGCCGACCGGAGCGGGATTCCTACGACGATGCGTGCCGCATTGTGACCCGCAACCCGAGCCACCGCAGCCGTCGCGGAGGTCTCGCTGAACAATCCGGCAACTGATTCCGGCAGTTTGGCATGCATGATGGCCACCCGGCCCGTGCGATCGGCCCCGACACCGACCTCCAACGAGGACCTCTCCGCGGCGCGGCGCGCCAGTTCGACGGCGGACCCATCGCCGGTTGTCCGCTCCAGAACGTAGGGCACCCCCTCCTCCTCGATTCCGGCCAGCACCTCGATCTCGGTGGCCGATGCAGCGGCACTGATCACCAAGATGGCGGGCTTCTCAGGCTGACCACCCTCAAGCATCGACCGAGATCCTGTCCGGAGCCCCTTGGGTCGCGGCATACGCGGCGACCAGGCCCGAGGCGACCGCGTTTCGCGGGCCTTCGGTACCTCGCACATTTCCTGTGCCACAAACGATTCCATAGGGGGCGACAGCATCTGCGATGAGGTCTGGAATCTCGAAATCCAGTGCGCATCCCCCCAGCAGCACGACGAAGCCGATCCGGCGAAGATCACCGTGCGGGGCGATACCGCGCAGCGCCCGCAGGGCGTTGACGACGAACACGCGCTCCTTGGCCGTGCGACGCACCGCGCGGATCCGGTCCAGCGAATGCCGGGTCGGGATCGGATTCATCCCTGTCGGCGTCAGCGTCACCACGCGCGCAAACGCATTGGGCGACAACGGCTTCTCGAAGAACTGGACGGTACCGTTCTCCAGCCTCACATGAAAGAAGCTCTCCGCCTTGCCGAGCGGGAACTGTTTGATTTCCTCGGCCAGTTCGAGGTTGTCCAGACCCAACTCGGCATCGATCAGTTTGGTCACCAGGTCTCCGGCACCGGCCAGATGCACCGCCTGGGTGGCACCCTCGCTGTCGATCACCGCGGCATCGGTGGAGCCGCCCCCCATATCGAGCACGACGAGTGGCTTGTCGGTGCCCGGCGTGGTGAGCGCACCGAGCACCGCCATCTCGGCCTCCACCCCTCCCACCACCGCGGAGATCCGCCGGCAACCGGCGTCGGCGAGCGCAGCCGCCACTGCATCGGCCACGGCCTGCATGCCGCTCTCCTTGGTCCGCACCATGGCCGCCAGCGCGACGGCGTTCTCCAGGGCGACCTCGCCGGCCACCCCACCGCGAACCTCCTGCGGCACCAGTGTGTCGATGGCCAGCAGGTCACCGATGTGCACATCGGCCAGGGCATGCTTGGACAGATCTGCCATGCTCTGGCGGACGTTGGAAATCATGCCGCCGGTGTTGGTCCCGGACTCCCCCAGCACATCGCGCAGCGGGCTGACCCTCTCCACCTCGGCCATGATCTCCGCTGCGCCACGCGAGACGTCGATGCTCCCGCGTTTGGCGGCTCCGATGAACTCCAGGGACCCGGCCGGAATCGTCCGATCCTCGACATCACCGGAGGGCGTGCGGATCACGACGGCCGAACGATTACCGGTCAGCGCCCGCGCCACCGGGGAGACCACCCGGGTCTGATCGGGGTCGAGCTCGAAAATGGTGGCCAGGCCATAGGCATTCGACAAGGTCCGAATCGACTGACCCGGTCCGGCCACCTCCACCGCCGCCAACATGCCCACCGGCACCGCGTCCACCCGCGACACCTCGTCGATGATCGGGATCGGACGGTTCAGCCGGTTCGCCACCAGCACCGCATCGTCGTTTCCCAGAATCGCCGCGGTGACGTCGACTCCACGTTCCACCGCGGCGTTGAGGGTGCTCGCGGTGAGATCGAAGTCGACGCCGCGCGGGACCACCACGATCACCTGATCCCCCGGCGCCGCGTCCGGAAGGGCTCCGAAGTCGACGATGGTGCCGACGCCGAGACCCCGGCCTCCCGGCGTACGGGGATCATGCCCGATCATCGTCGACTCGGTGATGATCGTCTCGGTGATGGTCTCCATCGCCAATCCGCTGATCACCGGTGTCGCCTCATTGAGCAGAATCACATCCAGATCGGCCAACCGGATGCCGGCGTCCTGAGCGGCGCGCGTCACCGCCTTGACCACACCGTCGACGTTCTTGACGGTGCCCTTGATCCCGGTCGTCCGGGTCAGGGCGACGCCGACATAGCGCACCGACCCGTCCTCGTCGATGAGGGCGACGCTGGCCTCGGTCGTGGAGTTGCCGATATCGACCCCGACCACCGTCACACTCACCGATCGAACCTCTTTCCTAGTCCCGCTCTAGCCTGTCTCACATCAGTTTTCGTCGTCCGTCAGACGGCGGCGGCGAAGGTGGCAGCCACCTCGACGGGCTTGGCACCCTTGCGGATCTGTTCGGTTTCCTTGAGGTGCAACAGCGCCGCCTTGGCCTGCCACCGTGGCCGCGCCATCTGGTCATTCAGCGTCGGAACTGGCTCCGGGGACTCCCCTTTCGCGTACTGAGCGGCGTTGGCGCCGATATTGCGATAGGTCTCCAAGGTCAGCAGCGGACACTGCGGAAACAGTTCCAGGCTCGACAGCCGCGGCAGGTCACGCTGGTGAATCATCGAGGTGCCGCGGGACAGGATCCCGATCCCGATGCCCGATCCCGACAGCTTGGCCGCGGTGTGGGCGAGCACGGCCAGATCGGCGCTGTGGGTGACACGGATACAGCGAGCGGACACCTCTTGCTCCTCGATACCCGCCAAGATCTGGCGCACCACCTCCGCGTGCGGGATGTCCACGATGGTCTGGCTGAAGAAGTCGGCGAAGGCCGGTGAGATGGCGAGCACCACCTCATCGCTGCGCGTGCCGCGCTGCGCCGGACCGATCTCCTCGAAGGTCAGCGTGCGCTGCGCGTCGTTCAGTGTGGGCGACATGGTCATTCCACCTCCAGTTCGGGGTTCGATGCGCTGGTGACGTGGCGCAGCCGTTTCATCTCTTCCCACCGCGCGCCCGACGGCCGGTAACCGGTGTCGGGACCGTTGTAGTCATTGGCGTCGTTGACCGCCGACAACGGCTCCAGGTCACGGGTCATGATCGCTGATGTCTGCAGGAGATCACCCGAAACACGTTGCCGCAGAACGGCCAGCAGGTTGGATGCGACATCGGAGAACCCGGTGGCCTCCAGCGCCTTGACCAGGTCCAGACCGGTCACGTTGCGGTCCATCACCTGCTGGGCACCCTTGAGATCCTCCAGCACATCCCGCGGGATGCACTCCCGGCTCCCGTTGGCGTAGACGGCCGCATCGACCTCGGCATCGCTGATGGGCGGCAGGTCGAGGTGCGCAAAGACCGCCTGCAGCGCCTTGGCCGCGCGGGTCCGCACCTCCAGAATCTCGGACTCCTTGACATGGCGCAGCCCGCCGTCGATCTGCAGATCCCGCTGGATCGTGTTGAAGTCGTCGAAATCGTCGCTGTCCACGTTGGACCCGGCGAACATGTTGTCGTAGTTGGGCACCGCCGAGTAGCCCGAACAGACGAAGTCGGTGCCGGGCATCATCTGCGGCATCAACCGCGCGGTGCGCCGCATGGCCGAGTGCGAGAAGGACTGGTCGTTACCGGAGGCACACTCCAGGTCCACCGCCGAGGCGATCAGGTTCTCCGCCGCCACCGCACGGATACCCGCCGGTACCGCGCCCGGCACACCGATGCACGAGATCGAGCCGTTCTGCAGGCCCTGCACACCGGCGCCCTTGGCGATCAGAATGCAACGAATCTCCAAGTACAGCATCGACTTACCCTGCGCATTGCCCATCTGCACCTCTGATCCGGTGCCCGAGGTGAAGCGCATCTTGATACCGCGCGACGCGTAGGCCGACGCCAGGAAAGCCTTGGAATACGGGGTGTCGTCACCGTCGACGAACACCGGTTCGGTGCCGTACACCGAGATGGTCTCGGCGTAGCCGGTGATCCCGCGCATACCCAGATCCAGCTCGGTGGCCTCCTCCAGCGCGCACTGGGTCAGCGGCCCACCGGTGCCGACCTGGCTGCCGATCTGCTGGGCCATCGCCACCAGCGGCGCGTAACGCACCACGCCCAGTGTGGTTTCGACCTCCGCGAATCCACGGATCGATGCTTCGGCTGCCTCACAGACCACCTGCACCGGGTTGTCCCGCGCGCTGGTGCAATGCCCCTGGTTGGCCGGGGTGCGCCGGGCCCGCATCTTCTGCATCGCCATCATGATCTCGACGATGTTCATCGTCTTGGCCACCGCGAGCAGCTTGGCCGGGGTCAGCCCCTTGGTCACCGCGATGACCTCGGCGCGAGTCACCTTGGGATTCACCAGCATTGTGGCGATCTCGGCGGCCGGGATCGCCATCGATGCCTCGGTGGTTGCCACGTCGATCGCCTTGTCCGCGATGAACTGGTCGATGAAGTCGAAGTCGGCCCGGACGGTGCCGTCCATCTCGACGATCTGACCGTTTTCGACGCGGACGCTCGGCGCCGGGTCATATGCGCTGTCCATCGCGACCATGCCGACTTCCGGCCACTCCTCGACGAAACCGTCCAGGTTGACCGGGCGGTCCTCCAGCAACATGGTGCGGTGGGAATGGCGGACGCCGTCCTTGTCCAACGCGTGATTCTGCGGAACTGCCGAAGCTGTCACTGGTCCGATCTCCTATTCGCCGGCCGCGAGCACATCGCGACGTTCATAGACATCAGCCGCTTCTCGCACCAATTGCGCGAGGTGTTCGGCCTGGTACTGCGTCGACAATTCGTCGGCAATCGCGTCCAATTCCGCTTTCGTGGACGCATTGGGACGCAACGCGTTGTAGATCTCCAGAACCCGTTCATCGGAGATCACGGTCATCTCCGCGGCGCGCCGGAGGTTGTCGCCGATCTGGGTCCGGCCGGACTTCTCGGCGATCTGCGCCTGCAACCGCAGCGCCTCCGGGGTGATGCGCAGATCTGCGGCCTCCACGTCCCCGGCCATCACCGCATCCATGGTGATGGCGTCGATCGACTTTCCGGTCGGAGTGAACAGCAGGTCCCTGCGATGCACGCTCAGCGGGTAGTCCACCGCCGGGTCGAGATTCGGTTCCGTCATGCACTGCTCCAGAGATTCGGGGCGGGCACAGCCCGCCCGGGGATGTCATCCGCGTGACGGGGCGCCGTCACGTTTTCACATTGTGGCGGTCGTCACGTTGCACCGACGTTGCACGCTCCGCGGCGGCGTAACAGCACGTCGGCGGCGCCGCGGGCGGTCACACTCACCCGCCGTGCACCACCTCCACCCCTCGGAGCTGGCCGTTGATCGCCGCTCCGGCCGCCGGACGGGCAGGTTCGCCGACGTCGGTGTGGTCAGCCGCAGCGGCCGGCGCACCTATCCATCTGGCCAGTTTTCGGCCTGACCCGCCGGAAAGTCAGGCAGTCCCGACCGGGCCCGGTGACTACCGTCAGACGGTGATGAGTACCGCCGCCGATGTCCTGGAGGAGCTGTCCCGCCTGGGCGGCTACTTCGCGCTGCCCCCGGCTGGAGCCGGTGCGGTGCGGTACTCCCAACTGGCGACCCCGGAGGTGGTGACCCGGTTCGTCGAAGCCACCCGGACGGCCATCGCCACATCGGTGCGGGTTCCCGCCCCCACCGTCGAGGCCCGGGTGGCCGCGTCGTCGTTCCAGCTCGGGGTGGCCGCCCGACTGCTGTCGCCGATGATCGCGGGGGCGCTGTGTCGTCAGGCGATCCCGGTGCTGACTCCGGATAACCTGTTCTTCAGCGCCCAGAATCACGCGCCGGTGTTCTCGGTGCACGATATCGGAGTTCGGGATGCACCCGATATCGAATCCGCGGCACGCGGAATTTCGGCGTCACTACCGACATTGTTCGAGCCGCTGAATCTGACCCTGCGGGGCGTTGCGGGGCTGTCACCGCTGGTCAGTACCGGCAACGTGGCATCTGCAGCAAACGGGGCGGTGACCGTCCTCGCGCTGACGCACCCCGAGCTTGAGCGCGCCGGTCGCGCCTTGATCGAGGCGCTGCTGGCCGGCACGCCATTGACCGATGCGGGCCGCCTCGACCGCGGCAACTTCACCAGACACAGTTGCTGCCTCTTCTACAAAGTGCCCGGCGCGGGACTCTGTGGCGACTGCGTGATCTCCCGGTAGCGCCGATCACACCACCCTGCCCGATGACTGGTCGGTCATATTGCAACCTTGGTGCAACGGTGCCGGAGCTACCATTCGCCCGCCATACGGCAGGACGGAGTCAACCATGAGTTTGTCACCAACCGGATACGCCCAGACGCCAACCACCAGGCCTCGCCCCGAGATTGCCCGGATGCCCCAAATCGACTACCAGCAGCCATTTTTGGGATACCCATCCAGCCTCCGCACCACGATCGTCGCCAACGACGAACTTCTCCGCCACGGACTCGTGCACGTGGTCTCACGCATCGATCGGATCCGGTTCGTCGGCGACCTGCGCTACGGCGAAGGGCTTGCCGAGCGCGTCAGGGAGCTGCGCCCGGAACTGCTGGTGCTCGGAATGGACCGCACGTTGGTGTTGTCGGATTTGCTGGCGGAGCTGGATGTCACGCCGCGGGTCATCGTCGTGATGGACAGCCAGGACGAGGGCGCCAACACGTTGGACCTGCTGCGAGCCGGGGCCGACGCCCTGGTCGACAGGCGCTCGACCGCCACCGAACTGCGCAATACGTTCAACCGGGTCATCAACGGCCAGTCCGCGCTCGACAGTCACAGCGTCAACGCCGTGATCACCGAACTGCGATGTCCCCGTAAGGATTTTCGCGACGATCTCGTTGCGGTGCTCACCGCCCGCGAACGCGAAGTCCTAGACCTGCTCGTCGAGGGCCTCGATAACCGGACGATCGCCGCCCAACTGTTCGTGTCGGAAGCCACCGTCAAGTTCCACCTGCAGAACATCATGAAAAAGCTCGGGGTGCACAAACGCGCGGCCCTGATATCGGTGGCCCTGCGAGGCCACAGCCGACAGATGCACTCGTGACCGCGGCGCCCGAAACCGAACTGTATGACGTGATCCGCCGGCGTCGCGATGTCCGCGCGGAGTTCACCGGAGCAACCGTCGACGACTCGGTGCTGACCCGGATCCTGCAGGCCGCCCATACCGCACCCAGCGTCGGGATGAGCCAGCCGTGGGACTTCGTGGTCATCGAGAATCCGCTGACCAAGGCCGCTTTCCACGACCATGTGATGGCTGAGCGGCAACGCTTCCACGACAGCCTGCCCGCCGAGCGGGCCCGAACGTTCGACCGCATCAAGATCGAGGGCATCCGCGAGTCCACCGTGAGCATCGTGGTCACCTACGACGACACCCGCGGTGGTACCGCCGTGCTCGGCAGGCACGCCAGCCCGGATGCCGGTCTGTACTCGGTGTGCCTGGCGATCGAGAACCTCTGGTTGGCCGCCACCGCCGAAGGGCTCGGCGTCGGATGGGTGTCCTTTTTCCGCGAGCAGTATCTGCGTGGGCTGCTGGGTATCCCCGACGCGCTGTCCGACCGATCGCGTGGTTGTGTCTCGGACCGGTGACGGCCCTCCAGCAGATCCCGGACCTGGAACGGCATGGTTGGCAGGACCGCAGGCCGCTGTCGAGGGTCGTCCACCGCGAATTCTACGGAAGCAGGTCATGACCGCAGACCACAGAGAGCACCGGATGTCCACTCACACAATCCCTGTCGACCGGCCGCCGGCCGTCTCCATCGATCTGGCAGTGCGCGATCAGCGGGTCACCATTGCCGGCGCGACACCGCGCGCGATGGCGACCGCCGCGGCCATGCTCGACGCGGGCGCGATCGTGACAGTCATCAGCGAGCAACCCACCGCCTACCTGAGCGACCTGGCGGCCCGAGGGTTGGCCACTGTCGCGCACCGCGGTTTCCAGTCCAGCGATTTCGACTCGGCCACCTTGGTTTTCGCTCTCACAGATGACCACACGCAGAATCGGAGGATCGCCGAAGAAGCCCAGCGGCGCGCGGTGCTGTGTTCGGTGGAACCGGACCCACCGAGTCCGGGGAACGGTCACCGCTCCGGCGGGCGTGTCATCTTGGTCGGCGGCGGGCCCGGTGACCCTCGCCTGCTCACCATCGCCGGCCGCGACGCGATCGTCGGTGCTGATGTCGTCGTCACCGACCGTCTCGCCCCTGTCGGCGTGCTGCGCCAGTTGGCGCCGTACGCCGATATCATCGATGTCTCCAAGATTCCCGGTGGCCGCCGCACCGAACAGAGCGAGATCAACTGCGCCTTGATCTCTCGCGCCCAGGCCGGTCAGATCGTGGTGCGGCTCAAGGGCGGAGACGGGTTCGTGTTCGGCCGCGGCGGCGAGGAGTTGGACTGCTGCGTGCGGGCCGGTGTGCCCGTTGAGGTGATCCCCGGCGTCAGCTCCGCGATAGCGGCTCCGGCATCCGCGCTGATCCCGGTCACCCATCGGGGTCTCACCCAGGGATTCACCGTGGTCTCCGGTCACGTCCCACCCGGACATCCGGAATGCACCGTCGACTACGCGGCGCTGGCGCGCGCCAACACCACGCTGGTGTTGATGATGGCCGTCGCCAACCTCGCGGCCATCACCCGGACGCTCACCGACGCCGGACTGCATCCGGACACCCCGGCCGCCGTCATCGCAGACGGCAGCCTGTCCAGCCAACTCGAAATCCGCGGCACGGTAAGCACTATCGCCGACCTGGCGCATGATGCCGGGATCGGACCACCGGCCACGACGGTGATCGGCGCGGTCGCGGGCTTCGTGCCCGGCACCTCCACGCTCCGGCAGGCGCAACGATCGAGCGTCTGATGCGACTGCTCGGTTCGGCACGCACACCCGGCCGCCGGATCTGGGTGATCCGCCACGGCGAGTCCACCTGGAACGCACGGGGCCTCATTCAGCGACAGGTCGCGCACCCCCCGTTGACGGCAAAAGGTATCGAGCAAGCCTATGCCGCAGGTTTTTCATTGCGATACCGCGACATCGGTCAGATCGTGACCTCGGATGCGGTGCGTGCCCGCCAGACCGCCGCGGCAATAGCCACCGTCCTGGACGTACCGGTCATCGTCGACCCCCGGTTGCGCGAGCGCGACTGGCTCGCCACCCCCGGGCTCGCCCCGGCCAACTCCCGCTCATCGCACGGGCTCGAGGACCCCAGGCCGCGGGTGGCCGAGGCGCTCTGGGCACTGGCCGGCCTCGGGGCTGACTCAGCCGTGGTGACGCACGGCGATATCGTGTGCGCGCTGCTGGATATGTTGGCTGCCCGCAACGCCGAGACCGTGCACTGGGGCGACGGCATGTCGGTACCCAACGGTGCGGTGGTACCGATGCCGATCGCGCACCTGCGGAGCGCCGGTGGAGGCACTCAGCCCTGAGGGGAGGCGTCGACGCTCACCGGGACGCCGGTCAGTGCGCGTCCGATAGGGCACAACGACGGTGCCTGCCAGGTTCCTCGAATGCCGCCGCCGTCCGCGCACTCATGAGATACCCCTGTTGCTACCGGTTTTCGTTGTCAACCACGATCGCCGCCGGGACGCCACAGCACGTCCCCACCCGGATTCTCGACCCTGGCCAGAATGAAGAGCAGATCCGAGAGCCGGTTCAGATAGCGCAACGCGCACTCGTTGACCGGGGCGGACCCGGCGAGAATCCACCCGCTACGTTCCGCGCGCCGAGCCACCGTGCGGGCCTGATGCAGGTACGCCGACGCCGTGCTGCCGCCCGGAAGGATGAAGCTGGCGAGTTTGGGCAGGTCGGCGTTGAACTCGTCGCACCACGATTCCAGGCGACTCACCTGCTCGTCGGTGACCCGCAGCGGCGGGTACTCCGGGTCCTCCACGATGGGGGTGCACAGGTCCGCCCCGACATCGAACAGATCGTTCTGGATGTGTTGCAGTACTGCGCTCGTGCGCTCGCTTGCGCCGCCGCAGGCGATGGCAACCCCGATGACGGCGTTCGTCTCGTCACAGTCGGCGTAGGCGCCGACACGCGCATCGGCCTTGGGCACCCGTGACATGTCGCCCAGCGCGGTGGTGCCGGCATCACCGGTTCTGGTGTAGATGCGTGTCAAATGCACTGCCATTGTCTGTAATCCGCCCGTCTAGATGAGTGCGAGCGCCAAGCCGGCGGCGGCAGCGGAGCCGAGAAGCGGTCCGACGATCGGCACCCACGCGTAACTCCATCCGGCGTCGGCTTTGCCCTTGATCGGCAGGATCGCGTAGGCCAGACGGGGGCCCAGGTCGCGGGCCGGGTTGATCGCGTAGCCGGTTGGGCCACCGAGGCCGAAACCGATCGCCATGATCACGAAGGTCACCGCCCCGTACCCGAGGCCGCTGTTGATGTCCGGGTTGGTCACGATCCAGAAGATCAGCACGAACGTCGCGATGATCTCGGTGACGAGGTTCCACGGGATCCCGCGGATGGCCGGGGAGGTACAGAAGATGCCCCGAGTCCCGCTGTTGTCGTCGTTGTTGTCGTACTGGAGTTTGAAGGCGGCCCAACCGAGTACCGCGCCGATGAACCCACCGGACAGCTGCGCGGCCCAGTAGACCGGCACCGACGACCAGGCGATGTCGCCCGACATGGCGACCGCGAGGGTGACCGCGGGATTGATGTGCGCGCCGGAGGGGCTGGCGATGCTGGCCGCGGTGAACACCGCGAAGCCCCAGCCGAGCACGATGACCACCCAGTCACCGCCACCACCGTGCGAGAACGAATTCTTCAGCACGACGGCCGCGACAGCCCCGTTTCCGATGAGGCAGAGAATCGCCGTCCCGATGAACTCCCAGACGAAGATGTCGATGTTCGACACTGGCCGCGATCCTCCTGACGTGTGCACTGCACCGAATGTGACAGCTGAAGTCTGCGACGCCGACGGCCGGTTCCGTGATCACTATTGCTGCGTCCCAACCGGTTTACTGTCCATTGGGCTGTGCTTTTGGCTAGGGTCCGTCGGCCACCGCGACGAATCGCCGCGACGCACGGCTCCGAGGCATTAACATCGCGCCTGAACTTGGGGCCACCCCAGAAGTGGCCGAAGCACACGCCGCTGCATCCAGCCGAAAGGGTTCTCCATGACATCGCTCCCCCTGACCAAGGCACAGGCCATCGTCGACGCCGCGATCGTCAAGGCCGATGAGATCGGCCAGCCGATGAACATCGCCGTGGTCGACGACGGCGGGCATCTGGTGGCGTTCGCCCGGATGGACGGGGCGATCAAGGCCAGCATCGATATCTCGACACGCAAGGCGCGGACGTCGATCCTGATGAACGCACCCACGAGCGCACTGATGGGGCTTGTCCAGCCCGGCGCCGAACTCTATGGCCTCGAACAACTTTCCGGAGGGTTGGTCATCTTCGGCGGCGGACTGCTGCTGGAGCGGGACGGCGTGGTGGTCGGTGCCATCGGGGTCAGTGCGGGCAGCGTCGAGCAGGATATCGCGGTGGCCGAGGCGGGCGTCGCGGCACTGTAGCCGGCACCCGCCCGGCTTTCATCGATGCAACTGGGGCAACAACCGACGCACCACCATGGCCGACGATCCGGCGACCTGCTCGGCGAAGGCCGCGAAGTCCTCCAGTGCGTCGCTTCCGGCCAGATCGGATAGCGCCCGCACGATCAACCACGGCACCGAGAAACGCTCGCACACCTGCGCGACCGCGCCACCTTCCATCTCGATGGCCCGGCCGCCGTGTTCGCGGTGCAGGCGCTCCCTGGTGACCTCGCAGTGCAGGTACTGATCTCCGGTGAGTATCAACCCGTACACCAGCCGTGACGCCCCCGGCAATGCGAATCCGGAGAAGGTCGTCCGCACCCGCGCCATCAACTCCGCGTCCACCGCGTACCCGAGTTCTGCAGTGGGATTGATCGACTCGACATGGCCGGCCTGATACACCGACAGTCTCTCACCGGCGATCGTGCCCGCGTCGATCTGCACCACCCGGTCGGCGATCACGATGTCACCGATCGCCAGTCCCGGATCCAAGCCGCCGGCGACACCGGAGAACAACACCGCCGAACAACCGAAGCGGTCCACCAACAACGAGGTGACCAGCGCGGCGTTCACCTTTCCCATACCTGCTCCGACAAGCACCACCGGTACGTCGTCGATTCGACCGCAGGCGAACTCGGTGCCCGCGATCTGGACCCGATGCTCGGCGTCGAGCCGATCGAGAAGATGCGTCAGCTCTTGGGGTATCGCGCAGATGACACCGATCGGCACGGGTTAGGACACGTCCACCCAGTCCAGCGTGCGCTGCACGGCCTTCTGCCAGCCCGCATAACCGGAGCTGCGCTGTTCCTCCGACCATTCCGGGCTCCAGCGCTGACCTTCCTGCCAGTTGGCACGCAGGTCGTCCGGGTTCGCCCAGAAGCCGACGGCCAGCCCGGCCGCATATGCCGCACCCAGCGCCGTGGTCTCGGCGACGACCGGCTTCACCACGTCCACGCCGATCACATCGGCCTGGATCTGCATGCACAGGCTGTTCGCCGTGATACCGCCGTCGACCTTCAGAACCTCAAGGTGCACACCGGAATCGGCCTCCATCGCGTCCACCACGTCACGGCTCTGATAGCAGATGGCCTCCAGCGTCGCCCGGGCCACGTGGGCATTGGTGTTGAAACGGCTCAACCCGACGATCGCGCCACGGGCATCCGAACGCCAGTACGGCGCGAACAGCCCGGAGAAGGCGGGCACAAAGTAGACCCCGCCGTTGTCCTCGACCTGCTTGGCCAGCGACTCGCTCTGCGCAGCACCACTGATGATGCCCAGCTGGTCCCGCAACCACTGCACCGCCGAACCCGTCACCGCGATGGAACCCTCCAGCGCGTACACCGGTTTCGCGTCCCCGAACTGGTAGCACACCGTCGTCAACAGGCCGTTGGTGGAACGGACGATTTTCTCACCGGTGTTCAGCAGCAGGAAATTGCCTGTGCCGTAGGTGTTCTTGGCTTCGCCCGCCTTCAGGCACACCTGGCCCACCATCGCGGCCTGCTGGTCACCCAGAATCCCCGTCACCGGGACCTCGCCCCCCATGGGTCCGGAGCTCAGCGTCACCCCGTAGGGCTCCGGTGAGGACGACGGCCGGATCTCCGGCAGCATCTGGCGCGGAATTCCGAAGAACGACAACAACTCATCGTCCCAGTCCAGGGTTTCCAGATTCATCAGCATGGTGCGGCTGGCATTGGTCACATCGGTGACGTGCACCCCGCCGCGTGTCCCGCCGGTCAGATTCCACACCACCCAGCTGTCGCTGTTGCCGAAGATCGCGTCACCGCTCTCCGCGGCTTCCCGCACCCCGGCCACGTTCTCCAGGATCCACTGGATCTTTCCGCCGGAGAAGTAGGTGGCGGGCGGCAGGCCGGCCTTCTGCCGGATCACATCACCGCGCCCGTCGCGGTCCAGCGCCGTGGCTATCCGGTCGGTGCGGGTGTCCTGCCAGACGATTGCGTTGTAGTACGGCCGCCCGGTCTTGCGGTTCCACACCAGGGTGGTTTCCCGCTGATTGGTGATCCCCAGCGCGGCAATGTCATCGGGCTGCAGGTTGGTGTTGTTGAGCACGGAGGTCAGCACCGAGGCGGTGCGTTCCCAGATCTCCACCGGGTTGTGCTCCACCCAGCCGGGCTGCGGCATGATCTGTTCGTGTTCGAGCTGATGACGGCCCACCTCGGCACCGGCATGATCGAAGATCATGGCTCGGGTGCTGGTGGTGCCCTGATCGATGGCTGCGACGAAATCGGGCAACGCTGCTCCTGACGTCGAAAGGGTGGTACCGGGTGGGTTCTACGGTAGCTGGGCGGACCGCATCGATGTGGCGTGCGCCGGGACCACCCGGGCCAACGATACGAACCGCAAACCTTCTGATTCCTCGAGGCTGAACCCGGTACCGCGGCCGGGTTCCACATCGATCACCAATTGACTGTGCTCCCATACCGGCACCTGTGGGCCCGAAACCCACACCGGCACGCCGTATGGCTGACGATCCGAGACGACGTCGAGCATGCCGAGCAGGACATCGCTGTCCTCGATCGAGAACTCGCCGACGGGGTGACACATGAGCGTGGCGCTCACACCGAAGCCGCCGGACTGGCGAAACATCAACGCCCCGTTCCGGTTCTGAAGATGCACCACCAGCCCTGCAGCAGCCCGGGTGATCAACACCCGGGCTGCCGGGGAGTCCATCAGAGTCGCCCGCTCTTGGCGCGAGCGCTCATCAGAAGAATCCCTGCGCGTTGTCGCTGTAGCTGACGAGCAGGTTCTTGGTCTGCTGGTAGTGATCCAGCATCATCTTGTGGTTCTCGCGTCCGATCCCGGACTGCTTGTACCCACCGAACGCGGCATGCGCCGGGTACTGGTGGTAGCAGTTGGTCCACACCCGGCCGGCCTTGATGTCACGCCCGGCGCGGTAGGCGGTGTTGCCGTTGCGCGACCACACGCCGGCCCCCAGCCCGTACAGGGTGTCGTTGGCGATGCTGATGGCCTCGTCGTAATCGGAGAACGAGGTCACCGCCACCACCGGACCGAAGATCTCCTCCTGGAACACCCGCATCTTGTTGTGGCCGGTGAAGATGGTCGGTGCGACGTAGAAGCCGCCGTTCAGATCGCCGCCCAGTTGCGCACGCTCACCGCCGGTGACCACCTGCGCGCCCTCGTTCTTGCCGATCTCGATGTAGGACAGGATCTTCTCCAACTGATCGTTGGAGGCCTGCGCGCCGATCATCGTCTCGGTGTCCAGCGGGTCGCCCTGGCGCACGGCCTTGGTGCGGATCGCGGCCATCGCCAGGAACTCGTCGTAGATATCGGCCTGCACCAGGCTGCGCGACGGGCAGGTGCACACCTCGCCCTGGTTGAGGGCGAACATGGTGAAGCCTTCGAGCGCCTTGTCCTGGTAGGCGTCGTTGGCGGCCAGCACATCGTTGAAGAAGATGTTGGGGCTCTTGCCGCCGAGTTCGAGGGTGACCGGGATCAGGTTCTGCGAGGCGTACTGCATGATCAGCCGGCCGGTGGTGGTCTCACCGGTGAAGGCGATCTTGGCGATCCGGTTGCTGGAGGCCAGCGGCTTGCCGGCCTCGACTCCGAAGCCGTTGACCACGTTGAGCACGCCCGCGGGCAGCAGGTCGCCGATCAGCGACACCAGGTACAGGATCGAGGCCGGGGTCTGCTCGGCCGGCTTGAGCACCACGGCATTGCCCGCGGCCAGCGCCGGTGCCAGCTTCCACACGGCCATCAGGATCGGGAAGTTCCACGGGATGATCTGGCCGACGACGCCGAGCGGCTCGTGGAAGTGGTAGGCGACAGTGTCCTCGTCGACCTCCGAAAGCGAACCCTCCTGCGCACGAATGCATCCGGCGAAGTACCGGAAGTGGTCGACGGCGAGCGGGATGTCGGCGTTCAGCGTTTCGCGGATCGGCTTGCCGTTGTCCCAGGACTCGGCGAGTGCAATGGACTCGAGGTTCTCCTCGATGCGGTCGGCGATCTTGTTCAGGATCAGCGCACGCTCGGCGGCCGAGGTCTTGCCCCAGGCCGGTGCGGCGGCGTGCGCGGCGTCGAGCGCCTTGTCGATATCGGACTCGTCGGATCGGGCGATCTCACAGAACACCTGGCCGGTGATCGGGGTGGGGTTCTCGAAGTAGCGACCGGCGGTCGGTGCGACCCACTGCCCGCCGATGAAGTTGTCATATCGCGCGTCGAACGACATCAGGGCGCCGTCGGCGCCCGGACGTGCATAAACAGTCATGGTTTCTCCTGCGTTGTGACACCGAGGTGTGTCGGTCGTCACTCAACTTAGGCGCGCAGAGGTTGCATCACGGTTGCAACGCGCACTCAGTTCACCACCGCCTGCAGCACCTCCCGGCCGACGGCCTCCAGCCGGCTCAGGCCCGGCTCCTCGATCGGATAGTGGCCACAGTTCTCCAGCAGTTCCACCCGCGTCGGGCCGGCGATCCGCTGAAGAAACCGCACGCTGAGTGCCGGGGGCGTCCAGGTGTCGGCCGCGGGCGCGACCAGGGTGACCGGCGCGCCGCGATAGCGCTCCGGCGGGGTGTGTTCGTAGTTCAGCCAGCTCGACAGGAAACCGAGCGGCACGCTGACCCCGCCACCGCGTGGGTCGGAGGCGCACAGCCTCGACAGACCCGGATCGCGGCTCATCGCCGACATGTCGGCGAGCAGGCGGATGGGCACGCGCACCGAGCCGAGCACCGAGCCGGCCGCCCGCAGGATCGGCCCCGTGAGCGCACCCGCGATCTTGATCCGGGATACCGCCGCCAGCGCGGCCGGATCGGTCAGATCGAGCAGGCAGGTCGCCAGCACCGCATCGGCGGCGCCGGTGCGATGCGCCGCCTCGTAGGCCATCATCCCGCCCATGCTCGCGCCGAACAGTATGATCGGCCGGTCGTCACGGGCCCGTTCGGCGGAGATGATGTCGCACAGCAGGTCGATCCAATCGGCGTAGCGCACCGCGGCCGGGTTGGGTTCCTCCGTGTAGCCGTACAGCGGCATATCCGGCGCCAGGATCTCCACGCCGATGCCGTCCCGGTTGCCGGCGACCAGGCCGGCCAGCGGCCACAGGGCCCCGGAGTACCCGCCGCCACCGTGCACCAGGATCCCGCGGGCTTTCGCCGTATTCGGGTCACCGCCGCGGGCGATGTGGACGCGGCGCCCGCGCCAGTCCATCCAGGTCTGCCGTGGCGCGGCGATGCGGCCACGAAGGTCGGCGGGCAGGAACGCGGCATAGCGATCGATGTCCATGTATCGATCGTCGGCTGCCACGGCGCGGCTGACAACTCGCGTACGTTGTCATCGTCGGCGCAGGTCAGTGCCACCGAAGCGGGTACTGCTCAGCTTTTGCGCTCAGCCGAGTTCGGAATCGAGCCCGGCCAGGTGACCGCGGGCCCCGGCACGAGCCACCGGATCGGTTTCGGCGTGGTCGTGCAGCAGGGTCCACCCGCGCCGGTCATCGCGGCCGTCGGGCAGTTCCAGCCAGCGTCGCAGCAGACCGAGATCCGCGCCGGCCAGGACCGCACCGCGCAGGCTGGTCATCAGTTCGGTACGCAGCCGCCCGATCGCCGGGGACACCGACTGCGGGAGCAGCGCACCGGAGTACGCCGTGAGCGCGGCCGAGACGTCACCGGCCGCCAATGCGTCGAGCACGTCGCCCATATCACTGGCCACCGGACCGAGCAGCCGGTACGGCCGGGACGCGATGTAGCTGGTCCCGATCACCCGGCGCAACCGGGACATCTCGGCGCGGATGGTCACCACGTCGAGGTCCTTGTCATCGAGCAGCATCGCCAGATGGTCGGCGCTCAGGCCCTCCGGGTGACGGATCAGCAACACCAGGATGTCGGCATGCCTGCCGGTCAGCGTGGCGGAACCGGAGCCCGCCTGCCATTTCGGCCGGTCGGCACCGAGCACGGACAGCCTGGGGGCCGCACTCGCCACGGGCGCCGGGGGGGTGGGCGCCGGGGTGGTCAGGCGCAGCAACGCGAGCTGATTTTCCACCGCGACGGCGGTGGCCCGGACCAGCGCCAACGTCTCCGGCGCGGCGACGCGGGATCCGCCGGTGAGGTCGATGGCACCCAGCAGCACCCCGGTGGCCGGGTCGTGCACCGGTACCGCGGTGCAGTTCCAGGGATGCACGATGCGGGAGTAGTGCTCGGATCCGCGGATCTGCACCTCCCGATCCAGGGCGAGCGCGGTGCCGGGCGCGTTCGTCCCCGCGATGTTCTCGCTCCAGTCGGTGCCGGGTACGAAGTTCATCGCCTCGGCCTTGCGGATGGCGAGCCGGTCGCCCTCGACCCAGAGCAGGGTGCCATCGGCGGCGGTGACGGCGACGACGACGCCCGCATCCACGGCATCCTCGACGAGGAGGCGACGGATCAGCGGCAGCGTCGGCGCCAGCGGATGGGTCTTGCGCAGTTCGTCGAGCGCGTTCACCGCTTCCGCCGTGCGGCCCATGCTGTCGGGATCGACGCCGGTGGCCAGACTGCGCTGCCAGCTCTCGGCGACGACCCTGCGCAGCGGCACCGAATCGAGATAGGACGCGTCGACCTCACCTGCGACGAAGAGGTCATGGACGGCGCGTACCTGTGCCGGGGGCACGCGCCCACCGGTTGTCCTCGATATCGCCACCAAGCTCACACTCCCCGCGCACAGCCGAAGAGCCGACACCAGCGCATCACACCAGGATAGTTGACGGTCGACAGTCTGAATCGAATTCGTCCTCCTGGGGGCGCTACGCCATGACTGTGCGGTCCCGCCGGTCTCTCCCCCCGACGCGGGACCGCACAGGGTCATGGGTGTCCGCGGCCGGTCAGCGGCCCCAGGCGCCGGCGGCGCGGCGGTCGGTCGCCGAGACATCGTCGGCCCCGTCGCGCACCGCGTTGCCCAGCCGGAACAGGATGTCGTTGAGCGCGGCGGCCGACTGGTTCCAGCGCAGCTGTTCGGTGCGGTAGGCCTCGGCGGCCTCGGCGGTCCAGGTCTGCTGCAGCGGCGCGATCTGGGCCCGCAACTCCTCCAGCGCCGCATTGAATCGGGCCGAGGTGCTGTGGATCTCCTGGCGCACCGTGTACTCGATCTCGTCGAAGTTGTACGTCAGCATCATGTCCATGTGCCTGTCTCCGGGTTTCTGCCGCTCGGGTGTCTCTACAGCTGATTGCTGACGGCGCCGATACGGTGCGAGTGGCCGTCGGCGGCCTCGCGCAGCGTGCGTTCGTTGAGCCGGATGGTCTCCGCGATGCGCTCCAGCGCGTGGTGCAGCGCCAGCGACTCGGCGTTCCAACGGTCGACGACCTCCCGGAAGCGGACGGCCGCCGCACCACCCCACACCGATGCCGGCACACTGCACATCCGTCCGATGAAGGTGCCGAGCATGGCCCGGATCTCCTGATTGCGGGCATCGATCTGACCGGAGACCGAGTGCATCAGGTCCAGGTCGGTGTTGAGTGCGGGCATGGTGGTCCTCCCCCGGTGAATGACTTCCCTTGCGGAAATGCTGTTGTGAATAGGACGCAGCGGCGCCCGATTCGGTTCCGTGTGATCCGAATTCGTTTCACGGTGCCGCGTGTGCCGACCGGATGGCCGCATCGCAGTGCTGCCGGATCTCGGCCCCGGAGGACGGCTGCTGGCATCCGATCGCGATCCGCACCTGTCCGTCGAGGAAGACAGCCCAGGCGATCTCGCGGTCCGGGCGCGTCTCGACATAACTGAGCACGGCACGGCCACCCCGGTGGTCGTCGACGCGCAAACCGGTGAAGACCCCCGGCGGCTGCAGTGCCAGCGCAGCCTCCAGGACCGCGGCGGTGTGGGCCGTATTCGGTCCGGCCACCGACTGCGTGAGCAGGATCGCGGCGACTTCCTCGGTCGGCGAAAATGCCTGTACTCGGGGCGAACCCGCGCCCTCGGTGATCCGGCGGACCACCCAGCCGGCGGGGATCTCGACCGTCACGCGACCCTCGGTGAGCAGCGTCACGGGCCGCTCGGCGGGCTCGCCCGTCCTGGCTAGACCGAGCAGCATCCCGAGGGCCAGCAGCACGCCCGCCGACACCGCCCACCCCGACGTGCGCCGGCGCGGTACCGGCCCCGGCAGTTGGCGTTCCCCGAGGGCGGCGACCACCGTGGCGTCGTCGACGATCCGCACCTCGTGGCCGTGCAGCATATCGGCCAGGGCGGCCGCGATTTCCGCCGCGCCGGCCACACCCACCGGTGCGTCGATCACCACCGGTCCTGCTCCGATGACGTCGCGCGCGACGGTCTCGGCGACCCGGGCAGTCGCACCCAGACGGGGCGTGACCGCGATGGGCAGGGCCGAGCCACGGCAGATCACGAACTCCGGTGCGATCTCGACGACACTCGCGGCCGGTGATCGCAGCGTGTCGTGCCGACGCAGGATGACCGGTTCCTCGCAGTGCTCACCCGCGGCGCGCCGGATGCGATTCACCCGCGCCTCACTCCACCAGCCGGGACACACGAGCAGCAGTCCGCCCGCCGGTTCTCCGGCCGCCGCGGCGATGACCCGCGCCCACAGCTCGTCGAGGGCGACCGGCCGTTCATCGACGAGCACATGATCGTCGTCGATGGCATCGATTGCCGCAGCGACGATGTCGGCCGGCACCGGGTTCGGCCCGCTGACCGTTCCCGGTCCGATGACCAGTGCCGTGGCGCTCACGGTTCGGGGGTCCACGCGATCTGCACCCGCTCGTCGGCGTGCCCCCTGCGAGTCAGCATGGCCCGCCCCGGGGGTAGCGGTGTGGGCCGCGCGAGGCCGAGCAGGGCGCCCTCGTCCGCACCCGCGCTCATCAGCAGCCCAGCGCAGCCGAGCTCACGCATGGTGGCGGGCACCGGATTGAACATCGCCCGCGCCGCACCGCCGGCGCGGCGCGCGATGACCACGTGCAGTCCGATATCGCGGGCGTGCGGGAGGAATTCCAGCAGCGGTGCCAAAGGGTCCGTGCCGGCGCCCGTGATCAACTCGTAGTCGTCGACGATCACATATATCTCCGGACCCGACCACCACGACCGGTCGCGCAGTTGCTGCGGGGTGGCCGAGGCGCCCGGCAGCCGCCCACGCAGCTCATCGGTCAGCCCGGCGAGGTGTGTCTGCAGCATCCCGGTGGACATCAGGTAGCCGGCCAGGTACCCGGTGTCCACCACACCGAGCTGTGTCCTGCGCACATCGACGAGATGGATCTGCACCTGTTCCGGCGTGCAGGTACGGGTCAGTTGGGTGCACACCGTCCGCAGCGCCGCGGTCTTACCGCAACCGCTGTCGCCCAGCACGATCAGATGAGCGGTCTCGGCGAAATCGACGGCCATGGCTTTCAATTCGGACTCTCCGATGCCGATGGTGACGTTCGTCGGACCAGCGTCGCGGGCGGGCACCGATTGGCGCTCCACCAGGGCGGGCAACAGCCGGACCGGCACCGCCGAGCGGCCGGCGTGACGCATGCGCAGCTCCTGGCCGATGGCCTCGATGGTGTCCGGTCGAGACTGCGCGATGACCGAGACCCGGCCGTCGCGGGTGATCCCGGTGCCCGGCGGACTGTCGATGAGATGGCGGGCCGCCTTGCGGTCCATCTCGGATTCCGCGGGCTCACCCAGGCGCAGTTCGATCCGGGTGCCGAGTTGGTCCTTGAGCGCGGGCCGCAGTTCTGCCCAGCGGGAGGCCGTGATGACGACGTGGATTCCGTGGGCGAGACCCTGGGCGGCCATGGCGGTGATGGCCTCCACCAGGGCGTCGTCGCTCTCGCGGAGTGCACCCCACCCGTCCACCACCAGGAACACCTCGCCGTAACCATCGGGTGCCGCGGCACGACCGGCGTCCACCCGGCGTCGGATCAGCGCCTGCAGCTGTGCCACGGTCCGCCGCACCAGCTCGCCGTCGCCTGGTCCTGCGATGACGCCGGTGTGCGGAAGATGCTGTAGCGCAGCCAATGTGCCGCCACCGAAGTCCAGGCAGTAGAACTGGACATCGGCGGGGCCGTGCGTGGCAGCCAGCGCCAGTAGCAACGTGCACAACGAGGTGGACTTACCGGATCGCGTCGCACCCACCACGGCGACGTGCCCTCCGGCCCCGTTCAGGTCGGCGATGAGCAGGTCGCGACGCTGCGCGAAGGCGTTGTCCACCAAACCGATCGGCGCGGTCAGGCGGGTGCCGTCGTGCCGGGTGAGCAGTTCTTCCACAGTCGGACACCCCCTCAGCGCGGGCAGCCACAGCGTGTGCGCTGGACTGCCCCGGCCGGCCAGCCGGTGCAGCGCGGTCTCCAACACCGTTGCGCCGGTGTGCAGAGGCACCGCAGCCTGGCCGGCAGCGTCATCGGACGCCGCGGTGAACCGGCGTGGACGCAGGTCCGGTACGGCCCGGGAATCATCCCGGCCGGATACATACGCCGTCCGCAGCCGCACCAACAGGCCGTCGGTGGTCTTCAGGTAGGCCGCACCCGGCGCGGCAGGCAGCTCGTAGGCGTCGGGCACTCCGAGAACTGCCCGGGATTCGCCGGCCGAGAACGTCTTCAGACACACCCGGTAGGACAGGTGGGTCTCCAGGCCGCGCAGTCTGCCCTCATCGAGGCGCTGGCTGGCCAGCAACAGGTGCATCCCCAGTGACCTACCCAGCCGACCGATCGCGACGAACAACTCGGCGAGCTCGGGGCGCTGGCTGAGCAACTCGGAGAACTCGTCGATGACGATGAACAGCGCGGGTAACGCGGGCAGACCGGAGCCGGACGATCGCGCCCTGCGATACTCGGCGATGTTGGCGAGATTGCCTGCCGATCGCAGCACCTGCTGCCGGCGGTTCATCTCACCGGAGAGTGCATCGTGCATCCTGCTGACCAGGTATGCCTCATCGTCCAGATTGGTGATGACCGCCGACACGTGGGCGAGCTTCTCGAAGCCGAGAAACGTCGCGCCGCCCTTGAAATCGATGAGGGCGAGATTGAGATCGTCGGGCGGATGCGCAGCCACCAAACCGAGGATCAGTGTGCGCAGGAACTCGGACTTTCCCGATCCGGTGGCCCCGACGCACAGCCCGTGCGGGCCCATTCCGCCCTGGGCGGCCTCCTTGATGTCGAGGAACACCGGTTCGCCCCGCGCATCCACGCCATCACCGATACCGATGGGCACCCGCAGCCTGTCCGAATCCGAACGGGGGCGCCACAGCACGGCCGGATCGAGATCCGTTGCGGTATCGACGCCGATCAGACTCGTCCATGTCGTCCGGGCCGCTCCGGCATCCGGTCCGGTGCGCCACCGGGCCAGCCGGCGCGCACACATTTCCGCCTGCGCCGGCGACAGACCGTCCACGTGGTCGAATCCGGCGAGTTCGATGACAGTGTCACCGCCTCCGTTGAGATCGAGCACCGTGGCATCGGGGTCGGCCTGGGGCGGCATGTCCCCGTCCAGGATCGCCACGGCGTGGGAAGGCCCGCCCACGCCCGTCCCGTGGTGGGGCAGCCATTTCAGCCAGTCCCACTGCGGATCAACGGGTCCCGTCACGCGGACATCCCCCGGGCTGTGCAATACCGCAAGTTGGCAGACGATGGCACGCACCAGGGCTCGCGCCGCGGCCGGCTCACCGTCGAAACCGATGTGTCCGGTGACGTCGAGCGTGACGGGCAGGTCCGCCACCACGGATCGGCCGGCGAGGAGCTCCTCCAGCGCGGCCGTGGTCACCGGGTCCGGTTCGGCGACCGGATCGGCCGGGCCGGCGATCAGCGGCGTCACCAGCGGTCCGGCACCAAGACCGACCCTGATCCGGCAGAAGTCCGGGTCACCGGGCCTGCGCTCCCACATTCGCCGGCCGCCGGCCAGCGTCCACAGCACCGCGGGATCAGGATGTCTCCAATGCGCCGAAACATGCTGTCTCCGCGCGGTTTCGCGGGTCACCGACGCCACAGTGTCCAGGTAGCGCAGGTAGTCCCGCCGACCGGCGTTCAATTCGGCTGTCCGCCCGCGGGCGGTGTGCGCCAGTGTGCCGAGCACCGAAAGCACCATCATGACCGGGAAGATCAGGTACATCGGGTTGCGTGGAGCCGATGCACCCGGCCCGCTCGATGCGTTCAGATACAGCACCACCATGCCGCCGACCGCGACGAGCATCAGCACCGGCAACAGGCGCGCCAACGGACTCGCCGGCTCCGCGGCGGGTACCTCCGGTGGTCGCCGCAGCGGCACCTCCACCTCCGGCACGGGCGGAGCGGGCAGACGCTTCTCCCTGAGGAACTCCATTCCTGTTTTGACGCAGCGCGCGCCCCGCCGGTTCCCCCGAATTTTGGTGCGCGGTGCATGCTCGGCGCCCGGCTACCGTGACATCGGGGAGTGTTCGGGGGGATGGCGATGGATGATCCGTTGTGCCGGGTGTCGATTCAGCATGCCCGGCGGCAGCACGTGGTCGACCTCGTGTTGCCACGGCATGCCGAACTGGGCCTGCTGCTACCCGATATCGTCGGCCTCGTCGCCGACGGCGCGGCCTCGGATGCCGCCCCGCAGGGCTGGCGACTGGACCGTCTGCGCGGCGGGCACTGTGATGAGTCGATGACCCTGCACGAGAGCGGGGTATCCGACGGCGACGTCATGGTGCTCTCCCCCGTCGGCGCCCCGGCGCCCGGCCCGCTACCCGAGGATGCCTTCCGCGCCGTGTCCGGGGCCGAGCCCGGTCCCGAATCCCGCCCCGCGATCTCTGCCGGATTCTGGACGTGCGCCGGTCTGGCCGCGCTGATCGCGCTCGGCTACTCGGGCATCCACGGTGGCGCGCCGATGCCGGCCGCGGGGACCGCCTCGATCAGCGCGGCGGTGTGCCTGATCGCCGCCTGGCGACGGGACGCCATGCGCTCGACACTGCACGGTCTGGCGGTCGGTTTCATCTGCGTCGCAGGATTTCTGGCGGTACCCGGTGACGGCGGCACACCGGGGGTGACGCTCGGTGCAGCCGCCGGCTGTGTCGCCTCGCTGTGGTTGCTGCGCACGGCAGGCGGCGATGTCTGCTCGCTCACCGCGGCGGCGACCGCGTCCGCGGCGGTGGCGGCGGTGGCGTCATTCTCGCTCATGGTGTCCGTGGACCTGGCGGCATGGGGTGCGGTGCTCGGCGCGCTGTCCCTGGGGGTACTCAGTGTGGCCGGACGGGTCACGTTGGTGCTCAGCGGTCTTCGGCCACCGTTTCCCGGTGAGGGCATCGGCGCCGACCCGATATCGGCCGCGGCTGCGGCCGGTGGCCGTGATGTCTTCGCCGGGCTGGTCACCGGAAGTGCCACGGCGACCACGCTGGCCGTCGTCGCGATCGCCACCGGCTGCCTGGGCGCGGCGACGTGGCTTCCGGGATTCGCGCTGGTCGCGGTGCTGGCGGCCCTGCTGCTGTTGCGGACCCGGTGCTACGCCGACCCGCGGTGCCGCAACGCCCTGGGTTGGTGCGGCCTCATCTGCGCCACGGCAGCGGTCGCACTGGCGACGGTATCGGCGCCGCGGTACGCGGGTCCGGCGGTGGTGCTGACCGTGGCGCTCGCGGGCTGGTGCCGGGCAGGCCAGGGCACGCGCGCCGCGTCATGGGCACGCGGCGCCGATGTGGCCGAATACATCCTGCTTGCCGCGGCGGTGCCGCTGGCATGTTGGGTCGCCGATGTGTACGAGGTGGTGCGGTCGATGAGTGTCGGATGACCGGCCGGACAGCGCCGATGATCGCGACCGTGCTGTTGACGGTTGCGCCGGTCCTCACTGCGGCGCCTGCGGCCGCTGTCGGTCCACCACCGATCGAGGATCGGTTGTTGCCGCCGGCCGGACCGGCCGCGTCGCGTTATCCCACCGAACAATTCGCGACCTGCACCACCGCACCGGTGATGGTGTCCGGCCCGCCACGGGACAGGCCCGAACTGCGCACCGCGTGGGTTCGCACCCGCGGCGCCGGACAGATGGTGGCGGTCATCGACACCGGCGTGGCGCGGCACCGGCTGCTACCGCATCTGGTGCCGGGCGGGGATTACGTCGCCGACGGTGACGGCACCGCAGACTGTGACGGCCACGGCACCATCGTGGCCGGGATCATCGGTGCGGCTCCCGACCCGGCAGGCAGGTTCAGCGGTATCGCCCCGGATGCCGCCGTTCTGGCAATTCGGCAGTCCAGCATCAAGTTCCGTGCCGCCGGGCACGCCGGCGACGGCGACGGCGTCGGCGATGTCGAGTCGCTCGCGGCGGCGGTGCGGGCCGCCGCCGACCAGGGCGCAACGGTCATCAACATCTCGTCGGTGGCCTGCCTCGCGGTCGCCGACGCACTCGATGACCGCGCGCTGGGTGCGGCCCTGGCGTACGCGGTCGACACCCGCAACGTGGTGGTCGTTGCCGCGGCCGGAAATGTGGGCGGACAGGGCACCTGCCCGAAACAGAATCCACTACCCCCAGCCGGCGGCGGTCCGGACTGGGATCGCGTCGAGGTGGTGGCCAGCCCCAGTTGGTATGACGACTACGTCCTGACGGTCGGTTCGGTGGATGCCGACGGGGCGCCGTCGGACTTCACCTTGGCAGGTCCGTGGGTGGACGTCGCCGCCCCCGCCGAGGCCGTGATATCGCTGAACCCGGCCGGCGAGGGCCTGGCGGATAGCATGCCGGGATACCCTGAACCACAGCCGATTTCGGGCACCAGCTATGCGGCTCCGATGGTGTCGGGCGTGGCGGCACTGCTTCGCGCAGTGGCCCCGAACCTGACCGCCCGTCAGGTGATGCACCGCATCGAGAGCACGGCGCGGCGCCCTGGGTCGGGCTGGAATCCGTTGGTGGGACACGGCGTGGTGGATGTGCTGGCCGCGATGCACGGTATAGCCGGTCCGGTACCGGCGAGCGCGGCGCGCCCCCTCGCGCGGCCGCCCGCCGTGGCCACCGACGCCGAGCCGCGACGGTTCGCCCTGGTCGGTGCCGCGGTGTGCACGGTGCTTGCGGTGGCGTCGGCGGCGCTGAGATCACGACGGGGTGCCGACGCTGTCCCGCACCACGGTGGCACGGGCGACACCGAGTTCGGGTCCGCGCGGTAACAGCGCGAGCAGCGGCCACGGCGCGGCGCCCGGCGTCGGCGGTAGTCCGAGGGCTTCGGCGGCTTCGGCGTCACCGACACCGAATGCCACCCCGGCCCCGGTGACCAGGTACCGCGGGCCGGTCGACAGGCCTTCCCCGGTGACACCCGCCGCCCGGGTGTAGACACTGTGGCCGGCCGGGACCGCGACGGCATCGATCCCGGGGCCGGCGCCATCGGCCTGCACCAGGTCGAGGGCGCCCTCTGGTTCCGGCCGGGTGCCGGGCGCCAGCACGGCGGTGTCCGGCGCGGCGCCGTTTCGCCGCCACTGCCAGCGCGTGCAGAGCGAACCACCGAGATCCGCACCGGCCACCGCCGGATCCGCCAGATCGGTCACCGCCAAGGTGTCCAGCACCGGCACCGCGGTGATCCAGTCGGCCGGCACGTCGGGTATCTCGTCGGCGCCGTGTGAGTCCGTGAAGCGGATCAGATCGGCTGCCACCCGTCCCACCCGCTGCACTCCGCCGGCGAGCACCACATAGTGGTCGGCGGCGTCACCGGCCCGCGGCACCCGCAACACCTCGCCGACCCGGAAATCGGCGAGCCCGGCAGGTCCGGGGCCTCCGGCACCGGGCACCCGGGGCGCGGCGATCGGCGTCGCCTCCGGGAGGGGATCCAGTAGTGCGGCCGAAACCCTCAGCGGGACAATGTCATCGAGACGCAGTGCGCGTATCGCTGCCCGGTCGCGCAGGTCCACTGCGGCGCGCCGCCCGGCGTGTAACACGAAGGTGCCCCGCGCGCGTTCCTGCGCCGCGGTGACCAGGACCGGCGGAGCGATCGGATACTGCGTGGGTGGACCGATGATCATCGTCGTGGTCGAGTCGTCGCTGTCCTCGCACACCGTCCAAGCCTGCTGTTCGTCCCCGAGCGCCTGCGCGAGATCGCCCGGCGCGCCCGGGATGCCCATCAGCGGACCGCGTTCGGCGGCTGCGATCATGGCCGCGCTCACCAGCCGAGGCACCGCCGGGGTACCGGCGATCAGCCGAGCGGACGCCAGGTTCGGCACCGGGTGCATGACGTCACCGACTCGCACGTACATCGCACCGGACTCCCGCACCATGACGATGGGGTCGGCTCCCAGACTTCCGTGCGGCCTCAGCAGCGCCAGCACTGCACACACCGCCACCACGATCGCGGCCAGCACCATGCCGGCGACCAGGGCCATCGACTGGCTGCGGATCGGGTCGTCGAGCATCCGGATATCCCGGTACACCAACGCGTATTCCATTCTGCGCGTCATGAAGCGGTAACCGCTGACCTGAAGCCGTGTCACCGAACGCCGAACCATATGCCCCCCGGCTTCGACCCTAACCGGCTTGCCGCACGGCGCCACGCACCACTTTCCGGAGCGCTGTTACTCCTTGCCGCGCCGTTGCCGGTAGGCCGCCACGTGTTGCCGGTTACCGCAGTTGCCGGTGTCGCAGAAGATCTTCGAGCGGTTGCGGGACACATCAAAGAGCACAGCGCCACAATCCGGGGCGGCGCACGTTTTGAGCCGGCGCAGTTCACCGCCGCGGATGAGGTCGGCCAGTGCCATCGCCATCTCCGCGCCCATCCTGCGCGCCAGCGGGTCGTGGATCGAGGCCAGATGCAGATGCCATTCCGGCATCTCGGCGTGCCGGGTCAGCCAGGGCGAGGCCTTGGTGTCGGCGAGCAGCGCGTTCACCTGACCGACCGCGCGTTCCTCGTCGTCGGCGGCCGCCCAGAGCCGGCCGATGCGCTCCCGCAACCGGTGCACGTCGGCGAGTTCGGCCGCGTCCCGGTCGCGGCGCCCGGTCCAGCCGAACTCGGCCAGGTAGTCGTCGAGTCCCGCGATATCGCCGATCGTGTCGACGTTGCCGTCCGATGAACCTCGGTCGCTGTTGATCAGCACGCACGCGGCCCGCAGTGTGAGCTCCGTGTCATGAGTGAAAATCATTTGACGCATGACTCCCGTCACCGATATTGTCATGAGCAACATTCATTTTACTCATTACACCTTGGAGCGCCTCATGACGGTGACCGACGCGCGGTCCACGAACCGGTTCCGGCTCGGCCTGATGTTCGCGATCACGTCCGCCTTCGCGTTCGGCCTGTCCGGTCCGCTGGCGAAATCGCTCATGGAGGCGGGCTGGACCCCGACCGCCGCGGTGACCGCACGATTGGCGGGCGGGGCGCTGGCCATGGCCGTGTTCGCCAGTCTCGCCAAACCGGGGTGGTTCCGTGAGGCACTGGAGCATCGCCGCACGATCATCGCGTATGGCGTGGTCCCTGTCGCGGGTGCCCAGTTCTGCTACTACAACGCCGTCTCCCATCTCTCGGTGGGCGTGGCACTGCTGCTCGAATACACCGCCCCGATCCTGGTGGTGGGCTGGCTGTGGGCACGGACCCGGCGCCGGCCGGGCAACCTCACCCTGGCCGGCGTCGCCATCGCGATCACCGGCATCACGCTGGTGCTCGACGTGTTCTCGGGCGCGCACATCAACTCGACCGGAGTGCTGTGGGGACTCGCCGCCGCGGTCTGCGCGGCCTGCTACTTCATGATGTCGGAGAAAGCCAGTTCCGACGGCACGGGGCTGAGTCCCATCACACTGGCCGCGGCGGGTCTGATCGTCGGCGCCGTCGCCGTTGCCGCACTCGGCGTCTCCGGTGTGATGCCGATGCGCTTCAGCACCGAGAACGCCGCGGTGGCCGGCCTTACCCTGCCCTGGTTCGTCCCCGTCATCGCACTCGCCGTCATCCCGACCGCCATCGCCTACACGCTGGGCATCATGGGCGTGGCCCGGCTGCGACCGCGGTTCGCCTCCCTGGTGGGCCTCTCCGAGGTGTTGTTCGCGGTGCTCGCCGCCTGGGCGCTGCTCGGTGAGGCGATCACCGTCACCCAGACCATCGGCGGCGCGGTGGTCCTACTCGGCCTGGCACTGGCCCGCCAGGGCGACCGCACCGAACAGGTGGCACAGGCCAATTGGCCCGACGTCCCGCCCGTGCAACCGCCGGCCGGGCAACCGATTAGCCGTAGCTAACCTTTGAATGTGAAGATGTTGATCGTGAAGCTGCGCACGATGGCTGCCCGGTCGGCCGCACTGGGATCCGCCCTGGTATCCGCAATTGCCGTTCTTGCCGGTCCCGCACCGGTCGCGTCCGCCGAGCCCTGCTCCGATGTCGAACTGATCTTCGCGCGCGGCACCAGCGAGCCCCCCGGCATCGGCCGCGTCGGACAGGCACTCGCGGATTCGCTGCGTCCGCAACTCGGTGGCCGCACCCTGAGCACCTACGGGATCAACTATCCCGCCACCTACGACTTCTTCACCGCCGCCGACGGCGCCTTCGACGCGACCGGCCGCATCTCCTACCTGGCACAGAACTGCCCGGGAACGCAGGTCGTGCTCGGGGGTTACTCGCAGGGCGCGGCCATCGTGTCGATGCTCGTCGGGCTGCCGCCGGTCGGCGAAAAGATCGGCGAATTCGGTTCGGCGCCGCCACTGCCCGGCAACCTGGCCGGAAATGTCGCCGCGATGGCGGTCTTCGGCAACCCCGGCGCCAAGTTCAGCAACCCGGTGTCGGTGGCCCCACCGCCGTTCAGCGGCCGCGGTATCGACCTGTGCGCCGACGGCGATCCGATCTGCTCGCGCGGGCGCAACCCCTTCGCACACACCCACTACGAGTCATCGGGATTCATCCCGCAGGCCGCCGGGTTCATCGCCGGCCGCGTCTGATCCGGGACTTGTTTAGCCCGCCTCCGCGTTATGCTTTGGCGTGGCCATTGATCTTGTTCGCCGTTGTTCCGTATTCGTCGCCGCCGCTGCCACCGCAGCCGGCGCGCTGATCCTGACGCCGGCGTCACCGGCACAGGCCGAGGGATGCCCCGACATCGAAGTCGTGTTCGCCCGCGGCACCAATGAGGATCCGGGCCTCGGCCGGATCGGGACTGCCTTCGTGAACTCGCTGCGCAACAAGGTGGGCGGACGCTCGGTGGGCACCTACGCGGTGAACTACCCGGCAAGCTTCGACTTCCTGGCCGCCGCCGGGGGCGCCAATGACGCCAGCGGCCACGTCCAATGGATGATCAACAACTGCCCGAACACGCGAATGGTGCTGGGCGGCTACTCACAGGGTGCGGCCGTCATCGACGTCATCGCCGCGGTGCCGGTGCCCGGCATCGGGTTCAACGCCCCGTTGCCGCCGAACACCCCCGAGCACGTCGCCGCACTCGCAGTGTTCGGCAACCCGTCGGCAAAGGTGGGACTGCCGCTGACGGTGAGCCCGGTCTGGGGCGGCAGGTCCATCGATCTGTGCAACTTCGGTGACCCCGTCTGTGGCCCCGGCGAGGACGTTGCCGCCCACCGGGCCTACGACGGCGGTCCGGCGGAGCAGGCCGCGAGCTTCGCGGCCGGTCTGCTCTGAGCGCACCCCGGTACACTGCATCAGGTGTCCTTCCGAACGCTCCCAGCAAAGCGCCGTGCGCGTAAGTTCGCCGCCACCGTCGCCGCGGTAGCGGCCATCGCCGGCGGGTTCGTGGCCACGACGACGGCCGGGCCAGCCGCGCAGGTCCCCCGCGCCTCAGCCGAACCGTGTGCACCCGTGGAGCTGATCTTCGCGCGTGGGCGCAACGAGGCCCCCGGCGTCGGCAGGCTCGGCAATGCACTGGTGGCCGCACTGAATGCCCGGCTGCCCCAGCCGGTCGGCGTGTACGGGGTGAACTACCGGGCCAACACCGAGATACCGCAGGGCGCCAACGACATCAGCAACCGCATCCAGTACATGGCGGGCGCCTGCCCGGACACCCGGCTGATCGTGGGCGGCTACTCACTGGGCGCCGCATCGGCCGTACTGGCGCTGTCGGCCACCCAGCCAGGCATGGGCTTCAACCGCCCGCTGCCGCCCGGTATGGACAGCCACGTGGCCGCCGTCGTGCTGGTCGGCAACTTCTCCAAGCAGCTCCCCGGCCACCAGATCGCGGGACAGTACCTCGACCGGACCATCGACGTCTGCAACGCCGAAGACCCGGTCTGTTCGGGCGGTCTGCCGAACGACCTCAACGATCTGCAGCGGGTCTGGGGTGACCACCTGCAGGACGGCTACATCAGTTCCGGCCTGATCGACCAGGCCGCCGACTTCGCCGCCGCCCGGGTTCGGTAGACGGCTCACTTCGCAACGCGCACGTCAATTCCGGCCGCTACACTCGGTGCGGTGATCTTGACGCCGAGAGGTCCGGTCCGCCGTTTCACCGTGCTGGCGTCTGCGGTGTTCGTCGTGCTGGCCGCACTGACCGTACCCACGCTGACTGCGCCCGCCCTGCTGCCGACCGCCGGGGCGGTGTCCTGCCCCGACGCCGAGCTGATCTTCGCGCGCGGGCGCATGGAATCCGCCGGTGCCGGTCCCATCGGCAACGCCCTGGTGAGCGCGCTGCGCTCCAAGACGGGCAAGAACGTTGCACTCTATGCGGTGAAGTACCCCGCGGACACCCAGATCGACATCGGCGCCAACGACATGAGCGCCCGGGCGCAGTACATGTCGGCCAACTGCCCGGACACCCGGCTCGTCCTGGGTGGCTATTCGCTCGGTGCGGCGGTGACCGATGTGGTGCTCGCGGTTCCCTTCGCAGCCTTCGGCTTCAAGAATCCGCTTCCGCCCGGCATCGATCAGAAGGTCGCCGCGGTGGCGCTGTTCGGCAACGGGATCGCCTGGGTGGGCCCGCTCTCGAACTTCAGCCCGGTCTACCAGGAACGCACAATCGAGCTGTGCCACGGCGATGACCCGATCTGCAATCCGACCGACCCGGAAAACTGGGAATCGTACTGGGCCGACCACCTGGCTCCGGCATACATCAAGGCCGGCATGGTGAATCAGGCCGCCGATTTCGTGGCGCCGCGGCTCTGAGGCCGCCTCAGAGGGTACGTAGATCGCGCGTCACATGGATGCGCGCGGCCAGCTGATCATCGGGCGGATAATCCACCCCCACCAGCGTCAGCCCACGAGCCGGTGCCGCGGCGAAATCGCTGGAGCGCTTCGTCGCGTCGAGCAGCGACGCGCACCACGCCGGCTCCCGGCGTCCCTCCCCCACGGCCAGCAGGGCACCCACCAGTGACCGCACCATCGACCAGCAGAACGCGTCGGCGCTGACATGGGCGGTGAGCAGGTCGCCGTCTCGTGTCCAGTCCAGGCGCTGCATCTCACGGATCGTGGTGGCGCCGTCGCGGTGCTTACAGAAGGCGGCGAAGTCGTGCAGTCCGATCAGGTGGCGCGACGCTGCCGACATGGCGTCCACATCGAGCGGGCGTGGCCATGGCGTGACGAAACGGGCCTGCTGCGGGGTGGCTCCGTATGGTGCTGTGGCCAGGCGGTATTCGTAGTGTCTGCGCAGCGCGGAGAACCGCGCGTCGAAGCCGGCCGGGGCGCGCACGATGCTGAGCACCCGGGCGTCTTCGGGCACGAACCGTGCGAGACGTCTTGTCAGCGGCAGGAATTCGGGTTCCCCAGCAGGCCGCGCGCTGCGCGGGTAGGCATGCCCCAGCGCATCCTCGGGGATGTCGACATGCGCCACTTGGCCGGTGGCGTGCACACCGGCGTCGGTACGTCCGGCCGCCCGCAGGATCACCGGGGTGCGAAACACCGTCGACAGCGCGTCCTCGAGGACCCCGGCGACGGTGCGCTGCCCCTCCTGGGTGGCCCAGCCGGCGAACTCGGAGCCGTCGTAGGCGATATCCAAGCGCAAACGAACGAGCCCGCCACCGGAGTCGATGGCGGGCTCGTTCATTGCATTGCTACTTGGCGTCGTCGGCCTTGTCCTCGGCCTTGTCCTCGGTGGCCTCCTCGGCGACGGCCTCTTCGGCCGGAGCTTCGGTGGTCTCCTCGGCAGCCTCGTCGGCCGTCGGGCCTTCGGTGGCCTCGGGCTCGACAGCGGCCTGCGGGGCAGCGGCAGCCGCGACCTTCTGCGAGGCGTCCGCGCGGCGAGCGCGATTGGCCTCAGAGGTAGCAGTCTTCTCCCGGACCAGCTCGATGACGGCCATCGGGGCGTTGTCGCCCTTGCGTGCCTCCACCTTGATGATCCGGGTGTAGCCACCCTCGCGATCGGCGAAGAAGGGACCGATCTCGGCGAACAGGGTGTGCACCACATCCTTGTCGCGGATCTTCTTCATCACCTCACGCCGGTTGTGCAGCGTGCCCTTCTTGGCGTGGGTGATCAGCTTCTCCGCGTACGGACGCAACGCCCGTGCTTTCGGCTCGGTCGTCTTGATGCGGCCGTGCTCGAAGAGCGAGGTGGCCAGGTTGGCCAGCAGCGCGGCCTGGTGCGAGGACGACCCGCCGAGGCGAGGACCCTTGGTGGGCTTGGGCATTGCGACTATCTCCTATGTGGGGCCGGCCCCCGTATCAGGTAGGGCCGGGACGGACTTGGGCGGAATGCCCTGTTTAGAGCTGTTCGGTTTCGGCGAAGTCCTGGTCGGTGTCCAGGTCATAGCCTGCGTCACCGGTCCAGGTACCGGTGGCCACGTCGTAGCCGGCAACCTCGGACGGATCGAAGGTGGCCGGGCTGTCCTTGAGCGAGAGACCCAGCTGATGCAGCTTGATCTTCACCTCGTCGATGGACTTCTGGCCGAAGTTACGGATGTCGAGCAGATCGGACTCGGTGCGCGACACCAGCTCGCCGACAGTGTGCACGCCCTCGCGCTTGAGGCAGTTGTACGAGCGCACCGTCAGGTCGAGGTCGTCGATCGGCAGCGCGAAGCTGGCGATGTGGTCGGCCTCGGCCGGCGACGGCCCGATCTCGATGCCCTCGGCCTCGACGTTGAGTTCCCGTGCCAGACCGAAGAGTTCGACCAGGGTCTTGCCGGCAGACGCCAGCGCGTCACGCGGGGTGATCGAGTTCTTGGTCTCGACATCGAGGATCAGCTTGTCGAAGTCGGTGCGCTGCTCGACGCGGGTGGCCTCCACCTTGTAGGTCACCTTGAGCACGGGCGAGTAGATGGAATCGACCGGGATACGGCCGATCTCGGCACCGGAGGCCTTGTTCTGCACGGCGGGCACATAGCCGCGGCCACGCTCGACGACCAGCTCGACCTCGAGCTTGCCCTTGTCGTTCAGGGCCGCGATGTGCAGATCCGGGTTGTGCACCGTCACACCGGCCGGCGGCACGATGTCACCGGCGGTGACCGCACCCGGGCCCTGCTTGCGCAGGTACATGGTGACCGGCTCGTCCTCTTCCGAGGACACGACCAGACCCTTGAGGTTCAGGATGATGTCGGTGACATCTTCCTTCACACCGGGGACGGTGGTGAACTCGTGCAGCACACCGTCGATGCGGATGCTGGTGACCGCCGCGCCCGGGATGGACGACAGCAGCGTGCGCCGCAGCGAGTTGCCGAGGGTGTAACCGAAACCGGGCTCCAGCGGTTCGATGGTGAACCGGGACCGGTTGTCGGCCAACGTCTCTTCGGACAGTGTGGGTCGCTGTGAAATCAGCATGTTTCTCTATCTCCTTCTCGGCACCCGCTATTTGATGCCGTCTGGGCGTCCCAGGCCACCGTGGCCTGGGACGGTCACTCGTCTACTTCGAGTAGAACTCGACGATGAGCTGCTCGGTGAGCGGCACCTGGATCTGTGCCCGCTCGGGCAGCTGGTGAACCAGGATGCGCTGACGCTCGCCGACGACCTGCAGCCAACCCGGGATCGGGCGCTCGCCCGCGGCCTGGCGTGCCGCTTCGAACGGCAGGGTGTTGATCGACTTGTCCTTGACATCGATGATGTCGTACTGCGACACGCGGTAGCTGGGGATGTCGACCTTCACACCGTTGACGGTGAAGTGGCCGTGGCTGACCAGCTGGCGAGCCATCCGACGGGTACGCGCCAGGCCGGCGCGGTACACGACGTTGTCCAGGCGGCTTTCCAGGATGCGCAGCAGGTTCTCGCCGGTCTTGCCCGAAAGGCGGTTGGCCTCTTCGTAGTAGCGGCGGAACTGCTTCTCCATGACGCCGTAGGTGAAGCGAGCCTTCTGCTTCTCCTGCAGCTGGGTGCGGTATTCGCTCTCCTTGATCCGCGCGCGGCCGTGTTGGCCGGGCGGGTAGGGGCGCTTTTCGAACGACTGATCGCCGCCGACGAGGTCGACGCCGAGGCGACGCGACTTGCGGGTCGCGGGGCCGGTATAACGAGCCATTGTCTAAATCCTCTTCCCTAGACCCGGCGCCGCTTGGGCGGACGGCAGCCGTTGTGCGGCTGCGGAGTGACGTCGGAGATCGCGCCGACTTCGAGGCCTGCGGCCTGAAGCGAGCGGATCGCGGTCTCGCGGCCCGAACCCGGGCCCTTCACGAAAACATCGACCTTCTTGACGCCGTGTTCCTGCGCCTTGCGGGCAGCGTTCTCGGCGGCGAGCTGCGCGGCGAACGGGGTCGACTTACGCGAACCCTTGAAGCCGACGTGACCCGACGAGGCCCAGGCGATGACGTTGCCCTGGGGATCGGTGATCGAGACGATGGTGTTGTTGAAGGTGCTCTTGATGTGAGCAGCGCCGTGCGGGACGTTCTTCTTTTCCCTGCGGCGGGTCTTCTGACCCTTCTTGGCGGCGGTGCCGCCCTTCTTTGCCTGTGCCATCCGGGGTTACCTGGCCTTCTTCTTGCCGGCGATGGTGCGCTTCGGGCCCTTGCGGGTGCGCGCGTTGGTCTTGGTGCGCTGTCCACGCACGGGCAGGCCACGACGGTGGCGCAGTCCCTGGTAGCAACCGATCTCGATCTTGCGACGGATGTCGGCCTGGACCTCGCGGCGCAGGTCACCCTCGACCTTGAGGTTGCCTTCGATGTATTCGCGCAGCTGGCTCACCTGATCGTCGGTGAGGTCCTTGGTGCGCAGGTCCCGGCTGATGCCGGTGCCTTCCAGGATTTCCTGGGAGCGGGTACGGCCGATGCCGTAGATATAGGTCAGCGCGATCTCCATGCGCTTGTCACGCGGGAGATCGACGCCCATGAGACGTGCCATCAGGCAGTGATTCCTTCTCTATGCGGAGGTCTGTTCCCAGTCCGTTCCCCGTCTTGGCGGGGCCCGGCCTCCGTGCCGGGCGTGTAGTGAGCAGCCAATCCGCTCACTGGTACTGGGAGGTCTGCATTCAGTTGTGGGTGGTTCTGCGTGCTTGGACTGGGACTAACCCTGCCGCTGCTTGTGCCGCGGATCCGAGCAGATCACCATGACCCGCCCATGCCGGCGGATCACCCTGCACTTGTCGCAGATCGGCTTGACGCTCGGGTTCACCTTCACGGCTTCGCGATCCTTCTAGGTCGGTTGCGGCAGACACCGGAGTGCCCGCCACAGGTAGTGGTTGTTGCAGTTGAGGGGCGTGTTACTTGTACCGGTACACGATGCGGCCCCGGGACAGGTCGTAGGGCGAAAGCTCCACCACTACGCGGTCCTCGGGCAGGATGCGGATGTAGTGCTGCCGCATCTTGCCGCTGATGTGGGCCAGAACCTTGTGTCCGTTCTCCAGCTCAATGCGGAACATCGCATTGGGCAGAGGTTCGACGACACGGCCCTCGACCTCGATGGCACCGTCTTTCTTGGCCATACTGTGTTAGCGATCCTTGCCTTCGTTTTCGTATCTTGTGCACCCTCGGCTTGGCACGCCAGCAGCACCGACTGAGAACGTGGGCCGGATCACCGAAATCGCTAAGGTTTCAAGACAGGCACGCAAAGAGTCGGCGCGGAAGCCGCACCGTTGTTCCACGATACCCGCTGTCGGGTGTGCTTCAAAATCGCGAAACCAGTGCTCCCGCCGGGGTCCATCCGTACGACAATGGACGCGGGATCCCGCCCTCCTGCCCGCCGTACCCCGACCCCCGGGTCGCTCCGCTCCTGCCCGCCGTACCCCGATCCCGGGTCGCTCCGCTCCTGCCCGCCGTACCCCGACCCCCGGGTCGCTCCGCTCCTGCCCGCCGAACCCAACGGAGGTCCGTCAGTGACCGCTGTGTACCTCGCCGCCTTCATCGTCGGTGCCGTCGCGGTGATCGCGGCGCTGCTGCTGGCCGATGTCGGCCCCGGCGACGGTATGCCGTTCCTGAGTCTGACCGGCCTGTCGGTGGCGCTGCTGGGTGCCGGGACCGGCGGTCTGGTGGCCACCTGGATCGGCGTCGGACCGGTGGTTGCCGCGCTGGGCGCGGTGGGCACCGCCGTCGTGCTGATCGTGGTGTCACATGGGCTGCTGTTGCCCTATCTGCGTCGCCAGCAGTCCAACTCCCACCGCGGACGCTCGTCCTACATCGGCCTGCTGGGCACCGTCAGCCTCGAAGTCCCGGCCGGCGGCTGGGGCGAGGTGTCCTTCGTCGACGCCGAGGGCAACCGGGTGTTCTCCCGCGCCAAGAGCGACGAAACGTACGCCCTGCCCAAGGCGACCCAGATCTACATCGCCGATGTCGACGCCGATTTCGTCCACGTCGTCGCAGTCCCGCCAGACCTGGCAGTTCCCGAGCACTGACAACCCTGAGAGAGGCCTCACGTGTCCCCGCTGCTCATCGTCATCCTGGCCGCCGTCGCCGCCATCCTGATCCTGGTGGTGCTGCCACTCGTGTACGTCAAGAACTACATCAAGGTGCCGCCCAACGAGGTTGCGGTGTTCACCGGCCGCGGCACCCCGAAGGTCGTGCGGGGCGGAGCCCGGTTCCGGATGCCCGGTATCGAACGCGTCGACATCATGAGCCTGGAACCGTTCAACGTCAGCATCAACCTGCAGAACGCCCTGTCCAACAACGGGGTGCCGGTCAATGTGGAGGCGGTGGGGCTGGTCCGGATCGGTTCGGCCGATGAGGCCGTGCAGACCGCGGTACAACGCTTCCTCACCTCCGATCTCAACGAGTTGCAGCGTCAGATCAACGAGATCCTGGCCGGCAGCCTGCGCGGTATCACCGCCACCATGACCGTCGAGGACCTCAACTCCAACCGCGACACCCTGGCCCGCAGCGTCGTCGAGGAGGCCGGCAGCGACCTCGCCCGCATCGGCATGGAGGTCGATGTCCTCAAGATCGCCGGTATCTCCGATGCCAACGACTACCTCAAGTCCCTCGGTCAGCGCCGCATCGCCGAGGTGAAACGCGATGCCGCGGTCGGGACCGCCGAGGCCGAGCGTGACGCCCAGATCCGGTCCGCCAAGGCCCGCCAGGAGGGCTCGGTGGCCCAGGCCGAGGCCGACACCGCGATCGCGACGGCCAACCAGCGCCGTGATGTCGAACTGGCGCGGTTGCGCGCGCAGACCGAGGCCGAGAATGCCCAGGCTGACCAGGCCGGGCCGCTGGCCAACGCCCGCGCGCAGAAGGATGTCGGCATCGCCACCGAGCAGGCCGAGGCCGCCCGGGTGCAGGCCCGCATCGAGGTGGAGCAGCGTCGCGCCGAACAGGCGCAGGCGGCATTGCAGGCCGATGTCATCGCCCCGGCGGAAGCCCAGCGCCAGGCCGATATCGCGCTCGCCGAAGGACAGCGGCAGGCCGCGATCCTGGCCGCTCAGGCCAAAGCCGAGGCGGCGCGGCAGGCCGGTGAAGCCGAGGCCGACGCCCGCAAGGCCGCCGCCGACGCCCTGCGTGTCGAGCAGCAGGCCGAGGCCGCCGGCATCGAGGCCAAGCTGGTCGCCGAGGCGACCGGCAAGAAGGAGATCGCCTCGGCGCTGAACAGCTACAACGCCGAGGGAGCCCGGCTGCTCATGCTGCCCGACGTGCTGGCCTCGGTGGTGAAGGCGACCGAGGCGGCCGCCATGCCGCTGGCCGAGATCGAGCGGCTGTCCATCATCGGCGGATCCGCCGATGCCCAGGACGCCGTAGGCGGCCTGCTCGGCGTGAGTCCGCTGGCGGTCGCCAAGATCGTCGAGGCCCTGAAAACGTCCGGAATCGACGTGGCCGCCCTCCTGAACCGATCTCCGGATTCGACCGCCGACAATGGCGACCAACCCACGCGATGACGCGGGGCAGCGCGTCAGCCCCACCCGCGCAATGTCGTGACCGTCCCTCGGCGAGGAAGGGCCGCAGGTCCCGCTGAGCAGGGACCTGTGACTCTGACCCTGGCCCGCCCCCGCGTCGATAGTCGTAGGGGTGGCCCGTCTCAACACCCTCGATGCCGGTTTCCTGGACGCCGAGGACGCCGATCCCCACGTCAGCCTGGCGGTCGGGGCGGTATCCGTGCTGAACGGGCCGATACCCGACCACGACCAGCTCGTGGCTGCCATCAGTGACCGGATCTCCGCGATTCCCCGGCTGCGGCAAGTCGTACGCAGGCAACCGTTCGACCTGCTGGCTCCGGAGTGGGTCGACGACCCGGCCCCCGACTCGGCACACCACATCCGCCGCGCCGCCCTGCCACACCCGGGTGACGACGCGGCCCTGTTCCGGTTCACCGCGGAGGCGATGGAGCCCCGTCTCGACCGGGAACGACCGCTCTGGCAGTGCTGGATCATCGAGGGCCTCGCCGAGGGCCGTTGGGCGTTGTTGATGAAGGTGCATCACTGCATCGGCGACGGCATCGCGACCATGCACATGCTCGCCGGGCTGAGCGACGGCGGTGAAGGCGAGACGTTCGTCAGCGCGATCCGCGCCGCCCACGCGGACACCCCCGTGGCGCCCGCACCGCCGGCGCTCACGCTCAATCCGCTCCGATGGGCACGCAGCGCTTGGGACACCGCATCGGCGGTGACCGCAGCAGCCGCACTGACCGTCGGCGGCACGGTGCAGATCATCGACGGTCTGCTGCGCTCCGGACCCGGGTCCACGCTGAACGGACCCGTGACGACGATGCGGCGTTACAGCGCCGTCCAAGTCCCCCTGGTCGACGTGGCATCGGTCAGCCAGGCATTTGACGTCACGCTCAACGATGTCGCGCTGTCCGCCATCACGGACAGTTTCCGATCCGCATTGAAACGTCGCGGCGAGGTGCCCCATCACCGGGCGCTGCGCACCCTGGTACCCGTCTCGGTGCGATCCAGCGAGGCGATGGATCGGGTCGACAACCGGGTTTCGGTCATGTTGCCCTACCTACCGGTTGACGAACCCGACCTGGTGGAACAGCTGCACACCGTGCACCGGCGGATGGCGCGAGCCAAATCCGGCGGTCAACGCCAGGCCGGCAGCTCCGCGGTGTCCGCGTTGAACCTGGTGCCGTTCGCCCTCGCGTCGCGGGCCATCCGCATGCTGACCGCACTGCCGCAACGCGGCATCGTCACGCTGGCGACCAACGTGCCCGGACCCCAGCACCATCTTCGGGTGTTGGGGCGCGAAGTTGTTCGCATGCTTCCCGTTCCACCGGTGGCGTTGCGGCTTCGTGCCGCGGTGGCCATCCTGAGCTACGGCGAGGACCTGTTCTTCGGAATCACCACCGATTTCGATGCTTTTCCCGATGTCGACGACCTCGCCGACGGTATCGGCCGGGCCCTCGCCCACCTCACCGCCGTCGCTCGGCACCCGCGCCCGGGCCGGCCCGCGTTGGCGCTGCTCGATTTCAGGACGACCGAACGATCAGACGACAACCGATCAGCGGTGAAAGGAACACGATGACACAGCCGAACGAGGTCGAGATCGAGAAGATTGTTGCCGGAGTGGCTGATTCGCCATCATCACGAGCCGCCGTCGAATGGGCCGCCAGAGAGGCCGAGCTCCGCGGTGTTCCCTTGGTCCTGCTCCACGCGAGCACGTTGCCCATCGGGGCCTGGCCGATCGCACCGGTACCGGTGGGGTACCTGGAATGGCAGATGAAGGTCGGGCGAGAACTTCTCGATGACACCGCTCGCCTGGTGGAGCAGACCACCGGCGGCGCCGTCTCGGTGACGACCGACCTGGTCGTGGCCACTCCGACCGCAGCGCTGGTGGAGGCCTCCCGCACGGCCGGCATGGTCGCCGTGGGATCACGAGGCAAGGGCGCACTTTCACGGTTGGTGTTGGGCAGCGTCAGCGCGGGCCTACTGCACCGTGCACAATGCCCGGTCGTCGTGGTTCACGGTGAGGGCCCTACGCCCGCCCCCGACGCGCCGGTTTTGCTCGGGTTCGACGGATCGCCCTCCTCGCAGTCGGCCATCGCGCTGGCGTTCGACGAGGCGTCCCGGCGCCGGGTGGGATTGGTCGCCATGCATGCATGGTGGTCTCCCGGAGCTTTCGAGATGCCCGGCTTCGATTGGGAGACACTGCGTCCGGAGGTGAACCGGCAGATCCGGGAAATGCTCACCGCCTGGCAGCAGCGCTTCCCCGACGTGCCCGTGGAACGCATCGTGGTCGCCGACCAGCCCGCCGCACGGATCGTCGAACATTCGGACTCGTGCCAGTTGATCGTGGTGGGAAGTCACGGGCACGGCGCAGTGGGCAGCACGCTGCTGGGGTCGGTGAGCAACGCGGTCGTGCACGCGGCAACTGTGCCGGTGATCGTCGCGCGCCAGTAGTGCGCCGACGGCCGGCCCGCTCAGCCCGGGCTGCGCTTCGAACGACACACCGCGACGGGCACCGCCGAATGATGCAGCATGTTCAGGCTCGTCGACCCCAGGACGGCCGCAGCCAGCGGCGCGCGCCCACGGCTGCCGACGATCACCATCTGCGCGTCGGACAGCTGTTGCAGCAGTGCCCGACGGGGGCCGAGGGCATCGACGAGCACATCGACGCTGACCTGTGGATGTGCCCGGCGGTAGGGCTCGACGGCCCGATTCAGGGCGTTCACCTGCTCCAGCTCGACAGCCCCCCAGTCGATCAGGAAGGGAACCGAGATGTCACCGGCAGGCACCCGCATCGACCATGCGTGGACCGCCTGCACCGGAGCCCCGAGCGCGGCAGCCAGTTCGAAGGCCAGATCCAGCGCGGCGTCGCTGGAGCCATCCACTCCGACCACGATGGGCTGCGTTGTCGGCCGCAGGAGTTCGCCACGCCAGGCGATCACCGGGCAATCCGCGTGACCGCACAGGTCAAGCGTGAGCGATCCGACAAGTACCGCAGCACCGGGTGATACGTCGTCACAGCCCAGCACCAGCAGCCGGGCGTTCCGGCTGAGGGCCTTCAACGCATCCTCGACGGGCTCCTCGAGGGCGACCGTGCTGATCTCCAGGTCCGGGTGGTCACGTCGGACCGCCTCGGCCGCGGTCTTGAGAATCATCGGCGCCGCCTCACGCTGGGCGCTGACACTGGCCGCGGCGACGGCGGCCATCACATCACTGAACTGATGCCCGCCGTGCGACATCGCATGCACGATCTGCAGTGACGTTCCCAGGTGATGTGCCAGCGCACCCGCCCAGCGGGCGGCGTGGTGCGCGACGATCGTGCCGTCCACGCCGACAATGATCGGCGCTGCGATACCGGTCATTTCGGCACCGTCAGCAATACCTTCAATGCTCCCGTTTCAGCCGGCCGGCTGAAGACGTCGTAAGCGGCCTCGAAATCGTCGAACGTGAAGCGGTGCGTGATCATCGCCGCGGTGTCCAGCCGGTTGCCTGCCACCAGATCTACCAGTGTCGGCGTGGAATAGGTGTCGACCAGCCCGGTGGTAATGGTGAGATTCTTGATCCAGATGTCTTCCAGGTGCAGTGTCGCCGGCGCCCCGTGCACCCCGATATTGGCGACGTGGCCCCCGGCCCGGGTCAGCCGAACGGCGTCCTCGAAGGTGCCCGGTGTGCCCACGGCCTCCATGACGCAGTCGGCACCGAGACCGCCGGTCAACCCGTCGATCACCGCCCGCACCGACCCCGTGCCCGGATTGACCACCACATCGGCGCCGAACGTGCGCGCGGCCTCCAGCCGGGAGTCGGCCACATCGATGGACACGATGGTTCGCGGGCTGTGCAGCCGGGCGGTGAGTATCGCTGCCAGGCCGATCGGTCCGGCGCCGACGATGGCCACCACGTCGCCCGGCCGGACCGCGCCGTTGAGCACACCGACCTCGTAGGAGGTGGGCAGGATATCGGCCAGCATGACCATCTGTTCGTCGCTGACTCCCTCGGGCACCTTGTGAGTCGAGTTGTCGGCGAACGGAACCCGCACGTACTCGGCCTGTGTCCCGTCGATGAGGTGCCCGAGAATCCAACCGCCGCCGCCCAGGCACTGCCCGTAATGCGCCTCGCGGCAATAGCGGCATTTTCCGCATGCACTGATGCAGGACACCAGCACGCGGTCCCCGATATCGAGGGTCTCGACCGCCGCTCCGACGGCTGTCACGGTGCCGACGGCCTCATGGCCCAGTACTCGGCCCGAAGCCACCTCGGGCACATCACCTTTCAGGATGTGCAGGTCGGTGCCGCAGATCGTGACGGCGTCGACCCGAACGATCACGTCACCGGGATGCTGGAGTTGCGGGTCGGGCACCTCCTGCCACGATCGCCGTCCGGGTCCTTGGTAGACGAGAGCTTTCACAACAGGTCCCTTCTTTGTGGAGTGTGATATGCCGGCCGCGTCGATCAAATTCCGGTGCAACAGATTTGCCGCGCTTCGGCAGTGCTCACGTGCAGCGGGCGGCTGGTGTCCACACGATGGGCGCCCGCCCAGTCGTCGAGGTCGGGTGCGAGCGGGGCGGCCATCTCCACCGTCGCATCGGAGGACGTGTCGGCCCGTGTCGCGATGCGTGCCTTCGCATCGTCAAGTGCTGTCCTGCATACGAACTCGATGACCGGCACCGAAAGGTCACCGGCGATCGCATGTGCCGAACGGCGGTGCCGGGGATCACGCCAGGTCCCGTCCAAGATGACCGTCTGGCCACCGGCCAGTAGCCGTTGCGCTCGACGGCAGACCTCGTCATAGACGAGATCTACGTTCTCCGGGGTGTACAAGCCTGCTCGCAACGTACCGGCGGACCCACTGATTCGACCGTCCTGCTGCAACTCGCGCCGGGTGTCATCGGTCGAGATCACCTGTGCCCCGATGTCGGCGGCCAATGATCGGGACAAGGTCGATTTCCCCGTGCCGGGGCCGCCTCCGATGATGATCAGCCGGACCGTTCCCATCCTGAGGTGTTCGAGTGCGATGCAGAGGTGCCTGCGGGCATCGTCGCGAGCTTCGGTGTGCCCCTGCAGCACACGGATGCAGTCGACTTTGGCGCGGACCACCGCGCGGTAGGAGATGTAGAAGTGGACCAGCGCCGGTGGGGCCTGATCGTCGGCCCGACGCACATACTGATCCAGGAAGTACGCGCCGAGGTCTTTGTGCCCCAGGAACTCCAGGTCCATCGCGAGGAACGCGGCATCGTCGATACCGTCGACATAGCGCAGGTGATCGTCGAACTCCAGGCAGTCCAGCAGCGCGGGGCCCTCCGGCAGGCAGTAGATGTCGGCGGCCATCAGGTCACCATGACCGTCGACGATCCGGTGTTCCTCGATGCGCCGCCCGAACAGGGCCCGTCGGCTGGAGACGAACGCGGCGAAGAGCCGTTCCAGTTCGGCGACCCCGTCGATGGGCAGGATGTCGGGCGCGTAGCTGCGCAGTTCGGCCAGGTTCTCCCGCCAGCGGGCGGTGACGGCGTCCACCGTTGCGCAGGTGTCGATGAGGTGATTGCGTTCGGCGGTCCGATGGAAGCGGGCCAACAGGGTGGCGATCTGTTCCAGCTCGGTCTCGACCGAGCTGGATTCGGTGACCAACCTCGCCAGGCAGCGTGAGTCCGGGTGGCGGCGCATCACGATGACCGGCTCGCCAGGACCGTCGGACAATCCGACCAGGTGCGCCACGCCGAGATAACTCGCGGGCGCCAGGCGCCGATTCAGGCTCACCTCGCGCCGGCAGACACGTTCTCGGTCTTCGGGGGCGCTGAAGTCCAGGAAGTCGGTGACCACCGGCTTCTTGACCTTGTACGCGCGATCGCCGATGAGTACGACCAGACCGGTATGGGTTTCCCGGATCTCGGCGGCACCGACCGACTCCAAGGTCTCCGCGAGCCGATCGGGCGCTGCATCCATACCCACCATCGTCGTTTCCGGGCGACGGTGCCGGAAACGGCCGAGCGTCCCCGGCCGGGTAGCAATGGTCCTCGCTCTTCAGGGCACAAATACCCTTCAGACTCACGGTGCCGCAGGCCCGGTGGCGGACCCCGCCAAGTACTTGTTGGCAGTCGCCATCGCCGCCTGCACCTGGCGGCCCGCCTGTTCGAGGTTGGACAGGAACTCCGCGTCATAGTTGTTCGGTGTCTGCTCGATCACCGACAGGCACATGTGCGCAGCAGCATGCGCATCCGCCGCCGCGGCACCCAACTCTGCACTCAGATCCCCGACAGGTGCGGGTAAATGCGCGGGCACCCGCACCGCGGCAACATCGTGCATCACCTGGCAGTCCGACGCGAGCGCGACGGGCTCCCTGCGGCGCAACGCCCTCTGCGTCTCGTCGAGAACAGCCTGCAGCGCCGCGACATCCCGCACACTGGCGGTGTCGTCCGCCCGGTCGGTCATGAGTATCACCGAAACGATGATCCGCCGGCCCACGGGTCCGGCTCCTTGCCATGAGTCACATATCCGATCAATGAGGGACCGGGTTCATCGTCACGGTGATGATCGACGACGGTGTCACGATCCGCCGAGGCCCCGATGGGCGACACCGATGCCAATGCTGCGTTGCTTGGCAAGGTTTTTCGTCATCCCAGTACTGGATCTTCGGCGGGCAGAGCCGACGCTGGGGTGACATTGAACCGAAATCGCCTCCCCGTGACGTTGCGCGGGCGGATCCGGACGAAATGCGGCTTCTCCGAACCTGTCCAGGGAACCACCCCGGCCCGTTCGGCCTCGGCGATGTCCTCGTCGCTGCGTATCGAGCGTGCAACTCCCGCCACGATGACGCTCCAGCCTTCGCTCAGACCGTGCCCGTCCGCTTCGAACAGGACATTGTTGTTGATCGCCGCACTGACCAGCTTGGTGCCCGGTGCCGTACGGAACACGATCGTCCGATCTTGCACGGCGTAGTTCACCGGGAAGATCGCCGGGTTGCCGTCGACCGCGGTCACCAACCGGCCAAGCGCTGCGCCCGCCAGCAGATTCCAGCACTCGGTCACGGACAGGATCGTCATCGAGTGGTCATCGTCGGTCATGTGTCGACTGTAGGCAGCTCACCCCCTCCCCGTCTGAGGTCCAAAGTCCCTTGTTCGACACACCAAGGACTCCTGAGCGGTCGCCGACGCTGCCCTAACGTCAGATCAACCCGTTCACAGGAGTACCAAATGTCGCAATCATCAACTCGATTCGGGATGCTCGTCGGCATCGACGGCTCCCCGGAATCACTGGCAGCTGTGCGCTGGGCGGCCCGTGCAGCCGTTCTGCGGCGCCGCCCCGTCACCCTGATGCACGTCGTTTCGCCGATCATTGTCAGCTGGTCGATAGAGGCTGTGCTGTCGGACTATCAAGGGTGGCAGGAAGACAACGCCGACAATGTCATCAAGCTCGCGCAGGAGGCGCTGTGCGCCGCCGTGGACGGTTCGCCTGCACCGGAGGTCCTGGTCGAACGTCGTCACGACGGTGTGATGACGGAGCTCACCGAAGCCTCGGGCAGCGCCGATCTGATCGTCATCGGCAGTCGCGGACTCGGCCCGGTCGGTGGAGCCGTGCTGGGCTCGGTGAGTCGCGGCCTGCTGCACCACGCACGGTGTCCGGTGGTCGTTGCCAAAGACGGCGTGGACAGCGACACCGACCGCGAGCTGCCGGTCTTGCTCGGTATCGATGGCTCACCGTCGTCGGAGGCAGCGATCGGGTTCGCCTTCGCCGAAGCGTCACGCCGCGGAGTCGACCTTGTCGCGTTGCATGCCTGGAGCGACGTCGCGCTGTTTCCGATTCTGGGCCTGGATTGGCACAAGTTCGAGGACCAGGGCCGCGAGATTCTCGGAGAACGGCTGGCCGGGTGGCAGGAGCAGTATCCCGACGTCACGGTCCACCGGCGCATCGTGTGCGACAAGCCGGCGCGCTGGCTGATCGACGAGTCCAGGCATTCACAGCTGGTGGTGGTCGGAAGCCGGGGCCGGGGCGGGATTTCCGGAATGTTGCTGGGTTCGGTCAGCACCGCTGTTGTCGAATCCGCGTCGGCGCCCGTGGCGGTGATCCGCGCCTGAGCGCCCACCTACCCGGCGGGCGTAATCACCGCGAGATCGCCGTCAAGGCGCCGGTAGAGCACACTGGCACGCCCCGCGGCCGCGTCGATGTAGAACAGGAAGGGCAGATTCAGCAGGCCCATGCGCTCCACCGCTGCCTCCTCACGCAGACAAGGCACCGGCTGGCCGCTGATGCTGACCGGCAGCTGGAAGGGTGCCACCTGGTCGGCGAGCGCGGGGGCCACCAGGGCCAGGCGAAGCCCCGTCGGCGAATCTCGGTACACGACACCCGATGCAGCACAGCCAATTTCGTGGAAAAGGTGGAAGTCGTAGCCCAACATCTCCATTTCGGCGACCGCTTCGTCGACGGTGCACGGGGCCATGGCATAGCTTTTGCGCCGACTGATCCGGGCCTCGCCGGTTACCGGAGGACGCGCCGCGCCGGACTCCGCGGCGTGACGCCAGGGGGGCGCCGCATCTGGTCCGCGATGTGGTTCCCACAGCTCACACACGTGCTCGAGACGCCGCCGCATCAACGCCTCCAGCTTGTCGATCGCTTCGCGGGCCGTGGCGGCCTCAACCTGCGCGCGAACGGGACGTCCCCGCACATCCATGTTGGCCTGCGCGATCACCGCGGACCCATCGACATCTCGGCGGCCCCGCGTCAGCCGCAGGCGCGCGTGGGTGATCGGGTGACGGGTGAATCGCCCGAGACCGCCGATCTTGATGCGCGCGTACTCCACGGCGCCGGGGAAGACTCCGCGAGTCGTGATATCGAGGTCGAAGGCCGGTACCGCATCTACTCCGTTGGGCATGTCTCTCTTGGTACCCCCGTGGGGTTCGGTCGGTAAGGGCCCAAAGTCATCGGCTTCGCGGCGCCGCATCCAGGTGTGGACGGCGTCGGCCTTCCCCGGACGAACGACCCCGATGGGAGGGACTTCGGTCCCTATCCGGCGACTGCGGGCAGGTGATCAGATGCCAGTGACTCGCACGGGGACGGCGGCCCCCGCAGGCGCTTCGCCCCGTGCCACTGCAACCGCCGAACGGAGATCATGGTGGGAAAGCAGCGCCCCGCGCTGGCAGCGCTCTCGGCCGTGGTGTGCCTCGGCACGTTGTATCGCGTGCACCTGCGACCGTGGCTCTACACCTGGGGAGCACGCGCCGACGAGATTCGAGCCACGCTGCCGGGAGACGAACTGGTCCAAGCGCCCGGCCCGCGAACTACCCGCGCGGTGAGCGTGGACGCTTCCAGCGCCGACATCTGGCCGTGGTTGGCCCAGATCGGCGAGGACCGGGGCGGGTTCTACAGCTACTCGCTGCTGGAGCGCGCGGTCGGCGCCGACGTGCACAACGCCGATGCCATCCATCCCGAATGGCAACACGTGCACGTCGGTGACACGATCTGGTTGGCCCGCCGCTACGGTCCGGCAGCCCGCCAGATGGTGGCCGCGGTGCAGCGTGACTCGCATCTGGTGCTGATGTCCCCTGCCGACTTCGAGCGTGTTCGACGCGGCCAAAAGGCCTCGGGATCTTGGGCGTTCATCCTCCGGCAGGACGTCGGCGCCACCCGATTGCTGGCACGCGGCAACGGCGGCGCGGCCGGCCACTTCTGGTTCGACGTCCCGCATTTCGTGATGGAACAGAAGATGCTGCGCGGTATCGCGCGGCGAGCAAGCTCGGGCAGGTCATGAGAGGACGCATATCCCAGCGCCTGCAGGGGCCATTGTCCCCTGCAGGCGGTGACCAAAGCCTCCGTCCGGCGGGCCGCGACGCGCTCTACGTTCGATTCGGGCCCGCACCATTGCGGTCCGTGCCACGCCGGATCGCCGATTCGAGGAGTTTGAGATGACGTCACACCGAGGGATCGTGGTGGGAGTCGACGGTTCGAAGGAGAGCGAATCAGCTGTCGATTGGGCCGCGCGGGAGGCTGCCCTGCACAAGGTCGGGCTCACCCTGGCACACGTCCTGCCCGACGATCGACTACGCACCTGGTACGAGATTTCGATCGCGGACCAGCTGGAACGGATCGCCACGCAGCACAGTCGCGAGATCCTGTCCAGGGCGACGGCGATCGCCGAGCAGGCTGCCGCCGCCTCAGGCCCGCTACCGATCACCGAACACCTCGTCGAGGGCAATGCCGTGTCGACGATGTCCGACCTGTCCAAGGGCGCGCAACTGGTGGTGGTGGGCAGTCGGGGGCTCGGCCGCGTCGGTCGCGCTCTGCTCGGCTCGGTCAGCGCCGGGCTGCTCCGGCACGCCCATTGCCCGGTCGCGGTGATTCACGCCACGGCGGAGGCGCAGCTGCAGTCCGGGCAGGCCCCCATCGTGGTGGGTATCGACGGCTCACCCGCCTCGGAGGCGGCGGTCGCGGTGGCCTTCGAGGAGGCCTCGCTGCGCGGGGTCGAGCTGATCGCGGTACACGCGTGGAGCGACCTGACGGTGTACGCGTACCCCAACGACGAGTGGATGACGCTACAGCCGCAGGCCGAGGAGATACTGGCCGAGCGGCTGGCCGGCTGGCAGGAGCGCTATCCCGACGTCGCGGTCCGACGGGTGGTGGTCCGGGACCATCCCGCTCACCAGCTGCTCGTGCACGCGGAGTCGGCGCAGCTTGTGGTCGTCGGAAGCCACGGCCGCGGCGGGTTCGCCGGGATGTTGCTCGGATCGGTCGGGGCCGCGGTCGCGCAGGCCGCCCGCACTCCCGTCATCGTTGCGCGCTCGTCCTGATCGCGGGATCTATTGCTGCGCTTCGGCGGCGGCTTTGATCGCGGCGAGCGTGGCGGGAATACCGCTGAGCGCCAACGCGGATCGCTGAGCGATCTGCGCATCGGCGTCGTCACCGAACCGCTCGCGAAATCCCTCGAGGCCCTTGGGCAGGAATCGCCAGTACTGGGTGAGTCGCGATCCGGCATCCTGCGGCTCGACACTGAAACCCCAGCGCACCCAGCCGTTGTTCACCTCCCACGCGAACTCGCGTCCGGGTTCGGCAACGACCACCTGGCTGCGCGTCTCCCAGGTTCTTTCTGGAAGGACGTTACGGCCGGTGAACCACGCCCCCACCACGGCACCGGCGCCAGGTTCGTCCCACCAGCAGGCCTTGCACACCGGACTCCACTGCCCGATCCGGGTGACATCTGAGACCAGCGCGTAGACCGCATCCGGGGCGAGCGCGATGGCAACGGAGTCGGAGAATTCGAGGACGGTCATTCTCGGAGTCTAGGAACCCCGGGACGGACGCCGTGTTCGCCCTCGGCGATGCCGTCCCCGAACCGGACATCCGGGCAGAATTTCGTCAGACCAGCGGCGCATACTTATGGGCAATGCCCGGATCTGAGAACCAACCCCGTTTACCCGCAATCCTGACGGTCGATGACGACCCGGCCGTCTCCCGTGCGGTGGCCCGCGATCTGCGCCGCCACTATGGCGAGCGCTACCGCATCATCCGTGCGGAATCCGGCGCCGACGCCTTGGAGGCCCTCAAGGAACTGAAGTTGCGCGGCGACACCGTCGCCGTGTTCGTCGCCGACTACCGGATGCCGCAGATGAGCGGGATCGAATTCCTCGAAAAGGCGATGGAGTTCTTCCCAATGGCCCGCCGCGTGCTGCTCACGGCCTACGCCGACACCCACGCCGCGATCGATGCGATCAACGTCGTCGACCTCGACCACTATCTGCTCAAACCGTGGGACCCGCCGGAGGAGAAGCTCTATCCCGTCATCGACGGACTGCTCGAGGAGTGGCGCTCGGTCGGAGACCGCGGCATGCCCTACACCAAGGTCATCGGTCACCGGTACAACGACCGTTCCTGGGAGGTGCGCCAGTTCCTGGCCCGCAACGAGTACTCGTTCCGCAGCGTGAACGCCGACGAGCCCAAGGGCCAGCAACTGCTACAGGCCGCCGGCCTCGATGACAGCGTTCTTCCGGTGGTCATCACCGAGAAGGGCCACACGATGGTCGCACCCAGCGACGCGGAACTGGCCGCGCTGCTCGGGTTGTCCACCAGCCCGCAGCTGGACATGTACGACCTCGCGGTGATCGGCGGCGGTCCCGCCGGCCTGGCCGCCGCGGTATACGGCGCCTCCGAGGGCCTCAAGACCGTCCTCATCGAGAAGGCCACCACCGGCGGGCAGGCCGGCCGCAGCTCGAAGATCGAGAACTACCTCGGCTTCGAAAACGGCGTCGCGGGTGCCGTGCTGACGACGACCGCCCGGCGGCAGGCCGAGCGCTTCGGCGCCGAGGTCATCACGACGCAGGAGGCCGGCCGGCTCAAGACCGGCGGTATCGGTGCGGCCCACACCGTCCACCTCAACGATGACCAGACCATCGGCGCCCGCGCGGTGATCCTGGCCACCGGCGTCGATTACCGCCAGCTCGAGATCACCGGATGCTGGGAAAACCCCGACTCCCCCGGCGACAACTACATCGGCCGTGGCGTCTACTACGGCGCATCCGTGGCCGACAACAACGAATGTGCGGGCGAGGATGTCTACATCGTCGGCGGCGCCAACTCGGCGGGCCAGGCCGCGATGTACATGTCGCAGACGGCCAAGTCGGTCACCATGCTGATCCGCGGCTCATCGCTGGAGGCCGGGATGTCGCAGTACCTCGTCGATCGCATCAACCGGACCGACAACATCAAGGTCAGGACGTGTACCGAGGTCGTCGACATCACCCCGGGCGACGGTTTCCTGTCCGGGCTGGTTCTCCTCGACAAGCGGACCGGCGAAACCGAACCCGTTCCGTGCAACCGGATGTGTTGTTTCATCGGGGCCACGCCCCGCACGGAATGGCTGGAGGAAGCGGGAATAGCTCGCGACGATAACGGCTTCATATTGTCGGGGCCGGATCTCCGCGACAAGGTCGGCTGGACGCTGGACCGTCCGCCGCATCACCTGGAGACGAGCGTTCCCGGCGTATTCGTCGCCGGTGATGTGCGTTCGGAGTCGGCCAAGCGGGTGGCCGCGGCGGTCGGCGAGGGTTCGATGGCAGTGATGTTGGTGCACAGGTATCTGGCGGAAGCCTGAGAGGACGCGAGCAATGGGCGCACAGAACGGCGAAGAGTGTGTGCGCGACGAGTTGCGCACCCTGTTCCTCTTCGAGCATCTCTCCGATGAGCAGCTGGACATCCTGTGCGAGGCCGGCCATATCCAGTATTTCCCTGCGGGCCCGCTCGTGGTCGAGGGCGAATCGGCGACCTGCTTCTACGTGTTGATCGACGGTGAGCTGGTCATGTCGAAGCGCTCCGGCGGCGTCGACATCCAGACCAACCGCACCTCCCAGCGCGGCGTGTACTTCGGTGCGTGGTCGGCCTACATCCCCGGCGAGGAACAGCTCTACCAGGCCTCGGTGCGGCTGGTCACCAAGTCACGGGTGTTCGTGCTGCAGGCCGACACCTTCGCCGAGTTCATGCGCCAACAGTTCCCGATGGCGGTGCACCTGATGGAGGGCCAGCTGGTCGGCGGCCGGCGCCAGAGCCAGATCATCGGGCAGCGCGAGAAATTGCTGGCGCTGGGCACCATCACGGCGGGCCTGACCCACCAGCTCAACAACCCGGCCGCCGCAACGGCGCGCGCCGTCTCGGATCTGCGCGAGACGGTCGGCAAGATGCGGCACAAGCTGTCGATGCTCGCGGACGGAAAGTTCAGCCCCGAGGCGCTGCGGGTCCTGGTCCGCATCCAGGACGACGTGGCCGAGCAGGTCGCCAAGAATCGGGACGTCGAGCTCTCGGCCCTGGAGGCCTCGGATCGCGAGGATGCGATCGGCGATTGGCTGGAGGACCACGACATCATCGGCGCCTGGGATTACGCGCCGACATTCGTCGAGGCGGGCCTGGACACCGACTGGCTGGAAAAGGTCCTCACCTCCGTCGACGATGTCGACGCCACCGCGTCGCTGCAAGGTGCCATCGGGTGGCTGAAATACACCATCGACAACGAGTTGCGGATGAACGAGATCGCCGAGGCCAGTAAGCGGACCTCGGCGCTGCTGGCCGGCGCCAAGCAGTACTCGCAGATGGACCGCGGCGCCTACGGCAGCGCCGACGTACACGAGCTGCTGCGCAGCACCATCATGATGTTCGGCGACAAGATCGGCGGGCCCCGCAAGGGCAGGCCGGTGTCCATCGTCAAGGACCTGGACAAGACACTGCCCGAATTGCAGTGCTACCCAGGTGATCTCAACCAGGTGTGGACCAACATCATCGACAACGCGATCCAGGCGATGCAGGGGCACGGGACGCTGACCATCCGCACCGCGCGGGAGAACGAACAGATGATCCGAGTGGAGATCTGCGATGACGGCCCGGGTATCCCGGAGGATGTCATCGAGCGCATCTTCACCCCATTCTTCACCACCAAGCCCTTCGGTGAGGGCACCGGCCTCGGCCTGGATCTGGCCTGGCGCATCGTGGTGGAAAAGCACGGCGGCAACATCTCGGTGCAGAGCAAGCCCGGTGACACCCGGTTCGCCGTGTGCCTGCCGCTGGTGGCACCGGCACCGGTCACACCGACTCCTGGTGAACTCTCCGCGGCCGGCACCGAATAATTTGCGGTCAATCTGCGCGAATCGGAATGCGCACGGTTTCGGCCGCGGTTGACCTGACCATGACGAAACCAAACTTGGGCGCATTCGGGGTATTCGGCCACTACAGCCAATGGCAGCAGCTTTCGCCGGGGCAGCTCCGCGATATCGAGGGCCTGGGTTACGGCGCGATCTGGGCCGGCGGCTCGCCACCCGCCGAGCTCGAGTGGGTCGACCCGATCCTCGGCGCCACCGACTCCCTCCAGCTCGCGACCGGCATCGTCAACGTCTGGACCGCTGCGGCCGCCCCGGTGGCCGACTCCTTCCACCGCATCGAGAAGCAATACCCGGGCCGGTTCCTGCTCGGCATCGGCGTGGGCCACCCCGAGGCGCACACCGAGTACAAGAAGCCCTACGACGCGCTCAACGACTACCTCGGCGAGCTGGATCAGCACGGTGTGCCCAAGGACCGCATCGTGGTGGCCGCCCTCGGCCCACAGGTCCTCAAGCTCTCGGCACGGCGCAGCGCCGGCGCCCACCCGTATCTCACCACCCCGGAGCACACCCGTGGAGCCCGCGAGCTCATCGGACCCGACGCCTTCCTCGCCCCCGAGCACAAGGTGGTTCTCATGACGGACGCAGACAGGGCACGCGAGGTGGGGCGCAACGCGCTGGAGATCTATCTGAACCTCGCGAACTATCTCAACAACTGGAAGCGGCTCGGCTTCACCGATGCCGATGTGGCCAAGCCCGGCAGCGACGCACTGGTCGACGCGGTCGTCGCCCACGGCACCACCGAGGCCGTCGCCGCGCGCCTGCGCGAACACCTCAGCGCCGGCGCCGACCACGTTCCGGTTCAGGTGTTGACGGGTACTGACAAGCTGGTGCCTGCGCTCGCAGAACTGGCCGGCCCGCTCGGCCTGCAGTAACGAGACCCGGAATTAAGGACAACACATGACCGACGCTGTCACGCTCAAGCCCGACCTCGGCCGCTACGGCGTCTGGACGTTCGGTGTCCCCAAGCCCGATCAGGCCGCCGAGATCGAGCGGCTCGGCTACGGCGCACTCTGGATCGGCGGTTCACCCAAGGGCGACCTGAACTATGTCGAGCCGCTGCTGGAGGCCACCGAGAACCTGCAGGTGGCCACCGGCATCGTCAACGTGTGGACGGCCGATGCCGAGGAGGTCGCGCAGGCCTACCACCGGGTGGAAAAGGCCTTCCCCGGCCGGTTCCTGCTCGGGATCGGCATCGGTCACCCCGAGCACACCGAGGAGTACCGCAAGCCCTACGACGTGCTCGTCGAATACCTCGACGCGCTCGATGCGCAGAAGGTCCCGACCAGCCGCCGGGTGATCGCCGCGCTCGGGCCCAAGGTGCTCGAGCTGGCAGCAGCCCGCAGCGCGGGTGCCCATCCGTACCTGACCACCCCCCAGCACACCGGCCAGGCCCACAATTTGATCGGCAACACCGTCTTCCTGGCCCCCGAGCACAAGGTGGTGCTCAGCACCGACGCGGACGAGGCCCGGGAGGTCGGACGCGGCGCTGTCGACTTCTACCTGAACCTGAGCAACTATCTGAACAACTGGCGCCGGCTCGGTTTCACCGAGGACGACATCGCCAAGCCGGGCAGCGACCGGTTGATCGATGCCGTGGTGGCGCACGGCGACGCTGATGCCATCGCGGCGCGACTGCACCAGCATCTGGAGGCCGGCGCAGATCATGTGGCCATCCAGGTACTGGGCGGCTGGGACAAGCTGATCCCGACGCTGACCGAACTGGCGGGTCCGCTGGGCCTCAAGAAGTAGCCCGATAGGGTTTCACCCATGCGCCTGCTGGTCACCGGTGGCGCCGGGTTCATCGGCGCGAACTTCGTGCACCTGACGCTGCGCGAGAACCCGGACGCCGAGGTGACGGTGCTCGACGCGCTCACCTACGCCGGCAGCCGGGAGTCGCTGGCACCGGCGGCCGACCGGATCCGGCTCGTCGAAGGTGACATCACCGACGCCGAGTTGGTCACCGGGCTGGTTGCCGAGACGGACGCGGTGGTGCACTTCGCGGCGGAGACCCACGTCGACAACGGCCTGGCCGACCCGACGCCGTTTCTGCACTCCAATGTCATCGGTACCTTCACGGTGCTCGAAGCGGTGCGCCGGCATGGCGTGCGGTTGCATCACGTGTCGACCGACGAGGTGTACGGCGATCTCGCACTCGACGATCCGACGCGGTTCACCGAGTCCACGCCCTACAACCCGTCGAGCCCGTATTCGTCGACGAAGGCCTCCGCCGATCTGCTGGTGCGGGCCTGGGTCCGCTCTTACGGTGTGCGCGCGACGATCTCGAACTGCTCCAACAACTACGGGCCCTATCAGCACGTGGAGAAGTTCATCCCGCGCCAGATCACCAACGTGCTGACCGGGCGCAGGGCCAAGCTATACGGCGCCGGGGCCAATGTGCGGGACTGGATTCACGTCGACGATCACAATGCGGCGGTGTGGCGGATCCTGCGCGACGGCGATTCCGGCCGCACCTATCTGATCGGCGCCGACGGGGAACGCGACAACCTGTCGGTGCTGCGCACGCTACTGCGACTGCTCGACCGTGATCCCGACGATTTCGACCGGGTCACCGACCGCGCCGGCCATGATCTGCGTTACGCAATCGACGCCTCGGCGCTGCGCGACGAACTCGGCTGGCACCCGGAGCACACCGATTTCGAAGCCGGACTGGCCGCCACCGTCGACTGGTACCGCAACAACGAGTCCTGGTGGGGCCCTGTGAAAGCCGCCGTCGAAGCCCGGTACGCGGAGCGCGGACAGTGACCGCCCGGGAACTGAGGGTTCCGGGCGCGTGGGAGATCACGCCGGCGCTGCACGTCGACGGGCGCGGCCTGTTCTTCGAGTGGTTCAGCGATCCCGAGTTCAGCGCGATGACCGGGCACCACTTCGACATAGCTCAGGCCAACTGCTCGGTGTCGGCGGCCGGCGTGCTGCGCGGTGTGCATTTCTCCGAGCTGCCGCCGAGTCAGGCCAAATACGTGACATGCGTGCGCGGTTCGGTGTACGACGTGGTGGTCGACCTCCGGGTCGGCTCCCCCACCTTCGGGCAGTGGGATGCCGTCCTGCTCGATGATCGCGAACGCAAGTCGGTCTACCTCTCCGAGGGCCTCGGCCACGCTTTCCTTGCACTGGAACATGATTCGACGGTGATGTACCTGTGTTCGGCCGGCTACGCACCGCAGCGTGAGCACACCATCCTGGCCACCTCCCTGGGCATCGACTGGCCCGAAGAGCACCCACTGAACCTCTCCGAGCGCGATGCCGCCGCGCCCACGCTGGACGAGGTGCAGGCCGCCGGGTTACTGCCGTCGTGGGCGGACACCCGGGCTTTCGTCGCAGGCCTGCGCGCCCGAATGCCTTGATCTCTGCCGGTTCTCAGATGTTCTTGGCGATGAAGCGACGGAACAGCGGCCACGCGACCGCCAGGTTGTACAGCGCGCCGACGATGACGTACGGCCACCAGGTGCCATGCTCGCTGGCGACCCAGAACGCCTTGGCCGCCCAGTAGGGCGGCAGCACACCGAAAGCCAGGTTCCAGGCCGAGTCGATGAACCACGGCAGACACGGCAGACCGGCGATCAGCATACCGAGCGCTCGCATCATCGCGATACCCTGAATCTTGTTGCCTGCCACCGCGACGATCAGCAGCAAGGTCACCACAGCGGACAATCCGGCGAGCATCCCGATCGGTATCAGCACCGGGACCAGGCCCGGTTGCAGAATTCCGCTCAACGACATCGTGGCCACCACGTAGGCGGTGGTGACCAGCATGACCGTGGCGGCGCGGTACCCGAAGAACGTCGACAACGACACCGGCGCCACCCGCAGCGCTGTCAGCGTGCCGGCGTCCATCTCCTCGAGCACCAGGAACGCTGCCATTCCGCCGGCGATGATGATGCTGGTCAGCAGCAGAAACCCCGTGAGAATCAACGGGTAGTAAGGCACCAGGTCGAACTGCTGGCGCGCGGCGAGCATATCGGTGAACATCGGTGTGAGCACCGCAACGCACGTTGTCCAGATGACCGGAGCGAGCACCAGCATGACCAGCAGGGGATCGCGGTAGGTGCCGCGAAGATCGTTGCGGGCGAAGGCCGCCAGCGCACGCGCAGATGGGACCGTCACAGCACTCCCGCCCTCTGCACCGCGTAGCGATCGAACAACGTGTGAGCGGCACGCCACAGCACGACCACGCACAGCACCGGATAGAGCACCGCGTAGAGCAGCTGCCAGCCGGTCAGGTCCACCTGGTGGAACGCAGCACCCAGCAGCAGCATCGGCCCCTGCATCGGGAACACGTAGAGCACCGGGTTGGGCCACAGACCCGAATAGTGGATGACCGGCGGGACCAGCATGATCGCCAGCGGGATGGTGGCGGCCAGGAACGAGTCGGTGACCGCGGCGAAGGGCAGCGAGGTGATGAACCCGACGATCAGCATCAGCAGGGTGCCGAGCAGCACGCCGCCGAGCAACGGCACCGGCCGATAGGCGAGCCCGTCTGCGGCGGTCACCACGATGACCGCGACCAGCAGTGAAATCGAACTCAGTACAGCGAGTTTGGCGCTCAGATACTCCCAGAACCGCAACGGCGTCGACAGGAGTGCGCCCAGGGTGCGCTCCTGCTTGTCGAAGAAGACCGACCCGCCGATGAAGAAGAAGCCGATGATCGCGATATCGCCGGCCAGCACGTAGGGCTCGGCGACCGGACGCAGATCAGGTGGCATCGGTAGCAGTACGGCGAGCCAGATGAGCCCGGAGAACACACCCGCGTGCAGGAACTTCTGCCGGTACTGCAAGGTCAGTTCGAGCCGGATCGCCGTCCGTAGCCGGGTCATGTCAGACGCCTTCCGGTCACCTCGACGAAGACGTCATCGAGGCTGGCTTCCTGGCTGTGGATGGTTTCGATGTGGTGATCACGCAGCACGGCATGGAATTCCGGGTCGTCCGCCAGGCCGTCCAGTCCGAATTCGGCGGATTCGAGCGCCTTGCCCGATCGATACTGCACCCGTATCCGACGTTGAATGCGCGCGATTTTCAGCTCGGCCGGGGTGTCGAGGGCCACGATCTGCCCATCGACCACGAACGCGACGCGGTCGCACAGTTCGTCGGCCGTCGACATGTCGTGGGTGGTGAGGAATATCGTCGCACCGCGTGCCTTCAGCCCCAGGATGATGTCCTTGACCTTGCGCGCGCTGACCGGGTCCAGCCCGGAGGTCGGCTCGTCGAGGAACAGCAGTTCGGGATTGTTGATCAGCGATCGGGCGAAGGTCAGCCGCATCTGCATGCCCTTGGAGTACTTGCCAACCCGGACCTTCGCTGCATCGGCCAGATCCACGGAATCCAGCAGTTCCATCGGGTCCGCGGTGGGGCCGTCGTACAAGGATGCGAAGAACCGGAGGTTTTCCAGGCCGGTGAGCTTCTGATAGTGGTTGGGCAACTCGAAAGACACGCCCACCCGCTGGTAGTAGTCCGGGCCCCAGTCGAGTGGGTCTCGACCGAACACCGTGGCACTGCCGCCGTGGCCGCGGAGCAGCCCGATCAACAGTTTCTGGGTGGTCGACTTCCCGGCGCCGCTGGGGCCGAGGAACCCGAAGATCTCGCCCTGCCCGACGGCGAAATCCATTCCGCGGATGGCGGGTTCGGCGGCCTTGGGATAGCTGAACGTCAGATCGTGGACGCGGATGATCTCCGGCGTGGCAGCCGGAGCGGACGGGGACAGCACGGGGGACACGGTCACCCTTCGGTCGGGCGTACCGCCGGACCCGGCGGAACGCAGCTGGATACCATCTCCGACCAGACTTCCCGGAACACCGCGGACCACTATACTGAACTTTCAGAAATTATTGAAGCTTTCTGTGAAGGGCAGGTTTTCAGGTGTCCACGTCGTCAGAACTGCAGCACGCCGCCGAACAACTCGCGCTGGTGCTGTCCAGCCACGGGCTGCAGCGCATGACGGCGCGGGTGCTCGCAACGCTGCTCTTCACCGAGCGCCCCAGCATGACCATGGGCGAGCTCGCCGATGACCTGCAGGCGAGTGCGGGTTCGATCTCGGGCGCACTCAAGATGCTCACCTCGGTCGGCCTTGCCGAACGAGTTCCCGCACCGGCCAGCAGACGCGACCACTTCCGGCTGCGCGACGATGCCTGGGCCATCCTGTTCACCAACCAGAACGAGACCCTGTCGGCCATGCAGGCCGCAGCCGACGCCGGCATCGCGGCCACCGAGGACGACAGTGCGGCCCGTGAGCGGCTGAGTCAGATGCGCGACTTCTACGCCTTCCTGATGGCGGAGATCCCGGCCCTGCTGGACCGGTGGCATCAGGAACGCCAGGCCTAGTCTCGATCCACCCGACTCGGTAGCAGCCCCACTTGGCGGTAGACCTGGCGCAGGTACCGCCGCATCTCGGTGACATCGGGTGGATTCGGCTGCAGCACACGGTAGGTGATCGCGCCCACCATCATGTCGATGGTGACCTCGACGTCGGTGTCGGCGGCCACGGTTCCTTCCTGACGGGCCCGCTCCAACAGCCGCGCGGCCAGTTGGCGACGCGGCAGGATATAGCGCTCCCAGTAGCGGGCCATCAACTCCGGGTGACTGACCGCCGAGCCGAACACCCTGGCCACCAGGGCGCGGTACTCAGCGGTGGCCGCCATGGCCGCCGCACCGTCGATCGCCGCCTCCACCAACGCATACGGCGACTGTGTCTCGATGACCTCCGACGCCGCCCACCCGACCTCCTCGGCCACCAGGGTCTCCATTGCCGCAGCGATCACCTCTTCCTTGCTCGACCAGCGGCGATAGATCGTCGGCTTGCCGACGCCCGCCCGCTTGGCGATCTGCTCCATGCTGGTCCCCTCGACGCCCCTGTCGATGAACAGCGCCAGAGCGGCCCGCAGGATGGCCAGATCGGTTGCGGCATCACGCGGTCGACCCCGGCCCACCGGCCCATTCATCGGACGGTGCCGGTCTCCAGAGCTGAAGCGAGCCAGCGGTTCAGGTCGGCCTCCTCGCCGGGGCTACCCCGCCACGCCAGGTGCCCGTCCGGGCGGATGAGCATCAACTCCGCACCGTCGTGACCGAGACAGCCGACGAAATCGCCGAGCCTGCGCAGCGCCGCGGTGGCGTCCGCTCCGAGCGTTGTGCCGGCTGGCCGCAACAATGCCCACCGGCCGCCGAGTTCGCGGTGCAGCCGTGCGGGTGTCCCGTCGGCAAGCGTGCAGGCAATGTCGGCGATCCGGTCCCCCGGCCGCGGCCTGGGCCCGCGCCCGCCGAGCGGTCCCTTGCGATAACTCACCCATAGCTGTGACGCGGTGAAGGTCGTCCAGCGTTGCACGGCACCGACGCTGAAGATCCGCGGGGCCACCCGATCCCGCAGGAAGCGCCCGACCGGGTTGCTCGCGATGTTGACCCTGGTCACCGCGCTGGTACCCCGCAGCACCCCCTTGGCCAAGGGTCGCCGTTCGGCCTCGTAGGTGTCCAGCAGCGCGTCGGTGGCCAGGCCGCGCACCACCAACGCGAGTTTGAATGCCAGATTCTCGGCATCCCCGATCCCGGTGAGCATCCCCTGCCCACCGAACGGCGAATGGGCATGGGCCGCATCGCCGGCGATCAGGATCCGGCCGCGCCGGTAGGTGTGGGCCAGTCTGCGGTGCACGGTGAACACCGACAGCCATTGCGGATCACCGACACGAACGTCGAGCCCGGTGCGCTCGGGCAGCACCGTTCGGATCCGCTGGAGAATCTCACCGTCAGTGGGCTTTTGACCCTGGTCCGGGTCATAGGCGAAGACCCGCCACAGATCGCCGCCGCCCTGGGGGTCGGGCATCGGCATCACGCCGATCACGCCATCGGGATGTATCCACCCGGACGTACCTCCCCTGTCGACGTCCCAATCCAGATGCACATCCGCCAGCAGGAAGCGTTCGGTGAGCTTTACCCCGGGAAACCCGATATCCGCCAGTTGCCTTGTGCTGCTGGAGGTACCGTCGCACCCGACGACCCAACGGGCCCGGACCGTCTCGCCGCCGTCGAGTTCGGCCAGCGCGCACCCGGGTTCCTGCCGCAGACCGACCAGGGCCCTGCCCCACTCCGGCACGAGACCGAGAGCAGCCAACCGGTCTCGCAACGCACCTTCGACCCGGGCTTGCGACACCACCATCGGTGGAGCGGCAGTGCCCAGACCCGGGTCACCGAACTCCAGCGTCATCAGCGGACGTCCGCCCAGATAGCTGGTGATCCGCATGGCGCGCAACGACTCTTCGGGAAGGGTCCCGAGGCCGCCGATGCGGCCCAGCACCTCCGAACCGCGGGCGTGCAGGAAGTTCGCCCGCGATGTCGTGGCCGGGCCGCCGGCGCGATCGACGATCCGCACCGACAATCCGTGCAGGCGCAGCGCACACGCCAGCGTCAGACCGGTGGGCCCGGCGCCCACCACCAGCACGTCGATGTCCATCGCGGGCGCAGTCATCCGAATATCTTAACGACACCGTAACGTAAATAAAAGGGGTCCCGCCTCGACCCTTGCCAAACCTCGTGACGAATTACTAGGATATGCAAGTATCTCGGCCGTGCGCCGGGCCTCTGAATTCTGCTCACCCCTTTGGACGGACGTCATGACCACACAGATTCCGCACTTCATCAACGGCGAGCGCAGCGCCCTCGCATCCACCCGCACCGCCGATGTGCTCAACCCCAGCACCGGCGAGGTCCAGGCCCAGGTCCTGCTCGCCTCGACCGCCGACGTCGGCACCGCCGTCGCCAACGCCGTCGAGGCGCAGAAGGTGTGGGCCGCCTACAACCCGCAGCGCCGCGCGCGGGTCTTCATGCGCTTCGTCGACCTGGTCAACCAGAACGCCGACGAGCTCGCCCGGCTGCTGTCCATCGAGCACGGCAAGACCGTCGCGGACTCCCTGGGCGACATCCAGCGCGGTATCGAGGTCATCGAGTTCGCGATCGGCATCCCCCACCTGCTCAAGGGTGAGTTCACCGAGGGCGCGGGCACCGGTATCGATGTCTACTCGATCCGCCAGCCGCTCGGCGTCGTCGCCGGTATCACCCCGTTCAACTTCCCGGCGATGATTCCGTTGTGGAAGGCCGGACCGGCGCTCGCGTGCGGAAACGCGTTCATCCTCAAGCCCTCCGAGCGCGACCCCTCGGTCCCGCTGCGGCTGGCCGAGCTTTTCATCGAGGCCGGTCTGCCCCCGGGCGTGTTCCAGGTGGTCCAGGGCGACAAGGAGGCCGTCGACGCCATCCTGACCCACCCCGACGTCCAGGCGGTCGGTTTCGTCGGGTCCTCCGACATCGCGCAGTACATCTACTCCACCGCGGCCGCACACGGCAAGCGTTCACAGTGCTTCGGCGGCGCCAAGAACCACATGATCGTGCTGCCCGACGCCGATCTCGACCAGGCCGTCGACGCCCTGATCGGCGCGGGCTACGGCAGCGCCGGTGAGCGCTGCATGGCGATCAGCGTCGCGGTACCCGTCGGCGAGGAAACCGCAAACCGCCTGCGCGCCAAGCTCGTCGAGCGCGTCAACCAGCTACGCGTCGGGCACAGCCTGGACCCCAAGGCCGACTACGGCCCGCTGGTCACCGGCGCCGCGCTGGAGCGGGTCCGCGACTACATCGGCCAGGGTGTGGACGCCGGCGCCGAAATCGTGATCGACGGCCGCGAACGCGCCACCGACGAACTCACCTTCGACGACCAGAGCCTCGAAGGCGGCTACTTCATCGGGCCCACCCTGTTCGACCACGTCACCACCGACATGTCCATCTACACCGACGAGATCTTCGGGCCCGTGCTGTGCATCGTGCGCGCCGAGGACTACGAAGCCGCACTCGAACTGCCCACCAAGCACGAATACGGCAATGGCGTGGCGATCTTCACCCGCGACGGTGATGCCGCCCGCGACTTCGTCTCCCGGGTGCAGGTCGGCATGGTCGGGGTCAACGTGCCGATCCCGGTTCCGGTGGCCTATCACACCTTCGGTGGCTGGAAGCGGTCCGGTTTCGGCGATCTCAACCAGCACGGACCCGCCTCGATCCAGTTCTACACCAAGGTGAAGACCGTCACCGAGCGCTGGCCCTCCGGCATCAAGGATGGCGCCGAGTTCGTCATCCCCACCATGAAGTAGGTGCCGGTGTTCGAGTTGGATGACGACGAGCGCGTCATCACCGAGACGGCGGCCGCCTTCGCCGAGAAACGCATCGCGCCGTTCGCACTGGTTTGGGATGAGTCCCATCACTTCCCGACCGACGTGCTGCGCGCGGCCGCCGAGCTGGGCATGGCGGGCATCTACTGTGCCGAGGATGCCGGCGGCAGCGGACTACGCCGACTGGATGCGGTGCGCATCTTCGAAGCGCTCGCGGCCGCCGACCCCACGATCGCCGCGTTCCTGTCCATCCACAACATGTGTGCCTGGATGGTGGACAGCTTCGGCACCGACGAGCAGCGCAAGACGCTGGTGCCCAAACTCGCGTCCATGGAATCCATCGCCAGCTACTGCCTCACCGAGCCAGGAGCAGGATCGGACGCGGCGGCGTTGCGCACCAAGGCCGTTCGGGACGGTGACCACTACGTCCTGGACGGGGTGAAGCAGTTCATCTCCGGGGCGGGTGTGTCGGACCTGTATGTGGTGATGGCCCGCACCGGCGCCGACGGACCCCGCGGCATCTCGGCGTTCGTCGTCGAGAAGGACACCCCAGGCGTGAGTTTCGGCGCCGATGAGCAGAAGATGGGCTGGAATGCCCAACCCACCGCTCAGGTCGTGTTCGAGGGTGCCCGGGTGCCGGCCGACGCGCTGCTGGGCGGCACCGAGGGCACCGGTTTCGGGATCGCGATGAACGGGCTCAACGGCGGCCGCATCAATATCGCGGCGTGCTCGCTGGGTGGCGCGCAGGCCGCCTACGACAAGACGGTGAGCTATCTCGCCGACCGGCAGGCGTTCGGTGGAGCACTGCTCGACGAGCCGACCATCCGTTTTACGCTCGCAGATATGGCCACCGGCCTGGAGACCTCGCGGAACATGTTGTGGCGAGCGGCATCCGCCCTCGACAGCGACCACCCCGACAAGGTGACCCTGTGCGCGATGGCCAAGCGCTACGTCACCGACACCTGTTACGAGGTCGCCGACCAGGCCCTGCAGCTGCACGGCGGCTACGGCTACCTCAAGGAATACGGCTTGGAGAAAATCGTCCGGGATCTGCGGGTACACCGCATCCTGGAGGGCACCAACGAGATCATGCGCGTGGTCATCGGCCGGGCGGAATCCGCCCGGGCCAGGGCCGCCGGCTAACGAGAGGTAAGGCAGAAAGATGAGCACCGTTGCTTTTCTGGGACTGGGTAACATGGGCGGCCCGATGGCCGCCAACCTGCTGGCGGCCGGACATGCCGTGCAGGGCTTCGATCCCGTCACCGCAGCCAAAGATGCCGCAAAGGCCAACGGCGCCAGCGTTTTCGACAGAGGCGCCGAAGCCGTTGCCGGTGCCGATATCGTGATCACCATGTTGCCCAGCGGTGTGCTGGTGAAGAACTGCTATGCGGACATCCTGCCCAAGGCTGCCGCGGGCGCTCTGTTCATCGACAGCTCCACCATCTCCGTCGATGACGCCCGGGAAGTGCACAAGCTGGCCGCCGACCATGGTTTCGCCCAGCTCGACGCACCGGTGTCCGGCGGCGTCAAGGGCGCGGTGGCCGGCACGCTGGCGTTCATGGTCGGTGGCGACACCGAGGCAGTCGAGCGCGGTCGCCCCGTGCTGGAGGCCATGGCGGGCAAGATCATTCACTGCGGCGACTCCGGCGCCGGCCAGGCGGCCAAGGTGTGCAACAACATGGTGCTGGCGGTCCAGCAGATCGCCGTCGGGGAGGCATTCGTGCTCGCCGAGAAGCTCGGACTGGACAAGCAGTCCCTTTTCGACGTGATCACCGGTGCCACCGGCAACTGCTGGTCGGTCCACACGAACTGCCCGGTGCCCGGGCCCGTTCCCACCTCGCCGGCCAACCACGATTTCAAACCGGGCTTCGCGACGGCGCTGATGAACAAGGACCTCGGTCTGGCCATGGACGCCGTCACCTCGACCGGGTCCGCGGCGCCGCTGGGCAGCCACGCCGCCGAGATCTACGCCAACTTTGCCCGCGACCACGCCGACAAGGACTTCAGCGCGGTCATCGAGTACATCCGCAACGGATAGCCGGATCCGCTAGGCCGCCGACGGGCTGTGCTGATCCCACCACCGGGCGTGCAGCCGGCGACAGTTGGCCAGCCGCAACGCATCTCCGGTGCCGTTGTAGCCGGCACGCACCGCAGCGGCCGCCCGTCCTCGCCCGGCGTCGGCATCGATGAGCACGGTGGCCACACCGGCCGCATTCGCGCTGCGCAACGCGGCGGGTGAGCCGGCCACGGCCAGCGCATCATGGGGCGCGACCCCGAGTTCGGCGAGCGCGTGCGCGAACAGATTCGGCCCGCTCACGTCGTCGGCGGTCACGACGGATTCGACGAGACCCTCACCGACCAGCTGACGCACCAGTGGCTCGGCCCAGCTGCGCCGGCCGGTGGTGACGACGCTGACCGGGATGTGCGCCACGAAGGCGTCCATCACCAGGTCCACCAGGCCTGGGCGCGGCGTCAGGCCGGCGTCGAGGATCATCTCCTCGAACATCATGTCCTTGGCCGCGCATATCTCGTCGACGAGCAGCTTGACCAGCACATCGCATTCCGTGCCGACGCACCGTTTGCGCAGTTCGGCGGCGACCCGCTGGCGTTCGTCCGGCAGCGCCATCAGCCGCTGATAGCGCCCGACGCTCCACTGCAGGTCCAGCCCCAGCGAGGCGAATGCGGCGTTGTAGACCACGCGGTGACCGTCGAGGTCCAGCTCGGACAGGGCGTCGAGGTCGAACACCACCGCATGCAGCGGGTAGGCAGCCGGGTCGTCGGGCTCGTCGCCATGCCACCAGAACTGACCGGTCGCGGGCCATGCTTTTCCCTCACGCGTGGACATGCCCCCACAGTGGCCCACGTCACATACCCGCCGCGTCCCCCATAAGGGGGATTGGGCAGGCCAAGTTGGGAAGAAGTGCGGGTCGCCACGCCTAAGGTGTTGCCATGGCGCCCTCCAGCCCGCTGCGTCTCGTGCTGGTCGATGACCACGAGATGGTCATCGAGGGTCTCAAGGCCATGCTGACCACCTTCGGCGACCGGGTCCAGGTGGTCGGTCAGGCCATCGGCGCCGAGCAGGCTGTCCTCGTCGTGCAAGAGCTGCAACCCGACATCGTGTTGTGCGATGTCCGCATGCAGGGCTCCAGCGGCCTGGATCTGTGTGTCACGCTGCGGGAGCGAAACCCGGACCGCAAGGTGGTGATGCTGTCGGTCTACGACGACGAGCAGTACCTGTTCCAGGCGCTGCGGGTCGGGGCGTCGGGTTATCTGCTCAAGAGCATCAGCAGCGACGAGCTGGTGCGCCAGCTGGAGTTCGCGCACCGCGGCCAGACCGCGATCGACCCGACCATGGCCGCCCGTGCCGCCGACACCGCGGCCCGCCTGCAGCGCGACGAGTTCTGGCCCGGCGTCCGGCAGGGTCTGACACAGCGGGAGAGCGAGATCCTGTCCTACGTGGTCAGCGGGCTGTCGAACCGCGGTATCGCCGGCAAGCTGGTGATCGGCGAGGAGACCGTCAAAACCCACCTGAGCTCGATCTACCGCAAGCTCGGCGTGAGCGACCGCACCGGTGCGGTGGCCACCGCGCTGCGTGAGGGGATCTATCAGTGACCTACCCGGTGCTGACCGCCGACCGAGAGCTGGCGCTGTTGCGCGAGCTGATCCAGGCGACCTCCAGCGGTCCGGGCGTGGAGCCGCTGGCCGCGGCCGCCGCCCGGATGATCACCGATGCCACCGCGACAGACGTCTGCTTCGTACACGTCCTCGACGACACCGACCGTTCGCTGACCCTCACCGGAGCGACCCCGCCCTTCGACAGCGAGGTCGGCAAGATCCGGTTGCCGCTGGGCAGCGGGATCTCCGGCTGGGTGGCCAGCAACCGGCAGCCGGTGGTGATCAGCCACGACAAGGAATCCGACCCGCGCTATCTACCGTTCGAGTCGCTGCGCGGCTCGGACTTCACCTCGATGGTGTCGGTGCCGATGGAGACCGACCCGGGTGGTCTGGTCGGGGTGCTCAACGTGCACACCGTGCACCGGCGCGAGTTCACCGCACGTGACGTCGAACTGCTGCTGGTGATCGGACGGTTGATCGCAGGCGCGCTGCATCAGGCCCGGCTGCACCGCCAGCTCGTGGCCCGTGAGCGGGCCCACGAGAACTTCGTCGAGCAGGTGATCCAGGCCCAGGAACTGGAACGGCGGCGCCTGGCCGGCGATATCCATGACGGCATCTCCCAGCGCCTCGTGACGCTGTCCTACTGGCTGGACGCGGCCACCCGGGCGGTGGCCGACGAGGCGGGTGCCCCCTCGAACGCGGCAGCCGATCACCTCGCCAAGGCCCGCGAGCTGGTCGACCTGACGCTGCAGGAGGCCCGCGCCGCGATCGGTGGATTGCGCCCGCCGGTGCTCGACGATCTCGGGTTGGCCGGCGGCCTTGCCAGTCTGGCCCGTTCGATACCGCAACCCGCCATCGACGTCGACCTGGCGCAGGACCGGCTGCCCGATCACATCGAACTGGCGCTGTACCGGATCGCCCAGGAATGCCTGCAGAACGTGGTCAAGCATGCCCACGCCACCCGCGCGAAGCTGACCTACAGCGTGAAGGACGACCTGGCACGTCTCGAAATCGTCGACGACGGAGTCGGATTCGATACGTTCGAGCATCCGCTGGGCAGCGACGAGATGGGCGGCTACGGGTTGCTGTCGATGGCCGAACGCGCCGAGATCGTGGGTGGCAGGCTGCACATCCGGTCCCGGCCGGACGTGGGCACCACCGTCACCGCCACCATCCCGCTGCCGTCGGCGTAGCCGCGCCTCAGAAATCGCCGGCGTGCCGGCGCAGCGTCTCGATCGAGGTCGCCAGCGACCTGGACTCGTCGGTGGAGATACCGATATCGGCGAAGACATCCTTGTTGAGCGTCTCGGTCGCGTCCTCGACGGTGGAGCGGCCCAGTTCGGTCAGCCGCACCAGCGTGGTGCGCCCGTCTGTCGGGTGTGGCAGACGTTCCACCAGCCCGTCGCTCTCCAACCGCCGGATGGCGTGCGTGACGCTGGTGACGTGAACCTGCAGGCGGTCAGAGGCTTTGGTGATGGGCAACTCGCCGTTGCGGCTGAAAGCCAGCAGACGCAGCAGTTCGAACCGGGAGAAACTGAGGTCGTAGGGCCGCAGCGCGGTCTCGACCCGGGCCAGCAGGATCTGATGGGCCCGCATCACCGAGGTCACCGCCACCATGCCGTCGGCGACCTCACCCCAGCCGGCCCGTTCCCAGTTCGCACGCGCCAGCGTGATCGGGTCACGTTTGCCGGGAGGTGAGGGCATGACCTTTCTTACCGCACCGGCGGGGCTTTTCCCGTATCGAGGCGCCGACGGATCACCCGGACCTCACAGATTCCGCTCCAGCAGCACGGTGCCATCGTCGGCGGAAACCAGTTGCACAGCGGCGATTCCGCTCTGTGGCAGCGCGACGTTGCCGCTGGGCAGCGCGGTGGCGCCGGACAGGCCGAGCCAGGTCGCGACCTGGGTCCGGCTGCCGTCGTGTCCCACGACGACCATTCCGAGATTCTGCGCCGCGCCGTCGCGTTGACCCCAGTCCCCGTAGCTGCACGCCATGTCGATGCGAGTGCCCCAGCTGTAGCTGGACAGGGCGATACTCGCATTGATCGGCGTCTCGCTGACCTTGTCCATCTCCAGCATCGCGACGGCCGGTGAACCCTGTTGCAGACCCACGGTTTCCGGTGCGACGACCACGACCAGACCGACGGCGAGCAGCGCTGCCGCCACACCCACCGCGACCGTGGTCAGCCACCGGGACCTGCGGCGCCGGGCTCGCACCCGGTCCAACACGTGCTCGCGAAGTTCCGGCCGCAGCGGCGGGTCGGGCAGCCGGTGGTCCAGCGCCGTCACCTCGTCGAGGTCCACCATCGCCAGCAGCGCCGGCATCCCGGTCAGCTCGGCGACCGCGTCGCGGCAGCGTGCACAGGTCTGCAGGTGGGCCTCGAAGTCGCGGCGCTCGCCGGGAGTCAGCGCGCCGAGCACGTAACTGGCGTCCCAGGTGAGGTACGGGTCGCCCGCGGCGGTCTGGGTGAAGTCGGTCATCGGGTCACCCCCATTTCCTGCAGGTTCAGTCTCAGCGCCCGCACCGCGTAATGCAGCCGGGATTTCACCGTCCCTTCGGCGATGCCGAGGTCGGCGGCGATCTGCGCGGTACTCCAGCCTTGGTAGTAGGCCCGCCGGATGACCGCGCGGTGGTCCTCGGAGAGTTCGCTCAACGCGGTGCTGATCAGCAGTCGGTCCAACGCGGTGTCCACTTCGTCGGGGCCGGCAGCGGCAGTGTTTCCGGCGACCGTTTCGACATCGGGCGTTCCTGCCTCGTTGCGGAACCGCGCACTGCGCCGTTCGTCGATGACGAGATTACGCGCCACGGTGTACAGCCAGGCCCGAGCGGGCCGATCCGGGTCGGCGCTGACTTCGGGATGGCGCCAGGCCCGCAACAGCGTCTCCTGCACCACGTCCTCCGCCCTGCCGGCATCGCCGGTCAAGCGCAGGGCGTAGCGCCACAGCGCTGCTGCGTGCTCGTCGTACAACACCCGCATCATCGCGGCCTCCGGATCGTCCACTCCCAACCTCCGTCTCTGACACGACGTGGGTGGCCGGCGAGTTCAACCTAACGCCGGTACCTGGGAGATTGCCCACGGTCTACCGCGGCCTGGCCGGCGTTGCAGGAGTCGGTGTCCATCAGCACGCAACCTAAGATCGTCTGCATGCCGGTACCGGGTGAGCAGGGCAAACACAAGCGGTCGCTGCTGCGCGAGCAGGCCTACCTGTCACTGCGGGACGCCATCGTCAACGGCACGTTGGCTCCCGGCGAGAAACTGCGCGACCCGGAGCTGGAGAAGTGGCTCGGCATCAGTCGTACACCGATCCGGGAGGCCATGGCCCGCCTGGAGACGGCCGGCCTGGTGCACACCATGCCCGGCCGGTCCACCGTCGTGTCCACCATCGAACGCAAGGCCGTGCTCGACGCGCAGGCCGTCGCCGCGGCCATGCACGCGCTCGCGGTCCGCATCGCGGTCCCGCTGATGGGCACCGGTGAGTATGCCGCCATGGCGGAGGCCAACACGGAGTTCGCGGACGCACTCACCGCGGGCGATCCTGCGGCGGCGTTGGCCGCGGACGACCGGTTTCACCACGTCGCCGTGGCGGCGAGCGAGAATCAGGCCATCGCGGTGGCCCTGGAGTCGGTGACCCCGGTCCTCAGGCGATTGGAGTACCAGCGCTTCTCGTCGTTGTCCGGGCGCCAGTCGATCGCGCAACACGAGCGGATCATCGAACTCTGCCGCCACGGCGATGCCGATGCTGCAGCGGCCGCGACGCAACAGAACTGGGAGACCCTCACCTTCCTGGCCAGTGACCAGGATGTGCATTAGACCCCGCCGGCTCAGAGCGTCAGGATGCGCGGTCCGTCCGCGGTGACGGCCACGGTGTGCTCCCAATGCGCGGCGCGTGAACCGTCGGTGGTCACCACGGTCCAGTCGTCGTCGAGCACCTTGGTGTTCGCCGTGCCCAGTGTCAGCATCGGCTCGATCGCCAGCACCGATCCGACCTCGAGGTACGGGCCCTTTCCGGGCGCGCCCTCATTGGGCAGGAACGGATCCATGTGCATCTCGCGACCGATGCCGTGCCCGCCGTAGCCGGCAACGATGCCGTACTTGCGGTCGTCGCGTGCCTCGGCGGCATGCGTGCCGACCTCGATGGCATGGGAGACATCGGTCAACCGGTTGCCGGGCACCATCGCGGCAATACCCGCCTCCATCGACGCCCTGGTGGCCTCGGACAGCAGTTCGTCGGCCGGAATGAGTGCCCCGACGCCGAAGGTGACGGCGGAATCGCCGTGCCAGTCGTCGAGGATGGCCCCGCAGTCGATCGACACCAGGTCACCGGCGACGAGTTTCTCGGCATCCGAGGGGATGCCGTGCACGACGCGGTCGTTGACCGATGCGCAGACGGTGGCCGGGAACCCGTGATAGCCGAGGAACGACGGCACACCGCCGCCGTCGCGGATCACCGATTCGGCGATCCGGTCCAGTTCACCGGTGGACACGCCGGGGGCGGCGGCATGGCGGACGGCTTTGAGCGCCGCGGCCACCAGTGCGCCCGCGGCGGCCATCGCGTCGAGTTCGCCGGGGCTGCGCTGGGGCACGACCTTGCGACGCAGGCCGGGCACGTTGATCATGATTGGCCGATCAAGGGGTGCTCCTGATTACTGGCCGAGCGCCTGCAACGCCCGGGCGAACACCTCGTCCAGGGTGCCGACGGCCTCGACGGTCTTCAGTTCGTCTGCGTAATAGTCCAGCAGCGGTGCGGTCTCGGCGTTGTAGACCGCCATCCGGTTGCGGATGACCTCTTCGGTGTCGTCGGCGCGGCCGCGACCCTTGAGGCGCTCGAGCAACTCGTCCTCGGACACCCGGAACTCCAGCACCGCGTCCAGCTTCAGGCCGCGCTTGGCCAGCATCTCCTTGAGCGCCTCGGCCTGCTCGACCGAGCGCGGGTATCCGTCGAGGATGAACCCGGCGGCCGCGTCATCGTGGTCGATGCGGTCGTCGACGAGCGCGTTGGTGAGCGTGGCGGGCACCAGGTCACCGGCGTCGAGGTACTTCTTGGCTTCCACGCCGAGCGGGGTGCCGGCGCCGATGTTGTGGCGGAACAGGTCTCCGGTGGAGATCTGCGGGATGCCCAGCTGGGCGGCGAGCTTCTCCGCCTGGGTTCCTTTTCCGGCACCGGGAGGTCCGAGCAATACGATTCTCACTTCAGGAACCCTCTCTCACTTCAAGAAACCTTCGTAGTTGCGCTGCATGAGCTGGCTCTCGATCTGCTTCACGGTATCCAACCCCACGCCGATCATGATCAGCACCGCAACGCCGCCGAAGGGCAGGTTCTGCAGGGTAGCGCCGCCGCTGCCGGCCTGCAGAACGACGTTCGGGAGCACCGCGATCACACCGAGGTAGATCGAGCCCGGCAGGGTGATGCGGCTCAGCACGAAACGCAGATAGTCAGCGGTGGGCTTGCCCGGTCGGATACCCGGGATGAACCCACCGAACTTCTTCATCTCGTCGGCCCGTTCCTCCGGGTTGAACGTGATGGACACATAGAAGTACGTGAAGAAGATGATCAGGCCGAAGTAGAAGGCGATATGGACCGGTGCGGTCGGGTTGGACAGATGGTTGGCCACGAACGAGCTCCACCACCCGGTGCCCGGGTTGTCGCGGCCACTGTCGATGAGCTGGGTGACCAGCTGTGGGATGTAGATCAGCGAGGACGCGAAGATCACCGGGATGACGCCGGCCTGGTTGACCTTGAGCGGCAGGTAGGTCGAGGTGCCGCCGTACATGCGCCGGCCCACCATGCGCTTGGCGTACTGCACCGGGATGCGGCGCTGCCCCTGCTCGACGAACACCACACCGACCAGCACGGCCAGCGCGCCGATGCAGACGAAGGTGAAGACCATGCCGCCGCGGGCGTCCAGGATGGCCTTGCCCTCGGCCGGGATGCGGGCCGCGATGCCCGCGAAGATCAGCAGCGACATGCCGTTGCCGACGCCGCGCTCGGTGACCAGCTCGCCCATCCACATGACCAGGGCGGCACCGGCGGTCATGACCAGCACGATGATGACCAGGCCGAAGATCGACGAGTCCTCGATGATGTCCAGGCTGCAACCCTGCATCAGGCCACCGTTGGCGGCCAGCGCCACGATGCTGGTGGCCTGCAGGATCGCCAGTGCGATCGACAGGTACCGGGTGTACTGGGTCATCTTGGCCTGACCGGCCTGACCCTCCTTCTTGAGCTGCTCGAAGCGCGGGATGACCACGGTCAGCAGCTGCACGATGATGCTGGCGGTGATGTAGGGCATGACGCCGACCGCGAACACCGACAGCTGCAGCAGCGCGCCACCGGAGAACAGGTTGATCAGCGAGTAGATCTGCGCCGAGTCACCGCCGCTGACCTGCTCGATGCACTGCTGCACGTTCGGGTAGTTGACGCCCGGCGACGGAATGGTCGCGCCGACGCGGTACAGAATGACCAACCCGAGGGTGAACAGGATCTTGCGCCTGAGGTCGGCAGTCCGCATCGACGAGATGAAAGCCGAAAGCACTCTTCCTCCTGCGCAGCCGACTTCAATCGCGCGGCGTGCAATGGGGCTGGAAAATCCAGCGTCTGGTTAAAGTCTCATGCGCTCTAGCTGCAGGTTCACCGCCCGCATAGTCGCGCGTCAAACAGTCTACGAGAGTAACAGCTGTGCCCCGCACCGCCCTTGTCCACGACGCGAGCGCGACGGCGAGGTCCAACAGGATCGAAGCGTACAGTCGGTGGTGTTCATTAAATCAGCTAATTAAATTGTGCGAAGGAGATCGCCATGGCACGCACCGACGGAGACAGCTGGGACCTGGCGTCCAGCGTGGGCGCCACCGCGACGATGGTCGCGGCGGCCCGCGCGATGGCGAGCGCCGCCCCGGACCCCGTGATCAACGACCAGTTCGCCGCCCCCCTGGTGCGCGCGGTGGGCGTCGACTTCTTCACCAAGCTCGTCGACGGCGAGCTCACCGAAGCCGATCTTGGCGACGATCCGCAGCTGAACATCGCGCGCTTCGCCAATGGGATGGCCGCGCGCACCCGGTTCTTCGACGACTTCTTCGCCGACGCCGGCGCGGCGGGCGTGCGGCAGGCCGTCATCCTGGCGGCCGGCCTGGACTCGCGCGCCTACCGGCTGGCCTGGCCCGCCGGCACCGTGGTCTACGAGATCGACCAGCCCGAGGTGATCGCCTTCAAATCCCGGACGCTCGCCGAACTGGGCGCCCAGCCCATCGCGGTCCGCCGCGCCGTCGCGGCCGACCTGCGCGACGACTGGGTGTCGGCACTGCGGTCGGCAGGTTTCGATCCGACGGCACCGACGGCCTGGATCGCCGAGGGACTGTTCGGTTACCTGCCCCCCGAGGCGCAGGACCGGCTGCTCGGCCTGATCACCGAGAACAGCGCGCCCGGCAGCCGGGTCGCCGCCGAGGCGGTGCCCGCCACCATGGACGTCGATCCGGAGGCGGTCCGGGAGCGGATGCAGACGGTAACCGAGAAGTGGTCCTCGCACGGGTTCGATCTGGACTTCAGCGAGCTGATCTATCTCGGTGATCGCACGGAAGCGGCGACGCACCTCACCGAACTCGGCTGGCAGACCTCGGCGATCCCGACCAACGGCCTGCTGGCGCAGTACGGACTGCCCCTCATCGAAGAAGATCAGCAGTTCGGGCAGGCGTCCTACCTCACCGCGGTCAAGTGATGGCACGGTCCGAGGGCGACAGCTGGGACCTGGCCTCCAGCGTGGGCGCCACCGCCACCTCGGTGGCCGCCTCCCGGGCGCTCGCCAGCCGTGGGCCCGACCCGCTGATCGACGACCCCTACGCCGCGACGCTCGTCGAGGCCGTCGGCGTCCCGCACTTCGTGAAGATGGCCAACGGCGATTTCGACGACAGCCACGATCCGCTCTTCGGACGGGACCAGATGCGTGCGCACATCGCGGTGCGCACCCGGTTCTTCGACGACTTCTTCGCATCAGCCTGCGCTGCGGGGGTACGTCAAGCGGTCATCCTCGCCTCCGGGCTCGACACCCGCGTCTACCGCCTGGGCTGGCCCGCCGGGACCGTCGTGTTCGAGATCGACCAACCGGCCGTCGTCGAGTTCAAGACCCGGGTGCTCGCCGACACCGGCGCCACGCCCGGTGCGGATCGCCGTACCGTCGGCATCGACCTGCGCGAGGACTGGCCGGCCGCCCTGCGGAGCGCCGGTTTCGATCCGTCGGCCCCGACGGCGTGGATCGCCGAAGGGTTGCTGATCTATCTGCCCCCGGAAGCGCAGGACCGGCTGCTGGACAACATCACTGCACTCAGCGCCCCCGGCAGCGCGCTGGCCACCGAGCACATGGACGCCAAGGCCCTCACCGGGGACTGGGCCAAGGAGCTCAGCGCGCGCGGCCGCCGGTACGGCAGCGATATCGATCTGAACGAGTTGTTCTACAGCGGCCCGCGCACCTCGGCCGGCGATCACCTGAGCGCGGCCGGCTGGCGGGTGACGGTGCTGCCCAACGACGAGGCCTATGCCGCCCAGGGATTCGAGCGTCCCCACGACGAACTGGCGGCGATGGTGGGAGACTCCGGCTATCTGACGGCCAACAAGTGAGGTATTGCCATGGCACGCTCCGAGGGTGACAGCTGGGACCTGGCTTCCAGTGTCGGCGCGACGGCGACGATGGTGGCCGCGGGTCGGGCCATCGCCACCAACGCCGAGCACCCGCTGTTCGACGATCCGTTCGCCGCGCCGCTGGTGCGCGCGGTGGGCATCGAGGCCTTCACCTTGATGGTCGACGGCACCATCGATATCGCGGCCATCGCTCCCGAGGGCGCGGCGCAGGTCAAGTCAAATATCGACGAGATGGCGGTGCGGACGAAGTTTTTCGACGACTACTTCGTCAACGCAGGCGCATCCGGTGTCCGTCAGGCCGTCATCCTGGCCGCCGGGCTCGATGCCCGCGCCTACCGGTTACCGTGGGCGGACGGCACGGTCGTCTACGAGGTCGACCAGCCCGATGTCATCGAATTCAAGACCCGGACACTGGCAGATCTGGGCGCCTCCCCCACCGCCGAACGCAGGACTGTGCCGATCGATCTGCGCGAGGATTGGCCGGCGGCCATGCGCGCAGCGGGCCTGGACCCCGAGCGTCCGACGGCGTGGTGCGCCGAGGGCCTGCTGATCTATCTGCCGCAGGAGGCGCAGGACCGGTTGTTCGACAACATCCACGAACTCAGCGCGCCGGGGAGCACCGTCGCCACCGAATTCGTGCCGGGTATGCGGGATTTCGACCCGGAGAAGGCGCGCGCCGCGGCCGACACCTTCGCCCGGCTGGGTCTTGAGATGGATATGCCGTCGCTGATCTACCACGGTGAGCGCACCTCTGCCGCGGACTATCTGAGCGCGAAGGGCTGGCAGATGACCGGCGTTCCCCGTACCGAGCTGTTCGCCAGCTACGGTCTGCCCACACCGGAGTTCGGTGACCGGGATGTGCTCGGCGAGATCGTCTACATCAGCGGCGCATTGCCGTAACCGATCCTCGCCGGCCGGTCAGTCCCGGACCGCCGCCAAGGCCTCGTCGAGTTCGGCGAACACACCCACGATATCGGCGATGCCGATCAGCTTGAGTGGGCGGCTGGTGGCGGGGCCGTCGGCCACCACCACGAAACGCACCCCGGGTGACAGGTCGGCATGGGCGGCCACCAGCACGCCCATCCCCGACGAGGCCAGGAACTCCACCGCACCCAGATCCACCACGATCGCCGCGGGCGTCGCGGCCGCGGCGGCCGCGATGGCCGCGGCCAGTTGCGGTGCGGTGATCGCATCGACGGTTCCGCTGACCACCACCACGATGGCACCGTCGATTCGGCGCTCCTCGATGGTGCAGCCGGACGGATGGCTTGTCATGGTCGCCTGCTCCTTCATGTCGTTCTCGATCACTGTCGGGAAACCTCCAGTCCGTTCGTGCGTCGCGCCAGCGTCAGCAGCTGTTCGTAGCCGTCGACCGTGCGATCGCTGCTCAGTCGGGCCCGCGCCGATAGGCCGACGCGCTCCCGGTCTGTCCGCATCACGGCGTCGAGGGCGGCGGCAAGGCGGGCGGACTCACCGTCACCGGCTGTCACCAGGACACCCCCGGGCAGCATCACCACCTCGGCCAGCCCACCACGGCGCAGGCCCACCACTGGCGTCCCGCACATCTGAGATTCCGCGGCCACCAGGCAGAACGGCTCCTCCCAACGCGGTGTCACCAACGTTGCCGCGCTCTGGCCGTAGAACTCGGCGAGTTCGTCATCGCGCAGTGAGCCGACATATTCGGCCCGAGGTCCGAGCGCCGGCCGGATCACGTCGTCGAACCAGCCGATGTCACTGACCGGTCCGGCCAGACGCAGCCGCCGGCCGTAGCGGGCCGCCGCCTCGATGGCGATATCGGCGCCCTTCTCCGGGGCGAGGCGCCCGGCCCAGGCCAGGTCGTCACCACCGGGCCCCACCGGGAATCCGGCGGGATCGACACCGTTGTGAATCACGCGGACGTCGCGCAGCGTCGCCCACTGTCTGCGCAGCGCCGCGCTGACCGCCACCAGATGCGACGCCGGGCCCGCCAGCCAGGCACCGATCTCCATCCAGGGGAACGGAGGGGTGTGCAGTGTCGTGACCATCGGCACCCGCAGTGTGGAGCTGAGGGACAGCGGCAGCTGATGCAGGCTCTGATTGAGTACGGCGTCGATATCGTTGCGGTGCAGAAGATCCCGCATCACCGACAGATAGGCCACCTGATCGCTGAGGAAATGCGGCTCGGGCATGTTCGGGTCGCCAGACGCGATCGTCGACAGCTCCGGGGTATTCGGCATGACGTGCAGGTCATCGGCGAGCGCCGGGGTGGTGCCGGCGCGGGCCCACAATTCGACATGGTGTCCACGTTCGCGCAGTCCGCGAATGAGGATCGCGGTGAAGCGCTCCTGTCCCCCCGCATAGGGTTCGGCCACCGGGTGACGTGCCGGCCCGATCACGGCGATCCTCATCAGTTCGCCTCGGCTTCCAGGCCCGCGATGTAGGTGCCGAACCCGCCGTTCACCCGTGACTCGGTGCGCCCGGAGGTGAGGACACTGGTCTGGTGCGTGGCCACCCACCGCTGCGTGCGGGCGCGGATACGCTCGACGAGACCGACATCCTCCCGGCTCTCGGCATCCCGAAAGCCCCCGGCACGCAGATAGATATCGGCACGGAAGCCGAGATTGGCGCCGTGCACATGGTCGTGCCCCTCGGTGAGATCGTGATGCCGCAGCCAGCTTTCGTAGATCGCCGGGCTGACATCACCCGGTGTCACGGTTCCGATCACCGCGTCGAGGCCCGAGTCCGCGAACTCGATCTGCCTGTGCAGCCAGTCATCCGGCACCACGGTGTCGGCATCGGTGCACGCTATCCACAGCTCGGCGGTGTCGACCCCGGCCTGCCGGGCCCGGTTGATCGCGTCCGCCGTGCCCAGCTGCCGCACGGCGCCGACACAGTCGGCGCCGCTGGTGAGGACGCGAACCCCGAACTCGCCGACGACATCGAGCGTGCCGTCGGCACAGTTGTTCAGCACCACCGTGATTCCGCCCGTGACACCGGGATTCTCGGCGTTCAGAACGGCGATGCTGCCGCGCAGGCTGTGCAGGCAGGCCCCGATATGCGCCTGCTCGTTGCGGGCCGGCACCACGACCTCGACATGACGGATGGTGGTCATGATGCGCCGCGGTATTCACGGTAGACCGAGACGGGTTCGCCCCATACCTCGACGATCAGGTCGACATCGGCGTAGCGGGCGCGCAGCGGGAGATCCAACAGCGCCGCGGCCTGTGCATGCACGGTGGCGCCATCGAGCGGGATGTCGGCCGTCGGCCCTCGCCAGTGCGCCAGCACGATCTCTCCGCGGGCGGTGAGCCGCCTGCGGACGGCGCGCAGCGTCGCGATCAGGTCGGGACCGTCCAGGAAGTAGCCGATCTCGGAAAGGATGATGGCGTCGAATGACTCGTCGGGCAGATCGTCGGGGGCGACCCCGCAGATCCATCGCACCGCGCCGGTCCTGTTCCGGGCGACCGCCAGCGCGCGTTCGCTCGCATCGATCGCCACCACGGTGTCGGCCCGGCCCGTCAGTTGTTCGGCGAGCTGCCCGGTGGCGCAACCGACCTCAAGGATCCGCTGGTAGCGCTCACGTCCCAGACAGGCCAGCACCAACTCGAGTCGGCGCCGCTCATAGGCGAAGTCATCGAGGTGCCACGGATCGTCCTCGCCGGTCGCCATCATCGCGTCGAACGGTTCGGCGACGGCAGCCCGCGCCCGCCCGCCACCCACGGCGGCACGGACCCGATCCGCGAGATCCGCCGCGGCGGGCATCAAGACGGTTTCGAAGACCCGATGGGCGCGGCTGCGCACCGACGAGCCGACGATCGGCAGGCCGTCATCGGAGTACAGCTGGCTGAGGTAGCAGTCGATGGCCGATCTCTTAGCATCCAGGCCCTTCAGCGAGGGCGCCAGGGTCCGAACTCGCGACCAATCCATGTCTTTCGGTGTCGCCCAGTGCCACAACCAGATCGGATAGTTGATCAGCACCGCGGATCGACGACGCACCGCCGACTCGGCTGCCCGCGCGACGGCGTCATGATCGGAATGCCCATCACATTCCACCGGTGCGAACACCACGGTGCGCTCATCGATCAGCTCGGCCAGCCGCCGGATCAGTTCGTCCTCATGGGTATCCAGGCCGCCGTCGGGCAGATCCCACCACAACGCCGAGATCCGGTCACCGAGTGCCGCGGTGGCTCTGTCGCCTTCGATGCGCCGCGGTGTCGATCCGGGGCCGGAACCGCCGTGAGTGACGAAGACGATGGTGATGTCGGCGTTTCGCGCGCTCAGGTCCGACAGCGTCGCCCCGAGCGAGAGTGTCTCGTCGTCGGGATGGGGGGCCACCACCACGATGCGCGGGCACCGCGCGACAATCGCGTCCAGGTCCAGCCTGGGCACTCCGTTCCATCCGGAGTCGAGCAACCAGGTCGCTTCGTCGGTACCGGCCTCCCGGTGTGTGAAGGGGCGAGGGTCATCCATGACGACGCTCCGCGGCCCCCAGGGCGAGCTCGCCCAGATAGGCCAGATCACGGTGTCCGTGATGCTGCCGTAGGTACACACCCAGATCGGCCACCCGTCGGGCGTACTCCTCCTCGCCCACCAGCGGGCCCGGGCCGAGCACGTAACCCGCGCTGCGCAAGGTCTTTTCGCTCACCCGCGCGACCGCGGCCCGTACCCGTTGCGCGAGCAGCATGGGGTCATCGTGGCCGGCATCTATGGCGGCCGCCGCGTGCTCCAGACAGGTGCCGGCGGTGAACAGGCCCTCGTCGACGTCTCCGAACTGGGCGAGCGATATCGGGTCCCGCGCGCGATCTGCCAGGTGGTGCACGATCCGTTCCCGGAAGGCCAGCGCGATGCCGTACCAGACGGCGGCCACACCTATTCCGCCCCAGGCGAATCCCGGCCGTTGCACGTACCAGCCCGGGCTGTCCAGCGCCACCGCGGGCAACGCCTGGATCTCGATGGGTCCGCTGGGTATGGCGGCCAGCCCGCGGGACACCCATGTCGTCGGCGCGACGCGCACGTGCCGCGGATCAAGCCGAACCGCGAAGGCCTGCTGTCCGCCTCCCTCGACCTCGGCGGTGATCACCGCGTGCGACAACCGCCCGGCCAGCGAACACCACGGCTTGCTGCCCGACAGGGTCCAGCCGTCCGGGCCCTGCGTTGCCGCCAGTTTCAGTCCCGACCCGTGCGCCGCGTATACCCCCCAGGTGGAACCGGCATCCGCGCCGATCGCCGGGATGTCGGCGCTCATGCCCGCCTGTGCCAGGATCGCATGCGCATCCAGGTGCGGTTCGACGATCCGAGCCAGCGAGGCATCGACCAGTCCGAGGGTGGCAAGGGTCTGCAGATACTCATGAGTGCGCCCGGCACCGGGACGGCACTGCTGCGCGGAACACTGGGTGGCGACATCGAGCGCCGCCGCGACGTCGACGGGCCCGTCAGCCGGCAGCCGTGACCGCAGTTCCTGATCGATGAGTATCTGCACCCTGACCAGTCAACGCCTGATCGGCCCGCCGAGCTACACCCTTTGGGGTGTGATCCGGGCGCTCAGGGGTGCAGTCGGGACACGTCCGGCCGGAAGTCATGGTCCATCCCCCAGGCCACCGCCTGCGCACGCCGGGTGACGCCGAGCTTGCGATAGGTGGAACGCACCACGGACTTGACCGTGTTGATGGACAGATAGCAGCGTTCGGCGATCTCGCTGTTGGTCTGGCCCTGGGTGATCAGCGCGAGGACCTCGGCTTCCCGGGCAGACAGGCCCGCGTCCCGGCCGGGCCACTCCATCGGCATGGACATGCTGCCGTCGCCGCGTTCCACCACCGTCTCGCCGGCATGGATACGCTCCAGGCAGTCGACCAACGTGTCGACCGGCAGCGATTTGGCCAGATAGCCGCTCACCCCGCCGGCCAGCGAGCGGTCGATCAGCAGCTGGTCGATATTCCAGGAGTACACCGCAACCCGGCCGATATGAGGCTGGCCGACCAGGTCACTGACATCGGTGCGGTCCCCTTGGGCGGCGGCAAAGGTGTCCCAGATCGCGATGTCGACCGGGCTCTGCACATCGGTCCTGGAATCGAGTTCGACGATGCGCAGCCGGTCCCGGTAGGGCTGCAACAATGCGGCCAGCCCCGCGACGATCAGTTCGTAGTCGTTCACGATCGCCAGGCTCACGGGCGAACCGCGCATGGAGCCCGCCTTCCGCTCGACCTGCACCGACCCGCCCACGATAGACGCAACCGGCACCGCGGGGGGCAACGCGCCGAGATCAGAACCTGAAGTCTCCCAGCCATAGTGCGTGAGCACCGCTGACCGAGCGTTCCACCTGCTCGAACACGCCCGCCACCGAGCTGCCCAGCAGCGCACCGACGGCCTGCGGCAGCGACGCCGCCGCGGGCTGCGAGGAGGCCTTGGGCCGCAGCACGTCCAGCATGGACGAACCCGGGTAGTTGACGATCCGCACCTCGGTATCCGGCGCGTAGCCGGCGCGCACCTTGGCCCGGCCGATCGCGGTGCGCAATCCGCCGAGTTCGTCGACCAGACCACGATCCTTGGCATCCGAGCCCGTCCACACCCGGCCACGCGCGACCTCTTCGACCGCGGCCACCGTGAGGTTGCGCCCGTCGGCGACCCGTTCCACGAAATCGGCGTAGAACAGATCGGCCTCGGCCTCCACATGCGCCTGCTGCTCGTCGGTGAAGCGCTCGTTGCTGGACCAGGCATTGGCATTTGCGTTGGTACGCACCGAATCCGCGCCGACACCGAGCTTGTCCTTGAGTTGGCGGGACACCAGCTTTCCGGTCACCACGCCGATCGATCCGGTGATGGTGCCCGCGTTGGCGATGATCTCGTCGGCGGCCATCGACACGTAGTACCCACCGGATGCCGCCACCGCGCCCATCGAGGCGATCACCGGTTTGCCCGCCTCGGTGGACCGAACCACCTCGCGCCAAATGGTTTCCGATCCGGTGACCGACCCGCCCGGGCTGTTGACCCGAAGGACGATGGCCGCCACATCGTCATCGGCGACGGCTTCCCGCAGCGCCGCCGCGATGGTGTCACCGCCGGCGTTGGAGTTCCCGAGCGGCAGCATCTGCGGGCCGCCACGCCCGCTGACGATCGGCCCGTCCAGGGTGACCACGGCGATCCCGGGTTTGGACTTGCGGCCCGGCATCGACGGCGCCGGCTTGAACGCATTCGCCTTCGCGTACCGCGACAGGAACAGTCGCGGCGGAGCGTCCTCGCCGTCGGCAGCCGCCGGGGCGCCGGTGAGTTCGGCGATCCGGGCGTAGGCCTCATCGCGGAAACCGATGCGATCGACCAACTTTGCCGACACCGCGGCATCGCGCAGCAGCGGCGCCTTGTCGGCCAGTGCGTCCACCTCGGCGGCATCGAGGTGGCGGGATTCGGCCACCGCGGCCAGCACCTGTGTGTGCAGGCTGCCGATCAGCGCGGTGTCGGCCTCCCGGTGTGCGTCGGTGTAGCCGTCCTGGGTGAAAAGGTTTGCCGCCGACTTGTATTCGCCGCGTGCCACGAACTGCGCCTCGATACCGGCCTTGTTCAGGGCACCGCGCAAAAACAGCGCACTGGTGGCGAATCCGATCAGCCCGACCGTGCCCGACGGCTGCATCCAGACCTCGCGGAATGCCGAGGCCAGGTAGTAGGACAGTGTGCCCGGGTAGGTTTCCGCCCAGGCCAGTGTTGGCTTGCTCGCGCCGAAGGCGGCGATGGCGTCCCGCAGTTCCTGCACCGGGCCGGGAGCGGCGGCCGGCAGCTGGATCCTGGCGATCAGCCCGGCGACCCGGTCGTCTTCGGCGGCACGGTGCAGCGCATCGACAGCCTGGCGCAGCGTCAACGGCCGGCCGCCGAGCGAGATGAGCGCGAAGGGGTCGAACCCGAGCGATTCCGGTGGTGCGGACTGCAGATCGAGTTCGAGCACACAGCCGTCGGGCACACCGTTGTGGCGGGCCGTGTCGACCTTGCGCACCAGGGACTTCAGGTCGTCGGGACCGGGCAGGCTGGGGAGGAATCCGAACATCTCCCGAGCCTACCGGCGCCACCGCGGCGGGCCCTTTCGCCGATCGTGAACGCAGAAGGCCCCGCCGAGTGGCGGGGCCTTCGCGTGGAGACTCTTTACAGTTCGGTGGCCGAACCGCCGGCGGCCGTGATGGCCTCCCGCGCGGTGGCACTGAACTTGTTGGCGGTGATGTCGACCTTGACGGTCAGCTTGCCGTCGCCGAGGACCTTCACCAGGCTCTTCTTGCGAACCAGGCCCTTGTCCACCAGCTCGGCGACACCGATGGTGCCACCCTCCGGGAATGCCTTGGTGATATCGCCGATGTTGACGATCTCGTAGGCCACCCGGAAGCGGTTCGTGAAGCCCTTGAGCTTCGGGAGCCGCATGTGGATCGGCATCTGGCCACCCTCGAAGGTCGAGGGGACGTTCTTGCGTGCCTTGGTGCCCTTGGTGCCGCGACCCGCGGTCTTACCCTTGGAGCCCTCGCCACGTCCGACGCGGGTCTTCTTCGTCTTCGACCCGGGGGCGGGCTTCAGGTCGTGAAGCTTGATGACACTCATGATTCCTAGACCTCCTCGACCGTGATGAGGTGATGCACGGTCTTGATCAGACCACGGGTCTGAGCGTTGTCCTCACGGACCACGGACTGGCGGATCTTCCGCAGCCCCAGCGTGCGCAGGCTTTCGCGCTGCTTCCAGCGTGCGCCGATGGTTCCGCGCACCTGGGTGATCTTGAGCTCTGCCATGACTATGCCGACCCCTCACGCGCGGCACTGGCGGCCAGCGCCTCGCTTTCGCGCCGGGCCTTGAGCATGCCGGCCGGCGCCACATCCTCGATGGCGAGCCCACGTCGGGCCGCCACCTCTTCGGGCCGCTGGATCATCTTGAGTGCGGCGACGGTGGCATGCACCACGTTGATCGCGTTATCGCTACCCAGCGACTTGGCCAGGACATCGTGCACCCCAGCGCATTCGAGCACGGCGCGGCAGGCACCGCCGGCGATGACACCGGTACCGGGGCTGGCCGGACGCAGCATCACGACACCGGCCGCAGCCTCACCCTGAACCGGGTGCACGATGGTGCTACCGATCAGCGGCACGCGGAAGAAGTTCTTGCGAGCTTCCTCGACGCCCTTGGCGATGGCGGCCGGAACTTCCTTGGCCTTGCCGTAGCCGACGCCGACCATGCCGTTGCCGTCACCGACGATGACCAGAGCGGTGAAGCTGAAACGCCGACCACCCTTGACCACCTTGGAGACGCGGTTGATGGTGACGACGCGCTCGATGTAGTTGCTCTTCTCACCGCGGTCGTCGCCACGGCCACGGCCGCCACGATCGTCACGGCCTCGGCCGCCGCGATCTCCGCGGCCGCCGCGATTGTCCTGCGCCGAACCGGCGCCAGCCTGGTCGGCCATCATGCAGTCCTCTCGTTGTCAGTCATCAGAATTTCAGCCCGCCTTCGCGCGCGGCATCGGCCAGCGCGGCGATCCGGCCGCCGTAGGTGTAGCCGCCACGGTCGAACACGACCGTCTCGACACCGGCTGCCTTGGCGCGCTCGGCGATCAGCTGACCGACCCGCACGCTCTGTGCCTTCTTGTCGCCGTCGACGGCACGCACATCGGGCTCGATGGACGAGGCCGCGGCGACGGTGACGCCGGCGAGATCGTCGATGAGCTGGACGTGGATGTGCCGGGACGACCGGTTGACCATCAGACGCGGAGCGTCGGCGGTGCCGGAGACCTTCTTGCGCAACCGGGCGTGACGACGGATCCGCGCGACCCGACGGGTCTCGGAGATGTTCTGCCCCACCGGCTTGTGCTTGGTGCCGGCGGCTGCATCAGTTTTCGTGGAAGCCATGGTTACTTACCTGTCTTTCCGACCTTGCGGCGGATCTGCTCACCCTCGTACCGCACGCCCTTGCCCTTGTACGGGTCGGGGCGGCGCAGGCGGCGGATGACCGCAGCGATCTGGCCGACCTTCTGCTTGTCGATGCCCGTGATCGAGAACTTCGTGGGTGTCTCGACCGCGAACGTGATGCCCTCGGGCGCTTCGATGAGGACCGGGTGGCTGTAGCCGAGTGCGAACTCCAGGTTTGCACCCTTGAGCGCGACGCGGTAGCCGACGCCGAAGATCTCCATCTTGGTGGTGTAGCCCTCGGTGACACCGGTGACCAGGTTGGCCACCAAGGTGCGTGACAGTCCGTGCAGCGAGCGACTACGCCGCTCGTCGTCGGGACGGCTCACCACGATGGCGCCTTCGTCGTTGCGCGAGACCACGATCGGCTCGGCGACATCCAGGGTCAGGGTGCCTTTGGGGCCCTTGACCGACACGTTCTGGCCATCAATGGCCACATCGACCCCGGCAGGAACCAGGACCGGCTGCTTTCCAATACGCGACATGTTTTTCGTTCCCCTACCAGACGTAGGCGAGGACTTCGCCGCCCACGCCTTGTCGAGTTGCCTGGCGATCGGTGAGCAGACCGGAGGACGTGGAGATGATCGCCACGCCCAGGCCGCCGAGCACCCGAGGCAGATTGGTGGACTTTGCGTAGACCCGCAGACCGGGCTTGCTCACCCGGCGCAGGCCGGCGATGCTGCGCTCACGGCTGGGGCCGTACTTCAGCTGCACCACAAGGGCTTTGCCCACGCGGGCGTCCTCGGTGCGGTAATCGGAGATGTAGCCCTCTTTCTTGAGGATCTCGGCGATGTTCGCCTTGATCTTCGAGTGGGGCAGGGTCACCTCATCGTGGTACGCCGAGTTGGCGTTACGCAGACGCGTCAAGAAGTCTGCGATGGGATCGGTCATCGTCATGACAGCCGGTTCACCTTCCTTGCGGCGGTTCCCATTCGGTCAATCGACACTCTGGGCCTTCCGAAATTTGAATTCGAATGAATGCTGGTTACCAGCTGGACTTCTGGACACCGGGCAGTTCGCCCGCGTGCGCCATTTCGCGCAAGCAGATCCGGCACAGGCCGAACTTGCGGAACACCGCGTGCGGACGGCCGCACCGGTTGCACCGGGTGTAGCCGCGAACCGCGAACTTCGGCTTCTTGTTGGCCTTGTTGACCAGAGCCTTCTTTGCCATGCTCAGTTCTCCTTGAACGGAAAGCCGAGGGCCCGCAGCAGCACTCGTCCTTCGTCGTCGTTGGTCGCCGTGGTGACGACGGTGATGTCCATGCCGCGGGGGCGATCGATGGAATCCACGTCGATCTCGTGGAACACCGACTGCTCGGAGAGCCCGAAGGTGTAGTTGCCGCTGCCGTCGAACTGCTTGGGGCTCAGACCACGGAAGTCGCGGATACGGGGAAGCGCGATCGAGACCAGGCGGTCCAGGAACTCCCACATGCGGTCGCCGCGCAGCGTCACCCGGGCGCCGATCGGCATGCCCTCGCGAAGCTTGAACTGGGCGATGGACTTGCGCGCCTTGCGGATCTCGGGCTTCTGGCCGGTGATCAGGGCGAGGTCGTTGACCGCACCGTTGATCAGCTTCGCGTCACGGGCGGCGTCACCGACACCCATGTTCACGACGACCTTCACCACGCCCGGGATCTGCATCACGTTGGCGTAGTTGAACTCTTTGTTGAGCGCGTCCTTGATTTCCTCGCGGTAGCGCTGCTTCAGCCGCGGCTGCACCTTGGCGACGTTTTCTACTGTGGTCATTCTCAGATGTCCTTGCCGTTGCGCTTGGAGACCCGAACCTTCTTGCCCGACTCCTCGTCGACGCGGTAGCCGATGCGGGTGGGGTTTCCGTCGGAGTCGATGACCATCACGTTGGAGACGTGGATGGCAGCCTCCTGCGTGACGATGCCGCCGGAGGAGGCGCCGCGCTCGTTCTGCGACTGCGCGGTGTGCTTCTTGATCCGGTTGACGCCCTCGACGAGGACCTTCTCGCGGGTCGGGTAGGCCTCGATGACCTTGCCCTTGGCGCCCTTGTCCTTACCGGAGATCACGAGCACGGTGTCACCCTTGTGCACCTTCATTTACAGCACCTCCGGGGCGAGCGAAACGATCTTCATGAACTTCTTCTCACGCAGCTCGCGGCCCACCGGGCCGAAGATGCGGGTGCCGCGCGGATCGTTGTCCGCCTTGATGATGACGGCGGCGTTCTCGTCGAATCGGATGTAGCTGCCGTCTGCGCGACGACGTTCCTTCACGGTGCGCACGATCACGGCCTTGACGACGTCGCCCTTCTTGACGTTGCCGCCGGGGATGGCGTCCTTGACGGTCGCCACGATGATGTCGCCGATGCCGGCATAACGTCGCGCCGAGCCACCGAGAACGCGGATGCACAAGATTTCCTTGGCACCCGTGTTGTCGGCCACCTTCACGCGCGATTCCTGCTGAATCACTCGATCTCCTGACCTGGTTATGTGTGCACGGCAGATACCGACCTGACGTGCGCGGTCTTTGTTGCCCCGAGAGCACGCAGGGTTTTCTCACATGAAGAGAACCGAGGTCTGCCCCAGGCAACCCCTAGAGTCTAGGGGACGACCTGCGCAGAGCCAAATCCCAGCTCATCGGGGGCGGCACGGTTCTACAGGACCGCTGCGGTCAGCTCCACTTCGACGGGCGCCCCGGACGGTAGTGCACGGACGCCGATGGCACTGCGCGCGGGCAGCGCGGAGACACCGAGTTCAGCGGCCAGCACCGCCGAGGCGCCGTCCGCGACGGCGCTCAGCGCGGTGAATCCGGGTGCGCAGGCGATGAACACCGTCATCCGCAGACACCGCAAAGCCCCAGTTCGTGGCATGGCCGCGCGGGCTGCGCTCAGTGCGTTGAGCGCGGCGAGGCCTGCCGCCGAGCGCGCCTGCTCGGCGCTCAGGGTGTCCCCGACGACACCGGTCCAGACGAGCGCACCGGCGCGTCTGGGCGTCATACCCGCGGTGTATATGACGCCGTCGTGGCAGACCGCAGGCACATAGTCGCCCTGGGGCGTAGGGGCTTCGGTTCGCTCATTCGACACCGAGCGCCACTCCCTCCTGGCGGGGGTCGGCGGCGCCGGCGAGCACACCCCGGTCGTCGACGGAGATCAGCTGGGCACTCCCGCCGGCACCGAGGTCGGGTTGCACGACGATGCGGTGCCCGAGAGCGGCCAGTTCGTCGCGCACGGCACCGGGCAGGCTGGGCTCGACGCGCAGTTCGTCGGGTGCGCCGATGACGTCGGCGTCCGAACCCGGGAACACGGTGAATCGCGATGCCGCCACCGCCTCGGCGGCATCGCGGCCGTGGTCCAGGACGTGAGAGATCAGCTGCATGTTCCACTGCACCTGCCCGTCACCGCCAGGGGTGTTGCCGACGTGCCGCAGCGCCCCGCGCTCGTCGGTGACGATCCAGGCGTTGAGCGTGTGCAGTGGTTTGCGGCGTGGTGTGACCTCGTTGGGGTGTCCGGGCAGCAGGTAGGCACCCCGGCCCAGCCGGTTGTTGAGCACCACTCCGGTGCCGGGCACGGTGAACTTCGCCCCGAAGGTGAACGCCAGCGAGTGGATGAAGCTCACCGCGCGGCCGTCGGCGTCCACCGCCACTGTCGAGGTGGTGTCCCCCGCCGCGACCGCCATCGGGCCGCGGACTTCGATGCGGCCGTCGAGATCGCGGCGTTGCGCGTCCAGGCGTTCGGCTGTCAGGATGTAGTCGACACCGTCGCGACGATTATCGCTGCCGCACAATGCAAATCGGTCCGCGAACGACAATCGGGCGGCTCGGGCCAGCCGGTCGATGGCGGCCGCCGACAGCCATTCGGTCGCACCGAGAGCGCCGTCGCACAGGGCCGCCTGCTGCAGCACCATCCACCCGGGCGTCGGCAGGGGCGTCTGGTGCAGCACCGCGCCGGCGTAGCGCCCGGTGAGCGCGGGCTCAGCAGTCACCTGCGCGCCCGCGGCCCATTCGTCGCCGCTGAAGGGTGCGCCGCCGGCCTGCAACGCCGCCACGGCACGTTCGGCGAACTCGCCGGTGTAGAAACCATCGGGGTTGTGTGCCAGCATCCGGATGGTTGCCGCCAGCGCCGGCTGCGGGAGCCTGCGCCCGACCGCAGGCGGAACACCTTGGGACGCATAGATCTCGGCGAGCCCGGGGTCGGCCGCGATCGCCGCTGCCGCCACGCCGACATCGCCTGCGGTGCGCGCCGAGCAGGGCAGCCCGTTCTCCGCGATGCGGGCGGCGGGTTCCCACAGCTCGGGCAGCGACCTGGTGGCGCCGCCGCCATGCAGTGCCAGCAGCGCGGCGGGTGCACCGGGCACCGCCACGGCCAGCGGCCCGTCCATCGGTATCGCGCCGAGGCCACGCGCGGCATAGAAATCCGGGGTTCCGCCGTCGGGCCCGAAGCCGGATCCGTTGACGGTCCACACCCCTCCGTCGGGTTCGCGCACCACGGCGAAGGCGTCGCCGCCGATCCCGCACTGCCCGGGCAGGGTCAGCCAGGTCAGGCCGGCCATCGCCAGCGTGGCGTCGATGGCGTTGCCACCGTCGGCCAGCACCCGGGCACCGGCCAGGCTGGCCGCCGGATGACTGCTGCTGACCATCCCGCCCGCCGACAGTGCCGGTGGGCGTTGCGCCGCGCTCATCAGGCGCCCCGGCGGGCCCGGCGGGTGGGGCCTGCGGGCATCTCGCCCGGCTCCACGCCGACGAAGATCTCACCGTCACGTTCCTGGCACGGGAAGGTCTTGATGGGTTCGGTGGCCGGCGGGCTGATCGGCTCACCGGTCTCCAGGTCGAACGCGCTGCCGTGGCAGGAGCAGCCGATGCCGTCGTCGCGCAGCTTGCCCGAGGACAGCAGGCAGTCCAGGTGCGTGCAGTAGTTGGAGGTGGCATAGGCCTTGCCGTTGAGCCGCGCCACGGCAAACTCGTGATCGCCGGAGTAGAACCGCCTCACGATTCCCTCGGGCACCTGCCCTGATCGTGCTACCCGAACAAAATCCATTGTTGCTCTCCGTGTTTCTGTGTGGGGTGTCAGGCGTCGAGGTAGACGGTCTTCTCGGCCAGGTAGAACTCCATCATCGAAGCCCCGGCCTGTTCCTTGAACGTGGCGGTCGACGATGCCTTGTATCCGCCGAACGGCGCGTTCATCGCCATCCCGGTGGTCGGCTGATTGATCTTGACCAGACCGGTCCGCGACTCGCGGGCGAACCGCTGGGCGGTGGCCAGGTTCGAGGTGACGATCGCCGCCGACAGCCCGAACTCGGTGGCATTGGCCAGCTCGATCCCCTCGCTCAGCGAGCCCGCCCGCTGGAAGGTCAGCAACGGGCCGAACACCTCCTCGGTGACGATGCGCATCGTGGGTTCGGTATCGGTGAACACCGCGGGCCGCACGAAATGACCACCCGGGCTTCCCGCCACGTCCACGGTGGTGCCGCCGCACCGCAACCGGGCGCCCTCGGCGACCCCGACCGCCACATAGTGCGCAAACTTGTCGAGCTGCTGCGCGCTGGCCAACGCACCCATGTCCACACCGTCACCAGCGCCCGGGCCGACCACCAAGGCGTCGGTGCGCCGGATGACCCGCTCGACCAGTTCGTCGTGCACCGCATCGGTGGCGATCACCCGACTGGTGCCGGTGCACGCTTGACCGGACAACCCGAAGGCGCCCTTGACGATCAGCGCCGCCGCGCGGTCCAGGTCGGCGTCGTCGGCGACGAGCACCGGATTCTTGCCGCCCATCTCCAGCTGGACCCGCCGGTGCGGCCCTACCCTGGCGTGGATGGCGCGGCCCACCTCGGTGGAACCGGTGAAGGTCACGGCCGCGATCCGCTCGTCGGCGGCCACCGCGGCACCGGCCACCCCGTCGCCCTGGACGAGCGCGATCACCGAGGGCGGCAACCCGCCGGCCAGCAGCGCCTCGACAAGGCGTTGCCCCATCAGTGGGGTGATCTCGGAGGGCTTGAACAGCACCGGGTTTCCGACCGCCAGGGCCGGTCCGAGCTTGCGCGAGGGAATGTTGAGCGGGAAGTTCCACGGGGTGATCGCACCGACGACGCCCACCGGTTCACGCAGCGTGTACAGCAGGGTGTCGCCGGCCGCGGGCAGCGTCACTCCCCCGCCGCGGGTCGCCTCGGCGGCGTAGAACCGCAGATTCGCCGGTGTGCGACTGACCTCCATGGTCGCCTCGGCGAGGGTTTTGCCTTCTTCGCGGACCAACTCCTCGATCAGTTCGGGGCCGCGCTTCTGCAGTTCGGCGGCAGCCGATTCCAGGATCGCGGCGCGACGCTCGGGTGCGGTCGCCGCCCATTCCGGTGCGGACTTGCACAGCCCATCCACGGCGTTGGCGACATCGGCGGGCCCCGAGGCGGGGAAGGTTCCGATGAGGTCGGCCGGGTCGGCAGGGTTGGTCCGGGAGAAGGTGTCGCCGGACAAGGCGGGCACCCAGGCCCCGCCGATGAAGTTTCCTCCGGTGGTCATTGCTGTACCTGCGATTCTTCGTCGATGTCTGCGTAGGCGAGATCCCACAGATCGGTGTCCTCATCGCGCAGGGCGGCTATGTCGACCTCGCGGCCCAGCAGCTCCCGCACGGCCATGATGTCCTCGCCGCGGTCGATGGTGAAGGCGCCCCGCACGGTGGCGCCTTCCAGGTAGAAGCCGGTGAAGTCCAGCGCACCGAGATCACCGCGGATCACCGGTTCTCCGGTTGCCGCACCGACGAATTGGAGGTTGCGCCCGTGCTGGTCCGACCAGAACCACGGCGCGTCATCCGAGGGTGCGTCGCGGCCCAGCATCGCGTTGGACACCGCGACGCCCTGCCTGCTGGCATTGTCGAAGTGTTCCAGGCGAACGTGGCGGCCCGCCCGCTCGGAGTACCGGCGCGCCACGTCTCCGGCGGCGTAGATGTTCGGGATGGTGCTGCGGCCCAGGGCGTCCACCACGATCCCGTCCTCGATACGCAGCCCGGTAGCCTCGGCGGCGGCGGTGTTCGGTGTGATGCCGATGCCGATCACGACGGCGTCGGCCTCGAAAGGTGCTGCGGCGTCCGTCATGTCGATGAGCACACCGTCGGCGGTGGTCCGGATGCCGGCCAACCGTACTCCGGTGCGCAGATCCACGCCGTTGTCGCGGTGCAGCAGGCTGACGGCCTGTCCCATCTCCACGCCGAGGATGCGGGCCAGCGGCACCGGAACCGACTCGAACACGGTGACCGCCACCCCCGCGGCGGCCGCGGTGGCCGCGATCTCCAGGCCGATGAATCCCGCGCCGATGATGGCCAGCCGCCTACCCGGCACCAGCACCGGAGCCAGCCGCAGCGCGTCGTCGAGGGTGCGCAGATAGTGCACGAGATCGGGGCGCGGCCCGGGCACGGGCAGCGTTCGCGGTGTGCCACCGGTGGCAAAAAGCACTGCGTCGGCGACGATCTCGGAACCGCTGTCCAGCTCGACGGTCCGCGCGACCGGATCCACCCGCAGCACGCCGGTTCCGGTGACGATCTCCACGTCGTTGTCGGCGATCCAGCTGGGACGCAGAATCCAGAGGGCGGCCTCACTGTCGGTACCTGCCAAAAATTCCTTGGACAGCGGCGGACGCTGATAGGGCGCATGGGGTTCGTCCCCGATGAGCATGATGCGGCCGTCGAACCCCTGCCTGCGCAGGTTGCGGGCGGCCACGGCGGCGGCCTGGCCGGCGCCGACGGTGACGATGGTGCGCGGTGTCATGTCCGCGCCTCCTCTTCGGTGCGGGCCGGCACACGGCTTTCCGGCGCGAGGTTGACATAGATGGTGCCGTCGTCGTCGACACGCACCGGGTAGGTGGGCTGGCACAGATCCTGATCGGCCTCGTAGCCGGTCTCCAGGTCGAACTGCCACTGGTGGCCCGGACAGATCACCTTGCCGTGCAGCAGCGTCCCCTTGAACAGCGAACGATCTTGGTGCACACAGAGATCAGCGAAGGCGTACACCCGCCCTTCGGTCTGGAACAGAGCGATGGCGGTGCCGTCGATCTCGACCCGCAGCTTGCGGCGTCTGCCCAGTTCTCGTGCGGTGGCGACCGCGGTCCACTCCATGATTCTCCTGTCCGATTTCGGCGCGCCCACGCTCGCGCAGCGGTCGTGGGCGCGCCGAAGTCACTCAGACGCCGGCGGGCTCGAGCTCGGGTGCGACATAGGTGTCATACAGCCCCTTGGTGTAGGAGAAGCGCATCTCGGCTCCCCAGCGCACCATCTGCAGGCAACGCTGCTGCAGCGCCACGGTGTCGGCGTGGTCCAGCACGATCTGGTAGCCGCGCTCGCCGTGCACCACATCGGAGGTGATGTGCAGATCGAAGAACTCGATCTCGTCCTCGGTGAACTTGTAGACCTCACGCAGGGGCACGATCTGCTTGGTGTAGATGCTGGGCACCTGTGACTCCAGGCCCACCACCAGCGCGGCGGTGGCCACCACGAAGTGCTCGCGCTGCGACACCGCGTAGCACCAGGACTGCAGACCGCGAGTGATGGCATTCATGTTGTTCGGGTCCTCGATGCGTTCCTTGGTGGTCCCGCAGGCCTCGCCGAACTTGATCAACAGGTCGGTGTGCCGGATGTCGGCGAGCTCTTCCTCGTACATGTTCTGCAGCGTGAAATCCTTCGCGCCGGTGAACTCGTCGGGGGTGTTGGCGTAGATGTTGGCCAGGTAGTCGGCGAACGGCCCGACGTAGTGGAAGTGGTTCTCGGCCCAGCGGGCGAAGTGATGGCGCTCCAACTGTCCCTCGGCCCACGCCTTGGAAAACGATGCATTCTTGGCCTCACGGCCCTTGATGGCGTTCTCCAGCTCGGCGCGGAACTCGTCGCGGCCCAGTAGTTCAGTCATGGATCAGATCCCTTCGATCAGTTGATTTCGCGAAACGATGAGCAACAGAGAATGTTTCGCAATGATGGGGGCTGCGAGACGCCGCGGCGTTGCGAAGTCGCCTCTGCACCAGCGACGTTAGCCAGCAGACCGGCGTTGCGACATGGACAACATCACCCCGGATGCCCGCGGCGACGAGGCATGGTGCACACCGCCTCAGTGACTGCCGACCGCAGCGGTCAGCGCCTCGAACTCGGCCAGGATCGCCGCACCGACCGCCTTGTCCTGAGCGCCGTTGCCGCCACTGATCCCGACGCCGCCGATGATCTGGCCGTTGAAGACGAGCGGAAATCCGCCGACGAAGACCGCGAACTTGCCCGGCAGCATGTGGCTGATCCCGAAGGCCTCGTTGCCCGGCAGCGCCGGCCCGTCCGGCGCCTCGTTGAACAGGTGTGTGGCCCGCTCGTGACCTGCGGCGGTGAACGCCTTGGCGATGGAGATGTCAACGCCGGTCAACCTGGCACCTGGAAGGCGGTGCAGGGCAAGAACATTACCGCCGTCGTCGCAGATGCACAGAGTTTGCTTGACGCCGATCTCCTCGGCCTTGGCTCGGCCGGCCGCGAGCAGTGGCAGGGCGTCGTCGAGGGTGATCCGGTAGATCTGGTGCATATCTGCTGACCTCCTGAGAATTGCGGGTTTCGTGCGGGCGGCAATTCCGCCCCGGGCTGTTCGCCTGGTGAATGTCTACCGGTGCGAGCGGACGCCCGCCTTGGTCACAATGTCCGCTTTATCGGCCGCATCATGGTCAAACTGCACATAGGCTGTGGGCACTCGACAGTGTGATCGTGGTGGTTCGATCCGCCACCGCATCGACGAACGCACCGCACAGAGCAGGTGAGCACATGGCAGCAGAGCACCCGCATGGTGACCGGATGACGGTCGCCGGACTGCTGGACGAATCCCTCATGTCGGGTGCCCGGGTGATCGCCGGCCAGGATCACACGGATCGCGAATTGCATTGGGTTCTGCCACTTTCCGAGGTGCTTTCCCGCCATGAGCCGCTGGACGGCGTCGCGGTCTACGCGCGCCCGGAGGCACTGCTGGGCAGCGCGGGCGCACTGGCCGCGCTCGCCGCGCGCGGTGCCACCACCCTGGTCGTCGACGGTGCGGTCCCCGCCGATTTCCCGGCGACACTGCCCGCCGGGCTGGTGGTGATCGAGATGGCGTTCCCGGTCGGGTTCACCGCACTGAACCGGCTGCTGGCGGAGCGGGCGCTGAGCCAGGAAGTGCACGTGATGCGGTATGCCACGCACGTGCACGCGTCCTTGGCGGGGCTCTTCCACCGCGGGGCCGGGCTGCAGATACTGATCCGCGAGGTGTCCAACCTGGCCCGCAACCCGGCGGTGGCACTGGATGCCCGCGGCCAGATCGTGGCCCACAACGGCTTGGCCGCCGAGGCGGCGGCAGTCCTCACCGAGGTCATCGTCCCGAAGCTGACCGTCGACCTACCGGCCGGCGCCAGGCTCCCGGGTCATCACGACACCCGCGTCGAGCAGCTCGCGGACCCACATGGCAACGCCTGGACCGCCATCTCCACGGCCATCCGGCTCGGTAAGGCGTTCGAGGGCTGGGTGCTCGTCCTGGTGCCGAATTCCGAACCCGGCGCCCACGATCTGGCGCGGCACATCGTCGTCACCGAACAGGCAACCGCCATCATCGGTTCGGAGATGTTGCGGCAGCACAGCGTCGACGAGGCCGAGGAACGGGCCCGCGGTGATTTCGTGCAGGCCCTGGTGCACGGACATTTCTCCAGTGAGCACGATATGCGTGCGCGGGCCGAGTACCACGATGTCGACATCGACTCGCAGTTCGGTGTTTTCGTCGCGCCGGGCGCGATTCCTCATGGGGTGGACAACCCCGCGGCGAGCATGGTCCGGCTGGCCCGGTACGCCGCCAATGTGGCACCGGATCCCGCCGTCCGCTCCTACGTCACCGTGCTGGGTGACGTCCTGGTGGTGGTGCGCTCACTCTGTGGCGGCGACGACACCGCACGGCACCGCGAGATGGTGCATTACGCCGAGGCCATGGCGGGCGAACTGGAGAACCGCCGCGGCGCCGCGGTCGCGGTGTCCTACAGCAGGCCTGCCAGTGGTGCACAAGCCGTCTCGGCGAGCTACCGCGAGGCCCGCATCGCCCTGGGCATCGCGCGCAGGCTGGGTCTCACCGGCGCGGTGTCCTATCAGGATCTGCGGAGTTTCACCGTGCTTGCCGAGATCGCCGAGACCGAACAGAGCAAATCGCTGGTCAACGACATCCTCGGACCCCTGCGCGGTACTCCCGATCTGCGCGACTTCCTGACCGGATACCTGGCCAACGGCGGGAACGTCAACGCCACCGCCCGGGTGCTCAACGTGCACCGCAACACCATGCTGACCAAGTTGGATCGGGTGTCGCGGGCGATCGGTCTCGATATCCGGTTGCCCGACAACCAGTTCACCGTCTGGCTGGCGATCCGGCTGGACCTGCTCAGTGAGGTACACGCCGCCGTCGACCGGGAGGCCAGCTTCCGCTGAGGTCCGGCGCCGCTACCGAACGGGTGTCGGATCGCGCCCGATGAACGAGCCCAGCAGACCGAGCACCGCGACACCGGAGACCATCGCGAACGCGAGCGTGAAGCCGATGGTGCCGCCGAAGCCCAGCGCGATCGCGACCCACGCGGCGCCCATCGCCGAGCCGCCGAACCGCACCAGGTTGAACAACCCGAGCCCGGTGCCCTGCGCGCCGGCGGGCGAGCGGGTGGCACCGGTGGCCGCCGGCGTCTGCACGAAGGCCGTTCCGATCCCGATCAGGACCAGAATCGCCACGAAAGCGGCCAGTCCCCCGCTCTTCTCGACGAGATGCGCGCCGACGGCCGCCGCCAGCATCCCCTGGCCGACGATCAGCAGCAACAACCCGGTGCGTAGCACCCGGCGGGCCCCGATCCGGTCCAGGTAGCGCCCGACCAGCGGGCCCAGGATCACCATCGAGGCCGGGATCGCCAGCAGCACCACGCCGGCCAGCGACCCGGTCCGGCCGCTGCCGACGAGGTAGAGGGGCACCGCCAGCAGCGTGGCCCCGAGGCTGAACATGAACGCGAAGGCGCCCAGGGTGCTGCGCACGAACCGGGCCTCCGCCACCAGCCGCACATCGACGAACGGTTCCGGCACCCGCAGACAGTGCCCGACGAAGAAGACCAGTACCGCCACGGCCACCGTCACGGAGATGACGACGACCGCCGACAGACCTTGCTGCGGAACGAGTGCGATGCCGAGAATCAGCAGCCCCGACCCGAACGTCAGCGCGGTGGCACCGATGGTGTCGAATCGCATCGCGGTGCCGGGATGGCGCGGGATGTGCAGCAGGGTGCCGATCAGACCGGCCAGCGCGACCGGCACCAGCGGCACGAATACCCAGCGCCACCCCCAGCCGTCGGCGATGAATCCACCCATGGTGGGGCCGATGGCCTGACCGATGCCGTTCACCGAGGCCCACAGACCCACCGCTCTGCCCCGGCGCTCCCCGGCGAACAGCCAGGTCAGCAGGCCGAGGACGGCGGGACCGAGCGCTGAGGCGGCCGCACCGCCCAGACAGCGCCACAGGATCAGCAGTTCCAGCGAGGGGGCGGTCGCCGCACCGACGGCGCACACCGCGGTGGCGATCAACGACGTGCAGTACATCCGGCGTCTGCCGAACCGGTCACCGATCCAGCCGACGAGCGGCATCGTGGCGGTGAATGTCATCAGGAAGCCGACCACCACGAATACGCCGCTGCTCAGCGGCGCACCGAATTCGGCGAGGATGGCCGGCATCGGCACGTTCACCACGTTGTTGCTCACCGTGCCGACCAGCGTCCCGGACAGCAGCGCGGCGAGCGCCAAGGGCGTCCCCGCCCCGTCGGGGACCGCCGGACCCGCGGGGGTGCGGCTGTCTGTGTCAGTCATGGCAGGGACTTCCGTGGCCGTTCTGTGTGGTGGTGGCTGCGCGAGCGGCAATGGCACCCGCACAGCCACTGTCTCACCCCGAGCGCGGCGAAGGCGCCGCCCGTCCGGGCGAAGGCGCACAGAGACGGCGCGTGGAATCGGACATTGTGCACAGCCGGTCCGGGCGCCCACATCGTGACAAAACGCACCCCAGCGCGGATTTTAACGTTTGCGAAACACCGCGACATCAGGATGACAAGGTCGGAACACGTTGCACAGGGCCGTGCGCACAGCGTTGTGCACTGTGTGCGTTGACCCGTTCGGGCAACGGGCCGAGCATTCCCCCATCAGACTGCACAGCCCACGAGCAGTTGTGAGTGAAAAGACCCGTCGATGGATATACAACTCAGCGCGGCCCACTGGATCTATCTGGCCGGAATCGTCGTCATCCTCATCACGATGGCGTTGCGCAAGAACATCGTGGTGCCCGCGGTCGTCGCCACATTGCTTACCGCGTGGGTGTTTTCGGGCAGCATCGTGACCGGCCTCTCGTCGATCTTCAACGCCAGCCTGGTCGCCGCCCAGGAGCTGTTCAACATCTTCCTGATCATCGCCTTCATCACCGCGATGCTGGGTGCCCTGCGTGAGATGGGTGCCGACAAACTGATGGTGGCCCCGTTCCGGCGGGTGATGCGCGCCGGTACCAGCAGCTTCATCACCCTCGCGATCGTCACGTACGTGATCTCGCTGTTCTTCTGGCCCACGCCCGCCGTCCCGCTGGTCGGCGCGGTGCTCATCCCGGTGGCGATCCGTGCCGGGCTGAGCCCGTTGTCGGTGGGCATGGTGATCGCCATCGCCGGGCAGGGCATGGCCCTGTCGTCGGACTACATCATCAAGGTCGCGCCCGGCATCTCGGCGACTGCGGCCGGAGTCGGCGCAGACAGCGTGGCCGACAAGGCGCTCGTCCTTTCGCTGATCACCGGGATCGCCGCGCTGCTCATCACCTACGTCATGCAGCGCCGGACGTGGCAGAAACCGTCACCGGATCTGCTGGTCGCCTGGGAGAACAAGGCCGACAAGTTCGGCCTGCCCGAAGGCGGCACGAGCGACGGCGCCGGTGGCAGCGCAGCGGCCCCGCAAGGAACGGATCCGCGGACCCCGGTGCCGACCGGCTCCGCTGGTACCTCAGCCACCGCGACGTTGGCACCCGCCGATACGGTGACCGAGCCGGTGTTGCCGAAATCATTGGCCGCCAAGATATTTGCCACGTTGGTGCCCACCGCCTACCTGGCGTTCATCGTCTACCTGTTGCTGGGCAAGTTCACCTCGCTGGTACCGCCGCTGCAGGGCGGTGACGCGGCGGGCATCGTCGGCGGCATCGCGGCGATCCTCCTGTTCGCGGCCTGTGTGACCAACGACAAACGCGACTTCCTGGAGAGCTCGTCCACGCACATCATCGACGGCCTGGTCTTCGCCTTCAAGGCCATGGGCGTCGTGTTGCCGATCGCCGGTTTCTTCTTCATCGGCAGTGGTGACTTCTCGGCCCGGGTGCTCGGGATGGGTGCCGACGCCACCGGGCCGGCCTTCCTCTTCGATCTGATCAGCTCCGCCATGGCGCATGTGACACCGAGCCCGTTCGTCCTCGGTTTCGGCGTGCTCTTCGTGGGAATCGTTGCCGGACTCGATGGTTCGGGGTTCAGCGGACTGCCGCTCACGGGCTCGCTGGCCGGTGCGCTCGGCCCCGCCGCCAACATGGATCCCGCGACCCTGGCCGCGATCGGTCAGATGGGCAATATCTGGTCCGGCGGCGGCACTCTGGTGGCGTGGTCATCACTGATCGCCGTCGCGGGCTTCGCCCGGATTCCGGTGCTCACCCTGGCCCGGAAGTGCTTCGTGCCGGTGATGGCCGGTCTGGCGCTGTCCACCGTCTTCGCCATTCTCGTCTTCTGATGGCGCTGACCGACACCGAACAGAAGCTCGCCCTGGCCGCGACGGTCACGTTGACCTTCGTCACCGGAGTCGTCGATGCGGTCGGCTTCCTGGCCCTGGACCGGGTGTTCACCGGCAACATGACCGGCAACATCGTGATCCTCGGTATGGGCGTGGCCGGTGCCGACGAGCTGCCGGTGCTGGGCCCTGCGGTCGCGCTGGCCGCGTTCACCGCGGCGGCCTTCGTCGCCGGACTGGTGTTGCGTGCGGGCACCAAAGGGTGGCAGCACCGGGTCACCGTCCTGTTGACGGTCGGCGCGCTGACGTTGGCCAGCCTGACCGTGGTGGCCGCCGTGGTCGGTGACCACTCCGGGCCGGCCATCCAGGTCGTGATGGCGGCCGCGACTGCCGCGGTGATGGGTTCGCAGGCGATGGTCGCCCGGGCCGTGGCGGTCGCCGATATGACCACCGTCGTGGTGACCTCGACGCTGGCCTCGCTGGCGGGTGAAACCTGGACGCGCAAGGGTGGCGGTGTGCTGCTCAACCGCCGATTCGGCGCCATCGCGATGATCTTCGCCGGCGCGGTCGTCGGGGCACTGCTGCTGCGGTGGCACATCGCCGTGCCGTTCGCACTATCGGCGGTCCTCACCGCCGGGGTCGCGATGCTCGGGCACCTGCGGTTGTCCCCGCAGCGTTCCGAGCCGGCCGGCGCGAGGTAGCCGCTCAGGCCTGGACCGGGATCACGGGATTCTTATCTCGAAGTCTTCCGTCAATTGTGTTGCGGCCGGGTCGAATCCACTGGTCCCGGTGGGCGCCTCGGTGTGCACCGAGATCAGGTAGTCACGACTGTTGGTCCACACGTGCACGATGCGGTCGACGAACTCGATCGCCTCCTCGGGAGTGTCGGACACCGCGCCGAGCAGCTTCTGTCCGCTGTAATCGCACAGCTCGGCGGGCAGTACGCTCAGCGAGCTCACCGCGGCGTCGGCGGTCAGCTCGTCCGCATACTCGGCGAACGCCGCCTGCGGATCCAGCGTCGTCGGCATGATCGTCACGGTTGCCGACATCCCGTCCGGGCCCGCCAGTTCGGCGCCCACGTCACCCGTCCCGCCCTGCATCGACCAGCCTTCGGGGACGGCGATGGTGATCACCGGGGCTACCGAGTCGGCGACCTGGGCCACCATGCCGACCGGCGGGCGCTGCTCGGGTTCGCAGGTCACCGTGCCCGCCGGGATCGGCGTCGTGCTGGTCGGGACGACACCGAAATCCGGATGCCCGCTATCGGTGCTCGGCGCGCCGGGATCGGTGGTGGGACTGACGGTCGCCGTCGTGGTGGCGCCGGTCGTCACCGTGGCGCCGTCGTCGGCCACCGCTGCGCCGTCACTCGACTTGCTGCACGAGACCAGCATCGGCGCCGCCAGACACAGTGTCGCCGCCGCTGCGGCTGTTGCTCCTCGGATAGCTGTCATCAGTCCTTCGCGAACGCCCGTGCCAATTCCCGTTCTCCATCAAGGTAGGGCGCTCCCGAGATGTCGACCACCCCTTTGGCGATTGTTCCACCGGTGAACGGGAACGGCGCCCGATAGGAGCTGCACACCGCCTGGCCGGGATTGCTGCCCACCTTGATGCCCGCACCGGCCAGACCGAAGCTGCCCGGGTGGGCACGCACCCCGCTGCGGGTTCCGACCACGGTGCCGTCCACGTACAGCGACACATCCCCGAGCGGTGTGTGGCTGTTCTCGACGGTCCCGGTGCGCTCATACCGGACACCGAGGATGTGTCGTCCCGACGGCACCACGTCGGCGGAGGACACCCGCTGCTCGTCCTCACCCATGAAGTTGTAGACGTGATGAAGGCGCCCGTCCTGGACGAACAGCACATGCCCGCCGTGACCGGCGCCGTGTTTGTACAGGACTCCTTCGGCACCGGCCGCGTCCACGTCCACCTCGACGAACACCGAGAACGACCGGCCCCGGATCTCCGGCGTTGCGCCACTACCGACTTCGGCGTTGTCGGGGTAGTAGGTGTAGCTGGTGCGCTCCCCACTCAGGTAGGGCCGCCACCGCCCGAGCGTCTCGAAGATGTTGAGGTCGGCCAACGGCAATCCGTTGTACTTGGCCGCCTCGGTGAACCACAGCGCCTTGAGTTCCTCCAGCTTCTCCGGGTTCTCGGTGGCCAGATCGTGGCATTGACTGCGGTCGGATTCGATGTGGAACAGCTCCCACCGGTCGGCGTCGAAATGACCCCAGCCCGCCGGCGACGCCGCGTGCACGGTGTTCGCGAACCAGCCGTCATGCCAGATGCCCCGGGTGCCGAGCATCGCGTAGTACTGGGTCTGCTTGTCCGACGCCACCTGCGCATCCTTCAGGGTAGCCGCGAAACTTGTTCCATCCAGCGGCTTCTGGGAGATGCCACGGACCTCGTCGGGCGGGGTGATGCCGAGCAGGTCATACACCGTCGGGGTGATGTCGGCGACGTTGACGTAGTGGTCCCGGACCTCGCCGTGCGCGTCGATCCCGCCGGGCCAGGAGATGATCGCGCTGTCGGCGATACCGCCCTCGTGCGAGGCGTAGCGCTTGAACAGCTTGTACGGCGTGTTGAACGCCATGGCCCACCCGATCGGGTAGTGGTTGAAGGTCTGCGGCGAGCCGAGTTCGTCGAAGAAGCGCATGCTGTCTTCCACGGTGTCGATGTAGCCGTTGAAGAACTTGCTCTCGTTGACCGACCCGTTGGGCCCGCCTTCGCCACTGGCGCCGTTGTCGGAGATGACCACGATGACGGTGTTGTCCAGCTGCCCCGACTCCTCCAGATAGTCGAGGATGCGCCCGATCTGGGCGTCGGTGTAGGACAGGAACCCGGCGAACACCTCGGCCATCCGGGTGAACAGCTTCTTCTCCTCGTCATCGAGGGTGTCCCACGGGCGGACCGTGTCCTGGGCCGGCCAGGGCTCGCCACCCGGGCCCGTGACGCCCAGATACGGGTTGACCGGCGAGAGCTCGGTATCGGCCGGCACGATGCCGAGGCGTTTCTGGTTTTCCAGCACGATCTCCCGGTACCGCTCGTAGCCCATGTCGAAGGTGCCCGCGTACCTGTCGGCCCACTCCTTGAACACATGGTGGGGCGCATGCCCGGCGCCCGGGCACAGGTAGGAGAACCACGGCTTGTCCGGTGCGATCACCTTCGAGTCCTTGATGAACTCGATTGTCTTGTCCGCCAGATCCTTCGACAGGTGGTAGCCATCCTCCGGGGTGGCCGGCGGCGCCACCGGATGGTTGTCGTACACCAGGTCCGGGTACCACTGGTCGGTCTCCCCGCCCAGGAAACCGTAGAACCGTTCGAAGCCGCGGCCCAGCGGCCAGTGCCGTTTGGTGGCCGCCAGGCTGGACTCCTCCAGCGGCGTCAAGTGCCATTTGCCGATGCAGTAGGTGTTGTAACCGTGTTCGGCCAGCACCTCGGGCAGCAGCGCGGTGTCGTAGGGAATCCGCCCGTTGCTGTTCGGGAATCCGTCGGTGAACTCTTCGATGGTCGCCATCCCGACGGTGGTGGGGTTGCGGCCGGTGAGCAGCGCGGCCCGGGTCGGTGAGCACAGCGCGGTGGTGTGGAACTGCGAGAGCCGCACGCCCTTTTCCGCGATGCGGCTCATGGCCGGCATTTCGACGAGCCCGCCGAAGCAGTCCCAGGTGGCGATGCCGATATCGTCCCAGACCAGATACAGCACATTGGGCGCATCGGCAGGCGCCCCCGGGGCGGCATAGGGCCCCCAGTCCGGTTCGGAATCACGGATGTCGAGCGCGATCTTGCCCTGGAACTCTGCGGTCATCGGACCTCCCGGTTTGACGGACGCCCGGACCATACACCCGCTGGGTGACGGGCACCGGGCAAATTGACGCCGACATCAATGCCTGCCGCGCCGGCTAACCGGAGTCGCTGGGTTCGGCGATCCGGTACAGGCGCCAATCCGGTTGGCCGTCACCGTCATTGGGAATCTCCAACTCCAGCGAGGCGATTTCGGCGCCCGTGTCGTACAGCGTCGGATACCGCAGGTTGAGCGCATCCGAGCTGCCTCGGCCCGTGGGCGGCACCGACAGCAGGTAGCGGATGCCGTTGCCTGCGGGATCGTTGAGCAACTCGGTGAAGTCCGGATCGGACGGGATCACGAAGACCCTGGGCCGTGGTGAGGCGGCGATGATGCCGAACCCGTACACGGTGTCGGTGATGACCGAACTGTCCGGCAGGTCCAGGGTTTCCAGATAATCGGCAATCCTGCGCTCGGTGCCGAAGGTCCGCGCGATCCGCTGTTCGGTGGCGGCGCGCTCGGTGACATCGTCGGGGTCCGGGGCCAGCACCGCGGCAAGGCCGTATTCCTGCGGGGCATAGTCGGGCAACGACATACCCAGCACGGTGACCGGAATCCCGATCGCAAGTGTCGAGGCGACCGCCATATAGGGGGCCGCCGAACGGCGTTGCCGCGCCGGTTCGGTGACTGCGGGCGCGAACTTGCCACGACGTTTGGGGCGGGCGAAGACACCGTCGGGCACCCCCAGCAGCGCCAGTGTGGCCGCCATCGGAATCGCGATGATGAAGAACCGCAGGAACGGAAAGGTCGACCCCTGCGCGTAACTGAGCGCCTGGAAAGCCAGCACCGCACCGAACATCGCCAGCGGGACCACCAGCATCTGCCAGTTCGGCCGGCCCCAGCGCTGCATCAGCGCCCACAGCGTCAACGGAAGCAGTGTCGGCGCGAGAAACATGATGCACGCCGCGGCGAAGCTGACCGCCTCGACGGTGTTCGGTGCCGTCATCCCCGACTGCTCCAGGATCGCGGCATTCCCGTACTGGGATGTGAACTGCGCAAACGCTTCCCCGGTGATCAACCATCCCGCGGCCGCCCAGCCCAGGAAGGCCGCGATCCCCGGCCCGCTCACGATCAGCATGTCCATCACCGCCCGGTGCACTCTGGGCGCCGGCCTGGCCCGCAGGTAGGTGGTGATGCCGACGACCAAACCGGCCGCTCCGACCGTCGCCAGGGCGTCATAGCGGGTCAGGTACGCCAGCCCCATGGCCACGCCACCGGCGGCGACCAGGTGATGCACGTCATCGTCGACCATCCACATGATGAGCCGGCGCACCGCCCAGGTCATGAAGAAGATGAACGGGGCCTCGCTCATACCGTTGGAGCCGTAGAAGACGATCATCGGGTTCAGCGCGAACAGTGCGGTGATCGTCAGCGAATAGCTGCGGGGCAGCCCACGATCGGCGCCCATGCTGAAGATCTGCACGGCCGCACCGGACATGAACAGCGCCGACATCAGCGTGCCCGAGAACGCACGGGCGGTGATCTCGGGAAAAAGCGGGCTCAGCCAGACCGCCGGGATCTGCACCATCGCCGCAACCGGTGTGAAGATGAACCCGAGGGCGGCGAGATGCGGATCGCGGCTGAACAGCACCGACCGGGTGGACGACACCCGAGACAGGGTGTCGCCCATGATGAACCCGTTCTGGATCTGCAGCCAGTAGCCGACGGCGATGTACACCACCAGGCCCAGGAAGAAGATCGAGAACTTGAGCCTGCGGTCGGACCCGCCCAGCGCCACCGTCATGGCTGGCCGGTCGACTGGTGCACGGTGCTGTCATCGGGCCGCTCGGCCAGTCCGTGAAACGTCTTCTCCCAGAACGATGGCTGGCGGATCATCTGGTAGCAGCCCTTGGCCGCGGCGACACTCATCATCAGCCAGAACAGCGCGACCGTCAGCCCGGCCACCAGCAGGTCGGACCTGTCGTCCTCGCGCAGCGCGATCATGTTCATGTACATCACCGTGAAGTTGCCGATGATCATGGCGACCAGAGCGGGAAAATAGATGTAGTCCGGGAACACCTCGCCCACCACCGCGGGCTGGCCCAGAAACCACAGCAACGTGATGAACCAGAACAACAGGTTGAGTACGGCGATGATCGGCGTACCCGCCAGCACCAGGGTGAACCGGATGAAGCTGCGCAGACCGAGAGTGCGGTACAACTTCACCGGCCGCCGGATGTGGACGAGCCAGGTCTGCAGATAGCCCTTGTACCAACGGGAGCGCTGACGGATCCAGTTGATCGGGTCGCTGTTGGCCTCTTCCAGCGTGTAGGAGTCGATGACGGCCGTGTGGTAGCCGCTGGCGGCGATCCGCAATCCGAGATCGGCATCCTCGGTGACGTTGAACGGATCCCATCCGCCGATCCCCTGCAGCATGTCCCGGCGCAGATGGTTCGAGGTGCCGCCCAACGGGATCGGTGAGGTGCTGACCATCATCCCGGGCAGCAGGAAACCGAACCAGAGTCCGTACTCCGCGGTGAACCACGCGGTCAGCAGGTTCTGATGCCCGTTGTGGTAGACGAGTTTGGCCTGCACACATGCCACGTCGTCGGGGAGGTCCCGGAACGCGGCCACCACCCGGCGCAGCTGCAGCGGTTCGGGCAGATCCTCGGCATCGAAGATGGTGACGATCTCCCCGGTGGCAAAGTGCAGACCGTAGTTGCACGCCTTGGGTTTCGTCCGCGGCTCGGCCGGCGGCACCAGCAGGATGGTGATCACGTCGGATTCGCCGCAGGCCCTCGCCGCGTCGATGGTGCCCTGATCGTCGGCTTCCAGCAGCAGCAGCACCTGCAGCCGCTCCCGGGGGTACTCCAGGGAATCCATCGCGCCGATGAGGTCGGCCACCACTTCGGGCTCGTTGTAGGCCGGAACGAGGATCGTGTACGCCGGCAGCTCGTCATCCGGGATGGACCTGGCCACCTCGTCGGGGATGACGATGGGCCGCGAGGCGAGTCCGCGACGGAAGATCAGGACCCGGTCTCCCAGGGTCAGCAGGTATGCCAGGGTGCACAATCCGATGAGCGCTATAGCCGTCACCATCGGCTGCCAGACCGCGACGGCGATCACGATGGCCAGCAGACTCAGCAGCACCGGTTTCTGCCAACCCAGCAGCGGTTTGGAGGCCGACCTTCTGGGATCGTCGTCACGCAGCCCGTTGATGGCCCGGTCCAGCGCGTACTCCTGCTGCGCGGCCGTCACGGTGTGGGCGTCGAAGATCTCTCGTGTGCTCACTGCTGGCCCCGGGACCGCCTGCCGCGCAGAACGATCAGTGCCGCACCGAGCACCGCCAGCGCCAGGGCTCCCACCCCGAGGGCCAGGTACAGGCGTGTGCGGTCGGCGGAGGCCGCCGTCGGCGCCTCGGCGGCCGGCGTCGTCAGCTGGATGGGTTCGCGTCCCGGCATGGAGACCACCGCGTTACCGGTGAGCCCCGACCACCGATTGACATCGGAGTCCAGCCAGGTGAGCAACCGGTCCAGTTCGGCGGGTGCATTGCTGGACGTGGCGACCAGCACCGTCCGGCCCCCGGTGTACACGGTCTGCAGCGAACCGAAGCCGACCTCCGGGTCCAGCGCCAGCGTGCTGGAATTCCCACTGCCGTCCACACTTTCGACGGTGATGACGCCGTCGGCGTCGACCGTGACGGGCAGCGCGATACGGTCGTCGTTCCAGCCTTCGGGGCTCACCACGATCGCCGGTTCCGCGGACGCGATGGCGTCCCCCGGGGACACCACCACGGTGTCGAACGGCAGACCGCTCAGCCGCTGCAGACCGGTGACGATACGGACCGCGCGGCGCAGATTGTCCAGGCCCTCGTCGATACCGACCTCGACGCGCGGCATCAGCGCCTGCGGCAAGGACTGGAAGCCGGCCGGGGCGGGCGGCCCGGCCAGTGTGGTCTCGACCGCGGACTCACCGTCGATGGTCAGGGTGATCGGCTGGAACTCCCCGCATCGACCGGTGTTCCCCGCGACGTCGACCGCGATATCGAGGTTGGTGTAGCGCTCCAGCACCCGTTCGGGCACGTCGATCCAGCGGTCGATCAGGCCGCTCGGTTCGGTTGCCCAGCGGGCCAGCATCTCACCCGCCACACTCACCGTCACCTGCCCGGCGAGGCCCTCCGGCAACGGTGTGTAGGACCCCTGCAGGTGCACCCTGACGTCCTTCACGGGCCGTCCGATCCGGGTCTGGTCGAGCGGGACGGTGACCCGCGGGTTGACCAGACTGGTGGCGTTCACTCCCGGCTGGCCCAGCTTGCGGATGGTGGTGCGGTCGCTGGGCAGCTGCGGTGCCGTCGCCAGTGGACCCGCGACAGCGCTCGACGCGACAGCCAGCTTCGACAGGTCGCTGGACAGCAGCCGGGCCTGGTTCTCCAGATCCGCCGGCGATCCGGTCACCAGCAGAGCCGGTACCGCATTGGGACCCTCCAGCCTGACACCGGGCGCCTCACCTTCGCGGATCACGATCTGACGCTCCAGTGGAACCGGTGGCCGCAGCGCGCCGTCGGTCGAGATGAGGTCGATCTCGGTGCGCTGCGGGCCGTAGCGCGCGACCGTCGCGGTGGCCAGGCGCACCGCGGCATCGGATTCGGCACGCGACGGGTTCGGCGGGACGGCCAGTGTCAGCCGCTGCAGCACCGGAGGCAGGAAGTCGGCGACGGTTGCGGGGGCCAGTTCCTGACCGGTGTACCTGACCTCGGTTCCCGCCAGCCGCAACGGATTCGACGCGTCGAACACGCAATACCCCTCGGGCAGCGTCAGATAACTGCGCAGCAGCACGGTGACGGCGTTGTCCACGATCCGCGCCCCGGCCAGCGGGATCGTGATCGGCGCCTGGTCCGGGGGCAACGGGACCCTCGAGATGATGCGCTCATCCTGACTGACCTCCAGCGTCCCGCCCAGTGCGTTCACGGGCAGCGCCAGGGTCGCGACGAGTTCGGTGGGCACCAGCCCGGGCTGCACCGGGATCGACAACGTCTGCTGGCCTTCGATGCCGTACAGCGAGATCGTGGAATCGATGCCGACCGTCCGCAGACTCAGAGTGGGTGAATTCGCCAGTGACATATCGCCTTCGGGCTCAGCCACGGCGACGCCGGGCAACGCGGTCCCGCCGGCGACCACCGCGGCCGCGATCACAGCAAGTACGCGTGATGTCACTCCAGCGAGAGTACGTCGCCGGGTTCGAGCCAGACCTTCGTTCACCGGAATCGTCATCCTGTCCTGTCTCATCGGAACTGCGCCGCCACCAGCGCCCGGCTGAACGTCCGCAACATGTCCTCGTCCTTGAAGACCGGCGTGCGGTCGTCGAGTACCGCGTTGCCGCGGAACAGCAACGTGATCAAGGTACGGAAGTTGGAGGCCAGGCTGACCGACGGCGCCGGGAAGGGCGCGTTGGGGTCATGGTTGTCGACGGCGAAGATCGTCACCCGTTGCGCGAGTGTGTTGTCGCCCCAGGCGAACTGCATCGAGTTCCAGGTGACCAGCAGGCGGTCGTCGACCACCGACGTCATTCGGCCGTGAACCCCCATGTCGAGATCGATCTGACGTTGCGGGCTGATGCGGGCGTCGGTCAGGCCGTAGAGCACACGCGAGGGGTAGACCCCGAAGGAGAACGGGCGGCGGCTGACGACGCTGTCCACGACGATGGTGCGCGGTCGGGACAGTTTGTCCCAGTCCGGATTTCCCGACGTGGCGAGCATGTACTGGCGGACCAGCACGGCGCCGTCACCGTAGAGGCGGTGCACCTGCGGGTACTCACGCTGCTCGGTCACCATCCACCCGATGGGCGCGTCCAGCGGACGCCCTTGCGTCAGCCGGTCCGGGCTGGGTCTGCTGATCGGGGCCGTGCTGGTCTGGGTCGGCAGGCTGCACAGCGCGAGCACGACGGTGATCACGAACACGAGCGGCAATCCGGCCCAAACCTGTTTGGAGGCAAGTGGTTCGACCTTGCGGTCGAGTATCCGCTTGGGGGCACCCCGACGGGCCTGGAAGAACATGAAGAGACCGACGACGCTGATCGCCGTCACCGCGGGCACCTGCTGGTAGACCACCATCGGCGCGTCGGGGAAGACCGTGGAGATGGTGATCAGCGCGGCGAACCCGACGACCCAGGACCCCAGCGAACCGTAGACCCCGCGCTTGAAGGTCCGGCCCACCGCGGTGCCCGTCCCCACCGCGGCGATCAGCAGCGTGGCGGCACCGGCGGCGAACGCGCCGCCGCCCAACAACACCACGGTGAGGTAGTAGGGCAAGGAGAAGGCCATCATCGCCATCGCCCACACCCAGGTGAAGCGGATCACCGGCCGAAGCCCGAAGAGCACGATGCAACAGCTCAAGACGAACAACCAGGCGGCGATCACGTCCAGTCGTAGCAGGTGGAAGTACAGCGTGTACCGCTCCAGCAACTCGACCTGGATCAGGACCGCCAGACCGAAACCCATACCACCGACGATGATGTCGGTCTGCCGGTCGTGGATCGGCAGTTCGGTCCGGTGGCGTCGCGCGACACCGATCGACACCAGGGTCGCCACCAGCGGAACCGTCCACACATAGCCGCCGATACCACCCTCGCGAGTGGTGTTCGCCAGACTGACAAAGGTGTCGCCGAAGGCGATTGCCGTCAGCGCGATGATCAGCAACCAGCGGATGCCCAGCCGGTAGAGCGGGTGGACGCCGTAGTACCGCTCAAGGATCGGCGTCCGCGCCGGCGGGTCTGCGGTTGTTGCGGTGGCCATCTGCGGGGTCACACAGACGGCGGCAGCGGCACGCGTGCCGACGGACGAGGACGGCGGCCGAATCGTGCACGAACCTGCCGGTCTCGCACCACAATTCCCCACTCCATCTGCGCGATGCTAGGTCACCCGAGGAGCAAGCACGTGCGTAATCCTTGAACTGGCAACGAATGGTCGATGTCGCCGGATTTCAGCAAATATCGCCACCGGCACCCCATGAGGGTCTTGGCCTGAGATGCGTGCCGCAGACCCAGCGCTGGCTAATCAAGGGAGCCGACACGCCCGAATCGGCCACCCAACGCACAGACCCCCGGCCCGCGCAAGCGGTACCGGGGGTCTTTCGAAGCTGTTCCCGAAGGAGTGCTCTACTTCGCCTTCTCGAGGATCTCGACCAGACGCCAGCGCTTGGTCGCCGAGGTCGGACGGGTCTCCATCAGCGAGACGCGGTCGCCGATACCGGCATCGCCGTTCTCGTCGTGCGCCTTGACCTTGGTGGTGGTCCGGATGATCTTGCCGTAGAGCGGGTGGCTCTTCCGGGATTCCAGCTCGACCACGATGGTCTTCTGCATCTTGTCGCTCACCACGTAGCCGATGGCCGTCTTGCGACGACCGCGCACCTTCTCAGTGGTCGGCGTGTGGTTGGGGCCTTTGGTTTCTGCCATTACGAATCCTCACCAACGGGTCCGGAGGCCAGACCCAGTTCACGTTCACGCAGCACGGTGTACACCCGTGCAATCTCGTGGCGCACCACACGGAGGCGCCGGTTGTTGGTCAGCTGACCGGTCGCCATCTGGAAGCGCAGGTTGAACAGCTCTTCCTTCGATTCGCGCAGGCGAGTGGTGAGCTCTTCTTCGGTGAGCTCACGCAGTTCGCCAGGCGTAACTCCCACTGCCATCAGAACTGCTCCTCTCGTGTCACGATGCGTGCCTTGATCGGCAACTTGTGGATTGCGCGGGTGAGAGCATCGCGGGCGATCTTCTCATCCGGGTAGCTGAGCTCGAACAGCACGCGGCCGGGCTTGACGTTGGCCACCCACCACTCGGGCGAACCCTTACCGGAACCCATGCGGGTCTCGGCGGGCTTCTTGGTCAGCGGGCGGTCCGGGAAGATGTTGATCCACACCTTGCCGCCACGCTTGATGTGCCGGTTGATGGCGATACGAGCGGACTCGATCTGCCGGTTGGTGATGTAGGCGTGCTCCAGTGCCTGGATGCCGTAATCGCCGAAGCTCACCGTGGTGCCACCACTGGCGGTACCACGCTGCCTCGGGTGGTGCTGCTTGCGGTGCTTGACCCTGCGGGGGATAAGCATTTCAGCTCCCTGAGTTTTCTGTAGTGCTCGCGGCGGGCGCGTCGACAGCCGCATCAGCGGTCGGTGCGGCCGACTCTTCTCCGGTGGCGGCACGGCCGGCCTCGGTGCTCGTCGCGGTGGTACCCGACGCGCCACTGCGGCGCGGACGGGTGGCACCGGACGGACGCTCACGACGCGGACGGTCGGCGGCCGGCGCGGCGGCGGTCAGCTCACGCTTGCCACCGACGATGTCGCCCTTGTAGATCCAGACCTTCACGCCGATCCGGCCGAAGGTGGTCTTGGCCTCGTAGAGGCCGTAGTCGATGTCGGCACGCAGCGTGTGCAGCGGGACTCGACCTTCGCGGTAGAACTCCGAGCGGCTCATCTCAGCACCGCCGAGGCGGCCCGAGCACTGCACCCGGATCCCCTTGACGTTGGGCTGGCGCATGGCCGACTGGATGGCCTTACGCATCGCGCGGCGGAACGCCACCCGGTTGGACAGCTGCTCGGCGACGCCCTGGGCCACCAACTGCGCAACAGACTCGGGGTTCTTGACCTCGAGGATGTTGAGCTGGACCTGCTTCTTGGTCAGCTTCTCCAGGTCGGTCCGGATGCGGTCGGCCTCGGTGCCGCGGCGACCGATGACGATGCCGGGACGCGCGGTGTGGATGTCCACGCGAACCCGGTCACGGGTCCGCTCGATCTCCACATCGGCGATACCGGCCCGCTCCAGGCCGGTGGCCAGCAGACGGCGGATCGCGACGTCTTCCTTCACGTAGTCCGCGTACTGCTTGTCGGCATACCACCGGGACTTCCAGTCGGTGGTGATACCGAGCCGGAAGCCGTGCGGATTGATCTTCTGGCCCACTACTCCGAGCCCTCCTTCGCTTCTGCGGAAGCCTTGGTCGATGACGCCGCCTTCGCGGCTCCGGTGGCCTTGCTCGAAGCAGCCTTGCTGCCCTGCGCACGACGTGCGCGTGCCGCACCCGCCGAGGCGCCCTGCTGTCCACTCTTCTTGGGCGGACGGCTCTCGACGATCACGGTGATGTGGCTGGTGCGCTTGCGGATACGGAACGCACGCCCCTGGGCGCGCGGCCGGATGCGCTTGGCGGTCGGGCCACCGTCGGCGTGGATGGTCGCGACCACGAGGGTCGACGGATCCAGTCCGTTGTTGTTCTGCGCGTTGGCGGCCGCACTGGCGATCACCTTGGCGACCGTGGTGCTGGCGTCCTGGGGTGCCCACCGCAGGATGTCGAGGGCCTCGGCCACCGACTTGCCGCGGACCAGGTCGATGACCCGGCGCGCCTTGGTCGGCGAGAACGGCACGAAGCGCGCAACCGCCGTCGCGGACGGATACTCAATTGCAGTAGTCATTACCGGCGCTTCGCTTTCCGGTCATCCTTGATGTGACCCTTGAACGTGCGGGTGGGGGCGAACTCGCCGAGCTTGTGCCCGACCATCGCCTCGGAGACGAACACCGGCACGTGCTTGCGACCGTCGTGGACGGCGAAGGTGTGACCGATGAAGTCAGGAATGATCGTCGAACGACGCGACCAGGTCTTGATGACCTGCTTGCTGTTCTTCTCGTTCTGGACGTCGACCTTCTTCAAGAGATGGTCGTCGACGAACGGGCCCTTCTTCAGGCTGCGTGGCATCGCTTTACTCCCTAGCGCTTATTCTTGCCGGTGCGCCGGCGACGGACGATGAGCTTGTCGCTCGCCTTGTTCGGCTTGCGGGTACGGCCCTCGGGCTTGCCCCACGGGCTCACCGGGTGGCGGCCACCTGAGGTCTTACCCTCACCACCGCCGTGCGGGTGGTCGACCGGGTTCATCACGACACCACGGACGGTGGGGCGCTTGCCCTTCCACCGCATGCGGCCGGCTTTACCCCAGTTGATGTTGGCCTGCTCGGCGTTACCGACCTCGCCGACGGTGGCGCGGCAGCGCACGTCGACGCGACGGATCTCACCGGAGGGCATACGCAGCGTGGCGTAGGCGCCTTCCTTACCGAGCAACTGGACGCTCACACCGGCCGAACGGGCCAGCTTCGCGCCGCCACCGGGACGCATCTCCACCGCGTGGATGACCGTGCCGGCCGGGATGTTGCGCAGCGGCAGGTTGTTACCCGGCTTGATGTCGGCGTTGGCGCCCGACTCCACGACGGTGCCCTGCTTCAGTCCCTGCGGCGCGATGATGTAGCGCTTCTCGCCGTCCAGGTAGTGCAGCAGCGCGATGTTCGCGGTGCGGTTGGGGTCGTACTCGATGTGAGCGACCTTGGCGTCGACGCCGTCCTTGTCGTGGCGACGGAAATCGATCACGCGGTAGGCACGCTTGTGGCCACCGCCCTTGTGCCGAGTGGTGATGCGGCCGTGTGCGTTACGTCCACCCTTGCCGTGCAGCGGACGAACCAGCGACTTCTCCGGATGGTCGCGAGTGATCTCGGCGAAATCGGAGACGCTGGCACCGCGACGACCCGGGGTCGTCGGCTTGTACTTGCGAATTGCCATTTCTTAGTTCCTGAGTCTCTCTGCCCGCCGCTAGGCCGGCGCTCCGAACAAGTCGATCGGCTTGCTGCCCGCGGCCAGGGTCACGATGGCGCGCTTGGTGCTCTTGCGCTGTCCGTAGCCACTGCGGGTCCGCTTGCGCTTGCCGTTGCGGTTCAACGTGTTCACCGAATCGACCTTGACGGAGAAGATCTTCTCGATCGCGATCTTGATCTGCGTCTTGTTCGAGTCCGGGTGCACGACGAACGTGTACACGTTGTCCTCGATCAGCGAGTACGACTTCTCCGAGATGACCGGGGCCAGGATGATGTCGCGGGGGTCAGTGATCGTTGCCATCAGACCGACGCCTCCTGCTTCGTGTTGGAGCTGATGTAGGCATCCAGCGCCTCGACGCTGAAGATCACGTCGTCGGCGTGCAGCACGTCGTACGCGTTGAGCTGGTCTGCCGAGATCACGTGGACGTTCGGCAGGTTGCGCACGCTCTTGGCGCCGACCTCGTCGCTGCGACCGATGACGATCAGAACCTTCTTGTTGGTGGTCAGGCTCTCCAGGAAAGCCTTGGCCGCCTTGGTCGACGGGGTCTGCCCGCTGATCAGTTCGGTGATCGCATGGATGCGCTCGTTGCGGGCCCGGTCCGAGAGCGCCCCGCGGGTGGCGGCGGCGATCATCTTCTTCGGGGTGCGCTGGCTGTAGTCACGCGGCTTCGGGCCGTGCACCACGCCACCACCGGTGAACTGCGGTGCGCGGGTCGAACCCTGGCGGGCGCGGCCGGTGCCCTTCTGGCGGTACGGCTTCTTGCCACCGCCGGACACCTCGGCACGAGTCTTCGCCGAGTGCGTGCCCTGACGCTTGGCGGCCAGCTGCGCGGTCACGACCTGGTGCAGCAGCGCGATGTTGGGCTCAACATCGAACAGTGCGGCAGGCAGCTCGACGGAGCCGTCCTTCTTGCCGTCCGGGGTGTGGACGTCAATTTTGAGACTCATTACTTCTCACCTCGTTTGATCGCGGTGCGGACCACGACGAGTCCACCGTTGCGCCCGGGGACGGCGCCCTTGATCAGCAGCACACCGTTCTCGGCATCGACCTTGTGCACCTTCAGGTTCTGGGTGGTGACGCGGTCACTGCCCATGCGGCCCGACATGCGGGTGCCCTTGAAGACGCGGCCCGGGGTGGCACAGCCACCGATCGAGCCGGGGCGGCGGTGCACGGCCTGGGCGCCGTGCGAGGCACCCTGGCCCGAGAAACCGTGGCGCTTCATGGTGCCGGCGAAGCCCTTGCCCTTGCTGGTGCCGGTCACGTCGACGTACGCGCCGTCGGCGAAGATCTCGGCGGTCAGCTCCTGGCCGACCTCGTAATCGGCGGCGGCGGCCTCGTTCTCGAGCCGCAGCTCGGCGAGGTGACGACGCGGGTTCACACCTGCGGCGGCGAACTGACCGGTGACCGGCTTGTTCACCTTGCGCGGGCTGATCTCGCCGTACGCCAACTGCACTGCGCTGTAGCCGTCGCGCTCCGGGGTGCGGATGCGCGTCACGACGTTCGGGCCGGCCTTGACGACCGTGACCGGGACGACCTTGTTGTTCTCGTCGAACACCTGCGTCATGCCCAGCTTGGTGCCCAAAATGCCTTTTCTAGCCATTTTTCTGGGTTCTCCTACTGGATGTTGACGTCGACACTGGCCGGCAGATCGATGCGCATCAAGGCGTCAACGGTCTTCGGCGTGGGGTCGAGGATGTCGATAAGGCGCTTGTGGGTCCGCATTTCGAAATGCTCCCGCGAGTCCTTGTACTTATGGGGGGACCGGATGACGCAGTACACGTTCTTCTCGGTCGGCAGCGGCACCGGGCCGACCACGCTTGCTCCCGTACGGGTGACCGTCTCGACGATCTTGCGCGCCGAGGCGTCAATCGCCTCGTGGTCGTAGGCCTTCAGCCTGATGCGGATCTTCTGTCCCGCCACGCTTTCCTACCTCACTATTAAGGGCTTTCGCGCTTCGGGCGCGAAAAACTCTGTCTTCGTGCGCTCTGCCGGTCGGGTGTCCCCGCACGACAGCGCGCTGGCTATGCCGCCGCTGTTTACCTGTCTCTGGTTCACCGACCCCCGCGCTCGGGTGTGTCGCCCTTACGCACACTCTTTCGCGTCGATAATCTGTCGCAATCGAGGTGGGGACCGGGTGCGTCCGTGTAGGACGCGGGTCGGATGCTCTCAGCCAGGCGAACCCGGCAGAAGGCAACCCGAACAGTATGCCTCAGATCCCGGCGTCCTCCAAATCCCCATTTGAGCAGCTTGGAGGCTCGTCGAGACACGGTCGAGGTGCACAAACCGCCCGACCGCCTACCTCACGTCAGCCGGCCGCACCTCGGCCTCATCTTCGCTGACACCAGGTAGGCAGAACGGCGCTATCTCCTACCTCGTGTCAGCCGGGGGCGGTCACCCTCGGTCCTCGCTGAAATCAGGTAGAGACCGCGGGCCGGCGCACGCCGCGTGCCAATCTTACTCGCGAGTAAGGTATGTCCGATGACCGAGAGTTCCACCTACCGCGCCTGGCAACAACTGTCGAACAAACCGCTGGGCAGCCGGCTGTTCTCGGCGGCCGCGATGGTCCGGGTGCCCTACTTCGCCAGCGTGCTCCCCCACGTGGTGCAGATGGAACCCGGTTGTGCCGAGGTGCTGATCCCGAAGTGGTTCTACGTCTACAACCATCTGCACACGGTGCACGCCATCGCCTCGTGCAATGCCGCCGAGGTCGCCATGGGTATGGCGATGGAGGCCACCGTGCCCGGCACGCACCGCTGGATCCCCAAGGCGATGACGGTGCAATACCTGGCCAAGGCCACCACCTCGCTGCGGGCGCGGGCAGAGTTCACCCCGCCCGATTTCGGCGCCATCACCGACGGAGTCGAGGTGGTGGTGCCGGTGCGCATCACCGACCGTGACGGCACCGAGGTCGTGCACGCCGACATCACCACCTGGGTGACACCGCTCAGCCGGTGAGGCCCGCCCAGAAGTCGCACTGGTGGATGTCGTCGAAGTCGGTGACCACCCGCGGACCATCGGGTTGCAGCGACATCCACGGCCCGTCCCCGGCGACCGCCGGCCAGTCCGGCGCGGCGTCGGCCGCAGGTACACCGGTCCTGATGAACTCGGCCCAGTAGTCGATCATCTGATTCGACAGCTCCTGTTGGGCCGGGTTCAGCGGCGGGGCGCCACCGACGTCGAACAGGTAACGCAGTTCCAGCGAGTGACTGGCGCCGACCGGAAACGGCAAGGTGCGCATGGGTTCCGGCGTCGGCGGGTTCGGATCGTTGAACTCGTACGCGAACAACTCGCCGTCGCCGGACAGTTCGTCGGCCATCCGCTCGGCGACGCACGCGAACACACCGTCGGTGACCGCCGCCGAGTACGCGCGGGCCGCGCTGCCGCCGTACCGGTCCAACGGGTACCGCGCACCGACCGCCGCCGCCTGCGACCCGAAGGTGTTGTCGAGTAGACCGGGATACTCGCCCGCCGCGTACTGCCTGCTCCCGCGCAGGTACTGCAGCGCGACGAAGAGGGTGAACTCGTCCCTGTTGCTGCCGATCAGCACGGGCACATCGGTCGCCCGGCCGTCGCGGAACGCGACCATCGGATCTTCGGGCAGCACGGTGGTCCCGTGCACCGGCCCACTGAGGGTGTCCTCGCCGATCCGGGCGAACCACACCGGCTTTCGCAGTGCGGATTCCGGCAGTGCGCGCAGGCAGGCGGCGACGGTCGCCGGATCACCGCAGCCCGCGTCCCGCGCGTAGTCCTCGCTGATGCGCGCGGCCGCCGGCAGCGCCAACTGGGCCTGACACGGTCCGCTCTGGATGATCGCGGCCCGGAACAGCCCCTTCGACTCGGGCGCGACCATGTGATCGCATACCGACATCCCGCCCGCCGATTCGCCGGCGATGGTCACCTTGTCCGGATCGCCTCCGAACGCCGAGATGTTGTCGTGCACCCAGCGCAGAGCCGCCTGCTGGTCCTGCAATCCGTAGTTACCGACGGCGCCCTTGGGGCCGAGCGCCGGGTGCGCCAGGAAGCCGAGCGCCCCGAGTCGGTAGTTCAGCGTGACGACGACGATGTCGCCCCGGTCGACCAGCCAGCGCGAGTCGTACATCCCGCCGTTTCCGTTGATGAACGCGCCGCCATGGATCCACACCATCACCGGCCGTGGATCGTCGGACGGCGGTGGCGTCCAGACGTTCAGCGTCAGGCAGTCCTCATCGGTCTGCCTGCCCATCTCCAGGTCGCTGCCCTCATCCTGCAGGCAGCGCGGGCCGACCTTGGTCGCATCGCGCACCCCGGCCCAGGGCGCCACCGGCTGCGGCGGCCGCCAGCGCAGGGGCCCGACCGGCGGCGCCGCATACGGAATCCCGGCAAAGTGTCGTTTGTCCAGGGTGGCGACGCCCTGCACCAGGCCCGCCGTCGTCTTCACCACGGACGGGTCGGGCGGCAGGGAGGCCGGGGCGTCCGCGTCATTGCCCGCGCAGCCGAGCGTGAGCGCCCCGACGGTCAGTAATGCCAACGCGCAGCGGACGAGTCGGGACGTGGAAGGCACCGCCCGAGCCTACTGACGACGATTCCCGCATTCCGGGCGTGCGAGCCGGGGCGCCCACCTAGACTGCAACTTGACACCCGTCAAGACAGTGTGAGGAGCCGATTGATGAGCACTCCGACCAAGCACGGCCGGGCCAGCCAGTACGCCAACGTGTTCGTCGAGCCGAAGGCCTACGCGGACGACGCGCGCCTGCACGAGGCGCTGGCCTACCTGCGCGCTCATGAACCGGTCGTGCGCGTCGAGTCCAAGCTGTACCGCCCGTTCTGGGCGATCACCAAACACGCAGACATCATGGCCATCGAGCGCGAGAACGACCTTTTCCTCAGCGAACCCCGCCCGCTGCTGGCCACCGCGGCTGCCGACGATCTGGCCAAGGAACAGCTGGCAGCGGGGATGGGCCTGCGCACGCTGATCCACATGGACGACCCGCACCATCGCAAGGTCCGCATCATCGGCGCCGACTGGTTCCGCCCCAAGGCGATGCGCGACCTGAAGGTCCGGGTTGACGAACTCGCCAAACGGTATGTCGACCGGATGCGCGATATCGGACCGAAATGCGATTTCGTCACCGAGATCGCGGTGCACTTCCCGCTCTACGTCATCATGTCGCTGCTCGGGCTGCCCGAGGACGACTACGAGCGCATGCACATGCTGACCCAGGAGATGTTCGGCGGTGACGATGACGAGTACAAGCGCGAGGGCGGGACGCTGGAGGATCAGCTCCAGGTGCTGCTCGACTTCTTCGCCTACTTCTCCCAACTCACCGCGTCCCGTCGGGAGAACCCGACCGACGATCTGGCCTCCGCGATCGCCAACGGGCGCATCGACGGTGAGCCGCTGAGCGATGTGGACACCGCGTCCTACTACGTGATCGTCGCCAGCGCCGGCCATGACACCACCAAGGACGCGATCTCCGGCGGGCTGCTGGCTCTCATCGAGAATCCCGATGAGCTGGCGCGGTTGCGCAAGGATCCGGCACTGATGGGCACCGCCGTCGAGGAGATGATCCGCTGGACGACACCGGTCAAGGAGTTCATGCGGACCGCCGCGTCCGACACCGAGGTGCGTGGTGTGCCGATCGCCGCGGGCGAATCGGTCTACCTGGCTTATGTTTCGGGCAATCGCGACGAGGAGGTCTTCGACGAGCCGTTCCGCTTCGATGTCAGCCGGGACCCCAACAAGCACGTCGCGTTCGGCTATGGCGTGCACTTCTGCCTCGGCGCCGCTCTGGCCCGGATGGAGATGAACAGCCTGTTCTCCGAACTGATTCCGCGCCTGGACTCGATCGAGCTCGCCGGTGAGCCCGAGCTGTCCGCGACCACCTTCGTCGGCGGCCTCAAGCACCTGCCGGTCAGGTACTCGCTGCGGTAGTTCCACCGGACGTCTGATGGGTGGCCAGGAAGCCGTCGACCGCCGCCCTGGCGGCGGCACGGTAGTCGAAGTCGGCGAACGTGCTCAACTTGCCGAGCACGATCGGACCGAGTAGCAGCGCCACCGCCTGCACCCGATCGACGCGAACCAGGCCCGCCACGGCGTCGGGACTGTCGAAAACAGCGTCGAACGGCGCCGCGTACTGATCGGCGACCCGCTCACGCAGGGTGCGCACCGCGTCGCTCTCGGCGTGCAGATCGGTCCTGCTCCACCCGGCCTGATTCAGCCCACCGCCCAGGGCCAACCAGGAGGTCGCGGCCAGGCTCACGGGAGTCTCGGCGATCAGATCGGCGAACCCGTCCAGCGCGGCGAGAAGCCGATCGCGCAGGGTGCCCTCCTCCGGCGGCAGCGGTGCGGGCGGGATCAGTGCGTGAAAGGCCGCCGCCAGCAGGTCATTCCCGCTCGGGAAGTGCCGGTACAGCGTCGCGCGCGCGACATTGGAGACGCGGATGACGGCGTCCACCGTCACCGCGCTCGGCCCGCCCGCGCGCAGCAGCGCCGTCGCGGCCTCCAATAACCGCGCCCGCGAACGCGCCGGCCGCGGGTCGGTGTGTGTCGTCATCGTCGCCGCTCCCTTCCCCATCGACGAACGAGACTGTTAGTCTCGAAACAAGACGGTCAGTATCAAAAATAACGTACGCGTCGAAAGAGGGGCAATGGTCGACACACTCGCCGGATCGAACCGGCCCACGGACCCGACCCTGGCCGGCCTGTCGACGAGGGCCCGCGTCTGGACGTTGCTCATCGCGTGTCTCGGTGTGCTGCTGGTGATCTCCTCGATGGTCGCGCTGAACACCGCGCTCCCCGATCTCGCCAAGGCCACCTCGGCCACCCAGACCGAACTCACCTGGATCGTCGACAGCTACACCCTGGTGCTGGCCTGCCTGTTGCTGCCCGCGGGTGCACTGGGCGACCGCTACGGCCGCCGCGGCGCCCTGCTGCTGGGCCTGGCGGTGTTCGCCGTGGCGTCGATCGCCCCGGTCATCTGGTCGGACCCGATGCACCTGATCATCGCACGCGGAGCGGCGGGCGCGGGCGCCGCCTTCGTCATGCCGGCGACGCTGTCGCTGTTGACCTCCGCATATCCGAAAGACCAGCGCAACAAGGCGGTTGGCATCTGGGCGGGCACCGCGGGCTGCGGCGCGGTGGCCGGCATGCTGGGCTCGGGTGGGCTGCTGCACTTCTTCGGATGGCAGGCGATCTTCTGGGGATTCGCGGGCGCCGGCGTGCTGCTGTTCCTGCTGACCTTCACCATCGCGACATCCAAGGAGTCGATCGCCAAGCCGCTGGACTGGCTCGGCGCCGTCGTCATCGGCGGCGGGCTGGCGGCGCTTGTGTTCGGCATCCTCGAGGCACCCGCCCGCGGCTGGTCCGATGCGCTGGTCATCGGGTGCATTGCCGTCGGCGCGCTGACGATGCTGGCGTTCGGCGTCATCGAACTTCGCCGGGAGCACCCCCTGCTCGACCTCCGCCTGTTCGCCAATCCCACCTTCGCGACGGGCGCCGCGGCCATCACCGTGTTCTTTCTCGCCATGTTCGGCTTCTTCTACGTGGTCATGCAGCACATGCAGCTCATCCTGGGCTACAGCCCCATCAAGACCGCGTTCGCGCTCACCCCGCTGATGGGTCCCGTCCTGCTGCTGTCCGCGACGTCGTTCTGGTACCTGCCGAGGGCCGGGCTTCGACTGGTGGTCTTCACCGGGCTGGCCTTGATTGCCGTGGGCTTTCTGCTGCTGAGCACCATCACCGTCGACGACGGCTATGCGGCCGTGGGCTGGCCGCTGCTGGTGATGAGTATCGGCATCGGATTACTCACCGCACCAACCACTTCCGCGATCATGAACACCGCTCCGGATGACAAACAGGGGGTGGCCTCGGCCGTCAACGACACCACCCGCGAGGTCGGCGCCGCCCTGGGTATCGCCCTGGCCGGGTCACTGCTGGCCGCGCAGTACACCGACCTGCTGGCACCCAGGCTCCCGGCCGACCTGCCACCCCCGGCCCGCGAGGCCGTACTGGGGTCGCTCGGTCAGGCCCTGGAGGTCTCGGCGACACTGGGACCGGCAGGTGCCCCCATCGCCGCGCTCGGCAGGGCGGCGTTCGTCGAGTCGATGAGTGCCTCGCTGCTGGGACTCGCGATCATCGTGGGCATCAGCGCCGTCGTCATCGGCCTGTGGGCCCCCGGCCGCGATGATCGGCAATTGCGGGTCGTGCGCCGCCTGCGCGGCGCCGGCAGGCACCGCGCCTAGTCTGCGATCAGCTCCGCGGCCCGGTGCCCGATCATCGCGATCGTGGCATGCGGCCCACGCGACGTGGCCGTCGGCATGATCGACCCGTCGGCCACCCAGAGCCCGTCGACACCGAGCACCCGGCACCGCTGATCGAGCACCGTGCCCAACGGGGCGGTACCGCACAGATGTTGTGTGGTGGACCAGTTCGCCTCGCGGTCCACGACTCCGGCGATCTCACGAGCCAGCTCGGCGCCGCGCCGCAGCGCCTCGACATCCTCGGCGACGGAGTCGTAGTGGTGCTCGATCACCGGCGCCACCGCGATATCCGGCGAGGAAACCGTCAGTCGGCCCCGAGCCGCGGGGCGCATGAGTGCCACCCCGATGTGCGGCGGATCCGACGGCGGCTCGCCGGTCATCTGCGCGAAACCCGATGTGTACAAACGGATCTCCAAACCACCGACCGACAGCGCCGCCTCGATCGGGGTGCGGCCGCCGGACGCGGGCCAGTCGACGGGCAGCACCCACTCCGGGTGATCATGGAACCGCGCTCCGACGGGCAGATTTGCCAGCACCGGGATCCCGGCGGCGCCAAGGACATCGGCGGGCCCACAACCGGACACCTGCAGCAGTTGTGCGGTGCCGATCGCCCCCGCGCAGAGCACGACCCGGTCCGCGGGGTAGTGCACCGGCCCGGATGGTCCGAGCGCATCGACCCCGACCGCCCGGGTTCCCGAGAACCGGATCCGCTGCGCCCTGGTCGCCGGGTGTACGACCAGGTTCGGCCGCCGGGCAACCGGTCCCAGGAAGGCCGCGCCCGGTCCGACCCTGGTGCCGTCGCGCACGTTGAGCGGCAGCGCACCCACCCCGTCCGCGGCTCCGTCACCGTTAAGGTCATCGATCCAGCGGAATCCCATTGCCAGCACCGACCGCACAAAAAGCTCGGTGCCCGAACTGAATTCGCGGGTCCTGCGCACCGGTATCGGCCCGGAGTCACCGTAGAGCGGGCCGGCGAAGTCCAGGTCTGTCTCGATCGCCCGGAAGTGTGGCAGCACGTCGTCCCAGGACCAGCCCGGCGTCTGCCAGCCCGCGAAGTCCGCGGGCACGCCCCGGCAGAAGTACCCGCCGTTGATCGCACCGGACCCGCCGACGACGGCGCCGCGCACCAGGTCGACCTCCCGGCGCGGGGTGTCGGTCAGCGTTGCCGGGTAGCGGCTGATCACCGGACTACCGGGCCCGATCGGCACCAGGTACGCGTCGCCGGCCCTCGGCGGGACGGCCGGCGGACCCGCCTCCAGGACCGCGACGCCACAACCGGGATCGGATGAAAGCCGTTCGGCAAGAATCGAACCGGCGCTGCCGGCACCGACGATCAGGACATCAGTCTGCAACGCGGCGCACTTCAGGTTCGGATCTGCGGCTTGAGTGCGCCGACGTGCCGTTCGCGGACCACGCCGGTCCACAGCCCGAGCCCGTAGGCGACATCATCGAGGCGCTTGAGCACCAAATAGCTCAGCAGGCCCACCCGATGGGTGTCCTCGGCGACGCTGTTGCGGCGGTCGGCCCAGTCGGCCAACCCATCGACGACGGCGGCGGCGAGCACGAGGTGCCGGCACCGCCGAAAGAACACCGCGGCCAGCAGTGCCACCGGCCAGTAGTGCCGGCAGATGGCCGATGCCACCTGCAGGCACGCGCCCCACATTCCACCGGCCGCGACCGCGGCCACGTCCTTGGGCCCGGTCTCGACCGCCTCCAGTGAGGCAGAGATACGCCTGCCGAAGAACGCCGCGACCACCGCGGCGACGAGATAGCCCGAGCAGGACCGGGTCGCCACCAGCAGCCAGAGCACCAGCATCCACCGCGACACCACCATCGGCGCCGTCTTACCCGGATGCCGGACCGCCAACGGCGCTGCGGACCGCCCGTAGAAAGCCTTGCGCTGGAACCATTCCCGCAGCTGGGTGCGGTGTTCGTGACCGACCAGAGCGATGGGTTCGTACCGCAACCGGGCACCGGCCTCGATGAACCTCCAGCAGAGGTCGACATCCTCGCCGGACTCCATGGTCTCGTCGAAGCCACCCACCTCGGTCAGCGCGCTGCGCCGGCAGATGATGGCGGCGCTGGGTACATAGGACACCGTGCCGTAGGGCACCACCGGCGCCTCCCGCATGCCCAGATCCAACGAAGAGCGCACGGCCTCGTAGCGGGCCACCGCATTGTCAGGCTCGTTCAGGCTGACGATCCGGGGGGCCACCAGAGCCACCGCCGGGTCGCAGAAATGACCGAGCAGCGCTTCCATCCAGCCGCGCCGCGGCACCACGTCGGAGTCCAGGAACGCCACGAAGTCGGTATTGCAGGCGCGCAGGCCGGTGTTGCGGGCCGCCGCCGGGCCGCGACTGCGGGCATGCCGCAACACCCGCACCTCACAGCGCGCGCCGTCGAAATCGGTGTCCTTCAGCGGTTCGGCGGATCCGTCGTCGACCACCACGACGTTCATCCCGCGCAGCGCCCGGACCAGCCTGCTGACCCCGAATATATTGTCACGCACCGGAATAACGACCGTCACATCGTGGTGCGACGGTCCACTGGGCGGACGCGGGTGTGCGACGGTGGCGTCGAGCAGAGTGCGAGCCAGCTGCGCGGACAGCGCGTCGTGGACCTCCAGGCGACCGTCGTCGATCATCGTCTGGGCCACTGGAGCCAGCCGCAGCAAACGCGTGGGCGAGCCGCCCAGCAACGCCGACCCCGCACCGAGCACCTTGACCCGGCGGTCCACCTGGACGGCGAACCCGTCGGGCAGGCGCGGGCCCGTCATGTCAGCATCCCGTGCCCGTTCGGTGTCCAGGCCAGGATTTTGCGGGCGCACCCGTCGACCATATCGGCAAAGTACCGCTCCCCCTCGACCGCGGTGGCGGTGGTCGGATCCCCGAGCACCCCGACCGCACTGACCGCGGCCACGCCACCGGCGCGCATGGCGGGCATCAACTCCGACAGCGGTGCGCTGTTCCCCGCCACCACGTTCTCGGTGTGTACCGCCTCGGGCGAAATATGTAGCAATACAGATGTTTCGGTGTGCCCCGCGTGCGCATCCGCACCGGGCACCATGCATGAGCTCCAGCTGACATCGCGCCCCTCGGCGCGCAGCAGGCCCACCGCCCCGGCCAGCGCCTCGACATTGCCACCGTGGCCGTTGACGAAGACCAACCGGGAGGCCCAGATGCAGGCAGACCGGCCGAACTCGACCAGCAACAGCCGTAGCGCCTCGGTGCCGATCGAGACGGTGCCGGCAAAACCCTCGTGCTCGCCGCTCGCGCCGTAGCTCAGTGCCGGCGCCAGCAGCCATCCGCCGCCGAGTCGGGCGGCCGCAGCGCGCGCGACGGCGGAGGCTATGCGGGTGTCGGTGTCCAGCGGCAGGTGCGGCCCGTGCTGTTCGGTGGAGCCGAGCGGCACGATGAGCGCCGGATACCCGTCGGATTGCTGATGACGCGAGGTGGAAAGCAGTCCGCTCGACGTCACACCGCCGAGCTCCCCGGGTACAGCCACCCGGTGATGGTAGGCCGAATTCACCTGGTATGCACCGATTGTTGGCGCATGCGCTGCAATTGATTTCCGCGGCTGTCGGCCACTCGGCGGACATCCGGTCACGTCAGTCACGTCAGTCACGCCCGTATCAGGCTACCGGCGTGTCAGGACTGCGGCACTCCGAGCGTGCGGGTGAAGCCCTCGGGGATCAGGATGTCCTCACGGGTCAGGTCATGGATCGACGACTTGCCCAGCCCACGCAACGCCGAGTCGATGCCTCCGGACAGGATGTCGAGCACGTTCTCCACACCGGCCTGTCCGTTGGCCGCCAGACCCCACAGGTAGGCCCGGCCGATCATGACTGCGCGGGCGCCCAGAGCGACGGCCTTGACGACATCGCTGCCGCGGCGCACGCCACCGTCCAGCAAAACTTCGACCTGATCGCCGACCGCGTCCGCGATGGCCGGCAGGCAACGGATCGCCGCCGGGGTGCCGTCCAGGTTGTTGCCACCGTGGTTGGACACCGTGATGGCCGAAACCCCGGCGTCCACAGCGCGTTTGGCGTCGTCGACCCGGACCATGCCCTTGAGCAGGAACGGCCCGCCCCACTGCTCGCGCAGCCAGGCCACGTCCTCCCAGGTCGGCGGCGGGGTGCCCATCCACTGGCCGTAGGCCTCGAAGAACGTCGGGCCCGCCTCACCGCGGCGGCCCTGGTTGGGAACCCGCAGGTCCGGCGCGCGCAGCGTCTTGGCGAAGCTGTAGAACCAACGCGGCTTGGTGATGACCTCCGGCGCCATCTTCACCATGGTCTTGAGATCCATCTGTTCCGGGATCTTGGGGCTACCCCAGTCCCGGCCGTGGCTGAAGCTCCAGTCGGTGGTCAGGATCAGACCGACCGCCCCAGCCTCCCGGGCACGCACCATGCGGGCCAGGATCTCGTCCCGGCTGCCCAGCCAGTAGATCTGGAAGAAGATCTTGCCGTTGACGGCGGTCACGTCCTCCATCGGCTTGCTCGCGAACGACGACAACCCCATCGCGGTGCCACGAGCGGCCGCCGCGCGCGCCACGGCCACCTCGCCGTCAGGGTCGACCGCCTGCACACCGGTCGGCGAGATGACCACAGGCATCGAAATGTCCTGTCCCATCACCGTTGTCGCCATCTCACGCTTCTCGGTGGCACCGATGACATGCGGGGCGAAACCGAGCTGGGAGAACGCCTCGACGTTGTCGGAGACCGACACCCCCTTCTCGCTCGCCGAGATCAGCGAGGAGTAGGCGGAGCGGGGCAGCCGTTTCTTCGCACGCTGTTGGGCGATGGCAACGGTCTCGAACCAGGTATCGCGAGCCATGATCTCTACACAGGACTTTCGTTACAGAACTTCTTGGGCGGGACGGTGAGCAGTTTGAGCGGGATCGGACCCTTTCTCCCGCCGGCGCGGGAGTGGTCGACCGAGGACTTCGGCTTGTCCCGCTCGGCGGCCAGGGCAGGTTCGCCGTACCCCTGCACACATTCGGGGTCGGGCCCGTCCATGGGCAGACCGGTGAAGAACTTGGCCGCCATGCAGCCACCCCGGCAGGAGTCGTAGTGCGCGCAGCCGCTGCACGCCCCGGCGGACTGCGGTTCGCGCAGTTCCTGGAACAACGGCGATTTCTGCCAGACGTTCTTGAATCCGGTGCCGAATCCGGTGTCCTGCAGGATGTTTCCGGCATGGAACTTGTCGTGGATGGCGAACGGGCAGGCGTACACATCGCCGATCGGATCGATCAGACACACCACCCGGCCGGCGCCGCACAGGTTGAGCCCGGCCAGCGCACCGGGCTCACCGAGCCCCGAGAGGTGGAAGAACGAGTCACCGGTGAGGACTCCCTCGCCGTGGGCGACCAGCCATTCGTAGAGCTGCACCTGCTGCACCGGGGTGGGGTGCAGGTCGTCCCACACATCGGCGCCGCGTCCGGACGGCCGCAACCGGGTGATGCGCAGGGTGGCGCCGTAGGTGTCTGCCAGTGCCTTGAAATCGTCGAGTTGGTCCACGTTCTGGCGGGTCACCACGACCGAGATCTTGGCGTCCTTGAAGCCGGCGTCCTTGAGGTTCTCCAGCGCCCGGATCGCCATCGCGAACGAACCGGGTCCGCGCACCTCGTCGTTGACCTCGGCGGTGGCGCCGTCCAGCGAGATCTGCACGTCGACGTAATCGGAGGCGGCCAGCTTGGCGGCGACCTTCTCGTCGATCCGGACTCCGTTGGTGGAGAACTTGACCCCGACATGGTGCTCGGTCGCGTAGTCGACGAGCTCCCAGAAGTCCGACCGCACAGTCGGTTCCCCGCCGCCGATGTTCACGTAGAACACCTGCATACGCTCGAGCTCGTCGATGATGTCCTTGCACTGTTGAGTGCTCAGTTCGCGGGGATCTCGCTTGCCCGACGAGGACAGGCAGTGCACGCAGGACAGGTTGCAGGCGTAGGTCAGTTCCCAGGTCAGGCAGATCGGGGCATCGAGCCCGTGCTCGAACTGCTCGACGAGGCGGGGAACCTTGGTCGGCTCCGGGACGGGCACGGGGAGGAGCGCCGGGGGCAGTACGGCGGTCATGGGGTCTCCTTGGCGACCAGCATGTTGGATTTCACCAGCACACTCAGCGCATGTAGGTACGGGCCTTGGGCGTCGTCGTCGATTCCGGCGGCGCGGCAAGCGGATCGGATGTCGGGGTGCTCGTCGAGCGAGTTGACCACCGCGACGATCGTCCGGTTCTTCAGGAAGGACAGCTTGCGGGTACCGAAGTGGTACAGCAGCGCCCCGAACGGCTCCGGCCGCACCGCCACCTGGTGGTGCAGCCGCCAGCCGCGATCGGGGTCGAACGCCACTGCATCAGCAGTGGGTGCGCTCACGATCAGTAAACCCCGCACATTCCGTCGATCGAGACCTCTTCGACGAGGGACTCGGTGACGAGCTGCGCTTCGGCCTCAACCTGCTGATTCTGGTCCATGGGGGATCGCACCTTTCTTGGCTGTGATACGTCTAGGTCATCGACATTTGTGACCTGGGTCGCAAGAATATGGCATCGAGTGCAGAAATGGAAGGGTGGGTTTCATGGCCAAGTCGTCCGGACCTCGTGTCGGTCGCCGGCCGTCGACCACCCAGGACCACATCTCCTCTGTCGCGCTGGATCTGTTCGCCAGTCACGGCTTCGACGAGGTCAGCGTCGACGATGTCGCCCGCGCCGCCGGAATCGCCCGCCGCACCCTGTTCCGCTACTACCCGTCCAAGAACGCCATCCCCTGGGGCGACTTCGACGCACACCTGAACCTCATGCGCGAGCTCCTCGCCGAGGGTGACCAGCGCGGCGACATCGCCGTGGCCCTACGCACTGCGCTGCTCGCGTTCAACCGCTTCGACGACGAGGAGCGGCACCGACAGCGTATGCGTCTGATCCTGGGAACCGATGCACTGCAAGCACATTCGATGACAATGTATGCCGGCTGGCGCACCGTGGTGGCCGAGTATGTGGCCCGCCGCCGAGGCGAGAAACCGGACGGCCTGGTCCCCCAGACCGCCGCCTGGACGCTGCTCGGCGTCGCCCTGACCGCCTACGAGCAGTGGCTGGCCGACGAGTCGGTCTCCCTGGAACAACTGCTCGGCGATTCCTTCGACGTCGTCGGCCGCGGCCTCACCTCGCTGTGATTTGTGGAGCCCTCGTCGGAACCATTCCGACAAGAACTCCACAAGCCGCAGGAAAGTGGGGGTGTCGGAGTTCGGCCTCAGACGGCGACGATAGAGATGTGAGCGTCGAATCGGGTCACCGCGATGCCCCTCGGGAGCTGTTGGAGCTCTACGACGAGGCACTGCCGGTCGTGTACGGGTACTTCACCCGGCGCTGCGGTGACCGCGCGGCCGCCGAGGATCTGACCTCGGACACCTTTCTCGCGGCCATGGATGCGGCGCGCAAACCGGCGCCGCCGCCGATGACGGTGCCCTGGCTGATCGGGGTGGCTCGGCACAAACTCGCCGACCACTATCGCCGCCGGCACGCTCACTTGAGCGTGCCGGTGGCCGAACTGCCCGAACCGGTCGATCCCGTCGACGTCTGGGATGTCGAGCTGGACCGCATCGTCGCCGAGGCGGTGTTGGCACGGCTGCCCGAGCAGCACCGCACCGTGTTGGCGCTGCGTTATCTCGACGACCGCTCGGTGAATGAATGCGCCGAACTGATCGGGCGCACCGTGCACGCCACCGAAACCCTGCTGGTGCGGGCCCGCCGCGCCTTCAGATCGCAGTACCCGTCACCGGAAGGAGGGCCGTCGTGAATAACAACAGGGATCCTTTGGCCGTGCTGCACGGCGACGAACTCCCGGTGGCACCCGATCCGGCGTTCGCGGCACGACTTCGGGCGCGACTGGAATCGGCCCTCACCCTGCCCGCCAACACATCAGGAGTTGTCATGAGCGGAACCGATACCGCTATCGCAGAACTGAATTCGCCCACCACCACCGCCCCGCCGCGGCCGGCGGCGATCCCCTACCTGGCAGTGCCGGACGCCAAGGCCGCCATCGCCTGGTACGTCGAGGCGCTGGGCGCCACCGTCATCGGCGAACCGATCCTGATGGGCGACGGCCGGGTCGGTCATGCCGAGCTCGCCATCGGCGACGGGGTGCTCTACCTGGCCGACGAATTCCCCGAGATGGGTCTCAAAGCACCTGCTCCGCAGGCCGTTTCGGTGAGCTTGATGCTGCCGGTGGACGACACCGACGCCGCACTGCAGCGGGCCCGCGACCACGGTGCCACCGTGCTGCGCGAGGTCTACGAGGACCACGGCTCGCGTGGCGCCACCATCGTCGACCCCGCCGGCCACCGCTGGATGCTGTCGGGTCCGATGACCGGCGCGCGGGTGCAGATCAAGCACGGCGATGTCGGCTACGTGTCGGTCAACACCCCCGATGCCGCCCGGGCCGCGGCGTTCTACTCGGCAGTGCTCGGCTGGTCCTTCGACGGGCACCACGTCGCCGGCTCCAGCCTGTCCATGGGCATCTTCGAGACGGCGGGGCCAAGCACGCTGTTCTGCTGCTACGCCGTCGACGATCTGGACGCCGCCCGCGAGGCCATCGTGGCCGGCGGCGGCACCGTCGGCGAACCCCAGCAGCGCGAGTTCGGCACCGTGCTGGACGCGGTCGATCCGTCCGGTGCACCGTTCGCGGTGTACCGGGACTCGGTGGGCACCCCACGACCGGCGCTCAACGGCACTGGGCCGGGCGAACTTTCGTACATCACGTACTTCGCCGAGAACTCCGCGGATTTCCGGGCGTTCTACTCCCGGGTGTTGCATTGGACCTTCGAGTCCGGGCGGGTCGAGGACGGTTGGGCGGTCCAGGGGTCACATCCGATGGCAGGCATGGCCGGTACCGCGACCACGGGCAGGCCTGCGCAGCCGTCGACCGTGCCGATGTGGACGGTCGAGGACATCGACGCCGCGGTCGAGCGGGTCCGGGCGGCCGGCGGCACCGTCATCGAGGAACCCTCGACGCAGGCGTACGGCAGGTCCGCGCTGTGCACGGACGACCAGGGCGCCCGGTTCTACCTGGGCGAGCTCTAGGCGGGAAGCACGTCGGCGATGGGGGCACCCGCGGCGATCTTGCCGCGGGCCTTCATCACCTTGCCCGGCATCCCGCCACCGACCACCGCGGTGACGACACCGTCGCGCTCGTAGTAGGCCAGGAACTTGCGGCCGTCGTCCTCGACGATGTGCACCACGTCATCGGCCGCGGGCTCGCCGAGGCACTGGATCTTGACGTCGTACTGGTCGCTCCAGAAGTACGGCACCGAGATCGCCGCGTTGCCCGGCTCCTGACCCAGGATCGCCGGCACCAGCACCCGGGCCTGTTCGGCCACGTTGCTCCAGTGCTCGACGCGCACCTGGTGGCCCACCTCGGAGCGCCAGGACGCCACATCGCCGATGGCCCAGACATTTTCGGCGCTGGTCCGGCCGGCGGCATCGCACACCACGCCGTTGTCCACCGCGATACCGCTGCCGTCGAGCCACCCGGTCACCGGATGCGAACCGATGCCGACCACCACGACGTCGGCGTCCAGTTCGGTGCCGTCGGAGAGCACGACCTTCTCGACCTTGTCGGTGCCGGCCACCGAGGCCACCCCGACACCGCAGCGCACATCCACGCCCTCGGCCTCGTGCAGCCGGGTCACCAGCGACCCGATCTTCTCGCCGAGCACCGAGGCCAGCGGGGTCGGCTGCGGTTCCACGATCACCACGTCGACACCGAGCTGACGCAGGCTGGCGGCGACCTCACACCCGATGAAGCCGGCACCGATGATGACGGCGCGCCGGGCGGTCGCGGCGTGCTCACGCAGTTCGGCGCTCTCACCGATGGAGCGCAGCACCCGGATGCCGTGAAGGTCCGGGAAGGACGGAATACGCTTGGGCGCAAGGCCGGTGGCGATGACCAGCTCGTCGTATCCGAGCGTCGAGCCATCGGCCAGGGTCAGCGCCTTCGCAGCGGTGTCCACTGATTGCGCGGCCGCGCCGAGGCGCAGCGTGATGTTGCCCTCGTCGTAGAACTCCTGCGGCTTGAGCACCACATCGTGCTCGGGGTTGCGCAGGACTTCTTTGGACAGCGGCGGCCGGTCGTACGGCAGGTGCTGCTCGTCGCTGACGATGGTGATCGGTCCGGTGTATTCGGCGCGGCGCAATTGTTCGGCCGTGCGGGCTGCAGCCAGCCCACCACCGACAATGACGATGCCCCCATTGGTTGCCACGTGGTGTTTCTTACACGATGGCGCGCTTCTGTAGTCCACCACCCCGGCGGTACCGGTCAGGACCGGGTGCGCTCGATGATGTTCGAGAGCACCACGATGCTCTCGCTGCGCTCGATATCGGCGCTGGCCCGGATGCGCTCCAGGGCGTCCTCGAGGTGGCGCATGTCGCGAGCCAATACGTGCAGGATGGCATCCGCGGTACCCGTCACGGTGGCCGCGCTGACCACCTCCGGGATGTCCACCCAGGCCTGGCGCAACTCGCTGGGTGCGATGGTGCCGTGGCAGTACACCTGCACATAGGCCTCGGTGGTCCAGCCGAGCGCATTGCGATCCACCACCGCGGTGAACCCGCGGATCACTCCGGTGTCGAGCATGCGGTCGACCCGTCTTTTCACCGCGGGCGCCGACAGGTTTACCCGCTGCCCGATCTCGGCGAAGGTCGCGCGCGCATCGTCGGTCAACTCGGCGAGAATGCGTTCATCGGTCTCGTCCACCGCCCATCTCCTCCCGTGAACAACAAATCGCTGCCCATAGCGCTTCGGCACAATGAATCGATACTACAGACGCAAGATACGGCGATTGATTGCTTCAGATAAGGCGAATACCGTCATATTCATGACGGTCTCCGATCTCACCGCCACTGTGGCTTCCCCCGACCCCAAACCCGCCCGCACACCTGTCCGCCAGGCCCGCACCCGCCACTTCGTGATGACGGCACCGCGCCACTTCGCCGTCGAATACGCCATCAACCCCTGGATGGACACCAGCGTCGCCGTCGATGTGGATCTCGCGCTGCGCCAGTGGGACACCCTGCGCGACACCTACACCCAGCTCGGCCATGTCGTCGATCTGGTGGACCCGGTCGCCGGGCTGCCGGACATGGTCTATGCCGCCAACGGCGGACTCGTGGTCAACGGCCGCGCGGTGGTCGCGAACTTCACCTTCCCGCAGCGCGCCGCCGAGGCCGACGCGTACGCCGCATGGATGTCCGCATCCGGACATCGACCAGAGCGCACCCGCCACCACAACGAAGGCCAGGGCGATCTGCTGGTGGCCGGGACAACGGTGTTGGCCGGCTATGGTTTTCGCACCGACAGGCGGGCCCACGACGAGGTGGCCGCGATCACCGGACTGCCGGTGATCGGCCTGGAACTCGTCGACCCGCGGTTCTACCACCTCGACACCGCACTCACGGTGCTCAGCGACGGACCCGACGTCACCGTCGCCTACTACCCTCCGGCGTTCTCCGGGGACGCCGTGGCCCGTCTGCGCGAACTGTTCCCCACCGCCATCGAGGTCGCCTCCGCGGACGCCTTCGTGCTCGGCCTCAACGCGGTCTCCGATGGCCGGCACGTCATCCTGCCGATCGGCGCGACCGGATTCGCCGGCCAACTGCGCGAGGCCGGATTCGAGCCGATCGGCGTGGATCTTTCCGAACTGCTCAAGGGCGGCGGATCGATCAAATGCTGCACGCTGGAAGTACATCCGTGACCGTCGTGGATGCCCGCAGCAGCAGGACAACCGCAGCCATCGCCCTCGACGAGCGCTACGCCGCGCACAACTACTCTCCGCTGCCGGTCGTCGCGGCATCCGCCGAGGGCGCCTGGATCACCGACGTGGACGGTCACCGCTATCTGGACTGCCTGGCCGCCTACTCGGCGGTGAACTTCGGGCACCGCAATCCGGTGATCATTGCAGCCGCGCACCACCAGCTCGACGCCGTCACGCTGGTGAGCCGGGCATTTCACTCCGACCGGCTCGGTCCGTTCTGCGAGGCGCTGGCCCGGTTGTGCGGCAAGGACATGGTGCTGCCGATGAACAGTGGCGCCGAGGCCGTCGAGAGCGCGATCAAGGTGGCCCGCAAATGGGGCGCAGACGTCAAGGGCGTTCCGGCCGGACGAGCCAATATCATTGTGGCCCGCAACAACTTCCACGGCCGTACCACCACCATCATCAGCTTCTCCGACGACGAGACGGCCCGCGGTGGGTTCGGACCGTTCACACCCGGTTTCCGGGCAGTGCCGTTCGGCGATGCGCAGGCCATGGCGGCGGCCATCGACGAGCACACCGTCGCCGTCCTGTTGGAGCCGATCCAGGGTGAGGCCGGCATCATCGTGCCGCCCGCCGACTTCCTGCCCCGGGTGCGCCGGCTGTGCACCGACAACAACGTGTTGATGATCGCCGACGAGATCCAGTCCGGCCTGGCCCGCACCGGCCGCACCTTCGCCTGCGACCACTGGGGTGTGGTGCCCGATGTCTATCTACTGGGCAAGGCACTCGGCGGCGGCGTGGTCCCGCTGTCGGCGGTGGTGGCCGACCGCGACGTGCTGGGTGTGCTGCACCCCGGCGAACACGGCTCCACCTTCGGCGGTAACCCGCTGGCCGCTGCCATCGGTTCCACCGTCATCGGCATCCTGGAGACCGGTGAATACCAGTCCCGGTCAACTGAACTGGGCACCCACCTGCACACCCGGCTGGCCGGCGTGCCCGGCGTCACCGCCGTTCGCGGCATGGGATTGTGGGCGGGCGTCGACATCGACGCACGATTCGGCACCGGCAAACAGGTGAGCCTGCGGTTGGCCGAACGCGGCGTGCTCGTCAAGGACACCCACGGTCACACCCTGCGTTTCGCCCCGCCGCTGGTCATCACCCGGGACGAGATCGACTGGGCGGTGGACCGATTCGCCGACGCGATGGCTTCCGGTACCTGAACCGGACCGTCTAGTACTTCATCACGCCGCGGTCGACGGCGATCTGGCTGCCCGACAGGGTCGATGACGCATCACTGGCCAACCAGGCCACCACATTGGCGACCTCTTCGGGCGGCATGAACGCCGCCAGGCCCTCGCTCTTGCCATCGGTCACCCGGTGGTACGGCATCGGGGCGAAACTGTGCAGGAAGCTGGGGTGCTTGCCGAACAGCGCGCCCATCGCCTCCGGTTCGATCATCGGGGTGTCGATGGAGTACGGGTGGATGGAGTTCACCCGGATGCCGAACTCACCGACCTCCAGCGCCAGCGAGTTGGTCAACGCGGTGAGGCCGTGTTTGGACGCCGCGTAATGCCCGTTCCCGGGTGTGGCCTTCACCCCCGCCGAGGAGCTGACAATGATGATCGACCCGCCGTTGCCGGCCTCGATCATCGCCGGAACGGTGGCCCGGATGGTCCGCCAGGTGCCGTTGAGGTTCACGTCGATGACGGTGTCCCACTGTTCCGGAGTGAGTTCCCAGAGCCGGCCCCAGCTCAGCACGCCCGCATTGGCGACCACGATGTCGAGGCGGCCGAACTGTTCGACCGCGTCGGCCACCAGTTGCTGCTGGGCTTCCAGATCGCGGATGTCGACGGCGCGGGCCAGCACCTTGCGCCCGGTGGCCTCCACCGCGCGCACCGTCTCGGCGAGGTCCTCGGCGGTGGCCGCCGGGTAGGTGACCGAGCTCGAGACCGGCGCGCAGATATCGGAGGCGATGATGTCGGCGCCCTCGTTGGCCAGCCGGATGGCGTGCGCCCGTCCCTGGCCGCGGGCGGCGCCGGTGATAAAGGCCACCCGGCCCTCGAGTGTCTCGCTTGCCGCCGTCATCTCCCCGGTCCTTCCCAAATAACCCCGTCGGTCCCGCGTCAGGCTAGCAGTAGAACTGAAACGTGTTCTAGTGATTGCGCCGGTATCTAGAACACGACGGGATCACGGATGATCGGGCAGGTCATACAGTGTCCGCCGCCCCGGCCCCGGCCCAGTTCGGCGCCGACGATGGTGATGACCTCGACGCCCGCCTTACGCAGCAACGAATTGGTGTGGGTGTTGCGGTCGTAGGCGAAGACGACCCCGGGTTCGACCGCGACAAGGTTGTTGCCGCTGTCCCACTGCTGGCGCTCCGAGTCGTACTGGGTGCCCCCGGTCTCGACGATCCGCAGTTCTGGCAGTCCCAGCGCGGCGGCCACCACTTCGGTGAACGGCTTGGTCTCCTCGATCACCTCGACACCGGGATCGCGGTCGCAGGGCAGCAGCGTGAACGGGGCGATGTTGTCCACGATGTCCGGGTAGATGGTGACCACGTCGCGGTCGGCGAAGGTGAACACCGTGTCCAGGTGCATGGCGGCGCGCAGTTTCGGCATCCCCGCCACGATCACCTTCTCGGCACCGCCGTTGGCGAACAGCTCGGCGGCCACCTGGGTGATGGCCTGACGCGACGTCCGTTCACTCATCCCGATGAGCACGACCCCATTGCCGGGGATCATGACGTCACCGCCCTCGATGGTGGCCAGTCCCCACTGTTTCTCGGGATCGCCCCACCACACCCGGGATCCCACGTAATCCGGGTGGAACTCGTAGATCGCCTTCATCAGCAGCGTCTCGTCCTGCCGAGCCGGCCAGTACAGCGGGTTGAGCGTCACCCCGCCGTAGATCCAGCAGGTGGTGTCGCGGGTGTAGAGCGTGTTGGGCAGCGGCGGCATCAGATACTCGGCGACCCGGGTGTCCTCCCGGGTCAGCGCGCGGTACCCCGACTGGATGTCCGATGGCAGGTCAAGGGTCGACATGCCACCGATGAGCAGTTCGGCGAGCCGGCGGGGCTGCAGCGAGTCCAGGAAGCCACGGGTGTCCTCGACGAGTCCGAGGCCCACCTCGTTGGCCGTGATCTTGCGGTCGAGCAACCAGGCCTTCGCCTCGGCGTTCTCCATGGTCTCGGTGAGCAGGTCGTGCAGTTCGACGACCTCGACATCACGGTCGCGCATCTTGTCCATGAAGTCGAAGTGATCGCGGCGCGCGTTCTGCACCCACAGCACATCGTCGAAAAGCAGGTCATCGCAGTTGGTCGGCGTCAACCGTTCGTGGGCAAGGCCCGGCGAGCACACCAACACCTTGCGCAGCTTGCCCACTTCCGAGTGCACCCCGTAGGCGTCGGATGGCTTGGCGGTCATACGTTCTCCTTAGCAGCTCGGGTGGAGACTAGATCTGAATCGCACCGGTGATCAGGCCGGATATCCCGCCGATCGCGCCGAGCACGATGACACCGAACAACGCTGCCTCGGCCGGCGTGAACACCTGCAGTCCCCGCTGCTTACGTGCCATCCGGTACAGCAGCGCGCCCGGGGCGTAGAGAATGCAAGACAGCAAGAGGTGATCCCAACCCGCGGCATACACCAGAAACAAGGTGTAGAACGTCGCCACTGCGGCGATCACCATGTCCGGGACCAAGGACTTTCCGTCGGAGTAGGTTTCCCGCGTGATGGTCAGCTTCAAGGCGTAACCGGCGGCAAGCAGATACGGGATCAACGCCAGCGCCGCGGTCAGATCGAGCATGAAGTCCAGCGCGTTGTCCGAGAACACCAGCAGGATCAGCAGCAGCTGCACCAGCCCGGCGGCCATGACCAGCGCGTTGACCGGAGCCCCGTTCGAGTTCTCCCGGGACAGAAACCTCGGCATATCGTCGGATTTGGCGGGTAGATACAGGATCTCGGCGGCCATCAACGTCCAGGCCAGGTAGGCGCCCAGCACCGAAATGATGACACCCACCCGGATGAGTACCGAACCCCAGGGTCCGACAACCGATTCCAGCACCGCAGCCATCGACGGCTGGGCCGCCCCCGCCAGATCCGACTGCGCCATCACACCGTAGGAGGACAGCGTCACGAGCATGAAGACCGACAGCACCGCCAGGAAACCGATCACCGTCGCCTTGCCGACGTCCTCGCGTTTCTTGGCGAAGCGTGAGTAGACGCTCGCGCCCTCGATGCCCATGAACACGAACACCGTGATGAGCATGGTGCCCTTGGCCTGCTCGAAAAGCGATGACCAGGAATAGTTTCCGTCGCCGCCCCAGAAGTTTCCCGTAAAGACATCCGCTTTGAACGCGATGACCACGATCACGATGAACATCAGGATCGGGATGATCTTGGCAAACGTCGCGATGCGGTTGATGATGGCGGCCTCTTTCACGCCGCGCAGGATCAGATAGAAGAACAGCCACACCCCGACCGAGGAGACGACCACCGCGATGACGGTGGAACCGTCACCGAGAGTGGGGAACAACGCCGGGAACAGTGACCCGAGGGTGGCCATGATCAACACCCAGTACGAGGTGTTGCCCGCACACGCCGATGCCCAGAATCCGAACGCGGAATTGAAACCGACATAGTCGCCGAAACCGGCCCGGGCATAGGCGTAGATGCCGGCGTCCAGATCGGGTTTACGGGTGGCCAGCCGCTGAAAGACGAAGGCCAGCATCAGCATTCCTGCACCGGCGATCGTCCACGCGATCAGCGCGCCCGCGACACCGGTCTCCACCCCAAAACGACGCGGCAGCAGGAAGACGCCCGACCCGATCATCGAACCGATGACCATGGCGGTCAGGGTCGGCAGGCTGACCTTGTTGTCCCTGACGTCGATTTCAGCTGCGGTCATGGCTCCCCACCGTCATCCCCGGGACTTTGGTCGCTGAGGCGGACGCTACCGCAAGTGGTCTTCTACGGCTGGACAATCAGGCCGTTCACAGCTCCGCGATGATCTGCCGCCGCTTGTCGGCGTACTCGTCATCGGAGATCGCCCCGGTGGCCCGCAGGGTCTCCAGTTCCTGCAACCGTTGCGCGGTGCTGGGTTCGGGGATCGGCGGCGGGTACACCCCCGCCGGCGCGGGCGGGTACGCCGCGGCGGGCGGGGCCTGCGGAGCCGCCTGCTGGGCCGCGGCCCGGCGGACCACCGCCTGCACCTGGGCGCGCGCCCCGGGGTTGTTGCGCAGGTCGACCATGCTGTTCATCCCGATACCGTTGGCCTTGAGGATCTGCAGAATCTCCATCAGCGGCTCGGCCTGCCCGGACAGGTCGTAGGTCGTGTTGTCCTCGGCGATCGAAAATGTCGCGGGCACTTGCCCATTGATCAATGCGGTGCGCTCCCAGTCGATCTGGAACTCACCGGTAGCGGGATCGACGAGCACCGCCAACCGCCGGGCGGTGAGCATGGCCAACCGGGTCACGTCGGCGATCACCCGGTCCTCGGCGTCGAACGTCGCGATTCCGGGCCCCGATATGCGCAGGTTGAGTCTCACCACCGGACGATCGTTGATCCGGGTGTTCGTCTCGGCCATCCCGATGATCTGCGCGAGTCCGAGTACGCCATGCGCCTCCAGCTGATCGGACTTGGCCTGGGCCTTTGCTCCGTAGCCGACGATGGCCAGCGCGGCGAGCACGTCGACCGCGGTCACCAGCACCCCCACCCAGAACATCCACCTCATCAGGTCGCTCTGGCCCGTGGCGAAGTACACACCCAGAAAAATCGGGCCTACCAGTCCGCCGCACAGCAACACCATGCCCTGCGCCTTTACGTAACGCCACAACATCGGCCACGCTCCTCGGGCGAGCGAAGCGACGGGGGAATCCGGACGCCTCGACGCGCTCAGATTAGCTGCAGTCGGCTGAGGCCGTGGTCTGGTCGACGGGCCGGCGGCGGACCATCTGGCAATGTCCGTCAATTGACTGACCTCGACACTGACATTCGGTACATAATGTCCTGTGCTCGAGCGCGGCCACGACCCGGCGGTCCATGTATCCGAGCAGCAGGTGATCGCCCACGCACAACACCTCGCCGTCATTCTGCTGAACAGCGTCACGCTGGTGGCGTCGATCAGCGCACTGCTGCTGCCGAACACCCCGGAATCGAACATCGGCCTGATCGCGCTGGCGCTACTGGTGTGCTGGTCGGTCTACCGCCTGATGACCCGGTCGCGGTCGACGACGTTCCAGATCCTCGACCTCTGCTACGTGCTGGTGGTGTCGGCGTCGGTCCCCGTCTTCGGCACCGACCTGCAGCTGCTCTACACCAACTCGGTACCCCAGGTGATCGCGGGTGTCGCCGTGATCACCTGCGCCATCGCCCAGCCCCCGAGGATCAGTTTTCCTGTGGCGCTGGCGATCACGGCGGCGTATTCGGCCGGCTGCGCGCAGGTCGTCGGCTGGGATCAGGTCCTGCATATCCCGATGCTCTACTACATGCTGGCCGTCGAGTGGGCCATCACCACGGTCCTGGTGCTGACCGCGCGGACTGTGGCCCGCCGCGTCGACCAGACGCGCGCCGCCAACCACGATGCCGCCCTGCGTGATGCCATCGCCGCGGCAGTGCGCGATCACGAACTCGAGCACATGGCACTGGTGCACGACACCGCCGCTTCCACCCTGCACCTCGTCGGCGAGGGTGCCGAGGTCTCGCCCGAACGCATCGCCGCGCAGGCCACGCGAGACCTCGCCCTGTTGGCCGGCGAACCGATCGGCCTCGGCGGCGGGTCGGCCACCGATGTCGCGGCCGCGATCGGCGTCGAGGTCAAACACTCGACTACCCCGATCGAGATGACCGGGCTGAGCAGGCTGGTGCTGGACGGCCGCACCGCCAACGCCGTCGTCGCGGTGGTGCGCGAGGCGATCAACAACGCCAATCGGCACGCGCGGGCCCAGCGCATCGTCATCGACATCTCGCCGACGACGGTGACCGTCACCGACGACGGCGTCGGGTTCGACCCGATCACCACCACGCTCGGACACGGTGTGGCCGAATCGATCGTGGCCCGGATGCGGCGCGCCAACGGCACCGCCTCGGTGCGTTCCGCCCCGGGTGCGGGCACGGTCGTCACCGTCAACTGGCATCAGTTGCAGCGCACCACTCCGGGTGCGCCGCAGATCGAGGACGTCGACCAGCTCACCGAACGCATCTTCGTGCGGTTCGGACTGGGCATCGTCGCGTTCGCCTTCGTGCAACTGGCGCTCGCGGTGCCGTATGCGGCGGCCAGTACCGACCACCCCGGGGCGCAGTTCGCCCTGGGCGGGCTCGCGGCGCTGGTGGCGCTCGCGGCTATCCCCCGGGTGCTGGATCGGCGCCCCAATCTCACCGCGCCGGCGTTGATCCTGATGGCGGCGGTGGTCTACCTGCAGGCCAGCCTGTTGCCCGTGGACATGCTGGGCGGGCCCGCCCAGTGGCCGCTGCTGGCGACCTCGCTGTGCGTGCTGCCCTACCTGTTGCGGTTGCGGCTGGCTCCGGCCGCGGCCGTCATGATCACGTTCTGGCTGGGCACTGCCATCCTGAACTTCGTGCGCTACCCGGGCATGGTCACGGCCTACAACCTGGCGCTGTACACCGCGGGCATCTTCGTGGTGCAGATCTTCGTACTGTCCTTCCCGGCGTTGCTACGCAATGCCAATGCCACTGCCGCCGAGGAGATCCGGGACCGGTGGGCCAACGACGCACAACGGCGGATCACCGAGGCGCTGCATGACGACTACGTGCGGCGCACCTCGAAACTGATCCGCGGGGTGTTCCCGCTACTGCAGACCCTGAGCACCGGCGCCATGGACGCCGACATCCGGTGGCGGGCCCGCATCGAATCCCGCAGGCTGCGCCTCTACATCTTCCAGGCTCGCACCTTCGGCCATCCGTTGGTCGCCGAGTTGCGTACGGCCATCGAGGAGGCCGACGCCCGTGGGGTGGTGGTGTCACTGAACGCCGACAACGACCTGCCGCGACTGGACCGCGAAGAGCGCCGCCGGCTGCTCGAACCGATCGAAACGGCCCTCGCCCGCGCCGTCGAGCACGCCCGGCTGGGGTTGACCGTGGTACCCGGGGAACTGATCGCCAGCATCCTCTGCGACGACGACGGTTCGGGGGTCGAGCCGCGGCCCGGCACCGCCGAGCATCCGCGCATCGAGGTCACCGAGATCGGTGGCACGGTATGGATCAGCGTGCATCACGCACTGCCGAATACCGCCATTGCTGTCGAGGAGCGCGCTGATATCGCCTAAAATCTACCCTGGCGACAATTCTGTTAGCCAAGATGTGAAGTTGGGGCTTCATATGGAGTTTGCTGGGGGTAGAGTCGGTGTACTGCAATGTGCTGGGGGCTCAACAATGACCTCCCTATTGTCCGGTGAAACGCATGACTAGGACCGTGAATCGCGGGGTGGACAAAACGACGGACACCATCACGGTCGCACTGATCGATGATCACGATGTGATTCATGCCGGCGTCCGCGCCTGGTTTGCCGGCTGCAATCCGCCGATCGACCTGGTCGCCGACTACCCCAACCCGACCTCCTTCCTTGCCGACCACCCCGAGGGCGGCGAGGACATCGAAGTGGTCATGTTCGATCTGCAGTACGACCGCTTCCAGCCCGAGTTCGAGACGCTGCGGCAGGTGTGCGAGGCCGGGCACCGCGTCATCGTCTACTCACACATGGCCACCGACGAGGTGATCCTGTCCAGCCTGGACGCCGGCGCCACCACCTTCCTGGCCAAGGGCGAGGACAAGCAGCATCTGTTCGACGCCGTGTACGCCGCGCATGCCAACACCCCGTACGTCGGGCCGCGGATGGCCAAGGCGTTGTTCAATGACCGCACGGTCGGGCGGCCCGGACTGAGCACCCGCGAGCGCGAGGTACTCATCGCCTGGTTCCAGACCGAGAACAAGGAGTTCGTCGCCAAGCGGCTGTTCATCGAGCCGTCGACGGTGCGCACCCATCTGCAGCGGGCCCGCGCGAAGTACGCCGCCGTCGGCAGACCGGCGCCCACCAAGGCGGCACTGATCGCCCGAGCCGTGCAGGACGGCATCCTCAGCATCGAAGACCTCTAGCCCCCAGGCGCGGCGAAACTCGCGTACCCGGGGTTCAGCGGGCCTTTGCAACCCCGGGTACGCGAGTTTCGCCGCAGCGGTGGCCCGGGAAATGCAAAGCGGCGCCCACCCTTTCGGGTGAGCGCCGCTCTGTGGTGCTGAGACTTACTTAGTTGATCCCGTAGGCGAAGCCTACTTGTTGATCTTGGTCACGCGGCCGGCGCCGACGGTACGTCCACCCTCACGGATGGCGAACCGCAGACCCTCGTCCATGGCGACGGGCTGGATCAGCTTGACGGAGATGTCGGTGTTGTCACCGGGCATCACCATCTCGGTGCCCTCGGGCAGGGTCACAACGCCGGTCACGTCCGTGGTGCGGAAGTAGAACTGCGGACGGTAGTTGTTGAAGAACGGCGTGTGGCGGCCACCCTCGTCCTTGGACAGGATGTAGACGCTGCCGTCGAACTCGGTGTGCGGGGTGGTGGTGCCGGGCTTGACGACGACCTGGCCACGCTCGACGTCTTCGCGCTTGATGCCACGAACCAGCAGACCGACGTTGTCGCCGGCCTGGCCCTGGTCGAGCAGCTTGCGGAACATCTCGACACCGGTGACCGTGGTCTTGGTGGTGGTGGTCTTGATGCCGACGATCTCGACATCCTCGTTGACGTTGATCACGCCACGCTCGACGCGACCGGTCACCACGGTGCCACGACCGGTGATGGTGAAGACGTCCTCGACGGGCATCAGGAAGGGCTTGTCGGTCTCGCGAACCGGGTCCGGGATGGACTCGTCGACGGCCTCCATGAGCTTCGCGACGGACTCGACCCACTTCGGGTCACCCTCCAGCGCCTTGAGTGCCGAGACCTGGATGACGGGGGCATCCTCGTCGAAGTCCTGGGCGGCCAGCAGTTCGCGGACCTCCAGCTCGACGAGCTCGAGGAGCTCCTCGTCATCGACCATGTCGGACTTGTTCAGCGCGACCAGGATGTAGGGCACGCCGACCTGGCGGGCCAGCAGCACGTGCTCGCGCGTCTGCGGCATCGGGCCGTCGGTGGCGGCGACCACGAGGATGGCGCCGTCCATCTGGGCCGCACCGGTGATCATGTTCTTGATGTAGTCCGCGTGACCGGGGGCGTCCACGTGGGCGTAGTGACGCTTATCGGTCTGGTACTCCACGTGGGAGATGTTGATCGTGATGCCACGTGCACGTTCTTCGGGCGCATTGTCGATCTGGTCGAATGCGCGCGACTCGTTCAAATCGGGGAACTTGTCGTGCAGAACCTTGGTGATTGCTGCAGTCAGCGTGGTCTTGCCGTGGTCAACGTGACCGATGGTCCCGATGTTGACGTGCGGCTTCGTCCGCTCGAACTTCGCCTTCGCCACTGTGGTGTCCTCCTGGACTTGTTGGTGCTTTTACGTAAAGCAGGTGTGTTGATGTTTTCAGTTGTGTGGTCCGCCGAGGCGGACCGAGCCAGAGGCTACTGACCCGTCGCCTTCGCGATGATCTCCTTCGAGACGTTCGCCGGAACTTCAGCGTACGAATCGAACACCATGGAGTAGTTGGCCCGGCCCTGGGTCTTCGACCGGAGGTCGCCGACGTAGCCGAACATCTCAGACAGCGGAACCTGCGCCTTGACGACGCGCGCACCGCTGCGCTCCTCCATGGCCTGGATCTGACCACGGCGGGAGTTCAGGTCGCCGATCACATCGCCCATGTAATCCTCGGGCGTGGTGACCTCGACGGCCATGATCGGTTCCAGGATCGCCGGCTGAGCTGCCTGCGCAGCCTTCTTCAGCGCCTGGGAACCGGCCACCTTGAAGGCCATTTCCGACGAGTCGACGTCGTGGTAGGCGCCGTCGAGCAGCGTGACCTTCACGTTCACCAGCGGGTAGCCGGCGAGCACGCCGTACCGCATGGCGTCCTGCGCACCGGCATCCACCGACGGGATGTACTCGCGCGGGATGCGGCCACCGGTGACCTTGTTCTCGAACTCGTAGGTCGCACCGTCCTCGCCGCTGAACGGCTCCAGGCTGATGATGACCTTCGCGAACTGGCCGGAGCCACCCGTCTGCTTCTTGTGGGTGTACTCGACCTTCTCGACGGTGCGCCGGATGGTCTCGCGGTAGGCCACCTGCGGCTTGCCGACGTTGGCCTCGACCTTGAACTCGCGACGCATGCGGTCCACGAGGATGTCCAGGTGCAGCTCGCCCATGCCGCCGATGACGGTCTGGCCGGTCTCGTCGTCCTGATGGACCTTGAAGGTCGGGTCCTCTTCGGCGAGCTTCTGGATCGCGGTGCCCAGCTTTTCCTGGTCACTCTTGGTCTTGGGCTCGATGGCGACCTCGATGACCGGATCCGGGAACGTCATCGACTCGAGCACGATCTGGTTGTTCGGGTCGCTCAGGGTGTCACCGGTGGTGGTGTCCTTGAGGCCGATGACCGCGTAGATGTGGCCGGCGCTGGCCGTCTCGACCGGGTTCTCCTTGTTGGAGTGCATCTGGAACAGCTTGCCCAGACGCTCCTTCTTGCCCTTGGTCGAGTTGATGACCTGAGCACCGGAGTCGACCTTGCCCGAGTACACCCGGACGTAGGTCAGCTTGCCGAAGAAGGGGTGGGTCGCGACCTTGAACGCCAGCCCGGAGAAGGGCTCATCTGCCGAAGGCTTACGAGAGATGATCTCGTCTTCCTTGTTCGGCGGGTGGCCCTCGGCCGCGGCAACGTCCAGCGGGGTCGGCAGGTAGTCGATGACGGCGTCGAGCATGGGCTGCACGCCCTTGTTCTTGAACGCGCTACCGCACAGCACCGGGTACGCCGAGCTGGACACGGTCAGCTTGCGCAGACCGGCCTTGATCTCATCGATCGTGAGATCCTCGCCGCCCAGGTACTTCTCCATCAGGTCGTCGTCGGTTTCGGCGACTGCCTCGATCATGGCGGTGCGGTACTCGTTGGCCTTGTCCTGCAGTTCGGCCGGGATGTCGATGGTCTCGTAGGTTTCGCCCAGCTTCGTCTCGCCGCGCCACACCTTGGCCTTCATCTCGACCAGGTCGACGATGCCCTCGAAGTCTCCTTCGGAGCCGATCGGCAGCTGGATCGGGATGACGTTGGCGCCGAGGCGGTCCTTCATCGTCTGCACCGAGAAGTAGAAATCGGCGCCCAGCTTGTCCATCTTGTTGACGAAGCAGATACGCGGCACGTCGTACTTGTCGGCCTGCCGCCACACCTGCTCGGACTGCGGCTCCACGCCTTCTTTGCCGTCGAAAACGGCAACTGCGCCGTCGAGCACGCGCAGCGAACGCTCCACCTCGACGGTGAAGTCGACGTGGCCGGGGGTGTCGATGATGTTGATCTGGTTGTCGTTCCAGAAGCAGGTGGTGGCAGCCGAGGTGATGGTGATACCCCGCTCCTGCTCCTGCTCCATCCAGTCCATCGTCGCGGCGCCGTCGTGCACCTCACCGATCTTGTACGAGATACCGGTGTAGAAGAGGATGCGCTCGGTCGTCGTCGTCTTGCCGGCGTCGATGTGCGCCATGATGCCGATGTTGCGGACCTTCGTGAGGTCGGTCAGCACGTCCTGTGCCACGGCTAGATTCCCACTCTTTCGCTTGCTTGATTGCTGTCCGGTGTAAAGCCCCTAGGGGCCGAAATCACCAGCGGTAGTGCGCGAAGGCCCGGTTTGCCTCGGCCATCTTGTGCGTGTCCTCGCGACGCTTCACAGCGGCGCCGAGTCCATTGCTGGCGTCGAGGATCTCGTTGGCGAGACGCTCGACCATGGTCTTCTCGCGGCGGGCCTTGGAGAAGCTGACCAACCAGCGCAGTGCCAGTGTGGTCGACCGCTCGGGACGGACCTCGACCGGCACCTGGTAGGTGGCGCCACCGACGCGGCGGCTGCGCACCTCGAGGGCGGGCTTGACGTTGTCCAGCGCGCGCTTGAGGGTGACGACGGGATCGGTGCCGGTCTTGTCACGGGCCTGCTCCAGCGCGCCGTAGACGATGCGCTCGGCCAGTGACTTCTTGCCGTCCAGCAGCACCTTGTTGACCAGCTGGGTGACCAGCTGCGACCCGTAGACCGGGTCGTTGACCAACGGGCGCTTCGGCGCGGGACCCTTGCGCGGCATTAGCTCTTCTCCTTCTTCGCGCCGTAACGGCTGCGTGCCTGCTTGCGGTTCTTGACACCCTGGGTGTCCAGCGAGCCGCGGATGATCTTGTAGCGCACACCGGGAAGGTCCTTCACACGACCGCCGCGCACCAGCACCATCGAGTGCTCCTGCAGGTTGTGGCCTTCGCCCGGGATGTAGGCGGTGACCTCAACCCCGGTGGTCAGCTTCACGCGAGCGACCTTCCGAAGCGCCGAGTTCGGCTTCTTCGGGGTGGTGGTGTACACGCGAGTGCACACGCCGCGGCGCTGCGGGCTGCCCTTGAGGGCCGCGGTCTTGACCTTCGCGACCTTGTCGCGGCGACCCTTGCGGACCAGCTGGTTGATGGTTGGCATGTACCGGCTTTCTGTGTTGCTACTTCTACTTCTGGTGGCTCGGTGGTAACTCAGTCGAACTTTTAAGTCTCTGTACTGCTGTTTTCGCCTGATCGCCTACCCCGCGACCGGGCGTGTCGCACGCGCCCGACACCGAACCTTCCGATGCATTCGGGGACGCGAAGACACACGAATTCGCCCGACCTGCAAGCGTACGGGCCATTTTCAACAGCCGCGCACGCCCCTGACAGCCAGGCACGAGGCTCCACAATACCAGGGGTGGGCGTGCCGAACCAAACCCGTCCATAGGGCCCTTATCGCAGGTCAGACGCTACAGCCGTACTGGGGCGCCCACCAGCAGGCTACAGACGACGCTATCTACGCTCCATGCCGGCGGCCAACCGCAGCACCATGTCGGTGAACACCGCGTCGGTCTCGACGTCGTCCATCACCCCGGTCATTTCCAGCAACACGAACCCGTGCAGCGCGGACCAGAACTCCAGTGCCGCGTAGAACGCGTTATCGCCGACCAGTCCGTAGGAGGCCAGCGCCGCCAGCACCGGCCCGGCGGCCTCCCGCGCGGCCGCGGTGTACTCGGGGTCGTCCCCGCCCAGCGGCATCCGGGTGAACGCGGAGTACCGGCCCGGATGGTGATGGGCGTAGCTGCGGTAGGCGCTGGCCATGGTGACCACCGCATCGTCGCGGGTCCGCCCGTCACCCACCGCGTTCAGCATGCCGATGATGTCCCGGATGACCCGCATACGCACCGTTCGGCGCAGATCTTCCAGGCTCTGGACGTGGTTGTAGAGCGACGGGCCCTTGGTGCCCAGTTGGGTGGCCAGCGCGTTGATGGTGAGCGCGTCCCAGCCCTCGCGATCAAGGAAGGCCAGCGCGGCGTTCACGATTGCGTCGCGGCTCAGTTTGGTCGCCCGCGCTGCCATTCGCCCACCCTCCGGTTCGTCGAGATCCCCCGAAGCCGGGTTGACTAATGACTCTAGTTCACCCGGTCCTGGCTGAGTTTGGCCAGTTCGTCGGTGATGGCGCACAGCGCGGGCAGGGTGGCCGGGTTCATCGTCTGGATCGACCACGTGATGAGGTCATCGCCCTTCGCGACGTAGATGCTGCAGGCATTCGCGTCGTAGGCCTTGAAACCCTTGTTGCCGTCCATCGAGATCTCGGTGAGGGTGCGGCCGGCCTTCTTCTCCAGTTCACGCTCGACGTCCATATCGCTGCCCCGATACCACCAGGTCGAGATGCCCATGCCCGCACCGAACGTGCCGATCACGGTGTTCTCCTGCCAGAAACACCCGGTGTCGTTGACGAGAACCTTGGTGAACATCGCGGCGCCGGTGGCCCGGGCGATATCGGCGTCGGTGATGCCGTGGCAGTCCCCGCCGTCGAACCCGCCGTCGACACGCTGCTCTCCGGCGGCCGGGGCCGCCCGCTCGGTCGCCTCGGCACCACAGCCGGGCAGCGCGGCCAGCACCGCGGCGAATGCGGCGATCAGCACGGGACGACGCATGTCACATGTCCGATCTCAGGGTCGCCGACAGCAGTTTCTGGGCGTCCGGGCAGGCGTCGGCACCGGCGGTGTCGCGCACCTGGACCCACCAACTCAGCACGCCGCCGCCGGCGGCCGCGGTCGCCGCGCAGCCCGAACCCGTGGTGTCACGACGGGCCAGGAACGCGGTTCTGCGCTCAACCACGGTGTCAATGACCTCGGCGCCGCGCTCCACCGCGAGCGCGCGTTCACGATCCAGATCGCCGGTGTCGAACCAGGCGAAGGTCGCGTCGAGCATGTCGCCGTCGCGGGTCAGCACGTACTGGCAGACCGCACCGCTGTAGGGCCGGACCACATCTTCGGCGGCCAACACGGACTGCACGGAACTGTCCGACAGCAGCCCGCAGCGGTTGTCGGCGTAGCCGTAACTGTGCTCGGCGTCGGCGTCCGCGGATCGGGCCGACTGGGCGACACCGTCGACCTGCTGCACGCAGCCCGCAGCGGCCATGACGGTGGCTGCCACGGCAAGAGTCCGGAGAATCGTCCGGAAGCCACGCCCATACATCGGTGCCCACGCTACCCAGCGGCAACGCAGTCGGCGACCGGACGGGAAACCCGGCCAAGCGGTGCCACCGGAGGGGCCCGGCACCGTACTCTGTTGACCCATGGCGACCCTGAGTGTGAAAAGTCGGAGCCGGTCCATCGCGGCGGGCGCGCTGGTCACCCCGCTGCTGTTGGCGAGCATGGCCGCACCGTCGGCACACGCCAAGAACGGCGACACCCACATCACCGGTCAGGGCATCGTGCAGACGCTGGACTGCAACAACGCCACGCTGCTCGTCAACGGGACCAGCAACACCATCAACGCCAAGGGCACCTGCTGGGCGGTGACGCTGCAGGGATCGTCGAACATCGTCATTGCCGACAACATCATCAACGACGTCACCGTGTACGGCTATGACCAGACGGTGATCTATCACAACGGTGCGCCCGCGGTGATCGACCGCGGCCGGGAACTCGGCATGACCAACCGCATCAACTGGGCCCCGGCCTGACCCTGTGCGCCGGCTCATCGCACTGTTCGCCCTGCTGGGCGGAATCGGCGGCGCCGCAATGACTCCCGAGGTGGCCACGGTGGCGAACAGCGAGCCGTCGATCGCCCCGGTATCGGCGGCGGCCCGCGCGGTGGGGTTCATCGACGTCCGCACCGCGGTGCCCGACGCCGTGATCGATCTGCGCTACGCCACCGCGAACAATTTCGTCGGGACACCGCTGTATCCGCCCGCGGCGCGCTGCCTGGTCCATGAATCGCTGGCTGCCGGGCTGGCCACCGCGGCGGCGCAGTTGCGCACCCGGGGTCTGCGGCTGGTGTTCTGGGACTGCTACCGGCCCCACGATGTGCAGGTCGCGATGTTCGAGGTGGTGTCCAACCCGGCATGGGTGGCGCAGCCCGGCCCGTACTCGAAGAGCCACGAATCGGGCCGGTCGGTGGATGTCACCACCGCCGGCGCGACCAGCCTCTCGGAGATGGGCACCGGTTTCGACGATTTCACCGCCGCCTCGCACGCCTACGCCACCGACGGGGTGAGCGCCGCGGCGCAGTACAACCGCGCCGTGCTGCGCGAGGCGATGGCGGCCGGCGGGCTGAGCGTCTACTCCGGCGAGTGGTGGCATTTCGACGGCCCGGGCGCCGGTGAGCGACGGCCCATCATCAACGTCCCCCTCACCTAGGCTGGGCAGACCGGCTACGAATCGAGGAAGCATGCGCACTCATATCGCAGGAACTGTCGCCGCCGTGGCGCTCGCGCTCGGTCTGGCCGGATGCGGATCGAGTGGGGATTCCGACGCCCCGACCGTCACCGCCGGCACCTCGGGCGCACAGGTCGAGATCGGCAACACCATCAACTACGGGTCGTTCGGCACCACCGCCGATATCGACTGCGCGCAGGGCAAGGCGCTCAACGTGGGCGGCTCCAACAACACGCTCACCATCAAGGGCACCTGCTCCAGCGTCAACATCGGCGGCGCCGACAACAAGGTGACGCTGGACAACGTCGAGACCGAGATCAGCGTGGTCGGCATCGACAACACGGTGGTCTACAAGGCCGGTGACCCGAAGGTCGAGGACCTCGGCAGCGGCAACAAGGTCAGCAAGGGCTAGCTGCCGGCCCCGTGCCGTCCGGCCCCGTCGACGAACCGTTTGGCGCCCGCCAACAGCTCCGTGGACACCTTGGCCAGGCTGCCGAACTCGAAACTCATTGCCGCCTCTTCGGTTTCGCCCCACTGATGCAGGGCGGAAAGCCGGTCGGCGCGCAGGCACAGCTGCGGTAGCGCGGCCAGCTCGGCGGCCAGTTCCTCGGCGGCCGCGCGGGCCTGCCCCGTCGGCACCACCCGGTTGGCCAGCCCGATCTGCATGGCCTCCTGGGCCCCGACGGCCCGGCCGGTGAGGATGAGGTCCATCGCGCGGCTGTGCCCGATCAGGCGCGGCAGCCGCACCGTGCCGCCGTCGATCAGCGGGACACCCCAGCGCCGGCAGAACACCCCGAACTCGGCGTCCTCCTCGACCACCCGCAGGTCGCACCACAGCGCGAGTTCCAGGCCACCGGCCACGGCGTAACCACTGACCGCGGCGATCACCGGTTTGGACAGGATCATCCGCGACGGACCCATCGGTCCCGGACCGTCGGGTCGCACCTGATTGCCCTCGGCCGTGCCCATTGCCTTGAGATCGGCACCGGCACAGAAGGTTCCGTTGTCACCGCAGAGCACCGCGACCGATGCACCGTCGTCATGATCGAACTCGTCGAAGGCCGCGTACAGCTCCGCGGCGGCCGGTCCGTTGACCGCGTTGCGGGCCTCCGGCCGGTTCATGATGATCGTCGTCACCGCTCCGTTGCGCTCGATGCGGACCGAGCCGATTGCCTGGGTCGCTTCGCTGCTGGACTCCGAACCTTCGCTCATACTGCCTCCACTCGGTCGTCGCGCCGCGCGACCAGCTCGGCGGCGAAATCTCGGTAGGCCAGCCGAAGCCGTTCGCCGGGCCAACGCGGCGGCAACAGTTCGGCCGGCAGCACCGGGTCGGTCAGCAGGTGCCGCACGATGGCGGCGGCCACCACGAAACGCCCTGGCACATCGGCGGCTTCGGCCATCTCGGCGAGCAATCGCTCACCCTCGCGGGCCCAGGCCGGCAGATCCCACAACTGCCCCACCAGGCCGGCGGGGTCGTCGTCGCGGCTGTGCAGCACCCGCACCTTGGTCCGGATGTCCTCGGGCAGTTGCACCGCGAGGTTGTCCGGGCGCAACCACGCACCTTCGCGGAGCTCCCCGAACCGGCTCTGCAGCAGGGTGTTCCGCAACTCGGCACGGGTACGGGCATCGGCGCCGACGCTGGTGATCAGCAGCGTCGTCCAGGTCCCGCCCCACGGTTGTTCGTGCGGTTCGATGGCGCCGTCCTGGCGGCGCTGCCGGGCCAGCAGCCGGTCGGCAAGCCGGTAACCGTCCGCCGAACGCACCAGATCACCGGCACCCACCATCCGGGTCAGCGCCACCCGCAGCGTCGACTCCCGGATACCGAAATCGGCGGTCAGCAGCACAAGTTCGGCCGCCGACGCCCAGGCGGGATGCGCACCGAGCAGGACGCTCAGCACCACCGAACGGGCGGTCAGGCGCACCGGTCAGACTCCGGAGGCGCGGCGGCCGTGATCGCCCAGCGGTTCGTCGCGGTGCCGGACGGCCTCCCGGAAACCGTGCTCACGCGCGTCGGCGACGAACGCATGCCCCTCCGGGGTGTGCCGGGCAATACCGTCGAAGACGGTGCTGACCATCCGGCTGGTGGCCACGCCCTGTTGCAGCAGCGCGGTGTTGCAGGCCAGCTTGGCCATGATGAGCTGGTTCACCGGCATGGCGGCGATGCGGGCCACCAGGCGCTCGGTGCGCTCGTCGAGGTCTTGCGGTTCGGGGGCCTCCACGGCCAGACCCCATTCAGCGGCTTGCGCGCCGGTGAGGCAATCACCGGTCAGCAGTAGGCGTTTCGCGCGTTGATCACCCAGCCGGTGCGCCCACAGGCCGGCCGCGGGCACACCCCACACCCGCATCGGCGGGTAGCCGATCTTGGCGTCCGAGGCGGTGATCACCTGGTCGGCGTGCAGCGCGATATCGGTGCCACCGGCAATGCAATAGCCGTGGATCTTGACCACGGTCGGCTTGTCGCAGTGCATCAGGCTGGAGAAGCCGCGCACGAACCGACTCATCATCTGGTAATCGATCATCGGATCCCACGGCTGATCGGGCAGGTGGTTGACGGCCTGGGTGCGGCCGTCGAGCACGGTGCCACGGCGATCCGCACCGGCCGAGGAGCTGCCATCGGCGTAGGCCCCGAGATCGAAGCCCGCGCAGAAGCCCTCTCCGGCACCGGAAACCAGGATGACGTGGACGCCGGGGTCCAGATCGGCGCGCTCCACCAGTTCCGCCAGTTCGACGGGGGTGTCGGCGATGATGGCGTTGCCCTTGTCGGGGCGGTTGAAGGTGATCCGCGCGACGCGGCCGGTCACCTCGTAGGTCATGGTCGTCAGCGTGTCCACGCTCATCCCTCCTGCCGCGAGCAGACGCAAATGGCCCCTGTTTCGGGCCATTTGAGGGCCTTTTGTGTCTGCTCGCGCAGGGGGCTCATCCCTTGACCAACGCACGCTCGATGATGGGCGCCAGGTCCAGGCCGGTCGGCAGCGTGCCGAACGCGCCGCCCCACTGCCCGCCGAGCCGGCTGGCCAGGAACGCCTCGGCGACCGCGGGATGTCCGTGGCGCACCAGCAGCGCCCCCTGCAGCGCCAGCGAGATGTCCTCGGCGACCTGCCGTCCGCGGTACTCGATATCGCCGAGGCTGCTCAGCGACGTCTTCAGCGCGGCGATGTGCGCGTCCAGCCGCGGGTCCTGCGCCTGGGCGAGTTCGTCGAACAGCACGTCGACGCATTCCGGGCGGGTTGCCATGGCGCGCAACGTATCCAGCGCGCTGACATTGCCCGACCCCTCCCAGATGCCCATCAGCGGCGCCTCCCGGTACAGCCGCGGCATCCCGGAGTCCTCGACATAGCCGTTGCCACCCAGACATTCCATCGCCTCGGCGGCATGCGGTGTCGCCCGCTTGCACACCCAGTACTTACCGGCCGCCAGGCCGATCCGGCGCAACAGCGACTCGCGTTCGTCACCGCGCACCGCGCGATCGGTCGCCCCGGCCATCCGCATGGCCAGCATGGTGGCGGCCTCGGCCTCGACGGCCAGGTCGGCCAGCACGTTACGCATCAGCGGCTGGTCGATCAGGTAGGCGCCGAACGCCTTTCGGTGCTGGGCATGATGCACGGCACGGCTGAGCCCGGTGCGCATGCTGGTGGCGCTGCCCAGCGTGCAGTCCAGCCGGGTCAGGTTGACCATCTCGATGATGGTCTTCACCCCGCGGCCCTCCTCGCCGACCAGCCAGGCCGTCGCCCCGTCGTATTCGACCTCGCTGGAGGCATTGGCGTGGTTGCCGAGCTTGTCCTTGAGACGCTGCAAGAACATCCGGTTGCGGGTGCCGTCTGGCAGCACCCGAGGCAGGAAGAAGCAGCTCAACCCGCCGGGTGCTTGGGCGAGGACCAGGAACACGTCGCACATCGGTGCCGAGGTGAACCACTTGTGCCCGGTCAGCGCGTAGGTGCCATCGGCATTGGGCACCGCCTCGGTGGTGCCGGCCCGCACATCGGAGCCGCCCTGCTTCTCGGTCATCGACATACCCGCGGTGAGACCGGCCTTGGTGGTGGGCACCTTGAGCTCCGGGTCGTAGACCCGGCTGGCCAGCAGCGGCTCGTAGGCCGCGGCCAGCTCGGGGTTGAAACGCAGCGCGGGAACCACCGCGTAGGTCATCGAGATCGGACAGATGTGGCCCGCTTCGGGCGTCCAGACCGAGGTCTTGGCGGCCCGGACCACATGGGATCCGGTGCGGTCATCGGCCCACGGTGCGCCGTGCAGGCCGTGCGTGACGGCCACATTCATCAGTTCGTGATAGGCCGGGTCGAATTCGACCTCGTCGACGCGGTGACCGTAGCGATCGTGGGTGTGCAGCACCGGGCGGTGGCGGTCGGCGAGTTCGCCCCAGCGCTGCGCCTGATCCGACCCGCTCAGGGCGCCGAGTTCGGTGACCTCGTCGGCTCCCCAACTGCCGCCCTCGCGGACCAGCGCCTCCATGAGCACCGGTGAGGCGGCCGGATTGTGGTCGTGCAGCGGGGGAACCTGGTTGGTGACGACGTGAGTGGCCATGCCCCACTGTTACATTTTCTCGACAGCTGCACAAGATCCGTAACACAGTGCATACTCGTGCGGTGCAGCCCAATACCGCCGTCCATGCCGCCGCGCTGGCGCTCACCCACGAGCCGGTGCCCGCCGACCAGTCCGTCGCGGGCGACCCGAGCACGGCCGCCTCGACGCTCACCCAGTTCGGCGGTCTGGAAATCGGCGTTTGGGAGATGTCGGTCGGCACCATGACCGATGTCGAGGCCGACGAAATGTTCGTCGTCCTCTCCGGCGCCGCCACCGTCGAATTCGCCGACGGCACTGCCCCGCTGCACCTGCGCGCCGGCGATATCGGGCGCCTGGCCGCCGGAGCGCAGACCACCTGGACGGTCACCGACACCCTGCGCAAGATCTACCTGACCTGAACATGCCCTACGTCGAAGCGTCCGTCCGCAGCCGGCAATTCGTCGCCGCAGCCCGCCGGGTCATGTCGCGCCAGGGCGTGGCGAGCACCGCCCTGCGTGCCGTCGCCGCCGAGGCCGAGGTGCCGCTGGGCACGCTGCAGTACGTCTTCCCCTCCAAGGAATTGCTGTTACGCGCGGTCATCGAGGACGTCATCGAGGAGATCGCCACCGTGCTCGGCGACACCGTCGAGATCAATCACGGTCTGGCGCACGCGATCAGGCAGGGCCTGACCGTCTTCTGGACACAGCTGGTCACCGATCAGATCAACCTGCAGATGATGCAGTTCGAACTGCTCAACTATGCGCTGCGCCAGCCCGGCCTGGAGGAGATGGCGCGATGGCAGTACCAGCGCTACGCCGAGGTGGTGGCGCGCTGGTGCGAAACGGCGGCGGTCAATGCCGGCGAGGTGAGCGCGGTCCCCTTCGATCGCCTGGCGCGGATCATCCTGGCCGGCGTGGACGGGCTGATGATGCAATACGCGTGCGACCCCGACGAACAGCGCGCCCGCGCCGACCTGGACACCGTCATCGACATGGTCATCGCGCTGGCAAAGGTCTGAACCTTGCCAAGGTCGGCCGCCGACCGCTACCGTCAGATCAAGTCATACGACTGACTGAGTTTGACGGAGGAATCCATGCGCGACGCCGAGGTGATCGTGATCGGTGCCGGGATGTCGGGCCTGATCGCCGCCCGTGACCTGCACCGCCGGGGCATCGACGTGCTGGTCCTGGAAGCCGCCGACCGCGTCGGCGGCCGGGCGATGAGTGCGACCACCACCCTCGGGTCGCGGGTCGACCTGGGCGGGCAGTGGCTCGGGCACGACCATCACCGGCTCACCGCACTGGCCGCCGACCTGGGCGCCACCAGGTTCGCGATGCACACCGGCACCCTGCCCGGGATCATCGACGGGACCCGCCGGGTATCGCTCGCCTCACCGGCCATCCTGTGCACCGTTCTCGCCTTGGCGGGCCTCGGCGTGCTCAGCCGCATCGGCACCTCGCCGCGCTTCAACGCCATCACCCTGGACGCCCTGCTGCGCCGGGTCCCGAACGCCACCGCCCGCCGGCTGCTCGACGTCATCACGGCCATCTCCTGGACCACCGACGCGGACCGGGTCTCGGTGCATTGCGCCACCGAGATGATCGGAAGCCAGGGCGGACTGCTGACCATGCTGTCCACCGCGAACGGTGCGCAGGACAGCCTGCTCGTCGAAGGCATCGGGATGCTGACCGACCGGATGGCCGCCGACCTCGACGGGCGGGTGCGCACCGGGCACCGGGTCACGGCGATCACCCGCGACGAGGACGGCGTCACCGTGCAGAGCACGCCGGGGCCGCTGCGCGCGGCGAAGGCCATCGTCACCGTCGCGCCACCGGCGCCCTCCCCCATCACCCACGACCCGCCGCTACCCGCGGATCGTGTTGCACTGCAACAGAACACCTTCATGGGGTCGGTGTACAAGGCGATCGCGATCTATGATCGGCCGTTCTGGCGGGACCGCCGAGGCGGCGAGTTCCTGGTGCTCGGCAACCCCGGCAGCGCCGTTTTCGACACCACCGCCCCCGGGGGTCCCGGGCACCTGTGCGTGCTGGTCGGTGGACGGGCCGCGCACACCCTCGACGGGCTGGACGCCGCCGCCCGCCGCCGCGCCATCCTCGGGCCGCTGGTCACCCATATCGGCGCCGAGGTGCTCGACCCGGTGGACTGGCATGAGAAGTCCTGGCACCGCGACGAATACGTCGGCGGCGGCTATCTGGCGTTGCCGAATCCCGGCACCACCGACGGGTTCTTCCCGATGCCGTCGGCACCCGTCGGACATATCCACTGGGCGGGCACCGAGACGGCCACCGAGCACCCCGGCTATCTGGAGGGCGCGATCGAATCCGGCGAGCGGGCCGCACGAGAGGTCGCCGAGGCCCTACGCCGCGATTCGTAGGCGTGCCCGGCGTAGATCACCGCCGCGGCCAGCGCCCAGCCCAGCAGGATGTCGATGACGTAATGCTCGGCGGTGTACACCAGCGTGAACGCCATCACCAGCGGGTAGGCCACCAGCACCGGACGCCACCCGCGGTTGAGCCGGTTCCACAGGAACGCGGCCAGCGCCGCCGACATCCCCGCGTGCAGGGATGGGATCGCGGCCACCAGGTTGACGCTGGCCTGACCCTGGTCCAGCAGCGCGGTCGCGGTGTGCAGGTTCAGATTTCCCCAGCCCCGCGTCACGATGCGCTCGATCCAGTCGTTGGCGCCGTCCCGCACGCTTTCCATACCGCCGAGCACACCGCCGTCGGGGACACCGCGCGCGGATTTGAACATGCAGCGCGGGCCCGACGGTCCGCCGGCGACGTCCTCGGGGGTGCAGCGCGCGGCGGCCCACGGCGGCGCGGCGGGCACCAGCGCGTAGATCACCAGCCCGGCGAAGTTCAATCCGACGAAGAGCTTGACGAAACGCTTCCATTCCTCGCGGTCGCGCAGCCACAGCACCCCGGCAATGACGTACGGGAGCACGAAGAACGACATGTAGACGGTGCTGATCCCGACTTCCCACCAGGGCGGATGCGGCAGCTTCAGGCGCTCCTGCAGCCAGACGGTCGGCATGGTGCCGCCGAATAGCCAGCGGTCGGCGTCGGCCTGCCAGTGCCACAGCGTCGGGCGACCCACGAAATCGGCCGCTCCCCGGCTGAGGTCGTACGCGATCAGCAGCAGCGCGAAGGGCAGCCAATCGCGCAGTACATAGAACATGCGCCGGCCCTGGCCGATGCTGGCCGCGATGAGCCCGGTGCTGATGTAGAGCAGCACCAGTTCCCGGTTGAACGCGAAACCGTCGGTCACCGTGCGCCACAGCACGACGGCAGCCCAGACGGTGATCGCGGTGTAGCGCAGATAGCGCAGGCGCTGGGAGCGACGGCCGGGCGTCGCGACGCGATTGACGACGATCGATTGTTCCTCGTCAATCGTCGCCACGAGTGGTGAGCCTAGTTCACCTGTGCGTCGCCCGCCGTTTGCCGAAAATTCCGGTGCGCCGTCAGAGGTTGTCGCGCAGGAAGGCGATGTCGTCCTTGCGGCCCTGTTCGGAGGTCTCGCAGATGACCGGGGCGTCGGCGGCCTTGACGACGGCGACCAGCAGGTCGGGGGCGATCTGTCCGGTGCCGAAGTTGGCGTGCCGGTCGGCGCCGGATCCGGCGGCGTCGCGGGAGTCGTTGCAGTGCACCAGGTCGATGCGACCGGTGATGGCCTTGATCCGTTCGACGGCGTCGATCAGCGCCTCGCCGGCGGCCCAGGCGTGGCAGGTGTCCAGGCAGAAGCCGATGCCCTTGTCACCGATGTGATCCCACAGCCGGGCGATGGTGTCGAAGTGCCGTGCCATGGCGTGGTCACCGCCGGCGGTGTTCTCCAGGTACACCGGCACGTCGGTGTTCAGGGCGTCCAGCGCCTTCACCCAGCGCTCGAAACCCGCCTCCATGTCGTTGTCGTCGGCATGCCCGCCGTGCACGATGACGGCGGTGGCGCCGATCTCGGACGCCGCATCGCAGGTGTCCTGCAGGATCTTGCGGGACGGGATGCGCACCCGGTTGTTCGCCGAGGCGACGTTGATCAGGTACGGGGCGTGCACGTAGAGCGGCACGCTGGAGGCCTTGAGCAGCTCGGCGTCCTCGCGCGGTTTGGGTTTCTTCCAGCTCTGCGGATTGCCGAGGAAGAACTGCACCACGTCGGCGCCCTCGGCGGCAGCCGCGGCGATCGGGTCTTCGGGATTGACATGGGATCCGATGAGCACGTGGCCAGTCTAGGCGTGGGGTCCGACGGTGCGGCCCGGCTAGGGTGCAGAGCGACGATCAAGATCAACGAGAGGTGTGTGGTGGAACCGCAGCAGAATCCGACCTTCGGTCAGAAGGTCAAGATGGGCGCACAGGGCGCCGTCGCGCTGGCCCGCAATCCCAAGGCCCTGGTGGCCTTGGTGAAGTATCAGCGCGAGGCCCGCAAGCAGCGCCGTCAGTCCTGACCCCTGGTGATTGCGGTGCGGGCGCATGACGTGCGCGCCGCAATCGCTAGGACTGCGCGATGAGCAGGAAGGTCAGATAGGCCAGGTAGGCGAGGACCATGCCGCCGCCCTCGCCGCGGCTGACCCGTCGGCCGGTCACGAAGATCGGAATGCAGACCAGGGCGACGGCCACCATGACCGGGATGTCGATGCGCACCAGACTGGCCGGCAGCGCCAGCCCGTCGGTCGCCACCAGGCAGGTGGCGCCCAGGATCAGCAGGATGTTGTAGATGCTGCTGCCGAGCAGGTTGCCGATGGCGATGTCGCGGTTGCCGCGGATGGTGGACATCACCGTGGTCACCAGTTCCGGGGCCGACGTGCCGATCGCCACCACGGTCAGGCCGATCAGCGCGTCGGAGACACCGAAGCTGCGTGCCATCCCGACCGCACCGTCGACCAGCCAGTCCGCGCCGATCACCACGATCACAATCCCGCCGACCATCATGGCCACGTGCAGCGGCGTGCGGGTACGCACGGCGACCTGCTCCGGCGGGTATTCCTCGTCGTATTCCTGCACCACGGCGGCGGTTTCGCGCCGTGTCGTCCGGATCAGCGCCACGGTGTAGGCCACCGCGCCGGTTACCAGGATGACGCCGTCGAGTTGGGTCAGCACGCCGTCGAGGGAGAGCACCAGCATCAGGGCCGCAGCGCCGGCCATCACCGGCAACTCGAAGCGCAGGGTGCGCGCGGCCATGGTCAGCGGGACCAGCAGCGCGCTCAGCCCGAGGATCAGCAGCAGGTTGACGACGTTGGTGCCGGCGATGTTGCCGACCGCGAGCGCCCCGCTGCCCTCTCCGACGGCGGCCACGCCGACCGCGAGTTCGGGCGCGCTGGTGCCGATCGAGACGACGGTCAGGCCGATGATGATGGGGCTGATGCCCAGGCGCGACGCTACCTCCGCGCCGCCGCGGACCATGATCTCGGCACCGATGATCAACGCCACCAAGCCGACCAGGAACCAGGCTGCGTCGATCATCATCGCGCTGAGCCTATCCCGGACCACGAAAAAGGCCCCCGCTCGAAAGCGGGGGCCTTTCTCGTACTGACTACCGGTAGTCCGAGTAGCCGTAGTCATCCAGCGGCACGGCAGCGCCGGTCGACTGTCCGAAGTCCGGGCTGTAGTACTGATCCTCGTAGGACGGGATCGTGTACGCCGCAGCGCGGGCCTCTTCGGTCGGCTGCACCTGGATGTCCCGGTACCGGGGAATGCCGGTGCCGGCCGGGATCAGCTTGCCGATGATCACGTTCTCCTTCAGACCCATCAGCTTGTCGCTGCGGCAGTTGATCGCCGCATCGGTCAGCACGCGAGTGGTCTCCTGGAACGACGCCGCCGACAGCCACGAATCCGTGGCCAGCGATGCCTTCGTGATACCCATCAGCACCGGACGGCCGGCCGCGGGCTCGTTGCCCTCGGCGACGACCCGACGGTTCTCCGACTCGAACTCGCTGCGCTCGGTCAGCGATCCGGGCAGGAACTCCGTGGCACCGGAATCGATGATCGTCACGCGACGCAGCATCTGCCGCACGATGACCTCGATGTGCTTGTCGTGGATCGACACACCCTGGGCCCGGTAGACCTCCTGGACCTCCCGGACAAGGTGGATCTGCACCTCACGGGGGCCCTGGACACGCAGCACCTCGTGCGGGTCGGCAGCACCTTCCATGAGCTGCTGACCCACGGTGACGTGGTCACCGTCGGAGAGCAGACGCTCGGAACCGTCGTCGTGCTTGAACACCTTCAGGCGCTGGCGACGGGTCAGCTTGTCGTAGACGACTTCCTCGCCACCATCGTCGGGGACGATGGTGATCTTGTAGAACTTGTCGGTCTCCTCAAGCTGCACCCGGCCGGTGACATCGGCGATCGGGGCACGGTTCTTCGGCACGCGGGCCTCGAACAGTTCCTGCACACGCGGCAGACCACCGACGATGTCGGCGCCACCGGTGACACCACCCTGGTGGAAGGTACGCATGGTCAGCTGCGTACCGGGCTCACCGATGGACTGCGCGGCGACGATACCGACGGCCTCGCCGATGTCGACGAGCTTGCCGGTGGCCATCGAGCGGCCGTAGCACATGGCGCAGACGCCGGTGCCCGTGGTGCAGGTCAGCACGGAGCGGACCTTCACCTCGGTGATGCCGGCGGCCAGCAGCGCGTCGATGGCCGGGTCACCCAGGTCATGGCCGCGCTCGATGACGACGTTGCCGCTTGCGTCCACCGCGTCGGTGGCCAGCGTGCGGGCGTACGCCGACGTCTCGATGTGCTGATCGCGGACCAGCGAGCCGTCTTCCTGCTTCTCGGCGAGGGTGACGTTGATACCGCGCTCGGTCTGGCAGTCGGTCTCACGCACGATGACGTCCTGCGACACGTCGACCAGACGACGGGTCAGGTAACCCGAGTCGGCGGTACGCAGCGCGGTGTCGGCCAGACCCTTACGGGCACCGTGGGTGTTGATGAAGTACTCCAGCACGGTCAGGCCCTCGCGGAACGAGGACTTGATCGGACGCGGGATGTACTCACCCTTCGGGTTGGTCACCAGACCCTTCATGCCCGCGAGCGTGCGGGTCTGGGTCAGGTTGCCCGTGGCGCCGGACTTCACGATCGTGATGATCGGGTTGTCCTCGGGGTAGTAGGCCTCCAGGGCCTTACCGACCTCTTCGGTGGCCTGCTGCCAGATCTTCACCAGTTCGCCGTTGCGCTCGACATGGTTGAGCTTGCCGCGCTGGTACTGCTTCTCGATCGAGTCGGCTTCGCCCTCGTAGCGCTCCAGGATCTCCGCCTTCTGCGGCGGAACGAGCACGTCGGCCATCGAGACCGTCACACCCGAACGCGTCGCCCAGTGGAAACCGGCGTCCTTGAGCTTGTCCACCGTCTGCGCGACGACGATCATCGGGTAACGCTCGGCGAGATCGTTGATGATCGCGGCCTGCGCCTTCTTGAACATCTGCGCGTTGACGAACGGGTAGCCCTTGGGCAGCAGCTCGTTGAAGAGCACGCGACCCAGCGTGGTGTCGGCAATCCAGGCGTCGCCGTGGTTCCAGCCCTCGGGGAACAGCTGTGCCTCGACGTCGGCGGGCGGACGCTGGTTGGTCAGCCGCACCTTGATCTTGGCGCGCACCGACAGCGCACCACGGTCCAGGGCCATGATGGCCTCGGCCGGGGAGCTGTACACGCCGGTCTCCGGGGTGTCCGTCGCCGCCGGGGTGTACTCGCCGGTGTCACCGGGGATCTCGGTGGTCAGGAAGTACAGACCGGTCACCATGTCCAGACGCGGCATGGCCAACGGGCGGCCCGACGCGGGAGACAGGATGTTGTTGCTGGACAGCATCAGGATGCGGGCCTCGGCCTGCGCCTCCGCGGACAGCGGAAGGTGCACGGCCATCTGGTCACCGTCGAAGTCGGCGTTGAAGGCCTCACACACCAGCGGGTGCAGCTGGATGGCCTTGCCCTCGACCAGCTGCGGCTCGAAGGCCTGGATACCGAGGCGGTGCAGCGTGGGTGCACGGTTCAGCAGCACCGGGTGCTCGGCGATGACCTCTTCGAGGACATCCCACACCTGGGGACGCTGACGTTCCACCATGCGCTTGGCGCTCTTGATGTTCTGCGCGTGGTTCAGGTCGACGAGACGCTTCATCACGAACGGCTTGAACAGCTCGAGAGCCATCAGCTTGGGCAGACCGCACTGGTGCAGCTTGAGCTGCGGGCCGACCACGATGACCGAACGGCCCGAGTAGTCGACGCGCTTGCCGAGCAGGTTCTGACGGAACCGGCCCTGCTTGCCCTTGAGCAGATCGGACAGCGACTTGAGCGGACGGTTGCCCGGCCCGGTGACCGGACGTCCACGACGGCCGTTGTCGAACAGCGCGTCCACCGACTCCTGAAGCATGCGCTTCTCGTTGTTGACGATGATCTCGGGCGCACCCAGATCGATCAGTCGCTTGAGCCGGTTGTTGCGGTTGATCACGCGGCGGTACAGGTCGTTGAGGTCGGAGGTCGCGAAGCGGCCACCGTCCAGCTGCACCATCGGGCGAAGCTCCGGCGGGATCACCGGCACGGCGTCGAGCACCATGCCCATCGGCGAGTTGCGGTTCATCTGGAACGCCGCGACGACCTTGAGCCGCTTCAGCGCACGCAGCTTCTTCTGGCCCTTGCCGTTCTTGATGGTGTCGCGCAGGCTCTCGGCCTCGGCGTCGATGTCGAAGGTCTCGATGAGCTTCTTGATCGACTCCGCGCCCATGGCGCCCTCGAAGTACTCGCCGTAGCGGTCGATGAGCTCGCGGTACAGCACCTCGTCCACGATGAGCTGCTTGGGAGCCAGCTTGGTGAAGGTGGTCCAGATCTCGTCGAGACGCTCCAGCTCACGGCCGGCACGGTCACGCAGCTGGCGCATCTCGCGCTCGCCGCCGTCGCGCACCTTGCGGCGCACGTCGGACTTGGCACCGTCGCGCTCCAGCTCGGCCAGGTCGGCTTCGAGCTTCTGGGCCCGGGCCTCCAGGTCGGCGTCACGCTGATCCTCGACGGCCTTCTTCTCGACGACCATCTCGGCCTCGAGGGTCGAGAGCTCGTTGTGACGCATCTCGGTGTCGACCGCGGTGATGACGTAGGCCGCGAAGTAGATGATCTTTTCCAGATCCTTCGGGGCCAGGTCCAGCAGGTAGCCCAAGCGCGACGGAACACCCTTGAAGTACCAGATGTGCGTGACGGGTGCGGCCAGCTCGATATGGCCCATCCGCTCACGGCGCACCTTGGCACGGGTCACCTCGACGCCGCAGCGCTCACAGATGATGCCCTTGAAGCGCACGCGCTTGTACTTGCCGCAGTAGCACTCCCAGTCGCGAGTAGGTCCGAAGATCTTCTCGCAGAACAGGCCGTCCTTCTCTGGCTTGAGCGTGCGGTAGTTGATGGTCTCCGGCTTCTTGACCTCGCCGAAGGACCAGTTACGGATGTCGTCCGCGGTCGCGAGACCGATGCGGAGTTCATCGAAGAAGTTGACGTCTAGCACGTAACTCCCTTTCCCCTTGCGGGACTAGATATTTAAGCGAGATCTTCGACAGAGGCAGATTCGTTGCGCGACAGGTTGATTCCGAGGTTGGCAGCAGCGCGCTCCAGGTCCTCGTCGTCTCCGTCTCGCATCTCGATCGCCGCGCCGTCCGAAGACAGCACCTCGACGTTCAGGCAGAGCGACTGCAGCTCCTTGAGAAGCACCTTGAACGACTCCGGGATACCCGGTTCGGGGATGTTCTCGCCCTTGACGATGGCCTCGTACACCTTGACGCGACCCACCGTGTCGTCGGACTTGATGGTGAGCAGCTCCTGCAGCGTGTAGGCCGCACCGTAGGCCTGCATGGCCCAGCACTCCATCTCGCCGAACCGCTGACCACCGAACTGCGCCTTACCACCGAGCGGCTGCTGGGTGATCATCGAGTACGGACCGGTCGAGCGGGCGTGGATCTTGTCGTCCACCAGGTGGTGCAGCTTCAGGATGTACATGTAGCCGACCGTCACCGGGTACGGGAACGGCTCGCCGGAACGACCGTCGAACAGCTCGGCCTTGCCCTGCGCGTTGACCATGACGTCGCCGTCGCGGTTGGGCAGCGTCGAGCCGAGCAGGCCCTCCAGCTCCCCTTCCTGGGCACCGTCGAACACCGGGGTGGCCACGATGCTGTCGGCCGGAGCCGACAACATGCCCTCGGGCAGCTTGCCCGCCCATTCGGGTGAGCCCTCGATGTTCCAGCCCGCCTTGGCCACCCACCCGAGGTGGGTCTCCAGGATCTGGCCGATGTTCATACGACGCGGCACACCGTGGGTGTTCAGGATGATGTCCACCGGGGTGCCATCGGGCATGAACGGCATGTCCTCGATCGGCAGGATCTTGCCGATGACGCCCTTGTTGCCGTGGCGTCCGGCGAGCTTGTCGCCGTCGGAGATCTTGCGCTTCTGGGCCACGTAGACGCGGACCAGTTCGTTGACGCCGGCGGGCAGCTCGTCGTCATCCTCGCGGGAGAACACGCGGATGCCGATGACCTTGCCGGACTCGCCGTGGGGCACCTTGAGCGACGTGTCGCGGACCTCGCGGGCCTTCTCACCGAAGATGGCACGCAGCAGGCGCTCCTCCGGGGTCAGCTCGGTCTCGCCCTTCGGGGTGACCTTGCCGACCAGGATGTCGCCGTCGCGGACCTCGGCGCCGATGCGGATGATGCCGCGCTCGTCGAGATCGGCCAGCACCTCATCGGAGACGTTCGGGATGTCCCGGGTGATCTCCTCGGCGCCCAGCTTGGTGTCGCGGGCGTCGATCTCGTGCTCCTCGATGTGAATCGAGGTGAGCACGTCCTCTTCGACCAGACGGCTGGACAGGATGATCGCGTCTTCGTAGTTGTGACCCTCCCACGGCATGACGGCGACGAGCAGGTTCTTGCCCAGCGCCATCTCACCGTTCTCGGTGCACGGACCATCGGCCAGCACCTGGCCGGCCTCGACACGCTGTCCGGTGTCCACGATCGGGCGCTGGTTGGCGCACGTGCCGTGGTTGGACCGGGCGAACTTGCGCATCCGGTAGGTCTGGCGCGAGCCGTCGTCGGCCATCACGGTGATGTAGTCGGCCGAAACCTCTTCGATCACACCGGTCTTGTCGGCGACAACCACGTCACCGGCATCGATGGCGGCACGCAACTCCATACCGGTACCGACCAACGGGGCCTCGCTGCGGACCAGCGGAACCGCCTGGCGCTGCATGTTGGCACCCATCAGGGCACGGTTGGCGTCGTCGTGCTCGAGGAACGGGATCATCGCCGTCGCGACCGACACCATCTGGCGCGGCGAGACGTCCATGTAGTCCACGTCGATGGCGGAGACGAACTCGACCTCGCCGCCCTTACGGCGGACCAGGATCTTCTCGTCGGTGAACCGGCCGTCGCCATCCAGCGGCGAGTTGGCCTGCGCCACGATGTGGCGGTCCTCCTCGTCGGCGGTCAGGTAGTCGATCTGGTCGGTGACCTGGCCGTCGACCACCTTGCGGTACGGCGTCTCGATGAAACCGAACGGGTTGACCCGTGCGTACACCGACAGCGAACCGATCAGGCCGATGTTCGGGCCCTCGGGGGTCTCGATCGGGCACATCCGGCCGTAGTGGCTGGAGTGCACGTCGCGGACCTCGAGGCCGGCACGCTCACGGGACAGACCGCCGGGGCCCAGCGCCGACAGGCGGCGCTTGTGGGTCAGACCCGACAGCGGGTTGTTCTGGTCCATGAACTGCGACAGCTGGCTGGTGCCGAAGAACTCCTTGATCGCCGCCACGACGGGACGGATGTTGATCAGGGTCTGCGGCGTGATCGCCTCGACGTCCTGGGTCGTCATGCGCTCACGCACGACACGCTCCATGCGCGACAGGCCGACCCGGATCTGGTTCTGGATCAGCTCGCCCACGGTACGCAGACGACGGTTGCCGAAGTGGTCGATGTCGTCGACCTCGACGGGCACCTCGACGCCACCGGGGGCGGTCATCGAGGTCTGGCCCTCGTGCAGACGCACCAGGTACTCGATCGTCGCGACGACGTCCTCTTCGGTCAGCGTCGAGTTGGTGATCGGCTGGCCGGCGTTCAGGCCCAGCTTCTTGTTGACCTTGTAGCGGCCGACGCGAGCCAGGTCGTAGCGCTTCTCCTTGAAGAACAGGTTCTCCAGCAGGGTCTGCGCGGACTCCTTGGTCGGCGGCTCGCCCGGGCGCAGCTTCCGGTAGATGTCCAGCAGCGCCTCATCGGTTCCGGCGGTGTTGTCCTTCTCCAGCGTGCCCATCATGATCTCGGAGAAGCCGAAGCGCTCGGTGATCTGCTCGTTGGTCCAGCCGAGCGCCTTCAGCAGCACGGTGACCGGCTGGCGGCGCTTGCGGTCGATGCGGACGCCGACGGTGTCGCGCTTGTCGACGTCGAACTCCAGCCACGCACCGCGGCCCGGGATGACCTTGACGCTGTGCAGGTCCTTCTCGGTGGCCTTGTCGATCGACGAATCGAAGTACACGCCCGGCGAACGGACCAACTGGGACACCACGACACGCTCGGTGCCGTTGATGATGAAGGTGCCCTTCTCGGTCATCATCGGGAAGTCACCCATGAAGACCGTCTGGCTCTTGATCTCACCGGTGTTGTTGTTGATGAACTCGGCCGTGACGAACAGCGGGGCCGCGTACGTCATGTCCTTGTCTTTGCACTCGTCCACCGGCGCCTTGACTTCGTCGAAGCGCGGGTCCGAGAAGCTCAGCGACATCGAGCCGGAGAAATCCTCGATCGGAGACAGTTCGGCGAGTACTTCCTCCAAGCCTCCGACCGGGTTCACGTCGCCGCGGTCGACCGCCTTCGTCCGCCACCGGTCCGAACCGACCAGCCACTCGAAAGAGTCGGTCTGAACGTCAAGGAGCCCCGGAACCTCGAGAGGCTCACGGAGCTTGGCGAAGGAAATTCGGTTCGGCGCTCCCGGAACGGAGCTATTAGTGGAATCTGACTTGCTCTGGCTCGAGACTGCCAAGATGCACCCTTCCAGCTATATCTGCATCGGTTTGGCTGGCTCTCAAGCCCGAGTCTTCGAAGAACCACGGCACGCGTCTAGATCGCTGAGCAGGGCTCAGGCTAGGTCACGATGTCAGGTGCAGTGAAGGGTGGGCAGGATGCAGCCAGCGCAACGTCCGATACTAGCGCAAGACGGCGCATTCCTCAACCACCGCATGTGGGAGGTGAACCGGGCGCTGGCTGGCGACTCGATCTTGTTCAACCCCTCCTACATTGCTGAAAAACAGACTGGCCCGTTTGCCGCCTTCCGTCAAGAGATAGAGCCGTGTCGGCTGTGGATTTTCCGTCCACGAGCAGTGATCCAGCGCTATTCGGGGTCACCGCGGGGTCCGCGGCACAGTTACCGGTGAACTGACCGAAGATCACCGTCGACTGCATCATGGTCAGCAGGATGCGGTCGAAGAAGTTCAGCCGCGGCGCCGGCCCGGGGATCACGTACGCCTGGGCCTGCCCCGCCGGGGTCTCGATGGTGATGGTCTCGCCCCGCTCGCCGTAGTACGCGTCGGTGTGGGTGCCGTTGAACCAATCGGAGATCCAGGCCTGCGCCAACTCCTGGACGGCGTCGACATTGCGGGCCTGCGAGAATCCGCCGCCGAGCCCACCCACGAACTGGGCCAGCCCGTTCGTGGTCCGCCACGCGTCGTTGTGGGTGCCACCGATCAACTGGACGCCGACGAAGCCGGCACGGAGCTGGGCCAGCACCGGGTTCAGATCGCCGTAGGTGTTCAGCAGCGCCGGGGATGCGGCGATGTGATGCACCGGGATGTCGAGCGGGATTCTGGCGATCCCACGCTCGACCGCGCCGCCCAGTGCCGACGTGTCCAGCAACAGCACCCCGGCCAAGTTGTACACCTCATCGGCGGGAGCCCGGACCGCGTAGTAGCCCGCCGCTCCGCCCGCCAGCTGACCGCCACCCGAATGCCCGGAGATGACGAACCGCTGCGGTAGCGGTGCGTCCCAGCCCGCCGCGAGTGCGCTGGCCGTCAGGGCTGCGCGGTCGCCGATGAACAGGTCGGCGACGGCGGCGTGCATCTGGTCGCCCCCCATCGAGCACCCGTCGCAGGCGAAGAAGTTCGACGTGATCGACGGCGCGACGACGATGGCGTTGTTGCGCACCGCCAGGTCGGACGCGGTGACGTTGTACAACCCGGCGCGGGCGAAGGCGCCGTGCTGCAGATAGATGATCTTGTCGGGCTCGGTTTCGGTCGGGAAGTACCAGTCGGCGTCGACGGTGTAGCCGTTCCCGCAGTCGAGCTCAAGCGGTGTGCGGGCCAGTCGCACCGCCCGGCCGGGCGGCACCACCGGCGGGCCTTCGAAGAACTTGACGACCCGGTCGAAGAGGTTGAAGAAGGCCGTGCCGACGATATTGATCAGGTTCGGTCGAGCCGTGGCGGCGGCCGCGGTGGGTGCCGGTTGGGCGGCTGCAGCAGCGGCCTCGGGCGCCTCGGCCACGGTGACCCGCGATGTCGCGGCCACCACCTGCGCGACCGATGTGCGCGCCACCCGGTGCTCGATCGGTCGCGACGTCGCGGTGACACGCTCGGGCACCGCGGCCTGCTCGACCGGCTCCGCCGGCTCGGGCGCCTGGGCGGCCAGACGGCCGGCGCCGGGTTCGTGATCGCGCACCCGGTCCACGGTCCGCAGAGTGGGTCTCTTCTTCACGTCGCGGCCGGCTTCCGGTTCGGCTTCGGTCCGCTCGGCCGTTTCCTCGTCGGGGGTCGGTCTGTCGTCGTTGTGGGACGGCCCCTCGACATCGGGTTTCGCGGCGTCCGGGCTTTTTGCGTCCCGCGGTTCGGCAGAACTCGGCTCGCCGGTATCGGTGTCGGCGTGGGCAATTGCGGCTGGGCCCAGCAATGCCGTCGGCGCAATCACCACCCCGAACGCCAGTACCCCCGCACCGATCCACCGTGAAATCGAAATCCCCATGTCGACCTCCCCCGCTGGCAGATGCTAGCTGCGGTCGCGAGCGACGATACGTGGATTCGGCAATCTGCCGCGTGACAGTGCAGCCAGATCGTGTAAACCACCTGGGGTCGCGCCGGACGGCTACGCAATGTCACCCTGTCGGCGCCGCCATGGATATATGGGCACGGCGGCGCTGTCGGAGCGACATTGCGATCGCTCGGCAGCCCGCAGGCAACAAAAAACCGCCCGAGCCGAGGCTCGGGCGGTTTCTCGCGGGCTGGAAGTGCTATTCCTTGGCGACGGGGATGGACGTCGTCGGGGTGTCATCCTCGTGGTGCGGGCGCGAGACGTGACCGGGCTCATGCGCCTGGTACTTGTGCGTGCCCTCCAGGTCATCGCGGATGGCTTCCTGGGCGGCCGGGGGCAGGGTGTGCAGGATCTCGCGCACCCGGGCCTGCCGACGACCCACAGCCTTACGCTCGGGCATACCGGGAGTGGCCATCAACTGCGGCGGCACACCCTCGATCTCCTCGACACCACCGTCATGCTGACCGGCCTCCATCATGGCCTGCTCGGCCGCGGCGGTGGCCTCGTCCTTCTCCTCCGACATACCGATCGGCCCGATACGCCGACCATTGAGGAACTGCTTCACGACGGGCTCTTCGCTGGTCAGCAGCACCTCGCGGGGCCCGAACATGACCAGCTTCTTGCGGAACAGCATGCCGATGTTGTCCGGCACCGTCCGGGCGATGTTGATGTTGTGCGTCACGATCAGCACGGTCGCATCGATCTGGGCGTTGATATCGATCAACAACTGCGACAGATACGCGGTACGCACCGGATCCAGACCGGAGTCCGGCTCATCGCACAGGATGATCTTCGGATCCAGCACCAGGGCGCGGGCCAGACCGGCACGCTTGCGCATACCGCCGGAGATCTCACCGGGGAACTTGTGCCCGTCATTGGGCATACCCACGAGCTCGAGCTTTTCCATCACGATGTTGCGGATCTCGGACTCGGACTTCTTGGTGTGCTCGCGCAGCGGGAAGGCCGTGTTGTCGTAGATGTTCATCGACCCGAACAGGGCACCGTCCTGGAACAGCACACCGAACAGGGTGCGGATCTCGTAGAGCTCCTTGGCCGAGCACTCCAGGATGTCGGTGCCGTCGATGACGATCGAGCCGCGCTCAGGCCGCAACAGGCCGATCAGCGACTTCAAGAACACCGACTTACCGGTACCCGACGGGCCCAGCAACACACTGACTTCACCCTCGGGAACCGTCAACGTGACGTCTTCCCAGATCTTCGACGACCCGAACGACTTACTCAGTCCGGTCACGTCGATTTGGACGCCCATACAGGTTCCTTCCGCTCACAGCACCACCGCGCCACCTGCTGCACCCGCCTGTGGCTTGAGTCACTGTAACCTACACAGATTTTCAGCAACGACGAACCGCACACCGGATGCCCCGCAGACGACTGTGGGCCGGGTCGAATTCGACCCGGCCCACAATGCGCAGAGAACTACTTGACGGTGACCGATGCGCCGGCAGCCTCGAGCTTGGCCTTGGCGTCCTCAGCGGCCTCCTTGTTGACCTTCTCCAGCAGCGGCTTGGGAGCGCTGTCGACGAGGTCCTTGGCTTCCTTGAGGCCCAGGCCGGAAACGATCTCGCGGACGACCTTGATGACGCCGATCTTCTTCTCGCCGGCACCTTCCAGGATGACGTCGAATTCGCTCTGCTCTTCGGCGGCCTCGGCAGGCGCGCCACCGGCGGCGGGGCCGGCGGCAACGGCGACGGGAGCGGCGGCGGTGACGTCGAAGGTCTCTTCGAACTGCTTCACGAACTCAGAGAGCTCGAGCAGGGTCATTTCCTTGAACGCGTCGAGCAGTTCGTCGGTGGACAGCTTTGCCATGGTGATTCCTTATCTCTTATGGGTGGTGGGTTGCTTATGCGGCGTCGGTGTTTTCCGAGCCGGCCTTCTTCTCTTGCAGAGCTGCAGCCAGGCGGGCGATCTGCGACGCGGGCGCCACGAACAGCGCTGCGGCCTGGGACTGCTTCGCCTTCATCGCGCCGGCCAGCTTGGACAGCAGGACCTCACGCGATTCCAGATCGGCGATGCGTTCGACTTCGCCCACGGACAGCGCGCGGCCGTCCATGTAGCCGCCCTTGACGACCAACGCCTTGTTGTCCTTGGCGAACTTCTTGATCGCCTTGGCGGCGTCGACGGGCTCACCGCTGATGAACGCGATGGCGGTCGGACCGGTGAACAGGTCGTCGAGACCCTCCACGCCGGCCTCGGCCGCTGCACGCTTCACCAGGGTGTTCTTGGCGACGGTGTAGGTCACATCGTCACCCAGCGACCTGCGCAGCTCGGCAAGGTTGGACACCTTCAGGCCGCGGTACTCGGTGACGACGGTGGCCGTCGCCTCCTTGAACTTCTCGGCGATGTCGGCGACCGCGGTGGCCTTTTCAGCCTTGGCCATGCTTGCCTCCTCGTAATGGTTGGGACGTCCACCAACCATCGGGGGCAAAGGGCCGAGAAAACACGAACGCCCCGACACAGACAGGTCGGGGCGCGCAAGAATGCTCTACCTCGTCCTCCTGCGTGGGCCGCCCGGGTGATCCGGGACCTTCAACCGATTACTCGGTGACCGACGGTCTTCGGTGGAACCGGGAAAGAATAGCCTGCCGCAGCCCGATCGGCCAAAACGAGGCGGCGCGCGCGGAACCGCGTAGGTTCGACGGTGACACCCACTGACCTTGGTTGAGGAGCGAAATCGATGAGTCTGTACGCGGTAGTTGATCCGGCGACCGGCGATGTGGTGAAGGAATATCCCACCGCGACCGACGACCAGATCGAGGCGGCGGTGTCGGCGGCGGCCACCGCGTTCAAGGAGTGGTCGAAGACCACCACGGTCGCCCAGCGCGCCGAGTTGATCCGCAAGGTCGCCGCCCTGCACAACGAGCGCAAGGACGAGCTGGCCAAGATCATCCAGCGCGAGATGGGCAAGCCGCTGGACCAGTCGGTCGGCGAGGTCGAGTTCAGCGCCTCGATCTATGAGTTCTACGCCGACAACGCCGAGAAGTTCCTCGCCGATGAGCCCATCGACCTGCTCGACGGTGAGGGCAGCGCACTGATCCGGCGCGGCCCGGTCGGGGTGCTGCTGGGCATCATGCCGTGGAACTACCCCTACTACCAGGTGGCCCGCTTCGCCGGCCCGAACCTGGTGCTGGGCAACACCATCGTGCTCAAACACGCGCCGCAGTGCCCCGAATCCGCGGCGGCCCTGCAGCAGATCTTCACCGACGCCGGCTATCCCGAGGGCGCCTACGTCAACGTCTACGCCACCAATGAGCAGATCGCCGACGCCATCGCCGACCCCCGCATCCAGGGGGTGTCGCTGACCGGTTCCGAGCGCGCCGGCGCCGCGGTCGCCGAGATCGCCGGACGCAACCTGAAGAAGGTCGTCCTGGAACTCGGCGGCTCCGACCCGTTCATCCTGCTGTCCTCCGACGACCTGGACGCCACCATCGAGGCGGCCGTGGACGGGCGCTTCGAGAACACCGGGCAGGCCTGCAACGCGGCCAAGCGGATCATCGTCGCCGAGGGCGTCTATGACGAGTTCCTCGACAAGTTCACCGCCAAGGTGCTGGCCAAGGCCGACGGGCTGGCGCCACTGTCCTCGGTGGCCGCCGCCGAGCGGCTCGAGGAGCAGGTCCAGCGTGCCGTGGCCGCCGGTGCCGCGCTGACCTCCGAAGGCGAGCGCAACGGGGCGTTCTTCCCGCCCGGGGTGCTGACCGGGTTGTCCCCGGATTCGCCGGCGGCCAAGGAGGAACTCTTCGGACCGGTGGCCACCGTCTACAAGGTTCCCGACGAGGACGCCGCGGTCGAGCTGGCCAACGACACCCCGTTCGGGCTGGGCTCCTACGTCTTCACCACCGACCCCGAGCAGGCCAAGCGCGTCGCCGACAGGATCGAGGCCGGCATGGTGTTCGTCAACGCCGTCGGCGCCGAGGGCGCGGAACTGCCCTTCGGCGGCGTGAAGCGTTCCGGTTTCGGCCGCGAACTCGGCCGCTTCGGCATCGACGAGTTCGTGAACAAGAAGCTCATCCGCATCGCCAAGTAGGTCACCGCACCAGGGCGGCGGCGCCGACGAGTCCGGCGTCGCCCCCGAGGTCGGCGGGCACCACCCGCAGATCGCGGATGAACGACAACCCGGTGTGGCGCGTCAGCGCCTCCCGCAGCGGGCCGAACAACACGTCGCCGGCGTTGGCGACCCCGCCGCCGATCACCACCAGATCGAGATCGCAGACCGCCGCCGTCGAGGCGATCACCGCGGCCAGCGCCCTGGTCCCCCGCCGGAATGCCGCCAGCGCGACCGCATCGCCGGCCGTGGCCGACGCCGCCAGGTCCTTGGCGTCCGCACCGGTCCAGCCCTGCTGCTGCGCCCACCGCGTCATCCGCGGACCCGAGGCGAGCGTCTCCACGCAGCCGTGCCCGCCGCACACGCAGGGCTCTCCGTCGGCGTCGGCGACCATGTGACCGACGTGCCCCGCGTTGCCGGTGCGCCCGTCGTAGGGGACGCCGTCGAGCACCAGTCCGCCGCCGATCCCGGTGGACACCACCATGCCGAGCAGGAACTGCGCTCCCCGGCCGGCGCCGCGCCAGTGTTCGCCGAGCGCCATGCACAGCCCGTCACCGCCGAGCCGCACCGGCAGGCCGGTCAGCTCCGCGACCCGCGCGACAATCGGAAAGTCCCGCCACACAGCGATATTGACCGGGCTGATGGTGCCCGCATGAAGCGCCACCGGCCCGGCCGACGCGATGCCCACCGCCCGCACCGGGCCCACCGACCGTGCCTGCCCGATCAGGTCCGCGGTCACCCGCCAGGCGGCTTCGGCGGAGTCCCGCGGGGTGGGCAGCTGGAACCGCTGCAGCACGGTGCCCTCAGCGTCGACGATGCCCACGGCGATCTTGGTGCCGCCGATGTCGAGCGCGAGGACGGTGCTCATCAGTGCTTGTGGGTGTTGTCGGGCTGGCGTGGATCACCGGGATGCTCGTAGCCGGGTGCGAGCTCGACGAGTGCGGCGCACCGCGCGTCGAGCCACAGCCGGAAGGCCCGGCGCCGCGCCGCGGCCCCGAGGTGCGCGGCGATCAGCGGCCGGGCCCGAGCGAAGTCCACGACGCCGGTCCGGCGCGCTGCGAACCGGCCGGGGTTGCGGCGGTGATAGGCGACGATGTCGATATCGGTGACGCCCACCCCCGCGGTGACGCGGGCGAACGCGGCCCGGCCCGCCTCGGTGGCCAGGACCGCCGCGGCGATGCTGCCGATCTCCAGCCGCGCAGCCATGTCCGGAAGCACGTCCTCGATATCCGGAACATGTTCGGCACCAACATTTTCCAGCGCCACCACCCGCTCCGCGGTCACCAACTGGGTGAGCCAGCGCCGCAGCTGACGGCCCTCGCTGGTGCCCGGGCGCGGCAGTGCCGAGGCCATGTTGCCGGCCCGCAGCACGCGTTCCCGTTCGTCGATCTCGGCGACGGTCACCACCTGGCCGGCCACCAGTGCCGCCGTCACGTGACCACCACCGGCACCGCCGGCGAGTAGACGAGCTTCCCGGCGCAGGCCACCCGGATCAGCGCCCACCACGTTCCCGGCTGCACCCACGGCGGCGGCGCGACGTCGAAGTCGATCCGCGCGGTCCCGCCGGCGGGCAGGTCGGCCCCGGTTGCCGCCGGGCCCAACCACTCCCAGGTCCCCCACGGGCTGATCAGGTGGGCTTCGGCGGCCAGGTCGGCGCGGGCATCGGTGCCGACGGTGACACCGAGGCGAGCCGTCTGGCCCGCGCGCACCCGCACCTCGGACGGGCCGGCCACCAGCCGCAGTATCTCGGCATGCTCGGCATCCCCCACCCGGACGGTGCAGACATCCTCGACGACCTGGCGCCAGGACGGCGGCAGCCCGCCGCGCCCGTTGAGGGCCAGTTCGACCCGGATCGGATACAGCCCCGGCGGCTGCCCGGCCGGTATCGCGACGGTGGCGTCGGTGTCCAGGTAGTCCCCCGGCGGCAGCACGAACGGCAGCTCCGCGGTCGCGGCGTTCCAGCCGGGCGGGCAGATCAGCCTGACCAGACCGTGGACCGGGGCATCGGTGCAGTCGCTGGCCACGGTGAGCCGCAGGCGCACCTGCTCGCCGGCTTCGGCCTGCAGTTGGTGCGGATGCAGGTGGGCGACGGCGGGCAGCCCGCCCAGCGGCGCGGGGCCGCGGTTGTGCAGCCAGTAGCGGGCGTACAGCGGTTGTGCCGCTTCGGCTTCCGGTGCGAGCTGCTCATTGTCGGCGTTGAGGATCTTCACCGCATCCAGGTGGGTCAGCATGGTGGCGATCTGATAGCCGTGCAGGGTGAATCCGGCGCTGCGGTCCAGCCGGCGTTCCAGCAGATCGGCCGGGACCAGCGGGGCAACCGCGCTCAGGCCGGAGCGGACCACGAATTGCGTGGTACGCCCGTGTGTTTCGACGATGCGCAGGGCCACCGTGGCGGGGTCGACGGTGTCGACGCTGCCCGCCGCGATGGGGTTGCCCGCGGCCTTGAGCGCACCGAGTTGCACTCCCCCACCTTCGGAGTCGACATCGAGCAGCGCCCCGTGCGAGGGCAGCCCGTCGGTACCGGCCCGCCGATTGAGCACTGCGAGCAGCGGGTGCGAGAATGCGGCACTGCGACTGGGGATCTCGCTGTCGCGCCAGTCGCCCTCGTCGGCGACGATGGCGTAGTCGAAGGTGTGCGTCCAGTGCTGGAGCGCGAAGTTGGAGCCATCGGGTGCGGTGCGCCGCGGCGGGTCGATCCAGGTGCCCGACGGCCACCCGGTACAGGACCGCATCAGCGAGGTGTGCAAGGTGCCGTCGGGTTCCACGGCGAAGCCGGGCACCCCCCTGTTCAGCAGCGCCACCGTGGCCGGCTCGAACGGTTCCACGCCGCCATCGGGGTGCTGACGCACCGAGATCTCCGCATCACCGATCTCGTCGATGAGTGCCTCGACACCGCCGACGACGATGAGTACCGGCAGCGCCCGCGACCCCTTCAGATCGGCGCCGGGAACCCACTCGTGGGCCAGGGTGGCCGCCGCGGGTACCCATACCCGTGCGGCGCCGGTGGCGCCGATCTGGCGGTCCAGTTCGGCGCGGTACTCCGGTGCGGTATCCAATACCGTTGCGGCAAAATCATTCTCGTCGGGATGGCCGATCACGATGCGCGCATCGGGCAGGTTCGAGTCCACCGCGAGGTCGCCGTAGCGCGGGTGCCCGGCGACGCTGCAGGTGGCGGTGACCCCGGCGCGCACCAGCGCGACCATCAGGGCGCGCTCGTCGAACGATGCGTCGGGGATGACAACCTCGGCTACCGAGACCGCGCGCACCCCGGCACCGATCCGCACGCGCAGCATCGAGGACAGCCCGAACCAGCCGTACGCCGGGTTGTCCAGGGTGTGCGGGTGTTCCGCCGAGTCCACGGCGTCCGGTGACCCGTGCCGGTGCAGCAACCCAAAGCCGCGTCCGATGACGGCGTCACCGACCTCGCTGACCGGCATGGCACCGGGTACCGGGCACGGCCAGCGCAGCCGCAGCAGCTTGTCGGCACCGGTGAATTCGTCGATGGTGGTGCGGCATTCGACGCGGTCGACGCCGTCCCACAGGGTGAGGGTCTGGGTGTAGCGCAACACGTCGGCGATCCGCCCGGTGATCACCAGCCGCTGTCCCAGCGCGCTGCGGTGGGCCTGCACCGTCGCCGGGAACTCCGATGAGCCGATCACCGGCCCCTTGGGCAGCAGATGCCAGGGCCCCTCGCCGGCCTGCGGGTGCGCCGGATACTCGTCGTAGACGGCCAGTTCGTTGCCGACCCGGCCGTCGGCGATGAGCTCGCGACCGTCGGCGACCAGGGAGCTGACCCCGCCGCCGCGGGCCGGGTCGACGGTCAGCGTGTAATGCGCGTTCGCGATGGTCGCGCCGTCGATCTGCTGCCAGCGTGAGCCGTCGGTATCGTCGTCCCACTGGTAGCCCTCCCAGCCCAGCGAACCGATATCGTCGACCCGCCACGTGACGGTGTGGTCCTCGATCAGCGTGGGCAGCGCGGTGCCGTTCATATCGCGCACCACACCGGAGAAGGGTTCGTCCAGGTGTGCGGTCACCATGTCGGTGCGGCCGTGCGCCAACGGATTCCACACCACCACAGCGGAATCCACTGCACCGGTGAGCAGGCGCAGCGCATTGTCGCGGGCGGTGCGCCCGATCTCCCACGCGTCGCGCCAGCCCGTCAGCAGGTCGAGGTACACCTGGTCGGATTCCGAGCCGGTGATGGCGTCATGGTGGGCGCCGTAGGCCAGCTGGACCCAGGCCTTGGCCAGCGCCGCCTGCGGATAGGTTGCGCCGCCGAGCAATCCGGCGAACACGGCGAACCGTTCGGCTTCCAGCACCGCGTTCTCGGCGGCCCGGTTGGCCTGCTTGGTGTCGATGTAGGAGACATCCTTGCCGGTGTAGATCGGGTTCATGTCGCGGGTCTGCACCGACGCCCGGGCCCCGCGGGTGTCCAGTTCGGTGCGCACCGCGGCGAAGAACTCCTTGGGCAGCGCGCAGACGAACCGCGGCCAGGTGTAGCGGCTGTTCCAGTCGCGGTGAATCTCGGTGACCCACTTGTTGGGTGGGGTGTAGTCGGTGCCCACGGGCAGCAGCACGTTACGCGTCAGCGCCACCTGCTTCAGCCCGGCGAACAGCTTGTAGGTCTCGGCCTCCGCGTCGGCCAGCGACGCCGCCGAATCCATCCACCAGCCGCCCGCGTAGTGCGCGGGCATGTAATGCGTCAACAGTCCCCGGCCCGACGGTGCCGTCCACTCGAACTCGCTGGCGAACTGCATGCGCGTCGGGTCGCCGTCACCGGCCATCGGGCCCCATTGGTGGTGCGGCCCGCGCGCCCACGAGCTGGAGGTCAGGCCCGCGTCGGCGGCCATCCCGGGAAACTGCGGGTCGTGCCCGAACACGTCGAGCTGCCAGGCGGTGGCCGGGTCGCCACCCAGTACATCTCGCTGAAATCCGATGCCGTGCACAAAGTTCCGGATCGCCGTCTCGGGGCTGGTGAGGTTGGTGTTGGGCTCGTTGTAGGTGCCGCCCATGATCTCGATGCGGCCCTCGCCGATCAGCCGGCGCAGGTCGGCGCGTTCCTCGGGGTGGGTGTCCCAGAACGGTTTGAGGTAGTCGACCTCGGCGAGCACGAACTTGTAGTCGGGGTCGCGGCGCGCCATTTCCAGGTGGGCGGTGACGAGGTCGAACGCGTTGGTCTGCCGGCAGGCGCCGGGCGGGTCCTCGGTCCAGACACTGGTGTAGGCGGCCTGGGTGTTCCACCACACCGGGTCGTAGTGGAAGTGGCTGATCATGTGCATCGTCCAGCCGGGTTCGGCGTCGGTGAACGTGAAGGCCGTGTTGCCGATGGCCGCCTCGCGTCGCCGGCCGGGCTCGGGATCGGTGACAGTCATCGGCACTTCGACCGTGGTCGCATCCGGGCGGGCGACGGCCTCGCCCTCGATGCCGGTGCCGGTCACCCGCACCGGGGTGGGCGCCGCGCAGTCGGTGTAGGTGATACGAACCAGTTGCACCGGTGCGTCGGGTGGTCCGACGAACAGGTCCGTCGACTCCGCTCCCGTGACGCGCATCCTGGCACCCTACGTTCGGGCGCCCGCCCTCCGGAGCCGTTCGGCGGCGGTTCGCACCGCGTCGGCCACCTCGACGGGCTCGAGCACCTCGAACTCACAGCCCGGCATGGCCAGGTAGAGCGCCATCACGTCCGGGTCGTCGGCACCGGTGGTCAGGATGCAGGTGTCGGGTCCGTCCGCTTCGATGTGCACCGACGCCGACGAGAAGGTCTGCGCCACAACATCACGTGCGGCGAAGTACCGCACGCGCGCCACATACCGGTACGGCGAACTGGTGATGGCGCGCTGCACGTACTGCGCCGCGTCGGGGGCGTCGCGGGGGGTGAAGGTGCTGCCCAGCGCCCGGACGTCGGCCATCCGGTCCAGGCGCAGGCTGCGCCAGTCCTGCTTGTCGCGGTCATAGGACAGCAGGTACCAGCGCCGGCCGGTGGTGACCAGCTGATAGGGCTCCAACCGGCGTGCGGTGACGTTGCCCCGGATATCGGTGTAGCCGGTGTTGACGTGCTCGTGGTCGCGGCAGGCCCGGGCCAGGGTCATCAGCACCTCGGGGTCCACCGGCACGTCCTTGCTGGTCGGGGTCAGCGTCACCGTGGTCTCGTGCACGGCGGCCACCTGTGAACGCAGCCGCGCCGGCATCACCTGGTCCAGCTTGGACAGCGCGCGCAACGCCGACTCCCCCACCCCGGCGACGCTGCCGCCGGCGGCCAGCCGCAGGCAGACCGCCATCGCCACGGCCTCCTCGGGATCCAGCAGCAGCGGTGGCAGCGCCGCGCCGGCGCCCAGCTGGTAGCCCCCGCCGTGTCCCGTGCTGGCGTGCACCGGATACCCCAGGTCACGCAGCCGTTCGACATCACGGCGCACGCTGCGGGTGGTGACCGCCAGGCGCTCGGCCAGTTCCTCGGAGGTCCACACCCGCCGGGACTGCAGGAGGCCGAGAAGCTGCAGGACGCGGGCGGTGGTTTCGGACATGTCCACAGTGTGCCGAACTTTTAGGACAGAACCTGTCCTAGATAGGTGTCAGAGTGATCTCATGAACACCGACCTGCTCGCCGACCAGCTGGATTTCCACTGGTCCCACCAGCTGCGACCCCGGCTGGACGGCCTCTCCGACGACGAGTACTTCTGGCAGCCGGTGCCCGACTGCTGGACCGTGCACCCCGACGGTGGCGTCGACTTCGTCTATCCCGAGCCCACGCCCACCCCGTTGACCACCATCGCCTGGCGGCTGGCCCACGTGATCATCGGCGTCTTCGCGATGCGCAACCACTCGCATTTCGGCGGCCCAGCCGCGGACTACGAGAGCTGGCCCTACGCCACCGACGCCGCGACCGCGCTGACCCAGCTGGACACCGAATACCAGCGGTGGACGGCCGGGGTGCGTGCGCTCTCCGATGACGATCTGAACCGCCCGTGCGGACCGGCCGAGGGCCCGTACGCCGATGAACCGATGTCCGTGCTGGTGCTGCACATCAACCGTGAAGTCATCCATCACGGCGCCGAAATCGCTCTGCTCCGAGATCTGTACACCCATATGAAGGAGAACTGACATGCCCGCAATGCCCCCGCCGATCGCTGATGAGCGCGCCGGCCTCAAGGAGTACGTCGCCGCCCAGCAGTACGCGTTCCACGCCATCGCCTTCGGGCTCACCGATGAGCAGGCGCGTTCCGCGCCGTCGGTCAGCTCGCTGTCGATCGGCGGGTTGATCAAGCACGTCACGTCGTGCCAGGCCGGGTGGATGGAACGGGTGGCGGCCGCCCCGGACATGACCGAGGGTGACAAGCGGCCGATGGAGGAGCAGGCCGCCGACTACGGCGACGAGTTCGTCATGGGCGAGGACGAGACACTGGCGCAGATCCTGGCGAAGTTCGATGAGCAGAACGCCGAGACCATCCGTCTGATCGAGACAGCGGATCTCGGTGCGGCCGTGCCGATTCCGCAGCACGTGCCGTGGTTTCCGAAGGACGTACCGGCGTGGTCGGTGCGCTGGGTGATCTTCCACATGATCGAGGAGCTGGCCCGCCACGCCGGTCAGGGCGACATCGTCCGGGAGAGCATCGACGGCGCGACGCTCTATGAACTGCTGGCCGGTCTGGAGGACTGGGAGCCGTCCCCGTGGCTGACGCCGTGGGGCAAGGAAGCCGTTTCCTAGACGCGCCCTGTTTGGTGGCGAAACTCGCGTACCCGGGGTTCTCACGGCCCAACCAACCCCGGGTACGCGAGTTTCGCCACGCTAGGGACGACCATCCCAGCCGCGGGCGAGCAACACTGCGCTGGCGTGCGCGACGATCTGCGCGCCGCGGTCTTCCTTGACGACGCGGATGAGGTTCCACTGCATCCGTTGCAGTTCCCGACCGACCCACACATCACGGGCATACACCGTGCGATCGGTCAGATGCTGTTCCCCGTCGTACTCGACACCGACCTTGTATTTCTCCCACACCATGTCGAGACGCTTGATGTAGCGGCCGTCGGCGGTGTACACGACGAACTGCGTAGTCGGCCTGGGCAATCCGGCGTCAACGAACAGCGTGCGCAGCCAGCTCTCCTGGGGAGACTCGGCGCCTCCATCGACGTGAGGCAGAACCTCTCGAAGGTTGACCAGACCGCGCGCACGCGGGTGCACCTTGGTCAACAGCATGACGTCTTCGACCGCAAACGGTGACGTGTTCATCAGCGCGTCCAGGTGAGCGATCGCGGGGACCCGCGGAAGCCGCCGGGCGATGTCGAACGCCGTGCGGGCCGTCGTCGTCACGGGGATACCACGCACCGTCGTCGACTCGCACGCCCGCAAGGTCTCCTCCCGGCCCTTGAGGCCCGGCTGAGGCCGACAGCGGCCGACGACGTCGATGGTCACGTCATCATCGATCCACTTCGCGCCGTGCAACGCGGCCGCCGCGGGCCCGGCGATCACGGCCTTCGGCACCACCAGACGGGCCGCGGCGATCCGTTCGAACAGCGTTGGCCGGTGATCTTTCAGAAGGTAGACACCGCGGAAGACGGGCCTGTAGCGGTGGCGCAGTTGGTCCGGGGTGAGTAGGCCGCCGGCCAACGCGTCAGCTCCGAGAATGGGAATGGCCATGTCTTGTTGGACGCAGCAGGGCCGAAATCGGCTCCACTCAAGTTGGCGAAACTCGCGTACCCGGGCCTCAAGACCCATCGCGAGCCCCGGGTACGCGAGTTTCGCCGCAGAAAAGGGGGGGTCAGCGGAAGAAGGCCAGCGCGGAATCCACCACGACGTCGAGGTCATCGCCCAGGGCGCCGGAGAGCCACTGCTGGGCCAGCTCGGCCATCGCCCCGGTGTACAGCGCCGCGCCGATGCGCGTCGCGACCGGATCCGAGCCCGGGTGCAGTCGTGAACCCTCCTCCAGCACCGCGGCGAGCAACGCGTCCTGCAGCGCCGCCCGGCGCGCGGTCAGCACCGGGTTCGCGCGGGCATCGGTGAACAGCACGCGCCCGCGTCGCGGGTCGGCGGAGCTGAAGCCGAGCACCGCCGCCATCCCGGCCCGGGTGCGCGCGGTCGGTGACTCGCCGACCGCCGTGATCGCCGCGTCCACCTCGACCGCGAGCTCGGTGGACACCTTGTCGAACACGGCACCCAGCAGCTCGTCGGTGTCGGCGAAGCTCTCGTAGAAGTAGCGGGTGTTCAAGCCGCAGGCCCGGCAGACCGATCGCACCGTCAGCGCAGCCTCACCGCCGTCGCCGAACAGCGCGTAGGCAGCGTCGATCAGGAGCCCGCGCCGCTCGGCGCGCCGGTCGATCAGAGCGACACCAGCCCACCGAGTCATCCGCTCAGACTAGTTCTGGTCACGGCCGTAGCCAAAGGCTATTCTGGCTACAGATGTGACCAGAAAGACGTGACCAGATAAGGGGCTCGGCGTGGACATGCCGCACCAGGCGCTCGAGCAGATGCTGCAGCGCAAGTTCGACCAGGACATCCGCAAGCACTACTTCCGCGGCATGGAGTTCGCCGAACCGGCGGGCGATCCTGGCTGGTTCGGGCCGGGCAGCGCGGTCTGGCACGTGCACTCCCACACCGAGGCGCTGATCTTCGGGCTGCAGTGCGCGGCCTACATCGAGCGCCTCGACCCGTCCATCTACTGGATGGGCATGCACCATTCCCGGTTGGTGAAGCGCGATGACCAGGGCAACGCGATCCCGGTCATCGACCCCAAGGGCGCCGCGGTGCGGCTCGGGCATTCCATCGCCTTCTTCATCGGCACCGCGTACGGCAACACCGAGACCGCCGAGCGGATGGCCAAGATCGTGCGCTCGATGCACCACACCATCAAGGGCACCCGCCCCGACGGCGCGGTCTATGACGCCGACGATCCGGACTGGCTGCGCTGGAACTACGCCACCGTGGTGTGGGGCATCGCGACCGCGCACGAGATCTATCACCCGAACCCGTTGCGCGGTAAGAAGCTCGACCGCTACTACGGCGAGTTCATCCGCGTCGGGCACGCCCTGGGCGGCACCGACCTGCCCACCACCAAGGCCGAGACCCTGGAGTGCCTGCACTCCTATCTGCCGCGCCTGGCGCTCACCCACGGGGCGGCGATGGCCACCGGCTCCAACCTGCCGATGCCGCAGGCCGCGGTGGACTGGGCCATCCGCGACACCATGCCCACGTGGGCCAAGCAGCTGATCGGGCATACCAACCCGAATCCCCTCGAACGGGCGGCCCGGCGTGCCACCGTCTGGTCGGTCATCAACGGTCTGCACACCGCGGCAGGCGCCACCCCGGAGTTCCGCCAGGCCCAGGCCCGGGTGGCGGACGGCACCACCTGCGAGCACACCGAACCGGCATACGTGCTGGGTAGCGACCCCACACTGAGCCGCGACGCCATCGAGCACAGCTTCGCATAAGTGTGATGCGAGACACATTCTTGGGTGGTACCGCGGGTTTTGAGACACTGCAGGGATGAGTTCTACGCCGAAGACCAAGCACCGTGAGCCCGCAAGGCTGGATCGGGTGCCGCTGCCGGTCGAGGCCGCCCGCATCGGCGCGACGGGCTGGCAGATCACCCGCACCGGTGCCCGAGTGGCCGGAAACCTGATCGGCAAGGGTTCACTGCAGCAGAAGATCGCCAAGCAGATCCCGCAGACCTTCGCCGATCTGGGACCCACCTACGTCAAGTTCGGGCAGATCATCGCGTCCAGCCCGGGCGCCTTCGGGGAGCCGCTGAGCCGGGAGTTCCGCAGTCTGCTGGACCGGGTACCGCCGGCCAATCTGCAACAGGTGCACAAGCTCTTCAAAGAGGATCTGGGCGACACCCCGCAGAACCTGTTCAAATCGTTCGACGAAAAGCCGTTCGCCTCGGCCTCCATCGCGCAGGTGCACTATGCGACGCTGCATTCGGGCGAGGAGGTCGTGGTCAAGATCCAGCGACCGGGTATCCGCCGCCGGGTCGCCGCAGACCTGCAGATCCTCAAGCGCGGGGCGCGTCTGGTCGAGTTCGCGAAGCTCGGGCAGCGGCTCTCTGCTCAGGACGTGGTGGCCGACTTCGCCGACAACCTGGCCGAGGAACTGGACTTCCGGCTGGAGGCCCAGTCCATGGACGCCTGGGTGGCGCACATGCACGCCTCTCCGCTGGGTGCCAATATCCGTGTGCCCCAGGTGTATTGGAACCTCACCAGCGAACGCGTCCTGACGATGGAGCGCATCCAGGGGGTGCGGGTCGACGATGTCGCGGCCATCCGCAAGAAGGGCTTCGACGGCGAGCAGCTGGTGAAGGCCTTGCTGTTCAGCGTGTTCGAAGGCGGGCTGCGGCACGGCCTGTTCCACGGCGACCTGCACGCCGGCAACCTGTATGTCGACGACGACGGCAAGATCGTGTTCTTCGACTTCGGCATCATGGGCCGCATCGATCCGCGGACCCGTTGGCTGCTGCGCGAACTCGTGCACGCACTGCTGGTGAAGAAGGACCACGCGGCGGCCGGCAAGATCGTGGTGATGATGGGCGCGGTGGGAACCGTGAAACCAGAGGCCCAGGCCGCCAAGGACCTGGAGAAGTTCGCCACCCCGCTGACCATGTCGTCGCTGGGCGATATGAGCTATGCCGATATCGGCAAGCAGCTCTCCACGCTGGCCGACGCCTATGACGTCAAGTTGCCCCGTGAGCTGGTGCTGATCGGCAAGCAGTTCCTCTACGTGGAGCGGTACATGAAGCTGCTCGCGCCGCGCTGGCAGATGATGAGCGACCCGCAGCTCACCGGATACTTCGCCAACTTCATGGTCGAGGTCAGCAGGGAGCACAAGGCGGGCCAGGAGTGATTGCCCGCACCGGCACCGCCAAGTCCGGCGATCTGGACATCGTCTACGAGGATTTCGGCAACGAGGATGACCCGGCGGTCCTACTGATCATGGGTCTCGGCGCGCAGCTCGTGTTGTGGCGCAAGGATTTCTGCGAGAAGCTGGTCAACCAGGGCCTGCGCGTCATCCGCTTCGACAACCGCGATGTCGGGTTGTCCTCGAAGCTGCCCGGCGCGCACAGCGGCGCCCCGCTGATCCCCCGGATGGCGCGCTCACTCGTGGGCGTCAAGAGCCCGGCCGCCTACACCCTGGAAGACATGGCCGATGACACCGCCGCGCTGCTCGACCACCTCGGACTCGACCGGGCGCATGTGGTGGGCGGCTCGATGGGCGGGATGATCGCCCAGGTGTTCGCCGCCCGGCATGCCGCCAGGACGCGGTCTCTCGGGGTGATCTTCTCCTCCAACAACCGGGCGCTGCTGCCACCGCCGGGCCCCCGTCAGCTGCTGGCGCTGCTGCAGAAGCCCGCCGACACCAGCCGGGACGCGGTGATCGCGAACACGATCCGGATGACGCGCATCATCGGCAGCCCCGGCTTCCCGGTGCCCGAGGACAAGGCGCGCGCCGACGCCATCGAGAGCTACGAGCGGTCCTACTGCCCGGCCGGGGTGGGCAGGCAGTTCGCGGCCATCCTGGGCAGCGGCAGCCTGCTGCCCTACAACCGTCAGACCAGTGCGCCGACGGTGGTCATCCACGGCAAGGCCGACAAGCTGATGCGCCCGTCCGGTGGCCGCGCGATCGCCCGGGCCATTCCCGGGGCACGGCTGGTGCTCTTCGACGGCATGGGACATGAACTGCCAGAACCGCTCTGGGATGACATCATCGGCGAGCTCAAGTCGAACTTCTCGGTCTGAGGCGCCCTCACCCCGAGCCCCGGTTGGCGTCGGTGAGCGTCGTCAGCGCGAGCGCGCAGGTCTTGAGGGCGACCGTCGACACGTGCCCGCCGAAGAACGTGGCCACCACCGCGTCGACGACCGGCTGCGCCCGGTGGAGCACATCGCGTCCCGCGTCGGTCAGCTCCGCCCACGTCGACCTGCGGTCCTCCGGCACGGATTCTCGTCGCACCCAGCCGCACTTCTCCATCCTGGTCACCAGCCGTGTGGTGCCGCTGCGCGAGATCATCAGCTCGGCAGCCAAGGTGCCCATCCGCAGCCGTCCGCCCGCGCGGTGCAACGCATCCAGGACCTCGCGTTCGACATAGACGATGCCCACGCCGGCGCGCAGGTGCTCGTTGAGCGCGGCGACCAGCAGCGAATCCGCGCGGTACAGCGCACGCCAGGCCGCCAGCTGATCGGTGGTCGCCGGGAAATTGCCGCTCTCGGTCACGGGGCGCCTCGCATACCGGCGGTGGCGTGCCGACGGGCATGCGCGACAGCCTCTTCCAGCGTCTCGATCAGGTGGTTCTCGTGGCGCAGCGAGGCGATGATGCCGATGTTGGCGAGCAGGTCCCGGTGCTCGGGTCGGACGCCCTTGATGATGACGGTGATTCCCCGCGATTCGAGTTCCTCGGCGATGCATGCCAGCGTGTGCGCTCCGGTGGCGTCGAGCATGCCGAGTTGGGACAGCGCGATGATCACCACCCTCGCCTCCGCGTGGGAAGCATCGAGAATCTCGGTCGAAATACGTTCCGCCGCACCGAAGAACATCGCTCCGTCCAGCCGTAGCAGGACGATGTGCTCATCGCCGGGCTGATGGGGGTACGGGAGGTCCTCGCGGCGGACACCGCTGCGCCGCGCCACGGCGGCCAGCGCGAAGACCGCCGTCACGACGATCCCGATCTCGACGGCCTGCACAAGGTCGAAGCAGACGGTGACGACCGCGGTGATCGTGAACGAGGCGGCGGCAGCACGGCTGGACCGGATGATCCTGACGATGATCCGCCACGAGATCATCCGGACCGCCGTCACCATCAGCACCGCGGCCAACGCCGCCAGCGGAATCGCACCGACCGGGCCGCTGACGAGGTACACCACTCCGAGCAACAGGATCGAGTGCGTGATCGCCGCCATCCGGGTTCGCGCACCGGATCTGACGTTGACCGCGGTGCGCGCGATCGCGCCGGTTGCCGGCATGCCGCCGAACAGCCCGGAGGCCACCGAGGCCAGGCCCTGCCCCACCAGTTCGCGGTTGGGGTCATAGCTGCCGGCCTCCGACATCGTGGCCGCGACCCGCGCCGACAGCAGTGATTCGATGGCCGCCAGCGCCGCAATGGCCAGTGCCGCCCCCAGCAGGCTGTGCACCGTGGCGATATCTGCCTGCGGCCATACCGGGGTCGGCAGCTGTGAGGGCAGCACCCCGATGCGGGCGGTCGTCATACCCGCCACCGATGCCAGGACGGTGACGGCCGCGACCGCCACCAACGACGCCGGGATCGCCGGATGCAATCGCGGCAGGGTCACCATGGCCACGACGACGACGGCCACCACCACGAGGGCGGGGCGGATCGTGGCGGCGTCGGCGTCGATCAGCACCTGCGCCGCGGCGACCAGGGGGCGCTGGCCTTCCGGTACGGATTGTCCGATTGCCGAGGGGATCTGCTGCAGGAAGATGATGACCGCGATACCGAGGGTGAAGCCCTCGATGACGGGCCACGGGATGAAGGTCACCGATCGGCCCAGCCCACTGACGCCGGCAAGGACGACGATGACGCCCGCCAACGCCGTCACGACCGCGACACTGCCCACCCCGTACTGGGCGACGATGGGGGCCAGTACGACCGCCATCGCGCCGGTCGGCCCGGACACCTGGACATGCGAGCCACCGAAGACGGCGGCCACCACTCCGGCCACCACGGCGGTCACCAGACCGGCCGCCGCACCCACCCCGGAGCTGATCCCGAACGCCAGCGCCAGCGGCAGCGCCACCACCCCGACGGTCACACCGGCGAGCACGTCGCGTCGCCAAGACCGTTGCAGCCCGGCGTAGTCGCGGCGATGCGGCAGCAGCGGCAGCACCCGGTCGCGGAGGGCGCGGGGTGTCACGGGGAGGTGCCGATGGGGGGCAGCAATCCGATGACATCGAGCTGGTCGCGTCGCGCGGAGAGCGTGTCCGTCAGAAAGATCCGGGCGATGACGAGCAGCTCGGCGATCTTGGGATGGGCGAGCTCGTAGAACACCGCGTTACCGACCCGCTGTCCGCGGACCACGTGGTGGCGCTTGAGGACGGCCAGGTGCTGGGAAAGCTGCGTCGGCTCGATATCGCTGTCGGACAGGATCGCACTCACCGGTGTCGGGGTGGGGCTGGTGGACAAGATCTCCAGCACCCGGATCCGCGCCGGGTGCGCGAGCGCCTTGAACAGATTGGCCTTGATCTCGTACAACGGCTGTTCGGGACCCCCGGACAAGCTGTCCATCACCCGTCACCACTCTCACAACTTGATGGATTGCAATAATTCGCAATCCATCATACCAAGAGCTAAGCTCGCCGAAATGCGGACCGATCAGAGCTCCCCCACGACGCCACGGCCGTGGCAGTACATCACCTACTGCTACGGCAAACGCCTGCCCGATTCGATGCGCCAATGGGTGGCCAACGACCTGGCCGGCCCGGGAGCCACCATCCGTATGATGTGCCGGGTCGCCGTGCCGGCCATCGCGATCCTGGCTCCGATCTGGTTCATCCCCATGTCGCTGTACCTGCACGTGAGCATGACGTTGCCGATCTTCATCCCGTTCGTCTTCTTCTCCCACGCCCTGAACAAGGTGTGGCGCCGGCACATGCTGGCCAAGCACGGCCTCAATCCCTACCTCGTCGACGCGATCTCGCGGGAACGCAATGCGCACGTGCACCAGGCCTACGCCGAACGCTATGGACCCCGATCGGGGCCCGCCGGCAGCCACGACATCTGACATCTCGCAGCCCTCGATCGCGAAGGGCGAGGCGCACGCTGCGCCCGCTGGGTTCGGGTTCACCGTGACCCGTCTCGCCGGCACCCCGCGCGGAGGCTGGACCTGTGGGCCGAGGCGCTACAGTCTCTTAAGAGCGAAGTCCGGGAACGGGCTTCCGGGGGCTGCATCGACGATGATCGGCTCACGATGACGACGTATTAGACGACAACTGAAGGTTCGACTCCACCGACGGTCAAGACGTGGCCCGAGCTGGGATTTATGACACGCTGCAGGCGTCCCGAGTGACCGGGCTCACTGCGGGTAAGGTCTCCACCGAGTGGACACCCGCACCCGGTGGACGCCGCAGTGCACCATCGAGAAGGGCAATCGCTTCCATGTCTGACAACTCAACCAGTACTGCGGATATGCGGCCTCACTTCGAGGACATCCAGGCTCATTACGATTTGTCGGACGACTTCTTCGGCGTCTTCCAGGATCCGACCCGCAAGTACAGCTGCGCCTACTTCACCGGGCCCTACGTGACGCTGTCCGAGGCTCAGATCGCCAACGTCGACCAGCACCTCGACCAACTGAATCTCAAGCCCGGCATGACGCTGCTGGAAGTCGGCTGCGGCTGGGGACTCACCTTGCAGCGCGCGATGGAGAAGTACGACGTCAACGTCATCGGATTGACGCTGAGCAAGAACCAGCAGGCGTACTGCGAGCAGCTCCTGAGCAAGATCGACACCGACCGAAAGTTCGACGTGCGCCTGGAGGGCTGGGAGCAGTTCGTGGGCTCCGTCGACGCGATCGTCTCCATCGAGGCGTTCGAACACTTCGGCTTCGAACGCTACGACGCCTTCTTCCAGACCTGCTTCAACAGCCTGCCGTCCGGCGGCCGGATGACCATCCAGAGCAGCTGCGGCTACCACCCCAACGAGATGGCGGCCCGCGGGAAGAAACTGACCTTCGAGTTGGCACGCTTCGCCAAGTTCATGATCGACACGATCTTCCCCGGCGGACGCATCCCGAGCACCCAGATGATGGTGGACCACGGCATCAAGGCCGGCTTCACCGTTCCCGAGGTGATGTCGCTGCGCAACCACTACATCAAAACCCTCGGCATCTGGGCCGCCCGCCTGGAGCACAACAAGGACCAGGCGATCGCCGCGGCCGGCGAGCAGCACTACAACGACTACATGCGATACCTGACCGGCTGCCAGTACTACTTCGTCGACGAGGCGATCGACGTCAGCCTGGTCACCTACGCCAAGCCATAGCTTTTCCGTTGCGCGGCAGCGGTATTCGCATTCGATGTGACATGCGCTGATGCGCATCGTCGGCGTGCTACTGCTCCTGCTCGCGGCCGGCGCCCTGGTGGCCCGGTACGTGCCGGCCACCAACCGTGCATTGCTGGTGATGGCCGCGCTATCGCCCTACCTGATGCTCGGTGCGCCGCTGGGGGCGCTGGCGTTCGCGCTGTCCCGGCACTGGACGCTGGTGTCGGTCGCCGCGGTGCTGACCGTCGCGGTGCTGGCGGTGCAGCTGCCCTGGTACATCGGCAGCCCAGACCCCGATACCGGGACCACGCTGCGGTTCGTCTCGGCCAACCTGCTGCTCGGTGAGGCCGAGCCCGCGGCGATAGCCGCGCTGGCCGCCGAGCACGCCGACATCCTCGCCGTGCAGGAGCTCACCCCCGAACTCGCCGCGGCCCTGTCCCCCGCCCTGGCACGGGACTTTCCCCATTCGGCGCTGCGACCGCGGGAGCGGGCGGCCGGCGTCGGGCTGTGGAGCAGGTACCCGATCATCACCTCCGGAAGCGACGAGAGTTTCAGCCGCGGGTTGATCTACGCAAGGGTCCAGGTGCCCGACACCGACTTCGCGACGACGGTGGTTTCCACCCACATGCCGCCGCCGCGCTCGGCCTTCGATTCCTGGCGCAGCGACATCGCTCGACTGGGGCCGGCGCTGCACGAGTTGCCGCCCGACGGCCCGGTCGTCGTCGGGGGCGACCTCAACGCCACGCCCGACGTCCGTGAATTCCGTCAACTTCTGCGCGACGGCTACCGCGACGGCGCGGCGCAGGCGGGGGCCGGCCTGACCCGCACCCACCCGAGCAATGTCATCATCCCGCCGCTGCTGGCGGTCGACCACATCATGACGCGCAATGCGTCCGTGACGTCGCTGCGGACCGTGGAGGTGGCCGGTTCCGATCACCTGGCGCTGGCCGCGACCGTGGTGTTGCACTGAGTTCAACGAATGTGGTTGGCCGACAGGGTAGTCGGCGCCGCGGCGCCGGTTCGGCCGTCGAAGAGTATCTACAGCAACGTCAATATGAGACCTCGTAACGAACGACCGCGCACCGTTGCCGCCAGCTTCGGCGGCCGCCGCGATGTAGCAAACGACCGGCTTGAGCGGAACCGCCCGTCCGTTCCGCAACCCTTGTAGCAGCCTCAATCGACGGATCTGCCAATTCGAGCAAACTTCGCGTCACCCGACTGCGGCTACGGCCGCCCGCCAGCGAACACACATCGACAAGGCCAAACTCGCTCCGGCGCGCAGTTTCCAGCGAATTGAGGCACTTTCCACGCGCAATTCGAACGCGGACAATGCGTGCCGAACAGAATGCGGAGAGGGAGCGCGAATTTTAAGAATATTGCCTTGTACTGCGCAAACGCGTTGACAGAGGACTCGGAGCCGGTAATGTCCAGCCCATCTTTTCGGTGCACTGAGGGGGAAAATGTCTACCATCGCTCTGAAAATCAATTCCGGGGTCGCTGCGGGTCTCATTTGTGCCGCAGCAACGCTGTCGCCGGTGACCACCGCCAACGCAGACACCGGCATCGCGACCGCAGGCACGCTGGGTTCGCAGGTCGGGTCCGCGCAGTGCGTGCCGAGTGCGACTACGCCGTGCGATCCCATCGGGTTGCCCACGGCCGCCGCCGTGGCGGCGGCCGACCCCACCTTCCCGGACAGCCTCATCCAGAATGACTTCTGGTGGCTGGGCCGCGCGAACCCGAATGCGCCGCCCCGGTCCGACATCCTGGTCTTCACGCCCATGAGCTTGGTGCCGGGTTTTCTCAAGCCGCTTTACGGCTGGTTCACCGCCAATTGGGACCTGGAGGTCTGCGTCTTCGGCCTCACGGCAACGCTGGGGCCGTACGGGACGACGACGGTCTCCGTCGGTCGCGGCTGCAACTAGCCGGCAGCCCCGTGGTGGGCCACCACCTCGCGCCAATACTGTTGGCCCATAGCTGAATCGCGCTCCTACCGAGCGATCCTCACGATCGGCCCTTGCCGCTGCCTGGTTTGCGCCGGCCCGCGGACAACAACGATCGCCACCATGCTGCGCGCGAACCCGTATATGCGCGACACTGCCCCGCCGCGCACAGTGCGCAATCCGACCCCGGGCGATAGTGCTCATGCGCGGCTCTGTCATGGCCGCACCGACATCTCTCGCTGGACACGTGCTGAATCTACGCCGTTCACAACGGGACTCGCCGCAACCGCCCCGAAGCGTTGCGGGATGCGCCCTTTCGGGGCGCTCTCCGATTGTTACGTTCGCGACCGTCGATCTACAGCAACGTCAATAAAGCAACAGCCAACCACTGCGGCACCGAGCCTGGCGCTAATTGTGAGCCGACGGTTCTGGTGATCCGCCATTGCTGGCCACGAACACCACGACCTCGCATGATCCGAGAAGCGTGCAGGTAAGGCACGCACTGACGTTCAATCACAGCTACGGATGCAGCTATCCACACCGCGAATACCTGACACCGATCAGCAAACTTTGGCAAACAACAGGAACAGCCACCGTCGGCGCGAGTATTCACGCTCGTTAGGTGTGCCGGATTTGCGTGAATCCATTGCCCGAACGTGAACGTGGCGTTACCTCCGCTGGGGACAAAACATAGCCCGCTAGCTGCGGCGATGTTATTGACAGCGTCGTCACAGCATGTAATGCTTTCCCCAACTTCAGGCCCGTACTAGGGGGACAAATGTCAGCGATCGCTCGCAAGATAAATATCGGCCTCGCCGCCGGCGCCATGGCCGCCGCAGCAACGCTCACGCCGATTACCGTCGCCCAGGCGGACACCACTACCTTCGCCGTCAGCACTGTCGGCTCACAGATCGGGGCGGCTCAGTGCGTGCCGACCGCGGCCACACCCTGCGTACCAATGGCCGCCGCCAACCTGCAGTCGGCCAATGCCACGCCGGGCAGCATCATCCAAAGCATTTTCCAGAACGATCTGTGGTGGATCGGGCGCGCCAACCCGACGCCACCCCCGCGGGCCGACGTCCTGGTGTTCACCCCGATCAGCCTGATCCCCGGATTCCTCAAGCCGGTGTATGGCTGGTTCACCCAGAATCTCAACTTCGAAGTGTGCGTCCTGGGCGGATCGGTGAAGGTCGGACCGTACGGCACCACAACCGTTTCCGTCGGACGAGGCTGCAACTAGCTTGACCTCTGCACCGAATCTGATTTCATCGGCGCGGATCCGTTGCCCGGGTCCGCGCCGATTTCATAGGGAAGCCCACTGAGTGCAGAAAATTCAACACTCCGACGGTGACGACCGTCGGCCCGAAGCTGACGATCACGACGAACACCATCCCAAGCTCGGGGTGGTGTTCACTCGTCGCCGGAAACAAGTACTGATCGGCAGTTTGGTGGCGATGGCAGTGGCGGCCGCTCTAGGTGGCTGGCTCGCCAAGAACGGCGTGGATGCCAAAGGCAGTCTCGAAGCCGCGCGCACCAACGCGCAGCAGGCCAAAGAAGCGCTGGAGCAGGGCAATTCTCAGGACGCAGTGCGCTTCGCCGACCACGCGCAGTTCAACGCACAGCAGGCACGCGATGCCACCCACTCCCTTCCGTGGAGCATCGCGTCGGCTATTCCTTGGCTCGGCAGCCCCTTCGAGACCGGGCGGCAGATCTCCGATGTGGTCCTCGGCCTGGCGACCGACGTCCTCAGACCCGCTGCAGAGGCCGGCACGGCGCTTTCACCAGATCGCTTGATCGACGGCAGCCGTGTCGACGTGAAACTGCTGCGATCCGAAGAGCCCAATCTCAGCCAGCTTGCGGAGGCTGCGAACAGACTCGATGCTGAGGCCCAAGCGATCTCAGATCCTAGCTATGTTGCGGTCCTTCGCGATGCGCGCGCCCAGTTGCAGGATCAGACCGCCGAGATAACCGGCCTGCTGGAGAACACCGCGTTGGCGGCGCGTCTCGCTCCATCCATGATGGGTGCCGACGGCCCCCGGACATACTTCATGGGTTTCCAGACCAATGCCGAGGCGCGTGGGACCGGCGGGCTACTGGGCGGGTTCGGCGTCCTGCGATTCGACAACGGTGCCGCCACTGTGGATACGCTCGGCGCAAACACCGACCTCGACATGCAGTTCACTCCCGTCGATCTCGGCGCTGAGTTCAACGAGACATATGGGTATGCCAATCCGTTCGGAGATTTCCGCAACAGCAACCTGAGCTCACACTTTCCCTATGCTGCGCAGATCTGGAAATCCATGTGGGCACAGCAGACTGGGATGAATGTCGACGGAGTGATCGCTCTGGACCCATTCGCTTTGAGCTACGTGCTGGGCGCAATAGGGCCTGTGATCATGCCCGACGGCGAGGAAGTCACTAAAGATAACGTCGTTGAACTGACCGAATCCACTGCGTATGCTCGTTTTCCCGCCGATCAGGCGGCCCGCAAACAGTATTTGCAGGACATCGCCAGCGCGGTCGTCCAGAAGATGACCGCCTCGTCGGGTTCACCCCGAGCACTGCTCTCGGCGCTGGGAAAGGCTGCGGGAGAGGGCCGCGTCGCTGTCTGGAGCGCGGCGCCTGGGGAACAAGAGCTGCTCGAGCAGACGCCGCTGGCACACATCGTCCCCGACGATGCCGCACCCTACGCCGAAGTCGTCATCAACAATCTGGGCGGCAACAAGATGGACTACTACCTCGAACGAGAGATCGAGTACGTGGCCGACAACTGCGATGGCGAGACCAGGATGTCGACCGTCACCGTGCGGTTGACCAATGCAACACCGGATTCGCCGCTTCCCGACTACGTGGCGGGATCGCCGGGCGTTAATCCGGAGCTTCCGCTCAACGTGCCGAGCGGTTCCATGATCACCTCGGTTCGGCTCCTCGGAACCACGGGAGCAACGCTTGAGAGCGCGCTCTCCAACGGAGAGAAAATCTCGGTCTTCACTGGAACAGAACGCAATCACCCAACATTCGAGGTCCAGGTCGCCATTCCGCCGGGCCAGTCTGGCGAATTGACCTTTCGACTGTCAGAGCCCACAAACCCAGGCGAGCCTCGGGTACCGATTCAGCCCCTTGTGGACCCCCTCGCTCCCGTAGTATCGGTCCCCGTATGTTCCTAAATAATCAAGTCGCACAATGCAAAAAGCGGGCTCGTCAGATCGACTACAAACGTCGAAGTGACGTGTGATGGAGGGGTCGCATTGAACTTGCACGACTACTTGAAGCTTCTTCGTTCCCGGTGGGTGACAGTCTGCGTAACCATCGCGGTCACACTGGCGGCCGCAGTTGCGTATACCTTGTTAACAACCCCGCTATACCAAGCCTCGACGCGACTGTTCGTCTCAACTACTGCGGGTTCTTCACTTGCTGAGACCTATCAAGGCAATCGCTTCTCGCAGGAGCGCGTGATCTCCTATGCCGAATTACTTATGGGTGAAACTCTTGCTCAGCGAACCATTGACAAGCTCGATCTCGACATGACCGCAGCCGACCTACAGGCAAACGTGAAGGCAAGTTCAAAACAAGATACCGTACTGATCAATGTTCGCGTCAACGACAAATCACCTGTGCAGGCGCGCGATATTGCCAACACTCTCTCCGACGAATTTGTAACGATGATCCGGGAACTAGAAACTCCGGAAGACGGCTCCATACCAGACTCACGTGTTGTTGTTGAACAGCGTGCCTCAATTCCCACCACACCTGTGGTTCCCAAGACCACCCGAAATATCGCGATGGGTCTGGCACTCGGCGTCGTGCTTGGATTTGGTTTAGCACTCCTCCGCGACATGCTGGATAGCAGCGTTAAGAAGCGCGAAACTCTCGAAGAGATTACTGGATCCGGCATCGTTGGCAGCGTTCCGCTCGACAAGGAGCGTCGCAAAGACCCAGCCATTGTTTTCGATTCGGACAATTCGCCTATCGCGGAGGCGTTCCGCAAGGCCCGAACCAACCTGCAATTCTTGGCAGTCGACAGCCCACCGCGTGTCATCGTTCTAACCAGTTCCATGCCGGCTGAAGGAAAGTCGACCACCGCAATAAATCTCGCGCTTTCTCTCGCAGAGGCCGAGCACAACGTAGTACTCGTGGATGGTGACCTTCGTCGGCCGATGTTGCACAAGTATCTCGACCTTGTGGGCACGGTCGGCTTCAGTACCGTGCTTAGCGGACAGGTCTCGCTATCCGAAGCACTCCAAAAGACGCAGTTTCCCGGCTTGTCCGTGCTGACGTCCGGGGCGATCCCGCCCAATCCAAGCGAGCTTTTGGGTTCTGAGTCTGCGCGTAAGATTCTCCACGAATTGCGGGCTGAGTTCGACTACGTGATTGTAGATTCTACTCCTTTGCTTGCAGTTACAGATGCTGCGATCCTGTCGGCGGGAGCCGACGGCGTTTTGATTATCGCCCGTTACGGTCGGACAAAGCGCGAGCAGCTGACGCACGCCATAGGCAGTCTCCGAGATGTCGATGCGCAACTGCTGGGGTCCATGTTCACGATGGTCCCGACACGCGGCAGTTCGTCGTACAACTACAGCTACAAGTACTACGGCGACGAACCTGAGCATCGCCCGCGGAAATCTATCGCGGCGCCAGCCGAGCTGACCACAGGTTCGCCTACCACCGATGTTGCAGAGCAGATCTCAGATGAGCGCAAACGCGAATCAGCCGAATAGGCAGGACGTTATCGCTCTATCGCAGTCCGCAAGCCGCCTGACAAACGGAGAGTAGCCGGTGAAGATCGCCATCCTAGGATTGGGGTATGTCGGCATCACCGCCGCCGCGTGCCTAGCTAGTCAAGGGCACGAGGTCATCGGCGTTGATCCGAACACGACGAAGGTCGAAGCCGTACTCGACGGACGGTCTCCGGTAACCGAACCCGAGGTGGACGCCCTAATAGCCGAGGCACGCGCGAACGGTCGAATTACGGCAAATACATCGCTCACTCCAGAGATTGCTGAATGTGAACTCGTCATAGTCTGCGTAGGCACACCAAGCGCGGTCGACGGTTCACACAACATGACGTTCATCGCCGAAGTTTCGCGTCAACTTGCAGAGATCGTGAAAGCAAATCCACGCGGCAACGTTACGGTCGCCTACCGGTCGACCATACGCCCGGGGACCATGGAAGAACTTATACAGCCGATCATTGATGGTGTGCTTGGCGACCGCTCTCCCGAGATCGAACTCGTCTACAACCCCGAGTTTCTGCGCGAGTCGACGGCCGTCAGAGACTTCTTCGCGCCACCAAAGATCGTCATTGGCACCAAGACTGGTGAGCCATGCGCCACGCTCGACAAGATCAATGTCGGCATCGATGCACCCACCTTCTATGTGAAGTACCGCGAAAGTGAAATAACCAAGTTCGTGGACAACACATTCCATGCGCTCAAGACGGTGTTCGCGAACGAAATCGGTCGCGTGTGCGCCCAATTGGACATCAGCGCTGCGGAAGTACACAGAATCTTCGTCTCCGACACGAAGCTCAACATCTCGCCGTACTACCTTCGCCCCGGCGGCGCTTTCGGGGGGTCGTGCCTTCCAAAGGATGTAAGGGCTCTGCAGCATATTTCGCGGATCGCGGGAGGGTATACCCACCTGATCGATTCGCTTGTGGCGTCGAACGAGGCGCACAAATCCTTCCTCTTTGACTATTCGACAAGAGGTTTAGCGCACGGCGCGCGAGTTCTTCTGTTGGGTATCGCCTTCAAGAACAAGAGTGACGACCTCCGCGAGAGCCCGAATGTCGACCTTGCCCGGATGCTGCTGACTGCGGGATATCAGTTGTCCATCTTTGACCCACACGTCGAACCCCAGAATCTGATGGGTCAGAACCTCGGCGTCCTGTCGAACTCACCGTTCATCCGACAGTTGCTGGTCGATCGAGCGATTGTCGAGAACACCGCGTGGGATCTGGTCATCGATTCGCGGAGTTCTGCCGGCGACTACGCGCTGACGGCAAGCCGCGTAGTCGACATCAATCGGCTGGCCTAGCAACTCAACCGTAGGAAGGGAGAGCACATTGAGCGAGATTCAGTTGCCGCGCGCAATGAAGTGCGACGCTACACCGCAGCCGCTGCGTATTGCTCTGGTATACAGCAGGATCCCTTTCCCAATGATGCGCGGCGACCAGATGACAGTGGCGCACCTCATTAGTTTCCTTGCTGCCCGAGGGCACGTCGTTGACCTGTACACGCTCGCAGTGGACGGCGAGCTGGATGTCGACCAAGAACGCTGGCTGAAGCGGTCATGTCGGGCTCTGCACATCTACCCGCAGCCACGACGATCGAAGGCAGCAGGCCTGGTCCTCGGTTCGCTGTCGCTTCTGCCGTTCCAGGTCAGTATTTTCCGCAATACAGCCATGAATCGCGATCTCGAACAGGCGATCAGTTCTGATGAATACGACATCGTCTACTGCTACTATCCACGCACCTCATCCGCCGTGCCGAGATGGGTCAAATACGATCCGAGGACCGTCTCGTTCCTGGCGTTACAGCTGTCACAGACTCTGAACACCAAGAGGATGGCCCGATATGAGCCAGGTCGATTCAAGCGCCTGGTGTACAGGGTAGAGACGCAATTGATGGGCCGTTTCGAATCAAGGGTCTGGCAGGATTTCAACCGAGTCGTTTTGATCGGGCCAGCAGATGTCGAAGCGGTCAAACAACAGTGCCGAAATCGAGGCAAGTCAGAGATCGACAATTGGGTGTACGGCGCGCACGGAACCGACACCGACAAGTACGTGCCGGCTGTGCCAAACGAGATTGTTCCCGGCCGCGTGATCTTCTCCGGGTCGATGTTGTACCCGCCGAACATCCAAGCGGTGCTCTGGTTTGTCAAGCACGTGTGGCCGCTGGTTAGGGCCCAAGTTCCGGAAGCCACGTTCGTCGTGCAGGGACGAGATCCGTCCCCCAAAATCCTTGAACTTGATGGACATGACGGGATCTGGGTCACGGGAACAGTGCCTGATGTCGGAGTGCTGATCCGGTCTGCCCAAGTTTGCGTCAATCCGATGCTCGCGGCAGGCGGGATGCAGAACAAGCTCATCGAGTACATGGCGTGCAACAAGGCCGTTGTCGCATCAGCAGTCGCAAATGAGGGAGTTCGCGCTCCCCAGGAAGCGCTGGTGATTGCCCATAACCCTAAGTCCTTTGCCTCCGAGGTCGTTCGTCTGCTGCTGGACCGAGACGAGGCCGAGCGACTGGGATCAGCGGCACGAAGTTACGTCCTGTCCGAATGGACTTGGGAGAAGCACTTCTTGGACCTGGAGTCGGAGTTCCACATTGCGCTAGACGAAAAGCAAGACAAGAGAGCCCACTCTGCTGTCAGACAACGCAGTCAACGGTAGAGCTTCAATGCTGCAAACTGTGGCACTGCGCTACAGCGGAATCGCGCTTCAGTTCGGAATTCTGCTGGTTCTCGCTCGGAATCTGAGCGCCGAGGACTACGGCCGCTACATGCTCGTATTAAGCGCAGTGCTGCCTACCTATTTCCTGCTCGGCTTTGGGCTGTCGGAGAGTTTCGTCCGTGATGCTTCCCGACTGGCGGAGAGGCGCAACGCCGACGCTGTCAAACCTCTAGCCGGCGCAGTGCTGTTGGTGAGCATCGGCTGTGCTCTCGGAGTAGCAATTATCGGATCGCTGCTCTATCTGTCTCTGCCCCTGTCTGTTCCAACCAGTACCGTGCTCGCGTTTGCAGTTGCCTTCTTCATCGCAAACGGACTGATGTTTAATTCGGCCCAGCTTCTACTCGGAACCGGATCTGAGACGCTCGGCGCATTCTTCTTCTATCCGGCAGTGAACATCAGCTTGGCGCTCAGTGCCGCACCCTACGTGCTGGCTTCGGGAGAACCAACACTCACAGGAGTGGCCGCGACCACGTCCGCAGCAGCTTTGATTATTGCAATCGCTGCAGTCGTAGTCGCGTTCAAACGAACACGACCGCGGCGGCCGAGTCGCGGTGATATCAACCAGCTGGCCAGGACTGGAATCCGACTTTCACTTGCCCGCGCGCTGTATGCAGCCGGGCTATGGTTGCCGATATTTATTGCGGGCGTATTGCTTTCACCTGCGCAGGCAGGATACCTCGGCACCGCCAGCAGGCTGGCCGTCGCGATCGGAGCCATTATGGCGGCGGTTCGATTCGCGATACGTCCGGCGATCGCACGTGCCTTCGAACGGCAGGACCGACACGCAATAAAACTAGCGTGTGGAAAGGCCGCAACAGCCACACTGTGTGTCTCGATCATCGCTCTTGCCGTTAGTATCCCGATGGGTGAAACCTTGATCTCAGCGACCTTCGGCAGCACATTTGCGCCAGCCGCCACGCTACTGACGATACTGCTCATTGCGATCGTGATCGAAGCAGCAGCCGGTCCAGTCGATGAAGTCCTCAAGATGACCGGACAAGAGCGTCGAGTCGTCAGCATCTTCTTTATTGCAGTGCCGCTCGCCACGGCAGCGTTGATTGTGGCCGCGCACCAGGGAGTTACAGCGATGGCATGGGTCCAGGTCGGTTATACCTTCGTCGTGTTCGCTGCGATGGTCGTGTTAGTGCGGCGGCACAGCGGAATCTGGGTTCACCCCGTTCTTCCTACATCCCTGATACGCCGCAATCGCAGCCGGCAAGTTTCGAGAATAGGAGGTGACGGATGACCCGCGCAGCAGGCACGCTCGACAGCTTCGAAACACAGGGCACAGCCCGAGACCTCGACATACCGCTGGCCATCGTAATGGCGGCATGCTTCCTGCCCTATATCAACTTGGGTCCGCTGTCGGCACCATCTCAGATTCAGCCGTGGGCGGCCTTGCTCGCTTGGGGGTGGGTCGCCGTCAAAGTGTTGACGACCGGCCTGCGGATTTCAACGATTCAGTGGATACTCCTGGCCTTCGCGCTTTGGTTCATGCTCTTCGTCTACGCCGGCGAGGGATTCGAGCTCGAGACCTACTTCCGCCGTTCCGCAGCATTCCTGCTCAGCGCCGGAATCTTCCTTGCTGGACAGCACTTAACGCCGGCCACACTTTGGAAGGCGCTCAAACTCACGCTTCCGTTATGGCTGTTGTTCGCGGTGCTGCGGTACGTAAGTTCGAGCCTGTACTTCGACCTTGTTACTCCCTTGGTACCCACCGTCGTCGATTCCACGGAGCGAGGCACATCAAGCCTTGCACCTGAAGCGACGGACTTCGGATTCACGATGGCAGTCATGTTGGTGCTTTGCATGATCACTCGGCGTCGTCTGGTGGAGGAAGGCGTCGCCACAGAGAAGTGGCCCTTGTGGGTGGCGACTGCCGGCGCCCTGTTGTCGCAGTCCGGCACCGGCTATTTGGGTCTTGCCTTAATTGGGGTCCTCTACCTCTTAACGCGACCGCCAGGCCGCTACGGTAGGCCTGCACAGATAGTGGCTGCAATCCTTGTGGCTTTGTCCGCGTTCGTTTTGTTGGGGGCCGTGTCGTCAAGCACTGTTAGAGGCATTGATCTCTTACGGACGGCGCTTTACTCACCAAATGCCCTGATGGACACGACGTTGTCCTACCGGGTGGCGCACAACGCCGTCGGATTCCTGGGAATGGTGGATACTGACCTACGAGGATACGGCGCTGGCGCGTTCGTAAACGAGGCTCCAGGCGTCTACTCGCGCCATTCACTCGGGAACACCCTCGACCTAAACCTCTACTACGAGTCCGCCGTCCCAGCGACGTTGAGCCAATCACCTGTTTCACATTTCGCGGTAATCATGCTGGAATTTGGCATCATCGGAATTGCCTACATTTTTGTCGTATTCGGATTCGCAGTTAAATCTGAAATTCCATTCAAAGCGATCGCAGTCGCTGTACTTATCACAACTTGGGCCAACAGTTTCGGGGCCTCGTGGCCACCATTCTGGGTCTTAATCGGAGTTATGATGAGCCCTTACTTCCGGGCAAGGGTAGCGCCACTAACTGCTGATTCGAAAATTTCTCAGCATAGACCTGCTCCGCCTAGGGAAAAATGATCAATAGTCCGGTCGCGCGATTCGGATATGTATACGGCTTGGATGGCCTACGTCTTTTAGCCGTATTGATCGTAGTAATCCGGCATTACGAAGTCGTCATGGTGCTTCCTGGCGGCCTCGGTGTGTCGATTTTTTTCTTCATCAGTGGCTTCCTGATCAGCCGATTACTGCTGGCGGAAGAACATAAGTCCAATCGCCCTATCTTACTCAAGCCCTTCTACATAAGGCGTTTCATAAGACTGCTGCCGCCCCTTTTGCTTATGGGAGTGGTGTGCGTCCCCCTGCTCTTCATTTTCTATCCTGCCGATTTCTCGCTAATTCAGATCGCCCTCTCATTCGTCTATCTGGGCAATATAGTTAAATTCGGCGCGCTTGTATGGGGCTGGCCGGAGGGATACCAGGCGATCGAACCTTTGTGGAGCCTAGCGGTAGAGGAGCATTTCTATCTCCTACTTCCACCAGCGCTCTTACTCTTCAAATCCATGCGGTCGCGAATTGGGCTCTTCCGACTTAGCAGGGGCGGAGCCTGGTTCTGGATGGCGCTCGCCGTGATTGGCGGGTGCAGGCCCACCGTACGCGGCGGCGTTGATTGTCTGGTGTTCTGAATCCGAACGCGATGCGGCCGACGTGTTTGACGATTCTGTTGAAGCCCTCGCTGCGGGCGTTGGACAGCCCGGTGGTGATGGCCAGGATCATCGGTTCCTGCCACGCTGAGATGGTTTCGGCGAGCTTGACGATCTCGGGCACCGAGCACGCCGCGCAGAACGTGTAGAACCGGTACAGCGCGTCACGGATCTCATAGCGCAGACCGCCACGGTCGGTGCAGGCCAGCACGTCTCGCAGCAGCTCCTTGGCGATCCAGGCCGCCGCGATGTCCCCGTTGGGGTCCGCGCAGGTCAGTTTCTCGAACAGCGTGTGTCGTTGATCGTCGGTGAGACGCTCGGCCGCGCGCAGTAGCCGGCGGCGGTTGATCCACTCCGGATCGCTCTTGTGCCCGCGGCGGCCGCGGTAGGCCTGGGTGACGCGGCGGCGAACCCGATCAACCATCTCGTTGGCCTTCTTCACGAGATGAAAGCGATCCACGATCAGCTTCGCGTGCGGCAAGGCCTCGCGGGCGGCCTTGGCGTAGGCCCCTGACATGTCGATCGCGACGAACTCGATGCCGTCCCTCCACGCCTGGTCGCGCTGGGTGAGCCAGTCGGTGACCGGCTGCGCGGCACGGCCGTTGACCTGGACCAGCAACCCGGCTCTTCCGACTTAGCAGGGGCGGAGCCTGGTTCTGGATGGCGCTCGCCGTGATTGGCGGGTGCAGGCCCACCGTACGCGGCGGCGTTGATTGTCTGGTGTTCTGAATCCGAACGCGATGCGGCCGACGTGTTTGACGATTCTGTTGAAGCCCTCGCTGCGGGCGTTGGACAGCCCGGTGGTGATGGCCAGGATCATCGGTTCCTGCCACGCTGAGATGGTTTCGGCGAGCTTGACGATCTCGGGCACCGAGCACGCCGCGCAGAACGTGTAGAACCGGTACAGCGCGTCACGGATCTCATAGCGCAGACCGCCACGGTCGGTGCAGGCCAGCACGTCTCGCAGCAGCTCCTTGGCGATCCAGGCCGCCGCGATGTCCCCGTTGGGGTCCGCGCAGGTCAGTTTCTCGAACAGCGTGTGTCGTTGATCGTCGGTGAGACGCTCGGCCGCGCGCAGTAGCCGGCGGCGGTTGATCCACTCCGGATCGCTCTTGTGCCCGCGGCGGCCGCGGTAGGCCTGGGTGACGCGGCGGCGAACCCGATCAACCATCTCGTTGGCCTTCTTCACGAGATGAAAGCGATCCACGATCAGCTTCGCGTGCGGCAAGGCCTCGCGGGCGGCCTTGGCGTAGGCCCCTGACATGTCGATCGCGACGAACTCGATGCCGTCCCTCCACGCCTGGTCGCGCTGGGTGAGCCAGTCGGTGACCGGCTGCGCGGCACGGCCGTTGACCTGGACCAGCAACCCGCCGGTGCCGGTGATGTCGACCAGGCCGCTGTCCCAGCGGTCCACCCACGCGCGGGCCCCGGTCTCCGAGCAGGTCTCCCACTTGGCCTTCCCGCGGCGGGTCTCATCGATGCCCAGCACCCGCACCGGGGGCGGTTCACCGGCCAGGACCGGGTCGGCGGTGGCGATCACCGCGTCATGGCAGGTGTTCCAGCTACAGCCATACGCGGCGGCGACCGCGGTGACCGAGCGGTCGTCGTCGAGGACCGCCAGGGCCATCTCTGCCTTGGCTCGTACCGTCACCCGCGCCCGCGGCGGGACCGACGGCGTGGACTCAGTGAACGACTTCCGACCGCAGGAGGCGTTGGTGCACAACCACTTCCGTTTGTGCCACACGATCAACGGCCGGTCCGCACCGATCCTGACGTCTCGGGGCCGAGTCGTGACCCAACCCCTCGACCGCAACGATCTGGTTCGGCAGTCCGGGCAGATCCCGACCCACTCGAGCGCTGTGCCGACGTGAACGACGCGGACATCGCTGTCATCGACCTGCACGGACTCCACGGTGATGCCGTCGAGTCCAAGCAGCAGGGAACCACTATTGTCAGACATGCTCGCGCCTTTGCTCTGGATGCGTAGAGAACACCCAGTTGACAAGGGCGCGAGCCCTCAATCAGTCACCGACACGAACCCAATCGGTCACACCAGACCCCCATCAAGTCGGAAGAGCCAGCAACCCGCCGGTGCCGGTGATGTCGACCAGGCCGCTGTCCCAGCGGTCCACCCACGCGCGGGCCCCGGTCTCCGAGCAGGTCTCCCACTTGGCCTTCCCGCGGCGGGTCTCATCGATGCCCAGCACCCGCACCGGGGGCGGTTCACCGGCCAGGACCGGGTCGGCGGTGGCGATCACCGCGTCATGGCAGGTGTTCCAGCTACAGCCATACGCGGCGGCGACCGCGGTGACCGAGCGGTCGTCGTCGAGGACCGCCAGGGCCATCTCTGCCTTGGCTCGTACCGTCACCCGCGCCCGCGGCGGGACCGACGGCGTGGACTCAGTGAACGACTTCCGACCGCAGGAGGCGTTGGTGCACAACCACTTCCGTTTGTGCCACACGATCAACGGCCGGTCCGCACCGATCCTGACGTCTCGGGGCCGAGTCGTGACCCAACCCCTCGACCGCAACGATCTGGTTCGGCAGTCCGGGCAGATCCCGACCCACTCGAGCGCTGTGCCGACGTGAACGACGCGGACATCGCTGTCATCGACCTGCACGGACTCCACGGTGATGCCGTCGAGTCCAAGCAGCAGGGAACCACTATTGTCAGACATGCTCGCGCCTTTGCTCTGGATGCGTAGAGAACACCCAGTTGACAAGGGCGCGAGCCCTCAATCAGTCACCGACACGAACCCAATCGGTCACACCAGACCCCATCAAGTCGGAAGAGCCAGCAACCCGCCGGTGCCGGTGATGTCGACCAGGCCGCTGTCCCAGCGGTCCACCCACGCGCGGGCCCCGGTCTCCGAGCAGGTCTCCCACTTGGCCTTCCCGCGGCGGGTCTCATCGATGCCCAGCACCCGCACCGGGGGCGGTTCACCGGCCAGGACCGGGTCGGCGGTGGCGATCACCGCGTCATGGCAGGTGTTCCAGCTACAGCCATACGCGGCGGCGACCGCGGTGACCGAGCGGTCGTCGTCGAGGACCGCCAGGGCCATCTCTGCCTTGGCTCGTACCGTCACCCGCGCCCGCGGCGGGACCGACGGCGTGGACTCAGTGAACGACTTCCGACCGCAGGAGGCGTTGGTGCACAACCACTTCCGTTTGTGCCACACGATCAACGGCCGGTCCGCACCGATCCTGACGTCTCGGGGCCGAGTCGTGACCCAACCCCTCGACCGCAACGATCTGGTTCGGCAGTCCGGGCAGATCCCGACCCACTCGAGCGCTGTGCCGACGTGAACGACGCGGACATCGCTGTCATCGACCTGCACGGACTCCACGGTGATGCCGTCGAGTCCAAGCAGCAGGGAACCACTATTGTCAGACATGCTCGCGCCTTTGCTCTGGATGCGTAGAGAACACCCAGTTGACAAGGGCGCGAGCCCTCAATCAGTCACCGACACGAACCCAATCGGTCACACCAGACCCCCATCAAGTCGGAAGAGCCGCGAATTGCGCTCATGGTTGTCGCAATCATCGCTCCACTAGCGCTCCGCGTATGGGCGGCCTCAGTACTAGATACAAAACTTGCTGACGAATTCAACTATCATTTCACCTTCACTCGACTGGACTCGATCGCCTGCGGCGTACTGCTCACTCTTCTGCTGTCCGCGGGAGTACTACGACCTCCAACGCGCCGGAGCAATGATCAGAACCTGTGGATGAGCCTCGGCGAGGTGGCGTGAAAGTGGGCGCACCTTCCCGAGGATGATCATCACGGAAACAGGATCTCGATCAAGACCGGCGTTGGCGCGCTGGTTGGGAAGGTACGCCCATGCTCACGGTAGTTCACGACGCGGAATCAGCCAACGAGAACGGCAGCGGTGCTGGTCGGTCGCTGTTGGATGAGATCGTCCGCGACGGTGCGCGGCAGATGTTGGCGGCGGCACTGCAGGCTGAAGTAGCCGCCTACGTCGACGCCCATGCCGGTGAGGTCGACGACAACGGTCGGCGTCTGGTGGTCCGCAACGGCTATCACCACGAACGTGACATCCTCACCGCCGCGGGTGCGGTCACGGTGACCGCCCCGCGGGTCAACGACAAGCGCATCGACGCCGTTACCGGTGAGCGGCAACGGTTTTCCTCGGCGATCCTGCCGGCGTGGGCACGCAAGTCCCCGCAGATGACCGAGGTGCTGCCACTGCTGTACCTGCACGGGCTCTCGACGAGTGACTTCGGTCCGGCGCTGGAGCAGTTTCTCGGCTCGAGCGCCGGACTGTCGGCCACGACGATCACCCGGCTCACCAGCCAATGGCAGGACGAGGCGAAGACTTTCGGCGAGCGTGACCTCTCGGGCACCGATTACGTCTACCTGTGGGTCGACGGCATCCACCTCAAGGTCCGCCTCGAGCAGGAGAAGCTCTGCCTGTTGGTGATGATCGGCGTGCGCTCCGATGGCCGCAAGGAACTCGTCGCCCTGGCCGACGGATACCGGGAGTCGACCGAGTCGTGGGCGGATCTGCTGCGGGGCTGCCGTCGTCGTGGGATGACCGCGCCGGTGCTGGCCGTCGGTGACGGCGCGTTGGGGTTCTGGAAGGCCATCCGGGAGGTGTTCCCGGCCACCCGGGAGCAACGCTGCTGGTTCCACAAGCAGGCCAATGTGCTTGCTGCGTTGCCGAAATCAGCGCACCCAGCTGCGTTGGCCGCGATCAAGGAGATCTACAACGCCGAGGATATCGACAAGGCCCAGGTCGCGATCAAGGCCTTCAAGGTCGACTACGGCGCCAAGTACCCCAAAGCGGTCGCCAAGATCGTCGATGATGCCGATGTGCTCCTGGAGTTCTACAAATATCCGGCCGAGCATTGGATCCACCTGCGAACTACCAATCCGATCGAGTCGACTTTCGCCACCGTGCGGTTGCGGACCAAGGTCACCAAGGGCCCCGGATCCCGCGCGGCGGGAATTGCCATGGCCCACAAGCTGATCGACGCTGCCCAAGCCCGCTGGCGGGCCGTGAACGCACCACACCTGGTCGCGCTGGTCCGTGCCGGCGCGGTGTTCCACAAAGGCAAGCTACTCGAACGGCCCGTTGGCATCACACCCGCCGAGAGCGACGAATCAACCGAAACCGAGGTCGCCTGAAACAACCTCATCCACAGGTCTTGACAATATCTCAACGCGCCGTCTGACTGGCCACCTACTCGCCTTTGGCGGGGTCGCCGTCATGCTTGCAGCGACCTGGCACTGGTCCGAGTCCTATGAAATCGCCTGGAAGTACTCATTTCAAAATGTCGGAATCGGGATCTTCTTTTTCGGCGTCGTATTCGCATACAACTACGACTGGCTCAGACGACTACTGGAGCTTAAGCCGATCACACATCTTGGAAAAATTAGCTACGAGCTCTACCTATGGCACTATCCGATTCTGATGTTCGTACTTCTTGTCATACCGACTCGCGGACTTGCAGTTCCTGTCGCGCTTGTATCTACAGTCATTATCGCGGACATCGCGTACCGCCTCACCACAAAGCGACTTGCCCGGGTACGCAAGAGATTCGGCGGACACCCCACAACATAGAATGGCTGCCGGCGCGCCTGCCTGCCATCACGAGGTGCGGCGTCATCTCAACCGTGGCGAGCGAAGATCCCAAAGCTCCAGAGCGAGAGTTTGTTTTCTACAGCCATCGCGGCTCAGTTTTTTGGGCGCTCCCTCGTGTAATCTCGCCGTACAGTCTTTCGGCCTCCTCGATTCGGGTGATACCAATGCCGAAGACCAGCACTTGACCGCCTAGTCCGTCTGATACCGGCGAAAGAACTGCAGCTGTCGCCTCTTCAACCTGGAGGTAACGCCGACTCCAGGTATCGGTGTCCAGTGCCAATTTTCCATTCACAACCACTAGCCGCGTTGAGTACCTCCCCCGCTGAGCAGTCAATTCCGAAGGGTCTTTTGTGCCAATGACCCACTCACTGGAAATGAGTAGCGTTGTCCTTCCAGCGCGACTTCGCTTGCTCCACCGATCGACCACGAGCACACCACCGCCTGGAACCGCCGCGACGAGGCGGCTGCACTGGCCGTCTGCGGTGCTTACGCGTCCTCCAATCGCAGGGACCGATAGGTGCGATAACGTCGTCTGCGGTATAGGAACAGCACGGGTGTACCGGCCCACTTTGAAGCAATCCGCGAATATCACTGGCTCTGACCCCACGTATAACGGCCCGTTGTGGCGGGCAGCACCACGATCGCGGTCGCGCTGCCGCCCCGTGCAATACAGCGAGGTACCAGGGTCAACGATGAAACGACACCCGTCGACATCCACTTCAAGTGCCAGGAAATCGGCATGCCCATGACCTGGATTCCATCGCGGCCCTATTGCCCCGGAATCCATAATGAGGGATAGCCCTCCGGAGGAGAGTCGTTGATAGCCTCCACTTGCAAGCGCACCTGCGTCGGCGTCGACTTTCTTGTGGAGGAGTCCACCAGGCGCAGGTACCTCGCCGATCCAACTGTCGTTGAAGAGCGCGATGTCGCCGTCTTCATGGGTCAAGAACAACCATGCGCGCTCCGCTGCCGCGCCGCGCTCTGCCGCGAGTTTTCGTGTAGCCGCTGACAGGAAAGGACATGACGCGAAGATTCGCAGGGACATAACTGTCAGGCCTTGATACATCGCCGACCGCTCGACTTGTGTACCATCCGCCAAGACAGTGGCCCGGATTATCCGGCTGGTTTCCCGGTCAAGAACTTTGGCCTGCTTTGGCGAAATTGATTCGGCAGCAAGGTGATAGAGGCAAAGTGCTGCAAGATTTCGTTCCGTATGATTATTGCGCAGTTCGTACTCGATGTTCCGCCAGACGAAACCAGCATCGAGTCGGGCGAAGGCGGCAAGAGGTACGCGCAAATCCTCCGCAAGGTTATCCTGCTGCATGGCGATCGCCACGCCACTCACCAGCGCCAACAGCCGATGCGAAGCGCAGTAGGGTGACCAGCCGACTGCGAAAGCGTCAGGCTCTGCAAAACTTCGCCATCTTCCGAACCTGGATAGCAAGGCGATCGCGATTCGCTGGTGAGCAGGATCTCCACTAGCAACCAACGAGTGGACAACTTCAAGCTGACCAAGCTTCATGCGCCAGAGGTGGATGTCGCGCTCATCCGGTAGCTGGTGGCACCAGTCGATCGCCTCTATTGATTCGAAGTCGACAGTGCGACCTAAGATTTCGAACTTTCCGCCTGCCGCGTCATCAAGTTCGCTGGGTGTGTGAGCGTAAAACTGACCGACAAAGGACGCGAGTGCCGTCGGCACATTGTGACACTCAAGCACAACTGGCAAATCAGCTGCTGTAGAACGAATGGACTGCTCGTAAAGATTGGCAAACCTCGGGACAGCTTTGTTCCGCACAATTCGCTTCACCTGGAACACCGCCATGCGAGGGGTCAAGCGTGCTGCCGCCCGTAAGGCACTCCGAATTGACACCTAGACGTGCCCTTCCGTCAAAACGCCAACGAACGCCGCGGCCGACCACTCAGGAAGCAGCAAGTCAACGCAAGGGGCGAGAGAACAAGAAATTGTTGGCATAGCCCGCTGTTCGTGGCCGTTGATCGAGTTGGTCTCGCTGGACATCGAAGTCGGCGAACGGATGCATTGCACCGTGCTGGCGGAATAGCACCTCGGTGTAGCCCAAATCAGCCAACCAGGCTGTGATTCGCGCTAGGCCACCTGGATTGTGCCGCTCTTCGATCTCGATATAGATGTATGCACTGCTTCGTCGCAGCGTCTCTTCCGAGCCGTGAAGGAGAGGCTCTTCGTGACCCTCAACGTCGACCTTGAAAAATCCGACATCGGCTATCCCGAATGAATCCAACGTTGCCAGCGGAACCTGCACAGTGCTCGCCTCAGCTTCCAGTTGGTGCAGGCTGGCCTCTCCCTGATGCGATGGTGGCGGCACGTGTAGATCAGCAATCCCAGCCGAATCCGAAAGCGCACAATTGTGGACAGTCAGGCCGCGAATTCCGCTCACAGCAAGCCGGCGGGCCAGACGTGGCTGGGGCTCGAACGCAATCACACCACTCGCGGAGCGCGCAATCCAGTACGCATAGCTTCCGACGTTGGCGCCGGCGTCGATCGCGACCTTCTCGGCTGGCACGAGAGCTGAGAGTTCCCGACCCGGGGCATAGAAACCCGAGAGTGCGTGGCGGTTTCTCACGGCACGTAGCTGCACCTCGGCCCGCGCAGGCAGGTACCTAAGCCCACGCCGCGCAGCATCTTTCAGCAAAACACGATCCTCTTCTACTTGCCCGTTTGCGTCAACCTTAGTGAGCGCGTTGAGTCAAGTCTAGGCGACGGCCCCCACAAACTGAGATCACGAAAATCATTTGCTTACTTGGTAACTGGATCTAGCGCGACACGCAACGAGGATAGAGACCAACCTTCAGACACGTCGCGCCTCCCGCCTGCTACAACGCGCAATACACTGTTCTCACTTGCGAACAGGCTGGAGGTGAACCGTTCTGTAAACTACGGCCTCGTCACGTAATGCGCTGAGATATCAGCGCTCGCGATAGAACACGACTTCTCTGAAAGTCCGGAGAATGATCTTGATGTCGAGCCACAACGACCAGTTCTCGATGTAGAAATTGTCATATCGCGCGCGGTCCTCGATGGAAGTGTCACCTCTTAAGCCACTAACTTGCGCGAACCCTGTCAGTCCGACCTGCACACGATGGCGGTGAGCGTAGCGCTCGAACTGAGTCGAGAACTGCTCGACAAAGTGTGGTCGCTCAGGACGCGGACCCACGAGCGTCATGTCGCCACGAAGAATGTTCCAGAGTTGTGGAAGCTCATCGATAGAAGTACAGCGCAACAGCTTTCCGACCGGTCCGACGCGGTTGTCCGATGCCACGCTCCACTGTGTCTGGGACTCGGTTTCGTTTGCGGGTCGCATAGACCGGAACTTGAGCAGTTCAAAGTGTTTACCGTCCCGCCCGACCCTGACCTGCCTGAAGATAACGCCCGGCCCGCCCTCGAGACGAACGGCCAATGCCGCCGCCGCAAGCACCGGCGACAATAGAACGACTGCAGTCAGCGACACGGCGATGTCGAACGCGCGTTTGATGATCCGCGCTGGGCCTCGAAGATTTGGATTACGAATACGCATGATCGGAATGGAGCCGATATGGTCAGCTGACCCGGTGAGCGTATGAAAGTGATGCATCCTCGGCACCACCAAGAGTTCCGTCGCGGTACATACTGTTGTTCTCACCGCGTCTGACAGCTCACGCTCATCAAAACTGCCGTCGGCTACGAGCAGTGTGTCAGCACCGGTCGTTAAGACAGCCATGTCGAGATCAGTCAGCTGGCCCAACCGGGGTAGCAGCGCTGCAGCGCAGGGCACTTCGTCGTCATCGACGAAGCCAACCGGCCAGAGGCCGTATTCCCGATGTTCAGCCAGGGTCCTGGCGAGTTCTACTGCAGCTTGGCCACCGCCGATCAAAACGGTCCGATGCCTGGCGATGCCGGCTCGACGCCCCACCGCGATGACGCGAGTTGTGACGACCCTACCCACGACAACCAGTGCTACCGCCTGACAAGCCGTCTCCAGAAAGACAAGAACCGCCGCCTTCTGATTCAGATACAGAACAATCGCCGATACCGCGGCTACTGCTGCCAAGAGACGGGTGATGATCGTAGGCAGTTCATCTAAGACGCTGAGATGCAGCGGCGCGACGTACCTTCCGCCCGCAGTAAGCAGCAGAGTGGCCAGCACCGCCAACGTCACGGTCGCGTAGAACTGCGGGGGCCTCCAAGCGAGCGGGGCGAGCAGCATGACAAAGTCGACGACCGGCACGACCATCCAGGCACGCACCCGGCTCAGGTGCGTTACGGCAGATCGTCGAACGCTTTTTTTCGATGTCTCGGCTGGGACTACAGCCCGAACAGGCCGGACAACCGAAGCGCCCAGCAGTCGGTCGGCAACATTATGCGCATCCGTCGAGAAGCGATCGGGTACTGGCGCCGCTCGACCTCCACTGAGATGCTCTTCGTCGGTCTGCCTGGGTGCCGCCACGACCGTGGGATCGACAACAGTCATGATCCGCTGCCCGCAACATCTGATGTACTATTTACGGCCGCGTCACTCGGCAAACGCAAAAACTGAGAGCCCCCGGCGTGTAGCAGGTCCGAGCAACCCACTGGGCCTCGCATCCAGTCCCGGACCATTGTTCCAGATTCAAACTCACTACCCCTCCAGCCTTGGCCAGTCACCAGTTTGCCAGTCGCGTTGACACCGCCACCGCCACCCCAGAGGCTTCAACTCCGTCGACGCCCGACCACGTCACATATTTATATCCTTTGAGCAGCATATTAGTACCCTATTGACGTAGCAGTCAGTTCGATCGTGGATTTTTCCTAGAGTTAACCCGTCGAACCTAGCCAACCGACGCAGGTACCGCCAAGAAACTCCAGTTCAAGAGCACTTTAGTCGTCCGTAGGTGCAGTCAGAAATGTCGCTGTGCCACCATGTTGAAGTGTGCAGACCTTTTCGGCACGTGGGTATCGGATTATTTGCTGGGAGCAGGTCATCTCCGCACGAGTTTCCGACCCTGGCCGTCTCTTCGGACTTGCAGGAGGTTTGGGATGGTAACCACAGTCGGACGCGAAATGCGCCGCGAGGGACTGAGACAGCAAATTTTTGGTGAGGGCGCCAGTGAGTCGAGACAGTCGCTCGAAGCACCAAAGCGTGAGCACGTGCGGTCTGCGCCGGGCCGGCTGCTAAGACCGTGACTGTGGATAGCGCCGAAGCCAGGACGCAGCGGTGTCGCCGGCGTTTGTCATCGACGCGTGAAGTTTGCCGGACACGATATGTCTATAGCTGCAACACCTGAGTAGTGGCGGCAAGAAGCGACGACCACTGATACTTGGTCGAGTTCGGGCGACGGAAGATGCTCGAACAGGTCACTGAACCTGCGGAAAGTCGAGGAGCCTGCCCTGCACGTCCTATTCGTCTGTACTGGGAATATATGCCGCTCACCCACTGCTGAACGGCTCGCACTGGCATACGCCGTCCGACAACAGATCCCAGACTTCACGGCCTCCAGCGCAGGAACACGCGGATTGGTTGGGCACCCAATGCACAACGAAGCCGAGCGGGTTCTAGAGCGGCTGCACGGTGACCCGTCTTCCTTCGCTGCGAGACGTCTCACCCGAAGAATTGCGGTCTCGGCTGATCTCGTTTTAACCATGACCAAGGATCACCGGGATCAGGTGCTGGAGATAGCCCCGCAAAAGCTCAATCGAACGTTCAGCCTGCCCGAAGCAGCACACCTCGTGACTGCACTGGGCGCACAGACTGTTGCAGATCTCGCTAATCTGCGGCCCAAATTGATCATGGGCGAGGTCCCGGACATCGTTGACCCGATCGGCCAGCGCCCCGAAGTCTTCGCGGCCGTCGGCCAACAGATCGCCGATCTGCTGCCGCCGGTGCTCGAACTTTGCCGTCCCGAGTGACCCGCAACGTGCGCCCTCCGCGACGCGCCGCCCGGCGTCCTCCGCGCGTCACGATTCCCGTCACGCTGACGGTCGCCGCACTGCTCTATGTGGTCGCCGCGCTCATCGCGCGCACCGTCCCGCTGGCCAACCTGCCGGCCCTGGTGCTCGCGGCAGGCTTCGCCTATGTCCCGCTGTTCGCCCTCTGCGCGGTGATTCTCACCGCGTTATGCCGCAAGAAACTGCTCTCCATGATCGGCATCGTCCTGCTGGCGACGTGTGTGGCCGTCCAGGTGCCCTGGCACGATCTCGGGCGCACATCCGGCACCGCCCCGCCGAGCATCGAACTGAGGGTGCTGTCCTCCAACATCCAAAAGGGCGAGGTCGACCCGACGGCGTTCATCAACCTCGCCGTGGACAGCGCCGACATCATCACGATGTCCGAACTGACCGCCGAGGCCGCGGCACGTTTCCGCGAGGGTGGCCTCCGCAGGACCTTTCCGTATTCGATCCTCGTTCCCCGGCCGGGCGCCGGTGGCATGGGTCTCTGGAGCCGATACCCCCTCACTGCCCTGGCGCCCTCGAACTACGGCAACAACTTCATCGCCGCGCGCGTACGCGTCCCCGGCGTTCGAGACGATCCCGTGGTCGCCAGCGTCCACCTGATGTCCCCGCTCGCCGGCGGTGCCAACACTTTCGCGCAGTGGAACCACCGGATCACCGCCGCCAAAGCCGAGTTCGCGGACTACGCCGAAACTGCCGGCCCGGCCGCGGTGATCATCGCCGGCGACTTCAACGCCACACCCGATATGCGGCAGTTCCGCGATCTCCTGGACGTCGGCTACCGCGACGCGGTCAACCAGACCGGAGCGGGCTTCTCCCCCACCTATTCACCGCACCCCGCGATCCCGCCGCTGATCACCATCGACCATGTGCTGACCCGCAACTCGACGGCGCAGTCGATCCACACCGTCGACATCCCGGGCACCGACCATCGCGCGCTGCTCGCCACCGTCGCGGTCCCGCTGGTCCCGTAGAAACGCCGAAGCCCCGCCACGAGGGCGGGGCAACGGGGTTGAACTCTGGGTCAGGCTAGACCTGATCCTCTGTGAAGTTCCGGGTGACCGCCGGGTCGACCGGGATGCCCGGGCCGGTGGTGGTCGAGACGGTGACCTTCTTGACGTAACGCCCCTTGGACGACGACGGCTTGGCCCGCAGGATCTCATCCAGCGCGGCACCGTAGTTCTCGGCGAGCGCCTTCTCGTCGAAGGACGCCTTGCCGATCACGAAGTGCAGGTTGGACTGCTTGTCGACGCGGAAGTTGATCTTGCCGCCCTTGATGTCGTTGACGGCCTTGGTGACGTCAGCGGTCACGGTGCCCGTCTTCGGGTTCGGCATCAGACCACGCGGGCCCAGCACACGCGCGATGCGCCCGACCTTGGCCATCTGGTCGGGAGTGGCGATCGCGGCGTCGAAGTCCAGGAAACCGCCCTGGATCTTCTCGATCAGGTCATCGCTGCCGACGATATCGGCGCCTGCTGCGACGGCCTGCTCGGCCTTCTCACCCACGGCGAACACCGCGACACGGGCCGTCTTACCGGTGCCGTGCGGCAGGTTGACGGTGCCACGCACCATCTGGTCTGCCTTGCGGGGATCCACGCCCAAGCGGATCGCGACCTCGACGGTGGCGTCCTGCTTCTTCGAGGAGGTCTCCTTGGCCAACTTGGCGGCCTGGAGCGGGGTGTACAGATTGTCGCGGTCCACCTTTTCGGCGGCTTCGCGGTAAGCCTTGCTGTTCTTGCTCATTGTGAATCCAATCCTGTTACTGGACGGTGGTTAGCGAGCCGAGCCGGCTCTCCCACGCGTTCTGACTACTTGACCGTGATGCCCATGGACCGGGCGGTGCCGGCGATGATCTTCGCGGCAGCGTCGATGTCGTTGGCGTTGAGGTCTTCCTTCTTGGTCTCGGCGATCTCACGCACCTGGTCCCAGGTCACCGAGGCGACCTTGGTGGTGTGCGGGGTGCCGGAACCCTTCTGCACGCCTGCGGCCTTGAGCAGCAGCTTGGCGGCGGGCGGGGTCTTCAGGGCGAACGTGAAGGAGCGATCCTCGTAGACACTGATCTCCACGGGGATGACGTTCCCGCGCTGCGACTCGGTCGCGGCGTTGTACGCCTTGCAGAATTCCATGATGTTGACGCCGTGCTGGCCGAGCGCCGGACCCACGGGCGGAGCAGGGTTGGCCTGCCCGGCCTGGATCTGGAGCTTGATCAACCCGACGACCTTCTTCTTCGGGGCCATGCTCTGGTTTTTCCTTCTCTCGATGGGCCCGGCCGATATCCGGGCCCGAAAACTAAATCTTGGCGACCTGAGTGAACGTCAGCTCGACCGGCGTCTCGCGACCGAAGATCGACACCAGCACCTTGAGCTTCTGCTGCTCGGCGTTGACCTCGCTGATCGAGGCAGGCAGCGTCGCGAACGGGCCGTCCATGACGGTGACGGACTCGCCCACCTCGAAGTCGACCAGGATCTCGGGACGCTCCAGCGTCGCCTCCGACGATGCCGCGGCACCCGCGGTGCTCTTGGCGGGCTTCTTGGCCGCCGCCGGCGGCAGCAGGAACTTCACCACGTCGTCCAGCGACAGCGGGGACGGCTTGGACGTCGCGCCGACGAAGCCGGTGACACCCGGGGTGTTACGCACCGCGCCCCACGACTCGTCGTTGAGCTCCATGCGCACCAGGATGTAGCCCGGCAGCACCTTCCGGTTGACCTGCTTGCGCTGGCCGTTCTTGATCTCGGTGACCTCTTCGGTGGGCACCTCGACCTGGAAGATGTAGTCGCCGACGTCGAGGTTCTGCACGCGGGTCTCGAGGTTGGCCTTCACCTTGTTCTCGTAACCGGCGTACGAGTGGATGACGTACCAGTTGCCCGGACGGGTGCGCAGGTCCTTCTTCAGCGCGACCGCGGGATCCTCGTCCTCAGCCTCGGCAGCCTCGCCCTCGGCAGCCTCGGCCGCGGGAGCCTCGTCGGCTTCCGGAGTTGCGGCTGTTTCGTCGATCACGTCGACGACGGCTTCACCCTCAGGCGTGTCGGCGTCAGAGTTCTCAGTCGAATCTGAGACGCCGTCGAAGCTAGTCACGGTTGTCAGTCCTCTCTCATACTTCCCGGGTCAGCCGAAGATGATCGCCACGAGCTTGGCCAGCCCGAGGTCGGTGAATCCGATCAGCGTCACCATGAAGGTCAGGAACACCAAGACCACGGTGGTGTAGGTGACCATCTGCTTGCGATTAGGCCAGATGACCTTGCGCAGTTCTCCGATGACCTGCTTCAGGTAGTTCCAGACGAACTGGAAGGGATTACCCCGTCCCTCGTCCGTCTTCGCTGCCTTGGCCGGTTTCGTGCGCTTGGCCGGCTTGTCCTCGGATCCGGCGTCATCCGCGTCCTCGGCGTCGGACACCGCGACGGCGCTTCCGGCCGGTTCGGCTGCCGTGCGTCGCGACCGCTTCCCGGTGGGGCGCAGCGGTCCGGCGGGAACGGCGGCGGGACCGCTCGTCTGGCCGTCCTCGGGCCCTTCGCCTGCCGAAGGCCCCAGAGGCGGTTGATCGTCGCTCACCGCATGCCTTTCGTCTGTGTACGTGTGGTCACCTTCCAGTGTCCACACTTGTCGAGTATTCAGTTGAGCAGGGGCGACAGGACTTGAACCTGCAACCTGCGGTTTTGGAGACCGCTGCTCTGCCAGTTGAGCTACGCCCCTTCGTTCGAGGCTTCACATAACTGCGCGCTCTCCGATCGGTCGATTTCCGAACCGACGGACAGCGCGCTGTAGTGGGAAAACCCCGAGGACCGAGTGTACATCGGCCCACATGCGAGTTACTAATCCCCTGCTGGCTACTCCCCTACCGCTGCCCGGAGCACCTGTCCGGTCTCGCGGTCGTAGCGCACCGACACCGAGTTGTCGCCTTCGTGGCCCATCAGCGTGGTGAACGCCTCCATGATGATCCCGCCGTCATCGTCGGTGAGCACGTTGCGGGTCACCACGATGTCGGCGTTGAAGCGGTTCTCGACCGACTTGATCTCCAGCTGGGCGTGCAGACGGTCGCCCACCTTGATCGGGCGGTGGTACACGAAGCGCTGGTCGACCTGGATGATCTGCATGGTCTCCATGCCGACGTCGACGTTGCGGAAGAAGTCCTGCTGCACCAGCAGTGCCACGATCGAGACGAACGTCGGACCGGCGACCAGCGTGTCGTGGCCCAGCTCGGCGGCGGCCTCTTCGTGCAGCGACGCCGGATCGGGGGACTTCACCGCAAGCGCGAACTGCTTGACCTGCTCGCGGCCCACCACGAAGACCTCGGGGTACTTGTAGACCATCCCGAGGATGTTTGCCTTCAACGCCATGTCAGGCCAGCTTCGCGGTCGCGATGGCGCGGCCGAAGATCTTCTTGCCGCCGGTGGTGGCAGAGATCGCGATCGTCACAGTCTTGGATTCGGGCTCAACCGATTTCACCCGACCGTTGAACACGATCTCGGCTCCGACACCGTCGTTGGGCACCGGCACCACGGCGGTGAAGCGCACGTTGTACTCGGTCACCGCGGCCGGGTCGCCGACCCAGGAGGTGACGAAGCCGCCGCCGAGACCCATGGTGAGCATGCCGTGCGCGATCGCGGTGTCGAGGCCGACCTGCTTGGCGATCTCGTCGTCCCAGTGGATGGGGTTCAGGTCGCCGGAAACGCCGGCATAGTTGACCAGATCCTGACGGGTCAGCGGGACCACCTTCTCGGGAAGGGTGTCGCCGACGCTTACCGAACTGAACTCACGCAGTGCCATCTGAAAAGCCCTCTTCTCCGTCGCCCGAACGTCCCGCGAGGGTCGTTCGAGCCTCCTGCACGACGTCACCGCGGTCGTTGGTGATGACGTTCTTGGTGACGATGATGTCGGTGCCGTGTGCCTGCCGGACCGAGTCCACGTAGACGTCGCAATACAATTTGTCCCCCGCCCGGATGGGCCGGCGGAACTTCAGCTCCTGATCGACCTGCACGATCTGAGCGTCGTGAATACCGATGTTCGCGCTGTCGAAGAAAGCCAACTGCGCCGTGTAACCGAAAATGCAGATGAACGTCAGCGGCGCCGGCAGCGAGTCATGCCCGAGCTCGGCGGCGACAGCCTCATCGAAGTAAAAAGCATCATCGTTCTTGACGGCGATGGCGTGCTCACGGATCTTCTCGCGGCCAACCTCGTAGGCGTCGGGATAGCGGTAGTGCATCCCGACGATTTTCTCCGACAGAGTCACGACGAAGGGCTACCGCGACTCTTTGTGGGGCTGGTGGTGACCGCAGTTAGGGCAGAACTTCTTGATCTCCAGGCGATCGGGATCGTTCCGCCGGTTCTTCTTGGTGATGTAGTTACGGTGCTTGCACACCTCGCAGGCCAAAGTGATCTTCGGCCGTACGTCGGTACTCGACGCCACGTCTCTTGCCTCTCGTTGTTCTACCTGTAGCGGTGGGGAGGCTCGATCTCCCGACCTCACGATTATGAGTCGTGCGCTCTAACCAGCTGAGCTACACCGCCCCGATCGACGCGGCGGTGTTTCGCCGAGCGTCTACCGAGCCCCCTAACGGAATCGAACCGTTGACCTTTTCCTTACCATGGAAACGCTCTACCGACTGAGCTAAGGGGGCCTTGCACTACCTGCGGCCGTAGGGCCTTAAAGAGGGTACATTCTCCCTGTTCCCGGCTCCAAAACGGCTGGTCTGTGGCTCATTTTTGGGTGCTCAACAGGCCCAGTGTGCACACACGTATGTCAATTCGCTCGAAACCGTACGCAGTTGCACTCTCGAGGCCAGCCACGGCTGAGCAGCGTCGCTTCGACCCGAGCGACGATCGCGGGCAGGCGGTCCTCGGCGATGACTCTGATGATCTTCCAGTCCTGAGCCTCACAGGCCCGCAACACCCGCTGATCGCGAACATAGGTAGCGCGGTCCGTCTGATGGTGGCGGCCGTCGTATTGCACGCCGACCTTGTACGTTTCCCAACCCATATCGATTTTCGCGACCATCCAGGACCCTTCGTATACCGGGATCTGAACTGCTTCGGGCGGCATTCCGGCGTCGGTCAACGCCAGACGCAGCCACGTCTCACGAGGGGAATCCACACCGACTGCCGTCAGCGCCATGGCCGTCTGCAGCGCCCTGAGACCCCGCACCGGTCCGTGTCGATCAATCAGCGGCAATACGTCGGACACAACGACCTGCCCGGTCCGCAACAGCGCGTCCATCCGAGCCACCGCCTCATCTCTCGGTAGACGACGCCCGAGGTCGAACAACGTTCTCGCCGCAGTAGTGACGGGCAACCCCGACACGTAGGCGACCTCATCCTCAGCCAACGCGTCGCGGCGGACGATCAACCCGGCCGGCGAGCGGGTATGTGTCCCGATCAGCTCGATGGGAACGTCGCGGTCGATCCACCTCGCGCCGTGCACAGCGGAGGCAGCTACACCGGCGAGCACGCTCCGCCGACCGGACCACACCCATGCGCCTTCCATGCGGTCTCTCAGCGTCGGCACCAGGGGGCCGTAGACATCGGGGCACAACTTGGTGTGCCGCCGCCGCAGGTCATTGCGGGTGACCACACCGCGACGTAACGCCTCACTACCGACGAATACCCCACCCATATCTGGAGGCTGACATCGACGTCCGACGGATCGGCGGCACAGCAGGCCACTTATCCACAACCCGGACCCGCCGAAAGTGCGCACAGGGACGGATCCGAAGCAAGATCCGTCCCTGATTGCACTTTCGGCGACCGAACTACAGCAGCCAGTCGTTCGGGCTGAACAGCTCGCAGTGCACCCGGGTCACCCCGCGCGCGATCAGCTGGTCGCGCACCGCGCGCACGAAGCCGTCGTTGCCGCACAGGTAGACCTCGGCATCGGCGGGCAACTCGACCCCGTCCAACGACAGCAGGTCCTCGTACCAGAGCTGCAGGGTGGCGTTGGGCAGTTTCTCGACGAGCTCGCGCTGACGTTCCCGAAGCGGGTGGGTCGCCTCGCTGCGGTCGGCGTGCAGCACCTGCACCCGCGTATCGGCCGGCAGCGCTTCCAGGATGCCGAGCATCGGGGTGATGCCGATGCCGGCCGAGATGAGCACCAGCGGGACCCCCGGCTGCGGGGCGGGCAGATCACCGAACGGGACGGTCACATCGATCAGGTCACCGACATGCAGGTGATCCCGGATCCAGCCCGACACCTCACCGGCCGGCTTGACCGCGAAGGTCAGCTCACCACTGCCGGGAGCATTGACCAGGCTGTACTGCCGTAACTGGCGGGCGCCATCGGGCAGCGTCACCCCGACCGACACGTACTGCCCCGGCTCGAAATTCGCCTCGAGGCCGCCGACGGTCACCAGGATCGTCCCCGACGGATCGTCGACCCGGCCCGTCACCCGCCCGCGCCGGTAGACGTCACCGGCGGCCACCCCGGCCTCTTCATAGAGCGCACGCTCCATGTCGATCAGCGTCTGCGCCATGATCCAGTAGACGCGGTCCCAGGCCTCGGCGACCTCGGCGGTGACGGTGTCGGCGCCCAGCACCTGCACGATCGCGGCGAACAGGTGCTCGTGCACGATCGGGTACTGGTCGGCGGTGATGCCCAGCGACGCGTGTTTGTGCCCGATCCGCGACAGCAGCTCGGCCGGATGCGGCAGGTCGGGATTCACCAGGTGGGTCGCGAAGGTCGCGATGGACGCGGCCAGTGCGCGCTGCTGGGCACCCTGGGCCTGGTTGCCCCGGTTGAACAGGTTGCGCAGCAGCGACGGGTGCGCCTCGAAGAGCCGCCGGTAGAACTCCCGGGTGATCGCATCGATATTGGCCCCGACCAAGGGCAGCGTGGCCGTGATGATGTCGGCGTGCGCGGGTTCCAGGTCCTGTGCGGGGGTGGTGACGGTCATCGAGTGATCCTTTCGAGCGGGAGAGTCACGACCGGCAGCAAGCCGCCACCGGTCAGGTCTTGGAGCGTGTGGTTGTCCAGTTCGCGATAAAAGGCCTCTTTGGCCTCGGCCAGCACGCGGCGCAACCGGCACCCGGCGATCAGCGGGCACGGGGTGGCGCCGCCGTCGCAGTCGATGACCTCGGCGTCGCCTTCGAGCCGGCGCACCAACCAGCCCAGCGACACGGTGCGGCCGGCCTCGGTCAACGACAGCCCGCCCACCCGTCCGCGCCGGGCGTTCACCATGCCGAGGTCGGCCAGGCGCGCGACGGCCTTGGCGATGTGATGCTCGGAGGCGTCGGCGCCGACGGCGATGGTGCGGGTGGTGATGCGGCGATCGGCCGCGTCGCCCGCGGCCAGCAGCATCATGGTGCGCAGCCCCAGATCGGTGAACCGGGTGAGTTGCATGGCTGTGACGCTAGTAATCCTGCATCGCAAATACCAGATTTGGCGCCTGTGCCGTTAAACACGCGCTGACGTGCGGTTTTTAGACCTGCGGTTATGAGCGGTCCGACGCGTACCCATAAGGTGTTCTTCCATGGCTTCCGACGCAGATCGCCTGTACTTCCGCCAACTGCTCTCGGGTCGCGATTTCGCGGCCGCCGATCCGATTGCCCAGCAGATGCGCAATTTCGCCTACCTGATCGGCGACCGGGAGACCGGTGACGCGGTGGTGGTCGACCCGGCGTATTCGGCAGGCGAACTGGTCGACGCGCTCGAGGCGGACGGCATGCGACTGTCCGGGGTGCTGGTCAGCCACCACCACCCCGACCATGTCGGCGGCACCATGATGGGCTTCACACTGGCCGGCGTGGCCGAGCTGCTGGAGCGCGTGAGCGTGCCGGTGCACGTGAATGCACTTGAGGCCGAATGGGTTTCACAGGTCACGGGAATCGCGATGAGTGATCTGACCGCACATGAGCACGGCGACAAGGTCAGCGTCGGCGATATCGACATCGAACTGCTGCACACCCCCGGCCACACCCCGGGCAGCCAGTGCTTCCTGCTCGACGGCCGGCTGGTCGCCGGGGACACACTGTTCCTGGAGGGCTGCGGACGCACCGATTTCCCGGGCGGCAACGTCGACGACATGTTCCGCAGCCTGCAGGCGCTGTCGACGCTGTCGGGCGATCCGACGGTCTTCCCAGGCCACTGGTACTCGACGGAACCGAGCGCCCCGCTCTCCGATGTGAAGCGCTCCAATTACGTCTACCGCGCCAGCAATCTGGACCAGTGGCGCATGCTGATGGGCGGCTGAGCGCGCCGCTCGACCCGCAATACTCTCGCGGCATACCTGCGCCTGGACTATTCTGCGAGGTCACAGCGCCCCGGTGGCGCACATAGGGAGGAAACCCCGCATGACGACACCGCCGACCACGGCCGGCTGGTACCCAGATCCTGACGGATCCGGAGGTCAACGCTATTGGGACGGTGCCACGTGGAGCGATCACGGGCCCGACGCCACCGAGACATCTGCGTCCACCGAAGAGACATCGGCCTGGCCGAGCGAACTGCCGCCGTGGCCCGAGGACATGACGATGCCGTCCTGGGACGAGGCCGGAAAGGCCGAGCCCGTCAGTGAGGTCGAGACTCCCGAGGCCGACCCGGCACCGGAGCCCGAGGAGCCCGTCGTCGACGAGGTCGAACCCGCCGCCGCCGAAGAGCCGGAGGTGTCCGCGGATCAGCCGACGACCGTCGTCGAACTCGCAGATCAGGATCAGCCCACCGCCGTCGTGCAGCTGCCCGAGCCGCCCACCGCGGCGGTGCCGACTCCCCCGACCGAGCCCGTGGCGTTCGCCGCCACCGCACCGCAGACCGAGGCCGGTTCTTCCGGTCCGCTGAAGGGCTATCTCATCGGTGTCGGCGGGCTGTTGGCCGTGCTGGTGGCCGTGCTGGTCTGGGCGTTCGCCTTCGCCGATCCCGGCACCGATTCCACTGAGGCCACCGGGGCTGACGAGACCTCCGAGACTGCTGGGACGACGGCACCGGCAACGGATTCCACCGACCCGACCGGGACGGCCGAGGGCGAGGTCATCGGGGCCGGCGGACAGGTCTCCGACGGCGACGTCGCGATCACCAGCAACGGCGTGGAGATCACCCCGACGGTCTCGGCCGCCGACAACGAGATGCTCACCAAGACGGCCTCCGGCGAGTTCGTCGTCGTACGCCTGACATTGCTCAACAACGGTGAACTGCCCGCCACGTTCCTCGCCGACCAGCAGGTACTCAACGCCGGCGGGCAGACCTTCAACACCGAAACCGAGAGCACGTTCTACCTCGGCGGTATCTCGGCGGTGCTGTACCCCGGCCAACCGGTCGACGTCGCCTTCGCCTACGACGTGCCGCCCGGTACCGCTCCGGAGTCCCTGGAGGTCCACGGCGACCTGGCCAGCCCGGGCGTGGTTCTGCCCCTTTCCTGAGTCATCGTTGCTTGCAAACAATTGATGCTGTACGTCATTTGGCGGATAGACAACTGATTCCGCGGCTAGATAGCCTTTGAACGCCTAATTTCGTTGAGGACTGTGGTGTTTTCAGCGAGATTACGCCTTGGTAGCACCAAGGCATGTTGGCAGAATCGTTCGCTAGAGCTTGTTTGTGTTGCAGCGCTGGGGGTGGCCATGAAGAACATCGTGTTGTGTTTCGACCATTCCGGGGAAAGCAACGCCACAACCCTCTTCCGGCTCGTCGATCAGGGCGGACAGTTCGGCTGGCGGCAGTACACCAACAGCCGGCCCGAAGATGCCCGCGCATCGGTCGCCGCCGCCTACACACACCTGGTCGATCACTGGCACCCCGGTGACCACGTCTATGTCTTCGGCGCCGGTAGCGGCGCGGCCTGCGCTCAGGCGCTGACCCGCCTGCTGGGCACCATCGGTGTGCTCGACGGCGATCTGCGCAGCTACATGCTGGCCACCTACGCACTGCCGCGGACCTCGCGCACCGCACAGGAATGGCGGCACGTCACCGAGGTCGCCGCCGGCCTGGCCGAGCACGACGACATCACGCTGCCGGTGCGTTTCCTGGGATTGTGGGATGCCACCCGCATCCGCGGAACGGCCGGGCCGGTCAACGTCATCGCCGGCCGCCACGCCGTGGCCATCGACGGCGCACCGAACCTGCAGCGCGTCGAGGGGGTGGATGAGGTGTGGTTCCGCGGGTCGCACCGCGACATCGTCTCCAGCCCGCTGACCCTGGAGTGGATGCTCGACGGCGCCGAACGGGCCGGGCTGCGACTCGACCGCACACCGTCGGTGCATGCCGAACCGGAAAGCTCGGCGCTGAACGTGGGACTGCGCCGGCTGCCCGCCGATGCCGTCGTGCACGCCAGCGTCCAGATGCATGTGCGGGCGCATCCGCGGTACTGGCGTCGGCTACCGGCGCAGGTCGAATGGGCCGATCAGGACTGGCTGGACCGCGGTGAGCGCCTGATGGCCGGTACCCCGGCCGCGCCACTGCGGCCGAGGGCGCTCGCCGCGGCCTCCTGAGCTCACCAGCTAAACCGCGCGTTGCGGTTTACGCGATCACCAGCGAAGCGCTAATGTCCGAGGCGCAATCGGATGATCAGGTGAGGTCGCGGTGGAATGGTTTAGGGATCGGTGGGCCGATCTGAGCGGCCTGGGGTCGGCCGGATGGCTGACGATCGCAGCGTGGGCTGGGCTGGCACTCGGGCTGGGCGCACTGCTGTTCACCGCGCGTGCGCTCAAGCGGAACCGCCTGATCAAGAGCGATGAGCTGCGGCCACACGTGGTGGTCTACATGGAGCCGCATCCCGCGGACTGGCATGTCATCGAACTCGTGGTGCGCAACTTCGGGAAGTCCGCGGCGCACAACATCAGGTTCGAGTTCACACATCCGCTCACGGTCGGCCGCTACGAGGACACCCGTGAGGACGGGCTGCCCGAGATCGCCGAACTCCGGTTGCCCAGCGAACTCACTCAGCTCGCTCCGGGGCAGGAGTGGCGAACTGTGTGGGATTCGGCGATCAGCCGCGAGGAGTTCGGCGGGCAGATCCGGGCCCGGTTCGAGGGCACGGTGCACTACGGAGACCGGCCCGCCGGCGGGAAGGGTCGTGACTTCGATGCGGAGGTGGTGCTGGACTGGGCGACACTGCAGCCCGTGCAGCGCCTCGAGCTGATGACGACCCACGATCTGGCCAAGCGGGAGAAGCAGAAGCTGGAACTGCTGCGCAGCGTGCTGACCTATTTCCACTACGCCTCCAAGGAGACCCAGCCCGAGGTGTTCCGCGCCGAGATCGACCGGATGAACCGGGCGGTGCGCGAGACGCAGGACCGTTGGCGGACACGGCAGTCCGATGAGACCGCCGAGCTGGAGTTCCCGTGGATCGGCCAAGAACAGTTGGCGCCGGAAGCATCCAACGGGCGGCACCACTCCAGCCCCGCCATCGGAATCAAGCACCGCGCTCCGTAACATCCGGGCCCATGACCGCCACTTACGCCGCTCACGAAGCCGTCGCGACCATCACGCTCGACGACGGCAAGGTCAACGCGTTGTCGCCGGCGATGCAGGCCTCCATCAACGCCGCCCTGGATCAGGCCGAGACCGATATCGCCGCGGGCACGGTCAAGGCCGTGGTGCTGGCCGGCAACGATCGGGTGTTCAGCGGCGGATTCGACCTGAGCGTGTTCGCCTCCGGTGACGCCGACGCCGGACACGGGATGCTCTCGGGCGGTTTCGAATTGGCGATCAGGACGCTGACGTTCCCGGCGCCCGTGGTGATGGCCGCGACCGGGCCCGCGATCGCGATGGGGTCCTTTCTGCTGCTCAGCGGTGACCACCGGGTGGGCTCGCAGCGATCGCGCTGCCAGGCCAACGAGGTCGCGATCGGGATGACGCTGCCGCTGGCGGCGCTGGAGATCATGCGGGCGCGGCTGACGGCTGCGGCGTTCTCGCGGGCGGTGTCGGTGGCCGCGGTGTTCGCCGGGGACGCGGCGATCTCCGCCGGCTGGCTCGACGAGATCGTGGAGCGCGAGGCGGTGCTGTCGCGGGCCCAGGAGGTCGCCGCGGAATACGCCGGGACGCTGCACCTGAAGGCGCATGTGGCCAGCAAGTTGAAGGCCCGCTCGTCGGCGCTGGAGGCGATCCAGGCCGGGATCGACGGGCTGGCAGCCGAATTCAAGATGTCGCTGAGCTGATTTTGGGGCCGGACGGGTCCGCCGTCCTCCACCGACCCGATCGGCAGTTCGCGAACAAATTGAAGACTCTCGAGTCGGGGATCGATCGACGTTGAATAATCACCGACACACAAAATGGTGAGGCCCCAACGCGACCGCACCGATGGAGAGGGCCCGTTGAACTACCCCACGCCAGGCTCCAGACCCCCCGAACGGGACCAACCGCAGCCGCACCGCACAACGTTGCTGTGGGTCGCTCTGGTCATTGCAGTCGTCGTCATCGTGGTGCTATCGGTGGTCGTGGTCAAGCAGTTCAGCAACGACACGTCCGACAGTCCGGCCCCGTCCTCGACGGCAGCGTCGGCAACCGTCCAATCCGCACCCCCACCGGTCTCATCGAGCCCAGACGATGGCGTCGTCAGTTCCTCGATGACCTGCGACGGCTACACCGCATCCGTCGACGAGGGCTCCCAGCCGGGATGGCACGCAGCCATCAATCGGTTCGGCTTGGCCTACGCCGCTCCGCCGGACTGGACCGTCGCGGCATGCGGTGTTCGATCGGGTTGGGCCAAGCCCTGCCCCGCAGGCCAGTGTGTGATCCGGGAACTCGGCGCGGTGGCCACCGTCGCCAACCCGGCCTGCCCGAAGCAGAACCTGGCGATGTCCGGCGTCGCCGGTTCCAAGAATCCGGACATCAGGGCCGCCCTGGACGAGGAATCTGCCCTGGTGGCACCGATTTACACCCAGGGCGAGACGGTGCCGAACGTGGAGTTCAGCCCTGTTCGTGACTTCACCATCGGGACTCGTCCCGCGGTGCAGGTGGTGGCCACGGTGACCGGCATCGCCGCAGACGACTGCAACGGGCCGAACGCGTTGCACAGCATGGTCGTCACCACGGTGCCCAACGTGGAGGGATCCGTGGTCTTTTTGATCTCGTTGCGGGAGGGGGCTACCGCCTCCCCGAAGTCCGTTGTCATCGACGAGATGGTCCAGACGCTGCGCAGCCCGGCCTGACGCGACCGCTTAGGTATGCCTTAGCAAAGCTGCTCGGCACACACCAATTGATCTTGATGTGTCGATTCAGCACGCACGATCACGGCTGCGATCAGGCCGGCATTCGGCCACGAAGGATCGTCGACAGACTTACTATCAGGTACGTCAATTTTTGCTAGGCGCATGTCGTGAGGTCCGATCGCTGGACGCTCCCCGGGGAAACGTGCCACTGCGAGGCGAGTGGTCCAACGATGGGCCCAAGGCGGCGGGAGTGGGATATTGGCATCTGGTACGCGACGTCGGGATGCGGGACGAAACCGGGCCCGCCACCACAAGCACAAGGACCCCGCCAGGGCCCAAGCGACGTACCCCACTTTCCGCCTGGACGCCCAGGCAGCCACGTCGACCGCCGACAACGGCAATTACGGCAGGTACATCGGGCGGGTCGGCGGGCTGGCTATCGCGCTCGGCGTCGGGGCCGCACTGACGACCGGGCTCGGCGTCGGGACCGCGCATGCCAGCCCCACCACGTCCAAGAACTCCTCGCACGACTCATCGCCGACTACGCCGCGCACAAAGTCGCCCAAGTCGGCGAAAACGGCGACAACATCTCCTCGGACGGCGACAGCGCCTAGGCCGACGACTGCGCCGACCCTCGACGTTCCCCCTGATGCAGCGGACGAGACCGGGCCGGACGTCACCACCGAGGCACCCACTCACACTGATGTCGATGCTGCGACGGAGCCGGCGAGCCAGCCCGACGCCACGGTCACCACCCCAGCGTCGACCAACACGGACACATCGGTCCCCGAGACGACGCCACCGTCGTCCGAACCCGACCGCGCCTACTCCGATGCGTCGGCATCCGACTCGACGCCGGCTGATCCTGCTGCCCCCGTACTACCCACCGGATCGACCCCGTCGGCCGCCATCTCGCTGCAGTCCCGGACCGACGAGACCGAGCCGGCACCACAAACCGCGGGTATGGACTTCTGGGCCAACAGCAGCCCGGCAGCGAGCGTCGGTACGCCATCGGCTTCCCTCGCGCCGATCACGGCGGCCCCAGCCGCGAAGACGAGCGTCATGCAGGTATTCGTCTCGACGCTGCTGTCGCCGTTCCTGGCACCGGGGCCGGCCGCCCCCTGCCAACCACCCCTGCTGTGGGCGATGCTGGCCTCCGTCGTCCGGGAGTTCCAGCGCACGTTCTTCAACAGGTCCCCCGTTGTGCTGCCGCAGGAAGTCACCCTCGTCCTGGAGCCGGACGGAACCAGCAGCCCGACCGCGTTCAACGGCCATGACGGCGACGGCGACAAGCTCACCTACATCGTGCCGACACGCGGTGTCCCCGGCGGACCCAGCCACGGATGGGTCACCGTCGACGAACTGACGGGCACGTTCACCTATACCCGCGACGACGACTACACCGGCCCCGACCAATTCACGGTCACGGCCAGCGACGCCGGCAACCGCTTCCACATGCACGGGCTGCTCGGGTTCCTGCGCCCAGCCTGGGGTCACACCGACACGGCGACGATCACGATCAACGTCGTCGCCGCCGAGACCCCACCGGTTGTCAACAACGACTTCTTCACCACTCCCGAAGACGTCCCGGTGCTGGGCAGCGTACTGAGCAATGACAGCGATCCCAACGACCAAACCCTCACCACCACACTGCTTTCCGAACCATCCAATGGCAGCGTGACATTGGAACAGAACGGCGTGTTCAACTACACGCCGAACCCGGACTGGAATGGCGTGGACGGATTCACCTACCGCGCCTCCAACCTCATGGCCAGCGCCAGCGCCTCCGTGGCGATTGTGGTCACCCCGGTCAACAAGGCGCCGCAGACCAGCGACGATCTGTACACGACCACGGAGGACACCGCGCTCTTCGGGAACGTGTTGAACAACGACACCGATACTGATGGCGATGCCATGACTGCCGGCCTCGTGATGCCCGCAAGTCACGGCAACGTCCAACTCAATGCCGACGGGTCCTTCACCTATACCCCGGGCACGAACTTCCACGGCACGGACGGATTCTCCTACGTCGCGTCGGACGGAACACTCACCAGCGCACCGACACTCGTCAGCATCACAGTGACACCGGCCAACGACGCCCCCGTCGCCCAGAACGACAGCTACACCATCAATGAAGACAGCATCCTGACCGGGAGTGTGCTGCCGAATGACACCGACGCGGACGGGGACTCCCTGACCGTGTCACTCGGGGCGGGACCGGCTCACGGCAGCCTCACATTGAACCCGAACGGGTCGTTCTCCTACATACCCGCCGCCAACTACAACGGGACCGACAGCTTCACCTACACCGTGTCCGATGGCGTAGCCACCAGCAATTCAGCTACCGCCACCATCACGGTCAACGCCGTCAACGACACCCCCGAAGCAAGTGACACTTCGTTCACTGTCGACGAGGACGCCAGCTACACGGGCACCGTGAGTGTCAGTGACGTCGATGGCGATTCCGTGGCCTCCGTCGTGGTCAACGGTCCCGCCCACGGAAGCCTGGTCTTCGACGACAACGGTGCGTTTGTCTACACGCCGGCAGCCAACTACACAGGCACAGACTCGTTCACCTACACCGCCACCGACGGCGTAGGAACCAGTGCTGTTGCCAAAGTATCTATTACGGTGACACCGGTCAACGACGCGCCCGTCGCCGTCAACGACACATTCACCACCAACGAGGACAGCGTTCTGACCGGAAGCGTGCTCAGCAACGACACCGATATCGACGGAAACACCCTCACTGCCACGACGATTATCGGGCCCAGCCACGGAACTCTTGTACTGAACACGGATGGCTCGTTCAGCTACACGCCGGACCCCGACTACGCCGGGGCGGATTCGTTCGCCTATATCGCCGGCGACGGTACCGCGACAAGTTCGGTCGCCACCGTGTCGATCACCATCAGCCCCGTCAACGATGCACCCGTCGCCGGCGACGACATCTTCAGCACCAATGAGGACAGCTCCCTCACCGGGAACCTGCTCGCCAATGACAGTGATGTGGACGAAGATTCACTGACGGCGTCGCTGACCGAAGGCCCGGGGAACGGCACCCTGGAGTTCAATACGGACGGCACCTTCACCTACACCCCCACCGCCAATTTCAACGGCGTGGATTGGTTCACCTACACCGTCTCGGACGGGGTGCTATCCAGCGCTCCGGCACTCGTGGTGGTGCTGGTCGATCCGGTCAACGATGTCCCGGTTGCCGGCAACGACAGCTACACGGTCAATGAGGACAGCACCCTGTCCGGCAATGTCCTGTCCAATGATACTGATGCTGAATCGCCTTCATTGACCGCGACATTGGTGTCTGGACCGGCGCACGGCACACTCACCCTGTATCCGAACGGCTCGTTCACCTACACCCCGGCGCCGAACTACAAAGGAGCGGATTCCTTCACCTACACCGCATCCGACGGTGCCGCCATCAGTTCAGTTGCCGTGGTGTCGATCTCGGTCGCCCCTGACAACAAGGTGCCCGTCGCGACTGCAGACAGCTACACCGGTGGCGAGGACAGCATTCTCACCGGCAATGTACTGTCCAACGACACTGACGCCGACGGCAACACGCTCACCGCGACACTGATCAGCGGACCCACCCACGGATCACTGGAGCTGAACTCCGACGGGACGTTCACCTACACACCAGTGCTGAACTACAACGGGGCTGATTCCTTTACGTACACCGCGAGCGACGGCACCGCCACCAGTTCTGTTGCCACGGTGTCGATCACGGTCAGCGCGGTCAACGACACTCCTGTCGCGGTGAGCGACACGTTCAGCACCGACGAGGACACCGTCCTCACCGGGGACGTGTTGTCGAACGACGCTGATGCCGAAGGCAACACATTGACCGCCACACTGGTCAACGGGCCTGCCAACGGCAGCCTGACGCTGAACCCGGACGGCACCTTCACCTACACCCCGGTGGCCGACTTCAACGGCGCCGACTCCTTCACGTATACCGCCACCGACGGCTCGGCCACCAGCTCGGTTGCCACGGTGTCGATCACCGTCAACCCAGTCAACGACGCGCCCGTCACCGTGGATGACAGCTTCAGCACCGATGAAGACACCGTCCTCACCGGGAACGTCCTGACCAACGACTCGGACGTGGACGGCAACACATTGACCGCCACCCTGGTGGCAGGGCCGGCCAACGGCACCCTGACCCTGAACCCGGACGGCAGCTTCACCTACACCCCGGCCGCGGACTACAACGGCACTGACTCCTTCACGTATACCGCCACCGACGGCACCGCCACCAGTTCGATTGCCACGGTGTCGATCACCGTCGACGCGGCCAACGACACTCCAACGGGGGTGGATGACAGCTTCACCACCGACGAAGATACCCAGCTGGTCGGCGATGTCCTGTCGAATGACTCGGACGTGGATGGCGACACCCTCACCGCCACCCTCGTCACCGGTCCGACAAACGGCACGCTCACCCTCAACCCAGACGGAAGCTTCACCTACACCCCGGCGGCCAACTACACCGGCCCCGACTCCTTCACCTACACCGCCGGCGACGGCACCACCACCAGCCCGGTGGCCACCGTGTCCATCACCATCAACCCGATCAACGACACCCCAGTTACCGTTGATGACTCGTTCATCACGGACGAAGACACCCAACTGACCGGCAACGTCCTGACCAACGACTCGGATACCGACGGTGACACGCTCACGGCGACCCTGGTCGATGGGCCCACCAACGGCACCTTGACGCTGAACCCCGACGGCACCTTCACCTACACCCCGGCGGCCAACTACACCGGCCCCGACTCGTTCACCTACACCGCAAGCGACGGCACCGCCACGAGTTCTGTTGCCACCGTGTCGATCACCGTCGACCCGGTCAACGATGCGCCCGTAGCAGCGGGTGACACGTTCAGCACCGATGAAGACACAGTCCTCACCGGGAATGTGCTCTCGAATGATTCCGATGTCGATGCCGACACGCTGACCGCCATCCTGGTCGATGGCCCCACCAACGGCACCCTGACGCTGAATGCCGACGGATCCTTCACTTACACACCGGATACAGACTTCAACGGGGCCGACAGCTTCACCTACACCGCCACGGACGGCACCGCCACCAGCCCCGTTGCCACGGTGTCGATCACGGTCGACGCGGTCAACGACCTCCCCGTCGCGGTCGACGATTCCTTCGCCACCGACGAGGACACCGCCCTCACCGGGAATGTGCTGACCAACGACTCCGACGCCGATGGCGACACGTTGACCGCGACACTGGTGACCGGGCCGACCAACGGCACCCTGGCCTTGAATGCCGATGGCAGCTTCACCTACACCCCCACCGCCGACTTCAACGGGGCTGACTCGTTCACCTACACGGCAGGCGACGGCACCGCCACCAGTTCTGTTGCCACCGTGTCCATCACGATCAACGCGGTCAACGACGCGCCCGTCACCGTGGATGACAGCTTCAGCACTGATGAAGACACCGCCCTCACCGGAAACGTCCTGACCAACGACTCGGACGTGGACGGCAACACCCTCACGGTCGCCCTGGTCGACGGTCCGGCCAACGGCACCCTGACACTCAACCCGGACGGCAGCTTCACCTACACCCCCGCCGCCGACTTCAACGGCGCTGACTCCTTCTCCTACACCGCCGGCGACGGCACCACCACCAGTTCTGTTGCCACCGTGTCCATCACCATCAACCCGATCAACGACGCGCCCGTCACCGTGGATGACAGCTTCGGCACCGACGAAGACACCGTCCTCACCGGAAACGTCCTGACCAACGACTCGGACGTGGACGGCGACGCCCTCACGGCCACCCTGGTCGACGGCCCCACCAACGGCACACTGACGCTGAATGCCGATGGATCCTTCACCTACACCCCGAATACCAACTTCAACGGGGCCGACAGCTTCACCTACACCGCAAGCGACAGCACCGCGACCAGCCCCGTTGCCACCGTGTCCATCACCGTCAACCCAGTCAACGACGCTCCCGTTACTGTTGATAACTCGTTCATCACGGACGAAGACACCGCCCTCACCGGCAACGTCCTGACCAACGACTCGGACGTGGACGGCAACACCCTCACGGCCACCCTGGTCGACGGACCCACCAACGGCACATTGACGCTGAATGCCGACGGCAGCTTCACCTACACCCCGGATGCGGACTTCAACGGCGCGGACTCGTTCACCTACGCCGCCACCGACGGTGCCGCCACCAGCCCGGTGGCCACGGTTTCGATCACCGTCAACCCGGTCAACGATGCTCCGGTCACGGTGGGTGACGCGGTGAGCACGGACGAGGACACCCAACTGACCGGAAACGTCCTGACCAACGACTCCGACGTGGACGGCGACACGTTGACCGCGACACTCGTGACCGGACCCACCAACGGCACCCTGACGCTGAATGCCGACGGATCCTTCACTTACACCCCGGATACGGACTTCAACGGGGCCGACTCGTTCACCTATACGGCGGGCGACGGCACCGAGACGAGTTCGATTGCCACGGTGTCGATCACCGTCAACCCGGTCAACGACATCCCCGTCGCGGTCGACGATTCCTTCGCCACCGACGAGGACAGCGTCCTCACCGGGAGTGTGTTGGGCAATGACACGGACGCCGAAGGCGATTCCTTGACCGCCACCCTGGTCGACGGGCCCACCAACGGCACCCTCACCCTCAATGCCGACGGGTCCTTCACCTACACGCCGAATACCGACTTCAACGGCCCCGACAGCTTCACCTACACCGCAGACGACGGCACCACCACCAGTTCGGTTGCCACCGTGTCCATCACGATCAACGCGGTCAACGACACCCCCGTCACTGTCGATGACTCGTTCAGCACGGATGAAGACACCGCCCTCACCGGGAACGTGCTGAGCAACGATTCGGATGTCGATGGCGACACCCTCACCGCCACCCTGGTCGACGGCCCCACCAACGGCACCCTCACCCTCAACCCCGACGGCAGCTTCACCTACACACCGAACGCCAACTACAACGGCCCCGACTCCTTCACCTACACCGCCACAGATGGCACCACCACCAGTTCTGTAGCCGCCGTGTCGATCACCGTCGGTGCGGTCAACGATGCGCCCGTCGCAGCGGGTGACACGTTCGGCACCGACGAAGACACCGTCCTCACCGGCAACGTGCTGACCAACGACTCGGATACCGACGGCAATACGTTGACCGCGACCCTGGTCGACGGACCCACAAACGGCACCCTGACGCTCAACCCGGACGGCAGCTTCACCTACACCCCGGCAGCCGACTTCAACGGCCCCGACTCCTTCACCTACACCGCAAGCGACAGCACCGCGACCAGCTCCGTTGCCACCGTGTCGATCACGGTTACCCCAGTCAACGACACCCCCGTCACTGTCGATGACTCGTTCATCACAGATGAAGACACCGCCCTCACCGGCAACGTCCTGACCAACGATTCGGATGTCGATGGCGACACGCTGACCGCGACACTCGTCGACGGGCCGACAAGCGGCACCCTGACGCTGAATGCCGACGGCAGCTTCACCTACACCCCGGATGCGGACTTCAACGGGGCTGACTCGTTCACCTACACCGCCACGGATGGCACGGCCACCAGTTCTGTTGCCATGGTGTCGATCACGGTCGACTCGGTCAACGACACCCCCGTCACTGTTGATGACTCGTTCAGCACCGACGAAGACACCCATCTGACCGGCAACGTCCTGACCAACGACTCCGATGCCGACGGCAGCACGTTGACCGCGACACTGGTGACCGGGCCGGCAAACGGCACCCTGACCCTGAATGCCGACGGATCCTTCACCTACACGCCGGATGCAGACTTCAACGGGACCGACTCGTTCACCTATACGGCGGGCGACGGCACCGAGACGAGTTCGATTGCCACGGTGTCCATCACCATCAGCCCGGTCAACGACGCTCCAGTTGCCGCGGGTGACACGGTGAGCACGGATGAAGACACCGTCCTCAACGGCAACGTTCTCTCGAATGACTCGGATGCCGACGCCGACACGCTGACCGCGACACTGGTCGACGGGCCGACCAACGGCACCCTCACCCTCAACACCGACGGCAGCTTCACCTACGCACCGGATGCGGACTACAACGGCCCCGACTCGTTCACCTACACCGCAAGCGACAGCACCGCGACCAGCTCCGTTGCCACCGTGTCGATCACGGTTACCCCAGTCAACGACACCCCCGTCGCCGTGGGTGACACGGTGAGCACCAACGAAGACACTGTCCTCACCGGAAACGTACTGACCAACGACTCCGACGCCGACGCCGACACCCTCACGGCCACCCTCATCGATGGCCCCACCAACGGCACCCTCACCCTCAACCCCGACGGCACCTTCACCTACACCCCGGCGGCCAACTACAACGGCCCCGACTCCTTCACCTACACCGCCACCGACGGCACCGCCACCAGCTCCGTCGCCACCGTCTCCATCACCGTCAACCCAGTCAACGATGCCCCGGTCGCAGCGGGTGACACGGTGAGCACCGACGAAGACACCCAGCTGGCCGGCAACGTGCTAACCAACGATTCAGACATCGATGGCGACACGTTGACCGCCACCCTGGTCGACGGACCCACCAACGGCACCCTGACGCTGAATGCCGACGGATCCTTCACTTACACACCGGATACAGACTTCAACGGGGCCGACTCGTTCACCTACACCGCCACCGACGGTGCAGCCACAAGTTCGGTTGCCACGGTGTCGATCACGATCAACGCGGTCAACGACACCCCCGTCACCGTGGATGACAGCTTCACCACCGACGAAGACACCGCCCTCACCGGCAACGTGCTCTCGAATGATTCCGATGTCGATGTCGACACGCTGACCGCCACCCTGGTCGACGGGCCCACCAACGGCACCCTGACGCTGAATGCCGACGGATCCTTCACTTACACACCGGATACGGACTTCAACGGCGCCGACTCCTTCACCTATACGGCAGGCGACGGCGCCGCCACCAGTTCGATTGCCACCGTGTCCATCACCGTCAACCCGGTCAACGACATCCCCGTCGCGGTCGACGATTCCTTCGCCACCGACGAGGACAGCGTCCTCACCGGGAGTGTGTTGGGCAATGACACGGACGCCGAAGGCGATTCCTTGACCGCCACCCTGGTCGACGGGCCAGCCAACGGCACGTTGGAACTCAACGAGGACGGAACGTTCACCTACACCCCAGCCGCCAACTACAACGGCACCGACAGCTTCACCTACACCGCAGACGACGGCACCACCACCGGTACGGTTGCCACCGTCTCGATCACCGTGACAGCGGTGAACGATGCTCCCGCCGCCGTGGACGACTCATTCACATTCGATGAGGACAACAGCCTGTCGGCTAGCGTGCTCTCCAATGATGTTGATGTTGATGGTAATTCGTTGACGGTGGCACTGGTCGACGGACCCACAAACGGCACCCTCACTCTCAACACCGACGGGACGTTTACCTTCACACCGACCGCCGACTTCAACGGCACCGACTCCTTCACCTACACCGCCACCGATGGCACCGCCACCAGCAACACCGCGACCGTGTCGATCACGGTCACCCCGGTCAACGACGCACCGGTCGCCAACAACGATTCCTACTCGATCGGTGAAGACAGCACCCTGACCGGAAACGTGATGTCCAACGACACTGACGTCGACGGCGACACCGTCACGGCCACATTGCTCGACGGTCCTGCCCACGGCGCCCTGACCCTCAACCCGGATGGCAGCTTCACTTACACCCCGACCGCCGACTACACGGGTATCGACAGCTTCAGCTATCGGACATCGGATGGATCTGCGACCAGCAATACCGCCCTGGTGACAATCGCGGTGACGGCCGTCAACGATGCCCCGGTCGCTGTGGATGACTCGTTCACCACCAACGAGGACACCCAGGTCAGCGGCAATGTGCTCACCAATGACACCGATGCCGACGGCAACACCCTCACCGCGACACTGGTCGATGGGCCGACCAACGGCACCCTGACCCTCAATGCCGACGGCACCTTCACCTACACCCCGACGGCCAACTACAACGGCACCGACAGCTTCACCTACGCCGCCGGCGACGGCACCTTGACGGACAACGCCTTGGTGACAATCTCGATCACGTCCGTCAATGACACTCCGGTCGCCGCCGGGGACGGCTTCAACATCAACGAGGACAGCATCCTGACGGGCAGCGTGCTCAGCAATGACACCGACGCCGACGGCAACACCCTCACCGCAACACTGGTCACCGGACCCACCCACGGCACCCTGACCCTCAACACCGACGGCACCTTCACCTACACCCCCACCACCAACTACAACGGCACCGACAGCTTCACCTACACCGCCAGCGACGGCACCGCCACCAGCAACACCGCCACCGTCTCCATCACCATCAACGCCGTCAACGATGCGCCCATCGCCGCTTCCAACAGCTACACCACCAACGAAGACACCCAACTGACCGGCAATGTCCTGACCAACGACACTGACGCAGAAGGCAACACGTTGACGGCAACGCTGGCCAGCGGACCCACCCACGGCACCCTCACCCTCAACACCGACGGCACCTTCACCTACACCCCCACCACCAACTACAACGGCACCGACAGCTTCACCTACACCGCCAGCGACGGCACCGCCACCAGCAACACCGCCACCGTCTCCATCACCATCAACGCCGTCAACGATGCGCCCGTCGCCGTCTCCAACAGCTACACCACCAACGAAGACACCCAACTGACCGGCAACGTGCTGACCAACGACACCGACGCCGACGGCAACACCCTCACCGCAACACTGGTCACCGGACCCACCCACGGCACCCTCACCCTCAACACCGACGGCACCTTCACCTACACCCCGACGGCCAACTACACGGGCTCCGACGTCTTCACCTACAAGGCCAATGACGGCACCGTCAACAGCAACACCGCGGTGGTCAGCATCACCGTCACCGCGGTCAACGACACTCCCGTCGCCGTGAACGACACCTACTCCACCAACGAGGAATCCCCCCTCAACGGCAACGTCTTGAGCAACGACACCGACGCCGACGGCAATCCCCTCACCGCCACCCTCGCCAATGGGCCGACAAACGGCACCCTGAGCCTCAACCCGGATGGCACCTTCACCTACACCCCGACCACCAACTTCAACGGCACCGACAGCTTCACCTACACCGCCACCGACGGCACCGCCACCAGCAACACCGCCACCGTGTCGATCACCGTCAACCCGGTGAACGACGCCCCCGTCGCCACCAACGACTCCTTCACCACCAACGAAGATGTCCAGCTCGCCGGCAACGTGCTCAGCAATGACACCGACATCGACGGCGACACGTTGACGGCAACTGTGGTCGCCGGACCCACCCACGGCACCCTGGCCCTCAACACCGACGGCACCTTCACCTACACCCCCACCACCAACTACAACGGCACCGACAGCTTCACCTACACCGCCACCGACGGCACCATCACCAGCAACACCGCCACCGTCACGGTGACGGTCAACGCCGTCAACGACGCACCGGTCGCCACCAACGACTCCTACAGCACCAACCAGAGCATCACCCTCAACGGCAACGTGCTGAGCAACGACACCGACGTCGACGGCAACACGCTCACCGCCTCGGTGGTGGCCGGGCCCACCCATGGGTCCCTGACGCTGAATGCGAACGGCTCGTTCACCTACACGCCCGCGACGAACTACAACGGCACCGACAGCTTCACCTACGTGGCCAACGACGGTACGGCGAACAGCACCGTCGCCACCGTCAGCATCACCATCGTCGACAACGTCGCCCCCACGGCAGTCGACGTTCAATCCACCAACAGCGGCTCCGCCGGCTTGATCGAACAGGGAGACACCTTCACCTACACCTTCAGCGAGGCGATCGATCCGACAACGATCCTGGCTGGATGGGACGGTTCGACGACGAACGTCGTGGTGCGCGGGTACAACGGCACCCTCTTGAATGGCCTGAACGACTACCTGCAGATCTACGACTCGACCAACAGCGCGATATTGCCCCTGGGTACGGTCTATCTCGGCCGCCAGGACTATCTCGCCAGTTTGAGTGGCAGCGCCCCCGTCACTTACGGCGCGACCGGAACGGCGTCCACGATGACGTTGACCGGCAACACCCTCACCATCGTGCTCGGCACGTATGACTCCGACACGCTCGGCGTGTACCGACAGTTCGCCCTGGGGACCGGTGCGATGGTCTGGACACCCTCGACGGGTACGAGGCCGGAGGACCTGGCCGGGAACGTGATGGCGACGACGTCGGCCACCGAGTCGGGCACCGCCGACAGGGACTTCTGACAACGCAGCAACGGGTGAGACCGCCCACTGCGATGTTTGGGCCTGGAGTACCCGCCGCTGTCGTAGCCGCCCACTACGCTGACCTCGATGGCTCTGCACCTGCACCGCGCCGAGCGGACGGATCAGCTCGCCGACGGTCTGGGCGCCATGCTGGCCCAGCCACTGGCGGACCCGTTCGCCACCGAGCTGGTCCTGGTGCCCGCCAAGGGCGTCGAGCGCTGGCTCAGCCAACGACTGTCCAACCGTCTCGGCATCTGCGCCGGTGTGCAGTTCCGCAACCCACGGTCCTTGATCGCCGAATTGACCGGCACCACCGCCAGCGACCCGTGGGCCGCCGACGCCATGGTCTGGCCGCTGCTCGCCGTCATCGACGACAGCCTCGACGAGCCTTGGTGCGCGACACTTGCCACCCACCTCGGCCACTTCGCCGCCGGCGAAGAACGCGAGCTCCGACAGGGGCGCCGGTACGCCGTCGCGCGCCGGCTGGCCGGGCTGTTCGCCTCCTACGCACGGCAACGCCCGGCGTTGCTCACCGACTGGGACGGCCTGCCCGACGATCTATCCTGGCAACGGCCGTTGTGGGACAAGCTGATCCAGCACATCAACGCCCCTGCCCCGCACATCCGGCATGCCGAGACGCTGGCCCGGCTCCGCGACGCGCGCACCGACCTGCCGGAGCGGATCTCGCTGTTCGGGCACACCCGACTGCCGTCCACCGAGATCGAGCTGCTGGACGCCCTGGCCGCCCACCACGACCTGCACCTGTGGCTCCCGCACCCCAGTGACAACCTCTGGCGCGCACTGTCCGGAAGCCGCGGCCCCATCCCCCGCCGCGACGATGTCGGTCACCGCGACGTCGGACACCCACTGCTGGCCACCCTGGGCCGCGACCTGCGCGAGCTCCAGCGTGCGCTGCCCGAACCGACGACCGACGAATACCTCTCCCCCGCAACGTATCCCGACACGCTGCTGGGCTGGCTACAATCCGATATCGCCGCGGACGCGGTGCGCCCCGAGGGCCGGACCCACCGGGCAACCGACCGATCCGTCCAGGTGCACGCCTGCCACGGCCCGGCCCGCCAGATCGACGTCCTGCGCGAGGTGCTGCTGGGACTGCTCGCCGACGACCCCACCCTGGAACCGCGCGACATCCTGGTGATGTGCCCGGACATCGAAACCTACGCACCCCTGATCACGGCCGGGTTCGGGCTCGGCGAGGTGGTGCGCAACGCCCACCCGGCCCACCGGCTGCGCGTGCGGCTCGCCGATCGCGCTCTTGTGCAGACGAATCCGCTCCTGTCGGTGGCCGCACAGCTGCTCATCCTCGCGGGCGGCCGGGCCGGTGCCAGCGAGGTCCTCAACATCGCCGCGGCCACCCCGGTGCGGGCCCGGTTCGCGTTCACCGACGACGATCTGGACGCCATCACCGGGTGGGTGCGCGAGGCCAACATCCGGTGGGGCTTCGACCAGCCACACCGGGCACCCTACGGCGTCGAATTCCTACACAATACCTGGCGATTCGGCGTCGACCGAGTGCTTGCCGGGGTAGCCATGTCCGATGACTCGCGCGCCTGGCTGGGCACCACGCTGCCCCTCGATGATGTCAGCAGCAACCGGGTGGAACTGGCCGGCCGCTTCGCCGACTTCGTGCAGAAGCTCACCGACACCATCGGTGCCCTCAGCGGCACCCGCCCCCTCACCGACTGGCTGCAGGCACTGACCGACGGCATCGAGGCGCTGGCCTTCGACGACGAGGAATGGCCGGCCGCCCAGGTGCAGCGCGAGTTCGCCGACATCGCCGAGAGCTCAGGCGCCGGATCGATAGCATTGCGGCTCAGCGATATTCGTGCGCTACTGGACCGGCACCTGGCCGGGCGACCGACCCGCGCCAACTTCCGCACCGGCACCCTGACGGTGTGCACGATGGTCCCGATGCGCTCGGTGCCGCACCGGGTGGTGTGCCTGGTCGGCCTGGACGACGGGGTGTTCCCGCGCCTCGGCGCCGTCGACGGTGACGATGCGCTGGCCCGCGACCCGATGACCGGTGAGCGCGATATCCGCTCCGAGGACCGCCAGCTGCTGCTCGACGCGATCGGTGCGGCCACCCAGACCCTGGTGATCACCTACACCGGCGCCAACGAGTACACCGGGCAACCGCGGCCCCCCGCGGTGCCGATCGCCGAACTGCTGGACACGCTGAAAGCCACCGCCGGCGGTCCCGTCGACGACCTACTGACACGGCATCCGTTGCAGCCCTTCGATGTCCAGAATGTGCAACCGGGCCGGCTGATCCCGGATTCGCCGTTCACCTTCGACCCGACCGTCCTCGACACCGCCCGCGCGATGGCGGGCACCCGGGCCCCGCAACCGGCCTTCGTGTCCGGGCCGCTGCCGGCGCCGCCGACCGGTGATGTGTCGCTGGCCGACCTGATCGCCTTCTTCAAGAATCCGGTCAAGGGCTTCTTCCGGGCACTGGACTACACCCTGCCGTGGGAAGTGGACGGGTTATCCGATGTGATGCCCGTCGAGATCGACGCGCTGCAGGAGTGGACCGTCGGCAACCGGATGCTCAACGACATCATGCGCGGGATGACCCCGCAGGACGCCCAGCAGGCCGAGTGGCGGCGCGGCACGTTGCCGCCGGGCAGGCTCGGCTGGCGGCGCGCCGTCGAACTGCGCGACCAGGCAGCCCTGCTGGCGGCCGAGGCCCTGCGCTACCGACGGGCCGACGGCCAGGCGTTCGACGTGGACATCGAACTGGGTTCGGGGCGGCGGCTGACCGGGACGGTGAACTCCGTCTTCGCCGATCGTCTGGTCCCCGTTCCGACCTATTCCAAGCTCGGCGGGCAGCACCTGCTGGCATCGTGGATTCCGCTGCTGGCGTTGACTGCTCAACGCGGCCAGCGGTGGTCGGCGGTGTGCATCGGCCGGCCGCCGCGTGGCACCACGCCCCGCGTGCAGGGCCTCGACGGCCCGAACGACGCCGTCGGCCTGTTGCGTGATCTGGTGGCGATGTACGACGAGGGCAGGCGCCGCCCGCTGCCGCTGCCGATCAAGACCTCCTTCGCGTGGGCCGGTGCCCGCGACGCCGGCGATGACCCCGCGCAGGCGGCGAACTACCGCTGGCGCAACGAGCGCGACGACCCGGCCATCGAGCGGGTGTGGGGCCGCGACCCCGATCTGGCTGACCTGGTGGGCATGGACGACTACGCGCAGCGGCTGTGGCTGCCGCTGCTGCACGCCGAGGCCACCGCGTGAGCGGGGACGTGCGCACCTTCGACCTGACCGGTCCGCTGCCCGCACCGGCGTCGACGACGGTGCTGGAGGCCAGCGCCGGCACCGGCAAGACCTTCGCGCTGGCCGGGCTGGTGACCCGGATGGTCGCCGAAGACCGGGCCACGCTCGACGAGATGCTGCTCATCACCTTCGGCAGGGCCGCCAGCCAGGAGCTGCGAGAGCGGGTGCGCGGCCAGATCGTCGGCGCGCTGGCCGCTTTCGCGGACCCGTCGGCGGCGGACACCGACCTGCTGCGACATCTGATCGCCGCGGACCACGAGGCGCGGCAGCAGCGGCTGCGCGACGCGCTGGCCGGATTCGATGCCGCCACCATCGCGACCACGCATCAGTTCTGCCATATCGTGCTGAAATCCCTCGGCGTGGCCGGCGACAGCGACAGCGGCGTCACCCTGGTGGAAAGCCTCGACGAGCTGGTGTCCGAGATCGTCGACGACCTGTACCTGGCCCGGTTCGGCAATGACGCCGACGCCCCCCGGCTGAGCTACCGCGACGCTCAGAAGCTCGCAGCCCAGGTGGTGCGCAACCCGGCGACAGAGCTGCGGCCGCTGGATCCCGAGCCGGACTCGCTCACCGCGGAATGCCTGAGCTTCGCGCGGGATGTGCTGGACGAGTTGGAGATCCGTAAACGCCGCCGCGGCGTGTTGGGCTATGACGATCTGCTGACCCGGCTGGCCGACGCGCTGGCCGATCCCGGTTCGGCGGCCCGGGTCCGGATGCCGCAGCGTTGGCCGGTGGTGATGGTCGACGAGTTCCAGGACACCGATCCCGTGCAGTGGCAGGTCATCGAGCGGGCCTTCGCCGGCCAGTCGACGCTGATCCTGATCGGCGACCCAAAGCAGGCCATCTACGCCTTCCGCGGCGGCGATATCGACACCTACCTGCGGGCCGCGGAGACCGCCGGGGACAAGCAGACCCTCGGCATCAACTGGCGCAGCGACGCCGCCCTGGTGAACCGACTGCAGGTGGTGCTGGGCGGCGCGCAGCTCGGAGGGCCCGGAATCGTCGTGCACGATGTCACCGCACATCATCAGGGCCACCGGCTCGCCGGCGCGCCGCGCAACGATCCGTTCCGGTTGCGGGTGGTGACCCGCGGGGGCAAGGGCACCCGCACCATCGGCATCGACCGCCTGCGCGAGCACATCGGCCGCGACCTGGCCGCCGATATCGGCGCGCTGCTGGCCGGTGGCGCCACATTCGCCGGACGGCCGCTGGAGGCCCGCGATATCGCCGTCATCGTGGAAACGCACAAGGATGCCCGGGCCTGCGACCGCGCACTCGCCGAGGCCGGTATCCCCGCGGTGTACACCGGGGACTCCAATGTGTTCGCCTCGACGGCCGCGCAGGACTGGTTGTGCCTGCTGGAGGCGTTCGAGCAGCCGCACCGCCCCGGCCTGGTCCGGGCGGCGGCGTCGACGGTGTTCTTCCGGGAGACCGCGGAAAGCCTTGCCGCCGGCGGTGACTCACTGACCGACCGGATCGCCGAGGAGCTGCGCAGCTGGGCCGGACATGCCCGGGAACGCGGGGTGGCCGCCGTGCTGGAGGCCGCGCAACTGGCCGGCATGGGCAAGCAGGTGCTGTCCTGGCAGGGCGGCGAGCGGCTGATGACCGACCTGGCACATGTCACCCAGCTGCTGCAGAACACCGCGCACCGTGCGGGTTTCGGGCTGCCCGCGCTGCGGGACTGGCTGCGCACCCAGACGACCGAGGAGACCGGCTCGGCTGAACGCAACCGGCGCCTCGACAGCGACGCCGCCGCGGTACAGATCATGACGGTCTGGGTATCCAAGGGGCTGCAGTACCCGATCGTGTACCTGCCGTTCGCGTTCAATCGGTATTCACCGGACCCGAATCCGGTGCTGTACCACGAGGACGGAGCCCGCTGCCTGTATGTCGGCGAACCCGATCCGGTGGTGCTGCGGACCGGCAAGGCCGAGGCCGCGGCCAATGACAGCCGGCTGACCTATGTGGCGATGACGCGCGCCTGCTCGCAGGTGGTTGCGTGGTGGGCGCCGTCCTGGGACGAGCCCAACGGGGGGCTGTCGCGGCTGATGCGGGGCCGCGCGCCCGGCGAGGCCGAGGTGCCCGCGGTGTGCAGCCCCGCCAAGATCTCGGACCTGGACGCGCTGGCCCGGCTGCGCGCGTGGGAGCAGGCCGGCGGCCCGGTGCTGGAGGAATCACTGATCGAGCCGGTCACCCCGGCGCCGGCGCCACCCGCGCCCACCGCGTTGGCGGTGCGGCATTTCCACCGCGCCATCGACACGTCGTGGCGGCGCACCTCCTACTCCGGTCTGCTGCGGGCGGCCGAGGAGTCCCCGGTGTCCAGCGAGCCGGAGGTGGCCGAACTCGACGACGAGGTGGCCGACATCCCCTTGGTGGCACCGGCTTCCGGCGCGGATGTGCCCTCGCCGATGGCGGATCTGCCCTCCGGTGCGGCTTTCGGGTCACTGGTGCACGCGGTGCTGGAGACCGCCGATCCGTTCGCCGGCGATCTGACCGCCGAACTGACCGAGCACGTGCGCCGCCACGCTGCCCGCTGGCCGGTGACGGTGACCGCCGAGGATCTGGCGGCCGCAATGGTCCCGATGCACGACACCGATCTGGGCCCGCTGGCGCCCGGGGTCACCCTGCGCCAGATCGGGTTGTCGGACCGGTTGCGGGAGTTGGATTTCGAGTTCCCGCTGGCCGGCGGCGATACCGCGGCCGGGACGTTCGCGCGGCTATCGGACGTGGGTGCGCTGCTGGCCGAGCATCTGAGCACCGACGACCCGTTGGCCTCCTACGCGGGCCGGTTGTCTGCGGGCGCGCTGGGCCGGCAACCGCTGCGGGGTTATCTGTCCGGTTCGGTGGACGCGGTGCTGCGTATCGGTGATGGGCTTGACGCGAAATTTGTGATCGTGGACTACAAGACCAACTGGCTGGGCGTCGCCGATGCGCCACTGACCGCCGCCGACTACGGCCGCGAACGCATGGTCGAGGCCATGCTGCACTCGGACTATCCGCTGCAGGCGCTGCTGTACAGCGTGGTGCTGCACCGCTATCTGTCGTGGCGGTTGCCGGGCTATGACCCGCAGCGCCATCTCGGCGGGGTGATGTATCTGTTCGTGCGCGGCATGTGCGGCGCGCTGACCCCGGTGCAGGACGGCCACCCCGCCGGCGTGTTCAGTTGGGACCCGCCGGCCGCGCTGACCATCGCACTCGCCGACCTGCTGGGGCGCACATGATCATCGACGATTTCGCACCCGCCGATATCCAGGTGGCACAACGGCTGACGGCGCTGGGCGGGGAAACCTCCGAGGACGTGGCGCTGGCCGTGCGCCTGGTGGTGCGGGCGCTGCGCGGCGGATCGGTGTGCGTGGATCTGCGGGCGGCCGCACCGGAGGTGGGACTGCAGGCCGACCAGTGGCTGGCGGCGGTGGCGGCGAGCCCGCTGGCCCAGACCCCGCCGGTGCTGCGACTGTTCGGCGATCTGCTCTACCTGGACCGGTACTGGCTGGAGGAGCAGCAGGTGTGCACAGACGTGCTGGCCCTGGTAGGCACCGTCCCGCCCGGGCGAGCTCCGGATGTGCTGCGGCTGTTCGACGACGACTACGCCGAGCAGCGGGCCGCGGCCAATATGGCGCTTTCCCAAGGGCTTACCGTGCTGACCGGCGGCCCCGGCACCGGGAAGACGACGACGGTGGCGCGGCTGCTGGCCCTGCTGGCCGAGCAGGCGGCCCTGGAGGGCAGGCCGTCTCCACGGATCGCGCTGACCGCGCCCACCGGCAAGGCTGCGGCCCGGTTGCAAGAGGCCGTGCAGGCCGCCGTCGACGAGCTCGATGCGGCGGACCGGTCACGGCTCACCGGGTTGCAGGCCACCACGTTGCACCGGCTGCTCGGGTCGAGACCGGACACCTCGTCGCGGTTCCGGCATCACCGCGGCAACCGGTTGCCCCACGATGTGATCGTCGTGGACGAGACCTCGATGGTGTCGTTGACCATGATGGCCCGGTTGTTGGAGGCCGTGCGCCCGGATACCCGGCTGCTGCTGGTGGGCGATCCGGATCAGTTGGCGTCGGTGGAAGCCGGTGCAGTACTTGCGGATCTGGTGCAGGGACTGGGTGCGGCGCGGGTAGCGTCGCTGACGACCTCGCATCGGTTCGGCGCCGATATCGGCGACCTGGCCGCCGCGGTGCGCGACGGCGATGCCGACACCGCGTTGCAGGTGCTGCGGGCCGGCGGCGCGCATATCGAGTGGCTGCCCTCGGCGCAGTCGCTGCGCGATGTGCTGCTGCCACAGGCACTTCGGTTGCGGGAGGCGTGTGTGCTCGGCGATACCGCCACGGCGCTGCGGACGCTGGAGGAACACCGGCTGCTGTGTGCGCACCGGCGCGAGGTGGCGCACTGGAACCGTCAGGTGGAGCGGTGGCTGACCGAGGCGACCGGCGAACCGCTGTGGTCGACGTGGTATGCCGGGCGCCCGATCCTGGTGACCGCCAACGACTATGGGCTCAAACTGTACAACGGCGACACCGGGGTGACGGTGGCAGCACCGGACGGGTTGCGGGTGGCGGTCGGAGGCCCCTCGTTCGGAACACTGACGTTCGCCCCGGGCCGGCTGGCGGAGGTGGACACCATGCACGCGATGACGATCCACAAATCCCAAGGCAGCCAGTCCGCCGAGGTGACGGTGCTGTTGCCGCCGGAAGACTCCCAGCTGCTGACCAGGGAGCTGTTCTACACCGCGGTGACGCGGGCGCAGAGCCGGGTGCGGGTGGTGGGATCGGAAGCCGAGGTGCGCGCGGCCATCGACCGGCAGGCGGTGCGCGCTACCGGACTCGGGCGGCGGCTGAAGGTCTAGCTAAACCGTCTTGGCGGCGAACGCCGCGCTGGAGATGATGCCGATCGCCAAGGCGATCGTGCCGTATCCGAGGATCGCGGCGGCCACGACGGCGGCGATGGAGCCGGCGCCCAGCAAGACCATCACTATGCCCAGAAGTACACCGCTCATGATCGCGCCCTTTCGTATGACTGCCGTCACAATGTAGCGCATACCGTGCGGTGAATCACACTCAACCCGGCGACGATTTGGGCACGATCACTTACGCGCATTTGTACAGCACACAGCCGGGTTTGCCGGGTCTGGAGCAGATATTTTGTTAGCTTGGCATAGTACCGATCTCTAGCTGGCTCAGTTAGGTGAGCTATCGATTCTGCCGCCGTTGCCGCCGCGGCATGGGCAGCGCTGCAACGATTCAGGTGGCCGCTTTCGAAGCTTGGCTGCGGCACGTATGACGGGACTAGAGTCGCCTCGATGATCAGACGATTCCAAGAATTGGGCTGGCAAGACACCCCGATGGGTGAGCTCAGTTTGCGCCGCCGCTTTGATCTATCCGTACGCACCGACGTGTACGAGATCAAACTCGACGACGAGTACGTGATGACGAGCCTGTTCACCGTTGCGGAGCGCGAACTTGCCACACTTGGATTGGCGCGCACGCCGGGAACCGACCTGGACGTGGTCATTGGCGGACTGGGCCTGGGGTACACCGCGCAAGAAGCACTGACATGCGATCGACTTCGATCACTGACGGTCATCGAATACGCCGCTGCAGTCATCGATTGGCACCAGCGAGGCCTTCTTCCGGACACTGCGGGTTTGGCCGCCGACAGCAGGGTCACCCTCGCGTGCTCGGACTTCTTCGCGGATGCCGCGAGCGCCGCGGGATTCGAGCCCAGCAAGCCCGGCCGGACGTATGACGCGATACTGCTCGACATCGACCACTCGCCCCGCCACGTACTGAACGCCCCTCACGGCCACTTTTACACCCGCGACGGTATCCATTCCGCCGCAACCCATCTCACCCCTGGCGGCACCTTTGCCATGTGGTCCGACGACGCGCCGGACGATGACTTCAGCACAGTCCTCGAATCCGTCTTCACCGACGTCGAAGCCCGCCGGGTCTGGTTCGACAATCCGCTGACCCGCGGCCGGTCCAGCGCCACCATCTATCTCGCAACCAATCCGTAGCGGCAACGCGGGCGTGCGACCTAGCCGCTCTGCTCGGGCCTACTCCCGCTCAGCGGCCAGCAACCCGATCAATTCCTCGGCGTAGGCGAGCTGCTTGCGCAGCTTCACAGCGCTTTCCTGAGCCTTCAATCGGGATTCCTGCAGATATCGCGCCGCGTCTGCTCGTTGCTTCTGCGTGCCGCCGCCCCCGTTGAGGACACGCAGTGAGTCCAACAGATCTTTCATGTCAACGAGCGTGAACCCCAGTGGCTTCATCCGCCGGATCACCAACAGCCGCTCGACATCGGCCTCGGTGTAGAGCCGGAACCCTCCGGTCGAGCGTGCGGACGGAGTGACCAGTCCGACCTCGTCGTAGTGGCGCACGGTGGCGATGGACAATTCGGTGCGGGCAGCGACCTGCCCGATCTGCATGTGCGCGTCGTCGCTCAATGTCCCGCACCCAGAGATCCGGACAGCCTGTCGTGCCGGTCCGCGGAATCGGTGTTCAGGCCGACGATTTCGACGTTCTTGCCTCTGGCGTGGTACTTGGTCGTCACCGCATCCAGCGCGGCGACCGTGGAGGCGTCCCAGATATGCGAGGCGGACATGTCGATCACGATGTTCACCGGATCCTCGGTGTAATTGAACTGGTACACGAGGTCATTGCTGGAGGCGAAGAACAGCTCACCGGTCACGCGGTACACGACCGTGTCGGTGGTGCCGTCATGGTCGTCATCGGTTTCCTCGATCTTCTCGACGGTGACCAGGTGGGCCACCCGACGGGCGAAGAGCACCATCGCGGTCAACGAACCGACGATGACGCCGTAGGCCAAGTTGTGCGTGGCCACGGTGACCACAACGGTGGCCAGCATGACCAGCGTCTCGCTACGCGGCATGCGCCGCAACGTCTTCGGCGAGATGCTGTGCCAGTCCATCGTGCCGACCGAGACCATGATCATCACCGCCACCAGAGCCGCCATCGGGATGAGCGCGACGATATCGCCCAGCCCCACCACCAGACCCAGCAGGAACAACCCGGCCAAAAATGTCGAGATCCTGGTGCGCGCACCGGAGACCTTGACGTTGATCATGGTCTGGCCGATCATCGCGCAGCCGCCCATACCGCCGAAGAATCCGGTGACGACGTTGGCGACACCCTGGCCCCAGCCCTCACGGGTTTTGTTGCTGTGGGTGTCGGTGATGTCGTCCACCAGCTTCGCCGTCATCAGCGATTCGAGCAGGCCGACCAACGCCATGGCCAGTGCGTACGGCGCGATGATCGAGAGGGTCTCCCACGTGAACGGTACGTCGGGGAAGAACAGGGACGGCAGACTCGAGGGCAGTTCACCCTCGTCACCGACGTTGGGGATCTGGATGTGGAACACGATGGCGGCCGCGGTCAGCAGCACGATGGCGACCAGGGGCGCGGGAATGATGGTGGTCAGCTTCGGCAGGAACACCATGATCAGCAGGCCGATGGCCACGAACGGGTAGACCAGCGCCGGTACGCCCAGCAGGTGCGGCAGTTGCGAGGTGAAGATCAGGATCGCCAGCGCATTGACGAAGCCCACCATCACGCTGCGCGGGATGAACCGCATCAGCCGAGCCACCCCCAGCACGCTGAGCAGTATCTGCAGGACGCCCGCGAGGAGCACTGCCGCCACGAAGTAGTCCAGCCCGTACTGGCGGGCGAGCGGCGCAATGACCAGGGCTATCGCGCCGGTTGCCGCCGAGATCATGGCCGGGCGGCCACCGACGATCGCGATCGTGACCGCCATCGTGAACGAGGCGAACAACCCGACCCTGGGGTCGACTCCGGCGATGATCGAAAAGGAGATGGCCTCGGGGATCAGGGCCAGTGCCACCACGAGGCCGGCCAGCACTTCGGTCTTGAGGCGTTTGGGGGACCGCAGCGCTGCCATCACCGACGTGCTGGGGTCACCATCGACCTCCCGCACGATTGACGAAGACGAAGTCGGTTGAGAAGACACAGTTTTCCGTTCGAAGTCTCGGCACCGCGGTACCAGGCGATCATCAGGCGCGGCCGTCGCGTCGGTGCGAGAGCCGTGGACCCTGCAACCGATACGGTGCGAGTCACTCCGGCTTCAGCCGGACATGACCCTACTCTCACCCAAGGTTAGAGTGCGAATCACGTGGCGTACATCTCGCCGATTGCGCCGGCGCAGGTGTGTCGGCGACGCACCGGAAGCCGATGTGGGTGGTCGAACTGTCCTGTGATTGCGAGGACCTGGCCGCCGGCCGGTAGCGGTGGCAGTACTCGGGCGCGCACAGGTGTGAGCCGCCCTTGAGCACCTGATTGACCGACGGGTCACCGCCGGGGGCCGGGCAGCACCCGGACACCTCGGGGTGGGCGCGGTGCCGCGGGGCGTAGCGGGTGGCCGTCCACTCCCACACGTTGCCGATCATGTCGAGCAGCCCGAATCCGTTGGCGGGAAAGGTACCGACCGGCGAGGTGCCGGCCCAGCCGAGGGCGCCGTCGTTGCGGTGGGGGAACGCGCCCTGCCAGGTGTTGGCCATCAGCGCGCCGCCGGGACGGACGTCTTCGCCCCACGCGTAGGCCGATGTCGCACCCGCGCGGGCGGCGTACTCCCACTGCTCCTCGGTCGGCAGTCGCCGGCCCGCCCACGCCGCGTAGGCGGCCGCGTCGGGATAGGCAACCTGCACCACCGGGTGATCGGGCCGGTCCTCGAACGTCGAGCCCGGGCCCTTCGGGTGTTTCCAGGACGCCCCGGGCACCCAGGTCCACCACTGCCGCCAGTCCCGCAGGTCGACGGGACCGGCGGTGGGCTGGAAGACCAGCGAACCTGGTACCAGCTCGTCGGCGGGAACACCGGGAAAGGCCGCCGGATCGAGTTGCTGCTCGGCGACGGTGACATGGCCGGTGGCGGCCACGAACTCGGCGAACTGGGCGTTGGTCACCGGGTGCCGCTCGATCGCGAACGGTGCGACGGTGACGTCGTGCACCGGCGCTTCCTCGGGGTAGAAGTCCGGCGATCCCATGCGGTAGGTGCCGCCGGGGAGCGCGGCGAGTTCGGTGAGCATGCCGACAGACTATGCAGAGACCGCGATCGGGGCCGCTACGAGGAAGCCAGCACCGCCAGCAGATCGGGTAGCGGCACGGTGGCGATGCCGATCTGGGCATCGCCGATCCCGTACGGCAGCACCAGGGTGTCGGCGTGCACCAGCCCACCGCAGGAGTAGACGACATTGGGCACATAGCCGTCCTGCTCGTCCGCCGCGGGCGACAGCAGCGGCCGGCGCAACCGGCCGATGATCCGGGTGGGGTCATCCAGGTCGAGCAGGATCGCCCCGATCCGGTAGGTCCGCATCGGACCCACCCCGTGGGTGAGGACCAGCCAGCCCGCCTCGGTCTCCATCGGCGGACCGCAATTGCCCAGCTGCAACGTCTCCCATGCCAACAACGGGCGCTGGCACGGCAGCGTCGTCTCCCACACCGAGAGGTCATCGGTGAAGGCGATGGTGTTCGATTCGCGGTCCGAGCGCGACAGGGCGGCGAAGCGCCCGCCGATCCGGCGGGGGAACAATGCCAGACCCTTGTTCGCCGCGGCGTCGCCCACCAGCGGCGCGGAGGCGAACGATCGAAAATCGTTGGTGGTCAACATCTGCTGACTGATATGCGAGCCGTTGTAGGCCGTGTAGGTGGCGCGGTAGATCACCGATCCGTCGTCCTCGACGAACCGCACCAGCCGCGCATCCTCCATACCGACGGCCTCGGCGGCCATCGCCGGCCAGAGCACCCGCTCGGACAGCTCGGTGTCGGTGGGGAATTCGACGGTGTAGGTGCGGTCCGCGATCTCCCGGATCAGTTCGATCGTCTCGGGCACGTGCATCCAGGTGGCGCGGTGCCGGTACAGCCGTTCGAGTCGCTCATCGAGATCGGCTCGGGTGAACCGCTCGCCGAGCCCGGCGAGGACGTACTCGGTCGCCTCGGCGGCATGCACACCGAACAGCTCGTGCCGGAAGATCTTTGCGTCCAGGAGCGTCGACGCGACCGTGCCTTCGGTGGCGAACGGTGCCGGCTCATCGATGAGGGCGCTGCCCGCGGCGTCGACGGTTCCGGTGCGGAAACCGATGGACGACCGGTGCCCCTCCCCGATCCCCCGCACGCTCATCACGAATCGCAGGCTGCCGTCGGATAGACCGCTCTGATCGGGATGCGCGACGATGCTCGGGTTGCACAGCGCGGCCCCCTCGATCGCCACCTCGCTGGTGAACGTCGCTCCCAGCAACAGCATGCGGTCCGCCGACAGACCGATACCGGGGTCCAGTCGATCGGTGAGCTCACGCGCATGCTTGCCGAAGGTCACCACCAGATCGCGGTGTCGCCCACCGAATCTGGTCAGCACATCGTCCATCGAGGCTCTCACCTCGTCCTCGCTCAAGGCCAGTACCCGCCGTAGCGCCGCGCCGGCACGGGACTCCTGGTCCTCGAAACCTTCCTGCCCGGGCACGAACAGTTTGGTGATGACGCGGGACCTGTCGGCCACCAGCCGCTGCGGGCTCCGGGTGATCAACTCATCCCGCACCGCCGTCACTGAGGCACGCCGACGAATCGCCGAGCCTGCTGGAAGGTCGACAACAGTGCCAGTGTCGACTCCGCGCCCTGGTTGAGGTTCACGCCGTCTGCGTGCAGACCGTCGAATCCACCGCCGGTCTCGGTGTTCCACATGACGGCCCCGGCATCGTTGTCCCCCTGGAACCAGGCCGCCGCCGCCCGCACCGTGTCGGGCCAGATGGCCGCGGCATCCACCGATGCGGCGCGCGCGCAGGCATCCGCCAACGAGGACACCTCGATGGGTTGTTGGTCGAACCCCGGCCGCGGTTCACCGGCGGCCCAGCCGCCGACCGGGGTCGGCGACAGGTGCCCCCCGGATGTCTCCTGCTCGATCAGCCAGCCCAGCAGTTCCAGCCCGCGTTGGCACAGCGCCTCGTCGTCGAGCGCGGCACCGGCGGCGATCATCGCCTCGGCGAGTACCGCGTTGGCGTAGCTCAGGCGCGGCTCCGGCCACGGCCAGCCGGTATCGCCGCCCGCCTCGGCGAGACCGTCCGCGTAGTCACCGATCAGCTTGCGCGCGGCGGCATTTCCGGGTTCGACGCTCAGCAGCTCAGCCGCACCGATGGCCGCAAAGGCCATGGCCCGCGGCCACGTGGAACGGCCGTGCGCGGCCCGCTCGAACTGGATCACCGCCAGCCTGCGGATCAACCCGTTGTCACTGTGCGCGGCGGCGGAGCCCAGACCCCACAGGCAGCGGCCCCAGCAGTCGTCGAACGCGTGCGTGTCGGTCCAGCGCCCGGTGTGGTCCATGCGGTTTCGGCAGCCGCCGAGATAGGCCTGCGCCTCGTCGAGGAACCGCACCGCGACCTTCGCCAGTCCGCGCACGGCATCGCCGGCATCGGGTTCGCGGGTGGTCACCACCAGCACCCTGGCCATGTCGTCGGTGCAGTAGCCGTGCTCGCGCCGGGGCTGCGCACCGCAGGCGTGCTCGAAGGTGCCGCGGTGGTCCGAGAGCGCGAGCAGGTGGTCGAACGTGGGTTCTAGAACGACCACGTGCGCTCCCGCGGCGTCGAGATGCTCTGCGCCACAGCCTGATAGGACCTGGCGACCAGGGACCACGCCATGGTGGGCGCGAGCCGACGCGCCTCGGCGGCCATGCCACCGGCCAGCCGGGGGTCCGACAGCACGGATCGCAGCGCCGCGGTCATCGCGTCGGGATCATCGTGGGCGACGATCAGTCCGGCGCCGCTGCCGAGCAGTTCGACCGCGTGCGGGAAGGCGGTCGCGACCACCGGACGTCCACTGGCGATCGCGTCCACCAGCACCCCGGAGGTGACCTGCTCGGTGGAGTCATACGGCAGCACCACCACGGCCGAGGTCTGCGCCAGCGCCGACAACGCCGCCGTGCTGCGGTAGGTGGCGTCGAAGAACACCGAGCCCGCCACCCCGAGGCGCTGCGCCTGTTCGACGCGTGCCTCCCGGTAGGCGTCGCCCTCGTGTGCCAGCACCTTGGGATGGGTCCGGCCGGCGATCAGGTAGCGCGGGTTGCCCCGCAACGTCTGCAGCGACGGCATCGCGTCGATGACCCGCTCGATGCCCTTTCCGGGCCCCAGCAACCCCCAGGTCAACAGGGTCGGCCGGCCGGCCCGCTTGCTGGCGGCGACGGTCGGGGCCGTCGATCCGTGCGGGATCGTGGAGATCTTGCGTCGTTCGACGTCGAACCCGGCCCGCAGCAGCGCACCGGCCGAGTCGGACATCACGACCACGTGGTGGGCCAGCCGCATCACCGATTCGAGCACCGAGCGCTGATGCGGGGTCGGGCTCCTGGGCACGGTGTGCAGTACCACGATGGACGGAACATTCAGCCCGCCAAGGATATCCACCACTTCGTCGCCGTCGGCTCCGCCGTAGATGCCGAACTCGTGCTGGATGACGGCGACATCACTGTCGTTGAGCAGGTCCGCACAGGCGGCCACCGATGCCGGGGACCCGTTGATGAGTTCGCCGACGACGCGACCACTGGGGCTGGGCGGTCCGTCGGCCACCCGCACCACGTTGACGCGCGAGCCGTTGGCGGACAGCCCGTCGGCCAGTGCCGCGCTGAAATTGGCGATGCCGCACGGTGTCGGCGGATAGGTGCTGAGCAGGCCGACAGACGGGGTGCGGCCGCGCGGGCGCTCCAGCACCGAGGTGCCGGAGGAATGAAAAGTGGGCGCGCTGGTAACTGCGGTCAAGGGTGATCCAAACAGACGGATGTCACCTGAGTGTCCGGCGCAAGCTGACGCTCGGCGAGTTCAACGGCGGACGGCTGACTCATCCCGGACTGGCTGGGTTCCCAACTTCCCCCACGTTACACCCCGTGACCTGTGCCTGGGGAATCGGCTGCGGCGGGCAGGAGCGCAGCGACCCGGGAATCAACCCCGCCGGGCACGTGCCCGGCGGACGGCCTCGTCGACGACGCGTTCGGCCACCGCGGCCAACTTGCGGTGCTCGGCCTGACTCATCGCCCGCAACTGGTCGAACGACTCGGCGGCGCTGCGGCCGGTGCGCGATCGAATGATGCCGATCGCCTGGTCGATGACCGGCCTCGTCACCAATGCCGCCTGCAACTGATCGGTCAGCGCCAACGCGTCGGCGAGGATGCGCGCGTTGTGCACCGCGACCGCCGCCGGCTTGGCGAACAGTTCCCCGAACCGCGCGGCATGCTCGTCGAAACTGTCCTTGCCGTAGGCGTAGGCCGTGATCGCGCCGACCACCCGCCCGGAGACGTTCAGCGGTAACGCCAGCGTGCTGTGGACCCCCAGGCGCCCCGCCCGCGGGCCGAACCGCGGCCACGACTGGTCACCACCGAGCGACCCCGACCACACGGTGCGTCCTAGTTCCACGGCCGTGACGCCCGGGCCCTCCTGCAACGTCCGGTACTGGATCTCTTCGAGCTCGGTGACGAACGGCGCACTGGCCGCCAACGCCACCGCTGTCCCGTCACCGGGCGCACCGTGCATCAGCGTCACCCCGACGCCGTCGGCGCCCGGTATCGCACGGACCGCGGACGCGGCCACCTCGGCGAGCACCTGCGCCAGTCCGAGGCTGTCGGCCACCAGACCGGCCAGCCGGGTCAGCCCGGCCTGCAGGTCGGCGGCGGCAGAGGCGCTGTCATCCGGTGCCGGGAACTCCGCCCTCGTCGACATCTACACCCGTGACGGGTCGGGGCGGTCGGGTAGCGCGAGACGGAAGTTGGTCCGCACCGTCTGCAGGTACTGCCGGGGCAGCGACCCGGTGATATAGGCAATGTCGTACTTCTCGCACAGTTCTCGCACCCGCAGGCTGATCTCGGCGTAGCGGTTGCTGGGCAGGTCGGGAAAGAGGTGATGTTCGATCTGGTAGCAGAGGTTTCCGCTCGAAATGGCCAGCACCGGACCGGCTTTGAAGTTCGCCGCGCCCAGCATCTGGCGCAGATACCATTCAGCCCTGGTCTCATCCTGCAGGGACTCCGGGGTGAATTGCTGAACGCCGTCGGGGAAATGCCCGCAGAAGATCACCACGTAGGTCCACAGGTTGCGCAGCAGGTTGGCCGCGGTGTTGGCGGCCAGCGTCCGCCGCCACCGGCGCAGGCTGAGCGCAGGCCAGATGACGTAGTCCTTTGCCACCTGACGAGCCATCTTGGCCAGCATTGTCCGTTTCACCGTACGTTTGGCATCCTCGGTGTCGGCGCGCTCCATATCGGAGTGATAGCCGTGACGTGCGATGCCCCATTCGAAGATGACGGCGAGCAGCAGGTTGCGCAGGGGCTGAAACAGATGCTCGCGTTTCCATGGTTGATCGGGGGTCACCCGCAGCACCCCGAACCCGAGATCATCGTCGACCCCGAGCACGTTGCTGAACACGTGATGCCGGTAGTTGTGCGAGTAACGCCACTGCGACGAGGCACCCGCCATATCCCATTCCCAGCTGGTCGAGTGGATCTCGGGATCGTTCATCCAGTCCCACTGGCCATGGCTGATGTTGTGGCCGAGCTCCATGTTCTCAATGGATTTCGCGTAGGCCAGCGCGGACGTGCCGAGCAGCCACCCGGCCCTGGAGCGGGTTCCGGCGATCGTCAGTCTGGCCGCCAGGTCCAGGGTCCGCTGGAAGACGATGGTCCGCCGAATGTAGGACGCGTCCTTGGCACCCAGGGATTCCTCCACATCGCTGCGGATGCGGTCCAGCTCGGCACCGAACGCCTCGACGTCGGCGCTACTCATGTTCGCGTACGCCGCGATATCGCTGATTGCCACCTGAGTTCCTCGTCCGATTGTGTGCGGCGGCGAGGGTCCGGACCACCTGCGATGTGCCTCCAAGCCTAGGCCCCGACCGGGATCTGCGCCAAGTCGGTAGACCGATAAGCAAGACTGGAGTCATGACAGAAACCGCCGCCACCCGCGTCGCGGTCTACCTCGACTTCGACAACATCGTGATATCGAGATACGACCAGGTCAACGGCCGAAACTCGTTTCAGCGGGACAAGGCCAAGGGCCTGGAAACCGAGAAGCTGACCCGCGCCACCGTCGACGTCGGCGCCATCCTGGACTTCACGTCCTCGTTCGGCACACTCGTCCTCACCCGGGCGTACGCCGACTGGTCGGCCGACGTCAACGCCGGGTACCGCCAGCAGGTGGTGGGCCGCGCGGTGGACCTGGTGCAGCTGTTCCCCGCCGCCGCGTACGGCAAGAACGGCGCCGATATCCGGCTTGCCGTCGACGCCGTCGAGGACATGTTCCGGCTGCCCGACCTGACCCACGTCGTGATCGTGGCCGGCGACTCCGACTACATCGCCTTGGCGCAGCGCTGCAAACGGCTGGGCCGCTACGTGGTGGGTATCGGCGTCGCCGGCTCCTCCAGTCGCGCCCTTGCCGCCGCCTGTGATGAGTTCGTCGTCTACGACGCGCTGCCCGGTGTGCCGGTGTTCGAGCCCGAGCCGGTCACCGAGCCGCAGAAGAACACCCGGCGCAAGAAGACCGAACCCGAGGAGCCCGACCCGCAGACCGCGGCGACCGCACTGCTGACCCGCGCGCTGCAGATCGGGCTGGAGAAAGATGATGTCGACTGGCTGCACAACTCGGCGCTGAAGGCTCAGATGAAGAGGATGGATCCGTCGTTCAGCGAAAAGTCGCTGGGATTCCGGTCTTTCAGTGATTTCCTGCGCTCACGCACCGATGTCGTCGAGCTCGACGAGAGTTCCACGACCCGGATGGTGCGGCTGCGCAGCGCGGACTGAGACACGAAAAACCTAAATTCACAAGAAAATTCGCGCAGTCCCATCCGTGCCGCGCGGGTGTATGGTCGAAGAACAGGGACCATCTCAGGCCCCCTCATCGAAGGGGCCACTATGGCCGACAAGTCTCCGCGTCAAAGCATGACGAAGAAATCCGGTAAGTCTCTCAAGGAGAAACGCGCGGACAAGCGCGGAGATTCGTCCACCAACACGACCGACAACGTCTTCAACAACAAGAAGCGCTGAGCCCTATCGCGTCGCCCCATTGATCTGTGGCGCCGTGATGATCCCGCGTTCCACACCCCACATGGTCGCGATGGTCTTGTACTCCCCCGTCTCGATCAGGTGCTCGAGCGCCCGCAACAACGGCCGCGCCAGCGGTGAGCCCTTGGCGACCGGCCAGCCGTACGGCGCCGAGTCGAACACCCCACCGGCCGGCACCAGCGCCCCGCCGCTGAGCTTGATCGCGAACCCGGTGACCGGTGAGTCCGCGGACATGGCATCGATCTCCCCGGCGATCAACGCGGCAGTCACATCGTCTTGCCGGGCGAAGACCACCTTCTCGATCGGCGCCAGCCCGGCCGCCACGCACGCGTCACTCTTGGCCGGGATCTCCACCGTTTCCTGAAGCACGCTGTGCGCCACGCCAATCCGCAGCCCACACGCCGCCGCCGGGTCGATCGAGGAGTCGCGCTGCTGGGCCCAGAGCGTGCCCGCCTCGAAGTAGGTGACGAAGTCGACCAGCTTCTGGCGATCGAGGGTGTCGGTGAACGACGACATCCCGACATCCAGTGAACCGTCCTGCACCGCGGGAATGATGGCGTCGAACTCGCTCTCGCGGTACTCCGTGGCCAGCCCCAACGTCCGCGCGACCGCATTCATCAGGTCCACATCGAAGCCCACGATCTCGCCCTCGGAGTTGGTGAACTCGTTGGGGGCGTACGGGACGTTGACCCCGATCGTCAGCGTGCCGTCCGCGCGGATGTCTGCGGGCACGCCGGCCGCGATGGCCGGTACCGCACCCTCGGGGAAATCCTGTGCCGACCGCACATCCCACCACTTCCACGCACCGACCGCGCCGGCCCCGACGAGCACCAACACCCCGGTGATCACCAGCGCGCGCTGCGGCAGCCGGCGTCCCCCACCGGAGCGCGCCGCCGTGTGCCGCCCCGAACCGGTGACCCGCACCGGCGCCGACAATGCCCGCCTGGCCGCGGCCGCCAGCTCCGCACCGGTCTGGTAGCGCTTCTCCGGTTTCTTGGCCATACCCTTCGCGATGACCTCATCGAAGGCGCCCAGGCGCGCATTGGATTCCGACGGCTTGGGCGCCGGCGACACCATGTGCCCGGCGATCTGCTGCTCCAGGCTGTCCGCGGGGTAGGGCCGCGCGCCGGTCAGGCATTCGTAGAGCACGCACGTCAGCGCATAGGTGTCGGCCCGGGCGTCGGCGAACCCGCCGTCGAAACGCTCCGGCGCCATATAGGCCAAGGTGCCCAGTGTGCTGCCCGCGGTGGTCATCCCGGACTCACCCGCGGTACGGGCCAAGCCGAAGTCGATCAGGTAGGCGAAGTTCGACCGGGTCAGCAGGATGTTGGACGGTTTCACGTCGCGGTGGATCAGCCCCAGCTGATGCGCCGCATCCAGGGCCGAGGCCACCTGCTCGATGATCTGCACCGCGAGCGCAGGAGCGACCGGCCGGTCGGTCTCGGAGAGCAGCGCGCCCAGGGTGCGGCCCTCGATGAGGCGCATGTCCAGGTACAGCCGGCCGTCGATCTCGCCGTAACCGTGGATGGGCACCACATGCGGGTCGTTGACGCCGGCGGCCGCCTGGGATTCCCGGCGGAACCGTTGCTGGAACACGGAGTCCTGGGCGAGCTGGGGCGGCAGCACCTTGAGGGCGACGACGCGGTCGGTCTTGGTGTCGTAGGCCCGGTAAACCTCGCCCATACCGCCCCGGCCGATCAGCTCCTGGAGCCGATAGTGACCGAAAGGTGTCGCGTCCACCGGTTTTCCTCTCGGCGCGGGCCCCCAGGCGGCGATATGTCGATCGAAGTTACATCACAGTTGGCAAAAATGTCATGACGGGACAGCTAGGCGGGCGGCAGCTGACGTGGGGAATCGTCCGCGGCGCGCTCGCCGATCTGTCGCTGCTCGTCGGATCCGTCGAGCACAACACCGCGGCGCGACTCGATCCGCGGCCGGGACAGATCCACCCATTCGCGTTCCGTCGTCACCTGCTGGGGGTGCTCGCCACCCTCGGATTCCACCGTGACCCGGTGCGTGCGACGCATCGTGAAGTGGAATTCCTCGGTCTCCTCGAACACCTGCCGGATCGGCTTGGTGGCGGTATCGATCGCTCCCGCGACGATCGGCGGCACGAAGGGCCGGATGAACCGGACGGCGGCCCTGGTCACGTCGGGGATGAGCGGCACCCCGCCGCCCCGGTGCGGCTCCAGTTCCTTGGACGCTTCGGAGTCCCTGCCGGCGGCGACGGGCAGCGCCGGTGGCGCCGGCTCGGTGGCCTCCGCCGGTGCGAGCGCCTCGGCGACCCGGCGGCGCTGCCGCTCGGCGTCGATCGCGTTCTGCGCCTCGATCGCCATCCGCGCGCTGGCCAGCTCCTGCTCGGCCCACAGCTGATCGACCTGTGCGCGCACCTCGGCCCGCTTCACCGCGATCGCGGTGTCGGCCGCGGACTCGGCCTCCAGGGTGGTGGCGCCCTGCCACCGCTTCATCAGCAGCGGCAGGATGGTCAACAGCACGAAGAACGCGGCGATCAGGGCCCGCAGCACCAGCGGACCCGGATGGCCCAGCGTGTACGCATTCATCCCCTGCCAGCGGGCGCCCAGACCGCCGGTCAGTGCCGCGTCGCGGGCCTGCGCCAGCGCCTGCTCCCGGACCGCCATCTCGGCGTCCAGGCCGGCGGCTCGGCTGTCGCGTTCGGCGATCGCGGTGTCCAGGGCACGGTCTGCCGCACCGAGGAAGTCGTCGGCGGTCCGCGCCCCAGGCCCGGTACCGGGTAGCCCGGTGATCCGGCTCTGCGGGCAGTCCGCCGCCGGGTTCACCTCGCAGCGCGCCACCACCAGCGCGTCATCGCGGCGCTGCTCGGCCCGCGCGACGGCGTCATCCAATCCGGCACGCGCCTGGCGGGCCTGCTGCAGCGAGGCCGCAGCCAGCTCGGTGCGCGGGGAGGCCTGACTGGCCAGCTCCGCGTCGATGGACCCGCTGAAGACCACGACGGCGGCCAGCTCACCGAGCACCAACCCGACCGCGACCCCCACGGCCAGCCGGGCCGGCAACGCCGAGCGGCCGACGGACACCGCGCGTCCGACCACACCGGCCAACACCCCGACGACGATGCCGCCCGCGATCACGGCCGCCGTCGGCCATGTCGTCGAGGCGGCCAGCGCCAGCGCGAAAACCACCGCGGCCACCGCCGCGAGCAGGACTTCTACGATTCGATCGGCACGCATTGAGGCTCCAAAGTGTGGGGTGCTGTGCGGTGCGCCATGCGGAATCCCTCACGCCGGCTGCGAATACCGGGATCATCTCACAGCCCCGAACGTTGCGCTTCGCGCGTATAAGGGCCCGGCATGGTTACGTTGGTCCCCGTGCGAGTCGACGGTCGTGACATCAGCGTCACCGGCAGCCTGCTGCAACCGCTCACCCGTCGCACCAACGAGATCCTGCGGGTGGTGCTGTCGGCCGCCTTCCTCGGCGTCGTCATCACCAGTTCACTGATCACCCGCAACGAGTGGGTGAGCCTGGAGCGGTCGGTGTCCGAGATCATCGGCGTGCTCACTCCGACCCAGTCCAACCTGGTGTATCTGGCCTACGGCGTGGCCATCCTGGCGCTGCCGTTCATCATCCTCGTCCAGCTGGTCGTCGGCAGGCACTGGACGCTGCTGGCCGCCTACGCCGCGGCCGGTGTGCTGGCCGTGCTCGCACTGTCCATCAGCGGCCGGGGTATCGCCGCGCCGCAATGGCATTTCGATCTGCGCGACCGCCTGGACACCCAGCTGTCCCAGTTCCTCGACGACCCCCGCTGGATCGCGCTGCTGGCCGCGGTGCTCACCGTGTCCGGGCCGTGGCTGTCGCGGCGGCTGCGCCGGTACTGGTGGGCGCTGCTGCTGGCCTTCGTGCCGATCCACCTGTTCGTCAGCGCCGTCGTCCCGGCCCGCTCACTGCTGGGCCTGGCCGTCGGGTGGTTCGTCGGCGCGCTGGTGGTGTGGGTGGTCGGCACGCCCGCCCTGGAAGTGCCGCTCGACGGTGCGGTGCGGGCCCTGACCCGGCGCGGTTTCGTGGTCTCGGCGCTGGCGGTCATCCGCCCGCCCGGGCCCGGCCCGTTGGTGCTCGCCGCGACCGGCCCGGACAGCACCGCCGTCGTCGAGTTGTACGGACCGAACCAGCGCAGCGGCGGCGCGCTGAGCCAGTTGTGGCGAAAGTTCCGGTTGCGTACCGATGAGACGGCCCCGCTGCAGGCCTCGATGCGCCGCGCCGTCGAGCACCGCGCGCTGATGGCCATCGCCATCGATGATCTGGGGCTGTCCAACATCTCGTCGGTGACGGTGAGCGCGCTGGACCGCGGCTGGACGCTCTACGCCCGCAAGCCCGCCCGCGGAACGCCGCTGAGCGCGCACGCGGCCGCGGTGGCCGATGTCTGGCAGGCGCTGCACACGCTGCACCAGAGCCAGATCTCGCACGGCGATCTGTGCTGCGGTAAGATCACCGTGCACGACGGGCAGGTCCAGTTCGGCGGATTCGACAACGCCGAATACGGCGCCACCGACGCCCAGCTGCAATCCGATATCGCCCAGCTGTTGGTGACCACCTCGGCGATGTACGACCCGGCCTCGGCGGTGTCCGCGGCGATCGACACCTTCGGCCGCGACACCGTGCTGACGGCGTCGCGACGGCTCACCAAAACCGCGGTGCCCGCAAGGATCCGCGAGTCGGTGACCGACGCCAAGGCCGTCATCTCCGCGGCCCGCGAACAGGTTCAGCACCAGACCGGCGCCGACAAGATCACCACCGAGACCATCACCCGGTTCACCCGGGTGCAGCTCATCCAGTTGGTGCTGTTGGTCGCGCTGGTCTACGTGGCCTATCCGTTCATCAGTACGGTGCCCGCCTTCTTCGACGAGCTGAGCAACGCCAACTGGTGGTGGGCGTTGCTCGGCCTGGCGGTCTCGGCGTTGCGCTACCTCGGTGCCGCCGGTGCGCTGTGGGCGTGCGCCGACGGCCTGGTGCGCTTCCGCCACCTGGCGATCATGCAGGTGGCCAACACTTTCGCCGCGACCACCACCCCGGCCGGGGTGGGCGGGCTCGCGCTGAGCACCCGGGTGCTGCAGAAGGGCGGGCTGAGCACCATGCGCGCCACCGCAGCCGTCACACTGCAGCAGAGCGTGCAGGTGCTGGTGCACGTGACGCTGCTCATCCTGTTCACCGCCGTCGCGGGTACCTCGGCGAATCTGCAGCATTTCGTGCCGAGCGCCACCGTGCTGTACCTGGTGGCCGGTGTCGCGCTCGGCCTGGTCGGTGCGTTCCTCGCGGTGCCCAAGCTGCGGCACTGGCTGTCCTCGGCGGTGCGCCCGCGGCTGCAGGAGGTCAAGTCCGACCTGTGGGAGCTGTCCCGCGAGCCCAAACGGCTGGCGCTGATCGTGCTGGGCGCCGCCGGAACGACTCTTGGCTCCGCACTCGCGCTGTGGGCGAGCATCGAGGCGTTCGGTGGGGACACCTCGTTCGTCACGGTGACGGTGGTGACGATGATCGGCGGCACCCTGGCCTCGGCAGCTCCCACCCCCGGCGGTGTCGGCGCGGTGGAGGCCGCGCTGATCGGTGGCCTCGCCGCGTTCGGTGTGCCCGCCGCGATCGCGGTGCCCTCGGTGCTGCTGTACCGGGTGCTGACCTGCTGGTTGCCGGTGTTCGTGGGCTGGCCGGTGATGCGCTGGCTGACCCGAAACGACATGATCTGACGTTTGCGGGCGCCGGCGTCTGGATACTGGAGGGTGACCCGCGACACTCTGACGATTCTGGAGCGCCACTGTGCAGATCCGCACGTTCGTCCCGACCGCGCTGGCGGTCGCCGCCACCGCCGCCGTCGGCAGTTTCGCCAGCAAACCGGCCGTGGAGTCGGACTGGTACGCCACCCTGCGCAAGCCGAGCTATCAGCCGCCATCGGTCGCCTTCCCGATCGCCTGGACATCGCTCTACACCGATATCGCCGTCGTGTCGGCCCAAACCCTCGATGACGCTCCGCCGGAGGTGCGGCGCACCTACATCCGGTCCCTGGTGGTCAACCTCATTCTCAACGGCAGTTGGTCGTGGTTGTTCTTCAACCGGCGCCAGCTCGGCGCCTCCGCCGTCGCCGCCGGACTGCTCACCGCGAGCAGCGCCGACCTGACCCGCCGCGCCGCCGCGGTGCGTGGGGTCAAGGCTGCACCGATGGGCCTGTACCCGTTGTGGTGCGCATTCGCCACCGCGCTGTCCACCCATATCTGGGTGCTCAATCGCCGCTGAAAGGCGGCCGGCCGGCACCCAACTCCGATCGGCCCGAGAGACGGACATGACACGCTCGAGCCATCGTCAGAGCACGCTCGCCCGCTGGTGGAACGACCCCGTCGACCACTACTGGTTACTGAACTTCCTGCGCCACCGCGGACATCTGGCCCCGCTGCGGGCGCTCATCGGTTCCGGCGGCGTCGCAATGGGCATCGCACTGGTGCTCCTGCAGTTCACCCAGCTGACCGAACCGGTGTCGCTGTCCCGCGCCGTGTTGGGGACGCTCACGATCGCCGCATTCGCGTGGCCCCTCTACTGGTGGTTCTTCCGGTGGCCCTCGCCCCGCACGTCGATCACCCTGTTCATCCTCACCGACCTCGGCATCGCCGTGGCATGCGCGGCCCAAGGCGCGCCGATGGCTGCAATGGCCACCACCCCGTTGTTCGCGGTGACCGGGATCTACCTCGTCTACTTCCACGGACCACGGGCCACCGCGGTGCACCTGCTGATTGCGATCGCCACGGTGCTCGGTGTGGCGGTATGGCTGAGCCTCTCCGACGAACCGGGCGCCGTGTTTCTCGCGATCGGCAAGGCTCTGGTGTCGCTGCTGGTCACGGTCGGCATTCTGCCCTCCGCCCAATTCGGCTTCTGGCTCATCCGGAACAGTTCGGTGGAGTCGCTTGTCGATGAGCTGACCTCGCTGGCCAACCGGCGCGGGCTGCAGGACCACGTGTCGCGTCTGAGCGCATCGGCCGATCCGCTGCCCGCCATGTGTGTCCTCGTCATCGATCTCGACAAGTTCAAGACGATCAACGACCGGCACGGCCACGTCGTCGGCGACCAAGTGCTGGTGCGAACGGCCCACCAACTGCGCGATGTGGTGGGCAGGCGGGCGTTCCTCGCGCGGACCGGCGGCGAGGAGTTCGTCGTCATCGACCGGTTGCCGTCCGCCGAAGCGGTGGCCCTGGGCGAGCGCCTGCGCGCCGCCGTGGCCGCCGCCGGACCGCCGGCGGTGACGGCCAGCGTCGGGGTGGTCTGCGGGCACCTGGACAACGCCGCCGATTTCGACCGCCTGCTGCACCTGGCCGACACCGCGATGTACGCGGCCAAACGTGACGGCGGAAACCGGCTGGCCGTCGCGCAGCCGTAACAAAACGGCCATACCCGCCGATCCACGGATATAGGTCATCTATCGTGGCACGACACAACCCAGGGAGTTCCAACAGTGAAAACGCTTGTAGTGGCCGGTGCCGCAACGCTTCTGATGTCCGTGGTCGCCGCTCCGACCGCGGCGGCTGCGACGATCTGGGAGATGCCGTCCCTGGTGGGCATGAATCTGGCCGACGCCGAGGCTCTCTACGAGGAGACGGTGGGCGAAGAAGGCCCCTGGCTGGACATCATCAACAGGGCACCCGCAGCGTCCGGCGCGATCGCCGCCCCGGTCATGTGGGAGGTCTGCCAGCAGGCGCCCAGCGCCGGGGCGAAGATCGCCGCGAAGTCGTACACGGCGGTTGCGGTCAACCGACCGGGTAAGTGCTAGCACCACCCCGCTCGTAGTTCGGGGCGCACCGAGCCCGGTTATGCTCGGTGCGGCGATACGCGCGTGCCTGGGTTCGGGCCGGCGACAGGCCAGGACCCTCCATTTTGCAGACAACACAGCACACCCCAGTCACTGTCGCGCCGGTCGCACGGCAGTCCCGGCGCGACCTGGACATCGTCGCGACGGTCGCCGTCACCCTCGTCGTCCTCGGCCATTTCTGGTGGGGACGGGTCACCGGTGGCGTCGACGTACTGCTGGTGCTGGCGGGCTACTACGTGGGCATCCGGGTGCTGCGCAGCCCCTCGGTCCCGGCCGAGATCTGGTGGTGGGCCCGGCGGGTGCTCCCCGCGCTGGTCCTGACGCTGACGGTGTGCGCCGGACTGACGCTGGCGGTGCAGCCGCAGACCCGCTGGGAGTCCTTCGCCGAGCAGACCCTGGCCAACCTGGGCTTCTATCAGAACTGGCTGCTGGCGACGACCGCGGGCGACTATGTGCAGGCCGGCGAGACCGTCACCCCGCTGCAGCATATGTGGGCGGTGTCGGTGGCCGCCCAGGTGCTGCTGGCCGTCCTGCTGCTGGGTGCGCTGATCCGCCGGCGCGCCGCGCTGGCGACGGTCCTGGCCGCGGCTGCCCTCGCCTCGCTGGTGTGGGCGATCATGCAGAACGCCGGCGAACAGACCGTCGCCTACTACAGCAGCTTCACCCGGGCCTGGGAGGTGCTGGCCGGTGTGCTGGCCGCCGTGGCGGTCGGGCGCGTGCCATGGCCGCGGTGGCTGACCCGGCCGGCGGTGGTGGCCGGGTTGATCGCGATCGTGGTGTCGGGATTCCTGGCCGACGGGCTGGCCGACCACCCGGGCCCCTGGGCCCTGGTGCCCGTGCTGGCCACGGTGCTGATCATCGTCGGCGGCACGGAGACCGGAACCGTGCCGTACGCCGGGTGGGCGTTCGCGATGTACCTCTGGCACTGGCCGCTGCTGATCTTCTGGATGGCGTACACCAACAACGACACCGTGGGCGTCGACGAGTCCGCGGCGATCCTGGCGGTGGCCGCGCTGGCGGCGTTCCTGACGTGGCGCTGCGTCGACACGCAGTGGTGGCCGTCCTGGCATCCGCTGCTGACCGGCAGCGTCACCGCGTGTCTGGTGGTGGCACTGGCGGTGGCCTCGGTGGGATGGCGGGACCACGTCCAGCGGGTGCGGGACAGCGGCACCGAGCTGACCGCGCTGTCGGTGCGCGACTATCCGGGCGCGCGGGCGGTGATCGAGTACCGCAAGACCGCCCGGCTCCCGGTCCGCCCGACCGGGCTGGAGGCACCCGATGACGTCCCGCCGACCACCATCGACAGATGCCTGGCCGATTTTGGCGGCGAGGAGGTGGTCACCTGTGTGTACGGCGACCCGCGCGCCGACCGAACGGTCGCACTGGCCGGCGGCTCGCACTCCGAGCACTGGCTGACCGCGCTGCACACCCTGGGCCGCGAGCACGGTTTCCGGGTGACGACCTACCTGAAGATGGGCTGCCCGCTGACCACCGCGGAGGTGCCGATCATCGCCGGACCGTTCACGCCGTATCCGTCGTGCCGCACCTGGTCGGACAACGCGATGGCGCAGATCATCGCCGACCGTCCCGACTACGTGTTCTTCACGACGACGCGGCCGGTGCTCGACGGCCCCGGCGATTACGTGCCGGACTACTACCCGGGTATCTGGGAGGAGTTGTCGGACAACGGCATTGCCATGCTCGGCATGCGCGATACCCCGTGGATGCTGCGCGAGGGCCGGTTCTTCTCCCCCGTCGACTGCCTGGCGGCCGGCGATGACGCCGACACCTGTGGGCTGGCCCGCGACGAGGCCCTGCAGGAGCGCAATCCGACGCTGGATTACGCGGCCGACTTTCCGATGATGCAGCTACTCGATCTCAGCGACGCGGTGTGCCGGCCGAACATCTGCCGGGCAGTGGAGGGCAATGTGCTGATCTATCACGACGCGCATCACCTGTCGGGGACGTACGTGCGCTCGATGGCCGGCGAGCTGGGCCGCCAGCTGGCCGACGCCACCGGGTGGTGGTGACCTCGGTGCGCGCCAGATCCGGGCTACGAGCAGGCGTTGGCGACCATATCGTCCCAGGTGTTGCGGGCCGCGTCGAATTCGCGCGCCACGCCGAAGTCGACATCCGCTGCGCTGGTGATCTTCTCGCCGGCCGCGGGTGACTGGTCGCATACCAGCCAGTCGGCCAGGCTCAGCTGCTTCTGCTTCATGCCCTTGATGTTGTGTGAATGCATTTGCAGCGGAATGCCGTTGGCCGCCGCGGTCACCGCGTCCTCGGCTTCCTGCAGGTTCATCCCGTCGATGCTGGGCATCACGAATCCGGCCGCGGCCTGAGCCGGCGCGGCGAAGCCGATGACGGCCGGCAGCAGCAAAGTTGCCGCGCCGATGGCGAAGGAGCGCTTCTTCAACATGATGTGTCCCTAGATGTCGTTGCCCGCGGTAACCGGGGCCATGCCAGTGGGGTCGAAATAATCTGACGCTGAGCGACGTTCACCGTTGTAGGCTTGGTCTGTCGCGGCTACCGCGCTGTAGGGCCGACGATTCGCACAGAGTCACATCCCGGACCTGTACATACCAGTGCGACGCGCTGTGAGGATTCTGGCTAACCGCTGTCACGCGATACAGCGACCTCGCAGCGGGCTCACAGAAACTACCTCGACCCGTACTCCAGCGCCCGCTCAGCCGAATCGACGCGCCCATTGCTCAGGATGGTCAGCGTGTCCGGGCGGACCTCGTATCGGGCGCCGTCCGCCGGGTTGACCGCGTCGAATCCCCCATCGGCGGGGACGGCGTTCGCCAACCGCACGTTGGCGCCGTCGCGCAGCCGTTCGCCGTGGTAGTAGTAGCCGCCCGACGACCCGTCGCAGATGACCGCCAACGATGACGCGGTGCGGATCGCGGCCACCAGCGCATCCCCGGCCTCGCAGCGCGCCGCGTGGCCGACGAAGCCCTGCGCGTCGGCGCCCGACACGCCGGCCAGGGCGGTGGCGCTCGTCGTCGTGGTCGAGGGCGGCGCGGAGGACGACGGCGGCACCGTGAGCGGGCGCTGCGACGGTGAACCGTCACCGCCGGTGAACACGATCGCCGCGGCCAGCCCCGCGGCCACCGCGAGCGTGCCGATCGCCGCCAGCAGCAGCCCCGTCTGCGAGCGGCCGAAGCGGGCCTTCCCGGCAGGGGCCGCCGGCGGTTGCGGAACATAGGGGTGGGGCGCAGCAGCCTGCAGTTGCCGGGTCGGCGGCGGTGTCTGACGGGCGGGCGGACCGTGCAGCGCCGCGGCCGCAGCGCGGGCGAGTTCGCCCGCCGTGCCGAACCGATCGGCGGGATTCTTCGCCATTCCCCGGGCGATGACATCGTCGAACGCGGGGCCGATCCCATGGCCCTCGGCGCTCGGCCGCGGCGGCGGCGCGAACATGTGCGCGCTCATCACCTGCCGGATGTCGTCGGCCTCGAACGGCGCGCGGCCGGTCAGACACTCGAAGAGCAGACACGTCAGCGAGTACACATCCGAGGCCGGGCCACCGGGCGTGCCGTTGAGCCGTTCGGGAGACATGTACGCGCACGAACCGATGACCAGCCCGGTCTTCGTCACGGTCGCCTCACCGCCGCCATAGGCGATGCCGAAGTCCACCAGGTAGGCGAAATCGTCATGGGTGAGCAGCACGTTCTCCGGCTTGATGTCGCGATGCACCAGGCCGACGGCGTGCGCGGCGTCCAGTGCCGCGGCGATCTGCGCGATGATCGCGGCCGCACGAGCCAGCGGGAGCACCCCGTTGACCCGCACCAGCTCTCGCAGGCTGGGCCCCTCCACCAACCGCATGTCGATGAAGAGCACGCCGCCGATATCGCCGTAGTCATGCACCGGGATGACGTGCGGCTCCTGCAACCGGGCCGCGATGCGCGACTCCCGCCGGAAACGGGCCTGAAAGCTCGGGTCCGCCGCGACATCGGTGCGCAACACCTTGAGCGCGACCATCCGCTCACGCCGGGTGTCGTAGGCGCGATACACCTCGCCCATCCCGCCGATACCGATCACCGACCGCAGCTCGTACGGCCCGAACCGGGTCCCCACACTCGGGTAGCCCATGCCTGCCGTTCACCCCTTCGCGGCCGCCTCGGCGCAACCGAAGTCACACCGGTACAAGCCAATTGCTTCCCGTGCAGGCTACACGCCGGAACAGAAGCGGTGACAAATGTCGAACGTGTGTTCTAATGACTCCCGAACCGCGAGCCCGCGCCGTGCGGGCGATGATGACGAAGGAGTTCGCCGTGACGATGACACTGACCACTCCGGTTGCCGAGACGTTGCCCACCACCTCCGAGGATGCCGCACAGCCGCCCGTCGACGAGGCACCCAAGAAGCCTGCGGCCAGGAAGACGGCCGGCAGGAAGGCCAAGACGATCGAACTGGTGCTGACCGTGACCGGCACCGCCGACGGCGAATGGCGGGCCGAACTCAAACAGGGCGCCAGTTACCTGGCTCGTGACCTCGCCGTCGCGGCCGCCGCGGTGTCCCGCGCGGCCCGGGAACTGCACCAGGATCTCGCCACGCCGATCGATTCGATCATCGAAGAGGCGCGAGTTCAGCAGGCCGCCAAGGTCTCTGCACTCGAAGCCGAACTCGAGGCCGCCCGCAAGGTGCTCGCCGACCTGGACTGACGGCGACGATCGGGGTACAACTCCCGGTCGCGCGCAGGCCATTCCCCACCCGGCGGTGAGATGGATCACTGCGCGTCACCGGAATCCCGCCCGCCCATCCCGGCTTGTAGCAGGTAACTGCCACCTCTACACCGAAGCGATGGCACCGCGGATTCCGGATCGGGGAACCTCATGAGCACATCGCCACAGAGCTGGGGCATCAAGGCCGCACGATCGGCCCTCTTCGCCGCGCTGGCGGCATTCGCTGTCATGGCGGGGCTGTTTGCCGGCCCGGCCGCGACCGCCAGCGCCGCCGACGATTCCTGTGTGGATGTCGCGGTGGTGTTCGCCCGCGGCACCTTCGAGGGCCCCGGGGTGGGCGCCACCGGCCAGTCCTTCGTGGATGCCCTCAATGCGCGGCTGCCGGGCCAGTCGGTCAGCGTGTACGGGGTGAACTACCCCGCCTCGCTGGACTTCGGGCGGGCCGTCGACGGAATTGCCGACGCCACCAACAAGATTCAGCAGATCGCGGCCGACTGCCCCGACACCGAGATCGTGCTGGGCGGTTACTCGCAGGGCGCCGCTGTCGCCGGTTACAGCACCAGCAGCAGCGTCCCCGCCGGCTTCGTCCTGCCCGCCGGACTGGCCGGACCGATGCCCGCGTCGGTGGCATCCCATGTGTCGGCCGTCGTGCTGTTCGGCACCCCCGACAACTGGGTCCTCAACGTCGCCGACCGCGGCGCACCGCCCATCGCCATCGGCGATCTGTACGCCGGCAAGACCCTGCAGCTGTGCGCCGTCGGCGATCCGATCTGCTACCCGGGTGGGCTGGACCGGTCCGCGCACAGCTCCTACAAGAGCAACGGGATGGCCGTGCAGGCAGCGGACTTCGTGGCCGGCCGACTGGGTGTGCCGGCTCCCGCCGCACCCGTCGTGCAGGCGGCCGCACAGGTCGGTTGATCCCGGCGACATGAATCAGGCCCCCTCCGGCGAGGGGGCCTGATTTCTGCGTGCACGTCTACTCGGAGTCGGTGCCCGTGTCGGAGGACGGCTTGGGAGACGAGGCCGACGGCGAGGACGTCCCGGCGACCGCGACGGAGCGCGGGGAGACCTTCGCCGATCGCGGAGACGTCAGGCGCGCCCGCCGGACGGGCGCCTCATCCACCTCTTCTTCGACGTTCTCGAGGGCGGCGGCCGCCGCCGCCAACTCGTCGACGACTTCCGGTTCGTCGACCTGGACCTGGACCTGCGCCGTCGCGACCCGGGCGTTCAGCGCGGGCGCGCCGTTGAGCTCCTCATCGCGATCCTCCATGGCGTCGATGATCTCGGTCGTCGTATCCGGTGCGGTGACGACGGGCGGTTCGCCCGGCTCCTCGGGATCGGGGTAGTTGCCCGCGAGGATCTGGCTTGCCTTCTCGAATCCCGCGGCGACGGCCTGCAACTGCTGGAAGATTTTCTGCGGGGACGGCAGGAACCCCACCTTGCCGGTCTCGTACATGCCGGTGCTCTCGACCATCGGCTGCAGGATCGCCTGGAAGGCGTCGATGATCCGGGTCGGTGCGCCGAGGATCTTCAGCGGCATGAGCAGCGGCATCACCGGGCTGTTCACCCGCACCGTGACGACATTGCCGTCGACGGTGACGACATTCTCGGGATCCTCGAAATCGAAGTTCTCCAGCCGGGAGTGCTCGAAGATGAACCCGGCCGCCAGCTGAACCCAGCTCATCGGGTTGAACAGGTACTTGGGGAAATAGGCGATCGGGTCGTACTCGCGATTGACCCGCAGATAGGTCCCGTCGGGCAGCTGGATGGCACCGCCGAGGACATCGGATCCGAAGGTCGGCTCGTCCGGAGCGTAGCGGGCGAAGATGCCGGTGCCGGGGGTGTTGGAGTCACCGTAGAAGACCCCGAACACGCTGGACATGTCGTAGCCGGTGGCCGCCACCCGGGTCAGCGCCTCGGCGGCGACGCGGCCGCCGAAGGACCCGGTGTTGATCCCGCTGACGATGGTCGACGGATCCCGCGCCAGGATCAGCTCGGTCAGCCAGGTGGCGCCCGCATCGACCGACGCCGCCGTGACGGTTCCCGGATAGCGCGTCGGATCGTTGAGCACCGTGAGGTCCTGGATGCGGCGCCAGATGCCGCCGTCCTGGGTGTCGAGCGCGCCCGGCGGGAACTGGACCCCCGCACCCGGCACCGCGAAGAGCGCGAGCGCGGCCAGCGCGACGTCCTGGGCGGAGACGACCCGGTGCTGCTGCTGCACCACGGTCGGCACCGGCCGGCTCACCGGCTGATCGACGATCCCGGCGGCAAGCAACGCCGCCACGGCGGGCACCGCGACGACCCTGGCTGCTCGGCTGTGTTTCTTGGCGCGATGACGTGCACTCACGGCGGCTCCTCTATCGGGCTCGGACGTCGCTGAAAGGGACCAGACGGGTTGATGATTCGCGTCCCCCGCGACGCCATACCCAATCAGCCAGGCATTTTTCCGTGTGACCATACGTCATCCACTGCTGTTGTTCTCGGCAAGAAAATTTGCCCAAATCACCGCATCGCGTTCGCTGCCGCGGCGGCGCGAACCGGCCGTGCACCGCTACGCCACGGCGGACAGACCGCGGCCGGCCCGGTAGCGGGCGCGCCGCCCGACTGCGTTCGAGAAGCGTTCGCTCGCAGCATTGATCAATTCCGCACACCGTGGGGTAGACGCTGTGCTCACCGCGGTGCTGGCGCGCAGACCCGACGCGGACCGGCCGTTGCCAGCCGCCGCCGACGATATTGACGGTCGAGTTAGCGGGGGCGGCGCCGGCCGACGAGCCGACGCACGGGGTGCTCGAGCACCCCCGCCCCGGGTCGACCGTTGCTGCACCCGCATACGTGTGACACCGGGCCCCGGAAAATTCACCCGAACGACGGACGGCCGCTGGCGGCGGCCCGGGTCCGACTCCGTTGCGCGGACCTCCCGCCGGCACACCAACGCGCCGTTCGTCGTCCACTGCGCGAACGCGCCGAGTGGACGTGTGCGTCCGGCGGCTATTTCAGCAACCGATCGCACCGCCTCCGCGGGTGTCGCCCGGGATTCGTCACCCCGGTCGACCCCATCAGCGACGGAAGCAACATTTCCGCTGAACAGCCCTGGAATCGACGCCGGCGATAATTAGTTGTCCCGTTCGTGCCATGCACGGCGTCGCGATGCCGCACAATCAGCAGGCGGTGACACCAGCAATCACACCGCCTCAACGGATGGGGTTTGCATGGATCACGCACGGTACGTCGGGCGCGTCGGGGCACTGGCAGTCGCTCTCGGGGTGGGGCTGGGCATCGTATGGGCGCCGGGCATCGCGCTCGCCGATCCGTCCGACACCGGCGGCTCGACCACTTCGAGCACCGACGGCGGAGATGTCGGGGACTCCGACAAACCCGGAACGCCGTCCACCGGGGATGATGCGTCGGGCCCACAACCCGACCGGGAACCAGCCGACGAGGACGACTCGGGTGACAAAAAGTCGCTCTCGGTCATCACGACGAGATCCGTTGCCGGCGTGGGTCGCCCGCAGGCGACAGGGTCGTCCACCCGCACCTCACGGGTGACGAAGAAGGAAGCCGCCGACGCGGCGGACATCGCCCCGGCTCGCGCGGGCGCCGCGTCTGCGATGACGGCGCCAGAACCGCAGGACATCCCGGCGGCCACCGCGCCCGAGGCCGCACCCGCCGCACCCACCCTGCGAACCATCACCACCATTGATTCCGGCCCGGGCCCGCGTCCACTGCAGGTGCTGCTGGCCGCGCCGGTGCGCATCTTCGATTCGATCGTCAGTGCGCTGCTGGGGCCGGCCGGTCCGCGTACGCCGGCGCCGACCACACTGTGGGCGTTGCTCGCGTGGACCCGCCAGGAGCTGCACCGGACCTTCTTCAATCGCGCGCCGCGCCTGGCCGCCGCACCTGTCGACGTCGAGCAGGTCGATGACGTCATCACCGGAACAATCGTCGGCACCGACCCGGACGGCGACCCGCTCACCTTCTCGGTGACACCGGTGACCGCGCAGGGCGGCACCGTCACGGTCGACGGTGCCGGCAGGTTCACCTACGTCGCACCGGCGGGCTGGAACGGCACCGATCCACTGACGGACAGCTTCACGCTGTCGGCGGTCGACAAGGGGTTCCACATTCACGGGCTGGCCGGGCTCCTGTTCGGGACGGGACACGTCTCCAGACGCGTCGTCACGGTCCAACTCATCGGCGGTATCGCCGGGGTGAGCGAGACCATTCCTGTCGCGGTACCGCCGGGCTGGACGAGCCCGCGCACGGTCGTCGGGCCCGGCGGGACCGTCGCGATCACCCAACGGTTCGGATCCGGCACGGTGGAAGACCCGTTCACGACACAGATCCTGGTGCAGGGCCCCGGACGGCCGCCGGTGACGGCGACCGCGGCGGGTCTCGTGTACTACGGTGCGCCGCTCATCGCGGGCGATGGCACCGTCCACATGACCACGGTGGTCTACGCGGCGGGCACTCCCACCATCGCCGAGTTCACGGTGACCACGCTGCGACCCGGCGCGTCGCCGGTGGCATGGACGGTGACCGGAGCGCCCGTCGGCGGCCCCACCCTGACCGGTGCCGGTGACTTCGTGCTGACGGCGGCGACCGGTGGCGGTGCCCCCGATGACACACAGACCACGGTCACGATCATTCGCGACGGCCAGCGAAGTGACGTCCTGACCATCGCGGGCGTCACCCAGGAGCAGGCGGTCATCGGGGCGGACGGCACCATCGCGTTGGCCGCGACCAATGCCTCCGGGGGCGCGATCATCGGCGTGCTCCGACCGGGAGCCGCCGCCGAGTACCTCGACCTGCCCGCAGCCCCGCAGGGGGCCGTCACGGTCGCCGACGACGGCACCATCGTCTTCACGACGGTGGGCGTCACCGGCTTCACCGCCCGCGCGAGTTCGACGACGACGCTCTGGGTCTGGCGCGCAGGAGAACAGGCCGTGGCGAACACCGCCGCGGGCACTCTCGTCCAGGTGGTCACCGGCGGTGGCGGCACGGTCGCGTACGTGACGACCACGGGCACCGGAACGGAAGACGACCTCGTCACGACGACCGTCACCGTGCTGCGCCCGGGATCGCCCGACCGGGTCTCGACTGTCGTCGGCACGCTGGTCTCCAGCGTGGTCGCCGGTGCCGACGGCACGGTGGCGTTCCATACGTACGCCGGGCCGGGGAACGCGATCGTCACCGACATGACGGTGACGATCATGCGTCCGAATGGAACCGTCGAATCACTCACGAGGACGACCAGCCAGATCTACCGGATCCGGCCTGCCATCGGACCCGACGGCACCGTCGCCTCGATGTGGGGCAACAACGGGATGACGATTGCGGTGTTCCGGCCGGGACAACCCCCGATCGTCGTGACCAACCCCAATGGCATCAGCATCGACCCCCGGATCGGCAGCGACGGCACGGTCGCCTTCACCGTCGCCGTCGCCGCGCCCACGGGAGAGCAATACAGCCAGATCGTCGTGTTGCGGCCCGGGCAGAACACCTTGACCGCCTCGACGATCGGCAACGCGTGGGGAGAACCCACGATCACCGGTGACGGCACGGTGGTGATCTCCACGCGCGTCGACAGGAACCTCAGCTACATCACGGTGCTGCGCGCCAACGGAGATTATCTGATCGTTCCCGCACCCGGATTGATCAGCAACGCGGCCCAGGTCGGACCGGACGGAGTCATCTACCTTCCGACCGATGTGGACGGCACGAGCGTCAACGTCACCATCGTGAACACCGCCAACCGCTCCGTGACGCTGAATCTTCCGGGACGGGCGTCCGGCTTCTCGATCAACGCCAATGGTGGCGGAACGGATTTCGTCACGGTGTCCCTGGATGCCTCGGGGTCGGTGAGGTACATCATCAATCGGGTCTTCGTGGCCACGGTCGCGTGATCGCCACCATGATCTCGGAGCGGCTCAATTTCACCATCGGATAGCGATCCGATGGTGCCGGAAAAACACGTCAGGCCCCTCGATGAGGGGCCTGACCGGTGTGGCAGGTACAGGATTCGAACCTGTGTAGGCGTAAGCCGACGGATTTACAGTCCGCTCCCATTGGCCGCTCGGGCAACCTGCCGGAATTTGGTGCGAGTAGCAGGGTACAACGAGGATGTACTGAAGACGAAAACGGCCAGCACCATGAGGAGGCTCCAATGGCGGATTCCAGCTTCGACGTCGTCAGCAAGGCAGATCGGCAAGAGGTCGACAACGCGCTCAACCAGGCAGCCAAGGAGCTGTCCACCCGGTTCGACTTCCGCGGCACCGACACCACCATCGAGTGGCAAGGTGAGGAAGGCATCATTCTCGTCTCCTCCACCGAGGAGCGGGTGAAGGCCGCCGTCGACGTGTTCAAGGAGAAGTTGATCCGCCGCGACATCTCAATGAAGGCGTTCGACGCCGGCGAACCACAGCCCTCCGGCAAGACCTACAAGGTCATCGGCAGCATCAAGCAGGGCATCGACAGCGAGAACGCCAAGAAGATCACCAAACTGATCCGCGACGAGGGCCCCAAGGGCGTCAAGGCGCAGATCCAGGGCGAGGAGATCCGGGTCAGTTCGAAGAAGCGGGACGACCTGCAGGCCGTGCAGGCGCTGCTGCGCGGGGCCGACCTCGAGGTCGCGCTGCAGTTCGTCAACTACCGGTAGCGGACGCTGGGGCGGCACCCCGGTGGCCGCGCTAGGGACGAGATCGACCTGACGGCTGTGGATTCGTGCCATACCGCGCCGAAACACGACCCTGAGGTCGATCTCGCCCCTAGGGCGTGTCTGACAAATGTTTCGGGTGTTTCGGCTGAGACTTAGGCCATGTCACGGTTCCAGCTGCTCACCGATGCTCAATGGTCGTTGATTGAAGAGCTTCTTCCTGTTCGGACAGGTAAGAAGGGCAGGCCTTTTCGGGATGCCCGCCAGATGCTCGAGGGGATCATCTACCGGTACCGGTGCGGCATCGCCTGGCGCGACGTTCCCGAGGCGTTTGGGCCGTGGCAGACGATCTGGACCTGGCATCGAAGGATGAGCGCAGAGGGCACCTGGGATGCGGTGTTGGCGCGGTTGCTGGCTGCCGCCGACGAAGCCGGGATCATCGATTGGTCGGTGTCGGTGGATTCCACGATCGCCCGTGCTCATCAACATGCCACGAACATCACCCGTGACACAGGGGGCTGGGTCGAATTACACAAATCTGGCCAGCGAGCCGCCTGACCACGGCATTGGCCGCTCCCGCGGCGGACTGACCAGCAAGATCCATCACCTCGTCGACGGCCACGGACGACCGTTGGTCGTGCTCGTGGGCGCTGGCCAAGCCAACGACGGACCGGTTCTGGAGCATTTGCTCGCCCACCTGAAAGTCGAGCGCTGCGGTCGGGGGCGGCCACGCACGCGGCCTGATCGCCTGCGTGGCGACAAGGCCTATTCCAGCCGAGCGACTCGACAGCGGCTGCGACGACGAGGGATCGTCGCAGTCATTCCCGAACCGTCCGATCAGATCGGCCACCGCAAACGTCGTGGCACCCAAGGCGGGCGACCACCAGCCTTCGATGCCGAAGACTACAAGGGCCGCAACGTCATCGAACGCAACTTCAACGTCGTCAAGCAATGGCGCGGTCTGGCCACCCGCTACGACAAACTCGCCATCGTTTACCGCGGCGGAGCAGTCCTAAGGGCCATCACACTTTGGCTACCGCATTTATCAGACACGGCCTAGGGGCGGGAGCCCTCCCCCGAGCTAACTCCCGCCGTATTCGGGCCGCAGGATCGGGCTCAGCGCCGACAGCGGGATCCGCGCCTGCACGGTGCCGCCGTCCATCGACCATTGCATGACACCTGGCGTGAAATCGGTGGGGGTGTCCCGGGCCACCGGGTAGTCCGGCATGTAGAGGATGAGCTCGTCGGGTGTCAGCGCCCACGCCCGGTAGCCGCCGGAATACACCGTGTCCGGTGACCACCGGTCCGCGACGAACGGGTAGCTGCCCGGCTGGTGTTGCGGCGGAGCCTGATTCAGCGCCTGCTTCACGAACGGCCGCGCCAGCGGTGCGATGGCCGTCGGCGGGTCGAGGCCGGGCTTGGTCAGATCTGCAAGCTGCAACTGCCGGCCTGCGCCGAAGGTGAAGGTGCGGTAGGCATTGTTGAAGTCCGGCCCGTCGGCGTGGTAGGTCTCGCGGAACACCACCGACAGCGTGTCGCCGTGGTGGAACAACTCATAGTTCGCTTCACCAAAGCTGTTCGCCGCCATCGAGCGCCCGACTCGGGTCCAGTTGTCCACCAGCGTGGTCAGGTATCCGCGCAGCACCGGCCCGACGACAGGGTCGTCGATGAGCTCCCCCGGCACGGCGATCTTGATATCGCGCAACGCATTACGCTCCGAGACCACCGACGTCTGGCAGTACCGACCGTTCCACTGGCCGGCCAGCTGATCGCAGAATGTCGCCGGTGAGGCCACCGCCACGGGAGCGGTGACGGCCGCGAGGACCGCCGCGCCGAGCACGCCGGCCAGGCGCCGCATCAGGGCAGCTCGACGGTGGCGGCGCGCCACTGTCCGTCGACCTTTTCCATGGTCATCTTGATCCGGCTGCGATCGAGCCTGGGATCCGGCACGCTGGCATTCGACACCGACTGGTCGACGAACAGCAGCACCACGACGCGGTCCTCGGCCGCCGACTGGATGGCCGACTCGACCACGACACCGTGTGCGGTGGCCTTGTTGTCGATCAGCAACTGCCGCAACTGCACACTGGACTCCGAGTACATGTCCTTGAACTCTCCGGTGGCGCCCGCGAGCACCTGGTCGAAGTTCTCGTCGACCTTGTCGGAGTCGATGCTCGTGAGCACCTGCGCATACGACACCGCCGCGTCACGCGCCTGCTGCCCGGCCTCGGTCAGCTGCTGGTGCTGCCAGAGCCGCCAGCCCAGAAAGCCCGAAACCGACACCAGCACCACGAAAACCGCGAGGACGGCCGCGGTGGTGCCGCGACGGCGCCGGGCCGGGGATGCGGGCACGGTCGCCTCGGCGTCGGCGCCGACGTCCTCGGCCGTGGGCTGATCGTCATCGGTCTTGTCGTCGGTCGTCACTGTCACAGTTGCTCCTATCTCAGCGGGGCGGTTCGATCGGCAGTACCGGGCCGCCGTACGGCGTGGGAATGGTGAACCGGCCCTTGGGCGTCGGGTCCGTCGTGCGGCCGAGGTCCGCACCGGGCGGTGGACCGGCGGTGTCGTCCCCGGCGGGACGCGGTGCGTTCTTGGCCCCCCGCACCAGAACGCCGGGGTGGTCATCGCGGCAGTAGGTGTACATGTACGGCTCGGGGTAGTCCGCCGAGGACGGCGGGCGACGCGGCGTTCCGTAATCGCAGGCATACCGCGGGTAGATGTCGCCGGTCGCCCACAACCCGTTGTCGTGCATGACGCTTCCCAGCGCGTCCAGCACCGAGGTGCGGTGGTTCGGGAACAGTGCGTTGAGCGCGGGCACCCGCAGGTACAGCAGCCTCGATGTGGTGGTGAGGTTGCCGAGCAACTGCACCATGGTGTCGGAGTTGTCGGCGAACAGGTTGTCGATATCGGTGAGCGCGCCCGGCGCCTGATCGGTGAGCCGACGGTAGCCCTCCCGCATCCGGCTGACACCGTCGAGGGTGGCCGCGAGATGGTCTGCCGCCACGTCGATTCCGGCATTCTTGTCGGCGGCCAGGGTGAACACCGATTGGCTGGTGCGCAGCAGGCTGGTGGTCTCCGGGAGCACCGAATCCAGGGTGGACAGCAGGAACGTACCGCCGTCGATGATGTCGGCGAGCTTCTGCGGGCCGTGCTCGCTGAGGCTCAGCTCACGCCGGATGATGTCCAGCTTCCCGGTGTCCACCTGGGCCAGTGCGCCGTCGGCGTGGGCCAGCAGATCGGCCAGGCTCACCGGCACCGTCGCGCGCCCCTGCTCGACGATGCTGCCGTCGCCCAGGAACGGCCCCTCGTTCGAGGAAGCCACGAAATCGATGTACTGCTCACCGGCCGGCGACAGCCCGGACACCCGCACATCGCTCGACATCGGGATGGGCGCAGACGATTTCACGGTGATCACCGCGTCCACACCGGCCGCGGTGATGTCGAGGCGCTCGACCTTGCCCACCGGCACCCCGCGCAGCGTGACGTCCTGGTTGGGCAGCAGCCCCGCCGATTCGGACAATTGCACGGTGACTCGGTAGTCCGAGTCGAACGGATTGACCCGCAGCGCGCCGACCAACAGATAGCCGGTGGCGACGACGAACGTCATCGCCAAGGCCCCCGCGGACAGCCACGCCCGTTTGCGGTGCCCGGCGCGGACCACGCCGACCAGGACGTCGGCCAGGCCGGCGATCATCGGGGGGCCTGCGGTGCGGGTGCCGGAATGATCTGACCCGGTTCGGTCGGACTCGGGATCACCGGAACCTGCGGAACGCCCGGCCCGCGCCCGACGACGCGTTCCTGCAACCGCAGCAGGGTGTACTGCAGGGAGCCGACCAGTTGGTGCCAGTTGTAGCGCTTGGGACCGTGCAGCCCCGGATCACCGGCGAACCCGATATCGGGGATCGAACCCAGCACCAGCCGGTCGATGCTCGCTCTCGTCGAGATCGCGTTGCTGGCAGTGGCTTTGACCAGGGCGGGCATCAGCCGGTTGAGCGAGTACAGGCTGGCATCGGGCGCCAGCGCGACATCATTCCATGCACCCGCCACGCTGTTGATATCGGCGATCGCGCTGCGCCCGCTGGTATCGGTGCCCGCGATGGACGGGAACTTCTGCAGCTGCACCGATGTGTCACCGATCAGCTGGACGAGATCGGTGATCTGGGTGGTGTGCGCGGCCAGCGTCTCGGTGGCCGGGCCCGCAGCGTCCATCAGTTCGCCGATGGTGTCATTCTTGGCCTCGATCTCACCCAGTAGCCCCGAGGTCTCGGTCAGCGCCGTGGAGATCTGATCGGAGCGGGCGTTCAGGGTGCTCAGGGTGTGGTTGGTCTTGGCGATCAGATCGCCGAAGGCCTGCCCCTGATCGCCGGTCGCCTTGCCCGCGCCGTTGATGATGTTGGTGAGGTTGCGCACCGCACCCCCGTTGACCATGACCGCGGCGGCACTCAGCAGCGACTCCACCGTCGCGGCCGCGGTCGTGGAATCCAGACCGATGGTGTCACCGTCGCGCAGCAGCACCGCGCTCGGCGCCGTGGGCGTGGGCGGCTTGATCGCGACGAACACATCGCCCAGCGGTGTCGCGGAACGCAATTCGGCCGTGCTGCCCTGTGGTAGCTGGACACCGTCGAGAATGCGCAGGGTGGTGACGGCGGTGTAGTGGCGGGCCACCATCGACTCCACCTGCCCGATATCGGCGCCGGCGAGCTTCACCTTCGCGTTGGCGGGCAGGTTGAGCGCGTTGCCGAACACGGCGGTCAGCTCGTAGCCGCCCGCACCCACCCCGGGCGCCGGAAGCGGCAGGCTGGCCAACCCTTCCGTCGCACAGCCGGCGACGGTCAGGCAGGCCGCGACGGCCAGCGGCAGGACGGACCTGGGCAGCCGCGCGCTCACTTCTGCCCCATCGCGGCCATACCGTCGAGCATGTAGGACAGCCCGAAGTCCGGTCCGAAGTCCTGCATCGTGCCGGTGCTGCAACCCAATTGGCGCAGGCCCATCATGTTGCACATCTCTTTGACGGTCTGGGAGTCGAAGAGCACCTTGTCCACCAGGACGTGCACCCGCGCCGAGCCGTTTCGCTGGTCGACGATGTTGTACAGGTTGTCCAGGGTCATGGGGGTCAGATCGAGGAACTCGGCGAGATCGCGGCGATGGTCGACGGTGGTGGTCACCGCGGTGTTGCCGTTGAGGATGATCTTCTTGACCGCATCGCGGTGGGTGGCCAGCACCTCACCGACCTGGGTGATGACATCGTTGAGCTTCTTGCCGGTGGCGCCGGTGCCGAACTGCTCATCGGCCAGGATCTGGCTGAGCTGGTTCACCGACGAGCCGAACTCCCGCAGGGTCGCGTCGTTGCGGGCGGTGGCCTCGAACAACGAGCTCAGGTTGCGGATGCTGGTGGTCAGTTGATCGCCGGTCAGGGTGCCGCGATCGGCGCTGAGCCGCAACGCGTTCGACAGCTCGCCGAGTGCGTCCTTCATCTGCTGACCGTTACCGTCGGCGATCGCGGCCGACGCGTTGACCAGATCGGCGACCGGGCCGTTGCCCGCGCCGTCACCGTGCAGCGATGCCGAGAGCTTGTCCAGGACATCGAGCACGCGGGCGAATTCGACCGGTGTCTTGGTGCGGTTCAGTCCGATGGTGTCGTGGTTCTGCAGGGTCGGACCACCCCGGTAGGGCGGGGTCAGCTCGATCTGCCGGTCGGTGAGGATGGAGTTCGAGATGGTGACGGCCTGCACGTCGGCGGGTACCGCGACGTCCTTGTCCACGCTGAACTCGACCTCGACATATCCGCCCTTGGCGGTGATCGTCTCGACCTTGCCGACCGGCATTCCCAGCACGGCAACGACGTTGCCCTCGTAGAGACCGGCCGCACTGTCGAACTGGGCGGTGACGCGGATGGTGTCGACCTGGTCGCGGACGTAGGACCAGCCGACGCCGACGGCCACCGCCGCCACGATCACCGCGATGGCGCCGACCGCGAGGACCGTCACCGATGGCCGCCTCATTTGCAGTCCTGGAAGTACTCGATCATCCCGAACTGTTCGGCCCGGCCGCTGATCGCGCACATCCACGAGTCGATCAGCAGCCCGTTGGACACATTGAGGTCCACCGCGTTGCCGGTACCCGTGGCATTGGTCAGCCCACGCAGCGCCACCGGGCCGGCCTGCAGGGTGCTGCGCAGCAGATCGTCGTGCTGGCCCAGCATGTCGGACAGTTCGCGGAGATTGACGAGCAGGTTCTCCAGTTCCGGCCGGTCGTCGATGACGATGCCGCTCAGTGTCTCCACCAGATTCGTCAGCGCGGCCATCAGCGCGCGGAAGGACGCCCGCCGGGCGACGAACTCACCGACCAGATCGTTGCCCTGCGTGACCAGCGCGCCGATCGCCGACTGCTGTCGCCGCAGCGTGGTGCTGACCAGTTCGGTGGTCTTGAGCAGCGAGCCCAACTGGTCGCGGCGGTCGGCGATGATCGTCGACAGAGTGTGCGTGTTGGTCAAGGCCTGGGGCACCACCTCGGGCAGACCGTGCATCTGCTCGCCGAGAATGCCCAAGGTCTGGGCGAATTGGTCGGTGTCCACCTGTTCGTAGGTGGTGGTGACATCGGCCAGCGCCTCCTGCAGATCATAGGGAACCTCGGTCCGGCTGAGCCCGAAGGTGTTGTCCGGCAGCGATCCCGGCCCGGCCGGCTGCAACGCCAGGTACCGGGAGCCGAGGATGGTGGTGACCTTGATGATCGCCCGGGAGTCCTGCCCGAGGACGACATCGTTGCGCACCTTGAGCTGTGCTTCGACATGGTCGCCGGCCAACGTCATATCCGTCACCTCGCCGACCGGGATGCCCGCCACGGTGACCGGGTTGCCGGTCTTGAGCGCCGCAGCCTGCAGGAAGTGCGCCGTGTAGCTGCGGTAGCCGATATCGGCGACCTTCACGGCCAGCATCGCCCCGATCAGCACGGTGACCACGGCGATGGCGGTCATGCCCAGCCAGGTCCGGTCCCAGCTGAGCAGCGGCCGGCGCCACCCTCTCCGTCCGTCAGCCATTGGCCATGTTCCTGCACCTCGGTGTGTAGTGGGCCCCCTCGCCGGGGGTCGCCGCGTCGACGATGATCGGTGTCACGTCGTTGAGACCCGGGAAGAAGCCGGTGGCGTTCAGGTCGCACGCGTAGCTGTTGGCGTAGGCGCCCTCGTTGGTGATTCGCGCAAACCCTTTGAGCAGCAACGGAAGGTTGGCGCCGGTGAAGGCGAGCTGCGGTTCGATGCTCACCAGGTGCTGGGCGAATCCCGGTTCGCGGACCACCAACTCGTTCAGCGAGGGGTACACCTCGTCGGCGATGGTGGACAGCTGGCGCACCACCGCGGTGATGGATCCCATCGAGTCGACGAGTTCGGGGCGCCGCGCATCGAAGGCGGACACCACCCCCCGGGTCTGGGTGATGACCTCGTCCAGGCTGTCGTTGTGCTGGGCGAGATTGGTCACCACGACGTTGAGGTCGGTGATCACCTGCCCGAGCTGCTGGTCCTGCCCGGCGAACGAATCGGTCAGTCGCGCAGTCTCATCGACGAGGGTGACGACCGAGGCACGGTCGCCCTGCAGGGATTCGATGACGCCTTTGGTGAGGTTGTCGGCGTCGGTCGGGTTGAGCGCACTGAACAATGGCTCGTACCCGTTGAGCAGCGCCCCGACATCGAAGGACGGATCGGTACGCTCCAGCGGGATCTCACTGCCCGGCGGCAACGCCTGCGGCTCGCCGGTCTCACCGAGCGACAGACCGAGATAGCGCTGACCGACGATGTTCTGGTAGGTAACCGACGCGACGGTGGTGCCGAGCAGTTGCTGATCGCTCTGCACCACGAAGGACACCTTCGCCACATCGCCCTGCAACTCGATCTTCTCGACGCGGCCCACCCGCACACCGGCCATCCGGACGTCATCGCCCTCGCGCAAGCCGAACACGTCGGAGATCACCGCGGTGTAGCCGACGGTGTCGCCGGCGACGTCGCGACGCAGCGTGACATAGACCAGCCAGGTCAACGTGATGGCCACGGCCATGAACAGAGACAGGCCGATCATCGGTCCGCGATACGTCACCGGGCTCCCCCTACTGACACGGTGGTGCCGCGGGCGACCGGACCCAGCAGCAGTTGAGTCGCCGGGCTCGCGGGTCGACCGATGGCCGCGCTCAGCACGTCGCGTTCCTGCGGACTACCGACCGGCCCCACGTTGCCCCCGAACGACGCGGGTGCGGCCTCGGCCGCGAGCGGCGGCCCCGGACGGGGTGCCACCGGCGCCAGGGGTGACAGCGGCACTGGCGGCGGTGGGGTCGGCGCCAGCGCCGGATTGGCGGTGCCGGGCACCGGCGCAGCAGGTGCCATCCATGTCGGCAGCGGCGGATTGGGATCGGCGAGGCTGGGGTTCGGCACGACCAGCGGCGGCCCGGTCGCGGCGAGGTTACCGTCGGCACCCGGCACCGTCCCGACCGGCGGCAGCAGATCCGCGGGCGGCTGATAGTTCTGCGGCAGCAGGACATCGGGCAGCTCGGGGCGGGTCGGCACGAGTGGCGCGGTGAAACAGCTGGGCCCCTTGAGCCCGGCGTACTGCGGGCAGTCGGCGCGGGTATAGGTGTGCGAGGGCGTGAACGAGAGGTTCACCCGCATGTTGCCGGTGTCCAGATCGGAGATCCACACGTGGTCGAAGAACTTGTCCGACAGTTGATTCAGCTTCACGAACGCCGGCACCCAGTGATGAGAGGTGTCGGCGAGCTGGCCGAGCACCGGGGTGAGATCGGAGGTGATCTGCACCAGTCGGTCGGTGTGATTGCCCAGCGCCGTGTGTGTGGTGCCCATGGTGTTGAGTCCTCCGTTGACCAGCGACGTGAGCTGCGCCCGCTGCTCCACCAGGGTCTGCATCGGCGCCACCGCGACGTGCAGCGCGTCGAGAAGTTCGGGTGCCGTGCTCTGCAGGCCCGTGGCCGCGTCGATGAGCGCCGACACCGTGGAGGGCCCCGGCTCGGTCGCCACGATGGCATCCAGCTGGTCCACCAAACGGTTCAATTGCGCTCCGCTGCTCAGTAATTCGGTGCGACGGTGCTCGGTGGCCGCGTTGATGGCGGCCAGCACTCCGATGGTCTTGTCCTCACGCCCGCGGCCGGTGGCGGCCAGGATGTCGCGCAGCTTGCTGATGGTGGTCTGGAACAGCACGGTCGGCAGCTCGGTGTCCTCGGGAATCTGCGCCCCCGCGGTGATCGCCGGCCCGGGGCCACGGTCGACGAGCTGCACCGAGGAGACCGCGAATACGTTGCTGGGCACCACCCGCGCGGTCACCGTGTTCGGGATCGAGGCCGCGTATTCGGGTTTGAGGTCGATCCGCACGAAGTTCGGGTCGCCGTTGGCCGCCGGCGTGACATCGTCGACCATGCCGACGAGCACCCCGTGGTACTTCACGTCGGAACGTTGCGGCAGGCCGTCACCGACGTTGATCAGGGTGGCCACCACCGGCACCCGGGCGTCCAGCCTGCCGGTCGCCTTGACCAGTAGAGCTGCCGAAACCATCCCCGCCACAAGCAGAATCGCGATGCCGGTGGCGAGCAGCTGGCGGTCGGAGAGCCCGCGTCCGTCGGTCTCGATCGAGTTCGGCATCTACCCGCCGAACCTGGCGCCGGAATCGACCGTCCACAGCGCCATGGTGAGCAGCATGTTGACGATGATCACCACGGTGATACTGGCCCGCATGGCATGGCCGGCGGCGACGCCCACACCGACCGGACCGCCGGAGGCGTAGAAACCGTAGTAGCACTGCACTGTTGACGCGATCCACACGAAGATCACGGTCTTGAGCACCGAGAAGAGAATGTCCTGACCGGAGAGCATCAGGCTGAAGTAGTGCAGATAGGAGCCGGTCGATCCGCCGCTGATCAGAAAGACCACCACCTGGGTGGTCAGGTAGCTGACCGCCAGCACCACCACGTAGAGCGGGATCACCGCGATCACCGAGGCCATCAGGCGGGTGGTCACCAGATACGGGATCGGGCGGATCGCCAGGGCGTCCAGCGCGTCCACCTCTTCGGCGATGCGCATCGAACCCAGCTGCGCGGTGAAGCGGCAGCCCGCCTGCGTCGCGAACGCCAGCGAGGCCGCGATCGGCGCCAGCTCGCGGGTGTTCACCAACGAGGAGATGATGCCGGTCGCCGGGCCCAGCCCCAGCAGGTCCAAGAAGTTGTAGCCCTCGATGCCCACCAGCGCGCCGACGGTGATGCCCAGCACCACCGCCACCCCGGCGGTGCCGCCACCGACCACCAGAGACCCGTTGCCCCAAGCGATGTCGGAGAGCAGCCGGACGAACTCACCACGGTAGTGCCGCAGCGCCACCGGGACGCCGGCCACCGCCCGCACGAAGAACACCAGCATGTGCCCGATGCGGATCACCGGAACGGCGCTTCGCCGCAGGCCTCTGGCCCACGGCCCCATGAAGGTCGAGGCCGTCACAGCCCGACCCTCGGGAACAGCATGATGTAGAGCTGGCTGACCGCCACGTTGACCACCATGAGCAGCAGGATCGATTCGACCACCGCCGCGTTCACCGAGTTGGCCACCCCGGTCGGCCCGCCCGCGGTGGACAACCCCTTCTGACACGAGACGATGGCGACGATGGCACCGAAGATCACCGCCTTCACCAGCGCGATGACCATGTCACCGGTGGTCGCGAACGACGCGAAGGTCGCCACGAAGCTGCCCGGGGCGCCGTTCTGGAAGTACACGTTGAACAGGAAGCTGGCCAGGAAGCCGACGAAACACACCACGCCGGTGAGCGCGACGCCGATCATGACGGCGGCCGCGAATCGCGGCACCACCAGTCGCCGGATCACCGAGACTCCCATGACTTCCATCGCGTCGGTTTCCTCGCGCATGGTGCGCGAGCCGAGGTCGGCGGTGATCGCCGACCCCACCGCCGCGGCCATGAGCACGGCCGCGGTCAGCGATGCGGCCTGGCGGATGACGGCCAGACCGCTGGCCGCGCCGGCCAGGGACGTCGCGCCGACCTGCCCGGCCAACAGCGCGAACTGGATGGAGAGGGTGACCCCGATCGGCAGCGCCACCAGCACGGTGGGAATCACCGCGGTGCCGGCCATGAACGCGCCCTGCCGGATGAACTCCTGCCACTGGAACTGTCCGGTGAACAGGTCGACGAACAGATGCTGCAGGGTGCGCACGCCGAGCACGAACTGATCACCGACGGTGCGCAGCGACGCCACCGGATGGCGCCGGACGTAACCGTCGGTCCAGTGCTCGATGGCAGCGAGCCCGTCGGTCGCGCGCTGAATGGGCAAAGCGCTTCCCTCCCGGTAGCGAGCCGCGACCACCCCCGGGCCCGATCACTCGCAATGCTTGGCACGGTATCGCCGCGGTTCCATCGGCGTCAACGTTTTGAGAATTCTCATTCACATATTTGGCGCGTGCAGCGTAGCACCGGCGGCAAACAGGGAGCCTTCATACGCTCAAGCTGCACCGAGGTGGCCGATCCGCACATCTCGGGACTCTCCACTATCGCGGATGGCGGGTTAACTTATTCCGAGCAGGCAGTTCTTCGGGGCGGGACGCCGCCCGCTCCGGCACACCCGCGCGCATCCGAGCCAGTTCAGCAACTTGCGGTCACCGGCACGATCGCGGCAATACGCTGACCCGATGGCACCTGCACAACGCGAACCGAACGTCGTCGTCCTGGGCGGAGGGTCCTGGGGCACCACCGTGGCCACCATCTGCGCGCGGCGCACGCCGACCCTGCAGTGGGTGCGATCCGAGGACACCGCCAAGGACATCAACGACAACCACCGCAACTCGCGCTATCTCGGCGACGAGGTGGCGCTGCCGGATGGCCTGCGGGCCACCACCGATTTCTGCGAGGCCGCACAGAGTGCCGACGTGATCGTGATGGGTGTTCCGTCGCACGGGTTCCGCGGTGTGCTCGAGGAACTCGCCCTGGAGCTGCGACCTTGGGTTCCGGTGGTCTCCCTGGTGAAGGGCCTGGAGCAGGGCACCAACCTACGGATGAGTCAGATCGTCGACGAGGTGCTGCCCGGGCATCCCGCCGGAATTCTGGCCGGGCCGAACATCGCCCGCGAGGTCGCCGAGGGCTACGCCGCCGCCGCCGTGCTGGCCATGCCCGACCAGCATCTGGCCGCCAACCTGGCAGACCTGTTCCGCACCAGGCGCTTCCGCACCTACACCTCCGATGATGTGGTGGGCGTCGAAATGGCCGGAGCGCTGAAGAACGTGTACGCGATCGCCGTCGGAATGGGCTACTCGCTGGGCATCGGGGAGAACACCCGCGCCATGGTGATGGCCCGCGCGGTGGCCGAGATGTCCAAGCTGGGCGTGGCCATGGGCGGGCATCGCGACACCTTCGGCGGCCTCGCCGGGATGGGCGACCTGATCGTCACCTGTACCTCACAGCGCAGTCGCAACCGCCACGTCGGCGAACAGCTCGGGTCCGGGAAGACCGTCGAGGAGATCATCGCGGCGATGAACCAGGTCGCCGAGGGCGTGAAGGCGTCATCGGTGATCATGGATTTCTCCGAGCAATACGGGATTCCGATGCCGATCGCACGCGAGGTCGACGGGGTGATCAACCACGGCTGCACCGTCGAGGACGCCTACCGCGGACTGATGCTGGAAAAGCCCGGCCACGAGGTGCACGGCGCGGGCTTCTAGCGTCCTGCGTCAGTTGAAGTAGGGGTTGGTGCCCTCGGGCCGGTCCAGCAGCGGGTTGCTCGGATTGAGGATGTAGCTGCCTGCCGGGCTGATCACGAAGCCGGACTGGTCGAACGAGTTCTGGCACGCGGTCACCACGCCGTCGGTGCCACAGCTGACATTCTGGAAACCGATGCGCGAGTTGGCGGGCAGCGGCTGGGCCGGCTGATCCCCGACGTAGATCGCGTTGGCGGCGTTCGCGAAACCGGGGGCTCCCACCTGCCCGCCGGACACCACGTTGGCGCCGTTGGGGGCGGCCGGGAACGGCCCACTGCAGCCGTAGCCACCGGTGCCGCGGCTCATCACGCAGGTGATGTCGCCGGGCACGGTGAAGGCGTACATGGTGCCGTCGTTGACGGCGTAGGCGGAGGGCTTGACCAGTTCCCAGGCATTGATGTTCGGGCCCGGCGGCGGTGGGGGCGGCGGCGCAGGTTCGGCACCCGCGATCGCCGGGGCGCTCAAGGCGGCAGCCGCCGCCGTGACGAAGAGCAGACCTCGCATACGCATGGCGACACCCTAGCCAACCTCCGTGATTTCGGCGCGCTCGCGTACGAAACACGTACGTAGCCGCTCCGCAATCACAGGGGTCCGCGACCGGCCATCGCCTCCAGACGCGCGATGCGGTCCTCGATGGGCGGGTGGGTGGAGAACAGCTTGCCGATCTTCTCCCCCGCCCGGAACGGGTTGGCGATCATCAGGTGCGCCTGGTCGGCCAGTTGCGGCTCGGGCGGCAGCGGCGCGGCCTGCACGCCGTAGGCGATCTTGCGCAGCGCGCTGGCCAGCGCCAGCGGATCCCCGGTCAACTCGGCGCCGGACTGGTCGGCCTGGTACTCCCGCGAGCGTGACACGGCCAGCTTCACCACGGTGGCCGCGATCGGCCCGAGCAGCGAAACCAGCAGCAGCGCAAACGGATTCGCGCCACCCTCGCGATTACCACCGAACATCGAGGCGAACATGGCGATATTGGCCAGCGCGGTGATGACCGATGCGAGAGCGCCGGCCACACAGGAGATCAGGATGTCGCGGTTGTACACATGGGACAGTTCATGGCCCAGCACCGCACGCAGTTCCCGCTCGTCGAGGATCTGCAGGATGCCGGTGGTGCAGCACACCGCGGCATTGCGCGGGTTGCGGCCGGTGGCGAACGCGTTGGGCGCGGCGGTGTCGCTGATATACAGCCGCGGCATGGGTTGGCGGGCGGTGGTCGCGAGCTCGCGGACGATCCGGTACATCGCCGGTGCCTGCATCTCGGTGACAGGCTGGGCATGCATCGCCCGCAGCGCCATCTTGTCGCTGTTGAAGTACACATATGCGTTCATGCCGACGGCGAACAGCACCGACAGCCACAGGATCGACGGGTTCCCGAACAGCGAACCGATGAAAACTATCAGCGCAGACATGCTGACGAGCAGCACGAAGGTCTTCATCCGGTTGGCATGAGGATGCCAGGTCATCAGAGTTCCTCCTACGAAAGCCTTCGCTGATGTAACGCCGGTCGACCCCCGTAGGTTCCGGCTACCCGTGCCGGTTGACGGTGTAGTCCACCAGCGTGGCCAGCGCAGCCCGGCCGGGACCCTCGGGCAGGTTGTCCAGCTCCTCGCGCGCCCGCACCGCGTATTCGCGCACCGTCTCCTTGGCGCGCGCCATGCCCGGGGACCGGCGCAGCAGAGTCAGCGCCTCGGCGACCTCGTCATCGTCCTCGATCGGCTGGGCCAGCAGCACCCGCAGTCGCTCGGCGTCGGGGCCGGACTCGCGCAGGGCGTACAGCACCGGCAGGGTGTGCACGCCCTCGCGCAGGTCAGTGCCCGGGACCTTGCCGGACTCGTCGGGATCGCTGTCGATGTCGATGATGTCGTCGGAGATCTGAAACGCCGTCCCGACGATGCCGCCCAGCCGGGACAGCCGCTCGATCTGCTCCTCGCCGGCACCGGAGAAGGTGGCACCGAAACGGCCCGACGCGGAGATCAGGCAGGCAGTCTTCTCGTAGACCACCTTGAGGTAGTGCTCGATCTCGTCGGTACCGCCGGCGGCGCCGCGGGTCTCGCGCATCTGGCCCGTCACCAGCTGGGCGAATGTGTCCGCAATCACCCGCACCGCGTCCGGGCCGAGCCGCGACACCAGCCGCGACGCCGTCGCGAACAGGTAATCGCCGGCCAGGATCGCGATGTTGTTGCCCCAGCGCGCGTTGGCGCTGTCCGCACCGCGGCGCACCTGGGCCTCGTCCATCACATCGTCGTGATAGAGCGTGGCCAGGTGCACCAGCTCGATCACGGCGCCGGCGATGGTGACGTCGTCGTCCTCGGGGCGTGGCCCCAGCGACCCCGACAGCACGGTGAACAGCGGCCGGAACCGCTTGCCGCCGGCCTGGAACAGATGCTGGACGGCCTCGGCCATCAGCTCATCTGCCTTGCCCAGCTCGGTGGCCATCAGATCTTCGACGCGCGCCACTCCGTCGCGCACCTGCGCGGCGAATTCGGGATCCCCGAAGTCCACCCCCGCCACCACGCTCGCCGGTGTCCTCATGCGTCCAACATACTGTGAGGTGTCGGGGATAGAGCGGGCAGGAGCGGAGCGACTTGATCAAGGCCGATGTGGTTGTCGTGGGGGCCGGGCCCGCCGGTTCCTCGGCCGCCGCGTGGGCGGCCCGGGCCGGTCGCGACGTCCTCGTCATCGACTCCGCGCAGTTTCCCAGGGACAAGGCCTGCGGTGACGGATTGACCCCGCGCGCGGTCACGGAGCTGCAGCGCCTCGGCCTCGCCGACTGGCTGGACGGCCGGATCAGCCATCACGGCCTGCGGATGTCCGGGTTCGGCGCCGACGTGGAGATCCCGTGGCCCGGCCCGTCCTTCCCCGCCACCAGCAGCGCGGTCCCGCGCACCGAGCTCGACGACCGGATTCGCATGGTCGCCGCCGACGAGGGCGCCAAGATGATGCTCGGCGTCAAAGTTGTCGATGTGCGCCATGATTCGTCAGGGCGGGTAGCGGAACTGATATTGGACGACGGGTCGGTGGTCGGTGTCGGCGAGCTGATCGTGGCCGACGGCGCCCGCTCCACGCTGGGGCGCGTTCTCGGCCGCGCCTGGCATCAGGAGACGGTGTACGGCGTGGCGGTGCGCGGATACATCGCGACCCCGCGCTCCGACGAACCCTGGATCACCTCGCACCTGGAATTGCGCTCCCCGGAGGGCAAGGTCCTCCCCGGCTACGGCTGGATCTTCCCGTTGGGCAACGGTGAGGTGAACGTCGGTGTGGGTGCGCTGGCCACCGCGAAACGTCCGTCGGAGGCCGCGTTGCGGCCGCTGATGTCCTACTACTGCGATCTACGCCGCGAAGAGTGGGGTTTCGAGGGCGAGCCCCGGGCCGGGTTGTCCGCCCTGCTGCCGATGGGCGGCGCGGTGTCCGGGGTGGCCGGCCCGAACTGGATGCTGATCGGCGACGCCGCGGCGTGCGTCAATCCGCTCAACGGCGAGGGCATCGACTACGGCCTGGAGACCGGGCGGCTGGCCGCGCAGCTGCTGGGAACCGGCGATCTGACCACGGCGTGGCCCGCGGTGCTGACCGAGCACTATGCGCGCGGTTTCTCCGCGGCGCGGCGCCTGGCGCTGCTGCTCACGCTGCCGAGGTTCCTGCCCGCGGTAGGCCCGATCGCAATGCGCTCGCACTTCCTGATGAAGGTGGCGGTGCGGATGATGGGCAATCTGGTCACCGAGGAGGACGAGGACTGGATCGCCCGGGTCTGGCGATCCGCCGGCCTGGCATCGCGCAGGTTCGACGAACGCAAACCGTTCAGCTGAGAACCTCAGACAAGCTGCGGTTCACGCCCCAACAGCGTCATCTCCATCAGCAGCTTCACGCAGGCTCGGGAGTGCTCGGTGTCCTGGTACTGCACCAACCGACCGAGGTCGACCACCAGACCGAAGGCGGCGTGCACGGCGAACTTGGCCTGCGCGTGGCTGAACTCGGGACGCGCGGCGGCCAGTAGCCGCGCCCACTCGTCCACCGTCGCGCGCTGGATATTGCGGATCGGCGCCCCGTCGGCCTCGGGCACATTGCCGCGTTCGGCGTAATACACGTAGGCGATCTCGGGTTCCCGGAACGATCGGGCCACGTAAAGATCGATCAGGCGGGCCAGCGCCTGCTCCGGATCCGATTCCGCGGCAAGAACGCTGGACGCATCTGCGGACACCCGGTCGGCGCTGCGCCGGTAGGACGCGACCAGCAGATCGGCCTTACCCGGGAAGTACCGGTAGATACCGGATGCCTGGATGCCCACCGCCGCGGCGATGTCCTCCATGCTGGTCTCGCGGAACCCCTTCTTGTGGAACAGCAGCAGGGATTCGTGCAACAGCATCTCGTACTTGCCGCCGGCACCGGAACCACTGGGCGCCAACGGGTTCGATTCGGGCGATTCGAACGGGGCGGGCAGGGTGGCCGCCAGCACGGCGGCGGCCAGGCCGGCCAGCAGCACCCGCACCTCGCCGACGGGCAGCGAGTTCCGGTGATCGGTGACGCTACCGATCACACTCAGCGCGGCCGACGACAACGTCCAGCGTTCGCGCGAGGTCAGCTCCGGCCGCAGCCGGATCAGCGGCTCATGCAACCGGCGGTTCACGAGCTCGATCTGACCGCCCAGGACGGCCTGGTCATCCTCGTTGAGGTAGCGCCCCTCCCAGCGGTACAGCCCACCGGAGTTGCGGTTGGCGATCGCGGTCTCCACGAGAGCGTCGACGAGGCCGGCCAGCAGGAGTGCCGGATCGCGTTCCGGATCGGCGATATCGGTGCTGTCCACCAGTTGCTGACCCAGACCGAAGACGGCGTCGCGGAACAATCCGTACTTGTTCGGTGAATGCCGATACAGCGCCGCGGCCGAGATGCCGACCCGCGAGGCGATCTCCTCCATGCTGACCGCGTGGTAGCCGAGCTCGCTGAAGGCCTCGGCGGAGGCCTTGACTATCTGGGCCTTGCGATCGCGCGGCCGGCGTCGCACAGGAGGTTGCGCGGGAGGACCGGCCGGAGACATACCCTCACGGTAACGCATTCGGCAGTTGCCCAGAGGTTCCGGGAATGCCTCTTCATTCTTGATCACAGTTGACCATATGCAGGTGGGCATTTCACCGGGGCACTGCCGCAGATTCGCGAGAATAGCCGTTCACATAAAGCCTTGCGTGAACGTCAACCCGTGTGTCAGGCTCCGTATACGGCCCAGCGGTCGACGTTGCTGATCACCCTGGAATGTTCCGCCCCGGTAAGGAGAAAGTCGCGATGCCTGCGCGCTACCTCGATTTCGGGTCGCCCCCACGGCTCACCAACGCCGACACCCGCATCACCATCGAACAGCGAACCCCGCGCTGGCACCGCGGCGACGTCGCCATCGCCGACGCCCTGGACTTCTGGTCCTTCGCCGGCGCCGCCGCCAACGTCGTCATGCAGCTGTCCTGGCCGGAGGTCGGCTACGGGGTGGCCGAGAGCCGGGTGAAATCCGGCAGCCTGATGGAGCATCCCTGGAAACGGGCCCGCACCACGACCCAGTACCTCGCCGTCGCCATCCTCGGCACCGCGGAGGAACGCGCCGCCTACCGGGACGCGGTCAACGGCGCGCATCGTCAGGTGCTCTCCACCGAAGCCAGCCCGGTGCGCTACAACGCTTTCAACCGTGAACTGCAGCTGTGGGTGGCGGCCTGTCTGTTCGTCGGGTTCGAGGACACCTTCGAACTGCTGCACGGTGCGATGACCGAGGAGCAGGCCGAGCAGTTCTACCGGACCGCGCAACCGCTGGGCACCACGCTGCAGGTCACCGCGGACCAATGGCCGGCCACCCGGGCAGATTTCGACGTCTACTGGAACACCGCGTGCGAACGGGTCGCGATGGACGATCACATCCGCGAATACCTGATGACACTGGTGGATCTGAAGATGGTCCGGTGGCCGCTGCGGGTGACGTTCGGACCGCTGCTCAAGTTCCTGACCATCGGGTCACTGGCGCCGGTGTTCCGCGATGCCATGGGCCTGCATTTCTCGGACGCCGACAGACGGCGCTTCGAGAACCTGTTCGTCTTCGTCTCGTTCGTCAACCGGTTTCTGCCGCGTTTCATCCGCCAGGGCGCCAGTCAGCTACTGATGGGCGATGTCCGGCGCCGGATCCGCGGCAAAAAGGCGCTGATCTAGCGGTACTCGCACAGGTAGGCCGTCTCGACGTCGGCACGCACCGCGAACGTGCTGGCCGCGGGGACCGTGAATTGCGTTCCCGCCGCGTAGGTTTCCCAGTCGTCGGCACCGGGCAGTCGTACTGTCAGCGCGCCGGACACCACGCTCATGATCTCCAGCTGGGTGGTCCCGAACTCGAATTCACCGACGGCCATGACGCCGACGGTGGCCGGCCCTTGCGCGGTCGTGAAGGCGATCGACGCGACATCGCCGCCGAAGTACTCGTTGACTGTGAACATGGGCGCAGAGTAGCGAGTGGGTACCGGCACTTCGTCTGCCGGGGTCCGGACCACCTGGCTACACCACGTACTTGTGCACGCCGAGCATCGCGTTCTCATCGGCGGGTTCGCGGGTGCAGTCCTGCAACGCCGCCGACAATGCCGACTCATCGATGCCGGTGCCGATCAGCACCAGGGTGGTCCCCCGCCCGGCCGCACCACGCTTCTCGAAACGCAGTGAGCTGCCCACCAACTGCACGCAATAGCGACCACCGTCACCGAAATCCACGAAACCCTTTGCGCGGTAGAGCCCGGCGGGCCGGTCCTGCAGAAAGGCCAGGAAGCGGCGCGGATTCACCGGCGTATCGGCACTGAACTCCACACTCTGATACTCCGGGTGCTCGTGGTGGTGATCGTCGTCGCGGAGCAGCTCGTCCAGCGACAGCTGCGCCGGGCGCTCCCGCCGCTGCACCGGAGCGTCGATCAGCAAGCCAGGGTCCACCCGCGCGAAGTCGGTGTACACCAATGGAACTCGTGGGTTCTCGGCGCGCACCGCGGCCGCCACCGCGTCGGCGTCACCGTCGGCGGCCTTGTTGAGCACCACCAGATCGGCCACCCGCACCCCGTGGCCCAACTCGGCGGGCTGAGCGGCGTCGACCACCAGCACCAGACCGGCGTAATGGAACCGGTCATCGCCGGCGGTGGCGATGGTGCGTGCCAGCACCGGCGGCTCGGCGATACCGCTGGCCTCCACCACGATCAGGTCCAAGGCGGGGCGCACCGCGGCAAGCCGGCCCAGCATCTCGGCGGCCTCGGAAGCGTCCACCGCGCAGCAGATGCACCCGTTGGACAGCGAGGCCATCGCGTCGACCTGGCCGGCGACGAACATCGCATCGATGTTCACCGCACCGAAATCGTTGACCAGAGCCCCGATTCGCACCCCGCGACTGTTGCGCAGCAGGTGATTGAGCAGCGTGGTCTTGCCGGCGCCGAGGAAGCCGGCGAGGGCCAGGACGGGCGTACTCATGGCTCGACTCCGCGGCTAGCCCGGCTTGACGGCGGCGTGCAGCGCGACGATCCCGCCGGTCAGATTGCGCCAGCGCACGGCTTCCCAGCCGGCGTCGCGGATACGGTCGGCCAGTTGCGGCTGCGTCGGCCAGGCCCGGATCGACTCGGCCAGATACACATAGGCATCCGGGTTGCTCGACACCGCGCGCGCCATCATGGGCAGCGCCTGCATCAGGTATTCCTTGTAGGCGGTGGCGAACAGGCCGTTGGTCGGCGTGGAGAACTCGCACACCACCAGCCGCCCACCGGGGCGCGTCACCCGGGCCATCTCCCGCAGCCCCGCGACGTGGTCGACCACATTGCGCAGCCCGAAGCTGATGGTCACCGCGTCGAACACCCCGTCGGCGAACGGCAGCCTGGTGGCATCCCCGGCCACCTTGGGCACGCTGCGGGAGGCGCCGGCGGCCAGCATGCCGACCGAGAAGTCCGCGGCCACACACCAGGCGCCCGAGCCGGCCAGTTCGACCGTCGACACCGCGGTGCCGGCCGCCAGGTCGAGCACCCGCTCCCCCGGCCCGATGTCCAGCGCCGAGCGGGTCTGACGGCGCCAGTACCGGTCCTGCCCCAGCGACATCACCGTGTTGGTGATGTCGTAGCGGCGGGCCACGGCGTCGAACATCGACGCGACCTCGTGCGGGTCCTTCTCCAGCGACGCCCTGCTCATCGGATCAAAACTACCTTGGAGTCTCGAGGTTCCGGGAATGGGGATTCCGTGCTGGGGTCGGTGCAGGCCCAGGGCTGACGTCTCCTCGGCGCGAGCAGACACAACTGGCCGCAAAAGTGGCCCATTTCGGGGCCATTTGTGTCTGTTCGCGGGAAAGAGGGCTAGGGGTTGCGCACCGCGAGGTAGTGCTCGGAGACCGGCGCACCGTCGGTGTAGCGCTCCACGGCCTGTTCGATCAGCAGGTCCTGCCCGGTGAGCCGGGTGTGATGTTGGTGCATGTGCTCGCCCCAGGACCGCACGATGAACGTCTCGACGAACGTCGACTCGTGTTCGACACTGCGGAACAGTCGCCACTGCGAGGCCCCGGTGCGCTGCCGGGACCGGCCGAGGACGTCCATCGCGGCGAGGAAGTTCTGCTCGTCCTGCGGCGTGACGCGGTAGGCGGTGATCACCAGCACGGGTCCGTCCAGCGGGGCGGGATCGAAAACCAGGTTGGGCTCCGGCCAGTGCGAGGACGGCGTCAGGTCGAGGTCACCGGTCCTGGCGTGCAGCGGCCACCACAGCGAGGACAGTCCGCACACCACCAGGAACCCGGCGCTGATCAGCAGGCTCGTGACACTGGTGGTGGCCGCGGCGAGCACACCCCAGACCAGCGAGCCGACCGCCTGCCCTCCCATGAAGACCAGCTGGTACACCGACAGCCCGCGGGCGCGCACCCACCCCGGCAGGCTCAGCTGCATCGAGGCATTGAGCGTGGACAGCGACAGCAGCCAGGAGGCGCCGCCCACCAGCAGCGCCAGCAACACCGCGACGAAGTTCGGCACCAGGGCCAGTACCACGGTGGTGAGCGCGAAACCGGCCGCCGCGGTGGTGAGCAACGCGTTCTGGCCGAACCGGGACCGCAACCGCGACAACAGGAAGGCACCGAGCACCGCGCCGGCGCCCAGGGCGCCCAGCAGCACCCCATAGCCCGAGGACGACAGGCCGAGTTGGCTGCTCGCGATCACCGGCAGCAGCCCCCACAGCGCGCTGGCGGGAGCGACGAACAGCGCCGCCCGCAGCAGGATTCGCCGCACGATCGGTGAGCTGCGGATGAACCGCCCGCCCGCGCCGAGCGCCGCCAGGGCCCGCTCGGGCGGTTCATTGCGTTCCACCACGGCGGGGCGCCAGCAGAAGAGCACGATGACGATCCCGGCGAATGACACGGCGTTGAGCGCAAAGACCAGGGTCGGGCCGGACAGCGACACCAGCACCCCGGCGATCGCGGGCCCGATGGCCCGGGCCAGGTTGATGCTCATGCTCCCCAGCGCCGCGGCCGCCGGAATCTGCTGAGCGGGAACGAGATCAGGCTGGATGGCCTGCCAGGCCGGCGCCACCAGCGCCTGCCCGCAACCGATCATGAACAGCAGCATCAGCAGTACCGCCGGCGTCGTGAGCCCCGCACCGGTCAACGATGCGAGCAGACCCACCCCGGCGGCCATCGCACCCTGGGTGGCGATGAGCAGACGGCGCCGGTCGATGAGATCGGCCAGCACGCCGGACGGCAACGCCAGCAGCATCACCGGCAGCGTGGTCGCGGTCTGCACCAGCGGCACCAGCACCGCGGCGCGCGGGTCGCCGACCAACATCCACTGCGCGCCGACGGTCTGCATCCAGGTGCCGAGGTTGGACACCAGCTGCGCTATCCACAGCGCGCGGTAGACCGGCGATCGCAGCGGCGCCCAGGTCGAGGTGGACGGTGCCGATGCCATCGTTGCCCCCCCACCACCGTCTTTTCGACCACTGTAGAGGGGCGGACCGGCAGATTCGCTAGGCGGCCTTGCGACGTCGCTGACCGATGACCGATTCGTAATGCCCGAGCAGTTCCTCGCAGACCGCGGGCCAGGTCCGAGCGAGCACGCTGCGCCGGGCGGCGGCCGAGTACCGGACCCGTTCGGCGACCAGATGGTCCACGGCGCCCGAGAGCCGAGCCTCGAACTCGTCGACACCCAGCAGCAGGCCGGTGTGCATCGGGGTGACCAGATCCCGCGGTCCGCCGGCATCGGGGGCGATCACCGGCAGACCCGAGGCCATCGCCTCCTGGACGGCCTGGCAGAACGTCTCGTGTTCGCCCGGGTGCACGAAGACATCCATGCTGGCGTAGGCCGCAGCCAGCTCCGCCCCGCGCAACTCACCGGTGAAAACCGCTGCGGGCATCAAAGATTCGAGCTTACCCTGGTCGACACCGGCGCCGACGACCACGACCTGCAGGTCATCGCGGGCCGCGAGGGTGGCCAACCGCTCCACGTGCTTCTCCGGGGCGAGCCTGCCGACGAAACCGATGACCGGCTTACCGTCCGGCGACCACCTGGCCCGCAGCGACTCATCGCGCGCCGACGGGACGAAGCCGGTGATATCGACCCCGCGCCCCCACTTGTGTAGACGCGGAACACCATGGGCGGCAAGATTTTCCATCGCCGAGGTGGACGGCGCCAGGGTACGGTCGGCCTTGCTGTGCAGCCGACGGGTCCATGCCCAGGACACCCGCGACAGGACGCCGACGCCGTAGCTCTCGGCGAAACCCGCCACATCGGTCTGAAAGACCGCCACCGCCGGGACACCAAGGTGCCGGGCCGCATGCACACCGCCCCAGCCGAGCAACGCCGGCGAGGCCAGATGCACCACATCCGGATCGAAACCACGCAGTACGCCGACGATCCGCGGCATGGGCACACCGAGCGGCAGCGAGGTCACCTTCGGGAACATGTGCGAGGGCACCCGGTGCACCCGGACTCCGTCGTGCACGCGGTCGGCGGGCGGCTGGCCGCGCGGGGTGTCCGGCGCGATGACCAGAACCTCGTGACCCGTGCGCCGGAGGTGCTCGATCACCCGGAGCACCGAGTTGGTGACGCCGTTGACGTTCGGGAGGAAGGATTCGGCAACGATTGCAACGCGCACATGAGGACTGTGGCACCGCAGGTTGACAGCACGGTTGCGGGCGGGCATATGGCGTGCGAACACCACGCCAGCGGTACGGTGGCCTGGTGCATCGAATGCTGGCCTTGCTCACCGGTTTGACGCTGCTGACCGCCGTGGGCTGCACAAACCAGATCGAAGGCAGCGCCCAGTCCGATCCCGTCAAGCCGTTGACACAGGTGAGTGAGGACGGCTTCGGCATTCACGCCGGATTCGACGACGCGCCGGTGCAGATCGAGATCTTCGCCGAACCGCAGTGCACGCACTGCGCGGACCTGCAGCACGATGCCGGGGAATCCATCCGGCGCCACATCGCCGCCGGCCGACTTGCCGTCACCTACCGCCCGATGACGTTCCTGGAGATGTCGGACCACACCTACTCCGAGCGGGTCAGCAACGCGCTGTTCGTCGCGGCCGAGGACGGCCGCACACCCGCGGTGGCATTCCAGAAGTTCGTCGAGGAACTGTGGGCCGACCAGGACCCGTCCGGCAAGGGACCGACCGATGACGAGCTGGCCGAGAAGGCCCGCGCCGCCGGGATACCCGACGAACTGGCGCAACGCATCGCCGACGGCGACGCCGCGGTGGACGCCGCCGAGATGGACGAGATGAACTACGAGTTCCTCTACCTGGTGGACCCGGTGAACACCGGAACACCGACGGTGTATGACCTGGTGAACGACGAGAAGGTCGACATCTACGACGAGGACTGGCTGGACACGCTGATGGCGTCTTCCTGATCTGTGCCGGCCTCGTCCTCGATCCGCCGGGCGATCACCGCCACCACCAGCAGTGCCGTCCCGGCGATCAGCCAGCCCAGTACCGCGATGGACCCGGCCGGGATGATGGCCAGCGCCGCGTTGCGGTGCTGCACCCGCACCAGATCGGGATCCGAGCGGTCGTACTCCACGTAGATCCGCATCCCGGTGTCCAGTTCTGACGGATAGAGCACCCCGAGTTCCGGCCGGTAGGTCACCCGGTCCGGGGTGACGAATTCGATGGTCGAACGCCGCGGGCCGGCGTCGAGCACCTCGGCGGCCGCCACGCCCATATCGGCCTCGATCCGGCGGTCGTTCTCCCAGGCACCGAGCACCAGCAGCACCGACTGGAACGTCACCAGGCACGCCCCCAGGATGATGCCGACCCGCACCCGGCGGATGACCCGCTGCGACCTGGTCTCGGTGCCGTCCCCGAACATCCGCGGGACCCGCAGCCACCGGTCTTTCAGCGTGGTGAACAGTCGCACTAGAGCGCCGCCCGGATGGACGCGTGCAGCGCACGAAGCGATGACCGGTCGGCCTTCACCTCCAGCACCCGCATGCCGTCGAACGGTTGGCGCAGCGCGTCGGCCAGGCCGTCCACCTCGATCTGCTTGTTGTCCACGTGATACGCCCGGCACAGCGCCGCGATGTCCACATCGTGGGGGGTGCCGAAGATGCGCGAGGACACATCGGAGAACCGCGGGTCGCCCTGCTCCAGCAGTTCGAAGATGCCCCCGCCGTTGTCGTTGGACACCACGATGGTGAGATTGCGCGGTCGCGGCTCGGTGGGCCCGATCAGCAGCCCCGAACTGTCATGCACGAAGGTCAGGTCGCCGATCAGCGCCACGGTGCCCCCACCGTCGGAGCGTTCGTGGGCCAGGGCGGCGCCGATCGCCGTCGACACGGTGCCGTCTATACCGGCGACGCCGCGGTTGGACCGCACCTTGACCCCCGGAGCGCGCAGACCGACCAGGGTGATATCGCGCACCGGGTTGGAGGCACCCAGCACCAACTGGTCCCCGTCACGCAGGCCGGCGACCACCGCCGCCGCGACGTGCAGGCCGGTGGTGTGCGGGTGCACGTCGAGCTGGCTGTGCACGGCAGCGCAGGTGCGCTCGTTGAGCGCGGCGCAGCGCTGCAGCCACGCCGGATCCGGCGTTCCTGAGGTCACCGCCCGGGTACCGGTGGCCTGCGAGTTGCCGGACACATCGGGCCAGCGCGGCCCGGTGGTCAACGCGAACACCGGCACCGAGGAGTCGGCCAGCAGCGTGGACACCGTGCGGTGCAGGGTCGGGCGCCCGGCCATGATGACCTGCTTGGGGTGCAGCAGCGACAGCGCCAGCGGGTGCAGCGGGTTGACCGCAGCCGGCGCCGTCGGCTCGGAGACGGTGGGCAGCCCGGCCAGGTTGGGATGTGCGCCCGCGCCGTGGCCGGCGATGACGACGGTGTCCGGGGTGAGGTCGATGTCCAGCGGCTGGTCGAAGCTGACCGGCGGGGTGTAGGTCCAGGACCGCCCGTCGGGACGGCCATCCGGTGTCTCACCGTCGCTGTCGGCGTCGGGGACCAGCGGCTCGCGCAGCGGGATGTCGAACTGCACGGGCCCCGCATTGGCGGTACGAGATCCCTTGGCCGCCACCAATACCCGGCAGGTCGCCGATCGCCACTGCGCGTTCGCCGCGGCAAGATCGCGGTCCTCGGCCAGTCCGAGGCTGATACTTTCACGCACCTGGTTGCCGAAGTAGCCGAGCTGTTCCATGGTCTGGTTGGCCCCGGTGCCCAGCAACTCGTAGGGCCGGTTCGCGCTCAGCACGATCAGCGGCACCCGCGCATAGTTGGCCTCGACCACGGCCGGACCCAGGTTGGCCACCGCGGTACCCGAGGTCATCGCGATGGGTACCGGCGCCTGCCCGGACACCGCCAGCCCGATGGCCAGGAAACCCGCGGTGCGTTCGTCGATGCGCACGTGCAGACGGATGCGTCCGGCCCGGTCCGCGTCGTGCAGCGCGAAGGCCAGCGGGGCGTTGCGCGACCCGGGACACAACACCACGTCGCGGACGCCGCCGCGGATCAGTTCGTCGACGACGACGCGGGCCTGGGTCGTCGAAGGGTTCACCCCGACAGCCTATTGCTTTGCTTCAGCAAAGAATTCCAGGATCGCCTCGTTGACCGGGTCGGGGTGCTCGATGAAGCCCAGGTGACCGGCATCCGGGATCTCCAGGTAGCGCCCACCCGGGATGGCCTCGGCCACCTCGCGGCTCAGATGCGGGGCCATCAGCACATCGTCGCCGAAACCGATGACCAGCACCGGCGCCTTGATGTGCGCGTAGGCGGGCAGCCGGTTGCCTTCCGGGGACACCGCGAGCTGACTGCGCAGGCCCGGGGTGTATTTCGTGGGCCACATGGTGAACATCTCGGCCCAGTCCCGCACCGCACGGTCGTCGTTCAGGGTCTTCGGCGAGAAGTTCTCCATCAGCCGGATCTTCGCGTCGTAGCTGGGTGGCAGTGTGATGTTCGCGTCGTGGAACTCGCGTTCGGCCTTGTTGAAGAAGTCCCGCGCACCGTCGTGGCGGCCCCGGGTCGCCATCAGCACGGCCTGGCTGACCAACTCGGGCCGCGACACCATCAGTTCCTGGGCGATGAACGAGCCCATCGACACCCCGACCACCCGGACCGGGCCGCCGACCACCTTCTCGATCAGGGATGCGGTATCGGCCACCACCTGCTCGGTGGTGAAGCCGCTGGCGTTCTCGGTGGCCCCGACGCCGCGATTGTCGAAGGTGATCACGCGGTAGCCGGCCCGCTGGAAGGCCGGGACCTGATGCAGGTGCCAGGTGCGGCCGGCGCCCCCGCGGCCGGCGATGAAGAGCACCGGTTCGCCGGTGCCGCCCTTGTCGACGTAAGCCAGATTCACCCGCTCGAGCCTACGTGCGAGCGCGGACCTTGCGGATCGCCTGGTCCCACAGCAGCTGGGTGGTGGCCTTGAGCTGGGCGGGCTTGAGCAACTCCTTCGACATCAGTGCGGTCGCACTCGCCTTGGTCGCCGCCGATGCCTTCGACATGTGGCCGGAGTCGAACGGCGGCTGCGGGTCGTACTCCATCGACAGCTGAATGGCCTTCGCACGATCGTCGCCGGCGATGCGGCCCGCCAGCCACAAGCCGAGATCGATACCGGCCGACACCCCGGCGCAGGTCACGATCTTGTTCTGGGCCGAGCCCTCGGCCGCGACGATCCGCTCATCGCTGACCGGTTCCACCCCGAACGCCTTCAGCAGCGGCACCGCGGCCCAGTGCGAGGTCGCACGTTTGTCCCTGAGCAGACCGGCCGCCGCCAGGATCACCGAACCCGAGCACACCGACGTCGTCCACGTCGCCGTCCGGTGAGCCTGCCGCACCCACTCCAGGACCTTCTCGTCGCGGGCGTGCTCCATCGTGGTGAACCCACCGGGCACCAGCACGATATCGGGCGCGGGTGTCTCGTCGAACGAGTGCGTGGCGCCGATGACCAGCACACCCGAGTCGGCGGCAATCGGTCCCGGCTCATGCCACACGAACCGAACCTCTGCGTCGGGCAGCCAACGCAGCGACTCGTAGGGTCCGATGAAGTCCAGGGCGGTGAATCCCGGGTACAGCACGATGGCGATCTGCATGATCTCTCCTTCAGGCGAACGTTTTGCGGTAGTGGTCTGGCGATACGCCGACGCGTCGAACGAAGTTGCGCCGCATGGTTTCTGCGGTGCCGAAGCCGCACCGCGCGGCGATGACGGTGACGGTGTCGTCGGTTTCCTCCAGAAGACGGCGGGCGGCCTCGGTGCGGATCCGTTCGACATAGCTGCCCGGGGCCTCACCGACCTCGTCGGTGAACACCCGGGTGAAGTGCCGCGGGCTCATCGCCGCCCGGCGGGCCAGCGCGCCGATGCTGTGCGCGCCACCGGGTTCGGTCTCGATGAATTCCTGGACCGCACGGATCGGTGCCCGCTTGGCACGCGGTGCCCACACCGGCGCGGCGAACTGGGTCTGGCCGCCGGGGCGGCGCAGATGGAGCACCATCCAGCGGGCCACGGTCTGCGCGACCTCGGTGCCGTAATCGTCCTCCACCAGCGCCAGCGCCAGGTCGATGCCCGCGGCGACACCGGCCGCCGTCCACACCGTGTCCGAGCTGCGCACGAAGATGGGATCGGGATCGACTGACACAGCAGGGAATTCGGCGGCCATCCGGTCCGCGAAGGCCCAGTGCGTGGTGGCCCGACACCCGTCGAGCAGACCGGCCTCGGCCACCAGGAAGGCGCCGGTGCACACGCTGACCACCCGCCGCGCGGTGTCGGCGGCGCGGCGGATCCAGTCCAGGACATCGGGGTTGGCACGCAACTCGTCGATCCCGGCGCCGCCGGGCACCAGCACGGTGTCCACGGGGTGCTGCGGCAGTGGTTGCGCGACGATCTGCAGACCGTTCCAGGTGCTGGCGGGGCTGCCGTCCGGGGAGGCGATGATGATGTCGTAGCCGTCGTCGTGGCGGTCCTGACCGGCCAGGGCGATGGTCGCACCGGTGAACACCTCGAACGGACCGACCAGATCGAGTGCCTGCACCCCCGGGTAGCCGAGCAGCACCACTGATCGCTTCACGCCTCCCATGGTGATCGCGATTTCCGATGGCGTCTACGCCGGGCACCCCACAGATCAGGACATGCGTACTTCGAGCGCCGCTATCGGCACACAAACGGGTAGCAGTCGCGGATCCGGTCGATCCACCACTGCCGGCGGTCCGCAGGCGCGGCCAGCGCAGCCAACCGGGCCGGGTCCGGGATCACCGGTCCGACCGGCAGCAGGCCGTCCACCGGCGCCACCGCATCGACGACGTCCTCGACGAACAACCCACCGGTGCCCAGCCCGCAGGCGTACGGCAACTCGGGCAGGCAGGCCGCGGCCAGCAGCCCGCGGGACATGCCGACCGCGCTGTCCAAGGCACTCGACACCACCACCGGGATGCCGATGCGGGCGGCAATATCCAGCAGCGGGTCCACCCCACCCAGCGGCGCGACCTTCACCACCGCGATATCGGCCGCGCCCAGCGCGACCACCCGAAAGGGGTCGGCGGCCTTGCGGATCGATTCGTCCGCCGCGATCGGGACATCGATCCGGCGCCGCAGCGCAGCCAGCTCTTCGACTGTGGCACAGGGCTGTTCGAGATACTCCAACTCCCCCAGCGCGCCGGCCGCGGCCACCGCCTCGGCAACACTCCAGCCGCCGTTGGCGTCGACGCGCACCTTCGGCACCACCGCACGCACCGCCTCGACGCGCGCGACGTCATCGGCCAGCGTCTGCCCGGCCTCGGCGACCTTCACCTTTGCGGTCTGCGCCCCCGGGAAACGGGCCAGCACCTCGGGCACGCGCTCCGGTGCGACGGCGGGAACGGTGGCGTTGACCGGGATGCGATCACGCAGCGGTGCCGGTGACTCCCGGTAGGCGGCCTCGATGGCCGAGGCCAGCCAGTGCGCCGCCTCGGGCGGCTCGTACTCACCGAAGGCCCCGAACTCACCCCAGCCTGCCGGGCCGTCGAACAGCGCCACCTCCCGCACGGTGATACCGCGGAACCGCACCCGCATGGGCAGCGCGACGACGTGCAGACGATCCAGCAGGTCGCTGCACGGCGGGCACTCAGATGGTGGCGCGATCGCGTCCCTCCCAATGGGGTTGTCTCAGGTCCTTCTTCATGATCTTGCCGGTGGGGTTACGCGGCAGGGCATCGATGATATCGACGGTCTTCGGGCACTTGTAGGCGGCCAGATGCTGACGGGCCCAGGCGATCAGCTCGGCCTCGGCCACACCGTCACCGTCGAGCGCGACCACGGCCTTGACCGCCTCACCCCACTTCTCGTCGGGCACACCGAACACCGCGACCTCTACGACCGCCGGATGCTCGGCCAGAATCCGCTCGACCTCGATCGAGTAGACGTTCTCGCCACCGGTGATGATCATGTCCTTGATCCGGTCCTCGACGAACAGGTAGCCGTCGGGGTCCAGCCGGCCGATGTCACCGGTACGGAACCAGCCGTCTTCGGTGATCGACTCGGCGGTGGCTTCCGGCTTGTTCAGGTATCCCTTCATCAACTGCGGTGTGCGGAACCAGATTTCCCCCTGGGTACCGGCCGGAGCGTCCTGCAGGCTGTCGGGGTCCACGATGCGCACCTCGACACCCTGGATCGGGGTGCCCGCACTCACCATGCGCTCCTCGTTGCCGCCGCGATGATCCTCGGGGCCCAGCCGGGTGGCCACACCGCACACCTCCGTCAGCCCGTACACCTGGATGAAATCGGTGTCCGGCCATGCCTTGAGTGCCTCCCGCAGCAGCGGCAACGGCATCGGCGACGCCCCGTAGGCGAAGGTCTTCAGCGCGCCGAACAACTTGACCGCATCGGGACCGGCCTCCAACACCTTGGCCAGCACCGCGGGCACCAGGAAGGTCCGGTTGGCGCCGGCCAGGATGCCTCCGGCCAGCGCTGCCCCGTCGACATCGCGGGTCATGTAACTCGGAGCGCCGTTGTGCAGGCCGAACTGCATATAGGAGGTGCCACCCACATGGAACAGCGGCATCGCCACCAAGTTCTTGTCGCCCTCGTTGAACGGCCAGTCGTCGAACGCGTTCACGGTGTGGGCAATGAGGTTGGCGTGGCTGAGCGCCACTCCCTTGGGCCGGCCGGTGGTGCCCGAGGAATACATCACCACGACCGTGTCGCCGGGATCCACCTCGGGTGAGCGGTCCGCCGGGGTCGCCGCGGCGAGCACCGCCTCGTATTCGTCATCACCCTCGGGTTTGACCTCGATGACATCGGTGACCGCCGGCAACCGGTCCCGGATCGCCGTCACCGCCGGCAGCAGTTCCTCCCCGACGAACAGCACCTTGGCCCCGGAATCGTTGAGCACATAGTCGATCTCATCGGCCGCCAGCCGGAAGTTCACGATGGCGGTCGCCGCACCCAGCGAGGCCGCGCCGAGGGTCACCTCCACACACGCCGGGTGATTCTTGTCCAGGAAGGCGACAACATCGCCGCGACCGACGCCCCGGGCGGTCAGCGCGCCGGCGACCCGGCGGATGCGGTCGTCGAACTGCGACCACGTCCAGGTCCGACTCAGATAGGTGATCGCCTCGTCATCGGGTTTGGTGGCCGCCCAGTGGGCGACGCGCTCGTCGAGAAACTGGGGAACTGTCAGGTCAGACATGTCCGACAGCCTGCCACGACGCCCACCCCCTCACGCCGGTTTCGGATGAACCTGCCGACCCGCCATATAGGTGGCCTCCACCTGCAGATCGGCGATCTCCTCGGCGTCCACGGTGCGCGGATCAGCCGACAGCACAACGAGATCGGCGTACTTGCCGACCTCGATCGAGCCGATGCGGTCGTCGGCGAACAACTGATAGGCGGCGTCGAGCGTCTGCGCCCGGATGGCCTGATCCACCGTGAGGCGCTCCTGCGGCGCGAGCACGCGCCCGCTGGGCGCCCGCCGCGTCGCGGCCACGCTGATGTTGCGCAGCGGCTCCTCGGGAGTGACGGGCGGATCGTTGTGCAGCGAGATACGCATCCCGGTCGCCGCCGCCGACCCGCACGGCATCCACCGCTCGCCGCGCTCGGGACCGAAGAGTCCGTCGACGATGACGTCACCCCAGTAGTGCAGCTGGTCGACGAACAGGCTGCAGGTCACCCCGAGCGCGTGGGCGCGGGCCAGCTGGGCATCGGTGATGGCGCCGACGTGCTCCAGCCGCAGCCGGTGGTCGTCGCGCGGATGCGCGCGCAGCGCCTCCTCGTACACATCAAGGATGGTGTCGACGCCGGCATCGCCCTGCACGTGGCAGGCCATCTGCCAGCCCTTCGGATAGAAGGTCCCGACGATCTCGGCCAACTGCTCGCGGGAGTAGTTCGCGTGCCCGCACGAACCGGGGATCACGCCGATGCTGCGGGTGGCGTCGGTGTCCAGGTACGGGAAACTCAGGTCGATGTTGCCGATCCACGGCGAGCCGTCCACCCAGATCTTGATCCCGACCTGTCGCACCACGTCGTCACCGTCGAATGGGCTGGCATCGGTGTGCAGTGCGGCGGTCGACATCTCGTAGGTGCGCAGCCGGACGGTCAGCCGATCGTGCAGGGCTTCCAGCATCGGCCGGAACATCGGGTCGAACGCCATCTCCGAACAGGTGGTCAGGCCGGCCCGGTTGAGCCGCTCGCACTCGGCCATCAGCATGGCCGGGTAGTCCCCGACCGAGATGGCGCCGCCGATCAACGGGAACACCGCGGCGGATTCCTCCGCGCTGCCGTCCAGGTCACCGTTGGCATCGCGGCCATAGCGGGCGCCCTTGGGATCCGGGGTGTCCCGGGTGATCCCCGCGACCCCGGCCGCCGCCGAGTTGAAGAATGCCTTGTGCCCGGAATTGTGGATGATCACCAGCGGGGTGTCGGCCACCCCGTTCAACCAGTCCAGGGTCGGGTCCGGTAATCCGTTCTGCAGCAGCGGGTCCCAGCCGTTCAGGTAGGCGCCGTCGGCACCTCTGCGGGCCACCTCAGCGTGCACCGCCGCAACCACGTCATCGGCCGAGGGCAGCGTCACCGGCCGGATGTCCACCATCCGCTCCGACAGGGCCACCGCCTCCATCAGTGGATGGCCGTGCGCCTCAACGAAACCGGGCAGCACACAACCCTCGCCCACCGAGACCACGGTGGTGTCCGGCCCGATCCAGCTCTGCAACTCGTCCTCGGGCAGGTCCACCGCCGCGATCCGTCCGTGCGAGACGGCCAGATTCCGCGCGGTCGGCAGGGCCTCGTCGACGGTGAGGATGGTCCCCGTGAGGATCAGATCGGCCGGTTGCTCTGGGCTGGTCATGGCGCAAAGGCTAGTAGTTCGCTGCCCGCGGCCGGGGTACGCGATGAGAAAAGTTCGCGGCGCGTGTCGATTCTGTATGGATTCCGTTCGACGTATCCATGAGGGCACGATCGACGTGCCCCTTCCCGAACAGAAGGAGACACCGAGATGTCGCGCTACATGCTGATCATGCGAGTTGCCGATCCCGCCGCCGCCGAGGCCGCCATGGGCGGGGTCGATTTCGATGAGATCATCGCGTCGATGGGCCGCTATAACGAGGAGCTCATCAAGGCCGGCGTCATGCTGGCCGGCGAGGGTCTGTGCGAACCCGAGGACGGCTTCGTCGTCGACTTCGACGCAGACCCGCCGGTGGTGACCGACGGCCCGTACACCGAGGCCAAGGAGCTGTTCAACGGGTTCTGGATCATCGAGACGTCCTCGGTGCAGGAGGCCAAGCAGTGGGCCCGCAAATGCCCGCTCGGCCCGGGCGTGAAGCTCGAGGTGCGCCGCGTCAGCGAGACCGAGGAGTTCGACCCGTCCAACCCGTGGATCCAGAAGGAGATCCAGTGGAAGGCCGACCTCGCCGAGAAGGTCGCCGAGACGGCACGGGCGGCCGCCGGCCGCTGATCAGGGCGTGGCGCGGATCCGGATGGGTCCGCGCCACGGCTCGTCGGGGTCGAGCGTCACGCCCTTCTGACTGATCTCCACCTCACCGTGGCGGGCGAGCTCACGCGCCTGTTCGCGGGCGTCGTCCATCAGGTCGCGCCACTGCGGCCCACCCACCGCGCGGGCCGCATCCGACGGGCAGATCGTCTTCTCCGGTCCGCGTTCGCGGGCCAGCCGCAGGATCGCGGCGCGCAGGTCCTGGTTCACCTCGACCAGTCAAGCCGAATCGGGCGGGCCTTGCCAGCAATTCTGTAACACGTTCTAATCTGTTGCTATGAGTGACGAGCAGCTCCGCCATTTCCTGCACTCCGGCCATCTCACCGTCGGCGCGCTGAAGCGCCACAAGGACCGCCCCCTGCTGTTCCTCGGGGACACCACGCTGACCGGCGGCGAGCTCGCCGACCGCATCAGCCAGTACATTCAGGCCTTCGAAGCGCTCGGCGCGGGTACCGGAGCGGCCGTCGGCCTGCTCTCCCTGAACCGTCCCGAGGTGTTGATGATCATCGGCGCCGGCCAGACCCAGGGCTACCGGCGCACCGCACTACACCCTCTCGGCTCGCTGGATGATCACGCCTATGTGCTCTCCGACGCCGGGGTCACCTCGCTGATCATCGATCCCAACCCGATGTTCACCGAGCGCGCACTGGGACTGCTGGAGAAGGTGCCCTCGCTCAAGCAGGTCCTGACCATCGGCCCGGTGCCGTCCGAGCTCGCGGATGTTGCGACGGACCTGAGCGCCGAGGCCGCCAAATACGCGCCCCAGCCGCTGGTCGCCGCGGACCTGCCGGCCGATCACATCGGCGGACTGACCTACACCGGCGGTACCACCGGCAAACCCAAGGGCGTCATCGGCACCACCGGATCGATCACCACCATGACGACGGTGCAGCTGGCCGAATGGGAGTGGCCGGAGAACCCCCGCTTCCTGATGTGCACGCCGCTGTCGCACGCCGGCGCCGCGTTCTTCACCCCGGTCATCGTCAAGGGCGGTGAGTTGATCGTGCTCACGAAGTTCGACCCGGCCGAGGTGTTGCGGGTCATCGAGGAGCAGAAGATCACCGCGACCATGCTGGTGCCCTCGATGATCTACGCGCTGATGGACCATCCCGACAGCCACACCCGCGACCTGTCCTCACTGGAAACGGTGTACTACGGCGCCTCGGCGATGAACCCGGTGCGCCTCAAAGAGGCGATCCGGCGGTTCGGGCCGATTTTCGCCCAGTACTACGGGCAGTCCGAGGCGCCGATGGTCATCACCTACCTGTCGAAGAAGGATCACGACGAGAAGCGCCTGACCTCCTGCGGTCGGCCCACTCTGTTCGCGAAGGTGGCGCTGCTGGGCGAGGACGGCCAACCGGTGCCCCAGGGTGAGGTCGGCGAGATCTGTGTGGCCGGCCCGCTGCTGTCCGGCGGCTACTGGAACCTGCCGGATGCCACCGCCGACACCTTCAAGAACGGCTGGATGCACACCGGCGACCTGGCCCGCGAGGACGAGGACGGCTTCTACTTCATCGTCGACCGCACCAAGGACATGATCGTCACCGGTGGTTTCAACGTCTTCCCGCGCGAGGTCGAAGATGTGGTGGCCGAACATCCTTCGGTCGCCCAGGTGTGTGTCATCGGCACCCCCGACGAGAAGTGGGGCGAGGCGGTCACGGCCGTGGTGGTGCTGCGGCCCGACGCCGACACCGCCGAGGCGGCGGTCGCGACCATGATCGCCGAGATCCAGGCCTCGGTGAAGGAGCGCAAGGGATCGGTGCAGGTGCCCAAGCAGGTCGTCGTCGTCGATTCGGTGCCGATCACCGCGCTCGGCAAGCCCGACAAGAAGGCCGTGCGCGCGCAGTTCTGGGAGGGCGCGGGACGTTCGGTGGGTTGACGTTCGGTGGGTTAATGTGCGGCGCGGCGGGGTACAGGAGCGCTGACCCCGTAGCTTCGCCCAGATAGGACCGCCCCGATGGACGACCGCACCGCTGTCGCCGCAGCACCCGCCCGCACGTCCGAGGCGCTCAGCACCTGGGCGCTGTTCCTGAGCATGATCGCCATTGTCGGGTTCGCGATGTCCGTCGGCACCTTCGGGTTCGACAACATCGGGCTGTCGATGGGGGCCGGTCTGCTCTCGCTGACCAGCTTCGTGGCCAGCATGTTCTTCTTCCACGCCGATGCGCAGGACGCACCCGACGCCTGACGGGCGCTAGTTTGGTCCAGTGCCGGACATCGATCTGCGCGACACCGTCGACGCCGTCTGGCGGATGGAAGCCGCCAAGATCGTCGCCACCCTGACCCGCGCGGTCGGCGATGTGGGCCTGGCCGAGGACCTGGCGCAGGAAGCCCTTGTCGATGCGCTGGCACAGTGGCCGACCTCCGGAGTCCCCCGTAATGCCGGGGCCTGGCTGACCACCGTCGCCAAACGCAAGGCCATCGACCTCTGGCGCCGGCAGGACACCCTGGACACCAAGTACGCGGTACTGGCGCGTGAGTTCGAGGAGTCCGTCGCAGAACCCATGCGGGACCCGTGGGATCCCGACCGTATCGACGACGACGTGCTCCGTCTGGTGTTCATCGCCGCACATCCCGCCCTGACCCGCGAATCGCAGATCGCGCTGACGCTGCGGGTCGTCGGCGGCCTGGCCACCGACGAGATCGCCCGGGCCTTCCTGACCTCGAAGGCCACGGTGGCCGCGCGTATCACCCGCGCCAAGAAGACCCTGGCCGGCATGGCGTTCGAGGTGCCCGAGCGCGCCGACTTCGGCCCGCGGTTGTCCGCGGTGCTGGCGGTGATCTACCTGATCTATAACGAGGGCTATGCGGCCTCGGCCGGGCAGCGCTGGATCCGTGACGAATTGTGCAGTGAGGCTTTACGTCTGGGGCGGGTGCTGCAGGCGCTGACCCCGGACGAGCCGGAGGTGCACGCCCTGGTGGCGCTGATGGAGTTCCAGTCCTCGCGGTTCGCCGCACGCACCGACGCGCACGGCAATCCGATCCTGCTGGAGGATCAGGACCGCACCCGCTGGGACAGGGCCCAGATCCATCGTGGCGTCGCCGCCCTGGAGCGGGCCGAGCGCGCCCGCGGGCCCAAGGGGTGGGGACCGTACGCACTGCAGGCCGCGCTCGCGCAATGCCACGCCGTCGCGGCGACGGCCGCCCAGACCGACTGGGCCCGCATCGTGGCCCTCTACGACGCGTTGCTGCAGATCGCCGGATCCCCGGTGGTCGAACTCAACCGGGCGGTGGCCGTGGCCATGTCCGACGGGCCGGGGGCGGCCCTGCGGGTCGTCGATGCCATCGACGGGCTCGACGGCAGCCATCTGCTGCCCAGCGTGCGCGGTGAGCTGCTGGCGCGGCTGGGCCGCGACGCGGAGGCCGCCGCAGAGTTGACCACCGCGGCGTCCCTGACCGCCAACCAGGCCGAACGCGCCGTGCTGCTGAAAAAGGCCGCGCGCGCAACCGGTGCGCCACGGCGGGCTTGACCGATCCGAACCCCGCTCGACGCCGAATACCACGGTGAAGGAAGGGAGCAGCGCCATGGACCGCGTCATCAAGCTGGCAGGCCAGGTCGTGGAATCCGTGCTGTCGATCGTCGGCATCCGTACCGTCGAGGAACCGCACTACATCGGGCGTCCGCTGTCCGGTGACGTCGAGATCCGGCAGTACGGCCGCCGGATCGCCGCCGAGACCACCATCACCGGCGACAAACAACGCGCCCTCTACGAAGGCTTCCGCAAAGTGGCGGCCTACATCTTCGGGGGAAACCACCGAAACACCGACATCGCGATGACGGCACCGGTGAGTCGGCAGTCGTCGGCCGAAGAGATCGCCATGACGGCTCCGGTGTCGCAGACCGGCAGCTCCGAGAGCGGCTGGACCATCCGCTTCTTCATGCCGTCGAAGTGGTCGATGCAGACCCTGCCGACACCCGACGACGAGGACGTGCGACTGGTCGAGGTGCCGCCGGCAACGATGGCCGTTGTCCGGTTCACCGGCGATCGCAGTCCGTCGGCGGTGAACCGGCGGACCGAGGAGTTGGTGCGGACGCTGCGCGCGAACGGCATCGAGCCGGCGGGCGATGCGGTCGCGTGGTTCTACGATCCGCCGTGGACGCTGCCGTTCCGGCGCCGCAACGAGGTCGCCATCCCGATATAGCGCGCAGAAAAGGCCGCGCGCGCACGGGGTGCGGCACGGTAGACATGAGTATGTGATCGACCTGACCCTGCGCACCGTCCGCGATGATGACGACTTCACCTCCTTCAATGCCGCGCTGTACTCGGTGTTCCTAGAGGACCCGCAGGACGACGAGACCGAACTGTCGCGCAAGATCACCGATTTCGACCGGATGTTCGGCTTCCACGACGGAAGCCGGTGGGCCTCCACCGCGGGCGACTACCGCAAGCAGGTGATCCTGCCCGGCGGCGCGCTGGTTCCCGTGGCCGCCGTCACCGCGGTCACCGTGTCACCCGCGCACCGCCGCCGGGGTCTGTTGACGCAGATGATGCGGTACCAGCTCGACGGCATCAGAGCCCGCGGAACCGAGGCCCTGGCCATGCTGTTCGCGTCGGAAACGATGATCTATGGGCGGTTCGGGTACGGCCTGGCCAGCCAGAACGCCGTGCTGACCGGGCAGGTGCGCGATCTGGGTTTCCGCCCGGAGGTCGACCTCGGTGACGGATCGGTGTCCGAGACCGATGCCGCGACGCTGCTGGCCCACGGGCCGGCGATCTTCGACCGGGCGATCGGGGATCTACCCGGCCGGATGGACCGGCCACGGGGGTGGTGGGACAACCTGATCCACGACAACGCCGAACGGCGCAAGGAGAGCGGCAGCATCCGGTTCGCGGTGCATCACGAGGCCGACGGCACCCCCAGCGGATTCGCCATCTACCGGCCCAAGTCGGACTGGTCGGCGACTGGGCCAAACGGCGAGCTGCACGTCCACGAGGTGCGGGCCACCAATCCGCGGGCCTACGCCCGGATATGGCGTTTCCTGTTGGAGATCGACCTGATCCGGAGCATCAAGTACGACGGGGCAGCGGTCGATGAGCCGTTGCGCTACCTGGTGGCCGATCAGCGGGCGCTGCGATGCGCGGTCAACGACGGCATCTTCGTACGCCTGGTCGAGGTGGACCGTGCGCTCGCTCTGCGCCGCTACGCCGCGCCGATCGATATCGTGCTCGACGTGCGGGACGAGTTCTGCCCGTGGAACACCGGCCGCTACCGACTGCGCGGCGGACTCGACGGTGCCGAATGCGAGAAGACCGGCGCACCAGCCGATATCGCCATGTGCGCGCGAGACCTGGGCGCCGTCTATCTGGGCGGCACGAGCGTGGCGCAACTGGTCGCCGCGGGCCTGGTCGACGAACTGACACCGGGGTCGGCGCAGCGGGCCGCGGTAGCCTTCGGCTGGCCCGTCGCACCCGCGATCCCCGACCACTTCTAGGAAGGTTGACCTGGCGTGACAAACACCAGCGGTCTCACCGCAGTCCTCTTCGATTTCTCCGGCACCCTGTTCCGGCTCGAGGAAGACGACAGCTGGTTCGACGGCATCACCGTCGACGAGAAGTCGGTCGACGGTCACGTGCAGGCCGAGTTGATGCGCCGGGTGACCGCCCCCACCGGCAGCTCTGTGCCGATGTCGGAAGAACAGCAGCACAATTGGGCCAACCGCGATCTGGAACCGCACCTGCACCGCGAGGCGTATCTGCACGTGCTGCGCGAGTCGGGGCTCACCGGCGCGGATGCCGCCGCGCTGTACCCCAAACTGGTCGACCCGGCGTCCTGGACGCCGTATCCGGACACGGTCGCCACCCTGAACGGGCTGCGCGCCGCCGGGATCAAGACGGCGGTGGTGTCCAACATCGCCTTCGACCTGCGGCCCGCACTCGCCGCCGCCGGTACCTCGGCCGACGAGTACGTGCTGTCCTTCGAGGTGGGTGCGGTCAAGCCGGACCCGGCCATCTTCGAGACCGCGCTGACGCGCCTGGGTGTCGAGCCCGCTGCCGCGCTGATGGTCGGGGACAGCGAGGAGGCCGACGGCGGGGCCCGCGCCGTGGGTTGTGCCTTCGCGCTGGTCGATCCGCTGCCCACCGCGCAGCGCCCCGACGGTCTGATCACGGCCGTGCGGGCGTACGGCCTGGAGGTCTAGACAGCCATCCAGGTGTGGGTCTCGCTGCGGGACACCACCACACCGTCGTGGATGACGATGCGATCGGCGGGCGCGTTGGCGATCACGTCGGTCACGCCGGTGCCGCGCACCGCCAGCAGTTCGGCGCGGGCACCGACGCGCGGGCCCGCCGTCGGGAGCCCGAGGACCGCCCGCGCCTCATCGGTGACCAGCGAGAGGGCGACGTCCGGATCGACGTGGCCGGCGACGACGGCCAACATCGCCGTCTCCAGTGCATCGCTGCGGCCGAGCGGGTTGAAGGGGTCGCGGACGTTGTCGGCGCCGGCCGCCACCGGTACGCCGGCGGCGCGCAGGCGCGCCATCGGGGCGATCCCGCGCGGTGTCGCGGTCTCGATATCGCGGCCATGGATCGACAGGTTGGTCAGCGGGTTCGCCACCACCCCCAGGCGCGCCGAAACAATATGCGGCAGAAGATCATCGAGTTCTGCCGGTGTCATCATCGACAGCCGGGTGCAGTGGCTGGCGGTGCGGTTGCGATCGGCAGGCCAGTCCCGTACCCGCGCGGCGTAGCCCGGCAGGGTGTGGTGGTCACCGAGCAGGAATTCGTCGGTGTGCAGATCCGCGCCGACACCGCGGTCCTCGGCGACACCGAGCAGACGATCCAGCTCGGCCAGCGGTTCCGGCGCGCTGTGCGGGGAGCCTCCCACCAGGTCGGCGCCGGCATCCAGGGCGCCGTGCAGCAATTCGACGTCCGAGTAGGCCTTGATCAGGGCGACGATCTGGATGTCCATCACACCGCGCAGTTCGCGGCGCACCGCATCGACGGCGCGGATGCCGCGCAACGGGTCGTCGCCGTAGAGCACGTCGACATGGGTGCGAACGGCCGTGGTCCCGTTACGCAGCAACGTCAACGCCGCGGTTCGGGCGCGCGTGCGGAACGACGCCTCGTCGAACCGCAGCGAACCCTCCTTCCAGGTCGCGATGGCATGGTGCAGATCGCCGGGCTCCGGGCGCAGCTCGTCCCAGGACAGCGCCTTGTCCAGGTGGGCGTGCGGCTCGGCGGGCGCGGTCAGCAGCACGAAACCGGCGAGATCCAGCACGCCGGGATCATCACCCGGACCGGTCCCGCAGGCCGGACGCACGGCGGTGATGACGGTATGCCCGGCCTCGCGTCCCAGGCTCACATCGACCGTCGAACCGTCCGCCAGCGTCGCGTTGGCCAGTGTCGAAAGCTGTTGTCCGGGCGAGATTGTTGTCATCCTCGGCGCGTCCGCACGTAGAGTCCGGACACGTGGGCGCACGCCGCGGCGCGGGCCCCCTCTGCGTCGCCGGCCTCGATGGCCGCCACGATGCGCTCATGCTCACCCACCGCCAGCCTGCGGTTCAGCTCCGCGGTCCACATATCGGACCGGTAGAGGTGGGACTGGCCGTCGAGGCGTGCCAGCGCATCGCTGAGCGGACGGTTGCGCGCGGTGTCCCGGATGAGGGTGTGGAACTCGAGGTCGAGCTTCGCGTCGCGGAACCGGTCCGGTGCCTCGTCGAGCATCTCGCGCTGCACCTGGACCATCTTGCGCAGCTGTTCGACGGTGCCCCGGCTGGCGTTGAGAGTGGCGTTCTGGGCGGCCAATCCGTCGAGCACCTCTCGAACGTCGAAGACGGACTTGACCGTCTCCTCGTCCAGCAGGGTCACCCGGGCGCCGGCATTGCGAGTGTGGGTGGCCAGCCCCTCATAGATCAGTTGTTGCACGGCCTCGCGCACCGGCGTGCGGCTGACGTTGAGGCGGGCCGCCAGCGCCGGCACACTCAGCGGGCTGCCGGGCTGCAACTCGCCGCTGAAGATCAGCTCCTGCAACGCACTGTGCACCGACTCGGTGAGCAACGCACCCTCCGAACTGGTCATCGTGGTGCCCTCCTACTCGGCCGCGGCGGACACCCGGGCGGCTTCCCGCAACGCTATCGGTGGTGGGGCACCGGTACGCAGACCGGCAACCTTCATCGCGATGTTCTCCGCGACGGTGATCGGGCTGTACCCGGTCTCACCGTCTGCCACGGTGCCCGGCAGCGGGGCCAGCACCGCATCGTGGTTGCCGTCGAAGAAGAAGGCCGCCGATCGTCTGCGCTGAATCCGGCCGTCAACCACCGGCGGGTCGACCCGGTGCACGGTGGACAGCCAACGGTCGTTGGTCCACCGGGCCATGGCGTCGCCGAGGTTGATCAGCAGCGCGCCGTCGGCGGGTTGCACATCGTGCCAGGTTCCGGTGCGGTCCAACACCTGCAGGCCGGGCACCTGATCGGCCCACAGGATGGTCAGGATGCCGAAATCGGTGTGCGCGCCCATGCCCTGGAGATCACCGGAAAAGCGGTCATCGCCCTCGGGGAGCGCAAAGTTGTTCATCTTCAGCACCTCGATGGAATGGTCGATCATCGAGTCGAAGTAGCGGTGCGGCAGGGCCAGCGCGTCGGTGACGGTGACCATCAGTGTCCGGGCCAGCGCCTGCACCTGACCGAAATAGTGCTGGACCCGGGGCTGGAACCCCGGGGCGGTGTCGGGCCAGTTGTTCGGCGCGTAGCTGGTCTCGGGCAGATCCAACCCGGGAAAGGAGGTGACCTCGGTGCCGATGGTGAACGCCTCGTAGTAGTCGTTCATCTGGTTCGCCGAGATGCCCAGGCTCATGCTCAGCGATTCGCTCTTGGGCGGCGAGTAGCCGCGATTGGTCGACGGGTCGCGCCGGTAGGCCTGCTTGACCGACAGCGGCAGCCCGAAGAATTCGTCGAGCGCCGCGGTCAGACCCAAGACGGCGTCGAGATCGATCCCGTGACCGACGATCTGGATGAAGCCGACCTCGCGGCACGCGGTGTCGAAGGCGGCGGCCACGGCCGCGCATTCGGGATCGGATGCGGCGTCACCACCCGCCACGTACGGGCTGACGTCCAGGACGGGAACGACGAAACGGCTCACAGCTGACTCCCTGACTCGTGCCAACGTCCCACGGCCATCCGCGAGATCACGCCCATCACGGCGAACACCAGCACGCCGAAGACCGATGCCAGCACGATCGCGGCGACGAGGTCCTCCGACTGCAGCCGCGCCCGGTACACGTCGAGCAGGGTGCCGATGCCGGGCTGGCCCTTGGCGAAGAACATGTCACCGATGATCGCGCCGACCACCACCAGGCCGGCTCCGGTGCGCATGCCGGTCATGATGGCCGGAAGCGCGGCCCGCAGTTCGAGTTTGACCATCCGGTCCCAGCGGGAGGCGCCCGACACGGTGAACAACTCGTGCATGCCGCGGTCCACCGACCGGATGCCGAAATGTGTGTTGGTGATGATGGGGAACACCGCGATCAGCATGCACACCAGGGTGCGGGCGGCCATGCCGTAGCCCATCCACAGCCCGATCAAGGGCACGATGGCCAGGATCGGGATGACCTGGATGACGACCGCGTACGGGTAGATGACCTTTTCCAGCCATGTCGCCTGGCACATCAGCACTCCCGTGCCGACGCCGACGACCGCTGCCACCGCGAAGCCGATGAGCGTGACCTCCGCGGTGACCGCCAACGCATCCAACATCGGCTTCAGCCGCGTCCAGTCCAGCAGCGAGTTGCGGAAGACGTCGATCGGCGGCGGCAGCAGGAACCGGCGGTGAGGTTCGAGGACCAGGTAGCTGACCGCCGACCACAACGCCAGACCGAATCCCAACGACAGCAGCGGATAAAGGACTGCGCCGCTGACCTTTCGGCCGCGCCTGCCCTTGGCCACCGCCGGCGTGGAGTCACCGGCCGCCGCCCTGCGGGTCAACAGCCGGCCCGGCGCGTCCAGCGCGGTCCCGAGAACGGTCATGACACCCTCCCGTGCAGCAGCGCCGAGATCTCGGCGACGTGGTCGATGAACCGCGATTCGAAACGCAGCTCCGGAGAGCGCGGATAGTCGAACCCCACGTCGACGATTCCCGCGATGCAACCCGGCCGCGGTGTCATCACCACGACACGGTCGGCCAGATACACCGCCTCCGAAACCGAGTGCGTGACGAACATCGCGGTGAAACCCCGCTCGGTGTAGAGACGTTGGAGTTCGACCTGCATCTCCAGACGCGTCATCTCGTCCAGCGCTCCGAACGGCTCGTCGAGCAGCAGCACGTCTGGCGAGAGCGTCAGCGCACGCGCCATCGACACCCGCATCTTCATACCGCCGGACAGCGACTTGGGCAACTGATCGGCGAAGGCCTCCAATCCGACCGCCGAGATGGATTCCGCTGCACGCTTTTTCGCCTCGGACCGGCCTGCCTTGCTGAGTTCCGCACACAGCTCGACGTTCGCCCGGACGCTGCGCCACGGCAACAGGGTGGGCTCCTGGAAGATGAAACCCACCGACGAGGTGGCCAGCCGCACCGATCCCGAGGTGGGCGCCTCCAGATGCGCCGCCATCCGCAGCAGCGTCGACTTGCCACACCCGGACGGACCGACCACGGCGACGAACTCGCCGGGCCGGATGGACAGGTCGATACCGTCGAGTGCCACGGTGCCGGTGTCGAATCGTTTGGTGATGCCGCTGAACTCGATCTGCGCGGCGGCGAGGGCGACCCCGCCGGGCGGGTGGGTCCGGTCCGGTTCCACGAAAACTCCCGAAGATTGGTGTTACATGCAGCAAGACTGCTGATCACATATTCTCAGCGTCGATTACATGTATTACGTCGGTGTTTCTGAGCGTAAAGCGCAGGTAAGAACTCGCACCTAAAACCCTGGAAAGCAGGGCCGATCCGGGGCCGGACGGATTCGTTTACACGGCCGCAATAGAGATCGTGATTGCATGTAATTGCCTGCGCTCCAGCGATGTAGCGCAACCGCTCCTTCCCGTCACGCTACCGACGAAGTCACCGAGGAACCCATGAACCGATCAGCTTTGTGGCGTGCGGCCGCCGCCGGCGCCGTCGCCTCCTTCACCTTCACCGCCTGTTCGTCGGCCTCCGAGTCACCCGGTGACACTGCGGCCTCCGAGGCGGCGGCGTCCCTGGCACCGGCCCCCGAAGCACAGCAGCTCGCCGACGTCTGCCCCGCCGATGTCGGCATCCAGCTGCAGTGGCAACCGCAGTCGGATATGGGTGCGGTCTTCGGCATGCTCGGCCCCGGGTATCAGGTCGACACCGAGGACAAGTCCGTCACCGGGCCGCTGGTGGCCGGCGGCCTGGACACCGGAGTCGACATCACCCTGAAATCCGGCGGGCCGGCCATCGGCTTCCAGTCGGTGCCCTCACAGCTGTATCTGGACGACTCGCTGATCCTGGGCATCGTGCACGGCGACATGCTGGTCGCGGCCGCCGCCGAGCAACCAGTCACCGGGGTCACCCCGCTGCTGAAGTACAGCCCGGCGATCCTGATGTGGGATCCGGCCACCCACCCCGACTTCAAGACCGTCGCCGACGTCGGCAAGACCGATGCCACCGTGGTGACCTCTGAAGGCCAGATCTACCCGGACTGGCTGGTCGCCAAGGGCATGCTCAAGCAGTCGCAGATCGATCCCAGCTATGACGGGTCGCCCGCGCGGTTCGTCGGCGATCCCGCCATCGTGCAGCAGGGGTTCGCCAACTCCGAGCCCTACGTCTACGAGCACGACACCCCCGCGTGGAACAAGCCGGTGGGCTACGGGCTGGTCAAGGACGTCGGCTATGACATCTACGCGTCGAACATGTCGGTGCGCGCCGACCGGGTCGACGAACTCGCGCCGTGTCTGGAGAAGCTGGTGCCCATCATCCAGCAGTCCGGCGTCGACTACGCCGCCGCGCCCGAGGCGGTGAACTCCGTCATCGTCGACATCATCTCGCAGGACAGCACCTACTCCCCCTACACCGACGGCGAGGCCGCATTCGGGGCGCAGACCCTGGTGGACAACGGCCTGCTGGCCGCCGAGGACGACGGGTCGTTCGGCGTGTACGACACCACCCGAACCGCACGCAACGTCGAGGATCTGCGGGGCGTGCTCGCCACCACCGGCAATGTGGTGCCCGCCGAGATGACCGCCGACGAGCTGTTCACCAACCGGTTCAGCGATCCCTCGATCGCGATGAACTGACGCAGACAAGGAGACCCGACATGGTCGAGATGACCGAACTGCAGCGCGAACGTGCGATGGGCGCGCTGGGCACCGAGAGCGACCGGGAGGTCAGGCGGATCTCGCTGGCCGACCTGCCCACCCGTCGCGACCAGATCGCCGACGAATTATGGAGTGCAGCAACTGATATCGGCTTCTTCCAGGTGGTCGACCACGGTATCGACCTGGCGGACGTGCGCGCCGCGTTCGCGATGTCCGAACGCTTCTTTGCGCTGCCTGACGAGGTCAAGGCCCGCTGGCCCAAGCGGTACAACTCCGGTTGGGAGCAGCTGACCCAGATCCGGCCGTCGGTCGGGGTGCCCGATCAGAAGGAGTCCTATCAGGTCACCCTGTCGAACATGGACGGATTGTGGCCCAGCGAACAGGAACTCGGGCAGTTCTCCACGACGATCCGCGATTTCGAGCACAAGTGCTGGGCGCTGGCCATGGAACTGCTGTCGCTGTTCGCCGGCAAGCTCGGGTTCGATCGGGAGTTCTTCACCCGGGCGCACGACCCGTCGTCACCGACCTACCAGAGCACGCTGCGCCTGCTGCATTATTTCGCACTACCGGCCGATGCCGACCTCACCGGGGTGTGGCGTGCCGGCGCACACACCGATTTCGACTGTCTGACACTGCTTTTCCAGCGTGACGGTCAGGGCGGTCTGCAGGTCTGCCCGGGCAAGGAGCGCGAGGCCCAGGAGTGGACGTCGGTGCATCCGTCGGAGGAGGCCATCACCTGCAACATCGGTGACATGCTGATGCGCTGGAGTGACGATCTGCTGCCGTCGAACTTCCACCGGGTCCGCAGCCCCGGTCCGGCAGATCACCGCGGCGCGCGCTACAGCATCGCCTTCTTCGCCCAGGCCAACCGTGAGGTGATGATCGCCGGACCCAACGGGAAGTACCCGCCCATCAGTGCGAAAGATTATCTGCAGCAACGGATCAGCGCGAACTTCGCGCGGTAGCCTACCCTGGGGGCATGGCTGAGCAGCGGGTACGGCCACCATGGTGGCTGAAGTACGTCAACAAGGTGTTCATCGGGCTGTCCAAGCTCGGCATCGGCGGCACCAAGGGCCCACTGGTGTTGACGGTGGTGGGCCGCAAGACCGGCAAACCGCGTTCCACACCGGTCACCCCGATGACGGTCGACGGTGCCCGCTACGTGGTCGGTGGCCTACCCGGTGCCGACTGGGTGGCCAACGCCCGCGCGGCGGGGACGGCCACTCTGCATCAGGGCCGGCGTACCCAGCAGGTGCGGATGACCGAGATTTCCGCCGAGCAGGCTCGCCCACTGCTGCGCCAGTTCCCCACTCTGGTGCCGACCGGCGTCGGCTTCATCCGCAACGCGGGGCTGGTCGACAAGGGCACCCCCGACGAGTTCGAGGCGCTGGCCGGCCGACTGCCGGTGTTCCGGTTCGACGAGATCTGAGACCTATTGGTCCGTACCCGGTTTTGGCTGGCTACTTGTTGGAGAAGTTGTGCGCGTTGACCTTTGACCGGGATCGATCCGTGGCGGCGGGTCCGGCGGCGTGTTCTGCCGCCGGACCCGCTGTGCGGGCGGTTTCTCTGTGGAGTTGTCAAGGTGCCGTGCGGTTTTGGTTATGCGGCGGTAGGCAGGTCGGTCATGGTGCGTCGGGCATGCGATCGCAGGTGTGCCGGTTCGGGCCCGGCCGGGTCATGCGGTGGGATGAACCAGGGGTGGCGGTCAGCGCCGAGGTAGACCTGCCAGCCACCGTGATGGATCGCGGTGTGGTGCAGTCGGCACAGCAGCACACCGTTGTCGATGCTGGTGGTGCCGCCGCTGGCCCAGGGTTGGATGTGGTGGGCATCGCACCAGGAGACGGGTCGTCCGCAGCCGGGGTGCGCGCACCCACCATCGCGCACCGCCAACCCTTTACGGATCAAGGGCGTAAACAACCTTTCACTGCGTCCGACGTCCAGGGGTGCACCCGCGCCATCGACAGTCACCGTCGTGAGGGTGCTGTCGCAGGTGATGAGGTCTGCGGTGCCTGCGGTGATGAGGCCGGTGAATCCGAGGGTGTCGACGAACCCTGTTGCGGCGGGCCGGACCAGGGTGACGTGCGGGAGCACACCACCGCTCATCGGGCGCTGCGAGCTCGACAGATAGGTCCGCATGATCTGTCCGAAGGCATCCGCGCGGCGGCGCCCGACCGGGCGTGGGTCCGGGGATCCGTCCGGCAGCGGTATCGGCCGGCATAACGGGTCCAGTGCGGCCAACAGTTCTTCCGCCGTGAGTGCGTCGAGGTCCAGGCTGGCGGCGACCCGCCCGTCCTCGGTCTGCACCACGGTCATGTCGTTGAGGTCGGCGTTCTCGGCGACCGGTACCGACTGGTCGTCTTCGGATTGAGCGCAGGCTCTATCGATGGCGATCTCACGGGCCTTCTCGGCCACCTGCGATGGCGTGGTCTGAATCATCAACGTGGTAACCACCGTCGCCCGCTCCTCCTCGGACAGGGCGACTCTGGCGCTGATGTGGGCTATTCCTTTACCGATGGCGTCGGCGAACTCGATACCGATCCCACCGAGGCGCTGGGCCCGGGTCAACGCCGGCAGCATGTGCGCCGCCCGACCCACCCGCGCCGCGCGGTACGCGGCACCGGGGGTCATGCCGCAACTGATGAGCAGGTCGCTGCCTGAGCTCAGGTGCCGCCGTGCCGGGATCCCGGCCCGTTCGGCGGCCGCAACCGCCTGGGCGATCACATGGTCGAGCAGGTTGCGGGCCACCACCGCAGCGGCCATCACCGCCAGCAGAGGCTGTTCATCGAGGACCCGGCGCGGGCAGTCCAGCAGATGAAACAGAGTGCGCTCCTCATCGCGCGCAGGCACCGGGGCGAGGTCATCGATCAGCGCATCAATGAAGGTGTCGAGATCAGTGGCGTCCATGTGGATACCGGCTTTCACAGAAGGTGCCCAAAGGGCACGATCAGGCAATACGGTCCGGGGCCCCAAAGGGACCATCGAACCTCGCGGCGACCGGAGTCGCGGTCTGTGCTCACCGGGTGATGATGGGAGCAACGTCGCATTCGAACTTGTGTTCGATACTACGCCGAATCATGGCCCCACGCAAGCACTAACATCAAGAAATCGGCGACAGATCGGATGGCTTGGTGGCCGACCTTCTACCTCACGGAGTGAGTCGTGATTGTCGGTGAACCCATCGATCCCGGCTTCCGTCTGGCCATCTCGCAGTGGCCTGGTGACGCGCCCCGCGAAGCGGTCTCGACGTTCCGTGCCGAGCGCGGCATCTCCCGGAAATCGTTCTAGTGCGGGCGGTGGCAGTGCGTCGCGCTAGGCGACATCCGGACTCGATCATGGGCCGATCAGTGTGCGCGAACGGATGCGCGCGACGGGCCTAAAACAGCACAGCCGACCACTAACCGGTGCTGGACAGATCCATCTCGGGCAGGCAGATGCGGGCGAGTTCGTCCAACGGGATCCCCAGCACGGCGGCCAGCGCCGCGACGGTCGTAAAGGCCGGTGTGGCCAGGCGTCCGGTTTCGATCTTGCGCAACGTCTCCGGCGAGATCGATGCGGCGTGCGCAACCTCGGCGGGTTTGCGGTCGCCCCGGCTTTCGCGCAGGAACGCGCCCAGGCGTTGACCGGCGGCACGTTGTTGCGGCGTCAGGGGTGAGCGGACCATGCGACGAGAATACGCCACCCTGGTATGAAAATACCGAGAGCTCCGCTAGGCTGGTATTTCTATACCGCTCGTTGGACAGGAATGTGGATGCTGGAACTCAAGACGCCCCACGAAATCGCGGCGATGCACACCACGGGTGCCTTCATCGCCGACCTGCTGGAGGATCTGCACTCGCGTGCTGCGGTGGGGGTCAACCTGCTCGATCTCGAATACCGGGCCCGCCAGTTGATCGAAGACCGGGGCGCGGTGTCCTGCTACTGGGATTACGCGCCGTCCTTCGGACGTGGACCGTTCCGCAACGTCATCTGCCTGTCGGTCAACGACGCTGTGCTGCACGGACTTCCACACGACTACGCGCTCCGCGACGGTGACCTGTTGAGCATGGACATCGCCGTCTCGATCGACGGCTGGGTGGCCGATTCGGCGCGCAGCCTGATCGTCGGCACCCCACGGCCCGAGGACCAGCGAATCATCGAGGCGACCGAACGGGCCCTCGATGCCGCCATCGCCGCCGCGCTCCCGGGTGGACGGCTGGGCGACATCTCCGCGGCCATCGGTGCCGTCGCCGACGCATACGGCTACCCAGTCAACGTCGAGTTCGGCGGGCACGGCCTGGGCCGCACCATGCATGAAGATCCGCACGTCTCCAACCGGGGGCGTGCCGGACGCGGGCTGGTGCTGCGACCCGGGCTGACGCTCGCGCTGGAGCCCTGGTTCGCCCGGAGCACCAACAAAATCGTCTATGACCGGGACGGATGGACCATCCGATCGGCCGACGGGTCACGCACCGCCCACTCCGAACACACCATCGCCGTCACCGACGGGTCACCCCTCGTGCTGACCCGTCGGGCGGCCTGACCCCGCTACAGGTGCGGGGCCTCCTTGATGGTCGAGTCCGGGGTCCCGGCCGTCTGACACCAGGTCTGCACGGCCAGTCGGGTCCCGGTGACCTCCAACTGCGCTGCGTCGGTGCCCTTTTCGTCCTTGAGCATCTTGGCAACCGCTTCGTTCTGCGTCTTCTCGTCCTGGCCGATGAAGTCCTCACACTTGGTGTCACCACCGGTGACCGCCGGCGAGCATCCGACCAGGGCGGCACTCACAGCCATCCCCGCCATCAATAGACCTGCCGAACGCTTCACTGTGCTCTCCAACCTCGTGCGTCCCATACGCATCGTCGCACCGTTTGTACCCGATGCCCGACCCGTCGAAACCTGCCGGTGGTCGCCGTCGCGCTCGCGCCTAAAGTCACATGCGTGACCACTGCGAACCCCTTCGATCCGTCCCGCTGGCAGCCCGTCGACGGCTTCGAGCTGACCGACATCACCTACCACCGGCACATCGTCGACGGAGTGCGCCAGCCCACCGTGCGGATCGCCTTCGACCGCCCCGACGTGCGCAACGCGTTCCGCCCGCACACCGTCGACGAGCTCTACCGGGTGCTCGACCACGCCCGGATGTCCCCCGATGTCGGCGTCATCCTGCTGACCGGCAACGGCCCGTCCGCCAAGGACGGCGGCTGGGCGTTCTGCTCCGGCGGTGACCAGCGCATCCGCGGCCGCAGCGGCTACCAGTACGCCGAGGGCGAGACCGCCGAAACCGTGGACCCGGCCCGGGCAGGCAGGCTGCACATCCTGGAGGTACAGCGCCTCATCCGGTTCATGCCCAAGGTGGTCATCTGCCTGGTCAACGGCTGGGCGGCCGGCGGCGGGCACAGTCTGCACGTCACCTGCGACCTCACCCTGGCCAGCCGTGAGCACGCCCGGTTCAAGCAGACCGATGCCGATGTCGGCAGCTTCGACGGCGGGTTCGGCAGCGCCTACCTGGCCCGCCAATCCGGCCAGAAGTTCGCCCGCGAGATCTTCTTCCTGGGCCGGGCCTACGACGCGCAGACCATGTATCAGATGGGGGCGGTGAACGCCGTCGTCGACCACGCCGACCTGGAGACCGAGGGTCTGCAATGGGCCGCCGAGATCAACGGCAAGTCCCCGCAGGCCATCCGGATGCTCAAGTTCGGCTTCAACCTGATCGACGACGGGCTGGTGGGCCAGCAGGTGTTCGCCGGTGAGGCGACGCGGCTGGCCTATATGACCGATGAGGCCGTGGAGGGACGGGACGCGTTCCTGGAGAAGCGGGACCCGGACTGGAGCGGGTTCCCCCGCTACTTCTGACCCGTGATTCGGCGCGGATGCGTATGGTCAGCGGACGAAAACGCGCCCGACTCTAGGATCGAGCGGTGAGTAAGAACCCTTTGCGCCGGCTGTCCGACGCCGTGCTGCTGACCAGCATGCGGCCCCCGCTGACCGAATACCTGGGCCGCGGCCCCGAGGTCGAGTTGCGCGGTAAGCGCGTCCTGATCACCGGGGCGTCCTCCGGTATCGGTGAAGCCTCGGCGGTGAAGCTGGCCAAGCTGGGCGCCAGCGTCATCGTGGTGGCGCGGCGCGAGGATCTGCTCGGCGCGGTGGCCGACCGGATCCGCGCAGCGGGCGGTATCGCCGAGGCGATCACCGCCGACCTGTCCGACCTCGACGCCGTCGACGCGTTGGCCGCCCGGGTCATGGAAAGCCATGGCGGTGTGGACATCCTGGTCAACAACGCCGGCCGCTCGATCCGGCGGCCGCTGATCGACTCGCTGGAACGCTGGCACGACATCGAACGCACCATGGCGCTGAACTATTACGCCCCGCTGCGTCTGATGCGCGCCCTGGTGCCGGGCATGATCGCGCGCGGCGACGGGCACGTCATCAACGTGTCCACCTGGGGCGTGATGAACGAATCCTCGCCCCTGTTCGGTGCGTATCAGGCGTCCAAGGCCGCCCTGACCGCGGCGAGCCGGGTGGCCGAGACCGAATGGTCGGGCAAGGGTGTGCATTCCACCACGCTGTACTACCCGCTGGTGAAGACGCCGATGATCGAGCCGACCAAGGAGTTCGTGGCGATGCCGGGCCTGTCCGCCGAGGAGGCCGCCGACTGGATGGTGACCGCGGCCCGCACCCGCCCGGTGCGTATCGCGCCGCGGATGGCGGTCACCGCCAAGGCGCTGGACAGTGTGGCGCCCGGGCTGCTGGGCGTGATCATGAAGCGCGGCGTCGTGGAGCCCTCGTAAATTTCACCCGGCACATACCATCAGCACTCATGCTGACCCTGGACTGGATCCGGCAGCGAGACCCCGAGTACGACGCGCTGCGCCGCGCCGTCCGGGCGGCCATCGTCCTCCCCATCGCGGCGGCGGTCAGCTTCCTGCTCGCCGGCGGCACCCAGGCGCCGATGTTCGCCATCTTCGGTTCGGTGGCGCTGCTGATCATCGCCGACTTCCCCGGCAACCGGTCCGCCCGGGCCCTGGCCTACGCCGGGCTCGGGTTCAACGGCGCGGTGCTGATCAGCATCGGCACCCTGGTGGCGCCCTACCCGTGGCTCAGCGTCGGGTCGATGTTCATCCTCGGTGTCACGGTGATTTTCTCCGGGGTGCTCAGCGAGACCGTCGCCGCCGGGCAGCGCGCCACCCTGCTGACCTTCGTGCTGCCCGCCTGCACGCCGCCCGGCCCCATCGACGAACGGCTGACCGGATGGCTGATCGCGCTGGCCGTGTGCGTGCCGGCGGCGCTGTTCCTGCTTCCACCACGGCATCACGACGACCTGCGCCGGCACGCGGCAAGCGTGTGCCGCGCGCTCACGGACTGCCTGGAGGGTGTCGCGTCGACCAAGGACGTCACCCGGGCCATGAACGCGTTGTGGGCCAACTTCGTCAACGCCGATTTCCGTCCGGTCGCCCTGACCGCGGGCAGCCGGGCGTTGGTCCGCGTGGTCGACGATCTCGGCTGGCTGTCCGACCGGATCACCGACCGGACCGGCGCGGCCCTCGGCGATCTGCTGCCACCCATCGTCGCCGTGCTGCGCGATTGCGCGGCGGTGCTGTCCATCTCCGATCCACGGCTGCGCGCCACCCGCGGCGCCGAGCTCACCTCCGCGCTGACCGAACTGCGGGCGGTCGCCCAGGGCCGTTACCGGGAGGACATCGAGCAGATCCTCGCGGTGCCCGATGACGCGACCGCCGTCGAGGTCGGCCGGGTCCTGTTGGGGCGCCGCACCTTCTCGGCCACCGTGGGGGTCACCGGACGCATCATCCGCAACGCCGCGCTGGCCGATGCCCGGCCGGTCTGGGCGCGGGTACTGGGGCGTGGACTCCCGGAGACCGGTGCCGCGGACTGGGTGATGCCCGAGACCACGGCCGTCGCGGCCATCACCAAGGGTTTCCTGGACACCCGGGCGCTGGTGTTGCGCAACAGCCTGCGCACCGGGCTGGGCCTGGCGCTGGCCGTCGCGGTCACCCACGTGTTCCCGGTGGAGCACGGGTTCTGGGTCGTGCTCGGCGCGCTGTCGGTGCTGCGCAGCAGCGCGCTCACCACCGGGACACGGGTGCTGCGCGCGGTCGCCGGTACCGTACTCGGGTTCGCGCTGGGTGTCGCGGTGATCGAGCTGGTCGGCGTGGACCCGGTGGTGATGTGGCTGCTGCTGCCGATGGTCGCCTTCGGGTCGGCCTTCGTGCCCGAGGTGGCCTCGTTCATCGCCGGGCAGGCAGCGTTCACGATGATGGTGCTGATCATCTTCAACCTCATCCAGCCCTCGGGGTGGGCGGTGGGACTCATCCGCGTCGAAGACGTTGTGGTGGGAGCGCTGGTCGGTGTCGCGGTCTCGCTGTTGCTGTGGCCCCGCGGCGCATCAGCGCCGACATCGCTGGCGGTCGACAAGGCACGCGCGGCGGGCGCGGCGCTGCTCAAGGCGGCGGTGCGCCGTGTCATCCGCGGATCCTCCGAAGCCACCGACAACCAGGTGTTCTCGCTCAGCCGCAGCGCGCTGGAGGCCAGCCGGAGCCTCGATGATGCAGTGCGGCAGTATCTTTCGGAGAACGGTGGCCACAACGATGTGCGGGCGCCGATCGTGCGGGCGGCCAACCGGGCGGTGCGACTGCGGGCCGCGGCCGAGTTGGTGGCCGACGTGGTGCCCCCGCCGCTCGGGGTGTATCCGCGGGCACGCGAACTGCTGGAACAGCACGCCGAGGTGGTGTGCGCGGAAAAGGCAGCGTCGGGTCAGCCGATCAGCGACGACTTCGTGCTGGCGCTGCGCGCCGAGGCCGGGGCCGACGCGCTCGCGGTGTCCGCGGCGCTGCCGCTGCTCACCGTCGCGGCCCATCTCGGTGAACTCGAACTGCTGTACCCGGGTGGTTGATTCCAGCGAGCGTGCGCGGACTGTCCGAAGGCGGCGGCGTGTCGGCCCGCAGACTCGCACGCTCGCGGGAGATTGGGTCAGGGCCGGGTGATGGTGCGCGGCGGCAAGCCGAGCGAGCGCACGTGTTCGGCGATCGCGCCCAGGCTGGTGGTCCACACGTCGGTGTGCTCGACGACGTAGCGCATCAGGTCACCGAGTTCGGCAGCGCGGGAGGCCCGCCCGCTCAGGAACGGGTGATTGGTCAGCACCCAGCAGGCGCCCAGGGCGCGCAGCGCGTCGAACTCCAGCTGCCACAGTTCGCGTGCCTTGCGCGGGCTCTCGATCAATCCGCTGCCGGCGATATCGGGCAGATAGCAGTACTGCTCCCAGTCGTCGAGCGCCCACTGGATCGGGATCTCCACCAGAGACTGCGACCCCACGGCCAGCTCATACGGATGGTCGGCGTCCATCAGGCTGGAGTCGTAGAGAAAGCCGCGTTCGGCGAGCAATCCCGGTGTGCGCCACGACAGATCCCACATCGGTGCGCGGTAGCCCGCTGGTCGCACCCCGGCCACCTCGGCCAGTGCCTCCAGGCCACGGTCCAGCGCCTCGATCTCCCCGTCCAGGGTCAGCGCGGTGGGCTGCTCGTGCAGATAGCCGTGGTGGGCGATCTCGTGGCCGGCCGCCACGATGGAGCGCACCGCTTCCGGATAGCGGTGCGCGGTGTGTCCGGGCACGAAGAACGTGGCCGCAATCTGGTGGCGATCGAGCAGATCCAGGATCCGCGGGATGCCCACCAGCGGCCCGTAGGCCTGATGGCTCATCACGCTCATCCGGGCACCGGCGGCCTCATTGCCCCACAGCACCGCGGATTCGGCGTCCACGTCGAAGGTGAACGCGGCTGCCGCCAATTTACCTGCTGGCCAGTTGAATTCAGACATTGTCGGCCATCAGGGTGATCAGTTCATAGCCCAGGTTGGCCGCCGCGACCGCGGTCACCTCACCGCTGTCATAGGCCGGGGCGACCTCGACAACGTCGGCGCCGACGATGTGCAGACCACGCATGGCGCGCAGGATGGCCACCAGTTCCCGGCTGGTCATCCCGCCGATCTCCGGGGTGCCGGTGCCGGGGGCGAACGCCGGGTCCAGCACGTCGATGTCGACGGACACGTACACCGGATGCTCGCCCACCCGCTCCCGGATTCGCTGCACCACACCGTCCACGCCGATGCGGTCGATATCGCGGCAGTGCACCACCGTGAAGCCGAGGGACTCGTCGTCCAGCAGATCGGCCCGGTCATACAGGGATCCACGGATCCCGATGTGCGCCGAGCGATCCTTGACCAGCAGACCCTGCTCGGCGGCACGGCGGAACGGGGTGCCGTGGGTGCAGGGCGCGCCGAAATAGGTGTCCCAGGTGTCCAGGTGCGCGTCGAAATGCACCAGCGCCACCGGTCCGTGCACCCGATTGATCGCCTGCAGTGCGGGCAGCGCGATGGTGTGGTCACCGCCGAAGATCATCACCCGCTGCTCGGGCGTATTCAGCAGTCCGGCAATGCCTTCGCGTACCTGATCGACCGCGGCCTCGATATCGAACGGGTTGGCCGCGATGTCTCCGGCGTCGACCACCTGCGCCTGCGCGAAGGGGCTGACGTCAAGCGCCGGGTTGTACGGCTTGAGCAGCCGGGATACCTGGCGGATCGCGGCAGGCCCGAACCGGGCACCCGGCCGGTAGGTGACGCCGCTGTCGAAGGGCACCCCGACGACCGCGATGTCGTAGCGGTCGACCTCGTGGCGCTGCGGCAGCCGCGCGAAGGTGGCCAGGCCTGCGTAGCGGGGTACCTCCATCGCATTGATCTGGCCGACGTTTCCCGACGCCGATCGCACATACGGCTGGTTCGGCACCTGCTCATCTCCTGTCATGCTCTGGTCCTGGTGGATCCGCCGTTGCAGGAGATCACCTGTCCGACGATGGCGGCCACCCCGAAATCGGCCAGCAGTTCCATGGCGACGGCGATCTCGTCGGGCCGACCGATCCGGCCCAGCGGAATCGCCTCGGCGTAGCGGGCGTGTATGGCCTGCACACCGATTCCGGCGGCGTCGGCATCGACCTGCAGTTGCGGGGTGTCGGTGACCCCGGGCGCGACGGCGTTGACGATGATGCCTTCGGGTGCGAGTTCGCGGCCGAGTGCCTTGACCAACGCGATCAGCCCGGCCTTGGCGGCGCCGTAGGCGGTGGCCTCGGGCCAGCCGGTGACACCCCATTCACTGGCGATCACCACGATGCGGCCCTCGCCGCCCCGGCGCATGTGCGGTAGCACCGCCTGCACCAGGTGGAAGGTGCCGCCGAGGTTGGTGTCCACGATCCGCCACCAGTCCTGCTCATCGTGATCGAGCAGCGGCGCCATCGTCATGTAGGCGTGGTTGGCGACCAGCACATCGAGTCGACCGGTGGCCTCGGCCACCGCATCGGCGATGCGCTCGCACTCGGCCGGGTCGGCGACATCGCCGGAAACGGCCAGACCCCCGATCTCGGCGGCGAGCGCCTCCAGATCGGCCCCGCCCCGAATGTCGTTGACCGCCACCGTCGCCCCGGCCGCCGCCAGCCTGCGGGCGTGGGCGGCGCCCATCCCCCGTGCGGCACCGGTCACCAGTACCACTCTGCCGTCCAGCGCCGTCATATCACCGCTCCCGAGTTGACGTTGACGACGTCACCGACGCTGAATGTCGCGTCGCAGACCAGGTATTCGACGCAGCGCGCCACCTCGGTCGGGGCGGTCAGCCGCCGCAGCGGCAGCGTCGACAGGTATTCCTCGGCGCGCCACGGTGAATCGTCACTGAGCAGCGGCGTGTCGGTCGGTCCGGGTGCGACGGCGTTGACGCGCACGCCGGCACCGGCGACCTCGGCGGCCAGGCTGCGGACGAACCCGAGGATCGCGCCCTTGGCCGCGACGTAGTGGGCCTCCCGGTCCCCGCCACCGACGGCGAGTTCACTGGCCACCGCGACCACAGCTCCCGAACCCGCAGCCAGCATGTCGGGCAGGCACGCACGTGTCGCGTTGACCAACCCGCCCAGGTGCACCCGCAGCATCCGCCGCCAGGACTGCGCATCGATCTGATCGACCCGCGCCATCTCGTAGTAGCCCGCCGAGGTCACCAGGGCACTCACCGGGCCCAGCCGGTCGCGAATCTCGGAGATCGCGGCGGCGACGGCGGCGCTGTCGGAAACATCCACCGCCACAGCATGATCGGCATCGGCGCCGGGGGTGAGGTCCAGCGCGCCGATCCGGTAGCCGCGACGACGCAGAGTCAGCGCGCAGGCCGCGCCGATACCGCTGGCGGCGCCGGTGACGACCACTACCGGGCCGGTGTCACCCACGAGTTGCGTCCTCTTCCACGATGCCGTCCTCGATCACCGCGGCCTCGACGATACGGGAGCGCACCGTGGCCAGGATCGCGGTCCCGAGCACCAGCAGCACGGCGATGCCGATCCACACCGACCAGTCCAGGTAGCGCTGCTCGAAAGCCACTCGCGGCCAGGCGATGTTGAGGAACTGCAACACCGCCCACACCACGGCCACCACCGCGACCGGCAGGGTCGCCCGGCCCAGGGAGAAGTTGGCCGGCGTCCAGGCCCGCCGCACCAGCACCACCACGAATCCGATCAGCGGGAACAGGAAGGCCAGATAGAAGCCGCCCGCGGTGAAGTTGACCATCAGCGAATATATGTCGCCGGCAACGATGCTCAGCAGGAACAGTGCCGCGCCGACCACCGTGGTGACTCCGATGGCCACCACCGGGATCCGTGCCGGGCCGCGCAGCTGGGCCAGCGCGCCGGCGGCGGGCAGGGCGCCGTCGCGGGCGTAGGCCCAGATGACCCGGGAAGCCGAGGTCTGCAGCGCCAGGAAGCTGGCCAGGAAGCCGATCACGAACATCACCTCGACGGGCCGGGCAACGCCGTGACCCAGTGCGGTGGTGAGGGTTTCGTATACCGGGTCCGCGACGGCGCCCTGCGCGACCGCATCCAGATCCGGGATGGCCAGGATGATCGCCAGGCTGGAGTACGCCACCACGACGAAGATGAATGCGAGCGAGAACAGCACCGCCTTGGGCAGGTACCGGCGCGGTTCGTGCACCTCCTCGGCGATGGATCCCGCGCTCTCGAAGCCCACGAAGGACCAGCCGATGAAGGCGACCGCCAGCATGAAGGGCCCGGTCAGGTAGGCCAGGGTGTCGGTGTCGGCGCCGCCACCGCCGGTGAAGAGCACCGACAGCGAGTTCTGCCGGTGGAACAGCAGCAGCCACGTGCCCAGCACCACCGAACCGATGACCTCGGCGATGATGCTGCCGATCATGAAGATCTTCAGCGCCTGCCGCCCGGCCAGGTTGACCGCGGTGCCGGCCAGCAGGATCACCAGTGCGATGAGGGCCAGCGTCGTCCCGGATGGCTCTTCGATCCCGAAGATATTGGCGGCGAACCCGGCCGCACCGAGCGCGACCGTGGCCATCGCGATCACCAACGTCCACATGTACGCCCAGCCGGCGAACCAGCCGTAGGTGGTGCCCAGCAGGCGGCGCGACCACTGGTAGATGGAACCCTCCAGCGGCCAGCGTGACACCAGCATCGCGAAGACCAGCGCGACCAGGAACTGGCCGGCGAACACCAGCGTGAAACCCCACCAGAAGCTGGGGCCGGCCGCGGACAGGGCCAGGCCGAAGATGCCGTACAGCGCGACGATCGGTGAGATGAACGCGAAGGCGAACGCGAACGCCGACCAGAGGGAGAACTCGCGGCGCAGTACCTGTGGCTCGGTCATGGACGAACTATCACGCGCACGCCAGGTGAGCGCCATCGTTCGCGGCGAAGACGCTGCGAACCCACCGCAGCCCCGTCACCCCATTGTGCGATCGCACAATGCTTCCGGGCATTCATGTGACACCGACGTTACGATCGACCCATGAGCGAGCCGGGGGCCGACCAGGACGGCGTCGCCCCGACGTTCCGCGACCTGTTGATGCGGTCCGGCCTCGGCCTGCACGCCCTGACCACCGACACCGAGCAGCTCGGCCGGACGATCACCTGGTCACACACCACCGAGCTGCACGATCCCTCGCCATATCTGCGTGGCGGGGAGCTGGTGTGCACGGTGGGCATCAGCCTGCGCAGCGCGGCCGACTGCGACACCTTCGTCGACGCGCTGTCCCGGTCCGGGGTGGCCGGCATCTGCTTCGGCACCGGCGATGTGCACGACGCCACCCCGCAGGCCCTCGTCGACGCATGCACCCGGGTCGGCCTGCCGCTGCTGATCGCACCGCCGGCGGTGCCGTTCTCCACCGTCAGCCGCTATATCGCCGACTTCCAGTTCGGCGGCGCGGTCGCCACCGCGCGGGCCACCAATGCGCTGGTGCCCGAGCTGCTTTCCTCCCAGCGACGGCGCGAGTCGGTGCGACAGTTGCTGGACCGGGCCGGTCAGGTGCTGGGCTGCTACTTTCTCCTCGAACCGCCGGGACAGGCCGCCGATGCCGCGGTATCGGTACCGGTCGACGGGATGGGCACCGTGGTGTGGGTCGGGCGCGGCGACCCACCGGAACCCGCCGTGCTGGAGGTCATCGCCCGGTTCGTCGCCGCGGCCCAGGGCGAACGCGATATCGAGGCGGCGCTGGCCCGCGAGCGCGTCGGGCAGCTGCTGTCACTGGTGGAACGCCGGATGCTGCTGCCCGACGCCCTCAACCAGCTGCTGGACTGGCCTGGCCTGACGGCCCGCGAGATCGACTGTTCGGCGTGGCCGGCCGGCGCCGGGGCGCTGCTGTCGATGGCGTTCCCCGACGCGCTGGTCGCCGATGCCCCCGAGGTCTGCCTGGTGCTGAGCACCGGTGCTGACCGACTGGACGAGATCGCCACCGACCTGTCACTGCCCTCCGGTCATGCCGCCGCGGGACCGCTCACCGAACTGGGCGCCTCGATCGGTCAGGCCCGCATCGCGCTGGACCTGGCCCGGCAACGCGGCGGCAGCATCGGCCCCGATCAGCTGAGCACGTTCGGCAGCCTCCTCGAAGGGCTGCCGCCGAGCCGGCTGGCACCGTTCAAACAGCAGCTGATCGATCCGCTCGAAGAACTCGACCGGGATCGCGGCACTCAGCATGTGCGCACCCTGCGGGTGTTCCTGGCGGCCAACGGATCTCTCATCGATACCGCCCGTGAGCTGTTCCTGCACAGCAATACCGTGCGGCACCGGCTGGCCCGGATCGGCCAGATCACCGGCCGTAATCCGCTCGACTTCGAGGATCAGGCGGCCTTCACGATCGGCCTACGGGCAGCGGATCGACTTTAGGTTAGGCATGCCATACTCGGCCGGTGCCGGAGTATGCGATCGAACTGGACGACATCACCAAGTCCTTCGGGGAAAAACAGGCCCTGAGCGGCGTGACGTTCCGCATGCCGGCCGGCACCGTGCTCGGGGTGCTCGGGCCCAACGGCGCGGGCAAGACCACCACCATCAACGTGCTGTCCACGCTGATCCGGCCGACCTCCGGATCGGCGAAGGTCGCCGGCTACGACGTCGTCACCCAGGCCGCCCAGGTGCGCAAGAGCATCGGGCTCACCGGCCAGTACGCCGCGATCGACGAGATGCTGACCGGCCGGGAGAACCTGGTGCTGTTCGGCGAACTCAACGGGCTGACCCGCGCGCAGGCCCGCGCCCGCGCCGACGAACTGCTCGAGGCGTTCAGCCTGACCGAGGCCGGCGGGCGCCGGGTCGGCACCTACTCCGGCGGGATGCGCCGCCGCGCCGATATCGCCTGCGGGCTGGTCGCCGAGCCCGCGGTGGTGTTCCTGGATGAGCCGACGACCGGGCTGGATCCGCGCAGCCGGCGCGAGGTCTGGGATCTGGTGAGCTCGCTGACCGGCCGCGGCACCAGCGTGCTGCTGACCACCCAGTACCTCGACGAGGCGGATGCGCTGTCGGATTCGATCGTCGTCATCGATCACGGCAGGGTGATCGCCGAGGGCACCGCCGACGAACTCAAGGAACGTGTCGGCGGCAGCTTCTGCCAGGTGACACCGGTACACACCGCCGACGGGCCGCGCATAGCGCAAGCACTGTCCGGACTCGGGGACGTCAGCACGGACCCGGACACCGGGGCACTGTCGATTCCGGCACCGGGCGGCCTGAGCACGCTCAGCGAGGTGTTCCGCCGGCTCGAGGCACTCGATATCGAGGTCGGTGACATCGCGCTGCGCAAACCCTCGCTGGACGAGGTGTTTTTCACCCTGACGGCCCCGGCGCCGTGACCGCACTCGGCGCGCTGACCCGGCGGTCGGTGCTCGGCACCCTGCGCGGCGGTGACCTGGTGTTCGCCGTCGGCGGGCCGATCGCATTCTTCGTGTGCTTCGACATCACCCTGCGCAATGTCATCGACACCGGCACCATGAGCTACGCCCAGTACATCCTGCCGGTCATCGTGGTGCAGGCGATGATCTTCACCGCCATGACCACCGCCGACCGGGCAGCGCGAGACAACCTGAGCGGTATGGGTATTCGGATGCGCTCACTGCCGATCACCGCGCTGGCACCGGTGACCGCCCGGATGCTCTCGGCGCTGGTGCGGGCAGGCGCGGCGATGGTGGGCGCGGTCGTCATCGGATATCTGTTCGGCTTCCGGTTCTCCGGCGGTGTGGGCGCGGTGGCTGTCTTCGTGGGACTCGCGCTGCTGCTGTCGCTGGCGTTGTCGCTGGGCGCGGACGCCCTGGGATCACTGGCCGGCAGCACCGAGGAGGCCGGCCAGACCCTGTTGATCCCGCAACTGCTGCTGGTGATGCTGTCCACCGGAATCGCTCCGGCGGAGGCGTTCCCGTCCTGGCTGGGACCGTTCGTGCGGCACCAGCCGGTGTCGGTGATCGCCGAGACATTGCGGGGGCTGGCCATCGGCGAGTACCGCCACCTCGCGCTCAGCCTCACCTGGTGTGCCGGGCTGTTGGTGGCGTTCGGCGCGATCGCGGTCCGGATGCAAGGCCGATGAGCGCCTGCGCGAAGAGCAACGGATCCAGTGCCGTCGCGTTGTTGCGCCAGAGCCGCCTGCAGGCCCGCCGGCTGCTGCTGGGCTGGCAACGCGCCCCGGTCGTGTTGATCCAGTCGCTGATTTTTCCCACCTTCCTGCTGATCGTCTACAAGCAGGTCATCGGCGAATCGGTGCTGCACCTGACCGGCGGGAACAGCCTGTACGGCCTGGTACCGATGTGCGCGATCGCCGGGGCCCTGTTCGGCGCGATGGGCACCGGCGCGGCCATCCCCGACGAACGTGAGTCCGGTCTGCTCAGCAGACTGTGGGCACTGCCCGTGCACCGGGCCAGCGCGCTCACCGGCAGACTGCTCGCCGAGGGAACCCGGGCCTTCGTCGGCACCCTGGTGATCACCGCCGTCGGCGTCGCGATGGGCCTGCGCTTCGGCCAGGGTTGGCCGGCCGCACTCGCTTTCGTGGCGATCCCGGTGTTCATGGTGGTCGGGTTCGCCGCCGTCATCGTGGCCGTCGCCGTGCAGTCGAACGGGAAGAACATCATCACCGGCCTGTCCACGGTGTGCTTCCTGCTGTTGTTCTTCAACTCCGGCATGGTGCCGGTCGACGTGTTCCCGCACTGGCTCGAACCCGTGGTGCGGGCCCAGCCGATGTCCCCCGCGATCGAAGCGATGCGAGGACTGGCCGCCGGCGGGCCGATCCTGTGGCCCGTGCTGCAGTCCTCGGCGTGGGTCATCGGGTTGCTGGCGGTGTTCGGACCCATCGCGGTGCGCGGCTACCGTGTCGCGGCCGAATCCGCCTGACCCGTGCTAAACACGTCATATGGAGATCCTGGCCAGCCGGATGCTGATACGGCCGGCCGACTACCCGGCGTCCGTTGAGTTCTACCGCGACCGGATCGGCCTGGCCATCGCCCGCGAATACGGCGGTGGCACCGTCTTTTACGCCGGACAGTCGCTGATCGAGCTGGCCGGGCACGGCGAGCCCTCGGCGGGCGGGACTCTTTGGCTGCAGGTGCGCGACGTCTACGCCGCCCAGACCGAGCTGACCGGCCGGGGTGTGCCGATCGCGCGGGCCGCCGCCGAAGAGCCCTGGGGTTTACACGAGATGCACGTCGCCGATCCCGACGGTGTCACGTTGATCTTCGTCCAGGTCCCCGACACGCATCCGCTGCGCCGCGACACCAGGGACTGACGCATGGCCAAATCCGTGTTGGGGCGCGGCACTGCCCGCGCCCGCGTGCTGGAGGCCGCGCTGGCGCAGTTCGCCGAGCACGGTGTCAGCGGCACCACCCTGCAGATGATCGCCGACAGCATCGGCGTGGGTAAGGCGTCGGTCTACTACCAGTTCCACTCCAAAGAGGAGATCGTGGCGGCCGCCGCGCAACCGATGTTCGACGACATGGCGCGCGTGGTGACGATCGCCGAGGCGGTGCCCGACCCCGAGACCCGGCGCGAGATCACCATCAGCGGTTTCATCGAGTTCAGCGTGCGGCACCGGCGGCTGGCCGCGGTGCTGGCCGGCGACCCGGTGCTGGAGAGCCTCGTGCAGTCCCGCGAGGATCTCACCGATATCGTCGACCGCTTCACGAACCTACTGCTCGGCGGTGGGCACGGCCCGGCGGGCCGGGTCGTCATCTCGATGGTCACCAACGGCATCTTCGCCGCGGTCACCGACAAGTCGTTGGACGATGTCAGCGACGAGGACCTGCACCGCACGCTGCTGGAGGTGGCGCAGCAGTTGACGCGCACATCCTCCTACTTCGAATGAGCCCGCCCTACCAGGTCCAGACGCCGGGATCGCTGGGCGGATAACTCGCGCACTTCTTCGTGCCGTGCGCGACGACACCCTTGTTGTTGAAGAACAACTTGGCCCAGTTCGGCCAGTTCCAGGCCAGCTGTTCGTAGAACGCGTTGGTGGCGGTGTCCTCGGAGTACTGGCGCCGGCCCGCATAGTCCATGGAGAAGAACCAGGTGATGCGATCCCGCGCCCACCGCTGCACGTCGGGGGACTTGTTGTTGTAGTCGATCATGTAGCGCTCGTAGTACACCGGATTGGTGTCGCGGACCGCGGCCATGTACTGGTCCACGGTGCAGGTGGTCTTGAGCATGTTGCTCGGGATCGGATACTCGTCGGTGGCATCGGCGGCGGCGATGCCCGGCGTGGCCAGCAGTGCCGCGACGGCACCTGCGGCGGCGATGAATCGGTTGCGGCGGATCACGTTCGGTCCTTTCAACGTCGGTCGGCGGCGCGTTGCAATGCGGGCGCCTGTTCGGGGCAGTAGAGCGGGATCGCTCCGCCGACGAACTGCCAGGCCTGATCCGTCGTGGCCCCCCGGTTCAGTTGTTCGTGGACGAACTCCGCCGAGGCAAAGGCGTCCGCATCGTGCCCGTTGTTCAAACGCTTGCACATCAGCTTGGCTATCCAGGCGTTGAAGTCCTTCTGGCCATAGATCCCGTAGTCGTGCAACTGATCTGCAAACGCTTCATCGCGGTCGGCCTGCGCCACCGGTGCGGTCGCGACGGCCAGTGCCGCGACGCACCCGGCGATGGCCGACTTCATCATCGAAAACCTCATCACACCAACGCATCCTGTGGTCGACGCTGAATCGGCGGCCAGGCTTGCGGTTTCGGCCGCTGGCGCACATGTTGGGGCCACCAGAACCACTTGCCGAGCAAGGCGGCGATAGAAGGTGTCATGAACGAGCGGATCACCAGGGTGTCGAACAGCAGACCGAGACCGATCGTGGTGCCGACCTGACCCATGATCGTCAGATCGCTGACGGCCATCACCATCATGGTGAAGGCGAACACCATGCCTGCCGCGGTGACGGTGGAACCACTGCCACCCATGGCCCGGATCATGCCGGTGTTCAGCCCCGCATGTATTTCTTCCTTCATGCGGGAGACCACCAGCAGGTTGTAGTCCGCGCCCACCGCAAGCAGGATGATCACCGCCATCGGTAACACCATCCAGTGCAACTCGATTCCGAGCAGGTGCTGCCAGAGCAGCACCGAGACACCGAAGGACGCACCCAGCGAAAGCACCACCGTGCCGACGATCACCGCTGCCGCGACGATCGCCCTGGTGAGAATCAGCATGATCAGGAAGATCAGACCGATCGCGGCGATCCCGGCGATGATCAGGTCGTACTGCGTCCCGTCGGCCATGTCCTTGAAGGTGGATGCGGTACCGCCCATGTAGATCGTCGAGCCCTCCAGCGGGGTGCCCTTGATAGCGTTCTTGGCCGCGGTCTTGACCGGATCGATCCGCTCGATACCCTCGGCGGACATCGGATCGCCCTCATGGTTGATCATGAATCGCACCGCGTGTCCGTCCGGCGACAGGAACTGCTCCAATCCCTTTGCGAAATCGGGATTGTCGAACGCCTCGGCCGGCAGATAGAACGAGTCGTCGTTCATCGCATCGTTGAAGGCCTTGCCCATCTCGGTCGACGTCTCCGACATGATGCGCTGCTGCTCCTGCATACCCTGCTGGGTCTGCTGCATGGTCTGCATCATCTCTTTCATGTTGACCATGGTCTGCTTCATCTCGGGCATGATCGCAATCATCTGCGGCATCAGTTCGTTGAGCCGATGCATCTGCGGCATCATGTCGTTCATGTTGGTGGTCATCACATCGATGCCGTCGAGCACGTCGAAGACGGACCGAATGGACCAGCACATCGGGATGTTGTAGCAATGCGGTTCCCAGTAGAGGTAGTTGCGCATCGGCCGGAAGAAGTCGTCGAAATTGGCGATGCTGTCCCGCATGTCCTCGATGTCACCGACCATGAGGTCCATCGAGGACACCATCTTGGACGTGGTGTCGGCCATCTCCTCGGTGATCGTCTGCATCTTGTCCATGCTTGCGATGGTCCGGTCCATGTCCGCCACCTGATTGGTCATGTCGGCGGTGCGGTCGGAATTGTACTTCTCGTTCAACCGCTGCAGCGTGCTGTTCTGACTGATCATGTATGGGATCGAGGTGTTCTCGATCGGCGTGCCGTCTGGCCGGGTGATGGTCTGCACCCGGCCGATACCGTCGACCTGGAAGATGGCCTTGGCGATCTTCTCGATGACCAGGAAGTCGGCTGGGTTCCGCAGATCCCGATCACTCTCGATCATCAGGATCTCCGGGTTCAGCCGGGCCGGTGAGAAATGGCGTTCTGCCGCCGCATAACCCTGGTTGGCACTGATGTCATCCGGTAGGTACAACCTGTCGTTGTAGCTGGTCTTGTAACCCGGCAGAGCCAGCAGACCGATCAACGAGACGGCGATCGAGGAAATCAGGATCGCACCGGGCCAGCGCACCACCGCGGCCCCGACCTTGCGCCAACCCCGCACGCGCCCGGCACGTTTGGGATCCAGGAAGCGCGCGCCCACGGTGACCATGGCCGGCCCGAAGGTCATGGCCGTGACGATCAGCACCAGCATGCCGACGGCCAGTGGCACACCGAGGGTCTGAAAGTACGGCAACCGGGTAAAACTCAGGCAGAAGGTGGCGCTTGCGATGGTCAGACCGGAGCCGACGATCACGTGCGCGGTTCCACCGAACATGGTGTAGTACGCCTGTTCTCGATCCTCGCCGGCGCTCCTGGCCTCCTGATATCGGCCGATGAGGAAGATCGCATAGTCCACCGATATCGCGATGGCGAGCGTGACCAGCAGACCGGTGGCAAACGTCGAGAGACCAATGATCTCGTAATAGCCGAGCGCGGCCACCGCGCCTCGCACGGTCAGTAGGCTGACCGCGACCATCACGATCATCATCACCATCGTCATGAACGAGCGGTAGATGATGAGCAACATGGTGATGATGACCACGAAGGTCAACGCCTCGATCAACCGCATACTGCCGTGGCTGGCCTCGGTCTGCTCGGCCGTCATCGCTGCGGAGCCGGTGACAAAGACCTCGACTCCCGGAGGCGCCGCCACGCTGTGCACGATGTTCTTCACGGCTTCAATGGACTCCAGCGACAGCGCCTCGCCCTGGTTGCCGGCCAGGTTTGCCGAGACGTAGACGGCCTTACCGTCCCCGCTCTGCACACCGGATGCGGTAAGCGGATCGCTCCACAAGTCTTGAACGTGCTCAACGTGTTTGGTGTCCGCGCGCAGCTTTTCGATCAACTCCGAATAGTAGCGACGAGAATCGTCACCAAGCTTGTCCTTGCCCTCCAGCACGATCATCACCGAGCTGTTGGACTCGTATTCGTCGAAGACGCGGCCGATGTGCTCGGTGGCGATGACGGCCGGCGCCTCTTTCGGGCTCATTGAGACCGACCGCATCTCACCGACCGCTTCCAGCTGCGGGACGGCAACGTTCAGTAGGACCGCAATGGCGATCCAGCCCAGGATGAAGGGGATGGCCAACTTTCGGAACAGCCGCGCGATCCTGCCGAAATGGGCGGTTTCGTGTGCAGCGGGCACGACGGCGATGGGCCCGGTGGGCGCATCCGCACTATGCGCGCTCATGCGATCCCCTCGCAGGCTCGGGTCTCGCATGTCACCCGTCGATTCGCTCCGCAAGCCTCGCTCATGCGACCCCCTCGCAGGCTCGGGTCTCGCATGTCACCCGTCGATTCGCTCCGCAAGCCTCGCTCATGCCGACTTCACGATGCAGAAGGTCTGGACGTTGGTGCCGCTGGTGCTGCGCTCATCCTTGGTCTCCCCGTCGACGAGCACCCGACAACCCAGGAAGCTGGTCTTGCCCTGGGCGACGATGTTGGCCGCGGCCGAGGGTTCGGTCGTCTGCAGCGTGACCGACCACGGCAGGATTGCACCGTCGACGCGCTGCGGTTCACCCTGCAGGTCCACGTAGTTCACATCCACTGCCGCCCCTTCCGGGCCAAAGATCTCGTAGGTCACTACTTTTGGATCGAACGGCTCAGGGTCGTTGGCGAACTCGATCGGCGTGACCAGTGGCGGGTCGGATGCGAACATGCCGCGGACGCGGTCCACTGTGAAGCCGGCTACCCCCACCACCACGACGATCACCAGGGGCAGCCAAGCCCGTTTGAGCAGTTGCATGTCCGCTTTCCTCCTGCAGTGACGCGCCGGTTGGCTGGTCCGATGAACCCCTCAGCCATCGGTCGCACTCAAGTTATACAATCGGCTTACTTCATACAAGCCATACGGCTAAGTGTTGCTCATCACAGTGCGTAACATTGACTAGCCAAAGGGACGATATGGGCGTGCTTGAGTGCCGCAGCGAGGGAAAGGGCCCCATGGTCAGAGCACGTGGGGCAGCGCGCGACCGCGTGGTCACGGTGGCCGTCGAGTTGTTCGCCGAACACGGCGTGCAGGGCACCTCGCTGCAGATGATCGCCGACCGGATCGGCGTCGGCAAGGCCGCGGTCTATTACCAGTTCCGTTCCAAGGACGAGATTGTGCTGGCCGTGTTGCGGCCGGTGTTCGACGATGTCGCGCGACTCATCGAGGCCGCTGAATCGTTACCGCACAGCGAGTGTCGACGCGACGCCGCCATCGAGGGAGTCGTCGACCTGATGGTCCGTCAGCGCAACGCGGCGTTCCCGTTCCGCAGGGACCGCTACATCGACCACCTCGTCGCCCGGCACCCCGAGCTTCAAGCCATCGCCGACCGCTTTCGCGCCTTGTTGCTGGGGCCCGATCACGACTACTCGACACGCGTATCGCTGGCCGTGGCCGTCACCGGAAGCTACTACTGCACCACAGTTTCGACGCTGAACGATATCGCCGCCCCGCAGCTGCGCACGGTGCTGCTCAGCTACTTCAAGCGGTGCCTGGTGCCCGCTCAGCGAGCCGGTGCCGCCAGCGGCCAGCCCACCGAGGCCAGCCGCGACGCAACCTGATGCAGCTCTTCGGGATTGGGCTCCTTGGCGATGATCATCTGGATGGCGCCGCTGATCTCGGCCTCGGTCACCGGCGTGTCACCGTTGCTGGACCGCAGGACCGCCTGGGCGGCCTTGACCACTTCGTCCTCGGTGAGTGAACGCTTCAGCAACGCCAGCAGCGCGAAGTAGTCCGTCTGAGGAACGCCCTCGGGGTAACCCTGGTGCAGCCAGCCGAGGACGCTGTCCAGAAAGCTCTTGTTCTCACTCATATCCATGTACTCACTTCTTGGGCAGGAACGGGAAGAGGTCCACACCGGTGTGGTGAATGATCGTGGCCCTGGTGATCCAGAGCACCGCGGTCACGATCACCCAACCGACGAAGACGAACAGTGCGATACCGAGAAACTTCAACGCGGGGTTCGCAGGGGCCGCGGTGGCATCCGCGCCGTCGCCACGGGCGTAGGCCACCAGTCCGAGCGCGAACACGGCGGGCAGACCCGCTCCGAGCAACAGGCCGATACCCAGCACCTTCAGAATGCTCTCCATGTACACCATCAGAATTCCTTAGCTTGTTGCGGTCAGACCGATGCGGCGGGCTTGCTGTCCGAACCGATTTCGCGTAGCTCGGCCGGAACGACGGAGTTGGTCGACGCATCCCAGTCGGCGTTGACATTGCTGTGGTCGACCTTCTGCTGCTGGGCGCGCCACCACATGTAGGCGGACAGCCCGACGAGGAGCAGGAAGATCAGCCCATCGCCGACCAGGTCGGAGCCGGTCAGCGACTTCACCCCGTTGGACAGCCAGTACGACAGTGCGCCGACCAGCCCGGCGGCGGGCAGCGTGACCAGCCAGGCGACGGCCATCCGTCCCGCGACCGCCCAACGGACCTCGGCGCCGGGCTTACCCACACCGCTACCGAGGATCGACCCGGTGGCCACGTGCGTGGTCGACAACGCCATACCGGCGGCGCTGGAGCTCAGAATGATTGCCGCAGAGGAGGCCTCGGCGGCGAAACCCTGAGGTGACTCGATCTCCACCAGGCCCTTGCCCAGCGTGCGGATGACCCGCCAGCCGCCCAGGTAGGTGCCGAGGCCGATGGCGACCGCACAGCTGAAGATGATCCAGAACGGAAGGCCCTGCTCCTTGACATCACCGGTCAGGTGCCCGGTGGTGATGAGGGCGAGCGCGATGACACCCATGGTCTTCTGCGCATCGTTGGTGCCGTGCGCCAGCGCGACCAGCGAGGCCGTGGCGATCTGCCCCCAGCGGAAGCCCTCCCGGCGCTGCTTCTCGGCAACCTTGCGGGTGAGCCGGTAGACCATCCAGGTGCCGCAGCAGGCGACCAGACCGGCGATGACGGGTGCGGCGACCGCGGGGATCAACACCTTCTGGGTAACCCCGGACCAGTTGACGCCCGCGGTGCCCAGCGCGGCCAGGCCGGCGCCGATGAGCCCACCGAAAAGCGCGTGCGAGGAACTCGACGGGATGCCGAACAGCCAGGTCAGCAGGTTCCACAGAATTCCGCCGATCAGACCGGCGAAGATGATGGTCAGGCCCGTCGAAGCATCGATACCCGGCAACAGCGAACCGGTGCTGGAGTCCTGCACCTTCAGCACCGAGGTGGTGACCGTGACGGCCACCTCGACCGAGAGGAAGGCACCCACCAGGTTCAGCACGCCCGCCAGCACCACCGCGGTCTTCGGCTTGAGCGCCCCGGTCGCGATGGAGGTCGCCATCGCGTTGCCGGTGTCGTGGAAGCCGTTGGTGAAGTCGAATGCCAGTGCTGTGGCAATCAGCAACACCAGAATGATCAGCTCAGCGCTCATGCCGCAATTCTGAGACACCTCACAGCATTTCGCGTACTTTCCCCCAAGTCGGGAGTCGTCTCTCACCTGCGGGTTTGGGGTGGAGCCCGAAGTTGTTCTTCCAGCGTTCATGGTCGCGCCGGCCCGCGTTGGAGATTGTCGGCAACATCGGCGCAGGTGACACCCATCTGGCAGGCTGGCGCAGTGAACGCAATGCTGGCGGAAGACGCCGCACGGGTGCGGGCCCGGCTGTCCACCCCGGGCCGGCGCCTCGATGACCCGAGACAACAGGATCCGGAGGGCCCGGCATCACCGTCCTGAGCACTCTCCCCGTCGGCACCGGCGCCGCGGCCCTGGCAATACTGCCGGATCTGGAGACCGCACTCGCCGGGGGCGGGGCCCGTCTGCCGGTGCCGGCCACCGATACCCGCCAGCGCGACCTGCTGACCGCCACGCTGCGCGCCGGCGAACTCATCGACGACGATATCGCGGTCGTCGTGTCGACCTCGGGCACCACCGGAATCCCCAAGGGCGCCATGCTTTCCGCTGCCGCGCTGACCTGCAGTGCCACCGCGACCCACCGGCGCCTCGGCGGTACGGGCCGTTGGTTGCTGGCACTGCCCGCCTATCACGTGGCCGGCCTGCAGGTCCTGGTGCGCAGTGTCGTCGGCGGTAGCGCGCCCGTCGCACTGGGCGCGAGTTTCGAGCCCGCCGACCTGGTCGCCGCGGTGGCCGCAATGGGAACCGGGCGGCGGTACACCTCGCTGGTGTCCAATCAGCTCGACAAGGCGCTGGCCGACCCATCGGCCGCCGCGGCGCTGGCCGAACTCGACGCCGTCCTGATCGGCGGTGGCCCGATGCCGGCGGGGGTGCGCGAGAAGGCCGCGGCCGCTGGGGTTCGTGTGGTGCGGACCTACGGGATGAGTGAGACCTGCGGTGGTTGTGTGTACGACGGTGTGCCACTGGACGGCGTGCAGATACGCCTCGACGCGGGGCGGGTGTCCCTCGGCGGGCCGGTGCTGGCGTCCGGGTACCGCAATCCGGCCGACCCCGACCCGTTCGCCGAGCCGGGCTGGTTCCGCACCGATGACCTTGGTGCGGTGGATGATTCGGGTGTACTGAGCATCCTGGGCCGTGCCGACGACGCCGTCAGCACCGGCGGGCTGACTGTGCTGCCCCAGCTGGTGGAGAACGCGCTGGCAGGCCACCCCGCCGTCGCCGAGTGCGCGGTGTTCGGGGTGCCCGATGCCCGCCTCGGACAGCGCGTCGTCGCGGCGGTCGTGCTGGCGGCCGGGCAGCGCGAACCGACGCTCGCCGAGCTGCGGGCCCATGTCGGCAGGACCCTCGACCCCACCGCCGCACCGCGGCAGCTGCACTTCGTCGATGAACTCCCCCGGCGGGGCATCGGCAAGCTGGACAGGCGGGCACTGATCCAACGATTCGGGGCATGATGGATCGGGTGAGCACCGAACCAGTCGAGATCACGTCGGTTGACGCCCTGCGAGAGATCGTCGGCCATCCCGCACCTGCGGTGGCCAACAAGGTGGGCGACCGCCTGCTCGATGTACACCGGCAATGGGTGGCCAACTCGCCGCTGTGCTTCGTGGCCACCACCGACACCGACGGCCGGGTGGACGTCTCCCCCAAGGGCGATCCGCCCGGATTCGTGCACATCATCGATGACACCACCATCGCCATCCCGGAGCGCCCCGGCAACAAACGGGTGGACGGCTATCTCAACGTGCTGACCAATCCGCACGTCGGCACGATCTTCGTCATACCGGGTCGCGGGGATACCGTGCGGATCAATGGCCGGGCCCGAATCCTTTCCGACGCCGACTATTTCGACGATCTCGCGGTGCAGGGAAAGCGGCCCATCCTGGCACTGGAAGTGCACGTCGACGAGGTGTTCTTCCACTGCTCGAAGGCGTTCCTGCGCTCGGACGCCTGGAAGCCCGAGACCTGGACGCCGGATTCGGTGCCGAGCACCGCGGCGTTGGCCAAGTCGTTCAAGGCCGAGCAGAGCATGGCAGAACTCGAGGCGTACTACAGCGAAGAGAACTACCGCAAGATGCTCTACTGATCGCCCTTGACGAAGACGGCCCGGGTGTAGAGCAGGTGGAAGCCGCGTCGTTGCACATTGCGCTGCGACAGCGACCCGGGCGCCGTGGTGACCACGGCGATATCGGCGCCGGCGTGGACGGCATCGCGCAGGCGGGCGGCGAGCAGTGCGGCCTGAACGCCACGACGGCGGTGGTCCGGCGCGGTGGCCGCGCCGGTCAGCTGCGCCACACCATCGGTGACGCGCATGCTCCCGCCGCCGGCGATAGGCCCATCGACCACCGCCACATAGGGGGTCACGCCGGCCTCCGCGAAATCACGTTCGGCGCGGTCCACCACCTCACGCGGGAACTCTTCGGGGCTGGGAACCCCTTCGCCGTCCGGGTGCGCGAACCCCTCCACCACCACGTCGACCCAGGCGTCGAGTTCGTGTTCGGAAGCCGGACGCACCTCGATACCCTCCGGCACCGGTTCGGGTGTGTCGCCCAGGGCGCGCCCGAGTACGTCCTCGAAGGCCACCACCCGATAGCCGCGGGCACCGAGCAGTTCGGCGATCCGCGGATCGGCGAGGGTGCTCAGTTCGATCGGGGTCGGTGACCCGTGATCGGCGTAGGCGCGCTCGACCGCGCGGATATCCGCCTCGGTGGGCACTCCCGCGAATCCCAGTCCCACCACCTTGTTGAACGGCGCGCCCGGCCCTGCGTAGGCGGCCACCCCGCGGGCCAGCGGCAGCGCGAACCCGTCCGCGCCGCGCCGGCCGGCCGCAGCGACCGCCGCGCCGATGAGCGCAGCTTCGGCGTGCTCGATGCGCCGGCCCAGCTCGATACCGCAGAACAGGATGCTCACGGCGGGACACTTTGTCACCACAGCGACATCAGCGCCACATAAATTCCGGTGCCGACAAAGATGGACAGCAGCGCGTGCCGCCGCCACACCTGCAGGCTCACCGTCACCAGCACCGCGATGACCAGCCAGAGTTGTTGGCGTCCAGCCGCTTCGGGAACATCTCGAACGGTGTAGAGCGCCAGCATGACCATCACCCCCAACGGCATGTGCAGGCTCAGGTACCGGACCACGGTGCTGTGGCGCATCGGCGCCAGCACCACGAACGGCAAAGCCCGCAGCGCCCAGGTGACCGCGGCGCTGACCGCGACCAGCAGCGTGATGTAGCCGGTGTCAGGCATCGGCGATCCGGTACCGGGCCAGCAACAGCACGGTGAACGTCGCGAAGGCCCACACCAACAACTGCCCGGGCGCCACCAGCCAGGCGACGATGGCGCAGCTCACCGCCAGCAGCGCGGTCAACCGGTCCGGGTGCTGGCGGTAGGCATCGATGGCCAGCACGATGAACAGCGCGGTGAGCGCGAACTCAAGACCGTGCAGCCGCTCGATCGGCAGTGCCGCGCCGAGCAGGCCGCCCAGGCCCGCCGACACCGTCCAGGTCAGGTGCAGGCCCGCCTGCATGGTCAGGATCTGGCGGGAGGTCCAGTCCCTGGCGGCGGGACTGACACCGACCGCGTAGGCCTCATCGGAGATGACGTAGGTGCTGTAGAGCTTGCCGGGCAGCCCGGCAACCCGGTGCAGCGGAAAGGACAACGCGTAGAACACGTGCCGGGAATTCACGATCAACGTCGTCAACGCGACCGTCGCGACCGGCGAGCCGGCCGCGGCCAGCCCGACCATCAGGAACTCCAGCGAACCGGCGTAGATCACGGCCGCGAACACCGGCGCCCACCACCAGGCCAAACCGGCGTGCACCACCAGGAATCCCAGCGCCATGCCCAGCGGGAGAAACGCCAGGCCGATCGGGGCCGCCAGCCGGAGAACGGACATCCGGACAGTTTGGCAGCGCCGTCAACGGGTTATCCCGGATGCCATGAGGACTGAATTCCACGCGCAACTCGACCGGCTCACCGCCGAGCTCGGTGAGATGTGTGGAATCGCCGCCGACACCGCCGCCGAAGCCACCACGGCCGTGCTCGTCGGCGACGTAGCCGCGGCCCGGCGCGTTCGCAACCACCTGAGCAGCCTCGACGAGCTCAACGCACAGGTGGACCGGCGCGCCTTTTCGCTGTTGGCTCGGCACGCCCCGGTGGCCCACGACCTTCGTCTCGTCATGACCGCCTTCGCCATCGCGGCCAACGCCGACCGGATGGGCGCGCTGGCCACCAACATCGCCGGAATCGGCACCCGCGGGCGCACCGGTGTCGCCGTGCCGGCGACGGCACTGGGCTTGTTCGCGGACATGGGCCGCCACGCCGTCGATCTCGCCGAGCGGGCCCAGCGCGCGGTGATCGCCGGCGATACCGGCGAGGCCGCCCGCATCCAGCAGGGCGATGAAGCGATGAACGACTTGAACCGGCAACTGCTCGGCGCGGTGCTGAACGATCGCTGGTCCGACGGGGTGGCGGCGGCCACCGATGTGGCGCTGCTCGGCCGTTTCTACGAGCGTTTCGCCGACCACGCCGTGGACATTGCCCGGAAGGTGATTTTCCAGGTGTCCGGAAGGACCCCGGAAGTCGGTCAGATACCGATCTGATCAGCGATTCCGACGCCACAACTAGGTCACAGAATTGGCACAGATGTTAATAGAGTGAATATTGTCAACGATGATGGGCATTGAAGGGGGCACGTAGCCGACCAGACACCCTCGAGGAGAACACGTAATGGCCGCCCGAAGACTGGCCGTGCTCACTGCTGGGCTGGTGCTTGCCCTGAGCCCGCTCACCGCACCCATCGCATCGGCGGCACCGGAATGCTCCGATATCGAAGTCGTCTTCGCGCGCGGCACCGATGAGCCGCCCGGTATCGGCAAGGTCGGCAAGGCGTTCGTCGACACCCTGCGCCCCATGGTCAAGGGCTCCTCGGTCAAGACCTACGCGGTCAAATATCCGGCGACCTGGGACTTCATGAAGGCCGCGATCGGGGCCAACGATATGAGCAAGCGTATCCAGACCATCGTCGCGCAATGCCCGAAGACCAAGATTGTGCTGGGCGGATACTCGCAGGGTGCCGCCGTGGTGGACGTCGTCGCCACCGCACCCATCGCCGGCCTCGGCTACACCGCGCCGCTGCCGGCGGCAGCCGTCCCGCACATCGCCTCGGTGGTGGTGTTCGGCAACCCGTCGGCCCGCATCGGTAACCCGCTGACCCGGATGAGCACGGTCTTCGGGTCACGCACCGCTGACCTGTGCGCACCCGCCGACCCCATCTGCTCACTGGGCCGAGACTGGGACGCCCACGTCCAGTATCAGGAGTCCGGTCTGGTCAAGCTCGGTGCGGAATGGACGGCCAAGCTGATCAAGGCGGCGGACAAGAAACCCGAGACCACCAAACCCGTTCAGAGCACGTCAGCGTCCACGCCACGTTGACCCGTCCACCGGGTAGAGCACATGGGTGCCCCGCAGCCCCTTGAGTTCGACCTCACGCGGGGCGCCGAGCAGGATGTCGTCGAGACCGGCGACGGCCTCGCCCACCGGTGCGCTGAGCAGGATCTCGCCGCCGTCGGCCTGACCGGCCACCCGGGCCGCCATGGCGACATCCAACCCGAACAGGTCCTCGCCGCGGCGCACCGAGGTGCCCATGTGCACTCCGATGCGCACCTTGATGGACTCCCAGCGCTGCGGGTTGTCCTCCAACGCGGCCTGCACGTCCGCACTGCAACGCACCGCGTTCTCCGGGTCGGCGAAGGCCATCATGAAACCGTCGCCCTGGTTCTTCACCACATGGCCGCCGTGCTTACCGACCAGGGATTCGATCAGCTTGTTGTGCTTGCCCAGCACCCGCACCCAGGCCCGGTCCCCCATCGACTCGTTGAACTCCGTGGAGCCCTCGATATCGGAGAACACGATGACCACCCGGCCGTCCGCGGTGAGCCGGGCCAGGTCGGGCCGTTCGATCTGGGCCCAGCCCGCGAGGTCTTCGATCGAGTTGCGCACGGTGGCACCGAGCCCCTTGTTGATCAGCATGTCCGCGGTCTGGAACACCGTCTTGAGCGCCAACGGGGCGACGCCACGGCGACGTCGCCGGCGCTGAACGTCCTGCTCGGCCAGCATCCGGCTGAGTTCGCGGCGGACGTTGCCGAGTTGGCGGCGCGCGACGAGGAACAGCACCAGGAAGGTGATCAGTCCCGCGAGCAGAAGCCCGGCGGCGCCCAACAGGATGAGTTCGGTGCCGGCCACCCGCCGAGTATGACGGCTCAGTCGGGAAGCGAGTTGCTCAGACGCTCGGCGGCGGCCAGGTAATCCTCGATGAACTCGAGCACCACATCGCGGGCCGGCTTGACCTTGTTCATCAGGCCGACACCCTGACCGACGAAATACGTCGACAGCAGCCGGGCCCCCTCGTGGCCCTGATCGGCCAGCGCATCGATGCGGCGCAGAACCGGCTCGGACAGCATGTTCTGCAGCGGCAACGGCAGCGGCTGCTGACCGCCGGGGCTCGGCGCCCAGGCATCGGTCCAGTCCGAGCGCAGCTGGCGCGACGGCTTACCGGTGCGCCCCGCCGAGCGCACCGTGTCGCGCGAGCTGGCGGCCAGCATCTTGGTGACGGTGTGCGGCTCGGTCTCGGCCTCTTCGGTGGTCAGCCACACCGAACCGGTCCAGGCGCCCGCGGCGCCCATCGCCACCGCGGCGGCCATCTGCCGCCCGGTGACGATACCGCCGGCGGCCAGCACCGGCACCGCATCGTCGATGGCGTCGATGACCTCGGGGACGACCACCAGCGTGGACACCTCACCGCAGTGCCCGCCGGCCTCGGTGCCCTGGGCGACGATCAGGTCCACACCCGCCGCGACCTGCTTGACCGCGTGTTCCTTGGCGCCGACCAGCGCCGCGACCGGGATACCCCGCTCGCGGCCTGCCTCGATCATGTAGTCCGGTGGCACGCCGAGCGCATTGGCCATCATCGTGATCGGGTGGCTCATGGCGACCTCGAGCAGTTCCTCGCCGTTGCCGCCGGAGAGCACCGGCTTGCCGGTGCGGACCTTCGTGTCGGGCTCGATGCCGTGGTCGGCCAGCAGTTTGTCGACGAATTCCCGGTAGCTGTCCGGGATACGGGAGGCCAGGTCCGTACCGGACAGTGTTTCGCCCTTGCCCTCGAATTTGGCCGGCACGATGATGTCGATGCCATAGGGCTTGCCGTTGACGTGCTGGTCGATCCAGGTGAGCTCGCGGTCCAGCTGCTCCGGTGAGTACGCGGCACCGCCGAGGACTCCGAAACCACCGGCGTTGCTGACCGCGGCCACCACATCACGGCAGTGACTGAACGCGAAGAGCGGGAAGTCGATGCCGTAACTCGCGCAGAAGTCCGACGAAGATGAGGATGCCATCCGCCCATTATCGACAGGTGTCAACTCTGCGGTGAAGGGGCCCCCGTCACCGAATCGTCAGCAATGCTCCAGCCGGCGACCCATAGTGTGGACGGCATGCGCATCGGTCGACGAGAAGCAGTGGCGCTGACCGCAGGAGTGACACTGCTGGTCGCGGCGTTCGTGGTACCGCATCTGAACCTCGGCATCGTCACCCCGATGATCAACAGCACCCCCGAACGGCTGCGCGCGTTCGCCGATACCGCGCCGATCTTCGGGTGGTGGAATGCCCACGTCGGCTGGGGCACGGTGCCGGCGCTGCTGATCGCCGCGGCGGTGGTGTGGTGGGGCCCGACCGTGGCCGGCGCACTGCGCTGGCGTTCGCTGGTGGGCCTCACCTGGGCCACGTCATTCCTGTGGGCATTCTCGCTGGCCATGATCGACGGCTGGGAACGCGGTTTCGCCGGACGCCTGGCTGCGCGCCACGAATACCTGCGCCAGGTCCCGACCGTCACCGACATCCCCGAGGCGCTCCGCACGTTCTCGAGCAGAATCCTGGACTACCAACCGGATTCGTGGATCACCCACGTCTCCGGTCATCCGCCCGGGGCACTGCTGACCTTCGTCTGGCTGGATCGCATCGGCCTGGGCGGCGGCGCGTGGGCCGGACTGCTGTGCGTGCTGGTGGGTTCCAGCGCCGCCGCGGCGATCATCATCGCCATCCGTGCCGTCGCCGACGAGGCCACCGCGCGCCGTGCGGCCCCCTTCGTCGCGGTGGCTCCGACCGCCATCTGGATCGCGGTATCGGCCGACGGTTACTTCGCCGGTGTGGCCGCCTGGGGGATCGCCCTGTTGGCACTGGCCGTGCACGGCTCGACACGCTGGTCGATACCCACCGCGGCCGGTGCCGGGCTGCTGCTGGGTTGGGGCATCTTCCTCAACTACGGCCTGGGCCTGATCGCGGTCCCCGCGGTGGCGGTGTTGCTGACCGCCCCCGGGTGGCGCGCGGCGCTGCGCAGCCTGCTGCCCGCCGTCATCGCGGCACTGGCGGTCGTGGCGGTGTTCTACACAGCAGGCTTCTGGTGGTTCGACGGCTACCTTCTTGTCCAGGAACGCTATTGGCAGGGCATCGCCAACGACCGCCCGTTCCAGTACTGGGTGTGGGCGAACCTGGCCTCGACGGTGTGCGCGATCGGCCTGGGCAGTGTGGCCGGACTCGGCCGGGTCTTCGACATCAAGGCGCTGCGCGCGCGCTCCGGCGTGCATGTCCTGCTGACCGGAGCCTTCCTGTCGATCGTGCTCGCCGATCTCAGCATGCTGAGCAAGGCCGAAACCGAACGCATCTGGCTGCCGTTCACGGTGTGGCTGACCGCTGCCGCGGCGCTGCTGCCGCCGCGGTCACACCGGTGGTGGTTGGCGCTCAACGTCATCGGCGCCCTGGCGCTCAATCACCTGATCCTGACGAACTGGTGACCGCGAGCCCGCGACGCGCTTGAGGATGTAGTACACCGGCACGCACACCCACACCACGCCCACGGCGATCCAGAACCCGAGTGGATAGTCGCGGTCCAGCACCGTCGGGTTGTCGGGCCGCATCCCGGGCCTGCCGTAGACCGGAATGGCGAGCAGCGCCAGCACCACGGTGCACAGCCCCGCCACGGCGACCGGCGATTGCCAGCGCGCCGGCAGCAGCCTGCGCCCGCCCCAGCCCGCCGCCGCACACAGCGGCGCGAACACGAAATCGTGTACGACCGCGGCGACGACCGCCCACACCAGGATTCGCAGGATGATCACCGGCGGGTTGTCCAGCACCAGCAGCGCGCCATAACCGCCGAGACCGATCCCCGCCAGGGCCAGCAGAATCCGTATCGGCGTCACGACATCACCTCGATGCGGGACAGCCATTTGGTCTGCAGGACGCCCGGGCGGCTCGGGGCGATCAACCGGCACGGAAAGCCGTGGTCGAGATTGAGGGTCTCGCCGTTGACCTGCAAGGCGATCAGCGTCTGCGAGTCCCGGGCGTGCCGGGCGGGCAGCACCGTGCGCGAGTACGGGCCGGGTGGCTCCAAGGACACCATGCGTACGTCGGCATCCGGCGAACCACCCACCGTGGCAACGATTTCGGACAGCACCACGCCGGTCCATTCGGCGTCGGCGCTCCAGCCCTCCACACAGGCTATCGGCAACCTGAAGGTGGCCTGCGGCATCGCACGTAGCTCATCGAGGCTGAATTCCCGGGTGCGCGCACCGTTGGCCACCGTCAACCGGTACTGCGGTGATGACGCGGCCCGGCCAACCCCGGCCGCCGCGGCCGAGCGGTTCACCGGAACCCCTTGTGGCCCTTCCCCGGTACGCGGGGCGAGCACCGATACCCGGCGAAACACCGGGACCGTCTGGCCCACGGTGACCACCGTCGCCGCCGCCACCGCCAGCCAGGTCCCGCGCAGCACGGTGCGCCGACTCGGACCGACACGACCACCGTCGGCGAGATCGTCGAGTGGTTCACCGAGGGCGCGCCGGATGACCGGAAGCTTCACGGCCAGGTGCACGAGCACCGCCCCGGCCGCGACATAGGCCATCGCGTAATGCGCTGTGGGGAAATAGAATTCGAAGGCGTACCACTGGGCGATGTTCAGCAGGCCGGTCGACAGCTCGAACAGGATGGCGGCCACGAGCACCAGGATCGATGCCCGCTCCAGCATTCGGGCCGGCCCCCCGATGACGGGCCGCTCGAACAGCTTCGGCCATACCGACCACAGCTTCACCACCACCAACGGGATCGCGGCGATACCGGAGGCGACGTGCAGTCCCTGCGTCAGCCGGTACAGCCATACCGGCCGGGTGGGCCAGAAGAACCACGGTTGCGGATGCTGGATGAAATGGCTGATGAGCCCGGTGGCAAAGCAGACGGCGATCGCGACCCCGAGGGCGATACCCACCCGTGCGGTGACGGCGGTGCTCCGCAACCGGGTCACCGGGCCACCAGGCTCGCGATCACCCGGTCACCGATCGGGTGCACGGCCCGCATCACGAGTCCGACGTCCGCGGCGATGCGCGCCGCCGCGTCCAACCCCACCGAGGCCCAACGGAACCACGGGCCGATGGCATCGGCCGACTCCAATCGCACCCACTGGGACTCGACTCCTTTTTTGGCCGTGTCGAATTCGGCCAGGCACTCGCCGCCGCGACGCAGCAACTCACCGGCGCGCTGCAACACCCGCCAGGGATCGCCGCCCAGACCGACGTTCCCGTCGGCCAGCAGTGCGGTGTGCCAGCGGCCGGTTCCGGGTAACGGGCCGAACAGGTCTCGGCACAACACCGGCACGCCGCTGTCACGGGCAAGTGCCACCGCGGCGACGGACTGGTCGACCCCGAGCGCCGGCAAACCGCGCTGCACCAGGCCGGCCACCAACCGTCCCGGGCCGCACCCCAGATCGATGGTGGGGCCGTGGCACAGGTCGACGATGGCGCGGTCGAAGAGGCGATCGGACTCCGCCCCGACCAGCCAATCGCGTACCGGCAGCCGCTGCAACCGGCCGTCCTGGTGCCGGATCCAGCACCGCTCGCCGTCCAGGGCCCGTTCGTACAGGTTTCCGTGCATGTCAGACCCCGACCATGCGGGTGGCTTGGGCAAACCGGCCGGTGGGAGCGCACAACCGCCGCACCTCGGCGATATCGGCCACCGTGTCGACATCGGCCAGTTCGGTGACCAGGTGCACGCGAAGCCCGGCGTCGCGCAGCGCGGCCAGGGTGCGCGCCCCGGTATCGGGCTGCGACATCGGCACATCCCGCAGGCAGCCGGCCATCGCCGCGTCCCGCACACCGAGCACCCACCAGCCACCGTCGGCGGCCAGGCCGAGCACCGCATCCGCCACCAGTGCCCGTCCACATTCGGCGAGCAGATCCGGGCTCACCTGTGGTGTGTCCATCCCGATCTGCACCACGGGCAATCCCGGTGCTGCGGCGTCTTCGTGCGCACCGGCCAGCCGCTCGGCAAAACCGTCACCGCGTTGCGCGATGACGGTGAAATCGGCCAGCCGGTCCGCGATCTCGTCGGACCGACACGCCATCCGGAGGTCGCCGGTGAGTGCCACCACGCGCCGGGACACCGGTGCGGCGGCCACCGCATCCAGCGTGTCCAGCAGGGCGGCCGCCGCGATGTCGGCGGCGACCTCGGCGCCGACATCGGCGGCCAGCCTGGTCTTGGCCAGCCCGGGCACCGGGGCCTTCGCGACCACCAGCAGGGTTCCGGGCCACATCAGATTGCTCGCCAGAAATCCAGCGCGGCAATGGCGCTGCCGCGCACCGAGCCGCTGACCTTGGATGTGCCGCCCGTCCGTGGGCCGTAGACCACGTCGCGCTCCACCACCCGCCAGTCCGCCTGCGCGGCGCGGACCAGCAACTCCAGTGGGTAGCCGGACCGGCGGTCGGTCACGCCGAGGTCCAGCAGCGCGTCGCGGCGGGCCACCCGCATCGGGGCGATGTCGTGCACCGGCAGGTGGTAGCGCCTGCGGAGTCGCCAGCACACCGCGGCGGTGCCCAGCCGCGCGTGCCAGGGCCAGCGCAGCCCGGGGACAGCCCGGCGCCGGCCGATCGCCATATCGGCGCCGGCACCGAGTTCGGCGACCAGGGCGGGCAGTTCCTGCGGATCCAGCGATCCATCGCCGTCGAGGACCGCCACGATCGGCGTCCCGGCCGCGACCACCCCGGCATGTACCGCCGAGCCGTAGCCCGGCCGCGGTTCGGCCACCACGACCGCACCGTGCGCGCGGGCCACCTCGGCAGTCCGATCTGTGCTGTTGTTGTCCACCACCAGCGCGGTATACCCCGTCGGGATCGCCGCCAACACTCCGGGCAGTGACTGCTCCTCGTTCAGGCAGGGCAGCACCACCGTGACGGACGGACAGACGGGGTCGGCCATGGCTACGACGCTAGGCGGCCACCGCGCCGCGCACCACGCCAGATCCGTGACGAAATCATGACACCGCCGTTTCGCCGGGGCCCGGACGGCTAGCCTCGGAGGTTGTGACCCGGGTGCTGATCGCCGACGACGACACCGTCGTGCGTGATGTCGTCCGCCGGTATCTGGAGCGCGACGGACTCGATGTGGCGATCGCCCACGACGGTACCCAGGCCCGGCGGCTGCTGGAGTCCGGGCAGATCGACGTGGCGGTGCTGGATGTGATGATGCCCGGATCGGACGGCCTGACACTGTGCCGCGACCTGCGCCGCGACGGTGACTACAGCCTGCCGGTCATCTTGCTGACCGCGCTCGGCGAGCAGGACGACCGGATCGCCGGGCTGGAGGCCGGCGCCGACGACTACCTGACCAAACCGTTCAGCCCGCGCGAGCTGGCACTGCGGGTGCGATCGGTACTGCGGCGCACGAATGGACCCATATCGCCTGCGCCTGTGGAGCTTTCGGTGGGCGACCTGTTCGTCTCGACCACGGCTCGCTCGGCCACCGTGGCTGGACGGCCCCTCAGCCTGACCAATCGCGAGTTCGACCTGCTGGTGTTCTTCCTGACCCACACCGACACCGTTTTCTCCCGCGCGGAGTTGCTCAAGCACGTGTGGCGCTGGGACTTCGGTGATATGTCCACGGTTACGGTGCACGTCAAACGGTTGCGTGCCAAACTCGGTGATCAGCACCGGGTGCAGACGGTGTGGGGCCGCGGCTACCTGTGGAGTAGCGGCGATGAGCGCCCGCGCGAAGAGCAGAGCGTCCGGTGACCGACCTCTGGGAGATCGCCGGGTGGGCACTGGCCTGCTCGCTGCCGGTCGTGGCGGCCGGGGCGGTCGTGATCCGGCTCGCGCGGTCCTGGTCGCTGGCGGTCAGCATGGTGGCGCTGGTGCTCATCCCCACGCTGGCCACCTTCACCGGTGTGCTCGGCGCCAGCGGGTTCATGATCACCGAAACCTTCGCGCAGATCGCCGTCGTGCTGGTGATCGTGTCGGTGGTGACGATTCCGGCCGCCGTCATGCTGGCCCGCTACCAGGCCCGGCGCACCGTGTGGGAGCAGGAGATCCGCGATTCGGAGCGGGCTGCCGAACAGTCCCGGCGCCGGCTGGTGGCCTTCGTCAGCCATGACCTGCGCACACCGCTGGCCGGGATCCGCGCCGTCTCCGAGGCCATCGCCGACGGCGTCGTCACCGATGACGAGGTGCGCAGCCAGGCCAAACACATCGAACAGGAATCGATCCGGCTCGCCGATATGGTCGATGACCTGTTCGAGATGTCGAAGATCAACGCCGGCGCGGTGGCCCCGACCCACGAACCGGTGGCACTCGACGAGGTGGTCGACGATGTCCTTGCCGCACACCGTATTCCCGCGCAGCGGGCCGGAGTGATGCTACGTGCGGAGCTCACCGAACAGCCGGTGCGCATCGTGGGCAGCGATCGTTCCCTGGTACGGGTGCTGTCGAATCTGGTGGCCAACGCCATCGCCCACACGCCGGAGGGTGGCAGCGTCACGCTGGCGGTCGGCTCCGATGGTGGGCACGCCTGGGCCCGGGTCGATGACACCGGGGTCGGCATCGACGAGAACGATCTGCCGCGAGTTTTCGATGTCGCGTATCGCGGCTCCAATGGCCGTGTGCCACGTGCGGATTCGACGCTGCCCAGCGGCTCGGGCCTGGGTTTGGCGATCGCCGCAGGCCTGGTGCAGGCGCATGGCGGATCGCTGACCGCCCGCAATCTGGACTCCGGTGCCCGGTTCGAGGTACGGCTGCCGCTGTCGGGCTGATCCAGGGCTAATCCCGCAGCGGCGCGAACGCGAACTCGGCCAGGCCATCGTGCGGGTCCACCGCCGCACGGAAGCCCAGTAGCTCGGCGGCCCGCGCCGGGTCGGCGACGATGTGGCGGACATCCCCGTTGCGGTACTGCCCGGTGACCACCGGAGCGGGCGCGTTGCGCGCTTCGCTGAGGCGGGTGGCGACGTCGAGGATCGACACCGGCCGCCCCGAACTGACGTTGAACGCGGTGAATCCGCCGAGGTTCGCCTCGACCGCAGCGACGTTGGCCGCCGCCACATCATCGACGTGCACGAAGTCGCGCATCTGCCCACCGTCCTCGTACACCTTGGGCACGCCGCCCGCCTCGAGCTGCGAGCGGAAGATCGCCGCCACCCCCGAGTACGGGGTGTCGCGCGGCATCCCCGGGCCATACACGTTGTGGTAGCGCAGCGCGACGACCGAACCACCCACCGAATCGTTGAACGCCAGGGCGTAGTGCTCCTGGGCGGTCTTGCTGGCCGCGTACAGGCTGCGTGGCTTCAACGGCGCGTCCTCGCCGACCAGCCGCCACCGCAGTGGTTCACCGCCGATCGGACAACGATGGTCGAAGACACCGCTGTCGAGGTCGGCGCGGCTGCGTGGCAGCGGTTCGACCGGTCCGTGTTCAGGGCAGTCGTAGCCACCCTGCCCGTACACCACCATCGAGGAGGCCAGCACCAGCCGCGAGCAGCCCGCGGCGAACATCGCGGCGAGCAGCACCGTGGTGCCGTAGTCGTTGTGGCTGCCGTAGGAGGGTGCATCCGCGGCGTTGACGCCGGCACCGACCACCGCGGCCTGGTGACAGACGACGTCGACACCGTCGAGCAGACCTGCCACGGCGTCGGCGTCGCGGATATCGAGCAGCCGGCAGTGCGGCGGCGGCTCGGCACCGTCGCGATGGGCGGCGGGCAGCATGATGTCGACCGCGACGACGTCGTGGCCCGCCTCGGCCAGCCGCGCCCAGATCCGGCTGCCGATGAACCCGGCGGCGCCGGTGAGCAACACCCTCACGGCAGTTCGAACGGGAGCGTGACGCCCTCGTGTGCCAGGCAGTGCGTACAGGTGCGTTCGGGCGCGACTCCCGCGATGGCCTCGTGCACAAGCTGCTTGAAGCCTGCGATGTTGCGTTCGAACTCGGCGAATACGTCGACCGCACGCACGCCCGCACCCGCCTCCACGCCGGCATCCAGATCGGTCACCAAAGCAATGGCGGCATAACACATTTCAAGCTCGCGAGCGAGCACCGACTCCGGGTATCCGGTCATGTTCACCAATGCGAAGCCCTGAGTGGCCCACCACTGGCTCTCGGCGCGGGTCGAGAACCGCGGCCCCTGGATGACGACCATGGTGCCGCCGTCGATCACCGAGGGCAGCTCCGATGCCGCGGCCCGCAGCGTCGGGCAGTACGGGTCGGCGAACCCGACGTGGATGCCGCCGGAGTCGAAGTAGGTGTCCGCACGCCCGCTGGTCCGGTCCACGAGCTGGTCGGGGACCACGATGGCGCCCGGTCCCAGCGCCGGGGTCAGGCTGCCGACGGCGCACGGGGCGAAGATGCGCCGCACCCCGAGCGCCCGCAACGCCCACATGTTCGCCCGGTACGGCACCGTGTGCGGCGAGAACTCGTGGTTGAGCCCGTGCCGCGGCAGAAACGCGACATCGTGGCCGGCGACGGAGCCGACGGTGATCGCCGCGCTCGGCGCTCCGTAGGGGGTGTCCAGGTTGATGGTTCGGGCGTCCGGACCGAAGAAGGTGTAGAAGCCGCTACCTCCGATGACGCCGAGCATCAGGCGTCGGGCTGCCCGTCCAGTTCGGCCCGTTCAGCGGCTTGGCGGGCGGCATCGCGAATGGCGAAGGCATCGGTGGCCAGCCCACCGATCGCATTGGCCACATCCTTGACCGCGGTCGTGATGATGGTCGCGACCTCGCCCACCGTGGATGCCACGGTCTCCACACCCTCCTGCAGGGCGTCCTTGGTGATTTCGCTCTTGCTGAGTCGGTCAGTCATGTGCTCAGTCTCATGCGGGTCGCACGATGTGACAAGGTGCGCCGCATCACGCCAGCTCAGGCACACATGCAACGATGGCGCGCGTGGCTACCGTTGCGCAGTGGATCGAGGGCGCCCGTCCGCGCACCCTCCCGAACGCGATCGCGCCCGTCATCGCCGGCACCGGCGCAGCGGCGTGGCTCGGTGCGGCCGTGTGGTGGAAAGCGCTGCTCGCGCTGGTGGTGTCGCTGGCCCTGATCGTCGGGGTGAACTACGCCAACGACTACTCCGACGGCATCCAGGGCACCGACGATGTGCGCAGTGGGCCGCTGCGACTGGTCGGTTCCAAGGTGGCCTCCCCGCGCGCGGTGCTGACCGCGGCGCTGGTGAGCCTGCTGGTGGGCGCCGGGGCCGGACTGGCCCTGGCGATCGTCAGCCAACCCTGGTTGATCGCCATCGGCGCCGCCTGCATTGCGGGCGCCTGGCTCTACACCGGCGGCGCCAAACCGTACGGCTACCGCGGGCTCGGCGAGGTGGCGGTCTTCGTGTTCTTCGGGCTGGTCGCGGTGCTGGGCACGCAGTACACCCAGGCGCTACGGGTGGACTGGGTGGGCCTGGCCATGGCGGTCGCGATGGGCTCGCTGTCCTCGGCGGTGCTGGTGGCCAACAACTTACGAGACATTCCCACCGACACCGACTCCGGCAAGATCACGCTGGCCGTCCGCCTCGGCGATGCGAAGACCCGGATCCTCTACATCGGCCTGCTGGTAGTGGCCTTCGCGGCGACGCTGGTGCTGATGGCGGCCACGCCGTGGGCCGCGGCCGGGCTGGTGGCGCTGCCGTTGGCGCTGCGCGCGGCCGGACCGGTGCGCCGCGGACTGGGCGGCCGGGAGCTCATTCCCGTGCTGCGCGACACCGGGCTCACCATGCTGGTGTGGGCGATCGCGGTCGCGGCGGCCCTGGCGTTGGGCTGACCCGCCCCGGAGCCCTCGATGCGAGATCGACGTGAGGGTCGTGATCTCGCCGGAACTGCCCCGAATCACGACCGTGGAGTCAATCTCGGCCCGAGCACTCCGACCGCATTGCCGCCGGGGCCAGCGTGGTCGGCAGCGGGGGTTCGCGCTCCTCGACCACGGTGACCGATCGCCGGTTCGCCCGGCGGACCGCCCAGAACACCACCAGAAGCGCCACCGCGAGCAGCGGATACCCCATCGCGATGCGCGCGATCGCCAGCCACCCGGTGTGGCCGCCATCGTAAAGCCATTGCTGGACAATGAATTTGGTGGCGAACATGACCACGAACGCCAGCGTCGCGATGTCGAACCCGCGCCGCACCACCTTGTCGGCGTGCCAGACCGGGTCGGGTCCACTGCTGCGTAGCAGGTTCCAGATCACCCCGATCAGCGGCCTGCGAACCAGGATGGATACCGCGAAGACCGTCGTCATGGCCAGGCTCGACCAGATCCCCGGCAGGAAATAATTCTCCGCTGATCCGGTGAAGTACGCGATCAGGGCGGCGAAGACGACACCGAGCAGTCCGGACACTGCAGGCTGGATCGGTTCGCCGCGCATCCGGCGCACCACGATCAGTGCTGCGCTGACGCCGACGGCGACCACCACTGCCACGGTGAGTCCGGCGATCGCGTTGACGATGACGTAGGCGAAGGTGGGGATGGCGGCGTACACCAGCCCCGAGATACCGCCCACCCTCTCCAGCACGGTCGGTTGAGGTTTGTTCATATCCACATCGGACACTCGGACGTAACGGCACAGTCAAGTCGGGGCCCTGGGCCAAGATGGACCCGTGGCGTGGAGTACCCGTGAGATCGCCGAACTCGCCGGCACCAGCCTGCGGGCCGTCCGGCACTACCACCAGGTCGGCCTGCTTCCCGAGCCCGAACGGCGATCCAACGGCTACAAGCAGTACGGGGTCGCGCACCTGGTCAGGTTGGTGCGCATCAAACGACTCGTCGATCTCGGGTTCTCGTTGCCGCAGATCGCGGCGCTGGGCGACAAAGACGACCATCCCGAACAGGCCCTGCGTGAACTGGACGCGGAACTGGCCACGACCATCGAACGGCTGCAGCGGGCCCGGGACGAACTGGCCGAACTGCTGACCAACTCGGCGCCCACCGATCTGCCGCCCGACTTCGCGGCACCCGACGCCGTCGCCAAGATGACCGATGCGGATCGCAAGCTGATCGTGGTGCTCACCCGGGTGCTGGGCCCCCGCGGCCGGCGGGCCTACGCGGACATGATGCGTGACACCCCGGAAGATCCGGCCGCCGCAGAACTGGACCACCTTCCCGCCGACGCCGATGAGGCGACCCGCAAGGACCTCGCCGAGCGCTTGGCCCCGCACATCCGGGCGGTCCGAGAGGCCCACCCCGGACTCACCGAAGCCCGTTCCGACGCCCCGCGTGGGGCGCGTTTCGCCGAGAAGGCGATCGACGCTGCCATGGCCGATCTCTACAACCCGGCACAGCTCGACGTGCTGCGCCGGGCCGGCGAAATTCTGCGCGGCTCAACCACCCAGGGCCGGTAGCGGCAGCGGCGCCAGCCGGTGGCCAGGCGGTTCGGTACCGTGCAGGTGCCGCACGAAATAGTCCCAGGTGCGGCGTAGGAAGTAGTGCTGGGCGCCGATCAGCGCGTGCTCGGCACCGGGGATCATGATCAGGTCGAAATCCTTGTCGGCCTTGATCAGTGCGTCGACGAGCCGCATCGTCATGTACGGGTGCGCGTTGTCATCGAGCTCACCGTGGATGAGCAGCAGCTTGCCGGTGAGATTGCCGGCCAGCGTGGCATTCGAGATGGCACGCCTGCCTTCCTCGCTGAGATCGCCGTGATAGTGCTCGGCCCACATTGCGAGGTTGATGTTGTTGTCGTGGTTACCCGATGTCGCGACCGCCACGTGGTAGGCCTCGGGATACATCAGCACCGCACGCGCGGCGGCGAAGGCACCCGCGGACTGGCCGGTGATCCCGACCCGTCCGGTGTCCAGCCACGGATACCGGTGCCCGAGTTCCCGGATCGCCGCGACATGGTCATCCAGGGCGCCACCGTTGCCGAGGTCGCCGTAGGAGTGGTCATGAAATGCCTTGCCGCGCGCCGCACTACCCCGTCCGTCGATGGCCACCACGGCGAAGCCGAGCGCCGCGAAGGCCTCCGGTTCGCCCTGATGCGGCGGATCGAACGACGGTCCTGCCCGGTAGACCTGCGGACCCGGGTAGATGTGTTCGATGATCGGGTAGCGCCGTTGCGGGTCGAAATCGTGTGGGCGCCAGAGCAGACCGTAGATCGGAGTCCTGCCGTCCGCGGCGGTGGTGCGGAAGCGCTCGGGCGGGCTCCAGCCGAGCGCTTCCAGTGCCGCCGTGCCGGGTGATTCGAGCTCGACGGTCACCTTCCCGTCGGCGTCGAGCACCACCGATCGGGGCGCCATGCTCGACGAGGATGCCCGATCCACGATGTAGCCGCCCTCGGGTGGGCTGACGGCGTCGTGGTCGAGATGGTCGTCGGTGAGCCGGGTGAATCCGGAACCGTCGAGGTCGATCCGGCAGATCTGCCGGATGTACGGATCGTCCTCGACGAGGCCGCCGGCGATGAACCACAGCTGCCTGCGTTCCTCGTCGACCCACAGCAGCGAGCGAACGAGCCACGGCCCCCGGGTGATCTGGGTGCTGCGCTGCCCGTCGGCCGAGTACAGATACAGGTGGCCCCAGCCGTCGCGCTGCGACCACCAGACGATCTCGCCGGACTCCAGCACGTGCACCATATGCGGGTCCCCGAGTTGCACCGCGGGATCGACGCGCGTCTGACCGGTCTCGGTGATCAGCGTGGTCGTGGCACCCGTCTCCGGGTCGAGCCGGCGCAACTCGAGGGTGCGGGCGTCGCGGGAGTGGTGCAGGAAGTGCACGGCATATTTCCCCGTCGCTTCGCTCGCCCCGATGTCACCTCCCGTCCACCACGCGTAGACGAGCGCCGTGTTGTGCATGATCGCCGTCGGCGGGTCCTGCTGTCGGACCATCGAACGATCGGCGACGTCGAGGACGTTCCACGTCATGTGTGCGACCGCGTCCTCACCGGGCATTGTGTAGCGGGTGCGGTGTTCGACCGGGCGGCCGCCGTCGCGCGGTGTGGATTCGACGAGCACCAGCTCCGGCAGATCGCGTTGGTCGATGCGCTGCACCAGGATTCGCGCGGAGTCCGGCGACCAGTGGAAGAACAAGGGGGCAGGCAGGCCGAGGATGCGCATCAAGGCCTTCGCCCCGGTGGTCTCGGGCAGTCCTCCGTAGTCGAAATGCGGTTCGGCGTCCTCGGTGAGTGCGAACTCCTCGTCGGTTCCTGCCCGGCTGCGCTGATCCCCCGGTCGCTGCGCTCCTGCCCGCCGGACCCAGATGTTGCCGTCCCGGCCAAATGCCACCCACTGCTCATCCGGGGACGGCACCTCACCGGGCCGGGGCGTCGCATGCTCGGACTCGCGCAGACCCGCATCGTCGGACCATTCCCACGTCTTGTCGAAGGCGCTGAACCGCATCGCATCACCGCGGAACGTCACCGCAAGTATCGGCAGGTCGTCGCCGTTCACCGCATGCCCCGATGCCACCGAGAGCGCCGCGGCCAACCGGTCATGGTCGAACGCGGCGCGGCGGCTACCCGCGACCGGATCGACCATCACGTAACGGGCGCCGACCTGGTACCAGAACCGCTTCCCACCGGAAAGCCACTGCGGTGCCAGCGTGCTGCCCGGTACCTTGCGTGCCCGGTAGGGCGCAAGAAGCTGCTCGGCACGTGCGTAATCGGAGTCGGTCAGGATTCGTGTCACACCACCATGCAACACCCGGACGTAGCGGCACGGTCAAACCTCGGAGTCGCGGGCGCTGGCCGATCTCGAACCGGCGGTCGGCTAGCTTTCCTCGCCGCGCAGCCGCGCCTGTAGCGTCTCCTTGTCCTTGCGGCGGCGCTCGTCGAACTCGGCGATGCTCAGGGTGGCACGGCGGCGCAGCGGCGCGAAGATCCAGATGCCCAGTGGCAGCGCCAGCACCAGCGCGAACAACACCGCCACCACGACCGGGAACTCGCGCAGCCCGACCAGATGGCCCGCGCCGATGATCACGCCGGTGAGGACCGCGGCCAACGCCAGCCGGGCGAACAGGTAGGCACCGACATCACGCATCATCCGGGGACCCGGCCGAGAATCAGACACGGCCCGAGCCTACCCACGCAACGCGTATATTCGGAGCAAGGAGGTTATTCGCTTGCAGTACTTACTCCTGGCCCTGATTCTGGCCGGGCTCGCATACGCGACATACCGATTGGTGCGCGCCTCGGCCAATCGCCCGAGGCCGCGCGTGATCGGACCGGATGACGATCCCGATTTCCTGCGCAGGCTCCGCGACGGCGACAACCCGCGCGGTTAGTCAGGTCGCGGCTGGGAACCCCGCGGCCACCACCGCTGCCAGCCGTAGCAACGCTTCCCGCGTCGGTGGCTTAAGGCGCTCCAGGCTGATCTCGGCACCCTCTTCGAGGTGTGGGTCGAACGGCACCTGAAGCACCGCCCGGCACCGCCGGGAGAAGTGGTCGACGACCTTTTCCAGGTCGACCTTGCCCGAGCGCGGGCGCACCGCATTGACCACCGCGACGGCGTTGCGCACCAGGTCCTGATGGCCGTGCGCGTCCAGCCAATCCAGCGTCGCCGACGCCGAGCGCGCGCCGTCCACCGAGCCGGAGCTGACGACGATCAGCACATCGGCCTTCGACAGCACCGCGGCCATCGCCGAGTGCAGCATCCCGGTACCGCAATCGGTGAGCACCAGGCTGTAATAGCGCTCCAGCAGTTCGACGGTGCGCGCGTAGTCCTGCGAACTGAACGCCTCGGAGACCGCCGGATCGGATTCCGAGGCCAGCACCTCCAGCCGGCTGGGCCCCTGCGAGGTGTAGCGCCGGACATCGCTGTAGGAGGCGATCCCCTCGGCGTCACGCAGCAGGTGCCGCACGGTGGCCGGGGTCTCCAACGGCACCTTCTGGCTCAGGGTGCCGCGGTCGGGGTTGGCGTCGACCGCGATGACACGGTCACCCCGGGCGGATGCGAAGGTGGCGCCCAGTGTCGCGGTGACCGTCGTCTTGCCGACCCCGCCCTTCAGGGACAGCACGGCGATGCGGTAACAGCCCCGCAGCGGCCGGCCGACCTCTTCGAGCAGGGTGATCTGGTTGGTGACCTTCGGGCTCTCACCGACGTTGAGCAGTGTGAACGACGCGAGATACAACCAGCGGCGCCAGCCACTCGTGGGGGCCTGCTTGGGCTGGCCGAGCAGCGCGACCGTGGACAGATCGAGGTAGGGCGCCGGCAGCGGGACCGGGCTGGTCTGTGGGGGCAGGTCCGGCGGCGCGCTCGCCCCGGTCACATTCCCCGTCGCTGCGCTCGCCCCGGCCACATTCCCCGTCGCTGCGCTCGCCCCGGTCACCGCGGGGAACCCGCGCGGTGGTGTCGGTGCCGTCCACTCCGGCGGCACCTCCTGTGCGGGATCGACAAACCGGTTCTGCTCCCGAAAGCTGGGCACGACTCAGACCCCCGCGTACGAGTGCAGACCCACCGTGACCAGGTTGATGAAGAACAGGTTGAAGATCATCGCAATGAACCCGACGACGTTGATCCAGGCGGCCTTCTTGTCGCGCCAGCCGGCGGTGGAGCGGGCGTGCAGGTAGGCGGCGTACACCACCCACGCAATGAACGAGACCGTCTCCTTGGGATCCCAGCCCCAGTACCGGCCCCAGGCCTCCTCCGCCCAGATGGCACCGAAGATGACACCGAAGCCGAACACCGGAAAGGCGAAGATGGTGGTGCGGTAGGCGATCCGGTCCAGCAGCTGCGCATCCGGAAGGCGCGCCAGCATCCGCCCGAAACCGTTGTCCCGCTGGGCAAGCGGGGACATCTTCAGCAAGAACAGCACGCTGGCCACACCGCCGACCAGAAAGACTCCCGAGCCCAGGCTGACCACCGAGACGTGGATCGGCAGCCAGTAGGACTGCAGCGCGGGCATCACCGGCGCGGCGTGGGTGTAGAGCCACTTGCCCGAGACCGTCAGCAGGACCAGTACCGGCGGCAGCACGAAGACCCACAGGCCGCGATACTGCGGACGGCGCAACACCACTGCGGCGGCGACCAGACCGGAGAAGCACGTCAGGTTGATGAACTCGTACATGTTGCCCCACGGCACCCGTGAGGTCGCCAGGCCGCGCAGCACGATGCACGCCGCCAGCAGGGCGATACCGACATAGGTCAGCGCGACACCTGCGCGTCCGATGCGCTCGTCGGCGGTGCGGGCCGCAGCGTCGGTGACGATGCCGGGAGTGGCGCTGTCGGCACCCACCGCGGCCCCGACCAGTTCACGGGCCTCGACCTTGCGGCCGCGCGAATAGGCCAGTTCGACGGCCAGCATCAGCAGCGCCAGCACCAGGACCACCACCGACGAGGTGAAGGCCCAGTCCGAGTACCTGGCCAGCTCGATATCGATGTCGGTGCTGTTCATGAATGCTTACCTCCGTCACTGAGCAGGCGGTCCGTCAGCCGCTCGAACTCGTCGCCCCACCCGGAGTTGTCGGTGCGGGCCAGTCCGCCAAGCTCGACGCTCACGGTACCCGCAGGTGCGGGGGTCATCCGAACCCAGATGCGGCGGCGGCGCACCACCAGCGACACCACCAGACCGGCCATCATGGTCAGCGAGAACACCAGCACCCAGATCTGGGCGGGATCGTGGGACACCTGCAAGTTGATGAACGGCACGGCCCCGTCGAAACGGATGGTGGTGCCGTCCTCGAGGCGCTTCTCCTCGCCGACGTTGAGGTTGACCCTGGCCTCCTTGTTGAGGCGGCCCTGCCCGATCAGCCGGGGGTCCAGGTCGAAGATGGACTGTGGGCGCCCGGTGTCCAGGCCGGCGTCGCCGCGGTAGATGTCGATGGCCACGGCGGGCTTGTTCATTGCCGGGAAGCTGGACGACAGCAGGGTGCCCTGCAGGAATTCGGTCGGGGCGAACAGCCCCTGGATCGCGATCTGTTGTTCGCGGCGCTCATCGGGATCGGGATAGGTGCCCGCCGGCGGGTCCACCCGGATGACCCCGGAGGACAGCAGGGTCAGCGGATCATCGGGGCGCCACTGGACCGTGCTGGTGCGGGTCTGGCCGTCGGGGAAGATCACGGTGAATGTCGGCGCGTACCCGTGACCCTGCAGGTACACCCGGTCCCCGCCGACACGCAGCGGGTGGTTGACCTCGAGCCGGTAGTCGTTCCAGGTGTTGCTCTCCAGATCCGCGCCGGCCTGGTATTCGATGTTCGCGGCGAAGGTGACGGCCTGCCCGCTGGGCAGGTAGTCGGCATCGAAATCGTTGACCTTCACACAGATCGGGTACAGCGAGGTGCCGTCGACGGTGTTGCCCGCCCGGAACGAGTCGAAGGCGGCCGGGGACGCCGAACAGAACCCGGGGCCGCCGTTGGCGATGACGATGACGTTGCCCTCGTAGCCGAAGAGCTTCCCGGCGGCGATGGCGACCAACAGGCCGAGCAGCGAGAAGTGGAAGACGATATTGCCGAACTCGCGCAGGTAACCCTTCTCCGCGGAAATCTCGGTCATCTCGTCCGTTGTGCGGGTGGTGCGCCGCCAGCCCTTGAGCCGGTCATCGATGGCGGCCGCCAGTTGCGCGGTATCCCCGGATACCTCGGCCTCGTGGTGTTTGGGCAGCCGGGACAGGTTGCGCGGCGCGGGAACCGGCACCGCGCGCAGGCTCTTGATGTGCTCGGCCAGGCGCGGGGTCAGGCACCCGACCAGCGAGATGAACAACAGCACATAGATGGCGGTGAACCAGAAGCTGGAGAAGACGTCGAAGCCCTGCACCCGGTCCAGCCACGGCCCGATGGTCGGGTGCTCGAGAAGATACTCGTCGACCTTCGCGGCGTTGAGGCTGCGCTGGGGCAGCAGGGCCCCGGGTATGGCGGCCAGCGCGAGCAGGAACAACAACACCAGCGCGGTGCCCATGGAGGTCAGGGTGCGCCAGGTGTTGCGGATCAGCGCCCATATGTTCCGGATGGCCCTCATATCGGCAACCTCACGTCGGACACGAACGCATCGCGGACCCACGCCACGAAATCACCCCAGAGTCCGGTCACCAGAGCGATTCCGACCGCGATCATCAGCACACCACCAAAGATCTGGATACCGCGGGTGTGTGCCCGCAGCCAGCCCAGGCCGCGCACCGCCCGGGCCGACCCGAAGGCCAGCAACACGAACGGCAGTCCCAGGCCCAGGCAGTAGGCGATCACCAGGGTGATCCCGCGGGCCACCGCCGACCCTTCCGTCGCCGAGGACACCGCGATCACCGCGGTCAGCGTCGGGCCCAGGCACGGTGTCCACCCCAGCGCGAACACCGCGCCCAGCAGGGGCGCACCGCCCAGCGTCGAGAGTTGCCGCGGCGCGAACCGGGCGTCCCGCTGCAACAGCGGGATGAAGCCGATGAACACCAGGCCCATCGCGATGGTGACCACACCGCCGATGCGTTGCAGCAGTTCCTGATTGGTGATCAACGCCGTCGTCATCCCGAGTACCGCGACGCTGCCGAGCACGAACACCACGGTGAAACCCGCGACGAACAGACCGGCCGCACCGGCCACCCGGAAGCGGCTGTCGCCGCCGGAGATCGCCGCCAGATACGACAGGTAACCCGGCACCAGCGGCACCACACACGGTGAGGCGAAGGACACCAGTCCGGCCAGCATGCTCAGCCCGACCGCGAACAGCAGCGGCCCGCCGGTGATGATATCCGTCACTGTGCCTTCACTTTTCCGATGCCAGCCGTTCGACCACGGGCTTGAGGTCCGTGGCCAGTAGCTCGCGCAGGAACACCGCGGCCACCCGGTGCCGGCGATCCAGCACCAGCGTGGAGGGGATGACGGTGGTCGGGTACTTGCCACCGAACGCGATCATGGTGCGCATCGACGGGTCGTAGATCGAGGGGAAGGTGACCTTGCGGTCGGTGATGAAATCGACTGCGGCATCCCGGTTGTTGTCGCGGACGTCGATGCCCAGGAATTGCACGCCCAGGTCTTTGGTCTGTTCGTAGACGCGTTGCAGCTCGCCGATCTCGGCGCGGCAGGGGCCGCACCACTGTCCCCATACGTTGATCACCACGACCTTGCCCTCGAAGTCCGAGAGCGCCAGCGTTTTCTCCGGGTCCATCAGGTCCGGTCCCGCCAATTTCCCAGGGACACCCCGTGACTCGGGCGGATCGTAGAAGATGTCGGTCTTGCCGCCGGGCGCGACGAACTCGAAGGTGCCGCCCTGGGCGACGGCGTCGTCACCGGTACTGCAACCGGACACCAGGACCGCCAGCGACATCGCCAGGGCGACAAACCACTTCACTAGATGCCCCAGGGCTCCGTGTAACCCCAGCGGATCAGGCGGTCATCGTCGAAGGTGAACGAGGTAATCGACGCCAGGTTGCACAACCGGCTGTGCGGGAGCGGGAGGTGGGGCAGCTTGCGGCCCGTCATCGCCCGGCGCAGCGTCTCCACCGGAAGCTGATGGCTGACGCAGACGGCCTCGTGGCCGGCCGCCTTCTCCCGGGCGCGGTGCAGCGCGGCCATCATCCGCGGGGCGATCTCGTCGTACGGCTCGCCCCAGGACGGTTTGCGCGGGTTACGCAGCCGCGGCCAGTTGCGCGGGTCGCGCAGGGCGCCGTCCCCGGGTGCCACGCGCTCACCCTCGAAATCGTTCCACGATTCGATCAGGTCGTCGTCGGTGTCGATGTCCAGCCCGTGCACCGCGGCGATCGGTGCCGCGGTCTGCTGCGCGCGCTCCAGCGGCGACGCCACCACATAGCTGATGTCCCTGGGCGCCAACCAGTCCGCCGCCGACTGGGCCTGCAACCGGCCGCGGTCGGACAGGTTGTATCCGGGCAGCCGGCCGTAGAGCACCTTCTCCGGGTTGTGCACCTCACCGTGGCGCATGACATGGACCGTCGTACGTGTCGTCACTGCGTGGCCTCGGCGGCGGCGCGGGCCGCGTGCGGCAGGGCCGCGGCGATCCGGTCGAAGGCGTCATCGTCGAGGGCGGCCGAGACGAACCAGGTTTCGAAGGCACTGCACGGCGGATAGATCCCGGCGTCGAGCAGCGCATGGAAGAACGCGGGGTAGCGCCAGGTCTCGGTGGCCTTGGCGGTGGCGAAGTTGGTCGGCTCGGTGTTCCCGAAAAAGACCGTCAGGAAGTTCCCGGCACGCGAGACCCGGTGCGGCACCGAGGCCTCGGTGAGGGCGCCGGTGATCAGCGCGTCGAGCCGGTCGGCATTGGCATCCAGGGTCGCGTAGACGCCTGCGTCGGCGGCGCGCAGCGTGGCCAGACCGGCCGCCATGGCCACCGGATTCCCCGACAGCGTGCCCGCCTGATACACCGGGCCGAGCGGCGCGAGCTTCTCCATCACCTCGGCGCGGCCGCCGAACGCCGCCGCGGGCAGGCCGCCGCTCATCACCTTGCCGAAGGTGAACAGATCGGCGTCGACGGGATCGAGGCCGTACCAACCGGATCGGCTGACCCGGAACCCGGTCATCACCTCGTCCATGATCAGCAGGGCTTCGTGCTCGGCGGTGATCCTGCGCAGCGCCGCGTTGTACCCCGGCAGCGGTCCGACCGTGCCCATATTGCCCGGGCTGGCCTCGGTGATGACACAGGCGATCTGTTCGCCGTGGGCGGCAAACACCTCCTCGACGGCGGCGACATCGTTGTAGGGCAACACGATGGTGTCGGCGGCGGCGGCGCCGGTCACCCCGGGTGAGGACGGCAGCCCCAGCGTCGCCACTCCGGACCCGGCGTCGGCGAGCAGGGCGTCGCTGTGGCCGTGATAGCAGCCGGAGAATTTGATGATCTTGGGGCGGCCGGTGAAACCGCGCGCCAACCGGATGGCGCTCATGGTGGCCTCGGTGCCGGAGTTGACGAAGCGGATGCGCTCGACGGGGGCCAGCCGGTCGATGATCTCGCGGGCGAGTTCGGTCTCTGCCGGCGTCGGGGCACCGAAGGACAGTCCGTCGGCGGCGACGCGTTGCACCGCCTCGACGACGTCGGGGTGGGCGTGCCCGAGGATCATCGGGCCCCAGGAGCACACCAGGTCCACATAGCGGTTGCCGTCGGCGTCGGTCAGCCAGTAGCCGTTGGCCGAGGTGATGAAGCGCGGGGTGCCGCCGACGGCGCTGAAGGCCCGCACCGGCGAGTTGACCCCGCCGGGGATCACCGAGGACGCGTCGGCGAACAACTTCGCGGATGCCGAAACGGACGAACCGGTACTGCGCATGACCCCCAGTGTTCCAGTCAATGCCAACTCAGCAACTACAGGGTGTAGTGGAGCGGGGGCTGACCGCATCCAGCAAAATAGGCGCCGCGCACTTCACGCACCTTGCCAAATCAGAAATAGTGCCCCTTAGCGGCGGTATCACCACTTGCAAGACACGGGGAGAAACTGTGTGTGAAATCGGACAGCTATCCGTGAGCCGGGCCACGGTTCGCTATCCCTCCGGATTGCCGGAACAGCCCCGGCGCAAAGCGGTCGAGATCGGCCCGACCCGTCTGCTACCGCACGGACCTGATTCGGAGCCGGCCGCGCCGCATCTGCAGCAACCCCGCGGCGGCCATCGGAGAGCTCTAGGATCTGGTCATGTTGTTCGCCCGCCAACGCGCCGAGCTCAACCGCAGGTTCGTCAATCCGGTGGTGGAACCGCTGGCCGGATACGTGCCGCTCTGGTCGGCCGTCGACCATGTCGGCCGCAGGTCAGGGAAGGACTACCGCACGCCGGTGACGGCCTTCCCGACCACCGATGGCGTGGCGGTGCTGCTGCCCTACGGCACCGATACCGACTGGGTGCGCAACCTGCAGGCCTCCGGGTCCGGGCGGGTACAGATCGACGGCCGCAGCCTGTTGGTCGAAGCGCCCCGGGTGGTGCCGTTGAGTGAGGCGCTGAGCGTGCTCAAGGGGCCGTGGCGGCACGTATTGCGCGTTGTCCCGGTGCAATCCGCGTTGTTGCTCACGCGTTCCAGCTGAGCACCGTCCCGCTCGCCGCGGTCATCACGGTGCCGGGCTGCACCCGCAGCCGGTACGGGGCCAGCCGCAGTACGGCGAATGCCGGTGAGGTGGGTGAGTCCCAGCCCGGGATGATGGTCGGGTTGTACCCCAGTGGTTCCGGAGCCTGGACGAACTTGTCCCACACCGTCGTTCGAGTGTCGTCATCGGTGTACCACTCGACAAGGCAGTCGGCGCTGCAGGTGTCGTGGCTGGGCGCCCAGTAGTTCACCGACATGTACGGGTGCACGGCGAGATGCTGCTGCTTGACCGGGGAGGGCACGGTCGCCACCCAGCCGAACAGATCGGTGCCGTCCCACTCCCAGATGGGGTGCAGGACTCTGCTGCGCGGCTTGCCGTCGGCATCCACGGTGGCCACCGAGGCCCATACGATGGAATGCGCCATGTCGACGAAGGCGGGGGCGATCTGTTCCAGCGGCGTCACCCACCCAGCCTAATTCTCCGCAGTCTCGGTTTCTTTGGAGTTCTCGTCGAACTTCGGGTTTCCGTCGTCGTCCAGCCAGTCCGTCACCGCGGTGCCCGATACCGTGCCATTGCTGCCCGGGAGCACGGATGTCGGACGGTTGTCTTCATAGGCGCCGATCTCTTCCGGCGACGCCTCGGACCCGCGATCTTGTTCAGAAGTCATGGCTCACGGCTGCCCGAATATGTGAGCCACCAAACAATCAGGCCGGTACCGACCGCAAAGCCGCAGGCAAGCTGGGCAGGAAATGCCGCGTCGCGAACGCCCGGACGTCGTCGGCGGTCTGCAGCGGCTGCACGCTGGGCAACAACAGCACCATCGCCGCATACCGCAGGATGGTGTCGGCCAGGTCGTTGACGGCCGGGGCGCCGATCCGCTCGGCGAAACCGTCCGGGAAGATCACCAGCAGCGCCGCGGCCATCCGTTCGACGGCGGCACCGTAGTGCCGGTGCAGCATCTCCTGCGCCAGGGCCGGATCGTCGACGATCATCTGGTTGAGCACGCGGTGCCGCCGGAACCTCATGATCGACAGCGTGAAGGCCTCGACGTAGTAGTTCGACTGCGGCTTGGCGTCCTTGTTTTCGTTCAGTTCCTTGGCGATATCAGCGAACAGCGACACGTTCTCACGCTCGATGACGGCGCCGACGAGTTCGTCGCGGTTGGCGAAGCGCCGGTAGATGGTGGTCCGGCTGACGCCGGCCCGCCGCGCGACATCGTCGAGGGCGACCTTGCGGAAACCATGCCGTTCCAACTCGACGAGTGCCGCGTCGAGGATGGTTTCTCCGGCGTCAGCCCCTGGCATAACCGGCTTGGGCGAACTTGCTGTAGCGCACCGACATCGGCAGCCGGTCCCATGCCCAGTTCACCGGGCGCGACCGGCAGAACGCGGCGAAACGCTGGTAATTGCGTTCCTGCCGCTCGGTCCACGGCAGGCCCAGCAGGTCGCGTGCCCGCGGCGGCAGCCCGCCTGCGGTGATGAACGCCGCCACCGGGTCGAAGACGTTCGCGATGATCTTCCAGGCCACCGGGTTCATGCCCTTGGGGCACGGGAATCCCTTGGTGACATAGCCGACCCCGTATCTGGCGGATTTGTGCGGTACGGCGACCTCGTCGAGCATCCGGTTCCAGTAGTGCACGAACTCGGCGTAGGTGGTCGGCTGCGGGCGGTCACTGACCCCGTAGCGGCGGTACCACGTCTTGGACTCCAGAAAGATCTGTTCCTTCTCGGCCTCGCTGAGGCGCTTGACGAAGGTGTCGGCGAAGTAGATGACCTGCTCGACGAACGTGGCGTGCGCCCAATAGTAGGTCTCCGGATCGAGGGCGTGGTATCGCCTGGCGGGTGTACCGTCCGGGCCGGGCATATCGCCCTTGATGTTGTGGTGGAAGTCGCGCACCTGGGTGCCCGCGTTGTCCTCCTCGGAGCCGTACACCGTCTTGAAGATCGGCGGGATGGTGCGCTTGAGCCGCTCGGCGGTATCGGAGAAGAACGTCGAGTGGTCCAACACGCCCTGGCCGAGTTCGGCGAGCATGTTCTGCAGCACCGCGGGTCGCGGCCCGATGAGATACATCCGGTTCTCACCGAAGTACTTCCACACCAGCGAGTCGGGGCCGAGCGGCAATGCGTCGTCGAGAGCCCCGGGTGCGTTCTCCGCCAGTTCGGTCATGCGGAACAGTGTTACAGATATTGAACTTTGTTCCAATGGATGTGATGCGGGTCATATTTGCCAACGCAAGTATCAACCGGCATCCACCCCTAGATTTGGAGCGTGACCCACACGTTGCGCACCCTCACAGCAGCCCTATTCATCGGAAGCACGCTCGTCGCGTGCGGCGGCAGCGAGTCTCCGACCGCATCACCATCCAGTTCCACCGAGTCCGCCGCCACGGATCCCGCGGCCACCGTCTTGACACTCGCCACCGTCAACCAGGCGCGGTCGACACTGGAGGAACTGACGGGCGCGCCGCTGAACACCATCCAAGTGCAGTCGATGTCGATCGCACCGAGTGGAGACATGAGCGCCGACGCACTGGATCCGGACAAGCCCACCGAGCTCAACAAGTACGTCGCCTATCCAGACGGCCGCACCGATATCCGCCCGTACGACTACGGGGGTGCGGAAAAATATGACGCGCTGCTGACGACAATGTTCGGCGCCGACCTGGTGAGCCCCGAGACCATCGTCAGTTCCTGGGAGGACTCGTTCAACCGTGTTGAGGGGGAGCGCGCCGACATGAAGGCCACGGGCGTGACCATCGCCCGGAACAGCGGGTCCGGAGAGATCGAGCTGTATATCGTCAACGGACCGGAGCGGGACCGCCAGACGGTGTACTACGACCCGGCGGGCACCTTCCTCCGCGTGTCCTAGACACCCGCGCGGCAGTTATCCACAGGTTGGCGGATTTTCCGCTGAACTTGTCGGGGCCCGCGGTTACACTAGAACACATGTTCGAAGTGCTGGACCGGGACGGTATCGCCGGGTTGAGTGATGAGGCGCTCATCACGACGGTCACCGCCGCGACCCAACACCAGGGCAAGGCCGCCGCCTACCTGTTGGCGTTGATCGGTGAGGTGACCGCGCGGCAATGCGATGACGAGGACGACGGGATCGCCCACCAAGTCATCGACGGCTGGGCCTGGGCGCAAGCCGCGGTCGCGGCGGCCTGCAACCTCGGCAGCCGTGCCGCCTCCAAACAGATGCGCATCGCCCAAGCGTTGCGGGATCGGCTGCCCCGCACCGCCGCGGTCTTCGCCACCGGTGTGTTGTCGGCGCGGGTCATCGATGCCATCACCTGGCGCACCCATTTCGTCGTCGATGACGAGGCGATTGCGTTGATCGATACCGCGATCGCCGGTGAAGCCGCCCGGTACGGGGCGCACTCAGAGAACGCGTTGATCGACGCCATCGATGCGTGGGTGGAGAAATTCGACCCCGAAGCCGTCATCCGCTCCACACGCAACGCCAAAGACCTCTACGTCGAATTCGACGACAAAGACGACCCCAACGGAGTGGCCTCCTTCTGGGGCCGGCTGCGCGTCACCGACAAGAAAGTGTTGGAGCAGCGGCTCAATGACCTGGCCGACACCGTCTGCCCCAACGACCCCCGCAAACGCCGCGAACTGCGTTCGGCAGCCCTGGGCGCCCTGGGTGTCGTGGGCCCCGGGCTGCAGCGCCTGGCCTGCCAATGCGGGAACCCCGACTGCGAAGGCAGCGGCAAAGACCCCCGCGCCGCCGCCGTCATCATCTACACACTCACCGACCAGAACCCCGCCGCGGGTGAAGACACCCCGCGGCAGACCACACCAGGTGGCGCGAGCACCCCGGCCGCTGAGCCCAGCCAGACCGACACCGAGCCCGCCGCAAGCGAACCTGCTGAACCCGCCGAGCCTGCTGAGCCCGAGTGCGACCCTGCGCCCGAGCCTGCTGAGCCTGCCGAGCCGGCCGCGTCCACACCGACACCGCCGCCCGAACCCGCCGCGCCCGCGTCGACACCGACATCCTCAGAGCCGCCTGCCGTCTACACCCGACCCGCGGCCTGCAACCCCAGTCCGGGGGTCATGCTCGGCGGGGGCATCATCCCCGCCGCCATGCTCGCCGAACTCGCCGCCACCGGCGCCACCATCAAACCCCTCGCCGAGATCGCTAGCCTGGGTGTCGAACGCCAATACCGGCCCTCGACCGCACTGACCGCATTCGTCCGGATGCGCTCGGTGACCTGCAGCTACCCCGGCTGCGACCAACCCGCCCACCGCTGCGACCTCGATCACCTGACCCCATGGCCGGCCGGAGCCACCCACCCCGGAAACCTGGCTCCACTCTGCCGGCAGCACCATTTGCTCAAAACCTTCGCCGGCTGGGCACCCACCCTGGCCCCCGACGGCACCATCACCTGGACAGCACCCACCGGACACACCTACACCAAAAAGCCCGGCGCACAAATGCTGTTCCCGCACTGGAACATCCACACACCCATCCCACGCACACGGGCCATCAGCCTCATCAACGACACCCACCGCGACACCAAGATGCCGACCCGGCAACGCACCCGCGCCCAAGACCGCGCCCAACGCATCACCACCGAACGCACCCGCAACCAACTCCACATCGCCCTCGAACGCATCCACGGCGACAGCGACCCGCCGTTCTGACGGGGCCGCGGCTAGCGGCGCCGGCGCAGCTTCGCCGAGCCCAACACCGCCAGCACGCCCGCCGCGGTGAGCAGCGCCAGCGCCAGCACGATCAGCGGCGGGTAGTACACCACCGTGGTCAGCGACGGCTGGCCCTCCAGGACCGGCTCCATCTGCTCCGGGGAACCGGCGACGAGCCAACTCGCCACCGCGCCGCCCAGCGCCAACGCGGCAAGCACGAGTTGCACCAGCGCGGTCCGCTTCACGATGCCGGCTCCTCGACCAACGATTCCAGGGCCGCGCGTAGCGTGCGGTGCCTGCGGGCCCAGGCCTGCCCGGAACGGCCGTCGGTCAGCTTCACGCCGATCCCGGTACGCCCGCGGGGAATACCGCTGAGCTCGCCGAAGGCGCGGTAGGACTGCCATTTTTCGGTCTCGTGCCGCTTGGGTTCCGGATAGATCTTCACGATCTCGGCGACGGTGACGAACTCGGTGCCCTGCCGCAGCGTGGCGGGCGTCAGCTCCACCGAGGTATGGATGCGGGCGGCCTTGATCTGAATCCACAGGAAGCCACTGACCAGAACGGTGAAGGCCACCGGCACTCCGAACTGCACGCCCACGCCACCGGACAGCTGGATGAACATCATCGCCGCCCCGGCCGCCGGACCGGCCAGCAACCACCACCAGGTGCCGCCCGGTTCGAAGAACAACACCTGCTCGGCGGTATCCGGCGCCGGCGGGTTGCTCTCGGTCACGACACCTCCAGGAACCAGTCCGAGGCGGCCGGCCGCATGAACAGCGTCGCCCCGATGGCCACCGGCACCACCCCGAAAAGGGCCAGCGGCGCGATGGCGAACGGCGCCAGCAGCGCCAGCACGAACACCAATGCCACCAGCACCACCGACAGCCACACCATCGCCCGGCGGTACCGCAGATCGCCGTTGCGGGCGCGACCGGCCAGGAAGCTCAGCACCAGACCCGTGATCAACAGCAGGGCGCTGATACCGCCCCGCATGGTCACGATGCTGCTGACCTCGCTGTCGGACAGCTCTGCGGAGAAGGCGCTGCGCGGCGTGCTGATCGCACTGCTCAGCCCGAGCAGACCGCCGGCCAGCAGCAGCACCGATCCCGCCAGGACCAGCCAGAATGCGATGTTGACGATGGCCGGGCGCGGCGCAGGTGTGGGTTTGGTCATATCGGCGCCAGCCTATCGGGTGAGATATTCGTGAGCGTCCTTGCGGTGCAACAGCACCACGCCACCGAGGATCAGCACCGAACCGATGATGGTGCACACCGCGAAACCGACCGCCGCGAACTCGGACCGGTCCGCGGTGAACAGGCTGGACACCGAGTAGATCACCGCGGTCAGGCCCGCAGCGGTCAGCACGGTGCGCGGCCACCGATACCCCAGCCGCATCAGCACCGCAAAGGTCGCGACGACGGCGATGGTCACCACGACGAACAGACCGGACACGGCATAGATGTAGGCGCCGGCATCCGGCATGCGCGCGGTGGCCAGGTCGATGAGGTAGCCGATCACCATGAGCGGCAGCGCGGCGATCCAGAGCCAGAAGCCGGTGTCCACGTCTTCCGGCCGACCGGCAGACTCGGTGGCGGGCGGTTCCGGGGTCACGCCAGCCAGCCGGCGGCCTCGACCGCCCAGTAGGTCAGCACGATATCGGCGCCGGCACGGCGGATACCGACCAGCGATTCCAGTGCCGAGGCCTGCAGATCGATCCAGCCGTTGGCGGCGGCGGCGCTGATCATCGAGTACTCCCCCGAGATCTGGTAGGCGGCCACCGGCACCGGCGAGATCTCGGCGGCGGCGGCCACCACATCGAGGTAACTCATCGCGGGTTTGACCATCACCATGTCGGCGCCCTCGTCGAGGTCCAGCACGATCTCGTGCACCGCCTCGCGGGCATTTCCCGGATCCTGCTGATAGGTGCGCCGGTCACCGGACAGGCTGGAGCCGACGGCTTCCCGGAACGGTCCGTAGAACGCCGACGCGAACTTCGCCGCGTAGGCCAGGATGGCGACGTCTTCGTGTCCGGCCTCGTCGAGACCGTCCCGGATGGCCGCCACCTGACCGTCCATCATCCCGCTCGGGCTGACCACATGGGCTCCCGAATGAGCCTGAGCCACAGCAAGTTTCACGTACTGCTCGTTGGTGGCATCGTTGTCGACCCGGCCGTGCGCGTCCATCACGCCGCAATGCCCGTGGTCGGTGAACTCGTCGAGGCAGGTGTCGGCCATCAGCACGGTGGCATCACCGAGATCGGCGGACAGATCCGCCAGCGCCACATTCAGGATGCCGTCGGGGTCGAGGCCGACAGAGCCCACAGCGTCTTTGGACTCGTCCCGCGGCACGCCGAACAGCATCAGCCCGCCCACACCGGCGGCCACCGCGTCCGCGGCGGCCCGGCGCAACGAATCCCGGGTGTGCTGAACGACTCCCGGCATTGAGGTGATCGGGCGTGGCTCGGACAGTCCGTCGGCGACGAACATCGGCAACACCAGATGCCGTGGCTCCAGCGAGGTCTGCGCGACCAGCCGACGCATGGCCGGCGTGGAGCGCAGTCGGCGGGGGCGGTGGCGCGGGTACCCCATTACCGACGGCGGCTCTTCTTGCGCGGCGGAGGCAGCGCACCCTCGGCGCGCAGGCGGGCGGCGTGCTCGGCGAGCGCCTCGACCAGCGGACCGACGGCGGCCGTCTCCGGCTGCACGTCGACGCGCAGGCCGAATTCGACTGCGGTTTCCGCGGTCTTGGGCCCGATACAGGCGACGATGGTCCGCGCGTGCGGCTTGCCGGCGATGCCGACCAGGTTGCGCACCGTCGAGCTCGAGGTGAAGCAGACCGCGTCGAACCCGCCGGTCTTGATCATCTCGCGGGTCTGCGCCGGCGGCGGGGCTGCGCGCACGGTGCGGTAGGCGGTGACATCCTCGATCTCCCAACCACGTTCACGCAGGCCCTCGGCCAGCGTTTCGGTGGCGATATCGGCGCGAGGCAACAACACCCGGTTCACCGGATCGAAAATCTCGTCGTAGTCCGGGAATTCGTCGAGCAGACCCAGTGAGGACTGCTCACCGGAGGGCACCAGCTCGGGGTTGATGCCGAAGGCGCGAACCCGATCCGCGGTGGCCTGACCGACACAGGCGATCTTCACACCGGAGAACGCCCGCGCATCCAGACCGAACTCGTTGAACTTCTCCCACACCGCACGGACCGCGTTGGTGGAGGTGAACACCACCCACTGGAACCGGCCGTCGACCAAACCCTTGACGGCCCTTTCCATCTGGGCCGGGCTACGTGGCGGCTCGACGGCGATGGTGGGCACCTCGACCGGCAGCGCGCCGTGGGTGACCAGGCGATCGCTCATCTCACCGGCCTGATCCTTGGTGCGCGGCACCAGCACGGTCCAGCCGTACAGCGCACGGCTTTCCCACCAGTTCAGCTTCGCGCGGTTGGCGACGGTCTTGCCGATCGTCACCACCAGCGGCCCGGCCAGCGGACCCGGGGTACCCCCGGTGGACTCGGCCGCGGTCAGAATCGCCTTGTCCCCCAGACCGGCCAGCGTGGTCTCCACCGAATGCTGCTGGCAGGTGGTGCCATGGGCGGTGACCACGGCCGGGGTGTTCTCGGCCAGGCCGAACTCGACGAGGGTGCGCGCCGCATCGGCCAGATGCGAGGCGGTGGCGTGCAGGATCAGTGGGCCGGGGGCGGCGGCCAGCGCAGCCCAATCGACGTTGGGGTCCCGGACATCGGCCACGGTGTGCGAGGAACCCAGCGGCAGACCGGCATACGTCGGCACCGCGGTGGTGTCCGGCAGGCCGGGCACGATCTCGAAGTTCAGGTGGGTCCGGGCCAGGGTGTTGACCTCGGTGATGACCGCGTCGACCGACAACGGGTCACCGGCCACCAGCCGGACCACGTCCACGCCGTGCCGGGCCTCGGCGGCCAGGGTCTTGGCGACCTCGGCCGGGTCGCCCAGCGCGGGACGCACATCGGGGCCACCGGGCACCACGGCCGCCACCTCGGCGCCATCGGAATCCGAGGCGGGAGCCTCCGGCGCCGGCCCGGACGTGGGCGGCAACTCGGAGCCGACCAGCGCCAGCACCGCCTCGGGTACATCGGGGTCGGTGAACACCGTCGCGGCGTTGGCGAGTACCGTCCGCGCACGGGTCGTCAGCAGGCCTGGATCGCCCGGGCCTGAGCCAACGAACGTGATGCGGCCGGGCCGGATCTTTCGGCCTCGGCTACCTGCGTGCCCAGTCATCTGTCACTCCCAGCATCTGCCAACACGTCACGTGCACCCAGTTCGAACAGCTCCGCGGCCACCGAGAGCCCAAGCTCCCGTGCCCGCTCCGGAGTACCGATCCCGGACGCACGGATCACGTCGGATCCGTCCAGCGCCGCCACGCATGCCCGCAGCGACAGCTCTTCGAAGACCCGGCCGTCCTCATCGATGGACTCGACCACCTCAGCGATGGCACCCACCGGCGCGGAACAGCCCGCCTCCAGTTCGGCGAGCAGGGCACGTTCAGCGGTGACCGCGGCGCGAGTGTCGGCGTCATCCAATTCCGCCAGCACCGCGACAAGCTCACTGTCACCGGCACGACACTCCACTGCGAGAGCCCCCTGCGCCGGTGCCGGCAACATCTGCACCGGTTCGAGAGACTCGGTCACAGCGTCGAGCCGTCCGATGCGTGCAAGACCCGCCCGGGCGACGACGACTCCGTCGAGATCACCGCTACTTACCCTGTTCAACCTGGTGTCTAGGTTGCCTCGTAGGGGGCGAATTTCCAAACCGAGACCCAGTGCTCTAAGCTGCGCGGCCCGTCGCGGGCTGGAGGTGCCGATCGTGGAGCCGGCGGGCAACTCTCCCAGCACCATGCCGTCACGGGCCACCAGCGCGTCCCTGGCGTCCTCACGGGGCGGGATGGCGGCGATGTCGAACCTGGGGTCGGATGCGGTCGGCAAATCCTTGTAGGAGTGCACCGCCATGTCGACGACACCGCCGACGACGGCCTCGCGCAGCGCCGCGGTGAAGACGCCGACGCCGATCTCGGCGATCGGTGCACTGGATTGGTCCCCGGCCGTGGCGACGATGACCAATTCGGCGGGGTGGCCGTTGGCGATCAAGGCATCACGGATGAAGCCGGCCTGAGTCGTCGCGAGCAGGCTGCCCCGGGTGCCGATCCGGATCACTCGGGCTGGTCGTTATCTGTTGCGATCAAAGGCAATTCGCCACCGGAAACGGCGTCGACAGCCTGTGGATCGAGCTCGAAGAGCTCACGCAGCGCCTCGGCGTAGCTGTCCCCGCCGGGGGCCCCTGCCAGCTGCTTCACCCGCACCGTGGGGGCGTGCAGCAGCTTGTCGACGACGCGGCGCACCGTGCGGGCCACCTCGTCGCGGTGCGTGGAGTCCAGCCCGGGCAGCCGATTGTCCAGCCGCAGCAATTCGGCCTCCACGACATCGGCGGCACGCTGGCGCAGCGCCGTCACCGTCGGGGTCACCTCGGCCATCCGCTGCCCGGCCAGGTAGTTGGCAACCTCGGCGGCCACGATGGCCCGGGCCGCTTCGGCGTCGGAGGCGGCCGCGCGGGCGGTGGGCTCGCGCTGGATGCGGTCCATGTCGATGACGTGCACGCCGGGCAGGCCGGCCACCGCGAGGTCGATATCGCGGGGCATACCCAGATCGCACATCACCAGTGGGCGGTCACCGTCGCGCGCCGTGAGGCCGTGGTGCACATCGGCCAGCGACATCACCGGACGGACCGCGCCGGTGCTGCTGACCACCACATCGGCGGTGGCCAGCACGGAGGAGATGTCGTCGAGGGTGTACGCAGTGGCGGGCACACCGAGTTCGGAGATGTTCTCGGCGAGCCGGCGGGCTCGCGGCAGCGACCGGTTGACCACATCGATGCGGTCCACCCCGGCCCGGACCAGGTGCTTGGCGGCCAATGCGCCCATCGAGCCGGCGCCGACCACCACGGCACTGCGGCCCGCCAGACCGCCGATACGCTTCTCGGCCATCTCCAGGGACACCGACACCACCGAGGCGCCTGCGGAATCGATTCCGGTCTCGGTGTGCACCCGCTTACCGACCGACAGCGCGCGCTGGGCCAGTTCGTGCAGGGTGCGCCCGACGGTGTGGTTGGACTCGGCGGCGGCGTAGGCACGCCGGACCTGACCCAGGACCTGCTGCTCGCCCATGACGACCGAATCCAGGCCGCTGGTGACGGAGAACAGATGCTCGACGGCGGCCTCCGCGTAGCGCACGTAGGCGTATTTGGTGAGGTCACCAAGGCCCATACCGGAATGTTCGGAGAGCACCTGACCGATCACCGACAACCCGCCGTGGAATGCCTCGACCACGGCGTACACCTCGACCCTGTTACAGGTCGACAGCACCATGGCCTCGGTGACCAGCGAGGACTGCAGGACCTCGTCGATGATCTTGGCCTGATCGGACTCGTCAGTGCTCAACTGCTCCAGTACGGACACCGGCGCACTGCGATGCGAAACCCCGAATAGCAGCACGCTCACGGCATCATCACCACGGATCCAAAGTAGCCGTTCACCAGCGCGCCACCAAATTAACTGACATCGGCGCGCAACCGGGGTTCGTCGACCTCCCAGTAGCTGTGTTCGGCCCCGTCGAGCAACACGACCGGCAACCGATCGCCGAATTCCGCCCGCAGCGCGGGTTCCCCCGCGGCAGCGGCCGCGTCGACGTCGGTGGAGCTCAGCGCGAACCCCAGTTCTTCGGCCAGCGCGGCCAGCGCCACGGCCGCTCGTTCGCACATGCTGCAGCCGGCTCGTGTGAGCAACACCACCTGATGGTCCACACATCCAGTATCGACCCTGCGTGACTTAGGGTTGAAACGTGTCCGAGACGCCCCCGCCGCCGCCGCCGGACCTGACCGCGGCCGCGTTCTTCGACGTCGACAACACCCTGGTGCACGGCTCGTCGCTGGTGCACTTCGCCCGCGGGCTGGCCGCCCGCAAGTACTTCACCTACGGCGACATCCTCGGAATCGTCTATGCGCAGGCGAAATTCCAGTTCACCGGCAAGGAGAACAGCGACGACGTCGCCGAGGGCAAGCAGAAGGCGCTGGCCTTCATCGAGGGCCGTTCGACCGCGGAACTGGTCGAACTCGGCGAGGAGATCTATGACGAGATCATCGCCGACAAGATCTGGCCGGGCACCCGCGCGCTGGCCCAGATGCATCTCGACGCCGGGCAGCAGGTGTGGCTGGTGACCGCCACCCCCTTCGAACTCGCGGACACCATCGCCCGCCGGCTGGGCCTGACCGGGGCTCTGGGCACCATCGCCGAATCGGTCGACGGTGTGTTCACCGGCCGGCTGGTCGGCGACATCCTGCACGGGGCGGGCAAGGCGCACGCGGTCCGGTCGCTGGCCATCCGCGAGGGTCTCAACCTGCGCCGATGCGCGGCGTACTCGGACAGTTTCAACGATGTGCCGATGCTGTCCCTGGTCGGCACGGCGGTGGCGATCAACCCGGACGCGGCGCTGCGCGATGTCGCGCGTGAGCGCGGATGGGAGATCCGCGACTTCCGCACCGCACGCAAAGCGGCCCGGATCGGGGTTCCGTCGGCGCTGGCCCTGGGCGCGGTGGGCGGAGCGCTGGCCGCGGTGGCGTCCCGCCGCGACGCGGGTCGTTGACCTTCGCGCTGATAGGCTGACCCGCCATGGGAATCGCTGATGAGATCGTCGGAACCCACTTCCGGTACCCCGACTATTTCGAGGTCGGACGGGAGAAGGTCCGCGAGTTCGCGAACGCCGTCAAGGACGAGCATCCCGCGCACCACTCCGAAGAGGGCGCCGCCGAGCACGGTCACGACGCCATCCTCGCGTCGTTGACGTTCATCGCGGTGGCCGGCCGGCGGGTCCAGCTGGAGATCTTCAACCAGTTCGATGTGCCGGTCAACATGGAGCGCGTCCTGCACCGCGACCAGAAGCTGATCTTCCACCGCCCCATCAAGGTCGGCGACAAGCTGTGGTTCGACTCGTACCTGGACTCGGTCATCGAGTCGCACGGCGCCATCCTCACCGAGGTCCGCGGCGAGGTCACCGATGACGACGGCAACCCGGTGATGACCACGGTCGTGACGATCCTCGGCGAAGCCGAACACGAGGGCGAGGCCGATGAGGTCACCGCGCAGATCGCCGCCGCACGCGATGCCGCGATCGCCAAGATGGTGGCCGGACAGAACGCCTGAGCCCGCACGTCGCGGCCGAATGTGAATCGTCGTCGGTGAAACCCCCGCGGGGCCGACGAGGACTCACACTCGCGCAGCGCATCGGCGGATCAGCCCAGGAAGGTGTTCCGGCGGTTGGCCAGCAGCTGATACAGGGTGTGCTGAATGGTCTCGCGGACCTGGTCGGTCAGTTCGAAGGTGACCATCGGATCGTCGGCGGCCGTCTCGTCGTAGCCCTCGGTGGAGATCGGTTCCCCGAACTTGATGTGCCATTTGGACGGCAGCGGCACCAGCCCGAGCGGCCCGGCCAGCGGGAACAGCGGGGTCACCGGGAAGTACGGCAGGCCCAGCACCCGCGCCAGCAGCTTGATGTCGCCGATCTTGGGATAGATCTCCTCGGATCCCACGATCGAGCACGGCACGATCGGCGCCCTGGCCCGCAGCGCGGCCGAGACGAACCCGCCGCGGCCGAACCGCTGCAGCTTGTAGCGGTCCTTGAACGGCTTGCCGAGGCCCTTGAAGCCCTCGGGGAACACCGCGGTGAGCTCACCCGCGGCGAGTAACCGGTGCGCGTCGGAGGTGCACGCGACGGTGTGCCCGGCCTTGCGGGCGGCCTGCCCGACGACGGGCATGTCGAACACCAGGTCGGCGGCCAGCATGCGCAGCACCCGCTGACGCGGATGGTGATCGTGCACGGCGACCGCGGCCATCAGCCCGTCGAACGGCAGCACGCCGGCGTGGTTGGCCACCACCAGCGCGGCTCCGTCGAGGGGGAGGTTCTCGATACCGCTGACCTCGACCCGGAACCAGGAGTTGAAGAGCCCGCGCAGCATGGGCAGCACGACGGCGTCGTTGAGGTGTGCGTCGAACCCGAACTCGTCGACGGTGTAGTCACCGGTCATCCGTTTGGTGACGAACTCGGCGATACCCGAGATGGCCCTGGCCAACTCGTTGGGCGTGTCCTCGGCAGCCGTCTCGGCGGCACCGTTGCGGTGTTGATCGATCTCGCGGACGACGGCGGCCATCTGCTCGGCGGAGGCGCGACCGTCGGGATCGGCGAGCAGAGACGGGTGCCTGCGCGCGCTGTCGGCCCGCTGCGAGGCCCGCCGCTGCGCCGAGGAACGGCCCGAATTGGAGTGCAGCGGAATCACTTTCGCTCTGGGTTCACCCGCCACGCGTCACCCTCTCCCCCGCCCGAATCACCTGGTCGACTAGCCTCCGACGCGTTGCGCCAGCGTCACGGCACGGCTCTCCACTGAGCGTACCCATTTCGGGTCGATGATCGGAGTCAGACCACGTCCCCGCACGTAATCGTCAAAAGCCTCCGCTGTCGTCCACTTAGGGTTATACCCTAGGACGTTACGCATGCGCGCGGTGTCCATCACCCGGCCGTAGCTCAGATAGTTCAGCTGCTCGCGATCGAGTTCGGTGTAACTCGTTGCGCGCCTCAAGGAATCGACGGCGGCCAGCGCCGAACGTGGCACCGGCAGCGCGACCCGTCCGGATCGGCGGATCGCCTGACTCATCATGATGATGCCCGCGGCTCCGACATTGAAGGTGCCCGCGCGACCGGCGACCGTGGCACGCTCCAGCGCACCGAGCGCATCCTGTTCGTGCAGCAGCTGCAGACGCGCATCGCGCCCCAGCACCGAGGGCACCACCGGACCGGCCAAGTACCGCGACAGCGCGGTGTCCATCGCGGGGCCGATCATGTTGGCCAGCCGCAGGATCGTCACCGCGATATCGGGACGACGGCGGGCCAAACCGCGGACGTAGCCCTCGATATCGATGCTGTCGCGGGCGAAACCGTCCGCGGGCGGCCGCCGAGCCCCGCCGTCCTCGGTGAACATCACCGGGTCGCGTGAGCTCGCCCCGTACACCTCGGAGGTGGACTTGAGAATGACCCTGCGCACCGACGGCGCCTTCTGGCATGCCGCGAAGAGCTGGATGGCCCCCATCACGTTGAGCTCTTTGAGGGTCGCCCGCCCGCCCGCCCGCGGCGCATACGACGCCGCCGCCGCGTGCACGACGGTGTCGACGTCACCGTTTCGGATGACCTTGGCGATGAACGGGTTGCGGATGTCGGCGCGCACGAATTCCGCGCGCCCCATCCTGCGTAGGAGATCCTTGCTCGGCGCGATGGCGTCGACCGCGATGACGTGGTCGATCGCCGGGTTCTGCACCAGCCGAGCGGTCAGGTAGCCGCCGAGGAACCGGCAGGCGCCGGTGACCAGCACCACTTTCGGATCGGTCGCCTGCTGCTCCATCGGGCCAGCCTATCGGCCGAAGCCGAAAAGCTACTTACCGAGTTTTCTGCGCTGAACCCGAGTGCGACGAAGCAGCTTCCGGTGCTTCTTCTTCGACATGCGCTTGCGCCGCTTCTTGATAACTGAACCCATGAACTCCGCTACCTACCAATGAGTGAACTGACCGCGTCACCTTACCTGGGTGGCCCGGCCAAGTGGAAAACGCGTGCTAGCCGGCGTCGAAGTACGAGGTCTCCAACAGATCGTGGACCGCCTTGGCATGCACCCGGAACGACCGCCCGACGCGTACCGCCGGCAGTTCGCCGTTGTGCACCAGCCGGTAGACGGTCATCTTGCTCACCCGCATCAGGCTTGCCACTTCCGCGACGGTGAGAAATTGAGCCTTCGGCTGGCCGTCGCCGGCGGAATCCCGCGCCGATGGCCCGTTCAATGACGTCATCGCAACCCAATCCATAAGGCACGGCCGTTCCAGCGGCTTCCCCACCGCTGGCACGTACGCGTGCATACACGAGGAGAATAGCGTGGCCACTGGGGTTATTGCGACGGGTGTTGGCTAATCAGTCCGAAATTGGTGAACTACTCGGATGTAATTCCGAGCTGCTCAGAGCGCCTTTTTGCCGCCGCGATGGCATCGGAGACGGCACTGCGGAGCCCGCCTCGCTCCAGTTCCCGCAGACCAGCCGCGGTGGTGCCGCCCGGAGACGTCACGATGGCCCGCAGCGCGGTCGCCGAGGTGTCCATGACACCGGCCTGCGCGCTGTCCCGGCGATCCAGCAGCATGGCCGCCGATCCGGCCATGGTGTGCACCACGAGTTCGGTGGCGACCTCCCGGCTCAGCCCGGCGTCCACGCCGGCGTCGACCAGGGCCTCGACCATCAGGAAGAAGTAGGCGGGTCCCGAACCCGACACCGCGGTCACCGCGTCCAGCTGCGATTCGGCCACCGTCAGCACATCGCCGACGGTGTCGAAGATCGCCGAGACCTCCTTGAGCTGATCGGGCGTCGCGAACCGGCCGGCGGCCACCGCGCTGACACCGCCACCGACCACCATCGGGGCGTTCGGCATCACCCGGATGACCGGGGTGCCCGCGGGCAGTTTGGCCTCGAAGAACGCCGTGTTCACACCCGCGGCGACGCTGACGAAGACCTGCTCCTCGCTCTCGCCCTCGGCGCGGGCGACCGTCTCGGCGATCTGACCGGTCACCGACTCCACATCGGCCGGTTTGACGGCGATGATGATGTAGGTGGCGCTGTCGGCGGCATCGGCCACCGAGGTCACCCGCACCGAGTAGGTGTCCGCCAGCTGCTTGGCCCGGTCCGGATGCTTCTCGGCGACAACGAGGTCCTTGACCTGACGGCCCGCCCTCAACAACCCCGAGAGCAGTGCTTCGCCGATACTTCCGCCGCCGATGATCGCAATTCTTGCCACGGGTGCAGTTTCCCACGGCGGGTGCCAGGGCGAGCGAAGCGACGGGGGGAAAACGTCAGGGCGAGCGCAGCGAGGGGGAAAGTTCGCGTCTACGTCGACGGCACCAGCGCGAGCTGACGGGTCTGCACCACGATGCGGCCAGCCGAGTCCACCACGACATGGTCTTCGTCGAACCACTCCTGACCGATCTGGGTGGTCGTGCACAGCACCCGCAGCCAGCCGTCGGCCGGGCGGGCCCGCAGGAAGGCCGTCAGCTGGACGGTGGGGGCCCAGCCGAACCGGTTGACGCCGAACGTCACCGGAGCCGACACATCGCCACACAGCAGGGCGAAAAGCACATCGGGAGCTTCCCCACGGGGCCGCACCCAGTACTCGATGACCGGTGGTCCGCCGTCCGAGCGCGGCGCCATGGTCGTCAACGACGGCCGGATATCGCAGCCGTGGGCCAGGTGCACGACGTCGGCCATCCGATGCCCGGGACCGATCGGCTCCAGCCCGGGCGGCGGTTCGGGCGTCATCAGCGGCACGACGGGGTTCGTCGACAGCAGCGGCGGCAGATCGTGCTCGGGGACACCGAGGGTGATCGCCGCGCGGACCGCCACCCGGTCGCCCTGCATCAGTTCGACGTCGACCAGGCTGATCCGGCGGCCACGCTTGCGCACGGTCGTGATGACCCGCAGTGCGCCGGGATCCGGTGCCCACAGAAAGTTCCCGGACACCGCAATGGGCTCGTCCCCGGTGCCGAGTTCGGTGCGCGCCGCGTTCGCACACAGCGCCAGCATCGCCCCGCCGTGCACCTTGGGCCCGATGGTCCAGTGCTCATTGAGCGCACCCTCGTACACGCCGTCACCGGCCGACCCCAGGCGCATGGCATCGCTGAACAACACGCTCATCGCAGCAGGTGCTCCCGGGCGAACTGCAGGGACTCGGTCAACAGGGCCTCCCGTTCGGCGGCGTTACGGGCTCCCGAGGTGGTGACCTCGAGAATGACGTGGCCGGTGAAATCACTGGCGGCCAACTGACGGCACACCTCGGCGGCGGGCTGGGTGCCCCGGCCCGGCACCAGATGCTCGTCGGTGGACGCCCCGCTCCCGTCGCACAGGTGCAGATGAACCAGGCCCTGCCCCATCCGTCGCGCCATCTCCAGTGCGTCGGTGCCCGCCGTGGCGCTGTGCGACAGGTCCAGGGTGTAGTGCGCATGCCCGCCGTCGAGCGGGTCGAAGGACGGCGCGAACGCCGAGATGCCCGGGCCGGGACTACCGCCGCGTTTGCGCATCCGCTCGATCGAGGGCTGTCCGGTGCCCCAGAACCTGTCTGCCCGGAACGGGAACATGTTCTCCACCGCGACCAGGACATCGCTACCGGCCTCCAGGTCGGCGACCTGCTCGCTGAACCCCTCTGCGTAGCGACGCTGCCAGCGGAACGGCGGATGTACCACCACGGTCTGGGCGCCCAGCTGCTCGGCGGCCCGCACGCTGCGTTCCAGCTTGGCGATCGGGTTCGCGCCCCAGACCCGTTGTGAGATCAGCAGGCAGGGCGCATGCACCGAGAGCACCGGGATGCCGTACGTCTGCGACAGGGCTTCGACGGCCTCGATGTCCTGGCTGACCGGTTCGGCCCAGACCATCAGCTCGACACCGTCGTAGCCCAGGCGGGCGGCGTAGTCGAAGGCGGCCTCGGTCCGCAGCGGGTACACCGAGGCCGTCGACAGACCGACCTTGATCGCGGGGCGCACTTAGGTGGACTGCAGCAGGGCCAGCGGCCCGAGCGTCACCATGGCACCCACCGCCACCGCGATCAGCGTGCTGGCGATGTCCTCGGTCTTGCGCACCACCCGCACACCCACCACCAGGCCCAGGATCACCAGCACCGAGAGCGCCAACGCCACGATGTTGTTCCACTTCCAGAGCTGGTCGAAGGCGATGAACAGGCCGGCACCGAGCGCGACCGCGAGCACACTCTGCACCACGATCCACACGCCCCGCATGAAGGGCGACGGGGCGTCGGGTTCGGTCAGGTCCAGCGCGGCCAGCGGCTCGTCGACATCGATGGACACCTTCTGGGTGTCCGCGAGGTCGTCGTCGTTGAGGAATTTGTCGTCGAGGTCGATGTCCTCGGGGCCGGGGGTGCGGCCACGCCGGGCCACATCGTCGGCGACGGAGTCCCCGCCGAACAGGGTGTCGGCCGGCGATCTCAGGTACGACGGGCGCCTCTTGACGCTGCCGTCGTCGTCGACCGGATCGCCGTCATGGGCATCGTCGTCGTGCAACGGGTCGAAGGACATCCCCTCGGCGCCACCGGCCGGGACATGCGGGGCGTGCTTCTTCAAGGTGTGCGCGTGGCGGCGCGGGGCGAAGACCAGTGGCTCGGGCTCCGCATCGCGCTGCTGCAGGTGCTCGACGTAATCGGTTTCGGCGGCGTCGGGCTCGGCCTCGGCGTCGGGCTCTGCCTCCGGTTCCGGTTCCGGTTCCGGTTCCGGTTCCGGTTCCGGTTCCGGTTCCGGTTCCGGTTCCGGTTCCGGTTCGACCTCGGCCTGCACCGGGGTGTCCTCGACAACGGGGGTGTCCTCGGCCGTGGGTGCGTCCTCGACGACCGGGGAATCCTCGGCCGTGGGTGCGTCCTCGAGGGCGATGATCGGGATCTCGCCGGTCAACTCGGCGACGGTGACCGCATCGGCATTGCCGCGGCGGCGCCGGCGGCGGCCGCCGGGCGCCGGGGATCCGATCGATCCGTTCTTGGCGAGCAGTTCCGCCACCGATATCGGGCGGGTGGACGTGGTATCGCTCGGTTCTGTCATCGTGTGTTGCCCTTGGGAGTGGCTGGGGTGGTCTCGACCAGGGCGGTTCCGTCCGCTTCACTGTCGAGTTTCCGCAGAATCAGTCCCTCCCGCAATGCCCAGGGACAGATCTGTACCGTTTCGACACCCAGCGCCCGCATGCTCGCCTCAGCTACCAATGCGCCCGCCACGATCTGTGGCGCCCGTTCGGCACTCACCCCTTCCAGCTCTGCTCTGTCGGCCGTAGTCATCCTAGAGATGAACGCGATGAGCTGCCGTAGGCCGGCTGCGGTGAGCGTCCGCTTGACCCTCGGGCCTGCGCCCGAGGGCGCCGCACCGGTGAGGCGGGCCAGCGAACGGAACGTCTTCGAGGTGGCGACCGCCAGGTCCGGTGTGCCCGCGGCCTGCATCACCGCGCCCGCCTCGGACAACTCGGTGGACAGCCAGTCCCGCAGCATCGCCACCCGGCGGCGACCCGGCGGATCCTCGGACAACCATTCCCTGGTCATCCGGCCGGCGCCCAGCGGCAGCGACATCGCGACCTCGGGCTCCTCGTCGACACCGCTGGAGAGCTCCAGTGAACCGCCGCCGATATCGATGTTGATGATGCGCCCGGCACTCCAGCCGTACCAGCGGCGCACCGCGAGGAAGGTGAGCCGGGATTCGTCGACACCGCTGAGGACCCGCAACGAAACCCCGGTCTCGGCCTTCACCCTGGCCAGCACCGCCTCGGAGTTCTTGGCATCGCGCACCGCAGAGGTCGCGAAGGCCATCATCTCCGCGCACCCCGAACTGGTCGCGATCTTGGCGAATTCGTCGACGGTGGCGACCAGCGCGTCCGAACCCTTGCGGGTCAGCTTTCCGCTCGAGTCGATGGCCTCGGCCAAGCGCAGCGCGGCCTTGGTGGAACTCATCGGGGTCGGATGGCCGCCCCGGCGCGCATCGACAACCAACAGATGCACCGTATTGCTGCCCACATCCAGCACGCCCAATCGCACGCGACCCACGTTAGTGGGTTTACCGTGGACAACTGTGGGGACATCACATGTCGGCGGTATCGGTGGCGAGGTCGAGTTGGACTTCGCCCGGGAGTGGGTGGAGTTCTACGACCCCGAGGATCCCAAGCATCTGATCAAGGCCGATATGACGTGGCTGCTGTCCAGATGGACCTGTGTGTTCGGCACGCCCGCATGCCAGGGCACCGTCGAAGGACGCCCCGATGACGGCTGCTGCTCGCACGGTGCGTTCCTGTCCGACGACGACGATCGGGCCCTACTCGACGACGCCGTCAAGACACTGACCGACGAGGACTGGCAGTTCCGGTCCAAGGGTCTGGGCCGCAAGGGCTATCTGGAAGAGGACGAGTACGACGGCAAGCCGAATCTGCGCACCCGCAAGTACAAGGGTGCCTGCATCTTCCAGAACCGGCCCGGATTCCCCGGCGGTATCGGATGCGCACTGCACTCCAAGGCGCTCAAGCTCGGGGTCGAACCGCTGACCATGAAACCCGAGGTCTGCTGGCAGCTGCCGATCCGCCGGACCCAGGACTGGGTGACCCGGCCGGACGGTTCCGATGTGCTCCAGACCGTGATCACCGAGTACGACCGGCGCGGCTGGGGCGAGGGCGGCCTCGACCTGCACTGGTACTGCACCGGTGACCCCGCCGCCCATGTGGGCGAACGGCCGGTCTGGGAGTCCTACCGGCCCGAGCTCACCGCGCTGCTCGGCGAGAAGGCCTACGCCGAGCTGGCGGCCATGTGTAAACGCCGCGGCCAACTCGGCCTGATCGCCGTGCACCCGGCCACCCGCGCCGCGGAGTAGCCGCCCACAACCGGGGGTGCGGGGCGAGACCGTACGAGTCGCGTCAACACCGCCTGCTACCGAAATCCAGATCACTCATGACGGCACAAATTGTTGTCCCACAACAGGATTCACTATCTGTCGGGACTCAGCCCTCGAGCTTGTAGCCCAGCCCGCGCACCGTCACCAGGTGCACCGGACTGGCCGGATCGGCTTCGATCTTCGAACGCAGCCGCTTGACGTGCACATCGAGGGTCTTGGTATCCCCCACATAATCCGCGCCCCACACCCGGTCGATCAGCTGACCGCGGGTCAGCACCCGGCCGCTGTTGCGCATCAGGTACTCCAGTAGGTCGAACTCCTTGAGCGGCAGGGTGATCGCCTCGCCGTTGACGCTCACCACATGCCGTTCGACATCCATCCGCACCGGGCCGGCCTCCAGCACACCGTCCGCGACACCGGCGTCTTCGCTGTCGGCGCCGCGCCGCAACACCGCGCGGATCCGGGCGATCAGCTCACGCGCCGAATACGGCTTGGTCACATAGTCGTCGGCGCCGAGCTCCAGCCCGACGACCTTGTCGATCTCGCTGTCGCGGGCGGTCACCATGATGACCGGCACACTCGACCGTGACCGCAGCTGCTTGCAGACATCGGTACCGCTCATCCCGGGCAACATCAGGTCCAGCAGCACGATATCGGCACCGGCCCGCTCGAATTCGGCCAGCGCGGACGGGCCGTCCCCGACAACCGTGGCCTCGAACCCCTCCTTACGCAGCAGGAACGCCAGCGGGTCGGCCAGGGACTCCTCGTCCTCAACGATCAGCACACTCGTCATGGGTGACACGGTCCTCTCTCAATCATCATCACCCGATCGGTCGTCGGGAATGGCCGGTATGGCGAGGGTGAACGTCGAGCCGGTACCCGGCTGACTCCACAACCGGATGGATCCGTTGTGATTGGCGGCCACGTGCTTGACGATGGCCAGGCCGAGCCCGGTACCGCCGGTGGCACGCGAACGGGCCTTGTCGACCCGGAAGAACCGCTCGAACACCCGCTCCTGATCCGCCCGGGCGATGCCGATACCGCGGTCGGTCACCGCGATCTCGATATCGTTGCCGCGCCGGCGCCTGCTGATCGACACCGCCGACCCGTCCGGCGAGTACGCGATGGCGTTGGACACCAGGTTCGCGATGGCGGTCACGAGCAGCCGCTCGTCGCCGAGCACCCGGTAGCCGGTCGGGGCATCGGTGGTGATGGCGATATCGGCGTTGTCGGCGGCCACCTTGTAACGCGACAACGCCTCGGCGACCACGGTGTCGACATCGACGCTGTCCAGTTGGGGCAGCGGTTCGGCGCCCTGGAGCCGGGACAACTCGATCAGCTCGCCGACCATGCTGGCCAGCCGGTTGGATTCGACCACCATCTTCTCGCCGAACCGGCGGACGTTGTCGGGGTCATCGGTGGAGGCCAGGAGCGCCTCGGCCAGCACACCCATGGCACCGACCGGCGTCTTCAGCTCATGGCTGACATTGGCGACGAAATCGCGGCGGGTCGCTTCCATCCGCGCCTGCTCGGACTGATCTCCGACGAACACCACCGCGAACTGGTGGTCCTCCTCGACCAGCAACCGCACATGGCCGCGCACCGAAAGACCCGAGCGGCCCGACTTCTGCTTCTTGCGCGGCGACAGATCGATGTCGACGTCGGCGCCGGTGGACAGGCACCGCTGCACCGCCTGCCAGGCGCGATCGTCGAGCAGCCGGTCACGCACCAGACCCAGTTCGGCGGCCTGGTCGTTCATGTAGACCACGTCGCGGAAGGCGTCGACCACCACGATTCCCATGGGTGACATCGCCGCGATGTGACTGAGCATCTGGGAGATGGTGATCCCGCGGCCCTGTTCGGCCAGCCGGCGGGCCCGGCGTTCGGCAAGTCGCGAGGACACGACCATCCCCGCTGCCACGCCGCCCCCCAGCGCAAGCAATGCCACCGCTGCCGCCAACAGCAACGCGGAACCGACACTCACGCGAAAAGCGTACGCATCGGGTGAACGTCATCCCAGCAGCGTGCGGCCAAATCGGGACAAGTCACACGAACAAAGACAGGAGTTCGGTCACCGTTTACTCGCGTTCACCCGCTGTTGGCTTACTTGGCGCCCTGGGCGGCCACGGCGGCGGCTCCCGCGGCGGCGGCCTCGGGGTCCAGGTACCGGCCGCCGGCCACCACCGGCTTGAGGGTGTCGTCCAGTTCGTAGAGCAGCGGGATACCGGTCGGGATGTTCAGGCTGACGATGTCGTCGTCCGACATGCCGTCCAGGTACTTCACCAGGGCACGCAGCGAGTTGCCGTGCGCGGCGATGAGCACCGTCTTACCGGCCTTGAGATCGGGAACGATGGTCTGCTCGAAGTAGGGCACGAACCGGGCCACCACATCGGCGAGGCATTCGGTCAGCGGGCCGCCGTCGATATCGGCGTAGCGCGGGTCGGTGTCCTGACTGAACTCGCTGCCCTTCTCGATGGGCGGCGGCGGGGTGTCGTAGCTGCGGCGCCAGGCCATGAACTGCTCGTCACCGTACTTCTCCTTGGTGGCGGCCTTGTCCAGGCCCTGCAGCGCGCCGTAGTGACGCTCGTTGAGGCGCCAGTCCCGGTGCACCGGGATCCACAGCCGGTCGGCGGCCTCCAGCGCCAGGTTGGCGGTGACGATCGCCCGGCGCAGCAGCGAGGTGTACAGCACATCGGGCAGCACGCCTTGCTCGGCGAGCAGTTCGCCCCCGCGGATCGCCTGGGCCCGGCCCTTGTCGGTCAGATCGACATCGACCCAACCGGTGAACAGGTTCTTCTCGTTCCACGTGCTCTCGCCGTGACGCAGCAGGATCAGATTCGCCATGGCTGGCATTCTGTCACGAAGGCTGGTCGTCGATGAGATGTGCAAAGGCCGCCAAGTTCTTCAGCGACTCACCGCGGGCCACCCGCCACTCCCACTCCTTCTGGATGGACGAACGAAAACCCAACTCCAGCAACGTGTTGAAGTCGCTATCGACGGCTTCGAGTACCTGTCCGAGGATCCGGTCGAGCTCATCGGCGTCGACCGAACTGTTCGACATCCAGCCGACCAGGTAGATATCGCCGAGATTGTCCAGCGTGTAGGCCACCCCGTAGAGCCTGCGGTTGCGCTTGAGCAGGAACTTGTAGACGGCCTCGAAGTTCTCATCGGGGCGGCGGCAGACGAAGGCCTCCACCCGCACCGAGTGCTCGCCGAGGCTCAGGATGGTGTTGGTCTTGAGCCTGCGCTCGCCCGGCAGCGCCACCACGATGCCGGGCAGCCCGCCGTGCGCGCCCTTGTGGTGCTCGTATTCGAGTTCGTTGGTCTGCAGCGTCTGCTCGATGATGGCCTGGACCGTGTTGCTCACGCCCGCACCCCCCTGCGCAGCGCGAAGCGCCTACCGTTGCGACGCCCGGCGGGTTCGCGGCGCGGATGCCGGGCGCGGTAGTCGGTGATGGCGTGCGCGTAGCTGTCCAGCAGCCCGTCGACGGTGTGCGCCCAGGAGAACGTCGCGGCGTGCTCGACGGCCGCCTTGCTGAGCGCAACCGGATCCTTCGCCAACACCTCGTCGAGTGTCTTCGCCCACGCTTCGGGATCATGGCCGTCGACCAGCGCACCACTGACGCCGTCCCGCACGGCGACGGGTAGTCCGCCGACGGCGGCCGCCACCACCGGGGTGCCGCAGGCCTGTGCTTCGACCGCGACGAGTCCGAAGGATTCGTTGTAGCTCGGGACGGCGACGATGTCGGCGGCCCGGTACACCCGAACCAGATCGTCGCGGGACTGGGGAGGAAGGAACGTCACGCGATCGGTGATACCCAATTCGGCGGCGAGGTGAACGAGGCCTTCGGGTGTCGCCAGTCCGCTGCCCGAGGGCCCGCCGGCGATCACCACCCTGATGTCGGGCAGTTTGGCCACCGCCCGCAGCAGCACGTCGGGGGCCTTCAGCGGCTGGATGCGCCCGATGAACGCCACCACCTTCTCGCGCGGGTCCAGGCCCAGCGCCGCCCGCGCGTCCCGCTTCGCACCCGGCGTGAAAACCCGCAGGTCGACCCCGGGATGCACCACGTCGATATGCTGCCGGTCCGCATTGTGCAGCGAAACCAGTTGCTGCGCTTCGATTTCGGTGTTCACGATCAGCCGGTCGGCCTCGTCGACCACCTGCTGCTCGCCGACCGCGCGCAGCGCGGGCTCCGGGGCGTCACCCTCGGCGAGCGCGGCGTTCTTCACCGCGGCAAGGGTGTGCGCGGTGTGCACCAGCGGCACCGCCCAGCGGTCGGCGGCCAGCCATCCGACCTGCCCGGACAGCCAGTAGTGCGAATGCACGATGTCGTAGTAGCCGGGCTCGTGGGTGGCCTCGGCGCGCAGGACGCCGGCGGTGAACGCGCACAGCTGGGTGGGCAGATCGTTCTTGTCGAGCCCTTCGAACGGGCCTGCCACCACATTGCGCACCAGCACTCCGGGCGCGACCTGGACCAGTGGCGCATCCGCCGACGAGGTGGCCCGGGTGAAGATCTCGACCTCGACACCACGACGGGCCAACTCCAACGCGGTCTGCAGCACGTAGACGTTCATGCCGCCGGCATCACCGGTTCCGGGTTGGGCCAGCGGCGAGGTGTGCACCGAGAGCACCGCAACGCGACGGGCAGTGTCCTTCAGTCCGGGCGTTTCTGGGACGGCGCGCACAATGACATGTCTACACCTGCGCCGAGCTGACCACATCCGAGGTATCAGGAAGCACCGAGCACACCGGCTTCGCCGCGGCGCAGCCGGGCGCGGCGCATGGCGGCGATCGGGTCGGCGTACAGACCGCCGAGCGACACCACACCGGCACCCGCTTCCTGCACCCGGTTCCCGAACGCGGTCACCCGGATATCGCGGGGTCCCAGCACGGTCCGCGCCGCGAACGCGCGCTCGAGCGGCTCCATCCCCTCCGGGTACTCGGTGAAGGCCTGACCGCCGACCACCAGATCGTCGGGGTTGAGCATGTCGCGCAGCAGCGCCACCGCCTCACCGAGCACCCTGGCCCGTTCGGCCAGCAGCGCGCGGGCGCCCTCGTGGCCGCCGCGGGCGGCGCGCAGCACCGCAGGCAGCGTCGACGCGGGGCCCTCGGACGGCACGATGCGCTGGGCGCGGGCCGCGTTGCGCACCGCTTCGTCGCTGACTGTCGACTCCAATTGACCTGTGCCACCCAGTAACTCGGAACTCACCGGTAGCGCGGCGATGGTGCCCGGGCCGCTCGCCGGCGAGTGCACGCGGCCGCCGATGGACAGCGCGTAGCCAACGGTCTCGCGGGCGTAGACATAGAGGCTGGTACCGGCCTGCGCGCTCGGAGGACGCCCCCCGAGCAACAACTCGGCACCGGCCATGGCGTCGACGTGCGAGGCCACCGACACCGGCAGTCCCAGCGTCTCGGCCAGCACCGGGCCGACGGGCGCTTGCGTCCAGCCCAACCGGGGGTGGTCCAGATATCCGGAGGTGCTGTCCACGACGCCACCGGCGGCAACACCCACCCACAACGGGCGGCGGCGGTGCCACCGACTCAGGTAGCGCCGCGCGCTGCCGGCCAGTGCTGTCAGCGCGGCGCTCTGGGCACCGCGCGGGGTCGGGGTCTCCACGACGTCGAGGGTCCGGCCGAACAGATCGGTGGCCACGATGCTGGTGGTCTTGGCGCCGATGTGCAGGCCCAGAGTCAGGAACGGCTCATGGTTGACCTCGACCGGGATGCGCGGGCGACCGATGGCCCCGGACACCGCGAGATCCGCGCGTTCGCGCAGCACCCCGGCCTCAAGCAGGGCGGTGACCTGGCGGTTCACCGTGGCGATGCTCAGCCCGGTGACCCGCGCGATGGCGTCACGGGCGATCGGGCCGCGCCCGCGGGCGGCACCGAACACCGATGCGGCGGCTGCATCGGCGACCTTCAGCGACGGCGCGACGATGTGGTGCCGGGCCAATAGGGCGCGCTTGGCGTGCGCGGCGGGGGTCTGACGGGCGGCGGCAGGAGAGGCAGCGATGGTGGCCATGGGGAGTCCTCGGGTCTGAGTCGTGGATGGGTGGGCGTCTGCCACACCGGCGACTCAGCGGGACGAAATGGTCCTCGGGGTCAGCAGGGCGCGGCGGGTGCGCAACAACAACACGCACACCGCGCGGCGAGAACGCTCGCCCGACTCATCGAGAACACGCCGCCAACGTAGCACGCCCGCCGACGCTCACGCGAAGGTCAGATGCGCGGGATTAGGGTTGTCACCATGACGACCTCAACAGATCGGCGCCGCGTCGCGGTAGTCACCGGAGCCAGTGCCGGAATCGGCGAAGCAACCGCGAAAACGCTTGCCGCACAGGGATTTCACGTGATCTGCGTGGCACGACGGCCCGGGCCCATCGAGGCGCTGGCCGCCGAAATCGACGGCACCGCAATTGTGGCGGACGTCACCGATCCGGCCGCGGTGGCGGCCCTGGCCGAACGCCTGGACCGGGTGGATGTGCTCGTCAACAACGCCGGTGGCGCCCGCGGGCTGGAGTCGGTGGCCGATGCCGACATCGAAAACTGGCGCTGGATGTGGGAGTCCAACGTGCTGGGCACCCTGCACGTCACGAAAGCGCTGCTGCCCAAGCTGATCGACTCCGGTGACGGACTCATCGTCACCGTCACCTCGATCGCCGCACTGGAGACCTACGACAACGGTTCTGGCTACACCACGGCCAAGCACGCTCAGGGCGTCCTGCACCGCACACTGCGCAGCGAGCTGTTCGGCAAGCCGGTCCGGCTCACCGAGGTGGCGCCGGGAATGGTCAAGACCGACTTCTCGCTGAACCGGTTCGACGGGGACGCCGAGCGCGCCGAGAAGGTGTACGCCGGGGTGGAACCACTGGTGGCCGAGGACATCGCCGAGGTCATCGGGTTCGTCGCGAGCCGGCCTGCGCACGTCGACCTGGATCTCATCGTGGTCCGCCCACGTGATCAGGTCACCGGCGCGACCGGTTCCCGCGTCAACCGCCGGGGGTAGGAACCGGCGTCGTGGTGGGCGTCCCCGACAGCGTCGGGGCATCGCTGGGGGTGACCGGCGCGGTGACGGGGATGTTCGACGGCGGGTCGTCGCTGCTGAGCGCCGACATGGACGTCCATTCGCTCCACGGCACGGCCCAGTCCCAGATGTCGCCGTCCGCGTAGGACAGGTCGATGCGGGTGCCGGTCACCTCGACAGGGTCGCCGTACATCGCGGTGTTGAAGTACTGCTCGGCGTCGGTGAGCGAGAGGTTGATGCAGCCGTTGGTGACGTTGGTGTTGCCCTGCGCACCGGAACTGGCCGGGTTGGCGTGAATGAACTCGCCGTTGTTGGAGATGCGCACCGCGAATCGCTCCCGCACGTTGGCGTACCCGGCGGCCGGGTTGGTCATGTAGAAGTCCTCATACTTCTCGGTGACCACGTGGATGCCGCTGCGGGTGACGTTGCGATCCAGGTCGCCTTCGCCGTAGCTGCACGGGAAATCCATGACGACCGCGCCTGCGCCGTCGAGCACCTGGATGCGGTGGCTGGATGCCTCGGCCCTGACCACCTGACGCCTGCCGATGGTGAAGTCCAGCGTCGAGTCCGCGGCGCCGTAGGCATCCGGGCCGAAGGACACCCCGTAGAGATTCGCGTCGACGTGCACGGTGGCACCGGCCGGGTAGTAGTCCTTGGTGCGCCAGTGCACCCGGGAGCCGCCGACTTCGTCGGGCAGCCAGGCCCAGCTGCCCTCGACCTCGGGCGTGGTGGTGACCGTGAGCGCCTTCTCGACGGTGGCCTTGTCCGCATCGGCGATGGCGGCGTCGAATTGCAGGATGATCGGCGCGGCCACCCCGACGGTCTGATGATCGGCGAGCTGGAACACACCGCTCACCGTGGTCTGCGGGTTGACGGTGCTGAACCCGCCGGTGACGGGAACCGCCTTACCGTCACGGCCCACCACCGAACCGGCCCAGGTGTAGTCGCCGCCGTAGCCCAGTGGCTCGGTGACGGTGAACTCGGTCCGGTCGCGGTTGAGCTTTCCGTCGACCGGATCACCGGCGGCATTGGTCAGCGAGATGCGCTGGAACCAGCCGTCGCTGACCTTGGCCCCGGCTGCGGCGGTCGGCACCACATCGGCCGACGCGTCATCGGGGGTCAGGGTGATGCTCGGTGCCGACGCTTCTTCGGTGGGCTCGGGTGCGCCGGCGCCCGTCCCGGAGGTGCTCGCACAGGCCGCCAGGAAGCCGGCGCCGCCGAGACCCAGGATGGTGAGCGCACGACGCCGACTCAGCTGGGCGCCTTCACATTCACCGGTAGGTCTCACGTGGACCCAGCGTACCTAGAGATCGCACCCGATCAGTACCGGCTCGGGTGTGAGTTCGATCCCGAAGCGGCTCAGTACCCCGTCGCGCACCGCCCTGGCCAGCGCAATCAGCTCCGCGGTGGTCGCGGAGCCCCGATTGGTCAGCGCCAGCGCATGTTTGGTGGACAACCGGGCAGGTTCGTCGGGTCCGGGATACCCCTTGCCGAAACCGGACCGTTCGACCAGCCAACCGGCCGCCAGTTTCACGCCGTCGGGCGCGGGATAGTGCGGCACCGGCACGCCGGCGTCGGCGCTCAGTCGTTCGAAGGCCTCGGGCGTCACCACCGGGTTGGTGAAGAAAGACCCCACGCTCCAGGTGTCGTGGTCGGCGGTGTCGAGCACCATCCCCTTGGCGCCGCGTAAGGCCAGTACCGCCTCGCGCACCCGCCCAGGGTCGGCCGTCTGGCCGGCCGGAACGCCCAGCGTCGAGGCGAGTTCTCCGTACCGCAGCGGTGCGCTGCGCCCGGCCGGGTCGAGGGTGAACTCGACCTCCAACACGATGATCGAGGACTGGTACTTGAGCACACTGTGCCGGTACCCGAACCCGAGCCGGTCGGGCCCGACCCATTCGTCGAGCCCGGTGCTGCGGTCCAGCAGCCTGACCCGCGAGATGGTGTCGGCGACCTCGGCCCCGTAGGCACCGACGTTCTGGATCGGGGTGGCACCCGCCGATCCCGGGATACCGGACAGGCATTCCAGCCCGCCGAGACCGTGGGCCAGCGCGGCCACCACGACATCGTCCCAGGGCGCACCCGCCTCGGCGCGCAGCACGGAACCATCGACGGTGATCGCGGTGTTGGCGACCGCCACCACCGTCAATCCCGACAGGTCGTCGGCCAGCACCACGTTGGAGCCGCCGGCCAGCACCAGCACGTCGTCACCCACGGGCAGCGCCGACAGCGCGGCGACAAGTTTGTCGGTGGTGTCGCAGGTGATCAGTCGCCGCGCGACGGGGCCGACGCGCACAGTCGTCCGCGCAGCGAGCGGCACGTTCTCGGCAACCGCCGCGCCCGCGAAATTCGTTCCGGCCACGGCCGCTAACGGTAGCGTGACCGGCATGCCGCGTTCCTATGACATGGCAGCGGAGTACCGGTGCAGCGTGACGCAGGTGCACGGCGCGTTCGCCGATGAGGCGTACTGGCTGGAGCGGCTGGAGAAGTCCGGCTGCGATGACGCCACCCTGGACGCGCTGACCATCGACGACGACGGCGGCCTGCTGATCGCCACCACCCAGACGGTCCGCTTCCACCGGCTGCCCGGATTCGTCAGCCAACTGCACGCCGGGGACCTCACCCTGGTTCGCGAGGAAATCTGGAGTCCGGTCTCCGACGGCCAGGCCACCGGCACCATCAAGGGCACCGTGCCGGGTGCACCGGTGCGGGTCGGCGGCACCGCCGCGATGAGCAGCCTCGGTGACGGCGCCCGGGTGGACGTGCGGGCCACCGTCGAGGTGCGGATACCGCTGCTGGGCGGCAAGGTCGAGGGCTTCATCGGCGGCCAACTTGCGGAGATGGTCCGGCTGGAAGAACAGTTCACCTCGCGATGGATCAACGAGCACGTCTGAAGAAGCCGCTCGGCGTGGCGACACGCGGCACCACCGGTTACAACCGGCTGCGCCGCAGCGACCGCTGGCTGGTGCACTCGCCGCGGGTGCGTACGGCGCTGCTGACCGCCACCGACCCGCTGGTCGTCGATCTCGGTTACGGCGCGCTGCCCGTCACGACCCTGGAACTGGCATCGCGGTTGCAGACGGTGCGCCCGGACGTGCGGGTGGTCGGCCTGGAGATCCACCCGGAGCGGGTCCGCACCGCGGCGCTCTCGGCCACCGACGGTGTCGAGTTCGCCCTCGGCGGTTTCGAACTGGCCGGGCTGCGACCGGTGCTGGTGCGGGCGTTCAACGTGCTGCGGCAGTACCCGGTCACCGAGGTGGACGCCGCCTGGGCGCAGTTGCGGGCGGGGCTGGCCCCCGGCGGGCTGCTCGTCGATGGCACCTGCGACGAGTTGGGCCGGCTCTGCTGCTGGGTGCTGCTGGACGCCGACGGGCCGGTGAGCCTGACGCTGGCCTGCGATCCGTTCGCCATCGAACGGCCCGCGGAACTGGCCGAGCGGCTGCCGAAGGCGCTGATCCACCACAACGTCGAGGGCCAGCCGATCCACACCTTGCTGCACGCCGCGGACCGGGCCTGGGCGGCCGCGGCCGGGCAGGGGGTGTTCGGCCCGCGGGTGCGCTGGCGGGCGATGCTGGAGCTGCTACGCGCCGACGGCTTTCCGGTCGACCCGCCGCGCCGTCGGCTGCGTGACGGCGTGCTGACCGTGCCGTGGGCGGCCGTCGCACCCGCGACCTAATCTGGACTGCATGCGGATTGCCCTGGCTCAGATCCGGTCCGGCGCCGACCCCACGACCAATCTGGACCGCGTCGACAGGTACAGCCGTGAGGCCGCCGACGCCGGCGCCACGCTGGTGTTGTTCCCCGAGGCCACCATGTGCCGGTTCGGCGTCCCACTGGCCCCGGTCGCCGAACCTCTCGACGGCCCCTGGGCCGACGGTGTCCGCGCCGTCGCGCAGCGCACCGGGATCACGGTCGTGGCGGGCATGTTCTGCCCGTCGGGTGACGGCCGGGTGACCAACACGCTGATCGCGTCCGGCCCCACCACCGACGCGCACTACGACAAGATTCACCTCTACGACGCGTTCGGTTTCGCCGAGTCCAAGACCGTGGCGCCCGGAGACCAGCCGACGGTGATCGATGTCGGCGGTGTGCGGGTGGGGTTGACTCTCTGCTACGACGTCCGCTTTCCGGAGCTGTACACCGATCTGGCCGATCGCGGCGCCCAACTCATCACCGTGCACGCGTCGTGGGGCACCGGCCCCGGCAAGCTGGACCAGTGGACGTTGCTGGCCCGGGCCCGCGCCGTCGACACCACTGCTGTCGTGGCCGCCGTCGATCAGGCCTACCCCGGTGACGAGATCGCCGCGCTCGGTCCGACCGGGGTCGGGGGCAGCCTCGTCGCCTCGGCAACCGGGGAGGTCATCGCCGCCGCGGACGCCGGCGAACGGCTTCTGGTGACCGATATCGACCTGGACGCCGCGGCCAAGGCCCGCGAGACGATCGCGGTGCTGCGTAACCGCACTCATTTCGCTAGGGCACAATCGACGGCGTGACCGATCCCTGGGCCCGACCTGCCGACGAGGTACCGCCGCCCCCGCCCGTGCCGCAGCCACCGCCGCCGCACCAGCCGGAGCCGACGCCGGAGGCCGAGCCGCAGAGCAGGCTCAAGCGGCTGTTCCGTGACCCGCTGTCCATCGTCTTGGTGGTGGTCATCGTGTTGGCGTTGGCCGTGGCCGGCATCGTCGGCACCGAACTGGTGGCCCGCCGGATCGCCGACTCGACGGTCACCCGCATCACCTCCTGCGTGGTGCAGGACAGCGTCGACGTGTCGTTCGGCCCGCGCCCGATCGTGATGCAGTACCTCAGCGACAACTACAACAACATCACCGTGACCACCGGCGGGGAACGCATCCGTGAGGCCGAGGGGATGAAGGCCGAGATCGTCATCAACGACGTCCAGGTCACCAACAACCCGGCCGCACCCGGCACCGTCGGCGCGCTGGACGTCAAGATCACCTGGTCGGCCGACGGCATCAAGCGGACCATCCAGAACGCGATCCCGCTGATCGGCAGCTTCGTCAACGGTGTGACGACCAATCCCAGCGACGGCACCATCGAACTGCAGGGCATGCTCGGCAGCATCGTCACCAAGCCCGAGGTGCGGAACAACGAGTTGACGCTGACGGTGGAGGCGCTGACGGGCCTGGGCTTCGTGCTGCCCCGGGAGACCGTGCAGCCCGCGCTGGACGCGTTCCTCAAGCAGATGACCGAGAACTACCCGCTGGACATCAAGGCCGACAGCGTGGAGGTCACCGATTCCGGTGTGGTCGCGAAGTTCTTCAGCCGCAATGCCGCCATGCCGCCCAGCACCGGGCAGAGCTCGGATCCCTGCTTCGCGGGACTTTAGCCGGACAACCCGGGTTGAGGAATCCGGCGATCAGGTTCAGAACGGCTCTTCAGTGCCGCCGGGGTTACAGCCAGCGGCCACCAGTTCGGCATCGCTGACCTCGGGCCGCCACGGCTCGAGATTCCAGCTGGTCTTGCCGGGCTCGACGAACTCGGCGAACTGCCAGTGGCAGTTGAATTGCGCCTGCATTCCCGGGATATCGGCCTCCGGCGAGATGGCCAGCACCTCGGCCCAGGCCTGATTCTGCTGCGGCTGGGTGCCCGGAATTGCGGCCTGCGCGCGGCCGACCGGGGTCGGATACACCCGCAGGCTCTTCAGGTCGCCCCACTGCACCCATGAGGTGTGGTCGATGTAGGTGCCCGCAGGCTCGGCCGCAGCGGTCGGTGCGCTCAGCAGCAGACCGGCCGCGCACAGTGCGGCGCTGAGGACACGCATCGCCTCAGCGTGACTTTCCCTGGATTTCCAGGATCTTCGGCCGCACGTCGACCAGGTAGACACCCGTCGCGCAGGCACAGATCGCGGCGCCGAACGCGTCGCGCAGCAGCAGCGCCAGGAGCACGCCCCCGCCGAGGATCAGCAACCAGACCGGCTTGGTGAGCTTTCCGGCGGCGGTGTACGCGTCGGGCCGTTGCATCGCGGCGTGGACGAACGCGTACACACCGACCAGGACCACGACCCCGACCAGGACAAGCAGAATGGCACCCGCCAGGTTTGCAAGCATCACGCCTGCAGCCTATGCGGGTGCCATCCGGTTCGCGAACCTACTTCTGGGTGACCTTCTTGGCCGGGGTCGCCTTCTTGGCCGGGGCGGCCTTCTTGGCGGCCGGGGTGGCGGCGGCCTTCTTGGCCGGAGCCTTCTTGGCCGGGGTGGCCGGGGTGGCCGGGGTGGCCGGGGTGGCCTTCTCGACCTTCTTGGGCAGCTCGACGCCGACCAGCTTGGCGGCGCGCTCGCCGACCGCGCGGGTCTGGCTGGCGACGGTGCCCAGCGCATCCTGGGTCAGCTCGACGGCCTGATCGGTGACCTCTTCGACGCGCGAGGCGGCCTCTTCGAGGGCCGGCTGGTTGCGCAGGCGCTCCAGGGCGGCCTCGCCGCGCTCGACGAGCTTGTTGTACTGACTGGTCGCCTCATCGGCGTACTTCTCGGCGACCTTGCGCAGCTCCTCGGGGGTCAGCTTGTCACGCAGCTCGTCGAACTGGGTGGGCAGATCCTCCTGCAGCTTGGTCAGCCGTGCTCGGCTCTCTTCGACGCGGGTCTTGCTGTCGGTGCGCGCCTCATCGGCGCGGTCACGCAGGGTCTCGACGATCTCGTTGACCTTGGCCAGGGCCAGATCGGCAGCGCCGACAGCCGCCAGCAGCGGAGCCTTGAGGTCTTCGACAGTGGGCTGGGTCTTCTCGCTCATGGTTCTTCCTCTCAGATGGTGGTCGGTTGTGCAGCGGGTGGTTCGGGTTCAGGCTCGGATTCGGCTGCTGCAGCCTCTATTTCGGCCTCAGCCTCGTTCTGCTGACAGAACGAGTTGTAGATGTCGAGCAGCACCTGCTTCTGCCGCTCGGTGATCGCGGTATCGGTGACTATCGCGTCACGCACCTTGCTGCCCTCGCTGGGTTCGAGCATTCCGGCTTGGACGTAGAGCACCTCGGCGGAGACACGCAATGCCTTGGCGATCTGGCTGAGCACATCAGCCGACGGTTTACGGAGCCCACGCTCGATCTGGCTGAGGTAGGGATTGCTGACCCCGGCCTTCTCGGCGAGTTGGCGCACCGATACCTGCGCCGCCTCGCGTTGTGCCCGGATATAGCCGCCGATGTCGTGCGCGGCGTTGCTCACCACAACGGCAAGATTTTCGTCCTGCGTCATGATGAACCTCCGATCCGTCGGTTATTGGCTGACGGATCCCACGGTAGGCACGAGTGCTAACTATTGCAAGCACTCTGCTAGCACTTTAGAAGAGCAGCTGCGCCACCGTGTAGATCACCAGCCCGGCCAGTGACCCCACCACCGTGCCGTTGATCCGGATGAACTGCAGGTCACGGCCCACGTGGAGCTCGATCCGGCGGCTCGCCTCATCGGCGTCCCAGCGCTCGATCGTCTCGGTGATGATCGCTGTGATCTCCGTCCCATACTGCGCGACGAGGTGCTGAGCGGCCCGCACGATCCAGTTGTCGACCTTGTCGCGCATCTCCGGGTCATCGCACAGCGACTCGCCGATCCGCACCACCGAGTCCGACACCCGGGTCCGCAATGTCGAGGACGGATCATCGACGGATTCCAGCACGATCCGTTTGGCCGCGGCCCACGCCGTCTCCGCCGCACGCGCGACCTCATCGCGCGCCATGATCTGCTCCTTGACGTTCTCCGCACGCTGAATCGTGGCACCGTCGTTCTGCAGGTCATCGGCGAACTCGAACAGGAACTTGGTGGCCGAGCGACGCAGCTCGTGGTTCGGGTCGCGGCGCACCTTGTCGGTGAAGTCCATCAGCTCGCGGTGGATCCGGTCACCGACCAGGTGATCCACCCAGCGCGGCGACCAGGTCGGGGAATCGCGCTCGATCACCCGCTCGATCACCTCGCCGGAATTCAGCGACCATTGGAAGGCACGGTCGGCCAGCAGTTGCAGCAGTGCCTCCTGGCGGCCCTCCTCCAGCAGGCTGGACAGCACCCGCCCGATCGGCGGGCCCCACTGCGGCTCGGCGATGCGCTTGATGATCATCCGGTCCAGCACCTGCTGTACGTCTTCGTCGCGCAGCATCTCGATGAGCACGCGCAGCACCGTGGACACCTCGGCGGCCACGCGCTCGGCATTGCGCCGATCCGCGAGCCACTTGCCGGTCCGGCCCGCCACCTCGGCGTCGCGCAGCTTCGTCGCGACCACATCGGGTGACATGAAGTTCTCCCGCACGAAGGTGCCCAGACCTTCACCGAGCTGATCCTTCTTGCGTTTGATGATCGCGGTGTGCGGAATGGGGATGCCGAGCGGATGCTTGAACAGCGCGGTCACCGCGAACCAGTCGGCGAGCGCGCCGATCATGCCCGCCTCGGCGGCGGCGCGAACATAACCCACCCACGGTGCGGCGCCACGGGATTGGAGCCAGGTGCTCAGCAAGAAGATCACCGTCGCGCCGAGCAGGAAGCTCAGCGCGACGACCTTCATCCGCCGCAACCCGCGCTGCCGTTCCCGGTCTGCCTCCGAGTCGGCACCGGCCAGTGACTCCGCGAAACTCGTGTGTACCACTCCCCCATCATCCGCTACGGCACCAGTGGCCCGGCCACCGTAGTATCGAGTCGACCTAGTGATTGGATTATCACGACTGTGGCACAGCAGAGCGCGGCAGCGGTGAAGACCGATGGCCGGAAACGACGCTGGCACCAGCACAAAGTCGAACGACGAAACGAGCTGGTAGACGGCACGCTGGAGGCTATCCGCCAGCGGGGCGCCAATGTCAGCATGGATGAGATCGCCGCCGAGATCGGTGTCTCCAAGACGGTGCTCTACCGCTACTTCGTGGACAAGAACGATCTCACCACCGCCGTCATGATGCGGTTCGCTCAAGTCACGCTGATTCCCAACATGGCGGCGGCGCTGTCGTCGAATCTGGACGGCTACACCCTGGTGCGGGAAGTCATCAGGGTCTATGTGGACACGGTCGCCTCCGAACCCGAGCCCTACCGATTCGTCATGTCCAACAGCAGCTCGAGCCGCACCAAGGCGATCAACGACTCCGAGCAGATCATCGCCCGTATGCTCGCCGTCATGCTGCGCCGGCGCATGCAGGCCGAGAAGATGGACACCTCCGGCGTCGAGCCGTGGGCGTTCATGATCGTCGGCGGCGTGCAGCTGGCCACCCACTCCTGGATGTCCAATCCGCGGATGTCCACCGATGACCTCATCGACTATCTGACGATGCTGTCGTGGAGTTCGCTGTGCGGCATCGTCGAGGTCGGCGGCTCGCTGGAGAAGTTCAACTCGCAGCCCCATCCGTCCCCCGATCTGCCGCAGCACCTGCTTGACTAGCCAGTTGTGAGCCCAGACAACACCTCGGAACTGTCCAAGCTGTGGAGCCACGAGCCGCACGCCCATCTGCGGTTCAAGCCGGGCGACTTGGTGTCCGAGATCGACGCGAACGCCACCCCGGGATTCACCGGTGCCAAATCGGACGCGCCGGCGCTGCACGCCGAGCGCAATGAACGCTTCGCCGGCCTGCAGGAGATGCTCTACGCCAACAGCCGCAGTGGTGACAGGCGTTCGGTGTTGCTCGTGTTACAGGGAATGGACACCGCGGGCAAGGGCGGCATCGTCAAACATGTTGTCGGAGCGAGTAATCCACAAGGCATCCAGTATCACAGCTTCGGCAAGCCGACGCCCGAGGAGTTGTCGCACCATTACCTGTGGCGCATCAACAAGGCGCTGCCGGCCGCCGGCCACATCGGCGTCTTCGACCGATCGCATTACGAGGACGTGCTGATCGTGCGGGTGCACAATCTGGTGCCACCGGACGTGTGGGGCCCGCGGTATGACGAGATCAACACCTTCGAGCGCGAGCTCGTCGACGCCGGCACCACCATCGTCAAGGTGGCGATGTTCGTGTCGCTGGAAGAGCAGAAGAAGCGCCTCGCCGAGCGGCTGGACCGGCCCGACAAGTACTGGAAGTACAACCCGGCCGATATCGACGAGCGGCTGAAATGGCCGCTCTACCAAGAGGCCTATCAGGCCATGCTGGACAAGACCTCGACGGAATACGCGCCGTGGCACATCGTGCCGTGCAACCGGAAGTGGTACAGCCGGCTCGCGGTGCTGGAGCTGATGATCGAGGCCCTCAAGAGCCTCGATCTGCAGTGGCCCCCAGCAGATTTCGATGTCGAGGCAGAAAAGCAGCGCCTCAAGAACGCCTGAGTCCGCCGAGACTACGGATTCTGGCCCGGAATGACAGATTCCTGGCCATAAAGCGTAGTCCCGGCCGATGTGGAACCGAATCACGCAGGGCTGCGTCCAATTCTGTGTGAGTCCAATCGTCCTCGGTAGCGAAGCACTGGCATCCGGGCTCGCCACCCGGCACGCGCTCCAGACCCGGTACCGCAAGCTCCACCAAAATGTCTATGTACCAATCGATGTCACGCTGACGGCGCGTGACCGGGCGGAAGCGGCGTGGCTGTGGTCCGGTCGCAAGGCGACCTTGGCCGGGTACTCCGCGGCGGCCGCGCTGGGGAGCAAATGGCTACCCGATGATGCTCCGGCCGAGCTGGCCCGCATCCGGTACCCGTCGCCACCCGGTATCCGCATCCACAGCGGCGCCATTGCCGCCGACGAAGTGGTCGCGATCGGTGACATGGACTGCACCAGCGTGGCGCGGACCTGCTATGACATCGGACGCAGGCAACCCCTGGACACCGCGATCGTCCGGATCGACGCGCTGCTGAACAAAACTCGCGGCGACGTCCGCGACGTTGCCGCGATCGCCGCACGCTATCCCGGTGCGCGCCGCATCCGTCGATTACGGGAAGCGCTGAGTTTCGTGGACCCGGGCGCCGAGTCTCCACAGGAGACCAGACTGCGCCTGCTACTGGTCCGCGCGGGTCTACCGCGGCCGGCCACCCAGATTCCGGTCACCGATGAATCGGGTTTCGTACGGCGCCGCATCGACATGGGCTGGGAGGACGCGCTGGTCGGCGTCGAATACGACGGCGAACAGCACTGGCGGGATCCGCTCGCGTATGCCGCCGATATCGAACGGCTGGAATTCCTCGCCGCCTGTGGCTGGACGATCGTGCGCGTGAGCAGTACTCAGCTGAGGAATCGACCGGAACAGGTGATCAGCCGTGCTCGAAACGCACTCCGCGTTGCCGAGCGCCGCTGAGACTACGGTTATTGGTGCCATTCAGGCTATTCGGCGCGACAAACCGTAGTGTCGGCGGAACTATGCGGGCTTGACCAGCGTGAACTGCCCGATGTTCGTGATGCCCCGGCGGAAGAAGTCCGCACACCCGGTCAGGTACTTCATGTACCGGTCATAGACGACCTGGCCCTGCATGGCGATGGCCTCGTCCTTGGCTGCTTCCAGGTTCGCCGCCCACATGTCCAGCGTGCGCGCGTAGTGCGGCTGCAGCAGGTGGATGCGCTGCAGGTCGAAACCGGTGTCCGCGGCCAGTTTCTGGATGTCCTCGACGGCGGGCAGCTGCCCACCGGGGAAGATCTCCTCACCGATGAACTTCATGAACTTCAGATCGCTGAGGGTGACCTTGATGCCGTTCGTGCGGAAGAACTCCTGGGTGTGGGCCAGGATCGTGTGCAGCAGCATGGTGCCGCCCTCGGGCAGAATGCTGTAGGCGCGCTCGAAGAACACCGGGTAGCGCTCGGCCTTGAACGCCTCGAAGGCACCGATCGAGACGATGCGGTCGACGGGCTCGTTGAACTCCTCCCAGCCCTGCAACCGGATCTCGATGGACCGTTTCGTGTCGAGCTTCGCCAACCGCGCGCGGGCCCATTCGGACTGGGCCTTGCTCAGCGTGATGCCGATGACGTTCACATCGAACTTCTGGATGGCCCGCTCCAGCGCCCCACCCCACCCACAACCGATGTCGAGCAGCGTCATCCCCGGCTCAAGACCGAGCTTGCCGAGTGCCAGATCGAACTTCGCGTTCTGGGACTCCTCGAGGTTCATGTCCTCGCGCTCGTAGTACCCGCAGGTGTAGCCCATGGTGGGTCCGAGGAACAGCGCGAAGAAGTCGTTGGAGATGTCGTAGATCGACTGCGACTCTTCGTAGTACGGCTCGAGCTCGGACTCAACTTTTGACATTCGGAAACAACCCTCTGTGATCGTCTTGAACAACTGTGGACGAGTACCCAGATTCGGGTGCCCCCACACCGCATCGCCTGACTCTACCTGTCAGGCTCAGTACGAATAGAAGCCCTGACCCGATTTCTTGCCCAGCTGACCGGCCTCGACCATGCGCAGCAACAGCGGCGGCGGGCCGTACAACGGCTCCTTGAACTCCTCATACATCTTGTCGGCGATCAGCTTCAGCGTGTCGAGCCCGACCAGATCCGACAGCCGCAGCGGCCCCATCGGATGCGACAGTCCGCCCACCACGGCCTTGTCGACATCCTCGACGGTGGCGAAGCCGGCCTCGACCATCCGGACCGCCGAGAGCAGGTAGGGCACCAGCAGGGCGTTGACGACGAAGCCGGACCGGTCCGAGCAGCGCACGACCTGCTTGCCCAGGGCGTTGGCCGCGAAATCCTCGGTCCGTGCGATGGCCCCCTCGGAGGTGACCAGGGTGGAGATGAGCTCCACCAGCGGCAGCACCGGAACCGGGTTGAAGAAATGCAGACCCAGTACCCGCTGCGGGTTCTGGGTGGCCGACGCGATCCGCATGATCGGAATGCTCGACGTATTCGACGCCAGCACGGCGTCCGGATCCTCGATGACGCGGTCGAGTTCGGCGAAGACCTTCGCCTTGACGGTGTCGTCCTCCACGATCGCCTCGATGGTGAGCTGGCGGTCGGCCATGTCGGCGAGGCTGGTGGTGAACGTCAGCCGAGCCAGCGCCGCATCCCGATCGGCCTCGCTGAGCTTGCCCTTGGCCGCCGCGCGGTCCAGGGAGGCGGTGATACGTGTGTTGCCTGCGGCGATGAGATCGTCGGTCGGCTCGAACACCAGAACGTGCGCCCCGGCCTTCGCGCACACCTCGGCGATACCGCCACCCATCTGTCCGGCCCCGATGACGCCGACCCGCTCAATACTCACTGCAACTCCCTTGGACTCCGGACAGCCGTCAGGCCCCGCCCGCATGCACGGACGAGGCCTGACGCTATCAACTCACGAACACGACGACTCAGTGGCTCAAACCGTCGGTTTCACTTCGCTTCGCTCAGTGAAACTGACCCTCTTCGGTCGAACCCGCCAGCGCGGTGGTCGAGCTGGTCGGATCCACGGTGGTGGCGATCCGGTCGAAGTAGCCGGCGCCGACCTCACGCTGGTGCTTGGTCGCGGTGTAGCCGCGCTCCTCGGCGGCGAACTCGCGCTCCTGCAGCTCGACGTAGGCGCTCATCTGGTTGCGGGCGTAGCCGTGGGCCAGATCGAACATCGAGTAGTTCAGGGCGTGGAAGCCGGCCAGGGTGATGAACTGGAACTTGAAGCCCATGGCGCCGAGCTCGTTCTGGAACTTGGCGATGGTCGAATCGTCCAGGTGCTGCTTCCAGTTGAACGACGGGCTGCAGTTGTAGGCGAGCATCTGGTCGGGGAAGTCCGCCTTGACGGCCTCGGCGAACTTCTTGGCCAGCTCCAGGTCCGGGGTGCCGGTCTCCATCCAGATGAGGTCGGAGTACGGGGCGTAGGCCTTGGCGCGGGCGATGCAGGGCTCCACACCGTTCTTGACGTGGTAGAAGCCTTCCTTGGTCCGGTCGCCGGTGATGAACGGCTGATCGCGCTCGTCGACGTCGGAGGTGATCAGGGTGGCGGCCTCGGCGTCGGTGCGGGCGATGACCAGGGTCGGCACGTCGGCGACGTCGGCGGCCAGACGCGCCGAGGTCAGGGTGCGGATGTGCTGCTGGGTGGGGATCAGCACCTTGCCACCGAGGTGGCCACACTTCTTCTCCGAGGCCAGCTGGTCCTCCCAGTGCGACCCGGCGACACCGGCGGCGATCATGGCCTTCTGCAGCTCATAGACGTTGAGCGCGCCGCCGAAGCCGGCCTCACCGTCGGCGACGATCGGGGCCAGCCAGTTCTCCACCGAGGTGTCACCCTCGACCTTGGCGATCTGGTCGGCGCGCAGCAGCGCGTTGTTGATCCGGCGGATGACCTGCGGCACCGAGTTGGCCGGGTACAGGCTCTGGTCGGGGTAGGTGTGGCCGGACAGGTTGGCGTCACCGGCGACCTGCCAACCGGACAGGTAGATGGCCTTCAGCCCCGCGCGCACCTGCTGCACGGCCTGGTTGCCGGTCAGCGCGCCGAGGGAGTTGACGTAGTCCATGGTGTGCAGCTGATCCCACAGCACCTCGGCGCCGCGGCGGGCCAGCGTGCTCTCCTCGACGACGTGTCCCTGCAGGGCGACGACGTCTTCTGCGGTGTAGGTGCGCTCGATGCCCTTCCAGCGGGGGTTGGTGTTCCAGTCGTGCTGGATCTGCTCCGGGCTCTTCGGCGTGCCAACGGTCGACATGAGGGCTCCCATCAATAAGGCCAATTCGGTTTCTTGTTAACGCTGCAGTGACTTCGCTGCGTTGCTATACCGAGCATGCCCTACCGCATTACCGCAGGTCCACCCGTTTCGATTGCCAATTTTGTCCAACTGACGGAGGAATGTTGCAAAGGTTGCGAAGACCACTCCGTGCTTTACCGGTTCAGAAGCTACCGGCCGGTAGGTGGTTTCTGCTGGTCAGTACGCCCGTACTGTTAAAACGTGCCGGGTCACAGCGCGAACAGTGACGCGACCGCTTTGGTCTCGTCCCCGACGGCATATGTGAGCGTTGTAACAGTGCGATCTTCGAGCTCCGGCCCGAACTTGTCGGTCGAGCCGGCCGGATACACGTGCGAGATGATCTCCAGGTCGTCACCGAGCGCCACCGCGGAGTCGTGTTCGATCGTCACCCGCAGCGGCGCCTTCAGCAGTTCCGGCGCCTCGTGCAGGTACTCCTCGATCACGCTCCAGTACACCGAGTTGTTCATGTGGTCGAAGAGGTCGATATCGCTCACCCGGACCGGGTACCTGCGCACCGCCGCCGCGGCCTCGCGGGGGCCGGCCTTGAGGTAGGACTTCCAGCGCAGCCGGTCCACATCGGTGGTGCGCCGCAATCCGGCAAGGAAGTCGTCGGAGATCCGGGAGGGGGCCTGGGTCTCCTGGCTGAAGTTGATCCAGAACGCCTCGGACTCCATCAAGCCTGCCCGACGGCCCTCGATGCGCACCCGCATCTCACACCACCGGTTCGACGTCCCGGAGCACCAGCGGCGCAGCCGCAGGGTGTCCTTGAACGTGATCGGCTCGATCAGATCGATCATCGTGCGGCGGACGATCCACGCCGGATGTGTGTCCTCATAGCCCATTTCGCGCAGCTGGTCGGAGCCGATGTCCTGGATGTGCCGGGTGGCGGCGTCGAACTTCAGGCGGCCCTCGCGGTCGATATCGGCCACCCGCAGCGGCCACTGCACATCGAACACATCCGGGTGCGGGTCGGGGACGGGCATCAGGATCTTCGCCAGGGTCATGGTTCCCAATATGGCCTGCGAAGAATGCAAAGCCAACCTTTGCAGCCTTGACTAGGCTGTTCGGGGTGTCCAAGACCTACGTCGGATCGCGGGTACGCCAGCTCCGCCGGGAGCGTGGCTTCAGCCAGGCTGCGCTGGCGCAGATGCTGGACATCTCCCCGAGCTACCTCAACCAGATCGAACACGATGTCCGTCCGCTGACCGTCGCCGTGCTGCTGCGCATCACCGAGGTCTTCGGGGTGGACGCGACGTTCTTCGCCTCCCAGGACGACACCCGGCTGGTGGCCGAGTTGCGCGAGGTGACATTGGACCGCGACCTCGACATCGCCATCGACCCGGCCGAGCTCGCCGATATCGTCAGCACCCACCCGGCGATCGCACGGGCGATGGTCAGCCTGCACCAGCGCTACCGGCTGACCAGCACCCAACTGGCCGCCCTCTCCGAGGGTCGCTTCACCTCCGGGTCCGGCGCGGGTTCCGGAACCATCACCATGCCGCACGAAGAGGTGCGCGACTACTTCTACCAGCGGCAGAACTATCTGCACGAGCTCGACACCGCCGCCGAAGATCTCACCATCGCGATGCGGATGCACCGCGCCGAACTGACCCGCGAACTGTCCGATCGGCTGACCCGGGTGCACGGCGTACGTATCGTGCGGCGCACCGACCTCGGCGACCCGGTGCTGCACCGCTTCGACCCCGCGACCCGCACGCTGGAGATCGGCGGGCACCTGGCCAGCGGTCAATACGTCTTCAAGCTGGCCGCCGAACTGGGTTATCTGGAATTCGGGGATCTGATCGACACACTGGTCGACGAGGGCAAATTCACCAGCGACGAGTCACGCACGCTGGCCCGGATGGGACTGGCCAACTATGTCGCCGCGGCCACCGTGCTGCCCTACCGGCAGTTCCACGATGTCGCCGAGAACTTCCGCTACGACGTCGAGCGACTCTCCGCGTTCTACGCGGTATCCTACGAGACCATCGCGCATCGGCTGTCCACCCTGCAGCGCCCGTCCATGCGGGGGGTGCCGCTGTCCTTCGTCCGGGTGGACCGGGCCGGCAACATGTCCAAACGCCAGTCCGCCACCGGATTTCACTTTTCCTCTTCCGGCGGTACCTGCCCGCTGTGGAACGTTTACGAGACGTTCGCCAACCCAGGCAAGATCCTGGTCCAGATTGCCCAGATGCCCGACGGCCGCGACTACATGTGGGTGGCGCGCACCGTCGAGCGCCGCGCGTCGCGCTATGGTCAGCCGGGTAAGACGTTCGCGATCGGCCTGGGCTGTGAGCTCCGACATGCGCACCGGCTGGTCTACTCGGAAGGGCTGGATCTGTCCGGTGGCCCAAACGCTACGACGGCAACACCGATCGGTGCCGGCTGCCGGGTGTGCGAACGGGACAACTGCCCGCAGCGCGCCTTCCCGGCCCTCGGCAAGGCCCTCGACCTCGACGAACACCGCAGCACGGTGTCCCCATACCTGACGAAGCAGACGACATGACCGATTCCGAAGTGGCCCCCGCCGGGGACTCCCCCGCCCGCATCCCGCCCGGCGGGCTGCGCGAACTCGGCCCGCTGAACTGGGCCATCGCCAAGGCCGGCGCCCGCCGGATCCGGGCCCCGAAATTCCACCTGATGAACGTGCTCGGTCAGCACCGGCTCATGTTCCTGGCCTGGCTGCCGCTGTCCGGTTACCTGCTCTACGCAGGCAAGCTGGACCGCAAGGACGCCGAACTGGTGATCCTGCGGGTCGGTCACCTGCGCAACAGCGAGTACGAACTGCAGCAGCACCGCCGACTGGCCCGCAGCCGCGGACTGAACGCCGAGGTCCAGGCCGCCATCTTCGAGGGCCCGGACGCGCCGGGTCTGGCACCGCATCAGCGGGTGCTCATCACCGCGACCGACGAGTTCGTCATCACCCGGTCCATGTCGGCCGAGACGTGGACGGCGCTGTCCAAGCTCTACAACCGCGCCCAGATCATCGAATTCTGCACCCTCGCTGGACAATACGACGCGCTGGCCGCCACCATGGCGACGCTGCGGATACCCCTGGACTTCCCGGACTAGCTATAGGTACGGCGGGCAGGAGCGCAGCGACCCGGGGCTACAAGTACGTCACGCCGAGCACCACGAGCGTGAACAACATCGGGGCCACCGGCACCGACCACAGGAACGCCGTCCACACCTGATCCTTGCGCTGGTATGCGCGCCAGCCCAGCCAGGCGACGATCGCGGACAGCACCGTGATCACCGCCGAGGCGATGAGCACCCAGAAGCTCACCTCGCCGGTGTTGATCGCCAGCGTGATGGCGAGCAACCACAGCATGTGCCCGATCACCAGGCCACCGATGGCGGCGACGATCACTGCCCTGCTCGGCACGGCGGACCCCGTCAGAAGTTGATCATGTGGCCGGCCAGGCCGTGAATGGCTTCCTGCAGCGCCTCGGACAGGGTCGGGTGAGTGTGCACATTGCGGGTGAGCTCGTTGACGGTCAGATCCCACTTCTGGGCCAGCGTCAGCTCGGGCAGCAGCTCGGAGACGTCGGGCCCGATCAGGTGCCCGCCCAGCAGCTCGCCGTACTTGGTGTCGGCGATCAGCTTGACGAAGCCGACGGGGTCGGCCAATCCGTGTGCCTTGCCGTTGGCCGTGAACGGGAATTTGGCGACCTTGACGTCATAGCCCTCTTCCTTGGCCTGCTCCTCGGTCAGCCCGAAGCTGGCGACCTGCGGCTGGCAGAACGTGGCGCGCGGCATCATCCGGTAGTCACCCAGGGTCAGCGTCTCGGCGCCGGCGATCGTCTCGGCGGCCACCACGCCCTGCGCCTCGGCCACGTGGGCGAGCTGCAGCTTGCTGGTCACATCGCCGATGGCGTAGATGTGCGGCACGTTGGTGCGCATGTGGTCATCGATGTCGATGGCCTTGCGCTCGGTGAGCGCCACCCCGGTGTTCTCCAACCCGAAGCCCTCGATATTGGGCGCAAAGCCGATGGCCTGCATGACCTTGTCGGCCTTGAGCTCCTCGGACTTGCCGTCCTTGGACACCGTGACCGTGACCGTGGACCCGTCGTCCTCGATCGTCTCGACCTTGGTGCCGGTGAGGATCTTCACGCCCAGCTTCTTGTACTGCTTCTCGATCTCCTTGGAGACCTCGGCATCCTCGTTGGGCAGCGCGCGCGGCAGGAACTCGACGATGGTGACGTCGACGCCGTAGTTCTTCAGCACGTAGGCGAACTCCATGCCGATGGCGCCGGCACCGGCGATGATGATCGACCCGGGCAGGTCCCGCGACATGATCTGCTTCTCGTAGGTGACGACGTTCTCGGACAACGACGTGCCGGGCACCAGGCGGGTGGACGAGCCGGTCGCGATGATCGCGTTGTCGAAGGTCACCGACTCGGTGCCGCCCTCGTTGAGGTCGACCTCGATGGTGTTGGCATCGGTGAACTTGCCGTAGCCGTGGATCTCGGTGATCTTGTTCTTCTTCATCAGGAAGTGCACACCGGCGACGCGGCCGTCGGCGACCTTGCGGCTGCGGTCGAAGGCGGCACCGAAATCGAAGGTGGCCTCCCCGCTGATGCCGAAGGTCTTGGCTTCCTTGTGGAAAATGTGGGCGAGTTCCGCGTTGCGCAGCAGCGCCTTGGACGGAATACACCCGACGTTCAGGCAGACGCCGCCCCAGTATTTGGGTTCGACGATCGCGGTGTTCAGACCGAGTTGGGCAGCGCGGATGGCCGCCACATATCCGCCGGGGCCGGCTCCGAGTACGACGACGTCATAATGGGTCACGGGTACCACCCTATCGGGGCACTCGTTTGGTCGCGGACCCGTCTGGGTAACCCGACACGGGCCTTCTCACCAATCCGAAACATTGATGGTGTCGAATGCCTTGAGATGTGTCGCACTGCGACCAAGAGGGGGAACCGCAATGCCGAACAAATTGACGCCGCACTTCGAGGACGTCCAGGCCCACTACGACCTGTCCGACGAATTCTTCCAGCTGTTCCTCGACCCGACGCAGACCTACAGCTGCGCCTACTTCGAGCGTGACGACATGACGCTGGAAGAGGCTCAGCTGGCCAAGATCGACCTCGCGCTGGGCAAGCTGGGGCTGCAACCGGGCATGACGCTGCTCGACATCGGCTGCGGCTGGGGTGCCACGATGCGGCGCGCGGTGGAGAAGTATGACGTCAACGTCGTCGGGCTGACGCTGTCGAAGAACCAGGCCGCCCACGTGCAGCGCAGCTTCGACGCCATGGACAGCTCCCGGGACCGGCGGGTGCTGCTGCAGGGCTGGGAGCAGTTCAGCGATCCGGTCGACCGGATCGTCTCCATCGGTGCCTTCGAGCATTTCGGTTTCGACCGCTACCCGGATTTCTTCCGGATGGCCCATGACGCGCTGCCCGACGACGGGGTGATGCTGCTGCACACCATCTGCGCGTTCAATCCCGCGAAGGCCAAGGAAGCGGGCATCCCGGTGACCTTCGAGCTGGCCCGGTTCGTGAAGTTCATCATCACCGAGATCTTCCCGGGCGGCCGCTTGCCGTCGGTCGAGATGGTCAAGGAGAAGGCCGCGGAGGGCAATTTCACCCTGACCCGTGAACAGTCCTTGCAGCTGCATTACGCCAAGACCCTCGACATCTGGGCCGAGAAGCTGCAGGAGCACAAGGACGAGGCGATCGCGATCCAGTCCGAAGAGGTCTACGAGCGCTACATGAAGTACCTCACCGGGTGCGCGAAGCTGTTCCGCGCGCGCCAGACCGATGTCGTGCAGTTCACCCTGGCGAAAGGCTGAGCTGCCGGTCGGCGAGCGCCGCGATCAGCTCGGGGTCGTGACTGACCACGACGACGACGGCGCCCGCGGCCGAGATCTCCCGCAGTAATCCGCGCACCGAGGCCGATGCGATGGGGTCCAGCATTGCGGTGGGTTCGTCGCAGAGCACCGTGCCCGCGGATTGACCGAGCACCCGGCCCAGGCAAGCCCGCTGCAACTGCCCGTCACTGACCTGCCCCGGATACCGTTGCAGCAGGCCGGAATCCAGGCCGACCCGCGCGGCGAGCGCATCCACGGTGTCGGGTTCACCGCGGATCGCGGCGGGTTCGCCGATGATCCGCCGCAGCGTCCAGCGCGGGTTGCAGACCGCGCGGGGATGCTGGGCCAGCAGCGCGATCGACCCCGGGGGTGCCACGGCCGCTCCGCCGTAGTGCACCGTGCCGCGGTCCGGGGTCTGCAGGCCGGCCAGCACCCGCAGCAGGGTGGTCTTGCCGCTGCCCGAAGGCCCGGTGATCCCGGTGATCGCCGCGGCGGGCGCCTCCAGGTCGATCGCGTCGAGCACCGTCGTGCTGCCGAAGGACACGGTCACCCCCGCTGCCCGCAGACTCACGCCGGCACCGCCCGTAGCAGGGCCCGCGTGTGGGGATCATCGACGGCCAGCGCCGCATCGAGCGGCAGTTGACGGCGCACAGCACCGTCGGCCATCACCGCGATATCGGAGCAGACGCCGGCGCGCAGCAGGGACGGCACGTCATGGGTGATCGCCAGCACCGCTGCGCCCGCGGCGGCGGCCGCACCGAGTAGTGCCCAGACGACCGCCGCGTTCTCCGGGTCCAGCGCCGAGGTCGGTTCATCGGCCAGTAGCAGGCCAGGGCGTCCCGCGATCGCGGCGGCGATGGCCGCACGCTGGGCCATGCCGCCGGACAGTTCGTGCGGATAGCGGCCTAGCGCGTCGACGGGAAGCGCGACGGCCGCGCACAGCTGCGCGGGTGTCCGGTCCGCATCCAGCCGGGCGCAGACCTCGTCGAGCTGGGCGCCGAGGGTGCGCACCGGGGTGAACGAGGTGGCCGCCGACTGCGGCACCACCCCCACGTGAGCACCCCGGAGCAGCCGCCATGCCGGCTCATCGTCATGACGGATTTCTCTGTCGCCGAGCACTATTCGCCCCGACACCCGCGATCCGGGCGGCATCAGCCCGCTCAGCGCGGAGGCCACCAGCGACTTGCCGCAGCCCGATTCGCCGACCAGCGCGGTGACCCGGCCGGCGGGCACATCCAGATCCACCCCGTCGAGCACCCGCACGGTTTCCGTGCCGCGGCGCCGGATCGCGATGTCCACGGTCAAGCCGTCGAGCCCGGTCACCAGACCTGCCCCACCGGTGGGCGGTGCCGCTCACGTACCAGGGTGCCGACGGCCGCGAAGGCGAGTGCGGTCACGACGAGTGCCGCGGCGGGGACGACCAGCGTCCACCACGCGCCGGTCAGCACGTCGCCGCGGGCGTCGCTGAGCAGCGTGCCGAGGCTGGCCCGGTCCGGGGAGAGCCCGACCCCGAGGAAGGACAGGGTGGATTCGTGCCACACCGCGTGCGGCAGCACCATGACCATGGCGACCAGCGCCTGGCCGGTGACCGCGGGCAGCAGATGGCCGCGCGCGATGAACCAGCGGGATGCACCGGCCAGCCGGGAGGTCTGGATCCAGCCCGAGTCGGTGATCGCCAGCAGTTCGGCACGGACCACCCGGGCCACCGCGGGCCAGTGCGTCAGCGCGATCGAGGCGATGATGGCCAGCGGCGCACCCCGCCACATGGCCGCGATCACGATGCCGACCACCAGGTGCGGCAGCGCGTTGAACCCGTCGACCAGCCGCATCACCACGGCGTCGACCCAGCCGCCGGCCAGCGCGGCGGCCACCCCGACGGCCAGGCCCAGCACGGTGGCCGCCACGGCGCACACCACCGCGATCAGCAGCGACACCCGCAGCCCCGCGGCGGTGCGGACCAGCAGGTCATAGCCGGAATGGTCGGTGCCCGCCAGATGCCCGGCGCCCGGTGGCCGCAGCGCCGCCGCGAAATCGGCGACCTGCTCCCCGGCCACCAGCGGGATGCCGACGGCGGCCGCGGCGATCACCGCAAGCACGATCCATGGCCACCTCGTGCACGCTTCGCTCATGCCGCGACCCTGACCCTCGGGTCGATCGCCACCGCCGCGGCGTCCGACAGCGCCGAACCGGCGAGCACCGCCAGTGCAGCCCCGACGGTCAGCGCGGCAAGCAGCGGAAAGTCCAGGGCTGCAGCAGATTCCACCAGCACGGCGGCCATACCCGGCCAGCCGAAGACGGTCTCGACGATAGCGGCGCCGGCGATCAGCTCGGGCAGCCGGGTGCCCAGCAGCGCGAGCGTGGGCAGCACCGACACCGGCGCGACATGGCCGCGCAGCAGCGCGCCACCGTGCACACCGCGGGCCCGCGCCCCGCGCACGGCGTCGGACTGGGTGCTCGCCACCACCGCGGCGCGGGTGGTGAGCAGCAGCCACGGAATCTGGGAGATCGTCAGCGCGATCCACGGCAGGACGGCGTGCCAAAGCACGCCGGCGACCGTGTAGTCCGCTCCCGGCGCCACCGCCCCGGATGCCGGCAACCAACGCAGGCCGACCGCGACCACCAGCACCAGTCCCAGGGACACCACGAAGGGCGGCACCGCGGCGAACACCACCGCGCCGCCGGTGCAGAGCCGGTCGACGACCCCGCCGGTGCGCATCCCGGCGACGGCGCCCACCAAGATCGCCACCACCGCGGCGGTCAGCAGCGCGGCACCCGAGAGCAGCAGTGTGAACGGCATCCGTTCGGCCAGCACGGTGGCCACCGGCTGGGATTGGGTGGACGACCAGCCGAGGTCACCGTGCGCCAGCCCGCCCATCCACTGCCACCACGCCCGCCACCACGGCATATCGGTCTCGTAGGCGGCCCGCATCGCCGTACGCTGGGACTCGGTGGCGAACTGGTAGTTGGAGCCGAGGTAGGCGGCCAGCGGATCGAACGGTGACAGCGAGGCGACCCAGAACATGGCCGCCGAGATCGCCACGGTCAGCGGGACCGCGACGGCGACGCGGATCCCGAGCAGTCTCAGCGGCGGGCTGGAGCGCATCGACACGGGGAATTTCAACGCTTCCATGCAGCGAGATCCCACCACGGGCCCCAGCCGACCCCGTGCGAATGCGGTTCCAGGATGGGTGCGCTCTGCTGCCAGCCCAGCTCCCGGTAGCCGTACGCGTGGTCGAGGAACACCAGGAAGACCTGGGACGGAACGGCTGCGTAGGTGGCCTGAATCCGGCGGTACAGCTCGTCTTTGGCCGGCCCGGACGCCGATGCACGCGCCTGCTCCAGCAGCGCGTCGAGCCCGGGCGCGGTGAAGTCGCCGGGATTCGCATACGGCGAGGAATCCGGCACCCGGGTGTGCAGGGTGTCATAGACCTGCGAGTCGATGCTGTACGGCGTCGCGCCGCCACCGAGCAGCACCGCAGCATCGCCGAAGCGGGTGTCGATCTCATCCCAGCTGCTGCCACGCGGCCGGACATCGATGCCCAGCGGTTTCATCGCCGCGGCGAAGGCCACCGAGATATCGCGCCGCAGGGTGTCATGGGCGTTGTACAACAGTTCGAATGACGCTGCGACGCCGTCTTTTTCACGGATCTGATCGCCCGCGGCGCGCCAGCCGGCCTCCTCGAGCAGCGCCGTGGCCCGCTCCCGGTCGAATCGGTACTCGGCATCCGGGTTGTGGGCGTCGCCGTAGACCGCGGCCACCGGCGTGCTGGCCGGCCGGCCGTAGCCGACGAGGACGTCGCGGACCAGCGCGTCGCGGTCCACCCCGATGTTCATCGCCAGCCGCGCCTTCGGGTCCGCGGTGAACGGGTTGCCTGCGGGCAGCGACACCCCGCGCCAGTCCGCCGATGCGACGCCGACGGTCTGGATGCCGTCGCGCGTGATGGAGCCGATGAGCCGCGGCGGCAGGCTGGTGCCGTCCGCCGACCCCGCGACCATGGCCTGCGCCCGGGCATTGTCGTCGGGCGTGTAGGTGTACACGACGCGCTTGATCCGGGCGGGCTCACCCCAGTAGTCGTCGCGGGCGACCATGACGGCCTGATCCGGACGCAGGCTTTCCAGCCGGTACGGGCCGGTGCCGACCGGCTCGGTGTTCACCGCCCAGTCGGCCGCCGGGGCGGCCTCAACCCTCTCCGACGCCACGATGCCCAGCAGTAGGTAGGGCCGCGGGTCGGCGGCGGTGTCCAATTCGACGGTGACGACATCGGGACCGTCGGCGCTGACCCGCACGATCGGCGCGACGGAGGTGGCGATCTCGGAGGCGACCGCCGGGTCGCGCACCGCGTCGTAGGTGGCGACGACATCGGCCGAGTCGAGTGTGCTGCCGTCGGAGAACTTGACCCCGGCACGCAGCGGCAGCCGCCACGTGTTGGGGCCGGCCGGTTGCGGGGGTTGGGCTGCCAGTGCCGGAACGAGCTCGGGCAGCAACGTGTCGGTGGTTGCGGCCGGCCGGTACAGCCCGTCGTAGAGCGGGGACACACCGGTCTCCGCGTAGCCGTTGACCGGGTTGTAGCCCCCGAGCTCGTATCCGTCGGAGAGCACGATCTGGTCGGGGTCGGCGCCATCGGACGGCGCGGCGCAGCCCGCGAGCAGCACGACGGCCAACGCGGCGGCCGGAGTCTTCATGTGTCTATCTGAACACATGAAGCGAATATGTTCAGCCCAAGCGTTGCGGCACCGGGCAGGCCTCCTGCGCCTCGGCCACGATGCGGGTGCCCTCATGCTCAGGCCGGGCCCCCGCCTCGTACTGCGCCCCGGTGATCGGGGCGGCCAATCCGGCGGTCTCCTCGTCGGTGAACACCCGGCCACGACTCAGGAATCGCATGCCCTCCGGGGACTCCAGGCTGAAACCACCGCCGCGGCCCGGCACGACGTCGATCACCAACTGGGTGTGTTTCCAGGCGTCGAACTGCGGGCCGGAGATCCAGACCGGGACGCCGTCGCCGACGTCGAGCACGGCCAGCAGGATGTCGCGGTCGCCGACGATGAAGTCCCCGTCCGGGTAACACATCGGCGAGGACCCGTCGCAGCATCCACCGGACTGATGAAACATCAAGGCCCCGTGACGGTTTTGCAGCGTGCGCAGCAGGTCCGCGGCGGCCGCGGTGATCAGGGCTCGGCTGGTCATGTGCCCAGGCTACGCGCACGGTAAGAATTGAGGCATGAGTTCCATTGACCCCCCTGTCGCTTCGCTCGCCCCTGAAGACCCCACCGACGCGTATCTCTGGCTCGAAGACGTCACCGGCGACGACGCCCTGGACTGGGTGCGCCGACACAATGAACCGACCCTGACCGACCTCGGGGACGACGAGTTCGAGGCCATGCGCACCGAGGCGCTGCAGGTGCTCGACACCGACGCCCGCATCCCGTACGTGCGCCGGCGCGGGGACTACCTGTACAACTTCTGGCGCGACGAGACCAACCCGCGCGGTCTGTGGCAGCGCACCACTCTGGAGAGCTATCGGAGCGACACCCCAGACTGGGATGTGGTCATCGATGTCGACGCGCTGGCGGCCGCCGACGGCGAGAACTGGGTGTGGGCCGGCGCCGATGTCATCGAACCCGACCACGCGCTGGCACTGATCAGCCTGTCCCGCGGCGGGGCCGACGCCGTGGTGGTACGGGAATTCGACATGCGCACACGCGAATTCGTGACCGGCGGATTCGAACTACCCGAAGCCAAGACCCAGATCACCTGGGAGGACGCGAACACCGTACTGGTCGGCACCGACTTCGGCCCGGATTCGCTGACCGATTCCGGCTACGCCCGGCTGGTCAAGCGCTGGCGCCGCGGGGACGCGCTGGCCGACGCGGTGACGGTCTACTCCGGGGAGCAGGCCGACGTCATCGTCGCGGCCTCGGTGGACCGCACCCCCGGTTTCGAGCGGACCATGATCAGCCGTGCAGTCGACTTCTTCAACGACGAGATCTACGAACTGCGCGACGAGGAACTGCTGCGCATCGACGCCCCCACCGACGCCAGCGTCTCGGTGCATCACGACTGGCTGCTCATCGAGCTGCGCACCGACTGGGACGGGTATGCCGCCGGCTCACTGCTGTCGGCCAGCTATGCCGAGTTCATATCCGGCACAAAGAATCTGATCGTGGTTTTCGAGCCGGATGCCCGCACCAGCCTGCACCAGTACTCGTGGACGCGGGACAGGCTCGTCGTGGTCACGCTGGCCGATGTCGCCAGCCGCGTGCAGATCTTCACCCCCGGCGAGTGGACGGCGGCCGAGCTGCCCGGAGTGCCGCCGAACACCAACACGGTGATCGCCGCCGCCGACTCACATGGTGACGAGATCTTCTTGGATTCAAGCGGTTTCGTCACGCCGTCACAGCTTCTGCACGGTACCCCGGAGGGCCCGGTCACCCGGATCAAGCAGGCGCCCGGTTTCTTCGATGCGGCCGGTATCGAGGTCGCACAGCATTTCGCGACGTCAGCCGACGGCACCCGGATTCCGTACTTCGTGGTCGGTAGGCCGGGCGCGGTGGGGCCGACGCTGCTGGGCGGCTATGGCGGGTTCGAGGTATCGCGCACACCGGGCTATGACGGAGTGCTGGGCCGGCTGTGGCTGGCCCGCGGCGGCACCTACGTGCTGGCCAACATCCGCGGCGGCGGGGAGTACGGGCCGGGCTGGCACACCCAGGCGATGCGCGCGGGCCGCCACCTCGTGGACGAGGACTTCGCCGCGGTGGCACGGGATCTGGTGGCGCGCGGCGTGACCACGGTGGACCGGCTGGGCGCGCAGGGCGGCAGCAACGGCGGTCTGCTGATGGGCATCATGCTGACGCGCTACCCGGATCTGTTCGGCGCGCTGGTGTGCAGTGTGCCGTTGCTGGACATGAAGCGGTTCCACCTGCTGCTGGCCGGGGCCTCCTGGGTGGCCGAGTACGGCAACCCCGATGATCCGGCCGACTGGGAGTTCATCTCGAAATACTCGCCGTATCAGAATATTTCGGCTGACCGTAACTATCCGCCGATCCTGATCACCACCTCGACCCGTGACGACCGGGTGCACCCCGGGCATGCCCGCAAGATGACCGCGGCCCTCGAGGAGGCCGGGCATCCGGTGAGTTACTACGAGAACATCGAGGGCGGGCACGGTGGCGCGGCGGACAACTCGCAGGCCGCGTTCCGGGCTGCGCTGATCTACCGCTACCTGTGGCGGACCCTCGGCGGTTAATCCGCCTGGTCCGCGCGCGCCATGGCGTCGCTGTACTCGGCGAGGTCGAGTTCCTCGGCGGTCACCGACTTGGTGCCGTTGTAGACGTCGCGGTCGATCTCGTCGTCGGCGTTGGCGACCAGCATCGCCACGAAGGTGTCCCCGTTGACGTTGAGGAAGGTGCGGAAGATTCCGGCGAACCAGTCGACGGCGATCAGCAGGCCGACGGCTTCGAACGGCAGCCCCAGTGAGGTCGCCAGGAACATCGCGACGACCGGAAAGCCGCCGGGGACGGTGATGGTGCCCATGTTGAGCAGGATCGCCAGCGCCATCCCGAGCGCGATCTGACCGAAACTGAGGTTGATGTCGCCGGCCTGGGCCAGGAACATCACCACGATCATGTAGTTCAGGACGGCGCCGTAGGAGCCCATCGTCAGTCCGATGGACAGGGTGAAGTTGGCGACCTTCTGGCTGACGCCCACCTTCTCGACGGCGTTGCGCAGCACCGTCGGGAAGGTGACCGCAGAGCTCGTCGTGGTGATGGCGATGGCGGTCTGTTCGGCGAGCTTCTCCGGCAGCTTCAACGGGCTGAGCCGGGTGCGCACCGTGACGACGAGGACGAACAGCGCGAAGAGGATGAGCACCCCGAGCAGCGTGGTGCCGAGGTATTTCAGCGCCGTGGTGACCACCGAGAAACCCACGTCTCCGGCGAGCGCAGCGAGCAGGCAGAAGACGCCGAGCGGCGCCACGTACATCACCAACCGGATCATGGTCAGCACGATCTGCTGGATCTGATCGATGAAGCCGAGCACCGAATCGTCGCCGCGGGCGTTGATGTGGATGCGCAGCGCGATACCGAACAACAACGAGAAGACGATGATGGGGACCATCGTGGCGGTCGACATCGCGTTGAAGATGTTGGTCGAGACGAAGTTGAGCAGCGTCTCCTGCCAGCCCAGCGCCTCCCCCGCGGACTCCTGCAGGGCGGGATCGAGTTCCTGGGTGAAGACCATGCCCGCCCCGGGCTGGATCCAGGTGCTGAGCAACCACGCCAGCACCGCGGCGACGAAGGAGAAGCCGAGCATCCATTTGAAGGTGCGGAAAGCGATCCGGCCGGTGCCGGCACCCGTCATCGACGCGGTGGCCACGATGACCGAGGCCACCACCAGCGGCACGATCGACATCTGGATGAGCCGGATGAACATGTCCCCGACGAACTTCAGATTTGCCGCCCACTCGCCGACGAGCAGACCGAAAGCGATACCGCCGACAGCCGCGATGCCGATCTGCACTGCGGGGCTGGAAAGAGTCTTCATCGCCAGGAAAGTAGTTCGGGCGCACTACCCCCAGGTGTCGGCGCTATTTCACGCGCGTTACCCGGCCAGCACGCCCCGGCCGGCGATGATCGGCAGGTCCAGGAACGTGCGGATACCCGGCGGGGCCGCACACACCGGGGCGATGGCGTGAACCGCGTGCATGGCGGTGCCCAGGCAGCCCTGCTCGGTCTCGTCCTCGCCGCGCACGGCGATGGCCGACCGCAGTTCCATCGACGGGTTGCCCTCGACGGTGACGTGCCAGCCCCGTCCGGTCGGCCAGTCCGGTGCCTGATCGGCACCGAGGCGGGTGATGTGCTCGACTGTCATGGCTCGGCGGCCGTTGACCACCGCGGTGTAGGAGAAGCGTTGCGCGGAAACGGTTCCCGCCTCGATACGGCCGGCCTTGACGTCGAAGGGGTCGGCCGTGACGGCGACCTGCCGGTCGAACAGGAAATCGTCGATGGTGGCGCCCAGACCGTCGGCGAGCAGCATCAGCGGTGCCCGGAAGGTCATCCCGGCCAGCAGCGGGTCGGCCATCGGGACCGGTTCGTCGGGACGTCGGCCGAAGCCCATGACATCGAACATCATCTCGGCGCTGTCATAGGTGCTGTAGTCGAGTAGTTCCTGCACCAGCAGCGTGTCGATGCGCTGGAAGAGCCCGGACATGGTCAGCGGCAGAACCTCTGCGGCCCAGCCTGGTTCGATCCCGGTGCCGTGGAATGAGGACCTGCCCGCGGTGCAGGCTTCGGTGAGCCGGGCCAGCACGCGCCGGCCCATTGCAGCGGGGTAGATCAGTGCGGTGACGGCGGTGGAGATCACGTTCTTGCCCGAGGCCAACAACCGGCAGATGTCGCCGACGGCGCCGAGCGGGTTCATCTCGCCCTGCGGCATGTAGAGCACACAGTCGGCATCGGCCGCCACGATCTCGTCGGGGTCATCGGTGGCCATGACCCCGATGTCGCCGATACCGCAGATCTCACCGACATCACGGCCGGCCTTGCCCGCGGAGTAGACGTATGCGCCGACAAGTTCCAGTTCAGGATGGCTGTGCACGGCGGCGGCAGACTGCTTGCCGACCGATCCGGTGGCCCATTGAATGACGCGCAGCATGTTGGCCGACGCTACTGTAACCACGACGGTAATTTGCGGAATCGCGGGAACGGTGGCGCGGTTATGCTGACGCCGATGTCCGGATTCTCGGTGTTCAAACGCTATCTCACCATCCAGGCCATGACGCTGGTCTGCGGGATCGTCGGGCCGATCTTCCTGTTCGTCTACTTCGCCGCCCAACCGGACCCCACCATCAGATGGATGTACTGGGCCGGCCTGTTCATCACGGCCGCCGATGTGCTGATCGCGCTGGCGATCACGTCCGCAGTCACCACCCGTGCCGACTCGGTGGAGAAACTTGGCCACCGCATGCGCAACCACGGCCGATAGCCACCACCCCCCGCGTACGCTCCCCCATGAGCCGGCTATCGAGCGTGGACGCAGCATTCTGGTTCGCCGAAACCGATGGCTGGCACATGCACATCGGGGCGTGCGCCATCTGCGACCCGACCGATGCACCCGACTTCAGCTTCGAACGCGTACGCGAACTCGTCGCCAGCCGGCTGCCCGAACTCCCCCAGTTGCGTTGGCGGGTGACGGGTGCCCCGATGGGGATGGACCGGCCGTGGTTCGTCGAGGACGACGACCTCGACATCGACTTCCACATCCGGCGGATTGCCGTGCCTGCGCCGGGCGGCCGCAAGGAGTTCGACGAACTGGCCGGCCGGCTGATGTCCTACAAACTCGACCGGTCCAAACCGCTGTGGGAACTGTGGTGGATCGAGGGCCTCAAAAACGGCCGCGTCGCGATCATCACGAAGATGCACCACGCCGTCGTCGACGGCGTCTCCGGCGCCGGACTGACCGAGATCCTCTTCGACGTGACCCGCGAGCCACGCCCACCCGCCGTCGACGTCGACCGCTCCCTCGTCGGCGTCGGTCTGCCGCGGCCCGAGGTTCGGTTCGTCAACGGACTGATCAACCTCGGCGTCAAGACGCCCTACCGGATCGCCCGGCTCATCGAGCAGACGGTGCGCCAGCAGATCGCGGTCCGCGGGATCGACAACAAGCCGCCGCGCTATTTCGATGGGCCGACAGTGCGATTCAACGCCCCGATCTCGCCGCACCGCAGGGTGGCGGGGGCGCGGGTCCCGCTGGAACGGGTCAAGGCGGTGAAGGAGGCGTTCGGGGTCAAGCTCAACGATGTCGTGCTCGCACTGGTGTCCGGCGCCATGCGCGAATACCTCAAGGAGCGCAACGAGTTACCGGAGAAGTCACTGGTTTCCCAGGTGCCGGTGTCCACCCGGTCGGAGTCCGATAACGGTGTGGGCAACCAGGTGTCGGCCATGACGGTCGTGCTCGCCAGCGATATCGCCGACCCCGCCCGCCGCATCAAGGCCATCTACGCCTATACCCAGGGCGCCAAGGAGATGGCCAAGGCGCTGACCGCGAACCAGATCATGGGGTACACCGAGACAACGCCGCCAGGCCTGCTCGCCCTGGCGTCGCGGGCCTATGCGGCCAGCGGGATCGGCAGCTCGATCGCCCCGATGAACGTGGTCATCAGCAATGTGCCCGGCCCGGACTTCCCGCTGTATCTCGGTGGCGCGAAGGTCGAGAGCCTGATGCCGCTCGGCCCGCTGCTGTTCGATGTGGCACTCAACGTCACGTGCTTCAGCTACTGCGGTTCGGTCGACTTCGGCTTCATCACCACACCCGAGGTGGCAGCGGACATCCACAAGATGGCCGATCTGATCGAACCCGCGCTCTTCGACCTGGAGGTGGCCGCGGGCCTGGCCGTCAGCGATGTGAAACGGGTGCCGCCGCGCGGGCGGCGCTGAGAACTACTCAGCGCTTGCGGGTGACGGGGACTTCTTCCTGACGTGACCCGCCCAGCCCGCTGAGCAGCGACACGATCACCCCGATGATCACCATGCCGCCGCCGACGGTCAGGGTGAGGTTCAGCCACATGTGCATGCTGTTGACCGCGTGGGCGACCATCACATCGGCGATGGCGTGGATGTTGCCGGTGGTCCGGTTCAGCGCATCGTCGACATGGCCGCGGCCGATCTCGATACCGGCCCAGCCGGCCGCACCGACCAGCAGTGCCGAAACCCCCAGCGCGGCAAACATTCTGCCGCGCTTGCGGGACGCCGTGAGGGTCAGCAGGGCGAACACGACGGCAAGTACGGCCACCCCGACACTGACCCACGGGCCCCACAGCGCGACGGGGCGCAACTGGCCCGGCCGCAGACCGCCGGATTCGTTCTCGGTCACCGGAACCTGCAGGCTCGTCGGCACCTGGACGCCGAACCCGTCCAGCGTCTGCCGGATGGAACTGTCGGCCAGCATCGGCGACAGGTCCACCACCCACTGGCCCTGCGCGTCATTGGTGAACAGCCAGCGATGCGCCACCCGGTTGACGGCGGCGAACTGCCCCGGGAAGACCGGGCTGGCGGTGTAGGAGTTGGCGGCCGCGCCCAGCAGGGTGGCCTGCACACCCGAGGCTCCGGTGGCACTGGACACCTGGGCGGTCAGCTCGGCGGCCATCGGCTGCTGCAGGGCCGGACTCCTGGCCGCGCCGGCCGCCAGGTCCGAGTACCCGTCCACGCTGACGATATTGTGCTGCGTCCACAGCGCGGGCACGCTGACGGCCAGCAGCGCCGTGGTCACCACCCAGAGCAGGAGCGCCAGCAGCGAACGCATGGCACCCCTCTCTGTGTCAGTCCATCGCCTCGTGGTCCGTGTGTCGTAGTCGAACTTACTCAGCACGGGGCGCATCGTGTTGTCGGCCGCGCCGACGCCACAAAATTGGTGCTCGGATCGCAGAACTCGTCGCAGGAGACCGAAGGTCGCACCATAGTGCTCCAACAGTTCGCCACTCAGCTTCAGGAAGCAGGCGTATCCCCGCAGGGAGCAGCTTCGGCGGTCAACCAGGTTCAGAACGGCGCGTCGCCCAGCCAGGTGATCAGAGACGCCACGTCGGGTCTTGCCACACAGGCCAGCGCGCTCGGTGAAGGCGCCAAGGCCCACGCCGGTGCGATGCCGAGCGGCACGCATTGGGGCAATGCCCCGGTGTGGTCACACGCCGATGTCGAGGCGCTGAAGGGCTTCGGATCGAAGCTGGGAGCAGCGGGCACCGCGGTGGATTTCGCGCTCACCAGTGTCGATATGGTCAACGGCAGTCCGGCCGGAGAGGAACTGGCCCAGTTCGGCGGCCGCACGCTTGGCACAATCGGTGGCGGCTGGGCAGCAGGAGCGGCCTGGGGCACATTCGTTGGACCTCAAGGAACCCTTGTCGTAGGTTTCCTCGGAGCAATCGCGGGCGGAGTTGGGGGAGAGAAAGTAGTGAACTGGATGATGGGCAAATAAGGCTATGTCGGATGTATTCATGGTCATGTTCGTCGCCGTAGTCGCAGCAGCCGTGATCCAGCAGTTTTTCGAGCATTCTCGAAGTTCCCAGCGACGCGTGTACTGGAGTTGCACCTGCGCAGCTGCCGTCTTTGGGTCGCTCGCTGTGTATCCCGATTGGCAAAAAGGCCTTGTAATGGTTCTGTTTGCGTTCGGCGCGATGACCGTGATCGCCTACGCCTACACGCCCTACATCAAGATCGGCGGCAAGATTCGCTCCTTGGCGGTGCAGACACCCGATCCAGAAGACGATTCCCCGGGATCTGCTACCACCCAACATGATCCGGCACCTGACGCATACAGCGGCATGCTGACCGCCGCAAAGATGTGGTGGATACTCGTGCCGCTCATGCTCATATCCGCGATAAACACCTACGCCTTTGTGACCGGCGAGGGCGAATGGTGGGTCGCAGTAATCGGAGTTACGTTCCTGGTATTCCTTGCCGTCGCAGCCGGTGTGGGCGATGCCAGCTGGGGATATCCGATCGCGCGCGGCCAACGGATCCAATTCATGATTCTGGCGGTCGTTACGCTCGGAGCATTCACCGTCGTGTACCTCGCCGCCTACGGGTTGGCCAAGCGCCGGCCGTTCCGATCGAAACACTCATTGGATTACCGCGCGCATCCCGACCTTCGCGACAAGGATCCAGGGCTATGACCCGCCGACTCGTTGCACTTTCCGTCGCCTTGGTGGTGGTGACGTGCGGTTGTGCACCCACCATCGAGGGCAATCCACGGGCGGCGGAGGACGCACCGGCGACCACGTCGGCACAGCCGGGCGCCACCTGGATCGCATCGGTGTTGCCGGACATCACCGAACTCTCGCAGGTCTTCAACACTTCTGCCGACGACATCGATCCCCTTGTCGGCGATGCGTCAGACCTGCGCGACACGCTGATCGGAAGTGCGGTGACCGATGACCAGTGCATCAGTGCAATAGCACCGTTGGAACGGCGCACCTTCGATCGTGCGCCGGTGAACGACGTCGCTTACGCGACACTGCCGGATGCCACATTCGGCGCCGTGGCGCTGCCCTCTGCACCAAGAGCCCGGTACCTGTTCGACTCCCTCGTCGAGCAGTGGCGGGCATGTGACGGCCATGCTGTCGTCCGCGAGAGCGGGAAACACTCCCACGTCGAGGCAATTGGTTCCGTCGATGCGAAGCCTGACTTCGTCTCCGCGGTCGTCGTCATGACCACGGAATCGACAGGAATGCGGACGCAGACCGCCCGCGGTCTCGGGGTGGCCGAGAACTGCATCATCGACGTCGAACTGCGAACGCCCATCTCAGCTCTCGCTGTCGCACTCACGCAACTGATGATGGCCAAAGTACCTGCACTGCAATAAGGGTCCTCAGTCCGAAAGCGCGCGTCCCACGATCATCGGATCGGGCTGGCCGATCACCTCGTAGTCCTTGTTGTCGTAGTCGAACTTGCTCAGCACATGGCGCATCGCGTTGATCCGGGCGCGTTTCTTGTCGTTGCTTTTCACGACGGTCCACGGCGCGGTCTCGGTATCGGTCCAGGCGAACATGTCTTCCTTGGCCGCCGTGTAGTCGTCCCACTTGTCCAGCGATGCCAGGTCGGTGGGCGAAAGTTTCCACTGCCGGACCGGGTCGACCTGACGGATGGTGAAACGGGTGCGCTGTTCGTTCTGGGTCACCGAGAACCACAGCTTGGTGAGGCTGATGCCGTCGTTGACCAGCATCTGCTCGAACAGCGGCGCCTGCCGGATGAACTCGGCGTGCTGCTTGGGTGTGCAGTAGCCCATCACCCGTTCGACGCCGGCCCGGTTGTACCAGGACCGGTCGAACAACACGATCTCCCCGGCGGCGGGCAGGTGCTCCACATACCGCTGGAAGTACCACTGGGTGCGTTCCTTCTCGGTCGGCTTCTCCAGGGCGACCACCCGCGCCCCGCGCGGGTTGAGATGCTCCATGAACCGCTTGATGGTGCCGCCCTTGCCCGCGGCGTCACGTCCCTCGAACACGATGACGTGCCGTAGGCCGTTGGCCTGGCTCCACTTCTGCAACTTGAGCAGTTCGATCTGCAGCAGGCGCTTCTGCTCCTCGTACTCGATGCGCTTCATGCGCTCGCCGTACGGGTAGTTCTCCCGCCAGGTGTCGACGACGTCGCCGCCGGGCATCAACAGCAGTTCGGGATCGTCGTCGTCATCGTCACGGACGGCGTAGCCGGAGAGGTCCAGGGTCACCGGGCGAAGCTATCCACCCGGACGTACGAGACGGTGACGTCCGGGTGAACAGCAGGTGGTCTACTTCGCTTCGCGCCTGGGTCGCGACAGCGCCATCTTGGTCATCATCTTGTTCATCCGGGCCAGCGCCTTGAGCGAGTTGTTGTAGTAGTTGCCACCGGCGCCGACGCTCAGCCGCGGCACCACCACGGTCTCCTGCCGGCAATACTTGCGCACGCCGTCGACGCCGCCGAAGCGCGCACCGATCCCGGAGGTCTTCCAGCCGCCCATCGGGGCGGTGGTGCACATCAGGTTGGAGATCACGTCGTTGACGTTGACGGCACCGCAATCCAGCTGCAGCGCAATGTCCTTGGCGCGCTCGATGTCCTTGGAGAACACCGCCGCACTCAGCCCGTACGGGCTGTCGTTGGCCAGCCGCACGGCCTCACCGACGGAGGACACCTTCATGATCGGCAGCGTGGGACCGAAGGTCTCCTCGGTCATACACGCCATCGAGTGGTCGACGTCGACGAGGACCGTGGGCGGGTAGAAGCTGCCCGCTCCCTCGGAACGCTTGCCGCCGGTCAGCGCCTTGGCGCCCTTGGCCAGGGCATCGTCGACGTGCCTGGCGGTGATGGCCACCTGGGACTCGTCGATCAGGGCGCCGAAGTCGTAGCCCTCCCCCGAACCCACCTTCAGGTTCTGCACGGCGTTGACCACCGCGGCGACGAACTGGTCGTAGACCTGTTCCATCACGTAGACCCGCTCGACGGACACACAGGTCTGGCCCGCGTTGAACATCGCACCCCACACCGCGGCATTCGCGGCAAGCTCCACATCGGCGTCGTCGAGCACGATCATCGGGTCCTTGCCGCCCAACTCGAGACTGACCGGGGTGAGCCGGCGCGCGGCACGCTCCATCACCTTCACGCCGGTCGCCGACGATCCGGTGAACTGGATGTAATCGGAGTTGTCGATGACGGCCTCGGACACCTCACGCGCGCCCTGGGCCAGCGCCAGTACCTCGGGGGCGCCGGAATCCAGCCAGCCGCGGAGCAGCACCTCGGCGGTCAGCGGGGTGCGCTCGGACGGTTTGAGCAGCACCGCGGCGCCGGCGGCCAGCGCGCCGATGGCGTCCATCATCGCGTTGGCGACGGGATAGTTCCACGGCGCGATGATCCCGACGACCGCACGCGGCCGGTAGTGCACGGCGATCTTCTTGATGGACAGGAACGGCAGCGGGGCGGGGCGGCTGTCCGGTGCCATCGCCTTCTCGACCGTCTTGATGTAGTACGACAGGATCATGATCAGCAGCGGCACCTCTTGGGCCGCGTCGGTGGCCGACTTGCCGGTTTCGGCGATCAGCAACCGCTCGATCTCGTCACGGTGGTCGCCCAGCCAGACGGCGTAGCGGGCGAGCACCTTGGCGCGGCCCTTGGCGCCGCGGGCTTCCCATCCGCGCTGCGCCTCGCGCAGCCCGGCGGCGATCTGTGGAACATCGGCGGGGTTGGTCCAGCGCACCTCGCCGGCCACCGCGCCGGTGGCGGGGTTGAGGATGGTCGACACGTCGGAACGGTCTGCTGTGGCAGTCATGGAGCCATGTTAAACCGGGGCTGTGACGTAGCTCGCACCGGGGTTGACACCTGTCAAGTCGGGGCCAGCGTGCCCTTGAGGTATGCGGCCTGCCCGAGGTGCTGTGCGCTGTCGTCGACGATGCTGACCAGCCGCACGCTCGCCGTCACCGGCGGATCCCAGTTGTCGTCGACGATGCGGTTCAACTCGGCGTCGTCGATCGACGCGATGTACTCCAACGTCACCTTGTGCACCGCGCGGTAGTAGCCGGCAAGCAGGTCCGCCGGGGCACGCACCTTGGCCACCTCATCCGGGGTGTGCCCGTACCCCATGTCATTGCCCGGCAGGTCCAGCCCGAAGCGTTCCCGCCACCCGTCCCGGATCCACACCTGCTCGGTGCCCGCGATATCGGCCAGCTGGATATCGTGCTGCCGGGCGCTGTGCCAGATCAGCCAGGCAACACTGTTCGCACCGGCCACCGGCTGCCACCACGACACCTCGTCGGACAGCCCATCGGTCAGCTCGTCGACATGCTCGACGAGTCTGGTGAAGGAGTCCCGAAGCAGTTCTCTGGCTGCATCACTCATATTCGCCAACGTACTCACTGCGCGGCGAGCAGGTACTCGACATCGTCGGTGACGGTGCCGCGACAGCCGGCGCTGAAGGTCGCCACTCTCTCGCCAGACACCGTGCGCACCGGCGCCGCGGTCCCGCCGGGCTTGAGCGTCTCGACGATCTCGGCGACACCGACACCCCCGGAGACGCACGGCTCGCTCACCCCCGCCGAGCGGCGGCCGAACCCGTTGCCGTCGAACTGCAGCACCGAGAAGTCTTCGGGCGCTTCGCTGTTCACCGATACGGTGACACATCTGGGCTCGGCCCGCAGGCAATGCGTGGCGACTTCGTGGTTGGCTACCTGCTCGGCACCCGGGCGGCCCCGCGGCGTGCGCGTCAACGTGTACGCGCCGGTGAAGCCCGCCGCCGCGGAGGCGACCCGAGCCGGCTGGTCCGCCGGATCCGGCACCGGAACGCCACCGAGGGAGTCGTCGGCCTTGGTCATGATCGGCCGGTGCACCTCGATGAACGGGCAATCACCGGCGCCCACCAGCGTCACGGTCGGCGTCAGCGCGCCCTTGGCATCCACCGCGATATCCCAGATCGACCACGCCGGCGCACTGTAGGTCACCCCGTCGGCACCGGTGCAGGACGGCCCGGTGTCCACGGTCCAGACCATCGACCAGTGCCCTTGGGCGTAGTCGGCAACGCGCACCGCGGCCAGCGGGGTTTCGGGTTTCGCCGGATCGGGGATGCCGCCACCGGTGGCGACGCACCCGTCGTCCCCACACGCGGTGCGAAACGCCCAACCGTTCTTCTCGCGCCGCAGATCGTCGACGGCCACACCGTTGCGGGTGCCGGAGCCGGTCCACTCGATCACATAGAGGCCGTCCAGCGGGACCGGCGGCGCGGCCACCGGCACCGGACTGCTCGTCGTCTCCGCGGCAGGTGGCGCAGTCGGCGCGGCCGCGTCGTCGTCCTGGGCGGGTGCGCACCCCGCGAACACCATCACCGTGGACATGGCCGCCATCAACGCCGATCGCTTCACGCAGCCCATCCAATCACGATTAGGACGATCGTTCTAGTGTGCCGGCGCCGCCCCGTGGAACACCGCCTCCACGTTGTTGCCGTCCGGGTCCCGGACGAACGCCCCGAAGTAGCCCGGGTGATACTCGGGCCACAGCCGCGGGGCGTGCAGCGACTCCGCACCCAGTTCCAGGGCCGCGTCGTAGAACGCCTGTACCGCGTCGGTGTCCGCGGCGTGGAACGCGAAATGCGTCTCACGGTTCGGGCCGGCCGCCTCGCCGGCGCTCATATCTGCGATCCAGAAGTCCGGTTTGCCGTCGACGCCGTAGCCGATGGCGACCGGGAAATCCATCTGCCGGGTGAACCCCAGTACGCCGAGGACCTTGTCGTAGAAGGCCTTCGACTTCTCCCAATCCGCACAGTTGATTCCGAAGTGATCTATCACACCGTGACCGTACATTCGGGGTATGACATATGAGCTCGTTATCCGGGGCGGCACCATCGTCGACGGACTCGGTGGCGATCCGTACATCGGGGACGTCGCGATCTCCGACGGGCTGATCGCCGCCGTGGGCACCGTCGACGGCACGGCCGACCGGGAGATCGACGCGACCGGACTGCTCGTCACGCCCGGCTTCGTGGACCTGCACACCCATTACGACGGTCAGGCCATCTGGAGCGACCGCATGACACCGTCATCGGCGCACGGGGTGACCACCGCCGTGATGGGCAACTGCGGCGTCGGCTTCGCGCCGTGCCGACCCGAGGACCACGACACCCTGGTCGACGTGATGGCCGGTGTCGAGGACATCCCCGGTGTTGTGATGGTCGACGGCCTGCCGTGGACGTGGGAGACCTTCCCGGAGTTCCTCGACGCCCTCGACAGCCGCCGCCGCGATATCGATGTCGCCGCTTTCCTCCCGCATTCCCCGCTGCGGGTGTACGTCATGGGCCGGCGCGGCGTCGACCGTGAACTGCCCACCGCCGAAGACCTCGCACTGATGCGCAAACTCGCCGAGGAGGCCATCCGGGCCGGCGCCGTCGGGTTCGCGTCGTCGAGGCTCACGTTGCACAAAACCGCGGGCGGACAACCGATCCCGAGCTACGAGGCCGAGTACGCCGAGATCGAGGCCATCGCCCGCGGGGTCGACGACGCCGGCGGTGGACTGCTGCAGTTCGTACCCGATCTGATGGCCGGTGATTACGAAGGGGCGCTGAAGGCGGTGTTCGACGTCGCCTCCGAGGTGGGCCTGCCGGTGACGTGCACCCTCGCGATCGGCAACGCCGGTCCGCCGATCCATCTCGATGCGTTGCGGATGGTGGAGAAGGCCAATGCGAAGGTAGGCGCCGACGGACCAATCGTGACGGGCCAGATCTTCCCGCGACCGATCGGGCTGGTGCTCGGACTCGATCTGTCCGGCAACCCGTTCGTCATGTACCCCTCCTACCGCGAGATCGCCGATCTGCCACTCGCCGAACGCGTCGCCGAGATGCGTAAGCCCGACGTGCGGGAACGCATTCTGACCGACACGCCGGCCGCTGACGGGCACCCCCTGATGTTCGCCGCCCAGGCCTGGGACTACATGTACCCGCTCGGCGATCCGCCGAACTACGAACCGGCGGAAGAGCATTCGATCGGTGCACGCGCCCGGTCCCGCAATGTCAGCCCACTCGAGGAGGCCTACGATCGCCTGCTCGACGATGACGGTCACGCCATGCTGTTGGTGACGCTGGCCAATTTCCGCGACCACTCGCTGGACACGGTGGCCGAGCTGATCCAGCGCGATGACGTCGTCCTGGGCCTCGGCGATGGCGGCGCCCATTACGGAATGATCTGTGACGCAAGCTTCCCCACGTACATGCTGACGCACTGGGTGCGCGACCGCCCGGCGGGGCGGCTGCCGCTGCCGCGAGTGATCAAGGAGTTGACCTCGGTGCCGGCCCGGATCGTCGGGATGGCCGACCGCGGACAGCTGACCGTGGGATACAAGGCCGACGTCAACATCATCGATGCCGCCGCGATGCGCCTGCACCAGCCGACGGTGCAGGCCGACCTGCCCGCCGGGGGCCGCCGGCTCGATCAGCGGGCCGACGGCTATGTCGCCACCATCGTGTCCGGCGAGATCATCGCCGAGAACGGGGTGCCCACCGACGCACGGCCGGGCCGGCTGGTACGCGGGCGCCAGGCCGCGCCCACCTCGTGAGCCGCGTCGCACCGCTCACGCCCCCGTGGAGCGAGGAGGACACCGCCGGCATCACCAGCTGGGGCCATCCCGACCGCACCTACGAACCGTTGCTGCTGGTGCGGGTGCTGCAGCGCCATCCGACGCTGGCGGCCAGGCTGCGCACGCTCGGAGAGGCGCTGTACGTCGACGCGTTGCTGCCGCCACGGGTGCGCACCATTGCGATCCTGCGGATCTGCGCGCTGGTCGGTTGCGGGTACGAGTGGGGCGGCCAGGCGGCGTTCTGGGGCCCGATTGCCGGGGTGTCCGACGCCGAGTGCGACGCATTGGTCACCGGGGCGGCCGTCGAATGGTCGTCGGATGAGCGGGTGCTGATCGCCGCCGTCGACGAGCTCGAAGGGTCCGGTTCGTGGTCGACGGCAACCTGGAACGCGTTGGGCGACAGCCTCTCCGACGAACAACGCCTCGAGCTGCTGATCGCGGTGGGCTGGTACCGGACCATCTGCACCCTGTGCAACGGGCTGGATCTACCCGTCGAGGGCTGGATGCGGCCCTGGCCGTCAGCCGGCTGAGGACGCCCGCTTCAGCGCGGGATGCTGCTTGGCCAGCACCGGCAGCAGCAGCCGCTTCGGGATCAGCTGGAAGAGCCGGGTGGACAGCTGGCTGGCCACTCCCGGGATGACGCTGCCACGGTCGCCGGCCAGGGCGTCGATGCCGGTCCTGGCGACGTCGCGCGCGGGCATCCACATGAATTTCGGGAAGGCGTCCGCGAATTCACGTTCGTCCATTCCGGCGGCCGCGATGAACTCGGTGCGCACCGGGCCGGGGTTCAGTGTCGCCACGGTGACACCAGTGCCGGCCAACTCGGCGCGCAGCCCGTCGGTGTAGGACCGGACGAACGCCTTGGTCGCCGCGTAGCCGGCCTGCCCGGGGAAGGGGTGGAAACCGGCGGTCGAGCCGACGTTGAGGATGGCACCGCGACCGCGCGGGACCATCCGCTGCACCGCACGCGTCGTCAGGTCGATGACGGCCTCCACGTTGACCCGGATCTGGGCGATCTCGTCGGCCACGTCCGCGTCCTTGACCGCGCCCATGGTGCCGATGCCGGCATTGTTGACCAGGATGTCGGCCTGCAGTCCGCGTCGCTCGACCTCGTCGAGCAGTCCGGCGCGAGCCCCGGGATCGGAGACGTCGCAGGCGATGACCTCCGCCCGGGCCGATCCGGACAGTTCGGCGGCCAGCTCGCGCAGCTTGTCCTCGCGCCGCGCGACCAGGGTGACCCCGTATCCGCGGGAAACGAGCTCACGGGCGATATCGGCCCCGATACCCGCCGACGCCCCTGTGATGACGGCTGTGGTGGTCGGAGACGGTGCGGGCAACGGCATGTCTCACGCTAACCGATCGTCAGGGGGCGCGACGGCGGCCGGAGCCCGGTATCCGGTCGACGAACTTGCCGAGGCGGACCACCGTGTTGTCGAGCGGATCGACGATCTCGGTGAGCCGGCGCAGCGTGGGCAGGATCGCCATGAGTTCGTCGATCCCGGTCGCCAGCTTCTCGGCGTGGGTGTCGATGCCCTGCGCCGCGGTACTGAGCCCAGCGATCTCGTCGGCGATCTTGCTCGCATTGCGGTCGATGCCCGCAGCACTGTCGCCGAGCTCGGACAAGCTACCGGCAATGATCTGCGCCGCGCGGCGGAGCTCGGCGATATCGTCGAGCGTCGAACCCGCCCGGTCGATCAGCGATGCCAACGCCGCGGCGCGGCGGGCGGTTCGCCGGGCGGTGACCTCGGTCCAGCGCAAGGCCTCCCCCAGCCCGGGCACCGACGCGACATCGATCTGCGGCGTTCCATAGCCGATCAGCTGCATGGACTTGATTGTGCACTGCACCGCCGCCCGCGACTCGCATAGTGTCGTTTCATGAGCGTGAAGGTGGATCTGGACAAGCTCGGGCAGACCCTGGCCGATTTCCCCCTGGGGTATCTGATCACCGTCGGCGACGATTTCCGGGCCCACACGGTGGCGGTGACTCCGATCTTCGAGGGTGGTGCGTTCACCATCGGCCCGGTCGGCAAGACCACCGCGCGCAACGCCGCCGCACACGATGCCGTCACGGTGCTGTGGCCGCCGCGGGAGCCGACCGGCTACTCGCTGATCGTCGACGGCACCGCCGAGCTCACCGATGGCGGCGTACGCCTGACCCCGAGTCGCGCGGTGCTGCACCGCAGCGCCATCGAACCGGGTGCGGGCACCGACCCCGCCGGCCTGCACGACTGCCTCCCGCTGAAGGGCTGACCGGACCTCGCGGAGTTATCCACAGGTTGGCGATCTGGTCTGTCGTCGGCCACTTCTCGTGGACTGCAATTGAGGGGTGTCCGGAATTGCGCACATGCTCGCGGCGAATGGCGGGGTGGTGTCCACCGCTCAGCTTCGTGCCGCCGGGATGTCGGCGCGGGGTTGGCTGCAGGTGCGGCGCGGCTGGTATGCCGCGCAATCGGCCGACCCACTGGTGGTCCGCGCGGTCTCAGCCGGCGGTGTGCTGAGTTGCGTCTCAGCGCTGCGCCTGCGCCGAGTCTGGGTTCCCGACTCCGCGCTGCACGTCCGGTACTCGTCGCGGGCACGCCGGTCGCGTGCGGGAATTCGATCCTGCCATCCGTATCGTCTGGATCCACCCATCGTCGGCGCCGTCGACCCGGTGGACATCGCGGTCGCGGCAGCGGCGAACTGCCTCGGCACCGAGGGCATCGTCATTGTTCTGGACTCGATGCTGAACAAGCAGATGATCGAGATGGCGGATGCGCGAGCGATTGTGGCCGCGTCCCGCTATGCGCACCTGAACCTCGCCGAGCGGTGCGACGCCAAGAGCGAGTCCGGTACCGAGACGATCATCCGGTTACGACTGCACGCCCAGGGAATCCGCTTGCGGTCCCAGGTGGACATTCAGGGAGTCGGGCGGGTCGACTTCCTCGTGGGCGATCGGCTCATCATCGAAGCCGACAGCCGCGAGCACCACCTCCCCAGGTACCAATCCGACCGGACGCGGGACAGAGTGGCTACCGGCCTGGGGTTCTTGGTGATTCGACTGACTTATGAGGACGTTGTCTATCGCTGGGACGTGGTCTGCGCCGACATTCTGGCGGTCATCCGCCGGCGCGCACATCGCGGGCCAATCGCAATGTCACTCTGACAGCCACGCCATGGATATATAGGCGCGGCGACGCTGTCAGGGTGACATTGCGTGGACACTGAACACGAAAAAGCCCGGCCTGCCGAAGCTGACCGGGCTCTTCCCGACAAACAGGACTTAGAAGTCCATACCGCCCATGCCACCGGTCGGGTCGCCCGCGGGTGCGGACGCCTTCTCCGGCTTGTCGGCGACGACGGCCTCGGTGGTGAGGAACAGCGCCGCGATGGACGCCGCATTCTGCAGCGCCGAGCGGGTGACCTTGACCGGGTCGGCAACGCCGGCGGCCAGCAGGTCTTCGTACACGTTGGTCGCGGCGTTCAGGCCGTGACCGTCGGGCAGGTTCGACACCTTCTCGGCGACGACACCGGGCTCCAGACCACCGTTGAAGGCGATCTGCTTGAGCGGAGCCGACAGCGCGACGCGCACGATGTTGGCACCGGTGGCCTCGTCACCCTCGAGCTTCAGCTCGTCGAGCGCCGGAGCCGACTGCAGCAGAGCCACGCCACCACCGGCGACGATGCCCTCTTCGACGGCAGCCTTCGCGTTGCGGACGGCGTCCTCGATGCGGTGCTTGCGCTCCTTGAGCTCCACCTCGGTGGCAGCTCCGGCCTTGATGACTGCAACGCCGCCGGCCAGCTTGGCCAGGCGCTCCTGCAGCTTCTCGCGGTCGTAGTCGGAGTCGCTGTTCTCGATCTCGGCGCGGATCTGGGCCACCCGACCGGCGATGGCGTCGGAGTCGCCCGCGCCCTCGACGATGGTGGTCTCATCCTTGGTGATGACGACCTTGCGGGCGGTACCCAGCAGGGCGATGTCCGCGGTCTCCAGCGAGAGGCCGACCTCTTCGCTGACAACCTGGCCACCGGTCAGGATCGCGATGTCCTGCAGCATGGCCTTGCGGCGGTCACCGAAGCCCGGTGCCTTGACGGCGACGGACTTGAAGGTGCCACGGATCTTGTTGACCACCAGGGTCGACAGGGCTTCGCCCTCGACGTCCTCGGCGATGATCAGCAACGGCTTGCCGGACTGGATGACCTTCTCCAGCAGGGGCAGCAGGTCCTTGACGGTCGAGACCTTGGAGCTGACCAGCAGGATGTAGGGATCCTCCAGGACGGCTTCCTGGCGCTCGGCGTCGGTCACGAAGTAACCCGAGATGTAGCCCTTGTCGAAGCGCATGCCCTCGGTGAGCTCGAGCTGCAGGCCGAAGGTGTTGGACTCCTCGACGGTGATGACACCCTCGTTGCCGACCTTGTCCAGCGCCTCGGCGATCAGGTCACCGATGGACTGGTCACCGGCGGAGATGCCGGCGGTGGCAGCGATCTGCTCCTTGGTCTCGACCTCTTTGGCGGTCGAGAGCAGGCGCTCGGTGACGGCCGCGACGGCCTTTTCGATGCCGCGCTTCAGGCCGAGTGGGTTGGCGCCGGCCGCGACGTTACGCAGACCTTCGCGAACCAGTGCCTGGGCCAGCACGGTGGCGGTGGTGGTGCCGTCGCCTGCGACGTCATCGGTCTTCTTGGCGACCTCTTTGACCAGCTCAGCGCCGATCTTCTCGTACGGGTCCTCCAGCTCGATCTCCTTGGCGATGGACACACCATCGTTGGTGATCGTGGGGGCGCCCCACTTCTTCTCCAGGACGACGTTGCGGCCCTTGGGGCCGAGCGTCACCTTTACGGCGTCAGCGAGGGCATTGAGGCCCCGCTCGAGGCCGCGGCGGGCCTCTTCGTCATACGCAATTGTCTTGGCCATTGCGAAGTGTTCCTCCGGATTGGGGATAGCACGTGTCTTTGTGGTCGGGTTCAGTGCCCGCGACGGACGGCGTGGGTGTGCTCCCTGCCTCACCGGCCCGACCTAGCACTCACAGATCGAGAGTGCCAACGTCATTTTTAGCACTCGCCCTTGGCGAGTGCAAGGTTGGTCAGCGCCTGTTCACTTGGCGCGTAGCCCGTCGAACACCACGGCCAATCCCGTTTCGGCGACCGTGGAGTTGTAGGCCTGCATCGCTTGCAACCCCACGACGAGCCCTTTGACCGCCGGCACCGTGACATCGGCACGCACGGTTCCGGCGGCCTGGCCGGCGGCCAGCAGGTCTGCGACCATGCCGAGAAACTCGGCCTCGGCGTCGGGCACCGCACGGTTGATGTCGACGCCGGCACCGGCGAATGCCTCGACCAGTCCGCGGTCGGTGGCGCCCCACTCAAGCACCATCGCCCTCATCAAGGTGAAGATCCCACCGGCCGGATCCGCATCGAGCAGCGCGCGTCCCTCGTCGACGATGTTGCGCATCCGGTCCTCGATCACCGCCCGGAACAGATCTTCCTTTGCCGGAAAGTGCCGGTAGACGGTGCCCGCGCCGACGCCGGCACGCCGGGCGATCTCGTCGATGGGCACGCCGAGGCCGTCGGTGGCGAAGGTGTCGTAGGCCACCTCGAGGACCCGTGCGCGGTTCCGTGCCGCATCGGCGCGCATCTTTTTCGGCCTCCCGGGAACTAAACGAAGCGGGGCGCGCGTTCCGCATATACGGAACGACTCCTCCACTTCTGACAGGATATCTCTCATGACCGCATGGACCACCGCCGACATTCCGGACCAGACCGGCCGTACGGCCGTCATCACCGGCGCCAACACCGGACTGGGCTTCGAGACCGCCAGGGCGCTGGCCGCCGCCGGCGCCCACGTCGTCATCGCGGTGCGTGACACCGCCAAGGGCAAGCAGGCCGCCGCGCAGCTGCCCGGCACGGTGACCGTCCAGGAACTCGACCTGACCTCACTGGCGTCGGTCCGCGAGGCCGCCGAGGCCCTGAAGGGAGGTCACGACAAGATCGACCTGTTGATCAACAACGCCGGTGTCATGACCACGCCCAAGGGCACCACCAAGGACGGCTTCGAGCTGCAGTTCGGCACCAACCACCTCGGCCACTTCGCGCTGACCGGTTTATTGCTCGACGCCATCCTCGATGTTGAAGGCGCCCGCATCGTGACGGTCAGCAGCAACGGCCACAAGATGGGTGGCGCCATCCACTTCGACGATCTGCAGTGGGAGCGCTCGTACAGCCGGATGGGCGCCTACACGCAGTCCAAGCTGGCCAACCTGCTGTTCACCTACGAGCTCCAGCGCCGGCTGGCACCGCGGGGCAAGACCATCGCCCTGGCCGCGCACCCGGGTACGTCCACCACCGAGCTGGCCCGCAACGTGCCGACTGCCCTGCAGCGGGCCTTCCAGGCGGTCAGCCCGTTGATCGCGCAGAGCCCGGCGGGCGGGGCGCTCCCGTCGCTGCGGGCGGCCACCGACCCCGGTGCCCTGGGCGGCCAGTACTACGGCCCTGACGGCATAGCCCAACAGAAGGGCAACCCGGTCGTGGTGGCCAGCAGCGCGCAGTCCTACGATCTGGGCCTGCAGCGCCGGCTGTGGGCGGTCTCCGAGGAGCTCACCGGCGTCAATTTCGCCGTCTGACCACCCGGATGAGCGACACGTCTCCTGCGGATATGCGAACACGGAACCCCTTGCCCTAGACTGCCCTTCGACCAGATAGGAGTCCGGGTGCGGGCATTCGAAGCGCCCAGCACCCAGGCATTGCGGGGCTGGCAACGCCGGGCGTTGGTGAAGTATCTCGCCGCCAGGCCGAAGGACTTCCTGGCTGTCGCGACGCCAGGTGCCGGCAAGACCACCTTTGCGCTGCGCATCGCCGCGGAGCTACTGGGTGACGGCACGGTGGCGCAGGTTGTGGTGGTGGTGCCCACCGAGCATCTCAAGACCCAGTGGGCGCAGGCGGCCGCCCGGTTCGGGATGGCACTGGATCCCAAGTTCAGCAACTCGGCGGCGCAGACCTCCAGTGACTATCACGGGATCGTCGTCACCTACGCCCAGGTGGCCAGCCACCCGACCCGGCACCGGGTGCGCACCGAGAACTACAAGACGCTGGTCATCTTCGACGAGATCCACCACGGCGGCGACGCCAAGACGTGGGGTGACGCCATCCGGGAGGCCTACGACGATGCGACGCGGCGCCTCGCGCTGACCGGGACGCCGTTCCGCTCCGATGACAGCCCCATCCCGTTCGTCACCTACGAGACCGACGGCGCGGGTTTCCAGCGCTCCAAGGCCGATCACGTCTACGGCTACGCCGACGCACTGGCCGACAGCGTGGTGCGCCCCGTGGTGTTCATGGCCTACTCCGGTGAGGCGCGCTGGCGCGACAGTGCCGGCGAGGAACACGCCGCACGTCTCGGTGAACCGCTGAATGCCGAACAGACCGCACGGGCCTGGCGCACGGCGCTCAACCCCGAGGGCCAGTGGATGCCCGCGGTCATCGCCGCCGCCCACAAGCGGCTGATGCAGAAGCGTGAGCATGTGCCCGACGCGGGCGGCATGATCATCGCCACCGACCAGACCACTGCACGTGCCTACGCGAAGTTGCTGACCACCATCACCGGCACCACCCCGACCGTGGTGCTCTCCGACGATCCGACGGCGTCGAGGCGCATCTCGGAGTTCTCCGAGTCCTCGGAGCCCTGGATGGTCGCGGTGCGCATGGTGTCCGAGGGTGTGGACGTGCCCCGGCTGGCGGTCGGTGTCTACGCCACCAGCGCGTCGACCCCGCTGTTCTTCGCCCAGGCCATCGGGCGCTTCGTGCGCAGCAGGCAGCCCGGCGAGACCGCCAGCATCTTCCTGCCCTCGGTGCCCAACCTGCTGCAGCTGGCCAGCGAGCTGGAAGCCCAACGCAACCACGTACTCGGCAAGCCGCACCGCGAATCCGACGGCCTCGACGATGAGCTGATCGAGGACGCCAACAAGACCAAGGACGAGAACACCGACCAGGACCGGGGTTACGAATCTCTGGGCGCAGACGCCGAACTCGACCAGGTCATCTTCGACGGATCATCGTTCGGCACCGCGGCCGCGGCCGGCAGTGACGAGGAGGCCGACTATCTCGGTATCCCCGGGCTGCTCGACGCCGGTCAGATGCGCGATCTGCTGAGCCGCCGCCAGGACGAGCAGTTGCAGAAGCGGACCGCCGCGGCCGGCGCGGCCGGGCTGCCTGCGCCGCGGACCACGCACGGCCAGCTCCAGGAGCTCCGACGCGAGCTGAATACCCTGGTGTCGATAGCTCATCACCGCACCGGCAAGACGCACGGGCAGATCCACAACGAGCTGCGCCAGATCTGCGGTGGCCCACCGCTGGCGGCGGCCAGCGGTGAGCAGATCAAGGCCCGTATCGATGCGGTGCGCAGCCTGAGCGCCTCGCAGCGTTAAAGCCCCAACAACTCCGGCAGATCGGCCACCGACTCGATGACATGACTGGGTTGCATGGCGAATTCGTCTGCGGCCCAACGGTCCAACGTGTCCTGCCGGAACTTTCCGGTGCGCACCAGCACACCCGTCATGCCGACCACCTGCCCGGCCAGCACATCGTTGTTCAGGTCGTCACCGACCATGTACATCTCGTCGGCATCCACCCCGAGCCGTCCGGCGGCGGACAGGAATCCCTCGGGTGCGGGCTTGCCGACGGCGGTCGCCTTGCGCCCCGAGCACTCCTCCATGCCGTGCAGGTACATCCCGGTATCGATGCGCAGCCCGTCGGTGGTGGTCCACGACATGCTGCGGTGCATGGCGACCACTGGCACGCCCTGGGCCATCCAGTCGTACACCCACGACAGGGTGAGGTGACTGTATTCGGGGCCGGCGCCACCGAGGAGCACCACGTCGGGCGTCTCCGGCGCGCCCGGCCCGCTGCACTCGCTGGAGTACACGATGTCGATGCCCGGCATGTCTTCGGCGATCTGCCCGCTGTTGACCAGGAAACATCGCGCCCCCGGGTACCGGTCACGGACGTAGTCGGCCGTCAGGGCGGCGGCGGTGATCACCTCGTCGGGGTTCACCGACATCCCCGCCTTGGTCAGCAGATCGGCGATCTGGGTGCGGGTGCGGGTGGTGGTGTTCGTCAGATAGGACCGGGCAATCTGGTTGTCCGCCAGCACCTGCAGCGTTCGGGCAGCACCGTCGATCGGCTGCCACGAGGTCACCAGCACCCCGTCGATATCGAAAAGCACTCCACCGATTGCCATGCAGCGAGACTAGGCGCACCACACGCTGTCTGCGACCCACGGGGAGGCCGTCGCCGCCACCGTCCACGCCAGCTCGGCGGGCACATCGATCAGGACATAGCGCTTGGTGCCCGCGGCGGTGGCCGCCACCAGGGTCGCCACCCCGGCGCGACGCTGAAACCAGGTCTGGCGCACGGTCCACCCGATGATGCCCGCCGTCTGCACACAATCGCGCCGGCGTTCGACGCTGCCGGCGCGGGTCACCAGCCACCGTCCGTCCACCCGGTGCCCCAGCGCACGCACCCGATCGAGAGCCAGCAGCACACAGCACACGACCAGGACGACCCAGAACCCCCACGCCCAACCCGGAACCGGCGCAAGCACAAGCATCGCGGCCATCACCACCGGGAACACCAACGCCCGCACCCACCGCCGCCGCGCCGCGACCGGCCCGTGGGCCACCAGCGCTGCGTCCACGACACCGGGTTCCCCCACCAGCTCGGTCAGTACCCGCCGCGCGGTACCGGCAGGGCAGGCCGGCAACAGCAGCGAGGACTCCCCCGCGCCCGCCACCCCGGTCATCACGGCGTCCAGGCGGGCCCCGCCCAGGGCGCGCACCAGCAGCGGCTCGCGCAGGGTGCCCCCACGTAACCGGCGCAGGTCATAGGTGTGCTCCCGAATCTTCAGCAGGCCGTGCACCAGGTTGAGCGTGTCGGCACGGCGGGTGAGGACCAGATTCCCGTAGGTGAGCAGCGACCGCCCGACCGCCAACACCACCCCGGCAGTCACCGCGGCGAGGATCAGCCAGGCACCGCCGAACATCAGCACCCACTGTTGCAGCAGATCACCGAAGCCGGCCTGGTAGGCCACGCCCAGGGCGGCACCGATCATCAGCAGACCCGACCAGCTCAACGCGCTGTACCGCAACCAGGACGGTTCCCAGGACGCCAACGGCTCGGCCTCGGGGGCATCATCACGGTGCTCACCGAGCAATATCGCACGCAACCCGACGACCTGATCGGAGCGCACGGCGTCGAGCTCGAAGGCATTGTCGCCCTTGGCCTCCTGCCCGGTACTGACCCGCAGCACGGTCAGTCCGAGCAACCGGTGCAGCAGCCGCGCCTCGGTCTGCACCGAACGGATCCGGTTGCGCGGCACCGACAGTTCGTTGCGCTGCAGCAGGCCGGTGCGCAGTGCGACGTCCCGGTCATCGATGCGGTAGCTGGTGGTGAACCACCTGGCCAGGCCCAGCACCACGATCACGCCCACGCCGACCAGCGACCACACCGGATTCTGGGTGGCCGAACCCAGCACGATCGCGCCGATCAGCAGTGGCAACTGGTTGAGCACCTCGTGAACCGGGTGAACCAGCAACATACGGGGTGAAAGACGCTGCCAATCCTGCATATTGGGGAGCGAGGCAGTATCACTCATGTCGCATCGTGGCCGCCGAGGGCGGCGATGTCGGTCAGCTGGGCGACCACCTGATCGGCGACCGCGGTGTCGAGGGCGACGATGCGCACCGCACCCGCCGAGGACGCCGTCGTCACCGTCACGTTGGCCAGACCGAACAACCGGTCCAGCGGCCCCCGGTAGGTGTCGACGGTCTGCACCCGCGATATCGGGGCGATACGGCGTTCCTGCACCAGCCATCCGCTGCGGGTGAACACCGCCTGCGGGCTGATCTCCCATCGGTGCACCCGGTACCGCCAGATCGGCGCGACCACCACCGACACCAGCGCACCCACCACGGTGGCGCCCGCCGCGCCCGCATGCAGCCACGGCATCCGGCCGTCCAGGACGAACCATACGACCTGGCCGAACGCAATGGCCAGCCACGGAATCGCCGCCCCCAGCGCCCACACCAACGGTGCGCTGCGACTGGGTGGATAGGCGGGTTCGGCCATCAGCACAGGTGCACCCATCACTCGAGCATGGCGGTCCGGGACCGTATGTTCTAGGCATGAGCCAGAAATGGACCGAAGCACATGTCCCTGACCAGTCCGGACGGGTCGCGATCGTCACGGGCTCCAATACCGGCCTCGGCTACGAAACGGCCCGGGTGCTCGCCGAACGCGGCGCCCACGTCGTCATCGCGGTACGCGACACCGCCAAGGGCGACCAGGCGGCGGCCAAGATCCGCGCCGCCGTGCCCGATGCCGATCTCAAGGTGGCGGCCCTCGACCTGGGCTCGCTGCAGTCGGTCCGCACCGCGGCCGCCCAGCTCACGACCGACTACCCGCGTATCGATCTGCTGATCAACAACGCCGGCGTCATGTACCCGCCCAAGCAGACCACCGCCGACGGTTTCGAACTGCAGTTCGGCACCAACCATCTCGGACACTTCGCCCTGACCGGCCTGCTGCTGGAAAACATTCTGCCCGTAGAGAATTCGCGGGTGGTCACGGTCGCCAGCATCGCCCACCGCAATCAGGCCAAGATCGACTTCGACGATCTGCAGTGGGAACGCAAGAAGTACAACCGGGTCGCCGCCTACGGGCAGGCCAAGCTGGCCAACCTGATGTTCAGCTACGACCTCAACCGCCGCCTCGCCGGCAAGAACACCCTGTCGGTGGCCGCCCACCCCGGTGTCTCCAACACCGAACTGATGCGGCACACCCCCGGAAACACCCTGCCCGGGTTCGACACCCTGGCCGGCCTGGTCACCAACTCGCCGTTGGTCGGCGCGCTGGCGACCCTGCGCGCCGCCACCGCCAAGGATGTCCGCGGCGGGCAGTACTACGGGCCGGCCTTCCCGGTCGCCGCCATGGGATTGGTCGGCCATCCGCAGCTGGTGACCTCCAGCGCGCAGTCCCACGACACCGCCATCCAGCAGCGGCTGTGGACGGTGTCCGAGGAACTGACCGGCGTCACGTTCCCGCTCTGATGCGTTCGGTCGAGGAACACCAGCAGGTCGTCGCCGGCCTGGTGCGGGCCCGGGCGGCCGTGACGATGGCTCCGGGCGACGCTCTCGGGCTGGTGCTGGCCGGCGATGTCGTCGCCGGACTGTCGCTGCCCGGTTTCGACAATTCGGCGATGGACGGTTTCGCGGTGCTGGCCACCGATATCGCCGCGGCCAGCGCCGAGAACCCGGTCACCCTGCCGGTCACCGATGACATCCCGGCCGGGCGCACCGATACCCAGCCGCTGAAACCCGGCACCGCACAACGCATCATGACCGGGGCGCCGCTGCCGCCCGGGGCCACCACCGTGGTCCCCGTCGAGTCCACGGACGCGGACTTCTCCGCCAGTGCCGCGCAGGTGCAGATCCGCGCCGCCACCAAGGACGGCCAGCACATCCGGCGGGCCGGTGAGGACGTCGCCGCCGGGACCACGGTGCTGCGGGCCGGTCAGCGGCTCACCCCGGCCGCACTGGGCCTGGTCGCCGCGCTGGGCCTGGCCGAGGTGAGCGTGCTGCCGCGGCCCCGGGTGCTGGTGATGTCGACGGGAACGGAGCTGGTCGCGCCCGGCACACCGCTGTTGCCCGGCCAGATCTACGAGTCCAATGCGGTGATGCTGGCCGCCGCCGTGCGTGATGTGGGCGCCGAGGTGATCGCCTCGACGATGGTCGGTGACGACGTCGATACCTTCCTGGCCGCGCTGGCGGCCCACGCCGGGCAGGCCGACCTGATCATCACGACCGGCGGGGTGAGCGCGGGCGCCTACGAAGTGGTCAAGGATGCCCTCGGTGGACAGGTCGAATTCGTGAAGGTGGCCATGCAGCCGGGGATGCCGCAGGGTTGCGGGCGGGTGGCCGGCGTCCCCATCGTCACCCTGCCCGGCAACCCGGTCAGCGCCCTGGTGTCCTTCGAGGTGTTCCTGCGTCCGCCGCTGCGCGCCGCGATGGGCCTGCCCGCCGATCGCCCCCGCATCACCGCCACACTCGCCGAGGACCTGACCTCCCCGGCCGGCAAACGGCAGTTCCGCCGCGGTGTACTCGGCTTCGAGAAGGGGCAGGCCGTCGTCACCAGCTACGGTCCGCCCGCCTCGCATCACCTGCGCTGGCTGGCATCGTCGAACTGCCTGCTGGACATCCCCCGCGGTGTCGACAAGGTGGCCGCCGGGTCACAGGTCGATGTGTGGGACCTGTCGACTTCCTGACCCCACGTAGAATCGGGAGCCAATATGGCCAGACCTGCGCGTTCACCCGATGACGACCGCTCAGAAGCGCAACGCTTCATCGAACTCGTCCGCTCCACCGTCCCTCCCGTCCACCCTGCCGGCCTGCCGTTCATCGCGGGTGGGCTGGGTCTGGCGGCGGCCGGCCGCAACCGCCGCTGGCTGCGCAACGCCGGTCTCGGCGCCGCGAGCTTCAGCGCACTGTTCTTCCGGCATCCGCCCCGAGTGCCACCGAGCAGGCCCGGGGTCGTGGTGGCACCCGCCGACGGACTCGTCACCCTGCTGGACACCGCCGTCCCGCCTGCCGAACTCGGCCTCGGCGACACCCCGATGAAGCGGATCAGCATCTTCCTGTCCGTGTTCGACGCCCATGTGCAGCGCGCGCCGGTGGCCGGTGAGGTCATCGCGGTGCAACACCGGCCGGGCAAGTTCCTGTCCGCCGACAAGGACACCGCCAGCGCGGACAACGAGCGCAACAGCCTGTGGCTGCGCACCCCCGAGGGTGTCGACATCGTCGCCGTACAGATCGCCGGGCTCGTCGCGCGGCGCATCGTGTGCAGCGCGCACACCGGCGACAAGCTCGCCCTCGGCGAGACCTACGGTCTGATCCGGTTCGGCTCCCGGCTGGACACCTATTTCCCGGCCGGTGCCCGCGTGCTCGTGGAGGGCGGTCAACGTGCCATCGGTGGGGAAACCGTGCTAGCCGAGCTGCCCTGATGCAGCGGACAAAGCCTCGTCCGGCGGCGATGCGCATCCTGCCCAGCGCCACCACAGTGCTGGCGATCTGCGCGGGGCTGACGTCGATCAAGTTCGCGCTCGACAGCCGGCCGGACATCGCGCTCGCGCTGATCGGTGCCGCCGCGATCCTGGACGGTATCGACGGCGGTATCGCGCGGGCGCTGGATGCCCAGTCGCGGATGGGCGCCGAGATCGACTCACTCGCCGACGCGGTGAACTTCGGGGTGGCACCCGCGTTGGTGGTCTACGTGACGTTGTTGCCGACGTCCCCGGTGGGCTGGATCTTCGCGCTGCTGTACTGCGTGTGCATCGTGCTGCGGTTGGCGCGCTTCAACGCGCTGCTCGATGACGACACCAAACCCGCCTACACCCGGCAGTATTTCACCGGGATGCCCGCGCCGTGCGGTGCCGTCGGCGTCATCGGCCCGCTCGCCGCGATGCTGCAGTTCGGGCAGGGTTGGTGGACCGCACCGTGGTTCGTCTGCCTGTGGTTCGCCGCGAACGCCTCCCTGCTGGTCAGCCGGGTCCCCACGCTGGCGCTGAAATCGGTCTCGATGCCGCCCAACGCGGCGCCGTTCCTGCTGATCGCCATCGCCGCCGCGGCCGCCGCGCTGTTGCTGTTCCCCTACGTCCTGGTGCTGCTCATCATCGTCGGCTACGTCTGCATCATCCCGTTCACCGTGCGCAGCGAACGCTGGGCGAAGGCCCGGCCCGAGACGTGGAACGACAAACCCGGCCAACGCCGCCAGGCCCGCCGCGCGATCCGCCGTGCGCAGCCGCACCGCCGCTCGGTGTCACGTCTGGGCCTGCGCAAGCCGCAGGGCCGCAAATGACCCAGACCGAGCACACCGAAGAGACACCGCTGAACCACCTGCGGCTGACGGCCCGGCTCAACACCTCCGCGCTGGACAGCCGCCGCGGCGTGGTGCGCCTGCATCCGGAGGCCATTGCCGCACTCGGTCTCCGCGAATGGGATGCGGTGTCGCTGCTGGGAGCGCGCACCACCGCCGCAGTCGTCGGGATTGCGCCCGCGGGCACCCCCGCCGGGGTGGCGCTGCTCGACGACGTCACGCTGTCCAACGCCGGCCTGCGGGAGAACACCGCCGTGGTGGTGGCCCCGGTAACCGTCAATGGCGCCCGCTCGGTCACCCTGACCGGTTCCCGGCTGGCCACCCAGTCGGTATCGCCATCGACCCTGCGCATGGCGCTGCTCGGCAAGGTGCTGTCCGTCGGTGACACCGTCTCGTTGCTGCCCCGCGATCTCGGTCCGGGCACCTCGACATCGGCGGCGACCACCGCCCTGACCACGTCGGTGGGTATCACCTGGACCTCGGAGCTGCTGACGGTGACCGACGTTGACCCGGCCGGAACCGTGAGCGTGCAACCCAATTCGAATGTCTGCTGGGGTGACGGCACCACGGCCGCGACCCCGGCCGCCCCCAGTCAGGCGCCGGCCGCACCGGCGATCCCGCTCGACGATCTGAAGGGCGCCCACGTCCAGGCCGGCAAATTGGCGGAGTGGCTCAAGCTGGCGCTCGACGAGCCGCAACTGCTGGAGAGCCTGGGCGCCACAGCACATCTCGGCGTCCTGGTCAGCGGTCCCGCCGGTGTCGGCAAGTCCACACTGGTGCGGGCCGTGTGCGCCGAACGCCGCCTGATCGAGCTGGACGGCCCCGAGGTCGGATCGTTGCGCGCCGAGGACCGGCTGTCCAGCGTGGCGTCCGCGGTCGCCTCGGTCCGCGACGGTGGCGTGCTGCTCATCACCGATATCGACGCGCTGCTGCCCTCGACCGCCGAACCGGTGGCCACGTTGATCCTCGCCGAACTGCGTGATGCGGTGTCCACCAAGGGTTCCGCGTTCATCGCCACCTCGGCGCTGCCCGACAACGTCGATGCCCGGTTGCGGGCACCGGACCTGTGTGACCGCGAACTCGGACTGAGCCTGCCCGACGGGGCCACCCGCGAGGCCCTGCTGGAGGTACTGCTGCGCGGGGTACCCGCACACGACCTCAACCTCGACGAGATCGGGGAACGCACACCGGGTTTCGTGGTCGCCGACCTGGCCGCCCTGGTCCGGGAGGCCGCCCTGCGGGCGGCGGCACGCGCCAGCGCCGACGGACAGCCGCCGGCGCTGACCCAGGAGGACTTCAGCGGGGCGCTGTCGGTCATCCGCCCGCTGTCCCGCTCGGCCACCGAGGAGGTGGCCGTCGGTTCGGTCACCCTCGAGGACGTCGGCGATATGGTGCAGACCAAGCAGGCACTGACCGAAGCGGTGCTGTGGCCGCTGCAGCACCCGGACACCTTCGCCCGCCTCGGCGTGCAACCCCCGCGTGGTGTGCTGCTCTACGGACCCCCGGGTTGCGGCAAGACGTTCGTGGTGCGCGCACTGGCGAGTTCGGGGCGCCTGTCCGTGCACGCCGTCAAGGGCGCCGAACTGATGGACAAGTGGGTCGGTTCCTCGGAGAAGGCAGTGCGCGAATTGTTCCGCCGCGCACGCGATTCGGCGCCGTCGCTGGTGTTCCTCGACGAGATCGACGCACTCGCACCCCGTCGCGGGCAGAGTCACGATTCCGGGGTGACCGACCGGGTGGTGGCCGCGCTGCTGACCGAACTGGACGGCATCGACCCGCTGCGCGATGTGGTGGTGCTGGGTGCCACCAACCGCCCCGACCTGATAGATCCGGCCCTGCTGCGGCCGGGCCGGCTGGAGAAGCTGGTGTTCGTCGAACCACCGGATGCGCAGGCGCGCAAGGACATTCTGCGCACCGCGGGTAAGTCCATCCCACTCGCCGGGGATGTCGATCTCGATGCGCTCGCCGAGGATCTGGACGGGTACAGCGCCGCTGATTGCGTGGCGCTGCTGCGCGAGGCCGCGCTCACGGCGATGCGGCGCTCCATCGACGCCGCCGATGTCACCGCAGAGGACGTCGCCAAGGCCCGCGAGAATGTGCGCCCGTCACTGGACCCCGCACAGGTCGAGTCGCTACGCGCCTTCGCCGAGGGTCGCTAACCGCTCGATCGAGGCGGCCAGGTTTTCCGCGGTGGTGCACATCGCCCACCGCCCGCACGCGCTGCCCGGGGCGACCTCGGTGAGGTTGCCATTGCCGTCCCAGCGCGGCTGCTGGGCGGGGTCGGCGATCAGTTCGAAGATGACGTCGGGGGCTGCGGCGATCTCGCGCCTGGCGCTCACAATCCGGCTCACCACAGCAGGCTACCGATCTTGACGATGACTAGATCACCGGGGATAGTTGAACTAGTCACTGACAAGATTTGGGAGGCCGCCATGTCCGATATCCGCGCCGGGGACCGCGAGCGAAACCGGACCGCCACCGATCTGGGCCAGGCCCTGGCCCAGGGCTACCTGCCCATGGCGGAGTACGAGGACCGGTTGGGCCGGGCGTTCGCCGCGCACAGCGCAGGCGAACTGGACGCCCTGGTCACCGATCTCCCGGTCGCGCGATTGCGCCACAACGACCCCCGCCGGCGCGCCGCACAGCTGCGGGCGGCCCGACTCGGCGTGCGCATCCACGTCGCCGCCTACCTCGCCGGCGCGCTGCTCATGCTCGGCATCTGGCTGGCCGTCGGCCTCGGTGGAGGGGGCTGGTACTTCTGGCCGGTATGGCCGATCTTGGGCTGGGGGATCGGCGTCGTTTCGCACGTCGTTCCGATCATGGCTCACGTCAGGTCATAAAACGGCCCAGGTAGAATGGCATTAGCCCCAGCGGCTGACACCCCGACCCCAATCCGATCGGAGTGCCATGCTCACCGTTCTCCTCGCCCATGCGGTCGCCACCGCGTTGGCGCCCCTTCTGGTAGCCAGATGGGGCCGACTGGCGTTCTACCCCTTGGCCCTGGTGCCGCTGGGATCGCTGATCTGGGTGGGGACGAACTGGCCCAGCGGGGGTCACAGCCCGACGGTTCACATCCCCTGGGTGCCGGAACTGTCCATGGACATCACGCTGCGCTTCGATTCGCTGGCCGCGATCATGAGCGTGCTGGTGCTGGCCATCGGCGCACTCGTCCTCTTCTATTGCGCCGAGTACTTCCACCACCACGAGGGGCGCATCGAAAAGCGGCTGCCCAGCTTCGCCGCCGAGCTCGTCGCCTTCTCCGGCGCGATGTTCGGCCTGGTGGTCAGCGACAACATGCTGTTGCTCTACATCTTCTGGGAAACCACCACGGTGCTGTCGTTCCTGCTGGTGGGTCACTACGCCGAACGCGCCACCAGCCGCCGCGCCGCCACCCAGGCGCTGCTGGTGACGACCTTCGGCGGGCTCGCCATGCTGGTCGGCATCATCGTCCTCGGCAACCTGTCGGGCACCTATCTGCTCTCCGAGCTCATCGCCGCACCACCGACCGGGACGGCCGCCACCATCGGTATCGCGCTCATCCTGGTCGGCGCGCTGTCCAAATCCGCCATCGTGCCCCTGCATTTCTGGCTGCCCGGCGCGATGGCCGCACCCACCCCCGTCAGCGCCTACCTGCACGCCGCCGCGATGGTGAAGGCCGGCGTCTACCTGGTCGCCCGCATGACCCCAGGGTTCGCCGACACCCCGCTGTGGAGACCCATGGTGGTGGGGCTGGGCCTACTCACCATGCTGATGGCGGGCTGGCGTGCGGTCCGCGAGTACGACCTCAAACTCATCCTGGCGTTCGGCACGGTCAGCCAGCTCGGTCTGATCACCATCATGGTCGGCGCCGGCGGGCCCGACATGATGCTGGCCGGCCTGGCCATGCTCTGCGCGCACGCCATGTTCAAGGCCGCACTGTTCATGGTGGTCGGGGTGATCGACCACGCCACCGGCACCCGCGACATCCGCAAACTCGCCGGGCTCGGCAGGCAGCACCGGCCGCTGCTGATCATCGCCGTCGGCGCCACGGCAAGCATGGCCGCGCTGCCGCCCTTCTTCGGATTCGTCGCCAAGGAAGCCGATCTGGAAACCGTGCTGCACAGCCCGGCCCTGGCCGCCGCGGCCCCGTTCGTGCTCGCCGGCATCGTCATCGGGTCGGTCTTCACCACCATCTACAGCCTGCGGTTCCTGTGGGGCGCCTTCGCCGACAAGGGACTCGACGCACCCAGCGTCCGCGTCACCCAGATGCACCGCCCGCCGGTGACCTTCCTGCTGCCGCCGGCCGTCCTCGCCGCCGCCGGTCTGGCGTTCGGGCTGTGGCCGGCCGGGCTGGACTCGGTGCTCGACGACTACGCCCGGACCATCCCCGGCCCGTCGGACTATCACCTCGCGCTGTGGCACGGGTTCGGCGTGCCACTGCTGCTGTCGGTGTTGATCCTCGCGGTCGGCACACTGGTGTTCTTCGGCCGTAACCGGTTGCCCCGGGGCAAGTCCGGATTCACCCCGCTGGGCAACGCCGACCGGATCTATGACGAGGTGATGCGGGGCCTGGACGTGCTGGCGGTGCGGTTGACGGCGCAGACCCAACGCGGTTCGCTGCCGGCCACCCAGTCGGTGATCCTCTGCACGCTGGTGCTGCTGCCGGTCGCCGCACTCCTGCTGGGTGCCCGCAACCGGCCGGAACTGGCCCTGTGGGATTCACCGCTGCAGGTGATCGTCGGTCTGGTGATCCTGGCCGCCGCCGTGGGCGCCACGGTGATGCGCAACCGGCTGGCCGCCGTCCTGCTGGTCGGCGTCACCGGCTACGGCTGCGGCGCCATCTTCGCCTTCCACGGTGCCCCCGACCTCGCGCTCACCCAGTTCCTGGTCGAGACCCTGCTACTGGTGATTTTCGTGCTGGTGCTGCGCACCCTGCCCGCCGAGGCCGATCGCTCCAACATCAACCGCAGCCGGCTCCCCCGAGCCGTGTTGTCGCTGGCGGTCGGCGCGGCCGTCACCACCCTGGCGGTCTTCGCGATGGCCGCCCGCAACACCCGCCCGATCGCCGAGTTGCTGCCCGAGGCCGCCTACTACCGCGGGCACGGCGCCAACACCGTCAACGTCCTGTTGGTCGATATCCGCGCCTGGGACACCATGGGCGAGATCTCGGTACTGGTGGTCGCCGCGACGGGTGTGGCCTCGATGGTGTTCCGTAACAGGCGTTTCGGCTCGGCTCCCCGAGTGCCCGAGGCCAAACGGAGTGCGATCGGCCAGCCCGACATCGGCCTCGCGGGCGCCTACAGCCCGGCGGCCGGCGATGTCACCTGGCTGCGCGGCAGTGAACTGCGCGACCCGCGGCACCGCTCGCTGGTGCTCGAGGTGGCCACCCGCATCATCTTCCCGCTCATCATGGTGCTCTCGGCGTACCTGTTCTTCACCGGCCACAACACGCCCGGTGGCGGTTTCGCCGGCGGGCTGACCGCCGGGCTCGCACTGGTGCTGAGGTATCTCGCCGGTGGCCGCTACGAACTCGGCGAGACGCTGCCGCTGGACGCCGGAAAGGTGCTGGGCGCCGGTCTGGCGCTCGCCGCAGGAACCGCGGTGACCTCGCTGCTGCTCGGTGCTCCGGTGCTGTCCTCGGCGGTACTGCACATCGACATACCGGTGCTCGGCCCGATCAAGCTCGTCACCGCACTGTTCTTCGACCTCGGCGTGTATCTGATCGTGGTCGGTCTTGTTCTCGACATCCTGCGCAGCCTGGGTGCCCGCGTCGATGTGGAGATGGCTCGATGATCACGTACATCGTTCCCCTCGTCCTGATCGGTGGCCTCACCAGCGCCGGGGTCTACCTGTTGCTGGAACGCACCCTGACCCGGATGTTGTTGGGGCTGTTGCTCATCGGCAACGCCGTCAACCTGCTGCTGCTCAATGTCGGTGGCCCGGCCGGCAACCCGCCGGTATACGGCCGCACCAGCAACGGCGCGCAGACCGATGCCGACCCGTTGGCCCAGGGCATGATCCTGACCGCCATCGTGATCGCGATGGGCATCGCCTCCTTCGTGCTGGCGCTGGCCTACCGGTCCTATCAGCTGACCACTCTCGAAGAGGTCGGCAACGATCCCGAGGACACCAGGGTGGCCGAGCGCGCCGACGACGATGTCGTCGACCGCGACATCCCGGATGTGGTGCCCTCACGCGATACCGACGCACCCGACGAACTCGACGCGCTGCCGGGTGCGGAGGGCTCACGCTGATGACCCTCGCCTCGATCCTCACTCCCCTGCCCGTGCTCATCCCGACCATCGCGGCGGCCATCACCATGGTCGCCGGCCGCAGTCCACGTTTGCAGCAACTGATCTCGCTGACCGCGCTGACCGCCGTGGTGGCGGTATGCGCGGCGCTGCTCTACCTGGTGGACCGCGACGGCACGGTCGCCGTCCAGGTCGGTGGTTGGGGCCAGAGTGAACCCGGGATGGGCCCGCTCGGCATCACGCTGGTGGCCGACCGGCTGTCGGTGATGATGCTGGTCGTCTCCTCGATCGTGCTGTTGGCCGTGGTCTTCTACGCCATCGGCCAGGGCATCAGCGATGGCGATGAGCGCCAACCGGTCTCGATCTTCCAACCCACCTACCTCATCCTGTCCGCGGGTGTGTGCACCGCGTTCCTGGCGGGCGACCTGTTCAACCTGTTCGTCGGTTTCGAGGTGCTGCTCGCCGCCAGCTTCGTCCTGCTGACCATCGGCGGCAGTGCCGAACGGGTCCGGGCCGGCATCTCCTACGTGATGGTATCGATGGTGTCGTCACTGATCTTCCTGATCGGTATCGCCATGGTGTACGCGGCGACCGGGACCCTCAACATGGCCGAGGTGGCAGTGCGCCTCGCTGACGTACCCGACGGCACCCGCACGGCGTTGTTCGCGGTGCTGCTGGTCGCGTTCGGCATCAAGGCCGCGGTATTCCCGCTGTCCGCCTGGCTGCCGGACTCCTACCCGACCGCGCCCGCGCCGGTGACGGCGGTGTTCGCCGGCCTGTTGACCAAGGTCGGTGTGTACGCGATCATCCGCACCCACTCACTGCTGTTCCCGGGGGGCCGACTCGATGACGTGCTGATGGTGGCGGCACTGCTGACCATGGTGGTCGGCATCCTGGGCGCCATCGCACAGAACGACATCAAACGGCTGCTGTCCTTCACCCTGGTCAGCCACATCGGCTACATGATCTTCGGTATCGCGCTGGGAAACAGTCTCGGCATGTCCGGCGCCGTCTACTACGTGGCGCACCACATCGTCGTGCAGACCACCCTGTTCCTGGTGGTGGGTCTGATCGAACGGCAGGCCGGGGCGTCGACGTTGCAACGCCTCGGCGGACTGGCCGCCGCCAGCCCGATACTGGCGTTCGTGTTCGTCATCCCGGCGCTGAATCTGGGCGGCATACCGCCGTTCTCAGGTTTCATCGGCAAGGTCGCGCTCCTCGAAGCCGGCTCCGAGGTCGGGTCCGCGCTCGCCTGGGTGCTGGTCGGTGGCGCCGTCGTCACCAGTCTGCTCACCCTGTACGCGGTGACCCGGGTATGGACTAAGGCGTTCTGGCGGGCCCGCGCGGACGCCCCGGAGGGCGATCTGTCCAACACCGTGCCCGCGGCACTGATCGACGATGACGACGACATCGCCTTCGCGGATCGCAACGATGTCGGCCGGATGCCGGTCGGGATGCTGCTGCCCACCGGGGCGCTCATTGCGGTGGGTCTGGCGCTGACGGTGTTCGCCGGGCCGATCTACCACTACAGCGAGCGGACGGCCGCGGAGATACTCGATCGCGGTCAGTACATCTCGGCGGTGTTGCAGCCATGAGGAAAGCCACGCTACGAATCTGGACACTGTGCTGGCTGACGCTGGTGTGGATCCTGTTGTGGGGCACGTTTTCAGCCGCCAACATCGCTTCCGGTCTGATGGTCGCGTTGGTGATCACGCTGCTGCTGCCGCTGCCCCGGGTGCCGGTCGAGGGCAGGGTCCGTCCGTTGGCGCTGGTGTGGCTGATCCTCTATGTCTCGGCCCAGCTGGTGGTGTCGTCGTTCCAGGTGGCCTGGCTGGCCATCAGGCCGGGGCCGCCGCCGGCCACCGCGGTGCTGCGCGCGCACCTTTCGGTCAAGTCCGATCTGGTGCTGGCGCTGGCGGCCGGCGTGTTGACCCTGATTCCGGGATCGGTGGTGTTGGAGATCGACCAGAAGCGCCGACTCCTCTACCTGCACGTGCTCGACGTGGGATCCGACGAGAACGTCGAGCGGTTCTACCGCCAGGTCAAAACGGTGGAACGACTGATGGTGGCCGCGTTCGAGCGCGACGCCGACTGGCGACCATCGGCCGAGAAGGAGGACGTCTGATGCATGTGGTGTGGATCACCGCGGCGGTGATGCTGTCGGCCGCCGCCGCGATCACGATGTACCGGCTGCTGGCCGGGCCCAGCACCCTCGACCGGCTGGTGGCCCTCGATGCCTTTGTGGCGGTGTCGATGTGCGGGATCGGGACCTGGGCGGCGTTCAGCCTGGACAGCACCGTCACCTATACGCTGACCGCGCTGGCGCTGATCAGTTTCGTCGGTTCGGTGAGCGTGGCCCGGTTCCGGGTGCCCGACCGTGAGAACAACGATCGGAGTGCCCGATGACCGCCGTCGACATCATCACCGCGGTACTCGTGCTGAGCGGTTCTACGTTGGCACTGACCGCGGCCATCGGGGTGGTGCGCTTCCCGGACACGTTGTCCCGCATGCACGCTGCGAGCAAGCCTCAGGTGCTGGGACTGCTGCTCGTGCTGGCCGGGGCCGCGGTCCGGCTCAGCGGTCATCCCGATGTCGGCATGATCATCCTGGCCGGGCTGTTCACCATCTTCACGGCGCCCGTGGTGGCCAACCGCGTCGGCCAGCTGGCCTATAGGGAACAAAATGTCCGCGAGAACATCGTCGCCGACGACCTGGCCAACAACCCGTTCCCCGATCCGAAGTAGTCACTCCGAGAGCTGGAACTCCACCATCGCCGCGACGGTCTCCACGGCCTCACTCAGCGCATCCAGCCGTGCGCGCGCACCCGGCGCGGCCAGCACGGCGTAGCGGTCGGCCTGGCCGATCGGGATGCGAGCGGCCAACGCGTACAGCCGATCTCCGGCCTCCTGGCCGGGTTCGGGTCCGCCCAGCAGGTACTCTCGCGGCGGCAGCGTCGCATTGCGGGACTCGGCGATCCGCTCGAACAGCTCCATCACGGTGTCCTCGATGGTGGCGATATCCGCCCCGGTCACCGACGGACCCGCCTCATCCGGCCACGGCACCGTCATCGCCCGCGGATAGGGCGCATCGTCGAGCCACTCGGTCACCCTGATCCGCTCGCCGAGCATGCAGCGCAACCGATACAGTCCGTCCCCCAGTTCGGCATGCTCGACGATCCGGGCCAGCACCCCGACGTCGCTGCGCACATCACCGCCACCGACTTCGCGGCCCGCCGCGATCATCACCACGCCGAACACCGGATCGCCGGCCAGGCAGTCGGAAATCATTGCGGTGTAGCGCGGCTCGAAGATCCGCAACGGCAGCTCCTCACCGGGAAGCATCGCCATCTCCAGCGGAAACATCGGTGTCATAGTTCCAGCTCCCCGACCAGCGCGTCGACGACGGCGCGCAGATCACCGTCGTGTTCCTCGGCCACCCGGCGCTGCCGCTGATAAGACCCACCGCCCCGGTAGATCCCGGACACCCGCGCCAATTCGTCCGCGCAACCCAGGCTCACCGCCACCGACTCGAGCCGGTTCAGCAGGTCGTCGAGATCATCGGTGACCAGACGCTCGTTGCTGTCGGCATCCAGAATGATCTCCGCGTCCAGTCCGTAACGCGCTGCGCGCCATTTGTTCTCCTGTACATGCCAGGGCGGCATGGTCGGCAGCTGCTCGCCGGCGTCGAGCCGGCGGTCCAGGTCGACGATCAGGCAATGAGTCAGCGCGACCAGAGCGCCGAGTTCGGCGATATTGGACACCCCGTCGAAGATCCGCACCTCGATGGTTCCCAGATGAGGCGAAGGCCGGATATCCCAGCGGATTTCGTTCATGTGGTCGATGATGCCGGTCTTCTTCTGGTCGTGAACGAAGCCTTCGAACTGCGACCACTCCTGGAACTGGAACGGCAGTCCGGCAGTGGGCAGCTGCTGGAACATCATCGCCCGGTTGCTGGCGTAGCCGGTGTCGCCGCCGTCCCAGTACGGCGACGACGCCGACAGCGCGAGCAGATGCGGATACTGGTTGAGCAGTGAGGTGATGATGGGCATCACCTTGTGCGCCGAGGAGATTCCGACGTGCACGTGCACGCCCCAGATCAGCATCTGACGGCCCCACCACTGGGTGCGCTTGATCAGCTCCGCGTAACGCGGTCCCTCGGTGAGCTGCTGGGTGGACCACTCCGCGAACGGGTGGGTGCCCGCGCAGAACAGCTCCATCCCGCGTTCCCGCGCAATGCGGCGCACCGGGACCAGGGTGTCGTGCAGGTCGGTCATCGCCTCCGGGACGGTCTCGCAGATCCCGGTGACGATCTCGACGGTATTGCGCAGCAATTCCTTGTGCACATGCGGGGTTTCGCCGATCTCGGCGATCACCGCGGCGGCCTCGTTGGTCAGGTCACGGGTGTGCGCATCGACCAGCGCGAACTCCCATTCGACACCGACCGTCGGCCGGGGTGACCCGGCGAAATCGATTCGGCTGGGACTACTCCGCGGAGATGACACCGCAGGCCACCCGGCCGCCGGCGTCACCCGTTGACAGCGTCTGCTGGTCAGGACCGGGGGTGCCGTTGACCTGCTGGTACTTCTCGGCAGGGATGTTCCCGAAGTTGTCGGCCTTCTCGTGGATGACGATCGCGGTCTTGGTCCCCGTGAGCAGTTCCTCGGCGGTGAAGGCGTCGGTCGTGGTCACCAGTTTCGCCGAGCCGTCGCCGCGGACCTGCAACGAGCTGAGGTCGCCGCTGGAGGGATGCCCGGAGTGTCCCTCGGCCTGGAAGTGCCCACCGGCACTGGTGAAATCGCCCTCACAGGAGCCGACCTGATGGATGTGCAGGCCGTGGAAGCCCGGCGTCAGTTCGCCGGCAGTGGTGGTCTCGACGGTGACGGTCGCGAAACCGTCGGTGAATTCGATCGTGGCGGTGGCCACCTCGGTGCCGTCCGCTGCCGCCAGGTTCGCGGTCAGCGTCTCGCCACTGGTCGCGCCGGAACCGTGGGCACCGCCATGGGCGGCCTCGCCGGACGGCGTCGGTGATGGCGATCCGGTCCACACCGGCGGAGTGGTGCCCGGCTCAGTGGCGACCGGCTCGTTGGGCGCGCACGCAGCGGCGATCGGGACGATGACGGCGGCAGCGGCGAGAAGGCGAATCGTGGCTGAGATCGGCATGTCCGAGAGCCTAGCCGGTGACCACCACGATGACGCCCGGTGGTTGCTCGACGAGTTCGGGGCGTCTCGGCTCGACCGGCGCTTCCAACAGCCTGCCGACGTCCTCGGCGGCCTCACGCTCGCCCGGTGCCTCCCCGAAGTACACCGTCGTCACCGGTACGCCCTCCAGCACGAGGTTCCCGGTCTCGGTGACATTCCACTCGGCATCGCGCAGGCGGGTGGCCGTCCCTTCGGCCGCGCCGGGCACCTCGGAGATGTTGAACACCCGGACATCGGTCCTGGCCTGCTCGGGATCCGGGGAGGGTTCCGCGCTGGTGGTGGCGCTGCTGGTGGTGGTGCTCACCACGGCGGCATCGCCGTCGTCATCGTCGTCGGGACCCATGTACTGGAGGGCAACCAGCAGGAACACCACGCCGAGAAAGAGCAGCACCATGACCATGGCGCGCAGAGGCAGCCCGGAAGAGTCTCGCTGGTTCATCGGGGGCAAGCCTAACGGCTCAGGTGATGTCGAAGCCGAGCCGCCGGGCCGCCTTCGCCTTCTGCCGGCTCGCCCGCACCCGTCGCAACCGCTTGACCAGCATCGGGTCGGCGGCCAGGGCCTCGGGACGGTCCACCAAAGCGTTGAGCACCTGGTAGTAACGAGTCGCCGACATCGAGAAGAGCTCTTTGATGGCGTCTTCCTTGGACCCCGCGTACTTCCACCACTGGCGTTCGAACGCCAGGATGTCGTGTTCGCGGCGGGTCAGCCCGTCCGCAGGTTCGGAGTCGTCCCCGGATTGGCCGGTCCGCGCGATGGCGCCATCCATATCGCTCTCAGGACCCTTCCGATAACTCGCAAATGACATTCATGTGGTTCGGCGATCATTCAATCACGGCCCCGGTAGTTGAGGCGTGATCGTTACCCGCGCGTCGGCTGACTTAAGCTAACCAACCGTGGCTGTCGTACCAATCCGCATTGTGGGAGATCCCGTCCTGCACACCCCGACCACTCCCGTGCCTGTCGCCGCCGACGGTTCGGTTCCGGCCGAACTGGCCGAGCTGATCGCCGACATGTACGACACCATGGACGCAGCAAACGGTGTCGGCCTGGCCGCCAACCAGATCGGGCGCACCGAGCGGGTGTTCGTCTACGACTGCGCCGAGGACCGTGGCAAGACCGCGCGCCGGCGCGGCGTGATCATCAACCCGGTGCTGGAGACCTCCGAGGTCCCCGAGACGATGCCCGACCCCGACGACGATGACGAGGGCTGCCTGTCGGTGCCCGGCGAGTCGTTCCCGACGGGCCGCGCGGACTGGGCCAGGGTGACCGGCCTGGACGCCGACGGCACCGAGATCACGCTGGAGGGCACCGGCCTGTTCGCCCGGATGCTGCAGCACGAGACCGGCCACCTGGACGGGTTCACCTATCTGGACCGCCTGATCGGCAGGCACGCGCGCGCCGCCAAGCGGATGGTGAAATCGAACCAGTGGGGGGTACCGGGGCTCAGTTGGCTGCCCGGCGAGGATCCCGACCCGTTCGGCCACTAGCTTGATCCACGACGCCGCCATGCCGTCCGTCGGCAGCCGGGTGTCCCTGCGCTACCGGACCCCCAGCGCTCTGAACGACGCCGCCCTGACCGACGTGGTCGGGCACCTGGAGGCACTCGAGCCCGTCGTGGTGGTGCGCACCAAGTCCGGTGACGCCGTCGAGATCCACCCGGCCGACGTGGTGTCGGTGCGCGAACTCTCGCACGCACCCGTGCGCAATTCCGAGATCCGCACCCTGGAACATGCCGCCGCGCTGGCCTGGCCCGGTACCGACCAGCACTGGCGCGACGGCTGGCTGCTGCGTGCCGGCGGCGGACACACCAGCCGGGCCAACTCGGCTGTCCCGCTGCTTTTCTCGTCGAACACCGAGGCGCTGCCCGACATCATTGCCTGGTACGCCCAGCGCGACCTGGAGCCTTGGCTGGCCCTGCCGGAGCGGCTGTTGCCCGTCAAGGCCGCGGGCATCAAACCGACCCGCATGCTGGTCCGCGATATCCCCCAGGTCCCCTTCCCCGTCGCTGCGCTCGCCCAGGTCCCCTCCCCCGACGTCACGCTGACTCCCGAGCCGGGCACCGACTGGCTGCAGACCTACCAGCGCGATGTCCCCATCGACATCCTGACCGCCGTCGTCGACGGCTCCGTCACGTTCGCCTCGGTGGGGGACGGGGCGAGCGCAGCGACGGGAAGAATCCACGCGGTCGGCCGGGGCGCGGTCACCACCGCGCCGGACGGCACCTGCTGGCTCGGCGTGTCGTGCGTGCGTGTCGCGGAAGCGTCGCGGCGCACCGGACTGGCCCGCGCAATCTGCTCGGCGCTGCAGGCCTGGGGCGCCGAACAGGGCGCGACCCGCGCCTATGTCCAGGTCCTCGACGACAACCGGCCGGCGCTGACGCTCTACGAGTCCGCCGGATTCCGGCTCCATCACCGTCACCGCTATGTGCGCGCAGATAGCCTCGTGCCCCATGCGTGAGTTACTCGATGCCAACCGCGAGGTGCAGGGCTCGCGCGCGCTGCGGCTGCTGGCCACCTCGAACCTCGCGGTGTACGCCACGCTGATGGAACGCCACCTGTTCGAGGGTCTGGTCGGCGAGACCGAGCTGGTGGTCCGGCTGGAACGCGACCTGGACGCGCTCCACGAGACCGGCGAACAGTCCGGTCTCGCGCTGATCAAGACGTGGGCCAGTCAGGGCTGGCTGCACCGTGTCGCGAGCGGGGAGCGCAACATCTGCTACCTCACCCAGGATGCGCGCCGCGCCCTGGACTTCGTGCGCGGGATGCGCCGCAACGACACCATCGCCACCGGCGGCTCCATCAACGGCATCGCCTCCCGGCTCAAGCAGGTCGCGATCCGCGTCGGTGACGACCCGGACCGGATCCGGCAGGGCATCGAGGCCGAGATCGCGGTGCTGCACGCCGAGCTCGACGAGCTCGACGCCGGCCTGCGGCCCGAACCCGACGTCACCGCCATGCACGACGAGGCCCGCGCCATTGCGATGCAGATGGAACGCCTGATCACCGATATCGGGCTGTACGGCACCATGATCGAGCAGGCCACCGCGGCGCTGGACGACCCGATAGACACCAATGTCGAATACCGCGACCGGCAGCGCCAGATGTATGCCGACTACCAGGCGGCCTGGGATTCCGCGGGCCGCGATTCGCATCGGGCGTTCCTGCGAATGATCAACGACCCCGATCAGCGGGCCGAGCTCGAGGCAGACATCGCCACCGTGGCCGCCACCCTCCCCGAACTCGATCCAGCGCTGCGCAAGGTGATGGCCGGATTCTTCGAGCTGGTCGGCCACCAGATCGACGAGGTCGAGCGCATCCAGCAGCGCTGCGCCCAGCGGGTCAAGCGGTTCACCGCGTTCGGCACACTGGAGCAGACACGTGGGGTGGCCCGTCAGCTCAACGAGGCCATCGGCACCGCGCGGGCCCTGCTCAAGGAGTCGTTCACCGACTCCCGTCTTCCCATCGAGGTGCCGTTGGCCCGGCATACGATCAGTTCGGTCGGAGCACTGAGCTTCCGGATCAACGACCTGTCCGCGCCCAAGCCCGCCGAAGCAGCCGACGGCGAGGTGGACCTGACCACCTTCTCGTCGCTGACCACCCAGGTCGATGCACCCGCGCTGTCGCAGATGCTGAATTCGTCACTGCCGGTGTCACTTCCGGATGCACTGGCCATGCTGGACACACCGTACCTCGGGCACGTGATCGTGCTCTGGTCGTGGGCGCTCAAGCAACCGTCCACCACTGTCCCTTCTTCCTTCGAGTCACCCGCCCGTGTCCGGTTCCACTCGCTGGACGGCCATGACCGCGAGATGGAGATTCCGCACCTGATGTTCACCGAACCCGTCCTGGATGGCGCCTCATGACCGACGCTGCGCCAGCAAAACCAGAAATCGATTTCGCGTCCCTGCCCGACGTGGACACGACGGGCCGCGCGCCCCAGCAACGGCGTCCACGTTTCGACGGCGATGTCAGCGCCATGCCCGACCGCGCCTGCTGGGCGCTGCAGCACCTGCTGACCCGGCGCTATGTCAGCAGCGAGTCCGATCCGGACATCTACAGCTGGATCCTGGAGTACCGCAATGATCTGTCGATCCGGTTGTCGGAGTTGGATCTTGCGCTCCGGATCGCCGAGCAGGTCGACATCGCCTTCATCGAGCAGGCCCGCTACGAACCGACCAGGGGCGCCAAGCTGCTACGCCGCGAGCCGCTGGGCACCTACGACTCCATCCTGGCGTTGCACCTGGCCCAGATGATGCGCGCCGGTGGGGATTCCAGCTTCCTGATCACCCGCGATGAGGTGCACGGGCTGTTTTCCGGTGTACTCAACGACACCGACCGCGACACCGTCACCTTCACCGCGCGTGTCGACGCGGCCATCGCCCGCCTCGCCGGGTTGGACATCCTGCGCAAGACCCGCGATGACGAGGACAGCTACACCGTCAGCCCGGTGATCACCGCGATCATGACGGCCTCGGTCATCACCGAACTGCAGCAGCAGTTCGAGCAGTTGCTGAAGGGCGGTTCGGAATGAGTGAGCAGTTCCACCTGTCCCGGCTGCAGGTCATCAACTGGGGTGTCTTCGACGGCTACCACTCGGTGCCCATCAGCGCCGGCGGATCGCTGATCGCCGGGGCCTCCGGCAGCGGCAAATCCTCCCTGCTGGACGCCATCTCGCTCGGGTTCCTGCCGTTCAACCGGCGCAACTTCAACGCCTCGGGTGACAACACCGCCGCCGGTTCCAGCGCCGGGCGACGCACCGTGGACAAGTACGTGCGCGGCGCCTGGGGGCAGCGCAGCGACGCCGGGGTGAGCCAGGTCATCTATCTGCGTGGCGACGGCACCACCTGGTCGGCGGTCGCGGTGACCTACACCAGCAACACCGGCCGCTCGATCACCGGACTCGTGCTCAAATGGCTCACCGGCGAGTCGCGTTCGGACTCGTCGAGCAGGTTCGTGCTCGGCGACGGCGATATCGACATCGAAGAGGTCTGCAACCGTTGGGCGGCCGGCCGTTTCGACAGTAGCGCCTTCAAAGATGGCGGCTGGCGGTTCTCCACCAAGGTGGAATCCCAGTACCTGGCCCAGCTGTACGCCTCCATCGGGATCCGCGCCTCCGAGGCCGCCCAGCAGCTGCTCGGAAAGGCCAAGTCGCTCAAGAGCGTCGGCGGTCTGGAACAGTTCGTCCGCGATTTCATGCTCGACGAACCCGACAGCCTGGCCCGGCTGCCCGAAGCCCTCAAGCAGATCGACCCGCTGGTGGAGGCCCGCGAGTTGCTGGCGGTCGCTCAGCGCAAGCGCAAGATCCTCGGCGATATCGAGACCATCCAGATCCGCTACGCGTCGGAGTCCTCCGATCTCGGCATCATCGACCTCGTCGACACGCAGATGGTGCGTGCCCACACCGATCATGTCCGGCTGCAGCAGTGCCCCGCCCAGGTCGAGAACCTCGACGGCACCATCGACCAACTGGAGAACGAGTACGGCGACCTGACCCGGCAGCTCAATCTGGCCAAGGCCGAGGGTGACTCGCTCAACGCCCAGATCAGCGGTGCCAGCACCAACGTCGGCCCGCTGCAATCGCAGGTGGCCGCCGCCGAGGCGCAGGCCGAGGAGATCACCCGGCGCTACGCCGCCTACGAGGAGATGGTCACCGCTCAGGGCCTGCCGGTCCCCGAGACCGCGGACGAATTCTGGAATCTGCGTGAGGATCTCAGCAAGCAGGCGGCCGGGCTCGCGGTGAAGCTGGAACGCGGCCGGGAAGCCTCCACCGACGCCGAATACGCCCAGAAGGCGGCACGGATCGCGCGCGATCACGCCGCCAAGGAGCTCAAACGCGTCGAACAGGTAGGTTCGGCGCTGCCGGAGTTCGCGGTCACCATGCGCGAACACATCTGCACGGCAGTGGGTATCGACCCCTCGGCGCTGCCCTATGTCGCCGAGCTGATGGATCTTCGTCCCGAGGAGAACCGCTGGCGCGCCGCGGTCGAGAAGGTGCTGCGCTCGGTCGGGCTGCGACTGCTCGTGCCCGATGAGCACTACGCCAAGGTGCTGCGCTTCGTCAACGAGACCAACATGCGTGGGCGGCTCGCGCTGCACCATGTGCGGATCAACGCCCCCGACCGCGCCCCCGAGCAGAACACGCTGGCGGGCAAGCTGTTTGTCGTCAAACCCGACCATCCTTGCGCGGCCGAGGCGCTCGACGTCCTCAGCGCCGCAGGTGATCACATCTGTGTGGACACCCCGGACCTGTTCACCCGGTTCCGCCGCGCGGTTACCGATGCCGGCCTGTACAAGGACTCCGATCGGTTGGCCATCAAGGACGACCGCCGGGCCCTCAAACCGTCCGAATACATCTACCAGGGCGATATCACCGCCAAGCTGGACGCACTGACCGCCGAATTGGCGGAAGCCGAAGAGACTTTCACGCAGGCACGTCAGGCCGCCGACGATATCGCTGCCGGACGCCAGCAGTGGCGGGACCGCGCCGCGGCCTGCAAGGCGATCTGCGAGCAGTTCCCGCAGTGGAGCCAGATCGACACCGAGACCGCCGACGGGCATGCCGACCGGTTGCGCGAGCAGTACGACCTGCTGATGGCCGACAATCCCGACGTGGAGGCGCTCAGCGTCCGCGCCGAGGAGTGCTGGAACGACATCCAGACCCTGATGACGCGACGCGGGGCCGTCCAGACCCGGCGCGACGATCTCGACGGGCGCCGCACCCGGCTGATGGATCTGCAGGACCGGTTGGCCCCGGCGGCGATCTCGGATGCCGCCACCGACCTGCTGCGGCGCTATTCCGCCGAGGTACCGGTCGCCCTGGAGCTGCTGAACCCGGAACCGCACCGCGAGGCTCTCCTGGGCGCGATCCGCCGCGAGCGTGATCAGCTCACCGAAAGCCGCAGGCGGTCCCATGACGAACTGGCGCGCATCATCGCCACCTTCGACACGTCGTTCCCCGATGCCATTCCCAATGACTCTGCGGATTTCGACGAGCGGGTCCACGATTACGTCGCCGTCTGCCGCCACATCGATGAACGCGAGCTTCCGGACGCCTATGACCGGATGATGCGCCTGATCACCGAGCAGGCCCCCGATGCCATCCTGACCCTGCACCGGGTGGCCGAGCAGGAGACCCGGCGGATCAGCGACCAGATCGACAGGGTCAACACCGGTTTGGGTTCGGTGGAGTTCAACCGCGGGACCCGGTTGACGCTGCGCGCCACCCCTCGCAGCCTGGTCGCGGTGGCCGAGCTCACCGATATCGTCAAGTCCATCTCGCGCCGCATCGCCGAGGTCGGCCTCGGCGACAAGAAGGCGATCCTGGATCAGTACGCAGACATTCTGCGGCTTCGCAATCGCCTGGCCGGCAACAGTCCTGAGGACCGAGCCTGGACCCGCGACGCTCTCGATGTGCGCAACCGGTTCACCTTCGACTGTGCCGAGTGGGATGTGCGCAGCGAGGAACTGATCCGGACGCACAGCAACGCCGGCGACAACTCCGGCGGCGAGCAGGAGAAGTTGATGGCGTTCTGTCTCGCGGGCGCGCTGAGCTTCAACCTGGCCAATCCCGAAAGCGGGGACAACAAACCGGTTTTTGCACAGCTGATGCTGGACGAGGCGTTCTCCAAGTCCGATCCGCAGTTCGCCCAGCAGGCCCTGCAGGCGTTCCGCAAGTTCGGGTTCCAGCTCGTCATCGTCGCGACCGTGCAGAACGCCACCACCATCCAGCCCTATATCGATGGGGTGGTCATGGTGTCCAAGACCGAGGCGACCGGCCGGAATGCCCGCCCCGTCGCGTCGGTCGCGACCAAGACGATCAGCGATTTCACCGCGCTGCGTAAAGAACTCAAGATCCCGGAGCCCGTCTGATGCGTATTGCCACCTGGAACGTCAACTCCATTCGCACCCGGGTGGACCGGGTGACCGACTGGTTGTCGCGCGCCGATGTCGACGTGCTGGCGATGCAGGAGACCAAGTGCACCGATGCGCAGTTCCCGGCGATGCCGTTCGCCGCGCTCGGTTACGAGATCGCCCATGTGGGGCTCAACCAGTGGAACGGGGTGGCGATCGCCTCCCGGGTCGGACTGGACAACGTGGAGATCGGCTTCGACGGCCAGCCCGAATGGCAGGCGCTGGCCGAGGCCAGGGCCATCGGCGCGACGTGCGGCGGAGTGCGGGTCTGGAGCCTCTACATCCCCAACGGCCGCACTCTGGCCGACCCGCACTACCCGTACAAGCTGGAATGGCTTGCCGCCCTGCGTGACAGCGCATCCAAGTGGATCGCCGACGATCCGTCGCTGCCGGTGGCGCTGACGGGTGACTGGAACATCGCCCCCACCGACGAGGACGTCTGGGATCCGGCGTTCTTCGAGGGCTCAACCCATGTCTCGGCACCTGAGCGCGCGGCCTTCCAGGCCATGGTCGACGCCGGATTCACCGATGTGGTGCGACCGTACACGCCGGGGCCGGGGGTCTACACCTACTGGGACTACACCCAGCTGCGGTTCCCGAAGAAGCAGGGCATGCGCATCGACTTCATCCTCGGATCCGCCGCACTCAGCGAGCGGGTGACCCACGCCGAGATCGTCCGCGAGGAACGAAAAGGCAAGTCGCCCAGTGATCATGCCCCCGTACTGATCGAGGTGTCGTGATGGATCTGCTGCCGAAGGCCACCCTGTCGGACAACGATGTCGCCGACGCGCTCGCCCGTGCCGCGGTGCTGTCCGAGCTGATCCTGGATGTGCTCGCAGAGTTCGACCCGCTCGGAGTCCGGCAACATCTCGAATTTCTCGAGGTGCCCGGTACCGAGGCGTGGGAGGCCAAGAGCCGCGGCGAACGGGTCAGCTGGTGGATCTGGCGGGTGGGTCTGCTGGACACCGTCGCGGTGGCCTGGCCCGGCGCCCTCGGTGCACTGGCCAGCCGGTTGCCGATCCAGGATCTGCTGGGCTTCGCCGGCCAGACGCTCATTCTGTGCGCGGTGGCACGCGAGTATGAGCTGACCGACCGGAAAGACCAGGTGCGGATGCTGGCGTCGGTGCTGTGTGGGCGCGAGATCCCCGACCCACCGCTGCCGGACACCGACGAGCCGTGGCCGGACAATATCGTGCAGAAACTGTGGCACCTGGCCGGCATCCTCAACGCCGTCGGCGATGAGCTCGGCAAGCGGCCGCACCCGCGGCAGATCTTCCGCTATATCGGCATGCTCCCGGTGATCGGGGCGGTCGCCGCCTACCTCGGCGAGTACGGCGCCCTGCACCGCGCCGCCAAGGCCGCCGAATCGTGGATCACGAAGGCTTGACGCCGACGGTGATCAGATCGGAGACCGGCGTCCACACCGGCCGGCGTACCCGATGCTGTTCCTCGACCCGGAACCCGGCCTCCACGAACAGCTTTCGCATCGCGTCCGGAGTCGGCGCGTGCGCCGGAGCGCCCAGGCCCGCCGACAGTGCGTGCAGCGGTGGGAACGCCTGACGCGGGCTCATGGTGGTGACGGCGACGATGCCGCCCGGCGTCAGCACCCGGTGGAACTCGCTGAGCGCCGCGGGCTGATCAAAGAAGTGGAAGGCCGAGGTGGTCACCACCGCGTCCAGGAAGCCGTCCTCGAAGGGCAGCTGCTCGGCCGGCGACGACATCCAGCGCACCCGATCAGAGCGCTGACGGGCCTGGGCGAGCATGCCGTCGGACATGTCGAGGCCGTACACCTCGTCGGGGCGCAGGTCCCGCTGGATGCGGGCGGCCAGGATGCCGGTGCCGCACGCGACATCGGCGATCTGCCGGGATCCGTGGCTGCGGAGCTGTTCGATGACTTCGTCCTGGGCGGGCTTGTAGACAAAGCGCTGTAGGCACGCCGTGTCATAGGCCGGGGCGGCGAAACTCCAGAACCGGGTGATCGCGTCGTTGAGGGCCCTGCGCTGAATGGTCGTCACCGAGCCGAGTGTAGGCGCTGGCGTCCCACCGATTGGTCGAGCTGAGGTCCCTAGCCGGAGGGATTGCCGTGGCTGCGTGGGCCGGTCGTGTCCGCTCCGCGGGGACCCTTGACGCCCTGGTAACCCGGGCCGAAGACATTGCCGTTGCCGATGAACGTGACTTCACCGAAAAACGGCAGTTCAATCGTGTCTCCGGTGAAGTCGAACGGGCTGGGGTTGGTATCGAGCACCGTGCCGTCGGGCAGCGTCACGGTAAAAGGGCTCGGGTTGTCCGTGTAGTCGAATGGAGCAGCCTGCGCTGGCGCAGCTACCCCGATGGCCGCCGCAGCAAACGCCGCCCCCAGTGCCCCCACGATGATCCTGTTCATTTGCTATTCCCCCTGGAATGCGATGAGTGGTTGCCTCGACTGTACAAGCCCCAGTCCCGAGAGTCACCCATGAAATTGCAGGTAGTTCGATTTTCTAGCGTTTCTTCCACACCTTCAAGATCGCATACTTGCATCCGCAAGGACGCGATCTTGAAGGTCGCTGGAATTTGCCATGACGCTTTTTCCTTTCGCAACTATCAGCACATCTACCCATATCGAATGACGTGGCACTTTTCGCGCCGAACAGCCAAGTAGTTCACACCCACGAGCGGACTGGTACATCCGCTGTCAGCAAATACTTGGCGAGATCAGACATCTCGAACGGCACACACCCACGTTGCTGAGACGAACTAGGTGGATTGCCAGAACCGTCCTGGTGGTGCCGTCGCCGAACCTTCAGCGCCCCGCAACCAGAGTCGAGTCCGACGAACCCGCATCCTGCTAGGCGTCTGCCCCGTAGCGTCCCGCGCTGAACATGGACGCCGCCGCGCCGATGAGCATCATCACCGCCGCGGCCAGGAACACCACGGTCAGCCCGGAGTGGAATGGCTCGGTGATCAACTCGGGGAAGAATGTCTTGCCGGTCAGCACTTCGGCGTTGACCCCCGGCGCGTCCAGCGCGCCTGAGGGCTCCAGCAATTCACCGATCGGGTTGTATCCCAGGAACGCCGCGAACAAACTCCCCACCGGGGGCGTATTGGCCACTTCGTGCGCGACGGAGGCCGAAACCCCTTGCGCTTGAAGCCCGCTGCTCAATGCCGACGGCAGCGAGTTGGCCAGTCCGACGATCATCAGCGAGAAGAAGATGCCGATCGACAGCGACGACCCCGCATTGAAGAAGGTGGCCCGCACCCCCGAGGCGGCACCACGCTGGGCGGCGGGGACGCTGGACATGATGGCGGCCGTGTTGGGCGCGGTGAAGATACCGCCGCCCAGACCGTTCAGAAAGACCAGCAGCGCGAACACCCAGTAGTCGAAGTTCACCGGGATCATCAGCAGGGCAACAAAGGATGCCGCCATCAGCAGCATCCCCCCGACCGTCAGCGGCCGCGCCCCGAACCGATCGGCGAGCGTGCCTGCCACCGGCGCGGCCACCAGGAATCCCACGGTGACGGGCAGCAGGTAGATGCCCGCCCACAGCGGCGTGGATTCGAAGCTGTAGCCGTGCAACGGAAGCCAGATTCCCTGCAGCCAGATGATCAGCATGAACTGCAGACCACCACGGCCCACCGAGGACATCAGCCCGGCCAGGTTCCCCATTCCGAATGCGGCAGAGCGGAACAGCCGGATGTCGACCATCGGCTGATCGACCCGCAACTCGATGAAGCAGAACGCTGCAAGCGTCCCCACCCCGGCGATGATCGATCCGAGCACCCAGGGGTTGGTCCACCCGGTGCTGGCGCCGCCGTAGGGCTGGATGCCGTAGGTGATCCCGACGAGCAGCACGGTGAGTCCGACACCGAAGGTCAACGTGCCGGCCCAGTCCAGCCGACCCGGGGTGCGTACGCCCAGTTCGCGCAGCGATCGCACGCTCCAGATCGTGCCCAGCACGCCGATCGGCACCCCGACCCAGAAGATGGCCTGCCAATGCCATTCGGAGAGCACTCCACCGATCAGCAGGCCGAGGAACGACCCGGCCACCGCTGCCACCATGTTCACCCCGAGCGCCATGCCGCGCTGATTGGCGGGGAACGCGTCGGTGAGGATCGCCGACGACGAGGCCATCAGCATGGCGCCGCCGATGCCCTGGATGACGCGCCAGGCGATCAGCCACACCGCGCCGCCGTCGAGGTGGAACGGGTCGAAGGACAGTGCGACGGCCGCCACGGTGAAGACCACGAAGCCCAGGTTGTAGATGCGTACCCGGCCGAACATGTCCCCGAGCCGGCCGAACGGGACGACCAGCACGGCCGTCACCACCAGGTAGCCCATGATCATCCAGAGCAGGTAGCTGACATTGCCCGGCGCCAGCGGGTTCAGCCCGATGCCCCGGAAGATCGCGGGCAGCGAGATCAGCACGATGGAAGCGTTGATCGCGGCCAGCAGGATGCCCAACGTGGTGTTGGACAGCACGATCCACTTGTAGAGCGGATGGTCGTGATCCAGCCGGGCGCGCGTCTGTTCAAGCTCAGTTGTCATCAGATCTCGATCTACGAATCGACAAAAAACATATATTAGCTATACAAACGATCTCTCGGCAATCCGGTCGCCGATGCGCTACGTTGGACCCGTCCACACGGGAGCACGCACCAGCGTGCTGAGAGGACGGCTAGGGCCGTCGACCGTACGAACCTGACCGGGTAATGCCGGCGTAGGGAGATGTGTAGATGAGCGTTGCTGTCAACCCCACCGTCACGACGGGCCCGATCGCGGGCAGCTCCAAGTTCTACTCGCCGGCGGGTGTGCCGTCCCGGCGCGTGCACCTGAGTACCGGCGAACATTTCGACCTGTACGACACGTCCGGGCCGTACACCGATGAGCACGCCACGATCGACCTGGACAAGGGCCTGCCGCCGCGCACCGGCATCGTCTCCGACAGAGGCACCCAGCTGCAACGGGCCCGCAACGGCGAAATCACCGCCGAGATGGCGTTCATCGCCGAACGCGAAGGGGTCTCCCCCGAGTTGGTGCGCGACGAGGTGGCGATAGGCCGGGCCGTCATCCCGGCCAACCACAACCATCCCGAGAGCGAGCCGATGATCATCGGCAAGGCCTTCGGGGTGAAAGTCAATGCCAATATCGGCAATTCGGCCGTGACGAGCTCGATTGCCGAAGAGGTCGACAAGATGGTGTGGGCGACCCGGTGGGGTGCGGACACCATCATGGATCTGTCCACCGGCAAGGACATCCACCTCACCAGGGAGTGGATCCTGCGCAACTCCCCGGTCCCGGTCGGCACCGTGCCGATGTATCAGGCGCTGGAGAAGGTCAATGGCGACCCCACCAAGATGACGTGGGAGTCATACCGCGACACCGTGATCGAGCAGTGCGAGCAGGGTGTCGACTACATGACGGTGCACGCCGGGGTCAAGCTCGCATATATCCCGCTGACCGTCAAGCGGGTCACCGGGATCGTGTCACGCGGCGGTTCGATCATGGCCGCCTGGATGCTCGCCCATCACCGGGAATCGTTCCTGTACGAGAACTTCGAGGAACTCTGCGACATCCTCGCCCGCTACGACGTGACGTTCTCCCTCGGCGACGGACTGCGCCCGGGATCGATCGCCGACGCGAACGACGAGGCCCAGTTCGCCGAACTGCGCACCCTCGGCGAACTCACCACAATCGCCAAATCCCATGGTGTGCAGGTGATGATCGAAGGCCCGGGCCATGTCCCGATGCACAAGATCGTGGAGAACGTGCGCCTGGAGGAGGAATGGTGCGAAGAGGCGCCGTTCTACACCCTCGGTCCGCTGGCCACCGACATCGCACCGGCGTATGACCACATCACCAGCGCGATCGGCGCGGCGATCATCGCCCAGGCCGGCACCGCGATGCTCTGCTACGTCACGCCCAAGGAGCACCTCGGCCTGCCCGACCGCAAGGACGTCAAGGACGGGGTGATCGCCTACCGGATCGCCGCGCATGCCGCCGATCTGGCCAAGGGCCATCCCCGGGCGCAGTTGCGTGATGACGCATTATCGCTGGCCCGCTTCGAGTTCCGCTGGCACGACCAGTTCGCGCTGTCGCTGGACCCGGACACCGCCCGCGAGTACCACGATGAGACGCTGCCCGCCGAGCCCGCGAAGACCGCGCACTTTTGCTCGATGTGCGGCCCGAAGTTCTGCTCGATGCGCATCACACAGGACATCCGGGACGCCATGGCGGAGAAATCACTGGAGTTCGCGGAACAGGGCAACCGGGTGTATCTACCCTTGACCTCATGACCGAGTTCCTACCGCTGCCCGCGTTCGGGCAGACCCCCACCCGGGTGATGACCATCGCCGGCTCCGATTCCGGCGGCGGCGCGGGCATCCAAGCCGATATGCGCACGTTCGCCATGCTGGGCGTGCACGGCTGCGTCGCGGTCACCGCCGTCACGGTGCAGAACTCGGTGGGTGTCAAGGGGTTCCACGAAATACCGCTCGACGTGGTGGCCGGCCAGATCACCGCCGTCGTCGACGATATCGGCATCCAGGCCGCCAAGACGGGCATGCTGGCCTCGTCCGAGATCATCGCGACGATCGCCGAGACCTGGCGCGGCCTCGACACCGGGGTGCCCCTGGTAGTGGATCCGGTGTGCGCCTCCATGCACGGGGATCCGCTGCTGCATCCGTCGGCGCTGAACTCGATTCGGACCGAACTGTTTCCGCTCGCCACCCTGGTCACCCCGAACCTCGATGAGGTGCGACTGCTCGTCGACGTCGAAGTCGTCGACGCCGCCAGCCAGCGAGAGGCGGCCCGCGCGCTGCACGCACTGGGCCCGCAATGGGTACTGGTCAAGGGCGGACACCTGCGGTCCTCGGGTGCCAGCCCCGACCTGCTGTTCGACGGCACCGAGTTCCACGAGTTCGACGGGCCGCGCATCGACACCGGCCACGACCACGGTGCCGGCGACACTTTGGCCGCCGCCACCGCCGCCGCGCTGGCGCACGGGCACACCGTCCCCGAGGCAGTGGCCTTCGGCAAGCGCTGGGTGACCGAATGTCTGCGCGCCGCATACCCGTTGGGGCACGGACACGGACCGGTCAACGCGTTGTTCAGGCTTCTGCAGTGACGCTTGACGAGCTGGCCGGGGTGGCGCACGAGCCGGACGGGAAACCCAAAGGCACCGTCGTACTCACCCACGGCGCGGGCGGCAACCGTGATTCCCCGATGCTGGTCCGGATCTGTGACGAATGGGCCCGCCACGGCTACCTGGCGGTCCGCTACAACCTGCCCTACCGCCGCCGCCGCCCGAAGGGGCCTCCGTCGAACTCGGCGAACTCCGATCAGGAAGGCATCATCGAGGCCATCTCCTGGGCCCGTGGACTCGGCCACGGGCCGGTGATCGCCGGCGGGCATTCCTACGGGGGCCGGATGACGTCGATGGTGGCGGCCGAAACGGAACCACCCGATGTGCTGACCCTGTTCTCCTATCCATTGCACCCGCCGGGCAAGCCCGAACGCGCACGCACCGAACACCTGCCCGGCATCACCGCACCGACGGTGTTCACCCACGGCACCGCCGATCCGTTCGGCACCATCGACGAGATCCGCGCCGCGGCCGCACTCGTGACCGGGCCGGTCGAGGTTGTCGAGGTCACCGGGGCACGCCACGATCTGGGCTCCAAGACTTTGGACGTCCCCCTGCTCGCGGTGACCGCCGCGGCTATCTTTCTTTCATGAGCCTGCCGCCGCCCCCCGGTTATGGACCTCCGCCCGGCAGCTTCCCGCCGCCGCCCGGGAGTTACCCACCGCCCCCGGCGGGAAACTTCCCGCCACCCCCGGCGGGAAACTTCCCGCCACCCCCGCCCCTCCCCTATTCCGACCCCTACGGGCAGGCCTATCCCCCGCCGCGACCACCGGGCACCAATTGGTGGGCCATCGTCTCGCTGATCTTCGGTCTTCTGGGCGGTGTCCTTGTCAGCGTGATCTGCGGGTTCGTCGGGCTCAAGAAGGCCAAGCAGGGCCAGGGCGGGCGTGGCATGGCGATCGCCGGCCTGGTGCTGTCTGGGCTGTGGGTGCTGGTCGGAATCGCGGTGGTCGCGGTGCTCGTCGCCAACAAGGACGAGATCTCGAACAGTGAGTTCGCCGACATCTTCGATCCGAATTCCGTCAACGCCGCCGATGTCGGACTCGGCGACTGCCTGTCGGAGATCCCGTCGGATGCCAGCCTGGTGGCCTCGGTGAAAACGGTCGCGTGCACCGAACCACACAAGGGCGAGGTCTACCACGTCGTCACGGTCCCGGACGGTGACTTCCCGGGTGAGACGGCGATCATCGACTACCAGGACCAGTGCCAGCCCGCGCTGGAGGATTTCTCGCCGGCGGCGATGGCGGACCCCGAGGTGGGGATGTTCGTGCTGTACCCGACCGCGGACTCGTGGAAGCGCGGCGACCGCGCGGTGACGTGCATCGCCACCACCGACGTGCCGCGCACCGGTTCGCTTCAGGAGTAGCCCGATACCTGAGGTACCGTTTCCCCCATGTTTGACGCCGTCATCGTGGGTGCTGGATTCGCCGGTATCGGCGCTGCCATCCAGCTCAAACGGTCGGGGATCGAGAACTTCGTGATCCTGGACCGCGAGGACGATCTCGGCGGCACCTGGTATGTGAACCACTACCCCGGGCTTGCCGTCGACGTCCCCACCACCACCTACTCCTACTTCTTCGAGCCGAACCCGAACTGGTCGCGCCTGTTCTCCACCGGCGACGAGATCAAGCAGTACGCCGACGATGTCGCCGACAAGTACGATGTGCGTCGCCACATCCGGTTTCGCACCGCGGTCGACGGCGCCCGCTGGGACGAGGAGTCCGACCTGTGGCAGGTGAGCCTGGCCGACGGTGAGGTGCTCAGTGCCCGGTACCTGATCACCGCGACCGGCTTCCTGTCCCAGCCGAAGATCCCCGACATCCCCGGCATCGAGAACTTCGACGGGCGGGTCATCCACACCACCGAGTGGCAGGACGACTACGACCCCACCGGGAAACGGATCGCCGTCATCGGCACCGGCGCCACCGCGGTGCAGCTCATCCCCGAACTGGCCAAGTCCGCGGCGGATCTGACCGTCTACCAGCGCACCCCGATCTGGGTGGTACCCAAGATCGACCTGCGCTTCGGACCGCTGGCCAAGAAGATGTTCGCCCGTATCCCCGCGACGCAGCGGGTGCTGCGCTGGTTCACCGACTCGGTCTACGAGGTCATGGTGTCGATCGGCGTGGTGCACTTCAAGACGTTCCGCGGTCGCGGCAACGTCTCGGCCGCCGATCTGTCCAAGCTGCACCGCTTCATCACGATCCGCGACAAGGAGCTGCGGCGCCGGCTCACCCCGGACTACGACTTCGGTTGCAAGCGTCCAACATTCAGCAACGGCTACTACCGGGCCTTCACCCGCGACAATGTTCATCTGCAGGATGCCGGCATCGATCACGTGCAGTCCGACGGCATCGTCGGCAAGGACGGCGCCAAGACCGAGATCGACACCCTGGTGCTGGCCACCGGTTTCGACCTGTGGGAAGCGAACTTCCCCGCCATCGAGGTGATCGGGCGTGACGGCCGCAACCTCGGAAAGTGGTGGCGCGAAACGCGTTTCCAGGCATACCAGGGCGTCTCGATGCCGTACTTCCCGAACTACCTCAGCCTGGCCAGCCCCTATGCCTTCCTGGGTCTGAACTTCTTCAACACCATGGAGTACCAGATGCGGCTGATGGACCGGCTGTTCGGCGAGGTGCGGCGTCGCGGCGCCACCACGTTCGAGGTCTCCGAGGAAGCCAACACCCGCTACCTGGACCGGATGACCGAGCTGCTCGGCGATTCGCTGTTCACCCAGGGCAATTGCGCAAGCGCGCGGTCCTACTACTACAACCCCGCCGGTGAGCCGACGCTGCTGCGCCCCACCACCACCGAGACCGCGATCAGGGAAGCCGCCGAGTTCCCCCTGAGCGATTACATCCTGAACTGAGAGGCATTTCCTTGAGCGAGAAGAAGAGTTCGAAGGCCACCACCCTGGCAGGTCTGTCGCTGGTCGGCGCGGGCCTCGGGCACTTCGCCGCCCCGCAGGTGTTCGAGTCGTTCACCAAGCCCGCCTTCCCGAACGACACCGCGCGGTACATCAAGATCAACGGCACCATCGAGACCGCCCTGGGCGTGGCTCTGCTGGTTCCCAAGACGCGCAAGCTGGCCGCGATCGGCGGACTGGGCTACATCGCGTATCTGGGCGCCAACGCCATACGCAACAGCTGAACCAAATCCGCGTCATGGCCGACCTCGACGAGCTTGCACTGCCGGCACCCGGGCAGACGCCGAGGCGGATCCTGACGATCGCCGGATCCGACTCCGGTGGCAGCGCCGGACTGCAGGCCGATATGCGCGCCTTCGCCATGCTCGGCGTGCACGGATGCGCCGCGGTGACAGCCGTGACGGTGCAAAACTCGTTGGGCGTCAAAGCATTTCACGAGATCCCTGTCGATGTGGTGGCCGGTCAGATCAGCGCGGTCGCCTCCGATATCGGCATCGAGGCGGCCAAGACCGGCATGCTGGCCTCCACCGCCATCATCGAGACCATCGTGGCGACCTGGCGCGCCGAACGGCTCGACGGCGCCGTCCCGCTGGTGGTCGACCCGGTCTGCGCCTCCAACGTCGGGGAACCGCTGCTGCATCCCAGCGCGCTCGACGCGATGCGCGATGCTTTGATCCCGCTGGCCACGCTGGTGACACCGAATCTCGACGAGGTGCGTCTGCTCGTCGGCATCGACGTCGTCGACGACGAGACGCAACACGACGCCGCCCGGGCCCTGCACGCGCTGGGCCCGCGCTGGGCACTGGTCAAGGGTGGTCACCTGCGCAACTCCCCGGTCAGCTCCGATCTGTTGTTCGACGGCGCGGACTTCTATCGGTTCGCCGCCGCCCGGGTCGACACCCGCCACGACCACGGTGCCGGTGATACCCTCGCCGCGGCGATCGCCGCGGCGCTGGCGCACGGCCACACCGTTCCTGAAGCCGTCAGCTTCGCCAAGGTGTGGGTCACCGAGTGCATCCGGGCGGCGTACCCGATCGGCCGGGGCCACGGACCGGTCAACGGCATGGCCCGACTGAGCGCGACGAAAGGCGACCGCTGAAGCGCACTCTCGGCGTCTTCGACGCCGTCGTCATCGGATTGGGCTCGATGATCGGGGCGGGCATCTTCGTGGCTCTCGGGCCTGCCGCGGCCGCCGCGGGCTCCGGGTTGCTCATCGGTCTGGCACTGGCGGCCGCGGTCGCCTATTGCAACGCGACCTCCTCGGCCCGGCTCGCGGCACTGTATCCGCAGTCCGGCGGTACCTATGTCTACGGCCGGGAACGGCTCGGCGCGTTCTGGGGCCACATGGCCGGCTGGAGCTTCATCGTCGGCAAGACAGCCTCGTGCGCGGCGATGGCACTCACCATCGGCGTCTACGCCTGGCCGGAGGCCGCGCACGCCGTCGCGGTCGGCGCGGTCATCGCCCTCACCGCGGTCAACTATGCCGGCGTGCAGAAGTCGGCGCTGCTCACCAGGATCATCGTCGCGACGGTGCTCGCGGTACTGGCCGCCGTGGTGGTCGCGCTGGCCGGCGCGGGCGAAGCGGCCCGGCTGAGCGTCGCCGCCGACATCGACGGGTGGGGTGTGCTGCAGGCCGCGGGCCTGCTGTTCTTCGCCTTCGCCGGCTACGCACGGATCGCCACCCTCGGCGAGGAGGTTCGCGACCCGGCACGAACCATAGTCCGGGCCATTCCCATCGCGCTCGGCATCACCCTGCTCGTCTACGCGACCGTCGCCATTGCGGTGCTGTCGGTACTGGGCAGCACCGGACTGGCCTCGGCCACCGCACCACTGGCCGACGCGGTGACGGCGGCCGGGCATCCCGAACTCGGCCCGGTTGTCCGGGTCGGGGCCGCCGTGGCCGCGCTGGGCTCGCTGCTGGCACTGATCCTCGGAGTCTCGCGCACCACCCTGGCGATGGCCCGCGACCGGTACCTGCCCGCCACCCTGGCGGTGGTGCATCCGCGCTTCGGCGGCCCGCACCGCGCGGAGGTGGCCGTGGGGGTGGTCGTCGCCGTATTGGTGGCCGTCGTCGACATCCGCGGGGCGATCGGTTTCTCGTCGTTCGCGGTGCTGATCTACTACGCAATCGCCAATGCCAGTGCCTGGACGCTGCAACCACGACGGCGGGTCATCCCCGCGCTGGGGCTGGCCGGCTGCCTGCTGCTCGCCTTCACGCTGCCGGCGACCTCGGTGCTGATCGGTCTCGCTGTGATTGCGGTGGGCGCGATGCTGGTGTGTAGTCGACACTCGTGACCATGCTGCGCTGGAAATACGTGGGACCCGATGCCGATGTCGTCGCCCCCGATGAACGTCTGAGCTGGCCGCGCACCCTCGGAATCGGCGCCCAGCACGTCGTCGCGATGTTCGGGGCGACGTTCCTGGTGCCGGTGCTGACCGGCTTCCCGCCCGCCACCACCCTGCTTTTCTCTGGTATCGGCACCATCGGATTCCTGCTGATCACCGGCAACCGGCTACCGAGCTATCTGGGGTCGAGCTTCGCGGTCATCGCCCCGGTCACCGCCGCGGTCACCGCGCAGGGCACTGGTTCCGCGCTGGGCGGCCTGATCGCGGTGGGGCTGCTGCTCATTCTGATCGGCGGGGTCGTGCACGTGATCGGCACCCGCTGGCTGGATCTGGTTCTGCCACCAGTGGTCACCGGCGCGATCGTCGCGTTGATCGGGTTCAACCTGGCGCCGGCGGCGAAGACGAACTTCGAGCAGGGCCCGCTGGTCGGTCTGGTGACGCTGGTGCTGCTGGTCGGCGCGCTGGCCTTCTTCAAGGGCCTCATCGGGCGGCTCGCGATCTTCTTGGCGGTGGTGATCGGCTATCTGCTGGCCCTGGCGCTCGGTGACGTCGACACGTCAGGCATCGCGCAGGCGGCCTGGATCGGGCTGCCCGAGTTTCAGACACCGACGTTCAGCCTCGCCGTGCTGCCGCTGTTCCTGCCCGCGGTCATCGCACTGGTCGCCGAGAACATCGGGCACGTGAAATCCGTGGGCCAGATGACGGGCACCGATCTGGACCCGCTGATGGGCAAGGCGCTGGCCGCCGACGGGGTGGCCACCGTGCTCGCCGGCGCCGGCGGTGGCTCGGCCACCACCACCTACGCCGAGAACATCGGCGTCATGGCCGCCACCCGTATCTATTCGACGGCCGCCTACTGGGTGGCCGCCCTGGTCGCCATCGTGTTGTCGTTGTGCCCCAAGGTGGGTGCGACGATCTCGGCCATTCCGCCGGGCGTGCTCGGCGGGGCGACCATCGTGCTCTACGGCCTGGTCGGGGTGCTCGGCATCCGGATCTGGCTGACCAATCAGGTGGACTTCTCCAAGCCGGTCAACCAGATGACCGCCGCCATCCCGTTGATCATCGGCATCGCCGACTTCACCTGGCAGGCAGGGTCGTTGACGTTCACCGGCATCTCGCTCGGCGCCATCGCGGCGCTGGTCGTCTACCACGGGATGACCGGGCTGGGCGCTATTCGCCCAGAGCGTTCACCACAGTCGAGAACACCGAAGGAAGCGCCGCCGCCACCGGAGTGATGGCGGCCCGCACCGGGGGGATTCCGGTGGCGTGCAGCAGGCCCGCGGTCAGGAGTCGGTACCTGCGGGTGAGCGTGCGCCACCGACGGTCGTAATCCGCGGTGCGCTCGTCCACGATGCAATTCACCAGCAGTTCCGCCGCGCCGAATGCCAACCCCATGCCCTCACCGGTCAGGGCATCCACATAGCCGGCGGCATCACCGACCAGCAGCACCCGCCCGGCCGTGCGGTGCCGAACCTTCTGGCGCAGCGGCCCGGCCGCCCGGTCCTGCCCGTGCGGCAGGCCGTGCAGCCGATCCATCAGGGCCGGGAACTGCCGGAGATGTTCCTCGAAGCCGCCGCGGGTGGACTTCAGGATCGCCACGCCCACGCAGCCATCGCCGACCGGGGTCACATACACTTCCCCGGCCTCCGGGCACTGGCCCCAGTGCACCTCCACGCAGTCCGACCACGGCGCGATCTCGACGTGCCGGCGGATGCCCCACCGACGGCGCTTCGGCTCCTCCCCCGACAGCCCCAGCGCGCGGCGGATCGGTGAGTGCAGACCGTCCGCCGCGGCCAGGTAGCGGGCCCGGAATCCCGCGGCGCTCACCGAGGTTGCATCCTGGGTCACCGCCCCGATCTCACCGTGCACCACCTGTACCCCGGCGTCGGCGACGGCCTTGGACAGCGCGTCGTGCAGCACGGTACGACGCACCCCGCGGCCTGGACCGTTGGCGAACCGGGCCTCGGCGGTGCGGCGGCCGTCGAGGTAGCGGATGCCGTAAAACGCCCGGCCTTCGAGTTCCACCCCGAGCCGGTCCAGATGGGCCAGGGAGTGCGGCATCAGACCCTCACCGCACGCCTTGTCGATGGGCCCGCGCCGGTGCTCGACGACGACGACCTGCAGGCCCGCGCGCGCGGCGTGCGCGGCGGTGACCAGGCCCGCGGGCCCGCCTCCGGCCACCAGCAGATCGATCACGTCAACGCGCTCACGTCAGACCCCGCAGTGCTTCGTTCTCCACCCGGATCCGGGTACGCAACAGCAGTGCGTTGGCCGCCGAGAACACTCCCGCGGTGATCCAGGCCCCACCCACCAGCGGCAGCGCGGCTCCCTCGAGGATCACGGCCACGTAATTAGGATGTGGCACAAGGCGATACGGCCCGCCGACGATGCGCGGCGCGCCCGGCACCACGACCACCCTGGTGTTCCACTGCTTACCTAGGGTGGTGATGCACCACCAGCGCAGCGCCTGGGCGACCACCACCACCCAGAACGCCGGCCAGATCCAGCGCCTGCGCGTGCGCGCCTCCAGCACCGCCCCGGCCAGCAGGCCGGTGTGCAGCGCCACCATCACCGGGTAGTGCCCGGCCCCGAATTCGCGGCCGCCGTTGGCCCTGCTCCATTCGAGGTTGCGCTTGGACACCACCAGTTCGGCCACCCGCTCCACCGCGACCAGCAGGATCAGTGCGACGAATGCCCTCATCGGATCAACGCCACCGCAGCAGCACGAGTTCGGAGCAGAAGCCCGGCCCCATCGCCATCAGCACGCCGGGGGTACCCGCGGTCGGTCGTTTGCGGATGGTGTCGCGCAGCACGTGCAGCACCGACGAGGAAGACAGGTTGCCGATCTCGGCGAGCGACTGCCAGGTCAGGTCCAGGGCGTCCGACGGCAGCGACAGCGTGTCGATGATGGCCTCGATCACCTTCGGCCCACCCGGATGGCTGACCCAGGTACCGATATCGGGGACGGTGAGGTCATGTGCACCAAGGAATCCGGTGACATCGTCACCGAGGTAACGCCCGACGAAGGACGGCACCTCGGCGCTGAGCACGATCTCGAAACCCTTGGTGCCGATGTCCCAGCCCATCGCGTGCAGCGAGTCCGGGTACAAGTGGCTGCGCGAGTCCAGCACATCCGGCCCGGTCGGGTTCAGTTCCTCGGCCCGCTGCGCGCCGACGGCCACCACCGCCGAGGCGCCGTCGCCGAACAGCGCACCGGCCACCAGCGTCGGCATGGACGGATGATGTTTGCGCGTCAGCGAACACAGCTCCACCGATACCAGCACCGCCACCTTGTCGGGCGCACCGCGCAGGTAGTCGTGCAGCCGCGCGATCCCGGCCGCGCCGGCCACACAGCCGAGCCCGAAGATCGGGATCCGGCGCACATCGGCGCGCAACCCGAGCCGGCCGGCGATCCGGGCGTCCAGCGAGGGCACCACCGCGCCGGTCACCGTGGTGGTGATGATCAGGTCGACGTCCTCGGGCCGCAGGCCCGCCTCGTCGAGCGCGCCGGCCAGCGCAGCAGACCCGAGTTCGGTTGCGTGCTCTATGAAAAGATTGTTCGCCTCGCCGAAGTCGGTCAGTGCCGCATACTCTTCCAACGGCCGGACCAGATACCTGCTGTTCACCTTGGCGCTCTTGTGCAGTCCGCGAACGGCGTCTTCGAGACCCTCGTATCCGGGCAGGGCAAGCAGCGCCTCGGTGATCTCGTCCTGGGTGTAACGGTGCGGGGGCAACACCCCGTGCACACCGGCGATCGTGCTGTAACTGGGCATTCCGGCGAGATTAGTGGCCATACCGTGATTACGGGGTGCTACGCCGTTGGGTTCAATCCGTCAGTGATTCAGTCCGATCCGGTCATGCAGCCGGGCCAATGGCTTGGGCGACCACCAGTTCCACCGCCCCATCAACTGCATGAACGCCGGTACCAGGACCATTCGCACCAGCGTGGCGTCCATCAGCACCGCCAGCGTCAGCCCCAGGCCGAACATCCGCATGAATGACACATTTGCCGCAATCAGGGCGGCAAACGAGATCGACATCACAAGTGCGGCAGCGGTAACCACGCGACCGGTACGTGCCAGCCCGAGCGCCACGCTCTCCCCGACGTCGGCCGAGGTGCGCCCCGAGGCCAGCCAGTACTCGCGGATCCGGGCGAGCAGGAACACCTCGTAGTCCATCGACAACCCGAAGGCGATACAGAACAGCAGCACCGGGATGTTGGCTACCAGCGTGCCGGTGGGCGTGGTGCCCAGCGCGCCGAGGTGCCCGTCCTGGAAGATCCACACCATCGCTCCGAAAGTGGCAGTCAGCGACAAGATGTTCAGCACAACCGCTTTCAGCGGGAGCACCACACTGCCGGTGAGCAGGAACAGCAGACAGAACGTGATGGCCGCGATCAGCCCGAGCACCAGCGGCAGCTTCGCGCCGATCGCGTCCACACTGTCCCGGTCGGTCTGCGCGACCCCGCCCAGCAACACCTGACGGCCGGCCGGGCCGGCCACCTCGTGCAACCGGTCCAGCTGCGCCGCCGAGTCCTCGGAGAACAACGGTGCCGAACTGGACACCCGCAGGAACATGCTGCCGTCGCGTTCCACCGGCGGTGAGACCGCTGAAACCTCGGGCACCGCGGACAATTCAGCCGTGTAGCGGTCCAGGTCGGTGCGTGTCAGGCCGGCCGCTTCGGGGATGACGACGCTGACATCGGTCGCCGAGTTGTGCGCGAAATCCTGTCTGAGCCGGTCACCGACCTGATGCGCCGACGCGCCGGCCGGCAGCACCCGGTCATCGGGGAAACCCCATTTGACCCCGGTGAACGGCAGCCCCAGCAAAACCAGCAACACCACCACCGCCACGCCGATGGGGACGGCGCGGCGCAGCACGAATTTGGTTGAGCGGTACCAGAACTGTGCCTCGACGGGTTTGGGCTCCCGCGCGCGCCGGCCTTTGACCCGGTCTCCGAGCAGCACGACGGCCGCCGGGGTGAGCACCAACGCCGCGATCGCCGCGAACACCACGGTGGCCACCCCGGCGTAGGCGAAAGACTTCAGGAAGTACATCGGGAACAGCACCAGCGTGGACATCGGCAACGCCACCGTCGTCGCCGAGAACACCACGGTGCGCCCCGCCGTCACCATCATCCGCACCAGGGCGTCCTCACGGCCGGCTCCGTCGGCAAGTTCGTCGCGGTAGCGGCTGATCATCAGCAACGTGTAATCGATGGCCAGCGCCAGACCCATTGCCATGCAGAGATTCAGAGCGAACACCGACACATCGGTGGCCATCGTGATCAGCCGCAGCACCGCCAGCGAACCGAGGATCGCCATCACGCCGACCACCACCGGCACCGCGGCGGCGAGCAACCCACCGAACACCCACACCAGGACCAGGAAGCTGAACGGGATGGCAATCGACTCCATCACCAGCAGGTCGCGCTGTGACTGCTCGGTGATCTGGGTGTTCACCATGGCCAGGCCACCGGCCTGCACGCGCACGCCGTCCCGGTCGTGGACCAGGGTGTCGACGAGCTCCTTGGCATGATTCTGGGCGTACTTCTCGCCCCCGGTGATACCGGCGACGATCAGTCCCGCGGTGCCGTCCCGGCTGAGCAGTTCGGCGGCGGCGGGTTGCGGCACGGTCCACGCCGAACTCACCTCGGCCACCTGCTCGGAGTCCCGCAGCGCCGACACGATCTCGGTCCCCACCCGGCGGGCGTCGGGGCTCATGGCGCCCGACGGGTCCGACACCACGATCAGCAACTGCATATCACCCTGGTTGAACCTGCCGGTCAGCAGTTCGGCCGCCTGGCTGGATTCCGCGCCGGGATCCTGGAATCCGCCGGCGGTCAGCTTCTGGGTGACCGGGACACCGAAGATCGCCGCCGCGACCGCGAGCAGTGCGGCGACGACGAGGATCCGTCGGGGCGCGGCGATGGCAAGACGCGCGAGGCGTTCGAGAACGCCGGGTTTTTCCACCGGCTCATGGTGCCCGATGGCTACCCGTCCTGGGTCTCCACGTGGGCGCGGATGCGGCCCTCGTCGTCGAGCCAGCCCTTGGACTCGGCGTAGGAGACCATCCCCGCCAGCTTCTGCTGCCAGTCGGGGTCGCCGGCGCGCCCGGCGAGTGCGGTCAGGTCAGCGGGATCCACCCAGGAGTGCGCCGCGGTGACCACCACGACCTTGAAGGAGGTGAAATCCTCGGGTTCGACGACCTCGACGTGCGGCGGGGTGGTGCGGGGATCGATGCGCAGATACATGTGTCCTCATCCTTGGCGGTGTCGGCGGTCCCGGGCCGGGACACCGTTGACGCCCTCGATCGAATGCGCGTAGGTGCCGATGGCGAAAGCCAGCGCCGGTCCGGTGATCGACAGCGCACGGTGGTCGACGTTCTCGATGTCATCGCGGGCGGTGCCGTGGTTGGGGTCGAAGGCGGCCCCGGCGCGCCCACCCCAGAGTCGGGCCTGCACGGCGCTCTTGCGCTGGTTCGATCCGGTGGTCAGTCCACCGACGGGCACGCCCGCGGTCAGGAACGGGCCGGAGTCGCCGGCGCCGTCCAGCGGGATGTCGGCCGGCCGGACGCCGGCAAGGTTGAGGTAACCGGCCAGGGTGCGCTCGATCCCGGCCGAACCCTCGGGTGCCTCGTTGGTCGCGGCGGACTGGTCACCGTCATATGTGAAGAAGCCGGCGTTCTGCGAGCCGAGCATGTCCGCATCCAAGTAGACGGCGATGTCGTCGAGCTGGCCCGCGTCCAGACCGGAGACATATTTTCCTGCCGCGCCCAGACTCTCGGACCCCCAGAAGGCGAATCGCACGGCGTTGCCATCCGCGGGCGCCGGCCCCAGCGCGGCGGCGATGCTCAGCAACGCCGCCACCCCGGTGCCGTTGTCGTTGATCCCGGGGCTGCGGGACGCGCTGTCCAGGTTGGCGCCGGCCATCACCACATTGGTGGTGTCGCCGGTGGTGGTCTGGGCGAGGACATTGCGTGATTTCGCCACGGAGGCCTGCGCGTCGAGGGTCAGCCGGACCGGTGCGGTGGTGCGGCGCAACGCAGCATCGGTCGTGCGGTCGATGACGGCGACCGGCAGCGTGAGCTTCTGGTAGTAGCCGGGCTCGAACAGCCCCTTGGTACCGCCGGCGCTCACCACCAGCAGGCCCACCGCGCCCTTGGCGACGGCGGCGTTCTGTTTGACGACCACCGAACACCCGGTGTCGTCGACGATCGCCAGCGCTCCGCGCACATCGCCGTAGTCCGCGGCGGCGCACCCGGCGGGTTTGCGGGGCCGCAGGGACTGGCCGCTGACTCCGCCGCGCGGGGTGCCCGCGAGTGGGGATGCCTGCGTGACGGGGTAGCTGCGGCCGCCGATCTGCAGGGTCGGCTTCCCCGGGTCGCCCATCTTGAGCCATTCGAATTCCGGTGTGCTGACCTCGAATCCGCCGTCGCGCAGCACACCGGCGACATACTCGACCGTGGCCTCGTACCCGGGTGTGCCGACCGCCCGGTTGCCCCGGTTGGCGGCGGCGATACCGTTGAGCTCCTCGAGGTGGCCGAAGATGGCGTCGGCGTTCACCTTGCCCGCGAGGTCACGGGCCGGGTCGGCGGGCGCGGGTTCCGGTGCCGCCGCACACGATGTCAGCATCAGCGCAGCGGCCGCCACCGCCAGCGCTCGTCTCATGAGTCGGACTGTGCGTGCCGGGTGCGGTCCTCGCGCACCGGCACTCCGTTGCGGCCGCTGATGTCCTGTGCGTAGAAGGCCGTCGAGTAGCCGACTCCACGGCCCAGGATCTCAAGTGCCGTGCGGTCGATGTGGTCGAGGGTGTCGGTGGCCTTGTGATAGTTGGGATCGAACGGCTGGTCGGCGTTCCCGCCCCAGAGCTCGGCCTGCTCGGCGGTCATGTTCTCCTCGGCGCCGGAGAACAGTCCACCGGAGGGGATTCCGGCCTGGGTGAAGGCGTCGTAATCGGAGCGCCCGTCAAAGCTGGTGTCCCTGCCCGGCTTACCCGCACCGTCGAGGTACCCGATCAGTAGGCGTTCGATCCCGGCGGAGCCCTCCGGTACCCGGGGGACGCTGCCGTCGGCCGCCGGTGGCGCGGACTGGTTTCCGTCATAGGTGAAGTAGCCCGGATTCGGCGAACCCACCATGTCGAAGTTCAGGTAGAGCGCGATGTCCTTGAGCGCCTCGGCATCCAGCCTGCCGACGTAGTCCGCCGAGCCCCGCAGGCCGAGTTCCTCGGCGCCCCAGAATCCGAAGCGGACCGCGTTCTGGACGTCCGGCGAGCTGCCCATCTGCAGCGCGGTCTCCAACACCGCGGCCACCCCCGAGCCGTTGTCGTTGATCCCCGGCCCCTCGGGCACGCTGTCCAGGTGGGCACCCACCATGACGACGTTCTCGGTGGATCCGGTCGTGGTCTGGGCGATCACGTTGCTGGTCTTCTTGACGTCGACACCGGCCGTGAGTTTGACGGTGGCCTCGCCGGGGTTGGCGCGCAAGCGGGCGCCCTCGGCCTCGGTGATCGCCAGGACCGGGATCTTGACCGTGGTCTTACTGCCGAGGGTGCCGCCGAATTCCTCGAGCGGGCGGTCCTCGTTGTCGGCGATGAGCAGTGCGACCGCTCCCCGTTTGGCGGCGATGCCGGCCTTCTCGCCGAACTGACAGGTCCCGCGGTCCACCAGCACCACCGCCCCCTGTACCGGCAGGCCCTCGTAGTCGGCGTCGGCGCAGCCCGGGCTCTCGTCGGCGGGCGCGGCGACCAGAGGGCCGGACACACCATGCGGATCGGTGCCGACCGTGAAGGACATGCCCTTGGCGCTGACCTTGCTGCCCGCCACCGTCACATCCGGTTCCTCGGCGAATGGCAGCCGCACCTCGAACTCTTCGGTCTTCGCATCGAAACCCTTGGCACGCAACAGGTTTACGACGTAGTCGACGCTGGCCTGATAGCCGGGGGTGCCCATCGCCCGGTTACCGTCGTGCTGGTCGGCGATCTCCTGCAGTCGGGTCAGGTGCCCCATCATGGCGTCGGTGCTGAGGCTCTGGCCGATCTCGTCGGCGTATGCCGTCGCGTCCACGCGCGACTCCGACGGTGCATCCTTACCGCAGCCGCTGACACCCATGGCGAGGGCGGCCACGGACAGCATGGCCACCAGGGACCGTGATCTGAACTGCATGAGCCCCACGGTAGCCGACAGTCGCGGACCGCCTAGAGCAGAATCACCAAGGCGATGAGCAGCGGGATACTCGAGAGTCCTCCACTATCGGTGGCGAGCACGGTGAACGTCCTGGCGCCCAACAGTAAGACCTGCGGTGTAAAGAACTTCACGGCGCGCAACGCCTCCTCATACTGGGCCGGAGTCCCGGCTCCGGTAAGCGTGAGGACACCGGTGGCCGAGTTGAAGTTGGCCGTGACCGGGTTGTTGGCCGGCTGGGTGTAGCTGAGCACATCGTCGGTGTCGTGGCCGACTGTGATCGCCAGCGTGACGCTGGACAACGTCGACGAGGTCGGGTCGGTCACCGAGATCAGCGGGTCGACGGTGACGGCCGGACTGCCGGAGTTGTAGATCAGGTTGCCCACGATGGAGGTGACCACCAGAGGCGGCAGATTGATCCCCACTACCGTCACCGCGGTCGCACCCGGCAGCAGGCTCGTCGCACCCTGTATATCGGTCACCGAGAACTCGATGGTGCGGACCCCGACCAGGGCGCCCGCGCCCGTCGAGAATGTCACCGACTGCAGCACCGTCTGGTAGGCCGCCGTAGAGGCGTCACCGGTCAGGGTGAGGACCCCGTTCGAGTACGTGCCGGTGATCCCGGCCGAGGGTGTGAACGTCAGCTCATCGGTCGCGTCGCCACCCAGAGCGATCGTGACCGTCGCCCCTGACAGGTTCTGCCCGGGGTCGTTCACGATCGTCACCACCGGCGATACGGTCATCGACTGCCCTGCGGTCACCGCCCCGACCGGGGTGGTCAGAATCGTGGGCGCCGCGTTGGCGACCGCCACCACCGTCAACGCTGTCACACCCGGCAGCAGCGCCTCCTGGCCGGCCGCGTCGGTCACGGAGAACTCGATGGTACGCACCCCGATCAGGCCGGCGGCATCCGTGGAGAACGAGACCGATTGCAGCACAGTCTGATAATCCGCCGACGAGGCTCCACCCGTCAGCGTGAGGACACCATTGCTGTAAGAGCCGTTGATTCCACCAGAAGCGGTAAACGTCAACTCATCTGCGGGATCTGCACCCAAGCTGATCGTGACTGTCGCCCCGGTGATGTCCTCCCCCGGGTCATTGACGATGGTCACGATGGGCGACACTGTGGTCGACTGACCGGCCGTCACCACACCCACCGGCAGTGCCACGACTGTAGGCGCGACATTGACCGCAGCCACCACGGTTATCGCCGTAACTCCGGGAACCAGCGCCTCCAACCCGGCCGCGTCGGTCACGGAGAACTCGATGGTACGCACCCCTACCAGGCCGGCAGGATCGGTGGAGAGCGAGACCGACTGTAGGACTGTCTGGTACGCCGCTACCGACGCGGATCCGGTCAGGGTGAGAACACCGTCCGCATACGAACCAGTGACACCGTTCGAAGCGGTGAACGTCAACTCGTCAGAGGGATCAGCACCCAGGGTGATCGTCACCGTCGCGCCGGAGAGATTCTGGCCGGGGTCATTGACGATGGTCACGATGGGCGATACCGCCGACGACTGACCCGCTGTGGCAACTCCCGCAGGAAGTGTGAGCACCGTCGGCGCAGTGTTCAGCGCCGCCACGACGGTCAGCGCGGTGATGCCCGGTAGCAGCGACTCTTGGCCGACGGCGTCGGTTACCGCGAATTCGATGGTGCGCACGCCCACCAACCCTGCGACATCGGTGGTGAACGAGACCGACTGCAGGACTGTCTGGTACGCCGCAGCTGTCGCGCTGCCGGTCAGCGTGAGCACACCGTTGGAATACGACCCAGAAATGCCATTCGACGGCGTGAAGGTCAACTCGTCTGACGGATCGGCACCCAGCGTGATCGTCACCGTCGCGCCGGAGAGATTCTGGCCGGGGTCATTGACGATGGTCACGATGGGCGATACCGCCGACGACTGACCCGCTGTGGCAACTCCCGCAGGAAGTGTGAGCACCGTCGGCGCAGTGTTCAGCGCCGCCACGACGGTCAGCGCGGTGATGCCCGGTAGCAGCGACTCCTGGCCGACGGCGTCGGTTACCGCGAATTCGATGGTGCGCACGCCCACCAACCCTGCGACATCGGTGGTGAACGAGACCGACTGCAGGACTGTCTGGTACGCCGCAGCTGTCGCGCTGCCGGTCAGCGTGAGCACACCGTTGGAATACGACCCAGAAATGCCATTCGACGGCGTGAAGGTCAACTCGTCTGACGGATCGGCACCCAGCGTGATGGTCACCGTGGCGCCGTCGAGCAGTTCGCCGGGCTCGTTCACGATCACCACGATCGGCGACACCGTCGTGGACTGACCGGCGGTCACCGCACCCACCGGCGTCGTGACAATCGTCGGTGCACCGTTCAACCCCCCGACCACAGTCAGCGCGGTCACCCCGGGCAGCAGCGACTCCTGACCCGCAGCATCCACAACGGAGAACTCAATCGTGCGCACCCCAACAAGCCCGGCGGCGTCAGTGGAGAAAGACACCGACTGCAGCACAGTCTGATACGCCGCAGCAGTCGCACTGCCGGTCAGGGTGAGCACACCGTCCGCATACGAACCAGTGACACCGTTCGAAGCGGTGAACGTCAACTCGTCTGACGGATCACCACCCAACGTGATCGTCACCGTCGCCCCGGTCAGGTTCTCACCGGTCTCGTTCACAATCACGACCACCGGCGACACCGTGGTCGACTGACCCGCCGTCACCGCACCCACCGGTGTCGTCACAATCGTCGGGGCGCCGTTCAACACCCCGACCACCGTCAACGCCGTAATGCCCGGTAGCAGCGACTCCTGACCGGCAGCATCCACAACGGAGAACTCGATGGTGCGCACACCCACCAAGCCGGCGGCATCAGTGGAAAACGACACCGACTGCAGCACAGTCTGATACGCCGCCGCCGACGCACTGCCGGTCAGGGTGAGAACCCCATCGGCGTAGGTGCCGGTGATCCCGCCGGATCCGGTGAAGGTCAACTCGTCTAACGGATCACCACCCAACGTGATCGTCACCGTCGCCCCGGTCAGGTTCTCACCGGGCTCACTCACAATCACCACCACCGGCGACACCGTCGTGGACTGACCCGCCGTCACCGCACCCACCGGCGTCACCACAATCGTCGGGGCGCCGTTCAACACCCCGACCACAGTCAACGCCGTGATGCCCGGTAGCAGCGACTCCTGGCCGCCGGCGTCGGTTACCGCGAACTCGATCGTGCGCACACCCACCAACCCGGCGGCATCAGTGGACAACGACACCGACTGCAGCACAGTCTGATACGCCGCAGCAGTCGCACTGCCGGTCAGGGTGAGAACCCCATCGGCGTAGGTGCCGGTGATCCCGCCGGATCCGGTGAAGGTCAACTCGTCTGACGGATCACCGCCCAAGGTAATGGTCACCGTGGCGCCATCCAGAAGTTCGCCGGGCTCGTTCACGATCACGACCACCGGCGACACCGTGGTGGACTGACCGGCGGTCACCGCACCCACCGGTGTCGTGACAATCGTCGGGGCGCCGTTCAACCCCCGACCACAGTCAACGCGGTGATGCCCGGTAGCAGCGACTCCTGGCCGCCGGCGTCGGTTACCGCGAACTCGATCGTGCGCACCCCCACCAACCCGGCGGCATCAGTGGACAACGAGACCGACTGCAGCACAGTCTGATACGCCGCCGCCGACGCAGAGCCGGTCAGGGTGAGCACACCATTCGCGTAGGTGCCGGTGATTCCGTCCGATGGCGTGAACGTCAACTCATCGCTGGGATCGCCGCCCAAGGTGATGGTCACCGTGGCGCCATCCAGCAGTTCGCCGGGCTCGTTCACGATCACGACGATCGGCGACACCGTCGTGGACTGACCGGCAGTCACGACCCCGACCGGGCTGGTCACAATCGTCGGCGCCCCATTCAACACCCCGACCACCGTCAACGCCGTCACACCCGGTAGCAGAGACTCCTGACCGGCAGCATCCACAACGGAGAACTCGATGGTGCGCACACCCACCAGACCGGCGGCATCAGTGGAGAAAGACACCGACTGCAGCACCGTCTGATACGCCGCCGCGGTCGCGGAGCCGGTCAGCGTGAGCACACCGTCCGCATACGAACCGGTGACACCGTTCGAAGCGGTGAAGGTCAACTCATCTGACGGATCAGCACCCAGGGTGATCGTCACCGTCGCCCCGGTGAGGTTCTCACCGGGCTCGTTCGCGATCACCACGATCGGCGACACCGTCGTGGACTGACCGGCAGTCACGACCCCGACCGGGCTGGTCACAATCGTCGGCGCCCCATTCAACACCCCGACCACCGTCAACGCCGTCACACCCGGTAGCAGCGACTCCTGACCGGCAGCATCCACAACGGAGAACTCGATGGTGCGCACACCCACCAAGCCGGCGGCATCAGTGGAGAAAGACACCGACTGCAGCACCGTCTGATACGCCGCCGCGGTCGCGGAGCCGGTCAGCGTGAGCACACCGTCCGCATACGAACCGGTGACACCGTTCGAAGCGGTGAAGGTCAACTCGTCTAACGGATCACCACCCAACGTGATCGTCACCGTCGCCCCGGTCAGGTTCTCACCGGGCTCACTCACAATCACCACCACCGGCGACACCGTCGTGGACTGACCCGCCGTCACCGCACCCACCGGCGTCACCACAATCGTCGGGGCGCCGTTCAACACCCCGACCACAGTCAACGCCGTGATGCCCGGTAGCAGCGACTCCTGGCCGCCGGCGTCGGTTACCGCGAACTCGATCGTGCGCACACCCACCAACCCGGCGGCATCAGTGGACAACGACACCGACTGCAGCACAGTCTGATACGCCGCAGCAGTCGCACTGCCGGTCAGGGTGAGAACCCCATCGGCGTAGGTGCCGGTGATCCCGCCGGATCCGGTGAAGGTCAACTCGTCTGACGGATCACCGCCCAAGGTAATGGTCACCGTGGCGCCATCCAGAAGTTCGCCGGGCTCGTTCACGATCACGACCACCGGCGACACCGTGGTGGACTGACCGGCGGTCACCGCACCCACCGGTGTCGTGACAATCGTCGGGGCGCCGTTCAACCCCCCGACCACAGTCAACGCGGTGATGCCCGGTAGCAGCGACTCCTGGCCGCCGGCGTCGGTTACCGCGAACTCGATCGTGCGCACCCCCACCAACCCGGCGGCATCAGTGGACAACGAGACCGACTGCAGCACAGTCTGATACGCCGCCGCCGACGCAGAGCCGGTCAGGGTGAGCACACCATTCGCGTAGGTGCCGGTGATTCCGTCCGATGGCGTGAACGTCAACTCATCGCTGGGATCGCCGCCCAAGGTGATGGTCACCGTGGCGCCATCCAGCAGTTCGCCGGGCTCGTTCACGATCACGACGATCGGCGACACCGTCGTGGACTGACCGGCAGTCACGACCCCGACCGGGCTGGTCACAATCGTCGGCGCCCCATTCAACACCCCGACCACCGTCAACGCCGTCACACCCGGTAGCAGAGACTCCTGACCGGCAGCATCCACAACGGAGAACTCGATGGTGCGCACACCCACCAGACCGGCGGCATCAGTGGAGAAAGACACCGACTGCAGCACCGTCTGATACGCCGCCGCGGTCGCGGAGCCGGTCAGCGTGAGCACACCGTCCGCATACGAACCGGTGACACCGTTCGAAGCGGTGAAGGTCAACTCATCTGACGGATCAGCACCCAGGGTGATCGTCACCGTCGCCCCGGTGAGGTTCTCACCGGGCTCGTTCGCGATCACCACGATCGGCGACACCGTCGTGGACTGACCGGCAGTCACGACCCCGACCGGGCTGGTCACAATCGTCGGCGCCCCATTCAACACCCCGACCACCGTCAACGCCGTCACACCCGGTAGCAGCGACTCCTGACCGGCAGCATCCACAACGGAGAACTCGATGGTGCGCACACCCACCAAGCCGGCGGCATCAGTGGAGAAAGACACCGACTGCAGCACCGTCTGATACGCCGCCGCGGTCGCGGAGCCGGTCAGCGTGAGCACACCGTCCGCATACGAACCGGTGACACCGTTCGAAGCGGTGAAGGTCAACTCATCTGACGGATCACCACCCAACGTGATCGTCACCGTCGCCCCGGTCAGGTTCTCACCGGGCTCACTCACAATCACCACCACCGGCGACACCGTCGTGGACTGACCCGCCGTCACCGCACCCACCGGCGTCACCACAATCGTGGGTGCACCATTCAACACCCCGACCACAGTCAACGCCGTGATGCCGGGCAGCAGCGACTCCTGGCCGCCGGCGTCGGTTACCGCGAACTCGATCGTCCGCACACCCACCAACCCGGCGGCATCAGTGGACAACGACACCGACTGCAGCACAGTCTGATACGCCGCAGCAGTCGCAGAGCCGGTCAGGGTGAGCACACCGTTTGAATACGAGCCAGAAACTCCATTCGACGGCGTGAACGTCAGCTCATCGCTGGGATCGCCGCCCAAGGTAATGGTCACCGTGGCGCCATCCAGAAGTTCGCCGGGCTCGTTCACGATCACGACCACTGGTGACACTGTCGTGGACTGACCGGCGGTCATCGCACCCACCGGTGTCGTGACAATTGTGGGTGCACCATTCAGTACACCCACGACCGTCAGCGCGGTAATGCCGGGCAGCAGCGACTCCTGGCCGACGGCGTCGGTTACCGCGAACTCGATCGTCCGCACACCCACCAAGCCTGCGGCATCAGTGGACAACGAGACCGACTGCAGTACCGTCTGATACGCCGCAGCTGTCGCAGAGCCGGTCAGGGTGAGCACACCATTCGCGTAGGTGCCGGTGATTCCGTCCGATGGCGTGAACGTCAACTCATCGCTGGGATCGCCGCCCAACGTGATGGTCACCGTCGCACCATCCAGCAGTTCGCCGGGCTCATTCACGATCACGACCATCGGCGACACCGTCGTGGACTGACCCGCAGTCACCACACCCACCGGAGTCACCACAATCGTCGGGGCCCCATTCAACACCCCGACCACCGTCAACGCCGTCACACCCGGAAGCAGCGACTCCTGACCGACGGCGTCGGTTACCGCGAACTCGATCGTCCGCACACCCACCAAGCCTGCGGCGTCGGTGGTGAACGAAACTGATTGCAGTACTGTCTGATACGCCGCAGTTGTCGCAGAGCCGGTCAGGGTGAGAACCCCATCGGCGTAGGTGCCGGTGATCCCGCCGGATCCCGTGAAGGTCAACTCGTCTAACGGATCACCACCCAGCGCGATCGTCACCGTCGCACCACCGAGCAGCTCACCTGGCTCATTCACAATCACCACGATCGGCGACACCGTGGTCGACTGACCGGCAGTCACGACCCCGACCGGGCTGGTCACAATCGTCGGCGCCCCATTCAACACCCCGACCACCGTCAACGCCGTCACACCCGGCAGCAGCGACTCCTGACCCGCAGCATCCACAACGGAGAACTCAATCGTGCGCACCCCAACAAGCCCGGCGGCATCAGTGGAAAACGACACCGACTGCAGCACCGTCTGATACGCCGCCGCCGACGCAGAGCCGGTCAGCGTGAGCACACCATTCGCGTAGGTGCCGGTGATCCCGCCCGATGGGGTGAACGTCAGCTCATCGCTGGGATCGCCGCCCAAGGTGATCGTCACCGTGGCGCCATCCAGCAGCTCACCCGGCTCATTCACGATCACGACCACCGGCGACACCGTCGTGGACTGACCGGCAGTCACGACCCCGACCGGTGTCGTGACAATCGTGGGTGCACCATTCAACACCCCGACCACAGTCAGCGCGGTGATGCCGGGCAGCAGCGACTCCTGGCCGACGGCGTCGGTTACGGAGAACTCAATCGTGCGCACCCCAACAAGCCCTGCGGCATCAGTGGAAAACGACACCGACTGCAGCACAGTCTGGTACGCCGAAGCGGTTGCAGAGCCGGTCAGGGTGAGCACACCGTTTGAATACGACCCAGAAATGCCATTCGACGGCGTGAACGTCAACTCGTCTGTCGGATCAGCGCCCAGCGTGATGGTCACCGTCGCGCCGGTCAGGTTCTCACCGGTCTCGTTCACGATCACGACCACCGGCGACACCGTCGTGGACTGACCGGCAGTAACGACCCCGACCGGGCTGGTCACGATCGTCGGGGCGCCGTTCAACACCCCGACGACAGTCAGCGCGGTCACACCCGGAAGCAGCGACTCCTGGCCGACGGCGTCGGTTACCGCGAACTCGATCGTGCGCACACCCACCAAGCCTGCGGCGTCGGTGGTGAACGAGACCGACTGCAGTACTGTCTGATACGCCGAAGTTGTCGCAGAGCCGGTCAGGGTGAGCACACCGTCCGCATACGAACCAGTGACACCGTTCGAAGCGGTGAAGGTCAACTCGTCTGACGGATCACCGCCCAAGGTGATGGTCACCGTGGCGCCGTCGAGCAGCTCACCTGGCTCATTCACGATCACGACCACCGGCGACACCGTCGTGGACTGACCGGCAGTAACGACCCCGACCGGGCTGGTCACGATCGTCGGCGCCCCATTCAACACCCCGACCACCGTCAACGCCGTGATGCCGGGCAACAGCGACTCCTGGCCGACGGCGTCGGTTACCGCGAACTCGATCGTCCGCACACCCACCAACCCTGCGGCGTCGGTGGTGAACGAGACCGACTGCAGCACAGTCTGATACGCCGCAGCTGTCGCAGAGCCGGTCAGGGTGAGCACACCATTCGCGTAGGTGCCGGTGATTCCGTCCGATGGCGTGAACGTCAACTCATCGCTGGGATCGCCGCCCAACGTGATCGTCACCGTCGCCCCGGTCAGGTTCTCACCGGTCTCGTTCACAATCACGACCACCGGCGACACCGTGGTCGACTGACCCGCCGTCACCGCACCCACCGGAGTCACCACAATCGTCGGGGCCCCATTCAACACCCCGACCACCGTCAACGCCGTCACACCCGGAAGCAGCGACTCCTGACCGACGGCGTCGGTTACCGCGAACTCGATCGTCCGCACACCCACCAAGCCTGCGGCGTCGGTGGAAAACGAAACTGATTGCAGTACTGTCTGATACGCCGCAGTTGTCGCAGAGCCGGTCAGGGTGAGAACCCCATCGGCGTAGGTGCCGGTGATCCCGCCGGATCCCGTGAAGGTCAACTCGTCTAACGGATCACCACCCAGCGCGATCGTCACCGTCGCACCACCGAGCAGCTCACCCGGCTCATTCACAATCACCACGATCGGCGACACCGTGGTCGACTGACCGGCAGTAACGACCCCGACCGGGCTGGTCACAATCGTCGGCGCCCCATTCAACACCCCGACCACCGTCAACGCCGTAATGCCGGGCAGCAGCGACTCCTGACCCGCAGCATCCACAACGGAGAACTCGATCGTGCGCACACCCACCAACCCTGCCGCATCGGTGGTGAACGACACCGACTGCAGCACAGTCTGATACGCCGCAGCTGTCGCGCCACCCGTTAAGGTCAAGACACCATTCGCGTAGGTGCCGGTGATCCCGCCGGATTCCGTGAAGGTCAACTCGTCTGACGGATCACCACCCAGCGTGATCGCCACCGTGGCACCACCGAGCAGCTCACCCGGCTCATTCACAATCACGACCACCGGCGACACCGTGGTCGATTGACCCGCAGTCACGACCCCGACCGGGCTGGTCACGATCGTCGGGGCGCCGTTCAACACCCCGACCACGGTCAGCGCGGTAATGCCGGGCAGCAGCGACTCCTGGCCGACGGCGTCGGTTACCGCGAACTCGATCGTGCGCACACCCACCAACCCTGCAGCGTCGGTGACGAACGAGACCGACTGCAGCACAGTCTGATACGCCGCAGTTGTCGCAGAGCCGGTCAGCGTGAGCACACCATCGACGTAGGTGCCGTTGATCCCGCCCGATGGGGTGAACGTCAGCTCATCGCCGGGATCACCACCCAAGGTGATGGTCACCGTGGCGCCATCCAGCAGCTCACCCGGCTCATTCACGATCACGACCACCGGCGACACCGTGGTCGACTGACCGGCAGTCACGACCCCGACCGGGCTGGTCACGATCGTCGGGGCGCCATTCAACACCCCGACCACCGTCAACGCCGTAATGCCGGGCAGCAGCGACTCCTGACCGGCAGCATCCACAACGGAGAACTCGATGGTGCGCACACCCACCAACCCTGCAGCGTCGGTGACGAACGACACCGACTGCAGCACAGTCTGATACGCCGCCGCGGTCGCACTGCCGGTCAGCGTGAGCACACCATCGACGTAGGTGCCGTTGATCCCGCCGGATCCCGTGAAGGTCAACTCGTCTGACGGATCAGCGCCCAGCGTGATGGTCACCGTGGCGCCGTCGAGCAGTTCGCCGGGCTCATTCACAATCACCACGATCGGCGACACCGTCGTGGACTGACCGGCAGTCACGACCCCGACCGGTGTCGTGACAACCGTAGGCGGCGCATTCAGAGCACCCACGACCGTCAGCGCAGTCACACCCGGCAGCAGAGACTCCTGACCCGCAGCATCCACAACGGAGAACTCAATCGTGCGCACCCCAACAAGCCCTGCGGCATCAGTGGAAAACGACACCGACTGCAGCACAGTCTGATACGCCACAGCAGTCGCACTTCCGGTCAGCGTGAGCACACCATTCGCGTAGGTGCCGGTGATCCCGCCCGATGGCGTGAACGTCAACTCATCGCTGGGATCACCACCCAGCGCGATCGTCACCGTCGCACCCCCGAGCAGCTCACCCGGCTCATTCACAATCACCACCACCGGCGACACCGTGGTCGACTGACCCGCCGTCACCACACCCACCGGAGTCACCACAACCGTAGGCGGCGCATTCAGCACCCCGACGACCACGACTTCGGTCAGACCCGGCAGGCTGGCTGTTCCGTCATCGTCCACCACGGACCAGGTGACCGTGCGCAATCCGACCAGGGCGCCGGCGTTGGTGGAGAACGACACTGTCTGTAGAACAGTCTGGTACGCCGCCACAGACGCACTACCGGTCAGCGTGAGAACACCGTTCGCATAGGTGCCGGTGATCCCGCCAGATGGCGTGAAGGTCAAGTCATCAGAGGGATCGGATCCTTGCCCGGCGATCGTGACCGTCGCACCTGACAGCAATTGAGAATCCGGATCGGTCAGAAGTACGACGGGCGAGAGCACCACAGAGTCACCCGCCACTACCGCTGCAGCAGGCGAAACGACCAGCACTGGCGGTAGATCCACGCCGATACCCGGAATGGCCACCGGCACGGTCACCGCGATGGTGTCCGGCTTCGCCAACCCGAAGAACTGTGCGATCCGGTGGAAGAAATTCTGGATGCGCCCGAACGGACCTGACAGATGCGTGCCCACCGAGTCGGTGACGACAACCGTGAAACTGTCCGTGACGCCCGTGAGAAGGTGATCCACATCGGCCGTGTACGTGAACGTCCCATCGAGATTCTTGACGACGGTGCCGAATTCGGGTTGCTCGGTGATCGTTGTGGTGACGGGATCGCAGTTCGGATCGGTCGCATTCAGATCGAAGATGGCCAATCCGGGTACATCCGGCGGTAAGACTTGTTCGACGCTCACCTGTGGCGTCCTGTTGAAGAACGTGTGGACGATCTGGCGCCGCACCCAGGCCAGGACCGTCCACAGCAGTGGCGTCTGGACCGGAGCACTGGGGCCTGTGAGCAGGAATGGCGCAAGGATGGTCGAGATGGCACCCGAGAGCATGCCGCCCAGGGTCCGCGGAACGGCGAGCAGCGCATCTACGGGGTTCAGCGACGTGGTGCTCAGCGCTATCGGCGTGGTGAAGGTGGACGCCTGGATTCCGGGCGCGCGATCCGTTGCCGGATCGGGTATTTCGAGCCCGAACGGGTTGACGGGCAAACTGTCGCCTTCATCGTCCGCGGTCGTGGGCGGCGCAGACGAATCCAGGGTTGACGCCGGATCGGGTCGAGAATCGGAACGAACGTCATGCTCCTCGGCCTCCGCGGAACCGGCTGGGACGACAGAACCATGGTCTGTTTCGGCCGAGTCAGGAACGATCGGCTCGATCTCCGGCGGTGACTCAGTCTCGACGATCACCTCGTCGTCGGCGTCATCTGGCTCCTCGAGCTCCTCGTCGTCCCCGTCGTCCTCGGTGGACGATCCGATGGTTTCGAAATCGGTCGGTTCGTCGTCTTCGTCTTCTTTGTCGTCTTCGTCGTCTTCAGGCGCCGCGTCGGTGTCCGTGTCCGCGCCGGGAGATGTCCCGGTGTTCGACGGACTCTCGCTCGATGTGCCAGACTGCGCATCGGTATCGGACTCGGTGGTGGCGTGAGCCACTCCGGGAGTCGTTGCGACGGCGACGCCCACCCCGAGCGACACAGCCAGTGCCCCTACTCGGCCGACGAACTTGGCGTACTTCGTGTCGATGGGGCGGACATGACGCGAACTTCGCCCTCGCCGCAGAGCATCGGCCGCGTCGGCCGCGACGAGCAACTGCCGGGCGTGCCAGACGTCAGGCGCGACCTCAGCTCCAATCCGGAGACGCTCCACACGATGCCGAGGTGTATTTGCGCACATGTTCAGCCTCCGAGACGGCGTTGTCTCTACCGATCCCAGGTATCGGCAGTCCAGACGAGCAACATAAATCTCGGCACATCGGTCCCGCTTGACTTTCGGCTACGTCAATTACAGCTATTTGCATCATCAAGGAAATCGACAACCGGGAATTCCGGACTTGCTCGATAACACCAGTTGAAAGCCACTAGTGGTCCGTCTGCGTATTGACCTGGTGGAGAGAGGCTCTGCCGCGTCGGACTTTGGTGATGATGTCCTCGGCGGGGGCTTTCCAGATGAAGGGTTTGGGATCGGCGTTCCAATGGGTGGCCCAGGCGATGATGGCTTCGGAGAGTTCGGCGACGCTGGTGAAGGTTCCGCGGCGCAAACGTTTGTCGGTGAGTTCTTTGAACCATCGCTCGATCAGGTTCAGCCACGAGCTCGAGGTCGGGGTGGGATGCATGTGCCAGCGGCGACGATCCTTGTGCGCCAACCACTTCGCGATCTCAGGCGTGGAATGCGCTGACAGGTTATCCAGAACGACGTGTACAGAGAGTCCACGCGCGACGCTGGCGTCGATCTGCTTGAAGAACCGCAACACGTCCGCACCGGTGTGGCCTTTGCGCAGGTCGGTCAGGACCTCGCCGGTAGCGACGTTCATCGCGGCGAACAAGTCGATGGTGCCGTTGCGCTTGTAGTCATGGGTCATGGTTCCGGCGCGGCCGGCCTTCATCGGTAACGATGGTTGAGTACGGTCCAACGCCTGGCACTGGGTTTTCTCATCGAAGCTGAACACCACCGCCCGCGCGGGTGGATTCATGTACAGCCCAACGACATCGACCAGCTTCTCCTCAAACCGCGGATCGTTGCTGACCTTGAAGGTTTCGACCTTCCACGGCTTGAGCTTGTGATCGGCCCAGATCTTGGCCACCGAGTCCTTGCCGATCCCGACCCGGGCAGCCAACGTGCGGGTACTCCAATGCGTCGAGCCGTCGGCAGGTCGCCCCTGATGGGTCAGCCTCAATACTTCTTCGACCGTGCCCGCCGGCAGACTCGACTTACGTCCACGCCCTTTGGCGATCCGGCCCACCCCCTCGATCCCCTCCTGGGCGAACCTGGAACGCCAGCGCCGCACCGTGTCCGAGTCCACACCGCTGCGCCGCGCGATCTGCTCGTTAGCCACCCCGTCAGCAGCCCACAGCAGCGCCTGCGCCTGCACCACTTGCCGATGCGGCAACGACGTCGAGGCCGCCATCCGCTCCAACTCCGCACGCTGCGCATCACTGACCGGCAACGCGACAGCTGTCATAACAGGCATACTACAAACTACCAGATTAATTCACAGACAGACCACTAGGAAGTGCGCATAAAGAAGTTGACCACGACAAAAATTGACGTCGGCGACACCGCGCTGCCAGGCACGCCCCGCCGCTCGTCCAGCAACTGCGCGTTGCGCACTGAAACAGCGAACGTCCGCGTTTGCCGGACTACGGATCCCGGCGCGCCACCACGACGGCCGCCACCAAGAACGTCGCCGTTGCAACACCGGCAAAGTACACGGCCGACCCCAGCGGACCCCACCACATGGAGAAAGACTGCAACCACGGAATTTCGGTGAATGCGTTGGCATTAGCGAATGGCAGCAGCGGGCCCACTCTGCCTCCGACACCCGGGATGGCCCCCAGCAGTGGCTCCAGCACGAACGGCAGCAGCAGCAGGATCGCGATCACCGCGGCGCTGTGGCGTACGCACGCGCCGAGCCCCACCGCCAGCAGCGCGGCCAGCACGGCATAAAGCGTCACCGCCCCGACGGTGCGCCACGGTGCCGAGCCGGTGAGCGCCAGCTGCGCGCCCTGGCGCTCATCGAGCATTGCCCGCACCAGCAGCAGCGAACCCAGCGACATGACGGCGGCGAGCACCCCGGAGAACACCATGGTGACAACGGCTTTCGCGACCAGCACCCTGGATCTGTGCGGCGTCGCCATGAACGTCGTGCGGATCATCCCGGTCCGGTACTCCCCGGTCACGGTCAGCGCGGACAGGATCATCAGCACCGGGACGCCGAACATCGCCACCCCGAGCACCGCCCGGTCCGGGCCCACCACGCTGTAGGGCAGCGCCGCCGCGGCCTGGATGGCGGCCAGGGCCAGGCTGATCCCGACCGCGGCGAGCGCCAGCCACAGCGGCGACCGGGTGCTGGTGAGCTTGATACGTTCTGCGGCGATCGTCACGGCTGCCCGCCACCCGCCCGGTACTGGACGGCCCCGTCGGTGAGATTCATATAGGCCTCCTCCAGTGACGCGGCCTGCGCGGTCAGTTCGTGCAGCACGATGCCGTTTGCCGCGGCCAGGTCACCGACCTGTTCGGTGCTGCGGCCGTCGACCAGCAGCGCCGCACCGTCACGACGGGCCCCCGGCAGCAGGGCGGCCAGCCGGTCGATCTGCGGGCTGCGCACCCGGACCGTGTCGGCCTGATTCAAGAACTCGGCCATGGTGGTGGCGGTGATCAACCGGCCACGCCCGATCACCAGCACCCGGTCGGCGGTGTTGGCCATCTCTGCCAGCAGATGGCTGGACACGAACACGGTCCGGCCCTCGGCGGCCAGGCCCCGCATCAGTGTCCGGATCCAGCGGATGCCTTCGGGATCCAGCCCGTTGACCGGTTCGTCGAACAGCAGCACCTGTGGGTCGCCGAGAAGGGCCGCCGCGATACCGAGGCGCTGCAGCATGCCCAGCGAGAACGCGCCGGCCTGTTTGCCGGCCACCTCGGTCAGACCGACCTCGGCGAGCACCTCGTCGACCCTGCGCACCGGTATCCGGTTGGTCGCCGCGATCCACCGCAGGTGCGAGCGCGCGGTGCGGTTCGGGTGCACTTGGCGGGCGTCGAGCAGTGCACCGACGGTGCGCAACGGATGCTTGTGTTCGTGATAGGGCCGGCCGGCGACGGTGACGGTGCCGGCACTGGGCCGGTCCAGCCCGACGATCATCCGCATCGTGGTCGACTTGCCCGCACCGTTGGGCCCGAGGAAACCGGTCACCACACCGGGTTCGATGGTGCAGGTCAACTCGTCGACAGCCCTGACCGAGGCGAAAGTTTTTGTCAGGCCGGTCAGTTCGATCACGATTGGAACTCTCCCACGACCAGGTCGGCCACCGCACGCATGCCCTCGGCGTTGGGGTGCAGCGGCGCGGTGTGCCCGGGGATCGGCACCGGGAATCTGCTCGGCAGGTTCGTCCAGGGTTGCGCCGACCACGGGTGGTGGTCCCGGCTCGCCTGCGCGGCCCGGACCAGCTCGCAGCCAGTGGCCTCCGCAGCAGCACCCGTCAGCCGTTCCAGTTCCGCGGCGACGCGGCGCCCCAGGGCCGTGTCGGCCGCCGACAGCGGCGGTGCCGCGCCGTCCGGCGGAAGCAGGGTCAGGTAGTCGACGAACATCACCCGGGCCTGTGGGCAGCGGTGCCGGATGACCCGGCCGACCTCGATGAGTTCGTCGGCCACCGCGGTCAGCGCCCGCTCGCGCGCGCCGGCATCGCGCATACCGCGCAGCGGCGGCAGCCACCGCAACGGCGCGGGCAGTGCCGCCGCGCACAGCATCGGGACGTACCCGACGTCGTTACCGCCGATGGTGACCGTGATCAGTGTCTCGGTCCCGTCGAGCGCATCGACCTGTGGAGGTTCGCCGTGCTGGCGTTCGGTCAGGAGGTTGGCGGTGGTGGCGCCCGAATAGGTCACGTCGACCAGTTCCAGGTCCAGGCGTTGCGCGACGAGGTGCGGATAGTTGCGCTGCGAACGCATCGCCAACAGCGGCGACCCGGGCGCCGTCGGCGCGATGCCGGGACCGGCCGCCATCGACGAGCCAAGCGCCACGTATCGGGTCACAGGATGGCGGGGCTCGATGCCTGCGCCCAGAAACGCTTGGGGATCCGCCCGGCGTGCCGGGCCAGATGTCCTGCGGTGACGGCGGCCGCCATCGCCGCGGCCATCGCGGCCGGATCGGCGGCGCGGGTCACCGCGGTGGCCAGCAGCACGGCGTCGCAGCCCAGTTCCATCGCCAACGCGGCGTCACTGGCGGTACCGATGCCCGCGTCCAGTATCACCGGGACGTTCGCCGCATCGACGATCATCTCGATATGGTGCGGGTTCGCGATGCCCAGGCCGGTGCCGATGGGTGAGCCCAGCGGCATGACGGCCGCGCAGCCGGTGTCCTCGAGGCGTCGGGCCAGCACGGGATCGTCGTTCGTGTAGGGCAGCACGACGAAGCCGTCATCCACCAGTTGTTCAGCGGCCCTGACCAACTCGATCGCGTCGGGCAGCAGGGTGCGCTCGTCGGCGATCACCTCCAGCTTCACCCATTCGGTGCCGAGTGCCTCGCGGCCCAGCTGGGCGGTGAGCACCGCCTCGGCCGCGCCGCGGCAGCCGGCCGTGTTCGGCAGCGGGGTGATCCCCAGCTTGTTGAGCAGATCCAGGACGCCGGTACCGGATTCGGCATCGACACGGCGCATGGCGACGGTGGTCAGTTCGGTGCCCGAGGCGATCAGTGCCTCCTCGAGCACGGCCAGGTTCGCCGCGCCACCGGTGCCCATGATCAGCCGGGAGCCGAACTCCCGGCCCGCGATCGTGAGTGTCTCAGCCACCCTGCACCGCCGTCACCACTTCCACCCGGGCGCCGCCGGCCAGCGCGGTGTGCCACGACGACCTGGGCAGCACCTCCCAGTCCACCGCCACCGCGATGCCTTTCTCGGGAAAACCCAACTGGTGCACCAATTCCTCGACCGTGGTGCCGTCGGGCACATCGGCTTCATCACCGTTGACCAGCAAGATCATGTCGCCCCTCTGCGTGCTACAAGTTCCATGGCAATCCGCTCCGCCGTCCACGGCGCCAGCAGAAAGCCGTTGCGTCCGTGGCCGGTGGCGGCCAGCGTGCACTCGTCGAGCCTACCGACCAGTGGCAACCCGTCCGGTGTCATCGGGCGTAATCCGGCCGCGCACTCGGCGAGTTCGTACTCGCCCAGGCCGGGCATCACCGCGCAGGCATCGTCGAGCAGGTCCCGCACACCGCGGACCACCGGAGCGGTGTCGCGGCCGTGCTCGTACTGGGTGGCACCCACCACCACCCCGTCGCCACGCGGCACCAGGTATACCGCCCTGCCGTGCACGCGGGCCCGAACAACGCGTTGCGGCAACGGCATACAGCCCTTGCGCCAGCGCAGCCGCAGCACCTCACCCTTGACCGGGTGCACCGCCAGACTCGGCCACAGGGTGGGCGCGTCGATACCGTTGGCGATCACCCGCTGATCGGCGTCCACGGCGGCCAGCTCGTAGACCGGCGGCGCCCACTGCACACCGAGCTCCGCACAGGCCCGCTCCAGGGCCGCGACCAACGCCCGATTGTCCACGGCCAGTTCGGTATCGGCGCGGAAGCCGTGTCGGATGCCCTGGGCCAGCAGCGGTTCGACATCACGGGCGGCCGTCGTCACCGTGACCGGGTGTCCTTGCCCGGACAGCCAGTCGGCCACCGTCTTGAGGTCCGCGACATCAGCCCGGTCGACCGCCACCACCAGCGATTCGTGGGCGGTCACCACCTCGGGGGGCAGCCCGTCCAGAAACCCGGTATGCCAGAGCTTGAGGGATTCGAGGCCGATCGCCAGCAGCGCGTCCTCCCCCGGCCAGCCCTCACTGTGCGGGGCCAGCATGCCACCGGCCACCCAGGAAGCGCCCTGCGCCTCGGTCCGGTGCACGCGCACCGACCAGCCGTCCTGGGCGGCGCGCCGGGCCACCGACAGACCGATGACTCCGCCGCCGATCACGGCAAGAGATCCAGCCATCATTTCCTCTCCCTTCGCCGGCATGACCCGGATCAGGTACGACGGTCAGGGCCGGTCACGCGCCCACTCTCAGTCCCCGGTCCCGGGACTCCCGTGTTCAGCTGTCAGGATACTCGGGTGTCCGATCGCCTCGAACGCCTCACGACCGCGTCGCTGTACCTGTGCACGGATGCCCGGCGCGAACGCGGTGACCTGGCCGAGTTCGCGGACGCGGCGCTCGCCGGCGGGGTGGACATCATCCAGCTGCGGGACAAGGGCTCGGCGGGCGAGCAGCAGTTCGGTCCGCTGGAGGCCCGCCAGGAACTCGACGCGCTGGCGGTGCTCGCCGATGCGGCCCGCCGCCACGGCGCGCTGTTCGCGGTCAACGACCGCGCCGATATCGCGCGGGCGGCCGGGGCCGATGTGCTGCACCTCGGCCAGGACGATCTGCCGCTGGACATCGCACGCGACGTCATCGGGCCCACACCGGTCATCGGGCGCTCCACCCACGATGCCGGTCAGGTCGCGGCCGCGATAGACGAGGCGGTGGACTACTTCTGCGTCGGACCGTGCTGGCCCACCCCGACCAAACCGGGGCGCAGCGCGCCCGGGCTGGATCTGATCCGCCAGGTGGCCGCGTTGACACCGGCCAAACCGTGGTTCGCGATCGGCGGGATCGACGAGCAGCGGCTGCCCGAGGTCCTGGAAGCCGGTGCGCGCCGCGTTGTCGTGGTGCGCGCCATCACCGCAGCCGAGGATCCGCAGGCGGCGGCCCAAGCGCTCAAGAAATCAATGGGATCTCAGCCGTAACCGTGCGCAGCCGCTCCCAGCTGGCGGCGAAACCGGGATGCAGCGGCAGCGCTGCCACCTCGTGTTCGGGCACCCAGCGCAGCTCGGAACTCTCCCGGTTCGGGGTGGTGCGCAGCTGCTCGGCGGCATCGGCGATGACGGTGGTGTAGCTCCAGCCCGGCACCTCGTGGGTGACGACGCAGACCCGCACCGTCATCTGAGCGGCCTGTACCCCGGCCTCCTCGAACGCCTCCCGGACCGCGGCCTCCTCGACGGACTCGTGGCTGTCGCGGGCGCCACCGGGCAACGCCCAGGTGCCGCCCTGGTGGCTCCACGGGGCTCGATGCTGCAACAGCACGGCGAAGGTACCGTCGGGACCGGGCGCGCGCAGCAGTAGTCCGGCCGCGCCGTGGCGTCCCCAGAAGTGGCCGCCACCGTCCGATACCACCCAACCGTCACCATCACCGTGCACGACATCAGAATAGGGGCACGTGAATTCCCACACGTCACTCCAATGTCTCTTAGACTTCTTAGAAACACCGAGGAGGTCGGCCTACACGTGACCGTGGAGTTGGCGCACCCGTCGACCGAACCGCTGGCTTCACGTTCGCCGACCAATCCCGTGCACCCGCGTTGGTGGTTTCTGTGGACCACGCCCGGGCGCATCCTGACCATCGGCGTGGTGCTGTCCGCTCTCGTCATCGCGTGCGCGTTCGCGACCTCGACGACGATCAACGATCGCCAGGAGGCGCTCACCACGGTGCTCGACCACAGCGAACCGCTGGCCTTCGCCGCCGGTCAGCTGTACACCACGCTGTCGGTCGCCGACGCGGCCGCCGCGACCGCCTTCATCGCAGGGGCCGAACCGCAGGACGTCCGGCAGCGCTATGAACAGGCCATCACCGATGCCTCGGTCGCCGTCACCCGCGCCTCTGCCGGGCTGACCACCGAACCCATGATCGAGCTGCTGGGCCGGGTCAACGCCGAGTTGGCCGTCTATACCGGTCTGGTCGAAACCGCCAGGACCAACAACCGCGCGGGCAATCCGGTGGGCTCGTCCTACCTGTCCGAAGCGTCGGCCCTGATGCAGTCCAAGATCCTGCCCGACGCGCAGCGGCTCTACGAGTCGACCTCGGCGCGGGTGGACGCCGAGACGACAGCCTCCACCCGCATCCCCGCGCCGGTCATCCTGGTGGTGCTTGCCACCGTCATGTTCGGGTTGTTCGCCAACAGGTGGCTGACCAAGCGGACCCGACGGCGGGTCAACATCGGTTTCGTGGCGGGCGGACTGGCCGTGCTGATTATGGTGGTGTGGGTGGGCACCGCACTCGTCATCTCCACCTCCGACAGCCGTAGCGCCAAAAACACTGCGGCACAGTCGCTCAAGACGGTTACCACGATGGCCATCACCGCGCAGCAGGCCCGTGCCGACGAGACCCTGGCCCTGGTGCGCCGCGGCGACGAGGACGTTCGCAAGCAGTCCTACTATCAGCGCATCGACAGCATGCACCAGCAGCTGAACACGTTCTTGAGCACCAACAACGACATCGACAAACAAGATCTGGCCGACGCCGGAGATCTGCTGCGCAAGTGGCGCGCCTCCAACGACCGGATCAACGCCTACATCTCCGTCGGTGACTACCAGGCCGCCACCCAAGTGGCACTGGGAACCGGCGAGGACAACTCCACTCCGGCCTTCAGCAGTCTGGACGCCGCGCTGGCCAAGGCCATCGAGCAGAGCCGCGGCCAGTTGCGCTCCGATATCGTCAACGCCCGCCGGGTGCTGTCGGGGGCGACGGTCGGCGCCGCGGCGCTCAGCGTGATCGCGGCCTTCGCCGTGGCGCTCGGGCTGTGGCCGCGACTCAGCGAGTACCGCTAGTGAAGAAACTCCTGGGCGTTCTGATCACCGCAGCGGTGCTGACCGGCTGCCAGCAGGCCTCCACGATCGACCCGATTCCCGCGGTGACGCTGTCCCCGCCCACGCCGGCCGGGATGGAGGAGTCCCCGCCAGACGCGAGTCCGCCCGAGTTGCCGGACGAGGACGACTGCGACCGGACCGCGAGCCTGCGCCCCTTTCCGACCCGCGCCCAGGCCGATGACGCGGTGGAGAACATCCGCAATCGCGGCCGGTTGATCGTCGGGCTCGACATCGGCAGCAACCTGTTCTCCTTCCGCGATCCCATCACCGGTGAGATCACCGGGTTCGACGTCGACATCGCCGGCGAGGTGGCCCGTGACATCTTCGGCACCCCATCTCAGGTGGAGTACCGCATCCTGTCCTCGGCGGACCGGATCGAGGCGCTGGAGAACAATCAGGTCGACATCGTGGTGAAGACCATGAGCATCACCTGCGAACGTCGCGAGCAGGTCGACTTCTCCACCGAGTACCTGTCGGCGAACCAACGCATCCTGGCCCCGCGGGACTCACCGATCCGGCAGGCCAGCGACCTGTCCGGCAAGCGGGTGTGCGCGGTGAAGGGCACCACCTCCCGCACGCGCGTCCAGCAGATCCAGCCTCCGGTGAACCTGGTGGACGTGGTGACCTGGGCGGACTGCCTGGTGGCGCTGCAGCAACGGCAGGTCGACGCGGTCAGCACCGACGACTCGATCCTCGCCGGGCTGGTGAGCCAGGATCCCTACCTGCACATCGTCGGCCCCAGCATGAACCAGGAGCCCTACGGAATCGGCGTCAACAAGGACAACCCCGGCCTGGTCCGCTTCGTCAACGGCACACTGGAGCGCATTCGCCGCGATGGCACCTGGAATACGCTGTACCGCAAGTGGCTGACGGTGCTGGGGCCTACCCCGGCGCCCCCGGTGGCGAGGTATTCCGACTGATGAGCCGCTGCTGATGAACGACGACGACCCCGGTACCCAGCCCGCCGCGCTGTCCGACCTCGAAGACTATGACGAGGATTCGGTCGCGACGATCCGCCCCATGGCCACCCAGGCCGTGTACCGGCCCGACTTCGACGACACCGACCGCGCGTCCACGGTGTCCACCGAGCCGTCCGAGGGCATGACGTCGATGACCCGGCCGCGCTCGCCCATCCGCCGTCTCGGTGGCGGCCTGGTCGAGGTGCCTCGTGTCTACGAGCGCGACCCGCTGACCGCGCTGATGACCAATCCGGTGGTGGCCGAGGCGAAACGCTTCTGCTGGAACTGCAACCGGCCGGTGGGGCGTGCCGTCAAAGAAGATGCAGACGGGCCGGCCCGCGCAGGGCTTTCCGAGGGAACCTGCCCCCGCTGCGGCAGCCCGTTCTCGTTCCTGCCGCAACTCAGTCCCGGGGACATGGTCGCCGACCAATACCGGATCAAGGGCTGTATCGCGCACGGCGGTCTCGGCTGGGTGTATCTGGCCTTCGACAACAATGTGAACGGACGGCCGGTCGTGCTCAAGGGCCTGGTGCATTCCGGCGACGCCGAGGCGCAGGCCGCCGCGATGGCCGAGCGGCAGTTCCTCGCCGAGGTGACCCATCCGGCGATCGTGAAGATCTTCAACTTCGTCGAGCATGCCGACAAACACGGTGAGCCGGTCGGCTATATCGTGATGGAGTACGTCGGCGGCACCTCGCTCAAACAGCCCAAGGACGCCAAACTACCAGTGGCGCAGGCGATCGCCTACATGATGGAGATCCTGCCAGCGCTGGGATACCTGCACTCTCTCGGCCTGGTCTACAACGACCTGAAGCCCGAGAACATCATGATCACCGCCGAGCAGCTCAAGCTCATCGACCTCGGTGCGGTGTCCCGGATCAATTCGTTCGGATACCTTTACGGCACACCGGGTTACCAGGCGCCGGAGATAGTGCGTACCGGGCCCACGGTGCAAACCGACATCTATACGGTGGGGCGCACGCTGGCCGCGCTCACCCTCAAGCTGCGTACCCGAAAGGGCCGCTATGTGGACGGCCTGCCCGAAGACGACCCGGTGCTGGCCAAGTACGACTCGTTCGGCCGGCTGCTGCGCCGGGCGATCGACCCGGATCCGCACCGCCGCTTCGCCAGTGCCGACGAGATGTCCAGCCAGTTGCTGGGCGTGCTGCGCGAGGTCGTGGCCCAGGACACCGGGGTGGCCCGGTCGGGCCTGTCCACCGTCTTCAGCCCGCCGCGGTCCACCTTCGGCGTCGACCTGCTGGTCGCGCACACCGATGTATACCTGGACGGTCAGGTGCACTCGGAGAAGCTCACCGCCCCGGAGATCGTGAAGGCGCTCCAGGTTCCGCTGGTCGACCCCGCCGATGTCGGCGCGCCCATCCTGTCCGCCACCGTGCTCAGTCAGCCTGTGCAGACCCTCGATTCACTGCGGGCGGCGCGGCACGGCACGCTGGACTCCGAGGGTATCGATCTGTCCGAGTCGGTGGAGCTGCCGCTGATGGAAGCGCGGGCACTGCTTGACCTCGGCGATGTCGCCAAGGCGACCCGCAAGCTCGACGACCTGTTCGAGCGGGTGGGCTGGCGCTGGCGGCTGAGCTGGTTCCGCGGCGTGGCCGCCCTGCTGACCGCCGACTATGACACCGCCACAAAATATTTCACCGAGGTGCTGGACACGCTACCCGGCGAGTTGGCACCAAAACTGGCGTTGGCCGCCACGGCCGAACTGGCGGGCAGCTCCGATGAACGCCGGTTCTACCAGACGGTGTGGCGCACGGACAACGGCGTCATCTCTGCGGGATTCGGGCTGGCCCGGGCCCAGTCCGCGGAGGGTGATCGCGATGACGCCGTGCGCACCCTCGACCAGGTTCCGCCCACCTCAAGACATTTCACCGTAGCGCGGCTCACCAGCTCGGTGACACTGCTGTCCGGACGGTCCATCAGTGAGGTGTCCGAACAACAGATTCGCAGTGCCGCAAGGCGTGTGGAAGCGCTGCCCGAGAGCGAGCCGCGGGTGCTGCAGATCCGGGCGCTGGTACTGGGCACCGCGATGGACTGGCTGGCCGACAACACCGCCAGCACCAATCACATTCTCGGGTTCCCGTTCACCCAGCACGGCCTGCAGCTCGGCGTGGAGGCAGCACTGCGCGGGCTGGCGCGAGTCGCCCCGACTCAGGAGCACCGGTACGCGCTGGTCGATCTGGCCAACAGCGTGCGGCCCACGAGCACGTTCTGACTCCCCGGGTCGCTGCGCTCCAGCCCGCCGTACCTAACCCAGCACATCCACACACGCCCGGGCGATGGCCAGCTCTTCATCGGTCGGGATGACCAGCACCGTGACCGGCGACCGTTCTGCCGAGATGCGCCGCGCAACCCGCTCGGGCGCGTCGTTGAGCTGCTCGTCGATCTCGATGCCGAGGCTGGTCAGACCCGACAGCGCATCGCGACGCACCGCGGCATCGTTCTCCCCCACCCCTGCGGTGAAGGTGATGACATCTGTGTTGCCGAGCAATGCCAGGTAGGCGCCGATGTACTTGCGCAGCCGGTGGATGTAGACGTCGTAGGCCAATTGCGCTGCCTCGTCGCCGGTTTCGATCCGCTTGTGCAGCGCCCGGAAATCGATCTCGCCACCGAGCCCGAACACACCGGACCGCCGGTTGAGCATGGTCTCGATGTCCTCGACGCTCATCTTCGCCGTGCGCCACAGGTAGGTGATGACGCCGGGATCGATATCCCCGGACCGGGTGCCCATCACCAGCCCCTCCATCGGGGTCATTCCCATGGAGGTGTCGATCGGGCGCCCGCCGGCGATCGCCGAGGCCGAGGCACCGTTGCCCAGGTGCAGCACGATCTGGTTCAGCGATTCCCATGGCGCATCCAGGAAATCTGCGGCCTGCTCGCTGACATAGCGGTGGGAGGTGCCGTGGAATCCGTAGCGGCGAATGTTCCAGGTGTCGGCGACATCCCGGTCGATGGCGTACTCGGCGGCCGCCGGCGGCAGGTCGTGGAAGAAAGCGGTATCGAAGACCGCGACATGCGGCAGGCCGGGCAGCACCTTGCGCGCTTCCTTGATCCCGAGCACGGCCGGCGGGTTGTGCAACGGGGCCAGCGGCGAGAGTTCTTCGATGTCTGCGATGGTCTGATCGTCGATGAGGGTGGGCCGGTACAGCTTGTTCCCGCCGTGCACGACACGGTGTCCGACCGCGAGCAGGCCGTCCAGGCTGGGCAGCGCCGCGAACACCGCAGTCAGCGCCTGCCGGTAATCGGTCACCCGCTCTATCACGCCACTGACCAGTGAGGTACCCGAGTCGGGTTCCAGCAGATCGTATTTCACCGACGACGAGCCACTGTTGAGCACCAGCACCGTGGTCACTGCAGCGCCGCCTGGATAGCGGTGATCGCCACCGTGTTCACGATGTCCTCCACCAGGGCACCCCGGGATAGATCGTTGACGGGCTTGTTCAGACCCTGCAACACCGGCCCTATCGCGATGGCTCCGGCGCTGCGCTGTACCGCCTTGTAGGTGTTGTTGCCGGTGTTGAGGTCCGGGAAGATCAACACCGTGGCACGTCCGGCCACCTCCGATTCCGGCATCTTGGTCTTCGCGGTGGACGGATCCACCGCGGCGTCGTACTGGATCGGCCCCTCCACCAAGAGTTCCGGGGCGCGCTGGCGCACCAGTTCGGTTGCTGCCCTGACCTTGTCCACATCGGCCCCGGTGCCGGAACTGCCCGTGGAGTAGGACAGCATGGCGACCCTGGGGTCGATACCGAACTGCGCGGCGGTGCGCGCCGAGGAGATGGCGATATCGGCGAGTTGTTCGGAGGTCGGGTCGGGCACGATCGCGCAGTCGCCGTAGGCGAGTACCCGGTCCTCCAGGCACATCAGGAAGATGCTGGATACCGTGCTGACCCCGGGCAGCGTCTTGATGATCTCGAAGGCCGGGCGGACGGTGTGCGCCGTGGTGTGCCTGGCACCGGACACCATTCCGTCGACCATGTCGTTGTGCACCAGCATGGTGCCGAAATAGGAGACGTCGGAGATGGTTTCGCGGGCCTGATCGACGGTTACGCCCTTGTGGCTGCGCAGCTGGGCGTATTGCTCGGCGAACTGGTCACACAGTTCACTGGTACGCGGATCGAGCACGATGGCCGTCGACAGGTCCACACCGATTTCGGCAGCCCGCGCGCGGACCGACTTCTCCTCACCCAGGATGGTCAGGTCGGCCACGCGGTGCGCGAGCAGACGCCCGGCCGCGCGCAGAATCCGGTCGTCATCACCCTCTGGCAGCACGATACGCTGTACGTCGGCGCGGGCCTGGTCGATCAGCTGGTAGGTGAACATCTGCGGTGTGGTCACGGTGGGGATCGGGATCGACAGTGTGTCAATGAGATCCGCGGTGTCGACATGCTGTTCCATCAGGGCGAGTGCGGTGTCGACCTTGCGCTGTGAATCCACCGTGACCCGTCCGCGGGCGGAGGCGACCGCACGCGCCGTGTCATAGGTGCCCAGTTCGGTGCTGATGATCGGCAGCCGCGTGCCCAGACCCGCCACCAGCCGAGCGACTTCCGGGTGCAGCGGCAGCCCACCGTTGAGGATCACGCAGGACAGCGACGGAAACCCGGCTGCGGCATGCGCACCCATCACCGCCATCACCACATCGGAACGGTCACCGGGAGTGATGACGGCCATCCCGTCCCGCAGCCTTTCCAGCACATGCTCGGCGGTCATCCCCGCCACCAGGACACTCATCGCCTCGCGGATCAGCGAGTGCTCGTCACCGCCGGTGAGTTCGCCGTGCACGGCCCTGCGCAGCTCTGCCACCGAGGGCGCCACCAGCAGGGGTTCCTCGGGCAGGACGTAGCTCGCAGGACCCGACACCGAGATCGCAGCCAGCGCCTCGGCCACCGCGTCCAGCTGTCCGGGATCGCAGCGATTCGCCACCACCGCGGCGGTGTACGCGTGCTGGGCCGTCAGTTCCACCAGGCACACCTCGACGACCTGGGCGACCTCGGCGGGAGTGCGGTCCTTGGCCTTCACCGCGAGCACCACGGGCGCGCCGAGGTTCACCGCTATCCGGGCGTTCATGCTCAGTTCGCTCGGCGCCGCCACATCGGTGTAGTCACTGCCGACGATGAGTACCGCATCGGAGCGCTCGGCGACCCGGTGGAAACGGTCGACGATCTCGGCGATCGCCGCCTCGGGGTCCTCGTGCAACTGCTGGTAGCTGACGCCTGCGCACTCGTCGTAGGTGAGTCCGGCGGTCGCCCGCGACAGCAGCAGTTCGAGAATGTAGTCGCGTTCGCCCTCGGCGTCATCCTGGGGCGAGCGAAGCGACGGGGAAGACTCACGATGTTCGAGCCGGGTGATGGGCCGGAACACCGCGACCCTGGCAACGGTGGCCGCCAATTTGTGCAGAATGCCCAGTGCGATGGTGGATTTTCCGGTGTCCCCCTCGGGGGACGCTATGTAGATGGCCGAAGCAGCATGCGCGGTCACTGGGCCAAGCTTGCCAGCACCTCACCGAGTTCGGCAATGAAGCGGTCGACGTCGGACATCGAGAAGACCATCGGCGGCCTGATCTTGAGGACATTTCCGTCCCCGCCACAGACCGATATCAGCACCCGGCGTTCACGCATGGCGTTGACGATCCACCGCGCGGTTGCCCGATCGGGGAGCCCGACATCGTCGAGCACCTCCACTCCGAGGTACAGCCCGGCACCGCGCACCTGCCCGATGCGGGGGTGATCGGCGGCCAGCCGGGCCACCTCGGCACGCAGGTCGGCGCCCACGGTGGCGGCATTGGCGATCAGCCGTTCCCGTTCGATGACGTCGAGCACGGCGGCCGCGGCCGCCATCGAGACCGGATTGCCCCCGAAGGTGTTGAAGTACGGCACCCCGGTGGCGAAGCCGGCCAGCACGTCCCCACGGGCGGCCATGGCTGCCACCGGCAGCCCGTTGGCCATCGGCTTGCCCATGGTCACCAGGTCGGGCACCACACCATGCCGGGTGAACCCCCACATTCCCGCACCGGTGCGCCCGAATCCGGGTTGCACCTCATCGGCGATCAGCACGCCACCGGCGGCCCGGACCGCCGCGACCGCCGGCGCCAGCACCAACGGATCCGGATAGATGCCATCGGAGGAGAAGATGGTGTCGACGATCAGCGCGCTCACCCCGAAGCCGCTGTCCTGCAGATCGGTGATCGCGGCCGCGATTTCGGCGCGCTCCAGCTGCGGTGACACCGTGCGGACATGGCATCCCAGGCTGGTGCGTCCCCCGATCGAGGGCGAGATTGCCGTCACCGCTTCGGTATTGCCGTGATACGCCTCGTGGGTGACGATCACCCCGGTGGCGCCGGTGTGCATCGCCGCAACGCGCAACGCGAGATCGTTGACCTCCGAACCGGTGCACGCGTACATCACCTGGTACGAGCTGGATTGCTCAAGATCAGGGAACGTGGCCAGCAACCGCTGCGAGTAGTCGACGATGCCATCGTGCAGGTACCGGGTGTGGGTGTTGAGGGTACTCAACTGCCGTGTCACCGAATCGATCACGTGGGGATGGCAGTGCCCCACGCTGGCGACGTTGTTGTACGCGTCCAGGTAATCGTTGCCGTCGGCATCGAACAACTTGGTGCCCAACCCGCGCACCAGATGCACCGGATTGTCGTAGAACAACCGGTACGCCGGTCCCAGTACCCGGTCACGGGCAGCTATCAGGGGGTCGTCGCGCTGACCACCCTGATAGCTGTTGGAATCCATGATGTTGGAGAAGGACATGATTCCCGTCAGCGCTCGTGGGCTTCTTCCAGAACGGTACGGCCCAGTTCGCCGTACCGCTGTGGATCTTTGAACTTCAGGAACACCGCCAGCAGCACGCCGCCTATGCCGACGACACCGACGACCCACGGGATGGCGGCGAAGATCCAGTCGGTGGACGCCGTGCCCGCCGCGAACGAGGCGTTCTTGGCCAGCAGGTAGACCACGTACACCATGCCGAGCCCGCCCAGCAGCGGCGCCAGGAAGGTGGTGAACCAGTTGGCGGTCTCCGGATGACGTTTCTGTACATGGAAGTACGCGATCACCGAGAACGCGGCCAGCGCCTGGACAATCATGATCGCCGTGGTGCCCAGCAGTGCCATCAGACCGTAGAGACCGGTGTAGGGGTCACGGTGGGTGAGCTCGAAGAAGATCACGACCAGGAAGGCGAACCCGGTCTGCACGAAGCCCGCGACATGCGGTGAGCCGTGCACCCGGTGGGTGGCACCGATGGTCTTGCGCATCCCCGGGATGACGTCTTCACGACCCAGCGCGTACAGGTAGCGCGCGGCGCAGTTGTGGAACGCCAGGCCGCAGGCGAATGATCCGGTCATCAACAGGATCTTGAACAGGTCGACCGCCCACTGCCCGAGGTTGTCATGCACCGGGTTGAAGAAGATGTTCCCGGCGGTGGCCGAATCCTGGGCCAGCGCAATGGCATTCTCGGGTCCGGTGCCGACGATCGCGAGCCAGGACACCACCACGTAGAACGCACCGATGCCGATCACCGAGCTGATCACGGCGATGGGGATGATCTTCTTGGGGTTGCGCGACTCCTCGCCGTACATGGCGCTGGACTCGAAACCGACCCAGGACCAGAACGCGAAGAACAGCCCGACACCCGCGGATCCGACGACGGCCATCATAGAGCCGTCAGCGCCCTCGACCACACCCGAGAGGCTCTGAAAACCGTTGAGCGGGTTCAGCGATCCCCAGGACCAGCCCTGGGGCCCACCGCCGGTGAACAGCACAGACAGCGCCATCGCGGCCAGCATCACGATCTCGGTGACCAGGAATACCCCGAGCACCTTGGCGGCCAGATTGATGTCGAAGTAGGTGAGCAGGGCGTTGACGGCGAGCATCACCAGCGCGAACACCAGCCACGGCACCTCGACGCCGAACAGCGACGAGAACAGGTCGGTGCCGAAAAACGAGAAGATGCCGATCAGCGAGGCCTCGAACACCATGTAGGCCAGCGCGGTCAGGAAACCGGCGCCCAGCCCGACAATGCGCCCGAGTCCGTGTGAGATGTAGCCGTAGAAGGCACCCGTGGCGGTGATGTGCTTGCTCATCGCGGCGTACCCGATGGCGAACAGCGTCAGCACGATGGTGGCGACGAAGTAGCCGGCCGGCGCGTTGGCGCCGTTGCCGAAGCCGACCGCGATCGGCACGTTGCCGACCATCGCGGTGATGGGGGCGGCGGTGGCGACCGCCATGAACAGCACACCCCACAGCCCGACCGCATTCGGCTTGAGACGTTGGATGGGGTTGGCACCCGCAGGGGCCGGTGGATCGATGATCTCGCTCATTGCATCCCAATCTGAGGGCATATCCCAGACCGATATTTGGTCTGGTTTCAAAGTGTCGCCGGCCCCGATGCCGATGACGAAAGACGACGTCGGCAATTGTTACCTCGCTCAGATTCGTTGGTCAACTGGAGATTTAAGCTGGCAGTTAGCTGTGTTTCGGCAATGTTTCGAACCTGAGAGTATTGCAACGCCACCGTTAAAAACGTCGATTTGGTCTGCTTTGGCTCGACAATTGGCTCACACTGTTCGACATGCCGGGATTGCCTGCCGACCATGCGCGCTTCGCCCGGGCGGCGCTGTCCGCCTATGGCCGCGACCTCGATACCCCGCTGCGCCTGTTGAGCCTGTCGGAGAACGCCACCTACCAGGTGTGCGATGACAACCCGATCGTGCTGCGCGTGCACCGGCCCGGTTATCACTCCCTGGACGGCATCCGCTCCGAACTCGCCTGGATGGCCGCGCTGCGCCGCGACACCGTGGTCAAGACCCCCGAGCTGGTGCGCTCGGAAACCGGCCTCGATGTGGTGACCGCGTCGGTGGACGGCCGCGAGCTGCACGTCGACGCCGTCACCCTGGTTCCGGGATGTACCGCCGAGGAGGTCCCGCACGCGGTCGGTTTCGCCGAGCTGGGTGAGCTGACCGCGATCATGCACGAGCATGTCCTGGACTGGGCGGCCCCGGCCGACTTCACGCGCTTCCGCTGGGATCTCGATGACATCTTCGGCCCCGGTGCCCGCTGGGGTGACTGGCGGGAGGCCCCCGGCCTGGCCGACACGGACCGGGCCGCCATCATGCGGGCGACGCATCGCATCACCGAACAATTATCCGAGTTCGGCACCGGGGCAGACAGATTCGGTCTGATCCACGCCGACCTACGACTGTCGAACCTGATGGTCGACCCGGCCGCACCAGCGGCAGGGATCACGGTGATCGACTTCGACGACTCCGGCTGGGGCTGGAATCTGGCCGACCTGGGTGCGGTCGTGTCCTGGATCGAAGACACCCCGGAGGCCGAACGCATCGTGGCCGAGTGGCTGCGCGGCTACCTGAAGGTGCGCACGCTGCCCGAGCAGCACCTGGCACTCATCCCGACCTTCGTGATGCTGCGCCGGATCCAGCTCACCGCGTGGATCGCCTCGCACGCGGACGCCGATGCCGCCAAGGCCATCGGTCCCGGATACGCCGTCGGTACCGCCCGCCTGTCGGAGCGCTACCTCGCCGATCACACCTGGTTACGTTGAGGAGGAACATGTTCGACCTGCAGTCCCGCTCTGTCCTGGTGACCGGCGGTAGCAAGGGAATCGGCCGCGGCATCGCCACGGTCTTCGCCCGTGCCGGTGCGAATGTCGCGATCGCGGCGCGGACGGCCGCCGGCCTCGACGAGGCCGTGGCCGCGCTCGACGAACTGGGTGACGGCACGATCATCGGGGTGCGCGTCGACGTGAGCGACCGGCAATCCTGCACGGAGATGGCCGCCGCCACCGTCGAGGCCTTCGGCGGTCTGGATGTGTTGTGCGCCAACGCCGGCATCTTTCCCGATGCACCGCTGGCCACCATGACCCCCGAGCAGCTCAACGAGATCATGGGAGTCAACGTCAACGGCACGTTCTACGCGGTGCAGGCCTGCCTGGACGCGCTGATCGCATCCGGCACCGGTCGGGTCATCCTGACGTCGTCGATCACCGGCCCGATCACCGGTTACCCCGGCTGGTCGCACTACGGCGCCACCAAGGCCGCGCAGCTCGGCTTCATGCGGACGGCCGCAATCGAGCTGGCGCCCAAGGGAATCACCGTCAACGCCGTCCTGCCCGGCAACATCCTCACCGAGGGGCTGCTGGGCAACGGCGAGGACTACATCGCCAGCATGGCGCGGTCGATTCCGGCCGGCGCCCTGGGCACCCCGGAGGATATCGGTCATCTCGCGGCGTTCCTGGCCACCACCGAGGCCGCCTACATCACCGGGCAGGCGATCGCCGTCGACGGTGGTCAGGTACTGCCCGAGTCCCTGGACGCGATCATCACCTGACCTGGAATCGGGCCTGATTGTGGAGGAGACACCGGGCGGTGCGGTCGCCGAGGATGTGCGCCGGCGGATTCTGTCGATGCTGTCCAGCGGTGCGCTGCGCCCGGGTTCGCGGCTGGGCACCGAGCGGGAGATGGCCGAGCAGTTCGCCGTATCCCGCTCGACGCTGCGCAGCGCACTGTTGCCGCTGAGCCAGGCCGGGGTGCTGGAACGGCGCACCGGTCGCGCGGGGGGCACCTTCATCCGCGCAGATATGGTGCAGCGCAACGCCGCCGAGCAGGCTGGCCTGCCCGCGCGGCTGCACAGCGGAGGCCACACCAGCGATACCAAAGTGCTCGCCACCGACAGCAGGCCGGCCACCCTTGCCGAGTCGGCCGCCCTGGAGATCCCGCAGGACACCCAGGTCTTCGTCATCCGCAGACTGCGCTACGCGGACGGGGTGCCCCTGTCGGTGGACCTGTCGTGTTTCGTCGCCGCGCATGCCGCCGACCTGCTGGAACAGCCGCTCGGTGGATCGCTGTACGAGCTGTTGCGGCAGCGCTACGGACTGCAGCCCGCCGGCACCACCGAAACCATCGAGGTGGTCAGCGCCAGCCCGCGGGAAGCCAAATGGCTGCAGATCGCCCACCGCAAGCCGCTGCTGGCCATCACCCGGGTGACGCGGGACAGCGCCGGGCGCCCGTTCGAGTTCGCCTACGACCTGTTCCGCGCCGACCGGGTCCGGTTGACCGCCAGCAGCAATATCGCCGGTGTCAGCCCAGTTTCCGCAACCGTGGTTCCAGATCCCGCTTGAACAGCTCCAGGAAGCGGCGCTGGTCATGCCCGGGGGCGTGGAACACCAGGTGGTTGAGCCCCCAGTCGACATAGTCCTTGACCTTGGCGACGGCCTCATCGGGATCGGAGGCGACGATCCAGCGCTTGGCGACCTGCTCGATGGGCAGCGCGTCGGCGGCCTTCTCCATCTCGATCGGGTCGTCGATGGAGTGCTTCTGCTCGGCGGTCAGCGACAACGGCGCCCAGAACCGGGTGTTCTCCAGCGCGAGCTCCGGATCGGTGTCGTAGGAGATCTTGATCTCGATCATCCGGTCGACATCGTCTGGGTTCTTGCCCGCGGCCTCGGCACCTTCCCGCATGGCCGGGATGAGCTTCTCCTTGTAGAGCTCCTCCCCCTTGCCGGAGGTGCAGATGAACCCGTCGCCGGCACGGCCGGCGTACTTGGCGACCTGCGGCCCACCCGCGGCGATGTAGATCGGGATACCGCCCTCGGGCACGTCGTAGATCGAGGCACCCTTGGTCTTGTAGTACTCACCTTCGAAGTCGACACGGTCACCGAGCCACAGCTCGCGCATCAACCGCACCGATTCGCGCAGCCGCGCGTAACGCTCCTTGAACTCCGGCCACTCCCCCTCGTACCCGGTGGCGATCTCGTTGAGCGCCTCACCGGTGCCCACACCCAGGAAGATGCGGTCCGGGTACAGACATCCCATGGTGGCGAACGCCTGCGCGATCACGGCCGGGTTGTAGCGGAACGTCGGGGTCAGCACCGAGGTGCCCAGGATCAGTCGCTCGGTGCGCTCGCCGACGGCGGTCATCCAGGCCAGCGAGAATGGGGCATGGCCGCCCTCGTGGCGCCACGGCTGAAAATGATCACTGACGGTCGCACTGTCCATCCCGTGCGCCTCGGCCTCCACGGCCAGTTCGACGAGCTCTCGCGGGGCGAACTGCTCCGCCGACGCCTTGTATCCCAGTTTGAGTTCAGCCACGGTTCCTTTTTACTCCGTCTCCATTTCCCCTGTCGCTTCGCTCCCGCCCTCCGCCGATAGCCTGGGCAGCATGCCGGCAGCCCTCACTCGAATCACCGACACCGTGTACTTCGTCCAGACCGACCTGGTGAACTGGACGCTGGTGGCCGATGACGACGGCGTCATCCTGATCGACGCCGGCTATCCGGGTAGCCGTGACGAGGTTCTCGACTCGGTGCGTGAGCTGGGCTTCGCGGCCGAGGATGTGCGAGCCATCCTGCTGACCCACGCCCATGTGGATCACCTCGGATCGGCCATCTGGTTCGCGAAAACCCATGGCACACCGGTGTATACGCACGCCACCGAGGTCGGGCACGCCAAGCGGCAGTACCTGGAGCAGGCGTCCCCGGTGGATGTGCTGGCCCGTGCCTGGAACCCGCGCTACCTCGCCTGGTCGCTGGCGCTGGTCCGCAAAGGCGGGCTGACACATGAGGGCATCCCGACCGCCGAGGCCTATGACGAGAACATCGCGGCGGCGCTGCCCGGCGCCCCGATCGCCGTCCCAACACCGGGGCACACCGGCGGACACTGCTCGTATCTGGTCGACGGGGTACTGGTGGCAGGCGACGCCCTGATCACCGGCCATCCGGTGAGCACCCGGCGTGGGCCGCAGCTGCTGCCCGGCCTGTTCAACCACGACCAGGACGGGTGCCTGCGCAGCCTGGCCGCGCTGGGCATGCTGGACACCGAGGTGCTGCTGCCCGGGCACGGACCGGTCTGGCGCGGCCCGATCCGCGACGCCGCGGACGCGGCCACCCGATGAACGACCGCCGGCCGTTGCATCGCGACCGATCGCGGGCCACGTCCTTCGGATCGGCTGCCGCGCGCTACGACCGCTTCCGGCCCCGGTATCCCGCCGCGCTGATCGACGATCTGGTGCCCCGCACCGGTATCCGGGTGCTCGACGTGGGCGCCGGGACCGGTATCGCGACCGCGCAGCTTCGTGCGGCCGGTGCCGATGTGCTGGCGGTGGAACCCGATCCGCAGATGGCCGAGATCGCCGCCGGCAAGGGCCTGGCCGTCGAGGTGGCCACGTTCGCCGACTGGGATCCGTGCGGGCGCACCTTTGATCTCGTCGTGTTCGCCCAGTCCTTCCACTGGGTGGACCCGAAGCGCGCGCTGCGCAAGGTGGGCGCGGTACTGGCCAGGAGCGGTCGGCTGGCACTGCTGTGGAACCGGATCGTCGCGGTTCGCCCCGGTCCGGACGAGCTCGCGGGTGTGTACGCCAGTGTGGGTGCCGAGCCGCAACGCCCATCGGTCCTCGTCGAAGGCGAAGATCTGGAGCCGCTGTTGGCTGCGGCGGGCTTCACCTCCGAGCGTCGCCACTACACCGAACACCCGCATTACGGCGGCGCCGAATGGGTGGAGATGGTGAGTACCTACTCCGCGGTGTTAGGGCTGCCCGCGGCCGACCAGGATGTCTTGCGCAGCCGACTGGCGGCCACCATCGGTGACGCCGGTGTACAGGCCACCAACGACGCGCTCACCGTGCTGTGCACGCTCACGCGATGAGCGCATAGCCGAACAGGAAGACCGCGGTCACCACCAGCCCACACACCAGGACGATGGTGGGCAGCAGAATCATCTGGTCGAGTTCCTCGCTGTCGAGGGCGTCGTTCTCCGAGGGACCGAACAGCACCCGGCCTGCCGCATTCCCGCGCAGCCTGGTCACCGTGCGCCGCACCGCGGGCACCTCGCTGTTGCGTCCGACCAGTGTGCGCACACCGATGCCCAGCAGCGCAATGAACAGCGCAGCGGTCAGGATCAGAAGGCCCACGGTGGCGAGAGACACCGCGTCAGCCTACGAGCCCGTCCAGGCCTTGGCGACCAGCTCGTGCGAGCGCAACCGATCCTCGTGCCGGTACGCGACCGACGTGATGACCAGTTCGTCGGCGCCGGTGACCCGCTGCAGGTCCGACAGCCGCTGCGCCACCTCGTCGGCGTCTCCCACGAACTGCGTTGCGATGCGGTCCTTCACGAGCTCGCGCTGTTCGTCGGTCAAGGGCGGCACGGTATCCGGATCGGGGTACGGTTCGGCACCGCCGGCGGCCCGGACGGAATGCACCCAGTGCCCGAAACTTCCGGCCAGCTGCCGCGCGGTGGCATGATCGTCGGCGGCCAGCACGTCCGCCGAAACCACCACATAGGGCTCTGCCAACGCCTTGGAGGGCTGAAAGGCCTTGCGGTAGGCCTCGATCGCCTCAAACGCGGTGGCCGGTGCGATGTGATAGGCGGCGACGAACGGCAATCCCTGCGCGCCGGCGACCCGTGCACTCTGTCCTCTGCTGCTGCCGAACACCCATGGCCACAGCGCGGTGCCCTCACCGGGGGTCGCGTGCGCCTCGAACCCGCCCACCTGGAACGTGCCGTCCAGCAGGGCAACGATATCGGCGACCTGATCACCGAAATCCGGTGCCAAGGCTTCGGGTTGCTGCAACGTCGCCATGGTCGCCCGCAGGCGCGGGTTACGCATCAATGCCGACACGTCGAACGGGGTGGGGACCACAACACCGTCGACCTCATGCCATTCCCGCGGCGGTCTCGGTGCGCGCGGCTTCTCCCGGATCGCCTCGGTGCGGCGCTGCCCGGAGCGGCCCACCCCGAGGTCGATGCGCCCCGGGTGGAAGGCGTCCAGGGTCGCGAAGCTCTCCACCACCGCGATGGCGGTGGTGTGACCGAGCTGCACCGCGGCCGCGCCGACGCGAATGGTGTTGGTGGCGGCCGCAATCTGGCCGATCAAGACGGCCGGGGACGAACTGGCGACCGCGACATAGTGATGCTCGGCCACCCAATAGCGGCGGTAACCCCACTGCTCGGCATGCTGGGCGAGGTCGACGGTGTTGCGCAGCGCAGTGACGGCGTCACTGCCGGCACTGATGGGGGCCAGGTCGAGAACGGACAGTGGGACGGTCACGGCAGTACCTTCTGAAAAGCGATCGGATGGATGTGACCTTCCGCGGGCAGCGGTTCGGCCGGCCTGGTGTAGCCGGCCGATTCGTAGAGTGCCTCCGCCTCGGGCTGGCGGTCACCGGTGGTCAGATAGATGCGCCGGTAGCCCCGCTCGGCGATCACCGCCTCCAACTCCACCAGCAGTGCCTTGGCGTAGCCCCGCTGCCGGTGCCCGCTGTCGGTCCAGATCCGTTTGAGTTCGGCGGTGTCGGCATCGAAGCGCTGGAACGCACCGCCGGTCACGGGTTGCCCACCGAGCAGCCCGATCAGCAGAGCGCCGTGCGGTGCGGCGAATTCCTCGGCCGGGTGACCACGCAGCCAGGCCGCCACGCCGGCTTCGGTACCACCGTAGCGCTGCGCGTATTCGACGGTCAGTTCGGCGAGCAGCGGCTCCGCCAACGGGTCGGTCTGTTCCACCGCGACAAAGCGCAGAGATTCCACCAATGCTCCTACCATCACTTCAATGTCCAACGTGCCCAGCCGTCGCGCATTCCGGGCGGGGGTATCAGCTCAGCATGATCGAAACTGGGCCCAGGTTGCTAGCGTCATGGCTCATGCGCATGGCGATGACGACCGCACTGATGTGTGGGCTGATCGCCGGCTGCACACCCGCGGGCGAATGCTCATTGGCCCGCCTGCCGCCCGAGGTCGCGGCCACCGTGGACCTCATCGAGGCCGGCGGACCCTTCCCGCATCGGCGCAGTGACGGGGCCATCTTCGGCAATTACGAGGGCCGACTGCCCGAGCACGAGCGTGGCTACTACCGCGAGTACACCGTGCCGACCCCCGGACTGCACCACCGCGGGACGCGTCGCATCGTCGCCGGCGGTGACCCTCCGGATTTCTATTACACCGACGACCACTACGAATCCTTCTGTCTGATCGGAATCGCATGAAGACCTATCGGATCGACGGCTCCCGGATCACCTCGACGACGGACTTCTATGCCGAGATCGGTCGCGCGGTCAACGGTGACGGCGGCTATTTCGGGTCCAACCTGGACGCGTTGGCCGACTGCCTGCGCGGTGGCTTCGGCACCCCCGAGGACGGCGGATTCCGTTTCGTCATGACGTCCTACCGGCAGGTCAAGGGCGCCGTCGGCGATCAGCTGTGGAGCACCCTGCTGCACCTGTTCAGCACCGAGGGCGTCGACCTGTGGCTCACCCCCTGAGGCCACTTTCGCGAAAAACTTGACACGTGTAAAGTTCGCCGCCATGGACAACATCAGCGGCAAGACCATCGCGATCACCGGCGCGGCCCGCGGTATCGGTTATGCCACCGCCAAGGCCCTACTCGCCCGCGGCGCCCGCGTCGTGATCGGCGACCGTGACGTCGCGCTGCAGGAATCCGCCGTCGTCGAACTCACCAAACTCGGCCAGGTGTCCGGCTACCCGCTCGACGTCACCGACCGGGAGTCCTTCGAGACCTTCCTGGACAAGGCCCGCACCGACGGGGGCGGCCACATCGACGTGCTGATCAACAATGCCGGCGTGATGCCGGTGGGCCCGTTCCTGGAGGAAACCGAGCAGTCGGTCCGGTCCTCGCTGGAGGTCAACGTCTACGGCGTGCTCACCGGCTGCCAGCTCGCGTTGCCGCAGATGGTCAAGCGCCGCAGCGGCCACATCATCAACATTGCCTCGTTGTCCGGCCTCATCCCGCTGCCCGGCCAGGTGGTCTACGTCGGCGCCAAGTACGCGGTGGTGGGCCTGTCCACAGCGCTGGCCGACGAGATGGCACCGCACGGCGTCAACGTCTCGGTGATCATGCCGCCGTTCACCAATACCGAGCTGATCTCCGGCACCAAGTCCGGCGGCGCGATCAAGCCCGTCGAGCCCGAGGACATCGCCGCCGCCATCGTCAAGACGCTCGACAAGCCCAAGACCCACGTGTCGGTGCCGCCGGCGCTGCGGTTCACCGCACAGGCCGCCCAGATGCTGCCGCCCAAGGGCCGCCGCGCCATGAACAAGGCACTCGGCCTGGACACGGTGTTCCTCGAGGTCGACACCGCCAAGCGCAAGAGCTACGAGGACCGTGCCCGTGCCGCCCAGGGTGTCATCGAGTCCGACGGTAAGTAGCGGAGCCGGATCCGCCTCAGTACCGGATGGCCTCGATCAACGGTGACGGCTCATCCATCAACGCCCAGAACCGGTCCCGGATGGCGACCGTCATCGGGCCGGGCTCACCGTTGCCGATGGCTTCGCCGTCCAGGGAATTGATCGGGGTGACGCCACCGGCGGTGGTGACCGCCATCAGCTCGTCGGCGTCGTAGAGCTCATGGCTGGTGACATCGCGCAGCGTGGCCTCGATACCCATCTGGTCGGCCAGCTCGAACACCGTCTTACGGGTGATGCCCGGCAACGCATTTCGTGACGGCGACGCCAGCTTGCCGTCCTTGACGATGCAGACGTTGAATCCGGGGCCCTCGGCGACGCAGTTGTCGGAGTCCAGCAGGATCGCGGTGCGGGCGCCGCGATCCTTGGCCTCGAAGCTCGCCGCGGTGAGATCGCCCCACTGGTAGTTCTTGATCGTCGGGTCGACGGTGTTGCGCCCGGCGCGGCGGACATGACGCGGCACGATCGCGGTGGTGCCGAAGATCTGCTCGGCGGGCGGGAAGGCCCACAGGTAGGGGATGGCGTAGATGTACACCTGGTGGGTCAGCTTGGAGAGATCCTTCTCGCCCTTGCGCTTTCCGTAGCCACGGGTCACGGTGAGGTTCACGAACGACTCCCGCAGCTGGGACAGCGAGACACACTTCTTGGTGATCTCGGCGAGTTCGTCCTTGCTCATGCCGGCGTCAAGGCGCAACTTGCGCGAACCGTCGAGCAGCCGGTCGAGGTGATCACCCAGCCGGAAGATGTTGCCGTGCCAGACATGTGCCACCGTGTAGGTCAGGTCGGAGTGCCCGAACCCGGTGTCGAAGATCGAGATCTTGGCCTCTTCGGCGGGCATGTACTCGCCCTCGATCCACGCAACGCCGCCGGCGAACGGGCTGGAGGTATCCAGTTCGTAGTCGCTGTACTGGATCACCGAGCCTTCCGGGGTCGCTTCGCGGATGGCGGCGCCGGGCTCGACGGCGACCAGGTTGGAGGTGCCGGAATCGGTAACAGTCATGATGTCAGTCCTATTCGAGTTAGACGTTATGGTTTCTTGCGTATTCGACGCCGGCGTCGCCCCGGGAGAGGCGGGCCTTCAGTCCGGTGGCCCACCAGATCGCGGCGATCACCACGACACCGAGGAACACCCATTTGTTGCTGGTGAACTGCGGCAGGAACAGCAGCGTCACGGCGACGCTGAGGAAGACCACCAGCGCCGTGATGTAGATCGGCAGCCGGAACCGGCCCAGGTCGAAGGTGCCGGGGTCACCTGCCGGGATGGTGCCCTTGCGGTAGCCGACCAGCAACCCGATGGTCTGCAGGATGTAGACGAAGAAGAACAGCAGCGACGCGATGCCGATGATGTAATTGAATGCCTTCTCGTTCACGATCGCCGACAGCAGCAACAGCGTCGACAGGCAGCCCAGGCCGATGATCGAGTAGGTCGGCGTCTTGCGGGTGGGTGAAACGTGGCGCCACACATGGGAGAACGGCAGCATGTTGTCGCGGGCCATCGAGTAGGTCAACCGGGTGGCGACCAGGATGTTGGCCAACAGGCAGGCCAGGATGTTCGTCAACGCGATGGCGACGATGATCTTGGTGACGACCGGGCCGGCCTGCTGGGTGATGATCTCCTCGATCGGCGCACCCGAATTCGCTTCCACCGCAGCGGGATCCTTGATGGCAAGCACGTAGACGATGTACATCAGCAGCTCGATGACGATCGAGGTGACCAGCGCGTAGAACATCGTCTTGGGCACCACCCGGCGGGCGTCCTTGGTCTCCTCGGCGACGTCGGCGCCGGATTCCACCCCGATCAGCCCGAAGAACGGGCCGAGCGCGGCGGCCAGCCAGGCCAGCATGTAGGAGTCCTTGTCGCCCGCTTCGCCGCCGGTGAACAGCACCGAGATCGGTTGGTGGTTCTCGGGTGCGGAGAACGCGATGACGGCGATGAGTGCGGTGGCGCCGACGGTGATGACCAGTTCCAGGCTGACGCCGATGTTGTTGACCATGGTCGCGAACCGGACACCGTAGATGTTGATCAGCACGCAGACGAACACCACGGCGATGGCCAGCAGGATCTGCGTCGTCTGCGTCATGCTCCAGCCGAACAGCCCACCCAGATAGCCGGACAGGATGAACCCGACGCCGGTCATCCCGCACACCCACCCCATCAGGGCGATGAATCCGGTGAACCAGGCCAGATTCGGCCCGTTGATCCGGCTGATCCACTGATACGAGTAGCCGGCCAGCGGCAGTTTCGCGGTCAGGTCCGCGGCGATGAAGGTCCACAGCGCGAATACCGCGCCGGCGAGCAACAGCGTCCACACGAACGGCGCACCGGCGGTGAAGTAGCCGGCGCCGAAACCGGTGAACACCGCGGTGGTCGCACTGATGGTCGCGAAGCCGATGGCGAAAGACGCCAACGTGCCGACCGAGCGGTCCAACTTCTGGGTGTAGCCCAGTTCGGCGAGCTTGGAATCCTCGGCGATCATCGTGGTCGCCGAGGATTCAGGGGGTCGTACGGGGGTGTCGGTCATGGGATCTCCAGGTCGGAGCAGGGGTGAGAGGTCTGATGACAGACAATCGCCACCGGGGCGTCACCGGAAGTTCCATCTTTTGATCTTCTGATAACCAATATTTATCAGTGCTGGGTGAGGGGTGTTTCGTCGCCGTCGTCGAAGCCCCAATTCTGCTGGACATGCCTGATCAGAGCATCCGCTTGGGGGCTGAGGGTGCCGGGATGCCAGGCCAGCGCGACATGGCTGGGCGGGCGGTCGACGATCGGGACGTAGACGATTCCGGGTCGGTCATAGAACCGGGCCACCGACGAGGTGGTGAAGCTGATACCCAGCCCGCGGGCGATGGACGTGGTCTCGGCCTCGTAGGTGGCGGCGACCGCCGCGATGGTCGGCGGCCGGTTACCGCGGGCGTCCATCGCCATCCAGTAGTCCCGCCACGGTCCGGCGGTCAGCGGCGCGCAGACGATCGGGTCGTCGAGCAACTCGCCGATCTCGACCTCATGACGGCCCGCCAGCGGATGATCCCGGGGCAGGCAGGCCACCCAGGATTCGGAATCGAGCACCAGCATGCGGTACTCGGGCAGATCCACCGGTGGGCGGATCAGCGCGACCTCGGTAGTGCCACCGGACAGTCCGGCGGTGGGGTCGGCGAAATCGAACTCGATCGGTTCGACACTGACATCCGGGTAGGCGGCCTCGAAATGGCGGACCACGCGGAACAGCAGATCGGCACCGGTGCCGATGAGATAACCCAGCCGCAGCCTGCCCTGGCGGGTTCCCGACAGGGTGACCAGGTTGGCCACCACCGCATCGATCCCGGAGAGCGCCTGCTGCACCTGCGGCAACCACGCCGCACCGAGATCGGTGAGCGCGACCTCGCGGGTGTTGCGGTTGAGCAGCACCACGCCGAAGGACTGCTCGAGTGCTTTGATCGCGGTGGACAGCGCCGGCTGGGTGATGAACAGCCGCTCGGCCGCGCGACGGTAGTTCAGCTCCTCACCGAGGACGGCGAAGTAGCGCAGCTGCCGCAGCGTCAGGTCACTCACGACAGCGCTAGCCGAACTCCGGGACCGGGTCACCGTTCCGGTACGTCTCGATCGATTCCAGGTGCTCGAACAGCTGGGCGTGGGTGAACGGATGCTGGGTGGTGGTGCCGACCAGCACCACCCGCACGATCGCGCCGTCCTCGGCGGCGTCCAGCCACAGCGAGGTCACCGGCAGACCGTCCTCGACCTCCGCGCCGGACGGTTCGAAGAACCACACCGCGTAGTCGTCATCGGACTGTTCTTCGTCGAAGGTCCAGTCGCGGGCGGTGATTCGTTCATCGAACTCGGCCAGGTCGGCGACGATCCCGTCCGGGATGGCGGCCAGTTGGTCCATGATCACCGCAGGAACCCGAGCGGCCCCCTGCCGCTTCTTACGGCGCGCCTTCTTGGCATCTCCACGCTTGGACACAGCTCAGCTCAGCGCCTGGTCCAGGTCGGCAATCAGGTCCTCGGTGCCCTCCAGGCCGACCGAGACCCGCACCACGCCATCGCCGAGACCGATCGCCGCGCGCCCCTCCGGGCCCATAGCCCGGTGGGTGGTGGTGGCCGGATGGGTGATCAACGATTTGGCGTCACCGAGGTTGTTGGAGATGTCGATGATGTTCAGCTTGTCGAGCACCTGGAAGGCGCGGTCCTTACCGCCATCGAGCTCGAACGTGACCACCGTGCCGCCGCCACGCATCTGCCGCTTGGCCAGGTCGAACTGCGGATGTGATTCCAGGAAGGGGTATTTCACCCAGTTCACCCCGGCCTGCTGCTCCAGGAACTCGGCGACGCGGTGCGCCGAACGGTTCGCGTAGTCCACCCGGACCGCCAGCGTCTCAAGACCTTTGAGCATGGTCCAGGCATTGAAGGCACTGATCGCCGGACCGGTGTGGCGCATCAGCTTCTGCACCGGCCCGTCGATGTACTCCTTGTCGCCCAGGATCGCCCCGCCCAGCACGCGCCCCTGGCCATCGATGTGCTTGGTGCCCGAATAGACCACCACGTCCGCGCCCAACGGCATGCCCTGCTGCAGCAACGGTGTGGCAAACACGTTGTCCAGCACCACCTTTGCGCCGGCCGCATGCGCGAGTTCGGACACCGCGGCGATATCGACCAGCGACTGCATGGGGTTGGACGGGGTCTCGAAGAACACCGCCTGGGTGGGCGTGCTGAGCGCCTCTTCCCACTGGGACAGGTCGTCGCCGTCGACGAAGACGGTCTCGACTCCCCAGCGCGGCAGGATCTCGCTGCACACCACGAAGCACGAACCGAACAGGCTGCGGGCGGCGACCAGCCGGTCGCCGGCGCCCAGCAGCGCGCCCAGTGCGGTGAACACCGCGGCCATACCGGTGGCGGTGGCGAACGCGGCGGGCGCGTCCTCGATGAGACGCAGGCGCTCCTCGAACATCGAGATGGTCGGGTTGCCGTAGCGCGAGTACACGTACCGGTCGATCTCGCCGGTGAACGCCTTCTCCGCGTCACCCGCCGACGAGTAGACGTAGCCCGAGGTCAGGTACATCGCCTCGGAGGTCTCCTCGAAACCGGACCTCAGCAGGCCGCCGCGCACCCCGATGGTCGCCTGGCTGACGCCCTCGGGCAGCGGTGCGGGAATCCGCACCGAGGGCACCTGATGTTCTTCGGAACTGCTCATGACTGCGTCCAGGGCAGGCCGACCGCTTTCCACCCGGTGGTGCCGCGGTGGCCGTTGGCGTCGAGGTTGCCCTCGAAACCGTCGAGCACGTTGTAGGACGGGCCGATGCCCGCCTCGGTGGCGGTGATCGCCGAACCGATGGATCGGTTGCCGGACCTGCACAGGAACACGACTGCGCGCTGGCCGGGGGCGATACCGGCCTTGCCGAGGTCGTCGACGAAGTTGTCATTGTGGGAGCCGTCGGTCCTGGTCCACTCCACGTAGACGACGTCGCCGCGCAGCGAGCTCAGGTCGGGGACGCCCACGAAACGCCATTCGGCCTCGGTACGACAATCGACGAGCACGGCTTCGGGATTGGCGGACAGCAGCTCCCATGCCTGCTCAGGCGTGATGTCTCCGGCGTAGCCCGGACTCTCGGATGTGGACACCCCAATACCGTAACGGCTAGGCCGGTCCAACCGAGCACACCTTCCAGCTGCCGTCCTCGCGCACGAAGGACATGTCCACGGTGGCCTCGGTCTCCTCGTTCTCACCGAAGTGGTACCGGACGGTGGCGGTGGCGGTGTCCCCGTCGACCTTCACATTGCTCGCGCCGTCGACGTAGCGCTCCCCGCGTTGCGCCGCCGAATCCCGTTGCCGGCTGAGCACCTCGTCCTCGGTGCCGTGCTGCGCGGCGCAGGTGCTCGCCAGGAAGGCTGCGTAGTCCTGCCGCTGTAGTGCATCGTTCTGAGCGACCACGGCCCGCCCGATCTGTTCGGGATCCCCGTCACCGTCACTGCGGTTGACCACAAAAATCCCGGTGATCACAACCACGATGATGACCAGGGCCAGCAGGAACGGTGTCGCGGTGGGCCGGTCCTGATCGTCGGGTGCGTCGCTCACGACTGCCAGAGCCTACGCAGCGACACCGCGGTGCGCTGCGCGCGGTCCCTGGCGACGACGACGTCGGGAGCCGTGGCGATGGCGGCGCCCAACCGGTGCCTGCCATCGGTCTCGTCGGTCCGGTCGAACAGCAGCACGTCGCTCTCGGCCACCGCCAGCGCCTCGGCGAGCACCCCGACGATGTCGGACTCGGCCGGCACGGAAGTCTGGCCACCGGCATAGCCGATCTCGGCGGCCCCCGGCGAGATCATGATGGTGTCAACCGTCAGGCCCAGGATCGCCCGGGCGTGCAGGTCGAACTCGGAGAGCCGCTGGGTCCGCACCGTGAGGAAAGCGTTGTCGACCGGCCGCGGCCGGACCGTCGAGAAGTACACCTCGTCGCCGCGCACCAACAGTTCCACCGCGAACACCCCGCGCCCGCCGAGTGAGTTCACGATGCGGGCCGCGATCGACTTGGCGGCATCCAGCGCGGCCGGGCTGAGCCGGTGCGGCTGCCAGGTCGCCAGCGTGCCGTCCTCGGCGACCCGGTGCCCGATCGGCTCGCAGAAGTGCACGGCCGGCCCGGTCGGACCGGTGGTCCGCACCGTCAGCAGGGTGACCTCGTCGTCGACGTCGACCACCGTTTCGGCCATCACCCGGTTGGGGGTGCTGAGGTGACCCACCGCGATGGCCCGGTTCCAGGCCGGCTCGACATCCTCGGGCCGCAGCAGCACCGAGCGGCCCTCGCCCGGGGCGCCGGCGACCGGGGTGACCGCCAGCGGGAACCCGGCGTGCTCGGCGACCGCGGACAATTCCGTGGCCGAGCCGGCGAACCAGAAAGGTGCGGTCGGCAGGCCGAGCTCATCGGCGGCCAGGCGGCGCAGGCCCTCGCGGTCCAGGCTCAGCCGGGTGGCGCGCGGTGTGGGGAAGACCTCGGCGGTCTCTGCGATGGCGATCAGCGCGTCGGTGGCGACCCCACCCGCTTCGACGACGACGTAATCCGGGCGTTCCCGCTCCACCGCCGCGCCCAAGGCCTCGGGATCGTTCATCGGCACCACCGCGCTGCGATCCGCGACCCGGTGCGCGGGTGCGTCGGCGTAGCGGTCGACCGCGACGACGGTCGCGCCGAGACGCTGGAAGGACAGTGTCAGTTCACGACTCACCTCGCCGGACCCGAGCAGCATCACCACCGGTCTTGCGCTCTCTTCAGCATGTCTGGTCATCGCTCACCCAGCCTGCCAGATCCTCAGCCCATCCGGCTGTCGACATAGCACCATCGCCAGGACTCGCCGGGCTCCGCCGAACGCATCACCGCGTGACCGGTCTGCCGGAAGTGTTCGGTCGCGTGCTGATGCGGGCTGGAGTCGCAGCATCCGACGTGTCCGCAGGACAGGCACATCCGCAGATGCGCCCAGGTGCCCGCACCGGCGTGTGCGCATTCCTGGCAGCGTCCCGGGGTCAACGGCTCCGGATCTACGATGCCTACTGCGCTATGAAGGTGCTCGCAGGAAACCGGGGCTGCCGCAGCTGCCGCCGAACGGCGTCGGGAACTCTTGCGCATGTGGAACAAGGATAGGTTGATGCCGTGGCAGCGACACTGCTGGCAGTTCTGGTGGCCGCGGTCCTGCTGGCCGCGGTGAGCCGCCGACTCGATGTCTCGGCGCCGCTGGCACTGGTGGTCGCCGGTCTGGTGGCCAGCGCCATCCCCGGACTCGACGAGGTCGAGCTCGACCCCGAGCTGGTGCTGTTCGTCATCCTGCCGCCGCTGCTGTGGTCGGCGGGGCTGGAGAGCAGCTATCTCAACATGCGTCGCCATGTGCGCTCCATCGGGTCGCTGGCGGTCGGGCTGCCGCTGATCACCACACTGGCCGTCGGGGTGGTGGCCTATCACGTGGTACCGGATTTCACGCTGGCCGCGGCGCTGGTGCTGGGCGCGATCGTGGCGCCACCGGACGCGGTGTCGGCGACGGCGGTGGGCCGCCGGCTCGGCCTGCCGCGGCGCATCATGACGCTGCTCGGCGGGGAGAGCCTGCTCAACGACGCGACGGCGCTGACCGCCTACAAGGTGGCGCTGGCCGCGGCCATCGGGGCATCGGCCGGCTGGGTTTCGGGGCTGGGCACCTTCGTGCTGGCCGCCGCCGGTGGCGTCGTCGTCGGCGTGCTCGCCGGGACGGCCATCACCTTCATCCGGTCCCGGCTCGACGACCCGTTGGTCGAGAGTGCCATCGGCCTGGTGGCACCGTTCGTCATCTATCTGCTGGCCGAGGAGGCGCATGCCTCCGGTGTGCTGGCCGTCGTCGTCGCCGCCCTCATGCTCGGTCAGCGCTCCACGAAAGCCGGATACGCCACCCGACTGCAGGACGACGCGGTGTGGAAGGCCCTGCAACTCATCCTGGAGTCGTTCGCCTTCCTGCTGATCGGACTGCAACTGCCCGGAGTGGTGCGCCAGCTGTCCGGGTTGTCCGCGGCGGCGATCGCGCTCTCCTCGGTGGCGGTGCTGGCCACCGTCATCGTGGTCCGGATCGCCTGGGTGTTCGCGTTCACCTATCTGCGCAACCCACGGCCGGCGGCCGGCGAGGCCTTCGTGGTGGCATGGGCCGGGATGCGCGGGGTGGTGTCGCTGGCCGCCGCCTTCGGTGTGCCGTTGACGACGATGTCCGGTGCGCAGTTCCCGGGCCGGCCGCAGCTGGTGTTCCTGACCTTCGTCGTGGTGGTGGGCACGTTGCTGCTGCACGGGCTGACGCTGCCGTGGGTGATCCGGCGATTCGGCATCCACAGCGACGACGCACAGCGCGATGCGCTGGCCCAGGCCGCGGCGCAGGACAAGGCGGCCCGGGCCGCGGCAGACCGGCTCGACGAACTGCTCGCGCTGCATCGCCCCGACGGGACCGCCATCCAGTCCGCCGCGGTCACCGACGACGCCGCCGCGGTGCTGCGCAAGTGGAACACCGCCCGGCGCAACTCGGCGTGGGAGCGGCTGGGCCGCGGCGAGGACGAGATCGGCGAGAGCCCGGCCTCGGCGTTCCGTCGGCTGCGGCTGGAAATGCTTGCCGCCGAACGCGATACCTTCATCGCCGAACGCGACGCCGGGAACATCGATGATGAGGTGCTGCGCGAGGTACTGCGCGGCCTGGACCTCGAAGAGGCCACCCTCAACCGTCGTTAGACGCCCGGAACTCGCGCATCGCCCCGATCAAGGCGGTGAACACGCGATGCGCGGCATCGAGATCGGCGTCGGGCAGACCGGCCAGCGCCTCGGAGTTGATCCGTTGCAACGGGGTGAAGAAATCGGTGGCCACCGCGAGACCGTGATCGGCGTAGCGCAGGATCACCTTGCGCCGGTCATCGGGGTGCACCTCCCGGCGCAGATGCCCGGACGTGATCATCCGTTCCACCAGATAGGTGATCGCCGCGGCCGAGGTGCCCATCAAGGTGCGCAGGTCACCCGCGGTCAGCGGCGACCCCGAAGATTCGGCGACCATGATGTAGAGCAGGGCGCGAAAATCATTGGCAGCCAGATCATTGCGGCTCGCGAACTCGCGCCCGATCTGGTCCGATTCGGCCGTGAGGGCGCGCACATCGCCGGCGATGAACCCCTCGAGTTCTTCCCGCTCCATCCGTCCAGCATATCGTTCACTTGATTAATCGTTAAGTTTCTGAAATATTTGGCCCATGTCCAGTCGCATCTCCTGGCTCGTGGCGTTACTCGTGATCGTCGCCTCCGGCGCCGGCCTCGGCCTGCTCAGCGGTGGGGACTCCGCCTCACAGTCGCCGGTGGCGGTGCCCGCCGATGCGGAATCGGCCCGCGCCGACGCCCTGCGGGCCGAATTTCCCGGCGGCGACAGCGCTCCCGCCATCATCGTGTTCACCCGGACCGACGGCGGCCCACTACGCCCGACAGACATCGCCGCGGCAGGCCCCGGCGCGCAGGTGTCGCAGGACGGACTCGCCGCAGTGTCGGTCTCCCCGCTGTCGACCGACCTGTCCGGGTTCGCCCTCAATGACGCGGTCTCCGAGTTGCGCACCCAGACCGCCGAACGGCTACCGGAAGGCCTGCAGGCGCAGGTGACCGGCGGCCCGGCCTTCGGTGCCGATATCGCGAATTCCTTTGCCGGAGCGAATATCACCCTGCTCGCGGTGACCGCCGCGGTGGTGGCCCTGCTGCTGATCATCACCTACCGCTCCCCGGTCCTGTGGCTGGTGCCACTGCTGGTGATCGCGTTCGCCGACCGGGTCGGCTCCGTGGTCGGCACCGCGGTGGCCTCCGGCCTGGGCCTGAACCCGGACGGATCGACGGGTGGCATCACCAGCGTGCTGGTGTTCGGCGCTGGCACCAACTATGCGCTGCTACTCACCTCGCGCTATCGCGAGGAATTGGGCCGCTCGGCCGATCACCGCGATGCGCTGCGGGTCGCCACCCGCGCGGCCGGCCCCGCGATTCTCGCCAGCAACGCCACGGTCGTGCTGGCGCTGCTCACCCTTGCATTCGCCACGGCCCCCTCCAACCGCAGCCTCGGTGTACAGGCCGCGGCGGGCCTGGTGGTGGCGGCCATCTTCGTACTCCTGGTGTTACCGCCCTTCCTCGGGCTGTTCGGCAAGAAACTGTTCTGGCCGTTCATCCCACAGGTGGGCGACCAGGCCCTGACCGACAGCGGTCTCTGGCACCGGGTCGCGTCCTGGGTGGCGGGCCGTCCCGGCTGGGTGTCCGCCGGCGCGCTCGGCGTGCTGGTCGCACTGTGCTTCGGGCTGGTGGGCACGCCGGTCGGCCTGTCGCAGACCGAACAGTTCCGGGTGCAGGCCGAATCGGTCAGCGGCTACGACACGCTGGCTCAACACTTTCCGAGCGGACTGACCGATCCCGCGCTGGTGATCGCACCCACCGACGACGCCGCCGCGGTCTCGTCCGCCATCACCGCAGTACCCGGGGTGGTCTCGGCCCGGCAGGCCGGGGAATCGGGCACCGGCCTGAGCCAATGGCAGGTGGTCCTGCAGGCCGAACCGGCGTCGGATGAGGCGTTCGAAACCGTTGATGCGCTGCGTAGTTCGGTGCAGTCCGTCAGCCCCGACGCCCTGGTCGGCGGGTCCGACGCCAAGGCACGGGATTCGGCGTCGGCGGCGCAGCGCGACCGCATGGTGGTCATCCCCGCGATCCTGGCCGTGGTGCTCGCCGTGCTCTTCGTGCTGCTCCGTTCCGCCTTGGCTCCACTGGTCCTGGTGTCGGTGACGGTGCTGAGCGCACTTGCCGCGCTGGGGATCGGCGGCTGGGCCAGTGTGCACCTGTTCGGTTTCCCCGCCTTGGACAACAGCACTCCGCTGTTCGCGTTCCTGTTCCTGGTGGCACTCGGGGTGGACTACACGATCTTCCTGGTGACACGGGCGCGCGAGGAGACACCGGAATTCGGCAACCGGGAGGGCATCGTGCGCGCCGTGTCGGCGACCGGCGCCGTCATCACCAGTGCCGGCATCGTGCTGGCCGCGGTGTTCTGCGTGCTGGGCGTGCTTCCGCTGATCGTGCTGACGCAGATCGGCATCATCGTCGGCCTCGGCATTCTGCTGGACACCTTCCTGGTGCGCACGGTCATCATCCCGGCACTGTTCACCCTCATCGGTCCGCGCATCTGGGCTCCGGGGTTGCACGCCGAACGCTAGCGTGGTGGCCGTGGAGTCACGGACCGTTGCGACGCGGCTGGGACGGCTGCGCGTGCAGACCGCCGGATCTGGTGAGGCCATGCTGTTCTGGCCGAGCCTGCTGATGACCGGCGATATGTGGGCCGGGCAGGCCGCGGCGTTCCGTGACCGTGCGCAGGTGGTGCTGATCGATCCACCCGGACACGGGTCCAGCGAAAAGCTCTCGGGTACATTCACTTTCGACGATTGCGCGCAGACCGTGCTGGACGTCCTGGACGGGCTGGGCATCGAGCGGGCCCATGTCATCGGGAATTCCTGGGGCGGCATGATCGGCGGAACGTTCGCCGCCAGGCACCCGGACCGGATCGGCCGGGCGGTCTTGATGAACTGCACCGCGTCGCCGGCCGGGCGTCGTCAGCGCGTCGAGTACGGGCTGCTGTTGCGGATGGCGAAGCTGCTCGGCGGTATTCGCGGGCCGTTGACGGGACAGGTACTCAAGGCCTTCCTCGGGCCGACGACATGTCGCGACCGGCCCGACGTGGTGGCGTTCGTGCGGGACGCCGCGCGCGCCGTGGACCTGGACTCCAGTGCCTGGGCGGTGACCAGCGTGGTGCCGCGGCGGCCGGATCAACGCGCGCTGCTCGCGGCGGTGCGCACCCCGGTGCTCGTGGTGGCGGGCGCCGAGGACGCGACCTTCCCGGTCGCCGAGACGCTGGAGATGGCCGACGCCATTCCCGGTGCGGCAACCGCGGTGCTCGACGGCGTCGCGCATCTGGCCGCCCTGGAGAATCCGCGCCTCGTCAACGCGCTGATCAAGGACTTTGTGTTCAACGCGTAGCGTGTGTGCATGACAGAAGCAGCAGTTCTGCCGCCGGTCCACATGCGGCGCAACGGCTTCGACCCGGTGCCCGAACTCGGAGCGATCCGCGACGGAACCGGCGTGCAATCGGTCGTCAGCGCCCTCGGCAACACCGTGTACCTGGTGACCCGGCACGACGACGTCAAAGCCGTTCTCGCCGATCACGAGCATTTCTCCAATGCGCGGCCACCGGGCTTCACCCTGCCCGGGGCGCCGGAAATGTCCACGGAGGAACTGGCCAGGACGCGCGCGGGGAATCTGCTCGGCCAGGATCCACCCGAGCATCAGCGGTTGCGCAGGCTGCTCACCCCCGAGTTCACCATCCGCCGGATGAAGCGTCTGGAGCCCCGGATCACCGAGATCGTCGACGAGCACCTCGACGCCATGGCGGCCGGAGGCGCTCCCGCCGATCTGGTGGCCGAATTCGCCTTGCCTGTACCGTCATTGGTGATCTGCGAGCTGCTCGGTGTGCCCTACGGCGACCGGGATGACTTCCAACACCGCTCGGCCCGCCAGCTCGATCTGTCGCTGCCGATCGCGGAGCGCATGCAGCTGCAACAGCAGAGCCGCAGCTACATGCACAGCCTGGTGCAGCGAGCCCGGAAGGCGCCCGGTGAGGACATCCTCGGCATGCTCGTGCGTGAGCACGGCGATTCGCTGAGCGATGACGAGCTGGTCGGCATCGCCGGGCTGCTGCTGCTCGCCGGGCACGAGACCACGTCGAACATGCTGGGGCTGGGCACTCTTGCGCTTTTGCGCAGGCCCGACCAGCTGGCTCTGGTGCGCGATGATCCGGATGCCATCGGGCCCGCGATGGAGGAGCTGTTGCGTTGGATGTCGGTGGTGCACCATGCCATTCCACGGTTCGCCACCGCCGATGTGGAGGTGGCCGGCGTGGCCATTCCCTCGGGTTCACTGGTCTTCGCGTCGTTGCCCGCGGGCAATCGCGACCCCGCGTTCATCGACCGGCCCGACGAGTTGGATGTGCGCCGGGGTGCGCCGGGGCACCTCGCATTCGGCCACGGAGTGCACCACTGCCTGGGTGCGCCGCTGGCCCGGATGGAGATGCGCATCGCCTTCCCCGCTCTGTTCAAGCGCTTCCCCAGCCTGGCGCTGGCCGAACCGTTCGAAGATATCGAGTTCCGGGACTTCCACTTCATCTACGGACTACGGTCACTCCCAGTGAGGTGGTGACGATGAAAGTTGAAGCTGACCAGGACTCCTGTATCACTGCCGGCAACTGCGTGATGGTGGCCGATGCGGTGTTCGATCAGGACGACGACGGCGTGGTGGTGGTACTCACCGACGAGGTGCCTGCCGGCGAAGAGGAACATGCCCGCGAGGCCGTCAAGCTGTGCCCCGCGTCGGCGTTGAAGCTGCTGGATTAATTGCCCAAGCTCAGCGAGTAGTGACCGGGCCTGCCAACGCACCGATCAGAAGCACCTTCGCCGACGTGACCGCGGGTGAAACCTACTCGAATGACTTATCCACAGCCTGAAAAATGCTGCTGCCAATGTCCGACTCGGCCGGTAAAATAGCACATATGTTCGAAGTCTTGGATCGTGGCGCACTCGCCGGGCTGAGCGATGAGGCGCTCATCTCCGCGGTCACCACCATGACCCGGACCGAGGCGAGGGCCGCCGCGCAGCGTTTGGCCCTGATCGGCGAGGTGATCGCCCGCCAATGCGATGACGAGGACGACACCAGCGCTCATCAGGTGATCGATGGGTGGGCGTGGGCGCAGGCCGCGGTGTCTGCGGCCTGCAACCTGAACTCGCATGCGGCGTCCAAGCAGATGCGCATCGCCCAAGCCCTGCGCGACCGGCTCCCGCGGACCGCGGCCCTGTTCGCCGAGGGGCTCATCTCGGCGAGGGTGATCGATGCGATCACCTGGCGCACCCACCTCGTCGTCGACGAGGACGCGCTGGGGTTGATCGACACCGCCATCTCCGGGGAAGCCAGCCAGTACGGGGCGCATTCGGAGAAGCAACTGATCGGCGCGGTGGATCTGTGGGTGGAGAAATTCGACCCCGACGCCGTGGTGCGCTCTAAGCGGGCGGCCAAGGACCTGTACGTCGAGTTCGATGACAAGGATGACCCGAACGGGGTGGCCTCGTTCTGGGGGCGGCTGCGCATCACCGACAAAAAGATCCTCGAACAACGCCTCAACAACCTGGCCGACACCGTCTGCGCCAATGATCCCCGCAAGCGCGGGGAACTGCGCGCCGCCGCGCTGGCGGCATTGGGTGTGGTCGGGCCCGCCCTGGAGCGCCTGACCTGCGAATGCGGGGACGCCGGCTGTGCGGGCAGCGGGAAAGACCCACGCGCGGGCGCACTCACCATCTACGCGCTCACCGACCAAGTACCCACCGCCAGTGAAGACCGCCCCCGCCAAACCAGGCCGGGTGCTGCGGGCACCCCAGACTCCGAGCCAACCGCGACCGAGGCCGCGCCAGAGGAAAAGGAGCAGGCCGCCGAGCGCGAACCACAGACTCCGGCCGCGGAATCCGAACCCGCTGCACCCGAGCACCAGCCGCAGACACCGGCCGCGGAGTTTGAGCCCGTTGGGCCGTCCGAACCCGCCGAACCTGCGGCCCGCAATGAATCCATCGCGCCGGCTGCCCGCACCGAATCGGCTGCCACCACCGAGCCTGCCGCGCCCGCGACCTGCAACCCCAGCCCCGCCGTCACGCTCGACGGCGCCATCATCCCCGCCGCCATGCTCGCCGAACTCATCGCCGCCGGCGCCACCATCAAACCGCTATCGGAGATCGCCGACCTGCCCGCCGAACCCCGATACCGGCCCTCGACAGCCTTGACCGCGTTCGTCCGGATGCGCGCCATGACCTGCAGCTTCCCCGGCTGCAACCGCGCCGCACACCGCTGCGACTTGGATCATCTGACCCCGTGGCCGGCCGGAGCGACGCATCCGGGCAACCTCGGGCCGCTATGCCGTCTGCACCACTTGATCAAGACCTTCGGCGGCTGGACCCCCACCGCCCAACCCGACGGCACCACCCACTGGAGCGCACCCACCGGGCACCGCTATCAGAAAGCCCCCGGCGCGGCAATCCTGTTCCCGCACTGGAACATCCAGACACCCATCCCACGAAAACGGGCCATCACCCTCATCAACGACACCGACCGCGACACCAAGATGCCGGTCCGACAACGCACCCGCGCACAAGACCGCGCCCAACGCATCACCACCGAACGCACACACAACCAACTCCAACGCGCCCTCGAACGCGCCGAAAGTGACAGCGACCCACCCTTTTAGCGCTCTTTAGCGGCTGATCTCCCCTGGGCCGTCGTGGTGCAGGTCGATCACTCCGGCCCGCGTCAGGAGAAGCATGCTGACCACCAGAACCCACAGCGGGAAGGCCAGCACCACCCACATGCTTACCCCACCGGAGATCAGAAGGCTCACCGCCACAAGGTAAGTCACGATGACCAGCCAGCGCGGCATCAAGCCGGTTCGAAGCCAGATGGTGGCCAGCGAGATCATGAACACCGCCCCCATCCGCAGTGCATAGGTGGTGGTGAGACTCTCGAGCATGCCCTGACCGAAAACCGCGAGTTCATCGCGGACGGTCACATCCGGCAAGCCGACCCTGGTGGCGACCAGCCCCGCACCGACGGCCGACGACACGAACATCATTGCCAGGAACAACAATCCGCTGCCGATGAACACAGTGGAGAAGAACTTGTCCTCATAGCTGCCGAAACCGTCACGGATGACGCCGATGAACCAGAGGAACGTGATGCCTGCGAACGGCATCAGCACCGAAGCCAACTTCAGCTGGCCGCTCGCCCCGGCGATCCACTGCGATCCGTGCTCGGCACCCTCGGGCAGGGCAGTCCGGATCAACGCGAGCGCGGTCCCGAACAGCAACGCGAACAGTACACCGGCCACCGCCGCCGCCCGCGGCGTGCTGAGCTTGCGAAGGTGCCGGTCCGACGGGTGTGTGGTCACGCCGTCATGGTGACACGACTACGGCTGGCCGGGGAGCAATCTGATCATGAGGCCATTGCTCTCGGCGAGCACATTGCCCTCGGCGTCCAGCAATTCGGCGTTGACAAACGCCTTGCGGCCCTCGGCTTCCCGCAGCCAGCCACGCACCGTCAGCGGGGTGTCGATCGGCGTCACCCGGCGGTAGTCGACATGCAGGAACGCGGTCCGACTGATCGGCCGGCCCGTCGCATGGATGACCATGCCGAACACCGAATCGAACAGCAGCGGCAGCACACCGCCGTGCACGGCCTGGTTACCACCCACGTGAAAGCGGCTGAACTGCACCGTCAACTCCACGCCGTCGGCCTCGAACGTGGAGACGCGCCACGGCGGCATCAACAGACTGCCCGCACCGGGCAACGAAGGCACCCGGTTGGCCGGCCCGACGCCCTCGGCGGCCTGATGCGGTTCGAGCAGCGCCACCAGTTCCTCGGCGCGGTCCGCAGCAGCGGCCCAGGTGTCGCCGTCCGGGTTCACCGACACCGCCAGATCCTGCGCTCGGCGCATGGCGGTCAGGAACCGCTCGAAACCCGGTCCCGGGTCGGCGGCCTCGAACAGCGGAAACCCGCCGTGCCGGTCGTATTGCGGGTCGACGCGCCGCGGGTCCAGGCCGAAATCGGTCACGCCAGGATGTCCCGGCGCACGATGGTCTGCTCCCGTCCCGGGCCCACGCCGATGCACGAAACGTGAGCTCCGGCAAGCTCTTCGAGCCGCAGCACATAGTCGCGCGCCTTGGCGGGCAGATCATCGAACTCGCGCGCCCCGGAGATGTCCTCCCACCAGCCGGGCAGCTCCTCGTAGATGGGCTCGGCGCGGGCGATATCGGCCTGGGTCATCGGCATCTCGTCGGTGCGCTTGCCGTTCACGGTGTAACCCACGCACACCGGGACCGTTTCCAGGCTGGAGAGCACGTCGAGCTTGGTCAGGAAGTAGTCGGTGATGCCGTTGACGCGGGTGGCGTAGCGGGCGATGACGGCGTCGAACCAGCCGCAGCGCCGCGGCCGGCCGGTGGTGACACCGACCTCGCCACCGGTTTTGGCCAGGTACGCACCGTGCTCGTCGAACAGCTCCGTCGGGAACGGGCCCGAGCCCACCCGGGTGGTGTAGGCCTTCAGGATGCCCAGCACCGTGGTGATGCGGGTCGGCCCAATGCCCGACCCCACGGCCGCGCCGCCCGCGGTCGGATTGGACGAGGTCACGAACGGATAGGTGCCGTGGTCCACGTCGAGCAGGGTGCCCTGCGAGCCCTCCAGCAGCACCGTCTCGCCGTTCTCCAGCGCCTGGTTGAGCAGCAGGCGGGCATCGGCGATCCGGTGCTTGAACCCATCGGCCTGCTCCAGCAGCGTGGTCACCACTTCGTCGGCGTCGAGCGCCTTGCGGTTGTAGATCTTGACCAGGATCTGGTTCTTGAGCTCCAGTGCCGCCTCGATCTTCTGGGCGAGCAGGCTGGGATCGAGAACGTCGGCGGCCCGGATGCCGAGGCGCGCGACCTTGTCCTGGTAACAGGGTCCGATGCCGCGACCGGTGGTGCCGATCTTCTTGCTGCCCATGTAGCGCTCGGTCACCTTGTCGATGGCGACGTGATACGGCATGAGCAGGTGTGCATCGGCGGAGATCAGCAGCCCCGACGTGTCCACGCCCCGGTCCTCGAGCCCGGAGAGCTCGGTGAGCAACACGCCTGGGTCGACCACGACACCGTTGCCGATGACGTTGGTGACACCCGGGGTGAGGATGCCCGAGGGGATGAGGTGCAGCGCGAAGTTCTCCCCGGTCGGCAACACCACGGTATGACCCGCGTTGTTACCGCCCTGGTAGCGAACTACCCATTGCACACGCCCACCGAGTAGATCGGTGGCTTTACCTTTGCCCTCGTCGCCCCACTGGGCGCCGATGAGCACGATTGCCGGCATGGCATTTCTCCCGCTTAAAGTGATGCAGCCGGTGACCCACCCTATCCGAGCGGAGCCATAGGAGAGGCCTTGACCACCACAAACGGCCGGCCAGATTGCGCAGTGTTGCTGTTCGGCGGGCGCCGACCACCCCGTGCATTAGGCCATTTACCTGCGGTAACGGTGCAGGAAGCCGATCAGATCAAGGCCGCTGTGACCGCCCGCCGCGTCGTCGTGATCGGCGCCGACTCCGACCTCGCGGCGGTGCTCACCACCCTGTTGAAGGCCGAAAATCTGGGTGTCGAGGTCGCCTACGTACCCCGTTGGCGCACCGCCGCCACCCGTGCCCACGGGCTGCCGACGGGTCGGCGCGCGGTCCGCGCGGCCCTCGCCCACGCCGCCACCCGGGTGCCGCTGATTCGCGACGACTCCGGGCGCGCGCTCGTCGGTGCCGGGCTCTGGGTCGGTGAGACCGGGCTCGAGAAGGGCGCGCCACCGGCCAAGCTGCACGGCGAGGCGGTCGTCGATGACACCGTGCTGTTCGACGGCGAGGCCACCGCCGTGCGGATCGAGCCGATCGGGACGATGCCCGGGCTGCGCGCGGCGGTGTTGTCCCCGCGCATGCGGCCCAGGCGTTGGGTGACCGGGCGCGCCGCGCAGCTCGGGGCCACCGGAGCGCTCGTGGTCCGCGACGGCGACCTGAGTACCCGCACGGTGCGGCGGTCGACGTTCTACCGGCACACCGAGGGCTGGCTGGCCGTCCGGTGACGAGCGCGCAGCGAGGAGGCCGGCGCATTCAGCACCGTCCGGTGACGAGCGCAGCGAGGAGGCCGGCGCATCCAGCACCGTCCGGTGACGAGCCGGTAGCGTCGACACGTGAACATCCGTCCGCTGCACCAGTCGGTTCGACCCAGCCCGATTTTCCTCGGGATCGTCGCGCTCACACTCGCCGGCGGCGGGCTGGCCTGGTTCTGTGGGGACGCCATCGAACCGCTCTCCTATGCCGCGGTGTTCGTCCTGGTGGTCGCGGGCTGGCTGGTGTCGCTGTGCCTGCACGAGTTCGGGCACGCCTACACCGCGTGGAAGTTCGGTGACCACGACATCGCGGTGCGCGGCTATCTGACGCTGAACCCGCTGAAGTACTCCAACCCGATGCTCTCGCTCGGGTTGCCGCTGCTGTTCATCGCCCTCGGCGGTATCGGACTGCCCGGCGGTGCGGTTTATGTGCGCACGGGCTGGATGACGGCACGGCAGCGCACCCAGGTCAGTTTGGCCGGCCCGCTGGCCAACGTGGTGCTGGCGGTCCTGCTGTTGACGGCCGTGAGCCTGTTCTACGACCCGGACCACCTGGTGTTCTGGGGTGGGATGGCCTTCCTGGGCTTCCTTCAGGTGACCGCGGTGCTGCTGAACCTGCTCCCGATCCCCGGCCTGGACGGGTACGGCGCGTTGGAACCGCATCTCAAACCGGACACCCAGCGCGCGCTGGAACCCGCCAAGGGCTGGGGGTTCCTGATCCTGCTCGTCGTGCTGCTGGTGCCCCAGCTCAACCAGGTCTTCTTCGCGGTGGTGTTCTGGTTCGTCGACCTGTCCGGTATCAACGGATCGCTGGTGTCGATCGGCGGCGGACTGACCCGGTTCTGGTCGGCCTGGCTCTGAGTCTTGCAACATATGCGACTTTGCGCATATATTCGGCTGCATGGGAGCTGGACACGACCACAGCCACGGCGGCGGTGACACGCGCGTCGGCCGGATGATCATCGGCGCGGCGATTCTCGCCGCGTTCTTCGTGCTGGAACTGGTCACCGCGCTGAAGATCAACTCGATCGCGCTGCTCGCCGACGCCGGGCACATGCTGACCGACCTGGTCGCGATGTTCATGGGCCTGACCGCCGTGCTGCTGGCCCGCCGCGGATCCACCTCCGCCGCCCGCACCTACGGCTGGCACCGCGCCGAGGTGTTCACCGCCGTGGCCAACGCGGCGCTGCTGCTCGGCGTCGCCGGGTTCATCCTCTACGAGGCATTCGAGCGGCTCGGGGATGCACCCGACGTGCCCGGTGTGCCGCTGATCGTCGTCGCCCTGGCCGGGCTGGCCGCCAACGCCGTCGTGGTGCTGCTGCTGCGCGCGGACTCCGAGCGCAGCCTGGCCGTCAAGGGCGCCTACATGGAGGTCGTCGCGGACACCCTCGGTAGCGTCGGCGTGCTGATCGCCGGCATCGTCACCGTCACCACCGGCTGGCCGTACGCCGATGTCGTCGTTGCGGTCCTGGTCGCCCTGTGGGTGCTGCCGCGCGCCTTCGCCCTCGCCAAGGCCGCCCTGCGGATCCTCAGCGAGTCGTCACCCGCCCACATCGATGTCGACGAGTTGCGCACCGCGTTGCGCGACGTCCCCGGCGTCACCGAGGTGCACGACCTGCACGTGTGGACGCTGGTACCCGGCCGCGACATGGCCACCGCGCATCTGACCAGCACCGACGACGCCGCCCGAGTCCTGGTGGACGCCCAGGCGGTGCTGGCCGCACGCGGTCTGGAACACGCCACGGTGCAGGTCGAGCCGCCCGGCGGCGTCGGCGATTGCGGCGCGAAAAACTGCTAGTTCACCCCGAGCGCGGCGCGCGCGGACGGGTCGCAGTCGTCGAGCAGATCCAGGCAACGGGCGTATTCGGGTGTCTCACCGATCTCCTGAGCGGCCCGGGCCAGCGCCGCCACGCAACGCAGGAAACCCCGGTTCGGCTCGTGCGCGTAGGGCACCGGACCGAAGCCCTTCCAGCCGTTGCGACGCAGCTGGTCGAGTCCGCGGTGATACCCGGTGCGGGCATATGCGTAGGCGGCCACCGGATGATCCTCGGCCAGCGCCTGCTCGGCGAGCGTCGCCCAGGCCACCGAGGCACTCGGGTGCGCCGCGGCGACGATGGCGGCCTTCTCGCCGGCCTGCAGTTCGCCTTCGGCCTCCGTATCGCCCGGCAGCAGCACCGGATCCGGCCCCAGCAGGTCACCCATTCGTGTCATAGGCCTATTGTGCCGTGCGGGCGTACGCCGGCTGTGATTAGGCTTGCGCTGAAGCATCACGAGGGAGGACTGCAGTAGGGATGTCGAACCCAACAGAGCCCGAAGGCGGCAAGCAGGAACCCGACCCGGATGCACCGGAATCCGACGATTCATCGGAGCGCCGGTTCACCGCGCCGTCGGGTTTCGACGGATCGACGCAGATCATCCAGTCGGTGCCCGAGCCCCCGACCGAGATCTTCGCCGCGGGCGAACCCACCGAGATGATCGACAGCACCGCGTTCACCGACAGCTCCAAAGCGGCTGCACCGCAGGTGATCCCACCGCGCGATGACGCGCCCAAGCCGCCACGGGCCCGGCGCAGCTGGGGCTGGGTGATCGCCGTCGTGCTGGTGATATCGGCACTGGTGGCGCTCGCGGTGCTGGGCACGGTGTTGCTGACCCGTGGTGGCGCCAACGCCGCATCGCAGGAAGACCAGGTCCGTTCGACCATCGAGAGCTTCGATATCGCCATCCAGAAGGGCGACCTGGCGGCGCTGCGCGGTATCACCTGCGGCGCGACCAGGGAGAGCTACGTCCAGTACGACGACCGTTCCTGGGCCGAGACCCACAAGCGGGTCGCGGCCGCCAAGCAGTACCCGGTGGTGGCCAGCATCGACGAGGTCGTCGTGGAGAACGACCACGCCGAGGCGAATGTCACCACCTTCATGGCCAATGCGCCGCAGACGCGTTCCACCCGGAGCTTCGACCTCCAGTTCCGTGACGACCAGTGGAAGATCTGCCAGAACGGGTGACCCCCGACCCAGAGTTCGGACACCCGGCAAACTGAGTGCCGCACAGCCCAATCGAAGACCTGGGCACCTGATAGCGAGTTTGCCTGTGTCATAGTCGCTTCCATGATTTGGATGGCATTGCCACCCGAGGTCCATTCAGCGCTGCTGAGTAGCGGTCCCGGCGCGGGCCCACTGCTTGCCGCCGCGGCGGCCTGGCACCAGCTGAGCATCGACTACGCCACCGCAGCGGCCGACCTGACGGCCACCCTGGGCACCGTGCAGGCCGGCGCGTGGGAGGGCCCGAGCGCGCAGCAGTACGTCGTCGCGCACTCCCCGTTCCTGAGCTGGCTGGCGCAGGCGAGCGCGAACAGTGCCGCCACCGCGGCGCAGCACGAGACCGCGGCCGCCGCCTACACCACGGCCCTGGCGACCATGCCCACGCTGCCCGAACTGGCGCTCAACCACGCCACCCGCGGTGCGCTGGTGGCCACCAACTTCTTCGGTATCAACACCATCCCGATCGCGGTCAACGAGGCCGACTATGTACGGATGTGGGTGCAGGCCGCCACCACCATGAGCACCTACCAGGCGGTGTCGACCGCGGCGGTGACCGCCGGACCGGTCACCGCGCCCCCGCCGCCGGTGCTGCTCCCGGGTGCCGGCGAGATGGGCGCCGCGATGGCCGGCGCGCTGAGCGCCCAACCCCAGGCCACCAACGCGGCCGCCGCACTGAATTCGTCGAACGCGATCGCCGACGCGCTGCGCGGATACCTGGACTCGGTGCCCGGCGGCGACCTGATCTGGGATTTCCTGCAGGACCCGCTGGGCAACAGCCTCGCCCTCATCAGGGACTTCCTGACCAATCCCGGTGCAGCACTCAACGCGTACGGTCCGTTTTTGGCGGCCGTCGCCTATCAGGCGATCTCCTGGGTGGGCGCGTCGGTCACCTATCCGTCCATCTTGCTGCTGCCCCTGATGGCCGCCACCGCGCTCGGCGTTCTCATCGGGGTCGGCGCGTACCTGTTCAACGAGCTGATGAAGTTCCAGGACCTGCCGCCGCTGGATCTGGGCGAGCCCGCCACGCAGCCACAGGGCGAGCAGCAGCAGCTCACCCCCGCGGCGTTCCCAGGCGGCGGTGCGCCGGCCACGGCCGCCGCGGGCGCTCCGGCGGGTTCTGCGACGGCGGCGGCACCTGCCGCACCGGCGGCCACCGTCGCCGCGCCGCTGGTCCCGTACGCGGTGGCCGGCAGCGATCCGGGCGAGGGGTTCACGCCGACGCTGCGGGATCACAACAGCGCACAGGCCCCGGCCGAGGGCATTCCCGCCGCCGCGGCCGGGATCGCGGCGTCCTCGGTGGCGCAACGCAAACGGCGCCGCAAGAAGGAGGCCGTCATCGAGGACCGCGCGTATGCCGACGCCTACGCCCACTATGAACCCGAGGATCCCGAGTCCGAACCCGAGCGGCGGCCCGAATCCTGGATCGGCACCTCACAGCGCAGCGGCATCGACGCAAAGGGGCTGACCACCGTGCACACCGATCAGTTCGGCGGCGCGGCGGTCAGCCCGATGCTGCCGGGCGGCTGGCGCCCGGACGAGGAGAACTAAGCGGCGGACACGGAACGGCCTGCGCTGTGCAGGTCGTTGCACGCCTCGATGACGCGCTCGGTCATCCCGGCTTCGGCCTTCTTCAGGTAGCTGCGCGGGTCGTAGACCTTCTTGTTGCCGACCTCGCCGTCGACCTTCAGCACACCGTCGTAGTTGGTGAAGAAGTGCCCGGCGATGGGCCGGCTGAAGGCGTACTGGGTGTCGGTGTCGACGTTCATCTTCACCACGCCGAAGTTCAGTGAATCCTCGATCTCGGACTTCAGCGAACCGGAACCGCCGTGGAAGACGAAGTCGAACGGCTTGCTGCCCGCGGCCAGGCCGAGCTTGGCCACTGCGACCTTCTGGCCCTGCTCGAGGATGTCCGGGCGCAGCTTGACGTTGCCGGGCTTGTACACGCCGTGCACATTGCCGAACGTCGCGGCCAGCAGGTACTTACCGTTCTCGCCGACGCCGAGCGCGTCGATGGTCTTCTCGAAGTCCTCGGGCGTGGTGTAGAGCTTGTCGTTGATCTCGGCTTCGACGCCGTCTTCCTCGCCGCCGACCACGCCGATCTCGATCTCCAGGATGATCTTGGCTTCGGCCGACAGCTTGAGCAGTTCCTGCGCGATCTGCAGGTTCTCGTCGATGGGCACGGCCGAGCCGTCCCACATGTGCGACTGGAACAGCGGGTTCTGGCCCTTGGCCACGCGCTCGGCGGAGATCGCCAGCAGCGGCCGGACAAAGGTGTCCAGCTTGTCCTTGGGGCAGTGGTCGGTGTGCAGGGCCACCGTGATGGGGTACTTGGCGGCGACGACGTGCGCGAACTCGGCAAGCGCGGTGGCACCGGTCACCATGTCCTTGACGCCGAGGCCGGATCCGAATTCCGCACCGCCGGTGGAGAATTGGATGATCCCGTCGCTACCCGCGTCGGCGAAGCCCTTGATGGCGGCGTTGATGCTCTCCGACCCGACACAGTTGATGGCCGGGAAGGCGAACGAGTGCTCCTTGGCACGGCCCAGCATCTCGGCGTATACCTCGGGCGTGGCGATGGGCATGGACTTCCTCCTGGGTCGCGAGCGCTTTCCCCGGCAGTATCTCAATAAAGCGACGACAGCGGCAGGGCGGATGCCGCCTTGACCGTTTACCGTGGACGAAGTGCGCGCCATACCGGTCCTGATCCTGCTGGCGGCAGTGGCATCGACAGCCGCCGTCGGATGCGCTCCCGCCGCGCCTTCCACACCGATATCCACCCCCGTCGCCGCACCCAAACCGCCGCCGGAACCCGAGTTGGCCAGGTCCGTCGCCCCGGGGCGGGCCCAGGTCATCGTCAACGGCGACACCGGCCCCACCGGACCGGTGAGTTGTTCCACCGATGACGGGCTGACCACGATCAGCGTCGGGGAGAGCTCGCTGGGCGTCAGCGTGATCGTCACCGATGACGCCGTGCCGACGGTGAGGTCGGTCACCATCGGCGACGTCGGCGGCGTCGCTCTGGGCTATGCCACCGGCACCGGGAGCGAGGCGCCCACCGCCTATCGCAACGGCCCCACGGTCATCGTCTCCGGGTCGGGCAGCGGGACCGATTCGTCGGATCCGGCGCGGGTCGTCCCGTCCAGCTATCAGATCGCCGTGGCCTGCCCGTGAGGCCCAGCCGGTATCTTGGGGCCTCATGACCACCACCCATCTGGCCCTCATGCCGGACTTCCTGGATCCGATCAACCTGCTGAGTTATTTCGGAACCTGGGCGCTGGTCGGTCTGCTCGTGGTCGTGTTCGTCGAGTCCGGCGTGCTGTTCCCGATCCTTCCGGGTGATTCCCTGCTGTTCGTGGCGGGCATGCTCGCCGCCGGTATCCAGACGGCATCGGCGGAAGGCAACGTGGCGAGCACGGACTTTCAGCTGTGGCAACTGCTGGTGTTCATCCCGATCGCCGCAGTGCTCGGCGCGCAGGTCGGCTACTGGATCGGCCGCAATGTCGGGACCGCCATGTTCAAGCCCAACGCGCGCTTCCTCAAGCAGAAGTACCTCGACGAGGCGCACATCTTCTTCGAGCAGCGCGGCCCGTTCGCCATCGTGATCGCCCGCTTCGTGCCGATCGTGCGCACGCTGGCCCCGATCACCGCCGGCGCGGCCAAGATGAACTACGCGGTGTTCACGCTGTACAACGCCGTCGGTGCCATCGTGTGGGGCTGCGGGCTGACGCTGCTCGGCTACTGGCTGGGCCGTTTCGAGATCATCCAGAAGCTGCTCGAACCGATCGTCATCGGCATCGTGCTGCTGTCGGTGCTGCCGATCGCCATCGAGTGGTACAAGCGCCGCAAGGCCGCCAAGGACGCCGGGGAGGGTCCGCTCGCCGAGCAGGCCTAGGTCTCCAGAGCCCGGATCAGGCTGGCCGCATCCCACGGCCCCTTGTGCCGTGTGCCGTTGACGAACAGCGTCGGGGTGGCGTTGAGATCCATCGCTTCGGCGTCCTCGGCGTCGTCGGTCACCCGGTGCAGCACCTTCGACGAGTGCACCCGCACGTCCTGGTCGAACTGCTCGATGTCACATCCGGCGGCCACGGCATACCGGTAGATGTCCGACCACTCCAGGTCGTCCTGGTGGTCGAACAGTTCGTGCGCCATCTCCCAGAACCTGCCCTGCAGGGCCGCGGCCTCACTGGCGCGCGCGGCATCGAAGGCCCGCGGGTGGGCACGCTCCAGCGGGAAATGCCGCCACACGTACAGCAGCCGGTCGCCGAAGTGGGCCCGCACCTCGTCGATCGCGCCGGTGGCGCGGCTGCAGAAGGGGCACTCGAAATCGCCGTACTCGACCAGCGTCAGCGGCGCGGCATGGTTGCCACGGGTGTGGTCGCGGTCGGGGTCGACCGGACGCAGCAGCTTCAGCCCGACCGGCTCGGGTGGACTGAGCCAGTCGGTGATCCGGAAGATGGCCCAGCCGAGGGCGAACGCGATGATCGAGGCCGCCAGCACGCCGATGCGCGCCTGGTCCTGGCGGCCGGGATCGGTGATCGCGATGTCGACGATGAACAGTGAGATGGTGAAGCCGATGCCGGACAGGGCTGCGCCCCCCGCGATCCGGCGCAGGGTGAGCCCCGGAGCGAGCTCGCCGAGCCCGCTGCGCCGGATCAGCCAGGTGGCCCCGGTAATGCCGACGAACTTGCCGATCACCAGACCGGCGACGATGCCCCACGTCAGTGGTGACCGCAGCGCCGTGGACAGGCTCTGCGCATCGAGCTTGACGCCGGCGTTGACCAACGCGAACAGCGGGAGCACGACGAACGAGACGGCGGGCCCGACCGTGGTCTGCAACCGTTCGTTGATCGAGATCGATTCGCGCAGTGAGCGACTGGCCGCCCGGGCGTACTCGGAGTTCGGCGACTGCCGGAACGCACGGATCTGATCGACGGCCCGCTCGACCGGGCGACGCTCGGGCGTGAACACCGGGATCAGCAGCGCGATCACCACACCGGCCAGCGTCGGATGGACCCCGGCCAGGTACAGCGCGATCCACAGCGCCACCCCGAAGACGGCGTACGCGGGTCCACAGAACGCTGGCGGCAGGAACCGCACCAGCGCGAGCGCGCCGGTCAGCGCCACCGCGACCAGCAGGGGACCGACCTGAATGCTGTCGGAGTAGAACAGCGCGATCGCGCACAGCGCGCCGACGTCGTCCACCACGGCCAGGGTCAGCAAGAAAATCCGCACGCGCGCAGGGAATTTGGGCTTGATGATGGCCAGCGCACCGACCAGGAACGCGGTGTCGGTGGAGATCACCACCCCCCACGCCTGGGCATTCTCACCGGACGGATTGAACGCCAGGAACACCACGGCCGGGATGACCAGACCGGCGGCCGCCGCGATCACCGGTACCGCTGCCCGCGACCGGTCGGTCAACTCACCGATGGTGAATTCGCGGGTCACCTCGAGGCCGACGATGAAGAAGAAGAACGTCATCAACGCGTCGTTGACGAAGTGCTTGACCGTCATCTCGACGTGGTGCGCTCCGAAAGTGACACCCAGGTGGGTATCCAGCAATGTCGAATAGCTGTCCGCCCAGGGCGAGTTCGCCCACGCGATGGCGATGACGGTGAATGCGAGCAGCAGGGCGGCCGCGGTGTTGTCCGTCGTCCTGGTGGCCTTGCTGCCACGGCTGAACCGCGACGGAAGCAGTGGGAAACCCCGCTGGGTCGTCGCCTCGGTCACTGATCGGCGTCTTCGTCGCTCTCGGCGGTGTCGTCGAGGGTGTGGGCGGCCTCCATCAGCATCCAGCCGGACAGCTGCACCGAGAGGTCACGCTCGGCGATCTCGGAGGCGTTCACCGCGCCCTCCACGAACTGGGCATCCCCGGTCACCGATTGCGGCACCACCGCATTGCGGTCCCAGAACGCCCCGAACAGCGGGAGCCCGTCCACCGTCTGCCGGTAGTCCCACGCCGACTTCGCCGAGGTCAGCACCAGGTCCCGGGCGGTGGCACGGGCCTGCTCGTCCTCGGGTGTGCTGCCGCGCAGATCGGTGGCGACGAACGCCAGATAGCGGGCCAGGATCGCGTTGAACAGACCGCCGTCGCCGCCGCCGGCACCGCGGATCACCCCGTCGGTGGCCATCCCCTTGCCGACCGCGGCCACCAGCCGGTGCACCCGGCCGGCATGGTCGGGGTCGTCGGTGCGGTTGGCCAGTTCGACCTCGAGCCCGAGCACCACGCCCTGGCAGTAGGTGTACTGGGCGCGCACCAGCGAACCGGCCTTGACACCGTCGAAGACCAGGTGGGTCTCCGGGTCGATCAGCGTCTCGTCGATCCAGTCGGCCATCTGCTGGGCGCGGCGCACCCGGTCGTGCCGGGCCAGGAAGATGGCGGCGGGCCCGTTGGCGGGAGCGTTGAAGAACTGGTCCTGCTTGCGCCACGGGATACCGCCGCCGTCCTCGGGCACCCAGGAGTTCAGGAACTGGTCGGCCAGCGTGTCCAGCGCCTTGGGCCGTCCGATGTCGCAGAGCCGCCCGGAGCGCTCCAGCGCCAGCGCCAGCCACGCCATATCGTCGTAGTAGTCGTTGGTCCAGCGGCCGTTGTTGCGGATGCGGTGCCCGCGGATCTGGCGGTTGATGCGGGTGAGGCGCTGCGGCTGCGGGTCGCGCAGCTGCGCGTCGATAAGGCAGTCCAGCAGATGGGCCTGCCACCAGTAGTGCCAGGTGCCGAACAGGGTCTGTTTGCGGGCGGCCGGCCAGGCCACCACGCCGAGCTGGGTGCCGGGCAGCCCCCACAGCCGCCTGAGGTGTCGCTTGGTGATCGCGGCTTCCGAACTGGCTGCACGATTTGCCCACACCTGAACCATGCTTAGATCCTGCCCTACCAGGCCAAGGATGTGTCGGCATGCGTGCGGATCCACGCGTGCATCGCGATGCCGGCGGCGACACCGGCGTTGATGCTGCGGGTCGAGCCGAACTGCGCGATGGACACCGTCAATTCGGCGCCGGCGGAGGCTTCCGGGGTGATGCCGGGGCCCTCCTGCCCGAACACCAGCAGGCATTCCCTCGGCAGGATGGCGTGTTCGAGAGGTTGCGAGCCCGGCACATTGTCGACGGCGACGACGTGCAGGCCCGCGCCGGCGGCGAATGCGAGTAACTCCGCGGTGGTGTCGTGGTGGCGCAGCCGTTGGTAGCGATCGGTCACCATGGCGCCGCGCCGGTTCCAGCGGCGCCGGCCGACGATGTGCACGGTGTCCACCGCGAAGGCGTTGGCGGTGCGCACGACGGTACCGATATTGGCGTCGCTGCCGAAGTTCTCGATGGCGACGTGCAGTGGGTGCCTGCGGGTGTCGATATCGGCGATGATCGCCTCACGCGTCCAATACCGGTATGCGTCAACGACATTGCGGGTGTCCCCGTCGCGCAGCAGGTCGGGATCGTAGCGTGGGTCATCCGGGGTGGGCCCGCTCCAGGGGCCGACGCCCGGGGTCTCGCCCCATTCGGTCGGGCCCGAATTCACTCCGTGGTCCACAGCGCCGCGTGGGTGCCGACCAAGGACACCGACGGGTAGAGCAACGCGGCGTTGATCTCACCCTGGGTACACATGGACGCCCGGATGGCCACCGCGTCGCGCGCCGCGTCGGGTAGCACCAGAAGCGACGAGCCGTACAACGAACAGGCATGGGAGAGACCGCTTCCGGGCAGCGTCGGGCCGGTCAGCACCATCAGCGGACCCCCGCGCGCCTTCGAGTCGTCCTCGTAGCGCTCGGCCAGCCCGTCGATCGACAGGCCCAGCAGCATGTACCCGTTGCCGCTGAACGCCTCCGGGTCGCCCAGGGCGGTCGGTGCCAGCTGCGAGCCGTCGGCCTTGAAGGCGTCCACGCTGGTCGAGCGCATCGACAGGCCGGTGTCGGTGGTACTGGTGGGCGCCAGGCCGACCGGGAAAGCCGCCGCGTAGGCGACCGTCGTCTTGGGCATCCGGTCCTGCGGCGAGTACATGTACACCCCGCGTACCTGGCTCTGATCCCGGATCGGGCCCAGGCACGCTGTGCCACTGAGGCGTTGGGGATCGCGCGCAGTGATGGGCTGCAGGCTCAGATCGGGTGCAGACGCACAGCCGCCGATGGCGTTGCCTTCGATCGGGTGGGCGAGCGCACCGTACAGACCGAACCGCAGACTTTCCGCCGGGGCGTGCGCGCCGCCCTCCTCGGCGACCGCGGCATCGACGTCGATGAGAACCTGATCGTCCTCGAAACGCAGATTGGCCACCGAGACGTTCCAGCCCAGTATCGACAGCGATTCACCGACCTTGGCCTGCTGGGTGCCGTAGGGGCCAACGGTGTCGTCGCTGCCGGAGCAGGCCGCGAGCATCAGCACCGCCAGCGCGGCCGCCAGCATCCGTTTCAACCCCATTCAGGTCCGCCCGCGGCCTCTACCGACCCGCTTGGTCAAGCCGCGCAACAGGTTTCGCGGAACCAGCCGACTGCCGGCGGTCAGCGCCTTGTACTGCAGGCCCGGCACGATCACGACCTCGCCCTTGGCGACATCGGCCAGGCAGTCCCGGACCACGTCCGGGACCTCCAGCCAGAACCAGGAAGGCGTGCCGGACATCTCGATCCCGGCCCGCTCGTGGAATTCGGTGCGCACGAAGCCGGGGCAGAGCGCGTGCACGCCCACCCCGGAGCCGCCGAGGCCGTTCGCCAGCCCCTCGGAGAAGGCGATGACCCAGGATTTCGACGCCGAGTAGGTGGAGCCGCGGCCGGGCAGCAGGCCCGCCACACTGGCCACGTTGATCACGGTGCCCGCCCCGGCGGCCAGCATCGGTAGCAGCGCGGCGTGGGTGAGTTGCATGACGGCGGTGACGTTGACGTCGAGCTGGGACTGCAGCAGCGCGTAGTCGGCGGTCCAGAATTCGCCCGAGGTGCCGAACCCGGCATTGTTGATCAGGGTGTGCACCCCGGCCGACAGCCGCAAGGCCACGCGTTGACGGTCGGCGGCGACGGCCAGGTCGGCGGGAAGCACCTCGACGGTGGTTCCGGCCTCATCGCGCAATTCCGCGGCGAGTTTTTCCAGGCGTGCCGTGTCACGAGCCACCAGCACCAGGTCGTACCCGTCTTGGGCGTAACGGCGGGCGAAACCCTCTCCGAGGCCGGCTGTCGGCCCGGTGATCAGCGCTGTCCGATCTTCCCGAGTCGCTCCGCTCCCGCCCTTCGGTACCCGCACCGGCTACCGCTGGTAGTGCGGTGACTGCCGGGTGCCGTTGTGCACCGGCGGCCGCTGCTGGACGTAACGGCCCACGTCAGCACGGCCGGGCGGCAGGTCGCCGCGTCCGGCGGGAAGTTCGGCGGGGCGCGGCAGCGACGGGCGGCTCGGGGAACCGCTGCGACGGGCCAGCGCGGGCTGACCGCTGCGGGCGCCGACACCGTTCTGACCGGGCTGCGGGACGGGCGGCAGGACGCGCAGCAGGTCGTTGAACTGACGCACGGTGCGCAGTCCCTCATCCCACTGGGCACGGCTGCTGGTGATCGGCATGGCCACCAGCGTCCAGTTCTGCTCGTTCCACATGATCTCGGCGCAGTCGGGGGCGGTGTGGGCGAATGTCACCATCCGGCGGTCGCAGGCCCGGCGGGCCGCGTCCAGGTTGGTGGAGTACACCATCCGCGGGCCGATGGCACCGAGCAGCCAGATATCGCTCTCGCGGGGCTCCTTGATGTCCTTCAGGCGAAGATCCACCACGACATTGGTGCCGACTTTGCGATGCAGCGCGATCACCGTGGCGACATCGTCGAGATCGAAGACGAAGACGGCCTCGCCGCGGATCTGGCCCAGGACCACATTGCGGGCCTGGACGCTCTCCCCGACGGTCGACATCACGCCGCGCTTCCAACGGCTCAAAATGTCGGCAGATTCGTGTTCATAGTCGAAACCGTGCGACTTCGCCCACGACTTACGCCGCCGGCCCAACCCGCGCCGGCGGTCGATATCCACGTACAGCAAGACGGCCGCACCCACGAAGCAGAGTGCGGACAGCGTGAACCAGAGAGGAACCATTGCCCTCAGAGTACTTGCTGGAGCCCGATTCGCCAGAACTCGAGATGGTCACAATCCCCACCCCACCGCGATTTCGGCGCGCCCACGTGCGCAGAACGTACGTGAGCGCGCCGAAGTCGCTCAATCAGGCCAGGATCAGGCCCTCACCGTCGGCGCTGACATCGACCTTGACGGTGTCACCGTCGTGCACCTGGCCCGCCAGCAACATCCGGGCCAGTTGGTCACCGATGGCCTGCTGCACCAGCCGGCGCAGCGGACGCGCACCGTAGAGCGGGTCGAATCCACGATCGGCCAGCCACTGCTTGGCCTCCAGGGACACCTCGAGGGTCAGCCTGCGCTGGGCCAGCCGCTTCTGCAGCTGGTTCAGCTGGATGTCGACGATGGACACCAGCTGGTCGGGACTCAGCGCATCGAAGATCAGTACGTCGTCGAGCCGGTTGATGAACTCCGGCTTGAACGCCGCCCGCACGGCCGCCATCACCTGCTCCTCGTTGCCGCCCGACCCGAGGTTGGACGTCAGGATGAGGATGGTGTTGCGGAAATCGACCGTGCGGCCCTGTCCGTCGGTCAGCCTGCCCTCGTCGAGGACCTGCAGCAGCACGTCGAACACGTCCGGGTGGGCCTTCTCGACCTCGTCGAACAGCACCACGGTGTACGGCCTGCGCCGCACCGCCTCGGTGAGCTGGCCACCTTGGTCGTAGCCGATGTAGCCCGGAGGGGCACCGACCAGCCGCGCGACCGAGTGCTTCTCGCCGTACTCGCTCATGTCGATGCGCACCATCGCGCGTTCGTCGTCGAACAGGAACTCCGCCAGCGCCTTGGCCAGCTCGGTCTTACCGACACCGGTCGGCCCGAGGAACATGAACGAGCCCGTCGGCCGGTTCGGATCGGCGACACCGGCGCGGGAACGCCGCACCGCATCGGAGACCGCGGCGACCGCGTCCTTCTGACCGATGACCCGCCGACCCAGCTCGTCCTCCATGCGCAGCAGCTTGGCGGTCTCCCCTTCGAGCATCCGCCCGGCTGGGATGCCGGTCCACGCCTCCACCACCTCGGCGATGTCGTCGGGTCCGACCTCCTCCTTGAGCATGACGTTCTCGCGGGCCTCGGCGACCGGCAGTGCGGCGTCGAGCTTCTTCTCGATCTCCGGGATACGTCCGTAGCGCAGCTCGGCGGCCTTGGCCAGGTCACCGTCGCGCTCGGCGCGGTCGGCCTCGCCGCGCAGCCGGTCCAGCTGCTCGGTGAAATCGCGGACGATGTCGATGGCGCTCTTCTCGTTCTGCCACCTTGTGGTCAGCTCGGACAGCTGTTCCTTCTTGTCGGCCAGTTCGGCGCGCAGTTTCTCCAGGCGATCGACCGATGCCGCGTCTGTTTCTTTGGCCAGGGCCATCTCTTCGATCTCCAGGCGCCGGACCAGCCGTTCGACCTCGTCGATCTCGACGGGCCGGGAGTCGATCTCCATCCGCAGCCGCGATCCGGCCTCGTCGACCAGGTCGATGGCCTTGTCGGGCAGGAACCGGCTGGTGATGTACCGGTCGCTCAGCGTCGCCGCGGCCACCAGCGCGGAGTCGGTGATGCGCACACCGTGGTGCACCTCGTAGCGGTCCTTGAGGCCACGCAGGATGCCGACGGTGTCCTCTACCGACGGTTCACCGACCAGCACCTGCTGGAAGCGGCGCTCCAGCGCGGCGTCCTTCTCGATGTACTGGCGGTATTCGTCGAGCGTGGTGGCACCCACCAGGCGCAGCTCACCGCGGGCCAGCATGGGCTTGATCATGTTGCCGGCGTCCATCGCCGACTCACCGCTGGCACCGGCGCCGACGATGGTGTGCAGCTCGTCGATGAAGGTGACGACCTGTCCGGCCGAGTTCTTGATGTCGTCCAGGACAGCCTTGAGGCGTTCCTCGAATTCACCGCGGTACTTGGCGCCGGCCACCATGGCACTCAGGTCCAGGGAGACCAGGGTCTTGTCGCGCAGGCTCTCCGGCACGTCGCCGGCGATGATGCGCTGGGCCAGGCCCTCCACGATGGCGGTCTTGCCGACGCCGGGCTCGCCGATCAGCACGGGGTTGTTCTTCGTGCGACGACTCAGCACCTGCACGACGCGACGGATCTCGTTGTCACGCCCGATGACCGGGTCGAGCTTGCCTTCCCGGGCGGCGGCGGTCAGGTCGGTGGAGTACTTCTCCAGCGCCTGATACGTCCCCTCGGGGTCGGGGCTGGTGACCCGTGCGCTGCCCCGCACCTTGGTGAACGCATCACGCAGCGCTTCCGGCGTTGCGCCGGCACCGGTGAGCAGCTTGGCGGTGTCCGCGTTGCCGCTGGCCAGGCCGACCAGCAGATGCTCGGTGGAGACGTATTCGTCGTCCATCTCGGTGGCCAGGTGCTGCGCCGTGGTGATCGCGGTGATCGCGTCGGGGCTGAGCTGGGGTTGTGAGCTGGAGCCGGAGGCGCTGGGCAGCCGGCCGACGAGGCGCTCGGCCTCGGCCCGGATCGTCGCGGGCTCGACTCCGACCGCCTCCAACAGGGGCCCGGCGATGCCGTCGTTCTGCGTCAGCAACGCCATCAACAAATGAGCGGGGGTGATCTGCGGGTTGCCTGCGGATGTTGCCGCCTGCAGCGCCGAGGTCAGTGCCGCCTGGGTCTTCGTGGTCGGATTGAACGAGTCCACGACACCTACCTTTCAAAGGTTCTTTACAGCTGGGTAAAAATGCTTGTCGTGTTGTCCAACGCAGTCAAGGTTGAGTCTGTTCCGCTCAACTCTATCTTTTTTCGAAGCGGCTGACACACACTCTTCGCGCCCGGCTTCGGCGTGACTAGGGACTAACGTCGTCTTATGTCCGACTCCGGTTCCGGCGACTTCGAGTTCGAACGGAAGTTCTTCGTCCGCGAGATGCCCGCCGTCGCGGCGTCCGATCCCACCCCCATGCTGATCGTGCAGGCCTACCTGTTCGCCGCCGACGGCTACGCGGTTCGCATCCGCCTACAGGGCCCCGCGCCGGCTGCGCTCGACGGGACCCCCGCCGCACTGGTGCAGGCTCTGGGTGACGACGCGATCGGCACCATGACCGCCAAAGGCCCCGCCGCAGGCGGCACCCGCTATGAGGCCGAACGCGATCTCGATCCGATGGTGGCCGGACAGATCGTGGCGCGCGCCGAGCACGTCGTCATCAAGGTCCGGTACTCGGCCTGGCTCGGCGAGGACGGCTGGATCATCGACCGGTTCCTGAGCGGAAACGCTCCCCTGATGATGGCCGAGGTCGAACGCGGCGGTCCCGTGACCGATCTGGTGATCCCCGAGTTCTGCGCCACCGAGGTTTCCGAGGACGACCGCTTCCGCAACGAGTATCTCGCGCACCAGCCGTTCGGCGGCTGGGCAGGCAGCTACCTCGATGAGCTCGACCTGCTCGGGCCCCGGTTCGTGGAGAGTTTGGGAACCAACACCTTCGACTGACCGCAGGGCTACTGCTCCCACGTCGGTCGTGACAACCAGTAGCCCGCCCGGTCCATCAACTCCTCGCCCGCACTCCATACGGTCGCAGAAATAGCGCGCGAACAAAGCGGTCAACAGCAGCGCGGGCATCGACCTGGCTGTCCTCTGGGCACTGTCCATCCGATACTCCAGCGGCGGCTGTTCGAGCGCAGTTGCAGCGGTGCCAGTGTCGCTATCACCGACTCGGCGGAGTCGTAGATGTATTGCGGCGATAGAGCCTTTCGATTGGTCGGGTTGATGACGAAGTCGGTTGTCGCCACGGCGGTCGACCCTCGCTTCGCGCTATCTGCGTCACTGACGTCAATATGCCCCGGCATCGGCGACACTATTGCCATGCGCTTCAACCCACCGCCGAACTGGCCGCCCGTTCCGCCGGGTTGGACGCCGCCCGCGGGCTGGCAACCCGATCCGTCCTGGCCGCCGCCACCGCAGGGTTGGCCGCTGTGGGTGCCGGAGGGCAAATCCGGCGGCCGCAACGGGCTCATCCTCGGCTCGGTGGGCGCTGTGCTGCTCATCGCCGTCGCCGCGGTCGTCACCGTCGCCGTGACCCGCCACAAACCCCCCGGGGGCCCGATCAGCGCGCCGCCAACGAGCACTGTTGCGGCACTCTCCGATGAGGACCAGATCGAGAAGGTCGTCGCGCAATTCGAACAGGCCTGGAACGGGCAGGAATACGACAACCTGCGCAACCTGATGTGCGCCGAGATGCGCGCCGACGAACAGTTCTCCCGGGCCAACTTCGCCGATATGCGTGACGGGATGGGCGAGCTCGATCTGACCGTCACGTCGATCGAGATCACCGGTAACACCGCCGACACCGTCATCGAGAACGACGGCACCGATCCGGACGAAATCGCCTTCTCCTACGAGAACGGCCAGTGGAAGTGGTGCGAACTGTGAACGACATCTGGGGTTCAGTCCTGACCGAGTTGGCGCCGCTGGCTCTCGTCATCGCGCTCTCACCGCTGTCCATCATCCCCGCGGTGCTGGCCCTGCACACCGAACGACCGCGCCCGACCGGGCTGGCCTTCCTCGCCGGCTGGCTACTGGGGCTGGCCGCACTGGTGTCGGTCTTCGTGGTCGCCTCGGGATTGGTGGGTTCGCTGGACAAGCCGCCCGGCTGGGCGTCCTGGGTGCGCATTGCCATCGGCGCGGCACTGATCGTGTTCGGTGGATACAAATGGGTGACCCGCACGAAGTCCGAGCACTCACCGGCATGGATGCGCAAGCTGAGCGGGCTCACACCGCAACGGGCCGTGATCACCGCCGCGGCGCTGGCGGTGGTGAACCCGAAGGTGTTGTTCATCTGTATCGCAGCAGGTTTGGCGATCGGCACCGCCGGTATCGGGGTGGCCCCGGCTTGGCTGGCGATGGTCTACTTCGTGGCGATCGCGGGAAGCACGGTGATCCTGCCCGTGCTCGCCTATGTCGTCAGTGGAGAGCGTCTGGTGGCCCCACTGACACGCCTGAAGGAGTGGATGGAGCAACAGCACGCCACCCTGATGGCCGCGATCCTGGTCGTCATCGGTGTCATGGTGCTGTACAAGGGAATTCACGGACTGGCGTAGTCCCAGAACTGCAGCCACGTGACCGAACCGAACAGCAGCAGCGTCACCGCGTAGAGCAGCAGTATCACCGACGCACCGGCCAGGCTGCTACGCCAGCCCGCACCGTCGACCGGGTCCAGCCAGCGCCGGAACGGCCTTGAGGCCCAGGGCATCAGCCACCACTGCATCGCCGTCACGCTGATCACCTGACTGAGCCACAGCGACAGCCAGGGCTCGGCACCGAGGCGATCCAGCACCGGCCCCAGAAAGCGCGACAGCAGCATCACCGTCGGGTACAACACCAGCAGCACCAGCATGACCGATTTCCAGTTGGGCGTCATGAGCATGCGGCCACCGTCGGTGCGGACGGTGGTGCCGAAGGCGGTGGTGCCGGTTACCGGGGCGAACTCCGCGGTCAGGCTCGATCGCAGGCCGGGCAGCGCATCCTCGCGTTGACGCGATGACATCCACGCCGTCAGATGCCGGTCGGTGCGGAAGCGCAGCACCGAGAGGGCCTCTCCCCCATCGACGAAAAGCACGGTGCCCTCATACCCGCTGAAGCCGTGTGCGGCGGTGGCGAGTTCGCGCTGCGACTGCAGGAATTCGGTGGTCCTGCCGGCGACGAGCTGATGCCGGAAGGCTGCGATACCTGCCGGCGGAGGCTCGTCGGTCGCAAGCAGTATCGCCGGGGCCGCCGGCAGCCATCCCCCGTTTCCCAGCGCGTCGGCACGGTCCAGCCACGCGTCGAGTTCTGTGATGCCGGTGAAGGTCACCGCGACGGCGGGCTCCAAGGATCCGTCGACCACCGACACCCGGGCCCTGATACAACCGGCGGCGTTGGAGGTCAGGGTGCTCGCCCATTCCGAGAACTCACCGCTGCCGCCCGGATGGAACACCAGCACCGCGGTGACCTCGGGCGCGCTCACCCGGGCAGACCCAACTCGACGGGCAGATCTGTCAGTGGTGACACCTTCATCACGTAGCGCTGCGGGTCAGAACGTAGGTCTGGAGGAACGGGCGTTGGCACGCAGCGACTCACCCTGTCCCCTGCCCCACTGCCGGGCTTTCTGCGCTGGTGAGGGCATGTTTGGACACTATCATTCAATGGTTGCCGATATGCCGCAGGCGCTGATTGCGACCCCCGCGATCGGCCGCGCCTAAACTCGTACCTCGTGGGACTCGACGACCGCGACGCGCTGCAGACACTGCGCGCCACGGTCGACGCCGATCAGGTGATCGGCAGGATCTACACCCGCTGGTTCGCCATCGACATGTCGGCGCGTGACCTGTTTCCCCCCGATCTGACCCGCCAGCGCGCGTCCTTCGGTGAGGCGCTGAGCTGGCTGCTGTCCGAGATGATCGCGCAGCGAGCCGAGGAGCCGGTCGCGTTCATGGCCCAGCTCGGCCGCGATCACCGCAAGTACGGGGTCACCGCCAGGCATTACGACACCCTGGGCCAGGCGCTGCTGACCACCCTGCGCGGCGAGCTGGCCGACGTCTGGGACGGCCGGATCGCCGAGGCCACATCCGATTTCATCGAACTCGTGATCGGGGTGATGCGTGGCGCGGCCGACGCCGAGCAGACCCCGCCGTTCGTCGACGGGACCGTACTGGAGCACATCCGGGCCACCCGGGACGTCTCCATCGTCCGGTTGCAACTGGACCGGCCGCTGTTTTATCACTCCGGGCAGTACGTGACGGTGCAGGTGCCGCAGTGGCCCCGCCGATGGCGCTATCTCAGTCCGTCGATACCGTCCGACGAAAGTGGTGCCATCGAGTTCCACATCCGGTCCGTCAGCGGTGGGATGGTCAGCACCGCGATCGTCGGCGAGACGGCACCCGGGGACCGGTGGCGGCTGTCCGCCCCGCACGGCGGACTGCAGATCGACCGCGACGGGGAGGACGTGCTGCTGGTGGCGGGCAGCACCGGACTGGCCCCGCTACGGGCGCTGATCTCCGACCTGAGCCGCTATGCCGAGAATCCGCGGGTGCATCTCTTCTTCGGCGGCCGCTACCCCTGCGATCTCTACGATCTGCGCACGCTGTGGGAGATCGCCTCGACCAACCCGTGGCTCTCGGTGACGCCGGTGTCGGAGTTCTCCACCAATCCGCCGTGGGCCTCCGACTATCCCGATCACCAGCCGCCGCGTGGCCTGCATGTGCGCCAGACCGGGAGGCTGCCCGAGGTGGTGACCGGGTACGGCAGCTGGGGTGACCGCCAGATCCTGATCTGCGGCGGTCCGGACATGGTCACCGCGACGAAGGCCGCGCTGATCGCGAAAGGCGCACCGCCCGAGCGCATCCAGCACGACCCGCTAGCGTGACAGCCATGGCCGAACTGAAGCGCGTAACCCTGCGGGACCCGTCGTCGGCGCTGACGGCCACCTTCGTGCCCGACGCGGGCATGATCGGCACCTCGCTGGCCGATGACGGCGTCGAGTTCCTCGGGCAGCGACGCGGCCTCGACGCCTACGTCAACGACGGGAAGACGATGGGCATCCCCATCCTCTATCCGTGGGCAAACCGGCTCAGCGGTACCGAGTACACCGTCGACGCAACGAACGTCGACCTCGCGGGCGCGCCACGGGTACGCACTGATCCGCACGGCGCCCCCATGCACGGGGTGCTGGCCGCCCATCCGGGCTGGCAGGTCAGTGACCAATCGGCCAATGCCGTGGTCGCCACGCTGGATTACCGCACGCCCGAACTACTGGCAGCGTTCCCGTTCCCGCATGTGCTGACGCAGCGGATCACCCTTGCCGAGCGGACGCTGACCATCGCCACCACCGTCGAGCCGGGTGCGGGTCGGGTTCCGCTGTGTTTCGGGTATCACCCGTATTTCACGATTCCGGACGTGCCACGCGACGAGTGGGAGCTGAGCACGCCCACCATGCGTCACCTACCGGTCGATGACCGTGGTCTCCCGACCGGAGCGCACGAATCGTGGGCCGCGGAGTCGGCGCCGCTGGCTGACCGGGTGCTCGATGACGGTTTCGACGAGGTGCCCACGGGGTCGGTGTTCGCGCTCTCCGGCGGCGACCGCAGGATCGAGGTCACGTTCGAACAGGGTTATCCGGCCGCGCAGCTGTTCGCGCCCGCCGCCGACGCCCTGGTGGCGATCGAGCCGATGGCCGCGCCCACCGACGCACTGCGCCGCGGCGGTTACCGGATGGCCGCGGGTGAGCCGGCGACGGCGCGGTTCAGTATCCGGGTCTGCTAACGCGCCCGCCGTGCGCCGGGCTTCCACAGCACCAGCGCGGTACTGGGCTTGCGTAGCTGCTCGACCTCGGCGGCCAGTTCGGCCACCCGGTTCTGCAGCGCCTCGACCTGGTTGGTCAGCTCGATGATCCGTTTGATACCAGCAAGATTGACACCCTCGTCCTGGGACAGCCGCTGCACCTCGCGGAGCAGGTCGACATCATGTTGTGAATAACGCCGACCTCCTCCGGAGCTGCGCTGCGGACTGACCAGACCGAGCCGGTCATAGGTGCGCAGAGTCTGCGCGTGCATACCGGCCAGCTCGGCGGCCACCGAGATCAGGAACGTGCGGGCATCGTCGTTCCTGCTCATGACAGATTTCCTGCCCAACCGGCGCGCGGGTCGAATCCGCTGGCCCGTTCGGCTTTCGCGTAGGCCTCGAGCGCCTCGGCGACCTCGCCTTCCAGGTTCGGCGGCACCGCCACCTTCACCGTGACGAGCAGGTCGCCGTGACCACCCGAACGCTTCGGCACACCGCGCCCACGCACCCGCAGGATGCGGCCGTCCGATGTGCCCTTGGGCACCCGAACCCCCACCTTGCCCTCCAGCGTCGGCACCGAAAGCGTTGCACCCAAGGCCAACTCGTGGAAGCTCACCGGAACGGTGACGGTCAGATCGTCGCCGTCACGACCGAAAACCTTGTCGGCGCGAACATGAACCGTGACGTACAGGTCACCCGAGGGGGCGCCCCGCAGCCCGGCCTCGCCCTGGCCGGCCAGCCTGATCCGCTGGCCGTCCTCGACGCCCGGTGGGATCCGCACGTTGATGGTGCGGGTCCTGGTCGTGACCCCAGTGCCATGGCATTCATCGCAGGGGTGCTCGATGATCGAGCCGCTGCCCCGGCATTCGGTGCACGGCTCGGAGAAGCCGAACGCACCCTGGTTCCGGTTGATGACACCCGCACCGTTACAGCCCGGGCACACCTTCGGGCTGGTGCCCGGTCGCGCACCGCTGCCATGGCAGTTGGTGCACGGTGCCGGACTGGTCAGCCGCAACGGCATCGCGACGCCCTTGGTGGCCTCCAGGAACGACAGTTCCGTTTCGGTTTCCAGGTCGTTGCCGCGCCGCGGACGGGTCGGACGCGGCTGTTGGGCACCACGGCCGAACAAACCACCGAACAGGTCACCGATATTGGCACCGCCGGCCTGACCCGCCTGATCGAACAGATCGCCGAGGTTGAATTCGGCTCCCTCGCCGGAGAATCCACCGAAGTTGCCGCCCGCACCTGGCCCGCGGCGGCCGAAGCCCCCGTTGGCGAACAGGCGCCGCGTCTCGTCGTACTCCTTGCGCTTGGCGTCGTCGGTGAGGACCTCCTTGGCTTCGGAGGCGGCCTTGTACCGCTCCTCTGCCACGGAGTTGCCCGGATTGCGGTCCGGGTGGTTCTCGGCCAGGATCTTGCGCGCGGCGCGCTTGATCTCGTCCTTGCCGGCATCAGAGGTGACGCCCAGCTCCTTGTAGAAGTCCTTCTCGACCCACTCACGCTGAGCCATGCGTCACCTCCTCACCGGGTCAGTCTTCTGATTCTGCGGGTTGATCACTGTTCACGTCGGCATTCTCGACCGTGTCGACCACACCAACCATGGCGTGGCGGACCACCAGGTCGCCCACCTTGTAGCCACGGCGCATGACCGTGCCCACCACCGGTGACGATCCGTCACCCTCGTGCTGGACGGCCTCGTGCAGCGAAGGGTCGAACTCCTCGCCCTCGGCGCCGAAGCTGGTCAGGCCGAGCCCTTCCAGGGTGGTGACCAGCTTCTCCGAAACTGCCTTGAGCGGTCCAGATTCCAGGTCACCGTGGGTGCGGGCCCGATCGAGATCGTCGAGCACACCGAGCAGTTGGGTGATGACGGCCGCCTTCGCGCGCTCGCCGGTCACCTGCTGATCGCGCAGGGCCCGCTTGCGGTAATTGGCGAAATCGGCCTGTACCCGTTGCAGATCGGCGGTGAGCTCGGCGACCTTGTCGCCTTCCTCGGAAGGAGCGGGGTCCGCGCCCGGCGCCGATGCCGCCCCGCTGGGGGACGGCTCGGCGCTCGGGTCACGAACGTCGCCGGTTTCCGGATCGATGCGCCGTTTGTCGGTGATGGTCACCGGCTCTTCGTGCGAATCGCCCTGGCTCACTTGTTCTCCCGGTTGTCCTCGTCCTCGACGACCTCGGCGTCGACGACGTTGTCGTCGGCAGCGGCCGAACCGTCTGCGCCATCAGCACCCTGCTCGGCCTGGGCGGCCTCGTAGAGCGCCTGACCGACGGCCTGGGCTTCGACGCCCAGCTTCTCCATCGCGGTCTTGATGGCCGCGATATCGGTGCCGGCCAGGGCCGTCTTGGCCTCGGCGACTGCGGAGTCGACCTTGTCCAACGTCTCGGCGGGGACCTTGGATCCGCCTTCGACCTCGCGCTGCTCCTTGACGATCTTCTCCGTCTGGTAGACCAGCGACTCGGCCTGGTTGCGGACATCGGCCTCTTCGCGACGCTGACGATCCTCGTCGGCGTGCGCCTCGGCGTCCTTGATCATCCGGTCGATCTCCTCCTTGGAGAGGCCGGAGCCCTCCTGGATCTTGATCGTGTTCTCCTTGCCGGTGCCCTTGTCCTTGGCGGTGACGTGCACGATGCCGTTGGCGTCGATGTCGAAGGTGACCTCGATCTGCGGCACGCCGCGGGGCGCCGGCGGGATGCCGGTCAGCTCGAAGGAGCCGAGCAGCTTGTTGTGCGAGGCGATCTCGCGCTCACCCTGGAACACCTGGATCTGCACCGAGGGCTGATTGTCATCGGCCGTGGTGAAGGTCTCGCTGCGCTTGGTCGGGATGGTGGTGTTGCGCTCGATCAACTTGGTCATCACGCCACCCTTGGTTTCGATACCGAGGGACAGCGGGGTGACGTCAAGCAGCAGAACGTCTTTCACCTCACCCTTGAGCACACCGGCCTGCAGCGCGGCACCCGCGGCGACAACCTCGTCGGGGTTGACACCCTTGTTGGGCTCCTTGCCGCCGGTCAGTTCCTTGACCAGATCGGTGACCGCGGGCATACGCGTCGAACCACCGACGAGCACCACGTGGTCGATCTCACCGACGGAGATACCGGCATCCTTGATCACCTGCTGGAACGGCGCACGGGTGCGGTCGAGCAGGTCCTGGGTGATGCGCTGGAACTCCGAGCGGGTCAGCTGCTCATCGAGGAACAGCGGGTTCTTGTCCGCGTCGACGGTGATGTAGGGCAGGTTGATCGAGGTGCTCTGTCCGGAGCTCAGCTCGATCTTGGCCTTCTCGGCTGCTTCGCGCAGTCGCTGCATGGCCATCTTGTCCTTGGTCAGGTCGATGCCGCTGGTGCTCTTGAACTTGTCGACGAGCCATTCGACGATCCGGTCATCCCAGTCGTCGCCACCGAGGTGGTTATCACCGGAGGTGGCGCGGACCTCGACGACACCGTCGCCGATCTCCAGCAGGGACACGTCGAAGGTGCCGCCGCCGAGGTCGAAGACCAGGATGGTCTGTTCCTTCTCACCCTTGTCCAGGCCGTAGGCCAGCGCGGCCGCGGTCGGCTCGTTCACGATCCGCAGGACGTTGAGGCCGGCGATCTGGCCGGCTTCCTTGGTGGCCTGGCGCTGGGCGTCGTTGAAGTACGCGGGCACCGTGATGACGGCGTCGGCGATGTCCTCACCCAGGTAGGCCTCGGCGTCGCGCTTGAGCTTCTGCAGGATGCGCGCGCTGATCTCTTGGGGGTTGTAGTCCTTGCCGTCGATCCCGACGGTCCAGTCGGTGCCGATGTGACGCTTGACCGAACGGATGGTCCGGTCGACGTTGGTCACCGCCTGGTTCTTGGCGGGCTGGCCGACCAGCACCTCGCCGTTGCGCGCGAACGCGACAACCGACGGAGTGGTCCGGGAGCCCTCTGAGTTGGCGACGACGACGGGGTCGCCACCTTCCAGCACTGCGACGACGGAGTTGGTGGTCCCGAGGTCGATACCGACCGCACGAGCCATAGTGAGTTCCTCCTGAATAGCTTTTACTTGGGATCTGAGTGAACCTCGCTCAAGCCTGCACCTGCAGGCGGTTGCCTGTCAAGCCAGAGTTGAGTCTGTGTCACTCAAGTTGTCAGTCTGGTCAACCGCACCATGCGCGGATTTGTTCCCGGCCCCGCCAGCCGCGCACCTAAATCGACGTACTGGCTGCCCGGAGTGCCGCGGAGCAGCCATTACGTCGAATTTCGGGCACATGCCGACCTCCTCCGCGAGTTGTTCAGCTCGTCGAGCCGGCACACGGGACTCGCCGCAGGACTCATCGACGCATCGGCGACGTGACCCCGGCGATCCGGGTTGGGGAAAGCGCTACCGAGGATCTCCCGTGCGACCCCCGTACGTGGCGATCTTGTACTCCGTCGCGGCCAGCGAGAGAGTCAGCTCGCGGATCTGACGACGAATGGTGTCGCGGTGTTCCATCAGCATGTCCAGCCGTTCGGACACCGTGTCAGCACCGGCATCGACCAGCCCAACATAGTGCTGGAGATCGCGAATAGCCATGCCGGACAAACGCATTCGCGTCAAGAACACAAGACGACGGATCGCTGCTGCCGAATACCGGCGGCGCCCCTCGGCGTCACGGTCGACGACCAGCAATCCGATGCGCTCGTAGTAGCGCAAGGTGTGCGCGGTGATGTCCAGCAGGTCGGCGACTTCGGCGATCGTCCTCGGTTCATCGATCTCGCCGCCGTCGACCATATGGTGAAGTACCTCAACGGATACCGGGCCGACGGCCTCGCCCATGGACGCAAGAGCCTTGGCCATCAGGTCGTCGACACTCATCGTCAAACCCTAGACCGGCCGGGCCGACGGCGGCGCGTCCACAAAGTCGGTGCCGCTGGCGACGCCGGCCCACTTCTCCAGAGCTTCAAGATTGGCGCGGTATCCGTTGCCGATGCGCTGGACAGCCTCGGCTCCCAACGGGAGTCGCAACGGCACGTCGTTACCGTGCGTCAGGTCGATGATCACCTCTGCCGCTTTGACCGGATCCCCCTCTTGGACCCCGTCGACCTGCGCCAGGTCCGCGCGCACCGCGCTGAGCGCCTCTCGGTAGACCGGACTCGACTCGGCGAAGGCGATGACATCGGGTCGGTTGAATCCGGTACGGAATCGGCTGGGTTCCACGATCATTACCCGGATTCCGAATGGCGCCACCTCGCCCGCAAGCGCCTCCGACCACCCTTCGAGGGCGAACTTTCCCGCCGAGTAGGCACCCGCTCCGGGAAAGGAGACACGTCCCCCCTGGCTGCTCATCTGGATGATGGTGCCGCGGCCCTGCGTGCGCATCGTTGGCAGCACCGCCCGCACCAGCGCGGCGGGCACGAACAGGTGCAGGTCCAGCGCCTCGCGCAAGTCGGCATCCGGCACCTCCTCGGCCGCGCCGATGATCCCGCGGCCCGCATTGTTGACCAGGACATCGACGCGCCCGAACCGCTGCAGCGCAGCCTCGACCACCCCTCCTACCTGCGAGGCCTTCCTGGCGTCGAAGGCCGTCACGGCAAGCCGGTCGGGATACCTTTCGGCCAGTTCGGCGACCGCACGTGGCTCCCGTACCGCGGCAAGGACGCTATCGCCGGCTTCCAGGGCACGTTCGGCGATGGCCCTTCCAAACCCGCGCGAGGCGCCGGTGATGATCCAGGTGAGGTGGTTGCTCGTGGGTGACATGGTTGCGACGCTAAAGCTTCGAGTGCGCTCGAACGCAAGCCTGATCGAACTCAGTCCCATTGCCTTGAGGGCGATCTGGGCGGCCGCTCTGAGCTGTGCGCGGCAGATACCGTCACGTGCCGAGAAGGCGATCCCGTTGAGCACCGACGTGGTGTAGAGCGCAGAGGTAGTTGGGGACGGGCTTCACATCAGTTCCGCTTCACGGTTGATTGACTCGATCGGGGCTCATTGAGAATCTTGTTCGGCGACTTGGGAAATGAGCGCCGGCCCCGCCGCTCAGAGCACCTCGGCGAGGAACCTACGGACCACGGCGACGAACTCGTCGGGGCGGTCATAAGTGACGATGTGACCGGCGTCGGCGACGGTGACGCATCGGGATCCCGGGGTCTGGGCATGGGCGGCGCCGAGTTCGGCCGCACCGACCAGGGGATCTTGGTCGCCGCGCATCCACAAGGTGGGGACGCCCAGCGTGTGCAGTGCGGGCGTGAGGTCGAGGCGCATGCCGCGGGGCCCGTACGCCTCGATCTGCCAATCGTCGAGCGCCTTCTCTCCGTGCCGGTTCTTCTCCCGGGCCTCGGTGACGGCCTGGGAGACGATGCGCTCAAATCCCGGGGTGTCGGCCCCGGCCGTCAGGTTGGCGGCCATGGATGACCGGACGTAGCCGGGGAACTGGGCCAAGATCCAGCTGCACAGCCTCAGCAGGCCAGGCATACGCATCGCCGCCCAGGTGAGGAACTGGTGCGGGCGCTTGGCACCGATACCACCCGGTCCGATCGCCACCAGAGCACTCACGCGGTCCGGGTGTTCCAGCGCGAACCCAGTTGCCACCCCACCACCCAACGACAATCCGATCAGTCCGACGCGCACCAGTCCCAGCTCGTCGAGCAACTCGTGGATGAATCGGCGATAGAACGCATCGTCGAGCGTGCCGACCCAGGGCCGGCTCCCGCCGTGCCGGGGCAGATCGATGACGTGGACGCGGTGATCGCGCGCCAGCGCCGAAGCCACGTCGTGCCAAACGCCCTGCCCGGTGTCGAGCATGGCGCCGTGCAAGAGCAGCAGGGGCGGCCCGGACCGGCCCGCGCGGTACAGCCGCACGGGACCTCCGCAGACCGTCAGGTCGGTATGGGCCTCGAAGACCGCGGACATCAGAGCACCGCCAACTGTCGGAGCTGGGCATCGAGGCGTTCGAGCACGATCAGTTGCGCCTGCCTGGCCTCCTCGGGGTCGACGGGCAGGCCGGTGGCCAGTCCTCGCCCGACCAGATCGGCGAACAGCCCGACGGTGTCGCGGAGCTGATCGTCGGCGCCGACGTCCACGATGCCGGGCGCCTGCAGCAGGCCGATGGTGAACACGCTGAGCATCCGCACCAGCGGCTTGATCGCGACGCCCGCGTCGATCACCCCGATGCGCTGCAGCGCGACGATGTAGTCGACGAGCCAGTCGAACCGCTGCTGGTATCGATCGTCCGTCACGGCGCGGACATGCTCGCCGAGGGTGGTCTCGTCGCCGAGATACATGGCGCGCATCAAGGGATCGGCGAGCAGTGCCTCGACACCGAACCGGTAGATCATCGGCAGGTCGACCACGTCGCCGGCGTCGAGAACGCGCCGATGGACGTCGGCGGTCAGCGTGCGCATGCTCGCGTTCAGCACGGCCGCCAGAATCGCCGCCTTGTCCGGGAATTCCAGGTAGACAGCGCCTTTGCCGATGCCGGCCCGCGCCGCGATATCGGCGACCGTGGTGGTCGCCCACCCCCTGTCGAGCGCGAGTTCACGCGCCGCGGCCACCAGGCGCGCGCGCCGATCGGGGATCAGCGGTCGGGGCATGGCACCACCTTCCGTAGTGACCAGAGAATAACATTTGGTCACTACGAAAGGCAGCGCCTCAGGCCACCGCGCTGATCAGTGCGCCGCACATCGGCATGCCGACATCCAGGTGCCGTTGCTGGAACGTGTTGGGCGCGATGATGACCACCTGCCCCCACTTCCCGCACGGGCTCTCGGTATCCCGATTCACGTCGCTGGCCTGCAGATCAGCGGTGGCGCTATCGCCGGGAGCCAGGGTCAGCAGCGGTGCGGCGATCTGCTGGCGGCGCTCGACATGCACGATCGGCAGATCCTCGTCGACGATGTCCGCACCCGGGTAGCCCTGCAGTGTGCACGCCTTCGAGGTCACGTTCTCGAACAGCAGCACCACCCGGTGCTCCGAACCCTGCGATTCCAGCGGCTTGTTAGACACCACCAGATCGGCGTCGGTGCAGGTACCGGGCACCCCCGGCGGCGCGGTGACGGTGACGGTCACCGGCGACGAGGCGACCACCGTGGTGGTCGAAACCGGTGTCGGGGCCGGCGTGGCCTCGGACTCGGCGGCGGGGGCGACGGGCTCCGACGTGCATCCCGCGAGCAGTGCGGCCGCGATGACGGGCAGGGCCGGCTTCCAGATGTTCATGGGATGAGAAGACGACATTTCCGCCGCTACCGATCCCAAAAACGGCATCGGGTCGGCAATAATGCCGCGGTGCAACCTGAATCCGGCCCGCAGCCCGCTGTGCGACGCGCGCTGTCCCCGCTCCTGCAGGAGGCGCGTCGACGGCCCACCTACTTGCGGCCCCGCGCCCTGCCGGTCCCGCTACGCATCCTGGCGGTCATCACCTGGCTGGGCGCAGCGATCATGCTGGCCTTCGGGTTCATCCCCGGACTCTTCGCCCCCGACGAGTATTCGCTGTTCGGCGGCGAACTTGTCTTCAAGTACTCGCCGATCTGGCCGCTGCTGTGCGGCCTGGCGATCGGCTCAGGTGCCGCAACGGTCGGCTACATCTATACCGCCACCAGCCCCAATGCCCCACGGCACCACGCACTTCTGGCCTGGTGTGCCGGCGTCGCCACCCCGCTCATCCCGATCCTCATCCTGGCGATCGATCGCAGCTGGCAGGTGATCCCAGCCGTCGCGTCATGGCTGGCCGCGGCCGCGGTCGTGATCAGCCGACTGCACATCCTCCGCCGGCCGACCGGCCCTTGGCTGGGAATTCTGCTGGTCTGCCTGGTCGCCGGACCCTGGATTCCCTCCATTTGGGCGAACATCGCATTCGGCCGGGCCCTGAGTTCCTTCGACACCGCGGACCCGGACGAACTGATCTATCTCCTGATCGACGATATCGGGGCCCAGACCTACGTCCCTGGTATCGCGCTGGCCTTCGTGGCCGCGATGGCCACCGGCGGTGTGGCGCTGGCCGCGCATTCGCGATCCGCCGTCGCGCACAGCATCTCGCGTCATCGACAGAGCTGGGGTTACACCGCTCTGCTGTGCGCGGTGGCCGTCATCGTCGTCGTTCTCGAGATCACCGAGGTCGGCGGTATCTCCTCGGGTTTCAAGGAAAACTATTGGACGCCCGGCGGTCCGGGGACCTGGCCGCACGCGATTCTCGTCGCTGTTGCCATCGCGTACGGCGCCCGTCGATCGTTTCAGTCGCCCCTGCTCCCGCGCGGCGATGTGCGCACCACGCTTGCCGTCGGTATCAGCGCGCTGGCAAGCCAGATCGTCATCGCCGTCGTGGTGGTCGGGAACCTCTTCATGCTTGCGATCGCCGGTCCGACCTCGGCCGGTATCGCGCCGCCGGCCGGACTCGAGCTCGCCATCATGTGGTCGACGCTGCTGACGCTGGTACCGGTCGCCGCTCGGAGACGTTGGTGCGGAACCGTCGGGCAGTTCGTCGCCCGGGTCGGTCTGCTGTACCTGCTGCCTGTGTACGTGAACCTCACGCTGAGCCAGATGGGCGTGACCGTTCCCATCGCTTTCTGGGCCAAACCCACCCAGATCGTCATGTGCCTCGTCGTCATCGGTTGCTTGGCAACATTTTTGGGTGTCTCAGGCCGCGCGGCACCGTTACCGGCCGAGCTGATCAACCGGCTGGTGCTGATACCGCTGCTCATCGCGGTCGGCACCGCGTGGATACCGAGCGTCCTCGCCGTCCCGCTGACACCGGTCATCGCGGTCACCGCCGCGCTGTTCGCATTGCTCTGGACGATGCCACCGGAATCCGGAACGGCGCACACCGGTGTCGTGCTCGCCGTGTCGGCCCAGCTGCTCCTGGTGGCGGCCGCCGCCGGCATCGTCACCGTCTACAAAGATTTCTCACCCGATGACACCACGCTCGCGCTACTCCTGTTCTCGGTGCCGTTGAGCGCCCTGCTGTGCGCACATGTGCAGCCCGCCGCCGAGTACGGCGATCCCACCGACACCGAGGGCACCGGACCACCGGTACCGCGTTAGCCGGTACGGTGCCTTATCCGGTCATAGTGGACCGTAAGCCGCTCACCCGTCGCGCACATAGGGGTCGATCACAGGTGTCAGAGCAAAGTCCTCATCACGGCCCGGCCGAGGTCCCTGTCGACGTCCCGCTCGAGGACGTCATCGCCGGCTCCGCCGAAACCGTCGAATCCCCCGATACCGACGAACCCGTCGAGGCCACCGTCACCGACCGGACACCGGTCAAGCGCAACGGCTTCAACCGCCGCGGATTCCGTTTCGCCACCCCGCTGGGCGATATCGCCATCGCGATCCGCACCCCCAAGCAGCAACCGGTGGTGCCGAAATGGTTCGACCCCCTGGGCCTCACCGACCGCGCCCTCGACGCTGCCAAAACCGGCCTCAAGCTCGCCACCTGGACGGAGGAGCAGCTGGCCACCCTGGTGAAGAACCGGCTGGAGGCCCTGGATGCCGCGCCGCGCCCGCTGCAGTCCGCCGAGGCCGCACCCGAATCCACGGACTCGCTGCACACCAAGCTGGGCCGGCTGCTGGACCGCGCCCTGGACCAGAGCACCAGCGGCAGCCAGCAGGAGCTCTACCACCGGCTGCTCGACCAGCTCGTCGCCGACGAGGCCCGCATCGTCGGCGCACTGTCGGACGGCACATCCTCCCCGCTGGTCAACGTGCACAGCCGGTCGCGCAACCAGGTCGTGCTGCAGAACGCGTGCCTGATCGGGCGCACCGCAAACGTCGCACTTCCCCATATGGTCCCGAAGTACGTCGATCATCTGCTATCCCTTGGACTTGTTGAGACCGGTCCGGAGGACCCGTCACGAAAAGCGGATTACGAGGTGTTGATGGCGGAGCCGATGGTGCTGAAGGCGATCAAGAGCGCATCGCGCGGGCCGTTGATCGCCCGGACCGAGAAGTTGTCGCTGAGCCTCTCGGAGCTGGGCAAGGGGCTGTGGGCGGCAGCGGTGCAGCAGGACGGTCCGTGAACGGATGACGGGCGAGGCGATCCTCGCCATCGAGTCGTGGGCTGAGATTCGGGCCGATTTCAGCGTCAACTGGTTCATCTACCTGTCCATGCCGTTCATCGCGGCGTTCGTGGGGTGGAGCACCAAGATCGTCGCGGTGGAAATGCTCTACCGCCCAATGGAGTTCAAGGGCATCGGCCCGTTCGGCTGGCAGGGCATCGTGCCGCGCCGGGCCGGCAAGGTGGGCTCCAAGACCATCGAGCTGCTCACCCAGAATCTGCTCAAACCCGAGGAACTGCTCGAGCGCGTCGATGCCAAGGAGGCGGTCGAGGCGCTGCGCGAACCGCTCACCGAAGCCATCGACGAGATATCCCGCGAGGTCGCCGAACAGATCCGCCCCGGCCTGTGGGACTCGCTGCCCGAAGCGGGGCGGCGCGCCATCCAGAAACGGATCCAGGACGAGACACCGCGCGTCGTCGAATCGCTGATGAACGAGATGCGCTCCGATCTGCCGCGGTTCGTCGATGTGCAGTACCTGGCCGTGACCACCCTGGTCCGCAACAAGGACAAGCTCAACAAGTTGATGCGCGGTATGGGTGACGACGCGATGGCGTTCGTCCGGCGCAGCGGCATCTATTTCGGGCTCGTCATCGGCGTCGTGCAGATGTTCGCCTGGGCGCTGTTCCAGAATCCGTGGATCATGCCGGCCTTCGGTTTCGGCGTCGGCTTCATCAGCGACTACATCGCGTTGAACATGCTGTTCCGCCCCATCGAACCCAAGAAATACCTGGGCTTCATCCCCTTCCAGGGCCTGCTGCACGCACAGCGGGACAAGGTCACCCGCGATTACGCCAGAATCCTGGCCGAGGACCTGTTCTCCCCCGAGATCCTGTTCGACGGGGTGCTGCGCGGCCCGGGCGCGGACAAACTGTTCGCCCTGGTCGGCAAGGAGGTCAGCGCGGCCATCGATGCCCAGACCGGCATCGCCAAGCCCCTGGTCAAGATGGCCGTCGGCACCCAGCGCTACAACGGGCTGAAGGACAACCTGGTCCAGATGGTCCTGGCGCAGCTGCCGACCACGCTGCTCGAAGCCCAGGACTACGCGATGAACGTGCTCGACCTGGAGAACACGATCATCGACAAGATGGGCCAGCTCACCAACGAGGAGTACGAGTCGATCCTGCGGCCGGTGTTCAAGGACGACGAGCCGACCATGATCGCCGTCGGCGCCATCCTCGGCGGTGTCGTCGGCGAGCTTCAGGTGGTGCTGATCGAGAACTTCGGCAACGAACCCCCCGCCGTCAACGCAATTCCGGAACTCGTCCGGATCGTGCTGCACCAGTAGCTCAGGCAGCCGAGATCCGAGACCTCACCTCGAAGTCCAGGCCTTTGGCCTCGGCCACGTAGATGTCCTGCGCCATCTGGTTGCCGCGCATCGTGACCTCACCACGGGGGCTGATGTAGGTCAGGCCATCCGCCGCACCGGTGAGAGCATCGATGCCCAGCGACCCGGCCCGCGACACCAGCGCGATCAACAGGGTGAAGGCTTCATAACAGGATTCACCGATGCTGTTGAGGGCCGGCGCCGACAAGCCGAAGTGACCGTAGTAGCGCGACGCGAAGTCCATGCTGGCCGTGGTGTTGAGTGCTTCGAAATACCCTGCGGCCGCGAACAACCCGTCATTGCTGTCGCTGCCGCTGGCCAGCAGCATGTTCTCTTCGACATGCGGGCTCAGCCGGGGAACCGCCGGGCACAGGCCGGCAGCGGCGAACTGGCGATTGAACGCCACCCCGTCGCCACCGACGAGCAGCAGCAGCACGCCCGCCGCTCCGGTCTCCTCGACCTGGCGTATCGCTGCGCCGAAGTCCTGTGTTCCGAGCGGTACGTAGATCTCGTCCAGCAGAGGTCGGCCCTGCGAGCGGGCATGCAGTCGGGCGGCCACACCGGTCTGGCGGGGCCATATGTAGTCGTTGCCGATCAGCACCCACTGGTCGATGCCGTATTCGGCGTTCATCCAGTCCATCGCCGGCAGCAACTGGCGCGAGGGCGTCTCACCGGTGAGGAACAGCCCTGGCGTCCGTTCGCCGCCCTCGTAGAGCGGTCCGTACACGTAGGGCACCCGGTTGGCGGTGACCCGGGCGATGGCCTGGCGGACCGGCGAGATGTGCCATCCGGTGACCGCGTCGATCGCTCCCCGCTGGAGCAGCCGCTGGATCTCCGCCGCGACGACGGACGGCGCGCGGCTACCGTCCACCAACCGGAGGCGAACCTGCTTACCCATGAGCCCGGAGGTCGCGTTCACATCGGCGATGGCCAGTTCGGCGCAGGCCTCACAGGACGGGCCATAGATGCCGGCCGACCCACTTCTGGGCACCACCAGGGCGATGTCGACGGTGGATCGGGGCCGGGCCGCACCCGCGGGCATCGATGTCATGTCCATCGTTGCCTCCATCCACCCGGTCGTGCCGAGCCTTTGCGTCATCTTCACGGGGTCCCGTTAACGCGACATTGCGCCGTTGTTCACGAGGTGAAAAAGTTGCGATCTGGCAGCAACCCGCGAGATCAACGTCCCGGAACCGGCAGCTCACTGGCGCGGGCAAGCGTCCTGATCAGTTGAACCGCGCTGTCCTCGCCGAATTCCTCGGCGAGGGTGGCTTTCATCGCCGCCTCTTGCCGGGCCAGCCGGCGCACTTTCGACTTGCCCCTGGCCGACAGATAGATGAGCACACGTCTGCGGTCGGTGGCGTCGACGCGCCGGAGCACGAACCCGCCGTCGACCAGCTTGTCCACGATGCGTGTCAACGTGGGTGGCGGAATGGCCATGGCCGTTGACATTTCACTCATGGTGAAGCCCTCGCCGCCGCGCAGTGCGCCGAGGACCCGCCATCCCTCGATGGTGCTGACCTCGCTGTCGAGCAGACCCTGCGACAGCGATTCGGTCCACCAGCGACCGATCCGGAAGAACACTTCGGAGACACTTTCGACGCTGGTCGAGATCGGCACTACCGCTCCTGACGTGATCGCTTCCATCGCGAACTGTTGTTGGTGTGCAGCTTATCGGGGTGTCGCCGGTCACGCGGGCTGCGCGACCGGCACCGCGCCTGCACCGAATACTCTGGCGATCAATGATCCGCCCCATTCGGAGGCCACGCCGAAGCCCGCGCCGACGAACGCGGTGACGGCGGCGACCAGCGCGGGATGACCGATCCCTGCCGTGGTGATGCCGTTTCCGGTCGCGGCGATGGTGCCGACCGTCATCGCGAATCCGAACACAATCGCCGGCGTCGCCGAGATCCACGGCAGGCGTGAGGCCTGCACCATGGCCAGACTGCCGACTCCGACCGCGATCGACAGCCACAGTGCGCTGCCGGTGGCCTGTACCGAGAGCAGTGTGGCCGTGGCGATCACGATTCCGGTCCAGTTGCAGGCGACGGACTTTGCGAAACCCGTCAACCCGGATCCGACGAAGAAGAACGACGCCCATGCCAGGAACAACACCCAGACCGGCAGCGGCCAGACGGTCGCCGTCATCAACGTCGAGAGCATGCCGAACACCCCGACGCTCAGCGACAGAGCGGTGAGCTTGGACATCAACGATCCCTTCCCTCAGTGATGGTGGTCATGGTCATGGTCGTTGTGCGACAGACGTTCGGACTCGATCCGGCTGCGCTGCTCGATGAGATCGGCACTGACGTAGTCCTTCTCGGCGACCAGCCGGGTGAATGCCTCCCCGAACTGGCGGTAGTAGATCGAAGGATCGCAGACGTCGTCCACCCCGGAGCCGTCGATGACCTCGATCAGGTGCTTCTTGAAGTCGTTCCATTCGAAGCGGCCCGACTCGCACATGTGCACCACGAGTCCGAAAAGCCTTCCCTGCCAGGGTGCATCGAAGATCAGCTCACCGTTGGATCTGGGCAGCGCGACCGGCCCGCCCAGATCGTCGAGGCCGGCGAAGTCCAGTGTGGGCGCCGTCATCACGACCCCGCAGACGAGGTGACGAGCGCGGTGCCCACCATGGAGTCCCGACTGATCAGCGGAACCAGCTCGTCGGCGGTGAGGCCCTCGGTGCCCGCCGGCCGCTGCGGGATCACCAGATAGCGGATCTCCGCGCTGCTGTCCCACACGTCGATCTTGACGTCATCGGCCAGCGTCACACCGAACTCCGAGAGGACACTGCGCGGCTCCTTCACCACCCGCGCGCGGTATTGCGGGTACTTGAACCAGGCCGGCGGAATGCCCAGCAGCGTCCACGGGTAGCAGGAGCACAGGGTGCACACCACGACGTTGTGCCGCTCCGGGGTGTTCTCGACGGCGACCATGTGCTCGGTCTGCAGTCCGGTGAAGCCCATATCGGCGATCGCCGCGGTGGCATCGGACAGCAACCACTCGCGGTACTGCGGGTCGGTCCAGGCCCGAGCAACCACCTTGGCCCCGTTGACCGGGCCCATGTCGTTCTCGAACGAGGCGACCACGGCATCGACCGCCTCGTGCTCGGCCAGACCCTTTTCGACCATCAGCGACTCCAGCGCGTTGACCCGCGCCTCGACGTCGGCCATGGAAATCCAATCCATCTCGAGATACTCCTTCGTAGTCAGGCGCCGGCCGGCTCGAGGTATCCCTCGAACAGGTCTGCGTAGAGATCGAACTCTTCGGTCACGGTGTCGCCCCACAGTTCGGTGGCACTGAAGCGCACCATGTAGAGCTGGTGGGGCTCCTCGACCTGCCGGTGCGCGCTGGCGGCCGGATCGCGATAGGCCCCGTACTGCTTGACCACCTCGCCGGTGGCGCGATTCAGATAGCCGGGCAGGCGGTTGTGGGTGGACTCGTGGAGGTTGAGCACCCGCACGGCGGCGCCGATCTCATACACCGGCGGGCTGGTCGCCGGGAGGTCATGCGGGGTGCCGTTCCAGATGAAATCCATCATGTTCTCGGCGAGCGGCGAGAGCGTCTCGGGCTTGTCCGGGTGCGGCGTCATCGCCGGTGCGCCCAGCTCCTTCATCCGCTGATCAACCTCCTCGTGCGAGATGATCCCCTTGTCGTTGAGCAGTTTCTCCACCGAGAACAACCAGTGTGAGTAGTAGGTGGAGTCGGTGTAGTCACTCCACTTCATCAACTCGATTCCGTGCCGTTGTTCGTCGAGATTGAACACGCCCTGCTGCAGGGCCATTGCCGTGACCGCGTGCATCCGACCCTCGAACGGGTAGCGCCAGTCCGGGATACCCGGTTCCAGGAACTCGGTGGCGACGGGGCCCAGCCCGTCCCGGCCACCGACATCGTGTGGACCATGCATTGCCGATCGCACCTCCGCTTCTTTACTTGGGATCTGTAATACTTCCACCTGGAACTATGAACACCCACAAGGCGCTTCGCAATCCGACGGCGCAGCTGTTACAAGCACTTAACTTTCGCGTCCGGGCAGGTTAAATATGGGTTTCCAAGCCAGCTCAAGTGCCCATAGGAGTTGACGCGGTCATCCGTTGCTTCGCACACTGTGGTCGTCACGAAATAGTTGTTAATTGGAAGTAATTGACCCCACGAGAGGAAGTCACAGATGTCGACTGCAGATACCGGAACCAAGTCCATCGGAGTGGCGCTGCCGGACAGTGCCACGACCAGTACCGCACTGTGGCTCACGAGCACCACCGTGCTGGCGCTCATCGCCTACTACTTCCTCGGCTACGACCAGGGGGCGGTCTCGGTGTTCGGATCCGACACCCACGTGCACGAGTTCCTTCACGATGCCCGCCACCTGCTCGGCTTCCCCTGCCACTGATCGGAATCATCATGGAAAAGAAGATCATCGGGCTCGGGTTGCTTTCCGGCGCATTGGCCGGCAGTGCCTCATTTCTCTACGCCCGCACGCAGATTGCTCCGCTGATCACCGAGGCCATCTCCTACGAGGAGGCGCGGTCACACGCCGCGGCCGGTGGCGAGCACGCCCACGAGCATGAGGTGTTCGCCCGTACTGTCCAGGAGAACATCGGGGCGGGCGTCGGCACGATCATGTTCGCAATCATCACCGGCGCCCTGTTCGCCGTGGCGGTGAGCATCGTGTTGGCCACGCTGCAGCGGCACCGGATCACGGCGGACCCCCGACTGGTGGCGGTCCTGGCAGCGGTGGCGGGGTTCGTCACCGTGGCGGTGGTGCCCTGGGTGGCCTATCCGGCCAATCTTCCCGGTGTGGGACAACCGGAGTCAGCCGGTGACCGCACCACCGCCTACCTCGCGGTGATCATCGCGTCGGTGGCACTGGCGGCGGTCGCGGGTACTGCAGCACTACGGCTGGCACCCCGCCTGGGCGGCTGCGCGGCAGCGGTCACGGGGTGCGTCGGATACCTGGCAGCGATATCAGCGGTGGTCATCGCGCTGCCCTCCTTCCGCGAAACGCCCTCGGCCATCACCGATTCAGACGGCACACTGCTGTTCCCCGGGTTCCCCGCCGACCTGCTGGCCGACTTTCGCACCGATGCGCTGATCTGCCAGGCGTTGTTGTGGTTCGTCATCGCGGGCAGCTATGCCGTGCTGCTTCCCAGTGTGGTGAAGGCGGGCAAGACCACCGGAGGTGAATTGTATGCGCATCGTTGAGTTCACACCGACCCCCGACCAGTACGTCTGGACGTTCGGCGGCGCCGACCCGGTGATGGAGGTCGAGCCCGGGACCGCGCTGCGGCTGTGGACGGAGGATGCCTTCGCCGGCCGGGTCACCTCCGTCGGCGACAAGCCCAGCGAGGTGCTCAATCCGAAGGAACTCAATCCCCAGACCGGCCCATTTCATGTCACCGGAGCCGAACCCGGAGACACCCTTGCGGTGCACATCGTGTCGCTGGAACCCGCGCGCGACTGGGCGGCATCGACGACGATTCCGCTGTTCGGCGCCCTCACCGGCACCGATCGCACCGCCGGTCTGCAGGCTCCCCTGCCGGAACTGACCTGGATCTACGCCGTCGACCGTGCAGCGTCGTCGGCGACGTTCGTCGCCCACGAAGGCGATTTCTCCTGGGAGCTGCCGCTGGCCCCGATGTTGGGAACGCTCGGCGTGGCGCCGGCGCTACGCGAGGTGCGCACGACGCTGGTCCCCGACTACTTCGGCGGCAATATGGACACCCCCGAACTGCGGGCGGGCACCACCGTCTATCTGGGGGTCAACGTCGACGGTGCGGCGTTCTCGGTGGGCGACGGCCACTACCGGCAAGGCGAGGGCGAAACCTGCGGCACCGCTCTCGAAGGAGCCATGAATGTCACGCTGATCGTCGATCTCATCAAAGGCCATGCCCCCGCGTGGCCGCGGATGGAACACGACGACGCCATCCTGACCGTCGGATCGGCACGTCCGCTGGAGGACGCGTGGCGCTGCAGCCAGGTCGAGATGGTGCGTTGGCTCAGTGAGTTGTACGGGCTGGGCACCATGGACGCCTACCAATTGTGCGCCCAGCTCTGTCTGTCGCCACTGGCAAACGTGGTCGACGTCAACTACAGCGCCGTGACCAAGATCCACAAATCGCTGATTCCACAATGCAGCCCGTACCAGGCAATGCACCAGCTGATGCGGCGCCGCGGCGCCACATTGACCTAGCTGCACTCGACACCGACGTGCCGTCGCCGATGTCATCGAACGGTATTCGGGGTTCAGCCCGGTAGCCTCGACCTCGTGGCAGGCAGGGCGATACGGGCAGCAGCGTGCATCGGGGCCGGCGCCGTCGCGCTCACCGTGGTGCTCGCCGGATGCAGTGACAGCACCGACGGAAACCCGGTCGGTTCGGCACCCTCGGGCACCGAACCGGACTTCCCGACGACGCGACCCAGTCGCACCACCTCGGCGACCCCGGCACCTCCGCCGTCATCGGCCACACCCCGGCCCCCGGCAGCCGAGGCTCTCGCACCGCAGAACGGCTACGTCTACCTCGAGACGAAGTCGGGGTTGACCCGCTGTCAGCTCAACGTCGAGGCGGTGAGCTGCGAGGCCGAGTTCGAGAAGTCGCCGAGCATCGACGGATTCCCGGCCAACGGCGTCAACCTCAACGCCGACGGCGCCGTCACCTGGGTATCCGGCAACCTCGGCGACATCCCGACCGTGCCACTGGACTACCGGACCTACACCGCACTGGGCTGGACCATCGAGGCATCGGAGGCCGGCACGCGTTTCACCAACGACGGCACCGGGCATGGCATGTTCGTCCGAATCGAAGGGGTGGAGACGTACTGATGGACCGTGTCGCGACATGAGCATTGCCCGCAAGGAACGTGCGGCGCTGGTGGACACCCTGCGCGCCACCGGCCCCGACGCACCCACGCTGTGCGCGGGTTGGAACACCCGTGATCTGGCCGCGCATCTGGTGGTCCGGGAACGCCGCCTCGACGCCGCCCCCGGAATCCTGGTGCCCAAGCTGGCCGGTTACACCGCCCGCGTGCAGGATCAGGTGACGGCCTCCACCGACTGGCCCGACCTGCTCGCCCAGGTGGCCGCCGGCCCGCCGCTGTACTCCCCGTTCATCCTGATCGACCGGTTCGCGAACGTCACCGAGATGTTCATCCATCACGAGGATGTCCGTCGCGCCGGAACAGACTGGGAACCAAGGGTTCTCGATCAGGAGACCACAGACGCCCTGGCCGGCCAGGTCCGCATGTTCGCACGCATGACACTGTCCAGGGCACCGGCCCGGGTATCGCTGACCACCCGAGACGGCAAGGTGCTGACCACCGCAGGCAAGGGATCGCCGGTGACCGTCAGCGGCGATCCCGGCGAACTGCTGTTGTTCGCCGCGGGCCGCGAACCCGCCCGGGTCAGCTTCGACGGGGACGCCGACGCGATCGCCGCGGTGCAGGGCAGCCACCGCGGCCTGTGACGGTCGACTGGGCCTGGACCGCCGAGGGGCACTGCGTCACGCTGATCAGCGGTATCACCCCCGCCGCGCTCATCACCGCGCTCGGGGCGAGCACGCTGGCGCAGGTCCACGGTATCGATGCCGTGGTGTCGCGGACCGTCGAACGCTGGGATGCCGGCTACCGGCCCGACGAGGCGATCATCGCGGTCACCGACGCCGCTCCCGGCTGGGCGGTGATCGCCGAGCTGAACGGCTACCTCGGCGTGACCGAGGCGGCCACCGGCCCGCTGTCGGAGGGCCGGACCATCGTCTCGCATTTCCGCAATATCAACTCGGTGAGCCGCTTCCACTGGTGGCGTGACGGCCGGCTGCTGCTCGACGTCGATCTGCTGTTCCCGGACGAGCGCCTCGGCGCCGAACCCGATGCGCTCGGTGACCTGCAGGATCTCGGTAGCGACCTGACCGCAGCGGGGTTCACGTTGGCCGAGCGCATCACCGGGGTGAGCTGTTCCCCCGAATTCTTCGAGCGGGCCGCGTTCACCGTCGCGGTCGCCGCCCTGCCCGGGTGAACCAACTATCGTTGTCGGCATGCCTTCCCTCGACTTCCGTGTCTTCGTCGAACCCCAGCAGGGCGCCACGTACGCCGACCAGCTCGCCGTCGCACAAGCCGCCGAACAACTCGGATACTCCGCCTTCTTCCGGTCCGATCACTACCTGGCCATGGCCGGTGACGGCCTGCCCGGCCCCACGGATTCGTGGGTGACGCTGGCCGGCATCGCGCGGGAAACCAACACCATCCGGTTGGGCACCATGGTCACATCGGCCACCTTCCGCCACCCTGGACCGTTGGCCATCGCCGTCGCGCAGGTGGACGAAATGAGCGGCGGCCGAGTCGAACTCGGCATCGGCGCCGGCTGGTTCGAGTCCGAGCATCTGGCCTACGCCATCCCGTTCCCGCCGCTGGGCGAACGCTTCGACCGTCTCACCGAGCAGTTGCACATCCTGACCGGGTTGTGGGGCACCCCGGTCGGTGACACCTTCGATTACGCCGGAACGCATTACATCGTCAAGGATTCGCCGGCGCTGCCCAAGCCCGCACAGACCCCGCGTCCGCCGATCATCATCGGCGGCGCAGGCCCCAAGCGGACACCGGCGCTCACCGCGCAGTTCGCCGACGAGTTCAACATCCCCTTCGCCTCGCTGGAAGACCTGACAGCGCAATACGACCGGGTGGCGACCGCGGTCGCCGACGCCGGCCGCGCCCCGGATTCGCTGGTGTACTCGGCCTGCTTCGTCCTGTGCGCGGGCAGCGACGAGGCCGAGCTCACCAGGCGGGCCGCGGCGATCGGGCGCGAACTTGACGAGATGCGCGGCAACTCACCGCTCGCGGGCTCCGCCGGGGAGATCGCCGACAAGCTGGGCGCCTTCACCCGGGCCGGAGTCCAGCGCGTCTACCTGCAGGTTCTGGATATGTCCGATCTCGACCACCTGGCGTTCTTCGCCTCGGAGGTCATCCGGCAGCTGGATTGATCCGGGGCTACTATCGGTGGCCGTGACGGGCGATCCCAAATGGCATGAGCGAACGCCCACCCTGTTGGCCGCCAGTGTGGCCGCGCTCGCGGCCATCGGACTGGTCGTGTGGTTGACGATGTTCGTGGTCCGGCAGGCCGGCGGCACCGAGCCGGCACCTCTGGAGTACGTGACGCCGTTCTCGGACAGTTCCAGCAGCGCGACCATCACGACGACCACGGGTACCACCAGCCCCACCAGGCCGGTAGAGACCACCGATATCAGCGATGTGATCGGCCCGTCGTCCTCCTCGGAGACCTCGTCCTCCTCTGAGCGGCCGACTCGGACCCCACGATCGCGGGCGAACGACGATGACGACGACGACGACGAGACCACCACCACTCGGCGCCGGGCGCGTCAGAACGAGACCAGGACGCTGTACCCGCGGCCCTGACGACTACCTGCCCCGGGCGTGGAACTCCGCAACCAGTCCCTCGGCGCTGCGCACGGCCGCCCGGCAGGCCCTGGTGGTGAACGGATCGTTGAGCGGATGGTCGGCCCGGCGGCGCCATCGCTGGGTGGCGGCGAACGCGGCGCGCGGGCCGTCGTTCGGCGCGTCGGGGCCCAGGCCGAGCCTGCTGGCCGCGTCGGTTCCCGAGCCGCCGATCAGTCGTCGCAGTGACGACATCTCATCTTCGGTCAATGTGGTTGGCCGGGAACGTAATTGGCTCAACAAGCGCAGTTCCTCGAAGGCGTGCGCATCGGCAAGCAGCGGGTCGATGTCGGCGAGGATCTGCCGGCCGGCGTAGATCGGGTTGACCTGGACGAATCGGCGCAGAGACAGCAGTGCCGTATGCGCCTTGAGCAGATCGGAGCGCTGCGCGAACTGCTGGTCGATGACGTCACGCAGCGCGATCAGGCCGCTGCGCTCCAGGAGTTCGTCGGCCAGCGCCACCGAATCGGCGATCCCGGCGCTGAGCACGGCGATGGAGATCCGGATGCCGAACATCCCGAACCGCTCGAGCAGGGCGGCGCGGGTCGCGGCGTCCACCGGCAGCGCGGCGTCCTCCCGCACGAACCGGTCGACGCTCAACATCGCCTTGGCCAGCTCCGCGGGCGGCACCCCGGCCAGCTTCTCCAGCGCGACGAACTCACTCTGGCGCAGCGTGCGCGCGGTCAGCGCGAGCAACCCGGACACCGGCACCACCGCCTGGCAGATCCCGGTCTTGTCCATCTCGGCGGTGAAGCGGGTGGCGACATCGCGGGCCGAGAGCATGGCGTCGATGCGTCCGGCGCCGATCTCGTCGGCGCGGGACGCCACCCCGATCACGCCGAGCGCTCCCGAGGACCCGCCGACGAGTTCACCGATCTGTTTGAGCAGCGCGATGTCGGCGGCATTGAGGGTGCGCAGCAGGAACACCACGGCGTCCACCCGGGGCACGCCGTCCTGGGGAATCAGTAGCCGCAGCGTCCGCTGTGACACATCGCGCGAGAGCGAGGAGGTGCCCGGTGTGTCGATGATCGTGGTGTCGATCAGTTCGGCGGCGGGCCATTCGACGTCGAGATCCTCGACGTCCTCGGGGTTCAGCCCGCTGAAGCTGAATGTCAGGCTGCGTTGCTGGTCGCCGGCGGCGCGGGCGATCGGGACGTTCGACCGTCCGCCGTCGCGGTGATTCGCCGTCACCTTCGGGGACGGCCCATGCCGGAACCGGGTGACGATGCGGGTGGCCTCGGTGGCATCGGTCGGGGCGATGTCCTCTCCGACGAGCGCATTGACCAGCGTGGACTTACCGGCCTTCAGGGTCCCGGCCAGCGCGATCCGCATCGGCTCGTTCAGCCGGCGCTCGATCCGTTCGAGTTCGGCGTGCACATCGGGGCGCTGCCGATACATCGGATCGGCCCGGTAAGCCGCAATCGTGCCGCCGAGAATGGCGCGGACGTGTTCGCTGGTGCTCATGTCGGGCCCAGCTTAAAGGGGCGAGCGAAGCGACGGGGAATCCAGCCCAGCGGGTGAGCGAAGCGACGGGGAATCCAGCCCAGCGGGCGGGCGAAGCGACGGGGAATCAACCGGCGGCAACGAGTTTGTCGACGTTGTCGACGACCTGCTTGAGGATGTTGAGCTGGCGTTCGAGCTCCTTGATCCGGGTGTTGCGCTGGTCCTCTTCCATCTTCGCCGACGCGAGGGTGGCCTGCAGCGACTCGTTGAGCGAACGACTGGTCTGGTTGGCGATACCGCGGTAGTGGTCGCGCAGCTGCCGCTGCACCGTACGCAACCGGTCCCGGGACTCCTTGTTCACGATGAAGGCGATGTCGTCGACGAACCGGCGCGCATTGGTCTTCGCCTCGTTGCGCACGCGCAGCATCCGGTTCTCCATGTCCTCCTTGTAGGCCTTGCGGCCCAACAGGAATCCCGCCCCCAGCGACAACGGGTTGAACATGCCCAGCCCGGCGAACGAGGTGAGCATGCCGAACATCAGGATGCCGCCGTAGGAACCGCGCATACCGGTGACCACCTTGTGGCCGGCCTTGATCGGTTTGGCCTCCAGCCTGGATACCGATTTGAACTCCCCGAAACCGGCGCCCATGTCGCGGGCGCTGACCTCGGGCAGCTCGACGACGTCCAGGCCCGCTTCGGTGAACAGCCGGGCGACCTCGGCCGCCAGGGCCTCGGCCCGCTGGTAGGCCCAGACGAAGTTGTCGCCGACGGCGGTGGCGACGGAGGTCTCCAGTTCGGTGCCGATCTCGGCCCAATGCTGGGTGGGGTCGCAGCCGTCGATCACCTTCTCGGTGTGGGCGGTGATGAGCCGGAATCGGTTGCGCAGATCGTGATCGACATCGGCGGTCAGGTCGGCGATGCCGTCGTTGAGCGTCTGCTGCCACAGCGCGGTCTGCTGCAATGCGTCCTGGGCTTCCTCCTTGCGCCGCTCCAGATCAGCGGTGAGCCGCTCACGGGCGGCCGGATCGTTGAGCACCGACAGCTCGCTGTGCACGGTGAGCGTCAGATGCTCTGCGGCGGAGCGGATCTCGCCGAGAACGTGGTCCCGGATCCGGTCGTTCTCCCGTGACATCACCTTCTCGGACAGGAACTTGATGATGGCCGGGAAGTTCGACTCCTCGTTGAGCTCTTTGTCGTTGAGGGTGACGGCGTGGCTGCGCAACACCGAACTCGCCGGGATCACCGGGGTGCTGACGGCGGCGCGGCGCAGGTGCGCCTCATTGGCGGCGACGATATCGCGCCAGTGCGGGTACAGATCGGTCTTGCTGGCCACAATTGTTGCGGTCGGGCAGATTTCGACGGCCTGCCGGATGAAGGTCAGCTCCGGTTCGGTGAATTCCTGGCTGGTGTCGCTGATCATCAGCACAGCATCGGCGTCCGGCAACAGACCCAGCGTCGCCGACAGGTGGGGCTGGCCGTGCCCGCCGACGCCGGGGGTGTCCACGAACGCCAGGCCGTTCTTCAGCATCTGGCTGGGCACGCCGACCTCGACCCGGAGCACCTCGCGCCCCTGCGCGGCCGGTGCCCGGCGCAGATCGTTCTTCAGCTCCGCCATGTCGATGTCGACGAACTCCGCATCGGCACCGTCGGGAGTCACCACCACCAGTCGCGCGGTCGGTGTCTCGGCGTAGTAGACCACGGTGGCCAGCACGGTGCTCTCGTCGTCACCGACCCGGGCCACCGGGATGTTCAGCAGCGAGTTGAGCAGTTGACTCTTGCCCTGTTTGAGCTGACCGGCGATGACCACCCGGATCTGCGGATCGGTGATCCGCTCCTTGGCGATGCGCAACCGTTCCGCCAGGTCGGCGCGGTCGTACAGACCGGCGATCCTGGTGGTGTGGTCGATGAGTTCGACGATCACCTTGACAGGTCGTGCCGGCGCATCGGGTCCGGACTTCGGTTGCGTCATCTCGTCCTCTCCTGGCTGTCAACCGTAGGCGCGCCGACTGGCGGGGACCGGTAGGCGGTCCCCGCCAGGCGGGTCTTGTCAGAAGAGTCCGGCGTCGACGTTCGTCTCGATGGTGTTGTCCACGTCGAGGGTGTTGTTGACGGAGTTGTCCACCGAGTTGTCGATATCGGTGTCCACGACGGTGGTGACCACGCTGTCGTCATCGCTGGCGTCCAGGGAGCCGGAGTTGTCGATGATGGTGATACCGCCGCCGCTACCGGCGTCGCCGCCGCTGGAGTGCCCACCGCCGATGAGGCCGCCACCGGCCACCGAGCCCCCGCCGTTGCCACCGCTGGTGTCGACGTCGTTGAGCACGGGGCCGTCGTTGTCGGAGATGATGTCGTCGCCGGCGGTCTGGGAGTTGTCCTCCACCTCGTTCTCGTCGCCGATCACCACCGGTGAGTGGTTGCCGGTTTCGACGTCGACCTTGGTGTTGTCGTCGCCGACCACGTTGTCGTCACCGGTGATGTTCTCGTCACCGACCACGATGTCCTCGCCGGTGATGTTCTCGTCACCGACCACGTTGCCGTTACCGGTGGTGACGGTTCCCGCGTTGTCACCGTCGACCACGACCCCGCCGTCGGTGGCGGTGTTGGAGGTCTTGTTGCCGAAGGTGATATCGCCGAAGCCGAGGTTGAATCCGCCGACCTGCGAGTTGGCACCGGAGCTCTGATCCGGGCTCAGGAACTCGGCGTTGGTCCGGTTGTGGCTGGCAATGTCGGTTTCCGGAGCGAAGGTCCGCTGCGGGGCGTACATCGGCGCGAACGAGTTGGCCAGGCTGTGGTGATCGGCGACCGCGCGCTGCAGGCCGAGGACCGGGTCCCCGCCGCCGAGGGCCACACCGGCCGGCGCGGCGGTGGCCGCGACGGCCGACAGCTGGGCGGCGGTGACGTTGGGCAGGCCGGCGTCCCGCAGGGCCTGCTCCGGGTTGTTCACGAAGGCGCCGGCCAGGTCGGGGCTGCGGAAGAGGTCGAGGATGTAGTCGATGATGGTGGTCATTGGAGTGCCTTTCCTGGTTCTGGTTCAGGGTTTTGAGATCCTGTCGCTGGGTGGTCCGGCGAACTGAGGACAACGTTATGAGCGCGGAGGCCCCCATGAAACGGGGCCGAATCCCCTCCTCCGCGGACCCCGTACCGGGGTGTGGGGGGTGCCCCCATTAGGGGATTAGGGGGTCGCGGAGGGCAGGAGCGCAGCGACCCGGGAAGTGGTGCTGGGGGGTTGGGTCGCCGGCGCAAAAAAAGCCCGCCCGCCGCGAAAAATCGCAGCTGGGGCGGGCTTCGGTGGAGCGTGCTCAGTCGAAGACGTCGAAACCGGACGCGTCCGGGGCACTCCATTCATGGTCGAGGATGCTGTCGTGCACCGGGATGTCCTCGACCACGGTGTTGACCGGGATGTCGGCGTACTCGTCTTCCAGGCCCTGGATCACGCCGAGGCCGTCGTCGGTGATGGTCGACACGTCGTGGACGGGCAGTTCATCCAGGCCGTCCACGTCGTCAATGCCGATCACCGGCACCGAATCGTCGATACCGAACGCGTCGAAGGCCGCGGTGGCTGCGCCGCTGGTCCAGACATTGGAATCGACCGCGGGCAGGGTGCCGGCCCAGCTGGTGGCGTCGAGGCCGGGTACGGCCGACGAGAGCGATTCGGCGACGACCGGGATCAACTGGTCCACATCGGCACTGGTGACATCGGGCAGGTTGGCATCGGCAATGGCCGCCGCGGGATCAGCGGCGTAGCGTGCCGCAGCGTCGGAGTCCCGCACCAGTGACATCACGAAGTCGAGCAATGAGTTGGCCATGAGTTGGTCCGCGCCCCATCTTTCCTGGAGTTACATCTGAAGCCTGTGAGCCGATGTTATCGACGGGGAGCGCCGGTGAGATCGGTGTTCAACCCAGCCGCCGCGGGCACCCATTAGGGGATTGACCGTTAGGGGTTCCGACACGTTAGGGGGAATCCCGCTGGCCGGGTATCCCAGCCGTTAAGGTGAGTGTTTGCCTAAGGAGACTGCATGAGCGACGCCTGCGAGCGAATCATCGGACAGACATGCGGCGTCCGAGCCTGCGAGGAGGCCGCATGAGCGACTCGCTCGGATTGTCCGTCGGGATGACCAATCTGGTGGCGGCCCGCGACGGGCGGCCACCGGTCACGCGCCGCTCGGTGCTGACCCTGTTCAGTGATCGCGCCCCCGAGGTCGGCGTCCCCAGCGAGAACCCCAACCTGGGCCAGCCCGGCCTGGTGCTCGGCGGTTTCGTGGACCGCGTCGGAGACCCGGTGCCGTTGGTGGCCTCCGACGGCTCCTCACACCGCGGCGATCAGGTCCTCGCCGAGGCGCTCGACGCCATGGCGCACACCGTCGGTGGCGGCAACCCCATCACCATTGCGTTGCCCGCGCACTGGGCGCCCGCGGTGGTGGCCGCCTTGCAGACCGCGCTGCGGAACAAGCCCAGCCTGGCCACCGCGGCGGTGGTGCCGGATTCGGTGGCCGCACTGGCCGGTCTGCGCGCCAGCCTGCCTGCCCAGGGCGTGGTGGCCCTCGTCGATCTCGGCGGCACCGGCACCAGCGTCACGCTGGCCGACGCCGGCGCGCAGCTCGCGCTGATCGGCGCGACCCTGCGGTACGCCGATTTCTCCGGTGAACAGATCGATCAGGCGCTGCTCAACCATGTCATCGCCGGTATCGCCGATGCCGGCGACGCCGACCCGGCGGGCACCGCCGCCGTCGGGTCACTGGGACGGCTGCGCGATGAGTGCCGCCGAGCCAAGGAACGGCTGTCCGCCGACACCGCCACCGTGATACCCGCCGAGCTGCCCGGCTACAGCTCCGATGTCCGGGTCACCCGCGCCGAACTCGACCAGCTCATCGACCCACCGCTGGGCGGGCTGTTGGCCGCCATCGAAGAACTGTTGCAGCGGAGCGGTATTGCGCCCGGTCGGTTGAGCGCGGTCGCAATGGTCGGCGGCGGTGCCGCTATTCCGCTTGTCACACAACGACTCTCCGAGCGCCTGCAGGTTCCGGTGGTCACCGCCCCGCAGTCCGCCACCCTCGCGGCGGCCGGCGCCTCTCTGGTCGCGGACCTTGCCTCCGAGGCCGGCGCGGCGACGGGCCTGGCCCCGGCCGCGAGCCCGGATTCCGCACCCACCGGGATGGCGCCGACGATGGGTTGGGCCGGTGCCGCAGCCGGTGCCGGCGCCGCAGCCGCCGGCGCGGAGGCCCCCGGCGGGCTGGCGTGGTCCCAGGATGACGACGCACCGACCGGTGAGCCAGTTCCCTACCAGGGTCCAGATTACGAAACCGGTTATGCCGCAAGCCCTACCGACGCCCGCCCGCCGATAGCCTTCGCCCCCGGCGAAGATGACTACCCCGCTGAGCCCGAACCGCTGCCCTGGTACAAACGCCCGCCGCTGCTGTTCGGTGCCGCCGCGGCGGCCGCGCTGCTGGCCGTCGGCGGTCTCGCCGTCACCCTCACCGGGACCAGCAGCCCCAGCGGTCCGGTCACCGAGACCGCGACAAGCTTCTCCACCGAGCCCGGGCAGCCCGGCGTACCGGTGGTGACCGAGCCCCAGACGGTGACCGTCACCGGTGACGACGGTGTCGTGACGACCTCGGAGGTTCCGCCGCCCCCGCCGCCGACGACGACCACCACGACCACCACCACTCCGTCGACGACGTCGTCGACCACCACGACCACCACCACCACGACGACCACCACGACAACGACCACGACGACTCCGCCGACGACGACCACCACGAGGCCGGTCACCACCACGACCCAGCCGCCGGTCACGACCACCACGGTGGCCCCGCAGCCCGAACCCGAGCCGGAGCCGATACCGGAACCCGATCCCGTGGAGCCCATCATCGAAGGCGGATAGTCGTCGTGGGCCCGGACTCCGGCGCGATCGCGGCGTTGCTCGCGGCTCCCTCCGAGCCGGTGAAGGTGCTGGTCTCCGGGGGGATCGGCGCAGGCAAGACGACTCTGCTCAGCGCGGTGCGCACCGCGTTGCGCGACGCGGGTGTGCCGGTGCTGGGCCGGCCCGCCGACGACAGCCCCGGGGCCTTGATCGTCGATGACGCCCATCTGCTCGCCGATGACGAGCTCGCGTTGCTCTGCGAGCGGGCCGCCGAACCGGGCCGCACCGTTGTCGTCGCCGCCGAGCCACTGGCCCACCACGGCCCTCTTCGTGCGCTGACGCTGGCGTTGACCCGGGAGAATCCCGCGGTGACCTTGGGCGCCCGGGCGGCCGCCGACCTGCCGGGTATCGAGCGGGTGGACGATCTGCTCGCCGCGACAGCGGGGATACCGTTTCTGCTCGCGGCCGCCGAGGGCGCCGCGGCACCGGCCGACGCGGCCCGGTTCGCGCTCGTGGAACGGTTGCGCCGCCTCGATCAACCGGTGCTCGACACCTTGCTGCTGTGCTCACTGGATCCGCGCCTCGGACCCGACGATATTGCCGCCGCGCTGCGAGTGGACGCCGTTGCGGCCCAAGCACTTGTGGATCGAGCCCGGGCCAGTGGGTTGCTGGAACCCGGTCAGCACCTGGCGTTCCGGCGCACCCTGCACCAGGCGGTGGCTGAGATCATCGGCACGGCACGCCACCACGACACCGAGGTCGCACTGCTGCATTCACAGCTCGGAATGAGCACGCTGTCAGCCGATCTGGCGCTCGGCATGGCCGAACACGGATTGCGGGACGGCCGGCTCGCCGACGCGCTGACCGCCCTGGCGGCACGACACCGCGACGATCCCGCACACGCGGCCCGGCTGTACCGCGCAGCCTCCGAGGCCGGCTCGACCCAGCTGAGCACCGAACTCGGCGACGCGCTGGCGCTGACCGGTGACTGCGCGACGGCGGCGCGCCTGGCCGACGAACTGCTCGGCTCCACCGACCCCGCGCAGCGGGCCGCGGCGGTGCGGATCGCGGCGAGTGTGTCCATGCATGACGGCAGTGCAGCGGCTGCGGCCGACCTGTTCCGCTGGCTCGGCCCGTACCCGGATGCGTTCATCGGTTCGGCAGCGGCCGTGGTGTCGATCGCCACCGGTGACATCGCCACCGCCCGGGCCGCACTCGATGTACCGGACAATGGGCCCCCGACCTCGACGGCGCGCGGTGCCCGAAGCCTGGCCGAGGGTCTGCTCTCCACCCTGGATCGTCCGTTCCCCGCCGCGATCGGCCGGCTGAGCCAGGCGATCACCGCGGAGTGGTCGTCCAGCCGGGTCGCACCGGACAGCCCTGCCGCCCTGGTCACCTTGGCCGCGTTGCACGGCGGGGACCCGGTGCGCGCCCGCAGCATCATCGGACGCGCCGCGGGTGCCGCACCCGGACACGGCGACTTCTTCACCGCCCACCGCCACCGGCTTCTGCTGGGCTGGACCCGGATGCTGGACGGTCAGCTCAACCGGGCCGCCACCGATGCCGCGGCCGTCGACCCGACAACCTTGCACCGCCGCGACGCCCTCTGGTCGGCGGCCCTGCGCACCGCGATCGCGCGCCGTGCCGGCGATACCGGCGCGATGCAGCAGCACTGGTACGCCGCCATGGAAGTGCTGGCGGAGTATTCGACGGACCTCTTCGCACTGCTGCCGCTGGGCGAGCTGTGGGTCGCGGCGGCCCGTCTGCGTCAGGTGGACCGGCTGCAACATCAGCTCGACGACGCACTCGGGCTGCTCGACTCCTTGGGCCGCCCGCCGCTGTGGTCGGTGCCGCTGCACTGGGCCGGGGTGCACGCCGGGATCCTGGCCAATTCACCGGAGGCCGTCGCCCCGCACGGTCAGGCGCTCACCGCGGCGGCCGCGGACAGCAGCTATGCGCGGGCGCTGGCGACGGCCGGGCGGTCGTGGTTGCGGGTGCTCGCCCATCAGGTCGACGTCGATGACGTGACGTTGGCGGCGCGCGCGCTCGCGCAGTTCGGGCTGACCTGGGATGCCACCCGGCTGGCCAGTCAGGCCGCATTGCAGACACCCGATCCTCGGGTGTCCGGGGTGATGCTGCAACTGGCACGGGACCTGAAGTCCACCACCCCCGATGCCCCGGACGGACCGGCGGTCCCCGACGAGGCGGTCCCGCCGCCCGGCGCCTCCGCACGCCCGGCTGCGGCGCCGTCATCGCGGCTGTCGGATCGCGAGCGCGAGGTCGCCGAGCTGCTGTTGCTCGGGATGCCCTACCGCGATATCGGCAGCCAACTTTTCATCTCGGCCAAGACCGTCGAACATCACGTGGCACGCATCCGGCGCCGCCTCGGAGCGGAGTCCCGCTCGGAGATGCTGTCCATGTTGCGGGCCCTGCTGGGCACGCCCGCCTGATCGTCGGCACCCGTGCGCGGGGGCGACCAACTAGTGAGTTAGGTCAGCCTTGCTAGCGGTGCGGCAAACGGTGATGTAACTATGAGCAGGCAAATAGCCTAAGTTACCGATCAGTAACTATACTCAAGTTACCGGCAAGTAACTTAAACCTCGGGGAGGCACGCGGTGCAGCACACGCTCGAAGTGAGCAGGTTGGTCCTCGCAATGCTGATGACCGCTGTCGTCTTGGTGTTCGCCGCCAAGCGCGTGCTGTGGCTGACGAAGCTGATCAGCTCGGGCCAGAAGGTGGGCGACGAGCGCGGCCGCAAGAACGATCTGGTCAAGCGTTTCCTGAACCAGAACAAGGAAGTCTTCGCCCAGTCGAAGCTCCTGAAATGGTCGATCCCCGGTATCGCGCACTTCTTCACCATGTGGGGCTTCTTCGTCCTGGGCTCGGTGTACGTCGAGGCGTTCGGTGTGCTGTTCGACCCCGAATTCCACATCCCGTTCGTCGGCCGCTGGCCCGTGCTGGGCTTCCTGCAGGACTTCTTCGCCCTCATGGTGCTGCTCGGCATCCTGACCTTCGCGATCATCCGCGTGACCCGCGAGCCCAAGAAGATCGGGCGCGAATCCCGCTTCTACGGCTCGCACACCGGCGGCGCGTGGGAAATCCTCTTCATGATCTTCCTGGTCATCGCCACCTACGTGCTATTCCGCGGTGCCGCGGTCAACGTGCTCGGCGAAGAGTTCCCCTACCAGTCGGGCGCGTTCCTCTCCGATGGCATGGCGTGGCTGCTGGCTCCGCTCGGCGCGACCGCGAACATGTGGATCGAGACGTTGGCGCTGATGGGCCACATCGGCGTCATGCTGGTGTTCCTGCTGATCGTGCTGCACTCCAAGCACCTGCACATCGGCCTGGCACCGATCAACGTCACCTTCAAGCGGCTGCCCGACGGCCTGGGCCCCTTGCTGCCCATGGAGCACAAGGGCGAGCCGATCGACTTCGACGATCCCGCCGAGGACGCCGTGTTCGGTCGCGGCAAGATCGAGGACTTCAGCTGGAAGGGTTACCTCGACTTCACCACTTGCACCGAGTGCGGCCGCTGCCAGTCGCAGTGCCCGGCCTGGAACACCGGCAAGCCGCTGTCCCCCAAGCTCGTGATCATGAACCTGCGCGATCACATGTTCGCGAAGGCGCCGTACTTCCTCGACGGCAAAGAGACGCCGCTGGAGAACACCCCCGAGGGTGGCGTCGGCGCAGAGGTGATGGGCGAGAAGCACGACGAGAAGCACTCGCACGACCACGTCCCGGAGTCCGGCTTCGAGCGCATCCCCGCCGATTCCCCGCTGCAGGCGACCCGGCCCCTGGTCGGCACCCTTGAGCAGGGCGGCGTCATCGATCCCGACGTGCTGTGGTCCTGCACCAACTGCGGTGCGTGCGTCGAGCAGTGCCCGGTCGATATCGAGCACATCGACCACATCGTGGACATGCGCCGCTACCAGGTCATGGTCGAATCCGAGTTCCCCGGCGAACTCGGCGTGCTGTTCAAGAACCTGGAGAACAAGGGCAACCCCTGGGGCCAGAACGCCAAGGACCGCACCAACTGGATCGACGAGGTCGACTTCGACGTCCCGGTCTACGGCGAAGACGTGGACTCGTTCGACGGTTTCGAGTACCTCTTCTGGGTCGGTTGCGCGGGTGCCTACGAGGACCGTGCCAAGAAGACCACCAAGGCGGTCGCCGAACTGCTCGCCACCGCGGGCGTGAAGTACCTGGTGCTCGGCACCGGGGAGACCTGCACCGGCGACTCCGCCCGGCGTGCCGGCAACGAATTCCTGTTCCAGCAGCTCGCGGCGCAGAACGTCGAGACCATCAACGAGCTGTTCGAGGGCGTCGAGGCCGTCGACCGCAAGGTCGTCGTCACCTGCCCGCACTGCTACAACACCATCAACCGCGAATACCCGCAGCTCGGCAGCAACTACACCGTGGTGCACCACACCCAGCTGCTGAACCGGCTGGTGCGCGACAAGCGGCTCATCCCGGTGACCTCGGTCGACCAGGAAGTCACCTACCACGATCCGTGCTTCCTGGGCCGGCACAACAAGGAGTACGAGGCCCCGCGTGAGCTGGTCGGCGCGGCCGGCGCCAAGCTCACCGAGATGCCCCGCCACGCCGACCGCGGCCTGTGCTGTGGTGCCGGTGGTGCCCGGATGTGGATGGAAGAGCACATCGGTAAGCGCGTCAACACCGAGCGCACCGAAGAGGCCATCGACACCGGGGCCTCCGCGATCGCGACGGGTTGCCCGTTCTGCCGCGTGATGATCACCGACGGCGTCGACGACGTCTCCGCCACCCGCGACATCGAGAAGGTCGAGGTGCTCGACGTCGCGCAGCTGCTGCTGAGCTCGCTGGACACCAGCCTGTACACGCTGCCCGAAAAGGGCACCGCCGCAGCGGCATCCGCCGAGCGTGCCGAGGCGCGCGCCGCGCTGGAAGCCGAGCAGGAAGCTGCCGCCGCCGCGGCCGCTCCCGCCGTCGAGGAAGATGCCGAGGAGCAGGCCGACAAGCCCGCTGCTCCGGCTGCAGCGGCTCCGGTCACCGGCCTGGGCATGGCCGGTGGGGCCAAGCGTCCGGGAGCAAAGAAGGCCGCCGCACCGGCGGCCGAGGCCGCGCCTGCCGAGGCCGCCGCACCGGTCAAGGGACTCGGATTGGCCGGCGGCGCAAAGCGTCCCGGCGCCAAGAAAGCCGCCGCACCGGCCGCCGACGCCGCCCCCGCGGCCGAGGCAGCCGCCCCCGCGGCACCGGTCAAGGGACTCGGATTGGCCGGCGGCGCAAAGCGTCCCGGCGCGAAGAAATCCGCTTCGGCGGCTGCCGCACCGGCGCCCGCCGCCGAGCCTGCTGCCGAGTCCGCGCCCGCCACCCCCGAGCCCGAGGTCAAGGGACTCGGGATCGCCACGGGTGCGCGCCGTCCGGGTGCGAAGAAGGCTGCTCCCGCTGCGGCGGCGCCTGCTGCCCCGAAGGCCGAGGAGGCCCCGGTGGCCGAGGCCCCCGCGGCCGAGCCTGCCGAACCGGCCACCCCCGAGCCGCCGGTGGTGGGTCTGGGTATCGCCGCCGGCGCACGTCGTCCGGGTGCCAAGAAGGCGGCCCCCAAGGCTGCTGCTCCGGCCGCACCCGCGGAAGCTGCGCCCGAGCCTGCCGCTGAAGCCGAGCCCGAGGCCGTCGACGAAACACCCGAAGCACCCGCTGCGCCGTCGTCCAACGGCTCCGGCGGCGGTGACCGCGTGGTCGGCGACGAGGCACCGGTCAAGGGTCTCGGTATCGCCAAGGGCGCCCGCCGGCCCGGTAAGCGCTGACGCTCAACTCCGCCCAGTGGCCAGTTATGACACGGTTTCAGCCCACATACGTGTCATAACTGGCCATTCGGCCTCGTTCTAGACCTGTTTCAACTGGAATGGCGTTGCCCTGGTGATACCGCCCGGGCACGCGCCATTGGAGTCGGCGGACAATATGCCGCGCAGCGTCGACGGATCGACCTCCATCGAAATGATCGCCGGCTGATAGCTGCCGTCCGCACAAATGAATCCGTCGGGCTTGGTGACGGTGAAATACCAGATGCCGTTTGTCAGGGTCATCGGGCTCGTCCAGCCCTGATTGCTCGCGACGGTTCCCGCGCAGCCGGCCGGCCCGCAGGTACTGGCGATGTTCCAGACGTTCTCGGGGTCACCCTCCGCGCCGGAAAAGCTGCCATTGAGCAGCGGGGGCTCCGCCTGCGCGGGAACGGCGAATGCCATCCCCACCACCACGGTGATCCCGAATGCCGCGCCCAGCGAACGTGTTATCGACGTCATAATGATCCGGAAAATAGCACCGCGCCACCCAAAAACAGCAGATACGCACCGGATATACCCGTCAATTTATATGGCGGGTGCCGAATTGTTACTTCGGCCAGAAAATCGGTTTGCGAGCCCGTGGGACACTTGACCCCGTGAGTACCCACCAGCTGCCCGACAAGACGTGGCATTCCAGCCACCAGCCTCGGCCGCGGACGTTCGCACAGTCCACCAAGCTGCAGGACGTCCTTTACGAGATCCGCGGCCCGGTACACGAGCACGCCTCGCGGCTGGAGGCCGAAGGACACCGCATCCTCAAGCTCAACATCGGCAACCCGGCGCCGTTCGGCTTCGAGGCCCCCGATGTGATCATGCGCGACATCATCGGTGCGCTGCCGCACGCACAGGGCTACTCCGACTCCAAGGGCATCATCCCGGCCCGCCGCGCGGTCTTCACCCGCTACGAGCTCGTCGAGGGCTTCCCGAAATTCGACGTCGACGACGTCTTCCTCGGCAACGGCGTCTCCGAGCTCATCACCATGACCCTGCAGGCCCTGCTCGACAACGGTGACCAGGTGCTGATCCCGGCGCCGGACTATCCGCTGTGGACGGCGTCGACGGCACTGGCCGGCGGCACCCCGGTGCACTACATGTGCGACGAAACCCAGGGCTGGAATCCCGATATCGCCGACCTGGAGTCCAAGATCACCGACCGCACCAAGGCGCTGGTCGTGATCAACCCGAACAACCCGACCGGCGCGGTGTACAGCCGCGAAATCCTGGAGCAGATGGTCGAACTCGCGCGCAAGCATCAGCTGCTGCTGCTGGCCGACGAGATCTACGACAAGATCCTCTACGACGACGCCAAGCACATCAGCCTGGCGACGCTGGCGCCCGACATGCTGTGCCTGACGTTCAACGGCCTGTCCAAGGCCTACCGGGTGGCGGGATACCGCTCGGGCTGGCTGGTCATCACCGGGCCCAAGGAGCATGCGAGCAGCTTCCTGGAGGGCATCAACCTGCTCGCCAACATGCGGCTGTGCCCGAATGTGCCCGCCCAGCATGCGATTCAGGTCGCCCTCGGCGGGCATCAGAGCATCGACGACCTGGTACTGCCGGGCGGCCGGCTGCTCGAGCAGCGCGACACCGCCTGGACAAAACTCAACGAGATCCCCGGCGTGTCCTGCGTCAAGCCCGAGGGCGCGCTGTACGCCTTCCCCCGGCTGGACCCCGAGGTCTACGACATCCACGATGACGAGCAACTGGTGCTCGACCTGCTGCTGCAGGAGAAGATCCTGGTCACCCAGGGCACCGGATTCAATTGGCCCACACCCGATCACCTGCGCATCGTGACGCTGCCGTGGTCGCGCGATCTGGCCAATGCCATCGAACGCCTCGGCAACTTCCTGGTGAGCTACCGGCAGTAGTCCTGGCGCCGCCTACGCTGTTGCGGTGGCACACTCGCATTCCCACTCAATGAGCGGTCCGGCACCGCTGGGCCCGTTGGCGGCCCGGGTCGTGGTCGGTCTGCTCATCGCTCTCGGCGTGGCGACGCTGGCCGGCGCGGCCTGGTTGTGGCCGAGCCAGCAGAAGGTCGACATCCCGCTTCCGTTCCAGAGCTCCGCCGGCGGCAGCGTCAGCACCGAAGCCGGGCATGTGCAGTCCCTCAGCGCCGCGGAGTGCGGCGGGCCATCGGTCGGAGTGGTGATCACCGCCGCACCGTCGGCGACGGCAGGTGCGGACGCGCACTGCACCCAGGCGTTCATCGCCATCGACTCCGGGCCCAACGCCGGGGCCTACACCCTGCTCGAGTTCAGCGGCGGTCCCGGTCAGCCTCAGCTGGTCGTCGGTGATGACATCCGGATCACGCGCGCCGTCGATCCCACCGGCACCACGGCCTACTCGTTCTACGACTATGAGCGGGCCTGGCCGCTGGCGGTACTGGCCGCCGGCTTCGCGGTGGTGGTCGTGGCGATCGCGGGCTGGCGCGGGCTGCGGGCGCTGATCGGCATCGTCGTCGCCTTCGGAGTGCTGGTGGTGTTCATGCTGCCCGCGCTGCGTGACGGCGCCGGCGCCATTCCGGTGGCGCTGGTCGCGTCATCAATGATCCTCTACGCCGTGCTCTATCTGGCGCACGGCGTGAGCCTGCGCACCAGCGCCGCCCTGCTCGGCACCCTGACCTCGCTGGTGCTCGCCACCGTGTTGTCCTGGGGGGCAATCGAACTGACCCAACTGACCGGGTTGTCCGAAGAGGAGAACAACGCCGTCGCCACCTATCTCGGCGGGGTGTCGATCACCGGTCTGCTACTGGCCGGGTTCATCATCGGCTCGCTCGGCGTGCTCAACGATGTGACCGTCACGCAGGCCTCGACGGCCTTCGAGCTGGCCGAGCACAGCGATTCCCGGCGTGCGGTCTTCTTCGGCGCCATGCGGGTGGGTCGCGACCATATCGCCAGCACCGTCTACACCCTGGTGCTGGCCTATGCCGGCAGCGCGCTGCCGCTGCTGCTGCTGTTCAGCGTGGCCAACCGGTCGCTGGGTGATGTGTTGGTCAGCGAGAGCGTGGCCATCGAGATCGCCCGTTCCGCGGTCGGCGGAATCGCGCTGGCGCTCTCGGTGCCGTTGACGACGGCGATCGCCGCGGTGCTGTCGACCCCTGCATCGCGCGCCGCAACCAGCTGAACCAACGCCAGGCGCGCCAGATTGCGGTTATCGCGCAAAAGTGCGAGTAGCGGTGTCGCCAAGTGCAATCTCGCGCCACGTCACCGCTGCAACAACTCCAACAGATACGCCCCGTAACCGGACTTGAGCAGACCCTGCGCCCGCGCGGCGAGTTGGTCGTCGTCGATGAAGCCCAGCCGCCACGCCACCTCCTCGGGGGCGCTGATCTTCAGACCCTGGCGCTGCTCGATGGTCCGCACGAAATCGCTTGCGTCCAGCAGAGAATCGAAGGTCCCGGTGTCCAGCCAGGCGGTGCCGCGGGCCAGCGTCTCCACCGAGAGCCTGCCCTGGGCCAGGTAGATCTGATTGATCTCGGTGATCTCGTACTCCCCGCGGGCGGACTTCTGCAGCGACCGGGCGATCTCCACGACGTCGTTGTCGTAGAAGTACAGCCCGGGCACCGCGTAATGCGATTTCGGTGTGGCGGGTTTCTCCTCCAGCGACTGCGCCTTGCCGTCGGCGTCGAACGTCACGACACCGTAGGCCGACGGATTGGCCACCCAGTACGCGAAAATGGCTCCGCCGCTGACATTCTGGAAGCGCCGCAGCCCGGTGCCCAGGCCGGGCCCGTAGAAGATGTTGTCGCCCAACACCAGTGCCACCGGCTCGTTGCCGATGTGGTCGGCGCCGATCACGAAGGCCTGCGCCAGTCCGTCGGGTTCGTCCTGCACCGCGTAGGTCAGGTTGATGCCCAGATCGGCACCATCGCCGAGCAAGCGGTGAAACGCCGCAGCGTCATGGCCGGTGGTGATGATCTGGATATCGCGGATGCCCGCCATCATCAGTGTGCTCAGCGGGTAGTAGATCAGCGGCTTGTCATAGACCGGCAGCAGCTGCTTGCTGATCCCCCGGGTGATCGGATGCAACCGGGTGCCCGATCCCCCGGCCAGGATGATGCCGCGCATCTAGGTGTCGAGGTCCCGTTCGGTGAGGCCGGTCGCAGCCAGCGCTGCCTCCAGCGTCTCGTGCCGGAACACCGAAGTCACATGGTCGTGCACGACCCGGAACGCCGATGCGTCGGCCACTCCGTCGGCGCCGGTGGCGGTCTGTTCGGCGACGACGACGCCGTCGTGCACGTACAGCTTGCCGACCTCGACGACGCCGCGGCCGGAGTTCTGCACCCAGTCGAGCAGGGCCTGGTGTCCCTGGAACGCACCGTTCGAGTCGCCGACCTCGACATCTTCGCTGCACAGGGCCAGCAGGGTGTCGTTGTCGCCGGCGTTCAGCGCGTCGTGCCAGGCAAGGACGGTGGCGATCTCCGAGGTACTCATGGGTCCAACCTTAGAGTTCGGCGGGCAGGAGCGAAGCGACCTGGGGATCAGAACGGTCGGGCAGGAGCGAAGCGACCTGGGGATCAGAACGGTCGGGCAGGAGCGAAGCGACCTGGGGATCAGAACGGCGTGCGTTCCAGCCAGCCGTCCCATACCGAGGCGTCGCCCAGGATCTCCAGGCTCGCTTCGTCGGCGGTGCGCCTGCGGGTGATCGCCAGCAGCAGGTCGACGGCCGAACCGCGAACCGCCGCGTCCCCCTTGCCGTGCGCGTATGACCAGGACAGCCCGTCCTCGTCGTGCACGATCATCCACTCGCCGGTCGGGCCCAGACCCGCGTCGGTGGCGTGCAGATGCAGTGTCCGTCCGCGTTCCAGCGGCGCGTGCTGCGCGGTCGCCAGGTCGATCCACTCACTGACACCGTCGGCGGCCAGATCGGCGGGCAGACTGAACTCCTTGCCCAACGCCAGCGCGGCGTCCGCGCGGTGCACGGCCTGCTCGTGCACCCGGCGCCGGATCCACCAGCCCGGGATATGTGGGCCGACGAAGGTCCACACCTTGACGTGCGGGCCGATGCGCTCCACGGTGTCGATGAGCGCCTGCGCACCGTCGTTGAGCCAGTCGATCGCCTCGTCGATGTCCTCGGGCGGTTTACCGTCGCGCACCTCGCGCGGGTCCAGTGGTTCGGTGCGACGATCGGCGATTATCTGTGTGCACCAACGGTTCCCGCGTCCAACGTGGCGGAACAGCTGTTTCAACGTCCACTCGCCACAGGTCGGCACCGGTGTCGACGGGTCGGCGTCGCGAATCAGTTCACCGAAACTCTTGGTCTGCTCGAGCAGGGCGGCTCGGAAATCCACACTTACGACCGTAGCGCGGTACGGGACTCGCCGAGGGCGATTGGCAGGCTGGACCACCCGCGCAACACCCGGGTCTCGCGACGGGTCCCGGCACCGGCCAACTGAGCGTTCGGGTAGCGCTCGAAGAACGTCCGCAGCCCCACCTCACCCTCGGCGCGGGCCAGCGCCGCGCCCAGGCAGAAGTGCCGCCCACCGGAGAACGACAGGTGCCGGCCGGCGTTGTCGCGCTCGATGTCGAAGCGGTGCGGATCGGTGAAGACGTTCGGGTCGCGGTTGGCTCCGGAGATGTAGACGAGGATGCCGGAGCCCGCGGGCACGTGCTTGCCGCCCAGCTCGACGTCCTTGACCGCGATGCGGGCGCTGAGCTGCACCGGGGATTCCAGCCGCAGGATCTCCTCGACGGCGGTCGGCCACAGCTCGGGGCGTTCGGCGAGAGTCTGCAGGTGCTCGGGGTGTTCCAGCAGCAGCCGGATCCCGCTGCCCAGCAGGTTGACGGTGGTCTCGAAGCCGGCGGCAAGCACCAGTCCGGCGGTGGCCACCAGTTCCCGGTGCGTCAGCGGCCCTTCCTCCGACGCCTCCGAGGCGCGGATGATCTGGCTCATCAGATCGTCGCCCGGGTTGCGTCGCAGCTCCTCCAGGTGCGCCGAGAGCCAGTCATTGAAGCCTTGCACGGCGCCGCTGACCACCTTGTACTGCGGCCAGGTCAGTCCGATGTCCAGGCTCGCCGCGCCGTGCTCGCCGAACTCCAGGATGTGCGGGCGGGCCTCTTCGGGCACCCCGAGGATGTCGCCGATGACGGTGACGGGCAGCTGCCCGCAGTAGCGCTGGACGATATCGACGGTGCCGGTCTCGTCGGCGAGATCGTCGAGCAGCCGGTTGGCAGTGTCCTGCACCCTGTCCCGCAGCGCGGCGACGGCCCGGGTGGTGAACACCGAGGACACCAGCTTGCGGTAGCGGGTGTGCGCCGGAGCCTCCACCGACAGCATGGACGGTGGCTGCAAGGGGTGCAGCACATCGGGTTTGGTGCGGTCGATGACCCACTGCAGCGGTTTGGGCAGGTTCGATCCGAGTTCGAGAACGCGGAAGTCCTCGGAGCGCAGCACGTCACTGCAGATCTTGTGGTCGACGCTCATGTAGACGACGCGGGCCTTGACGAGGGGGCCTTGGGCGCGCAGTTCCTCGGTGAACGGGACCGGGTCGGTCCGCACCGAGAGGTCGGCGATCAGTCGGCCCTGGGGATCGCCGCGGCGGGCGAACCGCTTGGAGACGCCACGGATGACGCCGTGCATGGCCAGCCAGTGGAGGCGTTGTGTGATCGGGCCCTGCGTCATGACTCTCCCCTGTGCCGATTCCTGGGGTCGATACGTCCCACCCACCGGAACCGAATCGTGGTTCGGTACTGTGATGGCAGCGTACCGAATTACAATTCGGTATGGCAAGGATCCGGATCCCGGCGGCACAGCGGCGTGCCCGCATCCTCGACGCGGCCGTCGAAGCCTTCGCCGAGCACGGGTTCGCCGAGGCCAAGATGCAGGACATCGCCAAGCTCGCGGGCGTGGTGCCCTCGGTGCTCTACGACCATTTCGGTTCCAAACGCGAGCTGCACATCGCCGTCCTGGAGCTGCACGCCGAGCAGCTGCGGGAACGCTCGCTGCGCCGGGTCGAGGGCGCCACCGCCGAAGACCTGGTGCGCGCGAGCATCTCCAACTACTTCGAGTTCGTCGAGGCCGATCCGTTCATGTGGAGGTTCCTGCACCGCGATCCGCCGGCCGACCCGCAGACCGCGGCGGTGGTTCAGGAAATCGCCGACCGGGGTACCGCGGCGATCGCCGATCTGATCCGGTTCGGCGCCGGTGACACCACCTCGGTGCGGGGTATCAGCCTCGATGATTCGGCGTGGATCCTGGCGCGCGCCACCCAGTCGGCCTGCCACGGGGTGGCCACCTGGTGGTACGAAAACCGCGAGGTGCCCCGGGAACGGGTGGTGGAGCTGGTGACGATGCTGCTGTGGCAGGGCTTCGACGGGCTGCTCAAACAGGCATCGCGTTAGGTGTTGCGGCCGCCGTTGACGCCGAGCAGCTGGCCGGTGATGTAGCCGGCCTCCTCGGAAACCAGGAACGAGCACGCCGCGGCGATGTCCTCGGGTCTGCCCATCCGCCGCACCGGCGTCGCGGCGATGGTGTCGTTGATATCGCCCAGCAGCCCCCGACTTTCGGCGCCACGCAGCATCGGGGTGTCGATGAAGCCCGGTGGCACCGCGTTGACGGTGATGCCGAACTGGCCGTACTCCAGTGCCAGCGATTTGGTCAGTCCGTTCACCGCGGACTTGGCCGAGACATAGTGGCTCATGAACGGCACACCCGAATGCGTGCTGGACGACGAGATGTTGACGATGCGGCCCCAGCCCGCATCGATCATGTCGGGCAGCACGGCCTGCACGGTGTGGAAGACACCGTGCAGGTTCACGTTGATCACCCGCTGCCATTCCTCGAAGGTGATGTCGGTGAACTGCTTGAAGCCGTCCAGGCCGGCCGAGTTCACCAGAATCGCTATGGGGCCCAGTTTTTCGCGGATCTGATCCATAGCGGCGTCGACTTGCGCGCGGTCGGTCACGTCGGCGGTGAAGGAGAGGTCGTCGGCGGAGGCCGCCAGATCGAGGGTGGCGACCTGGTAGCCGTCGGCCCCGAGCCGTTGCGCGATGGCCCGCCCGATGCCGGATCCGCCGCCGGTGACCACTGCTGTCCTCATTTGGTTCCCTTCGTGAAATCGGTTGCGGGCGAACGACGTGGGGCACGCAGACCCAGCGTCCGGCGCCCGGTCTCGACCAGATGGCCGAGCAGGTCGTCGTCATCGATGGTGATCCAGCCGGGCCCGACGGCGCCGGCGATGCCGCCGACCACGACGGCGGCCTTCACCAGTCCGCCGGGTCCGGGTTCGACGTCGGCGAGCAGCCTCATCTGCCGTTCGATGAGCTCGGCCCAGCCGGGCTGGGCGCTGAGCTGGCGGATGACACTGGGATCACCGCCGAGCACCGAGACCAGCGCGCGATGACGCACCGCCATCTCGGCGTAGCCGCACAGCATGGCGTCCGCCCGGGCCGACACGCTGCGCAAGGTCTCCGCGGCATCGACGACGGTCTCCAGCTGCCGGAAGATCGGCTCGACGACGCCGGTGAGCAGTTGCTCGCGAGAGCGGAAGTGGTAGTAGATGGCCGCTTTGGTGAGGCCGAGTTCGTCGGCGATCATCTGCAGCGAGGTGCCTGCGAAGCTGTGCCGGCCGAACAGTGCGATCGCGGCATCGATGAGCCGCGCGCGGGTATCCGCTGCGTCCATGAGCCTCTCCCCACTCCCGGCGTACTAGCCGATCGTAAAGCAGACTACTTGCCGATCGTAAAGCGGGGGATGCCAAAGATCGGGCCGCGCCCGAAGACGCGGCCCGATCGGTGGAGACAGGTCAGTTGCAGAAGATCAGGAAGCAGTTGCCGCCCTGGCCACCGCCGCCCTGACCGCCTTGGCCGCCGCCGCGACCGCCGGACTCGCCACGGCCGTAGTCGCCACGCGAACCGGAGTCGCCCCGGGAGCCCTCGGAATTGCTTCCGCCCGAACCGTTTCCACCGTTGCCGCCGGTCGGCCAGGGCCACTGCGGCTGCTGCGGTTGTTGCGGTTTGGGCTGCTGCGGCTGCGGCTGTTGAGGCTGCGGGTAACCCGGATAGTCGTCATCGTCGTAGTCCGGATAGTCGGGCTGTTGCGTCTGACGCGGCTTCTGCTCCCACGGCGGACGCCAGACCGGCCACTGCGGTCGCGGCAGCACGATCACCGGTGGCGGCAGCACCACGGGCGGTGTCCACACCGGCGGCACCACGGGCGGCGCGACCGGGGCGGGGGCCGGCGGCGGGGCCACCGGCGCCGGGGCCGGAGCGGGCGCCTGCGGTGCGGGGGCCTGCTCGACGAACACCTGCCGGGGCGCCTGTTGCGGGGCCTGCTGCACGACGGGGATGGGCGCCTTGATGGTCTCGGCCGCGGTCGGGGGCGGAGCCGGGGCCGGTTGCACCGGCAGCGCTTCGGGCGCCGGCTTCGGAGCGGGGGCCTGCACGCTCGGTGCGACCGCGGCGCGCGCCGGCGCGGGGCGCTCATCGGCGGTCGGACGGATGCTGACGGCCAGCGAGATCGCGAGCGCGACGACGCCGATCACGAATATCGACGCCATGCTGCCGACCAGCAGGAAGGGCTTGTGCCCCTCCGGCGCGGGTTCGGCGTCCAGGTCGGCGAGATCGTCGGGGACATCGACGTAGTTCGGGACCGACGAGGGCGCCAGCTGGGTATCGGCGGCGGCCAGTACGGATCCCGCGGTGGGACCGTCGGGGTCCAGCGAGTAGGCCAGGCCCACGGTCGAGGCCTCGAACGCGGGGGCGCTCGCGGAGGCCAGGGCCGCGCCGCGCGCCAGTGCGAGCCCGGATTCCTCCGGAGCGCTGACCGGGATGTCGACGAGATCGCTCAGATGCTCTTTCACCGACGCCACGTCGACACCGGAGCCGACGACGAACATGCCCTCCGGTGCGGTGTCCTGCCCGGCGACCGCGGCGGCCATATCGGCCAGCACGGCCATCGCGTCGGTGCTGTGCAGGCTGCGGCTGAGCACCTTGACCACGGAACCGTCGTCGCCGCGCACCACCGACAGGGTGGCGGTGTCGCGGTTGAGGAACAGCAGGGCGGTGGAGCCGTAGCCGACGGCCCGGCCGGCCGCCTGGGCCAGCGCGCCGGCGGCGTGCAGTTCGGAGACCAACATGACGTCGTTGATGCCGTGCGCGTCGAGCGCGTCGCGCAGCGCGGAGGCGTCGGCGTGATCGGTCCAGGTGACCCCGATCGATTTCAGATGGTGCCCGCCGGCCTGCGCGCTCTCCTGGGTTCCGAGCACCGCCTGGACGACCTGATCGGCCGCGCTGAGCGTTGCTGAGTCACCCGATGCCGAGACCTCGAAGACATCGTGGTCGACGGTTGCGCCGTCGCCCTTCTCGCCCTCGACCAGCACCATGCGCACCGTGGTAGGTGTCATCGATACACCTAATACGATGTCCACTTGCCCCTCCAAAGTGTTTGCTACGTGGCTCGTTTCGTCGACGCCGAGCAGGCGACAGAAACCGGCAACTAGATAGTTCATCGCCGTGAGCAGCGCCGTCGTTACAGCCGGCGGCGTTAGCTAGAGCACGAAATAAACCCTACGCGGGTTCAGGGTTTGGCGAAGTTCAGATACGACTTCGACGGGGTCGGCCCACGCTGCCCCTGGTACTTGGAACCGGCGGCCGAGGAGCCGTACGGATGCTCGGCCGGGCTGGTCAGCCGCAGCAGGCACAGCTGCCCGATCTTCATGCCCGGCCACAGCGTGATCGGCAGGTTGGCGACGTTGGACAGCTCCAGGGTGATGTGTCCGGTGAAGCCCGGGTCGATGAATCCGGCCGTCGAGTGCGTCAGCAGCCCGAGCCGTCCCAGCGAGGACTTGCCCTCCAGCCGGCCGGCCAGATCGTCGGGCAACGCACAGCGCTCCAGCGTGGAGCCCAGCACGAACTCACCGGGGTGCAGTACGAACGGCTCCCCCTCCTTGGGCTCGACCAGCGTGGTCAGGTCGTCCTGGCGCAGCGCCGGGTCGATGTGGGTGTAGCGGGTGTTGTTGAAGACCCGGAACAGGCTGTCCAGGCGCACGTCGATGCTCGACGGCTGAACGAGGGAGTCATCGTGCGGGTCCAGCGCCAGCCGGCCCGCGGCGATCTCGGCGCGGATATCGCGATCGGAGAGCAGCACGCGACGAGCGTAACCGGCTCAGGTCAGGGACATGCCGGTGGCGCGTCGGCGCGCACCGGTGCATCGGCAGGCAACGTGTAGGTGACCACCGCGTTGGCGTCGTGCGGGCTGTCGTTGCGCACGATATGCGGCACCCCGGCCGGAATGAAGATGGCCTGACCGGCCAGGTACGGCATCGACGCGCACTGCTGGGCGGTCTGGATGGACACCGTGCCACCGGTGATGACGGTGTGTTCCGGGCCGGGGTGGGTGTGCCAGCCGCTGCTCGAAGGCGGGTGCAGCAGCAGTTCCTGGACGTAGAACGTCGTCGGGCCGGTGGTCTCGATCTGCACGGGCTCGGAGCTGGTGCCTTCGGCGAGGTCGGTGCGTTCGACGTCGCCCTCGGCGGGGGTGGCCGCCGCGGTGGGTGCCGTGATGACGGCCAAGGTCGCCAGGACGGCGGCGAGGCGTTTCATCAATCCCCCATCTCGTGAACTGGTAAGGCCTGGATGCTAGCCTTCCTGATCGAGCATGCCGATGTAGTTCAATGGCAGAACATCAGCTTCCCAAGCTGAATACGCGGGTTCGATTCCCGTCATCGGCTCCACGAAAGCCTGCAGGGGCCTCTCTATCTGCGCTCGATTGCCCATCAGGCCTGCGACAGGGCGAGAGATCATCGAGGCTATGCCACCCGCCAACCCGTTGCGCGCGAAAATACTTTCCGACAACAGGTCGATCAGGTCGTCGAGTGATGGTCCGCAGGATCGAGGTGCCGCCCTATGGACAGCGTGGGCTGTGCGGCACGCGCGATCGTGGACAGATCCGGGGTGTGGCCCGACGGTGAATAGGACGTGGTGCGTTCCAGCGGAATGGTTTCTCCCGGCTGAAGCGTGCCGGTGCCGTGGGACCGCAGCTCCATCGCCGCAGGCGCACTGCGCGTCTCGGGTTGAATAGCAGCGGTTGTCGTCTCCCCGAGATGTGCGCCGTCGCCGACCGTGAAGGTGATGACAGCATCGCCGTTAAGCAGTTGGACCCGCGACACCTCACCGACAGGTCGTCCGTTCATGACGACGTCTGCTCCCTGCCGCACACCGCCGGCGTCGTAGAAGACGGCCCGATAGTGAACCGCGCCCCGGTCAGGGGTGGCGCTGTGTAGCCACATCGCGAGTCCCGCGACGGCACACGCCACGCTGGCTGCGACCAGGCTGCGGATCAGCTTGTGGGTTCTGCGCATCGTCTGCCACCGCCCAGGACGGCGTTCATGCGGTCTTGTGCTCCCCGCGAACCGGGCCACCGGCCACCGCGGTCGCACCGAAACCGGCGGCGGTTCGTGTCATCTGGCGATAGTGGACCGCCGGGCCCAGCCACTCGGCCACGAAGCGGCGCAGGGCGGCACCGTCGCCGAGGAGTCGGCCGGGATCGACGAACAGCGAGTGGAACGTGCGGATGCAGAGTTCGACGATTTCGTCGAAGGTCGCACCGTCGAACCCGTGATGTGCCCAGTCGACATCGTAGCGTCGCAGCATGATTCGCCCGAAGGACATCGCGACCTCGGAGGTGAACGGCGTCGCCTGCACACCGTCAACCCGCGCATTGAGCACGTGCTCGAGCTGAGGGTCACCGCTGAGGGACTCCAAGGTGAACGCGACCCCCTCCACCAACGCCGCGGCGGGGTCATGCAGTCCGCGCATGTGCTCGCTCAGTCGCTCCAGGAACCCGTCGGCCGATCGCATACGACTGGCGGCGAGCATGGCCTCCGACCCAGGGAAGTACCGGTACACCGTTTGTCGGCTCACTCCGAGACTGCGCGCCACCTCCGCGACCGCGATTGACGGGCCATGTTGCCCCGCAAGCAAATCCACAACATCGAGAATGCGATTGATCGCCTCCTCATCGGATGCCGGGGTGTTCCCCGCCCACCCGTGCCTACGCATATCGCATCCCACAACCGACTTCCATGCGGACTACACTGGACACATTTAGATTGACCGTATCGTCACGCGTTGCCACCGTCAATGGCGAGCGTCCCCGACGTGACGACCACCGCCGACCAATAGCATTGGATTTGGTGCAATGTCACCCGGAGTCGCTCAACACAGGATCAGCGCATACTCCAAGCTCGCGTGTTAGCTCCCAGTCTGACGAGACAGAATCATAGGAACTGACTCGTCACTGTCTGCGGAGGCTGCTACGGTCAGCTTCAGCCGACGCTCCGAACCCGACAGTCCCGCACGTCCGCCCACCGAGAGGCACCTGACATGGCCGACGCGCCAACGAAGCGCCCTCGGTCGGACGAGGGGGTCGACAACGCATCAGCCTGCCTGTCGCCCCGCCGCAGGCGGTGGTTGCTGACCGTCGCCAGCCTCAACGTCCTGTTGGTCATGGCCTCGATGGTCGCGCTGAATGCGGCGCTGGGCGATGTGGCCCTGGATACGTCGGCCACGCAGATCCAACTGACCTGGATCGTCGACGGCTACACCGTGGCGCTGGCGTGCCTGCTACTGCCCGCCGGCGCACTCGGCGACCGCTACGGCCGCCGCGGCGCACTGCTGGTGGGCCTACTGATATTCACGCTTGCCTCCGCCGCTCCGACCATCTGGGACGCACCCTGGGAGATCGTGGCGGCACGGGCGGTCGCGGGTGTCGGCGCAGCATTGATGATGCCGGCAACGCTGTCGCTTCTCACCTCTGCGTATCCGCGTGAGGAACGCAACAAGGCGGTGGGCATCTGGGCGGGAGTCGCCGGGTCGGGCGCCATTTTCGGATTCCTGGGTGCCGGTGTACTGCTGTCCTTCTTCTCCTGGCAGTCGATCTTCTACGGATTCGCCGGCGCCGGCCTGCTGCTGTTGTGCCTCACCTTGACTCTCGGGTCCACCCGGGACGAGACCGCCACCCCGATCGACTGGCGCGGCGCGGTTCTGGTCGGCAGCGCCATCGCGGTGTTCGTCCTCGGCGTCGTGGAGGCCCCCACGCGAGGCTGGACCGACGCGGTGGTCGTCGGTTGCCTGATCGTCAGCATGCTGTTCTCGGTCGCATTTACGTGGCTGCAATTGCGCACGCCCCATCCGCTTCTCGACGTCCGACTCTTCGCCAACCCGGGATTTGGCGCGGGTGCCCTCGCCATCACCTTCCTGTTCTTCGCGATGTTCGGCTTCTTCTATCTCGTCATGCAGTTCATGCAGTTGGTCATGGGCTATTCCGCACTGCAGACCGCACTCGCTTTGGCGCCGTTGGCAGTCCCCATGCTTGCTGTCAGCAGCACCATCCACCTGTATCTGCCGAAGATCGGCCTACGCTTCGCGTTGGCCACCGGCCTGTCCCTGCTGGCCGTGGGGTTGTTGTGGATGACAACTCTCGATGCGGACACCACGTTCGTCGACCTCGTCGGCCCGTTGGTGGTGAGCTCGCTGGGCCTGGGATTCGTCATGTCTCCGGCTACATCGGCGATCATGACCGCCGCGCCCGACGAGAAACAGGGTGTCGCCTCCGCGGTCAACGACGCCACAAGAGAGCTCGGCGCCGCCATCGGCATCGCCGTCGCCGGGTCGGTACTGGCCGCGCAGTACCGCGACTCATTGGCCCCAGCGGTTGCGGACCTTCCCGCGGGCCCCCGTGCCGCGGCAACCGACTCGTTGTCCTCCGCACTTGCGGTGTCCGAGAAGCTCGGTCCGGCTGGCACCGATCTGGCGAGATTCGCGGAGGCGGCCTTCGTACACGCGATGGGTCAGGCGCTGTACGCGCTGTGCGCGGCACTGTTCGTCGGCGCCGCCGCCTTGGTATTCGTGAGTCCCGGACGGCAAGGCCGCCAGTGGGCGCTCCCGCGGCGTCGGCGTGGGCGCCATTGGTCGACGTGAGCGCCGGACACCGGCTCCGATTAGTGCCACCACATCTGTCGGCTCCCACCCATCACATCACATTGTGCGCAAAGGGGCTCTCATGCGAATGCCGCGTGCCATCGCCACGTTCAATCGCCGTGTCACCAATCCAGTGGCTCGTTCGATCACACCGTGGCTGCCGGGCCTGGGAACGCTCGAACACGTCGGACGCAACTCCGGCACCCGTTATCGAACGCCCCTCCTGGTCTTCAAGACCCGAGACGGCTTCGTCATCCTGATCGGCTACGGACCCGAATCGGATTGGCTCAAGAACGTCTTGGCCGGTGGGCCGACAGTGTTGTACAGGCGGGGAACGGCTGTCACGTTGGTGGGACCGCGGCTGATGGGGAAGGGCGAAGCGGCCCGACTCATCGCGCCTGTGTCGCGAGTGTTCTATCACCTCTTCCCCTACAACGAGGCGGCGCTGGTGCTCACGACGTACACCGACCGCAGATCGAGGTAACTATCCCGCAGCCGGCACGCTCCGGGCGCAGGATTGGTGCGCCCCCGGGCCCGCCACAGGAGCCGATCACCTGAGCTGGGGAAGAACGTCCTTCTCCCAGGCGGCGAAGAAACCCTCCTTGTCGGGTCCGATCTGCTGCACGTAGACCTCGTCGATATCGGCGTCCAGGTACGAACGTGCCTGCGCGACATGCTTGTCCACATCCGGCCCGCAGGTGATGCTCTCGGTCATGGATTCCCGCGGCACCAGCGACATCGCGTCTTCGAAATCCTGTGGACGCGGCAAGGTCTGCGCGAGTTGGCCGGGCAGCATGTCGTTGGCCCACAGCCGGTGCGCGGCATCGATGCCGGCGTCGGTCTCACGATCCCAACTCACCTTCATGCCGCCCTGCACCGGCTTGTCGCCGCCGCCCGCGGCGCGGAAGGTCTTCACCAGGTCGGCATCGGCCATCGTCAGGCAGTAGCCGTCGCCGATGCGGCCGGCGAGTTCTGCGGACTGGGGGCCGAATCCGGACACGTAGATCGGCACGGGCTGCTCGGGCAAGGTGTAGATCCGGGCCTCCTGGACCTCGTAATGCAGACCGTGATGGCTGATCACGTTCCCGGTATGCAGGAGGCGAATGAGCTCCACCGCCTCCTCGAGCATCTCCAGTCGCACGCCCGGTGACGGCCACGGGTCACCGAGAATGTGCTCGTTCAGCGCCTCCCCGCTGCCGACACCGAACACGAAGCGCCCGTCGAGTTGGACGGCCGCGGTGGCGGCCGCCTGCGCGAGGATCGCCGGGTGGATCCGGATGGTAGGACAGGTCACGGCGGTGGACACCGGCAGCGATGTCACCTCGGACAGCGCACCGATGACACCCCATACGAATGCGCTCTCGCCCTGCTCGTCATTCCACGGGTGGAAGTGATCCGATATCCACAGTCGGTCGAAGCCGGCGGCCTCGGCGCGTCGCGCCTGATCGACCAACTCTTTGGGGCTGTACTGCTCGGCCGACAGGAAGTATCCGATGCTCGTCATGGCCCACGGTTACCCGCTGGCGCAGCGATGAACCAGGCGTAGCGTTTCTACCGACGGCCGCGTGGAGGGACACAACCATGAACACAGGTGCCTGGTGACCGAGTTAGCCGCGGACGGTGCCGACCGGGAGTCGTTCATCGTCGAGACGCTCGTCGACGCCTTCAGCGATCTGATGGAGGCGGACCCGGACGCCTTCCGGACCAAGTTCCGCAAGATGGCCGCCGACCCGTTCGCATTCTTCCGCGGCAGCGCCTGCCTCTTCTATGCCGATGTGTTCGCCCTGGAGGACAGGTGGGCCGACGAGCGCACCAGTCGGGTCTGGATCCAGGGTGATCTGCATGCGGAGAACTTCGGCACCTACATGGATGGCGCCGGGGTGCTGATCTTCGACGTCAACGATTTCGACGAGGCGTACGTCGGGCATTTCACGTGGGACCTGCAGCGGTTCGCCGCGAGCGTGGCGCTGATGTGTTGGCAGAAGGCACTTTCGGACCAGACGATCACCATGCTGATCGAGACGTTTGTGCGGTCCTACCTGAAACAGGTTCGGTGGTTCGTCGAGGTCGAGGATGACGCCGCCTTCTCCCTCAATCTTGAGACCGCCCGCGGCGCCGTGCTGTCGGCGTTGCAGTCGGCCCGACTCTCGACCCGCGCCGGAATGCTCGACCGCATCACCGTCGTCGACGAATGGGACCGTCGCTTTCGCGAGCTGCCCGGTGTGGTGCAACTCGACGACGAGGAACGCAACAAAGTTGTGGCGGCGTTCCAGAGATACCTGGAGACCATCCCGGAGACCCAGCGGTTCCGCGGAATCGCCTACGACGTCAAGGATGTCATCGCCAAGACCGGCTTCGGTATCGGCAGCGCCGGCCTACCCGCCTACACCGTGCTGATCGAGGGCTTCAACCAGGCCCTGGACAACGACGCCGTGCTGTCGATGAAGCAGGGCAATGTGGCGGCGCCGGGACGGGTGGTCGACGACAAGGAAGTCCACGACTACTTCAAGCACCACGGGCACCGAACGGTGGTCTCACAGAGAGCGTTACAGGCGCATGCGGATCCGCTGCTCGGCTACACCGACATCGACGGGGTGGGTTTCGTGGTCAGCGAGATCTCACCGTACGAGGCCGATCTGGACTGGAGCGAGTTGACCGAGCCCGACGAACTCGCCGAGGTCATCGCGCAGCTCGGGCAGGCGGTCGCCAAGGTGCACTGCGTCAGTGACACGGACAGTGACCAATCGCTGGTCGACTTTCAGACCGAGGAGGCCATCGTCACCGTCATCGGGGACAACGAGCTCGACTTCACCGCCGACATCGTCGCGTTCGGACTGGATTACGCCGCCCGGGTGCGCGACGACCACCGGCACTTCGTCGAGGCGTTTCGCGAGGGGCGGATTCCCGGGGTCACTGCCACGTGACCGTTCCGCACCGAGGTCGCCCTACTCGGGATCACCCATCAGCGTCGCCACGTAGTCATCGACGTAGGTGGACAGCTCCCGCGGCGGCCGCTGGTAGCTCTCGCTGGGCGCCGCGCGCTTGGGAAGTTTCACCTTCGGCTTCTTCACGTCGTGGTAGTCGATGGTCGACAGCAGATGGTTCATCATGTTCAGTCGCGCATGCTTCTTGATGTCTGACTCCACGACATACCACGGGCTCAGCGGGGTGTCGGTGTGCACCATCATCTGGTCCTTGGCGCGCGAGTAGTCCTCCCAGCGGTACACCGATTCCATGTCCATCGGCGATAACTTCCATTGCCGCACAGGATCATTCATGCGGGACTTGAAACGCCGCAGTTGCTCGTCATCGGACACCGAGAACCAGTACTTGCGCAGCAGGATCCCGTCCTCGATCAACATCTGCTCGAACACCGGTGTCTGGCGCAGAAAAAGTTCATGCTCGGCGGGGGTGCAGAAACCCATCACCGTCTCCACCCCGGCGCGGTTGTACCAGGACCTGTCGAACAGCACGATCTCACCCTTGGCGGGCAACTGCGAGATGTAGCGCTGGTAGTACCACTGACCGCGCTCCCGGTCGCTGGGCGCGGGCAGCGCCTCGATCCTGGCGATGCGTGGGCTCAGATATTCGGTGATCCGCTTGATCGTGCCGCCCTTGCCGGCCGCGTCGCGGCCTTCGAAGACCACGACGACGCGCGCGCCGGTGTGTTTCACCCACTCCTGCAGCTTCACGAAATCGGTCTGGAGGCGAAACAACTCGGCCTCGTAGACCTCATTGGAGATCTTGGGCGGGCGGCGCTTCTTCTGCGTCTTCGCCGGTTTACCTCGTCCCGATTCGCTCATCTTCGAAGGGTAGTGCGATCAGACGATTCCGGCCCCGTGAGTGGCCGCCTCCAGGTTGCGCGGGTGATGACAGGCCGCCAGGTGCGCCTGCTCCCGCTCGACCATGTCCGGCTCGTCGGCCGAACAGACCTCGGTGGCCCAGCGGCACCGGGTGTGAAAGCGGCACCCCGACGGTGGATCGATCGGGCTGGGCACATCGCCTTCGAGGATGACCCGCTCGCGGGCCGCGTTGCGCCGCGGATCGGGGATCGGGACCGCGGACAGCAGCGCATTCGAGTACGGATGGAAAGGCCTGTCGTACAGCTCGTTCGCCGCGGCGGTTTCGACGATCTTGCCCAGGTACATCACCGCCACCCGGTCCGAGACGTGCCGGACCACACCGAGGTCGTGGGCGACGAAGAGGTACGACAACCCGAACTCCTGCTGCAGATCTTCGAACAGGTTGATGATCTGGGCCTGCACCGAGACGTCCAGCGCCGATACCGGCTCGTCGGCGATGATCAGTTTGGGCCGCAACGCGAGCGCCCGGGCGATCCCGATCCGCTGCCGCTGCCCGCCGGAGAACTCGTGCGGGAAGCGGTTGTAGTGCTCGGCCTGCAGGCCCACCCGGTCCAGCAGGTCCTGCACCTGGCGCTTGACCTCGCCGCCGCTGGCCAGCCCGTGCAGCTCGATGGGGTCACCGACGATCTGCCCGATCCGCTTGCGCGGGTTCAGCGACGCGTAGGGATCCTGGAACACCATCTGGATGTCGCGGCGGATCGGGCGCAGGTCCCGGCGGGATCGGCCCACCAGCTCCTGGCCCTGAAAACGCACCGATCCGGACGTGGGCGTCATCAGCTGCAGGATCAGCCGGCACAGCGTCGACTTGCCGCAGCCGGACTCACCGACCAGGCCCAGGGTCTCGCCTTCGTGCAAGGTCAGGCTGACCCCGTCCACGGCGCGCACCCGGGCCACCTCGCGTTCGATGAAGGCGCCCGCCTTGATCGGGAAATGCTTGACCAGGTCGGTGACCTCCAGCAGCGGCTCGCCGGTGCTCATGAGCTCACCGGCTTGCGCAGGCCGATCCGGCCGTCCACGTCACGCAGTGTCGACTTCTGCACCGGGTCCAGCCAGCACCGGTCCAGGTGGCCGACCGCTGACCGTGCCTCCAAAGGTGGTGGCTGCGTGCAGTTCTCGAACGCATGCGGACAACGCGGCGCGAAGCGGCACCCCGGTGGCAGGGACAACAGCGAAGGCGGAGCTCCCCCGATCTGCGGCAACCGGGAATGCTGCGGCGCATCCAGCGGCGTCAGCGACCCGAAAAGCCCCCAGGTGTAGGGGTGTTGCGGGTCGTAGAAGATGTCGTCGACGCCGGCATCTTCGACCACCTGCCCCGCGTACATGACCAGCACCCGGTCGGCGACCTCGGCAACCACGCCGAGGTCATGGGTGATCAGTACCACCGCGAGACCGCGTTGCTCGTTGAGATCGGCCAACAGGCGCAGGATCTGCGCCTGGATCGTCACGTCGAGAGCAGTGGTGGGCTCATCGGCGATCAGCACCTCGGGTTCCAGGGACAGTGCCATGGCGATCATCACCCGCTGCCGCATACCGCCGGAGAACTCGTGCGGATAGTCGCGCACCCGGCGTTCGGGATTGGGAATGCCCACGGTGCGCAACAATTCGACGGCGCGGTCGCGGGCCTCGGCGCGGGAGACATCCCGATGGGCGCGGATCATCTCGGTGATCTGGTCACCCACCCGGTACACCGGATTCAGCGAGGTCATCGGATCCTGGAACACCATGGCGATGTGTTCGCCTCGGACACTTTGCAATCCGCGGTCATCGAGCTCCGTCAGATCCTTGCCGCCGAACCGCACCGCGCCGCCGATGGTCGCATTCGGGGCGCGGGTCAGACCGATCACGGTCTGCGCGGTCACGCTCTTGCCGGACCCCGACTCGCCGACGATGGCCAGCACCTCCCCGGCGGCCAGGTCGAACGACACGCCGTCGACGGCGCCCACCACCCCGTCCTGAGTGGTGAAACTGACCCGCAGGTTGTCGACTTCGAGAATGGGGCTCATACCGGTGCTGCCTCTCCGAGCCGGATCCGTGGATCCAGGAATGCGTACGCCACGTCGACCAGGGTGTTGAACAGCACGATGAAGAACGCGCCGAACATCGTCACCCCGATCAGCGGCGGCAGGTCCAGCGAACCGATCGCCTGTCCCGCATACAGACCCACACCGTTGAGGTTGAACACCGTCTCGGTGAGGATCGCCCCGCCCCCCACGACGGCCCCGAAGTCGAGTCCGAACAGAGTGACGATCGGGATCATCGAGTTGCGCAGGACATGTTTGATGCGCACCTGCCGTTCACTGATGCCCTTGGCCCGTGCCGTCCGCACATGGTCGTCGTTCATCACGTCGAGCATGTTGGACCGCAGCACCCGACTGTAGAAACCGACGTAGAGCACCGCCAACGTCAGCCATGGCAGGATCAGGTGATACGCCCAGTCCAGCGGATCCTTCGTGAGCGGCACATAACTACTGGTGGGAAACAGTTCGGCCTTGAAACTCAAGTAGTACAACAGGATTGCGGCCAGCCAGAACACCGGCATCGAGATGCCCACCAACGACAGGATGGTCAGCGCACGGTCGGTGAACTTGCCGGCATGCACGGCGCTGAGATAACCGAACCAGATGGCCAGCGCCATCCACAGCACGGCGGCGCCGATGCACAGCGACAGGGTGGCCGGCAGGCCCTTCCAGATCTGCTCGACGACGTTCTGCGAGCTGGCATAGGACGTCAGCTGACCGGTGAAGATCTGCTTCATCATCGTCAGGTACTGCACATACAGCGGCTGATCGAGCCCCAGATCGGCACTGACCCTGGCGATCAGCTCCGGGTCGGCGTTCTTACCCGCGATGCGCGCCGCCGGGTCCGAGTTGGGAATCACGTTGAAGATCAGGAACACCAGCACCGAGATGGCGGCCAGCACACCGACCATCCCGGCGAGGCGTCGGATGACGAAACGCAGCATGTCAGTGCTCCAACCGGATCTTGGCGCGCGGATCCAGCGCGTCGCGCAGGCCATCACCGAACACGTTGAGCGACAACACCGTCAGCACGATCATCAGTCCCGGCACGATGGTCAGGTGCGGAGCGGTGTAGATGGTCTGGTAGCCGTCGGCGATCATGGTGCCCCACGAGGCGTTCGGGGCCCGCACGCCCGCACCCAGAAACGACAGCGCCGACTCCAGCAGCATGTTGTTGGCGATGTTGAGGGTGAAGAACACGATGATGGTCGACACCACGTTGGGCAGCAACTCGCTGACCATGATCCGCACCGGGCCCTTGCCCTGCGCCACCGCCGCCTCCACGAATTCCTTCTCCCGCAGCGCCAGGATCTCGCCGCGGATGGGGCGGGCCATATAGGGCACGTAGACCAGTCCGATGATCATGATCGGAATCCACAGCGAGTCGCCGGCCACCTGCAGCGGGCCGATCTTCAACCCGCCCAGGGCAAGCGCGGTACCCAGCGCGATGCCGAGCAGAAGTACCGGAAAGGCCCACACCACGTCCATCACCCGCGACAGCGCGGCGTCGATCCACCCGCGGTAGAAGCCGCACAGCAGTCCGACCAGAACGGCCAGCACCGTGGTGATGGCCGCGGCCGCCACACCGATGTAGATGGACGTCCGGCCGCCGTACATCAGGCGCACCATCACATCTCGGCCGTTCTGGTCGGCACCCAGCAGGTACCGGCCGTGCAGGCCCGGCCCGATCGGGGTGCCATCGGGTGAGACGATGTCGACCTGCTGCCCGTCGATCATCATCGTGTCGGTGATGTGGTTCTCGTTGGGCCCGGTGTGCGCCACCTGGTCTGCCCACAGCGGCGCGGCCAGGCAGAACAGCACGATCAGGAGGAACAGGCCGCCGAAGGCGAGGCTGACTTTGTTGCGCCGCAGTCGAAGCCACGCAAGGTACCAGGGGCTTCGGCCCCGGATCTGCGCCGCGGGAACCCCCGCCGGGAGTACGGGGTCCCCGGGCGCTTCGACGGCGTCAGTGGGGGTGGCCATCCCTACTTCAGGGCCAGCGCCGACCAGTCCTGGTTGAACAGGAGATGGTGGTAGGCCTTGTCGAAGTCGATCCGGTCGGAGACGAACGTGGTGAACTGCTCGTTGCCGTAGGGCGCCCAGGCCGCCTGCTCCATGTACGCCTTGTCCAGCGCCGCGTACTGCGCCTCGGTGTCGCCCTCGGTGAGCTGCTTGGTCAACAGCTCGTCCATCTTGGCGTCCAGCTCCGGGTAGGACGCTCGGGAGAAGTTGTTGCCGTTGGTGGGCAGGATCGCGTCGCTGTTGAGCAGCGGCCGGAAGAAGTCGTCCGGGTGCGGGAAGTCCTGGAACCAGTTGCCGAAACCGGTGTCCAGATCCGGGGTGGACTGGTTGCCGATCGTGGTGAAGTAGACGTCACCGGCGATCACCTTCAGCGTCGCGTTGAAGCCCAACTGGTTGAGCACATCGTGGTAGTACTCGCCGATACGCTTGCGGTCGGGCTCGTCGTTGGTCCACACCGTGATATCACGGTCGGCCGGGTTGGCCTCGGCAAGAAGCGCTTTGGCACGGTTCATATCGGGTCCGGGGTAGAGCTTGTACTCCTCGTAACCGGGCATGCCGGGCGGCAGGACCTGCTGCGTCGGGTGCATCCGGCCGCCGAACACCCGGTTGAGCGCCTCCGGGTCGATGGCGTAGTTCACGGCTTGGCGTACCCGCACATCGTTGAACGGTGCGGTCTGGTTGTTCATCCAGAAGTAGTAGGTGTTGATCGACTCTTCCATCCGGAATCGCTCGCCGAAGCGGGTTTTCACCTCCTGCAGGCGGTCCGCATCCGGTGGGTCGACCATGAAGTCGATGGTGTTCTGCTCGACGCCGGTGACCTGGGCGGTATTGCTCTTGTTCTGGGTGACGATGATCTTGTCGACGCTCGCGTCGGCGACCTCGGTGGCGCCGGCATCCAGGACGCTCTGGAAGTTCGGGTTGCGCTCCATCGTCAGGGTCTGCGGCGCTTCGACACTCGTGATCATGAACGGGCCGCTGGACGCGGGCGGATTGTTGGTCGCGTCATCGGACAACGGGGTGCTCGGCGGAACCGGGGCCGCGAACGGCAGTCCCAGTACGTTCTCGAACGTCCCGTTCGGACCGTCCAGCGTGATGGTGATGTCACCGGTGGCGTCGTCGGTGACGATGCCCGAGATGGTGTCGGCTGTCCCCTCGGCGTATTCGGGCGCGCCGACGATGCCGCTGTAGAACACCGACCCGCCAGAGTCGGCCTTGAACAGCCGCTGAATCGCGTAGGTGAAGTCCGAGGCCTTGATGGGTGTGCCGTCGGAGTACTTCATGTCCGACCGCAGCTTGAGCTTGTAGGTCTTCCCGTCCGGGGAGATCTCAGGCATGCCCTCGGCCAGGCCGGGCACCACCGCGGTGCCCTCTTCGCCCTTGGCATGCTTGTAGGTCAGCAGCGGGGTGTAGGTGTTGTAGAGCACTTCCCACCCTTCGAGGGTGTACGACAGCTGCGGGTCGATGTAGTCCGGGAACGACGTCATCGTGATGTTGATTTCGCCCCCGCCCGATGCGTCGGATGCTTCGTCGGTGCCGCATGCGGCGACACCGAACACGGCGACGACGGAGATACACGACAGGACGGTGGTCTTGCGCAGGGCTGTGCGCAGCTTGCTCATCTGGCTCCCTAGGTTCGCGGCTCGGGCGAGTCCCGTCCACGTTTACGCCTCTAAGGCGATTCGGGTAGCCATCTTGGACGGAAAACTGCGAGCACGCAGCGCAACGGCCGTAAATTTTCTGGTCTCTCAGGCAATTGACAGGAAACATTCCTGAAATTAACGCCTCCGCAAGCGTCGGGCGTGTCAGGGCGTGACGAGAATTCCGTCGTCCGAGGCGGCTTTCAGCAACTGCTGGATGGTCAGCTCGCCGTACCCGACGTGCACCGTGCCCCGCCGCGTCCCCAGCCAGGGAACCACGCCCGGGTCGGGATCGACATCGAGGTGATACGCCTGCACCCCCATCAGGTGGTACTGAAAGAAGTTGCCGAGGAAGTCGACCGCGAAGACGAGGCTGCCGATCAGGCTCTTGCCCCACATCGCCGCGGCGTTGACCATCGGATTCATCGCCTCGCGGTCGCCGATCAACACGATCGGACCGTAGTGCGGTTTGGCGCCGCCACCGGGCACGTACGCGGGGAAGAACGGTTGTAACCCAGGCAGATCGGTGGCCATGAACGCTGCGGGGCTGCCGTACTGGGCGATGTTGACGAAGTTCGAGTCGGCGCCGTTGCCTGCGACCTTGGTGTTCAGTCCGGGTGATTCGAATCCGATCCCGGCCAGGCCGGTCCGTTGCGCCACGAACTGCGCCTCCCAGCCGCCCAGCGAGTGACCGGTGACGAACACATCGTCGGCCGCGTAGCCCTGAAGGGCCGCCTCTTCCTGGACCCGCCGCGCAAACCGGAGCGCGTCGTAGAAGGCCAATGGGGTTGTGCCGGTGAGGATGACCTGCATATCGGCGGCCACTTGCGCCAGCGTGATCAGCGGGTTGACCAATAGGTTCGTCCCGCCGGTGGTGCCCTGGTAGGCGATGATGACCTGCCCCTCCGGGGTCACCCAGGCCTTGCCCGACATGCCGGAGAAGATGTTGGTCGACTGCATCTGGAATCCGTTGGCAGTCAACGGCACCAGTCCGCCGGGCGCGGTCCCCCAGCCGTACGCGGCCGTCGACGCGTTGAGGAACTGCGCCACCGTCGGGGTCGGTCGGTCGGTCGGTCCGGTGTAGGTCATGGTGGGCAGCACCGGCTGCACGGCCGGCGTGCGGTGCAGCCCGACCAATCGCTCCACTTCGCGGAACGCAGCGAACAGCAGATCGTTGATCGGCGCGATGTTGAACGGACTGCGGGGGCCGTTCGCGCTCGCGGTGAAGTCGAGGAACTGCAGCACGGCGTTGATGACGCGGCCGGGCAGCTCGAGCGCCCTGGCGATCGGAGACAGCGGCTTCGGCGGCGTGGGTGTGGTCACCTCGACGGCGGACGAGGCGAGAGCGCCGACCACCGTGGGCGCCGCGGTCTGGGCGGTCACCGCGGGCTCGGACGGCTGCAACGTCGGGGCTTCGATGGTCAGCACGGCCCTCGCTGCGCCGCTGCTCACGGCGCGGGGGGTGCGGACCGACCGTTCGACCCGGCGGGTGGTGAGCGGCCGGTCACGGTCCAGCGTGGCTCCGGAGCCCGCGCGCTTGGGCGCTGTCCTCGGTTCGGTGAGCGATATGCCCGGCTTGTCGGCTCCGGTTTCGGGTGTGTCGGTATCCGGCGTGTCCGGCTCGGAGCGGTCCTTGGGCTCGTCGGACGGATCCGGTTTGCCGGCAGCATCCGGGCCGGTGGAGGTCGAGGACGTCGACCCGGGGTCGTCGGCCCATGCCACGCCGTGCACGGGTGCGACGACAAGTCCCGCACTCATCAGCACCGCCGCCACGACGTACCGCAACGATCTGGCTTTCCCGCGCTCTGCAGCCTGCAACGCCGACCCCCTAGGCCCTGACAACATGCGATGTCATGTGGAGGCTAAGCGACCGCGCGCCACGACAGGGCCGTTTTGGCCATCGGCCTGCGTATCAGGCGTTCAACGCCCGGTCCAGGTTGAGAGCGGCACTGATCAGGGCCAGGTGGGTGAAGGCCTGCGGGAAGTTCCCGACCTGGTCGCCGGTCGCCGAGACCTGCTCGGCATAGAGCCCGACGTGGTTGGCGTAGGTGAACATCTTCTCCAGCGCCAACTGGGCGTCGTCGAGCCTGCCGGCACGGGTGAGCGCCTCGACGTACCAGAATGAGCAGATCGAGAAGGTGCCCTCCTTACCGTCGAGACCGTCTGTCCCCGGTTCGTACCGGAATACCAGACTGTCCGTGACCAGATGTTCTTCGATGGCCCGCAGCGTCGACAGGAACCGCGGATCGGCCGGCGACAGGAACTTCACCATCGGCATCAGCAGCAGCCCCGCTTCGAGGTCGGTACCGCCCTCGACTCGGGTGAACGCCTCCAGTTCCGGGTTCCACGATTTGGTCATGATCCGGTCATAGATTTCGTCGCGGGCCGTGCCCCAGGCCACCAGATCGCCGGGCAGCCCGCGCGCCCGGGCGATCCGGATGGCGCGCTCGATGGCCACCCAGCACATCAACCGCGATGTCGTGTACGGCATGTCCTCATCGCGGACCTCCCACATACCCGCATCGGGCCGATCCCAGTTCGCGGCGACCCAGTCGACGATGTCGCAGACATCCATCCAGGCATCGTGGCTGATCCCCGGGCCGTACTTGTTGAACAGGTAGACCGAGTCGATGATCTCGCCGTAGATGTCGAGCTGCAGCTGGGTGGCGGCCGCGTTGCCGATACGCACCGGCCGCGAATCTCGATGCCCCGACAGGTGGTCGAGTTCCTGCTCCTCGGGCAGATTGCCGTCGATGTCGTAGAGCACCCGCAGCGGCCCCAGCCGCTTGTCGTCGTCACCATCGCGCTGCCCCATCCGCTCGGACAGCCATCGCGTGAATTCCCTTGCCTCGTTGAGAAATCCGAGCCGCAACAGCGCATACATGCTGAACCCTGCGTCACGAATCCACACATAGCGGTAGTCCCAGTTGCGACTGCCGCCGATCGGTGCGGGCAGGCTGGTGGTCGGCGCGGCGACGATCGCGCCGCTGGGCTCGTGGGTGAGCAGCTTGAGCGTGATGGCCGAGCGGTGCACCGTCTCCCGCCAGCGTCCGGTGTAGGTCGAGGTGGACACCCAGTCCCGCCAGAATGCCGTTGTCCCGTCGAGCAGGGCATCGGTGCGGTCCATCGAATCGGCCGTGACCTCATCACCGTCGTCGAGCATCTCCAACACGAACAACGCGGTCTCACCGGTGCTGAGCTCGAAATCGGCTGTCACGATGCTGTTCTCGCCGCTGTCATCGATCGTCAAGTCCGTGGATGCTGACAACCCCAGCCGCACACCGTCACCGGTGACCAGCGCACCCTCCCCGGAGCGCTTCGCGGTGCACGACTGGCGGGCGTAATCAGGCCGCGCATCGAGGCGCATCTGCAGCCGCAGACGGCCTCGCACCCCGCTGACCCGCCGTACCAGCCGCTGCCGGTGCTCCGGTTCGTCCGGCGAGAGCACCGGCATGAAATCGTGCACCTCCGCCACCCCGTCGTCGGTGAGGAAACGGGTGATCAACACCGCGGTGTCCGGGTAGTAGAACTGCTGCGTGCGACTGATCTCGGTGGTGGGTGTCAAACGCCAACTGCCGCCGCGGTCTTGATCCAGGATCGACCCGAAGACACTGGGCGAGTCGAACCTCGGTGCGCAGAACCAGTCGATGGTCCCGTCGGTGCCGACCAGCGCGCAGGTACGCAGATCACCGATCAAACCGTGTTCGGAGATCGCCAGTGGGCGCTCACTCATCGGGCAGCCACCAGTCGGTCAGCGCCAGCGCGTCTTTCGGGCCCCAGGACCCTTGCGCATAGGTCTGTGCGGCCGGCGGCGCGTCGAGCACCGGCCGACATACCTGCCACAGCCGATCCACCTCGTCGGAGCGGGTGAACAACGTCTGGTCGCCGCGGATGACGTCGAGCAGCAGCCGCTCATAGGCCTCCAGCGGAGCTTCGTCGGACACCGTGTCCCCGAGATCGAAGCTCAGGTCGACCGACATCAACTCCAGGTCCGGGCCGGGACGCTTGGCAAGCAGCCGCGCACCGATCGCCGGTTCGTCCGTCAGCTCCAGAACAAGCCTGTTCGGACCGTGCCCGTCGCCACGGAACGGACCCGCGCTCGGCGCCCGGAACGTCAGCGTGACGGTGCGTCGGGTGTCACCCAACGTCTTGCCGGTCCGCAGATAGAACGGAACGTCCTGCCAGCGTGGGGCGTCGACGAACGCCTCCAATGCCACGAACGTCTCAACCGCCGAATCGTCGGCGACATCGTCCTCGTCGCGGTACCCGTCGTACTGACCGAACACCACCCGGTCGGGATCGAAGGGGCGCAACGCCTCGAACACCGCGGCTTTCGCATCGCGCAGCGACACCGCGTCGATGTGTGTCGGTGGCTCCATCGCGACGAAACCGAGCACCTGACACAGGTGGGTGGTGATCATGTCGCGGAAGCAGCCGGTCGATTCATAGAAGCTGCCGCGGCCCTCGATGCTGAGTTCCTCTGGAACGTCGATCTGCACCGACTCCAGATGCTCGCGGTCCCAGGCGGACTCGATCAGACCGTTGGCGAAGCGCAGCGCCAGGATGTTCTGCACCGCTTCCTTTGCCAGGAAGTGGTCGATGCGATACACCCGGTCCTCGTCGGCGATCTGCTTGAGCGCCGCATCCAGATCACGCGAGGATGCCAGGTCGGTGCCGAAGGGCTTCTCGATCACGATGCGAGCGTCCTCCGCCAACCCCTCACGGCCGAGCATGTCGATCATGGACTGCATGGCCTCGGGCGGCACCGACAGATAGATCACCACCCGCGCATCGTTGCCAAGCTTTTCCCGTGCCTCGCGTACCGCCGAAGCCAGGTCGGCGCCGTCATCGGCGTCAGAAGTCTGAAAAGTGATGCGGGATAATAAATCCGAGAGAACTTCTTCGTCCAGCCCGTCGACCGAACCGCGCAGTGCGGTGCGGATGTCGTCGCGGAACTCGTCATCACTGCCCGGTGAATGCCGGCCCGATCCGATCGCGGCGTAGTCGGTGGGCAGCCGCTGGGTCGCCGCGAGTCGGTACAGACCGGGAAACAGCTTTCGCCGGGCCAGATCGCCGGTGGCGCCGAACACCACGAAGACATGTGGGCTCAGTTCGGGTCGGGGCACCGGGGGTTAATGCCCGGTGGATGCCCTTCGCTAAACACCCGGGTCACGATCGCCGCATCCTCGGCAAACACGATCGATCAAGTCGAGGTGGCGCCGGCCGGCTTCCACAACAACGCGCCGATCACCAGACCGACGAACGGCACCGCAGCCAGGACGGTGCTGAGCGTGGCACTGCCGCCGGTGACGAGGGTGAAATTGGACAGCACCAGCCACAGGCTGGCGAGCAGACCCAGCACGGCCAGCACGGGAGCGATCCGGCTGTTCCACACGCCGCCGCCGAGATCGCGGTTCTTGAGAAAAAAGACCAACACCGCCACCGACGTGGTCAGCATCAGCAGCACCATGCCGACGGTGGCGACACCCGCCATGGAGCCGAAAACCCCCACCAGCGGATCGATTCCGAGGATGGCCAGGATTCCGACGATGACGGCCGCCGTCACGGTCTGCACCACCGATGAGAACGCCGGCGACTCATGGCTGTCGTGCACCGCACCGAGGCGGGCCGGTAGCAGACCCTTGCGCGACAGTACGAACTGGTAGCGCGCGATCACATTGTGGAAGGACAGCACACAGGCGAAAAGGCTGGTCAGCAGCAGGATGTTGACGATATCGCGGCCGATGCGGCCGAGCACGGCGTCGGTGGTGTCGAGCAGCATGTTGCCCTCTCCGTCGAGGGTCTGCTGGGCGGTGGCCACCACCAGGTCGGGTCCGATCGCCACCACGAAGGCCCACACGGTCAGCGTGTAGAAGGCGCCGATGAGGATGACCGCGGCGTAGGTGGCGCGCGGGATCGTCCGTTCGGGGTCACGGGCCTCGTCCCGGAAGACCGCGGTCGCCTCGAATCCGATGAACCCGGTGAGCGCGAAAAGGATGGCGATGCCGATGGCACCCTGGCCGAACACATCCGGGGTGAATGAGGCGACGGTGATGCCGGCCGGGCCGGGGTCGGCGAAGATCGCCAGATCGAGGATCACCACGATGCCGATCTCCAGGGCCAGGGCCACGCCGAGCACCTTGGCGCTCAGTCCGATGTGCCGGTAGCCCAGCACCGCGACGATCGCGAGAATGGCGAAGGAGTAGACCGGCCACGGGATGACCGGACCGTCGTAGAAGGCGACCGTGTCGCTGATGGCCCAGCCGATGTAGCCGTAGATGCCGACCTGGATCGCGGTGTAGGCGATCAGCGCCACCACGGCGATCCCCTTGCCCATCCGCTCACCGAGACCGACCGAGACGTAGGAGAAAAAGGCGCCGGCCTCGGGAACGTGCGGTGTCATGGTCACGAACCCGACGCTGAAGACCAGCAGCACCAGCGAGGCGATCAGAAAGCCGACCGGGGCACCCGCACCGTTGCCCAGGCCCATCGCCAGCGGCATGTTCCCGCCGATGACGGTCAGCGGGGCCGCCGCCGCGACGACCATGAAGACGATGCCGACGGGGCCGAGATGCCCGGACAGGCGCTTACTTTCGGTGGTGGTCATGAGTTCTCCTGAAGAGCCGACGTGAGCAGGTCGTGGTCGATGGCGTGCACGGTGTATCCCCGGTGGCCGGTGACCGTTTCGGCGGCCACCATGGCGTTGACGATGGCCTCTTCGGTGGCCTCGATGGTGAGGTCGAACAGCAGGTCCATCAGATGTGGGCCCACCATGCGCACCGGGATCTCCGCCGGGATCCCGGTGACATCCCCGTTCTCCCCGTAGGACGGGATGCCGCGGTTGCCGGTGGTGAACGCGAGCATCAGGTCACCGCTGTACTGTTCACCGGTGCCACCGAGTCGGCCGACGGCCAGCGCCGCGCGCTGGGCCAGTCGCCGGCACTGGTGCGGCAGCAGCGGCGCATCGGTGGCGACGATGACGATGATCGACCCCGAACCCGGCGCATACCCGGGCGGGTAGGCCGGCAGCGGGACACTCGGCTGGGTGACCGATGTTCCGTTGATCCGAAGCCGTTCGCGGCGACCGTGATTGGCCTGTACCAGCACACCGACGGTGTAATCGTGCGCCCGCGAGGCGGTGCCGATGCCGCCCTTGAACTGGTGGCAGATCATCCCGGTGCCGCCACCGACATTGCCCTCGGCGACGGGTCCGTCGGTGGCAGATTCCAGTGCCGCGCGGACGTGTTCGGGGCGGACGTGAAAACCGTTGATGTCGTTCAGGAATCCGTCGTAGGTCTCCCCCACCACCGGCAACGACCAGTAGATCCCGTCACCGCGCACGCGCACCTGCTCGGCCACCAGGCTGTCGCGTACCACGCCGACACTGTGGGTGTTGGTCAGTCCGATCGCGGTGGTGAGCTCTCCGGATTCGCGGATCCACTCCAGCCCGGTCAGCTCACCGCTGCCGTTGAGGACGTGCGACCCGGCGAAAAGGGGCTCGGTCCAGATGTCGTCGTGCGGGACGACGACGGTCACGCCGGTGTTGACGCCGCCGCCCTGCAGCGTGGTGTGACCGACGCGCACACCTGGCACGTCGGTGATGGCGTTGTGGGGTCCAGTGGGGTGTTTCCCGATGACCACGCCGAGATCTCTGGCACGCATTGGTTTCTTTTCGTTCAGGAGTTATTTTCCTATTTGGAAAAGAACTATGCGCCCGCCTGCGCCCCCGCGCAACAGGAACGGCAAAATAGGACGATGGCGCGACCGAACCGGCAAGAAGAGCGACGTGGCGAGATCCTGGATGCCGCCATCGCCGTCATCGAGCGCCACGACCTGGCCTCGCTCAAGCTCGCCGACGTGGCCGCCGAGATCGGCCTCACCACCAATGCGCTGCGGTATTACTTCAAGGACATGACCGAACTGCTATCAGAGCTCGCCCTTCGATCCGATGTCCGCTTCTACGACGAGCGCCTGCAGATCGGCGCCCAGACCGATGACCCGGCCACCCAGCTGGCATTGACCATGGCGGCCGGCCTCCCGTCCGGTCCCGAGGACGCCGAATGGCGCGCGATCTGGCGTGCGGTGCTGGCGGCCGGATTCGAACTCGATCAGCGCCGCGACGTACAGGCCATCTATCACCGCCAGGTCGATCTCTACCGTGAGCTGCTCACCAACGGCGCGGAGGGCGGCGCATTCCGGCTGAACTCCCCCGCCCGCGATATCGCCATGACCTTGATGTCGATGGAGGACTATCTCGGCTATCGCATCGTGGCCCGCGACCCGGCATTGGATCGCCCGACGGCGTTGCACCTGATGCGCGAGTACGCCAGGTTGGCCACCGGAGCCACCCTGCCCGACACGCAGTGATCGCTACCCGATGCTGACGGCGGGGTAGTTCTCCACATAGGTCTCACCGGAGCTGCCGTGGTACGTGCAGGTTCGGGCATCCAGATCGACCGCCCAACGCACCACACCGGCCGCCCATGCCGACGCGACGAACTGCTCGAAGGACGCCCGCCCCTCCTGGTCGGCCCGCAACGCGCGAATCAGCGCACCGGAGTCGAACGATGGGATCTCGGCGAGTCCGTGCAGCAGCGGGGTGCCCTGCTCGACAACCGCTCCCGCATCGGTGTGATAGATCCGCTGCAATGACGGCAGCAGCCATTCGTTGCGGCGAACCCCGGCGCGACGCAAAGTCTCGGCCAGATAAGGGAATCCCCCGATTTCCGGTCGCACGTCCGTCGCCGCCTGGAACGCGCGTCGCAGGTTCTCGAGTGCCATCGTCATGACCACCATCCTAGGCTAGGATGACAACATGTTGTCAAGTGGTGATGGGTTCGCGCTCCTGGTGGCAGACGTCTACCAACTCGCCGGTGCATTGCGGCAATCCGGAGAGTCATTGGCCACCATGGAAGGTCAGACGCAGGCGCGATGGCAGCTGTTGAGCGCGGTGTCCGGAGAGGGCCTGCCCGTGCCCGCCGCCGCACGCCGACTGGGCGTCACCCGCCAGGCGGTGCAGCGGGTGGCCAACGATCTCGTCGCCGAAGGATTGGCCGACTTCACCACCAATCCCGAACACCGGACGTCACCGATTCTCGAGCTGACCAGCACGGGGCGCGCGTCACTGGCGGCGATGGACCGGCGCGCCAGGACCGCCAACCGGCGCGCCGCCGCTCGGGTGGGTGACGACACCGTCACCGCGGTGCGCGCCGGAATCCGGGACATCCTCGCGGCTTTGACGTAAAGCCGTACCGCGCGGTTCCCTGCCACCAAGAAGTCATCGAGGTGGATCCTCACCGGATGCATCCGGACAGGTTTAGTCGCCGTATCGCGAGGCAATGCTCACCGTATTCCGCCGAGTAACGAGCGATTGGATTTTCACATGACGAATGTCGAGACAAAACCGCCAGAACAAGCGTCGATACCGGAGCTCATCAACCGCCTGACGGAGCAGACCTCACGTCTGGTGCGCGACGAAATGGCTCTGGCACAACAGGAATTCCGGATTGCTGCCAAACGAACCGGCATCGGTGCGGGGTTGTTCAGCACAGCTGGCCTGCTGGCATACACCGGTTTGTTGGCAGCTGTCGCCGCTGCCATCGCCGCGCTGTCCCTGGCTCTGCCGGTCTGGGCCGCCGCGGCCATCATCGCTGCAGTCCTCTTCGCTGCCGCCGGCATCGCCGGCGTCCTCGGCAAGAAGCAGGTTGAGCAGGCGCCGGCCGCCGCCCACGAAGTGACCGCCAGCGTGTCCGAAGACGTCCACGCCGTGAAGGAGGCCCGCCATGGCCGCACCTGAACCTCGGCCCCAGCCGGCACGTGGCGCCGGTGTCGATGACATCACCGATGACATCGAACGCACCCGACAGGAAGTCGGTGAGACGGTCGCGGCCTTGACCGACAAGCTGGATGTCAAGGCGCGGGTCACCGACGCGGTCGCCGACAAGAAGGGCTCGCTCACCGCGCCGGTAGCCGCGGCACTGGCCGTTGGCGTGGTGCTGCTGGGTGTCATCGTCTGGCGCCGCCGACAGGGAGGTACACGATGACGACCTACAAGCCGACCCTGACGGCCAAGTTGATGTATCGCCCCGTCGGGCTTGCCAGTTCGCTGGCCGGCGGCCTGGTCGCCGGTGCGATCTTCAAGCAGATCTGGAAACATGCCTCCGACGGCGAACATTCCGACCCGCCGACGCCGCTGGCCCGCGACTATTCCTTCAGGGAAATAGTGCTTGCCGCCGCGCTGCAGGGACTGATCTTCTCCGTCGTCAAGACCGTGATCGACCGGCAAGGCGCAAAGGCATTCGCTCGTTGGACGGGCGAATGGCCCGGCGAATGAACGTTTCCGCTCGGTGGGTGCGGGTATACGACACCGCGTGACTCTTGCCTCCATCAGCGTCGAACCCCGATTGCCCGACCCCCGTGGCCCGCTGTCCCTGGCGGTGACCGAGCTGCTCGCCGAACGCGCGCCCGTCAACCGGCTCACCCAGGTCGAGGCATCCATCAGCGACGCCGATCCGCTCGGGCTGGATCTTCAACTGGCGCTGTACATCTGCTACGAGCTGCACTACCGGGGCTTCGAGAAGGTTGACCCGGGCTGGGAGTGGAACGCCGGTCTGCTGCACCTGCGCGGACGACTGGAAACCTCGTTCCTCGACGAAGTCCGCAACCGGGTCGGCGAAATCGGCGCCAACGAGACCGCGGCCGCCGAGATGCGGCGGCTTTCGATCGAACCAGCCGACGGTGAAGGCCTGTCGTATCACCTGCGCGACAAGGGCAGCTGGGAACAGATGCGCGAGTACTTCGTGCACCGCTCGCTGTACCACCTCAAGGAGGGTGATCCGCACGCGTGGGCGATCCCGCGGTTGATCGGGCAGGCCAAGGCCGCGTTCGTCGCGGTCGAATTCGACGAATTCGGCGCCGGTCGCGGCGCACGGCTGCACCAGCAACTGTTCGCCGACCTGCTCGATGCCGCCGACCTGGATTCGCGCTACCTCGGCTACATCGACCGCGTCCCCGCCGAGGCGCTGGCGGCGGTGAACCTGATGTCGCTGTTCGGGCTGCACCGGCGGCTGCGGGGAGCCGCAGTCGGCCACTTCGCCTCCACCGAGATCACCTCACCACCGGGTTCTCAGCGGCTGGTGGATGCATTGCGCCGGATGAACGCCCCGCTGCCGTGCATCGCCTTCTACGCCGAGCACGTCGAGGCCGACGCGGTGCACGAGCAGGTGGTACGCACCGATGTCGTCGGCGACATGGTCGCCCGCGAACCGCATCTCGATCGCGACGCGGTGTTCGGCATTCGGGCGCATGCGCTCGTCGAGGATCTGCTCGCAGACCACATGATGCGGTGCTGGTCCGAGGGCACCTCCTCGTTGCGCCGCCCACTTGACTGATCCAGCCACTTCGTTGCTTGGATACGCTTGCGTCGTATGACCTTCCAGTGCCACCGGTAGCGCCGCACACTCCGACCACCGCTAGTATTCGGTCAATTATCGGGGTCGGGCGAGCATGGATATCGGAGGTGATGATGGCGGGCGAACCAGAATCGGTCGTCGGTAACCCCAAGGTGGCTGCCGGCTGCACCATCGAGGACCGCGCGATCGGCCAGGTCACTGTATTGGCAGTCTCCGGCACCCTCGATGTGCTCTCCGCCTCGGACCTCGAGACCCGGATCAAGGCGACGGCCGCAACATCCCCCGCTGCCGTGGTCGTCGACCTCGGCGATGTGGACTTCTTGGGATCATCCGGGATGGGGGTGCTGGTGACAGCGCATTCGGATCTGACGCCGGCGACACGATTTGTTCTCGTCGCCGACGGGCCTGCCACCAGCCGGCCGCTCAGACTGATCGGGATTGCCGACATCATCGACATCTTCCCCACCCTCGATGAGGCGCTTTCCGCCCTGTCTGCCGACTGACGCTCATCGATAACCCCTGCGCGACAGGGGCGCACACTACCGGCGCTAGGGACGGTCGGGACCGGCTGAGACGATCTTCTGCGCCACCTCGACCAGTTTGACGTTCATGTCCTGGGACAGATGCCGGAGTGCGTCGAAGGCTGCGACACCATCGATGTCGAAACGTTCCATCAGCATCCCTTTGGCCTGTCCGATCAGGTCACGGCTGCCAAGAGCGGTTTGGAACTGTCTCTCCCGGTGCAACGAATTCCACACCAGGGTCGTGTGAGCCGCGAAGACCCGGGCCAGTTCGGCGGCATCCTCGTCGAACGATCCGGCGGCTTCAGCCTGGAAGTTCAGCGCGGCGATTCCAGCGGAAGGCGTGTCGAGCTGCACTGACAACACCGACCGCACCGGAGTTCGCTCGGTGACCTCCCTGCAGTAGGACGGCCAGCGTCGCTCGGCAACCAGGTCGTCGATCAACATGGTGTGGTTCTCCCATGCCGCCGACAGGCACGGCCCCTCACCCAGCGTGCTCTGCAGCTCGTCGAGCGTCCTGGCAAATTCGTGCGTCGCACCCACCGATGTGACCTTGCCGTCCTCGTCGACAAGAGTGATACCGGCGTACCGGGCGCCGGGGATCGACGCCACCGTCACCTCGTTCAGCTCGCGTAGGGCCTGTTCGACGTCGGTCTCGCCCCGCTGCTGAAAAACGACGGCGCGTTGCATGGCGTCGTAGAAACGCCGCCGCTCGCCAGTGGGATCACCGTCAACCAGAGTCACAATTCATCATTGTGGGCAGCGCGCACGGCTTCGGCAACTAAGACCACCCTAACGACGCGGCAGTCCAGAAAACGAACTACCCAGCGCAACACCGGGCGGCTCTTCAGGGGATATCGGCCGGCGCGAAACCAAGCCCGTCCACGGCTCTTTGTACTGATGTTCGAGAGTAGAGCAGAATGCCGTCATGACGTTCTTGGAGAAGCGGGATCTGGCCGCGAGGATGGCCGAGTTGGCTCGCACCCTCGCCGGCCCACGCAACCTCAACGAGGTGCTCGCCGGGGTTGCCTCCGCGGCCTTGGAACTCATCCCTGGAGTCGACACCGCGGGGGTTCTGCTCATCGGCAAGGAACACACCTTCGAGACGGTGCCGAAAGACGCGAGCTTGACCAATGAACTGCACCGACTTCAGATGCAGTTCGACGAGGGCCCCTGTGTGCAGGCGGCCCTGGGCGACCTGATCGTGCGCACCGATGATTTCCGCGAAGAGACGCGCTGGCCCCAGTACGCGCCGGCATGCGTGCAGATCGGCGTCCTCAGCGGCCTGTCATTCAAGCTCTATACCTCCGACCGCACCGCGGGCGCGCTGAACCTGTTCGGATTCCAGCCGAACATCTGGCGTGGAGAAGCCGAGACCATCGGTGCCATTCTCGCGGCGCACGCGGCCGCGGCAATCCTTGCCAGCCAGGAAGGTCAGCAGCTTGAAGCCGCGCTGTCCACCCGGGACCGCATCGGCCAGGCCAAAGGAATCGTGATGGAGCGCTACAAGGTGGACGATGTGCAGGCCTTCGAGATGCTCCGCCAGATATCGCAGGACAGCAACACCAAACTGGTCGAGGTCGCTCAACGGGTGATCGACACCCGCGACTGAGCCGGCTCGGTTACGCGGATTGCGGCGTAACGCGATCCGCATTCTTGGTGCGGGCCTGGCGTCGATGGCTGGTGTCGCACAACGGGAAGTTCTTGCTGCGTCCGCACGCACAGATCGCCACCATGAAGCGATCGGACTCCACGCAGGTCCCGTCGGGCATCTCGATATTCACCGGGCCCTGCACCATCACCGGCCCTCCACGCACCACGCGCACCGTCCGGCGCTCGGGGTGTGTCATGGTTTGTCAGCTCGGATCACCAGGAGTTCCTCCTCGCGCCGACCCGGCTGCAGCAGTCCGATGTCCTCCAGCCACTGCGCGCGCGAGTTCAGCACCGGGCCGAACGGAATCCATTCCCACGCAACGATATCGGCGTCGAGGCCACCTGCGGACAGCGATTCCAGCGTCTTGCGCGGGTCCGCAAACTCCGATTGCACCAGCAGCAGGCTGCCGCCGGGGGCCAACAGGGAAGGCGCTGCTGCGCAGAGCGGGTCGAGAATCAAGCGTCCGTCAGACCCGGCATCCCAGGCACGCGCGGGGCCCAGACTCGGCGGCAGCGAGGCAGCGTCGGAATCGTGCGGGACGTATGGGGGGTTGCTTACGACCAGGTCAAACGGTCCGAATTCGGCCGCGCGGGCCCAGGATCCGAGGTGCACATCGACGGCGGCCCCGTGCATCTGTGCGTTGGCCCGGGCACAGCGCACGGCCTTGGGGCAGATATCGAACGCGGCCACCCGCGCCGCGCCCTGCGCGGCGGCGTTGATGGCGACCACGCCGCTGCCGGTACACAGGTCGGCGACCTTGGCGCCGAGCGCCAGCGCAGTCGTGTCCATGACATCGATGAGTAGCTTCGAATCTTCGCGCGGCGCGTAGACCCCGTCCGTGACGGCGCCGAGCAGACGGGAATCGGGTTCATATGGATACGCGGTGGTCACATCTGCCTCTCAAGGAGTTCAACGGGCCAGCAACTGTTCAACGGGCCACCATTGCCGCGCTTGGATGCCCTGGATCAGCGATGACCAAACAACAGCACCGCGTAGACCTCGCAAGATGGACAGTGTGCGCGGGCCGGCTCGGGCGCGTAATCCCGGCTCTTCCCAGATGAGGGTGTAGGTCGGCCGGGCGCGTCGGTCCGCAGATAGACGTCGAGGTCTCCCGACGATGGAGGTTCCTACGCCATCCATCCGAAAGACCTCGACGTGTCCGACGCTACCCCGCCGGCCGGCTTCGGCCGCCCTGACCTGACCGCCTTCGCGGCTCATCCCAATCGACCCTGATCGGGTCTGCTGACCCCCTCGACGAGAACGCAGCGACATCACAGCCACCCAACCCCGACCGTCCGGGAAGCCGGGGCACGTCACATGGCCTGTGCTGCGGGCGTGTCGAGTGGGTCGTCCAGGGGCGACGCAGGAGCGTCGACGCGACGTGCTGAGAGGTGGTTCCAACCGAGCGCTAGGACACCGGCTACAGGCATGGCGATAGGTCAGGAACGGCGTCGCTCCCTGCGCAGGAGGGAGCGCAGAGTCTCGGCGTTCGCGTAGCCGACCCGTAGCGCGATCTCGGCGGAGGTGAGGTCCGTGGTTGCTGAGAGGTGCCGAGCTCGTTCGATGCGAAGCCGTTGGACGAAGCCGAGCGGAGTGAGGTTGAGCGCCGCACGGACTCGTCGTTCGAGGGTGCGCCGGCTGGTGCCGAGCGACTGCGCGACGAAGGCGACGTTGAACGGTTCGTCCAGGCGGGCGCGCACGAAGCGTTCGAACTCGACGACGATCGGGTCCTCGTGCCGGAGATATTCGTAGGCGACGAAGGCCGCCTGCGACGGACGCTCGTCGATGATGAGGAGCTTGGCGACATGTTGGGCCAGGTCGGGGCTGATCGATCGCACGAGTGAGAGCGCGAGGTCGATGTGGGCGAACGCGGCGCCGGCGGTGACGAGGTTCCCGTCGACCACGACCATGGTGTCGAGATCGAGGGCGACGGTCGGATAGCGCTTCAGGAACTCCGGCCCCAGGAACCAGCTGGTCGTCGCCCGCCGATGATGCATCCGTCCGGTCTCGGCGACGGCGAACACGCCGGTGCACGCCGCGGCGATCCGGGTGGTCGCGTCGTCGAGGCGCCCGAGTGAGGCGATGACCGAACGTGCATCTCGGCTCTGGAGGGCGTCGTGGGTCGCGGCGGCCGTGAGGGTTCCAAGCGCAGGGACGACGACCACGTCGAACTCTCCGGACTCCGACAGCGGGTGGTCCACCGACAGGGTCATCGATGCCGTCGTGGTCACTCGCCGTTTCGGTCCGAGGATGGCGAGTTCGATCGGGTCGATCCGCGGGTCGACATCGCCGCGGGCTCCGTCGGCCACCCGCACGATGTCGATGACCGACGCGACCGCCGAACCGAAGCAGCCGTCGATCGCGATCAGTCCGATACGCATGGCGCGAACAATAGCAATACTGTCGTATACGCCACTCCCCACCGGCCCTCGCTCGTCATACGCTGAACTCGCCCCACGAAGAACCCCGACTTCAAGGAGAACCTCTCATGTCCACACCCGCATCACTTCCGTATGCCTTCGTCGCCAAGATCGTCGCGGCCGATGGACAGCACGACGCGCTCGCCGATCTGCTCGCCGGCGCTGTCGCACTAGCCAACGAAGAAGTAGGAACGATTGTCTGGTTCGCGGCTAGGACCCACGCCGACACCTTCTGGATCTTCGATGCATTCCCCGACGAGGCCGCTCGCGACGCCCACGCCAACGGCGCCATCGTCGCAGCCCTGATGGCCAACCAGCACCTCCTCGGCGCAGCACCCGAGATCCTGGCGGCCGACGTCCTCGCGTCCAAGCTCCCGTAGTCCGCCAACGCACGAGACGATCGCGCCCCGCCGAGCCGTCGGACCCGACCGCCTCGACACCCGCACCACGTTGACGATCCCCGACGGGCCGATCACGAGGAGGCCAGGCAACACCAGGCGCAAGCCTGGAGCGGCACTGTTTCACCGGTGGTCATCGAGAGAGCCAGCGCGGTTCCATGGCAGCGCAACTGTGTCAACTTGCCCTCCGTCCCGCGAGGCGCCGTGGGCGGGTCGTGGTTGCGATCCGTTGCCGTGACGGGAGACGCGTTGCGCGTCGCAGCGATGACGGGTCGTTGGCGTTCCGGGGCGTTGCGTTCGTGCGCGCCGCGCGTGCGGCATGGAGCATCTCGCTGCGCACACAACGATCGCTGCGCCGACGCACCGTTGACACCTCGCACGTCCAGGTCGCGACACAACGCCACGCTGCGTTGCCGAGCGGAGCGAGGCCTATCGGCACACGGACAGGATGCCGGCCGCGAGCGCTCAGCAGGCGAGGGGTCCGTCGCAGAGGAGAGCGACGTCGGTGTCGGGCAGAGCCGTGAGGCCAGCGCATCGCGCGACCACCAGAACCGAACCGCCCCTGCCCTGCGTTTGCGCAGGTCAGGGGCTGTTCGCCGGAGCCGCCTGTCGGAATCGAACCGACGACCTAATCACGTCGGCTCTGCGTCTATCGCTTGATGCGCCCACTGGGTGAACGAGCCGCTGACCTGCGCAAACGCCGAGCGTGGGGGACGCTGCCATCCGGTGGTGACCGACGACGACCGACCAGTACCGACCGTTTTACCGGAGTTTCACCGGAGCTCGCGGCGGCGTCGAAGCCGAGCAAGCTCCATTCTTTAGCTCACCGCGCCTTGCTCCTCGCCGGTCCCGTCGTCGTCGAAGACGTTTCAGTCCCTTGCGGGTCAAGCCGCGCTGCACCTGTTGTTCGCCGGTCTGGGCGGGCGGCAGGCCACCACCCGCGCGTGGCACGACAACCCGGCTGACCGTCCGGCGCACCGATATCGAGATCACGGGAGCAGAAGCCGTCCGGCAGTTCCTTGCCGTCTGAATCGCCCGGAGCACGTGGCAGGAGTGCCACCTGTTGCGAAGTGCCAAGAGCCACCCACGTCGACGACAACGAGCAAAATCCGCGCCGATATTGAAGGTTGGCAAATTCGATCTTGAATTTGCCAACCGATCTTGACTGTCGTCGATTCGACCGATTGACGCATTGAAAAGTCGGAGCCCACCATTAAATTGACGGTGATGGAATATATGCAGCCTGCCCGCGCGGCGAATCCGGAGTTTCGCATGAAGTTAACCGTGGCACAAATTACAAAAACCCACTTCAACTGGGATGATGGTTTTAGTGAGCACGTCGAAGTATTATCTCTTCGCCCAATTTCGCATCGCACTGATTGAATCTTTTCGCCTCGGGGTACATCTCGAGATACCGGTGATGTGACTCGCATCACAACAATTTTTCCGGTAATTCACGGAAGTTGGGAGAGGACACCATGTGGGGGCAAAAGCAGCGAGCAGCAAATCCGATTTGTGCATTCGCAGCACCATTGTTCGCGTTCACGCTGGTCGGCGCCACAGTTCACGTGGTTGCTGCGACACCGCTGAGCGCGTCGCCACAGCAGGACGCGATGCGGCAGGTATCGGCAGCCGTGTCACTGGCCGCAGCCATCGACACGTCGTCGAACGCCGTTGGCATCGCCGAATCCGAGTTGTACTTCATGACCCCGGAAGAGGTCGGCGTGGCCCTGGACACCATGCAGTCCATGGGTGTGACCCAATTCCGCATGTTCATCCCCTGGCGAGCGGTCGAGCCCACTCCGGACGCCTACAACTGGGCGGACGTCGACAAGGTCATCGACGCCGCCGAGGAGCGCGGCATGGCCGTCCTGGGCGCGGTGACCAGCACCCCCACGTGGGCATCGGACGTCCAGGACTCCGCATACGGTGCGCCACGCAACCCCGACGACTTCGGCAGCTTCATGGGCGAGCTGGCCGGCCGCTACGGCGCCGGCGAGGGCGATCCCGAATCCGCCCGCATTTCCGCCTACGAAATCTGGAATGAGCCACAGAGTTTCGTCTTCTGGTCACCGAGACCCGACCCCGCGGCCTACACCGAACTGCTGAAAGCCGGCTACACCGCGATCAAGGAGGTCGACCCGACCGGCACCGTCGTCGGCGGTGTGGTCACTGCCGGGCTGACCTGGGGTGACATCAACATCAACCCGGTCGAGTTCGTCCAGACGATGTACGAGAGTGGTGCGGCGGGGTACTTCGACGCGCTGTCCTACCACCCGTACAACTACGACTGGAAGTTCGGGGACGGTGCCGGCAACGCCATCTCGGCAGTCGGCCAGCTGGAGGCCATGCAGGCACTCATGGATCAGTACGGCGACGGCGAAAAAGACGTATGGACAAGCGAATACGGCCTGCCGACCTCCTACGTATCGGAGGCTCAGCAGGCGGAATTCATCGACGATTTCATGGACACCTGGTCCGAGCACGAGGGCACGGGCCCGATGTTCATCTACTCGTTGATCGACCGGAACAGTGCGTCGACCGATGTCGAAGACACCTGGGGTCTCTTCCGTGACGACTACACCCCGAAACAGGCCGCCGCGATCGTGGAGGACTGGATCGAGGAGAACGGCCCCCTACCGTCCGAGGTCCTGCCGCCGATCGACGACATTCCCGACATCGGGGTGCCGACTGCGCCCACTGATCCGGTCGCCGAAGAGCCGGCCACACCGACAGACCCGGTCGCCGAGGCCGTGGCGAACTGGCAGGCCGCACTGGCCGAGGCGGCCGCGAACTGGGCGGCGGCCTGGGGCCAGGCCACCACCACCGCGCCCACCACGACGGCGCTGTCGACGCGGACCGCCACCGAGCCCGAGGACGTACCGGCGCAGCACACCGACTCGGAGACAGACACCGGGGCTGCGGAGGCCACCGATACCGGTGCCGATGCCCAGATCGGGCAGCCTGCCACCGCAACGGATCCCGCGCTGGAGAGCGCTGACTCGTCCCGCGCAGCGCTGGTCGAAGCCACCCAGGCGGAGCCCGCTTCGGAAGCGGACACCGCGGAGTCGGGCACAACGGAGTCGACCGCGGCGGATGCGGCCGACGCCGAAGAGTCCGATGCCACGGAGGCCGATGCGACCGGGTCCGATACCACCGAGTCGACCGATACCGAGTCGGATAGCACCGAAAGTGATTCGGCGACCACTGGTTCGACCGCCGGCGGCACCGCGTCCGGGTCGGCTTCCGAGAGCGAGAGCTCGTCCGACGATTCCGAGAGCGAGAGCCCATCCAGCGAGTCCGGCAGCGACGGATCTTCCAGCAGTTCGGGCGAATAGCACGATCCATCAGCCGGGGCAGGCTATCCGCCTGTCCCGGCTGACACATGTTCTCCGCTAAGTGATTGCGATCGAAAGCAGGGGCGAGGTGATCGATCTTTGGTGCAGGTGGCTGGTACCCGCAAACCGCCGCGCGGCTCTCCTGTTCGACGCCTTGCGTCCTGCCCCAGATTTCGGCCATTTGTGCACGTCATTGACTATTTCTGGAGGCCCCGGGTGGACTAATGTCTGAACTGGCTGAGCTGCCGCCGGCCGATGTAGCCACCGTCGGGAGTCGTCATGGGCAGACCAGCTCTTCGGAACATCCAGCAACGGACCATCGTCACCGTCTCCTCGGCCCTCGTGCTTGCCACGGTGTGCGCAACCACCGAACAGCGGCCGACCGTCGACCTGCACGGGTCGTCCCATGCCATCGACATGGTTGCCGCCATCGAGGAGTCGCCCACCACCATCGGCCTCGCCGATTCGAACCTGGTCCGCCTCGACAACGAGGACCTCATCGACCAGCAGCTCGACATGATGCAAGCGCTGGGAGTGCAGAACGTCCGCATCGGCATCTCGTGGATTTCCACCCAGTTCAACCAGGACGGCAGTTTCTTCTGGGGTGCCACCGATTACGTGATCAATGAAGCCCATCGGCGCGGGATGGGTGTACTGGGCGTCCTCCACGAGACGCCGGCCTGGGCCGGCAGTCCGCCGCTGTCGGGGGTACCGAACCTGGATGCATTCGGCAGGTTCGCCGGCGCGGTCGCCGAACGATATGAGGGCAAGATCTCCGCACTCGAAGTGTGGAACGAACCGAACGGTCGTTTCTTCCTCAACCCGGTCGACCCCGCCGCCTACACCGGCATGGTGAAGGCCGCTTACGCCGCCATCAAAGCCCACGACGATCCTGACGACCCGGAAGATGACATCACCGTCGTTGCCGGCGTGCTCGGCTCAGGCCGCACCCTCGGTGACGACTTCACGATGAACCCGATCGATTTCCTGCAAGGCATGTACGACGCCGACGCCCAAGGCCATTTCGACGCGTTCTCCTTCCACCCGTACCACTACGACATCCCGTTCTCCGAGGGTGAGACGCAGTCGGACTCGCCGATTCTGCAGCTTCGCGCGATCAGGGAGTTGATGGAGCAGTACGGCGATGGTGACCTGAAGGTATGGGCCAGCGAATACGGTCTGCCCACAACACCATTCGATCCCTTACACCCGTTCCTGTACAACTCCCCGGAGAAGCAGGCCGAGTTCCTTGCGGACTTCCTGGCGAGCTGGCAGCGGGAGGATGGCACCGGCCCGATCTTCATCTATTCGACCAGAGACATAAACTCCGGCAGCACGAGCGATCAGGACAACTTCGGCATCTGGTACACCGACTGGACCGAAAAGCCGGCGGTCCAGGTCATCCGGGACTTCCTCGAGGACCTCGAACCCGACAACCCGATCCTCGATGCGATCAGGAACGCCATCAACCGAGTCGTCGAGATCACCGGCGAGGTGATCAACGATGTGGTCGATTTCGTCGTCTGGGGTGTGGAGGCGTTCATCGACGTGACGGTGTGGGCGGTCAAGACCATCGCTGAAGTGACCATCAATGTCGTCGAGGGCATCGCCGACCTGACGTCGAGGGTGGTGCACGGTATCGCCGACGCCATCGTCAACTCGGTGAACTGGGTGGTCGAGAAGGTCAGGAGTTGCCTCGGTATCGAACCCACCGCGCCGGAGTCGACCCGGGTGATCCCCGTTGCAGCGGCATCGGTGGTCACCGACGTCGCGGCGGAGACCGACGGGCCGGCTGCGCCGAGCGACCCGGTCGAATCGGACGTCGCCGAACTCACCGCCAGTGAACCTGACGTGACTGGGCCCGACGTTGTCCAGGCTGACGCCGTCGAGGTCGAAGGCGTCGAAACCGCGGTCACCGAGACCGGCGAGCCTGAGGGCCTCGCACCCGAGGTGACCGACGCTGAGGTGATCGACGCTGAGGTCACCGAGCACGAGGTGACCGTGCCGGAGAGCACCGAGACCGCGGAACCCGACGAAGCCGAGCAGGCACCCGCCGAGGATGCCGAGACCGCACCCGTCACCCCGCGTGCGCGACAGACCACCACGACGCGGACCGTCAAGACGGCAAAGGGCCCGAGGACCGCAGCGGCCGGTGCGGGGAGGTGAGCCGGGTCAGAACACCCGGATCCAGTCGACCAGCATCTCGGCCGGGTAGTTGCCGCCGGCGGGCTCGCGCCCACCGGATCCGCCGATGGCGATGTTGAACACCGGGGCCATGGTGAAGCCGGGATCGTTGAACGGCCAGTCCGGCAGCGAGTTCGACGCCACCGTGTAGAACGGTTCCATCCCCGGCTGATAGTCCTGCCAGAAGTACATGCCTTCGGGCTTCCACGTCATCCGCCAGGTGTGCCACGCACCGTCCACCGGATGCTTGAAGGTCTGGAACTGGCTGCCGTCCAACTTGGCGTGCACGGTCGTGCCAGAGGGCCAATCCCGGTTCCCGTACCACTCGAAGAGGTCGACCTCGCCGCCGCGCACGGGGTTGTCGTTGATCAGCCAGAAGGCGGGCCAGGCGCCATCGGTCAGGCAGTTGAGTTTGACGCGGGCCTCCCATGTGGTCCCGACCCCGCCACGCCAGTTACCGATGATCTTCGCGCTGGCGTACTTCTCCTGGATGTTCGCGCCCTCGCCGCGGGTGGCGCGGATGACGAGGTTGCCGTTGCCGTCCTGGAAGACATGCTCCTGGTCGGTGACGTAACGACCCATGTTGAAAGGCTTGTCCCATTCGACCGGGTTCCGGATGGTCTCTCGCTGCGGAACGATGAACCACGACCCGGGGTTCGGTGGCGAACCGGCCGGGCCGTTGAACTCGTCCTGGAAAAGGAACACCGGGGCCGCCGCTTCGGGGACCGGAGCCCCGGGCCCGGGAACCGGTCCTGGCGGGAAGTCACCGGGAACGGGCTCGGCATGGGCCGCCGGAGAGGGCAGCGCGGCAGCAGCCGCACCCAGTCCCAACATGAACAAGGCGCTGCGTCGATCAAAATCAGGCACAGCCGAACCATAAACGAGGTCGCACAGGTTTCGCTCGCAACCACGCGAACAGCGACCGCACAGCGGACGAAAAGGGAGCCCACATTTTCACCACGGGCTCGGCTAGCGTTTGCGACGGCAAACTATCGCATTCGACGCAGGAGTCACTAAAGGTATGGCCAACAAGGTGTTTCGACAGACCCTCACCACGGGCGTAGTTCTTGCCGGCGCCGGTGCCATCGCGCTGACCCCCGTGACCGTGACTCCGCAGATTCGTGCCGTCGCCGACACGCCGCGCGTCGTCAGCACCGATGTGATGCCGGCTGGGCTGTTCCAGGACCTGCAGCTCATCGGCAACGGCGCCCGCGCCGCGGTCGAACAGAGCATCGACGGCCTGGTGCGAAAGGTCCCCGACATCTGGTGGACCGTCGAGGAGCAGTGGCCCGACGCCGACCTGACCCACTGGAACTACGCCATGGTCGCCAACATGGTCTTTGCGCCGATCACGCCGCTGCTGATCGGGCCGCTCAACGATGCGGTCGCCGAGGCTGTGGCCCGCAACTTCCCGGTGCTCGGCGACCAGATTCGCCAGGTCCCCGAGCTCATCGAATACGCCTTCATCCGCCTTGTCGGGCCCCTGCTGAGCGCCATCGGGGGCGCCGGCCAGGCCCACTCCGAGATCTTCTACTCGATGACCACCTGGCGTATCGAGCCGTTCATCGAGGCGATCGTGAAGGCGCCGTTCCACGTGATCGACGGCCTGCTCTTCGGTGGCTACGGCGACCTCGGCCCGATCCTGCCCGGCACGGAAGGCCAGTACATCCCCGCGCCGGGCCTGTTCACGCCGTGGGGCCAGCCGCCACGGGTCCGCGATATCAAGACGCCGAACGACATCGTCACCACCACGGCCCCCGACGCCAACGCGAGCTTGGTCAGCCTGTCCACCGGCCGCGACGAGAGTGCCATCGGCACCGACACCGCGGTCACCGAAACCACCACCGACACCGTCGACGAAAACCCCGTGGACACCGCCGTCGAACCGGCCGTCGAGACCGTCACGCCCGACACCGAGACGGTCGTCGAGACGCCGGAGCCGGCCGAAACCGTAACCCCTGTCGCCGCCGACACCGAAGGCACCGACACCGAGGCTGATGTCGTCAGTGACCAGACGGAGACCACCAAGCCGGCCAAGCCCGCGAAAAAGGACCCGGCCGCCGGAATCCGGCAGGGCATCAAGGACTTTCGCGACAACGTCGGCCGTACCGTCAAGAAACTCACCGGTGGCGGGTCGTCATCGCGCTCGGACTCACAGTCGGGCAGCGACAAGAGCGAATCCACCAAGTCGGAGCCCGCCGGCCCCAAAAACTCGGAGTGACCCGGCACACGCTGTCGTCTGGATCGGTCGAGGTGGTCGACGATGGCGTCCGCGGTCGCCCGGTCGACTCATCCGCTGCAGAGTGAGCGAGTAGCGCACGTAATCCGCCGAAGCTGACCGCCGGTGTGAAGTTCTGCACCTGAACATGTTTCGGCGTTTCGGACCGGTGGTGCCGCCTGAGATTCAGCTCCGGCGAGGGATCTCAGCCGTGCCCAGCTTGCGGTTGACGACCATGAGCGTCCATGTGGCCGTCCGAGCTGTCACCGATGCCCTTGAAATTTCCCTTGCGCAGGGCCACGATTCGGCGTAGCATCGAACACAAGTTCGAATGCGACGTTGCTCCCATCTCCACCCGGTGAGCACAGACCGCGACTCCGGTCGCCGCGAGGTTCGACGGCTCCTGTGGGGGCTGTGTGGACCGTTGTGACTGATCGTGCCCCGTTGGGCACCTTCTGTGAAAGTCGGTATCCCTATGGACGCCACCCATCTCGACACGTTCATTGATGCGCTGATCGATGATCTTGCTGTTGCGCCGCCGCCCGATGACGATGCCGATCGCCGGCTGTGTCATCTGCTCGACAGTCCCCGCCGGATCGTTGATGAACAGCCGTTGCTGGCGGTGTTGGCGGCGGCGGTGACCTTACGCAATCTGTTCGATCATGTGATCGCCCAGGCCGTTGCGGCCGCGGAACGCGCCGGGATCCCCGCACGTAACCACCTGCGCACGGGCGCCGATCTGCTGACCAGTCTGGGTGTGGCACCCGGTGCGGCGCAGCGGGCGGCGCGGGTGGGGCGGGCCGCGCACACGATGCACGCGCTGACCGCGCAGCAGCGCCTGGGTGGGGTCGGTATCGAGTTCGCCGACGCGGTTGGCAAGGGAGTCGCGCATGTGTCGGGCAGGGTCGCGTTGTCCGAGGAAGACCGGGCCGCTGTCGTGACGACGTTGATGATTCAGACCACGCCCGCCGGTGTCGACAAGAAGGCCCGCGAGATCGCCATCGCGAAAGCCGCCACATCGCCGCAGGACGACGGGGCGGTGCCGGTCGCGGAGAACGCCGACCTCAACGACATGACCCTGGTGCAGACCGAGGACGGGCGGGTCAGTGCCGCTCTGGATCTCGACGCACTCACCGCAGAAGAACTGATGGCCGCGTTGGATCCGTTGTGCCGGCCGGTACCGCTGCCCGACGGGTCCCCGGATCCCCGCCCGGTCGGGCGGCGCCGCGCGGACGCGTTCGGGCAGATCATGCGCACCTACCTGTCGAGCTCGCAGCGCCCGATGAGCGGTGGCGTGCTCCCGCACGTCACCCTCATCCGCCCCGCCGCACCAGTGGGGTCCACAGCGGGGGCCGAGGGGTCTGTGGATTCACTGGGGTTCACCGGCCCGGTCAGCGCCAGCACCGCGGACCTGATTGCCTGCGACAGCACCCTGACCACGGTGCTCGTCGACCACTCGGGCATACCCCTGGACCTCGGGCGCGCCGAGCGACTGTTCACCCCGGCGCTGCGCAAAGCCCTGGGCATCCGCGACCGGGGCTGCGCATTCCCCGGCTGCGGCCGGCCCGTGTCCTGGTGCGACGCCCACCACATCACTCCCTGGAGCAGCGGAGGCCACACCAGCATCGACAACGGGGTGCTGCTGTGCCGACTGCACCACACCGCCATCCACCACGGCGGCTGGCAGGTCTACCTCGGCCCCGACCGCCACCCCTGGTTCACCCCACCGCACGACCCGGCCGAACCCGAACCGGCACACCTGCGATCCCACGCCCGACGCACCATGACCACCCTGCCCACCGCCGCATAGACCACGACTCAGCACCTTGAAAACTGAACAGAGAAAATCACCCGCACAGCGGGTCCGGCGGCAGCAGCACGCCGCCGGACCCGCCACCACGAACCGCACTGTGGTCGCGGAGTTCGCGCCAATCACGAAAGTTGCTGAAGAAAAACGTGATTCGTGAGAACACCAGGCCATGATCGATTCGAACGGGTAACTTCGAACCGTGACCACGCCGCTGCGAGCCATCGTCGTCGGCTCCGGAATCAGTGGGCTGACCACGGCCATCTCCCTGCTGGAAGCCGGCCACGAGGTGCGGATGGTGGCCGCCGAGGGCGCCATGTCCACAACCTCAGCTGTGGCGGCGGCGGTGTGGTTCCCGACCCACGTCGCACCGTGGGAGCGCGTATCAGGATGAACCGTCCTGGTCTGGATGGAGACCTCGGTTATGCCACCTCTGTTGTTGAGGCGACGGTGTGACGGTACCGGTCCTCGTACTCCGAGGGCGAGAGATAGCCCAGGGCCGAGTGCAGGCGGGTGGTGTTGTACCAATGCACCCAGGCGGCGGTTTCGCGTTCCACCTCGGCGCGCCCGGTCCAGGACTGGGCCCGATTGATCAACTCGGTCTTGTAGAGACCGATCGCTGATTCCATCAGTGCATTGTCCAAAGCATCACCGACCGAGCCGATCGATCCTGCGATTCCCGAGTCATGCAGAGCATCGGTGAAGGCCAGCGATGTGTACTGACTTCCGGCATCGGAGTGATGGATCAAACCCGTTGTCGTGAAACGGAAATCGGTTCTGCGACGGGTGAACACAGCCTGTTCGAGCACGCTGTGAACGAGCGGTGTCGCCTTGGTCGACATCACCCGCCACCCCAGAATTCGGCGTGAGTACACATCCACACAGAACGCGGTGTAGACGAACCCCGCCAAGGTCCAGGTGTAGGTGAAATCGGCCACCCACCATTGATCAGGCCGTCTCGGAGCACCCCACTGGCGGGCGATCAGATCGGGATGCCGCGGTGCGCCCGGATCAGCGGTCGTGGTCACCGTGGTGCGCCGCCGGCCACGAACGGCTCCGCTGATGCCGCAGATGCCCATCAGCCGGCTGACCTGGTCACGGCCCACATCATGGCCTGCATGTTTCATCGCGTGCCACATCTTGCGGACCCGTAAAGCCGCCGGTTGGACACAAACAACCGGTGCACGGTGTTGGCGGCGTGCGCCTCGGTCCAGGCAGTGTCGCTGACCGGGCCGCGGGCTTTGGCCGCGTAATAGGTGGACGGGGCGATCTTGACGCCGTAGCTGGTGAGCACGGTGCAGATCGGGTCGACCCCGAACTGGTGACGGTGGGCATCGATGTAATCGATGATCACCGAAGTCGGCGGTCGACCTCCGCCGCTGCGAAAAACGCTGTCGCCGTCTTGAGAATCTCATTGGCCCTGCGTAGCTCGGCGTTCTCTCGGCGCAACGACTTCAATTCCGCAGAAGAATCCACAGCCCCATCGACAACCGCCGAGTCGCTGCTGCCGTAGCGATTCTCTACCCAGTTGCGCAACGTAGCTTCATTGATTCCGAGGATCTCGCCGACATACCGGCGGGCCCCTCGCTTGGAATCCCCAGTCTGGGAAATCCGGTCCTGATACATCCGTACCGCCCGCTCACGGGTCTCTGGGTCAAACTTCCTCGGCGCAGCCACAACAACATCCTCCTGGTGCGTTCACGATCTCCACCAGCCCCAGGACGGTTCAGGATGGGGCGCACACACTTTCGACACACTCGCCGCACAGGCGGCGGCGCACGTGCCGGGGGTGGTCATGCGCGAGTCGCTGAGCCTCTATCGGGAACCGCCGGGCGAGCCCGCGTGGACGGTCGCCGTCGGCAAGGTCCGGCCCGCCGGGACACACGAGCTCCCGCCGGGCTACCCGTACGGGCTGCGCTACGCGGTGCCACTGGCGGAGATGCCCCGCTACCTGCCATGGCTGGACGCCCGATTCCGCAACCTCGGTGGCCGGGTGGTCCTGCGGGCGCTGCGGTCACTGGACGAGGTGGGCGACGGCGCCGACGTGGTGATCAACTGTGCCGGCCTCGGCGCGGGCGAACTGGTCGACGATCCCTCGGTGTACCCGGTGCGGGGTCAGATCCTGCGGGTGAGCAATCCCGGCCTGACGATGTCGGTCCGCGACGAGGGGCATCCGGACGGCCGCGCCTACGTGCATCCACGGAGCGACGACTGCATTGTGGGCGGCACCCTGGACGAGGGGCAATGGGACACCACGGTCGACCCCGCCGTCGGCGCGGCGATCCTGGCGCGGTGCGCCGACCTGGTGCCCGCGCTACGCGACGCCCGAGTGCTCGGGCACGCCGTCGGGCTGCGACCCGGGCGTCCGGCCGTCCGGCTCGAGGAGAGCGCGAGGTTGCGATCAGGCGCACGAGTGGTGCACAACTACGGACACGGCGGTTCGGGGATCACATTGTGCTGGGGCTGCGCCCGCGAGGTCACCGCGCTGGTCGGCTGACCATGCCGGACCTGATCAGCGGAAGTACTGCTCGCCACCGGACGGGTAGCCGCCACCGGTGGTGGTGACGTGCACGTGGTCGTAATGGCCGTAGCCGCCGGAGCCCGCCGCGCCGCTCGGGGTGTAGTACGTGCCGCGCCAGATGGCGTCCTGCATGCCGAATCGGGCAGCGTTCTTCATGACGTACGCGACGATCTGATTACCCAGCGCGACACCTTGTGCGGTTCCGGGGTTCGGGATCATCACGTCGAGCGCCAGGCCGTTGGGATGCCAGCGCAGCGCGTCCGGGCGCACGCCGCCGATGCTGCGGATCTCCGGGAACACCGCGCTGATGGCGCGGGCGGCCAGAATGGTCTTGACCTGCAGACCGTGTTCAGGTGCCACGCCCTTGGGCAGCAGCAGCGATCGGGTGTCCGCGCGCCACCTCGAAGCAGAGACGAGCTGCGCGGAGGCGACCTCGGGGGCGGCCACCAGGGCCGTCGGGTTCCAGCCGAAGGATGCGGGGGCGGCAATCACCTCGACGCCCAGCGCGGCGGCCTCGGCGGCCGCCACCACGGCCGGAGCAGCGACCCTGGCCCCCTGCTCGGGGGCGGTCCTCGACTGGATATCGCCACCGATGGAGAAGAGCACAGCGGCAGGCGCCACGATGGCGGCGAGCGCGGCAGACGACCGCAGTCGGCCGTGAGCCATTCCTTGACGCCGCATTCACCACACCTTCGAGTTCGCCGAGCTGACGTTCAGCAACCGCCGAGACCCGGCCGTTTGCTGGTCGTTACCTATCCGTGACTTAACCCGGGTGACTATAACCCGGCGTGTCGCAGCAGCTCAACTCTTTGTGAGATTGGTATGTGCAGGCCGAACGACGGCTGTCCGGCTATGGAGCGGCCGGCGCCGCCGGGTTGGGCACCTGGACGGGGATCGGGGGCAGCAAAGGAATGTTGATATACGTCGTCGTCATCGCCGGTGCCTGAGACACCGTGGTGACCTCCGCGGTGGTGGTCGGCAACGTGCTCGGCGGCGTGGTTGCGGTGGTCGTCCGCGGTGTCGTCGTCGTGGTGGTGGCGGTCGTGGTGGTGGTCGTGGACGGCGTCGTTGTCGTCGTCGTGGTCGTGGTGGTGGTCGTCGTGGTCGTGGTCGTGGTCGTGGTGGTGGTCGTCGTAGGCACCGTGGTGGTGGTGGTGGTGGTCGGCGCCACCGGCTGCGGAGCGACGGGCTCGGGCGGCGGAGGCGGTGCCGGCGGCGCCTCGGTCACCGTGACGATGGGCGGCGGCGGCTCGATCGCCGGCGGCGGCTCGGCAGGCGGTGGGGTGTACACCCCGGATACCGGCGCGGTCGACGGGGTCGGGGTGTCCGTTTCCGAGACACCGGTCAACGCGATCGCCACACCACCGAGCGCGACGACGGCCAGGATGCCCGCGGCAGCGAACACCGCCATCGGCAGCCGTGGTACGCCGCGCGGCTCGTGATCGTACTGGGCCGGAACATGTTGGGAGACAATGCGGGTCGACTCATCGCCGAGGTACGGGTTCGCCGCGCTGACCTCGGGGTAGTCTTCGGGGCCGGTGTAGGGCACCGGTTCGCCACCGCCGTCGTCATCCTGCGACCACGCCAGCGCCCGGAACGTCGAGGACCCGGACGGGTCCGGAATCACGATCGGCGGTGCCAGCCTGGTCGGGGCGTCAGCGCCCAGTGCCGGCGCCAGTCCGGTCTGCGCGCCGGCCTCGGCCGCACCGGCGGCGAACAGTGCCGCGCCGACAGCCGCGTCCAATGCGGGCTGTGGGGTGCTCACCACCGGCCTCTGGGTGTGCGCGGACAACTGCCGGGTGACCAGCGGAATGCTGGCGCCGCCGCCTGCGGTGGCGACCACCGACACGTCGGCCCAGCTGATCCTGTTGCGCTGCAACAGATTATCCAGCTCGTCGAGAACCTGCTGCAGCGGCTCGGCCAGCAGCGAATCCAATTCGGCGCGGGTCACCCGCACCACCGACCGGTACCCGGGCAGTTCCACCGGGATCTCGGTGGCCGTGGCCGCCGACAACCGCTCCTTGGCCTGCCGACACTCTTCACGCAGCGCGCCGAGCAGACCGACCGCGGCGGTCGCTCCCGGGTCGGCGTCCTCGATACCCGACAACACGTGGCCCAGTAACGCCTGGTCGATCAGGTCGCCGGAGAACTCGGCCACCCTGGTCGTCTCGTCGAGCGGTTCGAAGGCAGCGCCGGAATCGGCGAGCGTGACGCTGGTCCCACCGCCGCCCAGGTCCACCAGCACCACCGGACCACCGGTACTCAGCCCCGGGTTGGCGTGCAGCGAGGTGAGCGCCGCGACGGCATCGGACACCAGCCTCGGCGGTGTCCCGTTCGGGGAAAGCACCGGGTTGGATCGCAGGGTCGCGCGCAATGCCCGCAGCGTCGCAGCGTTCCAGTGCGCGGGAACCGCCACCGCGGCCTGGGCCGGCACGGCGCCGCCCACGACACCGACCATCGCCTCCAGCGCCTCAACCAACAGGTCATCGGCGGGATAGGACGAACCGTCCGAGGCCACCAACGGCACCGGATCCCCCACCCGGTCGACGAATCCGGTCAGCACCTGCCCCGGCCGACCGGACGGCACCCCGACTTCCGGCGCGCCCTGCACCGGAAGTGTCAGCACAGCGCGCCGCACCACGGGAAGGTCGCCGACACGTGCCGCGACCAGATTGGTCGTCCCGATGGACAACCCCAACGGGTCGGTCATTGGGCCCACCATAACGGTCGGCGAACCTTTCCGGCGAACGGACACTCCGCGAACGCATCGCTAGCTCGAATCATGTTCGGCCAACGTCATTTTGGATCAACTGTCGGCTCTGCCCAACCTTCGCAGGACCGCAGAACCCACCCCACCCATGACGATCAGGACGATCCCCACCGCCGTGGACACCGATTCCGATACCAAGCCCGCAATGCCGGTCACCAGTACGAACACCGGCAACCAGTCGACAGCGCCGAGCGCCGACGGCGCCGTCTCGCCCGCCTCGGGGGCGAACTTCGCGGTCGCGTAATCGGGATAGAACTCGGTGAACGACACCGCGAAGATGATCGCCCCGATCGGCACGATCCAGGCCGTCCAGAAGTTGTCGGCGTCGTGCAGCACCGCGCCACCGATCGCACCCGAGATCGCCGACACCGTGAACGCCAGCGCCCACATCGCCGAGATCACGTAGTTGATCCGGGTGAACAGCGGAGAATCCCAATGTTCGGCGGGTGTGCTGTCCTTGGCGTAGGCCAGCGTGAACGGGCGCCTGATCACCAATGTGCCCACCGCGAAGACGGCCAGCGCCACATTGCTCAGTTCCCCGGCCCACAGCTGGAGCCAATCGAGAGTGCTGTCCGGAGCAAACAGACCGATGGCTGCGAGGATGCCGAAGAACAACGCGGCGAAGGCTTCCAGCAGATGCACCTTCACCCCGCGGCGCCAGCCCACCCACATCGTCAGCAACGTCAGTCCGAGCGCAGCGGACGCGGCTTCTTCGAACCTGCCGGGACCGGCGACCAACGCAAACAGAATCCACGGCGCGATACCGGCGAACGGAGACCTGACGAAGCCATCCAAAAAGCGCATGGCTGGACCCTAAGACACCGGCGGCGACGCTGTGTTGTGATGTCGGGCATGGTCGACAACCTCGCAGAGATCGAAGCAATCAAAAAGGTCAAGTACCGCTACATGCGTGCGCTGGACACCAAACACTGGGACGACTTCGCCGACACCCTCACCGAGGACGTCATCGGCGACTACGGCGAGTCACTCGGCGAGGAGCATCACTTCACCGATCGCGCGACCCTCGTCGAGTTCATGCGGACCTCCATGCCGGCCGGCATCATCACCGAGCACAAGGTGACACATCCGGAGATCGAGATCGACGGTGACGAGGCCACTGGGATCTGGTACCTGCAGGACAAGGTCATCGCCCCCGAGTTCAACTTCATGCTCCTTGGTGCCGGCTTCTATCACGACACCTACCGGCGCACCCCCGACGGCTGGAAGATCAGCAAGACCGGCTACGACCGGACCTACGATGCGTCACTGTCCACCGAGACCCTGGGCTTCAAGGTGAAAGCCGGTCGCGCAGTTAAGATCTGACTACTTCGAAACGGCGATCAGGGCACCGGGACGCAGCCACCGGATGATCTTCACCAGGGCGGCGTCATCGATGGCGACGCAGCCCGCGGTCGCGCCGCCGTCGGTGCTGTGCAGGAAGAACGCACTGCCGGCACCGGGTACCCGGGCCTTGTTGACCCCCATCACCACGGCGTGCGCGTACTGCGGGATCTGCAGGTTCTCGGTGCCGGTGCCCTCGGTGGCAAAGGGGCACTCGGCCCGCCGACAGACCTGCATGGTGTTGTAGGTCGGGCTGTCGACATCACCGTCCCACCAGTGATCTGGCCCGACCTGCACGTAGGGCAGACCACCACCGGGGTTGGTCTCGGTGCCGAACGCGAAGTCCAGGGTGAACACCCCCATCGGCGTCTTCATCGAACCCTCGCGGATCTCCTGGGCCATACCGCTGGAACCAATGTGCGCGGGTATGCCCACCCCGATCGGGTTCCAGCCGGCGGCGGTGCGTTCCCACACATCGACCTTCGCTGTCGTGGGTCCTACGCCCACAACGGAAATGACCTGGGTGGCGTTGCCGACGGAGTTGACGAACCAGGGTGTCTCGGCGGCGTCGGCGACCGGTGCCGACGCGAACGTCAGCAAGAGCGCGCTCAACGCCGCGAGTAGTCGGCGCATCCGCCCATCGTCTGCACCACAGGTGGCCCAGGTCAAGTCAAGGTTTGGACACGGTGCTTTGTGCGTACTTTGTAACCATGGGACTTGGAACGGTCGACCGGCGGGTTTTCCTGGCCGTTGCAGAATCCGACAGCAAGGTGCTCGACACCGTGATGCCGCGGCTCACCGCGGCCGCCGACCACTCCAAATTGTGGTTCGCGATCGGTGCCGGACTGCTCGCGGCGGGCAGCCCGTCGATGCGGCGCGGCGCGGCGCGCGGGCTGCTCACGCTGTCGGTGACCAGCCTGGTGACCAACCAGGGCGCCAAGCGCATCTGGAAGAGGGACCGGCCGGACTTCGCGACGGTGCCCTTCGTGCGGCGGTCGCGGCGGATGCCGACGTCCAATTCGCTGCCGTCGGGGCATTCGGCCAGCGCGGCCGCCTTCGCCGTCGGCGTCGGCCTGGAGAACCGCACCCTGGGTGTCGGCCTCGGTGTGCTCGCCGGACTGGTCGGCCTGTCCCGGGTCGCCACCGGCGCGCACTATCCCGGCGATGTGCTGGCCGGATTCGGAATCGGCACGGCGATCGCGCTGGCCGGCGCCGGCGTCGTACCCACCATCGTTGCTCCCCCGATCACCTCCGGCGAACCGCACCGCTACGACACCAAGCCCCGGCCCGAGGGCGAAGGCGTGATCCTCGTGGTCAATCCGAACTCCGGCAGTGGCACCGGCGGCCGCATCATCGACGAGGTCCGCGAGGCGCTGCCCCGGGCCGAGATCGTCGAGGTCGGCGATGACGAGGACATCGAAGAGAAATTGCGCCAGGCCGCCGATCGGGCCGAGGTGCTGGCCGTCGGCGGCGGTGACGGCACCGTGTCCTGTGCGGCCGGCATCGCCATGGAGGCCGGGGTTCCGCTGGCGGTGTTCCCGGGCGGCACCTTCAACCATTTCGCCAAGGACATCGGCTGCGACACCGTGGCGGCCACCGTGGAGGCGCTGCGCAGCGGATCTGCCGCCTACGCCGACACCATCCAGTTCAACGACACCGACACCGTGGTCAACACCGCGAGTATCGGCGCCTACCCGAAATTCGTCCGCATCCGGGAAAAGCTCGAACACAAGATGGGCAAACCCCTGGCCGGCGCCTACGCGCTGTACCGCACCCTGAGCAGCGATGCTGCGGTGCGCATCCGGTACGACAACAAGACCGTGCAGACATCGCTGTTCTTCTTGGGCAATTCGCTGTACTCGCCATCGGGTTTCGCCCCATCGCGCCGGGTCCGGATGGATGACGGCCTGATCGACGTCCGGATCCTGGAGACCGGGCGCAAATTCGCCACGGTGCGCATCCTCGCCGCGCTGGCGACGGGCAGGCTCGTGCACAGCCCGCTCTACCATGAGCTGCTGGTACCCGAGTTCAGCTTCACCGCGGTGGACGGCCCCACCCAGATCGCCCACGACGGCGAGGTGGAAATCGTCTGCCAGGAAGCGACTTTCAAGAATCGGTATCGGTCGTTGCCGGTGTTTCGTCCGCTGCCCTGAGCCGCCGGTTGGTGAGGACCGGCAGGCACACCAGCGCCCACAGGTAGCCCAGCGCCCAGCCTGCCAGGACATCGGAGGGGTGGTGCACGTTGAGCACCACCCGTCCGGCACCGACCGCGATGACGATCGCCACACCGATCACGATGGATACGGTGCGCCATCGTCCGCGCAGCCAGGGTGAGGCGGCGAACACCATCGCCGTCACCGCAACCGCCGTCCCGAGTGCGTGACCTGACGGGAAGGCCAAGGAATGTTCGGCCACCAGCGCGGTGTCCGGGCGTGGCCGTGACACAACCGCTTTCGCGAACATCACGATGAGCGCGGAAAACTCCATCGTCGACGCCAGGTACAACACCACCTGGTACCTGTCCGGGCGACGTCCCATCAACAGGTACACGATCCAGATCAGGGCGACAAGCCGGAAGACCGCCGGGTGGAACACCGTGCACAGCACGTCCCACGCGGTCACCCACCCCGGATGCGCGAGGCCGTAGCGGTACAGCGGCTCCAGCACCGCCCAGTCGGCGTTCTCCATCCACTCCCAGCGCGCGAGCACCCCGACCGTGGCGAACAGGAACACCGCGGCGGCCGGTATCGCGCCGGCCAGCAGGGCCGGGTGACGCAGCGAAAGTTTGGACGGCAACGGTGCTCCCTACGACGGTGATCGACCTGCGGCCGAGCATAGGTGTCTCACCGGCCCGCACGGTTGCCGGTATCGTGCGGAACATGGCGGTGTTCCTGCGCAAACTGCTGCGCATCGGCAAACTACCCAGCGAGCTGCGCGAGGTTGTCGAGTCCGAGGGTGTCATCCACCTCGCCGAGTACGTGCCGGTCACCAGGCGCTTCACCGGCAAGGTGCCCGGAAAGCGTTCGGTCGGCAGCGTCACCAGCTACTCCGGATCGCTGGTGTTCACCTCCCAGCGTGTTCTCGGCACACTGTCCACCGTCCCCAAGCTCGCCGGACGCGCCATCGACCTGCGATGGGACGCACCGCAATCGGGTCCGGTGATCGCCGACATCTCCTCGGCCGGCCTGGTCATCAACCTCGATGTCGCGCAGGTCGACCCGCGGTGCTCGGGTCAGCTTTCCCTGCATTACAAAGAGCCGTTGAGCGACGATGTGCTGGCACGCCTGCCGCGCCGGTCGCTGGCCTACGACGTGCCCCCGGAGTTCATCTTCCGCGCCGTCGGGGTGCCGTACCACCCGTGACCATCAGCTACGACGAACATCTGCGGGAACGGATCCGGGCCAACCTCGCCGGCCATGACCGCCGCACGTTCACCGACACCACCAAGCGGCGCGCCGCCGTCGCGGTGACCCTGGTGGATTCCCACCTCGGCGAGGACCGGGTGGATCCGGCGCCGGTCGAGGACTGGATCGCCGGGCGGCCCATGCCCGACGCCCTGGATGGCCGGATGGTGGACGTCTCCGGTGGTGCCGCTTTCCTGTTGTGCCGCAGGTCGTCCCGCCTCAACTCGCACGCCGCACAGTGGGCGCTGCCGGGCGGGCGTCTCGATCCCGGCGAGTCCTCCGTCGACGCCGCGCTGCGCGAACTGCACGAAGAGGTCGGCATCGATCTGCCGGGCAGCTCGGTACTGGGCCTGCTCGACGACTACCCCACCCGCTCCGGCTACGTCATCACACCGGTGGTGCTGTGGGGCGGCGGCCGGCTGGATCTGCACCCATCCCCCGATGAGGTGGTCGCCGTCTACCGGGTCGGCCTGCACCAGTTGCAGCGCGAGGATTCCCCGCGCTTCATCACCATCCCGGAGAGCCCACGGCCGGTGGTGCAGATCCCGTTGGGCAATGACCTGATCCACGCGCCGACGGGCGCGGTGCTGCTCCAATTGCGCTGGCTCGGGTTGGAGGGCAGCGGCGAGGCCGTCGACGAACTCGAGCAGCCGGTGTTCGCCTGGAAGTGACGTGTCACCGAACCCGGGCGACCACAAAGATGCGCCGAAACGGGAAGAAGGTGTGCCCGTCGGCACGCACCGGGTAGGCCCGCGCCAGTTCCGGGATGATCGCCCGCCGGTACTGCTGCCACGCCTGCTCGGTCAGCCGTTCCTTCACCTGGGTCAGCGCGGTCCCGGTGATCCAGTCCAGAACCGGCGTCTCCCCCTGTAACTCGTGCACATAGGTGGTCTCCCAGGCATCCACGACGCAGCCGGCATCGGTCAGCAACCCGGCGTACTCAGCCGGAGTGCCGACCACATCGGCGTCCCGCCAAGGCATCTCGCGCAGCGCTTCGGCGAACGGCGCACGGCGGGCCACCGCGCGCACCGCCGCGTGCGAGGGCGCGTCGAAGTTTCCCGGCACCTGGAACGCGATCCATGAGCCGGGCGCCAGTTGCCCGGCCCAGCGCACCACCAACTCACGGTGTTCGGGCACCCACTGCAGCGCCGCGTTGGAGATGACGACATCGGTATCGGGCTCCGGTGACCACTCGGCGATCCCACCGAGGCGCACATCCAGACCGCGCCCGGCGGCCGCGCCCACCATCTCCGGCGAGGAATCCCAGCCCTGCACCACGGCGTCGGGCCAACGCCCGCTCAGCGTCTCGGTGAGGTTGCCGGGTCCGCAGCCCAGATCGGCCACCCGGCGGGGCTGCCGGGCTGCCACCCGGTTCACCAGATCGAAGAACGGCCGGCCCCGGTGGTCGGCGAAGGCCAGGTAGGTGTCGGGATTCCACATGCTGTCATCATCGACGGTGATGGATGAGGCAACAACGGTTCGACGCATCTGGGAGTCCCTGGGGCTACCCGGGATCATCGACGTACACACCCACTTCATGCCGAAGAACGTGATGGACAAGGTCTGGCTGTATTTCGACAGCGCCGGGCCGCTGGTGGGTCGGGAATGGCCGATCACCTATCGCGCCGACGAGAACGATCGGCTGCGCACCCTGCGGGCGTTCGGCGTGCAGGCGTTCACGTCGCTGGTGTATCCACACAAACCGCAGATGGCGGTCTGGCTCAACCAGTGGGCGGCGCAGTTTGCCGCTGCGACCCCGGATTGTCTGTCGACGGCGACCTTTTATCCCGAACCCGGTGCCGCCCGCTATGTCGCCGAGGCCGTCGAGGCAGGTGCCCGGGTCTTCAAGGCCCATGTCCAGGTCGGCGCCTACGACCCGACCGATCCCCTGCTCGACGCCGTCTGGGGCCTGCTCGCCGACACCGGAACGCCGGTCGTCATCCACTGTGGCTCGGGCCCCGCACCCGGCACGTTCACCGGTCCCGGCCCGATCGAGGCCGTGCTGGCCCGCCATCCGCGGCTCCGGCTGATCGTGGCGCACATGGGCATGCCGGAGTATGAGCCCTTCCTGGACATCTGCGAGCGCCATGCCGGCGTCCATCTGGACACCACGATGGCCTTCACGGGTTTCGCCGAGGAGACCATGCCGTTCCCGCCCGGGGCATACCCGAGGCTGCATGATCTGGGCGACCGCATCCTGTTCGGCAGCGATTTCCCGAACATCCCGTACCGCTACACCCACGCGATGACGGTGCTCACCGAACTGCCCGGCGTCGACGACGACTGGCTGCGCGGGGTGTTCCATCGTAATGCGGCCGAACTGTTCGGTTTACAGATAGCCGACTGACTGACACGTGTCGATCAGCCGGGCTACCATCGGCGGGCCGTAGTGAGAAGGGTTACCGCGTGACCGAAACCGATTCTGCACCCGTAGATCCCCCGATCCCGGTGCCCGACGTTCCCGGCGCCGACGCCACCGCGCGGGGCCTGCCGCGACGCAGCGATCTCACGGTGGCACAGCGGATGGTCGTGGACGCCTCGGCCGTCGCCGATCTGGGCCTGCGCACCGCCGTCGCCGGCATCGTCGGCGCGGCGATGCTGCCGCGGCTCGCCGGCGCCGCACTGCGCCCGAACCGGGTACCCGATGCGGACGCCGCACTCGATTTCTACATCGACCTTGCCGCGCACAAGGATCCGCTGCTGTCGTTCCCCGCGCCGACCGCTCCGCCGCGGGTATCGACGCGACCGGCCAACCAGCTGGCGTCCTGGATCGCGCACGGATCGGTGTACAACATCGAGTTCGCCAGCAGCTTCCAGGCCGTCAATCCCGCGCTGCGCGCACAACGCGGCGCCTACGCCCGCAACAACGTCGTGCACGCGCAGCACTGGGTGCACGGTGACGGGCCGCGTCCGACGCTGTGCCTGATCCACGGCTTCATGGGGTCGGCGTACCTGTTCAACGGATTGTTCTTCTCGCTGCCGTGGTTCTTCAAGTCCGGCTACGACGTGCTGCTCTACACCCTGCCGTTCCACGGCCGGCGCGCCGAGGCGAACTCGCCCTACAGCGGGTACGGCTACTTCGCCGACGGGATGACCGGGTTCGCCGAGGCGATGGCTCAGGCGGTGCACGACTTCCGTTCGGTGGTCGACTATCTGGAGTCCACCGGGGTGGATCGCATCGCGCTGACCGGGATGTCGCTGGGCGGCTACACCGCCGCACTGATCGCCGGGGTCGACGACCGGATCCAGGCCGTCATCCCGAACGTGCCGGTGGTGACGCCGGAAGCGGCGTTCGACGACTGGTTCCCGGCCAATATGCTGGTGCGCCTGGGGAACCGGCTCACCGGTGTGGACAAGGCCAAGTCCGACGCGGCGACACTGTTCCACTCACCGCTGAACTACCCGGCGCTGGTGCCCAAGGACCGTCGGCTGATCATCGCCGGGCTCGGTGACAAGCTGGCGCCGCCGCAGCAGGCCGAGATCCTGTGGCGGCATTGGGATCGGTGCGCGTTCCACTGGTTCCCGGGCAACCATGTACTGCACGTCAGCCAACCGGACTATCTGCGGCGGATGACGCGCTTCCTGCGGCCGTTCATGTTCTGACGCCCGCCCCCGTCGGCCAGCGGATCTCGGCGGCCAGACCCGGCTCGGCCGGCTGGTGCCCGCCGATGCGCCGTGCCGACAGCGGGTCCAGCGCGTCGAGCACCGTGCGCTGGCGACCGCCCAGGGTGCCCAGCCCGGAAATCGGCGCACCAGACCCGGGTCGCTCGGGGGTGCGTACCGCGCAGACCGCGGCCACCGTACCGGGACCGAATTCCACTGCGGTCCAGATCTCCTCGGACGGATGCGCCCAGACCGCGGCCAGCGCCGCCGGCAACGAGGCCGTCGGCATGCGGTAGGCGGTCAGGAACCCGGTGCCGTCGGTGATGGCACGCCAGGTTTCCTTGGCCTCGCCGGAGACCGGACGCGGGGCGACCTCCAGGACCGATACCGTCCATCCATTCTCACGGAGGTGGTCGGCCAGTCGCCGGCCGAGCACCTCGGCGGTTTCCTGCAACGGGATCCGCGCCGAACGGGCCTGCAGCGCGGACAGATTCTGCGCGGCATCAACGGTGAGGGTGACCCAGGTCCGGCGCTCCCCTGCACGGTCGCGGCTGGTGATCCGGACCTTGTCACAGCGCAACCCGTACCGGTCGGTGTAGCCGGCGATCAGCTCCACCGGGAGCTCATCGGATGCCGGTTCGTCGAGGCGTAGCAGCACCGTGGCGGTGCCTGCGTCCTCGCCGGCAGCACTCTCGGAATGGTTGCCACGCCAGATGGACCACCGCCGCGCCAGCTTGGTGGTCGCGAAATCTCCACGCCACCAAGCGAACAGCAGGATCACGACGGTGACCGCGACACCGAGAATCCAGCGCTGGGTCGGCGTCTCGTAGGGATATGCCAGCGCGGCGGGAACGATGAACAGCAGCGCCAGGGCGAGTCGGGCCGTCATGCGGCTTTGTCCTTCCGTCGGTGTGCGGCGATCGCGGCGGTCACGATGGCGGCCAATGCGAGCACCCCGGTGCCGATGTATGCGACGGTCCGTGGTGTGGAGTTCTGTGGTGCCGGTTCCGGCGGCGCCGCAACGGGTCTGGTGGGCTCGGCCGGGCTGCCCGGCCCGGGCACATCCCAGGTCAGGGCGGCCACCGGATCGATGGTGCCCGCGCCCACCAGCGAGGACGGTGAGCGGTCCGCGCCGCGCGCGGTGCTGGTGAGCCTGCGCACCACCTGTTCAGCGCTCAGCTCGGGGAAACGACTGCGCACCAGGGCCGCAACGCCGGACACATAGGCCGCCGCATAGCTGGTGCCGCTGACCGGCGCCAGTTCGCCCTTCTCGTTGGGCTGCCCGTTGGCCAGCCCGCCGTCGGGGTTGTTGCTCACCGAGGCGATGTTCTCCCCGGGCGCTGCCAGGCCGAGCCACGGCCCGGACATGCTGAACGGCGCGGGCTGACCACCCGGGTTCAGGGCCCCGACCGACAGCACGTAGGGCTGCCACCACGACGGCGTCGACACCGAGGTGACCCCGGCCCAGTTGCGCGGATCATCGGGCCGGGCCGGATCGGTCAAGGGGTTTGCCGCACAGGCGGTTCCGCCGGCGATACCGCCACCGGTGTTGCCGGCCGCGGCAATGATCACCACGTCCTTCTCGACGGCGGCATAGCGCAGGGCGGCACCGAGCGCGCTCTGATCGATCGGGGTGTTCGCCGGGACGCAGGCCACCGACGAGATGTTGATGATGCGGGCGCCGAGGTCGGCGGCGCGTACCACGGCCCGCGCCAGCGTGGCGATATCGTTGCTGGCCTCCACGATCACCGGGTCCTGGCCCGGCTGGTTCGGCGAGAACTTCTCCGAGGTCTGCCGGATGGCCAACAGCTGTGCCCCCGGCGCGACACCGGAGAAGCCGTCCGCGCCCGGCTGGCCGGCGATGAGTCCGGCGACCATGGTCCCGTGTCCGTCGCAGTCGGTCAGCCCGTCGGTGCCGGCCACGAAATCGCCGCCGGGCTCGACGTTGGGCAGCCGCGGCCCCGGTTGCACGCCGGTGTCGATCACGGCGACGGTCTGGCCGTCACCGCGACTGTGCCGCCAGGCCTCGGCGAGGTCCAGCGTCAGCTGATTCGGGCTGACGACACCGGGATCGGTGCCCGGGATGACCCCGGTGACCGTGCAGGCACCGCGCTGCGTCATGGTCTGCACGGGGCCGGCGGCACCAGAGGGGGGTGCGGTGTCGGGGTCCACCTCGGGCGGGGTGATCGCGCCCGCTGCCGGGCAGCCCACGGCTGCGACCGCGAGAACCGCTGCCAGCATGGCGGTTCCCCGGCGCAGCAGCTGTGCTGTCACCTGTTCAGCACCCACTCGAACAGGCCGACCAGATAGGCGGCCACCGGGATGACCGAGGCGTCGACCGCGGAACTGGCGAAGCCGAACAGCCGGCGCGCGGGCAGCGAGTAGGTGTCCGGGGAAGCGATCCGCGGGTTCAGCGCCACCACGATCCAGACGACGGTCACGGCCACCAGTGCAGCCAGCGCCCACCAGGCCGCCGCGTAACGCTCGGTGAGCGCGAAGTTCACCAGCAGCGCGGCGGGCAGCAGGAAGGACTGGCTCAGCAGCCACGCCTTGCACGGGGTCGAATCCCACACCCGGGCACGCAGAGTGGTGCCCAGCGTCGCGGCGATCACCAGCACCCAGGCCCACGGGGAGGCGCCCGCGGAGCCGACGAGGATCAGCGAGCCGGCCACCGACAGCAGGACACCGGCAGCCAGGAATCCGGTCTGGTGCGCGTCGGTGACGCGGATGCGGCGCGGCAGATCTTCGAGGACACGCAACGGCTGCGCCGACGGGGTCGGATCGCCGGGGGCCGGAATGGTCGGGACGGGCAGCCGTGCCCACAGCGCCGACAGCCGCGCGGCCTGCACGGTCACCAGCAGGGCGAAGACGATGAGGCCGGATCCGGTGCGGATATCGGTCATGTCCCAGATGGTGGCCAGCACGGCGAACAGCAGCACGCCGAGTCCCAGCACCGTCGATGCGGTGAAGGTGGCGATGGCGCGTTCGAAGACGACGATGCTGATCACCGACCACGCGGCCACACCGGCGGCGGCCAAGAGCAGCTGCGCGGCTCCGAAATCGCCGGGCACGGCCAACGCGAAGACCGCGGCGACCGGGGCCAGGGCGGTGAGAGCCAGCGCGGTGCCCAGACCCGGGAACCGGGCGCGGGTGGCGAACGAGGCGGTCGCGGTCACCGCGGCGATACCGGCCACGGCGAACAATCCGGCCGAGTGCCCGGTGACGACCCGGGCGGCCGTCGCGAGCGCGGTGCCCAGCAGGATCATGGCCAGCACGGCGAGCGCGGCGGCGCGCTGGATCTGCGCCGGGCCCCAGGGCCGTTCGCGTGCGGCGGAGAAGATGACGGCGGCATCGGCGATGTCCTCGATGATGCGCGGGGCGGCCGGGCCGTTCGGGATGGCCTGCAGCGCCAGCAGATCACCGTCGACGACGCCGACGGTGTCCAATGTCGCGTCCAGGCTGAACGGTGCGCCGCCGATCGGGGCCAGGCTCAGCCGCGCCGGGGCGCCCTCGGGGGCGTCTGCGGTCGGCAGCACCGTGCGCTGCACGGCCGGGATGATCTCGCGCAGCGGCAGTTCGGCGGGCAGCGCCATCTCGGTGAGCCGCCCGGCGCCGTCGGCGCCGTCCCCGGCGGCCAGCACGGCCACCCGCACGATCGGCATCACAGTGTTGTCGGGCATCGGTCTTCCGTTCTCTGGTCGAAATCTCGGTTCTGAAGCGCGCCGGGAAACCACGATCCGTGCGGCAGTGTTGCGATAAGTCTGTCGACCGCGGCGGCGATGGTCGCCGCGGTTCCGGGTGCGAACGTGGACACCCATTCGCCGTCGAAGGCTTTCGAAGGGCTCACCAGGATGCGGCCGGCCTCGGAGTCGACGACGCTGACGCCGACCTCGGTGCTCACCCGGTGACCGTCGCGGTGTTCGCCTGCGACGATCTCCACGTAGCTCCGCCTGCCGGTGAACACCGCCTCCACCACCGGCCGCGCCGAGGCCGGAATGGCCAGGTATTCAAGCACTTCGGTCAGATCGGCCCCGTCGCGCAGCTTCTCGTCGGCACGGGCCCCGGCGCGGACGGGTACGGTGAAATCATCGAAGGACGCCGCGCGCCGCCCGGCCAGGCCGGCCACCAGCACCGGGACCAGGTCGTTCGGGTGCAGCAGTTCCATCGCGGTGAAGGTCACCAGTCCGCCGCTGCGCAGCACGACCACGGAGGTCTCGTCGTGTCGCGCGACCAGACCGCGCAGCATATCGCCGTGCGCCCCCACGATTCGTAACTCGAGCCACTGCCGCGCGCGGCAGGTCCGCTGAATCCACTGGGCGACAGCCGGGTTGATGACCCCGCTGCCGGACATCACTCCCAGCCCGGTCAGCTCGGCGGCACGGTCGGCCGCGAACTGCCCGGCGGCCGCCGGCTCGCTGTAAGGCGGCGTGATCGCCAGCACCCACGGAAACGAGCCGCAGCCCAACTCTTCTGCAATGAACCACGCCTGCTCGACGGTCAGCTCGACCGCATTAGCAGCCATCTATCCCCATTTGGCGCCCTCTGCCCGGTCCCGGGCATTCATCGACATGGTATTGGTCTCATGGGTGCTCGCCATCGCCTGGTACGCACGCACCAGTTCGGTCATGCTGGCGTTCCACTGGGCCTGCCAGGCCTGGTAGGTCATACCGGTGTCGCCCTGCCAGGCGCCCGACAGCGCGGCCTGCTCGGCGGCGATATCCGCACCGACGGCGTTCAGAGCGCCTGCGAAACCGTTCATCTCGGCCGACAGCGCGAGCATGGCCGGGTAGTTGTACATGATCTGCGACATGTGAATTCTCCTGGTCGGCTTGCGTTATCAGATGGAGGTGTAGGTGCTGGCGGCCGCCGCGTCCTGCGCGACGTAGGTGCCTGCGGCATCGGCCAGGTTGGCCTGGGCGATATCGAGCAGGGCGTTCACCCGGGCCGAGACCTCGATGAAGCGGGCATGTGCGGCCTGGAAGGCGGCCGAGGACTCGCCCATGTGGAAGGCCTGCGAGGCCTGGGCGGCCTGCTCGGCCTGGGCAATCGTGCTGCGCATCAGCGCGGCCTTGGCGCCGAACGCCGACTCGGAGGCGACCAGCTGGGGGATGTGCGCGTCGAGCATGCTCATGGCATTTCCTTTCGGGTGAATCTGTGGGCGTTCCATGGGATCTGGGTTGTCCGGGGTGCGTTCAGTTGAGCTGTCCCCCTCCCGGCGCCGCGGGGTCATCGGGACTCCAGGAGCCCGGCAACATGGGGTCGGTCGGCCCGTTGCCGAACGAATCTCCGGTCAGCTCCGTCATTCCGGCGGCGTCGTCGGTGCCGTCCTTGGTGAGGGCCCCGGTGAAGCCGATCGGTCCGGCACTCGCCTCGGAGGCCGTCACCCGTGGCTCCGGGCGTGGTTCACGCGGTGCCGGATCCTCGTCGTAGTCCATGTATTCGTCGGCATAGACGCGGTCCTTGATCTCGCCGCCCTTCTTGCGACGGCGTTTCCGGCGCTCGGCCGCCGACAGTGCCGCAGCCGAGGCGACGGCCGCCGACGAACCCGACGCGGGTGCCTTGGCGGACGTACTGTCGCGCACGGTCGGGCTGAAACCACCGCCCGGGTGCCCGCCGTAGACGGCGTAGGCCAGCGCCGGCGCGGCGGCCGCGGGTGCGGCGGCCGGTGCGGTCGCGGGTGCCGATGCGGGGGTGCCTGCCGCGGGCGCCGCCGCGGTTGCGGTGCCCGCCGGGGCGACACTGGCCAGCGGCAGATTGGCGTCGGGACGCTGGGCGGCCGGAGTCTCACCGAGATCCAGTGGCGGCAGGTCGTCGAACTTCGGCAACAGTGTCAGCAGACCGAGCATCGCCAACGCGATACCGCCGAGGATCGGGATCAGCAACGGTGAGAGGAACACACCGATCCAGGTGCCCCAGCCGACCGGCTGCAGGATGGCCTGATAGGCGAGCGCGAACAGCATCGGGCCCCAGGTGACCAGTGCCGCTGAGGGATTCGTCGCGAAGTCGATCAGCATCTGGCGCAGGATGCCGAGTGGGTTCTGGAAGAACTCCAGGATGAGGTCACCACCGGGCAGCGACTTGATGTACTGCTCCAGAAACTGCACGATGAAGTTCGAATCATTGAGTGCAGCAGCGGAGTTGATGGCCTGGGCCTGCGCCAGCAGTTGTGTGGACGCCGCACCGGCGCTGCCCGCCTCGCCGACGCCCGGGGTCAGCAGCATGGGCGCGGGCTCCAGCACCGGCGTCGCGGCGACGGTGGCCGCGGACACCGCCTGATAGGTGCTCATCGTGGTGGCGGCCTGGATCCACATCCGGATGTAGTCGGCTTCGGTGACAGCGATCGGGATGGTGTTGATACCGAAGAAGTTCGTCGCCAGCAGCGCACCGTGCAGGGCATGGTTGGCGGCCAACTCGGCGAGTGTCGGCATGGTGACCAGGGCGGTGGTGTACGCCGCCGCCGCAGTCTCGTGCTGGGCCGCGGCGACCGCGCTCTTGGCGCTGGCCTGCGCCAGCCACATCAGATACGGCTGATGGGCAGCGACGTACTGCTCGGAGCTCGGGCCCTCCCAGGCGCCGGCGGCCACACCACCCAGGGTGGCGACCAGTTCGGCTGCCGCGGAGGCATACTCGGCGCTCAGCGACTGCCAGGCTCCCGCGGCGGCCAGCAGCGACCCGGGGCCCGGACCGCTGCTGAGCAGCGCCGAATGAACCTCGGGTGGCAGCGCCATCCAGACGGGAGCGGTCATCTCAGCCGCCGCGCGCGATCAGGTACGTCGAAGCGGCCTGCGCGTCACCGGTGGCGTAGCTGGTGCCGGACTGCGCGACACCCATCCCGGCGCGGCCCAGCTCTTCCACGGCCAGCGCGGCGACCGCGCTGTGCTCGTTGCCGGCGGCACTGAACCCGGCGGCCGTCTGCAAGGACACCGGGTCGGCGGCCGGCGGCACCACGACGTTCACCAGCGGCGCCGCGGCGGCGTGCGCGGCGGCCAGCCGCGCGGTCAGCGCTTCCACCGCCGAACCGGCGGCGGCCAATCCTTCGGGGACCACACGCAGAGTCATCAGCTGTATTCCTTTCCGTTCGTACTGGCAGGTGAAAGTCCTTCGGGCACGAGCGGATTCACCAGTTGGACGTAGGTCGCCTCTTCGCTGTCGCCGAGCAGCATCGCCCGGCCCGCCGGCAGCCTGCTGAAGCGCATGCCGCGGAGTTTGCCTCCGTCGGCCGGGCTGCCCGACAACATCACGGTAGTCGCCTGCAGGTCGTTGAGGCGGCGCAACAACGGCGCGGTCATCACCGCGTGCGCCGATCCACTGGCCCTGGCGGTGACGATGACGCGCAGACCGAGGTCCCCGGCCTCGGCCAACAGCCCCAGCAACGGGCTCCACGGCCGCTGTCCGACATAGGGTCCGCTGACCGCGGGACCATCCGGGATCTGGTCGACGTCATCGATGATCAGATAGTGGGTCTGGCCCTCGAAGCTCCAGCGACGCAGGTCTTCCGAGGACAGCCCGGCCGGCGGGCGGCGCTTCTCGATGAGGGCGGACAGACCCAGCATCGCCGGGGTGATCCGGTCGATGTTCGGCGTGTACTCGTTGTCGGGAAACAGCGGCTCCTCCACCAGGTGCAGCCGCCGGTCGATGACCGTGAACGCCACCTGATCCGCGGTCGAGTTGTCGCGGATGCTGCGGATCAGATGCCGTAGCAGGGTGGTCTTGCCCGACCTGCTGTCGCCGAACACCATCATCAGCGGGTTGCGTGCGAAGTCGATCGCAACCGGACGCAGATCTTCCTCACGCTGCCCGATGACCACCTGTTCCGGGCCCACGTAGATCCGGCCGACGGCGGCCGGGCTGAGCTGGGTGGGCAGCAACCGGATCGCCGGGGCGCGCTCGCCGGGGTGGCGGGCGTTGATCACCGCGATATCGCGCAGGTCCGGCGCGGCGAACAGGAAGTGTTCGGCGGCCATCGTCAGGCCGCGTCCCGGTTGATCGACGGGCACACTGTCGGCCGGCCGGGTCAGCGCGCCGACCACCCGGACATTGCTGTCGTGGGAGTCGTTGAGCTTGAGCTCAAGTCGCAGCCCGAGGCCGTCACGCATGGCCAGCGGCACCTCGAGCCAGTTCGGGGTCGTGATCACGACGTGGATGCCATAGGACAACCCGGCGTTGACCAGCTCGGTGACCCGGGCCAGCAGCGGGTTACGGGTGTTGAAGGTGTCGATGTTGTCGCGGCTGAACGCGTAGAGGTTGTCGATCAGCAGGAAGACTTCGCCGTAGCCGTCCTGGTAGCCGCCCGAGCCCGATCGCGCCCCGGTCTCCTGGCGGGTGCGCAACAGCTGCTCGAGTTCGGCGAAGGTACGCCGGATCAGTTCGGGTTCCAGCGGTGTCGCGACAGCGCCCACGTGGGCCAGGTCGGCGACCGCGCGCAGCTGGCCGCCGCCGTAGTCCAGGCAGTAGAAGCTGACCTCCCCGGGTGCGTGCAACGCCGCGGCCGACAGCATGAACGTCTGCAGCGCAGTCGACTTGCCCGATTTCGGCCCGCCGTGGATCAGCAGGTTGCCCGCCGCGGTGCCGGCGTCGAACACCAGCGCATCGCGGCGCATCTCGAAGGGCTTGTCGATCTCGCCGAGCGGCCAGCGCCATTGCCGTTCACCGATCTGGGTGCGTGCCAGCAGGTCGACGAGCGGGATGGCCTCCTCCAGCGGGGGCAGCCACAGCTGCGGGGCGCGCGGTCCGTAGTTGGCCAGCTGGTCTCCGATGGTGGCGATCAGCTTGCGCGGCGGCGGGACGTCCTCGACCTCACCGGAGAGGATGACGGTGTCCGGTGCCGGCTCCACCCAGCCCGCGGTGAACAGTTGCGGTTCGGGCACCGAATGCACGACCACGGAGTGGCCGGTGCGCGGCGGGTCGTAGATCCCGTCGACGTAGGTGCTGCGGAACTTGATCGGGTTCGCGCCGGGCGCGGGCACCAGGAAACCCTCACCCTTGTGCTCGCGGCCCGACTCGATCTGGAAGGCGTCCTCGGTGCCGATGATCTGACGGCTGATCGACGGACTGGCCACCTTGAGGCCGATGCGGTACGAGGTGTTCTTGTCGATGTCCTTGATACGGCCGACATCCAGCGTCTGCGAGGCGAACAGGATGTGGATGCGGAACGAGCGTCCCTTGCGGGCGACGTAGTCGAACAGCTCCGCGTACTCGGGGTGCTCGGCCAGCATCAGGGTGAATTCGTCGGCCACCACGAACAGCGTCGGGATCGGCGCCAGGTCGTGGCCCGCCGCGATGGCGGCTTCGTACTCGGTGACCGAGTTGAAGGCGCTGCCCTGCACGCTGCGGCCCGCCTCCTTGAGCAGGTGCTCACGCCGGGCAACCTCACCGCGCAGCGTATCTGCGAAACGGTCTGCCAGCGAACGCTTCTCGGCCATGTTCGAGATGACGGCCACGACCTGCGGGAAGTGCCGGAAGATGTCGGCGCCGGCCTCACCCTTGAAGTCGGCGTAGATGACGATCAGCCGCTCCGCGGAGTGCGTGGTGAGCAGCGACAGCAGGATCGACATCAGGGTCTGGGACTTGCCGGAGCCGGTCATACCGATCATCAGGCCATGCGGGCCCATCCCGCCCTCGGCCTCATCCTTGAGGTCGAAGATCAGCGGTTCGCCGGTTGCGGTGACCCCGATGGGAACCCGCAACTCCTCGTCGCGGTGCCGCGGGGCCCACAGTGCGGCCACGTCGAGCGCGGAGGCGTCCGGGATGCCGAACAGGGTGGTGAAGGTCGTGGCGCCGGTGGCCGCCGTGCGAGCCTGCTCCGGGTTGGTGTCCCAGCGGGCCAGCCGGCGCGCCAGATGCGCGGCCTGCGCGCCGGAGAACGCGTCCGCGGTGTCGACGTAGGGCTGCCAGCCCCCGGTCTGCCAGCGCTCGATCCTGCCGTCGGCGATCTTCAGGATGGGCCGCTCCGGATCCGAATACTGCTCGCGGTGCGGCTCTTTGGCCGACCGGTGGATCAGGGTGACCCCCGCTACGCCGGTGCGGCCGACGACGGCGTCGGGATCGGCGTCGGGATCGTCGAGCAGCACCAGCAGGTGCTTGCCCGAGGCCAGTGCGGCGCCGCTGAACGCGTCGCGCTCGTCCAGCACCGGGGCCAGCAGACCGTGCAGGGCGTCTGCGGTGGTGGCCAGGTAGCGGGCCGGACCCACACCGTCGACCTTGCCGGGGACATCGATGTGCGGCAGCCACTTCAGCCAGGACCAGTCCGGTGCCTCCAGGTCCGGGGTGCCCAGCGCCACGCCGAGCACGGCCGGGTCATGCCAGGTGACGGCCTGGGCGACCCAGGCGCGCAGGGCGTCACGGACCTCGTCGGACTCACCGAGCACGGTGATGCGGGAAACCTTGGCGAGATCGATCCCGGTCGGCGCGTTGCGTACCGTGCGGTGCACATCGAGCAGGCCGCGCAGGGTGGTGTGCGCCACCGGTTCCAGGTCGATCTCATCGGCGGCGTCCTTGACCCGCAGTGCCGTGTTCAACGGCACGTCGGTCAGACCGGTCCGCACCACCAGGAAATCACCGTCGCGGGGGTCACGCTCCCACTGCCTGCGGGTGCCGGGCACCGCGGCGAGCAGGTCCGGCTCGGGGTGCGACCACTCCAGCGCCGCCCGCTGATCGGCGGCCTGCGCGCGGACGTTGTCGCGGACCACCGACAGGTAGCGCAGGTAGTCGGCGCGTTCGGCGTCGACCTCCTCGGTGCGCAGCTTGTTGTCGGATCCGCGGTAGAGCGCGGTCGCGGCGAGCAGCAGCACGAACGGGAAGAACAGCATCGTCGGTGAGATCATCCGCATGCCGGTCGCGAACAGCGCCACGATCATGCCCACGATCAGGATGACGATCAGGTAGGGCAGCACCCGGCGCAGCAGCGACGGCGGCACCAGCCGGGGCAGCGACGGCGGCGCCTCGATGGTGATGGTGCCCTTGCGCGCCTCCGGCGCGGGCAGGCGACGGCGAGCCTCGAAGATCAAGCGACTCATCAGTTTTCTCCCTCGCGGCCGGACGCGACCGCGGACGACACGGCATCGTGCGCGACGAGCGCATCAGCCCTGGAAAGGGTGGGACCGGCCGCGAACTGGGCGAGCACCGACCACGGCACCGCCACGGGTGGCGGCGTCAGGCCGAGCGCGGCAACCGTTTTGGCGTCACCGGAGGTGTCCACGCCGTACCGCACGCCGGTATCGCTGACCCAGAAGGCCGATCCGGCCGGTGGCGCGCCGGCGTCGGAGCCGGTTGCCTGCACGAAATAGCCGCTGCCGGGCGCCAGCGCCACGCGGTTGGCGGTCGATCCGCCGCCGGCGCCGACCAGGTCCACGGTCCGCAACCCGTCGGGCAGCGGCAGCGCGGCACCGGAGAGCAGGCTCAGCGAGCTCTCGGTCGCATCGGCGGGCTTGGACCAGTAGGCGCAGGTGACCGGGGCCGGACCGGGCTCGACCAGGCTGACCTCGTCAACCGGGTAGGCGTTGGTGTCGATACCCCCGACGACGGGCAGCTTCGCCACATCGTCGGCGCCCAGGCGCGGCGGCTGCTGCAGCCCATAGGAATTGGAGTTGCGCAGGATCGCGGCCAGCACCGGCGACACCTGCTGCAGGCCGTCGGCGTGCACCGCGAAGTAGCGGATGGTGTTGTCGGCTTCGTAGGCGGCGACGACGGCGCCGACCGGGGCCGGGACGGGCAGCGCGAAGCGTGGCGGCTCACCGGCGCCGGGAAGTGCCGGGGCGACCAGCGGTGCGGACTCCGGGATCGCGTTGAACAGCCCGGGCGCGATCACCCGCGGCGCGGGGATGTCGGCGCCGAGCCCGAGGGCGTCGGTGACGGCACGGTTGCCGAGGTCGATCGGGCTGCGCTTGCCGTTCCACAGCAGCCAGGTGCCCGCATGCACGCCGCCGACGTTCTGCACGAGTACCGCGCGGTCGCCGGGCAGCATGGCGGCCCGCTCCCCCTGCTGATCCGGCGTACCGGCGATCAGGGTGACCCCGGTGGCGCTGCCGGAGACGGCATCGCACACCGTCCAGTTGGCGTCACGGGATGTGTTCTGCACCATGCGTTCCGGGGCACCGGGGATACCGATCAGGTTGCCGCGGGAGAATTTGTCGATCTCGCTGCTCTTGACCGTGGTCGGGTTGTCGGCCTGACCGGCGATCAGCCGGGCCGAGGTGAGGTTGAGCGCAGGGTGCACCACGTCGCCGATGCGCACATACAGTGCGGAGGTGTCGCGGTCGGCCAGGATGGTCGAGCTTCCCGCGTCACCGCCGGGGCGGATCAGGGAGAACACGAAGCAGCCCGCGACGACCGTGACCGAGACCAGGGCGCCGACGAGCACTGCGCGGTTCTGGGTGCGCAGCGGGTCGACGAGCATCCTGGTGTCGTGCAGTGCCACGCCGGATGCGATGCGGCGCATGACGAATCGCCAACCCGACACCTGGTGGCGGGTGACGAAGCCGCGCCGGTACACGACGCGTTCGGGGTTCTCGTTGACCGGTGTGCGCGAGGTGAATTCGCGGCGGTCCTCGGGCGTCTCACTCATTTCTGCGGCACCGACAGTCCGAGACCACGCAGCAGTGGGGCCGCCGAGCGGCTCACGTCTTCAGCGGTGATCGCCATCAGTTCTTCGTCGGTGAAGTCGTCGGAATCTGAGTGGTCCAATCGGTATTCGCGTTCCTCTTCGGAACGCTCGACGAGGTTTCGGACGAATCGGCCGTTACCGGCGATGTCGAGGCTGCGCCGCGCGGTGCCGGTGGCATCCGGGGTGGTACTGGCGGCCAGATGGGCGAACAGCGTCTCCATCTCGTCGTGGGCGACCTGTTCGAAGATGCTGTCCCGCTTCTCGGCCATCCGGGTCGCCATCTCGACGAGTTCCGGTGCGCTGTAGGACGGGAAGTCGATGCTGCGGGTGAAGCGGGACCGCAGACCCTCGTTGGTGTCCAGGAAGCGGTCGAGGTCGGCGCGATAGCCTGCGACGATGACGACCAACCGGTCGCGGTCGTTCTCCATCCTGGCCAGCAGGGTGTCGATGGCGACGAGGCCGAAATCGTTCTTGGCGCCGGTGGACACCAGGGCGTACGCCTCATCGAGGAACAGCACGCCGTCCAGCGCGCTGTCGATGATGGCGTTCGTCTTGGCTTCGGTCTCGCCGATGTGCTGGCCGATGAGGTCGGCGCGGTGCACCTCGCGCACCGTCTCCTTCTTCAGCAGGCCGAGCCCACAGTAGATCTTGGCAACCACCCGGGCAATGGTGGTCTTACCGGTTCCCGGCGGACCGGCGAAGACCAGATGGTTGGTGCGCTGCGCCACGGCCAGCCCGCGTTCCTGACGCCGGATCGACATCGCCACCGAGCTTTTCAGACGCGCCACCTGATACTTGACCTCTTCGAGGCCGATGAACTCGGCCAGTTCGGCCTCGGCTTCGATCAGCAGGTGCGCCTTGCGTTCCTTGGCACCCGGGTCGACGAAATCGGACTCACCCGGTTCGGTCGCGGGATCCCATGGATTGCTGCGTGCCTCGATCCGCGCGGCGGTGGTGGTGTCCAGCCCGAATGACTTGTCCGACAACGCCTCTTGGACTCCGACGTGCTCCGGGTTGGCGGCGTACAGTTCGGCCAGCACGTCAGCGGCCTCGTCGTCTTCGCCTTGCGCCCGCAGGCACAGACCCTTCACCAGACCACCGTCGACCGCGGCGACCGCGACCGGACCTTCCGGATTCTCCAGGTGCGACAGCGCGGGAGCGAACATGGCGAGGTTGGCCAGCGCGAGGGCAAGGGTCACCCTGGCCGCGTGGGCGTAGTGCTCGTCGAGTTCGGGATCGTTGACGACCGGAGTGAGGGTGCGCACCACATCCGACCAGCGCCGGCTGCGGTGATAGAGCGCGACCCGGACCCAGCGCGCCTGCAGCCAGGACGGACGACGTGCGATCAGTTCCTCGACAAGCTGGTCGGCGTCGGCGAACTCCCCGGCCTCGCCGAGCGTGGCCGCGTACGCCAGCGCGATATCGTCGCGGCTGGTCGCCCGGAACTGCAGGTACAGCCCGGTGTCGTAGGTGAACCCGAGATCCTCGGCGCCCAGCTCGATTTCGCGGGTGAGCGCGCCAAAGGTGCCCTGGGTGCGCCAGATGGTGGCGATGACACGTGCGGAGTTCTCGCCGGCACCGGCGGCGGCCAGGCCGATCCAGGCGTCGCACTGTTCGCGGGCGATTCGGGTCAGCTCGGTGAATCCCGACCGCGCCGCGGCCAGGTCCGCGGGCCGCTGCCGGTCGTTGACCGACAGGCCCAGCGACCGACAACAGGTCGCAAACCTGTTCACCACGTCGCGATCGACGCGTGTTCCCCCTACGCTCGAGGTGAGCGTGTCACTGACCGTATCCATATGTCATTCGCAAAGAAGCGCACGCCCCCCTGCCGTCTCCTTAAGTATGCCTAGGCTAACTCCGCAGAAGTTAGCATTGCATTAACTAACCTGTCGAGACGTTCGGGCACCACCGGGAGCGTGACGGCCGTCACCGGACGGCACCCATCCACCGGCCCGACGGGTTACCGGTGCCCGGCGGGATTGACCTCGATCAACGAGGTTTTCAGCAAATTCACCCCGGAAAGGGTCAGACCAGTGGACGACCGGTGCGGATGCGCCAGTCCAGATCCTTGAGCAACACGTTGAACGGGAACTGCCGTAGCGCGCCGGGGATCACGTTGTTGACCACCCGCAGCGCATCCATCAGCCGGTCGAAGCGACGCTGACGCTGCGGATCCCAGGGCAGCCGCATCTCGTCGCGGAACCGTTGGGGCAGGAAGCCGGTGGTGATCAGTCCGGCGGTGTCCTCGTGCAGTCGTTGCAGGGGGCCGGGTAACCGCAGGCCGCGCAGCCGGCCCACCGCGATCGGGAACAGATATTCGCGGATGGTGTCGTCGATGTGCACCTTGTCCAGCTGTTCGGTCCAGTACGCGTCGAAGGCGGCGCGGTCGGCCGGCCACATCTCGGCGGGCACCTGCAGCGTGGTGCCCAGGGTCATTCCGTCCCGATAGTGGCGGTCCGCCGTTTCCTGGTCCATTTCCCCGACGAACATCCGCTGGATGTCGACCGAACCCTTGTACAGGCAGGCGGCCACCCACATCTGCAGGTCCTTGTCGAAGGCGTTGTATTGCACCGGGCTCTCCGGCGTGGACCGCACCTGAGCGTGGGCGGTGTTCACCGCACGCCGGAACGCGGCCTTCTGTTGGTCGGTGCCCCGGCCCGCGACGGCCAGGTAGGTGAAGGTGGTGCGGGCGCGCTTGACGGGATGCCGGTCGACGCGGCCGCTCTCGACCGTGCTCTCCTGCACGCCGTAGCCCACACCGGGTCGGGCGAGTTGCATGACCACGTTCGCCGGGCCGGCCAACAGTGCGACACCCATCAGCCCGTCGTCGACGGTGGCGCCCCAGCGTCGGCGGCGGGCCGGCATGCGGACGGTCTGACTGATGGGACGTTCGGTGATCGTCATGGACACCTCTGATGAAAGTGAGAACGAATGTTTCCTGATATTGCCGAACGCGATGGACAGGTGTCAAGATGGATCTCGTGACTCAGGTCCGGCCCTACCGTGGCGTTGCGGCGCCGCAGCGATTGGCCGAGCGGCGCCGCCGCTTCCTGGACGCCGGACTGGATCTGCTCGGCCAGACCTATGACGAACTCACGGTCCGTGCCATCTGCCGACAGTCCGGTATTGCCACCCGGCACTTCTATGAGGCGTTCGCCGACAAGGACGAGTTCGTCGCGGCGGTTTTCGACTCCGTGATCGGCGAGATCGCCGGCACCACTCAGGCGGCGGTCGCGGCCGTCGCGCCACCGGAACAGAACCGGGCGGGCATCACCAATCTGGTGCGGATCATCGGCGATGACGCGCGGATCGGACGGCTGCTGTTCGACCCACAACTGTCCAACGCCATCCTGGTCCGCAAACGGGCCGAGTTGGGTGGGTTCTTCGCCGTGCTGGCCGGCCAGCATGCACAGACCGTGCTGGGCCAGGAGGACAGCCACGAGATCAAGGCGATCGCGCACTTCATCGTCGGCGGTGTCAACCAGACCATCCACGGGTGGCTCACGGGCGCCATCGCGCTGACCCGCGACGAGTTGATCGAACTGCTGACCGCCTTGCTGAATACCTTTCCCGACCCGCGGCGGGCTGGGGTACCTCCCGCTAGCGGGGAGAGCGTAGCGCCCCGGGGAATCGGCCGGCGGGTCGGAGCGTAGCGAACCGCCGGAGTCAGACCACTGCGCGCGGTCGGCGGTCGGCGGCGGTCTTGGGCACGGTGGTGGTGTCGGCCTCGGTGAATTCCTTGATCCAGCAGGCGAACTCCAGGGTGATGCCATCCGGATCCTGGAAATAGAAGGAGCGGACGTACACACCCGGATGCAGGGTCCGCGAGGCCTGCCATTCGCTTTCGTCGTGGTTGAGCACCGGCCCGACGCGCACGCCCTTGGCCTTCAGCTTTTCGCGGTACTCGTCGAACTTCTCGGCGGGCACGTGGAAGGCGAGGTGGTTCATGGTGGTCACCGCGCTGGTGATCTCCCCGAGGCCGGGCAGCGCGACCGGTGCGGAGATGCCGGGAATGCCGTCCGGGGCGTCGGTGAACCAGAAGAAGGCGACGCAATCGCCGTTGCCCGCGTCGAAGAAGAAGTGCTGCCCCATCCCACCCGGTAGATCGAGCGATTTGATCAGCGGCATACCGAGCACGCCGGAGTAGAAGTCGACGGTGCGCTGCATGTCCGAGCACACGAGTGCGACGTGGTTGATGCCTCCGAGGGTGAACTCGGAGTTGGGGTTGTCGGGCTTGATCATGGCGGCTCCTGGGGCGAGCGAAGCGACGGGGAAGGCGCTCCTGGGGCGAGCGAAGCGACGGGGAAAAGGGGTTAGCCTCTGGCGCAGATCCGAATCTGAATCTAACATCAGATTCAGATTCGATCAACGAACTCCAGGGAAAGGGTTCCGTGACCGCACGGGTAGAGCTGCCCACCGCACGCGGGCGCCAGACACAGGCAGCAATCGATGCTGCGGCGCGAACGGTGATCGCGCGCAAGGGGATTCTGGCCACCACCATTGCCGATATCGCCGCCGAGGCGGGCCGATCCACCGCGTCGTACTACAACTACTACGACTCCAAGGAGGCGATGGTCCGCGAGTGGGCCGTCCGTTTCCGTGACGAGGCGCGCGAACGCGCCATGGCCGCCGCCGAACCCGGCCTGACCGACGCCGAGCGTGCGCATGCCGCCGCCGCCGCCCATTGGAACACCTACCGGCACCGGCTCGCCGAGATCATCGCGGTCTCGCAACTGGCGACGGTCAGCGACGATTTCGCGCAGTACTGGACCGATATCTGCGCCCTGCCGATCGCCCTGATCACCAGGATGGTCCAGCAGGCCCAGCGCAACGGCTGCTGCGCCGGAGATGACGCGCACCTCATCGCCGTCGCCCTGGTGTCCATGCTGAACCAGTTCTGCTACACCCAACTCTCGGGCACCGGGGCACAGACCGCCGACGACGACGCCTGCGTCGCCACCCTGGCCGCGATCTTTCACCGCACGATCTACCACAAGGAGACAGCGCAGCCATGACGACGAAGGGCCCGACGCCGGGGGTGACCCGGGAATTCGTCGGCATGGACTCCCCGACCGCGCGCCGCGCAGGCGCCGGCGGACACCCGTGCCAGGGTCTCTACCATCGCGGGGTCGGCCGCAAACCCAAGGTCGCGGTGATCGCGACGCACTATCAGATCGATTTCTCCGAGCACTATCTCGCCGACTACCTGGCGACCCGCGGGATCGGATTCCTGGGCTGGAATACCCGATTCCGGGGTTTCGAGAGCACCTTCCTGCTGGACCACGCACTCGTCGACATCGGCGTCGGCGTCCGTTGGTTGCGCGAGGTCCAGGGCATCGAAACCGTGGTGCTGCTGGGCAATTCCGGGGGTGGCTCGCTGATGGCGGCGTATCAGGCCCAGGCCGTACACCACCACGTCACCCCGCTCGACGGGATGCGGCCGGCGGCCGGTCTCACCGACCTGCCCCCGGCCGACGGCTACGTGGCCAGCGCCGCTCACCCCGGCAGGCCAGACGTCCTCACCGCGTGGATGGACGCGTCGGTCACCGACGAGAACGATGCGCTGGCCACCGATCCCGACCTCGATCTGTTCGACGAACGCAACCGCCGCCCATACGCGAGCGACTTCATCGCCCGCTACCGCGCCGCGCAGATCGCCCGCAACGAGGCCATCACCGACTGGGCGGAGGCCGAACTCAGACGCGTGAAAGCCGCCGGGTTCTCCGACCGGCCGTTCACCGTGCTGCGCACCTGGGCGGATCCGCGGATGGTCGATCCCACCCTGGAACCGACGAAACGCCAGCCCAACATGTGTTACGCCGGGCCGCCGGTCAAGGCCAACCGGTCGGCCTACGGCATCGCGGCCGCGTGCACGTTGCGCAACTGGATAGGGATGTGGAGCCTGCGCCACGCCCAGACCCGCGCCGAACCGCACCTGGCGCTGATCGACTGCCCGGCCCTGGTCATCAACGCCGATCAGGACACCGGCGTCTTCCCCTCGGACGCCCGGCGCATCCATGACGCCCTGGGCAGCGCGGACAAGGCGCAGGTGTCGATCGACACCGACCACTACTTCACCACCCCGGGAGCCCGCAGCGAGCAGGCCGATACCATCGCCAAGTGGATCGCGAAACGGTGGCGCTGAAAGTCCTCGCACATTTCACCCCCGGTCGACGGGTACTCGATTTCGTTGCCGCAGAATCGGATTGGCTCGACGTCCGGTGGTGTGCGGAGGACGATGACGCCACCCTGCGCCGCGAGCTTCCCGGTGCCGACGTGATCTGGCACGTGCTACGCCCCTTGTCGGCCGCCGATCTGGAACTCGCCGCGAACTGCCGGCTGGTGCACAAGCTGGGCGCCGGGGTGAACACCATCGACGTCGACGCGGCGACACGCTGCGGCATCGCGGTCGCGAACATGCCCGGCGCGAATGCCCCGTCGGTCACCGAGGGCACCCTGCTGCTGATGCTCGCCGCGCTGCGCCGGTTGCCCGTCCTGGACCGCGCCACCCGCGAGGGCCGCGGCTGGCCGTCGGATCCGGGCCTCGGCGAGACGGTCCGCGATATCGGCGGGTGCACCGTCGGGTTGGTCGGCTACGGCAACATCGCCAAACAGGTCGAGGCGGTGCTGAAGACGCTCGGCGCGCGGGTACTGCACACCAGCACCCGCGACGACGGCCACCCCGACTGGCGGCCGTTGCCGGCCCTGCTCACCGAGAGCGACATCGTCTCGCTGCATCTGCCGTTGACATCGGCGACCCGGCACCTGATCGACGAGGCCGCGCTGGCGCTGATGAAACCCGATGCCGTGCTCGTCAACACCGCGCGCGGGCCGATCGTCGACGAAGCAGCACTGGCCGCCGCACTGCGGGAGGGCCGACTGGCCGCCGCCGGGCTGGACGTCTTCGCCGCCGAACCCGTCGAGCCCGCCAATCCGCTGCTCGGCCTGGACAACGTGGTGCTGACGCCGCACGTCACCTGGTACACGGTTGACACCATGCGCCGCTATCTGGAGGTCGCGGTGGACAACTGCCGCCGGCTGCGGGACGGCCGGGAGTTGGCCAACGTGGTAAACCAAGTCAGCTAGGCCACTGGTGTGGCCCCTGTCACCGCGGGGTACCCTCGGTACCCAACCGACCGGTTAATAGGGAAGTTGCCCCATGGAGGTTAAGCGTGCCCATCGCGATCAACTCTGAACACAATGACCTGGCCGATTCGGTCAAGTCACTGGTAGCCAAAGTCGCCCCGTCAGATGTCCTGCACGAGGCCCTGGAGACACCGATCTCCAATCCCCCGCCGTATTGGAAGGCCGCCGCCGAGCAGGGCCTGCAGGGCGTGCACCTGTCCGAGGCCGTCGGCGGGCAGGGTTTCGGCATTCTGGAACTGGCCATCACACTGGCCGAGTTCGGCTACGGCGCGGTGCCGGGACCGTTCGTTCCGTCGGCCATCGCCGGCGCGCTCATCTCCGCGCACGACGCCGAATCGCCTCTGCTGGGCGGCCTCGCGTCCGGTGACACCATCGCCGCCTACGCGATCGACTCCGGCCTGACCGCTACCCGCCAGGGCGACAAGCTCGTCATCCGCGGCGAGGTGCGGGCCGTACCGGCCGCCGCGCAGGCATCCCTGCTGGTGCTGCCGGTGTCGATCGAGAGCAGCGAGGAGTGGGTGGCGCTGGACGCCGACGCGCTCGAGATCGAAGACGTCAAGAGTCTCGATCCGCTTCGCCCGCTCGCGCATGTGCGGGCCAACGCTGTCGAGGTCGCCACCGACCGGGTGCTGTCCAACCTCAGCCGCGACCATGCCAAGGCGCTCATCAGCACGCTGCTGTCGGCCGAATGCGTCGGCGTCGCCCGCTGGGCCACCAACACCGCGACCGAGTACGCCAAGATCCGCGAGCAGTTCGGCCGACCCATCGGGCAGTTCCAGGCCATCAAGCACAAGTGCGCCGGCATGATCGCCGAGACCGAGCGCGCCACCGCCGCGGTGTGGGACGCCGCCCGGGCGATCGACGAATTCCACGGCGGCAGTGAAGATTCGAAGTACGCCTTCGCCGCCGCGGTCGCGGGCACGCTGGCCCCGGAAGCCGCTCAGCACACCGCCCAGGAATGCATCCAGGTACACGGCGGCATCGGCTTCACCTGGGAGCATGACACGAACGTCTATTACCGGCGGGCCCTGGTGCTGGCCGCCTCGTTCGGGCGGGCCGCCGATTACCCGCAGCGGGTCGTCGACACCTCGACCGCCAACGGTCTGCGCAAGCTGGACATCGACCTGGACCCCGACACCGAGAAGGTCCGCGAAGAGATCCGCGCCGAGGTGGCCGGCCTGAAAGCGATTGCGCGCGAAGAGCGCAACGCGGCCATCGCCGAGGGCGGCTGGGTGCAGCCGCACCTGCCCAAGCCGTGGGGCCGCAATGCCGCACCGATCGAGCAGATCATCATCTCGCAGGAGTTCTCCAGCGGGCGGGTGGCGCGGCCACAGATGGGTATCGCGGCCTGGATCATCCCGTCCATCGTCGCCTACGGCACCGATGAGCAGCAGCAGCAGTTCCTGCCGCCGACCTTCCGTGGCGAGATGATCTGGTGCCAGCTGTTTTCCGAGCCCGGCGCCGGCTCCGACCTGGCCAGCCTGACCACCAAGGCCACCAAGGTCGACGGCGGATGGCGCATCACCGGCCAGAAGATCTGGACCACCGGCGCGCAGTTCTCGCAGTGGGGTGCGCTGCTGGCCCGGACGGACCCGTCCGCACCGAAACACAATGGCATCACCTATTTTCTGATCGACATGAAATCGCCCGGCGTCGAGGTGAAGCCGCTGCGTGAGCTCACCGGTGACGCCATGTTCAACACGGTGTTCATCGACGATGTCTTCGTGCCGGATTCGATGGTGCTCGGCGAGGTGGACCGCGGCTGGGAGGTCAGCCGCAACACCCTGACCAACGAGCGGGTGTCGATCGGCAGCGCCGAACCGCCATTCCTGGCCAGCCTGGACCAGTTCGTGGAGTTCGTGCGCGACGGTCAGTTCGATCAGATCGAGCAGAACCATGCGGGCAAGCTGATCGCCGAGGGGTACGCGGCCAAGGTGCTCAACCTGCGCTCGACTCTGCTCACGCTGGCCGGTGGCGATCCGATGCCTGCCGCAGCGATCTCCAAGCTGCTGTCCATGAAGACCGGCCAGGGCTATGCCGAGTTCGGGGTTTCCTCGTTCGGCACCGACGGCGCGATCGGGGACAAGGAGCAGGATCCGGGCAAGTGGGCGGAGCGGCTGCTGTTCAGCCGGGCCACCACGATCTACGGCGGCACCACCGAGGTACAGCTCAACATCATCGCCGAGCGACTGCTGGGCCTGCCGCGGGACCCGTAACCCCCTGCGCGAGCAGACACATATGGCCCCCACATCACGTGATGTGGGGGCCATATGTTGGGGGCACCTCCCGCTCGCGGGAAGTAGGTCAGGGCAGGATGGCGTCCACGTATCCGCCGTCGACGCGTAGTGCACCACCGGTGGTCGCCGACGCCAGCGGCGAGGCCAGGTAGGTGACCATGTTGGCGATCTCCTCCGGCTCGATCAGCCGCTGGATCAGCGACTGGGGCCGGTGCTTGATCATGAACTCGCGCTGGGCCTGCTCCCACGGCAGGTCCTTGTCCACCAACTGATAGACGAAGTCCTCCACACCCGCGGTGTGGGTGGGCCCGGCGATCACCGAGTTGACCGTCACGCCGGTACCGGCGGCATCCTTGGCGAACCCGCGCGTCACCGCGAGCAGTGCGGTCTTGGACACCCCGTAGTGGATCATCTCGGCCGGGGTGACGATCGCCGAGTCGCTGGCGATCTGAATGGCTCTGCCCCAACCTTTTTCGGTCATCGACGGCAGGTAGGCGCGGATCAACCGGACCGCCGAGAGCACGTTGACGTCGAAGTAGCGCCGCCACTGCTCGTCGCTGACCTCGCGGGCCGGGACCGCCTCGAAGATACCGAGGTTGTTCACCAGCACATCGACGTCCGGGAACTTCTCGACGACGGCGTCCGCGCCGGCGGCGTCGGCCACGTCGGTGGCAATCCCGACGGCATCGCCACCGATGGTGGCCACCGCCTCATCGACCCGGGCCTGGGTGCGGCCGTTGACGATGACCCGCGCGCCGGCCGAAGCCAGCCCGCGTGCGATGGCCAGGCCGATGCCCTGGGTGGAGCCGGTGACGAGCGCGGTCTTGCCGGCGAGATCGATGTTCACGAGGTAGTACTACCCCTGCGGCGCAGCGGATATTCCGCGCCGCTAGTCGCCGACCTCGATCTCGCGCAGCTCGCGCTTCAGGATCTTGCCGGTCGGGTTGCGCGGCAGCTCATCGAGGAAGATGACCTCGCGTGGCACCTTGTAGCGGGCCAGGTTCTCCTTCACATAGGCCTTGATGACGTCCTCGTCGACGCTGGCGCCTTCGGCCTTGACGACGAAGGCGCGCAGCCGATGGCCCCACTCCTTGTCCTCGACGCCCAGTGCGGTGGCCTCGATGACCTCCGGGTGGCCGCTGATGAGGTCCTCGACCTCGGCCGGGAAGACGTTCTCGCCGCCGCAGACGATCATCTCGTCATCGCGACCGGACACGTAGAGCAGGCCGTGCTCGTCGAAGTAGCCCACGTCGCCGGAGGACAGCATCCCGTCGATGATCTGCTTGCCGCCGCCGCCGGTGTAGCCCTGGAAGGGGAACGTGTTGCGCACGAAGATGCGCCCGACGTCACCCTGGGCGACCTCGCCGCCGTTGTCATCGAGAATCTTCACCGTGATGCCCTTGACCGGCGGGCCGACGGTCGCCGGGTTGATGGACAGATCCTTGGGCCGGGCGATCGTCGCGAACGCGATCTCGGTGGAGCCGTACAGGTTGTAGATGATCGGCCCCAACTCGCGCAGGGCCCGGCCGGCGAGTTCGGCGCCGAGCTGCGACCCGGAGACGAAGACGATCCGCAGGCTCGACAGGTTCGGCTTGGGCGCCATCTTGTCGAGCTCGTCGAGCATGCGCGACAACATCACCGGCACCACCACGATGGCGGTCACCTTGTGCTTCTCGATATCGGCGAACACGGTGGCCGGTTTGAAACGTCGGCGCAGGACCAGTGTGGTCCCCAGCATCATCGCGATGGTGGCGTGCAGAAACCCCAGTGCATGGAACATCGGCGCGGGCAGGGAGGTGACCTCACCACCCTTGAACGGAACGTGCGACAGCACGCCGCCGATGGGCGCGAGCGATGGCGGCGTGCTGCGGTTGGCCCCCTTGGGGGTGCCGGTGGTGCCGCTGGTCAAAATGATGACCGACGAATGCTTGGTCACCTTAGGGGCGGGCTGCTTGCTGCTGCGCGCGATCAGGTCGGCCAGGGTGTCGTCGGTGGAACCCGAGGGCTCCTCGGAGTCCGGGTTGGTGGCCAGCGCCCGGAATTTGCCCAGCGCCGGGTCGGCCTGCGACACCGCGGCGGTGTACTCGTCGTCGTAGATGATGACCTGCGCGCCCTCGCGCTCGGAGACCTCTTTGATCTGCGGTCCGGAGAACTCGCTGTTGAGCAGGATGATGCGGGCGCCCACCCGGGCGGCGCCGTACACGCCGACCAGGAACCAACGGTGGTTGCGGATCAGCAGCGCGACACCGTCACCGCCCTTGACGCCCTTGGCACGCAGCCCGTTGGCCACCGCATGCGCCGCACGGTCCAGCTCCCCGAATGTCATCTCGCCGTCGTCGTCGATGATGGCAACGCGGTCGGGATGGCGGCGGGCGTTGAGCGCCGGGATCATCCCGAACTCGCCCCAGCGGCGGATATCGGCGAGCATGGCGGCCATCGCCTGCGGCGATTCGAGCCGCAGGGCTCCCGCCTCGAACATCTTGCGCGCGTAATGCAACTCTGCGGCGCCGCAGCTGAAGTATTGCTGGGCTTTGGCCGCTGCCTGAGCGGGCAGGTCTGTGAGACTGGGCATGAACGCCACAATATGTGACGCGTGTCGAGTCGCGGCAGATAACTACCATGGCCGTATGGGCGCTTCGGCCGGCAGTCGCAGGACGCTGGAGGTCGGCGGGCGCGAGGTCTCCGTCAGTAATCCCGGCAAGGTGATCTTTCCCGGTGCCGACGGGCGGGCCGATATCACCAAGAGCGACCTCGTCGACTACTACCTGGCCGTTGCCGACGGCGCGCTGCGCGGCGTGCACAACCGGCCGATGATCCTGAAACGCTTCGTCAAGGGCATCGACGAAGAGGCGATCTTCCAGAAGCGGGCACCCGAGAAGCGCCCGGACTTCATCGACGTGGCCGAGTTGAGGTACGCGTCCGGGACATCGGCCAAGGAAGCGGTGATCACCGAGGCCGCCGGCCTGGTCTGGGCGGTCGGTCTCGGCTGCATCGACTTCAACCCGCACCCGGTGCAGGCAGAAGATCTGGAGCATCCGGACGAGTTGCGGGTCGATCTGGACCCGATGCCCGGGGTTGAGTGGGCCCAGATCCTGGCGGTCGCCGCCGTGGCACGCGATGTGCTGCAGGAACACGGCCTGACCCCGTGGCCCAAGACCTCCGGCTCCCGCGGGTTCCACATCTATGCGCGCATCCATCCGAACTGGCCGTTCAAGCAGGTCCGGCTGGCCGCCGAGACGGTGGCCCGCGAGGTCGAACGGCGGGCCCCCGAGCTGGCCACGGCCAGGTGGTGGAAGGAAGAACGCGGCGCGCGGGTGTTCGTCGACTTCAACCAGAACGCCAAGGACCGCACCGTCGCCTCGGCCTATTCGGTCCGCGCCAAGGCCGATGCCCGGGTGTCCACGCCGCTGTACTGGGACGAGGTCGCCGATTGCCGGCCCGAGGTCTTCACCGTGGCCACCGTGCCGGCCCGCTTCGCCGAGATCGGCGATCCCTGGGCGGAGATGGACGCTCACCCGGGAGATCTGACCGAACTGCTGGAACTCGCCGAGCGGCTGGGGCCCGCGGAGAAACCGCCCGGCAAGAAGGGTGCGGACGGGCGCCGGGTCTCGCAGATGCCACTGATCGAGGTCGCCCGGACCAAGACCCACGATGAGGCGATGGCGGCGCTGGAGGTGTGGCGGGGCCGCCACGCCGAGGCGGCCGCGCGGCTGGAGCCCGTCGACGTTCTCGTCGACGGAATGCGAGGTCCGAGTTCGATCTGGTACCGCGTGCGGATCAATTTGCAGCACGTGCCGGAGGAGATCCGGCCACCCCAAGAGACGTTGATCGCGGACTATTCGCCGTGGGGCGGATATTCGGGGAAACAGTTCACACGCTGACGCCGAAATTTAGGCTACCCGGCAGTAAGTAGTACCCAACATTTTGGGTAATCAAACTCGTCAACGAAATATGTTGCAGCGCAACAGCTTACATTTCGCTCAGCGAACCCTTACCCAGCTCTCAGACTATCTTCTTAGCAAAGTCTCAATCACTACTCCCCGGTACCTTAAATTCCGCCGATAACTTCGGAGATATCGAGAACGACAGGTCAGAACCAGAAGGGAGGCAGAACATGACGATCGCATTCCGTTACGGGAACCCGGCGGTCAAGTGTGACGGCGCCGAACTGCGAGCGCAGTGCCGCCACCTCGCGATGGTGGTGACCATCTCAGGAGTCATCGATGACGACAACTTCGATCGACTCACCCACAAGGTCCGCCAACTGGTCCTCGCAGAAAAGCCGTTCGCACTCGATCTGAGTGACGTGACGTTCCTTTCCGCGCGCGGTGTGTCTCTCCTCTACGCCCTCGATGATGAGTGCGACCTCGCCGGAGTCGAGTGGGCGCTCGTCGCGAGCCCCGCCGTTCTGGACGTCCTGCGGATGCTCGACGACGCATTCCCCATCACGGTCTCCGTCCCGGAGGCGCTGCACCACTTCGCCGAGGGCACGCTCGCTCGGCGCCGGTTGCTCCCACTCCTGCACAAGACCGCATAACCAGAAAGGCGGAACACACATGTTGATCGACGTTCGCTGGCTGACCGCTCTGATGGGCCGTCACCGCAAGCCTGCCCGCTAGGGTCCCTACTTCTCCAGATGTGCCCTCCCACCGCCAGGTGGGAGGGCACATCTCGTTCAGGACTTTTGATCTCTAGGCTGCAGCCCCGCCGCCATCTGCGTGCAGGGTCAGTCCGGTGACGAAACTCGATGCGCCGGAGGCCAGGAACAGCACGGCCTGCGCGATCTCGGCGGGTTCCGCGGTGCGCCCCAACGGCAGGGCCCGACCGAGTTCGTCATTGGTATCCCCCCATTCGGCGACCACACCTTCGGTGTTCGTCGGGCCGGGCGCCACGGTGTTGACCCGCACGCCGCGCGGGCCGAACTCGGCAGCCCAGGTGCGGGTCAGTGACTCGACCGCGGCCTTCGAGGCGCTGTACACCGACGCGCCGGGCACACCCTTGAACGCCACCATGGAGGTGACGTTGATGATGCTGCCGTGGCCGCGGTCCAACATCCCCGGAACCAGCCCGGCCACCAGGAAGTACGTTCCCCGGACGTTGGTGTCGAAGGTCGACTCGAAGGACGCCACGTCCTGCTCCACGGTCAGGGCGCCGGGGAAGGTGGCGGCGTTGTTCACCAGGATGTCGACCGGCGCGCTCTGTTCGATCAGTGCCGCGACGGACTCGAGGTCGGACATGTCGGCCTGGATGAAGCGGACGTCGCCACCGATAGCGCCCGCGGCGGACTCGCCCCGCTCGCGATTGCGCCCGGTGATCAGCACCGTGGCTCCCGCGTCGGCCAGCAGTCGCGCGCTGGCCATCCCGATGCCGGCGGTGCCACCGGTCACCAGGGCGGTCTGTCCGATCAGTTTCTTTGTCATGTGGCGCATCTCCTTGTACTCAGGCGGAAATCTGTTCGAGCCGAACGCGACCCATACCGCGGTCGCGGGCGACGCCGGCGAGGGTGTCGCGCAGTTGGGCGCGCCCGCGGAACACCCGTGACATGACGGTGCCGACGGGGGTGCCCATCACCCGGGCTGTCTCGGCGTAAGTAAATCCCTGCACGTCGGCGTAGTAGAGGGCGATCCGGAAGCCCTCCGGAAGCTGTTCCAGCGCGGCCTTGATGTCGGCGTCCGGGAAGACGTCCATCACCGTTGCTTCCGCCGACGGGGCGCTGCGCATCATGGCGGTGGGCAGGTCCAGATCGGCGACCGACTCGACCGCGTACTCCGCCGGGCGTCGCTGCCTCATCCGGTAGCCGCTGATCCAGCGGTTGTGCAGGATGCGGAACAGCCATGCGTTGAGGTTGGTGCCGGGCTCGAACCGGCGGAAACCCATGAAAGCGTGCATGAGGGCGTCCTGCAAAAGGTCCTCTGCGTCGGCTTCATTGCGGGTCAGCCGGCGCGCACCCCGCATCAACACGGGCCGCAGGGGCGCGGTGTCACGTGCGAAACGCGCAGCCAGTTCGGCATCGGACTCGGTGACGGTGCTGATGAGTTTCACAAGTCCCAGACTTGCCCTTTCCGTCATCCGGCGGACCCTTGAAAACCCGTAGTCACCGGCCCGTAGGTCAGCCCGGATGACTCCGGGGCGTTTTCGCCGTTCTGGTCGTGGGGCGTCACACCCTGCCCGCAACCGACTGGAGGTTTCGCCGTGAGAATCGTTGTGATCGGGGGCACCGGGCTGATCGGCTCACAGCTGGTACGGGGATTGACCGAGCACGGCCACGACGCGGTCGCCGCCGCGCCGTCCACCGGGGTGGACACCATCACCGGCGAGGGCCTCGCCGAGGCGCTGGCCGGCACCGACGCCGTCGTCGACGTATCGAACTCGCCGTCCCTGCAGGACGGCCCGGCCATGGAGTTCTTCCGTACCGCAACCACGAACCTGCTGGCGGCCGAGACCGTCGCCGGTGTCGGCCACCATGTGGCGCTATCGGTGGTGGGCGCCGACGAACTGGCGCCGCAGAGCGGCTACTTCCGGGCCAAATTGGCGCAGGAAGCACTCATCGCGGCATCCGGCGTCCCGTTCACCATCGTGCGCGCTACGCAGTTCTTCGAATTCGTCGCCGGCATCGCCGACGCCGCGACCGAGACCGGCACCGTGCGGCTGGCACCGGTTTCCTTCCAGCCGATGGCATCCGCCGATGTGGCCGAAGCGGTTGGCATCGCCACCGTCGGAGATCCGTCGAGCGGCATCATCGAGGTTGCGGGCCCGCAGCGCTACCGGCTCGACGAGCTGATCTGCACCGCGCTCACCGCGCATGGCGACCGCCGGTCCGTGGTCGCCGACCCGAGTGCCCGGTACTGGGGCGCCGAACTGCAGGACGACACCCTGGTTCCCGGTGCCGGCGCAACCCTGTTCGGAATCCGGTTCGAGGACTGGCTACTGCGGTCCAGCGCTCATCCCTTGAAGTAGACGATCTGGTGGCTGGTGGCCAGCAGCCTGCCACCGGCCCCCCAGATCTGGGCGGCCTGGTCGAAATGACCGGACGAATACTGTTGTGCACGTGCGGTTGCCAGCACGTGATCATCGCCCTGGGCGGCCAAGGTGTCGCTGTCGGCGTGGAAGTACACGGTGATCGACACGGTGCCCGCGGGCAGCAGACGTCCGAGCCGCAGGTAGATACGCGGGTAGAAGATATCGCAGACAGCGGTCAGCGCGGCGAAATCCCATGGCCGAGGCGGGTTGTCGCGAACCCACAGGGTGGTCTCCGAGGACCCCGATTCACCGTCCCCGGCATCCGGGATGGCGCCGGTGACATAGCGCATGTCGTAGTTGCGCATCCAGGTCGGCCCCTTGTCCGGACCGACAGGCACCTCCGCGGGTGCCGGCACTGACGGCCTGGCCGGTTCGGTGTCACTCCAGGTGTCCCGCCGGACCCCGAAAACCGCGGTGGCGGTGGTCTTCACGTCGCCGTCCTGGCAGAGCTCGACGAGCCAATGCTGGTTGGACCGGTTGGTGCGCACCGCACGGGTGCTGATCTCGAAGTCACCCTCGACGATCGGGGCCAGGTAGTTCACCGTCAGCGCCACCGGTTGACCGTGCACATCGGGCTGCAGTTCTATGGCCCGCAGCAGCGCCGCGGCGGTGATGCCACCGAACGGGCCGACCATATTCGCCCATTCGGGCACGGTGCGACCGCGCAACAGTCGTTCACCGGCGGGTTGCAGGGCGATGCCATTGTCGAAGGCCGTCATCGGTCTTCCTCCTGGGTCGGGCGGTTCGCTCGGCCGACGGCGCTGCCGACCGCCAAACCAAGTTACCTGCGGACCGCCGCTCGGCTCACGCGGCCACCCCGCTCCTGCGCTAGGCGAACCGTCCGGCGAAACCGCGCAAGGGCAGATCAGCACTGGTGAGCAGGCCGGGGGCCGCCGCGACCACCGACCCGATGGCATTGAGCGCGGGCAGCCCGGTCACGGTCATCCCGATCGAGGCGAAGCTGGTCGGGTCGGAGAGGTCGACGCCCGGCTTGGGGAAGATCATGTGCTTGTTGTAGACGCAGGGATCGCCCATGATCTGAGTGATGTAGCAGCCCTTGATATCCCAGCTCGGATCGGTGTGCGGGGTCATCTGCCATTCCAGGTGGGTCTCGATCTTCGGCACGCCCCCGACCAGGCCCTGGTACTTGATGTAGTTGCCACCCAGCGAGCCCTTCGGCAACTGGTACCAGCCCAGATCGACATCCTTGGTGCACGCCCCGAGTTCGTAGCTGAACTTCACCTCGTCGAGGTGCACGTCGAAGCAGTCGGCCATCAGCAACACGCTGTCGGCGAAGACACGGGTGTACTTCTCCAGCATGCCGGGCAGTCGCGGATCGTCGACCGGAAGTCCGTAGCCGACCTCTTTCCAGGTGTCGGCCGAATGGTGGCACGACACATCCACGGATTCGATGGTGGTCACGTTCTCGATCTCAGCGACGTCGGCCGAACACACCACGCCCAGAATCTGATTGAGACCGGGATTCATCCCGGTGCCGTAGAACGTCGCCCCGCCCTTGGCGGCGGCCGCGGCCAGCACCTCGCTGACCGGGCGCCCGGACGGATGCGGATGGTTGGCGTCCCGGTGCCAGCCGGTGATCCAATCGGCGGTGGTCACGATGTTGATCCCGGCTTCGAGCACCTGCACATACAGGTCCTCGTCGGGGAATACCCCGTGGAAGGTCACCACATCGGGTTTGGCGGCGATGATCTCCTCGACCGAGCCGGTGGCGATCACTCCGTTGGGAGCCAGGCCGGCGATCTCACCGGCGTCGCGGCCGACCTTCTCCGGGGTGTAGCAGTGCAAACCGATGAGCGACAGATCGGGATGCGCGGCAATGCGTTTGATCATCTCGGTGCCCACATTGCCGGTAGCAACCTGGAAGACGCGGATCTGCTCGGTCATAGTGTGTCTACTTTCCGTACGCGAGCGAGGTCTGCGGCGGATCCGCCGAGACCGTCTGGATAGAACTGCATGGCCCACTTGCGAATTGCGGTGAAGCCCTCATACTCGGCGGTGGCCAGCGCGGGCGGATCCGAATAGCGCTGGTGCGACCAGATGTGGATGTCCTGGGTGAACTGGCGGATGACTTCCTCGCCGAAGTCGCGGGCCTTGTCCTCGGCCCGTTGGTCGTCGCGCCCCGGCGTGCGCCCGATGTAAACCATGAAACGGACGTCGGAGGTGCGCTCATCGACCGGGGTGACCGCCGAGATGGTCCGGTTGTCGACCATCCCCCAGCTCTTGGTGACGGCGATGCCGAGCCCACCGTTGATGGCCTCGACGCCGCTGTTGACGTCCTCGATCCGCTGTCCGTCGTCGCCTTCGAAGGTGATGGTGAAGTCGACGTAGGACACCGGCTCGGCGAAGTCGTGGCGGGTGAACACCGGCACGATGGGTGTCTGGTGCACGTACTTGAAGTGGGCGAAGTCCACCCCGTTCTCCAGGACGTACTGCGGGTGCAGTTCCAGGCCCTGCCGGAACAGCCGCTGCTGCGGGTAGTAGTCGCCCTCGGTGCGATCGCCGAAGTCGGCGAAGATGTCCGGCGCATCGAAGAACGGTTCCCGGCCCTCGACGTCATGCCAGATGTAGACCGACGCATTGCGCTCGAACACCGGATAGGTCCGTATCCGTCTGCCTCGGTTGGGCCGCTCCTGGTAGGGGATACAGACGTTACGGCCCTCGTCGTTCCACTGCCAGCCATGGAAAGGGCATTGCAGCACTTCGCCTTTCACCTGCCCACCGTAGCCCAGGTGGGCGCCGAGGTGCTCACAGTAGGCGTTCATCACCGTCAGCCGGCCGGACGCCGCGCGCCAGGCGATCATCTCCTGGTCGAAGTAGGTCATCCGGCGTACGTCGCCGATACCGATCTCGTCCGACCAGGCCACCTGGAACCAACCCGTCGGCTTCATCGACAGTGGTGGTTTTGCCATGGGGCCAAGAATCACAGTGGGTTCTATTAAAGTCAAGAGTCGCGTAGCATCCATCCGGTGACCGAAGCCGCCGAGCGCCGCACCAACCGGCGGGGGCAGGCCAGTCGAGAGAGCATGCTCGATGCCGCGCTGGAGGCGCTGGCGTCCGGGGCTCCCGGCTCGGTGTCGGGAAATCGCATCGCCAAGGACGCCGGCGCAACCTGGGGCACGGTCAAGTACCAATTCGGCGATATCGACGGGCTCTGGGCCGCGGTGCTGCGCCACACCGCCGAGCGCCGCGGCACCATCCCGGCGCACGCGGCGCCGCACGGTTCCCTGGCGCAGCGTGTCACCGGCATCCTGGATGTCCTCTACGACGGGCTCAGCGCCACCGATTCCCGGGCCATCGAGAACCTGCGGGCCGCGCTCCCGCGCGACCGGGCCGAGCTGGAACACCACTATCCACAGACCGCGGCCGAGTTGGCCTCGTGGCAGAAGACCTGGATCACCGACTGCCAGAACGCTTTCTCCGATCTGGATGTGGATCCGGCGCGGGTGCGTGAGGTCGCGCTGTTCATCCCCGGAGCGATGCGTGGCATCACCTCCGAGCGTCAACTCGGTTCCTATATCGATCTCGACGAGGCCCGGCACGGTCTGTCCAAGGCGATCGTCGCCTACCTCAAGAGTTAGGGACTTCCGGCCCTACCCTGGCACGACGCAGCGCCGCAGACTTGTTCCATGGCAACGACATCGCCGACTCTTGGCCCCGTGAGAATCATCGAGGATGCCATCCACCTCGCATGCCGCGCTCCCTCGTATCACAACAGCCAGCCCTGGCGATGGGTCATCTCGGCCGAGGGCGTGCAACTGTTCGTCGACACCGACCGGCTGGTGGCCACCGATACCAGCGGCAGGCAGGCCGTGATCAGTTGCGGCGCAGCGCTTGACCATTTCCGCGTGGCGGCGGCTGCGGCCGGATTGGACGCCCATGTGGAGCGCTATCCGAATCCGAACGATCATCATCACCTGGCCACCATCACCTTCGGCAAACTGTCCACCGTCACCGATGGGCATCGGCGCCGCGCCGATGCCATCCTGCGGCGCCGCACCGACCGGCTACCCATGGCGGCCCCCACCGATTGGGAGTCCTTCGAGCGGCTGTTGCGCGAAACCGCCGGATCCGACGTGGCAATGGACGTCATCGCACCCGCCGATCGGCCCACCGTCGCAGACGCCTCGCAACTCACCGACGCACTACGGCTCTACGATTCCGCCTATCACCACGAGATTGACTGGTGGACATCGCCCTTCGAGGTGAACGACGGCATCCCGCACAGCTCACTGGTGTCGGCGGCCGAGGCCGATCGCGTCGACGTCGGGCGGTCCTTTCCCGTCACACACCACCGCGAACGCCGCCAGAACGTCGCCGAGGACACCGCTCAACTGGTGGTGATCTCCGCGCTCGACGACACCCGCGCCGACCTGCTGCGCTGCGGTGAGGCGCTCTCCGCTCTGCTGCTCGACGCCACCATGGCGGGGTTCGCCTCGTGCACCCTGAGTCACCTGACCGAGGTGCCGGTCAGCCGCGATATCCTCAGCGCGCTCGTCGGCCAGCCATACCCGCAGGTCGTGGTGCGCCTCGGACGGATTTCCGAACTCGACGAGGTGCCACCGCCCACGCCGAGGCGACCGCTCCAGGATGTGTTGCGGGTCAAGCTCTGAGCGCGGCCAGCATCGCGTGTAGCCGGCGGCCGACCGCGGCCAACGGATCGGTGCTGCGTTCGGCGCGGCTCATGGCCACCGCCCCCTCGACGGCGGCCACGATCAGGGTCGCCGTATCGGCGGCCTCGGGGTTGGCCACACCCGCATCGCGCAGCGACCTGACCAGGATGGTCGTCCAATTGCTGAACGCGAATACCGCCGCATCCCGCGCGGCGGCGTCATCGTCATCAGTCGAGTTCTGCACCGCGACCGCCAGCACGGTGCAACCCCGCTGAAAGTCGCTCTCCACCAGAGACTCCCGCCATGATCGCAGCAACGCATCCAGCATCGCGCCCGGGCCGGCTCCCGCGGCGCGGTGCAGTTCGGTTGTCGTGCGCGCATCGGCCCAGCGGACCGCTTCGGCGGCCAGCTGCGCCTTCCCGCCGGGAAAATAGTGGTAGGTCGACCCCAGCGGTGCGCCGGCATGCCTGGCCAGTTCCCGCACGGTCATCGCGCTCAGACCGCGCCGCCCCAGCATGTCGGCGGCACCGGTCACCATGCGGTTGCGCGCATCGTGATCGGATCCCACCATGACCACCACCCCCTATGACAGACGTCATAGTACATCTGGACCAGCGATTATTACGAGCGACATAACAATATTGGCGGCTTTTGGCGCGGCACGAAGGAGACGTGGGCCACATACCCCGGGCTTTCCGTGTCAAGCACCGAGGGTCCGGGTAGCCCCAATGCACAGGGCGCATTCGCGTCGCACGGTCAACAAGACCGATGACAACCAACTCATACAGGGGCCCACGTCATGACTGACACCACCACTCTCATCACAAACTTGCGTACCGTGCTGGAACTGACCAGCACCGAGATCCAGATCGCCGAGTTCCGCACCAGCCAGGCGCGCACCGATGCGGTACACCAGGAGTTGTCCAAGAACGCCGAGAACGCCCGCACGCGCGCTGCACTGATCGAGGCGACCATCCGTGAACTCGGCGGCACACCCACCTTCTTCGGACCCTTCGTGGGGCGAGCCGCCGCTCTCGTGAAGGCGCTGACCGAGCAGGCCGAACCGTTCGCCGAGGCGCTGCTGGGCGATCTCGCACTGGAGCACCTCCTCGTGGACCGCGCGCGCTACCTCAAGTCGCTGGCCGTCGCGGCCGGTAACACGCAGGTCCAGGACCTTGCCGATTCGCTGATCGAGGCGCACAGCGCGACCGTCATCTGGCTCAGCACCGTTCTCGCCGAGGACGCCCTCGGCGGCCCGGCGGCACTGCGCCGCACCCCGATTCAGGCCGCGGCCGGCGCTGCGGTCAAGCTGGCCAACCTGCCGGGGCAGCTGGCCACCCGCGCGTTCGATCGGGTGCTGACCACGGTCCGCTCCGCCCGCCCGGCCGTCGACGACGCCTTGGCCCGCGGCAGCCACGCCGGTGAGATCGCGGCCAAGACGCTGTCCGCGTCGCGGGACGCGGCCCTGTCGGCGGCCGAGAAGGTGAGCCGGCGCGAGGGCGCCGACGAGGTGGCCGATGCGCTGCACACCGTGCGCGGCAACACCGGCGTCTTGGAGGCGGCGGAACTGCCGATCGCCGGCTATGACGAGCTCAACGTCAACGACGCCGTCGCGGCGGTCAAGGAACTGGACACGCCTGCGGACATCCGCGTGGTCATCGCCTACGAGGAATTCCACAAGAACCGCCAGCGGGTGGTGTCGGCCGCCCAGTCGCGACTGAGCGCCATCGCCCAGGAGATTGTCGGCATCAGCTAGCAGAACCGGATCTTGTGATCCGTTCCCCTCGACAACGACCTACGGTACCGTAAGTTACGGTACCGTAGGTTTCGTTGTATGGAGGGAACGGAGTCGGCCATGATGGATCAGACCAGCGTCTTGCACGAGTTGGAGCCGGTCGTCGAGCAGAACCTCGAGCGCCACCTCAGCACGGTCAAGCCATGGGACCCGCACGACTACGTCCCGTGGAGCCGGGGACGCGACTTCGCCTTTCTCGGCGGCGAGGACTGGGCTCCCGAGGACTCCCCGCTGGACCCGGTGGCCAAGGCGGCGCTGACGGTCAACCTGCTGACCGAGGACAACCTGCCGTCCTATCACCGGGAGATCGCCACCCGGTTCGGGCGCGACGGCGCCTGGGGGACCTGGGTCGGTCAATGGACCGCCGAGGAGGGACGCCACAGCATCGCGCTGCGCGACTATCTGGTGGTGACCCGCGGCGTGGACCCCTCCAAACTCGAGGCGCTCCGCATGGAACACACCGTCGCCGGGTACGACTCGGGCGACAAGACACCGTTGGCGGCGCTGGCCTACGTGTCGTTCCAGGAACTCGCCACCCGCGTGTCGCACCGCAACACGGGGCGGGCCTCCGGCTGCCCGATCGCCGATCAGCTACTCGCCCGGATCGCGGCCGACGAGAACCTGCACATGGTCTTCTACCGCAACCTGATGGCGGCCGCCCTCGACATCGCACCGGATGCCGCCATGGCCGCCATCCGCGATGAGGTCGTCGGGTTCACGATGCCCGGTGCCGGCATGACCGACTTCCACGAAAACTCCATCCTCATCGCCAAGGCCGGGATCTACGACCTGCGTATCCACCACGACGAGGTACTGCAACCGGTGTTGCGCTTCTGGCGAGTCTTCGAGCGCAGCGATTTCGGCCCGGCCGGCGAACAGGCCCGCACCGAGCTCGCCCAATTCCTGGACGCCGTGGACGAACGGGCCCGCTACTACGAAGAGAAGGCCGCCCGCCGCAAGGTCGGCGCGCCGGCCTAGCCGGCACGCTGCCGTAGCACAGCGGCGGCGCTCAGCACGGCAGCGCCGACGGTACCGACCAGCACGCTGTCCATCTTCCAGCTTTGCCAGTACAGCGGCACGTCCAGGTGCACGTCGGCGATCTGGACGAAGTCCGTGTTGACGAGCTGCTCGGGGTACATGCCCCAACCCAGGCCGGCCCGCACCGCCGCCCCGAAACCCTCGGCGGTCGGCACCAGGTGCACCGGGCGCCCGATAGGCTTGCGGAAGACCTTGCGAATCAGATTGTCCTGCAGAGCATCGTCTCGATTCCATGCCAGCGACGGAGCCTTGGCAGCCGCGGCGGCGGTGAATCCACCGGGCAGGTACTCACGGACATATTCCTCGACCGCCACCGGCACGTAGCGCATCACACCGAGCGGCTGCACGCGACACCCCGGCACTGCGGTGCGTTCGGTGGTGACCGCACCCATCACCGCGCCCTCCCGCAGCAGCTTCGCCGAGTGGTCCTGATCCTCGATCCTGATATCGAGCAGCACGCCGGGCAGCCGGGCGAACACCGCGCTGAACCAGGTAGCCATGGAATCGGCGTTGACCGCGAGCGCGATCCGGGTACGTTCGGTCGAGCCACCCGCGGTCTCGGCCAGCGCCTCGGCCTCCAGGATCGCGGTCTGCGCGGCCAGCCGCAGCAGTGGGACGCCGGCCGTGGTTGCCCGACAGGGTTTTTCGCGGACCACCAGGACTTGGCCGACCCGCTGCTCGAGGCCCTTGATCCGCTGACTGACCGCGGACGGGGTGACGTGCAGCCGCTCGGCGGCGGCATCGAAGCTGCCGAGCTCGATCACCGCGGCGAACGCGGCCAGCTGCTGTCCGTCCAGCTTCATCCGCTCAGGCTAATCGAGTCGGAAAATCTTCAGCGAGATTCAGCACCGAACTCCCGATTAGATAGCCTACTAACCATTAGTGTAGTATCTAAATGGCCGCCGACGCAGCGGCGCCCGCAGGACCTCGGCGATTTCCGCACGGGTCCTAATTTTGTTTGTGCACAACACTATTCAATGTTTCACAGGCGTTTCCGGTGTGAGCCGCACGCAACGCAGACGTATTCCATCCCTAACCACCCGGCAATGGACAGCGCCTGTAATGGAACCAGCCGACCTCCCCGGCATCCGGCACCGTCGCCGACCGACAGACACGTGAAACACGGAGACCCCCATGTCTTTTGATTCGTCCATCGCTGAGAACATCGCCACCTCGCTGGCCGAGATCCCGCACCCGTCCCTGCCCAAGGGATCCAACATCTATGGCAGCACCAAGATCTTCCCCGACTACCAGGCCGAGGCGGGGGAGAGCTACTTCACGCTGGTGCACGGCATCGCCCACGAATCCTCCGTCGCCTTCGTGGCGGTGCTGCAGGCCACCAGGGCGCTGCGCAAGGGCTTCGAGTCTGCGCTGTACTTCTACGGGCCCGGGGCCATCAACTGCCTGGCCACCCGCGGTTTCCCGAAGACGGGCGACTCCGGTTTCCCCGGCGAACAGAACATCAACGACGCCCTGGGCACGTTCATCAAGGAGGGCGGCACCGTGTTCTGCTGCCGCTTCGGGCTCGGCCTGCACGGTGGGCGCGAAGAGGATCTCATCGAGGGTGTCATCCCGGCGCACCCCCTCGACGTGCAGGACGCACTGATCTACTACGCCCGTAAAGGCGCCATCATCAACTCCACCTACATGGTCTAGGGCAGCCCGCCGTGACCACACTGGCCGCCGTCTCGGCGAACTTCACCCGAGATCTGGAACAGAACTACGCACTCATCGCCGCGCTGACCGAACAGGCCCGCGAACGGGGCGTCGACTTCATGGTGCTGCCCGAGGCCGCCGTGGGCGGCTACCTGTCCTCGCTCGGCAATCACGGTGACACCGTGAAGACCACCCAACGCTCACTGCCCCCGGCCATCCGGCTCGACGGGCCCGAGATCACGCGGATTCAGCAGATCATCGGGGACCTCGTCATCGCGATCGGGTTCTGCGAACTCGCCGAGGACGGACAGACCCGTTACAACACCGCAGCCGTACTGGACGGCGATCAGATCTACGGCACCTACCGGAAGGTGCACCAACCGCTCGGGGAGGGCATGTCCTACTCGGCGGGCTCCGGCTACGGCGTTTTCGATACACCGATCGGCCGTGTCGGATTGCAGATCTGCTACGACAAAGCCTTTCCGGAGGCGGCCCGCATGATGGCGCTCGACGGCGCCCAGATCATCGCCAGCCTGTCGGCATGGCCCGCGGCCCGCACCGCGACCGCGGAGAATCTGCAGGACGACCGCTGGACCTACCGGTTCAACCTGTTCGACATGGCACGCGCCCTGGACAACCAGGTGTTCTGGATCGCGTCGAATCAGAGCGGCACCTTCGGGTCCCTGCGCTACGTGGGCAACGCCAAGGTCGTCGACCCCGGTGGAAACATCCTCGCCACAACACTTCTGGACAGCGGTATGGCGGTCGCAGACGTCGACCTCGACACCACGTTCCGCACGATGCGCGCCGGCATGTTCCACCTACGCGACCGCAGGCCCGATGTGTACGGCCCGCTGACCGCCACCGACACCACGCACACTGCGAAGTGGCAGGAACTCGCCCATGCCTGAGATGACCTTCGAGGTCCGCTGGCCCGACGGCAGCACCCAGCGCTGCTACTCCCCCAGCCTCGTCATCCACGACTACCTGCACACCGGAGGGCGCTACACCGTTGGCGAGTTCGTCGACCTGTCCGGACGGGCACTGACCGAGGCCAGTGACCGGGTCCGCGCCAAGTTCGGCTTCGCCTGCACCTCGGCGGCAGAGACCAACGACCGGATCACCAGTGCAGCAGCCGGATTCCCGGCCGACGCACTCATCGAGATCACCGCCATGCACCCCCCACTGGAGCGATCATGACCACCACCCACGTCCCCGTCGTCGTCATCGGCGCCGGACAGGCCGGGCTGTCGGTCAGCTGGTATCTGGGCCGGGCCGGGATCGAACACGTCGTGCTGGAGGCCGCCACCCCGGTACACGCCTGGGCCGATACCCGCTGGGACAACTTCACTCTGGTCACCCCCAACTGGCACTGCCGGCTACCCGGCTACCACTACGACGGGCCTGACCCGGACGGCTTCATGACCCGCGACGAGGTCATCACCTGGCTCTCGGGTTGGCTGGACACGTTCGACCCGCCGGTGCGCACGCACACACGGGTGACCAGACTGGCCAACGCTGCCTCCGGTGGATTCGAACTGACGATCCGTTCCGGGAGTGGTGAGCAGACCATCACCTGCGATCACGCCGTCGTCGCGACGGGTGGTTACCCGCTGCCGGTCATCCCGTCGTACGCGGATTCGCTGGAAGACTCGGTGGTCCAGCTACATTCGGAGCAGTACCGCAATGCCGGGCAGCTACCCGAGGGCGCGGTGCTGGTGGTCGGCACCGGACAGTCCGGTGCGCAGATCGCCGAGGACCTGCACCTGGCCGGGCGACAGGTCCACCTCGCGGTGGGCAGCGCACCGCGGGTCGCCCGGACATACCGCGGACGCGACTGCATGACATGGCTGTCGGATATGGGACTCTACGACAGGCCCGCCGCCCAGTATCCCGGCGGTAAGGCTGCCATCGAGAAGACCAACCACTACGTCACCGGCCGCGATGGCGGCCGCGATGTGGATCTGCGACAGTTCGCCACCGAGGGCATGAAGCTCTACGGCGCGCTGGCCGACGGCTCCGGCGCCGTGCTGCGCTTCGCCCCGACCCTCACGGCTGCCCTCGACCATGCCGATGCGGTCTACAACTCGATCTGCGCCGATATCGACCGCCACATCGACACGCACGGCATCGACGCACCCCCGGCCACCCGGTATGAGCCGGTCTGGGTCCCCGAAACCGAAACCACCACCTTGGATCTCGGCACCGAGAACGTGGCGGCCATCGTCTGGGCCATCGGCTACCGGCCCGACTACCGGTGGATCGAGGCCAGCGCCTTCGACGGTGGTGGCCGCCCCATGCAGACCCGCGGCGTCACCGGCGTACCCGGGTTGAGCTTCGTGGGCCTGCCGTGGATGCACACCTGGGGATCGGGCCGCTTTCTCGGCATCGACCGCGACGCCCAGCACATCGCCGCCACCATCATCAGCACCTACCACGAGTCGGTGCTGCGGCTCGCGGTCGGGCACTGAGGCCGGCCACCGATGCAGGGACGACAGTCGTTCGGCCGGGTCATCGCGGCACGCGCGGCCTCCGACCCCGATCAGGTCGTGGTCATCAGTGACCACGAGGGGCGCAGCCTCACCGCGGCCGAGCTCGATGCGGCGAGCAACCGGTTGGCCCGAGAGTATCTGGCCCACGGCGTTTCCCGCGACAACCTGGTCACCGTGGCCATGCCGAACAGCATCGAGTTCATCGTGGCGTGTGTCGCGGTCTGGAAGGCCGGCGCCACCCCGAGCCCATGGGCGCCGGCAGGCGGTGCACACGAACGCCGCCACCTGGAGACGCTGGCCCGACCGGCACTCGCCGTGGGTTCGGCGCCGGAAGATCCCTCGATCCCCTGGCTGCCGGGCGGTCATCGCAGTGCTCACCCAGCCGGGCCGCTACCGGACACCTGGGCCTCCAGCTGGAAGGCGCCCGCGTCCTCCGGAAGCACCGGTCTGCCGAAGCTCGTGCTGGCCGCCGCGCCGGCGCTGATCGATCCGGACCGCGAGGTGGCGCCGTTCCTGCCGCGCGCGTCCACTCAGCTGGTCACCGCTCCGCTGTGGCACTCCGCCCAGTTCACCTACGCGTTCCGTGGCCTGTTGACCGGGCATCGGCTGGTCCTCACCGACACGTTCGACGAGCATCGGTTCTGCACGCTGATCGAACGGCACGGCGTCAGCTGGACACTGCTCTCCCCCCGCGATATTCACCAGTTGGTGCGCCTACGCCCCTCGGCGGATCTCCCGTCGTTGGCATCGGTGCTGCACCTCGGCGCACCGTGCGCACCTGCGGACAAGCACGCCCTCATCGACTGGCTCGGTGCCGACCGCGTCATCGAGGTCTACGCGGGTAGCGAATCCAACGGGCTGACCATGATCTCCGGCTCCGAATGGTTGCAGCGACCGGGAAGCGTCGGAAAACCCATCGGCGGCACCGAGGTTCGCATCACGGCCCCCGACGGTACGCCCGTCCCCACCGGTGGGGTCGGCCATATCTGGATGCGCCGGGGAGCCGAACCGGCCTACCGGTACCTGGGCGGGCAGTCCCGACGCACCCACGACGGCTGGGACAGCCTCGGTGATCTCGGTTGCCTGGACGCCGACGGCTACCTGACCGTCGTCGAACGCGCTTCCGACGTCATCGATGCCGGGGGCACCCCGGTGTACCCGACCCGTGTCGAACACGCACTCATCCAGCATCCTGCGGTCCGGGAGGCGGTGGTGACCGGGGACGCCGCGTCCGGGCTCACTGCGACCGTCGACATAGGTACCGCAGAGGTCGAGTCCTCGGCACTCATCGAGTTCAGCCGGAGCCGACTCTCCGCCCCCGAGGTTCCCGCCGTCGTCCACATCAGGCGCAGTCGACTGCGCAATCAGGCAGGCAAGGTGCGCCGGAGCGCCTTTCAATCCACCGCAGCACCCGTCACCCAGGAGTCACCTATGTCGGTTTCCACCAGAGTCGACCTGGCTCTGCTCGGCTTCCGCGGCCGGCCACCCGTCAGCCGCTCCGCCGGTGCCGGCCCGAGCGCCGACGGACACCTCGTCATCGACGGTCTCAATGCCGCGATCCCCCGCAATGCGGACAGCCCGTTCGTGTTCGACGGCACCCGGGTGCTGCTGGACGGTCAAGATACCGGACTCGACGTCGAGGTCATCGAACGACCCACGTTCTACGACCTGCGCACCGCCGACGGTGTGCCATACGAGAAGCTGGCCCGCCTGCACGGTCGAAATGTGCTCGCCACCACAGTGGTTCAGACCTGTATCCGGTACACCGCGGATCAGCGCTGCCGGTTCTGCACCATCGAAGAGTCGTTGCGCGACGGCGCCACCACGGCGGTCAAGCGACCGGCCGAACTCGCCGAGGTCGCCGAGGCGGCGGTGCGTCTGGACGGCGTCACGCAGATGGTGATGACCACCGGAACCTCGGCCGGTACCGACCGCGGTGCCCGTCATCTGGCCCGGTGTGTGCGGGCAGTGAAGGCTGCGGTGCCGGCACTACCGATCCAGGTGCAGTGCGAGCCTCCTGCCGACCTCGCCGTCCTCACCGAACTGCGGGACTCGGGCGCCGACGCCATCGGCATCCACATCGAATCCCTCGACGAGGAGGTCCGCAGGCGCTGGATGCCGGGCAAGGCGACAGTGCCGGTCCAGCAGTATCACCAGGCCTGGCGCGAGGCCGTGCGGGTGTTCGGACGCAATCAGGTCTCGACCTATCTGCTGGTCGGTCTCGGTGAGGATCCCGACGAACTCGTCGACGGCGCAGCCGAACTCATCGAGATGGGCGTGTACCCGTTCGTGGTGCCGTTCCGTCCCCAGCCGGGCTCGCTGGCCGTCGATATCGACCGCGCCGGCGCACCCGACGCCGCCGTCGTCGAGAAGGTGTCCCGCGAGGTCGCCGCGCTGCTCACCCTTGCCGGGATGGCGGGCGCCGACCAGCGCGCCGGGTGTGCGGCCTGCGGGGCCTGCTCGGTACTGCAGGGACTGGGCGCCTGATGATCCAGTTCGACAGCAGCGCACACGGATTTCCGGCAGACCTGTCCATCCTGGCCGGATCACGGCCGCCCGCAGCGTTTCTCATCCGGTGCGCCGAGAGCGCGGCCGACCTGGACGGCTACCGACGGTTGCGCAAGGACGAGTTCGTCGACGAACAAGGATTGTTCACCGGCAGTGACCGCGATGACACCGACGACGATCCCCGCGCCGTGGTGCTGGTGGCCACCGACGCCGCAGGCACGGTGCTGGGCGGGGTGCGGCTGGCGCCGGTCGGTTCGGTCGATCTGGGCTGGTGGACCGGCAGTCGGTTGGTCACCGCTGCCGAGATCCGTTCCGCCGGGGTGGGACCCGCACTGATCAGAGCCGCGTGCGCCTACGTCGAGTCGGCCGGAGTGCTGCGGTTCGAGGCCACCGTGCAACGGCGCTACCGGTCACGGTTCACCGCCCTGGGCTGGGACAGTCTGGGCCAGACCGTGGTCGCCGGGCAGCCACATGAGCGGATGCGCTGGCCGCTCAATCCCTTTGACGGCCTGGCCCAGGCCACGAAATCGTTCCTCGGCGCCACGCTGGCCCCACTGCGTTCCGTGCGCGGCGGGCTCGGCCCGGCCGGGTTCGTCGGTGACGACGGTGCGCCGGTTCCCGGGACCGACCTCGTCGCCGCCTGCGATGCCATCATTCCGTCGATGGTGGAACGCGACCCGGAGTGGGCCGGCTGGTGCGCGGTCCTGGTGAACATCAACGACCTGTCGGCGATGGGTGCCAGCCCGACCGGTCTGCTCGACGCCGTCGGTGCGCCGACCCGTTCGGTACTGGACCGGGTGATTCGCGGTATCACCGCGGCGTCGGTGGCCTGGCAGGTTCCGGTGCTCGGCGGGCATACCCAACTCGGGGTACCCGCGGCGCTGGCGGTGACGGCGCTGGGACGCACGACCGATCCGGTCCCGGCCGGCGGTGCGGCCGCCGGTGACCGGATCCGACTCACCGCCGACCTGAGCGGCGGATGGCGGCCGGGCTACACCGGCAAACAATGGGATTCGACCAGCGCGCGCAGCTCGGCCGACCTGGCCGCGATGGCCGGTCTGGTGGCGGCGACGCGGCCCCGCGCCGCCAAGGACGTGAGCATGGCCGGCGTCGTCGGCACGCTGGGCATGCTGGCCGAGGCCGGAGGCACCGGCGCCGAGCTCGACATGTCTGCGGTGCCGCGTCCGGCTGCCGCCGACATGGGCCCCTGGCTGACCTGTTTTCCGGGTTTCGCCATGCTGACCGCGGGTGTGCACCGCAGCCCGGCCGAACTGCCCGACGGGGTGGTGGCCGCGGACTGCGGGTCGCTGACCGCCGCGCCAGGTGTACGCCTACGCTGGCCGGACGGGGTGACGACGACCGCTTTGGCATCGCCGGTCACCGGCATCGGCCCGGCCTGAGGGGAGCGCATGGCACCGGTGACCCTGGGCGCGGTGGCGGCACATTTCGGCCGCGACGTGGACCGTGGTGTGTCCAAGGTGGTCGGCATCGTGGAATCCGCGGCCCGTGAGGGCGTCGACTTCCTGGTCCTGCCCGACGCCAGCCTAGGCGGGTACATCGGGGACTTCCGGGCGCCCGACCCCAACGATCCGCCGCCCGCGCTCGACCCGGACGGCCCCGAGATCAGCGCGGTGATCGCCGCGGCGGGGCCGATGACGGTGTGTGTCGGGTACGCGGAGGCCGCGGCCGGTGGCAGCCGGTACAACGCCGCGATCTGTGTGTCCGGCGACGGTGTTCTCGGTAGTTACCGCAAGGTGCACCAGCCGGCCGGTGAGGCGTTGACGTATCTGGCCGGTGACCGGTTCAGCACCTTCGACACCCCGGTCGGGCCGGTGGGCATGCTGATCGATTACGACAAGACCTTCCCCGAGTCCGCCCGTGCGCTGGCCCTGGACGGTGCGCACATCATCGCGGCGTTGTCCGCCTGGCCCGCGAGCATCACCGACCGCGCATCCCGGCTGCCCGCGGACCGCCAGTCGCGGCTGTTCGATCTGTACGACTGTGCGCGCGCCGCCGAGAACCAGGTGGTGCTGGTGTCGTCGAACCAGACCGGCGTGATGGGGAACCTGCGTTTCCTCGGCCAGGCGAAGATCGTCGGGCCCGGTGGGGACATCCTGGCCAACACCCGCTCCAAGGGTGGGCTGGCCAAGGCCGAGATCGATGTGCAGGCCGAAATCAGCCGGGCCCGAAGGGTGTTGAATCACCTGTCCGAGCTACGTCCGGACATCTATCACGCCGGATCGCAGGGCTGAGATGCGGATCGCGCTGCTGACCTATTCGACCAAGCCCCGCGGCGGTGTGGTGCACACCGTGAACCTGGCCGAGGCGCTGGCCCGCCGGGGTGCCGATGTCACCGTGTGGTCGCTGGCCAGGGCCGGCGATCGGGGCTTCTTCCGGGCCGTGGACCCCGCGGTCGGCATCCGGCTGGTCGAGTTCGCCGACCTGCCCGGCGACACCGTCACCGACCGGATCGTGCGCTCGATCGAGGTGCTGGCCAGGGCCTTCACCCCGGACGACTACGACATCGTGCACGCGCAGGACTGCATCAGCGCCAACGCCGTCGGCGACTGCATCCGCACCATCCACCATCTCGACGAGTTCACCACCCCGATTCTCGCCGAGTGCCACGAGAAGGCGATCGTGGCACCCTATGCCCGCATCTGCGTGTCGGCCGCGGTGGCGGCCGAGGTGCGGTCCGGGTGGGGCCTCTCTCCGGAGGTGATTCCCAATGGTGTTGATGCGCAACGGTTCATCGATGCCGCCTCGGACACTCAGGGCCGTCGGCGCTGGCGCCACGAGCTGGGTCGCTATGTGCTGACCGTCGGCGGTATCGAGCCCCGCAAGGGCACCGTGGATCTCGTCGAGGCCTTTCACCTGCTCCGCCGGGATCACCCGGATCTGCAGCTGGTCATCGCCGGGGGCGAGACGCTCTTCGACTACCGCGATTACCGCGCCGAATTCGATTCTCGCTGCGCGGCCCTGGATATCACTCCGGTGATCCTCGGCGCCATCGCCGACGACGCACTGCCCAGTCTGGTCGCGGCCTGCGAGGTGTTCGCGTTCCCGTCGGCAAAGGAGGGATTCGGCCTGGCCGCGCTGGAGGCACTGGCGGCGGGCCGCCCGGTGGTCGCCCGGAATCTTCCGGTGCTGCGTGAGGTGTTCGGCGACACCGTGCGGTACGCCGATGATCCCGCGGGGTTCGCCGCCGCGATGGCGCACCTGCTCACCGAACCGGAGGATTCCGCCCAGGGGCGCGCCCTCGCCCGCACCCTGACCTGGGACGACGCCGCCCGTGCGCACCTCGACTTCTACCGCGAACAGCTACCGTTGTTGCAACGGTAACTGTGTTTGTAATATCGCCGGTATGACCGGCACCACGGCGACGCCGTTTCTCACCCCGCGCGGCGACGAGTTGGTGCCCAACCCGATCGCCCACGGCGGCTGGGGCCCCACCCTGGGCGGGCAGGTCGTCGGTGGGTTGCTCGCCCGCGCCATCGAGGCCCAGGTCGATGACCCCGATCTGCACCCCGCCCGGTTGACGGTCGAGATCCTGCGCCGGGTGGCCACCGAACCGGTCCGGGTCAGCGCCACCGTCGTGCGTGCCGGTGGCCGGATGCGCGCCGTGGACGCCGCGATGATCCAGGACGGCCACCTCGTCGCCCGCGCCTCGGCGCTCTACCTGCGCCGCGGCACCCAGCCCGCCGGCGAGTTCTGGAGCACGGCGCTCACCCTGCCGCCGATACCGGCCGAACCCACCGATATCGGGGACAACGTCCCGATGTTCATCCGGGCCTACGGGCCGACAGCAGACTCCAACAGCCTGGAATTCCCTTGGCAGCAGGCGGGACCGCGTTATGCCTGGGTCCGCGAGTTCCGCGATCTGGTGGCCGGCGAAGCACCGACGCCGTTCATCCGGGCGGCGATGGCGGTCGATGTCACCAGTTCGATGACCAACTTCAGCACCGCGGGCCTGGCCTTCATCAACGCCGACTACACCCTGGCGCTCAGCCGTCTACCCGATGGCCCGTACATCGGGCTGGCCGCACTGAGCCACACCAGCGCCGACGGGATCGCCACCGGATCGACCGGGCTGTTCGACCACCTCGGCCCGATCGGTACCGGGTTATCCACCGCGATAAGCAATTCCGGTTTCGACCCGAAGGGCAAGTACCGGCGGCCCAACTAGCGTGGCGGCGGGAAGCCGCCGGTGGCCACCGGGCCCCAGCGCCGAGGGGTGATGCGCAGCAGGCACTTTCCCTGATCGACCATGGCCTGGCGGTACTCATCCCAGTCCGAGTGCTCCCCGGCGACCGCACGAAAGTAGTCCACCAGTGGCTCCACCGCCTCCGGCAGGTCCACTCGTTCGGCGTCACCGTCGATCTGAACGTAGGGACCGTGGAACTCCTCGGACAGCACGGTCACGCTGGCCCGCGGGGTCCGCCCGATGTTCACCGATTTGGCGCGCTGCGGATAGCTGGCGACGACGATGCGTCCCTGCTCATCCACCCCGCCGGTGACCGGGGAACTCTGCACCGAGCCGTCGGCGCGGAACGTGGTCAGCACCATCGCGTGACGAGGACGGACGAACGCCAGCAATTCCTCGAGTGAGACCTGGTCAGCGGTTGCGTAGTTGCGGGCCATACCCGGCAGTCTAGGCCGCGGCTCGTCGGCGATACCGCCGCCGCGCGAATAGCTCCCGGTACGGTATCTGCCATGCCGAACCCCCGGATCGCGCCGCTGGAGTACGCGCTGGCGTACCTGGCTCAGCAGGCCGCTCCGCTGGTGTTCCGGCCACCCAACATCCCCCGCCCGGCGCACCGCCTCGACCCGCCCGCCGTGGTGCGGGTGCCCACCCGACACGGCCCGGTTCGCTGCTTCGTCTACCGGCCGCATCCGGCGTCGCCGCTGAGCGGCACCGCCACCCGCCGTCCGCCGCTGCACATCGACATCCACGGTGGCGGCTTCGTGCTGCGCAACACCCATGAGGATGCCCATATCTGCCGCTTCCTGGCCTCCGATATCGGCTGTGTGGTGCTGGCTATCGACTATCACGCCGCACCGCAGGTGACTTTCCCTGTGGCAGAGGAGGAATGCATCGATGTGCTGCAGTGGGCACTCGACCATGCCGACCAACAGGGCTGGGACGCCGAACGGGTCAGCGTCGGCGGGGCCAGCGCCGGCGCCAAGCTCAGCATGAACCTCGTGCAGTACGCACACGACACCGCGATCGCGCTGCGGGCGGCGGTGCTGTCCTACGCAGTCGCCGACTGCACGCGCACCGACCGCACCTCGCCCAAGGCCAACGCGGCGATTTCGCCGACGCTGCAGAAGCTTTCGGCCCGCCTCTATTTCGTGGATCCGGCCAGCCACGACAGCCCGGTCGCATCGCCGTATCACGACACCGAGCTGCCGAAGAAGATGCCGCCCACCCTGATCCAGACGGGTGATCTCGACACGCTGGGGCCCGAGATGGTGGAGATCGCCGGCCGCCTGCGGGACGCCGGCGTCGATGTCACCCACACCGCCTACCCGGTCGATCACGCCTTCAACACCCAGGGAAATCGCGAGATCATGGACACCTCGATCCGGGAGATCGGCACCTTCCTGCTGGAGCGGCTCACGTGAAGCCGCCCGAGGTGCGGGACGGCCCGGCCGTCGAACATGTGGTCGCCGCGTTGCGGGAGCGGATGTACGGCGCCATCTCATGTCTGGCCACACTCGCCGCGCTGGCCCGCTATACGAGCGTGGACACGAACGCGTGGTTCCGGGTGGTCGACGTGGCAGTCGCCGCGGGCGGCCTGTGGGCGGCGGCGCTGCTGGCCGAGTTCATCGCCCGGCTCAGTGTGGAGGGAAAGGCCCCACGCGGCCGTGCGGCCTGGGCGATGCTCGCGTCCTCCGGCCAGATCCTGCAGGCCGCGGCGGCGCCCGTGTTGATCCTGGCACTGGCCGGTTTCGGCGTGCTCGAGACTCCCACCGCGGTGTGGATCGCCATGTGGTTCCTGGTCGCGGAGATGGGACTCATCGCCTTCGCCGCGGTGCACCGGGCCGGGCTGGTGTGGTGGCAGCAGGTGTTGGCGGTGCTGCTACTGGCCGGCGCCGGTGCCGCGGTCGTGGCGGTCAAGATGATTGCCCATCACTGATCACCGGTCTGAACCGGCCGCTCCTGCGCACTCCACTGCGACCACGACCCGGGGAACAGCGCCGCGTCGACGCCGGCGGCCGACAACGCGGCCACCAGCACCGCGGCGGTGACACCCGACCCGCAGTACACCCCGACCTGCTCGGAGCCACCGAACGACCAGGCCAGGGCCGACAGCTCATCCTCGGACAGCAGGGTCCCGTCGGCGGTCAGCACCGAGGTGCTGGGCAGGTTCTTAGCGCCGGGGATGTGGCCGGCCACCGGATCGACGGGTTCAACCTCGCCGCGAAACCGTTCGGGGGCGCGGGCGTCGAGCAGGTTCGGGTGTTCGGCGGCCTCCTCAGCGGTCAGTGTCGGCAGAGCGCCGGCGTAGAGATCGTGCCGTTCGACGACGATGTCCCCGGGAGGTGCCGTCACCGCTCCGGTCTGCATCGCGCCCCCGGCGGCCCGCCACGCGGACAGCCCGCCGTCGAGGATGCGCACATCGGTGATGCCCGCGGCGCGCAGCACCCACCAGGCGCGGGCGGACCCGGCTCGGTTCCAGTCGTCATAGACCACCACCGGCACGCCGCGGCGCAGACCCCAGCCCCGGGCGGCCTCCTGCAGATGCGTCCCGGATGGCAGCGGATGCCTGCCGCGATCGGGCACACCGTGGTCGCTGAGTTCATCCTCCAGCCCGACGTACACCGCCCCGGGCAGGTGCCCGGCTTCGTACGCGTCACGCCCGTCGGGAGCACCCAGCTGCCACCGGACATCGAGGATGGTCGTCGGGTCGCCGGCATCGAGGCGCTGGGCGAGCTCGGTCACCGATATGAAGACATCACCGCGTGCAGTCACCCGGCGAGGGTCTCAGATCCGGCCAAGATGCGGAATAGCCGGCGCCGGCCGTGCTGTTATTGGCGCTATGACTGACAACCCCGAGCTGAGCCCCACCGACTGGGTACGCGAGCAGACCAAACGCATCATCGAGAACGGCACCACCGACGGGGTCGAGGTGCTGGACCGTCCGATCGTGCTGTTCACCACGACCGGCGCCAAGTCCGGGAAGAAGCGTTATGTGCCGCTGATGCGCGTCGAGGAGAACGGCAAGTACGCCATGGTCGCCTCCAAGGGCGGCGATCCGCAGCATCCGTCCTGGTACCACAACGTCAAGGCCCATCCCCAGGTCACCGCGCAGGACGGCGACAAGGTCGTCGAGTTGACCGCCCGCGAGATCGAGGGCGCCGAGCGCGAACACTGGTGGAAGCTCGCTGTTGAGGCCTACCCGCCGTACGCGGAGTACCAGACCAAGACCGACCGGCTGATCCCGGTTTTCGTGCTGGAGTAGCCGGCGCCTAGTTGGTCGTCGGCGGTGGTGGTGCGAACGGCGTGTACCACCACCATTGGGCGCGTTCGCCTTTTGGCCCAGGGCAGGGTGGCACATCTGGTGGTGGTGTGGTGGGTGGTCTGGCCAGCGAGCTGTCGGTCATTGGCTCGCCGTCGCTGTCGGTGACTTTGAGGTTCTCGGCGGGCCCGGTCAGGGTGATGACACCTTTGTGGTGCAGGCGGTGGTGAAATGGGCACAGCAGCACCAGGTTGGACAGCTCGGTGGGTCCGCCGTCCTCCCAGTGCACCAAATGATGGGCATGCAGCCCGCGGGTGGCCCCGCAACCCGGGACGACACAGGTCTGGTCGCGGTGCTCCAGGGCGCGGCGGAGCCGCCGGTTGATGGTGCGGGTGGCCCGCCCGACACCGATGGGGCGGCCGTGGCGTTCGAGCCACACCTCGCACGTCGCATCACACGTGAGGTAGCGGCGATCGTCTGCGGACAGGGCGGGGCCCAGATGCAGGGCCGCGACCCGTTTCTCGAGGTCGAGGTGCAGGACCACGGTGGTGTGCTGGCCGTGCGGACGGGCCGCCACGTCGGCGTCCCAGCCGGCCTCGATCAGACTCATGAACGCATCCACCGCGTCGGGGAACGGCGGGGCCTGCCCGGACACCGTGGTCTCGGCGTCGCCGTCGCGGGCCCAGCCGTCCTCGGGGTCGATGCTGTCTGCCGTGTCGTGGTCGCGTTTCCAGTCCGCGACCAGCTTGTCGCGGTGGGATTGCAGGCCGGCCTCGAATTTCGCGGCCTCCACCTTGGGCAGGGTGATCCGCCACGTCGTGGAATCGTCGTTCTCGATCTTGGTGATCTTGCGCTTGGGTTCGGGCTCGGGGTCGGGGCGGGGTTCCTGTTTGACCGCGGTGCGCAACTGGGACACGGTGGCGACTTTGACGAGCTCGGCGTAGTGCTCATCGCAGCCCTGCCCGCCACCTTCGGCGATGACTCCGAGCTGATCGAGTGACACCCGGCCGTCCCGCAAGCCCTGGGTGCAGCGGGGAAGGTCGTCGATGCGGTGGGCGACGGCGACCATGGTCTCGGCGCGGCGCGGGCTGACCCCCGTCTTCCACGCCACCAATGCCTCGATGGACCGGCAGCCGGTCGCCCCCCACAACGAGTTCCCGTCATCGGTGCCCCTGCCATCGATCTCGGCGACGATCTCCACCAACCGCCCATCGATCGCATTGCGCTGCCCGGTCAACTCCGCCATCTCCTCGAACAACACCTCCAACCGCGACACCCGAGGTGCGTGTGCGGCGAAAGGTGTTGTCGGCGGCGGCATACCACGATTATCGCAGAGGGGTCCGACAAAAAATCCGCTCACATACGGCTGACGTCGACCACCGCCGCGGTGAAGTCAGCTGGCGCCTCCTGGGGCACGTTGTGCCCGATACCGTCGAGGATCCGGTGCTCGTACGGTCCGGTGTACTGCCCGCGATAGCCGTGGCCGTCCTTGGCCGGGCCATCGAAGTCACTGCTGAAGGTAATGGTGGGCACTTCGATCGTGGGTCGGCCCGCGAGCCGCTGTTCGTCGGCGTCGTAACGGTTTTCACCGGGCGCCAGGCTCTGGCGCCACCGGTAGTTGTGCACGACGATCTCGGCGTGATCGGGGTTGTCGAAGGCGGCGGCGCTCAGCTCGTAGGTGGAGTTGGTGAACTGCCACAGCGGTGAGGCGTTCTGCCAGATGAGCCGGTTGAAGTCCCTGGTGTTGCGCCGGTACCCGAGTTCGCCTCGCGGAGTGGCGAAATAGTACTGGTACCACCAACCGTATTCGGCCTGCGGTGACAACGGTTCGAGGTTCGCCGCGAGGTTGACGACGATGTAGCCACTGACCGCCACCAGCCCGCTCACGCGTTGCGGCCACAGTGCGGCAACCACATTGGCTGTCCGGCCGCCCCAATCGTACCCACCGAGGATGGCGCTGGGAATGTTCAGCGCGTCCATCAGATCGATCACGTCGTGACCGATCGCTGCCTGCTGCCCGTTGCGGACGGTCTCGCTGGACAGGAACCGGGTGGACCCGAATCCGCGGGTGAACGGGACGATCACCCGAAAGCCCTGGGCCGCAAGGTCAGCGGTGACGTCGGCGTAGCTGTGAATATCGTAGGGCCAGCCGTGCAGCAGGATGACCGGCCGCCCACCGGCCGGTCCCGCCTCGACATAACCGACGTCGAGCAGGCCGGCCTTGATCTGTCGGACCGGGCCGAGGGTGTGGGTGGGCGCGGGCGGCGCCACCGGAGGCGCTCCGGTGGCGTGCGGCGCGGTTGTGCACCCGGCGAGGGTCAGCGCACCCGCCGCCGCGGTGGTGATGCGGGCGAAGTTCCGTCTACTGATGTCCACCCGATCATCACACCCCCGGCAGCCCATCAAGTCCAACGATTGCTTTCGATACCTGTCATCACTGCTATCGATACGCTGGTCGGATGGAGCTACGACAACTCGAGTACTTCGTCGCGGTGGCGGCCGAGATGAGCTTCTCCCGCGCCGCGACGCGCGCCCATGTCGTGCAGTCCGCACTGTCGACCTCCGTGGCCAAGCTCGAGCGCGAGCTCGAGGTGCAGTTGTTCGACCGGTCCCGGCAGCAGATCAGCCTGACCGCCGCCGGTGAACGGTTCCGCAGCCACGCCCTGGACGTGCTGCACACCGCCAGGGCCGCCGCAGAATCGGTCCAGGAGTTCCGCGGAACCCTCTCGGGTACTGTCGAATTCGGCTCGCTCATTGCCTTCGGTCCGCTGGATGTCGCGGCCGCTCTCGGACAGTTCCATCGCGAGAACCCGCATGTCCGGCTCCGCCTGCACCTGAGTCAGAGCGGTGCGTCGGCCTACCTGTCCGCGCTCACCGAAGGCTCACTGGATCTGGCGCTGGTGTCGGTGCCGGAGCGCCTTCCACCGAGTCTGGACATGCGATTGCTGTTCGAGGAGCCGATGGTCTACGTGTGCCGGGCACAGGATATGCCGACTGCCGCCACTCCGGTCGATCTCACAGATCTCGCGACCGCCGAGCTGGTCGGCTTCCCACCGAATTTCGGCCTGCGCCGGCTGATGGACGATGCGTTCCACGCCGTCGGTGTGCAATCGCGCACCCCGTACGAGGTGCCCGCCGGATTCGCGGCGATCGCCGAACTGGTGCGCAACGGCCTGGGCACCACGTTCATGCCGGCCTCGGAGGCCGACCGATTCCCCGACCTGCGCTCCTACCCATTGGCACAACAGGTGACGTGGCAGGTCTATCTGGCCTCACCGCCGGCGGTGCGAATGACGCCGGCCGGCACCCGGCTGGCGGACACGCTACTGGCGGCCGCCGCGGCTACCCCAGCGCAACGCCGAGTTCCTGGGCGAAGACCTTGATCATGTGTTGCACCGCAATCTCGTTGCGGCCGATGACCATGTGATCGTGCTGGCCGTGCCGGACGCCCTGGCCACACTGCGGCAGCATCGCGAAATCCTCATCACGGACCGCGGCGTGCACCCCCTCGTAGACGGTGTCGTAGAGCGCGCGCATATCGTCATCGGTCGCAGGGATGCGTCCCATCCAGCTGTGCCGGACGGTGCAGCGGGTGGGGTCCCCCTCGGGCAGTATGTCGATGATCTCCACGCCGACCGGGCTGTTGCCAAGGATGAGGTTGGGATACACCCAGTAGATGACGCCCATGTTGGCCGACGGATCGAGCGATGCAGCCGGATCGACCCCTGTTTTCCCCGTCGCTCCGCTCGCCCCGGTGTCCGCCTCCCCCGTCGCTCCGCTCGCCCCGGTGTCCGCCTTCCCCGTCGCTCCGGTGGCGAGGTTCTTGATCCAGCTGAACGGAAATCCGATGCGGTGGTGCTTGCCGAACTCGTCGTAGACACCCGTATTGGGCAGGGTGTTCTGGCCGATGAGACTCTCACCGTGCACGAAGGGGAAGTGGTACCCCTCGGCGAACGCCTCCAAGGCTCCCTTCCAGGACACCTCCGAGGAGAACTCCCGTTCGGTGTGATAGCCGTAGGAGCGGTAATCCCACAGTGCGAGTTCATCTTTCAGTGGCCCCAGGTGCGCATCCAGATCGATGGTGGCGTCGGCGGTGAGCACGGCCCAGATGAATCCGTAGCGTTCCTCGGACGGCAGTTCGACCAGGCCATAGTCCTTGACGTCCATCGAGTCGAAGCCGGACTTGCCCGGCACCATGAACAGTTCGCCGGTGTTCTTGTACGTCCACGCGTGGTACGGACAGACGAATCTGGCGGCATTACCGGCGCCACAGGCAGGCATGGCACCCCGGTGGCGGCAGTAGTTCAGCAGGACGTGACTCTTGCCGGCCCGGTCCCGGGTGACCAGGAGCGAATCGCCGAGGACCGTGCGGACCACATAATCGTTGCGCTCCGGGATCTGCGCGGACGGCACGATCGCCAGCGGCACCCTGCGCAGGATCTGTGATTCCTCGATCTCGGTGATCTTCGGATCACGGTAGTAGTGCAGCGGCACCTTGAGTTCGCGGTCGGCCATATCCGTGGTGCCGTCCAGGGCGTGGCGCAGCGCACGGCGGGTCAACTCTTCGTCGGTGCTCTTCACTGGGCTGGTGATCACATTCAGACCATACATTCATCATTGATTGTGTTGTCAAGACTTCGACGGAGATCGTGCGACGATCGACCCATGCGCAGGCACGGCTGGTCGGGCGATATCCCGATCGACGACGACGAAGCGGTGAACCGCATCATCGCCGCGAGTCGCGCCGCCATCGACACCCGCGGAACGGTGAGCGTGTCGGAGGTGGCCCAGACGCTGGGTGTCACCCGGCAGACCATCTACCGCTACTTCCCGACCCAGGAGACCCTGCTCGCCGCCACCGCAGTCTCCTCGGTGGCGTCCTTCCTCGACCGGCTGGCCGACCGGCTGGGCTCGATCACCGACCCGACCGAGGCCGTTGTCGAAGGACTGGCCTACACGTTCGAGCAGCTTCCGCACGACAGGTACCTGAGCCTGGTGCTGCAGCCCGGGAAGGCGAGCGCGTTCACCGCGGGGGTCACTTCGGATCTGGCGATCGGCTTCGGCCGGTCGATCCTGGAGCGCTTCGACATTGATTGGGCCGCAGCGGGTTTCGTCGACGACACACTCGAAGAACTGGTCGAGTTCATGCTGCGAACCCTGCAGTCCTTCATCCTCGATCCGGGCCGCCCGGCGCGCACCGGCCGCGATCTGCGGGCCTTCCTGAACTCCTGGATCGCCCCCGCGGTCCGCGCCCACGCGAGCGAGCGCACATGGTGAGCATCCGAGAGGTCGCCGCGGCGGCGGCCGTGTCGGTCGGCACGGTGTCCAATGTGCTCAATTCACCCGACAAGGTGTCCCCGGCCACCGTCGCGCGGGTACAGGCCGCCATCGACGAACTCGGGTTCGTCCGCAACGACGCCGCCCGCCAACTCAAGGCCGGCCGGTCCCGCTGCGTCGGTCTGGTCGTCCTGGACGTCGGCAACCCGTTCTTCACCGATATCGCCCGCGGCGCCGGGGCCCGGGCCACCGAACACAATCTGACCCTGCTGTTGGGCACCTCCGATGACGACCCGCAGCGGGAGCGCTCCTACATCGACGCATTCGACGAGCAGCGGGTGTTCGGATTGCTGGTGTCCCCCGTCGGCGACGACTTCGACCGCCTCGACGCGCTGCGCCGGCGCGGCACTCCCGTCGTCCTCGTCGACCGTGACGGGTCGGGCACCGATTTCGACTCGGTCGCGGTCGACGATATTGCCGGAGGCACGCTGGCCGCGGAGCATCTGGCCGGGATAGGGCGGCGGCGGATCGCCTTCGTCGGTGGGCCCCCCGAACTGCGCCAGGTCCGCGACCGCCTGCAGGGTGCCCGAAACGCCTTGCAGCAGGTCCCGGATGCCGAACTGGAGGTCATCTCGACACCGGCACTGACGGTGCTGGCCGGCCGCGCGGTGGGTGAGCAGATCCGCGACCGACCGGCATCGAGCCGGCCCGACGGGATCTTCTGCGCCAACGATCTGGTGGCCATCGGCGTGCTCCAGGCACTTGCCCTGATGGGCGATGTGACGGTGCCCGGACACATCGCGCTGGTGGGCTACGACGATATCGAGTTCGCCCGCTCCGCCGTGGTGCCGTTGACCTCGGTGCGCCAGCCCAGTATCGAAATCGGCAGCACTGCAATCGATCTGCTGATCAAGGCGACCGACAATGCCGGACGCCATCCTCGTCATGTCCTGTTCCAGCCCGAGCTGGTGACCCGGCTCTCGACACGGGCGTGAACCGGGCACAACGGGGCGCTTGACGCGTCGGCGGTCACGTCCTATTGCTGCCCCCATCACAAATTGAAACGTTTCAATCAGGGAGTGGCGAATGGACGACATCCAACGCGTGTGCTTTGTGATGCACCTGAAGCCCGACCGCGTCGACGACTACCTCGAGGCGCACACCGAGGTCTGGCCCGAGATGCTCGACGCACTGCGTGCCGCCGGCTGGCGCAACTACTCGTTGTTCCTGCGCCCGGACGAGGGCATGGTGGTGGGCTATCTGGAGACCGACGATTTCGCCCGCGCCACCGCCGAGATGAGCCGGACCGCGATCAACGACACGTGGCAGGAGCAGATGGCTCAGTACTTCCGCACCGAGGCCCACCCCGACAGCAGCCTCGAGCTGCTCACCGAGTACTTCCATCTGGCTTGATCATCCCCTTCTGCACAGGACTAGGACACCCATGAAAATCGGAGCGCGCTCCACCACCGGCTGGCGGGCGACCATCTCGGTCGCCATGTCGAACTACATCGAGGCCGGATCGATCATCGCGATCGCCACCAGCCTCGGGTTCTGGCAGGCCGAGTTCGGCATCAGCAACTTCGCCGTCGGACTGCTGGCGGCCCTGAGCGCCAACGCTTTCGGTGCCGCCATCGGTGCCGCGATCGGCGGGCCGCTCTGCGACCGCTTCGGCCGCAAGGCCATCTACACCTACGACCTGGTGGTGTACATGGCGGGCGTGCTGCTGGCCGCGTTCGCGATGAACTTCACCATGCTGCTGGCGGCGTTCATCATCACCGGTATCGCCGTCGGCGCCGGAGTGCCCGCCTCCTGGACCTATATCGCCGAGCAGGCGCCGTCGGGCGAGCGCGCCAAGCACGTGGGCACCGCCCAGCTGGCCTGGTCGGTCGGGCCGTTCATCGGCTTCGCGCTCGCCGCCGCGCTGGCCCCGCTGGAACTGCTCGGGTCGCGCATCATCTTCGTGCACCTGTTCGTCGTCGCCGCGATCGTCTGGTGGATCCGGCAGGGCCTGGCCGAATCGCAGATCTGGAAAGAGGAAGCCGTCGACGAGAGCCGCGAGCTGCAGTCCTCGGTGGGCGCACGGGGTGTGCGCGGCCTGTTCTCCCGCAAGGTCAACATCACCGCCCTGTTGTTCCTCGGCGGCATCTACCTGTTCTGGAACACCGTGGCGGGCCAGGCCGGTATCTTCATGCCGCGCGTCTATGACACCGCCGGCCTGCACAGCCCCGTGCAGCAGAACCTGCTGCAGGTGCTGGTGTGGGGTTGCACCGTGGCCGCCACCTACTTCGGATTCATGCGCTATGCCGACCGGGTCTCTCAGCGCGCCCTCTACATCTTCGGTGCCGCACTCGGGATCGTCGGCTGGATCGTGCTGGTTGCCTTCACCGACAGCGGCATCTCCACCATGCTGATCTTCGCTGTGCTGTGGGGTATTTCGGCGGGCATCGGCTGCCAGGCCTTCTACAGCCTGTGGGCCAGCGAGCTGTTCGCCACCCCGTACCGGGCCAGCGCCCAGGGCATCATGTTCTTCGTGGTGCGCACCGCCACCGGCCTGCTCAGCTACTTCTTCCCCACCATGCTCGCCGCGACCGGCCTGACCACCGTCGGCATCCTGTTGGTCGGACTGCTGACCGTCGCCCTGATCATCGGCGCCGTCTGGGCGCCCAAGACACAGGGTAAGTCGTTGCAGCAGATCGAGTCCGAGCGCTACGGGGCACCTGTCAGCGCGCCGGCACAAGCTCCCTACACCGCAGTCTGAGGAACCCGCAGATGACTACCGCACTGGATAATCTCGCCATCGAACTGCCTTCCTGGGCATTCGGGAACTCCGGCACCCGTTTCAAGGTGTTCGGCACCCCGGGCACCCCGCGCACCATCGAGGAGAAGCTCGCCGACGCTGCCACCGTGCACCGGCTGACTGGGTTGGCACCGTCCGTGGCCCTGCACATTCCATGGGACACCGTCGACGACTACGCCGCACTCGGACGCTACGCCGGCGACCTCGGGGTCCGGTTGGGCACCATCAACTCCAACACCTTCCAGGACGACGACTACAAGTTCGGCAGCCTCACCCACACCGACAAGGCTGTGCGGCAGAAGGCCATCGACCACCACCTGGGCTGCATCGAGGTGATGAACGAAACCGGTTCCCGCGACCTGAAGATCTGGCTGGCCGATGGCACCAACTACCCCGGCCAGGGCGACATCCGCGGCCGCCAGGACCGGCTGGCCGAATCGCTGGCCGCCATCTACCAGCACATCGGCGCCGACCAGCGGCTGGTGCTGGAGTACAAGTTCTTCGAACCCGCCATGTACGCCACCGATGTGCCGGATTGGGGCACCTCCTATGCCCATGTCACGGCGCTCGGCGAACGGGCCAAGGTCTGCCTGGACACCGGACACCACGCGCCGGGCACCAATATCGAGTTCATCGTCGCCCAACTGTTGCGGTTGGGAAAGCTCGGCTCCTTCGACTTCAACTCGCGGTTCTACGCCGACGATGACCTGATCGTGGGCGCGGCCGATCCGTTCCAGCTGTTCCGGATCATGTTCGAGGTGATCCGCGGCGGCGGGTTGGAATCCGGATCGGATCTCGCCCTCATGCTCGACCAGTGTCACAACGTCGAAGAGAAGATCCCCGGCCAGATCCGCTCGGTGCTCAACGTCCAGGAGATGACGGCGCGGGCCGGGCTGGTGGACACCGAGGCACTGACCGCTGCCCAGGAAACCGGAGATGTACTGGGCGCCAACGAGATCTTCATGAACGCGTTCTACACCGACGTCCGTCCCATGCTCGCCGAGCGCCGCGCCGCCCAGGGCCTCCCCGCGGACCCGATGGCCGCTTTTCGCGACAGCGGCTACCAGGACACCATCAACGCCGAGCGGGTCGGCGGAACTCAATCCTCGTGGGGAGCATAGGTATGGCCAACAACACCACCGTCGCCGATCTGATCGCACGCTCCAATGCGCTCGGTTCGGACCCGAAGAACACCAACTACGCGGGCGGCAACACCTCGGCCAAGGGCACCGATACCGACCCGGTGACCGGTGAGAACGTCGACCTGTTGTGGGTCAAGGGATCCGGTGGCGACCTGGGTACCCTCACCGAGAACGGACTGGCCGTGCTGCGGCTGGACCGCATGCGCGCCCTCGTCGACGTCTACCCCGGCGTGGACCGTGAGGACGAGATGGTCGCGGCGTTCGACTACTGCCTGCACGGTAAGGGCGGCGCCGCACCGTCGATCGACACCGCGATGCACGGGCTGGTCGATGCCGCACACGTCGACCACCTGCACCCCGACTCCGGTATCGCCATCGCCACCGCGGCCGACGGAGAAGCGCTGACGAGCAAGATCTTCGGTGACCGGGTGGCGTGGGTGCCGTGGCGCCGTCCGGGATTCCAGCTGGGCCTGGACATCGCCGAGATCAAGAAGGCCAACCCGCAGGCAATCGGCTGCATCCTCGGCGGGCACGGCATCACCGCCTGGGGCGAAACCTCGGACGAGGCCAAGGCCAACTCGCTGGAGATCATCCGCGCCGCCGAGGAGTACATCCGCGCCAACGGTGCGGAGCAGCCCTTCGGCGCGCCGCTGGACGGGTACGCCGCACTGGCGGAGCCGCAGCGACGCGCCAAGGCCGCCGCGCTGGCCCCGTTCATCCGTGGCCTGGCCTCCGCGGACCGCCCCCAGGTCGGACATTTCACCGATGTCGCCCCGGTACTCGAATTCCTCGGCGCCACCGAGCATCCCCGACTGGCCGGGCTCGGTACCAGCTGCCCCGACCACTTCCTGCGCACCAAGGTCAAGCCGCTGGTGCTCGACCTGCCCGCCGGCGCCGGCATCGAGGAAAGCAAGGCACGCCTGACCGAACTGCATGAGCAGTACCGCGCCGACTACCAGTCCTACTACGAGCGCTACGCCACCGCCGACAGTCCCGCGATGCGGGGCGCCGACCCGGCGATCGTGCTGATCCCCGGCGTCGGAATGTTCAGCTACGGCAAGGACAAGCAGACCGCGCGGGTCGCCGGCGAGTTCTACCTCAACGCCATCAATGTGATGCGCGGCGCCGAGGCAATCTCCAGCTACGCGCCCATCGACGAGTCGGAGAAGTTCCGCATCGAGTACTGGGCACTGGAAGAGGCAAAGCTGGCCCGCATGCCCAAGCCGAGGCCCCTGGCCACCCGCATCGCGCTGGTGACCGGCGCCGCGTCGGGGATCGGCAAGGCCATCGCCACCCGACTCGCGGCCGAGGGCGCCTGCGTGGTCATCGCCGATCTGGACGCCGGCAAAGCCGCCGAGACCGCGGCCGAGATCGGCAATGCCGATGTCGCCATCGGTATCGCTGCGGACGTCACCGACGAGGACGCGGTACAGGCCGCCATCGACGCCAGCTCATTGGCCTTCGGCGGTATCGACATCGTGGTCAACAACGCCGGGCTGTCACTGTCGAAGTCGTTGTTGGACACCACCGCAGCGGACTGGGATCTGCAGCACAACGTGATGGCCCGCGGCTCCTTCCTGGTCTCCAAGGCCGCCGCGCGCGCCCTGATCGACCAGAAGCTGGGCGGTGACATCATCTACATCTCCTCGAAGAACTCGGTGTTCGCCGGACCGAACAACATCGCCTACTCGGCCACCAAGGCCGACCAGGCCCATCAGGTTCGGCTGCTCGCCGCCGAACTCGGCGAGCACGGGGTGAAGGTCAACGGCATCAACCCCGACGGCGTGGTGCGCGGTTCGGGAATCTTCGCCGGCGGCTGGGGCGCCAAGCGCGCCGCGGTGTACGGAGTGCCCGAGGAGGAGCTCGGCGCCTACTACGCCCAGCGCACCCTGCTCAAACGCGAAGTGCTGCCAGAGAATATCGCCAACGCCGCGTTCGCGCTGTGCACCAGCGACTTCTCGCACACCACGGGGCTGCACGTACCGGTCGACGCCGGCGTCGCCGCAGCCTTCCTCAGGTGATGCGGTCCGGTCAGGTCGCCGCCATCGACCTGGGCGCGACCAGCGGCCGGGTGATGCTCGCGGACATCGGGCCGGGCCGGCTGAAATTGGAACAGGTCGCCCGCTTCGCCAATGATCCGGTGCACCTGTGGAACGGCCGTCGCACCGCCCTGCACTGGGATGTCCCGGGGCTGTTCCGGGAAGCTTGTGCCGGACTGGCCGAAGCGGGAAGGCGGTCGGACAACCTGGTCGCCGTCGGCATCGATTCGTGGGCCGTCGACTACGGCCTGCTACGGGGCGGTGCGCTGGCCTCGCTGCCCTACCACTACCGCGATTCCCGCACCGACGGCGGCGTGTGTGCGGTGCACCGCACGATCGACCCCGCCGAGTTGTACGCCCGCAACGGCCTGCAGTTCCTCCCCTTCACCACGATCTATCAGCTGGCCGCCGAAAAGGCCGGTGGTCAGCTCGATCTCGCGGATCGTGCACTTCTGATACCCGATCTGATCGGGTATTGGCTCACCGGCCGCCAGGTCACCGAACGCACGAACGCCTCGACGACCGGTCTGCTACGCACCACCGGTGAGTGGGACGATGATCTCGCCGTCCGGTTGGGGCTGCGCCCGGACCTGTTCCCCGCCCTGGTCGAACCCGGTCACGAGTTGGGCCCGCTGCTCGGCGAGGTGGCCGATTCCCTCGGCCTCACACCGGCCACCACGGTCACCACCGTCGCCTCGCACGACACCGCCTCCGCTGTCGTCGCGGTCCCGATGGATTCCGGCAGCGCCGCCTATATCTCCTGCGGCACCTGGGGATTGGTCGGGGTGGAGGTCGGCTCTCCGGTGGTCACCGAGGCCGGCCGGGAAGCGAACTTCACCAACGAGGTCGGCGCCGACGGCCGGATCCGCTACCTGCACAACGTGATGGGGCTCTGGCTGCTCAGCGAGACCGTCCGGCAGTACCAGCGCGAGGGCTACCGCGCCGACCTGTCCGAGCTGCTGGCCCAAGCCGGTGAGGTACGCGCCACCTTCGACGACTTCGATACCGCAGACCCACGGTTCCTGGCCCCCGGCGACATGCCCGCCCGGATCCGCGACTGGTACGACGAGCGGGGTCTGCAGGTCCCGGTGACCCGACCCGGAGTTGTCCGGGCGATCGTGGAAAGCCTGGCCGCGGCATTCGCCGACGGGGTGCGCCGGGCCGCCGAGCTATCCGGTACACCGGTGCGCACGGTGCACATCGTGGGCGGCGGATCCCAGAACAGACTGTTGTGCCAGCTGACCGCCGATCGGGCCGGGCTGCCCGTGCTGGCCGGCCCGGTAGAGGCCACCGCACTGGGCAATGTGCTGATCAGCGCGCGCGCCCACCACCTGGTCGATGGCGATCTCGAGGCGCTGCGCCATATCGTTGCCACCAGGTTCCCGCCCCAGCAGTACACACCCCGCACCCGGCGCACCCGCATCGCGCGTACGGTCGGGCCAGGAAAGCGCATCGGCGTGAAAGAGGTCCTGTCATGAAACGTCGCATCCCCAAGGTCGCCGATCTGGCTCCACTGATGCAGTTCAAGAAGCCCGAGCTCAATGCCCGCACCCGCCGGCTTGCCGCGGCGCTGACCGTGGAGGATCTGCGCGCGATCGCCAAGCGCCGCACCCCCAGGGCCGCGTTCGACTACACCGACGGCTCCGCGGAGGCCGAGCTGTCGCTGGCGCGGGCCCGGCAGGCATTCCAGGACATCGAGTTCCATCCGGCGATCCTGCGGGACGTGTCCAAGGTCGACACCAGTTGCACCATTCTGGGCGGCCGTTCGGAGCTGCCGTTCGGGATCGCGCCCACCGGGTTCACCCGGATGATGCAGACCGAGGGCGAATACGCGGGCGCGCGCGCCGCCGCCCGCGCCGGTATCCCGTTCTCGCTGTCCACCATGGGCACGGCATCCATCGAAGATGTGAAGGCCGCCAACCCGCACGGGCGCAACTGGTTCCAGCTCTACATGTGGAAGGACCGGGACCGCTCGATGGCCCTGGTCGAGCGCGCCGCCGCGGCCGGATACGACACGCTACTGGTCACCGTCGACGTCCCGGTCGCCGGGGCGCGGCTGCGCGACAAACGCAACGGCATGTCGATCCCGCCCGCGCTCACCGCGAACACGGTGCTCAACGCGATTCCCCGGCCGCAGTGGTGGATCGACTTCCTGACCACCGAGCCGCTGGCGTTCGCCTCACTCGACCGCTGGTCGGGCACCGTCGCCGAGCTGCTCGACACCATGTTCGATCCGACCGTGACCTTCGAGGATCTGGCCTGGATCAAGTCGCAGTGGCCGGGCAAGCTGGTGGTCAAGGGCATCCAGACCGTGGCCGATGCACAGGCCGTCGCCGATCTCGGTGTGGACGGCATCGTGCTGTCCAATCATGGTGGACGCCAGCTCGATCGGGCCCCGATCCCGTTCCACCTGCTTCCCCAGGTCGCACCGGTGGTGGGTGATCGCACCGAGGTCATCCTCGACACCGGCATCATGTCCGGCGCCGATATCGTCGCCTCCATCGCCCTGGGCGCGCGCTTCACCCTCGTCGGACGCGCCTATCTGTACGGCCTGATGGCCGGCGGTGAAGCCGGTGTCGACCGGATGATCGAGATCCTCTCCGACCAGATCTCACGCACCATGCGACTGCTCGGCGTCGCGTCCCTCGATGAGCTGGTGCCCGAGCACGTGACGCAGTTGCAGCGCCTGGTGCCGCGCCACATCACCTAGCTCGGCCGGCCTGCGGTCACCACGACCGAGTCGGCCGACACCGATGCCCTCAACACGATCGGCGACCTGCCCGAAGGGCGTGAGGCGAGGACGCATTCGGCAACCGGTGCGATCAAGTGCCGCCGAATGGTGCGTCGAAGTCCGCGCGCACCGTAGACGGGATCGAAACCGCCGTCTTGTAGCAGGTCCAGGACGGCGGGATCCACCCTGAGCTCCACAGACTCCCGCGCGAGTCTGCCTACGACGATGTCCACTTCAAGGGCGGTCACCTGGCGGGCTGTTGCAGGTTGGAAAGCATCCATGACGACGGTTTCGTCGATGCGGTTGAAGAACTCAGGATCGAAAAAGCTCTCGACCGCATCGATGACGGTCTTCCGCGACCGCCCGGTGTGCATGCGGCGGGCCCTGCGGTACCACCGCCGTTCGTGACGCAGTTCCTCAGCCGCATCTCTTGAGCCGAGGTTCGACGTGATGAAGACGTAGCTGTTGCGGAAAGAGATCGTCTCGCGGCCGTTGGCGAGTCGCAGCCAACCACTGTCCAACACGTGCAGCAGTGCGCGGATGACTGTGGGATCGGCCTTCTCGATCTCATCGAGCAGGACAATACCCGGCATGAACGGGTCGCCCTCGATCTTGTTCTTGTCGAACAGCGTGAACGATTCCTTACTGCCCGCGTATCCCGGTGGAGCGCCGGAGAACGATGCTGCATAGTGTTCCTGCGCCAGCGCCGCCATATCTATACGACAGAGATCGTCTGGGCCAGAACGTAGTTCCGCGGCAATCCGGCGAACAAGCTCGGTCTTACCGACCCCGGTAGGTCCGACGAGCAGGACGCTCGCCAACGGCCGACCGGGATCGGTGACCCCGGCCCGCGCGATCGCCACCGTACGGGCCACTGCCTCAAGCGCATCGGGCTGACCGAGTATCCGACCGCCCAACCTATCGAGGAAAGCCTGCTGATCGAAGCCCGCGGGGCCGGCAGTCATCACATCCTCGTCCGTGCACTCCCGCACCGCGTTCTGCTCGTGGTACATGTCGGTGAGGAACGGCATACGGATCCTTATGCCTCGGCGGTGTGCTCGACCGGCAGGGTGCCCACCCGACAGTCGGCAACACCCACGGTGTCGCGAGTGATGGATTCGACGACCTCCTGCGCCTTCTGCGCGTCGGTGACCCAGAGCTTGTAGAACTCAAAGGGGCAGTCGGCCACGCCTTTGTCACCGTCGCCGGCCGCATGCACGCCCGTGTAGCCGCGATGCAGGAGTTTGAAGAGGTGATTCTGCGACTGATCGTTCTGCCGTGCGTCACGGATCGCCGACAACGACAGCTGCGCGAACTGAATGCCGTACTCTTCCTCGCCGGTCTCGCCCAGCGTGCGACCGTCGAAACCGATGACCGCCGAGTGCCCGAAATACGAGTAGACGCCGTCGAACCCGGCCGCATTGGCCACCGCCACATAGCAATTGTTCGCCCACGCCATGGCCTTGGCCATCAGGACCTGCTGGTCCTTGGCCGGGTACATGTAGCCCTGGCATCGGACGATCAGTTCGGCGCCCTTCATCGCGCAATCGCGCCAGATTTCCGGATAGTTGCCGTCATCGCAGATGATCAGTGAGATCTTCATGCCCTTGGGGCCCTGGGTGACATACGTCGTGTCGCCGGGGTACCAACCCTCGATGGGGCACCACGGCAGGATCTTCCGGTACTTCTGCACGATCTCGCCGGTGTCGTCGATGAGCACCAAGGTGTTATACGGCGGCTTGTTCGGATGATCCTCGTGTCGTTCGCCGGTGATGGAGAAGACACCCCAGGTCTTCGCCTTGCGGCACGCGGCGGCGAAGATATCGGTCTCATCACCCGGAATGCTCGCGGCGGTGGCGTACATCTCGTCGGGGTCATACATGATGCCCTGAGTCGAATACTCGGGAAAGACAACCAGATCCATTCCGGGCAAGCCGGACTTCATGCCGATGACCATGTCAGCGATCTTGCGGGCGTTGTCGAGGACTTCGTCCTTGTTGTGGAGTCTGGGCATTTTGTAGTTCACGACCGCCACTCCAACGGTGTCGGGACTGGATGAGATGTCGCCGTGACGCATGGTTTTCTCCTTTTAGACGGTGCGGAACAGATTGGGGAACAGGGGGTTCTGTGAGATCAGCCGTAGGCCGGCCGGGCCACCGACGATGTCTCCCGGGAGGTGGAACTGAGGAACTTGGCCAGGACGAGGAGCGCCGCGAGGCCGACAGCCCATCCCGCGGCGATTGTGCCCGACGTCCGGTAACTCCCGGTGAGCGCGAGAAACGCCGGCAGCGCACACGTAGGGAGGCTCAGAAGGGTGACCGCCCAGCCCGTGAAACGGGTCAGTTCGTCCCGACGTAGGCCGAGCACCAGGAAAAACAGGAACCACAGGACTGCCCATGACAGCCAGATGACGCCGAACACGGGATCGGCGGAAAGCGTGAAGGACAGCACCGAATACACCACCGCCGCGCCGGACACGAACAGCGAGAACCAACCCAGCCCTTCGGGTTCCAGACCGGTGAGGTTGACGATGCCGACGTAGAGATAGGTGAATCCGAAGAGGTACAGCCCGGAGGCTGCGAGCAGCGTACCCGTGTCGCCCGGGTTCTGGATGAGCATCACCGTGGGCACGACGCATTGAAGCCCGCCGACGAACAGGTTGAGTACCGCCGCCGACCGTGCAGGCACCCGGCCGAGGAGCATGAGTCCGTTGACGAAGAGCACCGCGCCGACGTAGAGCAATCCGACGTTGTTCACCGGGCGCCTCCCATTTGATTTCATTTGGGTTATCTCCAAATGAAACTAAGTGAGGGACGCCACACTGTCAAGGGCGAAAACGCCTACCTCACAGCGTCAGTGCCGAGCAAGTGTGGTGAGCACGTCGAAATCGAATCCATCGGCGACGGCCAGATGCACCGGCTGCACCGTGAAATCCGGGTGAAACTCCACCGTGCCCCGAGGGCTCTCGTAAGCCATGCCCTCCGCCGGCGCCAAATCCGTCAACCGGCCGGCTCGATGGATCAGATTGGCGAGCAACTGCGGTCCCTCATAACACGATTCGGCTATTCCACTGAGTGGCGGTGCTCCTGGACCATGCAGGTCTATGTAGCGGTCGAGAAGTTCCATCGAGCCGGCTCCGACCATCGATCGAAAGTACGAGGCCGCGACGAACAATCGGCGGGTGGCCTCGTCGCCACTGGCCAGCAACATACTTTCGTCCATCAGCGGACTGAATCGCACAAACGACTCGTCTGCGCCTTGCGCCGCGCAGGCACGGTTGAACTCCACCGCATCATGGCCGACCAGCAGCATCAGCACGGCGTCGCAACCCGAGCGGAGCGCAGCCCGAACCACCTCTGCCATGTCGGCGCTGCCCAGGTCGACGAACCGTCCACCGACGATGTCCAGGTTCAGCTCACCGGCGTATCGCCGCACAGATGCCATCGAGGATCGCGGCCACACATAGTCGTCGCCGACGATGAACCACCGCCGGATGCCGAGGTTGTCCCGCAGCCAGCGCAGCGCCGGCGCGATCTGACCATCCGGGGTCTCGCCGCAGCAGTAGATGTCGCGACGATCCTCGCCACCCTCGTACAACGCCGGGTACGCGTAAGGGACGCGGGCAGCAATCACGGGCGCCAGGGCGTTTCGAACCGAGGAGATGTGCCAGCCGCTGACCGCGTCGATGTGCCCCTTGGAGACGAGTTCACTTATCCGACCCGCGACGATGTCGGGCTCCGCGCCACCGTCCACGACCTCGATGGCGACCTCGCGACCGAGAACCCCTCCGGCTGCGTTCAGATCGTGGGCAACGAGCTGGCTTACCGCCTCACACGAGGGCCCGAAAACTCCTCCCGGCCCCTGCAGGGGAACGACCATGGCCAATCGCCACCGCTCGGCGTCGGTACCTGCCGGGTACGAGCCCGCCATCCGCCTGTCCTCACCTGTGCCATCGAGCCGATCAACTGCTATCGTTTCCAATTGGAAGTATTGCGCGCCGTGGGCGCGGTCGGCAAGGCGCAAGGAGATGTTTGTCATGTCGGGTCCGGCGCTCGGCGGCCGAACGGGTAGTTCGGTGGCGGTCGCGATGCTCCGCGCGGCACGCCGGCTCGGTAGCGACCTCGAAGCCGAACTTCAACGCGCCGATCTGGGAATCGATCACTGGCTTGTCATCGATGTCCTCGCCGGCTCCGACGGCCTCACCATGGCCGACTTGCAGTCGGCGACGATGATTGCAGGCCCGACGCAGACGCGGGTGGTCGACAAACTGGTGTCACGGTCACTGGCGTATCGCGAGGTCGACAAGTTCGACCGCCGCAAGGTACGGGTGTACGTCAGCACGCGGGGAGTTGCGCTTCACGCCGAGTTGCAGCCTGCCGTCGAGGCCGTGGAGCAGTCCTGGCTGGATGACCATGCCGACGAAATACGTGGCGGCATCGCCGCACACCACGCTGACAAACCCTGACGTCGACTTTCTCTGCTCAACAACCGTTTTCACCACAAGTGTGGCGGCAACGGCGGGTTGCGACAAGGATGACGTGATGGACCACGTCACCTTCGTCCCGTCGCCCGAGCAGTTCGCGTTCACCTTCGGGGGCGCCGACCCGGTCATGCGGATCACGGCGCCGACGGTACTCACCCTGTGGACCGAGGACGCCTACGGTGGACGTATCACCAGTGCGGACGATGTGGCCAGCAGTGCGCTGGACACGGAGGACCTCAATCCTCAGACCGGGCCGTTCTGGATCGAAGGCGCCGAACCCGGCGACACCCTGGCCGTGCACCTGGTGGATCTGACGCCGGCGCGCAGCTGGGGCGCATCGACCCTGATCCCGTTCTTCGGCGGGCTCACCAGCGTGCCGGTGAGCCCGACACTGCAGGAACCACTGCCCGAGCGCACCTGGATCTACGAATACGACTCGACGACAAAGACTGTCGGCTTCTCGGCAAAGGGTAGCAATTTCGAGGTGGCGCTACCCGCCAACCCGATGCTCGGCACCGTCGGCGTTGCCCCGGCTCGCCGCGAGGTGCGCACCTCGCTGGTACCCGATGTGTTCGGCGGCAACATGGACACCCCCGAGATGACCGTGGGCGCCACCTGTTATCTGCGGGTGAATGTGCCCGGCGCCCTGTTCTCCCTCGGCGACGGGCACTACCGCCAGGGTGAGGGTGAGTCGTGCGGCACCGCCGTGGAGGGTGCGATGAACGTGACCGCGATCGTCGAACTCGTCAAGGGCGGTGGACCAGCCTGGCCACGGCTGGAGACCGACACCCACCTGATGTGCATCGGGTCCGGCCGTCCGCTGGAGGAGGCCTGGCGGGCCGGACAGGTCGAGATGATCACTTGGCTGGGCGAGTTGTACGGACTAGACCGGCTCGACGCCTACCAGTTGCTCACCCAGATCTCGTTGGCGCCGATCGCCAACGTGGTGGACACCAATTACAGCGCGGTGACCAAGATCGACAAGCGCCTGCTGCCCAGCGCGGCCGCCTACGGCGGCGTACACGACGAACTACGTTCCGCGGCAAGATCATTTGGAACCATCACGTACTAGGGAAGGCTCAACATGGATCTCGGACTCACCGGTAAACGCTTCGCGGTCACCGGCGGTACCCGCGGCATCGGACGGGCGGTGGTGGAAGGGTTGATCGCCGAGGGCGCCAAGGTCGCCTTCTGCGCGCGAACCTCCGAGGATGTGGCGCAGGCGCAGAAGGAACTGGGCGACGCCGCGCTGGGGTCGGCGGTCGACGTGGGCGCCACCGCGACGCTGGCGGCGTGGGTGAATGCCACCGCCGAGACGTTCGGCGGCCTGGACGGCGTGGTGGCCAACGTCAGCGCGCTCGCCATCCCGGAGTCGGCGGAGAACTGGCGCACCACCTTCGAGGTGGACCTGATGGGCACCGTCGGCCTCGTAGACGCCGCACTGCCGTATCTGGAGGCCTCCGGCGCCGGGTCGATCGTGACGATCTCCAGCGTCTCCGGCCGGGAGGTGGACTTCGCGGCGGGCCCGTACGGGACGATGAAGGCCGCCATCATCCACTACACGCAGGGGCTGGCCTATCAGCTCGCCGGAAAGGGTGTGCGCGCCAACACTGTCAGCCCGGGGAACACCTACTTTCCCGGTGGGGTGTGGCCGTCCATCGAACAGAACAACCCGGAACTGTTCGCCACCGCCCTGGCGCTCAACCCCACCGGCCGAATGGCCACCCCACAGGAGGTCGCCAACGCGGTGGTGTTCCTGTCCAGTGGGGCGGCGAGCTTCATCACCGGGACGAACCTGCTCGTCGACGGCGCCCTGACCCGCGGCGTTCAGTTCTGAGCAGGCCCCAGCAACAACGGCAGCCGCGGCAGGCTGCAGGTCGGGGACGGCCAGGTGATTTCCGGGATGTAGCCGGGCGGCAGACGAAAGTCCGGAATGCGGGCCAGCCACTCGGTGACGACCAGCTTGAGTTCCATCCGAGCCAGGTGCGACCCGAGGCAACGGTGCGGTCCGCCGCCGAAACCCCAGTGCTTGTGCAGCTTTCCGTCCAGCACGAAGTCATCGACCGAACAGCCGTCGCTGCCATCGCGGTTGATCGCCGCTATACACAACCGGACGTCGGCGCCGGCCGGAAGCGTCACACCCGCGACGGTCACCGGCCGGGTTGTCACACGCCCCAGCACGGGTGCCGCCGGTTCCAGCCGGATCATCTCCTCCACGAACACCGCCACCTCGTCGGGGTTTTGCCGGAGCGAGCGTCGAAGCTCAGGCCGGCGCGCCAGTTCGACCATGGCCGCGCCGATGGTAGCGGTGACCGTGTCCAGACCGGCGAGCACAAACACCATGGACAGCCCGACCGCCTCGTTGTCAGTGAGCGGTTCGTCCGCATGTAGCAGGTCCGACAGAATGCCCGCGCATGGTTGATCCCGTTGCTGGGCCACGGATTCGGTCAGGTACGTGTACAGCTCGACCGCCGGGGTGAGATCGACGCTGGACGGGTCGGCGGTGAGGCTGAGCGCGATGATCGCGTCCTTCCACCCGACCAGCCTCGCCCGGTCCTGTAGCGGGAGTCCGAACAGGGTGAGGAATACCTGTGACGGGTACGGGGTCGCCAGATCGGCCATCACCTCGCATTCATCCCGCTCGGCGATCTGTTCGATGATCTTCCTGGCCTGGGCCTGCAGGGACGGCAGGAGTGGGCCGAGGGTCTGTGGGCTGAAGTACTGGTGCAGGATGCGCCGGTACCGGGTGTGCTCCGGGGGATCGAAACCGAGCGGCACCAGCGGGACCGGGCTGATCATGTCGTCATAGGCGATGCCGGACGAGAAGACCTCCGGACTGCGCAAGGCGCCGAGCACATCCTCGCGCCGGGTCAGGTAATACCAACCATCACCGCGCACGACGGGGCCGAGGCTGCGCAGCGCCGACCACCCCACCCCGCGATCGCGCGTCATCGGGAGATCTTCGTACCGGATGTGTGGAAGCTCCAGATACTCCTGCGTATCGGTCACGGCCGGACCAGTCCACGCGGCCGGACCAGTCCCAGGTCCAGATGGGTGACCCAGCCGGGTGTGGCGTCACAGACGGCGGGAATGGTGTTGATGGCCCCCATCGCGGTCCAGTCATAGCCCGGATGGGTCATTGCCCCGTCGGTCCTGGTGACCCCCTTGAGGGTCAGTTCGGTCGGCGGATCCCCGTCGATGACGATCTCGTAGCGGGTCTCGCCCCAGTCCCACGGCGGATCGAGTTTGTCCGGACCCGCGGTGACATAGATGGCGTGGAAGACGATGAGTGGCCGGCCGTTCACCCACGCCGTCCATTCGTGTCGCTGCGCGGCGACCGTGCCGACCGCGATCGCACCCTCGTCGTGCGCGATGGTGTCGCACGCCGTCGCGACCTCGATCTCGGCGGCCGTCACCTCGTCGATGGTGACACCGAGGCCGTCGGCGATCATGTACATCGACTGCGCGAAGAACGGCAGTCCGAGCCCGAGAATCGTCGGCTCGGCGAGGAACGTGTCCTTGTCCTTGCCGAACCCCATCCAGTCGATATGGTCCAGTGGCGCATCCTTGATGACGTCGACGACCTCGTAGACCTGGATGCTGTCGATCCTGCTCATCACCCGGGCCAAGGTGAGCGGAAGGACATCTCCGGCAAATCCGGGGTGGATGCCGCCGCCATGAAACGAGGTGCCACCGTCGGTGCACGCGGCGCTTATCTGTTCGCCGGGAACCGCGAAATCCGGTGACGGATAGAAGAACCCACTGGTGGTGACGACGTTCTTGCCGGAGCGCAGTATTCGGCAGACGGTGGCGACGTCCATGATGATCGGGGTGTAGAACACGCAGTCGGCATCGAGGGCAAGGATGGCGTCGACATCGTCGGTGGCCATGACTCCGGTGGGCCCGATGCCGACGATCTCGCCGGCGTCCATACCCACCTTCTCCGCGGAATGCACCAGCACCCCGACCAGGTCGAACACCGGGTTGTCGGCGAAATGCCGCACACCGACCTGTCCGACATCGCCGGTCATCCACTGGATCACCCGATAGCTCATCGCCCCAGCCCTTTCGACAGCACACCGCGGCCCACAATGGTGGGCAGATCAAGGAACGTGCGGATCCCCGGCGCGGCGGCACACACCGGAGCGATCGCGTGGACGGCATGCATCGCGGTGCCCAGACAACCCTGATCGGTGTCATCCTCGTCGTGGATGGCTATCCGCGATTCCAGCACCATCGACGGCAACCCCTCGACGGTCACCTTCCAGCCCCGCCCGTTCGGCCAGTCCGGTGCCTGGTCGGCGCCGAGTCGAGTGATGTGTTCGACGGTCAGTGCCCGCCTGCCTTCGATCACAGCGGTATAGGAGAAGCGCTGCGCGGAAACGGTTCCCGCCTCGATGCGACCTGCCTTGATATCGATCGGCGTGTCGGTGACCGCCACCTCGCGCTCCCAGATGTAGTCGTCGATCGTGGCGCCCAGGCCCTCCGCCAGCAGCATGAGCGGCGCTTTGAAGGACAGGCCGCCGATCGCCGCCTCGTCCATCGGCACCCGCTCATCGGGTGGTTTACCGAAGCCCATCACATCGAACAATACGAACGGCACGTTGTAGGTGGAGTAGTCCATCAGCTCCTGCACCAACAGCGAGTCGATGTGCCGGAACAGTCCGGACATCGTCAGCGGGAGCACCTCTGCCGCCCAGCCCGGCTCAATTCCGGTGGCATGGAACGAACTCTGGCCCTCCTGGCAGGCTGTCTCCAGGCGCTGCACCACATCGTCGCCGGCGCTCTGCGGGTAAATCCACGCGGTGACCGCGGTGGACACCACGTTCTTGCCGGAGGCCAGCAGCCGGCAGATATCGCCCAGCGCGGCGGGAGGATTCCACTCACCCTCGGCCATATAGAGCACGCAGTCGGCGTCGAGCGCGAGGATCTCGTCGACATCGGTGGTGGCCAGGACGCCGGTCTCACCGATTCCGGCGACATCGCCGATATCGCGGCCTGCCTTCGCCTCGTTGTACACCCGGGCACCGACGAGTTCGAGATCGGGATGCTCGTGCACTGCGGCCAACGCGTGGGTGCCGACATTGCCGGTGGCCCACTGGATCACCCGCAGTTTCGCGCCCATCTCAGCCGCCCTGTTCGGCGATCCGGGCCTGGCGTGCCTCGTAGCGGTCGACCAATTCCCGGAATCCGAGCCGGTCGTACTGCGGGATGGGCTGTATTCCCCAGACATCCCGGGCGGTGTCCTTGCCCTCGGCGCCTTCCGGCGGCCCCAGCGGCGGGTAGGGGAACTTGCACTCCAGGGCGTCATCGGAGTAGCGCACCTTGAGAAGTTCGCTGCAGATCTGGGTGAGGCTCAGCGTCGGGTAGCCGTAGTAGACCGCCATGAACGGCAGCGTGAAGGCTCCCTCTAGAACCAGCGCGATCAGGCAGACCAGCACGGCACGCTTGATGTACCTGTGCATCCGCGCGTAATAGGGCGTGGTGCCCGGCGGCAGATCCTCGGCGGTAGTTTCGGCTTGCGGTGTTGTCACGGTGTCGCTCCTTCAGTCCGTGAAGATCTCGCGATTCACCGTGTGCAGGTACGGGATCGCGAGGAACGGGGTGATGTAGAAGATGTCGTAGAGCCACCAACCGATGACCGGGAAGATGACGCCCGCGAACCGGACATCGGCGAACATCGTCATGTTGAAGACGTAGACGGTCCAGATCACCACGCCCATCCAGCAGGTGACGATCATCCACTGGTGGCCCCAGCGCTTCATCTGCAGGAATCCGATGGCGGCGGCGCACCGCATGGCGAAGACCGTGATGATCATGCCTGCCACCATGGCCTTCTCACCGGGTCCCGCGGCGCCGCCGATCCAGAGTTCGTTGTAGTGCCAGAAGTATCCGGCGTCGAACATGTGGCCCCAGCCGACCATCAGGACCCGGTTGATCAGGGTGTGATTGGCGACCAGGTCCAGCGCCCAGCCCAGGCTGTTGAGCATTCCGTCGATCAGCACCAGGTAGCCGATCAAGGTGACGATCATCGGGCGCACCGACAGTCCGGCGCGCGCCGCCTGTCGTTGCAGCCACACGCCACGCATGAAGATCGGGAAGCCGATCAATCCCGGCACCCACATGCCCATGAGGGCGGCACCGACGATCATCCATTTGTCGGCTCGTCGCTGAGCGAGCCGGGACTCCTCGCCGTGGTCCTCCAGGCTGACGGAACCTCCTACAGCCAGGCTCACAGATACCACCAACCGCGTTCGAATGACATGTAGAGCTGGATGAGGAACATCGTGAGCAGGTAGCCGTAGATGGCGATCTGGAACACGATGAGCGCCCGCTTGCGCTTCTTCTCTTTCTGATCGACCATGGTGAAATCCCTTCTCAGAGTGTGTCGGTGGCCAGTAGCCCGGCCGCCGCGATCTCCCGGAGCCCCTCATTGATGGCTCCGTCGGTGCTCAGTGGTGCGAGGATGCACGCTTCGGCGGCCTCCAACTCGCCGGCACCGGCGGCGATCAATTGGGCGGCGGTGACGAGCACCCGCGTCGACGGCGGCTCGAAGTGGAAGGCCTCATCGGCGGTGCGGATGGCGTTGGCGCAGTTGACGAGCCGCCGGGCGGCCGCCACGTCGATACCGGTCTCGGAAACGACGGCTTCGGCCTCCCGCTCCGGTGGTAGATAGTTCATCGGCAGGGTGGCGAACCGCTGCCGGAAGGACGGCTTGAGCTCCTTCAGTGAGCTGCGGTAGGCGGGGTTGTAGGAGCACACCAGCATGAATTCCTCCGGTGCCGTGACGACTTCGTCCGCGCGATCCAGATACAGGGTGCGGCGGTGGTCGGTCAGCGAGTGCAGGATGGCCAGCGAGTCGTGGCGCGCCTCGACGACCTCGTCGAGGTAGCAGATGGCCCCGGTCTTGACGGCTCTGGTGAGTGGCCCGTCGGTCCAGATCACGTCGCCGCCGGTGACCATGAAGCGGCCGACGAGATCGGAGCTGGTCAGGTCGTCGTGACAGCTGATGGTGACGACTGGTCGGCCGAGCAGTGATCCCATGTGTTCGACGAGGCGGGTCTTACCGCACCCGGTCGGCCCGGTGAGCATGACCGGGATCTTGCGGGTGAATGCCTGTTCGAAGAGCTGCACCTCGTTGCCGCTGGAATAGTATGTCTCGCTACTCATCTGACTCCTGATGTCATGCGCTGACCAGCTCCCGGTGTACGTGTGCGAGTACCCGGGGCAGCTCTTCGATCCGCCGGATACGTTGTGAGCGTTTCGGTCCGAATACCTCGGGCAGCGGGTCGACCCGGGCCGGCCCGACACCGACGTAATAGACGCTCACGCCCGCCTCGTTGGCCTCCTCGACCGCATGCGCGGCATCCGACCATGCGTAGCGGCCCTCGTAACCCTCATCGGAGATCATCCCGTCCCCGACGATGATGAGCAGCCGCCGTTCCGAGGGTTGCGCGAGCAGTCGGGCGGTCAGGTGACGGATGGGTGCACCGAGGCGGGTGTAGCCGCCGGTGGACAGTCCCAGGCCGCTGGGCGGGACGAACCGTGCCTCCGGGAAGTCCTTGAGGCAGCGCACTTCCACGCGATGGCGGGTGTTGCCGGTGAACACGAAGATGCCGTGGCGTTCCCGGGCCTGGGTCATCGCCCGCGACAACGCATCGGCGCAGGCCAGTTCCAGCCGGAACACCCTGCCACCGTGCACCCCCAGCGATGAGCTGCCGTCCAGCAGCAGCGCGGTGCTGACATCACGGTGCGTGGGCAGCAGTTCCCGGAACAGGCGCGGCTCGGCCGCTTCACCGGTGCGCAGATCGACGAAATGGCGCACGTACTGGTCGATATCGAGGTCCGAGCCGTCCTCCAGGCGACCGATCATGGCGCGGTGGGTGTTCTCCTGGAACCACTTGCGTAGATCGACCGAGTCCGTTTTCGCGGGGTCGACACGGCGGTCGCGGGCCAGTTCCAGGACCGCCACATGATCGGGCAGGAAGCGTTTCGTCCAGGCGTTCCACTCCGAGTACGGGATACCGGGCCGGTGCTCGGGGGTGACATCCATATCGTTGTCCTGTGGCCGGCTCGGTGGCGGCAGATTGGGATTGCGCACGCCGCCGTCACCGCCCACCGGCACCGAGTAGGGCCGGGGCATCCGTTGCTGCGTGGTGGTCCACGGCATCCTGCCGAACTGCCGCCGCAGCTTGTCGACCGGGCCTGTCGGCGTCGTGTAGATCGCGGGCAACCGTCCCAGCAGTGGGTGGATGCTCAGCCCGTCGGCGCTGCGGGCCAGTTCGATCGCGCGGCTGATCATCGTGTGGGCATCCAGCTGGGGGTCGCCCGGCTCCAGTTCGGGCAGCAGCCGGCGACATTCGGGCATCAGCCCGGGCCAGCGAGAGGCGATCCAGCCCAGCGCGACACCCGCCTCGATGAGGGCCAGCGCACGTAGCTCGCGGGCGGACAGTTCGTCGATCCGGTATTCGCCGACCCGGTCCTTCGATGACGAACATTGCAGCGCGATACCGCATGTCAGGGAGCGCCGGGTCCAGTCGGCTCCGAGCTGTGGGTAGGGGACGTGGATGAAGGTGCGCGACGAGTTCAGGCCGAAACCGCGGTGAGCTCCGGTGACAAGGCGAACGCCCGCGCGCTGCTCACCGCTCAGTGCGACAGCGGTGAGCGAGCAGCTGCGTTCCAGCGCCATCGCCGACGTGTCGTCGAGATCAGCCATGGAAGGTTCCCCCCGCACCCACGTGCGCTCGGTTCAGAAGGTGCCGATATTGGAGAACATCCAGTACCAGAACCAGATGACCAGGCCGGTGCCGCCCCAGGCCGCGACGTAGCGCAGGACCTCCCACAGATAGTCCACGGTCGAACCTCCTCGTTGACGGTTTCATCGGATCCCCACATCGCGTGCGGCGGAGGAAACCCGCCTGTGGAGCACGGTGTTTCGAGATCCGTCATCGCCGGTGGTGGTGAGCCCCGGCACCCGAAGCCGGTGCACGTGACGCAGCGGCGGCTGCACCTTTGGCGACATGATGGTCCTTTTCTACTTCACTGACTGACTTGGGTCAATAGAAAATCCGTGCCTGCCGCCGAATGAGCTGCTTGATGCCCAGCCAGTCGGACAGCCGGGTGATATCAGTCAGTGAATATTTCGCGATTCACGGTATGCAGATACGGGATCGCGAGAAACGGGGTGATGTAGAAGATGTCGTAGAGCCACCACCCCACGACCGGGAAGATGGTTCCCGCAAACCGCACGTCGGCGAACATCGTCATGTTGAACACATAGAGCACCCAGATGACCACGCCCATCCAGCACGTGACGATCATCCACTGCTGACCCCAGCGCTTCATCTGCAGGAACCCGATCGCGGCCGCGATCCGCATGGTGAACACCGTGAGGATCATCCCGACTTCCATCGCCTTCTCGCCCGGCCCGGACGCCCCACCGACCCAGAGTTCGTTGAAATGCCAGAAGTATCCGGCATCGAACATGTGGCCCCAGCCGTTCAACAGCACCCTCGCCAGCAGCGTGTGGTTACCGATCAGGTCGAGCGCCCACCCGACGGTGTTGATTGCCGCGTCGATGATGACCAGGTACCCGAGCAGGGTGACCATCATCGGCCGCACCGACAATCCGTTCTGCTGCGCCCGGCGCAGCAGCCACACCCCCCGGAGAAACAGCGGCAGACCGAAGATGCCCAACGCGGCAGTGCCGATCAGGATGCTGCCGCTGATCAACCACCGGTCCGCCTGGCGCTGAGCCAGCCGCGACTCCTCCATCTGCTCGTCCAGAGACAGGGTCGCCGAAGCGGCTGACGATCGCATGTTGACTGACTCTAGTCATGCAAATGGCCGCCGAACAAGGATCGGCCTCTCGGGATGCCGCCGGCTCATCCCGCGGCGGCGACACTCCGCATGGTGCGTTTGACCAGATCGTCGAGCAGGTCGCGACGCATGGGGTCATTGGTGGTGATCGCCAGCGCGTAGAGGCACAGCAGGAAGAACACCGCACTGTTGATCGACTGGACCTCGGGATCCACCTGCCCTTCGGACCGGGCCCGCTCGATGCGCTGGGCCAGCAGCAGAACCAGCGAGTGGTCACCGCCGTCCTCGGAATCCGGGCGCGTCTGCGAGAAGTGCAACGCCAGGAAGTCCTTGAACAGGACATCGCCCAACCGGCGCTCCAGCCCCAGCACCAGCCGCACCGCCTCGGACAGCGCGGACTCCAGGTCGTGGCCCTTTTCGAGGTATCGGCCGAACTGCTTGGCCATCCGGTCTTCTTCGCGCTTCTCCAGTTCCAGGAGAACGTGCTCCTTGGTGGGGAAATGGAAGAAGAAGGTGCCATGGGCCACCCCTGCGGCCGCCACGATGGCGGCGACATCGGCCTCGGCCATCCCGGACCGCTTGAACTCGGCGACCGCGGCCCCCATCAGTCGCTCGCGGGTCTGCAGACGCTTCGCCTCGCGCGCCGAGGGGCCGTTCACCACCGCCATGTTCGCTCCGTCCCTGTCCGCGCTCCGGGGCGCCGAGTGGTCCGAAGCCGCCGACACCGACAATATCGCCTGGGCCGCCCGCCGCGGCCGACTCGACGAGGCGGGTATTCGAAATGACTTGAGTCAGCTGAAACCACGTCGTGCGAGTTGCGCCATGTTTGGCTGCGCACATCGCCGGGCAGCCCTTTTCCATGACTGATACCCCCACAGCCCTGCAGGGCATGAAGTTCGCGATTCTGGCCACCGACGGTGTTGAGCGCCGTGAGCTCACCGAACCGCGCGATGCCATCGTCGACGCCGGTGGCGCGATCGAGTTGCTCTCCCTAAAGGACGGCGAAATCGAGGCGCGTGACCACGATTTGGAGCTCGCCGGCACGTTCCGGGTGGATCGCCGGGTCGAAGGTGCCTCCGCCGACGAATTCGATGCGCTGGTGATTCCGGGCGGCACGGTCAACGCCGACAAGCTGCGGTCCGACGAGTCCGCGGTGGCGTTCGTGCGCCGTTTCGTCGAATCCGGCCGACCGGTGGCGGTCATCTGCCACGGTCCGTGGGTGCTGATCGACGCCGGCGTGGTCGAGGGGCGCACCGTCACCTCGTATCCCAGCCTTCGTATCGACCTGCGCAATGCCGGAGCGAAGACCGTCGACGAGGAGGTCGTGGTCGACGGGAATCTGATCACCAGTCGGACCCCCGACGATCTGCCGGCATTCTGCGACGCGCTGTTGAACGCCGTCGCGAAAGCCCCTGCCCCGCAGCGCTAGAACGGTCCGGCGTAGATTTTTACAGGATTTCAGTCTCGTGCGTGCCGGTCTCGCGAGACTGCACCCACGTAGCTGAGAACACACCGATCTGTACAAGGTTTCAGTCTCGTGGGCTCGGCCGTCACCCGGCTGAACCGGGCGCTTCCGTGCGAGTCCACCCGGACTCACGGTCAGGCTCGGCCCGGGCTGCCGTCACGCCCCGTACGCGGCGCTGAAAAACTCCAGTTCCAGCCGCATCGCGCGCCGGTACGCCCGCCGAATGGCCGGGCTGTCGTTGCCGAGCCGGTCGAGGAGGCGTTCCAGCAGCGCGGCGACCTCCTCGAAACCGGGGTCGGCGTAGGTCTGCACCCATTGCGCGTACGGCCCCGCGGTACCGACGTCCAGCTGGGACCCGATGTGGGCATACAGCCGCATACACGGCGTCATCGCCGCGCACACCTCCCCCAGACCTCCGGTCGCCGCGGTCGCCAGCAGGAACTCGGTATAGGCCAGTGTTGCGGCGCCCGGCGTGACCCCGGCCATGTCGATTCCCCAGGACGCCGCGTAACCGGCATGCAGGCCCAGTTCCTCGCGCACACCGGCCAATAGATCGGCGAACGTGAGTAGCGTCTCGGTGTCGGTGCTGCGAGCCAGTGCCAAAGCGTATGCACGGGCGAAGGATTCGAGAAAGAACGCATCCTGGGCGATGTAGCCGGCGAAGAGCTCGCGCGCCAGGGTTCCGTCCCCGATCCCGCGGACGAACGGGTTGGCCAACACCTCTGCGGTGATATCGGCGTTCTCCGACCACAACTGAGCAGACAGCGTCATGCCAGCGCCATGTCCCAGAAGGCCACCTCGAGCTTGAGCACCGCGTTGACCTGTTCCTCATGCTCACCCGGCGACGCGAGGGCGCCCAGTTCCTCGACATACCCGGCGAAATCGGGCGTCGTCCAGTGTTCGACGAACCCATCGAGTGGCGCTGCGGCGGGCGCGGCGGAGGTCCAACCGAGCAGGTAGACCCGCTCGATGACCCACAGTGCGGTGATCGCGGCGGCATACGGCTCGTCATCGAGACGCTGCAGCAGCTCCCGATAGGCCAGCGTGGCGGGCAGCGGCTCGGCATCCAGATCGATGCCGCGTCGCACCGCCTGCTCTTCGAACCAGTCGAGCTCGGCCACCAGTGCGGCGCATCCGCCGACCAGCACCTGCTGGTCGGGGCGGGGCGCCCGGGCAAGAAGCCGAGCTTGGAAGATCAGCAGGTCGGCGACGAACAGCGCATCCTGGCACAGCCACTTGTCGAAGGCCGCGTCGGTGATGGTGCCGTCACGCACCGCGTCGAGGAACGGGTGCCGGGTGGCAGCCGTCCAGAGGTCATCGGGCACGGCACAACCCTATCCGTGCCGGGTGGGCCTGATACCCGCCACCCCGTCAGACGTTCTGCGGTTCGTACCCACAGATGGCGGCGACCTTCTCCGCCGAGGCGGAGGCCGGATCGAACTGGTAGCCCAGCCATTCGGCCGCCAGCCGGCGGGCCAACTCGACACCGACGACCCGCTGACCGAAGCACAGCACCTGAGCGTTGTTGCTGAGCACCGCGCGTTCCACCGAGAAGCTGTCGTGGGCGGTGACCGCCCGCACGCCGGGCACCTTGTTGGCGGCGATGGCCACCCCGAGGCCGGTCCCGCAGATCAGCAGTGCCCGGTCGGCCCGTCCCTCGGCCACCATGCGGGCCGCGGTGACCGCCACGTGCGGGTAGGCGGTGTGTTCATCGGGGCCGACACCCACATCGACCACGGAGTCCACCCGCGGGTCCGACTCCAGGTCGCCACGCAGAACGTCCTTGTACTGCAGTCCGGCGTCATCGCAGCCGATGACCACGCGCAGGGTCATGTCGTCTCCTCGATCAGTTCGGCCACGGTGTGGACACACATGGCCAGTGAGATGGCGCCTGCGTCGGGGGTGCCGACGCTGCGTTCTGCCAGTGGTCGGGCCCGGCCGACCTTGGGTCGAAGGTCGGCCGTCTCGGCGGCCGCCTTCTGGGCGGTTTCCACGGATTCGAGCCACGCTGTGCGCCAGCCGGTTCCGGCGTCGACGGCAGCTTCGAACGAATCGAGAAAGGGGCCCAAAGCATCGAGCATGGTCTTGTCACCGCGCTCGGCGCGGCCCAGCGCCACCAGCGCGTCATGCCCGGCCCGCAGCGCCGAGGCGATCTCCCGTCCACCGGGTGCACCCCGGTTTCCCAACGCCGTGCCGGCCGCACAGAGCGCCGCACCCCACAGCACGCCGGACGTGCCGCCGGCCTTGGCCGCCCACGCCTCACCGGCGGCGGTCAGCACCGAGGCGGTCCCGCCGCCCGAGTTCACGGCGTCGGCGGCGGCATCGGCTGCCGCCGCGGTGCCCTTGACCATGCCGCGTCCGTGGTCACCGTCCCCGGCGACCGCGTCGATACGCCCGAGTTCATGCTCCGCATTCACCATCTGCGCGGCGATACACGAAAGCCCCTGGGCAACAAGGGCAGCCACCTTCTGTGACTCCGCGTCTCCCGCGATGGTCTGCCGCGCAACAGCACCGGCGACATCATCGGCACGCCGGGTCCCGGCGCCGGCAGCCACCGCGCCCTTGCGATAGGCGGGCGTGTCGGCCGGAGCGGTCCACAACCGCTCCAGTTCGTCATCGAGCCACATCACGGTCAGCGAGCAGCCCGCCATGTCCAGGCTGGTGACCAGTTCGCCCACCTCGGGTGACACCACGGTATGGCCCGATTCGGCGAGCCTGGCCGCCACCGTCTTCCACACCACGAACAACTCTTCGTACTTGGTGCGACCCAAACCGTTGAGGATCACCGCGATTCGCCCGGATGACCCGGCCGGCTTCTCGGCCAGCACCCCGGCGACCAGCAGGTCGGCGAGTTCGGCGGCCGTCGGCATCTCATGGCTGGCCACTCCGGGCTCGCCGTGGATGCCCAGGCCCAGATCCATCTGGCCCTCGGCAACGACGAACAGCGGCCGGTCCGCACCGGGCAGGGTGCACCCCTCGAACGCCACGCCCAGGGTGCGGGTAGCCGCGTTGGCCTTGACGGCCACCCGTTCCACCCCGTCGAGATCGGTGCCCTCTTGCGCTGCCGCGCCGGCACAACGGAACACCGTGAAATCTCCGGCGATCCCGCGTCGCTTTCCGATGTCTTCGGCTGTGGCGCTGGCAATATCGTCGGTGACGCCCAGGTAGCGGGCGTCGATGCCCTCGGCCCGCAGCGCGGTGACCGCGAGGCCGAAGTTCATCACATCGCCGGCGTAGTTGCCGGTGAGCAGCAGCACGCCCGCGTCGCCGTGCGCGGCACGGGCCACCGAGGCGGCCTCCTGCGCCGACGGGGAGGTGAAGATGTTGCCGACGACCGCACCGTCGGCGAAGCCGTGCCCGACCACCCCGCAGAACGCAGGGTAGTGGCCCGAGCCACCGCCGACGACGACCGCCACCTTGCCCGCCGGTGTCTCGGTGGCGCGCACCACGCCGCCCGGCACACCCACCACATAGTGCGAGTTGGCGTCCAGGAAGCCGGCGAGCATGTCCTCGGCGAAGGTGGCCGGGTCGTTGAACAGACGTGTCATGGCACGGACCTCATCTAGGTGAAGAGCGACTAATGAATGTGGCTGCCGCCGTTGATGTCAACGGTGGTACCGGTCAGGTAGCCGGCGTCCTCGCTGGACAGGAAGGTGATCACCGCGGCGATCTCCTCGGTGGTGGCGGTGCGTCCGACCGGGATGGCGGCGGCCAGTGCGGCCTCCTGCTCATCGGTGGATCCGACGCGGATGTTGGTGTCGACCGCGCCTGGGGTGACGGCATTGACGGTGACGCCCTTGTCGGCGACCTCGCGGGCCAGCGCCTTGGTGAAACCGAGGATGGCGGCCTTGGCCGAGGAGTAGGGCACCTTGCCGAACACGCCACCACCGCGCTGCGCGGATACCGACGACATGTTGACGATGCGGCCCCAACCCTGCTCGATCATCGCCGGCAGAAATGCGCGAGTGACGAGGTAGGTACCGGTGGAGTTGACGGCGAAGACCTTGTTCCACAGCTCCAGGGTGGTCTCCAGGAACGGCACCGGGGACGTGATCCCCGCGATGTTGGCCAGAGCGCCGATCGGGGGCAGGTTGCCCGCGGTGACCTCGGCGGTGACCGCGTCATACGCGGCGGTGACCGATTCCTCGGAGGTGACGTCGATGCCGTGACCGAATGCCGGTATCGCGTACTGGTTGCCGATCTCGGCGGCGACCTTGGCGCTCAACTCGGCATCGAGGTCGAGGATGACGATGGCCCAGCCCTCCCGCGCGTAGCGGGCGGCGACGGTCACGCCGATGCCCTTGTCGGAGGTGGCGCCGGTGATGACGGCGGTCTTCTCGATGCTCATGAGTGCTCCTTCTAGATCAGTTCGGAAATCAGTTGGCCGGCAGCGACAGTCGCCGCGGGCCGTTCGTCGTGGGTGATGTCTCGGGTCTCCAGCTCCAGCGAGAAGTGGCCGGTGTAGCCGGCGTCGGCCAGTGCCTTGAGTCCGCGGCCGAAGTCGACGGCTCCGTTGCCCACCGAGAGGTTGATGTTCCCGGGCACGGCATCGCGGATATGGACGTGCGCGATGCGCGGGCCGATCCGGCCGATGTAGTCCACCGGGTCGCCGCCGGAGGCCACGATGTGGCTGAAATCCATCACGATGCCCACCCGGGCGTCGAGTCGTTCGTGCAAGGCCTGAGCCCGGTCGATGTCGCAGCACAGCCGGTGAAAATGCAGTGATTCGGTCCAGAGTTCGACCCGTGCACCGGCGGCGATATGCGCGGCGGCAGTGAGTTCGTCGGCGACCAGGTCCAGGTCTTCGTCCAACGTGGACACCGGTGCATGGGCCGGCGCCCCGCAGGGCAGCACCAGGGCACGGGCACCGGTGGTCGACGCGAGGGCGACCAGCATGCTCAGGTGGCGCAGACGCGCGCGCTGCTGCTCGGCGTCCAGTGTCGCGTTCAGGTCGCCGATATCGCCGTTGATGGATCGCACCGCGAGGCCGGACGCGGCGACCGTCGCGGACACCGCGTCGACGGCAGCCTCGTCGAGCACGTACGGGACGTGATCGCAGACGCCGGGCAGCGCTCCCAGGTCGATCTCGATGAAGCCGAGGCCGGCGATCGTCGCCAGCGCCCGATCCAGATCCTGGTGCCGAAAACTGATGGTCGAGCACCCGAGCCTGGTGCTGAAACGGCTTGTCATGTCACCTCCCGCGTTGTGATGACTGACACAGTAACCCAGTCGACTGTTAACAGTCAACGGACGACATTTCTTTTATGTTGACTGTTGACAATCACTGTGGGCGTGCTCACACTGGGTGACGCACCGCACTGTTGACCGTCGACAGTGATCGGAACAGCCAGTCGGAACACCAGGTAGAACTGGATTTGAAAGGATGTCCACCATGAGCGACGACGCTCTGAAGATGCGGGGTCCGGTGCATGGCACCAAGGACGCCAAGCGGGTGGCGATCGGCTCCGGTGTCGGAGCCATCATCGAAACCTATGACTTCATCGGCTTCGGGACGGCAGCCGCGCTGTACTTCGGTACCGCCTTCTTCCCGAACTCCAGCCCGGTGACGGGCACTCTGCTGGCGTTCGCGACGCTCGGCGTCGGGTTCGTCGCCCGGCCGCTCGGGGGCATCATCGGCGGCCACCTCGGTGACAAGATCGGACGCAAGCCGGTTCTGGTCGCCTCGCTGATCCTCATGGGTCTGGCCACCTTCGCCATCGGATTGCTGCCGACCTACGAGACCGTCGGCGTGCTGGCCCCGATCCTGCTGGTGACCGTGCGCATCATCCAAGGTCTCGCGTTCGGTGCCGAGTGGGGTGGCGCCATCCTGATGAGCTACGAGCACGCTCCGTGGAAGAAGAAGGGCCGCTATACCGGCATCGTGCAGGCCGGATTCCCCGTCGGACTGCTCATGGCCAACCTCGTGTTCTTCTTCAGCATCCACCTCGGTGGCGACTGGGCGTGGCGGGTGCCGTTCCTCGCAAGCGCCGTCCTGGTCATCGTCGGCCTGATCATCCGCGCCAAGGTGCCCGAGTCCCCGGTGTTCGAGGACGTCAAGAACGAAGGCAACATCATCAAGTCGCCGATCGTCGAGGTGGTCAAGACCGACTGGCGGAACATCTTGCGCGGCATCGGGCTTCGCATTGCCGAAACGGCCGGCTACGCGGTGTCCGTCACCTACATGCTGTCCTACCTGAAGAACGCCGAACTCGCGACCAGGTCCCAGACCATCGGCGCGCTGTGCATCGCATCGGCGGTCGGCATCTTCGCCACCTTCGCCTGGGCGAAACTCACCGACAAGATCGGCCGCCGTCCGCTCTACCTCTGGGTGTGCGCATTGGGCATCCCGTTCGGCGTGCTGATGTTCATGCTGGTCAACACCGGTGTCTTCATTCTCATCGTCGCGACGTTCGTCATCGCCTACGGCGTGTTCCAGAACGCGCTCGCCGGCTCGCAAGGCGGATGGTTCCCCGAACTGTTCAACGCGAACACCCGCTCCTCGGGTGCATCCCTGGCCTACCAGATCTCGGCGATCGCCTCGGGCTTCACGCCTTTCATCACCACCCTGCTGTATGAGGCCTACGGCTGGACCGGCCCGGCCCTGCTATTCAGCGGATACATGGCCATCGGGCTGATCGCGGCGATTCTGACCCGCGAGACCTGGGGACCTCGGGAGCGCATGCTGGCCGACAAGGCCTCGATGGACACTCCCGTGCCGCACGGGGCGAGCGTCTGATGGCAGGGGCGAGTGCGGCAACGGCCGACGTGCGCAGTGAGAAGGTGGCACAAGCCGCCTTCCGGATACGACACCATGCCCTGAACATGGGCGAGGCGCAGGGGCAGGGTTATGTCGGCCAGGCGCTGGGGGCCGCCGACATGCTGGCCGCGGTGTACGCCGACCAGCTGCGCTACCGCGCCGACGATCCGCACTGGGCGGGCCGGGACCGGTTCCTGCTCTCGACGGGTCACTACGCCATCGGGCTGTACGCCGCGCTGGCCGAGGCCGGCATCATCGACGTCGACGAACTCGACACCTACGGATCCGATGACTCCCGGCTGCCGATGTCCGGAATGGCCAGCTACACACCGGGAATGGAGATCTCCGGTGGTTCGCTGGGCCACGGTCTGACGGTGGCGGTCGGGATGGCGCTGGGATTGCGGCACCAAGGCTCGGATGCCCGCGTCATCAACTTCCTGTCCGACGGTGAGCTCGACGAGGGCTCGACCTGGGAAGCCGCGATGGGCGCCGCGCACCACGGACTGGGCAACCTCATCGCGATGGTGGATATCAACGCGCTGCAGGCCGATGGGCCGACGGCCGGTGTGCTGCGCACCGAGCCGATCGCCGACAAATGGTCCGCTTGCGGCTGGCAGGTGGCACGGGTGGATGGCAATGACGTCGACGCGCTGCTGGGCGCCTTCGACGCCGTCAGCACCGGTGCGCCGTCGGTCATCTTGTGCGACACCAAGGTCGGCCGCGGTGTGCCGCTGCTGGAGAACAGGGAGAAGGCGCACTTCATGCGCATCGACGCCGACGAGTGGCAGATCTGCCGCGACCAACTGACCGAGGGAGTCCACGCATGAGCGCGCCCACCAAGCTCAAGACATCGGCGATGATCGCCTCGTTCGCCGATCCGGGCCAGAAGACCACCCCGGCCCCGTTCGGGCACGCACTGGTCAAGGCCGCCCAGGCCGATGACCGGATCGTGGGCCTGACCGCCGATCTGGGCAAGTACACCGATATGCACATCTTCGCCAACCAGTTCCCGGACCGGTTCTTCCAGATGGGCATGGCCGAGCAGTTGCTCTTCGGCGCCGCCGCGGGGATGGCCGAAACCGGCCTGATCCCCTTCGCGTCCACCTATTCGGTGTTCGCGGCGCGGCGCGCGTATGACTTCATCTGTCTGGACATCGCGGAGCCGAACCTCAACGTGAACATCATCGGGGGCCTGCCCGGACTGACCACCGGCTACGGCCCGTCGCACCAGGCCACCGAGGACATTGCCATCTTCCGGGGGGTGCCGAACCTGACCATCGTCGATCCCTGCGACTCGGTGGATATCGAGCAGGCCGTCCCGCAGCTCGCCGAACACGCCGGACCCACCTATCTGCGGCTGCTACGCGGCAACGTGCCCACCGTGCTGGACGAGTACGACTACCGATTCGAACTCGGCAAGGCCACGGTGCTGCGCGGCGGGGCCGACGTGGTGCTGATCTCGTCGGGCCTGATGACGATGCGGGCCCTGCAGGCCGCCGAACAACTGGCTGCCCACCATGTCGACGTGGCCGTGGTGCACACCCCGACCATCAAGCCGTTCGACACCGAAACCGTGCTGGCACAGGTGGATACGGACCGCCTCGTGGTGACCTGTGAGAATCACACGGTGATCGGCGGCCTGTTCGAGACGGTCGCCTCGGCGGCCGTGCAGCGTGGGCTGGGCAAGCAGATCACCCCCGTCGCACTGCCGGATGAGTTCCTGGCCGCCGGCGCGCTGCCGACCCTGCACGACCGCTACGGGCTCGCGACCGCGCGTCTCGTCGCCACGGTGCTGGAACGGCTGTAAAGTGTTGACATCTGAATGTTGACAGTCAAGGAGCGCAGGATGTCCGTGGATTCCACATCTCTGCTGCGCCTGGAGAAAACCAGCCTGCGCCAACAGGCGCTGACCGCGCTGCGCCGCGCCATCACCACCGGCCAGCTCACCCCGGGCACCCACCTGGTGGAAACGGATCTGTCCGACGCGCTGCAGATCAGCCGGGGCACCCTGCGCGAGGCGATGCGCCAACTCCAGCAGGAGGGCCTGATCTCGGCGGGGGCCCGCGGTCGGCTCTCGGTACGACACCTGGACGCCAAGGAGATTCGCGATATCTTCAACGTCCGCGCCGCGCTGGAGTCGATGGCCGCCCGCGAGCTCGCCACCCGGCCCGACCGCACCGAAGCCGTCGCGACCCTGCGTCGCGCCGTCGACGACATGGACCGCTGGGCCGAGGCGAACCTGGAGGACCGGATCGAGGCCGACCTGCGCTTCCACCGCACCATGTGCCAACTCACCGGCAACGAGACGTTGCTGCACCAGTGGACATCGCTGGAGGGCAGCATCCGGATGTCGATCATGTTCGCCGGCGTCGACCGCGCCATCAAGAACATGAACGCCAAGCGGCATTACGACATCGTCGACGCCATCGAATCCGGGGACGAAACCCTGGCAGCGGCCACCGTCGCCGAACACATGGCGGGCGCGGCGAGCACGCTGGTCGGCTGAACACGTCCACCGTAGGTGGACAATGGGGTCGTGGCGACACCTGAAGTCGAGAAGAGCCTGCGGGAGCGCAAGAAAATCAGTACCCGCATCGCCATCCGCCGGGCGGCCTTCGAACTGTTCGCCGCGCGGGGGTACGCCGACACGACCGTCGAGCAGATCGCCGATGCCGCCGACATCTCGCCGCGCACGTTCTATCGCTACTTCGGGGTCAAGGAAGCAGTGCTGCTGTCCGACGATCAGACCGCGCCGATCCTGGCGGCCTTCGCGCAAGCGCCCCCGGAACTGTCCATCATCGCGGCCTACCGGCACGCGGTCGCCCAGGTGTTCGGTGCGATGACACCCGAGGAGCGCGAGGATGCCGCGACCGGGCAGCGGTTGATGTACCAGGTGCCCGAAGCGCGCGGCCTGCTCTACACCGAATACATCCGGGTGATCGACCTGATCACCGAGGCGCTCTGCGAACGACCCGATGCGCCCACCGACGCACTCGCACGCCGGGTGATCGCCGGGGCGATCGTGGGGGTGCTGATGGCGGCGTCGGACAACACCCCGATGCCCGAGGGTTCACTGCTGGCGGCGCTCTCGGTGCTCGACGATAGGCTTTCCGGCCGCTGAGCTATTCTGCTGCAACACTTTTCGACAGTTCGTAACCCGTGGTGACCCAGTAGACCGTGCGGTCCAGAGCGGGCAGAATCTCGGTGGTCTCGATCTCACCGGCCACGAACCTGCCCAGCAGTCCGTAGACCACGCTGGAGAGGACCGTGTTCAGGTCGGCGACGAAGTCGTCGTCGACATCGGCCATCAGCTCAAGACCTGCCGGCCCGACGATATCGAAACCCCGCCGAAAGAGGCGTTGCCCACCGGCTGATGACCGCGCCCGGAAGTAGGCCGTCAGCATTCCCGGATTGCGCTCCCACGGTTCGAAGATGGTGCGAAACAGCGACATCATCGCCTCGTGCAGAGTCTCCCCCTCAGCCCGCCGATGCGGCGTGACCTCGGAGTATCGGTTCTCGTCCAGCCATACCTCGAGCGCCGCGAGGATCAGGTCCTCACGGGTGGTGTACCGCTTGTAGATGGTGGCCAACGACGAGCGCGCGCGGCGCGCCACCTCGCGTAACTGCACCGCGTCATAGCCCTCGGTCTCGAGAATCTCGACGACGACGGCGAGGAGCCGGTCATCGATCTCCGCCATCGCGCACCCCCTTGCCCATCGTCAGTAACTTGGTTACCGTACCCCCAGTAACCCGGTTACTCCGGAGCGCCGCACGCAGAGGCGGCACCCGCAACGAAGCGAGGATTCATGGGCTCATTGGACGGCAGGGTCGCCTTCATCACCGGCGTGGCACGCGGGCAGGGCCGCAGCCACGCGATCAGGCTCGCAAGCGAGGGCGCCGACATCATCGGGATCGATATCTGCGCCGACATCCCGGCCAACGGCTATCCGATGGCCAGCCGTGCCGAACTGGACGAGACGATCGCACTGGTGGAGAACGCCGGGGCGAAGATGTTGGGTACGGTAGCCGATGTCCGCGACTTCTATGCCGTCCAGGCAGCGGTCGACGCCGGGGTAGCGCACTTCGGCCGACTCGACATCGTCTGCGCCAATGCAGGAATCGCGCCGACGGCTTTCCGCGAGGTCAGTATCGAAGAGGACCTGGACATGTGGTCCGCAGCCATCGACGTGAATCTCATCGGCTCCTTCCACACCGCGAAAGCCACCATTCCGCACCTGATCGCCGGTGAGCGCGGCGGCGCAATCGTGTTCACCAGTTCGACGGCCGGGCTCAAGGGTTTCGGCGGCTCGCAGGGCGGTGGCCTCGGTTACGCGGCATCCAAGCACGGTGTCGTCGGCCTGATGCGGACACTGGCCAACGCCCTTGCCCCCCACAGTATCCGGGTCAACACCGTGCACCCGACCGGTGTCAACACCATGATGGCGAACAATCCGGCGATGACCGCCTTCCTGGAGCAGTATCCCGGCGCGGGGCCGCATCTGCAGAACCCGATGCCGGTGTCCATGCTCGAACCCGAAGACATCAGCGCGGCGATCGGCTATCTGGTCTCCGACGCCGCCAAATACGTCACCGGGGTCACGTTCCCGGTCGACGCCGGCTTCTGCAACAAGCTATGAACGGCCGGGTCGAGGGCAAGCGCGTCCTGATCACCGGTGCAGCCCGGGGGATGGGCCGCAGCCATGCGGTACGGCTGGCGCAGGAGGGCGCCGACCTGATCCTGATCGACATCTGCACCTCGCTTCCCGAGGTGGAGTACCCGCTGTCCACCCAGGACGATCTGGCCGAAACGGCCCGACTGGTAGGAGAACTGGGCCAGCGGGCCGTCACCCACGTCGTCGATGTACGGGATGCGGAGGCGCTCGCGGCCGCCGTCGCTGCCGGGGTCACCGAACTCGGCGGCCTGGACGCATCGGTGGCCAACGCCGGAGTCCTGACCGCCGGGACCTGGGACACCACCACATCGGCACAGTGGCGCACCGTCGTGGACGTCAATCTGATCGGCACCTGGAACACCTGCGCCGCGGCACTGCCGCACCTGGTCGAGCGCGGCGGCAGCCTGATCAACATCAGCTCGGCGGCAGGCGTCAAGGGCAGCCCGCTGCACACGCCCTACACGGCGTCCAAGCACGGCGTCGTCGGGATGAGCAAGGCCCTGGCCAATGAGCTTGCGGCGGTGAATGTCCGGGTCAACACCGTGCATCCCACCGGTGTCGAGACCGGCATGCAGCCCGCATCGCTGCACTCACTGTTGAGAGAGAAGCGGCCCGACCTCGGGCCGATCTTCCAGAATGCCCTGCCCATCGTGATGGCCGAGGCCATCGACATCAGCAATGCGGTGCTGTTCCTGGTCTCCGACGAAGCGCGGTACGTGACCGGGCTGGAGTTCAAGGTCGACGCCGGAGTCACCATCAGATGACCGGCCGCTGAGAAGGAAATGATTGTGACGCTGACCGATACAGACCGTCTGGAACGGGGCCGGCAGGCCTTCGCCGAGGTGATGACCGTCCCGGCTCCCGAGGACACCGCACCGGCCACCACGAGCATGCTCGACTTCGTCTTCGCTGAGGTATGGCAACGGCCGGGCCTGAGCCGCCGCGACCGCCGGTTCGTCACGCTGGCCTGCGTGGCGGATGCCGATGCCGAAACTCCGCTGCGCGATCACGTGTACGCCGCACTGAACAGTGGTGACGTGAGCATCGTCGAAATGCAGGAGACTGTACTGCATTTCGCGGTGTATGCCGGATGGCCGAAAGCATCGCGCTTCAACATGATCGTCGACGAACAGTGGGCCCGGATCCACCGGGAACGTGGCGAGCAGGTCCCACCTCCGCTGCCGCTGCTGCCCTTGCCCACGCCCAGTGACCCCGAGGCCCGTCTTGCCGTCGGTGCTCAGTCCTTCAAGGACATCAACTGCCTGGAGTTCGCGCCGAATCAGGACAACCCGTTCCAGGGCGCCGGAATTCTGAACTTCGTGTTCGGCGAGATGTGGTTGCGGCCGGGGCTCGGCATGAAGGAACGCCGCCTGATCACGGTCGCGTGTGTGGCTTTTCAGGACGCGCCCTACCCCATCCTCAGCCACGTCTACGCCGCGCTGAAGAGCCGTGAGGTGTCCTTTGACGAGATGGATGAGCTTGCTTTGCAGTTCGCGGCCTACTACGGCTGGCCGAAGGGCTCCCACCTGAATCAGGTGATCGGTGAACAAAAGCAACGGGTGACCGAGGAGTGGGGCGCACAATGACCGGTGCACCAGTCGGATTGTTGATCGGCGGTGACCGGATCACCTCGACGGCGGACACGCACGAACACATCTTTCCCGCGACCGGACTGCCGAATGCGAGGGTCGCGTTGGCCGGCGCGGCCGACGTCGACCGCGCTGTCGGTGCCGCACGCGAGGCCCAGCGGGAGTGGGCGGCGCAAACCGTCGATGTCCGTCGCGACCGACTGATCGGCCTCGCCGATGTCGTTCACGACCATCTCGACGAGTTGGCCGTACTGAATGTGCACGATTACGCGGTGCCGGTAGCGTACGCCGGCACGGCGCACATGCTGGAGGCCTTTCTGCGCCACTTCGCCGGATACGCCGACAAGGTGGGTGGGTCGAGCACACCGGTGAGTGGATCCTTCGACGTGAACCTCGTCGAGCGGGAACCGTACGGCGTGGTCGGGGTGATCGCGCCGTGGAACGGGTCACTGGCGGTGGCGGGTTCCTGTGTCGCGCCGGCCCTTGCCGCCGGGAACGCCGTCGTCTTCAAACCCTCCGAACTGGCGCCCTTGGCCGCGTTGCGCTTCGGTGAGTTGTGTCTGGATGCCGGCCTTCCCCCAGGTCTGGTGAACATCCTGCCCGCCGGCGCCGAAGGCGGCGACGCCCTCGTACGGCATCCGGGGGTGCGCAAGGTCCACTTCACCGGTGGCGGAACCACCGCGCGCGCGGTGATCCGCGCGGCGGCCGACAACCTGACACCCGTGGTCGCCGAGCTGGGTGGGAAGTCGGCCAACATCGTCTTCGACGATGCCGATCTGGATCAGGCGGCGATGCTGTCCGCACATCAGGGACCGTTGATGCAGTCCGGTCAGAGCTGCGCGTGCGCGAGTCGGCTGCTGGTGCACGCTTCGGTGTATGACACCTTTGTCGAGAAGTTCCTCGCGGTGGTCAGCTCCGCCACCGTCGGAGACCCGTTTGACCCGACGGTCAGGTTCGGTCCGGTGATCTCCGAGGGCTCCCTCACCCGCATCCTCGACACCGTCGATACCGCAGTGCGCACCGGCGCCGGCGAACTCCTCACCGGCGGCAAGCGGGTGGGCGGTGAACTGGCGCAGGGCTTTTACGTCGAGCCCACCGTATTCGCCGACGTCGACAACTCGTCACCGCTGGCGCAGACCGAGACCTTCGGCCCGGTCGTGTCGATCATCAGGTTCACCGATGACGACGAGGCCGTGCGAACCGCCAACGACACCGCTTACGGACTGAACGCATTCATCCACACCCGCAACCTGCAGCGCGCGCACCGGGTGGCGCGGGCGCTGGAATCCGGCTCGGTGTGGATCAATTCGACGAGCAGGATCTCGCCGCAAGGCCCCTACGGCGGGTACAAGCAGAGCGGCTTCGGGCGTACCGGCGGTTGGGAAGGTTTACAGGAGTTCTTGCAGACCAAGAACATCCGTATCGGCCTGGGCTGAGCCCGCCGAGCAGGACTGATCGATCGATCGACCACACTGCTACAATTCGCCATGCCCTACACGCGTCGCAGCGGGTGCCGGCGCGGCCATTTGTCGCGGGGCGGCTGAGTGGCAAGCGCTCGCACACCCAAATCACCCGATACGGGAGCCCGATTCAGGCTCATCGAGGCCACCGCGAAACTCATGCGGGACGAGGGCTACGCGGCCGCCACGTCTCGTCGGGTCGCTGCGGAAGCCGGCGTCAAGCAGGCGCTGGTCTACTACTACTTCCCCACCATGGACGACCTGTTCGTCGAGGTCCTGCGCGCCGGCGCCGACGCCTCGCTCGAGCGCATGCGTGCCGCTCTGATGGACGCGGATCCGTTGCGGATGTTGTGGGAGATGAACAACGACTCCCGGCTGACCGGCCTCAACACCGAGTTCATGGCACTTGCCAACCATCGCAAGACAATCCGTGCCGAGCTGCGCTCCTATGCCGAACGCGTCCGCGATATCGAGACCGCCGCCGTCACCGTCGCGTTGCGCGCCAGGGGCGTCGATCTCGACAGGTTTCCCCCGGTCGCCGTGTCGATGCTCATCGCCCAGACCGCGCGCAGCCTGTGCAACGAAGAAGCGGTCGGCGTGACACTGGGGCATGACGAGATGCGTGCCTTCGTCGACGCCCAACTCGCCGTGTTCGCCGCTGCATCGAGGACACCGCCGGCCGAGGATGCGCAACACCCCGGCGCCGACGGATAGCTACTCTGTGGTCGTTGTCGCGCTGAGCAAGCGCGCCGCGACCACGGGAATGTCGGCGTAGGTGGCGATTCCCGGTGCGGCCGCACAGACCGCGGGAATCGCGTTGATCAGCGGGGCGGCGGTGATCCGCAGGCCGATGCCTCGCATCCGGGAGGGCGTCAGCTCAGCGAGATCGTCGGCTGTCGGCATCAGGTCGACCTTGACGTGCACACTGGGGTCGCCGACGATGTCGATGCGGTATCCGTGTTCGACGGTCCACGCCGGTTCCAGCAACGGGGTGGCTATCCAGCGTTGATTGACCGCCAAAACCTCACGGCCACCCGAGGTTCCGTACCACTTGACGTCCATTCCGCCCACGTGGCCGGCCGGTATCGACACCCCGTCGGCGACGACGTCTCCGGTGGTGTGGGCAAAGGCGACATCGCAGCAGATCTCGTCGAGATCGATACGCATCAGCTTGGCGAACATGTCGACGGCTTCGGCGAACACCGCGGTGCCCCGGCGCACGTCATCGGTGTGGGACGGATCATCTTTGGGTCGACCCCAGCCGACGGATTGGAAGTTCGCGTCGCCGATGAATTGCGAGACATCGACGGACTCGGTCATCGATGCGTGGCGCACATTGGTGGAAATGCCGCTCGATACCGCGGCGATCATCTGGGCATATCCGGGGTTCATCCCGCTGCCGAAGATGGTGGCCCCGCCCTCGCGGGCCGAGGTCTCGATCAGCCTTTGGTCGGCGGGGGCGAGATTGATGCCCGTCAGGAACTCGGCACTGGTGACGATGTTGACTCCGGCACGCAGGATCTGCGCCACCTCTGCGACCTCGAAGTGCAGGGGTGTGTAGACGATGCAATCGGGCGCCAGCGCCAGGAGGGCGCTCACCTCTGTGGTTGCGAACACCCCGAGCTCACGACCGATCCCGCACAACGTCCCCACATCCACACCGGCCTTCTCCGGTGAGTACGCGTACGCGCCGACCAGGGTCAGATCCGGGCGCGCCAACGTGGCCTTCACCGCTTCGCCGGCGACGTTGCCGGTGGTCCACTGAGCGACCCGCAACGTGTTGGTCATCGTTGCCCTTTCGACACACGCCTGGGTGACCGATTCCGCACGTAGATAAAAATAACAGATGTAATCTTTTGTGATGTCGGATCCGATCGCTTCGGTATCGGCGCATCACGCGCTGCCGCCCGTCTTCCGTACGCAGAGATGAGTACTCACATGGCTGAACTGGACGGAAAAGTCGCGATTGTCACCGGGACGAGCCGTGGCGTCGGAGTGGGCATCGCCCACGAACTCCTGCGAGCCGGGGCGACGGTGATCGGCTGCTCACGGGCACCGATGAACGCGCTACCCGGTACCGAGAACGATCCGGCCTGGACCGAGCGATCAGCGCAGATGGTCTGCGACCAAGCCGATTATCGGGCCATCGACGCCTTCGTCACCCAGGTCGTCGACACCTACGGCCGCATCGACATCTTGGTCAACAATGCCGGAGGCACGGTCCCGTCACCGTCGGTGGATGCCGTGCCCAGCCTGGTGTCACGCATCCAAGGTGCCCCGGCCAGCGATGACGACTTTGAGCGCAGCGTGCTGTTCCATGCCTTCGCCGTGCAGATGAACCTGATCAGTCCGCTCTGGTTCGCCATCCGCGCCTACCGGCAGATGAAGACACAGGACGGGACCGGCTGCATCATCAACATCTCCAGCGGGGCCGGTCACGCCGCCGGCTCGCCCACCCTGGTGTCCTATGGCGCCGCCAAGGCAGGCCTCAACCAGATGACCCGATCACTCGCCCAGGAGTGGGGCCCGGCGACGCGGGTGAACTGCGTCGCGCTCGGGCCCACCGTCACCGAGAACTTCCAGTCCTTCGTACTGCCCAAGGATGATCCGGACGGCGAGCAGTACTTCGACCCCATTCCGCTCAAGCGCGGCGGTCAACCCGCCGAAGTGGGCCGTACCTGCGTGTTCCTCGCCTCCGGGGCAGCGGACTACATCAACGGCACCACCATCGAGATGGACGGCGGCATGCTCCCCGGCGTTCTCTACGATGCCGGCCTCAAGACCATCACCGACCTACTCTGAAGGAAAGACATTGACCCGCCGCGTCATTCAATTCTCCACCGGTAACGTCGGAATCCACGCGCTCCGGACGATCATCGGGCGCCCGGATCTCGAACTCGTCGGGGTGCACGCCGCATCGCCGGACAAAGTCGGGCGCGATGCCGCAGATCTCTGCGGCATCACCACGCCCACCGGAGTGATCGCGACATCCGACATCGACGAACTCGTTGCGCTGCAGGCTGACTGCGTCGTGTACACCTCTCAAGCGGAGACGCGCCCGCACGCGGCCATGGCCGACTTGATCCGCTTCCTGAGTGCCGGGACGAACGTCGTAGGAACGTCTTTCGTCTGGTTGGTCGCACCTGAATTCACCGACACATGGCTGCGTGAACCACTGCAGCAGGCGTGCCGGGAGGGCAACTCGACGCTCTACGTCAACGGTATCGACCCGGGCTTCTCCGGTGACACCCTGGTGTATGCGGCATTGAGCCTCGCCGGCCGGGCCACCTCGGTCACCGTGCAGGAGATCTGCGAGTACGGCAGCTACGACGACGCCGAATTCACCGGTGTGAGCTTTGGTTTCGGCACCGAGCCCGAACACGAACCGATCCTCTTTGCGCCCGGCGTACTGGCGTCGATGTGGGGGATCCAGGTGCGTAGCCTGGCCCGCGACCTCGGCGTGACACTCGACGAAGTACGCGAACGGCACGAGAAATGGGTCACTCCCGAACCGATCTCCACCACCATGATGGACGTCGCGCCCGGCCGGGTGGCCGCGGTCCGCTTCGGTGTCGAAGGGCTGCGCGACGGCGAGGTGATCATCACGATGGAGCACGTCAATCGACTGACAGCGGCCGACGCACCGGACTGGGCCTATCCCCCCGACGGCAGACCGGGCGTACACCGCGTCACCGTCGAGGGCGATCCCGGCATCCGGATCGACACCCATGTCGGCGGTTCCGGAGTCGACCACAACATCGGCGGAGTCGTCGCCACCGCTGCCCGCGCGGTCAACGTCATCGATGCGGTGTGCCGGGCACCCGCCGGTATCCTCGCCGCCCACGAGCTGCGCCCCCTCGACCATCTAGCCGGGACAATGTGGTGACATAGGGCCCATGGCACGGTCCCCAGCACCCCGGCGGCCGCCCGGCGGAAACCAGGAACGCGCCGAACGCACCCGCCGAGCCGTCATCGACGAAACGGTGCGCTACATCCTCGACGAAGGCTTCGCCGCACCCAGCGTGCGGCGGATCACCGAACGCGCCGGACTCACCTGGGGAGTGGTGCAGTACCACTTCGGCGACCTCGGTGGACTGCTCATGGCTGTGGTCGACCAGGGCATCACCGAGCTCACCGAGGCACTCGAAAGACTGCGCCGCGACACGGGGAACCTGCCCACCGAGCGCCGCACCGAGGTCGTCGTCGACGCGCTGTGGCAGGCGTTCTCCAGCCCGACATCCATGGCCGCGCTCGAAATCCTCATCTCCACCCGCGCAGCGCGCGACAGTGCGGTCAACGCTCAACTGTCGGACACCATGCGCCAATTCACCGAACTCGGCCGGCATCTCGGCGAAGACCTGGACGCGCCGCAGGCCACCGAGATCGGAAACCTCATCTGGGCGACGCTACGGGGAATAGTGCTCGCCCAGATGGTTTCCCCACAGCCACTCGACACCAGCAGGGATCGCAGAACGTTGGTCGACGTGCTCAACACCTATATACGCGCGCAGGGCAGCTGATCCTGCGCGACGCATGCGCAGCGCTTCGGCGCGACTACACCGCCAACCGCTCACGCAACCAGATGCTCTGAGCGTGAACGAACTTGCGCGCGACACGGGCCTTCGGTGCGACAGCGTCGAACCCGTGGAAGGCCCCCGGCACGGTGCACACCTGGGCGCATACACCCGAGGCTCTCAGCCGCTCGCCGTAGCGCACCGCCTCGTCGTGGAGCACATCGAGGGTGCCCACGCCGATCCAGGCCGGTGGCAGCCCGCTCAGATCACCGCGGCGGGCCGGCGCCACCGTGTCTGCGGCGACGCCGCCGAGGTAGGCAGACCATGCCAGCCGGTTACTCGTCGCATTCCAGAGCCGGCGCGCCGCGCGATGCGGATCTGCGTGCAGGCCGGTCCGGTCATCCAGCATCGGGTGCACGAGAAGTTGTGCGGCCAAGCTGATCTCGCCACGATCCCGGGCCAGTAGCGCCAGTGCGGCGGCAAGCCCTCCGCCCGCGCTGGCACCGCCCACCGCCAGTCTCACCGGGTCCACATCGGGGTGATCCGACAGCCAGACCAACGCCTCGTAACAGTCGTCGAGAGCGGCCGGATAGGGGTGGGCCGGAGCCAACCGATAATCGACCGCCGCCACCGTCGCCTCGGTCTCGGCGGCCAGGCGGGCGCACAAGGCGTCGTCCATCCTCGCGTCACCGAGCATGAAACCGCCACCGTGAATCCACAGCAGCGCGCTGCCGTTGTCGCCGTATGGCGGCCGGAACACCCGCACTGTCACACCGGAACCCATCACCGCGGTGCTCACGCCGGGCGGAGGTCGGTGCATCCGGATGGGGGGAAGCCGCTGGAACACCGGCAACGTCAACGGCGTCACCAGTGTCCGGGGCAGCATCCTGGCGTACCGCCTGAGTTCGGGGTGAAATTCCTCATCGGCGCCGCGCAGCATCAACACAGCGCACTACAACTGGGTGTAGACGGCTTTGGTGTGCAGATAGCTCTCGATCCCTTCCCGGCCCCATTCATAACCCCACCCGGACTGCTTGTACCCGCCGAAGGGCATGGCAGGATCGAAGACCATCTGGCAATTGAGTGACACCGTTCCGGACTGCAACCTCTTTGCCAGCCGATGGGCACGGCCGATCTCCCGTGTCCACACGGTCGCGGCCAGCCCGTAGTCGGAGTTGTTGGCCAGCGCCACTGCCTCGTCGTCATCGTCGAACGGCAGGACGGTGACGACGGGCCCGAAGATCTCTTCCTGATATAGCCGCATCTGCGGATCAACGCCGGCCAGGACGGTGGGGTGCACGAAGTATCCCCGTCGGTCCAACCGGTGACCGCCCGTGACGATCTCGACACCGTCCCGCTTGCCCTCGTCGATATATCCCATGACCCGATTGAGCTGCTTGCCACTGATCAGGGGGCCGATGAGCGCATTCTCGTCCTTGGGTCCGCCGAGCTGCAGCGAATTCGCTATGCCGGCAATCCCTTCCACCACCTGTTCGTACACACCCCGTTGCACGAAGACGCGGGAGCCCGAGATACACCCCTGCCCGGAGTGAATGAAAATTCCCATCGCCGCCATGGTGATCGCCATGTTCAAATCGGCGTCGTCATAGATGAGTACCGGCGATTTGCCGCCCAGTTCCAAGGTGACGCGCTTGAGGTTGCCCGTCGACGCGGCGACGATGCACTTGCCGATCTCGGTCGATCCGGTGAAGGCGATCTTCTCGACGTCGGGGTGCTCGGTCAGTGCCGCACCGGCGGTGTGCCCGTAACCCGTCACCAGGTTCACCACACCGTCGGGCACTCCCGCCGCACCGAGGATTCGCATCAGCAGCAGTGCCGACAGCGGCGTCTCCTCGGCCGGTTTGACCACGCTGCTGCACCCGGCCGCCAGGGCGGGAGCCAGTTTGGTGCATGCGTTGAAAACCGGTCCGTTCCAGGGAAATATGAGCCCGACGACGCCGTAGGGTTCCTTGAGGGTGTAGCCGTGCATCGTCGAGTGGGCGCCGGTGATACCACCGGTCATCTGGATATCGTGCGCTATCCCGTTGATCTTGGTGCACCATCCGGCGTAATACCGGAAGATGTCGGCACTCGTGGCCATGATCATGTGAGCCTGGTTGTAGGGCATGCCGGTGTTGAGCGAGTCGATCTGCGCGAGGTCCTCGGCGTGCTCGTCGATCAGGTCCGCGATCCGCCACATCACCTTGGCACGCTCGTTTCCCGGCTTGCCCCGCCACACTTCCGCTTCGAATGACGCCCGGGCCCGTGCGACGGCGTCGTCCACGGCCGCGGCGCCTCCATCGGTGAACTCGGCGATCTGCTCCTCGGTGGCCGGGTCGATCACAGGGATCAGATCCCCCGAGCCCGGTCGCTCGCGTAGCTCGTCGAGCACTGCCTGCAACGTCATCCGTGGCCCTCTCCTGGTATGCGGCGTGCTCGTCAGGCCGACGCCGTGTATTCGATGCGCAACTGCGTCAGTCCGCGTAGCAGGAAGGTGGGTTCGTAGGTGTAGTCGCGCCGGTCCGCCGGTCCGTGCACCGACTCGTCGATGCGGATGTCGCTCATGCGGTCCAACATTCGGCGCACGGTGATCTGGCCCTCCACCCGAGCCAGCGGGGCGCCGGCGCAGGTGTGGATTCCCCGGCCGAACGCGATGTGCTCACGCACGTTCTTGCGGTCGGGCCGGAACTCGTGCGGGTCTTCGAACTTCCGGGGGTCCCGGTTGGCCGCGCCCAGGCAGAGCATGACGATGGTGCCGGCAGGCAGGTGCACACCACCGAGCGTGGTGGTTCGGCGGACGAGCCGGAAGTCGATCTTGGTCGGGGAATGCATCCGCAGCGCTTCCTCGATGAACGTCGGGATTCCCCCCGGGTTCTCACGAAGCATCTTCTGGTACTCCGGCCGGTCGCCGAGGGTCTGCACCGCGGCGCTGAGCAGCTTGGTCACGGTCTCCTGGCCGGCGGCGAACAGGAACGTCGCCGGTTTGGCCACCTCGATCAGTTCCGGTGTCGACCCGTCCGGGTAGACCGCGGTGGCCATTCCCGACAGCACGTCATCCTGCGGCGCCCGGCGGCGTTCGGCGAGGTACCCGACGAACTTGTCGTCGAGGTATTGCAGCGGGTCCAGACCGACCGGCTCGCCGTCGAGCGCGCCCACCCGATTACCTTCGGGGCGTTCGGCGCCGAGCGCGGCCAGGAACTCGGGACGGTCCTCGGCGGGCACCCCGAGCAGGTCGATGATCGCCGACGTGGCGAACGGCTTGGCGTACTCGGTGAGGAACTCGCACCGACCCTTGTCGATGATGGCGTCGATGGAGCTGTCCACCAACTTCCACATGTACTCTTCGTTCTCTTTGAGCCGCCGGGGCGTGAGCAGCTTGCTCAGCAGCGAGCGCGCCTTCTCGTGAGCCGGCGGGTCCATGACCACCATGTGCTCATAGATCGGAAACAGGTGCCGGTGCGCCTCGATCTGTTCACTGATGTCGTCACCCTCGGGTGTGAACGGTAGCGGCGGGAACGGCCCGCCGATGGCATTGACCGCCGAGAACGATTCGTGGTCCTTGAACGCCGCCATCACTTCCTGATAGCCCGTCACCGCGTAGACACCGAAGTGCGGCTCGCGGGTCACCGGGCCTTGCTCACGCAGATAATCCCAATATTCGTAGGGGTTCTGGCTGACGTCCGGGTCGGCGAAGAAGTTGACGGTTGCGAGATCGGTCATGGGACGGGTTGTCCTTTCGGGTCGTCGATGAGGCTGATCGCCCCGCGTGGGCAGGCGTCGATGGCCGCGGTGGCCTGCTCCCACAGTTCGTCGGTGGGCTGTCGGACGCATTCGGCGACATCGTCGTCGGACAGATCGAAGACCTCGGGAGCCGATTCGAGGCAGAGCGCATGCCCCTCACACAGCCGCGGGTCGACCCACAGTTGTTTCCGCACGGTCACGTCCTGACACCTCGCAACACCGGGATCCACCGTCCTTGATCGATCGATCAGTCAACTCAGTGCGCCATGCTTATCACGGCGCACAACGGTCGGTCAACGCTTGAATCGATGCCCATCGGGCGCCGGTTGACACCCTTCCAGATCGATGCCAGTCTTCCTGATCGATCGACAAAATTGATCGATCGGCCGAACAGAATCGAGGTGGCCACATGGGTACAGGTCGAGTCGAGGGCAAAGTCGCCTTCATCACCGGCGCCGCACGCGGGCAGGGACGCAGTCACGCGGTGCGACTGGCCGAGGAAGGCGCCGACATCATCGCGGTGGATGTCTGCGGCCCGATCAGCGCCGACAGCCAGATCGCACCATCGACCCCCGACGATCTGGCTCAGACCGCCGACCTGGTGAAGGGCCTGAATCGCCGGATCGTCACCGCCCAGGTCGACGTCCGCGACTTCGATGCCCTGCAGGCGGCGGTGGACAGCGGAGTGGAACAGTTGGGCCGCCTCGACATCATCGTTGCCAACGCCGGCATCGGCAACGGCGGGCAGACGCTGGACAAGACCAGCGAAGCCGACTGGGACGATATGATCGGCGTCAACCTCTCCGGGGTGTGGAAGTCGGTCAAAGCCGCTGTCCCGCATCTGATCTCCGGCGGACACGGTGGCTCGATCGTGCTGACCAGCTCGGTGGGCGGCCTCAAGGCATACCCCCACACCGGGCACTACATTGCCGCCAAGCACGGTGTCATCGGCCTCATGCGTACCTTCGCCGTGGAACTCGGCCAGCACTCCATCCGCGTCAACGCCGTCTGTCCCACCAACGTGAACACGCCCATGTTCATGAACGAAGGAACGATGAAGCTGTTCCGCCCGGACCTGGAGAACCCGGGTCCCGCCGATCTCGCCGTCGCGGCGCAGTTCATGCACGTCCTGCCGGTCGGCTGGGTCGAGCCCGTCGATATCAGCAATGCCGTGCTGTTCCTGGCATCCGATGAATCTCGCTACGTGACAGGCCTTCCCGTGACCGTGGACGCCGGGAGCATGCTCAAGTAGGGCAACTCACGGCAGCGCGGCGATGAGCGCCGCGGTCACCTCGGCTGTCGATGCCGTACCCCCGAGATCGGCGGTGCGGGTGTCCGGGTCGGCGAGGGTGGCGGTCACGGCGGTCATCACATCCTCGGCCGCGCCGGGGTGGCCGAGATGGTCGAGCATCAACGCCGCCGACCAGACCGCACCGATGGGATTGGCGATACCCCGTCCGGCGATGTCCGGCGCGGATCCGTGTACGGGCTCGAACATCGACGGGTTCTGCTTGGTCGGATCCAGGTTGGCCGAGGGCGCAATGCCGATCGACCCGGCCACGGCAGCGGCCAGGTCGGAGAGGATGTCGCCGAACAGGTTCGATGCGACGACCACATCGAAGCGCTGTGGCTGCAACACGAACTTCGCTGCCAGGGCGTCGATGTGCTCACTGTCCAGGCGCACCTCGGGGTAGTGCGCCGCGCGCTCGGCGACGACCTCGTCCCAGAACGGCAGGGTGTGCACGATGCCGTTCGATTTCGTCGCCGACGTGACGTACTTGCGGCGCGACATGGCGAGGTCGAACGCGAAGTCCGCGATCCGGCTGACCCCGACCCGGGTGAACACCGATTCCTGGACGGCCAATTCGTCGGGGAATCCGCGGTTCAGCCGGCCACCGACCTCGCTGTACTCCCCCTCGACGTTTTCCCGGACGACGACGAAGTCGACGTCCTCGGCGTCCCGCAGCGGGCTCCGGACACCGGTGAAGACCTTGATCGGCCGCAGGTTGACGTACTGCCGGAAGGCTCGCCGGATGGGGATCAGCAAGCCCCACAGTGAGACGTGGTCGGGCACCCCGGCCCAGCCGACCGCGCCCAGGAAGATCGCATCGAACTCGCGCAGTGTCTCGATACCGTCGTCGGGCATCATCGTGCCCTCGCGCTCGAACCGTTGACAGGACCAGTCGAACATGCGGTATTCCAAGCTGATCCCGTGCCGCGCGCAGACCGCGTCCAGCACGGAGCGGGCAGCGTCGACCACCTCCACGCCGATGCCGTCGCCCGGGATGACCGCGATGCGCTGCGCGCTCATGCGCCCAGCCCCAGCACCGCGACCATCGCCGGCAGGAGCAGCACGATGAGGATCGCTCCGGCGATGTCGAAGGTCACCCCGGACCGGATCATCGTCGTGATGGGCACCGCTCCGGACCCGTAGACAATCGCGTTCTGCGGGGTGGAGACCGGCAGCATGAACCCGAAGGACGCCGCGAAGGTGGCGGCCAGCGCGGGCACGAAGGGGTTGACGCCGGCGGCGACCGCGATCGGGATGATGATCGGCACCACGACCGCCGCGGAGGCGGTGTTGCTGGTCGTCTCGGAGACCACGATGGCCAGCAGCACCGCGAAGATCGTGATGGCCACGACGCTCGTCAGCCCCAGCGACTCGGCCACCGAATTACCGATGGTCTCGGCAAGTCCGGTGTCGGCCAGCAGCGATCCGAAGATGATGCCGGTGCCGAACAACACGATCGTGCCCCAGTCGATGGCCGCGGCATCCTTCCACCGCAGGGTGAACTCGCGCTGCTGCCAGTCGGTGGGGAGCAGGAAGAGCAGCGCCGCACCGAACACCGCGACCGTTCCCTCGTCCAGGCGGTCGCTGACGGCGGTGTACACGTCGGAATCGTTGCCGAAGACCAGCGCGAAGACACCGGGCAGGATCCACAGCGACACCGTCACACCGAACGCGACCAACGTGTTCTTCTCGGCCCGGGTCAGATTCCCCATCTCGGCGCGTTGTTCGGCGATGTACTCCGACACCCCCTCGATCCGTTTGAGCTCGGGCTTGTTCAGCGAGATCAACACGATCGCCAACACCAGGAACATCGCCAGGCAGATGGGTGCGGCCAAGACCATCCACTGCCCGAAACTGATCTTCTCGCCGGTGGCCTCTTCGATGAGTCCGCGACCGATCAGGTTGGGCGGACTTCCGACGGGGGTCAGGAGCCCACCGACGCTGGCCGAGTAGGCGAGCATGAGCATCAGCGCGGCGCCGACCTTCAGCCGCAGCGGGTCGAAGTCGTCCGCGACTTTCCCTTGCACCTGAAGGATTTTCGCGATGACGCCGAGGATCCCGATCGCGGTGGGCAGCAGCATCGCGACCGTCGCGGTGTTGGACACGAACGCCGACAGCAGACAGGTGATGGCGCCGAACGCGATGATCACACCGGTGGTGGACTGCCCCACCCGGGGAAGCGCGAGGATCCGGAAGGCAAACCGACGAGCCAGTCCGTGCTTCAGCATCGCCTGGGCCAGGATGAACGCACCGATGAAGGTGAAGACCGTGGATGAACCGAACGGCCCGAGCACATCGTCGGCCGGCGCGACGCCCAGGAAGACGATGACGGCGACGCCCAGCAGTCCGCCGATCGGGATGGGGATGGCCTCGGTCACCCAGAGCACGATGACGCCCAGCAGTACCCCCGCCAGTGTCTGCTGCTGGGGCGGGATGCCCATGGGCAGCACGAGGAAGACGATGGCCACCACCGGCGCGAGGAACAGCCCGACCGTGCGCCGCCCCTTCTCGAAGCGCTCCTCGCCCGGGCTGAGCCGCTGTTCTCCGAGGCTGCGGTAGGTGGATCCCCCCATCAGGGCACCGTCGACGTCGGTCTTCTTTGCCGTGTGTTCTGTGGTCATGGCCGCTCCCCCGCACCGAGCCCACGCCGTGTGACGCAGGTCACCGAACCTGATTCCTCAGTGGTGCCCGTTCTTGCCGCGCGGTAACCGTGAATTGTCAATCAGCGGCCAGGATCCGGACGGCCGGAGCGCAGCGGCCAGCCGCCCGTGGACAGCCCGCTGCCACGCCGGGACTGATCGGGACGGCTGCGGCCGACTCGTACACTTCGTTTCATGTCCGGACATTCGGTGCTGGATTAGGCTGCGCTCGGTGGGGTTGAGCTCGGAGGGGGCGGTACTCGTTTCTGTGCCAGGTTCATCTCGGCCGTCCTCGTGACGGCACCCAGTTGGCAGGACCCCCGCCATCCCGACCACTACCACTGGATGACCTCGCGCCTCGACGCGCGCGGCGCCCGCGTCGCGACCTCCCGATTCATCGCCGCCTGGATGATGATCGGGGGTTTGGCGCCGGCGCTCGTCATCTTCGGTTCCACCAACTCCTCGCAGTGGCCGCTGCGAGCTGCCGGGGTGGCCATCAGCCTCACCAGCGCCCTGCTCGGATTACTGTGGATACGCGGCGTCTGGCCGACCAAACGCCAGTCGTCAGCCTGCGTGATCCTCGGGACGGCGCTGGGCGTGGCCACCTGTCTGTTGATGCCGCACCCGCTGCTCGGGCTGATGGGTGCGGCGCTGTTCTGCGCCGTCGCAACCTACGCCACCGTGTTCCATACCGGGACGTTCGTCGCCTACGTCCTCGCCGCGGGCGGCACCGTCATCGGCGTCACCGGGTACTGGCTCGGCCGCACCGACCCGGCGGTCGCCCTCGGTCTGAGCCTCACGATCGCATTGAGCCTCGTGTTCATGACCTTCGTGGTGCGCGCCCTGATCGGTCTCATCGATGCGGACATGTTCACCGGCGCCATCGAGCCGATCACCGGACTGCTGAGCCGCGAGGGTTTCGACGACGGCGTGGCCATCACCATTGCCGCGCGCGGCCGTACCGATGACCGCTACCTGGTGATCGTCGTCGTGGACCTGGACAGTTTCGGCGCCGTCGCCGATCTCGCCGGCGAGGGCCGCGCCCGGCAGCTGCGGGTGCTGATCGCGCAGATGTTGCGGGACAGCGCACGCCGGGACACCGTGCTGGCCCACACCGCCGACTCCGAATTCGTGCTGGCCGACATCTTCAACTCCCGCGACCCCGACCCGCTGTGCGAACGGATCAATGCCGGCGTACCGGCCACGGCGCGCGAGCTCACGGCAAGTGTGGGGGCGGTCGTCACACCGCTGGGCCCGCTGTCTGCGATGGCGCCCACCGACGTCACCGCCGCGCTGCTGAAGATCGCCGGCGAGGCCGCCGACACAGCGCGCAAGAACGGCGGACACCAGCATCGCATCGTCTACCTGCCGGAACTACCGGAGACCGATCCACCCGCGCATTAGCATTGCTAATCTACTGTAAGAATCATTAGCTATACTTCGGCCTGGACGCGCCCTACCGTCAGCACCATGGCTTCACCTGTCTTCATCGGATTCCTGACCACCATGGCATTGATCGCTGCGATCGGCGCACAGAACGCCTTCGTGCTGCGCCAGGGCATCCGCGGCGAGCATGTGGTGCCGGTGATCGCGCTGTGCACGGTGTCGGACCTGATCCTGATCGCCGCCGGGATCGCCGGCGTCGGCGCACTGATAACCGCGCACCCGACCGCGGTGACGGTCGCCAAGATCGGCGGCGCCGCCTTCCTGATCGGCTACGGACTGCTGGCCGCGCGGCGGGCACTTCGGCCGAGCGCGCTGAACCCTTCCGAAGAGACCCCCGCGCGCCTGGCCGAGGTGCTGCTCACCGCTGCGGCGCTCACTTGGCTGAACCCGCATGTGTACCTCGACACCGTCATCCTGCTCGGGTCCCTGGCCAACGAACATCAAGAGCAGCGTTGGCTTTTCGGCGCCGGTGCGGTCGCGGCGAGCGCCCTGTGGTTCACCGGACTGGGCCTCGGCGCGCGCAAGCTCGCCGGGCTGTTCGCGAATCCGTCCACCTGGCGCGTCCTGGACGGGATCATCGCGGTGGTGATGGTGGCGCTCGGGGTGTGGATGGCGGTCTCCTGACCGGGGCAGATAGTTGTTTAGCAGAGCGAACTTTTCGCGTCGTTAAAGTTGGGCGCAGGGCGGCGAGCAGCGCTTCCCGCCCGTGACCCTCTGACCCGAAAGGTGATGTGTGCATGCTCGAGATCAGCGGCGTGACATGGGGTGTGACGATCGGCGTGATCGTCGGACTGCTGGCTGTCGACCTCATCCTGGCGGCGGTCCGGCCGCACCGCGTCGGCTTCCGCGAGGCCACCGCGTGGTCGGTGTTCTACATCCTGGTGGCCGTCGGCTTCGGGGTGTGGTTCACGATGGCCCACGGCGGGGACTTCGGCACGCAGTACTTCGCGGGGTACATCGTCGAGAAGAGTCTGTCGGTCGACAACCTGTTCGTGTTCGTCATCATCATGACGACCTTCGCGGTACCCGAGGAGCACCAGCACAAGGTGCTGACCTTCGGCATCATCCTCGCGCTCATCATGCGGGCGATCTTCATCGCACTCGGTGCGACTCTGCTGTCCCTGTTCTCCTTCATGTTCCTGATCTTCGGTCTGCTGCTGATCTACACCGCGGTCCAGCTCTTCCGGCACCGCAACGAGGATCCCGATGTCGAGAACAACATCATGATCCGGGCGACCCGCAAGATCCTGCCCATCAGCGATGACTACGACGGCGGCAAGCTGCTGACCCGCCGGGAGGGCCGGCGGATGGCGACCCCGCTGCTGGCGGTCCTCATCGCGATCGGCAGCGTGGATCTGCTGTTCGCACTCGATTCGATCCCCGCGGTCTTCGGCGTCACCAGCGAGCCCTACATCGTCTTCACCGCAAACGCTTTCGCGCTCCTCGGGTTGCGTGCGCTGTTCTTCCTCGTGAAGGGCCTGCTGGACCGGCTGGTCTACCTGTCGACCGGGCTGTCGATCATCCTGGCCTTCATCGGCGCGAAGCTCATCCTGCACTGGGGGCATGTCGACATCGATGCGCGCATCCCCGAGATCAACACCTATCTGAGCCTCGTCGTGATCATCGGCATCCTGGTGATCGTCACCGTCGCCAGCCTGGCCAAGACTCGCAAGGACCCCTCGGCCAAGGCGCATGCCGGTTCACTCCGCGCGTCGCGGAAGGAACCGCGGGAAGAGTGATTCCGCTTCGCCCGCTGGATATTTCGGTCCGCGGCAGTGCGTACCGAAATATCCAGCGGCTTCCCGCGGCGGCGATTTCTCTGTGTAGTTTTCAAGGTGCCGAGAGTTGGGGTTATGCGGCTGCCGAGAGGTCGGTCATGGTGCGTCGGGCGTGGGATCTCAGGCGTGCCGGTTCGGGGCCGGCCGGGTCATGGGGTTGGATGAACCAGGGGTGGCGGTCGGGGCCGAGGTAGACCTGCCAGCCGCCGTGGTGGATGGCGGTGTGGTGCAGTCGGCACAGCAGCACCCCGTTGTCGATGCTGGTGTGCCCACCGCTGCTCCACGGGGTGATGTGGTGGGCGTCGCACCAGGAACCGGGTCGTCCGCAGCCGGGGAATGCGCAGCCCCGATCGCGGATACCCAGGGCTTTGCGCAGCGCCGGGGTGAACAGTCGCTCGGCGCGCCCGAGGTCCAGCGGTATGCCCGAATGGTCGACGAGCACCGTGGTCAAGGTGCTGTCGCAGGCAATCAGGTCCGCGGTGCTGGCGCTGACCGGGCCGGTGAACCCCAGTGAATCCACAGACCCCTCGGCCCCCGCTGCGGACCCCACTGATGCGGCGGAGCGGATGAGGGTGACATGCGGAAGGACACCCCCTGATGTGGGTCGCCGTTGGCCCGAAAGATAGTCGCGGATGATCTGTCCGAACGCGTCGGCGCGGCGCCGCCCAGTCGGCCGGGGATCCGGTGATCCATCCGGCAACGGTACCGGCCGGCACAACGGATCCAACGCGGCCAACAGTTCTTCCCCGGTGAGTATGTCGAGATCCAGTCCGGCACTGACCCGCCCGTCCTCGCCCTGCACCACGGCCATGTCGTTGAGGTCGGGGTTCTCCGCCACCGGCACCGCCCCGTCGTCGACCGGCCGGGTCTTGGCTGTGGCGATGGCGATCGCCCGTGCCTTCTTCTGCACTGCTGCCGGGGTGGTCTCGATCATCAGCTTCGTCACGACCTCGGCCCGGTCCTCGTCGCACAACGGCACCCGGTTGTGGATGTGGGCGACGCCCTTGCCAACGGCGTCGGCGAACTCGATACCGACCCCACCCAGGCGCTGCTGGTGGGTCAACGCGGGCAAGGTGTGCGCGGCCCGCCCCACCCGTACCGCGCGCTGCGCGGCACCGGGCGCCACACCCAGCGCGGTGAGCAGATCGGCGCCGGAGCCCAGGTGTTTACGTGCGGGGATCCCGGCCCGTTCGGCGGCCGCGACCGCCTCGGAAATCACATGATCCAGCAGATTCCGCGCGGCCACCGCGCCCGCCAGCACCGCCAGCAACCGGTGTTCATCGATCACCCGCCGCGGGCAGTCCAGCAGATGAAACAACGTGCGATCCTCATCCCGCGCAGGCACCGGGGTGAGGTCATCGATCAGCGCATCAACAAACGCGTCGAGATGGGTGGCGTCCATAGGGATACCGACTTTCACAGAAGGTGCCCACCAACAGGGGACACGATCAGGCACTACGATCCGCACAGCCCCCAGGGGGCCATCGAACCTCGCGGCGACCGAAGTCGCGGTCTGTGCTCACCGAGCGGAGATGGGAGCAACGTCGCATTCGAACTTATGTTCGATCGTACGCCGCGCCATTGCATGGTGCAAGTGTCATGTCTCAAGACATCGGTGACAGTTCTGCATCAGGACATCGGTGACACTTTGAGGGTGCGGGCTCAGCGACGGTGACAGCCTGCAGAACCGCGCGTCCTCGGCAACCGCGCGCCCCGGCCCCCGATCACGCCGTTGGTGAACATGGCTGGACCGGATCAGAGCATCACGGTGATTAGGATCGGGCCAAATGGCCCGCAGATCTCCGCAAACCGAGCGTCTCGTCGAGATGGTCGAGTATCTGGCGGCGGACCCGCATCGGGAGTACCAGCTCACCGAGCTGGCCCGCCTGGTCAATCTCGACGCCGCCACCTGCCATCCGATGCTCACCGAGCTCACCCGGGTGGGCTGGCTGGTCAAGGACCGCGTGCACAAGACCTACCGGCTCGGGCCGCGTCTCATCTCCGTCGGCGCCTCGGCGCAGGCGTCCCTGCAGATCGCCACCTACGCCCGCCCCGAGATGCAACGCGTGAGTACTGAAACCGGTGTGCCCGCCTGCCTGTTCATCCCGTCCTCCGACGATCTGGTGATCGCCGACCTGACATATCCGGACGGCAAAGACAGCGGGCATCTCCCATTGCAGGCCGGCGATCACATCGAGTTCGGGCCGCCGCTCGGCGCGGTGCTGGCGGCGTGGGCCGGCCAGTACACCGTCGACACGTGGCTGCGCCGCGTCGAGCCGGGACCCGACGACCCGGGGCGCACCTGGCAGATCCTGCGGACCATCCGGGAACGCCGATTCTCGGTCGAGTTGTCACCGGCGTCGCAGGCCGAGATGCGCGAGCTGACGGATTTTGCGATCGGGGAGGTGCACGGCTCCCGCCGGGCCGCACGCATGATCGGTGGACAGCGGCCGGTCATGACACCGGAGCTGATGCTCGGGGACATCGACGACGCCGCGGTCTACGCGCCGCTGTCGGTCAGCGCGGCCTGCTTCGACCCCGGGGGCAATCCGGTCGCCGCGCTGTCGGTGCTGACGATGGCCGAGCCCAGAACCGGCCGAGAGCTGCGGGACCTCGGGGCGAGCGTCAGCGCCGCGGCGGGCGCCATCACCGCGCGCCTCCACGGCCGCTGATACCTGCGCGTTTTGCACTATGCAAATCCTTGCCCGCAGGCTCTCATCCGACTTACGGTGACCGGCACCACAGTGATCGAGGAGGCCCCGTGAGTGTCGAGCAGAAGGTGACCTACTGCCGGATCTGTGAGCCGCTGTGCGGGCTGATCGCCACCGTCGAGGACGGCCGCCTCCAGTCGCTGCGCCCCGACAAGGACCATCCGCTATCCCAGGGCCGGGCATGCCCGAAGGGCATCGCGTTCACCGATGTGCAGAACGACCCCGACCGGGTGCTCAACCCGTTGCGCCGGGAATCCGATGGCAGCTTCACCGAGGTCGGCTGGGATGACGCGCTCGCCGACATCGCGCGCAGGCTGCAGGGGGTGCTCGACACCCACGGCGGCGACTCGGTCGGTGAGTACCTGGGCAACCCGTCGGCGTTCGGGTACGCCGCGAGCCTGTGGTCGGGCCTGTTCATGAAACGGATCGGCGCCGGGCATCTGTACTCGGCCGGATCCCAGGACATCAACAGCCGCTACGTGGCGAGCAAACTGCTCTATGGGGCCGCCACCCAGATCCCGTTCCCCGATCTGCCGCGCACCGATTTCCTGTTCATGCTCGGCGCCAATCCACTGGTGTCACATGGCAGCGCGCTTCGGGTGCCCCGGGTCAGGGACGACCTGTCGGCGATCGTCAAACGCGGCGGCCGCATCATCGTGGTCGATCCGCGCCGCACCGAAACCGCGGCCGCCTACGAACATGTGGCGGTGCGCCCGGATTCGGATTCCTGGCTGATGCTCTCGCTGCTGCACGTCGTGTTCGCCGACGGCCTGGAGGACGGAGCGGCCATGGCGGCGCAGTCGACCGGTGCCGCCACCCTGCGTGCGCTGTGCGCGGACTTCCCACCGGAGGACACCGCCATCCGCACCGGGGTCCCCGCAGCGACCGTACGCGCGCTGGCCCACGACTTCGCCACCGCCCGAACGGCCGTCGCCTATGGACGCACCGGCGCCTGCCTCGGGCATCACGGCACCCTGGTCAGCTTCCTGATCGACGCGCTCAACCTGGTGACCGGGAACATGGACCGGCCCGGCGGGGCGCTGATGTCACACCAGGTGATTCCGGTCGAGGACATGGGCGAACGATCGGGCGCGTTCGGCTACAACAGCAAGCGGTCCCGGATCGGTGACTTCCCCGATGTTTTCGGTTCCTTCCCGGCTGCGCTGATCGCCGACGAGATCACCACGCCCGGCGCGGGCCAGTTGCGCGCACTGTTCGTCTTCGCCGGCAATCCGGTGCTGTCGGTGCCCGACAGCGCCGCCCTGGACGCGGCGCTGCAACAGCTGGACCTGCTGGTGTCGCTGGACCTCTACGTCAACGAGACCAATCGGCACGCCGACTACATTCTGCCGGCCACCACCTTCCTGGAACGCGACGATATGCCGATGGCGTTCGCCGGCTGCTGCCCGACGGTGTTCCTGCAGGCCGCAGAGCCGGTGCTGGAACCGTACGGGCAGGCCCGACCGGAATGGGAAGTGTTCGAGGAGTTGGCCGCCCGGATGGACGTGTCGCTGCTGGCCGCCGGTCCGCTGGTCCGACTCAACCCGGTGCTGCGCTGGCTGGAACGCCGAGGCCTGCGACTCACCCCGCAGAAGATGATGAACACGCTGCTGCGCATCGGGCCGTACGGGGACCGGTTCGGGCTGCGCCGGAGTGGGCTGAATCCGCAGAAGCTCAAGGACAATCCGCACGGCATCGTGCTGGCCGAACACGCGCCGCACGGGGTGCTGCGCGATGTGGTTGTCCACCGGGACGGCAAGGTGTGCCTGGACCCGGCCGAGATCGTCACCGAGGTCGCCCGGCTCGGCACCGCACCCAGCACGAGTCCACAATTTCCCTTGTCGGCCATCGGCATTCGCGAGTTGAGGTCACAGAACAGCTGGATGCACAACAGCCCCACCCTGATGAAGGGCACCCGCCGGCAGCGCGCCCGGATCAACGCCGCCGACGCCGAGGCGGCCGGGATCACCGACGGTGACATCGCGCGGGTGGTCTCCGCGACCGGAGCGATCGAACTGGAGATGACGATCACCGACGAGGTCGGCCCCGGCACCATCGCGATCCCCCAGGGTTGGGGACACCGCGGCGGCGGCTGGCGGTTGGCGAATGCCAACCCCGGCGTCAATGTGAACGAGTTGACCTCGAGCCGCCCCGAGGACCTCGAGGCACTTGCTGGCATGTCGGTGCTCAACGGGGTGGCGGTGCGACTGGAGGCGGTGGCTCCAGGCGGCGAGGACCGCGCGACTCTCGGTGCTCGCGCGGCGTTCTCACACCCCTAGGAGCGTGGGTCGGTAAGGCTTCGAGCGGGTGTGTGGCGTCGAGTCTGGGTAGAGATGGTATTGCGGGGTCTGCGGCGTTCTGAGTGGATGTTCGGTGTAGACGTGCCCCGATGAGTCGTGTGTCGGCAACTGGGGCGGCCAGCGGATGCCCCGTTAGGCTGGCAGGGCGGTGAGTCCGGTAATTCCGATGTGGCCGTGCAATTTTCGCAGGTTGTGGCAGGCAGCCAGAAGTAGCCATTCCCCGCGGGCTTGGTCCAACCCGCGCAGCAGTAGCGCTTTGGCGTTCTGCAGGGTCGACATTTGACCGAACACCGGTTCGACGATCGCTTTGCGGCGGGCATAGACCGCGTGGCCTTTCTTCGTGGTGAGCTTGCGGGCCATCCGCTGCTTGCCGGTTGCGTTGTTGGGGATCCGCCCGCGCGGCGGTGCCGGGGTCGGTTCGTCGCGGCGGCGGCGGCCGGTGGCGATGAAGAACTCGGTGCCGTGGGTGGCGGTGAATTGCGTTGCCTTATCGAGGTTGTCCGCGGAGCAGTAGCCGGCATCGGCGAGCATCTGGCCGGGGACCTGCCCGGTGTTGGTGAGGGTCTGTTCGGTCATCGAGATCAAGTTCATGACGTCGGAGGCGTTGGTGCCCAACTCGGTGGCCACGATCACCTGATGGTCGGAGTCGACCACGGCCTGGGCGTTATAGCACTGGTGGAACGCCCCATCGCCGGTGAGCATGATCTTCGACTCAGGGTCGGTGAAGTTGCGTTGCGACTTGGGTTTCGGTGTCGCCTCCTCGGCGGCGGCGGTCCCTTTCTCGGCGGCGGTGTCGTCGTCATCGCCGCGCTCGCGGGCTTTGGCCTCGGCGTGTTCACGCGCCGCTTGGGCGGCTTCGGCTTCCAGTGCGGCCTTGGCTTCCCGAATCGCCGCCAGCCGGGTTTCACGGCGCCGTAGTTCCTCGGGTAGTTCATCACCGCGGCGGTTCTTGCCGAACTTCTTATCTTCGGCAGTGTCGATACGTTCGGCCTCAGCCAACAACGCCGAGACCTCCCCGGCGAGGACCTTTTCCTTCTCGGTCATCCGGGCGTAACTCATCGCTTTACGTTTAGAGGCATTGGCCCGGACTTTCGTTCCGTCGAGGGCGACTCGGCCCAGGCTGACCATGCCCGCGGCCTGGCATAACGCCAACGCTTGGACGAACAAGTGCCCCAACGCGGAGAGGTGGCGTTTACGGAACCGGGCGATCGCCCGGTAATCCGGGGCCGATCCGGCGGCCAGCCAGCGAAATGCCACCACATCAACACAGGCCGCCTCCAGCTTGCGCGAGGAGCGGACCCCGGTGGTGTAGCCGTAGAGCAGGATCCGCACCATCAACCGCGGGTCATACGGCGGCCCGCCACGGACCTCGGTATAGACGCCATGGATCCGGGACAGGTCCAGATGCTCATCAACAAGCTCGGCGACGAACCGGGCCAGATGCTCAGCCGGTAGCCAATCATCGAGCGAGGGCGGAAACAACAGGTCCTGATCCGGGGCGAACACCCGAAACGTCTTATCCACCGGCGCCTTTGACGCCACGGAATGCGGTTCAACCCTGTCCGAAGGGTCTACCTCGAACAAACCATCCGGATCGAGATCATCAGGCATACCCCATCATCGCTGATACACCACCATCAACCAGACATCCCGCCAGGCGTGTTACTGACCCACGCTCCTAGCGCCGGTTCAGGACGAGTTCGCGTCGCGGTGCACACCCAACAGGTACTCGTAGGCGGACGCATTCACAACGTTGGCCTCGATCTCCTCCGCGTTGAGCTCGCGGCGCACCTTGGCCGGCACACCGGCCACCATCGATCGTGGCGGGATGACCATCCGCTGCGGCACCACCGCGCCCGGGGCGATCAGCGACTGGGCGCCGATGACGGCGCCGTTGCCGATGACGGCGCCGATGCCGATCAGGCAGTCGTCCTCGACCGTGCACCCGTGCAGCACCGCGTTGTGACCGATCGTGACCCGCGCACCGATCTTGACGGGGAAGCCCGGATCCGTGTGGATGGTGACGCTGTCCTGAACGTTGGAGCCCGGCCCCACCTCGATCGGCTCGAACTCCGCCCGCAATGTCGCCGAGTACCAGACGCTGGCGTTCGCACCGAGCAGGACGTTGCCGATCACGGCCGCGTTCGGCGCCACCCACGAGGTGACGGCCAACCGCGGCGTTCGGTCCGGAAGGGCGATGATCAGCGGCTCTGCCATGCACCGATTGTGCCCAACGCCCACCGGGAACCCCCATCCGGGCCATTCGGGGACCGCAGACGAGCGGCCCGCGAGGACGTGACCGGCCTCGCAGAATACGATCGACACAAGCGGGGTACCCAGTACTCCCGTCGCTCAGCGCTGAGCCGCGCAGTCTGAAGTACGCCGTTGAGCAGTGAGGACGTCCATGTCGGTATCTCCCAAACCGTCGACCAGCCAGGTGGCCGAGCAGGAGGTGTGGCCGGGTAAGGCCTACCCCCTCGGCGCGACCTATGACGGTTCCGGTACCAACTTCGCCCTCTTCAGTGAGGTCGCCGAACGGGTGGAACTCTGCCTGTTCGACGAGGACGGTACCGAGACCAGATATCGGTTGCCCGAGGTGGACGGTTTCGTCTGGCACGGCTTCCTGCCGGCTGTGGAACCGGGTCAGCGGTACGGCTACCGGGTGCACGGCCCGCACGACCCTGCGGCCGGTCATCGGTGCAATCCCCACAAACTGCTGCTCGACCCCTACGCCAAGGCCATCGACGGGACCTTCCAGTGGGACCAGTCGCTGTTCGGCTACAACTTCGGGGAGCCCGACAGCCGCAACGATGACGACTCCGCGGCCAGCATGCCGAAGTCTGTGGTGATCAGCCCGTTCTTCGACTGGGGTATCGACCGCCCGCCGCAGCGCGAGTATGCCGACAGCTTCATCTACGAGGCGCATGTCAAGGGCCTCACCGAGACACACCCGGACATCCCCGACGCGATGCGCGGCACCTACGCCGCGATCGGACATCCGGCGATCGTCGATCACCTCAAGGCGCTCGGTGTCACCGCCATCGAACTGATGCCGGTGCACCACTTCGCCAATGACTCGACGCTGATCGACAAGGGCCTGTCCAACTACTGGGGTTACAACACCATCGGGTTCTTCGCCCCCGATGCGAAGTACTCCAGCAGCGGCACCCCCGGCGGCCAGGTGCAGGAGTTCAAGGCGATGGTGCGCACCCTGCACGAGGCCGGTATCGAGGTGATCCTGGATGTGGTCTACAACCACACCGCCGAGGGCAACCATCTCGGCCCCACGGTGTCGATGCGCGGGATCGACAACGCCGCCTACTACCGCCTTGTCGACGACGACAACCGTTACTACATGGACTACACGGGAACCGGTAACAGCCTCAACGTCGGACACCCGCATTCGCTGCAACTCATCATGGATTCGTTGCGGTACTGGGTGACCGACATGCACGTCGACGGTTTCCGATTCGACCTGGCATCGACGCTGGCCCGCGAGTTCTACGATGTCGACAAGCTGTCGACGTTCTTCGAACTGGTGCAACAGGATCCGACTGTCAGTCAGGTGAAGCTCATCGCCGAGCCGTGGGACGTCGGCCCCGGCGGATATCAGGTGGGGAACTTCCCACCGCAGTGGACCGAATGGAACGGCAAATACCGCGACACGGTGCGCGATTTCTGGCGCGGTGAGGCAGGCAGCCTCGGCGAGTTCGCATCCCGACTCACCGGTTCGGCGGACCTCTACGAACAGAGCGCACGCCGCCCCGTCGCCTCGATCAACTTCGTCATCGCCCACGATGGCTTCACGTTGCGAGACCTGGTGTCCTACAACGAGAAGCACAATGACGCCAACGGTGAGGACAACAACGACGGAGAGAGCCACAACAGGTCGTGGAACTGCGGGGTCGAAGGGCCCACCGACGATCCGGAGATCACTGCCCTGCGCGCCCAGCAGGAGCGCAATTTCCTGACCACGCTGCTGCTCTCCCAGGGCGTGCCGATGATCTGCCACGGTGACGAACTCGGCCGCACCCAGGGCGGCAACAACAACGGGTACTGCCAGGACAACGAGATCACCTGGGTCGACTGGGCGAACGCCGACCAGGAGTTGATGGACTTCGCCGCCCTGGTCTCGGCGCTGCGCGCCGAACACCCGGTCTTCCGCAGGCGCCGGTTCTTCAACGGCCGGCCGGTACGCCAACGTGGATCCGCCGGCGTGCCCGACATCTCCTGGTTCCGGCCCGACGGTTCGGAGATGAGCGACGAGGATTGGGACACCGGGTTCGGCAAGTCGATCGCGGTCTACCTCAACGGCAACGGCATACCGGATCTGGATGCCCGCGGCCAGCGGGTCACCGACGACTCGTTCGTCGTGTGCTTCAACGGCCATCACGAACCCCTGGAGTTCACGCTGCCACCCGAGGAGTTCGGACCGGCCTGGCACACCGTCATCGATACCGCGATGCCGGCCGGTACCGGTGACGAGACCGTCCCCGCGGGGGCCTCACGCAAGGTCGCGGGCCGCTCGGTCACGGTGTTCCAACAGGCGGGGTGAGCGGCTGGTCCTATGCTGCTCACCATGGGTGTGGTGGCCAGGAACAACATCAAGATGGTGGGCGTCGAGGGCGCTCCCCTGCTGCTGTTGGCCCATGGGTTCGGCTGCGACCAGAACTTGTGGCGGCCCATCGTCGAACGCCTCCGGTCCGATTTCCGGATCATGCTGATGGACCACGTGGGAGCCGGTGGCGCCGACCCCGCGGCGTGGGACGCGGACAAATACTCGACGCTGCACGGGTACGCGGCCGATGTGCTGGACATCGTGCGCGAGCTCGACCTGCACGACGTGGTGTACGTCGGCCATTCGGTGGCGGCGATGATCGGCGCCCTGGCGGTCATCGCCGACCCGAGCCGCTTCGCCAAACTCGTCATGGTGACGCCGTCACCGCGCTATATCGACGACGGCGACTATCACGGCGGCTTCTCCGAGAGCGATATCGACGAACTTCTGGAATCCATCGACGCGAACTACCTGGGCTGGTCGCGGGCGATGGCGCCAGTGATCATGGGCAATCCGGACCGCCCAGACCTGCACGCCGAGCTCGAGGAAACGTTCTGCCGGACCGACCCTGCCTGCGCCCGGGTGTTCGCCCGCACAACGTTCTTGTCCGACAATCGATCTGATCTTCCGCACGTTCCGGTGCCCACGCTGGTCCTGGAGTGCACACAGGATGCCATCGCCCCGCGCACCGTCGGCACCTTCGTCCAGCAGCAGATCCCCGGCAGCACATTGGTCACCCTCGACGCGGTGGGCCATTGCCCACACGTGAGTGACCCGGACGCCACCGCGGCGGCCATCGCCGCGTTCGCGGGCACCCAATGACCAGCCTCGATTTCGAGGACTTCTGGGACAATTCGCCGTCCGGGCATCTGATCCTGACTGCCGACGGTCGCATCGTCAGCGCCAACGCCACCATCATCGACCGGCTGCGTTACCCCAAGGGCGCGCTGCACGAGAAGTCCTTCTCAGATCTGCTGACCACCGGCGGAAAGATCCACTACGAAACCCACTTCGTTCCGCTGCTGCGGATGACGGGCACGCTCGAAGGTGTCACCGTCGACATGCTGACCTCCGACGGCGCGCGGCTCCCGATGTTCCTGACCGCCAATGTCAAAGCGGCGAGCCCAGAAGCGCCCGAATTGTGGCGCGTCACCGCGGTCGATGCCGGGGACCGCCGGGCCTACGAACGCGAACTCCTGGAGCAGCGCCGTCGCGCGGAGACCGAGCAGGAGCGGGCGCGCGCGTTCGCCGCCACGCTGCGCCGCTCACTGCACCCGCCGTTGTTGTCGCCGCCACCGGGTCTGGATGCCGCCGACCACTACCACACCGCCTCACCCGACGATGTGGGCGGTGACTTCTATGATCTGTTCCCGCTGCCCCCGAACACCTGGGGTTTCTTCCTCGGCGATGTCGCGGGCAAGGGCGTCGACGCCGCCGTCGTCACCACGCTGACCCGCTATGTCCTGCGCTCGGCCGCGGTGTTCGACGACGCCCCCGAGCAGGTGCTGCACAACCTCAACGCGGTGCTGCACCAGCAGTTGGGCATCGAACGCCATCGGCTGTGCACCGTGGTCTACGGAAACCTCACAGCGCGGGGTGACGGTTTCGACGTCGACCTCGCCAGCGCGGGTCACCCGCCCCCGCTGCTGCTCGGCGGGGACGGGAGCGCCTACTTCGCCGACACCATCGGCGGCCAGGCCGTCGGCATGATCGAGGATCCGCACTTCTTCAGCAGCCGAATGCATCTCGGGCCCGGTGACACCCTGGTGCTCTACACCGACGGATTGACCGAGGCGCGAGTCGGCCCGGGCACCGCACGCTACGACGACGATGGCGCGCTGCTGCGGTTCGCCCGCGAGCAGGCGCCGGCCAGTGCCTCCGAGGTCGTCGACGCCATTCGGCGGCTGCTCGACGCGCTGGGCGACGGCGTCGAGGACGATGCCGCGGTGCTCGCCTTCGGAGTGCCGCGGAGCGGCGACGCGTAGGCCGAGGCTGGTTTTTGAACCTCACGGTTGCATCCGACACGTCACCTGAACTCCGGGTACTGAAGCAACCATTCCACCCTCGGCACCTACGACCGTACGCCCGATACATCACGATGGGGACCCACACTTCACCAGGGACGTGTTTGCAGCGGCACCGATGTGGCTACCGACCCAGGTATGTCTGAATCTTCTGTTGACGGTCGCATCGACGCGGTGGCCCCCGGCGACCTGGTCGCGCTCGATCGTGGCGCCGGCGAGCTGGCCTACAAAGTGGTCCACAAGGAAGAGAGCGAATCCGGTTTCCTGGTCACCTTCGAGGGTGACGACGGCGAGACATTCCAGCTCACCATCGCCGCCGGTGAGCCGGTGAAGCGGTCTCTGGAGTCGAAGTGGGAGTCGGCGCAGAGTCCCACGCCGCACTCGATGTGACTGTGCACACTGTCGAGTACGCGCCGGGGCGGTCCGCCGATCTGTTCGGAGAGCCGTCGCGACCCATCGTGCTGCTGTGGCACGGTACGCAGACAGATTCCCGGGCCGCGGTCCGCGTGCTCGCCGAAGCCGTCGCCGAGCACGGGGTCGGGGTGATCGCCCCGGACTGGGATTCGCACGCCGCCGACGGTGGGCGTGCGGACCTGCTGAACTCGGCGCGATTTGCGCGCACGCGCAGCGCCGGCGCCGATCTCGTGCTCGTCGGCTGGTCGCTGGGCGGTGTTGCCGCGGCCGGGTTGACGCTCCGTGCACAAGAGTTCGATGTTGCTGTCGCGCACACGGTCTGCCTCGGCGGGGCGTTCATGGTGGATGATCCGATCTCCGGTGGTCCGGTGCTGCGGGCTGTCCCCGATACCGGCTTGCGGACGCCATTGAGCCTGCTTGTCGGCGCGGGCGACGATGTGGTGCCCGCATCAGCCGCCGTCGACTTCGCGGCAGGCCTGCGCGCGCTGGAGTGGCCGGTCGAGATCGTCGAGGTGGCCGCCGACCATGGATCGATAGCCGGGGCGCGCTATGACGCTGCCGCCGACCGGTACGAAGCGGACGACGACCCCGCCACCGCGGTCGTCGCCCGTGCGGTCGCCACGCATATCGCCGCGGTGGCGTACAACGCCTGACTCCGGGCGATGCTCGGCCGAAAAGGCGACCTCGCCGTCTGCGGTGCGTTTACTCCGCCCGAGTCGCCGGGTAACCGCACGGCAACGGACGAGAGGGCAGGACATGGGCACTGGACCCGGAAGACACGCACGCAGGACACCGCACACCACCGTGCTCAGCCTGTCGATTTCCTTTGCAGTCGCATTCGCCGCCGTCGTCACCGCGCTCCTCATGCACCTGATGGACTCGGGCGTCGCGGCGCCTCGTCCCGAGCCCGCGCCCGTTGCCGTCACGCAGCCCGTCACCCAGGAAGGCCGAGTGATCGCCATCGCACCCGATTCGTTGACCGCCCAGGGGCCCGACGGGGTGGCGCGAACGTATCGCGTCGACGATCAGACGCACGGCATCACCGCAGCCGGAAGCCAACTGGGCGGCACTGCCGAACGTTTCACACTCAATGACGAAGTGTCCATCATCGGGGTGATCCGCGGCGGGCACAACGTCGCCACCACCGTCGTGCACCGCGATGTCGCCGATCTCAACGGCCCCCCGATGGACTACGCCCTGCCCTGATCGTTCGGTCAGTCGGCAGGATCTTCGGTGACCGGCCGCTCGACCAACAGCGACATCCCGTGGTGCGCCGGCATCTCCACGGTGAAGCTGTGCAGGTCATCGACGTGGGCGATCTCTTTGCCGCTGAACATGTCCGAGACGACCGCGTCCGGTGGCAGGAACTCCGAACGCACCGTCCCGGCGATATCGGCGTTGGCGAAATTGAGCACCGTCAGTTGCAGCTGGTGCGGATCTGCCAGCTGATGCACCATGACCAGCATGCCGCGGTGCGACACCTCCGGGATATCCACCTGGGTGCTGGTGGCGATGCCGAAATGCGTACGCACGGCCAGAATCGCCTGCAGCTGCCGCAGGAAGCTGGCCTCATTGTCCATCTGATCCGGGATCGATCCGTAGAGGCTGGTGCCGCGCGGCATCCCGGCACTGGAGTGCCGGGCATCGGGGTTCACACCCATGAGGTCATGCGCGGCGCGATGGATCCACCGGGTGTCCCCGCCACGGAGCAGTTCGCTCACATCACCGGGCGGGAGCGTCAGCATGCCGCACAGGTCCCACCCCGAGAGCGCGAAGACGCCCGGCTGCAGGGCGTTGAACATCGCGAGCAGCAGATGCGCACGCCGGATGGGATCGATATCGGTGATCTCGTCAAGGTCGGATATACCGAGCGTCGCCGCGATCACGGTCGCCGTCGTGCAGGCGATGCCGTTGGTGGTGAACACCAGGTTGTACGGGGCGTCGGGACCGGTGAGCGCCTCGACCAGGTCGGTGCGCACGCTGTGCCCGAGTTGTTCGCCGGTGACCTCGTGGCCCTTGTAGGTGTAGATGTCGTCGCGATGCCCGGCCGACCAGTGCACGAGTTCGTAGGTCAGTTCGTCGTGGTTCTGCATGGCGTGCACCAGCGAGGCCGGATCGATGTCCGTCTCCAGCGTGGTGCGCAGGGTCAGCCGGAGGAACTCGGTGTCGGCGGTGGCCAGCGCGTGCTGGTAGGCGGGCCGGTTGATGAAGTCATAGGACAGGTCCGGCCCGGCGATGCTGTTCTCGCGGATGTCGTCGATGGTGAGATTGAGCTCCTGGAAGGTGAATCCACCGAGCTTGCGCACCATGCTGCCGATGAACTGGTTCGCCGCCTGCGACAGCGGGTGCCCCTCGGACCAGCCGACGTCGTCCTCTGAGGACTTCTCGGCGCCGAGGAACCCGTTGGCGTCCAGGCGCAGACCGCCGGTGCCCAGGTCGGACAGTGAATGCAGCGCGTCGCCGATCACCAGCCGCATTCCCGCGAAGCTGGGATCAAGCCAGTTGATGGAGGGCTGACCGTCCTTGAAGTAGTGCAGGTACACCCAGCGCCGCTCGACACCGTCCACGCCGACGATCGGGCGGGTCACGCTCCAGTTGGTCTCCTTGATGCCCTCGGCGTAGAAGATGACGCGCTGCAGGCGGCCGATGATGTAGCCGGCCTTGTCGAGCCAATCCTCGGTCGCGGCATCGCAATTCACCGAATCCGCACCCTCGGGAACGTCGGGAAGATGCTCCCAGTCACGCGGATCGATATCCACCATGTGGTAGATGCCCGGGTAGTCGGCGTACTTCATCTCGGCCAGCCGGAAGTCTGCCCCCTTGCCGGTGTGACCCGGCACGATGTCATCGATGATCGTGCCGCCATACCAGTTGGCGGTTCCGCACATCTGCCGAAACTCGTCCTCGGATCCGAAGGCCGGGTCGATCTGCGTGCTGATGCGGTCGAAGTGGCCGTCCACACTCGGAGTGAGCTGCCAGCCCGAGATGCCGCCGGCCCGTTTCACCGGACCGGTGTGCACGGCCTGGATACCGATCTCCGCGAAGGCCTTCCACAGTGATTCATCGGACATCGCCTTGAGGAACGACTCGTCGGAGCGGGTGATCAGCGACAGCGGGTAGGCGGTGAACCACACCGACGCGGTCTCCACCGCGGTCCGCGGGTTGGGCCGGGCGAAGGGGTTCTGCCACATCGAACCCTGTCCGGAGAACTGCTGGCTGATCTCGTTGGCGTCGGCAAGCATCGACTGCGACAACAGCCACGAGACATAGGCCTGGTTTTCTCCGGTCGGCGGGCCGTCCTGGGCCAGCGACCGCCGCACGAACGGGGTGCGCACCCTGGGGCGGAACCGCAAGACTTTCGGGCGCGCCGGATGCAGGTGCTCGTCGAAGGTGATCTCCGCAGGCTCGTTGGCCTGATCTTCGGGTTTGGGGTCCGATGATGTGGCGGCAGGTTCCGACGGCTCGGCCGCGTGTGTCGACATCTGACTCCTCCCAGGTCTCGCGCAGCCGCAGCCCCGCCGTCGGTGTTATTGCCGTTATGCCTTGCACGGAAACTTCCGCACGACCAACGCTACAGAGAGTTGCCGATCCCCGGTCAGTCGGCGACGTCGAAGGCGGCGATGACCTTGCGCGGCGTGATGCGCACGACCAGTTCCCCGGGGACGCCATTGCGTTCGCCGTACTCGTCGGCACGCTGCTCGCCCATGTAGCGCGCCGCGATGCGGGTGGCGGTACCGCGTAGATCCGGGTCGTTCTCGCTGAGCTCAGCCGTGCCCTGCACCTGGACGAAGGAGAACGGCGGGCGCTCGTCGTCGACGAGGAGCACCACCCGAGGATCACGTTGCAGGGCACGGCCTTTGGCGGTGTTCGCGCCGGTGTTGAAGACCAGCCGGCCGTCCTCCACCAGAAACCAGACGGGAGCGATCAGGGGGCGGCCGTCGGCCGCGACGTAGCCGAGCTTGCCGGTCCGGGTGCCCGCCGACAGAAATGTGATGACGTCCTCGCTCAGCGAATCAGTTGCCATATGTCCATCATGCGCCAGCCCGGCAGGCGATACCGCTGGTACCCAATATGTTTGCCACGCTGTGCTGAGTTGTTATCCCCGTCACGAATGAACATCGCCCAAACTGGGTAAAGTGCCCATGTCATGGGTGATCGAGGACGGCAGCGCGCGGCATTCTCCCGCCCGGGAGTCGTTGCCACGATGGTGCACGCCGTGCAGATCCGTGACGACTTCGCCGCCTGGCTTGCCCGGTCTCTGAGCGTGGACGCGGAGAAGACCAGCGACATCGTTCTCGCCGTCAACGAGGCGCTGGCGAACGCGGCCGAACACGCCTACCTGGACTCCCCCGAGCCGGGACCGATGCATGTGCGCGCCGACCACGATCCGCAACTGGCCACGCTGACGGTGTGGATCACCGACGAGGGCCGCTGGCGCGCGAAGGAGCCCGCGACAGCGCCCAACCCCGCGCGGGGCCGCGGGCTGATATTGATGCGAGCGCTCACCGACAGCGCCGCGGTCGACTCGACGGCCACCGGCACCGAGGTGCGGCTGCACTGGGACCAGATCGCGGCACGTCCCGCCGATGCCGCCGATGCCGAACAGGACGACGACCGCCTGCTCGCATAGCGGGCCGCTAATGAGTCGGTGTGCCGCCGGCCGGAAGCGGACGCGTCGCGGTGAAGAATGCCAGGACCACGGCGACTGCGCCGATCATCGCCGCCGCCACAAAGGCCGCGTGCACGCCGGGCATATCCGGTGCGCCACCCGAGGCGGACGCCTTGGCCATGACCGTGACGAACAGTGCAGTGCCGGCCGCGCCCGCGACCTGTTGCAGGGTCGTCATGATGGCGCTGCCGTGGGAGTACAGCCGGTCGGGCAGGGCGCTGAGGGCATCGGTCATCAGCGGAGTGAACATCATCGACAGTCCCACCATCATGATCGTCTGCAGGACAACGAGTTCCCAGACCGGCGTGGCCGCCGACAGCAGCGCGAAGCCACACAGCGACAGGAACAGCAGGAACGAGCCGGGAACGACCAGCCGGCGCGCCCCGTGCCGGTCGTACACGCGCCCGACCAGCGGCCCCGCCAAGCCCATCAACAGTCCGCCCGGCAGGCTCGTCAGCCCGGCCACCAGGGCGCTCTTCCCCAGGACGTCCTGTACGTAGAGCGGCACCATGATGATCGCGCCGAACAGCCCGGTGAAGCCGATGACCACCAGACCCACCGAGACCGAGAACCGCCGGTAGGTGAACGGCCGCAGATCCAGGAACGCACGATCATCGCGTTGCAACCGCAGCTGCCGCGCGCCGAACAGCACCATCGCGACCGCACCGGCGCCCAGCGGCACCCACGCCGGTACGGACTGACCGCCGTGCCCGGGCGCGCCCAGTTCCGAGAGCCCGAACACCAAGCCCGCGAACGCGATCGCCGAAAGCGGCACCGAGACAGGATCGATGCGGGTGGGTTGTTCTCGCTCATCTGCGACGCGCAGCCACATCCACCCGGCGGCGAGTCCGAGCAGGGCGATGGGCAACACGATCCAGAACATCCAGCGCCAGTTCAGCGATCCGAGGATGAAACCGGACAGGGTGGGCCCCACCGCGGGTGCGACGGCGATGACGATCGAGATGGTGCCCATGGTCTGCCCGCGACGTTCGGCGAGGATCAACTTCATGACCGTCGTCATCAGCAGCGGCACCATGACCGCGGTGCCGCACGCCTGCACGATGCGTCCGGCCAGCAGGACGGCGAAGCCCGGCGCCAGTGCGCAGACCAGGGTGCCCGCGCAGAACAGCGACATCGACGCCACGAAGATGGCCCGAACCGGAAAACGTTGCAACAGTGATCCCGACATCGGGATCACCACGGCCATGGTGAGCAGGAAGCCGCTGGTCAGCCATTGCGCCGTGCGGGCGGCGATCTCCAGATCGACGATCAGCACGGGAAGCGCGACGCTCATGATCGTCTCGTTGAGGATCATGACGAACGCGGAGAACACCAGCAGCGCGATGATGACGCCCGCGCTGGGCGGTGCTTTCGGCTGCGCTGCTGTTCGGGTACTCATGCACACTCCCTGGGTGACCGCACATAGTTAGCGCGGCTACCCAGAGTAGGCGCGAGTCCGTGGGTCGCGAAACTGAATATTCTCCCGCCCCGCGATCTGCGTGCGATCGGCCTCCGCGGGGTACACCGCATCATCACGGCAACGGCTCGCGCGGAGGCAGGGATGACATCAGAGGCCATGGCGCATGCGCCGCAAGGCGCACCTCCCGAGGGCAAGCTCGCCCGAAAGATCACCGGTCCGCTGTTGTTCCTGTTCATCCTCGGCGACGTCCTCGGAGCGGGGATCTATGCCTTGATGGGGGTACTGGCCGGCGAGGTCGGCGGGGCATTGTGGGTGCCGCTGCTGGCAGCGCTCCTGTTGGCACTGCTGACCGCGGGTTCGTACGCCGAACTGGTCACCAAGTACCCGAAGGCCGGTGGTGCGGCGGTCTTCGCGGAGCGGGCCTTCCGTCGTCCGCTGGTGTCGTTCCTGGTCGGCTTCTGCATGCTCGCGGCGGGCGTGACCAGCGCGGCGGGACTGTCACTCGCCTTCGCCGGGGATTACCTCGCCACGTTCATCGATGTGCCGGCAATACCGGCCGCCGTAGTGTTTCTCGGGCTGGTCGCGGCGCTCAACGCCCGCGGGATCAGCGAATCGCTGAAAAGCAACGTGGTCCTGACGGTCATCGAGTTGACCGGCCTGCTGATCGTGATCGTCGCGGGTGCAGTGATGGTCGGCCGAGGCGGCGGTGACCTCGGGCGAGTCGTGGAGTTCCCCGCGGACACGACGCCGGCCCTGGCGATCCTGGGCGGAGCGATCATCGCCTACTACTCGTTCGTCGGATTCGAGACCTCGGCCAATGTCGTTGAGGAGATCCGTGATCCGAGCAAGGTCTACCCACGGGTGCTGTTCGCCTCGCTGATCACCGCAGGAGTCGTCTACGTCCTGGTCGGCCTCGCGAGCGCCGCCGTGTTGTCGCCCGAGGAATTGTCCCGGTCCAGCGGTCCCCTGCTCGACGTCGTCTCGGTGTCCGGACTCGGTGTTCCCGCGTGGGCGTTCAGCGCCATCGCATTGGTGGCGGTGGCCAACGGGGCCCTGCTGACCATGATCATGTCGAGCCGGTTGGCATTCGGCATGGCAGAGCACGGTCTCCTGCCAAAACAATTGGGTTACGTTCTGCCGCAACGCCGCACACCGTGGGTCGCGATCGTGGGAACGACCGTCGTGGCGATGCTACTCACGCTGGTCGGCGATCTGTCGACCTTGGCGGAGACGGTGGTGCTGCTGCTGTTGTTCGTGTTCATCTCGACCAACGTCGCGGTCCTGGTGCTGCGGCGAGACACCGTGGATCATCCGCATTTCCGGGTGTGGACGGCGGTGCCGGTGCTGGGTGTGGCATCGTGCCTGCTGCTGTTGACCCAGCAGTCCGCGAAGGTCTGGCTGTTCGCGGCCGTCCTGCTCGCCGTGGGCGCCGTCCTGTTCCTGGTGACCCGGCGCCTCGGCGCGTCTCAGGCGTTCAGCGACCACACGGCGTAGTTCAGCGCCGTCGCGAACAGCACCCACCCGAGGTAGGGAATCAGCATCACGGCCGCGAGGCGGTTCGCCCTCCAGAACAGTGCGATCGTGGCGGCGACCGCGACGTCGAGTGCCACGATGTCCACCAGGGCCAGGCCTCGCCAGCCGAGCCCGAAGAACAACGGTGACCAGGCCAGGTTGAGGGCGAGTTGCACGCCGTAGACGATGATCGCCGGATTGCTCCACCGCGGGTTCGCCCGCCAGATCAGCCAGGCCGCCACCGCCATCAGCACATACAGGACGGTCCACACCGGGCCGAACAGGAAGGACGGTGGGGCCCAACTGGGTTGTGCCAGCTGTCCGTACTCGGATGCGGCATCGGCCGACGCGTACCCGCCCAGCGCCGCGACCACGGCGACGACGAGTAGCGAGACGACAAGTGCGGGAATGTGTTGGGAGCGGCCTGTGGTCGATGTCTCGGTGGTCATCTGCATCCATCCTTGGAGTCGGGGCTCTTCCTATATTGTTCAGCCTGCTGAATAAATTGCAAATGGCTCGACCCGACGAGAGGCACACATCGCTGATGGACGGCATCGATGGATGGCCGACGGGGCGGCTGCTCTCGATGGCGGCCCGACTCGTCGAGCAGTCCTGGGAGCACGTGCTGCGCGAGTACGACCTGTCCAGCGCCGGCCTGATCGTCCTGCACGTGGTGGCGCCCGGGCCGGCGACCCAACGCGAGATCGCCCAGGCCTGCCGGGTGACCGATCAGACCGCCAGCCGCACCATCGAACGACTCGAACGCCTGGGCTATGTCCGCCGCCAGACCGACCCCCGCGATGAGCGACGCAAATCGGTGATGAGCACACCGACCGGTCGCCGCGTGTATGAGGCGCTGCTCGAACGCGAACGCAACGACCCGGCCCTGATCGCCGCGATCGGCGACCACGAACCGGCACTGCGCCGCCTGCTCATCGAACTCATCCGCACCCAGCAGGCGCCCGGGCGGTCGATCACCTGACCGCGGCGTGGTACCGATGCCGGGCGGCCAGGGCGAGTTCCATCTCGGCGAGCAATGGGTCGAGGAACTCCTTGCGGTACTCACCGTCGCCGACGGCACGCACGCTGACGTACATGAAGGTCAATGCCGCCAGGAGTGCGGTCACGTGCAGGTGCGCCACGGAGACCGGCAAGGCGATGTCGAACCAGACACTTTGGGCCGAGGCGCCATTGGTGAGTTTGTCCGATACTGCCGGGTTCAGCACGATCAGGCCCATCGTGAAGAACACCGCACCGGTGACGATGGCGAGCAACAGCATCTGGGTCACCTGCGAAACCGTCAGCACCAGTAGCAGATTCACGCGCTCGCTTTTCCGGAGCGGTGCGGCGTCAGCGCCGGCCACCAAGTCGGCGAACGGTGTGCCGGCAAGACCTGCTTCGGCGCGATCGGGTAGCGGCGCGGCGGTGACCGTGTTCAGTGCGTCGAGAATCCCGGACACCAGGAAGGAAACCGCGATCAGTCCCAGAAACCCGACCAGCAGGGCCATCCGGAGCACGTCGAGATCCGTCGCGATGGTCCACACGAGCGTGTTGAAGAAGACGAGCACCGTCAGCAGGACCACCGGGAGCGCGCGGGCCATCAACCGGCCGGCCGACCGCAACTGACGAAACGTCACGCGCGCGGACCACCCCAGGATCGATCCGATTCCGGTACCGGTGGCGACCAGGATCGCGGCGATGATCGCTGCATCGACGAGCGTGTCCCGCACCAGGTTGGCACCTCCGTCGCCGTACCAGTCCGACGCCAACGCGACGACGACGGCAATCCCCGAGGCGACCCAGCGTCCGCGTCTGCCGGATATCCACGAAACGCAATAGCCGGCCAGCAGCATCGCGGCCGGAATGGCCGCCAGCACAACCAAAGCCAGCCATTGCGATGCCGACGGATCAGCATCGACGTCGACGTCGCTGTCCCCGGATGCCACCATCACCACCAGGCTGAGCAGCATGAGCACCGCAAACGCGGCCAGGGCCGGCGCCGACCGCGGCACGACATCGCGGCACCGCGCCTTGATCGGTACGGCGGATGGCAACCCACGCTGCAGGAACCAGCGGTCGGCAGCAGTCATCGCTTCGGCGTTCGCAGGCATGCTCCCAAGTTATCCGGGCAAGCACTCACTAGTGTTGAGGACGACCGGAAGGATGTTCGCGAATGCCGACGAAGCTCGTGCGCCTGCTCGCGGGGCCCGCTGCCGCGCTGCTCGGCGTGCTGTCCGCGGGCTCGGCGGGAGCCGAGCCCGTGCGGGAACAGCTCATCATCGTGGAGGCGCCGCAGGCCGATTCACCGATCGGCACGCTCACGGCCTATGAGCGGACCGGCGGCGAGTGGCGAACGGTGCTCGGACCGACCCACGCCGATCTCGGCGAACTGGGCGTGGGCGAACCCCAGGACGATGTCTTCCGCACCCCGGTCGGCACCTTCCCGCTGGGGATGGCCTTCGGCCGGGAGCCCAACCCGGGGACCACGATGCCCTACACCCGGGTGGACAACTCGGACTGGTGGGACGAGGACGTCGACTCCCCCACCTACAACACCCTCGTGCGGTCGCCGACGATGCCGTCCGAGGATGCCGAGAACCTGGGGCGCTCCGGCGAGATCTACGACTACGCCGTGCTCGTCGAGCACAACCCGCAGCGGATCCCCGGGCGCTCGGCGGGCATCTTCGTGCACGTCACCGACGGCGAACCGACATGGGGTTGCGTCGCGATCGATCGGGACCGGATGCGCACACTGCTCCAGTGGCTCGATCCGGCCGCCGCGCCGCGGATCATCGTGGGTGTTGGTCGGCAGGTACCGCCGGCGGGTGGTTGATCCCCGACGGTTCACCGGGCCAGCACCGCGTTGCCGTACCAATGGCACAGCAGCAGAGCGACTTCCACGTCGAGCACGTCATCGGCGATGGGTCGGCCCCGGCGCTCGATCGCCCGCGCCACCCGATACTTCACCGAATTGAAGTGCAGGTGCAGTTCCCCGGCGGCGGCCGTGAAACTCGATCCTGCACGTAAGAACACCCGCAGGGTGTCACGGAGCCGCTCATCCCTGTCGTCGACTGTGGCCAGCGGCCCCAGGACCTCGCGCACCCAGACCCGCGCCTCGTCCAGATTCCCCCCGGCCAGACCGGCCAGCAGGAGTCCCGGCTCGCCGGCACCGACCACCCGGCCGGGGGCATTCTCCGCGGCGGTCATCACCGCGCGCACCAGCTGCGCCTGACGGTGCGAACGGCGAAACCCGTCCACCCCCGGAAGGAGTTGGCCCGCAGCAATATTGACCAGCGTGCCCGACGTGTCAAGTGGCGGCACGAAATGGTCGTTCTCCAGCGGTATCCAGGCCCACCCGGTCAGCCGGTCCGCCGAGACGAACAGGGCGCGGTCGCGGGCGCCGACTGCCGTGGCGTAATCACGGACATGGCGTTCCAGGGTGGTCAGTTCATCGTGGTCGGCGGATTCCTCACACCACAGCACCAGCGCCAGGTGGTTGCACCGCAGCGGATAGCGCAGCACGGTGGAGACCGCGTCGATGTCGATATCGTCATCGCCGGCCAAGACGGCACGAATCTCTGCTACCCGCAGGTGGTTTCGGCTCTGTTGCCAGCGCCCGTGTTCATCCTGATGGACGGTGAGAACCTGCTGACTGATCCAATCGATATAGCGGAATGTCACCGTGAGGATCTCATCGAAGACGTCCAGCCGGTGCTGCGCATCGAGGTCGGAGGTCCGGATCTCCTCGAGCAGGATCTTGAGCACCTCCTGGTGGCCGATCCGGTAGGCGCGCACCAAGGTGTTGGCCGCTATATCCCGCTGCGCCAGCCGCCTCGCATACTCCAGAGCGGCCGTCGGTGCCTCGACATGCTCCACCGGAATGCCGTGACGGATCGCCGAGAATACCGTGTCGATGTTCGCGGCCACGTTGTCCCGCATCAACTGCACGAGTTGCGCGTCACCACGTAGGTCGGAGACCTCATCCATCAGGACGGCCTGCGTGCGGGCGGTGACCTCATCGAGCCTGTCGGCGAGTCGACTGACCACCGCCGCTGCGGATTGCGCGACCGGGCCGCCTGCAGTTTGTTCGTCCACATTCGGCACCTTACTTGTCTTCACAGAACAAAGATGAACGGCCGGTTGATGTCCCGAGGACGTCGTTTTCGACTCGTACGGCTCATAGCGTTGTCCTGAGCGGTTCTCCTTACCGCGGCCGACATCGAGAGTCCCGGAGAAACCCATGTCCCTCACTGCAGCAGTGGACGACACCGCCACGGCGTCGCCCGACCGCCACGCGCTGCCGGATCCGGGCGCACCCGTGCCCAGACTGGCGCTGCCGACGGTGGCGATCCTGGTGGTCGGGTGGACGGCGTTCGTGGCGTCGACGGCCGGGTACATCCAGGGTGCAGTGCCCGCCGCGGTGACAATCGCGGTCAACGCGGTGGTGACGTTCGTGATGTTCACCGTGAGTCACGACGCGATCCACTACGCGATCAGCAGCACCCGTCGGGTCAACGGACTCGTCGGGCGCCTGGCCTTTGCGCTGGTGGTCCCGATGATCTCGTTCCCGACCTATGCGTTCATCCATATCGAGCACCACCGGCACGCCAACGACGACGTGAACGATCCCGATGCCTGGGCCTCGCATTCGCGGTGGTGGCAGATGCCGCTACGGTGGCCCTTCCCTGAGGTGATGTACTCCGGCTTCATCCTGCGCACGTTGCGCAGCCGGCCGAAGCCCGAGGTGGCCGAGACCTTGGGCATGCTCACGCTCTGCATATCCGGGTTGAGTGTCGCGATCGCCATCGGGCACTTCTGGACGCTGGCCGTGGTGTTCCTGATTCCCCAGCGCATCGGACTCATCGTGCTGTTGTGGTGGTTCGACTGGCTGCCGCATCACGGGCTGGCCGACACCCAGCGCAGCAATCGCTACGGCGCGACCCGGGCCCGGGTGGGGATGGAATGGCTGTACACCCCGCTGATGCTGTCGCAGAACTACCACCTGGTGCACCATCTGCACCCGTCGGTGCCGTTCTATCGATACCGAAAGACCTGGCACCGCAACGAGGAGGCCTACCTGGAGCGGGACGCAGCCATCACCACGGTGTTCGGTCAGCAGCTCAATGCAGGCGAGTACCGCGCCTGGAAACAGTTGAACAGCAAGCTCGGCCGGGTGGTGCCGGTGTACATGCCGCCACGGTCCAGCGCCCCGCACGCGGTGTTGCACAGCATTCCGGTGGCCTCGGTGGACCCGATCACCACCGACAGCACCCTGGTGACCTTCGCGGTGCCCGAGGCGCTTCGTGATGAGTTCCGGTTCGAGCCCGGTCAGCACATCACCGTGCGCACCGATCTCGGCGGGGAAGGTGTGCGGCGCACCTATTCGATCTGTGCGCCCGCGACCCGCGCCCAACTGCGGATCGCGGTCAAACACATTCCCGGGGGCACCTTCTCGACCTTTGTTGCCGATCACCTCCGGGCCGGCGACGTGCTGGAGCTGATGACCCCGACCGGCCGTTTCGGCACCCGCCCGGACCCGCTGGCACAGCGGCACTACGTGGGCCTGGTGGCCGGTAGCGGTATCACCCCGGTGCTGTCGATCCTGGAAACCGTGATGCAGATCGAAACCGAGAGCCGGTTCACCCTGATCTACGGCAACCGCACCAGGGAGTCCACCATGTTCCGGCACGATCTGGCCCGGCTGGAGTCCCGCTACGCCGACCGGCTCGAGATCATCCACGTGCTCTCCGAGGAGCCGCGGCACACCCCGGCGCTGCGCGGCCGGATCGACCGGGAGCGGCTGCAGCGACTACTGACAACCAGCCTGTCGCCCGACACCGTTGATGAATGGTTCGTATGTGGCCCGATCGCCATGAGCAGTGTCGCCCGCGATGTGCTGATCGGCCACGGTGTCGCCGAGGCGCGCATCCATCTGGAGATGTTCACCGGCTACCCGCAGAACCGCACGGTGAATCGCGACTATGACTCGGCCACAGTGACGTTCACGCTCTCCGGACAGCGGGCGACGGTCGCGCTGGCGCCCGGGGACTCGATCCTGGAAGGCGCCTTGCGAAGCCGCAGCGACGCCCCCTATTCGTGCATGGGTGGGGCCTGCGGGACCTGCCGCGCCAAGCTGGTACGCGGAACGGTGGTGATGGACCAGAACTTCGCGCTCGGTCCCGCCGAACTGGAGGCCGGGTATGTGCTGACGTGTCAGGCTCATCCGACCAGTCCGACGGTGGCGGTCGACTATGACGCGCCGTGATCCGGTCAGCGGAAGTCACCGTTGTTGCGGATGAGCAGCAACCGGTCCCCGGCCTGCAGGGCACCGACCTCGGGTGCGTCCACCCGGATCAACTGGCCCGCGCGCACCACGCCCAGCACGATGTCGTCGATATCCCTCGGTGAGCAACCCACCTCGTTCTCGGCCGCGTCCCGTTCTGAGATGGCGAATCCCCTATCGGGTGTCAGCAGGTCCTCGATCATCTCGACGACACTGGGGGTGCGAATCGCGACGCCCAATAGCCGGCCCGCCGTCACCGCAGAGACCACGGTCGAATCCGCACCCGACTGCCGCAGCAGATGCTGATTCTCGGTTTCCCGGGCGGCGGCGATGATCTTGGCTTTCGGGGCTATTTGACGGGCGGTGAGGGTGACCAGCACGGCCGTGGCATCGTCGTCGGTGGCGACGATGATCGCCTTCGCATGCTGGGCGCCGGCGATCCGCAGGAGATCGGCGTTGGTGGCGTCCCCGTGCACGGTGACCAGCCCGGCGCCCCTGGCGCGCTCGAGCGCGGAACTGTTCTCGTCGATGACGACGATGTCCGCGGGGACGACCTCGTCACCGACCATCGCCGCAACCGCGGCTCGCCCCTTTGTGCCGTAACCGACGACGACGGTGTGGTCGCGCACTCGGTGTCGCCACCGCTGTATCTTCAGCACCCGACGCGACTGGTTGGTCAGCGTTTCGACCGTCGTTCCGATCAGGATGATCAGGAACACCACCCGTAGGGGTGTCACCGCGACGACATTGATGAATCGAGCCGTGGGAGTGACGGGGGCGATATCGCCATAGCCTGTCGTCGACAACGAAACCGTCGCGTAGTACACGCAATCCAGGAACGACACCTCGCCGTCAGCGGAGTCGGTGTAGCCCCCGCGGTCGAGGTAGACGATGCCGGTCACCGCGGCCAGTGCGCCCAGCGCGTAGACCAGCCTTCGCAGGATGCGACGGCCCGGACTGACGAAGGTCTCCGGAATGGACAGGATGTCGACCAGCGCGGCGCGCGGCCGGCGGGACAACGCCTCATCACCAGCTACCACCGCGTGCACACCTTGCCGTCGCAGGACAAATACCCTGCCGAGCAGACTTCCCGGCGCACCGGAACCGACGTTAGCAGCACAGCCCGCCGTGAACGACTCCGGCGCGTGTCGATAGTCAAACTGGATGGCAAACGTCACCGCTTCTAGCTGCGCCTTTTCCATGATAGTCACGGAGATGGCGAAGCGGCTTTGGTCATCCAGGTGGCAAAAGTTGGAACGGTACGGTGGTGCATAACTGGGTTGTTCTTCGAGGCCGTGACAAGATCGGCCGAATCGACCTGATGGATCACAGTGCAGATCTCGCTCGGTTGCCCGTGTAACGAATCAACTCCATCCGTTTAGCACTCTCGAATAGCCGCACGGCCACATCCACTTCACTTTCCCATTGGGACTGCGTGGGCGGATCTAGGTCACGCGGAGGAGAAGTTTTCCTGCCAGGCGGCCTGATTCGAGGATACGGTGCGCTTCTTGCACGTCATCGAACGCGAGCACGCGGTCGATGCCGATTATCAGCGCGCCACGGTCGCGGGCGTCACCGATGTAGGTCTTGGCGGCCGCGAGACGATCGGGGAATTCCACGAGTTCGAAGAGGTCGACGAACGACACCGACTTGCGGTCCAACGACACCAGGGGCACGTCAACGCGAGCGGCACGGATGTCGGGCGAAGTCTGAGCGCCGTAGCACAGCACGTGGCCGAACTGCGCGGTCGCGTCGATCAACGCAGCCAGCAGTGACCCGCCCACGGTGTCGTAGACGACCTTGGCGCCGCGCCCGCCCGTGAGTGTGGATATCACGCCTGCGAGGTCTTCGTCGTCGGTAGCGATTGCGTGATCGGCACCCAGCGCGAGGATCTCGGGCTTGCGCGCAGTGGTGCGTGTCGTCGCGACCACCGTGGCGCCGAAGTCGTGTGCGATCTGGATCAGCGCGGTGCCCACCGAGGATGTCCCGGCGGTCACGATCACGGTGTCACCCGGGGTGATCGGCACTTTGGTAGCGAGGGTGTAGGCCTGCAGACTGGCCATCCACGTCGCGGTTTCCTCCTCGTCGGACCGGTCGGCGGCGACGTGGACGAGGGCGTCGACCGGTACGTCGGCGTGTGTCGCGTAAGTGCCGGTGCCCACTGTCGGTGACTGGATCGGTAGGACCGCGACCCGATCCCCTGTCTGAAAACCGTCGATTCCTGGTGCAGTCTCAGTGATTGTTCCTACTGCCTCGACACCGAGGGTCGCCGGCAGGGTGGGCTTGATGACGTAGTGGTCGCGGCGGAACAGGGCCTCGAAGCGGTTCAGCCCGATCGTGTGAATCTCAACCCGAACGTGCCCGGGCGGCAGTGCCGGGAGCTGCAACGGCACCATTTCCAGTACCTCGGGTCCACCGAGTCGGGTGAACTGCACCCGTCGCATACCGGAGGCATCACTGGCACGTGGTTGGTCAATAAACAACGGATTCATGATTTCTTGCTCCTATGAGTCGGTACTTGTGTCGCCGGCACGAAACTGTGCCGGTGACTGGCCTCCTTGCCTGAACCGTCCTACGGCGCTCCTGCCACGCAGAACACATTGCCGTCCGGATCAGCGAGGACCACCCACCCGAAGTCCGCGCTTGCCTCACCGCGGCTCACTTCGGTGGCGCCGGCGGCGATGAGCCGGGCTACATCGCGCACCCTGTCATGAGAGTGCAGGTCAAGGTGCAACCGGTTCTTCCCTGGCGTCGGGTCGGGCACATTCTGGAATCCCAGCCGCAGTCCCTGCGGCGAGGCGACCGTCACGAACTCGCCGGGCGCCGCGATGGTCATCTCGCCGGCGACGGCGTCCGCCCACCACCTCGCCAGCCGCTCGGGCTCGGTGCAGTCGAAGGTAACCATTGAGATGTCGAGCGTCAGAGTTTCGTTGTGCATTGAATTCTCCATCTGGATGTGGTGTCGGTGTGCTCGGTGAGCCCAGACCAAGTCCGCGATTCGAGTTCCCGCGCCAGAGAGGCAGGCTTCAGATGTTGGCGCCGCCGTCGATGATGAGGTCGGATCCGGTGAGAAACGACGACTGATCGGAGGCCAGAAATACTGCGCCGGCAGCGATCTCCTTGGCGTCGCCCAGTCGCCCGAACGGCGTGGTGATGCCGGCGGCTCCCTCGTCACCGAGTTCTGCCAATACGTTGCTCATGCCAGGAGTGGATACCGGTCCGGGGCACAGCGCCGAGACGCGAATCCCCCGGGGCGCCAGTTCAAGTGCCCACGAGCGGGCGAAGTTGCGGATCGCCGCCTTCGTCGCGGCGTACACGCTCATCCCGGGCTGGCCGCTGATCCCGGCGATGGAGGACATCAGCACCACCGACGCACCGTCAGGGAGCAGCGGTAGAGCTTTCTGAACGGTGAACACCAGGCCTTTGACGTTGTCATCGAAGGTGGTGTCGTAGTGCTCTTCGGTGATGTCGGTCAGGCCGATGGGCCGTCCGCTGCCGGCGTTGGCGACAAGCACATCGAGACGGCCGCTGCGTTCGGCGATGACTGCATACAAAGCGTCCAGGGAGGCCAAGTCGGAGACGTCGCCGACGACGCCGGTGATGTCTCCGCCGGTGTCGGACGTGATGTCGGCGGCCGCGGCGTCGACCACCTCCGGGCGGCGTCCGGTCAGGTAGACCTGGGCGCCTTCCGCGGCGAAGCTGCGAGCGGTCGCCAGGCCGATGCCGGAGCTTCCGCCGGTGATGAGCGCGACCTTGCCGTCGATTTGTCCCATGGTGTTTCTCCTTCAGTGTGGTGCGAGGGTGGTCGTGGGTGCCGGCTCTCAGCTGAGGTCGATGTGGTCGGCGAGTTGCTTGAGCAGGGGTCGCAACGTGTCCTCGCCAAGGCCGGCCAGCAGTGTCCGCGCCACCCCGCGTTCGGCGAACTGCTGCAATTGCGCGACGACCCGATCGAGGGCTGCGGTGTCGCCGGCACCCGCGGCGGTGAGTTCGGCGGGATTACCGGGGTAGGGCGCGGTTACTTCGATGTCCGCGGGATCACGTTGTAACCGTTCGGCTTCGGCGTTCATGATGTCCAGCAGCGGGCTGAGTTGACGCGGGTCGGTGATGCTGGGGAAGTAGCCGTCTCCGATTTCGGCGGCTCGGCGTGCCGATCGGTTGGAACGGCCACCGATGACGATCGGCACGGCGCGGCCTGCCGGTTGGGGCAGGCTGATGGCGTTGTCGAAGTTGGTGTAGGTGTTGTGCACGCTGGCTTTGGTGTCGCGCCACAGGGCGCGCATCGCCTCCACGTAGTCGTCGTGCCGGCGGCCGCGGTCGGCGAACGGAACACCTACTGCATCGAACTCCTCGACGAGCCAGCCCACCCCGACGCCCAGGAGTAAGCGCCCTTCGCTGAGGACATCAAGGGTGGCGGCCTGCTTGGCCAGTACGACCGGATTGCGTTGCGGCAGAACAATCACGCCGGTGCCGAGCTTGATATCGCGGGTGACCGCAGCGGCGAAGGCCAGCCAGGTCAGCGGGTCGGCGATCTCGACCTCTTCAGCCCCGCCCATCATCTTGCCGGATTCGTCGTACGGGTATTCAGTTTCGTAGCCCGACGGCATCACGACGTGATCGATGGCCCACAGTGACTCCAGTTCCAGCTCCTCGGCCAGGGCGGCAGTGGCGCGGGCGTGCGCTGCGCTGGCTCCGGCACCGACATTGACGGCGAACAGTCCTAGCTTCATGACCTGAAATCCTCTGTCTTGTCCGTTGTTTCAAGGCGTCGGCCTGTCGACCACCAGCTACGCCAATCGCCGACTGCCTGCGACCGGGATGAAAACGCGGGAGTGGTCTACCGGCCGACCGCTACAGCTCTGTAACTGTCTTTGTTACAGGTAACATACGTAACAGAGTTGGTTACAGTCAAGTCAGGCGTCGGGACAACCCGACGAGGAGCGGAATGGGCCCTCGGGGATGAGCACGAACAACAGGATGAGTTTGGCGGTGCACGTGCTGACGTGGATCGCGTTCGATCGCCGGGGCTCTGATAAAGAGGTCGGCACCTCACAACGCATCGCGACCAGCGTAAACACCAACCCGGTGGTGATCCGGCGATCTTTGATCGACCTCCGCGAAGCCGGTCTGGTGGAATCGAGCCGCAGCCGCGGTTGGACGCTGACCCGCGATGCGTCGAAGATCACTCTGCTCGATGTCTACAACGCCGTTGGCGGCGGTGAGATCTTCGGCATGCACGCCTCACCACCAGACGCCGAATGCTATGTGGGATACGGGATTCAACCGGTCCTCACCCGCGTCTACGAACGCGCCACCACCGCGCTGCGCGACTCGCTGGCCACCACGACCATTGCCGACATCCTGCGCGACACCATGGCCCAATTCGAGATCGGCAGCGGAGCGGAGATCAACCGTGGCCCCTGACAATTCACCCTCTGAACGCAATCAGCTCGGTGACTTTTTACGCGCGCAACGAGCCCGCGTCAGCCCTCACGAGGTCGGCCTACCCGCCGTCGGCGGCAGACGGGTCCTGGGCCTGCGGCGCGAAGAGGTCGCCGTCTTGTCCGGTGTCAGCGCCGACTACTACGCACGCCTGGAACAAGGCCGCGAACGCACGCCCTCTGCCCAAGTCATCGATGCGATCTGCCGCGCAATACACCTCAGGGCGGATGCGCGCGAACATGCCTTCCGACTGGCCAAGCTCTCCCCCACCGCAGAACGCACCACCGAGACCATCAGCCCGGAGCTGCTCCAGACCATGGCCGCATTCCCCAGAGCGGCCGCCTACGTCACCAACCCGGCCTTCCGGGTTCTCACCGCCAACCCGGCCGCCACCGCCCTGATCGCCCCACTGCAGCGACGCGACCCCAACGTCCTGGCGGCACTGTTCCTCGACCCCGCCGCGCAGGACTTCTATGTCAACTGGAGTGATGTGATCAAAGCCTCGGTCAGCGCCCTGCGCCTGTCCCAAGGCGCAGCTCCTGCCGACCCAGAAGTCGCCGCGCTCATCGCCCGGCTGCACCGCGACAGCGCCGACTTCCGCCAGCTGTGGGACGACCACGCAGTGGCCGGCCTCACCGTCACGCAGAAAACGATCCGCCACCCCGACGTCGGCCTTCTCCATCTGAGCTACCAGACCTTCGATGTCCGAAGCAGCCCCGGCCAGCAACTGACGGTGGCCACCGCGGCACCCGGATCACCGAGCGCCGACGCGTTGGCCCTGCTGGGAGCACTCGACGCCACCCGCCGCCACGAACGCATCTAATCGGCCCGAATTGGTTCCTAGGTGCAGCGCACCCAGGAAGACGCACCCTTCCCCAGCAGTGGCGACGCTGGTTGACTCAGCGTCACCACCACTTGAGAAAGGCACACCATGAGCATCGTCCTGATCACCGGAGGCAGCCGCGGTATCGGCGCAGCGACCGCACTGGCCTGCACCCGCCGCGGCATCGGCGTCATCCTCACCTACAACAGCAATCCCGACGGCGCTGCCGGCGTCGTCGACCGCATCACCGAAGCCGGCGGCACCGCGGTCGCATTGAAACTCGACGTCGCAGACAACACGTCGTTCCCGGCATTCGGTGAGGACGTCCGCGCTGCACTTCAAACCACTTGGGGCCGAACCACATTCGACTACCTGGTCAATAACGCCGGCTGCGGCCTCTACAACCCGATCACCACCGTCACCGAAGCACAGTTCGACGGACTGTTCAATGTCCACCTCAAAGGACCGTTCTTCCTCACCCAGACTCTGCTGCCACTCATCGCAGACGGCGGCCACATCGTGAACATGACCAGCGCCACCACCCGCGTGGCCACCGCCGGAGTAGCGCCCTACGCCAGCTTCAAAGGCGGACTCGAAGTGCTCACCCGGTACCTGGCCAAGGAACTCGGCGACCGCCGCATCCGCGCCAACTCCATCTCCCCGGGAGCCATCCGCACCGAACTCGGCGGCGGCCTCAACGACGAATCCGAGAACCTGCTTGCCGCCCAGACCGCACTAGGACGCGTGGGCGAACCGGAGGAGGTGGGCACCGCTGTAGCCAGTCTCCTGGCCGACGACAACCGCTGGATCAACGCCCAGAACATTGAAGTCGCCGGCGGCTTCAACATCTAACGGGGAAAGAGACCACGGACATGCTGGATCACATCTTCTTGTCGGTGAGCGATCTGAATCGCTCCATCGACTTCTACACCGCAACACTTGCGCCACTGGGCATCACCACCCGCTTGGACTACGACGGAAAGGACGGCCCACCAGGGCACCCCGACCTGAAAGGTTTCGGCGCCCATGGGCGGATGATCTTCTGGCTGCGCCGCGGAACGGCCGACGGCCACGCCGCCCACGTGGGATTCGTCGCCGACAGCACAGCGCAGGTCGACGCCGCCTACGTGGCCGCCATGTCCGCCGGCGCCTCCGACAACGGACAACCCGGAGCGCGGATGCACTACGACCCGCGCTACTACGCAGCCAACGTGCTGGATCCCGACGGCTACAGCCTCGAATTCGTCTACAAGAGTTGGCAGCACTGATCATGCCCACACTGATGATCTACGGAGCCACCGGCTACACCGGCCGCATGGCTGCCGAACACGCCGCCGCAGCCGGGTTCGATCTCGTCCTGGGCGGGCGGAACCACACTTGCGTCTCAGCACTGGCCGACGAACTCGGGGCCGACCATCGAACGTTTGACCTCGACAACGACGACGCCATCGACGCCGCACTGTCGGACATCACCGTCATCCTCAACTGCGCCGGACCGTTCATGCGAACCGCGCGACCACTCATGGAAGCCTCGATCCGCACACACACCCACTACCTCGACATCGCCGCCGAACTCGACGGATACCACATGGCCGAAGAACTCGACGCGACCGCTCGCGACGCCGGAGTCATGTTCCTTCCCGGAAGTGGCGGCAGCGTCGCCATGCTCGGCTGCCTCGCCGGCCACGCCGCACAACGCGTCAACAATCCTCAGCACCTGCACATCGCGCTACACGTGGCCGGATCGATGTCACGGGGATCAGCCATCAGCGCCGCCCAGAATCTCACCACAGACTGCCTGCAACGCCTCGACGGTCACCTCATGGCCCGCAACCCTGACGATCGACGCGACTTCGACTTCGGGCGCGGACCGACATCCTGCTCTGCGACAACACTTCCCGACCTGGTGACCATCTGGTGGGCCACAGCCATCCCCCACATCGAGACCTTCGTGCACGTATCCGGAGACGCCTTCCCCCAAGGCGACCTCGCTGCCCTTCCCGAAGGCCCCTCAGCCCAGCAGCGGACAGCCAACCGCTACCACGCCGCCGTGGAAGTCACTGGAGCGGACGGCACGGTGGCGCGCTCGGTCCTCGACACCGTCAACGGATACACCTTCACCCCCCTGGCCGCCACTGAGGCCGCACGCCGTGTTCTCGGCGGTGAACATCATCCCGGATTTCACACTCCCGCAGGGTTGTTCGGCACCACCTTCGCAGAGACCATCGCCGACACCCGAATCACGGACTTGCATGCGGACGCCTCCAGATCCGTCCACAAGGCCGTCTAACCGCCGCACGGTCGCCACCGATGGGTTGTCATCTGCCTGTCGACCGAAACTGGACGGGAGCACGCCCATGTAATAGCGACCGCGACAGCCCCGATTATGCGTCTGATGATCGATCAATAGACGACTGAGACAGGTGGCGTCTAAATCAACGCCCATCACAACGTGGCGCCTCCGCATCCACCACCCCTGGGGGCGATACGGAGGGCGGCTAAGGCCTTCATCATCGAAGTGTCATCTGCGACATCTGGTGACATCTCAAATGACCAAATGACATCCACTTTGACTATCGACAGCAGCGGCGGGGGGGCGGCTGGTATGGCAAATTGCCGATCACTTCTTTGGCAATCGACAGCGGGAATTTGCCCCACCGAGCCTATCGGTCTGACGACACCAAGGTCGGCTACATAACTTGTCATCCAGATAGCAACGTTGCCATCGGTTGCCATCTCAAATGACGAATTGCCATCGAGTTTGACTATCGACAGTCAGTGTCGATTGTCAAACTGGATGGCGAACGTCACCGCTTCTAGCGGCGCCTTTTCCATGATAGTCACCGAGATGGCGGAGCGATTTCGGTCATCTAAGTGGCAAAAGTCGGAACGGTACGGTGGTGCCAGTCGTGGGCCCGCCGTCGGTCTGGCGTTTGCAGGCCACTCAGTCCGATGCCCGGGCGCATTCCCATATTAGTATAGACATATGCGCATATCGCTATGTATCCTTAGCGTGGCCGCGGAGCCACGAAAGAAGCACGGAAAGCCTGATGAACCACAGCGACCGGCGCAGGCTTCCAGAACCGCCGCCTCGACCACTGAGGAACTCGCGATATGGCAACCGCAGCACTTGCTCTTTACGGGATATTCATCGTCTCGGGCTTCGGATGGCGTAGTTATCGCCAATGGCGCCTCACGGGTTCGACAGGCATGCGGGGTTTTCACGGCCGCCCCGGATCGTTGGAGTGGCTCGCCGGCGCCGGATTCGTGGTGGCGATCTTGCTGGGCGCTCTGGCCCCCCTGCTGCAATGGTTGGGTGTGCTGTCGCCAGTGGCCTGGCTTGATCATTGGGCGGTGCACACGCTAGGAGCTTTCGCAGCGATCCTGGGCATCGCCGGGACACTGTTAGCGCAGGAGTCGATGGGCGAGTCATGGCGCATCGGCGTCGACGCCAGCGAAACTACCCGACTGATCGACAATGGGGTCTTCAAACTGGTTCGAAACCCCATCTTTACCGCCATGCTGATCTTCGGAGCCGGTGTAGCGCTCCTCGCTCCGAATGGGTTGGCGTTGCTCGCCTTCGCCACCTTGGCCACGTCCATTGAGCTACAGGTGCGGATAGTTGAAGAGCCCTATCTACGGCGGACGCACGGCTTGCATTACGCGGAATACACCAGCCGGGTGGGACGCTTCATCCCTGGACTCGGTCGAAGTTCCACGACTGTCTGAGTTGCGCATGCAGGCAGGCGCCGTTGCCCCACTGCTTCGTGCCCGGTCGCTGTCTTAGCCGCCGAATAAGAGGTAGAGCCCCACGAAGGTGTAGCCGACCATAGTGAGCATCATGGCGAGTTGACCGCTGATTTGATGCCGCACAGGGAGGACCTGCAGCGCCTTGTCGTGTGCAGCGATGACCGCCACGATGTGGCCGACGACCACGCATGCCACTTTGATGGTCCACAGCACCGAGGGGTGCTCAGAGAGCACGTACCAGACGTCGGTCCTGTCGAGACCAAACAGATGCCATCCCCGTCCCAAGGGGTCAGCGAGCCGAACCACCGTTTCCTGCCCGCGCTCGACCAGGTACGACAGATAGTGGGCGAAAATGTAGCCAACAACGATGGGGATCAGTGAGTGGGCCAGTTGTCCCGGCAACTGCTGACGCTGCTTCCGATCGACCCCACCTGTAGCCCGTGCGGCACCGCAAAATGTAACTCCTACAACCGAAACGAAGGTGAGCAGTCCTACGGTTCGCACCAACGAAGCCCCTGCGCTGTCGCTGAGTACCGGTAGCGAGGAAGCATGGCGATCGACGAAGTTCCTGAAGGTCGGTGATTGGGAGAAGCTGTCGAAGGCAGTCGACCCGAGCAGCACCGCTAGGACCGCCACTGTCCCCGGCCGGACGGGCATTGTGGGCAGGTGATCGAGGGGGTTGATCAACGAGACCCGTCCTGTACCGGCATTGCGGGCAAAAGGTGCGAGCCGAGAGACCGCAACGCTGTACACCTCGAACGGATCTGCTCGCGAGAACCACTGCGAGCCGTACACGCATGCCCCGAGACCCATGACTAGGGCGTAAATCAACAGCCAGGCTTTGATTGCCGACGTAGACCCCGGATCGGGGGCGGCTAGTTCTAGCCAGACGAACGCGAATAGCCCCAATACCGCTGGCCAAAATCCCCATAATTCTGGGTATTTTCGCCGTGGCAACGACTCCCCGTTTCCATGGCGCGCCATGCCGGCCAGACGATAAACGGTGCGTACCGGCGAGATGATTCGCCACAAAGGTCCCACGCACACCGAAATGGCGACCAACCCAACCCACAGAAGCACGTAGAACACACCGGGGAGTGGATTGCCGCTTCCTGTGGGGCCCCATACCGACGACGCGGCCACCCAGATGGTGAACAACAGTGCCGCCGTCGCCGCGGTCCAGCGCACTGCCGCGGAGTCCACGACGCGGGTCACCCATGCAGGCAGCTCATGTCCAGAATGGGCGGGGTCAAAGCGAGGTTTTCTCCATGCCAGCGCCACGATGGCGAAAGTTGCGGTCAGGGCCCAGGCCGCGCCGATCAGGGCGAATGACAGTGGCACCGGCAGATCGGTGGAGCCGCCCACGCCGTGCGCGAGCACGGTAACGCTTTGGCGCACCGTTATGGCCGGACTTCGATCGTCAAAACCGTGCGATCAAGATCGTGGAGTTCTACATCTACCCGGCCGGGAACATCGACGGTGAACTCGAACTTCTGTCCGGAACCGGCCTGGATGTCAAAGGTGTACTCCGGCACCGAATGCACGTGAAGTTGATCTGCGACGTCGCTGTCGATCATCAACACGATCGGTCGACCGGCAACAGCTTGGGCCTGGCCATTCGTCGGAGTCACGACGCCGCCGGCAATGCCAACATTGATCACGGTGCTAGCTGTGTCTTCTGCAGCTGCCGAAGCGGTGGCGGGACCCTGGCTCGACTGCGTGACCGTGGTCTCGCCGGGGGTCGGACTGCCCGTCGTCTGAGAGGCTTCCGGTGGTGCGCCGCAACCAATTACGAAGGCGCATGTCGTCGCGGCGATAGAGCTGCGGAATTTCTGTCGGCGATTGTTCATCACTGTCCTTCCGCCGCTGAGGGCGGCGCTTCCGGCACGAGTGGATCCGGCGGACGGCGGCGGTCACGACGGATGACGAAAGCAACCACGCCGGCGACCACAAATGCTGGGACGAAGGCCGGCAAGGCCATCCACAGACCCACGTCGGTGGCCATCAAAATGACCGGTGGTGCGCTCATCGTGGTCCTCGGGCGACGAGCCGGCGTGGAACCGCCCAACCGGGGCTACACCAACTGGCCCTTCCCATGGAATTGGCCTCCGCTCTGTTCGCGCCGCCAGCGCCGGTGCCATCTCGTCGGTACCGACTATCGGTCGAACTTGTCTACCACCGACTACACAGCAAAGCGATGACCTACCCGCGAGGTTTGCAGGAAAGATACGCAGTACCGCGGGTGGCCCCGGTTTGGCAGCGGTTTATCTGCCAGGGGTTCGGCGGGCAGGAGTCCACACCCACACCTCAGTTACCCAACTGAGGTGTGGCGCTCGACCGGCCGTCAGCAGGTCGAGCCGATTGATCGTCGGCGTCAGCCACGAAGTGGCACGCGCCGCTGGCACGAAAAGGCTCGGCAAGTTGCGCGAGGTAACCGACCGGGTACTTCGGCTTGGCAGCGATACCGAGATCGTCGGCGCGGAAAAGGCGGCGCGGATCGTATGAAAACGTGTGTAGCAAGTGGTCCCACATCAGGGTGAACAAGCCGAAGTTCACATCGCCGACCCCTGCCCACTTCAGATGGTGGAAGCGGTGCCCCTCATTGAGCGCCAGGACCTTTCGTAGAGGCCCAACCCGGTAGTCAGCATTGGAGTGCTGCAAAAGCAGTTGGACAGCAATGCATACCGTAAGTGCTTCGGCGACCGCCTTGGGCATACCCAGTATGAGAAGCGGCGTGGTGGCGACCGCCAACTCGAGCGCTCCGTGGAGCGGATGTTTCATCAGACCGTTGAACCCGTAGAACCGCTTGACGCTGTGATGCACAGAGTGGAACCGCCACAGCCAGCCCACCCGGTGGCTTGCCATATGTACCAGCGTTACCCCCACGTCGGTAACCACGACAGCGAGCAGCACCTGTACAGGAAAGGAAACCGCAGCCGGCCACGCAACACTGAATGGCGAGAGCACGGTCAGCACGGGAATCACCAGCACAGTCGCAAGCAGCGCTACTTCGTTGACCATCGCGTGTGCTACGTCGCGGCCGCCATCACCGACCGTGTCGTTCCACTGCTCGTTGTAGGGCAGGAGATGCTCAGCCGCGAACGACACCGCAATCGCGAACAAGATCAAACCTGCCATCCACAGCTCAGCCCACGGGGCCTGCGCCAAACCAATCGCGGCCCCGTTGACCCCCAACAGCATCAGCGGCGGATAGCCGTACCGAACAATAGATTTCACCATGCAAGCAGTGTTTCGCCCACAGCCACTATCCCGCATGTACAGATCCGTCGACTTCAGCTCGGCGCAACCCGTGCTAGCCGTAGCGGAATCCGACACGCCATACTGAGCCGCATGCAATGGTCCGGTCAGGCTGTGATCGAACCGGGTCGGCTGATCTATCGTGGCCGCTTGGGCACAGCGCATCATCACGCCCACGCGGCGGTACAGATCGCCGTGGCCACAGACGCCACTCCGCTTCTCTTCACCGATGCCCGCGGTCAGCGCGCGAGCGCCCTAGCTGGAATCATTCCCGCTGGTACGGCGCACGCCCTCGATGCCGCAGACACAACCGGCCTGATGGTGTATCTAGAACCCACCACCTCCGTTGGGCGCTCAGTGAGCGCGCTCGTCGACAAGCAGACGCGCGCGTCCTGCTCGTCCTGGACCACCGCCGCTGCAACGCTGAGCCCGAATAGTGCTGTTCAAGAACATCTTTCGGGCGCCGCCGACGCCGTGTTGCGAACACTGCTCGGCCATACCCGCACCAGCGCGGCCCCGGATGAGTTCGTTCACCCCGGTGTGCAGCAGGTTGTCGCACTCATCCCACAACTGATCACCGGACCGATACGACTCACTGGAATGGCCGCTGCCGTGTACCTGTCCCCCGACCGGTTGGGCCGTCTGTTCGCCCGCGATGTCGGATTGTCGCTTTCGGCCTATGTGCGGTGGGCTCGGTTAATCCGCACGATGGAGGTAGCACGGAACGGTGGCACGATCACCGATGCAGCTCACGCGGCCGGGTTCAGCGACAGCTCGCATGCCAACAGGGCCTTCCATGAGATGTTCGGTATCGCTCCCATCAGCGCTTTCCGCGGTGTCAAGCTGCAATGACAGGCAGGCGTGGCGCTCTGCTGACCCTCGCCGTTCGCCTTCAGGCGGGTTCAACCTCGTGGCCTTGATCTGGCTCGTGTTTGCGAAGATGGACTGGTGACCGGACCGAACGCTCTGCCCCACGAGCAGTCCGAGCCCGCGCCCCTACCGAATCTGGGTTCCCGCGCCGCGGCAGCGCTGGTGGTCATTTCGTCGGCCGCAGTGTTGGTGGTCGAGATCACCGCCCTGCGACTGCTGGCCCCCTACCTCGGCCTCACACTGGAAACCAGCACTCTCGTCATCGGAATCGCGCTCGCAGCAATAGCTCTCGGATCCTGGGCAGGCGGACGCATGTCCGACCGCACTGACCCGCGCCAGCTCATAGGACCCGCGCTCGGCGCATCTGGTGCCGTCGTCGCGCTCACTCCCGCAGTGCTGCGCATGGCGGCGGAGTGGGCGCCGCCACTGCTACTCATTGTGGCGGCGATGACCATCCTGATTCCGGGCGCCCTGCTGTCCGCGGTGACACCGATGGTGACGAAGCTGCGCCTGACCACGCTGGATCAGACCGGAACGGTCGTCGGACAGCTTTCCGGACTCGGCACTGTGGGCGCTATCGCCGGCACAGTGCTCACTGGGTTTGTCCTGATTTCGCGGTTGCCGGTCAGTGCCATCCTGATCGGACTCGGGTCGTTATTGGTTCTGGGCGCAGTCGTCGTCGAGTGGCGAATGCGCCGCCGCAACCGCGCCAGGACTGCCGGGCTCGCGCTGGTCCTCATCGTCGGCGGTCTCGCCGACTACGTCGCTCCCGGAGGCTGCGATGCGGAAACCCAATATCACTGCTTGCGAGTGGTGGCCGACCCCGAACGCGACACTGGCCGAACTCTGGTCTTAGACGGGTTGAATCACTCCTACATCGATCTCGATGACCCGACTTACCTGCAATTCATGTATGTACGCGGGCTTGCCTCGGTGGTCGATGCCGCGTTCCCTGCGGGTGAGCCGCTGACGGCCTACCACCTCGGAGGCGGCGGGCTCACCTTTCCGCGGTATCTCGCAGCCACCCGGCCCGGGACGCGCAGCCTTGTCTCTGAGATCGACGGGGGCGTGGCGCGCGCCGACCGCGACGAGCTCGGCCTGAAATCCGATACTGGCATCGATGTCCGCGTCGAAGACGGCAGACTCGGAGTCGGCCGGCTTGCTGCAGGAGGCCAAGACCTGATTGTCGGAGACGCCTTCGGAGGCGTCAGCGTGCCGTGGCATCTCACCACCGCCGAGGCGATCGCTGATGTGCGCACGGCACTCAACACCACAGGGATATACGTCGCCAACCTCATCGACTATGGCGAGTTGTCTTTCCTGCGCGCCGAAATCGCCACCCTCAGTCAAGCCTTTGATCACATCCTGCTGGCTGGCGAACCCCGCGACCTCGGTCTGGATCTGACGGCCGCACCCGATGGCGGCAACTTTGTCGTCGCCGCCTCCCATCGAGCCCTGGACTCCGACGCGATCCAAACGGGTCTCGACGCTCGAGAAACGCCATGGAAAGTCATGCAAGGAGAAGCTCTGCGCCAGTGGGTGGGCGACGCCACACCGCTCTCCGACAACTACGCCCCCGTCGACCAGCTTCTCGAACCGTCCCGCACGCGAAGCACCGGTTAGCAACCTCCACCGACCGCCCACCGCCCGCACAGTTCAAAAAATGAGGCCGCCGACGCCGGTGAAAAGGACGCGACGTCGACGGCGGGTCGCCGCGATGGCCACCAACCCGCCGCCCATACATCGCCATTAACCGGTTATCATCGCCAGATGACGATGAATAAGGAGAGTGCCTGTCTGTTCGGCAGCGGCGGCTCAGGAAACACTTCGAGTGTCGATGCTGCGGTGGCGTTGTTTCGCAGTCTCTCCGATACGGCCCGGCTGGCCATCGTCCGCCGCCTGTCGGACGGTGAGGCACGGGTGGTAGATCTGACCGGCGAGCTGGGCTTAGCCCAATCCACGGTCTCAGCCCATGTCGCCTGCCTGCGGGACTGCGGCCTGGTGATCGGACGTCCCGAAGGTCGACAGATGTTCTACTCACTGGCCCGACCCGAAGTCATGGACCTGTTGGCCTCAGCAGAGACGCTGCTAACAGCGACAGGGAACACCGTTGTGTTGTGCCCCCAGTACGGAACCGATAGCGCCGTTGTGATCGATACGCGCATCGACCAAAAAAACGATGCGCCGACCCGAGGAGAAGGCACCGCTGCCACGGACGCACCGGCATGATCCTGTCGTCAGTTTTGCCGGCCATCGGCCTGTTCATTGTCACCAATATCGACGACATCATCGTGCTCTCGCTGTTCTTCGCCCGCGGCGCTGGGCACCGCGGCACCACGGTCCGGATTACCGCTGGGCAGTATCTGGGCTTTGCGGGCATTCTGGGTGCGGCCGTCCTGGTGACACTGGGTGCCGGTGCGTTTCTTCCCGCACAGGTCATCCCGTACTTCGGCCTGATCCCCCTGGCCCTAGGTCTACGGGGGGCATGGCAGGCGTGGCGTGGCAACGGTGACGACGATGATGATGCGAGCGCCACAGGCAGAAGCGTCGGCGTGTGGACCGTCGCTGCAGTCACTTTCGCCAATGGCGGTGACAATATCGGCGTCTATGTCCCTGTCTTCCTCAGCGTGGGGCCTGCTGCGGTCGTTGCCTACTGCGTCGTGTTCCTCGTACTCGTCGCTGTCCTCGTCGTTGCCGCCAGGTACGTCGCCACCCGCCGGCCGATCGCCGAAGTCCTCGAACGCTGGGAACACATACTCTTTCCGATCGTCCTGATTGGTCTTGGCATCGTCATCCTGGCTAGCGGTCTCGTCTCCTGAAAGCTCAATGGCTTCGCTCGCTCGGCAGAATGCCACACAACGCTCGTCGTACTGGACGCGAACCCCGAGGGCGCCGCCTGAACCTTGCTTTCCGCAGAGGAGCGCTCCCGCATTTGCGAGTCAAAAGGTCATGGCCCTAAGAGGATTCGCGACAGCTCGGTGGTCGTTTCGACACCGTCGTCGTAGCCGCCCTCACCATCGAGGCCGTTCATGATGGCCAGGGTGTAGCGCTGGCCCGGGCCGGCGAAGCCCACGGAGTTGACCACCCACCCGCCCTGCTCCTGCGACCAGCCGTTCTTGTTGCCGGGACTCATCGCGGCCCCGGCGCCCCACACCCCCCACTGCTGCGAGCTGTCCACCCGCTGCATCTCGGCCACCACTGCCGCCGCGTTGGCCGGCGTGAGACCGGTGAGCACATAGTTCATCAGGGCGTCGAAGTCATCGGCGGTGCCCTTCTGAAAGCCCCAGTACGGGTAGACGTCGCCGAACCCGCGTTGCGGTTGCACGCTTGTCATCCCGTACCGAACGAAGTTCGCGTTGAACACATTGCTGGTCCCGCCGTACCGCGACCACAGCGAATCGGCCGCATCATTGTCCGAATTGCGCAGCATCGCAGCCATCTGTTCCCGGTCAGCCGCGGTCAGACGCAGCGTGCCGACCTGTTCGCGGCTCAGCAGGTCAGCCACCATCGCCAGTTTGATCGTCGATGCGGTCCAGATCGGCGTCCCGGCCGCGGCATTGCGGTAGCGCGCGCCGGTAACCCGGTCACGCAGCACGAACCCGACCGTTCCCGGACGGGTGGCCACGTATTTCTCGGCGGCCGCGATGCGCTGTTGCAGCCCGCACTGCGGGTCCGCAGCACTGCAGCTTGCCGAGGCCGACGGTACTGCGATCATCCACGACCACAGCATCGCAGCGCCGACCAGGAGGCGAAGCCCTCGGCGCACAGGTGTTTTCATGTGTTTCAGCTCTAACAGGGCCCGTAAACCGTCGGCCGCATGACATGGCCGTGTGTCGCACTTCGTCATCAAGGTGTGTTCTGTAGCGCGTCCTCGACGGCGGTACGCAGATCCTCGGCACGACGCAGGGCAATCTGCTGGCCGTTGACGAAGAAAGTGGGTGTGCCCATCACACCGAGCTTTTCTCCGTCCTGCTGGTCAACGCGGATGCGTTCCAGCGTCGCCGGATCGTTGTAGGCCGCGTCGAACGCCGCCATGTCCAGGTTGAGGTCGGTGGCGAAACCGCGGAAGACGTCATCAGCCGGCACGCGCTGCTCGCCCCACTCCGATTGTGTCTCGTACATTTTCCGGTACATCGCTTCGAGTTGACCCTGTTGTGCAGCGGCCTCCACGGCGCGTGCGGCACGCTCACCGTTGAAATGCCCCGACAACGGGAAGTACCGGATCACGAACTCGACACGATCGCCGTACTGGTTGCGCAATTCCTCTACCAGGGGGTACGCGGCGCGGCACCCTTCGCACTCGAAATCCAGGAACTCGACGAGAGTCACCTTTGGATCCGGCAGGTCGTTGAGCCGGTGGCTGCTGTCGCGCACAACCTGTACCCCGCCGGCATCGGCGGTGGGCGCTGCTTCACTGCGGTTAGCATCGTCACCCTTGCTACCGCTGTTCATGAGCAAGACCACGCCAACCGCCAGGATGGTGATGACGGCCAAAGCGGTCAGCCAGGCACGGCCAGCGCGCGTTGTCAGCAACAGTTCACTCCCTAGGTGGCGCTAAAGCGGCATGGTTCCCCGCTGACGTGCATATACGTAGCAACTACGTAGGATGGTAGCGCAACGGATTCTCGGCGACGGACAGGACGGCTTTGATGGGGCGGGCGATTTCCACGATACGCATGCGAGGCACTGCGCTCACCACGCTATTCGCGCTCCTCACGCTGGTGGCGCTGGTCTTGGGTTTGAGCGCCTGCAGCTCGCCGCAAGGCACCCCGCAGGCGCAGCCGATCGAGAAGGGCACGCCATACAGCGACCTGCTCGTCCCTAAATTGCAGGCTTCGGTCACCGACGGCGACATCGGGGTCACGGTCGAGGAACCAGTGACGGTGAGTGTCGAGGCCGGCGTGCTCGGCGAGGTGACCCTGGTGAATGCGCAGGGACGGGTCGTCGCGGGCGAGCTGAGCACCGACGGCGTTTCTTGGCGTTCGGCCGAGCCGCTGGGCTACAACAAGGAATACACACTGAACGCCGATGCCTATGGATTGGGCGGGGTGACCCACACCAGTGCCACCTTCGAGACGCACTCCCCGCAGAACCTGACGATGCCCTACGTCATGCCCGATGACGGTGCCGTGGTCGGCGTGGGCCAGCCCATCTCGGTGACCTTCGACGAGCCCATTCCTAACCGCCTCGCCGCCCAACGCGCGGTCACCGTGACCACCACTCCTGCGGTGGAGGGCGCATTCTATTGGCTCAGTGGTCGTGAGATGCGTTGGCGGCCCGCCGAGTATTGGAAGCCGGGCACCACGGTGGAGGTACAGGTGAAGACCTACGGGGTGGATCTGGGCGACGGTCTGTTCGGACAGGACGATGTCACCAGCCGATTCACCATCGGCGATGAGGTCATCGCCACCGCCGATGACGCCACCAAGACCCTGACCGTGCGTGTCAACGGTGAAGTGGCCAAGACGATGCCGATCTCGATGGGCAAGGATTCCTCACCCACCGACAACGGCACCTATATCGTCGCCGAGCGCCTTGCGGACATGGTGATGGATTCGTCGACCTACGGCGTGCCGGTGAACTCACCCGACGGGTACCGCACCGAGGTCAAGTGGGCCACCCGGATGTCCTACAGCGGGATCTTCGTCCATGCGGCTCCCTGGTCGGTGGGCAGTCAGGGGCGGACGAACGTCAGCCACGGCTGCCTCAACGCCAGCACCGAGAACGCGAAGTGGTTCTACGACAACACCAAACGCGGGGACATCGTCGACGTGATCAACACCGTCGGGCCCACGCTGCCCGGCACCGACGGTCTCGGCGACTGGAACATCCCCTGGGAGCAGTGGAAGGCGGGTAACGCCGCAGCTTAGCGCTACCGCGAATCGACCTGACGTAGCGCTTTGCGCATCTGCGCGGATTCGTCGGCGGACATTTGCGCGAAGAGTGAGGCGAAGACCGCGTCCGGATCCCCCCCGGCTTCCAACGCTGCCCGCATGAGATTCGCGGAGCGCTCCTCGCGAGTCATGGTCGCCCAGTAGCGGTATGCCTTGTGTTCGCGGTCGCGTCGGACCCAGCCTTTGCGGTGCAGATTGTCGAGGGTGGAAAGTACCGTGGTATAGGCAATTTGGCGTGTTGTGGACAGTTCCTCGAACACTGTACGCACCGTGACGCCCTCCACACTGGCCCACACACGGTCCATCACCGTGGCTTCCAACTCGCCCAATCCCCCAAGCTGCACGCTGATCGTCCCCTAGAGCTGCGGCCTAGTAGCGCCGTGCGTTGTAGATGGGCGCCGACGATATCGGCGCTACCTTCACCGGCGTGCCGTAGGTGGACGCGTGCACCATGTTGCCCTCGCCAATGTAGATGCCGGCATGAGAAGCATCTTCGTAGAAGGTCACGATATCGCCGGGCTGCAACGCGTTAATCGCCACGTCCTGGCCACCTGCTGCGAGAGCCTGACTGGAACGCGGAAGCGATTTACCTTCTTGCAGGAAAGCCCATTTGATCAATCCGGAGCAGTCGAACGCTGCCGGCCCGGTGGCGCCCCAGGAGTACGGAGAGCCGATGCGGCTCATGGCTGCCTGCACCGCCACGGTTGCGCCGCCGGGAGACGCTGGCGGTTGGGCCGCCTCGGGCATCGCAAGGATTGCCGGATCAGGCCCAGGGGCGGGGGGCGCGGCAACAGGCCCAGGGTCGGCCAGCACGACTCGCTGTTGTGGAGTCAGGGCCTGGTATTGGGCCTCCACTGAGGTGATCTTTTCTTTGAGGCGACTCTGTTGAGCCTGCACATCGGCCCGGACCGCGGCCGCCTCAGCGGCAGCCGCGCGCGCTTGCACAGCCGACGCTTCTGATGCCCGTACAGCAGCATCTGAGCGCAGGATCGCATTGCGGTGAGCGGTCATTCGGTCCCTCATCTGGCCGGCCATCAGAGACTTCAGAGCGAGGTCATCGATCATCCGTTGCGGCGACGGCGCGACGAGAATTGCCCCTAGAGTGCTTGTAGATCCGGCCATGTAGGCGGCCGCAGCCACTTCATCGACCGCGGCCTGATAGCCCGCCAGCTCGCCTTGGGCGGCACTGGCGGCCGCCAGATCGACACGGTGGCGCTCTTGGGCTGCGCGGTGCGCGGCGGTCTTCGATTCCAGGTCGATCTCGGCGGTGTACATCTGCTCGGTCAGCCGTTCAGCCTCCCGCGAGAGCTCGTTCATACGCGCAAGCGCGTCGGCTGCGGGGTCAGCGCTGACCAAACTTGCGCCGGCGAGCATCACCGCGGCCACCAGGGCAGACACGACCACCCGAAACCAGATGGTACGAGACGCCGGCTGCGCGTAGCTGTACCGCACGTCGACTCCTCCTTGAAAGTCTTAGAATATACGTATTTACTACGTAGATCACAGGAAGGTTACGGAAGTTTGGCCCACCTGTCCACGCGTGGCGGTCAACACCCACCCGAGGGCCTCGCGGAGCACTTCGACACTAGAGCGTCCTGGCAGGATCAACGTTATAGCGACACGATGGGCGGCTGTCACGCCACCGCGGGGAGACGCAGTTGGCGAGCCGCCGACTCTATGCCATAGTACGTACTTAATACGTAGACCATGAAGTCGGCCATGCCGTGAGGAACACCATGACAACCGGAACTGCCATCACGGCGAAGGTTCACTCACTGAACCGACCCAACATGGTCGCCGTCGGCACCATCGTGTGGCTGTCGAGTGAACTGATGTTCTTCGCTGGACTGTTCGCGATGTACTTCACTGCGCGTGCGCAGGCCGACGCGTGGCCGCCAGAGCCGACAGAACTCAATCTGGCGCTCGCCGTGCCGGTGACGGTGGTATTGATCGCGTCATCATTCACCTGCCAGATGGGGGTCTTCGCGGCCGAGCGCGGCGATGTCTTCGGTCTGCGCAGGTGGTACGCCGTCACGTTGTTGATGGGGCTGTTCTTCGTTTTGGGCCAAGGCTACGAGTACGTGAAACTTGTCGGCGAGGGAACGACTATCTCCGGCAGCGCCTACGGGTCGGTCTTTTACTTGGCGACCGGTTTTCATGGGCTCCATGTGATCGGTGGACTGGTCGCCTTCGCGATGTTGTTGGCGCGCACTAAAATGAGTAAGTTCACCCCCGCCCAAGCAACAGCAGCGATCGTCGTCTCGTATTACTGGCACTTCGTGGACATCGTCTGGATCGCATTGTTTGCCGTGATCTATTTCGTGCGATGATGCCGCGCTCGGCTGCGATGCCTGTCGTGATCGTCGCCGCAACCGTCCTTCTCTTCGCCGCGCTGTCGGTGCCGATTCACGCCGACGCAACGACGTCGCCCGCGCCCTCTCCGACGATCACCACCCCGACGACTCATAGCTACGACGATTCCCACACCGACCAGCAAGCGCCCGGATCGAATCCCGCCTTCTGGATTCTTGGCGCCGCGGCGATCTGCCTGGTGGTCATCGCGACGATCATGTTGCGCGCGGGCCGGCCGGCTCGAACTCATCTTGATCGCGGTGCGCACCCGCCTGATCAGCGGCCCACGTAAACGACTCCGGACGTGGGTTTTACGGACGCCTAGCCGGCCGGCCACCATGACCTACTGCCTTACTACGTATATACTGGGGTTTGCGGCCGCTCGCCCAGCCATGTGTGGCGCGATAGCGGTCGCCATAGACAAAGGATGTGCGCCGGTGGCCCCTCTCACACGACTTCTGTTGACCGCGTTCGTGGCGTTCACAGCGATCATCGGCGCTGGTGTCTACCTGTCAGTACGGGACGCGTCCACGACGACCGCTCAGGAAGAGGTCGTAGATGCCGGACAACTTGTTCGAGAGAACAGCCGTCGCCTCAACACAGCTCCCGGAAGTGACGTCAACTTCGTTGAGTTCCTGGACTTCGAATGTGAAGCGTGCCGCGCCGCGTTCCCCCTTGTGGAGCAGCTGCGAACCGAGTACGCAGACCGAGTCAACTTCGTCGTCCGATACTTTCCGATCCAATCGCATTTCAATGCCGAACGCGCAGCACGTGCCGTCGAAGCTGCCGCTCAGCAGGGCAAGTTCGAACCGATGTACAAGAAGATGTTCGAGACGCAGAGCCAGTGGGGTGAACAGCAGGTGCCGGCGGACGCGACCTTCCGCGGATTCGCCGTTGAACTCGGCATCGACATGCTGGCCTTTGATGCCGCCTACAACGATCCAGCCACCGTTGACCGCATCAATGTCGATGTCGCCGACGGGGAAGCATTGGGTGTCAAGGGCACTCCGAGCATTTTCCTCGGCGGTCAGCAACTGGACTTCCGAACGTATGAAGATCTGTCCGCGGCGGTCGATCAAGCGTTGGCCCAATAGCGAGAGAGCGACGAAGTCAGTGCATTCCACGCGTAGACCATTCACCGCGATCATCGCAGCCGGGTCAGCGGTCATCGCGATAGCGACGAGCGCGACTGCCTCTGCTGAGCCGATGGACCCGACCCCACCCACTGTCCCGGGTGAGCCGTTCGCGATGCCGACGCCTGTCGGTGAAGCATCCGCGGGCCAGAATCCGGCGCCCTACATCGGGGAGCCGGTATTCGCGCCACCGACATTCAACCCAGTCAACGGCTCGCTGGTCGGTGTCGCCAAACCCATCGTCATCAACTTTCAGCGCCCGATCGCCAACCGCCCGCTGGCCGAACAGGCGGTGCACATCTCATCCAACCCCCCGGTGCCCGGCAAGTTCTACTGGATGAGCGATACCCAACTGCGCTGGCGGCCTCTGGACTTCTGGCCAGCCAACACCGTGGTCACTGTCGACGCCAGTGGCACGAGATCGAGTTTCCGCACCGGCGATGCACTGGTGGCGACCATCGACGATGCCACTCACCAGATGGAGGTCATGCGCAACGGCGAGCTCGTGAAAACCATTCCGGTGTCCTTGGGTAAGCCCGGATACGAGACCCCCAATGGCACTTATTACGTCCTGGAGAAGTTCGCCGACATGGTCATGGACTCCTCCACGTATGGCGTCCCGATCGATTCCCCAGAGGGTTACCGGCTCAAGGTCAAGGACGCGGTGCGAATCAACAACGCCGGGATCTTCGTCCACGGCGCCCCCTGGTCCGTCGCCGATCAGGGCAAGCGCAACGTCAGTCACGGCTGCCCGAACCTCAGCCCCGCGGACGCCCAGTGGTTCTTCGACAATTTCGGTAGTGGAGATCCGGTGGTCGTGAAGAACTCCGTCGGTACATACACCGAGAATGACGGCGCTCAGGATTGGCAGATCTGACAGGTTCAGGCGGACGACTCCGCTCTTGGAACTGGCGTAGGCACGTCGTCGAACAGAACCGATACGACACTCCCCCACGAGAAATCGTCAACTCGGCAGTGAGTGCACCGACGTGCATCCGGCATATCGGGTCGACATGATCTTGGTGACTGGCACCCATATCGAGCACGAAGACCTCTACCGGCGAAGTTATATTGCGCAGGCGCAGTGGACCCAACGATGTTGATTCAACACCGCCGGAGGATCGTAGCTCCTTCGCGGCAGCGTGGTCCATGACGATCTGGCCTGGTTCGGCTATGGCCGCAAGTCTGGCCGCGGTGTTGACCGTCGCGCCGAAGATGTCGCCGTGGCGCTTGATCACCGAGCCGACACCAAATCCCGCCCGCAGCAGCGGAAAACCATCGATCCTGCGGGACGCGTCAGTGAGTCGTTGCAGGAACGCCACAGCCGCTGGGGCATCCGGGCTGGTGACCATCACGGCGTCACCAATAGTCTTGATCAGTTCGTCATCGGGCCCGAGCACCGCTTCAGACATTTCGGCGAAGTTGCCCGCCAGTCCTGCGGCGCGATGATCGCCGTGAACTTCGGTGTAGGCAGTGAAACCTGACATGTCCACGAATGTGACGACGGTATGGACGTCGGTGTGCTCGAAATCGCTTGCCACGCTGGACATGATTGTGACTACCTCACGTGCGGGTTATTCAACGGCGCCAGCGGGCGTATCGGTGTTGCGAGCAGTCGGAGCGCGTTGACCACAACGATGAGCGTCGACCCTTCGTGAATGAGTACCGCCGGGCCGATTCCCAGGCCCAGCACTGTCGCTGGAATCAGCAGCGCGACGATTCCCAGGCTCGCCCAAAGGTTCTGCTTGATGATGCGCGAGGAGCGCCTGCTGAGATCCACCGCGAACGGCAGCGCTGTGAGGTCATCGGCCATCAGAGCAACGTCGGCGGTCTCCAGGGCGACATCGGAGCCTGCCGCTCCCATCGCGATGCCGACGCTCGCGCTGGCCATCGCGGGAGCGTCGTTGACGCCGTCTCCGACCATGCCGACCCGGCCGTGGCGCAGTCGAAGCGCCGCGATCTCGGACACCTTGTCCTCGGGCATCAGGTCGCCGCGGGCGAACCCGACGCCCACTTGGGCCGCGACGGCATCAGCCACGCGCTGGTTGTCGCCCGACAGCATCACGGTGTCATCGATGCCGAGCTCTGCGAGCTGTGCGATCACGGCTGCGGCCTCGGGACGTGGCACATCCATCAGTCCGATAGCGCCCAACCAGTGCTCGCCCGCGCGCACCAGCATGGTGGTGCGGCCCGACTGTTCCAGGAAGTCGACGTCTGCGGCCAGCTGACTCGGCGGGTGTTGGCCGGCTTCGGTGAACAGTTCGCGCTTGCCGATGCGGACCTCGACGCCGTCAACCGACGCTGAGATACCGCGACCGATCAGCGCACGGACGTTGGTCGCCTTCGGCACTGCCGCACCTGAAAGCCGTGCACGACCGTCGCGGACAATGGCACGCGCCAGTGGGTGATCACTCTGCTCTTCGACCGCCACCGCGATGCTGAGCAGTTCTTCGTCGCCGCCGCTTGTCGTCGCGATGACGTCTGCGATCTGCGGGCGGCCCTCGGTCAACGTGCCGGTCTTGTCGAAGGCCAGTACCTTCACCCTGCCGAGTTCTTCGAGCGCGGCGCCGCCCTTCACCAGGACTCCGGCCTTGGCCGCGCGTGCCACCGACGACAACACCGCGCTCGGCGTTGCGATCGCCAAAGCACAGGGACTTGCGGCCACCAGCACCGCCAGGGCGCGGTAGACGGTCGCGGTGAACGGCTCGTCGACCACCAGTCCGGCGAACAGCAGCAACGCCACGCCGACCAGGATGGTCGGCACAAATATGCGTTGAAACTTGTCGGTGAACCGCTGGGTCGATGTTGTCTTGGTCTGCGCCTCGGCGACCAATCGGACAACCCGGGCCAGTGTCGAGTCACCGGCAAGGCGGGTTACCTGGATCTCGATGGCGCCGGCACCGTTGATCGTGCCGGCGAAGACCCGTGCCGTGGCGTCCACGAGTTCGGGTGCGGCGGTAGCTGCCGCGACATCCGGGACAGGTCTCTTGTCGACGGGCACGCTCTCGCCGGTCACGGGGGCCTGGTCGATGCTGCTGGTGCCCGCGACGACGAAGCCGTCGGCGGCAAGACGCATGTTGGGCCGTACGACGACCACGTCGCCGATCCCCAGATCAGCAACGGGTATTTCGACGGTATCGCCGGTGCCCCCGCGGCGGACCAGAGCTGTCTTGGGCGCCAGTTCGGCAAGGGCTTCGATCGCCCTGCGGGCGCGACCCATCGCGTACCCCTCCAGCGCGTGACCCACGCTGAACAGGAACAGCAGCAGCGCGCCTTCGGCGACTTCACCCAGCGCCGCAGCACCTGCTGCGGACACCAACATGAGGAAGTCAATCTCGAACCTCCCATGCCGGACACTGGCATAGGCCTCCTGCACGGTGAAGTACGCGCCGAAGAAGAACGCCAGGGAGTAGACCACCAACTCGACGATCCGGGGCGTGCCGGCGAATGTCGCCAGCAGCCATCCGGTCAGGAGCAATCCACCGGATAGTGCCGCAAAGATGAGTTCGCTGCGTTCCCCGAAGATTCCGCCGTGGCTGTGCTGATGATCGGCGTGGCCGTCTTCGTGCGCGGGGCTGTCCTCGATATCGCGCTCTGGGACCTGAGACCGGCTCCACTCGCCGATGACATCGACGATTTCCTGTGCGGTCACCACCGCACGCTCGAACTCCACCTCGACAGCAGTCGGTGTCGCTTCTGCGGCAACCACTCCCGGGATTGTCTGCAGTTGCTCGACCAACTCCATACCGATGGTGACATCATCGACCCCGTCGGTCGGCGACCAACTCAGGTGACCGTACTGCGAAGTGATGGTTTGCGCCGCCTGCCGCGCGCGCAGCTGAATATCGCTGGCCGTCACCGCGCTGGCGTCATAGTGCACACATAGGCGGGGTTTGCGAGTTTCGCCCGCGACGAGGTGAGCTTGCTTGATGATCACATCGGCGGCGAGCCCGTAGGTCAGTCGGTCGGCGCACCGCTCGTCGCTGCTCGGGAGTAGGTCGGCAAGTTCGAGCGCCAGAGTTTTGATAGCCGGCGTGTCGTTGCGGCCAGTGGCACCGCAGTCTCGATCGGTCATACATGCAACTATACGCATGTATGCATGGATGCCGTCAATGCTTAGGTGCGAACTTCCACATCGTCGATCCGGGTGACATCCCCGTCGGACGGCCCGTGTGCCCGACCGATGTGCGCCTCGGCGCGCATCCGCTCCACCATGTGCGGGTAGTGCAGCTCGAATGCCGGCCGCTCCGAACGGATCCGGGGCAGTTCGGTGAAGTTGTGCCGCGGTGGTGGGCAGCTGGTGGCCCACTCCAGAGAGTTGCCGTAACCCCACGGGTCGTCGACCACGACGGGCTCGCCGTAACGCCAGCTCTTGAACACGTTCCAGACGAACGGCAGCGTCGACACGCCCAAGATCAGTGCCCCGACGGTGGAGATCACGTTCAGCGTCGTGAAACCGTCACTGGGCAGGTAGTCGGCGTAGCGACGCGGCATCCCATCATTGCCCAGCCAATGCTGAACCAGGAAGGTCGCATGGAAGCCGATGAACGTCAGCCAGAAGTGCAACTTGCCCAGACGCTCGTCGAGCAGCCGTCCGGTCATCTTCGGGAACCAGAAGTAGATGCCCGCATAGGTGGCGAACACGATGGTGCCGAAGAGCACGTAATGAAAGTGCGCGATCACGAAATAGCTGTCGGTGACCTGGAAGTCCAGCGGCGGGCTGGCCAGCAGCACACCCGACAGGCCACCGAGCAGGAAGGTGATCAGGAAGCCCACCGAGAACAACATCGGGGTCTCGAAGGTCAACTGCCCCTTCCACATCGTGCCTATCCAGTTGAAGAACTTGACGCCCGTCGGCACCGCGATCAGGAACGTCATGAACGAGAAGAACGGCAGCAGCACCGCACCGGTGGCGTACATGTGGTGTGCCCACACCGCCACCGACAGCGCCGCGATACCCAGCGTCGCGTAGATCAAGGTGGTGTACCCGAAGATCGGCTTGCGGCTGAACACCGGGAAGATCTCACTGACGATGCCGAAGAACGGCAGCGCGATGATGTACACCTCGGGGTGGCCGAAGAACCAGAACAGGTGCTGCCAGAGCAGCACACCGCCGTTGGCCGGGTCATAGATGAGGGATCCGAGATGTCGGTCCGCGAGCAATGCAAAGAGCGCCGCGGTCAGCAGCGGGAAGGCCAGCAGCACCAGGATCGAGGTCACCAGGATGTTCCAGGTGAAGATCGGCATCCGGAACATCGTCATACCGGGGGCGCGCATGCAGACCACGGTGGTGATCATGTTGACACCGCCGAGGATGGTGCCCAGACCACCGACGATCAAACCGACGATCCATAGATCCGCCCCCGCACCGGGGCTATGGATGACATTTGAGAGCGGCGTGTAGGCGGTCCAGCCGAAGTCGGCGGCGCCACCGGGGGTGATGAAACCACCCATGGCGATCAGCGCGCCGAACAGGAACAGCCAGTAGGACAGCGCGTTCAGACGCGGGAACGCAACGTCAGGGGCGCCGATCTGCAGCGGCAACACCAGGTTCGCGAAACCGAACACGATCGGGGTTGCGTAGAACAGCAGCATCACCGTGCCGTGCATGGTGAACAGCTGGTTGTATTGCTCGTTGGACAGGAACTGCAGCCCGGGAACCGTCAACTCGGTGCGCATCAGCAGGGCCATCAATCCGCCGGCCATGAAGAACCCAAAGCACGTGACCACGTACATCATGCCGATCAGCTTGTGATCGGTCGTGGTGATCAGCTTGTAGATGAGGTTGCCCTTGGGGCCCATCCGCTGCGGGAACGGACGCCGAGCCTCGAGTTCTCCGACGGGGGGCGCCTGGGCTGTCAAAGAATCCTCCTGCTGCCGCACGTCCGCCGTAGACCGTGTCATCTACTGGGTAGATCAGTAGATTAACCTACTGAGTATCCCAGTACTAATCTAGGTAGTTGTTCGTGCGGTCGAGATCGTAGTCCGCGCTGGTCATCGGCACGCAGCCCGCACTCCGTGCTCGGATTGCCGCGAATATGGAGCTTCTGGCGCTTGCTGAATCGTTCTGGCTCAGTTAGCGTCTCGCCATCGCATAACAAAACGGTAACGGTGAGGGAAGTTGGATTTGGCGCTGCAGCGACCGGGTGCGCCCGGGGCACACCGTCGGTCTGCCGACCCCACCGAGGTCCTTCCCGTCTGCGCTTTGGACAACACCGCAGCGCCACTGGTCGGTCGCAGCCCGTTCGCAAGAGACATCGAAATCCTGCAGGCACCCGAACTCGACGACACGAACGACCTGTTCGAACAAGCGCCCCGGTCGCTTCTCAAACCTCGGCCCGATGTCGTTGTTGGGCACCAGTCCCCGGCTCGCGACGGTTCGAGCAGCCTAAGCTCCGAACGCCCAAGACCGTCCGCTTACCGGATGCGAAAGACGCCTCCAGCGCGTCGCCCCAAACCCGGCTCCCACCGCAAGACTCGGCGAACCGTCGGTCCGGCCCACAGCAGACTGATCATGACCAGCCTTGCTGCCGGAGCGGTCGCCGCCGCAGCCCACGCGGCGGCCGAAACTGCGCAGCCAGGCACGCAGTCGACCGCGATGATGGCGTCCGCCGGCCCGGCCGTAGCTACTTCGGGTATTCAGATCGTTGCGGTGAAGAGTGCGTCCGAGTCGGCGGTCCATACCGAAGAGGTGGCCCGCGGTGCGGCTTTCGCTCGTGATCGCGCTCAGCGAGAGGCGCTGCTGCGGCGCCCACAGTTCGTGTATCCGACCAACGGAATTTTGACATCGACATTCGGAACCCGCTGGGGCACCCTGCATGCAGGATTGGATATCGCCAATGCGGTCGGTACCCCCATCTATGCCGCCGCTGACGGCGTGGTGATCGCGTCGGGACCCACTCCCGGTTACGGCATGTGGGTCAAGATTCGCGGCGCCGACGGCACCGTCACGCTCTACGGACACATCGACACCACCACGGTGCAAGTCGGCGATCGAGTGGTCGCCGGTGACCAAGTCGCCACGATGGGTAACCGAGGGAACTCCACCGGCCCCCACCTGCATTTCGAAGTTCACCTGAACGGATCGGTAAAAGTCGACCCCTCGACGTGGTTGCGGATCCGCGGTGTAGCCATCGACTGAACAGGAGTCACCCCGCCACGAACACGTGCCGGCCTCCTCGCTGTATCGGCTTCCTTGGCGCTCACACCGTAAGCTGTCTACGGACTTAGTCAGGAGGTTCCATCATGGCGCGAGTGCGCGGCTTCGGAGAACTAGAGGCGACGATCATGGATCGTCTATGGAGCCGCAGCGCGGATTCGGGTGCCACGGTCCGTGAGATCTTGGACGATCTGCTCACCGCGCGCGATATCGCGTACACCACGGTCATGTCGACGATGGACAATCTGCACGGCAAAGGCTGGCTCACGCGCGAGCGCGAAGGCAGAGCCTATCGCTACCGGCCCACCCTGACTCGCGAAGAGCACAGCGCCCGCCTCATGCTCGATGCGCTGAGCGGCGGCGGCCGCTCAGAGGCCGTGCTGAGCCATTTCGTCGCGCAGATCGACGCCACCGAGTCGGCCGATCTTCGCGCCGCACTGCGCCGACTGGCGCGCAAGGCGGGGCGGCGATGACCGTTGCGGCAGCATTGATCCTCTATGTCGCGACGGTACTTGTCGCGGGGCCACGACTTCTGCGCCGAATCACTGCCGAAGGGTTTGCACCCCGTCTGGCGATCACCGCCTGGCTGGCGGCTGTCGTGACGGTGATCGGATCCGCTATCGCGGCGGTGGCGATGACGTTGGTCGAGGCGGCGGGGCACTGGGACAGCCCCGATGTTCTGCTTGCTTCGTGCGTCGAGCGCCTACACGCCATTCTGATCGGCCACTCCGGGTGGCCGGCACAAGTTGTGGCCACCGCCGCCGTCGTCGGTGCGCTGAGCGGCCTGGGTGCAGTGTGTCTGCGTGGGGTGCGGGCGCTGCGCCGCATGCGCGCCCACACCCTCGACCACGCCGACGCGGTGCGCTTGGTGGGCCGATCCGATGGCAGCGAGCTGGTCGTCATCGAGGCGCCCGAACCCGCCGCCTATTGCGTCGCCGGACGCCCGGCCGCCATCGTTGTCACCTCTGCAGCCATCGCAGCGCTCAATGAGCAGCAACTGGCCGCCGTCATCGCCCACGAACGTGCGCACTTGGCCGGCAGACACGGCTACATGGTCGCCGCGGTGCGCGGTATCGCCGCGGCACTGCCTGGAATCAGCTTTTTCACCGTCGCTGCCACCGAAGTGTGCGCCCTCCTGGAAATGTGTGCCGATGACGCCGCCGCGCGCCGGCACGGCCGTCAACCGCTCCTTGCCGGGCTGCTGACCCTGTCGGGGGCCGTGGTACCGGCCCACGGGCTGGCTGCGGCAAGTGTGGCGGTCCTGGCTCGCGCCAAACGTCTCACCGATCCACCCAAACCGCTGGTGCAGATCCGCCATCGCATCACGCTCAGCGGCGCCGTTGCGGCCATTGCCGCCACACCTGTAGCGATCGGGCTGCTCGCCGTGTCAGGCGCCCTGATGTGCTTCGCATGATCCACACGAAGTACTTACCCGCCGTTTCGTAGGTCTGCCGAGTCGGGCGCACTACCCGGGGGTTCATGCAACCTGCGGAGGAAGGCGTTGTAGGCCTCCAACTCCGCGTCGCGACCCTCGACGTCGGCTTCCGACTTCGCTGACTGAGACTGCTCATCACGACGCCACCGAATGGCAAAGATGAGCACGATCAACAGCGCCACGGGCTCGCCGTAAGACCACGCCAACGCGCCGGCCACCGCCTGATCGGCGACGGGATCGACATTCCAATTAACTGGAGGCTGCGCGAAGGTCTCAGTGAGCGCTCGGGGCGCCATCATCAGAATGACCCCAATAAAGACGTGCAACGGCATCTCGACGAAGATATCGAAGAACCTGCCGAGATTGCTCTGCCGCACAGGCAACGGACCTGTGGCAAGAATCGGCACGATGAACAACAGACCGCTGGCCAAGAAAAACACCTGCAGAGCCAGGTGACCGCCGACACTGGCCGCGGCCGCGTCGAACAGGTCCGAAAGATACAGCCCGTAATAGCTCAACAGGAAGACCGGAATGGTGAAACCGGGATGCAGTACAACCCGACTCGCCCGGCAGCGTAGCGCAGCTAGTGCGACGATCAGGACGTATCGCCCAAGACCGCGATGGGCGGTAGACCTGAGCAGGAGCTGGCCAGGCGATCCCAGGACCAACAGCGGCGGCACAAGGATTGACAACGTCAGGTGCTGGAACATGAAAGCACTGAATAAGCGATAGCCATAGCTGTCGATGGCCAGACCGGTCACCGCCGCCAGCACGGTACAGCCCGACAGAAAACTGGCGGTCCGCGTCCAACTCCACCGCCGACCAGTTGTTCTGACTTTGTACACGGCGAGCAGATACCAACTGGCCGCCCCGATCGCGACCAGCGGAAGCAACGGAACCGGGGGCGGTAACCAGTCGAACATGCGCAAGACCGACGGCGGATCCGTCGGCAGCGTGAGCTCACCGATCACGACTGTCGTTCCTGCGCACCGATGGGGACCGAGCTAATGTCCGTGCGTTTCCTGCATCGCCCGCCATCTACTGTCCGCCGGCCCCGGTCATCGGTTCTGAGGCGAGGCGGCGGACAACGGGTTCGAGATCTGAGGCCAACAGTGCGCGCAGGAAGACCGCCGCCACACGGTGGTCACGGTCGAGCACTACCGTCGACGGAATCACCGTGGTGGGATACCGGCCGCCGAAGGCGATCATCGTGCGCATCGACGGGTCATAGATCGACGGGAAAGTGACATCACGATCGACGATGAAATCCACTGCAGCCTGACGATTGTTGTCACGGACATCGATACCCAGAAACGCCACCCCCTCATCGCGGGTTGCGGCATACACCTGCTGCAGCTCCGGCATCTCGGTGCGGCACGGTGCACACCATTGACCCCACACATTGATGACCACGACCTTGCCGGCGAAATCAGACAGTGACACCGTGCGATTCACATCCAGAAGGTCCGGTCCGCTGATCGGCCCGGGACGCGACCGGTTTTCGGGCGGGTCATAGTAGATGTCGACCTGCCCACCGGGAGCAACGAACTCGAAACTCCCACCCTGCGCGACCGCACCCGCACCTGTTGAACAACCCGTTATCAGGCCGACGAGCCCCAACACCGCGGCCACGGCGATCCACCGATTCATGCGTCGCCGCAATGGCCGGGCACGCTATACCTGGTCATTGATCTCCCCACACGCCAGATTCTACGTATTTACTACGTAGTATAGTAGCCGGTTTGGCGGCCGACCAGAATGGAGTCAGCACCATGCTCTCGATCATGCGCCTGTTCGTGACGTGCTTGACCACGTTGGCATTTGTGACGCTGGGCTCCGGGACAGCCGGAGCCCATACGGCGATGACCGCGTCTAATCCGGCAGAGGGATCGACACAAGCCACGGTCCCGAACCGCATCACCTTGACCTTCAACGAGGACATCAACGCCACCTTCGCCAACGTCGTCCTCAACGACGCCGATGGACGCAACTGGCTGGCAAACCCTCCGCAGGTACAGGGACCGCAACTGAGTGTCACCCTGGGCCCAGACCCAATCCCCAACGGCGTGTACACGGTTGGTTACCGCGTCTTATCCGCCGACGGCCACCCTGTATCAGGGTCGTACACCTTCACCCTCGATGCACCCGTAACCAATCAATCCGCGCCCAACCCGAACACCACTACCGCTACCGCGCCAGCTGCCCCGGCACAGCCCGCACCTTCGCCAGCCGAAGCGGATACCGGCACCTCGACAGCGATACTGCGGGCAGCCGTGGCCGGCGTCGCCGCAGGGGGCGTCATTGCGGCGTGGCGAGCAATCAAGCGGCGACGCAGTGCCAGACTCAACGAACAACGCTCCTCAACGGATGCGCCTACATCGCATGAGGAACCCCACGCCTGAAGCTTCTGCCTACCGCCGCCGGCGACATGGCGTGAGCCCCGTTGCACGACAGCCGTTATCAGCAGTCCAGTGCGCTGTTCGCGCAACGTACAACCACGAGAATCTCCGCACCTCACGCTGCCGCCGAGATAATTCGGTGTCACCCGCAGATATCCCTGCGCGCGAACGGCATGTCCGGTAGGCGACGCCTGTATGGCACAGGCGGCGCTTTTGACTTGCGGCGATACCTTTGCCACCCAATGCTTTACGGCGTCAGGTCACAGCTCTGTGACAGATGTGATCAGTGAGGCGCCAGTGTTATACGCTCCTCCGTAATACGTAGTTACTCAGTAGTTGATGCTGCTGGCGACCGGTGGAAGGCGCGCCCATGGGCTTCCTGAGAAGACCGCTGCTTCTCGCTGTGGCGACGCCTCTGGTCTCGATGCTGGTGGCCAGTGGTCAGGCGATTGCCATTGCCGAACCCGACAGCCCGCCACCGGACGTCATCGCCAGACTGGTCGGCGATGTCGCGCGAGCCGACGAGCAATTGGCCACGCTGCAGGCTGAGGTCCACAACCAGCAAGAATCAGTCATGAAAGCGCTCCATCAGGTCCAAAGCGCGCGTGAAGCCGCCGGCGCCGCGCAACTCACACTCGACTCCGCGCAGCGCGAAACCCAGGGTGCCACCGATGTCGTCGAGCGCGCTCAGCAACGGTTCGACGATTTCGCTGCCGCCCAGTACGTACGCGGACCGGCCCAATGGCCGCTGGTGCCATCAAGTCCCGAGCAGGCGATGTCCACGGCAGCGGCCCAGCAGGCAATGGGGCTGGCCTTCTCCGAGGCGCGAGGAGTCCTGCAGCGAACGCGGGTCACCCAGACCAATGCGCAGTCAATGGCCCGCCTGGCCCAAGAACGCGCCGATCAGGCCGCACGCGATGCCCAGGCCCGCTACGACGAGGCCGTCCAGGCCCTGCGCGCCACCGAAGCGGCGTTCACCACCAAAGAAGAACAGATCGGCGCCGCAGCCAGCACAGCTCGCCTCGCACGTCAACGCCTGCAACAGGTCCGCCGCTCATCGGCACCAGCGGACGAGCCCGCCTCCTCGCCTACCGGGCAGTCGGCACCGCAACCTGGCAGCTGGGATACCCAATACCCCGCACCCCACAGCGACACCGGCTGGGACACCTCGAAACCAGCTGTGCCTCGTGCCGATTTAAGTGATCCGGTAGCCATCGTCAACTCCGTCTTGCAAGTCTCCGCGGCCTCCGCGCAGCTCACTGCGGATCTGGGCCGGCGGTTCCTGTCCAAATTGGGTCTCATCCCGAGCCCGGCACCGTCGACGGCAGCGACACCCGGCCGGATTCCACGGCTCTATGGCCAACAGGCGGTGGAGTTCGCCATCCGCAGAGGAATGTCACAGTTGGGCGTTCCCTACTCCTGGGGTGGCGGCAATGCCGCCGGACCGACACGAGGAATCGATCAAGGTGCAGGGACAGTCGGCTTCGACTGTTCAGGCCTGATGGTGTTTGCTTTCGCCGGCGTCGGTATCAACCTCCCGAAATACTCGGGAGCTCAATACGACCGTGGGCGCCGTGTTCCCGTCGCGCAAATGCGACGTGGTGATCTCATCTTCTGGGGCCCCGGCGGTAGCCAGCACGTTGCCATCTATCTCGGACAAGGGCAGATGCTGGAATCGCCGTTCACCGGGTCCCAGGTGCGGATTGCTCCCGTGCGATCCAGTGGCATGACGACCCATGTTGTCCGGCTGATCGACTACTGAGCGCCAACCTGACCCACCAGGCGTGCGCACACAGCCCGATGACCTCAACTTTTGCCGACACAGGTCATCGCGGCCTGCGTTCAGCTACGCCAGCGCTGTTACAAGGCCCTCGTCCGCATGCGCGCGGCCACGCCGACAGAGCGCTTCATAACCAGACAAAGTCGAACATGCTGCCGCCCAATAGAATGCGCCGTAGTTGAAGTCGCCAACGAGGTGTTCATCACTTGGCTGAGCTCGCCGCCGCACCCGAGGGATCCGGCCGGGTGCGCCCGGACGCGGCCGTGGTCGCGCGCCGCCACAGCGCGAGTGTCAATGCGGCTGCCGTGATCGTCGCACCAGCCGCAACGACGTATCCGCCTTGGCGTTGGTCCTGCAGAAGATCGACCGGCCAGGGCAGTTGCAGTGACCGATAATAGGCTTCTCCGATGATGTCGGCTCGGTGCGCCGTCATCAGACCAGCACCCAGATAGACGGCCAGTGCGCCGAGCGTCGCAACCACGGCCGACGCTGGTCGGTGCCTGCCGCGCTGGCCGAGGACCGATTCGAAGAAGAGCCAACCGCTGCCCAGCACATAGCCATTCATCAGCAGGTGCGTGGAGTGCTTGCCGACGGCGATGGCGAACAGCCCGCCGAGCAACAGCACGGCAATGCTCGAGCCGAAAATCAGCGAAGCGACGACCGGTCGGAGGAGGAACCGCATCAGCGATGACCCCGCCGCCGCCACCAGCCACTCCCGGCGCCCGGGCGGCGCCCCAGCGTCGGCCCTCGGCAGCGTCAGCAACGCCAGCCTGCCGGGGGCACCAGTAACCAGCAGGACCGGCACAACGGTGGACAGCAACATCAAGACGAGCATCTGGATGCTGAAATCGACCGGCATGTAGGTACCGAGTCCCGACGAAGTCGCCAACAGCAACACCGCGCAGCCCAGCACCCAGCACCCGGTACGCGACCATGGCCACCCGTGACCACGGCGGCGCAGGCGGTACGCGGCGATGACATACACCGCGGCCATGACGACCGCGGCCGTACCGAAGAACAGGTCAAAACGCCAGTCCCCCATCATCCGCCAAACATTCGGGGGCCCGGCCGGGACGAAACCGATCGCAGCCTCGGTCGGGCCCGGTTCCGACTGCGCCACCGGTGGTGGCGGCGTCCGACCGAGTCCGACCGCAATTCCTACTGCAACACCAAAAATCACCGCCTCTGCCAGCGCCAGGCGCATCATCGGGCCGCGTGCAGTTGGATCGGATCGCAAAGCAGCAATACCTGAGCGTCGTTGTCTCCAGCCGAACACACCGAGTGCTGCGAGCGCGGCCAACTTTCCGGCAACCAACAGGCCGTACCGACTGTCGAGGTCGCTGATCCCCACCCGGATGCCGGCATTGATCAGGCCACTGAAGCCTATTGCGACGAAGCACCACAAGGCCAGCGAAGAAAACCGGCGAACAGCCAGGGCGAGGTGTTCGCCGTGGCGGATGCCGTAGCAGAGTACCGCCAGTAGCCCACCCATCCAGACGGCCCCTGTTCCCAGGTGAATGAGCAGACTGTTCGTGGCCATATCGTGCGCACCACCGGAGGAAGAGTGCCCCGACAGTCCGATGGGCACCAAAGTCAGCAAGGCGATACCCAAGCAGACGGGAACCCATTTCCAGCGCAGCACAACGCTACTGAGCGCCGCCACCGTCGCGGCCAGTGCGGCAGTCCAACGCCAGGCGTTCGTCGTTTCCACCATGCCCGCGGCACTCCAGATCTGCGCCGGCGTGAGCGCGGTGACCGGTCGGCCTGAAACATCGGAAACAGACAAAGCAACCAACAGGATGGCGCTGGCCGCCCACACCCCAGAGGCAGCGGCGCCCAGCCGGACCGCACGGTAGCCCGCCACATCGAGCACCCCGCTGGGCTGCGGGGGCACAAGAAACGCCGCAAACAGGAACGCGCCGACAGCCACCACGGCGGCGACCTCTCCGATAGCGCGGGCCGCCGGCAAGCCCAGTGTGGTCACCGGCCCCGAATCAGGCAGGCCCGTCGCGGTCAACACCTCGTCCAGCGACCACGACCCGATTGCGGCAGCGGTCATGCCGGCCAATACCGCCACCGTCACCAGCGTGGCTGTCACCGCAGCTTGTCGACTCGCCACAGCTTTCATTGGACCGTGTCCGTACGGTGCCGGGCACGAGTTTCACCGGCGGAGTGCGCATCCGGCACCAAGCGGGTGACCAAGCGGTCGAACTCCTCGCCCCACCCGGCATTGTCCGTTCGCGCCAGCCCGCCGAACTCGATGGACACCAGGCCGGAGGTGGCCGAGTGGCGGATTTTGACCCACACTCTGCGGCGTCGAACAATGAGCGACACCAGAAGACCGGCCATCATGGTGATGGCGAACACCAGCACCCAGATCTGGGCCGGGTCATAGGACAGCTGCAGGCTCACAAAGTCAGTCACCGCGTCGAAGCGGACCACGGTGTTGTCCTTGAGCCTGACCTGCTCGCCGAGGCGCAGATTGACCCGCTCCATCCGCTCAAGCCTCCCCTGTCCGATCATGCGCTGGTCCAGGGAGAAGATCGATTGCGGCCTCCCGGAGTCCATTCCGGTATCGCCCTTGTAGACGTCCACCGCCACGGCGGGATCGTTAGGGGCAGGGAACGCTGACGAAAGAAGCTTGCCGTCGAGCTGCTCGGTCGGAGCCAGCAAACCTTCGATCGCGATCTGATTCTTGCGGCGCTCGTCATCGTCAGGAAAACTGCGCGCCGGCGGATCGAAACGCATCGCGCCCGATGACAGCAACGTCTGCAGATCTTCAGGCTGCCACTGCAGCGTCTGAGTACGCGACTGCCCGTCGGGAAACGTGACGGTGAACGTCGGGGCATAGCCATGGCCCAGCAGGTACAACCGCACACCGCCCACCCGAAGTGGATCATTGACCTGCAATCGATACGGTTGCCACACGTTGGAGGTGAGGTCATCACCGGCTTGGTAATCGATATCCGCAGCGAATCCCACGGCCTGCCCGTTGGGCAGGAAATCGGCCTCAAAACCATTCACACGCACACACATCGGGAACAACTCCGTGCCGTCGACTGTCGTCCCTGGCCGGAATGCGTCGAATGCCGCGGCCGACGCAGAACAAAATCCCGGCCCCCCATCGGCGATCACAATGACATTGCCTTCGTAGGCGTAGAGCTTGCCGGCTGCGAGCGAAATCAGCAGGCCGATCAGTGAGAAGTGAAATATCAGGTTCCCGGCTTCTCGCAAGTATCCGCGCTCAGCAGCGATCTCGACGCCGTCCGCGCCGCGACGGGTGACCGCACGCCAACCCCGCAGTCCGGCACGAACCTCGCGCGCACGCTGCCAAGGATCGCCCTCGGCGACGACACGTCGATACTTCGGCAGCCGTGAGAGGTTACGTGGAGCAGGGACCGGTACCGCTCTCAAACCTCGGCCATAATCGGCCAAACGTGCTGTCAGACAACCAATCAAGGATACGAACAATAGGATGTAGATCGATGTGAACCATATGCTGGAGAACACGTCGAACACCTGAAACCGGTCCAACCACGGTCCGACTCTGGGATTGTCCGCGATATAGCCTGCCACCGTCGTCGGATTGACGGCGCGCTGCGGCCACAACGCACCCGGTATTGCCGCCAACGCCAGCAAGAACAACAAGACCAAAGCAGTGCCCATCGAGGTCAGCTTGCGCCAAGCGCTGCGCAGGTACACCACAAGGCTTCGTGTCATGTCGTCCCAGCGGCACCGGCACTACCGGCGACGTTATCGCCGACCCCGCTTACTGTGCGACCTACCGGCCCGGCTGTAGCTATACCACCTAGTGGTCCGTCTGCGTATTGACCTGGTGGAGAGAGGCTCTGCCGCGTCGGACTTTGGTGATGATGTCCTCGGCGGGGCTTTCCAGATGAAGGGTTTGGGATCGGCGTTCCAATGGGTGGCCCAGGCGATGATGGCTTCGGAGAGTTCGGCGACGCTGGTGAAGGTTCCGCGGCGCAAACGTTTGTCGGTGAGTTCTTTGAACCATCGCTCGATCAGGTTCAGCCACGAGCTCGAGGTCGGGGTGGGATGCATGTGCCAGCGGCGACGATCCTTGTGCGCCAACCACTTCGCGATCTCAGGCGTGGAATGCGCTGACAGGTTATCCAGAACGACGTGTACAGAGAGTCCACGCGCGACGCTGGCGTCGATCTGCTTGAAGAACCGCAACACGTCCGCACCGGTGTGGCCTTTGCGCAGGTCGGTCAGGACCTCGCCGGTAGCGACGTTCATCGCGGCGAACAAGTCGATGGTGCCGTTGCGCTTGTAGTCATGGGTCATGGTTCCGGCGCGGCCGGCCTTCATCGGTAACGATGGTTGAGTACGGTCCAACGCCTGGCACTGGGTTTTCTCATCGAAGCTGAACACCACCGCCCGCGCGGGTGGATTCATGTACAGCCCAACGACATCGACCAGCTTCTCCTCAAACCGCGGATCGTTGCTGACCTTGAAGGTTTCGACCTTCCACGGCTTGAGCTTGTGATCGGCCCAGATCTTGGCCACCGAGTCCTTGCCGATCCCGACCCGGGCAGCCAACGTGCGGGTACTCCAATGCGTCGAGCCGTCGGCAGGTCGCCCCTGATGGGTCAGCCTCAATACTTCTTCGACCGTGCCCGCCGGCAGACTCGACTTACGTCCACGCCCTTTGGCGATCCGGCCCACCCCCTCGATCCCCTCCTGGGCGAACCTGGAACGCCAGCGCCGCACCGTGTCCGAGTCCACACCGCTGCGCCGCGCGATCTGCTCGTTAGCCACCCCGTCAGCAGCCCACAGCAGCGCCTGCGCCTGCACCACTTGCCGATGCGGCAACGACGTCGAGGCCGCCATCCGCTCCAACTCCGCACGCTGCGCATCACTGACCGGCAACGCGACAGCTGTCATAACAGGCATACTACAAACTACCAGATTAATTCACAGACAGACCACTAGGGTGCGCCGTCGAGGCAGAGTCGGTGACGCTGCGCGTCCCGCGAGGCCGGCGGTTCTAAGCATGCGGGTACGCACCTCTTTCTGCAGTTTCCGGGCCGAGCATTCGCGTGCTCGTTGCAGGCTTATCTACTGAGATGCTACGTAGTTTAGTTGACCGTCATCGGGCCGCATCGCCTAGGGCGCCGAGCCACGAGTGGCTTCATATATCAACATACTTTAGTATGTTCGTATGATTGAGCCGGTGGCTACTTGCGAACTTCTCTGCCTAGACCTGCCTCATGCGGAGCATATTCGCGCCACCGTGCCCGACGCCGAAACCGTGCAAGCGGCCGCAGCGGCTTCGCGCGGTCTGGGAGACGCCACCAGGTTGGCCATCGCCGCGGCGCTCGTTACCGGCGACGAGCTGTGTGTTTGCGATGTGGCCTGGGTGGTCGGGTTGTCGCAGGGACTGGTGTCCCACCATCTGCGCCAGCTCAAGAATGCCTCCTTGGTCTCGTCACGCCGCCAGGGCAAATTGGTCATGTACCGGCTGACCGAGCGCGGTCGCCAGCTGACGGCTGCCGTCCTGGGCAACGTGCCGGCCCCGGCGGAAAGGGTGACTGATCGTGTCTGACGCGTGCTGCGGCCCCCAGGACCTCGCCGAACTGGACTCAGGTCCCGAAGAGCTCTGGCAAGTACGGGAACTGCAGCTGGCAACGCTAGCCGCGCTTCTGTTGGGTGCGGGCTGGATCGTGGGGCGGATCGGGTACGACGATGCCGCAGTTGCCGTGGAGTTGATCGCGGTGTGTGCCGCGGCCTCGACCTTCGTCCCAGATGCAGTACGCAACCTTCGCCATGGGCGTATCGGTGTGGGCACGTTGATGATGATCGCCGCGATCGGTGCCGTCGCGCTGGGGCAGTTCGCGGAGGCGGCGCTGCTTGGCATCCTTTTCTCGATCGCTGAAGGTTTGGAACATTATGCCGTGAGCCGGACACGGCGGGGCCTGCGTTCGCTGCTGGCGTTGGTGCCGCCGAAGGCATCGGTTATTCGCGGCGGCAGCGAAATCACCGTGGCACCCGATGATCTGGTCGTCGGCGATGTCATGGTGATCCGCCCCGGCGAGAGAGCTGCTACAGACGGGTTCATCCGATCCGGTCAGACCAGTCTTGATTTGTCGGCCATCACCGGCGAATCGGTTCCGGTGGAAGCCGGACCTGGCAGTGAGATCCACGCCGGTGCGATCAATGGCGGCGGCGCAATTGAGGTCGAGGTGACCGCGCTGGCTGCGGACAGCTCACTTGCTCGCATCGTCCATATCGTCGAAGATGCCCAGGAACGCAAGGGGGCAGGCCAGCGGATTGCCGACCGCATCGCCCGCCCACTGGTTCCGGCGATCATGATTTTGTCCGCGCTGATCGCTGCGGCCGGTGCGCTCTTCGGCGACCCGATGCTCTGGCTGGAGCGGGCGCTGGTTGTGCTTGTCGCCGCGTCGCCGTGTGCGCTGGCCATCGCGGTGCCGCTGACGGTCGTCGCGGCCATCGGCGCTGCCAGTCGTCAGGGCGCCCTGATCAAGGGCGGTGCGGCAGTCGAAGAGCTGGGCCGGATCAAAGTCATCGCACTGGATAAGACCGGCACCCTTACCCGCAATCAACCACAGGTGGTCGAGGTTGTCACCGTGGACGGCGTTGGCGCCGCAGACGCGCTGAAACTTGCCGCAGCGCTTGAGGCACGCAGCGAACACCCTCTGGCGCAGGCGATTCTGGCCGCTTCACCCGATGCTCCGGTGGCCAGCGACGTCACTTCCGTGCCGGGTCACGGACTGCACGGCCGCCTCGGTGAGCACCACCTGCGCCTGGGTAAACCCTCGTGGGTCACGCCAGGAATCCTGGCCGGGGAGATCGAGCGGCTGCAGGCCGCTGGCGCCACGGTGGTGGTCCTGGCGTGCGACGGCAATGTGCTCGCGGCGATCGCGGTACGCGACGAGCTTCGCCCCGAAGCGGCTGAAGCCGTTGGCCTGTTACAGCGACTCGGCATCACCGTGGCGATGCTCACTGGCGACAACACCCGCACCGCGCAGGCACTGGCTACCCAAGCCGGCATCACCACCGTGCATGCAGAACTACTCCCCGAGGACAAATCCGCCCTGCTACCGACGATCGCAAAGGGCCGCCCGATCGCTATGGTCGGCGACGGCGTCAACGACGCACCGGCTCTGGCCACCGCTGATGTCGGTATCGCCATGGGCGCGATGGGCACCGATGTCGCGATTGAAACCGCCGACGTGGCCCTGATGGGTGAAGACCTGCGCCACCTACCTCAAGTGCTGGCACACTCACGGCGGGCCCGGCGAATCATGGTCCAGAACATCGCGTTCTCACTGGCGATCATCACCATCCTGATACCGCTGGCTTCATTCGGTGTGCTCGGCCTTGCCACCGTGGTGTTCATCCACGAGTCCGCCGAAGTGCTCGTGATCCTCAACGCCATCCGCGCCGCCCGCACCCGCGCTTTGCCCGGTGTGAACGTCCCGCCGCGAAGCTCTCAGGTTCACGGCGTCAACATCGGCCCACCCAAGCAGGTCGCTGACACCTGCTGTGGGCCGATGATCCCCGACCCGACGCCCGCAGTTGCATCTGTGGACCACGGTTGCGACTGCTGCGCCCCGCCGAGGATCAGCCACACCGGGAAGTGACCGACTTCCCTGGGCGACGACCCAACTTGCTGTGAACACGATGTCACTCAACAGAAGGGAGTGAGTGTGATGACAAGAGTCAGCGACAGCGTGCGAGGGCTCTATCGCGCCGAAATGAACCCTGCCGCCACTGCCGACGACCTAGTAGTGCGGCGGCGCCACCTGGAGCGCGCCCATATCGTGTCCCAGCCGGATCCGTGGCTGCATACGTGCAATCACGCCGCGATGCTCAACTTGTGCTGCGCCAGCACGACCGCCGAGAGGCACTCGGACAGGTGCTGCGGCTGATCGTTGCCGCTCCAGGCTCGCTATCCCGTCGGCAATACCGGCCGCACATCCCGTCGGACTCATGACACCTATGCCGATGCCCGCTGATCTTCGCGCTTTAACACGAAACCTCCTAGGGGCGCGGCGAAGACGCCGAAAACATCCAAGCCGTGCGACCGCTTGGCAAGTCCGCGAAACACGGCGGCTTGCTTCTCTAGAAAAAGCGGCGAACGCGCGTTCCGCCGTCTCGACTCGGGGCCACTACGAGGGCTTCCGGCTCCTCGTTCAATTCCGCCGCGACGGAATCGACGCCACGCTCGGCCATCACCGGTGAACTAGCCCGGTAGGACCGCAGGGCTACATCTTTCCGCGACAGCCGGGGCAGGGGCCTTGCATGTCAGCGCACATAGGACAGTTGTCCATCGACATTGTCATGGACCCGTTGCAGCACCACATCAGCTTGGTCGTGCCGTTGTCGTAGATGACCGCCATGGGCTCTGAGCCGGTGACATCGAAGTAGAGTGCACCAGTCGAGGATTGGCCCTGGCCAAGGGTACTGGCCGGAAGTCCTTGGGGGCTGGCGATCTGCCACAGAACGGGGTAGCGCTGCCCGTCTGCGGTGACGGCATAAAGGTTCGGAATTATTGGAGTCACCGTGCCGCTTGCCGCTCGGACGGTGGCGGATGCTTCCCACACTTGACCGCGAGCCGCGTACCCGGGCAGCACGGCAGCGGATGTCCGAAGATCACTGACGATCCACTCCTGGACGACAGCGCCTCCAGCGTCGGTCAGTTGGTGAGGCGAGCCGAATTGATGATCGCAAGCCATCGCGGCAACAGCCGGTGGAGCGAGAGCGGCCGACACAGCGAAAATCGTCGCGAAGACGAATGTTGACAGGGAGGCGCGGAACCGCATGGTGAGTGTCCTTCCGTACGAGTGAGAACGCGTCAACCAGTAAGTCGCTGTGACCACCAATGGCAAGCCGAAGCCTTCAGTCCCGACTTCATAAGGCATCGCCACCAGCCTGGCGCGTATGAACGGCCGCACGCTGCGGAAGTTCACTGCCCCAGCGTTAGTCACCCGAGTATGGGTTGGTCCGACTTCTCATAAAGATCTGATGAAGATGTGGCCCCAGGTAAGCGACGCCAACAGACGATGACGTGCGGTGGCGACAAGTAACGTGCCGCTGCGCGGCTGGCGTTTGTGCCGCCGAGAACCGAGGCACGGTAGACGTCAGCCCCGTGACAGAAGAATCTCGGTCAGGTTGAGATGTGGTGTCGCCTAGCTGGGTTGCCGTGATGGTGGTGCCATCATCGGACGGTGGCTATCAAGGCGGCTCCCAGAACCGACAGCAGGTTGGCTGCTCGTTGCGCCGCACTAGCTTCTCTTGGGGTCGCAATCGTTCATTTTGCGGTGGTGCCGGCGCATTGGCAGCAATGGCCGCTGTCGGGGCTGTTTTTCGGTGCACTGGCTGTGCTTCAGCTGGTTTGGGCACGTGCGGTGCTTGTCAGGACTACCACCCCGGTACTGGCTGCAGGGATCTTGCTCAACGTGGGGGCCGTGGCCTTGTGGGCTCTGTCCCGCACGGTGGGCGCGCCGTTCGGTCCGCATGCCGGTCAGCCGGAATTGGTTCAGGGCGCTGATTTGTGTGCTTTGTTGCTTCAGATCTACATCGTGATGGGTGCTGGCTGGATCTGGTATCGCGGGTTGCAGGGCGAACCGGTTTCGGCGCTGACGAGTGCTGGGGTGTTACTAGGAGCGGTCAGTGTTGTCGCGCTGGCGTCGACGGTGGGCGTCGTTTCAGGTCAGCGCCATGGCGATCATCACGGTCCTGCGGAGGCCGGTGCCGGCCATCACGGAACCGAAGCCGGCTCCGCCGAGGGGCATCACGGCCACGAGCCCGGCCCGGCGCCGGTCGTTCCGCTGAACGTCAGACCAGTGCAGCCGCCGCAGGCCCCGCCGCCTGGCGAAGCCACCGTCTCGCCGGCGGCACCGCCGATTATCGAAGCGCCGGCACAGCCCCTGCACGATGACACCAGCCACGAACACTAGCGATACCGCAGCAGCCTGCTTCGGGCTGTGGGGCTTCGGGATGCTGGCGGACCATGATGGGGCTAGCGCTGCAATACGGCCTGGGCGCTGGCTTCGGGTCGAAGGTCCAGACGCCGCAATACCTGTGCGTTGAGCGCCACGACGATGGTCGACAGCGACATGAGAATGGCGCCGACTGACATCGGCAGTACGAAGCCGACGGGCGCCAGGATCCCGGCGGCCAGCGGTACCGAGATGAGGTTGTAGCCTGCGCCCCACCAGAGGTTCTGTTTCATCTTGCGGTAGCTGGCGCGGGACAGTTCGATCACCGAGAGCACCGAACGCGGGTCTGAGCTGGCGAGGATGACTCCGGCGGAGGCGATCGCGACATCGGTTCCGGCGCCGATGGCGATGCCGACGTCGGCCTGCGCAAGTGCGGGAGCGTCGTTGACTCCGTCGCCGACCATGGCGACTTTCTTGCCTTCGTGCTGCAGTGCCGCCACTTTGGATGCTTTGTCTTCTGGGCGGACGCCGGCGAAGACTCGGTCGACGCCTAGTTCCTGTCCGACGGTGTTGGCGACAGCTTCGGCGTCGCCGGTGATCATGACGACTTCGACGCCGAGCTTGTGCAGCGCATCGACGGCCTCGCGAGATTCTGGGCGTACCTCGTCGGCCAGGCTCAGACCACCGATGACGACCCCGTCGCGGACCACGTGCAGGATGATGGCGCCGTGGGCGCGCCATTGCTCGGCTGCTTCGATTTCGGGTTCACCGAGTTCTTCGAGCAGTCGAGGGCCGCCCACCCGTACTTGATGGCCGTCGATGGACGCGCTGACGCCTACGGCCGGCGAGGATGTGAAGCCGCTGGCGCGTGGAACATTGAGACCTCGGTCGGTGGCGGCTTTGACGATGGCTTTGGCCAGTGGGTGTTCACTGTCTGTTTCTGCCGCGGCGGCCAGCGCGAGGACGGTTGCTTCATCGTGGTCGGCGACGGTCTGCACCGCTGTGACAATGGGCTCGCCTTTTGTCAGGGTGCCGGTCTTGTCGAAGAGCACCGCGTTCACGGTGCGCATGCCCTCTAATGCGAGCCGGTCTTTGATGAGCACGCCGCCGCGGGCGGCCCGTTCGGTGGCGATGGACACGACTAGTGGGATGGCCAGGCCCAGCGCGTGGGGGCAGGCGATCACGAGGACGGTGATGGCGCGAACGACCGAAGCGTCTGGGTCCCCGACGATGGCCCAAACGAGCGCGGTGAGGGCCGCGGTGGCGACCGCGAACCAGAACAACCAGCCGGCGGCGCGGTCGGCCAGGCGTTGGGCTCGTGAGGATGAGTTCTGCGCTTCGGTCACCAGGCGTTGGATACCGGCGAGGGCGGTATCGTCGCCGGTCGCGGTGATCTGTACGCGCAGACCGGAATCGGTGGCCACCGTGCCTGCGGTGACGCCATCGCCGACGCTGCGACTGACCGGTCGGGATTCACCGGTGACCATCGACTCGTCGATGTCCGCGCGCCCGTCGACGATGGTCCCGTCGGCGGGAACGCTTCCACCCGGGCGAATCACCACCACATCGCCGACCCGCAGCTCTGCCGGGGACACTGTGACTGTGTGCTCGCCTTCGACCTTCTCTGCTTCGTCGGGCAGCAGGGCAGCCAAAGTGTCTAGCGCCGATGTTGTCTGGGCCAGTGAGCGCATTTCCACCCAGTGCCCCAGCAACATGATGACGATGAGCAGGGCCAGTTCCCACCAAAATTCAAGTTCGTGGTGCAGCAAGCCCAAGCTCGCACCCCACGACGCGAGGAACGCGACTGTGATGGCCAATCCGATCAGCAGCATCATTCCCGGTTTGCGGGTGCGGATTTCGCTGACGGCGCCGGTGAGGAAGGGGCGCCCGCCCACGATGAACATGACGGTGCCGAATACGGGTGCGACCCACTGTGCACCTGTGAAACGCGGAATGTCGTAGCCGACGAGCATGGCGAACATCGATGAGAACGCCACGACCGGAACGGCGATGATCATGTTGACCCAGAACAGCTTTCGGAACTGAGCGACATGGTCACCATGGCCGCCGTGACCCCCGTGCCCTTGGTGGTGTTGTTCCGTGTCGGCTGCCGCGCGTGCCTCGTGGTCGTGGTGACCGCCATGTTCGGCGTGCCGATCAGCGTGGGGGGTCGCTTCGGAGGGGTCGGGGTGGTGTGTCATGTGTGTCCTTGAGTAGATCGCGGCGGCATTGGGGCGGTTCGCAAACGCTAGGAGCGCACCAGCCGCGCGATCGCCTCGGTTGCTTCGGTCAGTTTCGCGTCTGCCGCGGGGCCGCCCGCGGCGGCGGCGTTTGCGACGCAATGGCGCAGGTGGTCGTCGAGCAGTCCGAGTGCTACCCCTTGCAAGGCTTTGGTCAGAGCGTCGACCTGGGTGAGGATGTCGATGCAGTAGCGGTCCTGCTCGATCATCCGGCTGATTCCGCGGGCTTGGCCCTCGATCCGCTTGAGCCGTGCGAGATACCGCTCTTTGTCCGTGATGTAGCCGTGGTGGCCGACATCGGTCGTCGCGCACTGGCCCGTACCGTCTGTGGTGGTCATTGATTCCTCGCTTTCACGCTCGAAGGTCGAGGTGCGGCGGCGCTGCTCCAGTCGATATCCAGCAGGTTCGGTGCAGTAGGGATGTCTGCTACTGCCGCAGCCTTGTCCTCGCCATCGGCGCAGCAGCAGCCGGCCCGTTGCAGTTGTTCAGTCACGACGACTGTCCTTTCTATCGCTGTCTGTCTGGTTGAAGGTGCTGGCAAATCCGCGTAAGCGCAGGCTGTTGGTGACGACGAACACACTGGAGAAGGCCATCGCCGCGCCGGCGAGCATGGGGTTGAGCATGCCCAGGGCGGCCACGGGGATGGCAGCGACGTTGTAGGCGAACGCCCAGAACAGGTTGGTCTTGATGGTTGACAATGTCCTGCGGGATAGCCGGATTGCGTCGACGGCGCTGCGCAGATCGCCGCGAACCAGGGTGATGTCGGAAGCCTCGATCGCCACGTCGGTGCCGGTACCCATGGCCAGACCGAGGTCGGCCTGAGCCAGAGCCGCAGCGTCGTTGACACCGTCGCCGATCATCGCGACGGTCTTGCCTTCGGCCTGCAGCCTGGTGATCACCTGCACCTTCCCTTCGGGCATGACCTCGGCGATGACGGTGTCGATTCCGACGTCCTCGGCGATGCGGCGGGCGACGGCCTCGTTGTCTCCGGTCAGCAGCACAGGGGTCAGCCCGAGTTGCTTCAGTTGCGCAATGGCCTGCGCGCTGGTGGGTTTGACGGTGTCGGCGATGACCAGGATGCCGCGGGCCTGTCCATCCCAGCCGACAGCGACGACGGTCTTTCCCTCAGTTTCGGCGTGAGCCTTGGCCCGCACCAAGTCGGGATCGAGGTGTTGTGCCCAGTCGGCCAGCAAGGTCTCTCGGCCGACGACGACGGCGTGCCCGTCAACGACGCCCTGCACGCCCTTGCCTTGCACGTTCGCGAATTCCTCGACCGTGGGAAGTGTTCCGGTCTCGTCTCTTGCCGCGATAGCGATCGCTTGGGCAATGGGGTGTTCGGAGGCGTCTTCGATGGCACCGGCCAGCCGTAGCAGGTCGCCGCGGGTGGTTCCCGGCGCCGTGACCACGTCGACGAGGGCCATTTTCCCGGTGGTGACGGTGCCCGTCTTATCCAGTACCACGGTGTCCACGGTGCGGGTGGACTCCAGCACCTCGGGTCCTTTGATCAGAATGCCCAGTTGTGCGCCCCGACCGGTTCCCACGAGCAGCGCGGTGGGGGTGGCCAGTCCGAGCGCGCACGGGCAGGCGATCACCAGGACCGCGACGGCCGCGGTGAACGCGGCGGCGACGGGGAAACCAGCCCCGAGCCACGCGCCGAGGGTGATCACCGCGACGGCGATCACGATCGGCACGAAGACCCCGGAGATCCGGTCGGCCAGGCGCTGCACTTCCGCTTTGCCGGTTTGGGCGTTCTCGACCAGTTTCGCCATGTGAGCCAGCTGGGTGTCGGAACCGACACGGCTGGCGCGCACGACCAGGCGGCCACCGGCGTTGACCGTGGCGCCCACCACGTTGTCGCCGGTGCCGACTTCGACCGGGACGGATTCGCCGGTCAGCATGGACGCGTCAACTGCTGAGGTGCCGGACACCACCACGCCGTCCGTGGCGATCTTTTCCCCCGGTCGTACGACGAATTCGTCGCCGGCGGCAAGCTGGTCGGCGGGGATTTTGGTTTCGGTGCCGTCGCGCAGTACCGAGACTTCTTTAGCGCCCAGCTCCAACAGTGCGCGCAGCGCGGCGCCGGCCTGGCGCTTGGACCTTTTCTCGAAGTAGCGACCGGCCAGGATGAAGGTCGTCACCCCCGCGGCTACTTCGAGGTAGATGTTGGCTGCGCCATGGGAGGGGGCCAAGGTCAGCGTGAAGGGGTGCGTCATTCCGGCCGCGCCTGCGGTTCCGAGGAACAACGCGTAGAGCGACCACAGGAACGCCGCTAGGGTGCCCATCGAGATCAGCGTGTCCATCGTGGCGCTGCCGTGGCGCAGGTTGGCCCACGCCGCACGGTGAAACGGCCACGCTGCCCACAGGACGACCGGGGCTGCCAAAGTCAGTGATGCCCACTGCCAGTAGGTGAATTGCAGGGCCGGGATCATCGCCATCGCGATGACCGGCACCGACAACGCGGTGGCCGCGATGAGGCGGTGACGCAGCGCGAGCAGTTCGGGGTCGGCTTCGCTCGCGGAGGTGTCATCGGTGGTCTCTACTGTGCTCCCGGCCAGTGTGGCGGTGTAGCCGGTCGCTTCCACCGCAGTGATCAGCTGCGTCGGGTCATACCCGTCGGGCACCGCCACAGCGGCCTTTTCGGTCGCGTAGTTGACCGAGGCGGTGACGCCGTCGATCTTGTTGAGTCTGCGCTCAATTCGGTTCGCGCAGGAGGCGCACGTCATGCCGCCGATCTTCAGCTCGATGCTCGCGGCGGACACCGGTGTCGATGTCGTCATGGATGCTCCTTTTTTCTGGGGGCCGGTATCGCGGTCAGTGCCCGCTGTGGCCGGCGCTGTGATCCGGATCTGCTGTCGGTGCGGTAGCGCCGAGGCCGCTGCGGGTGGCATCAACAGCGAATGTCGCGGTGTGCACTGTGTCCTGTATTTGGAAGTCGAGATAAAGCAAGTAACGGCCGGCGGTGGGTGCGGTGGCCGCGAACGGCACCGTTGGTCCACCGTGGTCCCCCGGTGACGGCACAGCGCCTTCGGGATGTACATGCAGGTAGGCAAGGTCGCCTTCACGGAGCGCGACAAGGTGCCCGAACGCACCCAGATACGGTTGCAACGCGGTCACGGGCTGGCCGTCGCGGGTGATGCGGGCGGTGAGCTGTGCTGATGTCCCCGCGGTCATGGTTCCCTGTAGCTCTACGGTGTATCCGCCGACCCGGTCCACCGTGCGCGGGTCTGAAGCCGGCAAGGGCGCAAATGTTCCAGCCACCTCAACGGTACGAGTGAGCGTGCGCTGGCTCCCGCCCGTGGGCGCGAAGTCCGCGAAGACCCGGTAGCTGCCTGCGGCTTTCCAGGTCCACGGAATGGACCACGTGCCGCTTCGGGGATCCAGGATCGGATGCACATGGGCGTAATGACTTCCGTCAGAACGCACGACGATCAGGTGTAACTGCTTGTCGTGAACGGTGTCGTAGTCCCGCAGCGGCTCTCCCGAGGAGTCCAGGATCGAAAAGCTCAGGATGCCTCGGGCATCGACGGTGCGTGGCGCTCGCACCGGCAGCAGCTGATAACCGTCCCGAGCGAGCGACAACCCTGCGGGGTCCCCGACCGGCATGGCGCCCGGCGCCGGCGGCTCGTTGCTGGCGAGAGGTTTTGCCGTCGAGCTGGCGTTCCCTTGGGCTGCGGGGGCGGGAACGACGGCCGCCGCGGTGGCGTAGGCGGCACCGAAAGCTACGACCATTACCACGCAGAAGGCGGCCAGTCGTCCCGCGGCGTTCATGCGACCCGCACCGCCGAGTAGCCGGCCTCGGCTACGGCAGCCACAACCTGCGCGTCATCGACAGACCCGTCAGATGTCACGGTGAGCGCGCCGGTCTTGGCGCTTACCTCGACATCTCGGACCCCGGCGACGCCGCCGACCTCCTCGCGTACGGATGCCTCGCAATGCCCGCAGCTCATCCCCGTGACGGCGTACTTGCTCGTACCCATGACTGAACTCCTAACTTCGCTTACCGTTTATACCCCTACCGGGTATGTGTACCTAGGCTATACCCCCACGGGGTACGGCACAAGGGGCAGTTCTCCGCGGCTTTGATGACCGTCAATGCTTATCGGGGTATCCCTACGAAGGGCGAGACGGTTGGTGATGCGAACGTTGCACGTCGGGAACGATGGCTGGCCACTGATGGGCGAGGTCGTCGGCCACGGCAAGCTGGTCATCATGTTGCACGGCGGTGGGCTGCCCGATCACCACAGCATGTGTCGGCTTGCTGGCCGCCTTGCTGGTCGGTATCGCGTTGCGCTGCCAGACATTCGAGGGTACGGAGCATCGCGTTGCCCCGACCCGGCGTTGCACCGGTGGGATCAATACGTCACGGACACCAAGGCGATCATGCCTCCAACATCCCCGAATCGCCCGGTCGGCAGTCGTCATCAGCGCTGAAGCTATTGAAGACGACAGGGAAAAAAGCCGCAGACAAAAGGCTGACGAGCCAGTTCGCCGATCGCGCCCGCTCTCGCGGCTTACAGGCCGCGTGGGAGCTGTTCATTCCTCACCTCCAGCCGCTCATAACTAACCTCGTCACCGAGGCTATTCCGCGCGCTGACGCCCAAAGCGCGGCTGCCGCAGTGGCAATCGGCAATGACCGCGCCGTCGCGATAGTCGAAGAACTCCGGCGCATCGACACTCCGACCCTCATCATTGCCGGCGATGACACACGTCATCCCACGCACTTGGCGCGTTCGCTCGCCGACGTCCGTCCGATGGAATTTTTGGCGCGGGCCACCATGTCCGACCTGCTGGTCAACGCTGACGACATGGCACATGCCTTCGCCTCGGAAATCGAGGAATTTCTCGCCACCACGTCCGACCCGGAAACTCAGCCCCACCAAACGCAGCGGCGAAGCAACCTCAAATAGCCACCTAGGGCGATTTGATGGTCCGCCTGTCACCGGTGATGCTGTGGCGCTTCTGTTAGCGACCGCCGCCCATCGCGCAGCCGTCAGCCGCAGCAGGACTTTCCCTTGTCCGCCGCGATGGCACGGCGCCCGCTGGTGATGCCGCCCAGCGCACACAGAGCAATGCACTTGGCGACCGACCGCGCCGTCGCACTACGGAGCATCCGGCGCACCTTCTCGCCCATTTGCATCCAACCCTTCCGCCGACTGTTATACCCCCCGGTGGTATGCAAATACTAGCCCGTGGGTTGTCATCTCACAATGGGTCAGCACTCGACCTGCGGACTTGAACTCGATGTCGGTCCGCGCGGTCCAGCGGGGACATCGCCTACACCACGGTCATGTCGACCGTGGACAACCTCCACACCGAGGGGTGTCTGACCAGGGAGCGCGAGGGGCGAGCTTACCGGTACCGGGCGAGGTTGACCCGCGAGGAGCACAGCGCGCAACTCATGAGCGCCGCGTTAGCCGGTGGCGGGCGACCCGACCTCGTGCTCAAGTACTTCTTGGAGCAGATCGGCACCGAGGAGTCCGACACCATCTGCCGCGCACTGCGCCGCGCGTCCCGAGGCGGACGGTGAACGTCGAGGCCGCTGGCGACGGCGCGAAACCACCACACCTGCAGCCGTGATAGAACGCCCTACTCCCCACCGGATTTCGGCGGTATCAGGCGCCGTCGAGACGAGCGCACGCAGCCACACAATGATCGCGCCACACCTGCATCATTGGATGGTGACCGCGCTGGACGACCTTACGTGCTACGCGACGGCCAGGCGGTATCCGACGCCGCGCACGTTCAGTACCAGTTCGGGATCGTCAGGATCGTCTCCCAGCCGACGCCGTAGCGCACCGATGTGCACGCCGACCCGGTCGGCGGTGGCGTTCGACCGCGGCCCCCAGACGGCCTCCGTGAGATCTCGGCGCGTCACCACCGCACCGCGACGCCGGGCCAGTTCGACCAAGATGTCGAACTGAGTGCGGGTCAACCCGATGCGCTCATCGGCGACCCGCACTTCACGTAGACCAACGTCGATCGACAGCGATCCGTACGAATAGCGTGGCGGCGCAGCGTCGCCACGCTCAACGCGCGCTTCGGTGGCGGTCCAACGTCGCAGCGCGGCCCGCACCCGCGCCGCGAGTTCACGGCTACTGCGTGGTCCGGTGAGGACGTCGTCGGCGCCTGCCCGCAGGCCCGCAACGACGACGCTCTCGTTGTCGGCACTCGAGTGCATCGTGACGTGGGCGTCGCAGACGTCGCGGATTCCCCGGCACACCTGCATCACCGTCCCCCCCAGCGAATCCACATCGAGGGCAACGAATCCGGGCCGCAGGCGGTGAGCGACCCCGACCGCCTCACCGGCGTCGTCGGCCACCACCAGGGACACCTCATCGGCGCGGAAATGGTCGGCGACGGCCTCGATCCATCTGAGGTGGTCGCCAACGATCAGCAGCATCGTCGGGGCCGGTATCGCCGTCATTGAACGGTCACGCATCCCTACATACTGCCCTACTACGTAGCTACATATGTGCTTCACAGTATGGTGTGTCGCTCACCGCGCATATCGCCACCGGTCACCACCTCGCGCGTCGACCCGCTGGGTACGGACGAACCCGGGGTCCGCAGCCGTCCGGAACCGCTCGCGCGCAACGCACCCGGCGACGGCGAATTTGTTACGGAAGCGAGACGAGAGGCGCAAGTCATCCCCCGTGAACGATGTTAGCGTTTGATACCAGAACGTGGTACGTACGTACTGCCCTATTACGTAGGTATGCGGCGAGTCCGTTGGCGCGTTGCCGCAGATCGTCGCGGGATCCCGCCCGTGCCCAGCACTGGCCGACGATCGAGAAGGTGAGGACCGTGTCCACCAAACTATCCCGGCGGAAGGTGCTGAGCTGTTCGGCCGCGGCGGTGCTGACCGTGGCCTTCTCCGCGCCCGCAGCCGCCGAACCCGCCGATGGAACCTGGGATCCGAGCCTGCCCAAGATCGCGAGTGCGGGCGCGCCGGGTGATCCGCTCGCCATCGCCAACGCCTCGCTGCGCGCCACCGCGATAGCCACCCAGACCACGATGGATCTCGGCCGCAACTTCCTGCGCAGTCTGGGGTTGGGCGGTGCTGAGCCCACCGCCGGTCCGCTGGCATCTGGCCGCGTGTCGGGAAGCCGGGCCATCGAGTACGTGATCCGCCGCGCGGGCACCCAACTCGGAGTGCCCTACTCCTGGGGCGGCGGCAGCCTTACCGGACCCAGCCGCGGCATAGACCAGGGTGCCGGCACGGTCGGTTTCGACTGTTCCGGACTGACCCGCTATGCCTTCGCCGGCGTCGGCATTCTGCTGCCGCGGTGGTCCGGTCATCAGTACAACGCCGGCCGCAAGGTTCCTCCGTCACAGGCGCGGCGCGGCGACCTGTTGTTCTGGGGCCCCGGCGGCAGCCAGCACGAGGCGCTCTACCTCGGAAACGGTCAGATGCTGGAGGCTCAGCAGACCGGTGTGCCGATCAAGATCTCTCCGGTTCGCCTGTCGGGAATGACTCCCTATGTGACGCGCATCATCGAGTGACCTGATCGCCACCCAACCGAGGAGATCATGCAGTCCGCAACGCCCATTTACGACGCGTTGGTCGAGGAAATGCTCGGCCCGCTAACTGATTTCGTGCCCCAATGGCTGATCGGCCGGCGCGCTGAGCACCCGCGGCCACCGTCAGAGACCGAGCCACGTCGTGTGATCGCCCCGTCGGAGGTTCATCCGCCCGAACGCCCCGGCCGCCCCTCGCCGCCACCTCCTCGACACCGCGTGACCCAACCCGGCGTCCGTCTGACTCCGACACGTCGGGCGAGCCAAACGGCCCGGTGAGCTTGCGTCACAACGGTCTCGGCGTCGCCGACCACCTCGGTTTCATCAGGTGCAGACCAGCACGCCGGAGGCGGCCATTGACAGTGCGGCCAAGGGTGCCAGGGCGATGAGACCCGCGATGCCGGCCAGCATGGCGTCGAGACGCCGCACGCCGTCGGCGGGCGGCGACGTCAAGCGCTCCGCGCGACTGACCACGGCGACATCGGCGGCACCTAGCGCCGTCGCGGGTGCCGCTCCGGCCAGTGTGAGCAGCCCGTCCAGCACGGCGTGGCGTCCGTGCCGTTTCGCTGCGGCGTCATCGGCGCACATCTCCAACAGCCTCGTCACCTCGAGCGCGCCGTCGCGCATCAGTGCCAGCCGGGGCAGCACCGACGCGATCGCGCGCACCAGGATGGTCACCTCCAAGTGGTGTCCGCGTACGTGCGCCCACTCGTGGGCGAGCACCGCACTCATCTCGCGCTCGTCGAGGGCGGAAACCGCGGCGCTGGTGACCACGATCGTCGACGGCTTGCCGGCCACGCAGTAGGCGGCGCGCACCTCGGCGTCGACGACGAAGGTGTTCTGTTCCAGGATCGGTCGGCCTACCAGGCGGATGCCGTGAGCGTGGCCGTGAGCCTGCCTCCGTAGTCGGCTCGCGGTGCGCATCAGCTGCGCTGTGATGAACACGACGGCGACGATAATGGCTCCGGCACTCAGCAGAAGGACCCAGCGTGGTGCATCGCCCGACCGGCCCGCCAGGACCCGGCACAGCATCTCGATGCACGAGTCGATGAACGAGTGTCGCCGGCTCCAGTGCGCGACCTCGTCGATCACGATCAGAACCGCCGAGATCAGCCACGTCGCCAGCACACTGAGCATGGCGGTGAGCCATGCCGCGGCCCCCAGACGGGGCGCGCGTCCCGCCCGCGTCAGTGCGCGCAGCGCGGGCGGGCCCACGAGCAGTACCGCTGCGCTGTAGAGCAGAAGGCAGGCTGCCAGGCTCACTGGCGCTTGGCTTTGGTAGAGCGTCTCGACAACCGGCGCAGGGCCGATCGCAACCCTTCGGATTCCTCGGGCCCGATCTGTTCAATGAAGTGGTTGAGCACCAGTTCAGAACGGCCGCCGCCGTCGAGTGCTTCGCGCATCAATCGGGCGGTGTGCTCCTCGCGGGTCATCACTGCCCAGTAGCGGTAGGCGCGGCCGTCGCGCTCGCGGTCCAGCCAGCCCTTGGTGTGCAGGTTGTCCATCGTCGACATCACCGTGGTGTAGGCGATGTGCCGCTGTTCGGCCATCTCTTCGAAGATCTCGCGCACCGTGACGGTGTAGGGATCGTGATCCCACACCCGATCTATCACCGCGGCTTCCAGCTCGCCGAACCCTCGAACTCTCACCGCGCACCTCCACCGTCGTTGCCGGGCAGCCTACCTCGTCGTCGCGACCGCGACAGGTGGTGACGCGCGGCGATGAGCGCGCGTCACCGTCAGCGGCGCGCCTCGGCACCTCATCAGTACGCAGGTAAACCGTCGATCACCGTAGTAGCTCCGGCAGTGCGGTGGCGACCGGGACCGCCCTTTCAGCCCGACACGCGACGCCGGCCAAGGTCGCGGCCCCGGACTTCCGTCGAGCAGCACCTGTTTTGGTCCGGTGCCATTCATCGGAACCCCCAATGCCGCAATGGGTCCTGCGGCGCACACGGCTGATGGGGACTCACGGCGTGCGGTGCGTCGCACACGCGGCTGCCGACGCAATCTTCAGTGTTCCGGTTCTGCTCGCGGCGCAACGGGTGCCGCGATGATCACCGCACGGTGCACAACGCCAGCGCGGTGGTCAGAACTGCCACGACGATCACCGCCGTCACCGCCAGTAGCGCCGCGGTGCCCCCGGCGGCCGAGGCGGCGCATCCTCGGGCGCGCGGCGAACGCTGGCCGGACAGGCGCGCTAGCCTCAGTTGCACGCAGTCACCGGCGATGCCCAGCGGCGACAGCATGTGCCATCGTGATCAGCAGATGGTGGCGCCGTTGCAGGTGGGCTCGTTCGTGGGCCACTACCGCGCGCACCGCGGTGTCGTCGAGGCACTCGAGCACACCCGGTGCTCAAGACCACCAGTGGCGGGTCACCGGCGAGGCTGTAGGCGTGTTGCTCGGAGTTGGGCAGCCACAGCACGCCGTCGGCGCGCGGAGCACTGCCGTGCAGCATCCACGCCAGTTCGGCGTGCAGGGCGTGCAGTCGCCGGCGGTGCCGGCCCGCGATGGCGAGAAGCCATCCGCCGCGCGCCGCGGCGAACGCGATGAGTCCACCACTGATCACCCCGACAGCTGTGTCTATCTCTCAGTTGAGCCAGTCCCGGCAGCGCGATGGCGAACAGCGTGAGGCACACCGACACCGCCCACGCCAGCAGCAGCATGCCCGCGTCGGCGCCACGGCGGGTCAACCAGCGCAGCGCTGGCGGCCATGCCGCCGCCATCAGCACGCCCACGACCGACCACCACATGAGGCCGGTCATTGGGTGGCCCGCCGTTCCTTCAGCCCTCGACGATTCAACGTGCGGGACTCCGCGTCGGTGGCCGCACGCGCGAACTGCAGCAGAGCAGCCTCCGGATCGTCACTGTCGGCCAGCAGGTCTCGCAGCGCGTCGACGCCCGCGTGCCGCCGGCCGCAGCGGTTCCGACACCGATAGGTTCGATCATCGAATTGTCTGCTGAGCCAGCCTTCCTGTGCAGGTTGCCCTTCACCGTCATGACGGCAATTGCCGCAACCGCGCCGTCGGCACGACGCAGCCCGGGCAGCGCACGAGACACGCCCTGAGCACGCCCTCAAAGACGCCGATGATCACCAACGCAGCGGTCAAGACCAGCTCCCCGATCCTGCGGCGATGCGACGACATCCGACCCCTCGCTCTCGACGTGGTGTCCGCAAGGACGCGGACCCACTGTCTATCCACTAAAAACATCAATACTCGGCGCGTCGAAGACGGCTGTGCACCGCTGTTCAGCCGGTGTAGTCGAGCCGGGTCATCATCCCGGCGTCCTGGTGATAGGTGTTGTGGCAGTGCAGCATCCACTGACCGGGGTTGTCGGCAACAAACGCCACCCGAAGCCGCTGGGCGGGGAGCACGATCGCGGTGTCTTTGCGTGCGCCGGGCCTCCCGTCGGCGGTGAGAACCTCGAAGGTGTGACCGTGCAAGTGCATGGGATGCCACATCGTCGACGTGTTGTTAAACGTCATCTCGACGCGCTGCCCTGAGCGCACCTGCAACGGAGCGGTCCGGGAGAACGGCAGCCCGTTGATCGTCCACTCGTAGGGCGACATTGAACCGGCCAGGTCGACGGGTAGTCGCACGTCGGCGGCCGCGGGGACCAGCGCCGCGGCGGTGGTGGCGGTGAAGTCGCCGACCGTGGCGACACGACCTTTCAATTCTGGCGGCTGCAAATCTGCCGGCGGCGGGTCGCCTGCGCCGGTGACGAGCAGGGCGCGCGCCATGGCGTTCTTGCCCTCGGCGAGGGCGACCAGGGCGAACGCCCCGTCCCCGGCGGTGAGCCGCACGTCGTAACGCTCCCCCATCCCGATCAGCACTGCATCGACATCAGTGGGCTCCACGGGGAACCCGTCGGTGTGGGTCACGGTCAACTGATGCCCTGCAACGGCGACCCGGAACGCCGTGTCGGATGCCGCGTTGATGATCCGGATCCTGACCCGCTGTCCCGGTTTCGCCCGAAACACGCTGGGAGCATCGACGACTCGGCCGTTGACGAGATAGTACGGATAGGACACGTCACCGGAGTCACCGCCGAGAAGCGCACTCTTGGACGTCCCGCCGACACCCTCGACGGTGCCCGTTTCCATGTCCGGCATGTCATTGGACCCCGACATGTCGTGGCCCGGCGACATTGCTGTGCGCAACCCGTCGAAGATCTGCGCGGGACTGGATCCGACGCCATCGGTCCAGTCGTCGAGCATCACGATCCACTCGGCGTCGTAATCTCCCGGATCCCTCGGATCGTCGACGATGACGGGGAAGTACAGTCCGGTGTCGGCGTCCAGTCCGGTGTGTGGATGCGCCCAGTACGTGCCCGGATGTGGCACCGAAAAGCGGTAGGTGAAGTCGGTGCCGGCGGCGATGTCCGGCGTCGCCGGGGCAGCGCCGTCCATGTCGTTGCGCATCGCAATGCCGTGCCAGTGCACCGACGTAGTGCGCGGCAGCCGATTGCGCACCGTGACCGCGACCTCGTCGCCCACTGAAGCCCGCAGCAGGGGTCCCGGCGCCGTTCCGTTGTAGGCCAGCGATCGGGCGACACGGCCTCCGAGGTCCACACGGGTCGACTCGGCAGTCAGCGTCGCCGAGACTGTCCGGCCGCTGTGCGGACGGCGCGCCTCGGCCGCGGCGATCGCGTTGTCGGGCCCCACCGAGCTACCCTTTGTGCTGCATGACGCAAGCGCGGCACCGCCGGCCGCGGTCGCTGCGGCAGCGAGAAACGACCGTCGGGTAAACCGATAAGTGTCAGACATGACGTCGGCCGTGCACCACGTGCATGCTCGCCACATCCTCCACGCCGTGGTCGGTTCCACCCCGCGTGTGCGGCCGACGGGCGTGGGTGGGGCCGGCGAACAACGCCGTCGTCGCCAGGAGTGCCACCGTCCAGCAGGCCACGAGTACGCCGAGCATCACCAGCCAGCTGTGCCAGTCACCACCGGACACCCCGTGCGCCACATGGCCGGCCATCGTCAGCGTGCTCATGTGACGACGGTGCGTGACGTAATCGGCGAAACCGGTATTGGTCGTGTGAAGGTTCGTTGAAGATCGCGCCGCACGACACGAACGCGGTCGCAACCGGCACCATGAACGGCATGAAAGATACCTCAGCGCGCAGCGACGACCGCTCGCCGGGATTTCGGGCGTTGGTTGTCGACGACGAAGCCGCCCTGGCCGAGATCGTGGCCAGTTACCTCGTCCGGGAGCAGTTCGACACGCGCGTGGCTTACGACGGTGCCACCGCGGTAATCCTGGCGCGTGAGCACGACCCCGATGTCGTGATCCTCGATTTGGGCCTGCCCGGCATGGACGGACTGGAGGTGTGCCGTCAGCTCCGCACGTTCTCCGACGCCTACGTCGTGATGCTCACCGCACGCGACAGCGAACTGGACACAATTATCGGACTCAGCGTGGGCGCTGACGACTACATCACCAAACCGTTCAGCTCCGGCGAACTGGTCGCCCGGATCCGGGCAATGCTGCGCCGACCACGCTCGGCTCCCGCCGCCGCCACCGCAGTGGCCTCCGACATCCCGGCGCCGCTGACTTTTGGCCCGCTGCGCATCGACCTGGCCGCGCGCGAGGTGTACCTCGAAGACGAGCCGATCCCCCTGACCCGCACCGAATTCGATTTGCTGGCCGCCCTGTCGGCGCGGCCCGGCACAGTGATGAACCGCCGCCAACTGCTCGAAATCGTGCGCGACGGCCCCTGGGTGGGCAACGACCACCTCGTCGATGTCCACGTCGGACACGTACGCCGCAAACTCGGCGACGACCCCGCCGCACCGCGCTTCATCATTACCGTGCGCGGTGTCGGATATCGGATGGGCAGCCTTCGATGATCGCCACTGCACTTCGCCGGCGACCGAGCATCGGTATGCGGTTGCTCATCGCCCAGACGGCGGTCCTACTAGCGGGAGCGGTCACCACCTGGGTGGTCGCCGCCGTCGTCGGACCACCTCTGTTCCGCGAACACCTACATCAGGCCGGCGTGTCGGCGGGCTCGGCTGAGCAGCTGCACGCCGAAGAGGCCTACCTGTACGCGACGGTATTCTCCGTCGGTGGCGCCGTAGCGGTCTCGGCAATCACCGCGTTCGCAGTGACGCTCTACGTCAGCCGTCGGCTGCAGCGGTCGGTAACCGCGGTCGCGGCCGCTGCCAGCGCCGTCTCGGAGGGAAGATACGACGTCCGGGTGGCCCCGCAGAATCTCGGCGAGGACTTCGACGCGCTGTCGGAAGCTTTCAACCGGATGGCCGCCCAGCTTGAGTCCATCGACACCACGCGTCGTCAACTCTTCGGTGACCTGGCCCACGAAATCCGCACTCCGGTGGCCGTTCTCGAAGCCTGTCTGGAAGCCGTCGAGGACGGCCTGCGATCGCTGACTCCCGACACCATCGCGATGTTGCGTGACCAGTCACGCCGCCTGGTGCGCTTCGCCGGCGATCTGGGCGCGCTGGCTCAGGCCGAGGAGAGTGCGGCCACGATGTCCTTTACCGAACTTGATGTCGCCGACGTGGTCACTCGGACCGTCGCCGCTGTCACCGACCGCTACCATGCCAAGGCCGTGTCACTATCGACACATCTGTCGGCGTCTGAACATAGTGTGTGGGGGGACCCGCAGCGTCTCACACAGGTGCTGGTCAACATCTTGGACAACGCGTTGCGGCACACCCCCAAAGGGGGCCACGTGAACATACGCACCGACACCGTGGGCACCCACCTCGTCATCCGCGTAACCGACGACGGTGAGGGCATCGCCGACGCGCACCTGCCGCACGTCTTCGAACGCCTTTACCGCGCCGACGCCGCCCGCGATCGTAACCACGGGGGTTCAGGTCTGGGACTGGCCATCGCCAAGGCGCTCGTCGAAGCGCACGGCGGTCACATCGGCGCCGCCAGCAAAGGTACCGGGACGGGCACGACCGTCACCGTCGGTTTGCCGCTCCTGCTGGCGCCGCCGCGGCCCCCACCCCGCTAAACCGCGACTCATCCAGAAACGACCCCCTCAACGCTCCCCTCAGCGCCACCGTGGTCTCACTTCGCGGCCAATATGGTGTCCATGGTGTCGATCTCCTGCTGCTGGGAGCTCATGATGGAACGCGCCATCTCGGTAGCCGCCGGAAACTGGCCACGGTCCACCTCGGTCTTAGCCATGGCGATGGCTCCCTTGTGGTGCTCGATCATCTGAGTCAAGAACAGCCTGCTCGCCTCGGCGCCCTGGGCATCCTGCAGTGCTGCCATGTCCTGTTCGGACATCATGCCACCGCCCATACTGCCCATGTCGTGCCCGGGCATGTCGGACATTTCCGGCATCGCGGACGTGGTCGTCGATACGCCCCAGTCGGCCAGCCAACCCTGCATCTTCTGGATCTCGGGCCCCTGGGCCTCCTTGATCTGGTTGGCCAGCCTCACCACCTCAGGATCGATGCCCTGCTTGCCCAGCAGCAGGTCGCTCATCTCGACCGCCTGTTGATGGTGCGGAATCATCCCCTGCGTGAAAGCCACGTCGGCGTCATTGTGCGTCTGCCCCGTCTGGCCGCCCGACGGGGAGGAGGCCGCCGCAGCCGAGGTCTGCGAACCGCTCATCGACGACATGTCGTGATTCGTTGAAGTGTTGCTACACGCGCTTACCGTCAACATGCCCGCCACAGCAGCGGCGGCCAACAATCCGGTCTTCTTGACGTTGTTCATTCGAGTCCTCCGTAATCCGTTTCTCGACATCGCATTTCGACGTCGAGGAGCTGATCTCGCTTCGCGTGATCGGCACTCGTACGACACACCAGCTTGACCGCACCGTCTAAGAGTCGCCGCGGCGTTCGGTGAAGAAACGGTAAAGACGGACCGCCGCGGTTCTGCAACGCCGGGGGCCTCGACTAGTAGCGGCGGGCGTTGTGAAACGGGGATGACGAGATCGGCGCCACCTTCACCGGAGTTCCGAAGGTCGACGCGTGCACCATCATGCCCTCGCCGATATAGATGCCCGCGTGGGAGACATCAGAGTAGAACGTCACGATGTCACCGGGGCGCAGGTCGGTCTGCGTGATCGGCGTACCGCCGTCGGCCAACGCTTGACTGGAGCGTGGCAACTTGCGACCGGTCTGCAGGAACGCCCACTGGATCAGCCCCGAGCAGTCAAAGGCATCCGGGCCCGTCGCGCCCCAGGAGTACGGCTTACCCAACTGAGTAAGGGCGGCCTGAACGACGACTTCGTTCTGCCCTCCCGGTACATCGGCGGGTGCAGGCGCGGCGATGACAGCCGGATCCGAGGGCCGCTCGGGATCGGGCGCCGGTGGCGGCGGGCCGGGATCGGCCAGCACAGCGCGCTGCTCCGGCGTCAATACCGAGTACTGCGCCTTGACCGCCTCGACCTGCAGCATCAAGTCGCTCTGCCTGGCTTGGAGCCGGGCGCGCACCACGGCGGCTTGTTTGGCGGCACTGCGCGCTGCCGCCGCCGAATCCGTGGAGGCGCGCGCCGCCGCGTCCGCCCGTGTGCGCGCCTGCCGGAATCCCTGCATGCGGATGGCCATCTCCTCCGCGATGACCCGCTGGACGGACAGCTCATCGATCACCTGCTGGGGGGAGTCCGCGGCCACCACCGCCGAAAGGCCATCGGAGCGTCCGCCCACGTACATCGCGGCGGCTACCCCGTCGATCGCACTCTGGTAGCGGTCCAGTTCTCCCCTGGCCTCGTCTAGTGCCCCCTGGTCGGCAGACTGTCGCAGGTCGGCTGCGCGTTGGTCAGCGAGCTTCGCCTCGAGGTCCAACTGCGCGGAGTTCATCGCCTCGGTGGTCTGCTCTGCCGCCCGGGACAGCTCGTTGAGTCGTGCCAACGCGTCCGCGGCGGGGTCGGCGTTCCCAGCGCTCGACGCCCATGCGAGCAGCAGGATCACCGATACCGCGGTGCGTAGCCCTTTACCAGCGCACGCACGTGCCGCCTTGGCAACGCGTTCGACAGTCAAACAGATGATCCTTCGCGTCGCGATTGAAGTCTGTAACTACTACGTAGGTCGCGACTAGGTTACGAAATGGCAACGGTGTTGTCTACGGGAAGCGGATGGAGCATTGGCCGCCTTTACCGAATCTTCACCAAAGGACCAACCCAGCCATATTCGGAGCCGTGACACTGAGAGGTGAAGCAGTGACGCCGCGCAGTGCTATCCCGAGAATTCGAAGGAGGGTGTCTCGTGCCAACCGACCACATGTCACGGACCTTGCGTTCAAGTCGCGAATTCACTGCACCTGGGCGCCGGCGTCTCGCTGCAGCGATCGCAGTGCTTGTGGCCTCAACCCTCGCCGCGGCGGCGTGCGCGAATCCGGCGACCATCACGACAGCAGAGGCACCGGCGTCGATCACCGCGAAAGGCGAGCCCTACGCCGATCTGCTCGAGCCGTGGCTGCAGTCGTCAGTAACAGACGGCGCAGTCGGCGTGCCCGTCGATGCACCGGTGACGGTAACCGCCGGCGACGGCGTGCTCGGCGCGGTGGAGTTGGTCAATGCGCAAGGCAAGACCGTGGCCGGACAGGTCGGTACGGATGGTGTTACGTGGTCCAGCGCCGAACCCTTAGGTTACAACAAGCGATACACGTTGACCGCCGAGGCACTCGGGATTGCCGGCGCGCTCACTCGGCGGATGACTTTCCAGACCCAGTCGCCGACGAATCTCACGATGCCCTACGTGATGCCCAACGACGGTGACGTTGTGGGTGTGGGCCAGCCGATAGCGATCCGCTTCGACGAAGACATCACCGACCGCGCGGCCGCACAACAGGCTATCGCCGTTACCACCACCCCCCGCGTCGAGGGAGCGTTCTACTGGCTCAGCGCACGCGAAGTCCGTTGGCGCCCAGCAGAATATTGGGCATCCGGCACGAGTGTCGAAGTGGCTGTGAACACCTACGGTGTCGACCTCGGCGCGGGATTGTTCGGACAGGACAACATCACCACCCGGTTCAGCATCGGTGATCAGGTCATCGCCACCGCCGACGACGCCACCAAGACATTGACCGTGCGACGTAACGGCGAGGTGGTCAAGACCATGCCGATGTCGATGGGCAAGAACAGCACCCCCACCGACAACGGCGCTTACATCATCGGCGACCGATACGCCAACCTTGTGATGGACTCGTCGACTTACGGCGTCCCGGTCAACTCTCCCAACGGTTACCGTCTCGACGTCGACTGGGCTACCCAGATGTCCTACAGCGGCATCTACGTCCACTCAGCCCCCTGGTCGGTGAGCAGCCAAGGTAAGACCAACGTCAGCCATGGCTGCCTGAACGTCAGTCCTGATAATGCAAAGTGGTTCTACGACAACACCAAACGCGGTGACATCGTCGAAGTAGTCAATACGGTTGGGTCGACGCTCTCCGGGGTGGATGGCCTTGGCGATTGGAACGTCCCCTGGGAACAATGGCGAACCGGAAACACCACTGTGTAGCGGCGGAATCAACGGCGAGGGGCGCCAATCACTGACTGGCTACTTACAATCTACGTATCTACTGCGTAGACTTTTGCAAGGAACGTGCACGGGAACCGCGGCACGCCTAATAGGTTTCGATGATCTGACCTCAGGAGGAGTGATGACCCTGCGAGCCACCGTATGGGCTGCGCTCGGCGCAGTCGGCAGGACTGGCAGATCTAAGCCAACGCCGTCAACTCTGCAGAGTAATGAGCGCCGCAACCGACCCGTGCATACGAGCAGCCGCTGCGTGGGTGTCGACATACACGCGTAGATAGCACCGAAGTCTGATCTGGAGACAGATCACTCATGAAGGGATAATCATGACAGAACTCGCCCCCTCCACCTCGGGTCGGCCTCCACGGCTCTACCAAGCCTTGGCGATCACAGGAATCGCGGTCGGATTCTTTGTCATCGCCGTTGCCCTGTATTTCTTGATTGCGCGTCCCAGTTGCTGTGCCTCCATGAACATGGGCAACAACAGAATGATGGAACAACCCATGGACATGCCCTCGATGTCGCCAATGCCAGGCATGTCCTCGATGCCGGGGGCGCCCCTTCCTGCCCCCACGCCCTGAAATCCTGGGTGATATCAACCTTCACACAAAAGTGTGTCGCTGGCGGCGGTATACAACACCCGTGCGACATCGACGACGGCTGACGCTCCCGCGATAGAGGCGGACCACAGGCCCGCGTTGCCAGCTCGCTACCATCGCAGCACGTAGATTAGTCGTGACCAGAAGGTGTCGATGTGCAGCTACGTAAATTCATTGCCGTAATTGTGACCGGAGTCCTGGCCGCGGCGTGTTCGTCGAACGCCCCCGACGACGCGCCCGCGATTGTGCCGGGCATGGTGCATATCCACGGCCTCGGTCTCAATCCGCCCGACGAAGCTCTCTATGTGGCAACTCATTACGGGCTCTATACCGTCGATGACGGTCAGGCGCCACAGCGAGTCAGCGATCTGGCGCAGGACTTCATGGGCTTCACTGTCACCGGGACCGACGAATTTTTGGCCAGCGGCCACCCGGATCCGGCCGATCGTCAACAGCCGCCACATCTGGGCCTGATCAAAAGCAGCGACGCCGGCCAGTCCTGGGAATCGGTGTCGTTGCACGGAAGCGCCGATTTCCACGCGCTCGAGTACCGGCACGGACGGGTCTATGGTCACGACAGCCAGTCCGGGACTGTAATGGTCAGCCTCGACGAGCAGTCCTGGCAGCGGCGAGCAGAAATCGCCGCCTTCGACCTTGCAGTATCACCCGAGGATGCCGACGAGATTTTGGCGACAACCCAATACGGGCTGCTCCGAAGCACGGACGGAGCGACGACGTTTGGTGCAATTAGCGGTGCACCGCCCTTGGTGTTCGTCAGCTGGCCCGAACGCGGTCCTCTGCTCGGAGCCGACCTTGAAGGAAGGCTCTACACCAGCACTGACAACGGACAGATTTGGCGGCCACAACACGCCCTGAACTCCGAACCTCAAGCCCTTCTCGCCGCCGGCGACGGCCGAGTCTACATCGCGACAGACACCGCTATCTACAGCTCCACCGACGACGGTGCCACGGTGAGCGTCCTCACCGTTGTCGAGTAGAGACACGACTGTCCCGATGAACCGTCGATGCTCGACCGACTGCGGTCGCCGGCCGCGGCGGCTACTGTGTTGGCGCTGGAAGACGCTGCTGGGTCACCGGCAGCGCCGAGAATGGGACCGAATCCTGGCACAGATTGAATGAACTCGGGCCGGATGAGGGCCGCCCCTGCAGGATGAGTGGTCCAATTCCCTGGCGCGAGTGGCGGTCTCGGTCTATAGCAACCTACGGTGGGGCGCACGGGTGTTAGGCCGGTCGGTGGCGGTTGGTTGAACCTGGGTTGAGAGCAGTGGTGAGTTCCTGTGCGAATTCGGCCGGGTGGGACACGGCCCCGACGTGACCGCCCGGCAGTTCGACGGTGTTGCGGCCAAATTTCCGCGCCAGCACCACGTTTACGTCGTGAGCGGGATAGCCACGGGCTTCTCGTCCGACGGCCAGCAGGATTCGTTCCGCATGGAGGCTAAGCGAATTTAGGTCGAGTTGCACTGCAGGGTATTGGCGGAGTTCGTGTTCGAACCAGTAGATGGAGTTGGCCTCGTTGCGAGGAACCGCATTCATGACCTGCTGATCGCTGTGTGGGAAGGTCTGTGCGCGGAACCTCTGCATGGCCGGCCCGGTGCCGGCGTGCTTGTAGAGGTCATAGACCTGGTGGAAGAACTTCACCCAGCTGTCCCCGTCGGGCAGCTGTAGCACGGCTGGCGGTTCGAACGGTACGAGTGCGTGCACGACCTCGGGGTGACGGGTCTGCAGTTCGAGGGCGACGATCGCTCCTGAGCTGGCGCCGAATACCGTCGCCGGTCCACCGCCGACATGCTCGATCAACCTCCGCACGTCATCAGCGTCGGTGTTCAGGCGGTGTGAATAGTCCTGCGGCCCGTCGAGTCGGCTACGAGAGAATCCACGCCGGTCGTAGAGGACGATGGTGTAGTCGGCCGCAAGATGTTCGGCGACCATGCGGAAGCTGTCGGCCGCGCCGCCGGCCCCGGGAATCATGACCATCAGCGGACCTTGGCCGTGGACCTCGAAATACAGCTGGGCACCAGGCGCGTCCAGGACAGTCATGGACGCCGCTGTACCGCGGAGGGTGGTGGCGCTTCGCCCGGGTCGGTCGCGGATGTGGCACCCGGGCGCTGGTGCCGTTTCCTCCGGCCGGCGTGCATGGCTACGCCCCCAAGGCCTCGATAGCGCCGCATCCCCAGGTGCGCGACTAGGACCACCATCGTGGCCAGGATGATGAGCATCACGGTGTTGCCCACCCAACCCGTCCATGTCACGGCGGCTATAGCGGTTCCACCCAGCCCTAAATGCGCGGCGACGCCGACGGCAGCCAACCCGCTCCATCCCAGTCGCGAGCGCCACCACGGCCTCCTCACGACAAGCCCACGCGACAGCGCCACACGGTCTGCCTCGCCATCAGTCACAATCGGTAAAACTCCCAGCCCCTGCCAGTCCACAGTCACACAGTCGGGTCGACCTATCGTCTGCAGTCGGGCGGCAACGGTGTCCTCAAGTTGGCGCAAGCGCTCGTGGTCTGCGGCTTCCAGCCGCAGAACAAGCACGTCCGCACCTGCCCGCAAGGTCAACGTCCCTTCGGCGAAATAGACCGACCCCATGGTGTCGGTGTAGTCGACACGCTCGATCCTCGGGGGCATTGGGCCGCCGCGGTCGCTGGGATGGACTGACATCACCCGCATCTGGTTGGCATGTCGGCATAGTTGGGTCAGGTAGCGGCTGGCCCGGTCTGTCACAACCCGAGCTTCAACGGTTGGCATATAGGCCCCTCCTGAGACGTCCACCGGACACTTTTACGATACAACGTGTCGCACTACCGTCATAATGTATTGCAGCGGGCGGATTGTCTACACTGCGGTCTGTGCCCAAGTTGTGGAACGACACCATCACCTCTCACCGGCACGCCGTGCGGGAAGCGGCGATCGATGCCACTGCAGACCTGATTGCCCAGCACGGACTGCTTTCGGTGACGATGTCGCAAATCGCCGCGAAGGCTGGCGTGGGGCGGGCCACGCTCTACAAGTACTTCCCCGACGTCGAAGCCGCGCTTCAGGCGTGGCACGAACGCCAGATCGCGAATCATCTCGAACAACTCGCCTACGCCCGCGACCAGGCCGGCCTTCCGGCCGAGCGTCTCGAAGCCGTGCTGCGGGCCTTCGCGCTCATCACCCGCGAGTCCCACGAGCACCGGGACAACAGCGCTGTTGCAGCCCTATTGCATCGGGGCCATCATGTCTCGGAAGCTCACCGGCGTCTCCACACGATGATCAGCGACCTGCTGGCCGAAGCGGCCGCCGACGGCGAGGTGCGCGGCGATGCCTCCTCTGACGAGCTCGCCAGCTACTGTCTGCACGCCCTGGCCGCTGCCAACGACCTTGCCTCTCCCGCCGCGGTCGATCGCCTGGTCGACATCACCCTCGCTGGGCTGAGGAACTCTCGCTAATCGCCGTTACGCCAGCGCCTCTGGACGTCAACGTGCGCTATCAACTGTGCGAGTTGTTCTTTCATCGATCTCTACAGCAGCACGGTCCCCGGCGGCCAGACCCACGGGCGGCGACATCAGTCGCGCGCAGGTGACGAGTCAACATGCGGCTACGAACCGCAGCACATGCGTGGGACACGACTGTGACCTGCGCGAACAGCGGGTCTTCCATGTCCACTGATCTGTCGTTCTGATGAGAGGCCGCGTCAGCGTTCTCAGCGACCAAAACGTATGCAACCGCGCCTGTCTCAGGTTCCGGTCTCCGGTCACTTCGCGTTGGGTCGGGCAGTGACCGAGGCGAACTTGACAGCGGCTGCGACCGGGAGTTAAGCCCCGAACAGAAGGAACAAGCCTGCGAAGGTGTATCCGACCATGGTGAGCATCATGGCGAGCTGGCCGGTCAGTTGATGACCGACTGGTATGACGCGTAAAGCCTTGTCATGTGCGGCGATCACCGCGAGCATGTGTCCGATCACCACGCAGGCGACCTTGATGGTCCACAGCAGGGTCGGATTCATCGAGAGAACATACTGGACGTCTCCCGGGTCTAGCCCGAGGAGCTGCCAACCATGGCCGAAGGGGTCCGCCAGGCGCACGATCGTTTCCTGGCCGCGCTCGATGAGGTAGGACAGGTAGTGGGCGAAGATGTAGCCCACGACGATGGGAATTAGGCTATGCGCGAGCAGCCCCGGCAGCTCGCGCCGTTGTTCACGCCCCACCCCGCCCGTCGCGCGCGCCGCAGCCGAAAACGTCACGCCGACAACGAGTATGAACAGGAGCAGGCCGAGGGTCCTCAGCGTCGTAGCGCCTGCTTCTGGGCCGAGGAATGGAACGGCGCTGTCGGCATAGCGATCGAGGAAAACGTTGAAGGCCGCGGATTGCCCGAAGCTGTCGAATGCGGTCGATCCGAGCAGCACTGCCCATCACCGCAACGGTGCCCGGACGTACCGGCATCGTGGGCAGATGGTCCAGCGGGTTCCCGACGACAATGCGTCCGGTGGCCCGGTTGCGCCGAAACGGGGCGAGCCGCGACACTGTCACGCTGTAGACCTCGAACGGGTCGGCGCGAGCGAACCATGTCGATCCGAATAGCGCCGCACCGACGATCATCGCGACGGCGTACAGCAACAACCAGATTTTGATGGCGGTGAGCGAGCCCGGGTCTGCACTTGCCAACTCCAACCATACGAACGCAAACAGTCCGACCACTGCAGGCCAGTATCCCCAGCTCGGCCGATGCTGCACCGGCCCTTGCGCAACGGCCTTATCAGTCCGCCCGATATGCCAGAGCCGCCACAATGTGCGCGCCGGTGAGATGACCCTCCAGAAGGGTCCGAGCACCACCGATACCGCAACCAACCCGACCCACAGCAGGACATAGAACACGCCTGGCAAAGCGTTATCGCTGTCCTGTGGTCCCCAGATCGCAGCGACAACCATCCAGACTGTGAAACGGAAGGCAGCCGTGGCGGCTGCCCATCGGGTAACCGGGGAGTCCACTGCCGCAGTCGCCCAAGCCGGTAGCTCGCGACCCGGCTTACCCGCGTCGAATCGCGGGGTCCGCCAGGCAACGGCCACCACCGCGAATGTCGCAGCTATCGCCCATGCCGCCCCAATCAGCGCGTACGGCAAGGGCACCGGGAGATCGGTGGACCCACCTACCCCGTGAGCCAGCAACGTCTCAGCAGTCTTCGAGCATCAAGGACGAACTTCGATGGTGACGACGGTGACATGTGCATCGTGCAATCGCGACGCGACCGGAACTCGTGAGGTCAGGTTGTTGAACTCGGCGCGACCATATGCGGCGGTGCAAGACGACCAGTGCGGTCCAGGTGGTACAGCGCAGCCGCTGACACCAGTCCGACCACCGCCAACGCCACCCAGATCAGCTCCTCGGTTCCGGCATCGCGCGCGACTTGCATCAACGTTCCGGTAGCTAGGTTTCCCGCAAGGATACCGACGCCCACGATGGTGTTGTAAAAGCCATAGTGAGTGCCGACCAGGCGGTTACCCGACAACGAGACGACCGTATCCATCTCGAACGGGAACACCGCCGCGGAACCGACGGCCAGCACCGCCGCGGCAACCAGGAGCGCGCCCCCGGCGGCGACCACACCGAAACGCTGTGTGTCCGGTATGACGATCAGCGGCACAAACGCGGCCGCAAGGACAACTAACCCCACCGACAGGGAGCGCCCCGGCGCCCACCGGGCGGCGAACCACCGGGTGATACGCAGCTGCCCAAGGACCGCCACCAACCCCGACACAACGAACACCGCTGCCACGACCGTCGACTGTTGCTGCGGAGCAATGAGTCCCGCGTGCAGCGGCAGCGCCAGGTACACCTGAAACGACAGTACGTAGGAGCCGGTCATCGCCAAGGCGAACAACAGAAATGAGCGGTTGGCGATCACCGTGCGCCAGTCGGCAAGCACCGAGGTCTTTTCAGTCGGCGCGTCCCCGCTGTGCTGAGGTAGCGCGAAGAGTTGCGCGACGGTGAGCACGGCGAAGACGACGGCTGCAGCCGCTGCGGTGACACGGAAGTCCAGCATCATCAATGCCAGCCCGACCAAGGGGCCTGCGAGGATGCCAGCTTGGTAGAAGACATTGAACAGCGCGAACGCCTCGACCCGTCGCGCACCTGAGTCCGCCGCGAGGTAGGCCCGCACAGCCGGATTGAACAGTGCACCCGCGAATCCTGTAGCGGCCGAAGCGATCAGCACTGCGGGCAGAGAATCAGCGACGACCAGCAGTCCGAATCCCGCAGTACGCAGCACACATCCCGCGACGATGAGCGGCTTGTAGCCAAGCCGATCGGCCAATGTGCCGCCCACGATGAACATCCCCTGCTGGGAGAAGTTGCGCACGCCCAGAACCAGGCCCACCGCCCACGCTGCCAGCCCCAGAGGACCCGCCAGATACGTGGCCAGATACGGCATCAGCATGTAAAAACCCAGATTGATCCCGAACTGATTGACCATGAGCAGCCGACTCGGCCAACCAAAACTACGGAATTGCGAGACCAGACCCATCAGCGGCCCGCCTTCGTGGGATCCACGACGTGCGCGCACCGGGTCCAGGACGTGACCGCTTGCGACATCGGGTCATCGATGGTGGCCGGCTCTGATGCCGGCGTGACATCGAGCAGCCCGTGTGTCCGGCAGTAATCATCGTTGTACACGGTGTCGAAATATCGCTGGGGACCGTCGGGGAAGACCGCGGCGATCGTCTGGCCGGCCGCTGCGGTGCGCGCGGCCCAGCCCGCGACCAGCGCGACCGCTCCGACACTCCATCCGCCACTGGCATAGTAGGTGGAGGCCAACGTGCGGCATGCCCAGACGGCTTCCTGCGGAGCCACCCAGTGCACTTCATCGAAGGCGCGGTAATCGACGTTTCCGGGATAGATGCTCGAACCCAGTCCGCGCATCAGCCGGGTGCTGGCCGTTTGACCAAAAATGGTGGAGCCCACGGTATCGACGCCGATCAGTTTCATCCCTGGATTGAACTCCCGCAAGACGCGTGCGACGCCTGCCGAATGACCTCCGGTCCCCACCGAGCACACCAGTACGTCTACCGGCCCCAATTGCTGGTGCAGCTCGAGGGCCAATCCGCGGTAGGCCTCGACGTTGTGCGGATTGTTGTACTGATCTGGATGCCAGGCGTGTGGATCGGATTGCACGATCTCGGCCACGCGATCCTTACGGGCTTGCTGCCAGCCGCCGTGCGGATGGGGTTCGGTGACGAGCTCGACTTGTGCGCCGAACGCGGCAAGCATGTTCTGAATGATCGGTTCCAAGCCAGGGTCGGTGACAAGGGTCACCGGGTGACCATAGACCGTGCCGGCCAGAGCCAGTCCCAGACCCAGGGTGCCGCTGGTTGATTCGACGATGCGGGCACCTGGGACGAGGGCGCCGCAAGCGCGAGCGCGGGCCACCATGTGCAGCGCTGGACGGTCCTTCATCCCCCCGGGGTTGAATCCTTCGAGCTTCGCCCAAAAGCCCTGGCCGGCATTGCTGAACGGCTCAGTGATTCGCAGGACCGGCGTTTGACCCACCATGGTGGCCGGTCGTTCGTATCGGCCGAGGTGGGGCAGCTCGGGCAAGTGGGCATTAGGGGCAGCGTGAATGGACAGGACATGATTCATCGTGTGATGTCGCTTCTGTGACGCCGCGACGGGGCGCGGCAACTGATGACGGGCAGCGGTCACCGACTGCGCCCCGAAAGGAGGGGACGCAGCCTGGCGCTGGCCGATCAGCGTCGCGCGATGCAGAGCCGGGCAAGTACTTCGCGCCCGGACAGTGTGTGCGGTCGAATCCGGGGCGGGCCGCGCGGGGCCGCCACAACTCGGTTCCGCCACAACAGCGGAACACCCCCGAGGAACGCCAGAATGGCGACGATCAGCAGCGAAACTGTCCCGCGGGGAAGGACCGCCTCGGCAAAGGTGTCCGGCGAGAGCGGGGTCTCGCCACGAGAAACATGAGGGTGCTCGATCGCCACGAGCACTGAGGCATCGGCAGCATGGGCAATCAGTGCGTGGGGGCTGTGGGCCTGCGGCGCTGACTGTCTGCTCACTAGCGCCGACTCCGCGCCGACTATCACAACCCAGAACGCGATCATGGCGACCGCGAATGCCCGTCGTCGCCGCACCGAAGTCGTATCGAGGTTGCTCACAATGTTGCCCACTGTAGCAGCGCATCCGCTGGAGCCAGCGTGGCTCTACAGTCGACATCGGGTTGTGACCTGCCCGCGACATCGACTCGAGCCAGCGGGAACGCCATAGATCACACTGATCCTGTTCCTCGAAACCACTGCCGGTCAGTGCCTTTCATCGAAATCGCAGCGCGTCACACACGCTACGCCACACTGAGACACCCAGGTCACCTACGGTTCCGCTCCGGAGATGCGCCGTTGAGACTCGTGCAGCCTGCGCAGAAGTAGAGTTTGCTGAGACTGATGATTGGTGCGACGAAGCCCGGCCGTCGGCCCCGCTTCCGCCATATATTCAGGCTCTCGAAGCCACACTCAGGATTCGGTATGTCTGGGTGAAGATCCGCTCAAGATTGGCCGCATGTTTGATCACGTGGGCCCGAACGCGCTGCGAGGGGCAACCTGAGAACCATGGAACAAGCATCGCGTGCGTCATCGGCGTCGACCAAGGGGCTATCCGGGCGCGTCGTTGGTGGCGAGCTACGATTGGCGAAAATGGTAGCCAGCTACCTGGAACGCGAGCAGTTCGAGGCCATAGTTGCTGACAACACGATCGACCCGGTCCTGTGCTTGTGAAGTTTCTGTGTGTGTGGCGGAGAATCTTTGAACGGTCCTACCGAGCCGAGGTGGCCCGCGATAAGGGCACGCGCGGAAGCCGGCCTGGAACTGGCCATCGCCAAAGGTCTTGTTGAAGCGACACGGCGGGACCATCGCCGCTTCCAGCGGCGGGTGAGGCGCCGGAACCACCTTCACCGTGGAATTACCAGCAGAACAAGGCGACTTCGGATGACCGCCGACCACTAGCGATGCATGGCTGAATTGCCCTATTTGTCCAGCAGTGCCCGCATCTCGTCGATCTCGGCCTGCTGAGATGTCACAATGCTTCGCGCCATGTCGATAGCTGCCGGGAACTGACCATTGTCAATCTCCTGCTGGGCCATGGTGATAGCACCCTCGTGGTGCTCGATCATCTGTTCCAGGAACAGCCTGCCGGCTTCTGGGCCCGATGCGTTCTGCAGCGCAGCCATGTCAGCTTCGGACATCATGCCGTGGCCGCCATCGCCCATACCGGGCATATCTCCCATGTCACCACCGGACATATCGTGACCAGGCATATCCGTGCTGGTCGTGGCAGGTGCAGACGAAATGCCCCATTGCTGCAACCAGCTTTGCATCTTTTCGATCTCGGGTGCCTGCGCAGCCTTGACGTCGGTGGCCACGGAAAGCACTGCAGGATCGACACCCTGCTTACCGAGAAGCATGTCACTCATCTCGATCGCCTGTTCATGATGCGGAATCATTCCCTGCGCGAAGGCCACGTCGGCGTCATTGTGCGTTGTGGCCGCGGCCGACGTGCTCACCGTGCTCGATACCGATGCCGGAGAGGTTAGTGAGGCAGCCTCATCGCTGGTGGCCCCACCCGAACAGGCACTCAGAACGAGGGCTGACGTCCCCAGCGCCACGAACCCATATCCATACTGTTTGCGCTGCATCCGCACACCTTTCCTCGACTCAACTGACGAACATGCGCCAACAGGGCACCACCAGGAGGCGCCCGCCACTTCAGCGTCGGACTCGCGAGTATAGGTCTCTTCCACTTCCCATAAAGATCTCATGAAGACTGCGCAGTCGGTCGACTCGATCCTTGCGCACCGGTCTGAGACAGACTTTGAGATCACACCGTGGCAAGGTGAGCGATGGCGCGAATTGTTTGCGCGGCAAAGTGCTCATGAGGCTTGCGTCGGCGGCTGAAGCCGCCGGCGGGACGAAACCGCTGGAACCTTTCGCCGCTGAACGACACGCTGCGTAGCCGCACGAGGCAACCCTTGGATCAGGGGTTCTCGAATTAGCGAGAACCGGGGACGTTCCTCGGTCGGCCTGCAATTGACCGCTGCGGCCGAGGCGGTGTCGGCTACCCCAGGGAGCCGATCAGTTCTCGGCATGCTTGTTCACATCTGCGGCAAGCATCCGCGCAAACCCGACAGTGTTCGTGATGCCCGGCATGCTTTGTGCATTCGTCGCCACAGGCCTTGCACATGGCCGCACATGTCTCGAGCACGGAGCGAGTTATCTTCGCGTCATATCCGGTATGGCGCGACAGAACACGTGCAGTTACTTCGCATAGGTCCGCGCAATCGAGATTCGTCCGTACGCACCTGGTGAGGTCGGAAACCGAATCCTCGCTCAGGCACGAATCGGCGCACGCTGAACAGCTTTGAGAGCACGACTGGCATGCCTCGATACAAGCCACCAGACTCACCTCGTTTATACCTCCCAGGTCTTTTGGGTAGGCGTCGAGCATTTGCGATACGGTACTCATATTCCCTTTCCTAAACTGTCTTCGCAATGGATCTGTAGGCGCGTGCCGGTCCCGCCTTCGCACGGATACCCCGCGCCTGAGTGGATGACACGCCGTTGGATCGAGAAATCTGTAGCAACTACGTAGATGTAGCCGCTCGAATTATGTTCTGCAGCAGGCGCAGGCGCAGGCGCAGGCGCAGGCGCTGCCTTCGCTCCTCTACGAAACGCGCACCTGACGCCTCCATGAGGTGGCCAGCCATAGCGCAGTGGTCATGATCATCAGCCTTTACGCAGCGCCGCCTTTACTTGAGCTGACTGCTCGGCATTCATCTGCTCGGCGGTGAACGCTGTGGTGGTACGCCTCCGGAATCGAACGCGGCCGTCATCAGACGCGCTGAACGCTGTTCGCGACTCATCGCCGCCCTGTGGAGATAGGCTGTGCCGCCCGCGCCGCCGCTTGCGATACAGGTTGTCCATGGTCGACTTGTCCATGGTCGACATCGCGGCGACGCAGGCGATCGGACAACTCCTCTAAGACGCCGCGAACCGTGATCAGCTCTTGGTGGTCCACACTTCAGTTCATGATCACCGCTTCGAGATCGCCGGATCTTCGCTGTTCCGTGCGCTGTAACCCCCGCCTGGATCTGACGAGGTGGCCGATTCCTGCAGCTTCCTAATGAAGCCGCCGCCAGGCGAGATGCGACCTACTGCAAGGCTTCTCCACCTCCGATGCCGACCCCGCATCGGTAAGCCTGGTCGAGGTGTTATTGCATCGTGATTGTGACAGACGTTTCTCCTGATGCGGCAGTGATGTACGTTCCAGCTACGCACTATTGCACTACGTACTTATCGCAGTAGTAGGACATCGACCACAAGTGTCTCAGCGCGCCTGGCTTCATTTGTGGCCGACGTCAGTCATCCCACTCAGGAGAATCGATGCGGCACCTCACTTCATTTCTCACCGCTGGGCTGCTTGCTTCGATGCTGGTCGTTGGCTCTTCGGGCACCGCAGTGGCCGGGCACGAAAGTGGTGATGGCGACACGCTTGCGGTTCTGACCGCTGCCGTTGCCGAAGCCAACCAGCATGTTGCCGATATCGGCGCTGACATCCAACACCAGCAGGAGAGCGTCAATCGGGCCCTGGTCGAGGTTGCCAGTGCCCGCGAGGCGCTCTCCGGGGCGCACCGCAGAACCGCCGAAAGCGAGAAGGCACTCGCCGACAGCCAGACCAACATCGACGCTGCCCAACAGCGATTCGACGAGTTCGCCGCCTCCACCTATATGAGCGAGCCTTCCGGCGCACTGCCGCTGGCACGAAGCCCTGAAGACATCTTGTCGGCGGCCTCGACGCAGCAGATGTATCTCATCGCTTTCAGCGGAGTGAAACACGACCTACGCCGCAGCCAGACCGAACGGGCCAACAGGCTCTCCGCCGTCAAGCAGGCCCAGCTGGATGCGGACGCCGCAGCGGCCAAGGCGCAACGCCGACAGGACGGCGCCGTCGCCGAACTGCTCGCCGTACAGCAGGTATTCACAAACCAACAGTCTGACCTCGCACGGCTGGCCGCCGGACGCGACGCCGCACAACGGCGACTCACTGCTGCCCGGCCGCTGCCCGGTGCCGCCCACACCCTCACTCCTGCGCCCTCTGGCGTCCCAGCGCTGCCCAGCGGGCAGTGGGACCGTCCCAGCCCGTCTCCGGCGGACCGCGCCGGCGCCGAACAATGGGATACCACGCTGCCGATGGCGCCCAGCGCGAACGTGACCGGCGACCCGATCGCCGTCATAAATGCCGTTCTCAAAATCATGGCGACCTCGGCCCAACTGACCGCCGACATGGGCCGCAACTTCCTCACCAACAATCTGGGCATTTTGTCTCCGGCGACCGCTGCCGCCGACCCCGGCATCACCAATGGACGCATTCCCCGCCTGTATGGCCGCCAGGCCTCCGAATTCGTGATCCGACGCGCCACGTCGCAACTCGGAGTTCCCTATTCGTGGGGTGGCGGCAACGCCAACGGACCCTCGCGGGGCATCGATCAGGGAGCCAACACCGTCGGCTTCGACTGCTCAGGACTGATGCTGTACGCCTTCGCCGGCGTCGGCATCAAACTCGACCACTACTCCGGATCGCAATACAACGCCGGCCGCAAGATTCCGTCATCGCAGATGCGGCGCGGTGACCTGATCTTCTACGGCCCCAGCGCCAGCCAACACGAAGCCATGTATCTCGGCGACGGAATGATGATCGAAGCCCCCTACACGGGATCGGTCGTCAAGATCTCGCCTGTGCGGACCTCCGGCATGACGCCCTACGTCACGCGCTTGATCGAGTACTGACAGCCAGACGTCGACGATGACGGGGGCCGCGGAGTAGTCAGCTCGCCCGGCGTAGCCGCTGCGAACCGGATGCTCCTCCCGTCCCGCCCTGCTCGGTTCTGCCCGGCCGCGCACCAGCGTGGAAGAGCGCCGTCGCGGCGGCAATGGCTCAAGCCGGGAGCTAATGACCACCCGTGGGCGATACGGAGAGCAGCTGGTTTCGTCATTCAAGTGTCATCTGCGACATTTGGTGACATCTCAAATGACCAAATGACATCGACTTTGACAATCGACAGTGGTGGCTGTCGATCGTCAAACTGGATGGCGAACCTCACCTCTCCTAACTGCGCCTCTTTCCGATTGTCACACAGGTGGCGGGGCGGTTTCAGTCATCCAAGTGGCGGAAGTCAGAACGGTACGGTGGTGCCAGTCGTCAGTGCGGCGTGCTAAACCAGAGCGCCACCATCGACAACACGCTACTTCGTGCCCGGCGCCGGCGACGACGCCTCGCCCAGCCCGAACATCGAGGCGTATTCCCCACTCACCGCGGCGTTCATGCGGGCGTCCCAGCCGCGCGGATCGAACGGCCGCGAGTGCGACTCGATGTCGGCAATTACGAGCCCGACCGTCTGGGAGTCGGCGGCGGCGAGCACCGCGCCGTCGGGGTCAAGGATGCGGCTACACCCCAGGGCGAAGCGCCCCTGTTGCTCCCTGCGACGTCCGCCTGGACGATCGACACCGTGTTATCGACGGCGCGCGCGACGGCCAACGTTTCACCCCTGGTGCGGAACCTGTTCTTCAAGGTGCTGTCTCGGCGGAGATGGCCGCTATTGGTCGGCACCAGAATCAGCTCCGCACCCTTATTCGCGAGTATCCGCGCTGGTTCGGCGTACCAGATGTCGTTGCAGATGAGGATCCCGAACACGGTGTCGCGGAACGCGATGACCGGTAGTTCGGTTCCGGCGCTGATCGCTGTGCGATAGCCCGGGTACACCTTGCGCTGCACTAATTGTATTGCGCCGTCGGCGACGAACGCGACTGAGCTGTAGAGCTTTCCGGTTTCTGCGCGCTCAGTGAAGCCGATAACCGAAGCGACGGGCGAGGACACCACTGGCGCGAGCAGACGAGCCAACTCTCGTACGCTCACTGCGACTTCTGCAGGAGACTGGCCGTCAGATTCGTACGCGAGCCCACCGAGGAAGCTTTCCGGGCAGCACAACAGCTCGACGCCTTCACCCTCGCACTGCTGAAGTTGTCGTTGAATCAACTCGACGGCTTGGCCGAACCCAAACGGCAGATACGGACCCTGGTAAGCAGCCACCCTCATGCCAGGCAGCCTTTCATGCGGCGAGCCCCCTTGTGGTCAGGCTGCGGTCGGCCGGATCACCGAAAGAAATCGGGCGATCGATCACCAGCTCGGAGCTTGGATGGGCAGGCTATCAGCGATCTCCAGGATCAAAACAGTTGCAAGAGTTCGACGTTCAGAGCTGTACGTGAATGTAAGCGATTCTATCCGCTGCGCGTGCCGCACCCGCGATTGCGCTTTGTAACATGTCCCGTTCAGCCTTGGAAATTTGCTTCTTGCTGAATCGTTCGAGCTTCAGTTCGTCTCGAATGATGTTCTCCGCGAGTACTTCGTTGTTGGTGCGAGCATGCTTCACGCGGAGGTCTTCGATAGCGCTTACGAGTTTGACCAGCCTGCTCGCAGACTCAACCGCGACTGGTATCGCCGTTTTGGCTGCGACAACGACATCCAGCGGTGAGTTATACGAAAGCTTCTCAACGTTGAAACCTAGCGATGCAGATAACGCGCCTTCGTAGACGCTCTTGAAACTGCGGGGCTCACCGAGTTTGAGCTCCTCCCATTCGAAGAAGGTCGCAAGGGTCGAGACAAAGACCAAGCTGTGAAGATCCATCAAATTAGAAGCAAGCTGCGGAATTAGTAACGGTGCCTCGCCGTCATTGTTAGTAATGCTGAGAACGACGGTGTCGCCCCCTGTCGACGATTCCGACACGTTTGATTCCTCCAGTGAGCCGCTACGTTTCTGACATTGAAGCAGAACTAGAGCCGCGGTCTGGGTATTCTGCGTGCTGTCACATCGGTGCAGGATGTCATCAGCGCAGGCCGCGACCATACTGATTAGTGTGCACGTCATGTGGGTCTACACGTTGATTGCCACTGTGCTGGGTGGCATTGGTACTAGTCTGAGCATCTACAACGTCTGGTATGCCCGGCGTGAGCCGGTCCGTCGCAACCAAGCAGCGTTGAGGGCGGAACTGGACGCGAAGCTCGAACACATCGAGGACATGCTCGACAAGCCGCGACGCGTTATGGAAGACCGGATGACCGGACGCGACCTCGGGGCTCGCCTGGACATTGAGGCACGCGAACTCGACAAGCTAGCCCGTCCTTTGCTTGCGCCGACGCCGATCAATATCGGCAAGATCAGCGCGCAATTGAGGGCAATCAACGCCATTTGGTCTGAATTCCCTAATGGCGACGTGCCGGTCGATCAGCGTCTACATGCAAAGGCTCAACTAGACCTTGCCGCGCGATACGTCGTGTCCGCACGGCAGGGGCTGATGAAGATTGAGCAGGGCGCGATCCGGCACAAAGCTCAGTTCAAGGCGCTGCGTTCGTAGGAAAGGCGACGTAGCGACCGCCGCCACCAGGGCGGCGGTCGCTACGTGTGTCCCCGTTCCCCGGTCGTAGTCCCTCCGCGCCAACGGACGACTCACCTGTTGCCGCACCGCTTGGGGGACCGGCACTGCCGTGAGCGCGGCGTCAGCGCCACCGCAGGCACCGGCGGCGCCTAGCCCTCAAGGACCGCCCGAGCCGCCTCCCGCCCCAACGACACCTTGCAGCCGACGGTGCCACATGCCACCTCGTCGCCGACGACACCTGTCAAGACCTCTCAGACCGACCGAGTGGCCGCCTACATCACCGTCTGTTCGTTCCGGCGCGGAGGACCATAACGCGGACGGCAGCTCCACTAGCGCCTCTATGTATGCGTATTGAAGGCCACCCACAGTGCCCGTCTGGTACAAACTTCGCCAGGTGTGTGGCTTTAAGCTGGACAGATGACGGAAGCGAGCGGATCCCGTGGGGCCAACGAACCTGTCGTGATCCGAGCTGAGCCCGCTAGAATGGTCCTTCCCCCGCATGCTCCCGGCTTCCTCGAAATTCGCGTACGAATCGCGCAGGCAGCGATGCGCTTCTTTGATCCTGCACAGCCAAACCCTTACGCCGATGCACTCGGCAAACCCGCCTATGACCGCGACAACTCACTAACGGGTGAGGACTTTCGCCAACACCTGCTTGCCGATGAAACCTTCTTCACCGAGTTGCATTCCGTTCTCATACACCCACTCCTGCGGGATATGGCTCGTGCAGACCTTCTGTACGACCACGGGATCAGTCGAGCAACAGATGGCGTGCTCGGGCATGCCTACCAAGCGATCCCCAGTTCGATCACCAATGCTCAACGCGGCGGCAGTCTTTGGCTATCGCGTGCGCTGGGTCCCACGATGATCATCGAGAAATACGGGTCCGTTACAGCACACATGACCGGCACTACGCCCGATGGCGACGTGACGAATGCCAGCGGCCTTGTGTTGGATCCTGGCCATATCTTGACCAACGCACACGTTGTACGAGACTGCACGCTAGATGCCACGATCGCCGCGCCGGCACCGCACACGCCTACGGAAGGCGCATTGCAAACAGCATTTCACATCACCCTTCGCACAGATGATGCCCTTATACACCCGACAATCGACGTCGCAGTCATCCCCGTTGACACGAAAGGTCCACCTTTTAAGGCACTCTCGGGTGTGGCGTTTCGAGACCCACAATGGTCCGACGAGACATACGTTTTCGGTTATCCACCGATTTCAACACTCGACAGTCCGTACCTCGTCGTTCAGCGAGGTGAGGTGGTCAATCCGGCAGTGAGGTCCCGCGAGGACGAACAGTTCTTCCTCTACTCTTCGATAGCCCGACCCGGAAACAGCGGCGGACCAGTCGTTGCTCAGGACGGCCGCGTTGTCGGGTTGGTCACCCGCGACCTGCCCGACGCTAGACAGATCGCTTCGCCTTTCTATGGAGGCGTCTCCGCAGGGCAAATCCGCATCGCACTAGGCGATTTAGGGGTCGCGGACCTGATCCATTGGGAGGACTGGCACTACTGACAGCACCACTGCTGTCGAGTCAAGGTCCTTGCAACACAGCGCCGCGGCCGGCCCGGTGCTGCGTCGACCATCATCACTGCGCACCTTCAAGTGGGCTCGGAAGGGCTGCAACAAGATCCCGATCGCGAATTCACGCCGGAAGGGGTCGTACGATCCAGGTTGTGCCATCTACACCGACGAAACACCACTTCGTACCGCAGATGCTTCTTCGTCGATTCGCACACGATGGCCGTCTCTGGCACTTCTCAATCGAGCGAGACGAGCGCTTGCGACTAACGAGCCCGCGTGAAATGGGACACGTCAACAACGGACACACCATAGTCACGAAAGACGGAGAGCGGGACCAATCATCGCTTGAGCAAGCCATGAGCAACATTGAGGGTGCCGCAAGCGCTGCAATTGCCGCAATCGAGAACAGTCCGGACATGGCGATCGTCCCCCCGGGGCTCGCCGAGGCCATTGCATGGCTCGCCAGTCTCCAAGAATCTCGAAGCAGGGCTTACCTCGGATACGTGGCGGCAAAAGCAGGGTTGTCTAAGAAGGGCGATCCGTTCAAGGGGACGATGGGTGAGCTTCAAACGATGCTCTTGCGTGCCGGCGTCATGGGAGTCCTGGACGCATGGAACCTGCGCGACGACCACTCAATCAGGCCGAAGGATAGGTGGGACTCTGTAACACACGCCCTCTTGGGAATGCGTTGGGAAGCAATACGATACCCCGACCCATGCCTGGTGGTGTCCGACGCATTCGCCGCCCAGTATGGAATCAGGCCAGATTCACCGAGTACGTTCGAACACAATCCACACTTGGCGGAGTTCGGGCTGAATACGCCGTTGTGGGCCGCAGAAGGAGTGACTATCGCCCTGACGCCGCGTCTGGCGATCAGTCTTCAGCGCGACGGGACAGCTCGCACTATGCCGGCTGCAGACGTCAACATGCACACAATCAGATCCGCCCGATCATTTCTGGCGTTTCCATCTAACTTTAAACCGAGCGATGTGATGCCGGCTTGGATCACATGGATCGCGGAGGCAAAGACCATACGGCGAGCACTGCCGAAGTCGCTGTGAACTTCGGCAGCGCTGGTCCTCTCCTTGCCCTGAAGCCCGCGCTGAAGACGTGACACGCACCTCGGACAGCCGGCCCGCGACACCTATCGAGGCATAACGCGCTTAATCTGCAACGGGCCGAAGTATCGCTCCCGGCCGGACTGGGTGCACTTCAGAATTCTCAGCTAGGACACGCCGGTACTTCATTTCCTGTCATTTCTGCGCATATGTGCTTCACTGTTCACATGACGCAGTGGGACGCAGCTGCCAGTGAGCAGCTCGCAGCAATCGTTGAGCACCTACAGGGTAAGCAAGTGATCTCCCTACTAGAAACGATCGCCGCTTCTGTATGGCGCGCTAACACAGCCAGATACGAGCCCAGCGATCTAGGCGATACTCCGCGATCGTTAGGCATCACAGCTGCGGAAAACTTCCGTGAGCTCGCTCTTCGGCAAATATGGCACCCGGCCCGTACCGCCAAGATTGGTCGAGACGTGCATGTAACTGCACCGAATGGCTCGCTGCTAGTCCAGTCTGGTGGCATCAATCTGCTAGTGAAGAAGGCCGGGCCCATGGTCACTTTGGCGGAGCCGGACTGGAGTGAATTCGATTGGTCGGCAGAAAGCGACGTGCGTCGAGCGGCCGCTCGAAACAATAGAACTCGGTATAACCCTTTTCAGATCGGTAGCGGCACACTGTTTGACGGCTTGTTCCCTGCAGAGGGCGACCCCAAAGCGCTCCGCGACGTTATTCTTGTTTGGGCAGGGGGCTGGTCGAGCCCGAACACCGCAGGGTGGCTCGGAATCCCAACGGAAAGCCCCGACTATCCTTGGTTAGCAACGCAACAACTATGGTGGCATAGAGGTGATACCGGGAATGCAACCCGTGGTCGCAATGAATCAACGGATTCCAGCACTGATAGCTTTGAACGGCGACCGGCGCCAACACCTGAGGTGCGACTCAAGCCGAGGCCGAAGTCAGCTGGAGAATGAGCGACATCAGTGATGCAATGCGCGCGGCACGTCGACGTCGAGTCAGCGGGTCGGTATCAACCTTTAGCGGTGCACGATTGTCCATCGCCCGGCGGATGGCCCGGATGTCGCGTGCCGAACTCGCGGCGTTGGTTGATATCTCGCCCACAGCTATTACTCAGTTGGAGCGCGACCAGTACCGTCCGACTACCGCAGTAGCGGCTGAGCTCGCACTCAGCCTCGGCGTGCCCGGACAGTTCCTGCAACGCAGCGTGAGTGATCAGACGATACCGGCCTCGGCAGCACACTTTCGCTCCCTGCGAGCTACGCCTGCGATAAGTCGTGAACAGGCGTTGGCATACGCTGACCTCGCCTTGGAAGTCTTGTCTGGTATCGAAGATTATGTCGATCTTCCGCCGGCGGATCTCCCATCCTTGAAGGGATACGTGGGCGAGATTTCTAGAGCTGACGCCGAACGCGCGGCGGCTGAAGCCCGGCAGATGCTGGGTGTCGCGGAAGGTCCTGTCCCTCATGTGGTGAGACTGCTTGAGGCCCAAGGCGTACTTGTGCTCAGGTACCCCAGTGACCAGTTCGATCACCGGGTGGATGCATTCTCAACTTCGGCGACCCGTCGTCCTGTTGTGCTGCTGTCTTCGACGAAGGCCGACAAGGCACGCAGCCGCTTCGACAGCGCTCACGAGCTCGGGCACCTGCTTCTACATCCAGACGCAGAACCGGGTTCGAAGCTGATTGAGGGTCAAGCCCAGGACTTCGCTGCCGCGTTCCTGGCGCCAGCTGATCAAGTAATTGACGACCTTCCCCGCACTCTCGACTGGGATGCGTTCCACGCGGCGAAGAGGCGGTGGGGTGTAAGTTTGCGCGCGCTCGTCTATCGCGCGCGGACATTGGGCCTACTTTCGGATTCGATGTATAGGCGGGCCAACATAACGCTTTCTACTTGGGGTACGCCGGAACCCGGGCCGTTGGGTCCTCCGGAATACCCGTCTCTTCTGGGCACCGCGGTCGCGCTTCTCGCTGAACACAACGTCACTACCGCCGAACTTGCACAGCACGCCGCTTTACCAGACGAACACTTCGCCATGGTCGTCGCGGCGGCGACCGACAGCCGACCGAAGATCGTGCCGACACCGTTCTGACCGAGACCAGGTGCTAGATGTATCCGGCCATGACGTTGGTTGCGGGCGTGTTGGCTTGATGTGAAGAGAACCTCCGGGTGAGGTGTGGCTTGTCTAAGGCCCAGCACCAACCCGGAGGTTCTCGTGTCCCACCGTAATGCCCGCACCACGATGCATGGTCGAATGCTGATCGTCGAGCGGTATCAGCAGGGCTGGAAGCAAGCCCATACCGCCGAGGCGATGGGCATCTCCCGCAAATGCGTCCACACCTGGATCAGCCGTTTCGCCGCCGAAGGCGAAGCCGGACTGCAGGACCGATCCTGTCGACCACATCGCAGCCCGACCAAGACGCCTGCACGGGTCGAGCGCCAAGTGGTCGCTGCGCGCCGCAAGCATCGGCGCGGGCAGGACTGGCTGGGCCCTGAGCTGGGCATTCCTGCCCGAACTGTTGCCCGGATTTTGCGCCGACGCGATGTGCCCTACCTGCGTGATTGTGATCCGATGACCGGTGCGGTGATCAAAGCGTCCAAGGCGACGGCCCGGCGCTATGAGCGTGAGCGCCCAGGCGAACTGGTGCATGTCGATGTCAAAAAGCTCGGCCGCATCCCTGACGGGGGTGGTTGGCGCGCGCACGGGCGTAGCGAAGACGTCCGCGCCCGCGGCATCGGATACGACTACGTGCACTCGATGGTCGATGACCACAGCCGGCTGGCCTACTCAGAAATCCACGCCGACGAGAAGGGATCGACGTGCGCCGGGTTTCTCACGCGAGCGGCGCAATACTTTCAATCCCATGGTATTTCGCGCATTGAACGGGTGATCACCGACAACCATCTGAGCTATCGACGCTCAACAGCGTTCGCAGCGGTCGTCGATGAATTGAACGCCAGACATCTTTTCATCAAGCCGCACTGCCCATGGCAGAACGGCAAGGTGGAGCGCTATAACCGCACCCTGCAAAGCGAATGGTCCTACCGGCGGGTGTTCGCATCCAACACCGACCGCGCCCAAGCCCTTGCACCCTGGGTCGAGTTCTACAACACTCAACGACGCCACAGCGCACTCGACGGTCTACCACCAGTCAGCCGACTGCAACCAACCTGATGGCCGAGTACATCTAGAGCGGCACGCACGGTGACCATCCGTCCGATCACCTCAGGATGCATCGAATACGCGTTGCCGCCGAGGCTGACGTAACAGTCGCGGCCCAATCGTGTGGTCACCGCATGGGTGCGCCGGTTGGCGTACGTGCCCAGCCACTCGTGAGCTGGGCGATGAAATCAGCTGGTGAGGACAAGGTACGGCCGGGCAGAAACGACGTGTCGAGATATCACATCAACACTACTAGTAGTACTCTGCAGGGGCGTGCCCGGAAGTGGCTTATCGGAAGCGCCGACCGTATGGGTGTCGAGTTGGCCACGCACGAGCAGCATGTCTGCGTTAGTCGTCCCAGCTGCCCTTCCGGGCCCGCCCCATCAACTCTGGGCGACGACGATGTATCGGCGCGCGGCGACAGGCTTAACGACCGTGTTTGTCGTGAACTCGTATCCCGTAGGCTTGCAATGCTTTCCAGATTGTGCGCTTGGAGTATCCCAGGTCGTCAGCGATGGCCCGCATGCTTTGGTGCTCAATTACGTAGCGTCGGTAGAGTTCGCCGCGGTTAAGAACTTCCTGCACCTTAGGCCCGTACGTGCGTTCGTAGGCTCTCGCCGCTGGGGCTGGTGAGGTGACCAGGGCGTGACGGACGTAGCCGGTAGGCGTACCGAGTCGCTTGGCAGCGGCCGCTACCGACAGATGTCCGTCCCGAACGAGGTGGTGCAGCAATGCCATGTCGATGTTTAGAGCTGCGGTACCGGGTAGCGTCAGGTCGGCGATCAGTGCCGTGTCGGGGGTCCATGTGACGGGTTCGTCGGTGACGTGCTGAGAGGCGAGGAAATCGCCGGCATAATCATCGAGTGCTGCGGCCAGCTGAGGGGTGAGTTGGCGGCACAATCGCACGAGGAGTTGTGTGTCCACGGCGGCCGACCAGGGTTGTCCGGCAGTGACTCCGGGCATACCGCTGATGCGCTCGTAGAGGTAGAACCGCGCCGTGTCGATGCGTACCGCCCCCGTCGAGATACCTGCTGTAGTGCAGACGGTTCTCCAGTGTGCCTCGGTGAGCAGCCTGCGGTAGTTCAGCTGTCGCCGGCGGGTGTAGTCGATGGGCGGTTCGTGATCGGCGAGACGGTCGTGCAGCGCGATGATCGCTGAGCGAACGTCGGGCCAACAGGGTTGCCGGCTCAGGTCGTTGACGAAAACGTGGGCCGATTGTTTGGATTGGGAACTGTGCAGTGCGGTCAGCGCATGACTGAGCTGTTGGTGCGTTCCGGTGATGAGGACGGCCGCGGATAGCGCCTGGCGTGCCACTTTCTGGGTGTAGCGGGGCGGGGTCAGGCGCAGGCTCCAGTCTGCCCAGAGCATCGTGGGTAGCCGCCGCGCCATGGCGCTCTGAGACTGGGCAGTCGATGAGATCGGTGTACGCGGTTTGGCGGTGCCGATGCGGTAGTTCAGTTGTTTGCCGACACCCATTTCCGGTGCCAGCGCGGTGAGTTGGACCGCTTTGAGTACCGGTGTTTTCTTTCCGAGCGACAGGTTGGCGGCGACGAGAGTTGTGCCGCGGGCGCGACTGGCCGACAGCAGCATCAGGAATCGGTCACCGGCGGCGTCGATGGTGTCGGAAGTGAGGACGGCCAGCGCGCCGATGATGCCGGCGGCGGTGGTGGCGGCATCGGCAGGGACGTGGGAGCCCGTGTGATAGTCGGGTCCGGGTGTGCGGCGTTTGGCGTGTCGGTGGGCAGCGACGATATCGGCGGGTACGAGTGCGGTCAGCGCAGGCGATTCCGGTTCGATGAGGACACGCCGGGCCAGGCTTCGAATATCGGCCAGCGCTGCCCGTGCCGGCTGCGGGTGGGTGCGGTAGACCCCGAAGTCAGCGACGTCGTGCTCGATAATGTCGTTGACGATGTGTTGCGCTTCGACCGCGGGGTGCTGGTGCGGCAGCGCGCGCGTTGGCTGGTCGGCCAGTGGGGCGGTGCAGTACTGCTTGGTGCGGGTGTCGTTGGGCAGGGCTGAGCCCAGGCAGGTCCCGGGTTGCGGTATCAGTGTCGTCGGCAGCGGTTGCACGCGCTGCACCTGCTGGCATTGTGGACACCGATCAAGTAGTAGACATCGATGGAGTGGACACAGGAGCGTCCATCCCAGCCGCCATGCCAGTTGCCACCGCCCTGAGGTGTCGGCCAGGCATTGCGGGCAGTACCGCGATCCGTGCGTGCGTCCCCACGGGAACGGTGTGTAGGTGCCAGAGGCGGGTTCGATCCCGGTGGCGCGCCCGGCATAATGACTCAAAGTCATCGCGTGAATGTCGGTAACAGCAGCGCCGGTGACGTGAGCTATCGATGCAGCTTCCTCATCGGTCACGCGCAGAGTGAGGCGATAGGTGAATCGGCGCGGCCGCTTTCTGCCTGCACGAGGATCGGGTGCGGGCAGCAGCACGTCGAGCAGTTCGCCCCATTGCGCGCGGTGACGGTGGGCCAGGGCCTGCAACCAGGATTCCAGGGACTCGCCGGGCAGCGGGGCGACTCGCAGGGGAAGGGTGCTGGCGGTGGGGCTCATGGCCCGTCCGGCCTGAGGCCTTTAGGTGATGCCGTCGACGAGATCGACCACGGTGACATCGAGGGCTTGGGCGATGTCGAAGAGGCGCTCATGCAGAATGCCGCGCCGGCCGTGCACAACATCCATGAGCACGTTGCGCGACACCCCGGAGCGCTCGGCCAGTTCTTCGAAGGTGAAATCGTTCTCGACGCGCAGGCGGTTGATGCGCACACCGATTCTGCGCCGCCGTGTCTCCCATGCCGCGACCCGTTTCGGGTCGTTCTGATGGGGGCGGGTCGGCACACCTTCAAGTAGTCAACGCCCACTACTAGAAGTCAGCCCTACAAGTAGGGCAATCTGAGATGTGACCTTTGCAGACGCCTGATGCATGCGAGGTGGATCACATGACGCCGACGGAATTACGGGCCCTTCGCACGGCCGGTGGCGGACAGTCCCCGCCGCTGCGGACATTGCCACTGCGCACCATGCCGGTACCCGGTGAAGCGCTTGATTCTTGGCTGCAGGCCCTCGCCCACCACAGTGACGCCACCTGGGGCGACATCGGGACGGCCACCGGATACCTGGCGGGCCGCGCTACCGGGGCACGCCAGCCGATCACCACAATCACCGCCGCGCAAATGACCGCCCTGGCCTACACGACCGGTATCACCCCGCAGACGCTGTGGGCGATGACCCCAGCATCCCAACTGCCGGTGCCATACGCCATGGCCGCCATCCGAACGCTGCTGATGCCGGGCTCACGGTTCTGCCCGCGATGCCTTCGAGACAATGGCGGTCTGTGGCCGTTGTGGTGGCGTCTGCGGTGGGCGTTCGCCTGCCCCACCCATCACTGCCTGCTCACCGATTGCTGCCCGTCGTGCCGACGCCGGCAGCGCATCGAAGCGCCACCGATGAACCTCGTCCCCCAACCCGGCAGGTGTGACCGCCCAGCACTAGGCGGGCGTCGCAGATCTACTCCCCCGCGGTGCGGTGCCCTGCTGTCCGACGCCATAACCGCCGATGCGCCGGTTGACAGCGCCGTGCTGAGTGCGCAACGTCGGATCCTGAACGTCATTGCGGCCGGAGTTGCCTCTGGAGGTATCTACGGTGACGGTTCGGTAAGCGCGCTGACCTACGTTACGGATCTGCGCGTCCTCGGTGAACAGCTACTGCAACACGCCACGTGCAGCCCAAGTTCACCCGGCAACCTGAACGCCGCGCCGACATGGGCACTGAACAGGGACAGCACCTGTGCCGACACCACCGCACTCGGCGCTTCGCTGGCCGTCCCGATCCTCGACTGCGACAGCCCGGATCAAGCGGCACAGCTGCTGCGCACAGTGCTAGTGCCGCAAGCCCATCACGCTGTTGCGCGCCACCTGCGCACCCATATGGTTAGCGGTGCCTTAACACCAGCCGGCCTCGGACTGGAGTGCGCGGGTGGTCCGGTCCAGCAGCTCCGGGCCGTCATCAGCAGCCAATCTGCGGGGCGGTGTTCATCGGATCGGTATCACGGCGTCCCGGCGCTCGTGTGGCCAGCAGTCGCTTATCGTTTTGCCCTGCCGGGGTTAGGTTTTGAACGGCTCCGGCATGCGTTGAGCGTCGCCCTGATCTTGGTCGGTAGCCCGATCAGCCTGGAGGAGACCTGCGCACGGCTAGGCAATCCGTATCCGCCGCGCAGCGTCACACGTGCGCTGCAGCACCTGCACGCCCACCCGGGGTGGTCGTACTGCCTCGCCACCCTATCCCGCCTCGCCGACGACATTGATCGGACGCCACCACCGATCGACTACGCCCGCCGACGCCAACTCTCCTATCAAGAGTTACTTCCCGACGCGGCATGGCGTGACATCAGTTGGCAGCAAGGAGTATTGGCGGGGCGTGGTGTAAAGGTCCAGCTGCACCGGTGCTGGTTGTTCGAGCGCCTCACTGGCTCCCCCGCAAGGCACTGTCTCCACGCCATCAACTCCCCGAAGTTCGCCTCGGCGTTGGCGGTGTTGCCGCGCGAACTGCCCCCGGACGTTGTAGCCACGCTCGTCGAGGTCGGCAGGATGTTCCTCGACGACCAGGGTCTGCATCGTGAGCCGGTGTCGTGGCAGCCCAGCCTCCCAGCTGCGGTCGGCGGACCAGTGCACTGGAGCGCCGCCTCGATCGCCCGACTGCATCGCATGATCGTCACCGAGGGTCGGTCGATGACGGTGGCAGCCGGCGCACTGAACACCACCGCTGGTGTCATCCGGTCGGTTCTTGGCGACCATCCCCCACCGCGAGACTCCGTGGGATGGGATGCACGGGTACCGACCGCACTCCCTCGATGTTCCGCGCGCGCCGCGCACTCCCCTGCGACGTGCTCGAAAAACTCTACGAAGCCCAGGGACTGAGCTTGGCGCAGATCGCGGCGCGCACACAAGTGTCGCGCAGTGTCGTGGCCTCACTTGCTCATGAGTACGGACTCGCGTTGCGTCCGGCACACCGACGGCCGTGCAGCCAGGCACTCACACCAGCACGGCTATGAGCGTTGAGCGACGTCCTGGTCTCGACCTCAGCGTATAAACCTGGTCGTCGCGGGTTCGAGTCCGTGAAGGCACGCGTGTGAAATGCCGGCGCACCGGCGAACACGCGAGTGAGACGGTGTTCGTTTCCGGCCTATGCAGTAGCCGGCACATACATTTTTGGACCCTGAAGGGCGACAATCTGTGCAATGACCGCGATTCTGAAGCCGCGTCCGGGGCAATCGCTGGCTGATCTGTGCCCGGAGGTGGCCGCGGAATGGCACCCGACGCTCAACGGTGACATGACGCCCTATGACGTGAGGGTGGGTTGCAACGCCGAGGTGTGGTGGCTGTGCGCGACGTGCGGCCATGAGTGGCCGAACAAGGTATACAAGCGCGGTACTGCCGGTCGCGGGTGCCCGCCGTGCGGCATAGCGCGGCGGACAGCGGCACAGGCCCAGCCCCGGCCCGGCGAGTCACTTACTGACGCCGCCCCTGCTATCGCTGCCGAATGGCACCCGACACTCAACGGTGAACTGACACCCGACCAGGTGCGCGTCGGCAGCGGAAAGCTCGCCTGGTGGAAATGCGCACAATGCGGCTACGAATGGCAGACCGCAGTCAACAAGCGTGGCCGTGGCGGCAGCGGATGCCATAAATGTGCGGTCGCGCGCCGCGCAACCCTGCGCTCTACTCCTAAACCCGGCCACAGCTTCGCCCACGAGTTTCCCGAACCGGCTGCCGAATGGCACCCGACCCTCAACGGGGAGCTGACAGCGTTCGACGTGCGGCCGGCAAGCCAGAAACGCGTGTGGTGGCTGTGCACGGCCGGTCACGAGTGGAACGTATCGCCAGCTAATCGCCAACGCGGCGAACAGTGCCCGGACTGCGACGAGGCGCGGCGGGCGATCGCGAAGGCGACACCGAAACCGGGCCGGTCGCTGGCTGACCTGTGTCCCGCCGTCGCCGCGGAGTGGCACCCGACGCTCAATGCGCCACTGGCTGCCGCTGACGTCAATCCTGGTGCCAGGAAGAAATATTGGTGGCAGTGTGCGGCTGCCGGACATGTTTGGTCCGCGCCGCCGTACAAGCGCGTCGACCGTGGGGATGGATGCCCTCAATGCGCGACGATCGGTGTCTCGGCTCGCCAGCTTCGCCTTCAGTACGAGCTGGCCGCGGCCGGTTTGGCAGTGGCCCACGGCCACCCGCCCATACCCGTTCCCCACCGGCGTGCGGTCCGTGCCGACATTGTGGTGCCTGAGGTGCGCCTCATCGTTGAGTACGACGGTGTGAGATTCCACGCGACGCTAGACCGGCGCGACCGAGAGCAGACGGCTGCCTTGAACGCAGTCGGGTGGACCGTGCTGCGGGTGCGCGAGTTGCCTTTGCACGGGCTCGGTGGGCACGAGGTGTTCGTAGAGCCGACCGAGAAAATCAAATCGGTGACTGTGAAAGTGCTGCGCGCACTTGCAAATATGGGCTACACCGCCGAGCGTTTCGCCGACTACATCAGCGACCCGCAGCTGTGGGCCGAAGCCGAGGCCAATAAAGCGATCCATAGATATCGCACCTACAGCCTCGCGAGCGAGTTCCCAACTATCGCTGCCGAATTGCACCCGGACAAGAACAACGGCATCACCGCCGACCGCATACATCCCGGAAGTCATACCAAGTTCGTGTGGATCTGTTCAGACTGCTCCCACGAGTGGTCGACTACGGTGCAGTTGCGCACGACAGGCAGTGGCTGTCCCAAATGCGGCTACCGGACGGTGGCGCGCAAGCTGTCGGTGCCACAGCCGGGCGCGTCCTTCGCCGACCTGTTCCCGGACGCTGCACTGGAGTGGCATCCCACCCGCAACGGTGAGCTAACTCTGAATCAACTACGGCCGGCGAGCAACGCCCGCGCGTGGTGGCTCTGTGCGCGCGGACACGAATGGGAGGCCGTGGTCAGCACACGCCGAAAGAGCCGCTGTGGCGAATGCCGCAGGATTGACCGACGTCGACAATCCTGGCGACGAGTTTGAAACTGCGGGTGCCAGACAATGCTGTCTCCCCCGAGGGCGAGCGCCGGACACTTCGATGGCCGGCGACGCTTCCTTCAAACGGCTTGCCTGAACAGATCATCGACGCACGTTTGCGTGCCGAGTCGGGGTGCTGAAGGTCGCGTACAGCTTGGGGACGTGGTCGCGTCTAATTTCCAGGGGGCTCCGAGCAGCGTCCGCCGAGCGCTTGCCCTCCGGGGTGCAGCGTTCATGGCTGCAGTAGCGGCGGCGTTCGGATCGGGGCCGACGCCGCTGACCATACTGCCGTCGGGCGCGAGCGCGATCGCTGCGCACGCGTGGTACGCCCTGGCGATAATCTCGCACGTGCTGTTGGTGCCGGCTACGCATTGAGCCATAGCAATTCGGTCAGCTTCACCTTGGCTTGCTGCACCGCCGTAAGCCGCTCCGGCTGTGGGGAGGCCCGGTGAGGCGGCGAGCGCGACGTAGTCATTTCCAGGTGTCGCAGCCAGGCAAGTACTCAAGTTGTTCGGATCGACGTACATACCTTCAGGGCACCGACCCGGTGCACCCGGACCGAACCCATTGCCGGTGTTGGACGGCAGGGGTGCCGGAATGCTGACCGGAGGTGGCGGACTAAAGATCGGAAACGACGGAATATAACGACGGAATATACGGACGGTCTAGCTTGGGTCCCTGATAGATGGGATTGAAGTAGTCCCCACTTGGGCTCGTGAGGCATTTCTCGTACCCAGGCCCGTCTCATAGCAAAACGGGCCAGCGCCCGCAACACCAGTTGAGAGTGCGAAGCCTGTCGTCGCGATCATGGGCGTCAGGAGCAGCATGCGCCGTGCACGACGCTTCGGACGTGGGCCGGCTCGATGTGTCACGGCGATCAGCTTAGGCAATGCGTCCTGTCCTGCGACGCGCTGTTGGGCAAATCGATTGCTCGGTCGCACCCCGGGTCTAGCTGGCGTATTTCTCCATGATGCGGGTGGCGTGGGGGCGGGTGCTGTAGGCGGTGGTGAGTTCTTTTCTGGCGCGTTCGGCGGCGCTGTCGATGGTGATGCTGTCGAACAGTTTCTTCGATAGCGCTTCGGTCTTGGTGTAGATCGCTGCTGCGCAGGCGCGCCGCAGTAGTGCCGACAGTGATCCGATGTGGCCGTCGGTGCGCCGGTAGAGGTAGTCGGCGTGCTCAACGAGGATGCCTTCGCGGTGGCGGGTCAGCACGATGCGGTGGTCGAAGCTGGCCAGCAGTTCCCGCCACGCGCGTTGCTCGCGTCCGGGGGTGTTCTTGAACCCTTCGAAGCCGTATTCGGTGGTGTTGCGCGCCAATTGGGCCAACGCTTCCTGGGCGGTACCGGCGCGCAGGAGGCCGCGCTCGGAGATGCCGATGCCGATCATGATGACCGTCAGCGGGAACTCGTTAGCGATGAATTTGAAGTGATTGTTCAGCTCAATCCCTCCGTCGCGCTGCCAGTGCAGGAAATGGATGTCATCGACGAGCAGCAGCCGGGTCTCACACAGTCGGACGAGGTCGAGGGCTCGGCGGCCGAGTTCGTCGACGTTGCCGGTGCGGCGGGTGGGGTGGCCGCAGAAATCACAGATCGCTTTGTTGAAAGCGGTCATGCCGGTGTTGCCGCGCATCCCGACCCGGATGACGGGATGGCGTTCGTCGCCGGCGGCGGTGAAGGGGCCGTTGCGGCGGACCTCCTGCTCGTGAAATGTTTTGGCGAAGGCGTTGACGGTGGTGCTCTTGCCCAGCCCGGGTAGCCCGTCGATGGCGACGGCGTCTTTGGCTTGCCAGCCGTCTTTGGTGGCGTCAGCGTCCATGACGATGGTGAGTTGGTCGTGGATCTTTTTGGCTTGTGGGGTGAAGAAGGGGCCGAGATTGTTGTGCCAGGTGTTGCGCAGCACTCGGTAGTCGTCGGAGGCACTTGCGCTGAGCCTGTTGAGTGCGCGGGTCGAAAGCTGTTCGGGTTGTTCACGTTTAGGGGCATTAACGTAAGCGAGCCAACCTTCTTTGCCCGCGAGGGTGACGTTGTCCAGGCCGGTCATGTTCAGCTTCGTCGCGTGGGTGCTCACATGTCCTCCATCAGCCGGTAGGTCGCCGCGGTGTCATCAAACTCGTCGTCGAGATCACCTTCTTCGTCTTCGTGCACATCGAGCTCGTCGACGAAGGCTTCGATCGCATCGCTGCGCGGTACCGACCGCGCACGTCGACGACGCTTGTTGGCTTTCTGCCTGTTTTCTGCCAGCGCGTCCAGATCGGCGGCCAGGGAGGACTGCTCGCGGGAAAGCCGAAGGGCGGCGTTGCGTTTCTCGGTATCCAACGATTGACTGAGTGAGCGGCGATCCAGCATTGCAGCGACCGCCAGCCGGTCATCGACGGCGCGGGTGTCGGTGCGCAGGATCTCGCGGACGAAGTCCAGGCCTTCCTCGGACATGGGCAGGTCTAAGGCCCGGCCCATGTCCCAGGTCAACGGTTTCCATTCCCCGGAGGTCTTGTGGTCGTAGAAGTAGACGGTGCGGACATCGTCGGGGTTGACCCGGATCGGCCAGCGCCCCTTCTTGAGGGTGTAGGGGCTGGCTTCGCCGGGCGGGTAGACGTCGAGGACTTCGCCTTTGTAGACGCGGCGTCGAATGACGATCCCTTCTGGGCGGCGTTTGACCCAGACCAGGGGCAGGAAGTTCAAGGCCAGTTGCGGGTCGCGGGGTGCTTCGAGGTAGCCGGCCATCTGGACTCCGCGAGCGAACATCTGCGCCGGGCTCAACCCCAGGTTCCAGAGCTCCGGTTCGCCGATGCCGTTGTGGGGGCGATTGTGGTAGACGTCGGCGATCCATTCGCGCAGGAGAGCTTCCATCTCGGAGATGAAGTAGAAGCTGTCGTGTTCGGGATGCAGACCGCGCGAGTAGATGTCGGGGCCTTTGTAGCCGGGCAGCTCTTGTAAGAACAGCGTGCGGACGGTACCGAAGAAGCGTTCCACCGGTCCTTTGTCCCAGGGGATTTTCACCCGCGCCGGGGCCAGGGAGATGCCCATGCTTCGGCACACACCGAGCATGGCCGAGGAGACGAAGATTTTGCCGTGATCGACGAGCAGGTTGTCGGGCACGATGGCCGGTGTCGCCGCACCCAGGGCACTGCCTGGATCGAGGGTGTCGCGGTCCACCCAGACGTTGCGTGGTACACCGTGGGCTGGCCACACCGCCCTCGCGGGCCAGTCCGGCCCTGCGGGTTTGGGGCGGAAACACTCGTACAGGGCGGCCATGGCATCGATAGCGCGGGTGGTCGGGGTCAAGCGCAGGCCGATGATGCAGCGGCTGTACCAGTCCATCGCGACTGTCAGATCGAGGCCGACGTACTTCAGGGTTTGGGGATCCATGGCGTAGACGTCCAGGCGGGTGGTGTCCATCAGGACGTACTCCCCCGGCCGAGTCGGCAACAGCTTGCCGTACACACTCTGTGGCCGCCCGGCGACGTCACGGGTGTGCTTGGTCGAACCGGTAAACAGCGGCGCCAGCTTCTCTTCCTGTCTGAGTATTCGGCGCGCTGTTGCATCGGAGGGCAGACAAATGCCGCCGGGTCCGTACCGGGCGATAAGCCGTGCGTTGGTGTGCGCGATGATCAGAGACTGCGTGGGCTTCGATCGAAACGTGAACTCTGCTTTCACTTCCCGTGCGGCCTGCACCCATCGCGGGTCCTGCCGGCTCCCTAGACCCGGAGCGACAGAGCGCATAGAGATCAGCCCGGGTTCGCCTCGCGCGGTGTATTCGCTCATCCAACGGTCCAGCGTCCGCTTAGGCCACTTCATCTCCTTGCATTTAGCCCTGACACGTTCCCCCTTGGGCCGTTCCGGCCGATACTGCGGCCGAGGCTCCCCAGGATCGGGAAACTCTGGGCTACCCGATTTGTACCCGGTCAGCACTTCCCGGATGTGCGCGGCTTTGGCACGCGCTTCACGACGGCATTCTTCTGACGCGGCGTCCCACAGGACATCGATCGGATCCCCGAGATCACACGTGATCGGTAGGAGATCCTCACCAAGGATGCGCACGTTCGCCGCGAAAAGAACGTATTCCATCGCGAACCTGCACAGGTCACCCGTTCGTAGGTCTTCTGCAGCGATCTCGGGAAGGCCGTCACCACCATGCGTTTTCACGATCCGGAACAGGTCGTTGCCGTCCCGGAAGGTCGTGCCCGCACCCACCCGCACGCCTGCGAAGCTCATGCTGGCAACTTGAGGATCGTGCTGGGTTGCAGCGGTTGTTGGATGTCGAAGGTTAGCTCATGCCGCCAGAGCAGGTGTAGTAGGGAACTGCGCACAAGCGCTCGGCTCCGGTGCGCGAACTGACCTTCGATGTCGCGTAACGCTTTCCCTGACAGTTCATCCCGACAGACGCGGAGTTCAGCGACAATGGTGTGGTTTATCAGCCACTCGCGGCGGTAGCCGGACAGGAACCGCACATTGTCCAAGACACCCGGCGGAGGTTCGGTGGACACGACATACGACCAGCCCAGCGACTGCACCACCCGTCGAGTCCACGCAGCCAACAGTTGGTGCTTGTCCTGGGCGTAGCGCTCGGCACGCATGACATCGACGACGACGGGGCCCTCATCGGTGCCGAGTAGATAGTCGAGCGTGTGACGAACCAGCGTGCCGTTCACCGACACCTCGAGCAGGAAGGGTTGGGCCACGATGCGGTGCACGTGCGGATCGAAGTCCGCGATCATCAGAGTCGCCTTTTCCAAGCGTGACTCGTGCGGCACCAGCTCACGCTCTGTGGCTGACCAATACTCCCCGGAATAGTGCCGTTGACCCGCATACCACCGGAAGATCCGCACCGGCCGGCCGCCATACAGCTCAACGGGTTGCGCCGATGTAGCGGCGCCCGCACGCAAGCTACCCTCTGCGGTCTTGAATGTGAGGACCGCAGAGCCGACATCAACCTCGGGCTCGCACACCATGTCAGGGCTCCCTGCACGAAGCAGGCTCAGATGCAATCTTGCTCGCATGGCGAGTGATTCTCAAGAGAGAAACCCAGCGACGCCATGTTTGATCCAGCACCGGCTTTGCGCCTACCGAGCAGGCGCGCACTCGCCGCAAAGCGATCATGTTCCCGGTGGTGGGAATTTGGCCCTCCTCGGGTCCACGGCACCGCGGTGCTGCAGCTCGGCGGCCCACGATTCCCATGTCGAACCAACACCCCGGGCACCAGCGTCCTCCAGCGGTGCTGATCGTGCCTTCACGCGCAATCCTGGTTGGCATCGAGGCCGGCGCATCGCCGCCTCCCATCACTTGCATGAAAAGGAAGTCAGCCCTACTAGTAGTAGTGTGAGCATCTACGACGCGTCCATTTCGTGTCCAGGAGTGCCATGGCTGAAAGCAGGAGTGGATCCGACAAACGTCGGCTCACTGAGCTGGTCGGGATTCGTCTGCTTCCTTCCGAAGGGGGTGCACTCGAATGGCATGCAGACCGCGAAGTTCATCGCTCGGTCCAGTCGTGGATGCGTACGGTACTGGAGCCCTACCTGCGTCAGTCACCAGTTGACGGCCTGCCCCATCAATCTGATATCCACGTCGACCAATCCAACGTGATCGACCTTCACACGCGCACGACTCACAACCCACGTCAACTGAATCGTCGTACGCGAAAGTCACCTGACGGCAGGGAATTCCGATCCGTAGAACAGCGCCAAGTACGCGGGTGTACAACGGTGTTCCGGGTTAGCCGCGGCAGGAAAGATCAACGTTGTCGCACGAGCGCCAGAGGCTGATAGCGAGGGGTGATTGTGGACTATGAACTGGACCAGCTGCTGCATGAACACTTCGGTATTGAAACTAGCGATTTCATCGCAGCCCTGAAAGCGCTCCCGGTGCTCCGGCCGTGGGCCGCGGCTCTGACCGAGACAGAGGCACACCTGCTCGATGATTCAGACTTCACCGAAGGATGTGCGGTGCTGCTCGTCACCGCCGTTACCCGGACCGCCGGTCGGCTTGCCCAGCTTGTCGCCGCATCGTTTACCACCGACGAGGTGGCCCGCGGCCTTGGCGCAAGTACAACGCAGGTTCATCGCAAGCGGCGCACTGGCGAGCTTTGGGCTGTCCCTCGCGGGCGCACATGGGGATTTCCGGCGTTGCAGTTCGACGTGGACATGAACGGTGTTCCGCGTCGGCAAGTACACGGGCTGAGTCGGGTGTTCGCAACGCTGCCTCGGGATCTTCATCCGGTCGCCGTAGCGGAGTTTTTACATACGCCGCAGCTAAGCCTGTTCACCGACCACGCGGTCACAGCTGTGGAGTGGCTGCGCGGCGGAGGCCCGGTTGAACACGTTATCGCTGCGGCCGCAGGCTACGACTGGCACTCCGCATGACCGCGGACGATTCCAGCGATATGGGGCGAATGACCGAACTCTATGTCGTGGTGCCTGCGGCGCCCGATGAAGCCTGCGGCCGGATTCCTGACAGCCTGCCGGTGAACGATCCCGAACGCGCTCTGTTGGAGCGTGCCCTCCGCGAAGCCGGCCTAGCGATTCTGGCGGTGGACTCTCACATCCCCCATCGGCATCCGTCGACGATCGCCCGCCTTCACGGGAGGTGATAACTGCGGTGGTCAACGCTGCCACCGACGACGAGCTAAACAGGCTGTGGTCGGCGGTGGCAGACTCCAACGACGACGATTTGGACTCGACGTTCTGGGGGCTGGCGCCGGACTCTGCCACAGTCGCCCATGCTGCATTCTCAGACCTGCAGGATCAGTTCGCGGCGCGCCGCGTTCTCTCGGACGCAAGCATCAGTCGGGAAGAAGCCGCCCGGTTACTTGACGTGGCGCCCCAAACGATTACCGCCAAGCTGGGCGCACACAAACTGGTGGGCATCAAGGTCGGGCGGGAATGGCGACTGCCACTGTGGCAGTTCGATCCCGACTCCCCTTCCTGCGTTCTGCCCGAACTCGACGTGCTGCAATCGGTATTTCCCGGCGGAGTCGTCAGCCTGTCGGTCTGGATGCAGCGTGAACAGCCTGAGTTTGGTGGCCGTCGGCCTCGGGATGAGATGGCGCTGTGCGGCGCCGCCGCCGTGATCGCTTTCGCACAGTCACTGACCGCCGCCGCGCGCTGAACCAACTCGACCCGTCCACCCGCCGGCGGCGTGGGGATCCCATGCAGGCCGCGTGCATGTCAACACACTGTTCGTGTGGCCGCGCCTTAAACGCCGCACCAGAAGAACGAAAGGTTCCTACTGAAGTTCTCTGCAGAGCAACATATTTGGATTCGGCGACGATCAGAGTCACTACGAAGGCGCGGCGACCGGTTGGTGCTGGCAGCACTAAGGCGCAGCAACCGAGCCCACCGAGCGTGTCGGTGGTCTGACGACCCCAAAGGTCAGCTACATAACTTGTCATCCAGATGGCAACGTTGCCATCGGTTGCCATCTCAAATGACAAATTGCCAACCACTTTGACAATCGACAGCGCGGCCGGCACCACCCTTGCCCTATAACGCAACGCGCCGTAGCGTAACTCACCGTGACCCGCAGCTTCCACGCCGGACAGCCGTTTGACACCTCCGACGCCGACATTGCCGCGGCGCTCGAAGGGGTCAGCATCCCCACCCTGCTGCTGTCGCTGGTGCACATCACCGGTGACCCGCGCTTCATCCGCGACTACAAGCAGGCCGGGCTGTTCCTCAACGAAGTGCAGGGCTTCATGTCCGAGGAGGACAAGGCCCGCGCCCGCGCCGAGGCGTTACCGATCGTCGCCGCGTACCGTGACCGCGGCTGCCCGATCCCGGATCCGCTGTCCCCGGAATTGGTCCGGGAGATGCTCGACTGGGCGGCCTGCGAACACGTCGGCGAGGACAACCTGCCGCTGGTGCTCGAAGAACTCGACCTCGACGGCGTCGATCCGCGTCGGCCCGCCAGACTCGACGACACCGGGGACTTCCATGTCATCGTGATCGGCGCCGGCGAGTCCGGAGTCCTGGCCGGTGTGCGCCTCAAGCAGGCCGGCATCCGATTCACGATCCTGGAGAAAAACTCCGGCCCCGGCGGAACCTGGTGGGAGAACAGTTATCCCGGCGCCCGCGTCGACGTCGCGAACCACTTCTACTGCTACAGCTTCGAACCCAGCAACCACTGGGACCACTTCTTCGCCGAGCAGCCCGAGCTGCGCCAGTACTTCGCCGACGTGGTCGCCCGCCACGACCTCGGTCCGCACATCCGGTTCAACACCGAGGTGCGTTCCGCCAGGTGGGACGGCGACCTCTGGACGATCGACACCAGGAACGAAACCTTCACCGCCAACGCCGTCATCACCGCCGTCGGCCAGCTCAACCGACCGAGCGTCCCGGACTTCCCGGGCGCGGAAACCTTTGCCGGCCCGTCCTTTCACTCCGCAGCATGGGACCACAGCGTCGATGTCACCGGTAAACGCGTCGCGCTGATCGGGGCGGGCGCGAGCGGCTTCCAGATCGCCCCCGCCATCGCGGACAAGGTGGAGCACCTGACGGTGTTCCAGCGCACCGCGCAGTGGATGTTCCCCAACCCGATGTATCACGAACCCGTCGCGGACGGCGTGCGCTGGGCCATGGAACACCTGCCCTACTACGGCCGCTGGTACCGCTTCCTGCTGCTGTGGCCCGGCGCCGACAAGGGCCTGGACGCCGCGATCGTCGACCCGGACTATGCAGACCAGACCAACGCGGTCAGTGAGATCAACGCCATCGCCCGGATCATGTTCACCGACTGGATCACCACCCAGGTCGGCGACGACCCGGACCTGCTGGCCAAGGTGCTACCCGACTACCCGGCGACCGGCAAGCGCACCCTGCAGGACAACGGCAGCTGGCTCAGCACCCTCAAGCGCGACCATGTCGACCTGATCCGCACTCCGATCGAACGCATCACCCCGACCGGCGTCGTCGCGGCCGACGGCACCGAGTACGCGGCCGATATCATCGTGTACGCCACCGGTTTCCGCGCCACCGAGGTGTTGTTCCCGATCACCGTCACCGGCCGCGACGGCGCCGATCTGCACGAGGTGTGGGGCCGTAGGCCCTACGCCTACCGCAGCATCGCGGTGCCCGGTTTCCCGAACTTCTTCCTGACCTACGGCCCGGGTGCGCACCTCGCCCACGGCGGCAGCCTGATCCTGAACTCCGAGCTGCAGATGCGCTACATCAACTCCTGCCTGCAGCACCTCATCACCGAAAAGCTACGGACGCTGGAGCCCCTCCCGGAGCCGACCGCGGAATGGCACCGGCGTTCCCAGGAGGAGATCCGCAAGACGGTATGGGCGCATCCCTCGATCAAACACTCCTACTTCAAGAACGCCGACGGCGAGATCCATACCGTCAGTCCGTGGCGGCTGAGCACCTATCACGCCGCCGTGTACGAACCCGTCTGGTCGGATTTCCGGGAGGAATGAGCATGCGTTCAGTGATGGTCGATTCCAGTGGAGCGGTCAGTGTGGAAAACCGGCCCGACCCGGAGCTGCCCGGGGCGGACGGCGCCATCATCGAGGTGGAGGCCGCCGCCATCTGCGGGTCCGACCTGCACTTCCTGGAGGGGCACTACCCGATCTTTGAGCCGGTCGCGCTCGGACATGAGGCGGTCGGCACCGTGGTCGAAACCGGTTCGGAGGTCGCCGGTTTCAGGGTCGGCGACCGGGTCCTGGTGTCCTCGGTGGCCGGCTGTGGACGCTGCGCGGGATGCGCCACCCGTGATCCGATCCGTTGTGTACACGGCCCACAGATCTTCGGGTCCGGCGCGCTGGGCGGGGCACAGTCCGAACTGCTCGCGGTCCCGGCCGCGGACTTCCAGTTGCTCGCGATGCCGACCGGGATCAGCACCGAACAGGCCCTGCTGCTCACCGACAATCTGGCCACGGGATGGGCGGCGGCCAAACGCGCCGATATCCCGCTGGGCGGATCGGTCGCGGTGATCGGCCTGGGCGCGGTCGGCATGTGCGCGCTGCGCAGCGCGCTGACTCTCGGCGCGGCAACGATCTACGCCGTCGACCCGGTGCAGACGAGACGCGACCGCGCGCAGGCCGCGGGCGCGGTGCCGGTGTCACCACCGGCGGTGAACACCATCCGGGAAGCCACCGGGGGGCTCGGCGTGGACGCGGTGATCGACGCGGTCGGTACCGACACCTCGATCAACGACGCCCTGGATGCCGTGCGCACCGGCGGAACGGTGTCCATTGTCGGCGTGCACGATCTGCAGCCCTACCCGCTGCCGGCGTTGGCCTGCCTGATCCGCAGCCTGACCATCCGGCTGACCACCGCCCCGGTGCAACAGACCTGGCCCGAACTGGTGCCGCTGCTGCAGTCCGGTCGGTTGAATGTCGACGGGATACTCACCACCACAATGTCTTTGGACGACGCTACCGCCGGATATGACGCGGCGATGTCGCGGGCCGGGGACCATCTCAAGGTGCAGCTGAGGCCCTAGGGTCGAGATCGACTCCAGGGTCGTGAACATCGGATCAACAGCGATAACGACAACCCTCAGTTCGATCTCGTGCCTGGCGTCGCGCCCGCAGTGTCCTAACGGAACGTCCGCTTCAGGTACCCCGTCAGCGAATCGGCCGCCGCCGGACCCACATAGCCGAGCTGCCCGTCGGGGCGGACGACGACGGCGGTCACCCCGTCGACACCGTAGGCCCTGGCGAAATCACCGTCGGCATCATGGAGCAGCGGTAGCACCGTCGCGTCACCGTCGACGCCGGAATCGGCCACCACGTAGACATCGATCAACCCGTTCGCGGCGTCCCGCGCGGCAGCGGCCACCACTTCCAGCAGATCGACATTCGCTGAGCCATCGGCATACAACACCAGGGTGTGCCGGGTGCCGGCCAGCAAGGTGTACAGCCGCACCGGGTCGGTTTCGGCCGCGCGGGTCAGTCCGCGCGCATCGGGCGCCCGGCCACCGGCGCCGTCTGTCACGATCGGACTGCCGGCATAACTGACCAGCAACTGTGCCTCGCGACGGATCACGAAGGACGGATCGTCGGAATCGGCGCCGATACCCTCGCGGGCGCTACGCACGGTGCGCCCGACCACCTCTTCCCCGATGGGCCGGCGTTCGGCGTCATAGCTGTCGAGCAGCCCGTCGGCGGCGTCACCGCTGACCGCGAGACCCAGCTTCCAGGCCAGGTTGTAGGCGTCCTGGATGCCGGTGTTCATGCCCTGGGCGCCGGTGGGCGGATGGATGTGGGCGGCATCGCCCGCGACGAACACCCGACCCTTGCCGTAGGCGTCGACGATGCGGTGGCTGATCCGGAAGACCGAGGACCAGCGCATGTTCCGTGCCGTCGTCGGCTCCGGGGAGAGCCGGTCGAGCACCGCCTGAATATGGTGCAGCTCCGGCGGATTGCCGCCCTCGAAGCCATGCTGCACGCCACCGGTCGCCTCGGTGGACAGGTCCGGAGGCACCAACATGGACATCCGGTAGCGGCCCCGGCCGGGCAGCGGGATGCACACCAATAGGTCGTCGATCGTGCCATCGGTCTGGTGCATCGCGCGGATGGCGTAGCCCGGTGGCTGCGACCAGTCGACCTCGACATCGCCGAGCATGTACTGCTCGTCGAACGCCGCGCCCTCGAAGGTCAGACCCAGGGTCTTGCGAACCACGGAATGGGCACCGTCGGCGCCGACCAGATACTGGGCCCGCACCGTCTGCTGTCCGCCCTCGCCCTGCAGCGTGGCGGTGACACCGTCGGCGTCCTGCTCGAATCCCGCCAGCCGAATCCCCCGCCCGATGGGGACGCCGCGAGTCGCCAACTCCTCGCGCAGCACCCGCTCGGTGCTGTACTGCGGCAGGCCGATGAAACCGAACGGCACATCGGCGGGCAGGGTGAAATCGACCTGCCCAACGGGTTCACCGTTGACGTAGACGATCTGCCCACGGAAGGGCACGGCCGCATCGAGAATCTGCCGCAGGATGCCCATCCGCTCGAAGACTTCGAGCGTACGAGGTTGCACCCCAACGGCTTTGGCATACTGCGGTGGTTCGAGCAGCGGATCGACGATCCGGACCGCCACCCCGCGGCGGGCGAGTTCGATGGCGGCGGTCAAACCGATCGGGCCGGCGCCCGCAATCAGCACCTCGGTGTCGGTCACCGGAAAAGTATGCCCGAACCTCAGTTGCCCTGAGCACTTTCCTGGACATGGGCACGCAGGTTGTCTCGCAGGTTCGCGATCCCCTTCTGCAGGACGCGGAATTCCTCCGGCGACAGCCCGGTCGCGGCGACCAGATCCATTTCCAGCCCCTGCTCGCGCAGCGCCCGACCGGCCTCGGTCAGGCTGACCACCACCTGACGCTCGTCGTCGGCGGAACGTCGCCTGGTCAGGTAGCCCATCGCCTCGAGCCGCTTGAGGATCGGCGTGAGAGTGTTCGACTCCAGGAACAGCTTCTCCCCCAGTCCGCTGACGGTCTGGTGGTCCTGCTCCCAGAGCGCGACGATCGCCAGGTACTGGGTATAGGTGACGCCGAGCTTGTCCAGGATCGGCTTGTAGGCCTTGCCATAGGCCAGGTTGGCCGAGTACACGGCGAAGCACAGGAAATCGGACAGTTGGGGCGAGCCTGGCTTCCTGACACTGGGCTTCATGAGAAGAGTATAGCGTGTCCGATTAAATCGGGAATGAACCAAAAAATGCCGGAGTTCTACTCAGCAGTCAGCCCGGATCGACCGGACCGACCCGAACCTGAGGAGCCAGCCATGACCGTTCTGTACACCGCCGAGACCCACACCACCGGTGGTCGCCAAGGTGAGTCCTACAGCTCGGACGGCAACCTGGACATCCAGCTGACCCCGCCGGGAGCCACCGGCAACGGCACAAACCCCGAACAGCTCTTCGCTGCGGGCTGGTCCGCCTGCTTCATCGGTGCCATGGGCGTCGCCGCCGCCTCGCACAAGGTCAAGCTGCCGGTCGACACCGCGGTCGACGCCCAGGTCGATCTGCGCAACGACGACGGCGCGTTCGGGCTGGCGGCCCGACTGAACGTGAGCGTGCCCGGCGTGGAGCGTGAAGTGGCGCAGGCCATCGTCGACGCCGCGCATCAGACCTGCCCCTACTCGAAGGCGACCCGGGGCAACATCGACGTCACCGTCACACTGGTCTGAGCGTCGGCCGCCGGCCTACTCCTTGAGATCCAATGTGGGGGTGGGCCGGCGGAACAACCGCGTCACACCCAGCAGCCAGACGAAACCGACTGCCAGCCAGATCAATCCGGTCACCAGCGTCATCACCGACAGACTGGTCCACAGCCACACCGTGAGCGCGAAGCCGATGAACGGCAGGATCAGGCTGCCGATGACCTGGCCACCGGACCGCTCACGCAGATCCACGAAGTAGTGCTTGATCACCGACAGGTTCACCACTGAGAACGCCACCAGCGCACCGAAACTGATCAAGGATGCCAGCGTCGCGAGGTCGATCACGATGGCGAGCAACGACACCGCAGACACCACCAGGATCGCGTACACGGGTGTGGCGAACCGGCGCGACACATGCCCGAACACCGTGCGGGGCAGTATCCCGTCGCGACCCATGGCGAAGAGGATCCGGGCCACCGAGGCCTGCGAGGTGATCGCCGATCCCAGCGCGCCCGCCACATAGGCAGCGGTGAAGAACGTGACGAGGAAGTCGCCGCCGGCAGCGGCCATCACATCCAGCGATCCGGAGTCGACATCGGCGAACTCGTTGGACGGGAACACCAGGTGCCCCAGGTAGGACAGGACGATGAAGATCAGTCCAGCCGACACGGTGGCGATCATGATGGCCCGCGGAACAGTGCGTTTGGCGTCCTTGGCCTCCTCGGACAAGGTGGACACCGCATCGAAGCCGAGGAACGACAGGCAGAGGATGGCCGCGCCCGCGAAGACCGGGCCCAGTCCGTCGGCGGTGCCGTCACCGGTGAACGGGGCCGCGAGATCCACGGTCCCGCTGCCGGAAAGGGATGCGATCACCAGCACCGCGAACACCACGATGAACACGGCCTGGATCGCGATGATCAGGAAGTTCGCGCGTGCCACCGAGACGATGCCGACGATGTTGAGCACCGTGACGATCGCGATCGTGACCAGGATGATCACCCAGGCCGGCAGCGCCGGAATGGCCGCCTCCAGATAGATCCCGATGACCAGATAGTTGATCATCGGCAGGAACAGGTAATCCAGCAGCAGCGCCCACCCGGCCAGGAAGCCGGCCGGTGCGCCGAACGTCTTCTGCGCGTAGGTATAGGCCGATCCCGCCACCGGGTACGCGGTGGCCATCCTGGCATAGGACCGCGCGGTGAACACCATCGCGACCAGGGTCACCACGTACGCCAACGGCAGGCGGCCGCCGCTGGTCTCGGTGACGATGCCGTAGGTGGTGAACACGGTGAGCGGCACCATGTAGACCAGACCGAACAGCACCAGCGAGGGCAGCCCGAGCACCCGTTTGAGCGAGCCTTCGGTTTCGGTGTCGGTAACGGACATGGATTCAGCCTTCCCTCGTGTAGACCGGTTGCCCGTGCAGGTAGGTGGCCCGGACGGTGACGGCCGGCAGCTCATGGGCCGCGGTCGTGGTGGGGTCGGAGTCCAGCCAGACCAGATCGGCACTGGCCCCGGGAATCAGCTGGCCCCAGTCCGATTCGGCGAACGCCTGATGCGCGACGCCGGCCGTGTAGGCGGACAGTGCGGCCTCGATCGGGAGAATCTCGTGCGGGGTCCAGCCTCCGGCGGGCGTGCCGTCCTCGGTCTGGCGCGACACCGCGACCGCGATGCCATCCAGCGGCGCTCCCGAGGACACCGGCCAGTCGGATCCGAACGCGAGTGCGGCCCCGGACTTTTCCAGGGAGCGGATGCGGTACTGCTTGTCGGAGCGTGCGGCACCCAGTCGCGGCACGGTCAGCACCGTCATCAACGCATCCAGCTGCGCCCACAGCGGCTGCATGTTAGGGATGACGCCCAGTTCGACGAACCGGCCCAGATCGGCGTCGTCGACCAACTGCGCGTGCGCGATGACGGGCCGGCGGTCACGCGGACCGTTGGTGCGGACCACGTGTTCGATGGCATCGAGGGCTTGGCGCACCGCGGCATCCCCGATGGCATGGATGTGGATCTGCAGTCCGAGATCGTCGACCCGCTGCGCGGCGCGGGCCAGCGCATCGCCCTCCCACAGCTGCATGCCGTGGCTGTGCAGCCCGGAGCAGTACGGTGCCAACAGCGCGCCGGTCTCGTTCTCGACGACCCCGTCCGCGAAAAATTTCACCGTGTCGGCCGACAGCAGCGGCGAGCCGGCGCCCCGCACCCGGCCGCGTGCTTCGCCGAAATGCCTTACCTGCGTGTCGAAATGCCGCGGGTCGGCATACAGCGCCAGATTGAAGCGCATCCGCAGCGCACCGGCGGTAGCCGCCGCGATATAGGTGTCCACATCGGCGGGTTCCACCCACGCGTCCTGCACCCAGGTCACGCCACGCGCCAGGTAGTAGTCCGCCGCGGTACCGAGGGCGGCGAGCCGCACGGTCTCGTCGCGTGCGGGCATCACCGCGGCGACCAGATCGGTGGCACCCCATTCGCGCAGCGTGCCGAGCACCGAACCGTCCGCGCGGCGGGGGATCTCACCGAGCACCGGATCCGGGGTCTCGGCGGTGATACCGGCCCGCTGCAGGGCCACGGAATTCACCCAGAACGTGTGGTAGTCCCAGGCCCGCAGCACCACCGGCCGGTCCGGGACGGCCGCGTCGAGCCAGCGCGCGTCGAACAGCCCGCCCTCGACCAGGCTGCCGTCATAGGAGGCGCCGACGATCCACTCCTGGTCGGGGTGGGCATCGGCGTAGGTCTTGACCGCGGCCACGATCTCCTCGACCGAGCCGCACGGCCGCACCTGCGGCCCCACCGACTCCAGGCCACCGTAGAGCGGATGGGCGTGCCCGTCCCCGAAGGACGGCATGAGGAATCCGCCCGCAAGATCGACCCGCTCATCGGCATTCGATGCCTGCGCCTGCGCACCGACCGCCACCACGATGCCGTCGCTGACGAGCAAGGCGTCCGTGGTGTCGGTGCCGGTCCAGATGGTGCCGCCGGTGAACAGCGTGCTCACAGCGCCGCCTGGGTGGGGGACGGCTGGTGCTGAGTGATGCAGTGGACACCGCCGCCCCGCGCGAACAACGGGCGGGCATCGACCGAGACCACCCTGCGGCCCGGATACTGTTCGGCGAGAATGGATGCGGCGTCCGCGTCGCGCGGATCACCGAAACTGCAGGCGATCACGCCGCCGTTGACCACGAGGTGGTTGATATAGCTGTAGTCCACGTACCCCTCATCATCGGTGAGGGTATCCGGTGCCGGCATCTCGATGACCTCGAATCGGTCGGCGAGTTGTTCCCGGAGTTCGCGGCACACCGCGGTGTCGGGGTGTGCGCCCGCGGTCTGGGTATGCAGCAGCAGGCGGCCCGGCGCGGTGAACGCGGCGACGATGTCGACGTGGCCGCGGGTGCCGAAACGTTCCGAGTCGCGGGTCAGTCCACGCGGCAGCCACACCACCTCGGCGGCGCCGATGGTGCGGGCGAGTTCTGCCTCGACGTCCGATCTGCTCAGGCCCGGGTTGCGGCCCGGATCCAGCTGCACCGTGTCGGTGACGAGCACGGTGCCGCACCCGTCGACCTGAATTCCGCCGCCCTCATTGACAAGTGGTGAGGACACCAGCGGAACCCCGGCGATCTCGGCGATCAGCGCGCCGACCTTCGCGTCCCGGTCCCAGCGCGCCCAGTCCTGGCCACCCCATCCGTTGAACACCCAGTCCACGGCGGCCACCGACCCGTCGTCGGCATGCACGAACGTCGGACCGATGTCCCGCATCCAGGCGTCGTCGAGCGGCGCTTCCACGATGTCGATGTCTTGGGAGACATAGCGTTTGGCGGCGCTGATCTCCCCGGGATCGACCAGCAGCGAGACCGGTTCGAACTCCGCGATCGCGTGTGCCACCGCGGCCCAGGTGGTGCGGGCCTCATGGTGTTCGGCCTCGGTGTCGCCGAGTGAGTACCCCGCGGACGGGTAGGCCATCCACACCCGGTCCTGCGGTGCGCCCTCGGCGGGCATCAGATAGGTCGTCATTTGACGACCGCCGTGGCGTAGTGACCGGTGCCGTACGGCTGGGACGGATTCACCGGCGCGGTCAGCCCGCCGTAGCTGTCCGGGCGCCGGGTCAGCAGGAACGGGAAGAGCTCCAGCCAGTCCCGGCGCTGATCCAGATCCAGATCGGCGACCAGCACCGCCTCCTCGTCACGCGGCGCCTGCACCAGCACCCGCCCGTACGGGTCGGAGATGAACGACGAACCGTAGAACGACAGGGCACCCTCGTTGCCGGTGCGGTTGGGCACGATCATGAACAGGCCGCTGTTGATGCCGTTGGCGACGATGACCTGCTGCCACAGGGGCTGGGTATCGAAGTCCGGGAACACCGGCTCGGATCCGATCGCGGTCGGATACACCACGATTTCGGCGCCACCGAGCGAGTAGTTGCGGGCGACCTCCGGGAACCATTCGTCCCAGCAGGTCGGCAGGCCGATGCGGGCGTCCAGGCCCTCGGGGGCGTAGACCGGGTACGCGTCCTCGGGCGGACCCGCCCTGAAGTAGGTGTCCTCGTAGTAGCCGGCGGAGATGGGGATGTGCATCTTGCGGGTGCGGCCCACCAGATCGCCCGCCGGGGAGACCAGGATGGCGGTGTTGAAGCCCAAACCGTCTGCCGCCGGCGCCTTCTCGTACAGGGATGCGTGCACGAAGACCTGGTTGGCGCGGGCCGCCTCGGCGGCCAGCGCGAAGGTCGGCCCGCCGGTGAGATCCTCGGCGCCATCGCCCGGGTTCACCCCGGCGGGCGTGTCGGCGGGGTAGCGCAGCAGGGTGATCTCGGGCAGGAATACCGCGGTGGCGCCCTCGCCGGCGGCCCGGTCGATCCCGTCGCGCAGCACCCGGGCCAGTTCGGCGGCGTCCGCGCGCCAGCGGTGCTGCACCAGCCCCACCCGCAGCGGCGGACGTTGCGAGGCGTTGGAACGTGACAGCGGTGCGGCGGCTCCGGCGATCAGGGTGCGCATGTCCATACTCCTAAAACGAATCGAATTCGTTTATTGTGTGACCCAACCCACGTTTCCGCAAGTGCTGGAGGAGAAAGTCATATGGGACGACCGAGGGTGGCGATCCTGTCCAGCGACCTGATCGCCACGGCCGCAATGGATCTGGTCGATCGGACCGGCGGATTCACCATTCCCGAACTGGCCCGCACCCTGAAGGTCAGCCCGTCCTCGCTGTACAACCACGTCTCCGGGCGCGAGCAGATCATCGAACTGCTCCGCGAGAAAGCCATGAGCGAGGTCCGCCTGCCCGATCTCGCCGGACCGTGGATCGACGTCGTCGGCGACATCGTGCGGTCCTACTACCGCAGCTACGCCCGCTACCCCCGGCTGATACCGCTGATGACCGCCTACCCGGTCGGCAGCCATCAGGCCGTCGCGATGTACAACGCACTGGCCGTCACCCTCACCGGCGCCGGCTTCACCGCCGCAGACACCCTGCGCACCATCACGCTCATCGACAGCTTCGTGCTCGGCTCGGCCCTGGATGTGGCCGCGCCCGCTGCGCCCTGGGGCGACGGTGGCGGCGCCGGACCGGAACTGGCCGCCGCGCTGTCCACCGGGGCCGCGGCGGCGGATCGGCCCGGTGACGCCTTCGAGTTCGGCCTGCAGGTGCTGCTGCGCGGCGTGAGCCGGCCGTAGCACCGCCGCCGCGGTGCGATCAGCGGTTACGCTCACGGCGTGCCGACAACCTGGTCCCGGCGAGGTTTCCTGATGGCGCTTGCCGCCGGGTCGATGGCAGCGGTGACCGCATGCAAATCGGACCCACCCGGCACCGTCGCCGATGACGGCTCCGTCACCGTCGACCACGCGTTCGGCGAGACCAAGGTTCCGGCGCCGCCCACCCGGGTGATCAGCGCCGGACTGACCGGGCAGGATTGTCTGCTCGCCGTCGGAGTGGTCCCGATCGCGGTCACCGAATGGTTCGGCGGGCAGCCGTTCGCGGTGTGGCCGTGGGCGGTCCCCGCTCTCGGTACCGCTCAGCCGGCCGTGCTGAACCTCGACGGCGGCATCAACTTCGAGGCCATCACCGCGCTCAACTCGGATCTGATCATCGCCACCAATGCCGGGCTCGATCGGGATACCTACACCCGGCTGTCCAACGTCGCGCCGACCATCGCTCAAGCCGGCCAGGACGCGTTCTTCGAGCCGTGGAAGGACCAGGCCACCGCGATCGGGGCGGCGGTGTTTCAGCACGACCAGATGCAGCAGCTCATCGCCGATATCGACACCCGGTTCACGACGTTGGGCACGCAGACTCCCGCGTTCACGGGCAAACGGGCGCTGCTGCTGCAGGGCAGCCTGGACGACGGCGGGCTGGTGACGACCCCGGCCGGCTGGCGCACCGAGTTCCTCACCCAGCTGGGTTTCGAGATACCGGAGGTCGACGCGACGGTGCCCCGCGACCGGATGGCCGAGGTACTGGGCGGCGCGGATGTGCTGATCTGGGCCGCCGACGACGCGGAGACCGCGATACTGGCCGCCGACCCGATCGTCGCCGAGCAGGGCGGGCGCAATGTCTTCACCGGCCGCGACCTGGCCGCGGCGATCGCCTTCTGCTCTCCGCTGTCGCTGCCGCTGGTGGCCGATCAGCTGCCGCCGATGCTGAGCGCCGCCCTGGCCTGACAAGATATCCGGGTGAGCAGCCTGACCGACTCCCCCGAACAGCGACCATCGTTTGCCCAAGTCGGTTCGGCCTACTATCCGGTGCTCGTCGCCGTCTTCACCGCCCTGGTGATCATCTCCAACGTCACCGCCACCAAGGGGGTGGCCTTCGGCCCGATCATCACCGACGGCGGTTTCATCGTCTTCCCGCTCACCTACGTGATCGGCGACGTGCTCTCCGAGGTGTACGGCTTCAAGGCCGCCCGCAAGGCGATCCTGCTCGGATTCGGGATGAACGCGCTGGCCGCGGCGGCGTTCTGGGTGACCATCTATCTGCCGGCCGCCGACTTCTACGTCAACCAGCCGCACTTCGAGAACGTCGTACACGCCTACACCCAACTGATCGTGGCCGGGCTGGCCGGCTTCCTCGTCGGCCAGACCATCAACGCCTGGCTGGTGGTGAAGATCAAGGAGCGCACCAAGGAGAAGCACCTGTGGGCCCGGTTGATCGGCTCCACGTTCGGCGGCCAGCTCGGTGACACCCTGGTGTTCTGCGCCATCGCCGCCAATGCCATCGGGATCACCAGCTTCCACGACTTCGTCGTCTACACCGCGCTGGGCTGGCTGTACAAGACCGTCATCGAGATCGTCATGTTGCCGGTGACCTACCGGGTGATCGCGGTGATCAAGCGTCGCGAGCCGACGTACCAGCCCGCGGCGTGAGACCCAGCGAGAAGCCGGAAGCGGATCGCGTATGAGCAAGCCCTAAGGCTCCTCTGGCAAAGCTCGCAGAGCCCTCGAGAAATAACTTACTCGGCGGTAGCTTCGGTAGATGAGCCTGACAACGGAAATCAAGGCGCCCGGCGCACTGGGCACCGTGCACGACTATGGCGACCAGGCGCTGCTGCTCGAGTTCGACAGCACCGCGGATGTATTGGCCTGGACCGACACCCTGACACGGGCAGCTCTGCCGGGCGTTGTCGACATCGTGCCCGCCTCCCGGACCGTACTGATGAAGCTCGATGGGCCCCGCTATCTCGCGCCGACCCGGCAACGGCTCGGAAAGCTGCACCCGGAGCAGTCCGTCACCGAGGGCCGCACGGCCGATGAACCCGACACGGTCATCGAGGTGACCTACGACGGCGCCGACCTGGACGCGGTCGCGGAGCTCACCGGGCTGAGCACTGCCGACGTGATCGCCGCCCACACCGGAACCCTGTGGCGGGTCGGATTCGGGGGTTTCGCACCGGGATTCGCGTATCTGGTCGGCGGGGACCCGCGCCTGCAGGTACCTCGCCGCGATGAGCCGCGCACCCGGGTGCCCGCCGGGTCGGTCGGTCTGGCCGGCGAGTTCAGCGGCGTCTACCCCGCGAATCCCCGGCGGCTGGCAGCTGATCGGCCGTACCGACGCCGCTCTGTTCGACGTCACCCGGGACAAACCCGCCCTGCTGACACCGGGGATGACCGTCGCGTTCCGGGAGATCTCATGAGCATCGAATTGGAGATTCTGCGCACCGGCCCGCTGGCCCTCGTCGAGGATCTGGGCCGTCCCGGCCTGGCCCACATGGGGGTGACGCGCTCCGGGGCGGCCGACCGCCGCGCCCACACGCTGGCCAACCGGCTGGTCGCCAACCCCGGTGAACGGGCCACCGTCGAGGTCACCTTCGGCGGGTTCTCCGCGCGGGTGCACGGCGGCGGGAAAGAAGGGGTCGCCATTGCCGTGACCGGCGCCGACACCGACCCGGCTGTCAATGGAGTTCCGTTCGGCACCAACAGTATCCACTATGCCCATGACGGTGAGGTGATCTCGCTGGGCTCCCCGCACTCCGGGCTGCGCAGCTACCTGGCGGTGCGCGGTGGGATCGACGTGGAGCCCGTGCTCGGTTCGCGCAGCTATGACGTGATGTCCAGCATCGGGCCCGCTCCGCTGCGGGTGGGCGATGTGCTGCCCGTCGGTGAGCACACCGCCGAGTTCCCCGAACTCGACCAGGCGCCGGTCGGCACCATCGAACCCGACATCCTCGAGCTCCAGGTGGTACCCGGCCCTCGCGACGACTGGTTCGTCGATCCGGACATCCTGATCCGCACGAACTGGCAGGTCACCAACCGCAGCGACCGGGTCGGGATGCGGCTGGTCGGGATGCCACTGGAGTACCGCTGGCCCGACCGGCAGCTGCCCAGCGAGGGCGCCACCCGCGGCGCGATCCAGGTCCCGCCCAACGGATTTCCGGTGATTCTGGGGCCGGATCACCCGGTGACCGGTGGCTACCCGGTGATCGGGGTGGTGACCGAAGAGGACATCGACAAGCTGGGTCAGACCCGGCCCGGCCAGACGGTGCGGCTGCACTGGTCGCGGCCGCGCCGGCCGTTCTGATCACTGCCCCCGGATTGGTGGTAGAAACGCATTTGTGCGCAGTCACAGCCACAGCCAGGGTGCGGTGCGGGAAGTCCACACCGCCCGCCTGATCCACACCGCCGACCTGGATGCCGAGACGCGCGATGACGCCCACCGGATGGTCGTCGACGCCTTCAACGCCGACGGGGGCGGCGATCCCGACGGCGCCTTCGACGATTCCGACTGGGAACACGCGCTGGGCGGCATGCATGCGCTCATCGGCCACCGCGGCGCCATCATCGCGCACGGAGCGGTCGTGCAGCGCAGGCTGCTCTACCGGGGTGCGGCGCTGCGCTGCGGATACATCGAAGCCGTCGCGGTGCGCGAGGACTGGCGCGGTCAGGGGCTGGCCACCGCCGTCATGGACGCCCTCGAACAGGTGCTGCGCGGCGCCTACCAACTGGGCGCTCTGGGATCCTCGGAGGCCGGGCTGGCGCTGTACCTGCCGCGCGGCTGGCAGCAGTGGACCGGACCGACCTCGGTACTGGCGCCGACCGGCGTCACCCGCACCCCCGACGATGACGGCGGCGTCTACGTGCTGCCGGTCAACGTCGACCTGGACACCTCCGCGGACCTCGCCTGCGACTGGCGCGACGGTGACGTCTGGTAGGCCGGCACCTCACAGGCCGGCGCCGTTGGCGGTGAGCGGAAGTTCACTGCCGGGTTATCGCGAGCAGCGATTGTGCAACATTGCCCTTCTAGCCTCTGACCTCATGCTCACTGCACTGCAGCCCGGTGCGACACCGCCACGCAATCACCAGGTAACACCCGAGAAACATGCACTGAATACACAGGGGACATGACCGAACCTGACTGGGCTCCGCTCACCGGGTTCCGGGTCGCGGTGACCTCCGCCCGGCGAGCCGAAGAGCTGAGCGCCCTGCTGACCCGCCGCGGCGCCGCCGTGACCAGCGCGGCCGCCATCACCATGGTGCCGCTGCCCGACGACGACGAACTGCGGGTCAACACCGAGGCCCTGATCGCCGCTCCCCCGGACATCGTCATCGCCACCACCGGCATCGGGCTGCGCGGCTGGATCGCCGCGGCCGACGGCTGGGGGCTGGCCCACGAACTGACCGCGGCGCTGGGCAACGCGCGCATCGTCTCCCGCGGACCCAAGGCGACCGGCGCACTGCGCGCCGCAGGCCTGCCCGAGGAATGGTCCCCGGAGTCGGAGTCCTCCCGCGAGCTGCTGCACTACCTGCTGGAGGGCGGCATCGTCGGAATGCGGGTGGCCGTCCAGTTGCACGGCACCAACGACGACTGGGACCCGTTCCCGGAGTTCCTGGACGAGCTGCGGGCCGCCGGCGCCGATGTGGTGCCGATCCGGGTCTACCGATGGAATCCGGCACCGCGCAACGGACCGTTCGATCAGCTGGTCCTCGGTATCGCCGAACAACGCTTCGATGCGGTCAGCTTCACCTCCGCGCCGGCCGTCGCGGCCCTGCTGCTGCGTGCCCGCGACCTCGATGTGGAACCCGCCGTCCTGACCGCACTGCGCACCAATGTGCACGCCATGTGCGTCGGACCGATCACCGCCCGACCACTGGTGCGTCTCGGCGTGCCCACCTCGGCCCCGGAGCGGATGCGCCTGGGCGCGCTGGCCCGCCACATCACCGATGAGCTGCCGCTGCTGCAGTCCCGCCGGATACGGGTCGCCGGGCACCTGCTGGAGATCCGCGGCACCTGTGTGATGGTCGACGAGGTGGTCAAGGAGCTGCCGCCGGCCGGGATGGCGACCATCCGGGCACTGGCCCACCGCCCGGGCGCGGTGGTGTCGCGCTCCGATCTGCTGAGCGCGCTGCCGGGCAGCGGTACCGACACCCATGCCGTCGAGACCGCCGTACTGCGTCTACGAACAGCGTTGGGCGACAAGAACATCGTGTCGACGGTCGTCAAACGCGGGTACCGGCTGGCCGTCGACGAGTTCCCGGCAGGTGCGGCATGAACCGGGGCGCCGCCGCCGTGCTGGTGGCCCACGGCACCCGCAAACCGGGCGGCGTCGCCATGGTGGAGGAACTTGCGCGCCGCGTCGGCGACGTGCTCGACCGCGAGGTGCACGTCGCGTTCGTCGACGTGCTCGGACCGACCCCGACCGAGGTGCTCGACCGCCTGCCCGCGCACCGGCCCGCGGTCCTGGTGCCCGCCTTCCTGGCCGGGGGATACCACGTCCGTGTCGACGTCCCCGCTCATGTGCAGGCCAGCACCCACCCCGATGTCACGGTGACCAGGCCGCTGGGCCCGTGCGCGGGCGCCGTCCGCGTGATCGCCGACCGGCTCTTCGAATCGGGCTGGCGCCCGGGCGATTCCGTCATCCTGGCGGCGGCCGGAACGTCGGATCGCAGCGCGCAGTCCGATCTGCGGCAGACCGCGGCGATGTTGTCCGCACTGATCGGCGACCGGGTCGAACTCGGCTATGCCGCCACCGGTGCCCCGACGGTCGCCGACGCGGTCGAGGCTGCGCGGGCCCGATCCGGCGGGGCACGGCTGGCCGTAGCGTCCTACCTGCTGGCCGACGGCCTGTTCCAGGACCGGTTGCGCGCGGCGGGCGCCGATATCGTCAGCGAGCCGCTGGGCATCCATCCGGGCATGATCCGGCTGATCGCGAGCCGGTTCCGGCGCGCGCAGGCCGCGCAGCTGTCCCGCGCCGCCTGAGCTGAGCTGGCGATTCGGGGACACCGGCGTTCCTCGGCTAATATCGCACAAATGGTTTCGCAGGGGGGAGGTGAGCAGCTGCGTGCGCAGCTGCTCACGATATTGCAGGACGCCGACCGCCCGATGACCACCTCGGAACTGCGCGACCACCTGCACGCGCACTGCGCGTCACGCGTCGTGATCGAGACCGTCTACCGCAATCTCACCGTGCTCCAGCGTCGCGATGAGGTGGAGCGCCGACCGGGTCCAGGCCGGGACGCCTTCTGGGGTCCGACGGAGGCTACCCAGCGATCTCTACGCAACCGTCCGGCGTGATCCGGGTCCGGTAAACCGGCACCGAAACATCCGGATTATCAAGGCAGACACCATCTTCCAGTGAGAACGCTTGCTTCTTGATCGGTGACTGCACGCAGGCCCGGCCGGCGCGGTCCCCGACGATGCCCCGTGACAGCACAGCGGCGCCGGAAAACGGATCGATATTGCTCACCGCATGCAGCGCACCGTCATCGAGCCGGAACAGCGCGACCTGCACACCACCGGGCAACAACACCGCGACACCGCGGCACGGCAGCAGCCGGTCATACGCACACGCCGATGTCCATTCCGAATTGCCCTGGGCATCCATGTCTTTGCGATCATCGAGCAAGGTCATGAGGTCTCCTGTGCTGGCATCTTCGGCATCCCGATCGGCACCTTGCGGCCGAACGACTCGGTGAACTCGATGGTCGGGTCCGCGATCTCGGGAGCATTGACGAACGAGACGAAGCGCGACAGCTTCTCCGGGTCATCCAGCACGCCCTTCCATTCGCAGGCGTAGCCGTCGACGTGGCGTGCCACCGCTGCCTCGAATTCCGCTGCCAGCCCGAGCGAGTCGTTGCAGACGACATCGCGCAGATGGTCCAGGCCGCCTTCGAGGGCGTCCAGCCACGGCGCGGTGCGCTGCAAGCGGTCCGCGGTGCGGATGTAGAACATCAGGTAGCGGTCGATATAGCGGATCAGCGTCTCGTCATCGAGATCGCCGGCGAGCAGTTGGGCGTGCTTGGGGGTCATCCCGCCGTTGCCGGATACGTAGAGATTCCAGCCGGTTTCGGTGGCGATGACACCGACGTCCTTGCCGCGGGCTTCCGCACATTCGCGGGCGCAGCCCGACACACCCATCTTGATCTTGTGGGGTGCGCGCAGCCCGCGGTAGCGAAGCTCCAGGTTGATGGCCATCTGCACCGAATCCTGCTGGCCGTAGCGGCACCAGTCGCTGCCCACGCAGCTCTTCACGGTGCGCAGCGATTTGCCGTAGGCCTGACCGGATTCCATGCCGCCCTCGACCAGCCGACGCCAGATCTCCGGCAGCTGATCAACCCTGGCGCCGAACATGTCGATGCGCTGGCCGCCGGTGATCTTGGTGTAGAGATCGAAATCCCTTGCGATCTCCCCGATCAGGATCAGCTGCTCGGGGGTGATGTCACCGCCGGGCACCCGCGGCACCACCGAGTAGCTGCCGTTCTTCTGGATGTTGGCCAGGAAATGGTCGTTGGAGTCCTGCAGCGAGGCCTGCTCGCCGCCCAGGACGTGGTCCGAGCTGGTCGAGGCCAGGATCGAGGCGACGGTGGGTTTGCATATATCGCAACCCTTTCCGGTGCCGAACTTCTCGATCAGACCGGAGAAGGTGCGGATCTCGGTGGCACTGATGATCTCGAACATCTCGGCGCGGGACTGACTGAAATGCTCACACAGCGAGGTGGATTGCTCGACGCCCTCGGCCTCCAACAGCTGTTTGAGCAGCGGGACGCACGATCCGCAGGAGGTGCCGGCCAGCGTGCACTTCTTCAAGCCGGGCACATCGGTACAGCCACCGCAGATGGCCTCCTTCAGATCACCTTTGGTGACGTTGTTACAGGAGCAGATCTGCGCGATATCGGGCAGTGCGCCGACACCCAGCGCGCTGGCACCGTCACCGGCCGGTGCGATGAGGGAGAGCGGATCGCCGGGCAGCTCACTGGCCACCATCGGGCGCAGCACACCGTAGGCCGATGCGTCACCGACCAGGATGCCGCCGAGCAGCGTCTTGGCGTCATCGGAGAGCACCAGTTTGGCGTAGGTCTGCTTGACCGGGTCGTTGACCACGACGTCCAGGCTGTTGGGTGTATGTCCCTTGGCGTCACCGAAACTGGCCACGTCCACACCCAGAAGTTTGAGCTTGGTGGACATGTCGGCCTCACCGAATTCGGCCGCACCGCCGAGCAACCGGTCGGCGACCACCTCGGCGCTGGTGTAGCCCGGGCCGACCAGCCCGTAGCAGCGGCCCTCGATGGCCGCCACCTCGCCGACCGCGTAGATGTCGGGATCGCTGGTGACACAGGACCGATCGGTCATCACGCCGCCGCGCTGGGCGAGCTCGAGCCCGACGTCGCGGGCCAGTTCGTCGCGGGGGCGCACACCGGCGGCGAAGATGACGACACCGGCCTCGATGCTGGTGCCGTCGTTGAGCGTCACCCGCACCGCGTCGTTGGACTGGGATTTGCGCAGCGGCTGGTTCTTCTGGGCCGGCTGGATGCTCTCGGTGCTCACGCCGGTGTGCACCTCGATGCCCAGGCCGCGGATCATCCGGGTCAGTACGGCGCCGCCGGCCTCGTCGAGCTGGGCCGCCATCAAATGCGGTGACATCTCCAGCACGTGGGTGTCCAACCCGAAGCCACGCAGCGCATTGGCGGCTTCCAGACCGAGCAGCCCGCCACCGATGACCACGCCGACCGGCGTCTTCGTCTTGGCCGCGGCCAGTGCGCCGTCCCGGATGGCGTCCAGGTCGTCGAGGGTGCGGTAGACGTGGCACTGCGGCAGATCACGGCCGGGCACCGGCGGCACGAAGGCGTAGGAACCGGTGGCCAGGACCAGGGCGTCGTAATCCAGGGACCGGCCGTCGGCCAAGGTGACGGTCTTGGCGGCCCGGTCGATATCCCGGGCCGCCAAGCCCAGATGCAGGACGACACCGTTGTCGCCTGCATAGTCATTGCCGGGCAGTGCGAGCTTGGACCGGTCCCAGTGCTCGGTGTATCCGGTCAGGCCGACCCGGTCATAGGCCGCGTCGGCCTCCTCGGAGAGCACGGTGATCCGCCACGCACCCTCGGTGTCGCGGGACCGCAACGCCTCGACGAAGCGGTGCCCGACCATGCCGTGTCCGACGACCACCACATGCTTGGCTGATTGCATACCGCGACGGTAGGGAGCCGATATTGCCGCAATGTCGCCTCGTGTGAATCGGCCGTCACGGTGTTCTCACATCGGCCGGTGAGCCGATGTGAGTGCCGCTCCAGGATGACCCGCAGATCTGTCGGTGTACCGGCGGACACTGCCGACATGCGGGATCCGTTCATCGGAAGCGAGGCACTGGCCGAAGGCCGCCCGGCTCCGATCCCGCCGCCATGGGGTGCGGGCCGGTTACCCGGCCGCCGCGCCGCATGGTGCCCGCTATATCGATCCCCGGGCTACCCGCGGTCACCGTGCGAAAGATCCGCCGGGCCTGGGCCTTACGTTCGTAACGTCATGGCGGTCGACGACCGGAGATTCCGCCGTGGCGTTACGAACGACCCCGTCTGCCGCTACTTCCAGGGCGCCACCAGTTCGTTGATTCGCTCGGTCAGGGTGAACTGCAGGAACGGCCCGAAGCTGATCCGGCCGACACCGAGCGGACCGAAGCGCGCCGGGTCGTCCTGGCCCGGCAGCGCGATCGCGTTGATCGGCAGCGGCAGCTCCTCGACGAGCCGGCGGTAGGTGTCGTCATCGTGGCGGCCCACCGGGTAGAGGCTGTCCGCGCCCGCGTCGGCGGCCATCTTCAGCTTGCGCACCGCGCGCTCGAACCGGTCGGACTCGTCGCCGACCTCCCGCAGGAAGAGATCGGTGCGGGCGTTGATGACCACGTGCACGCCGGCGGCGTCGGCGGCCCTGCGGAGCTCACCGACCAGTGCGGCGTGATCCTCCTCGGAGCGGATCCGGCCGCCCTCGGAGTGCACGGTGTCCTCGATGTTGAGGCCGACCGCGCCGGCCGACAGCAGTCCGTCGATCAACCGGGCCCCCGACTCGCCGTAACCCGACTCGATGTCCACCGAGATCGGCACGTCGACCGCGCCGGTGATCTGCGCGACCCGGGTCAGCAGATCGTCATAGCTCATGCCCTCACCGTCGGGCTTGCCCACCGAGTCGGCCACCGGGTGACTTCCCACGGTGAGCGCGGTGAAACCGGCATCGACCACGGTTTTCGCCGACCATGCGTCCCACACCGTCGGCAGGATCGCCGGGTCCCCGGGGCGGTGCAGCGCGAGCAGTGCGGAGGCCTTCTGCTGAAGATCTTGGTTGGACATCGGAATCCTTTTCCTCGACGTAGACGTGATCTGTCTCACTCTCAAGTCCGGGATGTGGCTAACATCGAATGCGTAATGTGATCCCTGACACCCTTCAGCCCAAGGAGGTCACCCTTGTCCACCACGACCGAACTTGCCGAACTTCACGAACTGATCGGCAACCTTCGCCGCTGCGTCACATCGCTGCGAGCCCGCTACGGCGACTCCCCGGCGATGCGCCGCATCGTCAACGACGCCGAACGCATGCTCAACGATATCGACCGGCTGGACATCGATGCCGCGGAACTGGAGATGCGTGGAGCCCCAGCGCACTCCCGCCCCACCGAGAAGGTCTCCATCCCCGACACCGACTACACCAGAGACTTCTGGCAGGGAGTCGATGACGAGGGTCTCGGCGGCAGCCGCTAGACCGCCCGGGGTTCACCACCCCGATACAACAGAAGAAGAGGAACTCAGTGAGCGCACCGACCTCGAAACCTCAAGGTAACGGCGTCTTCTCACCCACAAGAGCGCAGATCAAGCAGCGCACACTGCGTACCGATGCGTGGTGGAAATCGCCGCTGCTGACCGATCTCGGCTTCGCCGCGTTCGTCATCTATGCGACGGTGCGGGCGTTCCTGCAGAACAACTACTGGGTCGCCGACTACCACTATCTGACGCCGTTCTACTCACCGTGCGTCGTGAAGTGGAACGAGGCGACCCAGTCCGGTTGTATCCCGGAGGCCAGCCACTTCGGCCAGATCCTGCCGGACGTGTGGTGGCTGCCCTACGCCGCGTTCTCGCTGCCGTTCCTGCTGCTGTTCCGGCTCACCTGCTACTACTACCGCGGCGCCTACTACCGGTCGGTCTGGCAGTCGCCGACCGCCTGCGCCGTGGCCGAGCCGCACGCCACGTACACCGGTGAGACCCGCCTGCCGCTGATCATCCAGAACACGCACCGGTACTTCTTCTACATCGCGGCCATCATCTCGGTGATCAACACCTACGACGCCATCCTGGCGTTCCGCTCGCCTACCGGATTCGGTTTCGGGCTGGGCAACATCGTGCTGCTCGTGAACGTCGTGATGCTGTGGGTCTACACGCTGTCGTGTCATTCGTGCCGGCACGTCGTCGGGGGACGGCTCAAGCACTTCTCCAAGCACCCGGTGCGGTACTGGATGTGGGGACAGATCAGCAAGCTGAACACGCGGCACAAGCTGTACGCGTGGATCACCCTCGGCACCCTGATGTTCACCGACTTCTACATCATGCTGGTCGCCAGCGGAACCATCAGCGACCTGAGATTCATTGGCTGACAAGGCCATCAGACCCAAATCAACAGTAGTGAGGATCTTGAATGGGTGACCTGGAACGGCACGCCTACGACGTCGTCGTGATCGGTGCCGGCGGGGCGGGGCTGCGCGCGGTGATCGAGGCCCGCGAACGCGGCCTGCGGGTGGCGGTGGTGACCAAATCGCTGTTCGGCAAGGCGCACACCGTGATGGCCGAGGGCGGCTGCGCGGCGGCGATGCGCAATGTGAACACCAAGGACAGCTGGCAGGTGCACTTCGGTGACACCATGCGCGGCGGCAAGTTCCTGAACAACTGGCGGATGGCCGAACTGCACGCCCAGGAAGCCCCGGACCGGGTCTGGGAACTGGAAACCTATGGGGCGCTGTTCGATCGCACCAAGGACGGCCGGATCAGCCAACGCAACTTCGGTGGCCACACCTACCCGCGGCTGGCTCACGTCGGTGACCGGACCGGCCTGGAGATCATCCGCACCCTGCAGCAGAAGATCGTGTCCCTGCAGCAGGAGGACTTCCGGGAAACCGGGGACTACGAAGCCCGCATCCGGGTCTTCCACGAATGCTCGATCACCGAGCTGATCCTGGACGACGGGGCCGTCGCGGGAGCCTTCGGATACTGGCGCGAGACCGGCGAGTTCATCCTGTTCGAGGCGCCTGCGGTGGTGCTGGCCACCGGCGGAATCGGCAAATCCTTCAAGGTGTCGTCGAACTCGTGGGAGTACACCGGCGACGGCCACGCCCTGGCGCTGCGCGCCGGTTCGGGCCTGATCAACATGGAGTTCATCCAGTTCCACCCGACCGGCATGGTCTGGCCGCTGTCGGTGAAGGGCATCCTGGTCACCGAGGGTGTGCGCGGTGACGGCGGAGTCCTGAAGAACTCCGAGGGCAAGCGCTTCATGTTCGACTACATCCCCGACGTCTTCAAGGGCCAGTACGCCGAGTCCGAGGAAGAAGCCGACCAGTGGCTCAAGGACAACGACTCCGCGCGCCGCACCCCTGATCTGCTGCCCCGCGACGAGGTGGCCCGCGCCATCAACGAAGAGGTGAAGGCCGGCCGCGGCAGCCCGCACGGCGGGGTCTACCTCGACATCGCCTCCCGGATGCCCGCCGAGGAGATCAAACGACGGCTGCCGTCGATGTATCACCAGTTCATCGAGCTGGCCGAGGTCGACATCACCAAGGACGAGATGGAGGTCGGTCCGACCTGCCACTACGTGATGGGCGGCATCGAGGTCGACCCCGACAGCGGCGGCGCGGCCACCCCCGGCCTGTTCGCCGCGGGCGAGTGCTCCGGCGGCATGCACGGCTCCAACCGGCTCGGCGGCAACTCGCTGTCGGATCTGCTGGTGTTCGGTCGCCGGGCCGGGCTCGGAGCTTCGGACTACGTGCGGTCACTGGCCGACCGGCCCTCGGTCACCGACGACGCCCTCGCCGCGGCGACCCAACTGGCGCTGGACCCGTTCACGCCGAAGGCCAACGCCGAGAACCCCTATACCCTGCATGCCGAACTGCAGCAGTCGATGAACGACCTGGCGGGCATCATCCGCAAGGAGGCTGAACTGCAGGAGGCGCTGGCCAAGATCGACGAGCTCAAGGCGCGTTACGCCAACGTCGTCGTCGAGGGCGGCCGCGTCTTCAACCCGGGCTGGCACCTGGCCATCGACATGCGCAACATGCTGCTGGTCAGCGAGTGCGTGGCCAAGGCGGCGCTGCAGCGCACCGAGAGCCGTGGCGGGCACACCCGTGATGACCATCCGCAGATGGACTCGCATTGGCGCAACAAGCTGCTGGTCTGCCGTGCGGTCGCCGACGACCATCAGGTCGTCCCGGACATCACCGTCGAGGCGGAACAGCAGCCGGTGATGCGGCCGGATCTGCTGGCCACCTTCGAGCTGTCCGAGCTGGAGAAGTACTACACCGAAGACCAACTGGCCGAACACCCCGAGCGGAAGGGCTGACCATGGCTGCCTACAACGCGAAGCTACGGGTCTGGCGCGGCGACCCGTCCGGCGGCGAACTGCAGGACTACACGGTCGAGGTCAACGACGGTGAAGTGGTGCTCGACATCGTCCATCGGCTGCAGGCCACCCAGGCCGGCGATCTCGCGGTGCGCTGGAACTGCAAGGCCGGCAAGTGTGGTTCCTGCTCGGCGGAGATCAACGGTCGCCCGCGGCTGCTGTGCATGACGCGGATGTCCACGTTCGACGAGAACGAGACCGTCACCATCACCCCGTTGCGGACCTTCCCGGTGATGCGCGACCTGGTGACCGACGTGTCCTTCAACTACGAGAAGGCACGCCAGATCCCGTCGTTCACCCCTCCCAAGGATCTGCAACCGGGCGAGTACCGCATGCAGCAGGAGGACGTGAACCGCAGCCAGGAGTTCCGAAAGTGCATCGAGTGCTTCCTGTGCCAGAACGTGTGCCACGTGGTGCGTGACCACGAGGAGAACAAGGAGAGCTTCGCGGGTCCGCGATTCCACATGCGCATCGCCGAGCTGGACATGCATCCGCTGGACACCGTGGACCGCAAAGACATGGCCCAGGAGGAGCACGGGCTGGGCCTGTGCAACATCACCAAGTGCTGCACCGAGGTGTGCCCCGAACACATCAAGATCACCGACAATGCGCTGATCCCGATGAAGGAACGCGTCGCCGATCGCAAGTACGACCCGATCGTCTGGCTGGGAAACAAGCTTTTCCGGCGGTAGGGACGTTGACTCTGCGCCCACGGTGCAGAAGTACGAGTAGCTCGCGCCCAGAGCGCAGAGTCAACGCCTGTGCGTGGCGCGCCATCGGGCGTACGGTTGTGACAGCGGCCAATCAACCCTGAAGAGGCACAGCATGTCACAACGAGAAACGATCAGCGTCAACGATATTCGCACCGCGATCCGGGAGCTCACCGCCCGCGCGGAACTCGCTCGCAAGGAAGGCAGGCCGGCGGATGCCGCCGAACTGGAGCAGCGGGTCGCGAAGTACCGCGACGAGCTGGGATCGCGGCCGTAGGCGAACGCCGATCTAGCAGCGAGGTACGCGCTGCGCCGAGAAGTGCGGCTCAGCCACCCAGTTTGCGGAACGCGCTGCGGTGGAACACGATCGGCGGCACGTCGTGCACGGTGATCTCACTGACCTGCAGCACCACGATGGTGTGATCGCCGGCGGGAACTTCTTGGGTGATCGTGCTTTCCAGCCACACGCTGGTGCCGTGCACGAACACCGCCCCGCTGTCGCGGGACTGGGTCTCCAGACCGGCGAAACGGTCGCCGGTCTTGGCGGCCAAGGTGCGTGCCGCGGCGTCATGCGATTCGCCCAGCACGCTGATCCCCAGCGAGGGCAGGGCCTTGAGTTTGGGCCAGGTCTCCGATGAGTTCTGCACGCAGAACGAGACCAGCGGGGGGTCCAGCGATACCGGCACGAAGGTGCTTGCCGCCAGACCGACCCGGACGCCGTCGACCTCGGCGGCGATGGCGATGACTCCGGTCGGGAAATGCCCGAACGCCTCGCGCAGCGAAGCCGGGCTCAGTTCTGTGTCGCTCATAACACTTCCATCTTCACATGTAATGGTGCGCGGCGGCGACCTCGGGGTGTGCGCCCACCAGACTCTTCCACGCATTGCGGCCCCACCGGCGCCGTCCGCACAGAAACCACCCGTCCATCGTGCCCCTCGAAGGCCACGGCGGCCATGCTCACGCTCAGCCTGAACACAACCTTGAGTAGCCTGACCCCCATGCCCAACGCGTCCATCCTCACCGTGCTGCGGGAACGTGCTGGCGATACACCCGACGAGCTCGCGTTCACCTATACCGACTACGACCGGGATCCCGGCGGTATCGCCGAAACCCTGACCTGGGCCCAGCTGTACCGGCGCACCCTCAACATGGCCGCCGAAGCCGGTCAGTACGGGTCGCCCGGGGACCGGGCGCTGATCATCGCGCCGCAGGGACTGCCCTACATCGTGGCGTTCCTGGGCGCCATGCAGGCCGGGTTCATCGCCGTTCCGTTGTCGGCACCGGTGCCCGGCTCCCACGATGAGCGCATCGGCGCGGTGGTGGCCGACACCTCGCCGGCGGTGGTGCTGACCACGTCCGCCCTGTTCGACATCGCCGCCCAATATGTCGACGATGGCGCCGCCATGACCGCGGTGATCTCGGTGGACACCCTGGACCTGGACACTCCCGAACCGGTCGACGGCGATGCCCCGGACGGCCCGGACATCGCCTACCTGCAGTACACCTCGGGGTCGACGCGGGCTCCGGCCGGCGTGATGATCAGCCACCGCAATCTGATCGCGAACTTCGATCAGTTGATGCCGGACTATCTGCGCCGGCACGGCGGCACCTTCCCCGACGGCGGTGCGCTGGTCTCGTGGCTGCCGTTCTACCACGATATGGGCCTGATGCTGGGGGTTGCGGCGCCCATCCTGGGCGGGACGCAGGCCGACCTGATGAGCCCGCTGGCGTTCCTCACCCACCCGGCACGCTGGCTCACGACCATGGCCCGGCACCGGGTGACGGTATCCGGCGGACCCAACTTCGCCCTGGATCTGGCTGCCCGGCGCACCAGCGACGAGGATCTCGCGGACCTCGACCTGAGTGTCGTCGAGAGCATCATCTGTGGCGCCGAGCGAGTCCAGCCACCCACCGTGACCCGCTTCCTCGATCGCTTCGCGCCGTGCGGTTTTCGGCCCGAGGCGCTCATGCCGTCCTACGGCCTGGCCGAGGCGACGGTGTTCGTGGCCAGTGGCGGTCAGGGACGGATCCCCGAGGTCGTCGAATTCGCCATCGACGAATTGACCGAGGGCACCGCGATCCGTCAACCCGGGGGCACTCCGCTGGTCCGCTACGGGGTGGCCGCGTCACCGTTGCTGCTGATCGTCGACGCCGAGACCGGCAGGCCCTGCCCGGACGGCGCCGTCGGCGAGATCTGGACGCACGGTGAGAACGTGTCGGCCGGATACTGGCGCAAACCCGATCAGACCGGCACCGGATTCGGTGCCGAACTCATCGACGGGCCTGCCGATCTGCCGACGACCGACTGGCTGCGCACCGGGGACCGCGGCTTCATCTCCGAGGGCGACCTGTTCATCGTCGGGCGGATCAAGGACATGCTGATCGTGCGCGGGCGCAATCACTACTCCGAGGACATCGAGGAGACGGTGCGCGGGATCACCCGGGGCAGGGTGGCCGCGATCGCCGTGACCGATGAGCAGGACGAGCACGACGAGAAACTGGTCACCATCATCGAGTTCAAGAAACGCGATGACACCGAGGAACTGGGCGAGGCGAAAAGCGATGTGACCGCCGCGATCTCGCGTGCACACGGACTGCAGGTCGCCGATATCGTGCTGGTGCCACCCGGCTCGATCCCCACCACCACCAGCGGCAAGATCCGTCGCTCGGCATGTGTCGAGCAGTATCGACAGGGGCAATTCGTGCGGCTGGACGCGTAGCCAGCGCCCGCGATGTGGATCACCCTGCTGGTCATGGCCGTCGCCGTCAGCCTCGAACCGTTCCGCATCGGGATGTCGGTGCTGATGCTCAACCGCCCACGGCCCCTGCTGCAACTCACCGCCTTCCTGTGCGGTGGCTTCCTGATGGGCCTGACCGTGGGCGCAGTGGTGCTGTTTCTGCTCGAAACACGCTTGGAGTCAGCCCATTTCACGCTGCCGCGGGTACAGATCGGGATCGGCGTGCTGGCCCTGCTGGTGGCCGCGTTCTTGGCGGTCACCACCGGACGCCCGCGTACACCGCCGGCCTGGCTGAGCCGGCTGCTCGACGGTCAATCCCTGTGGGTCGCCGGGGCGGCCGGGCTCGGAATCGCGCTACCCTCGGTCGACTACCTGGCCGCGCTGGCCGTCATCGGCACCGCCGACATCAGCCCGACGACGCGGCTCGCGGCACTGCTGATCTTCAACGTGGTCGCCTTCGCCCTCGTCGAGATCCCGCTGCTGGCTTACCTTGTCGCGCCGGAACGCACCCGCGCGCGGCTCACGGCACTCAACGACTGGGTGCGCGCCCGGGGGCGGCGCGGGATGGCCGTGCTGGTCGCGGTGGTCGGTGTGGTGCTGCTCGCGGTGGGCCTGGCCGGGTTGTGACCGCTAGGTGGGCGGGTTGTTGAGCACGTACTGCAGGCCGGCCATCAACTGCGACACCGGATCCGCACCGCCACCGAACGCGGCCTGGGTGGCCGGGGCGGTGACCTCGGCCGGGTCGTAGCCGTTCACCGGGTCCACCGTGATGGGCGCCGTCAAGGGATCGTCGTTGCGCGTATAACCGGCGTCCACATAGGGTTTCAGCACGTTGTCGAGTTCGATGAGGGTCTTCTGATCGACCCCGAGGTACTTGAACGGCAGCACCAGCGGCAGGTGCTCCTCGGGGATCATGTACGTCGTCGTCCGCGCACCCCGGGAGTTGACCGTCGTCCGGATGTTCTGCGGCGGCACCATGCTCGGGTTGGTGAACGCGACCGCGGTGTGGCCGGTCGCCAGCCCGACGATCGCATTGGCGACCGAGATCCAGTTGTCCGAACGCTGCGGCCAGTCCGCGATGCTGTCGTAGGCGGAGACGAACAGATGGGTGTCGTACTGGCTCTCCACCGGGGCGGGCATCCGGTAGTCGAGCGAGGGCACCACACTGCCGACGGGGAAGTTCTGGCTCAGAAAGCTCTCACCGAAGGCGTGCTTGCCGACCGGATTCCCGTAGGTCGCGAAGCTCAGCTGATCCGGCGGCGGGGCCGTCGGATCGTTGGCCAGCCGCGCCTTCACGTCATCGAGAACCGACGCACCCTCGGACAGGCCGATGGCCATGCCCGGGCCGCCGGATTTGATGGCGGCCAGCAGATTGGGCCCGCCGACGTCGATGGACTCGCCGTAGCTGGGGCCGTCGATGCCGAGGCCCGGGAAGTTGTCGTCGAGGCGTCCGATACCGGGGAACAGCCGCTCCAGCGTGTGGCCCTGGACCTGGCCCGCGGGGTAGTCCACGATCTGCCGGTTCAGGTCCGGGAACCATTCGGCGCCGGTGCGCATGATGTATTCGTCGTACGGGATGCCGAGCACGTGTGCACCGCCGAGGGCGTAGCCGCGGCCCTCGATGGTGCGGGCGGCGCCGGGACCTGCCGGGCCGGGAACCGCCGGGCCGGGCGGCGGTTCGTCGGCGGTGGCGATCCCGACACCCAGCGGACCGGAGACACCGATGGTCAGCAGCGCGGTGGCCGCCGCGAGTAGCTTCCTCATGCTCTACTGCTCCCTCGCGCTGTGGGTCGAGACGGCCACCAGTTCGCCTTTCCGACCAGCGTAGCCATGGCGGGCACGGTGACGGTCCGGACGAGGAAGGTGTCCAGCAAGATGCCGATGCCGATGACGAACCCGCCCTGCACCACAGTACCGATGCTGGAGAACAGCAGGCCCCACATGGACGCGGCGAAGATCAGGCCCGCCGCGGTGATGACACCGCCGGTCGAGCTCAGCGTGCGGATGATGCCGAACCTGCCCAGCGGCGCTTCGTCGCGCATCCGTGAGACGAGCAGCAGGTTGTAGTCCGCACCGACGGCGACGAGCACCACGAACGCCAGTGGCGGCACCGACCAGTGCAATTGCTGGTCGAGGATCACCTGGAACAGCAGCACACCGAGTCCGAGCGCGGCGAAGTACGAGATCACCACCGAACCCACCAGATACAGCGGCGCGATGACCGCCCGCAGCAACAGGGACAGCACCACCAACACCACCAAGATCGTCACGATGACGATGAACCGGATGTCGTTCTCGTAGTAGTCGCGGGTGTCGGCCAGCGCCACCGGATACCCACCCATCGACACCGAGGCATCCGCCAGCTCGGTGTTCGGCAGGGCGCTGCGCGCGGCGTCCTCGATGGCGCCGACCTGATCCATCGCGGCCGGGCCGAACGGGTCGAGTTTGGTGAACACCAGATAGCGCGCCGAGTGCCCGTCCGGTGAGACATAGGCCTTGGTGGCCGCCTTGAAATCCTCCAGCTGCAGGATCTCGGGCGGGATGTTGAACCCGGCCATGGCGGGCGAGCCGGCGTTCTCGGCCATGGTCAGCAGGAAGGCCGCGGCCTGGTCGAGCCCGGTGCGCATCACCTTGATCTGCTCGACGATCTGATCCACCCCGTCGGCCACCTGCCGGCTGCCGCTGGCCGAACGTTCGGCGCCCTGCTGGAGCTGGGCCAGCGTCGCCTCGGCACCGGCCGGGCTGTCCAATCCCATCGCCTGCATCGCCTTGGTGAGCCGGGTGAATGCGGTGCCGACCTGCTGCAGCGCCGCGTTGAGGGACTGGCGGTCCTGCAGCGACTCCAGCTGCCCGGCCAGATCCTCGATCTCGGCGAGGGTGCCGTCATTGCGGGCCGCGGCGAGCCGGGACAGGTGGATGCGGGTCTGGCTGCAGGAGGGGTCCAGATCGCAGACCACGTTGCCGTGCAGGGCCGTCAGTACCGGCGGGACCCAGGCGAACATGTCCCTGGTCGCCATCAGGTTCACACCCATGGAGTTGCCGAGCCGGTTGATGGCGGCCACCAGTTTGGCCGCCACGTCGACGTTGCGGACCAGCTTGTCGCCGCCGTACTGGCCGCGCAGCGCGGCGAACGCGTCGACCATCTGCTGAAGGCTGTCCGCGATATCGGTGACCTGGCCGCGCACATCGGACAGGCCCCCGGCCAGGGTGTTGGCTCCCGAGGACAACCGGTTCATATCGGCGGTGCCGTCGGTGATCATCTTCGCGCCGTCGGCGAGCCGGGTCCCGACGATGCCGGCCTGGTAGGTGGCCCGGAACTCGGGCGGCACCGACCCCAGCGGCCGGGTGATACCGCTGACCATCTGGATGTCGGGCAGTTGGGCGATCCGCTCGGCCAGCTGCTCCAGGTCGGCGAGCGCCTCCGGATTGCGCAGATCCTTCGCCGACCGGATCAGCACGTAGGACGGGATGGACTGGTTGATGTCGAAGTGCTTCTCCAGCGCCGCATATCCCAGCGAGCTGGGTTCCGAGGCCGCGACCGCCTTGCGGTCGTCGTAGTTGAACGTCGCGAAACCGGCGAGACCGGCCAGCAGGAACAGCACCAGCAGGCTGCCCACCAGATGTGCCCACGGCCGACGGACGATGCGCACACCCGAGCGTCGCCACAGCCGGGAGGTCACGTCCTTGCGGGGTTTGATCCAGCCACGCGGGCCGACGACGGCCAGCAGGGCGGGCAGCAGCGTCATCGCGGCCAGGTAGGCGACACCGACGCCGACCGCCGAGGACACCCCGACGGTGGAGAACACGCCCATCTTGGCGAAGCTGATGCCGAGGAAGGTGACGCCGACAGTGGCCGCCGAGGCGGTGATCACCTTGCCCACCGACCCCAGCGCCTTGCGGACCGCGTCGTGGTTGTCCTCGCCCGTCCGCACGTAATCGTGGTAACGGCTGATCAGGAAGACGGCGTAGTCGGTGCCCGCGCCGAAGATGATCGCGCTGAGCAGGATCATCGCCTGGTTGGAGACCCCGAGGCCGGTGAACTCGGACAGCGCGGCGACTGTCGACTGCGCGATCACCAGCGACATCCCGATACCGGCCAGCGGCAACAGCATGGTCACCGGGTTGCGGTACACCACCAGCAACACCAGTAGCACCAGCACCGCGATGGCGAGCTCGATCGGCAGCCGGTCCTTCTCACCCGCGACGGTGAGGTCGGCGACGGTGGCAGCCGGACCGGCGAGATGGACCTCCAGTGGGCCGCCGGCGGTGGTCCGCTCGATGAGATCGGAGACCTGATTGAACGACGTGTAGGACTGCGGCGTGCCCAGCGCGCCGGCCAGGCCAACCGGCAGCACCCAGGACTTGTCGTCCGCACTGGTCAGCGTGGAACGCAGGGCAGGTGTGCCGATGAACTCCTGCAACATGACGACGTTCTGTTGGTCGTCGCGCAGGGCGTCCACCAGCTTGGCGTAGGTCTCCTCGTGCTCGGGGCCCAGCCCGTCCTCGTCGGTCAGCACGACCAGCAGCAGATCGTCGGTGCCCGGTTCCTGGAACGCCTCCTCCATCTGGCGGGCCGCGACGCTGGACGGCGCATCCGCGGGCAGCATCGAGAGCGGGTTCTTCTGGGCCATCTCGTTGAGGCTGGGCACCGTCAGCGGCAGTGCCACCGCCAGCGCGATCCAGATCCCGATCACGGCCAGGGGCCACCGCACGACGAAATCGGCTAGCCGTCGCAACACACACCCCCTGGAGATACCGACCCGGAACCACCCACCGGCAGATCCCACCGCTCAGGCAAAACGGCCCCAGTCCCCGCTGTCGGCGACCTGCTCGATCACGGATTTCATGGTGGCGATATAGCGGGCAACCGACTTATGGGCCACCTCGTTGTCCGGGAACATCACCGCCATTGCCGTACCGGCCTCGTACCGGAAGACATAGATGGTGAGCTGGTAGGAGAACCGGCCGTCGGAATAGATGCCGATATTGTTCGAATAGCCCATCTCGGCTGCCGCGAGTACCGCATTCAATGGTGCGGCGCCACCGTGCAGGAAGTTCGACACCGGAAAATTCGGTCCCGGTTTGTCCAGCCACGGCGCCAATTCCAGCACCCGGTAATAGGGGACCCGCGCCAGGTTCAGACCCGAATCGAAGGAGGTCTGCGCCGACCATGCGGCCTCGGCGAAGGTCGTCGCCGCGATCGGCACGGTGATCGGGACCAGGCCGGTGAACCAGCCCTGGGTCATGAAATTGTCCGATGTGCGCCGGGTGTCACGCGGAGTGAGCCCGTAATAGGTTGCCGCGCCGGTCAACTCATGCTCGACCATGGCGGTACAGGCGTACAGGCCGCCGACGAAACGGGTTCCGGCCGCCGTGCAGGCCGCCTCGAAGCGGGCGGTCTGGTCCGCGTCGAGCAGCATCTCCCCGACCATGTCGGCAACCGTGGGCTCCAGCGGATTGCCCAGTGGCAGGGGAAATTCGGGCATGCTGCCGTTGTTGTTCTCGGCGAACTCGATCCAGGCCCGGACCTCCGGGGAATCCACGGTCAGTCCTGCCGTGTTCTCGCGTTCCTGAACGCAGAAATCGTCGAACCGACCGGCGTCCGGCAGCGCCATCGGCTGGCCGGTGGAAAGCAACGAGGTGTACATCCCGTGCGCCTCGAGCATGGTGATCCCGATCAGCGCCGCATCGCCGTGCACATGGTCGATGGCGGCATAGAAATCGAAATGGTCTTCGCTCTGCACGATTCCGAAGGAGAAACAGCCCCACTCCAGCGGTGTGGGTATGTCGACAATGTGTTTGCGCGCGTCCACGGCGGTGATCTCGCCGTGGTTGACGGGTTCGAATTCGATATCGGCGGGGTCGGCGATGCTGTGCCGGACGATCTCACCGGAACCGTCGTATTCGAACCAGCTGCGGTAGGTGTCATGCCGGCGCAGATAATGGTTGAGCGCGTGATTCATCGCCGAGATATCGCACGTGCCAGGCACTTCACAGGTGGCGATGATCTGTCGTGAATAGTCCAGACCCTTGGCGTCCTGCTCATAGACCCCGCGGATGTGCTGGCCCTGCATATAGCTGACCGGGACGGCACTGACCGGGGCCTGCCGGGCCTTCTCCATCGACTCGGTCGTGGGGTGCCAGGAGGTCACCACACCGGGGGCCGGCTTCCAGTCATCGATCGTGCCGATCGTGATCTTCCCGATTTGCAAGCTTTCCCTCCCGGGGTCTCCAGCGGCGGCGGTCCGGCAACACCGACGGCGACTTCACGATAGCGGCTGTCGGCACGGGGAGCGCCGGGCCACCATCGGGCTCAGCGGCAGATATGAAACCGCGTGCGGTAGCAACCTACATGCAATACTGACCGGCGAGTAAGGTACCGGCCGTTGCTGTCGGCAGATAGCGGGCCGTGGCCGTTCAACGGACTGTGCGCGGCCCTTACCGATGGCACCGAAATCTCATCATCGGCAGTTCATCGGATCGACGCGGGGAGTACACCTGATGGCAGCAACCGACCATACCCAGTCGTCCGTAGCACGCTCGGGCCGCGAGGCCGGGCAAGAGCCGACCCGTTTCGCCATCATCGGCTACGCCGCCCGCCTGCCCGGCGCCGCCGACACCGACCAGTACTGGGATGTGCTGCACGACGGCCGCGACGCGGTCTCGGAGATCCCCCAGGACCGGTGGGACGTCGAGGAATTCTTCAACGAGGATGCCTCCGCGCCCGGCAAGATCGTCGCCCGCCGGGCCGGCTTCGTCGACGACGCCACCGGGTTCGACGCGCCGTTCTTCGGTGTGTCCGCCCGCGAGGCCCGGCTCATGGACCCGCAGCACCGGCTGCTGTTGGAGACCTCCTGGCGCGCTGTGGAGCATTCCGGCACCGCACCAACGGCTTTGGCGAACACCCAGACCGGTGTCTTCGTCGGCTTGTCCACCCACGACTACCTGGGCATGGCGTCCTCGGAGCTGACCTACCCCGAGATCGAGGCCTACCTGGCCATCGGCACCTCGGGTGCGGCCGGGGCGGGCCGGATCAGCTACCGGCTGGGGCTGCACGGGCCCGCCGTCACCGTCGACACGGCGTGCAGTTCCTCGCTGGTCGCCATCCACCAGGCCTGCCAGGCCCTGCAGCTCGGGGAATGCGATCTCGCCCTGGCCGGTGGCGCGAACGTGCTGCTGAGCCCGGCCACCATGATCACGTTCTCGCAGTCCCGGATGCTCGCCCCGGACGGCAAGTGCAAGACCTTCGATGCCGCGGCCGACGGCTACGTCCGCGGGGAGGGCTGCGGTGTCGTCGTCATCAAGCGTCTCGAGGACGCGGTGCGCGACGGGGACCGCATCCGGGCGGTCATCCGCGGCAGCGCCGTCAACCAGGACGGCGCCTCGGGCGGGCTGACGGTGCCCAACGGTGTCGCCCAGCAGCGGGTCATCACCGAGGCGCTGGAACGCGCCGGTCTGAGCGCCGGCGATATCGACTATCTCGAAGCGCATGGCACCGGAACCTCGCTGGGAGACCCCATCGAGGTGCAGGCCGCCGCCGCCGTGCTGGGCAAGGGCCGCGCGGCCGATCAGCCGCTGCTCATCGGCTCCGCCAAGACGAACATCGGCCATCTGGAGGCCGCCGCCGGTGTCGCCGGTGTGCTCAAGGTCGTCCTCGCACTCGAGCACCAGGAGCTGCCCAAGCACCTGAACTTCCGCAATCCGTCGCCGCACATCCCGTGGGACCGCATCCCGGTCCGCGTGGTGGAGGAATCCACCGCCTGGGAGCGCGCGGAACGACCCCGAATCGCCGGTGTCAGCTCGTTCGGGTTCTCCGGCACCAACGCGCACGTCATCCTCGAGGAAGCACCGGCCGTGGCGCCGGCCGCCACCGAGGACGGGGCCGATGCCCGGCGCTTCATGGTGCTGCCGCTGTCCGCGCGCACCCCGGCCGCCCTGGTGCAGACCGCCGAGCTGTACCGCGGCTGGCTGACCGAGCACCCGGACGCCGAGCTGGCCGACGTGTGCCTGACCGCGGGCGACGGGCGTGCCCACCTCGAACACCGGGCCGCGCTCGTGGTGAACTCGATCGAGTCCGCGCGTGAACTGCTCGGCGCGCTCGCCGACGACCGCCCCGCGCCCGGCCTGGTGCGCGGGCATTGCGCCGACGCACCCAAGACCGCATGGTTGTTCCCCGGGCAGGGCAGCCAATACGCGGGAATGGCGCGAGAGCTGTTCGAGACCGAGCCGGTGTTCGCCGAGACCGTGCGGCGATGCGCCGACGCCGTCGCCGGGATTCTGGAACGGCCGTTGCTGGAGGTCATCTACGACTCGGCCGACGGGGACGAGGCGCTGCGCCAGACCCGCCACACCCAGCCGGCGATCTTTGCCATCGAGATGGGCCTGGCCCAGCTGTGGCAGTCGTGGGGATACGAACCGGATGTGGTGCTCGGTCACAGCGTGGGTCAGTACTCGGCGGCCTGTGTCGCCGGGGTGTTCAGCCTGCAAGACGGCGCGCGGCTGCTGGCCGAGCGCGGCCGCCTCTTCGGCGATCTGCCCGCCGGCGGCCGGATGGCCGCGATCTTCGCCGCTCCCGACCGCGTCGAGCGGCTCACCGACGAGTATCCCAGCCTGTCGGTGGCCGCGTACAACGGCGCCAACACGGTGCTCTCGGGTCCCGGCGAGGACCTGGAGCGGGCGGTGGCCGGATTGACCGCCGACGGTGTGCGCTGCGACTTCCTGGACACCAGCCACGCCTTCCACTCCGCACTGCTGGATCCCGCGCTCGATGCGTTCGAGACCTACGCGGATCAGTTCACCTTCGCCGCCCCGCAACGGATCCTGGTGTGCAACCGGACCGGTGCGGCCCTGGGCCGCACCGCCAAACTGGACGGCGCCTACTGGCGCCGCCACGCCCGCCAGCCCGTGGAGTTCGCCAAGAGTGTGGCCACGCTGTCCGATCTGGGCTGCGCGATGCTGCTGGAGGTCGGCCCGCAGCCGGTGCTGACCGCCGCCGCCATGCGCGCCTGGCCCGACCCGGCCAACGCTCCACGCGCCGTTGCGTCGATGCGGCGCAACGGTTCTGATCACCGCCACATCGCCGAGGCGGTGGCCAACACCTACGTGGCCGGACACCTGCCCGACTTCGCCGCGCTGCTGGCACGCCCCGCGCGCAAGCTGGACCTGCCCACCTACCCGTTCGAGCACCGGCAGTACTGGTTCCGCGACAAGCAGACGCAGCCGGCCAAGAACGACGCCGTCCGCACCGATGCCGTCCGGTTTCTCGAGGACGGCCGCATCGAGGAACTCGCGGCCCTGCTCGACACCTCGGGTACCAGCCTGACCACCGCTGATGTTCTCAACAAGCTTGCCGCCCAACACAATCGGCAGCGCGACGCCCAGTCCATCGCGGACGCGCGCTACGAGATCCGCTGGCTGGTGTCGGCACCGGCATCCGCCGCACCCACCGGTGAGGGCTGCGCCTGGCTGGTCATCGGCGATGACGCCGACACCGTCGCACCGGTTCTCGACGCGCTGACCGCGCAGGGCCACCGGCACCGGACGCTGCGCCTGCCGGCATCCGACGCCGACGAGCAACGCCTTTCCGCCGATCTGCGCGCCGCGGTGGAAGACGAACCGACACTGCGCATCCTGCATGTCGCGGCCCTGGAAAAGGAGATCGCTCCCTCGATGCGGTCACTGCTGCGGATGCAGCACCGGGTCCTGGACGGCACCCAGCGGCTGTTCCGCGCCGCCGCCGCGGCCGATCTGCGCGCCCCGATCTGGGTCGTCACCCACGGTGCGCAACGGGTGCTCGACACCGACCCGGCGGCACCCGAGCAGAGCAGTCTGTGGGGTTTCTGCCGCGCGGCTGCCCTGGAATACCCCCAGATCTGGGGCGGCCTGGCCGACGTTTCCGGGATCGCCGAGGAGTGGTCGCGACTGATCACCCAGATCGTCGGCGCCGCACCGGGTGAGGACCAGATCGCACTGCGCGGCCAGGTCGTCCATGTGCCCCGGCTCAGCAGGCGCACCGGGCAGCCGAACCCCACGACCCTCGAACTGCGCTCCGACGCCACGTATCTGGTCACCGGCGGCCTGGGCTCACTCGGACTGGAGATCGCGGGCTACCTGGCCGCGCACGGCGCCCGCCACCTGGTACTGACCAGCCGTCGGGCCCCCGGCAGCGCTGCGGAGCAACGCATGGACGCGCTGCGCCAGCAGTACGGCTGCGAGGTTCGGGCCGTCGCCTCCGATGTCGCCAACCCGCACGATATCGCGCATCTGATGGCCACCATCGCCGCCGAACTGCCACCGCTGGCCGGCATCGTGCATGCCGCCGGCGAGAACAGCACCACCGCGTTGAGCACCCTGGATCCCGCGGAACTGGATCGGGTGTTCTCCGGAAAGGTCTGGGGTGCCTGGTATCTCAGTGAGGCCATCACCGATCTGAAACTGGACTTCTTCCTTTCCACGTCCTCGATCTCCTCGGTGTGGGGCAGCTACGGCCAGAGCGCCTACAGCGCGGCCAACGCCTTCCTCGACGGGTTGACCTGGCGGTTGCGCGAGCAGGGCGTACCCGGATTCAACGTCAACTTCGGGCCGTGGTCGGCGGGTATGGCCGACGGCGAAGCCCGCGCCCAGTTGGACAAGCGCGGTGTCCGCACGCTGTCACCGGCCGACGCCCTGGCCGGAATGGCCGATGTCATGGTCGGCGCGGCGGCATCAGGCGTGCCATCAGCAGTCGTGGCCAGGATCGACTGGGCCCGTTTCCTGCCCATCTATCTGCAGGCCGGTCAGCGCGCTCTGTTGGCCGAGGTGGCCGGCGAGGTTCCCGAGTCGGCCGCCGCGCCGGCGGGAACCGTGGGAACGACCCGACTCGTCGAACGCCTCACCTCCGCTCCGGTACAGCAGCGCAAGAAGCTTGTGCTGGAGGAACTGCGCGACGCGGTCGCCGAGGTGACCCAGATCGACGCCGCCGAGATCCGGGAAGAGACAGGTCTTTTCGACCTGGGGCTGGATTCGCTGATGGCCGTCGAACTGCGACGGCGGCTGGAACAGTCCGTCGGTGCCGAACTGCCCGCGACCCTGGCGATGGACCACCCACGGCTGACCGATATGGCCGACTACCTGCTCGGCGACGTGCTGAAGCTCAACGAGCGCGGCGCGAAAAAGGCTGCCGCACAGCCGGTCTCGCTGACGACCGCGGCGGCCGATGAGCCGATCGCCATCATCGCCGTCGCCTGCCGTTTCCCGGGCTCACCCGATCCGGAGGCCTACTGGGCTCTGCTCTCCGGAGGCGTGGATGCCATCCGGGAGATCCCCGAGGACCGCTTCGACGTCGACGAGTTCTACGACCCGGATCAGCAGATGCCGGGCAAGATCTACACCCGAAGCGGCGGATACCTGGAGAGCGTCGACGGATTCGATCCGGAATTCTTCGGCATCTCCCCGCGGGAAGCCGTCTGGATCGACCCGCAGCAGCGCCTCATGCTCGAACTGTCCTGGGAGGGTCTGGAGCGGGCCGGCTACTCCGCTGCGTCCCTGCGCGGCAGTCGCACCGGCGTGTTCGTCGGCGTCGGCGCCAACGAGTACTCACACCTGCTGTCCAACGATTCGCTGGAGAACCTGCAGCCGCACTTCATCACCGGCAACGCCCTCAACGCGATCGCCGGCCGGGTCTCCTTCACCCTCGGACTCGAGGGCCCCGCGATGGCGGTGGACACCGCCTGCAGTTCCTCGCTGGTCGCCGTGCACCAGGCCGCCCAGGCCCTGCATTCCGGCGACTGCGATATGGCCATCGCCGGTGGCGTGAACGTATTGCTGAGCCCGGCGTCGGTGGTCGCGGCCTCGCGGGCCCGGATGCTGTCCCCGGACGGCCGGTGCAAGACGTTCGACGCCGCCGCCGACGGCTACGTCCGCAGCGAGGGCTGCGGCGTGCTGGTGCTCAAGCGCCTGTCCGACGCCCAGCGCGACGGCGATCGGATCAGCGCGGTCATCCGCAGCAGCGCGGTCAACCAGGACGGCGCCTCCAGCGGCCTGACGGTACCCAACGGCGGCGCCCAGCAACGGCTCATCAGCTCGGCACTGGCCAGGGCCGGCCTGTCCGGCGGTGACGTCGACTACCTCGAAGCGCACGGCACCGGCACCCCGCTGGGCGACCCGATCGAGGTGCAGGCGGCCGCAGCCGTATACGGCGCGGACCGGGACCCGAGCCGGCCACTGCTGATCGGTACGGCGAAGACCAACGTCGGCCACCTCGAGTCGGCCGCCGGTGTCGCCGGCCTGGTCAAGGTCGTGCTGTCGCTGCAGCACGACCTGCTGCCGCAGACCCTGCATTTCCACAACCCGTCACCGCACATCCCGTGGGACAGCCTGCCCGTGCAGGTCGTGGACAAGCCCACCCCGTGGCACGCCGACGGCCGTCCACGCCGCGCCGGCGTCAGCGCCTTCGGGTTCACGGGCACCAACGCACACGTTCTGATCGAGGAAGCGCCCGAAGCACTTTCGGCACAATCCACCGACGAGTCACCGGCCGAGCCCGCGGACGGTACCGCCACGCCCGCGCGGGAACCGCTGAGCGTGCTGCCGCTGTCCGCGCGGTCGGCGCAGGGACTGGTGGCGCTGGCACAGCGGTACTCCGGCTGGCTGGACGCCCACCCGGAGGCCTCGGTCGCCGATGTGGCGTTCACCGCCGGAGCGGGGCGCTCACACTTCGAGCACCGCGCGGCAGTGGTCGCGAACACCGTTGCGGAAGCCAAGATGCTGCTCGACGATCTGGTGGCCAACCGGCTACGCCCGGGCGTGGTACGCGGCGAGTGCACCGATCCGCCGACCACGGCCTGGTTCTTCCCCGGACAGGGCAGTCAGTACCCGGGGATGGCGCGCGAATTGTTCGACTCCGAACCGGTTTTCGCCGACACCGTGCGTCAGTGCGCACAGGCCGTCGACGGCATGCTGCCCCGCCCGCTGCTGGACGCGATCTTCGACACCGGCCGGGAGGCCACCGAAACCCTGCGGCACACCTCGTTCGCACAGCCGGCGATCTTCGCCGTCGAGATGGGCCTGGCCCGGCTGTGGCAGTCCTGGGGTATCGAGCCGGACGTGGTGCTGGGCCACAGCGTCGGCCAGTACGCGGCGGCCTGCGTGGCCGGCGTCTTCAGCCTGGCGGACGGCGCGCGGCTGATCGCCGAACGCGGGCGGCTGTTCGGCAGCCTGCCCGCGGGCGGGCGGATGGTGGCAGTGTTCGCCGACCCCGAGTACGTCGAAGGCGCCGCCGAGGCGTTCGGCCGGGTGTCGGTCGGTGCCTACAACGGCCGCAACACCGTGCTGTCCGGCCCCGGCGAAGATCTCGAACAGATCGTCGCCAACTGCAGTGCCGACGGCGCCCGCTGCACCTGGCTGGAGACCAGCCACGCGTTCCACTCCGAGCTGTTGGACCCGGTGCTCGACGAATTCGAGTCCTTCGCGGGTCAATTCGAGTACGCCGTGCCGACCCGGCCGCTGGTCTGCAACCGGACCGGGGCGGTGCTGACGGCCGAGACGCCGATCAACGCCCAGTACTGGCGCCGGCACTCGCGCCAGCCGGTGCAGTTCACCGAGAGCGTGCGCACCGTGGCGGCACTGGGATGCTCGGTGCTGATGGAAATCGGACCGCAGCCGATCCTCACCGCCGCCGCACTGCAGAGCTGGCCCGAGTCCTCGGCCACGCCGCGGACCATCGTGTCGCTGCGCAAGGGCGCCAACGCACAGCGCCAGATCACCGAGGCACTGGCCACCGCGTACATCTGCGGTCACCGGCCCGATTTCGCCGCCAAGCACCATGGCGAGCAGCACCGGCTGGAGCTGCCCACCTACCCGTTCCAGCGTCGCCGCTACTGGCCCAAGACCTCCGTGGTCGGCATGGGCTCCGGCGGGATCTCGACGTCCGGACTGCTGGGCAGCGCCAAGGATCTCGCCTCCGGCGACACCGTCTACAGCAATGTGTTGTCGGTCAAGACACAGCCGTGGCTGGCGCATCACGTCATCTACGGCACCGTGGTCGTCCCTGGTGCGACCTACGCCGCGATGGCCCTGGCCGCCGCGGACGCACCGGCGCACGTCAAGGATGTCTACTTCTACGAGCCGATCATTTTGCCCGACAAGGCGTCTCGCGAGGTGCAGCTGACACTGCACCCGCAGGATGACGGCTGGAAGTTCCAGGTGCACAGCCGGCCCTACGGGGTGCGCGAGGCCGAGTGGTCGCTGAACGCGGACGGCACGCTCGGCTCGGGTGCCGATACCGATGCGCCGGCCGAGGACGCCCCGACCCTCAGCCCCGACGAAGCGGTCGAACACATGAACCGCACCCGTCCGCAGGAACTCTTCGAGATCTTCAACGATCTGGAACTCGCCTGGGGACCCACCTGGTCGACCTCACTGAAGTCGCTGTGGGTCGGCGACGGCGAGGCGATCGGCGACGTGTCCGTCGGCGACGAACTGGCCGAGCATCTGGGCAGCGAACCGATCCACCCCGTCCTGCTCGATCTGTGCACCGGGGTGGCCTTCCCGGCCTTCCCGGCGGTGCTCGCCGCCGAACAGGGCATGCACGACCTGTTCCTGCCGCTGCGGTACGGGCGGGTGCAACTGCTGGAGAAGATGCCGAACCGGTTCTACTGCCGGGCACGTTGGCACGAGGGCCCGCTCAACAGCGAAACCCTGGTCTTCGACCTCGATTTCGTGCACCGCGACGGTCGGGTGCTGGGCGGGATCCGTGAGTTCACCGTGAAGCGCGCGCCGCGGGAGGCGCTGCTGCGGGGGCTCGGCGGCGACTCCACCCGGCTGCTGTACACGGTGGGCTGGCACGAAGGTGCCGCGCCGGCCAATGTCGCCGAGGCCGGAGACGAGGCCGCCAGGATCGCGAGCGGCACCTGGCTGATCGCCGGCGACGACGCCCTCGCCGGCGCCGTCCCACACGCTGTCCGCATCGAGCGACCCGCCGATCCGGACGCCTGGAAGCAGGCGTTCGCCGCCGCCACCGAACGCGGCACCCCGGTCAGCGGGATCGTCTGGCGCAGTTCGGGACACGCCGGTGCCGGGGCGAGCGGGGCGACGGGGAGAATCACCGACGGGCCCACCGCCGACCTCGCGGAGCGGTTGGAGGCCGAGGTCTCGGCCCTGCTCGCCGCCACCCAGAGCGCGCTGGCCGGCCAGGTGAGCAATCTGCCCGGCGGGCTGTGGATCATCACCGAAGGCGCGGTGGCCACCGAACCCGGTGAGCCGGTCGACCCGGTGCAGGCCGCGCTGTGGGGTTTCGGGCGCACCCTGATCGCCGAACAGCCGACCCTGCGCTGCCGGCTGCTGGACGTGGCGGGTCCCGGAGAGCCGCTGAGCTGGCTGCCCGACGCGCTCGGCACCCCGGTCACCGAGCCCGAAATGGCGGTGCGGCAAGGTCGTTTCCTGGTGTCGCGGTTGCTGCACTGGGCCCGGACCGGTCACCTGCCGATGCCCCGGTCGTACGACTACGCGCTGGCTCCCACCGAGCGTGGTGCCATCGACAACCTGCGGCTGACCGAGGCGGAGGTGACCCCACCGGAGGCCAACGAGGTCCAGGTGCGGATCGAGGCCGCCGGCCTCAACTTCCGTGACGTGCTCAACGTGCTCGGCCTCTACCCCGGCGACCCCGGGCCGATCGGGGGCGACCTCTGTGGTGTCGTCACCGAGATCGGCTCGGAGGTCACCGGATTCGAGGTCGGCCAGCGGGTCTTCGGTTCCATGCAGGGCGCTTTCGCCAGTCGGCTCAACGTGCCCGCACAGTTGCTGGCCGCGGTGCCGGCCGGGATCAGCGCGGTCGATGCCGCGACCATCCCCGCGGCGGCGCTGACGGTCCGGCTGGCCTTCGACTGGGCGAGGCTGCGGCCCGGCGACAAGGTGCTCATCCACGCCGCCAGTGGCGGTGTCGGGTTGGCCGCGGTGCAGATGGCACGCCACCACGGCGCGATCGTCTTCGCCACGGCCAGCACCTACAAGCGCGCCACGCTGCGCGCGATGGGCGTGGAGTACGTGTACGACTCGCGCAGCACCGATTTCGCGGATCAGATCCTCGCCGACACCGACGGCACGGGTGTGGACGTGGTGCTCAACAGCCTGACCAACGAGGGCTTCATCGAGGCGACGGTTCGGGCGACTGCGCAGGGTGGTCGGTTCGCCGAGATCGCCAAGCGCGATATCTGGACCACCGCGCAGATGGCCGCGGTGCGTCCCGACATCGACTACGAAATCGTCGCACTGGACGTGACGATGATGAGCGATCCCGACCACATCCAACGCCTGATGTCCGAGGTGTCCGACGGGCTGGCCAGTGGCGAGTGGACACCGGTGCCCGCCGAGGTCTACCCGCTGACCGAGGCCAGGACCGCGTTCCGGCGCATGCAGCAGGCCCGCCATATCGGCAAGATCGTCGTGCAGATGCCGAAACCGCTGCAGCCGCACGGTGATCGGAGCTACCTGGTGACCGGCGGTCTGGGTGCGCTGGGTCTGCACACGGCGGCCTACCTGGCCCAGCTCGGCGCCGGCGACATCGTGCTCACCAGCCGTCGCGCTCCCGATGCCGAGGCCCAGCAGGCCATCGACGCGATCACCGAGCGCTACCACTGCCGGATCCACGTCTTCTCCGCCGACGTCGGCGAGGTGGCCGCGGTGGCGACGCTGCTGGAGAAGATCCGGGCCGAGCTGCCGCCGCTGGCGGGTCTGGTCCACCTGGCGGGCGTGCTCGACGACGCCCTGCTACCGCAGCAGAGCCTGGAGCGGTTCCAGGCGGCGTTGGGGCCCAAGGCCTATGGCGCGCACTACCTGGATCAGCTGACCAGGACCGACGAGCTGGATTTCTTCATCGTCTACTCGTCGGCGTCGGCGGTGTTGGGCTCGCCGTCCCAGGCCAACTACGCGACCGCGAACGCCATGCTCGACGGGCTCGTCGCGCAGCGCAGGGCGCAGGGGTTGCCGGCGACCGCGGTCAACTTCGGTCCGTGGGGCAGCGGCGGCATGGCCAGCTCGCAGGCGGCGATGGCCAACCTCAGTGCCCAGGGCATGATGCCGCTGGAGCCGTCGGCGGCGCTGGCCGCGCTCGGCGAGGTCGTCCGGCACGGCACGGCACAGGCCACGGTGCTCAAGGCCAACTGGCAGCGGACCGCCAAGATGCTGGGTGGTATCCGTCCGCCGCTGCTGGATCAGGTGCTGCCCAGCGGGGACGCTTCATCCGGTGGGGACAGCGAGTTGCTGCGGCAACTGCAGGAACTGCCGGTCGCGGCGCGGGCCGGTTTCATCACCGAGTTCCTGCAGCGCGAGGTGCAGGGCTTCCTGCGGCTGGCGCAGCCACCGGCGGCGACGAGCCGGTTCCTGGACCTCGGCACGGACTCGCTGATGGCTGTCGAACTCCGCAACAGGTTGTTCGGCCAGTTCGGCGGCAAGTTCGATATCAGCCCGACGGCGGTGTTCGACTATCCGACCATCGGCGAACTCGCCGAGCACCTGGTCTCGCAGCTGCCCGATGCCGAATCACCGGCGGCTGAGGCAGAGTCACCCGCCGAAGAAAAGGCCGAGAGCTAGGCCCAGCGCGTCGCTTCCACCCCGGTGGGGAGCGACGAACGCAACGGCACATCCAGCCCGTCGTAGATCCCGGCGGGCTGGGTGGCCAGCCACTCGATGGCGCCGAGCAGCCGGTTGGCGGCGGTGGTGTTCCCGCCGTCGGCGCGGGTGCCGCCGGGCACGTCGGCGCGAGTGGTGATGGTGAGCTGCGGATCGCCGTCCACGATGACGCGGTGATCACCGACCCCCTCGTCGGGCTGCGGCCAGTCCGGCGCGCAGGTCGGGTGGATGCGGGTGATGTGCTCGATGATGACCCGCTGCGTGCCGGCGGACCAGCCGATCACCTTGAGGAAGAACGCGCCCTGGGTGCCCTTCTCGAACGGTCCCATCACCGTGTCGACGGTCTGCTCCAGCGGTAGCCGCTCGACTTCCTCGGTGATCTCGTCGATCTCGATGCCGAGGCCGCGCCCGATCAGGCGGACGTTGCCGCCCCACACCATCGTCGGGATGGACGGCAGCAGCATCATCGGTGTCTCGTCCATGGCGCCCCCGAACCCGCACGACACCTTGACCGCGAACGGCTGGTTGTAGGTGGAGTAGTCGAAGATCTCCTGACAGGTGATCGTCTTGATGCGGGTGCACAGGCTGGCAGCCGTCACCGCCAGGGCGTCGTTGCCCCAGCCGGGGTCGACGCCGGACACCAGCAGACTCGCGCCGCCGGCGTGGGCGGCATCGGTGAGGCGCTGCACCCATTCCGGTGGTGCCGAGCGCGGGTCGTAGAGCGAGTACAGCGACGGGGTCACCACGTGCGCCCCGGCGCGCAGCGCGCGTTCGATATCGGCGATGGCCTCGTCGGGCCGGATGTCGCCGGAGGCCATATAGGCGACGGCGTCGCCGTCGGAGAGCGCGGCGTCCACCTCGGCGGGGTCGCTGACCGCGAGAACACCGGTCTCGGCGTCCAGACCTGCGAAGGAGGCGGCGTCGCGGCCGGTCTTCTCCGCCGACGAGGTGATCAATCCGGTCAGGCTCAACCCGGGAAAGGCCACCGTCGACCGGATCGCGGTCGCACCCATATTGCCGGTTCCCCATACCACCACACGCCTCATCCGCCTCACTCTAGATGGCGCGCCGCAACCATCGTGGCCAGCATCACATTCAGCTTAGACGTGCAGCTCAGAGGATATTTTCGGGCACGATACAACGCCCGATCAACCACCGGGTTGGGCGGTGGCCGAAAATTTGCTCCCGACCGCTTTGCGCGGAGGTTACTCGGCGGTATAGTTCACAGCAGTTACTGGTGGGTAACTTAGTGCAGTCCAGACGCAAGTACCCAACCGCCGCAAGTACCAACTGCTTAGACCCAATCTCATTGAGGAGACACTGTGAGTCACTACAAGAGCAACGTTCGTGACCAGGTATTCGCCTTGTTCGATGTACTCGGTCTCGACAAGGCACTCGGCGCGGGCAGCTTCGCCGACCTGGACGCCGACACCGCCCGCGAGATGATCAACGAGATGGCGCGTCTGGCCGAGGGCCCGATCGCCGCGTCGTTCGCCGACGGTGACCGCAACCCGCCGGTCTTCGATCCCGCGACGCACACCGTCACGCTGCCCGAGTCGTTCAAGAAGTCGGTCAACGCCACCATCGACGGCGGCTGGAACAAGGTTGCCCTCGACGAGGACCTGGGCGGCATGCCCGCCCCCAAGGCACTGCTGTGGGCGCTCAACGAGCACATCCTGGGCGCCAACCCGGCGGTCTGGATGTACGGCGGCGGAGCCGGTTTCGCGCAGATCTTCGCGCACAACGGCACCGAAGAGCAGAAGAAGTGGGCGGCTATCGCCTCGGAGAACAACTGGGGCGCCACCATGGTGCTCACCGAGCCCGATGCGGGCTCCGATGTGGGCGCCGGCCGCACCAAGGCCGTCAAGCAGGAGGACGGCACCTGGCACATCGACGGTGTGAAGCGCTTCATCACCTCCGCCGACGCCGACGACCTCTTCCCCAACATTGCGCACCTGGTGCTGGCCCGTCCCGAAGGCGCAGGCCCGGGCACCAAGGGTCTGTCGCTGTTCTTCGTGCCGAAGTTCCACTTCGACTTCGAGACCGGCGAGATCGGCGAGCGCAACGGCGTCTACGTCACCAACGTCGAACACAAGATGGGCCTGAAGGTTTCGGCCACCTGTGAGCTGTCCTTCGGCCAGCACGACAAGCCCGCCGTCGGCTGGCTCGTCGGCGAGGTGCACAACGGCATCGCCCAGATGTTCGACGTCATCGAGCAGGCCCGGATGATGGTGGGCACCAAGGCCATCGCCACCCTGTCGACCGGCTACCTGAACGCGCTCGAGTACGCCAAGGACCGCGTCCAGGGTGCCGATCTGACTCAGATGACCGACAAGACCGCACCGCGGGTGACCATCACCCATCACCCGGACGTGCGTCGCTCGCTGATGACCCAGAAGTCCTACGCCGAGGGCATGCGCGCGCTGTACATGTACACCGCCACCTTCCAGGACGACGAGGTCGCCCAGGCGCTGCACGGTGTCGACGCCGACATGGCGGTCCGGATCAACGACCTGCTGCTGCCGGTGGTCAAGGGCTTCGGCTCGGAGACCGCCTACGCCAAGCTCACCGAGAGCCTGCAGACCTTCGGTGGATCGGGCTTCCTGCAGGACTACCCGGTCGAGCAGTACATCCGCGACGCCAAGATCGACTCGCTGTACGAGGGCACCACCGCCATCCAGGCGCAGGACTTCTTCTTCCGCAAGATCATCCGCGACAAGGGCCAGGCGCTGGCCTACCTGTCCGGTGAGATCGACAACTTCGTGAAGAACGCGACCGGCAACGGCCGCCTGAAGGCCGAGCGTGCACTGCTGGCGACCGCCTTGGAGGACGTGCAGGGCATGGCCGCCACCCTGACCGGCTACCTGATGGCCTCGCAGGAGGATCCGGCCGCCATCTACAAGGTCGGCCTGGGTTCGGTGCGCTTCCTGATGAGCGTCGGCGACCTGGTCATCGGCTGGCTGCTGCAGCAGCAGGCCGCGGTGGCGATCGAGAAGCTCGACGCCGGCGCCACCGGTGCGGACAAGGCGTTCTACGAGGGCAAGATCGGCGCCGCGTCGTTCTTCGCCAAGAACTTCCTGCCGCTGCTGACCAGCACCCGCACGGTGCTGGAGGCGATCGACAACGAAGTGATGGAACTGGACGAAGCAGCCTTCTGATTCTCTGAGTTCCCGAAGACCAAGGACCCCGGCGATCCCGGGGTCCTTGCATTTGGTGGCGAAACTCGCGTACCCGGGGTAATCCCCGCGCGAATTGGCCCCGGTACGCGAGTTTCGCCGAGGCGTTCTGCTCACAGCAGCACCGCAGGCGCAGAAGGCAGCTCACCCGGCACAGTCGAGGCATGACCGAGAAACCACCACCGTTCGGCCGTCAGTTGCGCGAGGACCTGTACCGCAAGCGAGTGCTCGTGCTCGACGGCGCCCTCGACGATGACAACGGCGCCGTGCTGATGACACAACTGCTGACGCTGGGTTCCGAATCCGATGACGATGTTGCCCTGTGGATCCACTCCCCCGGCGGCTCGGTGCCCGCCATGCTGGCGATCCGCGACGTGATGGCGCTGATACCCGCCGACGTGTCCACCCTGGCGCTCGGACTGGCCTGCAGTGCAGGCCAATTCCTGCTCTCATCCGGGACGCCGGGTAAGCGCTTCGCGCTGCCGCACGCACGCATCCTGATGCACCAGGGCTCGGCGGGCATCGCCGGATCGGCGGTCGAGGTGGAGGTGCAGGCCGATGATCTGCGGCACACCCGCGACACCGTGCTGGCGATCATCGCCGCCGATACCGGCCAGGACGTCGAGCGCATCTTCACCGACTCGCTGCATGACCGCTGGTTCACCGCCGAGCAGGCACACGCCTACGGCTTCATCGATCACATCGTCGGCGAGTTCGCACAGATCGCCCCGAATCGCAAGCAGCCCTTCGGAATCGGAGTCTGACATGAGTGAGACTTGCCGAACGAATCGACAGATGGCATGCGGGACCCGAGCCTGCGAGGGAGCCGCATGAGCACATACACCATCCCCAATGTGATCGCCCGCAGTTCCCACGGCGAACGCATCATGGACGTCTACTCACATCTGCTGACCGAGCGCATCGTCTATCTCGGCACCGCCATCGATTCCGGTGTCGCCAATGCCCTCATCGCACAGCTGCTGCACCTGGAGGCCGACAACCCGGAGCAGGAGATCGGGCTGTACATCAATTCCGAGGGCGGTGACCTGTCGGCGATGCTCGCCGTGTACGACACCATGCGCTTCATCAAGGCCCCGGTGGCAACCACCTGCGTCGGGCAGGCCGTGGCGACCGGGGCGGTGCTGCTGGCCGCGGGTGAGCCCGGCCGGCGTTCGGTGCTGCCGCACACCAGGGTGGTGCTGCACCAGCCGGCCGCCCAGGGCCGCGGCACCATCCCGGATCTGATCCTGCAGGCCGATGAGGTGGTCCGGATGCGCAATCAGCTCGAATCGATCCTGTCCCGGCACACCGGCCGCGGCGTCGAGCAACTCCGCCACGACACCGACCGGGACCGGGTGTTCGACGCCGAAGGTGCGGTGGCCTACGGACTGGCCGATCGCGTGCTCGATCAGCGCGTCTAAGCGGCCAGCAGGGTCGCGCCGCCGGCCCCTCCAGCGGGCGGGAGCGTAGCGACCCGGGAAGTCGAGAGAGTCGGGCGCCGGGTGAGATCCGCCGAGATGCCGCCCAGCAGCCGCCCGAGGTCGATGTTCAGTGCGCCGCACACGGCGGCGATCATCTCGCTCGACGGCTCCTTGCGGCCCCGCTCGATCTCGGAGAGGTACTGCGGTGACACCCCGGCGCGGGCCGCGACGTCGACCAACCTGGCGCCGCGGCGCCGGCGGGTGTCACGCAGACGCCGACCGAGGACTTCACGCCACAGGGGTTCGGGCTCACGCGGCCGCCTGCGGTCCGGGTGGATCGGAAGGATGTCGCCCATGCCAGTATCTTCGCCGCATCCATCGGTCTGCGGCGCGCTGTTCACCATGGGCAGAAGACATGTGGGCGGGTTCGGGAGGACTTGTCGGTCTTTCGACCTCGAGGGCGTCCTCACATACCTTTCGGTATCTCGCGCGGCCGGAGTTTCACCTCGTCCCGGCTCTTTGGATCTGTCTCTCCCGAACCCGTCGTGCGGTCGACTGTACGCCTGTGACGACGATCACACCAGGGGTTTTTCGGCACCTTGCAGATCGACGTCCAGCGCCCGCAACAAGGCCCGCGTCCGGTCTCTGACCTCGGGTGACCGGTCGTAGACCACGCCCACATATTCGTGCACGCCGGCGGCGCGCAGCTCGTCGATGCGGGCGGTCACCGTCTCCTCGTCCCCGATCAGGACGGCATCTTCGGGGCCGGCGTAGCCCTCCCGGTCGAGCATGGCCCGGTAGGAGGGCAGGTGCCCGTACATCGCGAACTGCTCGGCAGCCTGCGACCGCGCGCCGTCGACATCGTCGGTGACGCTGATCGGTAGCGCGGCCACCACCCGGACCGAACGCCCCTCGGGTGCGGCCGCGGCGCGCAGCGCCGGCCCGACATGCTCGGCCAGCGTCTTCGGCCCGGTCATCCACGTGACGGTCCCCGAGGTGCGCCGCCCGGCGATCTTCAACAGCTGCGGACCGAGCGCGGCGATGTACACATCGGGCTGTGCGGCGCCCGGGATCTGCAGCGCACCGCGGGTTGTGTAGATCTCCCCGGGCGCGTCGGCGGGCTCACCGGCCAGCAGCGGCAGCAGTCCATCCAGATACTCGTTGAGCCGTCGCACCGACCGATCCCACGGAATGCCCCACATGCCTTCGGTGACGGCCGCGTGGGTCATTCCGAGGCCGAGGATGAAGCGGCCGCCGGCGATCAGATTCAGCGTCAGGGCGCGCTGGGCCAACTGCATCGGATGCTGATTCTGGATCGGCACCACGCCGGTGCCGACCTCGATGGTGTCGACCTCGCGCAGGGCCACCGCCAGGACGGTCAGCAGGTCCGGCTCGTAGGGCATCTGCGTCATCCAGATCCGGCGGAACCCCTCGTCGCGCAGCTTGGCGAATTCCGACACGACGCCGTCGACGAGGGATGTGGCGCCCGATCCGGACAGTGACCCGAGGATGCTTATCTGCATGCTCCTCATGATGCCCGCCGCGCGATGACCGAAACCGGGAGTCGGCTGGGAAACTTCGGCCCGAACTGGTTCTCGTCGGTGATGGGTACCGGGATCCTCGTCGTGGCCGGTGCCACGCTGCCGGCGCAACCACCCGGGCTGCGGGTGTTCACCGAGATCGTCTGGGTGTGCGCGGCGGTGCTGCTGGTGGCGCTCATCATTGCTGTCACCGTGCAGTGGTTCCGCCACCCCACCGTCGCCCGCGGGCACGCGCGCAATCCGCAGATGGCGCATTTCTACGGTGCCGCGCCGATGGCGCTGCTGACTGTGGGGTCCGGCACCATGCTGGTCGGCAAGGATCTGATCGGCGAGAGCCTGGCCGTCGACATCAACTGGGTGCTGTGGACGGCGGGCACCATCGGCGGGCTGTTCACCGCGATGACCATCCCGTACCTGATGTTCACCCAACTCAACGTCGGCCCGGACGCCGCCTTCGGCGGGTGGTTGATGCCGGTCGTGCCGCCGATGGTCTCCGCGGCAGTGGGGGCGATGCTGATCCCGCACATGGCGGCGGGCACCGGCCGCACCACCATGTTCTACGGCTGCCTCGCGATGTTCGGGTTGTCCCTGATCGCGGCGCTGATCATCATCACGATGATCTGGAGCCGGCTGGCGCTGTACGGGACCTCCGGCACCGCACGGGTCCCGACCCTGTGGATCGTGCTCGGGCCGCTGGGCCAGTCGATCACGGTGGCGGGGCTGCTCGCCACCCATGCTCACCTGGCCGTCGCGCCGGAACTCGCGGCCGGCACGGAGATCTTCGCGATCCTGTTCGGGGTGCCGGTGTGGGGTTTCTGTGTGCTGTGGATCGGGCTGGCCGCCGCGCTGACCGTGCGCACCCTGCGCCGCGGGATGCCGTTCGCGCTGACCTGGTGGAGTCTGACGTTTCCGGTCGGCACGTTCGTCACCGGCACCACGCAGTTGGCGGTGCACACCGGACTGCCGGCTTTCGAGGTGGCCGCCTCGGCGGCCTACGCCGGCCTGTTGTGCACGTGGGCGCTGGTCGCGGTCCGGACTGCGCGCGGCAGCCTGGCCGGCAGCCTGTTCGCCCCGCCCGGAGCGGGACCGGTCACCGCGTCCAAGGACGTGCGCGAAAAATAGAGAAGCCCCGTGTTGCCGTCGGGTCGGGGGGTCAGACGGCAACACGGAGCTATCCCATGTATCGACGGTGCTCCGGCGAGCGTTACACCGAATCCGAAAAACTTTTTCTGCAACTTTCCGAGCCGGGCCGAAACTGTATTCCAGCAGGGAAAATGCGAGTGGACACCGTCCGGAATACAGTTTCGGCGAGGACCTAGGCCTCCAGGATGGCCGTCACACCCTGGCCACCGGCGGCGCAGACCGAGATCAGGCCGCGCACCGGCTGCCCGGTTTCCTTCTTTTTCTCGGCCAGCTGCTTGGCCAGCTGGGCGACGATGCGCCCGCCCGTCGCGGCGAACGGGTGCCCGGCGGCCAGCGAGGAGCCGTTGACGTTGAGCTTGCTGCGGTCGATGGCGCCCAGCGGGGCGTCCAGGCCGAGCCGGCCCTTGCAGTAGTCCGGAGACTCCCAGGCCGCCAGCGTGGCCAGCACCACGGAGGCGAAAGCCTCGTGGATCTCGTAGAAGTCGAAGTCCTGCAGGGTCAGGCCGTTGCGGGCGAGCAGCCGGGGCACCGCGTAGGTCGGCGCCATCAGCAGCCCGTCGGGACCGTTGACGTAGTCGACCGCGGCGGTCTCTCCGTCGACGAAGTAGGCCAGCACCGGCAGGTTGCGCTCGGCGGCCCACTCCTCGCTTGCCAGCAAGGCCACCGAGGCGCCATCGGTCAACGGCGTGGAATTGCCGGCCGTCATGGTCGCGTCGCCGTTGCGGACCCCGAAGACCGGCTTGAGCTTGGCCAGCTTCTCGGCCGACGAATCGGGGCGCAGGTTGTTGTCGCGGTAGACCCCGAGGAACGGGGTGACCAGATCATCGAAGAACCCGCGGTCGTAGGCGGCGGCCATGTTGCGGTGGCTGGCCGCGGCCAGCTCGTCCTGGTCGACGCGCTTGACGCCCATCTCCTTGGCGGTGATGGCGGCGTGCTCGCCCATCGACAGCCCGGTGCGGGGTTCGCCGTTGGTGGGGATCTCCACCCCGAGGGCCGCGGGCAGCTTGCCGACCAGCTTGAGGCGGTCGAGGTTGGACTTGGCGCGGCGCACGCTGAGCAGCACGCCGCGCAGATCATCGCCGAAGGCGATGGGCGCGTCCGAGGTGGTGTCCACGCCACCGGCGGCCGCCACCTGATAGCGGCCGCGGGCGATACCGTCGGCGGCCGCGATCGCCGCTTGCAGGCCGGTGCCGCAGGCCTGCTGCAGGTCGAAGGCCGGGGTGTAGGGCGACAGTGAGCTGCCCAGCACGCTCTCGCGCATCAGGTTGAAATCGCGGCTGTGCTTGAGCACGGCGCCCCCGATCACGGCGTCGAGCTTCTCGCCGCGCAGGCTGAACCGTTCGGCGAGGCCGTCGAGGACGGCGGTGAACATGTCCTGGTTGGAGGCGTTCGCGTAGGCGCCGTCGGAGCGGACGAACGGGATCCGGTTTCCGCCGAGGACGGCGACGCGACGGTCATTGGTTTCTGAAGGCATGGCCCAAGGTTACCCGCTAACCTTACTCTGGAGTAAGTTAGTACCCATGGCTTCCGACTTGTTCTCCCAAGTGGTCAATTCCGGGCCCGGTTCATTCCTGGCCAAACAACTGGGCGTCCCGCAGCCCGAAGAGCTGCGCCGCTACCGCGCAGGCCAGCCCGCGCTGGCCGGATCGCTGCTGATCGGCGGGGAGGGCCGGGTGGTCGAACCGCTGCGCGCCGCCCTCTCCGAGGACTACGACGTCGTCTCGAACAACATCGGCGGGCGCTGGGCCGACTCCTTCGGGGGGCTGGTCTTCGACGCGACCGGCATCACCGAACCGTCCGGGCTCAAGGAGCTCTACAAGTTCTTCACCCCGGTCCTGCGCAACCTCGGTGCCTCCGGTCGGGTCGTCGTCATCGGCACCACCCCGACCGGCACCAACACCGCGCATGAGTACATCGTGCAGCGCGCCCTGGAGGGCTTCACCCGATCGCTGGGCAAGGAACTGCGCCGCGGCGCGACCGTGTCGCTGGTGTACCTGGCCGCCGACGCCGACCCGGGTGCCTCCGGTCTGGAATCGACGCTGCGCTTCATCCTGTCCGGCAAGTCCGCCTTCGTCGACGGGCAGGTGTTCCGGGTCGGGGCCGCCGCCTCGCAGGCGCCCGCGGACTGGGACAAGCCGCTGGCCGGCAAGGTCGCCGTGGTGACCGGCGCCGCCCGCGGTATCGGCGCGACCATCGCCGAGGTCTTCGCCCGCGACGGCGCCGCGGTGGTCGCGGTCGACGTACCGGCCGCCGAAGAGGCGCTGAAGGAGACCGCCGAGAAGGTGGGCGGGACAGCATTGGCGCTCGATGTCACCGCGTCCGACGCAGTGGACCAGATCGTCGCGCACCTCACCAAACACCACGGCGGCAAGCTCGACGTCCTGGTCAACAACGCCGGCATCACCCGCGACAAGCTGCTGGCCAACATGGACGAGCCGCGCTGGGACTCGGTCGTCGCGGTGAATCTCCTTGCGCCGCTGAACCTCACCGAAGGCCTGGTCGCCGCGGGCGCACTCGGCGAGGGGGGCCGGGTGATCGGCCTGTCGTCGATGGCCGGCATCGCGGGTAACCGCGGCCAGACCAACTATGCGGCCACCAAGGCCGGCATGATCGGCATCGTCGAAGCACTCGGCCCGACGCTGGGCGAGAAGGGCATCACCATCAACGCCGTCGCGCCCGGCTTCATCGAGACCAAGATGACCGAGGCCATTCCGCTGGCCACCCGAGAGGTCGGCCGCCGGCTGAACTCGCTGTTCCAGGGCGGTCAGCCCGTCGATGTCGCCGAGACCATCGCCTACTTCGCCAGCCCGGCGTCGAATGCGGTCACCGGCAACACGATTCGGGTCTGCGGCCAAGCCCTGCTGGGGGCGTGATGAGCGCCTACGCGAAGAACAGAGGACACCGGCATGTCACAACCTAACGGCCTGCTGAACATGGCGCGCGCGGTCGCCGGGGCGCTGCCGTTCGTGCCGCGTGCCGGCGGCCTGCCCGATCGCCGGATCCATGTCCCCGAACTCCGGATCGACCCGGCCAACGTCGCCGCGTACGCCAACGTCACCGGACTGCGCTTCGACAACGCCGTACCGCTGACGTATCCGTTCGCGCTGACCTTCCCGACCATGATGTCGCTGGCCACCTCGTTCGATTTCCCTTTCGCGGCAATGGGTTCGGTGCACACCGAGAACCACATCACCCAGTACCGGCCGATCTCCGTCAGCGATGCGCTGGATGTGTCGGTGCATGCGGAGAACCTGCGCGAGCACCGCAAGGGCCTGCTGGTGGACCTGGTGACCAGCATCAAGATCGGCAACGACCTGGCCTGGGAGCAGACCACCACGTTCCTGCACCAGCAGCGCACCAGCCTGTCCGGTGAGCCGCGCCCCGAGCCACCCAGGCCGAAGAAGCTGCCGCCGCCCAACGCGGTGCTCAGCATCTCGGCGGGCCAGATCCGGTCCTACGCCTCGATCGGCGGTGACCACAACCCGATCCACACCAGCTCGATCGGTGCGAAGTTGTTCGGCTTCCCCACCGCCATCGCGCACGGAATGTTCAGCGCGGCAGCGGTGCTGGCCAATATCGAGGGCCGGTTGCCCGACGCCGTGAAGTACTCAGTGCGGTTCGGCAAGCCGGTGCTGTTGCCGGCGCGCGCCGGTCTCTACGTGGACGCCACAGACAACGGTTGGGAACTGGCGCTGCGGCACCTGTCGAAGGGCTACCCGCATCTGACGGCGTCGGTGACCGGACTGTAGAACACTCGCCGAGCGTGCAGGCGATCGTGCGAATCGCGGGAAAACTCGCCATCGAGTTCACGTTCGGCGTCAGGCCGGGGTCGGTTTGCCCTTCAAGCCGCGCCAGAACAGGTTGATCATCAGCTCGGTGGCGTCGTGCACGCCGGCGTCACCGGTGCTGACCCGGTCCGCGATGGCCTCGCCGGCACCCACCAGCGCGACGGCCATCATGTTGAAATCGGCATCCGGCTCCGGGTTCCGGGTGCCGGACTGCAGCAGTCTGCCGACCAGCTCGATGATCCGTTCGCGGCCTTCGCGCACGGTGTGTGCGAAGGCCTGCGAGCTGGTGGCCTGGCTGTAGAGCACGATCCACGAGGCGCGGTTGCTGTCGATATAGCCGAGGAATGCGCCAACGGCGTTGCTGAGCATGTCCTTTGGGCTCTGGGTGAAGTCGATCCGACCGCGCACCTCGTCCACGAACCGGTTCAGCTCGCGATCGAGGCACGCCCCGAAGAGGTCCTCCTTGGAGCCGTAATAGAGGTAGAGCATCGGTTTGGAGATCTGCGCCTCGGCGGCAATCGCGTCCATCGAGGTCTCGTGATAACCGTTGATGGAGAACATCTGCACGGCAGCATCGAGCATCTGCTGCTCGCGCACCGCACGCGGCAACCGCTTGGTTCCACCGGCCATCGGCTCAGAGTACGGGTGATCAGCGGCCGCAGTTGGGATTAGGCCCCTTGGCGGCCGCCACCCGCTGCACCGACGCATCCACCGCGCCCGGTGACAGCTCCCCCGCCGCGACCGCCTGCTCGAGACGGTCGAGCACGGCGGGCACCTCGGCGGTGGTGATCCACAGGGCGACATCCGCCCCGGCCTGCAGGGATTTGAGCACCGCCGCCGCGACCCCGTACTGCTGGTTGATCGCGGCCATGCTGGACAGGTCGTCGGTGTAGACGAGTCCGCCGAAGCCGAACTCGGTGCGCAGCAGGTTGTAGGCCGCGGGACTCAGGCTGGCCTGCTCGCCGCCCGTCAGCCCGGGAACCTGCATGTGGCCCACCATGACCGCCACCGGCGGCTGCTTGGTGAGGGTGCGGTACGGGACCAGATCGTCGTTCTGCAGGTCGGCCAGCGGCGGGGTGGAGACCGCACCGGTGTGCGAGTCGCCGGCGGCGCGCCCGTGACCCGGGAAATGCTTGAGCACCGGCAGCACCCCGGCGTCGCGCAGGCCGCGCGCGTAGGCGCCGGCGTATTCAGTCACCGTTTCCGGGTCGTCCCCGAAGGACCGGTCCCCGATCGCCGCGCTCTGCTGGGTCAGGTCGACGACGGGGGCGAAGTCGACGGTGATGCCCAGGCCGCGCATCGCCCGGCCGCGTTCCAGCGCGATCCCGTACACCTCGTCGGGGGTCTTGGTCTGGGCCAGCTCGCGCGCCGAGGGCTGGCTGCCGATCACGCCGGCCAGCCGGGATACCCGACCGCCCTCCTCGTCGACGCTGACCGCCAGCGACAGCGGCCCCGCGTTCGCCGCGATGTCGGCCAGTGGCGCGCCGAGCATCGACTTGTCGGTCCAGCTGCCGATCATGATGCCGCCGACGTGCTGGTCGGCGACCACCGCGCGGGCGTCGGCGGCGTCACTGACACCGACCATCAGCAGCTGGGCCAGCTTGTCGCGGGTGGACATGGTGGCGATATCGCAGGACCCGGGCGCCGGTGCGGCGGGCAGCGGCTGGTCGAACGAGGCGTTGGTCGGGACGACCGGACCGCTGCTCACCGGGGCCGGCGGCGCGGCCGCCTCCTGCGGTTCGGCGGGCGAGCAGGCCAGCAGGAGACCGGACAGCGCGGTCAGGGCACCGAGTGCGCGCGACATCGACATGGGTCCCCACAGTAACTTGCGGTTGCATTCCGGGGCAGTCCGCCGACCGCGGACCTGCCGATCCGCCGAAGTCACCCCATCATTCTGACGTGCTAGGTTGGCGGGCATGGAACGGTTCGTCGTGCCCGCTGCGGCCAGCATTGTGGTCGGCCTGCTGTTGGGCGCGGCCTCGATCTTCGGCGTGACGCTGATGGTCCAGCAGGACACCAAGCCGCCGGTGCAATCGGGAGATCCCGCGTCCTCGGTGCTCAACCGCGTTGAATACGGCGACCGGGCCTGACCCGGGCGCGCCGGCAGCCGGAGTTCGGAATCAACTGTCGCGGCGTTGGCTGTGGCTGGTCGGCACCGCTTTTCTGATCCTGGCGTTCATCCAGTCGCCGGGCCGCATCTCTCCTGACACCAAACTCGATCTCACCGCCAATCCGCTGCGGTTCCTGGCCCGCGCCGCCGATCTGTGGAACAGCGACCTGTCCTTCGGCCAGGCCCAGAACCAGGCCTACGGCTACCTGTTTCCGCACGGCGCGTTCTTCCTGGCCGGTGATGTGCTGGGCGTGCCCGGCTGGGTGACCCAACGGTTGTGGTGGGCGCTGCTGCTCACCGTCGGGTTCTGGGGCCTGCTGCGGGTGGCCGAAGCGCTCGGCATCGGCACCACCAGCTCACGGGTCATCGCCGGATGCGCGTTCGCGCTGTCCCCGCGGGTGCTGACCACTCTGGGCGCCATCTCCTCGGAGACGCTGCCGATGATGCTGGCGCCCTGGGTGCTGCTGCCCGTCATCTACGCGATGCGCGGTGACGACCGGATCCGCCTGCTGGCGGCGCGCTCGGCGGCGGCCGTCGCGCTGATGGGCGCGGTCAACGCCGTCGCCACCCTGACCGGCTGCCTGGCCGCCGTCGTCTGGTGGGCCGCGCACCGCCCGAACAGACAGTGGTGGCGGTTCACCGCGTGGTGGGCGCTGTGCACCGCACTGGCGATCACCTGGTGGTCGGTGGCGTTGGTCATGCTGGGCCGCATCAGCCCGCCGTTCCTGGACTACATCGAGTCCTCCGGCGTCACCACCCGCTGGCTGTCGCTGACCGAGGTGTTGCGCGGCACCGACAGCTGGACACCGTTCGTCGCGCCCACCGCGACCGCAGGCTCGACACTGGTCACCGGTTCCGTCGCGGTGCTGGCCACCACCCTGGTGGCGGCGGCCGGTCTGGCCGGTCTGGCGATGCGCACCATGCCGGCCCGCGGGCGGCTCATCGCGATCCTGTTCGTCGGGGTCACCCTGCTGGCCGTCGGCTACTCGGGCGGGCTGGGGTCCCCGGTGGCCACGCAGGTGCAGTTGTTCCTCGACGCCGACGGCACCCCGCTGCGCAACGTGCACAAGCTGGAACCGTTGATCCGGCTGCCGCTGGCGCTGGGATTGGCGCATCTGTTGGGGCGGATCCCCCTGCCCGGCACAGTTTCCCGACCCACCTGGGTGCGCGCGTTGGCCTACCCCGAACGCGACAAGCGGGTCGCCGTCGGGCTGGTCATCCTGACCGCACTGGCCGCAGCCACCTCGCTGGCCTGGACCGGCCGACTGACACCGCCGGGCAGTTTCGCGGCGATCCCCGGCTACTGGCACGACACCGCGGCCTGGCTCGATGAGCACAACACCGACCGCGGACGCGTCCTTGTCGCGCCGGGCGCCCCGTTCGCGACGCAGGTGTGGGGCAACAGTCACGACGAGCCGCTGCAGGTACTGGGCCACAGCCCGTGGGGTGTGCGCGACTCGATCCCGCTGACACCACCGGAGACCATTCGGGCCCTCGACGCGGTACAACGGCTCTTCGCCGCCGGCCAGCCCTCCGCCGGACTGGCGGATACGCTTTCCCAGCAAGGCATTTCGTTCGTCGTGGTGCGCAATGACCTGGACCCGGAGACCTCACGGTCGGCCCGTCCCATCCTCGTGCACCGCGCCATCGATGGGTCGCCGGGCCTGACCAGGGTGGCCGAATTCGGCGAATCCGTCGGCCCGGGAACCCTGGAGGGGTTCGTCACCGACAGCGGCCTGCGCCCGCGCTACCCGGCGGTGGAGATCTACCGCGTCGATGACGCACGCCCCGGGCCGTACCTGACCGACCTGGACGCGATGGCGCGGGTCGACGGTGGCCCGGAAGCCCTGCTGCGCCTTGCTGAACGACGCCGGCTGGCCGGCCGGGAGCCGCTGGGCCCGATGCTGCTGACCGCCGATGCGCAGCGCGCCGGTGTCGGCGCCCCGCTGGTGACGGTGACCGACACCCCGCTGGCCCGCGAAACCGACTACGGCCGCGTGGACAACCATTCCTCCGCGGTGCGCACCCCCGACGAACGCCGACAGACCTTCAACCGGGTGATGGACTATCCGGCGGGCACCGACCCGCTGTACGCGCGGTGGACCGGCGGGAACATCAGCGTGTCCAGTTCGGCGGCGGATTCCACTGCACTGCCCAATGTTTCGCCGTCCTCCGGGCCCGCGGCGGCGATCGATGCGGACTCGTCGACCAGTTGGGTGTCCAACTCACTGCAGACCGCCGTGGGCCAGTGGATGCAGGTCGACTTCGACCATCCGGTGACCAACGCCGCGGTCACCATCACCCCGAGTGCCACCGCCGTCGGCGCCCAGGTCCGCCGCATCGAGGTGGCGACGATCAACGGCACCACCACCCTGCGTTTCGACGAGCCCGGCAAACCGCTGTCCGCGGCGCTGCCGTTCGGTGAGACACCGTGGATGCGGATCACCGCCGTGGGCACCGACGACGGCTCGCCGGGCGTACAGTTCGGCATCACCGATCTGTCGGTGACCCAGTACGACGCATCGGGATTCGCTCACCCGGTCACGCTGCGGCGCACCGTCGACGTGCCGGGCCCGCCGGCCGGATCCGCAGTCGCGCAGTGGGACCTCGGCTCCGAACTACTGGGCCGGCCAGGCTGCGCCGACGCGCCCGACGGCGTCCACTGCGCGGCCACCATGGCGCTCGCACCCGAGGAGGCGGTGAACATGAGCCGCACCTTGACGGTGCCGGAGGCCACCGCGGTGACCCCGACGGTGTGGGTGCGGGCGCGCCAGGGTCCGCGGCTGGCCGATCTGATCAGTGCGCCCGGAACCATCCGGGCCACCGGAGATTCCGACCTGATCGACGTACTCGGATCTGCCTACGCCGCCACCGACGGCGACGTGCGCACCGCGTGGACGGCGCCGCAGAACAACGTGGCGCTCAAGAAGCCGCCGACGCTGACGGTGACACTGCCCGAGCGCACCGAGGTCGCCGCCCTGACTCTGACGCCCAGTGCCACGGTGCTGCCGGCACATCCGACGATGGTCGCGATCGACCTGGGCGCCGGACCGCAGGTGCGCCGCCTCGACGGCGACGGACCGCAGACGTTCGACCTGTTCCCCACGGTCACCGACACGGTGCAGCTGTCGATCCTGGACTGGACCGACGTGATCGACCGCACCGCGCTGGGTTTCGACCAGCTCAAGCCCACCGGGCTGGCCGAGGTGACCGTCCTGGACGCCGCGGGCACGCCGATCGCGGCACCCGACCCGGCCGACCGGGACCGCCCGATCACGTTGCCGTGCGGCAAGGGGCCGATCATCGGTGTGGCCGGACAGTTCATCCAGACCTCGGTCGCCACCACCGTCCGTGCCTTGCTGGACAACGAGCCCATCGCCGCGCAGCCCTGCCAGTCCACGCCCGCCACCCTGCCCGCGGGACAGCAGGAACTGGTGGTCAGCCCGGGTGAGGCATTTGTGGTCGACGGTGTCCAGCTGACCACCCCCCGCGCCGGTGAACTGCGCACGGCACCGACCGTCGACGCGCACACCGGGACGTGGACCGCCGATCACCGCGAGGTCGAGGTGGCGGCCTCCGACCACGACCGGGTGGTCGTGGTGCCCGAGAGCGTGAATCCCGGGTGGGTCGCGCACAGCGCGGACGGCACCGCGCTACGGCCGATCACCGTCAATGGGTGGCAGCAGGGTTGGGTGGTCCCCGCGGGCACCGACGGCACGCTGGCCCTGACCTTCCCCGCCAACCTGACCTACCGGATCGGACTCTTCGGCGGGCTCGCGCTGCTGCCGGTGCTGGCTCTGCTTGCGCTGCTGCCGATCCGGCGCAGGATCACCGGTGAGCCGGTGCAGCCGTGGATGCCCGCACCGTGGCTGACCGGCGCCGCCGTCCTGGCAGTGGGTGCGATGATCAGCGGGGTCACCGGGATCGTGGTGGCGGCGGCGGCGATCGGCGTGCGGTACCTGCTGTCCGGGCGGGCCTGGTTGGAGAGGATCACCGTCGGAGTGGCCGCCGGCGGGCTGATCGCCGCCGGTGCGGTCCTGTCCCGCGGCCCGTGGCGCTCGGTGGACGGCTACCTCGGCCATTCGGCCGGCGTGCAGTTCCTCGCCCTGCTGTCGGTGGCGATGCTCGCGGCGTCGACGGTGGATCTGCGGCGGCCCGACAGCCGAACACCATCCGGTGGCGAGGAGACCGATGACCAACCCGAACCCTGACCGTTGATTCCGGCGGGCTCGGCGGTGCCGCTCACTGCGGCACCGGAACCGCCTCGCGCAGCATCGTGTACACCGTCGGACCGTCCTGGATCTGCGTCGTGGCGGTGACGGTGAATCCCGCTCGTTCGTACAGCCGGACATTGCGGTCGTCAGAGGTTTCCAGGGCCGTATCCGCGGTGACCCGCGATGCGTCGACTTCTGCGAGCGCGGCCCCGATCAGCGCGGCCCCCAGCCCATGGCCCTGGGCCTCGGGATGCACGCCCAGCGTGGCCAAGTTCCACACCCCGTCCGGAAGAGGCGGGGTTTGGGCGGCCGCGACGACAGCGAGCCGGGCCCCGTGCAACTCGGCCGCCTGCGCTTGTAGTTCATCCGATGGTGCAGGCGCAGAGGGCGATAGGACCGCGATCACCCCGTCCACATTGCCGGCACCGATTCCGCCGACGAGCACGATGCCATGCTCGAGCGCATGGCCCAGATAGAGCCGTTGCAGACGTTCCAGACGGACCGGGTAGTCATCGGCAGGGATGGACCAGCGCGTCCACGCATACGATTCGAAGGCGGCGGCCAGGGTCTGCGCGGCAGCATCCAGGTCGGCAGCACCGGCGCGCGCGATCCTACTGGGCAACGACACTGCGACTCCTTGTGCAACCGTACGTGTTCGCCGGCCACCCTACCCGGACGCCTCGCGGCTAGATGTCGAGTGTCAGACGCGACGTGAGCGAACGGGATACGCAGGGCAGCATCGACGTCTCGCGCTCCTCGGCGGTGAGCCTGTTCTCGCGGTGCTCGGCAGTGCCGGCCAGCACTCCCACCCGGCAGGTGCCGCAGAATCCCTGGCGGCACGAGTAGGCGGTGTCGGGCCGGTGCCGTACCAGCGCGTCGAGCACCGTTTCGTCAGCGGCCACCGGCAGCACCTCCCCGCTGCGCGCCAGTTCGATCTCGAAGGCCGTGCCGTCCCGCACCGGCGGAGCACTGAACCGCTCGAAATGCAGTGCGGCGGCGCCGGATCGGTCGAAGTTCTGGCGTACCGTCTCGATCATCGGGGGCGGCCCGCACACATAGACCGCGCCGCCGGCCGGTGCGTGCCCCAGCAGGTCGTCGACGGTGGGCAGTCCGTGTTCGTCATCGAAGCGGATGGTCACCCGGGACGGGTCCCAGGATGCGATCTCGTCGAGGAACGGGATGGTCGCCGCACTGCGTCCGCAGTACACGAAATGCCAATCGGTGCCCAGCCGTTGGGCGGCGAGCACCATCGGCAGCACCGGGGTGATACCGATACCGCCGGCGATGTAGAGCGCCCGTTCGTAGGGGATGAACGGGAAGCCGTTGCGCGGGCTGCGCACGGTGACCGTGTCGCCCACCGACAGCGCATGCATCTCCAGCGATCCGCCGCCGCCATCGGGTATCCGGCGCACCGCGATCCGGTACCGGGACCGGTCCTGCGGGTCACCGCACAGCGAGTACTGCCGGCGCCGCCCCGAGGGCAGGTGCAGATCGAGGTGACTGCCGGGCTGCCAGGCGGGCAGTGTGGCGCCGTCCGGTGCGGCGAAGGTCAGTGCGACGACATCGTTGTCCTGGGCGACGACGGTGCGCCCGGTCACCAGCAGTGTCAGCGGGGCGTCCGCGCCGCGGACGGCCCGTTCGTCGGCGTAGTCGGCCGCGGTGACCCGCCCGAGCCAGAACCGTTCCAGAAGTGAAACAACGACGTTCGTTGCCCGATCATCGAGCGGCGCACCCAGCGGCGGTGCGGAACGCTTCACGGTGCCATGGGGCGGGTGGCGGGCGAAGATCCGGCCCGCGCGGCGGGCGAGGAGGCGAGATAGGCGACGGCCTGCGCGGTGTCCCCGACATCTCCGGGGTGATACCGCGGCGAGAAGTACTGCAGCCCGCGCCAGGTGGTGTGCGCGACCGGCGGTGCGACGCCGCGGCGCCCGGAGCGGATCAGGCCGCGCCAGATCGCTTTTCGCTTGCGCCGCGACAGTGTGAGGTTCGGGTCGACCCGCATCAGGTACCGGGTGGCCTGCCACAGCAAGTACAGCAGCATCGGGCCCGCGACCACCTGAGCCCAGGCACGCCGCGCGTAGTTGTGGTCGAAGTAGCGCAGCACATCGTGGGACACCATCCGGTGCTCGACCTCTTCGGCGCCGTGCCAGCGCAGCAGGTCGACGATGGTGGGGTGCGCCGTCTGGCCGTTGAGCCGCTTGGCGTTGAGCACCCAGTCACCGAGGAACGAGAAGATGTGCTCCAGCGCGGCCATCACGGCCAGTCGTTCCACCAGGTAGTTGTGCGCCTTGGCGCCGGTCGCGTCACGGGGCCCGAGCAGGCTGCCGAACACCCAGTGCGCGCGGTCGAGCACCGGGGTCGGGTCGATACCGTGGCGCTGCAGGTATTCGTTGATGCCGGAGTGGGCGTTGGCGTGCATGGCCTCTTGGCCCATGAACCCGATGACGTCCTCGCGGAGCTTCTCGTCCTCGATGTGCGGCAGTGCCTCTTTGAGGATCGCGACGAACCACTCCTCACCGGCGGGCAACAGCAGGCTCAGCCCGTTGTACAGGTGCGATGCGTACGGATCGTCGTACACACACTGAGCGGGCACGTCGGTGAGGTCGAATTGCACCGCGCGTGCGTGCAGCGCGATCGCCGCACCGTCCGGGGTGTCCGTGTCCAACTTCTCCATCCGCGAAACGGTACCCCTGGTACCGGGTAGATGTCGATACGCGCGAACCGCCTCGGCCGCCGCAGGCGGCTCCTAGCATCGGCGGGGTGGCCGAAACGAACACCGCACGCGGGGCTACCAACACTGTCGGCGGGCCGGTCGATACCGCTGACCTCGGCGTCACACTCATGCACGAGCACGTCTTCATCATGACCACCGAGATCGCCGAGAACTATCCGGAGGCCTGGGGCGATGAGGATCGCCGCGTCACCGACGCGATCGCCCGTCTCAACGAACTCAAATCCCGCGGTGTGGACACCGTCGTCGACCTCACGGTGATCGGACTGGGCCGCTACATCCCGCGGATCGCGAAGATCGCGGCCGCCACCGAGATCAACATCGTGGTGGCCACCGGCCTCTACACCTACAACGACGTGCCGTTCCGGTTCCACTACCAGGGCCCGGGCACCCTGCTCGACGGACCCGAAATCATGACCGAACTGTTCGTCCGCGATATCACCGAGGGCATCGCCGACACCGGCGTCAAAGCGGCAATCCTCAAGTGCGCCACCGACGAACCGGGTGTCACGGCGGGTGTGGAGCGCGTACTGCGGGCCGTGGCGGCCGCGCACCGGGAGACCGGCGTGCCGATCTCGACCCATACCCACGCCGGCAGCCGCCGCGGTCTGGAGCAGCAGCGGATCTTCGCCGAAGAGGGCGTGGACCTCAGCCGCGTCGTCATCGGGCACTCCGGGGACAGCACCGACCTGGACTACCTGGAGGAGCTCATCGCGGGCGGCTCCTACCTGGGCATGGACCGGTTCGGCATCGACTCGATCCTGCCGTTCGAGCAGCGCGTGGACACCGTGGCCCGGATGTGCGAACGGGGCCATGCCGAGAAGATGGTGCTCTCGCACGACGCGTCCTGCTACTTCGATGCGCTCCCCGAGGACATGGTGTCGGTGGTGATGCCCAATTGGCATTACCTGCACATCCACAACGACGTGATCCCGGCGCTGAAACAGCGCGGGGTGACCGACGAACAGCTCACGACCATGCTGGTCGACAATCCGCGCCGGATCTTCTCCCACGGCGGCGGCTACTGAGCGAGGTCGGCCACCGCGCTGTCCCGCGGTGCCGCACGATGGTGCCGGGCCTCCCAGCGCAGCAGCGCCTCCCGGCACGGCGACTCGACCAGCGCATAACTGACCGCGGCGATCGCGAATCCGAACACCAGCGTCAACGCCAACACCACCGGCATATGGCCGTTGAACGGGAAATACCCCATGATCGGGAACACCATCGCCAGGGCGGCCAGGTGCCAGATGAACAGGCCGTAGGACCAGCGTCCCAGGGTCACCATCACCGGGCTGCCCAGCACGCGGTGCGCGGTATCGGGTGCGTCGAGCACCAGAGGCGCCAGCAGTGTCCCGGCCACGATCGCGCCCATCGTCGTCTTCACCACGAACTGGGTGACGGTCCCGGGCGTCAGCCCCTCCGGGCCGGCCAGCGGCGAGGCCGCCACCAGGAACGCCGCCAGCGCCACCGCCGCCATCAGGAGCCGGCGCCGCGCCAGCCGGTGCGCCCAGCCGACCCGGCTGACCGACAGCTCGGCCAGCACGATGCCCGCGGCGAACCAGGAGAAGAAGGCCGGCGGCCAGTTGAGCGGGTTGACCCCGTAGGGCGGGTCGAACGGGATCAGGCCCCACCCCAGGCTGGCCGCGGCCAGGGCGATGACAGCCGGGATGCGCGCACCCACCGGCAGCCGCCGGGCCAGCAGCGCCAGCACCGGCAGCGCGATGTAGAAGCAGACCTCCACCGACAGGCTCCACATCTGGGTCAACCCTGAGGTCAGCGTCAGCGGGACGTAGATCTGGGTGAGGGTCAGATTGGCCAGCCACACCGTGAGGCCGGCTCCGGCATCGGGCATCAGCGTCAGGATGACGATGACGGCAACCAGATAGCCGGGCATGATGCGGACCAGCCGCGAACGCAGGTAGTGCCCCGTCGGCGGGCGGTGCCGCAGCCCGCGTTCGGCGGCGGCGTGCCCCCGCCACAACAGAAAGCCCGACAGCGCGAAGAACACCGCGACCGCCAGATCGAAGCGGCCGAGCAGCCTGCCGGTGACCCCACCGGTGTTGCCGGTCTGGAAGGCCACGTGGGTGATGACGACCCCGATGGCCGCACAGGCCCGCATGCCCTCGACGGCAGGCAGAAAGCTGCGCGTGGCACCCGAGGTGGTGCGATCGCCGGGCGCCGTCATGGCGACCAGTGTGCCCCCCGGCGGGCTGGAGCGAAGCGACCGGGAGTGTTGAAGTGGATCGTCACAGTTCTCGCCCTTACAGAGTGCTGTTAGGGTCGTCAGCGACCGAAGGGAGCACGGGTTGAACCGCGCCGTCGCCCTGCGAATTGCCGCATGTGGACTTCTGGGGCTGGGTGCTGCCCTGTTGATCGCAGCCCTGCTGCTGTCGACGTACACCCAAGGCAAGATCGCCAAGATCCCGCTCGATCTCGACGCCGACCTGATGAGTGAGGGCACCGGCACCGCGCTCGACCCGGCGTCACTGTCCTCCGGGGAAGCGTTCGTCATCGACCAGAACGTCCCGGTGGCCCTTCAGCAACAGCTGAGCGTGGAGGCTCCGGCCAACGCCGACGTGGTGACCCTGCAGGTCGGCAGCTCACTGCGCCGCACCGACAAACAGCAGGACGAGGGTCTGTTGCTGGCGCTGGTCGACACCGTCACGCTGGACCGCTCCAGCGCGCTCGCGGTGTCCAGCGACACCAATCCCGGCGGTGCGGTGCAGAAGCCGCGCTCCATCGAGGACGACAACCCGCCGACCAACGTCGCGTTGCCGCATGAGGGGCTGTCCTACCGCTTCCCGTTCGACACCGAGAAGAAGACCTACCCGTACTTCGATCCGATCGCGCAGCAGGCCTTCGACGCCAACTACGACGGCGAGGAAGATGTCAACGGGCTGACCGCCTTCCGGTTCACCCAGAATGTCGGCTACGACGCCGACGGCAAGCTGGTCGAGCCGGTCAAGTACGCGTCGCTGTACGACAACGACGAGGACGCCGAAGTGACCGCGCGGGCGTCGCTGTGGGGCGTGGAAGCCGAGAATCCCGAAGATCCGGTCACCATGACGCGGTACTACGCGGCGCAGCGCACCTTCTGGGTCGACCCGGTCACCGGCACCATCGTGCGGGCCAAGGAACACGGATTCCACTACTACGCACGAGATGCGCTCAGGCCCGAGGTGACCTTCGCCGATTACACCGTGACCTCGACCGAGGAAACGGTCGAATCACAGGTCGCCGCCGCGCGTGACGAATCGGACCACCTGGCGTTGTGGAGCCGGATCCTGCCGATCACCTTCACCGCGCTGGGTCTGGTGACCCTGGTCGGCGGCGTGCTGCTGGGCTCGTTCGCGCTGCGTGCCGAGTCCGCGCTGATCGATCCCGGTCTGGACGGATCCGACCGCGGCTTCTTCGGCCGGCGCGACGACGAATCCGGGCCGATGCCCGCCGCCGAGGCGCAGACCGAGAAGATCCCCACCCGACGGCCCACCGACCTGCCGCCGGACCGACCGGTCTGACCGCCCCTGCATCACCGGCGACCGCCCACCGGCGGTGGATCGGGCCTGCATATTCGCTCGCCCTGGCGCTGGTCGTCACCGCACCGCTGTTGGCGCCGGGGTATCTGCTGTTGCGGGACGCCGTCTCCACGCCGCGCTCCCATCTCTCCGACGCCGCGCTCGGTCTGACCCAGGCGGCCCCGCGTGCGCTGCCGCAGGACTTCGTGATCGCGCTGCTCTCGCGGGTGATCGACGGCGGCGCGCTGGTGAAGCTGTTGCTGATCGGCGGGCTGTGGCTGGCCGGCTGGGGCGCGGCGCGACTGGTCGCCCACGTGCTGCCCGATGTCGGGGTGGCGGGCCAGTGTGTGGCAGCGACAGTGGCCATCTGGAATCCGTATGTGGCCGAACGGCTGCTGCAGGGGCACTGGAGTCTGCTGGTCGGCTACGGCTGCCTGCCCTGGGTGGCCACGATGATGCTGCAACGCCGGTACTGGCCGCTCGCGTTCTGGATCGCGCTGGCGGGCCTGACGCCGACCGGGTTGTTGCTGGCCGCGGTCGTCGCGCTGGTGTGCTGCCGGGGGTGGCGCGATATCGCGATCACCTCGGGGGTGGCGGCCGGCGCGGCAGCGCCCTGGCTGGTGGCCGCGGTGATGGCGGACTCACTCGCCTCGACGGCCGGGGCCGGGGTGGCGGCGTTCGCGGCCCGCGCCGAACCCGGGCTGGGCACCTTGGGCAGCCTCGCCGGGCTCGGCGGGATGTGGAATGCGCAGGCCGTACCCGGTTCACGCACCACACTTTTCGCACTGCTGGCCACCGTGGTGCTGCTGGCCGTGGTGTGCGCGGGTCTACCGGCGGCGATCCGCCGCCCGCAGGCCCGCCCGCTGCTGGTGCTCGCCGTCCTCGCGGTGGCGCTGCCCGCGGCGATGGCCACCGGACCCGGGATGGCGGCGCTGGAAGCGCTGATGCGGGCCGTGCCGGGGCTGGGGTTGCTCCGTGACGGGCAGAAGTGGGTGGCGCTGGCCGTCCCTGGCTACGCGCTGGCCGCCGCGGGAGTGGCGCGCCTGGGCCGTTCGGCGGCGGTGGTGGGCTGTGTGGCCCTGATCGCGGTGCTGCCCGATCTGGCCTGGGGTGTGGGCGGGCAGCTGCGTTCGGTGACCTACCCGGCGGGCTGGACGACGGTTGCCGCGATGATCAATGCCGACCCGCGTCCGGTGGCGGTGCTGCCGCCGGACAGCATGCGCCAATTCGTCTGGGCGGGTGAGGCTCCGGTGCTCGACCCGCTGCCCCGCTGGGTGTCCGCGGAGGTGCTCGGCAGCGGCGATCTGGTGATCGGCGGACAGACGGTGCCCGGCGAGGGTGCGCGCGGCCGCGAGGCGACCCGACTGCTGCTCGACGGGGCGTCCCAACGTGAGCTGACCGAGGCCGGGATCGGCTGGGTGGTCGTCGAATCAGGCTCCGGTGCACTCGATTTGCCGGTCGCCTACCGAGACGGCGATATCACGCTGTATGACATCGGCGGGACGGCGCCGGCGGCTTCGGGACGTGGGCTGCTGATAACCGCGCACGTGCTGTGGCTGGCGATCCTGACCGGCGCCGGGGTGGGCGCGCTGCTCACCCGCCGCCGTTCGGTTACACCACGCCGCTGACGAACCGTCCCGCGTGCACCGACTCCAACACGGTGCGCATCCCGTCCGCGCTGAGCACCCAGGAGAATTCCGCACTGCGGGTCCGCGCCTTGGCGCCCAGTTCGTCGCGCAGCACCCGGTCGGTGAGCAGCCGGCGCAGACCGTCGACCAGGTCGTCGGGGCCGTCCACCAGCAACCCGGTGACACCGTCGACGACAGAGTCCGTCAACCCACCGGAGCTGCGGTAGCCGATCGTCGGTACGCCGTGCTGGGCGGCCTCGATGACGGCCAGCCCCCACCCTTCCTTGCGCGACGGCATCAGGTGCACCCAACTCTGCTGCACCACATGATGTTTGACTTCGTCGTCGATGTGGCCGTGGAAGGTGACGGCATCGGCGATCCCGAGCGCCGCGGCGTGGTCGACCAGCCGCTGCTCCCACCAACCGCCGCCGACGATGTCGAGGTGCAGGTCCGGAATCCGGCGGCGCAGCACGGCTACCGCGTCCAGGGCGTCCTCGATCTGCTTGTGCGGCACCAGCCGGGAGAGCACCGCCACCCGCGGGGTGGCCGACCGTTGCGCGGTCAGCGAAGCCTGCGGCGCCTCGTCGACGCCGTTGCGCACCACCGCGATCTGCCCGGGGGCCACGCCCAGGTCGGTGAGCTCGCGCGCCGAGGGCAGCGACACGGTGACGTACTGATTGCGCCGGTGCATGGCCGGCGAGAGCCGCGATTCGACGAACCAACCGAACCGGCCGGTGCGTCGGCCCGCTACCGGCCACTGCTCACGGTGGCAGTGGTGCACCAGCAGCACCGAGCGCCTGCCGTAGGCGAGCCGGGCCAGGAAGGGGATCCCGTTCTGGGTGTCGATGACGACGTCCGGCCGGGCGCGTCGCAGCGGACCCAGTCCGACCCGCGCGGCCACCATCGCCAGCCCCGCCCAGACGTACACCGAGTAGGGCCCGCCGCCGCGGCTGACCGTCACCCCGTCGAGGCTGTCGCGGCGTGGGGCGCCGGGGTAGCGGGCGGTACGCAGGGTGACCGCCACCCCCGAGGCGGCCAGTTGCGCGCCGATGCGCTGCAGGTAGGCCTCGCTGCCGCCGCCCTGCGGATGCCCGGTGTCGCGCCAGCCCAGCAACAGCACACGCTGCACCTGGGGGTCACGGGAAGCTCGGGGCATAACGTCGCCCAGCCTAACCGTCCCGCCGGCAACGCCCGGGCGCGCCGGCAGGCCACGGCGCAACGCCTACGCTGACCGGGTGCGGCCCACCCGTGACTTCGCCCGCCGGGCCACCCTGAGTCGATCGGTCCGCCTGCTCAGCGCCTTCCGGTACGAACAATCCGACCCCGCCCGGTTCTACGGCGCGCTGGCCGATGACACCGTCGACATGGTCGGCGAGCTGTGGACCGGGCTGCACGCCACCACCCCCGCCGGGCGCACCGCGCTGGACGTCGGCGGCGGTCCCGGCTATTTCGCATCCGCGTTCACCGCCGCCGGGATGCACTACATCGGCGTCGAACCGGACCCGACAGAGATGCACGCGGGACCCGCCGGCGAACCGGGCGGAGGCTCCTTCGTGCGGGCCTCGGGCACCGCGCTGCCGTTCGCCGACGACAGCGTGGACATCTGCCTGTCCTCCAACGTGGCCGAGCATGTGCGCAACCCCTGGCTGCTGGGCAACGAGATGTTGCGGGTCACCCGGCCCGGCGGCCTGGCGGTGCTGTCCTACACGGTGTGGTTGGGTCCGTTCGGCGGGCATGAGATGGGATTGACGCACTACCTGGGCGGGGCCAGGGCCGCCGACCGGTACGCCCGCAAACACGGCCACCGGCCCAAGAACGACTACGGATCGTCGTTGTTCGCGGTGTCGGCGGCCGACGGGTTGCGCTGGGCCGCCAGCACCGGCGCGCTGGTCGCCGCTTTTCCCCGCTACCACCCCCGATGGGCCTGGTGGATGACCGCGGCGCCGGGGCTGCGGGAATTCGCGGTGAGCAATCTGGTGCTGGTCCTGCAGCCCTGAACTGCAACAGGTTCTCGTTTCCCCGGTTTCTGGGTAGTGTGACGTCCATGACACAGACAGCGTTCAAGACGACGTGGGACAAGCTGTTCATCGGTGGCCAATGGGTTGAACCGTCGACCTCGGAGGTCATCGAGGTCTTCTCCCCCGCCACCGAGCAGAAGGTCGGGCAGGTCCCGCTGGCCGCAAAGGCGGATGTGGACGCCGCGTGCGCCGCAGCCCGCAAGGCATTCGACGAGGGCCCGTGGCCGCGGATGTCCCCGAAGGAGCGCGAGGCGGTCCTCGCCAAGGCCGTCGAGCTGATCGAGGCCCGCGCCGAGGAGTTCAAGCATCTGCTCAAGCTGGAGACCGGCCAGCCGCAGACCATCGTCGACATGATGCAGTACGGCGCGGCAATGTCGACGCTGCAGTTCTACGCCGCCGGTGCCGACAAGTTCGCGTGGCAGGACATCCGTGACGGCCTCTACGGCCAGACCCTGGTGCTCAAGGAGCCCATCGGTGTCGTCGGCGCCGTCGTGGCCTGGAACGTGCCTTTCTTCCTGGCCGCCAACAAGCTGGGCCCGGCCCTGCTGGCCGGCTGCACCATGGTGCTCAAGCCCGCCGCCGAGACCCCGCTGACCACCAACCTGATGGCCGACGTGTTCGCCGAGGCCGGTCTGCCCGAGGGCGTGCTCTCCGTGGTGCCCGGTGGTGTCGAGACCGGTCGCGCGCTGACCGACAACCCGGCGCTGGACAAGTTCACCTTCACCGGGTCGAGCGCGGTCGGCAAGGAGATCGGCAAGATCGCCGCCGAGAAGCTCAAGCCGTGCACGCTGGAACTCGGCGGCAAGTCCGCGGCGATCATCCTCGAGGACGCCGACCTGGACTCGACCCTGCCGATGCTGATCTTCTCGGGCCTGATGAACTCCGGGCAGGCCTGTGTCGGCCAGACCCGCATCCTGGCCCCGCGGTCGCGCTACGACGAGGTGGTCGAGAAGGTCGCCGCCGCGGCAGCCGGGATGCAGGCCGGCACGCCCGATGACCCGGCCGCCATGATCGGCCCGCTGATCTCGGAGAAGCAGCGTGAGCGCGTCGAGGGCTACATCAAGAAGGGCGTCGACGAGGGCGCGCGCATCGTCACCGGCGGCGGCCGGCCCGAGGGCCTGGACAGCGGCTGGTTCGTGCAGCCCACCGTGTTCGCCGATGTTGACAACTCGATGACCATCGCCCAGGAGGAGATCTTCGGACCCGTTCTGGTGGTCATCCCCTTCGACGACGAGGCCGACGCGGTGCGCATCGCCAACGACTCGGTGTACGGGCTGGCCGGTTCGGTGTACACGACCGACTACGCCAAGGCCATCGAGATCGCCAAGCAGATCCGCACCGGCACATACGGAATCAACATGTACGCCTTCGATGCGGGTGCGCCGTTCGGTGGGTACAAGAACTCCGGCATCGGCCGTGAGTGTGGCCCGGAAGGCATCTCGGGCTACTGCGAATCCAAGAGCGTGCTGCTGCCGTTCGGCTACACCCCGGAGTAGCCACAACACCCTTTCTGCGCGAGCAGACGCGAATGGCCCCAAGACCACCTGGTTTTGGGGCCATTTACGTCTGCTCGCGGGATGAGAGTTCGCTCATCTGCGGCTCCTCTTGTCCTCATCTGCGGGCACGAACCTTGTGGTGTCGGGACAACAACCAGCAAGGAGCAGACCCCATGCAGAACGCGAAGATCCTCACCGTCGCCCTGGCCCTGACCGGCCTGGGTTTTCTGGGCGCCGGCACGGCGTTCGCCGACGAGGTCTCGATGCCCGTCCCCGCCGCCACGAGCGGGACGACGATCCTGGCCGACGACGACGATGACTGGGACGACTGGCACGACGACTGGCAGGACGACGACTGGGACGACCGCTGGGACGACTGATTCGCCCGCGCCGCGCCCGTCATCCACGCCCGGATGGCGGGCGTCGCGCGTCAGGGCACGTCCTCCAGTCGATACCCCATCCCGCGCAGCGTCACGAACCGCTCGGCGCCGAGCTTGCGCCGCAGATACCGGACGTAGACGTCGACCACATTGGAATTCGGGTCGAAGTCGTAACCCCAGACGTGGCTGAGCAATTGCTCGCGGGAGAGTACCTGGCCCGGGTGGCGCAGAAAAGTCTCGGCGAGCGCGAATTCGCGCGCCGACAGATCCACGGTCTGCCCGCCGACATCGGCGCGGCGGGTGCGCAGATCCAAGTGCAGTCCCCCATAGGTCAACACCGTCAGTTCGGCCGCCCGGTGGGAGCTCAGCCGCAGCCGCACCCGGGCCAGCAGTTCTTCGAACCGGAACGGTTTGGGCATGTAGTCATCGGCACCACCCTCCAGGCCGGCCACCGTGTCCTGCACGCTGTCGCGGGCGGTGAGCACGATGACCGGGATCCCGTTGCGCTCCTGCCGCAGCCTGCGCAGCACCGAGAAACCGTCCATCTCCGGTAGGCCGATGTCCAGGACCAGCAGATCGAACCCCCCGGTGACGGCATACTCATAGGCCGCGAGCCCGTCGGCAACCGCAGTGACGGCAAAACCGTTGGCGGACAACCCCTTCTCGATGAACGACGAGATCCGCGGCTCGTCCTCGGCAATCAGGACGCGGGCCACTGCGCCTCCTCGAATCGGGCCGGTATGACGACGGTGAAGGACGCTCCGCGACCGGGGCCGCTGTCGAGCAACACCTCGCCGCCGTGCGCGTGGGCGATGGCCCGCACGATGGACAGGCCGAGACCGGCTCCGTCGGAACGCTTGCCACCCGCGCTGCCGCGGCCGAACCGCTCGAAGATGCGGGCCCGATCGGCGTCACTCACGCCCGGCCCGGAGTCGGCGACCCAGAACCGCAGCCATCCGCCGGACAGCTGGGAGCCGACCCCGATGCGGTCCCCGGCCCGGGTGTAGCGGCAGGCGTTGTCGGCCAGCGCCACCATCGCCTGGGTGATGCGCTGCGGATCCAGCACCGCGACGGTGTCGGCCGAGGCGTCCAGGGTGAACTGCCGGTCGCCCAGTTGGCTCACCTTGCCGAACACATCGGCGGTCAGCGCCCCGATGTCGACGGCGACGGGCCGCAGGAAGGCGGGTTGTTCGGCACGCGCGAGCAGCATCAGGTCCGAGACCATCCGGTTCATCCGCTCCAGTTCGTCATCGACCAGCGCGACGGTGGACTGCACATCCTCGCGGTCGCCGGCGTCGACCACCTCGAGATGGCCGCGGACGATGGTGATCGGGGTGCGCAACTCGTGGCCGATATCGTCGATGAAACGACGCTGCGCCCCGACGCCCGTCTCGATCCGGTCCAGCATGCCGTTGACGGTGACCACCAGCGCATCGAGCTCGTCGCCTGCGCCGCTGGACGGAATACGTTGCGAGAGATCGGTTTCGGTGATGGCCCGGGCGGTGCCGACGATATCGCGCAGCGGAGCCAGGATACGTCCGGCGACCAGCCAGGCCGCGCCCGCCGCCAGCAGCACGGTGATGGCGCCGACCACCAGCATCAGGCGTGCGGCGTCGTCGGCGCTGTCCCGTTCGGCATCCGCGAGGTAGGCCGCGACGATGACACCGCGTCCGGAATTGCCCTCCAGGCTCACCGGGATCGCCAGGTAGAGCACCTCGCCGGCGTCGGGATGCTGGTAGCGCCCGTCGGTCGGCACGGTCAGCTCCGCGACCAGCGCGGTGAAGGCGGCATCGCCGGCCAGGATCTCGGGTGTGCCGGGCTCCTGCCGGCTCTGGGTGCGGTACCGCCCGTCCACGTAGCCGAGGAACTTCTCGTTGGGCCGGGCGATGTTATAGGCGATCGCCTCGCGGATCACCTCGTCGACACCGGTGAAGGGATCGCCGGTGCGCGGGTTGATGCCGGGTGCGCTCAGTTCGGCGAACTCCTGCACCTCGAAGCGCAGCGCCTCGTTCATCCGGGTGTTGATACCCGACACCAGCAGCCGCCAGGTCACGAAGGTCACGATGCCCAGGGCGCCCAGCACCAGCAGCAACACCCAGCCGATGATGCGGGTGCGCGCGGTCGACGGCAGCGCGCGGCGCCATGCCGGCCGGGCCTGCGGTCCGAGGGGCATGATGTCCATCCTGCCCGTTCGCCGATCCGCGGTACTCAGTCGTCCCAGCCCCCGTCATCGTCATCGTCTCCGTCGTCGTCGTCGCCACCGTCGGTGATGGCCGGCGGCGGGGCGGGCACGTCGACGGGCGGCGGCGCCTTCGGCTCGGCCGTGATCCGCGGCGAAGCGGGTCCCGCCGGTCCGGGCACCGCCGGTAGGTCGGACGCGGCGGGGCCAGGCGCGGCGGGCACCCGCTGCGGCGCGGTGACCACGATCGGCGACGCGGGGGCGTCGTCGGCGCTCGAGGTCAGCGATATCCCGACGGCGGTCGCCGCACCCGCGACCAGCAGCGCCGCGATCGGTACCAGGATCGTCGCCTTCATGACATCCAGCCTGGCCGCCGCCGGTCACCTCACCGTGAGACGCAGATGAGAACCCTCTCATCGGCCCAGCCAACTGACCGATCCGGTGCGCTGCGGATCACAGTTTCGCCGATGCGCGCGCCGGGTAGACCAGGCCGTCAGACTTACAAGAGAAAGCACCAGCAATGAAACGTGATGTGAGAGCCCAACTCGACGTGGACATCACCGCGCCGACGACCCTAGAATTTCAGATCGCCGTGGCTCCGCACCCTGGTGCCGAGGTCACCGAATCGCTGTCGTTCCTGTTGGACGGCAAGGAGATCCAGGCCCGCGAGATGTCCAGCGCGCATGGCACCCGGATCCATATCTTCGATGCGCCCGAGGGCAACCTCACAGTGGATTATTCGGCCACGGTGATCGGTCAGGCCGACCCCGCGCCGGTGGCCGATGTCGACCTGTCGACCTACCTGCGGCCCAGCAGGTACGCCGAAGCGGACAAATTCTTCGGTTTCGCCGCAACCGAATTCGGCCAGTACGCCGACTCGGCCACCTTGCTGGAGAAGGTGTCCTCCTGGGTGGGTACCCGGCTGAGTTACGTGCCCGGCTCCAGCGACCCCATCGACGGCGCCGCGGACACCCTGCTGGCCGGCGCGGGCGTGTGCCGCGACTACGCCCACTTGGTGGTGGCGTTGCTCCGCGCGGTGAACGTGCCGGCGCGCTTGGTCGCGGTGTACGCGCCCGGGTGCTCGCCGATGGACTTCCACGCCGTCGCCGAGGCCTTCGTCGAAGGGCAGTGGCGCGTGGTCGACGCGACCTGCCTGGCCCCCCGGCAGAGCATGGTGCGGATCGCCACGGGACGCGACGCCGCCGACACGGCGTTCCTGGACAACCACAAGGGTTCAATCACCCTGAACAACGCGACGGTGACCGCGGTCGTCGACGGCGATCTGCCCCAGGATTCGATCGATCAGCTGGTGTCGATCCGCTGAGGCCCGGCGAAACTCGCGTACCCGGGGTTCCGCAGGCCCGGATCACCCCGGGTACGCGAGTTTCGGCGATGAGTTAGGGCGAAGAGTTAGAACGCATCCTCGGGCAGATCCATCGCACCCAGCTGGATCGACTCGATGACGGCGCGATCCGAGGACAACCGCGGCAGGATGTGCCGGGCGAAAAACTCCGCCGCGCCGACCTTGCCCTCGTAGAAAGCGCGATCACGATCCGAAGCGCCCTCGTCGAGCGCATCGAGGGCGATCTCGGCGTGCTCGAGCAACAGCCAGCCGATCAGCAGGTCACCGATCGCCATCAGGAACGGCACCGAGGCCAGTCCGACCCGGTACAGCTCGCGAGGTTCCTGCTGGGACGCGACCAGATAGCCGATCATCGCACCGGCCATGCCCTGCGCATCGGCCACCGCCGCCGCCAAAGCCGTTCTGCCATCCGCGATCTCGGTCCGCACAGAGTCCTTGTCCAGGAACGCCTGCACCTGACCGAGCAGGTGTGACAACGCCGCACCCTGGTCGCGGGCGATCTTGCGGAAGAAGAAGTCCTGCGCCTGGATCGCGGTGGTGCCCTCATACAGCGAGTCGATCTTGGCGTCGCGGATGTACTGCTCGATCGGATAGTCCTGCAGGTAACCCGATCCGCCGAACGTCTGCAGCGAATCGGTGAGGTAGCGGTAGGCCCGTTCGGATCCGAAACCCTTGACGATCGGCAGCAACAGATCGTTGACGTGTTCGGCCATCCGGGCATCCGCCCCGGACACGATCGCCGCCACGCTCGGGTCCTGGTGAGCCGCGGTGTACAGGTAGAGCGCGCGCAGGCCCTCGGCGTACGCCTTCTGGGTCAGCAGCGAACGGCGCACGTCCGGATGGTGCAGGATCGTCACCCGTGGCGCGGTCTTGTCCGTCATCTGAGTGAGGTCCGCGCCCTGTACGCGGGTCTTGGCGTACTCCAAGGCATTCAGGTAACCCGTGGACAGCGTCGCGATTGCTTTGGTGCCCACCATCATTCGCGCGTACTCGATGACCTTGAACATCTGGGCGATACCGCTGTGCTCATCGCCGACCAGCCAGCCGACGGCGGGTTCACCGTGCTGCCCGAACGTCAGCTCGCAGGTGGCGGACGCCTTGAGCCCCATCTTGTGTTCCAGGTTGGTGACGTAAACCCCGTTACGCTCACCGATCTCACCGGTCTGCGGATCGAAGTGGAATTTCGGCACGAAGAACAGCGACAACCCCTTGGTGCCCGGGCCCGCGCCGGCGGGCCGCGCGAGCACCGCGTGCACGATGTTCTCGTAGACGTCGCCGGTGTCACCGTTGGTGATGAAGCGCTTGACGCCGTCGAGGTGCCACGAGCCATCGGGTTGCTCGACGGCCTTGGTCCGTCCCGCACCGACATCGGAGCCGGCATCCGGTTCGGTCAGCACCATGGTGCCGCCCCAGTTGCGTTCGGCCATCAGCGACGCCCAGTGCTTCTGCTGTTCGTTGCCGAGGCCGTGGACGATGTCGGCGAGCACCGGCCCGGAGTGGCAGATGTAGGCCGCGGGCTGCGCGCCCAGCGCGAACTCCGCGATCGCCCAGGTGAGCATTGCCGGCGCGGGCAGACCACCGACGGCCTCGTCGAGACCGACCCGGAACCACTCGCTGTCCTGCCATGCCCGCAGCGCGGCCTTGAAAGGTTCTGGGTAGCTGACGGTGTGCGTCGACGGATCGAATGTGGGTGGGTTGCGGTCGGTTTCGGCGAACGCCTCGGCCAACGGCCCTTCGGCCAGCCGGGCGGCTTCGCTGAGCATCTCGCGTACCGAGGCACCATCGAGGTCGCCGAAGTCACCGGTTGCCAGCGCTTTGTCGATGTTCAGCGCCTCGAACAGGTTGAATTCGACATCGCGGACGTTGGAAATGTAGTGCCCCATGCGGGTGAGAATAATCCCGCAACCGGCCGGGGTTCCACCGATTCGGATAGCTGTCAGTGCCGCGCCGCGTCGGGTGTTCATCATCTGTTCACCGGCGACCTGCGGATACGCCGGAATATCGGATGCCGACCTCGGCGTTCATTCCTTATGCTTGAACCCACAGACTAGGAGGGGCACCGATGTTGCTCATCGAGCTCAACGTTGCCGGCCGTCGCTTCACCCGGCGGCTGGGTGATCGCCCACGCCCCGTGGTCCTGCTGAACCGGCTCAACCGGCAGTTGCGGTTCTCGCGCGCGGCTTAAGCGGCCTTGCTCCAGCGCACGCAGACGAATTCACCGTTGCGGTCCACGTCGGTCAGCACCCATTCCGAGCGCATCGGCAGCAGCCGCGCCCCGGCGCCCAGCGTGCAGGGTGCGTAGGTGACCACCATCTCGTCGACGAGGCCGGCCGCCACGAACTGCGCCGCGGTCTGACCGCCGCCGACCACCCACACATCTCTGTCTCCCGCGGCGGCCAGCAGCTCGGCGTGCAGGCCGGCGATGTCGCCGTCGAAGGTCTGCACCGGGTGACCGTCCTGCACGATGTCGGGTCTGCTGGTGAGGATCCAGCTGGGCTGGGTGTACATCCACTGCCCCGGTAGGTTTTTCGCGATCCACTCGTAGGTGGACGACCCCATGACCAGCGCGCCGACATCGGCGACGAAGGCCTCGTAACCGAACGGTCCGTTCGGGTCGAAATCCCGCGTCAGGAGCCAGTCCAGGCTGTCCGCCTCATCGACGATGAACCCGTCCAGCGTGGAGGCGGTGAAGTAGATCGTCTTCATGTCAGTCCCTTCGCATCCATTCGAGTGGGTCGCCGCGGTGCACCTGGATGCCGTGCCGAATCAACATGGTGCGCACCAGTTCTCGGCGATGCGCCGAGTAGGTGAGGACGTGCGCGATGATGCCGTACAGCTGGAAGGACTCGGGCGGATCACACAGCGCGTCGATCACGGTGTCGCTCAGCCGGCCCTGCTCGCCGTAGTCGCGCACCATCGCCGTCCAGCGCGCCGACACCTCGTCGTGGTCGGCGGCCAACCGCGGGGCCGCGCGGATGCCGGGTCGGACGGGCTGGTCGCGCCCCTCGATGCTGGCCAGCCAGACCTCCTTGGTCCACACCAGCGCGCCGAGCACCGCCGCGACGCTGGGCTCTTCACCGTCCCACTCCAGGATCACCTGCCCCGGTGAAACCGGTTCGTCCCATTGCGATTCCGACAATCCGGCGGCTGCACCGATGAGCGCTGCGGTGTCGGCGATATCGTGCGCGATCATCAGCAGCGAGATATCGGGGCGCTGCGTATCCCCGGGGCTGTCCAGCCACAACGATTCCGGAGGATGGAAATGCATCCCGTTGGGGGCGGGTAGCCGGAACCCGACATCGGTGGCCTGGGACGGCGGGACCCCGAAGGCGCGCCGGAACGCGCGGGAGAACACCTCCGGCGCCGACCATCCCTCGTCGAGGGCGACCGCGGCCACCCCTTCCCCGCGCTGCAACCGCCAGGCCGCCCGCTCCAGCATCACGCGGCGGCGCAGCGCGGCCGGCGGTTCGCCGGTGAGCCGGCTGACCTCCCGGGAGAAGTGAAACTCCGAGGCGAAACTGCTGCGCGCCATGCCGGCGACGTCGGTGTTGCCGCTGTCCACCACCGAGTCGAGCAGCTCACGGAGCCGGTCCCGGCGCGGCCCATTCGGCTGAACACTCACAGCTTCCGAGTATCGCGGCTACCCCCGACCGGCGACATGACATTTCCTGCTCGACGGTGGGAACTAGACTCCGGACTCGGTGAGTGAATTCGATGCGCTGTGCGCCAACGACGGTGATTTGGCCGACCTACGCCTGGAGGTTCGGCGGTTCGTGCACGCCGACCGGGAGAGTTTCGGCTGGCAGCCCGAGATCGACTCCTGGCTGACCAGTTGGGACGCCGGTTTCAGCGCGCGACTGGCCGATGCCGGTTTCGTCGGGCTGACCATCCCCACCGAGTACGGCGGGCACGGGCAGGGTTTCCTGCACCGCTACGTCGTCACCGAGGAACTGCTCGGGGCGGGTGCCCCGGTTGCCGCGCACTGGTTCGCCGACCGTCAGGTCGCGCCGTCATTGCTGAGCTACGGCAGCGAGGAGCAGCGCCGGCGGCTGCTGCCCGGGATCGCCACCGGCAGGCTGTACTCGGCGATCGGGATGAGCGAACACGGCGCCGGCTCGGACCTGGCCGCGACCGCCACCCGCGCCACCCGCACCGACGGGGGCTGGGTGCTCAACGGCACCAAGGTGTGGACCAGCGGCGGGCACCGCGCCCATTTCGCGATCGTGCTGGCCCGCACCAGCCCGCTGGATCCCGACCACCGGCACGCCGGCTTCAGCCAGTTCATCGTCACGCTGGATTCCCCCGGCATCACCATCAGCCCGATCATCACGCTCGACGGTCACCACCACTTCAACGAGGTCACCTTCGACGATGTCGCGGTCGGTGACGCCGACGTGCTGGGCGAGGTCGGCGACGGCTGGCATCAGGTGACGGCCGAACTCGGTTTCGAGCGCAGCGGCCCGGAGCGCATCCTGTCCACCGCGATCCTGATCTTCGGGGTGATCAGAGCGCTCGGCGCCCAGCAGGTCGATGACCGCACCGCCGCGGAGGTCGGCGACCTGGTGGGCCGGGTGACGGCGCTGCGGCAGTTGTCGGTGTCGGTGGCCCGGGCACTGTCGGACGGGCAGGATGCGGCGACACGGGCCGCCCTGGTGAAGGACCTGGGGACGCGTTTCGAGCAGCAGTCGGTGGAGCTGTGCGCGGACCTGCTGGACTACGTCGATGACGATGCGGACCTGCGTGCCATCCTCGACACCGCGCGCCGGCACTCGCCGATGTTCACGCTGCGCGGCGGGACCAACGAGGTGCTGCGCGGTGTGATCGCCCGCGGCCTGGGAGTGCGATGAGCGAGTTGGACGAGCTGAAGCAGCTGGTCGCCGACATCGGCCGGCGGTCCTATGACGCCCGGTTCGGCAAGCGCCGGCTGCCCGAGGTCTTCGACGCCGACCTGTGGCGCACTCTCGACGAGTCCGGGTTGACCCGGCTCACCACCGAACAGGGTGCGGGACCGCGCGAGGCCGCCATCGTGCTCGCCGGGCTGGCCCGCCACGGTGCCGCCGTGCCGGTCGCCGAAACCGATCTGCTGGCCGGCTGGCTGGCCGGCGAGGCGGGGCTGGAGGTCCCGGCCGGCCCACTCACGGTGGCGGTCGGCGCGGCAGGTGCCGCCCGCGAGGTGCCGTGGCCGTCTGACGCCGCCGTCGTCCTGGCCGCTCGGGAACCCGACGGACTGCACGTCGGCCTGCTCGACGACCCCGAGGTCACCCTCGCGTACAACCTGGCCGGTGAGCCTCGCGGCGCGCTGCGGTACCGCACAGACGGGTTGACCCGGCTGGATCCGGCCGCCGGTGACGAGTTGGTGCGCCGCGGCGCGTGGGCCCGGTGCGTGCAGATCGTCGGCGCCTTCGACTCTGCGCTGGAGCTGACCGTCGCGCACACGTCCGAGCGCGTGCAGTTCGGCCGGACGCTGAGCAAGTTCCAGGCCGTGCAGCACTCGCTGGCCGCCATGGCGGGCGAGATCGAACAGGCCAGGGCGGCCACCGACCTGGCCACCGCCGCGGTGGCCGACCACGGGTTCGCCGACGCCAGGTCCGATTACGCGGTGACGATCGCGAAGATCGCGGTCGGCCGCGCCGTCACGCCGGTGACCACCATCGCCCATCAGTTGCACGGCGCCATCGGGGTCACCATCGAGCACCAGTTGTGGTCGGCGACCATGCGGGCCCGCAGCTGGTCCGACGAGTTCGGCAGCACCGCGTCCCACGCCCGGCGCCTGGGCCGGCTGGTGCTCGACGCCGCCGACCCGTGGGATGTGCTGATCAGTTCACCGTGATGGTCACGAGTCCAGGACCTGACCGACCCGGGCTTCCACGTCACCGAGCCCGCTCAGGTCGATCCCGAAACGTCCGGTGAGCTGGTCGAGCACGTCGGCGGCGGAGTTCAGCCGGATCTTCTCGGTGCCGCCTGCGGCGTGGATGGCGAGGTGGCGGCCCCGCAGATTCCAGCGGGCGTCGTCGGTGACCAGGGCGACGGACAGCCCGACGACGAAGCCGGACTTCGGGTAGGTCGAGACGTACCAGCTGCCCACCTCCAGATCGATGAGGCGTCTCGGCTCGTCGGTGAACAGATACAGCGGCTCCCACCGAGCGCGGATCTGCGCCTCCAGCCGCAAGGTGCCCGCACCGGCGTCGACGATCCGGTAGGGCTCGTGGCGGGTCTGCTGCACCGGCCCGGCTTCCAGGCGGATCGGCGAGGACAGCGTCTGTCCGCCGAACCCGACATCGGCCAGGAACCGCCCGTCGACACCGGGGACGGTGACCGCCAGCACGTTGTGCGTCATCGCCGGCATCGGCGCATCCCACGCCGCCGGCGGCGACGCATCGAACTCGCCCATCCACACGACGCGTCCGGCCAGCCGGTCCACTCCGAATCCGAGGGCCTCCAGCGCGTAGCCGAACAGCCCGTTCTGTTCGTAGCAGTACCCACCGCGGCGGCGGTGCACCAGCTTGTCGACCAGGGCGGTCGCACCGAGGTCTGCGACGGGCGTGCCCAGCACCGGGTCCAGGGTCTCGAACGGGATGGACCTGTTGTGCGCGGCGTGCAGAGCGTGCAGGGTGTCCAGTGTCGGTTCCGGCGGGCTGGAGCGAAGCGACCCGGGGATAGTCTGAGCCGGCCCCTGATAGCCGATCCGAGCGAGGTAGGCCGCGATGTCCGGTGTCATGCCCCCATCCTGTGTCCTCAACCTCGGTTCAGGTCAACCGACCTTTGACCGCCTACCCGTTCCATGCGAAACTAGAACACGTTCTAGTTTCAACATCGGAGGCACCCCATGAGCTCGCCCGATATCGATCCCACCGAGATCACCAAGTTCGATCCCAGCCTCACCGAGCGGGTGATGGGGCTGCTGCGGCCGTTCCTGAAGGCGTATCACCGCTCCGAGGTCCGCGGCCTGGAGAACTTCCCGAACGGCGGCGCGCTGGTGGTCTGCAACCACTCCGGTGGCATGTTCCCCATGGATGTGCCCATTTTCGCGGCCGATTTCTACGAGCGGTTCGGCTATGGGCGCCCGGTGTACACATTGAGCCACGCCATGCTGATGATCGGCCCCACCGGCGACTTCTTCAAGAAGACCGGCTTCATCCTGGCCAGCCACGAGAACGCCGATGAGGCGCTGCGCTCCGGCGGCGTCGTCGTGGTGTTCCCCGGCGGTGACTACGACGTCTACCGTCCCACCAGCGAGGCCAACAAGATCGATTTCGACGGCCGGCAGGGCTATGTGCGCGCGGCCATCAACGCCGGGGTGCCCATCGTGCCGATGGTCGGCATCGGCGGGCAGGAGACCCAGCTCTACCTGTCCCGCGGCACCTGGCTGGCCAAGCGGCTCGGCCCGATCGCGCGGCTGGCGCGCACCAAGATCGTCCCGCTGTCCTTCGGTTTCCCGTTCGGGCTGTCGGCCGTGGTGCCGATGAACGTGCCGCTGCCCGCCAAGATCGTCATGCAGGTGCTGGCGCCGGTCGACATCGAGGCCCAGTTCGGGGAGACCCCCGATATCGACGAGGTCGACGCCCATGTCCGGCGCGTCATGCAGGGCGCTCTCGACGAATTGGCCGCCGAACGCCGCCTGCCGGTCATCGGCTGATCGTGGGGCTTCTCGATTTCCCCCGTCGCTTCGCTCGCCCCACCGTGGACCGGGTCACCGATACAGCGGGCCTGATCGGCACGATGGTGCGCGCCGGTGTCATCGCGCCGCTGCGGCCCGACAAGTATCTGCGCATCGGGGCCGCGATGGCCCGCGAAAACATGGGCATCACTTCGGGATTCGCCAGCGCCGCACAGCGCTGCGGTGACCGGGTCGGGCTCATCGACGAGCTCGGGGCGCTGACGTGGCGTGAGATCGACCAGCGCGCAGACGCTTTGGCGGCCGGGCTGCAGGCGTTACCCGGCGGCGAACCCCAGGTGCTGGGCATCATGGCCCGCAACCACCGCGGTTTCGTCGAGGCGCTGATCGCGGCCAACCGCATCGGTGCCGACGTGCTGTTGCTGAACACGTCGTTCGCCGGGCCGGCACTGGCCGAGGTGTGGGAACGGGAATCGGCCGGGCGTACCGGTGCGGTCATCTACGACGAGGAGTTCACCCCGACCGTCGATCGCGCGCTCGCCGACGCTCCCGGGGTGGCCCGCATCGTGGCCTGGACCGACACCGCACCGACCGGACTGACCGTCGCACACCTGATCACCGAGCACGCCGGGCAGCAGCCCCGGCGCGCCAAGGAGAAATCCAAGGTCATCCTGCTGACCTCGGGGACCACCGGAACACCGAAGGGCGCCAAGCATTCCGGCGGTGGACCCGAGGTTCTCAAGGCGATCCTGGACCGCACCCCGTGGCATACCGAGGAGCCGGTGGTCGTGGCCGCGCCGATGTTCCACGCCTGGGGGTTCTCCCAACTGGCCTTCGCCGCCTCGATGGCGTGCACCATCATCACCCGGCGCAAGTTCGACCCGGAGGCCACACTCGCGCTGGTCGACACCCACCGAGCCACCGGATTGTGTGTGGTGCCGGTGATGTTCGACCGCATCGTCGAGTTGCCCGACGAGATCCGCAACCGCTACAGCGGGCGCACCCTGCGGTTCGCCGCGGCGTCCGGGTCCCGGATGCGTCCCGATGTCGTCATCAAGTTCATGGATCAGTTCGGCGATGTCATCTACAACAACTACAACGCCACCGAGGCCGGCATGATCGCCACCGCGACGCCGACCGATCTGCGCGCCGCACCCGACACGGCCGGAAAACCGGCCGAGGGCACCGAGATCCGGATCCTGGACGCCGAGCTTCGGGTGCTGCCGCCCGGTGAGACCGGCACCATCTACGTGCGCAATTCCACCCAGTTCGACGGGTACACCTCGGGCAAGACCAAGGACTTCCACGACGGGTTCATGAACTCCGGTGACGTCGGCTATCTGGACGTCAACGGCCGGTTGTTCGTGGTGGGCCGCGATGACGAGATGATCGTCTCCGGCGGAGAGAACGTCTACCCCATCGAGGTGGAGAAGACGCTGGTGACCCACGACGCGGTGGCCGAGGCCGCCGTCATCGGGGTCGACGACGAACAGTTCGGTCAGCGACTTGTCGCCTTCGTGGTGCTGCGCGGCGCGGGAGAACCCGTGACCGCCGATGTTTTGAAGCAGTACGTCCGGGACAATCTGGCCAACTACAAGGTGCCGCGAGACATCACCATCCTGGATGAATTGCCGCGCAACAGCACCGGGAAGATCCTGCGCAGTGAACTCGCACAACGCACCACGGGGTAAGCCCAGGCCGCTGCTGGCAGCGCTGGCCGAACTGGCCAATGCCGCCAACGCGGTGCGCCCGTTGGGCCGTAAGGGCTACAGCACCGTGGCGACGTTCGCGTTCGGCTGGCCGACATCGGAGAACGCCCCGCTGCTGTTCACCGGTTCGGTGCTGGACGTGATCCGGCGGGCACTGCTGGGGCATTACCGCACCCGCAACGGCCGGATCTCCCTGGCGCTCAAGGGCCTCACCTGGGCACTGCTGGCGTTGTTGCAGCGCCGCGAGGTGGAGTCGAAGCGGTACTTCGAGGATCCGCTGAAGGCGGCCCTCGGCGCAGACTATCGGGAGGCCGAGGAACCCGAACGGCGTCCGCGCGGTGTCTTCGGAACGGGATGGGCCCGGCGGCGCTACGTGCACGCGACGGCACGCTACGGCCCGCACGGTCCCAATCTGGCCGACATCTGGATGCGGCCCGATCTGCCCCGCGACGGGAAAGCGCCAGTGCTGCTGCAGATCCCCGGCGGCGCGTGGATGATCGGGATGCGCCGCCCGCAGGCCTACCCGATGCTGAGCCGGCTGGCCGAGCGCGGCTGGATCTGTGTGTCGATCGGGTACCGGATCAGTCCGAGATACACCTGGCCCGACCACATCGTGGATGTCAAACAGGCGATCGCCTGGGTGAAGGCGAACATCGCGGACTACGGCGGCGATGCCGAGAACATCTATCTCACCGGCGGTTCGGCCGGCGGACACCTCACGGCGCTGGCCGCGCTCACCCCGAACGACCCGAAATGGCAGCCCGGTTTCGAAGACGCCGACACCTCGGTGGCTGCGGCGGTGCCGATCTACGGGCGATACGACTGGTTCACCGACACCGGCAACGGCAGGCCCGAATTCATCAAGATCCTGGAGAAGTTCATCGTCAAGCTGCCGTTCGACGACCACCGGCGGGAGTACCTGGACGCCTCACCGATCACCCTGGTGCACGCCGACGCACCTCCGTTCTTTGTGCTGCACGGTGAGGATGATTCGGTGATCCCGGTGCGCGAGGGGCGCGAGTTCGCCGACGCGCTCAAGAGCGTCTCGAAGGCACCGGTCATCTACGCCGAGATTCCACACGCCCAGCACGCGTTCGACTTCTTCGGCTCGGCACACGGGCACAACACCGCCGCTGCCGTGGAGCGCTTCCTGAACTGGGTGCGCGGCTGACCTATCCTGCCGAATAGCCATTTGTCACAAGAATTTTCGACTTCAGCGTGTCGCAACTGGCCACTGAGCGTCAGCACAGCGGCGTGTGGCGGCAGACGGCGTCCGGTGGCGGCGGTAACTGCGGGCGCGGAAGCTGCGGTGGCGGTGGGAGCCGGGGCGGCGGTGGCAGTCGCGGCCCGCGCTGGCCCCCGTCCCCGCCATTGCCGCTCACCGGAGGTGGGGCCGGAGCCGGCTCCGCCGGTGCCGGGGGCAGCGCCGGAGGCAACTGGGACGGCGGCGGCGCGGGACCGGTGGCCGCGGGCAGCGCGGACATCGCCCAGATGGCGATCGGCTGCGGGTCCAGCATGTAGTTCGCGGGAGCGGCCGTGAGTTGCAACTGGGTCGGCAAGACACCGGGCTTGACGTGAAAGAACACCCAGCCTGTCACGTCGCCGATCACCCGCGCGGGCAGCGGGCGCGACGAGAGGACGACCGGACGCGACGGGGGGATCTGTTCGCCGCCGCTGACCAGTAGCCGGAAGCCGCCGTTCGGGCCCGTCGCGTCAATGGGGGCGGACACATCGGCGAAGGAGACCTCGATGCCGAGCTCCAGTTCGTCTCCGGTGTTCTGACGGACCAGGGCCATGGTGTCCGCACGCGGTGTGATGGTGGCACCCTTCGCCGTCAGCGGTGCCCCCAGCAGCGCCGTACCGGGAAGAATCGACACCTCGGAGTGCTCGGCGCTGGAACTCACCGGGTCCGACGAGCTCGCCGATTGGGGAGCCGGCCCGTAGGAGCAGCCGGCCGCCACGACGACCGCGGCCACAGCGCCCAGGAGTTTCATGCCGTCATTCTCGCCCATACCCGGCGCCGCGGCGCAGGCGTGTCACGTCAGCGCGGCCTCGATGACCGTCAGCTCCTCGGAAATCCCTGCCGCATGCCGGATCTCGCGCAGCTCCTGGACCATCGCCTCGGTCACCTCGTGCGGGTCCTTGACCGTGTCGGTGTCGGAGATGACCGAGATGTTGAGCTGGTCCACATAGCTCCACACGGTGATGTTCAACCCGCTGGCCGCGGTCAGCGGACCGACCGAGTAGATCTCGGTGACCGTGGCACCGCCGACCTTGCCCTGCTCCCGCGGGCCGGGCACGTTCGAGATGTTCAGGTTGAGCACCTTGTTCTGCCCGTCCTTGTCCGACAACCGGCGGAACAGCGCCTCGACGGCGGCCGGAGGCATATAGGAAGCCCAGCGGGCCACCAGCTCGGGCCCGATCAGCTGGCTGCTCTCCTTGGCCAGCGATGCCGCCGCACTGGCCTGCCGGACCCGTTCCAGGACGTCGGGTTCGTCGACCGGCAGGGCCATCAGCACACCGGTGAACCGGTTGCCCGAGATGCGATCGGGTGAGAAGTCGAAGCTCATCGGCACCGAGGCCAGCAGCGGATGGTCGGCCTTGCCCTCGTAGTGCAGTTGCAGTTTGCGCAGCGCACCGGAGGACATCGCCAGCACCATGTCATTGATGGTGGCGCCCAACTGTTTTCCGGTCGACTTCACATCGGCCAGCGCAAGCGAGGCCGTCGCGAACCGGCGTCCGGGGGTGAGCACATGGTTCATGAAGCTCGGCGGCGGGGTGAACGGTCTGGTCAGTTCCGGGCCGAACTTGTGCTGGCTGCGACGCACCCGGGCGATACCGCCCGCGGTGTACTTCACCAGGCCCGGGATCCGGCCGATCTGGCGCAGGTGGTCGGTGAAGGCGGAGCGGACCAGCTCGGATTTCGACGGGTCGGGATCGGTGGCGTAGGAGTCGCGTTCCCGTTCCGGCCCGTGTGAGAGGTCCATCCCGCGGGCGAGCAGGTTGGCCGATGCCACGCCGTCGGCCAGGGCGTGGTGGATCTTGCCGACCACGGCGATCCGGTCGTCGGCGAGTCCTTCGACGAAGTACATCTCCCACAGCGGCCGGCTGCGATCCAGCGGGGTGCTGGCGATCTCACCGATGGCTTCGTCGAGTTCGCGGCGGCCACCGGGGGCGGCGACCCGCCAGGGCCGGACGTGGTATTCCAGGTCGACGTCGGTGTTCTCGCGCCACATCGGGTGGTGGAACTTGAACGGGATGTCGACGAGCTGGTAGCGGAACGGATCCAGCTTGTGCAGCCTGCCGTGCAGCACCGTGCGGAAGTCCTCCACACCGAAGGTGCGGTCACCGAGCCCGTGCAGGTCGATGATCGCGATCTTCAAGGTGTGCATGTGCACGTTGGGCGCTTCCGTGTACAGCAGGAACGCATCCCAACCGCTGAGCCTTTTCACCGGCTAATTCCTCCCCTGCCTGGAGGAGTCTATATAACCGCCTTGGCCTTGCGCGCCGTCGAGTTTCGGTGGATCTGGTTGAGGAACAGTCCGATTGCCTTCGCCATCGCGCCGGTACGCGCGCCGTCGGTCATGTCGAATCCGTGGCCCGCGCCGGGGAACTCGACGTAGCTGACCGGCCCGGCCGAGGTGGTTTCGAGGCGGTCGACGAAACTGCGCGCCTGGGCGACCGGGATCACGGTGTCCCCGGAGCCGTGGATGACCAGGAACGGCGGCGCGTCGCGGTGCACCCTGGCGATCGGGGAGGCCTTCCGGAAGATCTCCGGATGGCGGGTGATCGTGCGGCCGACGACGACGCGTTCCAGGAAGTCCACGAAGCGGTCCCGTTCGACGGTGGAGCGGTCCTCCCAGTCGTAACGACCGTAGATGCCCACGACGGCGTCCACCGAGGTGTCCGCGTCGTCGGGCAGATCGCCCTGCAGTTCGGGATCGTTGGGCGTCAGCCCGGCCAGTGCGGCCAGGTGGCCACCGGCGGAGCAACCCGCGACGGCCACGAAGTTGCGGTCCCCGCCGAATTTGTCGACGTTGGCCCGGGCCCACGCGATCGCCGCCTTCACGTCGGTCATGTGGCGCGGCCAGCGGTGGTGCGGCGCCACCCGGTAGTCGATGGACAGGCAGACCCAGCCCTGTTCGGCCAGGTGCGAGAGCATGGCGTACCCCTGCAGCATCCGACTGCCGTGCACCCAGGCGCCGCCCGGGACGAACAGCAGCACCGGCGCGGGCTCGCTGGGCAGTTCGGCGGGGCGCCACACGTCCAGCAGTTGCATCGGGTGGTCGCCGTAGCGCACCGAGGTGCGGTGCACGTTGCGCCGGTATTCCATCGTGTTCCACAGCGGCGGGAGTTGTTCGGGCGCCGGCCAGTCCCCGGCCAGGTCGGCGGCGGTGACCACGCTGCGTAACCCGTCCTTGGCGACCGTCACCGTCTGGTCCCGTTCGGCCTTGCGCACCGCGCCGTTACCGGGTGCGAACCAGGCCTTGGCCGTGGACGACATCATCTCGGGGAACTGGCGGAAACCCCACACCCCCATGGCGGCCAGGCCACCGAGTGGCTCAAGCTGCTTACCGATCACCGGCAGCGAAGCCGAGGCGACCGATAATGCGAGCATACGGTCGGCGTGATTGGCCTTCAGCAACCATCGTGCACGGCTCATCAACGTCGGTCCGGGGTACCGGGTGTCCGGTGTGGCCGTCATGGCGCGAGCGTACCCGCGCAGGCCCATTCCTAAGCAGACATTCTCGGCAATCTGTCTACACGGTGGTCAAATTGTGATCCGCATCACTTATGGCCGCGCCGGTGCGGCCGGTAACTTCATTCTCATCATGAGCATGTCTGCGCTGGCCATCACCGAAGAACACCAGGATCTCGCGGCCTCGGCCATCGGGCGACTCCAGCGGTCCGGCAGCCGCGCCGCCGCCCGCGCCACCCTCGATCAGCCCGGCAGCTATTCGCGCGAAATCTGGTCCGCGGGAGCAGAACTGGGCTGGAATGGGCTGGCGATCGCCGAGGAATTCGGTGGATCGGGCTTCGGGTTGGCCGAGTTGGCGATCATCGCCGAGATCACCGGCCGGGAGCTGACCCCCGGCCCGTTTCTGCCGACCGTGGCAGCGGCCCTGGTGATCGACCGGTGTGCTCCGGATTCCGTGCGGGCCCAGCTGCTGCCGGGCCTTGCCGACGGCAGCACCGTGGCCGCGCTCGGTCTGAACGGACTGGTGAACATGGAGTCCGATCTGACCGCCACCGCGCAGTGGCCGGCGGTCCCCGGCGCTCCGGACGCCGATGTGCTGGTACTGGCCGCCGGCGCGGACCTCCTCGTGGTGGATGCGGCCGCCGACGGTGTCACCGTCGCCGCGCTGCCGTCCCTGGACACCACCCGGTCGATCGGCTCGGTGTCGATGCGCGGGGCCGCGATTCCCGCCGACCGGGTGCTGCGCGGAGCCGCCCGGCACGCCCGCACCGTGTTCCGCATCCTGGCCGCGGCGGAGTCCGTCGGCATCAGTTGGGCCAGCCTGGACATGGCGGTCGAGTACGCGAAGGTCCGTGAGCAGTTCGGCCGCACCATCGGCACGTTCCAGGCCGTCAAGCACCATGCCGCGAACATGCTCGTCGACGCCGAACAGACCACCGCGGCGACCTGGGCGGCCGCCCGCGCCGACGACCTCGATGCGGCATGGCTCCCGGCGGCGATCGCCGCGGCTCACGCGGTTCGGGCGCAGGTCTTCAACGCGCAGAACAACATCCAGCTGCACGGCGGGATCGGGTTCACCTGGGAGCACGATGCCCACCTGTATCTGCGCCGGGCGCGCACGTTGTCCGCATTGCTCGCCGACGGCAACGACCCGCTGGCCGACCTCGTCGACGCACAGCGTGCCGGGCAGACCCACGGTGTGGCCTTCAGCGTGCCCGCGGAGGCCGAGCAGTATCGTGCGGCCGCCGCGGAGGCCGCGGCCAAGGTCCGCGCACTGCCCGAGGCCGAGCGCCGTGACTTCCTGGTCGACTCCGGCTATCTGGTGCCGCACTGGCCGAAGCCGTGGGGCCGGGGCGCGGACGTGCTGGAACAACTGGTCATCGAGGAGGAATTCTCGGGGGCGGGCAGCACCGCAGCGACAGCGGAATCGGCACCGATCGCCATTCCGGACATGGGCATCACCGGATGGGTGACCCTGACCATCGTCCAGGCCGGCACCGACGATCAGCGCGCGCGTTGGGTGGAGCCGGTCCTGCGCGGGCAGTCGATGTGGTGTCAGCTGTTCTCCGAGCCCGAGGCGGGTTCGGATGCGGCCGCGGTGCGGACATCGGCCAAGCGTGTCGACGGCGGCTGGAAGGTGACCGGCCAGAAGGTGTGGACCAGCCTGGCTCAGCACTGTCAGTGGGGCCTGGCGACCGTGCGCACCGATCCCGAGGCACCCAAGCACGCCGGTGTCACGATGATGGCGATCGATATGAAAGCACCTGGCGTGCAGGTCAATCCGCTGCGCGGCCTCACCGGAGACGCCCATTTCAACGAGGTGTTCTTCGATGACGTCTTCGTCCCCGACGCCGATGTGGTCGGCGACGTGAACAAGGGCTGGCTGGTCGCCCGCGCCACGCTGGGCAATGAGCGCATCTCGATCGGCGGTGGATCGGGCGCCCCGACCGGCTTCACCGCCGCCGATGTCGTCGCGCTGCTGGACCGGGCGTCGCCCGCGGTGGCGGCAGTTCATGTGCACGAGGCCGGCCGGGTGATCGCCGAGACCCTGACGCTGCCGATGCTCAACCTGCGCCGGGTCAGCCGGGCGATCGCGGGCGCCGAACCGGGGCCGGAGGGCAATGTGACCAAACTGCTGGTGGCCGAGCAGTCGCAGCGACTGACCGAACTGGGCATGGCGCTGGCCGGGGTGTCGGCAGTCACCGGCGGCAACGACGCGCTGGCCCGGACGTACCTGGGCAACCGCGCCATGACGATCGCCGGCGGGACCTCGGAGATCACCCGCAACACCATCGCGGAGCGAATCCTCGGGCTGCCGCGCGATCCGCTGCTCAAATAGCGCCGAGGAGAACAATATTCGGTGAACAATCGGTGGCGGCCCGAGCGGGACGCCACCGCCATGCCTATACCTGACGTCATGTCCGAGCACACCGACCTGGCCGATATCCTGCTCTCACTGCGCGGCGTGTGGGACGAGGTCGCCGTCGACGAACTCGACCATGCGCTGCAGTCAGCCGCCCGCGCGATGGATGACGGGGCCGACGACGAGCTGGTGCTGGCCGCCGCACTGCACGACATCGCGCACAGCCCGCTGCTGCCCGCGGGGGCGGCGCATGACCTGCTGGCGCGGGAGTGGCTGACGCCGCGGTACGGGGAACGGGTGGGCTGGCTGGCCGGCGCCCACGTGGCCGCGAAACGCTATCTGGCGGCCACGGTGCCCGGCTACCAGCTCAGCGCCACCTCGGAGCAGTCGCTGCTGCATCAGGGCGGTGCGGTCGTCGATCCCGCCTTCGTCGATCATCCGTGGTGGCCGGATGCGTTGCGGCTGAGGCACTACGACGACGCAGCCAAAGATCCCGGTGCCGCAGGCGCCGACGTCGAGCAGGTACTGGAGATCGCGCGACGGGTGGCCATCAGCCGAGATACCGATCCGGATGGCCACCGGTAAGCAATACTGTCGAGGTGTCGACAACCGCCGCCTTCCACCGGGACCTCGCCCGCTTCGCCCGCTTCCTGCCACGCAAGATCGTCACTCCGACGAATCTTGCTCTGCTGCAGCGAATGACCGCGCTGACCGACCGTCGGGTCCCGCACGGTGTCGAGGTGCTCACCCTGACCTCCGGTGTCGGAGTGCGGCTGTACCGGCCGAGCGGGGTGAGTTCTCCCGGTCCGGCGTTGCTGTGGATTCACGGCGGCGGATATGTGATCGGCAGCGCCTCCCAGGACGACGTGCTGTGCCGTCGCTTCGCGTCCACGCTCGGCGTCACGGTGGCCTCGGTGGAATACCGGCTGGCCCCCCGACACCCGTATCCGGCCGGTCTTCAGGACTGCTACGCGGCTCTGACCTGGCTGGCCGGGTTGCCCGCGGTCGATGCGGGGCGGGTCGCGATCGGGGGCGCCAGCGCCGGTGGCGGTCTGGCCGCCGCGCTCGCGCTGCTGGCCCGTGACCGGGGCGAGGTGCCGCTGGCGGCGCAGCTGTTGGTCTACCCGATGCTCGACGATCGGTCGGTGGGCCCGCAGTTCGACGACCCGGGCCATCGGTTGTGGACGCAGGAAAGCAATCGTTTCGGCTGGTCGGCCTATCTGGGTGGCGCCGACCCCGAGGTCGCGGTGCCCGCCCGTCGCGACGATCTGAGCGGGTTGCCCCCGGCCTGGATCGGTGTGGGCACCCTGGATCTGTTCCACGACGAGGACCTCGCCTACGCCCAGCGATTGCGCGCGGCGGGTGTGGCGTGTGAGGTCGAGGTCGTCCAGGGGGCTTTCCACGGATTCGACGGCGTCGCGCCGAAGACCGCGGTCTCGCGCGCCTTCTTCGACAGCCAGTGCGCCGCGCTGCGGCGGACGCTGCGCGGCGAACCGGTCCCGTCACCCGCGTAGGCGGATGACGGGAGCTCCGGTTCTGCTAGCCGGCCATGAATTCCGAGTAGGCCGATGCCAATTCGGGCGACAGCAGCTGCACGTTGCACTGCCGCTGGGTGTCCCCGATCGGCGCCAGGATCCCGCGCAGCTCGTAGTACTCCTGCGAGTTCGCGGTGAAGTACGCCCGGATATTGGCCGATGCCTCGGCACGCGGCTGCGTGCGCGCCGCCTGAACCACCTGGTTGGCGCCCGGATGGGCGTTCAGGTAGGCGCTGGCGGCGCCGGTCACCGAGCTGACGGTGCCGGCCACGGCGTCGGGATTGCAGTTCGGCGCGGCCGAAGCGGTCGGCGCAGCTATCAGTGCGGCAGCGGCCGCACCCAGCAGAGAGCCCGCCGCGAACCGGCGCATGCTTGTGTTCTTCAGCTTCATGATCGATTGGTGTCCTTCGTGTTCTGACTTCTGTATGCCTCGTTCTGGACATCTCAGGCTTACGGTCCCAGACCCGAAAACAACGGTACGCGTGCCTTGTTGATGCCCCGCCGGGCCGAACGGCAAACGTCGGCCGGTGGGTGCGGGCGTTACATCATCCGAACGTGAGTTCGGTCGCAATTACGCCGGAATCGGCCATGTGTTCGCAAAATTTTGGGCGGATTCTTATGTCAACCGGCAAACACTTAATTGATCGTGATCTCGCACTGTGACCGGATTGTTATCCGGTTGCTCCGCCGACCCGACCCGGCGCCGGAGTTTTCGGCGCGCTGCCGGTGGGTAGCCAACCCAGGCACCCGCCACAACGTCAGGAAGGGAGCCGATGCCTCGCGGTAAAGGTATGTACGTCGACGACGATTCCGGTGACGACTCCCGGCCGAAGGTAGACGAATCCGATGTCGATGAGCAGACACCGGATGTGCACAAGCCCGAACCGGGCTCCGAACCGCCGGACTGAGCTCACCTGCGATAGGTGAGCTCACCCTCGATCAACGTGGCCACCACGGCGCCGCCGTCCAGGTCGTTGAGAAGTTCCGCCGGCGGCACGCCGAGTACGCACAGATCACCCGGCTGCCCGGGGGCCACGCTACGCGGCGCCGTCGGTGCGGCCGCGGTGCCCAGGAACAGCTCGAGCGCGGTCCGTGCACTGACCCGTTCGGCCTCGCCCAGCACCGCGCCGCTCGGCGTGCGGCGATGTACCGCGGCGCGCATCGCGGCCCAGGGATCGCCGTCACCGAAGGGCATATCCGTCGACAGCGCCACCGGGACGCCGGCGTCCAGCAGCGACGCGAGACGCCACAGCTGATGGTGCTCGTCGACCGGGACGTCAGTCAGGTACTGGTCACCGCGTTCGGCCACGAAGTTGGGTTGGGTCACCACCGTGACGCCCAGATCGGCGAGGTCGCCGAGACAGTCGTCGGGCACCACCGCGGCATGCTCGATGCGGTCATCGGGGTGGCCGCCGGTGGCGCGCAACGCGGCGATGGTGATGACGAGCTGGGCCGCGGTCACACAGTGCACGGCGACCGGAGCGCCGTCGCGGTGGCGCCGGGCCACCCAGTCGGTGAGCTCGTCGAGATTCAGACTGTCGTCATGCAGGATTCGCTTGCCGGGTGCCAGATGGTGCAGCCGCTGCCGCATTCCACCGTGCCGGTGCACCTCGTCCAACTTGACGATGTCGCCGATGTCGAGATCCGGTGTGGCATCGGTGATTCCGGTGATCCCGAAGGCGGACAGCCGATTGCTCAGGTCGTCGATGGCGGTATCGCGGCGCTGCAGTGCATCCGACCAGGTGCGGTCGGCACTGCGCAGCCTGCCATCGGGGTGATCGGCCAGGCCCACCGCGGCGAGGCCCTTCGAGTTCAAGGTCCACAGGATGCCGCTGCGATGCTGGATGCGCACCGGGACCGGCGGAGCGAGCGTATCGAGCCTGTCCCGGTCCAGCGGACCGGCCACCGCCTCGTGGTAGCCGACCGCGCGGATCCAGCCGTCCTCGCCGGGTTCGGCGCCGGCCAGTACCCGGGCCAGGCCGTCGCGATCACTCACCTCCGCGGTACCGACCCGGACCGAATCCGTCGCCGCCGCAGCCGAATGCACGTGCACATGGTGATCGTGCAACCCGGGGATCACCGCGCCACCCGCGGCGTCGAGCACCCGGTCGTCGGGGTTCGGGGTGAGGCGGGGGGCCATCTCGGTGATCTGCGCGCCGACCCGGATGTCGACCACCCGTCCGTCGAGCAGCGCTGCCCGTTGGATCAACATGACACGGAATGCCTTTCGTCCAGCAGTGCGTGCACCGCAGCGTTGTCGGCGCCCAGTGCGGATGCCGACGCGCCCGTTTCCGGTTCGGTGGGTTCCCGGACGGGTCCGCCGACAAACCCTGCGTAGCCGGCGGCGGTCGCCGACATCGACATCTGAATCAGCTCGCCCCCGCCACGCGCCAGCGACTCGGCCACGGCGGCCGCGGCGTGCAGACCGGTCAGCGGATCCGCGATCGCGTCACCGACGAATACCGGCCCGTCCGGACCAGAGCGGACCAACCCGCCGGCCACCGCCGCGTCGTCACCGAAGGCGACCCGGGTGCCGGCGTCGCCCTCGGAGCCGTACCCGCTGATACGCAACCAGATCCGCCCGGCCCGCGGTGCGATATCGGCAGGGCCGAGACCGCGGCGGGTCAGCGCCGCAGGCCGCGATCCCTCGATCACGACATCGGCCGCTTCCAGCAGCCGTCTCATGGCCGGTTCATCGTCGAATTCGACCGCGTAGGAGAGTTTCCCGCGATTCATCCAGTCGTAGAAGGCGTCAGACCCCGCTCTGGTGCCGTCGGGACGGCGCGGGCTTTCCACCTTGATCACGGTGGCACCCGCGCCACCGAGTAGCCGCCCGCACAGCGGTCCCGCCCACATCGAGGACATGTCGACGACCAGCAACCGGCCGGGCCGCTCGCCTCTGGGTCCGTGCGCCCGGGTCACCGGCGGACCGGGTGCGGTCTCACCGAGGACCGCCGCCGGTAGGTCCAGCAGCCGGGCCCGCGCCACGGCGACCGTCGCGGATCGGGTGCTCACCCAGCGTTGCAGGGGCGGCCACGGGTCGGCGCCGACGTCGTCGGTCTCGATCAGCGCAGGTACCACCGCGATATCGTCGGGGCGGGAGAGTGTGACCGCGCACCAGGTGTCCCCGGCGCGCAAGATGCGGGTGGCCCCGCCTGCCGAGATCTGGCCGTTGGCGGTCAGACCCAGCAGCGCCGCCCTGCCGGTGAGCAGCGCGGCGGCGTCGACCCGGACGCCGGTGTGCGTGCCGAACGCGTCGGCGACACCCTGGGCGCGCGCATTCAGCGCTTCCGGGACTCCGACGGGGCTCACACCGCCATCTTGCCCCGTCTCAGACCTGCCCCATATCAGAAATGCAAAGCGGTGAAGCGCCAGTCCAGAACCGGGCCCCGGCCCTCCCCGACCGCGTGGACCAGCGAGCGCAGCCGGAGTCGCGTTCCCGCTGGGGTCGGCTCCGCGGCCTCGATGTGCAGTTCACTGTGCAGCGTGTCGTTCTCGTGCACGGGCCCGGTGTGATCACAGGATTCCCAGCCCAACACGGTCGCCAGGTTCGGCAGCAGCCGGCTCGCCTGGGCCAGGGCCAGCCCGATGGTGTGCCCGCCGTACACCAGCCGCTGTCCCCCGGCCCGCCAATCATGATGGGTGGCAGCGATGTTCAGCGAGAGCCTGGCCAACTCCGGTGCACTGCTGACGACATCGGCGGTGCTGTGCAGGACGGTCCCGACCAGCGCGTGATCGAACCCGGAGCCGGTGAACGCCTGCGCATTCCACCCCGCCGTCGGGTCAGGCGCGCGCTGGTGGTCGGCGCCGACGGCACCCAGGTCATCGGCATGGCCGGTCTGCACGTCATCGGCGGACAGCGGCAACATCGCGCAGCGATAGAAGTCCAGCACCGACCGCCCGGCCTGGTCCGTGGTGGTCATCCGCAGCGCGGCGAGTCCGGTGGCGGCCCGCCCCGGCTTCGCCGAGTTCTGCCGCAATGCCACCACCTCGGTGCGGGTGGTCAGGGTGTCACCGATGACCGGGAATCGGTGGAAGTTCAGCCCGCGATAGAACAGGTTGGCCTTGACACGCTGGGTCACCAGGGTCGATTGGCCGATCGCCACGTCGCAGACCAGCGCGGGATGGGCCAGCGGTCCGGTGTCGCCGGTGACCGCCGCGGCCAGGCCGGCATCCAGTGCCAGCCGCAGCCGGTCGCCGAGAATGCTCTGATGCGCGGCGGCCGCACCCGAGGTCAGGGTCATCGACGGTGCGGTGTCGAATACCTGCCCGACCTGCAAATCGTCGAAATAGGGGCCACCGGCTGCAATCGGAGTCACGGCGGGCACTCTAGTTTCAGGCGTGCGGCGGCTCGCCGGTCACCCGGTGATCGGCGTGATTGAGGCCCTCCTGCACCAGCCTGCCAAGATGCCCGTCGCGCAGCCGGTAGAACACCCGCCGCCCGTCCTTGCGGGTGTCCACCAGCCGGGCGAACCGCAGCTTGGCCAGGTGCTGGCTGACGGACGTGCGGGAACCACCGGTCACCTCGGCCAGCGCGCTGACATCGGCCTCACCCTGGGTCAGCAGCCACAGCAGATGCAGGCGGGTCGGGTCGGCAAGCATCCGGAAGGTGTCACTTGCGGCGTCGAGGCGGTCGCGGTCCGGAGAGGCGTCATGGACGAGACTCGGCGACGACGCGGGTCGGGGCTTCCCGGGCGCTGTTCCGGTCATCGGCCTCACCCCTCCCGTGCGCCATGATCCACGCCGCAGTGAGCGCAGCGAATGCACCGAGGATAGCGAGTATCACGGCGGCGAGCCCCTGATTGACGGCCGCGCCCACCCAGCCGGCGATCGGATAGGTCAGCAGGAACCCGGCGTGTGACAGCGAGAACTGGGCGGTGAACAAAGCGGTGCGGTTCGCCTCGGTGCTCGCGCGGCGCAGCAGGCGCCCCGCCGGAGTGTTCACCAGCGATGTCGCGGCGCCCAGCAGCACCCATGTCGACGCCAGCACCGGCCACGTCGGGGTCACGACCACGACCGTCGCGGCCACCAGCAGACCGCTCGCGGCGGCGCCCGCCCCGGTCAGCATCATCACGCGGTCGGTGACCACGGTGAGCAGCCTGGGCACCGACAACGCCACCACCATCGACCCGGCTCCGTAGGCGGCGAACATCATCGCCACCTGCGCCCCGCTGCCGGCGAGCAGGTCGCGGACGTACACCACGGTGTTCACCATGACCAGTGCGGTGGCCGCGGCGACCGCGAGATTCATCGCGACCAGCGCACGTAACTCGCGATGTCCCAGCATGTTTCGAACACCCGACAACAATCGACGGCGCCACGGCGCACAGTCGGGGTCGATATCAGGCACCACCGTGCGCAGTACGAGCACAGCCGAGAGCAGGAACCCGGCAACCGTTCCGACGAACAGACCGTTGTAGGACATCACCACGAGCAGAGCGGCAGCCAGGATCGGGCTGACCATCGCCTCCAGGTCATAGGCCAACCGGGACAGCGACAATCCCCGGGTATACGCCCGCTCGCCGGTGAGAACGGTGGGAATCACCGCCTGGAAGGCGGGGGTGAAGGTCGCCGAGGCCGCCTGCAGGACGAACACCAGCACGAAGATCTGCCAGACCTGCCCGACGAACGGCAGCAGCAGCGCGACCGCGGACCGGGTCAGGTCCGCGCCGACGAGAACGACTTTGCGCGGCAGGCGATTCGTCACGGTGGCCATCAACGGCGCGATGAAGACATAGGCCAGCATCTTGATCGCCAGCACGGTGCCGAGCACGGCTCCGGCGGCGGGTCCGGCCAGGTCGTAGGCCAGCAGGCTGAGCGCGACAGTCAGCAGGCCGGTGCCGCCGAGCGCCACGATCTGCGCGGCGAACAGTCGCCGGAACACCGTGTTGCCGAGGATGCCGGTTCCGCGCACACACCGATCATGACATATGTGTGCGCACGTGCGCACATGTATGTGATGTTCAGCTGCCGGCAGTCGCCGCCAGACTGCCGAGCAGGGCCACCGCGTCCGCGCTCGGCGACCCCGGCTCGGCCTGATAGACCACGAGTTCCTGGCCGGGCGCCGAGCGCACCGCGAACGTCTGCATCTGCAGCGTCAACAACCCGACGGTCGGATGCTGGAACGATTTGGTGGACAACGTTTTTCCCCGGGCATCGTGGCGGGCCCACAGATCGGCGAAGTCGGTGGCCGTGGCCAGCAGCTCGGCCAGGACGGCTGCCACCCTCGGGTCCCCCGGGGCTTCGGCGTAGTTGCGGCGGAAACCGGCGACGGAGTTCGCCGCGATCGAAGGCCAGTCCACATAGAACTCCCGGGCCCGCGCCTCGGTGAACACCAGCGACAGCAGATTGCCGTGCGAGCCGAAATCACCGAACAGGGCATCGGCGATCGCGTTGGTGGCCAGCACGTCATAGGCCCGGTTGTAGACCAGGGCCGGATTGTCCGGCCAGGCATCCATCAGTCGCATCAACGCGCGGTCGACCCGATCCGGGACGACGACGGTATGCGGCCGCGGCGCCAGCCCCGCCACCCGGAACAGGTGCTGCCGGCCGTCGTCGTCGAGTCGCAGCGCCGCCCCGAGTGCGTCGAGCACCTGTGCCGACGGGGACCGTTCCCGGCCCTGCTCCAGCCGGACGTAGTAGTCCACGCTGACCCCGGCCAGCAGCGCCACCTCCTCGCGTCGCAGCCCCGCCACCCGGCGGTGCCCGACGCTGACCAGACCCACATCACCCGGGCGGACCAGTGCGCGCCTGCTGCGTAGGTAGTTCCCCAGATCTGACATACCGCCACAGTAGGACGCGTCGGCGCCGCACTGCCTGGGTGCGCTGCACCCAGGCACACAGCGTCCTGGCTGACCGCTCGGCTCCGGCCGACGATGGGGTCATGACAGATAACAAGATCGTCCTCGTCACCGGAGCCACCAGCGGTATCGGCGCGGCGGTGGCCCGCAGGCTCGCCGCCCAGGGCCACCGGGTGCTCGCCGGCGCCCGCCGCGAAGACCGGCTCGCCGAACTCGCCGGTGACAACATCGAGGTACGTCGCCTCGACGTCACCGACCGCGCCGATGTCGCCTCGTTCGTCGACTGGGCGGTCGCCGCTCACGGGCGCATCGACGTGATCATCAACAACGCGGGCGTGATGCCTCTTTCCCGGCTGGACGCACTGCTGGTGGACGAGTGGGACACCATGATCGACGTCAACGTACGTGGGCTGCTCAACGGCATCGCCGCCGCACTGCCGCAGTTCCAGCGCCAGGGGCACGGGCATTTCGTGACCGTCGCATCGGTCGGCGCCCATGAGGTGGTGCCCACCGCGGCGGTGTACTGCGCGACCAAACACGCCGCCTGGGCTATCACCGAGGGATTGCGGCAGGAGCTCGACCCGGCCATCCGGGTCACCACCGTCTCCCCCGGTGTCGTGGAATCCGAACTGGCCGAGTCGATCACCGATGCAGGCGCGGCGGCGGCCATGCAGGCCTACCGGGCCGATTCGATTCCGCCGGACGCCATCGCCAGGGCGATCGCCTATGCGATCGACGAACCCGCCGAAGTCGACGTCAACGAGCTGGTGATCCGGCCGGCACGTCAGCGCTGACCTCGTCGACCAGACCCCAGTCCAATGCCGTTGCCGCGTCGATGGTCACACCGGAGAGCACAAGATACGCGGTGCGCCAGCGCCCGATGCGCCGGGTGATGCTGACCGTGCCGCCGGCACCGGGGATCAGCCCCAGTGCGAGTTCGGGCAGACCGATCGTGGCGTCGGGGTGGCACCGGACGTGCCCGCAATAGGCGGCCATTTCCAGCCCACTGCCCAGCACCTGGCCGTGTACCTCGGCGCGGCACGCCGGCCCCAGCCGCTCTGTCAGTTCGGCCAGCACCAGGGCCGGGCTGTACCGGGTGCGCGCCAGGTGCGCGCTGGCCGGGTCGGTGAATGTGCCGAATTCGGCGAGGTCACCGCCGCTGCAGAAGGACGGACCGTTGCCGGCCAGCACCACCTCTGTCACCGAATCGTCGAGCCGGGCCACCTCGAGTGCCTCCAGCAGGGCGGCGCGTGCATCGGTGGTGAAGGCGTTGTGCCGCCGTGCCCGGTTGAAGCGGATCGACAGGGTGCCGCCATGGCGTTCGGCCTGTACCGGGTCCGCCAGCACCGGCAGCTGTCCAGGTCCGCGTTCGTCGAGCCAGCGGACGAACTCGGATCCGGACTGCAGGGTCGAGTACGCCAGGGATTCGGTGATGACGCCGGCGAACACCGAGGACGTGGCCTCGGCGCTGCGCAGCACGTCATCGCAGACCGCCGCGGCCTGAGGCCACCGGCCGCAGCGCCGGGTCAGATCGGCGAGGGCCTCATCCACCGAGGCGACCGTGACGACCCGCCGGTCGGCCGACGCCGCTTCGCTCAGCGTGAAAGTCGCGTCGTCGTCCGGCTTCTCGACGGCGACGCGGATTCCGGCGGGCAGCTCCAGCACGGTCATGAGTACTTGTTGATCAACTCCTGCTTGTACAGCTTGCCGGTATCGGTGCGCGGCAACTGGACTTCGAAGGAGATCGAACGCGGGCACTTGTAGTGCGAGAGCTGATCGCGCAGCCAGGCCAGCAGTTCCTCGGCGAACTCCGGGGTGGCATCGGCGGGATCGACGGTCTGCACGACACCCTTGACGGTCTGGCCCATCTCCTCGTCGGGAACGCCGAACACCGCGGCATCCATCACCTTCGGGTGGATGACGAGCATGTTCTCGGCTTCCTGCGGATAGATGTTCACCCCGCCGGAGATGATCATGTGGTGGCGCCGGTCGGTCAGGTAAAGGTAGCCGTCCTCATCGAGATACCCGATGTCGCCCACCGTCTTCCAGCCGTGCGAGTCCCGGGAGGACGCCGTCTTCGCCGAGTCGTTGAGGTATTCGAAATCGGCGCCGCCCTCGAAGAAGATCTCGCCGTGCTGGCCGGCGGGCACCTCGTTGCCGTCCTCGTCGAGGATGTGCACCACACCGGTCATCGCCTTGCCGACCGAGCCGGGGTGTGCCAGCCACTCGTCGGCGCTGATCAGGGTGGCGCCGATGGCCTCGGAGGACGCGTAGTACTCGTCGACGATCGGCCCCCACCAGTCGATCATCTGCTTCTTGATCTCCACCGGGCAGGGCGCCGCCGCGTGCATCACCCGCTGCAGGCTCGATACGTCATACGACTTGCGCACCTGCTCAGGCAGTTTCAGCATCCGGGTGAACATCACCGGGACAAACTGGCCATGGGTCACGCCATACTTCTGGATGGCGTCCAAGGCGCCTTCGGCGTCGAACTTCTCCAGCACCACCGTGGTGATACCGCCGGCCTGCGCCTGCATCGACCACACCGACGGGGCGGTGTGATAGAGCGGCGCCGGGCTCAGGTAGATCGCCTCGGGGTTCATCCAGAACGACACCAGGGCGGCCATCATGCCCGGGGTCTCCGAGGGCGGCAGGTGCGGCAGATCGCGCTTGATGCCCTTGGGCCGGCCGGTGGTGCCCGACGAGTACTGCAGCAGGTCGCCGTCCCACTCGTCGGCGATGGGCGTGGTCGGCTGGTCGGCGACCGCGTCCGGATACGTCGCCCAGCCGTCGAGGTCACCAGTGGTCAATAGCACCGCGGGGAGTCCGTTCGGCAGGTGCTCGGCCAGCCCCTCCAGCACCGGGCGCAGCGCCTCCGAACCGACGATGGCCTTGGCCGCGCTGTTGTCGATGATGTAGGCCGCCTCGGCCGCGGTGAGATGGGTGTTGATCGGCACGTAGTAGAGCCCGCTGCGGCGCGCGGCCCACATGACGGTGTGCATGTGCTCGTTGTTCTCGATGAGAATCGCGACCGCGTCGCCCTCGACCAGTCCGTGCTCGCGGAAGTAGTGCGCCAACTGATTGGCGCGGGCTTCCATCTCACCGAACGTCACCACCGTGCCGGAGGGGTACAGGATGACAGCGGGCTTATCGGGCATGGCGACGGCCGTTTCACGGATCTGCATGAGCCGACTTTACGATGCCGCCACCACGCTCCGGCAGCCAAGCCGCCATAAACTTGACATCCGTCAAGAACGGCCCGGTCGCGTCCCGTTTCGCCGGTCAGCAGTGCAGGTCGGCGGGCGGCTGAATGCGATCGATGAAGAACGCCTCCAGCGGTGTGTCGATGCAGCGTTCACCGCTGAACGCCACCGTGTGCTGAGCACCGTTGAAGATGATCAGGGGAGCACCCAGTTGGGCGGCCACATCGACTCCGACCTGATAGGGCGTCGCCGGGTCACCCGTGGTCGAGACCACGACAATTTTGCCCGGCCCAGGGCTGGTCACCGGATGCCGCAGGGCGTCCGGCTGCACCGGCCAGAAGACACAAATAGGCCGGGGCGCGAACCCGGTGAACTCGCCGAAACTCTCGAAAGGGGCGGCCAGCCGCACTTGGCGATCCACTTCGGCCCACACCGCCGGATCCGTCGGGTAGGTGTCATCGGCGCACCGGATCGCATCGAACGCGTCCCCCAGGTTGGTGTACTGCCCATCCTCGTCGCGTTCCAGATACGCGTCGGCGAGCTCGAGCAGGTCGTCGGCATCCTCACCGCGGGCCAGCGCACTGAGTCCGTCGGTCAGCTGAGCCCAGTCCTCGGAGCTGTACAGCGCCTCGTCGAAACCGGTGATGGCATCCGAATAACTCAGACCGCGCGGGTCGGCGGTGCGCGCGGGATTGTCGACCAACGGGTTGACCAGCTGGTGGAACCGGTCGATGTACTGAGCCGGGTCGTTGCCGAGTGGGCAGTCCGCCTTGGTCCCGCAGTCGGCGGCGTAGGCGTCGAATGCCTGCTGGAATCCCGCCGCCGATTCGACCGCCTCGGCGAGCGGATCGGTGAACTGATCCACGACACCGTCGAGCATCATGGCGCGCACCCGATCGGGGAACTGTTCGGCGTAGGCCGTTCCCAGCCGGGTTCCATAGGAGTAGCCGAAGAAGTTGAGCTGCTCATCTCCCAGCGCGGCCCGCACCGCGTCCATATCGCGCGCGGTGTTCTCGGTACTCAGGCCTGCCAAGAACGGCGCGCCCACGCGGTCCAGGCAACCCTGCGCGCGGGCGCGTTCGTCATCTTCTATGCGGGCGACACCGGCCGGGCTGAAGTCGACCTTCGGGTCGGTGCGATCTTCGTCGCGCTCGGCGTCCGATTCGCAGCGCACCTCGGGGGTGGAAAATCCCACTCCGCGCGGGTCGAAGGCCACCAGATCGAATCGACGCCCGATCTCGGTCTTGCCGACCTTGGGCGCAAACCTCGACATGACGTCGATCGCGGACACTCCCGGCCCACCCGGGTTCGAGATGATCGAGCCGAGGCGATCACCAGTGGCCGGCACCCGCATCACCGCCAGCTGTGCCTGTGGCGCTTGCGGATTCGCCGCGTCCCTCCAGTCGACCGGAACCGAGATGGTGGTGCATTGGGCGGTTGGCAGCCTGCTGGTGTCCACCCAGTCATCACAGGTCGTCCACACCGGTGCCTGGTCCGCCGTCGCGGCTTCCTCGGGTGCAGCCTGCGCCGGCTGCGCGCCGGTCGTCACCGCCAACGCCACCGCACAGACAATCCCTGACGCCCTGAGGATTTGACGGCTGCACCACCTCGACATGGGCGTCATGATTGCACGCCGGGCCACCGCTGCTCCGGCACTTTCGCAACCGCGTCAACATCGAGAGGCGCCGGCGCTCTCCGCAGAGGTTGACGGGCTGCGCGACCGGGTAGCCACACTGTCGGCGACAAGGAGAGCAGATGATCGAGATGCACCGGGAGGTCACCACCACCGTCGCTCCGGAGGTGGTGTTCGCCTACCTGTCCGACTTCACCACCACCGAACAGTGGGAGCCGGGAACCGTGCGCACCACCCGCGTCAGCGGGGACGGCGGCGTCGGCACCCGGTATGCCAACACCTCACGGTTCGCGGGCCGCACCAGCGACCTCGTGTACGAGGTGATCGGTGTGACGCCGGGGCGATCCATTCAGCTACGTGGACAGAATGATTCGCTGATCGCGCATGACACGATCACCGTCACCCCGCACCAGGGTGGCTCGAAGGTCACCTACCGCATCGAGTTCGCGTTCCAGGGCTTGCTGCGTTTCGCCGAGCCGCTGCTCCGCATCCCGGTGGCACGTCTCATGGACAAGGGCGTCGAGGGACTCCGGCGCGAACTCGCCACCCTCTGAATCAGGACAGTCCGATCGCGCCCAGACAGAACTTCCACACTCGCTGCAGTTCCGCGTCGCTGTAGCGGGTGTTGGGCAGGTAGTGGGTGGGCCGGACCGCGCGGTCATGCCAGAACCGGCCGGACGGCGGAGTCGGTGACGTCGCGGTCAACCAGACAGCGGTGTCGGCGGCCTGTTCCGCCGTGCGCAGCACCGGTCCGGTCAGCTTCCGGAACGCGGGCAGCGAGGTGGCCACACCGGGGGTATCGGCCCAGCCCGGGTGCATGGCGGCGACCATGACCGACTGGGCGGCCCACCGGTTCGCCAACAGCGGTGTCAACGCCACCTGGATCCGCTTGCTACGCGCGTAGGCGACCGCCCCGCGGTAGTGGCCGGAGGTGTACTCGATGTCATCGGCGGGCAGCCGCTGGGTGTACATGCCACCGGAGGACATCAGCACCACCCGCGGGTCCGGCGACTCCACCAGCACCGGCAGCAGCAGTTCGGTGAGCAACAGCGGTCCGAGCACATGGGTTGCGAGCGAAAGCTCATGGCCCTCGTCGGTCCGGGTCCGCTCCGGGGGCATCACCCCGGCGTTGTGGATCACCGCATCGAGCCTGGGTACCCGGGACACCAGGTCGGCGGCGAAGGCCCGAACCCCCGTCAGATCGGACACATCGCACCGTTCGATCTGCACATCCGCGCCGGGAGTGGCGTCGAGGATGTCCTTGCGGGCCGATTCACCGCGGGCCCGGTCGCGCACCGTCAACAGCACCGTGCCGCCCAGCCCGGCCACCCCGGCGGCGATGGCCTTGCCGATGCCGGAATTCGCACCGGTCACCAGGATGGTGGACCCGGCCAGGGCGTCGGGATCCAGCGGCGACCAGAACCGCTCACGCACCGCCAACCCGAGACGGGTGTATCCGGGCACCACCGTCCGGTCGAGCACTCCGTCCACAACCGCGCGCAACATGACTGTCGAAACTCCCGTCAACCGATTACCTGGTATTCGGAGCCGACGAGCGTCCGGTTGGTACCGCGGATGCACTGGGTGCCGAGCAGACGCAAATGGCCCCGAAATCAGGTGATTTCGGGGCCATTTGCGACTGTTCGCGGGTATCAGTCCGATTCGGCCAGACGCGTCTTCAGGGCGTCGAACTCGTCCTTGATGCCGGTCGGCAGCTTCTCGCCGACGAACTCGAACCACTCCTCGATCAGCGGCAGCTCGGCACGCCACTCATCGGCGTTCACGGCCAGCGCCTCGTCGACATCGGCCGGGTCCACGTCCAGCCCCGACAGATCGAGATCGGCTGCGGTCGGCACGATGCCGATCGGGGTGCTCTTGCCCTCGGCCTGGTGCTCGATGCGCTCGATGGCCCACTTCAGCACGCGGCTGTTCTCGCCGAATCCGGGCCACAGGAAGCGACCGTCGGCGCCACGGCGGAACCAGTTGACGAAGAACACCTTCGGCAGCTTGGACTCGTCGGCCTGCTTGCCGATGTTGATCCAGTGCTGGAAGTAGTCGCCGACGTTGTAGCCCAGGAAGGGCAGCATGGCCATCGGGTCGCGCCGCACGGTGCCGACCTTGCCCTCGGCGGCGGCGGTCTGCTCGGAGCCCAGGGTGGCACCGATGAAGACGCCGTGCTGCCAGTCGCGGGCCTCGGTGATCAGTGGCACCGTCGTCTTGCGGCGGCCGCCGAACAGGATCGCCGAGATCGGCACACCCTGCGGATCGTCCCATTCGGGCGCCAGCGTCGGGCACTGCGAAATCGGGGTGCAGTAACGCGAATTTGGATGGGCGGCCTTGGTTTCCGTCTCGCGGAGAACCCAGTCCTCACCCTTCCAGTCGATGAGGTGATCGGGCTCGCCCTCCAGGCCCTCCCACCACACGTCGCCGTCATCGGTCTTGGCGACATTGGTGAAGACGGTGTTGCCACCGGCGATCGTCTTCATCGCGTTGGGATTGGAGTCCCAGTTGGTGCCCGGCGCGACACCGAAGAAACCGAACTCGGGGTTCACCGCGTAGAGCTGGCCGTCCTTGCCGAAGCGCATCCAGGCGATGTCATCGCCGACGGTCTCGGCGCGCCAGCCCGGGATGGTGGGCTGCAGCATCGCGAGGTTGGTCTTGCCGCAGGCCGACGGGAACGCCGCGGCGATGAAGTAGGACTTGTTCTCCGGCGAGATGAGCTTGACGATCAGCATGTGCTCGGCGAGCCAGCCCTCGTCGTGGGCCATCGCCGAGGCGATGCGCAGCGAGTAGCACTTCTTGCCCAGCAGCGCGTTACCGCCGTACCCGGAGCCGTAGCTCCAGATCTCGCGGGTCTCCGGGAAATGCGTGATGTATTTGGTGTCGTTGCACGGCCACGGAACGTCGGCCTGGCCGTCCTCGAGCGGGGCGCCGAGCGAGTGCAGCGCCTTGACGAAGAAGCCGTCCTCGCCGATCTTGTCCAGCGCCGCCTGGCCCATCCGGGTCATGGTGCGCATCGAGACCACCACATACTCCGAGTCGGTGAGTTCCACGCCCAGCTTCGGGTCCTCGGCGTCCAGCGGGCCCATGCAGAACGGCACCACCCACAGGGTGCGACCGCGCATCGAGCCCCGGTACAGCTCGGTCATCAAGGGCCGCATCTCGGCCGGATCCATCCAGTTGTTGGTGGGGCCGGCGTCGACCTCGCGCTCGGAACAGATGTAGGTGCGGGATTCCACGCGCGCCACGTCGGACGGGTCGGAGAGCGCCAGGTAGGAGTTCGGCTGCTTCTCGTCGTTCAATTTCTGGAAGGTGCCGGCCTCGACCAACTGAGCGGCCAGGCGCTCGTACTCCTCCTGTGAGCCGTCGGCCCACGCGACGCGGTCGGGTTGTGTCAGCTCCGCAACCTCGCGGACCCAGGCCAGCAGCCCCTGATGCGTCGTCGGTGCGGTGTCCAGACCGGGAATGGTCGCTGAGGTCATCAAAGTCTCCTGCGTAGTTTCCGTGAACATGCCGATAACCGACTGGTCACGATCGTCCCTAATAAGAGGTTAACGCGGGTGACTTTGGTCTGAGGAATCGGGACAATGTCCGATCACTCACAGGAACGATTCAGAAAGATATTCAGAAAAGTCGTACTGAGCGGTAACCGAATTCATCTGATTATTAAATCGGCGCGGACGGCCGCCAATGCCGCGCGCAGCGCCGGTAGCCGGCGCTCGGCGGCCGACGCGGCACGCGCCGCGGCCACCGCGCGCTCCCGCAGCCGCGCATCGAGGGCATCCAGCCGGCGGGCCGTCTCCGTGGCCGTGCGCTCGTCCGCGGCCGCCGCCTGACCGGTGAAGTCGACCTCGGCGGCCAGCACCCGGGTGGCGACCAGCGCCTCGGCGTCCTCGCGCAGCGTCGCGGTGACGCGGCCGACCCATCGATCCAGCAGCGCCCGGTCGTGCAGCAGGCCCCGAATCCCCACCACCCACACCGTGAGCAGCACCCCGAGCAGGCCACCGGCGACCGCACCGACCGCGGTCAGACCCGGCGCCAGCCCGGTGAACAGGCGGCTGGCCGCCAGCGCGACACCCAGCCCGAAGCCCGCACCCAGCAGCATCATCAGTTGCATCTCCAGACGCCGCGATGTCAGCCCGGGCCCGTCCACCTCCGGGGCGGGCGGCGCCGGCGGCACCGGCGGTGCGGACAAACCCAGCTCCGCGGCGATATCCCGGAACTGTTCGGTGACACCGGAATCGACCTCCGTGACGACCTCGGCCGCCCGGCCGGCCACATAGCTGCGGAAATCCTCGGCTCGGCGCCGCGCCACCCAGGGCAGTCCACCCCAGGACGCGGCATCCTCGGAGAGCTCGGTGCGCACCGACGCACACCGGTTTCGGGCGAAGTAGCCCAGTTGCACGCGGGCCTGCTGGATGCGGCTGCGCAAGGCGATGGTGCGCTGCGAGCGGGCCGACCGCGCGTCGTGCAGGATGTCCGCACGCTGACGGTGCAATGCCGCGGATTCGGCATCCGCCGCCGCCGCAGATGCTGCGCCGATCTGCTCGGCGAGGTGGCTTTCCCACGCCCGCAACCTGTTTCGTCGTGCGAGCGTGTCATCGGACAACTTTTCCCGCAGCATCGAGACCAGACCGTCGAGGTGCGGTCTGCCCTCGGGTGGCGCGGCGGCCACGCCCACCCACGGCATGTCACGCAGCCGCGGCACGTGCGCAGCGACGGCGTCGGCGTCGGCACTGCGCACCGCCCGCCAGTCCCGGTGGACATCGATCTTGGTCACCGCGCCGAGCACGAGGTCGGTGTGGCGCACCGCGATATCGAGGACCGCACAGTCCGATTCGGCGAGCGGGGCCACGGCGGACACCGCGAAGACGACCGCGACGGGCGCGATATCGGGTGCGAGTTCCTCGGATTCGACGAACATCTGCTCGGGCAGGTGCCGCCGCAGTGCCGCGGTCAGGCTGGACACACCGGCCAGCCAGGGACCGATGACCAGCACGGCCGCACCGGGCACCGGTCGCGGCGGTGTCAGCCCGGGCGCCATGGCGGACACCCTGGCGTCCAGGTCGCGGGGGTCTTCGCGGAGCAGTTCTCCGGTCACCACACCCCCGAGCGCAACGCTCCCCGCGCGATATCCGCGGCGCAACGGCGGTGCAGGGCGTTGACCGGGCCCCGGCTGTAGCGCTGCCAGCGCACCGCCCGGCGCAGCGGATCATCCGGGCCGGTGTCCATACCGTCGGCACCCAGCACCGCGGCGGCCGCGGCCATCGCGGCCCGCACGGCGGTGTTGCCGGTGAGCACCGCGTCCAACCGTGGGTCGGCGGTTCCGGCCGCCAGCGCCCGCAGCCGGGTCATCGCCTCACACAGTCTCCGATATCGCAGCGGCGCGGCCGCGCCATGGATACCGGCGGCCAGCGCGTCGATATTGCTCGCCCGGCGCAGTAATGCGGTCAACGCGTGGCCGTCGGCACCCGCACGGACGGCCGCGATCGCCGCCGCGGTCCCGGACAGATCGGTCACCTCGAGCAGCCGTGCGCGGGTCGCCGACGGCACGGAATGCGCCGCGGCACAGAACGCATCGGTGGAGCCGAGGTCCGCCGGTTCGGTGACCAGCGCCCCGATGGCGGCGACCAGTTCGTCGTCCAGCGTCGCAATCGCCAGCAGACCCGACACCGGTATGACCGGCACACCGGTGCTCCGGCGGGCCGGCTCGACGTGGCCGGGCACCGCGGCACCGAGCAGATCGGCCTTGTTCAGGGCGACCACGATCGGACCGTCCGCCGCGGCGGCGATCCGGCAATCCTCCGGTTTGGCGGTCTCGGCGATGACCAGCACCTCGACATCGGCTCCGGTGTCGACCACCGCCAGCCCGGCCGCACGCAGCCCCGCCGTGAGGGTGCGCAGGCCCACCCCGGGCCTGCCCACCGTCCGGACCCGGATCGGGCGGGACAGCCCGTCGATGATCGGACGGAGCTCGCGCCGGCCGTCGGCATCCGCCAGAGCGGACAGTTCCGAGACGAATTCGTCGACAGACATCGCCGCTCCTGTCACATCCGTTGCACTGTCACCACGGCCCACAGCACAGCCACACATCACATCGTGTCATCGCCATGACACCCCGGTGAGCAGTGTTTTCCGGACATATCGGCGCAAAGACAACTGTTGGGTATCAATCTTCACCACGATGCGGGTACACCTGTCTGGATGAGCGACGATGGACCGATGTATGCCCAGCGCGAGGAGGCCGGGGAGGCCACCGGTGCGGATGCCTCCCCGCCCCACCACATGCGCCGCGTCACCAGCTTCCGGTCGCGGCGTTCCACCCTGTCCGGCGGGCAGCAGGAAACCTGGGAACGGCTGTGGCCGCGGATCGGGACCGAGGCCCGCGACGGTGACGCCCGGCCGACGGTGCTCGACACCGCACAGTGGTTCGGCCGCCACGCCCCGCTGATCCTGGAGATCGGCTGCGGGACCGGCACCTCGACGGCGGCCATGGCCCAGCAGGAACCCGACCTCGACGTCATTGCGGTGGAGGTCTACAAGAAAGGGCTGGGCCAGTTGCTCGGCGCGATCGACCGCGACGGCATCACCAACATCCGGCTGGTCCGCGGTGACGGCGTCGACGTGCTCGAGCACTCGCTGAGCACGGCATCGCTGACCGGGGTGCGGGTCTTCTTCCCGGACCCGTGGCCCAAGGCCCGGCATCACAAGCGGCGCCTGCTGCAGCCCGAGACCATGGCCTTGATCGCCGACCGGCTCAAGCCCGGCGGGATCCTGCACGCGGCGACCGACCACCAGGGTTACGCCGAGCACATCGCCGAGGTCGGGGACGCCGAACCGCGGCTACGCCGGGTCAGGCCCAGATTCGACGGTTCCGACGCCCTGCCGATGTCGGTCGCCAGGCCCGAGACCAAGTACGAGCGCAAGGCCCTGGCGGGTCCGGTCGTGACCGAACTGCTCTGGGAGCGCATGTGACGATGACGACCGACCCCACCATCCCCGAGATCCCACCGTCGGCTCCCGAGGTACCGCCCACCCAGCGTGTACTGCTGGTCTGGGACGCACCCAATCTCGACATGGGCCTCGGATCCATCCTGGGCGGCCGGCCGACCGCCGCGCACCGGCCGCGTTTTGACGCATTGGGCCGCTGGCTGCTGAGCCGCACCGCCGAACTGTCCAGCCGCCGCGACGCCGAGACCGGTGCGGTGGCCACGCTGGAACCTGAGGCCACCGTTTTCACCAACATCGCCCCTGGTAGCGCCGATGTCGTCCGGCCCTGGGTGGAGGCGTTGCGTAACGTGGGCTTCGCTGTCTTCGCCAAACCCAAGATCGACGACGACAGCGACGTGGACAGCGACATGCTGGAGCACATCGCGCTGCGCCGCAGCGAGGGGCTGGCCGGTGTCGTGGTGGCATCCGCGGACGGTCAGGCGTTCCGGATACCGCTGGAAGAGATCGCCCACGAGGGCGTTCCGGTGCAGGTGCTCGGATTTCGCGAACATGCCAGTTGGGCGTTAGCGTCGGATAGCTTGGAGTTCGTCGACCTGGAGGACATCCCTGGTGTCTTCCGGGAGCCGCTACCGCGAATCGGCCTTGATTCGCTGCCCGAGCAGGGCGCTTGGCTGCAGCCGTTCCGGCCGTTGTCTGCGTTGCTGACCTCGCGCGTGTGAAGAACTGAAGTGACAATGCGCGCGGAGCGTGATTCAGATCGACAAGAACAAATAAGGAGCTGACGTGTTCGCCTGGTGGGGTCGAACGGTGTACCAATTCCGATACATAGTGATCGGGGTCATGGTCGCACTGTGCCTTGGTGGCGGCGTTTACGGGGCCAGTTTGGGGTCCCACGTCACCCAGAGCGGTTTCTTTGATGAGGGCAGCCAGTCGGTGCAGGCATCGTTGCTGGGCGACGAGGTCTATGGCCGCGACCGTGGCAGCCACGTCGTGGCGATCCTGACGCCGCCCGATGACAAGTTGGTCACCGACCGGGCCTGGCAGGAGAAGGTCTCCGGCGAGTTGGATCAGGTGGTCGCCGATCACCCCGACCAGGTGGTCAGCTGGGTCGGCTGGCTGAAGGCGCCTGACGCACCTGCGGTCGCCGCGATGAAGACCGCCGACCTGCGGAGCACGTTCGTCAGCATCCCGCTCAAGGGCGATGACGACGATTCGATCCTGAAGAACTACCAGACCGTCCAGCCCGACCTCGAACGGATCAACGACGGCAACATCCAGCTCGCGGGCCTCAACCCCATCGCCAGCGAGCTGACCGGCACGATCGCCACCGATCAGAAACGCGCCGAACTGGCCATCGTGCCGCTCGTGGCCGTGGTGTTGTTCTTCGTCTTCGGCGGCGCCGTCGCGGCGGCGCTGCCCGCCATCATCGGTGGCCTGACCATCGCCGGCGCGCTGGGCATCCTGCGGTTCACCGCGGAATTCATGGACGTGCACTTCTTCGCGCAACCGGTCGTCACGATGATGGGCTTCGGTATCGCCATCGACTACGGGTTGTTCATAGTGAGCCGGTTTCGGGAGGAACTCGCCGAGGGTTACGACGTCGAGGCCGCCGTCCGGCGCTCCGTCATGACCTCCGGCCGGACCGTCGCCTTCTCCGCGGTGATCATCGTGGCGTCCTCGCTACCGCTGTTGCTCATTCCGCTCGGCTTCCTGAAATCGATCACCTACGCGATCATCGCGTCGGTGCTGCTCGCGGCGTTCCTGTCGATCACCGTGCTGCCCGCGGTACTGGCCATTCTCGGCCCGAATGTCGACGCGCTCGGGGTGCGCACGCTGCTGCGGGTGCCGTTCCTCGCGAACTGGACGTTCTCCCGCAAGATCATCGACTGGTTCATCGAGAAGACCCAGAAGACCATGACCCGAGAAGAGGTCGAGAAGGGCTTCTGGGGCAAGCTGGTCAACCAGGTGATGAAGCGACCCATCGGCTTCGCCGCACCGATCCTGATCATCATGACGCTGCTGGTCATCCCATTGGGACAGCTGGCGCTCGGCGGGTACAGCGAGAAATACCTGCCACCGGACAACGCGGTGCGCATGGCGCAGGAGAACTTCGACAAAGAATTCCCCAGCTTCCGCACCGAACCGCTCACTCTGGTGATCCGCAGCGACAACGGTGAGCCGATCACCGATCAGCAACTGGCTGAGCTGCGGTCCGAGGCGCGGACCGTACCCGGCTTCATCGGTGCCGACGACCCGTCCACCATGTGGCAAGAACGTGCAGTCCAGGAGGGCGGCACCGAGGATCCATCGGTGCGGGTGCTGCAGAACGGGCTGGTCAACAGTGCCGATGCGCCTGCCAAGATCGAGGAGCTACGGGCGCTGTCGCCGCCGCGCGGGACAGCTGTGTTGGTCGGCGGCACTCAGGCGTTGGCGCAGGACAGCATTCAAAGCCTGTTCGACAATCTGCCCCTGCTGGTCATACTCCTGGTGCTCACCACGACGGTGTTGATGTTCCTGGCGTTTGGATCCCTGGTACTGCCGATCAAGGCGGCGTTGATGAGCGCGCTCACCCTGGGCTCCACGATGGGCATCCTGACCTGGATGTTCGTCGAGGACGGGCACGGATCAGGAATACTCAACTACACGCCGCAACCACTGATGGCTCCGATGATCGGCCTCATCATCGCGGTGATCTGGGGTCTGTCCACGGACTACGAGGTGTTCCTGGTGTCCCGCATGGTCGAGGCCCGCGCGCGCGGGCTGTCGACCGCCGAGGCCATCCGTATCGGTACCGCCACCACCGGTCGCCTCATCACCGGTGCGGCGCTGGTGCTGGCCGTGGTGGTCGGCGCCTTCGCGTTCTCCGATCTGGTGATGATGAAGTACCTGGCCTTCGGCCTGCTGATCGCCCTGCTGCTCGATGCCACCGTCATCCGGATGTTCCTGGTGCCGGCCATCATGAAACTGCTCGGCGACGACTGCTGGTGGGCACCGAAGTGGATGAAGCGGATGCAGGAACGCATCGGTCTCGGTGAGGTCGAGCTTCCCGATGAGCGCAAGCGCCCCGTCCTGCGCGAACCCGATGGTGAGGTCGCCGACCAGGAAGCCCTGGTCGGCGCCGGCGCCCCGGCGCACCCGGCCCAACACGATCCGGGACACCCGGTGATCCCCCCGGCTCCGGGCCCGCGTGGTGCGTTGCCGCCGGTCCGCCCGCCGGGTCCGTCGGCCGCGGGAACCACCCGCATACCGACCCCGCCGCCCGGACCCGCACCGGAACCGCCGACGACTCGCTTTGCTGCGCAACCGGATTCGGCTGCGACCTCGGCGATCAACGCCGTGAACGCACCACCGACCGAGCGTGTCCCGCGGGCTGATCCGGCACCCGGTCGCGAACGCCGCGAGATTGAGTCGTGGCTGGGCGAGTTGCGTGGCACCAACACGCCGACGACCGCCATCCCGAGCGCGACTCCGGCACCACGTCCGTCCACGGACCCGACCCGGGCCATCCCCGACGCCGGGGGTAGCGAACCGACGACTGCCATTCCCGCCCAACAGGATCCGGAGTCGACGGAGAAGATCGACACCCGCGACGCCGGTGAGACGCCGACCCGCCGCGGCGGTGGTGTCAGCGCGGCGGATCTGTTGCGCCGGGAGGGCCGCCTGTAAGGGTGCGCTCGACGGCAACCTGCTGACGACTCTCGGCCTCGGTGCGCGGCGCGCCGCGAGAACCGGCGGGAACCCTGGGCACGCGCCGTTACCCTGTAGAGCGTGTCGCACGACGCGCCGATGAGCGACGCCCCTGGCCAGGACGCGCGTCCCCGGGGCAGATACTGGTGGGTGCGGTGGGCCGTCCTCGCGGTCGCCGTGCTGGTGCTGACCGTCGAACTGGTGCTGGTGTGGGATCAGCTGGCCAAGGCCTGGGCCAGTCTGCTGTCGGCGAACTGGTGGTGGGTGCTGGCCGCGGTCGTCGCGGCGATGGCGTCCATGCACAGCTTCGCGCAGATCCAGCGCACCCTGCTGCGCTCGGCGGGTGTCACGGTGCGGCAGTGGCGGTCCGAGGCGGCGTTCTACGCCGGGAACGCGTTGTCCACCACGCTGCCCGGCGGACCGGTGCTCTCGGCCACCTTCGTCTACCGCCAGCAGCGCATCTGGGGCGCCTCCCCCGTGGTGGCGTCCTGGCAGCTGGTGATGTCGGGGGTGCTGCAGGCGGTCGGCCTGGCCTTGCTGGGCCTCGGCGGGGCTTTCCTGCTGGGCGCCAGCAAGAACCCCCTCTCGCTGATCTTCACCCTCGGCGGTTTCTTCCTGCTGCTCGTGCTCGCCCAGTCGGTGGCGTCGAACCCCCAGCAGCTCGACGGTATCGGCGTCCGGCTGTTGTCCTGGTTCAACTCGCTGCGCGGCAAACCGACCGACACCTGGCTGGACAAATGGCGTGAGTTGCTGCGCCAGCTGGAATCGGTGCAGCTGAGCCGTCGTGCGCTCGGTAACGCCTTCGGGTGGTCGTTGTTCAACTGGATCGCCGACGTCGCCTGCCTGGCCTTCGCCGCGTACGCCGCGGGCGGGCACCCGTCGCTGGCGGCGCTGACGGTCGCCTACGCCGCCGCCCGCGCGGTGGGATCCATCCCGTTGATGCCGGGTGGGCTGCTGGTGGTGGAGGCGGTGCTGGTGCCCGGGCTGGTGTCCAGCGGGATGACACTCGCCTCGGCGATCTCGGCCATGCTCATCTACCGGCTCGTCAGCTGGATCTTCATCTCGGCGATCGGCTGGGTGGTCTTCTTCTTCATGTTCCGCACCGAGATGGACGTCGACCCCGACGCACCGGATGACCGACCGCAGCAAGCAGGAGAACCGTGAAGCGCCGAATCCCTTTCACCGCAGTCACTCTCACTACCTTGGTGGCGCTGGTCGGTTGTTCGCCCAGCACCGAGCAGGCGAGCACCGAGACGTCGGTGACGACGCCGGCTCCCGCGCCCGCCCCCGCGCCGACGCCCGGCACGCCCGCCGCAGCCGCTCCAATCGCCACCCCACTGCTGGCCCGGGCACTGGCCGCACCGGTACCGGTGCCCGCCACCGATGGCCGCACCCACCTGGTTTACGAACTCCTGCTGACGAATTCGATGAATCAGGATGTCACCGTGGACTCGGTGGTGGTACGTCCGGGCGACGGTGATCCGCTGCTGACACTGGCCGGCGCCGAGCTCGCCGACCGCACCCGGGTGCTCGGCACCACAGCCCCGACCGCCGCACTCGGGCCCGCGCAGTCCGCACTGGTCTGGCTCGACGTCACCACCGAGAACGGGCGGACACCCACCGAACTCGACCACGAGGTCAAGGTGACGTTGACCCAGCCGATGCCACCGCTGTTGCCCGCCGAGGTGACCGAGACCGTCGCGCCGGTGACCGTGCAGACGCGGCAACCGGTGCGCATCGCCGCACCGCTGCGCGGGCCGCAGTGGTGGGATGCCAACGGCTGCTGCGGAATGACCGCACACCGGATGGCGATCAACCCGATCGACGGCGAACTGTGGGGCGCCGAGCGTTTCGCCATCGATTACGTGCAGCTGATGCCCGACGGCCGGCTGTTCGACGGCAAGGTCGACGACCTGTCGGGCTATCCCTATTTCGGCGCCGATATCCACGCCGTCGCCGACGGCCCGGTGGTCGCCGTCCTCGACGGCCTGCCCGAGCAGGCGGCCGGCGTCAACCCCACCGGGCTGCGGCTGGACGAGTACGGCGGAAATCACGTGGTACAGGACATCGGCGGCGGCAACTACGCGTTCTATGCGCATCTGAAGACCGGTTCGGTCGCGGTGAAACCCGGCGACCGGCTGAGCGCCGGGCAGGTGCTCGGGCAGCTGGGCAACAGCGGCAACACCGACGCGCCGCACCTGCACTTCCACGTGATGGACGGACCGGACCCGCTCAAGGCCGACGGGCTGCCCTTCGTCATCGACGCGTTCCGACTCACCGCACGGATATCCGACGAGGTCGGCCCCGATGGCGATGCGATCGATGCCGCGATGGCGGGCAAGCCCGCGCCGTTGCAGCCCGACGTGTCACCGCGCGACGAAACCGGGCTGCTCCCTTTGGTTTCCGATGTGATGGACTATGCCGATGAATGACCGCCCGCGCCCGCTGGTGGCGCTGCTGACCGACCTGGTGTGCGTCGTGGTGTTCTGCACCATCGGCAGGCGCAGCCACGCCGAGGGGCTGACCGTCGCCGGTGTCGCCGAGACGGCGTGGCCGTTTCTGACCGGAACGCTGGCGGGCTGGCTCGCCGCGCGAGCCTGGCAGCGGCCCGCGAGCCTCTATCCGACCGGGCTGATCATCTGGGTGTTCACCGTGGTCGTCGGCATGTTGTTGCGCAAGGCCACCTCCGCAGGTACGGCCGGCAGCTTCATCGTGGTGGCCTCGATCACGACCGCCGTCCTGCTGCTCGGCTGGCGCGCCATCGCGAAGGTTCTGGCGCGGCGCTGACCGCCGCGGGCTGCTCACCGTCTTCGATCTGATCCGGGGCACGGTCGGAGATCGTCAGCGTCGCCCGCAGCCCACCCAGTGGGCTGTCCGAGAGTTCCAGCCGGCCGCCGTGCAGCGCCGCCTGCTGGGTGACCAGGGCCAGGCCCAGACCCGAACCGCCGGGCGCGGCGGTGCTCCCCCGCGCGAACCGGCCGAGCACCGCGGTGCGCTCCTCGGCGGGCAGTCCGCGCCCGTCATCGTCGACCACGATGCGCACATGCCGGTCCGCGCCGCGGCTCCCGGACAGCACGATCCGCTGCGCCGCTCCGTGCGCGACGGCATTGCGCACCAGATTGTCGACGGCCAGGCGCAGACCCCCGGGCCATCCCCACACCATGCCGAGATCGTCACCGGCCTCGACCGTGATCTGCACCGGCGCATCGGTGCGCGCGTTCTCGCGCGCCACCCGGTCCAGCAGATCGGTGATGTCGATCAGTTCGCGGTCCTCGGCCTGCGCCAGCTGACCCGACGCCAGCTGACCCAGCGCGGTGATGATCGCCTCCACTCTGCGCTGCGCGCGCAGCAGGTCGGCCACCACCTCGTCGCGCTCCTCGGTCGGCAGATCGTGGATGCGCAGGGTGTCCAGGTCCGCGCGCATCGCGGTCAGCGGGGTACGCAGTTCGTGCGCGGCGTTGGCCGCGAAATCCTGTGCGGCCTGCAGCGACCGGGTCGTCGCCTGCTGGGCGGCCACCAGCCTGCTGAGCATGCCCGCCATCGCATCGGACAGTTCCTCGGCTTCCCGGGCGCCGGTGACGGCGGGCATCTGCGCGCCCGGTTTGGCGCCGTTGCCCAGCAGCTTGGTCTGTTCGGTGAGCCTGCGCAGCGGCCGGACGGCGGGCCCGGCCAGCAGCCAGCCGAATCCGGCCGCCACCAGCACGGTCAGCACACCGACGGCGATGTAGATCGGAATTCTGGCCTGGCTCAACAGGATACTGTCGGCGCGGATGCCGATGGACAGCAGCACACCGCCACCCTGCTGGTCCATCGGGATGGTGCGGACCCGGTACTCCACACCGTTGACCTCGACGGTCTCGGTGCCCGGCGACAACGCAGGCAGCTGGAATCCGCGCTGGAACATCACCTGGCCGCTGGACCGGGACCGGCCGGTGGTGAGCACCCCGCGGCGCGGATCGGACAGCTGCTCGGGGAACATACTGGCCTCGACGATCGAGTCCAGGCGCCGATCGAGTTGTGCGGCATCGTTGTTGACCAGCACGACGGTGGTCAGCACCGTGAAGGCAGCGACCACCGCGGAGGCCGCGATCGCGGAGGCGACGGCGACCCGGGTGCGCAGGGAGGCCGAGCGGCCGATCAGGGGAAGCGACAGGCGCACCGGCGGTCCCTCCTCACTGAGGCTCTTCCCGCAGCACGTACCCGATACCGCGCACGGTGTGGATGACCCGTGGGCGGTCCTCGCGTTCCAGCTTGCGCCGCAGATAGGAGATGAAGACGTCGGCGACGTTGGTGTCGACGTCGAAGTCGTAGCCCCACACCAGCTCGAGTAGACGCTGCCGGGTGAGCACCACGCCGGCGTTTTCGGCCAGCACCGCCAGCAGATCGAATTCGCGCTTGGTCAGATCGGCGCGTTCGCCGTCGACGTAGACCAGGCGGCGCGCGGTGTCGATGGTCAGCGGGCCCACGATCATGACGTCCGATTCCTGTTCGGAATGGCTGGACCGCCGCAGCAGGGCATGCAGCCGGGCCACCAGCTCGCCCAGATCGAACGGTTTCGTCAGATAGTCGTCGGCGCCCGCCTCCAGTCCGGCGATGCGGTCGTTGACGGTATCGCGCGCCGACAGCACGCAGATCGGGATGTCGTTGCCGAGCGCCCGCAGCGCCGTCACGACGGCGACCCCGTCCAGTTCGGGCATCTGCACATCGAGCACCAGTGCGTCGTGCGCCTCGTTGGAGAGCATCCGGAGCGCCTCCTTGCCGTTCGAGGCGACCCGGACGTCGAACCCGGAATGGCGCAGCCCGCGGGCGACCGACGTCCGCACATCCGGATCGTCGTCGACCATCAGGACAGTGCGGCCGGTGCTCTCCGACGGGGAATGCTCGTGTGTGCGCACTCCTGGATTATGGCCGCATCAGCGGTGTCAGCGTGCGGCGGCGGCAGGACCGGTCAGTGAACCGACGCCGGGCACGGTGCCCGAGGTCACCGCATCGGCCGCACCCTGGGCACCGACGTTGGCCAGCGCGTCCAGACCGCCCGGCAGGTTCGCCGCCGGCGCCTGAGCGGCCTGCATCAGGCCGAGCAGCTGGGGCAACGTCACCGGCAGCTTGCACTGGGTCGACAGTTTCACCAGCGGAGCCTGCAATTGCTGCAGATCCGCGGCCGTCTCGGGGTTGGCATCCAGATAGTTCTTCGTCGCCACCAGCGACTGCGGGCCGGCCGGTTGTGCCGCGATGGCGGTGAGCGACTGGTTGGCCGCCGGGTGTGCGTCCAGGTAGGTGCCCATCGAGGTGGCCACCGAGCCGACGGTCTTGGCGATGTGGCTGGCCGCGCACGGATCCGGCGCGGCACCGGCCGCGGGCGCACCCACCGCGGACATGCCGAGCAGCGCGGCCCCGCCGATCGCGGGTCCAGCGAACGCAGCGAACAGTCCGCGGCGCAGCGGCGCAGTGGTGACAGTCATGGGCAACTCCTTCGATTGATGCACGTGATACCGCTCGCGAACAGTCGCGATCGGTGGTGCTCGAATCCCCGACCCAGAAACGATCAGAGGCCATCATGCCATCCGCGGCACCCCGCGACCAATCCGCACAGCAAACTTGCTGGTCGCCCAGGGTGCGTCCGGCGTCGACGCCGGCAACGCGAACATTCCGGCCTGGTCACAGTGGAATCGACGCCCCGCCACCTCGCAGACTGCTGCGGTAGGCTCTCGCTACCAGCCAGCGGGGAGAAAGGCAGAGGGCGCCATCCAGCAGTTCATGATGCGCTTGAGCAGCAACCTGCGCAGATATCGCTGGGCGGTGTTTGTGGTCTGGGTTCTGCTTCTGGTGCCTTCCGTATACCTGGCGATGAACCAGTCCGACCAGCTCACCGGCGGTGGGTTCGAAGTCGCGGGCTCACAGTCGCTGCGCGTCCAGCACCAGATCGAGGAGCAGTTCCCCGACCAGGGCGCCTCGCCGCTGGCGCTGGTGGCCGTGCCGCGTGCCGACGCGTCGTTCGAGGACATGAACGCCGCCGTCGCACAGTTGCAGCGCATCGCCACCGAGGTGCCGAGCATCAAGGAGGTACCGAACCCGCGACAGCCGCCTCCGGCGCCGGACCGTCCCTATGTCGTTCAGCTGCAGATGGACTTCAACAACAGCGGTGCCGTCGACATCGCCAATCAGCTGCGCGACAAGGTCGGCATCGAAGGCGAGACCGCGGGACAGTCGGAGAACGGCAAGGTCCGGCTCTACGTCATCGGACAGGGCGCGCTCGGGGCCGCCGCCCAACAGGCCACCAAGCACGACGTCGCGCAGGCCGAGAAGTGGAACCTGCCTGTCGTCCTGATCATCCTGCTCGCGGTGTTCGGTTCGCTGGCGGCCGCCGCGATGCCGTTGCTGCTCGGGATGTGCACCGTGGCGGTGACGATGGGCGTGGTGTTCCTGTTGTCCTCGGTCACCACGATGAGCGTGTTCGCGACCTCGACGGTGTCGATGTTCGGGATCGCGCTGGCGGTCGACTATTCCCTGTTCATCCTGATGCGATATCGCGAGGAACTGCGGGCCGGTCGGGATTCGGCGCAGGCAGTCGACGCGGCGATGGCGACCTCCGGGCTGGCCGTGGTGCTCTCCGGCGCCACCGTGATCGCGTCGGTCACCGGCATCTACCTCATCAATACCCCGGTGCTGCAGTCCATGGCGACCGGCGCCATCCTGGCCGTGGCCGTCGCGGTGCTCACCTCCACGACGCTGACCCCGGCGATACTGGCCACCTTCGGGCGCTCCGCGGCCAAACGTTCACGGTTGTTGCACTGGTCGCGGCGCCCCGACGCCACGCAGTCGCGGTTCTGGACCCGCTGGATCGGTGCCGTGATGCGGCGGCCTTGGCTGTCGGCGTCGCTGGCGGCCGCCGTCCTGCTCATCATGGCCGCGCCGGCATTCGCGATGACGCTCGGTAACAGCATGCTGCGCCAGTTCGACCCCAGCCATGAGATCCGCGGCGGTGTCAACGCGGCGTCCGAGGCATTGGGTCCCGGCGCGCTCGGCCCGGTCCGGGTGCTGGTGACCTTCCCCGACGGCGGCGCGGACAGCCCGGCGTCGCGGAGCACCCTGGACAGCATCGGGCAGCGGATGGCTCAGGGGCCCAATGTCGCCGAGGTGTCCCCGGCGGTGATCGGCAAGGACAATGACAGCGCGGTGCTCTCGGCGGTGCTCTCGGTGGACCCCGAGGACTTCCGGGCCCGCGAAGCGATCGACTGGTTGCGCGCCGAGCTACCCGGTGTCGACAGCAATGTGCGCGTGGACGTCGGCGGACCCACGGCCCTGATCAAGGACTTCGACGACCAGGTCTCGACAATCCAGCCGCTGGTGTTCGTGTTCGTGTCGCTGATCGCATTCCTGATGCTGCTGATCGCGATCCGGTCGGTGTTCCTCGCGTTCAAGGGCGTGTTGATGACCGTCCTGTCCGTGGGGGCCGCCTATGGCAGCTTGGTGGTGGTGTTCCAGTGGGGCTGGCTGGAAGATCTCGGCTTCGCCCCGCTCGAGTCGCTGGACAGCACCGTCCCGCCGCTGGTCCTGGCCATCACCTTCGGCCTGTCCATGGACTACGAGATCTTCCTGCTGACCCGGATCCGGGAGCGGTATCTGATCACCAACAACACCCGTGATGCCGTCACCTACGGCGTGTCGACCAGCGCGCGCACCATCACCAGCGCGGCACTGATCATGATCGCGGTGTTCATCGGTTTCGCCTTCGCGGGCATGCCCCTGGTCGCCCAGATCGGGGTGGCCTGCGCGACGGCCATCGCGGTCGACGCCACGATCGTGCGACTGGTGCTGGTGCCGGCGTTGATGGCGATGTTCGACCAGTGGAATTGGTGGTTGCCGCGCTGGCTGGACCGGATCCTGCCGTCGGTCGACTTCGAGAAGCCGCTGCCCAAGGTCGACATCACCGACCTGGTGATGGTCCCCGAAACCGCCGCCGCCGCGCCCGGGGCGGACCTGCGAATGGTGGTCAAGTCCGCCGCCAAGCTGAAAAGCCTTGCCCCACACACCGTGGTGGTGCCCGACCCGCTGGCCTTCAGCGGCTGCGGCCCGGCACCCGATGTCGTCGGCGCGCGGCGGTTCAGCGGGCGCATCCCGACGAACACCGCGGCCCGTCCCCTGCACCCGATCACCATGTGGCGCGGACGGCTCAACGTCGCACTCGACGCACTGGCCACCGCTTCGGACTCCGAGCGACTCCCGGTTCAGCGGCGCGGCCCGATGGAGGCCACCAATGTCCAGCTGCCCACCGGTGACCGGCTGCTCATCCCGACCGGTGCCGAGACGCTGCGGCTGAAGGGCTACCTGCTGATGTGCCGCAACAGCACCAAGGACTACACCGAGTTCGCCCGGCTGGTGGATTCGATGGAAACCCACACCGCGGCCCGGGTCCTCACCGGTATGGACCGGTACTACTGTGGACAGCGCCCGCGGGCGCAATGGGTGGCCACGCAACTGGTTCGACGCCTGGCAGACCCACGCCCATCGGACGATCCGGATGCGCCGGAACCGACCGATGCCGATTGGGCCACTGTCCGGCAGCGATGCCTGTCGGTGGCCGTAGCGATGCTGGAGGAGGCTAAGTGAGTTTGGCCGCGAAGCCCTCGCAGAGCCGACAGGACGATCCGAAGTTCGGTCCCGGCGAGCGCAGCGACGGGAAATTCGCCCGTCCCGACGACCGGCCGGTCGAATTCTGGCCGACGTCGGCGATCCGGGCCGCCCTCGACAACGACGATCTGGACGTGTGGCAGCGCATCGTCGCCGCCATCAAGCGCGACCCCTTCGGCAGGACCGCCCGTCAGGTCGAAGAGGTGCTGGAGACCGAGCAGCCCTATGGCGTGTCGGCGGCGCTGGCCGAGGTCCTGGAAAAGGCCCGGGAGCACCTCGAGGCCAATGAACGCGACGAGGTGGCCCGCCACGTACGCCAGTTACTGGAACGCTCGGGTCTCGGCGCCCCGGAGTTCGCCTCCCGCATCGGGGTTCCCAGCGACGAATTCACCGGCTTCATGGACGCGGCCACGACCCCGTCGGCCTCGATGATGATCCGCATGCGCCGACTGTCGGACCGGTTCGCCCGGATCCGCGCCCAGCGCGCCGCCAACTCGGGCTGAGTGCCACTGCCCGTCAGCGGGCGTTGATCGGCGTCACGTCGGTCACCAGCCACCTGCCGCCTTCCTTTTCCAGCGTCACGCGCAGCGCGAGCACCGCCACATCGGCGGGCTTGCCCGGCGCGTTCTGGGTGCCCCGCATCACGACGGCGACGCTGGCCACCGCCGGCCCGATGGCCTCCACCCCGGCCGAGACGGTCTGCGCCTGGCCGGAGATGTTTCGGCTGGTCAGATCCTTTGCCACCGCGGCGAATTCGCTGCGGTAGGCCTCGGCCCGGCGCGGTGACATCAGGGCGGTGGCCCGGTCGATCGACGCATTGGGACTGCTCGGTGAAAACGTCGCCGAGGCCTCCGAGACGCTGCTGGCGATGCCCACCACCTCGGCGCTGTCCCGGTTGAGATCGCGGTCCGGGACCGTCCACTGCGTGTAGCCGACGAATACCCCGGCGGCCAGCGCCACCGCGGCGGCGGTGACGACGCCGAAGCGCAGCAACGGCCCGTCGTCATCGGTGCCGACGGTGACCCCGTCACGGCGGTAGAGCACCAGGTTGACCGCCACACCCTGGACGATCAACAACGCGAGCGCGGTGCACACCGCCACCCACCAGCGTGGCCAGTCCAGCGCCGCACCGATGAACACCAGCGCCGCGATCGCGGCCAGCGGGGCCACGATGTCGACGGCGAGTACGCGCAGCCGGTTCCTCATCGGATCGTCTCCAGCTGCGAGATCAGCAGCGTGCCGTCCACGTCGGCGACACCCAAGCGCAGATGCCAGCGCACGGTTGTCGGTTCGGCGCCGGCGTTCTGGTTCACCGACGTCGCCACCACCAGCACGGTGTCAGTGCGCGAGGCGACCGTCGCCAGTTCGGGCTGGGAGTCCTCCGGCCGGCCCTGTGCGTCCCCGACCTGGTGGTGCAGCGTCTCGATGGACACCGACTCGACCTGGCCGACGGTCTTGGAATCGAGCTTGGTCACCAGGCCGGTGAACGGCTCCATGGTGTTGTCGAACTCCACGTTGAGCTGGCCGACGGTGCCGTCGCGCAGCTGCTGCAGGTTCGCTGCGGCCGAGTCCTTGTTCAGGTTGATCAGCAGCCCTGTCCAGTCCGCGGCCGCCTGCAGCACCTCGGTCTGGTGCACGCGTTCGGCGACCTCGCCGCGGTGTCCGGACCAGATCATCGTTGCCAGGACCGCGGCGACCACGCCGATCACGCCGAACACGATCGCGGCGATGCCGTACGCGGACAGCCCCCGGGTTTGCTCATCAGGCATGGCCGTGAGGCTACCGGTGCCGGGGTCACCGGCTCTGGCAGGATGTGAGAGTGACTCTGGACAGTGATATTCGTTCCGGCATCGATCTGCGTTTCGTCGACTCCGAGGTGCGTCCCCAGGATGACCTGTTCGGCCATGTCAACGGCCGCTGGCTCGATGAATACGACATTCCCGCCGACCGGGCCACCGACGGCGCCTTCCGCACCCTGGCCGATCGCGCCGAGGAGCAGGTCCGCGACATCATCACCTCGGCCTCGGCGCAGGATGGTCCCGACGCGGCCCGCAGCTCGGGCTCGCTTGATGCGACGCGCATCGGTGACCTGTACGCCAGCTTCATGGACACCGACACCGTCGCGCGGGTCGGCGTCGCCCCGTTGCTGGCCGAGCTCGCCACCATCGCGGCCGCCCCCGACCGGGAGGCGCTCGCCCTCGTGCTGGGCCGGCTGCAGCGCACCGGGATCGGCGGCGGCACCGGTGTCTACGTCGACACCGATTCCAAGGACTCCACCCGCTACCTGCTGCACATGTCGCAGTCCGGGCTCGGCCTGCCCGACGAGTCCTACTACCGCGACGCCGGGCACGCCGAGATCTTGGCCGCCTACCCCGCACACATCGCGCGGATGTTCACGCTGGTGCACGGCGAAGGCGATCATGCCGCCACCGCCGACCGGATCGTCGCGCTGGAGACCAAGCTGGCGGCCGCGCACTGGGATGTGGTGAAGCGCCGTGACGCCGACCTCACCTACAACCTGCGCGCCTTCACCGAATTGGCAGGCGAGGCACCCGGATTCGACTGGTCCGGCTGGGTGGGTGCGCTCGGCGCGGCGCCTGAGGAAGTGGTGGTGCGCCAGCCCGACTATCTGACCGCGTTCGCGGCGCTGTGGTCCGGCGAGGCGCTGGAGGACTGGAAGCTCTGGCTGAGCTGGCGGGTGATCAGCTCGCGGGCATCACTGCTCACCGACGAACTGGTGGCCGAGAACTTCGCGTTCTACGGCAAGACGCTCAGCGGCACCGAGGCGATCCGCGACCGCTGGAAGCGCGGAGTGGGCCTGGTCGAGAGCCTGATGGGTGACGCCGTCGGAAAGCTCTACGTGGAGCGCCACTTCCCGCCCGAGGCCAAGACCCGGATGGACGAGCTGGTGGCCAATCTGCGTGAGGCCTACCGGGTGAGCATCACCAACCTGGCCTGGATGACGCCCGAGACCCGGGAACGCGCGCTGGCCAAGCTCGACAAGTTCACCCCGAAGATCGGCTATCCCGCACGCTGGCGCGACTATTCGGCGCTCGTCGTCGACCGCACCGATCTGTACGGCAACTACCAGCGCGGGTACGCCCTCGAGTACGACCGCGATCTGGCCAAGCTCGGCGGCCCGGTCGACCATGACGAATGGTTCATGACACCGCAGACCGTCAACGCCTACTACAACCCCGGGATGAATGAGATCGTCTTCCCGGCAGCGATTCTGCAGCCGCCGTTCTTCGATGCGGGGGCCGACGATGCCGCCAACTACGGCGGGATCGGTGCGGTGATCGGGCACGAGATCGGGCACGGCTTCGATGATCAGGGCGCCAAGTACGACGGTGACGGCAACCTGGTGGACTGGTGGACCGATGCCGACCGCACCGAGTTCGGGCAGCGCACCACCGCGTTGATCGATCAGTACGAGACCTTCAGCCCGCGCAGTCTGGACTCTTCGCATCACGTCAACGGCGCATTCACCGTCGGGGAGAACATCGGCGACCTGGGCGGGCTGTCCATCGCACTGCTGGCCTATGAGCTCTCCCTGGCAGGTGAGGAACCCCCGGTGATCGACGGGCTCACCGGGGTGCAGCGGGTGCTGTTCGGCTGGGCACAGGTGTGGCGCACGAAATCCCGTGATGCCGAAGCGATCCGGCGGCTGGCCACCGACCCGCACTCCCCGCCGGAGTTCCGCTGCAATGGCGTCATCCGCAATATCGACGCGTTCTACGACGCGTTCGAGGTCGGTACCGACGATGCCCTCTACCTGGAGCCGGAGCGCCGGGTTCGTATCTGGAGCTGAGGCACCGAACGAGAAATCCCCCGAAACCGCGAGGCTTCGGGGGATTTCCGCGTGGTGAGAGGTCTGGCTAGAACATCTGCCAGTCGGACGCACCGTCGGGCTGGTCGTAGAGCCCGCCGTCGGTGTTCTTGATGACGACCGCGTCACCGCTGCCGAAGTTGTCGAAGAACCACTTGGCGTCGGCGGGGCTGAGATTGATGCAGCCGTGGCTGACATTCTCTTCGCCCTGCGAGGCAACCGACCACGGCGCGCCGTGCACGAAGATGCCGCTGTTGTCGATGCGCACGGCGTCCTTGACCTTGGTCCGGTAGCCATCGGCGGAATCCACCGGTACTCCGTAGGTCGAGGAGTCCATCACCATGTCGGCGAACTTCTCCAGCACGTAATAGGTGCCGTTCTTGGTGTCATTGCCGGCCTTGCCCATGGACACCGGGAATTCCTTCTCGACCTCGCCGTTGCGCACCACGGTCATGGTCTTGGTGCTGTCGTCGATGGTCGCGACCAGCTGCTCCGGCACGGTGAACGTCGACTTGGTGCCCGCGGCGTCGATGCTGACCACGGCGCCCTTCGGCCAGAAGTCCTGGGGCCGCCAGCGCAGCTGGGTGTCGGTCACCCAGTAGAACCGGCCGGGTACCGGCGGGTTCGACGTGATGTGCACCGCGTCCTGGGCCATCTGCCGGTTGGCGATGGGCCGCTGGAAGTTGATGTAGATCGGCTTCGCCGCCCCCGCGATCGACCCGTTCACCGGGTTGAAGGACGGCGGGACGAACGGCGGCATCCCGATGAAGGGGTTCGGGTTCTGGCCGGCCGGGGTGCCCTCCGGGATCGCCAGCGGCACCGCACCCGGGCCCCCGACAGGTGCGAACGGGTCGGGTTCGGCCGCCGGCGGCGGTGCGAACGGGTTGGGGAACGCCGGCGCCGGCGGTGGCGCCGGGGGTTCCGCCATGGCAGCCGGGCTACCGAAACCGAGTCCGACGACCAATCCGGCCGCCAGGAACGCGCTGGCGAGTGTGCTTCTCGTCCGCTGCGTCATATGTCACCTCCACAGGCATATCTGCAGACCAGTGTGTCATAACAGGGGAGCGAGCTAACCCCTGGCGAGGCCGGACGGACCCCTCATCGCCGTCCGACCTGCACCACTGACCTGGGGCTTTCATCGCCTTCGGGCCGTGGTTCGTTACAACTGTGATCTCTCTCAGCGTTCGCTAGGACCGCACCAGCCGGGCGATGGCGGCCGACGCCTCGGCAAGCTTGGCATCGGCCTGCGTGCCGCCCTCGGCGACGGCCTGGGTGACGCAGTGGCCCAGGTGCTCGTCGAGCAGTCCCAGGGCGACCGACTGCAGTGCGCTGTTGACCGCGCTGATCTGAGTCAGGATGTCGATGCAGTATTTGTCGTCGTCGATCATCTTGGCGATCCCACGGACCTGGCCCTCGATGCGCCGCAGCCGTTTGGCGTAGTTCTCCTTCTGCGGCGAGTAGCCATGCTCCGGTGCCTCACTCATCGCGGAATGCCTCCCATCAACTGCTGCATGTGAACGATTTCTTCCTGGCGGGTGGTGATGATCGCCTGTGCCAGCGTCTTGGCGTTGATGTCCTCACCCTCCCTGATCTCGGAGGAAGCCATGGTCATCACCGCCTGGTGGTGGTTGAGCATGACCTGAAGCCATAGTTTGTCGAATTCCGTGCCCTGCAGCGACCCGAGTCGCTCGACGGCGCCCCGGTCGAACAGTGTCGGCCCGGCGGGCGGTGGGCCCTGACCGCCCTCTTCGCCGTCCGTCCACTGCACCAGCAGCGCGTTGATGGTCTCGCTCTGCTGCTGCTCGCTGACGGCCAGCGTGTCGGCCATCGCGACCATCGACGGGTTGCCGGAGTTGGTGCGCGCCAGCGCGACCAGGTGGTCGACCTGTGGCCGCTGCGCGAGCATCCCGTAGGCGAACGCCCGGTCGGTGGCGTTGACCCCGGGCGTCAGGGCCGCGGTCTCCGACGTCGTCGCGGCGGACGATCCTGCCGGCGTGGATTCCTGGCCACCGCAGCCCGAGATCAGCGCGGCGAGCGCCAATGCTGCCAGTAATCCCGTTCGGCTCATCCGACCAGGCTACCGGTACCCCAGAGGGGTATCGAGGATAATTTTGGGCTGGCAACGACGCCGAATGCATACTTATTTTCATGCCCTCAGCCTCAGATTCTCTTCCCACCACGGCCGATATCGACATCAAGCCGCGCAGCCGTGATGTCACCGACGGCCTGGAGAAAACCGCGGCCCGCGGCATGCTGCGCGCCGTCGGCATGGGTGACGACGACTGGGCCAAGCCGCAGATCGGCGTCGGCTCGTCGTGGAACGAGATCACCCCCTGCAACATGTCCCTGCAGCGGCTGGCGCAGGCCGTCAAGGCCGGCGTGCACACCGGCGGCGGTTACCCACTGGAGTTCGGCACGATTTCGGTGTCCGACGGAATCTCGATGGGCCACGAGGGTATGCACTTCTCACTGGTGTCCCGCGAGGTCATCGCCGACAGCGTCGAGACCGTCATGCAGGCCGAGCGCCTCGACGGCTCGGTGCTGCTGGCCGGTTGTGACAAGTCGATCCCCGGCATGCTGATGGCGGCGGCGCGTCTGAACCTGGCCAGCGTCTTCCTCTACAACGGCTCGATCATGCCGGGTCTGGCCAAGCTGACCGACGGCTCTGAGAAGGAAGTCACCATCATCGACGCCTTCGAGGCGGTCGGGGCCTGTTCGCGCGGACTGATGTCCCGCGAGGACGTCGACATCATCGAGCGCGCCATCTGTCCGGGCGAGGGCGCCTGCGGCGGTATGTACACCGCCAACACCATGGCATCGGCCGCCGAGGCGCTCGGTATGTCGTTGCCGGGCAGCGCATCTCCGGTCGCGATCGACAAGCGGCGCGACGAGTATGCACGCAAGTCCGGGGAAGCCGTTGTCGAGATGCTGCGTCGCGGGATCACCACCCGCGACATCCTCACCAAGGAAGCGTTCGAGAACGCCATCGCCGTGGTGATGGCGTTCGGCGGTTCCACCAACGCGGTGCTGCACCTGCTGGCCATCGCGTGGGAGGCGGGCGTCGAACTGACGCTGGCCGACTTCACCCGCGTCGGGCAGAAGGTCCCGCACCTCGCCGACGTGAAACCCTTCGGTGCCTACGTGATGAAGCACGTCGATGAGATCGGCGGGGTACCGGTCGTGATGCGTGCGCTGCTGGATGCGGGTCTGTTGCATGGCGATTGCCTGACCGTCACCGGAAAGACGATGGCCGAGAACCTGGCCCACATCGAACCGCCGGACCCCGACGGCAAGGTGTTGCGGGCGATGAACAACCCGATCCACCCCACCGGCGGAATCACCATCCTGCACGGCTCGCTGGCGCCCGAGGGCGCGGTGGTCAAGTCCGCAGGTTTCGACTCGGATGTGTTCGAGGGCACCGCAAGGGTTTTCGAGCGCGAGCGGGCGGCGCTGGATGCACTGGAGGACGGCACCATCACGCACGGCGATGTCGTCGTCATCCGCTATGAGGGCCCGAAGGGTGGTCCGGGGATGCGCGAGATGCTGGCCATCACCGGCGCGATCAAGGGCGCCGGACTCGGCAAGGATGTGCTGTTGATGACCGACGGTCGGTTCTCCGGGGGCACCACTGGCCTGTGCGTCGGCCACATCGCGCCCGAAGCCGTGGACGCCGGCCCGATCGCCTTCGTGCGCGACGGTGACCGGATCCGTCTCGATGTCGCCAACGGCACGCTGGATCTGCTCGTCGACGAGGCCGAGTTCGAGTCGCGCAAGGCCGGTTTCGAGCCGCTGCCCCCGGTGTACAAGACCGGTGTGCTCGCCAAGTACACCAAGCTGGTCGGATCGGCGGCCGTCGGCGCGGTGTGCAGCTGAGATTCGGGTGACCTGAACCGGGCCCGCCGCCGTTCCCGGACGGCGGCGGGTGCACTGTTCTACTGAGCCATCTTCTCGATCCGGCGCACGGCAAGCTCGAGCACCGGCAGATAGGTCGGTGCCCAGAACGGCGCGCTCATCCAGACCCGGCAGCCGGTGTCGGTCGGTTGCACGCCGTGCCGGGTGGCGGGCACCCCGGCCACATCCCACCCCCATGTCCGGCCCGGATCGAGCTCGGAGATCACGAAGGGCAGCGGGATGCCGACCGGCGTCCACACCCGGCCGGTCGCTCCCAGCAGGAACGCTGTGCCGTCGAGTTCGGCCCTGGCCACCGTCAATCCCCAGCGCGGCCAGGCCTCGAGGTCGGTGAGAATCCGCCACACCCGGTCTGCGGGCGCTTCGACGTTCCGGCTCGCCTTCCACATAGGGGACGCATACCCGTAGCGACGGTTCGCCGAACCGTACCTGCCTAATTGACCGATGTCGGTGGTGGTTCGTAGGGGGTGTACCACCACCATTGGGCGCGTTCGCCTTTTGGTCCGGGGCATGGTGGCACATCCAGTGGCGGTGCCGTGGGTGGGCGGGCCAGCGATCCGTCGGCGAGTGTCTCGCCGTCGCTGTCGGTGACTTTCAGGTTCTCGGCGGGCCCGGTCAGGGTGATGACGCCTTTGTGGTGCAGGCGGTGGTGGAACGGGCACAGCAGGACCAGGTTGGACAGTTCGGTGGGGCCGCCGTTCTCCCAATGCACCAGGTGATGGGCATGCAGGCCGCGGGTGGCGCCGCAGCCCGGCACCACACACGTCTGGTCGCGGTGCTCCAGGGCGCGGCGCAGCCGGCGGTTGATGGTGCGGGTGGCCCGACCCACCCCGATAGGGCGGCCACTGCGTTCGAACCACACCTCACACGTCGCATCGCAGAGTAGGTAGCGGCGGTCGTCGTCGGACAGCGCCGGGCCCAGATGCAGGGCCGCGACCCGTTTCTCGATATCGAGGTGCATGACCACGGTGGTGTGCTGGCCGTGCGGGCGCCGCTGCACGTCGGCGTCCCAGCCGGCCTCGATCAAACTGATGAACGCATCCACCCCGTCCGGGAACGGTGGCGCCTGCGCAGGAACCACGCTCTCGGCGTCGCCGTCGCGGGCCCAGCCGTCCTCGGGGTCGATGCTGTCGGCCTTGTCGTGGTCGCGTTTCCAATCCGCGACCAGCTTGTCGCGGTGGGACTGCAGGCCGGCCTCGAACTTCGCGGCCTCCACCTTCGGCAGGGTGATCCGCCACGTCGTGGAATCGTCGTTCTCGATCTTGGTGATCGTGCGCTTGGGTTCGGGCTTGGGTTCCGGTTCGGGCCGGGGTTCCTGCTTGACCGCGGTCCGTAACTGGACGACGGTGGCGACCTTCACCAACTCGGCATAGTGCTCGTCGCAGCCCTGGCCACCGCCTTCGGCGATCACCCCGATCTGATCCAAGGACACCCGGCCCTCCCGCAAGCCTTGGGTGCAGCGGGGAAGTTCATCAATGCGATGTGCAACGGCCACCATGGTCTCGGCCCGGCGCGGGCTAACCCCCGTCTTCCAGGCGACCAGCGCTTCGATGGAACGGCATCCGGTCGCACCCCACAACGAGTTCCCGTCGTCTGTGCCTCTGCCGTCGATCTCGGCGACGATCTCCACCAACCGGCCATCGATCGCATTGCGCTTCCCGGTCAACTCCGCCATCTCCTCGAACAACACCTCCAACCGCGACACCCGAGGTGCGTGTGCGGCGAAAGGTGTTGTCGGCGGCGGCATACCACGATTCTATTGGCGTGGTCCGACAAGTAGCCGATCAGTTCGGCGGTGGTTCGATCGGCGTGAGGCTGATCGGCACCCAGTGCGTGCCCGGGCCTTCACCCGGGCATCCTGTTCCGACGACGACCAGCGTGCGCTCACCGTGGAAACTGCCATCACCATTCGGGATCCAGTAATCCGAGCGGGTGGCGGGCACGCCACTGGTGGGGTCGGTGCGGTCACACAGATATGGCTGCTCACCGCTGGTTTCCCAGCGTGCGTTATTCCACCGATACTCGAACTCCAAGGGAGCGGCGAGATTACGGGCCTGATCATCGCTGTTATTCATCCGCGCGACGCAACCGTCGACGTCACATTGAGTGGCGAAGTCGGTCGGATAGGTGACCGGATTCATCGGGGTCGGCACGCCGTTGAACGTCTGCTTCGCAAAGTCGATGAGGACGTCGTAATAGCCGTAGATCGGCACCGGTTCGGCCCGGTCGGCGTGCGCCGATGGCGCACAGGGCAGCACCACGCAGGTGACAGTCATTCCGGCTGCAAGCGCCTTGTGCATACCAATGTTCTTACCCGCTGGGAGCACCACTTCGTTGCTGAACGAGCAGAGATTCAGATGACGATGGCGACCGCGAACCCGTCCCAGCCCTTGGCGCCGACGGTCTGGATGGCCGCCGCGTCCAAGCGCGGATGCTCCCCCATCATCGCCAGCGTGTCGCGCACCGCGATGGCCTGCGCATCCCCAGGTGCTGGGTCGAGCACCCGGCCACCGCGGGCGATGTTGTCGACCACGATGAGTGCACCTGGAGTGGCCAGCCCGATTGCGGCCTCCACATAGGCCGGGTTGTTCTCCTTGTCGGCATCGATGAAAAACAGGTCGAACGGACCGGTGAGGGTGGGCAGAGTGTCCAGCGCGGACCCGACGATCACCTCGACGCGGTCTGCTACACCGGCTCTGGCCAGGTTGGCCGCGGCCACCTCGGCATGCCGGGGCTCGTACTCCAGGGTGACCACCTGCCCCTGCGAACCCACCCCACGCGCCAGGCAGATCGTCGAATACCCTGCGAGCGTGCCAATTTCGAGCACCCGGCGAGCCTTGGTCAGCTTGGCGTACAGCGTCAGCAGGTGACCGTGCTGCGCGGATACCTCGATGGCGGGCATTCCGGCCGGCTCGGTCGAGAGCCGCGCCGCACGCAGTGCGTCGTCCTCGGTGTGCAGCAGCTCGTCGAACAACTCGTCCACCGCGGCAGGCTCGGTCATCCGGACACCCCTTCTTTCGAATAGATCACCCGTAGCACGTGCTGGACCTCGGGTCCCATCACCCAGCCTGCCAGTTCGGTCATCGTGCCGACGAACTCCCTGCCGTGCGGGGCACCCGGCCCGGCCAGATGGTGGGCGATCTCGTGCAGCACCACCATCTCCCGAAGCGCCCAGGTACTGTCCCGATCGGGTACCGCTATCGTGCCGGATTCATAGTGCGCCGCGGTCTGCCCGCGGCGGGCCCGCACCGCCAGCTGCCCCGCACCGGGCCAGCGTTCACGCACCGCGGGCATCGCCAGCACATCGTCGACGTAGCGGCGCACCGATTCGACGGAGGCAAACCGCGCTTCCGGCGGCAGCGTCAGCGCGGTCCCGAAGAAATCGATCGAACCGTTGCCGTGCTGTGCAGCGCGGTCGAACAGGGTGCGCACGAATTCCTCTGCGGCATAAACCTTCACACGCTGACTGTCACGCACTAGCCCTCCAGCGGTGCCCGCGCCCCGGAGATCTCCTGGCTCGGACCCAGCCGGGCGCGCCGGCCGGCCCGGTCCCCGGCGCGCCGTGCCGCCGACGAATATCCGGCCGATGAGCTGGCGGCCCGCCAGGTGCCCCGTGCCGCGGACGACTGGCGGTAGAACGATGTGAGTTCCAGATCCTTGTTGCGCAACGCAAGCGCGGTTCCCGGCGCCCGCGTGGTGTCCTCGGTGGCCGCGCGTCGGGCCTCGTCACGCGCCTCGGACAGCCGCTGCCCCACCCGTGCGCCGAAGGCCAGATGAAAGTTGAGCCGGGCGGTGATCGTCGGGGTCGGGCGATGCGCCCCGGTGGCGATATAGGTGTCGGATGCCCGCACCATCTGCACCAGCAGCCCGGCATACAGCGCGTGGCTGGCGTCGATGTCCTCGCCGAAGCCATAGGCGTACACATACGTCGAATTGGACGCCACATCGCATTTCACATCATTGGCCATCGCGATCACCACGAACAGTTGCACGTAGGTGCGCAGCCCGCGGGTGCCGGGTTCACCGATGGTGATGGTGCGCTGCACCGGCGCCTGCGCCGCGGTGCGTTGCGCCGAATGCGCGCGGGCCACTGCCAGGTCGATCGATGTCGCGGTGGCGAGCCGTTGGGCCGCGCTCATGAACGCCTCGGCCTCATGGGCGTTGTCGGTGCCCTCGGCCTGGCGCAGCAGGGCCGCGATCCGGGCCAGCATCTTGTCGTTGCTCATAGGTCCACGCTAGAAAGCCGATCCGACATATCCGGTCTCGTCTCGGGGGTTGTGCACAGATACGAATTCATCCACAGCCTCGGGTCTATCTGGTGACGAAGGTGTCCAGCGCCGTGATCAACTGCGGGGACAGCGGGCCCGGCTTCGCGTAGTTCGCGACGTTGTCGGAAGGGTCGTCACGGAGCACATGGTTGACACCCTTGAGGTCCACCACGGTCAACGCGGTGTGTTTGAGCGAGGCCGTCAACGGACGCACGGACTCACAGTTGGCCTGCCCATCGGAGTCCGAGCACGTCAACAGGACCGGGGTGCCGGTGGGTATCTTCGCCGCGAGCGCGAGCGGATCGATGGCGTCGGCCTCGACGACGGCTTTCACGTTGCCCGCGTTGAGAATCGCGCCGAGACCGTCGGGCAGTTGTGCCGGCGCGGTGCCGCGCGTCCGTGCCTCGTCGACCGCCCCGGCCCAGGCGTCGAGCACGGTCTCGCCCTGCTCCGGTGTCTTGGCCCCGGCTTCGACCGCCGCGTCCACGTCGACCTGCACCCGGTCGGTGATGATGTCGAGGTAACGGCCTGGCAGCGGTTGAAACAGCCCGAGCGAGTGGATCTTCGGAGCGTCCGGCTCCAGGTCGTCGGCCAGTGTCATCGCGTGGATGGTGCCCTCGCCGAGAGCGTAGACGGAGATCCGCGCGCCGTCGGTGCCCGGACGGCCGGCCAGGTACCGCACCGCGGCACGGGCGCCCGCCGAATAGGCGGCGCTGCCGACATCGGCCGGGCGTTGCGCGTACGGACCCAGACCGGTCTTGCCGGTGCCGACCTTGTCATAGCGCAGTGAGGCGATGCCCTTCTCGGACAGATACTCCGCGAGCTGGCGCATGTTGCCCACCGGTCCGGCCACCGCGTTGTCACCGTTGCGGTCGGTCTGGCCGCTCTCGGAGATCAGCAGCGCAGCAGGGCCGGTGTCGTCGCCGTGGTGCCGGTAGGTCCCGTGCAGCGTCAGACCGGAAGAATCGGTGAAGGACACCTCGTCCTCCACCCAGCCCTGCTGCGTGGCGGACTGTTCTCCGGAGGAACACCCGGCGACCAGCACGGTGGCGAACAGCAGGGTAAACAGTTGACGGGCAGCTCTTTTCACAGTCTGGTCTCGATCCACGAAGTGACATCGTCGAGCACCACGGCACGTTCGGGTTCGTTGAACACCTCGTGATACAGCTCCGGATAGACCTTGAGCGCGACGTCGGTGGACCCGACGCATTCCACCAGCCGCTCACTGCCTGCCACCGGAATCAGCTTGTCCTGTCCGCCGTGCACCACCAGCAGCGGCGCGGTCAGGGCGCCCGCCCGCTGCGGCATGGTCTCCCCGACCCCGATCAGCGCCTTGGCGACACCCGCCGGCAGCTTGCCGTGATGTACCAACGGGTCGGCCTCGTACGCCGCCACCACTTCGGGATCACGGGAGACGGCATCGGCGGGCAGATCCTCCACCGGGAGCCCGGGAGCCAGACCGCCCAGTACCTTGGCCACCACGGTCATCACCGGAGACACCCCGTCCTGCGCGTAGACGGCCGGGCCCGACAGCACCATCGCGGCGTAATCGTCGGGGTGCTCGACACCGTAGGAGAAGACGACCCCGCCGCCCATGCTGTGCCCGAGCACCACCCGCTTGAGTTCGGGGTGCGCGGCGGTGGCGAGCCCGACCAGGTGGTGGAAGTCCTCGGTGTACTCGGAAATGTTCTTGAGGTACACCCGCTTGCCGCCGGACCGCCCGTGCCCACGCAGGTCCAGCGCATAGGTGATCAGCCCGGCCTCACCGAACCGCTGGGCGACATGGTCATAGCGGCGAGCGTGTTCGGCATAGCCGTGGCAGATGATGACCACACCGTTCGGAGCCGGCTGCCCTGATCCCCCAGTCGCTTCGCTCCCGCCCGCCGAGGGCGTCCAGACGTCATAGAAGATCGGCACGCCGCCGACACCGTCGAAACTGCGCTCACTGCGGGTTGTCGCCACCCGACGAGCCTATCTGCAACCGGTGATGCATCCCGCTTGTCGGTGGGGGTCGGTAAGCTCGCCATCGTGAGCACCCTCACAGCGGTAAATGACAGATTCGACTCCAAAGATGCGTTCCTCGCCGACGCGCAGCGCTATCGGCGCGAACTGCTGGCGCACTGCTACCGGATGACCGGGTCGGTGCACGACGCCGAGGATCTGGTCCAGGAGACCTTCCTGCGCGCCTGGAAGTCCTACGACCGATTCGAAGGCAAATCCTCGGTACGCACCTGGCTGTACCGCATCGCCACGAATACGTCACTGACCGCGCTGGAGGGCAAGCAACGCCGTCCGCTGCCATCGGGTCTGGGCACCCAGAGTTCCGATCCGCACGCGGACATCCATGAGCGGCACGAGGTTCCGTGGCTGGAACCGCTGCCCGATGCCGATGATCCGGCCGATCCGCAGGCAGTGGTCGGCACCCGCGAATCGGTGCGACTGGCCTTCGTGGCGGCATTGCAACATCTCTCGCCGCGACAGCGCGCGGTGCTGGTGTTGCGCGATGTGCTGCAGTGGCGGGCCGCCGAGGTGGCCGACGCGGTCGGCTCGTCGACGGCCGCGGTCAACAGCCTGTTGCAGCGGGCCCGCGCCCAACTCGATGCCGTCGGCCCCAGCGAGGATCAGCCGCTGACCCCTCCGGACTCCCCCGAGGCGAAGGAACTGTTGACGCGCTACATCTCGGCCTTCGAGGCCTACGACATCGACAAGCTGGAAAAGCTGTTCACCGACGACGCCATCTGGGAGATGCCCCCGTTCGACAGCTGGTACGTGGGGCCCACGGCCATCGGAGCCCTGTCCCGCGACAAGTGCCCGGCCAAACGCCCGGGCGACATGCGACTGGTGTCGACCACCGCCAACGGCCAGACCGCCGCGGGAATGTACCTTCGCAACCCGGAGACCGGTGTGCACGAGGCGTTTCAGCTGCACGTCCTGGACGTCACCGGCGCCGGCATCACCCATGTGGTGGCGTTCCTGGACACCAGGCTGTTCGAGAAGTTCGGTCTACCGCCCGCCCTCTGACCGGTGAGCGGCCTCGAGTGCTGCCACATCGAACTTGCCGAACGTGGCCATCACCGCGTTCATCAGCCGCTCCTTGGCCTTCGCGTCCCCTCGCGCCATCAGGTCGTAGTAGGCCGTCGGGGTGATCTGCCACGACAACCCGTACTTGTCCTTCAGCCATCCGCAGGGCTGCTCCTGACCACCCTCGACCAGGGCGGCCCAGACCCGGTCGAGTTCCTTCTGGTCCTTCACCCGCACTTCCAGTGAGACGGCCTCGCTGAAGGTGAACTGCGGACCGCCGTTGATCCCGACGAACCGCTGCCCATCGAGTTCGAACTCGACGATCATCGGCACGTCCTGCGGGGCGGGTGCGCCCGGGTGCGCGGGCGTGGTGCCGATGATCCTGCCGTTGCCCCCGAAGGCGGCAATGTAGTGCTCGGCGGCCTCGAGGGCTTGCCGGTCGAACCACAGGTTGGGAACTATGCGGGCATTGATCTGGGCCATCGGTATGCGCCTTCTTTCGTTGTGGGTACTCCCCGGGTAGACCGGCACACTGCGGCGGATTCATCGCGGGGCCCATGCGAACGACGAGAGAAAGCCATCAAACCTGCAGTTCACAGCCGGTTAACATGCCGATCTGAAACGTGTTCTATTATCGGATTTCATGAAGACCAAAGGTGCACTGCTCTGGGAGCTCAATTCGCCGTTCAAGGTTGACGAAATCGATCTGGGCGACCCGTTGGCCGACGAGGTGCAGATCCAGATGCACGCCGCCGGCATGTGCCACTCCGACTACCACATCACCACCGGCGCGACCCCGATCGGACTGCCCGCCCTCGGCGGCCACGAGGGGGCCGGTGTGGTCACCAAGGTCGGCAAGAACGTCACCGGTATCGCCGAGGGTGATCACGTCATCCTGGCGTTCATCCCGGCCTGCGGTACCTGCCCGCCGTGCCTGAAGGGGTTCCGCTCGCTGTGTGACCGCGGCGCCGTGCTGCTCGGCGGCAAGGCCATCGCCGACGGCACCAGTCGCATCCATGCGGGATCGCATGAGGTGTCGCCGATGAACCTGCTCGGCACCTTCGCCCCGTACATGACGGTGCACAAGGACTCTGTGGTCAAGATCGACGATGACATCCCCTTCGAGACCGCGGCCATCATGGGCTGCGCGGTACCCACCGGCTTCGGATCGGCGACCAACGTCGCCGACGTCAAACCCGGCGAGACCGTCATCATCGTCGGCGTCGGCGGTATCGGCATGAGTGCGTTGCAGGGTGCGGTGATCTCCGGGGCCAAGCAGGTCATCGCGATCGACACGAACGAATGGAAGCGTGAGCAGGCCATCAAGTTCGGCGCCACGCACGTGTACCCGACGATGGCCGAGGCCATAGCGCCGGTCATCGACGTCACCCACGGGCTCATGGCCGACAAGGTCATCATCGCCGTCGGCACCATGAAGGGCGAGTACATCGAAGAGGCGATGATCCTCACCGCCAAGACCGGCACCTGCGTGGTGACCGGGATGGGTTCGATGATGGACGCCGACGTCAAGCTCAACCTGTTCCTGTTCACCATGTTGCAGAAGACATTGAAGGGCAACATCTTCGGTGGCGGCAGCTCCCATGTGGAGACGCCGCGACTGACCGCGCTCTACAAGTCCGGGCTGCTGAACATCGATGACATGATCACCCGCACCTACCGCCTGGAAGACATCAACCAGGGTTACCAGGACATGCTGGACGGCAACAACATCCGTGGCGTCGTCCGCTTCGACGAGGCCGACTGGTAACACCACGCACAACGGCAGAACCGCCCAACCCCGTTCGGAGTTGGGCGGTTCTGCATTTCGGACACTCAGGCGGCGTTCTGCCCGCCGGCGCTGTCACCGCCGCTCGGTTCGGACTCGGCATCCGAGCCGCCGCTGTCACCCTGATCGTTGTCGGGCTTCTTCGGCGCCTTCTCGGCGGCGGGCCCCTTGGCCGCCCTGAGTTCGGCGGCGGTCCTCGCCGCTTCCCGCACCCGCTTCGGCGTCTTCGGCAACCGCTTGACCTCCGGCTCGACCACCTCGACCGGTTCCTCGGCGACCGGTTCCACGGGCTGCTCGGCGGGCTCCTGCACCGGCGGCGCGGTATCCGCGGACACCGAACGGTTCGCCGCCGCCCCCTCGCCGGACGCGGCATCGTTGGCGCCGGCCGAATCTCCCGATTCGTCCGCGGTGATCTCGACATCCGCCAGGGCATCGTCGGCGACATCGGTCAATCCGGACAGCACATCACCGATATTGCCGTTGAGCAGATCACCCACCGACGAGAGCGCATTCGGGCCGGTGTTGTTGTCCGTGGTCATCGCGGTCCGGAATCCGCTGCCGAGCTGCCGGAGCACATTCGGCAGCACCTCACCCCAATTGACGTTCGGCAGCGTGCCGAACTGCACCCGGGTCGCCGCAGAGTCGAGCGTGCGCTCGTAGGCCCCGGTCTCGGGGTTCCAGAACGCGTCCGAGTAGCCCAGGTTCGTCAGACTCCGCAACGCCGGCGACAGGGCATTGGCCAATCCGTTCACCACGTTCGCCACCGGCGCCAGGCCCGCCAGCCGCATGACGTCACCGATCAGGTAGAGCGGTTCCAGCATCGGAAGACTGTTGGCCCGCACCGTCAGATAGATATTGGTGTCCGCGGCATTCTGGTCGGCCAGGCTGCCGACCAATTCCTCCAGCTCCGAGGTCAGCTGCCCGGCCGCACCGGTGACATCCACGCCGCGCAGCATGTAGGTCGGGAGGAGGCCGGCGACCACATTATTCAGCAGCGTGACCGGGTTGGCCCATGCCGCAAAGTCCGACATCAGCTGGTATTCGACGGTGGCGTCGATCTTCACCGGCACCAGATTCGCCCCGCCCAGCGCCAGACCGGTGTCACCGATCGGCGTGCCACCGCTGCTGGTGATCGCGACGTCCGGTGTCACGGCGTCGATTCCGAGCATCGCGAACAGGTCTGCGAACCTGGCCATGATTCCGCCGTTGGCGCGCCCGGCGTTGTTGAGCAGGATCGCCGGCAGGATGGTCAGGCTGCCCAGCAGCGGACTATCGCCGACGTAATCCACCCCGCCGGGCTGAGATGACAGCTGCGCCAGCACATCCCGGTAGGCGGCACCGGCCGAGAACGCGCCCAGTCCGCTGCCGATCACAATCGGAATGCGGACCGAGGCGATCTCCTGGTCGGGGATGGCATCGATGGCGCCGGTGACGGCCTCGTTGAGGGCATCGCCGATGCTGCCCGTGCCGGTTTCCACGAGCCCGTCCACCAACCCCGCGACGTTGCCCGACAGCTGCCCGTTCAGGTTGTCGGCGAGATCGCCGATGAGTGGGCTCAAAGCGCCGAAGAGCAGGTTCCCTGCCGGCACGTTCACCCCCAACACCCTGAAGTTCAAGCCGCTGAGAGCACCTTGGATGCTGCTCCTCAAGTCGGCTTCCAGTGTTTCGGTCGCATTGTCCACGATCTGATTGACGACGTTGTTGAGTGCCGGCGTCAGCACCGTGCCCAGATCCGCGGCCAACGAACCATCCGCCAGCGAATCCGCGAGCGCAGCAGCTAAATTCGTCTTCAGCGTCGAGGTCCCAAGATCCAGATAGCCGGTGCCGTTGACGGAATCGGCGATGGCGGACTGCGTGCCGGGCACCCAACCCAGGTCCACCCCGCCCAACAGGCGGGCCAGGGTGAACAACGGACCGGCCGAGGTGATGCTGAGCGCACCGCTGTCCGCCAGACTGGCCAGATTGAGGCCCACCAACTCCAGCAGGTTGCCCAGCTGGAAATTGCCCTCGGCATCCGCCAGCTCGGCGTTGTTGAAGAGGGTCGTTAGCAGATCCGGGAGCACTGCGGTGATCTCGGCGGTCAATTCGTCCGCGCTGGGCAGGATGTCGGTCAGATTGTCCATGATGCTGCCGGCGACGGTGCCGGCCACCCCGTTGGCCAGATTGGTGACGCCTGCCGAGCCGAGGACGTCAGTCAATCTGATCGTGACAGCGGGCAGAAAACTGACAGGCTTGACGGAGACGCTCACTGCCCGGAGTTGGGTATCCACCGCCGCGGCGATGGCCGCTCGCAACTCCGCCTCCAGCGCGGTCGCGTTCTCGCCGGTGGTCGCCGAGGTCAGGAAGTCGGTCAGCGCCGAACTGATCGCCGCGGTGACCGCGGTGTTCAGATCCGAACCAGCATCGTTGAGGCCGAGCGTGGCCAGCAACGACGCCACATTGATGGTGTTGCCGTTGGCATTCAGCAGATCGGTCAACATGCTCTGCGGAACTTGAGCCAGCAGCGTGTCGAGAGTGACTCTCGGCTGAGCACCGAAGGTATTGACCAGACCGGGCAGCACTGTGTTGATCACGGCTTGGAGTTGCTCATAGGGCGTGCTCGCCGCAGTCAGGCTGACGTTACGCTGCGCGGCGAGTTGCTGTTCCTGGGCGAGCAGCGCGGGCGGCGTCGGCACCGGCGCCGACACCGCGATGGTGGCGGCCATCGCCGTTGCCGTGGTGACACCCAGCAACGCTGAACGTAACGTCCGGCTACTACTTTTACGATGCTTCTTGCTCACATTGATCCCCGGTCTCACCGTGCGAAGAACTGACAGTAGCGGAGACTGTACGCTCGACTTGCGCGTCATAGACGCGTTTTACCGTGAACTATCAAGATCTTTCGGAAATTGGCGGCCATGCATTCACCGGCCACGAACCGCCAAGAAATTTGCACTGCTGGCAAATTTATTCGCAACGTAGTGCGCATTTCGGCAGTTTCGCCAGGGCGGCCGGTCGTAGGCACAACAAGCAGCCCCCTCGCCCGAGCGGGGCGAGGGGGCTCCGAGGTTGCGGAACTTACTTCGGGGGCATCCGGATGCCGCCGTCGACGCGGACCACCTCGGCGTTCATGTATGAGTTGGTGAGCAGTTCGATGACCATCGAGGCCAGCTCCTCGGGCTTGCCGAGACGATGCGGGAAGAGCACCGACTCGCCCAGCTTCGCCTTGAACGCCTCCGATGCCTCGCCTTCCCCGTAGATCGGGGTGTCGATCAGGCCGGGGGCGACGGTGTTGACGCGGATGCCCGATGCGGACAGATCACGCGCGACCGGAAGGGTGAGTCCCACGACGCCACCCTTGGAGGACGAGTAGGCGGCCTGACCGATCTGACCGTCGAAGGCCGCGACACTGGTCAGGTTCACGATCGCGCCACGCTCACCGGTGTCGGTGAACTCGTTGCGGCTCATCGCGGTGGCGGCCAGCCGGATGCAGTCGAAGGTGCCGACCAGGTTGATGGCGAGCACCTTCTTGTAGGCGTCCAGGTTGTGCGCCGAATCGAACTGGCCGTCCTTGCCGATGGTCCGCTGGGCCCAACCGATGCCGGCCGAGTTGACCAGGGCACGCAGCGGGCCGAGGTCGACCGCGGTGTTGACCGCGTCCAGGATCTGGTCGGTGTTGGTGACGTCGACGGTGACGAACACACCGCCGATCTCGTGCGCGAGTTCCTGCCCGCGTTCGGCGTTGAGGTCGGCCACGACGACCCTGGCGCCCTTGGCGGCCAGCTGGCGGGCCGAGGCCGCGCCGATGCCGGACGCGCCACCTGTGACGATTGCGCTAGCTCCATTGATATCCACGTCGACAGACTAAGGCCTGATGATGACGCCCGGCCCACCGGTCGGTTGAGCTTTCAGAAGTTCCTCACCACACGCACCACCGCCACCACAAAGGCGGCGATGAACGCCAGCGTCACGACCGCGCCGACCTCGAACCACGGGCTCTGCAACTCGCTGAGCAGAATGCCGGCCGTCGGCAGGAGGAGCCACCCGAGCAGGAAGATCCCCACGGCACCCCGGTTGCTGGGACGCGGCGGTATCTCGTCGTCGTCGGCGAAGTCGTCGTAGTCGTACTCGTCCGGGTACGGCTCTCCCATGCGTCGCAATGGTAGGCCGTCTGTCAGCGAGCCACCGGCCAGTCCCACACCGACAGGTCAGCACGCGGATAGTTCATGCAGACCGCGGCCGCCTTGGCCACCACGCCCTTGTTGTTGAAGAAGACCTTCGCCCAGTTTCCCCACCGGGTGGCCACCTGCTCGTAGTAGATGTTGGTGGCGGTGTCCTCGGAGTACTGGCGCCGCCCGGCGGCATCCAGTGAGTAGAACCAGTGGATGCGGTCTACCGCCATCTGCTGCACATCCAGCGGCCGGTTGCTCTTGTCCAGCATGTACCGCTCGAAGTAGATGGGGCTGGTGTCGCGGGCTGCCGCCAAGTACTGCTCGGCGTCGCACGACGTTTCGATCTGCTTGCTGGGGATCGGATATTCGTCGGTGGCATCGGCGAATGCCTGCGGCGACGCGAGCAGCGCCGCCGCGGCCGATGCCGTGACGATCAGCAGTAGCGCCCGCATCGTCCACCGAATGCTGTGCAGGGTCATGGTGCCTCCGAAGGATCGTCGGACATCGCGGTGAGTTTCCCGAGATGTTCGGGGCAGTACAGCCGCAGCCCACTGCCCAGGAACTGCCAGACCTGTTCGGTGCTCGCCGTCCGCGCGAGGTTGCCGGACAGGAAGACCGCCGATTCTGCGGCGTCGGCGTCCACCCCGGTGGTCAGGCGTTTGCAGGTGATCTTCGCCAGCCAGGCGTTGTAGTCGCGCTGGCCGTAGATCCCGAAACCGTGCAGTTCGGTGGCGAAGTCGGTATCCCGGTCCGCCGACGCCGTGGGCGCCAGACCGATCGGCAGCGCGATCAATGCCGTCACCAGACCGGCCATCATCCGACGCTTCACGCGTTCACCTCCTGGGTGACCTTGGGCCACGGCTGCGGTTTCGGCCGCGGACGCACATGCAGCGGCCACCAGAACCACCTGCCCATCAGCGCGGCGATCGACGGTGTCATCAGCGACCGCACCACCAAGGTGTCGAACAGCAGGCCCAGACCGATGGTCGATCCCACCTGCCCGATCACGATCATGTCGCTGACCAGCATGCCGATCATGGTGAACGCGAACACGAATCCTGCTGCGGTGACGACAGATCCGGTGCCGGCCATGGATCGCACGATGCCGGTGTTGATGCCGGCCCCAATCTCCTCCTTCATGCGCGACACCAGCAGCAGGTTGTAGTCAGCACCCACCGCGAGCAGCACGATGACCGTCATGGGCAGCACCATCCAGCCCAACGGGATACCGACGATGTGCTGCCACAGGAGCACCGACAGTCCGAAGGAGGTGCCCAGACTCAGCACCACCGTGCCGACGATGACGGCGGCCGCGGCGACGGCGCGGGTCAGGATCACCATGATCAGGAAGATCAGGATCAGTGAGGCGACGGCGGCGATCAGCAGGTCGTAGTCGGCGCCCTGCTGCATGTCCTTGTACATCGCCGCACTACCGCCCACGTAGACGGTGGAGCCCTCCAGCGGTGTGCCCTTGATGGCATCGGCGGCCGCGATCCGCAGTGGGTCGATGCGCTCGGTGCCGTCCTCGGTCAGTGGATCACCCTGATGGAACACCGTGAACCGCACCGCTTTTCCATCCGGCGACATCATGAGCTTCATACCGCGCTGGAAGTCGGCGGTCTCGAAGGCTTCCGGCGGCAGGTAGAACGTATCGTCATTGCGGGCGGTGTCGTATGCCTCGCCCATCGCGGTGGCGTCCTCCTGCATCGCGATGTTCTGATCCTGCTGCATCTTCTGCGCCTGATACTGGTTCAGCAACGTCTGCTTCTGGTTCTTCAGCGTCTGGATCTGCGCCGGCATCACGGCCGCCATCTGCGGCGTCAGCTCGGCCATCCGCTCGATATCGGGGACCAGTTCGGTGAAATCGTCCGACATCGTGCTGATGCCGTCGAGGCTGTCGAACACCGACCGCATCGACCAGCACAGCGGGATGTTGAAACAGTGTGGCTCCCAATAGAAGTAGTTCCGCAGCGGCCGAAACTGATCATCGAAATCGGCGAGATGATCGCGCACGTCGTTCAGATTGTCCGAGGTGTCGTTCATCTTGTCCGACATCCGACGGGTGACCTCGGCCAGTTCCAATGTGACGCGCTGCATCGTCTCCATCGAGTCGATGCTCGCCTGCAGGTCGTCGGCTTGTTTGAGGGTGTTCTCCAGCACGGTCTGCTGGAAATCGTTGTTCATGACCTGGCCGTTGCCGCTCTGGCTCACCGTGTACGCCAACGAGGCATGCTTGATCGGTTTACCGTCCGGGCGGGTGATGGTGGTGACCGAGGCGATCCCGTGCACCCGCACCAGCGCCTTGGCGATCTTCTCGATCACCAGGAAGTCGGCGGGATTGCGCATATCGTGATCGGCCTCGACCATCACCAGATCGGGATTCATCTTGGCGTCGGAGAAATGCCGATCCGATGCGGCGTAGCCCACGTTGGCCGGCACATCACTGGGCAGATAGATGCGGTCGTTGTAGATGGTGTGGTAGCCGGGCAAGGCCAGCAGACCCACCATGCACAGCACGATCGCCATGACCAGGATGGCTCCGGGCCAGCGCACGGTTGCGGCACCGAGCCGGCGCCAGCCGCGTGCACGTCCATTACCCTTGGGATCCAGCACCTTTCCGAATCGCGTCACGATCGAGATCAGCGCCGGCCCCAGCGTGAGCGCGGCTGCCACCACGATCGTCATACCGATCGCCAGCGGGAAACCCATGCTCTGGAAGTACGGCAACCGGGTGAAGTGCAGGCAGGCCGTGGCCCCGGCAATCGTCAAACCCGATGCGAGCACCACGTGCGCGGTGCCATGGAACATGTCGTAGTAGGCCGATTCCTTGTCCATGCCCGACCGTCTGGCTTCCTGATAACGCCCGATCAGGAAGATCGCATAGTCGGTGGCGGCGGCGATCGCCAAGGTCACCACCATGCTGGTCGCGAAGGTGGTGAGTCCGAACACATGGTGATAGCCGAGGAAGGACACGATGCCGCGGGCCGACAACAGCCCGACGAACACCATAGACATGGTGACGAGCATCGTGACGAATGACCGGTAGATGATCAACAGCATCACGATGATGACGATGATCGTCACGCCCTCAATGGTTTTCATGCTAGCATCACCGACGATGTTCTGGTCGGTGGTCAGCGCCGCGGGCCCGGTGACGTACGCCTTCACGCCCGGCGGGGCCTGGGTGCCTTCGACGGTGTCGCGCACCGCCTGTACCGACTCGTTGGCCAGCGCCTCACCCTGATCACCAGCGATGTAGACCTGCACGTAGGAGGCCTTGCCGTCGATGCTCTGTGCGCCGGCGGCGGTCAGCGTGTCGCCCCAGAAATCCTGCACATGCTGCACATGGATGGTGTCCGCGTTGAGCTTTCGGACTATCTCGTCGTAGAACGCGTGCGCGTCCGGACCCAGCGGCTGCTCGCCCTCCAGCACGATCATCACCGAGCTGGAGGTGTCGTACTCCTCGAACTTCTGCCCGACGTGCTTGGTGGCGATCAGCGCGGGTGCGTCGTTGGGACTCATCGAGACGGCGCGCAGCTTGCCGACCTCTTCGAGTTGCGGGACGACCGTGTTGAGCAGCGCCACGATGACGACCCAGGCCAGCACGATCGGCACGGCGAAGGCTCTGATGAAGCGGGGCAACTTCGGACGGGCCGCGTGCCGCGCCGGCGGCATGGCGTCGGTCGGCGAATCGTCCACAAAGGTCGTCATGCGGCCTTCACCAGGCAGTAGGTGGCGGCATTCATACCGTCAGCCGTCCTTTCGTCTTTGACCTCGTCATCGACGGTGACGCGGCAGGTGATGGAGGAACCGTCGCCCTGGGCCATGATGTTCGGCATGACGGACGGCAGCGTGGTCTCCAGGGTCAGCGTCCAGGGCAGGCTGACCTCGCCCGTGCGCTGTGGTTTTCCGTCCAGGTCGGCGTAGTTGATGCTGGCGTAGGAGCCCGTCCCGAAGATCTCGTAGGTGACGATCTTGGGATTGAAGTTCTCGGCGGTGTCGGCGTCGATCGGAGTGACGATGGCACCGTCCGATCCGAACACCGAGCGCAGATTCGAGACGGCCACCATGCCGATCGCGATCGCAAACACCACCAGCACGGGCAACCAGACCCGTTTGATGACGGTCATCGCGCACAAATTCCATTGTTGGACAACGGTTTCGCTGCCGTCAGAGCGCGCACGAGAACTGCAGGCATGGTGCTGCCTTTCGGTGAGGGACGCCGCGAGCCACCGGCGGCATGCGATCTGATCTTGGAATCTAAACCCACAAGTGGATAGAGTCAATCCGGTTATGGCGTTTAGGTAAGGGACATCACTAAAGTGGACTTTGTGATTGACAAACCATGTCGCGGCCTGCGCAAGGATGCCGAGCGCAACCGGCAGCGCGTGCTCACCGCAGCGCGCGAGCTGTTCGCCATCAAGGGCATGGAGGCCACCCTCAACGATGTCGCTCATCACGCCGGCGTGGGCGTCGGGACCGTGTATCGGCGCTTCGCGACCAAGGAGGAACTCGTCGAGGCGATCTTCGAGGAAGGCATCGCCGAGGTCGTGTGCCTGGCCGAAACCGCGTTACAGCAGCCGAATTCGTGGGACGGACTGGTGTGGTTCATCGAGCGCCAGTGCGAACTCGCCGCCGCCGATCGGGGGCTGCGCGAGATGATCTACAGCAAGGCCTACGGCGGGGATCGTGTCGATTGTGCCCGCGAGGAACTGGTGCCACTGATCACCACACTGGTCGAGAGGGCACGCCACGACGGCCACCTGCGCGCCGATATCGAGCACACCGACACCCCGATCATCGGCCTGCTGGCGGGCACCGTCAGTGAGTGGGCCGGCCACGTCGACCCCGAACTGTGGCGCCGCTACGTCGCACTCCTGCTGGAGGGCATGCGATATCACCCGGATCAGAAGCCGCTCGGCACCGCTGCGCTCGACGGGGATCAGATGCATGCCGCGATGCACGGCTGGGACCCCGCCGGCTGACCCGTCAAGGCGGACCGAGACGGTCCAGTACCCCGGTCAACCATTGATCGACCGCGCGCAGTTGAGCGGGCGTCATCCCCTCGAAGACCAGCGCACGCACCAGTTCGGCGTGCGCCGGCGCGGCGGTGCTGAGCGCGGTGCGACCCTGCGCCGTCAGCTCGACGATCGCCGCGCGCCGGTCGTCATCGGGGTGGTGGCGGTCCACCAGGCCGCGGTCCCGCATCCGTCGCAGTTGGTGTGACACGCGGCTCTGCTCCCAGCCCAGTTGCTCCCCCAGATCGGTCATCCGGCATCCCGGCGACTCGTCGAGCGCGACCAGCACGTCATAGTCGGCCAACGACAATCCGCATTCCTGCTGCAACTGACGGTTCATCGCGGCCTGCAGCCGTCCGGTCATCGCCAGGTATTTCCGCCACAGCGCCTGCTCACTCGCATCCAGCCACATGGAATACATGACACATCATTTAAGTTGTGCTGTCCATCGCCCCGCGCCTAGGCTGGGCACTGATCTCAGAGGAGCATCGATGACCCGAACCGCATCCGTGGACATCCGGCCCGCGGCGGATCGCGCGGCGACCAGGATTTCCTGGCTCGATTCGAAGCACTCGTTCTCGTTCGGCGGACACTATGAGCCGGACAACACCCACCACGGCCTGCTGCTGGTCAACAACGACGACCGAGTGGCGCCGGGTACCGGTTTCGATACTCACCCGCACCGCGATATGGAGATCGTGACCTGGGTGATGCAGGGCTCACTGGTCCATCAGGACTCCACCGGCAACAACGGTGTGATCTATCCGGGCCTGGCTCAACGCATGTCGGCCGGGCGCGGCATCCTGCACTCGGAGAAGAACGATTCCTGGACCCTCACTGGACGTGAGACCCACAGCGAGCCAGTGCATTTCGTGCAGATGTGGGTCGTCCCGGACGAGTCCGGCCGTGACCCCGGTTACCAGCAGCTCGAGATCGACGACGAATTGCTGAGCGGCGGTCTGGTCACGATCGCCTCCGGGATGCCCGAGCACCGCGACCAGTCGGCGATCACCATCGGCAACAAGTATGCCGCCCTGCATGGTGCGCGGCTGCAGGCCGGCGAATCGGTGCAACTGCCCCAGGCGCCGTACCTGCATCTGTTCGTACCGCGCGGGGCGGTGAGCCTGGAAGGCGCCGGCGAACTGCTTGAGGGCGATGCGGCGCGCCTGACCGCCACCGGCGGACAGCGGGTCACCGCCACCGAGCCATCCGAGATCCTGCTCTGGGAGATGCATGCCGGTCTGGGCCGATAGCCGAAAGATCGTCGGCGGCCTGGCCGGCGCAGCGATGCTGGTCGCCTGCTCGACCGGCACACCGGCCGGGCCGCCCTCCGCCGGCAGCCCGAGCAGCGCACCGCCGGGCACTTCAAGCGCACCGACCGCAGCAGGACTGACCGAAGTGACGGTCGCCGTGCCCGACGGTATGGGCGAGGCCCCGTTCGACGAGCCCCGCCGAGCGCTGGTCCCGGCGGGCTGGTCGTTGGAGGTATGGGCCAGGACATCCAAGCCGCGGCTGGCCGTGTGGGCACCCGACGGAGCGATGCTGGTCTCGGTTCCCAGTGCAGGACAGGTTCTTTCGATGCGAGCGGGGCGGTCCGAGGTCCTCCTGGACGGTCTCAACCAGCCGCATGGGCTCACCTTCACCGGCGATTCCCTCTACATCGCCGAGAGCGACCGCGTCGACGTGTACGCCTACCGCGACGGCGCCGCCACCGACCGCCGCACCGTGGCCGACGGCCTGCCCGATGCCCGCAGCCCCGAGTTACGGGGCGCCTACTCGCACGCCCTGAAGAGTGTCGCCGTCGGCCCCGACGGCGACGTGTACTTCTCCATCGGGTCCACCGGCAACATTTCCGAGGAAGACCGCACGGCGACCCCGCCGCGCGCGACCATCATGCGTGTGCCCGCCGGCGGCGGTCAGATGGAGCCATTCGCGACCGGGGTCCGCAACGGCACCGGCCTGGCCATCGCACCCGACGGTGCGGTGTGGACGGCGGTGAACAATCGCGACAATGTGGCGGACCCGAGCACGGGTGCGGTCGATCCCGCCTACGTCGACGACCACCCGCCCGAATCGGTCGCCCGGCTGACGCCCGGCCGCGAGCTCGGCTGGCCCTACTGCAATCCCGACGGCGGCCCGGCCGATCTCGAACTGATCCGCGACGTCCAGACCAATCCCGATGGCCAGGCGATGGACTGCGCCGCGCTGCCCGTCGTGGAACAGAGCCTCGGGGCCCATTCGGCGCCACTGGGGATGAGCTTCACCGACGGCCGCCTTCCGGCGCCGTACACCAGTGGCGCTCTGATAGGCGTGCACGGATCCTGGAACCGCCAGAACCCGCAGGAGCCCGAGGTGTCGTTCTTCTCGTGGCGGGACGGCGTCCTCGGCGATCAGCAGACCCTGGTCGGCGGTTTCCAGGCACCCGACGGAAGTCGATGGGGCAGACCGGTTGCCGCCGTGACCGGCCCCGACGGCGCGGTGTACGTCACCGACGATTACGCCGACGCGGTGTACCGGCTTGCGCCGCCGGGCTGAGGCTAGCGGACCGTGGTGTCCTTGCGACCCGTGACGCCGACGTAAATGGCGATCAGCACGATGGCAACCACGATCCCGACCAGGAACGGGATGATGGCCCAGCCACCATTGGCGTTTCCGTACCCGAGTTGGTATGTCAGCCAACTGCCGGCCACCGAGCCGAGGACACCCAACAGAATGGTCATGATGACGCCGATGCTCTGTTTGCCCGGCATGATCAATCGCGCCAACGCGCCGACGATCAGGCCGACGAACAGGGCGCTGATGATGGTTCCGATCATTGCTGCTCCCTACATAGCCGAGTGGTTTCGTCCGGTTACCCAGTTCCGCTGAGCTTCAAGCGATAACCCGATGCCCAACCGTGACGGTGTCGTGACGCAAGTGGACAGTGTTACTGGTGTGATTAGTGCGAGTCGTCTGTCCACACCAGTCCGAAGGGGGCGCCGTGTCCATCGTGGCCGCCCGTGTCCGGCGCCTCGCCGCCGGTATCGCGACGCTGACGGTCACCGCGGCGCTGGCGACGACAACGGGCGCACCGACCGCGGCCGCCGCCGATGGCCGGACATTGCTGGCGACCGCCATCGCCAACACCCGCGGCTCCTACCTGGTGTACAACTTCGGTGGCGGGAACCCGACACCGATGCTCAACGCCGCAGGCAATTGGTACGAGGGCGGCGGCGGCGGTCACCTGATGATCATCAAATCCGCTTCCCAGCGGCTTGCACCGCGACTACTGGTCGACAACCACAACGGTTATCAGGCCCGGTGCGAACGCACCCCGGGCGCCCGCACCGGGGACGGACTGGTGCAGGCCTCGGAGATCTACACCCCGATTGCCGCGTGGCAGGCGCTGGGGCAGCCCACCATTGCCATCAACGCCAACTTCTTCGACATCCGCGGCCAGCAGCGCGGATCCTGGAAGACCACCGGCTGCAGCTCACCGCTGGGCGCCTACGTCGACAACACCCGCGGGCTCGGCCGGGTGAACGTGCCACTCACCGGGACCGTCGCCTACGCCGGTAAACAGGGCCTGTCCGGGGGCGACGAGGTCTGGACCCCGCTGTCCACCATGATCCTGCCGGTCGCGGGGGCACCGTTCGTGGTGACACCGCGCTCGGGCGACGACTTCGACGCGGCCGGCCCGGTGATCGCCGATCTGATGAACAAGGGCACCCGTTTCGTCGCGGTCAGCGGTCTCGGGTTACTCGCCCCGGGCGACACCGGGCAGATGAACGATCCGGGCCCTTCGGCGGCGCGCACCGCGTTGGCCTATGCCCGCGACCGTGACGAGATGTACGTGTTCCAGGGCGGCAGCTACACACCCGATCAGATACAGGACCTGTTCCGCGGCTTGGGAAGTGACACCGCGCTGCTGCTCGACGGCGGCGGATCGTCGGCCATCGTGCTGCGTCGTGACACCGGCGGCATGTGGGCGGGCGCGGGGGTCCCCAAGGGGTCGTGCGACACCTTGCAGGTGCTCTGCGATTCGCGGGAACGCGCGCTACCCAGCTGGTTGGCCTTCAACTAGGGCACTCGAACGGTTCCACTCGGTGCGACCGGTGTTGTGCTGGAACTGCTTCGGGTCCGATTCGAACAGACCGACCGAAATTCGGTCAGGTGCCGCGGCATGACACTTGCGTGGGATGCCTGTGGTGTATCAGCACCTCGGCGACAGTTCTGCATCAGCACATGGGTGAGGCCGGCCGATCAAGGTTGGGTCATGTCCTCAAAACTCCTTCTTGCGCGGGGCCCCTATTCGGCGTACGATCGAACACAAGTTCGAATGCGATGTTGCTCCCATCATCACCCGGTGAGCACAGACCGCGACTCCGGTCGCCGAAAGGTTCGATGGTCCCACGGGACTGTGCGAACCGTTGTGACTGATCGTGCCCTTGGGGCACCTTCTGTGAAAGCCGGTATCCACATGGACGCCACCCATCTCGACACCTTCATTGACGCGCTCATCGATGACCTCACCCCGGCACTCCCACCGGATGACGACGGTGATCGCCGGCTGTGTCATCTCCTGGACTGCCCGCGCCGGATCGTCGATGACAAGCCCCTACTCGCGGTGTTGGCAGCCGCGGTCACCGCCCGCAACCTGCTGGATCATGTTGTCGCCCAGGCGGTCGCGGCCGCTGAGCGGGCCGGGATCCCGGCCCGCAAACACCTGAGCTCCGGGGCCGATCTGCTCACCGCCCTGGGTATGGCGCCGGGCGCGGCGTACCGGGCCGCCCGGGTGGGGCGCGCAGCGCACACCCTGACTGCGCTGACCCAGCAGCAGCGTCTCGGTGGGATCGACATCCAATTCGCCGACGCCATCGGACGCGGCGTCACCCACATCAACAGCCGGGTCCCCCTGTCCGAGGAGGATCGGGCGGGCGTCGTGACGACGCTGATGATCCAGACCACCCCCTCCGGGGTGGCCAAGAAGGCCCGCGAGATCGCCATCGCGCAGGCCGCCACATCGCTGCAGGACGAGGGCATGGTGCCGGTCGCGGAAAACGCCGACCTCAACGACATGACCGTGGTGCAGACCGAGGACGGCCGGGTCGCGGCAAGCTTGGATCTCGACGCGCTCACGGCGGAGGAACTGTTGGCCGCACTGGACCCGTTGTGCCGGCCGATACCGCTGCCGGACGGATCCCCGGACCCACGCCCGGTGGGGCGGCGCCGCGCGGATGCGTTCGGACAGATCATGCGGACCTATCTGTCGAGCTCGCAGCGCCCGATGAGCGGTGGTGTGCTCCCGCACGTCACCCTGGTCCGGCCCGCCGCAACAGGGTTCGTCGACACCCTCGGATTCACCGGCCTCATCACCGCAGGCACCGCGGACCTCATCACCTGCGACAGCACCCTCACGACGGTGACTGTCGATGGCGCGGGTGCACCCCTGGACGTCGGACGCAGTGAAAGGTTGTTTACGCCCTTGATCCGTAAAGGGTTGGCGGTGCGCGATGGTGGGTGCGCGCACCCCGGCTGCGGACGACCCGTCTCCTGGTGCGATGCCCACCACATCCAACCCTGGGCCAGCGGCGGCACCACCAGCATCGACAACGGTGTGCTGCTGTGCCGACTGCACCACACCGCGATCCATCACGGTGGCTGGCAGGTCTACCTCGGCGCCGACCGCTACCCCTGGTTCATCCCACCGCATGACCCGGCCGGGCCCGAACCGGCACACCTGCGATCGCATGCCCGACGCACCATGACCGACCTGCCTACCGCCGCATAACCAAAACCGCACGGCACCTTGACAACTCCACAGAGAAACCGCCCGCATAGCGGGTCCGGCGGCAGAACCCGCCGCCGGACCCGCCACCACGAACCACACTGGGGATCCCCGTCAGAAACGGACCCTCAGAATCGGTCAAGCGGATCGCAGGACGCACACGTCCATCGCTCAAAGCGGGCACCGCCCGATACAACGAAGGATGCGTATGTCCTTCCGCGCCACGGGATTCTTGGGGCGCGGACCGACGATGACCGGTGCCCTAGCGAAGGGGCGACTAGGCGGCCGCTTTATCCGCCTTCTTCGTCTCGGACTTCTTCGTCTCGGACTTCTTGGTTTCCGACTTCTTGGTCTCCGAGGTCTCGGACTTCTTCGCGTCAGTCTCGGTATCCCCGGCGCTCGATGTGGTTGCCGCCGGCTTCTTCTTCTTGGGCGTGAGCGCATTGGTGATGTCACGAACCACGTTCTGCAGCGGGTTCTTCTTGACCGTCGGCTTCTTCACCGCCGGAGCCTCGGCCTCAGCGTCGGGGTTGGCCTCAGTGCCGGGAACGGCCTCAGCTTCCGGTTCGGGTTCAGCTTCGGGTTCGGGTTCGGGTTCGGTCGGCGTTTCGGCGGGAGTCTCTGTCTCCGAGGGAGTTTCGGCCTCGGCGGGTGTTTCTTCGGCTTCCGCATCGTCGGGCGCCGCGTGCTTCGGCGCCAGCCCGGAGTCCTCGGGGATGGCGGCGCTCGGGTTGGCAGCGTGTTTTCCGCTCGGGACGTCTCCGTCGGGATCCACCGAGAGGGTGACGAGCTTGGCATCGGGGTCGGGAAGATCGCCTGCCGCGGCGGCCAGTGTGCGCGCCGCATTCGGGGATTGGCGACCCGCCTGCCCGGTGAGACCGGCGACCAGGTTGTCGAGGCCGTCCTGCAACCCGGCGGTGAGGCCGCCCAGATTCAGTCCCTTGGTCAGGGTCTGGATCAGCTTGCCCAGGTTCTCCAGGACGTTGGGCGGCGCCGCAGTCGGGTTGCCGCTGATGAACTCCTTGTGGAATCCGTTCGCCAGTGAGGTCAGTACATCGTTGATGGCCCGGCCCCAGTTCACATCCGGGAAGGACATGAACGGTGTCGCGGTGTCCGGGTCGTCCAGCGTGCGGGTGTAGGTGCCGTCCGGGTTGCGCACCACGTCGGTATAGCCCAGGTTGACCAGACTTGTCATGGCCGGGGCGAGCGCGTTGGCCAACCGGATCGGCAAAGTTCCCAGCGTCCCGAAGCTCACCATGTTCAGCAGATCGCCGGCCAGGTAGAGCGGCTCGAGCAGCGGCAGCGTGCTGGTCGCCAACGTCAGGTAAATGTTGATGTTCAACGGATTGCCGAGATCCAGTGCATCGCTGACGGTCTCGCCGACCTCGTCGAGGATCTGGTCCAGCGCGCTGTCCAACTCGACACCGCGCAGAATGTAAGACGCTCCGATGGTGCCGGCCAGCAGGTTGTTGAACAGCGTGAACGGATTCGGCCACGCCGCGAAGTCCGAGTAGGGCTGGTACTGGACGGTGGCGTCGACCTTGATCGGGACGAGGTTCGCCGCGCCGAGTTCGATTCCGGTGCCCAGTATCGGGATCCCGGTCCCGGCGTTGCTGGCCTGCACATCGGGGGTGATCAGGTCGATGCCCAGCAGTTCGAACAGTGGGTAGAACCGGGCGAGCATGCCGCCGTTGGCGCGACCGACGTTGTTCGCCAGGATCATCGGCAGCAGGGTGAGGCTGCCCAGCGGGCCACCGCCATTGGCTCCGAGCCGGGGCTGGTTGCCCAGGTCGGCAAGCGCCTGCTCATACGCCGAACCGGCCGCCATCGCGCCGAATCCGTAGCCGATCACGATCGGGATCCGGACATCGATGACGTTGAGGTCCGGCAGATTGATGTCTTCGACGCCCTGTAGCACCGCGGAGATCAGCGGGCCGAGCAGCGGGATGTTCCCGACGGCATTGCCCGCGAGGTCGAGCACCGCGTCCAGCAGGTTCTCGACGCCGACCTCCAGGTACGGCGTCTGATTGATGGCGTCGGCCACGGCGTTGGCGGTGCCGGGGGTCCAGCCGAGGTCGAGCCCGGCCAGCATCTTCAGCAGCAGGAATGGCTCACCCGGGTGATGATGTTGACCCGGGGATGTTCAGCCCCGCCAGGTTCAGTGGGTCCGACAGGTCCAGCCCAACCAGGCCCAGCACTGCGGACAAGGTGATGTTGCCCTGTGCGTCCGTGATGTTGAGCAGGTCAAGGATATTGATCAGCAGCGGGGTCACGAGACCGCCCAGGATCGGCGTCAGCACCGAGCCCAGATCGATCGGGATCGCACCCAGGATGTCGTCAAGGAACGCCGTCGGGATCTGGCCCAGCAGATTCTCGATGTTCAGACCGAAACCACCGGCCAGGTTGACGCCGGCCAGCGCCCGCTCGTAAGCGGCGATGAACTCCTGGAAGGTGTTGTAGGCGGCCTGTCCCGAGCCGCCGGTAACGTCGGAGAGGCTGCCGGGCGGACCGAACGGGCTGACCGCTGCGCTCAGGTCCACTTGCTGCTCAACCACCCGGAGGTAATGCTCCTCAGGGCGTGGCGGCGGAGTCGGTGCGGCCGCACCGACCGTCAGTGCCGTCGCCGTCGCCGCAGCCGCCGTGACCACCGCGACCCGCCTGGTCCGCTCAGCCACATTCCGGTGTTTTCCAGCCATCAACCCCGCGCCTCCCCCGCTGCCCCATGCAGTTCTCAGCGAAAACTTAACATTCAAGATCGCGGGGCTGGGGCGTTTGGCCGGGAATGATCGAAGCCGTCGATCAGGGCTGGCGCATGACCGTCCGCAAGACCCGGTCCCGTACGCGCGCTGGCAAATTCATCATCAGCGCCAGCTGAAGGCGGGGTCCGACACCGACAATGTAGCGGGCCCGGGGGCGCTTGGCGGTCAGCGCCGCCCGCACCACCTCGGATACCTTTTCCGGTGCCACAGCCATTCTTTGCGAAATCGGCACCGACTTGCGCATTCCTGCGATATGCCGCCCGTACAGCTCACGCTCGGCGGGTGTCAGCGCGGCCTCGACATCATCGACCATGGTCCCCGCGGTCCGCCACATATCGGTGTCAGTTTGTGCGGGTTCGATCAGAACCACCGGAATCCGCCACGGGCTCAGCTCCATTCGGAGGGCATCGGCGGCGGCCTCCAACGCGAACTTCGATGCCGCGTACGCCCCGATCAACGGAGTGGACAGCCGGCCGTTCACGCTCGAGACGAACAGCACCCTGCCGTGGCAGGCCCGCAAGCGGGGCAACACGGCCCGGGTCACCGCGAGCTGACCGACGACATTCACATCCAGCTGCATGCGCCACTGTTCGCTGGTCAGGGTTTCCATCGGTCCGGCCATCACGACGCCCGCGTTGTTCACCACCGCGTCCAGTCGCGCGGGGAGCGCACTGTCGAGTGCGGCGATCTGCCCGTCATCGGTGACGTCGAGAATGATCGCCGAAATACGCTGGGGATCAACGGCCGTCAGCGCCGCACCATCGGCCTCGCTGCGTACGCCCGCGATGACATCCCAACCGTGGGCGGCCAGCTGTTCGGCGATGGTGCGGCCGATACCCCGGCCCGCGCCGGTGACCAGGACTGCAGGCATGCGGTCAGACTATCCGGTATCGGGCGCCGGCGGCCCGAACGCGAAAATCATGGCCGCTGCCATGACGACCGCGGCGGCCAGACCGATCACCGGGGCCACCACGTGCAGTGTCAGCGTGGCTCCGAGTACTGCTCCCGCGCACATCGTCAGGACCACGGTGTAGCGCAACTTCTCGCGATGCCCGGTGCCGCCGGCCAGCCTGCTGTCGAAGCCGATGCCGACGATGGTCTGGGTCAGCACCGTCGTGCTGAGTTCCTGGATACCGAACTGCCGCGCGGAGGCGTTCTGGATGCCGAACGCCACTGCGAGTCCGGCAATCAGGATGAGTTTGGTGTCATCGTGGTAGCGCAACACACCGCTGCCGGCCAGCACCGCAAGCACGATCAGCAGCGCGACCTCCACCGACAGCGCCACCGTCAGCCAGCGGCGCCCTGAGGAACCGAGGTGGCGGACCAGTCGCCCGCCGATCACCGCACCGGTGACGAAGCTGAGGAAGGCCACCACCGCGGCCCACAGGTCCACGCCCGAATGGGGGACGAACCAGAACCCCAGGAAGATCACGTTGCCGGTCATATTGGCCACGAACACGTGACCGAGGACCAGCACGCTCACCGCATCGACCAGACCGGTGGCAAAAGTGAGCAACAGCAGCGCCGTGACGGTCAGCCGATGCGACACAGGCGATTTCATCAACGTGCGCCCGGCAGCCGCTACAGTCTGGGCGTCAGGTCCAGCGAGGTGATGGCGTTCATCTGGGTGATGAGCCAGTCTGTGCCGCGTTTCTCCATGGTCAGGCGGTAGGACAGGTACCGCAGCGACGGGATGTTCTTGGTCACCGGACTGGTGGCCACCGAGTTGGTGTAGACGATCGCCGACGCGCTGTCGGTGTCCAGCGATTCGACCGCGGCGCCCAGCACCTGGGTGTTGTTGGACACCTGGGCCTGCTTGTTGGGCGCAGCGATCGCATCGATGTACTTGCGGTACTCGGCCTGGAAATCGCCGCCGAGGAACTTGGCGGCCCGATCGGGCAGTGTCTCCATGTCCTCGGGTGTGTAGGTCCACAACGTGGTGATGGCATCGGCGGCGGTGCCGGCGATATCCAGCTTCACCTGGACCAGTGCCCGATCGGTCAGGTACGGCGCCGCATTGGCTGCGGCGAACGCGGCGGCGGCGACGAACACGGCGGCGCCGGCGACGGCAGCCACCTTCACGCCGCGGCCCGGCGGGCGGTGCGGCACCAGGACGGGTTCGGCCACCGTCTCGTCGGCCACCGTCTCGTCAGCGACCGCCTCGTCGGTGTCGGCCACGGCCTCCTTCTCGGCGTCGGCCTCCTTCTCGGCGTCGGGCTCGGTCCCGGCCTCGGTTTTGGCCTCGGCGTCCGCCTCGGTGGTCAGATCACCTGAATCAGCCGGCTGATCTTCCACTGCTGTCCCTCCTTGATCGCCGTTGCCACCCAACGACTTCCGGTCTCGATGGTCTGCTTGCCGTCCGGGGTGGTGGTGGTCATCTTGGTCGCGACCAGCACATCGGCGCTGCCGTCGTCGTTCCACCGTTGCACGCCGGCTTCCAGCACCTCACCGTTGGTGGGTTCGTTGCGGGCCACCTGCAGCACGATCTCGTTCTGTTTCTCGGTGAACGTCTTGGCGAACTCCCCGGTGCCCTGCGCGCGTATCCGGTCGGCGTAATCGTTGGCGTTGAACGGATCCAACGTGGTGTAGGCCGTCATGAAGGAGCGCACATAACCGAGCGCATCTGCGTCGCGGATCTGGGTCCGGCGGTCCGCCTCGTGGGAGACCGTCATGAAGGTCGCCAACCCCAGCGTCACCGCGATCAACAGCGCGGAAATCCCCGCGACCAACGGCAAACCCCACCGCGTCGGCGGATCGACCGGTGCGTAGAAGTACTCCGGTGCGTCGGACTCGACGACGCGACGCGGGCTCATTGGCCGCCCCCCGTGCGCGGCTTGGTCAGAACGGACAGATTCTGCACCTGCCATTGATCGCCGGTCTTCACGAAATCCGCCCGCACCGTGGCGGTGATGAACCGCATGGCATTCGGGTCGCTGCCACGCTGTCCCTGCATCGCCAACAACATCGACGCGGTGTTCGTGGTCGGCGCGGGCTGTTCCAGCACCACGCCATTGACCGTCCAGTATTCGTTGGACACCAGCGGAGCCTGCTGCAGCGCCTCCTGCTGCTCGATCAGCTTCGGCCGGTAGATGTCACTGGCCAGTGACTGCGCGCGGGCGAAATCGTCCTTGGCGGTGTCCGGGGCGTAGCTCAGGATCTGCTCGACGATGCGGGCGCCCTGCGCGGCGATCTCGGCGCGCGCGGTGTCCAATGCGCGGTCCTGGCGGTACACCATCAGATAGCCGGCGGCGGTCGCGACGGCGCACAGCAGCGTAGTTGCCACCAGCCCGATCGCCACCGGCCGGCGCAGGTTCTGTTCGGGTTCACCCACCCGGTGAACCTCGGTGCGCAGCAACAGGTCTGCGAAGGTCCGGTGCCGCCGGTCCCACAGCGGCCACAACCAGCCCAGGAACACGGCGGCGGTGTCCAGCAGGTGGGCGAGATCGCGGGCCAGCAGCCGGCCGGTCCCCACGGGTGCGCCGTCGGGACTGGACGGGGAACTGGCACGCACCACCCGGATACCGGTGACGGCGCGGCCCACCGTCCAGCCCGTGATCGTCGGAAGTACCCAGCGGTTGACCATCATGGCCAGGCCCGCCAGCACCGCCAGCACGACGTACACCCACCACAGCCAGCCCATCAGCGGCGCGGTCCAGGCCAGCAGGGCCAATATCGCGATCAGCGCCACACCGAACAGCACGTCGATACCCAGCGCGGCGGCCCGGGCACCCCAGGATGCGGGTACCGCACGCACCGCCACGTCGGTGTCGTCGATCTCGTCGAGCACGTCCGTCACGTGGTGACCTGGACGAGGTTGGCGATCTTGTAGGTGCCGTCGGCGCGTTGCATGGTGACCCGCAGCCGGTAGCCCTGCTCCTGATCGGCGGTCTCGGAATTGGTCACCTTGGTGCGGACCGCCACCAGCACGTCGACGGAGCCGTCGTCATGGTGACGTTCTACGGCGGCACGCAGGTCCGCGACCTCGACCTGAACGTTGGCGGCCTGATAGGCCTCCATCATCATCGAGCTGTAGAACACCGCCTGGGCACCGAAATCACCCGTCGCACAGTCGACGATCCTGGCCTGCGCGGCACCCATCGAGGCGGTGTCGGGCGCCTGGGTGGCCGTCACACAGTCCTTGGCCGCCTGCAGCGCGACCGCGTCATCGCGGGCGATCTGCTCGCTCTGCGCATTGGACCGCAGCAGCAGATAGCCGCCCGCGGACAGCGCCGCAGCCGCCAGGAAGAGCACCAGGCAGATGCTGACGAGCCAGCCCTGGCCGAACCGCCCGTGATTCGGTTCCTCGGTGGATTCCCGCTCTGCGAGATCCTCGGGGGTGTCCGTTGTCGATTCCTCCGCCGCCTCCTCGGCAGCGGCGTCGTGCTCGTCGTCGGTGGGGTTCAGCCGGCTGGTGCCAGCATCTCCTTCCATCCGCTATCTCCTGAGTTGTTCGAGTTGGTGACGGAGTACTTGACCCCATCGGGTCCGACCACCTCACCGCTGGACGGGCTGTAGACCGCCGATGGACCTGCTGCCGGAGTGTAGATGCACGGGTTGGGTTGCTGTCCACTGCAGGTGACCGTGCCCTGGCCAGGCGGGGTCAACGGGTCGCTGGTCGGCAGCGTCGACTCCGGCGGTGGCAGCTGGCTGGCCGGCAGCGGGTTCATCCCGTTGTTGATCGACGGCGCCGGGATCACCTGACCGGGGTTGACCGGCTGGGTGCAGCGCGCACCCGCGGCGGGGCAGTCGACGATCTGGTTCGGGTCGCCGTACCAGGGGTTGGTGCCCAGCGGGACGTAGGGCTCCTCGCTGCGGCACTCCCGCGGGGTGGCGGCCCGCTTACCCGGTACGTCGGCGCACGGGTAGTTACGCGCGCCGCGCACAACGTTGGGCGCGTCCTTGGGGATCTTGCAGTACAGGCCCGATGGCACCGGTTCGGTCTTGGTGTCCGCCGGGGAGCGCCATTGCGAGGCGGGCAGGAAGCCAGTCAGGCAGGGCGGCGGGGTGTTGATACCAAGTGCGAAGTGCAGCAGGCCCTCCGGGGCGAAGATCGTTGCGGTCTGCGCGAGCGCCGCACCCTGCGGAAGCGCGACGACCACCTGCTCGACGTTCTTGTTGTACCGCTTGAGCATGTCGATGACGACCTCAAGGTTGGCCAGCGTCTGCGGCAACGACTCCCGCACATCGCCGAACACCGCGTTGAGCTGATCGGCGGTGGGTGCGGCCTGCTGCAGCCCACTGCGCAGCGCGGCGTCCTTCTCCGCGGTCTGCGCGGTGATGGTGTTCAGGTTGGCGGCCCACCGGGAAATCGCGTCACCGGAGTTCACCTGGGAGTCGATGATAGGCCCGGAGTTCTCGACGATGTCGGTGACCGAGGTCAGGTTGTCCCGGAAGTCACCGGCCAGCGCCTGGGTGCCGTCGACGAGTCGTTGCAGTGACGGCCCGAGGCCGCCGACCGCCTTGGCCGTCTCGTCGAGCAGGACGCTGATCTTCTCCGCCGGCAGCGCCGCCAGGCCGCGTTGTGCCGCGTCGAGCGCCGGACCGACCTCGGCCGGCACCCGGCCCTTGGTGATGGTGTCGCCGCCCTCGAAGTACTGCCCGGTGTTCTGGGTGGAGACCAGATCGAGGAACTGTTCACCGACCGCCGACACCGAGTGCACATTGGCGACGGTGTCGACGGGCACCTTGGTGCTGTCCTCGATGTTCATCGTGACCCGGGCACCCTGTTCGGTGGGCTCCACCGCCGTCACCTTGCCGACGGTGGTGCCGCGGAAGGTGACGTTGGCCGTCTCGTACAGACCGGCCGAGTTGGGCAGGTTCGCGTAGAGGCGGTACATCCCGATGCCGGCGTAGCTGGGCAACCGCAGGTAGCCCAGCGACAGCACCACCAGCGCCACCACCGTCAGTGCGACGAAGATGAGCAACTGGGTCTTGATCATTCGGGTCAGCAACATGGCTTACTCCGACCTTTCGATCAGCGGACCGCCGGGCGCATTGTTCGGGTTCGGCGTGAAGCGCACGTCCGGGATCATCGTCGCAGGGTCGCGGCCCCAGGCCTGTTCCAGTGCCCGCAGCATCCCCGAGATACCGGTACCCGACAGGAACCCGTTGTCAATGGTGCTCAGGGTGAGGTCGATGTTGACCGACACGTTGATGTAGTCACCGCGGATGGCCTTCGGGACGTTATCGACGTTGAACGGCACCGTCAGCAGCAGCTTCAGCGCACCCACCAGGTACGGCGTGGCCTTCCCCAGCTCCCGCAGCGGGCGCTGCAGGTTCTTTAGGTTGGTGTTCAGGTTGGCGTTGGTGTTGCTCAGCGTCTCATCCGCGGTCGCACTGAGCCTGCCCAGCGCGGTCACCGCATCGGCGAACAGATCCCGGGTGTCCGCGAAATGCTGGATCAGCGGCGGGAACTCGGTGAGCACCCGGTCCAGCGTGTCGTTGCGGTCGGCGACGATGGATAGCAGCCGGTCGGTCGAATCGATGGCCCGGACGATGTCCTGGCGCTGCTGGTTCAGCTCGAAGGTGAAGGTGTCGAGCCGGTTGAGGAACTCCCGGATCTCGCCGGAGCGCCCGGTCAGGATCGCGTTGACCTCGCTCGTGATGACCTCGATGTTCGGGATGCCACCGCCGGTGAGGATGCCGGAGATACTGGCCAGCGTCCGCTCGATGGTCGGGAACGCCGACGACCGCTCCAGCGGGATGGTGTCCCCGTTGCGCAGCGGCTCCGGCGACGGATCCTCGTCCTCCGGCTCGTCCAGTTCCACGTGCTGGGAACCCAGCAGCGAGGTCTGGCCGATGCGCGCCACCGCGTTCTGCGGCAGCTCGACACCGGGCTCCAGGTCCACCGTCAGCAGCGGCGTCCAGTTCTTCAGCTCGATCTTGCGCACTCGGCCGACGAACACATCGGCGACCCGGACCCGGCTGTTGGCGTTGAGCGCCAACGTCTCCGGCATCTGGATGTAGATCGTCGAGTGCCCGGACTGGGTGCCCGGACCGCCGGGCAACGGCACGTTGGCGATACCGCGCCACTGCCCACAGCCGCTGAGCAACAACCCGGCCGCGGCCAGCGCGACCGTGCGGGTACCCAGCTTCTTCCAGTTACGGCTCATCACGCGCCACCTGCCTCAGCGGGCAGCGGAGGCCCGGGCGGAGCCGGCGCAGCGGGTGCTGCGGGTGCTGCGGGTGCTGCGGGCACGGCCACCGCCGCGGCCGGCGGCGGATCACCGGGGATCACTCCGGGAGCCGGGACGGGCGGCGGCCCGGGCTGCGGGTACCACGGCGGCGGCAGCGGGGTGTTCTCGCTGTACGCGTTCGGCGGTCCGGGCAAGTTGCCGCCCGGGGGCACACCGAAGGCCGGCGGCGCCGGCGGCGGCACGATATCGGGCCCACCGAGCAACGCGGCCAACGAATCCGGGGTCAGCATGTTCGCGGTGAACGGCTGCACCTCGACGCCCTGCATACCGGGCGCGACGATCCAGCCCGGCTCGTGGTTGCCGTGCGAGAACAGGGTGTCGCGGGAGAAGATGCCCGGCACGGTGGTGTCCTTGTACCCCGGGGGCGGACGTAGCCGCGGCTCGGAGTACGCGATCTGCTTGGGCAGCGTCATCGCACCGGCGGCCAGGTTCACCCCGAACGGTAGAAAGTTGAACTTCATCGCATCCATCACCGGCGCCAGGTACTGTGCGCACAATTCCGCAGACTCCTGATAGCCGAGGCGGCTGCCGGCCTGGATTGAGCTGCAGATGAAGTTCAGCGGGTTGGAGAAGTTGGTGACGCCGGGCAATACCGGCACGTTGACGATGCCACCCTGGTTCGGCGACGCTATGTTGAGCACGTTGGCGACCAAATTGGGGAACGCGTGCAGACCGGTCTCCAGTCCGTTGAGAGGCTCTGGCTGCAGGATCGTGTTCGTCACCTCTGCCAGGTTGTTGACGTCGTTGGTGAGCGGTGTGGCGTTCTCGTCGAGGAACTTGCGGGTAGTGGCCAGCACCGAGTTCAGATCGTCCAGCGCCGTGGCGACCTCGCGGTCGGTGTTGGTGAACGAGTTGGTGAACTGCGCCAGATCGTCGTTCAGCGCCACGAACTGCTGGTCGCTCTTGTGCAGCGCGTTGACGAACACTGCCAGACTCTTGACGATTCCGACGAAGTCACCGCGACCCTCGTTGAGCGCGGTCACCGCGTCCGAGAGACCCTTGAGCGTCTTGTTGAACTGCTCGCCCTTGCCCTCGAAGCCGTCGGCGAACGATTCGACGATGTCACCGAACGGGCCCTTCGGCTGCTCCGGTGTCGGCCCGAGATCGGCCAGCAGGCGGGTGACCTGATCGCGCAGTTCGTCGTATTCGATCGGGATCTGGGTGCGGTCCTCCTCGATCACCGCGCCGTCCTGCATCGCGGGACCGCCTGTGTAGGGCGGTGAGAGCTGGATGACCCGGGAGGACACCAGGGACGGGTTGAGGATCGAGGCGCTGGCGTTCTCGGGGACCTTGTACTTGCTGTCCCAGTGCATGACGATCTTCATCCGGTCACCTTCGGGCTCGATCGAATCGATCGAACCGACCCGGACGCCCATGATCTGCACCTTGTCGCCGGGGTACAGCGCCAGCGCCTGGGGGAAGTAGGCGGTGACCGTGGTGGTGGTCAACTTCTTGTAGACGGTCCAGCCCACGGCAGCGGCGCCCACTGCCACCACCAGCACGATGGCGCCCATGATGACGGCCGCCTTCGAGAAGCGCGGCAACTGGATGTTGCGGATGTTGAAGATCGTCGACATCTACTCGGCCCTATCCCTGTGATCCGGGCGGAAGGAACGGCGGGTTGCCGGGAAGCGGCTCGGTGTCCGCCGGCGACAGCTGCTGACCCGGCCCTGGCGGTGGCGGCGGTCCCGGCACCGGTGGTGGCAGCGGCGCGCGGCTCGGGATGGGTCCCGGCGGTGCCGGAACCCCGGGCGGACCGACCGGCACGGTGCGTGCCCCCGGCGGACCGGGCACCAGCGGCACCGGGGTGCCGGGCACGTTGGGCGGCAACTGTCCGGGGATTCCGGCGCTCGGGACGCCCGGTGTCGGGCCGAGGCCGTGCGCGTTCGGATCGGAGGTCTGCACACCCACCGGACCCTGATAGTTCGGGCCGTACGGGTTGTCGCCATACGGGCCGACCGTGAGATCCGCACAGGGCAGCGGGTTTCCGGGCCGCGGCAGGCCATCGGCCGGCGGGGTGTAGGAGCACGGTGACCCGGGTGGCACCGCGGGGCCGGGGAACTCCGGCGTCCCTTCGAGCACCCTCGGCGCCGGCGGCGGTGCGCCGTTCTCGAAGCGGGCGCCGTTCGGGTCGGGGAACTGGAACGCGGGCAGGCCGGCGTTGCGCCAGAACTCCTCCGGGTTGATGCCGCGCTTCTTGAACGCCGCATCGACGAAGGGCTGCAGCAGTGTGGGCGGCAGCAGGTTCACCAGCATCACCTTGAAGTATGGGCCGGTCGCCATAGCCTCGGCGAGCGAGGTGACGAACCTCCCTATTATGCTCAAGGAGTCGGCGAGGTCCTGCTTGCGCTCCACCAGCGTGTCACTGACGGTGTTGAGCTGGGTCAACACCTTGTTGAGATTCGGGTTGTCGTCGATCAGACCGTTGATCTGCTCGGACACCCCGGAGATGCGTTCCAGCAGCAGGTTGACCGCCTGGCTGCGCTCGTTCACCGCGGCCAGCAGGGTTTGCGCGTTGACCAGCAGCGCGTTCACCTGTCCGCTGCGGTCACCGAGGACGGTGGCGATCTTGTTGGCGTTGGCCAGCAGATCCTTGAGCTCGTCGTCACGCTGCCCGAGCGTGTCGGAGAACCGCTGCAGCCCTTCCAGCGCCGACTGCAGGTGCGGCGAGGTCTGATCGACGGTCTCCGACAACACATTCAGCGACTGCTTGATGGCCTGGGTGTCCCAGCCGGACGCCGCGTCGGTGACGTCCATGAACGCGTCGTAGATCTGATACGGCGTCTGGGTCTGCTCCACCGGCAGGAAGCCGCGCGGTTTCAGCAGCGTGTCACCGCGGGGTTCAACCTCGATGTTCTTGCGGCCCAGCACGGTATCGGTGCGGATGGCGGCGCGGCTCTCGGTGCCGATCTGGCGGCCGCCGAGGGTGTAACCGATCTCGACCTTGTCGCCCTTGATCTCCATGCTCTGCACGGTGCCGACGTCGACGCCGGCGATGCGCACCTTGTCCGCGATGTTCAGGCCGCCGGTGTCATTGAACTGTGCGTAGTAGGTCGGCACCGCAAACAACATCGGCACGGTCGTGATGCTGGAACCGACGCCGATGACCAGTGCCACCGTCAGCACGCCCATCACACCCTTACGGGTGCGGTCCGAACCCTGGATTGTCCTCATTGCGGGGTGCACCTCCCCGTGGGTTGGCCGGTCAACTTGACCGTGCGGACCGGTCCGCCCGGCTGAAGGCCATTAAGCCGCAGCGAGAGGTCGCAGGCGTAGAAGTTGAAGAAGTCACCATAGATGCCTCCGGAACGACCGATGATCCGCAGCGCGGCCGGGACCTGCGCGACGATGTCGTTGACCTGATCGAGCTGATCGACCAACGGCTGCTGGATGGTCTCCAGGTACCCTAGCGTGTCGCGCAGCAACGGCCGGTTGTCGGCCAGCAGATCCGACAGCGACCCGGCGGCGTTGCTGATGTCGGCCACCGAGGCACCTATCGGATCGGCGCGGTCCTTCAGCCCGGTGATCAGGGTCTCGAAGTTCTTCAAGGTGTCATCGAACTGCTTCTGGTGCTTGACGGTGGTGTCTAGGACCGTGTTGAGGTTGGTGATGACCTCGCCGATGGCCTGGTCGCGGTCGGCCAGCGCGGTCGTGAGTTCGGCCGTCTGGTCCAGGATGTTGTTGATCGTCCCGCCCTGGCCTTGGAAGATGGTGATGATGGAGGTTGCGATGTTGTTGACCTTGTCCGCGTCAAGGGATTTGAACAGCGGACGGAATCCGCCGACCAGCGCGTCGAGGTCGAGCGCGGGTTCGGTGCGTTCCACCGGGATGGTGCTGCCACCGGGCAGCACCGCATCGCTGTCGCCGCGCCGCAGTTCCACGTAGCGGTTCCCGATCAGATCGAGGTAACGGATCGCGGCGGTGGTCTCCTGGAACAGCTGGAGATTGCGCTCCACCGCGAAGTCGACCCGGACCTGATTGCCGCCGTCGATGAGGACGACGTCCTCGACCTTGCCGACCTCGACGCCGTAGGCGCGCACGAACTGTCCGGCACGCAGACCGCTGGCGTTCTCGAATACCGCCGAATAGCCGGTGGTGCGGTCGAATCGGAGCTGGGCGAACACCACGAAGATGATCGCGGTGAAGGTGAGCAGCACCGCGGATATCGCGCCCAGTTTGAAGAGCGTTCCTTTGATACTCATGCGGCTCCCTCGCAGGCTCGGGTCCCGCATGCCAGTTGTCTATTCGTTCCGCAAGCGTCACTCATGGGTTGATCGTGTTCTCCCCCACTTGGCGGCCCCAGACATATTCCTGCATGATCGGCTGGCCGAGTTCGAAGTGGTTGTACGGGGCGAGGCTCGCGCCGGTGTCCATCACCAGGTACGGCATCGGCCACAGGTCGCGGGTGATCGGCTGCCAGCAGCCGGGCCGCCCGCCGGGGCCGCCCTTGGCGTTGACGCGGGGCAGGTTGTCCGGGAACACGTACGGATTTCCGGCACCGAGCACCGAGGACCGCGTCAACAGGGAATAGCCGTTACCGCCCAGTGCCGCGGCGAGTTTGGGCGCCACGTCGTGGAAGTTGCGGATGGTGCAGAACAGCTGCGGACTGTAGTAGTCCAGCAGTTTCGAGGTGGGCAGCAGGTCCTGCGCGCCGCGCACCAGGTACGGCCCGCCGCGCTCGAAGATATCGGCGCCGGTGTTGCCGAAGCCGACGGCCGCCATCAGGGCCTGATCGATATTGCCCTGCTCGTCGTTGAGCGCCTGCGCGGTGATCACCGCATTGCTCAGGCCGTCGAACAGATCCGGCGCCGCATCGGAGTACACCTCGCCCAGATCGGCCAGGCCGGCGATATCGCGGCGGATCTGCGGCATCCGCGGATTCAGTTCGCCGAGAATGTCATTGCCGTCCACGATCGACTGACCGAACTTGTCGCCGAGCCCGTCCAGCGCCTGGGCGGCGGCGGTCAGGGTCTGGTTCAGCTTCACCGGGTCGATCTGCTCGGCGATCTTCATGATCGTCTCGAACAGGGTGTTGAACTCGGTGGTGGTGCCGGAGGCCTCGATGGTGGCCCCGCTCGCCAGCCGGGTGGCTGCCGGGTTGTCCGGGGACAGGAAGGAGATGTACTTGTTGCCGAACACCGTGGTGGCCCGCAGTTCGGCCTCCACGTTGGACGGGATGAGCGACAGGTACTTCGGGTCCACGTCGAGGGTGAGCTTGGCTTTGGGAACCTCACCGACCGTGACCACCCCGGCCTCGGTCAGCCGCCCGATCGGGACGCCGTTGAAGGTGACCTTGGAACCCGGGTCCATTGCCAGACCGGCACGTTCGGCCATCACCGTCAACTGGACCCGCTTCTCGAAGAAGCCGCGGAACTGCAGCCAGGTCAGGCTCAGGATGAGCGCACTGATCAGCAACAGCACCAGACCGGCCAGTTTGTAGGGCGGGGTCTTGGGCTTGTTCAGAGGTGCCCGCGAAGTCGTCATGGCGCTACACCGTGAGGTTGAAGTTCGGGTCGGTGCCATACAGCGCCAACGAGGCCAACAGCACCACCAACACGATGGCGATCAGCGAGGTCCGCATCGAGCGACCCACCGCCTCGCCCACACCCACCGCGCCGCCACTGGCGAAGTAGCCGAAGTAGCAGTGGTTCAACATGATGATGATCGACATGATGATGACCTCCAGGAACGACCACATGACATCGTCGACGCGCAGGAATGTGTGGAAGTAGTGCTCGTAGGTACCGACCGACTGTGAATAGAACACCGTGGTGACCAGCTGAGCGGACAGGAAGGACAGCAGGATCGCCATCGCGTAGAGCGGGACGATGACGATGGCGCCGGCCATCAGCCGAGTGGACACCAGATACGAGATCGACTTGATGCCCATCACTTCCAGTGCGTCGATCTCCTCGCTGATGCGCATGGCGCCGAGTTCGGCGGTCGCACCGGCGCCGACGGTGGCGGCCATCGCCTGGCCGGTGACGACGGGCGCGACCACCCGGATGTTGGCCAGGGCGGCGAAGAATCCGGTGAAGGCCTCGACACCGATATTGCCCAGGGAGGCGAAGCCCTGGATGGCGATCAGGGAGCCCGCCGAGAGGGTGACGAAGCCGATGATGGCCACGGTGCCGCCGATGACGGCCATCGCGCCGGTGCCCATGCCGATCTCGGCGACCAGGCGCAGCGCCTCGCGGCGGTAGTTCTTGAACGCGTGCGGAAGTGAACCGACCGCCTGCACCACGAACCAGGCGACATGGCCGATGCTGTCGAGGAATCGGGCGGGCCCGCCGGCGAAGCCGCGGGTGCGGTCGAACGCGCGGGGGAAGCGGGTCCGCAGGACTGCAGCGGTACTCATGCGTCCGCCTCGCAGGCTCGGCGGCCGGATTCAGTGTCGATGGTTCGCTCGCAAGCTTCGCTCACGTCACCCTCCCGTTCCGAAGCGGACGCCGATGGTCGTCAGCACCACGTTCACCGCGAACAGCGCGACCACGCAGAGCACCAGGGTTTCGTTCACCGCGGTCCCGACCCCCTTCGATCCACCGGCGACGGTCAGGCCCCGGTAGCAGCCGACCAGCCCGGCAATGAGTCCGAACAGGGTGGCCTTGATGACCGAAATCATCACCTCGGGGAAACCGGTGAGCAGTGTCAGCGTGGAGACGTAGGCGCCGGCGTTGACGTTCTGGATGTAGACACCGAAGAAGTAGCCGCCGACGAGGCCGATGGTGATCACCGCGCCGTTGAGCAGGAAGGCCACGAAGGTCGCGGCGACGACGCGGGGTGCCACGAGGCGTTCGATGGGATCGATGCCGAGCACCTCCATCGCATCGATCTCTTCGCGGACGGTGCGGGCCCCGAGGTCGGCGCAGATCGCCGTGGATCCCGCGCCGGCGACCACGAGCACCGTGACCAGCGGCCCGAGTTGGGTGACGGCGCCGAGCGCGGCGCCGGCGCCGGAGACGTCGGCCGCGCCGAACTCGGCCAGCAGGATGTTGAGTGTGAAGATGATGAGCACGGTCAGCGGGATGGACACCGCCAGCGTCGGCAGGAAGGCGACCCGGATCAGGAACCAGCTCTGCAGCACAAATTCCTTGAACTGGAAGGGCCGGGTGAGCAGCGCCTTCCCCGTCAGTACGCTCATCTTGAAGAAGCCGCCGATCATGGACAGCGGTTTGTCGAGCTGATCCTTGACGTAGTCGACCAGACCGTTGCCCGCCGTCACCGGCGCACCTCGGAACCGAGTTCACAGCGTGGCGGCATCACCTGTCGCACGCCCCCTCCTTGACTTACTCGGAACCCGCGTCCGTTGGCCTGTGATTTTGGTCTACCTACCGGTTGGTAGTAAGGCAGACCACAGCACTGTACCCGATCCGCTACCGGCGGTGTCGCACATCGGGTTTATTCACACCGCAACTGTTAGCAAAGACATCCCGTCCGGTTACCTCTCCGAGGCCGTTTCAGAAACCCTTGCCGCAGTGGAACTTTCGCTGGCGTCAATGGATTCCTCCGCACCGAAGGCCGAGCGCAGCTCTGTTTTGAGGACCTTGCCCGATGGATTTCGGGGCAGTGCGTCGACGATCTCCAGCGCCTTGGGGTGCTTGTATCTGGCTAACCTCTCGGTGAGGAAGTCGTCGAGTTCGGCGAGCGTGAGGCCCGTCGCGGACAAAGCTATAACAGCGACCGGAACCTCGCCCCACTTCCGGTGTGGACGCCCGATCACCGCAACCTCCGCAATTGCCGGGTGAGCGGCCAGAACGTTCTCCACTTCCGCGCAGTAGATGTTCTCGCCGCCGGAGATGATCATGTCCTTCTTACGGTCGACGACCCAGATGTAACCCTCCTCGTCCTGGCGAACGAGGTCCCCGGAGTGGAACCAGCCGTCCGCGAACGCCTCGGCGGTGGCCTTCGGGTTGTTCCAGTAGCCCGACATCAGGGTCGGCGCTCGGTAGACGATCTCGCCGACCTGGCCGACCGCGACATCGTTCATATCCTCGTCGACGATGCGTGCCGACACCGTGGGGATGACCCGTCCGACCGAGCCCAGCTTGCGGATTGCGTCTTCCCCCAACAACATACAAGTCACCGGGGACATCTCGGTCTGACCGAACGCGGCGAGGATGCTGGCGCCCGGGAAGGTTTCGGCCATGTCCTTCAGCAACGTGTCCGATGCCGGCGCGGCGCCCCAGGACAGCACCCGCAGCCGGAGGTTGCGCGGCTGGGCACGCTGGGCCGCGCAGACCGCCTGCCACTGCGCGGGCACCAGGAAGATGCCCGTCACCTCCTCGGCCGCCAGCACGTCGAGCAGGGCTCCGGGGTCGAAGGCCCCGAGCGGATAGAGCACCGTCGGGCGGCCCAGCAGCAGGCCCGGGATCATGTTGCCGATACCGGCGATGTGGAACAGCGGAACGCCGATGAAGCCGACGTCGTGATTCAGATCGGCACCGTTGGTGAACAGGAAGGTCAGCGCCTGCCCGGTGATGTTGGTGTGGGTGAGCACCGCGCCCTTGGGCCGGCCGGTGGTGCCCGAGGTGTACATGATCAGCGCCGGTGAATCGTTCGGGATGTCGGCCGGGGCGGGTGCTGGGCCGGATTCGGCCAGCAGGTCGTCATAGCCCAGGACATCGTCATCGCCGGCGGTCCCGGCCACGATCACCGTCGACAGGGTCGCGTCCAGCGCACGCACAGCGGTGGCCACCGGTGCCAGCACTGCTTCGGTGATGACCACCGCCGCGGCGCAGTCAGCGACAAGAAAGGCGATCTCCGGCGGGGTCATCCGGAAGTTCACCGGGACCGCGATGGCGCCGAGCCGGTTGGCGGCCAGGAACGACTCGATGAACTCGGTGCGGTTGAGCATGAGGATGAGCACCCGGTCCCCGGGCCCGACACCGCGACGCTGCAGCGCCCCGGCCAACTTGGTGACCCGCTCGTCGAGTTCGGCCCACGTGGTGGTGTGGCCGAGAAAGCGCAGCGCCGTCTTTTCCGGCTGCATCAAGGCGTGCCGGGTCAGCTGGTTGGACCAGTTCTGCTGACGGGCGAGATAGGGCTGTTCGGTGCTGTGAGCAGTCAACGCGAAGGCTCTTTCGTCAGGGATGCGCAACCGGGCTTGCGCGATGTTGATATTTGATCAAACATTGTGTCGTCGCGGTCACACTATGACGACACCGCCGACTTGAACAAGCCGTCCGCGATACGTCACCACCGCTCGTTGAGAGGACGGCAGCCCGTGCACGCACCCGCGAAACTGCGGCCTGCCCGTCGTCGCGAACAACTCTCCGACGAGGTCGCCGGATATCTGCGGGTCGCGATCATGTCCGGGTCTCTGCGGCCCGGAACGTTCGTGCGCCTCGACGAGACGGCCGCACAACTCGGCGTGAGCATCACCCCGGTACGCGAGGCGCTGCGGACCCTGCGCGGTGAGGGGCTGGTGCAGCTGGAGCCCCATCGCGGACATGTGGTGGCCCCCTTCACCCGAGATGACATCGCCGATATCTTCTGGCTGCAGGGAATGATCGCCGCCGAACTCGCCTCGACCGCGGCTCAGCGTGCCGACGACACCGATATCGACGAGCTGGAACGGCTGACCGACGCGCTCGACGATGCGGTGCAGGGTGGCGATGTCGATGCGATCGCGCTGGCGGAGTTCAATTTCCACCGCACGTTCAACCGCACCACGAACCGGATGAAGCTGGCCTGGTTCCTGCTGAACGCCGCACGCTATCTGCCGCCGCACATCTACGCCTCCGACCCCCAATGGGGTGTGGAGGCGGTGGCCAACCATCGCCAACTGGTGACCGCGCTGCGGCAACGCGATGTCAGCGAGGTCGTCCGGCTGACCCGCAGCCAGTTCGACGACGGTGCGCGCCGGTTGACCAGCCTGCTCGACGATCTGGGGCTGTGGACCTGATCAGGCCAGCTGCTCGGCGCGCTTCTTCAGATTGCCCGCCAGGTGCTCCAGCGCATCGCCCGCGACCTTCTTCACCATCATCGCGGGCACGCCCGGCATGGCCACCTCGACATCCATGTCGACGGTGAGCAGGCTCGTGGGGCCCATGTCCACCACGGCGAACAGCTGCTCCTGCTTGGAGAACAGGTTGCCCTGCTGCATGACCGTCTGGATCTGGCTCTCGCCCGGGTAGTACACGGCCTGGATATAGGTGCCCTCCATGCCCTGCACCTTGGTGTCCAGCCGTAGCTGGCTGGGGCGGCCGTCGTCGTAGCGGGCCAGCACCCACGCGCCGGTGACCTCTTCGTTCCACTGCGGGTAGGCCTCGAAATCGGCGACGATCGCCATGATCGCGGCGGCGGGGGCGGCAACCTCGACGGTCTTGCTCACGACTGGCATCGGGCGAGCATATCGCCGGGGCTCAGTCCGCCGTGATGCCCACCATCAGTGCGCGGATGTCCTCGGGGATCGGGACGGGCCGGCGCGTCTGGCGGTCGACGTAGACGTGTACCCAGGAGCCGACGGCAGCGACCGGCCCGCCGTCGGCCCACAGCCCGGTGCGGTAGGTGACGCTGCTGGTGCCCAGCCTGGTCACCGCGAGCCCGACCACCAGATCGGACGGGAACTTCAATTCGGCGAAGTAGCGGCAGCTCGACTCGGCCACCACGCCCAGCCAGGGTGCGGTCACCGCGTCGACGGCCGCCCGGGTGCCGATCCAGGCGTTGATGGCGGTGTCGAACAGCTGGTAGTAGATCGCGTTGTTGAGGTGGCCGAACATGTCGTTGTCGGTCCAGCGCGTCTGCACCGGCCAGTGCAGCGGGAAGTCCGCGTCTGAGTACTCCATGCGGGCAAGCATGTCAGGCTGATGACATGTTGATCCGTGGTGCGGTACTGGAAACGATCGGAGCTCCCCGGCCGTACGCGGCGTCCCGACCGCTGTCGGTGACCGAGCTGGAACTCGACGATCCGGGCGACGGTGAGCTGCTGGTGCGGATCGAAGCGGCCGGCTTGTGCCACTCCGATCTGTCCGTGGTCGACGGCAACCGGGTGCGGCCGGTGCCGATGCTGCTCGGCCACGAGGCCGCCGGCATCATCGAGAAGGTGGGCGGCGCTTCGGATCTCGCGCCCGGACAACGGGTGGTGATGACCTTCCTGCCGCGCTGCGGACAGTGTTCGGCGTGCGCCACCGACGGGCTGGCGCCGTGCATCCCCGGTAGCGCCGCCAACGGTGCGGGCACGCTGCTCAGCGGCTCGGTGCGGTTGAGCGGCGGTGTGCTGCACCACCTCGGGGTGTCCGGGTTCGCCACCCACGCGGTGGTGGACCGGCGTTCGGTGGTGCCGGTCGACCCTGATGTACCGGCTGTCGTCGCCTCCTTACTGGGGTGCGCGGTGCTCACCGGTGGCGGTGCGGTGCTCAACGCAGGCCGACCCCAGGCCGGACAGACGGTCGCCATCGTCGGGATGGGTGGGGTCGGGATGGCCGCGATGCTGACCGCGCTCGCGCACGCGGATGTCCGGGTCATCGCCGTCGACAGGCTGGCGGACAAGCTGGCGCTGGCACGCGATCTCGGCGCGCACGCCACCTACACCCCCGAGGAGGTCACCGAGAAGGCCGAGGTGGTGATCGAGGCCGTCGGGCACGCCGCCGCACTGGAGGGTGCGATCGCGCTGACCGCGCCCGGCGGGCGCACCATCACCGTCGGCCTACCGGCACCGGATGCGCAGATCTCGTTGTCGCCGTTGAGTTTGGTGGCCGAGGGCCGCACGCTGATCGGCAGCTATCTCGGATCCGCGGTGCCCGCCCGCGACATCCCCCGCTTCGTCGAGTTGTGGCGGGCCGGAAAGCTGCCGGTGGAAAAGCTGGTGTCGGCGACGCTGACCCTCGACGAGATCAACAACGGAATGGACGAACTGGCCGACGGACGGGCGGTCCGGCAGATCATCGAGTTCTGAACGCGCACAGAGCGATCAGATGGACCGACCGATCCGCTCACCGATTCCACGCACCACCGACCACACACCGGGCGCGCCCTTCATCAGCGGCCAGGTGACGGCTGCGGTGACCACCGAGCACACACTCTGCGCCAGGGAGGCCGGGACGCGGACCGGATCCATCAGGTCGTTCTCGGCGAACGGCCCCGCATCGGCCGACACCATGAGCTCGGTGAACTTGCGCAGCGAGCGACCGGCGCCGCGCAGACCGTCAACGGCGCCCAGAAACGAGTCCCGGCGTGAGATCTCGGCGTGGAGGTCCTCGACGGACACCCCCAGATGTTCGGCCAGCAGACCGTCCCGCACGGCGGCGACCAGGGCTCGCACATCGTCACGGTCTGACGAATCATCAAGTGCAAGATCACATTCGCTGTCGAATCCCAGTGATCGGTTGTTCAGGTTGGACGATCCGATGCGCAGGAACCGGTCGTCGACGATCATGACCTTGGAATGAACGTACAGCGATGTGCCGCCGGGTACCGCAGGCCAGTAGACGCCGAACCGGCCGTGTTCATCGGCATCCCAGAGCAGCCGCACCATGCGCTCGCGGGCGCTGTCCATCGAGGCGGTTTCCAGCGGGCTCTCCGACGTCCGCGGCAGCACGATCACCACTTCGGGTCCGTCCGGCTCGCGCAACCGCTCCGCCAGCGCCTCGCAGATCCCCCGCGCGGCCAGGTACTGATTCTCCAGATAGATGAAGTCCCGGGCGGCTGCGATGGCGGCGAGGTTCAGTGCCTCCACCTCGCGGACCTCGTCGCGCTCCGGCAGTGGCGGCAGTGTGCGCGCAATGCCGACCTCGACCTGCCGTAACGCCGGCTCGCAGAGCCGCGGCCAGGCCACCGCGCCCGATCTGACCGGCGGTAGCGTCTGCCCCGTCGCCGTGTGCCACCGGTCGCGGGCCAGTTCGGCCAGACACGATGCGGCCTCCCCGTCGACCACCGTGGCCACTTCATGACGCGGGCCGTACGGCTCGCCCCCGGCGCGCCGGCGGGGATCGTTCGGTGTGTGCGCGCGGGTGTCCCACCGCCCGAACGTCAGGTCGATACCGCCGCAGAACGCCACCGCGTCGTCGATCGCGACGATCTTCTGGTGATGCACCGCACCGAGGGGATGTGCGCCGTCGACGGCCAGATGCATGCGCTGCGACGTGATCCGGTTGAGCCACTGCACCGGGACGATGCTGTACCAATAACGTTCGAACGCTGCGAGCAGACGGAGATTCGACTTCAGCACGTAGACCTTGAGGTGCGGTCGCCGCCACAGCAGCCAGAACAGAAACGGACCCAGCTGGTTCGGGCCGGGCATCGTCGCGCCCTCCGGTTCGAACGTCGTGCGGGAGTCGAAGTCCCATCCCACCAGAAGAATCCGGTTTTCGGCGCCCAGCATCGCGGACTTCACGTGCCTGAGATAGTCCGCACCGTCGATGATCGGGGCGTAACGACCCGCCTGCGCGGTACGCCAGCACGTCTCGCCGGGTGACAGCAGCGGATCCTTGACCATGGTGATCAGCGCCTCCTTCGCTCCGGCGATCAGCCGCGCGGACTCATCTACTGAGTCGTGCACCAGTGTGCACCACGCACGCGAACGAGATGCACCCCACAATCGTGCCGCACAGCGCCCTTCACAACTTGTATGATGAGTTGTAGACTCATCATATGACTGACGCCATTCGCCATCTCCGCCTGTCCCATGTCGTGCTGCCGCTGCCCAATCCGGTCAGCGACGCCAAGGTCCTCACCGGCCGTCAGAAGCCATTGACCGAGACGGTGTTGCTGTTCGCCGAGGTCCGCACCGAGCAGGGCTTCGAGGGAATGGGCTTCAGCTACTCCAAGCGGGCCGGCGGGCCTGCGCAGTACACCCACCTGTCCGAGATCGCCGACGTCGCGCTCGGGCAGGACCCCTCCGATATCGAGCGCATCTACCAGTCCCTGCTGTGGGCCGGCGCCTCGGTGGGACGCTCCGGTGTGGCCACCCAGGCCATCGCCGCACTCGACGTCGCACTGTGGGATCTGAAGGCTCGACGCGCCGGACTGCCGCTGGCCAAACTCCTCGGCGCACATCGCGACTCGTGCCGCGTGTACAACACCTCCGGCGGATTCCTGCAGGCCTCCGTCAGCGAGATCAAGGAGAAGGCGACCGCCTCGCTGGAATCCGGTATCGGCGGCATCAAGATCAAGGTGGGGCAACCGGATTGGCGGATCGATCTGGACCGGGTCGCCGCCATCCGGGAACACCTCGGCGATACCCCGCTGATGGTGGACGCCAACCAACAGTGGGACCGGGCACGGGCCCGCCGGATGTGCCGCGAACTCGAACAGCACGACCTGATCTGGATCGAGGAACCCCTGGATGCCTGGGACGCGGTCGGCCACGCCGACCTGTCGCGAGCCTTCGACACCCCGATCGCGACCGGCGAGATGCTCACCTCCGTCCCCGAGCACATGGCCCTGATCGATGCCGGCTACCGCGGCATCGTGCAACCCGACGCACCGCGGATCGGTGGCATCACCCCGTTCCTGCGCTTCGCCACGCTCGCCTCGCACGCCGGGCTGGCATTGGCCCCGCATTACGCCATGGAGATTCACCTGCACCTGGCTGCCGCGTACCCGACCGAGCCGTGGGTCGAGCATTTCGAATGGCTCAATCCGTTGTTCAACGAGCGCATCGACATCCGTGACGGGCGGATGTGGCTGCCCGAGCGCGCGGGACTCGGCTTCACGCTCAGCGATCAGATGCGGGCGCGCACCGTGGAGAGCGCGGACTTCGGTCAGTCATGATGTTGCGATGACGACCTCGTTGGCCCAGCGGGTGGTCGCCGGCTTGAAGGACAAGATCTTCGCCGGCGATCTCCCGCCCGGGCACAAGCTGCCCTCCGAAACCGAACTGGTGGAGGAGTTCGGGGTGTCGCGCACCGTGGTGCGTGAAGCCGTCACCCGGCTTCGCGCCGAAGGCCTCGTCGAAACCTTCCAGGGCCGCGGGTCATTCGTGCTCGCCGTGCCCGAGCCGACATCGTTCACGGTCGAGTCCGCCGCCATTCGGTCCCACCATGACGTACTCGACATGATCGACTTCCGGCTCGGTATCGAATGCGAGGCAGCCGCACTGGCCGCCTCCCGGGTGGATGCGGCGGGCGAACAGTCCGTGCGCACCGCACTCACCGAGTTCACCGAGGCCGCGCCCGAGGATGCCGTCGAGGCCGACTTCCGCTTTCACCGCGCCGTCGCCGCGGCCAGCGGCAACCGCTTCTATCTCGACCTGCTCGACTCACTCGGTCCGATGATGATCATGCTGCCCCGCACCCGCCTCGGTGACACCCACTCGATCACCGACGCGGCCCACGCCGAGCGGATTCTCCGCGAGCATGACGCCATCGCGACGGCGGTCATCGACGGCGACCCGGAGCTGGCCCGCGCAGCCATGCGTCTGCACCTGGGTAACACCCGGCGCCGGCTCGACGCCGGCAAGCGTTAGCGGGCAACGGTTTCGGCGTCATCGGCCTTGACGGGCGCCGACGCCGAAGCACGCTTGTGGCGCACGTACTGGATCACCGGCAGCAGCACCAGCAGCAGGAAGACCGCCAGGATGCCTCCCGAGATCGGCCGGGTGATGAATCCGGTGGGGTCGCCGTCGAAGATCAGCAGGGAGCGCCGGGTGCTGGCCTCGATGATCGTGCCCAGTACGAACGCCAGCACCATCGGCCCGGGGTCGAAGCCGGCCTTCTTCATCAGGTAGCCGACGATGCCGAAGGCCAGCATGACAAAGATGTCGAAGGTCGAGTTGTTGATGGTGTAGACACCCAGGATGGTGATGAGCGCGGTGATCGGCGCCAGGATCGCCGGGCGCACCCGCAAGATCCGGACGAACAAGCCCACCAACGGAATCGACAGGATCAGCAGCAGGATATTGCCGATGTACATCGAGTTGATGACACCCCAGAACACGTCGGGATGTTCGTCGACGAGTTGCGGTCCGGGCGAGATGCCCAGGATCAGCAGCGCGCCGAACAGCATCGCCATCGATGCGTTGGCGGGCAGGCCGATGGTGAGCAGCGGGATGAACGATGAGGTGGCGGCCGCATTGTTGGCCGTCTCCGGTGCGGCAACGCCCTCGATGGCGCCGCGACCGAAACGCTCGGGGGTCTTGGAGCGTCGTTTCTCGGTGGCGTAGGCCACGATCGATGACAAGGTGGCGCCGCCGCCGGGCAGCACACCCAACACGAAGCCGATGATCGAACCGCGCCCGATGGCACCCGAGGACTGCCGGAGATCCTTGCGCGACGGCCACACATTGCCGACCTTGGCCGGGACATGCGTCTTTCCGTGGCGCTGCTCGAGGTTGTACAGAATCTCCCCGACACCGAACAGGCCCATCGCCACGACGACAAAGTCGATACCGTCGGCCAATTGCAGGCTGTCGAAGGTGAAGCGGGAGGCACCGCTGAAACTGTCCCGGCCCACCGTGGCCAGCAGCAGGCCGACCGCACCGGCGATCAGCGCCTTGAGCTTGTTGCCGCTGCCGATGGTCGCGACCAGCAGCACACCGAGCAAGGCCAGGGCCGCGTACTCGGGCGGTCCGAAGTCGAGCGCGATCTCGGCTACCACGGGCGCCAGCAGCGTCAGGCCGATGATCGAGATCGTCGCGCCGACAAAGGATCCGATGGCCGCAATGCCCAACGCGGTGCCTGCCTTGCCCTGTTTGGCCAGCGCGAAGCCGTCGAAGACGGTGACCACCGAGGAAGCTTCGCCGGGGAGCCGCAGCAGCACCGAGGTGATGGTGCCGCCGTACTGGGCGCCGTAGTAGATGCCGGCCAGCATGATGATCGCGGCCACCGGGTCGATGGTGTAGGTGATCGGCAGCAGGATCGCGATGGTGGCGGCGGGGCCGAGGCCGGGCAGCACACCGATGATCATGCCGATGAGCACACCCATCAGGCAGTACAGCAGGTTCTGGGGTTCGGCGACCAGTGCGAACCCATCCAGGAATGCGGTGAAGTCCATGACTTTTCGGCTTCCCTCAGAAGGAGATGAGATGGGGAAGCGGAATCCGCAGCCCGTAGATGAACAAGACGTAGAACACCGCCGTGGTGGCGACGCTGATGACCGCGGTGCTACGCCAGCTTTCACCGCCCAGGAAGCGCAACCAGATCACACACAGCAGCACCGCGGGAATCTCGAAACCGATCAACGGCATCAGCAGACCGAAGCCCGCGAAGGTGACGGCGCCGATGGCCACCAGAAGGCTGCTGCGGGTGAACTTTTCGGCGTCGTCGAGCTGTCGTCCGACCACCAGCAGCAGCAGCGACAGTGCGGCGATGAGCACGCTGACCACGAAGGGCCACAGTCCGGGACCGGGCTCGCGCAGCGAGCCCAGCCCGTATCCGGAGGCCAGCGCGGCGCCGGCAACTCCGATCACCAGACCGGTCAGCGCACCCGCGATCTGATAGCCGGGGCCGCCCGCGGGCGGGCGCTCCTCGTGCAGTTCGTGAGCGACCTCGGCCTCGATCTCGGCGAGGACATCGTGTGCGTGCGGTGCGTGCGGCTCACCCACGGCGGTCATCAGCCCGCGTTCCGCAGGTCGAGGTCGTACTGCCCGACCAGCTCGGCGTAGCGCTGCTTGTCCTCGTTGCGCTGGGTCAGTACGTCCGCACCGGACAGCTCCATCGGCGTGAGGCTGTTCTGCTCGTTGAACTTCTTGTAGTCCTCGGTGGCGAACGTCGCCTTCAGGCCCTCGACGAGCTTGTCCTTGACCTCCTGCGGGGTGCCCTTGGGAACCGTCATGAACCGGTACTGCGTGACCTCGACGTCCAGGCCCTGCTCCTTGGCCGTCGGCACATCGGGCAGGTAGCTGATCCGGTCCGGGCCGAACACCGCCAGCGGCACCAGCTTCCCGGACTGGATGTTCTCGATCGCCTCACCCACCTGGATGGAGGCGACCTCCACCTGGTTGCCGAGCACCGCGGCCAGCGCCGGTGCGCCACCGTCGAACGGTACGGCCGCCGACGGCACATTGCTGCTCTTGAACAGCAGCGCGGCAGACAGCTGCGCGCCGGTCCCGACGCCGGTGGTGCCGTAGCGAACCGTGCGATCGGCGTTCTGCATGTCCTGGATGGTCCTGAACCCGCTGCCGAGGCTCGCTACCAGCACGTAGTCGTCGCGGGATACGCCGTAGACGACGTCGAAGGCGTCGATGTCGGTGACCTCGTCGGGGCTCACCGCGAGTGGGGTGATGGTGAACAGCGACGCGTTCTGGATGGCGATCTTCGAGCCGTCCGGTGCTGCGTTCGCGACCTCGGCCGCGGCCAGCGCCCCGTTGGCGCCCTCGCGGTTGATGACCGGGAACGAGGCACCCAGGTCATCGCTGAGGCCCTTGGAGACGGCACGGCTGATCAGGTCGCTGGAACCCCGGCCGAGGCGCCGACGTACATCTCGACGGTGCCGGACGGCCAGCCGTCACCGGATCCGCTTCCGGTGCTGGTCTGCACTCCGCCGCAGGCGGTGAGCAGCAGACCTGCGGCGGCTGCGGCGGCCAGCGCGGCGCGGGGACGTCGGCGGGTGGCTTCGATCGCCATCGGGCACCTCCTGTTGTTCAAGTCTCAGATCGCCACGGGTGTGGCGGCCATCACTTAACTTAGGAAGCTCGGCGATACCTGTCCAAGGCATAATTGGTATCGCTTCATGCCGATAGTGCATCGACACAGTCCTCGTCGTCGATCACCCGGCGTCGTGTAGATCGATCCCGTTCTGCTGCACCACCTCGGCGTAGCGCTGTTTGTCCTCGGCGAGCTGGGCCAACACCTCGTCCCCGGGGATCTCCATCGGGGTGAAGCTGTGCTGTTCGTTGAAGTTTCGGTAGGCCTCGGTGTCGAATGTCGCCTTGAGGCCCTCGACCAGGGCGTCCTTGATGTACTGCGGAGTCCCCTTGGGCACCGTCATGAACCGGTACTGGGTCACCTCGGCGTCGACACCTTGTTCCTCGGCCGTGGGCACATCAGGCAGGTAGCTGTTGCGGTCCGGGCCGAATACCGCCAGCGGCACCAACCGTTGGGAGCGGATACTCCCGATCGCCTCGCCCACGTGGATGACGGCAATGTCCACCTCACCGGCGAGCACCGCGGCCAGTGCCGGTGCACCGCTGTCGAACGGCACCGGCCGCGCCGGCACCTCGGCATTCTTGAACAGCAGCGCCGCGGACAGTTGGGCGCCGGTGCCGACGCCGGTGGTGCCGTAACGGATGGCCTGGTCCGCACCCGCTATGTCGCCGATGGTGCGAAAACCACTGGCGGGGTTGGCCACCACGACGTAGTGGTCCCGGGAGATCCCGTACACCACGTCGAATCTCTCGATGTCGGCGGCAGCATCACGGGGGACCGCGAGCGGGGTGATGGCGTACAGCGACGCATTTTGGATGGCGATCACGGAACCGTCGGCAGGGGCGGCCGCGACCTCGTCCGCGGCGATCGCGCCGTTACCGCCCTCCCGGTTGATGATCCGCAACGGCGTCGCGCCATCACCGGAGAGGCCGTCGGCGACCGCGCGGCTGATCAGGTCGCTGGATCCGCCGATGGCGTAGCCGACATACATGTCGACGGCGCCCGACGGCCAGGTGCCGCCGCCATCGTCCTCGCTCTGGGGCTCGATGGCGCTGCTGCACGCCGTGACCACGATGGCGGCGAGCGCCGGCGCGACCGCCGAACGGAGTCGGGTGGTGGCAATCGCCATAACAGCATTCCCCCAGTGCGGTAGGTCCCCCGACCACCGTCGGCCTTGACGGCAACGCCAGAGACGCTACACGGCGCGCCGCTGTGGCACGGGACTATCGGGCAACCTCAGAACCAGGAGTCGGCCATCTCCAGCGTGGTGCGGTCCATGCTCTCCAGCAGATCCAATTGTGCTGCCGTCTTGGGTAGTTCGTAGCGGAAGAAGAAGCGGGCGGCCTGGCGCTTGCCGTCGTAGAAGTCGCCGCCTTGGTCGCCGGCGACCAGGTACTGCTCCAGCCAGATCCAGGCGATGACGATGTGACCGAACGCTTCCAGATAGATCGCGCTGTTGGCCATCGCGGCCTCGACGTCGCCGGAGGCGAACATGCCCGCGGTCACTGTCGCCAGCCGCTGCCAGGAGGCCTGCAGTTGGGCGGCCAGCGGGTCGTCACCGGCCTGGGCGATGGTCGCGGAAACCCGCTCCGACAACGCCGCCAGGCTCGCACCGCCGTTCTGGGTGACCTTGCGGCCCAACAGGTCCAGGCTCTGAATGCCGTGGGTACCCTCATGGATCGGGTTGAGCCGGTTGTCCCGGTAGTGCTGCTCCACGTCGTATTCGCGGGTGTAGCCGTAGCCGCCGAGCACCTGGATGGCCAGGCTGTTGGCTTCCAGACACCACTGCGATGGCCAGCTCTTGGCGATCGGTGTCAGGATGTCCAGCAGGGCGGTGTTCTCTTCGTCGGCCAGCCGCGCGCAGTACAGCGCGAGTCCGAGCGCGCCTTCGACATAGGCCTTCTGCGCCAACAACATCCGCTTGACGTCGGCGTGGGCGATGATCGGGACCTGCGGGCTCGCCGGATCCTTGACCAGGCGGCCCTGCGGACGTTCCCTGGCGTATTCCAGCGACTTGAGGTAGCCGGTGTAGCCGAGCGCGACCGCGCCCATCCCGACGCCGAGTCGGGCCTCGTTCATCATGTGGAACATATAGACCAGGCCGCGGTGCGGTTCCCCGACCAGATACCCGACCGCGCCATCGAAGTTGAGCACGGTGTTGGTGATACCGCGTTGGCCCATCTTGTGATTGAGCCCGGAGATCGCCACGCCGTTGCGGGTGCCGTCTTCCAGGAACTTCGGCACGATGAACAGCGAGATGCCCTTGGTGCCCGCCGGTCCGCCCGGGATTTTGGCCAGCACCAGGTTGATGATGTTCTCGCAGAGTTCGTGCTCGGCTCCGGAGATCCACATCTTGGTGCCGTGCAGCCGATAGCTGCCGTCGTCGTGGGGTTCGGCGCGGGTGGTGATATCGGCCAGTGACGAGCCGGCCTGGGTTTCCGACAGCGCCATGGTGCCGGTGAAGCGTCCGGCCAGCATCGGCTCGACGAACGTCTCGATCTGTTCGGGACTGCCGAACTTGGCGATCAGATTCGCGTTGGCGATGGTGAGCATCAGGTACCCGGACGTGCTGGTGTTGGCCGCCGAGATCCACGCGAAGCCGGCCTGTGCGACGGTCGCCGGCAGCTGCGCACCGCCGAGTTCGGCGTCGAAGCTCATGCCGATCAGGTCGGCCTTGGCGAAGGCCTCGATCGCCGCCTTGACCTCGGGGATGACGGTGACCGTGGTGCCATCGAACTGGGGTTCGTGGGCATCGCTGAGCTTGTTGTGCGGGGCGAAATAGCGCTCGGCCAGCTGCTCACACAGATCCAGCACCCCGTCGAAGGTTTCCCGGGAGTGCTCGGCGAAGCGCGGCCGCGTCGTCAACTCCTCCACGCGCAGCCACTCATAGAGCAGAAAGTCGAGGTCGCGGCGGGACAGGATGGTCGACTTCATGCCGCCAGGTTAGCCCTCGGCTTCCGGCGCGGGCAGCAACATCTGGGCCAGCCCGACCGGGTCGATGATCGAAACGATCCCGATCATGCGGCCCTGTTCGACCGTGCAGGCCATGACGCTCAGCGGCCGCCCGGACGGACCCCACGCCAGGATGCCGGGTTCACCGTTGACCGACACCCGCCGCGCCAGCACCCGGGATCCCTGGCCGCGCCGCACCGCGGCGACGACGACTGCGGCCCCGGTTCCGGTGGTCACACCGGCGGAGGTGTGGCGCTGCCAGTGCACGTCGGGATCGAGTACGCGCAGCAACGCCTCGAAGTCGCCGTCGCGGGACGCGGCCAGGAAGGCGTCGACGACGGCACGCTGTTCCTGTCTGCGGCGGTGACCCCCGGACGGCGGCGGCACGTCCTGCACCTTGCGCCGGGCCCGGCTGGCCAGCATCTTGGCCGCGTCGGCCGATTTGTCGAGGATCTGCCCGATCTCGGCGAAGGGCACCGCGAACATGTCGTGCAGTACGAAGGCGAGGCGTTCATCCGGGCGCAGCGATCCCAGCACCACGAGCATCGCCAGCCCGACCGAGTCCGCGACCACCGCGGCATCCTCCGGGGTGTCGACATCCTCGGTGACGACGAGCTCGGGGACGGGAACCTCGGGACGGCTGCCGCGCGCACGCAGCATGTCGACACAGATGCGGCCGACCACCGTCGTCAGCCAGCCGGCGATGTTGTCGATGGCTTCGGGGTCCTGGCGCGACAACCGCAGCCACGCCTCCTGAACCGCGTCCTCGGCCTCCGTCCGTGAGCCCAGCACGCGGTGGGCGACCGCGAGCAGCCGTGGGCGTTGCGCCTCGAAGTGTCGCGCCAACTGTGTCTGGGCCGTCATGGGTTACCTCTCGCCGCGCGGAACCGTCACAGACATGACGGGTCGGCGTCTACCGACGTAACCACGAGACGAGGAATTCCATGAACGCGACACTGTGGACCATCACGATCATCGCCGCGCTCGCCTACACCGCCGGTGGGGCGAGCCTGCTGCTCATGTCGCGCCAGCGCTACCGGGCACTGGCCGCCAGCCAGCAGTGGGTCGACGATTTCGGCGACCATCACCTCACCGCGATCGCGGTGGTCAAACTGACCGGCGCGGCGGGCCTGATGCTGCCCGCGGCTTTCGGCATCGCGCCGACACTCACCCCGGTTGCGGCCTGCGGGCTGGCCTTGTTCATGGCCGGGGCGGCCACCACCCGGTTCCGGCGCAGCGAGTGGGCGGCGATGGCCGGCGACATCGTGTTTCTCGCGATATTCGCCTTCCTGGCCTGGGGCTGGTTCGGCGTTCTCGCCGGTGCTTAGGCGACGGCGATTTCCTCGTTCTTGAGCTCGCGAATCGCGGTGCGCAGCCCGCGACGCTTGCCGGTGCGCGGGTCCACACCGAAGGTGTCCCGCACACCACCGCGGATCCGGAACTTGAGTTCGGAGTTGGTCTCCGGCGCGTCGTCGGCGGTCGCCTTGAGGAACCGATTGGGCAGCGCCAGCTTGGCGATGGTCCAGAACGACTGACTGTATTGCCGCAGAAGGGGACCCGTCGTGTAGGGCAGGTCGTATTTGTCGCACAGTGCCTGCACCCGTTGCGAGATCTCGGCGTAGCGGTTGCTCGGTAGATCGGGGAACAGGTGGTGCTCGATCTGATAACACAGGTTGCCGCTCATGAAGGCCATCATCGGCCCGGCATGGAAGTTCGCAGAACCCAGCATCTGCCGCAGATACCACTCGTTGTGGGTCTCCTGCTCGAACTCCTCCTTGGTGAATTTCTCTGCGCCGTCCGGGAAATGGCCGCAGAAGATGACCATGTAGGACCAGTAGTTGCGGATCAGGTTGGCCACCGCGTTGGCGCCCAGGGTGTGCTTCCAGTTCCGTCCGGCCAGGGCGGGGAAGACGATGTAGTCCTTGCCGACCTGCTTGCCGACCTTGCGGCCGATGATCCGGAGGTCCTTGCGCACCTCTGCCATCGACTTCTCACCCTTGCGCCACTTGGTCGTCTCGACACCGTGCAGCGCCACCCCCCATTCGAACAGGGTGCCCAGCAGGAAGCTGTAGATCGGATTACCGATCATCCAGCGCTCCCATTTCTGATCACGGGTGAGCCGCATGATGCCGTAGCCGATATCGTCGTCGAGGTCGAGAACGTTGGTGTACTTGTGGTGGATGAAGTTGTGCGACTTCTTCCAGTGCACGGTCGGTGAGGTGGTATCCCACTCCCATTCCGTGGAGTGGATCTCGGGGTCGTTCATCCAGTCCCATTGACCGTGGGTGATGTTGTGCCCGAGTTCCATGTTCTCGATGATCTTGGCCGCGGCGAGCATCCCGGTTCCGGCCACCCAGGCGAACTTGTTGCGGCTCTTGAACAAAGCGATACGCCCGCCGACGGCCAGTCCGCGCTGCAACTGGATGGCCCGGCGGATGTAGCGGGCGTCGCGCTCGCCGCGGGATTCCTCGATGTCGGTCCGGATAGCGTCCAGTTCACGCCCCAGTTCCTCGACGTCGGCCGGGCTGAGGTGTGCATATTCCTTGATATCGGTGATGGCCATGCTGAGCCTCCTAGACGTTGATGGTGCAGTTGCCGGACACTGCCGAGATACAGGTCTGAATGCGGTCGCCCTCGCCGTGCTCGGTACCCGACCGGAAATCCCGGACGTGGCCGGATTCCAAAGGCAGCACGCAGGTTTGGCAGATACCCATCCGGCAGCCGAACGGCATCTGGATACCCACCTTCTCGCCGGCCTCCAGCAGCGAGGTGGCACCGTCGACGTCGACGCTCTTGTCCGACAGCGCGAACGTCACGGTGCCGCCCTCACCGCCCTTGTCGGTGCGGGCGATGACGAAGCGCTCCATGTGTAGTCGGTCCGCGGGGACGCCAGCATCGGTCCAGACCTTCTCGATCGTGTCGAGCATCGCGGGCGGGCCGCACGCCCAGGTCGGACGATCGCGCCAGTCCGGCACGATGTCGTCGAGGCCGCCGAAGTCGAGGTGACCGGCCGTGTCAGTGAGCTGCAGGTGCAGTCGGTAGTCGTCGCGACCGTCATGCAGGGTCTGCAGTTCGTCGTGAAAGATCACGTCGCCCGCGGTCGGTGCGGAGTGGATGTGGACGATGTCGGCGGACTGCCCGCGCGCGGCGATGGACCGCAGCATCGCCATCACCGGGGTGATCCCGCTGCCCGCGGTGACGAACAGCGCCTTGGCCGGCGGCGGGTCGGGCATCGCGAAGTCACCCTTGGGCGAGGCCAGGCGAACGATCGTTCCGGATTTCACGCCGTTGACCAGGTGGGTGGAGAGAAACCCTTCGGGGGTGGCCTTCACGGTGATCGAGATGAGCTTCTTGTCGCGCTTGGGGACCGAGGTCAACGAGTACGACCGCCAGTGCCACCGGCCGTTGATCCGCAGCCCGATCCCGACGTACTGACCGGGTTGGTAGTCGGCCGCGAAGCCCCACCCCGGTTTGATGATGACCGTGGCGGTGTCGTCGGTCTCCTTACGTACGTCGACGACCTCGCCGCGAAGCTCGCGCGCCGTCCACAGCGGGTTGAGCATCTTCAGGTAGTCGTCGGGCAGCAACGGCGTCGTCATGCGCGCCGCCAGGCCTCGGACCATATTGATCTTCGGTGTGGTGGCGGTTGCGACGTCACGCGCGGGGGCCTCACTCCATCGCGTCAGACCCTTCAGATTCAGCACCATGGCACACCCCTCGGGACGGTTTTCGGTGAACACATGTACACCGGACTACCCGCCCGCGACGCGGCTTACACATCGCCGCCCAAACGCCTGCTCAGCGGATGGTGCTGAGCCCGCCGTCGACCGGAATGATGGTCCCGGTGATGTAGCTGCTGGCCCGGCTGGCGAGGAACACCGCGATGCCGGCCATGTCATCGGGCTGTCCGACGCGCTTGAGCGGCAGGGCCGCGCCGACGGCCTCCTCACCGGCGGACATCAGCACCTTGGTCATCCTCGACGGGAAAAGCCCGGGCGCAATCGCATTCACCAGGATCTTGGGCGCCAGCTCGCCGGACAGATGCCGGGTGAGCATGTGCACGGCGGCCTTGCTGGCGCTGTAGGAGAAGTTGTCGCGGCCGATTTCCGGCACGAAGAACCCGTCGATGCTGCCGGTGTTGATCACCCGCGCCGGGTCCTGCTCGGTCGCGGCGGCCTCCAGCAGCGGTACCAGTGCGCGGGTCAGCAGGAAGACGCCCTTGACGTTGACATCGAAGACCTTGTCGAAGCCCGACTCCGGGAACTCGCCGAACGGCGCGCCCCAGGCCGCGCCGGCGTTGTTGAACAGGACGTGCACGGCGTCCTCCCGGGCCGCCACCGCGTCGGCGAGGGTCTGCACACCTTCGGCGGTGCCCAGGTCGGCCGGGATCCCCTCGACGGCGCCCAGCGTCGACAGTTCGGCGACCACGGCTTCGAGTTCGGCTTCCTTGCGGGCCGCGAGATAGACCTTGGCCGCGCCGGCCTGCAGCAGCCCGCGGGCGATCATCACGCCGATACCGCGGCCGCCACCGGTGACCACGGCGACCTTGCCGTCGAGGGCGAACAGGCCGGTCATTTCTGCGCACCGCCCAGCGGCTGTTCGTTGCGGACCGTCTCATCGCGGATCAACCCCCGCAGCAGCGCGGTGCTGAACTCCACCGCGATCTCCTGGGCGGTCCGGCGGCCGTGCGGACGCAACCAGCGGTAGGCGCCCAGCGTCATCCCGATATAGCCGAGCGCCAGCACATGGGAGTCGCAGTCGTAGAACTCTCCGCTGGCGATGCCGCGGTCGATGACATCGCGAACATGCTCGTAGACGGTGGACTCGGCCTTGCGGATGTAGGCGACCTGTTCCTCGGTGAACCACTCCGAGATGTAGGGGCCCTCCTGGAAGTAGACGGCCGCCGCCTCCAGGTCGTTGGCGATGCCGGTGAGCAGCCGCCGGGTGAAGTGGTAGATCGTCTCTCGGGCCGTGGCGGTGGGATCATCGTGCAGGGCGTCGACGGTGAAGTCGGCGGTGCGCTTGTAGATATCCCAGAGGATCAGCGACTTGCTGGCGTAGTAGTGGTAGACAGTGGCCTTGTTGAGGCCGACCGCGTCGGCCACATCGTCCATGCGGGTGCCGTGATACCCCCGGGCGGCGAACAGCTTGGCGGCGACCGCCAGCAACTCGTCGCGGCGGGACGACCCGTTGGGTGCGGACTCGGTGGACATGACTACTCACTATCTGCAGACCGGGGTGACCCGGGGATTACCAATCAACTGGTTGGCCAGTCTAGGCATTAACGTGGTTACGGTGTCCCGACATGCACCAGTAGGTCTAAACTCCTGAGAAAGTGGCCGTGCCTGGGAGGTACCGATGGATCCGAATCCTGATTACGACATCAGCGATGAAGGCGAGTTCTTCTTCAGCTGGCTGGCTTGGGGTCTGCGCGGCGTCTACCCGCCCCCGGCCTACCCGCCGGTCTAGATCGTTCGACGCAAAGCACCCGCACGCCACGGCGTGACGGGTGCTTTGTGCATTCGGGGGCATCCCGTTTCTACGCGAGGGTTGTGCTCGATCGCGTATGGCGTCAGGCCGCGACGGGTCGCGGCAGCACCCGAATGGCGTACCGGACCGCCAGCACCATCAGCGTGGTGGTGACCAGGAACAGCGGCCAGCCCATCGCCAGTCGCGCCACCGCCAGCAGCTCGGCCTGGTCACTGTCGTAAAGGTGGTACTGCACCAGGAAGCGCGACCAGGAGACAGCGGCCATCACCGCGGTGACGACGTCGAAGGCCAGCCGCACCCGCGGGGCACGCCGCCACGCCCCGTCGCGTCCGGTCACCCATGCCCACACCACACCGACCAGTGGGCGCCGGATCAGGATCGACCCGGTGAGCAGCACGGCCGTCACCAGGGCTATCCCGATACCGGGGAGATAGAAGTCCTTGGCCTGCCCGGTGACCAACGCCAGTCCGGCACACAGCGCGACACCGGCAAATCCCCACAGCGCCGGCCGCAACGATTCCCGGTGCGCCACCTGCCAGGCCAGCACCAGCGCGGCGACGGTCAGCGCCGCGATGATCGCGGGGATGCGTCCCAGCGCGGCGGCCGTCACCGCATAGGTGGTGACCGGCAGCGCGGAGTAGATGAGCCCGCGGACGCCGCCCGCTCGTTCCAGCAGCCCGTCCAGCGGTGCGTCCCTCACACTCGCCGAGCGTACCGACTCTCCTAGGCGACGGGCTCCGCGACGGTTTCGGGCCGGCGCCGCGCCCGGGCCGCCGCCCACGCGGACGTCGTCGCGGCGGACAGCGCTGCGGCGCGGCGGCGGGCCGTACCGACCCAGCCGTCCAGCCGCGCACGCAACGGCACACCGGGCTCCGGCACGACGGGCAACCAATCGTCGACCGTGGCGAGCACACCGGCCTTCGGCTCGACCGGGCCCAGCTTCTCCCGGTAGGCCTCGCCGCAACCCGTGCAGTTCACTTCGTAGCGAAGCAGATTCGGTCCCAACTCGACAAAGGAGTACTCTGCCACCGCGACACAACGCGGGCAGCGGGCCTTACCGCGTTCGACCACGAATTCCATGGAGTACATGGTGGGGTCACCGGCGGCGGTGCGGACCAATCCGTCCCATGTCGATGCACGTTCGCAGCGCAACCGAGATGCGGCCTGGGTTTCCACTAGCGCGGGTTCTCGACGCGCGGCGGCGGATCGGTGATCACCTGGCGGTCGGGAGCATCATCGCCATCGCGCCGCCGGGTCTTCACATCAGGATCGAGCTTGTCGATGTGCCTGCCGCGCTCGTCGAGATCCTCCAGATGCGTCGCGGCCGTCTCCTGATGTGAGGAGGCTCGCTCGCTGAGCCGCCGGGCCTCGGCGGCCTTGGCCTCGGCTTCGGCCGCCGCCGCACGCGCCCTGGCATCGGTCTCGTCGGCCAGCGCCTGCCGCTTGGCGACCTGCTCACGCTCGGATTCGAGTTCGGTGCGCAGCCGCTGGGCTTCATCGCGCCTGCTCTGCGTGCGTTTGTTGCGTGCCAGCAGGATCAGGCCCACGACGACCACCAGGGCCACCACCGCCGCCACGATGATCCAGAGGGTGTTGTTGTCAGACATCTCGGCTCCTTCGGAGGGTGGACGAGCCGCACTTATCGACGCGCCCGGCAATTACGTGGATTCCCCGCAGTCGGTGTGCCGAAACTCTCCGACGCGCAATGATGGCGGCGTGACGACAGTGACGGGCCGGTTGTGGCGGGATGGCGAACCTCGCGACGACGCGTTCACCTTCGATGCCATCTCGGACTGTCTGGCCTCCGACGATCAACTGGTGTGGGCCGATCTCTACGACCCGGACCACTCCGCCCTGCTGGCGCTTGCCCACGAACTGCACCTCAACATGTGGGCCGTCGAGGATGCGATCGCGCCGAAAGAGCGCACCAAAGCTGCTGTCTACCAATCGCATACGTTCTTCACGGTGTACGCACTGGACGTCCGCGATACCGGCGGCGACAGCGATTCCATGCTGGTCAAGCACCGCATCTCGGCCTTCGTGCTGCCCCGTGGACTCATCACCGTTCGGCTGCCGAGCATCAACGGCGAGCAACCGCCCTTCGACATCGGTGAGGTATCGCGACGTTTCGATGAACTCGGCGGGCAATCCCACGGGGTCGGCGCTCTGGTGCACGGCCTGCTCGACGTGGTGGTGGACGGACACTTCGATGCCGTCCAGGCCCTCGACGATGCCATCGAATCCCTGGAAGACGAACTGTTCGCCGACGCCGGACCGCCACACGGCTTGCAGCGGCGGACCTTTCGGGTCCGCAAGGATCTGGTGGACCTGCGGCGGGTCGTGCTGCCGGTGCGCGAGGTGGTCAGCACCATCCAGCACCGCCGCCTCGATGCCAAGACCTCACCCGAGCTCGACCCCCTCTACGCCGACCTGTACGACCACGTGCTGCGCGCCTCGGAGTGGACCGAGTCGCTGCGCGACATGGTCACCACCGTGTTCGAGACGAACCTGTCGCTGCAGGACGCCCGGCTGAACACCGTGATGAAGAAGCTGACCGGCTGGGCCGCGATCATCGCCGTGCCGACCGCGATCACCGGGTTCTACGGCCAGAACGTGATGTACCCGGGCCTGGAGACCGTCGGCGGTTTCCTCACCAGCTCGGCGCTGATCGCCGTGCTGGTGCTGATCCTGTACGTGATGTTCAAGCGCCGCGACTGGCTCTAGGGGCTCCAAGTATTCGTCAAGATTCCGCCAAGCGTGCCGCCCGATGCTGTGCACACCTCGCAACAAGCGAGAACGGACACCGTCATCAGGAGCCACCCGCATGTTCAGCAGCCGTATCACCACGTTCGCCGCCATCACCGTCGCCGCTGGGGCCCTGGGTCTCGCCTCCGCGGGAACCGCATCCGCCTTTCCCGTCGCTCCGCTCGCCCCGGCGCTCGACAGCACCGATGTGACCTTCCTCGACAACATCTACGCCGAGGGCATCTCCTACCCCAGCGATGTGCACGCCATCGACGACGCGTTCCTGGTCTGCGACTACCTGGCCGCGGGGCGCGACGGCACCGACATCAGCACCGAGATCATGGTCAACAGCGACCTCTCGCCCCACCAGGCCGCCACCATCGTCGTCGAGGCAGCCGCGGCGTACTGCCCGCGCTACTTCGACCAGGTCGTCGCCTGACCCAGCGGGGCACCGACAGTGCGGAAATGCGCGACCTACCCACCGCAGATCGCGCATTTCTTCACGTTGGGCGAGTTAAGCGGACCGCTCACCGCCCGAGGGGCGTGCGCATAAACGGGGCGCGGATGCGAGACTCTTCGGATGATCATCGGGATACCGCGCGAGTCTCAAGCAGGTGAGACCCGCGTTGCCGCCACGCCGCAGACCGTCGGCCAGATCCTCAAGCTCGGCTACTCCGTCGTCGTCGAAGCCGGCGCCGGCGCGGCCTCGAGCTTCTCGGACGCCGCCTATGAGGAGGCCGGCGCGAGCATCGGGCCATCCGAACAAGCACTGTCCGCCGATGTCGTACTGAAGGTCAATGCACCGGATGACACCGAGATCGACGCGTTGAAGGCCGGCGCAACCCTGGTCAGCCTGATCTCCCCGGCGCTGCGGCCCGAGCTCGTCGAGAAGCTGTCGACCCGCCCGATCACCGTGCTGGCCATGGACGCGGTGCCGCGCATCTCCCGCGCCCAGTCACTGGACGTGCTGTCCTCGATGGCCAACATCGCCGGCTACCGCGCCGTCGTGGAGGCCGCGCATGCGTTCGGGCGGTTCTTCACCGGTCAGGTCACCGCCGCGGGCAAGGTGCCCCCGGCAAAGGTGCTCGTCGTGGGCGCCGGGGTGGCCGGCCTGGCCGCGATCGGCGCGGCAGGCAGCCTGGGTGCCATCGTGAAGGCCACCGACCCGCGGCCTGAGGTCGCCGATCAGGTCAAGTCCCTGGGCGGGGAGTACGTCTCGGTCGACCCGGCCGCCGCCGAGGTCTCGGCCACCGGCTACGCCAAGGAGATGGGCGACGATTACAAGGCCCGCGAGGCCGCCGTCTACGCCGAATTGGCCCGCGAGGTCGACATCATCATCACCACCGCCCTGATCCCCGGCCGGCCCGCGCCGCGCATCATCACCGCCGACATGGTCGCCTCGATGAAGTCCGGCAGTGTGCTGGTGGACATGGCCGCAGCCAACGGCGGCAACGTCGAGGGCACCGTCAAAGATCAGGCCATCGTCACCGACAACGGTGTCACCATCATCGGGTACACCGACCTGGCCGGCCGGCTACCCGCGACCGCGTCCCAGCTCTACGGCACCAACCTGGTCAACCTGCTCAAACTCCTCACCCCCGCCAAGGACGGCGAACTCGGCCTCGACTTCGAGGACGTCGTGCAGCGTTCGGTGACCGTCGTGCGGGACGGCGAGACCACCTGGCCCCCGCCGCCGGTGCAGGTATCGGCGGCACCCGCAGCCGCCAAGGCCGAACCGGTGCAGGCGCCCAAGGCCAAGGAGCCGATGTCCACCGGCCGCCGGTTGGGCATCGCCCTGACCGGTGCGGCCATCCTGTTCGTGCTGCTGGCACTGTCGCCGGCCGCGCTGCAGATGCACCTCACGGTCTTCGCCCTGGCCATCGTCATCGGGTACTACGTGATCGGCAATGTGCACCACGCGTTGCACACACCGCTGATGTCGGTGACCAACGCGATCTCGGGCATCATCGTCGTCGGCGCACTGCTGCAGGTCGGGGAAACCGATGCTGTCATCGCCGCCCTGGCCACCGTCGCCATACTGCTCGCCAGTATCAACATCTTCGGCGGCTTCGCGGTCACGCGCCGCATGCTCGCGATGTTCTCCCGCAGCTAGCGTCTTGCCTACCCGATCGGAATCGAACTCCCCATGTTGACCCTGGAAACCGCTGCGACCGCGGCCTACGTCGTGGCAGCACTGCTCTTCGTCCTCTCCCTGGCCGGACTGTCCAGGCACGAGACGTCCCGCGCCGGCATCAGCTTCGGCATCGTGGGCATGGCGATCGCGCTCATCGCGACCATTGCACTGGCCATCAGCCACCAGATCGAGCCGCTGGGCCTGGGGTTGCTGTTCGGCGCCATGGCGATCGGCGCGACCATCGGCCTGTGGCGGGCCCGGATCGTCGAGATGACGGGCATGCCCGAACTGATCGCGCTGCTGCACTCGTTCGTCGGCCTGGCCGCGGTGCTGGTCGGCTGGAACGGCTACCTGCACATCGAGGCGCATCCCGAAGGACCGGACGCCATCGCGATGTCGGAGCAGGGCATGCTCGGCATCCATTCCGCCGAGGTGTTCATCGGCGTCTTCATCGGCGCGGTGACCTTCACCGGGTCGATCGTGGCCAACCTCAAGCTCTCGGCCCGGATGAAGTCCGCACCGCTGATGCTGCCCGGCAAGAACATCCTCAACCTGGGGTCGCTGGTGGCATTCGCCGCGCTCACCGTCTGGTTCGTGATCGACCCCAGCCTGGGGCTGCTGATCGCGGTCACCGTGCTGGCCCTGCTGCTGGGCTGGCATCTGGTCGCCTCCATCGGCGGTGGCGATATGCCGGTCGTGGTGTCGATGCTCAACAGCTACTCGGGCTGGGCCGCGGCCGCGGCGGGCTTCCTGCTCGGCAACAACCTGCTGATCGTCACCGGCGCGCTGGTCGGCTCGTCAGGTGCCTACCTGTCCTACATCATGTGCAAGGCCATGAACCGCTCCTTCATCTCGGTCATCGCCGGCGGTTTCGGCATCGAGGCCGGCCCGGCGGAGGACAAGGACTACGGCGAGCACCGCGAGATCACCGCCGATGCCGCCGCCGAGCTGCTGAGCTCGGCGTCCTCGGTGATCATCACCCCCGGCTACGGGATGGCCGTGGCCCAGGCCCAGTACGGGGTTGCCGATCTGACCCGCAAGCTGCGCGAGCGCGGTGTCAACGTCCGCTTCGGCATCCACCCGGTCGCGGGCCGGCTGCCCGGCCACATGAACGTGCTGCTGGCCGAGGCCAAGGTCCCCTACGACATCGTGCTGGAGATGGACGAGATCAACGACGACTTCGACGGCACCACCGTCGTGCTCGTCATCGGCGCCAACGACACCGTCAACCCGGCGGCCTCCGAGGACCCCTCCAGTCCGATCGCCGGTATGCCGGTGCTGACGGTCTGGAACGCCGACAACGTCATCGTCTTCAAACGCTCCATGGCCTCGGGCTATGCGGGCGTGCAGAACCCACTGTTCTTCCGCGACAACACCCAGATGCTCTTCGGCGACGCCAAGGACCGGGTGGACGCGATCAACGCCGCCCTGTGATGCCGTGACGCGGGTGCCCGCCTGGTCGGTGCCCGCGTTCTTCATCGTCGGTGCGATCTCGCAGTACATCGGTGCCGCGGTCGGCGTCTTTCTGTTCGAGACCACCGATCCCGCGGCGGTCGCCTGGCTGCGCGCGGCGGCGGCGGCACTGGTGCTCATCGCCTGGCGCCGGCCGTGGCGGCGGGCCTGGACGCGCCGCGGCGTCGCGGTGGCCGGCGGCTTCGGCATCGTGACAGTCGGGATGAACGTCGCCTTCTTCGAGTCGATCGCCCGGATCCCACTCGGCACCGCCGTCGCCATCGAGTTTTTGGGGCCGGTGGCCGTCGCGACGCTGGGTTCGCGACGGGCACGCGACATCCTGGCGGTGGCGATGGTGACTGCCGGCGTCGCATTGCTGGCCGGGGTCCGGACCGGGGCCGACACACTCGGCATCGTCTTCGCGCTCGTCGCTGCCGCGCTGTGGGCCGGCTACATCCTGCTCGGCAAGCGGGTCGCCGACGCGGGCGGCGGGCTGGACTCGCTCGCGGTCGGGATGGCGGTGGCCGCGGTGGTGCTGGCGGTCCCACTGTTGAGCGGCCAACTGCTCGAGGACGCGGCCGTGTTCGCCGAACCCCGCACCTGGCTGTTCGGTCTCGGTGTCGGCGTGCTGTCCACCGCGGTGCCGTATGCACTCGATCAGGTGGTGCTCACGCGGGTGGGCCGAGCACGGTTCGCGCTGCTGCTGGCGTTGCTTCCAGCGACGGCGGCCGTCGTCGGAGCGCTGATGCTGCAACAGATTCCGGCGGTGGCCGAGGTGGCCGGGATCGCCCTGGTGATGGCCGCGCTGGTCATCAGCGCGGGCGGGCAGGAAGCGGCGCCGGGTCCGGTCGGGGGCTAGTGTCACCCGTCGCCGGTACACCTAAAACGGCGGTGGGTTCGCTTCGTAGTGGGCGCGGTTGAGCCCGCGTTCGTGGGCTATTCGGTATGCCCGGTTCTGCGCCCGGGTGCGTTTTCGCTTGGGAGCGGCGAATACTCGGTGCGTGCCGGGAGGTGGGGCCGGTGGCAACACGAGGGCTGCGGTCGGCTGCGCGATCTGCGGGAAGAACAGCGTCCCGCCTGGTGTAGTGGTGTACATACGGCCGTTGGGGGCGGAGATCGTGATCGTGCCATCGGCGTGCTGCTGGTCGTTCCAGCCACCCGGTCCGCAGTGAAACGTTTTGATCAGGTGATGAATCCGGCAATACAGCTTCGTGTTCGACGGATGTGTCGGGCCGTAGGGCCACGGAGTCGAATGGTCGACATCGCAGCGCGTGACCGGGACATTGCACCCGGGCCAGCGGCAGGTCAGATCCCGGCAGCCGATGAACTCGGTGAGCGCGCGGGACGGTTGGTAGCCGCGCTCGGCCCCCAGATCGGCTGCCGCAGGTACGGGCCGGATCGTGGCGTGCGGTCTCATCTCGCGGACCTTTTCGGCGGGGACAGGTCCATAGCCGGGCAGTAGCGCGGGACGGTCCGAGCTGCCCTCGACAGTGTCCCGTTCGCCGTGCAGATGGAGGACGATGTGCCCGTGGGGAGCCTCGTTGCCGGCAGCCGGGCATTCCTGCTGCCCGCATAAGCACGGCAAGCTGGTCGCGCCCAGGGCGAGCGGCTCGACAGCATCAGCGCGGCGTTCGGCGGTCGTGCGTGGATCATCCGGGCACACCGTGCGGACCAGGTCATCGAGGCGCTGATCGAGCATCGCACCGGCCGTGGCATCGAGGCGGCCGTAGATCTCGACCAGCCCGTCACCGCACGGCTCGACCGAGATGCTGCGGGCACGCCGGGATTCCCGGGCCCGGCGCACCGCATCGGGATCGACGTCGATGACCATCCAATCGACGAGTTCGGCGACGCGGTCATCGGAGAGCCCGTTCCACGAGGGCGCCGCCTTGGCGAGTAGGGCGTCGATGACGGACATGATGTCGGGGTCGGTGATCAGCCCGGTGCGGTGCAGGATGATCCGCAGCACCCGTAGATCCACCACACCGGTGGCGAAGACCTCGGCGAAGCGGGGCAGGTGGGCAAGCAGGGTGCGGCCCTGGGTGATCATGGTGCAAGCGCGGCCGCGGCTGAGCCCCAGTTCGGCGCCGAGTTCGGCGGCGACCAGCTCCCAATCATCGACGATCAGGTCCTCGAACGCATTGCCCAGCTCCGCCATCCGGGCGACCGCGAACGTGCCCGCGGCCAGTATCTTCGCGGCCACCGCGGTGCGTTCGGCGCGCAGCTGCTCGCGTGCGGCGTCCAGTGCCGTCACCGCCTCCGTCGCCGCCTTCATTCTTCGAACATACATTCGATTACCGACAAGTCCTGACACGCGTTCGTGTCATGTCTCAAGACATCGGTGACAGTTCTGTATCAGGACATCGGTGACACTTCGAGGGTTCTTGGTGGTGACACTTCTGCGCCGAGGCTGCGGGGGTGGCTGTTAATGAACCTATCGATCCTCGTGTCCGGTTGGCGATCTCACAGTGGCCTGATGACGCGCCGCGTGGGGCGGTCTCGACGTTTTGCGCCGAGCACGGTATCTCCCGAAAGTCGTTCTACGCGTTACGTCAGCGCGCGAAGACCGATGGGCAGGCCGAGGTGCTCGAGCCCATGTCTCGGCGGCCGAAGTCGAGTCCGTCGAAGTTAACTGAGGAGGTTAGGCAGCAGGCCGTGGCCGTGCGTGCCGCTCTGGAGGCTTCCGGCCGCGACCATGGACCGATCAGCGTGTACGACAAAATGCACGCGATGGGCCTGCCGCAGGTCCCTTCCATCGCAGCGTTGGCACGGATCTTCCGTGAGGCCGGTGTGGCTCGTCTTGAGCCCAAGAAGAAGCCCCGTTCGGCATGGCGACGGTTCGTCTACCCGGCCCCGAACGCGTGCTGGCAAGTCGACGCTACGCAGTACGTGCTCACCGGTGGCCGCACGTGTGTGATCTTCCAGCTCATCGACGACCACTCCCGCTACGCGGTGGCCTCCCATGTGGCGTGGACGGAGACTGCCGAAGCGGCCATCGCAGTGTTTGACAAGGGTGTGGCAGCCTGTGGTGTTCCTCAACGGTTGTTGTCGGACAACGGAATTGCGCTCAATCCCTCGCGGCGTGGCTACCTCGGCCGACTCGTCAAACACCTCTCGCGGCTAGGGGTTCAGGCGATCACCGGCAAGCCCGACAAGCCCACCACGCAGGGCAAGAATGAACGCTTCCATCAGACCTTGTTCCGCTACCTCGACAAGCAGCCGCTTGCCAGCACGCTGGCCGAGTTGCAGGCCCAGGTCGACGCGTTCGACGACATCTACAACACCGAACGTCCCCACCAAGGGCTGCCAGGACGCGTCACACCGCGCACGGCCTGGGAGGCAATCCCCAAAGCTGAACCACCGCGCCCCAGGCCCGACGCGCCGGTTCTTCCAGCGGTCACCACACCGCGCAGGTCTGCGCCCACCGACCTTCCCGCCGGCACCACCGTCGCAACCCTGACCAGCGCCGGCGCATTCGTCCTCGCCGGAGTTCGCTATCAAGTCGACGGTGGGCGCGGTTTCCAACAGGTCTTGGTGGTCGTCGACGGCGAGAAGATCACCGTGGCTGACCTGGACGGCGAAGTCCTCATCGAACACACCCGACCCGCACCGGGGGTGAAGTACGTCGGCAACGGACGCCCCCGCGGTCCACGCCCCAAGAACGAGAAACCGTCACCGATGTCCTGAGACATCCACTGTCACCGATGTCCTGATGCAGAACTGTCACCGATGTCCTGAGACATCACACCTGACACGCGTTCGCACGTCCTCGATCAGTTCTCGGGCCCGTTTCGCGGCTGCGGAAGTACTGGGTTCGTAGACATCGCGGGCCGCGTAGAACGGTGCGGTTCGCCGACGTGTGACGAAACCACCCTCCAGCAGGTCGGATATTCCGAAGTAGTACTGAGTGCCATATTCCAGTACTCTCCGAATGGTACTGCTCGATCGATCTGAGTACCGTTTTTCGAGAGGTGTCTGCCGTGCCCGTCGACCGCCTGCTCCCGTCCGACGAGGCGAAAGAACTCATCGCGCTCACCCGCGATATCGCCGACAAGCTGCTCGACCCCATCGTCGACGCCCACGAGAAGGCCGAAACCTATCCCGACGGGGTGTTCGCGCAACTCGGTGCGGCCGGGCTGCTGAGTCTGCCCCAGCCCGAGGAGTGGGGTGGCGGCGGCCAGACCTTCGAGGTGTACCTGCAGGTGCTCGAGGAGATCGCGGCGCGGTGGGCGGCCGTCGCGGTCGCGGTCAGCGTGCACAGCCTGTCCTCGCATCCGCTGCTGGCCTTCGGCACCGATGAGCAGAAGCGGCGCTGGCTGCCGGGGATGCTCGCCGGTGACCAGATCGGCGCGTACAGCCTCTCGGAGCCACAGGCCGGGTCCGATGCGGCGGCGCTGCGGTGCGCGGCCACCCCCGATGGCGACGGCTATGTGCTGAACGGATCGAAATCCTGGATCACCCACGGCGGCGTGGCGGACTTCTACACACTGTTCGCCCGCACCGGTGAAGGCTCCAAGGGAATCAGTTGCTTCCTGGTACCCGGCGACCTGGACGGCCTGACCTTCGGCAAGCCCGAGGAGAAGATGGGCCTGCACGCGGTGCCCACCACCGCGGCGTTCTACGACAATGCCCGTATCGACGCCGACCGGCTGATCGGCGCTGAGGGACAAGGCCTTTCGATCGCCTTCTCAGCCTTGGACTCGGGACGACTGGGCATCGCGGCGGTCGCCGTCGGCATCGCACAGGCCGCCCTCGACGACGCGACCCGCTACGCACATGAGCGAACCACGTTCGGCCGCAAGATCATCGATCATCAGGGGCTGGGATTCCTGCTGGCCGATATGGCGGCCGCGGTGATCAGCGCCCGTGCCACCTACCTGGATGCGGCACGTCGACGGGACCTGGGGCTGCCGTATTCCGCGCAGGCCAGCGTCGCGAAACTCATCGCCACCGACGCCGCCATGAAAGTCACCACCGATGCTGTCCAGGTGCTCGGCGGAGTCGGCTACACGCGCGACTTCCGCGCCGAGCGGTACATGCGGGAAGCCAAGATCACGCAGATCTTTGAGGGCACCAATCAGATTCAACGCCTGGTCATCGCCCGCGGACTCACCGAGTAGTCACCGGCGTTCGAGGGCCCCGAACCAGACTCAACGCCTGGTCATCGCCCGCGGACTCACCCTCTGACGAATTCGCCGATCGCCGAGAGGAACTCGTCCGGCTTCTCCACCATGGGACTATGCCCCGCACCGGCGATGACGCGCGGGGTCAGACCCGCCGCGGAGTACCGCGTGACATTGGGGTCCGTCGGCGTGAGCGCGTCAGTCTCGCCCCAGACGACCAGCACCGGCTTGCCCAGATCGGTCAGCGTGTCCGCGACCGAAGGGGGCGCGCCACTCTTGGAATCGCAGACACCCCGGTAGGTGAGCCGTTCCAAAGACCGGTAAGCGAACTGCGGCACCGGATAGTCCGCGGCAAAGCCGGTTTGCAACGAGCCCTCGGTGATCGCCGGGACCCGACGGAACTGATCCATCGCGGGACCGAGCACCGGCCAACACACCATCTTTCCCAGCAGCGGCATGGACACCAGATCGCCGGCGGCGGGCGTATCCGAGACCACCACCCGCTCCACCATGTCTGGATGGGTGCCCGCCAACACCGATGCGACGGTCCCGCCCATCGAATGCCCGATCAGCACCGCCCGCCTGATACCCAAGGCCGACAACGCATTCCGCACCGCACGCGCCTGCCCATCGGCCTGGAAATGTTGCGGCTCACTCGGCGCCTCCGAACCCCCGTGCCCGACGAGATCGATGGCAACGACCCGCCGGTGATCCGCCAACCGCGGCGCCACGGTCTCCCACCATTCGATGGAGGCCGAGTATCCGTGCAGCAGCACGATGGCGCGCTCACCGGGCGGCCCGTACTCGCGGACGTTGAGGTCAGGACCGTCGAGCTCCAGTACACGCCCACCGGCGAACGATTCGGCTGCGCGCGTCGCACCGGTCACCACACATGCGTTCACCAGCGCCGCGACCACGACTGCGGCGGCTGCCACGAGGGCGATCCGGAGTTTCATCCGTGGAACGCTACTGTCACCCCGCTTTCCGGCGCGAGGGAATTACTCCGGCGGTGAGGTCACCGTGATGACGGTGCCGCGACCGGACATCGAGTCGATCTCCAGCGCACCGCCCATGGCCTCGAAACGCGCCAGCAACGAGCCCAGCCCGATATGACCCTCCTCCAGACGCGTCGCGATGACGGCGGGGTCGAACCCGGGGCCGTCATCGGAGACCACCAGCACGACCCGGTCGCCCACGCGCCGCAGGGTGACCGCGACCTCCGTGGCGCCGGCGTGCTTGTGGATATTGGCCAGCAGTTCACGAGCGGCCCGGTGTAGCAGTGTCTGGGATTCCGGCTTGCCGACATCCTCCAGATCGGCCGACACTGTGTAGCCTCCGCGGGATTCGAACTGGCGCAGCAGTTCCCGGATGGCCGGGGCGAGGCCCAACTGTGCGAGTACCTGTGGGTGCAGCTCGGTGACGGTCGAACGCAGCAGGGCGGCGGTGTCCTGCAGCGCGTCGTACACCATGTCGAGGGCGGGGTCAGGGTGGGTATCGCGGAGCAGGTCGACCTCCATCCGCGCCGCCAGCAGCGTCTGCAGCGGTCCGTCATGCAGGGTTTCGGCGACCTCCCTGTTCTGTCGCTCGTCGGCCTGCATCGCCTCGGCGACCAGTTGGCGGCGCACCTCCAGCAGCGTCCGCACCCGAGCGGCCCGCAGGGACAGCACCAGGCACAGCGCGGTGGTTGCGACCGCCAGCCACAACAGGAACCCGAAATGCGTGTAGACCATGTCCGGCAGGCCGATTCGGTCATCGCGTTTGGAGTAGACGATCCACACCGCCAGATAGGCACCGGCGGTGACCGTGCCGATGATCGCCGTCAGCAACGGCCGGTCCTGGAATGCCACCGAGATGGGCAGTAGGAAGAACACCGGCAGCAGCGCGGCGGTGGCGCCGCCCGAGACCACGCACAACACCACGATCAGCAGCACGTCGACACCGGTCGACGCCCAGTCCGCCCAGCGCGGCAGCGGTCCGTTGAGCACGGCCAGCAGCCACACCACCGCGGCGGCGGCGTAGCCGCCCAGGACCACGGCATACAGCCCGGGCAGCCAGTGGTCGACCTCCCAGATCCACACCAGCACCGCAATCAGTGCGATCAACGGCAGCCGCAGCACCGCCGACACCCGAACGGGTTCGGCCGCGAAGAACTCCACGAGGCGTGTCACGTCAGTCGAGCAGCTTGCGGCGCATCGCCTCGGCCACCGCGGCCCCCCGATCGCCGACGCCGAGCTTCTCGTAGAGCCGTTGCACATGGGTCTTGACCGTCGACGGCGCAAGGTAGAGCTCCTTGGCCATCGCCGGAATCGTCAGCCCGCGCGCGATCATCGCGAGCACTTCGGCTTCCCGGGCCGACAGCGTGGGGACATCGGGCTCATGGCGGCGGCGGATCTCGCCGGCCAACGACGCCGCCAGCGCGGGCGCGATGACATCACGGCCGCGCGCACACGCCAGCACGGCATCGACCAGTTCGCTGCGCGTCGACTCCTTGGACAGGAACCCCGCGGCACCGTCCTGCAACGCCTTGTAGACGATGGCCGACTCGTCATGGGCCGAGATGAGCAGGACGCGGGTCGGCAGCTGGTCCCGGGTGACCGCGGCGGCCACCTCGGAGCCATCCATGCCGGGCATCCGATAGTCCAGCAGCGCGACCGCCGGTCGGTGGGTGCGGATCAGTTCGAGCGCGGCGACCCCGTCGTCGGCCTCGGCGACCACGTCGATGGATCCACTGGCGGCCAGCGCCCGCACCACACCGTCCCGGAACATCGGGTGGTCGTCGCCGACCACCACACGCACCTTCTGGGCCGAATCCTGCATGTGAGCAGCTTGTCACAGCGGGAGGACTCCGGGTGGCAAGATTCGGTGCGGGAGAGGCGGTGGCGGTGAACATCGAAGAGCTGCAATGGTTCGTGACGCTGGCCGAGGTCGAGCATGTCACCGAGGCGGCGGCCGAACTGGGCATCAGCCAGCCGACGCTGTCGCGATCACTGGCCCGGTTGGAGTTGCAGGTCGGGGCACCGCTGTTCGACCGCCTCAACCGCCGGCTGCAACTCAACAGCTACGGCCGGATCCTGCTGGAGCACGCTCGCCGCAGCATCGACGAAATGCGTTCGGCCACTGAACGTATCGCTACACTGCGCGACCCGGAGACCGGCACGGTGCGGCTGGCCTTCCTGCATTCACAGGCCGGCGGATTCGTGCCCGACCTGCTGCGCCGGTTCCGTGCCGAGGCCCCGCGCGTGCAGTTCGAACTCTTTCAGGGACCGGCACACGCGATTGCGGAGCGTCTCGCCAACGGTCAGACCGATCTCGCGATCACCTCGCCGCGACCCGACGGTCACCCCTGGCGAGTGCTGTACGTCGAACGGCTGTGTCTGGCGGTGCCGCGGGGGCATCGCTTCGCCGGGCGGTCCAGGATTCGGCTGGCCGACGCCGCCGACGAGCCGTTCGTGGCCCTGCGGCCGGGCTTCGGCCTGCGGCTGCTCACCGACGAATTGTGCGCCGATGCCGGCATCTCCCCGCCGGTGGTGTTCGAAGCCATGGAGATCCCGACGATGGAGGGCCTGGTCGCGGCCGGGTTCGGTGTCGCGGTCGTCCCGGTTCCCCGGCCTGATCGCACCGAACCCGGCGCCGCGTACATCCCGCTGACCGAGGCGACGGCGAAACGGCAGATCGGCCTGACCTGGAGCACGGACCGTGAGATGGCTCCGACGGCGCGGCGCCTCGCGGACTTTCTCATGCACATTCGTAATGAATTGAACTAGTATCATGCATTGGACACATCACCGGTAGCGTCCTAGCGTCGTCCGGGTGGCGACCACGGTGACCCCTGTTGACTGGCAGGGCCATTCGCGTGGGTCCGCCGAATACCGGCGCTTGCTGGCCGCATTGTTCTTCGGTGGTGTCGCCACCTTCGCGCAGCTGTACTCCCCACAGTCGGTGCTTCCGCTGATCGCCCGTGACCTGGGCACCGGCGCCGCCGACGCCGCACTGACAGTGTCGGCCGCGACCATCGGTCTGGCGCTGGGCGTCATCCCCTGGGCCGCGCTGGCCGACCGCATCGGCCGGGTGCAGGCAATGACGCTATCCATCACGGCGGCAACCGTTCTGGGGCTACTGGTTCCGCTGGCGCCGAGCTCTGCAATGTTGCTGTCCGGGCGTTTCATCGAAGGTCTGATGCTCGGCGGCGTGCCGGCCATCGCGATCGCCTACCTGACCGAGGAGGTCGACGCCGGCAATGCCGCTCGCGCCGCGGGCAGTTACGTGGCAGGCACCACGATCGGCGGGTTGGTCGGCCGCCTGGTCACCGGCCCGCTCGCCGAGTACGCCGGCTGGCGGGTCGGCGTACTGGCGGTGGCCGTGCTCTGCGGGCTGTCTGCGGTGGCCTTCGTGCGCCTCGCGCCGCCGGCCAGAGGTTTCCGGCCCGGCCCGGGCGGAGACCTGGCCCGCCGGCTCCGCGACAACCTGCGCTCACCACGACAGCTGGTGCTCTACAGCCAGGCCTTCCTGCTGATGGGCGGCTTCGTCGCCATCTACAACTTCCTCGGGTTCCGCCTGACCGCAGCGCCGTTCCACCTGCCGCAGACGCTGGTCAGCCTGGTGTTCCTGGCCTATCTGGCGGGCACGTTCACCTCCGCACGTGCCGGCGCCGGGGCCGGACGCTTCGGCCGCCGAAAGGTCCTTGTGGGCTCGATCGCCACCATGATCGTCGGTACCGCCCTCACCGTGAGCGATCACATCGCCGTGGTGCTGCTCGGACTCGTCATCGCGACCGCCGGGTTCTTCGGCGCGCACGCCATCGCGTCCGGCTGGGTCGCCTACGCCGCCGGGACCGGCAAGACCCAGGCGTCCTCGCTCTACAACCTCTTCTACTACGCCGGGTCCAGCGCCGTCGGCTGGTTCGGCGGGCTGGCATTCGACGCCGCGGGCTGGACAGCGGTAGCCGGGCTGGTCATCGGGCTGGCGGTGCTGGCGGGCGCGCTGGCCCTCACCACACTGGGAAGTCGGGTCCGCGTCGAGCACCGGGTGTGAATCCTCGGCGGCGATCGGGTCCGCTTTCCGACGACGATTCACAGTCGGCCGGACAGCCACTGTCTGCTGCCCCCATTCCACTTGTCTAACCATGTGACATATCGTGACGGTCATGGACTTCGCGATGTCTGCCAAGGCGGCTGATTACCACAAGCGGCTCTCCGACTTCATGGTCGAAAACGTCTTCCCGGCAGAGGCCTCCTACCACGCCTATCGCGAGGAGAAGGGCCCGAAGGATCACACGGTCCCTCCGGTGGTCGAGGAACTCAAGGCCAAGGCCAAGGCCGCCGGGTTGTGGAATCTGTTCCTACCCTCGGAGTCGGGGCTGACCAACCTGGAGTACGCCCCGCTGGCCGAGCTGTCCGGGTGGAGCATGGAGATCGCTCCCGAGGTGCTCAACTGTGCGGCACCGGACACCGGCAACATGGAGACCCTGCACCTGTTCGCCACCGAGGCGCAGAGCAGGCAGTGGCTGGAGCCGCTGCTGGCCGGGGAGATCCGCTCGGCGTTCGCGATGACCGAGCCCGCGGTGGCCTCCAGCGATGCCCGCAATATCGAGACCACCATGCTGCGCGACGGCGGCGACTACGTGATCAACGGCCGCAAGTGGTGGATCACCGGGGCCGCCGATCCGCGCTGCAAACTGCTGATCGTGATGGGCCGCACCAACCCCGACGCCGCCAGCCATCAGCAGCAGTCGATGATCCTGGTGCCCGCCGACACCCCCGGCGTATCGATCGAGCGGTCGCTGCCGGTGTTCGGGTGGCAGGACCAGCACGGACACTGCGAGATCACCTTCGACAACGTCCGGGTGCCCGCGGAGAACCTCTTGCACGAGGAGGGCAGTGGCTTCGCGATCGCCCAGGCCCGCCTCGGCCCGGGCCGGATCCATCACTGCATGCGCGCACTGGGGGCCGCCGAGCGGGCGCTGGCGTTGATGATCGACCGCGTGCAGACCCGTATCGCGTTCGGCAAGCCGCTGGCCGAGCAGGGTGTGGTGCGCGAGCAGATCGCCAAGTCGCGCAACCAGATCGACCAGGCCCGGCTGCTGTGCGAGAAGGCCGCCTGGACCATCGATCAGGAGGGCAACAAGGCCGCCCACGTGCTGGTCTCCCAGATCAAGTCGGTGGCCCCGCAGATCGCGTGCGACGTCATCGACCGAGCCATCCAGGTGCACGGCGGCGCCGGGGTCTCCGACGACTTCCCCCTGGCCCGCCTGTACGGCTGGCACCGCGCGATGCGGCTGTTCGACGGGCCCGACGAGGTGCACATGCGCACCATCGCCCGCGCCGAACTCGGCAAAGAAAAGAGCCCTTTCGCCGCAGCGGTCACCGCACGATGACCGCGATGCTGGCGGGAGCGTGGAACTTTCGCGATGTTGCCGAGTCCGCCGGCATCCGGCCCGGCCTGCTGTTCAGGTCCAGCGAACTGAGCCGCCTCACCGACGAGGGACAGGCCGCGCTGCTCGCACTCGGCATCAACGATGTCGCCGACCTGCGGTCGCGGCGCGAGCTCGAACGCCGCGGACCCGGCCAGGTGCCGGCGAGCATTTCCTTGCACCACTTGCCGTTCCACTTCGAGGATGACTCCGAGCAGGACGCGCCGCACGAGGCCACGTTCCAGCGGGTGATGTCGGAGTCCCCCGACGGTGAGGACGTCGCCGAGTCCGCCAAGCGGTACATGACCGAGGTGTACGAGGAGTTCCCGTCCCTGACCGGCGCGCAGGTGGCCGTGCGCCAGGTGATCTCGCTGCTGGCCGACGGCAGGCCGGTCATCGCGCACTGCTTCGCCGGCAAGGACCGCACCGGGTTCACCGTCGCCACCGTGCTCGAGGCCGTCGGCGTGCCGCGGGACGCGATCCTGACCGACTTCCTGCGCAGCAATGACGCCATCGACCCGCTGCGGATGAGCATCATGGAATCGGTGAAGGCCCGCGCCGGCGAGGCACCCGAGGTGCTGACCTTCGCCGAGGCGCGGCTCACCGACGCCGTGCTCGGTGTTCGGGCGGAGTACCTCGAGGCTGCCGGCCGCAAGGTCGACGAGCTCTATGGATCGGTCGGCGGTTTCCTGGAGGCCGCCGGGGTGACCGAGGCCGAGCTGGCCCGGCTGCGCACCCAACTCACCACCTGATTTCTACTAGCTGAGCAGGACGCCGACGACCCAGGTGACCGTGGCCAGCAGCGCGCCGGTCAGCTCCACACCGACCGACAGCGCCACACCCTTGAGTGCGTGCACCGTCGAGGCCCACGCCCGGGTGGTGTCACGTCGCATTGCCAGTTCGGCGGCGAACACCCCGAGCACGAATCCGATGAGCAGACCGATGACGGGGATGACGAAGAAGCCGACGATTCCGGCCACCCCACCGATCACCAGCACCGATGTTCGGACCTCGGCGCGGCGCATACGCTGGACGGGCCAGGTGTACTTGATCACCTCGGCGATGACGAAGAACGCTGCCGCGATACCGAATGTCACCCAGGACGTGGTCGAACCCTCGACGTAGGCCCACACCCCGATCGACGCCATCACCAGCAGGCCGCCGGGCAGGATCGGGATCACGATGCCGGCCAGCCCGACGGCGATGGCCAGCGCGACCAGGACGATCCCGAGGGTGCTCACCCCCTGAATCTACGGTCTACGCGCCGAGCTGTCGGGCCAGGTCGACGAAATCCTGCGCGACAAGCTCGAACTCACCGTCGGTGACTTCCGGCAGCCGACGGCCGGGGCCGTGCTCGAGCGGCCGCACGACGTAGCCGGTGCGCAGGCCACAGGCCCGCGCCGCCCGCAGATCGCTCGGGTGGGTGGCGACGAGCATGAGCTCCTCGGGTGCCACATCGAGCAGTCGGGCGCAGCCGAGATAGGCCTCGGGGTCGGGTTTGTAATGGCCGAACAGCTCGGCGGAGATCACACAGTCCCACGGCAATCCGGCGTTCTTGGCCATGTTCGTCAGCAGCGAGACGTTGCCGTTGGACAGCGTGGTGATGATGAAGCGCTGCTTCAGGCGGTGCAGACCGGAGACCGAGTCCGACCAGGGAGGCAGCCGATGCCAGGCCCGGTTGAGGTCGTCGATCTCGGCCTCGCCGACCGGCACGCCGTCGAGCAGATCGACCAGGATCTCGCGGTGCAGATCATCGATACGCGTCCAGGGCAACGCACCCCGGCGCACCCGGTCCATGGCGGGGGCGTAGCCGGCCCGCCACGCATCGGCGAAGGACGCCCAATCCCGTTGCAGCCCATGGCGGGCTCCGAAGGATTGCAGTTCGGCGATGATGCCGGACCGCCAGTCCACCACGGTGCCGAACACGTCGAACGCCAATGCGCGCGGGGCGTCCACTACGGCTCCAGGACGAGCTTGCCCCGGATCTTGCCCTCGGCCAGCGCCTGCAGGCCTGCGGCACCGTCGGCGAGCCGGTAGGTCACCGGCGCCGGCGGCCGCAGCCCGGCGGCGACCAGGTCGGCGAGGCCGGCGCCGACCTCGGCCTGCGCGGCCGGCGAATGCCGGAGGAACTCGCCCCAGCCGACACCGACCACACTGACGTTGCGCAGCAGCAGCCTGTTCACCTTGACCGTCGGAATGCCCTGTCCGGCAGCAAATCCGATGACCAACAGCCGCCCTTCGGGGGCCATCACCCGGATGGCGTCGTCGAACGCGTCACCACCGACCGGGTCGACGACCACGTCCACGCCGCGGCCACCGGTGGCATCGAGCACCGCCTGCTTCCAGCCCTCGGTCAGCGGGAGCACCACATCGGCACCCACGCCGGCCACGAATTCCTGTGCGTCCGGGCGGTGCACCAGCGCCACCACCCGGGCGCCGAGCGCCTTGGCGATCTGGATGGCTGCCACCCCGATCCCGCCGGCCGAGCCGAGCACCAGCACCGTCTCCCCGGCCCGCAACGCCGCGCGGCGGTGCAGAGCGAAGTACATGGTGTAGTAGTTGCCCAGCAGCGCGGTCGCCGCCGCATCGTCGATACCGTCGGGGGTGGGCACCACACTCGACGGCGCGACCGCCACCCGCTCGGCGTAGCCACCGAGCATGGACATCGCCGAAACCCGCTGGCCGACGGTGAAACCCGAACCCTCCGGAGCCGACCGGACGGTGCCGGCAACCTCCATGCCCGGAGTGAACGGTGGCTCCAGCCGCAGCTGGTACTCACCGCGTAGCAACAGCAGATCGGGGAAGCAGACGCCGGACGCCCCGACGTCGATGATCACCGAGTCCGCAGACTCGGGATCCTCGACTTCGATGTAAGCCAGTCCCTCGGTACCGGTCAGTGCCTGTGCGACAAGCGCTTTCATCCGAGCTTGAAGCTGGCGGCCTGCGCTGCCGACAGGTCGGTGATCTCGCCCCACTTGCCGGCGATGTCGTCCACGGTCGGCACCTCGGTGAAGGTGACACCCTCGTTCTGGAACAGAGCGGTGCGCTGCACCTTGCCGCCGCCGACGATGAACACCGAGTCGGTATCCGGCAGTTCCTCGGTCATCAGGTACGCGACCACGGGCGCAACGTATTCCGGGGTCAGCTTCTCGAACACCTCGGGCGGCAGGATGTCCTGGGTCATGCGGGTCGCGGCGATCGGCGCGACCGCGTTGGTCTTGATGTTGTACTTGGCGCCTTCCTGGGCCAGCGTGTTGATCAATCCGACCAGGCCCAGCTTGGCGGCGCCGTAGTTGGCCTGCCCGAAGTTGCCGAACAGACCGCTGGTGGAGGTCGCGACGACGACGCGGCCGAAACTCTGCTCACGGAAGTGCGGCCACGCCGCCCGGATGACGTTGTACCCGCCGTAGAGGTGCACCTTGAGCACGGCATCCCACTGCTCGAAGGTCATCTTGTGGAATGTGCCGTCGCGCAGGATGCCCGCGTTGCTCACCACGCCGTCGACCTTGCCGAACTCATCGACCGCGGTCTTGATGATGTTCTCCGCACCCTCGGGTTCGGCAACGCTGTCGTAGTTGGCGACGGCGCGACCACCGGCGGCCTTGATCTCCGCGACCACCTCGTCGGCCATGTTGTGTCCGGCGCCGGACCCGTCACGGGCACCGCCGAGGTCGTTGACGACGACGCTGGCACCCTCACGGGCCAGGGTCAGGGCGTACTCGCGGCCGAGGCCACCGCCGGCTCCGGTGATGACGACAACGCGATCCTGCACTCCGGGCATTACATTCCTCTCGGTGTTGGGTCAGTTCTTGTGTGGTCGATCCCGCGCCTAGAACAGCCGCCGGGCCAGTTTCCACGCCTTCTCTGTATACGGCGGGTAGATCATCGCCCCCAAGTCGGGGCGGGTGGTCTTGGTCAGCACCGACTTGCGGTGGCTGAACTCCTCGAATCCGTACCGGCCGTGGTAGGCGCCCATCCCGGACGGGCCGACACCGCCGAACGGCAGCTTGGTGGTCGCGAAGTGGAAGATCAGGTGGTTGACCACCATGCCGCCGGCGGGCACCTCACGGATCACCCGCTCTCGGGTGGCCTTGCTCTTGGTGAACAGGTAGGCGGCCAGCGGCTTGGGCCGCGCGTTGACGAAAGCGATTGCCTCGTCCAGGTTCTGGACGGTGACGATCGGCAGAACCGGTCCGAAGATCTCATCGGTCATCAGTGGCTCGTCCAGCGACGGGTCGACCACGACGGTCGGCTCGAGCGCCAGCTCGGCGGCGTTCGTGCCGCCGCCGATCGCCACCTCGCCCTCGGTGGCGGCCACCGCCGCGGCGAGCCGGTCGAAGTGGCGCCGGTTCACGATGCGCTTGCCGCCGGTCGCGTCGGCCTCGAACACCTGCACCGCGGCCTTGACCTTGGCGACCAGTTCGTCACGCACCGCGGCGTCGACGAGCACGTAGTCCGGGGCGATGCAGATCTGACCCGAATTGATCAGCTTGGTCCAGGCGATCCGTTTGGCGGCGACGTCCAGGTCGGCGTCGGCGGCCACGATGACCGGGCTCTTGCCGCCCAGCTCCAGGGTCACCGGGGTCAGATGTGCGGCCGCGGCTTGATAGACCTTACGGCCGATCTCGGTGCCACCGGTGAAACAGATCTTGTCGAAACCCTGGTCGATGAGCAGCTGGCTGACCGAGCCGTCACCCTCGATGACCGCGACGGCCTCGGGGTCCAGGTATCGCTGGACCAGCTCAGCCATCAACGCCGAGGACGCGGGCGCCAGCTCGGAGGGTTTGAGCGCAACGGTGTTACCGGCGGCGATGGCACCCACCGCGGGGCCCAGGGTCAGCGCGAACGGGAAGTTCCAGGCGCCGATGACGAGCACGGTGCCGAAGGGCTCGTACTCGACCCAGCCGCGGGCCGGCAGCTGGGACAGCTCCAGGAGGCGGTACCGGCGCTTGGCCCACTTGCCCAGATGTTTGGCGGCGTCGCGGGCCTCGGCGGCGGTGCTGGCGATATCGGCCAGCCACGCCTCGAACGGCTTGCGGCCCAGGTCCGATGCCAGCGCTGCGGCGATGGCGGACTCGTTGTCGACGACCATCCGTTCCAGCGCGCGGAGCTGCTGTTTACGCCATTCGATGTCGCGGGTGCGGCCGGTGGCGTAGGCCGCGCGGAGTCCGGCGACGACCGCCGGGATGTCCGTCACCGCTGGTGAAGTGGGTGCGTCTGCGTGCGTGGTCATCGGAGCGTCCTTCCAGACCGAGGAAATCTGATACTAACCATCCGGTCGGTCGGTCCATAAGACCTAAATTCCGCTCTCAGCGTCTGGTGGCGGTCACGAACTGGGAGAACGCGTCGTCGGCGGGCGCATCCGGGCCGTCGGGCAGCGCCCAACGATCGAGCCGGCGCATCTCGGCGGCCGATTGCACCGCGGCGCTGTCCCAGCCGTGGGCGCCGAGCCATTCGGCCACATCGGCACGGTCCGGATCGTTGTACATGAGCTCGCCGACATCGAGGCTGTCGGTGATACCGAACTTCTCCTTGATGATCTCGAACCGTTCCTTCATCTGCTGGCGACGTTCCTCGGCCTGCGTCGGAGCTGTCTCCACCGCAATCCGGCTACCCGTGGCGCTGAGTTCGGTGATCTGGCTGAAGAGCCGGTCCTGCGCGTCCGCGGGCAGGTACATCAACAGACCCTCGGCCAGCCAGGCTGTCGGCGTCGAGGCGTCAAAACCGGCTTCGCGCAACACCTTCGGCCAGTCGTGGCGCAGGTCGACGGCCACCTCCCGGCGGGTCGACGTCGGCCGCACACCGTGCTCGGAGAGCACCGACTCCTTGTATTCGAGCACCTTGGGCTGGTCTATCTCGAAGACGGTGGTGCCGGCCGGCCAGTCCAGCCGGTACGCGCGCGAATCCAGGCCGGACGCGAGGATCACCACCTGACGGATCCCGGCGCCGCCGGCGGCGGTGAAGAAATCGTCGAAGTAGCGGGTACGCACCGCCTGATAGCTGCCCATGTGCGCGAAGATGGCGGCGCCTTCGGGGTCGATGTCGACCGCGCGGGCGACCCAGTCCTCGTCCATCATCAGGCCCCACACGCCGCCGCCGGCACCCTCGACCAGCATGCGCGCGTACGGGTCGCTGATCAGCGGGTCGGCGCTTGCCGTCTCGGCGGCTCGCGCTGCGGCGACCATCACGGCGGTGGTTCCTACGCTGGACGCGATGTCCCAGCTGTCATCGTGGGTGCGCAGTGAGCTCATGTCCCGATGCTACCGATAGTTAGATTATCTATCCGCCTGCGCCGGCAACCAGCTACTTCGAGAGCGTCCACAGCTTGTTAGCCATCAGCAGTTCCAGTTGCCCGACCACCGCGGCGGCTTCGTCGTGCGTCCCGACGTAACCGGCGTAGAAACCCATCCCCCACATCACCGCAACCAGCATCTCGACCAACGTTGCGACATCGGTATCGGTGGTCAGTTCGCCGCGCTCGATGGCATCGCTGACGGCCCACTGCACGAATGCCCGGGAGTTCGCGAGCGGGTCGTGCTCGTCCTGGCTGAGTTCGGGATGGCGCTGCGCCTCCAGCACCGAGGTCACCAGGAAGGCCGCGACCGAGCGGTCCTTGCTGTCGGCCTGCATCGCCACCGCGTAAAACGCCGACAGTCGCTTCAGCAGTGTCGGCTCGGCCTTGGCTTTCTCGACACCGGCCCGCACCACGACGGCGTTGGTGTGCTCGACCACTTCCCGATAGAGCAGGTGCTTGCTCTGGAAGTAGTGATTGATGGCCGGGCGGGTCAGATCCGAACGAACCGCGATGGCCTGGAATGTTGCTGCGTCGTAACCGAGTTCGCTGAACACCTCCCGCGCGGCCTGCAGGATGCGCTCCCGGGTCTCCGCTGCCTTGGCGGCAGGCGGACGACCCGGACCTCTGCTGGCTATATGCGGCACAGTCAAATTGTGCCACAGATCACCTGCCCCACTACCGGAGGATGATTGCGAAGTCACACGAAATTGACCTTTCAGCAAACCGCCAGGACAAGGGTTCAGCGCACCCGGTGCGGGGTGAGGGCATTCGGCGGCAGCGACCCGAACCGGCCGGCGTTGAAGTCCTCCATCGCCTGTAACACCTCCGATTTGGAATTCATGACGAACGGCCCGTACTGCACCACCGGCTCGCGGATCGGGCGTCCGCCCAGCAGCAGCACTTCCAGCGCCGGCCGGTTGCCGTCCTGTCCGGAGTCCGCGGCGATCTCGATGCGGTCACCGGAGCCGAGCACGGCCAGCTGGCCCTGCTGGATCGGGCGACCCTGCGACCCCACGCTGCCCCGCCCGGACAGCACGTAGACCAATGCGTTGAACTGCCGATCCCAGGGCAGGTTCAGCCGCGCGCCGGGCTCGATGGTGGCATGGGCCAACGCGATCGGGGTGTGGGTCTGGCCCGGTCCGGCATGTTCACCGATGGAACCGGCGATGACGCGGACCAACGCGCCACCGTCGTCCGAGGACAGCAGCTCCACGGCACCGCCCTCGATGGATTGGTAGCGCGGAGCGGCGAACTTGTCCTTGCGCGGCAGGTTCACCCAGAGCTGGACGCCGTGGAACAGGCCACCGCTCTCGACGAGTTCGGCGGGTGGGGTCTCGATGTGCAGGATGCCGGCACCCGCCGTCATCCATTGGGTGGCACCGTCGGTGATCAGACCACCGCCGCCGTGCGAGTCCTGGTGCGCGAAACGGCCGTCGATCATGTAGGTGACGGTCTCGAAGCCACGGTGCGGATGCCAGTCGGTCCCGCGGGGTTCACCGGGCTGGTATTCGATCTCGCCCATCTGGTCCATGTGCACAAAGGGGTCGAGATCGGCGGCGCTGACGCCGGCGAAGGCGCGGACGACAGGGAACCCCTCGCCCTCGTAGCCGCGGGGGCCGGTGGTGATGGAGCGCACGCGGCGTTCGGTCTCGGCGGGCGAAGCCGCCGCGATGCGGGGCAGGGTGAGCGTATCGGCTGTGATGGCAGGCATGTTCAGAGTAACCGGACTGTGGTCCGATTCATTCCTGGCGCGTCGCAGGTTTGGATTTTGACGGTTTTGGAAATTCTCCCCAAGCGATAACGCATAAGCATCACCTCAAGGATGGGAACTACCATGATTGTGCTCGGCATCGTGCTCCTGCTGATCGGATACTTCACCAGCCTCTCGATCCTCTACACGATCGGCGCGATTCTCGTCGTCGTCGGCGTCGTGTTGTGGATCCTGGGCGCCGTCGGCCGTCCGGTCGGTGGTCGAAAAGTCTGGTTCTAGCCCGCTTTACCCCAACACGGCAAGTGCCGCGGACCTGGCGTCCGCGGCACTTGCCGTCTGCACCACCGACTGCGCCGCGGCACGGCATCGCTCCAGCGTGACTCCGGCCAGCGCGGCGCCCACTCCGGGCACCGCCGTGGCGGCCGCCGACAATGACGTCACGCCCATCCCCACCAGCACGCAGGCCAATAGCGGGTCCGCGGCCGCCTCACCGCACACACCCACCGGCTTCCCCACGGCCGCACCGGCCTTGGCGGTCATCGCGACCAAGGTCAGCACGCCGGGCTGCCACGGATCGGTCAGGGTGGCCAGTTCGGCCGACATCCGGTCAGCGGCCATCGTGTACTGCGCCAGATCGTTGGTGCCGATCGACAAGAAGTCGACATGCTCGAGGATGCGGTCGGCCAGCAGTGCCGCCGCCGGAATCTCGATCATCACACCAGGCGTCAGCCCGAAGGAGCGCGCTTGGGCGGCAAAGTTTTTCGCTTCATCTCCGGTGGCGATCATCGGCGCCATCACCCAGGGATCGCTGCCGGTGGCCTGTGCCGCCGCGGCGATCGATTCGAGCTGACGGGTGAGCAGTCCCGGGTTCCCGAACGAGATACGAACGCCGCGCACCCCCAGTGCCGGGTTGGCCTCATCGGTGTGCCCGGCGAATTTCAGCGGTTTGTCCGAACCGGCGTCCAGGGTGCGGATGACGACCTTGCGGCCCTCGAATGCGGTCAGCACCTCACCGTAGATGCGCGCCTGCTCGTCCACCGTCGGCTCGGTGTCGCGGTTCAGGAAACACAGCTCGGTCCGGAAGAGCCCGACGCCTTCGGCCGGAGTCTGACTCGCCGCGCGGGCCGCCGCACCATCCTGGACATTCGCCAGTACCGCCACCGCATGCCCGTCGGCGGTGGCGCCGGGTCCGGTCCATTGCGCGATGCGCGCGGCGTCCTCGCGTGCTTTCCCGACGGCGTGCTGTGCCTGCTCGGCATCCGGGGACACCGTCACCGTGCCGAGGGCACCGTTGACCATCACCTTCACACCGGCCGGCACCGCGTCCAGCCCGGCCACCGCCACCACGCACGGAATGCCGAGCTGGCGGGCGATGATCGCGGTGTGGCTCGTCGGGCCGCCGAGGGTGGTGGCCAGCGCCACCACCAGGGTCGGGTCCAGGCCGGCGGTGTCGGCGGGCGCGAGGTCCTCCGCGCACAGCACCGAGGGGACATCCGGCACCGGAACCCCGGGTTCGGGTAGCCCGGCCAGCTGGGCGAGCACCCGGTCGCGGACGTCACGCAGGTCCGTCACCCGTTCGGCCATCAGGTCGCCGGCCTTCGACAGCGCATCAGAGATCTTGGCGATGGACCCTCCCACCGCATGATGAGCCGGGCTGCCTGCCTTGATCCGCTTTTCCGCGTCCAGGAGCCAGGCCCGGTCCTGGGCCAGCGCGGCGGTGGTGGCCAGCACCTCCGACGCCACCCCGGTCGCGTGTGCCGCCCGATCGCGCAGCCGCTCGGCGACCGCCGCCGCCGCGGCTTTGAGCCGGTCCACCTCGCCCGGCCGGTCCGCCTCGGGCACATCGGCGGCGGACACCGGGGCAGTCGGTCGCGCTCCCGGCCGGATCACCGGGGCGTAGGCAACCCCGGCCACCACCGGAACGCCGGTCAGAACCTGTGTCTCAGTCACGGATGAAGTGCTCATGTGATTCAGATTACAAGAAAGTATTGACAAGTCAACAGATTCAAGCGTAAAACCACATATATCAACATTTGAGCCGGTCGGCTCGCCCGAACGGAGACGGATGTACGCCGAGGAACGCCAGAACGCCATCGCCACCCTGGTGATGCAGCAGGGGCGCGCCTCGGTCACCGAACTGGCCCAGACCTACGACGTCACCACCGAAACGGTGCGCCGCGACCTCGCCGTGCTGCACAAGGCCGGCCTGCTGCGCCGGGTCCACGGCGGCGCCGTCCCGGCGCGGGCACTGCACCTGGTCGAACAGGATGTCGGCGAGCGGGACGCGACCCGGGCCGCCCACAAGGACGCCATCGCCGCGGCCGCCACCGACGTGTTCCCCGCCGGTGGCGCCAGCGTGCTGCTGGACGCCGGCACCACCACCAGCCGGGTCGCCGCGCTCATCCCGACCGACCGCGAGCTCGTGGTGGTGACCAACTCGGTACCGGTCGCCGCCCGGCTGTCCGCGGTGCCATCGGTATCGCTGCAGTTGCTCGGCGGGCGGGTCCGCGGACTCACCCAGGCCACCGTCGGCGAGCAGGCCCTGCAGACCCTCGAGCAGCTCCGGGTCGACATCGCCTTCATCGGCACCAACGGGATCACCGCCCGGCACGGCCTGTCCACACCGGACAGCGAGGAGGCAGCCATCAAGCGCGCCATGGTCAAGTGTGCGAATTACGTCGTCGTTGTCGCCGATTCCTCGAAGATCGGCCGGGAGGAACTCCACAGCTTTGCGCCGATCTCCACCGTCGACGCACTCATCACCGATACCGAGATCGCCGACACCGCCCGCGAGGAACTCATCGGCCTCGGAATCGAAGTCACCTGTGCAGGAGCATCCGCATGATCGTCACCGTCACACCCAACCCCAGCATCGACCGCACCGTCACGCTGCCCGGCGCCCTGACCCGCGGTGCGGTACACCGGATCAGTTCAGTCACCGACGAACCCGGCGGCAAGGGCGTCAACGTTGCGCGCGCACTCGGCCTGGCAGGTCTGGATGCGTTGGCCGTGCTGCCCTCGGCCGACGCCGACCCGATGCTCACCGCGCTGCGGGCCGCCGGGGTCCCCTACGCCACGGTGCCCATCCGCGGAACGATCCGCACCAACGTGGCCATCACCGAAAATGACGGCACCACAACCAAACTCAATGAGCCCGGCGCGACGCTGGACGCCGACGCCCTGGAAGCCCTGACCCGCACCGTGGTGGAAGCCGGGCACCGGGCGGAATGGATCGTGATGTCCGGGTCGCTGCCACCGGGCGTACCGGTGAGCTGGTATGCCGATGTGGTCGCCCAGCTGTCCGACAAGGACTGCCTCGTCGCGGTGGACACCTCGGACGCACCGCTGTCCGCGTTGGCCGCGTCCTTCGGCCGCGCGGCCCCCGATCTCATCAAACCCAACGCCGAGGAACTCGCCGGACTGACCGGCACCTCCGCCCAGGAGCTCGAAGATGCTGCCGCCGCAGGTGATCCGATGCCGGTGATCGCCGCGGCCCGCCGACTGGTCGACCGCGGTGCCCGCACCATCCTGGTCACCCTCGGCGCGGCCGGCGCGGTGCTCGTCGACCCGTCCGGCGCCTGGTTGGCCGGCTCCCCGCCGATCACCCCGCGCAGCACGGTCGGGGCCGGTGATTCCGCACTTGCCGGCTACGTACGGGCGGCGCTGTCCGGGGCGGACGCCCCCGACCGGCTGCGGATGGCTGTTGCCTATGGCAGCGCCGCCGCCTCCCTGCCCGGGTCCGCGCTGCCCGGGCCGGACCTCATCAATCTGAAAGCCGTACCAGTGAAGGCCATTTCACTGTCCCGTTCCGAGTCCTGACAACAGAAGGTCAATCCATGTCCAGTTCACCCTCGGTGATCACCACCGACCTGGTCCTGCTCGACGCCGACGCCGGCGCCGACAAGCAGGCCGTCATCTCCCGCATCGCCGGGCTACTGGTCGGCGCGGGCCGCACCACCGATGCCGACGGGCTGATCGCCGCCGCCATGGCCCGCGAGGCCCAGTCCGCGACCGGCCTGCCCGGCGGGATCGCCATCCCGCACTGCCGGTCACCGTATGTCGACACCCCGACCATCGGTTTCGCCCGGCTGTCCCCCAAAGTCGACTTCGGCGCCCCCGACGGTCCGGCCGATCTGGTGTTCCTCATCGCCGCACCGGATTCCGGCGGCGCCGAACACATGAAGTTGCTCTCCAGCCTGGCCCGCGCACTGGTGCGCAAGGACTTCGTCGAGTCGCTGCGGTCCGCAGGCACGGCCGGTGAACTGGTCGCCCTGGTCGAGGGCGTGGTGAACCCGGCCCCTGCTCCCGCCGCCGCCGCGCCGGCCGCCGCCGCAGCACCTGCCGCCAAGAAGAAGATCGTGGCGATCACCGCCTGCCCCACCGGAATCGCGCACACCTACATGGCGGCCGACGCCCTGAAACTGGCCGCCGAACGCGCCGACGTCGAGTTCGTGGTGGAGACCCAGGGCTCCTCGGGCAGCACCCCGCTGCCCGGTTCGACCATCGCCGCCGCCGACGCCGTCATCTTCGCCACCGATGTGGGTGTCAAGGATCGCGGCCGGTTCGCGGGCAAGCCGGTGATCGCCTCCGGCGTGAAACGCGCCATCAATGAACCCGACACCATGATCGCCGAAGCCGTTGCCGCCGCGGATAACCCGAGAGCCGCCCGGGTGGAGGGCACCGCCTCCGCCGACGCGGGCACCGAGGGTTCCTCCAACGTCGGCTGGGGCACCCGGACCCGGCAGATCCTGCTCACCGGCGTGAGCTACATGATCCCGTTCGTCGCGGCCGGTGGCCTGCTGATCGCGCTGGGCTTCCTGTTCGGCGGCTACGAGATCGCCGACAACGGCCAGGACATCGCGCTCAACAACTCGCTGACCAATCTGCCCGACGGCGGCATGATGCAGTACCTCGGTGCCATTCTGTTCACCCTCGGCGGGCTGGCCTTCAGCTTCCTGGTGCCGGCGCTGGCCGGCTACATATCCTTCGCCATCGCCGACCGGCCCGGTATCGCGCCGGGCTTCACCGCGGGTGCGCTCGCGGTGTTCGTCGGCGGCGGCTTCATCGGCGGCATCGTCGGCGGTGTGATCGCCGGCTTCACCGCACTGTGGATCAGCAACCTCAAAGTCCCGCAATGGCTACGCGGCCTCATGCCGGTGGTCATCATCCCGCTCATCGCGTCACTGTCGGTGGGTCTGATCATGTTCTTCCTGATCGGCCGCCCGCTCGCCTGGGTCAACACCAGCCTCACCGATTGGCTCAACGGGTTGACCGGCACCTCGGCGGTGTTCCTCGGCGTCATTCTCGGCCTGATGATGTGCTTCGACCTCGGCGGTCCGGTCAACAAGGCCGCCTACGCCTTCGCCACCGCCGGCCTTGCCGCGGCCACCACCGCATCCTTCGAGATCATGGCGACCGTGATGGCGGCCGGCATGGTCCCGCCGCTGGCCATGGCGCTCGCAACGACGATCCGCCCCGGCCTGTTCAGCGAACCCGAGAAGGAAAACGGGCGCGCGGCTTGGCTTCTCGGCGCCTCGTTCATCTCCGAGGGCGCCATCCCGTTCGCCGCGGCCGACCCGCTGCGCGTCATCCCGTCGATGATGTTCGGCGGGGCCATCACCGGCGCGCTGTGCATGGCGTTCGGGGTGACGCTGCGGGCCCCGCACGGCGGCATCTTCGTCTTCTTCGCGATCGGCAACCTGGCGATGTTCCTCGTCGCGCTCGTGGCCGGCACCGTCGTCTCCGCGCTGGCGGTCGTCGCGGCCAAGCAGTTCATCAAGCCCCGCCAAGCTGTGTCCGTCTGACATTCTCGACCACAACCCCAACACACAAGGAGAAACACATGCCCGAGAAGACCGTCACCGTCGGATCGTCCATCGGCCTGCACGCCCGGCCTGCCGCGATCATCGCCGAAGCCGTCGTCAACGCCGGTGTCGAGGTGACCCTCGCCGTCGACGGTGGCGAACCCGTGGACGCCGGCTCAGCACTGATGATCATGACGCTGGGCGCCGGAAACGGCGCGCAGGTGACGGTGGCATCCGAGGATGCCGCGGCGCTGGCCACCATCGCCGACCTGGTGACCAAGGACCTCGACGCCTGATCCAGAAAGCGGAACGAGGCCCATCTGCACCCCCGTAAAATGACTCTGGCAAAGCTGGATGGGAAGTCCACACCTAGGCTGTCGTGACAGGATGCGCCGCCGGTAGGCGGCCTCCACTTTGCTGCGGGTTGTGCCGGCACAACCCGCATCCGGGGACTGCAAGGGGGAGTGAACAACCGTGCGACGCATCGGTGCGCTGCTGGCCGCTTTGGCACTCGTCCTGCTGACGGCACCGCCGGCCGTCGCGATCGAACCGCCCGTCATCGATCCGGCCGCCGTCCCGCCCGACGAAACAGGTCCTGACCAGCCGACCGAGCAGCGCCGCCAATGCTCGGCGCCGATCAGCTTCCCGGATTCGAATTTCATCGACAAACCGTGGGCCAACGAGTACCTGCGCCTTGCCGATGCGCAGAAATTCGCCACCGGGGCCGGGGTGACCGTCGCGGTCATCGACACCGGGGTCAACGGCTCTGCCCGGGTCCCGGCCGAACCCGGCGGCGATTTCGTGGACAAGGCCGGCAACGGAATGTCCGACTGCGACGCCCACGGGACGCTGACCGCGGCAATCATCGCCGGGCGGCCTGCTCCCACCGACGGATTCGTCGGCGTGGCCCCGGAGGCGCGGATCCTGTCGTTGCGCCAAACCTCGGACAACTTTCAGCCCGTCGGCTCACGCAGCGACCCCAATGATCCGAATACCACCCAGACCGCCGGCTCGTTGCGCAGCCTGGCCCGCTCGATCGTGCATGCCGCCAACCTGGGGGCACAGGTCATCAACATCAGCGAGGCCGCCTGCTACAAGGCGACGCGGCCGATCGACGAGGCCACCGTCGGCGCGGCGATCAACTTCGCCGTCAACATCAAGGGCGCGATCGTGGTGGTGGCCGCGGGCAACACCGGCCAGGACTGCACCCAGAACCCGCCGCCCGAGGCCGACGTGCCCAACGATCCGCGCGGCTGGAAACAGGTGCAGACGATCGTGTCCCCCGCCTGGTACTCGCCGCTGGTGCTCACCGTCGGCGGCATCGGGCAGACCGGTCAGCCCAGCACCTTCTCGATGTCGGGGCCCTGGGTCGACGCGGCCGCGCCTGCCGAGAACATCACCGCGCTCGGCTACGACGGCAACCCGGTGAACGCCCTCAACGGTGCCGAGGGACCCATCCCGATTGCCGGTACATCCTTTGCCGCGGCCTACGTTTCGGGTCTGGCCGCACTGCTCAAGCAGCGGTTCCCCAACCTGACGGCCGCACAGATCATGAACCGCATCACCGCCACCGCCCGCCACCCCGGTGGCGGTGTCGACAACTATGTCGGCGCCGGGGTCATCGATCCGGTGGCCGCACTGACCTGGGATGTACCGCCCGGCCCGAAGGCGGCTCCGTACCGCGTCAAGCAGCTGCCGCCGCCGGTGGTCATCGAGCCGCCCGACCGCGGCCCGATCACCATCGTGGTGCTGACCGGCGCCGGGCTGGCGCTGGTACTGGGGATCGCGGCGCTGGCCCGACGGGCCATGAGGCGCCGATGAAGGAGTTCCTCGGCCAGTTCGGGTTCCGGTTCACCACCGGGCACCTGCTGTGGGCGGCGGTCCTCATTCCGGCCGGTATCGCGGTATTCACTGCGCTGGACCTGTTGTGGCTCGGCATCACACTGGCCGTGCTGCTCACGATCTGCGTCACGCTGACCGTGCGTGGCCGCCGCATCACGGGCTGGATCGCGGCCCTGTTCTCCTGGCGCCGCAGGCTCACCACACCGCCCGCCGCGCCCTCGGCACCCGCCGTCGGGGCCACCGTGTTGCCGGGCGACCATGTCGCAGTGCGCTGGCAGGGCGATTTCCTGGTCGCGATCATCGAACTCATCCCGCGGCCCTTCACCCCGACCGTCCTCGTGGACGGCGAGGCCTTCACCGATGACGTGATCGACACCCGCGTCGTGGAACAGCTGATCATGGCGCACTGCCCCGAGCTCGAGGCCGACGTGGTGGCGGCCGGATACCGGGTCGGAAAGTCGGCACCGGCCGGTCTGGTCGCCCTCTACGAACAGGTGGTGGGCCCCTACCCGGCGCCGGCGAACCGGCGCACCTGGATCGTGCTGCGTGCCGATCCCGAGGTGACGCGGCGGCCCGCACAGCGCCGTGACACCGGGGTGTCGGGGCTGGCCCGCTATCTGGTCGCCTCGGCCACCCGTATCGCGGATCAGTTGGCCAGCAACGGAATCGACGCGCGCTGCAGCCGCAGCTTCGATGATTTCGACCATGCCACCGAGATCAGCTTCGAACGAGAATCCTGGTCGTCGATCAAGGGGCGCAGCACGTTCACCGCCGCCTACGTCGCCCCGGGCGGTCCCGACATGTGGTGGTCGGCGCGCGCCGACCACACCATCACCCGGGTGCGCATCCGCCCCGGCGCGGCGCCGACCACGACGGTGCTTCTCACCACGCTCGCCAATCCCTCGACACCGCGCGGATTCTCGTGCCTGTTCGGCGGTCAGCGAGCAGCCCTGCTCGGCGAGAGCCCGGTCACCGACCGGCACTACGAACTGCCCATCGGGTCGGCCGGAGTGCTCATCGGTGAGACTGCGGACCGCTACCCGGTCTACATGCCGTTCGATGATGTCGACGTGAGCGTCAACCTCGGCGATGCCCGGCTGTTCACCCAGTTCGTGATCCGCTCGGCGGCCGCCGGCGGGATGGTGACACTGGGCCCGCAGTTCCGTGAGTTCGCCGGGTTCGTCAACGGCCGGATCGGACCGGTCGCCAAGGTGTCCTGGCCGAATTCCACCACCTACCTCGGTCCGCACCCGGGTGTCGGCCGAGTTGTGCTGCGCAGCAACTTCATCGAGACCCCGCGGCACAGTCAGTTGCCCATCCGGCTGATCAATCCGCGCGAGGAGAGCCGCTACCAGATGGCGCTGGAGGGGGCGTCATGACATCGCCGCTGAAGGTTGAACCGGCAGACCTGCGCGGCAAGGCCGCAAGCCTCGACGTGCCCCTGCCGCCCACGCCCGAGCAGCCGCAGGCGCCCTGCGGTCTGGAACTCGCGGGTGTCGCCGTGAGGCAGATCAGTGCCGAAGGCGAGGGGATGAAATCCTTCATCGCGGCGGGCCAGGAGGAAGCCGCCCTGCTCTCCGGGGCGTTGAAGGCGGCCGCCACCACCTATGAGTCGACCGATCAGGCCGGTGCCGCGGCGATCGACGGCACCGTCGGCGAGATCTCGGAGATCCCGGTTCCGAAAATGGATGTGCCGATTTCGGTGCCGCAGATGCCCACCGCGGCATGTCCTGCCCCACCCGGCTACCTGGCCGTCGAGGTTGCCGCAGAACAGATCGCACAACCCGATCAGGCCGCAACGCTCGACAGCTTTGCGGCCAATTGGGGCGACTATGCGGCCCGGTTGGCGGCGCGAGCAGAGGAATTCGACCTCGACGCGGTTGATTGGGACGGCTCCGCTGCCGAAGTTGCGGGCACAGCGCTGCGGCGCCACAGGACCTGGCTGCAGGAAATGGCCCGCGCCGCGGTGAAGATGTCCGACCACGCCAAAGAACTCGCCCGCATCCACCGGTGGGCGGCCGCGTCGCACCCCACCGTCGCCGAGGTGCAGGCGATCACCGCACAGCTCAGTACGACCACCGATGCGACACAGATGTCGCTGCTGCTTGCGGAGTACCAGAAGCTGCAGGCGAAGTCCGAAGAGGTGCTCGCCGACTACGCAGCCGCTTCGGCGGTCACCCCGGTCACACCGCCGACCCCGCCGATTCGACAGGCGCTGCAGACCGGTTGGGACAAAGGCAAGTCCAAGGAGCCGACCCGACCGACTGCGCCACCTCCCCCCGGCACCGACAATCCGACAGGCGGCGGTGGCTCGCCGGGCGGCGTACCGGCGCAGGCCACCCCGCAGCAACCCCAAGCGACGCCCATGTCCGCGCAGTCCGGTCAGCCCGCCGGTTCCGCGCCCTCGGGCGGCGCACCGTCGAGCGGTGGTTCCCCTTCAGGTGGCGGATCCCCCTCCGGGGCGGGCAAACCCGGCGGTGGCGGCGGTCTCCCGAGCGGCGGCCTGCCCGGGGGCGGCGCAACGCCGGGTACCGGCCTGCCCGAACCGGGGCTCGACGATCCCGGGATATCGCCGGCCGGTGTCGGTGGCGGTGGCTCGGGCGGCGGATCCGGGGCTGGTGGCGGTGGCGCCCCGGCACTGCCGTTGCAGCCCAACGTCGGTGCCGAAACGGTCGCACCCGGCCCCGGCGGTGGCGCGCGGGGCGGTGGGTCCGGGGCCATCCCGGCGTCGGCCATGGGTGGCGGTATGGGCGCCATGGGCGGCGGCATGGGCGGTATGGGTCATGGCGGCGGTCAGCAGGGCAAGGAGAAGCGCCGTGACCCCCGCTTCGCGCCGGACGAGGAGCTCTACGTCGAAGAGCGCGCCTACACCGAGCCCGTGATCGGTAACCGCAGGCGCAAGGACGTGCAGGACAAGGAGCCCAAGTGAGCACCGATCACGGCGGCGCGCAGATGCACCCGGAGGTGGCGGCCGTGCTGCGCCAGGCCGGCCGTCTCCAGGAACTGATGGACCAGCAGCTGCACAAGATGGCCAGCGAAGCCTTCACCGCGACAGACGAAACCGAGACCGTCGAGGTGACGCTGAACGGTCACCACCATCTCGTCGATGTGTTCATCGCCGACGGCACGCTGCGGCTGGGTGCCGGCACGGTGGAGCAGCGGGTGAACGAGGCCCTGCTCAATGCGACCGCCGAGGCCGCGGAATCGATCGCCGCCGACCAGGACCGCCTCAATGAGGCGGTCGCCGAGATCACCGGGACAGCTCCCTAGAATCGCAGGTTGCGCAGCAGGTCGTACACGCCGGATATCCACAGCAGCAGCGGTATCACCGCGGCGATCGATGCACCGTCGAACAACTCGAAGATCCGCTTGGTGACCGGTGAGAGCCGGTTGACATTGTCGGTGGCCGCCACCGTGATCAGGGCGACGAGCGCCACCAGCAGGTAGATCGCCAACACGAGCCAGGCCCGGTCCGGGTACCACTGGCACAACCGGACAGCCACCCCGGTCGGCACCGTGACGGTCACAGCCATCAATGCCCAGGCACACCATCTTTCGGCGTACAGCCGGGACCGGAATCCGCAGATGACGGTGACCAGTGCGGCCACGATCATGCTGTGCAGGAAGAAGTGTCCCTGCACCACCACCGAGATCGCTCCGGCGGCGAGCACCACTGCGCCGGCGGTCAGGAAGCCGATCAGCAGCTGTTTGGAGAGCTGGCTGCGCTCGGTCAGGCGGGCTGCCGAATCCGGCACCGAGGCGATGATCGCCTGCCAAGTGGGAGACTCCTCGTCGGCGATATCGGGCCGCGAAACCGGGTCCAGCAGTTCGTCATTGGTCACCGCCTCGCCCGGGGCCGGGATCGGCGGCAGGGCGATGCGCGCGACGGCGACGGTCAGCTTCGCGGCGTTGGTCACCACGATCAGACCGAAGGCGATGGCGCCGGCGGGCACCCATTCCTGGCCGCCGTATCCGTAGGTGACGGCGGCCGCGGTGATGGCGACCGTGAATACCGCGAAGAACGACGCCACGCTGGCCCGTTTTCGTGGTCCCCCGCGGGTGGACAGCGTGAACAGCAGCGTCAGCGCGGCCGCGGCGGCCAGCTGCGGGGCGCCCAGCCCGTCGGCCTCCCGCGGCAGCGGCACCGCCAGCGCCGCGGCCGCGGCCAGCGGTGGGAGTGCGGACAACATCAGGCTCTCGGCCAGATCGATGCTCTGGTAACGGCTCTGCGACAGCATGGCGCCACCCAGCAACCCCAGCCCCAGCACCGCGAGAGCGACCGCCCACCACCAGGACTGCCCGGACTGCGTCCATGCCACCAGAGCGGTGAGGGTGCCGACGACCGAGACCGTCGGGATGGCCAGGCCGACGAACCGGTTCAACGCGCTGCGGTCGAACTCCGGGGATTCGTCGAGCACCGCGATGGCGTCGATGACGTCCTCGACCAACGGCCGGTACCGCTCGGTGCGGCTGACCGACACCAGCGTCAGAAGTGCGCCGTCCACGACACCGGCGTCATCCAGCGATTCGTTGGCCTTCAGCGGGGGTGCGCCCGGACGGGCGAAGGCCCAGACGCCTTGCGCCTTGAAGTCGAAGCCCGCCAACACATCCGCAGGTGCGTCGTCCAGCAGCTCGGCCAGCACCGCGACCGTCTCGTCGATATAGGTCTCGATCGGCGCCGACGCCGGCAGCACCAGGTCGGTCATCCGTCGGCCGGTGAGGATGGTGACCCGGGTTGTCGACGGCCGGCCCGGAGTGACCGCCGACGGCCCCGACGACGTTGCGGTGGCGGTCAACGCCGTTCGAGTCGGTCGAAGTCATCGGACAGCGCGGCTGCCAGTTCCAGGATTCGGCGCTGGAAGGTCTGGCCGAGCAGGTCCAGCTGGATCTCGGTGCCCGCGGCGATGTGCTTGTCCCAGGGCAGCACCACCACCCGGCCGGGCGCGACGTGGCGCTCGAACTGCTGCACCAGATCATCGACGTCGATATTGGTCTTACCCGGGGTGACGTGGTTGATGACCACACAGGACCGGCCAAGCAGATCCTGATATCCGTTCTGGCGCAACCAGTCCATCGTCACCGCAGCCTGGCGGGCGCCGTCGATCGATGCGCTGGCCACGATCACCATGCCCGACACCGTGGACAGCACCCCGCGCGAGGACGGGGTGAACAGACCCGCGCCGCAGTCCGCCAACACCAGGTTGTAGTACCGGGACACCACACCGACAGCCGCTTTCCAGTCGTCGTCGTTGAACTCGCGACGGGCGGCGCTGTACTCCTCGGAGGACAGCACCTCGAGGTTTGCCGCGTTCATGCTGGTGTAGGCGCGGATATCGTTGTAGCGGGACAATTCCTTGTCCGACAGCAGATCCGATACCGTGGCCGCCGATTGCCTGCCGGCGCGATCGGCGAGGTTGCCGCCGTCCGGGTCGGCGTCGATGGCCAGGATACGGTCACCGCGGACCCGGCTGAGGGCCGAACCCAGCGCCACCGTGACGGCGGTCTTGCCGACTCCACCCTTGAGGCCGAACACGCCGATCTGGTAGGAGTCCCTGGCATTCCGGCGGACACGGGCCTGCAGGTCCATCTCGTAGATCTCGTCCGGTGACGGGCCCATGTTGATCCGGGTGAACATGTAGAGCCAGTGCCGCCATCCACGTTGCGATGGCATCTTCACCGCGGAACGCACACCGACGTGGGACAGCGCGTCGATCGCGCGATGGTTACCCATGGTGGCCGCCGACGTGGGCGCGGGCTGTCCGGTCGGTGTCGGGGCATTGGCCTGGGGCCATGCCGTTTCCGGCGCCTCGTTGAAGTGCTGGCTGGGAGCGGGCGCCGGCGCCGACCGTGCCTGCGGCGCGGGAGCGGCGTACTGCTGCTCGAAGCGCGCCCCGGCGGCCGGGTTGGCCTGCGGGGTGCGCAACAACCCGTTCTGTACCCGCTGCGGCCCAGTCGAGGGTGTCACCGGAATTTGGCTGGTGACCTCGCTCGGACGCGGCGGTGGCGCCGCGGTTGGCGGAGCCGTCGACGTCTGTGTCGGCGCGATCGGCATCGGTGGGGCGGCGTGCTCGCCGGTATAGCCCGATCCGCCTGCGCCGGAACCGGGTGCGTTGACCGGCATCGGGGCGGCGCCCGCGGATGGCCCGCCGTCACGGTGCGCGGCGGCATCCTCGTCGGCGGCGTCGGACGCACCGGAGGAATGAAACAGCCGGTCATAGTCGGCCGACATAAGCACCTCTCAAAGTCGTGCTGTGGCAGGTACGCACGGGGTGGGCGGACGCCCAAAGGCTAATCCGCCCACCCCCCGGCGCGCTGTTGTACTAGGCGAACATCCCCATGACGCCTTTGTCGACCTGGCACATGTTCTGCCCGGAGTCGCTGACCGTCATCGCGAGGTTCTGCAGTGCGGCATTGAGTTCAGCCGAGGTGCTGTCCCAGCGCATCTGCACTGCCTGGTAGGCCTCCGAGCCGACGCCGCCCCATACCGAGGCGAGCGAGGCGAGCGAAGCCTTGCCCTCATCGAGCAATCCGTTGGTGACTCCAACGGCGGCCTTGATCTCACCGGCCGAACCCTCAATACCGGCGAACTCCCAAACCTGTTGCGTCATTTGCTATCTCCTTCTATGAGCTTTCTGAAAGTGGTTGAGGTCAGAGGTTCATCGCGGACGACAGGCTCGCCGCCTGGTCATCGTCCGTCGTGGCGTATTGCATGCCCGAGGTCTGGATGTTCTGAGTGATGTCGGTGAGTTCCTGAACCTGTCGGACCGCCGCCTCGTGGAAGCGCATCAGCGCTGCCTGAGCGGCGGTGCCGGCCTGGCCCTGCATCTGAGCGGCCAGAGCCCCACCGGTGCCTTCGACATTGGCCATCACGCCCTGTAGCTCACCGGAGATACGCTCGAAGTTTGCTGCCTCCTTGGCGAGGACAGCGGTATCTGTATTCATCTGTGGCATGCTCGATACTCTTTCTGTTTCCTGTGTCCTCACCAGACGATGGCGAGTCTTCCAGCCCCCTCGGCCGGGAAGTCATGTGTTCGTGGACGATTCACCAGTCGTCGTCCTCGTCTTCGTCCTCTCCCAGATCATGGGCCAGCTGGGACGGCGCCGCCAGACTCTGCCTGTTTCCACCACGCTTGCCCGCGCTGCCCATGCCGCCCATCGGAGCGCCACCGGCCCCGGCGCCCACCGGCGCCAGCCCCGCACCGGCGCCGCCGGCAGCCGCACCGGTCGGTACAGCGGCACTGGCCGTCGGCTGGGCGATCAAGCTGTTCATCAGCGGCGTGCTCGCCAGGGACCCGCCCGCGCCCGGCAGCGACGCTGCCCGCACCAGACCCGCGCCGGCGGCCGGTCCCGTCCCGCCGGCCAGCGGGTGGTTCGAGAACGGGCTCGCCCCCATCAACCCGAACTGCGCCCCGTTGTTCAGGCCCCCCGAGCCCATCTGGCCGAACATGGAACTGACCTGCTGCAGCGGCGAAACCAGCTGCTGCATCGGCTGGGTGACGGTCTGCACCATCTGCTGCGGCGCCTGCATCGCCATCGAACCCAGTTGCGACCCGAGCTGCATACCCATCTGCGCACCCTGCTGCACACTGCTCATCAACTGCTCGGGCTCGCCCTGGGCCTGCTGCGCGGTGTTCTCCGCCTTACGCGACTGGCTCTTCGCTGCGACAGACGCGAAGTTCGCCTGTGCGGCGGCGCGACCGGCTTGCAGGCCGGCCGATTCCACCGAGGCCTGGGCCGCGACGTGTCCGAACGCCATCTCGCGCATCACTGAACCGGGCAGGGTCGCCGCCAGCCGTCCGGTCGACATACCGAGGGTCGCCTCACCGACGCCGGGCACCACCATGGGCTTCAACGGCAGGATCGGCTCGAACACGGTATTCGCGGCCGTCTCCAACTGATAGCCGTGCATCGCCACGGCGGCCTGTGTCCACATCCGCACGAAGTAGTCGAACTCGTTGACGCCGATCGGTACCGCGTTCACGCCGAGGAAGTTGGTCGCCTCGAGCACCGCGTGGGTGACGTGGTTGAGCTCGATCTCGACCAGCGGCGGAGTGACCGCCATCGCCAGCAGATACGAGTTTGCCTGCGCGATGGCCTGCATGGCTCGCTTCTGGGCCTGCAGGGCACTGGTATGCAACCAGGTCACCATCTGCATGGTCGAGGAGATCGCCTGCTCGCTGGCCCCGCTCTGCCAGGACCCCGCCAGCGAGGCCAGGCTTGCCGACAGCTCCTCGGCCTGGGTTTCCATGGCGATGGACAGCATCTCCCAGGCGGCCGCGGCCTGATACATGGGCGCAGCGCCGGCACCGGCCATCAGGCGGCCGGTGTTGACCTCCGGTGGCAATGCCGCATAAACCATCGGCACAATTGCGGGTACCGTCGTCATAGTTTGCTGAACCCAGTCTCGTCGAGAGCGGCGGTTCCGGTCAGGAAAGCGTGGCGGCGGACTCCGCGTCCACCGTCGTGTAGATCCCGGAAGCCTCCAGGTAGGCCGCTCCGGTGCGGGCCAGCTCCTGTTGCGCGAAGGCGTTCAGCGCTGCCATCTGCATGCTTTCGCTGGCGAATGCCATCACGGCCTGCGCCGAGACCTCCTCGGCACCGGCCGGGATCAGGGCAGCGGCCTCCGTGGTGGCGGCGGTCCCGGTCGCCAGACCGCGCGAACCGTTTGCGATGACCTGGTTGCCGACACCCAGAACCCCGGGGTTGTGTTGCAGCGGTTGCATGTGCAGATCCTCCTCACAGATTCCAAACGTGCTGGAAAAGCTCCTGTAAAGGGGGGACGCAGCTGTTGCTCCGTCGCATCAGAATCGTTCCCCCGACTCGTTTGCTAGCGTATTGCCGTCAATTTTGCTGAGCGGCTCGGATTCCATACTAACCGCGGTTTGGGGGTGCTCAACACACTTATTCTTCGGGGGGTCGATATATGCCGCCTGCACCACTTCCTTGCCGTCCGGCGAGACCAGAAGTGCCTGTCCAGGAGGCCGGCGCTTGAGCTTGAACTGGCTCGACGGGAACTCCGTCTTGTCACCGGACAGGAACAACGTCGGGGATCCGGCGCCGAATGCGGAACCGACGAACTTGTCCATGGTGGCCCGGTGCGCCTGGCTCATCTGACAGGTCACCACCACGTGCAGGCCGATATCCGCGGAGGCCGGCAACAGCGGGGCCAGCGGCGCCATCGGGGGCAGCATTCCGGCGGCCGCGACGATCATGTGCCAGTCGTCGACCAGCAGCACCACATCGGGCCCTGTCCACCACGATCTGGCCCGCAGCTGGGCGGTGGTCAGGTCAGGCGGGGGCAGGCGTTTCTTCAGGTTGGTGGCCAGCGCCTTGATCGACTCGTCCAACGAGGTGCTGTTGCGGTTGACGGCGCCCGCGTCGAGCAGGTGGCTCTGCGGTACCGCGTCCAGCAGACCGGACCGGTAGTCGGCAAGCATGAACCGGACCTGGGTCGGGTCGTTGCGGGCGCAGATCGCCTGCGCGACAGCAGCCGCGATCGTCGTCTTCCCCGACTTCGGCGCACCGAAGATCAACAGATGCGGTGTCACCGACATGCTGTTGTAGGCGACCGACAGGTCGGATTCGCGAATGCCGACCGGAATCGTCCACCTGGTCCGGTAATCGGCGTCCGGGCCGGGCGGAGCCGGATCCAGTTCGCGCAGGTGGATACGCTCCGGCAGCACCCGCACCCGCGGAGCTTCGTCGGTGTGCAACGAGGCGATATGGTCCACCGCCGCGGTGATGGCCGGGACGATGTCGGCCGCACTGTGCACGCCATCGAGGCGGGGCACACCCATCATCAGGTGATGCTTCTCCGTCGAGATGGCGCGCCCCGGCCGGTTCGCCGGAATGTCCCGGGTCATCCGGTCGACCTGGGTCTCGTTGACGTCGCCCAGGCGGAATTCGACCTTGGTGCCCAGATAGTCACGCACGCGCGATTTCAGCTCGGTCCAGCGCGGCGTGGAGATGATGGTGTGCACCCCGAACGCCAGGCCCTGCCCGGCGAGATCCTGTACCACCGGCTCCAGGTCGGGGAACTCCGACACGAACGCCGGCCAGCCGTCGATCACCAGGAAGACATCGCCGAAAGGATCGGCCGCTGCCGGATGGTTCGGATCATCGCGCATCTGCCGGTAGGTGGCGATGGAGCCGACGCGGTACTGCTTGAACGTCGCTTCCCGCTGTCGCAGTATGGCTTTCATCTCGGCGATGGCGCGGTTGACCCGGTCGGGTTCGGAACGGGTGGCCACCCCGCCGACGTGCGGCAGGTCCTCCAGATACATCAGGCCGCCGCCACCGAGGTCGATGCAGTAGAACTGCACCTGACGCGGGGTGTGGGTGGCAGCCGCCGAAAGCACCAGGGTCTGCAGGAATGTCGATTTGCCCGTCTGTGGGGCCCCGCCGATCGCGATGTTGCCCGCCGCCGCGGACACGTCGATGCCCCACACCTCCTGGCGGTGCCGGCGCGGCTCGTCCATGATGCCGAGACCGAAGCGCAAGGGCTGGCCCTGATCCCGCTCCACGAGTTCGTTCACCGGCGTCGGATCGGTCAGCGGCGGCAGCCACATCTTGTAGGCGCGTTCCTCGCCGGTGGCCAGCTGGCCGAGCACCACCTCGCGCAGGACGCGCGGCTCTTCGGCTGTCGTCATGCGCGATCCGCCTCTTGCTCCTCGCTGAAAGTCACCGCGAAGTCACCTCCGTCGCGTCCATCATCGGTGCGGCCGTGAACGGCTGGATCCGCACCCGGCTGGGTGCGTGCGACCGTGGCGCCGCGTCGCCGTCGGCGGTGATCGCCGAAGCCGGAACGTAGTTGGTCCCGGTGTAGACGCTGCGGAATTTCACCGGGTCCTCCATACCGACCCGCAGGAAGCCCACACCGCTCTCCTTGTTGGTGATGTACTGCGCCTCCGGAGTGCCGATCACGGCCTTGGACTCGGCGGAGCTGGTGGTGCGCAGCGCAATTCGGTAGGTCAGGTTGGGTTCCAGCTTGTCGATCCGCACACCACCGGTGTTCAGCGACTGGGTCGCCAGCAGCAGATGCACCCGCAGTGACCGGCCGACACGGCAGATGCGGTCGAACAGCGCGATGAAATCCGGGTGATTCTGCAACAGCTCGGCGAACTCGTCGACCACGACGAACAGGGTGGGCAGCGGCGCCAGATCAGCTCCACGTTCCCGGTGTTTCTCGTACTCGGCCACACCGGACAGTGCACCGGCCGCCCCGACCTGGATACCGGCCTGACGCAGGATGGATTGCCGCCGGTCGAGTTCACCGGTGAGCACCTCGCCCATGCGGCTGACCAACTCGGCTTCCTCTTCCATGTTGGTCACCACCGCCGCGGTGTGGGGCAGCTTCTCCATGCCGAGGAACGTCGAACCACCCTTGAAGTCGGTGAGCAACAGGTTCACCTGATCGGGGTGGTGCGTGGCGGCGAGAGAAAGGATCAGCGTACGAAGGAATTCCGACTTACCGGAGCCCGTCGTGCCGATCAGCATGCCGTGTGGTCCGGCACCGAACTCGGCGCCTTCCTTGATGTCGAGGTGCATGATGTCGCCGGTCTTGAGTTCGTGACCGAACGGGATCTTCAGCCGGTCGCGGTCGGTGTCGCTGAACATCCGCCAGCGCGACGGCGTCACCTCCTCGACCGTCTGCGCACCGACCAGCTGATGCCATTCGGTGGCGACCTTCTTCTGCACCCGGGTGCTCTTGTCGATGATCGTGCCGGTGATCGACCACCCGGCCAGCTTGCGGGCCACCCGCCCGGCCTGCGTCGGCGTCATGCGGTCGGCCGCATTGACCACCAGCCGGAAAGTCTGGTTCGGCAGCCGGTCGTCGGCGCTGCCGTCGGCGTCCAGCCGGATCCGATAGGCCGACCCGCGGTGGTTGCCGAGGGTGATGACGGTGACGCCGGCCCGCCCGTCCACCGGGAAACCCGCCTTGCCACCCGTCAGATCGACCACCACGACGTAGGGCCCGCTGGGCGCGGCATCTGCGGTGTGCGGCCCACGCGCGGTCAGATCGGACAGGCCGTCCGGGCGGGTGAAGACCAGCCGGGTCGGCCCGGCCGCGTCGGTGTCGGTCTGATGCTGAACGTGCGGAAGCCATTTCAGCCAGGTCCAGTCCGGATCTTCCGGGTTGTCGGTGAGCACCCGGATCTGCACCAGGTCCGGCGGATGGAAGACCGCCAGGTGGCAGATCATCGCGGTCAGCAGTCCCGCCGCACGCTCGCCGTCCCCACCGATCGCGATGGTGGGGAAGGTCCTCAGCTGCACCAGTTTCGGGCAGTCGTGGATCAGTCCATGGGTGCGCAGGAACTTGATCAGCCACATGTGGCTCACCGGCTCCAGGTGGGGCTGCGGCGCTCCCGACGGTCCGGACAGTTCGCCACCCACCGACGGCTTGAGCAACCGGTCCACCGCGGGCTCGGCGCCGATGCCGATCCGGGCGGCGGCGAAGAAGTCGGCGTTGGCCTGCCGCGACCACTGCCGGTTGGTCCCGATGATCGACAACAGGTCTTCGGGGTGTGGGGCGTGATAATTGAAGAACGTCACCTGCGCGGCCGCCGAGGTGGTCACCCGGGCACGCAGGCCGGCCAGGTAGCGCAGGTATTCCTTACGGTCGGCGTTGATCTCGGGCACCCGCTTGCCGCCCGGACCGCCACCGGCCATGAACCCGACGGTCGCCATGATCATCATCAGCGGCATCATCAGCATGTACGGCGAGAGCTGCCGGATCCCGGTGAAGATCATGATGCCGATCATCCCGAGCATGCCGCCGCCCATCACCCAGGGCAACGCCTTCTGGATGCCCGAGGGCGGGATGTCGATTCCGAGGTCATCCGGTGGGGTGATGTTGATTTCGCCCGGTGTGAGCCGTGGCCCCCGCTTGATGATCGGGGTGAATTTCTTCGTCGTCATCCACCGGCTCCTTGGGGTGGCATCGGGGAACCCTGCGCCGGGGCGGGCAGCCCGGCGGCCGGGGCGCCCGGCGCGGCGGGTGCCTGCGCGCCGGGCGGCACCGCCTGGTTGTTGCTGAGTCCATCGACCTTGCGCGGGTTCGGATCTGGGGGCAGCGTGTCATGTTCGAGCAGCGCGGCCTGTTTGGTCAGCACCGGCCCGTCGATCAGCAGGCTGACCACCTGCCAGGGCGCGGTCTGCGGCCCGCTCAGGCCCAGGGTGCCCGCGGTGTCCTCATTCGGCAGCCCGTACCGCACGCCCTGCGGGTCCACGTAGTACAGGCTCTCGCCGTAGCGGGGATCCGGTGACTGCAACCGGATGAACTGACCGCCCTCGATGAACACCGTGGCATCACCGGCGATCTGCTCGATACCGCTGTTGAGCCGCGATGCCGGGACCGGCAGGTGCCTGCCGCTGATGACGGTCTGGCGCGGTGCCTGATCGCCGGGCTCGCGCTGCCAGCTCCAGCACAGCGTCGGAGCGTCGTGGCGCAGTCTGATGTCCATCGGTTCGTCCGGCAGCGGCGAGACGAAGACCTGCTCGGGAATCGCCGCGACATCACTGGCTTCCACCGAGGGGGAGGTGATGAGGCCGAATGAATTGGTGGCCCGCAACGCGGCGGCGGTGGTGCCGTTGACCTTCGCCACCCCGTCGGGCAGCACCACATAGCGTTGTTCGGTGTTGTCGGTGATGGTCTTGAAGACCGCGCCGATCACCAGGTTGGGTGGCAGGCCGACGGTGTTCGGCGCGCCGGCCGACGGGACCGCGGGCAGCTGCCAGGGCCCGACGTTGGGGAGAGCGTTGAACAGACCCTCCGAGATCGGAGTCGCCTTGGCGGTCACCGGGATTCCGACGGCCGAGGTGATGGCACGGTCGGCGAGGTCGATGGCGTGCCTGCCGTCATCGGTCACCAGCCAGGTGCGGTCCTTGAACGAGACCAGCACACCCTGGCTCGGCGTCATCGGCCCCACGGATGCATCCATCGATAGCGGCATCACCAGTGCGGAGGTCTGGACCTCGGGTGCCACACTGTCCGGCTTGATCACCGTGTCGCACAGCGACCACGAGGAGGTCGGCGCACCGACCGGGGTCGCGTACGGTGCCCCCGGGATGCCGATCGGCTGGCCCTTCGTCATCCGGTTCAGCTCGTCGGACTTGACCGCCGACGGGTTGGCCGGGTTACCCAGCACCAGGCGCGCAGAGGTCAGGTTGTAGACCGGCCGCAGATCGTCGGATCCGGGTACCAGCACGTACAACTGATTGGTGCTGCGATCCACCAGCAGGGTGTCCGAACCCCGCTTGCCGAGCGGTTTGAAATACGCCAGCAGTACCGCGCCCAGGCAGACGACCACGGCGATGACCATGCCGGCCATCACCGCCCGGCTGTAGAACTGCAGGGGATCGTCGAACATCCGGGTGTCGCGCCGGACGATGGCGTGCTCGACACGGCGCAGCAGGAAGCGCCAGCCGCTGACCTGGACCTTGGTGGTCAACCGGAAGCCTGCCACCGTTACTCGCTGATGTTCAGTCGGCCGTGCACCGCGGCGATCGCGGCAGCCATGTCTTCACCACTGATCTCACTGAGCTGTTCGACGCCCAGGCTCTCGATGTCCAGCGACCGGGCCAACCGCATGTCCCGGCTCTGCTCACCGGCCTCCACGAGCTGGCGGGCGTAGCGGCCGTTGCCTGCGATGTCCAGCGCCGGCTTGCCGTTCAGCAACCGGTCGTGCAGCAGCATCGCGGCGTCGCGCACCCTCTTGGCGGCGTCCTCGCTGAGTTGTGAATCATTGGCTTCGGCAATGACTCTCGCGATCTCGACGATGTCCTCGGCCGAGTAGGAGTCGAACTCGACCCGGGTGGCGAAGCGGGACCGCAGACCGTCATTGGTCTCCAGCAACCGGTCGATGTCGGCGCTGTAGCCGGCGATGATCACCACCAGACGGTCGCGGTCGTTCTCCATCCTGGCCAACAGCGTGTCCAGCGCCTCGGTGCCGAACGGGTCGGCGCGTCCATCGCGCTCCTGCACCAGCGTGTACGCCTCGTCGATGAACAGCACCCCGCCGACGGCGCGGTCGATGGTGCGCGAGGTCTTGACCGAGGATTGGCCCTCGTACTCGGCCACGAAATCCTTGCGGGAGGTCTCCACCAGTTTGGGTTCGGCGATCACGCCGAGGCCGGCCAGGATGTTGGCCACCACCCTGGCGATGGTGGTCTTGCCGGTACCTGGCGGGCCGGTGAAGATCATGTGCTTGGACTGCTGGGCGACCTTCATGCCACGGGCGGCACGCACCTTGGCCATCTGGGTCGCCGCCCGGTACTTCTCGATCTGCTCCTTGACTCTGCTCAGACCGATCTGGCGGTCCAACTCGGCCTGGGCGTCGGCCAGCAGTTTCTCGCGGCCGGAGGTGTCGGCCTGCACGCTTGCCGGATCCCACGGGTCGGTGCGGGCGGCGATCTTCTCGGCCGTCGTCGTGACCAGCCGATAGGCCGGATCCTTGAGGGCTGCAGACACTTTCGGCGACGGGTGGGTGGCCTGAAGCCACTCCAGCAGGGCGACCGCGGCATCCTCGTTGCCCTGGCTACGCCGCACCATCGCCAAATACCAGGCGATGGCCGGGGCGCAGGCCTCCCCCGCCGGCGACGAGTTGGACTCGGTGAGCCGCCGCTCGGCCTCGGTGGACAGACCGAGGTTGGTCACCGCGACCCCGTGCGCGACACCGGCGGCGGCACCGAGGAACTTGTCCGGCCATCCGGATGCCGCGCGCACCTCGTCGATCACGTCGGTCCAGCGTTCGGCCGCACCGTAGATGACCGCCTTGATCCAGGACACCAGATATTCGGCACCCATCGCGGGGGCGTCGTCCAGGGCTTCGATGGCATCGGCGAAGTTGCCCTCGACGGCCTCACGTACCGCGAACGCCATGGTGATCGCCAGCGGTGAATTCACCGGGTAGGTGATGTCGCCGTAGAGGCCACCGATCGGGATGCGGGCGTTGAGGCTGTTCATCGAGATCTCGGCCGTGCCCGCCAGCTGACCGAAGTTGTTCCGCGAGTACCACGCCCGGAACAGGGTGGCGCGGTCGGTGTCACCACAGCGCAGCCGGCCCACCCAGGCGTCGCAGGCGGTCTCGTCGACGGAGGTGATCTCGGTGAACAACTCAAGGGCTCGGGCCGGGGCCGTGGGCAACATGCCGACGGCCGTCCCGAACAGGCTTGCCAGGTGTTCAGTCATGGTCACCTTGATACCGGGTCGCGAAAACCTTCGCCCGCGCGGCGTCGGCTTCCTCGGGGGACGGCAGCCCGACAGCGCGGTTCAGGAAATCTCGAGTGTCGACGGTGTCATGTCCATGGTCCTGCATGCCCTCGAGCATGTACGAGAACTGCGCTGCCCTGGCCCGCTGGGTCGCCAGTCCGGCGATCACCACGATCTCGGCCGCCAGCGGTTCCTCGCCCGCCTCAACCGCATCGGGGGAAAGTTCGACGCGTTGCACCCGCCCATCGAAGAACGCCGAAACTGTCACGGTGCCGGGAGGATTGGTGACGGCGAAGGTCGGCTGGGCGGGTGCGTCGGGTTCAGCGGGCGCCCACGGCTGATAGACGTCGAACGCCTCGAGCCCACCGGTGTGCTCCTCATCGGCGTGGTGGGCGTCATGCGGAGAATTCCCCATCGTCGCCCTCAGTCGCCGTCGTAGTAGAAGTCGGCCTCGGACTTGGCATCAAACCAGGCACCCGCGGGCAGGAATGTCATCAATTCATCGAGGGCCCGCTGCAGATTGTCGTTTGTGCCGGGCAGGAAACTGCCGAACAACTCGCCATTCACCTTGCGCGGGATCGACACGATACGACCCAATGCGGAGTCCAGCACACCGGCCGCCACATCGGCCTGGGTGTAGGTGCCCCCGGAGTGGCGTTCGGTCGCGGTGATCTCCACCCAACTGCTGGGGTTGGCGGTCGCCTCGGCGTAGATACGCGCCGAGGCTGGGGCGATGCCGAACTGTGCCAACTGATTCGGAGAACGCGATTCGGCCAGCCGGCTCGACACCCCGGTCATCGGTTCCACGTCGGCGGGCTCGGCCGCTCCCAGCACCGCGGTCACCATGCCGGCCAGACCGACCTGCGGAGCCACCCGTTGCAGCACCAGCAGGTCGCCGTCCCTGGCGGCGATGACATGGCGATCACCTTTGCGGCAGACCACGAAGCGGACCATCTTGCCGCCAACGTCGCGGCGCCACCACCGACCCTCGAGCATGCGATCCGAGCGGGACAGCGAGTCGGCCATGGCCGCGACCTCGGGGTGCGCCTTACCGTGCAGATCGAGTACGCCCTGGTCGGTGAGATCACCGGCGACCTTCTCCCACACCTTGTCCCGTAGTTCGGGCTGCGGGATGTTGGGTCGGATACCCAGCGAGGGCGGGAACTCCTCGAGGCCGAGTCGATCCGCGATGACCAGCATGCCGTCGATCGTCACCTCGACGGCGATCACGTCGTCGTAATGCGAGGGCTCACCGTGCCCGGCAAAGGAGGAGCTGGACACCGGCTACCCCACCCGCACCGCAGAGCCCAGCGCGACGGACGCACGCAGCTGGTTGGTGTGATGAACGTGGTGTGACATGTTGCTCCTCCCCCGTGGTGACAATCGTCGCGCCGCTGCGGCCGGCGCGGGCCGATTCTCCGGATTTACCGTAAAGGCGGCTCGACTCATCTGTCTCGACCCCTTCGCTTCTCACACCAATTGCCGACTCGCCGCGGCGAGTCGGCTGCCGTCTCCGAATCCCTTCCCCTGCATCGACCCTAGCAGCGCCCGAGTACCCCCAGATGCACCAATTTTTGGCCGTCACCTGGGACGATCCCGTTTGCTGCTGGTCACTCCGGCGCGGCCGCACCCAGACCCCCCGACGCGGTGGTTGATACTGGTGCGGGCCGGTGAACGACTCGACGACGGCCCAGGAGGAGGTCCGCGATGAGCGACCGCGATGACGCGCTGCGCCGCGAGTTGGGCTGGACGGGGCCCGTGGAGACCGATTATGAGCCTGCCCCGGAGAACAGCGGCAAGCCTGGGCCGGAGCCCGTGCCGTCCCGCCCGCCGGTCGACTACGTGCCGCCCGCCCAGGAGTCGAGGACCCACGGCGCCGACACCGGCCCCATCCCACCCCAACGGCCCGCGGCCCCGCCGGCGAACTGGCCACCCCAGGGACCGCCACCGGGACGTCCGCCTGTAGCGGGGCCACCTCCGAACCGGCCGCATCCCGGTGCCCCCGGACCTGGGCAGCCGTACCCGGCTCCGGGGTGGCCGGCGCCGGGGCACCCGCCGCACCGGATGCCCGCCGCGCCACCGGCGTCCTACGCCGACCGCATCCCGGTCCACGATCTGGTGCCCGTCCAGCGGATCCCACCCGGGCGGGGCTGGCGGCGGCTGGTGTTCCAGGCGTCGTTCGGTCTGATCAATCTGGGGCCGTCCCCCGATGAACTGCGTCAGGCCGAGCTGGAAGCCAGGATTCGCGGCGTGCTGCGCGGGCACTACAAAATCGGCGTACTGGGCAAGGGCGGCGTCGGAAAGACGACCGTATCCGCCAGTGTGGGTTCGGTTTTCGCAGAGCTCCGGCAGGATGACCGGGTGGTGGCCATCGATGCCGACACCGCCTTCGGCAAGCTCGGAAGCCGGGTGGACCCCAAGGCCGTCGGCTCCTACTGGGAGCTGGCCTCCGACCAACACCTGGAGACGTTCGCCGATATCCGAAGCCGGGTCGGCAACAATGCCGCCGGCCTGTTCGTCCTCGCTGGTGAGGGCACCCCGGCGCGCCGCCGGGTACTCGACCCGGCCATCTACCGTGAGGCCACCGCACGGTTGGACCGCTACTTCAGCATCTCGATCGTCGACTGCAGTTCCACCATGGACAGCGCGGTCACCCACGAGGTGTTGCGTGACCTCGACGCCTTGATCGTGGTGTCCTCGCCGTGGGTGGACGGCGCCGCAGCGGCCGGCCAGACGATGGACTGGCTGGCCAACCGGGGGTTGACCGGCTTGCTGCAGCGCACCGTGGTGGTGCTCAACGATTCCGATGGACATGCCGACAAGCGCACCCGCGGCATCCTGGCCCAGCAGTTCTCCGGTCAGGGTCAGGCGGTGGTGGAGGTGCCCTTCGACGGCCAACTGCGTCCCGGTGGCGTCATCGCGGGCACCCGGGTGATGTCGACGCAGACGCGGCGCAAGTTCCTCGAGATCGCCGCCGCGCTGGCCGCGCATTTCCCGGCCGGCGACGATCGCCACCGGGAGCGTTTCTGAACGAGACTCAGTGCCAATCGATCTGGGTGATGAGCTGCTCGACGGCACCGATATGGGCGGCGGACACCGGCTGTTCCGCCTCGGCCAGCATGATGACATCCTCGGCGACGCCGGCCGCCTGGGCGGTTTCGGCGATCGTCAGATTGGCGCGCCGGCGCGCGGCGTAGAGCCGCTGGCCCACGGTCGCCGTCGCGGCGGTCGCCGCGCGCATCGTCAGCTCGTCGATACGGGTGCGCACCGTGCTGAGCGCTCGGATGAGGTCGGGTGTCACCTGGATGCGCGCGGCGCGCGCCGCGACCGCCTCCAGCTGGCGCAGATCGCCGAGGATCGCGGTGGCGCGGGCGGTGAACTCGGGCTCGGTGACCGCGGGTAACGCATCGATTGTGGACCCGAACGTGTTGGCAGCGGCGACCACCGCCTGCGCGATCAGCGGGACCTCGTCGGCAGGCCCCATCGGAGGCGGCGCGGCGGCCCGACGCGATGCGGTCCCGTCGGCCGGTTCCCCGCGGCGAAGGCGTTCGATGGCGCCCGGCGGCCACTGCAACACCGATTCGAGCTTGGCTCTGGTGGCTTGCCGCGGCCAGCTGCGGCCCTTCTCGAACGCGATGAGCGCGCCGGCGTTGATCACGCCGTCCGCGGCCAGGCTGCGCTGGCTGACGTTGAGCGCACGGCGACGCGCCGCCGCGGCGGCTCCAGCCCGCACCATGCCGGGGTCGTCACCGGGTTCGGCTTCGACCACGCGCACGTCCCTCCTGGCAGCCGGTTGTGATCCGCTGATGGTAGCTAAACCTAGAGCACTGCTATGGCTTGGGGTGTCATTTCCACACGAGCCCTTTCGGTTTGAACCGTACCGATGCAATGGTTAAACCGTAGCGGTGCGCGGCGGGCATTCCGCTATCAATGCACTTCAGCGACGCAGTTGTCTGCATCGACCGCCGCACCCGGGACGTCAAGGTCGCGCTGTCACCCATCAAACTGTTGCGACGCTACGGTTTGTGTTCTACATTCGTGTGCACCACGGCAGTTGAGCCGCCGCACAAGGAGAGACACCATGAATGCACTGGGCATGGACGGATTGCCGATCGGCGAATGCACCCGCAATCCCGACCTCTGGACCAACACCGAGGACGAGCAGGCCAAGGCGATCTGCCGGATCTGCCCGCGCCGGTGGGCGTGTGCACGGGAAGCCTGCGAACTGCCCCGCGCCGAAGGGATCTGGGCGGGCATCTCCGTACCCGAGGCCGGCCGCGGACGCACCTTCGCGTTGCGCCAGCTGCGCTCACTCGCCGAACGCAACGGCTATCCCGTGCGGTTGCGCAGGCTTTTCCTGGAATCCGCCTAGACCTGCCGCTCCCGCTGCCGTTTTTGAGGGGCCGGCAGCGGGAGTGGCGCCCGGGCTCGGGGGGCGGATCAGACCTTGGCGATGAAATCCGAGGTGTAGACCTCGGCGGGCTGCTGCGAGAACGGGGAGGGACGCTCCACCGAGACCCAGACGCCGGTGGTGCCCGAATCGATCGGGGTGGTCACCGTGACGTACGCCGCGCCCGCACCGTCGGTGCGCACCCGAACGGGGGCGACCCCGCAGTCCGCCGAACCGCGCGGCATCTGAAAGACCTTCACGTAGTAATCGGTATCGGGCAGCGCGGTCTGAAGTTGCACGTCGACCGCCACGGAGTCGGCGGCGGCCGGGTGTACGAAGGCGACTGCGCGGGCGTACCCGGTGCGCCAGGTGTACTCCGCGACGCTGAAATCACAGGCCCGCACGATGCTGGTCATGGGCATCACGGCAGCACCGGCGGGTGCCGCTGTCGCAAGGCCGGAACTGGCCGACAGCGCCGCCACCGCGGCCATCAGCACTTTTGCGCCCCGACGCGCCATGTTGCCCAACCCTTCAGAAGTTACTCGTCAGTAGCATCTTAGCTTCTCGAACGTCAATTTTGACGGTCGTCAGGGGTGATCGTGGTCACCGTCGATCGCGCGGAATACCTCGGGCCCACGCTCGGTTGACATGTCCGACGGTGCCGGTCATGCCCGGGTACCACTTAGAAAATCGTCGCTTCGTGCGACCACTTGCCGAGAGGCGTCATGCCGGCACCGTCCTCGAACCTCCCCCGGTCTACCATCGGCACGGTGAGCAACGTCGATCCCTCGCCCGACGAAGTCGATTGCCGCGCATCGCGATTCACCGGTGTCCTGCAGGCCCGCGAGGTGCCCCTCGGCGGCCCGCGGGCCATGCTGGTCCGCCGCACCCTTCCTGCCGCGCAGCGCTCCATGATCGGGGCCTGGTGCTTCGCCGACCATTACGGCCCACACGACGTCCGTTCCTCCGCCGGTATGGATGTACCGCCCCACCCGCACACCGGATTGCAAACCGTCAGTTGGCTTTTCCAAGGCGAGATCGAGCACCGCGACAGCGCGGGTGTGCATGCGATGGTGCGTCCCGGGGAGCTCAACCTGATGACCGCCGGCGCCGGGATCTGTCATTCGGAGGTGTCGACACCTGCGGCCTCCGTCCTGCACGGCGTGCAGCTGTGGGTCGCCTTGCCGGACTCCGCCCGCGACACCGGCCGCGATTTCGCCCACCACGTACCCGAGGCCACCACCGTCGACGGCGCGACGCTGCGGGTCTTCCTCGGCGACATCGCCGGCAGCCGGTCACCGGTGCACACCTTCACCCCGCTGCTCGGCGCGCAGATCGATATCGACCCGCGGGCGACCGTGAACCTGGACGTGGACCCGGCCTTCGAGCACGGCGTGCTGCTGGACGCGGGTGACATCGAGGTCGCGGGCACCGCGCTGCAACGCGCCGATCTCGCCTACCAGTCCCCCGGCTGGGATCGCCTCGAGATCGTCAACCGCTCAGACGCGCCGGCCCGGCTGATCCTGCTGGGCGGGCCGCCTTTCGGCGAGGCCCTGTTGATGTGGTGGAACTTCGTCGGCCGCAGCCACGACGAGATCGTCGCCTACCGGCAGGCCTGGCAGGACGGTGCCGACAGATTCGGGGCGGTCACCGGATACCAGGGGCCCGTCCCCCGCCTTCCCGCTCCGTCGATGCCCGGCACTAGGCTCAAACCCCGTGTCCGCTGAACACACCGACCGCACCGGCGCGCAGGCCACCGTCGCCGCCGGAGACCGGCAATTCACCATCTCGGTCGACGGCCACCGGGTGGGTCTGATCGATTTCTACGACCGTGACGGCGTGCGCACCTTCACCCACACCGAGGTTGATCCGGCGTTCGGCGGCCGCGGCCTGGCCACCATTCTGGTCGAACAGGCCCTGCGGGCCGCCCGCGACGCCGATCTGCGCATCGCCTCGCACTGCTCGATGGTGACGCAGTACATCGCCAAGCACCCCGAGTATCAGCAGTGAGTGCACGACCGACGGCGTACTACACCGCCGACGGTGACGACTTCATCCCCACCAGCATCGCCCGGGGTCCGTGGGGCGAAACCATCAGCGGCAATGTGCTCGGCGGACTGCTGGGACACGTCATCGACCGGGACTTCGGCGACCCCGACCTGCAGCCGGCCCGCCTCACCGTCGACCTGTTCCGCCCCGCCGCGCTGGCGCCGCTGACCATCCGCACCGAGCCCATCCGCACCGGCCGTCGGATCCGGGTCGTCGATGCCCAAGCAGTTCAAGGCGGCGAGGTGGTGGGCCGCGCCAGTGTCGTGCTGCTACGCCGCGGTCCGGCGGCGCCGACTCGGATCTGGACCACTCCGGTCGATATCCCTGCCCCGCCCGGGCCCGACCGCGTACCCACCGATGCGCCGATGCAGCTGGTGGCGCACGGCGCAGGCAGCAGTTCAGATCTGAGCGCGTGGCAACACACCGGGCCCAAGCACATCTGGCTGCGGAACGTCGCCCCGCTGGTCGAGGGGCAGCCGATGACACCGTTCGCCCGGGCCGCGATGGCCGGTGACGTGGTCAGCTCGCTGACCCACTTCGGGCCCGATGGGCTGCTGTACATCAACGCCGACTACACGCTGACTCTGAGCCGGCTACCCGAGGGCCCGGAGATCGGGCTGAGCGCACTGACGCACTACAGCGACGCAGGTGTGGCCACCGGGACCGCGACCCTGTTCGACCGGCACGGCCCGATCGGCAGCGGTATCGCCACCGCGCTGCTCAGCCCGGGATTCGCGCCGCCGGATCACTGATCCAGGTACTTGGCGGTGCTGCCGCCGAGGGGCACGGCGGGCATGCCCAGCTTGCGGTGATCCCAGCTGCGCCGCCGCGACTCGACCACCCGGACGCTCACCCGGTTGTTCATCATCTGCTCCACAAAGGGTTTCATCTCATCGGTGTAGGGGCCGGTGTAGCGTTCCCACACACTGATGCCGACCCGCAGATTGGTCTCCGGGTCGTCGATGATCTCGGCGGTGCCGTCGATGGACACCCCGCGCAGCGTGTCGTAGGTGTGGCCGTCCTCGATCATCACCGTGATGGTCGAGTCGCGTCGCAGGTTCACCGCCTTCTGCGATTTGGCCTTCGTCTCGAACCAGATCTCACCGTCGAGGACGGCGTACCACATGGCCACCAGGTGGGGCCGGCCGTTGGGCAGCACCGTCGCCATGGTGGCGGTGCGGCTGCGGTCGATGAACTCGGTGATCTCGTCATCGGCCATCACGATCTTGGCGCGCTGATTGGTTCCCATGATCAATCCTTATCAGGCTGTCGCCGCGGTGCCCGTCACCGGGATGCCGTTGAACGCCCCGTTGTCCGACGGCCAGTCGGCGCTCAACGGGGTGCCGCGGCCGCCATGAGCGCCTCGGCGGCCGGACCGAACATCGTCGTCTTGATCGCCCCGAGGGTGCCCGGATCCTTTCCGGCGAACGGCCGCAACAGATCCAGTGCGGCAGAGGTGACCGCGCCTTCGGCGGCGACGGCGTCCACGATCCCGTAGGTCTGGGCCTCCGGGGCACCCAACCGGCGGCCGGTGGTCATCGATGCGACGGCCGCCTGCGGTGTCAGCTTCGCCTGGATCAGGGCAGCCATGCCGGGGGTGAAGGGGATCCGGATATCGGCCTCCGGGAAACAGAAGTATCCGCGGTCGGTGCGCATGACGCGGAAGTCGTGGGCGGTGGCGAGCATCGCCCCGGCCCCGAAGGCGTGCCCGACGATGGCGGCAACCGTCGGGATCGGCAGGGTGAGCACGCGGGCCAGCAGCGTCTGCACCTGCCCGACGTACCACTGGGTCTGCTCGCCGTGGGCGGCCAGCCAGTCCAGGTCCAGACCGTTGGTGTAGAACTTGCCGGTCGCCGTGGTGACCAGACCCGCGGCCCCGTCGGCGAGCACCTGATCGAGCAGTGCGTGCACGGTGTCCAGGAAATCGGGGGTGAAACGGTTCTCGTCATCGCCAAGGGTCAGGACGGCGATACCGTCCACCTGGTTCAGGGTCGGTGTCATCGGTGTCGCGCCTTTCGTGGGGGTGGTCCGGTATCGAGCACCGCACGCACGGCAGCGCCCAGCTGCGCGCGGGCGGTCGGATCGTGCAGACGGTTACGGCTGAGCAGGATCGCGGTCGGCAGATCGACGACGCAGGCGGTGACGGTGTCGACCGCGGCGGCATCGCGGCGTGCCCACAGCTGCTCGGCGAGCCGGATCATCAGCTCCACCAGCAGGGAGTCGAGGCCGAGCAGCTCTGCGGTGAGCTGCTCGGAGAGTTCGGGTCCGAGGATCTCCTCGCGCCGCACCGTGAGGACCAGCCGGGCCGATTCCGGGTGGTGTTCGGCGAAGATGCCCGGTGCCTGGGCGGCGGCCACCACGGCCTCGACGCCGACGGCGGTGCCGACCGCCGCGCGCTGGGTGTCCAGAAAGCGGGTGCCGGCCCGCAGCCAGGCGCGGCCCATGAGCTCCGCTCGCGACGAGAAATTGTGGTAGAGCGCGCCATTAGACACTCCGGCCGCCGAAGCCACGGCCCGCACCGTGACCGCCGCCGGCCCCTGGCCCGCCGCGAGGGACTCCACCGCGTCGAGCACGGTGTCCAGGTCGTACACGCGGGGGCGGGGCACGGCACGACTGTAACGGAGCATTTGCTCTGTTACAAAGGCCGGTACGCACGGGCGTGCACCACCGGCTAGCCTTCGGTACATGAGCGCAGGCCTGTTCGCCCTCCTCGACGATGTTGCCGTCCTGGCCCGCCTGGCCGCCGCGTCGATCGACGACATCGGCGCCGCAGCGGGTAAGGCCACCGTCAAGGCCGCAGGCGTCGTCATCGACGACACCGCCGTGACACCGCAATATGTGCAGGGCATCCACGCGTCCCGCGAGCTGCCGATGATCAAGCGCATCGCGATCGGGTCGCTGCGTAACAAGCTGTTGTTCATCCTGCCCGCGGCGCTGCTGCTGAGCATCTTCGCGCCGTGGGCACTGCCGTATCTGCTCATGGCGGGTGCGACGTTCCTCTGCTTCGAGGGCGCCGAGAAGGTATGGGGCTGGATCACCGGCAAAGACGCGCACGCCGCTCCCGTCGCCCTGGCCGGCGAGGATGCCGAGAAGACCCTGACCTCGGGCGCCATCCGCACCGACTTCATCCTGTCGGCCGAGATCATGGTCATCGCGCTCAACGAGGTGGCCGACCAGACGTTCTGGCTGCGACTGGCCAGCCTGATCGTCGTCGCCATCGTCATCACCGCGGCGGTGTACGGCGTCGTCGCCCTGATCGTAAAGATGGACGATGCCGGTCTGGCGCTCGCGCAGCGGTCCTCGGCGTTCGCGCAGAGGCTCGGCCGCGGCCTGGTCGCGGCGATGCCCAAGGTGTTGGGTGCACTGTCGATCATCGGCACCGTCGCGATGCTGTGGGTCGGCGGCCACATCCTGCTGGCGCAGAGCTACGAAGCCGGTTTGCGGCCGCCCTACGACCTCGTCCACGACGCCGAGCACTGGGTATCCCACGCGATCGGTTTCGCCGAGGGCGGGGTGGGCTGGTTGGTCAACACCGGAATCTCCGCGGTGGTGGGCCTGGTGATCGGCGCCATCGTCGCGGTGGTCGTACACGTGCTGCCGTTCGGCAAAAAGAAACAGGCCCACTGACCACATCCAGACCGGCCCCCGAAGGGACCGGCCTGGAATGAGGGCTGCAGGTTAGACCAGATCCGCGTTGGCCACCTTGGTCCACGCGGCGACGAAGTCCTTGACGAACTTCTCCTTGGCGTCGTCCTCGGCGTACACCTCGGCCAATGCGCGTAGCTGCGAGTTCGACCCGAACAGCAGATCGACCCGGCTTGCGGTGTATTTCGTTGCGCCGCTGGCGCGGTCGGTCCCCACGTAGGTGCCGTCATCAGCCGGTGACGGTCCCCACTTGGTGCCCATGTCCAGCAGATTGACGAAGAAGTCGTTCGTCAAGGCGCCCGGGTTCTCGGTGAACACACCGAGTTTGGTACCGCCGTAGTTGGTGTCCAGCACGCGCAGGCCACCGATCAGGGCGGTCATTTCCGGACCCGAGATACCGAGCAGGTTGGCCTTGTCGATGACCTCGTACTCGGCGGGCAACGACGCACCCTTACCGACGTAGTTGCGGAAACCGTCCGCCTTGGGCTCCAGGTAGCCGAACGACTCGACGTCGGTCTGGTCCTGGGTGGCGTCCCCACGACCGGAGGTGAACGGCACCTCGACATCGAATCCGGCTGCCTTGATGGCCTTTTCGAGGCCCACCACACCACCGAGGACCACCAGGTCGGCGAAGGACACCGCGATGCCGGCCGAAGCCTGGATCTCCTCGAGCTTGGCGATCACCTGGGCCAGCTCATCGGGCTCGTTGGACTCCCAGCCGATCTGCGGCTGCAGGCGGATGCGGCCACCGTTGGCGCCACCGCGCATATCGCTGTTGCGGTACGACGCGGCTGCCTTCCACGCGGTCGAAACCAGCTGCGACACACTCAGACCCGATTCGGCGATCGCGGCCTTCAGCGTTGCGACGTCGGCATCGCTGACCGGGGTTCCGGCCGGCACGACGTCCTGCCACAGCCAGGTCTGCTGGGGAACCAGCGGACCGAGGTAGCGCTCCACCGGGCCCATATCGCGATGCAGGAGCTTGAACCAGGCCTTCGCGAACTCCTCGGCCAGCTCCTCCGGATGATCCAGCCAACGGCGGGTGATCTTCTCGAAGCCGGGATCCACCCGCATCGAGAGATCGGTGGTCAGCATGCCCGGATGAGTCTTGCCGTTGCCCTGCGCCATCGGTACCGAGTTGGCCCAGCCGCCGTCCTTGGGCCGCCACTGGTGGGCGCCCGCGGGGCTCTTGAACAGCTCCCACTCATTGCCGTAGAGGATCTCCAGGAAGCTGTTGTCCCACTTGGTGGGCGTGTGCGTCCAGGTCACCTCGAGGCCACTGCTCACGGTCTCGTTGCCGACACCCGAGTTGGCCCAGCCCAGACCCTGCGACTCCAGCGGCGCGGCTTCGGGCTCCACACCGTTCTCGACCTCGGTGGCGCCGTGGGTCTTGCCGAAGGTGTGGCCGCCGATGATCAGCGCCGCGGTCTCGACATCATTCATCGCCATCCGGCCGAAGGTCTCCCGGATATCGGTGGCTGCCGCCAGCGGATCCGGGTTACCTTCCGGGCCTTCGGGATTGACGTAGATCAGACCCATGTGGCTGGCACCCAGCGGGTTCTCCAGCTTGGTCCGGTCGCCGTTGGCGCCGGCGTAGCGCTCCTGGCTGCCCAGCCACTCGTGCTCGGCGCCCCAGTAGACGTCCTCCTCGGGCTCCCAGTAATCGGGGCGACCGAAGGCGAAGCCGGCGGTCTTGAAGCCCATGTGCTCGAGCGCACGGTTGCCCGCGAAAACCAGCAGGTCCGACCAGGACAGCTGCTTGCCGTACTTCTTCTTCACCGGCCACAGCAGACGACGGGCCTTGTCGAGGCTGACATTGTCGGGCCAGCTGTTGAGCGGGGCGAAGCGCTGCATGCCCTTGCCGCCGCCGCCACGGCCGTCGACCACCCGGTAGGTGCCGGCGGCGTGCCAGGTCATCCGGATGAAGAACGGTCCGTAGTGACCGAAGTCCGCCGGCCACCAGTCCTGTGAATCGGTCATCACCGCATCGACATCGGCGGCGAGCGCATCGACATCGAGGGATTTCACGGCCTCGCGGTAGTCGAACCCGGGATGCGGGTTGATGATCTCGGGGTCCTTCTGCAGGATCTTCAAGTTGACCGCGTTCGGCCACCAGTCGCGGTTGCTGCCACCCTCAACGGGAGGCTTGATCAGCATCGGGCACTGAGCCTCGGCGGGCTCGGTCTGCGCCTCGCCTATCGGGGGACTTGTCTCGGCCATTGTGGATCCTTCCGGGGGCTGTCGGAACTCGTTATTTGCTGCGAAACACTCTGCAAGGTAATGCAATCGGGGCAAAGGCCCCAGTAGATGACCTCGGCTTCGTCGATGGCGAACCCGAGATCATCGGAGGCGGTCAGACAGGGGGCTTCCCCGACCGCGCAGTCGACATCGGCGATGACCCCACACGACCGGCACACGACGTGATGGTGGTTGTCGCCGACCCGTGACTCATAGCGAGCCACAGAACCGGACGGTTGAATGCGGCGCACCAGGCCGGCGGCAGTCAGCGCATTGAGCGAGTCATAGACGGTCTGGTGCGACACCTCCGGCAATTCCGCGCGTACCGCGCGAATCACCGAATCCGTATCGGCGTGCGGATGCCGGGAGACGGCGCCGAGCACCGCCACCCGGGGGCGCGTCACGCGCAACGAGGCTCCCCGCAGCATCTGCTGGAAGTCCGCTGCCGTGTCCACAAGGCGAGTCTGTCGCCTTTTCTGGAATTAGTCAAGATAAAGTACGGGGCGAGTTCGTGCGCCCGCCGGCGCCCCCGGGCGGCGCAGAACCCTCACCACGGGCCCGCCTAAGGTGTCGGGCATGGCCGGTCTGCGATGCGCTCTGCGCGCCACCCTGATGTTCATTCTCGCGATCGCTCTCACGGTTCCCGGTGTCGCGCACGCCGTCGCGCCGAACTGGTCCGGGCTGGACGCCCGCTTCTTCGCCGGCCCGATCCCGGAGCCCGGCAATCTCATCGAAACCGTCCCGCTGGCACCGGAACTGTCCATCGCCGGTGCCGGCGCCGCCTACCGAATCCTCTACTCCACCACCGACCAGCACGATGCGCCGGCGGTGAGCACCGCCGCGGTGTTCGTCCCGCGCACGCCGGCGCCGCCGGGCGGCTACCCCGTGATCGCCTGGGCCCACGGCACGGTCGGCCTCGGCGACGACTGCACCCCTTCTTCGCTGCCGCGCACCCCGCGCGACGACGAATACCTGTCGCACTGGCTCAACCAGGGGTACGTCATCGTGGCCAGCGACTACGCCGGGCTGGGCACCCCGGGTCTGATGAGCTACCTGAACAGCGTCACCACCGCACACGGTGTCATCGATTCGGTGATCGCCGCCCACCGGATGGACCTGGCGCTGTCCCCGAAGTGGGCCATCGTCGGCCAGTCCCAGGGCGGTGGCGCGGCGGTCGCCAGTGCCCGGTGGGCCACCGAGTTCAGCGCCGGCAGCGGTCTCGACTACCGCGGCGTGGTCGCCACCGGCACCCCGGCGAACATCCAGAAGTTCGTCGCGCAGGCCGGGCCCGATCTGCAGCTGCCCGAGCTGGGACCGGTCGCCAACGCCTATACGGCCTACATCATCGCGGCGCTGCGGGAGGCGCGTCCCGATCTCGATGTCAACAGCGTGCTGTCTCCGGCCGGCCTGAACGCGGCCGCCCGCGCCGAGACGGTGTGCGTCCACCCGCTCACCGACGAACTCGCCCAACTCAGCCCGGCCGACATGTTCTCGGCACCGCTGATCTCGATCCCGGGAGTCGAGGACGCGCTGCACGATTTCATGGGCACCCCGGTGTCGGGCTATGACCGGCCGATGTTCCTCGGAGTGGGCCTGCTCGACCGCGATGTGCCACCGGCCTCCACGCTGGCCTTCTACGACCAACTGGTCGCCAACAACCAGAACGTCGAACTGCGCATCTACCCGGAGCAGGATCACAGCGGGACGGTGCTGGCCTCGCTGGTCGACTCGACCCCGTTCCTGCGCAACGCGTTCGGTTAGGGTTCGCCGGCCAGGAACCGGGCGTCGACGGTCGCGGAGACCTCGATGTCCTCGGGCAGCAGTTCGACGTCGCCGCCACCGGCCGGACTCGCCGCGGCCCGCAGGAAGGTGCCACCGTGGCCACCTTCTGGATGGAGCTGGGCGGCAAGCATGCCGGCGTCCGCGATGGCCACCGGCCGCACCGTGCCGAGCTCGAGTGCATCCGCGTACTGTTGCGCCCGCGCCGCCGCATCACGCACGGCGCGGGTGCGCGCGTCGGTGATCAGTGCATCCCGCCGGGCGGCCGTGAGCGCCCAGATCACCTGGGCCACCCGGAATCCCCCGGTTCCGGCCACGTGCTCGCCGACCCACCGCGACAAGGCGGCAAAGTCGCGGAACTTCACCTCTACTCCCACGCTGGCGTGGTGCACCATCGGCAACTGCTTGCCGTCCTTGTGCCAGGGCCGCCTCGACCAGGTCCGCAACTGTTCGGCCGACCACCACGTCACCGGGGCCGGATCGAGGCTCTGCAGCCTGCTGATCGAGTCCTTCACCACGGCGAGATCGTGGGCCACCCGGTCATAAACCGTGCCCATGTCCGGGCCCTCGTAGGTGATCGCGGCCTTGACGGTCCCCCGCTCGGGTGACTGGAAGGCGGAGAACGTTCCGCGCACCGTGATCTCGGTCGGCATCTTCGAAGCCTAGCCACAACAGCCGAGCGGGCAGGCCCGAACTACACGGTCGAGCCTGCCCGTGAGCACTGTCAGAAGGGGCCCTTCGGGCTCACCGGCACCGTGATGATGGCGGTGGAACTGGAGATTCCGTTGGACACCGTCACCGTGAAGGCATCGCTGAGATTGCCTCCGGCCACCCACGAAGCCAACCGCGCCGCGGACGTGGGCGTGAAGGTGAAGTCTCCGTTGGCGCTCACCGTGTAGCTGCCCTGGATCCCTCCCAGGGTCAGGGTGAACGTCAGCGGCAGGCCGTTCGGGTCCGTCGACACGAGCTTGCCGGTGACCCGGCCATTGCTGGTGTTGACCTGCTGATTGGTCTTGGTCGGCGAACTCGGCGGTGCCGGGTTCGGTGCGATCGGCACCGTGATGGTCGCGAGGCTGCTGCTCCCGGCGGCGTTGGTGGCCACCACCGTGAAAACGTCCGGAGTGGTGATGCCGGCCGAGGCCAGCGTCCGGGCGGCGGCCGACGGTGTGTATGTGTAGGCACCGGTGGCTTCGTCGAAATTGAGCGTGCCCGCGATGGTCGAGGTGAGCACGTCGTAGGTGACCCCCGCACCGAGCGGATCGGTGGACGAGACGCTGCCGGTGACCACACCGGTGGCCGCATTGGTGCTCTGCGCTCCGCCGACCGGAGTGCCGGGTTTCGCATTGGCCGCGGTGATCGGGACGGTGATGATCGCCGGGGAGCTGGTGAAGGTCCCGTTGGTGGCCACCACCGTGAACACATCCGACACACTGCCCAGACCCGCACCGGCCAGCGCCATCGCCAGCGCAGACGGCTGATAGGTGTACTCACCGGTGCTGTTGTCGAAATTCAGCGTGCCACCCAGCGTCCCTGTCAGCACCGAGTAGGTCACCGGCTGGCCGGTCGGATCGGTGGAACCCACCTGGCCAGTGACCTGACCGGTGGTGGTATTGGTGTTCTGCGACAACGACACTGGTGCGCTCGGGGTGGCATTGCCTGCCGTGATCGGCACCGTGATGAGCCCGGGCAGGCTCGTCAGCGAACCGTTCTTGGCGACCACCGTGAAGACATCGGAGACCGGGCCGATGCCGAGGGCGGCCAGCGCCATCGCCAGCGCCGAGGGTTGATAGGTGTACTCGCCTGTCGCATTGTCGAAGGTCAGCTGGCCGCCGAGCGTCGACGTGAGCACCTGATAGGTCAGTGTGTGTCCGGCGGGGCCGGTCGAACCGACCTGCCCCGTCACCAGTCCGGTGGTCGTGTTGGTGCTTTGCGACACGGTCGCCGGAATACCCGGGGTACCGGCGGTTGTCGCCCCGATCGGCACCGTGACCAGCGCGTAGTTGGACGCGATGCCATTGGACACGGTGACGGTGAAGATATCGCTGAGGGGCGCGATGATGGCCGCGAGTCGCGCCGCTTCCGATGGGGTGTAGCTGAAGGCTCCGTTGGCGCCCAGCGTGACCTCACCCAGCAGCGGATCGATGGCCACCGTGTAGGTCAGCGCCAGGCCGGACGGGTTGTCGGCGGTGAGGAATCCGGTGACGGTCCCGGTTTCCGGGTCGGGCTCGGTCGGCGTGGCAATGACACCGGACGGCGGCGCCACGCCCCATTCGGTCTGCAGCTGGCGGAACCACGTCCAGGCGGCGGCTAGGCCCACATCCAGTTGCGGCAGCGGTGAATTGGTATTGACACCGAACAGGTTCAGGATGCCGCCGACGAACTTCAGCACCGGAATGGCGATCGCCTTCGGAACGGGCGCGGGCTCGGCCGCCGCGGCCACGTTGGAGGAGACCGTGTTGGCCCCGGCCAGCGAGGTCGCCGCGTATGGGGTGACCGTCGGCGACGAGCTCACCTCGGGCGCAGCGGCGGTGGCGTCCGCCTCCGCAGAGCCTGCTCCCGCCAGGGTGTCGACCTCGGCCGCGATAACGACCTTGGGTGTCTCGGCGATCTCGTTCGCCGCCGACGCCGCCGTAAGCCGGTTCTGCAGAACGGACTTCGCGCCGCGCACCTGCATGCCGCGGGTGGTCTTCTTGGTGGTGCCGGCTTCTTCCTCGGCGCCGATACCCGCATCGATGCCGGTGTCGGCGTCGCCCTCGGCCGAGTCTTCGGACTCGTTGGTCGTCTGCGGCCCGGCGCTGGGCGCACCGGTCGACGACGGCGCCGGGTTGTCCGGCGAATTCTGACCGGCCGACGTGGACGACTGGCTGGTGGTCGACGTCGAACCGGTCGAACCGTCGTCGGCGTAGGCAACGCCGGTGCCGCTGGCCAGGGCAGCGCCCAGCCCCAGGGTCACCGCGCCCGCCCCCAGCCAGGCGTACGGCTCCGGCCGGTTGCGCTTGACGCGGTGGCTGCCGCGGCCTCCGTTGCTGCCGGACCGATTCGTCTTGGTGCCTTTCGGCAACCGGTGCCCACCTGCCATCGATGTTCCCCACTTCGTGTCGTTGCAGATATGCCCTATGCCGTGACGAACATCACCGCGAGCTGGATATTGACGGCTACGTTAGCCAGTTTTCGCAATTCTGTCAGTCTTTGCCACATATGTCCGACGATTCGGCGGACAGGTGTTCAGACCGCCGATCTAGGTCTCCAGGGCCATTGCTGCGACGGATTTGGAAAAGAATCGGCACCGCCACCTGCGTATTCATTCTTTGCCGGTCCGTCGGGTCGCTGCTGCCGGCGCAACTTTGCCCGTACCCGCCGGGCAGCACCGACATCGAGCACCGGCCTGCCGTCGCTTGTGCCCGATCGGTCGGCGCCCCGTCCAGCGAATCGCCGGTAGCGGGGCGCCCGTCACCTGACAAGCGTCGAACGGCCGTCCATTCCGGCGCGTTGCTCATCTCGCTCCACGATTGGGTAGGAATGTGCAGAATGGTTTGCTGATCGACACGGGGGACGGGGTGGGGGTGTGCCGGTTCTGACTACGGTGCTGCGTCGCCGGATGCTGCTGATCTATCTGACAACCGGGCTGGTGCTGTACGTCCTGGCGATCGTGAGCGCGTCCGACAGACCAGACGTCTGGGGCGAATGGATTTCCGCGGCAGTGACCGCGGTGGGCTTGGTCGCGGCGGTGCCCCGACCACTGTGCGGCTGGCGGTATATGGTGGCCTTGGTGTGCGCGTGCATCGCACCGCTGGCCGCGGTGCTGGGTCACCACGAACCTGCCGCGCAGGTATGGGCCCTGATCCCGTTGATCCTGATCGCCGTGTTCATCCGGAGCTGGCACCGGCCGACGACCGCGCGACTGGTGGGCGCGCTGCTCGCCGCGGGGGTCATGGTGGGCATGTGGATTGCCCCGGCACCGGTTCCGGCGCTGTGGTTCCTGTTGTTCCCGGTGTGCATCGTGGGCGCCGCAGAGGTGCTGGGATTACTGCACGGGGCGTTGATCGAGGCCGCTCTGCGTGATCCGCTGACATCGGTGTGGAATCGCGCGGGGTTGAACCGAGAGCTCGACGCTCTGCTTCCACGTGCGCGGCGGCACGCAGAATCGCTGGCCGTCATCGTGCTCGACATCGATGACTTCAAATCCGTGAACGACCGCGACGGTCACGCCGCCGGCGACACCGTGCTCATTGGGCTGGCCCGACGCTGGGCCAGGCAACTGCCGGCATCGGCTCTCGTCGGCCGCCTCGGCGGTGACGAGTTCGTCGCCGTCATCGCCGGTTACGACGAGAGCCAGGCCCGCGCGCTGGCCGACACGCTCAGCGGCGACGGTCCGGTTCACGTCAGCACCGGCATCGCGGTCGGACCCGCCTACGAGCCGGGTTCGTTTGCCAGGATGCTCACCGAGGCGGACCGGGATCTCTACCGGCGCAAGAACGCTCGCAAGAGCGTGACCGCCGATGAGGCTCCGCCGTCTGCCGATTCGTCGTCATGAGCACTGTCACAGCACAGTTCGCGTTGCGGATCGACATGGGCGGCGCCGAGATGGCTGCGCCGACGGATGCCCAACTAGCCGAACTCGCCCGGCACGCCGCGACTCCGGAAGCGGTACTGCCCGTCGATCAGACGCACTTCGTCAAGTGGATCGACGGCCGGACGCCACCGGAGATCGAACGCCAACGCATCGCCCGCGTGCAATCGAATCGCGACCTGACCACGAGGCCGGGATGGACCCTCGATCTGGCGGTCCTGGTCGATGGCGCACCGGTAGGCCTGCAGAGCGTGTCGGGATTCGAGCAGTGGCCGCAACAGCGCACCGTCGGCACCACGTCGTGGTTGATCGCCCCGTTCCAGGGGCGGGGATTGGGCACCCGGGCGCGGGCCGCCGTGCTGGAACTCGCGTTCCTGCATCTGGACGCCGACACGGCGAAATCCTGGGTGCTGGAGGAGAACACCAGCAGCGCGCGGGTCTCGACCGCGCTGGGCTATCAGTTGGTCGACAGCCATGTCCTGGTCGAGAACGGCCGCGAGCTCACCGAGCACGTCTACGAGCTACGGCGCCGGGACTGGCTGGGCTCGGCGGCGCGCCGCCGGTACGGGCCGGTCATCACCGGCGCCGACGCTCTGGTCCGGGTGCTGAGCCGCTGAACGCCTTTCACGTCGCGGGGATCGGCAGGGTCCCCATCGGCCGGGTATACGCCGATTCCACGATAGGACGCAGACGCGCATCATCGCCGATCTTCTGGCTGTTGGGTGTCCACTGCTGGGTCACCATCGGCAGGAAATAGGTGGCCGGCGCTCCCAGAATGTAGGTGGCATTGCCCTCGACGAAGGTCTTGTTGGCGGGATCGTTGAGGCCGATCTTGCTGTAGTCGTTGTGGACCGGTTTGAGTTCACCCTTGCCCCCGACCAGGCTGGCGGCGCTGCGGTTCTTCTTCGCGTCGGCGTTGCTCAGGTCGTTCGGGCAGTCGGCAAAGTAGTCATATTGGCGCGCAATCACTTTCACGGTGTACGGGGTGTCGTCCGGAAATCCGTTCCCGCCGTAGGCCGCCACACAGCCGCTGCCCGGGACGTTGGCGCAACCGTTGTACTTGCTCTCCAGGTCACCGGTCATCACAAAGGTCACCGTCGCCGGGTCGACATCGCTGGTCGGGCCGTAGCGGCGCAACCACGCATCGGCAACCTGCGCGCCCTGGCTGTGCCCGGCCACGATCTTGGTACCCGGGATCGAGTGCAGCATCTCGTTGAGCTTGTCGGCGCCCTTGTTGGTGTTGGTGGCGCCCGGAAAGTTGTTGTAGGGCACCTTCACCACCTCATTGGGGGCGGCGAACAGCTCGCCGCGCAGCCAGTTCCCATCGAGCGGGCCGAATGCCGGCGCCAACGTGAGCACCGTGGCACCGCCCGGGCCCGGAGCGGCCGCCGCCGGGATCGGCGCCGAGACGGCCGCGCTCATGCCGAACAACAATGCCAACGCGACGTGCAGAATCTTCATCCGTGTTCTCCCCCTTGCCGAAACGGCATCTGCTGGACAGCTCCCCGCATTCGATGGTGCGGCGCGCGACCCTCGAAGCCCAAGCATCGTGTCGCGAATAGCGAAGAGTTGGAATGGATTCGAGACCTGCCATCCGATCCCGGCCAGGGCGGCACCGCACCGTCGAGCGAATTCGGCTTCCAGGACCGCGCCGAAAATTGCCGCACAGGCCACGCCGCGCCCCGAAGTAGTCTGGATCGACACGGGTTGTTGGACAGGGGGGATGCTATGCCGCAGCCTTTGCACAGTGTCGCCGATGGCCGGGCGGGCCCACGGGCGCGTCGATGAGAACGCGGCGGCCCGGTGACGGTCCTCGCTGGTGAGCATCTCTGTCGAAGAGATCGACCGCTGGGATGCCGGCGACGTGCGTGAGGTGTTCCACGCGACGCGCAGCCGCGCCGAGGCGGCCCGCGAAGCCGCCGACGGAATAGCCGAGCTGCCGGCCTTCGGCTCGTGGGGCGGCGATGCCTCCGAGGCCGCCAAGGACGCCCTCGGGCGCACCCGGCTCGACCTCGACGCACACGGCAACGAGTCACTGGCCGTGGCCAGGGCGGCCGGCACGGCCGCCGACGACATCGAGCACGTCAAATCCCGGTTGTCGCAGCTGCGCGACGAGGCCGAGCGGTTGGGCATGGTCGTCGATCCCGTCACGAACACTGTCGAGCCGGGTCCGGGCGCGGCCGGGGCGGATCCGATGGAGATCGCGCTCAAGCAGATGCAGCTACAGCCGGGGCTCGATGCTGTGATCGCCGAGGCTGCCCGGATCGATCAGGAGCTGGCCCGGGCGATCAACATGGCCATCGGCGAATCACCGATCGCGGATGCGCCGCACGATCATCGACCCGAGATCCAGGAGGCGCTGGGCAGGCCGCTGCCCGCCGATCCGCAGCAGTTCAACGACCTCTGGGAACAACTGACCCCCGAGCAGAAAGACTGGTTCTACGAGCGCGACCACAGCATCGGCAATCACCCGGGGATGCCGTTCGCGGACAAGAACACCTACAACCGCCGCCATCTCGACGAACTGATGCAGACCGAGCAGGGCACCATCGATCACATGCAGTCACGTTTCGACGATCTGGCCCGGCGGGTCTACCTGGGCGATCACAGCGCAGCCACCGGCAACGAGCTGGCCGCGCTGGGTCCGCAGCTGGCCACGGCACGCCATCGCATGAACGGGTACACGGCCGTCGACGGTGTGCTGGAGGGCAGGGGCGGCGCGCCGCGGCTGCTGGCGATGATCGACGACCACGGCCGCGCCGCGGTGTCGATCGGCAACCCGGACACCGCCAGTCACACAGCAACTTTCGTGCCCGGAACCGGCCAGGATCTCGGGGCGTTCCACGGCAGTGATCGCAAGTCCGAGGAGATGTTCGCCGCGGCCCTGCGTGCCAACCCTGCGTTGTCCTCGCACGACGTGGCCGTGACGACGTGGATGGGCTATGACCGGCCGATGAACCTCGGCGAGGCCGCCTTCCCGGGCCGTGCCGAAGCCGGCGGTGCCGGACTGGACTCCTTCATCGACGGCATGCACGCCTCGCACACGGGTGCGGTTCCGGCGGTCGACACCGTCATCGGCCACAGCTACGGATCCACATTGGTCGGCGGTGCGGCCACCGGCGGCAACCACCTGGCCGCCGACAACGTCATCGCCGTCGGCAGCCCCGGCATGCTCACCGACCACGCGAGCAATCTGAGCCTGGCCGAAGGTGCCAACGTCTACTCGATGACCGCCCGCAATGACATCATCAGCTGGGCCACCGATACCACCCTCGGTGCCGACCCGTTCGCCACCGACTTCGGCGCGACCCGCCTGCTGTCCGATCCCGGCACCAGCTGGGACCCAACGGAAATCATCGGCAGCGTGGGCGCCCACAGCAGCTACTGGGACAGCCAGTCCAATCCCGCGCTGCAGAACATGGGCGCGATCATCGCCGGTCTGCCACCCGCGCAGATCGTGACACCGGACGGAGGGATCGCACCCGGATCATGACGACCAAGACCTCACTGATGCACCGCGCCCTCGCCCCGCTCGCCTGCCTGGCGGCGGTCCTGGCGTTATCCGGATGTGGTGATGCCGGAGATCTCGAACCCCCTACCCCAACCGGCGCGACCGACATTGGAGGACCACACATGTCCACACCTGCCGGCGAGGAGCCGCAAGAAATTTCACCCGAAAGCCAGAAGCAGGTGGAAGACACCCTGCTCGGCTACATCAAACGCACCCTGCAGGCCCTGGCGCCGGGCTACGCGCTCGATGCCACCCGCTTCGGGGGAACAGGAAGCGGGATCATCGGCTGTGATGACAACGCGACCGGCCCGGACGCCCCGGTGCGGCTCACCGTCACCGGTGACCTCAAGATCCCTGCGGGGGTCGACAACGTCGCCGTCTCCGACGCGTTCGGGGACGTCTGGCGCGGTTGGGGCTGGCGCGTGTACACCGACGACCGGTTCCGCCAACCCAACCGGTTCGGGGTCAGCCCAGACGGCTACCGGCTCAGCACCGAGCAACCCGCCGTGCCGGGCTACCCGCCGGGTTTCATCGCGTCCTCGCCGTGTTTCCCCGGAAACCTGGCCGATGACGACTACTCATTCCCTGTCGTCATCGACGCCGACAGCTGAGCGGCGATCGACGCAGCACCGGGCGCGGAAAACACAAAGGTCACGAACCATTTCTGGTTCGTGACCTCTGCGTCGCGGTTACGTAGAACCGCTCTGTGTGGGCGAAGGGGGACTTGAACCCCCACGTCCCGAAGGACACTGGCACCTGAAGCCAGCGCGTCTGCCATTCCGCCACTCGCCCGAATGACCGCGCAACCGTATCACTAGTGCCCTTTTCCGCCCAAACCACCAGAACTCGAAAGAGCGCACCCCGCTGACCTGGCGTGATCCGATTCTCAGAGATCTGTTGGTCACGCAATCGCGTGACGGGCCGATAACATGCCTGTGAGCAGTGTGGCCAGAGCGACACGCGGCGCGGGGACCGACAAACAGCACGACGAGTGGACGAGGCGGTGAGATGGGCCTGGCAGACCGTATCGAGCGACGCCTCGAATCGAGCGTCGGTGACGCCTTCGCCCGCGTTTTCGGCGGGTCCATCGTCCCGCAGGAGGTCGAGGCGCTGTTGCGCCGCGAGGCCGAGGCCAGATCTCGGGCCGTCGCCGGCGGCCGTATTTTGGCCCCCAACGATTACGTCATTACCCTCAGTGAGACTGATTACCAGAAGGTGAGCGCCGACCCCGACCGGACATCGACCACATTTGCCCGTCACCTGGAGGGTTTCATCCATGACCAGGGGTGGCAAACGTATGGTGATGTGGTCGTCAGGTTTGAGCCATCGCCGAGCCTGCACACCGGACAGTTCCGCGCCCGTGGAGCGGTCAACCCAGACTCGACCACCCACGAACCCGCACCAGCAGAACGAGACCGCGCGTCCACCGCAGAACCAGGAGTACCAGCGATGACCGACAACCCGAGCTACCGAGGCCAGGGACAGGGTCGGCCCGGCGACGACCAGTACGACGACCGGTACCGCCAGCCTGAGGAGGCCCGCGGCGGCTACCCGCAGGAGCAGGGCGGCTACCCCGACCAGGGCGCCTACCAGCCGCGTCCGCCCGCCGGATACCCCGAGCAGGGTGGTTACCCGGACCAGGGTTACCCGCAGCCTTCCTATGATCAGCGGCCGCCCGCCGGTGAGCAGCGCCCGCCCGCCGGATACGGCCAGCCGCCGGCCGGGTACCCGGACCAGGGTTACCGCCAGCAGCCGCCGCCGGCCGGATATGGTCAGCCGCCGGCATCGCCGCCCCCCGGATACGGCGACTACGACTACGGCCGCCCCCCGGCGCGCCAGGACGAGGGCTACGGCCGTCCGCCCGCACCGCCGGCTCCCGGCTACCCCGATCAGGGTGGCTACCCGGACCAGGGCGGCTATCCCGATCAGGGCGGCTACGGCGGCCAGCAGTACGGTCGCGCCGACTACGCGGCACCGCCCGCACCGGCCGCACCCGACTACGGCCGCTACGGCGAGCCCCCTGCCCAGGGTGGGTACCCGGATCAGGGTTACGGCGAGCCCGCCGGGTACGACTACGGTGCCCAGCCCGCAGCACCCGCCGGGTACGGCGCCGGCTACGGCGCCGCGGCGACCGTGACGCTGCAGCTCGACGACGGCAGTGGCCGGACCTACCAGCTGCGCGAAGGCGCCAACGTGATCGGCCGCGGCCAGGACGCCCAGTTCCGGCTGCCCGATACCGGTGTGTCCCGCCGTCACCTGGAGATCCGCTGGGACGGCCAGGTCGCGCTGCTGTCGGATCTGAACTCCACCAACGGCACCACGGTCAACAATGCGCCGGTGCAGGAGTGGCAGCTCGCCGACGGTGACGTGGTCCGGCTGGGCCACTCCGAGATCATCGTCCGGGTCCACTGAGCGTCGATCAGCTACGGCCCTATACGCCTCCCAGTATCGTGACGGCGGAACTCGCACGGAACCGGGACGGAGAGGACGTCGGATGCAGGGGCTAGTACTGCAGCTGACGCGCGTCGGATTTCTGCTGCTGCTGTGGCTGTTCATCTGGTCGGTGCTGCGCATCCTGCGCACCGATATCTATGCCCCCACCGGTGCCGTCATGGTGCGCCGCGGACTGGCGCTTCGCGGCTCGCTGCTGCCCAAGGGCGAACGCCGGCACATCGCCCGGCATCTGGTGGTCACCGAGGGCGCGCTGGCCGGTACCCGCATCACGTTGGGCAGCCAGCCGGTGCTGATGGGGCGTGCCGATGACTCCACCCTGGTGCTCACCGACGATTACGCGTCGACACGGCACGCCAGGCTGTCACCTCGGGGGTCGGAATGGTATGTGGAGGACCTAGGATCGACCAACGGCACATACCTTGACAGGGCGAAGGTGACTACGGCGGTAAGGGTTCCGATGGGAACGCCGGTACGAATCGGCAAGACAGTGATCGAGTTGCGCCCGTGACACTGGTGCTCAGATATGCAGCACGCAGCGACCGCGGTCTGGTGCGCGCCAACAACGAGGACTCGGTGTACGCCGGTGCCCGGTTGCTGGCTCTGGCCGACGGCATGGGCGGGCACGCCGCCGGTGAGGTGGCCTCCCAGCTGGTGATCGCCGCGCTCGCCCATCTCGATGACGACGAGCCCGGCGGGGACCTGCTCAACAAGCTCAATGTGGCGGTACACGAGGGCAACTCGGCCATCGCCGCCCACGTGGAGGCCGACCCCGAGCTCGAGGGCATGGGCACCACGCTGACCGCCATCCTGTTCGCCGGTGGCCGGCTCGGGCTGGTGCACATCGGCGACTCCCGCGGCTACCTCATGCGCGACGGTGAACTGACCCAGATCACCAAGGACGACACCTTCGTCCAAACCCTGGTCGACGAGGGTCGCATCACCGCCGAGGAGGCGCACAGCCATCCGCAGCGCTCGCTGATCATGAAAGCGCTGACCGGTCACGAGGTGGAACCGGCGCTGATCATGCGCGAGGCCAAGGTCGGCGATCGCTACCTGCTCTGTTCGGACGGGCTGTCCGACCCGGTCAGCCACGACACCATCGCCGAGGCACTGCAGATCCCCGATGTCGTCGACGCCGCCGACCGGTTGATCGAGCTCGCGCTGCGCGGCGGTGGCCCCGACAACGTCACCGTGGTGGTCGCCGACGTCGTGGACTACGACTACGGCCAGACTCAGCCGATCCTGGCCGGAGCCGTCTCCGGTGTGGATGACGACACCATCCCGCCCAATACCGCCGCGGGCCGCGCGTCGGCGTTCAACCCGAAACGCAACCAACCCAAAAGGGTTGTCACACAACCCGAGGAGCAACGACCGCCCCGCTCCAAACGCCGGATGCTGATCGCCGCAGTGGTGGTCCTACTGGTGGTGGTGGCGGGGCTGACCATCGCCCGCGAGATCATTCGCAACAACTATTACGTCAGCGAGCAGGACGACACCGTCGCGATCATGCGCGGTGTGCAGACCTCGTTTCTGGGTCTTTCCCTGCAGGAGCCCTTTCTGGTCGGCTGCCTGAATGCGCGAAACGAGTTGTCACTGATCAGCTTCAACCAGTCCAAGGAGCCGCTGGACTGCCAGGTGCTGCGCCTTGAGGACATCCGCGAGTCCGAGCGCGCCCAGGTCGCCGCCGGCCTGCCCTCCGGCTCGCTCGATGACGCGATCCGCCAGATCAACGAACTGTCCCGGACGTCGCTGCTGCCCATCTGCGCGCTGCCGACCCGGACCCCGACCACCACCACCCCGAGCCCCACCCGGCCGCCGGCCCCCACCACGGCACCGCCGCCCACCTCAGGCACACCGCGCCCGGCCACCCCGCCGCCCGCGACATCGGCTGCGCCTGCGCCCGCCACGCCCGCGCCGGTGAGCCCGACCACCGCCACCGCGCCGCCACCGCGGCCCAGCCCATCCCCCACCGTCACGGCTCTGCCCCCACCACCGCCGGAGCCGGGCACCAACTGCCGGACGGCGTCATGACCTCGTCGACCCAGCCACAGTCACCGGTCTCGGTCACCCCTCCCCTGCCCAATCGCCGCAATTCCGAACTGGCGCTGCTGATTTTCGCCGCGGTGATCACCACCGTGGCGTTGCTCATCGTGGAGGCCAACCAGGAACAGGGCCTGGACTGGGACCTCGCCCAGTACACCCTGGGCTACCTCGCGCTGTTCGGGGCCGCCCACCTGGCGATCCGCCGCTACGCCCCCTATGCCGATCCGCTGCTGCTGCCGGTGGTGGCACTGCTCAACGGCTTGGGGCTGGTCATGATCCACCGCCTGGACCTCGCCCAGCGCGAGCTGAGCCTGGACAACGTCGGCGGCAACGCCGACCAGCAGATGCTGTGGACTCTGGTCGGCGTGGCGGCCTTCTGCGCCGTGCTGGCGCTGCTGCGCGACCATCGCATGCTGGCCCGCTACGGCTACACCTGCGGGCTGATCGGCTTTGTGCTGCTTGTCATTCCGGCTCTGCTGCCGGCCCGGTTCTCCGAGCAGAACGGCGCCAAGATCTGGATCCGGTTCGAGGGCTTCTCCATCCAGCCCGCCGAGTTCTCCAAGATCCTGTTGCTGATCTTCTTCGCCGCGGTGCTGGTGTCCAAGCGCGAACTGTTCACCAATGCCGGCAAGCACGTCCTCGGTGTGGACCTGCCGCGCCCGCGTGATCTGGCTCCGCTGCTGGTGGCCTGGATCGCCTCGGTCGGTGTGATGGTGTTCGAAAAGGATTTGGGCACTTCACTTCTGCTCTACGGGTCGTTTTTGGTGCTGCTGTACGTGGCCACCGACCGGCTGTCCTGGGTGGTCATCGGGCTGGCCCTGTTCGCCGCGGGCAGCGTGGTGGCCTATCAGCTGTTCGGGCATGTCCGGGTACGGGTGCAGAACTGGCTGGACCCGTTCGCCGATCCCGACGGCGCCGGCTACCAGATGGTGCAATCGCTGTTCAGCTTCGCCACCGGTGGCATTTTCGGCACCGGCCTCGGCAACGGCCAACCCGGCACCGTGCCCGCGGCCTCCACCGACTTCATCATCGCCGCAATCGGCGAGGAACTCGGATTGGTCGGTCTCGCAGGCGTTCTCATGCTCTACACGATCCTGATCATCCGGGGCCTGCGCACCGCGCTCGCGGTCCGGGACAGCTTCGGCAAGCTGCTGGCAGCCGGGTTGGCCTCCACGCTGGCCATCCAGCTGTTCATCGTCGTCGGCGGAGTCACCAAGCTGATCCCGCTCACCGGGCTCACCACGCCGTGGATGTCCTATGGCGGCTCGTCGCTGCTGGCCAACTACGTGCTGCTGGCCATCCTGGTGCGCATCTCGCACGCGGCGCGCCGACCGATCGACACCGCCCGGGCACCCAACCCGGCGCCGATCGCCGCGGCCTCCACCGAAGTGATCGGCCGCGTATGAACGACTCACTGCGCCGGCTCTCGGTCGTCTTCATGGCACTCGTGGTGCTGCTGCTGGCCAACGCCACCCTCACCCAGGTGTTCACCGCCGACGGGTACCGCGCCGACCCACGCAACCAGCGGGTGCTGCTCGACGAGTATTCGCGTCAGCGTGGCCAGATCACCGCCGGTGGCCAACTGCTGGCCTACTCGGTGTCCACCGACGGCCGGTTCCGTTTCCTGCGCGTCTATCCCAACCCACAGACCTACGCCCCGGTCACCGGGTTCTACTCGCTGGGCTACTCCAGCAGCGGCCTCGAGCGGGCCGAGGACCCCGTGCTCAACGGCTCCGACGAGCGGCTCTTCGGTAAGCGGTTGGCTGATTTCTTCACCGGCCGGGACCCGCGCGGCGGCACCGTCGACACCACGGTGCGGCCAGACGTGCAAGAAGCCGCCTGGGACGCGATGGCCGAGGGCTGCGACGGACCCTGCAAGGGCGCCGTGGTGGCGCTCGAGCCCGCCACCGGCAAGATCCTGGCGATGGTGTCCTCGCCGTCCTATGACCCGAACAAGCTGGCCAGCCACGACGGCGCCGTACAGACCGCCACCTGGGACCAGCTGCGCGACGACCCGAATGCGCCGCTGGTCAACCGCGCGATCGCCGAGACCTACCCACCGGGCTCCACCTTCAAGGTCATCACCACCGCCGCCGCGCTGCAATCCGGCAGCACCCCGGACACCCAGCTGACCTCGGCGGCACGCATCCCGCTGCCCGACAGCACCGCGACGCTGGAGAACTACGGCGGCTCGGCCTGCGGCGGCGGCCCGACCGCATCGCTGCGCGAGGCCTTCGCCCGGTCCTGCAACACCGCCTTCGTCGAACTCGGGCTCGATACCGGCGCCGACAAACTGAAGTCCACCGCTGCGGCGTTCGGACTGGATTCGCCGCCGGCGCCCATCCCGCTGCAGGTCGCCGAGTCCACCGTGGGCCCGATCAGCGACGGTGCGGCGCTCGGCATGTCCAGCATCGGGCAGCGCGATGTCGCGGTGACCCCGCTGCAGAACGCCATGGTGGCGGCGACCATCGCCAACGACGGCGTCACCATGACGCCGTATCTGGTCGATACCCTCAAGGGACCGGACCTGTCCAATATCGCCACCACCGCCCCCACCGAGCAGCGACGCGCGGTGTCACCGCAGGTCGCAGCTACACTTACCGATCTGATGGTCGGCGCCGAGCAGGTGACGCAGCAGAAGGGAGCCATCGCCGGCGTGCAGATCGCATCCAAAACGGGCACCGCCGAGCACGGCACGGATCCCCGCAACACCCCTCCCCACGCCTGGTACATCGCGTTCGCGCCGGCGCAAGCCCCGAAGGTCGCCATCGCGGTACTCGTGGAGAATGGCGGAGACCGATTGTCCGCCACCGGCGGCGCAGTGGCCGCCCCGATCGGGCGGGCCACCATCGCCGCCGCACTCCGGGAGGCATCATGACGGCCCGGGTGGGAGTGACGCTGTCGGGCCGCTACCGGCTGCAGCGACTCATCGCCACCGGCGGTATGGGACAGGTGTGGGAAGGACTCGACACCCGCCTCGGCCGCCAGGTCGCGATCAAGGTTCTCAAGGCCGAGTTCTCCGAGGACTCCGAGTTCGTGGAGCGGTTCCGTGCCGAGGCGCGCACCGTCGCCATGCTCAATCACCCCGGCATCGCCAGCGTCTATGACTACGGCGAGACCGAGATCGAAGCCGGTGAGGGCCGCACCGCCTACCTGGTGATGGAACTGGTCAACGGCGAACCGCTGAACTCCGTCATCAAGCGCACTGGACGGCTGTCGCTGCGCCATGCGTTGGACATGCTGGAGCAGACCGGCCGCGCGCTGCAGGTCGCGCACACCGCCGGCCTGGTGCACCGCGACGTCAAACCCGGAAACATCCTGATCACCCCGACCGGCCAGGTGAAGCTCACCGACTTCGGTATCGCCAAGGCCGTGGACGCCGCGCCGGTCACCCAGACCGGCATGGTGATGGGCACCGCGCAGTACATCGCGCCCGAACAGGCCCTCGGCCGCGACGCCACCGCCGCCTCCGACGTCTACTCGCTCGGCGTCGTCGGCTACGAATCCGTGTCGGGCAAGCGTCCGTTCACCGGCGACGGCGCCCTGACCGTGGCGATGAAGCACATCAAGGAAACCCCGCCACCGCTGCCGCCGGATCTGCCGCCCAACGTGCGTGAGCTCATCGAGATCACGCTGGCCAAGGAGCCCAACCACCGGTATCGGTCGGGGGGCCCGTTCTCCGACGCCGTCGCCGCGGTCCGCGCCGGCCGCCGGCCACCGCGGCCGAACTCCGCTCCGACGATCGGTCGGGCCGCCCCGGCGGCCATCCCCTCGGTCACCCAGGCCCGCGCCGCGGCGGCCGCCGAGTACCGGCCGCCGCCGACGGCGTCGCGCCCGCGGGCGGCCACCGGGAACCACCGGCCGCCGGCCCCGCGCCGGACTTTCTCACCCGGACAGCGCGCCCTGCTGTGGGCCGCCGGGGTGCTGGGTGCGCTGGCGATCATCATCGCCGTGCTGATCGTGGTCAACGCGCAGGACAAACGCGACCGTCCTGTCCAGCAGGAAACGTCCACCAGCACCACCGTGATCGGCGTCCCGCCCGAGCCACCCCCGAGTGAGACGCCATGACCACCCCCCAGCACCTGTCGGACCGCTACGAGCTCGGCGAGATCCTCGGCTTCGGCGGGATGTCGGAGGTCCACATCGCCCGCGACGTCCGGCTCCACCGTGACGTCGCGGTCAAGGTGTTGCGTGCCGATCTGGCCCGTGATCCGAGCTTCTATCTCCGCTTCCGGCGCGAGGCACAGAACGCCGCGGCACTGAATCACCCGGCCATCGTCGCCGTCTACGACACCGGCGAGGCCGACACCCCCAACGGGCCGCTGCCCTACATCGTGATGGAGTACGTGGACGGTGTGACGCTGCGCGACATCGTGCACACCGAGGGCCCGATGGAGCCCAAGCGGGCCATCGAGATCATCGCCGACGCCTGCCAGGCGCTGAACTTCAGCCACCAGCACGGCATCATCCACCGCGACGTCAAGCCGGCCAACATCATGATCAGCAAGGCCGGCGCGGTGAAGGTGATGGATTTCGGGATCGCCCGTGCACTGGCCGACAGCGGCAACAGCGTGACCCAGACCGCGGCCGTCATCGGCACCGCGCAGTACCTGTCCCCCGAGCAGGCCCGCGGCGAGTCCGTCGACGCCCGCTCCGACGTGTACTCGCTGGGCTGCGTCCTCTACGAAATCCTCACCGGCGAACCACCTTTCGTCGGTGACTCCCCCGTCGCGGTGGCCTACCAGCATGTCCGCGAGGACCCGGTGCCGCCGTCGACCCGGCACGCCGGCCTGTCCCCCGGCCTGGACGCCGTGGTACTCAAGGCACTGTCGAAGAACCCGGAGAACCGGTACCAGAGCGCCGCCGAGATGCGCACCGACCTGATCCGGGTGCACAGCGGCGAGGCGCCCGAGGCGCCAAAGATCTTCACCGACGCCGAGCGCACCAACATTTTGACCAGCACCGGTCCGCATGCCCGCGCGCTGCCCACCGAGCACATCCCGGCCACCGGCTACGCCCAATCCTCGGGCAACGGTTCGATCGGACGCTGGCTCATCGCCGTCGCGGTGCTGGCCGTGCTGACCGTCGTGGTGACCGTCGCGATCAACGCGTTCGGCAACAGTCCCCGCGATGTGCAGGTCCCCGATGTGACCGGCCAGGTTTCCGCGGATGCCATCGCCGCGCTGCAGAACCGCGGATTCAAGACCCGCACCTCGCTGCAGACGAACTCCACGGTGGCGCCCGACCATGTCATCAGCACCGACCCGGCCGCCGACACCGCGGTCGCCGCCGGCGAGGACATCACCATCAATGTCTCCACCGGCCCGGAACAGCGCGCGGTGCCCGATGTCCGCGGGACCTCGCTGGCCGACGCCACCCAAGAGCTGCTCGATGCCGGATTCGGCCGAGTCCAGCCGTCGGAATCGGAGTCGACCCCCGAGCTCAAGGGCAAGGTGCTGGGCACCAACCCGCCCGCCAACGCCACCTCGGCGATCACCAACGTCATCACCGTCATCGTCGGTACCGGTCCCGGCAGCGTGGTGGTTCCCGATTGCGTGGGACAGTCCGTCGACACCTGCCGGCAGATCCTGGAGGCCTCCGGCTTCCCGAATACGGTGCCCGTGGAGGTGGATGACACCGCACCGGCGGGTCAGGTGGTGGGCCTGAATCCGCCCGCCGGTCAGCCCGCCCCCAAGGACGCCGTCGTGCAGATGCAGGTCTCGCGCGGCAACCAGTTCGTGATGCCCAACCTGTCCGGGCAGTTCTGGGTGGACGCCGAGCCGAATCTGCGCGCACTGGGGTGGACCGGCGTGCTCATCAAGGGCCCCAACGTCGACAACAGTGGCCAGCGCACCAACGCGGTGGTGACCCAGAGTCCGGCCCCGGGCGCCGGGGTGGGCTACCGGGACTCGATCACGATCAGTTTCGCGTCCTAGCAGCCTCGCAATGTCACCCTGACAGCGCCGCCGTGGATATATCTGCGTGGCGCCGCTGTCAGCGTGACATTGCGTCGGGACTCAGGTCCGGGCGGTGGCCGCGCGTACGGTGTCGGCCACTTCGGTCTCCAGCGTGCGGACCAGACCCTCATCGGGTGCCGCCCCGCAGTAGCCGAGCCAGTTGGCCAGCATCCGGTGACCGCCCTCGGTGAGGATCGATTCGGGGTGGAACTGCACGCCGTGGATCGGCAACTCGGTGTGCCGGACCGCCATGATGACGCCGCTGTCGGTGCGGCCGGTGGCTTCCAGCACATCGGGCAGGGTGTCCGGCAGAATGGTCAGCGAGTGGTACCTGGTCGCCGTGAAGGGCTCCGGAAGTCCTTGCAGCACACCAGCATCGGTGTGATGCACGATGCTCGTCTTACCGTGCAGCAGTTCCGGGGCGCGGTCCACGGTGCCGCCGAAGGCGACCCCGATGGCCTGGTGGCCGAGGCACACGCCGAGCAACGGGGTCCGCGTCTTGGCGCAGGCCCGCACCAGCGCGATCGACGCGCCGGCGCGCTCCGGGGTACCGGGGCCGGGGGAGAGCAGGATGCCGTCGAACTCCGCGGCGATGGCATCCGGGTCCGACAGCCGGTCGTCATCGTTGCGCCACACCTGCGCGTTCACGCCGAGCTGGCCCAGGTACTGGACCAGGTTGAACACGAAGCTGTCGTAGTTGTCGACGACCAGAACCTGCATGCGATCAGGCTACTGGCCTGCGCACGTCAATATCCGAGTGGACCGACCGGCTTGGCGTAGCGCATCCGCACCGGCGCGGTGTGACCCACCAGCTCCACCTGCTCGCGGACCTCCTCGGAATACCCGAGTTCGAACCGCAGCACGTACTGCTTGTACAAGGTCACCAGTGGGGCCTCCGCCAGCGCGGTCTGCATGGCCGGCACGTCGCCGACGGCGGTGATGACATACGGCGGGCTGTAGGTGCGCCCGTTGAGCAGCAGGGTGTTCCCGACGCACAGCGGCGCCGACGTCGCGACGATGCGTTGATCCTGCATCTGCACGCCCTCGGCACCGGCACTCCACAGCGCGTTGAGCACCGCCTGGATGTCTTGCTGATGCACCACCAGGTCGTCGGGGGCGGCGTCGATGGGAAAACGGCCATCGGCGTCGCGCTGGGCGTCGTTCAGGGTGATCACCAGGCCCGGCCCGCGCAGCGGATCCAGCCCGGCCTGCTCGGCGAGGGTGTCCGAGCGGCGGGTGATGGCGGCCAGGGCGGCGTCGGCACCGGGGGAGCCGCCGTGGCGGTGATCGATGGCGTTCACCATGTCGTCGCGCCGCGCAGCGAGACGATCCACGCTGGCACTGGCTTCACGCACCAAGTCCACCAGGCGCGGAGAGTCACTGCGGCGGATCTCGTCGCCGCCGGACACGCCATGGGTGGTGGACAGCAGGAGTCCGGCGAAGACGCACACGACGGGAACGCCGAATCGCCAGAGCGAGCGTCGCCGGTTGGAATTCCCGGCGGCGGGCGCGGCTGCGTTAGGCTCAGGTTTCTGATCCATGTTCGAGTCCCGGCCGTTCTCCATCGTCTTCAAAGGTTAACCATGCCCAAGTCCAAAGTCCGTAAGAAGAACGACTTCACCATCAACCCGGTGAGCCGGACCCCGGTCAAGGTCAAGGCCGGCCCGTCGAGCGTGTGGTTCGTGGTGCTGTTCGTGGGCCTGATGTTGCTGGGCCTGCTGTGGCTGTTGGTCTTCCAGCTGGGTGCCACCGGTTTGGACGCGCCGACCTGGCTGGGCTGGATGGCCGATCTCGGCCCGTGGAACTACGCGATCGCCTTTGCTTTCATGATCACCGGACTGTTGCTCACCATGCGGTGGCGCTGACGCCCGCGCGTCCCGGTTTGAATTCAAAATTGCTTCCATGCGTTCCCCGAGCCGCAACCTGCCCGTAACCCAATCACACCGTTGTGATTCATCCCCATTGGGGATAGCGCCTGTGGATAACTTCAAAGCCCCCGGTGAGACGGTGTACTGACGTGATTCAGCAAACTAGTTGGGCTCCGAAGACGGCCGGCATCGTCTGGATCGGCGTCATCGGACTCGTGATGGCCACCGTCGCTGTGACCGTGGTCACAGACCTGCCGGGACGTGTCCTCGGGGGCGTTGCCGCGCTGGGTTTGATTCTGTTTGCAACAGCTTCGTGGCGCGCACGTCCAAAACTGGCAATCACCGACGCCGGCCTGGAGATACGCGGCTGGCTGAGCACCCGGGTGCTGACCAAGGCCGACATCACCCTGATCCGGATCACCGAGTTCCGCCGGTTGGCACGCAAGGTGCGACTGTTGGAGATCGACACGGCCGATGATCGGCTCCATGTGTTCACCCGGTGGGACCTGGGCACCGACCCGTTACAGGTGCTCGACACCCTCACCGACGCCGGCTACACACCCTGAACCCGCGAGCGTGCGTGTCTGACCCGGAGACGACGCTCCAAGCCCAAAGAAAACGCACGCTCACCGGCAACCGGCGAACGTGCGTTTCAGGGTTTACGTCAGGAGATGGTGACGGACTCGATCACGACGGCCTCGGTGGGCCGGTCACTGCGATCGACCGCCGTGGTGGCGATGGCGTCGACGACCTTCTGCGATTCGGGATCGACGACCTCACCGAAGATGGTGTGCTTGCGGTTCAGGTGCGGCGTGGGGCCGACGGTGATGAAGAACTGCGAACCGTTGGTGCCCGGTCCGGCGTTGGCCATGGCCAGCAGGTAGGGCTTGTCGAACTGCAGTTCCGGGTGGAACTCGTCGGCGAACTGGTAGCCCGGGCCGCCACGGCCGGTGCCGGTCGGGTCGCCGCCCTGGATCATGAAGCCGTCGATGACCCGGTGGAACACCGCACCGTCGTAGAACGGGCCCGACGTGCTGCCGGAAGCGTTCTCGGTGCTGTAGTCCTTGGTGCCGTTGGACAGGCCGGTGAAGTTAGAGACCGTCTTGGGGGCATGGTTGCCGAACAGGGCAATCTTGATGTCGCCACGGTTGGTGTGCAGCGTCGCGGTCGCTGTCTGAATGGGGCTCGTCACGGAATCCAGTCTGCCATTCGCGGTTCGTCGACCGCCCCCGGCCCCACGCGAATAGGCTTGCGCTCATGAGTGCGAAGACGACCACCGCCCGGTTGACGCCCCGCGAGCGGTTCGCCCGCGGCCTGAAGTACTCGACCGTCGGCCCGTATGACATCACCAGGGGAGCGGTCGGCATCACCGCAGGCACCGTCGGGTCCTCAGTGGGTTGGCTGCGCGATCAGTACCGCAGCGGCAAGCTCCGCGAAGACCTGGAGACCGCCCAGGAGGTGGTGGCGACCGAGCTCGCCGCGGCCCAGGAGGTCATCTCCAACCTGCCGCAGGCCTTCCAGGAGGCGCGGCGCTCCAAGCGTCGCCCGCGCCCGATCGTGCTCGTCGCGGCCGGGCTGGGTGTGCTGGCCGTCGGGGCGGTGACGTTCTCCATCGTGCGGCGCTCGATGCGCCCGGAGCCGTCGACGCTGCCCCCGAGTGTCGAGGTGACACCCCGGCCCTGAGCGGCCGTTCGGGCCGCCCGATCGTCGGCCGCGGTGTATCACTTATGGGAAATTGCGCGCGCTGAGAGGACCGGCATGACAGATTCCGTGGTGGCTCCGACCCTTCCCGACGGTGGCGTGCTGCCGTTCCCGCCGGTGCCGTCGGCCAGCGTGGCCGGTCGAACCCTTGGCGAGTCGAGTTACGCCACCCGGCAGGTGCCGCGTCGCCTGCACAAGGATTCGCCGAACATCGTGATCGTGTTGATCGACGATGCCGGCCCCGGCCTGCCCTCGGGGCTGGGCGGCGAGGTGAACACCGCGACACTGGATCGGTTCTGTGCAGAAGGTGTGTCCTACAACCGGTTTCACACCACGGCCATGTGCTCGCCCACCCGCGCTTCCCTGTTGACCGGCCGCAACCACCATGAGATCGGCAACGGGCAGATCGCCGAACTCGCCAACGACTGGGACGGCTATTCCGGCAAGATCCCGCGCTCGGCCGCCACCGTCGCCGAGGTGCTCAAACAGTACGGCTACGCCACCTCGGCGTTCGGCAAGTGGCACAACACCCCCGCCGAGGAGACCACCGCCGCGGGGCCGTTCGAGAACTGGCCCACCGGACTGGGTTTCGAGTACTTCTACGGATTCCTTGCCGGCGAGGCATCCCAGTACGAGCCGCATCTGGTCCGCAACACCACCGTCGTCTCCCCGCCGAAGACCCCGGAAGAGGGCTACCACCTGTCCGAGGACCTCGCCGATGACGCCATCGGCTGGCTACGCAGGCACCGGGCGTTCAATGCCGACAAACCGTTCCTCATGTACTGGGCCAGCGGCTGCCTGCACGGGCCCCACCACATCATGAAGGAGTGGGCGGACAAGTACGCCGGAAAGTTCGACGATGGCTGGGATGCCTACCGGGAGCGGGTCTTCGCGCGCGCCAAGGACAAGGGCTGGATCCCGCAGGACTGCGAACTGACCGAACGCGATGAGACGCTGCCGGGCTGGGACGACATCCCCGAGGACGAGAAGCCCTTTCAGCGCCGCCTGATGGAGGTCGCCGCCGGGTACGCCGAGCATGTCGACGTCCAGGTCGGCCGGATCGCCGACGAACTGGACGACCTCGGCTACGGCGACAACACCTTGTTCTTCTACATCTGGGGTGACAACGGATCCTCCGGCGAAGGACAGAACGGCACCATCGCAGAACTGCTGGCGCAGAACGGAATTCCTACCACGGTGCGCCAGCACATCGATGCCCTCGACGCGCTCGGCGGGCTCGACGTGCTCGGCTCGCCGCTGGTGGACAACCAGTACCACGCCGGCTGGGCGTGGGCGGGCAGCACACCGTACAAGGGCATGAAGCTGCTGGCCTCACACCTGGGCGGCACGCGCAACCCGATGGCGGTGCGCTGGCCGGCAAAGATCAGCGCCGACCCGACCCCGCGGGACGTGTTCCTGCACTGCACCGATGTGGTGCCGACCATCTACGAGGTGCTGGGCATCGAACCGCCGCGCACGGTGGCGGGGGAGCAGCAGATGCCGCTCGCCGGGGCGAGTTTCGCGCGCACCCTTGCCGATCGGTCCGCGCCCGGCGGCAAGAAGACCCAGTACTTCGAGATCATGGGCAGCCGGGCCATCTACGACGACGGCTGGTTGGCCTGTGCCCGCGGGCCGCGGTTGCCCTGGGTGCCGGGCGCACCCGAGGGCATCGCCACCTGGACCCCCGATCAGGACCGCTGGGAGCTGTACAACCTCGATGAGGACTGGTCGCAGGCCCATGACCTGGCCGCGGCCCAGCCGGAGAAGGTGGCCCAGCTCCGCGAGCTGTTCGCCATCGAGGCCGCCCGCAACGCGGTGTTGCCGATCGGCGGGGGACTGTGGGTGCCGGTCTATCACCCCGAACTGCGCATCGCCCCGCCCTATCGCGAATGGACGTTCGCCGGGGACATGGTGCGGATGCCGGAATTCTGCGCGCCGGCGCTGGGCAACAAGAACAACACCGTGACCATCGATGTCGACTTACCGGCGGCCGGCAGCGGTGTGCTGTACGCGCTGGGCGCCGCCGCGGGCGGGCTGACCTGCTACCTGGACGATGGCTACCTCTGCTACGAGTACAACCTGTTCATCCTGATGCGCACGAAGATCCGATCCGCGACGCAGGTGCCCGCGGGGCGGCACACGATCGTGGTGCAGACCGCGTACGCCGAGTTGCGGCCAGGTGGACCGCTGGACATCACGGTGACGGTCGACGGCGCGACGGTGGCGTCCGGCCAGGTGCCGGTGAGCGCACCGCTGCTGTTCACCGCCAACGACTGCCTGGACATCGGGACATGCCTGGGGTCACCGGTCGCACTGGATTACCGCGAGCGGGCACCGTTCCCCTTCGAGGGACGGATCCACCGGGTGCACGTGAAGTACGACTGAGCGTCGCGATGCTCGGCCGGCTTACGACTCACTCGAAGAACGGATTATGTTCCGGGAGCGGCTTGATCAGCGGGCCCAGCAACTGTGCTGACCGATCGACGGTCAAGACCTCGGCCGGATCCAACGGGATGATCTCGCGTGCGGTTTCGTCATACTCCCACACGTCCTCCCCGACCAACCGACCGTTGTCGTAGGGCCAGATCATATGCTCGGCGGTCTTCACCAGATAGCTGGCTGCGGGGTCCACCGGCACCCCTTCGGCGGCCAGGACGCTGCCCGGCGTCTGCTGGTAGATGAATGACGTCGAGACGATCATGTCGTCACTGACCGCGAGCTTCTCGTCGTCGGAGTAGAAGATGCACTGATTGGTGCCCTTCCATCCGCGATAGAGCGCCTTGACCGCCTCGGTGCCTTCCACGGTGACGCTCTTGCCGAGCATGTTGAAATGGTAGACGGGCCTGTCCACCGTCATGTCCGGCGCGAAGATCTCCTCGTAGCGACCGGCCATCTCCAGGTACCGGTGCCGGTTGTAGGCGTGCAGCAGGTACAGATGCCGCGGATTCTCCGTCGTCTCGATCAACCGCTCCACGGCTCGGTTGGTCTGGGTGATGTCGTAGCGACTCATCTTCGGTTCCTTTCAGGCTGTTGTGAACTGGGTGCGCAACTCGGATTTCTTGAACTTGCCGGTGGCCGTGCAGGGAATCGCCTGCACGAACTCGAAGCGGTCCGGTAACTGCCATCTGGCGAACTCCTGGGCGAGGTGCTCGCGAAGCTCGTCGGCCGACGCGTCGGCGCCGTCGCACAGCGACACCACGGCCAAGGGGCGTTCGCCCCACCGCTCGTCGGGCACCGCGATCACCGCGGCCTGGGCCACGGCGGGGTGCGCCATGAGTTGGTTCTCCAGGTCGACCGAGGAGATCCATTCGCCACCGGACTTCACCAGATCCTTTGAGCGGTCGCAGATCCGGATGCATCCGTGCGGATCGATCCGCACCACATCGCCAGTCCGGAACCAGCCGTCGACGGTGAAATTCTCGGTGCCCCGGCCTCCGTGGTAACTGCCGGCGACCCACGGGCCGCGCACCTCAAGTTCACCCATGGCGGCGTCGTCCCAGGCGATGAGTTCGCCGTTGTCGTCGCGGGCCCGGATGTCGAAGAACGGGGTGGCGACGCCCTGCCGGACGCGGAAACCGTACTGCTCGTCGCGTTCGCCTTCGTACAGTCGCACCGGCAGACGGCACACCGCGCCGAGGGGTGCGGTCTCGGTCATCCCCCAGGCCTGGACGACGGTCAATCCGTGGCGGTCGAACCCTTCGAACATCGACCGTGGCACGGCGGCGCCCCCCACGATCAGACGGTTCAGTTCCGACAGATCCCACCTGTCCGGTTCGGCGTCCAGCGCGGTGAGCATGCCCATCCACACGGTCGGCACGCCCGCCGTCATGGTGACCCGTTCGTCGGCACACAGGTTGAGCACGCTTTCCGGGTCCAGGCGCGGTCCGGGTAACACCAGGCGTGCCCCCGCCAGCGCCGCCGCGTAGGGCAGGCCCCACGCGTTGGCGTGGAACATCGGCACGACGGGAAGCACTGTGTCCCCGGCGGATACGGCTAGTTGGTCGGGCAGCGCCGCGACCAGCGAGTGCAACACCAGCGCCCGGTGGGAGTAGACCACGCCCTTGGGTCGGCCCGTCGTGCCGGATGTGTAACACATCGCCGCCGCGTCTCGTTCGTCGAGTTCGGGCCACATCATCGGCGCGGCATCGGTGATCAGCGACTCATAGTCCAGCGTGCCGGCGGGCGCCGGCGCGTCGTGGGTGACCACGATGATATGTCTGAAATCGATTCCGGCCCGGAAGCTTTCGAAGACCTGCAGTAGCGACTCGTCGACGATTATCACGCCGTCGGCGGCGTCGTCCACGATGAACGCAAGCTCATCGGGAAATAGCCGTGGGTTGAGCGTGTGGATGACAGAGCCCATGGCGGGTACGGCGAAGTACAACTCCAGATGCTCGCGCTGGTTCCACAACAAGGTCGCGACCGGATCGCCCTGACGCACTCCGAGCGCATCCAGTGCGGTCGCGAGATTTCTGGCGCGGGCGGCGCATTCACCGAGCGTGGTGCGCTCGACAGCACCCGACGGGCGCCGCGACACCACCTCTACATCGGCGTGGAACCGCTCGGCGCGCTCAACGATCCTGGTGAGTGTGAGGGGGTGATCGTCCATGCTGTTGCTGAGCATCAGTTGTCCTTTCGCTCGGGTGTCGTTGCGCGCGCGGCATCACACAGTTCGTCCAGTCCGGCCCGCAAGGCGTCGAGGATCTCCCACGGATCGTCGGCGAGTTCGCGGTCGACGACGATGCCGAGTTCGAGCTGATCCTGGTAGCTCATCACGGTGATGTTGATGCCGATCCCGTCGAGCACCCCGGACACCGGGAACTGAGCGCGTTGCCGTGCTCCGCCGAGATACAGCGGTGTCGAGGGGCCCGGGACGTTCGAGATCATGACGTTGGCGGGCTGATTCAGCCCGCGCATACCGGCGAGCCGGGAGGTGGCCCGCGCCGCCTGTGCGAACAAGGCGGGTGGAATGAAGTGGTTGGCGTCCTGCAGCAACGATGCCGGCAGCGCGCGGTGGCGCTCCTTGACGGCACCCATTTCGTCGTTGAGTTTGCGCAGCCGTGCGATGGGGTCAGCGATATCGGTCGGCAGTCGGGTGAGCATCACCGAGACGCGATTGCCGAACGTGCCCCGCTGTTCCGGCGTGCGCACCGACATCGGTATGAAACTGGCGAGCGGTTCGGCCGGCAACTCACCCTGCTTGTTGAGCCAGCTGCGCAACCCGGCGGTGCAGACCGCCAGCACGACATCGTTGACGGTGCAGCCGAAGGTGTTCTTGATCGTCTTGACCTCGGCCAGTGACATCGACCCGAAGGCGACGCGGCGATGCGGTGAGACCCGCGCCTGAAATCGGGTTCTGGGTGCGGTGATATCGCTGCCGCGCAACGCCGCCCGGTTGCCGCCGGCCATGAGGGCCCGCTTGATCAGCCTGCTGCTGCGGGCAATGGTTTTCACGCCGGGAAGGTGGCGGACGGTGGGGACATCGTCGAGATGTGGCAGCGCCGTGGGCCCGGCCCGCAGCACCCGCAACGGCTGGCTCACGAGCCCGACCAATCCGCGGCCCAGCATCTGTACTTCGGAGGGGAAGGACTCGGCCGTGATCGCAGGCGCCGGCTCGGACTCGCGCCCGGTGGTGTCGTCGAGCAGGATGCTCATCACCTCGGCGCCGGACACCCCGTCGACCGCCGCGTGGTGCATCTTCGTCAGCACCGCGACGCCGCCGCCCGCCAGGCCGTGGATGACATGGACCTCCCATAGCGGCCGCGACCGGTCGAGTTGCCGACCGATGATGTGCGCCACCTGTTCGGCCAGCTGTCGCTCGGTGCCCGGCGCCGGCAGGGCGAGTTCGCGGACGTGGTACTCGACATCGAAGGTGCCGTCGTCAACCCAGTACGGGTAATCGAGGTCGAACGGCACCTGCGCGAGCCGCCAACGGAAGGTGGGCAGCAGATGCAGGCGCTCACCGATGATCCGGCCGACGAACTTTGCATCGAGGGGTTCGCCAGCTGCAGTGTGCGCGTCGTACACCCCGAGCACGCTGACGTGACCCTGCACCCGGTCGTTCTCCATCGCCAGGAACTGTGCGTCGAGGCTGGTCAGTTGTCGCATGGAAAGATCGTCCGTCGGCGGGACACCCGTTCTCTTGTCTGCGCGCGCCAACGTTGGGTTCAGCGGTTGTACATTTTGCGCACCGGCGTCGACCCACGGCGATACCGTGCAGGCATGGAGCCGGCCTGGACGGGCGCGCAGGGCGATGAACAGCGTCGGGTGTGGTTGACGGTGCTGCGGCCCGCCGCCGCTGGGCTGGGCGAACGCGCCAGTGACATTGCGCAGGCGGTCAACGAATACACCAGTGAGCGATTGCCCGAGCTGCTCGTCAACGAGGAAGCACTCGAGGTCAGCCGCGCCAGCACCGAGGCCAGTATCCGCGACTTTGCCGAGGCGCTCCTGACCGGAGCCGACCCGAGCGGTGCAACACACCTGCCCGCGCCAACCCTTGCCTATGCCCGCGACGGCGCGCGACATGGCATACCGCTGACGACACTGATGCGCAGCTATCGCCTGGCCCACGCCGCGACATCCGGGCATTTCACGGCGATCCTGGAAACCCACGCCGGCAACGCCGACGAGCTGCATCTCGCATCCGAATTGGGTTCGGCGTGGATGTTCGCCTATGTCGACGCCGCGCTGTGTCTGGTGGAGGAGGCGTACACCGCCGAACGCGATCGATGGTTGCGCAGCGCCGCCGCCAGCCAGGCCGAGACGATCGGCACCATCCTGGCCGGAAAGCCCATTGACATCGACGTGGCCACCCGCCGGCTACGCCACGAACTCCGCCGCGTGCACGTCGCCGTCATCGCCTGGCTGGATCATCATGAAGAAGGCCGCAACACACAGGCCGTCCTGGAAGCGGCGATCCGCGATATCGCCTCCGCGATCGGTAGTCAGCGGCCCCTTGTTCATCCACTCGGGATCCTGTCCACCGCGGCCTGGATCAGCTCCCACAGCGCCGTGCCGTCGAAGGTGTTGGACGAGTTACGGTTTCGAACGGCCGAGGCGCCTGGGGTGCGGGTCGCGATCGGTGAACCCGAGCGTGGCATCGGCGGTTTTCGTTCCAGCTACCTCGAGGCGGCCGAGGCGCAACGGATCGCCCGCCTCGCCAGCCGCCCGAGCGGCAGCGTCACCCGCTACGACAGCATCTCCCTGCGGGCGATCTCCACCGTGGACGCCGAACAGTCGCGGGTGTTCGTGCAGCGCGAACTGGGCCGGCTGGGGTCCAGGGACGAAACCACGCGCCGGCTGGCGGCCACGCTGCGTACTTTTCTCGACGAGAACTGCAGCCGCGGAAGAACCGCCAAGCGACTGCACATCCACGAGAACACCGTTGCCTATCGGGTCCGCCAGGCCGAGGAACTGCTGGGGCGTCCATTCGAGAAACGGACGCTGGAACTGCGGGTGGCGCTGGCCCTCGCCGATCTTGTCGGGGAGGCCGCCGACGAGGAGGGGCCGGGCCGCACCGGCGCCGAGCCGCTTCGGCCGGCTCACCAAGGTGAGTTGCCGCGATCCGGTGCGACGACGCCCATCCCGGCGAGCTGACGCACGCCGTATGAACTGCTGTTTTGATTGTGGAGCCTAGGAGATTCGAACTCCTGACATCTGCCTTGCAAAGGCAGCGCTCTACCAACTGAGCTAAGGCCCCTTACGGGGTTATGCGAGGCGGGCCTCGGTGGTGTGCCAGACCTCGACACCGTGCCGGGATCGGTACACGATCACCGCTGCGGCTGCCAGCACTGCCACCAACACCAGCTTCATGGTGCATACCCTTCCGTGGGCCTAGGAGGACTCGAACCTCCGACCTCTTCGTTATCAGCGAAGCGCTCTAACCACCTGAGCTATAGGCCCGTAACAACCTTTACGGCCGAGCGACGAGATTACCGTAACCACGCCCCATCGCCCAAACCGCGAGGATCAGTCCCGATCCGCCAGGGTCACCTCAACGCCGCCGACCAGGTCGGTGATGAGGTTGTAGATGAACGCACCGGCGGTCGCCATCGCCGTCAGCAAGACGATATTGACCAGACCGATCAGCGTCGCACCGCCGAAAATCGTTCCGCTGGAGATGAGTTCGCCACCGGTTCCGCTGTCACTGGTCAGCAGGTCGCCGACGTTGCTGTTCAGCTTGGTCCACACGCCCATGCCGCCGAGCACCAGGTACAGGAAGGCCACGGCGATCATCCAGACGAAGAACAGCGCACCGGAGAGCACCAGGGAGACCTTCAGCGTGCTCCACGGATCGATCCGGCGGATCTGCATGCTCGCCCGTACCGGGCCCGCCGGCTTCTTGGCCACCTGCACCCGGCCGGCCGGGGCCGGCGGACGCTGCTCGGCGGGCGCGGGGGCGTTGGCCGGGCGGGGAGGCCGTGACTGCGCGGACAGGTCCGGCAGTTCGCTGGCGTAATTCTCCGAGCGCTGCCCCTCGGGCCGTTCCGGGGTACGGGCCGGGACGACCTCGGTGTCCCGGTTGGCCGCGCTCGGCCCGCCGGCGATGAACTGGCCCAGGCGGGCGTCGGCACCGGGGGAGCGGGCCGGGGGGCGCTGCCCCTCCGGCGGACGCTGTGCCTCGGTGGACCGGGGCCCTTCGACGGGGCGTTGCGACTCCGTGGGCCGGGGCCCCTCGGACCCGCGGGGCGCTTCCGCGGGACGGGACGGGGTGCCCTGCTCCGTGGGACGCGGCCCGTTCGCCCGGGCAGCCGGTCCCCGTTGCCAGGGGGGAACGTCGCCGGACTCGGCGGCCGCGCGTCCCGGCGGCCCGGCAGGCGCTCCGTTAGCGCTGCCGGGGCCCTCGCCCGCACGCGGGTGTCCGGGCTCGTTCGGTGAAGTCACCTAGCGGCTCCTTGTCTCAGGCCGTGCCGAGATGGCAGCGGCGTCACGTTGCGTCGGGCTCGGTGCTGTCGGGTTCGGTGGCTTCAGGCTCGATGCCCTCGACCTCTTCGCCGTCAGACTCGTCGCCGCCTTCGGCATTCCGTGCAATCGCAATCAGTGTGTCGCCCTCGCCCAGGTTCATCAAGCGGACGCCCTTGGTCTGGCGCCCGGCCTTGCGGACCTGGCGAGCGGCCGTCCTGATGACTCCGCCGCCGGAGGTGATGGCGTACAACTCGGTCTCATCGTCGACGATCAGCGCTCCGACCAGACTGCCACGCTTGGGGTCGTATTGGACGGTGAGGATGCCCTTGCCGCCACGGCCCTGCGCGGAGTACTCCTCGATCGCGGTGCGCTTGGCGTAGCCACCGGACGTCGCGACCAGCAAATACGTGCCTTCGCGGACGACGTTCAGCGACAGCAGCTGGTCCTCTTCGTTGAACCGCATGCCCTGCACGCCGGAGGTGGCGCGCCCCATCGGCCGCAGCGCCTCGTCGGTCGCCGAGAAACGGATGGACTGGCCCTTCGCGCTGACCAGCAACAGGTCTTCCTCCGACGAGCACAGGACCGCACCGACCAACTCGTCACCGTCGCGCAGGTTCACCGCGACGATGCCACCGGAACGGTTCGAGTCGAAGTCCGTGAGCTTGGACTTCTTGACCAGACCCTTGCGGGTGGCCAACACCAGGTACGGAGCATCCTCGTAGCTCTTGAGCTGGATGACCTGGGCGATGCGCTCCTCCGGCTGGAATGCCAGCAGGTTGGCGACGTGCTGGCCACGAGCCGTCCTGGACGCCTCCGGGAGCTCGTAGGCCTTGGCCCGGTACACCCGGCCCTGCGTGGTGAAGAACAGGATCCAGTCGTGGGTCGAGCAGACGAAGAAGTGATTGACGATGTCGTCCTGCTTGAGCCCCGCGCCCTGGACTCCCTTGCCGCCACGCTTCTGGCTTCGGTAGAGGTCGGACTTCGTGCGCTTGGCATAGCCGGTCTCGGTGATCGTGACGACGACCTCTTCACGAGCGATGAGGTCCTCGTCGGCGACGTCACCGTCGGCCGGGACGATCCGGGTGCGCCGGTCATCGCCGTACTTGTCGGCCAGTTCGGCCAACTCGTCGTGCACGATCGCGCGCTGCCGCTCCGGCTTGGCCAGGATGTCCTCGAGATCGGCGATCTCGGCTTCGATCTTGGCGAGGTCGTCGACGATGCGCTGGCGTTCGAGAGCGGCGAGCCGTCGCAGCTGCATGTCCAGGATCGCCTGCGCCTGAATCTCATCGACATCGAGCAACTCGATCAGGCCCGACCGCGCGACGTCGACGTTGGCCGACGCCCGGATCAACGCGATGACCTCGTCGAGCGCGTCGAGCGCCTTGACCAGACCGCGCAGGATGTGGGCCCGTTCGTTGGCCTTGCGCAGCCGGTAGATGGTCCGCCGCACGATGACGTCCAACTGGTGCACGACATAGAGCCGGATCAACTGATCGATGCGCAGCGTGCGGGGCACTCCGTCGACGATCGACAGCATGTTCGCGCCGAAGCTGGTCTGCAGCTGGGTGTGCTTGTAGAGATTGTTGAGCACCACCTTGGCCACGGCGTCGCGCTTGACCTCGACCACGATCCGCAGGCCGACCCGGTCGGAGCTCTGATCTTCGATATTGGAGATGCCGGCGAGCTTGGCGTCGCGCACCTGGTCGGCGATCGAGGTGATGAAGTTGTCGTGGTTCACCTGGTACGGCAGCTCGGTGATCACCAGCAGCGTGCGTCCCCGGGAGTCCTCTTCGACCTCGACGACACCGCGCATGCGGATGGAACCGCGGCCCGTGGTGTACGCGTCGTGGATGCCCTGGGACCCGACGATCAGACCGTAGGTGGGGAAGTCGGGTCCCTTGACCCGCTCGCACACGGCCGCCAGCGTCTCTTCCTCATCGGCCTCGTAGTTGTCCAGGCACCAGAAGACGGCCTCCGCAAGCTCGCGGAGGTTGTGCGGCGGCATGTTGGTGGCCATACCGACCGCGATGCCGCCAGAACCGTTGGCCAGCAGGTTGGGGAACCGGCTGGGAAGGACGGTCGGCTCCTGCACGCGGCCGTCGTAGTTCGGGATGAAATCGACTGTCTCTTCGTCGATTTCGCGCAGCATCTCCATGGCCAGCGGTGTCAGCCGGGCCTCGGTGTAACGCATGGCGGCCGGCGGGTCGTTGCCCGGCGAGCCGAAGTTGCCCTGGCCGTCGACAAGCGGGTAGCGCAGCGACCACGGCTGGGCCATCCGGACCAGGGTGTCGTAGATCGACGAGTCACCGTGCGGGTGATAGTTGCCCATGGTTTCGGCAACCGAGCGCGCCGATTTCGCGTGACCGCGGTCGGGCCGGAATCCGGAGTCGTACATGGCGTAAAGCACACGGCGGTGTACCGGCTTGAGCCCGTCGCGGACCTCCGGGAGTGCACGCCCCACGATGACGCTCATCGCGTAATCGATGTAGCTGCGCTGCATCTCCTGCTGGATGTCCACCGGTTCGATGCGATCGGTGGTGGCGCCGTCGTCGCCCGGGGGCAGGGTGGTGTCTGTCATGTGCTCCTCGCTCGTCTATGAGCAGCTGGGAATGGGAAGGGGAAGGTCAACGGGCATCAGACGTCAAGGAAGCGAACGTCTCTCGCGTTGCGGGTAATGAAGCTGCGGCGGGCTTCGACGTCCTCGCCCATCAGGATGGAGAACAGTTCGTCGGCCGCTGCCGCGTCGTCGAGGGTGATTCGGCGCAGCACCCGCGCGCTGGGATCCATGGTGGTCTCCCACAGTTCCTTCGCGTCCATCTCGCCGAGACCCTTGTAGCGCTGGATGCCGTCCTCGGTGTTGATCTTGCGGCCCGCCGCGCGACCGGCCTCGAGCAGACCGTCCCGCTCGCGGTCGGAGTAGGCGAATTCAGGTTCGCTGCGTTGCCATTTCAGCTTGTACAGCGGCGGCTGGGCCAGGAAGACGTGACCGTTCTCGATGAGCGGTTTCATGAACCGGAACAGCAGCGTCAGCAGCAGCGTCGAGATGTGCTGACCATCGACGTCGGCGTCGGCCATCAGAACGATCTTGTGATACCGCAGTTTGGCGATGTCGAACTCGTCGTGGATACCGGTGCCGAGCGCGGTGATGATGGCCTGGACTTCGGTGTTCTTCAGGACCCGGTCGATGCGGGCCTTCTCCACGTTGATGATCTTGCCGCGCAGCGGAAGAATCGCCTGATACATGGAATCGCGGCCGCTCTTGGCCGAGCCACCGGCGGAGTCGCCCTCCACCACATACACTTCCGACAGTCGCGGATCTGTCGAGCGGCAGTCGGCGAGCTTGCCGGGCAGACCACCGATGTCGGTCGCGCTCTTGCGCCGCACCAGCTCGCGCGCTTTACGCGCCGCCATCCGGGCCTGCGCCGACGAAACCGCCTTGTTCACAACAGTCTTGGCTTCGGCCGGGTTGGCCTCGAACCAGTGGCTGAGCTGTTCGTTGCAAATCTTCTGGACGAAGGACTTGACCTCGGTATTGCCCAGCTTGGTCTTGGTCTGACCCTCGAACTGCGGGTCACTGACCTTGACCGAGATGACGGCTGCCAGACCTTCCCGGATGTCGTCGCCGGTGAGGTTCGCGTCCTTCTCCTTGAGCAGCTTCTTGTCCTTGGCGTACTTGTTGACCACCGTGGTCAGCGCGCTGCGGAAACCCTCTTCGTGAGTGCCACCTTCGTGGGTGTTGATGGTGTTCGCGAAGGTGTGCACCGATTCGGAGTAGCCGGCGTTCCACTGCATGGCGATTTCGACCTCGTGGCCGGGACCCTTGCCGTCGAAGTCGATGATGCTCTGCTGGATCGCGGTCTTGGTGCGGTTGATGTGCTTGACGAAGTCGACCAGACCGCCGGGGTAATGGTAGGAGCGGTGCTTGACCTTGTGCGGGCCCTTGGCCTCCGCCTCCTTCTCATCTGCGGACTTCGGCGCCTCGGCGGTATCGCTCACGACCTCATCGACGACCTCATCGGCCGTGACACGCTCGTCGACGAGGTCGATGGTCAATCCCTTGTTGAGGAATGCCATCTCCTGGAGGCGGCGGGCGATGGTCTCGAAGTCGTAGTTGGTGGTTTCGAAGATGTTGGGATCCGCCCAGAACCGAATGGTGGTGCCGGTCTTCTTCGTTGGTTCACCCTGGCGCAGCGTGCCGGGAACCGAGTACTCGTAGGTCTGGAACCACTCGGAGCCATCCGTGCGGATGTCGGCCTCCAGACGCGTGGACAACGCGTTGACGACCGACACCCCGACGCCGTGCAACCCGCCGGACACCTGATAGGCGCCCTCTTCGAACTTGCCACCGGCATGCAGAACGGTCATGACCACATCGACGGTCGGGATCCCGGTGCTGTGCATCGCGACGGGGATGCCGCGGCCGTCATCGGTCACCTCGACGCCACCGTCCTCGAGGATGCGGACGTCGACCTTGCTGGCGAACCCCGCCATGGCCTCGTCGACGGCGTTGTCCACGACCTCCCACACCAGATGATGAAGACCGCGCTCGCCGGTGGATCCGATGTACATGCCCGGACGCTTACGGACCGCCTCGAGACCCTCGAGCACCTTGATCGACTCCGCGCCATATGCGGTAGGGGCATTGTTCTTCTGGGCAGCCACGTTGGACGCGTCTCCTTGGGGTTCGCGGGGGGCGGTTCGATACCGCCGGCAAAGCTCCCCACAGTCTACCGTTACACACTGTCAGGACTGAATCTGTAGCGGCGTTTCCACCTACCTAACCGCGCCGTGCGCGGAATTTCTGGCCTATCGGAGCGTCGGGACGCTCAAGCAGCTCGTTTTCCGGCGTATCGAGGGTCTGAGACGACCACTATCCGTAGGTGTCCCGCGGGCCGCGCCCCGGGACGCTGCGATTGCCCTTCCGCCACGACGGCGCCACCGGTCCCTGGATCTTCATGGTGGTCACCACTCCGTCCCCGACGGCCGCCGCGATCTTGGCCAGCAGCTGGGCCTGCACCATCCGCAGCTGGGTGGCCCAGGCCGTGGATTCCGCCGACACCGTCAGCACCCCGTCCCGCAGGCTGGTGGGTATCGCATGGTCGGCGATCTGATCGCCGACCACCGTCGCCCACTGGCCAAGCACGGATCCTTCGGCCACCTGTTTCGACCAACCGCGGGATTGCGCGAGGTCCCGGGTGGCCGCGCTGAACGACTGTGGATCGCGGGCATCCGGGCCGGGTCCGGACCATCTGCGGCGCCTACCCGTGATCGGGGCCCGCTTCGCGGGAGCCACCCTGCCGCGCCCGACATCTTTACCCTGGCTGCGCGCGGCGCCCCGGGCCTCCTCGAGCGCGCGGCGCACCATGTCCATTCCGGTCAGACCGGCCAGATGATCCGGCGGGCCCTGCACCTCGTCGTCCCCGGTCACGTCACCACCTCCGAAATGCGTCCACTGTCATCATCGCGCATGGTGACCTCGATGCGGCGCACGTCCCAGTCCACGGGCAGATCCTCGGGCACTGCGGCGGTCACCAGAACCTGTTCCGCCGAGGCCGCCACCTTGGCCAGTGCCCGCCTCCGGGCACTGTCGAGCTCGGCGAACACGTCATCGAGCAGCAGCACCGGGTCCGAACCCTCGGCACGCAACAGTTCGTAGGCTGCCAACCTCAAACCCAAAGCCATCGACCAGGATTCGCCGTGGCTGGCGAATCCTTTCGCGGGCTGCTCGCCAAGGCGTAGTTCGAGATCGTCACGGTGCGGTCCCACCAGGCACACTCCGCGTTCCAATTCGGCGGACCGCTTGCGGCTCAGCTCCTCGAGCAGTGCGGCCTCGAACACCGCCGGGTCGACGGTTCCCGACGCCGCCTCGTTTTCGATGATCTCCACCGAGCTCCGGTATCTGATCGCCGCGGGCCGTGATGCCGGTGCCAGTAACTGATAGGCCTTCTCAACCTCGGGGGCGAGCTGGTTGACGAGGTCGATTCGCGCCGAGATGAGCTGCGCACCATGTGAAGCCAGATGGCCGTCCCAGGATTCGAGTGTGTCCAGCATCGAGGTGTCGCCGCGGTGACGCGCCGGGCCGGCAGACTTCAGCAGCGCGGTGCGCTGCCGAACGACCTTGTCGTAGTCGGCGCGCACACCCGCGATGCGGGGCCGTCGGGTGGTCGCGACCTCGTCGAGATAACGGCGTCGTTCCGCCGGGTCGCCACGCACCAGCGCCAGATCCTCCGGAGCGAACAGCACCGCCCGCAAGACTCCCAGGATCTCCCGGGGGCTGCGCACCGGAGACCGGTTCAGCCTGGCCTTGTTGGCCCGCCCGGTGGTGATCTCCAAATCCACCCCGAGTTCCCGGCCCTCGTTCACCACGATGGTAGAGACCACCGCACGCTCGGCACCGGAGCGGATCAGCGGTGCGTCAGACGCCACTCGGTGTGAGCCGAGCGTGGCCGAATACCACAATGCTTCAATGAGATTGGTCTTTCCATAGCCATTGGGCGCAACGAACACCGTCTGTCCGGGCTCAAGTTCCAGGTCGACCCGCGGCCACGACCTGAAGTCCGTCAATCCCAGATGGCGTACGTACAAAGCTAGCCGGATTCCGAAATCCGCTGCACCGCATGCCCGCCGAACTGGTTGCGAAGGGCCGCAACGGCCTTCATGGTCGGTGAATCTTCCTGGCGGGAAAGGAATCTGGCGAACAACGAAGCGGCGATACCCGGCACCGGAACCCGCAGCCGGATGGCTTCTTCGACCGTCCAACGTCCTTCACCGGAGTCCTCGGTGTATCCGGTCAGATTGTCCAGACCCGGGTCTTCCTTCAACGCCTTGGCCAGCAGCTGCTGCAGCCAGGACCGCACCACGGTGCCGTTCGTCCACGCCTGATAGACCGCCTGCGGATCCTTGACAAGCTCCTCGGCGGCGAGCATTTCGTAGCCCTCGGCATAGGCGGTCATCAACGCGTATTCGACACCGTTGTGCACCATCTTGGTGAAATGTCCGGCACCGACCGGGCCGGCGTGCACGAAACCGTCGGCCTGCTCGCCGGCGGGACGCAAGGTGTCAAAGATCGGCATGGCGCGCGCGACGTCCTCATCACTGCCGCCGACCATCAGCCCGTAACCCTCGGTCAGGCCCCAGATACCGCCGGAGACACCGGCATCGATGAACGCGATTCCCTTGTCTCCCAGAAGTTTTGCGTGCAGTCCGTCTTCGGTGTAGCGCGAGTTGCCACCGTCTATCACCAAGTCACCCGGCTCGAGCACCTCGGCGAGATCCGCGATGGTCGTGCGGGTCACCTCACCGGAGGGCACCATCACCCACACCGTGCGCGGTGCCGGCAGCGCCTCGGCCAGCGCGGCCAATGTCGGAACATCCGTGACCTCTGGGCGCGGGTCGTAGCCGACCACCTCGTGGTCTCCGGCACGCAGGCGTTCCCGCATGTTGAAGCCCATCTTGCCCAGCCCGATCAGCCCGAGTTGCATATGCGTGCTTCCCTCCGCGACGGTCAGCCGGTCAGCCCGGAAGCCGCACCGGCATCAACAAATAGACATAGTCGGTCTGCGCGGCGGGGAACGGCCCCGTTGCGCCGGCCTCGACACCATTGTCCCCCGCGGGACGCAACACCGCGGGACGGCTGGGTGTCGTGAAGCCGAATGTGACGCGCTCGGAGCGCAGCGAACCCAAACCATCGGTCAGATAGGTCGGATTGAACGCGATGGTCAGCGGCTCGCCGGCGAATTCCACCTGCAGGTCTTCTTCGGCGCGGCCGACATCGTCGGCACCCGCGGACAGCCGCACGCCATCCTCGTTGAACTCCATCCGGACCTGCGCACCACGGTCGGCCACCAGGGCGACGCGTTTGATCGCCTCGGTCAACTCCGCGACGCCGACCGTCGCGACCGCAGTGTGTTCGGTCGGCAGCAACTGACGGAACTTCGGGAATTCGGCATCGAGTAGCCGGGTGGTGGTGCGCTTGCCGTTACTACGGATACCGAGCAGGCCCTCTTTACCCACGGCCGCGCCGGCACCGAGCGCCAGATGAACTTCGGTCCCGTCAGTGCCCGTCTTGGCGGCCTCGGACAGTGTTTTCGCCGGCACCAGCACCGCCGCTTCGACGCCGGCCGAATCCGTCGACCAGGTCAGTTCACGCACGGCCAGCCGGAAACGGTCGGTGGCAGCCAAAACAACCTTGTCACCGGAGATCTCCACCCGGATGCCGGTCAGCATCGGCAAGGTGTCATCGCGACCGGCCGCGACGGCGACCTGGCCGATGGCCTCTCCGAACAGATCGGCCGACACCACCCCGGTCTCATCGGGCAGCGCGGGCAACGACGGGTAGTCCTCGACAGCCATCGTGGGCAGTGAGAAGCGGGCGCTGCCGCAGCTCAGCGATACCCGGGTGCCCTCGACGCTGACGTCCACGGGTTTGGCCGGCAGTGACCGGGTGATATCCGAGAGCAACCGACCGGAAACCAAAGCGCTTCCAGGAGAAGCGATCTCAGCTGCAACACGCACCTCGGCGGAGGTTTCGTAGTCGTATCCAGAGATGGTCAGGCCGTCATCGGAGCCGGTGAGAAGCACGCCGGCGAGCACCGGGACGGTAGGCCGAGACGGCAGGCTGCGGGCAACCCACGCCACCGCATCGGCAAAATCCTCACGTACCAGACGGAACTTCAAATCGGTGAGACCAACATTCGTCGTCACCACGTCCATAACGTCCCTTCGATCTACCGCATCAACCAGCATCAACCAGCGGATTCCCCGTGTCACTCCGAGCGTAGTCGCGAACTGGTCGACGATCGCACCGGCGTATCGAATCACCACCGTAGAGCGTTCGGCGCGAACTTGAAAGCGATTCGAGCGCCGGACGCGCGGCTCCGCAGGAGCATTGATCCGAGAGGTCCGTGCTCTGTCCCCAACAGCCTGCTTTTAGAAGATGAACCTTCTAGAGATAAAAGCAACAGTAATAGGTCCTGTGGAAGCTGTGCATCGAGGCGGTTCCACGCAGGTGGCGGCGGTGCAAGGGGTGTGTGCAGCCTGTGGAGCAATATAGGACGGATGGGGGGCAGCTGTGGATAACCATGTGATTGTGGAGTGGACGCCGGGTTGACCGGAGGTTTCACCCAAGTTGTGCACAGCAGTTTCCACACCGATTTTGTGTGACGAGTGGTGCCAACGGGTCACAAGTTTTTCGCAAATTTTTGTCGCCGGAACGACGTGAAAGTGGGCTCAGCGCTTGGAGCGCTGGCGGATCCGGGTGGTGAGTTCCTTGACGTGATCGAAGATTTCGCGTCGTTCGGCCATGCCGTCGCGGATCTTGCGCTCGGCGTACATGACCGTGGTGTGGTCGCGGCCGAAGGCTTCACCGATGCGGGGCAGCGACAGATCGGTGAGCTCACGGCACAGGTACATGGCGATCTGGCGGGACTGCGCGAGTGCGCGGGTCTTACCGGGCCCACGGAGCTCTTCGATGGTGGTCTCGAAGTACTCGGCGGTGGCGGCCATGATGGTCGCGGTACTGATCTGCATGGTGCTGGCATCCGAGATGAGATCCCGTAGGACGATCTCGGCCAGCGATTTGTCGATCGTGGTCTTGCTCAGCGAGGCGAACGCGGTGACCCTGATGAGGGCGCCTTCGAGCTCACGAATATTGCGTTCGATGCGGCTGGCGATCAGCTCGAGCACGTCATCGGGTACGTCGAGGCGATCCATCTGCGCCTTCTTACGCAGAATGGCGATGCGGGTCTCCAACTCGGGAGGCTGCACATCGGTGATCAGGCCCCATTCGAAACGGGTCCGCAGCCGGTCCTCGAGGGTGGCCAGCTGTTTGGGGGAGCGGTCCGAGGAGATGACGATCTGCTTGTTCGCGTTGTGCAGCGTGTTGAAGGTGTGGAAGAACTCCTCCTGGATGCCGTCCTTGCCCTCGATGAACTGAATGTCATCGACGAGCAGGATGTCGACATCGCGGTAACTGCGCTTGAAGGATGCCTTGCGGTCATCACGCAACGAGTTGATGAAGTCGTTGGTGAATTCCTCGGTGGAGACGTACTTCACACGCATCCCCGGAAAGAGCCGTTGGGCATAGTTGCCGGCTGCGTGCAGTAGATGTGTCTTGCCGAGGCCGGATTCGCCCCAGATGAACAGCGGGTTGTAGGCCCGAGCCGGTGCTTCGGAGATGGCAAGGGTCGCGGCGTGGGCGAACCGGTTGGAGGCGCCGATCACGAACGTCTCGAAGGTGTAGCGCCGGTTGAGACTGACGGCGTTGGCTTCAGGGGCGGTGTTCTGGGACCGGTTGAAGTACGTCGGCCAGCTGGCTTCGGCATTGGCGAGGGCCTCGCCGTCCTCGTCGACTTCCTCGCTGTCGGTCGCGGGCTGCTCATCGGTCTCCGACGCGGCCTCGGGTTCGGGAGTGTCGTCGGGACCTGGGGTGGCGATGCGAACGCCGAGTTCGACGCGCTGGCCGAGCTGTCGGCTGAGCGCCGAGACGATCGGTTCGCGTAGCCGTTCGATCTCGTTCTGCACGAAGGCGGACGGCACCGACAGCAGGGCAAACCCCTCGGCGATGACCAGGGGCTTGACGAGCTTCAGCCAGGCACGTTGCTGTGCGGTGAGGAGTTGCTCACGTGGGCCTCCGTTGACGGTCTCGCCGAACGGTGTCTCTCCATTGAGCTCGGAAACGACATTGGTCCAGACCGTGACGAACGGGGAATCGGGGTCCGCAGTCAACGACGCCTACCCCCTAACGGCTTCCTCGGGATGTCCCGGGGGGCGACGATAACAAACTGTCCACATAGTTATCCACAGACTGTGGACAGTAATCAGTAGTAAATCGTCGCGCTATCTGTGGGCGTGGACCCCGTGTCGGAGCTCGGCACAGACCGATTGTGGTCTGCGGTCTCGCGGCCGGTGTCATCCCCGCTCTGGTTCCGGCGCCGTTCCAAACTTCGAAACGGCATTGCGAAAAGCTAACAGTTTTCTCTCGGAGTGCCAACCGTTCTGCAACATTGCCGACAGGTTCCTGACAGGAACGGCAAAGTGGGGGACAGGTGTGGCTTTTGTTACCGGGTGAGACTGACATCGGGTGGTCTGGGAGCCGGTCTGGTCAGGTTTGACCCAGGCAAATCTCGTCAGTACCCTCGAGCAGTCGCCCGCACGTGGCGATACGGCTGCGACTTGGTGGTTCTCTTGAGAATCGCAGAGGTGCCGCGCCGGCAAGATGGATGAGCTTACCAACGGTGGCTGCGTCCTCGGCTGCCATGACTGTCATGGTGATCGAGGGTGTCGACACCAGACCGAACGAGGAGAAACAACCGTGGCCAAGGGCAAGCGGACTTTTCAGCCGAACAACCGCCGCCGGGCCCGTGTGCACGGTTTCCGGTTGCGCATGCGTACGCGTGCCGGCCGCGCCATCGTGTCGGGCCGCCGCAGCAAGGGCCGCCGCTCCCTGACTGCGTGATTCGACGCAGGGTTCAGGGCAGTGCTTCCGGCCCGGTACCGGATGACACGGTCGACTGATTTCGGTGTCACGGTTCGCCAAGGAGTACGGGCGGTTCAGCCCGATCTCGTCGTGCATGCGTTGCACGACGGATTTTCTGACGGCTGTGACGACGGACCCAAGATAGGTCTCGTGGTATCCAAGTCGGTCGGCTCCGCGGTGCAGCGCCACCGTGTGTCGAGACGACTGCGTCACGCGGCCTTCCACCTGATCAACGACGAGGCGGCCGATCTCGGCCCACGCGCTCGTGTGGTGATCCGTGCGTTGCCCGGAAGCCGGGACGCGATCTCGGCTCGCCTCGAATCTGAACTTCGCGCGGCGTTGAAGAAGACCCGTATCCACAAGCCGAGCCGACCGTGACCCGGTGGGCCGTCAACGGCGTGATCTTCGTGATCCAGCTGTATCGGACGATGATTTCTCCGTTGCGGTTGCCGTCGTGCCGGTTCACCCCCACGTGTAGCGAATACGCGGTGGATGCCCTGACCGAGTACGGGCTGATCCGTGGCGCTTGGCTGGCCGCGGTGAGGTTGGCCAAATGTGGTCCATGGCACCGTGGCGGATGGGACCCGATACCCGAGCGCGGCGACAAGACCGGCGATAAGACTTCAGTAGAAGTCGTCAGGAGCGATTCTGTTGTTTAACTGGTTCAGCCTGGACATCATTTACTACCCGGTGTCGGCGATCATGTGGGTTTGGTATAAGGCCTTCGCCTTCCTCCTCGGACCCACGAACTTCTTCGCGTGGGCACTGTCGGTGGTGTTCCTCGTGTTCACGCTCCGCGCGATTCTGTATAAGCCGTTCGTCAAGCAGATCCGGACGACACGGCAGATGCAGGAACTGCAGCCGCAGATCAAGGCGCTTCAAAAGAAGTACGGGAAAGACCGCCAGCGGATGGCGCTGGAGATGCAGAAACTGCAGAAGGAACACGGATTCAATCCGATCCTGGGCTGCCTTCCGATGCTCGCGCAGGTGCCGGTGTTCCTGGGGCTGTTCCACGTGTTGCGATCCTTCAACCGGACCGGCCACAATTTCGGCGAACTCGGCCTGGATTTGGAACTGAACAAGCAGCTGCCCAACTACGTGTTCAGCGCGGCCGATGTGCAGCACTTCTTGCAGGCGAACTTTTTCGGTGCGCCGCTGGGCGCGACGATGATCCAGTCGGAGAGCAGCTGGCAGGCGTTCATCGGCTTCGACGTGAGCCGTATGGCGATCATCGGTGTGGGTGTGCCACTGATGATCCTGGCGGGTATCGCTACCTACTTCAACAGCCGCGCGTCGGTGGCTCGCCAGAGTCCAGAGGCCGCCGCGAACCCGCAGACCGCGATGATGAACAAGTTGGCGCTGTACGTGTTCCCACTCGGTGTCGTGGTCGGTGGCCCGTTCCTGCCGCTGGCGATCATTCTTTACTGGGTGTCCAACAACGTGTGGACCTTCGCTCAGCAGCACTACGTGTTCGGCAAGATCGAAGCCGAGGAAGAGCTCAAGAAGGCCGAAGCCCTTGAACGTCGCTCGGCGAACGCACCGGCACCGGGTAAGAAGCCGAACAAGGCTCGCAAGGTCGTGAAGGATCCGTCGACCGATGGTGCGGACAGCGCGACTTCCGCGAACTCGGCGCAGGAGCTCACCGAGCCGGAAGCGGCCGAAGAGGTCGCTGGCGAACCACAGACATCTGCCCCCAAGGGCAGAAACAACGATGCGTCCAACGGAACGCCGGGGGGCACTCCGCGGCCGGGCGCACGGCCCAAGAAGCGCAAGCGCTAGAAGCCAAGCCGAGAGCCGATCGACCCGGGAACCCACCGGGGGCGGACGTGGCGAAGTAAGGAGAACACGGATATGACTGACGCCGAAACCACCGAGCGCACCGAAGCCGCGCCCGAGGACAGCGAGCTGGTTACCGACCCAGCGCCGGACGACGCGCCCACCGAGGACCTCGAAGATCGACTGGTTGCGGAGGGCGAGATCGCCGGTGATTATCTGGAGGAGCTGCTGGACCTCCTGGACTTCGACGGTGACATCGATCTGGACGTCGAGGGCGACCGAGCGGTGGTGAGCATCGACGGTGGTAGCGACCTGAACAAGTTGGTCGGCCGCAAGGGCGAGGTGCTCGACGCCCTCCAGGAACTGACCCGACTGGCCGTCCACCAGAAGACGGGTGAGCGCAGCCGGCTGATGCTGGACATCGCCCGGTGGCGTCGCCGTCGCCGCGACGAGCTGGCGGCGCTGGGCGACAAGATCGCGCAGCGGGTGCTGGAGTCCGGAGAGCGCGAGGAGCTGTCCCCGATGACGCCGTTCGAGCGCAAGATCGTGCATGACGCCGTGGCGGCCGTCGATGGTGTCCGCAGCGAGAGCGAGGGCGCGGAGCCTTCGCGACGCGTCGTCGTGCTGCCAGCGTGAGTCGACTAGTTACACGCTTGTAGTTCGAGCGACAAGTTCAGGGCCGTCGGCCTGGAGCGCAACCGGAGGATGTTTCACGTGAAACATGGCGAACTGAGTCCGGCGCCCCAGTCGGCGGCTCTTTGCTTTGGCGAGAGCTTGGCGGTGGCGCAGCGGTACGGCGAGATCCTCGCCGGGGCAGGAATCGAGCGCGGTCTGCTGGGCCCGTCTGAGGTCGATCGACTGTGGGACCGCCATCTCGTGAACAGCGCAGCCATGGCCGAACTCTTCGAGCCGGGTGAGCGTGTCGCCGACATCGGAAGCGGCGCCGGCCTACCCGGTATACCGTTGGCGATTGCGCGGCCGGATCTGCAGGTCACGCTGATCGAACCGCTGCTGCGTCGCAGCGAGTTCTTGCGAGAAGCGATCGACGAGCTGGGTCTTGACGTCGCGGTGATCCGCGGTCGCGCCGAGGATCGAGCGGTGCGGGATGCGGCGGGCGAAATGGATGCGGTGGTGTCCCGTGCAGTCGCCTCATTGGACAAGTTGTCGCGGTGGAGCCTGCCGCTGTTGCGTGCGGGCGGTCGGATGTTGGCACTGAAGGGGGAACGTGCCGTGGATGAGGTCGAAGAGTACCGGCGGACACTCAGCTCGCTTGGAGCCATAGAGGTGAAGGTGGTGAGATGTGGCGTGAACTTTTTGCAGCCACCTGCCACCGTGGTGGTCGCACGACGCGGAGTGGTTGCCTCGCGACCCGGTAGGAGGAAACGATGAAGTTCGGCAGGGGTAATCGCGGGAGCGCGAGTAATCAGCCGTCCGCCCGCGATGTTCCGAAGAGCGACGTTTCACGTGAAACATGGTCAACCGCGGCAGGAACCTGGAAGGGCGATCAGGCCGCTGACACCCCCATTGCCGCCGAAGCCGAGCGGGCGACCCGGCTGCTGCACAAGCGCCACGGGGAACTGCCGCGCCCCGATCGGCAGCGCGTCTTCACCATCGCCAATCAAAAGGGCGGCGTCGGGAAGACCACCACGGCGGTCAACGTCGCAGCCGCGCTCGCGCTCCAGGGGCTCCAGACTCTGGTGATCGACCTCGACCCACAGGGCAACGCGAGTACCGCGCTGGGTATCGAGCACCGCGAGGGCACGCCATCGTCCTATGAAGTCTTGATCGGTGAGATCCCGCTCGAGACGGCCCTGCAGCGGAGCCCGCACAACGAGCGCCTCTACTGTGTGCCGGCCACCATCGATCTGGCGGGCGCCGAGATCGAACTGGTCAGCATGGTCGCTCGCGAGGGCCGGCTTCGCGCCGCATTGGCGGGACTGAAGGAACACAGCTTCGACTATGTCTTCATCGATTGCCCGCCGTCACTGGGGCTGCTGACCATCAACGCGCTCGTCGCCGCGCCTGAGGTGCTGATCCCGATCCAGTGCGAGTACTACGCACTGGAGGGAGTGGGCCAGCTGCTGCGCAATATCGAGATGGTCAAAGCGCATCTGAATCCCGAACTCGACGTCACCACTGTCGTCCTCACCATGTACGACGGGCGGACCCGACTGGCCGATCAGGTGGCCGAAGATGTCCGGGCGCACTTCGGCGACAAGGTGCTCCGCACCGTGATCCCGCGCAGCGTGAAGGTCTCCGAGGCGCCCGGGTACGGGATGACGATCCTCGACTACGACCCGGGTTCACGTGGAGCGATGAGCTATATCGACGCCAGCCGGGAGATCGCCGAACGCGGCAGAACCAAGGGCGGCCCACGCGAATGAGCAGTAGCGTTCTCGACGGAGCGATCCGGGGAGGGTGCCGAGGGCTGGGCGCGCGGTCGGCCGCCACGTATTTTGGTAGCGAGAGAATCCACATAGGGGGACGGGCAGCATCATGAACCAGGCGAAGAAACGCAGTGGCTTGGGTCGTGGCCTGGCATCCCTGATTCCCACCGGTCCGGCAGAGGGTGAAGCGCTGGGCGGTCCGCGGATCGGCGCGGCCACCGCCGACATTCTGATGGGCGGGGCTCCGGCATCCGCCACCGCCGACGAGGCCCCGGCGTCCGGGGCTTCGGAGTTCGGCGCGGTCTACCGGGAGATCGACCCCGGCCTGATCGACCCTAACCCACGCCAGCCGCGGCAGGTTTTCGATGAGGAAGCACTGGCCGAATTGGTGCATTCCATCCGCGAGTTCGGTGTCATGCAGCCGATCGTGGTGCGCGCGATGCAGGCCGCCGACGGGTTGACCCGCTATCAGCTCGTGATGGGGGAGCGCCGTTGGCGGGCGACCCAGAAGGCAGGTCTGGACACCATCCCGGCGATCGTTCGTGAGACCGCGGACGACAGCATGCTGCGCGATGCCTTGCTGGAGAACATCCATCGGGCTCAGCTGAATCCGTTGGAAGAGGCGGCGGCCTATCAGCAGCTGCTCGATGAATTCGGTGTCACCCACGACGAACTGGCAACGCGCATCGGTCGCTCCCGGCCGCTGATCTCCAACATGATTCGCCTGCTGCGCCTGCCGATCCCGGTGCAGCGCCGGGTGGCGGCAGGTGTGTTGTCGGCGGGTCACGCCCGCGCGCTGCTGTCGCTGGAGGGTGGTCCGGAGAAGCAGGAGGAGTTGGCGGCACGGATCGTGGCGGAGGGTCTGTCGGTGCGCGCCACCGAGGAAGCCGTCACCCTGGCCAACCGTAATGGTCCGAGCGATCCGCCGTCGCCGCGGCGCAAGCCGATTCAGATGCCGGGTCTGCAGGACGTTGCTGAACAACTCTCCACGGCCTTCGACACCCGGGTCACCGTCAGTTTGGGCAAACGCAAGGGCAAGATCGTGGTGGAGTTCGGCTCGGTCGACGATCTGCAGCGCATCGTCGAACTGATGAACTCCGCGAAGCAATAGAGGTCACGAAATGGCCGATTCCGCGTTGCACGCGCAGGACCAGAGACACAGGCGAATTACGTCACTGTGACACTGAATCCGCGGAAGGTCGCTGAGATATCGGGTCGGAGAGGAGATGTCATGCGTAACAACAGCTTTGATGTCCAACACCGGTTCGACGAACTTAGCCAGGCTCGGTGGGCCGAGCGGAGTGCATTCTCCTATCCTGGAGTGGCATCCGTGCGCGCCGGAACCATGTGAAGGTTGGGGAGTCCAAGTGTCAGCCCGAATCAGCCCGCTGCGGCTCGAGGCATTCGAGCAGTTGCCAAAGCATGCGAGGCGATGCGTGTTTTGGGAAGTCGATCCCTCGACCCTGCGCGGTGATGACCAGCTTGCCGATCCCGAGTTCGAGAAGGAAGCGTGGCTGTCGATGGTCATGCTGGAGTGGGGATCGTGCGCCCAGTTGGCCATCCGGGGTGCGGCCGAACCGGGGGAGCGGAATCCTGACCGCCCGGAGGTCTTCAGTGACGAATCCTGTCTCGGCTACGTCTTCTACGCACCGCCCGGTGCGGTACCGCGGGCCCGGAAGTTCCCGACCGGACCGGTCAGTGCCGATGCCGTCCTGCTGACCTCGATCGGTTTGGAATCCGCCGACGACGGCGACAACCTCTCACGCGGTCTGATCACCGCGGTGGTGGCCGATCTGGTGCGCCGAGGCGTTCGCGCGCTCGAGGCATTCGGGCGCACGGCGCTGGTGGAGGATCTGTGTCCGGACTCCGGCGTCCCGTCCGATCTGGAGCAGGTGATCGAGGTGCTCGGCGACTGTTCGGCCGGCCAGTGCATCATCCAAGCAGACCTACTCATAGACATGGGTTTTGAGGTAGTTGCACCGCACCCCTACTTCCCACGTCTGCGGCTCGAGCTCGAGCAGGGACTGGGCTGGAAGGCCGATGTCGAGGCAGCTCTCGAGCGTCTGCTGGAGAGTGCGCGGCTGCAGGCGCCGGTGGGGGCGGGGTCACCGGCACTCGCTGTGTTCGCGCCGACCAGTACCAGATAGGACTGCGCCGCTTCCTCTTTGGCGGCGGCGGGTCGCGATCCGTAGGCTCGGCCCCGGTGGATGAGAATTGGGACAGCCTCGCAGACTGGTACGTCGCCCTTGTGCGCGGCGGATCGGCAATGCACGAGTTCTCGCGGGATATCCTTCTGGCGGAGTTGCCCAGCGACCTGTCGGGGGCACCCGTTCTCGACGTGGGATGTGGGGAAGGTCTGCTCACCCGGGCACTGGCCGTTCGCGGCGCGATCGTCACCGGGGTGGATCCGGCGGTGCGGATGATCGGTCATGCTCAACGCACCGAAACCGTCGATCCGCTAAACGTCCGTTACCGAGTCGATGATGGATCCACCCTGTCCACCGTTGCCGAGGCCTCGGTCGAATGGGTAACTGCCGCACTGTCGCTCAACAACATCCCGGACCTCAACCCGGCTTTCACCGCGATTAACCGGGTCCTCAGGCCAGCGGGTCATCTCGTCTTCACCGTCCCGCACCCCTGCTTCGACGCACCCAACGCATCCTCGGACGTAACCTAGGGAACGCTACGGAGACGGGTCGGCGATTATCTGGCGGAGGGGTTCTGGAGGTCCGGCCATCCTGGCAGCGTGCGCAGAGCAGGCAACTACCACCGCATGGTGTCGACATATCTCCGGACCCTGCTGGCAACCGGGTTCCGGATCGAATCGATCAGGGAGCCGGCTCCGACGCCGGCCGTCCTCGAATCGCACCCGCACCGCGGCGAGCTGCCGCCCTTCCTACTCGTTCATGGCATCGCGAACTGAGGGAGAGGGACGGTCAGCGGCCGGCTTGCTCGACCGACAGCTCGTGGGCGAGCAGTTCGGCGAAGGTGAAGGTGCCGGTCGGCCGGTCGTTCTTGCCGAGCAGATAAAGCCGCTTCACCGCGGCCAACATGCCTTCGGCGATCGCATCGCGAGACTGGCTGGTGGCCAGTAGGGCCCGGTCCTGCGGGTTGGTCACATAGCCCAAATCGACCTGGACAGTGGGCATCCGGGTCAGCCGCAGTAGATCCCAGGTGCGGCCATGAACGCGGCAATCGCTGGATCCGGTGCGCGCCACCAGCTCTCGTTGAATGAAGTCTGCGAGGTTGCGACCGATGGTGGACACCGAGCCGTGCGAATTGCCGAAGTGGAACGACGCCAAGCCATTTGCCGACGGGCTCTGGTGGCTGGTGCAGCGCAGGCTGATCATCAGGTCTGCACCAACGGTATTGGCGGTTGCGGCGCGTTCGGCGTCGGTCGGGCAATGCCCGGCGGGCCGGGACAGGAAGGTGTCCATCCCGATGGCTGTCATCCGGCCTTCGAGCCGGCTCGCCAAGTCCCACAGGATATCTGCCTCACTGAGCGGGCCTTCGGGACCTTGGACGATGGCACCGATGTCATCCCCGCCGCGGCCCGGATCGATGATCACCCGCTTTCCGGACAGCCGCGGGCCCGAGCTGCGAACCAGCTCTTCCTCGCGGATCGCGTGCGGAGATCCGCCGGTCACCCGGGAACCCAGGAAGTACAACGACCGCAACGTTTCCGGGCCGCAGATGCCGTCCGGAAACAGCCCGTACTCGCGCTGGAAGAACATCAGCGAGTTATGAGTCTGCAGGCCGAAGTGACCGTCGACCAGCCCGGTGTAGAAGCCGAGATCCTGAAGGCGGGCCTGCAGGGTGGCGACGTCGTCGCCGTACATCGGTGCACCGAACTGGTGCGACAGCGTGCGGGCGCCGAGCTGGTAGGAGGCCTCGCGCAGTGCACGCGCGGTCGCCTCGCCCACCATGCCGTCCACCAGCAGACCGCGCTGCTGCTGGAACGCGCGAACGGCGTGGTCGAGATCGGCATCGAAGACGTCCACCGCGACGTGCCTGCCGGTGCTCAGGTCGGCATCGGGGCTGTTGATAAGCCCCAGACCCGCCAGTGCCGACCTGATCTCGATGACCGCGCTTCCCCGGTCGCCGCGACGCAGAATCGACATACCTGGCCTTTCAGACACGCTGCACCGCCCACAGGACGCCGACGGTTGCAGTTCGGACTGTCAGTATTGTCTCAGATGCCCGCGAAAATCCGGAAAACCCGAGGGTGTGATTCGGACGAGTGCGGCCGCCGTCAGGCGTGCTCGGCGATCTCCCGGAGCAGGGCGGCCTTACCCTTGGCTCCGACGATACGTTTGACCGGTGCACCATCCTTGAACAGGATCAATGTCGGGATCGAGACCACCTGGAAGTCGCGCGCGGTGGCCGGATTCGCGTCCACGTCGAGCTTGACCACCTTGAGTTCACCGGCCTTCTCCGCGGCGATCTCTTCGAGGACCGGAGCGATCATCTTGCACGGGCCGCACCAGGTGGCCCAGAAATCGACCAGCACCGGCGTGGAGCTGGTCAGCACGTCCTGGGAGAAGGAGTCGTCGGTGACGACGGCGGTTGCGGAGTACTCGGTCATCGGATGTTCCTAACTGGAGTGGGGTCTAATCTTCTGTCGGAGCGGGGAATTCGGTGAGCCAACGCTCGGCGTCGATGGCCGCCGCACAGCCCGACCCGGCGGCGGTGATGGCCTGCCGGTAGGTGTGGTCCACCAGATCACCTGCGGCGAACACGCCTTCCAGCGAGGTCGCGGTGGTCCGGCCCTGGACCTGCACGTATCCGTCCTCGTCGACCTCGACCTGTCCGCGGACGAGGTCCGAGCGGGGGATGTGGCCGATCGCCACGAACACGCCGGTCACCGCCAGCTTCGATTCCTCGCCGGTCACGGTGTCCTGCAAGCGAATTCCGGTGACCTTCGGGTCACCCTCGATCTCGGTGATGGCGGTGTTGGTCAGGAAGGTGATCTTCTCGTTGGCCTGGGCGCGGTCCAGCATGATCTTGGACGCGCGGAACTCCTCGCGACGGTGGATCAGCGTGACGCTGCGGGCGAACTTGGTGAGGAAGATCGCTTCTTCCATCGCCGAGTCGCCGCCGCCGACGACCGCAATATCCTGGTCGCGGAAGAAGAATCCGTCACAGGTGGCACAGGTGCTCACACCCATGCCGATGCGTTCCATCTCTCCGGGCGCGCCGAGTTGGCGGGCCGCAGCGCCCATCGCCAGGATCACCGATCGGGCGCGGTGAGTCTCGTCACCGACGGTCACCGTCTTGATCGAACCGGTGAGGTCGACGGCGTCGACGTCTTCCATCCGCAGATCGGCACCGAAGCGCAGTGCCTGCTCGCGCATCTCTTCCATCAGATTGGGACCGGTGATGCCTTCGCGGAACCCCGGGTAGTTCTCCACCTCGGTGGTCGTCATCAACGCGCCACCGAACTGGATGCCCTCGAACACCAGCGGACGCAGTTGGGCCCGCGCGGTGTACACCGCCGCGGTGTACCCGGCCGGGCCGGAGCCGATGATGATCACGTCGTGAATGGGGGACGTGACCTCAGAAGTGGTGGACATCCTGGCTATCCCAGCCTTTCTGCCGTTTACACGGCCGTCTGTTCAAACATCAGGGTAGGCCCGGGTGTTCCCGGCTCGCTTGCTAGGGCCGGGCCAACTCCGTCCGGGCCAGCGCCCCGGTGCCGGCCACCGGACAATCCGGCGCCACCACCACCGCGATGACCGCCGAGGGGTCCTGGGCGGGCAGCACCAGCAGCACCGCCGGACGCGCGCTCATCGACACCGGTGCGGCACCCAGGATGCGGGTCTCGGGCAGGTCGTTCAGGCTGTTCAGGCAGGCCTGAGGGTCGACAAGCGGTCCCAGATCGGGCGGGCGCCGCAGCAGCGCAAGGATCTGCGGGTCGGTCAGCGGCATCGAGGGCGAACGCGCGGTGAGGTGACGCGCGCTGGTCTCCGGTACCCGGGCGGTACCCGGCTCGGCGGCGCCACCGCCGTCGGACACGGCGTACAGCCCGATCCCGAGGCCCAGTACCGCGGCCAACGCGCCCGTGACAGCGGCCACCTGGCGCCAGCCCAGCGCGGGCCGGTTCTGCCGGTGGTGTCCGCCCCCCGGGGGAACCACCCGGTGGGGCGCGTTGCGCTGCACACATCCATCATCGCGCGGCGACGCTCGATTCGGCCGCAGCCACCGGCGCGCACAGGTGGCCCAGCGTGGTGGCCAGCTTGGTCCTGGCACGCGCGCGCCGACTCTTCACCGTGCCCTCGGGCACGCCCAGCATCCGGGCCGCCTCGGCGACCGAGAAGCCCTGCATGTCCACCGCCACGATGGCCGCCCGTTGTTCGACCGGTAGCCGCATGAGCGCCAATTCGACGACGATGGCGGTATCCACCCCAGGCGCCGGATCGCCGACCGATCCGGCGGACGTCATCACCTCCAGCGGCGTCGTCGGACGCGCCTTGTGCCGGCGCAGCCGGTCCAGGCAGGCATTCACCACGATGCGGTAGAGCCAGCTGCTCACCGAGCAATCGTGCCGGAACTTCGGCGCGCCGCAGTGCGCGGACAACATCGCGTCCTGCAGGGCGTCGCGGGCGTCGTCGGGGCATCGGATGGTGATCCGCGCCAGCTGGTAGAGCTGCGGCTGATATCGGTTGAACAGCTCCTCGAACGCGAAGCGGTCGCCGGCGACATGCGCCGCCAGCAACTGCTCATCGGTGCGATCGTGCCCCGAGCGTCCCCCGAAACTCCCCACCTGCCGAACACTATGGCCGGCAGCGCACCTGTCTCGGCACCTCTTTCCGGCGGCACGCTGAACAGCGGGTTTGCGGTGCCGGGGCTGGGGATAACGTCGTCAGGACCCGGATCGGAGCGTGATCTCGGAGATATCGGAGCGGCTCTTGCCGTCCACCGTGCCCAACGTGGAGATCCACACCAGCACATACGGGGTGGCCTCGGGATTGGCGATCTCGATGGTGTTGGAGCCCGTCTTCAGCGTCGTCGGATCGGTCAGCGCGGTGGTGTCCTCGAGGGCGGCCGGGTTGGCGCTGTCCGAACCCCGGATCTGGACGGCGGTGCCGGTGCTGGAGACGTCGAGGGTGACCGACGCGATCGCGGTCGGCCTGGGCAGCTGCAGCATCAGTCCGACGCCGTTCTTGAAGCCGGGGAACGGGGCGGGATCGGAGTAGGTGTCCGTCGGCCACACGGTCGACGGATTCCCGTCGATCGCCAGGCCCGCATCCGCGGGTGCGTCGGCCTCACCCTCGGGGGAGTACACCGTGGCACGCACCGGTTTGACGGTGTTGCCCGACTCGGCTTCGGCCGAGGTGCTCGGATTGTTCAACCCGAGCTCGTCGCGGTCCAGCCCGCCCCCGACATCGCCGAAAATGCGGCTCAGCACGGTCGCGAGGACCACCAGGGCGACCACCACGACGACACCGCCGGCGGCCAGGCCGATGATCATGCCCTTGCGGCGGCGCGCGGCCGCCTCCGGATCGGTACCGCCGGGGCCCAGTCGGGCCGCCGACGGGGCGGGCGGTTCGTCGACCGGTGCGATGAACTCGGTGCGGTCGGCGACCGCGGTGGCCTGCTGCAGCAGGTTCAGCAGGGTGGGGGCGCTGCGGATGCCGCCCTCCTCCTGCACGGCGCGTGCCGCCGCGGCCGAGATCTGGAACGGGATGTTCCCGTCGACCGACTGAGGTTCCACGGGCTGGCCCGCCGCGTTGAGATCGGCGGCCTCCAGCCCACTGTGCAGACCGGACTCGGCCAGCGGCCACCGATTGATCAGCAGCGCGTACAACGACGCGCCGATCCCGCGGATGTCGTCCTCGGGAGTGGCGTCGGGCAGGGTCGCGGGGAAGGCGAGCACCACATCGCCCTCGATGCTCACGCGGACCCGGCTCGGGTCGTCGATGGACAGCGCGACGCCGGCGCGGTGTGCGGCCTCGGCGGCGGCGGCCAGCGACTGGATCGCCCGGGCACCGCCGATGGGTGACGGCGAAGTCTCGGCGACTTCGGCCAGCGATCCGCCGCGGATCCACTCCGCGACCACCAGCCCACCCGAACCGGTGCGTGCGACGTCGAGCACGCGGGCGATTCCGGTGGTCTCCACCTTGGACAGCCGCATCGTGCGGGTGAGGATCTCCTGCAACTCGCTGTCGGGCAGGACGGCGTCGGGGTCGACGAAGGTCAATGCGACCTGTCGGTCCAGCGCGGTGTCCAGGGCGTGCCAGAACTGCAGATGCGGCGGGCCGCCGTGGAACACCAGCAGCCGGTAGCGTCCGGCGGCGATGGTGGCGCCGGGGATGAGGTGGATGTCCTCGTCGGCGGTGGCCGCCTCCAGCGGGGGCTCGTGCGGGGGATCGAATCCCAACGGTGCTCGGGTGGGGTCGCCGCCGTAGTCGGCGGGCGGCCGGGTGCTGAAGCCGCCGGTGTCCGGCTGGAAGTCACCGGCCGAGGGTCGCGAATCGGGGGTCAGGGGGATGCGTGTCGTCGCCCCGGGCTCGGGGTCGGATTCGGGTCGCGCACCTGCCCCGGGCGCCGAACCGCTGACGGGTTTATCGCTCACCGCTGGTCCTTTCGGCATCTGCTGCTGCGCAATCCCCGCGTGCGGTCCGTACCGGCGGGCAGCCGGGGGGCGTGGAGGCCGCATCGGATGCGAATTGCTCCGATCAGAGTACGTGACAGGCCGGTCACCAGGCCTGGAAGTCGGGGGTGTGACCACCGTGGCGCCGCCCGGCAGTCGGCGCCGGATCACCGCCCCCACCGCGAGCGCGTCGGGCACCTTGGCCGCCCACAGCACGCCGCCCAGGATCGGCAGCATGATCACGCCGAGCACGATCAGTCGCAGCAGCGAACCGAGGCCGCCGCCGTGCTCGGTCAGCGACTCGAGTCCGAGCAGTTGGTCGACGATGTGGGCGGCCAGGCCGGCGATCATCGAGGCGACGATCGTGACCAGGATGGTGCGCACGACGTCGAGGCTGATCATCTTCCCGCCTGGGGGGTTCAGGTTCGCCCGTAGGACCAGGTAGCCGATGGTGGCGCCGGCCAGGAAGCCCAGCCCGTTGGCCAGCCCCAGGTATCCGGCGACCATGCCCGGATCCGAGACGAGATGCGGTACGGCGACCGATGCGGCGATCTTCACCGCGGTGATCACCAGGATCAGCACGATCGGCGTCCACGGCTGTTGGCGCGCGTAGAACACCCGCAGCTGCAGCAGCACCAGGGTGTAGGGGATCAGGGTGAACGCGGACAGCGAGATCGCCATCCCGAGGTAGCCCGCGTCGGTCTGGCCGAAGTTGCCGTAGGAGAACAGGGCGCTGCCGATGGCCGGGCCGCCGACGGTCATCATCGCGACGATCGGGATGAGCGTCAGCATGGTCAGCCGGGTCGCGAGGTTCAGATCGGCCAGCACCGCGGGACCGTCGTCGGCGGCGGCGTTGCGGGACAGCCGCGGCATCACCACCGTCAGGACCGTCACTCCGATGATGCCGAACGGCAGCTGCAGGATGAGCCAGGTGTAGTTGTAGATCGCGGGCCCGGAAGCCGACGCGGCGCTGGCGATCTGGTTGCCGACGATCAGGCCGATCTGGCTGATGAGCACATAGAGCACCATCGCCAGCGCCATCATGCCGAACTGCTTGAGCCGGTCGTCGATACCCCACAGCGGGCGCAGGCTGATGCGTTCCCGGCGGATCGCCAGGATCAGCACCAGCGCCTGAGCCACCACGCCGAGGGTGGTGCCGATGCCGAGCACGAGCAACTTGGCGTTGCCCATCTCGACGGGGTCGATGGACAGCTCGCCGGGTACCAGCAGATAGACCGCGAGCGTCAGGATCGCGACGATGTTGTTGAGCACCGGGGCCCAGGCGGGCGGTCCGAACACGTTGCGGGTGTTCAGGATTGCCATGTACACCGAGGACAGTCCGTAGAAGACGACCTGGGGGAGCAGCAGGTAGGCGAACGCGGTGGTCAGCGGCCGGTTCACCAGCGGATCGCTGCCGAGCATCAGATCCACCAGCAGTGGTGCGGCCGCCACCGACAGAATGGTCGCGACGATGAGCAGCGCGGTGGCCAGGGTGACCAGGCGCCGCACGAACGCGGTCCCACCGTCGGGGTCGTCGCGTTCGGCGCGCGCCAGGATCGGCACGAAGATCGCGGTGAACGTCGCCTCCAGCACCAGGGCGGCGATCAGGTTCGGCAGCTGGTTGGCCACCGTGAACGAACTGAGCAGCGGCCCGCCGAGGATGAGTGCCAGCAGCACCATCCGGGCGAACCCGGTGAGCCTGCTGACCAGGGTGGCCAGCGCCATCCCCCAGGACCGGGACACCACCGCGGAGTCCGAGAGCTCTTGACGGGGCTGCCGTGCCGTCGGGTCCTGGTCGCGGGGACCACCGGCCCGGCGCCGGGTCTCGTGCCCACGCGGTACCCGTTGTGGAGCGTTCATCGCGGCTCGTCGCCGGGGCGGGCGCGTTCGGAGCCGTGGGCCAGCGCGGTGTCCAGCGGATCGGGCCGTCGGGTCGGTGGGGCCAGGTCCGCGCGGTCGGGTTCGCCGCGGAACCGGTGCCAGAGCCGCCGGCCTACCAGCAGAGCCAGGATCGCGCCGCCGGTCAGCGTGATGAAGAACAGCACCTTGCCGTAGGCGTTGGAATGCACCGACAGCCGGACCGGATCACCGAGCGGCAGTCCGTCGGCGGTGCTCAGGTTCACATCCACGGCGAACCGCTGGGTGAAGTGCACCTCGATCGGCACCCGCAGCGGCAGAAACCCCGGCGGCAATTCGATCTCGCCGGGATCGGTCACCGTCATGCCGGGCGGGGCGGCGATGTGCAGCCGGACCCGGATCGGGACGGGCAGGTCGTTGCGCAGGGCCAGCGGCAGCGGGCTGCGTTCGGTGGCCAGGGTGTAGGAGCCGCCGGGATTCACCACGGTGACGGCCCCGAAGAGATCTGCGACGGTGCGGCTCACGGTCGAAAGACGTTGTTGGGCGGCGGCGTTGCGCTCATCGCCGGGTACCGACTGGCTCAGCGCGCGCAGCATGTCCTCCCGCAGCGGGGCGGTGTACTGGATGCCGGTCAGGCCGGTGCGCTGATCGACGGTCAGCGCCGAGGTCAGGCCCCAGAGCCTGCCGGTGATGGCGGCGATGCCGGACGTCACACCGTTGTCGAACCGGTCGGCGGGTTCGCCGGCGGGTGGGGAGGGCGCTGCGGGCGCGGGTGGCGCGGTGCGCGGTGTCTCGACGATCACCGCGCGCAGCGGTCGTGGATAGGCCAGGCCGGCCCCGATGGCGGTCGCCACCGAGGTCAGCACCCGCTGCGCCTCATCGGGATCGAGGTCCCAGGTCAGCGGCGGCACCACGATCTGGGTGCGGGGTTCGGTCCCGGGGGCCAGGCCGCGCCACAACAGTGACCCGATCGCGTTCTGCAGCCGGACCGCCCGTGAGTCGTGCCGCAGCGGGATACGCAGGGCGTCATCGAGGTAACTCGGGGTGATGGGCGCGCCGCCGGCACCGGCCAGCGCGGCCGCCAGGCCGGGGTCGAACGGGGCGGTGACGACGTCCAGGGAGTTGCGTTGCGGGGCGAGGTCTGCGGCACTGGCGGCCAGCGGGGCGGGAGCCACCGCGACCGTGGGGCCCTGCGCGCCGAGCAGCGAGACCGCGGCGGGGGTCAGCGGTCCGTCACCGATGAGGGTGGCGCCGCGTACCGAACGCACCCCGAGAATCTGGTCGACGATGTCGGCGGCCCCGCGGGTGGCGACGGTGCTCAGGCCGGTGTCGCCGACGCGTTGGAGGGCGTCGAGGTCGGCCTGGGCGTAGACGGTCGCGGTGACGCAGGTGCGCTGCGCCAGCGCCCGGAGCCGGCTCAGCCAGTCGACGGCGGCCTCCTGGCCGTTCCCGGGACGGGTGGGTGCGTTGAGGCCGCCGTTGGGGTCGTCGCTGACCACATAGCCGTTCGTCATCGCGTTGACGGTGATCAGCAGGTCGGGGTCGACGGCCAGGCACAGGGCGTCTCCCAGGGCGCCCTCGTCGTCGACCTGGGCGCTGGTGGCGAAATCCGCTGCCGACAGCAGCGTGTCGAGCCGCCCGCCGGACGCCAGCGAGGTGGCCAGGTCATCGTCGAGCAGGCGGACCGGGGTGGTCCCGCCTGGGATCCCGGCCGCGAGCCTCGGACGGTCGGCCAGCGGCCACAGCATCGTCATCGCCACCGGTCGGGACGTGTCCGGCGGTACCACCGCACTCACACCTTCGGCATCCCCGGTCACGGGGTCGGGCGGGACACCGAGGACGGGGAGCAGGAAGCGGGCATCGTCGAGCCGGGCGGGAGCGCCGTAGTCGGGGGTGCCGTTGACGTTCACCAACAGCGGGTAGATGCCCGGCTCCTCGATCTGCAGCGACGGCTCCTGGGTTCCGCGCACCGGGTAGGACAGCGTGAACGGCACCTCCTGGCCGCGTTGCAGCTCGGTGGACAGGGTGATGAAGGGCGCGACGGCCGCGTACTGGTCGAGGTTTCCGGACAGATTGGTGCGCAGCCCGGCCGACGCGGTGACCGCGGGTGCGTGTTCGAGACGCACCACCACGTCCCGTACCGGCCGGTCGCCGATGTTGCGGACGGTGCCGGCGACGGTGACGATCGCGCCGGTGGTGGTCGTGACGGTGTCGGGGCTGACCCGGTCGATCCGCAGCTTCAGGAACGTGGTGGTTCCCGGTTCGCCGGCGGCGGCGCGCGGCAGCAGCGCGGGGGTCGCGAAGAGCAGCAGCAGTACGGCGGCGGTGAGGACGCGGAGCACCCTCGCGGAACTCACTGGGCCGGACCGCAGCCGTTCGCACGCCGGGGCGGTGATTCCTCGGGGCGACGGTTGCGGGTGTGCGAATGGGTCTGCGGGCGCCGCCGCGGCGAACTGTGCGGCAGCGGCGGCAACGCGCCCTCACCGTCGGTGTGCAGTTTGTCGATGAGCTCGCCGGCCACCACGGCCAGGCGGCGTTCGTCGGCATAGGCCAGCCGGGCCGGCAGGTCACGCAGCGGAACCCAGGCCACCTCGGTGACCTCCATGTCCTCGTCGGAGAGGTCACCGCCCAGGAATCGCATCAGGTAATGGTGCACCGTCTTGTGGACGCGTCGGCCTTCGGTCACGAACCAGTAGTCGATGCTGCCCAGCGCTGCCAGCACGCTGCCTTGCACGCCGGTCTCCTCGGCGACCTCGCGGACGGCGGTCTGCTCGGCAGTCTCACCGACCTCGATATGTCCCTTGGGCAGCGACCACAGCATGCGACCGCGTCGGTCGATCCGGCCGATCAATGCCGCGACCTGGGTGTCCTTCGGCCCGTCGAGACCGTCGATGACGAGCCCGCCTGCGGAGGTCTCGTGCACGGTGCGCAGCCGTTCGGGAGCGCGCCTGGAGGGCCGGGGCTTGCGGTTCTGGCCGGGCTTGGCCGGCTGACCGGCGCGCTCGGAGGCCACCTGGTCGGATGACGAGTTGGCCTTTTCCCCCGAGGAAGTGGCGCGTTCGGCGTCGGCTTCGGGCGGACCGGCAGCGCGACGGCCGCGGCGACGCCTCCGGCGCCGTCGCGGCTTGGCCTTATCACCGTCCGACACTTAAGCGATAGTAGTTGCCGCAGGTTTACCTGCTCGCCACACGCGCCGGTCGTGGCCGTGCTGTCGCCGGGTCGTTACCAGGCTGGGAGACCGATTAGGCTCACCGAACGTGCCGACCGACCCGACCCATGACGCAGCCGACGCCGAACTGCTGGCGGGGGCCTGGGTTGCGCTGAACAGCTACGGCGATGTGCTCCGCGATATCGGAGCGGTGTTCGCCGCCGCCGGCCACGAGCTGTACCTCGTGGGCGGCAGTGTCCGCGACGCGTTGCTGGGGCGGCTGTACTCGGATCTCGACTTCACCACCGACGCCCGTCCCGAACAGATGCAGAAGCTGCTCCGCGGTTGGGCGGATGCGTTGTGGGACACCGGAATCGAATTCGGCACCATCGGCGTGGGCAAGGCTGGGCACCGATTCGAGATCACCACGTTCCGGGCCGACAGCTATGACCAGGTGTCGCGCAATCCGCAGGTCCGTTTCGGCGACACGCTCGAGGACGACCTGGTGCGCCGCGACTTCACCGTGAACGCGATGGCGGTGCGGATCACCGCGGCGGGCCCGGCCGAGTTCCTCGATCCGCTGGGCGGGCTGGCGGCCCTGCGTGACCGCGTGCTCGACACCCCGTCGGCCCCGCAGGTGTCCTTCGGCGATGATCCGCTGCGGATGCTGCGGGCGGCGCGATTCGTGTCACAGCTCGGGTTCGCGGTGGCGCCGCGGGTGCTGGAGGCGCTGCTGGAGATGGCGCCACAGCTGGGCCGGATCACCGCGGAGCGGGTGGCCGCCGAGCTGGACAAGTTGCTGCTGGGTGCCGATCCGGTGGCCGGCGTCGACCTGATGGTGCAGACCGGACTGGGTGCGGTGGTGCTGCCGGAGGTCGGCGAGATGCGGATGGCCATCGACGAGCATCACCAGCACAAGGACGTGTACTGGCATTCGCTGACGGTGCTGAAACAGGCCATCGATCTGGAAGTTCCCGGAGAGCCGGATCTGGTGCTGCGATGGGCAGCCCTGCTGCACGACATCGGCAAGCCCGGCACGCGGCGCCACGAACCCGACGGGGGAGTCAGCTTCCATCACCACGAGGTGGTCGGCGCGAAGATGGTCCGCAAACGGATGCGGGCGCTGAAGTACTCCAAGCAGATGGTCGACGACGTGTCGCAGTTGGTGTATCTGCATCTGCGCTTCCACGGATACGGCGACGGCCGGTGGACCGACTCGGCGGTGCGCCGCTACGTCACCGACGCGGGTCCGCTGCTGGACCGGCTGCACAAACTGGTCCGTGCCGACTGCACCACCCGCAACAAGCGCCGGGCGGCGCGGCTGCAGGCCAACTACGACGAGCTCGAGGCACGCATCGCCGAGCTGGCCGCCAAGGAGGATCTGCAGCGGGTGCGGCCCGACCTGGATGGCAACGCCATCATGGAGATCCTCGGTATCCCGCCGGGCCCGCTGGTCGGCAAGGCGTGGAACCACCTCAAGGAGCTCCGGCTGGACCGCGGGCCGCTCGACCATGACGAGGCGATCGCCGAACTTCACAGCTGGTGGAACGCGCAGCAGTCCTGATGCGTCTGAACAGGCATGGACTATTGCCTGGGTGACGGCGCCGGCGGCGCGCAGATCTGGACCGCCGACCCGACCATCGATGTGGACGGAGACGGGGTGCTCGACGCGATTGGGCTGGACCTCGACGGGGACGGCCGCCCCGATGACGCGTTGGCCGATCTTGACGCGAGCGGGTTGGCCGATCACGCGGTGCACGACCGGGACGGCCCGGCGCCGGCCTACTTCACCGATGACGGATCGGGCACCTGGGCGGTGGCGATCGACCGGGCCGGACAGCTGCGCTGGTTCGGCCTGGACGGGGTGGAGGCGACCGGCGGCCCCATGGTGGATTTCGACGGGGACGGCCACACCGATGACCGGCTGCTCGACGTCGACGCCGACGGGCTGGCCGACCGGGTGCTCGGCCACCGCGACGGGACGGCTACCGCCTATGCCGATCGCGACGGTGACGGCACCTGGGATGTGCAGTTCACCGATACCGACTCCGACGGCACCGCGGACTCGGCTACCGATCTGAGGTGAGTCGCAGCAGCTCGGCCGCCTCGTCCTGGTAGGCGTGCTCGGCCCAGCCCTGCGGTGTGGCGTCGAACCGGCCGTCGCGCAGGGTCGGGTCCGCACCGGCGTCGAGCAACTGCCGGATCAGGGTGAGGTCACCGGACCACGCGGCGTGGTGCAGGGCGGTGGCGCCCTCGGCGTCGCGGGCGTTGGGCTGATCGGGGAGTCGGGGTATCACGGGATCGGCACCCGAGATGTCGATACCGTGCCGGGCGAGCAGGGCCAGCCGGTCGGTGAAGCCGTTCTCGGCCGCCCAGGACACCTGCCGCTGCCACATCTGTGCGCGGCTCTCCATCGCCTCGCCGAGCCGCCGTTCCCACGGGCTCGGACCCGCGTCGGCGAGACCGTGGGCGAACAGCAGCTCCAGGTGCGAGTCGTCGGGCCGGAACATCCGGTTGTAGAGGGTCTGCTGATCGACCGGATGAGCCCCGCGGCGCAACAGCAGCTCGGCCAGGTCGGCGGCGAGCGGATGCCGGGGCTGCCGGCGAGGCCCTTGTTCACCTTCGCCGAACACCCCGGTCAGCACGGTGAACGGGGTCGCCATCCCGCGCCACAGGTAACCGGCGTTCGGGTCGGCGCCGGCGTCGAGCAGCAGCGCGGCCGCGGCCAGGCTGTCGTGTTGCGTCGTTCGTGCGTATGCCAGATACATCAACGGGACCCAGCCGTGTGGACCGCCGGTGGCCCCGGCCAGTGCGGGGTCTTCGCGCAACAGGGCCGACAGCGCGCGTGGATCTGCTGCCGCGGCGGCGGCCCACACGTGGTGTGCGGTCAGGCCGGGTTCGGCGCGCAGGAGTGCGGCGGCCGCCTGCCGGCGGGGTGGGGCATCGGCCTCGTCATAGCGCAGCGTGGCCAGCGCGCAGAACCGGTCGGCCGGGTCGGCGGCGGTCTCGTCGAACCGGGCCGGGTCGACGCTCAGTTCCGCGGCGGCCTCGAGGTAGTGCACGAGTGCGGGCCACCCGCTGAAGCCGTACTTACGGGCCACGGTGAGGTGCGCATCGTGCAATGCGAAGCGATCGCGGCGCAGTGCGGTGTCGGGTTGTGGATGGTGCTCGCGGACCAGTGCCAGTGCGGCCGGCTCGGAGACGCCACGCTGCAGGCGCCGGGCTTCATCACGCAGCCGGGTCAGCGAGGGATTGTCGGGTAGCGAACTGGCCATGACGGCCTCCTCTCGAGAGCCCGTCGTCCGCGATGCCGGGCCGAGAAGAGGTCATCGAGTGGCAACTGCAGCAGGGAGGCTGAGCCTCTTCGAGCGGACGTCGGGCGGTCCTGCGCGCCCGACTGGGATGCTACTCCCGGCCCGCCCCCGGGGGGCCGGCGAACGCCTGCGCAATGGTCAGCCATTTCTGCGCATCGGGGCCGACGGCTACCACGTCGAGTTCGCGTGGCGGCCTGCGCTGGGTGACCAGCATGCAGAAGTGCTCGGCCGACCCCGTCACGGTCTGGGCGGCATCCTCGGGTCCCCACGACCACAGCTCGCCGTCCGGACCGCTCAGTTCCACGTGAAACAACTCCGCCGGGGGAGTGAGCCCGTGCACGGTGAAAGCGAAATCTCTTGTGCGCACGCCGATATGGGCAACCGAGCGCAGCCGGGCGGTGGGCGGCCGCCGGACACCGAGTGCGTCGGCGACATCCAGCCCGTGCGCCCAGGTCTCCATCAGCCGTGCCGTGGCCATCGACGGGGCGCTCATCGGCGGGCCGAACCAGGGCAGCTTGCGGCCGTCGGCGACGCTCAGCAGCGCGTCGTGCAGCGCCGCCCGGTCACGCCGCCAGGAGGTGAGCAGCTCCGCGGGCGGGGTGAGCGCCAGTTCCTCGGCGCCGGCGTCGACGAACCCGAGTGGATCCTTGGCCGCCGCACCGAGCACCGCGGCGAACGCGTCCTCATCGGTGACGGACTTCAGCGACACCCGGTCGGTCCACCACAGGTGGGCGATCTGGTGCGCGACGGTCCACCCGGGGGCCGGCGTCGCGGTCTGCCAGCCGGCCTCGGGCAGGTCGGCCACCAGGGTGTCCAGGGCATCGCTCTCGGCGCGCAGATCGGCCACCATCGGCTCGGCTCCAGCCATGGCTGAACTCTAAACCGGGGATGCCCGCCGTCCGATACCGGCGTGCGCGGCGAAGCCCAGCAGATAGAGCACCGACCCGGCCAGCACCAGCGGCACCGACCGCCCGTCGGCCGGGATCACCATCGCCGCTCCCGCGATGGCGGCCACGAACGTCACCCAGAACAGGGCGTCCTGGACGGTGAAGACATGACCGCGCAGCGCGTCGTCCACATCGATCTGCATGGCGCTGTCCGCGCACAGTTTCACCATCTGCCCCGCCGCGCCCAGCACGAACCCGCAGCCGATCATCACCGGCAGGTACAGCCACGCGGCGAACAGCTGGACCACCGCGGCCAGCAGCAGCGCGCCGTTCGCGGTGCGGTATCGACCCCAGCGCCCGACTGCCGCCGGCGTGAGCACCGTGGACAGAAACGACCCGGTACCCGTCGCGGCGACGAAGACCACCGCCGTGCCCAGTCCGAGGCCGGCGACCTCATGGTCGCCGGTGTGGCGGACGATCACCAGCACCAGCAGTGTGTTGATCCCGAACACCATCCGATGCGCGGCCAGCCCGCTGAGCGTGGCGGCCACCGTCGGGACCGCGGCGACCGTCCGGATGCCGTGCACCCAGCCGGTGGACACCGCGTAGGCGGCCGACCCGTGCACGGCGCGGGCGCTGTCGTCGGGGCCCAGCACATGGGGGGAGAAGCGCACCGACAGCCCCAGCGCGAGAGCCACGGGTACGGCGGCCAGGAAGATCACCGCCGAGGCGCCGGCGTCGTCGGCGCCGAGCAGCCAGCGCGGCAGCAACATGAAGTTGGCGCCCACGAACGTTGCCAGCGCGCCCGTGGCGGTCGCCACCGAGTTCATCGTCAGCACCTTGTCGCGGGGCACCACGTGCGGCAGCGCGGCCGACAGGCCGGAGGACACGAAGCGGGTGAACCCGTTGACGATGAGCGCGCCGAACAGCAACACCAGATCGCCCGAGCTGACCGCCAGCGCCGCCCCGACCGCGAGCACCAGCAGCAGCCTGCCGATGTTGGCGCCGATCAGGACCAGGCGCCGGTCCCAGCGGTCCAGCAGCGCCCCGGCAAACGGGGCCAGGGCCGAATAGGGCAGGAAGAGCACGGCGAATGCACCGGCGATCGCCCACGGATCGGCGGCGCGTTCCGGGTTGAACAGGATGGCCCCGGCCAGCCCGGCCTGGAACAGTCCGTCGCCGAACTGGCTGACCGCCCGCAACTCCAGCAGTCGCCGGAACTCTGGCAGACCGCGTACGGCCTGCCAGGTTCCCGGCGGATTGCGGGTGTCAGTCATCAGATCAGATCCTGTCCGGGCCGGGACTGCGATCGGCACCCGAATCAACAGTACAAATATCTCGGCGGGCCGCTTGTTGTTCGCCGCTGCACGGGGCTGCTGGTGACATGATGGACCAGTGGGACAGCCCGAGGAACCGGAGGATCATGTCACTCCGACGGCACCGCGTGTGCGCGCCGGAACCCTGTTGCTCGCCGACACCGACCTGCTCGAACCGACGTTCCGGCGCAGCGTCATCTACATCGTCGAACACAACGAGGGCGGCACCCTCGGGGTGGTGCTCAACCGACCCAGCGAGACCGCCGTGTACAACGTGCTGCCGCAGTGGGCCAAGCTGGCGATCAAGCCTAAGAGCATGTTCATCGGTGGGCCGGTGAAGCGTGATTCGGCGCTGTGTCTGGCGACCGTGCGGGTCGGGGTGGACATCGCCGGGTTGCCGGGCGTGCGGCATGTGCAGGGCCGCATCGTCATGGTCGATCTGGACTCCGATCCCGACCAGATCGCCCCGGCGCTCGAAGGGGTACGGATCTTCGCGGGGTACTCCGGGTGGACCACCGGCCAACTGGAGGGTGAGATCGAGCGCGACGACTGGATCGTGCTCTCGGCACTTCCCTCGGATGTGCTCGTGGAACCGCGGGTCGATCTGTGGGCCCGGGTGCTGCGCCGTCAGCCGCTACCGCTGTCGATGCTGGCGACGCACCCGATCGACCTCAGCCGCAACTAGAGCGACCGGCCGAATCGGCGGGCGACAGGGTGCACGACACACAGGACCCGGCGCAGCCGCCGCCCTCCTCGCGTCGGGCCTCCTGCTGAGCCTCCTTGGCAGCGACCACCTTTGCGCTTTGCCAACAGCCGGCCGCGACGGTGCCGACCGCCCCGATGACGCAGACCACCAGCACCAGCACACCCATCGAGGCGGGTGCCGACAGCGCGACGACACCGCCGGCCGCCAGCATGGCGGCGGCGGCGAACTGGGTGGGCGCGACGGCGCGCAGCACCTGGCGCACCGGGTCGGCCGCGTACGGACGGTTCAGTGACCAGGTGGCAACACCGGCGGTCGCCACTGCCACGCACAGGCAGAGCACCGCGGCGATGAGCATCTGCCAAGGATACGAGGCAGCGTGGGCAGCGGTCAGCCGGGGAGGCCGATTCCCGGTGCGGCGGCCGGGGCGAGCGCCGCGAGGGGGGATGTTCCCGCCATGCTGACCGGAACGGTGGCACCGGCCGCGGGTGCGGCGGCGGGAACGGCAGGCGTCAGCGCGGCCGGGGCCGGCGCGGGTGCCGCGACGGGTGCGGCCACCCGGAACCCGTTGACGATGGCATCGGTGGCGGGTGCGGCGGCGACCGACTGCGATTCGGCGGTCGTCACCGACAGCGACACCAGGTAGCGATCGGTACCCGAGGTCGCGACGATATGGCGCCGCGAGGTGTTCAGCGTCATGTTGTTCTCACGGAAGGTGCCCTCGATGATCGAGGTGGGCACCCCGCCGATCTCGGCGATCGATCCGCCGGTGGCTCGCCACGCGGTGAGCTGCTGACTGTCGACGAAACCGTGCCGGATGGCCTCGCGGGGATCGAAATCGCCGACGAGCTTGTACACCACCACCTGCGCGTTCGACGTGTAGAGCCCGTCGCCGCCGACCCGGTCGGCGATCACCGCGAAGGCGTCGGGGACATTCGGGTCGGGGACCTGGGTCCAGCCGGTGGGACGGGGCAGCACGATGTTCAGTGCGGTGAACCCGCTCGGGGTCTGGGGCTCCATCGCCACATTCCTGCTGGACAGGTAGTCGCGGATGGTGCCTGCCGGGTTCGGTGACAGCGGCACGGACACCGGGCGGGGGACGGCAGCGGTGGTGGTGGTGCCGGGCGGCACGGCGGCCGGCAGCGCGCCGGCGCCCGAGGCCGGTACGGCGGCGGGCCCGACGGGCTGCGAGGGCCCGGGGACGGCGGGTGCGGCCTGCGGGGTGACGGTCACGGTCTGGGTGACGGTGGCGGGGCCCGGTGGCGACGGCTGCGGAGCGAGCGGCTCGGCGGCGGCGGTCGGGCCGGTCAGCCCCACCACACCGGCAAAACCGGCGACGGTCCCCGCGAGCAGAATCCGCCAACGGTACGAGGTCTCGTTCATCTGACGCCGGTCCTTCCGATTAGCACGTGCCTGGGTCAGGGGCCGACTGTAACCAGCTGTGGTTCAAGGTCACCAGGGCCGGAACAGAGCTGCAACCGTGCGGTGAGCGGGCTGCAACGGAACCGATACCAACCCGTGGCCGAAGCCCTCGCGAACGGCGCTTATACCCTGTTTGGCGTGACAGAACCCTCCGCCGACGCCGCCGCCGCCGACGCCGACGCCCCGAGCCACCGCTACACCGCGCAGCTGGCCGGTGAGATCGAGCAGACCTGGCAGCAGCGCTGGCATGTGCTGGGGACCTTCCATGTGCCCAACCCGGTCGGCTCGCTGGCGCCCACCGACGGCTCCGCGGTACCCGCCGACAAGATGTTCGTGCAGGACATGTTCCCGTACCCGTCGGGTGAGGGTCTGCACGTCGGGCACCCGCTCGGCTACATCGCCACCGATGTGTACGCGCGCTATTTCCGGATGACCGGACGCAACGTGCTGCATGCGCTGGGCTTCGATGCCTTCGGTCTGCCGGCCGAGCAGTACGCGGTGCAGACCGGCACCCATCCGCGCACCCGCACCGAGGCCAACATCGTCAACTTCCGGCGTCAGCTGGGCAGGCTGGGGCTGGGCCACGACTCGCGGCGCAGCTTCTCCACCACCGATGTGGACTTCTACACGTGGACGCAGTGGATCTTCCTGCAGATCTACAACGCGTGGTTTGACACCGAGCGCAACCGCGCCCGCCGCATCGACGAACTGATCGCCGAGTTCTCTTCCGGGTCGCGGCCGCTCGCCGACGGCCGGGCCTGGCAGGACCTGTCAGCGGGCGAACGCGCCGACGTCGTGGACTCTCATCGGTTGGTCTACCGCGCCGACTCGGTGGTGAACTGGTGTCCGGGGCTGGGCACCGTGCTGGCCAACGAGGAGGTCACCTCCGACGGCCGCAGCGACCGCGGCAACTATCCGGTTTTCCGGAAGCGGTTGCGGCAGTGGATGATGCGCATCACCGCGTACTCGGACCGGCTGCTCGACGACCTGGACGTGCTGGACTGGCCCGACAAGGTCAAGGCCATGCAACGCAATTGGATCGGGCGGTCCACCGGGGCCGAGGTCCGCTTCGCCACCGAGGCCGGTCCGATCGAGGTATTCACAACGCGGCCCGACACCCTGTTCGGCGCCACCTACATGGTGTTGGCCCCCGAACACGAGCTGGTCGACGCCCTGGTCGCCGCGCAGTGGCCCGCGGGTACCGATGACCGGTGGACCTACGGCGCGGCCACCCCGGCGCAGGCGATCGCCACCTACCGCGCCGACATCGCGGCCAAGTCGGATCTGGAGCGCCAGGAGAACAAGTCCAAGACCGGTGTCTTCACCGGCGCCTATGCCACCAATCCGGTGAACGGGCAACAGATTCCGGTATTCATCGCCGACTATGTGCTGGCCGGCTACGGCACCGGTGCCATCATGGCGGTGCCCAGCGGGGATCAGCGGGACTGGGAGTTCGCCACCGCGTTCGGGCTGCCCATCGTCGAGGTGGTCTCCGGCGGAGATGTCAGCGCGGCCGCGTACGGCGGCGACGGTGAACTGGTCAACAGCGACTACCTCAACGGCATGAGCGTGGCGGCGGCCAAGGAGGCCATCATCGCGCGCCTGGAAGCCGACGGCGCCGGCCGGGCCCGGGTCGAGTTCAAGCTGCGGGATTGGCTGTTCGCCCGCCAGCGGTACTGGGGCGAGCCGTTCCCCATCGTCTACGACGCCGACGGCCGCGCCCACCCGCTGCCGGAATCGGCTCTGCCGGTCGAACTCCCGGACATCCCGGACTACGCGCCGGTGATGTTCGATCCCGACGATGCCGACAGCGAGCCGTCGCCGCCGCTGGGCAAGGCCACCGAATGGGTGAACGTCGATCTGGACCTGGGCGACGGCCTGCAGTCCTACACGCGGGACACCAATGTGATGCCGCAGTGGGCCGGAAGTTCCTGGTATGAACTGCGGTACGCCGATCCGCACAACCCGGATACGTTCTGCGCCAAGGAGAATGAGGCCTACTGGATGGGCCCCCGCCCGGAGATCCACGGGCCGAAGGATCCCGGTGGCGTCGACCTGTACGTCGGTGGTGTCGAACACGCGGTGCTGCACCTGCTGTATTCGCGGTTCTGGCACAAGGTGCTCTTCGACCTGGGGCATGTCAGCTCCAGTGAGCCCTACCGTCGGCTGGTCAACCAGGGGTACATCCAGGCCTTCGCCTACACCGACGCACGCGGCTCCTATGTGCCCGCCGCCGAGGTCGTCGAGCGGGACGGCACGTTCTGGTATGAGGATCAGCAGGTCAACCAGGAGTTCGGCAAGATCGGCAAGAGCCTGAAGAACTCGGTGTCCCCGGACGAGATCTGCGATGAGTACGGTGCGGACACGCTGCGGGTGTACGAGATGTCGATGGGCCCGCTGGAGGCGTCGCGGCCGTGGGCCACCAAGGATGTCGTCGGCGCGCACCGTTTCCTGCAGCGGGTGTGGCGCGCGGTCATCGACGAGACGACCGGCACCGAGCGGGTCAGCGATGACGAGCAGGTCTCCGAGGACACCCTTCGCGCGCTGCACAAGACGATTGCCGGTGTGGCCGAAGATTATGCGGCACTGCGGAACAACACCGCGGCGGCCAAGCTGATCGAGTACACCAACCACCTCACCAAGGAGGGGGTCACCGCACGGGCGGCGATCGAGCCGCTGGTGCTGATGGTCGCTCCGCTGGCGCCGCACCTGGCCGAGGAACTGTGGCGGCGGCTGGGGCACGAGGGCTCGCTGGCGCACGGACCGTTCCCGGCGGTGGACGAGCGCTACCTGGTGGACGACACCGTCGAGCTGCCGGTCCAGGTCAACGGGAAGGTGCGCGGCAAGATCACCGTCGCCGCCGACGCAGACAAGGCCGCGCTGGAAGCCGCGGCGTTGGCCGACGAGAAGGTGCAGGCCTTCCTGGCCGGTGCCACGCCGAAGAAGGTCATCGTGGTGCCCGGACGACTGGTCAACTTCGTCGTCTAGTTCTTCGCGATTTGTGGAGCCGTAGTCGGAATGAGTCCGACAAACACTCCTCTAATCACAACTGGCCCGAAGGTGGGGTCCGTTCCCCACCTTTGGGCTAGGTTCTGCACGTATTCGACTTCGTGCATACCGACGCGCGGATACTGGAGGGCAGGGCCGCGGCGTAGCGGCGGAAATCCTGTCTGCGAGAACGACATACGGTGACAGCGGCCCAGTCTGGAGCGCGCAATGTCCGATAACCGGATCGTCGTCTACAAGGGTCCCGGCCAGGTCGCCGTCGAGACGCTGCCCTACCCGAAGCTCGAGGTTCCCGGTGAGGTCGCCGACGCGATGGGCATGACCCGCAAGGCGGACCACGGCGTCATCCTCAAGTGCGTGTCGACCAATATCTGCGGCTCGGACCAGCACATGGTCCGCGGTCGCACCACCGCGCCGGTCGGTCAGACCCTCGGCCATGAGATCACCGGCGAGATCGTCGAAAAGGGCTCGGACGTACAGTTTCTCGAAGTCGGCGATATCTGCTCGGTGCCCTTCAACATCGCCTGTGGGCGGTGCCGCAACTGTCGTGAGGGTCAGACCGGCATCTGCCTGAACGTCAACCCGGCACGCGCCGGTTCGGCCTACGGTTACGTCGACATGGGCGGCTGGCTGGGGGGTCAGGCCGACTACGTGATGGTGCCCTTCGCCGACTTCAACCTGTTGAAGTTCCCGGACCGCGACGCCGCACTGGCCAAAATCCGCGACCTCACCATGCTGTCGGACATTTTCCCGACCGGCTACCACGGCGCCAAGACCGCGGGCGTCACCACCGGCTCGACGGTGTACGTCGCCGGGGCCGGTCCGGTGGGTCTGGCCGCGGCCTACTCGGCGCACCTGCTCGGTGCCGCCGTGGTGATCGTCGGGGACCTGAACGCCGACCGGCTCGCGCAGGCCAGGTCGTTCGGGTGCGAGACCGTCGACATCAGCGCCGGCGCCACCCTGGAAGACCAGATCGCCGAGATCCTGAACACCAACGAGGTCGACTGCGCCGTCGACGCCGTGGGATTCGAGGCCAGCGGACACGGCGAGGGGGCCGGTGAGCAGCCGGCCGCGGTGCTGAACTCGATCATGAACGCCACCCGGGCGGGCGGCTCGCTGGGCATCCCCGGCCTCTACGTCACCGGCGATCCGGGCGGCGCCGATGACGACGCCAAGCACGGCACGCTGAAGGTCCGGCTGGGTCTGGGCTGGGCCAAGAGCCACAGCTTCTACACCGGCCAGTGCCCGGTGCTGAAGTACAACCGCGGCCTGATGATGAGCATCCTGCACGACAAGGCGCACATCGCCGACGCGGTGAACGCGACCGTCATCGGGCTCGAGGACGCACCGGAGGGGTACGCCGCCTTCGACTCCGGCGTGGCCCAGAAGTTCGTGCTGGACCCGCACGGGATGGTGCCGGCGTAGTTACCCGGGGCGGACCGTGATCTCGTGGACGGAGCCGTCGCGTGGGGTGTTCACCGCCTGCGCGACGAGCCCGCCCACGGTCTCGGCCCGCAGAAACCTCGCCGGGTCATAGGTTCCACCCTCGTAGGCGACCAGGTCGCGCTGCATCTCCGAGTCGGTACGGCCCGGGAAGATCGAGGTCACCCGCAGCGACGGCTCGTCGGTGCGCAGCGAGTCGGCGAATGCGCGCAGCGCGAACTTGCTCGCCGAGTATGACGCCATGCCTGCCGAAACCTTCTGGCCTGCACCGGAATTGATGAACACCACCTGCCCGCCGGCGGCGCGCAGGGCCGGCAGCAGCGCCAGCGTCAGCGCGACGGCCCCGGTGACGTTCACCTCGAAGCTGGCCCGCCACTGGTCGGCGGAGGACTCGGCGACGCTGCCCGGGAACAGCACCCCGGCGTTGTGCACCAGGACGTCGAGTTCGGCCAGCGGTTCGGCGGCGGACTCGATGGAATCCTGGTCGGTGAGGTCCAGCGGCCAGGTCGGCGCACCGAGACGTTCGGCCAGTGCGTCCAGGTGGGCGGACGGGCGGCCGGCCAGCAGCAGGGTGTGCGTGGGGGCGAGCGCGGCGGCGACGGCCGAGCCGATCCCGCCGCCGGCGCCGGTTATCAGGGCAGTGGGCACAGGAGAAAACACTACCGACACTGCACGCCGGGCCGCGGCGTCGCATTATTGATGCGATGCCACCGGACCCAAGCTTCGCCCCCACCCAGCTCGCAGCGCGCGCGGCCTACCTGTTGCGCGGTAATGACCTGGGTGTGATGACCACCGCCGCCCCGCTGCTCTACCCGCACATGTGGAGTTGGGACGCCGCGTTCGTCGCGATCGGGCTGGCCCCGCTGAGCGTGGAGCGCGCCGTCGTCGAGTTGGACACCCTGCTCTCGGCGCAGTGGGGCAACGGGATGATCCCGCACATCGTGTTCGCCAACGGGGTGGACGGTTACTTCCCCGGACCCGCACGCTGGGCCACCTCCGCGCTGGCCGAGCACGCGCCGCGCACCCGGCACACCTCCGGTATCACCCAGCCGCCGGTGCATGCCATCGCGGTGCAGCGCATCCTGGACCGGGCCAAGACCCGCGGACGCTCCACCCGGGCGGTCGCCGAGGCGTTCCTGGACCGGCGCTGGGATGATCTGGTGCGCTGGCATCGCTGGCTGGCCGAGTGCCGCGACCTGCGCGGCCAGGGCCGCATCACCCTGTACCACGGCTGGGAGTCCGGGATGGACAACTCCCCGCGCTGGGACAGCGCCTACGCCAATGTGATTCCCGGCATCGTCCCGGAGTACCAGCGCGAGGACAACAAGATCAACACCGACTCCACCCAGCGGCCGTCGGATACCGAGTACGACCGGTATCTGTGGCTGCTGGAGGAGATGAAGACCGCCCGCTACGACGACGAATTGCTGGCCAAATCCATGAGCTTCGCCGTCGAGGACGTGTTCGTCTCGGCGATCTTCTCGGTGGCGTGTACGGTGCTCGCCGAGATCGGTGAGGACTACAAGCGCTCCCCGGCCGATGTGCGTGACCTGTACGCCTGGGCCGACAGGTTCCGCGCGGGCGTTGTCGATGCCACCGACCAACGAACCGGCGCGGCAAGGGATTTCGATGTCCGGGCGGATAGGTGGGTGGCCACCGAGACGGTTGCGCAGTTCGCTCCGCTGCTGTGCGGTGGGCTGCCGCACGACAAGGAACGGGCGCTGCTGAAGCTGCTGGACGGTCCGCGTTTCAGCAGCCATCCGGACCTGCGCTACTCGCTGATCCCGACGACCTCGCCGGTCTCCCGGGATTTCCGGCCCCGCGAGTACTGGCGCGGCCCGGTGTGGCCGGTGACGACATGGCTGTTCTCGTGGTGTTTCGCGCGACGCGGCTGGGCCGAACGCGCCACCGCGTTGCGTCAGGAGGGCCTGCGACAAGCCAGCGACGGCACCTTCGCCGAGTACTACGAACCCTTCACTGGTGAGGCGCTGGGCAGCATGCAGCAGTCCTGGACGGCCGCGGCAGTGCTGGACTGGCTGGGTTAGCGGAGCTAGCTGGTGGGCTGATCGCCCAGGCGCTCCAGTGAACCGATCGCGGCGTTGAGGGTGGCGCGGTCCTCGGAGCTCAGGTTGGCCAGCATGCTGGCCAGGAAGGCCCGCCGCGCGTCCAGTGCCTCGCGGTGCTGGACCAGTCCGCGCGGGGTCACCTCGACGAGCACCGCACGCAGATCGGAGGGGTCGCGGGAGCGCTTGACCAGTCCGAGCTTCTCCAGCCGGCGGATGGCGACCGTGGTGGTGGGCGTGCGGACCCGTTCGTGGGCGGCGAGCTCGGTCATCCGGATCGGTCCGGACTCCAGCAGGGTCAGCAGAATCGAGAGCTGAGCCAGCGTGAGGTCGCCGGCGCCGGTGTTGCCGGCACCACGGGTGTCCCCACGACGCAGCACCGAAAACAGCTTGGAGAGCACACGTTGCAGCTCTCCAGCCAGCTCAGCGGCCTGCGGTTCGGTCTCGACCATAGTTCGCTAGTCTAACCTGACGGTCCCTGTCAGGATGGAACGCGCTGAATATCAAAGAACCTGGTCCAGGAAGCGGCGCAGCCGCTCGGTCTCGGCATTCTCGAAGATGACCTCGGGTGGCCCGGCTTCGACGACCGAGCCGTTGTCCATGAAGACCACCGAATCGGCGGCCGACCGGGCGAAGCCCATCTCGTGTGTCACCACCACCATGGTCATGCCGGTGGAACCGAGGTCGGCGATCAGCTCGAGCACCCCCTTGACCAGTTCCGGATCCAGCGCCGAGGTGGCCTCGTCGAAGAACATCACCTGCGGCGCCATCGCCAGGGCACGGGCGATCGCCACCCGTTGCTGCTGTCCGCCGGACAGAGTGGCCGGACGCACATCGGCCTTGTGCCGCAGCCCAACCCGATCCAGCTGGGCCAGCCCCAGCTCGCGCGCCGCGTCGGGGGACATGCCCTTGAGCTTGCGCAGCGCCAGGGTCACGTTGTCCAGCACGGTGCGGTGCGGGAACAGGTTGAACTGCTGGAACACCATGCCGATGCGCTGGCGCAGCCGGTCGGGGTTGTCGGCGAGCACCGACCGGCCGTCCAGCAGGATGTCCCCCTTGTCGGGCTCATACAGCCGATTCAGCGTCCGCAGCAGCGTCGACTTCCCCGACCCGGACGGGCCGATGACGGCCGTGGTGCTACCGGCGGGCACCTCCAGGTCGACCCCGCGCAACACCGGATTGGCGCCGAAGGAAAGGTGAATGTCCTTGGCGGCCAACGAGACTGCCTCAGCCATCAGATCATCTCCTCTTGGATCGGGGCGGGCTGTTTCCCGGTGCGTAGGCGTGCGTCGATCACGTTGACCAGATGGGTGAGCGGGATGGTCAGGATCAGGTAGAACAGACCGGCGGCCACCAGCGGCGACAGGCTGCCGGTCTGCGCGTTGAGGTCACGGCCCACCTGGAACAGCTCCCGTTGGTTGGCCACCAGCCCCAGGAAGTACACCAGCGAGGACGCCTTCAGCAGGGAGATGAACTGGTTCACCAGCGCGGGCAACACCCGGCGGATGCCCTGCGGGATGATCACCAGCTTCATCGACGACGAGTAGCTGAATCCCAGCGCGCGGGACGCCTCCATCTGCCCGGTCTCCACACTCTGGATGCCCGACCGGAAGATCTCGCCGACATAGGCCGCCGACATCAGGCCCAGCGCGGCGATACCCAGCGGATAGGGGTTGTTCCCGGTCAGGCCCCCGACGATCGGCCCGATGCCCAGACCGATGATCAGGATGATCACCACCTCGGGCAGGCCGCGGAAGATGTCGGTGTAGACGCGGGCCGGCCAGCGCAGCAGACGTGAACGCGAGATTCCGGCGACGGCCAGCAGCAGGCCCAGCACCACGCCGATCACGGCGGCCCCGGCGGTGAGGATCAGGGTGTTCGGCAGCCCCGTCTTGAGCAGGTCGGGGATGGCCTGGCGGTACAGATCCCAGTTCAGGAACGAGTCGGCGAGCTGGCCCAACACGGATCGGGGAGCCGGAGGTGCGCCCTGGTCGGTGGCCGCGGGGCGTTCGGCGGCGATGGCGGCGAAGTCCGGAAGTTGCGGCGCCGGTGCAGCTTTGGAGCCGGGTTTCCAGCCCGGCGGCAGGGCCCGGGGCACCCAGTCGGTGTAGAGCTGGGACCAGGTGCCGTCGGCGATCACCGCGTCCAGCCCGGCGTTGAGCGCGTCGATCAGCGGGGTGTTCTCCTTGGCGACGGCATAGGCCACGAAGTTGTCCAGGCTGAACGTGTTCTCGATGATGGTTGCCTGGTCCCCGGGCTGCACGGTGCCCACGGCTTGCTGCGACGGCGCCACCCAGGCATCGATCTGGCGGGTTTTCAGGCTGCCGTAGACCGTGTTGTAGTCCGGGAACTTCACCGGATCCAGCCCGAGGGTGTCGACGACGTAGGCCTCCTGCACGGTGCCCTGCACGACACCGATGCGCTGCCCGGCGGCCAGCTGGGAGAAGCTGGTGATCGGTGAGCCCGCCGGCACCACCAACGAGAAGTACCCGAAGTCGTAGCCGTTGGTGAAGCCGACCGTCTGGCGCCGGGCATCGGTGGTGGTGATCGACGAGGAGCCGACGTCGAACCGCCCGGAGGCCACCTGGGCCAGCAGCCCGGAGAAGTCGGTGCCGACGAAGTTGATCCGCAGCCCCAGTTTGTCCGCGATGGCCCGCAGCACCTCGTTGTCGAACCCGGTGAACTGGCTGGCCGCGTTGATGCAGATGCTGGGCGGTGCGTCGGACAGGGTGCCCACGGTCAGCACCCCGGGGGTGCCGAGGCCCAGCGCGGCGGTGTCGATGCCGTCCAGCGGTTCGACGCCGGCCGTGGTGTACTTGTCCGCACCCGGGCCCTGGGCGGCGGCCGCCAGATTGGTGGGCAGCGCGCTGGCACTGTCGATACCCGGCGGGGCGCACTGGTCGGCGGAGGCCGGCGCGGCCAGCCCGATTGCGCCGGCCAGCAGCGCGATCAGCACCGCAAGCACCGGGCGAAGCAACGTGGTCATCTGTAGAAAACTAGTCGCTGGGTCGCCGAGGCCGGAGCCTTCAGCTCATTTCGAACGCAAAGGGGTCCCGGGTTACCGGCCCCTCGAGCACGCCGCGGCGCACCAGCTCGGTCGCCATGATCTGCCCCATGAGATCCGCCGCCGCAGCGCAGGCCGCACGCGCCGAATCCGGGTCCCGATCGGTGATGGCGGCGGTCTCGGCCTCGTAGTGGGCGAGCAACGCCGCGGGCGCGTCGAGGTAGGCCGACCAATAGGACCGTGGGATGAAGGTCTGCGCGGCCCGGATCGCTGCCTGCAGCCGCGGACCGGCGTGGGCGTCGGTGACCGCCTCGCGGTACTGCCAGGCCGTCTCGTGGAAGCTGCGGGCATCACGGCTGGTGCGCAGCCCCGCGGCCAGCGCCCGCAGCGTGGTCTGCAGTTCCGGGTCGGCCTCGGTGGCCGCCCGCGCCGAGGCGATACCGTTGAGCACCCCGTAGAGCTCGTGGTGTTCGCGCAGCACGTCGCCATCGAAGCGGTGGATGAAGGCGCCGCGGTGATACTGCGTCGAGACGATCCCGTCGTGCTCGAGCTGCACCACGGCCTCCTGGATGGGCACCCTGCTGATGCCGAGGTCCTCGGCGATCTCGTTGCGGTCCAACCGATCCCCCGACCGGAGCTTTCCGGTGAGGATCAGGTTCACCACGTAGGTGACTACCAGGTCTTTCTCTTTGACCCCGTACTTCTTGGGCATAGCGGGTGAAGTCTCTCACGCAGACTCCCGCCGCGGGCCGCTCTCTTTGTCAGCCGGCGGCCCGTTCGTCACGCCACGCGACCAGCGCCTCGGCGATCGACAGGTCGTAGTCGGGGCCGTTGACCCCGATGGTCAGCAGGGTGACTCCCAGGCCGACGAGCGATTCGGCGCCGGCGAGCGCGGCCTCGACGCTCTTCTCCGGCACACCGGAGGACCGCTCGATCGCGGCCGGGTCGCGGCCGACGTCGGCGCAGTGCCCGTCGAGCACCTCGGCTAGGCCGGGGTAGGTGCTCGCGTCGGTGAAACCGTGCCAGATGTGCGCGTGCTCGGCGACAAGCCGCAGCGTCTTGCGCTTGCCCTGTCCGCCGATCAGGACCGGGATCTCGCGCAGCGGAGCAGGATTCAGCTTCGCCAGCCGGGACTCGATGCGCGGCAGCGCCGCCGCCAGGTCATCGAGACGCCCTCCCGCGGTACCGAACTCGTAGCCGTACTCGTCATAGTCCTTCTCCTTCCAGCCCGATCCGATGCCCAGGATCAGCCGGCCGCCGGAGATGTTGTCGACGGTGCGGGCCATGTCGGCGAGCAACTCCGGGTTGCGGTAGGAGTTGCAGGTGACCAGCGCGCCGATCTCGATGCGCGAGGTCTGCTCGGCCCAGGCGGCCAGCATGGTCCAGCACTCGTAGTGCGGGCCGTCGGGATCTCCGTACAGCGGAAAGAAGTGGTCCCAGTTGAACGCGACGTCGACCCCGATGTCCTCGCAGCGGCGCACCGCGTCGCGCACCTGACCGTATTCGGTCATGTGCTGGGGCTGGAGCTGGACACCGATGCGGATGGGAAGGCTCATGTCTTCCACGTTATGCCTCAGGCGGGGTCGATGGTCGTCGCGTGCGCTCAGACGCCGATATCGCCGCCGTCACGCCACACCGCGACCACCGCGGGCCGGGCCGGGGCGTTGCCGCCGTCGGGCCAGTGAGACAGCGGGTTCTCAAGGCTGTAATCATCGCCCTCACCGGGGTGTTGGACGCTGACGGTGATCAGGTCGTCGGTGACGACGGGACCACAGGTCTCGGCGCCGACGGGGACGGTGAGGAACTGCTTGGTCTCACCGCGGCTCGGTCCGTCCAGCGCGACAGCGAACAGCCCGTCGTTACCCTCCAGTGCGTTGCCGTCGGTCGAGATCCACAGGTTGCCGTGGCTGTCGAAGGCGAGGTTGTCCGGGCAGGAGATCGGGCTGACCTTGGTCTTGTCGAAACCGCCGTAGTAGGTGTCGGCGGCGGCCGGGTCGCCGCACACCAGCAGCAGACCCCAGGTGAAGTCGGTACCCGCGTGGTTGTCGGTGAGCTCGAGCACCTGACCGTTCTTGTTCTCGTTGCGGGGGTTGGCCGCGTCCACGGGGGCCGTGCCGTCGGTGCCGCGTTTGTCGTTGTTGGTCAGCGCGACGTACACCTTGCCGGTCTTCGGGTTCACGTCGAAATCCTCGGGCCGGTCCATCTTGGTGGCGCCGGCCTTGTCGGCGGCCAACCGGGTGAATACCGCGACGTCCTGCGGGGTGAATCCGTCGACCAGGGCTTCGGCCTTGCCGTCGGGACCGGAGTGCAGCAGCGGAATCCAGGTGCCGGTGCCGGTGAACGCGCCGGTGGACGGCAGCTTGCCGGAACCGTCGATCTCGCCGGCCGGGATCTCGCTGGACAGCTTGGCGACGTACAGGGTGCCCTCGGACAGCAGCGTCATGTTGTGCGCCACCGCCTCTGCCCCGGTGCCGGGCTGCATCTTCTTGTCCGACACGAATTTGTACATGTAGTCGAAGCGTTCGTCGTCACCGGTGTAGACCACCACCGTCCCGTCGTCGGTGACGTGCACGTTGGCGCCCTCGTGCTTGAGCCGGCCCAGCGCGGAATGCTTGACCGGCACCGAGGTCGGGTTCCACGGGTCCAGTTCGATGACGTAACCGAACCGGTTCACCTCGTTGGGGGAGGCGGCCAGGTCGAAGCGCGGGTCGAATGTCTCCCACAGGTGCTCGGACGGTTCGGCGGCCACCCCGTAGCGGTCGGCCCGATCGGCGTCGGGCAGCGGGGTGCCCTCCGCTGCGCCGAAGTACGCGTTGAAGTTCTCTTCGCCGGAAAGAATTGTGCCCCAGGGTGTTACGCCACCGGCGCAGTTGGCGAAGGTGCCGAGCACGGTCCGTCCGGTCGGGTCGGCGGGCGTCTTGACGGTATCGGCACCGGCGGCCGGGCCGCTGAGCGTGAACGGGGTATCGGCGGTGATGCGGCGGTTGTAGCGGCCCAGAACCGGGCGCAGTCCGCCCTGGGGGCTGCGCTCCACCTCGACGACCGACAGGCCGACGGCGGCGATCTCGACGTCGAACTGTTCCCGGGTCGGAGCCTTGGCGTCGTAGTTGGGGAACATGAACTGCGGGCTGTTGTACTCGTGGTTGACGACCATCAGGTAACGGCCGGCCTGGCCCTGGATCGGCAGCAACGCGGCGAAGTCATTGTTGAAACCGAACTGCTGGCGCTGGGAGGCGCCGGTCTGTTTGGCGATGTCGAACACCGGTGCGCCGGGCAGAACCGGGTCGCCCCAGCCGATCACCACGCGCTGCTGGTATCCCGCCGGCACCACGACGGCGTCCTCGGTGTTGACGTCCACGCTGTCGAAGCGCATACCCGAAGGGGTCTCGGGGACCTCCGCCGGTGCGGTCGAAGTTTCGGTGGCAGCGGGCTTTTCGCCGGTGCTGCAGGCGGCCAGCGCAGTGCCCGCGCCGACGGCCAGGACGGCCACCCCACCCACGCGCAGCACATTGCGCCGCGACATCGCCTGCACGATATCGCCGAAGTACTCGTTGTCGCTGGTGTTGGGCGCGGGCTTGGAACACGCGTCACCGCACCGGTTGCGGCAGGTGATGTGCTGGCGCGACGACCGACCTTGATGCGCGACAAAGAGATTCAATGGGATGAGCGCCATGGCTGCGGGAATCCTTCCACCTCGAACACCGGCGTGGGCTGGACGTCGGTTCGCCGGGAAAGCTACGGGAGCCGGACTAGCAGATGGCAACCAGAAGGTGAACGGCAGTTGACGGACTCACCTGTCCATCAAGCGCAATGTTTGCCGCGTCACGGAATTTGCTGCCGCCATGCGCCGTGGTCGTCTTATAGTCCCTGGATACCTATTGACGAAAGAGTCAAATATGTCGGTTCGTCGCGCTGAAGGATTCGCCGTCCGGCGCTGGCTGCAACTGGGTGCGGCCTCGGCCGGTCTCGGTGCCGCGCTATGGGGGTTCTCGGTCGCCGGCCCGCAGGCCGGCGTCGCGGCGGCGGACACCGGGGGCGCGTCTGCGGCGTCCTCGAGCTCGTCGTCTGACGGCACACGATCGGTGCGGTCCGTGCGGCCGGTCCGGTCGGCGGACGATCCACGGCGCACGCAGCGCTCGTCGGCCCTTGACGACGAAAAGGACACCGATAGCGACGACGATGCCGATCTCGAGGCCGAACGCCCGGAGCGCGATGTCAGTGAGGCACCGACGGAAGCCGTCACCGAGACGGTGAACGTCCCGGCAGCACAGCCCATCTCGACCCCTGCGCCCGCGCCGTCGCCCACCCGGTCATGGCAGAGCCCGTACCAGCGCTGGGTGGCCCGGTCGCTGGACGCCTGGACTACCGACAGCCTCGGCTGGATCGCATCACTGCAGACATCCGACCGCACCAAGGAGCAGCTGGAGGCGTCGTTCTTCACGATCCGCCGCACCTTCTTCAACCAGGCGCCCACCATCGACCCGGTCCAGATCAGCGGTGTCCTCGACGGCCCGGTCACCGGCACCCTGGGGGCCCACGACCCCGACGGGGACCGGCTGATCTACGTGCTGACCCGCGGGCCGAAATCGGGCACGGTGCACATCGACCGCGACGGCACCTTCACCTATACCCCCGGCGAGGATTTCGACGGGGTGGACGCCTTCCGGGTCACCGCCATCGACATCGGTTTCCACACCAATCTGCTCGAACCACTGCGGCCACTGGGCAGCAATCCGTTGCGGTCGTTGATCAATCAGGGTGCGGTGACATTCGCCTTCAACTACACCGTGGGCGCCGAGAACTGGACCACCGAGCGCCGGGAAGCGTTGCAGCGTGCGGCCGATGCCTTGATCCTCTACTTCCGCGTGAAGAACCCGGTCACCCTGCGCTACGACGTGGAGGGCGAGGACGACCGTGACCCGCAGTCGTCCCTGGCCTCCGCGGGCAGCGACCCGGTGAGCGAGGACCCCGGATTCTGGGACACCGTGGTTCAGCACAAATTGCTCACCGGTGTCGATGCGAACGGCGCTGCCGCCGATGGCGAGATCACCTGGAACTTCGGCTACGGCTGGGGGCTGGGCCAGGCGGTCGGAGCCGACGAGTACGACTTCCAATCCACGGCGATGCACGAGTTGCTGCACTCGTTCGGATTCCTGTCGGGGATCGGGGACGCCGGTGACAACGAGGGCCGGAACTGGGTGATTCTGGACCGATTCGTTGTGACGGCTGCCGGCGACCGCCCTATTGGCCGAAACTTCCTGTGGGACAGTGATTTCGATGGCTACCTGGTTGGGCAGGACGGTGGCCTGTACTTCTCGGGGCGGAACGCGGTTGCCGCCTACGGCGGCTTCGTTCCGCTGTACTACCCGTCTCCGTGGGAGCCGGGCAGCTCGGCCCACCACACCGACGACATCACCTTCGCCGGCGAGGACCAGCTGCTGATGAACGCCATGACCGGCACCGGCCTGGGCGTCCGGGTGCTCAGCGCGCTCGAGGTCGGCATGCTGCGCGACCTCGGCTATCTCGTGGTGCCGGTCAGCCGCTGACGACGCCGCGCAGGATCTCGATCAGCTTGCGCGGCTGATCGCCCTGCACCGAGTGGCCGGCCCCCTCCACGACATGGGTCTGCCGGAAGCCGGGTGCACCGTCGGCGAACGCAGCGGCGTCCTCGTCGTTGACGAAGAACGAGTTCGCGCCGCGCACCAGCGTGGTCGGCATGGTGATGGCGGGGACGTCCTCCCACAGGCCGGTGAAGGATTCCGGCATGCCCTCGGTCTTGTCGGTGGCGCCCCGGCGAATGGTGTCATACCGCCAGGTCCAGGTGCCGTCATCGAGGCGTTTGGCGTTGTGGAACACGCCGCGGCGCAACGAGTTCCGGTCGCGGTGCGGGGCTGCAGCGACGGTCACGTCGAGCATCGCCGCAAACGACGGGAAGGTGCGCTCACCCTGCACCAGGGCGACCGCACCGAGCTGGGCCTTCGACATCTGCTCGTGCCGTTCGGGTGCCGACGGGGTGACGTCGACGAGCACCAGTTCGGGCACCAGCGCCGGTTCGGTGGCCGCGATCCGCAGCGCGGTCAGGCCGCCCAGCGACATGCCGACCACAAGCCGGGCGTCGGCGGCGTGCTCGCGCAGCACGGGTTTGACGGTTTCGGCGTTGAGCTTGGGACCGTAGTCCCCGTCCTCACGCCAGGCCGAGCGGCCGTGCCCGGGGAGGTCGATGGCCAGCGCGGGCAGCCCAAGTCCGAGGATGACGGTGTCCCAGGTGTGCGCGTTCTGGCCGCCGCCGTGCAGGAACACCACCGCCGGCGACTCCGCACCCCACCTGACGGCGCTGATCTCGCCGAGGTCGAGCCGCTGCGCCGGGGGAACCTCGGTCACCCCGGCCTGTTCGGCGTTCTCGTGGAGCAGGGCGAATTCGTCGAGGTCCAATAGTTCGTCATCGGAGACCATCAGCCGACTGTATAGAACGCAGTCTCGTGGGTGGCACAGTCACCCGAAGACGAGATCCGGCGGCGGCGGGTGGGCGAATATCGCCGGCACGACGAACGTCTTCACGTAGCGCCGCGCCGTGTCGGGAGCTTCTGATCCGGGGACGATGCCGACCAGCAGCGTGAGTGCGGTCGTCATCAGGAAGGTCGCGATATCACCGGGGTCGAGCCCCGGGCGGAACACGGAGTCGGAGTGTTCGGCGATGGCCGCCACGAGTTGCTCGATCTGTTCGGGGAGGCCGCTGGCGTTGGCGATCAGGTTGGCGATGGTGCCGTCCTCGGTCTGCTCGGACAGCGTCATCAGCAGCGGGTCGTGGATCAGCTCGGTAGAGACGATCACCAGGCTTTCCACCAGAAGTGTTGCCAGGTCCGTCGTTTCGGGTAGGCGCTGCAGTATGGCGGCTTGGTGTACGCCGGTTCTGCGGCGGACGAGCGCTGCCAGCAGCTTCTTCCGATTGGGGAAGTGCTGGTAGATGGCCGCGCGGGAGTATCCGGCCCGTGCGGCGATGCTGTCCATCGTCGAGGCCTGGAACCCGCGGTCCAGGATCTGCTCCTCGGCGGCATCCATGAGAGCGGTCCGGGCTTCTTCGGCGGACTTGCCGCCTCCCACGGGTCTGCCGCGGGTACGGCGCGGGGGAGTGGCTGACACGGTCCGTCCTGGGGTCGACGACATCTCAGTATGCCGCACGGGCAGCTCCCCGGACGGCCCGGAGCCAATATATAGACGCCGGGCAGTATATGTATATATATTAGCGGCGCGCGGCGACGGTGCCGCCGGAGGGAGGGGTGCGATGAGATATCGCGGGGGAGCACTGATCGTGGCCTGTTGGCTGTCGGCGATCACCATGTCGGGCATCGCGCTCGCGGTGGCGCCGCCGGCGTCGGCCGCCCCGGATTCGACGTCCGGGCAATCGGATTCGGCGACCGAAAGCCGCCGCGACGCCGAGCCCGGGGCGGGAGCCTCCACGAGCGAGGCGGCGGAGAAGGCGCCTTCCTCTCCTCGCGCGGGTAAGCGTGAGCAGCGGGTCGCACCGGCAGCGGCGGTCATGCCGCGGAAGAAGCCGCGCAGCGCTACGGCACCTGATCGCCTGACCGAACCGCAGCGCCAGAGGGCGACTGCCACAATTGCTCCCGCCGAGATCGACACCCCGAAGAACACCCTGGACACCCCTGAGGTGGCCGCCGCGCCGACAGCCGTATCGACAACGGCGATCGACTCGCAGGCCGCGATCACACCGAAGGCCGTCGTGCCGCCACCCCCACGCCGGCCGTCGCTGGTCGATCTCATCGGGTCGGTGGTGCTGAACGTCGTGGTGGGCGCGATTCAGCTCGCGGACGGACCGCCGGTGTTGCCGCCTGGCTCCACTGTCACCGTGGGCACGTCGAGATTGAAGGTGCCGGTGGGCGACGGTCGGACCGTGCAGGCCGACTGGTATTTCCCCAAGGATGCCGACGAATCCACCAGGCTCGTCTATCTACAGCACGGCTTCCTGGCCAGCGGGCCGATGTACAGCTACACGGCGGCCAGGCTCGCCGAACGGACCAACAGCATCGTGGTGGCGCCATCCCTCTCGTCGAACTTCCTGGATCCCCGCGCGGCGTGGGTCGGCGGTGCCCCGATGCAGCGGGCGGTGGCCGAGCTGTTCACCGGGGACCGGGAAGCTCTGGTACTCAGCGCAAGTGCTGCCGCAGGCACCTCGGTGACGCTGCCGCAGAAGTTCGTCCTGGTGGGCCATTCCGCGGGAGGCACGCTGGTCACCTCGGCAGCCGGGCACCTGGCCGACAACGGTGGAATCGCCGATCTGGTCGGCGTCGTCATGCTCGACGGTGTCGAGCCGTCTGGATCACGCGCGGTGGAGACGGCGCTGGCCAAGCTCACCGGCGTCAATGATCGCCCGGTCTATCTGATCTCGTCGCAGCGCTACTTCTGGAGCCGTGGCGGCGACATGGCCGACAAGCTGGGTGCGGCGCGCCCGGACCGGTTCAACGGTGTCAGCCTGGAAGGCGGTTGGCACAGCGATTATCTGTACGGTGGCAATCCGCTGATCCAGCGCGCACAGTATCTGATCACCGGCGTCTCCGCGAAACGGAATGTTGCTGCGGCCGAAGAAATTTCGGCCGATTGGATCAATGACCTGTTCGCCTGCAGCCGGTCCGAGGGCATCTACGGCGCTGCCGGCCAGAGCTTTTCGATCGCGACCCCGGACGGTACCGCGACGGCCGTGGTGCTGCCGCTGGGTCCGGCGCACCGCACCCCCCTCCAGCGCCTGGTCGACGGGTTCTTCACGGTGATCTTCGACTGGGCCGGCAGGAACGTGTTCGTCTACGAGCCGCTGGAGGTCTGACCGCACCGACGACTGCACCCACCGCCGTGACTTCGAGGTCGGGCGGTGGGTGCAGTTGCACGGCGTGCCGGATCAGCCCTCGATGAAGGCTTCCAGCTGGGTGCGGGCGACATCGTCGGCCAGCTGCTCCGGCGGGCTCTTCATCAGGTAGGCCGAGGCCGGCAGGATCGGGCCGCCCAGGCCACGGTCCAGGGCGATCTTCGCGGCGCGCACGGCGTCGATGATGATGCCTGCCGAGTTAGGGGAGTCCCAGACCTCGAGCTTGTACTCCAGGTTCAGCGGCACGTCACCGAAGGCGCGGCCCTCCAGGCGGACGTAGGCCCACTTGCGGTCATCGAGCCAGGCGACGTAATCCGACGGGCCGATGTGCACGTTCTTGTCGTACACCTTGTCGGCCAGCGAGCCGGTCAGGTTGCTGGTGACGGCCTGGGTCTTGGACACCTTCTTGGACTCCAGGCGCTCACGCTCGAGCATGTTCTTGAAGTCCATGTTGCCGCCGACGTTGAGCTGGTAGGTGCGGTCCAGGGTGACGCCGCGATCCTCGAACAGCTTGGCCATCACGCGGTGGGTGATGGTGGCGCCGACCTGGCTCTTGATGTCGTCACCGACGATCGGCACACCGGCATCGGTGAACTTCTTGGCCCACACCGGGTCCGAGGCGATGAACACCGGCAGCGCGTTGACGAACGCGACCTTGGCGTCGATGGCGCACTGGGCGTAGAACTTGTCGGCCTCTTCGGAACCGACGGGCAGGTAGGACACCAGCACGTCGACCTTGGCGTCCTTGAGGACCTTCACGACGTCGACCGGGTCGGCGTCGGAGACCTCGATGGTCTCGGAGTAGTACTTGCCGATGCCGTCGAGGGTCGGTCCGCGCTGCACGATGATGTCGGTCGGCGGCACGTCGGCGATCTTGATGGTGTTGTTCTCCGAGGCGCCGATGGCCTCGGACAGGTCGAAGCCGACCTTCTTGGCGTCCACGTCGAACGCGGCGACGAACTTCACGTCGCGGACGTGGTACGGCCCGAACTTCACGTGCATCAAGCCGGGCACATTGGTGTTCTCGTCCGCGTCGCGGTAGTACTGCACACCCTGGACCAAGGAGGACGCGCAGTTGCCGACTCCGACAATCGCGACCCTGACTTCGGTGGACTCAGGCTTCGACATGGTCATTCTCCTTTGGATCCTCGTGCTCGGTGGTGTTCACGGCTGTGTTTCCGGGTTGCCCTGTGCGACGCGTTCGGCCGCGATCAGTTCGTTGAGCCATTTGACTTCGCGCTCGCTGGACTCCAGGCCCAGCTGGTGCAACTGCCGGGTGTAGCGGTCCAGTGAGGTACTGGCCCGCGCGACCGCCTCCCGCAGACCTTCGCGGCGTTCCTCCACCTGACGGCGGCGGCCTTCCAGGATGCGCATCCTGGCCTCGGCGGGCGTGCGGTTGAAGAACGCCAGGTGCACGCCGAAGCCGTCGTCGGTGTAGTTCTGCGGTCCGGTGTCAGCCACCAGTTCGGCGAAACGTGCCTTGCCGGTATCGCTGAGTTGGTAGACGCGACGGGCGCGCCGCATCTTGGGGGTTCCGTCCGGCGCGGCGTCCTCGACGATGAGGCCGTCGGCCTGCATGCGCCGCAGCGCCGGGTACAGCGAGCCGTACGAAAACGCACGGAAAGCGCCCAACAGCCCTGTCAGGCGCTTGCGAAGTTCGTAGCCGTGCATCGGCGACTCCAGCAGAAGTCCCAGAATGGCGAGCTCCAGCATCGAATCACCTCCCGTTGCCCATCGCTGTGTTGGTCGCTACGACGGACCAACACGTCGGCAAAGTGTATCGCGCCGATATATACGACGCTACATGAGGGACCAAACCCCGGTGATTTGTGGAGTTCTTGTCGGAATCATTCCGACAAGAACTCCACAAACCGCGTGTGTGTCTAGGGGCTCGGGTAGTTGATCCGCTTCACCGAGGCGTCGCCGTTGAACTCGATATAACCGCTGTTCCCGAACTGCGGCGAGACGTAGACGCTGATCTCGATGCTCTCCGGCGGCGCGGTGATATCGGAGTTCGGGCCGACGCTGATGTGGATCTGCTTCACCTCGGCGGGGTCGATACCGAGGGTTTCCGGGGCGCCGCGGATCAGGCCGACGAAGGTGGGCACGTCGAAGGCGGCCAGGTCGACGAGCCGGGCATCGCTGCTGACGCTGGTCTCCGACGGGTCGTCCCAGCCGCCGCGGTAGCTGTAGCGCAGCACCCGGCGCGGCTCGTTCGGGTCGGGTCGTTCCAGCGACGCGTAGTCGTCGAAGATCGTCAGGTCATAACCCTTGGTGTCACCGAATTTCGTCTTCATCTGCTGGAACAGCCCGTTGAGGCCGCCGAGGGATTGCAGTTGACGCGGCGCGGTCAGCACGGTCGCGGGAATCCCGTCGTCCTTGGCTCCGGGATCGGTCTGAAAGCTCAGCGGTGAGGACGTGTTGCCGTAGAGCCCCCAGCCGATCGCGATCCCGAGGACGACCAGGACCACGGCCGTCGCGATGCGGATCCCCCAGCCCGCGCCGGGGCCGATGGCGACCGCGGAGCGTTCGGGCTGCAGCTTCGGCAGCTTGATCGGTGAGCTGGTGGTCTGCAGATCGGAGACCAGCGACTGCAGATCACCGAGCGTGGCTGCCTGGGTCGCCGCGGCGACCCGCTGCCGGTGTTCCTCCATGGACAGCTGGCCCTCGCTCAGCGCGCTGTCGAGAACCTTGCACGTGTCATCGCGGTCGGAGTCTTTCGCCCGGGTGCCCGCTGTCTGCCGTGTCGCCACGGTAGATGATCGTAGAACGCAGGAGCTCAGCTTGGGTTTTCGACGCGTGTGACGGTGCCGGAGCGGTCCAGATAGATGTAGCCGTCGCGCCCCGACGTGGTGGTGACCCGGATCAGCGTCTCCAACCCACCGGCCTCGGCGATGTGATCGATATCGAGATAGCTGTCCTGCACATCGCCGGGTGCGATCTGCAGCGTGGCCGGCGCCGCCTGCCACGCGGCGACCGTGGCCGCGACGTCGAAGGCACCGAGATCGGTCAGGTCATCGGTATCTGATCGCGATGTGGCCGACGGATTCCCCCACCCTCCGCGGTAGGTGTAGAGCAGCTTGCGCGAATCGTCGGCCGGGTCCGGCAGATAGACGTAGGCGATGTCGGGCTTGAAGGCCAGTTCGTAGCCCATGGTGCTGCCGAACCGCTTGCGGATCTCGTCGAGGATGCCGGTCATCCCCTCGACGGTGTCCATGTGCCGCGGCAGGTTCAGCACCAGCGGCGGCACATCGTCGACCGGGGGCGCCGGCGCTTCGGTGCTCTCGGGCGCCGGGGCCTCCGGGACGGCGGCGGTCGGCGTTTCGGTGGGCGTCTCGGGCTCCGAGCCGACGGCCCAGCCGACGGCCACGATGAGCGCGACCAGCCCGCCGGCCACCGCCACGGCGATTCCGCGGCGACGCGGTGACGGCGGTGACGGCTGCGGCAGCGGATCGTCGACCTGCAGGTCAGCGAGCAGTCCGTGCAGCTCGGCCAGGGTGGTCGCGGCGATGGCGGCGGCGATGCGCCGCTGGTGCTCGTCCATCGCGAGCTGGCCTTCGCTGAACGCGTTGTCCAGCGCCTTGCACGCGGCATCGCGGTCGGTGTCACGCGCCCGTGTTCGTGCTGTCTGCCGTCCCGCCACGACGAATGATGCTAGAAGTTCTGCGGCCATCCCGCTGCCGTCGCGCCTCGGTAGCTGGGGCACCGACGTACTCTGGTGGTCGTGCGATTGCAGCGACAGGTGGTGGACTACGCCCTGCGGCGTCGGTCCCTGCTGGCCGAGGTGTATTCCGGGCGGACCGGTGTCACCGAGGTCTGCGATGCGAACCCCTACCTGTTGCGCGCCGCCAAGTACCACGGGAAAACCAGCTCGGTGATGTGTCCGATCTGCCGTAAGGAACAGCTGACCCTGGTGTCCTGGGTGTTCGGGGAGCACCTCGGCGCGGTGTCGGGTTCGGCGCGCACCGCTGAGGAGTTGGTGCTGCTCGCGACCCGTTTCGACGAATTCGCCGTCCATGTGGTGGAGGTATGCCGCACTTGCAGTTGGAACCATCTGGTCAAGTCGTACGTGCTCGGCACGCCGCGCCCGAAGAACGGGACACGCGGCAAGAGCACTCGAACGGCGCGTTCCGACGCGCGTACGGCCAGTGAATAGCGAAGGGCGCCAAAGCAGGTCAGCGGACGAAGCCGGAAACGAGCGGTCCGCTGGCGCGAGCCCTGCGCGCCCGAACCCACCCGCGCACCGCAAACCGCCCACCGGCGGTGTCCCGGACGACCGTAGGACCGCGCTGATCCCGCCGGTCCGCCACGAGGTGGCACCGCACCTGCGCGACCCGATCGATGTCGTCAAGGCCGCCCTCGACGGTGGGCCGCCGCGTCGGCCGCCGTTCCCGCCCCCGCCGCCCGGTGGCCCCGGCGGTCCGGGTGGCCCCGGTGGGCCGCCTCCCGGGGCTCCCGCCCCCAAGTCCGGACCCGGCTTCCAGTGGAAGTGGGTGCGCCGCACGCTCTATGCCGCGCTGGTGCTGTTCGTGGCGCTGCCGATGATCACCTTCGGCATGGCGTACCTGATCGTCGACGTGCCCAAACCGGGTGACATCCGCACCGCGCAGGTCTCCACGATCCTGGCCAGCGATGGCAGCGAGCTCGCGAAAATCATTCCCCCCGAGGGCAACCGCGTCGATGTGAAAATCGACCAGATCCCGGTGCAGGTCCGCAACGCGGTGATGGCCGCCGAGGACCGGGACTTCTATTCCAACCCGGGCTTCTCCTTCACCGGATTCGCGCGCGCTTTCCTGAACAACCTGTTCGGTAGTGGCAGCGGGCTGCAGGGCGGATCGACCATCACCCAGCAGTACGTCAAGAACGCCCTCGTCGGCGACGAACGCTCCGGCGTCGGCGGGCTGGTGCGAAAAGCCAAGGAACTCGTCATCTCCACCAAGATGTCGGGGGAGTGGTCCAAGGACCAGGTGCTCGAGTCCTACCTGAACATCATCTACTTCGGCCGCGGCTCGTACGGCATCTCCGCGGCGGCCCAGGCGTACTTCGGTAAGCCGGTGGAGCAGCTCAACGTGGCCGAGGGTGCGCTGCTGGCGGCGCTCATCCAGCGGCCCTCCACGCTGGATCCGGCGGTGGATCCCGAGGGCGCGGCCGACCGCTGGAACTGGGTGCTCGACGGGATGGTCGAGATCGGAGCGCTGTCCCCGGCCGACCGGGCCGCCCAGGTGTTCCCACCCACGGTGGCACCCGATTTCGCGAGCACGGCCAACCAGACCACCGGCCCCAACGGACTCATCGAGCGCCAGGTGACCAAGGAGCTCCTCGAGCTCTTCGACATCACCGAGCAGACGCTGAACACCGAGGGCCTGAAGATCACCACCACGATCGACCCGCAGGCGCAGCGGGCCGCCGAGGAAGCCGTCGCCGAGACCCTGGAAAACCAGGAGCCCGATATGCGGTCGGCGGTGGTGTCGATCGACCCGCGCACCGGCGGGGTCAAGGCGTACTACGGCGGATCGGATGCCAACGGCTTCGACTTCGCGCAGGCCGGTCTGCCGACCGGCTCCTCGTTCAAGGTGTTCGCTCTCGTGGCGGCGCTGCAGCAGGGCATCGGGCTGGGCTACAACATCGACAGCTCACCGCTGGAGCTCAACGGCATCAAGATCACCAACGTCGAGGGTGGTGGCTGCGGCACCTGCAATATCGCCGAGGCGCTCAAGCGGTCGCTGAACACCAGTTACTACCGGCTGATGCTCAAGCTGCAGAACGGCCCGCAGGACGTGGCCGACGCCGCGCACGAGGCCGGTATCGCCGAGAGCTTCCCCGGTGTGGAACACACGCTGAGCGAGGACGGCCAGGGCGGTCCCCCCAACAACGGCGTCGTGCTCGGGCAGTACCAGAGCCGGGTCATCGACATGGCCTCCGCGTACGCCACCCTGGCCAACTCCGGGGTCTACCACCGGCCGCATTTCGTGCAGAAGGTGGAGGACTCGCAGGGCAACGTGCTGTTCGACAACTCCGGGGGCGACGAGGGCGAGCAGCGCATCGACTCCGCCGTCGCCGACAACGTGACCGCCGCGATGCAGCCGATCGCCGGTTACTCCAACGGCCACAATCTGGCCGGTGGGCGTCCGTCGGCCGCCAAGACCGGCACCAACCAGCTCGGTGATACCGGGGCCAACCGGGATGCCTGGATGGTCGGCTTCACGCCGTCGCTGTCCACCGCGGTCTGGGTGGGCACCACCGGCGGGGACAAGCCGCTGGTCAACCAGTGGGGTGGCCCGGTCTACGGCTCGGGGCTGCCGTCGGACATCTGGAAGGCCACCATGGACGGTGCCCTCGACGGCACCGACAACGAGACGTTCCCGAAGCCGCCCGAGATCGGCGGCTACGCCGGCCCGCCGGCCGCTCCACCCCCACCGCCGCCGTCCTCGGATCCGGCCATCCCGCCGCCGCCGTCGGAGACGGTGATCCAGCCGACGCTGGAGATCGCCCCGGGCATCACCATTCCGTGGGGTCCGCCGACGACGGTGCCGGTCGGTCCGCCGCCGCCGCCCGGTGATCCCAACGCACCGCCGCCCCCGCCCGGCGCACCGGTCGCGCCGGGCGCACCGATCCCGCCGCCGCCGTGACCGAGCGCGACGCGGGCACTGTTTCACCCGCGCCGCTCGCGGCTGACCGGCGCAGTGACGACGGCCGGGACATGCCCAGCCGCAATGACGCGATCGGCTCGGCGCTCGCTGCGACCGTCGGCGGCCCGGTCGGTCGCCACGCGATGATCGGGCGTTCCCGGTTCTGGACACCGCTGCGGGTGATGCTGCTGATCGGCGTCATCTTCTTGGCGCTGGGTTACTCCACCAAGGCGGCCTGCCTGCAGTCCACCGACACCGGCACCGCCGCGCAGCGCGTCGCCAACTGGGAGAACCAGCGCGCCTACTACTCGCTGTGCTACTCGGACACGGTCCCGCTGTACACCGCGGAACTGTTGAACCAGGGCAAGTTTCCGTACAAGTCCAGCTGGATCGAGAAGGACGGCGACGGTAACCCGCACGTCGTGTTCGACGGCAGCCCGCCCATCCGCTACATGGAGTATCCGGTCCTGACCGGCATCTACCAGTACCTGTCGATGTCGCTGGCGAAAACCTATTCGGCGCTGACGACGCTGGTGTCGGTGCCGTTGGTGGCCGAGGTGGTGATGTTCTTCAACATCTCCGCGTTCGGGCTGGCGTTGGCCTGGCTGCTGACGGTCTGGGCGACCGCACTGCTGGCCGGCCGGCGCATCTGGGATGCCGCCCTGGTGGCGGCGTCGCCGCTGTTGATCTTCCAGATCTTCACCAACTTCGACGCGTTGGCGGTGGCCTGCGCGACGGCCGCGCTGCTGGCCTGGTCGCGCCGCAGACCCGTGCTGGCCGGGGCGCTGATCGGAATCGGGGTCGCGCTCAAGCTCTATCCGCTGCTGCTGCTGGGGCCGCTGCTGGTGCTGTGCCTGCGGACCGGGCGGATGCGGGAGTTCACTCGCACGACGGTCGCCGCGGTCCTTGCCTGGGTGGCGGTCAATCTGCCTGTGCTGGTGCTGTTCCCGCGCGGCTGGTCGGAGTTCTTCCGGCTCAACACCCGCCGCGGTGACGACATGGACTCCATCTACAACGTGGTGAAGTCGTTCACCGGCTGGCAGGGCTTCGACCCGGGGTTGGGGTTCTGGGAGCCGCCGACGGTCACCAACGCGGTGACCGCGGTGCTGTTCGGACTGTGCTGCGCGGGGATCGGCTATCTGGCGCTGACGGCCGCCCAGCGCCCGCGGCTGGCTCAGTTGGCGTTCCTGGTGGTGGCCGCGTTCCTGCTGACCAACAAGGTGTGGAGCCCGCAGTTCTCGCTGTGGCTGGTGCCGCTGGCCGTGCTGGCGCTGCCGCACCGCCGAATCCTGTTGGCCTGGATGACGATCGACGCGCTGGTCTGGATTCCGCGGATGCTCTATCTGTACGGCGAGCAGAACCGTGGGCTGCCCGAGCAGTGGTTCACCACCACCGTGCTGCTGCGCGATATCGCGGTGGTGGTGCTGATCGTGCTGGTGATCCGCCAGATCCGCAGGCCCGAGCTGGACCTGGTCCGCCATCACGGTGCCGTCGACGACCCGTCCGGCGGGGTGTTCGACCGCGCCCCGGACAACCCGCCGCGGTGGCTGCCGACGTGGCTGCGTCCGACCGAGCCGGAGCCGCTGCCGGCGCCCCCACCCAAGGACGCCCGGGGTGAGGATTTCGCAGATCAGCACCCGTTCCGGTAACCTAGCCCGGTTGCCGACGCAGGCGACCCTCCTGCCACGGAACACGCCGTGGCCGCAACGACCATAGGAGGTGATGGGTTCCTTATGCGTCCATACGAAGTCATGGTCATCCTTGACCCCACTCTTGACGAGCGCACCGTAGCTCCCTCGCTGGAGACGTTCCTGAACGTCATCCGCAAGGACGGTGGCAGTGTCGACAAGGTCGATATCTGGGGCCGCCGCCGGCTGGCCTACGAGATCGCCAAGCACGCCGAGGGCATCTACGCCGTCGTCGATCTGAAGGCTGAGCCCGCGACCGTCTCCGAGCTGGATCGCCAGCTCAATCTGAACGAGTCCGTGCTGCGCACCAAGGTGATGCGGACCGACAAGCACTGAGTCGACGCGACACCACTGTGTACGTCGGTGCAAGTCCGTAGGCTCGCCTGCGACTGCACTTGTACGCATACGCCGCTTTGACTACACGCCCAGGAGGATCTCGTGGCTGGTGACACCGTCATCACTGTTATCGGAAACCTGACCGCTGACCCGGAACTGCGTTTCACGCCGTCCGGTGCCGCGGTCGCGAACTTCACCGTGGCTTCCACGCCGCGGACGTTCGACCGTCAGACCAATGAGTGGAAGGACGGCGAAGCGCTGTTCCTCCGCTGCAACATCTGGCGTGAGGCGGCCGAGAACGTGGCCGAGAGCCTCACCCGCGGTTCGCGGGTGATCGTCTCCGGTCGGCTCAAGCAGCGGTCCTTCGAAACCCGCGAGGGTGAGAAGCGCACCGTTGTCGAACTCGAGGTCGACGAGATCGGCCCCTCGCTGCGCTACGCCACGGCCAAGGTCAACAAGGCCAGCCGCGGTGGCGGTGGCGGCGGTGGGTTCGGCGGCGGCGGTGGTAACAGCGGCGGTGGTGCGCCACGCGGCGGCGGCGGTTCCGAACAGCAGCCCAAGGACGATCCGTGGGGCAGCGCCCCGGCGGCCGGTTCCTACAGCGGCAGCGACGACGAACCGCCCTTCTGACAAGTATTTTCAGCAGTTTTCAAGAAAGAGATTGACCCATGGCCAAGACCAACAAGCGGCGGCCGGCACCGGAAAAGCCGGTCAAGACCCGCAAGTGCGTGTTCTGCTCGAAGAAGGGCAAGAACCAGATCATCGATTACAAGGACACCGGGCTGCTCCGCACCTACATCAGCGAGCGCGGCAAGATCCGCGCCCGCCGGGTGACCGGTAACTGCGTCCAGCACCAGCGCGACGTCGCCGTCGCGGTCAAGAATGCCCGCGAGGTGGCTCTGCTGCCGTTCGGTTCGTCGACGCGGTAGGGGAGAGACACACCATGAAGCTGATTCTCACCGCTGAGGTGGAACACCTGGGTATCGCCGGCGATTCGGTCGAGGTGAAGGACGGCTACGGCCGTAACTACCTGCTGCCCCGCGGTCTGGCGATCGCGGCCAGCCGTGGCGCCGAGCGCCAGGCCGAAGAGATCCGTCGTGCCCGCGAGATCAAGGAAGTTCGTGGCGTCGAGCACGCCAACGAACTGAAGACCGCGCTCGAGGGCCTGGGCGCCGTCACGCTCCCGGTCCGCGCCGCGTCCAACGGCGGCAAGCTGTTCGGCTCGGTCACCCCCACCTCGGTCGTCACAGCGATCAAGAAGGCCGGCGGACCGAACCTCGACAAGCGCACCGTGGAGCTGCCGAAGGCCCATATCAAGGCCACCGGCACCTACCAGATCGGCGTCAAGCTGCACCCCGGCGTCACCGCCGCGGTCTCGCTGAACGTCACTGCGGAGTAAGAGCGGTCCTCAAACGCCCGGGTCGGAAGCTCATTGCTTCCTACCCGGGCGTTGCTGTGTCGTGAGGGTCGGGCCCAGCGAACTGGTCTGCGTAATCCACATACAGCAACACAACCCTGCTGTTAACCTGTTCGGCTTCTCGGCGCAATCCAACACGCCCGGAAGTGCAACCTAACCCGACACGCCGTGGCAGTTAGTGTCCACAGCGTCATATCTCGGGAAATCGGTCCCGACCTGCAGCGGGTCGCAGAAGTCGGGAGTTTGTGCACAGGTTGTCCACAACCCGTCAACACCGCTGACCGAAGCTGTGCACACGGCATCCACAGGTTCGCTAACAGGGCCCGGTTGCACGCGACACAGCAAAGCCTTACGTTTGCCGTCGCGACCACCTCCGCGCTACTTGTCGGGGGCGTTCGTTACTGTCGCGCGCAGGTGGCATCGAATGTATGTGCGATGACTTTCAGAGGGGGAGGTGGGACGCTCAGTGGCTGTCGTAGACGATTTCAGTCGTGGTGGTGACCCGGGAATCGATGAGCCGCCCCGCGAGGACATCGGGCGCCAGCCCCCGCAGGACATGGCGGCCGAACAGGCCGTGCTGGGCGGCATGCTGCTGTCCAAGGACGCGATCGCCGACGTCCTGGAGAAGATGCGGCCCAGCGATTTCTACCGGCCCGCCCACCAGGATGTCGCCGAGACGATTCTGGATCTCTACGACCGCGGGGAGCCGGCCGACGCCGTCACTGTCGCCTCCGATCTCGACCGGCGCGGGCTGCTGCGTCGCGTCGGCGGGGCCCCCTATCTGCACACCCTGATCTCCACCGTGCCGACCGCGGCCAACGCGGGCTACTACGCCACCATCGTGGCCGAGAAGGCGCTGCTGCGCCGCCTCGTGGAGGCCGGCACACGCGTCGTGCAATACGGCTATGCCGGTGCCGACGGGGCCGATGTGCATGACATCGTGGACCGCGCCCAGTCCGAGATCTATGACGTCGCCGACCGGCGGCAGTCCGAGGACTTCGTCGCCCTCGAAGACCTGCTGCAGCCCACCATGGACGAGATCGACGCCATCGCGTCTTCGGGGGGTATCTCGCGCGGAATCCCGACCGGGTTCGTCGACCTCGACGAGATCACCAACGGTCTGCACGGCGGGCAGATGATCATCATCGCGGCGCGGCCTGGCGTGGGTAAGGCGCTGGCGCTGGACACCCCGCTGCCGACGCCGACCGGCTGGACCACCATGGGTGATGTCTCGGTGGGGGATGAACTGCTGGGCGCCGACGGGGAGCCGACCCGCGTCGTGGCCGAGAGCGGCATCCTGCTCGGGCGGCCCTGCTACGAAGTCGAATTCTCCGACGGCACCGTCATCGTCGCCGACGCGCAGCACCAGTGGCCGACGGGTTTCGGGGTCCGCACCACGACGCAGCTGCGCAGCGGGCTGGACAGTGTCGCCCCGGCCGGAGCGCCGGTGGCCTCAGCGCACGGCACCGCGATGGTGCTGGCGCCGCCGCTGCAGATCGTCGAGGTGCGCCGCGTGGACAGCGTGGCGGTGCGCTGTGTCGAGGTGGACAACCACGCGCACCTGTACCTGGCCGGTCGCGGCATGGTGCCGACGCACAATTCGACGCTGGGGCTGGACTTCATGCGGTCCTGCTCCATCAAGCACCGGCAGGCCAGCGTCATCTTCTCGCTGGAAATGAGCAAGTCCGAGATCGTCATGCGTCTGCTGTCGGCGGAGGCCAACATCAAGCTCGGCGATATGCGGTCCGGCCGCATGAATGATGACGACTGGACTCGGCTGGCGCGACGGATGAGCGAGATCAGCGAGGCGCCGCTCTACATCGATGACTCGCCGAACTTGACCATGATGGAGATCCGGGCCAAGGCGCGACGCCTGAAGAAGAAGGCCGATCTGCAGCTGATCGTCGTCGACTACCTGCAGCTGATGAGCTCGGGCAAGAAATACGATTCGCGCCAGCAGGAAGTCTCGGACTTCTCTCGAAGCCTCAAGCTGATGGCCAAGGAACTGCACGTGCCGGTGGTCGCGATCAGCCAGCTGAACCGTGGTCCCGAGCAGCGCACCGACAAGCGCCCACAGGTCTCCGACCTTCGTGAGTCAGGCTGCATGACCGCCAACACCCGAATCCTGCGGGCCGACACGGGTGCTGAGGTCACCTTCGGTGAGCTGATGGAGACCGGTGAGCGGCCCCTGGTGTGGTCGTTGGATGAGCGCAAGCGCATGGTGGCCCGGCCGATGACCAACGTGTTCTACAGCGGGCACAAGGAAGTGTTCAAGGTGCGGTTGGCCTCGGGACGTGTCGTCGAGGCGACTGCGAACCACCCATTCCACACGATCGACGGCTGGATCCCTCTGGATGAGTTGGCAGTTGGCGCCCGAGTTGCTGCGCCGCGTCGTGTTCCCGAGCCAGTACATACCGAGCGCATGGACGAGTCCGAAATCATCATGCTCGCCCACATGATCGGCGACGGCTCCTGCGTGAAGCGCCAGCCCATCCGATACGCCAGCATTGACGAGCAGAACCTGCTGGCCGTCACCAAGGCCGCCAAGCACTTTGGAGTCACGGCAGTTCGCGACGAGTACCCGGCGGCTCGGGTAACCACGCTTCGGCTACCGGCGCCGTACCGTCTGACACACGGCAAGCGGAATCCCATTGCGGCGTGGCTGGACAAGTTGGGGCTGTTCGGGAAGCGCAGCTACGAGAAGTTCGTTCCCCAAGAGATTTTCGCGCTGCCGAATGACCAGATCGCGTTGTTCCTGCAGCATCTGTGGGCGACGGATGGGTCGGTGCGCTGGGACTATCAATGCGGTCAAGGCCGGATTTACTACGCGTCCACAAGCCGCCAGTTGGCCGACGATGTGGTGCTCCTGCTCTTGAGGCTGGGAATTCAAGCTCGCCTTTGCCGTGCTCCCAAGGCCGGATACCGGGACTCGTGGCACGTGGCGATTCAAGGCGCTGCGAACCAACGTCGTTTTCTGTACTGGGTCGACGGCCAGGGACAGAAGTTCTTCGCCTGCCGCGAGGTGCTGACCCAGTTGAAGGACGTCAAGTCGCGAGCCAGTTCCGACACCGTACCGGTCGAGGTATGGAATCGAGTGAAGACCATTCTGGCGGAACGTAACTGGACAGAACAGGACTTTGCGCTAGCGACCAACACGAGGTTCGACGGTTCCAAGATGTGGACGCATTCACCGGGGCGCAAGCGGCTTCGTCGAATCGCCCGCGTGTTCGACAGCCAGGAGTTGGATGATCTGGCAACAAACGATGTGCTCTGGGACAGGATCGTCGAGATCGAGAGTATCGGCGAGCACGACGTGTACGACGGAACGGTAAGCGGCACGCACAATTTCGTCGCCAATTTAGTTAGCTTGCATAACAGTCTTGAGCAAGATGCGGACATGGTCATGCTGCTGCACCGGCCCGATGCGTTCGACCGCGAGGACCCGCGCGGCGGTGAAGCCGACATCATCCTCGGCAAGCACCGCAACGGGCCGACCGCGAATATCACGGTGGCACACCAACTGCACCTGTCGCGGTTTACGAATATGGCGCGGTGATCAGAAACCTGTTGTAGGTTCTCAAAATAGGTGGCGACCTTCTCACAGGAATGGCGAGTCGGTGGCGAATTCGCCATAAAGATGAGAAAGCCTGTAGCTAGGCTAGTCGTTTTCTGCGATTGAATTGTCGCGTTTGGCTGTGCTAACTGGGACAAAGTGGCAAGCTGAACCCGCGGTGCGGCTATGTCGGACGTTGTGAATGTTGATGTTGATTCCGCGGCCATCGCTTATCGGCCAGCGGTAGGAGAAGAACGCTGCCTTTCGGCGCTTAAGGTGTCGGCGACGTCCTTGTTCCGGGCGAAGCCGTGGCGCACGTTCCGGTGGTACTACGGTCAGCGCCACTACTCGGGAACGTACTGGGCGACGACCGAGCGTGACCATGTCATCTATGAATCGCGGCTGGAGCTGGCCAATCTCATCCTGGCAGATTTCGATCCGACGGTGCGTCACGTCGTTGCGCAGCCGTTCAAGTTGACTGCAGATGGCGAGTCCCCGTTTCTGAGTCCACCCGTTTCTAGAGTCGGGTTGGTTTGATCCGTTCTCAGTTGATGCTGCAGGCCACCGGGGTGTGGGTACACCCGCAGGCCGCAGCGTACTCGGCCGGCGTGCGGTAGCCCAGGGCCGAGTGACGGTGTCGAGTGTTGTGCTCGTCCTTGAAGTCGCTGATGACCACGCGGGCCTCGAACAGGGTGGTCCAGTAGTTGCGGTTGAGGCACTCCTTCCTGAGTCTGTTGTTGAAGGATTCGATGTAGCCGTTGTCCCACGGGCAGCCCGGCGGGATGTAGACCATCCCGGTCTTGTGCTCGCAGAAACGTTGCAGCGCTTGGGAAACCATCTCCGGGCCATTGTCGAGCCGCAGTACCTTCGGCGGGCCGCCGTGGGCGGCGAACACCGCTTTCAGTTCCTCGACCAGGTGCTCGCCGGTGATGGAGCGCTCAACCAGGTTCAGCAGCGACTCGCGGGTGTGCTCGTCGATCATCGAGGCGATCTTGATGGCCTTACCGTCGACGGTGGAGTCGAACTGGAAGTCGATCGCCCACACCACCTTCGGCGCATCGGCGACGATCGGCGGCACCGAGGAAACGCCGGCCCGCTTACGGGGGCTGTGCACGCGCACCTGCAGACCCTCTTCACGCCACAGTCGGTGGATCTTCTTCTTGTTGACCTCACGGCGCTCGTCGTAGCGCAACGCCGCCCAGGCGCGCCGGAACCCATGGCACGGGTGTTTGGTGGCGTAGGCGCGCAGCCAAGCCCTCATTTCGGCGTCCGGATCGGTCGGGGTCTGTGCCAACGGCAGGCGACGGCAGGTGGAGCGGGCCAGCCCAACGGCCTTGCACGCCAACCGTTCCGACATGCCCAACGTATTGGCGAGCATCTCGACGGCGCGGCGCTTGGCAGCTGGGCTCAGAATTTTCCCTTAGCGACCTCCCGCAGGGCGTCTTTGACCAGCTCGGCTTCGGCGAGTAGCCGCTTAAGCCGGGCGTTCTGCTCGCGCAGCTCCTTGAGCTCCTTGGCGGCGTCGGTGTCCATCCCGCCGTAGGAACGGCGCCAGTTGTACAGCGTCGCCGGCGAGACCTCCAGCTCGCCGGCGATCTCCTCGCCGGTCTTGCCTTCTGCGGCCAGCTCATCTGCTCGGCGCAACTTGCGCACGATGTCTTCTGCGGAATTCCGCTTCCGACCAGCCATACGTTTCATCGTCCCTTCTCGCCCGACATGGGGCCACAGGACTCTAAAACTGGTTGGGCTCATTCAACGGGAACACGCCACAGACGTCGATGATCATCACCGTTGGCACGTTCCCGATTACCTGTTTGACACGGAGTCTGGGCCGGTGGTGGTCGATGTGGTGCGCGCCGGGCGGATGGACCATCCGCGCGTCGTCAGATTGTGCCGGTGGACGAAGCTAGTCGTCGAGTCGCTGGGCTGGTCGTACAAGATTGTCAATGAGCCCGACATCGTCCGCATGGGTAACGTGCGATTCCTTGCCGGGTACCGCCGTGAATGGCTTATCAACCAAGACATCTTGTCCGAGTTGCGTTGCAGGAGAGACGAATTGGTAGGCCTCCCCATGCTTCAGGCCGAAGCGGTCATCGCGGGCCGACCCAAGCCGTTGGTTCGTCCGGCGTTGCTGAGCATGCTGTGGCGCCACGAGTTCGAAGTCAATCTCGACCACAGGCTTGGCCGAGCCACCGTATTGGAGCAGGGGCTATGAAACAGGCTGGTGTACGCGTAGGCGTTGGTACGAAGTTCGTCTACGACGGGGAGCTATCTGAAGTCGTCGAAATGCACCTAGGGCGTGTCTGACAAATGTTTCGGGTGTTTCGGCTGAGACTTAGGCCATGTCACGGTTCCAGCTGCTCACCGATGCTCAATGGTCGTTGATTGAAGAGCTTCTTCCTGTTCGGACAGGTAAGAAGGGCAGGCCTTTTCGGGATGCCCGCCAGATGCTCGAGGGGATCATCTACCGGTACCGGTGCGGCATCGCCTGGCGCGACGTTCCCGAGGCGTTTGGGCCGTGGCAGACGATCTGGACCTGGCATCGAAGGATGAGCGCAGAGGGCACCTGGGATGCGGTGTTGGCGCGGTTGCTGGCTGCCGCCGACGAAGCCGGGATCATCGATTGGTCGGTGTCGGTGGATTCCACGATCGCCCGTGCTCATCAACATGCCACGAACATCACCCGTGACACAGGGGGCTGGGTCGAATTACACAAATCTGGCCAGCGAGCCGCCTGACCACGGCATTGGCCGCTCCCGCGGCGGACTGACCAGCAAGATCCATCACCTCGTCGACGGCCACGGACGACCGTTGGTCGTGCTCGTGGGCGCTGGCCAAGCCAACGACGGACCGGTTCTGGAGCATTTGCTCGCCCACCTGAAAGTCGAGCGCTGCGGTCGGGGGCGGCCACGCACGCGGCCTGATCGCCTGCGTGGCGACAAGGCCTATTCCAGCCGAGCGACTCGACAGCGGCTGCGACGACGAGGGATCGTCGCAGTCATTCCCGAACCGTCCGATCAGATCGGCCACCGCAAACGTCGTGGCACCCAAGGCGGGCGACCACCAGCCTTCGATGCCGAAGACTACAAGGGCCGCAACGTCATCGAACGCAACTTCAACGTCGTCAAGCAATGGCGCGGTCTGGCCACCCGCTACGACAAACTCGCCATCGTTTACCGCGGCGGAGCAGTCCTAAGGGCCATCACACTTTGGCTACCGCATTTATCAGACACGGCCTAGTTGCGGCTCGACAAGCACAGCCTCGTTCCTGCCGAAGGCTTCGAGCGCAATCCCGACGGCACCATCAAACCGACCATCCGCTACTTCGATCGAGCCAAATGGGAAGCCTGGCAACGATACCTGGAGCGCGGTGCGGACTGGGACATCGACCGGTGGAGCAAGGCCTACGACACGCTCAAAGAGAACGCCGCGAACGGGTACTGGTATGACCAGTACGTCGCCGATGTCCTGGGATACTCCAGTAGCGACGATTGGCTGTTAGTTCCGTTTCTCGACCGGAGGCTCCGACACAAAACTGGAAATTTCTGGGAATTTCCAGTTTTTCGATGGAACCTAGTTAGGCTAGCGAATTAGCGTCGGCCGGTTACGTCTGAGCAGGTCGGGGGCGGTGCCCCGGTTTTGCGGGTCGAATCGCGCGATTTCTGAGGCAGGTCACGATCGCGTTCGTAACCCGGGTGGACAGCAGTCACCTGACCTCGTAACCTAACCGTGACCTACGTATCTACTACGTACTTTCATACTTCACCGAAGGTTTCCGCTGTTGTGACTTTGCCTGTGTTTGAGGCCCGATCGCGCGCGATGGCTAAACGGCTCGCCGTCATCTTGGGGGCTATCGGTGTTCTTGCTGCGCTTCTCGCGACCGACGTCAGCGCTGATCCGGCGGCCGATGCGCTCGCCGAACTCACCGAACTGTCGCGTCTTGCTGAGCAGACCACAGAGCAGATGCACTCCGCGCAAATCGACCTCGACGAAAAGCTCTCCGTGCAGCTGGTCGCGGAGAATGAGGCGGCCGCTGACCGCGTGGCCGTCGATGCAACGTCGGCCGATCTGGCGAAGTATCAGGCTGCAGTCGATAAGTTGGCAGCGGCTGCTTACATGGGTGGCCGTACCGACACCTTGGCGGCGGCACTGACTGCGACGTCTCCGCAGGAACTCATCGAACAGCTGGCGATTCAGAAGACGGTTGCATCGGAGCTGACAGTGCAGATGGCCGCGTTCCGATCGGCGAGTGCGCGCGCCGCCACCGCCGCGGACCGGTCTGCAAAGTCGGCAGCACAAGCACGGACTGCGGCGAACGAGGCCGCGGCGGTACGAACCGACCTTGGGGCCAAACAGCGTCGAATGCAGGAGCAGATTGCTGCGGTGCAGGCCCGCTACGACGCTCTGACACCCGACCAGCAGGCCATCTTGGCCGATCCGGGCCCGCCGCCCCCGGCCCTGCCGCCGCCCCCGCCGGCGAGCGATCCCAGCATTGTCGCCATGCCGGGCCCGGCGGGCGTGGGGTCCTTCGGCGGTGGAACTGCGGTAGTGCAGGCCGCCCTGACACGAGTGGGGTCACCGTATTCGTGGGGCGCTACCGGTCCGGATGCGTTCGATTGCTCAGGGTTGATCAAGTGGGCATTCCTGCAGAACGGGAAGTCGTTGCCCCGATCCAGTCAGGCGCTTGCTCAGGGCGGGCAGCCGGTGGCCACCTCAGATCTTCAACCCGGTGACATCGTGACCTTCTATGCCGACGTCTCTCACGCGGGTATCTACATCGGTGACGGGATGATGGTCCATGCATCGACCTACGGAACGCCGGTGAAGGTCGCGCCGATTTCCTCCGCACCCATTCACAACGTCCGGCGGTACTAAGCCACGCTCAGGCGACGTGGCGAGTCCCCGTTTCTGAGTCCACCCGTTTCTAGAGTCGGGTTGGTTTGATCCGTTCTCAGTTGATGCTGCAGGCCACCGGGGTGTGGGTACACCCGCAGGCCGCAGCGTACTCGGCCGGCGTGCGGTAGCCCAGGGCCGAGTGACGGTGTCGAGTGTTGTGCTCGTCCTTGAAGTCGCTGATGACCACGCGGGCCTCGAACAGGGTGGTCCAGTAGTTGCGGTTGAGGCACTCCTTCCTGAGTCTGTTGTTGAAGGATTCGATGTAGCCGTTGTCCCACGGGCAGCCCGGCGGGATGTAGACCATCCCGGTCTTGTGCTCGCAGAAACGTTGCAGCGCTTGGGAAACCATCTCCGGGCCATTGTCGAGCCGCAGTACCTTCGGCGGGCCGCCGTGGGCGGCGAACACCGCTTTCAGTTCCTCGACCAGGTGCTCGCCGGTGATGGAGCGCTCAACCAGGTTCAGCAGCGACTCGCGGGTGTGCTCGTCGATCATCGAGGCGATCTTGATGGCCTTACCGTCGACGGTGGAGTCGAACTGGAAGTCGATCGCCCACACCACCTTCGGCGCATCGGCGACGATCGGCGGCACCGAGGAAACGCCGGCCCGCTTACGGGGGCTGTGCACGCGCACCTGCAGACCCTCTTCACGCCACAGTCGGTGGATCTTCTTCTTGTTGACCTCACGGCGCTCGTCGTAGCGCAACGCCGCCCAGGCGCGCCGGAACCCATGGCACGGGTGTTTGGTGGCGTAGGCGCGCAGCCAAGCCCTCATTTCGGCGTCCGGATCGGTCGGGGTCTGTGCCAACGGCAGGCGACGGCAGGTGGAGCGGGCCAGCCCAACGGCCTTGCACGCCAACCGTTCCGACATGCCCAACGTATTGGCGAGCATCTCGACGGCGCGGCGCTTGGCAGCTGGGCTCAGAATTTTCCCTTAGCGACCTCCCGCAGGGCGTCTTTGACCAGCTCGGCTTCGGCGAGTAGCCGCTTAAGCCGGGCGTTCTGCTCGCGCAGCTCCTTGAGCTCCTTGGCGGCGTCGGTGTCCATCCCGCCGTAGGAACGGCGCCAGTTGTACAGCGTCGCCGGCGAGACCTCCAGCTCGCCGGCGATCTCCTCGCCGGTCTTGCCTTCTGCGGCCAGCTCATCTGCTCGGCGCAACTTGCGCACGATGTCTTCTGCGGAATTCCGCTTCCGACCAGCCATACGTTTCATCGTCCCTTCTCGCCCGACATGGGGCCACAGGACTCTAAAACTGGTTGGGCTCATTCAACGGGAACACGCCAGACGCTTGCGCAGTCCTCGAAGAACATGTGGCAATGGCGCAGTCCACTCGCTGATCGCGTCGATGTGTACGACCTGGAGCGTCTAGTCAGGACACTAGGCGATGTGATCAGCGGTCGAGATGGACTGGGTCGGCTGGTCAAATGGCGGCGACATCTGTGAGCGTGTGTGGTCCTCCGGCCTGACGGTTGTTCGCAGGCGAGGGGGCCTGGCTCTGGGGTGGTTCTTCGGCCCGAGCTCTTATTCGACAGCGGTGAGGACGTTCACCGTGGCTCCGTCGTCGGTGGAGGTGTAGATGGCGCTATCTGTGGCGATGTAGACCTGGCCGTCGCCAGCGGCGAGAAGGGCCTGAGGTTTGGCGTTCAGGGTGTGTCGTGGCTGCCAGGTCTGCCCGTTGTCGGTGCTGGTGTAGAGGCTTCCTTCGAGGTCGACTCCGAGCAGGGGACCGCGCTCGGGCCAGCTGACGAGTACCAGTGCCGGTGCGCCGTTGACTGTGGCGAACGTCCTTGCGCCGTCGTTGCTTCGGAGGAGCCCTTGGCGTGTGGTCGCGAGGATCTCATCGGCGTCTGCGGGTGATACTGCGAGGTCAGAGGCAAAGACTTCTGCTCGCCGCTGCCAGGACTGCTGATCGAGGCTGACCATCACCGTGCCCGACTGGCTGTCGTGACCGTAGACCCGTCCGTGGCGGTACTCGAGTGCGTGAAAATCGGCGCTGCCGTGCAGCGACAGAGATTCCCAGGATCGGCCGGCGTCGCTGCTCTTGATCAGGCCCAGATGTGGCGGTTGTTGACGGTCAGCCGGATCTGGGTGGCCGCTGGCCAAGAATTCGTCGGGGCCGGTGACGGTAAATCCCATGAAGTCCTGCGCTAGGTCGCCGACTCGTTGTGGCGCCTGACCGGACTCCACCGCAAAGAGACCGTAATGGCTTGCCACATAGAGGCTTTCGTTGGCCGGATTGATACCAAGACCGTGGATGTGCACCATGCCCGGCACAATCGCGGGTCCGCTGTCGGGGGCGTTCGACGAACACGCCGCGGCCAGGGCTCCGGTGAGAATTGCGGCAATGAATGTACGAAGCTGCACACTGACACCTTCCGGTCTCGGATGATCTACGTAGTGCAATAGTAGATGGGTGGCACAGGGCAACGGCGTGACGCTGGTATGACCTTGGGCGGCGCGACGGGTGCCGACGGGGCGGCGAGGCGTCTTCATCAAATCTTTATCGGAACACGAGCCGACCCATACGCGGAGTCTTGAGGCTGGACTGAGGCGGCGAGAGCGCTTGCCGCGGGGACGCATGGTGTCACCAAGATGTGTGAGAAAGGATGTGCGATGCAGCACAAGCGATTCAAGATTGGGTTTGCGGCGTTAGCGGCGTCGGCCCTGCTTGTCAGTGCCTGTTCGAAGGCGACAACTGACTCTCAGCCATCGACGAGCAGCACCTCGGCGGCAGCATCGGCATCGCCGAGCGCTGCCAGCAGCGACGGCACACACAACGACGCTGATGTGAAGTTTGCCCAAGGCATGATTCCTCATCACCAGCAGGCGATCGAGATGAGCGACATGCTTCTGGGCAAGCAAGGCATCGATCCCGAGGTCATCTCGCTGGCGAACGAAATCAAGAACGCTCAAGGCCCTGAGATAGAGAAGATGCAGGGCTGGCTTCAGGACTGGGGAGTGTCGTCCTCGCCTGCACCTGCGCCGACCAGCACCGCAATGCCTGGCCACCAGATGCCGAGCGGCGACATGGGCGACATGCCCGGTATGGGCGGCGGCGGCCACGGCATGATGTCGGAAGCCGACATGGCTGCGCTGCAGAACGCGCAGGGCGCGGAGGCGAGCCGACTCTTCTTGACGCAAATGATTGCCCATCACAAGGGCGCAATCATGATGGCGCAGGAGGAAATTGAAATCGGCCAGTTCCCGGCGGCGGTGGAGATGGCGGAAGCCATTGTGTCCTCTCAGCAAGCGGAGATCGACACGATGCAGGGGATGCTGGACAAGTAACAGGTCAGAGGCGCGACGGTCAGGTCCGCGCTGAGGCCCCCGCAACAGGGAACTCCTCGGCGCGTACCTGAGCGACGGGTAAGTCGACGGTGAATGTTGCGCCGGCGCCAAGTCCAGCGCTCGCTACGGAAATGGATCCGCCGTGGGCCTCGACCAGCGCTTTGGCGATGGCGAGCCCTAAACCTGCGCCGCCATGCTCGCGATCGCGGGCGGCGTCGGCCCGATAGAACCTCTCGAACAGCCGGGGGAGGTGCTCGGGGGCAATCCCTTCACCGGTGTCGGCGACGGCGATCCTCAACCGGTCGCCGTCGCGGACACAGTTGACGTCGACCGAGCCGCCGGATGGTGTGTGCCGCAGCGCATTTTCCAGCAGGTTTCCCAGGACTTGGGAGAGTCGCTGCTCGTCGGCCCATAACGGCGGCAGTGTTGTCTGTAGGCGCACGCGTAGCGCAACACCTTTGCTGTCGTAGCGTTCCTGCGCCGCGGCGACGCATTGGCGCGTCAAGCGGTCGACGTCAATAGTGGCGTAGGACATGGAAACTGAACTTTCCTCGGCCTTCGCGAGAGCAGCGACATCATCGGAGAACCGCACCAGCCGGCGGGTCTGGTCGCGCAGCATGGCCGCCGTCTGCGGCGTCAAAGTACGCACACCGTCTTCGAGTGCTTCGATATAGGCCTCCAGCACCGCGACCGGTGTACGGATCTCGTGCGCCAAGTCTCCGAACAATCGCTGTCTTGTCGAATCAACCGCTTGGAGCCGGGAAGCCATCTGATTGAAGGCGGTCGAGAGCGCGTCGAAATCGTCGCCCAGTCGCGGCGGTGACACACGGATCTCGTAATTCCCCTGAGCGACATCGGTGGCGGCGGAGGCAACCTCGGTGATGGACCGTTGGAGCCGTCGACTGACGTAGAAGCTGACGGCAAGCGCGGCCAGTGCCGACACCGCCAGGGCGCCCCCGATGGACATCACCGTCGCGTAGCCGTAGGCCTCCTCGGCATGCACTTCCTCCGGTGAGTCCATCGGCACCCCCGCGAGATGAAGATGCTCACGGAACAGAGGAGGGCCGACGACGGCGGCCACCACCGCGGTCGTCGCGGCCCCAGCTACCAACACAATGACTTGGGCTGCCAGCAACCGCAGGCCGATACCGGGTCGACCCCACCGTCGACGTCGGCGAGCTGTGGCCGCCGGCCCGGGAGTCACTGTCCCGTTCCCATCCGGTATCCCACACCTCGTACCGTGGCGATATAGCGCGGAGAGGCTGCATCGTCGCCCAGTTTGCGCCGCAGATGGCCGATGTGGACGTCAACGAGGTGCTCGTTGCCGACCCAGGGTCCGTCGCGAACGATTTCAAGTAGTTGACGGCGGCTCAGTACATTCCCTGGCCGGCCGGAAAGGGCTTCAAGAATGTCGAACTCTGTCCGGGTCAACAAGATTTGTTCGTCGTCGATGCGTACCTCGCGGGCGGCGACGTCGATGCTCAGCGCGCCGAAGCGACGCGGTGGCGCTACGGGATTTTCGGCGGTTGCGGTGGCTGATTGCAGGACGCGTGGCCGCCGCAGCATGGCGCGAATGCGCGCGACGAGTTCGCGGGGGCTGAAGGGTTTGGTGATGTAGTCGTCGGCGCCGACGGTGAGGCCGAGGACTGTGTCGATTTCGGTGTCGCGGGCGGTGAGCATGACGACGTAGGCGTCGGAGAACGTGCGCAGCTGCCTGCAGACTTCCAATCCATCGATGCCGGGCAGGCCGATGTCGAGGATGACGACGTCGGGGTCGAGGTCGTGAGCGACGGCGATCGCGTCGACGCCGTTGCCAACCACCACTGCCTCGAACTGCTCGCGTTCTAGATAGCTGGCCACCACTTCGGCCAGGGGAAGTTCGTCGTCGACGACCAGGGCGCGGTATCCCTTCGCCTGCTCAGGCGGCGTACCCGGATGGTGATCCATGGTCATCATGGTGCCTGCTGATACGGGTGCAGCGGCGCTCGACTGCCGGAGCGGCGCGATCTTCAGCAGATCTTTACGAGACTCATACCGATTGCGCCCTGCGGCCGGGAGATTCTCAGTGCTGAGGAGGGCCTGACATGCGCTGGCTGATGGACGTCTGCCCGAACAGTCTCGGGTGGCAAACATGGCTGATCCTGTGCGCCGTCATTGTCGTGCTGTGGGCCGCCGCCATCGCCGGCGTGACGGCCCTATTCCACGCTTCTGGGCGGCCGTGCCGCAGCCGGCGGCGGGAGGCACTGCAGGAGCCTGTTCGCAGCGGCCACGCCGGAACGGACTGACTGGTCCGCGACGCGCCCGAGGTAGCGCTCGCCGCGAGGTGTCAGTATTCGATCAAGCGCGTGACGTAGGGCGTCATCCCGGAGCTGCGTACGGGTGAGATTTTGACCACTGACCCGGTGTAGGGAGCTTCAAGCATCATGCCGTCGCCGAGGTACATGGCTTCGTGCTGGCTGGCGTTGGGGCCGTAGAAGATGAGATCCCCGCGCTGCATCTGCGATGACGGCACTTTGCGGCCGGCGTTGTACTGAGAGCCGGAGTAGTGGTCGAGTTTGATGCCTACGCCAGCGAAGGCGTAGAGCATCAGGCCGGAACAGTCGAAGCCGACGGTGTTGGCTCCCTGATCTATTCCCCGAGAGGGCCCATTGGCGTTGCCGCCGCCCCAGGAGTAAGGAACGCCGAGTTGCGACATGGCGCGTCGGATCACGAATTCAGAGGCTTGACGGCCGTACAGGCGGGGGATGCGTCCGTTGGTGATGCCGGGATCTGCGGCGGCGGTCGCGGGGGAGAGGATGCCGAGTTTGACGAGGAAGTTTCGGCCCATGTCTGCGGTGAGTTGCAGCGAGGTCGCCATGATTTTGAGGACGGCGTTGATGATGGCTATCGGATCGCCGGCCACATTGGCACTGGGCACCATCGGCAGCGTGGTGTCCCACTGGCCGGCGACAGAGCTGTCTGCCGGTGCCGGACTGGAGCGGTCCCATTGGCCGCTCGGCGGCACTGCGGCGCCGGATTGCGCGGCCATGGGCTGGTGCGCGGTAGCTGCTACCGGTCGGGCAGTAGTCAGTCGGGTTTGTGCGGAGTTCCGTTCGGCGGCCAGCCGGGTGAGGTCGGACTGTTGATCGGTGAATGCACGTTGCGCGCCAACGAGTTCGGTGACTGCGGCGTCCTGTCGCCGTTGCGCTTCGCCCGCTGCTCCGTCGGCGTCCAGGCGAGCCTGCTTGGCGGCCGAGAGTCGGTTGGCGCGTTCAGTCTGGCGTCGGCGAAGATCGTCTTTGACCCTGCCGAAGGCAAGGAGATAGGTCTGCTGCGTCGAGGCTGCCGAGAGGATGTCTTCAGGGCTGCTTGCCAGCGGCAGCGCGCGGGAGGGGCCGTTCATGTAGGTCGAGGCGGCGAAATCGTCGAAACGCTGCTGCGTGGCGTCGATGGCGGTCTGGCTGTCGGCGAGTGCTCTCTCGCTGTCTTCGAGTGTGCGGTGCGCCTCGGCGACCGCCTCGCGGGCGGTGGCAAGCTCAACCAGGGCCCGATTGACGCTCTCCTGTTTGTGTTGGATGTCCGCGCCGATATCGGCGACCTGCTGGTTGGCTTCGGCAACGGCAGCGACAAGTCCTGCGACCGTTTCGCTGTCACCATCAGGTTCGCTTCCGTGACCGGCCGTTGCGATGCCCGAGGTGTGAAGCACCAGCACCGCAAAAATCACCCCGGTGGTGAGAAGTGAAGTGAGGCGCCGCATCAATTCTCCTGTGGGGTGGCTGCCGGTGGCCGCGAGTCGGTCGGGGGCAGTGCGCCGAGGTGTCATGTGCAACGGCCTATTAGCGCTGTAACTACGTAGTTGCTTAGTACGTAGTTGGAACGTACATCACTGCAGCATCAGGAGAAGCGCCTGTCACAGTCTCAACTCGGTAACACCTGACCGGCCGGCAGCATGTGCTCTTGGGCCCGAGGGGTCGGTGCCTTGGACCGGATTCGATGGCGCACGCCGTAGCGGATCAACATTGGTGGCGCAGCCGCGGCGAGGTCCCCGGCATCTGGGCTGTTGGCGGCTACATTAGGAGGCTGCAGGGTGCCGCGCTGTGCGAATCGGCCACCTCGTCAGAGCGGGCAGGAGTTGCGGCGGATGGAACAGCGAGGATTCGGCGATCTCGAAGCGGTGGTCATGGACTGGGTGTGGGATCACGAGGAGCCGGTCACAGTGCGTGACGTATTTGAGGACCTGTCCCAGCAGCGACCCATTGCGTACACCACCGTGTTGTCGACCATGGACAACCTGTATCGCAAGCGGTGGCTCAAACGGCAGCGCAACGGCAAGGCCTATGTGTACCGGGCGGCGATGAGTCGTGAGGAGCGCTCAGCGCGTCTGATGAAAGCCGCATTCGACTCCGGCGGCGACACCAACACTGTGCTGGCATTCTTCCTTGAGCAGATGAATACAGAGCAGTCGGCGCAACTGAAGGCGGCGCTGCGAAAGGGGCGGCGATCATGACGACGGCTCTGTGGCTGGTGTTCTACGGCGCAGCGCTGGCGTGGCTTGCTCCACCGGTACTGCGGCGCCTCACTCGTGGCGGGGTGAGCCCGTCCATGGGTGTCGCCGCCTGGCTGGCCACCATTGCCGCCGCGCTAGCGGCGTGGCTGGCCGCAGTGGTGCTGGTGGTCACCGCGACGTCGAACAGCATCCTCGACGGCTCGGTGGTGACCCTGTGCCTGGAACTGTTCGGATTCTCCGATCACACGCCGCTGGCGGGACGCCTCGGTTCCATTGCCCTGATCGGCGGGGGACTACTGACATCGGCGGTCGTGGCGCTGCGACTAGGCCGCTGCCTGTCCAGACTGCGCACCCGAAGCCACGAGCACGCCCATGCCGCGCGGATCGTCGGTCGGCCCACCGACCATCCCCACGTCGTTGTCGTGGAGGCCGACCTTCCCGCCGCCTACTGTGTCATCGGCCGCCCCCATGCGATCGTCGTCACCTCGGCGGCCGTGAAATCGTTGAACCGAGCGCAGATGAAAGCGGTTCTCGCGCACGAGGATGCCCACCTTTCAGGGCATCATCACCACATTCTCATGGTGCTGCGTGCCCTCGCCGCCACCCTTCCTCAGCTTCCCTTGTTCGCCTGCGCACATCAGGCTGTGGCGGAGCTGCTGGAGATGTGCGCGGACGATACCGCCGCTCGTCGCGTCGGCACTCGTCCGTTGCTCACGGGGCTGCTTGCGTTGGCCGGTCACCGACCTCCTGTGGCCGAAGGTCTGGCCGCGGCGGCAACGGCGGTCATCACCCGCGCTGAGCGACTGGTCACCCCGACGCGTCGGCACGTGCGGTGGCGTCACCGCGCTCTCCTGGTTGCCGCCATCGCCACCATGCTCGCCACTCCGGCGTTCATCCAGGTGCTCTGCCACCACTAGGTGCCACCTAGCTCTGATCCGGGTTCGGGACGGCCAATGCGCACCTGGGGCGGACGAGGACCCTTTGGCGGTCGGTATTGGCCCACCCAGCAATCCTTCCTTGACTGCCTGACGCCTGAGTCCACTCGCAAATTATCTACGTAGTCAAACCGTAGATGACCAGTGCAAAGCGCGGTGGCGCCGAGGTCGAATGATTGCACGTACAGGCGTCGGCATAAGCGGTATTGCAACGCTCTCGGGCGAATGCGGTGACCGCACAACGGCCGTTGATCACGCGAACCGGCGCTGAACTTGCCACTCGGCGCGTTATCTACGTAGCAACTACGTAGATGACGGTAGGCTGTCTCGTGGGCGGCGCAGCGAGGAATGCGCGAGCGCGCGCTTGTTTTCTCGAACGGCTAAGGAGAGTGCCACGACGATCGAGTCGCACCGTCTTGTCGCTGGTTCCGTACCTCCAGCGGCGGCCGCCGGCCGCATCCGTGTGCTCCTGGTGGAGCCTCGACGCATCTATGCGACCACCGTGGCGCGACACCTACTCGCCGGCGATTTCGCCGTGGAGGTGGCCTACTCGCCAGGTGCTGCACTCACAGGACTGCGCGAGCGTGATCCCGATGTGGTCGTGGTGTGCGTCGGCACTCAGGGGCTGGGCAAGGCCATGCTCGACCGCATCCGTCAGGAAACTCAGGTCGGCGTGGTTGCTCTCAGCGACGGCGATGTCATCCCGCTGCTCCTTACTGCCGGGGTCGTCTCCGTGGATGACATCGAGGCGCTGAACGTGCGAATTCGGCTGGCGCTGAGGCATTGCCGTGTCGACGGCGAACCACGCGGCGGCGGTGGCGGCGACGAGACGCATCGCCGTGAGATCGGAGATCTCCATATTGATGTGGCCGCGCGTCGAGTGTTCCTCCGCGGCGAGCCGTTGCTGCTCACCCGCACAGAGTTTGAGGTTCTCTGCACGCTGGCGGAGAGTCCGGGTGAACCGGTGACGTGGCGTCAATTGCAGCTGATCCTGAGGGGGATGCGTCTGCCGGTGGCCGGTCCACTCTGGGGGTGCATGTGAGTAATCTTCGGCGCAAGCTGGGTGACGATCCGCACTCACCGCGGTATCTCCGTACGGTGCGCGGGACTGGCTACTGCCTCACAGCCGAAGTGGAGCAGCAAGTGCCTGGTGCGTCTTAGCGATCCAACTGGTCCGCTTGCGGCGAGCAGTCAGCTTTCGATGATGCGAACGACGTAAGGCGTCATCCCCGAGGTGCGCACTGGCGAGATTTTGATCGGGACGCCGGTCTGCTGCGCCTCGAGCATCTGCCCGCCGCCCAAATAGATAGCTTCGTGCTGACTCCCACCCGGACCCCAGAACAGCAGATCGCCTCGCTTCGCTTGGGTGGGCGGCACCTTGCGGCCGGCGTCGTACTGGTCACCGGACCATCGCGGGAGCAGCACTCCGACGCCGGCGAAGGCGAACCGTGTCAGGCCCGAACAGTCAAAGCCCACGGTGCCTGCTCCCTGGTCGACGCCGCGGCTGGGACCGGTGAGGCTTCCGCCACCCCAGGAGTAGGGAACGCCGATTTGTGTTCCCGCCCTGCGAATCACGTACTCGATCGCTTGCGCACCATTCGCCCGATTTCCGCGCACGCTCGTCGACGGATCCGCGGCGGGATTGACGATTCCCAGGCTGCTGAGGAAGCTGCGACCCATGTTCATGGCCGTCTGCGTCGCCATGGCCGTTGCCTGAAGGGACGCGTTCGCGATGGCAACCGGATCGCCGGGAGCGCCCGCGCTCGGCATCTTCGGGAGCAGTGGGTCCCACGGGCCGGCGGCAGGTTGGGCAGACGCGACCGGTGCGCACGCAAGGAAAAGCAGGACGACGATGGCGATCGCACCGGGGAGCCGTCGAACGCGTCCCGCTACAAGGATTGCGGGGTCGCAGCGGTGAGCGCGGGCAGTTGCCGCATCCTTGCTCCGGACGTGTGATCCCATGTCTTCTCCTCGGTGCGCCGCGCGGTGAGCTATCTCACGCACCAATAGCGGGGCTGAATCGCTTGCGTACGGCGCTGCACCAAAATACGTAGCTCCTACGTAGAAGATCGTAACTCACAAAAGCCCCACCAGTAACAGCAGTCACATAATTACAATAGTGAAATTCGCTGCGGCAGTGCGGTTTCAAATGCGGCAAGTACTGGACTAAAACCGTTTCACGGTCGGGAAGACGCGCGTGAATAGCGCGCGGATGAGAACAACTTGTGCGACTTCTCGGAGGAGGAGGCACTATGGGACGTCGCCGGGGGCAACAATTCTGCCCGAGCGGTCATGTGAAGCCTCGTCGGCGGTAGCGCGCGCCTTCGGTCATCGGGGAGTCGATGCGCTCCAGCCACGCCAACAACCGCCCGTACGGCAACGGCGTCCCAGGAAGGAACCCAAATGCACTGCGGAGTAATCGGTTTCAGCTTCGGCGGGCAGTGGAGCATTGTCGGCTCGGTGTCAAGCACTTCCGATGCTCAGAGGTTGGCGTTTCCGGCCTTCCATTGCCCCCAGGGGATGTTCCAGTCTCCGAGACCGTCGGTTCCTGACAGGGTGGAGCCGATCGTGTTGATGACTTCCACGATGTCGCCGCGTCGGGTGTTGTCGTAGAACCAGCGGGCGTTGGCTGGATTGACGTTGAGGCATCCGTGGCTGACGTTGGCGATGCCTTGGCTACCCACCGACCATGGGGCAGAGTGCACGTAGATGCCGCTGTATGACATTTGCGTGGCCCATTCGACTTCGGTGCGGTACCCGTCGGGTGAGTTGACGGGGACTCCGTAGGTGGAGGAATCCATCACCAGAAATGAGTAGCGGTCGCCGATGATGTAGGCGCCGTTGTCGGTAGGCGTTTTGGCTTTGCCCATGGAGATGGGCATGGTTTTGACGACTTCGCCGTTGCGCCGCACGGTCATTGTCTTGGTGGCGTCATCGGCTGTGGCGATGATTTGGTCGCCGATTGTGAAGCGCGTGGTGACGTCATCCTGGCCGAAGAGCCCGTCGCCGAAGTCGACACCGTAAGCCTTGACTGACACCTCAACCTTTGTTCCGGGCTCCCAGTACTCGGCGGGGCGCCAGCGGACTTCACGATTGCTGAGCCAGTAGAAGGCGCCCTCAACCGGTGGTTTCGTGGTCACGGTGATCGCCTGCTGCGCCGCAACGCGGTTCGTGATGTTCTCGTCAAAGCGAATCGCAATGGGTTGACCCACGCCCACCGTTTCGCCGTCATTGGGCAAGACGTAGGGCATCGTCAGGTTTTCGGGGGAATGGGTTTCGAATGTTGCGCTGGTGCTTGTCGTTCCGCCAAGCCCTTGTGCGTGGGCCTGCAGGGTGTACTGCTTGTTGTAGCCCAGCGGCTCCGCCGATGACCATGTAACGCCGTCGGGGCTCAGCTGTCCGTCGACAAGTTCGCCCGCCTCGTCGGTCAGCGACACTTGGCCGAGAACACCGTCGCCGGCGGTAACGGTCACGGGGGTATCGACAGCGACGCCGATGGCATCATCAGTTACGGACGCTTCCAGTTTCGGTACGAGCAAGTCTGCGTAGGGCGTGCCCTTGTCGGTGATGACGTCGGGCGTGGGCGCCGCCGTCGGAGACGAGGTGCAGGCGGTCGCGATCAGCAGCACCGCCACCGCGAGGGCGGTCGTGCGCAGCCAGTGCGTCGTCGCTCGAAACGCTGCGGGGCAGCCTGTCTGCGGCATGAGTGGGGCTCTCCGTATCGGGTTGTCGTCATCGGCTAACGGGCGGGGCACCGGCCTGGTGCGTCGGGAGGGCCGGTCGCGGGCGACGGTGCACCGTTCACGGGTATGCCTTCGAGTGTGCTCATGAGTCGTTTGGCTTTCTTAGTCCTTCGATGAAGATTCGATAAAGGCGGCACTGAGAGCTGGCTCCTTGGGCTTGCGGAACCGCGAATTCGGGGGCCGCGTCCGTCTGTTGATCCCAGCTGAAAGTGGTGGGGCGTCTGTCGTTGCCGTGGACCGCGGCGAGGACGGCGGCCGCCTGGTCGAGCCGCGCTGCTTCCGTGAATGCGTGGGGCCAGAGGGCTACAGACGGGCTGAGCCTTGGTCGGATGGCGGTATCGGCGCGTTGCCGTCGGCCGTCGTGGTCGTGGACTTGAGGCTGCAGCCGCCGGCTTGGGTGAACGGGTAGATCATCTGCCGTAGATAGCTGTTGGGGTAGTCGGGTTTGGCGGCCATGCCGAGCTGGGTGGAGTCGAATCGCCGGGTGGGGTCGTAGGAGTAGGTGCGCATCAGGTGGTCCCACATCAGGGTGAACAGGCCGAAGTTGACGTCGCCGATGCCGGCCCATTTGAGGTGGTGGAAGCGGTGGCCTTCGTTGAGGGCCAGGACGTACTTGGCGGCGCCGATGCGGTAGTCGGCGTTGGAGTGCTGCAGCAGCAGCTGGATTGCCACCGCCAGCGCCAGTACGGAGGCCACGTCGACGGGCAGTCCGATCAGGATCAGCGGTGCGACACCGGCGGCCATCTCAACGGTTTGGTGCAGGGGGTGTTTCATCAGGCCGTTGAGCCCGTAGAACCGGGTGATGCTGTGGTGCACCGCGTGAAAACGCCACAGCACGCCGATCTTGTGGCTGGCCAGATGTACGACGGTGATGCCGAGGTCCGCGACCAGGATCGCGGCGAGGACCTGTGCGATGAATGGCCAGCTGTGTGGCCACAGCTGGGGTGCGGGCACCATCGCGGCCAGCAGCGGGATGGCGGCCACGCTGGCCAGGATGAGGGTTTCGTTGACTGCGACGTGGATGCGGTCGCGCGTGCTGTCGGCGCGGTCACGGTTCCACGTGGCGTCATACGGAATGACTCGCTCCACCAGGAACGTCGTTGCGATCGCGACGACCAGGATGGCCAGCAGCCAGTACTTCGGGGCGCCGGCGGTGGTGAAGGCGATGCCGGCGCCGTTGAGGCCGATCAACATGACCGGCACGTAGCCGTAGCGGGCTACCGCCTGGGCCGCGGTAGCCGCCGTCGATGTCGGAGAAGTCGCGCTCATGCAGTGAATCGTCGCGGTCACCGATGCGGCGGCGCTTGAATGATCCGGCTAAAGGACGGCTTCGAGGTCCCAGGACACGTGCCGGCTCAGGACCGAGGGCGGCAGGCCGAACATTTCGCGGGTGGTGCGGGTCAGGTGAGCACTATCGGCGAATCCCGCACCGTGCGCGGCGCCGGTCAGGTCATCACCGGCCTGCACCCGCATGACCGCGAGCCGCAACCGCGACCACAGCACGTAGCGGCGTAGCGGGATGCCGACCTGATTAGTGAATAGATGCGTCAACCTGCTCATCGACAGGCCTACTTGGGCAGCGAGATCTGTACCGCTGACGGGGCCTGCCGCCACAAGGTAGGGCAGGAGGCGCAGCGCGTCATCAACGGCGGGATGGCGTGTGGTCGCTTCGTCTGCGGTCAGGACGGGTGCGAGGTGCTCGACCAGCTCGTCCACCACGGCGGCCAGCGAGCGTCGATGCATCGGCGTCAACACCGGAGCAACAATCCACCCAGAACGGACCGCGCGCAGATGTGCCGACCGCCCCGGCACGGACTCCGGTTCTAAGAACACCACCGTGCCCTCCTGCGCGCCGACCTCGATTCGGTGTGGCGCATCGGCGGGCACGACCACCTTCGTGCCGCGATGCCCGTTGCCGTGCTCGTCACGCACCGTGAACGGTGTCGTGGCCGTCATGATTTGGACGGCGTGGTGGGCGTGTACATCAGTGGTACCGATCGATCCGGTGAACGCCAACACCCCCGGGCGCAGCAGCGCGGCCCCGCCCCAGCGCGGCGCACCGGTGGTATTACCGCTAGCCCGCGTCATCGCCACGATGCTAACGATGGCCGGATTGCCGCGTTAACAACAATGACAGGGCGATGAGTCGGTCGTCGGGGGATGGTCCGCCAGCGGCGCACTGGGCCCGCGCCATGGATTGATGTCGGCTCCCGTCCCGCACTGTTCTGCGCTGAACTCGACCCGCTGCTCGCACTGTCGACGTACTTCAGCGCTCAATAACAGCGGTGGGCGAGTAACAACTAAGAGTTCGCACATTGTGCGGGGATACCCCTGAGGGGTACTTTGCGGTTGTATCCGTGGCGGGTACCTCGTCGACTGGGAAGGCCTATCGCTCGTGACGGCACAAGAGAAATTCCGGCGACTCATCGAGAGTTCAACCACGCGGTCGATCGCCAAGTGCATCACCCTGTGCACGTTTAGCCAAATCACCGGCGGGCGCCGCCCCATCAAGGCCGATAGGGGCAAATCCTGCTGCAGCTGACGACTGTGGACTGCGGCCACCTCGGTGTCCCTGAGGAGCTGCGCCACTAGTTGATGGCCTAAATGTCCCGGTTCAACGTGGTGGCGAGGAACTGTTCGATTGCCGGGGCGCAAGCGCGCGCCAGGTCGTCAGCGTTGATGAGCAGGTCGGACATTGTGGCCTCGGCGAGTAGTCCGCACGGAAGGACGTCGGCGAGGGTGCGCGCGAGTTGCGTGGGGTGACGTGGGTCATCGCCGGCGATGATGAGCGTCGGAGTGTTGATGCGCCGGAGTTCCTCGACTGTGACGAAGGCGCGGTCATGGCCGATTGCCGCTGCGGCAGCGGCGCTTTGGGCGTCAGCGCGAGGCATGGCCTCGGTGACGAGGTTGGCTATGAGCGGTTGAAGATGAGGAACAAACAGCTCCCAGGCGGCCGGTAAACCGCGGGAGCGGGCGCGGTCGGCGAAACGGGCCATCAGCTCTGCGTCTGCGGCCTTGTCGTCGTCGTCCTCGATAGCTTCAGCACTGATGATGACCGCGGACCGGGCGATCTTTGGGTGTTGGAGGCATGTCCGTAAGGCGATCGTGCCGCCGAGGCCGGCGCCGACGAGGTGGGTGGACGTGGCGTCGAGCGCGTGCATGATCGCGATCGTGTCGGTGACGTACTGATCCCAGCGGTGCAGCGTCGGATCGGGGCATCGCGATGCTCCATATCCTCGAATATCGGGCAGCGCAACGCGGTACCGGCGAGCAAGGCGGGTGGCGAGCGGCCTCATGCTGTAGTGATCGGGCCCACCGCCGTGCAGCATGATGATCAGCTCTCCGCGGCCGATGACCTCGCCCATGAGCGGCCAGCCGTCATCCCCGAGGTGCAACGTTCGCATCACCATCTGTCGCTCCCTTCGTTGGGAATGCTTCGACCAGCGTCGACGCGGCATCGGCAGAGCCCGAAGAACCCACCCTTGCAACATACCCTCTAGGGGTATATGTTGATGTACGCATACCCGGTAGGGGTATTTCCCGGAACGAAGATGGGAGTTCGGTCATGAGCACGACCAAGTACGCCGTTTCAGGAATGACCTGCGGGCACTGCGAGCTGTCAGTGCGGGAGGAAGTCAGCGAGGTCGCCGGTGTTCAAGACGTCGAGGTCAGCGCCACGACGGGCACTTTGATCGTCACTTCCAGCGGTCCCGTCGATGACGCCCAGATCCTGCGTGCGGTCGACGAGGCCGGCTATTCGGCGGTGCGGGTCGCATGAACGCCGCGGGACGGTTGGCCGCTTTCGGCGCCGGACTGGCGGTGGCGTTCACGGCTGCGTACGTCACCGCCGCGGCGGTCGTCCCCGACACCGCGGTGACGGCTACTCAGCACGTTGGCGCTGATCCCGCGGCTGATCACAGCGCGCCGACCGAGCAGGCGTCGCCGGTATCTCCTCTGTCCGCTGATCCGCCGGGGTTGTCGCTCGCCCAAGACGGATACGCGCTCAGCGCGGTACGGGCACCCGGAGCCCCCAACGACCCGGCCACCTTGAGCTTCACCATTGCTGGTCCCAGCGGCACACCGCTGCTGGACTACGCCATGGCGCACGACAAGCAGCTGCATCTCATCATCGTCCGCTCCGATGGTCAGCACTTCGCGCACGTACACCCAGTCCTGGATCAGACAACCGGTATGTGGTCGACGCCCTGGACGTGGAAGGCCGCCGGAACCTACCGGGTGTTCGCGGACTTCCAGCCCGCCCAGGCCAGCAGCCCCAAACTCACGCTCACCCGCACGGTTGACGTGGCCGGCGAGGTGGCCCCGGCGCCCGCACTGACGACACGCACCTCCGATGAGATTGCCGGCTACACCGTCGAACTCGACGGTGCGCTCACCGCGGACGTCTCGAAGCAGCTCACAGCGACGGTCACCCGCGACGGCGAGCCAGTGACGACACTGCAGCCCTACCTGGGGGCATACGGGCACCTCGTCGCGCTGCGTGAAGGTGACCTGGCATATCTGCACGTGCACCCAGAGGGCGCTGAGCCGGTGGGGGACCGCACCGGCGGCCCTGCGGTGTCGTTCGCAGCGACCGCACCCAACGCCGGTCGCTACCTGCTCTACCTCGACTTCAAGGTCGACGACACCGTGCACACCGCCACGTTCGTCGTCGACGCCGCACGCGACAACACCAATCAGCCCGCGCCAGAACCCTCGCGCGACGCCGGCCATGCCGGCGGGCACTGACAACCTCCGTCCACCAAGAAAACTGAAAGACAGAGGCACACATGACGACATCGACACCCGTGTCCGGCCCGAGCATTGAATTACGCATCGGAGGAATGACCTGCGCCTCCTGCGCCAACCGCATCGAACGCAAGCTCAACAAGATCGACGGCGTCGCGGCAACAGTCAACTACGCGACCGAGAAGGCCACCGTCACGGTGCCTGACGGATACGATCCCACGCAGCTGATCGCCGAGGTGGAAAACGCCGGATACAGCGCCGCGCTACCCACACCGGAGAAGCCCACCCCGACTGGGGAGACAGGCGAAACCGACGACCCCGACATGGTGTCCCTGCGCCACCGGCTGACCGGTTCGGTACTGCTATCGGTGCCCGTCATCGCGATGGCGATGATCCCCACACTGCAGTTCACCTACTGGCAGTGGGCATCGCTGGCGCTGGCTGCGCCGGTGATCGTCTGGGCGGCGTGGCCGTTTCACCGCGCCGCCTGGGCCAACCTGCGCCACGCCACGGCGACGATGGACACGCTCATCTCCCTGGGCACCTTGTCGGCCTTCCTGTGGTCGCTGTACGCGCTGTTCCTCGGGACCGCCGGCACCCCAGGAATGAAGCATCCGTTCGAACTGACACTCGCACCGTCTCACGGCGCCGCCAACATCTACCTCGAAGTCGCCGCTGGAGTAACGACATTCATCCTTGCCGGGCGCTACTTCGAAAAACGGTCCAAACGGCAGGCCGGTGCGGCGCTGCGGGCGCTGTTGGAGATGGGCGCCAAGGAGGTGTCCGTTCTGCGCGACGGCGCGGAAACGAAGATCGCCGTCGAGGACCTGATAGTGGGCGACGAGTTTGTCGTGCGCCCGGGAGAGAAGATCGCCACCGACGGGGTAGTGGTATCGGGGACTTCGGCGGTTGATGCCTCGATGCTGACCGGCGAATCGGTCCCCGTGGAGGTCGGTCCAGGTGACACCGTGGTCGGTGCGACCGTCAACGCCGGCGGGCGGCTGGTGGTGCGCGCCGCCCGCGTCGGTTCCGACACCCAGTTGGCGCAGATGGCCCAACTGGTGGAGAACGCTCAAACGGGCAAGGCCCAGGTCCAGCGTCTGGCCGATCGGATCTCCGGCGTCTTCGTGCCGATCGTGCTCGCGATCGCGGTGATCACACTCGGCGCATGGCTGGGCGCGGGTTTCCCGGTCGCGGCCGCCTTCACCGCCGCAGTGGCGGTCCTGGTCATCGCCTGCCCCTGTGCGCTCGGTTTGGCCACGCCGACGGCACTGCTGCTGGGCACCGGTCGCGGCGCGCAGATGGGCGTGTTGATCAAGGGCCCGGAGGTGCTGGAGTCCACCCGCAAGGTCGACACCGTGGTGCTGGACAAGACCGGCACCGTCACCACCGGCAAGATGACCCTGGTCGACGTCATCACCTCGCCGGGAACCGAACGCGTGGACCTGCTCCGGCTGGCCGGCGCATTGGAGAACGCCTCGGAGCACCCGATCGCCCAGGCCATCGCCATGGCCGCCACCGAAGAAGTCGGGACGTTACCCACCCCTGAGGATTTCGCCAATGTCGAAGGCAAGGGTGTGCAGGGTGTCGTCGACGGCCACGCTGTCGTCGTCGGACGCGAATCACTGCTCGCCGACTGGGCCCAACACCTGAGCCCCGAGTTGGTGCAGGCGAAAGACGCGGCCGAAGGGCAGGGCAAGACGGTGGTCGCTGCCGGCTGGGACGGCCAGGCTCGCGGCGTACTCGTCGTCGCGGATACCGTGAAACCGACCAGTGCTCAAGCGATCTCACAGATGCGTGAGCTTGGTCTGACGCCTGTGCTGCTCACCGGGGACAACGAAGCCGTCGCCCGCCAGATCGCCGCCGAGGTCGGCATCGACACCGTGATCGCCGAAGTCATGCCCAAAGACAAAGTCGACGTCATCGCCCGGCTGCAATCCGAGGGCAAGACCGTGGCGATGGTCGGCGATGGCGTCAATGACGCGCCCGCCCTCGCCCAAGCCGACCTCGGCCTGGCCATGGGCACCGGAACCGACGTGGCGATCGAAGCCTCCGACATCACCTTGGTGCGCGGCGACCTGCGCAGCGCCGTCGACGCGATCCGGCTGTCTCGCAGAACATTATCGACGATTAAGACGAATCTGTTCTGGGCGTTCGCCTATAACGTCGCCGCCGTACCGGTTGCTGCACTGGGCATGCTCAACCCGATGCTCGCCGGCGCGGCCATGGCGTTCTCCAGCGTCTTAGTCGTGGGCAACAGCCTCCGACTGCGCGGCTTCAAATCCACATCCACATCCTCTGCCCCTACCCACTGAACGCCTTCTTCACGACCCCTACTGCACTAAGGAGAACCCATGTCCGACAACAAGAACCTGACGTCGAGCTGCTGCTGCAGCGGCCCAACACAAGACCTCGACACGACGATCATCAATCCTGGGACCACGAACCTCCTCGACCCCGCAACGGACGAGGCGACATGCCCGGTGATGCCCGGCACGGCAGTAGACAAGGCGGCCGCCGAAGCCGCGGGGCTGTTCCGCGACTACCTAGGCCGACGGTACTGGTTCTGCTGCAAGGGATGTGGACCGCAGTTCGACCGTGACCCCGACAAGTACGCCAGCGCGGCGTGACTGACATCCCACACGCCGACCGCCGAGCGCCCCGCGGAGGCGCCCCGCGGAGGCGCCCCCGCTCACAGTACGAAGGATCTGCCATGACTCAAGTTGACGACGCTGACCACTGCCCGGCATCGGGTTCGGTCCACCACGGCTACATCACCGATAAGGACAAGTACCTCAAACGCTTGAAACGCATTGAAGGCCAAGCCCGCGGCATCAGCCGGATGATCGCGGAAGAACGCTATTGCATCGACATCCTCACCCAAGCTGACGCACTGACCAAAGCCCTGCAAAGCGTCGCGCTAGCGCTGCTCGACGACCATCTCCGACACTGCGTACGAGACGCTGCTGCCGCCGGGGGACCAGCCGCCGACGCCAAACTCACCGAAGCATCCGAAGCCATCGCCCGACTCGTGCGGTCATGACCTACACCGACGGTGCACCGACGCGGCCGCCTGGGATCGTCGCCGCTGCACACCTGCGAGCGAACAGACACGTGAGACTCCTCAAGGAGAGCACAACATGACTAACCACGACGAGCACGCCATTCACGACACCAACGTCCATCACGACAACCATGCTGACCACGGGGGTCATGCCGGCCACGGCACCGATCATGTTGCTGTGTTCCGGAAGCTGTTCTGGATCAACCTGATCATCGCGATCCCGGTCATCGCGTTCTCGACCATGTTCGCCATGCTGCTCGGCTACGCAGTGCCCGACGTCCCCGGCGCCCGCTGGATCGCGCCACTGCTGGGCACGGTGATGTACGTCGTCGGCGGTCGCCCCTTCCTCACCGGCGCCGTCAGCGAAATCCGTTCCCGCAAACCCGGAATGATGCTGCTCATCGGGCTGGCCATTACCGTCGCATTCTTCGCCTCCTGGGGCGCGAGCCTGGGTTTACTCCACCACGAACTGGAGTTCTGGTGGGAACTCGCGCTGCTGATCGTCATCATGCTGCTCGGCCACTGGGTCGAGATGCGCTCCCTGGCTCAGACCACCTCCGCACTGGACTCCCTGGCCGCCCTGCTTCCCGACGAGGCCGAGAAGGTCGACGGAGACCGCATCATCACCGTCTCACCCGCCGACCTGCAGGTGGGGGATCTGGTGGTTGTGCGACCCGGTGGCAGCGTCCCCGCCGACGGCAAAATCGTTGACGGACGCGCGGACATGGACGAGTCGATGGTGACCGGTGAATCGCGGCCGGTGAACCGCAGCGTCGGAGATGCGGTGACAGCCGGAACTGTCGCCACAGATTCCGGGCTGCGGGTCGAAATTACCGCCACCGGCGACGACACCGCCCTAGCGGGAATTCAGCGCCTGGTCACCGAAGCCCAGAACTCGTCCTCGCGAGCCCAACGCCTCGCCGATCGCGCGGCGGGATGGCTGTTTTGGTTTGCCCTAGGGACCGCCGCCATCACTGCCGCGGCATGGTCGATCGTCGGAGACCCCGACGCCTCCGTCATAAGAGCCATTACCGTGCTCGTCATCGCCTGCCCCCATGCGTTGGGGTTGGCCATACCACTTGTCGTCTCGATCGCCACCGAACGCGCCGCGCGGGGGGGCGTGCTGATCAAGGATCGCCTCGCCCTAGAAGGTATGCGCACTGTCGACGCCGTGCTCTTCGACAAGACCGGCACCCTGACCAAGGGCGAACCAACCGTGACCGCGATCGAGGTCCGCGGCGACCTCGACGACGACACCGTGCTCGCCCTCGCCGCTGCCGCCGAGGCCGACAGTGAACACCCCCTGGCACGGGCGATCGTGAAAGCCGCCGAGGAGCGGGGACTGACTGTGCCACGCGCGAAGGGTTTCTCGTCCTCTCCCGCCGTCGGGGTGACTGCCACGGTCGACGGGCACGAGATCCGCGTGGGCGGCCCCCGCCTGCTCGAAGAGATCGGCGCGCAAGAGGTTCACGCGGCGACCTCGTGGCGCGACGAGGGCGCGATCATTCTGCACGTCATCCGCGACGGTGCTGTGGTCGGCGGGCTGCGCCTGGCCGACGAGATCCGCCCCGAGTCGCGCGACGCCGTCGATGCGTTGCACAAGCTCGGCATAGAGGTGGTCATGATCACCGGTGACGCCGAAGCCGTCGCGCTGGCGGTAGGTCACGAACTGGGCATCGACCGGGTGTTCGCCGGAGTACGCCCGGAAGACAAGGCGTCGAAAGTTGCTGCGCTGCAACAGGAGGGCAAGAAGGTCGCGATGGTCGGCGATGGCGTCAACGATGCCCCAGCGTTGGCACAGGCTGACGTCGGCATCGCGATCGGCGCCGGCACAGATGTTGCCATCGCCTCTGCCGGCGTGATCCTGGCCAGCTCCGACCCGCGCTCGGTGCTGTCGGTCATCGAACTGTCGCGCGCCAGCTACCGGAAAATGAAGCAGAACCTCTGGTGGGGCGCCGGCTACAACCTCATCGCAGTGCCGTTGGCCGCCGGTGTGCTCGCACCGATTGGATTCGTCTTACCGATGTCGGTCGGCGCCATCCTCATGTCACTGTCGACGATCGTCGTAGCGCTCAACGCGCAACTGTTGCGCCGCCTTGACCTGACGCCCGAGGCAAGTACCCGCGCCGTCCTCAACCGCTAGGAACCGTCGACCGTGTGCAGGTATCCCGGCGCAGCTGTCCAGTGCGTCGGATCGGCCGAGATCGTGGATTACGACGACGCCGACGCGCGAAGGGCATTCCACGCGCGGTGGTTCTCCGTCGCATCCTTCCCGCCGAGGAGCGCATCGTCGCTCAGCGTGCTCAGCTGCGCTTTATCGTCTCCCCGGCCGAGGCGATTGCTATCCACCTACGGCATCGGCATGTCGGCCCTCGCCACCGTGCGGCATCCGGGCGGGGCCATCGGCCGCGAGACTTGACGGGCGGCAACTACGAGACCGAGGCGCGCGATTGGCTGCTACGCGGGCCCGCGCCAATGCACGTGGTCATGGTCTCGGTGGTCGTCTAGCGGCTCTGCCGCAGGAAGCGGTTCGTTGATTGGTACCGGCGTGGCCACATCAGGGGCACTGCTCGGGGCGGGCGCAGGTAATTCAGCCGGGTGGGCAGCAGGCGGGGGAGAAGCCGGCTCCGGATCGTGACCGTGATGGGCGTCGCCGTGTTCTACGCCCGTCCCGTGATCGTTGCCTCCTGTTTTTCCAGGAGGCGCTGCAGGGTCGGGCTCAGGATGATTGTGATGGTCCTCGGCTTGTCCCGCATCAGTCCTGTGGTGATCGGCCACCGCTTCCGCACCTGCTGGCGCGTGGTGGCCATGGCGCAGACCAGATGCAGCACCCACGGTGGACGCCAGCGTAACGACCCCGATCGCGCCGAGGAGCACCATGGCGCTGCCGAAGGCCGGCAACGGTTCTCCTTGCAGGCCGCGATACCAGACCCATCCGGCGCCCATCACGACATAAATCTGAAGCAACAGCGCGCATAAGTCCGCGGCTTGCACCAGTTCGGCTTCACCTGCGTGGGGGCCGAACGGCGCACCAGCGGTTCTCGACACGGACCAGAGACCGATGACCGCGAGGTTGACCATGATGCCGAGGGCCAGCACCGGGTTGGTGGTTCGGGCGAGAACCAGGCGCGCCCAGCAGAGTTGGAAAGCCGCGAGGGATGCGAAGAACAAGCCTGCCGGCATCCACTCCTGCCAGTGGGTGGGTACGACGGCGAAGTGGATAACAGAAGCGCCCAACGAGGCGAGCGCGGCGAGCCGACCGGCGAGCCTGCTGTCGGTCTTCCTCGCTGTCCTGGGGGCCACGGAACCATGATGACAGCGCCACCTCCGACAGCGGTTGCCAGACACCACATCTCAATCCGACCGAGACCCGTTCGTCATAACCTACTGACTTGCTACGTAGATGACATCGATACTCTGCCACGAGCTGACGCCCGAGGCGAGCACCCGCGCGGTCCTTGATCGCTGACAAGCAGGCTCGGGTCAGGCCCCGAACAGGAGGTACAGGCCCGCAAACGTATAGCCGACCATTGTCAGCATCATCGCGAGCTGGCCGGTCAATTGATGGCCAACGGGCAAGACCCGTAATGCTTTATCGTGCGCGGCTATGACAGCCAGCATATGTCCGATGACAACGGAGGCGACCTTGATGGTCCACAGCAACGTCGGGTTCAGAGAGAGGACGTACTGCACGTCGGCGGCGTCAAGGCCGAGTAGGTGCCAGCCCCTGTCGAGCGGGTCGGCGAGCCGCACGATGGTTTCCTGACCACGCTCCACGAGGTACGAGAGGTAGTGCGCGAAAATGTAGCCCACGACTATGGGAATGAGGCTATGAGCGAGTAGGGCCGGCAGCTGCCGGCGTTGCTCGCGACTCACACCGGCGGTTGCGCGAGCCGCGGCCGAGAAGGTCACTCCGACTGCGAGTACGAAAAGTAGGAGCCCGAGGGATCGCAGTACCGTGCCGCCCGCGGAGGGGCCGACGAGAGGGATGCCGGCGGCGTTGCGAGTGACGAAGTTACTGAAGACGGAGGACTGAGAGAAGCTGTCGAACGCGGTGGATCCGAGCAGCACCGCCATGACCGCTACGGTGCCTGGCCGCACCGGCATGGTCGGCAGATGATCGAGCGGATTCCCGAGAACGATGCGTCCTGTCGTGCGGTTCCTCCTGAAAGGTGCCAGCCGCGAGACTGTCACGCTGTAGACCTCGAACGGATCAGCTCGGGCGAACCACGTAGTTCCGAAAAGTGCTGCGCCAACCAGCATTGTGACGGCGTAGAGGAGTATCCAGATCTTGATCGCCGTCAGTGAGCCAGGATCGGAACTCGCTAGTTCCAGCCATACGAACGCGAAGAGGCCAATGACACCCGGCCAGTACCCCCAGCCCGGCCGGTACAGCATACGCCCCTCTTCGGGGGCCGCGCCGCGCCGCCCAATGTGCAAGAGTCGCCACACGGTGCGCACGGGCGAGATCACGCGCCAAATTGGGCCTAATACAACCGATATGGCGACCAGGCCGACCCACAGCAGCACGTAGAACACGCCCGGTAGGGCGTTGTCACTGCCCTGGGGTCCCCAGATCGCGGCGATGGCCACCCAAACGGTGAACATTGCGGCGGCAATCGCGGCGATCCATCGGACAGCGGGGGAGTCGACGACTGCAGACACCCACTGCGGCAACTCTCGTCCGGGCTTCGCTGGGTCAAACCGCGGCGTCCGCCACGCCACGGCCACGATGGCGAAGGTCGCCGCCAACGCCCATGCGGCTCCAATCAGCGCGTAGGACAATGGCACTGGGAGATCGGTCGATCCGCCTACGCCGTGCGCCAGGAACGCTTCAGCGGCTTCGCGCGTCAAGGCCGGACTTCGATGGTGACGACGGTGACGTGCAAGTCGTGCAATTCCACTGCGACTCGCCCGGGGATGTTGACAGTGAACTCGAAGCGCTGATCTGGAGTGGCTGCAACGTCGAACACGTTCTCGGGCACCGAATGCACGTGCAGGCTGTCGACTGCGTCGCTGCTCACCTTGAGCACGATCGGCTGCCCAGCGACAGCTTGGGCCTCTGCATTGGTGGGTGTCACCGCGCCGCCGTCGATTGAGATGTCGATGACCGTGCCGGCTTCAGCGCTTGCCGAAGGGGTGCTGCCAGGGGCTTGAGGGGAGGCCGAAGGCGCGGCGGAGGAGGAGCTCGTCGACGGCGGCGGTGAGCCACACCCCGCGACCATGGCGACGGCCGCGCCCATGGTCACGCTGACTTTCAAGAAAACACTGCGAGTACTCATCGATGGTCTGTCCTTGCGAATGGCCGGGGTAGATGAAGCGTTCACGCTCGTAGCAGTTCGACGCCAACCGGGCTCTACCGCAGTGGCAGAGCACAGCTGGGAGTGACGGTCTTCGGCAGGTCTTTACTCAGCGACCGCTGAGCGCTCGGGGGGCGCCGCAGCGCCCAGCGAGCCGGTGTCAGCGGACCGGCGAGCCCGGTCGATCGCGAAAATGCCCAGGGCGACGGCGATCACCGCGAAACCCAGTGCAGTCCAGGCGATCACAGATGTCATAGCGCTCCCGCCGCCAGGGGCAGTGTCCGTACTCGCCCCGAGTGTCACTGTCGGCACGGGGAACTCCGGGTCACTGCCTTCGGGTACTGGTTCAGTCCAAGCGTCGGTGGTGCCATCAGCGAAGGTCTGAAAGGTTGGCAGGGAGAGAGTTTCGACATCCGGCAGCGGGCCCGCTTCGAGGACGAAGTCATCGAACTGGCCGGGCATGAGCCCCGGACCGACCGCGTTCCACGTCACCGAACTCACCACCTCATCGACTGCCGTGCCGTCGTCCCTGTAGATCGTCGGATTCGTCTTCTTCTTCTGTATATCGAGTTGCCAGCCCGCAACCGGCTGCGGCCGCACGGTGCGGATCTGGATATCGTCAGGAATTCGCACTTCCACCTTGGTGGTAGGCGGGTTATCTGACTCTGCGGGAACCCGCAGCGTGATCAGCCCGGTCTCCCCGGGCTCCCCGCCCTCAATGTATGCACCTACATGGGCGGTCGCCGAGGGGCTCACAAGCAGTGCCACCACTGCACTCACCATGAGAACTCCGACGATGCGCAGCAGAATCTTCAGCACCGGCCACCTCCGTCTGTGTGAATTGCAATCTTCGAATAGGCATCGAGAGCGTTTGGCTCAGTTTGGAATTGCTTCCGCGGGAAGGGCCGGTGATCACGCCACACAGTCCCTCCGTACGCAATCTGCTATAGCCTCCCGGATGCGCTCTCGCACCCACCTCAACGAGGCATAGCCTACGGGGTCAGTCCGTAGATGGGTGTAGCTGGGCCTCGGCGGGTCGCCGCTCACGGAGTTCGCGAGGTGCACAAACGTGAACCGGCCGAGGCAGTGGTTTCACGTCCGTTGCGAGTGACGTCTCCTGACCTCACCATCCCCAGCGGGACGTGCGTGTCACCAACGCTGAACCATGATGAGAGCTACATTGTCCCCAACCAAGCAGTCGAAGAACGCGGTGAACAGGCCGTGTCAAAGGAGAGCACGACATGCTGCAGCGAGGTTTCGGTGACCTGGAAGCGGTCATCATGGACCTCATCTGGAACTACGAAGATCCAGTGACGGTGCGTCGGATCTTCGACGAACTCTCCGCCGACCGGCAGATCGCCTACACCACCGTGATGTCGACGATGGACAACCTCTATCGCAAAAAATGGCTGAGCCGTGAACGCAGCGGCAAAGCGTACTCGTACCGTGCCGTGATGAGCCGCGAGGAGCGTTCCGCTCGACTGATGCGGGCTGCCTTCGAGACCGGCGGTGACACGAACGCAGTATTGGCCTTCTTCGTCGAGCAGATGAGCGCCGAAGAATCTGCACAGCTGCGCTCAGCATTGCGCCGTGGTGGGAACCGGCGCCGATGACGACCGGTTTATGGCTCATGCTCTACGGCACCGCGCTGGCCTGGACGGCACCATCGCTACTCGGACGGCTCACCAAGACAGGCCTCAGTCCGCAGATGGGAGTGGCAGCGTGGCTGACCGCGATAGCCACGACGGGTGATCGCTTGGGTCATTGCCCTGGTGCTCATCGGCGTTGCGGCACTCGACGGTCTGCGAAACTCTTCGACAGTCGCCCTGTGTCTTGAGCTGTTCGGTCTCTCCGAGCACGGGGGACTGCCCGGCCTGATCGGTTCCATCGCAGTGACCGTCGTCGGCAGCGCGGTGTCCGTCATCTTTCTTCTGAGAACCGGACGATCGGTCGCGCGGCTCAGGTCGCGTAGTCGCGAACACGCTAGCGCAGTCATGCTGGTCGGCCGGCCGACAACCTGCCCAGGTGTTGTGGTGGTCGACGCCCCCAGGCCGGCGGCTTACTGCGTGTCGGGGCGCCCCCCGCCATTGTGGTGACCAGTGCCGCCTGGTCGGCGTTGGGCTAGTCAGAGCTGGCGGCCGTCTTGGCGCATGAGCAGGCACATATAGCGGGTCGCCACCATCAATTGCTGATCATGCTGCGAGCAGCGGCGACGGCCCTACCGCGGGTACCCGTGATGAAGCAGAGCGCACCCGCTATTGCTGAACTGCTGGAGATGTGTGCTGACGATGCCGCCGCACGACGGCACGGGGTGAACTCGCTGCTGGGCGGCATACTCGCGATGGCGGACACCCACCCAGTGCCCGCAGAAGGCTTGGCGGCGGCCGGCACCGCCACCGCAGCGCGAGCGATGCGGTTGGCCGAGCCCACGAGCAGCCGCGCCCAATGGACTCAGCGGGCGGCACTGGGACTGGCAATGACCTCGATGCTGGGTACGCCTGGCCTGATCGAACTGCTGTGTCACCACTGAGCGATCACGATAAGTATTTGCCAGGAACGTGCGCTCTTCGACGAACAGCTGACGAGACGTCACTCAGCACACCGATCGCGCCGCGCCCTCAATAGCGGTTGCGTCGGCACCCCGCGCTTGTGATGCCTGTCACAATTCCGCCTTGCCGGGGGTCGCTCCGCCGCCTGCCGGTGTAGGCGGGAGGTGGTTCAGCTGTCCGACGCAGTCCTGGAACTAATGAGTCTTGATTCATGTAAGCCCCAGCCGACCTACGGAGCAAAACCGTAGATGAGCAGCACGAACGTCTGCCTCAAGAACATAACGATTCTTCAAAGGCGTTCGTAAGTAAGACTTCTCAGGGGTCATTCGTCTTGACCGGCCACCAGCTGCGATCGAACAAACACGCGGTTGTCGCGGCGCGATCACAACATGGCGTCGAACCGACGGGTCACTCAATGGCGCAACATCCGCTGCTACAGTCGGGTCATTGTGAGGTACAACGACGCCCCCACTGCGCGACGGCACGCCGTCGTAGCGTTACTGGTGGCGCTCATAGTCCTGGCAGCCGGCACAGGATGGAAGCTCACCGAGCACAGCCCTGCGGCGCATCACGGCCCGCACGCACTGTCATCCGGTATCTTTGTCGACTTTGCTGCCGCCGACGAGCACCCCCACGCGCAGGACGGCTCAGCGCCCACGGCACCCGATGCCTTCGCCGAAGCCGCCCTTCCACGCACGGCGACGCTGCTGATTGCTATCGGCCTCGTCGCCATCATCGGCGCCGCATTCTCATGGCGATCGACGGGCGCGTCAGTCGTTATCCGAGGCCCCCCGAGATGGGGCAGATACGTCATCGCCGGACAGAAGCTGCTGCTTCGGCTCTGCATCGCGCGCCGCTGACGAGGAAGCGCCAGACTCGCGTCGCTGAGACGCGAGTCGGTGATCGCTACCCATGTCAGTCGCCGCGACAACGAACGTCGTGGCATCACCGAAAGTGACCCACGTTCATGAGCCATGCTCTGTCCATTCACTCACCCAGCCACTTCGCCGCCCATCATCACCGCCTGCGTCGCTTTGACATGCCGGGAACGATGATCGGGAATACACCTGTTCTGAGGATCGGGGCGCCGTTCAGCGACAACGGCCACGGTTTCTGGGCCAAACTCGAAGGATTCAACCCTGGCGGTATGAAGGACCGCCCCGCGACGCACATGGTCGAGCGGGGCCGTGCGCGGGGCGACTTGCGGCTTGGCGGCCGGATCGTCGAATCAACAAGCGGCACATTGGGACTGGGGCTGGCTCTGGCAGGCACCGTATACGGCCATCTCGTAACCCTTGTCACAGACCCCGGCCTGGAACCGATCATTTCGCGCATGCTTACCGCCTATGGTGCTGATGTCGATGTCGTGGCTGAACCGCATCCTTCAGGTGGGTGGCAGCAAGCGCGACGCAACCGGGTCATGGAGATCCTGGAATCTGACCCGAGCGCGTGGTGTCCGGATCAATACAACAATCCGGACAACGTTGATGCCTACCGCGGTCTGGCAGAGGAGCTGTCTGCTCAACTTGGCACGATCGACGTACTTGTCTGCTCGGTCGGCACCGGGGGGCATTCGGCCGGAGTTGCGCGGGTGCTGCGCGAAACAAACCCCGAGCTGCGGCTGATCGGGGTGGATACGATCGGCTCAACCATCTTTGGTCAGCCTGCACAGTCCCGGTTGATGCGGGGGCTGGGCTCGAGTATTTATCCTCGTAACGTGGACTACGCCGCCTTTGATGAGGTTCACTGGGTCGCTCCTGCAGAGGCCGTCTGGGCGTGCCGTACCCTGGCGTCTACCCACTACGCCAGTGGCGGCTGGAGTGTTGGCGCCGTCGCGTTGGTAGCTGGTTGGGTTGCGCGGACGAATCCATCGAGCACAACCATCGCCGCCGTCTTCCCAGACGGGCCCCAGCGCTACTTCGACACCATCTACAACGACGACTACTGCCACAGCCATGGGCTATTGGGAGGCACTCCGCCGCGGAATCCAGAGGTCATCACCGATCCCCGCGGACATGTTGTGACGTCCTGGACGCGCACCTCAGCCGTTACAGATCCGACAGCAGTGCTACCTCGATGAGCTTCATGGGGCAGTTTCGTACGTTCGGCTGGCCGAGCCGGCTGCTGATGATCAATCAGTTCGGCATCAACCTCGGTTTCTACATGCTGATGCCCTATCTCGCGGGATACCTCGCGGGCCCGTTGGGTCTGGCGGTATGGGCTGTCGGACTTGTTCTTGGAGTGCGGAACTTCGCTCAGCAGGGCATGTTCATCGTCGGCGGTACGCTCGCCGATCGGCTCGGTTACAAGCCGCTGATAGTCGCCGGCTGCGTACTGCGCACCGGCGGGTTTGCGCTCCTTGTTGTCGCTGAATCACTACCCGCAGTGCTGATCGCCTCCGCGGCAACAGGATTCGCAGGTGCCCTTTTCAACCCTGCTGTGCGCGCTTACCTGGCCGCCGATTCAGGACCGCGACGCGTCGAGGCCTTCGCTACTTTCAACATCTTCTATCAGGCGGGCATTCTCGCCGGGCCATTGGTCGGGCTTGCGTTGTTAGCTCTCGACTTCCGTCTTGTTGCCGCATCGGCGGCGGCCGTCTTTGCGGTTCTGACTGTGGCCCAGCTGTTCGCACTGCCGCAGCATCGAGCGACGCCGCAGGGTGAGAAAACCACCGTGCTGCAGGACTGGCGGACCGTCATCAGGAACCGGTCATTCCTGTTGTTCTCCACGGCGATGATCGGTTCCTACGTTCTGTCTTTCCAGGTGTACCTGGCGTTGCCATTGCATGCGAAGGCCCTGTTTCCCGCGCATGAATCCCTGATCGTGGCAATGGTGTTCGCCGTATCGGGTCTTGTGGCTGTTGCCGGGCAGCTCCGCATCACCCGGTGGTTCACCCAGCGTTGGGGGTCGGGGCATTCGCTGGTGATCGGAATGCTGATCCTCGCAGCCGCCTTCACACCGATGATCGCGGTCCCCAACGTCGAACGGTGGGGCGAGGTCGCCGCGGTCATCGCCCTCGTCGTTGCAGCAGCGGTGCTTGCGGTGGGCTCAGCGGCGGTGTTCCCCTTCGAGATGGACACCGTCGTCTCGCTCGCTGAAAACCGATTGGTGGGTACGCATTACGGCTTCTACAACACCATCGTCGGCATCGGTATCTTGGCAGGAAACCTGGCCACCGGCGTGCTGATGCAAGCTGCACGAGACGCTGGCCGCGATGAAGTCGTCTGGGTCGTGTTGACCGCAATTGGGCTGATTGCTGCCGCCGCGCTGTACCGGCTAGACCGAACAGGCCGCCTGGTCCCCGATTCGGCGAAGACCACAACACACGCGGCTTGACCACAGGGGCCAGGAGATCCTGCGTGGGCGGAAGATCGGGACCGCGTCGCGCATCAGATCCTTCATCAGTAGGCGGAGGATGGCTGTGAGCGACTGGCTTCGCTGTCATCCTGTGACGATTGAGAGGTCGCAAACGCGGACAGCAAGGGGCGGGCCGCCATACGAAGGGCCATCGGCGCTCGCACGATCGCTGTCCCGACCGGTGGCCTTGATGCTGTCCGCGAGGATGGGGGCGAGTAGTTCAGCTCACCGATGCCCCAGGCCGATGGAGGAGCAACATAGTCGGGTGTTAGGACCGTATGCTGACCCGCTACGGCGTGGCCAGGCTGCACTAGTGGTCCGTCTGCGTATTGACCTGGTGGAGAGAGGCTCTGCCGCGTCGGACTTTGGTGATGATGTCCTCGGCGGGGGCTTTCCAGATGAAGGGTTTGGGATCGGCGTTCCAATGGGTGGCCCAGGCGATGATGGCTTCGGAGAGTTCGGCGACGCTGGTGAAGGTTCCGCGGCGCAAACGTTTGTCGGTGAGTTCTTTGAACCATCGCTCGATCAGGTTCAGCCACGAGCTCGAGGTCGGGGTGGGATGCATGTGCCAGCGGCGACGATCCTTGTGCGCCAACCACTTCGCGATCTCAGGCGTGGAATGCGCTGACAGGTTATCCAGAACGACGTGTACAGAGAGTCCACGCGCGACGCTGGCGTCGATCTGCTTGAAGAACCGCAACACGTCCGCACCGGTGTGGCCTTTGCGCAGGTCGGTCAGGACCTCGCCGGTAGCGACGTTCATCGCGGCGAACAAGTCGATGGTGCCGTTGCGCTTGTAGTCATGGGTCATGGTTCCGGCGCGGCCGGCCTTCATCGGTAACGATGGTTGAGTACGGTCCAACGCCTGGCACTGGGTTTTCTCATCGAAGCTGAACACCACCGCCCGCGCGGGTGGATTCATGTACAGCCCAACGACATCGACCAGCTTCTCCTCAAACCGCGGATCGTTGCTGACCTTGAAGGTTTCGACCTTCCACGGCTTGAGCTTGTGATCGGCCCAGATCTTGGCCACCGAGTCCTTGCCGATCCCGACCCGGGCAGCCAACGTGCGGGTACTCCAATGCGTCGAGCCGTCGGCAGGTCGCCCCTGATGGGTCAGCCTCAATACTTCTTCGACCGTGCCCGCCGGCAGACTCGACTTACGTCCACGCCCTTTGGCGATCCGGCCCACCCCCTCGATCCCCTCCTGGGCGAACCTGGAACGCCAGCGCCGCACCGTGTCCGAGTCCACACCGCTGCGCCGCGCGATCTGCTCGTTAGCCACCCCGTCAGCAGCCCACAGCAGCGCCTGCGCCTGCACCACTTGCCGATGCGGCAACGACGTCGAGGCCGCCATCCGCTCCAACTCCGCACGCTGCGCATCACTGACCGGCAACGCGACAGCTGTCATAACAGGCATACTACAAACTACCAGATTAATTCACAGACAGACCACTAGCGGGACCGCCCGACTGGCCGAGTCGTGCGCCTACACAACAGAGCTCAGATGGCGTCGAGAGGCCCCCGAGGAGTATTCGGTGGGCACCAATCCGACGTAGGCACCGATCGAGGCACCGGTGAACGGGGTCAGTCGCCAATCTCCACCAACAGCGCCAGGCCTGTTAATGCGGAGATCCCGCGCAAGCACCCCCATCGGAGCAGCTCAGCAGCACCGATGCCGAGGCGAGCATCGCTGCGAGGGTTTGCAGTTTCACTCTCGGCACGCCTCTCGTTCATCTACGTAGTGCGATAGTAGATGTGTTCGTTGGTCCGGGGAGCAAGGACCAGTGCGTGTACGAAGTCCAGGTGACGGGCGCGGGCTGCAGCTTCATCGAATCTTCATCGAAAGACGAAGGGAACCATATCTGTTCCCCAAAGGCTGTAGTGGGCGTCCGCCGCGAGGTTCCACATTGAACAGGCGCGTGGTGCCGAATACTGACGAGCATCATCAGAAGAGGAAGTGGCATGCACAACGGGCAACGAGTCGGGATCGCCGCAGCCGCGGCGGCTGCGATCTTCACGATCAGCGCATGTAGTAATTCCGGGAGCGACACGCAGGCGCCGACGTCGCCGCCCACCGGGACGTCGGCGGCGAATTCGAGCGCCGCACCTGCAGCGCAGTCGCACAATGATGCGGACGTCGTGTTCGCGCAGGGCATGATCCCGCACCACGAGCAGGCGGTTGAGATGAGTGACATGCTGCTGGCCAAGGAGGGCGTCGACCCGCGGGTGATCACGCTGGCCAATGAGATCAAGACTGCTCAGGCTCCCGAGATCGAACAGTTGACGGGCTGGCTAAGCCAATGGGATGCCTCGACGGCACCGTCCTCACCGAGCAGCACCATGCCGTTCATGCCGAGCCACGACATGTCCGGGGGCAACATGCCGGGAGGTGACATGCCAGGGATGGCGGGGCACGGGCTGATGTCCGATGAGGATATGGCGGCGCTGCAGAACGCGCAGGACGCAGAGGCGAGCCGACTGTTTTTGACCCAGATGATTGAGCATCACGAGGGCGCGATCGTGATGGCGCAACAGGAGATCGACAACGGGCAGTTTCCTGCGGCGGTGACGATGGCGCAGTCAATCGTGTCCACGCAGCAGCAGGAGATCGCCACGATGAAGGGAATGCTCGACTCGCTGTGAGTCCGGCGCCGGCAATCAGGTGTCGCGGCGTGGCAGGCGGCGCTTCATGATCTTCGGGGTGCTGACCGCGGCGGTGACATCCCTTGCCGGTGCCATCGCCGCACCGTGCGGTCCCGCCAACGGCAACACGATGGTGAATTGGGCTCCAGCGCCGACCCCTGCGCTGGTGGCAGCGATGTGCCCGCCATGTGCTTCCACCAAGGCCTTCGTGATGGCCAAACCGATGCCCGCCCCGCCGTCGCGGCGATTGCGCGCGGCGTCGACGCGGTAGAACCGCTCGAACAGGTGCGGTAGATGTTCAGCTGCGATGCCCTCGCCGGTGTCCACGACGTGCATCGTGAGTCGGTCGCGGCCGACGCTGACACCTATGGTGACGCGTCCTCCCCTGAGTGTGTGCCGTAGTGCATTGTCGAGCAGGTTGCCGAGCAACCTGGGCGAGCCGCTGAGGGTCACCACAGAGCGGTGGGATCTCGGGCGGAAGTTCTGAGTCGAGTCCGACGCCGGCGGCGGCGAACCGCTCCCGTACCGCGGTCAGGGCGTTGTTGAGAAGTTCCCCCACGTCGACTGATGTGACTGTCAGACTGGACGAGCTCTCCTCGGCCTGGGCGAGTGCGGCGACGTCCTCGGAGAACCGCACCAGCCGACGCGTCTGGTCCCGCAACATGGCGGTGGTCGCCGGGTCCGGTGAGCGCACCCCGTCATCGAAGGCCTCCATGTAGGCCTCCAAGACCGACACCGGAGTGCGGATCTCGTGAGCGAGATCGCCGAACAGTCGCCGACGGGTGGCATCAACGGTCTGAAGCCGGCTGGCCATCTGATTGAAGGCCTCGGCGAGCGCATCGAAGTCGTCGCCGAGCCGAGGCGGTGACACACGAATGTCGTAACGCCCGTCGGCGACCGCGGTGGCCGCCCCCGCGACCTCGGTAACCGACCGCTGAAACCGCCGGCTGACATACCAGCTCACCGCCAGCGCTGTGAGTGCTGAAACCGCCAGGGCCACACCGACGGCCAGCACGGTCGCGTACCGGTAGGCCTCCTCGGCGTGCACCTCCTCCATCGAATTGGCGGGCACACCGGCCCGGTGGAGGTGCTCGCGGAACAACGGAGGTCCGACGATCGCTGCGACGATGAAGGTGGTCGCGGCACCCGCGGTCAGCACCAACACCTGGGCCAACAGCAACCGCATCCCAATACCCGGCCGACGCGACGATCGGCGCTGCGGTGCCTGATCATCCGTCCTGGCGATCCACTGGCCCGTCCCCATCCGATAACCGACGCCGCGGATGGTGACGATGAAGTGCGGCGCTGCGGCGTCGTCACCCAGTTTGCGCCGCAGATGGCCGATGTGGACGTCGGCGAGATGGTCATTGCCGACAAAGGGCCCGTCGCGGATCGTCTCCAGAAGCTGGCGACGACTCAGCACCACACCCGGCCGGGCTGACAGCACGTCGAGAATGTCGAACTCCGTGCGGGTCAGAATGATCGGCTGCTCATCGAGGAACACCTCCCGGCCGGCGACGTCGACGCGCAACGTGCCGATGCCGTGGCGGGACGGCCTCCGCGCCCCGCGCCTCCGCAGCACCGTGGAGCATCCGCGGCCGACGCAGCATCGCCCGAATGCGCGCGACCAACTCGCGTGGGCTGAACGGTTTGGTGATGTAGTCATCGGCGCCCACGGCGAGACCGAGGATCGTGTCCATCTCGGTGTCACGTGCGGTCAGCATGATCACGTAGGCATCGGAGAAGGTGCGCAGCTGGCGGCACACCTCCAACCCGTCGACACCGGGCAGTCCGATATCCAGGACGACGACATCGGGATCCAACTCACGCGCCACTGTCAGCGCCTCGGAACCACTGAAGACCACCGTCGCCTCGAAGTGATCACGCTCGAGGTAACTGGCCACCACTTCGGCCAGCGGCACCTCGTCATCGACCACCAGCGCCCGATATCCGCGGGCGCCCAGTGCCGGCGCTGAACTGTCATCCATGGCCTTCATGGTGCCCGCTCGACACCAACTGGCGGCCCCTGACTGTCCCTTGCGCTGAAAGTCTTGAGCGAATCTTCACACGACCCACACCGATAACCACTGAGTTGGGGGCCAGCATCGGAGCCGAAGGAGGTGCGATCAGACATGCAGTGGTGCATCGACATCGTCAGCGGTATCGGCGGGGGCAGTTTGCTCCTGATGGTCGGCGCCGTCGGGGTCCTCTGGCTGATCGCGATTTTCGGCATGGCCGTGTTGTTCCGGACGTCAACCCAGGACGAACAACGCCGCGCATCCCCCCGCACGGATCCGCATTCGCCGCCAGTCCTGGCCGAGAACGAGCTGAGTAGGCGTCGGTGACACAGATCGGCACACCCGGTCGTCAGCCGGAGTTGGTGTGCGCGGACACCGGCCCCCGCCGATTCACCAGGCGCACCTTCATGGCTGCCACCGCAGCGGTCGGCGGCCTCGCCCTCACTGGCTGTGGTGGGGCCGACGGATCCTCGGCACCGGGCAACGCCGTGGCGGCCGCCGAGGCGCAACGCCCCCATACCGGCCGCACGGTCACTGCGTCGCTGAGGCCCAGGCCGGCGACCATCGACCTGGGTGGCACCCGGGCGGCCACCTTGGCATACGGCGACACCGTGCCCGGTCCGTTGCTACGCGCAACGGCGGGCGATGACCTCGTTGTCACCGTCAACAACGAACTGGCCCGCCCGACCTCGGTGCACTGGCACGGCATCGCGTTGCGCAACGACATGGACGGCGCAGCTCCGGCCACCCATGACATCGACGCCGGCCGCGAATTCACCTACCGGTTCTCCGCACCGCACCCGGGAACCTATTGGGCTCACCCCCACACGGGGCTCGACGCCGACACCGGGCTGTATCTGCCCGTCGTCATCGATGACCCCGCTGAGCCGGGCCGTTACGACGCCGAGTGGATCGTCGTCCTCGACGACTGGACCGACGGGATCGGCAGCACCCCAAGACAAGTGTGGCGCGCCCTCACGTCAACGGACGTACCCGCGCACGACATGCCCGGCATGGGGGAGATGCCCGGGATGGTCGACATCGGCACCAGCGCGCTGCTCGGCGGGGACGCAGGGGACGTCAACTACCCGTACTACCTGATAAATGGCCGAATACCCAGTGCACCCAGCACCTTCACCGCCGTGCCCGGCCAACGCATCCGCATCCGCATCATCAACGCCGGCTCCGACACCGCGTTCCGCGTGGCCTTGGCCGGTCATTCCCTGACCGTCACCCACACCGATGGCTTCGCCGTCGTGCCCGTCGACGTGGACGCCGTGCTGGTGGGAATGGGAGAACGCTACGACGTCATCGTCACCGCAGGCGACGGTGTCTTCCCGTTGGTGGCAGCGGCCGAGGGCAAGGACGCGCACGCGCGGGCACTGCTGCGCACCGGCGCCGGAAGCCCGCCCGAGGCCGATTTCCGACCGGGCGAGTTGACCGCACGTGTTGGCACCCTCGAGTCGTTCACCGCCACGCCAGCGGCGAGCCTTCCCGGCGGTGCGACCGACGTGACGCTGACCGCGCAGTTGACCGGGTCGATGACGGGTTACGACTGGTCGATCAACGGACGAGCGTTCCCCGACAATGCGCCGCTGATGGTGCAGCAGGGGCAGCGAGTCACCCTCGTGTTCGACAACGCGACGACGATGTGGCATCCCATGCATCTGCATGGCCACACCTTTCAGACGGTCCGCGCCGACGGCACTCTGGGTGCGCGAAAGGACACGGCCATCATCTTGCCGCGGCGAACCCTAACGACCACGTTCATCGCCGACAATCCCGGAGTATGGATGCTGCACTGCCACAACACTTATCACCAGGAAGCCGGCATGATGACGACCGTGGGGTACACGCCGTGAAACGCCAGGCGTCGATCTCACCGTCCCGGCGCGGCTGGAAACATCCAGAATCGTTGTACACCCGTGTATCGGCGCGAGCGGCGTCGACGTCTGGCGGGTTGGCTCCTGGCGGTGATCCTCGGCGCGGTGATGGGTTCGTGCACGCATCAGCGCATCTCGGGCGACTGAACACCGCGGGTTATCAGGATCTACTGCTGGGGTTTCCGATGGCTGCGGTGCTGGTCGTCGGCTGGCGTCCTCGTGGGCGCCCGGTATGTGCGCTCCTGACCGCACGTAGTGCTCCACTCACTTCAAGGTCGGGGCTCCTGTCGCGTTCAGGGCGGAGCAAGTTACCGATGCGTCTGGCCGCGGATCGCCGTGTCTGGCCACCTACTTCGTCGCGCCGATGTAGCGCGTGCTCGTCACGGGCCGGTCAGTGGACGACCGTCGGCCTGCCATGCCTTCATCCCTCCGCGCAAGTCGACGACATCGGTGTAGCCGAGGTCGCGGAGCGTCTCGGCTGCGATTGCGCTCATCGGTCCTGACCGGCAGTAGATGGCGAGTGCCGCAGAGCGATCGGCCGGGAGTCGGCCGGCCTGCGGCCCGATCTGGTCGAACGGGATCGACAGATCCGTGCCGGCTATGTCGCCCTCAAAGGGCACGTGGACATTAACGGTGACCCGGTTTGGTTCGTCGATCACCGCAGCGAACTCGGCTGGGTCGACCATCCGCGCGGAGGGGCGCTCTCGACTGGGAGGGCTCGAGTCGGGGGACGGTTCGCCGGTCACGCACCCCGCCAGGGTCAACACGAGCAGCGTCGCGGCGACCGCGGTGGGCGACGGGATTGCCCGCCGACTCAGCAGCGGTCGATGTGACCGTCGTGGCATGACGCGGTGCGGTGCAGCGAATTCTGTCATTATTGAACTATACCCCCTAGGGGTACTTTCGAACGCGGCGTTCGCGGATACGGTCTCGATACCACCTACCCCCATGAGGTCTCAAAGAATAGAAGTGCTCCATGACGGCGACATCAGCAACGGTCGACTGGCATCTGCGAGGTGACCGGTTCGACGTGTGCAGCTGCAAGCTGCCCCGCCCGTGCAGCTTCGCCCGAGTGCTCACCCACGGTGACGGCCTGTTCACCCTGATCTGGCACGTGCGCGAGGGCCGCTTCGGTGAGGTGGACTAGGTGGGATTGAACGTCATCGCACTGGGCGAGTTCGCGGGCAACATGGTCGGTGACCCGAACGCCGTGATGAAGCTGATGTGTTCTACATCGACTCGAAGCGCCGACTCCGCCCAGCGCCACGCTCTGGAGCGCCTCTTCGCCGGCGAGGAAGGCGGCTGGCCGGCCCAGTTCGCCAGCCTCATCGAGGACTTGCGCGGGATCGAGTACCCACCGATCTCCTTTGCGCCACCGCCGATCTCGCCTACTGGCGCGGGGCAATCCCGGGCGAGGTCGACCTACACGTCGCCGCGCTCACCGGCCCACCGCTGATCCTCATCGACGCGTCACCACCGCCAACGCTCCAGGCACCGAGGTCGGACCCGGCCGAGTCGCCACGTGGGGAGTGGTTGAGCGCGACCATGCCGTCGGCTTCGAGCGGTCCCACGAGCACCCCGGTGGGCCCAGCAAGCACTTCCCCTTCGACTGCACGCACGACACGGATGACGCGTCCTCGGCTGTACCGGCATCAATTGCAGAAGATGACTCCTCGTGCCGGTGCCACGCCTGACCGGCACCGCGGAGACCCTGCTCAGTGCCCGCCGCGTGACATCAATCAAATGATGAACATCTACTATCGATGTACGTAGATGGTGTTGGCTGCCAGCTCCGCCCCGCCCGATCGAGGTTCATCGAAAGCACCCCCGAGGAAGGAATCATCACCATGCGCCTACATATCGTTTTCGTCGCGGCGATTGTCACCGTGCTCGTCGGCTCGGCTGCCGCAATAGCGGCACCCGCCTCGGCCCGTGAACACTGCCGCCACCAGTTCGGGTCGCAACAGCACGTTGCGGACGCAGGTGGCGCCGTCGTCGAGGAATGGATCGTCGCAGATATGCAGATGTCCACCGCTACCCTGCCCGGTTACGCACCGCGCGGACAGATCTGGGAGGCGTCGCTGACCGTGCGTGCTGCCGCGGGCACCGTGACGCCGATCATTCCCAATCTGTCCGCCGTGACCAAAGAGGGTCAGCGCCATCCCGTGCTGTGGCAGATCGCCACTGCGCAAGGGCTCCCCGCCACCACACTGGCCGAAGGCCAAAGCTCAAGTGGCAAGGTGTACTTCGACGTTGTCGGAGCAGACCCGATGGCGATCTTCTACGACAACGGCACCGGTCAACCCTTGATGTGGCGCTGCAAGGCCGGCGGCATGTCGATGCCGATGCCCATGGAGAACTGCCCCATGTGTGCTGCCATGAGTCGGCCGTGTCCAGACTGCCGCGACGAAATGTAGGCCGAAGGACCTGCGCTTAGCGACGTACGGGAAGACCGGCTGGCCGCACCGTGGCGCTGACAAGACGAACGGGATTACCAGAACGCCTAATCGGAGCCTTCAGCAATGAGCGAAGATTCGACCACCGGCTAGCGAAAGGTATGACGTCAACAACGACGCCATCCACCAGCGCTACCGCTGTCCCTCGACGCCCACACGAACGCACCGGCTGCGAGTGGCAACTCGAACAGGAACATCTACCGGCTGAGGTCGTAGTGGTTTTACCATGTTCTCTTTATCGATCTCCGCGGCCACGGGGATGATCCCAAACAATCGGGTGCAGCCCGCGGGAACACCTTCTTGTTGTTGTCGTTCGGCACTGCCGTGAGCCAGCCGGCCGCAACTTCGCAGACCGACATTCGCCCCGGCAGCGCGGCAGCAACGATAACGCTAACGGGCTTGTGCGCCAATATATGCCGTAAGGCACAGGCCTCAGCATCTGGGAAGACATTCAGCTCCATCAGAGCGCCAAAGAACTCAGTGACCGTCCCTGATTGTGCCTGAATGACAAGACTCCGGCCGAATTTCTGCCTGCAACGATGGGAGCGTCAGTACACACTTCGCTGATTCGCAGCGTGGACTGGAATCCGCCGCGGCTCCAACGGCCGGCGCTGCCAGACCAGTACCTCATCGAAGATTTCATCGACGATCGTGGAGATCGTCTCATGCGACACCTCAATACCGACCGTGGCCGCGAGGTAGAATTGAATGTCGCGCAACGTCATCCCGCCGGCATCCAGCGAGATGATCATGTCATCGAGCCACCGATAACGCCGGGCCCCTTTGCCCGACTGCGGGGTGACCGAGCCATCGCGGTCTCGTGGCCAGGTTCCAGGGCCAGCTTGATCAACCCCGGCAGCAAACCGCCTTCGCCGGTCAGGGTCACCTCGTCCGTGTCGATCTGAGCCAGCAGATCGTCGACTGCACCCGAGGCCCGCGCAGCGCCTCAGCCATCTCCACGGAACCGCCTCAACCGGCGACGAATCCACATTCTTGCCTGTCCGTAACGAACTGCGATCCTTCCTTTCTTCAAGACTTACACAGACTATTGGACACGCCTGGATCGCCGCCGCAGCCTTGTCCCTCGACCAAGTCCTTTGAACCCGCGGACCTCGGGAGTCGCACGGGCGCAATTTAAGTGAATCATTTAGATCTGCCAGTCCTGTGCACCGTCGTTCTGGTTGTAGAGGCCGCCGGTGGTGTTCTTGATGACGACGGGGTCGCCGCTGCCGAAGTTGTCGTAGAACCATTGCGCGTTGGCCGGGCTGAGATTAGGGCATCCATGGCTGACGTTGCGCCTGCCCTGATCGCTCACCGATCACGGAGCGCTGTGGACGAAGATGCCGCTGTTGTCGATGCGGACGGCGTCTTGGACTTTGAGCTTGTAGCCCTCGGGCGAATCGATCGGAACGCCGTAGGTGGATGAGTCCATCACGAGGTCGGCGAACTTCTCCAGCACGTAGTAGGTGCCGTTCGGGGTTTCGTAGTTTGGTTTACCCAAGGAGACCGGGAACGTCCTTTCGGCGATGCCGTTTCGCGTGACGGTCATCTGGTGGGTCGAGTCGTCGATGGTGGCGACGAGTGATTCACCCGTGCGGAAGCTGGACTTCGTTCCCGAGGCATCGATGCTGACCGTTGTGTTGGCCGGCCAGAAATCGAAGGGGCGCCAACGAACCTGGGTGTCCGACATCCAGTAGAACTTGCCGGGAACGGGCGGGTTCGACGCGATGTGGATAGCTTGTTCGGCCATGGGACGGTCGGCGATCGTTCGCTGGAAGTTGATGATGATCGGTTTGGCGACACCGACCATCGACCCGTTGAGAGGATTGAACGTCGGGGGGCGAACACCGGTGGGCCGGAATAAGGAGTCGGGTTCTGTCCTACTGGGCTACCAGACGCCACCGGAGTTGGAATGGCCGACGGATCTGGTGACTGCATCGGCGGAATTGGCGGCGCCGATTGGTTGGCAGCTGTTGTCATGTCCAACACCGGAGCGCCGGTCAAGGTAGGGGTGACCGGATCAGGTGAGTCCGGTCCTACCGGTTGAGCATTCGCACCCGGACCCGTCACCAGCGTCGCGTTGAATGCGATGATGGCGACCACGCCGAGTGTGGCGCTCATGATGGCTCGCCGGGTCATGATTTGTCCTGAGGTCGTGCGATTGGCCTGTGGTTCGCACGGGCATTGAGCTGCACCGAATCGGCTCCTCGAGATCTACGTGCATCGGATGTAGATCGACCCCGGCCAGCCAGCGGCGAGGCCGACTGGCCGAGAAGCATGCCACCGTCACGCAGTGGCTTTGCGGCTCGCCAGGCCGTGGACACCCTCCGACCAGGGTGCAGAGTGAACATAGACGCCGCCGTAGGTCGATGAGTCGATGATGGGGTTGGCGTAGCTGTCGCTGATGGTATGGGCCCGCTATCGGTGGGGGCGCTGGCTTTGCCCATCGACAGGCATGGTGTTGAGTGCCTCGCGGTGGCGAGTCGACCGCCATGCCGAATCGCCGCGGTTAAATGCCAGCGCCGTTCCGGAACGAGCTTGAGGGTTGCTCGGGCGGGCGTTGACGTGTAGCAAATTGGCACGAAGCACCCCTTTCGACCGCTCGGATAACTGGCATTACGACCTTCAGTGTTGCTGGGAAGGATATGGGTGGGCTAGCTCTTCGGTGAAGATTTGATAAAGGTGACCCGCCGTTCGGTCGCATCGCGACAATCACGCGGGGACAACGCCGTTGCGGTTCGTACTTGGCCGGAACTTGACGCGGCACCTATGAGAACACCTATTGGTGCAAAGTGAGTCTCGCGCGGGCCCGCCTCGAAACACGGGTCTGCTGCACGATCAGGTGACAGTTTCGGTCACGCGGCCTGACTGGCCGGTGTGGTCATGATTGCTTCGAATTCGATCGGGGTCAACCGCCCGAGGCCGGCTTGGCGCCGGCGGCGGTGGTAGGTCCGTTCGATCCAGGTGACGATCGCGATCCGCAGCTCCTCGCGGGTCTCCCAGCGGCGGCGATCGAGCACGTTCTTCTGCAGCAGAGCGAAGAAGCTCTCCATGGCCGCATTGTCACCGGCCGCCCCGACACGGCCCATTGACCCGACCATCTCGTAGCGGCCGAGTGCGTGCACGAATCGTCTTGACCTGAACTGAGACCCACGATCGCTATGAACTATGCACCCGGCCACATTAGCGCGGCGTGCCACCGCGTTACTCAAGGCCGTGGTCGCTAACCGGGACTTCATCCGGGAGTCGATCGAGTACCCGACGATGCGGTTGGAGTACACGTCCTTGATCGCGCAGAGATAGAGCTTGCCTTCACCGGTACGATGCTCAGTGATGTCGCTGAGCCACAACTGATTTGGGCCACCCGCGGTGAAATCGCGCTCGACAAGATCGTCGTGCACCGGCGGGCCGACCTTGCCGTTCTTGCCGCGTTTCTTACCGAACACACTCCACAATCGATTCTGCGAGCAGATCCGCCAGCCGGTGCGCTCAGCCATTGGCTCACCGGCATCGCGGGCCTCTTCGACCAGGTAGCGGTACCCGAACTCGGGGTCATCCTGGTGGGCGTCGAACAGGGCGTTGGCGCGGTAGGCCTCGATCATCTCGGCGTCGGTGATCGGCTGGGCCAGCCAGCGATAGTAAGGCTGGCGGGCGAGCTTGAGTACCCGGCACGTCACCGCCACGGGAATCCCGTCGGCAGCGAGCTCACTTACGAGCGGGTAGACCCTTTTCCCGGCAGATTGGCCTGCGACAAATACGCTGCCGCCCGGCGCAGGACCTCGTTCTCCTGCTCCAACAACCGATTCCGGCGACGCAGCTCCCGCAGCTCAGCCGACTCACCGGTGCTCTTGCCGGGCTTGGCACCTTCATCGATATCGGCTTGGCGCATCCACTTGTGCAGCGTCATCGGGTGCACACCGAAATCAGTGGCGATCTGTTCGATCGTCACACCGTCATCGCGGTTGCGGGCCACGCGGACGACATCGTCACGGAACTCACGGGGGTAAGGCCTGGGCACACTGACATCCTTCCAGCTCACCCATCCCGGGCAAGCCAACTCAGATGTCACCTATTCGTGCAGCAGACCCTGCTGACCGGAATCTCGGCAGGATCGATCTGCTGGCACGCCGGGGGCACGACTGACTCGTTTGGCCCCGCGCTTCAACCGATCAGCAATGGGTTGGGTTTCCTGCCGTATGGCAATGGTGTGCACTACGACTCCGAGGAACAACGCCGGCCATTGCTGCATAGCCTGGTCGCAAATCGGGTGTTGCCGGCCTCCTACGCCACCGATGACGGGGCAGGACTGCTCTACCGCGGAACAACGTTTGTGGAGGCGGTCGCTGAGAAAAGTTCAGCGGGAGCATATTTCGTGCAGGCACTGGGAGATGGCGCGGCCGAGACCGCGCTAGATGTGCGGCGGCTGCCATGACCACGATTACGTTCCGCGCGGCCGTTGTCGAGGACTTCGAGTTCATTTTCGAGCTGCACAAGGCCACGCTGGGTCCGTACGTGAATCAGGTGTGGGGCTGGGATGACGAGGATCAGCGCGCGTATCTGAGCCGCACACTCGATATCGCTGCCACCCAGGTGATCGTCGTTGACGGCGTCGATGCGGGACGGCTGAACCTCGCCCACCAGGAGGGCGATGTGTACGTGGGTCTGATCGAGGTTGCGGCGGGCTTTCAGCGCCGAGGGATCGGCAGCCGCATTCTGCGTGATGTGCTGGATGACGCGTTCGGCGCCGATCGCGGTGTGCGCCTGAGCGTGTTGAAGGTCAACAGCGATGCCCACCGTCCATACCGGCGTCTGGGGTTCGTCGAAGAGGAGGTCGAGGACGCAGACGCGGACGTCCGTGTGCATCTGCGCGCCCATCCGCCGGCATACTCGCATTCGGGGTGACGGGATGTCGGTGACGTTGCGTGCAGCCACGCCTGGTGATCGTCGGTTCATGGTCAAGATGGCGCGGTACGCCTGCGTGATCGAAGATCGGCCCCTGCCCGACCCGGACGATGACGAGGTGCTGGAGATGTTGCCCGCGCCGGGAACCGTGGCGATCATCGCCGAGGACTGTCAAGGATCGCCGGCCGGGGCAGTGTGGACCTATCACAGCAATCCACCGCTGCGCACGGATGCTCTCGGGGTGCCGTTGCCCGAGCTGTGCATGGCGGTCGTGCCGGAACAGCGCGGCGCCGGCATCGGGGGGAGTGCTGCTGGATGCTCTGTTCGCAGAACTCGCGCAACTGTTCGACACAATGTGCACCAACGTCCACGTCCGCAATCCCGCACGACGGCTCTACGAACGCAAGGGCTTCCGCGAGGTCGGCCAAGGCCACGGCCCGCTGGGGATAGCGATGCTCAAAGACCTACGTAGAGAAAATGATTGACACAGCCACCTGGATCCCGGTTTCGTACTTGGACTACAGCGCTCCCGTGGCGTCGCGCAAGTAATCACCAGCGATGAAGAATTCGGCTGCGCGTTCTTGCCGGTAGCGTCGTTGCTCATGATCGTCTGGATAAACGGAACCCATGGTGTGGGCAAAACGACAACCAGCGCTCTGCTCCAAGGACTGCTCCCGGACTCGCGCGTCTTCGATGCGGAGACGGTCGGCGGGATGTTAATGGATATCACCCCGGGTCTACCGGAGACTGACAACTTCCAGCATTGGCCGCCATGGCGACCGCTCGTAGTCGAGACTGCCCGTCACGTCCTGGCCTTCACCGGTGGCACATTGGTGGTGCCGATGACGGTGCTGGTCCAGCAGTACTGGCGTGAGATCAGCTCAGGATTGCAGAGCTACGGTATCCCGTTGCGGCACTATGTCCTTCATGCCGATCAGGAGACGTTGCGCACACGGATCGAACGCGACACCGAGATGGGGCCGTCGGCGTTCCGGCTGGCCTACCTGCGGGCCTACGAGGATGCAGCACGCACGTGGCTGCACGAAGCGGCAGAAGTCATCGACACCGTGGATATCGCTCCCGAAGGCGTAGCCACCAGGATTGCTGACGCAGTCATAGGCAGTTCTCGTTGAGCTATCGGTGGCCGGCTAGTGCGTTTCCTTGCCGGAGTGCGTTGAACGCCGACGGACGCGCTGTCGTGGCGTGGCGAGTCTCTACCGTGGCCGTCGACTCGGGCGGCCGATGAGATCGGTGAGCGAACCTGCCCACGGTGTCACTCCAGCGGCTCGGGCGTGAAGGTGACGTCGACATCGCCCACGGTCATCGTCACCTGACCTTCCATCACCATCACCTGCGCCGAGACCCGGCGATCGACGGTCTGGGCCAGCTGCTGCACCGCTGCATGCGGTATCTGCACCACCGACAGGTTCGACAGCCCCGCCACCTTGGGCCCCACGGTGCGCCACCAGGTGGCCACGCCGGCGGCGAACGGATACAGCAGCACCTGATCGGCCTGGCCGGCCGCCTTGCCCAAGGCGCGTTCATCGGGTTGGCCGACGTTGACCCACTCCAGGATGCGGCCCGTATAGTCGGCGAGCCGCAGGTCCGGGACCCCCGGGGTGGACAAGCCGGCTCCGAACGTCAACTCACCGTCGACGTCGCTGAGCCGGTGTGCGCGCAGCCCAAACGCCAACAAGCGCACCACCATCCGCTCGTCGGTCTCACTGGGATGACGGGCCACGGTCAGCGTGTGATCGGCGTAGTAACCGTGATCGACATCGGAGACGCCAAGTTCGACTTTGAACACCGTTGCTGAAAGGGCCACGTCCTAGTGTCCACCCTGCTGGTGTTCCCCGAGTAGTCAGGCCGCTTCGACGTGGCGAAGCACGCCAGTCCGCCTCGTGCCGGGGCGTGACAGACGGACAGTGCGGGTACCGTTCGCGCGGACGATGCTTCTAGTGGGCGTGGAGGGCGGCGTGATCGATCCGAGCGGACTGCGGATGGGGACCGCCGCCGGCCGGTGGGCCCTGCTTGCCACTGTGCTCGGGTCCGGCATCGTGATGATCGACAGCACAGTGGTGAACGTGGCGTTGCCGCACATCGGCGCCGACCTGGGTGCCGGCTTCGGTGGTCTGCAGTGGGTCATCAACGCCTACACACTGACGCTGGCGGCACTGATCCTGCTCGGCGGTTCACTCGGCGACCACTTCGGCCGCCGGCGAGTATTCGTGATCGGAGTGGTGTGGTTCGCGGTCGCCTCGGCCGCCTGCGGCGTGGCGCCGAACGTCGAGACACTGATTGCCGCCCGGGCGTTGCAGGGGGTGGGCGGCGCGCTGCTCACCCCGGGCAGCCTGGCCTTGATCTCGGCGTCGTTCCGCGGTGTCGACCGCGCCGCCGCGATCGGCGCGTGGTCAGGGCTGGGTGGGCTGGCCGGCGCGGTGGGCCCGTTTGTGGGGGGCTTCCTTGTCGAGTGGAGTTGGCGGGCAGTCTTTCTCGTCAACCTGCCGCTGGCCGCGGTGGTCATCGCGGTAACGGTGCTCCGCGTGCCCGAAAGTCGCGATCATCAGTCTCCGCCGGGCCTGGATATCAGTGGTACGGTCCTCGCCGCGCTGGGCCTCGGCGCGCTGACGTTTGGGCTGACCAGCCTGGGCAGTGCGGGCGCCACGGTGAGCGCCCTGGTGGCGGTCGGTGCCGGCGTGCTCGCGCTGGCCGCGTTCGTCGCGGTGGAGTGGCGTTCCCCGCATCCGTTGGTGCCGCCGTCGCTGTTCAGCGACAACACGTTTCGTGTGGCGAACGCCATGACATTGCTGATCTACGGGGCACTGGGAGTGGTCTTCCTGATTCTGGTCTTGCAGCTGCAGACCGTCGCCGGATTCAGTCCCGTCGCGGCCGGGGCCGCCCTGCTGCCGGTAACGGCAATCATGCTGGTGTTCTCCGCCCGCGCCGGCGCACTCGCCAGCCGGATCGGACCGCGACTGCCCATAACCCTGGGTCCGCTGCTCTCGGCGGCCGGACTGTTGCTGATGCTGCGCATCGGCCCAGAGGCGTCATGGCTCGCCGACGTCCTGCCCGCCGCGCTGGTATTCGGCGCCGGCCTCGCCCTGGTCGTGGCACCACTGACGGCCGCCGTTCTCGACTCCGCACCGGACCGACTCGCGGGAGCGGCATCCGGAGTCAACAACGCGGTCGCCCGAGCCGGAGGCCTCCTGGCCGTGGCCGTCCTACCAGGCGTAGCCGGTATCGGCGGCACCGACTACGCCGATCCCACCGCGTTCGACGCCGGGTTCCGCATCACCATCGTGATCGCCGCGGCCCTACTGCTGGGCGCAGCCATTCTCGCCGGCGTCGGAATCAGGCCCCGGCACGCCGTCGGGGGCTCGGGGGATCGCGTGCGTGTCGAAGAGCGCGTCCATTGCCCGATCAATGGCCCTGCGCCATGTCCCGGCGCGTCGAGCCCGCCCACCTGATCAGAGCACGGCTCACGTGATCGCGCGCCGCACCCGAATGGCCGCGCTGACGATCAGTGCGATGACGGCGCCGACCACTGCGGCGCCGATCAGCCAGACACCTTGGGCCAGATCGACGTTCCACCCGACGAAATTCACCGTGGTGTGAACCGTGTTCTGCAGCGCGAAGATGGCGAGGGCCACGACGAGGACGAGAGCGACGATCAGTCCGAACTTGGCGGCCAGGCCGCCGGCACGGCGGCTGGGGATGTGATCGGCGGTGGAAGTGCTCATGATGCTGCTCCTTCAGTTGATGGGGTTAACGGCTTGTCGCCGTGGTTTTTTCGTGCTGTCAGCGCCGGCGCTGCTGCTTCTGGGCGCGGCGCTCGCGAACCTTGTGCTTGACGACGCCCCAGGTGACACGGCCGAGCCCCTCGAAGAGACGACTGACGATGCCTCGGTCCTTGCTCATGCGATGTGGCCTACTTCCTGAGATTGCCGGCCTTCTGGTCAGCTACTTGAATAGACGTATGCCACAGCCCAATCCGCACGCCGAACGGGGCGTGACGTGTCTAACACCGCCGGCAGGTTTAGCTGTCCCCTGACCGTGCCGGAGAATCCGCGCCTAGATCTTTTCTGCCTCGATGAGATCGTGCGGCACGACAGAGAACCTGCGGCCGGTGGGGCGCAGGCCGGCTCCGGTGAACAATGTCGACAGTTCGTCCAACGAGCGCAGACGTCCGCCGTCCCGCTGGGTCAACGTGTGCAGGTCGAGCAGCGGTGAGAACGGATTCGGCCGATTTGGTGGCTGCAGGTACTCGATCACCACCAGCCTGCTGCCACGGGGCATGCTCGCGGCGACCGCGTCGAGGATCTTCGCGCAGCGTTCGTCGTCCCAGTCGTGCAGCACATCCTTGAGCAGGTAGACATCGGCGGTGGCGGGCACGGCGCGGAAGATGTCACCCTCGACACGGTCGATGCGGTCGGCAACCGCGCGCTCTGCGAGGAATCCCTCTGCCTCGGCGATCATTCCCGCACTGTCGACCAGAACCCCGCGCAGGTTCGCGCGCGACTCGGCCACGATGACCGACAACAGCGTGCCGATCCCACCGGCCACGTCACACACCACCGCTCCGTCGGGCCACGGATACACCCGGGCGATGGCGCGGGCACTGATCTCGGTGGCCTGACGCATGGTCGCGGCGAACACCCGCTGCTCGTCGGGGTGCGTGGCGAACCACTCCCACACCGACATACCGTGCACGATCTCGAACGCGCTGTGACCACTGCGCACGCTGGCGGCCAGGCCGCCCCAGGCATCGACGGTCGACCGCATCCCCTTGTAGCGCATCCAGGCCCGCAGCGACGCGGGATGGTCGCCGCGCAACACCGCGCCATTGCGGGTCAGTTTCACCGCACCGGTGCGGTGATCCATCGTGCACAGGTCGCATGCGACGGCGCCGCGCAACAGGCGATATGTGGTCTCTGCATCGCAGTCGATCCGTCCGGCGATCTGCGGGCCGGTCATCGGCCCATCGGCAAGCACATCGGCAATTCCGAGTTCAGCGATGGCTGCGGCGATCTGGACGCCGGCAACACCCTCACCGAGGTCCAGCATCGCGATCTGCGGCGGCACGAGCATGTCTGCGAACTGCTTGAGCCTGCGCCGCAAGGCGAGCGTGGCCAAAACCACGGGGAGAGGCGTCGACGCCATCGGTGAAGGCTACCGCCACGGTTCGCGTTGTTTGGGTGTTCCGGCGAGATAGCTGCTGCGGCAGGCCCTCTCAGGTGGTGGCATCGACTGCGCTGATGATGAGTTCGAACGGGCCCTGCTGTTTGTCGAGAATGTAGACCGAAACCTGGTTGATGCCTGAAGGTTCCAGGGTCTGCGGCGCATCGGGTGCCGGATCGAGGCGCATCCCGACCGGCCGGAAGCCCTCGATGGGTAGTTCGTGGACCTCGGGTACGGCGGCCCGGGTGGGGAAACGCTGCACGTAGGACCATGGCTGCCCGGCAATACCCACCTTCAACAGGTAGGTCTTTCCGTCGCCCCGCGCGTGCACGCGAAGCGACTTCGCACCTGTTGCTCGCCGCCCGAGTTCGGGGTCCTGCGGGCTGCGGGCCGAGGCGAACCCGCCATTGTTCTCCAGCGAGAGAGTGCCGGAGAACACGAGTCCCCCATCGCCGAATGCGATCTTCGAGGTGGACCTTCCGCCCATGACAGGGTCGTTGACGGTTGTCCAGGTGGCGACCTCGCCGGCATCGTCGAGGTCGACGAGTACCGACGAGCGAGGAGTTTCCGGCGTGGTCGTCGTCTCGTCTGCGCTGGCGGATCGCTCGGCGCCTCCGCACGACGCGACCAGAATCGCCGAGCACGCGAACACGATGCCGGCCAGCCCACGCGGTAGCCGATGACCTCGGCACGTGCGGTGCCGGCAATTCTTCATGAGGTCACTGTCCGCTTCTATCGGAGCACGTCGGTCATCAACACCGACTCGGATCGGTGGCCATCTCGCGGTTGCGCATGGGCATGCCGTCAACCACGGCATAGACCGTGTGAAGATCCGGCACCTGGTTGACGCGCAGCTTCTCGCCGCCGTCCTTTCCGATCAACAGCACGCTGAACGCGTTCTCCCCGATCGCATATTGGCTTGCCAGCCCCCGTGACTGATCGGCGCTGAGGACGTGGCCATCGAGCGTGCTGGTGCCGTCGGTCACCACCAGGCCGGTCACCATGTCGCGACTGACAAAGTCACATCGACTGGCCTCGATTAGGCTCAGCGTTTCCACGAGCCGGGGATCGCTGCCGGTAGGTGCGAACAGCAGCAAGGGTCGACTTTTCCAGCGGTAGTCGCTGAGTTCGGCGGCCACGGCGGGAGCTGATCCGAGGACGGCGCCCATCACGAGAGCAATCAGCAGGAACGCCAACCGCCGAACACTGCGCTTCTCGACCATGATGATCATCGACTCTACCGACGCATGCCGGGTTGTCGAGGTCGAGACCGCCTGCCCGTTTGCCGACCCGCGCGGCCGGGCACTCATTGCCGAACTGCAATGTGAGGAGTTCTCATGGCAATCTGCGATACCTGCGGCAACGACTACGACAAGGCATTCTCGGTGACCTTCGCGGACGGGCATTCGGCGACTTTCGACAGCGTGGAATGTGCCGCTGTCCAGCTCGCACCCGATTGCGCGCACTGCGGCTGCCGGATCCTCGGCCATGGAGTGGAGGCGGACGAGGGCATCTTCTGTTGCGCCCACTGCGCGCGCAAAGCATCCGGCGCCGACATCAACGACCGCTACCCGGTGCCGGCCGGGGCCTGAGGCCGCGCACACGTCGGGGCGCCCCGGCGTCAGCTGGTGGCCTGCGCGGTCCTCGCTCGCAGCCAGTGCTGCACCAGCCCACCGTTGTGCGCCTCGACGGACCGGAGCTCGGTGAGCGTCGGGTGCCCGGCAGCCAGCAGAGCGCTGTCGGTGCCGGGTTCGGGATCCTCGCTCATCTCGAACTCGGCCAGCCGGACGTCGCCATCGCGAACCTCGTCGACCCGCGCCTGCACCGCCCCGCCACGCGCCAGCGGGGCATGCCGGATCGGACCGACCTCGGATGCCGGCCGGTCAGGGACGTTGAAGGACAGCACGGTGGCCTCGGGCGCATCGAGCAGCAACTGCAGCACCGGCGCCACGAGACCAGCGGCGGTTGCCCAGTGGCGCTGCCCACTGGGGCGCAGCGCTACATCCAAAGACACCGCCAATGCGCGGACACCGTTGGTCTTCGCGGTCAACGCCGCGCCGACGGTCCCCGAATGCAGCACCGCCTGACCAACATTCGCGCCGTGATTGATCCCGGACAGCACCAGGTCCGGACGCGGATCGAGCCAGCCGCTCAGCGCCGCGGTAACGATGTGCCCGGGTTGCGCCCGGACGGCCCAGGCCTCGATGCCGTCCAACCCGGGCACCTCGCGGCGCTCGATGATCGTGCGGCCGTCTCGGCGGACCGCGGTCAGGGACGCACTGGCGCCGCTGGCCTGCTCCGCGGGCGCGGCCACGATCACGTCCAGCCCCGCCCGCCGTGCCGCGACGGCCAGCGCGTGCAGGCCGGCCGAGTCGATCCCGTCATCGTTGGTCACCAATGCGCGTGGCACCTGTCGTCCTTCCCCTCGTCCTATCCCCACGGGCGCAGCTCGACCCGCTCGGCGAGTGTCTCCACGGCCTGCGCGCCGCCGGTGCCCAAGCCGTGGCGCACCACATTGAGCGCCCCGCACGCCGCGCCGATCTGCAAGGCTCTGCGCAGCGAACGGCCGGCTGCCAGCGCGGCGACCATGCCTGCCGTCATCGAGTCCCCGGCACCGGCCGGGTCCGCCGGCTCCAGCTTCGGCATCTCGACTTCCAGGACGGCACCGCCTCGCGTCCCGTCGGCTCCTGCGTCGTGTTCGTCGAGCAGGGCCAGGGCGGGTGCGGCTCCGGAACGCGACACGACGATCGTGCCTGCGCCGTCGTCGCGCATCGATCGCATGGCCGCGACGAGGTCTTCGGCATCGTCGGATGTCGCCCGGCCGTCGTCGAGCAGTTCCTCGTGACTGACCTTGATCAGATCCGGTCCACCCGCGAGTACCGCCTCAAGTCGCTCGCCGGCGAGGTCGGCGGCGACCTTGCACCCGTTGGCACCGAGGTCGGTGGCCAGGCGACGGTACAGGTCGGCCGGGACAACCCGGTCGTCCTGCGGCCCGGACAGCAGCACCCACCCGTGAATGAGACCGTCGGTCAGGGTCAGTTCGTAGAGCGAGTCGAGCTCGTGGCGGTCCAGCGGGCTCCCGGGGCTCTCGGCGATGATGTCTCGATCCCCGGAGCGGCGGTCGTGCACATATGCCCCGTTGCGTGCGCTGACCGCAACGCTTCGCACGGTGACGTCCGCTGTCGGCAGGAGATGGCCGAGCACGGAGCCGGTTTCCCCGCCGAGTGCTGCGCACAGCACGGTCGGCACGCCGAGTGAGGACACCATGCGGGACTGCCATACGCCCTGTCCCCCCGCGTGTACGTGAACGTCGGCCTCCCCGGAACGGTCCTCGATGGTGACGGTCAGCACGGGCGACGGAGCGAAGATGACAACGGTCTGCGGTTTCTTCGGCACGGCCGTGACATCGGTCTGGTCGTGCTCGTGCCCGGAGGTCTCCGTACTCGTCATGGATGGGGGAGTACCCACTCGGTGGATTTGTGCACCGACGCCGGGAGCGGGGGTTGGACGCATTGCCCGGCCGCCAGGTGACCAGCGCGGAAACCGCATAACGGCACGCGAAACCGCAGCCCGGCGTTAGTCTCCAACAAAGTTAGCTTCATTCACTATCGCAAAGGCGCTGGGCAAATGGTGGAACGACTAACTGCGTGGGTCAGCGCCGGGCTTTTGTCCGGCGGGGTCACTGCTGCCGTGTTCGCGGGTGCAGGTGCTGCTGTCGCGGACGATCGGTCGGGCCCGCAGAGCGGCTCGGCCTCAAGCCCTGCGGAAGGCCCGACAACGGGCACCGTCCGTGGCCCCCGACTCACTACCGTCCGAGACATAGAGAGTGAGAAGCCCGACACCGACCCGGAATCGGGCGCCCCCTTGGCGGAGTCTCCCGAAATCTCCGACCCGGCAGAGAGTCTCACTGAACCGCCGAAGAAAAAGAAGAGGAACCTGACCGCCAGGACCGCCGCGGTGACGGCGCCACGGGTACATTCCGCGCCGGCGACCCCGAGGGTGCTCAGGCCCGCCCTGGTGGTTGCTGCCCAGGCCGGTCCCGTGCTGCGTACTCCCACTGTGTCGCCGCCCGCACCGACCGAAATCGGCTCCGGTGGCCCGCTCTCCGCGCGGATTTCTGCGCAGTCGACCGCGTCGCTGGCGCTGGCCACGCCCGACGCGGCGGCGCCGGTGCAGGCCGCCGCGCCACGCACGCCGTCACTGCTGGGCTGGGTCCGAAGTGTGGCCAATGCCCTCGTCAACACCATCGGTTCGCTGGCCGTGAACACCATCCAGGCGCTGGAGGCTCTGGTGACCGGGCCGCCGTCGCTACCGCCGAACAGCACCGTGACGGTGCGAAGCTCCTCCATCGTGCTCTCCAACGGGCAGCGGATCAAGGCGAACTGGTACTACCCCGAAGGGGATGTGGTGCCGGACAAGCTGATCGTCCTGCAGCACGGGTTGTTGGCGCTGGGCCCGATGTACAGCTACACCGCGGCCGACCTCGCCGCGTCGACCGGCAGCATCGTCGTCACCCCGTCGATCCCGTCGAACATTTTCGCCGGCGACGACCACTGGCTCGGCGGTGAGGGCATGGCGAAGGCCATCGCCGATCTGTTCGTCGGCGAGCGGACGGCGCTGACCGACAGTGCCCGTGCCGCCGGCTTCGCCACCCGTTACGGCGTGGACCCGGCCACTGCACAGCTGCCTGAGAAGTTCGGGCTCGCCGGCCATTCCCTTGGCGGGCAGCTGGTTTCAGCAGCCGCCGGCTACCTGGTCGACAACGGTGCCGTCGAGAACCTGGTCGGAGTGATCACGTTGGACGGGGTCCCGACCGGCACGACGATGGTCGACACCTTGGCCAAGTTGTCGGCGTATGAGGATGCCACCGGTCGCTTCATCCCGATTCGCGAGATCGGTGCACCGTCGAACTTCCTGAACTCGACGAGCAACGTCAAGGAGGCGCTCAACGAGGCGCGGCCCGGCCGGTTCAACGGGGTGGTGCTGAAGGGGGGTGTGCACATGGATTCGATGCGGGGCGGCAACCCGCTCATCCAGTTCGCCGCCTTCATCGCCGCGGGCTTCCCGAAGCCGCAGAACCAGGCTGCCGTGACGGTGCTGGCCACCACCTGGTTCAACGAGTGGTTCTCCGGAGACACCGACAACGGTGACGATCTGCTCCCGGGATCGACTCTGCCCATCACGACGCCGAAGGGGACCGCTCAAGGCGTGGTCATCGGCCGCACGGTCTCAGCACTTCCGGCCAGCCGTCTCGTCACCGTAGCGGTCTGACACCCGGCGGCCCGCCGCTATCCGGTGTCGGCGTATCTGCCGTGCAGCACGCTGAGCGCAACGTCTGCCGCCGCGCATCGGCTCTCGAGCATTCTGAGCATGTCGTAGCCGCCGCGGGAAAGAGACCTGACCCGCTCCAAGTTGAGGATCAGCAGCCGGCACAGTAGCGCCTTGCTCGATGCGTATTCGAGCAACTCGGCGGTGGCCGCGTCGTTCAGTTGGCCTTCAACCGACAGCACCGCGACATCGAAAGTAAGCCACCGGGTGGACATTTCGAAGGCCGGAGACCCGCCGGCGGGCTGCGGCCACGCTGTGCCCCGCGGCGACTGCATCATCCTGGATTGAACGTCGGTCATGTCAGCCTCCATCTGCTGGTGCGGAAGGCTGCTGCTGAACCAGTGCTCATGGTACAAGGCTTCGGGCGCCATGTGTACCTCATATCCGGCCCGGATGGTCCAGGACCGAGAGGTGTTCGGTCTCTGGATGATTCCGGAGGCATCTCAGGCCCACGTGCTCTTTCTGTGCGCCGCCCACCCGCGTCGCGGATAGTCTGCAGGCATGGACCCGCGCGAGTCGGCTGACGGCGCGGTCGCCGGAAGGGGTGTCGCGGCCTCACTGCTGGGGGACGTGTCCAGCCTGGCCGACGACATGCTGCACTACCTGGTCGATCGGATACCGGAGGTCGGTGGAGATGCCGAGCTTCGCGGCCTCACCCTGGGCTCGTGCTCATCGAATCTCGAAGCGGTCCTGTCGATGTTCCGCCATGGCATCGATGTCGCGGCGGCGGAGGCACCGGTCACTGCGCTCGAGCACGCGCGGGCCATGGCAGCGCGCGGGCACAGCGTCGATGTCATGTTGCGGTTCTACCGCCTGGGCCATGAGTACTTCACCGAGAAGCTCGCCGATTCGCTCGTGAACTGGATCGACGATCCCGCTGTGGCACTGCGCACCTTCGCCGAGCTCGAGCGTTTCGGGTTTCGCTACATCGACCGCATCTCCTCGCTGGTGGCGGCCGAGTATGTCGCCGAGCTCGACCGACGGCAGAACCAGGCGAGAGCCGACCGCGACGACGTGGTGCGGGCACTGCTCGCCGGCGAGCGGGTCGACAGCGCCCGGGCCGAGCGTGTGCTCAGCCACCGGCTCACCGGCCGGCAGATCGGATTCGTGTGTTGGGTCAAGGACCGCGGCGTGGACCTGGAGGGATTCGCCAAGCACGTGGGCCGCCATCTCGGAGACGGTCATCCGCTCGTCGTGGCGGACGGACCACTCGCAGTGTGGGGGTGGTCCTCGGCCAGGGACGAGGGGGCGGTTTCGCTCGCACGCTTGGCGGCGGAATTCCCGGGCCCATCGGAGCACGTCCACCTGGCGGTGGGCTCACCCCATCCCGGCGCTGCGGGTTTTCGCGCGACGCATCTGGAGGCGGTGCGCACGCGACGGGTCGTCGAACTGTCGGGACGCGGGGCGCCGTCGATCACCGAGTTCGGCGATGTCGCGTTGGTGGACGCTGTCGCGCGCGACCTGGACACGGCGCGGTCTTTCGTTGCCGCACAGCTCGGTGACCTCGCGCGCGACGGCGCCAAAGAGCGCGGTGAGCGGGCCGCTCTGCTGGCCGTTCTCGACGCGCAGGGGAGTCTGACCGCCGCCGCCCGCACCTTGGGAATCCACAAGAACACGGTGCTGCAACGGGTGCGTCGTGCCGAGGAACGCCGAGGCCGGCCCGCGACGGTCAAGGTCGCCGAACTGCACGCGGCCCTGGTCGTGTGCGGCGTGCTGGGAGCCTCGGTGTTGCCCGAGGCCTAGCCTCGTCACCGGTATTGGGCCACGTCGCAATGTGCTGTCAGCACACTGCGGAGGGCTGTGAGGGCCTTGTTGACCGTCGCCGGCCGTTTGTAGGTTGGGCATCTCATCCGCAGCGCGATCGAGGAGTCCGATGTCGACCACGACGGAACACGCACACTCCCAACCCCGTGCGGCGGGCTCGCTGCAGGCCCTGCCGGATCCGGGTGAGCGGGTGCCCGCGCTGTCCTGGCCTATCGTCGGCATCTTCACCCTCGCGCTTGTGCTCTTCGGCGCGTCAACCTGGGCCGCCCTCACCGACACGTTGCCTGCGGTCGCCACCATCGGCGCCAGCGCCGTCGCGATCTTCGTGTTGTTCACCGTGTTGCACGACGCGTCGCACTACTCGATCAGCTCCAGGCGTTGGGTCAACGTCGCGTTCGGTCGTGTCGCGATGTTCTTTGTCTCGCCGCTGATTTCGTTCAAGTCGTTCGCGTTCATCCACATCGAGCATCACCGCAACACCAACGACGGTGACGCCGATCCCGATCATTTCGTGAGCGCCGCGCCGTGGTGGCAGCTGCCCTTCCGCTTCCCCGCCATGGATCTGCCGTACCTCCGCTTCCTGGTGCGCCATTGGCGCAAGCGGCCACGCGCCGAGATCGCGGAAACGGCAACGTTGATGGCGGTCGCGGTGGTGGTCATCGTGTCGGCCGCCGCCACCGGTCAGCTGTGGACGCTCGCGGTGATCTACCTGATTCCCGAGCGGGTGGCCATGGCGGTGCTCGCCTGGTGGTTCGACTGGCTGCCGCATCATGACCTGGAAGACACCCAGCGCGAGAACCGCTACCGTGCGACCCGCAACCGCGTCGGCTCCGAGTGGATCCTGACCCCGCTGCTGTTGTCACAGAACTACCACCTCGTCCACCACCTCCATCCCTCCATTCCGTTCTATCGCTATGTCGCTGCGTGGCAACGCAATGAAGCCGCCTACCTGGAGCGCGACGCGGCAATCAGTACGGTCTTCGGACAGCAGCTCGACGCCCCGCAGTACCGCGAGTGGAAACGCCTCAACGGCAAACTGGCTGCACTGCTGCCCGTCCGCATGCCACGCCCCGCTGCGACGGGCAGTGCCGGTACGCACCCGATTGCGGTCAAGAGCGTCGAGCGACTGACGCCGGACAGCGTCAAAGTCAGTTTCGCTGTGCCCGATCACCTCGCGGACCAGTTCCACTTCCGGGCCGGCCAGCATCTGACCGTGAAGCACCGTATCGGTGGGGACGTGGTGCGGCGAAACTACTCGATCTGCACGTCGGCCACCTCGGGCGAACTGGCGATCGGGGTGCGACACATTGCCGGTGGGGCGTTCTCCACGTTCGCGGTCGAATCTCTGCGCGCCGGTGATGTCCTGGAACTGATGACACCCACGGGTCATTTCGGAGCATCCCTTCACCCGCTCGCTCGCCACGACTATGTCGCGGTGGCGGCCGGCAGCGGCATCACGCCCATCCTGTCGATCGTGCGCACCACCATGGAGATCGAAACCGAGAGCCGCTTCACCCTCTTCTACGGCAACCGAACCGCTGACTCGACCATGTTTGCGGCCGAACTCGACGAACTCGAAGCGCGATACGCCGACCGGCTGCGCATCTTTCACATCCGCTCTACCGAGGCGCACCATCCGGAGTATCTTCGCGGACGCATCGACCTGGCCATGATCCTTCGACTGCTCGGTGGTGAGATCACCTCGGTCGACCGCTGGTACCTTTGCGGCCCAAGTGATCTCGTCACAACCCTGCACCGGGGCCTCACGTCCGAGGGAGTGCCGTCCGAGCGGGTGCGCCTCGAACTGTTCCGCGGCGCAACACAACCCACGCACGTCGGCGCATATCCCGAAGCGCAGGTGAGCGTCACGCTGGCCGGGGCGACACAGACCGTGGAACTCGCCGCCGGTGAGTCCATCCTCGAATCCGCCCTGAAGAACGATATCGACGCGCCGTATGCCTGTATGGGCGGCGCCTGCGGCACATGCAAAGCCAAGGTGCTATCCGGAGCGGTGTCGATGGAGCAGAACTTTGTGCTCGACAAAGCCGAGCTCGAGGCGGGGTTCATCCTGACGTGCCAGTCCCATCCCAGCACCGCAACGGTCGCCGTGGACTACGACGCCTGACGGTGGTGGGCACACCGGTCAGGCGGCGAACACCGCCCGCACCACGGACTCGTCTCCGTCGATCGCGACCAGTCCGAGGGCTTGGGCATCGTCGAGTGTGAGGGCTTGGGCATCGTCGAGTGTGAGGGCTCCGGCGGCGAGTCCGAGGACGTAGGCAGGTTCGGTGCGGACGGTCGCATCGAGATCTCCGCCCTGGTGCGTGCCGACCTCGAAGCCCGCCCGCGTCGCGCGAAGCGTCAGTAGCTCACCGATGTCCAGGCCGACCGTCGCCGAGGACCGGACCTTGACCCGGGCACCGAGCAGGGCGGGAATGGCGAGCGTGAACCACTCGGGTCGGAAGGAATCACCCTCGGGGCCGCGCACCATCAGCGGGGTGGACCAGGCGATCAGGTTCTCGATCGGTCGCCGCAGTTCGGCCCCCCACGGAGTGAGGCTGTACTCGACCGCACTGCCCTCACCGGCCAACCGGCGCTCGATGACACCCGAGGACTCGAGGTCGCGGAGTCGGTCGGCGAGCAGGTTGGTCGCGATACCGGGCAGGCCATTGACGAGGTCGCGATAGCGGGCGGGGGAGATGAGGAGTTGACGCACGATCAGCAGGTTCCACCGATCTCCGACGACCTCCAGCGAGCGGGCCAACCCGCAGTACTGCCCATAGCTACGCATCGCACCTCCGACACTTGATTTTCTCAAGTGTATATGAAAAGTTCAAGCAACACGTAGCAGGCACGCCAGGAGGCATCATGACCAAATCCACCAGGAGCACGCGGCCCGCCTGGGTCGACGACGACCTGTTTCCGTTCCAGAGCCGCTTCGTCGAGATCGACGGGCATACCGTGCACTATGTCGACGAGGGTTCCGGGCCGACATTGCTTCTCCTGCATGGCAACCCGACCTGGTCGTTCCTCTGGCGTGACGTGATCGCCGCGTTGCGGGACGACTTCCGCTGCGTCGCAATGGACTACCCGGGGTTCGGACTGTCGGAGGCCAAACCGGGATACCGCTTCCTCCCCGAGCAGCACACAGACGTGGTCACGGGTTTCGTCGACGCCCTCGGACTGGAACACGTGACGCTGGTCGCGCAGGACTGGGGCGGCCCGATCGGCCTGGCGGCCGCGCAGCGGCGGCCAGACATCTTCGAACGGCTGGTACTCGCCAACACCTGGGCGTGGCCGGTCAACGGTGTCCTGCATTTCGAAGCCTTCGCCCGGATCGTCGGTGGGCTCCCGATGCGATTCCTGGTCCGGCAGTTCAACCTCCTCGTCAACGCCTTCATCCCCACCGGTCACCGCCGGCGCACGCCGACCCCCGCCGAGATGGCCCACTACCGGCAGGCGCTGGGCACCGCCGAGCGACGCCAGGCCAGTGCCGTGCTCCCCGGCCGGGTGCTCGCCAGCCACGATTTCTTGGCCGACCTCGAGGCGGGCCTCGCCGACCTGGCCCACCTGCCCACCCTGATCGTGTGGGGCGACGCCGACATCGCCTTCCGGCCGCAAGAGCGCGAACGCCTGGAAGCCATCTTCGCCGATCACGAGACGGTCATCGTCGAAGGTGCCGGCACCTACGTGCAGTCCGACGCGCCCGAGGAGTTCGTCGCCGCAGTCCGGGACTGGGTAGCGCGGTAGCGCCGCGTCGCATCCGTTTGGTGGCCCATCGCCGGGGTATGCGATTTCGCGGGCGGTGGAATCGCCGCTTCCCCCAACGGACGGAGCAAGGCTATGCGCGCGGCAGTACTGGAAAAGCCCGGAGAGACACCCGTGGTACGGGATTTCGAGGAACCCGATGGCAAGGACGTCGTCGATGTGAGATTGGCCGGGTGCAATCCCGTTGATCTGGCCCTGGCATCAGGAGCGATGGGCGACCCCGGTGTGCCCAAGGTCGTGGGCAAGGAGGGTGTCGGCCTGACGGCCGAGGGCGCGCGCGTGTATTTCGATTCGCCGCCCTCGCCATTCGGGTCATGGGCGCAGCGCGTTCGGGTGGACCCGGCGAAGGTCTATCCGGTTCCCGAGGGTGTCGATGATGATCTCGCGGTGGCGCTCGGTATAGCCGGCCTGGCCGCCTGGCTTCCGCTCACGCGCCACGCACACAAGGAAGGCAAGTCGGTGCTCATATTGGGCGCGACCGGCGTGGTCGGCAACATCGCCGTGCAGGCGGCCAAGCTGCTGTATGCGGCGCGCGTGATCGCCGCGGGACGCGACGCCGACGCGCTGGAAAAGACGCGCGACCTGGGCGCCGACGCCGTCGTTCAACTCGAAGACGACACTCCGTACGCGTTACGCAACGAGGCCGGCGAAGGGTACGACGTCGTGATCGACATGGTGTACGGCGACCCGTTCCTGGCCGCCCTCGACGCGACGGCACTCGGCGCAACGCTGATCACAGTCGGCCAGGGGGCGGGTTCCAGCGCCGACATCCCGTTTCGGAAGTTGATGGGGCGCACCCACATCGGCCACCTCAACGACGCCATGCCGCCAGAGGTCGTGCGGGCGGCGTATGAAGAGCTGACCGCGCACGCCGCCGAAGGCCGCATCCGGGTTGAGACCACCCGGTACCCCCTCGCCGATGCCGCCGAAGCCTGGCAGGCACAGGCCGACAGTCCGCACTCGAAGATCGCCGTGGTGCCGGAATGACCGCCTATCCCGCGTTCGACACGATGCCCATCGCAGGTTCGTGGCGCGCGGGCTCGTCGGACAGCACGCGTGCCAGCACCGATCCTTACAACGGCGAGACGCTGGCGGAGTTGAGGCAGGCCGACACCGCGGACCTAGACGCGGCGTATGCCTCGGCGGTGCGGATCCAGCACGACTGGGCCGATGCATCGCCCAGCGAACGGGCGGAGGTGCTGCGTGCTGCCGCCGGAGTGATGGTCGAACGCAAGGAGGAAATCACCCGGTGGCTCGTCCGCGAGACCGGCGGCACGCTGGCGAAGGCTGAATTGGAATGGGGGCTGGTGCGTTCGGTGATGTGGGAGGCGGCCTCGATGCCGCACCGCGTCGAGGGACGCATTCTGCCGTCGGATATCGGTGGCAAGGAGAATCGCGTCCATCGTCGGCCGGTCGGGGTGGTGGCTGTCATCTCGCCCTGGAATTTCCCGCTGCAGTTGTCGGCGCGCTCGGTGGCTCCTGCGCTGGCCGTGGGCAATGCGGTCGTGCTCAAGCCCGCCGGGGACACACCGGTCACCGGCGGACTCCTGCTCGCCCGCATCCTCGAAGAGGCGGGACTGCCACCGGGGCTGTTGTCCGTGGTGGTCGGCTCGGGTTCGGAGATCGGCGATGCCATCGTGGAGCATCCGGTGCCGCGGGTGGTGTCGTTCACCGGGTCGACACCGGTGGGTCGGGGCATCACGGAGAAGGCCGGTATCAAGAAACTCGCACTTGAGCTCGGCGGTAACGGGCCACTGGTCGTTCTCGACGACGCAGACCTCGACCTCGCGGTGCGCGCGGCGGTGTTCGGCTCGTTCTTCCATCAGGGACAGATCTGCATGATCGCCAACCGCGTCATCGTCGAGGCCGCCGTGCACGACGAATTCCTGAACCGCTTAGTGGACGCCGCGAAGTCGCTGGTGGTAGGTGATCCGTCGCAGTCCGACACGCAGCTCGGGCCGATCATCAACGCGTCCCAACTGGAGGGAATTCAGGACAAGCTGCGCCGCGCCCAGCAGGACGGCGCCGAACTGCTGCTCGGCGGAGACCCCTTCGGTCCGATCGGCTCGTGCCTGCCGCCGCACGTGCTGAGCGGCACCAACGACGTCGCCACCGTCTGCGAAGAGGTCTTCGGTCCGGTGATCACCGTGATCCGGGCCGATGACGAAGCCGATGCGCTGGACATCGCCAACGACACCCCCTATGGACTGTCATCGGCAGTCTTCAGCCGCGATGTCGACCGAGCCGTGCGGTTCGCGCGACGCATCGACGCCGGGATGACGCATGTGAACGACGCACCGGTCAACGACGACGCCAACACCGCCTTCGGTGGCGAGAAGGACTCGGGCATCGGGCGCTTCGGTGGACAGTGGGCGATCGACGAGTTCACCACCGACCACTGGATATCGGTGCAGCACCATTCGCGGGCGTATCCGATCTGATCGGCGGTCGCCAGAGCGACCACTTCCGGGGCCGGGTGGACATCGCCGGTGCCAGTTCGTACCGTGTCCAGGGACAGTCGACAGCCGGGCCAAGATCGGTCCTTGACGCGAAGGATCGTGACAATCCGAATGCCCGCGGTGCGCCAGTCACTTCGGCGAGTGGTGTGCGGTTTCGCGACTACGGTTCTGGTCCTGGGTGCGTCGGTGGGCGGCGCCTACGCCGATCCTGCGGCCGATGCGCTGGCCAAACTCAACGAGTTGTCCCAGCAGGCGGTGCAGAGCCGCCAGGCCGTCACCGCTGCCCAACGCGACGTCGACGCCACCGTGGCCGTTCAGGCCGCGGCCGACGACCGTCATCGCGCCGACGTGCAGGCCCTCGAGGCTGCCAACGCTGCGCTGCAGCCCTATCAGGCCGCCATCAACCGGGTGGCCGCCATGGAGTACATGAGCGGACGCAGCGGTCAGATGGCGGCGGTGCTGACGGCCGGCTCCCCACAGCAGCTCATCGACCGCCTGTCACTGCAGCGGACGGTGGCCGCGCAGGCGGCCGACCAGATGAAGATCTTTTTGGCCACTCGTGAGCGCGCGGCCACCGCCGCGCAGGCCTCGGAGCAATCGGCCGCCGGCGCCCGCGCCGCCGCCGAGAAGGCCGCCGCGGTGCGCGCTGACATGCAATCGAAGTTGAGCGAGATGCTGAAGCAGATCGCCGCCGCGGAGGCGCAGTATGCGGCGCTGACACCGCAGCAGCAGGCCGCTGTCGACCTCGCGCCGCCGCCGGCCGCGCCCGCACCACAGGACCCGGCGATCATCGCGATGCCCGGCCCGCCGTCGCTGGCGGCCGCCGTCATGGACATCCCGGAGGCGGCCCTGCCCGTCGGCGTCGCCAACGAGGCAGGACTGCAGCCCAACGCGATTCTGGCGGCCCGGGCCGTCAGCGCACAGTTCCCGCAGATCGGCGAGATCGGCGGGGTGCGGCCGGACTCCAAGCCCTGGCACCCGAGCGGCCTGGCGATCGACATCATGATCCCGAACTCCGGCAGCCCGGAGGGCATCGCGCTCGGCGATCAGATCATGGCGTTCGCGATGGCCAACGCCGGCAGGTTCGGGGTGCAGGACGTGATCTGGCGCGGCACCTACTACACGCCGGCCGGCCCGCAGGCGTCCGGCTACGGCCACTTCGACCACGTGCACATCACCGTGACGCCGCGCCGCTGATTCAGGGGTGCTTGTTCCACTGGCCGCAATCCTGGGCCAGCACATCGTTGACGTCGACGCGGATGCCGCCGACGATCGGCCCGGGATTCGAGGCGGTGTCGATGACCCGCTGGTAGAGCACGGCGGCGGGATGGATCTGCCCCTTGGACCACGACCGGGTCTGCCAGATCCACGCCTTGCCGGCCGAACTCGACCTGCCGATCACGCCGTCTTCGATGGCCCATTGGGATGGATTGATGCCGGCGTAGATCCCGGTGCGCATGACCCCGATCACCGAATTGATTCCGCGAAACCATTGCAGTGCAACGCTGTTCCAGGTGTTGCGGTCGATATCGTCATCGACGCTGAAGAAGATCGGTGCGCTTTTTCCGCCACCCGCCGCAGTGTGGAGCGCCCAGGCGGTCTTGGCGTCGGCGACGCCGCCGGCATACCCGCGGGTGAAATCCGAAGGTGCGGTCCCGCCCGGCTTTCCGTACTGGTAGTTACTGACGATGATCAACCCGGCGGAGGTCAGTGACTGGGCGTAGGGCAGCGTGATCGGCTTGGCGCCGAAGGATGAGCCGGGTCGCGAGGTCGACACGTAATTGATCACCCCGGAGTGTCCGGCAGCCCGGATGTCCTGGGCCGGGATCTGGCGCATCGCGAAGTCGATCAAGGTGGGTGCGGCGGCCGAGGCCGCCGGTGCGTGGGCGACCGACGCGGCCCCGAGCCCGGCCAGGGCTGCCGATGCAAAGCGCAGCGCGTCACGCCGGGAGACGGGCCGCGATCGACGCGGGCCGATGGTGGACGGCGAGTCCTGCATGGCGCGATGTTAACAGGGTGACTGCTGTGACAGTCGTGACCTCGCCGGGCACTCCTGCCCCAGACCGGCCGACGCCGGGCGCAGCGGTCGATAGCCTGGAAGGTACCGAGCACACCGCCGGTCAGAGCAGTGCCGGCTCCGGACATTCCGAGCCTGACGACGTTTGAGGTACGAAAACCATGCAGGCCACCTGGCTGAGCTTCGCTCAGCGGAAGCTCCCCGGTGCGTTCCAGAGCCGGCGTCGACGGCTCTACCTGGCCGTCGGCTTCCCAGTCGTCGTCCTGGCCGCGCTGTACATCGCCGATCTGACGTTCACCTCGGGGAAGGTTCCCCGCGGGGTCACCGCAGCCGGGGTGCCGCTCGGCGGGCTCACCCCCGACGCCGCGGACCAGCGCCTGCAGAGCGTGGTCGCCCCGCGCGCCGCCCAGCCGATCGCGGTCACCATGGCGACCGTGCAAGCAGAGGTGGACCCGCGCCGGATCGGCCTGACCGTGGACTCCCGCGCCACTGTCGAGCAGGCAGATACCCAACCGCTGAACCCGGTGACCCGCCTCATGTCGTTCTTCGTGGACACCCCGATCGGGGTGGTCACGGCAGTCGACGAACAGGCCCTGACCGCAACCCTGGAAGACCTGGGGGCCACCGTCGCCGAAGACCCGGTCGAGGGTTCCGTCGAATTCGTCGACGGCGAACCCGTGTCGTCAGATCCGCAGAACGGCCGACGGCTCGATGTCGCCGCCGCCGCCGGCGTGCTCGTGCGGGACTGGGCACTCGATGAGCCCCTCGATCTGCCGATGGTGGCACTCGCACCGAGCACCACCGATGCCGATGTCGCGACCGCCATGGACGACGTCGCCATACCGGCGGTGTCCGGACCGGTCCGCGTCGACGGTGACAACGACACCCGTGCGCTGCTGTCCGAAGACGTCATCGCGGCCGCGCTGACCTTCGACACCGAGGACGGGCGGCTGTCCCCGGTCATCGACATCGACCTGCTCGCCGACGCGCTGCGCCCCCAACTCGCCGCCTCGGAAACCCCCCGCCGCGACGCCGATATCGACTTCGCCGTCACCCCGCCGGTCAAAGTCGCCGAACAGACCGGCCGCCGGGTCGACTACGACGCCACCCTGGCGGATCTGGTCTCGGTGCTCAGCAGCACCGAGAACCGGGAGATCACCGCGGTCTACGTCGACGAAGAGCCGGCATTGACCGTTGACGAGCTCGACGAACTGGGGCCCGTCGAGGTCATCGGTGAATTCCAGACGAGTGGTTTCGCCAGTTCCTCCGGCCGGAACATCAGGCGTGCTGCGCAACAGATCGACGGCATCGTGGTCCGGCCGGGGGAGACGTTCAGCCTCAACGGAGCAACCAATCCGCGCAACGCGGCAGCGGGCTATGTCGAGGCCGGGATCATCGAAGACGGCAGGCCCGCAACGGGTATCGGGGGCGGGGTCTCCCAGATGGCCACCACCCTGTTCAATGCCGCGTACTTCGCGGGCATGGAAGACATCGAACATCACGAGCACAGCTACTACATCAGCCGCTACCCGGCCGGGCGCGAGGCCACCGTGTTCGGCGATGTGCTCGACGTGAAGTTCCGCAACAACGGTCCCACCTCGGTGCAGATACAGACCGAGTGGACCTCGAGTTCGATCACCGCCCGGCTGGTCGGCATCAAGCGCTACGAGGTGACATCGGAGCAGAGCCCGCGCAGCCGGCCGACGAGCCCGCGGACCATCACCATCCCGTCCGGTGAAGCCTGCAGCCCCAGCGGTGGTGCGCCGGGGTTCACCATCACCGACACCCGGACCCTCCGCGAGATCGCCACTGGCGAAACGCGAACCGAGTCCCACACCGTGATCTACGATCCCATCCCCACGGTGATCTGCGGCGGCTGACGCTCGGGCCGCGGCGCTCACCGGGCCGGATCGCGACAGCCCCGTGGGGCAGTGCGTCCAAACTTATTGACACTGAAGGCTATTCGTCCGGCGATTCGGAGGAAATAGTCAACTTCCGCACTAGGCTCGACGCCATGCACCGCACACCGCAGCAAGCTGCGCGCTCGCACGACTACCTGCGCCGGCTCGCCCACTCCGGTGTCGGCAAAGGGTTCAAGTCGGTCGCCACCGCCGAACTCGAGCTCGAACCCGGACATGTCGTCGCCGACCTGGGGTGCGGTCCGGGGACGGATCTGGTCACCTACGCCGAAGCGGTCGGCCCGACCGGGACAGTCATCGGCATCGACCACGATGACGACCTCGTCCGGCACGCGCGGGCCCATACCGCGCACCTGTCCAATGTGACGGTCGAGACGGCCGACATTCACGACCTACCGGTGGAAAGCGGATCGGTGGACCGGGTGCACATCGACCGAGTGCTCCAGCACGTGTCCTCGCCCGCCACGGTGATCGGCGAAGCTGCCCGGACGTTGCGCACCGGGGGCAAGATCGTGTGCGTCGAACCCGACTGGGCCACCGTCGTCATCGACCACCCTGATACCGCCGCAGCCGCCGCTTACACCAGGTTCAACGTCGAGCGCACGGTTCCCCACGCCACCGTGGGACGGGCGTTGCCACGGCTGCTGTGCGACGCCGGGCTGACGCTCGACGCGATTACACCCGCTACCGCAGTCTTCACCGACGCGACCGAAGCCGATGAGGTCCTCACCATCCGTTCGGTCACCGAACGCGCCGTGGCCGCCGGCTACCTCACCAGCGAACAGGGCCGGAGCTGGCTGCAGCACCTTGCGGCGAAACCATTCTTCGCAGCCATCACTCTTTTCGTCGTCACCGGCCACCGGACGCCGCCGAAACAGCTAGCGTGAGTCCACCCGCACGACCGCAACGAGGACGAGCACCGGAGAGGTGAGTTCCGATGGAGCGAAACGCAATCGACACGACCGAAGAAGCCTCGTTGTTGAAGGTTCTCGGCAACTGGGATGTGCTGGCCCTCGGATTCGGAGCCATGATCGGCTTCGGCTGGGTGGTGCTGACCGGGGACTGGATCGGGTCGGCGGGAACGCTCGGTGCCGTGCTGGCGATGATGGCCGGCGGTGTGATCATGGGCGTCGTCGGCCTGACCTACGCCGAGCTCACCGCGGCCATGCCGAAGGCAGGCGGCGAGCACAACTTCCTGCTCCGCGGCATGGGACCACGGTGGTCATTCATCGGCTCGTGGGGGATCGTCGGCGGCTACGTCACCATCGTGGCGTTCGAGGCCGTGGCCCTTCCACGAACCGCGCTGTACCTCTTTCCCGACCTCAACCAGGTGAAGTTGTGGGACGTTGCCGGTAGCGAGGTGTATCTCACCTGGGCGCTGGTGGGCGCGATTGCTGCGGTGGTGATCACCACCGTCAACATTCTCGGGGTCAAGTTCGCCAGCGTGGCACAGACTTTCGTCGTCGTGCTACTGCTGATCATCGGTCTGATGCTGGTGTTCGGGTCCTTCACCGGCGGGTCGATCGAGAACATGCAACCGCTCATCACCGGTGGCACGGCAGGGTTCTTCGCCGTGCTCGTGGTGGTGCCGTTCCTGTTCGTCGGTTTCGACGTCATCCCGCAGTCGGCCGAGGAAGTCAACGTGCCCGCCCGTCAGATCGGTCGCCTGGTCGTCATCGCCGTGGTGCTGGCGACGATCTGGTACCTCATCACCATCGTGACAACGTCGTCGGCGATGCCGGCCGGCGAACTGGCCGAGGCCGACATCGCCACAGCCGATGCATTCGGTGCCATGTTCGGTAACGACGTCATGGCGAAACTGCTGATCGCGGGCGGCATCGCCGGAATCCTGACGTCCTGGAACTCGTTGCTGCTGGGCGCATCGCGACTGATGTACTCGATGGCGCGCTCGGGCATGCTGCCCGCCTGGTTCGGCAAGCTGCACCCGCGGTTCCGCACGCCGATCAACGCGCTGCTGTTCATCGGCGGCCTGTCGTTCATCGCCCCGTTTCTGGGCGAGGCGATGCTGGTGTGGCTCGTCGACTCGGGCTCGCCGAGCATCGTCATCGCCTACCTGCTGGTGTCGGTCGTGTTCCTCGTTCTTCGTCGCCGCGAACCGCAGATGGACCGGCCGCTGCGCGTCGGTGGCAAGGGGAAGGGCGGCCTGCTGATCGGCGGCGCCGCCGTGGTGCTCTGTACCGGGCTGCTCAGCCTCTATCTGCCGGGTATGCCGGCATTCCTCGACGTGCAGCCGTGGATTCTGTTCGGCGCCTGGTGGATTCTCGGCGCGTTCTTCCTGCTGCGTATCCCGACGGGAATCAAGCCGGGCCAGGAGGCCGAGCATCGATTGCTCGAGGCGCTGAAACAACGGCGGGCGCCGACCGGCGGACCGCCGAGCTGACGAGATGGCGGCGTAACCGCCCGTCCGCCAGCCGGAACAGGTGACTCATGGCCACGGCCGTGCCGCGCACATCGTCGCGTGCGGTCAGGTAGGTCCAGCGGTGCGCCTCGGGCAATGAGAAGAAGGTCTCGAAGAAGCTGGGGACCTCCTCGGCAGGCATCCGCAGTAGTGCTTCCAGGCCGATCTGCCGGAAGCGGTGGATCGCTCGTGCCGGGCGCGACCAGACGATCTGGCGGGCTGCTGCCAGGGCGGCGTCCGGACCCTCCGGTAGGTGCGCGGCCAACGCTGCGGCCACCGGCGGGGCGAGGTGCAGCGATGCGGCCACGCTGAACCCCGTCGCCGGGTGGATCAACGGCGCTGCCGCGCCGAACCCGAGCGAAGATCTGCCGTTGTGTCGCGGTTGATCCAGCGGAAACGAAACCTTCTCGCTGCGTGCGCCTTCCGGGATCCGTACGCCGTGCCGGGCCAGCCGGGCCTGCAGCCGGCGGCGCAGCACGGCCAGCGGCAGTCCCGGCCGCCGGGCCAGCGAGGTCTCTTCCAGCAGGACCTGGCCACCGCCGAGGGGCGCCGCGTACAGGAACGTCGGCCAACCGGACTCGCCGTGGTCGGTGCGCCAGTCCATGAACAGGGCGTCTCCGGGTCGGGTGAGCGGTGCCGCCGCGTCCTCGTCGACCACCACCCCGTAGGCCGTCTGGTCTGCGGACGTGCCCCGCGCCGGGCGGGGATGCAGCGGGCGTGATCGGCCGCCGGCGTCGACGACGACGGCGGCGCGTAGCTCCGATCCGTCGGCCAGCGTGATGACCCCACGCTCCGGTGATCCGAGCGCGCGCCCGGTGTGAATGTGCACCCCGGCCAGTTGGTCGGCGAGGTGACGATGCAGCGCTGGCACGTCCAGAACGGCGTATTCCCAACCCAATTGGTGCTCGGTCAGTGCGATCGCCCGGCCGTCGGCCCGTGCCGCGATCACCGATGCGGGCAGGTCCGCCGGTACCTCCGGGCTCCACATTCCGTACGTGGCCGTCCAGGGCCGGCCCGGGGAGGGGTCCAGCAATCCGGTGGCCAGCCCGAGCCGCCCGCACGCCGCCGCCAACGCCGTGCCCGCGGGCCCGGCGCCCACCACCAGAACGTCCAGCTGCGGTCGCGAGGTCACAGTCGAACGATACGTACCTAGGAGGCCAATGCGCGGGGGGTGATCGTCGCCGGATCAGCGGTGGACAGGGTGAGGAGCATGTCGGTGACCCGCAACGACCCGAAGGCGGTGGCGGTGGCGTAGGTCGTGGACGAGGCCACCAGTTGCACGGTGACGGTCTGACCGGGCTTCAAGGCGTGGGCGACAGGTTCGAGCGGGATGCTGATCGTGTGCGTCTGACCGTCGAGGGTGACCGGTATGGGGGTGACCTGGCTGCCCAGCACCATTCCGGTGGAATCGTCGACCAGCTGTGCGTACACGTGCCGGGCGATGCCGGTGCCACGGTAGCGCAGCGTCAGTTGAGGTGCGCCCACCACAACGGTGGTCGCGGTCAGTGCGGGCGTCGTGAGGTTCAGCGCGTTGAAGGCTTTCGAGCCGCCGATCGGCAACACCCCGAACATCGGTCCGGAACCGCCGAGGAACGGCACCAACGGCAGCAGGCCGCCGGCACTGCCGGCGGTGAGGGGGCTGCCGTTGACGATCGAGTAGGTGTCCGACGCGTAGAACTGCCCGCGCTGGTCGACGAACTCGAACTGCGGACCGGTCGCCGCCGTGGTGTTGCCGTTGACATACCGGTCGAGCCAGGCGAGGGTCGCCCGCTGGATCACGACGCCGTCGGTGGGGTCGAAGAGGTCATTGGCGCACAGTCCGTGTCCGCCGCAGAACCAGATCACCGTCGTCGGCACACCGTTGGCGATGAGGGTCTGGGCGGTGCTGTCGGCCTCCTGCAACGAGAACAGGGTGTCCACGGTGCCCTGGATCAGCAACGTGGGCGCGGTGATCTTGCCGACGAGGTCGAGCGGGCCGCCGGGGCCGAGTTGCGCCAGCCGGTCCTGTTCGGCGGCTGTCTGCCTGCCGGTCAGCACCCCGAAGATGGTGGCGGGCAGGATCGCCGGATTCGGACGGGTGAACAGGGTGATACCGGCGGTCAGGATCGACGCCCAGCTGCTCTTGAATGCCTGGTTCTTGTACGTCGCGGTGTTCAGGGTGTTCCAGGCGATCGCCGGCACGATCGCGTCGATGCGCGGGTCGGTGGCGGCGCTCACGAGCTGGATGCCGCCGCCGTAGGAGGCGCCGGTCATGCCGATGCGGGGATCGAGCACGCCGGGGTCGAGCCGGGCCTCGGGCTGGGTGGCCACCCAGCTGATGATCGCGGAGACATCCTTGGCGTCGAACTCTGGGGAGCCCTGCTCGAGTCGTCCGCCGGAGCTGTTCTCGCCGCGCGGATCCCAGGTCACCACGTTGTAGCCGGCGGCGCGCAGCGTCCCGACGTACACCAGGCCCGAGGTGTCGGCGATGATGCCGTCCAGCGGCGTGACATTCAGGTTCGTGGCGCCCGGCAGCAGCAGACCGGGGGCCTGCAGGATCGTGGCCGCCCGCTCGCCGGGCCGCAGCCCTACGGCGGGCATGAAGTGCGCGTAGATCCGGGTGCCGTCGAATGACGTCAGCATCACGTCGCGCGGACGCGGAGCCCCCGGCGGGCGGCCGGCCTCCAGGGGGTAGCCGAAGATCGGATGCAGCAGGTCGCTGACCACCGGTATCCGGTTGATCGTCGCGATGATCGGCGTGACGAACAGCGGTCCGAAGACCGGGATCTGCTGCAGCGGCTCCAGCAGCGGTGTCTTCGGTGTCGCGATGACCGGCGCCTGGGTGACCGGGTCGACGACCCGTGACGTGGCGGCGGTGGGGGCGAGGGTGTTCCTGCTCGCGGCGGCAAGCATCGTCCACGACAGCGGTGGATCCACCGGCGCCGTGGGTCTGTCCTTGGCGGTGCGCGCCGTGCGCACTGTGCGTGGCGCGGTCAGGGCGTCGGCGACTTCCGTCACGGCCGCCGGGGTGATGACGGTCAGGTCATCCGAAGAGCTGTCGGCGGAGCCGGCCGCGGCCCGCTTCGGAGGTTCCAGCGACGCCGCCGACTTCGCGGACCTCGCGACCCGAAGCGTGCCCGATCGCGGGGTATCGGGCTCCGATCGCTCGTCGGATTCTGCGGTCCGCGCCGGTGCTGTGCTGGACGCCGCAGGTGTTGTACCGTCGCCCGAACTGTCAGCCGGAGCCGCCGACGCGGTGCCGCAGACGACCGCCGCCCCGATTCCCAGGGCCGCCGCCAGACCACCGATCCTGCCGATGTGCACCGCCGCGCTCACACCGGTCGTCACGGAGGTCTCCAGTCAGTCGTTTGCCGGCGAGGTGATGTCCATCACAACATGGCGGACCGATCGGAACAAGGACAGCCCGCGACGGCGACGATGTCACGGAGCGACGGGTGGCCTACGTCGTGCGCGCGCTCCACTCGGCCGTGCGCTCGGGTGTCGCCTCGGCCAGTGCCTTCAGCGTGTTCTCCACGTCGAAGTCCTTGCCGTACACCGGCGTCCCGGGTTGTTGTCGCCACGACTCGGAGATCGGCCCGGCGTCGACCGGATCGAATCCGAGCTGCTCGACGATCCCGTGCACCAACTCCCGTCCCGGTCCGTCCTCGCCGGCGATCGGGAGCGCGATGCGATCGGACGCACCGCTGGGCGTGCCCTTCTTCAGCAGATGCTTCCAGAAGATCCCGTTGAACACCTTGTACACCGGCGCACCGATCTGCTCGGCGACCCAGGCGCTTTCGGCCTGACCGTCCTCGATGGCCGAGATCTCCCCGTCGCGTTGCTGCGGGTAGTAGTTGTTGGTCTCGATCACCGGCGCGCCGGGCTTGCGCGCATCGACGATGCTGTCGGCGAGATCGGGCACGTTCTTCTGCGGGATGCTCACGATGACGAGGTCGGCGCCGGCCGCGGCGTCCTTGGCCCACACCGCCGTCGCGCCCGTTTCGTTGGCCAGGTCCGCGAGCGTCTCGGGCGCCCGCGAATTCGCCACGGTCACGTCGTGGCCCAGTTCGCGCAGCCGACGGGTCAGTGTCCCGCCGATCAGCCCTGCTCCGATGATTCCGATCTTCATAGTGGCGCCAACGCCCGGCCGCGGGGCGCTATTCCGCGGCGTGACCTCCCGGCGCACGACGACTGTGACCGGCGGGCCGTCAGCCGATGTGGCCCGGTCGGCCGAGCAGGTACCCCTGCCCACACTGGATTCCCAGGGCCCGCAGGGCGCGCATCTGCTGCGGGTTCTCGATGGCCTCGGCGACCGTCGACGAACCCAGCTCGGTGGCGAGTTGCACGATGGATGTGGCCAGCGCTCGTTTGACCGGGTCGTTCTCGATATCGGAGGTCAACTCGCCGTCGATCTTGATCATGTCCGGTCGAAGCCGCAGCAGCTGGGTGAAGCTGGCGAATCCGGCACCGGCGTCATCGATGGCCAGGTCGATACCTTTGTCCCGCAACGGCTTCAACCGGACGGCGAAGTCCTCGGGAAACGGCTCGTGCTCGGTGATCTCCACCACGAGTCGATACTCGGCGCCGGTCAGGATGTCCTGCACGGTCGGATCGAGCGCCGTCAGCGGACTCAGATTGACCGCCAGAAAGCACTCGTTCGGGATGGCACGCGCGGCGGCGAGGATGCGCCGCAATGCCAGCAGTTCCAGCGGATAGCTGCGGCCGAGCCGGCGCGCGGTGTCGAACCACTGGGCGGGGCTCACCTCCGGCTGTGCCGGGAATCGGGACAAGCCCTCGAAGCCCAGCGTGCGGCCGCTGGCCAGGTCGACAATGGGTTGGAAGACCGGCTGCAGCTCGGCCGGCGTCGACAGCAGGGCGTCCAACTGGTCGTGAAACTGGTCTTCCCGTAGAGCCTCGGGTAGCAACACCGATGCCAGAAATCGAGCCGCCGATTCGGCGTTCGGCGTGCGGGGGTCGTCGAGCAGGACATCGAGTAGCCGCGACAACTCCGAGTGCGAGTCGATCAGCGCCGAGACGAACTGGCTGATCGAGGTGATGGCGAGAACATCGGCGTCGTTGAACCGATGGGCCTCGGTCGCCGTGACGGAAAGAGCGCCGACCGCTATGCCGTTGTGCATCAACGGAATCACCACCAGGGAGTGGATGCCCAGACGGTCGCCGATCTCCCGAACCTCGGAGGTCAGCGACATGTCGGACGAGGTTTCGTGGCTCACCTGGGGCTGCCCGGTGGCGATCGCACGTCCCTGGAAGGTGCCCTCCCCGGGCAGTACCAGGCCGAGCAGGGAGGCCACCAGCCCATGGGCTGACACGACGACGAACTTCTTGTCCTGGGTGTAGATGCTGATGGCGGCACCGTCGGCCTTGGGGGTGAACAGACACGTCTGCTCGGCGATCCTGCTCATCAGGGACACCGGATCGAGAGAGGCGGCCAGAACCGTCGTCAGCTTGTGCATGGAGCCCCGTATCAACGGCATCGTGTGTGACGCTATTTCACAACACCTTGGCCCCCGCGGTCCGAAGAAACGTCAAAAGCGACGCTCTGAGGCCCAGTGGCCCACTGGGCCGTGAACATTATGTGCTTAATCTGGCCAGTGGGCTGATCGGCTCGGACGATGGAAAAGACATCGCCGAGCGAAAGGTGCACGCGTGACAGTTTCACCGCAGGCAACGCAGCGACGCCGGAAGCCGCACTGGTCACTGGCCCGCACGTGGCTGCTGCAGCCGGGAATCCCCGATGGCGGTGAGGCGTATGACGCAGCCATCGCCAGCAGCGCCGATGCCATCGTGCTGGACATCGAGGACGGACTGCCCGAAGCGCAGAAACCCGCCGGCCGGGTGTCGGTGGCCGAGTGGCTGAGCGCCGGGGCGCAGGCGTGGGTGCGGATCAACAGCGTGGCGACCTCGGCGTGGTCGGCCGACCTGGACGCCGTGGCGCATACCCCCGGGCTCGTCGGCGTGATGCTGGCCAAGACCGAATCCGGCGACGATATCGCCGCCACCGCCGCGCGGTTACCGCCCGGAACGCCGCTGGTGGCCCTGGTCGAATCGGCACTGGGCATCGAATCGGTCAGCGAGATCGCACGGGCGCCGGGCTGCGCGCGGATCGCGTTCGGGCTCGGTGATTTTCGCCGGGACACCGGGATGAGCCAGGATCCGACGGTGCTGGCGTATCCGCGCGCCCGGCTGGTCATCGCCAGCCGCGCCGCCGGTCTTGCGGCGCCGATCGACGGGCCGACCCTGCGCGATCAGTCGCGCCACCTTGCCCGGGAGACAGCGGTGGCCAACTCCGCGGGCATGACCGGACGGCTGTGTCTGGATCCCGAGCACGCCGAGACCATCAACAGCCTGCTCAGCCCCTCGGCAATCGACATTGACGAGGCCCGCAGGACGCTCGCGCGCCTCGACGCACCCACCGGGCCCTACGACGGCAGCGTCGGACCCACCCGCGCCCGCGCGCAGGCGGTGCTCGATCTCGCCGAGAAGCTCGGCCTGGACTGAACCGATTCAAATTCTGCGAAAGCGCATGCGCAAGCGCTTGCCTACGGTTTAGGCTCCCGAAGATCACGTGATGCGATCCGCGTCACATCGGGGACAAGGGAGTCCACATGTTCGGGAAGCGCAGCACGCACGCGGTCGGGATGGTTCTCATGGCCGGCTCGCTGGTTCTGGGTCTGACGGCCTGCGGCGGATCCGATTCGGACGCCATCAAGGTCGGACTGATCACCAAGACCGATTCGAATCCGTTCTTTGTGAAGTTGCGCGAGGCCGCCAAGGCGCAGGCCGACAAGGATGGTGCCGAGCTGATCGCGCTTGCAGGAGCTTTTGACGGCGACAACGAGGGCCAGGTCGCGGCCATCGAGAACATGGTCGGCCAGGGCGTCAAGGGCATCCTGATCACCCCGAACTCCTCCACCGGAGTGCTCGACGCGATCAAGAAGGCCCGCGACGCCGGTGTCGTGGTCATCGCGCTCGACACCGCCACCGACCCCGAGGACGCCGTCGACGCGACGTTCGCGACGGACAACTTGGCCGCCGGCGTCAGCCAGGGCAAATGGGTGAAAGCCGCCCTTGGCGATGCACCGCCGCAGATCGTGATGCTCGATGGCACCCCCGGCGGCACCGTCGACACCTTCCGGCACGACGGATTCCTGGAGGGCTTCGGCATCACCGAGGGTTCGCCGGAGATCGTCGGCCAGGAGAACACCAACGGAGACCAGACCAAGGCCCAGACCGCGATGGAGAACATCCTGCAGCGCGCGCCGGGCATCAACGCGCTCTACACCATCAACGAGCCTGCGGCCGCGGGCGCGTATCAGGCCATCCAGTCCGCCGGCCGCACCGACCAGATCACCATCGGGTCGATCGACGGCAGCTGCACCGGCGTGGCCGATGTGAAGTCCGGCAAGATCGGCGCCACGGTGATGCAGTTCCCGGCGAAGATGGCCGAACAAGGCGTGCAGGCCGTGGTGAAGTTCGCCACCGACGGCACCAAGCCGAGCGGATTCAACGACACCGGCTCGGAGCTCATCACCGACAAGCCCGTCGCCGGCCTCGAATCCAAGGACACCGCCTGGGCCGAACAGAACTGCTGGGGCTGAGCCCGGCCATGAGCACCGGCGCTCCCTCGACGGCTCCTTCTGCGGCAAAGCCCTCGGTATCGAGCCGGTTCAACGCGGGCAGCATCCTGCGTGAACCGCTGCTCGGCCCGATGGTGGCACTCCTGCTGGCGATCGTCATCTTCAGCGCGGTCTCGGATTCGTTCCTCAATCCGCAGAACGTCTCGCTGATCCTGCAGCAGTCGGTGGTCGTCGGCATCCTGGCCGTCGGCCAGACCCTGATCATCCTCACCTCCGGCATCGATCTGTCCATCGGCGCGGTCGCCGTCTTCGGCAGCATCGTGATGGCCCAGACTGCCGGCGCCAACGGGCCTTTCGTCGCACTGGGGGCCACGCTGCTGGTGTGCGTGGCGTTCGGTGCGATCAACGGCGGGCTGGTCACGATGCTGCGGCTGCCACCGTTCATCGTCACGCTGGGCACGTTCACCGCGATCCAGGCGGCGACCCGGCTGCTCGCCGGCTCCGAGACCTACCGCGTGGAGCAGGGCCCGCTCACCTTCCTGGGCACGTCCTTCCGCATCGGCTCGTTCTCGACCACCTACGGTGTGGTCGCGATGCTGCTGGTCTACCTCGTCATGTGGTACGCGTTGTCCCAAACATCCTGGGGTAAACATGTTTACGCGGTCGGCGGCAACCCGCAGGCGTCGATGTTGTCCGGCATCAAATCTGGGCGGGTGCTGCTGTCGGTGTACATCACCACGGGCGTGATCGCGGCCATCGCCGCGTGGGCCGCTCTCGGGCGCATTCCCAACGCCGACCCGAACGCCTATCAGAACGCCAATCTCGAGTCGATCACCGCGGTCGTCATCGGCGGGACCAGTTTGTTCGGTGGGCGCGGCGGCGTCGGCGGAACCCTGGTCGGCACGCTCATCGTCGGGGTGCTCCGCAACGGCCTGACCCAGGCCGGTGTCGACAATCTCTACCAGAACATCGCGACCGGAATTCTCGTGATCGTCGCGGTCGCCGTGGATCAGTTCGCGCGCAGGAGGTCACAGTGACGATCGCGACGAGCGGCACCCCGGTGCTGGAGGCCCGCGGCCTGGTCAAGAAGTACGGCAGCGTGACGGCGATCAACGGCGCGGACTTCGCGCTGCACGAGGGTGAGGTCCTCGCCGTCATCGGCGACAACGGTGCCGGAAAGTCGAGCCTGATCAAGGCGCTGGCCGGCGCGGTGGTACCGGACGCCGGGCAGATCCTGATGAACGGAACCCCCATGTCGTTCAGGAACACCCGGGACGCCAGAGCCGCCGGCATCGAAACGGTGTACCAGGATCTCGCGGTGATACCGGCCCTCGATATCGCATCGAATCTCTACCTCGGGCGTGAGATGCGGCGTAAGGGCATCGCGGGCAACATCTTCCGCCGGCTGGACATGCCGAGAATGCGGCAGGAGGCCGCGCAGCACCTCGCCGACCTGAAGATCGGCATCAAGTCGGTGAACCAGGCCGTGGAGACGCTGTCGGGTGGGCAGCGACAAGGTGTCGCGGTGGCGCGGGCCGCTGCCTTCGGCCGCGGCGTGATCATCATGGACGAGCCCACGGCCGCTCTCGGGGTGCGCGAGTCGGGACAGGTGATCGACCTGATCCGGTCGATCCGCGACCGCGGTATCCCGGTGGTGCTCATCAGCCACGACATGCCGCACGTGTTCGAGGTGGCCGACCGGATCCACATCCACCGCCTCGGCAAGCGTGCCGGTGTCGTCGATCCCAAGAAGCGCTCGATGTCCGAGGTGGTCGCGCTCATGACGGGTGCGGAGGAGCCGACCGATGAGGAACGCGCCGGTATCTGAGAAGGCCCCCGTCGGGGTCTTCGTGGGATTGGCAACGCTGGACGTGATTCACCGGATCGCGAAAGCTCCTGCGGTGAATGAGAAGATCACGTCGACGGCACAGTTCGTGGCGGCCGGCGGACCGGCGGCCAACGCGGCCGTCACCTTTGCGGCACTGGGCGGGGACGCAACCCTGGTGAGTGCTCTCGGTGACGATCCGGTCGCCGACCTGGTCCGGGCCGATCTCGCCGGACACGGGGTGCGCGTGGTCGACGCCGCGGCGGGTACCCACCGCGCGGTACCCGTCTCCGCGGTGTCGGTCGTCGAATCGACCGGCGACCGCTCGGTGGTCTCGCTGGACGCGGTGACCTCCGACGCATCGCCACCGGCGGAGCTGGGCGAGGTGATCAAGGATGCCGACGTGGTGCTCGTCGACGGACACCACCCGCTGATCGCCCGCGACGCTGCCCGGCACGCGGCAGCACGGGCGGTCACCCTCGTCGTCGACGCCGGTCGCTGGAAACCGGTGATGACCGACATCATCCCGCACGCGACGGACATGGTGTGCTCCAACGACTTCAGGGTTCCGGGCGCCGACGGTCCGGAATCCACCGCGGCGGCGTTGGTGCGCGGCGGTGTCCGCACCGTTGTCACCACGCACGGCGGCGAGCCCGTGCGGTGGTGGTCGGACGGCAGATCTGGATCCGTGCCGGTGCCACGGGTCAGGGTGGTCGACACATTGGGCGCCGGCGACGCCTTCCACGGTGCGTACTCGTATTACCTGGCTCAGAGCGCGAGCGGCATCACCGAACGCATCGATCGCTCCGCCCGAGTGGCGGCATTACGGTGTTCGATAGTCGGCCCGCGGGCATGGCTGGACCAACTCCCCACGGATCGGAAGCGAGAATGGTGACCTTCGAGCAGGACGTGCAGGACGCCACCCTGGACCAACTGGTCGAGTCGGCCAGAGGCCTCGTCGTGCCCGGCGAACGCCGCATCCTCGGACTCACCGGGGCCCCGGGTGCCGGGAAGTCCACCGTCGCCGAGCAACTCGGCACCGCACTGGGCCCCGAGGTCGCCGTTCTGGTGCCCATGGATGGGTTCCATCTGGCCAACGAGGTCCTGATCGACCTGGGTCGGCTGAATCGCAAGGGCGCGCACGACACCTTCGACGACGGTGGGTACGCGCGGCTGATCGCGAGCCTGCGGGCCCAGCGCGGGGACGACCCCGTCATCTACGCCCCGCGGTTCCGGCGTGAGATCGAAGAGTCGATCGGCTCCGCCATTCCCGTCCCAGCTGCGGTGCCGCTCGTGGTCACCGAGGGCAACTACCTGCTGCTGGAATCCGACGCGTGGCCGGCGGCGCGGTCCCATATCGACCAGGTGTGGTTCCTCGCCCCCGACACCGACATTCGGCATGCCCGGCTCGTGCGCCGGCACGAGGCGTACGGAAAGTCCGCGGAAGAAGCGAAGTTCTGGGCCCTCGGATCCGACGAGCGCAACGCCCAGTTGATCGAGTCGACCGCCGGCCGCGCGGACCGCATCGTGCGACTCCGATGAAGACCATGGGCGATGTCGCCCGTCTCGCCGGCGTCTCGCCGTCTACGGTCTCGCATGTGCTCAACGGCACCCGCAAGGTCAACACCGCCACCCGCCTGCGCGTCGAGGCGGCCATCGAGGAAATCGGATACCGCCGCAACGGTGTCGCCCGATCGCTCGCGGCGGGCCGCACGCACACGGTCGGACTCTCCATCTCCGCGCTGACCAATCCGTACTTCGGAAGCCTGGTGCACGCCGTGGAGCGGGCCCTGTCGGATGCCGGGTACGTCCTGATCGTCGGCGACTCCCATGACGATGTGACCTCGGAGCAGCGCGTGACCGGTTCGCTGCTGGACCGCCAGGTCGACGGGATGATCGTGGCGCCCGCGGCCGGATCGGAGCGGATCACCCTGCCCGAGATCACGCGCACCGGAACCCCGCTCGTCCTGATCGACCGCGGTGTCGACGCCGGGTGCGATCAGGTCGGCCCGGAGAACTTCTCCTCGGCGCGGTCGCTGACCGCGCATCTGCTCGACCTCGGGCACCGCCGCATCGCCGTCGTCCGCGGCCTTGCCGGGATCTCCTCCACCATCGAGCGATTCGATGGCTACTGCGCGGCGCTGGCCGATCGTGGTATCGCCGTGGACCCCGCGCTGGTCCTCGACGGTGATTCCAACACCGACGTGGCCGAACGTGAGGTGCACGCCCTGATGTCGCGCGCCGACCGGCCCACCGCGCTGGTGTCCCTGAACAATGCCATGACCATTGGAACGCTCAAAGCCCTTCGCAGACTTGGTTTATCGATACCGGGTGAGGTGGCATTCTCGTGTTACGACGACTTCGAATGGTCGGATCTCTTCGCGCCCAGGCTCACTGCCGCGGCACAGGACGTCGAGACGATCGGTGTCACCGCGGTCGAGTTGCTGCTGCGCCGCATCCACGGAAGCGATGACGCGCCGCAGCAGATTCGCGTGCCCACGACCTTCCACCACCGCAATTCGTGCGGATGCACATAACCCCCGATAGGACTGTCGATCATGCCGATTGCAACCCCTGATCACTATGTGGCGATGTTGGATCGCGCCAAGCAGCGCGGGTTCGCGTATCCGGCCATCAACGTGACCAGTTCACAGACCCTCAACGCCGCCCTGCAGGGGTTCGCCGAGGCCGACAGCGACGGCATCATCCAGGTGTCGCTGGGCACCGCGCTCTACCTGTCCGGCAACGCGGTGCAGAACCGCTTCGCAGGGTCGAAGGCGTTGGCGCTCTATGCGCACGAGGTCGCACAGCACTATCCGGTGACAGTCGCTCTGCACACCGATCACTGCCCCGCCGAGAATCTCGACGACTGGGTGCGGCCGCTGATCGCCGACGCGACAGAACGGCGCAGTCGTGGGCTGGATCCGCTGTACCAATCGCACATGTGGGACGGATCCGCGGTGCCGCTGGACGAGAACCTCCGCATCGCCGAAGGCCTATTGGAGGCGTCAGTGAAAGCGAACACGTTGCTGGAGATCGAGGTCGGTGTGATCGGCGGCGAGGAGGACGGCGTGTCCCACGAGATCAACGACAAGCTGTACTCCACCGTCGATGACGCGCGCGCCACCGTGCAGGCGCTGGGCACCGGAGAGCGCGGTCGCTACCTCACCGCGCTGACCTTCGGCAACGTGCACGGCGTCTACCACCCGGAATCGGTGCACCTGCGCCCGGAGATCCTCGCGGAGATCCAGACCGTCATCGGTGGGGAAACCGGCAGGGCCAAGCCCTTCGACCTCGTCTTCCACGGTGGGTCGGGGTCGATCGCCGAGGACATCGCGTCGGCAGTCGCAAGCGGCGTCGTCAAGATGAACGTCGACACCGACACGCAATACGCGTTCACCCGGTCCATCGCCGGCCACATGATCTCCCACTACGACCAGGTACTCAAGGTCGACGGTGGCTACGGCAACAAGAAGGCCTACGACCCGAGATCCTGGGGTAAGCCGGCCGAGAATGCCATGGCGGCAAGGGTTGTCGAAGCCGCACAAATGCTGGGATCGGCGGGACGGGCGATGCGCTAGGCGGGACCCTGGGCTATCCGACCTTCGTCAGGGTGAAGCCGCCCCAATAGGTCGCCCCGGCCGGATCGCCGCAGCCCGCGGCGGACTGAACGTGGACGGCGGTACCGCTCATCGACCCCGCATCGAGCGAAAAGGTGACGGTTCCAGGGACCGTCACACCATCGTTGGGCGGCTTGCACCGGACGGCCTGCGCGGACGGAACGGTCAACACCCACCGTCCGTCGGCCAGCCGCGCCTGCCCGCCGTGGGGGTTGACTCTCGGGTCGGTGACGGGGGTGACGGCCACGTCGGCGCATCCGGGTCCGCACGGCGTGATCACCCAGGTGGTGAGTCGTCCGGTGTCGGACCGATAGCTGTAGGTGCCGCTCAGTTCGCCCGATATGGCGCCGGGCGGTCCACCGGCCCACGCGATGCCTGTCGATCCGACCGCCACGCCCGCCGCGATGATGAACACCGCGGACCGCCCGCCGGTGATGGTCATGGTGTTCCTCTCGTTGACGGTGATAGGTGGCGCCGCGGACGGCGTCAGATCGTCCCGGGCATCCCACCGATGCCGGCAATGCCGGGCATCCCGCCGTCCATTGCGGGCGAGGGCATGGAAATCGTCGGAGGCGGTGGCAACGCGTACGGGCCGCCTCCGCACACCGGATCGGCGGGCTGGCTGATGCAGGAGTCGTCGTCCGGCCCGGTGGGAGGTCCGGGAGGTTCGAGCGGCACGGGCGCGCCGAAGGTGCCGGCGGTGGCGGGCACCGCGAATGCCTGCGCGGGGGCGCCGGTGACCGCGAGAAAGATGAGCACACCGCCCGCAACGCTCTTCGGCACGGTGCCGCGCAATCCGCTGGTGGTCCATCTCATCGCGCGCTCCTCCGTCGGGCCCCATGCCAATCCGTCGGCCAAATATATTGACGCCGAGCGATATTCGTTCCGACTCGACCATCGATGGGACGGACTGATCGCAGGCTAGCCGATGAAACGTGCACCGACGGCGATTTGGATGAAGCGCCGCAACCTCAGTGCCAACGCTGGGGATCGACCTCGAGCGCCTCGCGGTCCCATCCCGCGAGATCCGCCGCCGCAACGTAGGTGAACTCGAGGAAGTCCATCACCAGTTGCTCCGGATCGTTGGCCGTGCGCACCGCCTCATACGGCAACAGGTACTGCCGGAGCTTGCCGTCGTAGAAGGCCCCTTCTGGGCAACCCGGGAACTCGGCGTAGCCGTCGGGCTCCGGGTATGCGTAGGCGTAGAACGCACCCTCGTCGCCACCCCCGGGCCAGAAACCGCAACTGGTCAGTTCGTGGGAGTAGCCCTCGACCATGACCCAGTCGCCACAGTTCGGTGCTCCGCCGGGGTGCGGCGGGGCGGGACGTCCGGAGAACCGGCTGCATGCCAGGTCGAACGAGCCCCAGAAGAAGTGCACCGGACTGACCTTCCCGATGAATCGGGACCGGAACCGGCCGATCACCCGGTCGGCCTGGATCAGCTGCTGCCAGAACTTGCCGACCGCGTCCGGGTCGTACGCGGCCTGGAAATTCTGGGTGAACGGGACGGCCGGATCCACCTCGTTGGGGCCCGCGGAGATCTGCACCTCGATCCCCAGCCGGGCGAGCAGGCTCAGCACCTCGTCGTGAAACTGCGCGACCGATCGGTCGCGCAGCGAGATCGATCCGGAACCGCCGTCGCTCACCCGGACCTTCAGCGCATGGTCGACGAAGTCGAACTCCACGTCGAACAGCCTCGTGTCCACCGGAATCGCCGAGGTCGTCAGTCCACGCGGTGACACGTATAACGGCACCTGCCACCAATGGTTGAGCAACGGTGCATGCGCCAGTCGCACCTTCCCGATGATCTGGGTCCACATATGCAGCGTCTGGCGCGTGGGCTCCCAATCGTCGACACGCAGTGCCGGCCACCCCGCCGTTGGTTCGCTCATGACTTTCTCCCTTGTCTCAGATTCCGGCCTTGGCTTCGGCGCCGACGGATACACGTGGGACCAGTCGGCGCCGGCGGCCGGTGGTGTTCGAGAACGACGCCCTCATGATGCTCTGAGCCGCGGAGCGTGGCGGTAGCCGTGGTCGGTGGCAACGTCGGCGAGCAGGCGGCGCAACTGGGCGCGGCCGCGGTGCAACCGCGACATGACGGTGCCCACCGGTGTCCCGGTGACGGCGGCGATGTCCTTGTACGGGAGGCCCACGACATCCGCATAGAACACCGCGATCCGAAAGTTCTCGGGCAACGCGGTCAGGGCGTCCCTGACCGCGCGGTCGGGCAGGGACTCCAGTGCCATCGCCTCGGCGGACCGCATCCGGTAGCGGCTGTCGGCCGCGAGTTGCCCGTCGGTGAACTCGGCTGCTGTCACCTCGGTGGGGCGGCTCGACCTTCGACGATGGTTGCTGATGTGGGTGTTGGTGAGCACCCGAAAAAGCCATGCGCGCAGATTCGTCCCCTGCCGGAACGAATGAAAACTCCGGAATGCCTTGAGCATCACCTCTTGGGTGAGGTCCTCGGCGTCGGCGCGATGCCGCGTCATTCGCAAGGCGCTGCAGAAGATCAGGTCCCGCATGGGCAGCGCGTCACGTTCGAAACGCGCGGCCAGCTCGGCGCCGGCCGCGGACCGGTCACGCCGGCCCGAAGGTGCCGGAAGGTGGTCCACGATGTCTCCCGTTCGGGGTGTCGGCGACCTGTAAGTACATTTGTACCGTAAGTACATTTGTACCGCAACTGCGCCTGCGATCCCACACCGGTGTGTGAGCGGTCCGCGGCGGCGAAGCCTGAGTAAGCTGAAAGGTCTGCAAGTACACCTGTACCGCCGGTACCCCGGTACCGAAAGTAGGAGAGTGGGCGATCGCTACCCGCAAGACGGCGGAACAGATCTGCGCTGACATCGTCGACGCGGCCATCGAAGTGGCCGGTCGCAAGGGTATCGACGCACTGACGCACCGGGCTGTCGCACAGGCGGCCGGGGTCTCGCTGTCCTCGACCACCTACCACTACGCGTCCCGCGAGGACATCATCGCCGCGGCCTTCCGGCACACCGTGGCGACGGAGTTGGCCGAGATGAGGGCGAACACGGCCCGGTTGGCGGCCATGGCTCAGAGCGAGCCGGCGAAGGTGCGCGCCGCGGTGGACGAGTGGCTGCGCGAGATCATGGTGTCCGAACCGCGTGGCCGGGTCTACATGCGTGCCCAGTACGAACTGCAACTGTATGCCGTGGCCAAGCCGTCCATGCGCGACGAGGTCGGTGCCTGGCAGGACGAGACCAACGAGCTCTTCGCCCACCTGTTTGGCGTGCTCGGCGCACCAGAGCCCACGCTGGCGGGACAGATCGTGGTGGCCGCCGTCGACGGCCTTCGCCTGGCGTTCCTGACCAGCACGCAATCCTTGGAGGAGGCGGACGAAGCCTGCAGTGCCGCGCTGGTCTGGCTCACCGGAATCATCCTCGGCGGTTGACGGCGAGCATCCGCTACTCCGCCGGGGTCACATCCGTCCCGGAGCCCTTGACCGAAGCCTTGGCGCGCTTCTCCGCCCGCACCGCCCGCTTGCCGCGCACGAACCCGGTCGCCGAGATGGCCGCCGATACCAGCGCGGTCTCACCGTTGACGAGCGGGTGGAAACCGACGCCGGCCCCGCCCCGACCCTTCACCGGAATATCGGCGACTTCGGTGACCTTCCAAGCCTTTTCGGAGATCGACAGGATCGCTTCACCGTTGCCGCACGATACCGGCAGCGCCGCGATCACCGCGTCGTCTTCGGCGGCGAGCTTCACCCCCGCCACGCCGTTGCCCGCTGCGCCCTGCGGATTCACCGCAGCCGGGTCGATCCGCAGCACCTTCCCGCGGCGCGTCACCAGCGCCAGGTGGTAGCCGTCGGCCAGCACACCCGATGCCAGCAGCCCGGTGATATCCGGTGCCACCGGGATATCGCGGATCTTGTAGGGCAGGCCGTTGCCGTTGGTGAACTTGATCCGCCCGTCGGTCCACACCGCCCAGCCCAGCCCTGAGCTGAGCAGTTCGCCGTGGCTGTCGGAGAACACGCCGCGGTCATCGAGACGCCAGGCGGTGTTGACCTTCTTCTCGCGGGGCCCGTCCTCGTCGGACCCGGCGGTGACCGGTGCCGCGTCGGGGTCCAGCACGGTGCGCCGGTCGAACTCGGGCGCCTTGAACAGTTTGGCGGTCTCCACCAGCTCCTTGTCGATCACCTTACGGCGGGCATCGGGGTTGGTCACCAGCTCGGTCAGCTCGATGAACTCGGCGTCCAGCTTGTCCGCTTCGGCCTGCAGCTCGATGACGTCCAGCTTGGTGAGCCGCCGAAGCTGCAGCGCCAGAACGTAATTTGCCTGCTCTTCGTCGATCGAGAAGCGATCCTGTAGGCCGAGGCGGGCATCGTCGACGGTATCGGAGTTACGGATCACCGCGACCGCGGCGTCGATGTCCAGGTGAATGATCATCAGACCGCTGACCAGGTGCCGCCGCGCGGTGACCTTCTCCAGTCGGTATTCGCTGCGGCGCAACACCACCGAGTCGCGCAGGTGCAGGAACGCGCCGATCAGTTCCCGCACCGTCCACCAGCGCGGCACCCGGTCCTCGTCGAGCGCGACCAGGCTGGCCGCGAACGTCGATTCCAGCGGCGTCAGCGCGAGCAACTGGTCTCGGATCGTCTCGGCGCTGTGTCCGCGCTTGGCGGTGACCACGATGCGTAGTCCGTTCCGACGGTCGGTCAGGTCCGACATGTCGGCCACCCCCGACATCTCCCCGGATTCGACCAGCGCCCGGATACGTTCCTGCACAGTGTTGCTCGCGACCCCAGGCGGCAGCTCGGTGACGATGACGTTCTTGCCGTCCACCGACACCGTGCCGCGTACCGTGAGCTGCCCGCGTCCGGTGGTGATGTACTCCCGCAGCCCCGCGGTGCCCACCACGGTGGCCCCACATCCCCAGTCGGGGCCCGGAATGAGCTTCATCAAGGTGTCGTCAGTCGTGTTCGGCCGCGCCAGCAGCGCCCGGCAGGCGGCCATGATCTCGCGCGGATTGTGCGCGGGCACCTTGGTGGCCCAGCCCTCGGCGATGCCGACGGCGCCGTTGCACAGCAGCACCGGCCACTGGGCCGGCAGCATGGTCGGTTCGATCCACTCACCGTCGAACGTCGAGACCATCGGTACGGCGTGGTCATCGAGTTCGGCGGTCAGCGCGGCCCCGGGCGCCGACAACCGCATCTCGGTGTACCGGTCGGCGGCGGGAATGTCGCCCTGGATGCGGGGGAAAGCGCCCTGTCCGTCAATCACTTTCACGCGCTGGAACTCCGCGGCCATCAGCGCCGCTGCCCCGTACATGGACGCGCCGCCGTGCGGGTGCAGGTTTCCGGTGACCGCCGAGCACACCTTCGAGGACTTCTGCGGCTTGTTTCCGGGCAGCAGCCTCGAGTCGTGCATCTGGTAGAGCAGGCGTCGCTGGCCGGGTTTGAGCCCGTCGAACGCCGACGGGATGGCGCGGTCGCTGACGCTGTAGAGCGCGAACGTCAGCTGGTAGTGGTTCCAGTAGTCATCGGCGCTCTGGTCGAGCACCAGATCGGGATTCTGCTCCGGAAGGTCCAGGGTGGCGGTCACAGTACTTTCTTCCTAGCTCAAGTCCAGCGCGGCGGTGTCGACACGGGCGGCGACATCGGCCATCCAGGTACGCCGGCCCTCCGGTGGTCCGCCGAACAGGGTGTGGTGCAGCTTGGCGTCACCGTCGTCGAGGTGCACCCGAATCACGGTGCGCCGCTGCGGATCCAGCACGGTGTTCCAGAAATCATCGGCGTCCATCTCGCCGAGGCCCTTGTTCCGTTGCACTTCCACTTTGCGTTTGGAGGTGGCCTTCAGTTGGGCCACCGCGGTATCACGCTCGGACTCGTCCTGGCAGTAGATGCGTTCATTGCCGTCTTTGACCACGAACAGCGGCGGCAGCGTCACATAGACCATCCCGGCTTCCACCAGTGGCCGGTAGAAGTCCAGAAACATCGAGATGAGGCTGGAGTTGATGTTGCCGCCGTCGGGGTCGGCGTCGGAGGCGAACAGGATGCGGTCGTAGCGGCACTGCTCGGGGTCGCAGTGCTCACGCACCCCGCAGCCCAGGATGCGTTCGATCGAATCGAATTCGTCCTTGACCCGCGCCTTGTTGACGGTGAACCCATAGACGTTGGGCGGCTTGCCTTTCAGTGGGAAGGCGGCCTGGAATGTGGCGTCGCGGGCCGCCTTGATGGTGCCCAGCGCCGAGTCGCCCTCGCACAGAAACAATTCGGCGCCCGACCCGCGTCCGGTTTCCCGGCTGGGCAGCAGCTTCGGCGGCAATGACAGGTTGGTGCCCAGCCCCTTGGCCTTCGAGGCCGCCCGGGACCGGGCCTTGGCGCCCTCGGCGCTGCGTCGTGCCCGCGCCGATTCCAGGGCCAGCTTCGTCCACAACGACACGGCGTCGCCGTTGGCCGGATTGGCCGCCCAGATGGTGACGCTGCGCGCCACATCCGGGGCCATGGCCAGGTTGAGCGATCGTGAGGACACCGCGGTCTTGGCCTGCGAGTCCCAGGCCACGTCGGGGGCGCGGGTGTCGACGGCCAGTGCGGTCACGGCCACGAAATCCTGTGGCTCCGGGCCGTCCTCACCTTTGGCCAGGCCGAGATCACGAATCCGGGAGGCGCGGTCGGCCAGCGCTTCGGACAGTCCCTTCATCGCGGCCGTCAGGTGGGACCCGCCGCCCGGGGTGCGCACGGTGTTGCAGAACGCGGCGATGGTGGCGGGTTCTGCCGGTCCGGCGGTCAAGGACCAGCGGAACGGCGTGGGACCGCGGCCGGTGGTGTATTCGCCCCGGCCCTCCACGACGGCGCGGACGCCGGGCAGGGGAGTGCCCGCCGCGGTGCACATCAGGTCCAGGAGGGTGTCGCTGCCCCACGGGCCGCTGAACGGTTCGAGCAATGCCGGCGGCACCTCTTGGCCGGGCCAGCCTTCGTCGACCACCATCAGGTGCACACCGGGGGACATCCGCGCGGCGGCGTGCGCACGCAGCAGCACCTCACCGACGTCCACGGTCGAGTCGGGCACCACGATCGGGTCGAACAGGATGCGCACCGTGGTGCCGTGCGCGTCCGGCTTGCGGTTACCGGTGCCGCGCAGCTTCTGGTTGTCGGCGCGGGTGAACGGCGCGTCCGGGTCGAACTCGTTGCCTTCGAACGAACCGGGGTAGCCCGCGCCGAAGCTCTGCAGGTAGGTCTTGCCGGCGCGGCGCACGGTCACGTCGGTACGCGCCGAGATGAACACCGCTGCTGCGGCGCCGATCCCGTTGAGGCCGGCACCGGTGCTGGCGGCATCGGAATGCTCGGAGAACTTTCCACCGGCGCGCGCCGTGCCCAGGGTCTTGACGATGCCGTTCTTGCCGGTGGTCGGGTCGGAGTCCACCGGCAGGCCGCGGCCGTCGTCGTCGACGCTCACAGACCCGTCGGCGTGCAGGGTGATCGTGACGGTCGAGCCGCCGTGACTCGGGACTGCGACCTCTTCGATCGCGTTGTCGATGATCTCGCGCAGGGCGGTGTTGAGCACATCGAGGCCCAGGTTCACCGCCGGCCGCAGGCGCGTGTGCTGGACATCGTCGAGCTCGGTGATGTCTGCGGCGTTGTAACTCACTGCTCGTTGTCTCCGTCTGGGCCGGGTGGCGGTAGGACCGAAACGTGCAGGTCCTGTTGTTATCAGTGTGCCCCGTGTTCTGGGTTCTACTCGGCAAGCACGGGTGTGCCGGGGAAATGGTAATCGGCCCGTGCGACATCGCCGCGCATCCCTGCCGGCGCCCACTGCGTGCTCGGCCTCGCTATGGCGTTCCGATGTGACGCCTATCTACGATCGTGGAGACATCCACCGGACCCCGGAGTAGCCATGCCGTTGATCGCCCTCGAGGAGCACTACGCGTGGGATCCGGCCAGCAGTGGCAACGTCGTGGCCGGTTGGCTGAAGACGCACAACCAACTGGGCTATGACCGGTTGTATGACAGGGGCCCGCTTCGTCTCGAGCAGATGGACGCCGGCGGTATCGACTTCCAGATCCTGTCGCTGTTCGATCCGGGGGTTCAGGACGAGACCGACGTCGGGCGCGCCGTCGACCTCGCCCGGCGCGCCAACGACGACCTGGCTGATACCGTCCGCGCGACGCCGAACCGATTCGGCGGATTCGCCACGCTGGCCACCCAGGACCCGGCGTCCGCGGCGGTCGAACTGGGGCGTGCGGTCACCGACCTGGGGCTCGTCGGCGCGTTGATCAACGGGCACTCCCAGGGACGCTACCTCGACGACCCGGCGTATGAACCCCTCTTCGCCCGCGCGGAGGCGCTGAGGGCCCCGATCTACCTGCACCCGACGACGCCGCATCCGGCCGTCATGGACGCCTGGTTCGCCCCGTATGTCGACGACGGGATGCACCTCGCATCGTGGGGTTTCGCCGCTGAAGCGGGCACGCACGTGCTACGCCTCATCTACTCCGGTTTGTTCGACAAGTTCCCTGGTCTGCAGCTGATCATCGGCCATCTCGGTGAGATGCTGCCGTTCGCCGCCTACCGGATCGACCGCTACTACGGACTCGGCGGGGAGGGACGTTCGAGCAGAGGTTTGCAGCACCTGCCCTCGGAATATCTGCGTCGCAACGTGCACGTCACGACGAGCGGCAACTTCTGCGCCCCGGCATTCGCGTGCACGCTGGAGGTGATGGGCGCCGACCGCGTCATGTATTCGGTGGACTACCCGATGGACGACAATCAGACCGGCGCGGAGTTCATGGCGTCGTATCCGATGGATGACGACACCTACCGGAAGGTCAGCTCCGAGAACGCTGTTCGGCTCTTCGGTGACAGGATCCCCGCGCACATCGGGGCGTAGCGCAGGTCAGATCGCGAACACCTGTCCATCGCGCGCGACGGTAAGCCTACCGGAGAAGCTCTTGCCGATGGCGTTCTGCCACTGCGAATCCGGCAGGTCGGTCGGCTCGTAGTGGCTCAGGATGACGTGTCCGGCGCGGGCCGCCGCAGCTACCTCACCGACCTGCGCGGCCGAGGTGTGCGACCGCACCAGATAGCCTGGCGGGAACCGGTTGCCGTAGTAGGCGTCATCGAGGCTGAACTGCGCCTCGTGCACCAAGATGTCGGTGTCGTTGGCGAGGCGGATGAGGTTGTCGGACTTGGTGGTGTCCCCGGAAAAGGTCACCGAGACACCAGACTCCTTCAGGTCGAAGCGGAAGGCGAACGCCGGGTAGACGTCGTAGTGGGACACCAACGTCGCCGTGACAGTCACATTGTCGTCCGACATCACCGGGAACGGCTCCGTCGCTGGGGAGCGGTTCTCGAAATCCGACCCGGGTGGCACGGGGATCTCGACGACGTCGAAGAGGCCGGCGATGTCATCGGTACCCATATCGCGGATGAAGATGTTGTTGGTGTACGCGAACGCCTGCTGTAGTGCCCGCGTGGTGGCGGCCAACCCTGGTGTGGGATCGGCGGCGTCGATCGTTGCGGGATTCGGGTCGCCCACCCGACTCGGCGGAAGCCCGCCGGCCGGCCCCGGTCCGTAGACCGTGACCGGAACCCTTCCCTTGGCAGCGGTGTAGCCGCCGGACATCAGAAAGGTTCCATAATCGGTGAGGTGGTCGGTGTGCAGGTGGGTGATGAACATGCTCTTCAGGTCCTCGAACGTGAACCCCGTATTGGTGAAGGCGTTCAACGAGCCCAGTCCGCAATCGATCTGGTAGACGTCGCGCCCGACCTTGAGAGCGGTCGAGATGCCGGTTCTGTTCGGCACCGGGGGAGGCCCGGCCTGTACCCCGAGCGTCACCAGTGCGTTCTCGGGCAACGGGGCGGGTCCAGGATCGGCTGAACTGCGGGCCGCGGCGTGCAGGGCCACGCCGCCGGCTACCGCCGTCATCGACGCGGCCAGGATGGCCCGGCGCGACAACGCGGGTCCCGGGGAGTCTTCGTTACCGCAGCCGCACCCCACCCGCGTCACGTTAGCTGAGGCGGGTCCGGCAGTGCTGTAACCGGCCAAAACGGCACGGCCGGATGGAGGCGGTTCGAGCAGTCAGGTTTCGTCGGCGATCTGGTGGCGGTCCTGATGCCGTCCGGGTGCGTCGGGGTCATCGTTGCGATGCTCCTGCTGCTCCTGCTGTTCGGCCTGCTCCTCGGTGACCTCGGTGGCGTCTTTGGGCACGCCGCGTGCAGTGTTGTCATTCATCGTCGGAGGATGCCCCGCTCGGCGGATTTCCACGCCTGGCCTCCGTGCGTTCCTCCTCGATGCGGTCCTTGCTGCGCAGCAGCCGCAGCAGCGTGACGAGGCCGAGGCCGCCGGCGACATTGCCGACAAGGACGTAGCCGAACCAGCCGAGCCAGTCGAGATATCCGAACGGGACCCCCCCGGTGCTCAGCGCGCCGAAGATCAGCAGCGAATCCAGGATGGAGTGGAACATCTGCAGGCCGGCGAGCAGAAAGGCGCCGGCCACGGCGGCCGCGATCTTGCCGAACACCGAATCGGTGCCGTGCTGCATGCGGGTCATCAGCGTGATCGCCATCCCGCCGAGCAGGGACAACGCCACCGTTTCCACCGATATCGGGGCTGTGACGAAGTGCGAGGCCGACTCGACGGTCTGCTCGTGCAGCTTGGGGAACGCCCGCATGATCAGCCACATCAGCACCCACCCGCCGGCGAGATTGGCGACCAGGGTGCCGCTCCAGAGTTTGAGCAGCTGTCGGCCACTGGCCCTTTTCGCGGCCACGGTGGTGATCGGGATGAGGAATCCCTCGGTGAACAACTCGCTGCGGCCGAGCAACAGTGCCAGGAAGCCGATCGAGAACGCGAGCCCGGCAAGTAGGTGATCACCGGTGGCGTGCAGCACCGAGAGGTACGCGAGCACCCCCATCGCCACTTCGGTACCACCGAAGAACCCGGTCACCAGCACCTCGCGCCAGCTGCGGTGCAGGCGCTGAGTGCCTTCGTCGACCATCCGGTTGAAGGCATCCTCCAACTCGTCCTCGATCGGACTGCCGGAACTGCCCAGATCGCGCTGGCTCGTCCTGCTCATGGACATCCTCACGATCGGGTGATGGGGTGACGCGACGGAGTACCCCACCCAGCCTTGCGCCAATCAAGGCGGAAAGCGTTGGCAAACAGAAATTCTCACATCAGCTCGCCCGTTTGGTGCCGCCGAAAAACGGGCAATCCAGCTAGCGCGCAGGGACCCCTGGGCCGACACAGGGTCAATCGTTCGGGGAGATCATGTCCAACCATCCCACCTTCGGTGTGGAAGAAGAGTTTCTGCTCATCGATCCGGACTCGGGTGAGCCGGTCCCGCTCAATACGCGGGTCGCCGAGATCGCGAAGGCCGATGGTGTGGAGCTGCAGCTGGAGCTGACCAGCTGTCAGGTGGAGACCGCCACCGAGGTCGCCGACACCGTCGCCGGCCTGCGGTCCCAACTCCAACGATTGCGGCGGGTCGCCGGCACTGCAGCCGACGCCGCCGGGGCCCGGCTGTTGGCCGTCGGATTACCGCCGACGCTCCCGCGCCAGTTCCCGATCACGGACACGCCGCGCTACGGCCGTATCGCGAAGCAGTTCGGGATGATTGCGCACGAACAGGGCATCAGTGGCTGCCATGTGCACGTCGCGGTACCGAACCGAGCCGCGGCGATCCGGGTCAGCAACCGGATTAGGCAGTGGTTGCCGTTGCTGTTGGCGCTGACCGCCAACTCGGCGATCTACCGCAACGCCGACAGCGGCCATGCCAGCTGGCGTCACGTGCTGTGGTCGCGGTGGCCGAGCGCCGGTCCGCCGCCGTACTTCGATTCGCTCGACGATTACGACGGCGCGGTCCAGATGATGCAGGACATCGGCGCGATGCTCGACGACGGCATGGTCTATTGGGACGTTCGCCCGTCGGCGAACTTCCCGACGGTGGAGGTGCGCGTCTCCGATGTTCCGGCCACGATTGCCGAGTCGGTGCTGCTGGCGGCACTGACCCGCGGCGCGGTGATGACAGCACTGGAGGAGGACGAACGCGGTGTCGGCGTCTCGCCCATCGCCTCGCACGCGGTGGATGCGGCGTACTGGAAATCCGCGCACGACGGACTGGACGGGCAGGCGGTGGACCTGCTGGGCGGTTACGGTGCCGCACCTGCCTACGAACTGCTCCGGGCCTTCGTCGACATGATCGCACCGGCATTACGCAGGGTCGGCGACCTGGAGTTCGTCACCGACGAGTTGAGTCGCATTCATGAACAGGGCAACGGCGCCATGCGTCAGCGCGCCGCCTGGGAACGCCGCGGTCAGGTGTCCGATGTGATCGAGTCGTCCGCGGCGGCCACGGTCGAGGGCTGCTGATCCAGCACGGTGACCAACCCGCGATCGCCGTCGACCCGCACCCGGTCCCCGGTGCGCAGCACCCGGGTGGCCACCAGAGTATTGACGACACAAGGTAACCCGTACTCGCGGGCCACCACCGCGCCGTGTGACACCGAGCTTCCGATGTCGGTGACCAGGGCGGAGATGACGGCGAAATACGGAGTCCACCCGACATCGGTGACCGGCGCGACCAGGATCTCGCCCGGCTGCAGCTCTCGCGCTTCCACCACCGAACGCGCCACGCGGACAATACCTTCCACCGATCCGCGGCCGGCGGGCCTGCCCACGATCTGTCCGTCGGAGGCGGCCGCCGCCGTGCGCACCACCGGGCTCGGCCGGCCCACCGACACGTCATCGAACTCCAGCGCGGCCTGGACGGCCAGCGCCTCGCGGCGGCCCACCGCGCGGGCCACCAGTTCGGACGGATCGGCACCGTTCACCAGATCGGGTAGCTCCAGGCGATCGAAGAAGAACACCAGATCGGCGTCCGGTAGCCGGCCGGCGTCGCGCAGCACCTCGCCGAGATGCCGGTAGCCGCGCTTGAGAAGGTGTGCCACCAACGCCATTCGTGACTTGGTCTCTTCCCGGCCGCGCGCTCCGCCCTGGGCGAGGCGAGCCAGCGTGCGCAGCAGCCGTGACCGCGGCGGGGCGGCAGCGGCCGCGGCGGATTCGTCCTGTGCCGGCGCGCGCAGCATCACCTGCATCATCGCGCCCAGTCCCGCGGGATCGTCGGCCCAGGATGGATCGCGCATGCACAGCTCGCGGTAGCCGCGGTGGCCATGAGCCTCGAGGAACTGCCGCAGCGCGACGCCGATGGGGCCGCCCGCAGCGCGCAATTTGGCGACAGCATCGGCCGGCGACGACGCCAGGAAATCCTCGGTGGCTGCCCGGTCACGGCGTAGCGTCCGCACCACCGCGTTCAGTTCCTCGACCATCTGCGCGCTCTCGACGCCGGCGCCGGTCATCATCCGGATCGCCTCGGCGCTGCCCTCGGTTTCACTGTCGCCCCGCTTGACGGCCTGCCGAATGAGATGGCTCTCCAACACATTCGCTGCGACCGCGGACCGTGACGAGGACCGGACGTGGGTGAGGGTGACGTCGCGGTAGATTTCGACCCCGGTCTCCAGCTGCGCCAGCACGACGCGTGGATCGCGGCTGGTGAACACCGGGAAACCCGCGATCGTGGCCGGCATGCGTTTGATGGCCGGGCCCGCGCTCAACGCGAACGCACTCAGCCGGATGGTGTTGACCAGCCTGCGCGCGAACGGTTTCGGCGGACCGGCTTCCAGTTCGTCGACCACGCGACCGCAGATCGACAGGGAGAACTGCTCGCGGGAGTTGCCGAGGATTCCTGAGCTCAGCGCCGTGCCCTCGGTCATGTTGAGGAACATGTGGCCGTAGAAGTAGCCGACCTGCGGCCAGCGGTCTTCGTACTGCTGCTGTACCCCGCCCGCGACCTGGACCATCTGCATGGCGTAGTCGATGGCATGCCCGCTGACCGACGCGGTGAGCGGGCAGAAGGCACCGGGCATCATCTCGCCGATATTGCAGCGGGTGTAGACGTGCGCGGGACCGGTGACGGGCGTGTCCATCTCGTTCAGGTCGCCCGGCAGGGTGGTGATGGGCCGGGCCTGCAGCCACCACAGCTCACCGGATTGATCGATGGCCCACTCGAGATCCAGCGGACGGCCCCAGCGCCCGGCCGCCAGGAGCGCTCCTTCGCGAATCCGGGTGATCTCGCCGGCGGACAGCGCGGGCCGGTCACCGACGTCGGCGGTCACCGGCACTCCGGCGTGGGTCAACACGTGGTGGTCCGAGGAGGTGGAACCGTCGACCAGGGCCTCGCCCAGCCCGCGGACCGCGTCGATCACCACCAGGTCGCGCCGCCCCGAGGTCGGGTCGGCGGTGAACACCACGCCCGCTGCGCGGGCATCCACCATCTGCTGGACCACCAGATGCATGTGGGCACGCGAACCGGTGTAGGACGATGCGCGCTCGGAGGACACCGATCCCACGCACCGGGCGATCGCCGCGGCGAGACTCTCGACGGAGTCGACGCCCAGCACGGTGTCGTACTGACCGGCAAAGGACTGCTCGGCTCCGTCTTCGCCGGCGGCCGAGGAACGTACCGCCACCGGCGTCGAGCCCGCCGCCTGCATACGTGAGAATCGTTCTATGACTGCGTCGTTCAGCCCCGAGCTCGACGCGTGCGAGATCACGAACCCGGTCGGCACGGATACGCCGAGCCGGATCAGCTCAGCCAGACCCAGGGCTTTGCCGCCGAAGCTTTCGTCTACCACGTCGCCGAGGTCGAGGACGGTCGATATTGCGTCAGACACCGCAGTAACGTTACATGTGTCACGTATATGACGGCAGAAAACGGACGGCCACGGGACGCGCGCATCGATGCGGCGGTCCTCGACGCTGCTGCGGCGCTGCTACTCAAGGTCGGCTATGCCGAGCTCACCGTCGCCGCCATCGCCGACCGCGCAGGCACGTCGCGGCCCGCGGTGTATCGGCGCTGGCCCAGCAAGGCGCACCTGGTGCACGAGGCCGTCTTCCGAGACGCGGACACCTCAACCGTTCCCGCAACGGGGCGCCTGGACGAGGATCTGCGCGCCATCGTGGCGCGCACCGCGGCTCTGCTCACCTCGCCACTGGCGCGGGTCGCCGTTCCCGGCCTGATCGGCGAGGCCGCATCGGACCCGTCGCTGAACCAGCGCCTACTCGACCGGTTCTCCGGGCGAGGCTGGAGCGGATTGGACGCCTACCTGGCCGAGGCCACCGCACAAGGCCACCTCAAATCCGGGTTCGACGCCGGCGTCCTGCTCGAGATGGTCATCGGCTCGGCGCTGGCGGCCATCCTGGTCCGCGGGCCGGACGGCCTGACCGAGGCCTGGGTGGACAGTACGACGGCGATCCTCCTCGACGGTGTGCGGATGGGTCAATGAGGGAATACTCGTGGCATGGACGCAACCCCGCCGGTATTGCTCTACGACGGTGTGTGCGGAGTCTGCAACGGCGCCGTGCGCACCATCCTGCGATTCGACCGCCACGGCACCCTCCGCTTCGCGGCACTGGACAGCGATTTCGCGCGTGACATCATCGCTCGCCACCCGCGGTTGGTGGGGCTGGATTCGGTGGTATTCGTGCGTGACGCCGGAGGCCCAGCGGAGACGGTGAGCACCGAGTCCGCCGCACTGCTGCAGGTGGCCGATTACCTCGGCGGTTTCTGGAAGCTTGCGACGGCGGCACGGGTGGTACCGGCATTCATCCGGGACCGGCTGTACGCCGCATTCGCGGCCGTCCGGTACCGGGTCGGGGGCAAGTACGACACCTGCCCCATCCCCCCGCCCGAGGTGCGGGGCCGTTTCCTCGATGCCACCTACGGCTGAAGGAATCAAACTCCCAGTGCGCCCGTTACACCGAATGTCGCCGGGCGATTGCCCCCGACAGAGGCTCACAGACGTAAGAGGCGAGAGCTATGAAGAACTTCGCACTGGCAGGACTGGTCGCAGGAGCGTTCTCGGCAGCGGTGATCGGCTTCGCCGGACCGGCACACGCCGGCGTGGACCTGCAGGGCATCACCGCACTGAGCAACGGCTCCGGTGTCTACGACATCTACGACAATGACAGCAACTACCCCTGGATCAACCAGCTCGTGCCGCGGGTGTACGTGCCGCACGTGGATACCTCCGTGCGCAACTGATCGACCGAATGACTTGAGGGCGCCCACATTGTGGGCGCCCTCAGTCGTTGGCTGAAGTCTGCCGGTCGGCTACAGGATGCCGATGCCGCCGTAGCCGCCGTAGCCCCAGGGCCACATGCCGAACTGGGACTCACCGAGCTGGCCCGGCGAGCTGGTGATCTGGGCGTTGCCCGGGCTCACGCAGACGTTGCTGGTGCCGGAGACGATGTTTCCGGTGTTGGTGCAATTGGTGGGTTCAGCCGACGCCAGCGGTGCGGCGACGATGGCGCCGGCGGCGCCTGCCGCAGCGAGCAGTGCTGCGGCGGTCCAACGTGACTTGATCACAGGGGTCCCTTTCATTGGATGGGTGAAGCGAAGAGGTTGATGGCCGCAGCGTCAGAGGATGTCGACGTCGCCGTCACCGTCGGTGTCGCCACACCGAATCCGGACGTCCTGCAGCGGCTTCCGGATGCCCTTGAGCTCCGCGCCGATCTGCGGGTTGGCGTCGAAGTACTCGTTGACCTTGGCCTCCATCTCATCGTGCGGAAGACCGTGCAGGCCGGTGAAGAAATTGTTCACCTCGGGATGGGTGAAGAGGTAGGCCGAGGTGGATGCGGAGACGCCAGAGGCCACCCCGGCAAGGTCGGCCGCGGTGCAGTTCGGCGGGGGCACCGGCTCGGCGAAGGCGGTGGGGATGGCGGCGAACAGCGTCGCACCGGTGAACGCGCCGGCTCCTAGGATTCCGGCGACCGTGCGACGGACGTTGAGCGACATTGATCGGCTCCTTTGTGATCGATGGTCGGGGAGACGCCCGACATGTGGCAGGACGCCGGGTTGGTAGTCCTGACCTGCAAAGCTAACCAGATTCCAACAGGAGATTCTCGGCTTGTGCACAGACTGCTGAAGCGGCTGTGCCGGGAGCGCTGTGCCCCACGATGCACCGGGTGGCTTACGTGAGGCGTGCGCAACACACATATTTGACGCAAATGTCTATTTGCTGCAGCTCGAGATGACTCTTGTGAATAGCCAGTATCACCTGACACAGAGTAGCCGAGTCGTTGCGTTCGCAAGGAAACGCCTCAATATCGCTACGCCCGGATCGTAATTCCATTTACAGTCTCGGTGGCAACGGCGGGAAACCGCGGTGGACGTGGGGGAGCTCGTCCGACGCCGAACGACGTCAGACCAAGCGAACGGACCCGGGGGCACGGACACAACGATGGAGAACAACCTATGTGCGCAGCCCCCGCCCGTCATCGTGTCGAGCGCAGCGGAGGTCCCCGGGACAACGAGCAACTGTGGCCGGCCAAGCACCTGCTGTCGGCATCTGACTCCCGTGGGGCGGTGCGCCACGCACGCAAGAATCCCACCAACCACGCGCTGACCGTCGGCCGCGTGGGCGCGCTGGCGGTGTCGCTCGGCGTCGGGTTCGCGATCGCCGGTGCCGCGCAGCCGGCCTACGCGGACACCGGGACGACGTCGGGCAATGAGTCCTCGTCGGACTCATCGGACTCGTCGGGTTCGGATTCGTCCACCCCGGCAGGTCCCCGCACGCCATCGGCGTCGTCCGGTGACGCCTCCGAACGCCCGGGTATCAACCGCAAGCGCGGACCCAAGACGGCGGCCAAGCCGAGCGCCACCACGACCGACGAGGATCCCGAGATCACGGACCCCGATCTGGAGGCCACGGCGCCGGAGTCCGGCGACGACCCGGCGGTGGTGGTCGACGCGCCGGAACGCAAGGCACGGGCCCATGTTCAGCTCGACAAGCCCCTCGAAGTCCAGAAGGCCGTCACCGCGGTCGTGCAGGCCGCGCCGGAACTCACCGCCGACTCGGTGGCGCCGGTGGTGACCGACGCCGAGCAGGCACCGTCCGAGGCTCTGGTGATCGAGGTGCCGAAGGCCCCGGCGATCGAGGACGCCAAGCCGACCGTCGGCACCGTGACGCCGAAGATGACCGCGGCCAGCGCCACCCTGGGCACCCAGTCGGCGACCACGCCGAACCCGCTGGATCTCCTGGTGAACACCATGATGGCGTGGGTCGCGCGTCAGATCAGCCACACGTTCGTCAACCGGACGCCCGTCGCCGGTCCGATCGTCTACGAGCAGAACGTCCTCGGTCAGGTCTACATCGATCTCAACGCCACCGATCCCAATGGTGATGTCCTCACCTACGACATCATCCAACCCGAAAAGGGTTGGGTGTACCGGGATCTCATCAGCGGAAAGTTCGTCTACACCCCGTGGGCGCTGGTCACCGGACAGCCGCTCGTGGACAGCTTCAAGATCGTCGTCCACGACGACTCCGAGCACCTGCCCGGTGTCCTCGGCCAGATCCAGACGGTGATCGAAACCGTCACCCGCTTCCTCGGAATCGCCCAGGCCGACAATCTGACGGTCACCATCCCGGTCACCGTCGACCCCGTCTACCAGGCGCCCCCGCTGGTCACCCCGATCGCCGGCGGCGGCTACACGATCGGCAAAGAGCCGGCCCACATCGTGTCCACGGTCGACATCGTCGACGGTGACTCGATCGGGTTGAAGCGGGTGGTCATCAAGGTCGCCACCCTCGCTCAGGTCGGCGACGTGCTGACCTACAACGCTCCGGTCGACAGCCCCATCATCGGATCCTGGGATGCCGAGACACTGACCCTCACCCTGTCGGGATCGGGAACTCTTGCGCAGTACGAAGAAGCGATCAAGGCGGTGACGTTCTCGGCGACCCAGGGCGCCCTACTGGTGCGCGGACTCAGTATCTCGGCCACCGACGAAGACGATGTGGACAACATCGCGCCCGGGTTTGTCACGGTGGGTGTCTGGCCCGCGGCAAAGCTTCCTCCGTTGGTCACCCTGATCGCCGGTGGCGGTTTCACCCTCGGTGGCAACCCCACCAAGATCGTCTCCGCCGTCGATATCGTCGACGGGGATTCGGGCAAGCTGTCGAAGCTGACGGTGAAGATCGCAACGCTGGCGCAGGCCGGCGACGTGCTGAACTACGCTGCGCCGGAGGGCAATCCGGTGGTCGGAACGTGGAATGCCGCGGAACGCACGCTGACCTTGTCCGGTGATGCGACGCTGGCCCAGTACGAGGAGGCGCTCAAGGCGGTGACGTTCTCGGCCACCGGCGGTGCGCTGCTGGTGCGCGGGTTGTCCATCTCGGCCACCGATGAGGACGGCGTGGACAACATCGCGCCCGGGTTCGTCACCGTCGGTGTGGGCGCCGCGCCGACCCTGCCGCCGCTGGTCACCCCGATCGCCGGCGGTGGGTTCACCCTCGGTGGCAACCCGGCGAACGTCGTGTCCGCAGTCGATATCGTCGACGGTGATTCGGGCAAGCTGTCCAAACTGACCGTCCGGATCGTGACGTTCGCGCAGAGCGGCGACGTGCTGAACTACGTTGCGCCGTCCGGTAACCCGGTGACCGCAACGTGGAACGCCGCGGACTTCACCCTGACGCTGACCGGTGCCGGCACACTGGCTCAGTACGAGGAGGCGCTCAAGGCCGTGACGTTCACGGCGACTCAGGGCGCGGCACTCGTGCGCGGGCTCTCGATCTCGGCGACCGACGAACATGGCATCGCGAACATCGCCCCCGGCTTTGTCACACTGGGTGTTTCGTCGCCGACCCGGTACGTGCCGCTGGTGACCCCGATCGGCGGGCGGTCGTACACCATCGGTGACTCCCCGGTGAAGCCGGTCGCCTCCGTCAGCATCGTCGACGCCGACTCCAGCCATCTGCAGAAGGTCACCATGAGTGTCACGACCTTCGGCAAGGCCGGGGACACCTTGATCTTCGCCGGGCTGTCCGGCAACCCGGTCACGGCGACCTACGATGCCGGGACCAGGACGCTGACCCTGTCGGGCGTCGCGACCAAGCAGCAGTACGAGGATGCGCTGAAGGCCGTCACGTTCACGGCCACCCAGGGCGGGTGGACGACCCGGACCATTCTGATCGTCGCCACCGACACCGATGGCGTGAACAGCTCGGCCGGCGCACTGACCCTGTCGGTCTGGTGACCGCGCGGGTCAGCTGAAGCGGACGTTCAGCGTCGCGAGGCCGAAGATCTTTCGGCCCTGCGATTTTGCGCCGACGATGACGACGCCGGAGCGGGTCTCGGGGTCCAGCGACTTGATACGGCCGCTGTACTCGATATCCGCTCCGCCGTCGACGGGCACGATCGCGGGCTGTGACAGCCGCACCGCGTACCGGGTCACCGATCCCGGGTCACCGGTCCAGGAAGTGCCGAAGCTGGCACCCAGCCCCATGGTGAGCATGCCGTGGGCCAGCACATCGGGCTGGCCGGCGAGATTGGCGACCTTGATGTCCCAGTGCAGCGGATTGGCGTCGCCGGCCACGCCGGCGTAGTTCACCAGGTCGCCGCGGGACAGCCGGGTGTGGTGCACCGGCAATTCGTCGCCGACGTTCAGGGTGTCGAACGAGGGTGAGGCGGGAGTGCCGCCGGCCTCGGCGATGCGCTGGACGCCCTCGGGCCGAAGGGACTTGTGGTACTCGCCGGTGTTGTCGGTGCCGAGCATGTTGATGCCGTGCATCATCACGCCGGCCACGGCCGGCCGGATCGCCGGGTCGACATCGTCGCTGCCGATGCCGACGACGGTGGTGTGCAGGGTGTGCACCACCTCCCCGGCGGCGTCGGTGAAGGTGTTGGTGACCGTGATCAGGTCGCGGCCGGCGATCCTGCGCACCGCCGTCAGTTCGACGTCGATGGTCAGTTCGTCACCCTCGACGATCGGGCGGTGCTGCTCGAAGACTTCCTCGGTCTGCAGGTACATGTCGTAGCCGACGACGACCTGCTCGAACATCCGCTGGTTGCACGCCATCGCCGGCGCCGAGGTGAAGGTCAGCGGCGCCACCAGACCCGGGTAGCCGAGCTTCTGGGCTTCGGCGACCTTCCAGTGGGCCGGGTGCTTGTCCTGAACGGCGCGAGCGAACTCACGGATCTTCTCGCGCCCGACGAGGTAGGTGTCGTCCATCTGATACCAATGGCCGACCCGGTCTTCGAGTAAGGACGTTTCTGCTGCTGCGGTCATGACTGTGCTCAACTCTTCTGTCTGCTCGTTGGCTGAGGCCGATACAGCAGATTAACGCGCCGGGCTCTGCAGCAAAAAACGGCGGCGGGCAGGAGCGGCCGGAATACGCGGCCCGGACATGGCGACGCTGCGCAACTACCCCACGAAGCTCCGCAGCGCCTCGACCATGATCACCGGCTGGTCCTCGGGGATCAGCGTCCAGGAGTCCTCGACGATCTCCTTGCCGGCGTGGGGGTAGAGCTCGACCAACCGATCCGCGTGGGCCAGCGGCATCATCTGGTCTTCGCGGGCCCAGAGGACCAGGACGGGCCGGGTGAACGCCCGCATCTGATCGGAGAGTTCGAGCAGCCGGCGCCGCGAGGGAGCGCCGGTGGCGAACTTGACCAGGTCCCGGCGTACGGCGGGGTTCTCGACGACGGGCGCGAACCAGTCGTCGAACAACTCATCGGGCAGTCCGCGCTTGGTCAGCGCACCGTAGGCACGGTTGCTGTGTCGAAAGAACTTGGTGCCCAGCAACCTGGAGATCACCCATCCGCCGCCGGGCAGCCTGCACAACAGCGCGGCGGGCCGCGCCGGCTTGGGCGGGTAGTTGTCGAACGCCGTGCACGACGCCAGTACCAGCCGGCCGAGCCGGGTGTCCCTGCCGTCGGAGATCATGAACTGTCCGCCGCCCCAGTCGTTGAGGACCAGCGTCACGTCGTCCAGGTCGAGGGCGTCGAGGAAATCGGCGAGGATGCCGGCCACGCCCTGCTCGGTCAGATCGGCGTCGGGATGCATCGGCTCCCGGTGCGCACCCATCGGAAGTGTCGGCGTGATGCACCGGTATTCGGGGAGTTGCGGGATGACCTTGCGCCACTGCCGCCCGTCCATCAGCAGGCCGTGCCCGAACACCAGGACGGGCCCGTCGCCGCCGGTGTCCGCGTAAGCGATGCGCCCCGCGGGTACGTCGACCGTCGGCATGTGGGCCTCCTAAATAGATCATTCTATTTGGGGTCACGATATGCTGCACCCACACACTGCGCAAGGAGGACCTGCGATGGCGGACCCCGGCACCCGCGACCGCATCCTGGAGGCGACGGCCGAGCTCTACCGGCGTCAGGGGATGGCGGCCACCGGCCTCAAGCAGATCTCCGGGGCGGCACGTGCGCCGTTCGGATCGATCTACCATCACTTCCCCGGAGGCAAGGAATCGATCACCGCCGAGGTCATCCGCAGCGAAGGCGTCCGGTACGGCGAGTTCGTCGGCACGCAGCTGGCGCACACCGACCCGGCGACCGGCATCCCGCAGATGTTCGAGAACGCCGGCAAGCTGATGGAATCCCAGGACTACGGCGAGGCGTGCTCCATCGAGACCATCGCACTGGAGGTGGCCAGCACGAATGAGCTCCTCCGTCAGGAGTCGGCGACGGTCTTCGAAGGGTGGCTGGGTGGCATCGCCGCGTGGTTCGGCCAGCTCGACATCACCGAGGAGCAGAGTCGGCGGTTGGCCCTGATCACCCTGACAGCCCTGGAGGGCGCCTTCGTGCTGTGCCGCACCCTGCGCTCGGTCGAACCGATCGTCAGCGCCGGCCATGGCGTGCAGGCCGCCGTGACGGCGGTCCTCGCCGAGTGAGGAGCGGGTGGGGACAGCCCTACCCAGAACACGCGGGCGCACGGGATGGGGGTGGATCTGCCAGATGCCTAGCGTCGAAGCGGTGACCACCACGGAGCGGCCCACCATGATGCGTCAACTCGGCGTCGACACCGGCTACGTCCTGCTCGGATTTCCGCTCGCGGTGGTGAGCTTCAGCGTCATCGTGACCGGATTGTCCGCGGGGGTCGGCCTGCTCGTGGTCTTCGTCGGGGTGCCGGTCCTGGTCGGCTCGGTGTTCATCGCACGGGTCTTCGCCGACATCGAACGGTTCCGCTATCCCGCGGTGCTGAGACAACCTCGTACGCGGCCGGCATACCGCAAGGCCGCACCGGATGCCGGATGGTGGCGACGCCTCGTCACCCCGCTGGGTGACGGCCAGTCCTGGCTGGACCTCGCGCACGCTGTGGCGAGATTTCCGATCGCGGTGGCGACCTTCGTGATCATGATCAGCTGGTGGGCGGTCGCGATCGCGGGCACCCTGACCATCGCCTGGGACTGGGCGATTCCACGCGGGCCGGACAACACCTCGCTGGCACAGCTGGTCGGCCTCGGTGACAGCACGGCGGCGCGCATCGGATTCCAGACCGCCATCGGCCTGCTCTGCCTGATCACGTTGCCGTTCATCGTGCGGGCCTGCGCGCTACTCGAGGCCGGGTTCGCCCGCATCCTGCTGACCGGTGTGGCCGAGCTGCGCCAGACGATCACCGTGCTGACGGAGCAGAAGTCGGCCGCCGCCTCGGCCGAGGCGCATGCCCTGCGCCGGCTCGAACGCGATATCCACGACGGCCCCAGCAGCGCCTCATCCGGTTGGCGATGGATCTCGGCCGGGCCAGGCAGAGCAGCGAACCGGGTCCGGTGCGCGACACTCTCGACGAGGCGATCGCCCAGACCCAGGAGACCCTCGATGAGTTGCGCGCGCTGTCCCGCGGTATCGCACCACCCGTGCTCACCGACCGCGGCCTACCGAGTGCGCTTGCCGCACTGGCCATCCGGTGCACTGTGCCGGTTGAGCTGGCCGTCGATCCCGAGCTCGGCACGCCGGTGGGCCGGCTCGATCCAGCGGTGGAGACCACCGTGTATTTTGCGGTCGCCGAGGCACTGACGAATGTCGCCAAGCACAGCGGCGCCATGCACTGCTGGGTGACGGTCGCGACGGGACCCGTTCGGGTCGGTGTCGACATCGTCGACGACGGCAGCGGTGGCGCGCATGTGGCCAAGGGGCACGGGCTTTCCGGACTGGCCGACCGCGTCCGGGCCTGCGGCGGTACGTTGACCGTGACCAGCCCCAATGGCGGACCGACGACGATCAGGGCGGAGTTGCCGGTATGAAGGTCATCGTCGCCGACGATTCGGTGCTGTTGCGGGAAGGTCTCATTCGGCTGCTCACCGAGAACGGCCACGAGGTGCTCGCTGCGGTCGGTGACGGACCCTCGCTGGTGCAGGCCGTCGCCGCGCACCGGCCGGATGTCTCGGTGGTCGATGTCCGAATGCCGCCGTCGCACACCGATGAGGGGCTGCGTGCGGCGGTCGAAGCCCGCCACCTGGTGCCGCGTTCACCGATCCTGGTGCTGTCCCAGTACGTCGAGGTGTCCTACGCCGACGATCTACTGGCCGACGGCGCCGGGGCGATCGGCTATCTGCTCAAGGACCGCGTCGCCGCTGTCGCCGACTTCCTCGACGCGGTGCAGCGCGTCGCCTCGGGCGGCACCGTGCTCGACCCGGACGTGGTGGCCCAACTGCTGGTGCGCCGCCGCCGCGATGATCCGTTGCGGCAGCTGACCTTACGGGAGCAGGAGGTGCTGGCGTTGATGGCCGAGGGCCGCTCCAACACGAACATCGCGCGCGCACTCGTGGTGTCCGACGGCGCGGTGGAAAAACACATCAGCAACATCTTCACCAAGCTCGGATTACCACCCGACGGCGCCCAGCATCGCCGGGTGCTCGCGGTGCTGACCTATCTGCGCATGTAGCGAGAATCAGAGGACAGCAAGGGTATTCGCGGACAACAGCTGAGCGAAGACATGGTCGAGAGACGCTGAGATGGTCGCTTCCTCGCCGGCCGCCCAGCGCCGCCAGGCCAGGTCCAGGCCGGCGAACGCCGTGACGGCGATGGTGCGCGCAGCCTCGGGAGCGTCGATCCGCGCGGCGAGAACCGGGGTGAGGGCATCCTCGTGCGCGAAACGGCGCTGCGCCATCCGGGTGCGCAGCGAGACGGTGGAATTGATCATCCGGACCCGTGAGCGCTCCAGCTCGGAGTGTTCGTCGCGCTGGGAGAGGGCGTGCTTGAAGGCGCGGTGTAGCAGCTGCCACGGATTCTCGCCCTCAATGGCGGGCAGGGCCTCCACGTGCCCGGCGTAGTCGATGGACGATGCTTCGATGGCGGCCAGCACGGCGTCCTCCTTGGAGCCGAAATAGCGGAAGAACGTCGCTCGGGAGATACCGACCTCGCCGGCCGCCTCTTCGACGGTCACCTCGTCGAAGCCTCGTTCGGCGAACACGATGCTGATCGCCTGCGCGATCTCGGTGCGTAATGCGAGTCGTGCACGCTCGCGCACTCCTGCGGTCATCGACCCAGGGTAACTGAATCTGATCCTAAATGTCAGAAACGATACTTCGGCTACAGCTTGATACTCAGTCTCAACGGCCGGTACGGTGGTTCGGGTAGTCAGACGAAAGGTGGGTTGATGACAGTCGACGCCCCGACGGTGATCGGCCCGCAATCCGGCGCTCCCACACGGCCCGTGCGCACCGGCGCAGTGGTGTCGGTGCTGGCCTTCGCCGGCATGTGCGCGGCGTTCACCCAGACCATCCTCATCCCGATCCAGGGCGAGCTGCCGCTGTTGCTGAACGCATCCAGCAGCGACACCGCATGGGTCATCACGATCACCTTGCTGGTGGCGGCGATCTGCACGCCCATCTCCGGGAAGTTGGGCGACATGTACGGCAAACGCCGTGTCGCGCTGGTCCTGCTCGGCGTCCTGATGCTCGGCTCGGTGGTCGCTGCGCTGTCGCCGACGGTGGCCCCGCTGATCGTGGGTCGCGGATTACAGGGGATGGGCATGGGCGTCATCCCCCTGGGTATCGCGATCCTGCGCGACACGCTTCCCGCCGACCGGCTCGGCTCGGCCATCGCCCTGGTCAGCGCCACTCTGGGCGTCGGTGGCGCGCTCGGGCTGCCGATCAGCGCCTTCGTCACCGAACATTTCGACTGGCATGCCCTCTTCTGGGTCGCCGCGTGCCTTGGCCTGATCGCGTTCGTCCTGATGGCGTTCTTCGTGCCGGAGAGCAGATTGCGCGTGGGTGGCCGGGTCGACGTGATCGGCATCATCGGCCTCGCCGTCGGCCTGTCGGGTGTGCTGCTGGCCATCTCCCGCGGCAACGACTGGGGTTGGACCTCGACGCGGACGGTGGGCTTCCTCCTCGGCGGCGTCGCCGTGCTGCTGATCTGGGGCTGGCTGGAACTGCGCATCCACGAGCCACTGGTCGATCTGCGGGTGAGCGCCCGCCGCCCGGTGCTGCTGACCAACCTCGCGTCGATCGCGATGGGCTTCGCGCTGTTCTCCTCGCAGATCGCCTTCCCGCAACTTCTCGAACTGCCGAAAGAGGCGGGCGGACTGGGCATGCCGCTGCTGCAGGCCAGTCTGTTCCTGATGCCGGCCGGGCTGGCGATGCTTGTCATGTCACCACTGGCCGGCCGACTCGGACGACTGTGGGGACCCAAGCCGCTGTTGGTCGCCGGCGCGGCCATCATGGGGACGGGATACCTCGTCGCGCTGTTCTCCGACTTGCACGCCGGTCACATCCTCATCATCAACGTGCTGATCGGTATCGGTATCGGGCTCGGCTACGCGGCTATGCCGACGCTGATCATGCGGGCCGTTCCGGCCTCGGAGACCGGTGCTGCCAATGGCCTCAACACCCTGATGCGCTCGCTGGGAACCGCCACCGCGGCCGCCGTCATCGCCGCGGTGCTGACCCGATACACCGTGGACGTCGGCGGCGTGTCCGTGCCCAGTACGGACGGCTTCCAGTCGGCCTTCCTGTTCGGGCTGGGTGCGGCCGTGCTGTGCACCGTCATCGCGATCTTCATCCCACAGCCGGATGCGACGATGGAGCAATGCGACTGAGACGTCCTCGTCCACGCGGACTCGGCAAGCGCGCGTGGCTGCTCACGTGGACCATCCGGCTGATGCTGTGGACGCTGGGCTTCACCCGCATCATCAGAACCGAGATCGTGAACGCCGATATCGTGCCCGACAAGGGCGCGGTGATCCTGGCCGCCAACCACACCTCGATGGTCGACGTCTTCTTCATCCTCGGGGCGCTGCGCCGAGAGGCCATCGCCATGGCGATGGCCGAACTGTGGAAATCACCGTTCACCCGTTGGCTGGTGGAGGTGCTGGGGCAGATCCCGGTGGTCCGGGGCGACTCCGACTCCGGCAAGCAGGCCATGGAAAGTGCCACGATCGCCTTGGAAGACGGGGCGCTGGTCGGGATCTTCCCCGAGCAGAAGTGCGTGCAGCCCGGCGAGACCGCGCCCTACCGGCCGGGTGTCGCAGTGCTGTCCAAGCGAACCGGTGTCCCGATCATCCCGGTCCGTCTGGTCAACGCGAACAAGGTGCTGCCGCTGGATCGGCGGTTCCCGGTCCTCGGGCACACCGTGCACGTGCTGTTCGGCGATCCCATCCACCCGGACGAATTCCCCTCCATTCCTGAACTTCTCGACGAGGTCCGGCGGCGCATCACGACGCTCGCCGTGCCCGTCCCGGCTGCCTGAGCCGCACGCGTCTCTACGCTGGTGGCATGTTCTTCCTGTTCGGCTTCGGCACCAAGCAGAAGCCACTCGGCCCCGGCGACATGCGGACCTGCCCGCGCTGTCACAACACCACCCAGTGGATGCGGCTGCGGCAGTTCAACCAGTTCACGTTGTTCTTCGTCCCGATCGCGCGCTGGAAGCGCCGGCAGTTCGAGGCGTGCGGCATCTGCGGCGCCTCGGTCGCGGCTAGCTGATCCCCACGGTCACCTTCACCGGGATGTTCCCCTGGCGGGGAAGCCCCGTGATCGGGTCATACTCGGTATCGGTCGGCACCAGACGGCCGACATTGCTGCCGCGCGAGCGGACTTCACCATCTTCGCTCGGTAGCCCGCCGAACGCGTGATGCATGGCGATGACATCGGGGCGCAGGCTGTCATCGGACTCGACCACGCTCGGGATGCTGTCATGCGGGGAGGTGACGGTGACGAGATCACCGGATCGCAGCCCCAGCGCGGCGATGGCCGCGGGATGCATATAGGCCGGGTTGTAGGGCTTGCCGCGGTTCAGTGCGGCAAGGTTGGTGCCCGAGGAGTTCATGAAACTCCCGTGCCGGCGCGGGATCAGTCGCAGCGGATACTCGGCGGTGTCCTGCGCGGCGGCGAAATCCTCGGCCAGCACCTCGGCCAACTCGCCGAGCAGGACGGCATTGCCGATGTCGAGGCGTGCGTCGCAGTCGGTGTCCCGCTCGGCGACCACCTCGTCGACGTCGAAGATCTTGCCGTGCGGATGGCCGGCGACCGCGTCGAAGGGGATGCGCGAGGTCGAGCACATCTGGGCGAACAGTTCCTCGGTGGTGAGCGCGGTGTCGGCGTTCATGTTGATGACCACGGGCGGGGATTCCATGAAACGCCCGCCACCGCCGCCGAAGAAGTTCACGAACCACAGGTCGAGTTGCATGCGCTTGGTGAGGCCGAGGAAGAACTGCCACTCCTCGGTCAGATCCGAGCCTTCCGGTGGCTCGACGAGCCGGGGCACGTACTGCCCGTACGCCGCGGGGATGCCGGTACCGCTCGTGTAGTACTTGATGAGCTCGCTGCCCATCGTCATCGCGGGAGTTTCCATCTGCATCATGGGCGCGATGACATAGTCGGCCAGCCGCGAGGTGAGCGACATCTCGGTGTCGAGCGTGACCAGCAGATCCAGATTATCGAGTGCACGCAACGTTTTTCGCTGATCCGGCCAGGCCGCCATCGGGTTGCCCCCGATGCAGATCAGCGCCTTCACCTGACCCTCGCCCTCCAGCAGGATCTCGTCGGCCAGTGCCGCGGTCGGCATCCCGGCCACCGTATCGGTCAGTCCCCGCACCCGCAGCCGCTCGCCGTAGCCCCAGCCCTCGTACGGCGGATGGGGCTGTGCTTTCGCGGTGAACGCGGGCATCAACGTGTTCGGGCGAACCACCGGCTGCCCGGCTCGCTGCCACCGCCCGCAGATCGTGGTGAGGCACAGGCAGAGATACTCCAGCAGGCTGCCGTGCGCGGCGAAGTTGGCTCCGGTGCCCGCGTTCACCATGCCGCGCCGCGTCCCGTGGGTCGCGAAGATGGTTGCCGCGGCGATGAATTGCTCCATCGGGACGTCAGCGCGTTCGGCCACGTACTCCGGGGTGAAACCCGATACCGCCGCAGCCAGTTCTTCGAACCCGGTGGCGTTGTCTGCCAGGAACGCGGTATCGCAGAGACCTTCGGAGATGACGAAGTTGATGATGCCCGCGACGATGGTCACGTCTTCGCCCGGGCGCGGCTGCAGGTGGATGGCCGCGCGCGCCGCGGTCTGTGAGCGGCGCGGGTCGATGACGATCAGCTTCATGCCGCGGGCCAGGGCGCTGCGCAACCCCTGTCCGGGATTCTGGCCGGGGATGCCGATGGCCTTGGACACCAGCGGATTGGTACCGATGAGCATCCAGCTGTCGGCCTCATGGAAGTCGACATCACCGCCGAGCCAGTGTCCGTGCGCGGCGAGCGCGATCTGTTTACCGGGCTGGTCGATGGTGTTGGCGGTGAAGAACATCGGGGACTCGATACCCCGGATGAAGGCGTTGGCCATCAACGCCGAGGCGGGATAGGGCAGGCCGTTGGTGCCGAGATAGATGGCCACCGAACGTGGTCCGTGCGCGTCGATCAGCTGCTGCAACCGTGCGGCGATCTCATCCATCGCCAGCTCGGCCTCGATCGGCTGGTACGTGCCGTCGGACTGTCGTTTCTGGCTGTGCAGGAGCCGGTTCGGATTGTTGTGGATCTCGGGCAGGGCGCGCCCCTTGGCGCACGTGTAGCCCTTGAACATCGGGTTGTCCGGATCGCCGGCCACCTTTGTCAGCCTGCCGTCGGTGACCGTGGCCAGCACGCCACAATGCGCCGAACAGATCCGGCAGATGCCGGGTCGCGTGGTGGTCTGGATGGACACGCTGATATTCATACTCCCGAACGGGAAAAAATACTAGACTCGGGCCGTGACGAATCGACAGCGTGGCAGACCCCGGCAGATCAGCCGGGAGCGGATCGTCTCGGCCGCACGCGATCTACCGCCCGAGGGGTTGACCATGCAGGCGGTCGCCGGGGTCCTCGGGGTGGACCCGAAGGCGCTCAACTATCACGTGGGTGACCGGGAAGGTCTGCGTGGTCTTGTTGCGCTGGACGTCTTCGAATCAGAACTGCGGCGAGTGGAGTTGCCCGCCGACGGCGACTGGCGGGTGGTGGCCCGCTCCTTCGCGGGCGCGATCCGCGACGCCTATCTCAAGGTCGGCGTGCTGGCCGCGTCATTTCACCTGCCCGCCGCGACCGGGCTGACGGCCCTGGCGCCCGTCGAGACCCTGCTGCAGGCACTCGTCGACGCCGGATTCGACGCCGTCCAGGCCGGCCGCGCGCTCACCCAGATCAGTGACACGGCGTACACCGCCGGACGGGCCGCGGTGCTGGCGGCCCAGAGCGGGGTCCATCCGAACGTGCCGGAGATCGCCGATGCCCTCGAACATGCTGCGGACAAGGACTTTTCGATACTGCGCCAGGTCATCGAATCGACCGGCACCGATCAGGACGGCGCCGAACAGTTCGAGTTCAGCCTTGCTGTCGTCATCGCCGGCCTGGAGCAGATGCTCGCATGAAGGTCCAGCCCGCCGCCTTTCTGCGTACCACGTTGCCGCTCGGGCTGGACATGCTCGCGCAGTACGACTCGGGCCGCTACCACTCGATTTGGCTGCCCGATCACATGGTCAGCTTCTGGCCCGAGTCGATCTGGACACCGGAGTTCACCGATCTCGCGACCGTGTCACCGTCACCGCACCGGCACCTCGACGGGATGGCGGTGGCGGCGGCCGCGGCGGTGCTGACCCGCACCACCCCGATCGTCACCACGGTGGTGGACACCGTGCGCCGGCACCCGGCCATGCTGGCCCAGTCGGCGCTCACCCTCGACCACCTCTCCCGGGGACGGTTCGTGCTGGGGCTGGGCTCGGGCGAGCTGGAGAACACGGTGCCGTACGGTTTCGACTTCGAGACACCGGTCGCCCGGTTCGAGGAGGCCATCCGCGTCATCAAAATGCTCTGGGAGAGTGACGGGCCCGTCGACTTCGAGGGTCGATTCCACCGCCTCGAGCACGCGCGACTGGACACCGAACCCTACGACGGGAGGTACCCGCCGATCTGGATCGGAGCTGCCGGGCCGCGGATGTTGCGCATCACCGGTCGCTACGCCGACGGATGGTGGCCCAACGGTGCCTACACGCCCGAGGACTACCACCAGAAGCTGACCATCGTGCGCGAGGCCGCCGAGCGGGCCGGCCGCGACCCGGCGGCCATCACTCCCGCGGTCACCCAGATCTGCCTGATCGGCGACGACGACGAGATCGCCGAGATGCTGAAAGCGCCACTGGTGAAGGCGATCATCCTGTTGATCACCGCCGATGATCTCCGCCGATTCGGCTACGAACATCCGATGGGACCGCAGTGGCGCGGCGTGCAGGATTTCGATCCCGTCCAGCTCTCCCGGGACAAGATCATCAGATTCTGCGAGCAGGTCGACACCCGGGCCATCACCGACATCTTTCCGTGCGGAACCCCGAAACAGGTGGCGCACCAGGTGAAAGGGTTCTGCGATGCCGGCATGCGGGTGTTCAAACTGATGGAATACGGCAGCATGGCCGGGCTGCGGTTCAGTGCGCGGTCCGCCGACAAGGTGCGCGAGACCGAAGACGAAATACTGCGACTGGTGGGGGCAGAGCATGGCTGACCTGAACGCCGAGGCCCTGCTGGCCGATGCGCAAGCCCGCACCGGGCTCACCGACTGGGGCGATGACACGCTGCCCGAGCGATTCGCCACCGCGGTGAAGCATCTCGGCGCGGCCGGGATGGATGTCGATGGACAGCACGCCGCGGCAGCGGTGTGCAGCGGCCTGCTCACCTCTCGGCTGGAGTTCTTCGAGGACCGCCGGCGCCACCCGGTCGCCGACGAGGCGATCGTGGCGCCGCTGTTCGTGACCGGCGAACCGCGCACCGGCACCACGCTGATGCACGCATTGATGGCCGTCGACCCGGAGGCGCGCGCCCTGCGCTTCTGGGAGGTCATGTACCCGTCGGGCCCGCCCGGACTTGCCGAAGTGGATGATCCGCGCCGCGGGTGGGCCGATGCGGACTGGCGTGAGATCAACGCCAAGCTGCCGAAATGGCTGCATTCGCACCCCTACAACGACATGCTCGGTGACGGACTACCCGAGGACGAACGCACCTGGGCCTTCGATTTCCGGGTGATGACACCGACGGCGTGGTGGCGGGTGCCGGTGCCGACCGTGGTGCAGGGCCTGCCCATCGATGCGGCGGCCCAGTACCGGATTCACCGGATGATGTTGCAGCAGTGCCAGTTCGGCAGGCCGGAGAAAAACTGGGTGCTCAAGGGATTCCACGGCTTCCGGCTGCGTGAGTTCTTCGACGCCTATCCCGACGCCACCCTGGTCTGGCTGCACCGGGACCCGGTCCAGGTCGCGGCGTCGCGCACCATGATGATGGCCGACATCATGGACGGCATCACCGGCCCGGTGGATCTCAAGGCCACCGCCAGGTTGCACCTGGACCTGACGCGGGCGAGCATCGCCAACACGATGTCCCATCCGCTGGCCGACGACCCGCGCATCCTGCACATCCGGTACCTGGATTTCGTCGCCGACCCCATCGAGACGATCCGGCGCTGCTACCGGTTCGCCGGCCGAACGCTGACATCGCCGGCGGAGCGGGCGATGCGGAACTACCTGGCGCACAACAACGGCGACCGGCACGGAAAGTTCCGCTACTCGACGGTGTTGTTGACCGACATCGGGGAGGACCTCGACGCCCTGCACGAGGAGTTCAGGCCGTTCCGTGAACGCTTCGGCGTCGCGGTGGAGAATCGGGGCTGAGCGTGCATCCCCGCGTCAGCCTGCATCAGGTGGCCTTCCTGCACGAGAGCACCACGGCGTTTCTCCAGCACTGCGTCGACATCGGTGTGCAGCACGCGACGCTGGTTTCTCCGATCCTGATGCAAGGGGGTGCCGTAGCGGAGGCCGCAGGGGCCGGCGTGAGCATCGCCAGCATCAACCATCCCTTTGCCGTACAACCGGATCTGGAGCAGGACGGCGAGCGGGCCACGCAGGCCCTCAACGATGTCATCGATATCGCGGCGGTCCTCGGACAGCCCGATATCTACCTGCTGACCGGTGCGCGGGGAGCGCTGAGCTGGGAGCTGGCCGCCACACGCTTCGGTGAACTCATCGCGCCCTGCCGGGCGCGCGCCGACACCGAAGGGGTACGGCTGCTGGTGGAGAATGCATCGACGTTCAACGCCGACATTCACATCGCGCACACCCTCGCCGACACGATCACCCTGGCATCGGGGGCAGGCATCGGCGTGTGCGTCGACGTGCACGCCTGCTGGGCCGAGGCGGGGTTGAGCGAACTGATCCACCGTGCGATGCCCCTGACGGGCCTCATCCAGGTCAGCGACTACGTGCTCGGTGACCGCTGCGCACCGTGCCGGGCTGTGCCGGGTGACGGCGCGATACCGTTGCAACGCATCATCGGAGACGCTCTGCACGCCGGCTACCGCGGGGTCTTCGATATCGAGCTGGTCGGTCCCCGGATCGACAAGGAAGGCGCGCGGGCAGCCACTGCCCGCGCCGCTCGCCGGGTGTCGGACATCCTCACCGAACTGGGAGCGTGACATGGCCTTCGGCGACGGAACGGCAGACGAGTCGCTGCGTGACGCCTGGCAGCACTTCTGTGACCGGCTCAAGAGCGCCGGGGACCTGGTGTTCAAGGACGCCAACCCGGGCACACCGCTGCAGCGGGCCGACGCAATGCGTTTCCTGACCCAGAACCTCGGGCAGGCTTTCGACCTCGCCCTGGAGACCCGGGATCCGGCGTTCCCGCAGATCCACCAGTTGTGCACGCCCAGCAGGAAACTGGGCGGCGATGTCGCCGATTTCAGCTACCGGCAGGCATGGATCGATGGGCGCCACGAATACAAGATCACCGGTAGGCGCGGTACGGCGCGGTGGCTCAACATCACGGTGCAAGGGCCCCGGCCGGACAACATTCCGGGAACCGACTGGCCCTCACTGCACGAACCCTTCGGCGACATACCCGAGGCGAACATCTTCGGGCATCAGTTGCGCACCGATGATGCGGGAAACTTCGAACTGTTCATCGGGGGTCCCGAACGCGCCGGCAACTGGCTACCCACCACGGCGGGCAGCCGAAAGCTGTTCATCCGTGAGGCGTTCGATGCCTGGTCGGAGACACCGACGACGCTCACCATCGAACGTATCGGCATGCGGGCTCCTCGACCGCTGCCGGACCCGGAATCGATGATCGAGGCAATGGGCTGGGCCGGGGACTTCCTGAACGGCGCGATGCGCGACTGGCCGGAGCACTCGTGGAACTACTCCGATGGAGTGTGCGATCCGGCTTACCTGAATCGGTTCCCCCCGAACAGGATCGCCGACACCGACAGCGATATGAAGCGGGGCCGGATGGCCGCGCACATGGTGTGGCAGCTGCGACCCGATGAGGCGCTCATCGTCGAGATGGACAACCATGACGGTTTCTGGGTCTTCGGCATGGGCGGGGTGTTCGTGGGCAGCATGGACTTCCTGTACCGGCCGGTGAGCTACACGCCGGCCCGCACGGTCGTCGACGGCGATGACGTCGTGCGATTCGTCATCGCCCACGCTGATCCCGGCGTGCACAACTGGCTGGACACCCAGGAGTTCTCGGATGGCAACCTCACCTATCGGAACCTGTTGAGCAGGAATGCCGCGACCTTCCGCACCCAGCTGGTCAAGCATGCCGAGATCCTCGACGTCCTGCCCGGCGACACCGTGATGGTGGACACCACCGAACGCGCGCAGCAGCTGCTCGACCGTTTTCACAGCATCAAACTGCGCTACGGAATCTGACTCTGCTGCGCGGCGATCCAGGTCCGGATGGCCTCGACACCGGGCTTGGCCACCCAGTTACGGTCGAACACGCCCCACGGTGTCTCGTTGGGGCGGTCGACCAGTGAGTAGATGAACATCGGTCCCACACCGTCCAGCCCCGACCATGTGGTGGCGAAGTCGGTGATCCAGGCGGCCTGGGTGGCGCCGCTGACAGCCGAGGTCGGCACACCGTATTCCGTTGTCCAGATCTTCTTCTCACCGTCGCCCGCCGACTCCATCAACGCCCGCAACGACAGCAACTGCCGATAGGGCGTGTTGGCGTACGGCGCTCCCGCCGAGAAGCTGCTGGAGAAATTGTAGGGGTGGAAGGACAGTGCATCGAAGTACCCCTGGGCGCCTGCGGTATACATCTGGGTCAGATAGTTGACCGGGTTGATTGTCCAGGTGCCGAACGAGAGTCCGGCGCCCAGCACCCCGCCGACCACCGTCGCGGTGGGTTCGACGGCCTTGATGGCCGTGTAGGCCAGTTTGAGCAGCTCGGTGTATCCGGCGACATTGGGTTGCGGTGACCAGCCGATGTTGGCATTGGGTTCGTTCCAGATCTCGTAGGCCGCGATCCGTGGCTGGGTGCTGCCCGATCCGTAGCGCTGGGCCAGCTGCACCATGAATTGGGCGTAGGTATTCGGATCGTCAGGTGCCGCGTTGGGCAGCCAGAAGCCGTTGCGAGAGGCCCAGATCGGTGTGCTCGTCACCGCGCCGACGACGGCGATGCCCCGGGCGGCGGCGGCATCCAGGATGCGGTCGGCGACCACCCAGTTGTAGGTACCCCTGGAGGGCTCCATGGCCCGCCAGGGCAGGAAGATCCGGATCTGTTGCACGCCCATCTCTTCGAATGCCTGCATCGCGGTCGCCAGCTCGTCGGCGGTCATGAAGTACAGATTCGATTCGGCGATACCGAGCGCGGTCGGTGCGGTGTTGACCGGTGCCAACGTCGCGCCCACCGCGGGGGCGGTCACGGGGGAGGCGAGTTGGGCGGCCACCATGCACAGAACCAGGACGAGCGCGCGAAGCAGGTGGGCGGACATGGTGGCCTTTCTGGCGCTCCGGTGCAACACGGCGTGTGACGACGCTCAATGTAGGCACGTCAACCACGTTGCCGCATGCCATGATTCGGCCCGTAAACCCGACGGGCGGGGGTTTCTGCAGAGCTACCGCCCGCCCTCGGCAGGCCGGTATTCGTGCGCAGGCGGCGCAACGCAGCAAAGACCGGCGGTGTCGCCACGGACGCCGCGGGCCCAGGGCCGGCCGGCAGGACCGGCTGTTTGCCACGGCAAACGTTGCATTGCGAATTAATTTGCTGGAGGGTAAAAATGCGCGCAGGTCGCAATGGGTAAAGATGCGGCTCAGGCTGCCATGACTGGTTCGCACGTACCAGAAAATAGATGAACCGAGGTCGTACCCGGCGCAGAACCGTCACCCAAACGTGACGTCTCCGAACGTATTCCGATACCCCGGCGGGTCAAGCCTCAGCTGTCGAGCCAGGCTTTCGCCGGCGCGCAGGTCAGCCCGACATCCTTTAGGGTCAGGATGCCGGCGGGCGCACGCACGATGTCGAGGACGGCGTTGACCGCCGGCATCGCGGTCATGGTGTCCCACTCGTGGTTACCCCACGTCTCGGGCGGCACGAACCGGATCCGGGTACGCACTTCGGGTTCGCCGTGGATCACGATGTTGTAGTGGTCCTCGTCCAGGTCCCAGTCCGCGTTGAGGTTCTTGGTCAGGTGCCAGACGACGGCGGTACGCAGGATGGTCTTGCCGCCGAGTGTTGCAGTCCATCCACCGCGCAGTGCGGCGATGGTGTCCTTCTCGATGCGCATCCAGCCCAGGTCGACGGTCTCGGCTGCGGTGGCGAACTCGATGTCGAAGTCGATGCTGTCGAACTCGTCGAAACCCAGTGCCACGCCCATCCTTTCGACCGAATCGCGGAAGCTGACCATCCCCAGCTTGGCGATCTCGATGACGTCGGGGGAGGCCTCCCGCTTGGAAATGCCCAGCATCTCCCATGTTTCGACGGACTCGTAGACCGAGACGTCCGCGGCCTCGGTGATGGTGATCGACTGCACATCGCGGCAAACCGCGGTCAGGGCGGTGGTGATGGAGTTGGCCCAGCCGGGATGGATGCCGGTGATGTAGAGCGAGCTGTTGCCGCGCGCGCATGCAGCGGCGAGGGCCGCGCGGGTCTCGCCCTGGACTCCGCCGACATTGAGGAAGAGGTTCGTGCTCAGCACGTTGAGCCCGCTCTCCAACAGTCTGACGACGTGGTCGACGTCGGCCATGAACGGCGTATAGAGCACGGCATCGGCCTGCAGTGCGATCAGCGCATCGATATCGGTGGTGGCCGTCACCCCGGTGTCCGGGCGGCCGCACAACTGCCCGGCATCGGTACCGGCCTTCTCCTCGGAGAAGGCGTACACACCGGCGAGTTCGAGGCGGGGGTCATCGAGAACGCCACGCAGGCTGAGCTTTCCCACCTTGCCGGTGGTCCATTGGATGACGCGCATGCCCGGGGCTCCTTTGTCGAGATAATTTTCCACGGTAGTGGAAAAATAACACGGCCCCAGCCGCTAGGTTCGTGAAATGACGACAGGCGCCCGCCGCGGCCGGCCACCGCGCATCGACCGGGCCCGCATCGTCGCGGCGGCACGGACCATCGCGCCCGAGGATCTGACCATGCAGGCGGTGGCCGACGCTCTCGGTGTGGACCGCAGCTCCCTGAACTACTACGTCGGTGACCGGGGTGGCCTGCTGGAGCTGATCGTCGCCGACCTCTTCGACGCCGAGCTGCGGGACTTCGAGCTGCCCCACGATGCCGACTGGACCGGCGTCCTGCGCGCCTACGGCAAGGCCCTGCACCGGGGGGTCGTTCATCTGCGGGCCACCGCCACCTCTGTCCAGTTGCGTGGCACGCACAGCCTGGCACTGGCCGAACGTGTGCTTCAGGCGCTGACGGCGGCGGGCTTCACCGTGGCCGAGGGCGGGCACATCCTGTCGCTGGTGTCTGGTGTCGCCTACACCGCGGCGCGGGATCTCCTCGGCGGAGAGCAATCCAGGAGCCAGCACACCTCCGAGGTTGCCCGGGTGCTCGGTGAGGCGCCGGCCGGTCAGTTCGCGCTGCTCGGTGAGATCATCGACAACCGCGCGGTGGCCGGCACGGCCGACGATTTCGAGTTCAGCCTCGACGTGGTGATCGACGGACTGCAACTGCGACTGGACCGCAAAGGCTGAGGTGTTGCTGGTTGCCCATGACCCGGTGACCGGCCGCACGAAAGGTGTTTGCCCAGCACATTTCGGCGTGGTGACCTGCCGTTTCGCGATTGGCATTGCACTTTGAGTCGCACTAACTTTCCTAGGGTGAAGTCTTCCGTTGCTGGCACCGCCGCGCGGTGGCTGGCCCCCTTCCTCGCCGCGGCGGCCGTCGTCGCAGGCGTTGCGTCCCCGGTTCAGGCCCCGCAGATCCAGTTGGCCAGTGAGGCCAACCCGCTGGTCGGTAAGCCCTTCTACGTCGACCCGATCTCCAAGGCGATGCGCGCCGCGCAGAGCAACCCGAGCCCGCAACTCGACTACGTGGCGAACACGCCGCAGGCCTACTGGCTGGATCAGGCCTTCCCGGCGTCCACCGTCGGCGGCACGGTGAGCAAGCTCGTCGGCGCCGCGCAGGCTGCGGGCGCCACGCCGGTGCTGTCGATCTACGCGCTTCCGCATCGCGACTGCTACAGCTACGCCGCCGGCGGCTTCGGCTCGGCAGACGGTTACCGGGCGTGGATCGACGCCATCTCGGCCGGCCTGGGATCCGCGCCGGCCGCGATCATCCTGGAACCCGATGCGCTCGCGATGGCCGACTGCCTGACGGCGGATCAACGTGCGGAACGTTTCGACCTGATCCGCTACGCCGTCGACACCCTGACCCGTGACCCGGCCGCCGCGGTGTACATCGATGCCGGGCACTCGCGCTGGGTGAGTGCGGACAAGATGGCCGCGATGCTCAACGATGTCGGCGTGGCCCGCGCGCAGGGTTTCAGCCTGAACACCACGAACTACTACACCACCGAAGAGCAGATGGGCTACGGCGACGCCATCTCGGGGATGACAGGTGGCTCGCACTACGTCATCGACACCTCGCGCAACGGTCGCGGACCCGAGAGCGACAGCGATATGGCCTGGTGCAACCCGAAGGGCCGGGCGTTGGGCGTCCCGCCGACGACGGCCACCGGGAACCCGAACGTCGATGCCTTCCTGTGGGTCAAGCGCGTCGGTGAGTCCGACGGGTCCTGCGGGCGCGGCGAGCCCGGCGCGGGCACCTTCGTCAACCAGTACGCGATCGACCTGGCAATCAACGCGGGGAAATAGGCCCGCCGAACCGTCCGTTGGTCGCGTCCCGGACCGCTCGATCGATCAGTTCGAGTGCCTCCTCCTGGCTGACCTTCTCCCTCTCGACGATGACGCGCCGCCCCACGTCCTCATCGATGACCCGGAATGCCCCGACCACCGCGGCCGCGCAGAGGCGGGCGGTGAGATCGCCGTCCGGCAGGCCGAGTCGCTGGGCGACAACCGGAACGAATCCGCGCTCCATCTCGTCGTGCACCATCAGGTAGGCCGTCCGCAGTGCGGGTTCCTCGGCGGACATGGTCGCGATGCGCAGCGCGCTGATCTCATCGGCGAGTTCCTGCTCACTGAGCGGATGCTCGGCCATGTCGGCCGCCATGTGCTCGGCCAGTGAGAGTTCGGCCGGCCACCGGTGCGCCTGGGCGATGAAACGTTGCGCGGACAGGGACAGCATCGGTTCGACGCAGCTTTCCTTGCTTCGGAAGTACCGCCAGATGGTGCGGGTGGAGAGCCCTGCGGCGGCGGCGATATCGTCACCACTGGTGGCGGAGACCCCACGCTCCCAGAACAATGCGCAGGCATGGCGGGAGACGGCGAGGCGGGCTTGCGCCTGCTTGGGATTGTGCGTGCCGCGGATATCCTGGGTGGCGATGGTGAAGGCCTCCTGACACTCAGTGACATCGCCACTGTGTCACTAAGTGACAGGACGCGCAAGCGGCGGGGCGGGAGCGATATGGCGACGTCTGATGAACCCGCCGCCACTTGCATGGCAGCCGGGTCATGACGGTGGCGCGTTGATGCCCCGGATGAGATCGGGCCTGGTGTGGGTCTGCACCGTGTCGGTCCTGGCCGGTGTGGTGATCGGCTTTGTCGGCGGCGCGTTCCGGTGGTGTCTGCAGCTCGCCGACCGCTGGCGGGTCGACCTGGTCACCTGGGCCCACGATCTGCCGGGGCCCGGGTGGCTGGTGCCGATCGCCGTGGCCGCCCTCGGGGCGACGCTGGCCGCCGTCGTGGTCCGGTGGGTGCCGCTGGCCGCGGGGAGCGGCATCCAGCACGTCGAGGCCGTCTATCGCGGGGCGGCCCGGCCGCCGACCCTGATGCTGCTGCCGGCAAAGTTCATCGGGGGTGTCCTCGCGATCGGCTCGGGCCTGGTGCTCGGCAGAGAAGGCCCGACGGTGCACATGGGTGCGGTGATCGGCGCGCAGGCCGCGCGGCGCGGCGGGCTGGACGATCGTGATGTACGGCTGATGCAGACAGCGCTGGGCGGTGCCGGACTGGCGGTGGCGTTCAACGCGCCGATCGGCGGGGCGCTGTTCACCCTCGAAGAGGCCACCAAATCCGTGCACATCCGCACCGTGCTCGTCACCCTGTTCTCGGCCGCCACGGCCGTGGCCTGTGCCCGGTTGATCCTCGGCGACCAGCCGGATTTCCAGGTCGATCCGGTGGCTGCACCGTCGAGCACGCTGGTCCCCGTCTTCATCGTGTTCGGTCTGGTCACCGGCTGCCTGGGCGCGCTCTACAGCCGGCTCGTGCTGAGCTTCCTCGACGGCGTCGCCGCCGTTCCCCGGATTCCGGCGGTCGCCAAGGCGGCGATCATCGGCGCGATCATCGGGCTGGTGGCATTCGTGGATCCAAGGGCCGTCGGTGGCGGCGATGGGCTGACTCAGCTGATCGTCGGAGGAGGCGCCCTTGCGTTGCCGATGGCTCTGGGGTATCTGGTGGTGCGGCTGGTGGCCGGACCGTTGTCCTATGCGGCGGCGGTACCCGGAGGTCTGTTTGCGCCCCTGCTGGTCGTCGGCGCGCTGTGGGGTGTGTTGTTCACCGGCGGCCTGAATGTCCTGATACCCGAGAGCAATCCGTCACTCGTGGTGCCGATGGCCATCGTCGGTATGGCCGCGTTCTTCGGTGCCGTCGTGCGGGCGCCCGTGACCGCGATCGTGCTGGTGATCGAGATGACCGCCACCACATCGCTGGTCGTGCCGATGCTGGCGGCGACCGCCGCGGCCGTGCTGGCCGCCGAACTGTTGAAATCGCCGCCCATCTACGACAGCCTGCGTGAGCGGATGCAACCTGACGGAAACAGTGGCCCGCTAGATTCGCAGGAGCGCCGAAACCGCGGGGGGCAGTGAAAGGGCACCAGCGAGACGTGGCCGACGAACCAAGCCAAGAGACCCCGGCGGCACGCACGGTCGCGTTCGCCCTCTACGACAAGGTCACCCTGCAGGATGTGGCGGCGCCCTTGGAGATCTTCGCCCGTGCCAACGACTTCGGGGCGAACTACCATGTGCTGCTGGTCTCGCCGACCGGTGCGGCGGTCGGCACCACGGCCTACGCACGCCTGGACGTGAATCTGGCGCTGGCCGACGTGCCAGCCAGGATCGACACGCTGCTGGTGCCCGGCGGTGTGCCCGCGGATTTCTCCTTCACCCCTGGCCTGCACGACATTCCCGAGGAGCCGACACCCGATACGGTGCCGGACGCCCTGGAAATGGTGCGCCTGCTCGCGCCGCGGGCCCGTCGGGTGGCCTCGGTGTGCACCGGCGCGTTCGTGCTCGCCGCCCTCGGACTTCTCGAAGGGCGACGCGCGACCACCCACTGGGCGCACTGCCAGACATTGGCGCGCAGATATCCGAACGTGCGCGTGGATCCGGATTCGCTGTTCGTCCAGGACGGGCCGTTCATCACGGGTGCGGGCATCACCGCGGGTATCGATCTCGCGCTGGCCCTTGTCGAGAGTGACTACGGCCCGACGGTGGCCCGGCGGGTGGCGCGCTGGATGGTCGTCTTCCTCCAACGCCCCGGCGGGCAGGCGCAATTCAGCGTGTGGGCGGAATCTGCGCTGCCGGTCTCGGGTGGGCTGCGCGATATCGTGGACGCGGTGATCGCCGACCCCGGCGCGGACCATTCCATCGCATCGATGGCCGTCAAAGCAGCGGTCAGTGAGCGGCACCTCGCCCGGATGTTCCACGACCAGATCGGGATGACCCCGGCGAGATTCGTCGAACAGGCCCGGCTGGAGGCCGCCAAAGTCCTCCTCGCGACCGGTGACCAGAGCCAGGATTCGGTCGCGCGACGGGCGGGCTTCGGCACGACGGACACCATGCGGCGCACCTTCCGCCGAAACCTCGGCGTGTCACCCGGCGTATACCGGAACCGCTTCCGCACCACCGGGATCGACCAGTAGCGGAGCGGGCCGAGTCGGTGCCGGCAGCACGCGATGTGCCTCCAGATGGTCGCGGATGCGGGCTCCGTACCGCAGTCCGCTGCGCTGCGCCGCGGCGTGGAAGGACTCGCCGGCCAGTACCAGGCTGACCGCATTCTCCAACCGGACCTCGTACACGTACTGCCGCAGCGTCACCCCGACCTGCGCCTTGAACAGCCGGGCCAGATGCCGTGGGCTCATGCCGATCTGGGCCGCCACGACGTCCAACTCGTAGTGTCCGGCCGGATCCGCGCTGACGGTCGCCATCAAGCGCTCGAGCTCGGCGTGTTTGGGTCGCGGAGTCCTGGCGGCCGCAGAGATCTGGGGATGGCCCTCCATGCGCCTGCTGAGAACCACCATCTCCTTGGAGATCTCGTGGGCGAGGTCGGTTCCGTGGTCATCGGCGATCAGGGCGAGCACCAGGTCGATGCCGGCTGCGGAACCCGCGGCGGTCCAGATGTCGTCGTCGCGGACGAACACGGACTCACGGTCCACGATCGTGGACGGACAGCGGGTGACGAAGGCGTCCAGGTGGCGCCAGTGCGTGGTCGTGCGACGGCCGTCGAGCAGGCCGGCCGCGCCCAGCGCGAAGACCCCGGCGTCGATGGCGGCGATCCGCCGCACACCGGCAGTACGAGTTCGGACCGACTGCTGAACATGTGGTGGAACAACTTCGGAGACAAAGCTTTCGCCGCCGAGCAGGATCACCGTGTCCGGCGGCGTGTCCAATAGCGCGGCCGGAGTGGCAGCGAGTGTGAGTCCCGACGCACAACGGATCGCCGAGGAATCTCCGTAGGTGTGCAGCGACACCGCGTAGTCGTAGCCGAGGGTGCGGGCCACGTCGAACACCTCCAGCGGACCGGTGACATCCAGGGTCCGGACGCCGTCGCAGGCCAGCATCGCGATGCGACGCGAACGGTGCTCGACGTAGTGGCACATGAGCCAAGGGTGCGCCCACCGCGGTGCTGGTGCGATCCGATGTCCGGATTTTCGCGCCTCCTGTCCGTGTCGGTCGGCCGCGGGCGCCGAGGTCCCGTTTCGCGCAGAAGATGTCCACCTCGGCGGACAACCGATAAGCGGGGTTTACCAGTCCGAAACACCATCGGCCCAACGTTGTTGCCACGAAGCAGATCTCGATACCGCGATGACAAGGGTGGACTGCATGGATTCACGATCGGCTCTGACATTGAGCATCGGCGTGCTCGGCGGGGTCGCGGTGGTACTCACCGCGACCGTGATCACCGTCCCCATCTGGGTGGTCTTCCTGTCCTGGGCTTCCTTCTTCTTCGTCGGGGGAGGCCCGGGCGGCTGGGTGCGGTCGGTGTCATCGAACCTGGTGGGTGTCCTCATCGCCAGCGCCAGCCTGTACGCCGCGCACCTGCTCGGCGGCAGTCTGACCGTCACGGCCATCGCCGTGGGCGTGGGAAGTGCGCTGATGGTGCAGGCGTCCTGGGTCGGTCTGCTGTCGACGACCCCCGCGGTGGTGGTGGGTTTCGCATCGACGGTCTCGACCGTGGCCGGGACCGGACAACTGGTTACCGCGACGAGCATCTCCCACCCGGGGTTGGTGGCGGCGTGCGCCTGCGTGCTGGGCGCGACGTTCGGTATCGCCTCGGAGTATCTGGCCAATGTGATGACACGTACGGCCCCGGCCAGCCGTACCGGAACGGAAGGCGCACCGGCATGAAACTGCAGCACTATCTGGGTGGTCTGGAGGGGCTGCCCGAATCGCTCACTCTGGAAAAGCGGGTGTTCGTCGAAGAGTGGGAAAAGCGCATCTTCGGCATCCACGTCGCCATGATGGGCCTGAGCGCGCACCTGGGCTCGGCGCTGCCGGAGTACCCGATCGCCGAGGTGCCCACCGAGTTCCGGGACGAGTGGACGTGGGCCTCGCTGCGCACCGGCGCCGAGGCGATGAATCCGTTCGACTACTTCAAGTTCCGCTACTACGAGAAGTGGCTCGGCGGGATCAGTCAGTTCTTCATCGACCAGGGGTACGTGTCGGAGGAGGAGATCAGTGCCCTGATCGCGGCCCCGGCAACCGTCCCGAGCGGCGGTGATCCGGCGATCGATGACCGGGTGATCGACTACCTGCGCCGCGGCGACAGCCCGCGCCGTGACACCGCGCACCCGAAGTTCGCTGTGGGAGAGCAGGTTCGCATCGCGAACCTGCCCGCCGGAGCCCATACCCGGCTGCCGGGGTACCTGCGGACCCGGGTGGGCACCGTCACCAGGATCTTCGAGGGCGACTACGGCTACTTCGTACACACCGGCGACGGCATCGGTGACCCGATGCCGATCTACATCGTCGAGTTCGCCCCCGAGGAACTCTGGGGTGTCCGGGCGGAACCGGGCGCCAACACCCTGTATGCCGAGCTGTTCGAGGCCTATCTGCAACCCGTCGAGGAGGACAAGTGACCGAGCAGTTTTCGTACCCGTCCGATCGTGAGCAATCCAGCGCCGATCGGGTCGGGGCCCTGGAGCGGCTGCTGATCGAGAAGGGGGTCATCACCGGCGAGACGGTCGACAAGGTGCTCGCCTACTTCGAGTCCGAGATGACACCGCTGAACGGTCAGAAGATCGTCGTGAAGGCCTGGACGGACCCCGATTTCGCGGCCCGGGTGGTCGTGGACACCCCGGGGGCGCTGGCCGAACTGGACCTGCCCGAGGGGATGGCCGGCGCGGAAGGCGAGCACCTGCAGGCGGTGGCCAACGAGCCCGGGGTGCACAACCTTGTCATCTGCACGCTGTGCTCCTGCTTTCCCTGGCCGGTGCTGGGATTGCCCCCGTACTGGTACAAGGACCCGGTGTTCCGGGCACGTGCCGCCCGGGAACCCCGCACGGTGCTGACCGAGGTCGGGGTGGACCTGGCCGAGGACACCGAAATCAAGGTCTGGGATTCCAGTGGGCATTCGCGGTGGTTCGTCATCCCCGAACGGCCCGCGGGAACCGAGGGTTTCACCGAGGAGCAACTGATGGGACTGGTCACCACCGAGTCGATGATGGGCGTCGCACTGGCAGGGCATCCGGCATGAAACTGCACCAGACCTGCACGACGGATCAGGCCGCGCCGTCGTTCGACCACGATTGGCAACGACGGGCCTTCGGCCTGGCGCTTGCCTTGTCCGAGTTCGGTCACTACCCGTGGGCTGAGTTTCAGCAGAGCCTGATCGACACGATCGGTGCGTGGGAGTCGGCGCCTGCACCCGCCCGAGGTGAATGGGAGTACTACGACCACTGGGTCGCAGCGCTGGAACACGTTGTGGACCATCGGAAAATCCTCACCGCCCCATTGATCACCGACGACGGCGACCACGCCGTCCACGACGACCACCACTGACCCTCGCGAAAGGAAGCGCAGATGCACATCGAACCAGGAATCGTGGACGGCGCGAAGATCGTCCTGAGTTATGCCACCGCGGCCGGCGCCGGCGCCTACGCGCTGACGATGGCGTGGAGACACCTCAAGGAGCGGGGCCCAGGGTCAATGCTGCTCGGCACGTCCGTGACCACCGCGCTGGTCCTGGTGTTCTTCGAGATCCTCCCGCACTTCCCGGTGGGCGTCTCCGAGGTGCACCTCATCCTCGGCTCGACGCTGTTCCTGCTGTTCGGCGTCGCGCCCGCGGCCTTCGGCTTGGCGCTGGGCCTGCTGATCCAGGGCATGTTCCTGGCCCCCTTCGATCTTCCGCAGTACGGGATGAACCTGACCACGCTGTTGGTGCCACTGTTCGCGTTGCAGTACGTGGCAGGCCGGACGATCACACCGCAGACGCCTTATACCGCCCTGAAATACCGTCAGGCCCTGACCCTCTCGATGACCTACCAGGCGGGCATCGTGTCGTGGGTGGGGTTCTGGGCGCTCTACGGTGAGGGCCTCAGCGGGCAGACGGTCGCCAGCATCGCGACATTCGGTGCCGCGTACATGCTGGTGATCGTCGTCGAACCGTTGGCGGACCTGGCCGTGCTGGCCGGCGCGAAGGCCCTCGAGCGACACAGGAACGACGCCTGGCTGGAGCCGCGCCTGTTCAACCCGGCCTGACCGGTGGTGTGAAGATGGGTCCATGACCGCAACGCTCGTCGCCAAGGATGTGGCCGGCGGACACGCCCACCGCACACTGTTCGAGCACGTCGACCTGACCGTGGCGCCCGGCGATGTCATCGGCGTCGTCGGCGCCAACGGGGCAGGCAAGAGCACCCTGCTGCGCATCCTGGCCGGCGACCTCGACCCGCTCGGCGGCACGGTCAGCGTCGCCCCGGCCGACGCCTTCGTCGGGTGGCTGCCCCAGGAACACGAACGGATCCCTGGGGAAACCGTCGCCGGCTACATCGCCCGGCGCACCGGATGCGCGGCGGCAACAACGGCGATGGAAGCCGCGGCCGAGGGCCTGTCCGATTCCAGTGCCACCGCGGACGCGTACTCGGTGGCACTCGATCACTGGCTGGCCACCGGTGCGGCGGATCTGGAGGAGCGGCTGCCCGCGGTGCTCGCCGACCTGGGTCTGGACTCCGCGTTGGTGCCGGACACGACGCCGATGACCGCGTTGTCGGGCGGGCAGGCGGCACGGGTCGGTCTGGCCGCACTCCTGTTGTCCCGCTTCGATATTGTGCTGCTGGACGAGCCGACCAACGATCTGGACCTGGATGGTCTGGACCGCCTGGAGCGTTTCGTCGGCGAACTGCGCGGCGGTGTGGTGCTGGTCAGCCATGACCGGGAGTTCCTCGCACGCAGCGTGACCCGGGTGCTCGAACTGGATCTGGCGCAGAACACCACCACGGTCTTCGGCGGCGGTTACGACAGCTATCTGGAGGAGCGCGCGGTCAACCGGCGGCACAAGCGCGAACAGTACGAGGAGTTCGCCGACAAGAAGGCGGACCTGGTGGCGCGCGCCCGTACCCAACGCGAATGGTCCAGCCAGGGCGTGCGCAACGCGATGCGCAAGGCCCCCGACAACGACAAGAACCGGCGCCGCGCCCAGACCGAATCCAGTGAGAAGCAGGCGCAGAAGGTGCGTCAGATGGAGAGCCGGATCGCCCGCCTGGAGGAGGTCGAGGAGCCCCGCAAGGAATGGACCCTTCAGTTCACCATCGGATCGGCCCCGCGGTCGAGTTCGGTGGTGGCGACCCTGGACAACGCCGTGGTGCGCCAAGGTGAATTCGTGCTGGGCCCGGTCTCACTACAGGTCGACGCCGGCGAGCGGATCGGCATCACCGGGCCGAACGGGGCGGGCAAGTCGACGCTGCTGGGGTTACTGCTGGGCCGCACGCCACCCGACGAGGGCCGGGCCGGTCTGGGCGCGAACGTCGCCGTCGGCGAGATCGACCAGGCCCGTGCCGAATTCGACGGACCGGGGCGGCTGGTCGATCGTTTCGAACAGCACGTGCCGGACTGGCCGACCGCCGAGGTGCGCACGTTGTTGGCGAAGTTCGGCCTGGGCGCCGACCATGTGGAGCGCACCGCGCAGGAGCTGTCACCCGGTGAGCGCACCCGGGCCGGCCTGGCGTTGCTACAGGCCCGCGGCGTGAACGTGCTGGTGCTCGACGAACCGACCAATCATCTGGATCTGCCCGCCATCGAGCAACTCGAGCAGGCCCTGGAGAGCTATGACGGTGCGCTGCTGCTGGTCACCCATGATCGCCGGATGCTGCAGAATGTGCGGCTGGATCGGACGTGGCGCGTGGACGGTGGCCGGGTTCACGGCGTGTAGCGCGTCACCGTGTCCGGGTGGATGACCAGACGCAACAGGTCGGCGCCCAGCATCTGCTGCAGTTCGGCTGCCCGACCCTCGTCGGTGAGGTCCCAGTACCGGTTGGCCAACCGGGTGGCAAGTTGCTGCGCCCCTTGGCTTTCCAGCGTCGTGGCACCGGCGACCGACACCCAGCGCTCGCGTTCGCCCACCGGGGCGGCGACCACCAGGGACGCGCGGGGGTCGGTGCGCAGGCGCCGGACCTTCGCCGCGTCGGCAAGGGTGAACAGTTCGATGGTTCCGTGGTCGGTGGTCTCGAACCACACCGGACGGGGCTGCGGCGGGTGGGCGCCGGTGGCGACGGTGAAGAACCCGTAGAGCGGGCGGCGCAGGAACTCCAGGTCTGCAGGCGTCAGTGTCACCGGGACCACGCCCCACTGGCCGCCGTCCGCAGCACGTAGTCCGCGAAGGTCCGGGGCGCTCTGCCCAGCACGGATGCCACCCCGCCGGTGGTCGTGGCGAGCGGGCCGCCGTCCATCATCACGAACATCTCGGTGACGTGTTCGGCATCGGCCTCGCCGACGCCCTGTTCCACCAGTAGTGCGGTGTACTCGGCCGGGGTGATCTGCTTGTAGGTGATGTGCTGCCCCGAGGCCCGGGAGATCATCTCGACAGCCTCGGCCAAGGTCAGCGCGTCGGGGCCGGTCAGCTCGTAGATCTGCCCGGTGTGACGGCCGGGCTCGGTCAGTACCGTGGCCGCGACATCGGCGACATCCTCGATGTCGATGAAGGGTTCGGGGGTTTCGCCGGCAGGCAACGCGAGCTCCCCGGCGACCACCGGCGCGTGGAACAGGTCTTCGTCGAAGTTCTGCGCGAAGTTGTTGGGCCGCAGGATGGTCCACTCCAATGCCGAAGCGCGGACGGCATCTTCGGCCGAACGCATGTCCAGCCCGAAACGCGAGTCGCCCCAGGTGTCGGCGCCGCGCCCGGACAGCAGCACCAGCCGTTGCACCCCGGCGGCCTGCGCCCTGGCGACGAACTCCGGTGCGGGGCCCACCGTCGCCGGCGCGACCATGTACACCGCGGTGACGCCCTCCAGTGCCGCATCCCAGCCGGCGGGATCGGACCAGTCGAAGGGGGTCTGACTGGATCGGGAGGCGAGCCGGGCGGTGATGCCGCGCAACCGGAGGCGGGCGGCAACCCGGCGACCGGTCTTCCCGGTCGCGGCCAGGACAAGAATCGTGTCTGTACTCATGGGTCCATTCAAGGCCGCGGGATCGGACGATTCCATGGTCGTGACGCCGGGTTGCATGTGAATTCGTCTAACCTCGATGCATGGACGTATTCGGTGACCTGTGCCGTGGGGTACGTGCCCACGGCTCGCTGTTCGGCAGCACGCAGCTGTCCGCGCCCTGGTCGCTGCGCTTCGTGGACGGTGCGCCGCTGACGTTGTGCACCGTTCTCGACGGGCAGGGCTGGCTGGTTCCCGCGGACGGCCCGCCCGTGCAGATGCGGGATCGAGACACCGTCGTGGTGAAGGGGCCGGACACGTTCACCTTCGTCGACGACATCGACACCGCCGCGGAGCCGATCGCGTGCGGGGAGATGTGCGCCAAACCCGAGTACGGCGGCTCCCGGCACCGGATCGGGTGGAATGACGACTGCGCTGCCGGCGCCGGAACCACCACCTTGGTGGTCGGCGCCTACCCGGTGCGCGGGGAGATCAGCCGCCGCCTGCTGGAGGCGTTGCCCGCGGTGCTGCACCTGCCCAGTGGTGGAAACGGCGATGCGGTGCTGGACCACCTGGCCGCCGAGGCGGCGCTCGACATCCCCGGTCAACAGGTGGTGCTGGACCGATTGCTGGACTGGATGCTGGTGTGCACATTGCGGACCTGGTTCGACAGCCCCGAGGGGCACCCGCCGACCTGGTGGACCGCTCAGCGTGATCCGGTCGTCGGTGACGCGCTGAGACTGCTGCACGCCGACCCCGCTGCGCCATGGACGGTGTCGTCGCTGGCGGCGAAGGCGGGGGTGTCCCGGTCGACCCTGGCCAAACGTTTCAACGATCTGGTCGGTGAGCCGCCGCTGACCTACCTCACCGGGTGGCGGATGACCCTGGCGATGGACCTGCTGATCGAGCAGCAGACCGCGACGGTCAGGGAGGTCGCCCGCGCCGTCGGCTACACCGATCCCTTCACCTTCAGCGCGGCGTTCAAGCGGGTGCGTGGCGTCAATCCCAGCGAGTTCCGCCGCATCAACATCGCGTAAGGACCGGCCCCGCGGACGTCAGGGTTGCGTTCGGACAGCGGCGGTGCCGGGTGGCCCGACGTACACCTGAACACATGACCCTCGCGATAGCTGTCCACAGCCTGCCCGCCGCGGCGTTGACCGATCCGGTACTGGCCGATTGGGCTCGCGCGCACTGCGTTTCGGTGACCGCGCACGGTGGGCCCGACCTCGAGCTGGTGCGCCGCCACCGCATTCGGCCCGTCCAGGTCGTGTACCGGTGCGGACCCGACAGCGCCGCCATTCGCCGCGCCGCCGGCCTCGGGGTACGCCGTTTCATCGTGCGCACCGCACATCAGATGGCCCGCCTCGACGAATGCGCAGCCGGTACCAGGTACCTCTACCTCGACGAGTGCGCCCCGTTGATGCTGGGGGCCCGGCGCTTGAAGGTCATCGGACTGCACGCAGACGTCGGCGACGGGCCGGCAACAGCGGAATGGGCGGCGGCGGCCGTGGGACTGGTGCGGCGGGCCGCGCTCCTGCAGGCCTGCGGATCCGCCGTGAAGCGGATCGCGCTGAGCGGCGGATCGACCGCGCTGTGGCGCAACGATCACCGGCGCGCGGCGGCCATCGTCGACGTCGTCGATCGGGCGGTGTGCCAGGAATGCGACCGCAGCCACCTGCCCCGACCGGTGGTGACCCTGGCGGCGCTGACCGCCGGGGCGTAACGCCGGGCGGGGCCTCCGACGATGTACCCAGCATGTTCATTCGTTTGGGGATGGCGGTCGCGGTAGCTGCGACAGCCTTGGTCGGACTGGCCGGCGGCACCGCCGCGGCCGCGCCCGCGTGCGCGGACTTCCACTGGATCGGCGCCGCCGGTTCGGGTCAGCGTGACGGCGCCAATCTGACCGCCAACGGCGGTATGGGCGATGTGGTCTACCAGTCCTACCAGCAGCTGAGCGCTGACCTGGCTGCTAGCGGGCGGACCATCACGGCCGAGGCCGTGCAGTACCCGGCGGCACCGGTCCCGCTCGGCGGCGGGCTCGGCGGCTGGATGGACTTCATGGACAGCGTCGAGGACGGTACCGACGCCGCCGCCGATCAGCTCGAGGCGTTCACCGAAAGGTGCCCGCAGACCAAGGTGGTGCTCGCCGGGTACTCCCAGGGCGCGATGGTGATCCACCGCAATCTGCACGACCTGGCCGAGGCCCCGAACGTGGCGGCCGCGCTCCTGGTCGCCGACGGTGACCGATTGCCCGCCGACACCACCATCAACCTGGGATCCACGGCGGTGCTGCCGGGCGTAGGCAAGGGGGTCGCACAGGAGCACTCCTTCCTGGCCTCGACCGACACCTCGCCGCTGCCGCCGGCCATCGGTGCACGCACCGTCAGCGTCTGCGATGTGGGCGATCCGGTGTGTGACTACGACGCCGACGCCGAAGAGCTGCCGGCCTCGGCCATCGCCATCCACACCGCCTACGCCCCCGCGGTCAGCGGACCGCACGCCTGGGGCGGGCCGTTGTACAACCTGGTGATGAGCTCGAGCCCGGTGCCCGCGGTGGCCGACGCCACGGCGTGAACTTCGGCGAACTCATCGCCGGTGTGCTGCCGCCCCGATAGGGTCGCATCAGCATGGACACTTCAGATACGTTGCGCTGCTTGAGTAAAGGCCGCTTGAGCAAAGTAGGCGCCCTCGCCGTCAGTGTGCTGGTGTTTGCTGCCTGTGCAGCACCCGGTGATTCCACCACCACGGACTCGCCCGGTGCGTCGGCGGCCAATGTGCCGACCACCACCGTGGCGCCCATCGTGAGCCCGGCCCTGCTCGACGCCGGGACCTACCCGACGGCGCCCAGGCCACCCCTGGGCAACGCCGCTGATCCGCGCACCGGGGCGATCACGGATGCCCAGCATCTCGCCGATTTCGTGGTCGGTCCGTGGGAGGCCGACGAAGCCCTGGTCACCCCGTACCTGGCCACTTACTACCTGCTCGACTCCTCGGGGTCGCTGATGCAGTTCGCACCCGAGACCGTCGCACAACAGGCCGAACGTCACGGCATCGTCAACGGGTTCGCCTCGGCCCGGCAGGTCACCGACAAGACGGTGATGATGAATGCGGTCTTCCGGTTTCCCGACGCGGCGGCCGCCACCGCCGCCGCGGTGGACATGAACTCCGGTGCCGCCGCTCAAGCCGTCCGCGGCGCCACACCCACTCCGGCGGTGATTCCCGGTCATCCCGAAGCGGCCGCCTCGACGTACCCCTTCACTCCGCACGAATCGGACCAGGAGTGGACGGTGATTCGGTCGTTCGCTCCGCACGGCCCCTTCGTGCTCATGCAACTGGTGCAGTCCGTCGACGGTTTCGATGCGGCCGCCGCGCTGGTGCAAAAGGCCATCGATGTGCAGGGCCCGCGGATCGACGAATTCCGGCCGGCACCGGCCGATGCGCTGGCCGACGTTCCGCTGGACCCCACCGGTCTGCTGGCCAAGACGTTGCCCCTCACCGGAAGTGCCGTGCCGACGAAGAACGCCGTCTATACCCGCCGCGGCGCGGTGCATTTCCAGAGCAACCCGATCGCCTCCAAGACGCTGTTCACCGACACCGGTGTGTCGGCCGTGGCGATGGCGTTGACGAACGTCTACGAGGCGAAGAGCCCCGGTCTGGCATCTATGGTGGTCGGCTCCTTCAGCAAAGAGGTCACCGCGCAGGGCGCGGTGCCCGCCGAGCCGGTGCCCGCGTTACCCGACAGCCACTGCTCGGAGCGCGGAAAGGCGTTCTACTGCGTCGCCGCGGCGGGTCGCTATGCCGTCGAGGTCAACGCCGAATCGCTGCCGCAGGCCCATCAGCAGATGGCGGCGCAGTACATCCTGCTGACCGCGGGCTAGAAGATCATGAACGGGTTGACGTTCATCAGTCCGTGCACGACCAGAAGCGGCCACAAGACCTGGTGACGCTGCCAGAGCAAGCCGAGGAACAGCCCTGTGACGCCTTGGTTGGCAATCACGTTGGCCAGGTCCGCCAGCAGGTTGCCGCTGCCTTGGATGGCAATGTGCCAGGAGGCCCACGCGATCGAGCTCAGCACGATCGCCGGCCAGACACCTCCCAGAAGTGCGGCCCAACGGCTCTGCAACCAGCGCCGGTAGAAGAGCTCTTCGATGACTGCGTTCAACAGAAAACCGATCACGAGCACTACCAACAGAGTTGGAAGGTCCATCCCTGATTCGCCTGCGGGCCGTGTCGCCGACAGCATCAAATGGCAGGCCGACCAACCGATCACGGGAATCAGCGGCAGCCATCCTGCCCTGTGCTCCTGCACCGTGTGCGGCTGGGGCCAACGTCGACTCATCGCGAAGACCGTAGCCGGACCGCAGAGCAGCAGCGCGAGTTTGAGCACGGTGTAACGGGGCTCGTCCGGGCCCAGTACCTCCAGCAGGACAGTGAAGCAGAGCGCCAGGGACAGCAGCGCGACAGCTTCGACGCGAACCCGTGTGCCGGTCGCGCGGCACGGCAGCGGCGCCGGTGGATGACGGGTCAGCAGGACAAGCGCAATTCCCACGACGGCGGGGATCCACGGGTGCCACATCGGGACCGTGCCGGCATTGTCTGCCGTGAAGCGCAGTCGCCCATCACCCACGAATGCCACTATCAGCAGCGCGCAACCGTAGATGGCCGTTCCCGCCGCCATGACGATCGCGCCATTGAGAGCGCGATCCCCCCGGAACATCGCACCAGCCTAGTTCCCCCGATCGGGGACACCGCGTTCACCCGTAGTGAGGGCCGGTCGGTCGACAGACGGTGGCCTGCTGCCGGCGGCATTCTGGAGCCATCAGAACAGCAGTGAGACAAAGGATTACGACATGAACGACTTGACCCGCCGCATCGCCACCGGATTCGCCGTCGCCGCCGCGCCGGCCATCATCGCGGTGGGCGCCGCCGCCACCTGCCACGCCCAGGCCACTGCGGTGAACACGTACGGGCTCACCACCAGCCAGGCCGCCGCCACCCAGCAGGGCCACGCAGCGCAGACCGGCGTCACCAGCCTGAGCCGGCGCCACCACCACGGCTACTACCACCGCCGCTGATTACCCCCGCGCCGCTGCGGGTACAGGGTTCGGACAAGGTGACCATCAATCGTGAGGAGCGCGCAATGACAGCTCAGGACCCGAAGCCGACCGAAGTTCAGGCCGACGAAGATGAGGTGCTCGCCCCGGCTACGCCCGGTGCCCAAGCCCTGCCGACCGAGGACACCGACGCGTCCGACTAGCACCCGGCCCACCTGAGAACCCGTAGTCCCTCCGCGAGAGGGACTACGGGTTTTCCGTGATTCCGGGACCCTTCACCCGGTGCGAATCTCGTAGCAGCACGAACGAACGCCGCTACGAAAGGAACATCATGTCGGACGTACTGGAGAAGCTCACCAAGGCCATGAAGGTCATCCAGGGGGTGCAGCCGCCGTTCATTCCCGACGGCGCCCACGCCATGACCGCGATCATCGAATGGGGACCAGGTGATGCCGGCGCACCACCGCACCGGCACCCGGGCGGCCCCTGCTTCGGCTACGTCCTCGAAGGCGAGATGCTCTTCGAACTCGAAGGTGAGGCCCCGCGCGTCATCAAGGCCGGCGAAGCATTCTGGGAGCCCGGCGGCGATGTCATCCACTACTCGGACGGCAACAACCGTGACGATGTGCCGCTGCGCTTCCTGGTCACCATGCTGTGCTCACCGGAACAGCAGATGTTCGTCCTCGTCGACGATGCCGAACTCGAAGCACGCCGTGACCGTCGGGTGCCGGGGAATGAGAAATGAGAATCGTGATCGCCGGCGCGACCGGCAACGTCGGAAAGCATGTCGTGAACGAGGGTCGCCGGCGCGGCCACGATGTCATCGCCCTGTCCCGTGCGTCCGGACATGACGTGACGACCGGCCAGGGCCTGGTGGCGGCGATGGCCGGTGCCGATGTCGTCATCGATGTGTCCAGCCAGATGATCATGAACACCAAGAAGGCGGTCGCCTTCTTCACCGCGGCGACCCGCAACCTGCTGACCGCCGAACGCACCGCCGGCGTCGGACACCACCTGGCACTGTCCATCGTCGGTATCGACGGTCTCGACACCGGTTATAACGCAGGCAAACTCGCCCAGGAACGGCTCGTCTCGGAGTCCGACGTCCCATGGACCCTGCAACGCGCCACGCAGTTCCACGAGTTCGCCGGGCAGGCCTTGGCGCAGGGCGCCATCGGCCCGGTTGCCCTGGTACCGAAGATGCTGCTCCGTCCGGTCGCCGCGCGGGAGGTCGCCGAGCGACTGCTCGACCTCGCCGAGGCCGGCCCGGCCGGGCGGGTGCAGGACTTCGTCGGGCCGCGTGAGGAGACGTTGATCGGCATGGTGCGGCAGACCTTCGCGCACGACGGCATCAAGTGCCGGCCCATCAGTGCAGTGCTCCCCGGAAAGTACTGGCGCGCCGCCCGTGCCGGTGCCCTGCGCGGCACGAGTGACAGTGTTGCGGGCCGACTCCCCTTCGACCAGTGGCTGCAGAGCCCAGACCACAAGGAGACAGTGAAATGAAGATCACCGTCATCGGGGCCACCGGCCAGATCGGCAGACAGGTCATCCCGTTGCTGACGGCGGCGGGCCACGACGTCACCGGGGCCTCCCGGCAGACGGGCGTCGACGCGGCCATCGGTTCGGGTCTGGATGAGGCCCTGCGAGACGCCGACGTCGTCATCGATGTACTGAACTCCCCGACCCTGGAGGACGATGCGGCGCTGGCCTTCTTCACCGCGACATCGTCCAACCTGACCGTCGCCGCCAAGAAGGCCGGAGTGCAGCACTACGTGCTGTTGTCCATCGTCGGTGTCGACGGCCTGCTCGGAGGCGGCTACCTGCGTGGCAAGGTCGTACAGGAGAAAGCCGTTGCGGCTTCCGGGCTTCCGTACACCATCGTGCGGGCCACCCAGTTCCACGAGCTGACCGAACTGATCACCGGTTCACTGATCGTCGGTGCCGAGGTGCACGCGCCCGACGCGCTGATCCAGCCGATCGCCTCCGCCGAGGTGGCCGTCGTGCTGGCGCGGATCGCCACCGAGCCGCCCGCCGACGGTGTGCACGACGTGGGCGGTCCCGACAAGCTGACGTTCGCCGAGATGGCGAGGATCGTCCTGGACCACCAGGGCAACGACCTTCCCACCGTGGTCGATTCGGCCGCCACCTACTTCGGCACACCGGTCACCGAGAACAGCCTGGTCACCGACGACGACGCGGAACGGGGGTCCACCCGGCTCTCCGAATGGCTCGGTGCGCGATGAGCACGCTGAGCGAGGTCGTCAACCGCAGGCACTCGTCGCGGAGGTTCCTGCCGGACAAGCCGGTTCCGGCTGACCTGCTCCACGCGGCGCTGGCGCTGGCGCGGCGGGCGCCGTCGAACTCCAATGTGCAGCCGTGGCGGCTGTACCTGGCGACCGGGGCGCGTCGCGACAAACTGGCCGCCGCGTTGTCGGCACAGGCGCACCTGCATCCGCCCACCGATCTCGGACTCCCCGAGACGTTCGCCCCGCTGCGGCGTGAACTCGGTGCGCTGATCTACGGCGCCATGGGAGTGGCCCGTGACGATGCGGAGGGCCGCTGGGCGGCCCAACTGCGCAACTTCGGGTTCTTCGGCGCGCCGGTGGCCGGAATGGTCTGCATGCATCGCGATCTCGGACTTCCCGACGCGCTCGGGGTGGGGATGTACCTGCAGACCCTGCTACTTGCGCTGACCGAAAGCGGGATCGACAGCTGTGTGCAGGTGTCCACCGCGCTGTACCCCGACATCGCCCGCGAACAACTCGGCATCCCCGCTGAGCTGAACGTGCTGTGCGGGTTGTGCATCGGCTACGCCGATCCCGACTTCCCGGCGAACAACCTGAGCATCCCGCGCGATGAGGTGAGCGACAACGTCGTCATCCTGTAACCGACGCGCGCAGCTCGCGACGGGATGGGATATTCAACTTGGCGAACACTTTCCGCAGGTGATATTCGACGGTGTGCGGACTGATGAACAGCTGACCGGCAATCTCCTGGTTGGTCAGTCCCCGGCCGGCCAGCTGTGCGATCTGATGCTCCTGTGCCGTCAGTGCATCACCGGTGGCCGTCGGTTGTTTGCGGGTCTTGGCGCCGGCCGCCTGAAGTTCGCGTCTGGCACGTTCGGCGAAGCCCGCGGCACCCATCTTCTGGAGCGAAACATGCGCCGCGCGCAGCTGTTCTCGGGCCTGCTTGGCAGCACCGTGTCTGCGTAGCCATTCCCCGTAGAGGAGCTGAGTGCGGGCGAGGTGCATGGACTGACGGGTGCGGCCGAACTGATCGAGCGCTTCCAGGAATAGCTGCTCGGCCTCCGTTTCGGCGGCGAGCAGCGCCCGCGACCTGGCCAGCGAGCCAAGGGCACGCGAATTTCCGCAGGCCAGAGTCCGGGCCTCCAGGCGCTGCAGGGCGTCGGCGGCGATGTCGGGATCATCGGCGCGGACGGCGGCCTCGATGAGTTCGATCAGCAATTCGCTGAAGAATCCGAGGTCCTCGTATTCGAAGGCGCGCAGGGCGGCGTCCCGCGCTTCGGGGTATCGGCCCTGCCCGTTGTTCAGAATGGCGGCGCCGAGGTACGCAAGGCCCGCGATACGGCCCTCACCGCGGGCCGCGCTGTCCTTGAGTGCGGAAGTGATCAGACGCGTTGCCTCCGCGTCATCGCCGCGCCATGCGGACAGAATCAGCCGGTGGTACTTGAGCGGTGTGTAACCGGTGGCGAGGGCCGTCTCGTTGGCCTCGGCAACACAAGCGCGCGCCGACTCCAGGTCGCCGCCCTCCATATGTGCTCCGGCGCGTGCGAGCAGCGCAGACGGAAGCAGGGCCAGTGCACCGCGCTCGGTGGCGAGACTCATTGCAGAGGAGGCGATTTCATGCCAACCCTCGTCGTCCCACGCCTCATGGATCAGCGACTCGTGCACAATCGGGAACCCGAGCCAGAACCATCGGTTGCTCTGGCCCGCGACCTCGTCACGTCCGGCGCGTTTGAGCGTCTCGACCGCGCGCAACATGGCCGGCATCGACGCCTCGGCGCCGAGGGCCAGTCGATCGGCCAGCGCATGGGCGACTTCGTCCAGTGGGCGGGCGGGATGCTTGCCGTCGAAACCCCGCCGGGCCGCCACGGCGATCTGCTCGGCTTTCGAGCCGCCGCACCGGCCGAGATACATGGCGGCACTCATCGCCTCGAGATACGCCTCGGTCGCCATCTCGGTGTCGAGGCTCTCCAGTTGTGCTGCCACGGAGCTGAACCCGTTGACGGCGGCGACGAGGGCCTCGGCGTCACCTCTGATCCGTGCCGAGACGAACGCCAGCCGGGTGCGCAGCTGAGCAAGCCGCGCGCGCTGCAACTCCGAGAGCGGGCAGAGCTCAGCCGTGGCCAGCAATTGTTGTGCCGCTTCGAATGAGGCGACTTCGCGGTGCGCCTCCGCGGCGGCGAGTGCCCGCGCACCACGGGTTGCGGGATCGGGGGTCAGTTCGACTGCACGGGTGAGAAACGCTGCGGAGGCCGCCGTCCCGCCCCTGAGCCGGGCCCGCCGGGCGGACGCTTCCAGCTCGTCGGCGACCTGGGCGTCGACGGTGTCCGCCGCCAGCGCGCGGTGCCATGCACGGCGGTCGGGATCGGCTTCGGCGTCGGTGCACACCGCCAGTGCCGAGTGCGCGGTCCGGCGCTCCTCCAGGGTGGCCGACCGGTAGACGACCCCGCGCGCGAGTGGATGCTGGAACTGCACCCGGGTGTCGATGGAGATCAGTCCGGCGTCCTCGGCCGCTGTCGCCGCACCGGGCGGAAGGTCGAGATGGCCCATCGCGCGTCGCAACAAGAGCGGATCACCGACGGGTTCCGAGGCCGCGAGCAGCAGAACCTGCTGGGCCGCGGGCGGCAAAGACAGCACGGTGGCCTGATAGCGGTCTTCGATCTCGGCGACGACGGGCCGTTTGTCGGGCCGCTGGTAGCCCCCGGCCAGTTCCACGGCGCTCAAATCCTTGGTGATCGACAGCAGCGCCAGCGGGTTACCGCGCGCTTCGGCGATGATGCGATCCCGGACCGCAGGGTCCAGCCGTCCGGGAAAGTGGGCCTCCAGGAGTCCGCGAGCGTCCTCGTCGGTGAGGCCACCGACCGCCATCGACGGAAGCCCCGCAATGCCGTCGATCGGCGTCCGCAACGCCAGCACCAGGCAGACCCGTTCGGCGAGCAGGCGTCGCGCGACGAAGAAGAGGGTCTGCGCGGACACTGTGTCGAGCCACTGCACGTCATCGACGACGAGAAGGACCGGTTTCTCGGCGGACGCCGCCGCCAGCAGGCCGACCACGGCCAGGCCCACCAGGAACCTTTCGGGTGCGGGCGCGGAGTCGCTGAGACCGAAGGCTCCCTCCAACGCGGCGCGCTGCGGGGCGGGCAACGTCTGCCGCAGTTCCAGGATCGGTGCGCAGACCTGTTGCAGTCCGGCGTACGGGAGCTCCATATCCGACTCGATGCCGGTGGCGCCGAGGGGCAGGAATCCGGAGGCCGACGCGCGCAGGTACTGCAGCAGAGACGATTTTCCGACGCCCGCCTGGCCGAGCAGTACCCGCACTTCGCTGCCGCCGGCGCGGACTGTCTTCAACAGATCGTCCAGCACGCGGCACTCGGCGGCGCGACCGGGAAGCGCAGTCATCATGGCAAGTCTGTCACAGCGGCAGCCCCGGCACTGTCCTCTGTTCCCCCGATCGGGGGACACGTTATTCCCCTGGTTCGGGGGCCGGTCGGCCGACAGACTCCGGGCGCGCTGCGGCGCATTGTTGAGTCATCGAAAGTCCAGCAGCAGAGGAGATTACGACATGAAGAGCATTGGCCATCAGTTCGCCGCCGGATTCGCGCTGCTCGGCGCCGCAGCCATCCTGGCGGTGGGCGCCATGACGACCAATCAGGCCATGGCCGCCACCGCCGTCACCCCCGATGCGAGCACCGTGCAGACGGTGTCGACCCACGCCACCGGCGAGCACAACTTCTTGTACGGGCGGTGACAGCCACCACTCAATTCTGGCGCGGCAGAAGCTCGGTGACGAAGTTGTCGATGAAGTGTCGGGTGGGTACCGAACCCACCGTGCTGATGACGAACTTCGTCAACCCGGCGTCGAGGTAGCCGTCCAGTAACCGGTGCAACGCCGGCCAACCATCGGCGATCAGGTCTCCGGGATCGCAGTCGGGGCGCTGGCGGCGGATGAGGTCGCTCACCGAGGGTGGGACACCGCCCTCGGCGAACAGCACGGTGATGCCGAAGTGGTCGGGTTCGATGGCGCGTCCGGCTTCGGCGGCCGCGGCCGTGATGGTGTCACGGGCCCGTCCGGCCTCCGCTGGGGTCAGGAAGCTACCGAGCCAACCGTCGCCGAACCGGCCGACGCGGCGCAACGCCGCCGGGGCCGACCCGCCGAGCCATACGTCCAGTGGCGCCACCGGGCCGGCATCCAGCCGAAAGTCCAGGTCGAAGTGTGAACCGTGGAAGGACACGTCGGCCCCGCTCAGCGCCGCCCGCAGCAGGCTGAGGGATTCGTCGAAGAGCTCGGCCCGGCGGCCCTCCGGAGCCGGGAACAACCGGCGCTCGGCGGGCAGCGCAGCGCGCAGACCGAACACCGGGAGAATGCGCTTGGGTGCCAATGCGCTCAGCGACGCCAACTGCTTGGCCACCAGCACCGGATGCCGCCCGGGCAGGATCGCCACGGACGTGCCGACCTTGAGCCGGCTGGTCCGCGCGATCGCGAAAGCCATTCCGACGGTCGGGTCGACGGCAGGGGAGTACACCAGTTCGGGAAACCACAAGGAGTCGACGCCCGCGCTCTCCAAGGTGTCGATGGTCTCGGCCAGGCCCCCGGGCTCGGTGCTACCGCCCAGCGCGACGCCGAATCTGACTTTCACTGCCCATCAGAGTACGTGCTGGTCGGCCTGTCGGCAGATCTGCAACATGCGCCCGACACGGGCGCCGGGCACGAGGTTGAACTCGACATCGGCCAATACGCAACGTGAATCGAGGGTTTTGAGCATCCAGTAGCCGTCGCTGGCGAAGAAGCTGACATGCGAGAGGTCGAGGATCATCCGCCTGCACAGCAGCACCTTGCTCAAGGTGTAGTCGAGCAACTCGTGGGTGTTCGCGGCGTCGATGTCGCCGACCACGGTGATCACCGCCAGATCGATATCGCGCCACTCGGTCGTGAATTCCAGCCCCGCGGATCCGGGACGCGCCTGCGCGCCGTTGGTGAGCATTTCCGTCATGGCAGCCTCCGCTGGGGGTGACGTGATGGCTGCTGCTGAACCAGTACCAACGGTACGCCCGGCCTGGGTCCACAATCCGATTTTTGTGGTCCACAAAACGCATGCTGCATGGGTACTCAGCGGCGCAGCGTTTCGTGTGGGCTTTCGCCGAAGGTGCGCCGGTACAGGACCGCGAAGCGACCCGTGTGGGCAAACCCCCAGCGCGCCGCGGTGGCAGCCACGGTGGTGACGCTGCGATCACTGGCGATGAGTTCCTCGCGTGCCCGGGCGAGCCTGACTTCGCGCAGATAGGCCGTGGGTGTGGTGTCGAGGTGTCGGCGGAACATGTACTGCACCGTGCGCGGTGACAGGTACAGCGCGGAGGCCACATCCCCGACCCCGATGTCATGGGCGGCGTTGTCCTGGATGAAGTCGACCGCCTGGCGGAGCAGCGCGGGGTGGGCGTTGCCGGAGGTGTCGGCCGCGCCGTCGGCGGGCAGGTCGTTCGGGAATGCGGTGAGGATCGCGCTGGCCAGCATCCGGCCCGCCGAAGCCAACAGGACGCGGCTCTCGGGCGGTTCTGCAGCGGTGAGTATGCGGTGGAGGAAGCGTTCGGTGGCCTCAAGGGTGCGCCCGGCGGTACCGGTCGTCGGAGTGAGACCGGTGAAGCGCGGCACCGATGTCGCATCGGTATCGATGGCCGCGACCTCGGTCAAGAGCGCGCGGGACAGCACCACAGCGCGCAACTCGGCACCGACGAGGCGGACCTGGACACCACCGACACCGGTGGAGGCGAGCACCCATTCGCCCGGGCCTGCAGTACCGGAGAGCCGACCGTGCACCACTTCGGCGCGGCCGCTGCGTACGAACAGTGCCACCACCGAGGGCACGCGGTCGGCCCGCAGCGTGACGTCGCCGTCGTGCCGGATCTCTTCGATCGCGTAGCTACCGATGTCTATCCGTGAGTGCGTGCACGAACAACCGGTGGAGGTGTCACCTGCGCGGGTGATGGTGAAACGGGCGGAATACGCCTGATCGAGGTGTTTGTGGATCAGGTCTGAATCGTTGGAGTCGATGTCGGTCCGCTCAGGGCGGACATCAACGCGGTCGATTTTCATCACGGCTCCACAAAAGAAACAGCACCGGATGGGCATCGACCTGAACCCACGTACGCACGATCCTAACCCGTCGGTGCGGGCAAACGAAATTAACGGGCCTTCAGGTCTGCTCCATGTCGCGGTGACCTGGTCTGCGATGGATATGAGCGGGGTGCTGGTCTCCCGTGACACTCTGCTGAGCAACCCGAAGGCCTGCGGTCACCTCACCGGATGCGGTTCAGACGCCGCGGGATGGGTACTTCACCGAACACAGCCCGGTTTCGCAGGAAGGAATGCCGATGGCGCACTCCGACGAGGTCGACAGCGCACTGACCGTGACACGCGAGACCGCCGCCACGCGCGAACAGGTGTGGGCCGTCATCGCAGACGGCTGGACCTACTCACAGTGGGTGGTGGGCAACAGTCGGATGCGTGCGGTCGATCCACGGTGGCCGGAGGTGTCCAGCACGATCGATCATTCGATCGGGGTGTGGCCGCTACTGGTGGATGACCAGACGGTGGTCGAGGACTGTGAGCCGCGGCGACAGATTGTTCTGTTGGCGAAGGGCCGTCCGTTCGGCAAGGCGCGGGTCACGCTCCGGCTCTCGGACACCGCTGACGGCGGGTGCCGTATCGAGATGTCCGAGGTGCCGGTGGGATTCCCGATGGGATGGATCCCCGAGCGGCTCGCGCTCGCCGCAGCCGTCCCCCGAAATCGAGAGTGCACTCAGCGCCTCGCCGCCATCGCCGAACGTCGGTCGCCGGAGCGCTGAGTCAGCGTCCCAGAAACTCAAGGATCGCCGGGGCGGCCAGCACCCATGTATCGAAACCGTTGTACCGCGCGACCTTTCCCGATGCGCGCAGCTCGCTGGCACGCTCCCAGGCATCCTCGGGCCACGGCGGGTCGATGAGTTGGGATCCCTTGATGAGGCAGTGAATCTCCAGTGACGTCCGCTTGGGATGGTCCCAGTCGTTCTCGCCGCCACGAATGATCAGGGTGGGAATGGTGATGGCGTCGAACATCTCGTCGTCGACGCCGGGAATGGTCTGCCCCGGCTTCGGCACGAATGCGTTGAGCCAGGAGCGCATGACCCGCAGGAACTCGCCTTCATCGAGTTCGGTCAGGCGCCGCCGGTTCGCCGGGTTTGCGTCGATGCGGTCCCGCCACTCGGGAACCGTCAGCAGTCCGTCGATTCCCCGGCCCCTGACCGCGAGAATGCTCGGCACCACGTAGTAGTGCCCGAGAACGAACCCGCCGTACACGCCACCGACGATGTTCCACACCACCAGTTTGGTGAAGTGCTCCGGGTAGAGCATCGCCGCCAGCATCGAATCGCGGGCGCCTCCGGAACCGCCGGCGATGACGCACGGACCGGCGCCCAACGCGGTCAACAGGCGGTGCAGGGTTTCGGCACGCATGTGCGATTCGCTCTGACCGTAGAACTGCACATCGGAATGCCCGCAGTTCGGCCGATCCCAGAGCAGCACTCGGTACCCGCCGTCGACCAGTGCTTCGGCCAGCGGCCGCAGGCCGGGGATGTCCTTGCCGAACCGGCCACCCGGTGTCAGAACGATGAGATCTCCGGTCGCACCGAGGATCTCGTAGACGACGTCACCGCCGTTGATCGCCAGTGCAGCCACCGGCTCACTGTAGGTCAGTGAGCGTGCGCGTGGGCCGTGACGGTACGCGTCGCGGTGGCGGCGGGTGCAGCGGTGCGGCGCAGTCGACGTTCGACACGTTGGATGCGCCGGTGCAGGCAACGTTCGTCGCGCTTGGTCAATGTGCGGCTGCGCGCTGCGAGCAGATCGAGTTGCTGCCAGCTGAGCCCGTCGAGGTCACCGTCGGAGTCGTGGGTGGCGATGACGACAGCGCCGCGCAGCAGCGGGACCGTCTTCGCATCCAAATTCGTTGTGGTGAGCAGCAGTTCGGTTGCATTGCGGTTGACCCGGCGTTGGCATCCGCGGTTGGAGGGGCTGAACCAGAAATCGAACTGCCTGTCTGCGCTGGTCAGTGACTGCAGTCCCTGATTGCGCACCAAACGGGTGATGTCGACGGTGCTATATGCGCGGGTTTCGTATGCGGCGCCATTGGCGCTGAAGTACAGGACGGTATTCATTCAGATGATCCATTCGGCTCTCTTGTCGCTTACGGGTCGCGTGGATCGCGCTCCACGCTGTGACCAGAGTTACCCGTGTGACAATCGGGGTAAACCTCGATAACGATTCAGCGTCGAGGAAGATCGCCGGACAACCGCGACGGGCGGCAGACTAGCGCCACCGAGAGCGTGAGCACCGCGGCCACCGCGAACGCCACCTGCACATTTGTGAGATCAGCCGTCCCGCCGAGCAGTGCCGCGGCGATGGGTCGCGAACCCAGGAAGCCGACCAGCCACAGGGCCATGATCCGGCCGCGCAACTCCTGGGGCGCGCGTTCCTGGACCACCGTGCTCAGGCCGGTAAGTGCCCAGCCGAACCCCAGACCGGCCAGAGCGAAACCGGCCAGCGCGATCCAGGGCACCACACTCGCCGCCAGCAGCGCACATCCCAGGCCGAGCCCGGCCAGACCGAAGGACGAGACCTGCGCTGAGGCCATCCGGCCGCGCATCAGTGCGAGCACGATCATGCCCAGCGCCGCACCGAGGCCGAACACCGCCGAGAGCGTGCCGACCATACGGGTGTCCCCGCCGAGCGCATCGGCCAGCGAGGGCGCCAGCGTGATCGACGGGTCCGCCGCGACGCCGACCGTCGTCACCGCAACCAGTGCCAACAGCAACGGCCGGTCCCGCCACACGTACTTCAGTGCGGTGCGCACGCGATAGTCGGTGCCGGACACCTTCTCGGACGCTGCGGGCAGACGGATCACGACCAGGAACAAGGCGAACACCAGATGCAGGCCGGCGCTGACGGCGAATCCGGTGGCGGCGCCGAAGTGTGCGGCCAGATAGGCGCCGGCAGCGGGGCCCAGGATTCGGCCGATCGTCATCGGAATGCTGTTGAGCGCCATCGCCGTCGAGAGTTCGCCCTCGCGAATGATGTCCGGCACGATCGACTGCATGGCCGGTCCGCCGACCACGAAGCCGAATCCGACCAGCGTGGACCCGAGCAGCACCGGAACGGCGGCCGAACTGCCCTGAAGTCCGGGTTCGATGAACATCCACACCGCGACCAAGCCCGACCCGGCCATACACAGCACGCGACCGAGCAGGATCTGCCGGCCCGGATCACCGCTGTCGGCCCACTTGCCGCTGATCGGGCTGAGGATGAGTTGGGGTCCGAACTGCACGACACCCACCAGGCCGACCATCAGAGCCGAACCGGTCGCCTCGTACATCACGACCGCCGCGATGATGCTGTGCGTCCATACCGCGACGACGGAGAACATCTTGCCCCAGAACAGGGCCCCGAAGACGGGGTCGAACATCAGCGCCAGGGCGCCGCGGGGCCGCGTCAGGACGGTGCTCACCGACTGGCCGCCGCTTCGATCCGCTCGGTCAGGCGCTCAAGCAGGGTGACGAGCCGGTCGATATCCGCGGTATCCCAGTCTGCGACGGTCTCGGCGACCAGATCGCGCCGCCGGTCCGTCACGGCGGCCAGCGCCTTCACGCCGATATCGGTGAGCACCAGGACACTGCGACGCTGGTCGTCGTCGGCCGGAGATTTGGTGAGCAACCCGGCCGCGACCACCGCCGACACGGTCCTGCTGGCGGTCGAGTGCTCGACGGCCAGGTATTCCGCGACATCGCCGATCGACGCGCCGCCGCCGTGGCGCTGATGGTGCTCGACCGCGCGCAGCGTCCGCAGTGTCGAGACGTTGGTCACCGGATCCGCGCCGTCGAGCAGGCGCCGCCGCCACGAGGGCCGCTGCCGTGCCACGTGGATGCGGGTGAGCAGGTCATCCAGGTGGTCGAAGGGCGTCGCGGGCATTAAATATGTTTAGCACATACAAATTTACTCTCATGCGTAGCTCGATCCCGGCCGGACGATCATCAGCACCACCACGACCACCCAGAGCAGGTTGAAGGCACCGGTCAGCATGCCGAGCTGTCGCAATCCGGCGGCGCTGCCCGGAGTCGCGAGCGCGTCACGCTGGCGCGGGGTGATCTGCCATGCGAGCAGGCCCCCGGCGACGGCGGTCAGCAGCATGGCGACCAGAACCCATACCTCTGTTGTGCGTCCCTGCGCGAAGGCCAGGGCCAGGCCGACCACCGGCACGATCACCGCCAGCAGTCCGTACACCCGGGTGATGCGGTGTAGTACCTGCGCCACCTGCCCGGCCTCGGGTGCGTAGCGGGGAAACAAGCTGGCCGATACGGCGACCGGGCCGACGAACAGGATGCCGGCCACGACGTGCACCGACAGCAGAAGGGCTTCCATAACCTTCAGCTTAACTGAAGGTTATGGAAGCCGGTGCCTCATCAGTTCACGAAGCGCCGCGGTCAGCCCGGGGTGCTGCGTGGAGAATGCGGCATCCAGGCGCGCCAACTCCGCCGCCGCCTCCATCAACAGGGACTCGCCCTTCGCGGTGACTCGCAGACTGGATGCCGCGCCGGCGTGCGCGGTCTGATCGTCGACGAGACCGGCCTCCGCGAACGCCGACACCGCCGCGTGCGCACTCTGCACGGTGATCCGCGAGCGCCGGGCCAGTTCGCTGAAGGAGATGCCCGGCATGCCGCGGATGTGGCCGAGCAGTCCGTACTTCCGCGTCGTTAGGCCCAGCGGCTTCAGCGCATCGGCGAGCGCGGCGTCCCATATCCGGCTCAGCGTCAGCAACCCGATGGTGGGGCTGAACGGCGGCGGCTCGGACATGCAGGCAGGTTACCCGGCCCCTACTGCTTCGCTTCAGCAAAATCTGGGTACCCGGGTCGGTCAGTGGATCGAACCCGGAAGGACCCATGACAGCACCTCGCCTGCAGGCCGATCAGGCCACCGGAGCCGACATCAGAGATGTCGTCGGCGCGGTGGCCACCGCGTTCTCCGCCAAGGTGGTCGGTCAGACGCCCCTGCGCGAGTCCATGCTGCTCGTCCTGCTCTCGGGCGGTCACCTGCTCATCGAAAGCGTCCCCGGCCTGGCCAAGACCACGGCGGCGCGCGTCGTCGCCGAGGCGATCGACGGCAGCTTCCGCCGCATCCAGTGCACACCGGATCTGCTGCCCAGTGACATCATCGGCACGCAGATCTACGAGGCGGCCAGCAACACCTTCGCCACCCAGCTCGGCCCGGTGCACGCCAACATCGTGCTGCTCGACGAGATCAACCGGTCCAGCGCCAAAACGCAGAGCGCGATGCTGGAGGCGATGGAGGAACGCCAGACCACCATCGCCGGTGTCGAGTACCCGATCCCGGAACCGTTCCTGGTCATCGCCACCCAGAACCCCGTGGACCAGGAGGGCACCTACCCGCTGTCGGAAGCGCAGACCGACCGCTTCATGCTCAAGGACATCGTGCAGTACCCCTCCGTCGAGGAGGAGGTCGAGATCATCGACCGGATGGACGCCGGCCTGTACGACCGCGACCACCGCTCCGCCCCCGTCGTCACCCTTGCCGATGTGCGCCGGGCCCGGGTCGCCGTCCGGTCCGTGCACATGGATCGGGCGCTTGTCGAATACGCCAGCCGGCTGGTCGGGGTCACACGCGACCCCGAACGCCACCTGCCCGCCAATCTCGCCCGTCTCATCGAGTACGGGGCGAGCCCGCGCGCGACCATCGCCCTGTGCCGCACCGCACGAGCACTGGCGGTGCTGCGGGGGCGCAACCACGTGCTGCCCGACGACATCGCGCGGCTTGCGCACCGCGTACTGCGTCACCGACTGGTCCTCGGTTTCGAGGCCGCCAGCGCACGGATCACACCCGACACCGTGATCGACGCAGTGCTGCACACAGTTCCGGTGCCGTGAGGCCGGCATGGGTAAACACCTCGATGCCGCGAAGGCGCACGTATCCCGTGATGCCGCGGGACTTCTGGCCGGCGGGCGCTATGCGCTCGTGCACACCCGCAGCCTGGAATTCGACGAGCTGCGCCCCTACGTTCCCGGCGACGATGTGCGCGATATCGATTGGAAAGCCTCCGCCCGCTCCGGGCACACGCTGATCAAACAGTTCGTCTCCGAGAAGCACCACAAGATCCTGATCGTGGCCGACACCGGCCGCAACACGGCTGCTCTCACGCCGACCGGTCAGCCGAAAAGTGAAGTCGCGGCCCACATCATCGGCGCGGTTGGGCTCGTCACCCTGCCACGCTCCGACGAGATCGGGATGGTAGCCGGTGACCGCCGGGGCAGCATCGACATCCGGCTGCGCCGGGGCGAAACCCATATCGAGCGCATCCTGCACCGCTTCCTCCAGCAGACCGACGCCAACCCTGACCGCAGCGATATAGTCACCCAACTCGAATGGGTGGCCCGCCACTACCGGCACCCGATGTTCATCGTGGTCGTCTCGGACGAACCCGAGCTCGACGAGCGTCTGCGGGAGGTGTTGCCGCCGTTGACCGGCCGCCACGACGTGCTCTGGGCCATGGTGACCGACATGCCCGCGATCGGCCCCGAGGACTCGGGGCTGGGCTACGACGTCGCCGACGGGCGGACACTGCTGGGCGCTGACATCGTCGGCGAACGGGTCATCATGGCCTACCGGCAGGCCGAGGAGCAGCGCCGCAGGGAGTTGTCGGAGTTTCTTACCGCACAGCGCATTCCGCACGCGCGCATCGCCTCCAGTAGCGGCATCATGCCCGCGCTGGTGGCAATGACGGGGGTGTACGCGCGTGCCGGATGACCTGCTCGGCGGTCTCATCGGCCCGACGCCGTATTCGTCGGTCTGGTTGTGGCTCGCGGTGGCGCTGGCCGTGCTGACGGTGCTCTGGTACATCGGGGTCTTCTGGTGGACCGCTCCGGGACGCACCCGCAGTGAGCCGTCGGTGATCGGTTCGGCACGCGTCGCGCTGCAGCGCCGCCGCGCATTGCGGGCCATCCATGCCATCCAAAATCATTACCGCACAGGTGAACTGACGGCTGTCGCCGCCGCAGCGGCGCTCGGCGAGCAAGTCCGCCGTTTTCTGCACGACGCCACCGGCGTGCGCGCCGAATACGTACAGGTTCCCGACATCGCGGCGGTGTCCGGCGGTGTGCTGGCCCCTGCCGCGCCGGTGCTGGCAGACCTGGAGGACGCGCAGTTCAATGCAGGCTCGGGCGTCGATATCGGTGCCACCGGGCAGGCCGCCGAGGAGTTGGTGCGGCAATGGACGTGATCTATTGGGGTGTGGCGATCGTCGGCTGCGTAGCCCTGGCCGCCTGCATCGCCGCTGCACTGCTGCCGCCCCGGCGCGACCAGCCCGAACGGCTGCGGGCCCTGGCCAACACCGGAAGGCTGACCGGACTGCCCGAGTATGCCCGGGCCGTCCGCCGCCACACCGTCACTGCCGCCGCGGCCGTTGCGGTACTCGTGTTGTGCTTCGTTGCCGCAGCCTTCGCGGCCGCGAGACCGACCGGACTACCGGCGCTGAACCGGGCAGCAGGCACCGAGCAGCCCGAGGACATCATGGTCTGCGTCGGCGCGCCGGGCGAGGATCCGGCCGTCAACGGCACGCTGCGGTACTTCGCAGAGGCGGTCCGCGGATTCGGGACCGAACGCATCGGCCTCACATCGCCGGACCGCAGGCTGATACCGCTGACGCGCGATTACCAGTATGCGGCCGGCCGGTTCGCCGGGTATGCCCAACCGCAGCCGCTGGTGTCGTCGGTGACCTACACCGACTACACCGCCACCATCGAAGATGTACTGGCGATGTGCCTGACCGGGTTTCCCGAGTTCGACACCGAAGCCCCGGTGCGTCGTTCGCTGATCTACGTCGGGCCCGGCACGCTGAGCGGCGACGGCGGGCCTTCGCTGTTCACCGCACAGCAGGTGCGCGATATGGCCGCCATGGCCGGGGTGCAGGTCAATGCCGTCACCGACGATGACGGCCTCCCCGCCGAACTCGCTCGTCAGACCGGCGGCCGGGTGACCCCCGACGTCGGGGATATCCGCAGTCACCCGCCGGCGCCACAACCGGGCACCGACGATGCGTCCGTGCAATCAGCGGAGACACCGGATCTGCTGCTGATCGTGGCCCTGCTGGGAGTCATCGCGATGCTGGCCTGGCCGCTGGTGGTGCGCCGATGACACTCCGCAGATCCGGTTTGGTCGTGGCCGCCGTTCTTCTGCTCATCGCGATGTTCCGTCCCACTCTCGGCGACGGTGAACCGGCGGTGACCCGAATCGCCGGCGAGCGGGAGCCCAGTGTCTTCCTGATCGTGGACCGCTCCGCCGGGATGTCCTCTCACATGGCGTTGGCGCACGCCGATGTCAATGCCGTGATCGACCGGTATCCCGATGCCCGGTTCTCGATGATCACCTTCGATGCGCGTCCATCGCTGGATTGGCCGCTGTCGGCCGACTCGTGGAGCCTGCGTCCGATCATCGCGGCGGCCGACCCTTACCCGCCAGGCGCCGATGTCAGGACCAACGCCGGCGCGGCGAGCACCGTGTTGCGATATCAGCTGATCGGCGCGCTGCAACAGTTCCCGAAGGCTGAGAACCTGGTCTTTTATTTCGGCGCCGGGGCGACGGATTCGACGGTGCCACAGCGGGAGTTCCAGATCCCGGAGAACGCGGTGGGCGGCGGGGCGGTATTCGGATACGGCCCGGGCGGTGCCCCGGTGCTGCAGGCCGTCGCGGATCAACTCGGTGTGGACTATCTGCAGCGCGAGCAGATCCAGGCGGTGGCCGAGGTGATTCCCGAGGCCGCCGACGTCGAACCGACACCGGAGAACGACCCGGCCTCATCGGGATTCGAGCTGTACTGGGCGCTCGCCGGCATCGCCGCGCTGTTGATCCTTGCCGAGCTCTACCACGCGTTGCGGCACCTGCGCCGCACCCGCCTGGACCGGATAGCGGTGGGGTGATGACGCTGCGACGACGGTTGTTGCTCTACTCCGCTCCGGTGGTGCTCGTGGTGCTGATCCTGGTGGTCAAGCTGGTGTCGGTGGTGGTCGCGGGAAACGCTGCGCTGAACCACTTCTCCGAATCTGATGCGACCGCGTTGGCCGAGGATGCCGCCACCTTGCAGACCCTCAACATCATCGAACCCGAGAAGGCCCCCTTCGCCGCGGGGACGGCGGCGGTCCTGCGGAACCGGCTGGACGAGGCCGACCGCCAATTCTCGCTGGCACTCGACCGCACCGGCCACGATGAGTCATGCGCCGTCCGAGTCAACCTCGAACTGGTCCGGGAGACACGCGGAGATTCGGCGGCGGCGATGTTCCAGGCGCAAGCCGCAACCGCGCACTACCTCGGCGCCAAACAGGTCATCGAGGGGGCGCCCGCGGACTGTTTCGACGCCGCCGCCACTGCTCGTCTGGACGCCAAGATCGCCGCAGTGGCGGCGCCTCCGCCGCCGCCACCACCGAGTCCGCCGCCGGTATCGGCCCCCACCGCACCCGCACCGGGCAGCTCACCGACCGCCGAGCAGGAGATCGTCCTCAATCCCGGCCAGGGTGACCCTCTGGAAAAACTGCAACAGATCCTGCGCGACGCCGCCACCCGCTGACCATTGCTAGATAGGCTCCGTATACCGTCGGATCATGAGTCCAGTGACGGTAATCACAGGCGGTGCCGGTGGTATGGGTGTGGAGACGGCCAAGATCGTCGGCCGGGACCACGCGGTGGTGTTGTGCGATGTCCGGCAGGACCGTCTGGACCGGGCGGCCGCGACGCTGAGTGAGCTCGGCATCACCGCGACGACGGTGAACTGCGATGTCACCGAACGCGCGGCCGTCAGCGAATTGTTCGACACCGCAGCAGGTCTCGGCGTTGTACGAGCGGTCGTTCACACCGCGGGAGTGAGCCCTGCCATGGGTGGCGCCGAATACGTGATCCGGACGAACGCGCTCGGGACGATCAACGTCAACGAGGCCTTCTACGACACGGTCGGCGAAGGCGGCGCCATCGTCAACGTGGCGTCGATGGCCGCCCACATCCTGCCCGAGGAACTGATCCCGGTCGCGGCGTTCCCGCTGGCCCTCACCGACGAAGCGGCCTTCCTGGCGGCCACCCTGGCCGGCTGTGATATCGCCGGTGAGCAACAGCGTTCGGGTATCGCGTATGCGATCAGCAAGAACTTCGTCAAGTGGTACAGCAGTGCACAGGCCGAGCGTTTCAATGGTCGTGGGCTGCGGATCGTTTCGGTGTCGCCGGGCTCCGTCGACACCGAGATGGGCCGACTGGAGGAGGCCGGCGGCGCCGGCGCCCTGGTCGCCGATGCCGCGGTACCGCGCTGGGGCAGACCCGAGGAGATGGCCGAACTGTTCGCCTTCTGCGTCAGCGACAAGGCGGGCTACCTCACCGGGACCGACATCCTCAACGACGGCGGCGTGGTTGCCTCCATCCGGGAACGGGCCAGGTCGGGTTCGAAACCTTAGCCAGCGGGCATAGATACCGGCATGACCGCCACGGTGGCCGAGGTGGGTGGTATCGCCGACCTCGCACGGTTCTACGCCGATCCGCCTCTCGGCGTGCGCGCCAACATGATTTTCAGCGCCGACGGCGCCGCCGCTTTCGCGGGCCGGGCCGGGCCGCTGTCGAATCCCGTCGACCAGGAACTACTGCAGGTGCTGCGGGGCTTCGCCGATGTGGTGCTGATCGGCGCGGGCACCGCGCGCGCCGAGAACTACGGTCCGGTCCGGCTCTCCCAGACACAGCAGGCCGAACGCGACGCAGAGGGCAGGCCGGACCCGCCGCCTGTCGCGGTCGTCAGCCGCTCCGGCAAGCTGCCGCCCAGGCTGTCGAGTGACCCGTACCAACCGCCGATCCTGGTGACCACCGAGCGCGCCGCCCCGCCCCGCCACGAACCCGCCGACCGGCTGTCCCGGGTCTTCGCCGCCGGCGCCGAATCGGTGGATCTGGTGCGCGTGGTCGCCATGCTGGGCGCGGCCGGAATGCCTCGCATCCTGTGTGAAGGTGGGCCGACGCTGCTCGACGAGTTGGTCGAAGCCGGTGCCGTTGACGAGATCTGCGTGACTCTGGCACCCAAACTCGCTGCGGGTCAACCGATTCGTGCCGACATGCCACCTTCCCAGCTGGCGGTCCCCGTCGGTATGCACCTGGACCACGTGCTGGTGCACCAGGACTACGTGTTCTTGAAGTACCGGCGGTGACGTGCGGTTGATCGGGTTTTGAGCGGGTCCCGCCCGGGCACACGATGTAGCGGAGGTGATGTCGATGCCCAATGCGTCGATCAAGAACGAGAAGATGTACGAGGACCTGCGTGAGGAGGGCGCCTCCAAGGAGAAGGCGGCGCGCATCTCCAATGCGGCCGCGGCGCGCGGCAAGTCAGCGGTGGGTCGAAAGGGCGGTGAGTCGGGGTCTTACGAGGAGTGGAACGTCTCGGACCTCAAGAAGCGTGCCAAGGAACTCGGGATGACGGGATACTCCCACCTGACCAAGGACAAGCTGGTCAGCAAGCTGCGCAACCACTGATGCACGGTCGTTGCCGTGGGGCAGCCGGGTACACCTAATACATGCGCATCGCGACGTTCAATATCCTGCATGGCCGCACCGTCGGCGACGGTGTGCACCCGGAACGCCTGGCGGACTGCGTGCATCAGCTCAACCCCGATGTACTGGCGCTACAGGAGGTGGACCTCGAACAGCAGCGATCGGGCCGTTCCGACCTGACCGCCGTGGCCGCCGAGGCCATGGGTGCGGTCTCGCACCGGTTCGTCGCGGCGATCTCCGGCACTCCCGGGGCGACCTGGATGGCCGCCACCGGCGAGGAGCAGCCTGGAACGGCTGCCTATGGGATCGCGCTGCTGTCGCGATATCCGGCCATCAGCTGGCAGGTTCTGCGGCTTCCACCACGGGCGATGATCCTCGACAAGGAGCCCAGGGCGGCCGTCATCGCCCAGCTGGACACCCCCCTTGGCGAGATATCCATCGCCAATACGCATCTGTCGTTTGTGCCCAGCCGCAACCGGCGACAACTGCGGCGCGTCATGAACGCGCTCAACGACGCACCCGGACCGCACATTCTGGCCGGCGACCTGAACCTGACACCGTCGGCCGCCGCCCGGTGGACGAAAATGCGCGCGCTGGCCAGCGGCCCGACTTATCCCGCGACGGAGCCGACGCGGCAGATCGACCACATCCTCACCGACGACCCGGGACTGCGGGCACGGCACTCGGCGGCACCCGTCGCGGCATTGTCGGATCACCGGCCACTCGTCGCCGACCTTGAGCGGAGCTAACCGCGCTGTTGCCGAGCTTCGGCACCGGTTTCCCCGCTGCCGAAATCATCATCGGAGCCGGTGCGGCCGACGTAGGAGCCGCCGTCATTGTCGTCCGCTCGGGAGCCGGCGACATGCGGATCATCCTCTACATCGGATTCACTCTTCTCGGAATCGGGACCCTTCATCGCTGAACCTCCTGCTAGCGGTCCCGGTCGGATACCCGGGGCGCGCTGCGCCAAACCGGTGATTGAGGAGCGCGAAAACGGGAACGCAGTGGGCATGGCTACCTACCGAGTTCTGAATCCGCATGGCGATGTCGTCGACACCAAGGACATCGAAAGCGCCGGGGACGCACACGCATGGTTCGTCGACTCCAAGGCCGACAACTCCGAACTCGGCTGGCGCATGGAGGTGAAGTCCGACAATGGCTGGGCTTTCTTCGACGACAGCGAGGGTTCGCCGGACTAGATCGAGGGAACCCGGAGGGCATGACATCCCTGTGGCTCGACGGCCGCCCCGAGGCCGCCGGCCCGACACCCGCCCTCGATGACCGATACGACGTCGCCGTGGTGGGTGCCGGCATCACGGGTCTGTGCACCGCGTTGCTGTTGGCGAGGTCTGGAATGCGTGTCCTGGTGCTGGAGGCCCGCCACGTCGGTGCGGGCACCACCGGCAACACGACCGGAAAGCTGAGCCTGCTGCAGGGCACCAAGCTGTCCAGGATCAAGGCCAAGCACGGGGACCGGATCCTGCGTGACTACGTGGCCGGCAATCTGGAGGGCCACGATTGGCTGGCCCGGTTCGGCGAGGTGCGCGGCTTGTCGATCCAGCAGGAGGATGCCTACACCTACGCGCAGTCTCGCGAGGGTATCGATGCTGCGCGGGCTGAACTCGAGGCGTGCCGCGCGGCCGGTCTACCTGCGCAATGGGCCGATGACGCCGATGTCCCCTTCCCCTTCCACGGCGGCGTCCGGCTGCCCGACCAGGCTCAACTCGATCCGCTGCCGCTGCTGGACGCGCTGGCGAGCGACCTCGTCCACCATGGCGGGACGGTGGCCGAGGGTGCCCGCGTCACGTCGGTGTCGGTGGGTGCGCCGCCGCGGCTGATGGTCCAACTAGCCGGGCATGCCGAGCCGCGGACCATCACCGCCGAACACTGCATCCTGGCGACCGGTATCCCGATCCTGGACCGCGGCGGCTTCTTCGCGAAGGTCAAGCCGAAACGGTCGTACTGTGTGGCCTTCGATGTCCCGGGTGACGTCACCCGCTCGATGTTCCTGTCTACCGACTCGCCGACACGGTCCATCCGCTACGCCCCGACCGCGGACGGCGATCTTCTCATCGTCGGCGGCGCGGGCACACGGTCGGCCGCGCCACCGATGCGGCCGGGCGGTCGGGGAGTTGTTGCACTGGGCCAAGCAACATTATCCGGGGGCGACCCAGACCCACTTCTGGTCGGCGCAGGACTACTCGCCGATTGATGAACTTCCGTATGCGGGGCCCATTCTGCCCGGAGCGCAACATGTCTGGGTGGCAACAGGGTTCGACAAATGGGGAATGACCAACGGCGTGGCGGCCGCGTTCGCGTTGTCGGGCCAGATCCTGGGCGGCAACATGTCGTGGGCGAGCGCCTTCGCGGCCTGGAGCCCGCACGAGTTGCTCGGGCTGGCGACTGCGCTCAAGCAGAACCTGTCGGTCGGCTACCACATGGCCAAGGGCTGGTTGGCGCCGCTTGCCGCCGACCGGGCCCCGGCAGAGGGCCAGGGTGTCGTAGCCGGCCCGCCGTGGCACCTGCATGCGGACAGCATCGTGGACGGCGTCAAGCGCACGGTGTCTCCGGTGTGCCCACATCTCGGCGGGATCGTCCATTGGAACGATGCCGACTGCGCTTGGGAATGTCCTTTGCACGGCTCACGATTCGCGCCGGACGGCACCTTGCTCGAGGGCCCGGCCACCGGCGACCTCGCGGCGTTTCGTTGAGCCAGATGCGGGTATCGCTCAGCAATGAGAGCAGTCACCTGGCAGGGTAAACGCGACGTCCGAGTAGAGCAGGTGCCCGATCCGAAGATCGAGGAACCCACCGACGCGATCATCGAGGTGACCTCGACCAATATCTGCGGGTCAGATCTCCATCTTTACGAGGTGCTGGGCGCATTCATGAACCCCGGCGACATCCTCGGCCATGAGCCGATGGGCATCGTGCGCGAAGTGGGTTCCGGTGTCAGCAATTTGGCAGTAGGGGACCGGGTGGTCATCCCGTTCCAGATCTCGTGCGGCAGTTGCTTCATGTGTGATCGCGACCTGTACACGCAGTGTGAGACCACCCAGGTCCGTGAACAGGGCATGGGCGCAGCACTTTTCGGATATTCGGAGCTCTATGGCAGCGTGCCGGGCGGGCAGGCGGAGTTGTTGCGGGTACCGCAGGCCCAGTTCACCCACATCAAGGTGCCCGACGGCCCACCCGACTCTCGCTTCGTCTACCTCTCCGATGTGCTGCCCACAGCATGGCAAGCGGTGGCCTACGCGGGAATCCCCGACGGCGGATCGGTCACGGTACTGGGGCTAGGCCCGATCGGGGACATGGCGGCCCGCATCGCCGCCCATCTCGGCTACGACGTCATCGCGGTCGACCGGGTGCCCGCCCGGCTGAAACGAGCACAGGACCGCGGGATACGCACCATCGACCTCGGCGTCCAGGAGAACCCCATCGGGGATGTCATCCGCGAGCTGACCGGTGGCCGTGGCACCGATTCGGTCATCGACGCCGTCGGCATGGAGGCCCACGGTTCGCCGATCACCAAGGTGGCACAGCAACTCACCGGGTTCCTCCCGGACTTTCTGGCCAAGCCGTTCATGGAGAAGGCCGGCGTGGACCGACTCGATGCGCTGTACTCGGCCATCGATATCGTGCGGCGCGGCGGCACCATATCCGTCATCGGTGTCTACGGCGGGATGGCGGACCCCTTGCCGATGCTCACCTTGTTCGACAAGCAGGTGCAGATCCGGATGGGTCAGGCGAACGTCAAGAAGTGGGTGCCGGAGATCCTGCCCCTGCTGACCGATGAGGATCCGCTCGGTGTGGACGGTTTCGCGACCCATACGCTGCCCCTGGAGGAGGCGCCGCACGCGTATGACATTTTCCAGCGCAAGGCCGACGGTGCGGTGAAGATCGTCCTCACCCCGTAGCGCTGAGCTGCGGGTTCTGTAGCCGTCATCCGATGCGGGTACCGTGACGTCTGTCCGGGGGGTCGATGTCGATGACGTCTACGAATTCGAGGACAACTTGGTACGTGATCTGGGACACGCCAATGGAATTGACCACAAACAATCGGTGCGCCGCAGAACACTTCTCAAACTTCCGTTCCTTGCGCCGCCTGCCGTCGCCGCGCTGTCACTGACCAACGCACCGCGGGCTTCTGCCGCGCCGGGCCGCTGGTCCAATGACCGCGCGCATCGGTGGTTCCGCGGGCAGGGGTGGCTGGTCGGCGCGAACTACATCACGTCGAACGCGATCAATCAGCTGGAGATGTTTCAGCAGGGCACCTTCGACCCGCAGCGCATCGACGGCGAGCTGCGGATGGCACGAGCCATGGGCCTGAACACCGTGCGGGTCTTCCTGCACGATCAACTGTGGACCCAGGACCGCGTCGGCTTTCAGCGGCGGCTCGCGCACTTCGTCGATATCGCGGCGCGCCATGACATCAAACCGCTACTGGTGCTTTTCGATTCGTGCTGGGATCCGCTGCCAAGAAGCGGGCCGCAGCGTGCGCCCCGGCCGGGCATCCACAACTCCGGCTGGGTGCAGAGTCCGGGCGCCGAGCGCCTCGACGACCGGCGCTACCGTCAGGTCCTCCAGGAGTACGTGGTGCGCATCCTGACCCAGTTCCGCAACGACCAACGCATTCTGGGTTGGGATCTGTGGAACGAACCCGACAATCCGGCGGCGGTCTACAAGACGGTGGAGCGCGACGACAAACCCGCACTCGTCGCAGATCTGTTGCCTCAGGTCTTTCGCTGGGCGCGGACGGTGGACCCGGTGCAGCCGTTGACCACCGGTGTCTGGGAGGGGAATGGGGGATGCGTCGCGGCGCAGTGAGATGGCGCGCATTCAGCTCGATCTCGCCGACGTGATCTCCTTCCACAGCTACGACAACCCGGCCGGCTTCGAGGCCCGCGTCGACGAACTCCAACCGTGGGGTCGCCCCATCATGTGCACCGAGTACCTGGCCCGCACCGAGGGAAGCACCATCGAAGGGGTGCTACCGGTGGCCAAACGTCGTCACGTCGGCGCCTACACGTGGGGTCTGTTCGCCGGCAAGACGCAGACCTGGCTGCCGTGGGATTCCTGGGACAAGCCCTACCTGCAACCCCCGAGGGAGTGGTTCCACGATCTCGCGTTCGCCAACGGGCGCCCCTACCGGCCACACGAGGTCGACACGAACAGGAGGCTGACTGGATCTGGATGAGGTTGCCGCAGGTGTCATCGAGCACCGCAGTCACCACCGGACCCATCTCGGTGGGTCGTTGGGTGAACCGCACACCCAGTCCGCTCAGTCGATCGAATTCGGCGTGCACATCGTCGACTTCGAAGGCGGTGAACGGGATGCCGTCCTGCACCAAGGCGTCCTTGAACGGTCTTGCCGCCGGATGACCGTCGGGTTCGAGCACCAGCTCGGTGCCTTCGGGGCTGTCGGGTGACACCACGGTGATCCAGCGTGCCTCCCCCATCGGGATGTCGTGTTTGGGCCGGAAGCCAAGCGTGTCGGTATAGAAGCGCAGCGCCTTGTCCTGATCGTCGACCATCACGCTGGTCAGGCTGATTCGCATGGTGTTTCCCTCCCGGGCTTCTTGAGCCATCGTGCGATGACGGGTTCCAGCGGCGCGGTGTCGATGTGGTGGAACTTGTACCGTCCCTCGCGCCGCGTCTGCACGAGACCGGCGGATTCGAGCACGTCCAGGTGCTGCGAGATCGCCTGCCGCGATGAGTTCAGCCCGTGCCTGGTCGTGAGCCGTCCGCAGATCTCGAAGAGTGTCTGTCCATCACGTTCAGTGAGCTCATCGAGAATGATGCGGCGCGTGGCATCCGCCAGTGCTTTGAAGACGTCACCCACTGGCGCCACGATAGGCAAGCAGGCTCTTGCCTGTCAAGGGGGTGGACGGTTGCGAGCGCACGGTTTACGATCCTTTCAAATACCGACCGACCGGTATGTGAAAGGATCCTGATGCTGACTTCCAAATACGCCGTGCAGGTAACACTTGTCGTGCTTGCCGTGCTCGCAAACCTGGGCGGGGCGGCGCCCGCGAACGCCTTCTCCCGCCCCGGACTTCCAGTCGAGTACCTCGACGTCCCCTCACCATCGATGGGACGCGATATCCGTGTCCAGTTTCAGCCTGGGGGGCCGCATGCGCTCTACCTGCTCGACGGCATGCGGGCGCAGGATGACTTCAGTGGCTGGGATATCAATACGGCGGCATTCGAGTGGTACGACGGGTCCGGACTCTCGGTGGTGATGCCGGTCGGTGGCCAATCGAGCTTCTACACCGACTGGTACCAGCCTTCCGATGGCAACGGGCAGCCCTACACCTACAAGTGGGAGACCTTCCTGACCAGCGAGCTCCCAGGTTGGTTGGCGGCCAACAGATCTGTGAGTGCCACGGGCAATGCGGCGGTGGGTCTCTCGATGGCCGGATCGTCGGCATTGACACTGGCGATCTGGTATCCCACGCAGTTCGTGTACGCCGGGGCACTGTCGGCCGCGCTCAATCCGTCCGAGGGTTGGTGGCCGACGCTGATCGGCATCGCGATGAACGACGCCGGCGGCTACAACGCCAAGAACATGTGGGGTCCGTCCAGCGATCCGGCATGGAAACGCAACGACCCCACCGTCAACGTCGGCAAGTTGGTGGCCAACAACACCCGGGTCTGGGTGTACTCCGGTACCGGAGCAGCATCGGACTTCGACGCGGGGGCGTCGGCGGGGAACCTGGCGGCGGCGACCTTCCTGGAGAAGTTCCTGGGACGCACCAGCAAGACCTTCAAGGATTTGTACGTGTCTGCGGGCGGCACCAATGGTGTCTTCAACTTTCCCGATGACGGCACCCACAGCTGGAACTACTGGGGTCAGCAACTCCAGCAGATGAAACCGGACCTGCAACGAGTCCTCGGCACTACTTGAAGGCCGTACTCTGAAGAGTCGTGACCCCACGACAGGAAGCCGCCGCGCGTACCAGGGCGACGCTGTTGGAATCTGGACTGCGCCTGGCCCAGGTTGTCGGGTTGTCCGCGCTGAGCATCAGCAGAATCGTCGAAGAGGCAGGCGTCTCCAAAGGCGCCTTCTTCCATCACTTTCCGGATCGATCCAGCTATCTGCTGGCTCTACATCGGGAGTTCCACGACCGCATCCGCGATGAAGCACTGAAATCCCTGGAAGGCGAGACGCCGGGCGCGGCCAGACTGCTGAAGGCAACCCGCAACTATCTGGACACCTGCCTACGTGAGTACGGTGTCCGCTCGCTGTTGCTGGAGGCTCGCGCCGATCCGGCCACCGCCGCCGAGGTGCGACTGCGCAACAGCCAGACCGCAGAGCTGTGCGCGCCGGACTTCAGCGTGTTGGGTTGGGATCATCCCTATGCGGCCGCGCAACTCTGGGTCGGCATGGCCGCCGAAGCGGCATTGCTCGAGTTCGATGCCGGTGAGAAGTTGGCGCCGCTGCGCGCCGCACTGGCCCGCTTCCTCGACGCCCCCGCCGAACTGATCGGCGGCTAGACCGTCAGTCCAGCAGGCCGGCATCGACCAACCGGATCACTGCGGCGCCCTCCTCGTCGGAGGCCTCCAGATCCACCTCGGCCAGCAGCGCCCAGTCGTGGTCGCCGGCCGGGTCGTCCAGAATCTGGCGTACCTGCCATACGCCCGGCTGTCGCTCGATCATCAGCAGCGCGGGACCCCGCGCGTCGGCCCCGATACCCACATCGTCGTGCTCGGCGAAGTAGTCCTCGCCGACCTCCTGCCAGCGTTCGGACGTCCACCCTGAGGCGGCGTCCAATTCGCCCAGGTCGTACCAGCGCCGGCGGGCGAACAACTCCACCCTGCGGAACAGGGCGTTGCGCACCATGGCCATGAAGGCCCGCTCGTTGCCGGTCAGGGGGCGAGGACGGGCCGGTACCGCCACCGGGGCATCGTGCGGCTGGTCAGGGCTGGTCAGCTGCTCCCATTCGTCGAGCAGGCTCGAATCAACTTGCCGCACAAGCTCACCGATCCATTCGACGATATCGTTGAGCTCCTCGGTGCGGGCGGTGGCAGGCACCCCCGACCGCAGCGCCTTGAAGGCGTCGGACAGGTAGCGCAGCACCGCGCCTTCGGAGCGGGTCAGGCCGTACTGGCTGACGTACTCGCGGAAGGTCATGGCGCGCTCCCACATCTCGCGCACCACCGATTTCGGTGACAGCTGCCCGTCCGCCGCCCACGGGTTGGTCTGCAGATACACCGCGAAAGCGTGACCGAGCAGTTCCTGCAGCGGTTTGGGGTAGGTGACGTCGTCGAGCAGTTCCATCCGCTCGTCGTACTCGATCCCCTCGGCCTTCATCGCCGCCACGGCCTCGCCCCGCGCCTTCTTCAGCTGGGCGGCCATGATCTGCCGGGGATCCTCCAGCGTCGCCTCGATAACCGAAACCACATCCAGGGCATAGGTTTCCGACGTCGCATCGAGGGTATCGACGGCGGCCAGGGCGAACGTGGACAGCGGCTGGTTGAGGGCGAAGTCCAGCGGCAGGTCCACGGTGAGCCGGTACCTTCTGCCGTCCGGTTCGGGCTCGGCCAACCGTTCCAGGACGCCTGCCTGCAGCAGCGAGCGGGCGATGCCGACCGCCTCGCGGATCAGCCGGAGCTGACGTTTGCGCGGCTCGTGGTTCTCGGTGAGCAGTCGCCGCATCGCGATGAAGGGATCGCCCGGCCGGTCGACGACGTCGAGGATCATCGCCGTGGTCACCTTCATGTTGCTGTGCAGCGACTCCGGCGTTGCCTCGACCAATCGGGTCATGGTCTTCTCGCTCCAGGGCACCATGCCTTCGGGAACCTTGCGCCGCACCAGTTTCCGCCGCTTCTTCGGATCGTCGGCCACTTTGGCGAACTGTTTGAGGTTCTCCACCTCGTGGTCGGGTGCCTGCACCACCACGGTGCCTGCGGTGTCATACCCGGCCCGTCCGGCCCGTCCGGCGATCTGATGGAACTCACGTGCATTGAGCAGGCGGGTCCGCACACCGTCGTACTTGGACAGCGCCGAGAACACCACGGTGCGGATCGGGACATTGATGCCGACGCCGAGGGTGTCGGTGCCGCAGATGACCTTCAACAAACCGGCCTGGGCGAGCTGCTCGACGAGGCGTCGATACTTGGGCAGCATCCCGGCGTGGTGCACGCCGATCCCGTGCCGGACCAGGCGGGACAAGGTGGCGCCGAAGGCCGTCGAGAAGCGGAACGCACCGATCATGTCGGCGATCGCGGCCTTCTCCTCCTTGGTGCTCACGTTCACACTCATCAGGGCCTGGGCCCGTTCCAGCGCCGAGGCCTGGGTGAAATGCACGACGTAGATCGGTGCCTGCCTGGTGTCGAGCAGGTCGCCGATCGTTTCGTGCATGGCGGTGGTGGCGTAGGAGTAGAACAGCGGCACCGGCCGTTCGGCGCCGGTGACCAGAGCGGTCTCCCGGCCGGTCCGGCGGGTCAGGTCCTCACGGAGAAACGTCACGTCGCCGAGCGTGGCCGACATCAACAGGAACTGGGCGTGCGGGAGTTCCAGTAGCGGTACCTGCCAGGCCCAGCCGCGGTCCGGGTCGCCGTAGAAGTGGAACTCGTCCATCACCACCAGGCCGATGTCGGCGTCGGCGCCTTCGCGCAGCGCGATGTTGGCGAGGATCTCGGCGGTGCAGGCGATGATCGGCGCGTCGGCGTTCACCGCGGCATCCCCGGTGAGCATGCCGACATTCGCCGCGCCGAACACCTCGCACAGTGCGAAGAACTTCTCGCTGACCAGCGCCTTGATCGGCGCGGTGTAGAAACTGGTGCGGTCGGCGCCGAGCGCCGCGTAGATGGCGCCGGTGGCCACCAGCGATTTGCCGGAGCCGGTGGGCGTGGCGAGGATGACGTTGGCCCCACTGACCAGCTCGATCAGCGCTTCCTCCTGCGCGGGGTAGAGCACCGTGCCGCCGGCGGCCGCCCACTCGCCGAAGGCGGTGAACAACCCGTCGGGGTCGGACCCGACGGCGGGCAGGGGTAAGGCGTCCATGGTGACCTTCAGCCTGCCCGACGCCCAACGCCCACGCCACGGCGGGCAGTATCAACTACTTGTCATTGACCCCTCGCGACGATACCGTCGTCGCATGGCGCGTTTCCCGAAACCGGCAGAGGGCAGTTGGACCGAGCATTACCCGGAACTGGGCACCGGCCCGGTCTCCTACGAGGATTCGATCAACCCCGAGATCTACGAACTGGAACGTCACGCGATCTTCAAACGGGCGTGGCTGAACGTCGGACGGGTCGAGTTGCTGCCGCGCAAGGGCAGTTACTTCACCAAGGAGATGAAGGCCGCCAATACCTCGATCATCCTGTGCCGCACCACCAAAGGTGAGGTCAAGGCCTACCACAACGTCTGCAGGCACCGAGGTAACAAGCTCGTCTGGAATGACAAGCCACTGGAAGAAACCAGTGGGACCTGCCGGCAGTTCATCTGCAAGTACCACGCCTGGCGGTATGACCTGGAAGGCAAACTCACCTACGTCCAGCAGGAGGAGGAATTCTTCGATCTGGACAAGGAAAGCTACGGCCTGGTACCGGTGCATTGCGAAGTGTGGGAAGGTTTCATCTTCGTCAACTTCGCCGCTGAGCCGGAACAGACGCTGACCGACTTCCTCGGCCCGATGATCACCGATCTGGCCGGCTACCCGTTCGACAAGATGACCTCGCGGTTCACCTATCGCTCCGAGGTGAAGGCCAACTGGAAGCTCTACATGGACGCCTTCCAGGAGTTCTATCACGCACCGGTGCTGCATGCGAACCAGACGCCCACCGCGTACTCCAAGGCCGCCGCACAAGCCGGGTTCGAGGCGCCGCACTACCGCATCGATGGACCGCACCGTCTGGTGAGCACGTCCGGTGTGCGGCCCTGGGAGATGGCCGACGAATTGCGCAAGCCGATCGAGGACATCTGCAAGAGCGGTCTGTTCGGGCCGTGGGAGGCTCCCGATCTCGGTGCGATGCCGGTGGGTCTCAATCCTGCCAAATGCGAACCGTGGGGCCTGGATTCGTTCCAGTTGTTCCCCAACTTCGTCATCCTGTTCTGGGGTCAGGGTTGGTACCTGACCTATCACTACTGGCCGACTTCGTACAACACCCACACCTTCGAGTGCACGTTGTATTTCCCGCAGCCACGCACGCCGCGGGAACGTCTGGGCCAGGAACTGGCGGCGGCGACGTTCAAGGAATACGGGCTGCAGGATGCCAACACTCTGGAGGCGACCCAGACCAGCATCGAATCCCGTGCGGTAGAGGAGTTCCTGTACTGCGATCAGGAGATACTGCTGCGGCACCTGCACAAGGAGACCGCATCGTGGATCGACGCCTACCAGCGGGAGAGTGAGCAACGTGCTACCAGTGGAATTCGCTGATCTGGAACAGTTCTCGGACTGGTGCCTGGCCACCGAGGCGCAGCGTTACAGCAAGCGGTTGGGCAGCTCGATGGTCGAGATCCAGCCCTTCTACGACGCGATCACCGCGCGTGCCGAGGAGGCCATCTCCTACTGCGACAAGTTCAGCCTCGACGATATGCCCGAGGACGTAGTCAACTTGATGCGCATGTTGTATTCCATGGTGACGGTGTCGTTCCCGGTGGAGTGCTGGAAGCAGCCCCGGGTGCCGGATTCCGGTGCCACCAGGCTGGACTGTGTCTACGAGCCGGTTCCGTGACCGTAACCGTTCTGCGGGCAGACCGCTGGGCCGATGTCGTCACCGGTGAGATCCACACGCCGGCCGTGGTGGTGATCGAGGGCAATCGCATCACCGACGTCAATCCCGAAGGTCCACTGCCAGATTCGGCAATCGAGATCGACCTGGGCGACGTGACGTTGCTACCGGGTCTGATGGACATGGAACTGAACCTGCTCATCGGTGGGCCCGGGAGCCCGGAGGGTCTGCCGACACCCATGCACGGCGTGCAGGACGACCCGGCGTATCGCACTCTGCGCGGAGCGGTCAACGCGGCCACCACGTTGAACGCGGGCTTCACCACCGTGCGCAACCTCGGCCTCATGGTGAAGACCGGTGGATATCTGCTCGACGTCGCGTTGCAACGTGCCATCGACCAGGGCTGGCACCCCGGCCCGCGCATCTGGCCCGCCGGACATGCCGTCACGCCCTACGGGGGGCACCTTGATCCGACGGTGTTCCAGCGACTCGCCCCGGGCGTGATGCCACTGTCGGTGGCCGAGGGCATCGCCAACGGTGTGCCGGACGTCATCTCCTGCGTGCGCTACCAGATCAGGCACGGCGCCAAGCTGATCAAAGTCTCAGCATCCGGTGGGGTGATGTCCCACAGCACATCACCGGGTGCCCAGCAGTACTCGGATGCCGAGTTCGAGGCGATCGCCGACGAGGCGCACCGAGCCGGTGTGCGAGTGGCCGCGCATGCGGTGGGTGACAAAGCAATTCAGGCGTGTATCCGCGCCGGCATCGATTGCATCGAGCACGGTTTCCTTGCCAGCGATGAGACCATCCAGATGATGGTCGACCACGGAACCTTCCTGGTCTCCACGACCTACCTCACCGATGCCATGGCCATCGACCGCATCGCGCCGGAGCTTCGCAAGAAGGCTCTGGAGGTCTTCCCGCAGGCGAAGGCGATGCTGCCCAAGGCGATAGCGGCCGGGGTCCGCATCGCCTGTGGCACCGATGCGCCGGCGATTCCGCACGGCCAGAACGCCAAGGAACTCAGCGCGCTTGTGGAACGCGGTATGACCCCGATGCAGGCCATCAAGGCCGCCACGGTCATCAGCGCCGAACTCATCGACGCCGACGACGAGCTGGGTCGGCTGGCCCCGGGTTATCTGGCCGACATCATCGCGGTGCCCGGGGATGTCTCCACCGATATCACCGCCACGCTGGACATCCGGTTCGTCATGAAGGACGGGGTCATCGTCAAGCAGGTGTAGCGCCAGGGACCGGCCGGATGTGCGCTAGCGTCATCGTGAATCCGAGCGCGAGGCGATGGGCGGCAGAATATGAGCATCGAACTCACAGACAATGTCCTGTGGCTGCTCAAGCAGGCCTTCTACTTCTCCCTGACCAGTGTCAACGACGCGGTCAAGCCCCACGGTGTCAGCACCGCACAGATCGGCGTGCTGCGGCAGCTGACCAACCAGCCCGGTCTGTCCGGCGCCGAACTCGCCCGCCGGCTGTTGATCAGCCCGCAGGGCGTACAACTGGCGTTGACCGCTCTGGAGAAGCGCGGCCTCGTCGAGCGGAAGCAGGACCCACAGCACGGCCGGATCCTGCAGGCTTTCCTGACCGACGAGGGTCGTGCGGTCGCCGCGGCAGTGGTCAGCGACGCCGTCGCGGCACACGACCGGGTGTTCGGGGTGCTCAGCCGCGAGGAGCAAGAACAGCTGCGGCTGCTGCTCAGCCGGGTTGTCGAGCAGGGCACCGGCCACACGCTGTACGCGGACCACGTCGACCCTGATATCTAGTACTTGAGATATATGACAAGTACTTGATAACCTTGTCGGGATGACCTCCCCGAGCGAAGCTGCCGCCGAAACCGCTGATGCGGACGGCTTCACATCGCTGCGTATCAAGGATGTGGTGCGCGAGACCGACGACGCGATCTCGATCATCTTCGACGTTCCGCCGCACCTGGCCGAGCACTTCTCCTACCGCGCCGGGCAGTACCTCGCGCTCCGCGTCCAGGTGAGCGGACAGGAGTACCGCCGCTGCTACTCGATGTCGTCCTCGCCGGTGAAGCACCAAGATCTGCGGGTCACGATCAAGCGTGACCGTGACGGCGTGGTGTCCAACTGGCTCAACGACCATGCGGCAACTGGAGATCGGATCAGCGTCTCAGCACCTGAGGGTCGCTTTGTCCGCTCCGGCACCGGCCGTGATCTGGTGGCGTTTGCCGGCGGAAGCGGTATAACACCGGTGTTCTCGCTGATTCAGACCGAGTTGGCGGAGTCCACCGGCCGGGCGCGGTTGTTGTACGCCAATCGTGAGGTGACGTCGGTCATCTTCCGAGAGGCTCTCGACGGTCTCGTCGATCAGCACGGTGAACGCTTCGGACTCCAGCACCACCTCGACGTCGAGCAGGGGGTGGTGACCGCGGAGAAGATCGCCGCATTCATCGCCGAGACAGGGACCGATGCGGACTGTTTCGTCTGTGGGCCGGGTCCGTTCATGGACACCGTCGAGCGGGCACTGCTGGACGCCGGAGTCCCGGCGGAGCAGGTGCATCTGGAGCGTTTCACCGTTGCGCCGGTCCCGGCACCGTCGCCAGGCGCGGAGGTGACCGAGACCGTGACGATCGAGCTGGACCGGGAGACGGTCACGGTGGACTACCGGGCGGGACACACCCTGCTGCAGATGGCCAGGATGGCCGGGATCAGGGCGCCCTCGTCCTGCGAAACAGGTTCGTGCGGAACGTGTATCGCGCAAGTGACCGAAGGCAGCGCGCGCCTGCTGAACAATGACGCGCTCGACGAGGACGAGGTCGCCGAGGGACTCGTGGTCACCTGTCAGGCGCTACCCACCAGTCCGACCATCCGGTTCGTCTATGAGTAACAGCAGGAGGATGCGATGAGTCGCGTTGCAGTGGTGACCGGCGGGGCATCCGGGATGGGTGAGGCCACCTGTCATGAGCTGGGCCGGCGCGGCCACAAGGTCGCCGTCTTCGATGTGAATGCGCAAGCGGCTCAACGGGTCACCGAAGAGCTGCGCGCCGAGGGAATCGCCGCGGTGGCGGTGGCCGGTGATGTCTCCGACCGGGTCGCCGTCGACGATGCCTACGCCAAGGTCCGCAGCGAACTGGGCCCGATCGAGATCCTGGTCACCAGCGCGGGGCTGTTCGGGTTCGCGCCGTTCGAGGAGATCACCTCCGAAGCGTGGACGCGCATCATCGAGGTGAACCTCACCGGCACGTTCCACTGTTGTCAGGCCGCCTTGCCGGACATGGTGGCAAGCGGCTGGGGTCGCATCGTGATGATCTCGTCGTCGAGCGCCCAGCGGGGTTCGCCGTTCGCCGCCCACTATGCGGCCTCGAAGGGTGCGTTGCTGACGTTGACCAAGTCGCTGGCACGTGAGTACGCCAACCGCGGGATCACGGTCAACAACATTCCGCCCTCGGGTATTGAAACGCCGATGCAGCACCAGGGCCAGGCCGCAGGGTATCTCAAGAGCAACGAGGAGATCGCCGCGAACATCCCCGTCGGGCATCTGGGCACCGGGGACGATATCGCTGCGGCGGTGGCCTTCCTGTGCTCCGAGGAGGCCAAGTTCATCACCGGCCAGACGCTCGGGGTCAACGGCGGAGCAGTGATGTGATGAGGAGGAGGTTCGCATGACGCAATGGCCGAAACCGGTTGAGGGGTCCTGGACTGAGCACTACCCGGAACTCGGGACCGGACCGATATCGTTCCGGGACTCCACGTCGCCGGCGTTCTACGAGCTGGAGAAGGAAGCCGTCTTCAAGCGGGCCTGGCTGAACCTGGCCCGCGTGGAAGAGCTGCCGCAGGTCGGCAGCTACCTCGCCAAGGAGATCGAGGTCGTCAACGCATCGCTGATCCTGGTGCGCGGCGACGATGACGCGGTGCGGGCATTCCACAATGTGTGCCGTCACCGGGGCAACCGACTTGTCGGTGAAAAGTTCGGTCAGAGCTCGGAATTGAGCTGCGCACAGTGCGGTTGGCGATACGCCGTGGACGGCACGTTGGTGCACGTACCCAATCCCGAGGCATTCGTCGACTTCGACACCGCGGACTACGGACTGCTCGAGGTGCACTGCGATGTGTGGGCCGGATTCATCTTCGTCAACCTGGATGTCGAGCCCCGGCAGAGCCTGCGGGAGTTCCTGGGCCCCATGGTCACCGGCCTCGACGACTACCCGTTCGGCAAGCTCACCGAGACCTACGAGTGGGTGGCCCACAACAACAGCAACTGGAAGATCTTCGCTGACGCCTTCCAGGAGTACTACCACGTGCCCTCGCTGCACACCCAGCAGGTTCCTGCCGAAGTGCGCAATCCCAGTGCCGGTTTCACCTGCGGGCACTTCCAGCTCGACGGACCGCACCGGCTGGTCTCCACGGCCGGGACACGGCGCTGGCTGCTCGCCGACGAATACATGTACCCGATCGAGCGGGCCACCCAGAGTGGATTGGTCGGGCCGTGGCGGACACCGGATATCGGTGAGCTGCCCGCCGGCCTGAATCCCGGTGGTATCCAACCGTGGGGCATCAGCAACTTCCAGATCTTCCCGAACCTGGAAATCCTGATCTATGGCGGCTGGTACCTGCTCTACCGGTACTGGCCCACCTCGCACAACACCCACCGTTTCGAGGCGTTCACCTACTTCCACCCGGCGCGGACCGTGCGGGAACGCATTGAGCACGAAGTCGCCGCGGTGGTGCTCAAGGAATTCGCATTGCAGGACGCGGGCATGCTGGGCGGGACCCAGGCGGCGTTGGAGTACGACGTCATCGACGAGTTTCCGGTCAACGATCAGGAGATTCTGGTTCGTCACCTGCACAAGGTGGCCGTCGACTGGGTCGGGCAATACCAGCGCGAGACCGCACCGGCGAAGGTCTGACCATGGCAACCAAGCAACTACCGGCCCCATTCGAGGAACTGGAACCCTTCACCGAAACCTGGTGTCTGGCAACCGAGACGGAGCGCTGGGAGCAGCGGTTGGCGAGCTCCATGCCGACGATGCAGGCGTTCTACGACGCCTTCTTCCCGCGGCTGGAAGAAGCCATTGATTACTGCGACAAGTTCCCCCTCGACGATCTGCCCGAGGACGCGACCAATCTGCTGCACCTCATCTACTCCCTGGTGATGGTCGCGATGTCGATCGAGATCATGCACCAACCCGCACCCGTGGACGCCGCCGACGCGGTGATGATCCGCACCGGCGAACCCACACCCTGAGAGAGGACGCACCATGAGTGTGCTCACCATCAACAAGCTCACCGCCTCGGTGGGAGCCGAAGTAAGCGGTGTCGACCCGGAGCGGTTGGCCAACGACGACGGACTGGCATCGGCCGTGCTGGAGGCGTTGGAGGACAACGGGGTATTGGTGTTCCACAACCTGCATCTCGACGAAGATCCGCAGGCGCAGGTGGCGTTCTGCGAGCGGCTCGGCGAGATCGACCGGTCGGCCGATGGCCACCACCCGGTGTCGGGCATCTACCCGATCACCCTGGACAAGACCAAGAACAAGGCGGCCGAGTACCTGAAGGCGACCTTCGACTGGCATATCGACGGGTGCACGCCCACGGCCGGTGAATGCCCGCAGAAGGCAACGGTGCTGTCGGCGATCCAGGTCGCCGCCCGTGGTGGTGAAACCGAGTTCGCGAACTCCTATGCCGCCTACGAGACGCTCAGCGACGGGGAGAAGGAGCGGTACGCATCATTGCGTGTCGTGCATTCCCTGGAGGCATCGCAGCGCCGGGTCTACCCCGATCCCACGCCCGAGCAGCTGGAGCGGTGGAAATCGCGCCCCACACACGAGAATCCGTTGATCTGGACGCATCGCAACGGGCGTAAGTCATTGGTGCTCGGTGCCTCGGCGGACTACATCGTGGGCATGGATCTGGACGAGGGCCGCGCGCTGCTCGCCGAGCTGCTGGAGCATTCCACCACCACCGACAAGGTGTACAGCCACAAGTGGTCGGTGGGCGACACGGTGATCTGGGACAACCAGGGGGTGTTGCACCGGGCCGCGCCGTACGAGCCGAACTCGCCCCGAGAGATGTTGCGCACCACGGTGCTCGGGGACGAACCCATCGTTTAGAAGGGTGCGGGTTCGTCGTGGGCGGCGAGCCAGGCCTGGTGGTCTTGTTCTTTGTGTTCGAGTCGTGCTCGGTTGGTGTGGCGTTCGGCGGTGATGCGTCGGCGGGTGTCCTCGTGGCGCGGCCGTTCGCGGGTGGGCATCTTCATGCACCGTGTGGCGAGGGTCGGCACGATAGCCTGCAGGGTGGGTTCGCCGGTGGGGTCTCCGAGACCGGCGAACCATTGTGCGCCTTCGGGTTCGGTGGTGTACACATGACCGGTCGGCGAGGTCCACACGACGGTGCCGTTGGCCAGCTGCACGTCGTTCCAGTCGTCGAAGAACGTCTTCAGAAGATGATGCGTTCGGCATAGGCATTTGAGGTTCGACGGATGGGTGGGACCGGCAGGCCAGGCCACGGTGTGGTCGATATCGGTGTCCCAGGCCGGGACATCGCAACCGGGGAAGCGGCAGGTGAGATCGCGGCAGCGGATGAATTCGGCGAGCTTGGCGGACGGGAAGCGGCCCTGCTCCACGGTGACCCTGCCGGGGTCGACCTCGCGCACAGTGGCATGTTCGACGGTGGCCGCGAGGGCTTCGGCGTCGATCCGGTCGAGGCTGCCCGTCAGGGCGGTGGTGCCGGCACGGTCGGCGATGAGGTGCACCACCAGTTTCGCGGCGGGTGCGGTACTGGAGACGGTGAGCGGTTCGGCGGGACAGTCGGTTTGTTCGCACCGACACGACAGGGCTTTCCCGGCGAACACGGCGAAGAATGCATCCGAGCGCCGGGCGTCTTTGGACCGCGGGTCCGCGCGACACACGCTGCCGGCCATGGCGTCCAGGACGGTATTCATCGCGGCCAGTGCGGCGACGTCGATGCGGCCCCAGATCTCGGCGGTGCCGTCGCCATTGGCGCACCCCCCGACCTCGCGGTCGCGACGGATCTGTTCGCGGATGCGCACCGCTTCGGGATCTTGCGCGGCGATGACGGCGTTGATCCGGGCTTCGATCTTCGGTTCGGACAGCCGTGCCCATTTCGGGGCTCTCTCGGCCAACCGGTCATCGACACGTTCGAGCACGTCCCGATCGACGATCAGCTCGGTGCGGGACACGATGGCTGCGAGCATGCGGTAGTCCAACCAGCCGCTCTTCGCGGTGCGGAGGACCTGTGGGAGCTTCGTATAGAGAGCGATTGCCATCTTGACCTGAGCGGCGGCCCGACAGCGGCTTACCCCTAGTGCGGTGGCGACTTCAGCCACCAGGCTGGTGTGCCCGTCGATGGCCCAGCACAGCTTCTCGGTGTCGTCGTCCGGAGCGCGCACCTCGTAGAGTTGGCCGATCGCGAACAATCGGCGGGCTCCGCAGGCGTTTTCCTCGCGGGCTTCGGCGCCGATATTGTCGACCGCCAGGGCCGCGCGACGTTCCTCTTCGTCGTATGCCAGTTGTTCGTCCACCATGATTCGAACACTAGTGCGACAGTATGACATGTTCTCGGCGGCAAGACGCGCTGGCGTCGTCCCCGTCGATTAGTGCGACTAACCGAAAGGTGTTGCGGGGGAGAGATTTTGGTAGGTCGCCTAATCGACGAGGACTACGTCCGCGCCGGTCCACCCCGGATCGTGAACGACCCGGCGTCATCGATCGCGTCGATCTCGGCGGCGAAGGCCTCCGCGGTCGGAGCCTCCAGATCCACACCGGCCGTCTCGGCGATGAACACCCGCGAGACGTGCTTGCCGCCGACCCGGTAGATGTTGGCGGTCCGCTCGCAGCTCTCGTGCGCCAGATAGACGACCACGGGGGTGACGTCCTCGGGATCCAGATCCTTCACCAACTCGGTCATGGTGTTCTCCGTCATCCGCGTCCTTGCGATGGGGGAGATGGCGTTGACTCGAATGTTGTTGCGCTGCCCCTCGATGGCCAGCACATTCATCAGCCCGACCAGGCCGGTCTTGGCCGCCCCATAGTTCGACTGCCCGAACGTCCCGAACAGGCCGGACCCGGAGGTGGTCATGACGATGCGTCCGTAGTCCTGCTCCCGGAACACCGGCCACACCGCGCGAGTGACGTTGAAGGCGCCCCGTAGGTGCACATCGAGAACGGCATCGACCTGATCGGCGGTCATGTTCTTGAACGCGGCGTCCCGCAGGATGCCGGCATTGTTGATCAGCACATCCACCCGGCCGAAGGCCTCGGTCGCGGTGCCGATGATGGCTTTGCCGCCCTCATCGGTGGCCACCGAATCGGTGTTCGCGACCGCCGAGCCGCCCGCGGCGGTGATTTCGTCGACCACGGCCTGCGCCGCCGACGTCGCCGGCCCGGTGCCGTCCACCGCCGCGCCGACATCGTTGACCACCACATGGGCTCCGCGTCGGGCGAACTCCAGAGCGTGACAACGCCCGAGGCCGCCGCCCGCACCGGTCACGACAACAACCCGGCCATCGAAATTCAAGGGGGACAAATGATCACACTCCTGCCGCGACGGCGATTGATTTGGTATCGAGGTAGCCTTCCAGACCCTCGCGGCCGAGCTCTCGGCCGTACCCACTGTCCTTGACGCCACCGAACGGCGCGAAGGGGTCCATCGTGTAGCCCTGGTTGACGCCGAAGGTGCCGGTCTTGATCTGCGCGGCGATGGCCAGCCCACGGTCGGTGTCCGCCGTCCACACCGAGCCCGCCAGTCCGTAGCCGGAGTCGTTGGACAGTGTCACGGCCTCCCGTTCGTCGCGGTAGCCGATGACCGTCAGGACCGGCCCGAAGATCTCCTCCTGCGCGATCCGCATCGAGTTCTGCGCATCGGCGAACAATGTCGGGCGGACATACCAGCCGCGGTCGATACCGGTGGGAGCATCGGTGCCGCCGATGACCAGCCGAGCACCCTCATCCTGGCCGATCCGGATGTAGTCGAGCACCCGCTGCTGTTGACGCCGGTTCACCAGCGGCCCGAGCTGGGTCTGCGGATCGGTCGGGTCGCCGACCGTGAGCGTGGCCATCTCCGCGGCGAGCGCGTCGACGAACTCCTGCTGCCGGGCGGCCGGCACGAGGATGCGGGTCAGCGCATTGCAGATCTGGCCGCTGTTGGACAGGCTGGCCGAGCGCACCCCGGCCGCGACCGTGGCGGGGTCGGCATCGTCGAGGATGATGGCCGCGGACTTGCCGCCGAGTTCCAGGCTCACCTTGGTCAGATTGGCCGCACACGCGGCGGCGACCGCCTTACCGACCGCGGTGGACCCGGTGAAGGAGACCTTGTCGATCCCGGGATGGCTGACCAATCGCTCGCCGACCGTGTTGTCGCCGGGCAGCACCGTCACCACCCCGGGCGGTAGACCCACCTCCTCGAACAGCTTCACCAGAAACAGCGCGTCCAACGAGGTTTCCGGCGCCGGCTTCACGATGACCGCGCACCCGGCCAGCAGCGCGGGCACCAGCTTGGCCATGGTCAGGAACTGCGGCATGTTCCACGGCACGATCGCGGCCACCACGCCGACGGGTTCCTTGCGGATGTGGATATCGGCGCCGAAGAAGCCGGGCCGGACCTCCTGCCAGTCGTAACCCTGCGCGGTATCGCAGAACGCGCCGATCATCATGGCGGGCAGGCCGACCTGCGCGCGCTGCGCGAAGGTGATCGGCGCGCCGATCTCGGCCGTGATCAGCTGAGCGATCTCCTTGCCGTGCGCGCGATAGACATCGGCGAACCGGCGCAGCACCTCGACACGCTCACCCGGTGCCATCCGCGGCCAGGGCCCGGTGTCGACGGCGGCGCGCGCCGCGGTCACGGCGGCGTCGATCTCTGCGGCGGTGGAGATCGGGACCTCGGCGAGCAGTTCCTCGGTGTGCGGAGAAACCAGTTCGAGCACGCCAGCCCCCTCGGGTATCAACTACTTGGCATTGAGGCCCCGAGCATACGTCAGCCCAGTTTGATGGCCGACATGTACATCTCCACGATGGGCCGGTACAGGTCGACGTCGTCGAGCTGGCTACCGAGGACCACCGAATCGCTGGTCGCCACGAGCACCTGAGCGAAGGTCAGCGGCGGTATGAGCAGCGTGGCGCCCAGCCGTTCCATGCCTTCGCTGATGAAGGTACTCAGTGCCTCAACGACTTCCGATCGTTTACCGGCGACCCGTTCCCGGGCCTCCGGATTGCGCAGCAGGTAGAGGGTGAACTCGTGGCCCAACGCACTGTGTTCGGCCCCGCGATCCAGGCTCAGCTGCCGCCACCGCGCCGCGATGGCGTCGAGTTCGGACGCGCCGACCTCGGTCGCCGAGGACAGTACCTCGGCGAAGTTGTCGAAATACCGCCGCCAGTACCGGTCGCTGACCGCGAAGAACAGATCTTCCTTGGTGTCGAAATGCTTGTAGATCGCGCCCTTCGTGTATCCGGCCGTCCGGGCGATGTCGTCGAGACTGGCCGGCGCGAAGCCCTTGTCCGCGAACACTTCCTCGGCGGCGTCGAGCAGCAGGGAGCGGGTGCGCTCGAGGCGTTTCTCGCGCGTCCACTGCTCGACCATGCCCACCAGTCTGGCACAGAATCCAAGAAACCCTTGAGTTACTCAGATACTCATGGGTATCTTGTCGTGGTGAGTACCGAATCGCTCAGTGACGCTGCAATACCCAGGGAGCCGGCTCCGCGGACCTCCAACCGGGTCAAGGTTCTGGCCGGTATCGGCGGCGCGATACTGGCGTTCCAGCTGTACGTATGGATCCGGTGGATCACCGGGCCCTACTTCGAGCGGGTCCCACAGGGGCCGAGCGAGCCGCCGCTGTACATGAAGATCCCGCTCATCGCGAATGCCGTGATCCTTTGGGTCGCTCTGCCTTTCGCGCTCTACTACTTCTTCATCAAGCCTTGGCGGCAAGAGCGCAGGATCACCCTGGACGGCATGCTGCTCATCTCGATGGGCCTGATGTTCTTCCAGGACCCGTTCCTCAACTACTTCAACACCTGGTGCACCTACAACACCTGGCTGTTCAACATGGGCTCCTGGGCCCCCTACCTCCCCGGCACGACGAACCCCGAAAAACCCGGGGCGATGGTCGCCGAACCACTGCTCACCAACGCGCCAGGCTATGCCTACGGCGTGCTGCTGATCACCATCATCGGGTGCGTGATCATGCGCAAGATCAAGGCCCGGTGGCCGAACATCAGTAATCTCCGGCTGATCCTGGTCACCTACGCCATCGCCTTCGTCTTCGATTTCGTCATGGAAGCGCTGGTTCTGCTCCCGACCGGCCTCTACACCTATCCCGGTGCCATCCAGTCACTTTCGTTCAATGCCGGTACCTACTACCAGTGGCCGGTCTACGAGGGTCTGATGTGGGGTGCAGTACAGACCGCGCTGTGCTGTCTGCGCTACTTCACCGACGATCGCGGCCGCACCATCATGGAGCGCGGACTGGACAGTGTGCGGGGAGGATTCGTCCGGCAGCAGTTCACCCGATTCTTGGCCATCTTCGCCGGCGTCAGCGCGTGTTTCTTCTTCTTCTACAACATTCCGGCCATCTGGCTCGGGATGCACGCCGACCCCTGGCCAGAAGACCATCAGAAGCGTTCGTACTTCAACGGCGGCATCTGCGGTGAAGGCACCGACAAGCCCTGTCCGCATCCGGATCTCCCCATGCATCTGAAGAACTCGGGATACATCAACAACGACGGGCAACTCGTGCTGCCCGAAGGGGCGACGATCCCGCCGGTCATCCCGTTCGAACGGCCCGAGCAGTGATCGAAACCGTCCTGCCCGCAACGTTCTACCGGTCGGTCGGCGAGGAGCGCGAGGTATTCCGGGCTGCGGCGCGACGCGGATCGCCGATCCTGTTGAAGGGGCCGACGGGCTGCGGGAAGACCCGCTTCGTGGAAGCCATGGCCCAGGAACTCGGCCGGGAGTTGATCACCGTCGCCGGACACGAAGACATGACGTCGGCCGATCTGGTGGGCAGGTTCCTGCTCAAGGGCGGCGACACCGTCTGGGTGGACGGGCCGCTGACCCGGGCGGTGCGTACGGGCGCGGTGTTCTATCTGGACGAGATCGTGGAGGCCCGCCAGGACACCACCGTGGTGATCCACCCGCTGGCCGACCACCGGCGCGAGCTCCCCGTCGACCGGCTCGGCGTGACACTGCCTGCGGCACCGGGCTTTCAGTTGGTGATCTCCTACAACCCCGGCTACCAGAGTGTGCTGAAGAGTCTCAAGGAGTCGACCCGCCAGCGCTTCGTCGCCATCGAGCTCGGCTTCCCGCCGCCGGACATCGAGACCGAGGTTGTCGCCCACGAGGCCGGGATCGACCAGGAGACCGCCCGCACGCTCGTGCGCCTCGCGAACGCCATCCGTAACCTGGACGGCTCGCCGCTGCGGGAGGCATCGTCCACCCGGATGCTGATCCTCACCGGCGGACTGATCGCCGAGGGGCTCACTGTGCGCAGTGCGGTGCAGTCGGCGATGGTCCAGGTGTTGACCGATGACGCCGACATCGTGCGTGGGCTGGGCGAACTCGTCGATGCGATGTTGCCCCGGGCGTGACGGAGCCCGACCGGCTCCGGCTGCTCGCCACGTTTGTGGCTGGCGTGTCGCTCGATGTTGCGGAGGCCCCCGGTGGGCAACCGGCGTACACCGACGGGCAGACGGTCTATGTGACCGCGGGCGCTTCCCTCGACCAGATCCGTCGCGAGATGCTGGTGCAGAGTGCACTTCTCGGCGCCGGGAGCCTGGCGCCGGAATACCTGAGAGCGATACGGGCGAGACCGTCCACCGCGCGCCGGTATCTGGCGCTGGAGGGTCGGCGGGTCATCGCCGACTTGGCGGAGCGCCTGCCGATCGCGGCCAAGCTGCTCTCCGACGGCGGCCCGCTCACCGACGGTTCCGCCGACTCGCTGGCACTGGCACGGAGCAGGAGGCCGGTGCACGACCCGCCGGACTGGTTCGGTGTCATCAGAGCGCGGGCGGTGGTCCCCGCTGCGGGCGGTCCGGGTTCTGCTGCCGGCGAGAGTGATTCGTCTGCACTATCGACCGATGACGAGGATTCCGGGGACGAGGATGAACCGGGCGGCAAGAGCAAGATCCTCAAACTGTTCGAGGCACCGGTCAACTCACAAGCACTGTCGGAGTTTCTGCGAAAGCTGTTCGGTGGCGCGAAATCCAACGACGAGGATGCCGCCGGAGGTGATCTGCGGGTGGGCTCGGTTCGCCAGGTGCAGCGTCTGGGGATCAACGCACGCCCGGCCCCGACACGGATCCGCTTCACCGGCACGGAGAAACCCGGGTCTGCGGTGGGTGTGCGAGGTGCCCTGTTCCCGGAATGGGACGTGCACCACAACCGGTACCGCCCCGAGTGGTGCCGGGTCATCGATTTTCCGCTCGTCAGCGACGTCGATGTCTCGGCCGCCGAGGTACCTCAGGACGCCGTGTTGCGACAGCGGCTCGCGCGAGTAGGGCTGGGGCTGAGAAGGTTACGGGCCCGCGCAGACGGTGATGAGCTGGACACCGAAGCGCTCATCGCGATGTGTGTGGATCTGCGTGCCGGTTTCTCACCGCCGGACAATGTCTACCTCGAACGACGAAAACTCGAACGCAACCTGGGTGTCCTGATCCTGGTCGACGCCTCCGGGTCGGCCACCGACGCCGACCCCGACGGCCTTGCCGTGCACGACCACCAGCGCCGGGCCGCAGCGACCATGGCGGCGACGCTGGAGGAGCTCGGTGACCGGGTGGCGGTCTACGCCTTTCGATCGCAGGGACGCAACGCCGTGCACCTGCCGGCCATCAAGACGTTCGACCAGCGGTTCGGTGCGGCCCAACGAGCGCGGTTGAATCAGCTGCAACCGTCCGGATACACCCGCCTCGGAGCCGCCATCCGCGGTGCCGGGGACATCCTGCAGAGCACAGCCGGTACCCCGAATCGGCTGTTGGTCGTCCTGTCGGACGGCTACCCCTACGACAACGGCTACGAGGGGCGATACGCAGAGGCCGATGCGCACACCGCGCTCGCCGAACTCCGGGCCGTCGGTGTGGCCTGCCTGTGCCTGTCGATCGGAGCAGGGAGCGGTGGCGAGGAGTTCCAGCGGGTCTTCGGATCGGCCTGCAATGCGGTCGGTGCGTCGCTGGCCGAGCTGAGTCCCCGGATGGACGAGCTGTTCCTCTCCGCGCTACGGGAGCTCGCCGCACCACGCTGACTACGGACTTTCAAGGGTGTGCGCGCCGGGCCCGGCGACCAAGCTGAAGTGGACGGTTCACACACTTTCCGAAAGGCGCCACAATGAAGATCGTAGTTGTCGGGGGCACCGGGCTGATCGGCTCGAAGGTCGTCGCCAATCTCACCGGATTGGGCCACGACGCAGCGGGTGTCTCCCCGCGCACCGGGGTGGACACCATCTCGGGGGAGGGCGTGGCGGCAGCGCTGGCCGGCGCCCAGGTCGTCGTCGACGTCACCAACTCACCCTCTTTCGCCGACGACGATGTGCTGGAGTTCTTCACCACCTCGACACGGAATCTGCTGGCTGCCGAGCGTGAACAGGGCGTCGGTCACCATGTGGCGCTGTCGGTGGTGGGTGCCGGCGGTGTCGCCGAGAGCGGTTACATGCGCGCCAAGGTGGCCCAGGAAACGTTGATCGCCGAATCGGGTGTCCCGTACACGATCGTTCGCGCCACCCAGTTCTACGAATTCGTGGAGGCCATCGCGGGATCGGCCGCCGATGGCGACACCATCCGGCTGCCCCACGCCGCGATGCAGCCGATCGCCGCCGAGGACGTCGCCACCGGCGTCACCCGCGCAGCAGTCGGTGAGCCGGTCAACGGCGCCATGGAGATCGCCGGACCCGAGAAGATCGCCATGGACGACTTCGTGCGCACCGGGCTGGCCGCCAAGGGCGACTCGCGCGAGGTCATCGCCGACCCGGCGGCACCCTACTTCGGAGCCGTGATCGATGACCACAGCATCGTGCCCGCCGGCCCGGCGACCCTGTTCGAGACCACCTTCGCGGACTGGCTGTCCGCATAGTCATGTCCAGAATCCTGCTGCAGACCACCATCGCGGAGCACCCCGACGACTGGGATATCAGCCGTTTCTCACTGCTGGCCCGGGAACTGCGTGACGCCGGACATCAGGTCCTCGCGCGCAACCGGGTCGGTGGCGCCGACGACGACCCCGTCCTCAGCCACGTCGAGAGGCTCGGCATCGACCAGCTGTGGTTGATGGCAGTCGATGTCGGCGACGGGCTCAGCGCCGCCGACGCCGAGGCGATCGTGCGGTTCCGGGAGACCGGCGGGGGAGTGCTCACCGCCCGCGATCACCAGGATCTGGGTTGCTCTCTGCTGCAGCTGGGTTCACTCGGAGCGGTCAATCAGTTCCACCGCACCGTCGACGATCCGGCGGCGCGCTGTGACGACCAGGACAATCCCGATATCGCCTGGCCCAATTACCATTCCGGCGCCAACGGCGACTACCAGCCGGTGCTCGGTGACGGCCCCGTGCATGAGTTGCTGCGCACCGGGCAGACCCGCAGCGGGCGGATCGAGTGGTTCCCCGCCCACCCGCACGAGGGTGCGGTATCGGCAGACATCCCGTATGCCAGTGTGCTGGCTGAGGGCCGCAGTGCCCACACCGGCCGGCGGTTCAATCTGGCGGTTCTGCTCGACGGCGAGACGACTTCCGACGGAGGGAGGCTGGGCCGGGCGCTGGCGGCGTCCACCTTCCACCACTTCGCTGACTACAACTGGGATCTCGGCTACGGGGCGCCGAGCTTTGTCACGGAGGCGCCCGGTACCGGCATCGGCGAGGATCCGTACCCGCTACTGGCGTTCAAGGATTACGTGCGCAGTATCGCCGAGTGGCTGTCACCCTCGCCGCCGATCAGCAGCAGTTCGTCACCGGTGGCGAAGATGTCCCCGGGTTTCGGGATCAGCACGGTGTCACCGCGCAGCAATGTCACCAGCGCGGTGTTGGGCGGTAGCTCCAGCTGATCCACCCGCTGTCCGACCAGCGAATTATCCATGGGCAGAGTCAGTTTGGTGAGACTGGCGCGACCCTCGCGCAGGCCCATCAAGCGGATGAGGTGGCCGACGTCGATGGCACCCTCGATGCTGGCGGCCAGTGCGCCCGGCGTCGACACCGCCACGTCGATGCCCCAGGCCTGGCTGAACAACCACTGGTTGTCGACATCGTTGATGCGCGCGACCACCCGCCGCACCCCGAATTCGGTCTTGGCGAGCAGCCCGACGACCAGGTTGGCTTTGTCGTCGCCAGTCGCGGCGATCACCACATCACAGGTCTGCGCCCCCGCCTCCTGCAGCGCGGACAGCTCGCAGGCATCGGCGAGCAACCAGTCGGCGCCAGGAACGGTGTGCGGTTCGAATCGCCGCCGCTCGCGTTCGATCAGCAGCACCTTGTGACCGTAGTCGAGCAGTTCGCGCGCGACGGAGCGGCCGACGTTACCGGCGCCCGCTATCCCGATTCGCATCTTGCGTACTGCCACCGGGCTATCTTGACTTAACTCTATGACGTTGCACCAGCTGTACCTGGCGATGCTGATCGGCGGCCTCGTGCTGCTCGCGAGCATCATCGGTACCCGGGTGGCGACGCGGGTCGGCTTTCCCGCCCTGCTGTTCTTCCTGCTGGTCGGGGTGGTACTCGGCGAGGACGGGCTGGGTCTGGACTTCGACAGTGTGGAGCTCGCGCGCAACGTGTGCACCGCCGCGCTGGCGGTGATTCTGGTCGAAGGTGGTCTGACAACCCGGTTTTCCGATATCCGTAAGGTGCTGGCGCCGGCGGCCGCACTGGCCATCGTCGGTGTCGTGGTGAGCACGCTGATCACCGCTGCCGCAGCGCACTTCCTGCTCGGCTTCAACTGGCAGCTGGCGTTGCTGCTGGGTGCGATCGTGTCCTCGACCGATGCGGCGGCGGTGTTCTCGGTGCTGCGGGTGCTGCCGCTGCCTCGACGGCTGGCCGGTCTGCTGGAGGCCGAGTCCGGATTCAACGACGCACCCGCGGTGATCCTGGTGTTGATGTTCAGCGTGGTGCCGTTCGTGTTCGAACCGGCCGGAACCCTCGGCGAGATCGTCTTCGAATTGGTGGCCGGCGCCGTGATCGGTTTGGCCGTGGGGTTTCTCGGCGCGCTCACCTTGCGGCGCATCGCGCTGCCGGCATCGGGTCTGTACCCGATCGCCACCTTCGGGCTGGGGGTGGTGGCGTTCGCCGCCGCGGGCAGCCTGCACGGCAGCGGATTCCTTGCCGCCTATCTTTCGGCGGTGGTGCTCGCCAACTCGGGCCTGCCGCACCGCTCGGCGACACGGTCCTTCGCCGAAGGGCTCGGCTGGCTCGCCCAGATCGGGCTGTTCGTGCTGCTCGGTCTGCTCGTCGACCCGAGCGAACTGGCCCGCGATGTCGTGCCGGCGATGGTCGTGGGGACGATCCTGCTCCTGGTCGCGCGACCGGTGTCGGTGGCGGCGTCGCTTGTCGCGTTCAGGATCCCGTTCCGGGAGCAGCTTTTCCTGTCCTGGGCCGGCCTACGCGGTGCGGTGCCGATCGTGCTGGCGACCTTCCCGATCGTCGCCGGGATCGCGGGCAGCTCGCGGTTGCTCAACATCGTCTTCATCCTGGTGGTGATCTTCACGCTGATCCAGGCGCCGAGCTTGCCCCTGATGGCGCGGCTGTTGGGTCTCACCGATGGGGAGGCCACCCGCGAGATCCAGGTGGAGGCCGCACCGTTGGACGTGCTCGACGCCGAGCTGCTGACCATGAGCGTGCAGTCCCCGTCGCGTCTGCACAACGTGACGATCCTGGAGCTGCGGCTGCCCGACCCCGCGGTGATCACGCTGATCATCCGGGACGGGCACACCTTCGTCCCGCTGCCGGACACCCGGCTCGCGACCGGTGACGAGTTGCTGATCGTCACCACGAGCACGATGCGCGCCGCCGCCGAGGCTCGGCTGCGGGCTGTCAGCCGCCGGGGCAAGCTGGCCCACTGGTTCGACGAATACGGCGACCCGGAGTAGCGGGGAGCTAACGATTCCGTTGTGGGTCGGCATCAGCGGTGGCAGAAACGTGCCGGTCCGTGGTCAGCTGAAAGCGATGTCTGCTCCTGAATCTCCCACCGCCCACCCGTCGCGTCGGCTGGTGGTCGGCTTGGCCGTGGCTGCGGTGGCGGGTGCCACCGTGCTCGTGATGTCGGCTTCTGCCGATGCCGCACCGGAATCCGACAGCCAGGGCTACCTGGAGTCGACCGCGCGCTGCGCGTCGCCGGCCACCGCCGTCATCTTCGGCAGCACCGAGACATCGCGGATCGCGATCTGCGAACAGTCCGACGGCAGCTACCAATACCGCGGTGTGCGGGTGCGCGACGGGGCTCGGCTGGTGCTGCCGGCCACCGCCGACGGTGACAGGTACGTCGCCGAGAATGACGGGCTGTCCTACACGGTCACCACCGAATCGCTCGTGGTGAGCTCGGGCGACGAGGTGATCCGGGACGAGTCGCTGCTCGATGTGCACACGCCCGAGGAGTTCAGTGTGGTCACCACCCCGACGACTTCGGCGACGCGGACATCGACGACTCAGACCTCGACCACGCCGCTACCGCCGCCGCTACCCGCCGAGGCCGGCGCCGGCGCCGGCTGAATGCGGTGACCGCAACAGGCTCTGCGCGCAGTCGAGCAGCACGCGATGCAGATCGCTGTCGTCGATGTCCTGCAGATGCGGCTCGGCGGAGCTTCCGAAGACCCCCGCGGTGATCATGGTGATGGCGACGCGGGTCCCGATGTCGTGGGTGGCGCCGATCAGCAGTTCACGCAGGTTGTTGGCGATGTCCTCGAATTCCTGATGCGACTGCACCAGGGATATCACGGCGGGATCGCCGTAGAACAGCGACCCGATCCGGCGATGACGCACGGCGAGCTCGACGAAACCGCTGATCGTCGCGTCGCGACGGGAATCGGGGGACGTGATCGACTCGGCGATGCGGACCAGCCGCGCCATATCGTCGAAGACCGGTCGGACCACCGCCAGCACGATGTCGTCCTTGGTGTGGAACTGGTAGTAGATGGCGGCCTTGCGGACGCCCAGATGGTCGGCGATCATCTGCAGCGACGTGCCGTTGACGCCACGTTCGGCGAAAAGGGACAGCGAGGCCTCGATCACCCGCTCGCGCGCGAACCCGCGCTGCGATACCGGTTTGGCCATCGTCGCCGCTCCTTCCACAGTTCGGTGCTCACCGACACGACATTCCGGACACTTTGACATGTCGGGGGCCGCGATGCGGTCGATAAGTTGTCCGCGTCACATTTTCTAGCCGTGCGACTTGTACTAGCTTAGCCGTGTGGCTAACCTGACCGCAGTCGGTTAGCAAGGCTATGCGAAAGGCCAAATAGGCGAATGGCGTCCCAGCGGTGAACGTGCTGAAGCGGATCTGGATCCCCCTGGTCATCGTGGCGGTGGTCCTGGTGGCGACGTTCACCGTGATGCGGGTGCGCACCTTTTTCGGCACCGGTCCCGGCTACATCTCGACCGAGAACAGCGCCTCCGATGACACCGAGCCGTTCGACCCGAAGGTCGTCAAGTACGAGGTGTGGGGTGAGCCGGGGGCGACGGCCAATGTGAACTACATGGATCTCGATGCCCGCCCGGTGCGCGCCGACAATGTCACGCTGCCGTGGGAGATCACGCTGAGCACCACCGCGCCGTCGGTGTTCCCGACCATTTCCGGGCAGGGCGATGGCAGCACGCTGTCGTGCCGGATCACCGTCGATGACGAGGTGAAGGACGAGCGCACCGTCGACGGCGTCGGCGCCCACACCTACTGCCTGGTGAAGAGCGCATGACCTCGAACGAGCCCCGCACCGATGCCATTGCGGTGGCCGCGCCCCCACACCGTGGCGGCATCGCCAAGTGGGTTCGCACGCTGGCCCTGCCGATCATCATCGGCTGGGTGGTGGTGATCGGATTCCTGAACGTCTCCGTCCCGCAGCTCGAAGAGGTCGGGCAGATGCGCTCGGTCTCGATGAGTCCGTCGAACGCGCCGTCGGTGATCGCCACCAAGCGGGTCGGCACCGTCTTCGAGGAGTTCACCTCCGACAGCTCGATCATGATCGTGCTGGAAGCCGACCACAAGCTCGACGAAGCCGATCGCGATTTCTACAAAGAGATGATCGCGAAGCTGGAGCAGGACCCGATACACGTCCAGCACATCCAGGATTTCTGGGGCGATCCGTTGACCGCGTCCGGCGCGCAGAGCGCCGACGGTCAATCCACCTACGTGCAGGTCTACACCGCGGGTAACCAGGGCGAGGCGCTGGCCAACGAGTCCATCGAGGCCGTCCAGGACATCGTCTACGGTATGCAGGCACCGCCGGGCCTGAAGGTGTACGTCACCGGACCCGCTGCGCTGCAAGCGGATCAGCAGATCGCCGGCGACCGCAGCATGCGGATGATCGAGGCGCTGACCTTCACCGTCATCATCGTGATGCTGCTGCTGATCTATCGATCGTTCATCACGATGATCATCACCATTTTCATGGTGATGCTCTCCCTGCTGGCCGCCCGCGGTGTCGTCGCTTTCCTGGGCTATCACGAGATCATCGGGCTCTCGACATTCGCCACCAGTTTGTTGGTGACACTGGCGATCGCCGCGTCCACGGACTACGCGATATTCCTGCTGGGCCGATATCAAGAGGCCCGTTCCGACGGTGAGGACCGAGAATCCGCGTACTACACCATGTTCCACGGCACCGCGCACGTCGTGCTCGGCTCGGGTCTGACCATTGCCGGCGCCACGTTCTGCCTGCACTTCACGAACATGCCCTACTTCGTGACCCTGGGCATCCCACTGGCCGTCGGTATGACGGTCGTGGTGCTCGTCGCGTTGACGCTGGGCCCGGCGATCATCACCGTGGTCACCAAGTTCGGCAAGGTGCTGGAGCCCAAGCGCGCCATGCGCACCCGCGGCTGGCGCAAGATCGGTGCGGCCGTGGTCCGTTGGCCCGGGCCCATCCTGGTCAGCACCATTGCCATCACCATGGTCGGTCTGCTGGCGCTGCCCGGCTACCACACCAACTACAACGACCGCGAATATCTACCGGCCGATCTGCCCGCGAACGAGGGCTACGCGGCTGCGGACCGGCATTTCTCGCAGGCCCGGATGAATCCGGAACTGCTGCTGGTGGAAAGCGATCACGATCTGCGTAACTCCGCGGACTTCCTGGTGATCGACAAGATCGCCAAGGCGATCTTCCGCACCGAGGGTGTGGGCCGTGTGCAGGCCATCACCCGCCCGCAGGGAACGCCGATCGAGCACACCTCGATCCCGTTCCAGATCAGCATGCAGGGCACCACGCAGAAAATGAACGAGAAGTACCAGCAGGACATGATGGCCGACATGCTCAAGCAGGCCGACGACATGCTGACGACCATCACCAATATGGAAAAGATGAGCGCCATCACCGTGCAGATGGCCGCGGTGACGAATTCCATGGTCGGCAAGATGAAGACCATGACGCTCGACATCGCCGAATTGCGGGACAACATCTCCAATTTCGACGATTTCTTCCGCCCGATCCGCAACTACTTCTACTGGGAACCGCACTGCTTCAACATTCCCGGCTGCTGGGCGCTGCGCTCGATCTTCGACACCCTCGACGGCATCGACGTGATGACCGACGGCATCCAGGACATCATCCCGGATATGGAGCGGCTCAATGCGCTGATGCCGCAGATGGTCGCGCTGATGCCGTCGATGATCGCGACGATGAAGAACATGCGCACCTACATGCTGACCATGTATCAGACCCAGAAGGGCATCCAGGATCAGATGTCGGCGATGCAGGACAACTCGTCGGCCATGGGTGAGGCCTTCGACGCCGCGCAGAACGACGACTCCTTCTACCTGCCGCCGGAAACCTTCGAGAACGAAGACTTCAAGCGCGGTATGAAGAACTTCCTGTCCCCCAACGGACACGCGGTGCGCTTCATCATCAGCCACGACGGTGATCCATTGAGCCCGGCCGGAATCCAGCGCATCGATGCCATCAAGTTGGCGGCCAAGGAGGCCATCAAGGGCACCCCGCTGGAGGGCTCCAAGATCTATCTCGGTGGTACCGCGGCAACCTTCAAGGACATGCAGGACGGCGCGAACTGGGATCTCATCATCGCCGGAATCGCCTCCATCGGGCTGATCTTCATCATCATGCTGATCATCACCCGCAGCATCGTGGCGGCCGCGGTCATCGTGGGCACGGTGGTGATCTCGCTGGGGTCGGCGTTCGGTATCTCGGTGCTGCTGTGGCAACACCTGATCGGGATCCCGCTGCACTGGATGGTGCTGCCGATGGCGGTGATCATCTTGTTGGCGGTCGGGGCGGACTACAACCTGCTGTTGGTCGCGCGATTGAAGGAAGAGATACACGCCGGACTGAACACCGGCATCATCCGCGCCATGGGCGGCAGCGGCTCGGTGGTGACCGCCGCGGGTCTGGTGTTCGCGTTCACCATGATCTCGATGGCGGTCAGTGAGCTGACCGTGATCGGGCAGGTGGGCACCACGATCGGTCTGGGTCTGCTGTTCGACACACTGGTGATCCGGGCGTTCATGACACCGTCCATCGCGGCGCTACTGGGCAAGTGGTTCTGGTGGCCGACGCGGGTGCGCCAGCGCCCGGTCGCGCAGCCGTGGCCCCAGCAGCCGGTCGCCGCCGGAAGTTCCTCGCAGGAAACGAGTTGATGATGTTCAAGAAGACATGTGCCGTGTTGTTTGCCGGGGCTGCTGCCCTGGTCTTCGCGGCGCCGGCGCAGGCCGATCCGGACAGTGACTTCGCCAAGGAGTTGCACACCTACGGGATCTACGGGCAGAAGGACTTCAACGCCTGGATCGGCAAGATCGCCTGCAAACGCCTCGACCGCGGCGTCGACGTCACCGCGGCAGACTCGGCCAAGTTCGTCTCCGACCAACTGCTGCGCGGCTCCAGCACCGAACAGGCCTACCAATTCCTCGGCGCGGCAATGAACTACTACTGCCCGGACAAGCGCGTCCTGCTCACCCAACAGTAGGGAAGACCAATGCCACTCAAGAAAAAGCCACTCAAGAAGCTCAGCCTGGCCGCCCTGGCCGCGGCCGCCGCCCTGACCCTCGCCCCCACCGCGTCCGCCGACGCGACCGAGGACTACCCGATCCCGCGCAAGATCCTGCACACCCCGTGCACCGCCGAACAGATCCTGGCCGCCACCCGCGACACCAACCCGGTGTACTACGAGCGCTACATGATCGACTACAACAACAAGTCCCCCGAGGTGCACCGCGCCGTCCAGGACCGCATCCACTGGTTCTTCGCCATGGACTACGCCGGCCGTCGCCAGTACTCCGAAGACACCGCCACCAACGCCTTCTACGAACAGCTGGCCTGGAACTGGCCCAACTGGGCCAAGATCTTCTTCAACAACAAGGGCGTCGTCGCCGCATCCACCGCAGTCTGCATGAACTACCCACCCGACGACATGTCGGTCTGGGTCTGGTAGCGCTATAGATTGACTCGGTGCAGAAGCATCGGAGCGCCGCTCTCGTCCTGACCATCGTCGGCGCCCTGCTGTGTGCGCTGGCCATCGGCGGCATCGTGGCATACCGCTTCTATCTGTTGCGCCCGTGGCTCTTTCACCCGCTGCTGTTCGCCGCAATCGGCGGCGCGGCACTGGGACTGGCCTGCGTGCTGGGTCTGCGGAAGCCACTGATCCGCTGGGGCGGCGCCGCGGTCTGCGTGCTGGGTGCGGCGTCGGTGGCCTTCGCCGGGTGGCTCGCGACGGCGTTCCAGTCCGACCTGACCGTCGAATCGCGGCAGGCATCGCCCGGCGCCCCGCTGGAACTCGTCGTACTCAGTGGCAGCGCCACCCTCGCGCCGGATCCGGTGTGGGAACTGCGGGTACGCACCCACCAGGGTTTGCTGTCACGCGAGTACGACCTCGGCTGCGTCAATGGCGATGTGTTGTCGCTGAACACCATTGGTTGGAGCGGTCCGACATCGATCCGGGCCGTGCTGTCCAGCGGCATCGTCGACATCGCCGTCGACGGTGACGGCCGCCCGGACCGCACCGTCGACGGCGGCTGCTAGCTGAGGTGGTGTACCTCCTGCAGCCCGTACACCGGCGTCGGTAGTCCAACGTAGCGGGCCTTCAACTGCAGGGCCAGATACAGCGAATAGTGCCGCGACTGATGGAGGTTCCCGCCGTGGAACCACAGATTGGGTTGTTGGGTGGGCTTCCACATGTTGCGCTGCTCGCCCTCCCACGGTCCGGGATCCTTGGTCGTCGCACTGCCCAGGCCCCACACCTTGCCGACCTTGTCGGCGACCTCCTGTCCGATCAGATCGGCCGCCCAGCCGTTCATCGAACCGAACCCGGTGGCGTACACCACCACATCGGCGGGCAACTCCGTACCGTCGGCCAGCACGACGCTGTCCGCGGTCAGGTGTGACACATCGCCGTGCGCGAGCTTGATGCTGCCGTCGGCGATCAGATCACATGCGCCGACGTCGATGTAGTACCCGGACCCGCGGCGCAGGTATTTCATGAACAACCCCGAGCCGTCATCGCCCCAGTCAAGGTCGAACCCGGCAGATTCCAGCCGGTCATAGAAGTCTTTGTCCCGCTCGCGAATCGCGTCGTAGATCGGAATTTGGAACTGGTGCATGATCCGATACGGCAGCGACGCGAACGTCAGATCGGCCTTCTCGGTGGTCATTCCGGCCGCCAGCGCGCGCTCGGAGTACAGATCGCCGAGCCCGAGATCCATCAGCGAATCCGATTTCACGATGTGGGTGGATGAGCGCTGCACCATCGTGACGTCGACCCCGTTCTCGACCAGTGCCTTGCAGATGTCGTGCGCGGAGTTGTTGGATCCGATGACCACGGCGCGCTTACCGGCGTACTGATCCGGGCCCGGGTGGTGGCTCGAATGATGTTGATCCCCGGTGAATTCGTCCTGTCCGGGGAACGTCGGCACATGCGGCTTGCCGGACATGCCGGTGGCCAGGACGAGCTGTGTCGGGTGCAGGGTGAGTCGCTCACCGTCACGGTCGACCTCGACGGTCCAGCGCTGTTCGGCCTCGTCGAACGAGGCGGACAGGCAGGTCGTCTTCGACCAGTACGGCACCTCCATGACCCGGGTGTAGAACTCCAGCCAGTCACCGATCTTGTCCTTCGGCGCGAACACCGGCCAGTTCTGCGGAAACGGCAGATAGGGCAGATGGTCGTACCAGACCGGGTCGTGCAGGCACAGCGACTTGTAGCGCTTGCGCCACTGATCGCCGGGCCGTTCGTGTTTGTCGACCACGATGGCCGGTACACCGAGCTGACGCAGCCTGGCGCCCAACGCGATTCCGCCCTGCCCGCCACCGATGACCAAGATGTAGGGCTGCTCGGAGTAGCCGAGCGCGCGGTCCTCGTCGAGCTTGCGTTCCGCCCAGGAGCGGGTGTCCGGGTCGGACCCGTGCACCGCGCCGAGCACCCGGGTGGGACCCTTGCGCTCCTCATGGTCCTTGAGTTCCTGCAGTGCGGTCAGCAGGGTCCACGCTGTGTCCGATCCGTCGTCGCATCCCTTCAGGCGAAGGTGCCCGGTGCCGCGGCCCACCGCGGTCTCGAACTCGATGAACGCCGAGACGACGCCGTCACCGTCGTCGGTGGCCGGCTCACGGGTGCGGAACCGGGACGGATCCGTGCCGGTGAGCCGGCTCTGAAGCATCTCGCCGATCGCGTCGCGGCCTTCCATCGTCTTCAGGTTCCAGGTGAACGACACCAGGTCACGCCAGAAGCTGTCGACGGCGAACATCCCGGTGGCCCGTGCGATATCGCGGGTGGCCAGGACCGTCTCGAACTCGGACAGCCAGGCGTCCACACGTTCTTGCGGCGTCCGGGTGGTCGCGGGGGCATCGTGAAGATCAGCGATCTGTGTCATGTGAGCCAGCACACACCCGGCTGCGACGCGAACGCAAGGGCTGCAACCCCCTGCAACTCTTTTGCATTGTGCGCCAGGTCACATAGAACTGCATGCATGAGAGCAGCTGTGTACTACGGGCCGAACAAAGTCGATGTGACCGATGTACCCGAGCCCGAGCCGGGGCCGGGGACCGTCAAGGTCCAGGTCGGATTCAACGGCATCTGCGGCACGGACCTGCACGAATACTATGCCGGGCCGATCTTCGTGCCGACCGAACCGCACCCGCTGACCGGCCGGCAACTCCCCCTGGTGATGGGCCACGAATTCTCCGGCACCATCACCGCGCTCGGTGCTGACGTTCGGGGTTGGGCCGAGGGGGACCGGGTGGCGATCGAGCCGATCTATCGGTGCGGGAAGTGCGGGCCGTGTCAGGCCGGCACCTACAACATCTGCGCGCAGATCGGCTTCCACGGGCTGATGTCCGACGGCGGGATGGCCGAATACACCGTCGTGCCCACCGACATGCTGCACAAGCTGCCCGACAATGTGTCGCTGGAACTGGGCGCCCTGGTGGAGCCGATGTCGGTGGCCTATCACGCGGCGACCCTCGGTGACGCCCACCCCGGTGACACCGCGATGGTGTTCGGGGCGGGTCCCATCGGCATCGGACTGTGGTTCGCTCTGCGCGGCAAGGGCATCGAGGACACCTTCGTCGTCGAGCCGTCCGCCACGCGGCGCGCCGCCATCGAGGCGCTCGGCGCCCGCACCCTGGATCCGGCAGCCGTCGACGTACCGTCCTTCATCGCCGACCACACCGGCGGTCGGGGCGCAGGCGCGGTGTATGACGCGGCCGGGGTGGCGCCCGCCGTCGAGACCGCGCTGGCCTGCGTCGGTGCGCGCAAGGCCATGGTCAGCGTGGCGATCTACGAGAAACCGCTGACCACCCCGCTGCTGAACCTCGTGATGAACGAATCCCGCATCCAGGGCTCGCTCTGCTACACGGCAGCCGATTTCGAGGCCGTCATCGGCCTGATGTCGCGCGGGGCCTATGACACCACCGGCTGGGTGACCGCCATCGGTATCGAGGACGTCATCGACGAGGGCTTCGAGGCCCTGCATGCCGGAACCAAGATGAAGGTTCTGGTCGATCCCGCCAACCCGAAGGACCCGTCATGACACGCACGATCCCCGCCCCGCTGCTCGGCAAGGTGGCACTGGTGACCGGTGCCGGCCGCGGCATCGGCCGCGGCATCGCCCATGAGCTGGCCGGCCAGGGCGCCGACCTCGCACTGGTCGATGTCAGCGCCGACGCGCTGGCCGCCGTCGCCGACGAGATCACCGAGATCGGCTCCAAGGTCACCACATTCGTCGCCGATGTCTCCGACCGCGTGGCCGTCTTCGAGGCCGTGGAGCACGCGGCGACCGCGCTCGGCGGATTCGACGTCATGGTGAACAACGCCGGCATCGCCCTGGTGGGTCCGATCGCCGAGGTGACACCCGAACAGTTGTCCCGGCTGTGGGCGATCAACGTCGACGGTGTGCTGTGGGGCATCCAGGCCGCGGTCGCCAAGTTCACCCAGCTCGGCACGAGGGGCAAGGTGATCAATGCCTCGTCCATCGCGGGCCACGAGGGGTTCGCGATGCTCGGCCCCTACAGCGCCACCAAGTTCGCGGTCCGGGCGCTCACCCAGGCCGCGGCCAAGGAGCACGCCGCGGACGGCATCACCGTCAACGCGTACTGCCCGGGCGTCGTCGGCACCGATATGTGGGTCGAGATCGACAAGCGGTTCGCCGAACTGACCGGCGCCGCCGAGGGGGAGACCTTCGAGAAGTTCTCCGCCACCATCGCACTCGGCAGGCCGGAGACGCCGGAGGATGTCGCCGGATTCGTCGCCTACCTGGCCGGGCCTGGCGCGGACTACATGACCGGACAGGCCGGCCTGATCGACGGGGGCATGGTCTACCGGTGACCTGCACGTGACACCCCGTGTGACGGGGAGCACAATCGGGGCAATGGCCGGCTCCTCGATCCCCGAGCCCGCGGTCGCCGTCGGTGACGACCCGCGTCGGTACGCCATGCTGCTGTCCGAGGTGTACGACGCGACGATGGCCGGATCCCGGGCGCCCGCGAAGCCGCGATCGGTCATCGCGGATTCCTGGAACAGGCTGCTGGGCAGTGGAATTGACCCCGAGCATCACGACCCGCCGGATGTGGACCGCAGTGGGCTGGATCTGTTGCGGCAGTCCTCGGGCCTGACGGCGGTACTCGAGGACATCTCGCGCGGGCTGGAGTCGGTGATCGCCGACGGCAACAACATCCTGGTGGTGGCGGATGCCCGCGGCCGGGTGCTGTGGCGGTCGGGCACGCCGAGGGTGCTGTCGCAGGCCGACCGGCTGGGCTTCGTCGAGGGCGCCAACTGGGGAGAGCCCGCGGTGGGGACCAATGCGATCGGCACCGCGCTGGTCTCCCGGCGGGCGGTGCAGATCTTCTCCGCCGAGCACTTCCTGCGCAGCCACCACGCCTGGACGTGCGCCGGAGCGCCCATCCGCGACCCCCGCACCGGGCACGTGATCGGCGCCGTCGACGTGTCCGGACCCGCGTCCACGGTGCACCCCACCACTGTGGCACTGGTGGATCTGGTGGCGCGCCTGGCGGAATCGCGGCTGCGCGAAGCCCACGAACGCACGCTGAACCAGTTGCGGGCCGTCGCCGCTCCGATGCTGGCCAGAATGAGCTCGCCGGCGCTGGCGGTCGACCCGGAGGGCTGGGTGGCCGCAGTGGATTCGCTACCGCCGCACAACCGGATCCTGTTGCCGCACAATGCCGGAGCTGGCCGGGCGTGGATACCGGCCTTGGGGGCCTGTGAGCTGGAGCCGCTGTCGGGCGGCTGGCTGGTGCGTCCGGTCGAGGAGATGGCCGCCGACGGCCCGGCCGGGCGTGCCACGCTGGACCTGCGCAACCACAGCGCGCCGACGCTGTCGATGGTGGGTCGGTCGGGCACCTGGTGCCGCGACATCTCCCCGCGGCACGCCGAGATACTGCTGGTGCTGGCCACCCGCCCCGAGGGGCGCAGCGGCCCGGAGCTGGCCGCCGACCTGTACGGCGACCGCTCCCGGGTGGTCACCGTCCGCGCCGAGATGTCCCGGCTGCGACGGCAACTGGTCGGTCTGATCGCCGGGCAGCCGTATCGCTTCACCGATGGCGTCGTGGTGGACGTGTGCAGGCCGGCGGATCCGGGCGCGTTGCTGCCCGGGTCATCGGCGCCCGCGGTGCGCGCCATCCGCGATCAGAGCCTGTGACCGGGATCTCTGAGGGAAAGTCTTGCGGTACGCGCGTACCAAGTTAGGGTCACCTTACCTACTGTTCGAGTGAGGTGCTCATGCGAAAACTCCGGGTTGCTGTCATCGGAGCCGGTCCGGCCGGCATTTATGCGTCCGACATCCTGACCAGCGAGTACGAGGCGGCCACGGTCGACCTGTTCGATCGGTTGCCGGCCCCGTACGGCCTGGTCCGCTACGGCGTCGCGCCCGATCATCCACGGATCAAGGAGATCATCAAGGCGCTGCGCAGGGTGCTCTCGCGCGACGAGATCCGCTTCATCGGCAACGTGCACTACGGCACCGACATCACGCTGACCGACCTGCGCCGCCACTACGACGCCGTCATCTTTTCCACCGGCGCGCGTCGCGACCGCCCGCTCGACATCCCGGGTATCGACCTGCCCGGCAGCTACGGCGCCGCGGACTTCGTGTCCTGGTACGACGGACATCCCGACGTGCCGCGCACCTGGCCGTTGGAGGCCCGCGAGGTCGCCGTACTGGGCGCGGGCAATGTGGCCCTCGACATCGCCCGGATGCTGGCCAAGCCCGCCGATGAACAGCTCGGCACCGAGATCGCCGGCAACGTCTATCAGGGGCTCGCCCTGAACAAGGCGACCGACATCCATGTCTTCGCCCGACGCGGTCCGGCCCAGATCAAGTTCTCGCCCATGGAGTTTCGTGAACTGTCGCACTCGCCGAGTGTGGACGTCATCGTGCACCCGGAGGGATTCGAGATCGACGAAGCCAGCCAGAAGGCCATCAACTCGACCAAGTCCATCAAGCTCGTCGTCGACACCATGATGAAGTACATGGACAGGGAGTCCACCGACGCGCCGCGCCGGATCCACATGCACCTCTGCCAGTCGCCCGTCGCGGTGCTCGGCACCGATGCGGTGGAGGGCCTGCGCACCGAACGCACCGAGCTGATCGGCGACGGAACCGTTCGGGGTACCGGGGAATTCACCGACTGGCCGGTGCAGGCCGTCTACCGTGCGGTCGGCTACCTGTCCTCGCATCTGGCCGATCTGCCGTTCGACCACCACGGCGGTGTCGTCCCCAACGACGCGGGCCGGGTGCTCGACGCGGACTGGATGGTGGTGGACGCCACCTACGTCACGGGCTGGATCAAGCGCGGACCGATCGGCCTGATCGGCCACACCAAATCCGATGCGGCCGAGACGATCGCCAGCCTGCTGGCCGACCTGCCGGGCCTGCGCCCGCCCGAGGTCGATGATCCGGACGCCATCCTGGGCCACCTGTCCGGCAACGGGGTCGACTACACCACCTGGGCCGAATGGGAACGACTCGATGCCCACGAGGTCGCCCTCGGTGCCGAGCAGGGCCGTGAACGGGTCAAGCTGGTGCCGCGGGCGGACATGATCACCGCAGGTAGGCGTCCGCCCACGCCCCGATGATGCGGCCGGCCCGCTTGGCCTGACCGGTCCCGGTGAGCAGGTGCTCGGAACCCTCCAGCGAGACGAAGCTGCGAGGGTGGCGTGCCATTCGGAAGATATCGCTGGCGTTCTCGATGCCGACGGTGTTGTCGGTCGGCGAGTGCAGGATCAGCAGCGGCAACCGCAGACCCTTGATCTTGTCGTCCAGCTTGGCGCGCCGCACGTCCTCGACGAAGGCGCGCTTGAGCGTCAAGGTCTTGCCGCCCGCCATCCACTGCCCGCTGCTCTCGGCGAACACCTGATCCAGACAGGCGTCGTACTGGTGCTCGACATGGGTTGGGTCGAACGGCGCGCCCACGGTGACCACGGCGCGCACCCCGGCGCAGTCACGCGCGCAGGCCAGCACCGCCGCGCCGCCCCACGAATGACCCACCAGCAGATCGGCGGGGGTACCGCGCGCGGTCATGAAATGGCACGCCGCGATGACATCGTCGACCTTGCAGGTGAACGATCCGTCACCCCAGTCGCCCTCGGAGCCGCCGAGGCCGAGCGCGTCGAAGCGGAGCATGCCGATCCCGTCGGAAGCGAGCTGCTTGCAGATCCGCGCCGCGGCGGGCGAGTCCTTGCCGAGGGTGAATCCGTGCGAAAAGACCCCCCAACCGCGTACCGGACCCTCGGGCAGGTCGATGAGACCGGCCAGGGCGGGTCCGGTCGCGCTGTGGAAGGTGACGCGTTCAGCCATGCCCAGGGTTTACCACGGCGATGCCCCGCACCTTAGGGTGGCGTTCGTGCCGCTCAATACCGTCGCGCTCGAACTCGTCCCACCGAACGTGGAACGGGGTGCGCAGTACGCCGTCGAAGAGGCGATCAAGGTCCGAACGTTGTCGCAGGAGACGGGCGTCGGGATCGGGCACGTCATGATCCCCGGGATGATCGACGAGGACGACGACCGCCCGATCGAGATGAAGCCCAAGATGGACGTGCTGGAGTACTGGTCACTGATCCAGCCCGAACTGCCCGGATCCCGCGGACTGTGCACCCAGGTCACGTCATTCCTGGACGAACCGGCGTTGCGCGGCAGGCTCACCGAGCTGAACGGGGCGAACTTCGACGGCATCGCTTTCGTCGGGGTGCCGCGCACGCTCAGCGACGGCGAGGGGGGCGGTGTCGCCCCCACCGACGCCCTGTCCACGTTCGAGAGCCTGGTGCCCAACCGCGGGGTCATCCTGATCCCGACCCGCGACGGTGAGCAGGGCCGCTTCAACTTCAAGTGCAACCAGGGCGCCACCTACGGGATGACCCAGCTGCTGTACTCGGACGCCATCGTCGGTTTCCTCACCGAATTCGCCCGCACCACCGAACACCGTCCCGAAATCCTGCTGTCCTTCGGTTTCGTGCCGAAGCTGGAAACCAAGATCGGCCTGATCAACTGGCTCATCCAGGATGCCGGTAACGCGGCCGTGGCCGCCGAACAGGAGTTCGTCAGCAGGCTGGCGCCGCTGGACCCCGACGCGAAGCGCCGGGAGATGCTGGATCTGTACAAGCGGGTGGTCGACGGTGTCGGCGGGCTCGGCTTCCCGCTGAGCGTGCACTTCGAGGCGGCCTACGGCCCCTCCAAACCGGCCTTCGACACCTTTGCCGCGATGCTCGACTACTGGGCGCCCGAAAGCTCCAGCTCGAACGCCGGATAGTCGTCCAGCATTCTGCGCAGCGCGGCCTCGAACTGCCACATCGAGGTCAGGTCATGGTCGAGGCGACAGTCCACAGCCGCGACCGCCCCGCTCGGCGGCGGCGCGTCGTGCACCCGGTCGGCGATCCGGTCGAACAGCGTGTGCGGCACCGCCAGGTAATGCCACGGGTCGTGGCGCGGGGCAGTCAGCATCGCCGCATAGAGCAGCCCGTGCTCGGTCGCCACGATGTGGGTGGCGGTGACCTTCACCGGGGCGTGCGCCTCGAGGCGACGCCATTCGGCCGCGGCCATCCGGCCGGCCAGCACGTGCAGCCGGACGTCGTCGGTGATCAGCTCCGGGAACCGCGAGCGGGTGATCTGCGGACTGGAGCGGCTCCCGACATCGAGGCAGTCGCGAAGCATGGTGCCGAAGTAGTCGTTCATGGACACCTCCCAGACCTCGAGCGTGCACCCGGGCGGGGGTGACGGTCAACCGCCTATCCTTGCGCGAGTGTCTCACCAGTCCGTCCGTGCGCTGCGCGCCAAGCTGGACGATCTGACATTCCGGGACGCCTCGCGCCTCGGGCGACGGCTCAAGGGGTTGCACGGCGAGCCCCCGGAATCGCTGATCAAGCAGTTCACCGCCGCGGAAGCGCTGGTGCTCACCCGGCAGGCCGCCGTCCCCGAGATCACCTACCCGGACCTGCCGGTGACCGACAGCCGCGCCGAGCTGGCCAAAGCGATCAGCGACAACCAGGTGGTGATCGTCGCCGGGGCCACCGGTTCGGGAAAGACCACCCAGCTGCCCAAGATCTGTCTGGAGCTGGGCCGGGGCATCCGCGGCACCATCGGTCACACCCAGCCCCGCCGGCTGGCCGCCCGCACGGTGGCCCAGCGCATCGCCGACGAGCTCGGGACTCCGCTCGGTTCCACGGTCGGCTACACCGTCCGGTTCACCGATCAGGCCAGCGACTCGACACTGATCAAACTGATGACCGACGGCATATTGCTGGCCGAGATCCAGCGTGACCGCCGGCTGCTGCGCTATGACACCCTGATCCTCGACGAGGCGCACGAGCGCAGCCTCAACATCGACTTCCTGCTCGGCTATCTGCGCGAGCTGTTGCCGCGCAGGCCCGACCTCAAGGTGATCGTCACCTCGGCGACCATCGAGCCGCAGCGCTTCGCCGCGCACTTCGCCGGAGCACCCATCGTGGAGGTGTCGGGGCGGACCTATCCGGTGGAGATCCGGTACCGGCCACTCGAGGTGCCGGTGGCCACCGAGGCGGGCGACGATCCCGACGACCCGGACCACGAGATCGTGCGCACCGAGATGCGCGATCCGACCGAGGCCATCGTCGACGCCATCGGCGAATTGGAGGCCGAACCAGCCGGCGATGTGCTGGTGTTCCTGTCCGGGGAACGCGAGATCCGCGACACCGCGGACGCCCTGCGCGGTCTGGTGGATCAGGGCACCGAGGTGCTCCCGCTGTATGCCCGGCTGTCCACCGCCGAACAGCAGAAGGTGTTCACGCCCAGCACCGCACGACGGCGAATCGTGTTGGCCACCAACGTCGCCGAGACCTCGCTGACGGTGCCGGGTATCAGGTATGTCGTGGACCCGGGTACCGCGCGCATCTCCCGGTACAGCCGGCGCACCAAGGTGCAGCGACTGCCCATCGAACCGATCTCGCAGGCCTCGGCCGCGCAGCGCGCCGGCCGGTCCGGCCGTACCGCACCCGGTGTCTGCATCCGGCTGTACGCGGAGTCCGATTTCGAATCCCGGCCCCGCTACACCGATCCGGAGATCCTGCGCACCAACCTGGCCGCGGTGATCCTGCAGATGGCCGCCCTGAAACTCGGTGATATCGAGGACTTTCCGTTCCTGGACCCACCGGACGCGCGCAGCATCCGCGACGGTGTGCAGTTGCTGCAGGAACTCGGGGCGTTCGACGGCGCCGGCGCACTGACCGAGGTGGGACGCCGGCTGGCCCGGCTGCCGCTGGACCCACGCATCGGGCGGATGATCCTGGCCGCCGACACCGAGAACTGTGTGCGAGAAGTGCTGGTGCTCGCCGCGGCGCTGTCCATCCCGGACCCGCGGGAGCGCCCGGTGGACCGGGAGGAGGCCGCGCGCCAGAAGCACGCCCGGTTCGCCGACGAACACTCCGATTTCGTGTCCTACCTGAACCTGTGGCGCTATCTGCGGGAGCAACGAAAGGAGCGTTCCGGCAGTGCCTTCCGCCGGATGTGCCGTGACGAGTTCCTGCACTACCTGCGGATCCGGGAGTGGCAGGACCTCGCGGGCCAGCTGCGCAGCATCGCGGGCGATCTGGGCATCCGGGAATCCGACGAAGATGCCGATCCGGCCCGGATTCACGCCGCGCTGACCGCCGGCCTGCTGTCCCACATCGGCCTACGGGAGGGCGAGACCCGCGACTACATCGGCGCGCGGAACACCAAGTTCGTGCTGGCGCCGGGTTCGGTGCTCTCCAAGAAGCCGCCGCGCTGGATCGTGGTGGCCGATCTGGTGGAGACCAGCCGCCTGTTCGGTCGCACCGCCGCACGGGTGGACCCGGATTCCATCGAGCGGGTGGCCGGGGATCTGGTGCAGCGCAGCTACAGCGAGCCGCACTGGAATGCGCAGCGCGGCGCGGTGATGGCCTTCGAACGGGTGACGCTCTACGGGCTGCCGCTGGTGCCACGCCGTACCGTCGGTTACGCGCAGGTCGACCCGGCGGTCTCGCGCGATCTGTTCATCCAGCATGCGCTGGTCGAAGGTGACTGGCAGACCCGGCACCATTTCTTCCGGGACAACACCGCGTTGCGCGCCGAGCTGGAGGAGATGGAGGAGCGGGCCCGCCGCCGTGACCTCGTGATCGATGACCAGGAGCTGTTCGCTCTCTACGATGCCAGGATTCCGCCGGAGGCCGTGTCGGCCAGGCACTTCGACGCATGGTGGAAGAAGCAGCGGCACAAGACACCCGATCTGCTCACGTTCACCCGCGCCGAACTGCTGCGCTCCGATGACGCCGACGAGCACCCCGATACCTGGCGCACCGAGGATCTGGCGCTGCCACTCACCTACCGGTTCGAACCGGGTGCCGCCGATGACGGTGTCACGGTGCACATTCCGGTCGAGGTGCTCACCCGCATCGGAGGCGATGGGTTCGCCTGGCAGGTGCCCGCACTGCGGGAGGAACTGGTGACCGCGCTGATCAAATCGCTGCCCAAGGATCTGCGCCGCAACTTCGTGCCCGCCCCGGACACCGCACGGGCCATCCTCGATGACCTGAACCCTGGAACCGGATCCCTGCTGACCGAGATGGCACGCGAGTTGCGCAGGCGCAGCGGCGTGGTGGTGCCGATCGAGGCGTTCGACCTGAGCAAGATCCCCGACCATCTACGGGTCACCTTCGCGGTGGAGACCGCCGACGGCACCGAGGTGGCACGGGGCAAGGACCTGGCCGGCCTGCAGGATCGGTTGGCGGCCCCGGTGCAGCGCGCGGTGGCCCAGGCCGTTGCCGGCGCATGGCAGCGGAATGGTCTGACAGCGTGGCCGCCCGATCTGGCCGAATTACCGCGCACGGTGGAACAACTCAGCGGCGGACATACCGTCCGCGGGTTTCCGGCCTTCGTGGACACCGGTGCCGCGGTGGATGTGCGGGTGTTCGCGACCAAGGCCGAACAGACCGCGACGATGCGGCCGGGTCTGCGCCGGCTGCTGCGGCTGACGGCGCCGTCGCCGGTCAAGTCGGTGGAACGCGGACTCGACACTCGGGCCAGGCTCGCCCTGAACGCCAACCCGGACGGCTCGCTGACCGCTCTGCTGGAGGATTGCGCCGACGCCGCCGTCGATGCGTTGGCCCGGGAAATGGTTTGGACCAAAGCCGATTTCGACGCGCTGACAGCCCGGGTGGGCAGGGGGTTGGCGGCGACGACCTCCGATATCGCCGCGCGGGTCGGCAAGGTGCTGGCCGCTGCCCACGAGGCGCAGGTGGCCATTCCGGACCGGCCGCCGACAGCGCAGGCCGACGCCGTCGCCGATATCAGGGCGCAGCTGGATCGGCTGCTGCCCAAGGGTTTCGTCACCATCACCGGTGTCACCCGGTTGGCCGATCTGACCCGTTATCTGTTGGCGATCGGGCGGCGGCTGGAACGGCTGCCGCACGCGCTCGGCGCCGACCGGGAGCGGATGGACCGGGTGCACGCCCTGGAGGATGCCTATGACGACCTGGTACGGACGCTGTCCCCGGCCCGCGCCGCCGGGGCCGATGTCGGCGATATCGGTTGGCAGATAGAGGAATTACGGGTCAGTCTGTGGGCTCAACAGCTGGGCACCCCGCGCCCGGTCAGCGAGCAGCGCATCTACAAGGCGATTGCGGCGATCAGCTAACGGATGTCGTGCTCGATCTGACCGATTCCGTCGAGCGTCAGCGTCAGCGTGTCACCGGGTCGCAGCCAGTGCCCGGTTTCCATGCCGGAGCCGCCCGTCAACGTCCCGGTGGCGAACAGCTCTCCGGCGCAGAGCTGTTCGCTGCGGGAAGCGTGCGCCAGCACATCGCCGATGCTGTGCTGCATATCGGCGCTGGACACCGAGCTGACCGGGCTGCCGTTGATGGTGACCGAGCCGGTGAGACTGTCGATCCGCGACAACACCTCGTCGGCGGTCACGGCGATCTCGGACATCGAGCTCAGGAAATGTTTGGATTTCTGCGGGCCGAATCCGCTGTCCATCTCCGGTCGTTGCACATCCCGGGCGCTGAAATCATTGACCACCACAAATGCTCCGATCGCGTCCAGCGCTTCGGCGGGCGTCGCGTCGAACAAGGGCGCCGAGAGCACGAATCCGAGCTCCAGTTCGAAGTCCAGTGCGCGGGAGTATTCCGGCGCCGCGACCGGTGTTCCGGTCGGTACGAAGGTCTGTGCGTTGCCCATGTAGTAGATGGGTTGCCGGTAGAACAGTGGTTTCGGTTTGAACTGCGGGACGGGCCTGCCGAGGACCCGCTCGTAGGTGGCGGTCACCCGGTGCAGGGCGGGGTGGAAGCGCTCGATCAGCCCACGAGCGGCGTCGATGTTGTGCTGCTCGAAGAGCATGAAGTCGCGGAATGACAGTGGCTGGAACGGCAACAACCGGTCGCTGTGCTGCAGATGCCGGTCGGCGGTCGCGGCTTCCCAGTGCGCGTCGAAGATCTGTCCACCGAGTGCCCTGGTGTCCGCAGTGGGTTCCCAATTGCCATCGGCAGCAAGCATTTCCAGTTGAAGACCAGCTTCGTTGCGAACGCGGCGCAGCTTCATGGCCCCAATACTACGGACGGCGGCGTACCAGTTGGGCCTGTTGGATGGCGGCGATCGGCCCGGTCTCGTCGAACAGCGTGCCCACCGAGGTGCCGACACCGTCGGGGCCATAGCTGGTCTGGGCGCGGATGCCGAACCAGTCACCCACCGGCAGCCGGTGCAGATGCACCGTGAGGTCGGTGTTGAGGAACGTCCACTGGCGGACGTCCATCCGCGAACCCATGCCATTGGCGATGTCGGCGATGCAGAACAGCCGCTCCAGAGGCGTGGCCGTCTCTCCCTTGACCAGGTCGACCTTCGAACGCACCCAGCATTCGGCGGGCACGCTGTGGAGCACGTCGTTGAGCCAATGCCAATCCAGCGTGTCGATGAAGGTCGGGCCCAGATCCGGGTTGGCCGGGCGCGCCATGCTCTCGGCGCGGGGCCGCAGCGGCGGATCCGGTGTGAACACCAGTTCGGTGGTGTCGTGTTCCTGGAACCGCCAGGCGCGGGCCTCGGCCACCGGGCGCGGCGAGCCGTCGGGCCCCGTCGCGAGCATCTCCGCGCTGAGCAGTTCGATCTTGGTGCCCGCCCGGCGGCGTTCGGCGCGCATCCACAGCGGACCGGTCACCGGGACCGGCCCGAGCAGGTCGACGACCACCCGGCTGAGCCGGGTGTCCGGGCGCGGATCGCAACGCGCCAGTGCGCGGACCAGTAGCGCCGAGACCGGCGCGGCGCCCTGCATATCGGGCGACCAGGTGCTGGTGACATCGGCGGAGGCCTCGAACCGCTCGCCGAGCAAGTCGTCGGCGTCGAGCAATTCGTAATAGGCGCCCTTCATCGCCTGAGGTTAGCCCAGCTATCGAAAGCGCAACCGAACGAGTTACCGCCGGTTAACGTGACGGGGTGCAGCGTGTTGTCATCGCCGGGCTCGGCGACACCGGGGTCCTGACCGCGCTCAAGTTGGCCAAGCGCTTCGAGGTCACCGGCATCTCCGCCAAACCCGGCCTGCTCAGCGGGCAGGAACTCGGGGTGCGGGTGGCCCGCCCGCAAGAATGGGCGCGCGACTACTGGACCGGATTCGACCGGTTCCGCGGATTGGACCGGGTGCGCACCGTGCACGGCACCCTCACCGGGCTCGATCTTGCCGCGCGGACCGTCGGCGTCGACCGTGCCGGCACCCTCGAGCACGTGCCCTACGACATCCTGGTCATCGCCACCGGTGTCACGAACGGGTTCTGGCGCCGGCCGCACCTGCAGTCCGCCGACGAGATCGACGCGGACCTGCAGGCGGTGCACCGGCGGCTGGCCGGAGCGAGCTCCATCGCGGTGATCGGGGGAGGCGCCGCGGCGGTGAGCGCGGCGGCCAACCTGGCGGTCGCGCTGCCCCACGCCGCGATCGGTCTGTACTACCCCGGCGAACATGCGCTGCCACAGCATCATCGCCGCGTGTGGCGGCGGATCGAATCGCGGCTCACCGCTTCCGGAGTGGCGCTCAATCCGGGGCACCGTGCCATGATCCCCGCAGACCATGACGAGATCACCGGCGATCCGGTGCACTGGAGCACCGGGCAGCCCGCGGTCACCGCCGATGCGGTGCTGTGGGCGATCGGCCGGGTCAGCCCGAACACCGGCTGGCTGCCCGCCGATGTGCTCGACGACGGCGGATTCGTCCGCGTCACACCGCAATTGCAGGTACCCGGCCACCCGGAGGTCTTCGCGATAGGCGATGTCGCGGCCACCGATCCGCTGCGCGCCTCGGCGCGCAGCCGCGCCGACGGTCTGCTCGCCCGCAATATCGCGGCCCACGCCGCGGGCAGGCCGCTGCGTGCCTATACGCCGCCGAAGGCGCGCTGGGGATCGGTGCTCGGCGCCCAGGCCGACGGCCTGGAGGTGTTCGCCCCGTCCGGTCAGGCGGTCCGGTTCCCGGCCTGGTCGGTGCGCAACGTCCTGCAGCCGTGGATCGTCAAGCGGGGGATATACCGAGGCGTGCGGTCAGACTGATCAACTGATCCAGCAGCGTGTCGAGTTCACCCGCGCGGCGCTCCTGCGGGGTGAATCCGTCCGCGCCGAACTCCTGGAACAGGGACAGCGCGACCTGGGCCCGGACATCGAACATCTGAAAGTTCGCCACGATCTGGCGCCACTGCTCCACGGCGCGCACACCGCCGTCCGCCCCGTAGGACACGAACCCGACCGCCTTGCCGGTCCATTCGGGACCCAGGCTGTCGACCGCATTCTTCAGCGCACCGGGCACGCCGTGGTTGTACTCGGGGGTGACGAAGACGAATCCCTCGCAGGAATCGATCGCCTGACTCCACCGGCGTACGTTCTCCGAGTCGTACTCACGGTTCGCTGCGGCGGGTGGCAGCGGCGCGGTCAGCAGTGGGACATCGAACTCCTTGAGGTCGATGACCTCGAATTCGGTGGCGTCCCGGCGTGCCGCCTGTTCGGCGACCCATTGCGCGACGGAGGCGCCGGCGCGGCCCTCCCGTATCGATCCGATGATGATGCCGATGGTCATATTCACGTTCTCCCTTCGGTAGGTGCATCGCCTGACAACGGCTCAAGTCTTCCCGAATGACGCAGGTCTATACCGTCGCGGATACGGTACGGTCGGCGGTATGGGTAAGGTCATGGAGGGCGTTCGCGTCCTGGAGGTCGCACAGTTCACCTTCGTCCCCGCCGCCGGCGCAATCCTCGCCGACTGGGGCGCCGACGTCATCAAAGTCGAGCACCCGGTGCGCGGTGACACCCAGCGCGGGTTCATCAACATGGGCGGTTTCGCGCTCGACCCCAACCGGCATCCCTTGATCGAGCATCCCAACCGGGGCAAGCGCAGCGTCGGCATCGACGTCTCCACCCCGGGCGGCCAGGAGGTGCTCTACGAGATCGCCAAGACCGCCGATGTGTTCCTCACCAACCACCTGCCCGCCCAGCGGCAGCGGAACAAGTTCGATGTCGAGCACATCCGGGCGGTCAACCCGAACATCATCTACGCCCGCGGCAGCGCCTACGGCGACAAGGGCGCCGAACGCGACACCGGTGGCTTCGATGGCACCGCATTCTGGACCCGCAGCGGTGTCGGGCACGCGCTGACGCCCGAAGAACTCGGTGGTGCACTGTCACAGGGCATCCCGGCCTTCGGTGATTCGATCGGCGGGATGAACATCGCCGGTGGTATCTCCGCGGCGCTGTTCCACCGCGAGCGCACCGGCGAGACCTCCGAGATCGACGTATCCCTGCTGAGCACGGCGTGGTGGGCGGCAGGCGCCAGCGTCACCCAGGGTATGGAGACCGGCGAGACCATGCGCTCGGTGATGCCGAATTCCGTTGGCCCCACGGTGAACCCCTTCCTGGGCAACTACCTGACCTCCGACGGTGGCACCATCAACCTGTGCATCGTCAGCCCGACCGGGTATATCCGGGACGCCTTCGAGCATCTCGGGCTGCCCGAGTTGGCCGATGATCCGCGCTTCTCCGATGTGCTTCCGCTGATCGAAAATGCCGCGGCCGCCGTCGAACTGATCACTGCAGCCATCCGCAGCAGACCGTTCGAGTACTGGCGCACGCACCTCAAGACGATGCGGGGCCAGTGGGCGCCGTTCCAGAGCCTGGTGGACCTGGGCAGCGATGAGCAGGCGCTGGCCAATGACATGGTCACCGAGGTCGAAGGCTCCGACGGCACACCTTTCAAGGTGGTGCGCGGGCCGGTGCAGTTCAACCACGAACCGCTGCAGACCACCCGCGCGCCTCAGGCCTCCGAACACACCGAGCTCGTGTTGATGGAGATCGGGCTGGATTGGGATCGCATCGAGGAGTTGAAGGACGCCGGCGCGATAGCCTGATCATGTGCACTCCCTCCTGCTCCGGAGCGCGCCGCTGCTGTTGACGCCGGTGCTCCTGGCGGTGAGTACCTTTCCCGGCGAGTTCCGGGTATCGGCGGGTTACTGGGTACTCGCCTGCACGGCGGCCGTGGTCTTCCTCTTCGGCGGCCGGTGGCCGTTTCCGATGTCGCTCGCGTTGTCCGCACTCGCGGTGCCGATGTTCGCCGCCCAGGCGTGGGGTTTGTCCGGTCTGGTGCCCTATATCGGTGCGCTCGCGCTGACCGAGCTGGCAGCACGCACCGACCGGGATCCGATCATCGCCGTCGCCGCCACCGGCTGGCTGCTCGCCCTGGTGGTGGGGGTGCAACTCGACGATCACGCGGCGCGGTGGAGCGCCGCCGATATCACCACCGTGGTGGCGGCGTTCGGGCTGCCACTGCTGCTCGGCCTGTACCTGCGCGGTCAGCGACGGTTCCGGGCACTTGCGGAATCGGAGGTTCGCGCTGCCGAACGTGGCGCCATGGCGCGTGAGTTGCACGATCTGGTCGCCCATCACATGGCATCCATCGCGCTGCGCACCGGCGTCGCCGAACACGTGATCGGCAAGCAGGATCCGCGGGTCGCCGAGGTGCTCGACGATGTGCACCGCACCGCGGCCGACGCACTGGCCGATATCCGGCGCTGGCAGGCGGCGCTGCGTGACCCGGCCCTGCACGAGGTGGCGATGGTGGAACCCGAGGCGCTGTGGGGCGAGATCGATGCCGCCGTGCACCGCACCCGCGCAGCGGGTTTCACCGTCGACGCGGATATCGACGCGACGATCACCGGGCTTGACGCGATGGCGCGGTTGACCGTACTGCGGGTGACGCAGGAGGCGCTCACCAATGTGATGAAACATGCCGATCCGGAAGGTCCTGTGCAGCTGTCCATCGCACGCCGCGATGGCGGTGTGGAGATCGGCGTCGACAGTGTCGGGGTCGACGAGCAGCAGGGTGGCCTGGGTATCGTCGGCATGTCGGAGCGAATGGTGCTCTGCGGCGGCACGTTCGCCGCCGGCCGCAGCGAGCAGGGATGGAAGGTACGGGCATGGCTACCCGCATCCTGATCGCCGATGACCAACGCCTGGTCCGGGCCGGACTGCGCATGCTGTGCGAATCGACGGACGGTGTGCAGGTGGTCGGTGAGGCTGCCGACGGTGCGCAGGCGGTGCGGCTGGCCGCGGAGGTGGCGCCGGATGTGATCCTGATGGATCTCCGGATGCCCGGGGTCGACGGTGTCACCGCCATCGGACAGGTGCTCTCCGTTCGCCCTGAGGCAAAGATACTGGTGCTCACCACTTTTGACGACGATGACCATGTGTATCCCGCGCTGGCCGCCGGGGCCGCGGGCTTCCTGGTCAAGGACACCGAACCCACCGAACTGATTGCCGCCGTGCATCGGGTCGCCGCCGGTGACTTCGTGCTGTCACCACATCTTTTGCAGCGGTTGGTGTCCCGAGCGGTCGACGCGCGTGTGCCCGACGGCCCCACTGCGGCACCGCTGACCGCACGTGAAGAGGATGTGCTGCCCTTGGTCGTCGAGGGACTGTCCAATCAGGAGATCGCCGATCGGCTGCATCTCGGCGTCACGACCGTCAAGACGCATGTCGCGAACCTGATGGACAAGCTCGGTGCGCAGAACAGGGTGCAACTCGCGGTGTTCGGATATCAACGCATGGCGTGAGGCATGTCCATGGCCATCGGTTCGGCCTGCTGCCCGGGATTGAGCACCAGGAACTGACCCATCATGCCCTGGTCCTCATGCAGGGCCAGATGGCAGTGATACATGTACGGGAAGGTGGGGTCGGTGTAGTCGGAGAATCGGACCGCAAGCCTTATCCGTTGCCCCGGTGGGGTGTACACCGTGTCCTTGTAACCTGCCAGCTGCGGCGGTGGCGGCGCGCCGTCGATGTCGATGACCCGGAACTGGGTGTCGTGCACGTGGAAATTGTGCGGCCAGTTGTCCACGTTGCGTACGGTCCAGATTTCGTCGGTATCCACGGTCGCCTGGAAGTCGATGCGGTTCATGTCCATCCGGTTCCCGTTGATCATGAACCACTGCAGGTCGAACTCGCGGTGCACCGAGCGCGCCGGATCCGGCAGCGCCGGCAATGCGGCGAGCGCTGCGGGGAGCGTCGCGCTAGGACGCAGAGTGGACTCCGGTTGCAGCCGCAGGATGGTGAACGAGTCACCGACCCCGAAACGGGCTGCCTCCTCGGCGTCCAGCCCGGCCCGGTCATCGATCGGGAAGGATTGCAGCACAGCAGTGTTGCCAGTTGAGCAGTCGACGATGATCTCGGCCCGCTCGCCCGGACTCAGCTGCACCCGGGTGGCCGGAACGGGAGCGGCGAGCAGTCCGCCGTCGCCGGCGACGATGTGGAAAGCCCGGCCGTCGGAGAAACCCAGGTTGTACAGCCGGCCACCGGAACCGTTGAGAATGCGCAGCCGGACCCGCTCGGTGCGCACCGCGAGATGGGCTCCGGCAATACCGTTGGTGACGATGGTGTCGCCGAGCAGGCCGATGTCCGTCGGATCGGATTCGTCGAGCGCACCCGCGGGCGTGAAGCGGCGGTCCTGGATGATCAGCGGGATGTCGTCGACGCCGTATTCGCGCGGAAGACCCGCAGTGCCGTCGCCGTCGTCGTCGATGAGGAACATGCCGGCCAGTCCCCGGTAGATGTGCTTCTCGGTCGCGCCGTGCGGATGCGGGTGATACCAGAGCGTCGCCGCGGGTTGCCGCACCTGCCAGCGGGGCTGCCATTGCCCGCCGGCCGGCACCGTCTGGTGCGGACCGCCATCGCACTGGGCCGGCACGTGCATACCGTGCCAGTGCACGGTGGTCGGTTCGGTCAGCGCGTTCTCGACCTGGACCGCCACCGATTCACCGCGCCGGGCGCGCAGCGTCGGCCCCAGGATCGAGCCGTTGAATCCCCAGGTGGCGGTGCGCACCCCGGGCAGCATCTCGGTCTCCCCGGCGATCGCCCGCAGGGTGAAGATACGGGTGCCGTCGGGGCCGACGGTCGAGTCGGCCAACGGCGGGATCGGCAGCGGACGGGTCAGTGCCTGCGCGCGGCGCTCGGGCTGGGGGCTCGAGCAGGCCAGCGTCAGGGCCAACGGGGTTGCGGTGAGGCCGACGAGGAGCTGTCGGCGGGACAGGAGGGGCACACGTCGAGTCTTCGGCGTCCGGCGACGGCAGGAATCCGCCCGGAGGCCCGAGAATCCCGCCCCGCCGGCCCTTGTGCGACCCGCGTGCTGTCTGCTACATGCCGGTAGCGACCCGTGGTGCCCGGTCCGCCGGCGCGGTGTCGAGGACCAGCTCGGCCACCCGGTTGCGGTGTGCTTCGGCACTGCCCAGCAGCGCCGCATCAGTGGTGGCCCGCTTGAAGTACAGGTGCGCCTGGTGCTCCCAGGTGAAGCCGATCCCGCCGTGCACCTGGATGGTGTCGGCGGCGATGCGGGAGAACGCCGCCGACGCCAGGGCCTGCGCGATGGCGGACGACAGGGCCGGGTCGTCGGAGCCGTCGCTGAGCGCCCACACCGCGTGATAGGTCGCCGAGCGGGCATGTTCCAGATCGACCAGGCCCTCGGCCAGCCGGTGCTTGACGGCCTGGAAGGACCCGATCGGGCGGCCGAACTGCAGCCGGGACTTCGCGTACTCGACGGCGAGATTCAGCAGGTGTGCCGCGGCGCCGATCTGTTCGGCGGCCAGCAGAGCCGAGCCGACCTGCAGCGCGTGGGTGATCACCCGGTCGGCCTCATCCGGTCCGGCCAGCAGCCGCGCCGGCGCATCGGACAGCTCGATGGTCGCCTGCGGCCTGGTCAGGTCGAGGGTGACCAACGGGGTGCGCTGCACGCCGGGGCCGCTCGCGTCAACGGCGTACAGCGCCACGCCCCCGGGCCCCGTTGCGGCAACCAGGAGTTCGTCGGCGGCATCGGCGTCGACGATGCGTTCGACCCGTCCGGTCAGCCGCTCGGTTCCGGTGACGGTGATGGCGGCGGGGTCGAAGGCGCCGGCCCGATCCGGGACCGCGAACGCTGCCGTGCGGGTGCCCTCGACCAGGGCGGCGAGCAGATCGTCACGGTCCGGGCCGGCAGACGCGGCGACCAGCGCCGGGATGGCCAGGAACACGGTGCCGAAGAGCGGCCCGGTCGCCAGCGCAGCACCGAGTTCCTCCACCGCGATGGCCTGATCGACCAGCGTGCCGCCGACGCCACCAGCGGCCTCGGGTACCGACAGCCCGAGTACACCGAGCTCGGATCCCAAGCGCTGCCAGACTTTTCGGTCGAAGCGCGGCTCGGATTCCATCTGGGCACGGGCCTTGGCCTCGCCGAAATTGTCGGCGCTGAATTTGCGCACCGCATCCCGGAGTTGGGCCTGCTCGCCGGTGAACACGAACTCCTGCGAATCAGCCACATTGTCGGGCTGATCCGTAAACTCCTCAGCCACGCGGGATCTCCTTCCACGGCATACCGGCATCGGCCCGCAGATCGCCGGGCAGGCCCAGGATCCGCTCGGCCAGGATGTTGCGCATCACTTCCGATGTCCCGCCTTCGATGGTGTTGGCCTTGCTGCGCAGGAAGCGCTGCTGGATGGGACCCCGCCAATCCGATTCGTCGTCGCTGTCGTGAAGTCCGTACCCGTGGTACAAAATGCCCTCGGCGCCAAGCAGATCCATGCACCAGGTGTAGATGTGCTGGTTGAGTTCGGCGCCGACGAGCTTGCCGATCGAACCCTCCGGCCCCGGGCCGCCGACGGTGGCGGTGGCCCGGGAACGCTGCGCGGTCAGCCGCTGGGCCTCCGAACGCAGCCACAGCTGGGTGAGCCGGTCGCGCAGCACCGGGGTCTGCAGGTCCGGCCGTGCGGCCCACAGCCCGACGGCCTCGGCGATGGTGCCCGCGCCGCGCTTGGCACCGCTGCCGCCGAGCGCACTGCGCTCGTTCATCAGCGTCGTCATCGCCACACCCCAGCCGTTGCCGACCTCGCCGAGCCGGTGCGCATCGGGGATACGGGCGTCGGTGATGTAGACCTCGTTGAATTCGGCCTGCCCGGTGAGCTGCCGCAGCGGCCGCGTCTCGACACCGGGGGCATGCATGTCCAGCACGAAATAGGTCAGCCCCTTGTGCTTGGCCACATCGGGATTCGTGCGCGCCAGCAGCAGCCCCCACCGCGCCCGGTGGGCCAGGCTGGTCCACACCTTCTGCCCGTTGATGACCCAGTCGTCACCGTCGCGGACGGCGGAGGTCGCCAACCCGGCCAGATCGGAGCCGGCGCCGGGCTCGGAGAACAGCTGGCACCAGATGTCCTCGGTGCTGGCCAGCGGCCGCAGCCAGAACCTCTTGAGGTCCTCGGACTGTGCATGCTCGCGCACCGTCGGCGCGGCCATCCCGTAACCCATCGGGTTGAGCCCCAGCGGCATCGGACCGCCGGCGCCCTGCAGGATGCCGTCCGCGACGGCCTGCAGCCCGCGGGAGACCCCCAATCCGCCGAGTCCCTCCGGGAAGTGCACCCAGGACAGCCCGGCGTCATAGCTCGCCGTCAGGAACTCCGGGATCGGGACCTTCTTCGGGTCGTGGTCCGCCACGACCTGCCGGGCCAGGTCAGCGACCCGGTCCGCATCGGCTTTCGCGCTCATCCAGCCACCTTAGGTAAGAGTGATCGACGTCACGTAGGCGGGTCGACCAACCGGTGGGGCAGGATGTGGTTCATGCACGTCACAGCGAAGGCCACCGTCAACGTCCCGATCGACACGGTGTGGGCCACCCTGACCGACCACGTCGGCATGGCCGGTTGGGGTCCGGGTGTCAAGGTCACGCTCGGCAAGCCCGGCACCCCCGATCCGAACGGTTTGGGCGCGGTCCGCCGGATCGGCACCCCGGGCCCGGGTCCGGACATCGTCGAAGAGGTGGTGACCTTCGACGCGCCACACGTGTTCGGCTACAAGGCGCTCTCGGGCACCCCGTTCCCCGGCTACACCGGCGAAGTGCGGCTGACCGAGGCCGGCACGAGCACCCACATCGAATACACCATCGGCTCGACCGCCACGTTCCCGCTGGTGAAGATCCCGCTCGCCGGAATCGGGCAGGTCCTGCTGCGGCTGCTGGTGCGGGCCTCCTCGCGGGCCTGACCTATCGGAGTGCCGCGACCTGGGCGACCGTCAGGGCCGACGTGAGCCGCAGCAGATCCCGCGGCCGCGACAACTGCAGCCCGGTCAGCTCTTCCAGGCGTCTGATCCGCTGGGCAACGGTGTTGGGATGCAGGTGAAGTGCGTTCGCGGTGGCACGACGGTCCAGGCTGTGCTCCAGGTGCACGCGCGCGGTGTGGATGAGTTGGGTCTGACGGCTCCGGTCGTAGTCGAGGACGGGGCCCAGCACCGCGCGTGCGAACGCCCGCAACCGCTGCGGGTCGTCGAGCTGCAGCAGTAGATGATCGATGGTCACATCGGCCATGTCGATCACTGTCGTCGATTGGGTATCCGACGCGAGATTCATGGCACCGCACAGGGTTCGGTAGGCATCCGGCAGATCGGTCACCGTGCCCGTGGCGGAGACGGCTGCCACGGCGAACTCGGCGGCGCCGGATGCCGACAGGGTGCCGACGAGCCTGCCGGCCAGATCGGCGGCCTCCGAGTGTGACTCCGAGGAGCACACCACCACCAGATCGCCGCGGTACAACGCGGCCAGTGGTCTGGGGGCGGTATCGGCGGCGAACCGGTCGGTGATCGACAGAATCCGCTCGGCCCGTTCGGCTTCCGGCCACCGGATGGTGATCAGCGTCTGGCTGCCGGACAGGTCCCAGCCGAGACGCCGCGCCCGCTCCAACAGCGAGCTCGTGGCGAGGGCATCGGTGACATCCGCGGTGAGCAGATCGGCGAGCAGCGAGCCGCGCAGGCGCTGTTCCACCTCGGCCGCGGTGCGGGCCCGCAGCAGCTCCAGCGCGGTCACCACCGCGGCATGTTCGACCGCACGGACATCGAGTGCGGACAACACGTGCTCACCGGCGACTTGTATCCGGGCCACCACCGTGCCGTCGAGCACCACTCCGGATTCCCAGTGATCATCGACAGGGGTCACGGTGGGGCTGAGCTCGCCACCGTGAACCTCGTCGATCAGCACGGCGCGGCCCAGCAACTCGGCCAATGCGTCGGCGACCCCCGCGACACCCTCGCCACGCAGTGCGGTGGCCATCAGCAGCCCGTGCACCTCTTCGGCGCGGCGGAGTTCCCGGATGGTGGCCTGCTCCTGGGCCCGCAGTTGTGCGGTCCCCAGGGCGATCGCCACCTGGGTGGCCAGCGTCGTGACGAGGCTGACCTCGGCGGCATCGAAGCTGTGCGGCCCGGTGCGGTATCCGTTGAGCGCTCCGACGATCGCGCCGGCCCGGCGCAGCGGCACGGAGATCAGCGCCCGGTAGCCCTGTTCGTGGGCCACCCCGCCCCAGCTGAACTCGGGTACCAACTCGATGTCCTCCAGGGTCACCACCTCGCCGGTACGGAACGCGATGCTGGTCGGCGCCTCCTGTTCGCCGTCAACGTCCAGCAGGATCGGACGATCGGCATTGACCTGCGCGATGTAGTCGCCGGACAGGCCGTGCGAACCGACGATGGTCAGTGCCGCGCGGGCGTCGTCGGGCAGGAACACCGCGCAGAAGTCATAGCCGAGCAGGGTGCACGCGGTGCGGGCCACCCGGTCGAGCAATTGGGAGACGGGCGCATCCCCGCCGACCGCCTCGCCGATGCCGGCCAGCGCGTGTAGCCAGCGTTCCAGTGTCGGGTCGCCGACAGGGTGTGTCTTTGCGGACATAAAAGCCAGCATAAGTGTGTGTTGAGCGACATTGCCTGAGCGGTGGAATGCCGAGCATCGTGGGACTCGTGATCACCGTCACAAGAATTCGTTCGAGGAGAGTGCCGATGCGCAGAACTGCCAAAGCTCTGGTGGCCCTGATGGCCACCGCCGTCCTGGCACTGACCACGGCCTGCTCGGCAGGGCTCGGCGGGCCCGCGTCATCGCGGTCCGCCCAGGACGGCGTCATCCGCTTCACCTTCGCCCCGGACCCGATCTGGGACTACATGCACGACGCCGGCATCGTCGAGCAGTGGCAGCGCGACACCGGCTACACCATCGAGACCAGCGCCACCTGGGACGAGTTCGGCCTGTTCGCCGGTGGGCACGCCGATATCATCTCGACGGCCTCCTTCGAGGTGCCCGCCCTGGAGGAACAGACCCAGCGCGAGACCGTCATCATCGGGCGCTACAACGCCGAGCGCAGCCGCATCCTGGTCCGCGCCGATGATCCCGCCCAGTCCCTGGAGGATCTGCGCGGCCGCCGCCTCGGGGTGTTCACCACGGTGTCGGGCACGCTGGTGTGGAGCGCGCTGGTCAAGCAGATGCACGATATGCAGCTGCTTGACGGCGACTTCGACGTCGTCGTCGCCGATATCCAGAACCTGTCGAACCTGTTGGCGCGCGGCGAGATCGACGCCTGCATCTGCTATCCGGACCTGTCCGCGCGGGAGCTCCGCAGCGGTGCGGTGCGGCCGCTCTACGACGGCAAGTCCTCGGCGGACCTGTTCGCCGAATTCAACGCACCGGGCCACGACGGCCCGATGGGCAATGTGTTCGTCGCCCGCAAGGACTGGGTCGACGGCCATCCCGGCGAGGTGTCGGCCTTCCTGGATCTGTGGGACCGCGGCCTACGGGAATGGCAGCAGCACCGCGACGTCATGATCGAGCGCTACCCACAGCACTTCGCCGTCTCCACCCCGGAGGACATCGAGTTCATGAAACAGTATGTGGCCGAACATGACTGGGTGGTCGACGAGGTTCGCTTCGGCCAGAAGTGGGCCGATGACGAGAGTTCGATCTTCGACCTGATGCGTACCACCGGCGTGATCGGCGACGACATCGCCGATCCGCAGTTCCTGCCAGCAGAAGGAGTCCACCAGTGACCCAGACCGTCACGGCGCGGCCGGCCCAGCGCGAACCGCGCGACACCCCGCCACGAGCCGCCGTCCACCGACCCTGGGGGAGCCGCCGCTGGCTGGTCTCCGGGCTGGCCCTGATCGGCGCGGTCGGAGTGTGGGCGTTGGCCGCGGTCATCGTCAACGATCCGATCCTGCCGAACCCGGCCGACGTCGCCGACCGGGTGCTCGCCATCATCGTCTCCGGTGAGGCGGTGACGAACTTCGCGGCCAGCATCGGCAAGATCGCCGCCGGTTTCGCGATCGCCATGGTGGCCGGGCTGGTCATCGGATTCGCCATGGGCCGCTCCACGTTCATGACGTCCTACTTCTCGCTACCGCTGTTCGTGCTCGGCAACATGCCCGGCCTGACCTACGCGGTGTTCGGCCTGCTGATCTTCGGCGTCGGCGCCGGGGGACCGATCGTGGTCTCCGCCCTGGTGGCCACCCCGTTCATCGCGATGAACGTGGCCGAGGGGGTGCGGTCGGTGGACGGCAACCTGCTGGCGATGTGTCACGCCTTCGAACGCCGGCGCTCCGATATCCTGCGCCACCTCTACCTGCCGGCGGTGACGACCTTCGTATTCGCCGGTGTGCGTTACGGATTCGCGATGGCATGGAAGGTCGAGGCGCTGACCGAGGTGTTCGGCGCCAGCAGCGGTGTCGGATTCATGATCCGCAAGGCCTACCAGGAATTCCAGGTCGACGACATGCTCGCCTGGACCGCGCTCTTCATCATCGCGATGGTACTCATCGAGCGCGGTCTGGCTCATCTGGAGACCCGCTTCTTCGCATGGCGGAAGGAAATCGCATGACCACCCTCACCTCCTGGCAGCACCGCATCCGCAGCCAGAGCACCTCCGCCGCAGCCGTTCTCGCGGCCCTGGCGACAATCATCGGAGCCTGGCAGCTCGCGGTGATCTTCGGAAACCGGGTGCCCTCGCTGGCCGACACCATCGGCAGGCTCGGCGCCGAAGCCGCCATCGGCGAGCTCTGGGGAAACCTGGCCATCAGCATGAACCGGTTCCTGCTCGGCCTCGTCGCCGCCCTGGTGGTCGGTGCGGTGATCGGCGTCCTGATGGGACTGTCCAGGATCGCTGACCTGGCCTTCTCCGACCTGAACGCGGCGGCCCTGGCCATTCCGGCGGTGATCTGGGCGCTGCTGACCACCATGTGGTTCGGGTTCGGCTGGCTGACCCCGGTGGTCACGGTGTTCCTCTCCGGAGTGCCGTTCGTCGTCGTCAACATCGCCAAGGCCACCAGGGCGGTGCCCGCCGACCTGATCTTGATGGCACGGGCGTTCGGGGTGTCCCGGACCCGGGTACTGCGCGAGATCGTCGCACCCGCGGTCGCCGGATCCACCGTGGCCGCGGTGCGTTTCGCGATCATGAGCGCCTGGAACGGTCTGCTGCTCGCGGAGTGGTTCGGCTCAACCTCCGGTGTCGGGTGGCGGTCGCGCTACTGGTACGACGCCAACCAGCTCGACGGCTTCCTGGCCTGGGTGCTGGTCTTCATCCTGCTGCTGGTCATCGCCGACCTGCTCATCCTCGGTCCCATCGAGCGCTACGCCACCCGCTGGCGCACCGCCTAGAAAGAGAGCGACAACATGGCCTCCATCGAAATCCAGAACCTGGTCAAGGAATTCACCGACCGGCGCGGCGATGTCACCCGCGTGATCGACGGTATCGACCTGACCATCACCGGCGAGACCTTCGTCTCGGTTGTCGGGCCGTCGGGCAGCGGCAAGACCACGCTGCTCAACATCGTCTCGGGCATCGAGACCCACACCTCCGGCAGTGTGCGGCTGCGATCCGGCGGGCGCGACGCCCGCGTCGGTTATGTCTTCCAGGACCCCCGGCTGCTGCCGTGGCGCACCGTGATGGCCAACCTGGGATTCGTCCAGCACGAGCGGGACGGCTGGCAGCAGCGCGCCGAGCACTACCTCGACCTGGTCGGGCTGAGCCACTGCGCCAACAGGTTCCCCGCCCAGCTGTCCGGCGGACAGCAGCAGCGCATCGGTATCGCGCGCGCCTTCGCCGTCGAACCCGATGTGCTGCTGATGGACGAACCGTTCAGCCATCTCGACGCCATGACGTCCCGGACCCTGCGCGAACATCTGGAACGCATCTGGCTGGAATCCCGGCGCACGGTCATGTTCGTGACCCACGATGTGACCGAGGCGGTGCAACTGTCCGACCGCATCGTGGTGCTGGCCCCCGGCGGCCGCGTGCACGAGGTCATCGACGTGGACCTGCCCCGGCCGCGCCGGGCGTCCGACCCCGCCGTCGCGGTGCTGCAGGCCGAGGTGTTGGCCCGGTTCGAGGCGCTCGAAGCGATGGGCGTGGCATCGTGAGTCTGCGCACCGGTCCCATCGACGTCCACGCACACTGGTTGCCGCAGGAGCTGTTCGGGCTCGCACCGGGGTCGCCGCTGCCCGCGCTGCGGGACCGCGACGGCGAGCTCTGCCTGGGCGAACTCCCGCTGTCCATCGAGACGGGCGCGATGAGCGATGTGACCCGGGTGCTCGCCGACACCGATGCGGCCGGCCTGGGCTCCCGGGTGCTGTCCGCACCACCGTTCGCATTCCCCGTCGCTCACGCCGAGGGTGTCGACGAATTCGTCGGCGAGTTCAACGGCGCACTGGAAAAGGTGTGCCGCGACAACGCGGACCGGCTGCTCGGCCTGGGACTGGTCACGCTGCACGACCCGGACGCGGCCCGCAAACAGATCGAGACGATGGCCACCGCGTCGGTCATCCGCGGTATCGCGGTGCCCCCGCTGCTCGGTGGCACATCATTCGACGTGGATCCGATGCGTGAGATCCTCACCGCCGCAGCGCAGAACGACATGGCGGTGCTGGTACACCCGATGCAGCTGCCGCGCCCGGAATGGTCGTCGTACTACCTGGCCAACCTGATCGGCAACCCCGTGGAGTCCGCGACGGCGGCCGCCGCGCTGACCCTGGGCGGCGTGCTGGACGCGCTGCCCACGCTGCGGATCGTGCTGGTGCACGGCGGCGGGTGCGCTCCGGGGATCGTCGGGCGCTGGCAGCACGGCTGGGATCAGCGCGCCGACGTGCGGGCCGGGAACAGCCGGCCACCGCGGGAGGCGTTCGCCGACCTGTGGTTCGACACCCTGACCCACGATGTACCCGCGCTGGAACTGCTGCGCGCACAGGCCGGTCCCACCCACCTGATGTGCGGCAGCGACTATCCGTTCGACATGGGAACGCCTGACCCGCTGGGGCTTCCGCGTGCGGTCGGTATCGACGACACTGCACTGGAGACCAATGCCCGGGCATTCCTCGGGCTCGACAACGCAGGAGAGACAGCATGAGCGAGGCGAAGACGAACTGGGCCGGTCAACGGGCGCTGGTGATCGGCGGCTCGATCGGCGGGCTGACCACGGCGCTGCTGCTGCGCAGGCTGGGCTTCGACGTCGACGTGTATGAGCGGACCCCCACATCGCTGGACGGCCGGGGCGGCGGCATCGTGCTGCAACCCGATACCCTGCGCTGGTTCGTGGAGTGCAGTGATCAGCATCCCGAGAACGTCAGTACATCAACCCATTTCGTGCAGTATCTGGGTCGGGACAACGAGGTTCTGCACCGCGACCCGGCGCCGTGGAGCTACACGTCCTGGGGTACCTTCTACCGTGCGCTACTGTCCGACTTCGGCTCAGCGCACTACCACCTGGGAGAGTACGCGGCCGGCTATGACCAGGATGCCGACGGTGTCGAGGTGCGATTCACCTCGGGACGGCGCGAGCGCGCCGATCTGGTGGTGTTCGCCGACGGGATCAGCTCGCCGAGCCGGCGCCGGATCTCACCCGGATCCACACTGGAGTATTCGGGCTATGTCGGTTGGCGCGGCACCGTGCCCGAAAATCAGGTCAGCGCAGCAACCTTCGACCTGCTCCATGACGCGATCAGCTACAGCGTCGCACCGCACACCCACATCAACGTGTACCCGATCCCGTCCGGAGACGGTGGCCTCGGTGTGGGGGAGCGCCTGCTGAACTATGTCTGGTACCGCAACGTCGCCGAAGGCCACGAGCTCGACGAACTCATGACCGACAAGCGTGGCTTCCTAGCGGGGGTGTCACTGCACCCGGGCCAGGTACAGGACCGGTTCATCGACGAGATGCGCACCGCGGCACCGGAACTGCTGGCTCCCGCGGCGGCAGAGGTGGTACTGCGCACCGAACAGCCCTACCTGCAGGCGGTGTTCGACGTGCAGGCCCAGCAGATGGCGACCGGGCGGGTCGCGCTCATCGGCGACGCGGCCAGCGCCGCGCGCCCGCATGCCGCCGCGGGTACCGCCAAGGCCGCCGCGAACGCCTGGGCCCTGTACGACGCGCTGTCCGACAGCGCCGATATCGCCGAAGCACTCGCCAAATGGGAGCCCGGCCAGCTCGAGCTGGCGCACAGCCTGATGCGCCGGGTCAAGGAGATGGGCACCCGCTCGCAGGTGGACTGCACCTGGGTGCCCGGCGACCCCGACAACCGCTTCGGCCTCTACGGCCCGGGCCACTGAACATCCTCAAGGAGAAGACATGTCAAGCACGCACGATTTCCTCACCGACGCCCCACTGGCCGGCACCTTGATGGGTACCGACTTCGAGGGCTGGAGCGCCGACCTGCGCGCCGAGTTCGACACGTACTCCCACGACGGTTACGTCGGCTCCCGGCTGCTGAGCCAGAACGAGCGGGTCCGGGTGTGGGAGATCCGGCTGGCACCCGGTGAGCGCTGGCACGCCCATCGCCATGTGCTGGACTACTTCTGGACGGCGGTCAATGCCGGTAGCAGCCGCCAGCACACCTCCGACGGCACCACCCGCGATGTGTCCTACGCCGCCGGTGAGACCCGGCACTTCAGCTTCGCGGCCGGTGAGTACCTACTGCACGATATCGAGAACGTCGGCGACACCGAATTGGTCTTCACCACGGTGGAACACCTCGACTCGGCGAACGCAGCGTTGGAGATCTGACAACAGCGGCGGGCCTGATGGCCCGCCGCTGCATCAGATCAGTTGGTGAACTTGTCCTTGATGTTCTCGCCGACCTTCTTGACGCCCGAGACGCCCTGATCCTTCTTGCCTTCGGCCTTGAGTTCGTCGTTGTTGGTGACGTCTCCGACGACCTCCTTGGCCTTGCCGATGGCGTCCTCGGCCGCGTTCTTGGCCTTGTCCACAATTCCCATTTTCGTTTCCTTTCTCCAGAGGTCCGCTGACCGGATTGGTCAGCGGGTCAATGCGCGGGCGATGCCGGCCGCGGCGGCCTTCTTGGCGACAGGGTGCTTCTTGGACCGCGACGCCCGGCGGTTACGGCGAACGGCGAGGGCCACCACGACGGCGATGCCGGCGAGCGCGGCGATGACCACCCGAGAGTCGGCGGACTGGGAGACGGCCTGCTTGACCTCGCCGGCCGCCTCCTGCGCCTTGTCTGCCACCGCCTCGACGCCCTGCTTGACCTGTGCGCCGGCCTTGTCGGCGGCGCCTTCGGCGCGCAGCTCGTCATCCCCGGTGATCTCGCCGACGGTCTGCTTGGCACTGCCGGTGAGCTCTTCGGCCTTGTTGGAGATGTCACCCATGGTGCTGTCCTTATCGTGTGAGTTGATGTCTATTGGTCGTGACCGGACATCGGAACCGCACGCCGTGGCCGGCGTGAGGCTGCTCACAGGACATCGCTCAGGTGATGCGTGGGATCTCCGCGTTGATCGCGTTCAGCAGCGCCGGATAGCGCTTGGCCTCCGGATGCCCGCTCGGCTTACCGCTGCTGACCACCGCCACCGAGAGAGCGCGCTGCGGGTCCGCCCACATCGCGATATCGGTGAGCCCGGTGTGCCCGAAGGCGCCGTCGGCGTCGCGGCCGAACGGCCCGAACCGCTTGGACCCGAGCATGTACCCGGTACCCCAGCGCATGGGCGCCAGGCCGGTCGCCAGGTCCGGGCGTAGCCGACGGGCCTGCGTGGTCGCGGCTCGCAGCGTCTCGGGTGAGAGCACCCGGACCCCGTCGAGTTCACCGCCGCGGCAAAGAATCTCGGCGAATCTGGACAGCTCGTGGGCGTTGGACACGGTGTTCGACGACGGGACGACGCCGGTGAGGAATTCCGGTGTGTTCGAGAACGGGATGATCTGCTGCGGGGTGCCGCCGACCGCGGTCTTGAACGCCTTGGCGATCGGTGCGGGTAGCGGTTTGCCGGTGACATGACTGGGGGCCACCAGCGGAACATCCTGCGCCGCAACACCATAATTCGTCCAGCGAAACCCCAGCGGGTCGAGGATCTGCTCGGCGAGGATGTCGCGGATGCTGCGCCCGGTTGCCGCGGAGATGATCTCGCGCATCAGCGGGCCCCAGGTCACACCGTGGTAGATGTGCACCAGGCCGGGCCGGTACACCGGTTTCATCCGGCCCAGCATGTCGCGGGCGTACTCGCTGTCGTCCATCCGTTTGAGATCCGGTTTGGGGCCGGTCGCGAAAGGGATGCCCGCGCTGTGGGTGACCACGTGGCGGATGGTGGTGCGGCCCTTGCCGTGGCTGGTGTAGTTGGGCAGGTAATCGCACACCCGGTCTTCCAGGGAGAACGCGCCGCGCTCGACCAGCATGTGGGTGACGGTGGTGGTGATCGCCTTGGCGGTCGAGTACACGCAGAACGGGGTGCTGGTGGCGACCGGAATCTGTTCGGCGTCAACGGAATCACCTGGGCCGTTGCCCCAACCGTGACCGATGGCCCGGTCGAGGATGACCTTGCCGTTGCGGCGCAGGCACACCTGGATCGCCGGATGCATCCCGGCGGAGTACCAGTGCCGGGCGGCATCCCAGATGCGTTCCACCGCAGCGGAATCGACCTCGGAATGGTCCTCCTCGGCGCGGTCGGTGACGGCGTCGAGGTCGGCGGGAACCCGGATGCGTCGGTCGTCGGTCACGGTTGTTCCTTTCGCAGCACGGCGGCGAGATGGTGCCGCAGCGGTTGGCCGACCGCGGCCATCCGCACCGTGTAGCTCAGATGGTCACCACGCAGGGTGAGGGTGCGCGACAGCGCGGTGACCTCCTTGGCGGACGCGGAGCGCCCGATGCTGGAGGTGAGTTGCATGGTCACGGTGCCGTCGGCGGCGATGTCCAGCGGGCCCTCCAGCACCTCCACGATGCCGGTGGGGTGAGCCAGCAGCCATTCCACCCGTCCCGGTGCGGGGACCCGGACGTATCCGGTCTCGGCGTGCAGCGCCCGGTCGTCATCGACGGCCTTGGTGCGCTGGGTGTAGGCCAGGAACGGCTTGCCGATGTGGCCGAAGGTGACGGTCTCCGAATATCCGAATGTCTCGATGGTGGGGTATTCGCCGGTACCGGACCCGGTCCAGGTGCCCACCAGGGGAGCGAGTACCGCCACCGCGGGGTGCAGGTCGACCATGGGGCCAACGTTACTTCGGCCCGATCGAAGTGGTGTACTGGCGCCGTTATGACCTCTGAAATCGCCCTCGTCCCGGCCACAGAGCGCCCGCATCCGGCCCGACTGTCCAAGGCGCTGTACCCGGTGACCGGGGTTGCGCTCGCACGCTACGGCGACATGGACGCCAACGGACATGTGAACAATCTGGCGCTGGAATCGATGCACGAGAACGCCCGCGCGGAATTCAACGAGCGCATCTTTCCCGGCATCTATGACCCGGCGGCCCGCACGATCCGGCTGGTGACGGCCAACAACGTGGTGCATTTCCTGGCGGAGGTGCACTGGCCGTCGACCATCGAGACCGGCCTGGGCATCGGACGGCTGGGGCGGACCTCGTATGTGGTGTCGACGGCGTTGTTCGTCGGCGAGGATTGCGTCGGCTTGTGCGACACCGTCCTGGTGATGCTCGGCGATGACGGTCCGATGCCGATCCCGCAACAGGCGCGCGAACTACTCGGCGCGCACCTGCTGCGGGCGTAGGTCAGACCGCCGCGCCCAGCGCGGTGTCCAGGATCGCCAGACCCTCGCGCACCTCGTCGTCGGTGATGTTGCAGGCGGGCACGGCGTGGATGCGATTGAAGTTCGCGAACGGCAACAGCCCGCCGGACTTGCACGCGGCGATGACCGCATTCATCGCGGGACTCGAGCCGCCGTAGGGCGCCAACGGTTCACGCGTCTGCTGATCGGCCACCAGCTCGATGGCCCAGAACACCCCGAGGCCGCGGACCTCGCCCACGCAACGATGCTTGCCGGCCAGCTCGCGCAGACCGGGGCCGAGCACGTCGGAGCCGATGCGCTTGGCATTGGCCACCATGCCCTCGTCCTCCATCGCGTTGATGGTGGCCACGGCCGCCGCACACGCCAGCGGGTGACCGGAGTAGGTCAGGCCGCCCGGATAGGCGCGGTCGGCGAAGGTGGCAGCGATCTCTTCGCTGATCGCCACGCCGCCCAGTGGGACGTAACCGGACGTGACGCCCTTGGCGAACGTGATGAGATCCGGTGTCACGCCGAAGTTCTGGATCGCGAACCACTCTCCGGTGCGCCCGAATCCGGCCATCACCTCGTCGGCGATCATCACGATGCCGTACTTGTCGCAGATCTCCCGCACGCCGGCCATGTACCCGGGCGGCGGCACCATGATGCCCGCGGTGCCGGGCACCGACTCCAGGATGATCGCGGCGAATGACGACGCGCCCTCGTGCTGGATGAGGCGGTCGAGGTACTCCAACGCGCGCTCGGACTCCTGTTGCTCGTTCTCGGCATGGAACGAACTGCGGTACAGGAACGGACCGTTGAAGTGCACGACACCGCTGCTGGCGTAGTCATTCGGGTAGCGGCGCGGGTCGCCGGTCAGGTTGATCGCGGTGTCGGTGCCACCGTGGTAGGAGCGGTACCGCGAGAGCACCTTGTAGCGGCCAGTGTGCAGCCGTGCCATCCGGACCGCGTGCTCGACGGCGTCAGCGCCGCCGTTGGTGAAGAACACCTTGTTCAGATTGCCCGGGGTGCGCTCGGCGATCAGGCGGGCCGCCTCCGAGCGCGCATCGTTGGCATGCTGCGGCGCCACCGTGCAGAGCTTGGCGGCCTGGGCCTGGATGGCCGCGACGACCTTCGGGTGCTGATGGCCGATGTTGGTGAAGACCAGCTGCCCGGAGAAGTCGAGCAGCCTGTTGCCGTCGCCGTCCCAGACATAGGAGCCGTCCGACGCCACGATGGTCATCGGCTTGATCTGCGCCTGCGCCGACCAGGAGTGGAAGACGTGCGCCCGGTCCAGTTCGTAGGTGTGGGCCGCCTCGGCGCGTGCGTCCTCGACCGACAAGCCGTTGGGCAGAGTCGCGGTGTCCTGAGTGGTGGTCATGGGTCCATCTTTCACTGTGATCGGCATCGGCAGGCAACTAGTTCAGGCGTTCTCGGGGAAGCCGAGGTTGATGCCGCCGTGGCTGGGGTCCAGCCAGCGGCTGGTGATGGCCTTCTGGCGGGTGAAGAAGTGGACGCCGTCCATGCCGTGGGCGTGGCTGTCGCCGAACAGGGAGGCCTTCCAGCCGCCGAAGCTGTAGTAGGCCATGGGCACCGGGATGGGGACGTTGATGCCGACCATGCCGACCTCGACTTCGTTCTGGAAGCGCCGGGCGGCGCCACCGTCGTTGGTGAAGATGGCGGTGCCGTTGCCGTAGGGGTTGGTGTTGATCAACTCGAGCGCTTGGTCATAGGTGTCAACGCGCAGTACCGAGAGGACGGGGCCGAAGATCTCGTCGGTGTAGACGCTCATGTCGGGGGTGACGTTGTCGAGCAGGGTGGGGCCGAGCCAGAAGCCTTCGGCTCCGCCGTCGGGAGTGACGTTGCGGCCGTCGACGACGACCTTCGCGCCGTCGGCTTCGCCGGCGTCGATGTAGGACGCGACCTTGTCGCGATGCGCCTTGGTGACCAGGGGGCCCATGTCGGAGTCTTTGGTGCCGTCGCCGATTTTCAGGGGGGTGGTGCGTTCGGCGATCTTGGCGATGAGGTCGTCGGCGATGGGGCCGACGGCAACGCAGGCGCTGATGGCCATGCAGCGTTCGCCTGCGGAGCCGAATCCGGCGTTGACCATGGCGTCGGCGGCCAGGTCGAGGTCGGCGTCGGGCAGGATGACGGCGTGGTTTTTCGCTCCGCCGAGGGCCTGGACGCGTTTGCCGGCGGCGGTGCCGGTGGCATAGACGTACTGGGCGATAGGGGTGGACCCCACGAAGGACACCGATTTGACCTTGGGGTTGGTGAGCAGTTCGTCGACGACGGTTTTGTCGCCTTGCAGCACGTTGAACACGCCGTCGGGCAGTCCGGCTTCCTTCCACAGTGCGGCCATCCACAGCGAGGCGCTGGGATCCTTCTCCGACGGTTTGAGGATGACGGTGTTGCCGCATGCGATGGCGACCGGGAAGAACCACATGGGCACCATGGCGGGGAAGTTGAACGGGGAGATGATGCCGACGGGACCCAGGGCCTGGCGGATGGAGTACACGTCCACCTTGGTGGAGGCGTTCTCGGTGAATCCGCCCTTGAGCAGATGCGGAATGCCGCAGGCGAATTCGACGACTTCCTGCCCGCGGGCGACCTCGCCCAGGGCGTCGGAGACGACCTTGCCGTGCTCGCTGGTGATGATCTCGGCGAGTTCGCCCTTGCGCTCGTTGAGCAGTTCACGGAAGGCGAAGAGCACCTGGGTGCGCTTGGCCAGGCTGGTGTCGCGCCAGGCGGGGAATGCGGCCGCGGCGGCATCGATGACAGTGCGGGCGTCCTCGACGCTGCCCAGGGCCACCTGACCGGTGACCTGGCCGGTCGCCGGATTGGTCACCGGCGCAGTGGCCTGCGAGGCGCCTTCGAAGAACGTGCCGTCACTCCAGTGCTGAACGGTGGCCTGCATCGCGATGAGCTCACTTTCTGTCGGGTTGCTTCCCAGTCTGGGGTCTGGCTCAGTGCCCGAATGGTGACGGAATGTCTCCAGATTGACCCTGGCATTTACACTGTGTAAATGCAGCTGACGGTCGCCGAGGTTATTGCGCTGCCGCTCATCCAGGCCGGCGATCCCGAAGTGCTCAGCGCGCACCGTTTCACCGAGACCATCCGGTGGGTGCATGTCAGCGACGTTCCCGACCTCTCGGCGTTGGTGCAGGGTGGGGAGCTGGTACTGACAACCGGTGCGGCGCTGCGGGATTCGCCGCGGCGGTATCTCAGCGGCATGGCCGAGGCCGGGGTGCTCGGGGTGGTCGTCGAGATCGGCGACGCAGATCTGGACCCCGGGATGGGGGTCATCGCCGCGGAGTTCGATCTGGCCTTGGTGGCGCTGCACCGGCAGGTGCGGTTCGTCGAGGTGACCGAGGCCGTGCACCGGCTGATCGTCGCCGACCAGTACGAACGGGTGGATTTCGATCGTCGGGTGCACGAGACCTTCACCGAGCTCAGCCTGAAACGGCCATCGGCGGCCGGCGTCGTCGAGGCCGCCGCCGCAATCCTCGATGAACCCGTCGTGCTCGAGGACCTGACGCACCGGGCGTTGGCGGTCTCGCTGCGGGGACGCCCCGCGGACCTGCTGCGAGACTGGGAGCGGCGCTCGCGGCTGCGGGCGACGGCCGAAGGGTGGGCGGTGACCGCGGTGGGTCCGCGAGCCGAACAGTGGGGCCGGCTGATCGTCCCGCAACCGTCCCCCGATCCGGACCGCACCCGGATGGTGCTGGAACGCGCCGCGGTGGCGTTGGCGCTGCAGCGGATGATCGAACGCGACCGGACCGGGCTGCACCACCAGGCGCAGAGCGGACTGATCGACGATGTCGCGCGTGGCCGCATCGCCGACGAGCGGGAAGTGGCGGCCCGCGCCCATGCGCTCGGCCTGCGATCCGCCGCCCGCTACCTGCCGGTGGTGGTGCGGGTGAACCGCACGCCGACATCGGATCCCGTTGCCGGGCAGCGGCGTAACGTGCTCATGGTCGACACGGTGCTGCACACTGTGAACGCCTCGGGGCACACCGGGCTGTGTGCGCTCAGGCGTGACGGCGAGGTCGGCGCGGTGCTCGCGCTCGGCGTGACCAGGCCCCCCGAGGAGGCGCTGGCGGCGCTGGGCACGGCGCTGCGGACCGAGATCGCCCGGGTGGACGGCACCGCAGGTGCGGTGCTCGCCGTGGGGCCCGCGGCCGACGGCGTGATCGACGCCGTCACCGGCCTCGGTGAAGCCGCCCACATCGCCGAGGTCGCGCTGGCGATGCGCGGTGCCAGATCCGCCGAGGACAACGGGGTTCCTTTCTATCGGGCCGCCGATGTCCGCTTGCACGGGCTGATCTCGTTGCTGCGCGACGACCCACGGGTGCAGACGTTCGCCGAGACCGAACTGCGGGCCCTGCTGGCCGGCGACCCGGCACACCTCGATCTGTTGCGCGAGTACCTGAAACTGGCGGGGAACAAGGCCGCGGTCGCCGCCCGGCTGCACATCAGCAGACCTGCGTTGTACAAGCGACTCGCCGCGGTGCGGTCCGCGCTCGGGGTGGACCTCGACGACGGCGAGTCGATGACCTCGCTGCATGTTGCGCTTATGGTCCTGGATGCGCAGGGGCGCGCGGTACTGTCCTGACATGGCGGGTGGGGGGACGACCGTGCTGGAGACCGTGCGCAGAGTTTTGGGCTACGAGATGGCGATCTCGGAGTGGATCGGCTTGGCGATTCTGCTTGCCGTCCCGTATCTGGTGATCGGAACGGTCTGGGCCTTCACGCATTCCGGTCCGTTCCTCGGTTCGGTGCTGGCCTGGCCCTTGCTGCTGCTCTACAGCTTCTGCGGATTATGAGCGGGCTGCTGAGCCGCCGCGTCAAGGTCGAGGCGATGATCGAGACCCTGATGTGGCTGGCACTGCCCTACATCGTCATCGGCCTGGTGTTCACCATCACCCATCCCGACGATGTGCGCGCGCTGGAGAAGCAGGTGCAGACCCAGCAGCCGGCCGGCGCGGATGTGGCGTCCTTCGGCGCGACCACCCTACTGTGGCCGATGATGCTGATCACCGGACCAGTAGAGGAGCACTGTCATGTCGGATGACGATCTGTCCGATTTCGAACTGACCGAGTTCACCCACGACGGGAAGACCCGCTCGGTGTACCGCAAGGGCACCGGCCCGGCGGTCATCGTGATCGCCGAGATGCCCGGTATCACCCCGAAGGTACTGGCCTTCGCGCGTCAGGTCGCCGGCATCGGCTGTACCGCGGTGCTCCCGCATCTGTTCGGGGTGCCGGGCCGGGATCCCAACGCCAGCACGCAGGTTGCGCTCAAGACGCTGGCGTCGGCAATGGTGCCGGCCTGCGTCAGCAAGGAATTCGTGGTGCTGGCCACCGGCCGCACCTCGCCGGTCATCGACTGGCTGCGGGCACTGGCCCGCTCCGAGCACGCCCGGTGCGGCGGACCCGGTGTGGGGGCCGTCGGGATGTGTTTCACCGGCGGGTACGCGCTGGCGATGGCGACCGATGACGTGTTGCTGGCGCCGGTGCTGTCCCAGCCGTCGATGCCGGTCGGCCTGACGAAGACGCAACGGCGGTCCATCGACATCTCACCGGCGGACCTGGAGATCGTGAAGGGGCGCTGCGCCCGCGGGCTGACCGTACTCGGATTGCGGTTCGACTCCGACAAATTCGTCCCGCCGGAGCGTTTCGAGTTCCTGCGCGAGCAACTCGGCGACGCCTTCGTCGCGGTGGAGCTGAGCGGCGCGGACGCCAATCCGGAGGGCACGATGCCCCCGCATTCGGTGCTCACCGAGCACCTGATCGACGAGCCGGGGCAGCCGACCAGGGTGGCGCTCGATCAGGTGCTGGACCTGTTCCGCGACCGTCTGCTGGTCACCGCCTGATAAGGCCGCGGCCGGCCCGTCGCGTTCGGGATGAGACTGCGGTCGCGAGGTGTTGTCACCTACATGCTCACCACAAGACGATTCGTGCAGTCGGTCGTCGCGTCCGCGGTCGCCCTGGCGGCCATCGCCATCCCGACTGTCGCGCTGCTACAGGACGGACCGGTGCAGTTCCCGATCCAGATCACCATCGCCGACCCGCTGCCCTAAGCGGACCGGCCGACGTCGGGACCATCCTCGGGTCCGTCGTCCTCGACGGTGGCCAGCGCGGGTGACAGCAGCAGTCGCATCTGGTTGCCGCCGGATTTTCGCGCCTCGTACATCGCGTTTGTCCCGATGGTGACGAGTTCGTCGAGCACATCGTGAGATCCCTGCCCGGTCAACGGTTTCAGCGGGGTACTGATCACGCCCAGGCTCGCCGTCAATCGGAACGGCGCCGATTTGATGGTGCCCAGAATTCGTTCGGCCAGCGGCGTCGGGTCCGGCGTGGTGAACACATCGGCGACCAGGTACTCGGCCTCACCGAGAGCGCCGATCACGGCGTCGCCGCGTACCGTCTCGCGCAGCCGCTGGCCGATCGCGACGCGGGCCTTGTTGCCGCCGGCCTTGCCCGACATGGCGGTCAGCAGGGAGAAACTGTCCAGGTTCACCACGATGAGGATGAGGTAGCGATCGTCGCGGCGACTGCGTGAGCCGATCAGGGTGGCCACGCTGTCATAGAAACTCTGCCGGTTGGGCAGGCCGGTCAGCGGTTCGATCTCACCGTGCGGTTTCTCCGATCCGATGATCCGCAGCACCAACTCGCATGCGAACGCCACGAACGACGTGATCAGCGCGACGAAGACGACGCCGGCCAGCGCGAGTCCGTAGCCGATCTCCATCAGACGCCAGCCCAACACCAACAGGGTGACGGTCTGCACCGCCCCGATGGGGACGAGCCACGTGCGGGAGTGGAAGAACATCGCATACGCCGTGGTGACGGTGAACGCCGACGAGATCAGCAATCCCAGCACCGGGTCCGGCTCCAGCAGACAGACCGCGGAGATGAGGGCGGTGCCCAGGATCAGGCAGGACTGAGACTGCCGCCGCGAGGGCCAATCCGAGCGCAACCAGAGGGCGGCCATCACCGCGCACGCGACGAACAGCAGTCCCGCGACGACCGGCCGGTAGGACTGCCCGGAACCGGTGGCAGCGACGATCACCAGAACAGAGAGGGCCCCGAGGCTCCCGATGATCCAGGCGACCACCCGGCAGGTCGCGACCTGCAGATCGCGGGCGGCCAGAAAGGCCGTCAACCATTCGTAGTGGTCGCCGCCGTGTTTCCACCGCGAAGGAATCACCACGGGCCGGCGCACCCGGAAGCGAGCCGCGCACAACTAGGCCCCCACAGCATCAGCGAACGGTACCAGCATCGCCGCCGCTAGCCTGGCCCTATGGCATCCCGATGGACGACAGCACGACTTGGCGATATGACCGGCAAGACGGTCATCGTGACCGGAGCGACCAACGGAGTCGGTCTGGCGACGGCGGCCGCCCTGACGCGGGCCGGCGCGCATGTGGTGATGGCGGTGCGCAACACCGAACTCGGGGCGCAGCGGGCGGCCGAGATCGGCGGGCGCACCTCGGTGCTGCGACTCGATCTGGCGGACCTCTCCTCGGTGCGCGCATTCCCCGGGTTGCTCGACGATCGCGGCATCGAGGCGGTGGACATCCTCGTCAACAACGCCGGAACCCTGGCCGAGAAACGGGCCGAGACCGTCGACGGTTTCGAGACGACCATCGGCACCAACCTGCTCGGCCCGTTCGCGTTGACCAACCTGCTCGTGGACCGGGTGCGTGCACAGATCGTCACGGTCGGTTCCCAGGCCCACGAGTCGGCCACGCTGCACCTGGACGACCTGCATCTGCGGACCCACAAGTGGACGGTGATGGGCGCCTACGCACAGTCGAAGCTCGTGGTCATGCTGTGGGGACTGGAACTGGACCGGCGCCTGCGGGCCGCCAAGTCGCCGATCGTCAGCCACCTCACCCACCCGGGTTGGGTGGACTCGAATCTGCCGCAGCTGTCGGACGCCCCGCTGATGGGTGTGGTGCAGCGCGGCGTCAAACTGGTGGCCGGCGCGCTGGCCAACGACCCGGCGGCCGGCGCCGCCACCACGCTGTACTGCATCACCGAGCCGATCCCACCGGGCAGCTACGTCGGGGTGGAAGGCAGGTTCGGTCTGCGTGGGGGCCCGGTGCTGATCGGACGCTCGGCGCTGGCATGTGACTACGCGACGGCAGCCCGGGTCTTCCAGTTCGCCGAGCACGAAACCGGTACCACACTCCCTGTCGGTTAGCCGGGTACTGACGGTCGAACCCGACCGTTGGTCGGGGCATAACCAGGCTGTCATCTGCCGGTGGGACAGTCACTGCTGTGACCGGCGACCTCGATCACCTGGAGTCGGTACCGACGATTGTCGAGCGGTTCCACCTGTTCTGCACGCGGGTGGTCGCGCGACTGCCCTTCGGCCTGAATTCCGTTGTCGCACCGACGTTCCTGGGCTTTGTCCTGATCAACAGCTTCACCTTCGGGGTGGACATGGTGTTGCTGACGTTGCTGCACAGCGGATTTGCGGTGCCGCTGCCGGTCGCCCTCACGGTGGGCTACGTATGCGCGTTCACGCTGGCGTTCTTCCTGAACCGGACCCTGAACTTCCGGTCGCACGCCACCGTCGGCCCGCAACTGGTCGTCTACGTGGTGGTGGTCGCGATCAACTACGCGGCATTCATCGTCGCGCTGCCGACCTCGCTGGCCGCGGCGGGACTGCAGTATCACCTGGCCCGGCTGCTGGCCGGCTGCTGCGAGGCGGTCTACATGTACACCGCGATGCGGCTGGTGGTGTTCCGGCGCTGAAACCCCGACAATGACCCCCATGGCCCCTCCGTTGTCTCGCAGGCACGTGATCGTCGGCGCGAGTGCCGTGGTGGGGGCCGGGGCGCTGGTCTCCTGCGCGGGCGCCGCGGAGGAACCCGCGCCGGCTCAGGGCGAATCCGGCGTCCTCGCGACCACCTCGCAGGTGCCGGTCGGATCGGCGCTCATCGTGGACGGCATCGTGCTGACCCAGCCGGCGGCCGGTGAGTTCACCGGGTTCTCCGCGGTCTGCCCGCACGCCGGGTGCGCGGTGTCCAAGGTCGACGGTGCCCAGGTCATCTGTCCCTGCCACGGCAGCACCTTCGGATTGGACGGGGCGGTGGTCTCCGGCCCGGCGCGCGAGCCGTTGGCCCCGGCTCCGATCACAGTCCGGGGCGATTCGATCGTGGCGGGCTGAAAGCTCGTTACGATCATCGGCTGTGGTGGACGACCAGCGCGGTGAATCGGCGCCGATCCCGTGGTACGAGGAATCGTGGGCGGTGGTCACCGCCGGGGCGGCCGGCGTGCTGGCGGTCGGTGTACTGATCTACGCCGTCGTGCAGACCGCCGAGAACTCGGTGGAACCGTCCTACGGCCCGCAGTACTACACCGACTATTCCGCGTCGACCACCAGCACCACATCCACGTCCACGACCACATCGCGGACCACCAGATCGACGAGCACGACCACCACGACCACGGGGTCGACCACCACGGAGTCGACCACCACGACCACGACCCCGTCGCTGGATGACGAGAACCCGTTCATCCTGAACCCGTTCGCCACCACCACGACGGAACCAGGATGAGCGTTTAGCCAGCCGATTCGCTGGGGATGTGATCGTCTGACAGAATCAGCCCCGAGGGGAGTACTCCTGCGCTGCGGTGTCGTCATCACGTCGTCCGTCATCGGACGACCGGTGCCGCAGGTCCACGTGATGTCAGCGCGGGCGGAAGAGACCTCGGCCGTTGATCGACGACCGGAGGCTCCAACCATATGAACGTGTCCGCACTCGAGTGGGGGATCACCCTCGCCGTCACCCTGGGCGTCCTGCTCGTGGATGTCCTGGTGTTCGGTCGACGGCCGCATGAGCCGTCCACCCGGGAGACCTCCATCGCGCTGACCTTCTACGTCAGCCTCGCCATCGCCTTCGGCATCTGGACCTGGACCTTCCACGGTAGCCAGTACGGCGTGGAGTTCTTCGCAGGCTGGCTCACCGAATACAGCCTCTCGGTCGACAACCTGTTCATCTTCTTGATCATCATGGCCAGCTTCAAGGTGCCCAGGATCTACCAACAGCAGGCACTGCTGGTGGGCATCATCCTGGCGCTGATCTTCCGCGGCATCTTCATCGCCCTCGGTGCGGTGGCCATCGAGCAGTTCTCCTGGATCTTCTACATTTTCGGTGCGTTCCTGATCTACACCGCGATCAAGCTGGCCAAGGACACCGATCACGACGACGACGCCGAGAACAGTGTCGTCCGGTTCGCGCGCAACTACCTGAACACCACCGACAAGTGGCACGGTCTGAAGCTCACGGTCGTCGAGGGCTCCAAGCGCGTCATGACGCCGATGTTCCTGGTGATCGTTGCGCTGGGCACCACCGACCTGCTGTTCGCCCTGGATTCGATCCCGGCCATCTACGGGCTCACCCAGGAGCCCTACCTGGTGTTCACCGCGAACGTGTTCGCCCTGATGGGTCTGCGCCAGCTGTACTTCCTGCTCGGTGACCTGCTCAAGCGCCTGGTCTACCTGTCGCAGGGCCTGTCTTTCATCCTCGGCTTCATCGGCATCAAGCTGGTGCTGCACGCCCTGCACGAGAACGAACTGCCGTTCATCAACGGTGGTGAGCCGCTGCACGTCCCGACGATCCCGACGCTGGCCAGCCTGGGCGTCATCATCGTCACGCTGGTCATCACCACCGTCGCCAGCCTGTACAAGACCCGGGTCGTCGACAAGAAGGCCGACGACGCCGCCGCCGCCGACGACACGGCCGACGGGGAAGCGCCGGTCAAGCCGGCCGAGTAGTGGTCGAGCGGGGCGCTGCTGTAAGCGCCCCGCTCAAACCCGTTATCCCGCGGGTTAATTCGTTAACGTAGGTCGGCATGCCGTCCGCCTCCGGAGCTTTCCCCCGTCGCTTCGCTCGCCCTGAACCTGCAGCCGTCCGCAAGGCCGTCATCGGCGCCTCCATCGGCAATGCCGTGGAATGGTTCGACTTCGCCATCTACGGGTTCCTGGCCACCTATATCGCCGCCAACTTCTTCCCGTCCGACGACGAGACGGCGGCGTTGCTGAACACCTTCGCGATCTTCGCGGCCGCGTTCTTCATGCGTCCGCTCGGCGGGTTCTTCTTCGGGCCGCTCGGTGACCGCATCGGCCGGCAGAAGGTGCTGGCCCTGGTCATCCTGCTGATGTCGGCGGCCACCCTGCTGATCGGACTGCTGCCGACCTATTCGGCCATCGGAGTGGCCGCCCCGCTGCTGCTGTTGGTACTGCGCTGCGTGCAGGGCTTCTCGGCGGGCGGTGAATACGGCGGCGGTGCGGTGTATCTGGCTGAGTACGCCACCGACAAGCGCCGCGGATTCGTCGTCACCTTCATGGTGTGGTCGGGGGTGCTCGGCTTCCTGCTGGGTTCGATCACCGTCACCCTGCTGCAGGCCGGGCTGTCCGCCGCCGCGATGGACAGCTATGGCTGGCGCATCCCGTTCCTGCTCGCCGCCCCGCTGGGGTTGGTCGGCCTGTACATCCGGCTGCGGCTGGATGACACCCCGGAGTTCACCGACCTGAGCAGCCGCGACAAGGTCGCCGAACGCCCGTTGCGGGAGGCGGTCAGCACGTCGTGGCGGCCGATCCTGCAAGTCATCGGGCTGTTCTTGATCTTCAACGTCGGCTACTACGTGGTGTTCACGTTTCTGCCGACCTACCTGATCAAGACCCTCGAGTTCTCCAAGACCGCGTCGTTTCTCTCCATCACGCTGGCCAGCCTGGTCGCGCTCGTGCTGACGCTGCCGTTCGCCGTGCTGTCGGACCGGATCGGGCGCAAGCCGATGCTGATCGCCGGAGCGGTCGCCTTCGCGGTACTGAGCTATCCGCTCTTCCTGCTGCTGACCTCCGGGTCGCTGGTGGCGGCCATCACCGCGCACTGCGTGCTCGCCGCGATCGAATCGATCTACATCTCCACCGCGGTCACCGCGGGCGTCGAACTGTTCGCCACCCGGGTGCGCTACAGCGGCTTCGCCGTCGGCTACAACATCTGCGTCGCGGTGTTCGGTGGTACCACCCCGTACGCGGTGACCTGGCTGACGGCCGAGACCGGCAACCCGCGGGCGGCCGCGTTCTATCTGGTGATCGCCGCGGTGCTGTCGCTGGGCACGGTGCTGACCCTGCGGGAATCGGCGGGTACACCGCTCGCGGCCACGTGAGGGTGGGTCAGCCTGCGATGATGTCGGGATGAGACCAGGAACCCGGCCGACCAAGGCGGATGTGGCGCGGCTGGCCAATGTCTCACCGGCGACCGTCAGCTACGTGCTCAACAACGTCAAGGGCCAGACCATCTCGGCGCAGACCCGCGCGGCCGTGCAGGACGCGGCAAAATCTCTCGGCTACCGGCCAAATCTGGCCGCCCGCAATCTCGCCCGCGGCGGCAGCGGCGTGGTGCTCTACATCGTCCCGCGAATTTCGTTGGGCGAGTTGCTCCTTGAGGTCGGCAGCCGGCTGACCACAGAGCTGGCCCGCCACGGCGTGGTGTTGTCACTGCAATTCGAGACCGATGACGGGCGCAATGTCGTCGACGCGGTGGCCGACCTGAACCCGATCGCGGTGACCAGTGTGTTCCCGCTCGGTGGCGCCGCACTTGAGGCGGTGACGGCCGCGGGAATCCCGCAGATCTACCTCGGCAGCGCGCAACTGCACGCGATGGGCGAGTTGCATCTGTCGATCGGCCGGATGCGGGTCGAGCATCTGGTGGCCCGGGGCCATCGAAGGCTCGCCTTCGCCTTCGCCGGCGACGAGACGCTGCGGCCACTCGGGGACTACTGGCTGACCGGCCTGCGGGTGGCCGCCGCAGAGTTACCCGAGATCGTCACCGCGACCGTCGCCGCCGACGGATCCGATGCCGCGGCGGTGGTGCGGAACTGGGTGGAGTCCGGCGTGACGGCGGTGTGCGCGCAGAGCGACGAGACCGCGCTGGTGGTGCTGCACGGCATCAGGGAGGCCGGGCTGCGCTGCCCGCAGGATCTGGCGGTGATGGGGGTCGACGCGATTCCCCTGGGCGCGGTGAGCGGGCCGCCGCTGACCTCGGTGGGTCTGGACGCCAAGACGATCGTCGAGGTGTCGGTGGCGGCCATGATGACCGAGCTCGGATTTCCCAGCGTCCGGGAACCCAGTAGCGAGAACGTCGCACACCTGATCCAGCGCGCCTCCACCTGAGGCCGCACGTCCACGCTTGCCCTCAGGGGAGTGACCCGCGTAACTTACGCGAGTAAGTAGCAGCCCCGGGAGAGGTGTGATCAGGTGACCGTCGACGCAAGCAAGGACGTGTATTTCGACCCGTACAACGTCGAGATCAACGCCGACCCGTATCCGGCGTTCGCCCGGCTGCGGGAGGAGGCGCCGCTCTACTACAACGAAGAGTTCGACTTCTACGCGCTGAGCCGCTTCGCCGATGTCAACAAGGCGCTGATCGACCATGAGACGTTCAGCTCGGCCCGCGGCGCGATCATCGAACTGATCAAGGCCAATATCGAGATTCCCTCGGGTGCGCTGATCTTCGAGGATCCGCCGATCCACACCACGCACCGCAAGCTGCTCGCCCGGATGTTCACCCCGCGCAAGATCGCCGCGCTGGAACCCAAGATCCGCGAGTACTGCGCGGCGGCGCTCGACCCGCTGGTGGGCACGGGAAACCTCGATTTCATCACCGATTTCGGCGCCGTCATGCCGATGCAGGTGATCAGCACCCTGCTCGGCATCCCCGAGGACGACCAGGAGATGATCCGCGACCACGGCAACGACCAGATGCGCACCGAGGCCGGCAAGCCGATGAAGGCCGCCTCGGAAGGGATGATCGACGGTTCGATCTTCGAGACCTATATCGACTGGCGCAAGGACAACCCGTCCGACGACATCATGACCGACCTGCTCAACGTCGAGTTCACCGACGAGCAGGGCGTGACCCGCAAGCTCACCCGTGAAGAGTTGCTCATCTACATCAACGTGGTCGCCGGCGCCGGGAACGAGACGACCACCCGGCTGATCGGCTGGGCGGCCAAGGTGCTCGCCGAGCATCCCGAGCAGCGCCGCCAGCTCGTCGAGAACCCGGCGCTGATCCCGCAGGCGATCGAGGAACTGCTGCGCTTCGAGCCGCCCGCTCCGCACGTGGCGCGTTACGTCACGCGCGATGTCGAGTACTACGGCCAGACGGTGCCCGAGGGTGCGTCGATGATGATGCTGATCGGCTCGGCCGTGCGCGACAGCCGCCAGTTCCCGCCCGACGGTGAGGTGTTCGACATCCACCGCGAACAGCGCCAGCACCTGGCGTTCAGCGTCGGCACGCATTTCTGCCTGGGTTCGGCACTGGCGCGTCTGGAGGGCCGGATCGCGCTGGAGGAGATGCTCAAGCGTTTCCCCGAGTGGGAGGTCGATCTGCCGAACGCCAAGCTGTCGCCGACCTCGACGGTGCGCGGGTGGGACTCGATGCCGGTGTTCATCCCGTGAGCGACGCTTGCGTGGCGGTCCCCGCTTCGTGGGAGGACGTCACCCCCGCGTGGCTCACCGCGGCGCTGGCCCGCGACTTCCCGGGTGCGGTGGTCGCCGATGTGACCGTGCAGATGCGCGATGACGGCACCAACCGGCGGGCTCGCCTCGGTGTCAGCTACGCCGAGGGGGCGGGGCCGGCCGCGGTGTTCGTCAAGGCCGTCGACCCGGGCCACAAGGAGATGATCAAGTACACCAGCGGGCTGCTGCACGAGCCCCGGCTCTTCACCTCCGGTGTCGGATTACCGCTGGAACACCCGGCGGTGTACGCCGCGCCGATCGACGAGGCCGCCGAGGACTTCATGCTGGTCATGGAGGATCTGACCGCCCGCGGTGCCGATCCGCGCGATGCCACCCGGCCGCTCACTCCCGAGCAGGCGGCCAGCGGGGTGCGCGGCCTGGCCCACCTGCACGGCGCGTTCTGGGGTGAGCGGCTGGCGCGGCCCGGGCTGGAGTGGCTGGAACCGTTCGTGGCCTGGGACGGCATGCAGTACGCCCCCCTGCCCGCGGCGCTGGAGCGACTCGGCGATGACGCGCCGGCCTCGGTGCAGGCACTGACAATCGATCACCTGGTGGAAGGCATCTGGAAACCGTTCATCCGGACGCTGTCGGCACCGGGGGTGCCCACCACCCTGCTGCACGGTGACCCGCACATCGGTAACACCTACCTGACCCCAGGCGGAGAGATCGGGTTCCTGGACTGGCAGGTGGCCCGGCGGGGGAACTTCTCCGTCGACCTGGGCTACTTTCTGCAGGGCGCGCTGATCACCGAGGACCGGCGCCTCCACGAGCGCGATCTGCTCGGTGTGTACCGGGACAGCCTGGGCCTGCCCGCCGACGAACTGCCGTCGGAGGAAGAGATCTGGCTGCGCTACCGGGCGTCGGTCGCGCACGGCCTGACCACCTGGCTGGCCACCGCCAGTGCGGGCGAGTTGTGGCAGCGCCCCGACATCGCGCTGGCGCTTGCCCAGCGGTACAGCGCCGCCTACCAGGACCTGAACACCGCGGAGGCTCTGGCGGAATTGACCACCTAGTCTTGGTGGCGTGACGAGAGCGCTGCGACGGTGATCGATCAGCTGCTCGTCGTCTTCGCCCTGTGCGCAGCCATTTTCGCGGCCGTCGGCATCGTGGTGCGCCAGCGCGCGACGATCGATGTGCCCGAGGAGTACGGGGTCAGCACGGTCATGCTGGCCACCCTGCTGCGCCGTCCGCTGTGGTGGGCCGGTACCGCCGCGGCGGTGGCCGGCTTCGTGTTCCAGGCCCTGGCTCTGGACAACGGATCGCTGATCGTCGTGCAGCCACTGCTGGTGTCGGCGCTGCTGTTCGCATTGCCGCTGAGCGCCCGGTTGGCGCACCGCCGGGTCAGCAGGGGCGCCTGGATGTGGGCGCTGCTACTGACGGTGTCGCTGGCGATCTTCATCCTGCTCGCCCATCCGCGGGTGAGCGACCAGGTGGCCCCGGTGACCACCATCGCGGTGGTGGCCGCGGTGTGCTCGGTGGTGGTGATCGGCGCCGTGGTGATCGCGGTGCGCCACACGGGCTGGCAGCGCGCGGTGCCGCTGGCCGTCGCTGTCGGTGTGTTGTTCGGTCTGGTCGCGGTGCTCACCAAGATGCTCATGCACGAGCTGGACCGGAATTCGGTCGCCGAGGTGCTGTCGACACCGCTGCCGTACGCGCTGGTGCTGCTCGGCGTGCTCGCGACCCTGCTGCAGCAGTCCGCGTTCCACGCCGGATCGCTGCAGACCTCGGTGCCGACCATGCTGGTGATCGAACCGATGGCCGCCGTGCTGCTGGGGGTGTTCCTGCTCGGCGAGACGCTCTCCGCGAACCGGTGGGAGTCGGTGGTGCTGACCGTCGCGGTGTTCGCCATGACCGCGGCCACCATCGCGCTCGGGCGTGACGAAGGCGCCTACGAGGCCGAGTTGGAAGCCACGTCACGCGCCGTCTGAGGACCGTTTTCACAGGAAATCAGCAGGTCGGAGGCACTTGGGCACATCTTTAGTTTTGCTAACGTTGTGAGGTGTGTCGGTGTGGACGACGTGGTCCCCGGAGCGATTTCCCGTCGCTCCGCTCGCCCCGGCACACGAATAGCGATAGAGAACCGAAGGATTGCTCATGTCCGAAGAAAACTTTGACGACCGCCTTGCGCGGCTCTACGCCACCGACCCGGAGTTCGCCGCCGCCACGCCGAGCGCATCGGTCAACGCCGCGGTCAACGCGCCCGGGCTGACGCTGCCCGAGGTCGTGCGCACCGTACTGACCGGTTACGCCGACCGGCCCGCACTGGGCGCTCGCGCCGTCGAGTTCGTCACCGACGAAACCGGCCGCACCGTCGCCGAGCTGCAGCCGCGGTTCGAGACCATCACCCATGGGCAGCTGTGGGAGCGCGTGCGCACCCTCGCCGACGTGTGGCGCGGTGACCCCGTGAACCCCGGGGACCGGGTCGCACTGCTTGGCTTCACCAGCGTCGATTACACCGTCGCCGATATCGCGCTGACGCAACTCGGTGCCGTCTCGGTACCGCTGCAGACCCGTGCATCCGCCGCCGCACTCGCCCCGATCATCGCCGAGACCGAACCGGTGCTCATCGCGTCGAGCATCGACTACCTCGATGACGCCGTGGAACTCGCACTCGGCTCCAGCGCGCGACGGCTCGCGGTGTTCGACTACCGGCCCCAGGTCGACGACCAACGCGATGCCCTGGTGGTGGCGGCCGCTCGCCTCGGTGACCGGATCTCCATCGAGACCCTCGACGATGTCCTGGCCCGGCCGGCCTCCACCGTCGAAACTTTTGCCGCGCAGGAGGAACCGGATCCGCTGTCGCTGCTGATCTACACCTCCGGGAGCACCGGAGCGCCCAAGGGTGCGATGTACCCGGCCAGCAAGGTTGCCGACATCTGGCGGCCCGCGGCCAACGCACACTGGGATGACAGCCAGGGCGTGGTGCCATCCATCGTGCTGAGCTTCATGCCGATGAGCCACGTGATGGGCCGCGGCATCCTCTACAGCGCGCTGGCCAGCGGCGGCTCGGTGAACTTCGCCGCCCGCGCCGACCTGTCCACCTTCCTGGAGGACCTGGCCCTGACCCGGCCCACCCAGATGAACTTCGTGCCGCGCATCTGGGACATGCTCTTCGGCGAGTACCAGAGCCGGATCGCCCACGGCGCCGACGAGACCACACTGCTGGCCGACATGCGGGAGAACCTGCTGGGTGGACGTTTCGTCAGTGCGCTGACCGGTTCGGCGCCCATCTCACCCGAACTCAAGGCGTGGGTGGAGAAGCTGCTCGGCATGCATCTGTTGGAGGGTTACGGCTCCACCGAGGCGGGCGCGGTGTTCGTGGACGGCAAGATCACCCGGCCGCCGGTGCTGGAGTACAAGCTCGTCGACGTGCCGGAACTCGGCTACCACCTGACCGACCGGCCGCACCCGCGCGGCGAGTTGCTGGTGCGCTCCGAGCAGCTGTTCCCCGGTTACTACAAGCGCCCCGAGGTCACCGCGCAGGTGTTCGACGAGGACGGCTTCTACCGGACCGGCGATATCGTCGCCGAACTCGGACCCGATCAGGTCGCCTATGTCGACCGGCGCAACAACGTGCTCAAGCTGTCCCAGGGTGAGTTCGTCACGGTCTCCAAACTGGAGGCCGCCTTCAACACCGCGCCGCTGGTGCACCAGATCTACATCTACGGCAACAGCGCCCGGCCCTATCTGCTCGCGGTGGTGGTGCCCACCGACAGCGGCGCCACCAAGGCCGAGATCGCCGCCTCGCTGAAGGACGCCGCCCGTGCCGCGGATCTGCAATCCTACGAGCTGCCAAGGGATTTCCTCATCGAGACGACGCCGTTCACGGTGGAGAACGGGCTGCTCACCGGTATCCGCAAGCTGGCCTGGCCCAAGCTCAAGGAGCGTTACGGCGCCGAACTGGAGCAGCTCTACACCGACCTGGCCGACGGCCAGGTCCAGGAGCTGCAGGCGCTGCGCGCCGCTGGCGCTACCGGGCCGGTGCTCGACACCGTCAGCCGGGCCGCCGTCGCACTACTGGGAGCGGCCAGCTCAGATATCGGGCCGGACGTGCACTTCACCGATCTGGGCGGAGACTCGTTGTCGGCGTTGACCTTCGGCAACCTGCTGGCCGACATCTTCGACGTCGAAGTCCCGGTCTCGGTGATCGTGAGCCCGGCTTCGGATCTGCAGGCCATCGCCGATCACATCGAGACCCAGCGCGCCGGGGGCACCGGCCGCCCGACGTTCTCCTCCGTACACGGCGCCGGCGCGACCGAGGTGCGCGCCGCCGATCTCACTCTGGACAAGTTCATCGACGCCGCGACTCTGGCTGCGGCACCCACCCTTCCGGGTCCGGTGAGCGAGATCCGCACCGTGCTGCTGACCGGCGCCACCGGCTTTCTGGGCCGCTATCTGGCTCTGGAGTGGCTGGAGCGGATGGACCTGGTGGACGGCAAGGTGATCTGCCTGGTCCGCGCCAAGTCCGACGAGGAGGCTCGGGCACGGCTGGACAAGACCTTCCAGATCGGTGACCCGAAGCTGGTCGCACACTACCGCGACCTTGCCGACCGCCATCTGGAGGTCATCGCGGGCGACAAGGGCGAGGCCGATCTCGGTCTGGCACCGGCGGTCTGGCAGCGACTGGCCGACACCGTGGACCTCATCGTGGATCCGGCCGCACTGGTCAACCACGTGCTGCCCTACAGCGAGTTGTTCGGCCCCAACGCCCTCGGCACCGCCGAACTGATCCGTATTGCCTTGACCACCAGAATCAAGCCGTTCGCCTACGTGTCCACCATCGGCGTCGGCTGGGGTATCGAGCCCGGCAACTTCGTCGAGGACGCCGATATCCGGACCATCTCCGCCACCCGACGCGTCGATGACACCTACGCCAACGGGTACGGCACCAGTAAATGGGCCGGCGAGGTGCTGCTGCGCGAGGCGCACGACCTGACCGGTCTACCGGTATCGGTGTTCCGCTGCGACATGATCCTGGCCGACACCACCTACGCCGGGCAGTTGAACCTGCCCGACATGTTCACCCGGATGATGCTCAGTCTGGTCGCCGCCGGTATCGCCCCCGGATCCTTCAACGAGCTTGACGCCGAGGGCAATCCGCAGCGCAGCCACTACGACGGGCTGCCGGTGGAGTTCATCGCCGAGGCGATCTCGACGCTGGGCACCCGGGTCGCACTGGAGCCCGGCGCGGCGTTCGAGACCTATCACGTGATGAACCCGTACGACGACGGGATCGGCATGGACACCTTCGTGGACTGGCTGGTCGAGGCCGGCTACCCGATCGAGCGGGTCGGCGACTACGCGCAGTGGCTGTCCCGGTTCGAGACCGCGCTGCGCGCACTGCCGGACAAGCAGCGTCAGGCCTCGCTGTTGCCGTTGCTGCACAACTACACCGCACCGGGTGTGCCGGTGAACGGGGCGATGGCGCCCACCGAGGTGTTCCGCACCGCCGTGCAGGACGCAAAGATCGGGCCGGACAAGGACATCCCGCACGTGAGCCGGGAGGTCATCGTCAAGTACGCGACCGATCTGGAGCTGCTCGGCCTGCTCTGACCCACCGCACAAGAATGGGGCACCCCGACCGGGGTGCCCCATTCTCGTTGTGCGGTATCAGATCACGTCGACGTACACGGTCTGCCCGGCCAGCGCGTTGTACACGTAGTCGCGGTCCTCGTCGTCGACGATCCAGTTCTGGCGGAAGTTCTGGCCCTGCCGGATCCCGACCACATTCGCCTCGGACAGTGGCCTGCTGCTCAGCCTGCTGACGATCACGCGATACCCCTGGGCCCGCAGTCCGTCGATGGTCTGCTGGGCGGTCCCCGATATCTCGTCGGGAGTCGCGGCTGCCGGCGCGGCGAATCCCAGTATGCCCGCGGCCAGGCCGGCGGTGATCGATGCCAGTTGCTTCATGGTGGCGCCTCTTTTCTGACTTCCGATCCTATAGATCGCTGTCAGGCGTGCCAGGACGACCAGTTCGTGACGGCGATCGCCACCACCGGGCCGTCCAGGGCGGTGCGCGCGTACTGCACGTACTTGGCGCGCAGCAGGCCGTAGCCGATGGCCATCTGCTCGCCGTCGTGATGCACGCTGGCCGTGCCGTCGGCCCGCACCCACCACAGTTGGTCCCAGTCCTCGCTGTAGTGGTCGACCAGCAGGCTCACCCGCGGGTTGGCCTCGATATTGGCCAGCCGGCGCAGGCGTTGGGTGGACTTACGTTTCGCGTCGACGGCCGTGTAGACGGTGTCCCCCTCGACGGCGAAGACGACCGGGACCAGGTGCGGTGCGGCATCGGTTCCCGCCGTGGCGAGCGCGGCGACGCTGCCTCCGGTGAACAGTTCGACGGCATCATGGTCGGGCACAGCTCCGATGTTAGGCCGCCCGGTCGACAGGATTGCCGGTAGCGTCGGATCCCGTTCACTGCGATGTCACCGACAGGTCACCAGCTGGCCGCCTGTCCATCGGAAGGTTCGGCAATGAAGAATTCGCTCCTGGGTCTGGCTGCCGCCGCACTGCTGACCACAGGCCTTGTCGCCTGCGCCCCACCGGCGAAGGACGAGGCGCCCGACGAGGGCGACGCACGCACCGCCACCTCGGCCGCCGACTTCGGCGGCATGGAGGGTCTGATCGAGGCCGCCAAGGCCGAGGGCGAACTCAACGTCATCGCCCTGCCGCCGGACTGGGCCAACTACGGCCAGATCATCGCGGCGTTCACCGAGAAGTACGGCATCACGGTGAACTCGGCACAACCGGGCGCCAGCAGCCAAGAGGAGATCAACGCCGCGATCCAGCAGAAGGGCCGCAGCACCGCACCGGACGTCTTCGATCTCGGACAGTCCGTCGCATTGGCCAACACCGAGATGTTCGCCCCGTACAAGGTGGAACACTTCGCCGAGATCTCGGACGCGTTCAAGGACCCGGACGGCACCTGGGTCAACGACTACGGCGGCTACATGTCCATCGGCTACGACTCGACCAAGGTGCCGACGGTCGCGGGCGTCGACGATCTGTTGAAACCCGAGTTCGCGGGCAAGGTCGCACTCAACGGTGACCCGACGCAGTCCGGGGCGGCGTTCTCCGGGGTGATGATGGCGTCGATCGCCCAGGGCGGCTCACCCGATGACATCGCGCCGGGCGTGGAATTCTTCGCCAAGCTCAACGAGGCCGGCAACTTCCTGCCGGTCGACCCGACACCGGCCACCATCGCCTCCGGCCAGACCCCGGTCGTCATCGACTGGGACTACCTGAATGTCGAACAGTCCAAGAAGGTTCCGGGCTGGAAGGTGGTCATCCCGCACAACGCCGCCGTCGCCGGCTACTACTTCCAGGCCATCAACAAGGACGCTCCGCACCCGGCCGCCGCCCGGCTGTGGCAGGAATTCCTCTACAGCGATGAGGGACAGAATCTGTACCTGGGCGGCGGCGCCCGGCCGGTGCGGGCCGATTCGATGGTGACCCGGGGCAGCATCGACCGCGTGGTCTACGGTGGGTTGCCGCCGGTGGACGGCGCGGCGACATTCGTTTCGGTGGAGCAGAACGAGGCCGCGACCAAGTATCTGGAAGCCAACTGGGCCAAGGCCATCGGCTGACCGTGCGGTACATCCGGCAGGCCGTGGCGCTGCTGCCGTTCCTGGCGGTGGTGCTGGTCTTCCTCATCATCCCGACCGGCACCGTGATCGTGAACGCCTTCGTGGTGGACGGCCGGTTCTCACTGGACCTGGTCGCGGCACTGTTCACCGAGGCGCCGCTGGCCGCTCTGGTGCGCAGCGTGGCGCTCTCGGCGAGCAGTGCGGTGATCGGTGCGGTGCTCGGCGCCGTCTTGGCCTGGCTGATCCTGAGCAGCCCACCGGACTCACTGCTGCGCCGGGCGGTGCTTTCGCTGGCCAGCGTGCTGGCCCAGTTCGGCGGTGTGGCACTGGCTTTCGCCTTCCTGGCGACGGTCGGCCTCAACGGCGTGCTGACGTTGTGGCTGCAACAGTGGCTCGGAATCGATGTCGCCGCCGGTGGCTGGCTGTACAGCGTGGGCGGACTGGTGCTGGTGTACACCTACTTTCAGATCCCGCTCATGGTCATCGTGTTCCTGCCCGCGCTGGACGGGCTGCGCACGCAATGGCGGGAGGCGGCGGTGAGCCTCGGTGCGAGCACCTGGCAGTACTGGCGCGAAGTGGCGATGCCGCTGCTGACACCGGTCTTCCTGGGCTCGCTGCTGCTGTTGTTCGCCAACGCTTTTGCCGCCTACGCGACCGCGGCGGCGCTGGTCAGTCAGGGCAGTCCCATTGTGCCCCTGCTCATCCGGTCGGCGCTGACCAGCGAGGTGGTGCTGGGCCGCGCCGGGCTGGCCTATGCGCTGGCGCTGGAGATGATCGTCGTGGTGGCCGTGGTGATGATCGCCTACAACCTGCTGGTGCGCCGCACGGCGCGGTGGTTGCGATGAAGCCGCTACGGATCCTGCTGTGGCTCTTGTTCGGAGTCTTCTTCCTCTTCCCGCTCTATGCCATGGGCGATTTCGCCACCCGCGATCTGCAGTCGGGTGGGCGCACCATGGCGGCGTGGGTCAATCTGTTCGCCGATGACGCCTTGTTCGCCGCGATCCTGACATCGCTGTCGCTCGCGGTGCTGACGGTGACGGCCATGCTGGCGCTGCTGGTGCCCACGATGATCTGGGTCCGGCTGCGCGCGCCGTGGGCGAGCAGGTTCATCGAGTTTCTCTGCCTGCTGCCGTTGACGATCCCGGCGCTGGTGGTCGTCGTCGGCCTGCGCAACGTCTATCTCTGGGTGACCTACCTGCTCGGCGAGTCGGCGCTGACGCTCACCTTCGTCTACGTGGTGTTGGTGCTGCCGTTTGCCTATCGCGCGCTGGACGCCGCGCTGTCCGCGATCGATCTGCAGACCCTGGCTGAGGCGGCACGGTCGCTGGGCGCCGGGTGGGCATCGACGATCGTGGCGGTGATCGTGCCGAACATCCGCGCGGGCATCCTGTCGGCGGCGTTCATCTCGATCGCGGTGGTGCTCGGCGAGTACACGGTGGCGTCGCTGTCCGGTTTCCAGACGCTGCCGGTGCAGATCGTGGAGATCGGGAAGAGCGACGGACCGACATCGGTGGCGGCCTCGCTGGCCACCCTGATCTTCGGGTTCGCGTTGTTGTTGGTGTTGTCGATGGTGACCAGACGGAGGCGTCGCGCATGACTCGGGCGAGCGTAGCGACGGGGGATGGGCCAGGGGGCGTGGCGGTCGAGTTCGTCGACCTGACCCGCAGCTACGGTGCGGTGCGCGCCCTGGACGGGCTCACCCTGCGGATCCAGCCCGGCGAACTGGTGGCGCTACTGGGCCCCTCGGGATGCGGCAAGACCACGGCGCTGCGCATCCTGGCCGGCCTGGACGAGGCCGACGCGGGATCGGTGGCCATCGACGGCCGCGATATCAGCCGGGTGCCCGCCAACAAGCGCGATATCGGCCTGGTCTTCCAGGCCTACAGCCTGTTCCCGCACCTGACGGTCCTCGACAATGTCGCCTTCGGACTCAAGATGCGTGGTGTCGGTGCCCGCGAGCGTGCCGGGCGGGCCGCCGAGATGCTGGACCTGGTGGGGCTGGCCGCGCAGTCGGGGCGGTATGCCGACGAGCTGTCCGGCGGGCAGCAGCAGCGGGTGGCGTTGGCCCGCGCGCTGGCCATCCGGCCGCGGGTACTGCTGCTCGATGAGCCGCTGTCGGCGCTGGACGCCCAGGTGCGCGGCCAGTTGCGCGATGAGATCCGCCGGGTGCAGCAGGAGGTGGGGACGACGACGTTGTTCGTGACCCACGACCAGGAGGAGGCGCTGGCGGTGGCCGACCGGGTCGGGGTGATGAACGGTGGACGTCTGGAACAGCTGGCGGCACCGGCCGAGCTCTACACCAGGCCGGCGACACCGTTCGTGGCCGAATTCGTCGGCCTGCACAACCGGCTGCCCGCCCGGGTGGTCGACGGCCGGGTGCAGCTGTGGGGTCATCCGGTCGTGGCGCTGCCCGGATCGGTGGGCGAGGGGAGCGCCCTGGTCCGGCCGGAGGCGATCGGGCTGACGGCCGATCCGGCCGGCGCGGCCACCGTGCAGTCGGTGGCCTTCCTCGGCGCGGTGTCGCGTGTCACGGTGGCACTCGATGACGGCTCGTCGGTCATCGCCCAAGTCAGCGGGCAGAGCTTCGGCCCGGGGGACCGGGTTCGGCCCAGTATCGACAGTGCCGGAGTGCTGGTGGTCTAGACAGCTTTCACCGGTTCGATACCCAGGTCCTTGTAGGTCACCAGCGCGACGAACGGCACGCCCATGCCGCCGAACAGGTCGGCGGCGACATCGCCGCGGTCGACCATCGGGATCACCCCGGTGACCACGGCGCCGGCCGCGGTGACGCGGTCGTAGGCCTTGGCGGTGGAGCCCCCGGTGCTGATGACATCGTCGACCAGCAGGACCCGGGTGCCCGGTTCGATGCGGGTGCCCTCGATCCACTGCTCACGGCCCCGGGCCTTCTGCTCCTTGCGCACCGAGAACCATGCGGCGCCGGTCACCATCGCCACGCCGTGGGCCAGCGGGTCGGCGCCCATGGTGAGTCCGCCGACGGCGTCGAACTCGATACCGCTGAGGGCGGCAAGGTCGGCGACGGCCCGGCTGACGGTGGTCAGCCGCTCGCCGTTGTCGATGGCGTATTTGCCGTCGATGTAGTCATGGCTGAGCTGTCCGCTGACGAGCTTGAACGGCTCCTCGCGATGCTCATAACCGCGCGTCTTGATCAGCTCGAAAGCCGCTTGCCAGGTCTCCGGGCGCTGCATACCCGAAATCGTATTGCACGACCACCGGCGCGATCAGCCCTGCCGTGCCCTCCGGGTCAGCTCGACTGCGGCCGAGCGCAATTCATCGATGCCATTGATCGGTGCCAGGTATCCGGCCCGGGTGTAGGCGATCCCGCGGGGCGTGCTGACCCGAAGGTCGAGGCCGTACCGGTCGGCTGCCGTGCAGGTCGCCGCGGTCGCGTCGGGGTAGCCACCCAGGTTCTGCGCCATCGCGACCAGCGCGTCGGCGTGGTCGGCGTTGAGGTGGGCAACGGCCCCGGCGGAGTGCGGTGCCACCGGGTCGGGCGCCGCCGCGGTGTAGTCGGCACCCGAGGTCGAATCCATCCTGCCGTACCCGCCGACCCAGCGGACCCGCTGAACCTGCAGCACCCACAGGGCGAAATCGCTGTAGTCGATGTAGTACTTGGCGGCGGGCACGGCGGCCAGGTGGGCGGCCCGCGCGCCGTCCAGGGCGTCCCCGGTGGGCCGCACGACCGTGCCGGCGAGCGTGACGCGTCCGGACGCCAACGGGTCATCCGGGGCATCGGGGGCGACGATCGCGATACTCGCGCGCTGATCGCCCGCCAGGTTGCGGCCGTGCTCGGCCATGTTGGACACACACAGCACCGGGGCGCCCTCATACAGCCCGTAGGTGACGAATGAGGCCCAGGGGTCGCCGTCGGCGGTCAGGGTGGCCAGCGTGCCCGTGTTGGTGGCGGCGGCGATGGTGCGCGCCTCCTCGGCGGCCGACGGACGGGTCATGTCCACCGGCGGGGTCAGCGGTGGCGGCACCGACGGAGCGTCGCCGGGGTCACCGTGATCACGCAATTCAGCCACGTCGGCACTGTAACCGAGCCGCTGCCACGTGTACGAGCGCGCGCTGTCGGGTACGGGGAGAATCATGAGCGTGACCATGAATCTGCCGTTCGACCGCTGGCTGCCCGCACAGCGCTGGTACTCGGGCCGCGGGCGGAAGATCGCGCAGGTCCGTCCCGTCGTGGTGGAGGCGCTGAGATCCGATCTGGACCTGGTGCTGTTGGAGGTCGCCTACACCGACGGCCCTGTCGAGGGTTACCAGGTGCTGGTGCGCTGGGACACCGGTACGGACTCGGCGCTGATCGGCGCCGACGGCGCCCGTGCGGGATTCGACGCGCTGGCCGACCCGGAGGCAGCCGGTGCGCTGCTGTCGTTCATCGAGGCGTCCAAGCAGATCGGGCCGGTACGGTTCATCCGTGAGCCGGGCGCGGACCTGGGTCCGGGCACCCCGGTCCGGGTGCTCGGCGGCGAGCAGTCCAACACCAGCGTGGTGTTCGGTGCGCAGACGATCTTCAAGGTGTTCCGCCGTGTCACGCCGGGGATCAACCCCGATATCGAGCTGACCCGCGCACTCGCCGGCAACCCGTATGTCACGGCGCTGCTCGGATCATATGAGATCAATTGGGGCGCAGAGCAATACATGCTCGGCATGGCGAGTGCATTCGCGCCGAACTCGGTGGACGGCTGGCAGGTGGCGATCACCGGCGCCGGTGACGATTTCGCCGAGCAATCCCGCGGGCTCGGTGTGGCCGTCGGCTCGGTGCACCGCGCGCTCGCCGATGCCCTGGGGACACGGGTCGGTGCCTTCCCGGCGCAGACCATGACCGACCGGCTGCACGCCGTTGCGGCGCGGGTTCCCGAAATGCGCGACCACGTTCCGGCGATCGAGCAGCACTATCGCGCGGTGGCCGGCGAGGCGTCCACCGAACACCGCATCCATGGCGACCTCCACCTCGGGCAGGTGCTGCACACCCCGCAGGGCTGGCTTGTCATCGACTTCGAGGGCGAACCGGGGCAACCGCTGGAGGAGCGCCGACGTCCCGACTCGCCACTGCGCGATGTCGCGGGCATGCTGCGTTCCTACGACTACGCCGCGCACCAACGACTGCTGAGCGCCGGCGGTGACGAGGCCGCGGCCGGGCAGTGGGCCGATGACAACGGCGCGGCGTTCTGCGCGGGCTACGCCTCGGTCGGCGATACCGATCCGCGGCAGGCCACCGCGGTACTGCGGGCCTATGAACTGGACAAGGCCGTGTACGAGGCGGGTTACGAGGCGCGCTACCGCCCGGACTGGTTGCCGATCCCCCTGAAGGCGATCGGGCGCCTGCTGAACGCCTAGCGAACCAGCCTGCGCAGCAGCGCCGCGGCCGTCACCACGCCGAGCACCGCGGCCACCACGAGCACCGTGAGGTCCAGGACGGCGTTGGTGGGTGTGCCGATCAGCAGTCCGCGCAGCGCATTCACCTCATAACTCAGCGGATTGATCGCCGACAGCCAACGCAGCCACTGCGGCATCAACTCCACCGGGTAGAGCGCGTTGGAGGCGAAGAACAGCGGCATGGTGATGGCCTGCCCGATGCCCATCAACCGGTCGCGGTTGCGGACGAGGCCGGCCAGCGACATCGACAGGCAGGCGAAGAACGCCGACCCGAGCACCACCACGCCCATCGCCCCGAGGATCCGCAGCGGATTCACCGTCATGTGCACACCGATCAGATAGGCCAGCGCGACGACACCGATGACCTGAACGACCGAACGGATACCTGCGGCAAAGGCTTTCCCGGTGATCAGGGCGGTGGGCGGGGCGGGCGTCACCATCAATTTGGCGAGGATCCCGGCGTCCCGGTCCCAGATGATCTGGATGCCGTAGAAGATCGAGATGAACAGCGCGGACTGCGCGATGATCCCCGGCGCCAGGAAGGCCAGGTAGGGCACGTCGCCGGTGTCGATCACATCGAGCCGGGAGAACGTCTGGCCGAAGATCAGCAGCCACAGCGCGGGTTGCACCATCCGGGTGAACAGCTCGGTGCGGTCGTGACGCAGCTTCTGCAGTTCGACGAGCGCGAAAGCGCCGATGCGGTTCGCGATTCCGGGAAACCGCCGCCAGCCGCGGGGCGCCCGGATCAGGGTGATGGTGGTATCAGCCGACACGGCGGGCCGTCCTTCGTGCGGCGCGCACCTGACGCAGGCCCGCGGGGGTGGACTCATCCAGATCGGAACCGGCGTAGTGGCGGAACACGTCTTCCAGGGAGGCCTCCGGACCGACTTCGTCCTTGAGGCCGGCCTTGAGTTCGGCCGGGGTGCCCTGCGTCTGCAGCACGCCGTGGTGCATCAGCGCCACCCGATCACACAGCGCGTCGGCTTCGCCCATGTAATGCGTGGTCAGCAGCACCGCCATGCCGAACTCCGTCTGCATGCGGTCCACCTGATCCCAGACGCTGTCGCGGGCAATGGGATCCAGGCCGACGGTGGGCTCATCGAGCAGCAGCAGTGACGGTCGGTTGACCAGTGCCTGGGCCAGCTCCAGGCGCCGCACCATCCCCCCGGAGTAGGTGCCCGCCACATTGTCGGCGACATCGGAGAGTTGCATCGAGTCCAGCGCCTGGGCGACCCGGTCGGCGCGTTCGCGGCGCGGCACATCGTAGAGCCGGGCGAACAGTTCCACATTCTGCCGTCCGGTCAGCGCGGCCTCGATGGAAAGTTGTTGCGGGACATAGCCGATGTTGTAGCGGATGTCCATGGTGTCGCGCCGGGCGTCCAGGCCGAAGATGTGCACCTCGCCCTGCTGCACCGGGGTGAGGGTGGTCAGCACGCGGATGACGGTGGTCTTGCCCGCGCCGTTGGGGCCGAGCAGGCCGACGGTCTCGCCGGCCGCCACCTGGAGGTCGAGACCGGACACCGCCGTGAACTTGCCGTAACGGTGGGATAGGCCCCGGCAGTCGACGGCCGGTGGCTGGGTCATTGCTGGTCCTCCTGCAGAAGTCGGGTCAGCTCGGCGATGACGGCCAACCCCTTTGTCAGATCGTCGATCTGGATGGCATCGAGCGTTTCGAGGGCGCCGGCCAGTGCGGTGCGTCTGGCGAGCCGCGAACGATCCGCGACATCCTGCGCCGCGTCGGTGAGGCGCAACCGGCCGACCCGGCGGTCGGTGCTGTCAACGGTGCGGTTCAGCAGATCGTCGGCGGCGAGCCGGGAGACCAGGGTGGAGGCGGTGTTGGCGGCCAGTCCGAGCTCGGCGGCCGCCTCGCGGACCGAGATGTCGGGGCGGCGGCCGACGAGGCGCAGCAGTTCGGCCTGGGACTGCGTGAGCCCGGTGCGGTCGAACCCGCCGCCGGTGGACCGTCGCAGTTGTCGCCGGAACCGGCCGACCACGGCGAACAGTTCACCGGCCAGATCGCTGCGCGTGTCCACCCGCAAAGGGTACCTCTGCTACAGATATATTGATCGAGCGGAAGGAGTGCCAGTGCTGCCCGAGTACCGAACGCTGCTGACCGGCGTGCACGCCGGCGTCGCCACCGTGACGCTGAACCGCCCCGGGCAGCGCAACGCCGTCGGTGACGGGATGCGCGAGGAACTGGCCGATGCGCTGACGCGGTGCGATGCGGCCGACGAGATCCGTGCCATCGTGCTGACCGGCACCCCGCCGGCGTTCTGCGCAGGAGCCGATCTGGGTGCGGGCGCGCAGACTTTCGCCGCGCCCGGGGAGGGGTTCAGTGCGGCCGGTTTCCCGGTGCCGGCATGGGCTCTGGCCAAACCGGTGATCGCCGCGGTGAACGGGCACGCAATCGGGCTCGGCCTGACGCTGGCGCTGCAGTGCGACATCCGGTTCTTCGCCGCCGACGCCAAGTACGGCATCGTGCAGGTGCGCCGTGGCGTGGTGGGCGATGCCTACTCGCACTGGGTGCTCCCGCGGCTGGTGGGCATCGCCACGGCGGCCGAGATCCTGTTGACCGGCGCGATGTTCGACGGTCACCGGGCGGTGGCGCTCGGGCTGGGTAGCCGGGTACTGCCGGCTGTCGAGGTGCTGCCCGCGGCGCTCACGATCGCCCGCGACATCGCCGAGAACACCGCGCCGATGTCGGTGGCGGCCAGCAAGCGGCTGCTGTGGGATTCGTTCGATCTGACCCGCGAGCAGGTCGGAGCGCGCGAGACGGAGATCCACCTGAAGCTGATGGCCCACGACGACGCCGCCGAGGGGATGCGGGCACAGCTGGAACGGCGCGCCCCGCGGTGGACCGGGCGCCCGGTGGACCCCACCCGTCCGGCGGGCTGACCCGGGACTGATCTAAATGACCTCGACGCCGCGGGCCCGCAGCAGGGCCACCGCCTCGGCGGTGGAGTCCGCGGCCACCCCGGCACACAGCGGAAGCAGGACGCGGGTGCGCAACCCGGTCGCCGCGGCATCCAGTGCGGTGGCCCGCACGCAGTAGTCGGTGGCGATGCCCACCACGTCGACGGTGTCGACCTTGCGGCGGGCCAGCCAGTCCGTCAGCGTCGTACCGTCGGCATCGGTGCCCTCGAAACCGCTGTAGGCGGCCGAGAACTCACCCTTGGTGAACACCGCCTGCACCGCGGCGGGATCGAGATCCTCGTGGAAGTCCACCCCGGGGGTGCCCACGACGCAGTGCCGCGGCCAGGACACCCGGTAGTCGGGGGTCTCGGAGAAGTGTTCGCCCGGATCGATGTGGAAGTCCATGGTGGCGACCACATGGTCGTAATCGTGCCCGCTCAGCAACTCGGTGATACCCCGTGCGACGGCGGCACCGCCGTCAACCGCCAGGGACCCACCTTCGCAGAAGTCCTTCTGCACATCGACCACGATCAACGCACGCATGGCACAACCGTAGTCCCCTCACCCGCCGAAGAGCAGGTACAGGCCGGTGAATGTGTAGCCGACCATCACCAGCATCATCGCCAGCTGCCCGGTCATCTGATGGCCCTTGGGCAACACCCGCAGCGCGCGGTCGTGCGCGGCGATGACACCGGCCACATGCCCGAGCAGCACAAACCCGACCTTGAGCGAGGCCAGTACCGAGGGATGCATGGACAGCAGGTAATACACCTCGGCGTCATGGGATCCCATGAGCGCGTGCACGGTCTGCTGGCCCTTCTCGACCAGATAGGTGAGGTAGTGGGCGAAGACGTAGCCGATCACGATCGGGATCAACGAGTGCGCCATCAAGCCGGGCAGTGCGCGGCGGCCCTCGCGGTCCACACCTCCGGTCGCCGCGGCGGCCAGGCTGAACGTCACCGCCACGGTCACCACGAAGAGCAACAGCCCCGCGGTCTTGACCGCGCTGGCGTCCCACGGACCAGAGGTGTGGGTGTCGACGAAGTTGCGCCACACCGGCATCGCCGAAAAGCTGTCGAACGCGGTCGATCCCAGCAACACGGCCAGCACGGTCACGGTGCCGGGACGCACCGGAAGCGACAGCAGCCGGTTGAACGGATTGGCGATGGCGATGCGGCCATCGGTGTTGCGGCGCCACGGTGCACACCGTGAGGCGATCATGCTGTAGACCTCGAACGGGTCGGCGTGAGAACACCAGCGCGGTCCGCTCAGCAGCGCGCCCGCGAGTGTCACCGCAAGGTAGATCAGCAGCCAGATCTTCACCGCGGTCAGCGATCCCGGATCGGGGCTGGCCAACTCGAGCCAGACGAAGGCGAACAATCCTGCGGCGGCGGGCCAATAGCCGAGGCGGCGCGGGTAGCGGCGAGCGAAGCGACGGGGGAAAGCCACGCCGTCGCGGGTGACACGCACCAGGCGCAGGACCGTGCGTACCGGTGAGATCACCCGCCACACCGGGCCGAGGAACAGTGACAACGCCACCAGCCCGACCCACAGCAGGACGTAGAAGACCCCGGGCAGCGCATTGCGGGAATCCTGCGGGCCGGTGACGGCCGCGACGGCCACCCAGGCGGTGAATGCCAGGCCGGCTGCGCCGATCAGCCATCGGGTCACCGGTGCGTCGACGACGGTGGTGACCCAGACCGGCAGCGGACGGCCCGGGATGTCAGGGTCGAAACGTGGCTTACGCCAGGCCAGTGCGACCACGGCGAAGGTGAAGGTCAGCGTCCAGGCGGCACCGACCACCGCGTAGGTGAACGGGATGGGCAGATCGGCCGAGCCGCCCAGGCCGTGGGCGAGGACCGCCGTGGTGGTCACTGCACCGTGATGGTAGCGACGACCCGGTTCAGATCGTGCAGCTCTACGTCGACCTTGCCGGGCACCTCGACCGCGAATTGAAAGGACTGCAGCGACTCGGGTTTCACGGCGAAGGTGTGTTCGGGGCTGGCGTGTACGTGCAGTTCGTCCTCGGCGTCACTGGTGACCCGGATGATGATCGGCTGCTTGACCGCGGCCTGCACCTGCTGATTGACCGGTGTCGCCTGTCCGTCCTTGATGGTCACGTCGATGACGACCCGCGCCGGCGGCGCCTGCTGATCGGAGAGCGCGGGCGCGGCGGTTACCGAGGACCGGTCGGCCGGTTCCTCGGTGGAACTCGTGCAGCCCGCGGTGGCCAGCACGGCACCGGTCAGCACCACGGTCGCCGCCAACAATGTCCTCAATCTGGGTCCTCACTTGGATTCTCGTCGTCGGGGTCGGGGTTGCGCCGGTCCTTGATGGCCACCCACGCCACCACCCCGGCGAGCACCACCGCGGGCGCGAACGCCGGCAGGGCGAGCAGCAGGGAGTGGTCGGCCAGGTAGGTCACGTCAGCGGGACGGGCTGCTTGGTCTCAGCGCTGCTGTGCGCACGCATCTCCCGGTCGTTGATCCGGCCGGCTCCCCAGCTCAGCGCCGCGATCAGGATGAGCGAGCACAGCAGGACGACGAGGGATGCCGCGGTGAACAGCCAGCTCGGCACGTCCAGATTGCGTTCGCGCTGCAGGATCTCGATCTCCTGGGTGAACTCCCGTGTCATCGATGCCTCGGCGGGCAGCTCGGTGGCGCCGATGCCCGGGTCGGCGGGCAGGAAGATCGGGACGGCGGTCATGGTGCGGCCGTCCTGCACGCGGACCAAGGTCTTCCAGGTGCCCCAGACCGGGACCGGGCGGGTGGTGCGGTAGTGGCCGGGTCCGAGGCGCTCCAGCGTGTCCACGATCAACCCGCGCTCGTTGTCGAGCCCACCTTGCCAGGACAGCATCGAAATCCATTGGGGGTCATCGCTGACGAGGTCGGTCGGGGTGACCCGGATGTCGGCGCTCACCAGCCGCTGCCCGGCGGGGCTGGGCAACTCGGTGAGGGTGATCTGCGCGCTGGCGTTTTCCGGCACCGAGATGTTCAGGCCGTTGCCGACCGCCGCGCTGACGGTCAGCACCGTCAGGACCACCACCCCGATGCTCGCGGCACGCCGGGGCAATGGACGGCCGGTGAGCACGGTGGCGAGCAGCCCGCCGCACATCCCCATCAGGACGGCCACCGGCACCGAGGTGACCATGGCCTCGACCCACATGGAGGCCGGCCACGGGTACATGAAGACCGCGTCGATCCAGAACGATTCCAGCCACAAGCCGACCGTGCCGATACCGGCGCCGGCAACGGCACCGAACAGGATGGGGCGCCGCAGAAGTGGTGTGAGCGCCAGTAATTCGACCACCACGGCCGGGCCGAGGTAGAGGGCGAACCAGCTGTAGGGGGCGCCGAGGACCGGGCCCACCGCGGCCGCGACTAGCCCACGGATCAGCAGCGCGAACAGCACCGCGGCCAGCGCAGCGCCCCTGCCGAGGGTGATCCGGGCGGCGACCAGGGCCAGCGCCGCGGCGGCCGCGATCAACATCGGGTGCAACACCAGCCGGAACTGCTCGATACCGAAGTCGTATTCGACGGGGAACACCGACAGGCCGATGACGAGGCCGCCGAAGGCGAAGTAGCGCAGTATCTTCCGCGGGGAGACATCGGCATCGGGACCCATCGCGATGCGGCCCTCATGCTCCAGCAGCAGCACGGCGACCAGGGACAGCCCTGCGCCGCCGATCAGCATCAGGTGGGTCGGCCCCCAGAGCGTCACGTCCTGGCCGAAGATGCGATGCCAGACGTCGTCGAGCGGGAATCCGATGAGCGCGTACAGACCGCACGCGGCCATCAGCACACCGCCGACGGGCGCGTACCAGGTTCTGGTGATTCTCAGCGCCGCCGGACCCGGCTTTTCGTAGGGCAGGATGATGGCCAACGATCCGGCGATGAACAGCAGGAACAGGCCGACCAGGATGAAGTAGTGCGCCGGGTTGGCCAGCGGCCCGGAGTCGCGGCCCTTGCCGATGTGCAGGCTGACATCCCAGATGAACCCGAACATCGCGCAGATGATGGTCGAGGTGAACAGCAGCGTCGGCAGCGCCACCCAGGGTGGGCGGTTCATCTTCACACCCACCTTGGTGGCCAGCGTGTCCAGCCACGTGATGCGGCGCGTGCGATGCAGGATGCCGATCCACAACAGTCCGGCGGTGATGATGCCGGTGGCGATCGATACGCCGATGATCTGGTCGAGATCGGCGCCACCACCCTCGGTGCCCGCCTCCGCCAACACGCGCAACGTGCCTGACATGCCCACCCCCGTTTGCCGTCCTGCGGATTTACAGGTCGGTAATGTTGCCAGAAACAGATACCCGATACCAGGGGTACCAGAAATGGCTACCCTGGGTGGGCCATGAAGTTCGCCGGTCTGCGCCTGCGGCAGCGCGACGGAATCAGCTGCGGTCCCTCCGTCGCGGTGCTGGCCGCCGCGTTGCTGGAACCCGATTACGGCAGGCCGTTGGGCGGCGCCGGCGCGGCGTCCTGGTTCGCCGCCGAGCAGGCGCGGGTCCACCATGCGGTCAACCGGGTCTGGCCCCGGCGTCTCGGGATGACACCGCGCGGGCTGGCCGGCGCCATCGGTGAGCACAGTCCGGTGCGGTACCGGTGGCGACTGTGTCTGGGCCTGCTGCGCAGAACAGATCCACTCGACGACGTGGTGGCTGCCGTGCACGACGGCTTTCCGGTCGCGATGCTGGTCGGCAGGTTCATTCCGCGGCACTGGGTGCTGATCACCGGCATCTCGGCCGGGGATGACCAATTGCATTGCTATGAACCGTCATCGGGCAGAACGCGCGTGGTGGGCGTTGCCGCCGTGCGGCGCGCGGAGCTCACCGGCCTGGGCTTCCCGAGGCCGTTCGCCTTTGTCCTACCCGTCCCCGGGCGACCCCGGCCGCGTTGCGCCACCTAGCCCGTCGAACTATAGTCTGGACACATGTCCAGTATGCTTGCGCTGCAGTTCAGCGGATTGAGCTGACGTGCGTATAGCCCTTCTGTCATATCGCAGCAAAACGCATTGCGGTGGCCAGGGTGTCTACGTCCGCTACCTCTCCCAGGGCCTCGCCGAGCTCGGCCACGAGGTCGAGGTGTTCTCCGGCCAGCCCTATCCCGACGGGCTGGACCCGCGGGTACGGCTCACCAAGGTGCCGAGCCTGGACCTCTACCGCGAACCCGATCCGTTCCGGGTGCCGCACCCCCGCGAGATCAGGGACCGCATCGATCTGCTCGAGCTGGCAACCATGTGGTCGGCCGGATTTCCCGAACCCAAGACGTTCTGTCTGCGGGTGGCCCGGATCATGGCCGAACGCGGTGACGAGTTCGACGTCATCCACGACAACCAGAGCCTGGGTTCGGCGCTGCTGACGATCGCGAGGCGCGGCCTGCCCGTGGTCGCCACCGTGCACCACCCGATCACCCGCGACCGGGTGCTCGAGGTGGCCGCCGCCAGGTGGTGGCGCAAGCCGCTGGTGCGGCGCTGGTACGCGTTCGCCGAGACGCAGAAGAAGGTCGCGCGGGCGATCCCGGAACTGCTGACCGTCTCCTCGACCTCGGCCGCCGATATCGCCGAGGACTTCGGGGTGAGCGACGAGCAGTTGCACGTGGTGCCCCTCGGCGTCGACACCGAACTGTTCAAGCCGGCTGCCGACCGGGTGCCCGGCCGGATCATCGCGATCGCGAGTGCCGATGTGCCGCTCAAGGGTGTGGGCAATCTGTTGCACTCGGTGGCGCGGTTGCGTGCGCATCACAACCTGGATGTGCAACTGGTGTCCAAGCTCGAGCCCAACGGGCCGACCGAGAAGCTGATCGCCGAACTGGGCATCTCCGATATCGTCAACGTGTCCAGCGGCCTGTCCGACGAAGCGCTTGCCGAGCTGCTGTCATCAGCCGAGATTGCCTGCATACCCTCGCTGTACGAGGGATTCTCGTTGCCCGCCGTGGAGGCGATGGCCAGCGGCACCCCGATCGTGGCGAGCCGGGCCGGCGCGCTGCCCGAGGTACTCGGCGAAGAGGGCGAATGTGCGCGCCTGGTGCGGCCCGCCGATGTCGAGGAGCTGACCGGTGTGCTCGGCGAACTGCTGGACTCACCGGCCGAACGGCACCGCCTCGGTGCCGCGGGCCGGCGTCGGGCATTGGACGTGTTCAGCTGGGAATCCGTTGCGGCGCAGACCGTCGCCGTGTACGAGCGGGCCATCGAGAGAACCGCCGTCACCACGAAGAAAGGGCACACAGCGTGCTGACCGTTGACTACGACCGGCTCGGCGTCGGGCCAGGAACATCGGTCATCGATGTCGGTTGCGGCGCGGGCAGGCACTCCTTCGAGGCCTACCGGCGTGGCGCCGATGTCATCGCCTTCGATCAGAGCGTCGAGGATCTCAACGATGTCGATGCCATCCTGACCGCGATGAAGGAGCAGGGCGAAGCGCCCGCCTCGGCCACCGCGGAGGCCGTCAAGGGCGATGCCCTGGCGCTGCCCTACGCCGACGGCAGCTTCGACTGTGTCATCGCCTCGGAGATCCTTGAACATGTCCCGGCGGATGACGCCGCCATCGCCGAGCTGGTCCGGGTGCTCAAACCCGGTGGCGTACTTGCCATCACCGTGCCCCGCTGGCTCCCCGAAAGGGTGTGCTGGTTGCTCTCGGACGAGTACCACGCCAACGAGGGTGGGCACATCCGGATCTACCGTGCCGATGAACTGCGCGACAAGGTCGTGAGCCGTGGCATGCGATTCACCCACCGCGAGCATGCGCATTCGCTGCACGCGCCGTTTTGGTGGCTGAAATGCGCTGTCGGGGTGGACAAGCCGAATCATCCCGCGGTGACTGCCTACCACAAACTACTGGTGTGGGACATGATGAGCCGGCCGTGGCTGACCCGTCAGGCCGAGGCAGTGCTCAACCCGGCAATCGGTAAGAGCGTCGCGTTGTATTTCGAAAAGCCGGCGGCCTTCGAGAAGCCGGTGGCGTAGGACACCATGCGTCGCCACGAGATTCCCGGTGTGTCAGGTGTACTGACGCCGCAGCAGTGCCTGCAGACGGCCAAGTCCATTGCCGACACCCAGGAGTCCGACGGTGCGATCCCCTGGTCGGTCGGTGGTCACACCGACCCGTGGGACCACGTCGAGAACCTGATGGCCCTGACCGTCGCAGGTCTGCGCGAGCCGGCTCGCGCCGGATTCGACTGGTGTCGCCGTACGCAACGGGCCGACGGTTCCTGGCCGATCCAGTTGCGCAACGGTGTCATCGAGGATGCCAACACCGACAGCAATTTCTGCGCCTACATCGCCACCGGCGTATGGCATCACGTGCTCATCACCGGGGACCGGCGGTTCGCGGTGCAGATGTGGCCGACGGTCAGCCGGGCCATCGAGCTGGTGCTCAGCATGCAGCTGCCGGGCGGTCAGATCAGCTGGGCCAGAAGCGAAGCCGGGATGATGGACGAGGCTCTGCTCACCGGTTGCGCGAGCATCTACCACAGCATCCGGTGCGCTCTGGCGCTGGCGAACTACCTCGACGATCCGCAGCCCGAGTGGGAGGTCGCCGTCGGTCAACTGGGGCACGCGATCGCCGAGCATCCGGAACTGTTCAACGCCAAGGACACTCATGCGATGGAGTGGTACTACCCGGTGCTCGGGGGAGCCGTCCAGGGTGGGGCCGCACTGTCCCGCATCGAATCCCGCTGGGATGACTTCGTGGTGCCAGGTCTGGGTATCCGCTGCGTCGACCACCGGCCGTGGGTGACCGGCGCGGAGACCTGCGAACTGGTCATGGCGCTGGATGCCGTCGGTGACCGCGTGCGCGCCCTTGAGCAGTTCACCGCCATGCAACATCTACGTGAGGTGGACGGATCCTATTGGACCGGGCTGGTTTTCACCGACGGCAAGCGCTGGCCCGTGGAGCGCACCACCTGGACCGGTGCAGCGATGGTCCTGGCCGCCGACGCCCTGTCCCGGACCACCCCGGCCGGCGGCATCTTCCACGGTGCCGAGCTGCCGCGCGGCCTGGAGGGCGAATTCGACTGCGCCTGCGACCGCGTCTAGACGCGTTCCAGCAGCCGCAGCGATCCGGTCGCCGAGATCTCCTTGAAGTCACCGGAATCGATGGCGCGGCGGTAGATGTGGAACGGAGCCTGTCCGCCGTCGTTCGGGTCGGGGAACACATCGTGGATGACCAGTCCGCCACCGGGTGCCACCCACTTGGCCCAGCCGTCATAGTCACGCTGGGCGGCCTCCTCGGTATGTCCGCCGTCGATGAACAGGAACTGCACGGGCGTGCCCCAGACCCGGGCGACGGTGGGGGACTTGCCCACTATCGCCACCACGTGGTCCTCCAGGCCGGCCAGGTCCAGGGTGTGGCGCATCGTGGGCAGGGTGTCGAAGCGCTTGGTGACCGGATCGACGAGCCCGGTGTCGTGGTACTCCCAGCCGGGCTGGTGTTCCTCGGACCCGTGATGGTGGTCGACGGTGTAGACGACGCCGTCGACCTGTGCGGCGGCCGCACCCAGCAGCACGGTGGACTTGCCGCAGTAGGTGCCGATCTCGACGCCGACACCGCCGGCCAGATAGTGCACGGCGGCGTCGTAGAGGGCGCGGCCCTCGTCGGCGGGCATGAAGCCGATGACCTGCTCGGCGAACTCGAACAGGCGGGCGGCTTCGGCAGGCAGGGCGGTGTCGGCGGTGCTCATGGCAGATAAACCTACCGTTGCTGGTGATGGGCGGTTGCAGTAGTGTCTGGACACGTGTCCGATACGGCCTTGGAGTCGACGCGCCGTCGGTTGAGCGCCAAGCAGGCCGACACCGTCGAACGGCTCGGCAAGGCCGCGCTCGAACTGCTGGGACGCGAGGGATTTTCGGCGCTGACGGTGCGCCGGGTGGCCGCGCAGGCCGGCGTCGGAGCCGCGACCGCGTATACCTATTTCTCCTCCAAGGAGCACCTCGTTGCCGAGGTGTTCTGGCGCAGACTCGTCGAATCGCCGCTCGCCGAGCACGAATCGTCGGATCCGGCGACGCGGGTGCTCGAGGTGCTGGAGCAGATCTCGTCGTTGGTGGCCGGTGAACCCGAGTTCGCGGGCGCGGTGACCAACGCGCTGCTCGGCAAGGATCCCGATGTCGATGTACTGCGCGCGCGCATCGGCGCCGACATCCGGGCCCGCCTGGTCGCGGCCTTGGGCGCTGCGGTGGACTCCGATGTCATCGAAGCGCTCGAACTGCTCTACACCGGAACGCTGGTGTGGGCAGGTATGGGATATGACGCGTACCCGGAGATTTCCCTGCGACTGCTCAAATCCGCGCGGCTGATCCTGCGCTGAGCAGTGCTTCGGAGGCGAGCACCGCGGGCTCCAGGATCGACGCGGTGGGCAGCTCGTCCTCCACCGTCAGTGCCGTCAGTTCCCGCAGCCCGCCCAGCAGGATGACGGCGAGTTCACGCCGTACCGGTGCGAGCTCGGCACGCCGGAAGCCCGGGCTGCCGGACAGGTCGACGAGCAGTTCGGTCAGCCCGCTCATGGCCGCGCGCTGGATGGACCGCACGGTGGCGCCGAGGGCGGGCAGCTCCCGGATCCAGCTCAGCGTGATCTCCGGCCGCGCGCCGATGTGGTCCACGTAGGCGGTGGCGGCCTGGCGGATCTGCATCCGCCAGTCCGATTCGGGGTCCACGGCGGTCCGGATCGCCACCAGCAGCTGCTCGTGGTCGGCACGCAGCAGCTCGACGAAACACTGTTCCTTGTCCGTGAATTCGCTGTAGAACGTGCGCTTCGAGGTGCGGGCGTGCCGCACGATATCGGCGACCGTGGTGGCCCGGTATCCGCGTTCGGCGATGGAAGACGCCAGGCCGTCGAACAGGCGGGTGCGAAATGGCCGACTTACCTCCATCGCGCCATCCTTGCCGATTACTCTTGCCTACCGCTGGTACCACCGAGTACCGTAGGTCACACACCTGCGGTACAGCGCAGTACCAACACCCGGTCTGGAGTGCGTCCATGAGCGAAGCGACCATCACCGAAATTCCCGCCGTGCATCTGCCACCCGGACCCACCGCCGGCAAGACGTTGACCGGCATCGGATTCGCCCTGTTCCGCCGTCCCGTCGTTGCGCGGCTGGCACGCCGCTACGGCCCGGCGTTCACGATGAAACTGCCGGTTTTCGGCCCCACCGTGATCGTCACGGATTCACAACTGGCCAAGCAGTTGTTCACCGCCAGCCCCGACGACGTCGGCAATATCCAGCCGAACCTGTCCCGGATACTCGGGCCCGGTTCGGTGTTCGCGCTCGACCGCGGCGAGCACAAACGCAGGCGCCGGCTGCTCACACCGCCCTTCCACGGCAAGAGCATCAAGAACTACGAGCAGATCTTCGAAGAGGAGACGCTGCGCGAGTCCGCGAACTGGCCGGTAGGACAAGAGTTCCCGACGCTCGATCCGATGATGCGGATCACCCTGAACGCGATCTTGCGGGCCGTGTTCGGCGCCGACGGCGCACACCTGGACGAGTTGCGCCGGATCATTCCGCCGTGGGTGACCCTGGGTTCGCGTTGCGCCACGCTGCCGACTCCCAAGCGGGAACACGGCCGCTGGCACCCGTGGGGCCGACTGGCCGACTACCGCCGTCGCTACGACGATGTCGTCGGACGCCTCATCGACGAAGTCGCCGCCGATCCGCGGCTCGATGAACGCGATGACGTGCTGGCGCTGCTGCTGCGCAGTACCTACGAGGACGGCACGGCGATGTCGCGCCAGGACATCGCGGACGAACTACTGACCCTGCTGGCCGCCGGGCACGAGACGACGGCGTCCACCATGGGCTGGGTATTCGAGCGGATCAGCCGGCATCCCGATGTGCTGGCCAGGCTGGTCGAGGAGGCTGCAGGCGACGACAACGAGTACCGCCAGGCCGTCATCCTGGAGACCCAGCGGGCCAGGACCGTCATCGACTTCTCCGGCAGGCACGTGTACTCACCGACCTTCGAGCTCGGCGAATGGGTGATACCGCGGGGCCATTCGATCGTGGTCAGCCTGTCCCAGCTGCACGAGCGCGAGTTCGAGGATGCCGAACGGTTCGACCCGGAGCGGTTCATCGGCAACCGTCCGCCGCTGGCCTGGGTGCCCTACGGCGGCGGGACCCGGCGCTGCGTCGGCGCGGTGTTCGCCAATGTGGAGATGGACATCGTGCTGCGTACCGTCTTGCGGCACTTCACCATTGCCACGACCACCGCGCCCGGGGAGAAGGTGCACTCGCGGGGAGTGGCCTTCACGCCCAAGCGCGGCGGCCGGGTGGTGTTGCACCGGAGGGCAGGAGCGCAGCGACCCGGGAAATAGAACCGGAGGGCAGGAGCGCAGCGACCCGGGAAATAGAACCGGAGGGCGGTCGGTTAGACCTCGGCCCGCTTGGGCAGCTTCCAGCCCGGGCGCGGGAAGTGGCAGGTGTACCCGGTCGGGTAGCGCACCAGATAGTCCTGGTGCTCCGGTTCGGCCTCCCAGAAGTCGGCCTCGGGGACAACCTCGGTGACGACCTTGCCCGGCCACAGACCCGATGCGTCGACATCGGCGATGGTGTCCAGCGCGACGGACTTCTGGTCGTCGTCGGCGTAGAAGATGGCCGAGCGGTAACTGGAACCGACGTCGTTGCCCTGCCGGTTCTTGGTCGACGGATCGTGGATCTGGAAAAAGAACTCCAGAATGGACCGATAGTCGGTCTGGGCCGGATCGAACACGATCTCGATGGCCTCCGCGTGACCCGGATGGTTGCGGTAGGTCGCGTGGTCGTTCTGCCCGCCCGTGTAGCCCACCCGGGTGGACACGACTCCGGGCTGCTTGCGGATCAGGTCCTGCATACCCCAGAAGCAGCCGCCGGCCAGGATCGCCTTCTGATTGTCGCTCATGCGCCATCACTCCTTCTGCAGTCACGTACACGGTCAGCATCCATTGTGCTCCGCCGCTACGGTGGAACCCATGCGTAGAGCTGTAACCACAGCGCACGCCGGGTTAATCCTGGTCGGCGGCGTCCTGGTAGCCGTTGCACCACCGGCCTCCGCCGACCCGCCCGTGCCTCCGGTGGATGCCCCGCCCGAGGTGCCCGCCGATCAGTGGCGCACCGTCTTCGCCGAGAATCCGATGATCCTGAACCCGCATGTGACCAGCGTCGAGTCCTGGACGCGCACCGGGGACGGGCTGGCCGTCAATTTCAGCGCGGGCCCCGCGGAGTGCTTCGGCGTGCACGCCACCGTCCAGGAGACCGCCGAGGAGGTGACGGTGAACCTCGACAGTGGTGTGCCGCCGGAGGCGATCGGTCGGATGTGCATCACGCTGGCGGTGCCCGGCACGCTGGACATCACGCTGGACGAACCGCTCGGCGACCGGGTGGTGCTGGCGGCGGGAACGACCCTCGACAAACCCAGATAGAACGTGTTCTAGTTTGTGGTGTGACGAGCACGCTGTTCACCCGTGATGAGCTGACAGACGCATTCGCGACATTCGAGCAGACGGTTGCCGAGGCCGCCCGCACCCGGAACTGGGATCCGTGGGTGGACCAGTACACCGTCGACGTTGAATACGTGGAGCACGCCGCGGGAACCATGCGCGGCCGCGAGCAGGTGCGCCCGTGGATCTGGAAGACGATGGAGAGCTTTCCCGGAAACCACATGACAGCGTTCCCGGCATTGTGGACCGTCATCGACGAGGCCACCTCGCGGGTGATCTGCGAGCTCGACAACCCGATGCGCGACCCCGGTGACGGCACCATCATCAGCGCCACCAACATGTCGATCCTCACCTATGCCGGTGACGGGCTGTGGCGCCGCCAGGAGGACGTCTACAACCCGCTGCGCTTCCTGTCCGCGGCGATGAAGTGGTGCAAGAAGGCGCAGGAACTCGGCACGCTCGATGACGAGGCAGCCGAATGGATGAAGGGCATGGCTCGATGAGGGCTCTGGTCATCGGCGCCAACGGCTATCTCGGTTCCCACGTGGTGCGCCAGTTGGTCGACGACGGGCAGGACGTGCGGGTGATGGTGCGCGAGGGCGCCAACACCATCGGCATCGACGATCTGGACGTGCAGCGGTTCGTCGGCGATATCTGGGACGACGAGGCGCTGACCGCGGCGATGACTGGAGTCGATGTCATTTACTACTGCGTCGTGGACACTCGCGGCTGGCTGCGCGATCCGTCACCGCTGTTCCATACCAATGTCGACGGCACCCGGCACGTGCTGGACATCGCGGTGCGCCCCGAGATCGCCTCGGGATTGCAGAAATTCGTCTTCACCAGCAGCTACGCCACCGTGGGGCGCCGGCGCGGCCGGGTGTCCACCGAGGAGGACATCGCCGACGAGCGGAAGCTCACGCCGTATGTGCGCTCGCGGGTGCAGGCCGAGAAGCTGGTGTTGCAGTACGCGCGGGAGCGCGGGCTGCCCGCGGTCGCGATGTGTGTGTCGACCACCTACGGCGGCACCGACTGGGGCCGGACTCCGCACGGCGCCATCATCGCCGGCGCCGCGTTCGGCAAGCTGCCGTTCGTGATGAGCGGTATCGAACTCGAAGCGGTGGGTGTCAACGATGCGGCCCGCGCGCTGATCCTGGCGGCCGAGAAGGGGCGCGTCGGTGAGCGGTACCTGATATCGGAGAAGATGATCAGCAATGCCGAGGTGGCCCGGATCGCGGCCGAGACGGCCGGTGTTCCCGCGCCCGCCCGGTCCATTCCGCTGCCGCTGACCTACCTGCTGGCAGCCATGGGTACCGTCAAGGGGCGGTTGCGCCGCACCGACGAACGGCTGTCGCTGGCGTCGCTGCGGTTGATGCGGGCCGAGGCGCCGGTGGATCACGGCAAGGCCGCCCGCGAACTCGGCTGGCAGCCGGCGCCGGTCGAAGACTCCATCCGTGAGGCCGCCCGGTTCTGGGTGGGCCTGCGTGCGGCCAAGCGCCAGAAGGCGGGCTGACCGTTCGGGTTGCGGTACTAGCGTGGTGACATGACCGCCGATGACCACGTGCGCGTCGATCTGACCGGTGCGCCGCAGACCATGCTCGCGACGCTGTACGCCAAGGCGCTGGATGCCGACCTGGCGCGGCCCATTCTCAACGACCGCTGGGCCAAACAGGCCGTCGCGGGTATCGACTACGACTGGACGCAGACCACCATCACCGCGCGGCGGTCCCCGGCCGTCACCACTCGCTCGGCGCACTTCGATATCTGGGTCCGGCAGTTCCTGGCTGTCCATCCGAAAGCCACTGTGCTGCACCTCGGTTGCGGACTGGACAGCAGATACTTCCGGGTGGCGCCGGGACCGGGCGTGCAGTGGTACGACATCGACTACCCGGAGGTCGCCGAGTTGCGCGGCCGTCTGCTGCCGGCCGGCGGAGAGGGCTATCACGTCGTGTCCGCCTCCGTCACCGATCCGGCATGGCTGCGGGACATCCCGGTCGGGGCGCCGGTGCTGGCCATCGGGGAGGGACTGATGATGTATCTCACCGAGGCCGACGGTCTCGATCTGCTCAACCGAGTCGTCGGGCATTGCGGCACCGGGGAATTGCAGTTCGACGCGTTCAATTCGCTGGGCATCAGATCGCAGTGGTCCAATTCGGTGGTGCGCCGTTCGGGTGCCACCCTGCGCTGGGCGGTCAACGGTCCCGATGACATCCTGCGGAATGTCCCCGGCACGCGGCTGCTGGCCTGGGTATCCCCTTTTGACACTGTGGCTTTTGATCTGGTGCGTCCGGCCTACCGGCTGCTGGCCAACGCCATGTCGAGGGTGTCGGTATTGCGTTATGTGGCGCAATACCATCGCTATTCGTTCTGAGAAAGCCACGGGTCGTCGTCCTGTTCGTCGGAATCGGTTGGCGGGAAGAGTTCTTCGGGGTGGAAGTGGTGGTTGAGGGTGTCGCCGCCGGTGTTCATCAGTGGTGGTGGGTGCCAGTGCACGCGGCCGGTGACGGGGTCGATGGTGTTGGTCCAGCCCAGTTCGGCGAGCAGGTTGTCCGGTCCGCAGCCCAGCCCGAGATCGGGTGCGTCGGTGAGTCCGCCGTTGTTCCAGCTGGGGTTGGCGTGGTGGGCTTGGCAGCGGCACGCTGCTTGGGTGCAGCCGGGCCGGGTGCAGCCGCGGTCGCGGTGGTAGAGCAGCAGGCGTTGGGCCTTGGTGGCCAAGCGTTTGGAGCGGCCCATGTAGAGCGGTTCGGCGGTGTGGTGCCGGTAGACGATCAGGTAGTGGTGGGCGTGTTCGGCCAGCCGGATCAGATCGCGCATGGGCATGAGGGTGCCCGCGCCGGTGACCGCGATCCCGGCAGCGGCCTCCAACTCTCTGAGGGTGGTGGAGACGACCACGGAGACCGGTAGGCCGTTGTGCTGGCCGAGCTTGTTGGACATCAGGGTGTCGCGTAGGACGGCTTTGATGGCGTCGTGGTTGCGTTGGGACTGGGTGCGCGGGTCGCGCAGAAATTCGTCGGGGTCCCACGTGGCCGGCGACTCAGCGGGCCCGGGCACCTCGGTCTCGGGTTCCTCGGGCTCGGGCTCAACCTCCGATTCGGCCGCTGCTGATCCGGCCTCTGCCTCTGCCTCACCCGCTGTCTCACCCTCTGCCTCGAACTCGAAGTCGAAGTCGAACTCACCCTCGGGTTCGGTGTCGGTGTCGGGTTCAACGGGGTCGTCCTCGAGCGGATTGGGGTCCGGATTCTGCTGGGGCTGAACATCGTCGGGGTTGTTGACGCCCGGTCGTGCCCACACGTCCAGGATGGTGCGCAGATAGGCGGCGAACTCCGCATCCACCCAACCCGACACTTTGGCCATACCGTCGACGTCTTGGGCGCTGATGCTCAGCCCGCGCCGGTGCGGCGCCAGGTCGGGGCCATCACCGTCGGGGTTGAGCAGAGCCAGCGCGTGATCGGCGGCCTTCTGCAACGTTTCAGGGGTATTCGTGGCGGCGATATCCACCAGTGTGGATTCCAGCTGCCCGCGCGCGGTGGCATCCAGGCGCGCCGAGGCCTTGTTCAGCGTGGCACGGATGATCGCGATATGCCCGGTGGTGATCATCCCGGCGGCCAGCGCGGCCGCGCACGCCGCCAGCACCGGTTCCAGGACCTCACCGGTCATGGTGTGCCGCGGGCCGAGGTCGCGGGCCGCAGTGACGCGGCGGGCGGCTTCGGTGGCGCTGAGGCGGTCGCGGGTGGCCAGCACGTCGGTCCAGGTTTTCCCGCCGATCTCATGCGGGGTGGCCCGGTCCATCAGGGCGGCCAGGATCCGGTGATCGACCGCGGTATCGGCGCGGGCCTGCTGCTCCCGCTCGGACAACAGTTCCAGCAACTCCGCGGTGTCGAACATCGTGAAATCGGCGTCCAGCAGCGCTTTGACCGACGCGGCGCGGTCGGACAGTGCGTGTTGCACCGCGTCCCGACCGCCGGCCACATCACTGTTCATGACTCGAACATACGTGCGACCACCGACAAAACGGCCAAAAAAGTGACCGATGTGATCAATGAGTCCAAAGAAATTACTGAGACTCGGTTGTCGCTCGAAAGTCGCTGAGAGGTGGGCACTTTGGAAGTCCAACCGTCAGGTGTCGACCGGCCCCCGCGCCCCGAACACCGGCTGCCGCGGGCCGCCGCTGTTGAAGTCCGGGCACCACGGCGAGTGTCCACGTTCGTCGCGCCAGGCGATCTGCAGGCCGCGGATGGGACCGCCGTGAAACGCCACGGCCCACCCCATGTGCACATCCGGGTGACTCACCTCGACGAACTCGGCACACGAATCGTCGGGAAACGTCATGGTGTCGCCGGGCGCAGGCTCGACCTCGTGCACCATGTAGTGCGCCATCTCGTTCAGCAGCAGCATGGACCGTTCAGGCGGAAGGCCGGTGATGAGAAGTTCGGGCAGCCCCGCCTCGCTCAGCCCTACGGTGTACGCGAACGGCGGGTCGGCCTCGACATACTGCCCCGCCCAGCCGTTCTGCATGACGATGCCCCGCAGCGCATCGAGGTAGTCCTGCCGGGTGGCCCCCGGGTGATCGCATTGCCAGCACATGGTGTGCCCCTTTCGTCGGTCTTGACAGACACGATGCGCCGCACCACCGACAACCCGGCCTGGCAGAATCACTGGGTGTCCACCATCAACGGTCGTGTCTCGCACTGGTTCGACAAGATGCCGTCGCTGCGGCCACGGCTGCCAGGGGACCGAGACGCCGATGTCTGCATCGTCGGCGCCGGCTACACCGGTCTGTGGACGGCCTACTACCTCAAGAAGGCCGACCCGTCGCTGCGGATCACCGTGCTGGAGGCCCGCTTCGCCGGCTTCGGCGCATCGGGCCGAAACGGTGGCTGGCTGTCCGGACTGGTTCCCGGCGATCGCAATAGGATGGCGAAAACCTATGGCCGCGAAAAGGTTCTGGCCTGGCAACGGGCGCTCAACGAGTCCGTCGACGAGGTCATCGAGGTGGCCGCCCGGGAGGGGATCGACGCGGGCGCGGTCAAGGGCGGCAATCTGGAGATCGCCCGCAACCCAGCCCAGGCGGCGCGATTGGCTGCGAGTGTCGCCGAAGAGCGCCGTTGGTGCAACGACGTCGTCGAACTGACCAAAGAGCAAGCAGCGCAACGCATCGACATCGACGGACTGGTGTCGGCCTATCACAGCCCGGACTGCGCGCGCATCCAGCCGGCCGCGCTGGCCGCCGGGCTGGCCGACACCGTCGAACGCCTCGGCGTCACCATCCACGAACAGTCCGCGGTCATCGAAATCCAGCAGGGTAGGGCCGTCACCAGGACCGGCACCGTGCGCGCGCCGATCGTGCTGCGGGCCACCGAGGGCTTCACGCCCGCGCTTCCCGGATTGCGCAGGCGCTGGCTGCCGATGAACAGCTCGATGATCGCCACCGACCCGGTCCCCGCTCACATCTGGGACGAAATCGGTTGGCAGGGACGCGAAACCGTGGGCGACACCGCGCATGGATTCTTCTACGCGCAGCGTACCGCCGATGACCGCATCGCGATCGGCGGGCGCAGCGTGCCCTACCGGTTCGGGTCACGCACCGATCAGGACGGCCAGGTGCCCGCCCGCACCATCCGTCTGCTGGCCGACGTGCTGCACTCGATCCTGCCGCAGGTCCGCGACATTCCCATCGCGCACGGCTGGTGCGGCGTGCTCGCGGTGCCGCGCGACTGGGAAGCCGGCGTCGCGCTGGACCGCGCCACCGGACTGGGCTGGGCCGGCGGCTATGTCGGGCACGGTGTGACGGCGACGAACCTCGCGGGTCGCACCCTGGCCGACCTGGTGCTGACCCGGAACACGCCGATCACCGAACTGCCCTGGGTCGGCCACCAGTCGCGCAATTGGGAGCCCGAGCCGATGCGCTGGCTTGGGGTGCGCGGCCTCTACATCGCCTACAAACTCGCCGACCGACATGAGGCCAACGGCCGCCGCACGACCTCACCCATCGCCAGGGTCGCCGACGTCATCACGCGGAAGCCCTGAGCGGACGCGCTCAAGCTTCCGCGCGCTCCTTGAGCCGCTGCAGGGTGACCTTGATGTGCTCGGCGTTGGCGCCGGCCCGGTCACTGACGCCGGTGGCCAGGCCGGCGACCTTCTTGAACCATCCGGCCCGACGGTCCCACATCGACTCGGTGACGGTGCACCCGCCGTCGGCCGGGGTGATGTCGTAGCGCCAGTGCGCCACCGGGAACACCGCCGATTTCACGTCGAACGCGAACGTCGACCCCGGGGCGGCATCGGTGATGGTGCAGGTGGTGGTCCAGGACTTCGAGCCGTTGCGGTTCTCGCCCTTGAACACGGCTCCCGGGGCGACCGCCGAGTGTCCCTTCGTCCAGTGCATGGCATGGGCTTCTTCGGCCAGCGCTGCCAGCGTCGAAAGGTCGGTGATCAGCGCGTATACCTTCGCAGGATCGGCCGCGATCGACACGGACCCGGTAATCGGTGCGTTCATGGGCCGATAGTAGCGATCGGGGGTGGCGGGAATCACCGCATCGGGGCCGACGTTGTCCGAATCATGAGCGAGCGTCCTGTGTGGCAGCCCACCGCCGAGCATCCGATCACCGTGGCACCGACCGGCAGGCACGTCACCGTCACGGTCAACGGGGTGGTCGTCGCCGAATCGGACGGTGCGGTCACGCTGCAGGAGAGCACGTATCCGGCGGTGCTGTACATCCCGCGCGAAGATGTGGTGCTCACGGCCCTGGTGCCCAGCGAGACGACCTCCTACTGCCCCTACAAGGGTGAGGCGAGCTACTTCCACGTGGCCGATGTGCAGGACGCCATCTGGACCTACGAGCAGCCGTACCCCGCGGTCGCCGACATCGCCGGCAAGGTTGCCTTCTATCCGGACAAGGCGCAGATCTCGCTGGCCTAGATTGGGCAGGTGCCCACCGCGTCGGTGACCTTCGACGGACCCGTCAGTCCCGGGTTCACCCTGTCGCCGTTGCGCCGCGGCAGCGGCGACCCGTGTTTCCAGCTGATCGACGGCGACACCTGGCGCACGTCGATGACGCGTACCGGCGCGGTGACTGCTCGGATCCGCAAGACGGCCCCGGACGTCGTGGAATGTGAGGCGTGGGGTCCCGGTGCCGCCGAGTTCCTGGACGGTTTCGGTGCGCTGCTCGGATCCGAGGATGACACTTTGGGTTTCGACCCGGCGGAGCCGACGGTTGCAGAAGCCTATCGGCGGGTGCCTCATCTCCGGCTGGGCCGGACCGGCCGGGTGCTGGAGGCGCTGATCCCGGCGGTCCTCGAGCAGCGGGTGTACGGCAAGGATGCCTTCCGCGCATGGCGGCTGCTGACCACCAAGTTCGGCGCGCCGGCGCCCGGTCCAGCGCCCGCGGGCATGCGGGTGCCTCCCACTGCCGAGGTGTGGCGCCGCATTCCGTCCTGGGAGTTCCATCTCGCCAACGTGGATCCGGGCCGGGCCCGCACCGTGGTGGGGTGCGCGCAACGCGCCGACGCGCTGGAGCGGCTGCACCCCGCGAGGGCGGCGGCGGGCCTGACATCGCTGCCCGGTGTCGGTGTGTGGACGGCGGCGGAGACGATGCAGCGCGCGTTCGGTGACGCCGACGCGCTGTCGGTCGGTGACTACCACCTGTCGAAGGTGGTCGGGCTGAGCCTGTTGGGCAGGCCCATCGACGACGCCGAGATGGTGGAGTTGCTCGAACCGTTGCGCCCGCACCGGCACCGGGCGGTGCGGTTGCTGGAAGCCGGCGGGCTGGCCGTCCGGCAACGCCGCGGGCCGCGTCAGGCGATACCGAACCTGCGGGCGCTCTGAGCGCGGCGCCCAGATGGGTTACCGATCGGGCTCTTTGGGTATGCGTCGGGGGAGCCAGACGACGCAATGACGCCGATATGAAGGAGACACCATGAGCAGTTTCACCATTCCGGGACTTTCCGACAAGCAGGGTGCGGACGTAGCCGATCTCCTGCAGAAGCAGTTGAGTCGCTACAACGACCTGCATCTGACGCTCAAGCACGTGCACTGGAACGTCGTCGGTCCCAACTTCATCGGGGTCCACGAGATGATCGATCCGCAGGTCGAATTGGTGCGTGGCTACGCCGACGAGGTGGCCGAACGCATCGCCACCCTGGGTGCGTCCCCGCTGGGCACCCCGGGCGCCATCGTCAACGACCGCACCTGGGATGACTACTCGGTGGACCGCGACAATGTCCAGGCTCATCTCGCGGCTCTCGACCTCGTCTACACCGGGATCATCGAGGACACCCGCAAGGGCATCGCGCACCTCGACGATGTCGATCTGGTGTCGCAGGACATGCTCATCAGCCATTCGGCCGAGTTGGAGAAGTTCCAGTGGTTCGTCCGCGCGCATCTGGAGAGCGCGGGTGGAAAACTCCCGCATGAGGGCAAGAAGACCGAGAAGGGCGCGGCCGGCAAGGCCCGCAAGTAAGTCAGTCTGTCTTCGCTTCCAGGGCGTCGTCGCGAACCGGGCGGTCGGCGAGTTCCTCTGCCACCCCGAACAACAACGGGTAGGCAACACCGGCGATGGCGGCACCGACCAGCGGGGCAACCCAGAACAGCCACAGCTGGCTCGGTGCGCCGTCGCCGTTGAAGAATGCGACGCCGGTGGACCTGGCCGGGTTGACCGAGGTGTTCGAGATCGGGATCGAGATCAGGTGGATCAGGGTCAGTGTCAAGCCGATTGACAAGCCCGCGAATCCTTTTGGTGCCCGGTCGTCGGTGGAGCCGAGGATGACCAGCAGGAAGATGAAGGTGAGCACGATCTCGGTGACGAGCACCGCGAGCAGCGTGTAGCCGCCGGGGGAGTGGTCGCCGAATCCGTTGGCCGCCATGTTCCCGGTCGCCGTCCACCCCTCCTTGCCGCCGGCGATCACGTAGATGACCGCGCCGGCGACGAACCCACCGATCACCTGGGTGACCCAGTAGGGCACGACGGCGGACCATTCGACCCGTTTCGCCAGCGCGGCCCCCAGCGACACGGCGGGATTGAAGTGACCGCCCGAGATGGTGCCGAACGCGTATACGCCGGTGAGTACCGTCAGGCCGAAAGCCAGTGATACGCCGAGGAATCCGATACCCAGCGATACGCCGTCATCGGACAGGAACTTTGCGGCGAACACTGCGCTGCCGCAGCCGCCGAGCACGAGCCAGAAGGTGCCGATGAACTCGGCGGCCAGCCTGTGCGCCATCGTGGGGGTCGTCATGGTGCTCCCCTTCGCCGGAGGCATGCTTACGTGCTGAGAGTCGCACGAATCGCCTGCGGCACAAGCGATTGTCACCAAACCTTGGCCCTACGGTGACGCATAAGTTGTCAACGGTAGGCAGTCAACCGGGCGGTCAACGCCACCTTTCCGTCATCGCCGATGCCCTGTGCTTCGGCCACTCCGCTGCTGCGCCCGGCGTGAACCGGCGTCGCCGTGTAATGCGCGCGGCCGCCGCCGATCAGTCGCCGCAGGTAGTTGATCCGCAGGGATGCCGTCAGCAGTGGCGAGTCGGCGCGGTTGATGTTGAGGGCGGCCGAGCCCACCAACTCCAGGCCGGCGGCGGCCACCCCGCCGTGAACGGCGCCCAAGGTGTTGTTGACCGCGGAGTGCGCGCGTTGTCGCAGCACCACCCCGGTGCCGCCGGTTTCGGCGATCTCGACGGCCATCAGTTCGGCAAGGCCGGTCGGCAGGGGTTCGGCCGGTTCGGCGGGTTGCTCGCAGGCGCCCGGTACGTGCACGGCGGCGGTGATGTAGAACGTGCGCACCGTGGCGAGGCCGATCTCGGTGCCGCGGTGGGTCAGCATGCACTCCGACAGCGAGGTGGCGCCCGCCGCGCCCACGGGCCTGCTGACGGCCAGTACGGGCGTCGCAGGGTCCTGGGCCAGGATCGCGTGTGCGTCCGCCGCGAATTCCATGGCGAGCTCGCTGGAGACCGTCCAGTGCCCCTCGGGCCGGCGGTCGTGGTTGGCGAAGCCGGCGATGTGGTCGACCAGGACCGCCAGCGGGCCCACGGTGGCCGAACCTGTGAAGGGATTCAGCAAGCCGTCCACGGGCATGGTGGCGGCGTACTGGGCGGGCCCGGTCTCGACATTGTCGATGCCGAAGCGGCCGGGCGGGGTGGTCAGCGGATATGCCATCGGGGTCCAGCTTCGTGCGGTCGCCGCGGGCGTGTACCCCCGCGGGGTATCTAATATGGGAAAAGCGCCGTCTCTAAGAACTTGAGGAGGCTTTCAGCAAACAGATCTTCATTCGTAGTACCAGCTGAATGGCTACCCGATCAATAGTTAGCAAATCAGTGTGACGAGGGTCTCGATTGCGGCCCGCGCGCCGATGTCGAGGCGAAGTGTGGTCTCGATCCCGAAAATCCCTCGCCGCCAACGCTATTGCCCATTCCCGGGCGGCGCGTCCCGAGCGGCGCGCACCGCGCCGAGGGGCTGCTACTTAGGTCTGACTAAGTTGGCACGTCACCCGGTGTTTGTCATATCGTTTTGAGCACTTGTGGCGAGCGGGACAAATCCGTCGTTCAGTGCTGCACGAAGGCACCGCGATCGCCCAGCCGGTGACCACCGGATGCCGCTGGTGACAGCCGGCAGTACATGAAGCCAGTGCGCAGGCTTGAGAGTAAAGGGTCAGGTGGGAATGACGGCCAAGCAGGGGCTGTACAACCCCGCATATGAGCACGACTCGTGCGGTGTGGCCATGGTTGCCGATATTCACGGCCGTCGTAGCCGTGACATCGTCGACAAGGCGATCACCGCGCTGCTGAACCTCGAGCACCGCGGTGCCGCCGGTGCAGAGCCCAACACCGGCGACGGTGCGGGCATCCTGCTGCAGGTGCCCGACGCGTTCCTGCGGGCAGTGGTCGACTTCGAACTGCCCGAGGAGGGCAGCTACGCCACCGGCATCGCCTTCCTGCCGCAGTCCGCCCGTGACGCCACCCTGGCCTGCGAGGCGGTCGCCAAGATCGTCGAGGCCGAGGGCCTGCAGCTGCTCGGATGGCGCGACGTCCCGCACGACGACTCCTCGCTCGGTGCGCTGGCCCGCGATGCCATGCCGACCCTGCGCCAGGTGTTCATCGCCGGCGCCTCCGGCATGGACCTGGAGCGCCGTGCCTTCGTGATCCGCAAGCGCGCCGAGCACGAGCTCGGCACCAAGGGCCCGGGGCAGGACGGCCCGGGGCGGGAAACCGTCTACTTCCCAAGCCTTTCCGGCCAGACATTCGTCTTCAAGGGCATGCTGACCACCCCGCAGCTGCGGGCCTTCTACCTCGATCTGCAGGATGAGCGGCTGACCAGCGCACTCGGCATCGTGCACTCGCGGTTCTCGACGAACACCTTTCCGTCCTGGCCGCTGGCGCACCCGTTCCGCCGCGTCGCGCACAACGGTGAGATCAACACGGTCACCGGCAACGAGAACTGGATGAAGGCCCGCGAGGCGCTCATCCACACCGACGTGTTCGGCTACCACAACGACCTGAACAAGATCTTCCCGGTCTGCACTCCCGGCGCGTCCGACACCGCGCGGTTCGACGAGGTCCTGGAACTGCTGCACCTGGGCGGGCGCAGCATCGCGCATTCGGTGCTGATGATGATCCCGGAGGCCTGGGAGCGCAACGAGGAGATGGACCCCGCGCTGCGGGCGTTCTACCAGTACCACGGCTCGCTGATGGAGCCCTGGGACGGCCCGGCGTCGGTGTGCTTCACCGACGGAACCGTCATCGGCGCCGTGCTCGACCGCAACGGCCTGCGCCCCTCGCGCGTGTGGGTCACCAGTGACGGACTCGTCGTGATGGCATCCGAGGCCGGGGTGCTCGACCTGGACCCATCCACCGTCGTGCAGAAGATCCGCCTGCAGCCCGGCCGGATGTTCCTGGTGGACACCGCACAGGGTCGCATCGTGGCCGATGAGGAGATCAAGGCGCAGCTGGCCGCCGAGCATCCCTATCAGGAGTGGCTGGACGGCGGGCTGTTCCACGTCGACGAGCTGCCGCCGGGCAAGTACGTCAAGATGCCTCACCACCGGGTGGTCCTTCGGCAGCAGGCGTTCGGCTACACCTACGAGGAACTGAATCTGTTGGTGGCGCCGATGGCGCGTACCGGCGCCGAGGCGCTGGGCTCGATGGGCACCGACACCCCGATCGCCGTGCTGTCCCAGCGGCCCCGGATGCTCTACGACTACTTCCAGCAGTTGTTCGCCCAGGTGACCAACCCGCCGCTGGACGCCATCCGCGAAGAGGTGGTGACCAGCCTGCAGGGCACCGTCGGGCCCGAGGGTGACCTCCTCAACCCGGACGAGAACTCGTGCCGCCAGATCGTGCTTCCGCAGCCGATCCTGCGCAACGCGGATCTGTCCAAGCTGATCGACGTGGATCCCGATCACGAGATCCGCGGCCGCAAGCACGGTATGCGCGCGGCCGTCGTCAGCTGCCTGTACCCGGTGGCCGACGGCGGCGCCGGGCTGCGCCGGGCGTTGGAGGATGTCCGCACCAAGGTCTCCCAGGCGATCCGCAACGGGGCCCGCATCATCGTGCTGTCCGACCGCGAGTCCAACGAGTGGCTGGCGCCCATCCCGTCGCTGCTCTCGGTCGCCGCGGTGCACCATCACCTCGTCCGGGAACGCACCCGCACCCAGATCGGTCTCGTCGTCGAATCCGGCGACGCCCGCGAGGTGCACCACATGGCGATGCTGTGCGGCTTCGGCGCGGCGGCGATCAATCCGTACATGGCCTTCGAGTCGATCGACGACATGATCGACCGCGGCGTCATCACCGGGCTGTCCAGTGACCAGGCCAAGGCCAACTACGTCAAGGCCGCGGGCAAGGGCGTGCTGAAGGTGATGTCCAAGATGGGCATCTCGACGCTGGCGTCCTACACCGGCGCCCAGCTGTTCCAGGCCATCGGGATCAACCAGCGGGTGCTGGACGAGTACTTCTCCGGACTGCACTGCCCCACCGGCGGAATCGACCTGGACGACATCGCCTCCGATGTCGCGGCCCGCCATGAGCTGGCCTACCTGGATCGCCCCGACGAGTGGGCGCACCGCGAGCTCGAGGTGGGCGGCGAGTACCAGTGGCGCCGCGAAGGCGAATACCACCTGTTCAACCCGGACACCGTGTTCAAGCTGCAGCACTCCACCAGGACCGGGCAGTACTCGGTCTTCAAGGAGTACACCAAGCTGATCGACGACCAGAGCGAGCGGATGGCGTCGCTGCGCGGTCTGCTCAAATTCAAAGAGCGCGAGTCTGTTCCGATCGAGGAAGTCGAGCCGGCCACCGAGATCGTCAAGCGTTTCTCGACCGGCGCGATGAGCTACGGCTCGATCTCCGCCGAAGCGCACGAGACGCTGGCCATCGCCATGAACAGGCTGGGCGGCCGGTCCAACTCCGGCGAGGGCGGCGAGAGCGTCGACCGCTTCGAACCCGACGAGAACGGTGACTGGCGCCGCAGCGCCATCAAGCAGGTGGCCTCCGGTCGCTTCGGTGTCACGAGCCACTACCTGTCGAACTGCACCGATATCCAGATCAAGATGGCTCAGGGCGCCAAACCGGGTGAGGGCGGGCAGCTTCCGGGGCACAAGGTGTATCCGTGGGTGGCCGAGGTTCGGCACTCGACGCCCGGTGTCGGCCTGATCTCGCCGCCGCCGCACCATGACATCTACTCGATCGAGGATCTGGCGCAGCTGATCCACGATCTCAAGAACGCCAACCCGGCCGCGCGTATCCACGTCAAGCTGGTCTCGGAAAACGGTGTGGGAACGGTGGCCGCCGGTGTCTCCAAGGCGCATGCCGACGTGGTGCTCATCTCCGGGCATGACGGCGGCACCGGGGCCACACCGCTGACCTCGCAGAAGCACGCCGGTGCCCCGTGGGAGCTGGGTCTGGCCGAAACGCAGCAGACCTTGCTGCTCAACGGGCTTCGCGACCGCATCGTGGTGCAGGTCGACGGGCAGCTCAAGACCGGTCGTGACGTCGTGATCGCTGCGCTGCTCGGTGGTGAGGAATTCGGTTTCGCCACCGCGCCGCTGGTGGTGTCGGGCTGCATCATGATGCGGGTCTGCCACCTGGATACCTGCCCGGTGGGCGTGGCCACCCAGAACCCGGTGCTGCGTGAGCGCTTCAACGGCAAGCCCGAGTTCGTGGAGAACTTCTTCCTCTTCATCGCCGAAGAAGTCCGGGAACTGATGGCGCAGTTGGGCTTCCGCACCGTCAACGAGATGGTCGGACAGGTCGGCGCGCTGGACACCACCCAGGCGTCCGAGCACTGGAAGGCGCACAAGCTGGATCTGGCCCCGGTGCTGCACGAGCCAGAGTCGGCATTCATGAACCAGGACCTGTACTGCAGCTCGCGCCAGGATCACGGTCTGGACAAGGCGCTGGATCAGCAGCTGATCGTGCAGTGCCGGGAGGCGCTGGATTCCGGCACGCCGGTGCGATTCAGCACCAAGATTGCCAACGTGAACCGCACCGTGGGAACGATGCTTGGTCACGAGGTGACCAAAGCCTATGGCGGCCAGGGGCTTCCGGACGGCACCATCGACATCACCTTTGAGGGGTCGGCGGGCAACAGCTTCGGCGCATTCGTGCCGAGCGGTATCACGCTGCGGGTGTACGGCGATGCCAACGATTACGTCGGAAAGGGACTTTCCGGGGGCCGCATCGTGGTGCGCCCGTCGGACAAGGCGCCCAGCGACTATGTCGCCGAAGACAACATCATCGGCGGCAACGTCATCCTGTTCGGTGCCACCAGCGGTCAGGCATTCCTGCGCGGTGTGGTGGGCGAGCGGTTCGCGGTGCGCAACTCCGGCGCACATGCGGTGGTCGAGGGCGTGGGTGACCACGGTTGCGAGTACATGACCGGTGGCCGGGTGGTGATCCTCGGCCAGACCGGGCGCAACTTCGCGGCGGGTATGTCGGGCGGTGTCGCCTATGTGTATGACCCGGAGAAGAAATTGCCGGGCAACGTCAACGGAGAGATGGTCGATCTTGACGCACTGGATGACGATGACCTCGAAGGGTTGCAGGAATTGATCGTGGCACACGTGGACGCCACCGATTCGGCGGTGGGCCGGCGGATCCTGGCGGACTGGCCGGCACAGCAGGCGCACTTCGTGAAGGTGATGCCCCGCGATTTCAAGAAGGTGCTGCTGGCGATCTCGGATGCCGAGGCGGCCGGCCAGGATGTCGGCGAAGCGATCATGGCGGCCGCTCGTGGCTGATCCGAACGGCTTCCTCAAGCACACCGTCCGGCAGACCCCGGCCCGGCGACCGGTGGACCTGCGCCTGCAGGACTGGAAAGAGGTCTACGAGGAGTTCTCCGACGAGACCCTGAAGGTCCAGGCCTCGCGCTGCATGGACTGCGGGATTCCGTTCTGCCACAACGGTTGTCCACTGGGGAATCTGATTCCCGAGTGGAACGACCTGGTGTACCGGGACCGCTGGCGCGATGCCATCGAACGGCTGCACGCCACCAACAACTTCCCGGAGTTCACCGGGCGGCTGTGCCCGGCGCCGTGCGAGGCCTCCTGCGTGCTCGGTATCAACCAGGATGCGGTGACCATCAAGCAGGTCGAGGTCGAGATCATCGACCACGCCTTCGACAACGACTGGGTCAAGCCGATGATCCCGACGGTGCGCACCATGAAGAAGGTCGCCGTCGTGGGGTCCGGCCCCGCCGGTCTGGCCGCCGCCCAGCAGCTGACCCGGGCCGGGCACTCGGTCACGGTGTTCGAACGTGCCGACCGCATCGGCGGTCTGCTGCGCTACGGCATCCCCGAGTTCAAGATGGAGAAGCGCCACATCGACCGTCGCCTGGAGCAGATGACGGCCGAGGGCACCCAGTTCCGCACCGGCGTCAACGTCGGCGTCGACATCACCGTCGAACAACTCGACGAGGAGTTCGACGCGGTGGTGCTGGCCGGCGGCGCGACCGCTTGGCGGGACCTGCCGATCCCGGGCCGTGAGCTCGAGGGCATTCACCAGGCCATGGAGTACCTGCCATGGGCCAACAAGCTGCAGCAGGGCGACGATGTCGCGGGCCCGGACGGCGAGCCGCCCATCACCGCGAAGGACAAGCGGGTCGTCATCATCGGTGGCGGTGACACCGGCGCGGACTGCCTGGGCACCGCGCACCGCCAGGGCGCCAAGAGCATCCACCAGTTCGAGATCATGCCGCGACCGCCGGAGACCCGTGCGGACTCCACCCCGTGGCCGACCTACCCGCTGATGTTCCGGGTGGCGTCCGCGCACGAAGAGGGTGGCGAGCGGGTGTTCTCGGTGAACACCGAGCAGTTCGTCGGCTCCGACGGCAAGGTGACCACGCTCAAGGTGCACGAGGTCGAGATGAAGGCCGGCAAGTTCGAGAAGGTCGAGGGGTCGGACTTCGACCTCGACGCCGACATCGTCTTCCTGGCCATGGGCTTCGTGGGTCCCGAGCGCGAGGGTCTGCTGACCGACCTCGGCGTCGAACTGACCGACCGCGGCAACGTGGCACGCGACAGGGACTTCCAGACGACCGTTCCCGGCGTCTTCGTGGCCGGCGACATGGGCCGGGGACAGTCGCTGATCGTGTGGGCGATCGCCGAGGGCCGCGCCGCGGCTGCCGGTGTGGATCGGTATCTCATGGGCCAGTCGGCGTTGCCCCGGCCGATCGAGCCGACGGCCGCCCCGCAGCGTTAGGCAACATCAGCAACTTCAGCCACACTAGAAACATCCGATTTTTAATCGGCGTGCCGGTTGGTGTTAGCCGCGTCACAGGTGTCTAATGATGACGGCGGGGTCATCCGGTAATGTGGCCCCACGGTGCAGCTATTAGCCGACCGCAGGAGTTCTTACCGTGTACAACAATCCCATTTCACGGTCCCGAGTGAGTCGAATCGCCTGGTCATGGTTCCGTCACCCGGTCCGATGCCGTGAATTCCCCGCCAAGCACGAGCGGCTGATCACCCCCGACGAGTTACTGCGTTACGGGTATTGAGCGACCGGGGCGCCGCGCGGATCTCGGTCCGGTACCCGCGCGGCACTCGTTTGCCAGATCGTAATAATTTCGTGACCGTCAGTTCTACGTGCTGGTCAGCAGCCCGGAGTCTCGAATTGTCTCCGCGAGCGGTTCCAGTACCGCGGGGTCATAGGGCGGCGGCAGGTAGATGATCGCCAGATCCAGTCCCTCGGCCCCCAGCGCGATCGCGTCCTCGACCACTCTGCGGTAGTTCCGGTCCTCGCCGAGGCGGATGTGCGCCGACAGCGTGATCTCCTTCGGGTCCCGGCCGATATCGGCGCAGTGCGCAGCCAGCACATCGCGCTTGCGGGCGAACTCCGCGGGCGTGCCGCCGACGAAGTTCCAGTGATCGGCGTATTTCGCGGTGATCTTCAGGGTGCGCTTCTCACCGTTGCCGCCGATACAGAACGGCGGGTGCGGCTGCTGCGGCCCCTTGGGCTCATTGCGGGCGTCCTTGAGCTGATAGAACTGGCCTTCGAAGGTGGTGGTCTCCTGGCTCAGCAACCCCTTGAGGATCTCGCAGGCCTCCTCGAAGCGGTCGAAACGCTCCTTGATGGAGCCCAGCTCGATGCCGTAGGCGCCGGATTCCTCCTCGTTCCAGCCGGCGCCGATGCCGAGCTCGAGGCGGCCGTTCGAGATGATGTCCAGTGCGGAGGCCATATTGGCCAGCACCGCGGGATGCCGGTAATGGATGCCGGTGACGAGCACGCCGACGCGCAGCCGCTCGGTGGCCTGCGCCAGCGCCGTCAGCGTGGTCCAGCCCTCCAGGCAGGGGCCGGTGGGGTCGGAGAAGATCGGATAGAAGTGGTCGAAGGTCCAGCCGGACTGGAAGACATCGATATCGTCCGCTGCTTTCCAGATGGCCAGCATGTCGGACCAGGTCGTGTTCTGCGGGGAAGTCTTGAAGGCAAAGTCCACACTTGGTCAACGAATACCGGCCGTCGATAAAGTCCGGTGGACGGCGCCTGATCGGGTGCGATGAGTTCGGTGCTCGACGCCGGTCGGTATGGGTGTGATCGATATGACGACGGCAAGCGCGCGCGCCGCAGCGGTAGTCGGCGGTGTGCGCGACGACCAGCTGGACGGACCCACGCCATGCACGGAGATGTCGGTGCGCGAGGTGGTGGCGCACATCGGCCAACTGGCGCCCGCCTTCGGGGCCGCGGCCGCCAAGAATCTCGGTGACCTCACCGACAGCCCACCCGGTGTGGACGGCTATCTGCTGGACGAGGGCTGGCGCGACGACTATCCCCGCCCGGCTCGCCGCATTGGCGAAGGCCTGGCAGGCGCCGCAGGCCTGGGACGGCATGTCCCGGGTGGGGGCCGTCGACCTGCCGGGCGAGGTGTGCGGGCTGGTGGCTCTGACCGAGGTGGTGGTGCACGGCTGGGATGTTGCGATCGCCACCGGGCAGACCTACACCGTCGATGACGACACTGCGGGAGTCTTGCTGGAGCACCTGACCGCGTTCACCGCCGCCGGCCCGGTCGAGGGACTGTTCGGCCCCCGGTGGTTGTCGGCGCTGACTCCGGTGCTTTCGCGCGCGCGTTGGCGTTGAGCGGCCGCGACCCGGCATGGCGCCGGGTGTGATCGGGCGCCGCCATGGGCACACTTGAACCCATGGACCGCATGGACCCGATCGCCGCGCTACGCCGCATCGCGTACTACAAGGACCGGGCCCGGGAGGACTCGCGCCGGGTGATGGCCTACCGCAAGGCCGCCGACGTGGTGGAGGCGATGACGCCCGAGCACCGGGAGAAGGTCGGCAAGACCAACGGCTGGCAGACGCTGCCAGGTATCGGACCCAAGACCGCCACGGTCATCGCCCAGGCCTGGGCCGGAAGGGTCCCCGACACCTTGGTCGAATTACAGCGGGCGGCGGTAGATCTCGGCGGTGGGGAGGTCCGTGCGGCGATCAAGGGGGACCTGCATCTGCACTCGAACTGGTCCGACGGGTCCGCCCCGATCGAGGAGATGATGGCGACTGCGCATGAGCTCGGCCACGAATACTGCGCGCTGACCGACCATTCGCCGCGGCTGACCGTCGCCAACGGACTCTCGCCGGAGCGCCTGCGCAAGCAACTCGACGTCATCGACGAACTGCGCGAACGCTTCTCGGCACCATTCCCGTCGCTTCGCTCGCCCCGGCCGATGCGCATCCTCACCGGGATCGAAGTCGACATTCTCGATGACGGCAGCCTGGATCAGGAACCGGAACTGCTGGAGCGGCTCGACATCGTGGTGGCCAGCGTGCATTCCAAGCTGAAGATGGATGCGCCGGCGATGACGCGGCGCATGGTGCGTGCGGTCAGTGAAAGGCATGGGGGCCGCAAAGTCACCGTCCTGGGCCACTGCACCGGGCGCCTGGTGGAGGGAAACCGGGGGATCCGTCCGGAGTCCGCGTTCGACGCCGAGGCGGTGTTCAGCGCCTGCCGGGACAATGGTGTTGCGGTGGAGATCAATTCGCGGCCCGAGCGGCGCGATCCGCCGAGCCGGCTACTGGATCTGGCGCTGCAGATCGGCTGCGACTTCTCGATCGACACCGACGCACATGCCCCGGGCCAGCTCGACTTCCTCGGCTACGGAGCGCAACGCGCCCTGGATGCGGGGGTACCGGTGGACCGCATCATCAACACCTGGTCGGCTGATCGGCTGCTGGAGTGGGCGCGCTGAGTCACGGCGGTGACTCCGGCAGCATCGGCATCTCCAGGCCCGGATCGCGCCCCAGCAGCACCCCGCGGGTCACCGAGGCGTTGCCGAACCGCTGCCGGACCTCGTCGACGGCGGCGTCCAACGCCATCGGATCCGCCGCACTGCCGAACGGCAGTTCCAGCTGAGCCGCACCGTCGCGGTCGATATTGGCGACCGCGAAGCCGACCAGCGTCAGCCCGCGCTCGGCGATCAACGGCGCGGCCGCGGCCACCAGGTCCCGGGCGGCGCCCAGCACGGCATCGGTCGACGCGGTGGCGCGCGGCAGCGTGTGCGAGCGGGTGACGCGACCGAAGTCGTCGAAGCGCAGCCGCAGTACCACGGTGCGGCCGGTCCGTCCGGCGGCCCGCATCCGGCGGGTGATGCGGTCGACGAGGTTCACCACGACGGCGTCGATCTCAGCAGCGGACATGGTGTTCCCGGCGCGACCGAGGGCCCGCTGTGCGCCGACGGAGCGCCGGCGCACCCCCGTCACCACCCGGCGCCGATCGATGTTGTGGGCCAGCGCGAAGAGCTGCCTGCCCATGCCCGGGCCGACCATGGCACCCAGCGATGTCTCGCTGAGCTCGGCCACGTCGGCCACCGTGTGAATGCCATGCAGCCGCAACTTCTCCGCGGTCTTGGCCCCGACGCCCCAGAGCCGGCGCACCGGCAGCGGGTGCAGGAACGCGAGCTCGCGGTCGGGCGGCACCAGCAGCAGTCCGTCGGGCTTGGCCTCCTGGCTGGCCACCTTGGCCAGGAACTTGGTGCGGGCGATCCCGACGGTGATGGGAAGACCGACGTCCACCCGGACCCGTTCGCGCAGCCGGGCACCGATCTGTACCGGAGTACCCGACACCCGGCCCAGCCCGCCGACATCGAGGAACGCCTCGTCCACCGAGACCGGTTCGACCAGGGGAGTGGTGTCGCGGAAGATCTCGAAGACCGCCCGACTGGCCTCGGTGTACGCGCGCATCCGCGGCGGCACGACAATGACCTGCGGGCAGAGCCGTCGGGCCTGACCGCCGCCCATCGCGGTGCGCACCCCGTACGCCTTGGCCTCATAACTGGCGGCCAGCACCACCCCGCCACCGACGATCACCGGCAGGCCGCGCAGGGTGGGGTCATCGCGCTGCTCGACCGAGGCGTAGAACGAGTCGAGATCGGCGTGCAGAATGCTGGCCTGCCCGGAGTGGGACACGAACATATGTTCGCATCCGGGTCCGACAGCGAACTAGGGTGTACTGCCGTAGATGCTGGTCAGCCAGATGTGAGTGAGCGTGTCCACGACGCGGTCATGCTCGACCGACGGCCGGTCATCGGCGAGTGTCGCCATCATCATCTTCTCGTTCATCAGGTTCAATGAGGTGGCCAGGTCCAGTGCGGGCAGCGTCTCCGGGGCCGCCCCCCGTTGGCGTTCGGCGTTGATCAGCGCCGCGGTGAGGCCGATCCACTTCTGCATCAGCCCCGCCCAGATGGCACGGAACTCGGGGCTGCTGTTCACGGCCTCCGCGCCGGCGCGCGCTGTCGCCGGGTGCGACCCGAAGGAACTGAAGAAGATCTCGATCCCGCGCCGGATTGCCTCGTGTGGTTCGGTGGGCATGGAGTCCATCGCATTGTCGAAACCGGTGTCGGCGCGTGTGATCAGCGGATCCATCAGTGACAGCAGGACCGCCTCCTTGGAGGCGAAATAGAAGTAGAAGGTCGGTCGCGATATGCCGGCGCCCTTGGCCAGGTCGTCGACGGAGATATCGGCGAAGGACCGCTGCTGGATGAGCCGGGCGGCGGTGTCCAGAATGGCCTGCTGCCGCTCGTCGCCAGAGGGGCGGGCGGCCCGGCGGCCGCGACTCGGGCTGGCGGTGGTCACGGCCCCACCTTAACACCGTGTCGACTTTCTCAACACACCGTTGACTCACTCAACACCATGTTGATACCGTCGGTACCATGAATGAACACCTCGACGTTGTGATCGTCGGCGCCGGTATCTCCGGCATCAGCACGGCCTGGCATCTGCAGGACCGCTGCCCAACCAAGAGCTATGCCATCCTGGAACGCCGCGAGAACATCGGCGGCACCTGGGACCTGTTCAAATACCCGGGTATCCGCTCGGATTCCGACATGTTCACCCTCGGATTCCGGTTCAAGCCCTGGACCTCGGCCAAGGCGATCGCCGACGGCGCGTCCATCTGGAATTACATCAACGAGGCCGCCGTCGAGAACGGGATCGACAAGCACATCCGCACCGGACATCGCGTCACCTCGGTGGACTGGTCGGACGCCGACAATCGCTGGACCATCAACATCGAGCATGCCGGTGAGCGCAAGCAGATCACCGCGTCGTTCCTGTCGGTCTGCAGCGGTTACTACAACTACGACGAGGGCTACGCGCCCGAGTTCCCGGGCGCCGCGGACTTCACGGGCCAGATCATCCACCCCCAGCACTGGCCCGAGGGGCTGGACTACACCGGGAAGAAGATCGTCGTCATCGGATCCGGCGCCACCGCGATCACACTGATCCCGTCGCTGGTCAACGAGGGCGCGGGCCACGTCACCATGCTGCAGCGCTCGCCGACCTACATCGGGTCTCTGCCGCTGGTGGATCCGGTTGCCGCACAAGCCAACAAGTACCTGCCGAAGAATGTCGCCCACGCGGTCAACCGGTGGAAGGCAATCGCGATGGCCACCGGTCAGTACCAGCTGGCGCGCAAGTTCCCGAAGATGTTCAAAAAGGCGCTCAAGGACATGGCGACTCGGCGGCTGCCGGACGGCTTCGACTACGAGAAGCACTTCAGCCCCCGTTACAACCCGTGGGATGAGCGAGTCTGCCTGGCCCCCAACGGTGATTTCTTCAAGACCATCAAGGCCGGAAAGGCCGACGTCGTCACCGACACCATCGAGACCTTCACCGAAACCGGTATCAAGCTGACATCCGGCGAGGAGTTGCAGGCCGATATCATCATCACCGCAACGGGTTTGAACATGCAGCTGTTCGGCGGTGCCACGGCGACCCGCAACGGCGAGCCGATCGACCTGACCAAGTCGATGACCTACAAGGGCCTGATGCTGTCCGGCGTGCCCAACATGGCCATCACCTTCGGCTACACCAACGCCTCATGGACGCTGAAGGCCGACCTGGTCTCCGAGTTCATCTGCCGGGTACTGAACTACATGGACGCCAACGGTTTCGACCGGGTCGAACCGCAGCACCCGGGCGATTCGATCGACGAAGAGCCGTTCATGGACTTCACGCCCGGATACTTCCGCCGTGCCATGGATACCCTGCCGAAGTCCGGCTCGGAGGCGCCCTGGAAGCTGAAGCAGAACTACTTCTTCGATCTGCGCCTCATCCGGCACGGCAAGGTCGACGAGGAGTCCCTGCACTTCACCAAGCACCGCGCGGCCGTATCGGCCTAGCGTCACCGGCCTACAGCGACGCGGCTGTCTGGTCGCCTGCAGCGACGACGACGATCCCGTCCTCGTCGCTGTAGGCGATCTCACCGGGGACGAACGTGACGCCGCCGAAGGAAACCTCGATATCACGTTCTCCCGCACCCGTTTTGGTGCCCTTGCGCGGATTGGTACCCAGCGCCTTGATGCCCACCTCGATGGTGCGCAGCGCGGCCGCATCGCGTACCACGCCGTGCACGATCACTCCGGCCCAGCCGTTCTCGGCGGCCAGGCCGGCGATGATGTCACCGACCAGCGCGGTGTGCAGCGAACCGCCACCGTCGACCACCAGCACCCCGCCGTCACCCGGCGTGGACAGGATCGACTTGAGCAGGGCGTTGTCCTCGAAGCAGCGCACCGTGGTGATCCGGCCGGCGAAGGACGTGACACCCCCGTAATTGCGCAACTGCAGATCGCAGCTGCGGACGTCGGGGTAGATCTCGTCGACAAGGTCAGCGGTCGCGCGCGGTTCGATGCTCACGCCATGATGCTAGCGAGCACCACATCGTGCACGAACTGCGCCAGACCCGGTTCGACATCGTCGTAGTAGGCCGTGAACCTCGGATCGGCCAGGTACATCTCGACCAGTCCGCGGTGCATCTCGCTGCCGCAGTCGTAGAAGCGCTCGATACTCGCGCGGTGCCGGGCGGCCAGTGCGTCGGCCTCCGGTTCGCCGGGGCGCACGCCGGCCCGCTTGGCGGCCGCCAGGTCTTCCAGGAGCGCGTCCCCCTCGGCCTTGAGATCGATCCAGTCCTGTTTCGTCAGCTGGGCGACCCGCTGCCGGGACTGCTTCCATTCATCGGTGTCGCCCCAGCGCTGCTCGGCTTCGACCGCATACTCCTCGCCGAATGCCGTGGTCCCGAAGATCTCGACCTGTTCTTCGGCGGTCAGCTGAATGCCGCTGCGATGCGCGTTCATGAGTTCCTCCACTGCCTTGATCGTGCGCTGCAGACCTTCGGCCCGCTCGAGGAGCAGGGCGTGCTGGCGCTGCAGCCGGGTCAGCCCGTCGACCTCGGGGTCGTCGAGCAGGACGCGGATCTCATCCAGCGGCAGCCCCGCCGCGCGGTACACCAGCACCAGGTGTAATCGCTCGACATCGGCGTCGGTGTAGCCGCGGTAACCGGCCGGGGTTCGCACGCCGGGCACCACCAGACCGATGTGGTCGTAATGGTGCAGGGTGCGCACGGAGAGCCCGGTCAGGGCGGCGACGCTGCCGACGGTTCTCACGTCCATGGACCCACTATCTGCCCTGACGTCGCGTGAGGGTCAAGCCCCGCCGCGGGAAACCTCAGTCCTCGTCGGAACCGCGGCGGGCCAGCAGCACGACCACGACCGCGAGCACACCGACGGCAATCGCGGCCACCAGCGGCAGCCGGGACTGATCCGGACCGAGGGCCGGCACCGCGGACGGTGTTGGCATGGCGGCAGCTACCGCGGATTTCGCCTGCGCGGCAACTTCTTTGGCGGCTTCTTTGGCTACTGCCGTCGGTTCGGCCGGGTCCGCAACGACCGGCGCCGGCTCGGCCGGTGTGGCCTTGACCGGCGGCGCCTTCTTCGCGGCGGGAGCTTTCTTGGCCGGTGCGGCCTTCTTCACCGGCGCCTTCTTGGCGGGGGCGGCCTTCTTCGCGGCGGGTGCCTTTTTGGCCGGTGCCTTCTTTGCCGGAGTCTTGGCGGCCGGAGGCGCAGCAGGTGGGTCAACCGGGACCTGCTCAGCGGGGGCCTTCTGTTCGGGAAGGTCCTGCTCGTCGCCCATGGTGCTGCTCCTTTGCAGTGTCGTCCAGCGCAGTGCAACCCATCATGCCAGCCCGGCGATCGGCGTCACCCCGTGACCGCCAGGGCGGCGGCCAACGTCAATGCCACCGCCATCAAGGCGAGCTCGGTATCGGCGCGCCGGGTCGAGAGCTCGGCGCTGGCCCGGTGACCACGTGCCGACGGTAACCACCGGGACCTGTTCTGCCAGGCCAGCGCCATCAGCACCGCGGTCACGACGACCTTCGCCACCAACAGCCGGCCGTATCCGGTGCCGACCAGCTCGGCCGGGGCCCCGATCACCACCGCGGCGCTGAGCACCCCGCCCGCCAACAGCACCAGCACCGACCACAACGACAGTGCCGAGAAACGGGGCAGCACCCGGGCCCACTGGCCGCGGCGGTCCACCACGAGCACGATCGCCGCGAGCACACCGCACCACAGCGCCGCCGCCAGGGCATGCAGCGTGACCCCCAGTCCGCCGAGTGCGCTCTCGGACAGATGCCCGGCCAGGGTGCGCGCGGCGGTACCGAGTGCGGCGACGCCGGCGATCACCAGGGACCCGCCTGGGTTACGTACCGCGATGGTCAGCACGACCACCAGCAGTGCCGCCACCACGCAGATCAGATCGGCCCGACCGGCCGTCGTCGACACGGCGAACTCGAACGCGGTCCGTACCCCGAGGTCGCGCACCGTGATTGCGGCGGTATCGGCCGCGGTCTGCACCAGACGGATCAGTTCGGCGGCCAGCCACACCCAGGCTGCCACCGCCAGGACGGCGGTGCTGCGCCGGGCGAGTTCGGCGCGGTAGCGCGCGGTGTCGAGCCACGGCACCACCGCGAGGCCGAGCACCAGCACGGCGGCACCGTCGGCGAGCAGCCGGGTGAGGGTCGCCACGAGAGCATCGTCGGGGCGGCTGAGAATCCAGGCCAGCGCGATGCTGAGGGCGACGACGAGTGCGCCCAGGCACGCCCGCCGGGTCGGCGTCACGTGCGGCGTCGGCTCCACCACACGCCGGCACCGACGAGCACCACCGCCGCGATCACGAACGGCCACACCGGGAGGCCGTCATCGGTCGCCGCTGCCGGCGCGGCAGCGGGTGCGGCAGCGGGTGCGACCGACGGACCGGGCGTACCCGTTGCGGCGGCGGTCAGCTCGAAAGCCCAGGATCCGGTGATGACATGGCCGTCCGCGGAGGTGACGCGGTAGTTGGCCGTATAGGTACCCGCCGGACCGAGTGGGCGCACGTCGACCTCTGCCACCGGGCCGTTCACCCTGACGTCACCGGTGGACCACAGATTGCCGTCCGGGCCGACGACGGTCATCGCAGCGAACGCGGTCTGCAGGTCTTCGCTGAAGGTGGCGCTGACCTTGGCGGGCGCCGCAGCCAGTGCTGTGCCGGGCGCCGGATCCGAGGAGATCAGTGTGGCGTGCGCCGCGGCGGGGCCGGCCCCGGCCAAGGAAAGCCCCGTCAGGAGCAGAGCCAACAGGGGTGCCAGGATCCGTGCGTAGATCGTCATCAGACCAGGCCGAGCCGCGCCATCACGTCGGCGTCGATACCGTCGAGCTGCTGGCCGATGGCCGCGTGGGCGGCCTTTCGGCGCGCCGTGGGCATGTTCTCCGCGGCGGTGACGGCAGCGGACAGGTCGGTCAACCGGTCGTTGATGGCGGCCACGAACTGCTTGGTCTCGACGTCCTTGGGGTTCTTCTCGGCGACCCGCCGGGTGGCCTGTTCGGCACCATTGATCCGGGCCGACAGGATCGCCCCATGCCCGGAGAACTGACCGATCTGGGCCAGCGGTACACCGAGCTGATCGGCGCGGCGCTGGTCGAGCAGGCCGCGGATCGCGATCGCACCGCGGTAGGCCAGCGGCACCAGGACCGGCGCCAGCAGCCGGGACACGGTCAGTGTCCGGCGAATCTTCATCGGGGACAGCAGTTTGCCCTCGCGGACTGCCTTGAGTTGGGTCTCAGCAACCTTGAGTGCGGCACGGTCGCTGTCCCGTTGGGCCTTGAGCTGGGCCTTGATCGCCTGGGTCTGCGCCTTGCGATCGGCCTTGATGCGCCGCGCGTCGTTGCGCGCCGCGAGTTTGGCCTCCAGCTTGGCTCCCTTGGTGAGCGCACGTTTGGTCGCGCGCCCGATGGCCCGAGCCTCGGCGCGACGGGCCGACCGGCTCTTGCGTTGCGTGAACAGGCCCATCGGCATTGCCTCCCGGTCATCTCGTCCGCGTCGCCCCGATCACGGTGCCACGATGCGGCCAACCCTATCGTTCTGCCGGCCATACCACTCTCGGCGGCCTTGCGTGGAACCGGATCACTTTCGGCAGCAAACACGTACACCGGTGTATGCGACAATTGCCGAAAGATTGCCTGTGCGCCGTGAGACGCCATGAGGGGTGGTGACGACGTGGGTTCGCGCATGCGAGTCGCCGCGGCTGCCTGCCTGGTGTCATCAGGGCTGTTCGTGGGTGGTGCGTCCGGAGCTGTGGCGTTAGCCGAGCCCGACAGCAGCGGGGACGCAGCGGGTACCGGGACCGCGGATAGGGGTTCGGACGAGACTGCTGGTCAGTCCCGTCGCAGTGCACCGCGTGGCGTCGATACGGTGACCCGGGCCGGACCGGGTTCGCCGGGCCCGCGTTCGGCGGCTCCCCCAAGGGGAACCGCGGATCTTCCGGCGCGCTCGGCCGATGCCGTCGAGAGCGACTCCAGCAAACTCCCCGAGGCCGCAGCTGAAGCCGGAGAAACTCCGCCCGGCGTTGCTCCCGGCGAACACGACGTCAGTGTGCCGGCCGCCGAAGGAGACGACACGGGCGACGCCAAAGCCGACGACGAAGAAGATGACGAGTGCGGATGGGGCTGGTGGCCACTGCCGCCCGACAGCGACCCGTCGGCGCCGAACGGCGGCGACGGTTACGGAGGCGGCGCGCCGTCGACCGCTCAGCCGCCGGCCGGCCGGCCGGGTGCTCCCCCCGGGCTGGAGATACCGCCGCCGCGCGAACTGCTCCCGGAATCCCCGGTGCTGCCGGTGGTCCCCGACCCCCAGGAACCCCTGCCCGGACTTGTCGCGCCGGCGGCCATGCCGGTGCTGTCGATGCCCGTCATCGTGCTGCCGCCGCCGTTGCCCGGGTTGGGAGGTGGAGGCGGCGCGGGACCGCGAGCGCAGGCACCCGGGAGTCCCGCGAGGCCGCCCGCCCCGTCACGGGTCACGCCGGCCGAACGCCCCGCCGCACCGCGCAATGACACCGTGGTGCCTGCGTCCTATCGTGCGGGGTACGGCGAATACCTCCGGACCGCCGGAATGCCTCAAGTCATCGCCGTCGCGGTCCCGGGAGCAACCGCCATCATGCTGCTCACCGGCCTGGGCGGGTTGATCGGCTATCGGCAGGCGCGTGCCGGACTGGCGATCCGGGCCAGTGGTTCAGCAAGGTTCTCGAGTTGACCGGATTCGGGCATCTGCCAGACAGTGGAGCGCCATAGTGGACCTGAGGGAAAGGAGAAGGCCATGCCGGCAAGTCGCCGCGTGACCCGCGCGGTCAGTTCCGTGCTCGACCTTGCGCCACGCCGGGGCGAGGTGTCGTTGCCGCGTCTGGTCGAAGCGGTCGCCGAGGATCAGGGCCGCCCGATCAGGATCAAGATGGCCGATCTGCCCCCGGGTGTCTGTGGACAGTGGCGCCAATACGCCGACCATGATGTCTTTCTGATCCAGAAGGGGCTGCCCGCCTGGGACCGCACGCTGGCCCACGAGCTGGGCCATCTCGTGCTCGGTCACGCAGGCACCCCGGTGGTGGAGGCCGCGCGAGAGACCATGGAGCTGGCCGGGTCCGACCTCATCGGGTACATGCTCAATCAGCGGACCGGGTGTATGGGGCCCGCGGGTGAAGAGGCCGAGCAGGAGGCCGAGGACTTCGCCGCGCTGCTCATCTATCGTCTTGGCCGGCTACCGTCCGATCGCTCGTCGATCGTGCAGGTGCGGCTCGGGGAGGCGTTTGGTTGATCGTCTGGGTGATCGCCGGTCTCCTCGGGCTGGCGACCGGCTTGCGAATCGGGTGGGCGCTGGTCAACAAGCAATCCCTGGTGAGCACCGCGATGATCCTCGCGCTGGGCAGTCTCGGTATCGTCGCAGCGCTCAACTGGCAGCCGTTGACCTTGCTGATCGACACCGCCCTGCGGTGGCCGAACGTCGCGGTCGCGCTCAGTCAGGTTGCGTTGATCGGCTGCGCGGCGGGCAGCTGCGTGATGATCACGACGGTCGCGTCGGAGCGTAAACCGACCGTCATTCGCCGCATCGCCATCGGCCAATACATCGTTGCGGCCGCCATCGCGGTGGCCACCCTGGTGGCGTTCTTCCGGGCCCCGCAGATGCCGGAGATGGCGCCCGAGGAGTACATGCGGCGCAACCTGGCGCCGGGCGGCTCGTCGTCGTGGCTGCTGCCACTGCTCTACGTGCTGCTCGCGCTGACTCTCGTCGCGTGGGCGGGGGTGCGTCATTCCAACCGGACCCGGCGTGGCCGTGCCCTCTTCGTCTTCAGCATCGGCATGGTTCTCATGGTCCTGTCGAGTGCCTTCTTTCTGCTCCGCGCGGTGGGCAACACCGACGTCCTCGGTGTGGGTGCGGCCGCGACGCTGCTGGGTTGCGCGATGCTGGTGGTGGCCGGCGGATCGCTGTTGCCCAGCGTGGAGGACTGGTTCGGTGCGCGCCGGGAGCTGCGCACGATTCAGCCGCTGCTGGCCGAGCTCAACACCCGGCACCCGGACGTGGGTATCGGGGTGCGGCCCCGTGGACCGCTGTTGTTCCGGGTCGCCGAGCAGATGTCACTGATCTCGGACTCGCTGTACCTGGAAGCCATTGCGGCCGAGGGCGCGCGGCTTCGCACGGTGGATGCCACCGCGGGCCAGCGCGATATCGAGGAGTCCCTGAACATCGCCGATATCGCGGATCTCGATTCGCCGCCGGTGCCCGCCGACGAACAAGCCCGCGGTATCGCGGAGTGGATCTTTGCGGGCCGCGGTGCGGGCCGTGACGAAGCGCACGCGGCCTTTCCGGGGCTGAACTGGCTGCGCCAGCCGACGACCTACTCGGACCGGGAGTGGATACTCGCCATCGCCGAGCAATTTCGCGAACTGGAGATCGGCACGCCGTCTCGGGCCTGAACGCACAAACGGTGCCGTCACGCTTGCGCGTGACGACACCGTTTGTGGCGGTGATCCCGAACGGGATCAGCCGTCGAGATTTTCCCGGCGACGCAGCTCGTCGACCTTGAGGGCAAGATCCTGCTGGGACTCGGGGGACAGGCCGACGGTGCGTGCGGCGATGCGGCGCACGCCCTCGTCGCGCATGCTGGCCAGCCAGGTCAGTTCCTTGTCCAGCTTCTCGTAGTACTCGTCGTCGGTGAAGTACGCCGGCTTGATCCGGAAGAAGTTGGCCAGGGCGGCCATGGTCGTCACGGACGGGTTGGTGCGGTTGCCGGACCGCAGCTGCGAAAGGTAAGGAGCGGACATCGTGACACCCTCTGCCTTGAGTGCGCCGATCACCTCAGCGGATGTGTGCGGCCCGCGCCCAGGAGGGTAAACCGTATCGAAGAGGCGGTTCAGTCGGGCGGCGAACGTCTTGCTCATCTAACTTTCCTCCACATGGCCTACGAGCTGTCTGCAATAGGTTCGTATTTGCTGATCATCGTAGCGAGTGATCTCGCCACAACCAAGTGCAAACCACAGAAAAGTAACACTACCCTGCTCAAAGGGTCGCTGCAGGGTCCTGTAGCAGCACGTCAACCTCGCGCCCACGCTGCGACGTTGTGATCTGGCGAACCGAAAACTAACGGCCGCGCTGTTTTGCCGAGATCCGTTGATCTTGATGTGTTGTCACAGTAACCCCATAGCTGACCGGCAGCGTTCGGGCGTCGCACAGCAAATCTGCACTTCACCTTTGCTGTCAGTACCGGCGAAGTGGGGGACGGGTAGACATCGGCGGGCCCTGAGTTGAGGACACAATTGCTGAGCTCGGCATCTGCCGGACGCGGCATCGTGGCCGAACCGTGGCCGAAATGTTATGAAGAGGTTTGCTGAGCCTACGCTCGGCGGAGCGTGGGAAGAGGTGGCCCCGCGAAAGGAGCCGAGGGCTATGCGGCCAGCAGCATGGCCAGGATCGCGGTGTCGGGATGGCTGATCGGGTCGACGCCCACCCGGCTCACCATCGAGGTGATGGTGCCATCGGCCTCGGCCTCGACCCAGGCGGCGCGGTGCTCCAGGCCCAGATGGGGGATGCCGGGCAACAACACGCACCCCGACGCCGCGCCGGCGCATTCGGGCAGTGACGGTGTGGTCTCCGAGGGCGGGTGCAGCATCAGCAGCGCCGCGGGCTGATGGTCGGCGAAGAAACCCGGCGGAACCGCGGATTCACCGACGACAGGGCCCTCCGCCAGCACCAGGCCGACGGTGCCGGGCTCCGGTTTCTCGGGAAGTTCCTCGCGGACACCGAAAATCGTTGTGGTGGACAGCAGCCCGGGCAGTGACGCCACCCGGACCGCGACGATGAGCAGTTGTGCCCACTCCTTGGTGGAATCCGGCCAACGGCCCGACACCACGAATCCCTTGAGGGTGCCCCGCGAATGGAACGGTGCGATCTCCACCGCTCTACCTGCTCCGGTGTCCATGTGGCCTCCCGACAGTGGTGCTTGCTGGTAACCGCCTCCGACACTGCTGTGGGTCGCTGTGCACAGGATGCGGTAGGCCGGCACTGGCACGCAAGAGGACACGAGTGCCAGAACAGCGGATGTACGAAAAGTAAAGAGCCCCGCGTGCCGAAGCGCGCGGGGCTCTTGACGTGAGAGGAGGTGAACTCAGCCGAAGATGAGTCCGCCGGTGTTCGCGGTGGCCTTGGCGTAGCGGTCCTGGACGTCGGCCCAGTTGACGACGTTCCAGAAGGCCTTGACGTAGTCGGCCTTGACGTTTTTGTACTGCAGGTAGAAGGCGTGCTCCCACATGTCGACCTGCAGCAGCGGGATGATGCCCAGGGGCACGTTGGCCTGCTGATCGTAGAGCTGGAAGGTCAGCAGGCGCTGGCCCAAGCTGTCGTAGCCCAGCACGGCCCAGCCCGATCCCTGCAGGCCGTTGGCCGCGGCGGTGAACTGGGCGCGGAACTTGTCGAAGGATCCGAACTGGTCGTCGATGGCGGCGGCCAGTTCGCCTTCGGGCTTGTCGCCGCCGTTGGGGGACAGGTTCTTCCACCAGATGCTGTGGTTGACGTGTCCGCCGAGGTGGAAGGCGAGGTTCTTCTCGTTGAGGAAGATCGCCGACTGGTCGTCGCCGGCGCGGGCTTCTTCGAGCTTGGCCAGGGCGTCATTGAGGCCCTTGACATAGGTGGCGTGGTGCTTGCTGTGGTGGATCTCGTTGATCTGCCCGGAAATGTGGGGCTCCAGCGCGCCATAGTCGTAATCGAGTTCTGGCAGTGTGTATTCAGCCACTGGGTTCCTTCCTAATCATGGATCGCGAGGGAGTTCGGCGTCGCGTATATCGACAACAAGCTCGACCTCAACCTTGGTCCATACCCGCGTGCACCGCAAGGACGGGGGTTCCCGTCAGGGATCCGCCGAAACCTCGGAGGCGGTCAGAGCAAGACGATGGCTGCCAGGACGCCCAGCAGCACGAGCGCGATCACCGAGGCGCGAATGAGGGCAACGACCTGGTTGTTGGTGTACTGGCGCGAGGACTGCCAATCAGACGACGTCCCCGAACCCGGACCAAGCGGGTGTGCTGCCATCACAAGCTCCTGACCTGCACGATCAAACCATCCCCCAGTGAGATCTGTCACACGGTGTGTTGTGACGCCGATCATAGACCTTGTTTCGCCCGCAGAAAAATCGGGCCCGGGCGGGGGTCCGCGATCGAATCCGGCCGATCCGGATGTCCGCCGCCGAGATCGTCGGAGCCTGATCATTTTGCTCAGGCCGCTTTTGAAGCTGTTGATCATGCCCGGCTGTGAACCCCGGTTTATCCACAGGTACTGGACAGAAGTCCAGGGAAACCGGCGGAGTGGGGGTGCCGCAGCCTGTGGATGAACCTGTGGAAACTGTGGATAGCGTCGAAATTGCTGTCGCGGTGCGACACATTGCGCCACGCGGGAATCTGGTGCGACCGGATGCCGTGCGTGCCAGCATGGACGGCATGTCCGACGATGTGATGCAGATCGAGGTCGGTGCGTTGCCACTGACCCTCGACGACTCGGTGGTGCTGCTCGACGTGCGGGAGCCCGACGAATGGCAGCGCGGCCACGTGACCGGTGCCCAGCACATTCCGATGGCAGATGTCCCCGCCCGCATCGACGAGATCGACCGGGATGCCACCCTCTACGTGATCTGCCACGCCGGTGGGCGCTCCCAGCGGGTCGCGCAGTATCTCGCCCGCAACGGCTTCGAACCGATCAACGTGACGGGCGGCATGTTGTCCTGGGCGCAGGCCGGGCGACCGGTGCGTGCCGACGACGGCAGCGCCGGCACCGTCTGAGCGCGTCGTAGGCTGGTCCGGTGATCCAGGTCTGTGCCCAATGCGGGACGCGGTGGAATGTGCGCGACCGCCAGCGGGTCTGGTGCCCGCGCTGCCGTGGCACGCTGCTGGCCCCGGGGCGCAGGGCGCTGCGGGAACCACGGCGCCGCCGGTCGCCGGTCGGCCCGCCACGGGCCAACCGGGCCGCGCGCCCGCCGGGTACCGCTGGATCGCGGTGCGCCCCGGTGCGCCACCGGCGCAGCGCCGCAAACGTGCGCCGCTGGGACCCACGCCGCGGTACTCCCAGATTCCGCGCTGGGGTCTGTATGAACGCTTCGACGACGAGGAGGCGGCCGACCAGGTCACTGCCGGGCGCAGCGCCCCGTCATCGGCACTGGTGCGCCGCACCGTCGTCATCACCATGGCGCTGTTGGGTGCGGCGGCCGCGCTGCACGTGATCCGGTACGGCCTGCTGTTGATCAACCGCACCGTCCTGCTGGATCCGATCGTCGCGGCGCTGGCGACCTGGCTGCCGGTGTTGGCGAGTGTGGCGGCGTTCTTCGCCGTGGTGGCCACCACCCTGGTGCTGACCAACTGGCTGATCGCCCGCCGGGCGGCCGCCTACGCACATGTGGGCAGCCCGGACCCGCGCAGCCCGCGGGAGCTGTGGGCGGGCTGTCTGATCCCGTTGGTGAACCTCGTGCTCGCACCGGTCTTCGTGATCGAACTCGCTCGCGCCGAGCAGCGCACCGGGTTACGCATCATCAGCTGGTGGATCACCTGGTTCGTCAGCTACGCGCTGTCGACGGCATCCATCGTCACCACGGTGCTGACGGTCTTCTACGACGGTGCCCAGCGCATTGCCGACAACACCGTGATCACCACCATCGCCTACCTGATCGCACTGGCAGCGTTGCTGTTGGCGCTTCAGGTGTATCAGGGCTTCGAACGACAGCCGGTGGATCGGCCGTCGCGACGCTGGGTGATGGTCGCGGCAGGGCAACCGCCTGCCGAGCAGGAGCGTGCGGCCGACGAATCCGTCGTTCCGGTTGAGGCCGAGGACCGGAACCCGGCAGCATAGCCATATGACCGCGGGGGACGCTGAGACTGCCGGAACGGCCACGACGGGTCACCCGTTCGTCGTGGCGCACCGCGGCGCCTCCGCCGACCGGCCCGAACACACCGTCGCTGCCTACGAACTCGCCCTGCAGGAGGGTGCCGACGGCGTCGAGTGCGACGTCCGACTGACCCGCGACGGCCACCTCGTCTGCGTGCACGATCGCCGGGTCGACCGAACATCGGACGGGTCGGGGCTGGTCTCGGAGATGACGCTCGCCGAACTGCGTGAGCTGGATTTCGGTTCCTGGCATGCCGGCCGACGGGACAGCGATGCCGGCGGCGACACCGGGCTGTTGACCCTGGATACCCTGCTCACGCTGGTGCTGGACACGAAACGGCCGGTGAAAATCTTCATCGAGACCAAGCATCCGGTGCGGTATGGAGCGCTGGTGGAGAGCAAGGTGCTGGCTTTGCTGCACCGTTACGGGATCGCCGCCCCGGCATCGGCGGACCTGGCCAGGGCGGTGGTGATGTCCTTCTCGGCGGCCGCGGTATGGCGGATCCGGCGCGCCGCGCCGATGCTGCCGACCGTGCTGCTCGGTGAGACCTCGCGCTACCTGGGCGGTGGCGCCGCGACCACGGTCGGTGCGACCGCGGTGGGCCCGTCCATCGCCACGCTGCGTGAGCACCCGGAACTCGTCGATCGCGCGGCCGCCCAGGGACGGGCCCTGTACTGCTGGACCGTCGACCATTACGAGGATGTCCGGTACTGCCGGGATGTCGGGGTGGCGTGGGTCGCCACGAATCATCCCGGCCGTACCAAGGACTGGCTGGAGAACGGGCTCACCGGGGCCGGTCGGGACTGAATTACAGGTTGCCGCCTGCGGCCTTCGGTGCGCTCGGGTCGGCGCCGGCCACCGAAAGTTCACGGGCGACGAAGTCCTCGAGGTGGAACAGATTTGCCCCGGCCCGCTCCGAGATGCGCACCAAGGTGGTGATGGTCGCGACCTCTTCGACCTGCTCCTTGAGGAACCACTGCATGAACTGCTCGCCCAGGTAGTCGCCCTCTTCGCGGGCCACACTGGCCAGCCGGGTGACCTGTTCGGTGACCGCGCGCTCCTGATCGAGGGACAGTCGCAGGGCCTTGGCCGGGGTGTCGAACTGGTTCTGCACCGCGTCGATGCCGGGGATCTCGACGTCGATGTCGCGGTCGAGCAGGTACTGCACCAACATCATGGCGTGATTGCGCTCCTCGACGGCCTGTGCGTAGAAGTGCTTGGCCAGCTGCGGCAGATCCGCGCCGTCGAAGTAGACGGCGATGGCGACATACTGCTGCGACGCGGTGAACTCGCTACGAATTTGCTCGCGGAGCAGGGTGTCGAATTTGGTGTCGTGGGTGTTGGCATCACTCATGCCGACCACAATAGGCCAGGTCAGACGGCGTGTCATCCAAGGTCGCCCTTAATCAGGTTAGCCATTCCTTACCGCTGTGATGACCGTTACATCCAGCCAAAATAGTTTGCTGGATGGCTCATGAAACGGCCCTGCGCCCTCACGGCTGGTCGGTGTTCACCACGTCTGCCGGGACCGGTGCATCCTGGGCCAGCGCGCCGAACAGCCGGCCGGCGGCCTCGCTGTCCCAGACGACGATCGATCCCACATCGCTGGTGGTGTATTCGGCGATCGGGACGGTCGTCGTGGTCAGGTTGTCCTGCAGCGCCCAGGCCAGCCGGGCCAGGTCCCAGACATGCCCACCCGCATCGAGAGTCACCGCGCCGGTGGCAGCCGTGGCCATGGGGTACCAGCGCAACGGATTGAGCAGCACCGACGGGCTGATCGCACGCGTGAGCAAGGCGGACATGAAGGCCCGCTGATTGGTCATCCGGTCCAGGTCGGCGCGGGCGGTGGCCCGTGAGCGGACGAAGCCGAGGGCGTTGCGGCCGTCCAGTTCCTGGCAGCCGGCGGGCAGATCGATACCGGCGAGCGGGTCGCTGATCGGCTCGCCGGGGCACATCGTCACCCCGCCGACCGCGTCGACGAGCTCGGCGAAACCGCCGAATCCGATCTCGGCGTAGTGATCGAGCCGGAGCCCGGTGGCCTGCTCGACGGTCTGCACCAGCAACGGGGCACCGCCGAAGGCGTAGGCCGCGTTGATCTTGTCCTCGCCGTAGCCCGGGATCGGGACGTAGGAGTCGCGCGGCAGCGACACCAGCGTCGGCTGCGTACCGGAGAACAACCCGCCGATGTGCAGTAGCAGCAGGGTGTCGGTGCGGCCGTTGCCGGTGTCGCCGCCGGTGGCCAGCGTGCCCTGCTCATCGACCGACAGGCCCTGTCTGCTGTCGGAGCCCACCAGTAGCCAGGTGGTGCCGCGGCCCGCCGGCGGCCGCTCGGGGTAGTCGGCGAGCACGGGTGCGCGCTGCAGTGTCGAGTCGAGCCAGAATGCGCCGGCGACTCCGGCGCAGAGCAGCACCAGCATCGCGGCGAGCAGCAGCGCGAACCACCGGCGCAGGCGCCGCGGTCTCTTGGTCGACGCCCGCGGCGGGGGAGGCGCCGGAGTTGGGGAGACCGGGCGTCGTGGTGGCGGAGGCGGCGGGGGTTGCCGCGGCGCGGGCCGCCGCTGAACGGGCGGCCGCGCGGCGGGCGGTACCGGCGGTGTGGGTGGGTTGGGCGGCCAGACCGGGGGCGGGCGGTGGCGCGGATCGCGGCGGATCTGCTGTGACGGTTCCCGCCGGGGAGCCCCGGGACGATGCGGCGGGTTCTGGTTCACATCTGCGAATGTACTGCTCGGCGGGTGGTTCCTAGCTCAACCAGTCCAGCTCGCCGGCGGCCAGTGAATAGCCGACGAAGGCGACCGCGTCGATCAGGCCGTGCGCGACGATCAGCGGCCAGAGCTTGCCGGTGCGCATCCACACGTAGCCGAACACCAGGCCCATCACGATGTTGCCGAGCCCGGCGCTGTAGCCCTGGTAGAGGTGGTAGCCGCCGCGCAGCAGCGCCGAGATCAGCAGTGCGGCGCCCGCGCTGATGTGGAGCTGCCGCAACCGGGTGATCAGGAAGGCGACGACGATGATTTCCTCGGCCCAGCCGTTGGCGAACGCGATCATCAGCAGCAGTGGTATCCGCCACCAGGTGTCGTTGAGTTCGGCCGGTTCCACCGCGGCGCTGAGTCCCAGGACACGAGCCGCCACGTACAGCGCGAGTCCCGGAATGCCGATCAGCGCGGCCAGGCCGAGCCCGCCGGTCAGGTCGGGGTGCAGCGTGAAGCGGCCGAGGCCGATCTGGGCGGGTCCGGTCCCGGTACGCCACAACAGGTAGAGGCCGAGAGCGCCCCAGGCCAGCAGTTGCACGACCGAGGCCACGTTGAGGCCCAGGTCGATCAGGTCGAAGGGGGAGCGGCGCTGGTTGAGCGCCACGGTCTGCCCGCCCAGTCCGAGCAGCACCGCCTCGATGAGATTGAGCAGTGCGACGTAGGCGCTCAAGCCGAAGGTGACCGCCAGCACGACGGCGATCTCGATCCGCAGCGTGCGGGGGGAAGGCAGCGGCCCTGGGGGTGCGGTCACCGCCGCCAGGCTAATGGCGCCTCAGATGCGCCGCGCGCGCAACCCGTTGAGGAACGGGCAGCCCATCAGGACCCGGATGGCCTGGCTGAGGCCGGTGACGTCGTCGACCGGTTTGGCGAAGGGCAACCGGACATCGTGATCGCCGGACTCGTCCTCTACCCGCAGTTGCACGCCGTAGCGGTCCAGGCCGAGTGGCCGGACCCGGCCACCGCGCAGGGTCTGGGGTAGCCGGGTGGCCAGCCGTTCCACCACTTCGCGGTGCGCGGACTCCAGGTGACGCAACCAGCACGACTCCAGCTCGCAGAACGGATCGGGTCGGGCTGCCAGCAGCGCACCAAGGCCGACGGACTCGGCGCCGGTGGAATCGGCGACCACCACGGATTCGATCTCCAGGCGAGCCAGCGCGTACGGGGTGTCCCCGCGGGATGCTTGGGCACTGCCGGTATTCACTTGTAGCAGAGCCGGATTGGGATTCTCGGCGGCGACCAGGTCGAGCATCCCGGCCACTTCGCCGTCGGGTACCAGGAACATCCGGCCCTGGATCCACACCAGCGAGCGCACCGGTTCGCGCAATGGCAGCGGCGCGTAGTCGGTCATCTCCAGCACGGCCTGGATGCCCGCGGAGCCGGCCGAGACCACCATGCCTGCCAGCGGCCCGTCGGCGGGGACGGTGATGGCGAATGAGCCGTCACCGAGCAGATGGTGGACCGGCGTGGCGGCGGGCTCGAGGCCCTCCACCGCCAGCATCGCGCCGCCGGCGCGGGCGCACGCGCTGCGGATCCGCTCGGCTGTCGTCGGTGCCGTCACAGACATCTGATCACCTTCCAGTTAGTGAGGTAAGCCTTACTTAACTACAGACTCGGCTGGATGCGCAAGGTTTCCCCGCGTGCCCGAGGGCCGGGCGCCGAGCCATTAGGGTTGAGGGCGTGCCACGCATCGCCTACCTCGGGCCCGAGGGAACCTTCACCGAGGCGGCATTGCTGCAGATGGTGGCGGGCGGAATGGTGCCCTCGGACAACGTGTCCGCCGAGGTCATTCCGCTGCCCTACGACAGTGCGGGCGGCGCCCTGGAAGCGATCCGGACCGGCGACACCGACTACGCATGCGTGCCCATCGAGAATTCGATCGACGGTTCGGTCATCCCCACCCTCGACGGCCTGGCCGACGGTTCCGCACTGCAGATCTACGCCGAGCACACCCTCGATGTGGCATTCACCATCGTGACCCGGGCCGGGGTGGCTGCCGCCGATATCGAGACGGTGGCCGCGTTCCCGGTCGCCGCCGCGCAGGTCCGCAAGTGGCTGGCCGCCGAACTCCCGAACGCCCGCATCGTGCCGGCCTACTCCAATGCCGCCGCCGCCCAGGACGTCGCGGGCGGTGGCGCCGATGCCGGGGTCAGCACCGCGCTCGCCGCGCAGCGCTACAGACTGGCGGTGCTGGCCGCCGATATCGTCGACGAGGCCAGCGCGCGCACCCGCTTCGTGCTGGTCGGCCCGCCGGGGCCCCCGCCGGCCCGTACCGGCGCCGATCGCACCTCGGTGGTGTTGCGCCTGGACAATGTTCCCGGTGCACTGGTGTCGGCCATGACCGAACTGTCGATCCGGGGCATCGATCTGACCCGCATCGAATCCCGGCCCACCCGAACAGAATTGGGCACCTACAAGTTTTTTCTCGACTGTGTCGGCCATATCGCCGACGAGGCCGTCGGGGAGGCGCTCAAGGCGCTGCACCGGCGCTGCGCCGACGTGCGGTACCTGGGTTCGTGGCCGACCGGTGCCGCGGCCGGGGCGCCGCCGCCGGGTGTCGATGAGGCGGCAGGCTGGTTGCAGGCAACGCGGACAGGAGGATCGGCATGACGGGGCGGCTGGTGCTGGTTCGGCACGGACAGTCCTACGGCAACGTCGAGCGCCGTCTCGACACCTTGCCGCCGGGGGCCGCGCTGACCGACCTCGGCCATCAGCAGGCGCGCACCTTCGCCCGCGACTGGACCAACCCGATCGCCATGGTGGCGCACTCGGTGGCCACCAGGGCGCGGGAGACCGCGGCCGGGATCGCCGGGCATCTCGACATGGCGGCCCACGAATTCGACGGCATCCACGAGGTGCAGGTCGGAGATCTGGAGAACCGCAACGACGATGCCGCGATCGATGCCTTCGAGGCGGTGTATCGCAGCTGGCATCGCGGCGACCTCGCCGCTGCGGCTCCCGGTGGCGAGACCGGGCAGCAGGTACTGGACCGGATGGTGCCGGTGCTGACGGAACTGCGTCTGCGCCACCTCGACGACCGCCGCCGGCACGGGGACATCGTGGTGGTCAGCCACGGCGCCGCGATCCGGCTGGTGGCATCCGTGCTGGCGGGGGTGGACAGCACCTTCGCCCTGGACCATCACCTGAACAACACCGACCCCGTGGTGCTCAGCCCGATCACCGACGGTCGGTGGAGCTGCGTGCGGTGGGGTCCGCTGACCCCGCCGTTCTATCCCGTTGCCGACGAGAAGGAAACGGCCGACACCGCGGGCCCCATGGGCTGATCCAGCGCGCACCCACACCCCACGGCATGGCAGTCGATGGCGTAGTCGTGGACGGCCTCGGGTGTGCTGCAATCGGCTTCGGTGCACTCCGGACGTTGTCCGATGTGCACGATGACGGTGCCGTGGCAGTGGTCGTGCTCGATATCGGCACCGCATTCCCGACATGTCGCGCTCATAGGAGTCAATTCTGGCACCGCGCACCGACAGGTTCCGGTTCCGACCCGGCTTAATCGATGTCCCGTTGCTTCGCTCGCCCCGGGTTGATCCCCCGTCGCTTCGCTCGCCCCGGGTTGATCCCCCGTCGCTTCGCTCGCCCCGGGTTGCTCCCCCGTCGCTTCGCTCGCCCGGGGTTACGCCCAGCCCAGTTCGTGCAGACGCTCGTCATCGATGCCGAAGTGGTGGGCCAGCTCATGCACCACCGTGATGGCCACCTCGTCGACCACCTCGTCCTCGGTCTCACACATGTCCAGCAGCGCGTCCCGGTAGATGGTGATGGTGTCGGGCAGCGCACCGGCATAGGTCGAGTCGCGCTCGGTCAGCGCGATGCCCTCGTAGAGCCCGAGCAGGTCGGGCTCGTCGGGATGGCTCGCCTCGACCAGGAAGACGACGTTGTTGGCCGCGGCGGCGAGTTCGGACGGGATCAGATCGAGCGCATCGGAGACCAGTTCCTCGAACCGCTGCGCGCTCATCGAGACCGACACGCCGTTACGGGAGCGGCGGCGGAACGGGCTCGACCGGTGCGGGCCCGGGCGGCGGGGCGGGTGGGGCCCCGGGCGCGGGCGGCGGTGCGCCCGGCGGCAGGCCTTCCATCGGGGGGCCGGCAGCCGGCGGCGGCGGTGGTGGGAGCGGCGGACCGTTGAGGAAGGTGTTGCCGCCCGCCGGGGCCTCGGTCGCCGGCGCCTGCTCGGTGGTCTGGCCGGTCTGCCCTGGCAGGTGCTCATTGGAATCGGTCTGCTGGCTGCTGCTGCTACTTCCGCTACCGCTGCTGCTTCCGCTGCTGTAGGACTCGTCGTAGGTGATCTGCGACGAGGTGTCGATCGGCGGCAACGGGATGGCCGGGATGTTCAGTCGCTCATCCGGGATGTCCGGCGGCGGGACCGGGGGACGGCCGTTGATCATCAGCGGGCCCTTGGCGCTGTTGAGCAGTGTCGACCAGCCGCCGTTGCCGAGGGTGGCGCCGATGCTGCAGGACACCTGATGGCTGCCCGCGGACCAGCTCGGCAACGCGATCGTGCTGTACACCAGTGTCAACGTGGTGGTGCGAAGTTCCAGCGGCGCGAGATAGGCGTCGGTGACCCGCGAACAGTTGTCCTTGACGAAAGTGTCCTGGTCGGCCTCCGGCGGCAGGCCCTGCGGGAACTTCTCGGCGAGATTGACCGCGCCGGTCACCTCCAGCGAATGCGGCCCCGCGCAGTCCACCGGGATGTCGGTGGGCTGGTTGGTGGCAGGGTCGATGCCCAGGCACGTACCCGCCGGCCAGACCTTGGACTGATCGATATCGGCGACCTTGCCCTGGAACGCCTGCTGCTGGTTGTTGGCGCCGGGCAGCTGCAACCCGCACAGCATCCGTCGTTCCCCGGTCTGGCGCCAGGTCTTCTCGCCCGACCAGAGCAGGCTGACGCTGAAGCGCCCGTTGGGGTCGTACCGGTCACCGAGGTAACGCTGCACCGCACTCTGGCACTGCTCCTGGCTGATCTGCTGGATGCGGGCCGGTGACGGGGGTGCGGCGTCCGGGCCGTACTCGGTGCCCGGGAAGGTCCGCATGTCGATGGATTCGGCGACCTCGAACCGGTGCTCGGTGGTGCAGTCCACGATCTGCGCGGCATCGGGTGTGCGTTCCGGCCAGTTCAGGCAGTCGCCGCCCTTGGCATTGTCGAAGGTGCTGTTCGTGCGCAGTCCCAGTGCGCCGGTACCGGAGTTCAGCCCGGCCAGCCGGCCACCGGCGGCGGAATCGGGCAGCACCGTGATGACGCCGGCGATCATCAGTCCGCCCAGTGCCGTGAGCAGCAGTGCCCGGCGGGTCGGGCTGAGCGGGCTGCTCAGGGACAGCGCCGTGCGCCATCGTGGCACCGGCTTCTGCGAGGCCTGGGCCTCGTGCAGAAACGGTTCCTGGCTATCGGGTGCGTCCAACATCGCCTCCCATTGTGACAGGCGTGTCACGATGTGTGACAAGTGATGCGCTTGTAATGTTATGTGGTTGTGGCCCGCGGGCCGTGACCCGGCGGCGCGCAAGTAGGGTTACCGCCGTGATCGACCTCAAGCTGCTACGCGAAGAGCCCGATCGGGTACGCGCCTCACAACGCGCCCGCGGCGAGGATCCGGCCCGGGTGGACGCCCTGCTGGCCGCCGACACCGCGCGCCGGTCGGCCATCTCCACCGCCGACACCCTGCGCGCCGATCAGAAGGCCGCCAGCAAGCTGGTCGGTAAGGCTTCCCCCGACGAGCGCCCGGCGCTGCTGGCCCGCGCCAAGGAACTCGCCGACGAGGTCAAGGCCGCCGAGGTGCAGCAGGCCGACGCGGAGTCCGCGTTCGTCGCGGCGCACATGGCGGTCTCCAACGTCATCGTCGACGGCGTGCCCGCCGGCGGCGAGGACGACTTCGCGCTGCTCGACACCGTGGGTGAACCGCCGGCGATCGAGAATCCGCGCGACCACCTCGAACTCGGTGAGGCCCTCGGCCTGATGGATATGGAACGCGGCGCCAAGGTGTCGGGGTCGCGGTTCTACTTCCTGACCGGCCAGGGCGCGCTGCTGCAGCTGGGCCTGTTGCAACTGGCCGTCCGGTTGGCCACGGCCAACGGTTTCACGCTGATGATCCCGCCGGTGTTGGTGCGGCCGGAAGTGATGGCGGGCACCGGATTCCTGGGCGCCCACGCAGACGAGATCTACCGGTTGGAGGCCGACGATCTCTATCTGGTCGGCACCTCGGAGGTTCCGCTGGCCGGGTATCACAGCGACGAGATCCTCGACCTGAGCGCGGGACCATTGCGCTACGCGGGTTGGTCGTCGTGCTTCCGCCGCGAGGCAGGCAGCTACGGCAAGGACACCCGCGGCATCATCCGGGTGCACCAGTTCGACAAGGTCGAGGCCTTCGTCTACTGCAAACCCGAGGACGCCGAAGCCGAGCACCAGCGCCTGCTCGGCTGGCAGCGCGAGATGCTGGCGGCCATCGAGGTGCCCTACCGGGTGATCGACGTCGCCGCAGGCGATCTGGGCTCCTCGGCCGCACGCAAGTACGACTGCGAGGCGTGGGTGCCGACCCAGGGCACCTACCGGGAGCTGACGTCGACGTCGAACTGTTCGACGTTCCAGGCGCGTCGGCTGTCCACCCGCTATCGCGACGAGAACGGCAAGCCGCAGACCGCGGCGACCCTGAACGGCACCCTGGCGACCACCCGTTGGCTGGTCGCCATCCTGGAGAACCATCAGCAGCCAGATGGCAGCGTGCGGGTGCCTGCCGCCCTGGTGCCCTACGTCGGTACGGAGGTCCTGACACCGTGATCGAACTCGATACCGCGGAACTGCGCAGCTGGTTCGGCTTCGGAGTGGCAGGCAACTTCGCCGGTCACCTCGAACAGGCCGGGGAGGCAGACGATTTCGTGAACGTCGTCTCCGAGGGAACGGCGCCCAAGGGCATCTTCCCCTGGTACGCCCCGGGTAATGACACCTTCCTCGGGGAATTCCCGCTGTCGCAGGATGCCATCACCCTGCCGGCCAGCGACGAACCGCTGAACCTGCAGATCGAACCCGAGGTCGGGCTGGCCTGCCGGGTGGTGTGGCGCGGGGACACGGTGGCATCGCTGGAGCCGTTCGCCCTCGGCGCATTCAACGACTGCTCGATACGTCGGCCGGGAGCGCCCAAGATCAGCCACAAGAAGAACTGGGGGCCGGCCTCCAAAGGTGTTGCGCGCCAGTTCTTCGACGCCCATGACCTGACACCGGACGGCCCGACCGCCACCCTGCGGCTGGTCTGCTACCTCAACAGTGCCGACGGCCAGCAGCACGAGTACGGGGTGGACAGCCCATTGCTGGGCTACTCCTATTACGGCGAGGTGCTGCTGGACTGGATCACCGAGCGGTTGGCCAACCAGAAGGGTTCGCCGGAAACGCCGCTGGAGGATGTCGGCGCATTGATGGTGGCCTCCGGTCATCCCGAGCATGTGCTCATCGGTATCGGCGCGACGCGATACACAGCACTGGGCGAGTCGACCTATCTGTCGCCCGGCGACGAGGCTGTGGTGCGGGTCTATGACACCGCATCCGACGCGGCTTCGGAACTGCGGCAGACGGTTTCGGGTAGGTAGGTCCGATGGCGGGCACGGTGAGCGAGCTCTGGCGTTTCCCGGTCAAGTCGATGGGCGGCAGCCGAGTCGATCGGGTGCGCATCGATGGCCGCGGCGTGCACGCCGACCGGCTGTGGGCGGTCCGCGATGTCGAGAAGGGGGTCACGGCATCGGCGCGACGCCTACCGGTACTACTCGGCTGCACCGCGCGCTATCTGGACGAACCCGGTGCCGACGCCGGGCCGGGCAATGTTCCGCCCGTCGTGGTGACCTTCCCCGACGGCAGCGAACTGACCTCCGATGATCCGGCCATCAACGTCGCGCTGTCGCAACTGGCCGGCCGGGAGATGCGGTTGGTGGCACTGCCTCCGGTCGAGGACACCAGCCAGCACCGGATGTCGGTATCGGACTCGCTGGCCAACTTCCGGGCCGCGCAGGTGCGCAAGGACTTCGGGCTCGGTGAGGACGAGGCATTGCCGGACACGTCGGTCTTCTCGACCAAGGACATCATCACGCTGGCCCGCTACTCGACACCGCCGGGCAGCTTCGCCGACCTGAGTCCGGTACACCTGATGAGTATCGCGAGCCTGGGTCAACTCGCACCCGGCGCCGAACCCTACGATGTGCGCAGGTTCCGGCCGAACGTCCTCGTCGACACCGGCGAGGACGGTCCGGAGTTCCCCGAATCGGCATGGGTGGGCGGCGAATTGAGTATCGGTACCGCTCGGCTTCGGGTCACCATCCCCACCATCAGGTGTGTGGTACCGACCCGCCCGCAGCCCGAGGTCGAACTGGACAAGACGATCACCCGGCAGCTGGCCGAGCGCACCAACCGTTTCCTCGGGGTGTATGCCGATGTGTCGGCCGCTGGACTGGTCAACGTGGGTGATGAGGTTCGGGTGCATATCGGCAAGCCACCCAATGCTTTCCAGCGCGCCGGCGCGGCACTGAACAAATCGGCGACCAAGGGTGTGCAGCGGCTGCTGGAGGCAACCGTGCTGCGAGCCCGCTAGTCCGTCAGTAGTTCCTCGAGCACCGACAGGAACTCCTTGACGCGTAGCGGGGTGAACGCCGGGCTGGGCCGGGTGCCCGGAACATCGAGCACCACCAGGGTCGATTTGATGGGACGCCACACGTCCAGCGGCAGCCAGCGTCGCGGATCGTCCGAGGGGCCCCAGATCCGGAAACGGTCGAACACCAAGCCCATCGACTCGGCGCGGTAGCCGCGGATCGCTTGCAGCGGAATGATTTTCGAGGTGCCCGACGGAAAATGGTAACGCCGCAGCGTCAGGGCCTGGCGATCGAGCTGGATCAGGCCGTCGTCGTAGGACACCGTCGTGGTCATGACGTTCTCGAGCTCCTCAGGTGGTGGCCCTTGGCTGTGAGGCAACGCCCGGTCTCCAGGTTCCACTGCCAGCCATGCAGGTTGCACGTGAGCGTGGAGCCCTCCACCACGCCGAATTTGGACAGATCGGCCTTCAGGTGGGGGCAGCGGCGCTGAATGTCCCAGCCGTCCAGGACGGTCGAGGCGCTGTCATCGTGTGCCTCGGCGAACCAGCCGTCGGCGTAGGCGATCCGCTCATCGGTGAGACATTTGAAGAAGGTGTACAGGTATTCGTTGTATCCGCCGACCCGCCACGCCTTGAACCGGGTGGACAGGAAGATGGTGTTCACCCAGTCGGGCTCGTTGTCGCGGACCACCGTGCGTACCAACTGCGCCGGAATCTCGAACCCGTAGCGGAACTTCTCGTCCGGAACAGGTTCACGCACAGCCCGTTTCGGAAAGTCGATGACCACGGTCTCGATGCTCTTGTCACCTGGTAGGCGTAGCTCGACGGGATAGCCGATGCCGTCGCAGATTTGATCGGACTGCAGCATGATCGGCTCGAACAGGGCGCGCAGCGGCTCCAGGAGCGGATCGCCGTCGGCCGGGGCCCACGCCGCCTTCTCGGCGGCCAGCACCGGCGCCTGGCGCTGCGCATACTCTTCGATGTAGGCAGCCTTACCGGTGGTGAAGATGGACTCCGGGTCCCCGACCGGGTGGGTGAGTGAATTGAGCTGCGAGCCGGTGAAATCCGCGGTCGATCCGGGGATCATCAGTAGGCCACCGTCGTGCCCGTGGCGGCGCATCTGATCCAGGAACACGATCTGATCCGGGAAGATGTTGGCCGGATCACCCTGATCGTCGTTGAGATCGCGCAGCGCGGGGTCCAGGAAGCAGGGCGGACCGGCCGAGGGCACCACCCAGGTGGCGCCCACCTGGGCGATGTACTGGCGGCAGCGGTCCATCTGGCGCTGCCGCTTCTGGGTGCCGAACGCCTCCTTGGCCCGGGCCGGCATGTCGTAGACCATCGGGTACCAGATGGCCCCGGAGTACTGCAGCATGTGCACGTCGATGTGGCCGAACTCGGCGGCCAGCATGTCGAGGTCGATCGGCCGGGCATCGTTCATGTTGAAAGCGGTTGTGGCGCCGTCGGACACCACCAGGCCCGAGTCTCCGATCGGCCCGTCGGCGGGCGCCCGCAGCGCGACGATCATCACCTCGAGGTCGCCCTTGGGCCCGCTGACCCGGTGCTTCACCGAATCGGTGGTCTCGACGAACGTGTGGAAACCCAGCGACTCCAGTGCGCGGCGCAGATCCGGCACCGGGTAATCGGGCAGCAGCACGACGGCGTCCTTGTTGACGTGCGCGCGCAGCAGTGCCGGGTCGAAATGATCCTTGTGCAGGTGACTGACGTAGAGGTAGTCGCAGTCCCCCAGGGCGTCCCAGTCCAGTCCGCTGTTGTCCGGGAACGGGAACCAGGACGCGAAGTAGGCCGGATTGACCCAGGGGTCGCACAGGATGCTGCCGGCTTCCGTGTCAATCCGAAAACCGGCGTGTCCGACGCTTGTGACCTGCACGAATGCCCTTCCTGGTGGTTGATGCTTGGTCACGAGTTTAGCGCCAGAGCGGGCGCTCTTCCGCTTCGGCGGGCCGGTGGAACTAGGCTGGGGCGTGTGGAACCGGTATACGGGACAGTCATCCAAGCCGCCCGGCTGGTCTGGCGGCTGCAGGGGCTGAAGTTCACCGTCACCGGTGTGGAGAACCTGCCGGTGACCGGCGGTGCCGTCATCGCCGTGAACCACACCAGCTACTTCGACTTCACCTTCGCCGGGCTGCCCGCCTACCGGCAGGGCCGCGGCCGCAAGGTCCGCTTCATGGCGAAGAAGGAAGTCTTCGACCACAAGATCGGCGGGCCGCTGATGCGCAGCCTGCGCCATATCGAGGTGGACCGGGCCAGTGGCGCCGACTCCTTCGCCGCGGCCTGCGCAGCACTGAAGGCGGGCGAACTGGTCGGCGTCTACCCCGAGGCGACCATCAGCCGCAGCTTCGAGATCAAGGGATTCAAGTCCGGGGCCGCGCGGATGGCGATCGCGGCCGACGTGCCGATCATCCCGCACATCATCTGGGGTGCCCAGCGGGTCTGGACCAAGGGGCACCCGCGCAATATGCGTAGGCCCAAGGTGCCGATCTCGATCGCCGTCGGCGAACCGATCTATCCGACGCTGCCGCCGGCCGAGCTGACCGAACTGCTGCACCACCGGATGCAGCATCTGCTGGAGAAGGTGCAGGAGTCCTACGGGTCGCATCCCAGGGGCGAGTTCTGGGTGCCGCACGGGCTGGGTGGTGGTGCGCCGACGCTGGCCGAGGCGAACCGGATGGACATGGAGGAGGCCGCCGAGAAGGCGGCCAAACGTGCGGCCAAGCCCCCCGGTGAGGCGCCGGAGTAGGCCCTTCGGGGTAACCGGTCTCCAGCGCCTGGAGACCGCGCAGCGGGCGTGGACCACCAGACGAGCGATTCGAGGACGGCAATGCAAGCACCACCGCAAGGGCAACGCCGCTGATGCTGCCCGCAATGATCGCCACCGACGTCGACGGCACGCTGCTCGACGAGCACGAACGGGTGACACCGCGTACCGCCGCGGCCGTGCGTGCCGCCGTTGCCGCCGGCACCCGTTTCGTCCTGGCGACCGGCCGGCCGCCGCGCTGGGTGCCCCCGGTCGTGGAGCAACTCGGCTTCGCACCGATGTCGGTCTGCGCCAACGGTGCGGTGGTCTATGACCCGGAGACCGACCGCATCATCTCGTCCCGCACCCTGTCGGTGCAGCAGTTGATCACACTGGCCGAGATCGCGGCCCGGGTGATCCCAGGGGCCGGCCTGGCGGTGGAGCGGGTCGGCCGCAGTGCCCACGATGCGGCGACCCCGCAGTTCGTCAGCTCACCCGGCTACGAACATGCCTGGCTCAACCCGGACAACACCGAGGTGTCGCTGGAGGATCTGTTGAGCGCGCCCGCGGTCAAGCTGTTGATCCGCAAGGCCGGCGCGCGCAGCGGAGACATGGCCGCCGCACTGGCCCTGCACGTCGGTGTCGAGGGGGACCTGACCTACTCGACCAACAACGGGCTCATCGAGGTGCTGCCGCGCGGACTGAGCAAGGCGACCGGGATCGCCGAGATCGCCGGCCCGCTGGGCATCGAGGCCGCCGATATCGTGGCCTTCGGCGATATGCCCAATGACATTCCCATGCTGCGCTGGGCCGGGCTGGGCGTCGCCATGGGCAACGCCCATCCGGACGCGATGGCGGCCGCCGATGAGGTCACCGCGCCGAACACCGATGACGGTCTGGCCCGCGTGCTCGAACGCTGGTGGCTGTAGCCGGTAATCGGCTCTAGGCCCGATTGTTGATCGGGGTGAACCGCTCCAGCTGCACGGGGGAATGGTCGGGGCGCGGAAGCTGCACCGGCACACCGTCGATGACACGGGTGACCAGACCGGTCTCCCGGTCGAAGTTGAGCGTGCCATGCTGGAAGTTCTGCTTGATCCACAGTGGTTCGGGAATCTCGGCACTCGTCGGCAACCCCAGTGCACCCCGCTCGAATCCCAGTGTGCCCCAAGCCTCATAGATCGCCCCGGTGACAGGTTGGGCGCCGGTCTCCGGTGTCCAGTACATGGCGCCGCGGTCGAAGGTGACATACCGGGTGTTCCCGAAACCGTAGCCCTCCGGTGAGGTCGGCATGCCCAGCGGTCCGGCCTCGCTGCGCAGCGCCTGCCACTTGGTGAAGATGGCTCCACCGCGCAACGTGTCGACCAGATCCTGCGGTCCCGGTGGCTGATTGAACCGGGCGGCGATATCGCGCAACAGACCCATCTGCGCGTAGGCGGCGTCCCCCGGGCAGTCGGTGTTGCCGACATCGCGGTGGGTGAAGATATTGGGCAGGGTGGGCGTCGCACCGCGCGGGAACAGGGTGAAGCTGCCGCCCGCCGAGGTCAGTGCCACGCTGCCGTGCGGGTCGACGCGGTCCAGACCGAGTCGCCAGCCGAGCAGCCTTCCGGTGGTGCGTAATTGGATCGGTGTCGGCGGCTCGGTGTTGAAATCGCCGAGCATGGCCACACCCCAGGTGTCGGAGTTGAAGCCGCCGGTGTGCGCGCCCTGCACGGCTCTGCTCATGCCACCGGCACGGCCCTCGAAGACCTGTCCGTACTTGTCGACCATGGCGTTATAGGCGATATCGCACCAGCCCAGGGTCCGGGCGTGGTACTCGTAGATGGACCGGACGATGCCCGCCGAGTCCTGCGGGGTGTAGTCGTTGCTGCCCGCGGTGTGATGCAGGACCGCCGCCCGGATCCCTCGGTCGTAGATGGGGGCTCCGCACTTCATCGATTCGTTGGCGCCCCACTGGGCGCGGGTGATGACCTGTGGTGCCTGGCCGGGGACGGTCGCCGCGGTGGGCGGCGGGAATTGCACGTCGACCGGCGCCTCGGGCGGGCTGATGAGGACCGCATTGACGTTCTGCGGCAACGGATGTTCGACGTTGGCGGGGATATAACCCAGCCCGGGGCCCGCCGCGGGGGCTGCGGCCGGTGGTCGCGCGGTGTGGGTCACCGAGATCTGCACGGTGTTGGTGCGCCCGACGAAGACCGGTTCGGTGCCGTGGGTGTCGGGCCGGTCCGGTCCCACGCCCTCCAGCGATTCGGCGTCGTACCAGGGGCCCCAGCTGCCATCTGTGCGCTGGGCGCGGATCCGGGCCGTCGTCCCGTCGAGGCTGTCGGCGGTCAGCGCCACCATCGAGAACGGGGTGTCCTGATGGATCTCCCGGATCGTCTCGCCGCCGGCGAGTTCGGCGAGCGGCTGCTGGGTGATCGCGGTCTCGGCGGGCGGGCTGTCATCGGGGAGACCGCTGATCGCCCACGGCAGGATCGCGACCGTGCCCAGCACTGCAGACAGCAGAACGGAGGGTGCAGGGCGACGACGTGGCACGAGCTGATGTTACGTATGTGCTCAGTGTTACCAGTGTTGCGACACGGGCGTGTGGTGCCAAAGTTTTACCCGGTGCGTCGGGCGGCAAACCTGTAACGGCACCGCAGAGCCGACGCTGGCTTCTGCGGTGCCGTTCGGTAACAGGATTGGTGGGTCAGGCACCGGCTCCCGAAGCCGCCGCCGCGGCGACACCGGTGGCGGCCTCGGCCGCACCGAGGCCGGCCTGAGCGGCGCCGGCAGCGGCCGGAGCGGCTGCGGCGGCGGGCGCCGCGGCGGGTGCCGCACTCTTGACCGCCGACATGATGGCGGGCATCACCATGCCCTTGAGCAGATCGATCGCCTGGCCGGCGCCGAGTTGCTCGGCGGCACTGTTGATGGTGCCCAGCAGGCCGCCACCGCCGGTGGAGGCCGGCATGGCCAGCGACGGGTCCGCGCCCAGGATCGGGTAGGTGCCCGCCATCGGATCCAGGCCGATGGGTGCGGCGATGGGAATCTCACCGGGGAAGCCGGTGCCCAGCCCCGGATCCGTCAGGCCCGGGGTCAGGCCGGCCAGTCCGGGATCGGTCAGGGAACCGGGTGACAGCGAGGCCGGCGACAACGACGGACCCGCCGCGCCCACCGGCGGGATGCTCAGGCCGGGGGTGGTCAGTTCAGGGGTGCTCAGTCCGGGGTGGTGAGCTCCGGCGTCGTCAGGCCCGGGGTGGTGAGCCCGGGTGCCGTCAGGCCGGGGGTGGTGAGTTCGGGGCTCGTCAGGCCCGGCGCGGTCAATCCGGGCGAGGTCAGGCCGGGCGAGGTCAGGCCGGGCGAGGTCAGACCGGGCGAGGTCAGACCGGTTGCGCCCAGCCCGGGAGTGACGAGCGTCGGGCTGGCGGCCGGCGATCCGGTCAGCAGACCGGTCGGCATCGGCGGCATGTTGACGCCGAACTGTGACAGGCCCTGGGACAGTGCGTTGATCAATTCGCCGGGCAGATCGGTGATCATGGCGGCGTGGACGAATTCGCGATGCTGAGGTTCGTTGGCCTCGGACATCTCGGAAACGGCGGCAATGGCGACTGGACTTGCGACGGCCAGGGCGGCGACTGCGCTCATGGCTGTCGAGAGCTTGCGTCGACGTCGGTTCGGCACGGAAGTCTCCTCAATACATGGACTACGTGTTTTCGGGTTGTGCTGCGGACTTTTCGCATCGGTGACTGCGGTTCTCGTGCCCGGGTTCCCGCCTTCCACCAACGTGATTGATGGTACTGCTGTGACTCGTGTGTCTAGAGTGACGATGCGGAATCGTGAGCTAATTGCGACCTGCCGCAAATCGTGCCGACAGGCCACACGAGGCCGGGCACATCACACGTTTCGAGACGGCAGGCCCCGGTCGGATACCCTTGCTGCCGATGTCCGCTGAATCTCATCGCGCAGATCTGCTTGTCGTCGGCTCCGGATTCTTCGGCCTGACGATCGCCGAGCGCGTGGCCAATGAACTGGGCAAGCGAGTGCTCGTCGTCGAACGGCGCTCCCATATAGGAGGTAACGCCTACTCCGAGCCCGACCCGGAGACCGGTATCGAGGTGCACCGGTACGGCGCGCACCTGTTCCACACCTCCAATCAGCGGGTGTGGGACTACGTCCGGCGGTTCACCGACTTCACCGGCTACCAGCACCGGGTGTTCGCCCTGCACAAGGGCCAGGCGTATCAGTTCCCGATGGGGCTGGGCCTGGTGTCGCAGTTCTTCGGGCGGTACTTCAGCCCGGACGAGGCCAGGGCGCTGATCGCCGAGCAGGCCAGCGAGATCGACACCGCCGAAGCACGCAACCTCGAAGAAAAGGCCATCTCGCTGATCGGGCGCCCGCTGTACGAGGCCTTCGTCAAGCACTACACCGCCAAGCAGTGGCAGACCGACCCGACGGACCTGCCCGCGGCCGTCATCAGCCGGCTGCCGGTCCGGTACACGTTCGACAACCGGTACTTCAACGACACCTATGAGGGTCTGCCGGTCGACGGGTACACCCGGTGGCTGCAGAACATGGCAGATCACGAGAACATCGAGGTCCGCCTCGACACCGACTGGTTCGCGGTGCGCGACGAACTCCGCGCGGCCAACCCGGATGCGCCGGTGATCTACACCGGGCCGGTGGACCGCTACTTCGACTATGTCGACGGTCGGCTCGGCTGGCGGACGCTGGACTTCGAGACCGAGGTCGTGGCGACCGGAGATTTCCAGGGCACCCCGGTGATGAACTACAACGACCCGGACGTGCCGTTCACCCGCATCCACGAGTTCCGGCACTTCCACCCGGAGCGCGACTATCCCACCGACAAGACGGTCATCATGCGGGAGTACTCCCGCTTCGCCGAGGCCGATGACGAGCCCTACTACCCGATCAACACCGATGCCGACCGGGCGCTGCTGGCCGGGTACCGGAACCGGGCCAAGGCCGAGACCGCGGCCGCGGGCGTGCTCTTCGGCGGCCGGCTGGGCACCTACCAGTACCTCGACATGCACATGGCCATCGCCAGTGCGCTCAACATGTACGACAACATCCTGGCGCCGCACCTGCGCGACGGTGCGGCCCTGACTGTCCAAGACGAAGGCAACTCATGAGCGACATCCCGTCCGGAGCACTCGACTCGACGGAGTCCAAAGCGGTGAGCCTGCTGTCGCGGGTGATCCTGCCGCGGCCCGGCGAGCCACTCGACGTGCGCAAGCTCTACATCGAGGAATCCGACACCAACGCGCGACGGGCGCACGCCCCGACCCGCACGACGCTCGAGATCGGCGCCGAGTCCGAGGTGTCTTTCGCCACCTACTTCAACGCCTTCCCCGCCAGCTACTGGCGGCGCTGGTCGATCCTGGAATCGGTGGTGCTGAGGGTCGAGCTCACCGGCACCGCGCGGGTGGACCTGTACCGGTCCAAGGCGACCGGTGCGCGGATCACCGTCGGCGGCACCGAGGCGGCGGGCACCGAGGACGGTGCTCCCGGCGTGGTGGAGTTCGAGGTCGACCTCGCCCCGTTCGAGGATGGCGGCTGGATCTGGTTCGACATCACCACCGACACGAAGGTGACGGTGCACAGTGCCGGCTGGTACGCGCCGCAGACGGCCCCGGGCCGGGCCGATGTCGCCGTCGGGATCCCGACCTTCAACCGGCCCGCCGATGCCGTCAACGCCCTCGCCGCGCTGACGTCGGATCCCCTGGTGGACGCGGTCGTCACCAAGGTGATCGTCTCCGATCAGGGCACCAGCAAGGCCAAGGACCACCCGGGTTTCGACGATGCCGCCGCCGCGCTCGGTGACCGGCTGACCATCCACAACCAGCCCAACCTCGGCGGCTCCGGTGGTTACAGCCGGGTGATGTACGAGGCGCTCAAACACACTGACTGCGAACAGATCCTGTTCATGGACGACGACATCCGGGTCGAGCCGGATTCGATCCTGCGGGCGCTGGCATTTAGCCGTTTCGCCAAGAAGCCGACCCTCGTCGGCGGCCAGATGCTCAACCTGCAGGAGCCCTCGCACCTGCATGTGATGGGCGAGATGGTCGACGCCGAGAACTTCATGTGGACCGGGGCGGTGAACACCGAGTACGACCACAACTTCGCCAAGTACCCGCTGAACGACGAAGAGCACGAGCGCAGCCGACTGCTGCACCGCCGCATCGACGTCGACTACAACGGCTGGTGGATGTGCATGATCCCGCGCCGGGTCGCCGAGGAACTCGGCCAGCCGCTGCCGCTGTTCATCAAGTGGGACGACTCGGAGTACGGACTGCGTGCCGGCGAGCACGGCTACCCGACCGTGACGCTGCCCGGAGCGGCGATCTGGCACATGGCCTGGAGTGACAAGGATGACGCCATCGACTGGCAGGCCTACTTCCACCTGCGCAACCGGCTGGTCGTCGCCGCGCTGCACTGGGACGGCAAGATCAGCGGCCTGATCACCAGCCACCTCAAGGCAACGCTCAAACACCTTTTGTGCCTCGAATATTCGACCGTCGCCATCCAGAACAAGGCGATGGACGACTTCCTGGCCGGACCGGACCACATCTTCTCCATCCTGGAGTCCGCGCTGCCCGAGGTGCGCAAGATGCGGGCCCAATTCCCGGATGCGGTGGTGCTGGAGAGCGCGGCCGCGCTGCCCGCGCCCTCGGACAAGCGCTGGCGCAAGAAGGTCAACATCCCCACCAACCCGTTGTCGATCTCGGTGCGGCTGACTCGTGGTGTTTTGCATCAGCTTTCGGTGCACAACCCGGAGCATCATGTGCGCCCGCAGATCAACGTCGCCACCCAGGACGCTCGCTGGTTCTCGCTGTGCAACGTCGACGGCGTCACCGTCACCACGGCCGACGGCCGCGGTGTCGTCTACCGCCAGCGCGACCGCGCCAAGATGTTCGAACTCCTTCGTGAGTCGCTGACCCGTCAGGTGCAACTGGGTCGTAAGTTCAACAGGATGCGCAAGGTGTACCGCAACGCGCTGCCGCAACTGACCAGCACCGAGAGCTGGGAAGCCGTGCTGGAGCCGGCAGGCTCGGTGCCGCCGGCGCTGGAAAAGGCCTGACGTGGCCGAGGATCTGGCGCCCGAGGAAACGGCGCTGGTGGTGGTGCAGGCTGCGCTGGCGGGCCGGCCGGGTGTGCTGGCGACGGCGCGCACGCTGTCGCATTTCGGAGAGCACAGCGCGGGCTGGGTCGGTGTCTCGGTGCTCGGGGCGGTCGTGGCACCCCGGCAGCGCAGGCAGTGGCTGGCCGTGGGCGCCGGCGCCTTCCTCGCCCACGCGGCCGCCGTCGTGATCAAGCGGGTCGTCAAACGGCAGCGCCCGCACCATCCCGCCATCGCGGTGAACGTGGGGACACCCAGCAAGCTGAGCTTCCCGTCGGCGCATGCGACCTCGACCACCGCGGCGGCAATCCTGCTGGCGCGGGTCACCGGAACGCGCCTGCCGTGGCTGCTGATCCCGGTGATGGCGCTGTCGAGGCTGGTGCTCGGCGTGCATTACCCGACCGACGTGCTGACCGGAGTCGCGGTCGGTGCGGTCGTCGCCCGGAGCGTCGCTGCGGTGAACGACGCGGCTGTGAAGGAGACTGAGCTGTGAGCGAAGAGCCCCTCCCGACCGCCGGCCCGCCGAAGAACCTGGCCGCCGGCATCGTCAAGGCGCTGCGACCGCGCCAGTGGGTGAAGAACGTCCTGGTCTTCGCCGCCCCGGTGGCCGCCCTCGGGGACGATCGCTATGTCTACGACCTGCGCGAAGTCCTGGTCAACGTCCTGATCGCGTTCGCGGTGTTCAGCCTCGCCGCGTCCTCGGTCTACCTGGTCAACGACGCGCGTGACGTCGAGGCCGATCGCGCACACCCCACCAAACGGTTCCGACCGATCGCCGCCGGGGTCGTGCCGGAGTCCCTGGCCTACACCCTGGCCGTGGTGCTCGGCGTCGCATCGCTGGCGATCTCCTGGTTGGTGTCACCGAACCTGGCCGCGGTGATCGGTATCTACATCGCCATCCAGCTGGCCTATTGCTTCGGCCTCAAGCACCAGCCGGTCATCGACATCTGCATCGTGTCCTCGGGCTTCCTGATCCGGGCGATCGCCGGTGGCGTCGCCGCCGGTGTGCCGCTGTCGCAGTGGTTCCTGCTGACCATGGCCTTCGGCTCGCTGTTCATGGCCGCCGGCAAGAGGTACGCCGAGCTGCAGCTCGCCGAACGCACCGGCGCCAAGATCCGTAAATCCCTGGAGAGTTACACCAGCTCCTACCTGCGATTCGTGTGGACGCTGTCGGCGACCGCGCTGGTGCTCTGCTACGGCCTGTGGGCCTTCGAGCGCGATGGCAGCGAGGGTTCTTGGTTCGCACTGTCGATGATCCCGTTCACCGTGGCGATCCTGCGGTACGCGGTGGACGTCGACGGCGGGCATGCCGGCGAGCCCGAGGAGATCGCGCTGGGGGACCGCGTGCTGCAGCTGCTCGCGGTGGCGTGGATCGGAACCGTCTGTGCGGCTGCAATCCTCAGTTGATCGCCTGGGCGCCGCCGTGGCGGCGCGCCTGAGCGACTGGCCGGCCTACCGGTACAGCCTGTCGGTTCGGATCAGCCTGTGGCTGTCGGTCCTGGTGGTCGCCGGACTGTTCGGCTGGGGGGCCTGGCAGCGTCGCTGGATGGCCGATGACGGCCTGATCGTGCTGCGCACCGTGCGGAACCTGTTGGCCGGTAACGGTCCGGTGTTCAACGCGGGGGAGCGCGTCGAATCCAATACCTCGACCTTGTGGACCTACCTGATCACCGCCGCCAGTTGGTTGGCAGGACCGCTGCGCCTGGAGTACGTGACGCTGGCCCTGACGCTCGGGCTGAGCGTGGCCGGCGTCGTGTTCGTCATGCTCGGCACCGCGCGGCTGTATGCGCCGGGGCTGCAGGGCCGCCGCGCCCTGCTGCTCCCGGCCGGCGCGCTGATCTACATCGCCATTCCGCCGGCCCGGGATTTCGCCTCCTCCGGGCTCGAAAACGGTTTGGTGCTGGCCTATGTCGGCCTGCTGTGGTGGCTGATGGTGTGCTGGTCGCAGGCGCCCCACACCGGGCGTGGGCGGGCCGGACGGTATCTGACCGCGGCGCTGGCCTTCGTGGCGGGGCTGAGCGTGCTGGTGCGCCCCGAACTGGCGTTGGTCGGCGGGCTGGCGCTGGTGATGATGGTGCTCGCCGCGGACAGCTGGCGGCGGCGTCTGCTGGTCGTGGCCGCCGGCGGCGCGCTTCCGGTGGCCTATCAGATCTTCCGGATGGGCTACTACGGGCTGCTGGTGCCCCAGACGGCGATCGCCAAGGACGCCTCGGGTGCCAAGTGGTCGCAGGGGTTCACCTATCTGAGCAATTTCAACGCGCCCTATCTGCTGTGGATTCCGGCCGTGATGATGGTGATCCTGGCCGTACTGCTGGCGGTCTCACGGAGCCGGCCGAATACCCCGGAACGAAAGCGGAACTGGCGCCGCGCAGTTCAGAGTCCTACCGCTGCTGTGGTTTTCATCGTGCTCAGCGGAGCGATCCAGGCCGTCTACTGGGTGCGCCAGGGCGGTGACTTCATGCACGGCCGGGTCCTGCTGACCGCGCTGTTCCTGATGCTGGCGCCGGTGGCGGTGGTGCCGATCGCGATCCCCGACGCCGCGAAGTTCAGCGCTCGCACCGGCTACCTGCTGGCGGGCGCGACCAGTCTGCTGTGGGTGTCGCTCGCGGGATGGTCGCTGTGGGCCGCGAATTCGCCGGGGATGGGTGCCGATGCCACCCGGGTCACCTACACCGGCATCGTGGATGAGCGGCGCTTCTATGCACAGGCCACCGGCCACGCGCATCCACTGACCGCCGCCGACTATCTGGACTATCCCCGAATGCGCGCCGTACTCGTCGCATTGCGTAACACCCCGGACGGGGCACTGCTGCTGCCGTCGGGCAACTATGACGCCTGGGATGTGGTTCCGGCGATCCCGCCACCTCCGGACAACCCGCGTCCATCTGGCGAAAATGGTCCGCACACAGTCTTTTTCACCAATATGGGCATGCTCGGTATGAATGTCGGCCTCGATGTCCGGGTCATCGACCAGATCGGGCTGACCAATCCGCTGGCCGCGCACACCGCACGTCTGGAGGACGCGCGCATCGGCCACGACAAGAACCTGTTCCCGGACTGGGCGGTGGCCGAGGGGCCGTTCCTCAAGGAGCGGCCGTTCATCCCGCCGTATCTGGACGAGGATTGGATCATCCAGGCCGAGGCCGCGCTGAAATGCCCTGACACCGAGGCGAAACTGAACGCGGTGCGCGCCCCGTTGGGTCCGCGCCGCTTCCTGTCCAACGTCGCGCACGCACTGGGTTTCGGCCAGTACCGCATCGATCGCGTTCCCATCTATGAGCTGCGCCGATGCGGGCTGGAGATACCGCCGCCGAAGATCCCCGAGTACACCGGGCTGCCCGCCACCGGACCGTGAGCAAGGTCACTGCGGTTTTGCAGCACCGGTAACGGCGCGGTTATGTTGTGGCGATACACAAGCGTGGCCACAGATGCCCGCCGCGGAACTCCGCGTGGCAAAGCGCTACATCGCGTTGCCTATGAGATGGACGGATAGACAACACATGCGTAAAAGATTCGGAGTGGGCGCTCGTCGACTTCTTCAGCTGACGATGGCGGCGGTCGCGGCCGCAGCAACCATCGTCGTGGTGCCCGCGCCGGCCGCCGGCGCCTTCTCCCGCGAGGGTCTGCCCGTCGAGTACCTCGATGTGTTCTCCGCGGCGATGAACCGCAACATCCGGGTGCAGTTCCAGCCCGGCGGCCCGAAAGCCGTCTACCTCCTCGACGGACTGCGCGCCCAGGACGACTACAGCGGCTGGGATATCAACACCGCCGCCTTCGAATGGTTCTACGAATCCGGCGTTTCGGTCGTGATGCCGGTCGGCGGGCAGTCCAGCTTCTACAGTGACTGGTACTCACCGTCGAGCTTCAACAACCAGGCCTACACCTACAAGTGGGAGACCTTCCTGTCCAACGAGTTACCGCAGTGGCTGGCCACCAATAAGCAGATCTCACCCACCGGAAACGGCGTGGTCGGGCTGTCGATGGCAGGTGGGGCGGCGCTCATCCTGGCTGCCTACCATCCGGCCCAATTCACTTATGCCGCAGCGCTGTCGGGATTCCTGAATCCCTCCACGCCGTTCATGAAACAGGCCATCCGGGTCGCCATGCTCGACGCCGGCGGATACAACGTCGACAACATGTGGGGACCGCCATGGGACCCGGCCTGGAAGCGCAATGACCCCGTCGAGCAGGTCGGCAAGCTGGTGGCGGCTGGCACTCGACTGTGGATCTACTGTGCGCCAGGGGGTTCCACACCGCTGGACGAGAACGCCGATCCCGGTCAGAAGTTCAACGCCGACAGCCTGGAAGGTCTGGCGATCGGCAGCAACAAGAAGTTCCAGGATCGCTACACCGCCGCTGGTGGACGCAACGCGACGTTCAACTTCCCGGCCGCCGGCAACCATTCGTGGGCGTACTGGGGAGCCCAATTACAAGCTCTGAAGCCAGATCTGATCGCCACTCTCAATCGCTGAGAACGGTTTTCGCCGGAGAGAGAAGTCCCACCGGGTTGTGGTTGACTACACGGGCAGTGCGGCCAGTTGTGGTCCGAAAACGATGGGATTGACATACGGATGAGTTTCGTTCAGAAGTGGCGCGGCGTTGCACGCCGAGTGGTTGTCGCGACCGCAGCGGTCGCGGTGCTGCCCGGTCTGGTGAGCGCCGTCGGCGGCTCGGCGACGGCGGGGGCCTTCTCCCGGCCCGGTCTGCCGGTCGAATACCTGGACGTTCCGTCGGCGGGAATGGGCCGCGACATCCGCATCCAGTTCCAGAGCGGTGGCGAGGGTTCGCCTGCTCTTTACCTGCTGGACGGTCTGCGGGCCCAGGATGACTTCAACGGCTGGGACATCAACACCGCCGCCTTCGAGTGGTACCACGACTCGGGCCTGTCGGTGATGATGCCCGTCGGCGGCCAGTCCAGCTTCTACTCCGACTGGTACAAGCCGGCCAAGGGCAAGAGCGGCACCTACACCTACAAGTGGGAGACGTTCCTCACCCAGGAGCTGCCGGCCTGGCTGCAGGCCAACCGGGGCGTCAAACCGACCGGCAGCGCCGCGGTCGGTCTGTCGATGGCCGGCTCGGCCGCCTTCACACTGGCCGTCCACCACCCGCAGCAGTTCCCGTACGCGGCCTCGCTGTCGGGCTTCCTGAACCTGTCCGAGGGCTGGTGGCCGATGCTGGTCGGGCTGTCGATGGGTGACGCGGGTGGCTTCAAGTCCGAGGACATGTGGGGCCCGTCGAGCGATCCGGCCTGGAAGCGCAACGATCCCTACGTCAACATCAACACGCTGATCGCCAACAACACCCGCATCTGGGTCTACTGCGGTGACGGCACCCCGTCGGATCTGGACGCGGGCGCCAGCGCGGGCAACCTGTTCAACGCGAAGTTCCTGGAGAGCTTCACGCTGCGCACCAACAAGACCTTCCGCGACACCTACCTCGCCAACGGCGGCACCAACGGCGTGTTCAACTTCCCGGAGAACGGGACCCACAGCTGGGGCTACTGGGGGTCGCAGTTGCAGGCCATGAAGCCCGACATCCAGCGCGTGCTGGGTGCGACACCGACCGTGACGCAGTAGCGGCGCGACGACGACCGACGACAGGCGGCGGTGATCCCTCGGGGTCACCGCCGTCAGTCGTTTCCGGCGCGTGTCACTGCGGTGATGTGATTCACTACAACCCGTTGGTGGGGATTCGGCGCCGGGTTATGCGGCCAGAACAGAGGTGGGACATGAGGCTGCACGCAATGGTGTGCGCGGTGTTGCTGGCTATGGGTCTGTGGACGGCGTCGGCCGCGGTCGACACCCCGGCGAAGGCCGATGGTGTCGAGTACCTGATGGTGCCCTCGGCGGCGATGGGCCGCGATATCCCGGTCGCTTTTCAGGCCGGTGGACCGCATGCGGTCTACCTGCTCGACGCCTTCAACGGCGCCCCCGACGTCAGTAACTGGGTGACCGCAGGCAACGCGATGAACACCCTGGCCGGCTCCGGTGTCTCGGTGGCCGCCCCGGCCGGTGGGGCCTGGAGCCTCTACACCAACTGGGAGCAGGACGGTAGCAAGCAATGGGAGACCTTCCTGGCGACCGAGTTGCCGAACTGGCTGGCGGCTAACAAGGGCCTTTCCCCCGGCGGGCACGGGGTGGTCGGCGCGTCCCAGGGCGGAACCGGTGCGCTGATGCTGGCCACCTTCCACCCGGACCGGTTCCGCTACGCGGGATCGCTGTCGGGCTTCCTGACCCCGTCGCGCACCTTCGAGAACGGCGCGATCACCGCGGGCATGGCCCGGTTCGGTGGCGTCGACACCCAGAACATGTGGGGCCCGGTGCAGTTCGGCCGCTGGAAGTGGCATGACCCCGATGTGCACGCACAGTTGCTGGTGGACAACAACACCCGGCTGTGGATCTTCAGCCCGCAGACCACCACCTGCAGTGATGTTCCCGCGATGATCGACGACTGCGCGCAGGCCCAGGGCAGCAACCGCACGTTCTATTCGCACTACCGCTCCATCGGCGGCCGCAACGGGCACTTCGACTTCCCGACCGCCGGCCAGCACGACTGGGGTAGCTGGTCGGCCCAGCTGGGTGCGCTGCGCGGCGACCTGGCGGCGGCCATCGCCTGAGCAGGCCTCGGTGCGATAACGGTCACAGCCGCGTTCGAGGTCCGGTGCCGGCCAGCCGGTACCGTGGAATCGTGCAGCACAACCGACGGTGGACCGCGACCCTGGCAAAGTGGCCGGTGGTATCCCCGTCGTTCGTGATGTTGACCCCGGTGATGCTGGCTTCGGTCGCCGTCATGACCGGTGGCTGTTCGATGGGCGACACCACGCTCACCACCATCGGCCAGCCCGCCGGCCAGTCCACCGATGCGCGCGCGCAGGGCCTGCAGGGGGCGGTCCGCGATGACGCCCATGTCGAGGATCACTTCGCGGCGACCCCGCACCAGCAGGACTATCTGAAGGCGCTCGCCGATGCGGGCGTGCAGCCCTCCGACGAGCTGATGGCGCTGAGCATCGGCGCCTACGTCTGCCAGGCCCGTGCGGCCAAACAGTCCGAGCAAGCGGTGTGGGATTTCGTCCTGCCGCTGGTCCGCGATGACGTCGACGACGCGCATGCCACGTCGATGGCCCCGGAGGTCGGTGAGGTCAACTCGGCGACCGCTGACTACATTCGCATCGCAACCGAACGGCTCTGCTAGCCCGACGGCGTACTCGCAGGGCTCACAGGACGGAACATCAAGGACTCATGGCGACCAAGAACAGCAGACGTAAACGGCATCGCATTCTGGCCCTGGCCGCGGCCGCGGCGGTCGCGGTGCTGGTGGCGGTGGTCGTCGCCGGTGTGGTGGTCTTCATGCGCCAGCCCGACACCCCGCCGATCGCCACCCAGCCCGGGGTGCCCACGGACGGTCCGTCGGCCGTGCCGCCCACCGGCAAGCCGCGGCCCGAGTTCCAGGATGCGAGCTGCCCCGATGTGCAGCTGGTCTCGATTCCCGGCACATGGGAGTCCTCGCCGCAACTCGATCCGTACAACCCGGTGCAGTTCCCGATCGCGCTGCTGCTCAACGTGACCAACCCGCTGCGCGCCGAATTCGGCACCGACCGGTTGGAGATCTACACGGTTCCCTACACCGCGCAGTTCCACAATCCGTTCTCCGCCGACGGTCAGATGTCCTACAACGACAGTCGCACCGAGGGCTTCAACGCGACGGTGCGGGCGATGACCGACATGAACAACCGATGCCCGTTGACCAGCTATGTGCTGGTGGGTTTCTCGCAGGGTGCGGTGATCGCCGGTGATATCGCCAGCGATATCGGCAACGGCCGTGGCCCGGTGGACCAAGACCTGGTGCTCGGCGCCATGCTGATCGCCGACGGCCGCAGGCAGGACGGCGTGGGCCAGAACCTCAGCCCCAACCCGCCCGGGCAGGGTGCCGAGATCACGCTGCACGAGCTGCCGATGCTGTCGGCACTGGGCCTGTCGATGACCGGTCCGCGCGACGGTGGTTTCGGTGCACTCGATGACCGCACCTACCAGATCTGTGGTTCCGGCGACCTGATCTGCGCCGCGCCCGAGTCGGCGTTCTCGGTCGGGAACCTGCCAGCCACCCTGGACACCCTGCTGGGCAGCACCCGTGGCCCCGTGCACGCGCTGTACAACACCCCGCAGTTCTGGACCCTGGACGGTAGAACGACCACCCAGTGGACGCTGGACTGGGCCCGCAACCTGGTGGAGAACGCGCCGCACCCCAAGCACGGCTGACCTCATCTCGGCCCGGCCGATTTCCCGTCGCTTCGCTCGCCCCAGGGAAAAGCGACTCGCCGGTAACCAGATTTGGCCTGCGGGAATCGGTCACCTAACATTAAGAGAAAACTAAGAGTGGTGAGCGGTCGGCCAGTGGTCGTCCAAAGGCCGTGATCCGTGCGCCGGTACGATTCCGGAGGCTCGCGCCGACCGTGCGTTGAGTGTGCTGTGACAGGAGTATTTGATGCCGTTCCATAACCCGTTCATCAAGAACGGTCAGATCAAGTTCCCGGACAGCGCCAGCATCGTCTCCCATGTCGAGCGCTGGGCCAAGGTCCGCGGCGACAAGCTTGCCTATCGTTTCCTGGACTACTCGACCGAGCGGGACGGTGTCGAGTGCGATATGACCTGGTCGCAGTTCAGCGCCCGCAACCGTGCCGTCGCCGCGCGCCTGCAGCAGGTCACCGAGGTCGGTGACCGCGTCGCGATCCTCTGCCCGCAGAACCTGGACTACCTGGTCGCCATGTACGGCGCCATCTACGCCGGCCGCATCGCGGTCCCGCTGTTCGACCCGTCCGAGCCCGGTCACGTCGGCCGGCTGCATGCCGTGCTGGACAACTGCCAGCCGTCGGCCATCCTGACCACCACCGCGGCCGCCGAGGGCGTGCGCAAGTTCTTCCGCAGTCGTCCGGCCAACCAGCGCCCGCGCGTCATCGCCGTGGACGCCGTCCCCGCCGAGGTCGCCGGAACCTGGGAACCGATGGATGTCAGCATCGACACGGTTGCCTACCTGCAGTACACCTCGGGCTCGACGCGCATCCCGACCGGCGTGCAGATCACCCACCTCAACCTGGCCACCAACATCGTGCAGATCATCGAGGCGCTGGAAGCCGAAGAGGGCGACCGCGGCCTGTCCTGGCTGCCCTTCTTCCACGACATGGGCCTGATCACCGCGCTGCTGTCCCCGATGATCGGGCACAACTTCACCTTCATGACCCCGGCGGCCTTCGTGCGCCGCCCCAGCCGCTGGATCCGGGAGATGGCCCGCAAGCCCGGTGACACCGGCGGTGTCATCTCGGTGGCGCCGAACTTCGCCTTCGATCACGCCGCCGCGCGCGGTCTGCCCAAGGACGGCGAGCCGCCGCTCGACCTGTCCAACGTCAAGGCGGTCCTCAACGGCAGCGAGCCCATCTCCGCGGCCACGGTGCGCCGATTCAACGAGGCGTTCGGGCCCTACGGCTTCCAGCCCAAGGCCATCAAGCCGTCCTACGGACTGGCCGAGGCCACGCTCTTCGTCTCGACCACCCCGGCCTCCGAAGAGCCCAAGATCATCTACGTCGACCGCGACGCGCTGAACACCAACCGGATCATCGAGGTCGACGCCGACTCGCAGTCCGCCGTCGCACAGGCTTCCGCCGGCAAGGTCGGTGTCTCGGAGTGGGCGGTGATCGTGGACGCCGAGTCCGCCACCGAACTGCCCGACGGCCAGATCGGTGAGATCTGGATCAGCGGCCAGAACATGGGCACCGGCTACTGGGGCAAGGACAACGAGAGCCGCGAGACCTTCCAGAACATCCTGAAATCGCGCACCAGCCCCTCGCACGCCGAAGGCGCGGCCGATGACGCCACCTGGGTGCGCACCGGTGACTACGGCGCGTTCCACGACGGTGATCTCTACATCACCGGCCGCGTCAAGGATCTGGTCATCATCGACGGCCGCAACCACTACCCGCAGGACCTGGAGTACTCCGCGCAGGAGGCCTCGAAGGCGCTGCGTACCGGGTTCGTCGCGGCCTTCTCGGTACCGGCCAACCAGTTGCCCGCCGAGGTGTTCGACGACACCCACGCCGGCCTGAAGTTCGACGCCGAGGACACCTCGGAGCAACTGGTCATCGTCGCCGAGCGGGCGGCCGGTTCGCACAAGCTGGAACTGGGCCCGATCATCGACGACATCCGCGCAGCGATCGCGGTGCGTCACGGTGTCACCGTCCGCGATGTCCTGCTCACCGCGGCGGGCGCCATCCCGCGTACCTCCAGCGGCAAGATCGGCCGCCGGGCCTGCCGCAACGGCTACCTCGACGGCAGCCTGCGCAGCGGCAAGATCGCCAACGACTTCCCCGATGAGACCGACTGAGACCGAATGGGTTTCCGGCCGCGTCACCAAGGCCGCACGGCGGCGAAAGTGAACAGTGAAAATGACTGAAGCGCAAGATAATTCACGCCAGCCGGAGATCGCCGCCGGAGCGGCTCCAGCCGCCCGGGGTGACCTGACCGTCAACGAGATGCGCGAATGGCTGCGCAACTGGATCGCCAACGCGACCGGTCAGTCCGCCGACACCATCAACGAGTCGGCGCCGGTCGTCGAACTCGGGCTGTCCTCGCGCGACGCGGTGGCCATGGCCAGCGATATCGAGGACCTGACCGGTGTCACGCTGACCGCCACCGTGGTGTTCCGCAACCCGACCATCGAGTCGCTGGCCACCGTCATCGTCGAGGGCGAGCCCGAACCCGTGCTCGACGCCGATGAGGACTGGACCCGCGCGCCCGGCGTCGACGACATCGCGATCGTCGGTCTGGCCACCCGGTTCCCCGGCGAGATGAACAGCGCCGACGAGATGTGGGCCGCCCTGCTCGAGGGCCGCGATGCCAGTTCGGATCTGCCCGAAGGCCGCTGGTCGGAGTTCCTCGGTGAGCCCCGCATCGCCGAACGGGTCGCCAAGGCGCACACCCGCGGTGGCTATCTCTCCGATATCAAGGGTTTCGACTCCGAGTTCTTCGCGCTGTCGAAGATGGAGGCCGACAACCTCGACCCGCAGCAGCGGATGGCCCTCGAGTTGACCTGGGAAGCCCTCGAGCACGCCCGCATCCCGGCCTCCAGCCTGCGCGGCGGCGATGTCGGTGTGTACGTGGGCAGTTCGAACAACGACTACATGTTCCTGGCTGTCGCCGACCCCACCACCGCGCATCCGTACGCGATCACCGGCACCACCAGTTCCATCATCGCCAACCGGGTGTCCTACTTCTACGACTTCCGCGGGCCGTCCGAATCCATCGACACCGCGTGCTCCAGTTCGCTGGTCGCCACCCACCAGGGTGTGCGCGCGCTGCGCACCGGCGAGATCGATGTGGCGATCGTCGGCGGCGTGAACGCCATGGTGACCCCGATCGTCACGATCGGTTTCGACGAGGTCGGCGGGGTGCTGGCCCCGGACGGCCGGTGCAAGTCGTTCTCCTCGGATGCCAACGGCTACGCCCGGTCCGAGGGCGGCGGCATGCTGGTACTCAAGCGGGTCGCTGACGCGCGGCGCGACGGTGACGAGATCATCGCGGTCATCGCCGGCAGCGCGGTCAACCACGACGGCCGTTCCAACGGCATGCTCGCGCCCAACCCGGACGCCCAGGCCGCGGTGCTGCGTAAGGCCTACAAGGACGCCGGGATCAACCCGCGCGATGTCGACTACATCGAGGCCCACGGCACCGGCACCATCCTGGGTGACCCGATCGAGGCCGACGCGCTCGGCCGGGTGATCGGCCTTGGCCGTGCCGATGACAAGCCCGCACTGCTGGGTGCGGTGAAATCCAATGTGGGACATCTGGAATCAGCGGCCGGTGCGGCCAGCCTGGCGAAGATGGCGCTGTCACTGCAGCACGACAAGCTGCCGCCGTCGATCAACTACGCCGGCCCGAACCCGTACATCGATTTCGACAAGGAACATCTGAAGGTCAACGACACCGTCAGCGACTGGCCCCGCTACAGCGGACACGCCATCGCGGGTGTCTCGGGCTTCGGCTTCGGTGGTGCCAACGCCCATCTGGTGCTGCGTGAGGTGCTGGCCGCCGACCTGGTCGAGCCCGAACCCGAGCCGGAAGCGTCTGTCGCCGAGGAGAAACCGGCGCAGGACGCGGTGTCCGTCGGCGGAGTCCGGATGGACGAGTACGGCGAGTTCGTCACCGACGAGCCCGCATACCCCAGCTATGACGAGGAAAACTACGAACTGCCCGGCCTGACCGATGAGGCCAAGCGGTTGCTCGAGGTGGCCCGTGCCGAACTTGAGACGCAGGAGCAGCCGACACCCGTTGTCCCGCTGTTCCTTTCCGGGTTCCTGACCTCCCGCAAGCGGACCGCCGCCGGGGAGCTCGCGGACTGGATCGACAGCGCGGCCGGGCGGGCCTCGTCGTTGGAGTCGATCGGCCGCTCGCTGTCGCGGCGCAACCACGGCCGCTCCCGCGCCGTGGTGCTGGCCCACGACCATGATGAGGCCGTCAAGGGTCTGCGTGCGCTTGCCGACGGTAAGCCCAGCCCCCTGGTGCTGGCCGCCGATGGCCCGGTCACCAACGGGCCCGTGTGGGTGCTTGCCGGTTTCGGTGCGCAGCACCGCAAGATGGGCAAGAGCCTGTACCTGCGCAACGAGGTCTTCGCCGAGTGGATCAACAAGGTCGACGCCCACGTGCAGGATGAGCGCGGCTACTCCGTGGTCGAGCTGATTCTCGATGACGCCATCGACTACACCGACGAGACCTGCGAATATCCCATCGAGTTGGTCCAGACGGTGATCTTCGCCATCCAGATCGCGCTCGGTGAGCTGCTCAAGGCGCACGGCGCCAAACCCGGTGCGCTGGTGGGCCAGTCGCTCGGCGAGGCGGCCGCCGCCTACTTCTCCGGTGGCCTGAGCCTGGCCGATGCCACCCGCACCATCTGCTCGCGTGCCCACCTGATGGGTGAGGGCGAGGCGATGCTGTTCGGCGAGTACATCCGGCTGATGGCGCTGGTCGAGTATTCGGCCGACGAGATCAAGACGGTCTTCTCCGATTACCCCGGGCTGGAGGTGTGCGTCTACGCCGCCCCCACCCAGACCGTCATCGGCGGTCCGCCCGAGCAGATCGCCGCGATCATCGCCCGTGCCGAATCCGAGGGCAAGTTCGCCCGCAAATTCCAGACCAAGGGCGCCAGCCACACCCAGCAGATGGATCCGCTGCTCGGTGAACTCGCCGCCGAAATCCAGGGCATCGAAGCACGCTCGACGAAGGTCCCGTACTACTCGACGGTGCACGAGGGTCAGCTGGTCCGTGTCGGCGCGGACCCGATCCACGATGTCGACTACTGGAAGAAGGGGCTGCGCCACAGCGTCTACTTCACCCACGGCATCCGCAATGCGGTGGACAACGGGCACACCACCTTCCTGGAGCTCGCGCCGAACCCGGTGGCGCTCATGCAGGTCGGGCTGACCACAGCGTCGGCGGGTCTGCACGATGCGCAGCTGATCGCCACGCTGGCCCGCAAGCAGGACGAGGTCGACTCGATGACGGTGGCGATGGCCACCCTGTTCGTGCACGGCCATGATCTGGACCCGCGCTCGCTGTTCCCGCGCCGGGCCCGCGGTCTGGCCGGTGCGCTGGACTACGCCGACATCCCGCTCACCCGTTTCCGTCGCAAGCAGCACTGGCTGGATGCCCGGTTCACCGGGGACAGCTCGGTGCTGATGCCGGGTACCCATGTGGCCACCCCGGACGGCCGGCACGTCTGGGAGTACGCGCCCGACGGTGCGGCCGACCTGCCGGCGCTGGTGAAAGCCGCTGCCGCGCAGGTGCTTCCCGATGCCCAGCTGACGGCGTTCGAGCAGCGTGCGGTACCGGCCGACAATGCCCGCCTGGTCACCACGCTCACCCGGCACCCCGGCGGCGCGACGGTCCAGGTGCATGCTCGCATCGACGAATCGTTCACGCTCGTCTACGACGCCATCGTCACCCGCGGCGGCCAGCAGGCTGTGTTGCCGACGGCCGTCGGCGCGGGCACCGTCGCCGAGATCGCCTCCGCGCCCGTCATTGTCGAGGACACCGCGGCCCCGGCGTTCGAGGCCGACAACCTCACCGCCGGCGCGAACATCGGTGCGAACTTCGCCAAATGGTCCCCGGACACCGGTGAGACGGTGGCCGATCGGCTGGGCACCATCGTCGGCAGCGCCATGGGCTACGAGCCCGAGGACCTGCCCTGGGAGGTGCCGCTGATCGAACTCGGCCTGGATTCCCTGATGGCCGTGCGTATCAAGAACCGTGTCGAGTACGACTTCGACATGCCGCCGATCCAGCTGACCGCGGTGCGCGATGCCAACCTGTACGCGGTGGAGAAGCTGATCCAGTACGCCATCGAGCACCGCGACGAGGTAGCCGCACTGGCCGAGGCGCAGAAGGGACAGACCGCCGAGGAGATCGCCGCCGAGCAGGCCGAGCTGATGGGCGGCGCCACCACCGTCGCCGAGCTCGAAGCCAAGCTGGCTTTGCAGGCCGGCGAAGCGACGGGGGATGGGCCGGCGGGCGCAGCGAAGGCGACGGACGACACCGCGGAGTCGCTGGCCGAGGTGGGTATCGAGATCCCGCCGCCGCCAACGGATCCCAGCGGACCGGCCAAGCCGGGCGCAACGGCGGCCGCGGCCGCGGCCAAGGTGCTCACGCAGGAGGCCGTCACCGAGGCGCTCGGCGCCGATGTCCCCCCGCGTGATGCGGCCGAGCGCGTCACCTTCGCCACCTGGGCGATCGTGACCGGCAAGTCGCCCGGCGGCATCTTCAACGAGCTGCCGTCGCTGGACGCCGAAGCTGCCGCGAAGCTGGCCGGTCGGCTGTCCGAACGCGCCGAGGGCCCCATCACCGTCGAGAACGTGACCTCGGCCAAGACCATCGAGGAACTGGCCACCCACGTCCGCAATCAGCTCGAAGACGGAGTGGTGGACGGGTTCGTGCGCACCCTGCGCGCGGCGCCCGAGGGCTCGACTGCCGTGCCGCTGTTCGTGTTCCACCCCGCCGGCGGATCCACCGTGGTCTACGAGCCGCTGATCAACCGGCTGCCCGCAGACGTCCCGGTGTACGGCATCGAGCGCGTCGAGGGTTCCATCGAGGAGCGCGCCGCCGAGTACGTGCCCAAACTGCTGGAACTGCACAGCGGCCCGTTCGTGCTGGCGGGCTGGTCCCTGGGCGGTGCGCTGGCCTACGCGTGTGCGATCGGGCTCAAGCAGGCCGGCGCCGATGTCCGCTTCGTCGGTCTGATCGACCTCGCCCTTCCCGGTGAGCCGATCGATCAGTCGAAGGCCGGGATGCGGGCCCGCTGGGACCGGTACGCGCTGTTCGCGCAGCGCACCTTCAACGTCGAGATTCCCGAGATCCCCTATGAGGAACTGGAGAAGCTCGATGACGAGGGTCAGGTGAAGTTCGTGCTGGACGCCGTCTCCCAGAGCGGGGTGCAGATCCCCGGCGGGATCATCGAGCACCAGCGCACCTCGTATCTGGACCAGCGGGCGCTGGCCACCATCGAGGTCCAGCCCTACGACGGGCACGTCGCGCTCTATCTGGCCGATCGCTACCACGATGACGCCATCGTCTTCGAGCCGGCGTACGCCACCCGCAAGCCCGACGGCGGCTGGGGTGAGTACGTGTCCGAGCTGGAGGTGGTGCCGATCGGTGGTGAGCACATCCAGGCCATCGACGAGCCCTATATCGCGAAGGTCGGTGCTCACATGAGCGAGGCCATCAACCGCATCGAAGCCGAGAAGGACTCCAAGTGACGGAAACCCCCGTGCAGCCCACGTTGCACACCACCGCCGAGAAGCTTGCCGAACTCCGCGAGAAGCTGGAGCTGGCCAAGGATCCCGGCGACGAAAAGGCCAAGGCCCGGCGCGACAAGAAGGGTATTCCGAGCGCCCGCGCCCGGATCAGCGCGCTGCTGGACCCCGGCAGTTTCCTGGAGATCGGCGCGCTGGCCAAGACGCCCGGTGACCCCAACGCGTTCTTCGGCGACGGTGTGGTGACCGGTCACGGCACCATCGACGGCCGCCCCGTCGGCGTGTTCAGCCACGACCAGACCGTGTTCCAGGGTTCGGTCGGCGAGATGTTCGGCCGCAAGGTCGCCAAGTTGATGGAGTGGGTGGCCATGGTCGGCTGCCCGATCATCGGCATCAACGACTCCGCGGGCGCCCGCATCCAGGACACCGCGACCTCGCTGGCTTGGTACGCCGAACTCGGCCGCCGTCACGAGATGTTGCGTGGCCTGGTCCCGGAGATCTCGCTGATCTTCGGCAAGTGTGCCGGTGGTGCGGTGTACTCGCCGATCCAGACCGATCTCGTTGTCGCCGTGCGCGATCAGGGCTACATGTTCATCACCGGACCGGACGTCATCAAGGACGTCACCGGTGAGGATGTCTCCTTCGACGAACTCGGCGGCGCCGACGTGCAGGCGCAACGCGGCAACATCCACAAGGTGGTCGAGTCCGAGTCGGCCGCCTACCAGTACGTGCGGGACTACCTGAGTTTCCTGCCGTCCAACCACTTCGACGACGTACCGATCGTGAACCCGGGTCTGGAGCCCGAGATCACGCCGTCCGACCTGGAACTCGACACGATCGTCCCGGACTCGGACAACCAGGCCTACGACATGCACGAGATCCTGCTGCGGATCTTCGACGACGGCGACGTGTTCGAGATCGCCGATCAGCGCAGCCCCTCGATGATCACCGCGTTCGCCCGCGTCGACGGCCGCCCCGTCGGGGTGATCGCCAACCAGCCGATGCACATGTCCGGCGCGGTGGGCAACGAAGCCTCCGACAAGGCGGCCGGGTTCATCCGGTTCTGCGATTCGTTCAACCTGCCACTGGTTTTCGTCGTCGACACCCCCGGCGCGATGCCCGGTCTGGAAGAGGAGAAGGGCGGCATCATCAAACGCGGTGGCCGGTTCTTCAACGCCATCGTCGAGGCCGATGTGCCCAAGGTGACCATCGTGGTGCGCAAGGCCTACGGCGGCGGTTATGCGGTGATGGGCTCCAAGCAGCTCTCCGCGGATCTCAACTTCGCCTGGCCCACCGCGCGCATCGCGGTGATCGGCGCCGAGGGTGCCGCCCAGCTGCTGGTCAAGCGTTTCCCCGATCCCACCTCACCCGAGGTGCAGAAGATCCGGGCCGATTTCATCGAGGGCTACAACGCCAACCTGGCCACCCCGTGGATCGCCGCCGAACGCGGCTACATCGACGGGGTCATCGAACCCCACCAGACCCGGCTGCTGATCCGTCAATCACTGCGGTTGCTGCGTGACAAGCAGCCCGTCAAGAAGGTGCTGCGCAAGCACGGCCTGACGCCGCTGTAACCGGCATGGAGGGCGCCGATCACCCCGGGGTCAAGGTCATCGGGTGGTTCCTGATGGTGGTCCTCGCCGCCGGCATGGGGATCTTTGTGTGGATCGCCAACGAGCAGGAGCAGCGGGATGCCTGGGACATCGTCCCGATCGGCGCGCGGTGCGAAACGCTCGGCGTCGAGGAACGGACCTACGGCGGGGACGCCGTTTTCTGCGCCGCATTCCCGCGCTACGGGCTGCAGATCTGGTCGCGCAAGGAAGCGGACGTCGAGGCTCCCACCCCCGTCCCCGCCGATCCGCGCGAAGCGCAGGTGCTGGTGTGCATGCGGCAGTCCGGACTGGAACGGCAGAACTGCGCGGCGGCCATCGAGCAGTACGAGCCGCGATGAGTTTCGTGCCCGGCGGCGGTCGTATCCGGCATGAGACGAATCACCGCGGGCCTGTTCATCTCTCTTGACGGAGTGATCGAGGCGCCCGATCAGTGGCATTTCCCGTATTACAACGATGAGATGGGCGCCGCCGTGGACGCCCAGCTGGGTTCGGCCGACACCCTGCTGCTGGGCCGCGACACCTACGACAGCTTCGCCGGGGCCTGGCCGACCCGGGAGGCCGAGGGCGGTGAGGACGCCGGATTCGCCAGGAAGATCGGCGATGCTCGCAAGATCGTGGTGTCCCGGCAGCGGCTGACCTTCACCTGGCGCAATTCCGAACAGCTCTCCGGTGAGCTGATCGAGGCCGCGGCCGCACTGAAGGAGCAACCCGGCGGTGACATCGCCATGGCGGGATCCCCGTCGGTGGTCCGGTCGCTGCTGGCCGCGGGACTGCTCGACGAACTGCACCTGTTCATCCACCCGATCGTGGTCGGCAGCGGCGCCCGACTTTTCGCCGACGGCAGCACGCTGCCGCTGAAACTGCTGCGCTCCCAGGCGTTCACCAGCGGTGTGGTGCACAGCGTCTACACCAGCGATGACGCGGCTCCCACCGGGTCCTACGAAGAGGCCAAACAGCACCTCCGGTAGCGCACTACGATGCAACGATGTCGGACAAGGCGTTGCCGCCTGCGGTCGCCGTGGCGCTCGGGGTGGTCGCGAGCGCCGCGGACGGTGTGGCCGTGGTCTACCGGGGGGTCGAGGGCCTGCCGATGGTCGGGTCCTGGCTGCGGCGCGGCCGGCTGGACCTGCAGGCGCGCGGCGAACGGGTACTGGCCGCCGGTATCGAGACGATCCTCGACGAGCTCGACCTGAATGCGTTGGCACGTGAGCGGCTCGACCTCATCGGGCTGGCCGATGAGGTGGTGGACGGGATCGATCTGCCCGCCATCATCCGGCAGTCCACCGACTCGGTCACCGCCGAGGTGATGAGCGATGTGCGAACCCAGGGCGAGCGGGCCGACGATCTGGTGTCCGGATTCGTCGACCGCCTGCTGGGCCGGGAACCACGGTGAGCTCGCTCGGCAAGCCTCGCTCGGTGTCCGATGGTTCGCTCGGCAAGCCTCGCTCGGTGTCCGATGGTTCGCTCGGCAAGCCTCGCTCGGTGTCCGATGGTTCGCTCGGCAAGCCTCGCTCGGTGTCTGATGGTTCGCTCGGCAAGCCTCGCTCAGCTGGCATCGTCAGCCGTGGGGTGGCCGCCGTCATCGATCTGCTGTTCGTCGGAGTGGTACTGGGCGCGCTCTACGTGGGTCTCATCCTGGCCCGGTTGATGTTCAACCCGTCCTCGTTCAGCTTCCCGACCGTCAGTGTGGTGTTCTCCACGGCGGTCATGTTCGGTGTCGCGGTGTTCTACCTGGCCGCGTGCTGGTCGGTGTCGGGCTGCACCGTCGGTGCGGTCACCATGGGGCTACGGGTGACCGGCCGCCGTGGTGGCCGGGTGCCACCGTTGATCGCGTTGATCCGCGCGGTGGCCTGTGTGCTGTTCCCGGTGGGACTGCTGTGGGTCGCCGTCGATGCGCGCCGCCGTTCGCTGCAGGACGTGGTGTTGGGCAGCCGGGTGGTATACGCCAAGGTCCAGGTCGGTTGATCTCAGAGCGACGGCAGGTCCAGCCAGTCGTCGACCTGGAACCCATCCCCGCGGGCGACAAGGGTGGCGCCGCCGTGACCCGGATAGTGCGCGGGGATGACGGTCGCGCGCCGGCGCGCGGCCTCGGTGAACACCCGCTTACGGGTCGCCGCGGCGGCGTCGGCGTCCAGATCGAACGCGCACGGATCCGAGGGCCGCGGAATCTGGATGGGGCAGTGGGTCAGGTCCCCGACGAACACCGCGGGTCTGCCTGCGTCCAGCCACAGCACCGATGACCCCGGGGTGTGTCCCGCCGCGGGCCGCAGCCACACCGATTCGCTCAGTTGGTGTTCCCCGCTGAACAATTCGACCTGCCCGGCCTCGTACACCGGGGCCACACTGTCGTCGAATACCACCCGTGCCGCGGCGTCGCAGCCGGCGCCGCCGGGTCCGAAATACCGGAAGTCGGCCTCGGGCAGCAGATAACGGGCATTCGGGAAGGTGGGCACCCAGCCCCCGCCGGACGCGGTGGTGTTCCACCCGACGTGATCGGTGTGCAGGTGGGTGTTGAGCACCACGTCGACGCTCTCCGGGCCGATACCCGCGGCCGCTAGCGCATCCATAAAACCGGTGTCCAGGTTGTTCAGCACCGGGACAGCTCTTTCGCGCCCGTTGCCGACGCCGGTGTCGACGAGCACCCGCAGTCCGTCGACATCGATCACCCAGGTCTGGATGGCCACCCGCCACCGGCCGGTGTCCGGGTTCAGGAAGGTGGGCACCAGCAGGTCGGCGTGATCGATCCAGGCCTGCTCCGTTGTGCGCCCGAACATTTCGACACCCGGCTCGAACGACGTCTCCAAAACCCTTGTCAGAAAGGCATTTCCGAGGCGTGCCCGATCAACCATGGCTACGGCCCGATGCGGATCTCCCCGGGCGAGTACAGCCCGGAGTGCGTGGAACTACCCAGCTCGAGCTGGGCTGGTTCGGCATCGACGATGGTGTCGAAGCGCCGCAGCGAGCCCCAGTCCTGGCCCCAGTCCTTGGACAGATACGTCGACATCACCGAGGCCCGCAGCAGCAGGTCGGTGACGCCCAGCAGCCCGCCCTCCAGGCCGTTCTGCCAGGTGTCCGTGCTCTGCAGCTTGGCGAAGTAATCCGGTGAGATCCGGTACTTCGGGACCTCGGTCACCCCGTTGGCGTGCAGCATCGGTTGCTGGCACGGGAAGACAAGGCCGACCGCCCAGTCCAGCAGCACGGGCTGCTGGGAGCCGATGTACTCCTGCACCGAGCGCACCTCAGGCACCCGCGGCGGTGTCACCGCGACCCAATCGCCCTGGCCCAGTGACAGATCCTCGGCGATCACCCGGACCGCGATCGCATCGGCCGGGATCTGCTCACGCGGGTAGCGCAGGTTGCGCCACGACGGTGTCGGGCCGATGTCATACGGGCTGACTCGTCCGGCCGGCACCGGTGCGCCGTCCGGTCCGGCGACCGCGTACTCCAGCTCGACGGTCTGACCGGAGACCTCACCCTTGGCGACGTTGACGCCGGAGATGGTGCCCGCCGCGGTGACGGTGACCAGCGGGTGCGCATCGTCGGCGGGGGGCAATTCGTACCAGGCCGAGGCCAGCCGGCTTTCCTGTTGTGCCCCGGTCGAATACGTTCCGGCGACCGGTACACGCGCGGGGTCCAGTCCGTACGGCAACGGCACCCGCGACCCGTTGACGCCGGGCCGCGGCAGCCGGATCGGCCGGTTCCAGTCATAGTCGGTGCCGGGCTGCGGATTGTTCAGCCGGATGGCCTCGGCGATGATTCGGTCCGGCACACCGTCGGGGGAGAAGCCGGGCGCGCCGGCCCCGCCCAGCGGTCCCAGCGGACCGTAATCACCGGGCAGCGCACGCAGGAAGCCGTCATTGGAGTCGGGCTCGACCAGCACGTCGTCGGCCATGCCGCAACCGCCGGCGAAGGCGCGCACGTTGGCCCAACCGTTGGAGTAGGTCGGGTACTGGCGCACCATGCCGATGGCCATCGACGCCACGAACACCACGACCATGAAGCCGGCGGCGATCGGAATCGGTGCGGCGGTGAGCCGGTCGACGACACGGGACTCCCCGCCCCCCGAGACGTGCAACCAGAACGCCCACAGCGCCGCGATCACGAACAGCACGAAGAACATCGTGCTGACCGTCACCCCGCCGATCGCCGGCACCGCGGTGTTGAACGGGACGCCGAAGTTCGAGACGTACCACCATCCGTTGACCGAGGCGAAGCAGAGAGCCAGCACGAAGAACACCAGCGACAGGAACGCCATCCGGTTGCGTGCCGACCGCAGCACCACCGGTGACACCATCACCGTGGCCAGCGCGGCCATCGCACCCGCCACCGCGGCGAACAGGCCGAAGTGGTGAATCCACTTGGTGGGGGTGAACATCAGGAAGAAGATCGTGGCGAAGATGATGCCCATCAACCGCCAGGCCGGCCCACGCGCGATGCCGGCGATCCGCTTGCGGCGCAACATCATGAACAGCGCCGGGAACAGGCACATGGCGCTGAACAGGAACGCGAACCGGCGCGAGATGGCGCCGTCGACGGTCGGCAGCACCAGGTAGTAGTACCGCAGAACCTCGGTGTACCACGCCTGGCTGGGTCCGATCGCGGTGCGGATCCTGGTGGCCTCCAGCACCGTGGCGAAGGTCTGATCGGCGAACACCACCGCCAGGATCACGGTGCCCGCGGCCAGTAGCGGTGCCAGCAGCGGCCAGGTGCCCACGACGGCCCGGCGGCGCATCAGGATGCGCAGGATGGGGCGGCCACCGGCCACCAGCGCGGCCACCGCGATCAGTCCGGTCGGCTGGATGCCGAGGGTGAAGGCCGCCGAGACGATGGCCAGCGCCGCGGGTGTCAGCCGCCCGGAACTGACCGCGCGTTCGATCAGCACGTAGGTGATCAGCGCGCCGGTCGCGATCTGGCCTTCGGGACGCAGCCCGTTGTTGAACGGCATCCAGGCGCCCAGCAGTACCAGGCCTGCCGCCCACAGCGCCGGACGGCTGGCGACCACCGCGGGCCCCAGCCGCGGTAGCACCTCGCGGGACAGCAGCAGCCAGCACACCAACGCACAGATCAGGTCGGGCAACCGGATCCAGATGCTGGCGTCGCTCACCCGGGTCATCAGCGCCAGCACGTTGTAGTACCAGCCGAACGGGTCCTCGGGGCTGCCGAACCAGCGGAAGTAGTTGGCCATGTAGCCGCCGTGATCGGCGACCCGGGCCATCTGCAGGATGTAGCCGTCGTCCGAGGAGTTGGTGCCGATGACGTACCAGAGCGCGAACCCGCCGACCACGACACCGTCGACCGGAGTGGCCGTCTTCCAGCGGGTGGGGATGAGCCGGTGCATACGCCGGCCGTCGAGGCGGTCCAGGCGCCACAGCGCCAGCACCGCGATGATCGTCGAGAGGATCGCCAGCACGATCGCGGTGAGTTTCAGCGCGGTCGGATGCGTGGTGAACCGGGTGTCGATATCGGCTGTCAGCGACAGTCCTTGCGGTGCAGGGCCGGTCAGGTCGGTGAACACGCCGACGACGGCCGGCCGCAGGTTGGGGTCGGGAAAACCGGTGCGCTGCGGGGTGCCGTCGTCCTGGGTCAGCCCGACGAACTCGGCGTAGGTGCCGTCATGGTCGGAGATGATCCGGAGGTCGGAACAGTCTGCGGCCCGGTCGCGTTCGACGCTGGCCACCACCACATTGCGCACGATGACGTCGACCCGCCCCGGGCCGTCCGCGCTCGACTCGGTGACGTTGACCAGCATCGCGTTCAGTGCCGCGTCCCGGCCCTCGGCGGGCGCGGTGCCCAGCACCAGCCCGCCCTCGGCGGGCATGTCCCGGATCACCGAGCATGGCACCGTGGCGGTCAGGGTCACCGGGGCCTGCGAGATCAGCGGAGCGGTGACATTCGAGAGCTGGCCCGCCTGAGGCCAATTCAGGGTCGCGGTGGTCTGGGTGACCGGCAGCAGCGGTACGGCGACCGCCATCACGAAGCCCAGCAGGCCGGCGATGGTGGCGACCCAGCGGGCGATCTTCACATCATTCACGGGAGGGCCCTGATCGGTCCGCCGCGACTCCAGCCGAACACGTGTGCAGTCCCTTCTTCGATGACGGCGTCGGGCGCGACATCGCGTGGCACCACCCGGATATAGCGCTCGATCGAACCCCAGTCGCGGTACCAGTCGTCACGCAGATACGTCGGGATGGTCGAGGTACGCAGCAGTGCCTGGATGAACAGGAACGGTCCTCCGTCGTCGGCGGACTGCCACTGGTTCGAGGATGCCACCATCTGCTTGAAGTTCGGGATGATCCGGTAGTCCGGCAGTTCGGCGACACCGAGACGTTCGGCGAAGGGCCGCTGGCAGGGGAAGTTGGCCGCGGTGGCGATGTCCATCAGCACCGGGGTCTGCGTGCCGAGGTACTCCTGAGCGGTCTGCAGAACCGGTACCCGCGGGGGCGTGAAGCCGAACCACTGGTCCTCGGACAGGTTCGGGTCATCGGCGACGATGCGCGCCACGTTGGCCTCCGGCGGAGCCGAGGCGAGCGGGAAACGCAGGTTGCGCCAAGCCTTCTGATAGAAGGTGTCGATCGGCTGCACCTCGGACAGGGCCTGGTAGCTGCCGTCGGGCCGGTGCACACCCCACTGCAGTTTCAGCGACTGGCCGTAGTTGAAGGAGCCGTCCTCCTCGTAGAACCAGATCGCGCCCACCGCGGCAACCGTCACCAGTGGACGGTCCGGGGTGCGGGGCGGCAGCTGGTACCAGGCCGAGGTGGCCTTGGCCGCGAGAGTGTTCTCGTCGAAGCTGCCCATCACCGGGGTCGTCTCCGGGTCCAGCCCGAAGGGCAGATACACCCGGGATCCGTTGACGCCCTCGGGGCCGTAACCGCCGCCGGTGCCCGCCGCGTAGCCGACGCCGACATTCGGCTTGTCGACCGGGCCGTCCGAGTTCGGGGTGCCGGGGTTGGCGGCCACGGGTTCGGGGGGCTCCAGCGTGTCGCTGACCCCGTTGGGGGTGAACCCGACGGGCTCCTCGCCGCCGAGCGGGCCGTACTCGCCGAAGCGCTGCCCCGGAACCGGTTGCAGCAGTCCGGCATTGGTGTCGGCCTCCACCAGGACGGCATCGGCCATGGCGCAGCTGTCGGCGGACAGCCCGGACTGCAGGGCCGCCAGGTTGGCCGAGCCGGTGGTGTAGACGGGGTAGCGGCTCGCGGTGGCCTTGAGCATCGAGCCCAGCTCCAGGACGACCATGATGACCGCGACGACCAACAGCGGGGTGGACGCCAGCGCCCGGTTGCGTCCGGTGTCGGCGACCTCGGTGTGCCCGGCGTAGTCGATACGGAAGTGCAGCCAGGCCGTCAGCAGGCCACCGGCGATCGCCAGCACCAGGAAGATCGTGGTCACCGGGAAGCCGACGATGACGGGCTGCTTGTCGAACCACGGCACCCCGTAGTTGCCGGTGTAGAAGAAGCCGTTGAGACCCGAGGTGGCCCACGCCAGCACGAACAGCAGCGCGGTCACGTACAGCGCGAGATTGCGCCGGCTGTGCAGCCCGACCCGGGCCAGTGCGAATGCCGTCACGCCGCCGAGCGCGCCCGCCAGGCCGGCGAACGCACCGAATTGGATGGCCCACTTGGTCGGGGTGAACGTCAGCAGCAGCAGTCCGATGCCGGTGGTGCCGATGAGCCGCCACACCGGCCCGTTCACCGCGCCGGGCACGGTGCCGCGGCGCAGCAGCACCATCAGCAGACCGAACAGGCACAGCAGCAGGATGAGTACCGCGAACCGGCGGGTCAGCGAACCGTCGACGCTGTCCTCGACGGTCAGGTAGTAGTAGCGCAGGAACTCCTGGTACCAGGGGACCGTCGGGCCCACCACATACTTGATGCGCGCCGACTCCGCCACCGTGGCCAGCGTCTGGTCGCGGAACACGATGACGAAGATCAGCGACGCGGCGCCGACCAGCGGTGCCAGCTGGGCCGCCAGCCCCAGGGCGGGGCGGCGTTCGCCGACGACCCGGGTGATCGCCCGGGTGCCGACGAGCAGCGGCGCCAGCGCGATCAGACCCTGCGGTGCCAGCGTCACGCAGAACACCGCGACGACGATCGCCGCCGCGGTCGGCCACAGCCGGCGGCGGCCCACCGACAGTTCCACCAGCACCCAGATGAGGACCACGCCGAACGCGATCAGCGGTTCGGGGCGCAGACCGTTGTTGAACGGCAGCCAGGCGGCCAGGAACACCGCGCCCGCGGTCCACACGGCGGCCCGGTTGCGGGCCAGCCGGTTCCCGAGCCGGGGCAGCACGACGTGGCTCAGCAGCAGCCAGGTGCCGATCGCGGCGGCGGTGGCGGGCAGCCGCATCCAGACCCCGGCGGTGCTGATCGAGGCCAGCTGCGCGAGCACGCTCTGGTACCAGTCGAACGGGGCTTCCGAGGCACCGAAATAGCGGTAGTAGTTGGCGATGTACCCGGCCTCCCCGGACACCCGGGCCATGGTCAGGTTGTAACCGTCATCGGAGGTCGGCGGCCCGACGATGTGCCAGACCAGCAGTCCGCCCACCACGCCGGCGTCGGCGAGCCACACCGACAGACCTGTGCGGCGCCGATTGCCCGGCGGTGCGCGCCGCCCGGCGGTGCGGTCCAGCAACGCCAGCGCGACGATGGAAGCCAGCACCGCGGCCACGCCGAGCACCATCACCGCGGTCTTCAGCGCGGTCGGCGAGGTGATGAAGCGGGTGTCGATGTCGACGCGCGCGTTCAGGCCGGCGTCCGGTCCGACGCGCAGGTCGGTGAAGATGCCCGCCACCTGCGGGCGCTTGTCGAGACCGAGAGTGCCGGTGGCGTCGGGGATGCCGACGAAATCCGCGCCGACGGCGCCGACATTCGCCCAGATCCGGAGCTCACTGCAGGCGCCGGAGTCGACGGCATCGCGCGGCGCGACCGCCGCGACGGTGTCCCGGAACGCGACGTAGACGACGTCGGCGGTGGCATTGACGAACAGGCCGTTGCGCCCGGCGTCGATACCGTCGGGCGGGATCGTGGAGAACACCAGTCCGCCGTCGGCGGGCAGGCTGGCGACCGTCCGGCACGGGATGGTCACGTCCAGGGATCTGGGCGCGCCGGAGACCAGCGGCGCGGTGATATCGCCGACGAAGCCGTCGGCGTTCGCGGACTGGGGCCACTGGATCGCTGCGGTGCTCTGCCGTACCGGCAGTAGCGGGGCGAGGGCGCAGAGCAGAAAGCCGACAAGGCCCGTGATGACGGCGAGAAGGCGGACTTTCCTATCGGGCACGAGGTTCAAGGTTAGGCGACAGCCGGCCCGGGACCGCCGGACGACCCGCGCTAGGCCCTATCGGGTTGCAGGGCCGCCAACCGGATATCGCCGCCGTAGTGCGCCAATACCCGGCGATCCATCACTCGGCGCCACAGCGGCGGGCACCAGGCCAGCACCAGCATGCTGCCGTAACCGGTGGGCAACTGCGGAGCCTGATCGCAGTGCTGCAGCGTCTGATAGCGCTTCTGCGGGTTGGCGTGGTGATCGGAGTGCCGCTGCAGGTGGTACAGGAACACGTTGGTGATCAGCGTGTCGCTGTTCCAGCTGTGTCGCTGCCCCACGCGCTCGTAGCGGCCGTCAGCCAGTCGCTGCCGGCGCAGGCCGTAGTGCTCGAGGTAGTTCACCGTTTCCAGCAGGCAGACGCCGATGATTGCCTGCCCGAGCAGCCACGGAATGATGACGGCGCCGAACCAGGCGACCAGGCCCGCGAAGATGGCCGCGGACAGCAGCCAGGCGTTCAGGATGTCGTTGCGCAGCGACCACCGGGACGTGCCGTCCTTGGCGAGCCGCGCGCCCTCCAGCTGCCATGCCGAGCGCAGTCCGCCCAGCACCGAACGCGGAATGAAGTGATAGACGCTCTCACCGAGCCGCGCGCTGGCGGGATCTTCCACCGTCGCCACCCGCAGATGGTGGCCGCGGTTGTGTTCGACGAAGAAATGCCCGTAGCCAGTTTGCGCGAGGGCGATCTTGCTCAGTCGCTTTTCGGTGCTGGCACGCCGGTGGCCCAATTCGTGGGCCGCGTTGATCGCAATCCCGCCCACGATTCCGACGGTGACCATCAGCCCGATCTTGTCGATCGTGCCCATGGTCAGCCATCCACCGCCGCTCCACAGCCAGCACGCGAAAATCAGCGAAAGGTACTGGTTGGGCAGGTAAACATAGTTGACCCAGCGATAGAAGTTATCGTTTTCGAGATCTTCGAGTGTGCCGCTGGGTACGTGTGTTTCGTCGGCGCCAATTAGCTGGTCAAGCACCGGAATCACGACGAATGCCAACATCGGGCCCACCCACCAGAACACCTGGAGACCGGTCAGCTGGACCATCAGCCACGCCAATCCGACCATCCCCGGGACGATGGCGCCGAGCATCCACAGATACCGTTTTACAGCCCGCCACGTGGGCGTTCTGTCGGTCTGCGCGTCGGTCACTTCGTATCCTTGCCGGGGGATGGAGAGAACTAGTTGCTGGTGCCTATTTAACCTGGTTGCGCGAGCAGTGCAAACACGGAGCCATAACGAATGATGATTTTGCTGTGAGGTTGGTGTAGGGGTGCTCAAGATCAAAGTGACACGACGGCGCTTTCTGGGTGCCGCGGCGGGTCTGGCGGCCGGTGCGGTGGGGGTGGGGGCCTGCTCGTCCAACCGGCCCGAGGAACGTCCGGCGGGGCGCGCGTTCCACCAGGCCATCGTGGTGGGCAGTGGCTACGGCGGCGGTGTCAGCGCGCTGCGCCTCGGTGAGGCGGGGGTGGACACCCTCATCCTGGAGCGTGGGCGGCTCTGGGACACCCCCGATGAGGACGGGAAGCGATTCACCAAGATGTTGCCGGCGGACACCCGCGCCGGCTGGTTCCGCGATGTCCCGCCGAGTCTGGTGCCGTCGTTCATGGGCGTGTCGGTGAATGCGGTGGCGGCGCAGAATCCCGGATCCCAGCCGATCCAGGCCGGGATCTGCGACAAGGTCACCTTCGGTGCCCACGATGTGTTCCGCGGGATCGCCGTCGGGGGCGGCTCCATGGTCAACGCCGCCATCGCCGCCGTGCCGACGCCCGATCAGGTGCGGGTCGCCTTCCCGGACATCGACCCGAACGAATTCCTGGGCACCTATGTGGAGCGGGCCAGGAACGCGTTGCAGATCAGCTACCGGGACATGGGCTGGTTCGAGCAGACCCCGTACTTCCAGTACTCCCGGGTGGGTCGCAAGTACGCCGAGGCCGCCGGCTACGGCGTCGACATCAACGGCAGCGCCTATTCGTTCGACTACATGATGCGCGAGGCCGCCGGTGAGGTGCCGCTCTCGGCGCTGGACTGGGAGTGCCAGTACGGCAACAATCACGGCCGCCTCGGCAGCGTCGACCAGACTTATGTCGCCGCGGCGCTGCGGACCGGGAACGTGCAACTGCGACCGCTCACCGAGGTGACCGGTATCCGTCAGGAACCCTCGGGCGAGTACGTGGTGTCCATTCGCGAGATCGACCGCTGGGGCAAGGAGCTCACCCGTGATGAGATCGGTTGTGAGCAGCTCTATCTGGCCGCGGGTGTGCTGGGCACCACGCACCTGCTGTTACGCGCCCGGGAGAACGGGGATCTGGCCAACCTGAACGACGAGGTCGGCAACGGCTACGGCAACAACGGTGACATCATGGTGTCGCACAACACCGCCGAACCGGTGGGCACCCAGCAGTCCCTGCTCGGCATGATCAACCTGGACGGTCGCGCCGACCCGGAAAATCCGGTGTACGCCAGCATGTTCTCGCTACCGCTGCCGCTGGAGACGAATGCGCTGGGCTACTACGCCATGGTGCGAACCGGTGACCGGGCGACGATCAGCTATGACCGGCAGTCGGACTCCGTCGGCATCGACTGGCCGCAGAGTCACACCGACCATCTGATCGAGCGTGCGCGGCTGGTATTCGACCGGGTGACCCAGGCCAACGGGGTCGACTACCGCGACGACCTGTTCGAAGGAAAGGCCTTCGCGCCCAACACTGTCCACCCGTTGGGTGGTTGTGTGCGCGGGGCGGCGACCGACCTGTTCGGGCGCGTCAACGGTCACGAGAAGCTGTACGTCAACGACGCGTCGCTGGTCCCCGGGTACATCGGTTGCAACCCGTTCATGTCCATCACTGCGCTCGCCGAACGCAACATCGAAGCCATCCTGGCCGGGCGCCGCTAGCTGGGCCGCAGCGGCGCCGGGCTCCACAACCCGCTTCGGGTGGCGGTGCCGAGTTCCAGTTCCGCGGTCTTCGCGTTCGGGTAGAACTGCCGAAGTTGTTGCAGGGAACCCCAATCGCGGAACCAGTCACCCTCCAGGTACGTCGGCACCGGGACGGCCCGCAGCAGCAACTCGGTGATGCCCAGCGGCCCGCCGCCCAAGTAGTCCATCACCGGCGAGTTGGCCTCCGCCCCGAACCGGTCCGGCAGGATGCGCCACTTGGGCACCTCGGTGACGCCGTACCGGTGGAAGAACGGCCGCTGACACGGGAAGGCAAGTCCGACAAGCCAGTCCAGCATGACCGGATCGGTGGACCCGACGACATCCTGCAGGCTGCGCAGTTCCGGGATGCGCGGCGGGGTGACGGCGATCCAGTGCTGGGGAGACAGGTCGTCATCGGAGGCCACCAGCCGCACCCGGGTGGCCTGCTCGGGGATCGCGGACATCGGGGCGCGCAGATTGCGCCACGCGGGCACGGCCCCGACATCGGCGAAACCGATGGTCCCACCGGGCTTTCCGTTGGCGGCCTGCTCCTCGGTGGCCCACTGCACCAGGACCTCGTTGGCGTCGAAGCGGCCGGCCGCCGACACCACCAGCAGCGGACCGCGATCACCGCTCGGGGGCAGCCGGTACCAGGCCGAGCGCAGCGTCGCAGGGGCCTGGGGTCCGGCCCGCCAGCTGCCCAGCACCGGGGTGCGGGCCGGGTCGAGGTTGTAGGGCAGGCGGGCCTGCGAACCGTTCACGCCGGCCGCGGCGGTGGTGCCGCCCTCGGTGCCGGGCTCGCTGCCGGACTCGTCGCTGTCCTCGGAGTCGGCGAAATTACTGGAACCGGGCTGCTCGGACACCGAGTCCGCGGAGATGTCGGACGGAATCCCGTCGGGACGGAAGTTCTGCGCGGTGCCGGCGCCCAGCGCCTCGCCGACCGGCTCGTCGATCGGGGTGAGCATCCCGACGTTCGGGTCCTGCTCGACCATCACATCGGTGGCCAGCCCACAGGTCTTGCCGCGCAACGCATCCAGATTGGAACGCCCGACCGACCACGCCGGGTACTGCGCCGTGACCGCCAGCGTCAGTGAGATCACCTGGAACAGCACCACCGCCCACGTCACGACGGCCAGCGGGGCGCCGGTGAACCGGGTCCAGGGCCGCTCCCGATCCTCGCCGCCGGCGAAATGCAGCCAGGCCGCCACCAGCAGGGCCAGCACCGACAGGCCCAGCAGCATCGTGGTGAACCCGAACTTCCACTCCGGGAACTCATTCGACCACGGGACGCCGAAGTTCGACACGTACCACCAGCCGTTGACAGTGGCGAACGACAGTGCGGTCACGAACAACACCACGGCGGTGACCACGGTGCGGTTGCGTTTGGACTTCATGGCCGTCGCGGCGATGGCCACCGCGGCCAGCGCGCCCAACGAGCCCGCCAGGCCGGCGAACACGCCGAAGTGATGCGTCCACTTGGTGGGGGTGAACATCAGCGACAGGAACGAGATGACGGTGATCCCGATCATGCGCTGCGCGGGTCCGATCGCGGTGCCGGGAATGCGCCCCTTACGCAACGTCATTGCCACCGCGATGGCCACGGCCAGCAGCAGCATGAGGACCGCGAAACGCCGGGCCACCGAACCGTCGGGGCTGGTGGTGAACAACCGGGAGTAGCGGATGTGTTCGTCGAACCAGGCCAGGCTGGGCCCGATGGTGGACTTGAACGAGCTGGCCTGCAGCTCGCCGACCAGCGTCTGGTCCCGGAAGATCAGGAAGATGGTGACGGTGCCTGCGGCGGCGATGGGCGCCAGTAGCGCGGCGTAGCCGAAGCGTGAGACATGGGCGGCCACAATCGTTCGCAGTGGGCCGACGGCGACCAGCAGCGCGCCGACCGCGGCGATGCCGGTGGGCCCGGAGAACAGCGTCAGCGCCCCGATGATGATGGCCACCGCCACCGGCAGCAGCCTGCTGGTCGCCACGCCGCGCTCCACCGAGCACCAGGTCAGCAGGATGCCGACGGCGATGATCGGCTCGGGCCGCAGGCCATTGTTCAGCGGCAGCCAGAACGCCAGGAACATTGCGGCCGCGGTCCAGGCCGCGGGGCGGCTCTTCTTGACCGCCGCCCCGAGCCGCGGGATCACCTCGCGGCTGATGATCCACCAGCAGGCCAGCCCCATCAGCAGGGTGGGCAGCCGCACCCAGATGCTGGCGGTGGACACCTGGGCCCACAGCGCGAGCAGGTCGTAGTACCAGCCGAACGGCGCCTCCGGGGTGCCGAACCAGCGGTAGTAGTTGGCCATGTAACCGGCGTGCTCGGAGACGCGGGCCATGGTCAGGATGTAGCCGTCGTCGGCGGTATTGGCGCCGACGAAATGCCACCACACCAGCAGCGCGGCCACCAGTGCATCGAGCTTGGTCAGCGACCACCAGCGCTGTGGCAGGAAACGGCGATGCCGCATGCCGTCGGCGACGTCCAGGCGGTGCAGCGCGACCAGCGCCGCGATCGTCATCACGACACCCAGCACCATCACCAGCGTCTTGAGCAGCGTGGGTGAGCTGCTGTACCGGGTGTCGATGGTCGCGGAGAGTTCCAGGCCGGGCGGCGCCGGGCCGGCCAGGTCGGTGTACACGCCGACGATCTGCGGGCGGAAGTCGTAGCCGCCGCGTTCGCCGCGCAGCGGCTCACCCGGATTCTCGTCATCGGGCCCGGCGGTCAGGCCGATGAACTCGGCGGTCACCTTGTCCGCGTGCGCGGTGAACGTCAGTTCGCGGCAGGCCGGGCTGAGCACCTCACTCAGCGGTGCGCTGACCACCGGGGTGTTGCGCACGATGACCAGCAGCTCGTTGTTGACCCGCTCGATGAGCAGCCCGCGGTCGACGGCCTTGGGCGCCTGCTTGGGCACCGTGGACAACAGCACGTTGCGCGTACCGGTGAGATCGGCGGCCGCGGCGCACGGGATGGTGATGTTCAGGTCGGTCGCGACATAGCCGATCAGCGGTGCGTCGACGCTGTCCAGCGTCCCGTCCTGCGGCCAGTTCAGCGTCGCGGTGGTCTCGGTGACGGGCAGGAACGGGGTGGCGATGGCCAGGATCGTGCCGAGCAACCCGGCGACGACAGCGACCAGTCTGGTGGTGCGGTGATTGGCCGGCGCGTCGTTCACGGAGCTAGATGCTAGTTGTCCGGCCATCAACCACCCGCCTGCGGTTTACGGATGGCCAGAACGAACGGACCGTCGGTGGACACATCCCAGCGCGGATCTTCGAACAGCGCCGCATTCAACTCGACCTGATACCGCTTGACGTTCGGCTGGTTCGGATAGACGTCCGAGGCCAGCCGCAGCGTGTAGCTGTCCGGACCGCCGCGGCGCATCAGGAACACCGTGGGTGCCTGCCAGGGCAGCTGGTCCAGCGCGGTGATGAACTCCTCGGGCGTGCCGAGCAGCGCCCAGCTCTCGATGGCCGCCGAGCGGGCCTCGAACTGCGCCAACGGGTTTGCGTAGTGCGAGGTGAGGCCCTGGAAGCCGTAGTACGGGTAGTAGGACAGGAAGCTGTAGTCCGCGGTCATCACGACGGTCTCGCTGCGCGGCACGCCGGTCACCTGCAGAATCCGCTCGTCGAGTGCGCGGTAGTACTGCTCCGCGCCGGGCGGGCGCCGGTCGGCGCGCTCGCCGTAGCCGTCGGTGTCGGTGTAGGCGACGTTGATGTCGGTGCGCAGCACATCGGGGATGTCCTGGCTGAAGGTGACCGCCCCGATGGCGCCGATGGTCGCGGCGATCGCCACCACGTGCCGGCCCGGGTGCTGGTAGCGGGCCACGACGGCCTGCGCCACCCAGATGAACCCGAATGTGCCCGCGGCGGCCAACAGCACCGACAGCGTGGGCTGCAGGCGGAAGGACAGCAGGGTGGTGCCGACCAGCGTGGTCAGCATGGACAGCAGCGACCAGGCGTAGACGGCCAGCACCCCGACGGTCAGACCGCCGGCGCGGGTGGAGGTGCGGGCGTACACGACGAGCCAGATGGTGCCGAGCATGCACAGCGCGCCCAGCAGGGTGAAGTCCAGCATCGGGAAGGTCAGCTCGGCGCCGTCCATCGGCAGGTAGTGCTGGGCGGTGCCGCTGTCGGCCGGTTCCCCGCGGGCGGCGGCCAGCAGGTAGGGGCCCCAGGTGATGAGCGCCAGCGCGCCGGCGATGACACCCATGACGGTCAGTCGCAGCAGCGGCGCGATGCTGCGGCGCGTGATTGCCAGCAGCAGCGCCATCAGGGTGACCGTGAACGCCGCGTAAGCCAGCAGCAGGGTGTAGAACAGCGCGGCCATGCCGAGGAAGAGCCCGACGCCGACAACGGCGCCCCAGGGGGTTTTGTCCGACCGCTTGAGCCCCGACCACGCCAGCACGAAGATCGGTGGCAGCAGCACGGTGATCACGGCGGCGTACGGCTCGGCCGACGTGTAGGCCAGCGTCACCGCCGCGGTGGCGGTGGACACCGCGAGCGCGATCTCGAAACGCAGCATCGCCGACCACAGCACCAGCGCGACCGCGATCGCCGCGGTGATCGAGATGATCGCCCACGGCTTGAACATCTCCCAGGCGGGCATGCCGGTCAGATCGGCGAGCCGACCGCCGATCCAGAACCAGCCCGCCGGATAGAACGGCGGCAGGCCGATGTAGGTCATATCGTGCAGTGCGGGACTGTCGGCCAGCCTGGTCAGGTATTCCGTGCGGAACTGCTGATCCACCGAGATGCCGAACAGATACAGCCGGGTGGCGCCGAGCGGCATCGCCAGGGTGACCACCGAGAACGCCGACAGGAAGACCACGGCGGCGATCCGCGCCAGCAGGTGGCGGCCGTGGCGCCACAGTGCGCCGGCGGCGAAAACGCCGGCCAAGCAGGCGAACTGGCCCACCGTGGTGAGCGCATGCAGCTGGTTGGACGAGTTGTAGGCGGGCCACTCGACGCGGGCGATCGCCAGCAGGGCGACCACGGTGAGGAGCGCGGCAGTGACGGCCGCGGCCACCATCTGGCCGGCGGTCCTGAGGATCATTTCCCGGGTCGCTTCGCTCCCGCCCTCCGGCGAACCATCAGAAGGGCAGCTTGCGGAAGATGGGCCGCGGGATGTGCCGCAGCACCGACATCAGCACCCGCACCTGGCCGGGCGCCCACACCAGGTCCTTACCCTTGGCCGCCGAGGTGACGGCCAGTTCGGCGACGTCCTCCTTGTCGACGGTGAAGGGTGCTTCCTTGGCGCCGGTGGCCTTCCAGTGCTCCAGCGTGGTGGTGGTGCGCACCTGCCCGGGGCGGATCACCAGCACGTTGACCCCATACTCCCGCAGCGCCTCGCCGAGTCCGAGGTAGAAACCGTCCAGTCCGGCCTTGGTCGAGCCGTACACGAAGTTGGAGCGGCGCACCCGCTCACCGGCCACCGAGGACATCGCGATGATCTGTCCGAAGCCCTGCGCGCGTAGCTTCTCGCCGATCAGCACGCCGACCGATACCGCAGCGACGTAGTTGATCTGTGCGGTCAGTACCGCCTTGGCCTGGTTCTGCCACAGCTCCTCGGCGTCACCGAGCACCCCGAAGGCCACTACGGCGACGTCGACATCGCCGTTTGCCCACGCCTTTTCGATGACCGCGGGATGCGATGCGGTGTCCAGTGCATCGAAGTCCAGGTACTCGACCGACTTGGCGCCGGCGGCCTGCAGCTGCGCGATCGCGGCGTCCCTCTTGGGGGCACCGGGCAGGTCGGCCAGGATGATCCGGGCCTTCGCGTTGCGCAGGTAGCGCTCGGCGATGGCCAAGGCGATCTCGGACGTTCCGCCCAGCAGCAGGATGGTCTGCGGGTTACCGGTGGCGTCGATCATGTGGAGGTATGGCCTTTCTGGAGCAATTCGAGGCTAGAGCAGTTCGAGACGACGGGCCATGTCCGAGGCGAAGACGCCTTGCGGATCCGCCTTGCGGCGCACGGCGATCCATTCGTCCACTCGGGGGTACATCTTGTGGAAGTTCTCAGCGCTGACCCGGGAATCCTTGGCGGTGTAGACACGTCCGCCGAATTCCATGACGCGGCTGTCCAGTTCGTTGAGGAACTCGTTGACACCCGGCTTGTTCGGGAAGTCCATGGCGACGTTCCAGCCGGCCATCGGGAAGCTCAGCGGTGCCTTGTTGCCCGGGCCGAACAGTTTGAACACGTTCAGCGCCGAGTAGTGACCCTGAGTCTGGATCCACCGGATGATGGCCTTGAAGTCCTCAAGGGCGTTCGGCGGCACCAGGAACTGGTGCTGCGCGAAACCTGCTGGACCGTAGGCCTTTTGCCATCCAGTGGTGATATCGAGCATGTGGTAGAACTGGGTCAGATTGACGATCTTGTTCTGGTAGTTTCCGCTGACCCGGTAGAACGCCTCGCCGACCAGGCCCAGTGACAGCTTGTTCATCACACTGACCGGGAAAAGGTTGGGCACCGCAGGCAGTTTCGGCGCGGTGAACTGCAACGGGTTCGCGGCCAGCTTCGGCGGCAGCTGATCCAGCTTGGCCAGGCTGCCCCGGCTGACGGCCGCCCGGCCCAGCTTCGGCGGCGGGTTGATCAGGTCGAACCAGGCGCTGGAGTAGGTGTAGTTGTCCTCGCTGCCGTCCTGGTGCACCGCCACGGTCTCGTCGAGATCAGCGGTGGCGATACCGTCGGCGATGAAGTACGCGGTCTCGGTGCGGGTCATGGCAATCCGGGCGCGGATCACGATGCCGGTCAAGCCGTTTCCGCCGATCGTGGCCCAGAACAGCGTCGCGTCCTTGTCGTCGGGGCCGCCCGACGGGGTGAGCGTGCGGACCTCGCCGTCGGCCATCAACAGGTCCAGCGACAGCACATGATTGCCGAAGCTCCCGGCGCTGTGGTGGTTCTTGCCGTGGATGTCCGAGCCGATGGCGCCGCCGACGGTCACCTGCCGGGTGCCCGGGAGCACCGGGACCCAGAGCCCGAACGGCAGCGCGGTCTTCATCAACTGATCGAGGCTGACCCCGGCGTCCACATCGGCGATCGCGGTCTCCGAGGACAGCGAGTGGATGCGGTTCAACCGGGTCATGTCGACGACGATGCCGCCACCGTTGCAGGCGTGGTCACCGTAGGACCGGCCCAGGCCGCGGGCCACGATGCCGCGCCGCAGGTAGGACGGACTGGACGCGGAGGCATCGGCCACCTGCCGGACGGCGGCAGCGATCACCTCGACATCGGGGGTGGACAGCACCTGCGCCACGCTGGGCGCGGTCTGGCCGAACCCGGTGAGGGATCGGGGTGTGAGGGGAAGGTCGGTAGACATATCAGTGGCAGACGATACCGGTCGGGATACCGGGGCAGATTCACCTCAGCCGGAATATCACGGCCCTCTGCACCACGAAGTTGATCACCGTCGCGGTGCCCTGCGCGATGACGAAAGCGGCCGGGACCTGCCACGACTGCCCGGCGAACTGCAGGTAGAACAGGTAATTGATGCCGACCTGAACGGCGTAGGTGAGCGCGTAGAGCGCCATCACCGCGAGGAACCGGGCCCGGCTGGGTGCGGCCTGGAAGGTCCAGCGTCGGTTGATCAGGTACGCGGTGGTCGTACCGGCGATGAAACTGAGCGTCTTGGCCAGGTTGACGTGCAGACCGAGCTTCAGCAGCAGGATGTAGAGCCCGAAGTCGACGACCGCCGACAGACCACCGGTGACGATGAAACGGACCGCCTGGGTTGTGAGGCTCAGGGGAGCGTTATCCGGGGTGTCGGCCACGCGGGCAGCATACGGGGCGAGAATGGGCGGGTGACCGATCTGCTCGGCGAGTGGCGTGCACTCCTGACGCGCCACAGCGCGTCGCCGGATATCGCCGCCGTGGGTGCTGCGCTGCTGGCCCGCTGGTCTGAACCGCACCGCCGCTACCACGATGTGGGCCATCTGCTGGGTGTCCTGGACGCCGTCGATGACCTGGCCGGATTCGCCGAGGATCCGGATGCGGTGCGGCTGGCGGCCTGGTATCACGACGCGGTCTATGCGGGCGCCCCCGATGACGAGGAGAACAGCGCGCGACTGGCCGAGACCGATCTGGGCACACTGGGACTGCCTGCCGGGCTGGTGGCCGAGGTGGCCCGGTTGGTGCGACTCACCGTCGAGCACGATCCGGGGCCCGCGGACCGCAACGGGCAGGTGCTCTCTGATGCGGACCTGGCAGTGCTGGCGCTGGCGCCCGAGGACTACCGCAGCAACACCGCCAAGGTGCGCGCCGAGTACAGCCACGTCTCCGATGACGACTTCCGGGCCGGGCGAGCGCGCGTCATAGAGTCACTGCTGGCGGCTCCGGCGCTGTACCGCACACCGGACGCGCGGCGACTGTGGGAGGACGCGGCCCGGCGGAATCTGTCCTCGGAACTGCGCACCCTCAGCGAGTGAGACCGTCGAGCACCCGGCACAACGCGTCGACCGCCGCACCGAAGGCGTGATCGGCAGGGGTGCCGAAGCTGACCACCACGCCATCGGCGCCGGGGATGCCGGGGCCGGCGTCGGGATGGCGGAGCAGCCGTAGTCCCGACAGTGCGATACCCGCTTCACCGGCGCGCCGGATCACCTCGGCCTCGGTGCCCTCGGGCAGCGTCAACTGCAGATGCAGACCCGCCGACAGTCCGCGGACGCCGACATCGTAGGGCTGCAGCGCTTGGGCAAGCAGATCGCGGCGGCGTCGATAGGTCGCGCGCATTCGTCGGATGTGCTTGTCGTAGGCGCCGTTTGCGATGAAGTCGGCCATGGTGAGCTGCGCCAGGGCGTTGACGTAGAACTGTTGGCCGCCCAGTGCCGCAACCACCCTGTCGACCAGTACCGCGGGCAGCACCATCCAGCCCAGCCGCAGTACCGGGGACAGGCTCTTACTGGCCGAGCCCAGGTACACCACCCGATCCGGGTCGAGGCCCTGTACGGAGCCGATGGGCTGCCGGTCGTAGCGGAACTCACCGTCGTAGTCATCCTCGAGCAGGTACCCGTCGGTGCGGTGTGCCCAGTCCAGCGCCGCTTTTCGCCGGCTTGGGTGCAACGGGACGCCGTGCGGGAAATGATGCGCCGGGGTGAGCAGGGCGGCGGTCGATTCGGTGCCCTCCAGGTCGGCGATCACCGCACCGTCGTCATCGACGTTGACGGGCACGGTGCGCACGCCCTGGGCGGCCAGCGCTTCCCGGAACAGGTACAGCCCGTAGGCCTCCACGGCGATGGGGCCACCCAGGACTTTGCCGAGGATCTCGACGGCGTGCCGGGTGCCCGCGCAGATGACGATGTCGTCCGGGCTGGTGCGTACACCACGGACGCGTCCCAGGTACTCGGTGAGCGCAACCCGTAATTCGATGCGGCCCAACGGGTCACCCATTCTCAGTGCCTCGTTGGGCGCAGTGGTCAGCGCACGTTTGGTCGACGCCAGCCAGGCGCTGCGGGGGAACTGGGAGACATCGGGGGAGCCCGGCATCAGGTTGTGGGTGGGGATGCCCGCGACACCGCGTGGTCGCGGTGGCAGTGGAGTGGCCCGTGAGTTGACCACCCAGGTACCCGCGCCCTGCCGCGACGCCAGCCAGCCCTCGGCGACCAGATCGGCGTAGGCCTCCGCGACGGTGTTACGGGCCAATCCGAGGTCGGCGGCCAGGCTGCGCGACGGCGGCAGCATCGCCGCGGGCGCCAGGCGGCCGGAGCGGATGGTGGTGCGCAAGGCCTCGACCAGTGCGTCCCGTGCCCCGCGTGCACCGGGAACGATGGCGTGCCGCAGTTCCAGGTGCAGATCCCGGGCACCAGAATTGGCCCATGAAGTCACTGCGAAATTGAACCATGTAAGCGGGTCTTTGGCCGGTTAGCGTTGGCGTCATGACACAGACATTGGAGAATCCCACCGCTCTGGACAGGCTCAACATCTACAAGGTGTCCCCGGAGCTCTACGACGCCATGATGAAGCTGTCCACCGCGTCGGCCAAGGACATCGACCCGACCATCGGTGAGCTGATCAAGATCCGCGCCTCGCAGATCAACCACTGCGCATTCTGCCTGGACATGCACGTCGCCGACGCGCGCAAGCAGGGCGAGACCGAGCAGCGGCTGGCGCTCATCGCGGCGTGGGAGGAGGCCGGCAACCTGTTCACCGAGCAGGAGCGGGCCGCCCTGGAACTCGCCGAGGCCATCACCGAGTTGCACCACGGCCACGTCTCCGACGAGGTCTACGCCAAGGCCGCCGCGGTGTTCAGTGAGAAGGAACTCGCGCAGGTGATCGCGATGGCCGTCACCATCAATGCATGGAACCGGTTCAACGTCGCCACCCGGATGCCGGCACCCCGTCGCTAGTCACCAAACTCCACCCACCGGACACCGACCCGCGGGCGCTGCGAGAGCGCCTGCGGGTCGCCGTGCGTTGCCCGGAGCTGTTGTCCCCGGTGAGCATGGAGCCTGAAGAGGTGGGCGATCGGTGGCTGACCCGCTGGCCGAGAATCGAGATGGTCGCGCAGGACCCGGTAGGGCTGCCGTGGGCGCAGGCCGGCGCGTTGCTCGCCCGGCTGCATCGGGAACCGTTGGGCGACTTCGCAGTTCCGCACGGTGCGCCCGCGCGGTTGGCTCGGGCGCTGGCCCGGCTGGACGCGGGCCGGGTCGCCGATGTCATCCGCCGCGCAGCGGACCGCCTCGAATTGCCCGCCGGGCCGGTGCGCCTGGCACATGGTGACTTTCATCTGGGGCAGCTCGGCCGCCACGGCGGGCGGTGGGTGCTCATCGATCTCGATGATCTGGGTGCCGGAGACGCGCGCTGGGATCTGGCGCGGCCTGCGGGCTTCTGGGCCGCGGGCATGGTGCCGGACGCCGATTGGCATGCCTTTCTGGACGGGTACCGCCACGCCGGCGGACCGGCGCTGCCCGACGGCGATCCGTGGCCGGCGCTGGATCCCTTCGCCCGCGCCGCCGTGATCGCCGCGGCGGCCAATCATCCCGACGACGAGCTGCTGGTTGCGGCCTGTGCGCGGATGCTCACGCCCGGGTGAAGGCCAGTACGCTCCCGCGGACGTGCACACGCACCGACTCCCCGACCGCCACCGAGCCGTGGCCCGGTTCGGGTAATTCCAGGACCGTGCCATCGACAAGGCTGATCCGCACCGCTGTATGCGGGCCGTAGAAGCGGAGGTCGGTGACCACTGCGCTGTCGGCACCGTCACCCGGGACGACGGTGGCCTGCTCCGGTCGTATCACGGCGGTCACCGCACCGTCTGCCACTGTGTTGCGCACCGGATGCTCACCCAGTGGCGAGCTGATGACTCCGCCGCGGACATGCCCGGCGATCTCGATGGTGCCGCCGACGAATCGGGCGACACCGAGGGAGGCGGGCCGTCGGTAGAGGTCCGCCGGCGTGCCGTACTGGGCGATTCTCCCATCCAGCAGCACGGCCACCTGATCCGCCAGCGAGAGCGCCTCCGCCTGGTCATGTGTCACCAGAATCGCGGTGGTACCCGACTCGCGCAGGATGGCGGTGATGTCCTCCCGGACCCGGGCCCGCAAGCCGGTGTCGAGGGAGGCGAACGGTTCGTCGAGCAGCAGCACCTGCGGCCGGGCGGCCAGCGCCCTGGCCAGCGCGACGCGCTGCTGTTGGCCGCCGGAGAGTTGATGGGGGTGGGCATCGGCGAACCCGTCGAGGCCCACGAGCTCCAGCCAGCGGGCCACCTCGGATTCCCTGTGTCGGCGGGATATCCGGCCGAGGCCGAAGGTGATGTTGCCGGCGACGTCGTGGTGCGGGAACAGCGCGCCCTCCTGCGGCATGAGCCCGATCCGCCGCCGGTGTGCCGGTACCGAAATGCTCCGGTCGGCCACCGTGGTTCCCGCGATGCGCACTGCCCCGTCGTCGGGGTCCTCGAAGCCGGCGATGATGCGCAGCAGCGTCGACTTGCCGCATCCCGACGGGCCGAGGATCGCGGTGACCGAGCCGGGGGCGACATCGAGAAAGACCCCGTCGAGCACCGGAGTGTCACCGAACGCCTTTGTCACACTGTTGATTTGGACACCGGCCTGATCAGCCATGGGCTCTCCTATCGGTGGGCCATGTCGTCCAGAGACCGAGTAGCGCCGTCGGCACGGCGGCGAACACCAGCAGCGCAGCGGCATACGGGGCCGCCGCCGCATAGTTGCTGACGGTGCTGTACCCCCACAACCTCGTCGCGAGGGTATCGACACCGGTCGGGTGCAGCAAGAGCGTCACCGGAAGCTCTTTCATGCAGGTCAGCAGTACCAGGGCTGCCGCCGCGGCGATTCCGGGTGTTGCGGCACGCGCGGTCACCGACACGAAGACACCGGCCGGGCTGCGTCCCAGAGACTGTGCGACCTCCTCGAGCCGTGGCGGCGAGGCCTCGATCGCCGAACGCACCGAACCCACTGCCAGCGGGACGAAAAGCACCACGTACCCCAGGATCAGCAGTGGCTCACGCTGGTAGATCGGGCGTAGCAGCAGGATCCCGACCGACACCATGGAGATCGCCACGACGATGGAGGGCAGACCGTGCGCGATATAGCCGGCGCTCTCCAGCAGTCGGGTGGTCGGCGTTCGGTACCGTGCGGCGAGCAGCCCGAGCGGCAGTGCGGCCGCGGTACAGACCAGTGCGGCCACCACCGACAGCCACAGCGTCGACGTCAGGGCATCCCACCAGCGCTCGATATCCCAGCGCATACCGCCGGCTATCAACCAATGTGACAGTGCCACTGCGGGAACCGCCACGGCCAGCGCGAGCACCAGCACGGCGGGTGTCGCGGCCAGATACCGCCACCCGCCCAGCCGGGCACGCGGTGCGGGCCGCGGGACGCCGGTGCCCACCCGGGAGGCGGCCAGCCCGCGGGCCCACCGTTCGCCGATCACCAGGACCACTGCGAACAGCAGCAGGACCAGCGACAGGACGGCCGCCCGTGCGGGATTGAACCCTGAGCGGTACGCGCCGTAGATGACCCAGGTGAACACCTCGTAGCGCATGGCGGCCACGGCTCCGAAGTCGCTGAGCACGTACAGCGCCACCAGGAGTGCCCCGGCGGCGACGGCGGCGCGGGCCTGCCGCAGGGTGACCCGGAACAGCACCGCGACGCTGCCGAGGCCCAGTGAGCGGGCCACCTCCTCCTGCGCCGGATCGACCCGGGCCAGCGCGGCTGTCGTCGTCAGCATCACGAACGGGTAGCTGACCAGCGTGAGGACCAACGCGGCGCCCCAGAAGCCGTTCATCGACGGGATCGCGGACACCCACAGGAATGCCAGCAAGTAGCTCGGCATGGCCAGTGGAAGGGTCAACGCGACGGCCCACCAGCGTCGCCCCGGTAGGTCGGTGCGCGAAAGCAGCACCGCGAACCCGACGCCGAGCACCACACACGCCGCGGTGACCACACCGACGAGCAGCAGTGACCGACCGATCAGCGCTGTGGTGGACGAACGCAGCAACTCGTCGGTGACGAAAGAGCTGCCGCGTTCGAGTGCGCGGTCGGCCAGGTAGACCAGCGGCACCAGCATGACCGATACGACTGCGCCGGCCGCCACGAGCAGCAGCGCCGGCGGCCGGCGCGTGGAACTCACCCGGTCAGCCGGTGAGCAGGCCGGTGTCCACCAGCATCTGCTGGGTCGCCTCGATATCGTCGAGCTGGGACAGATCGACCGCGGGCGGCTGCAGGTCGGCCAGCGGCGGGACGTCACCGACGACAGCGACTCCCTCGATCAGCGGGAACTCGGCGGTTTCGGTCGCGAAGTATTGCTGCGCGGACTGCCCGACGAGGTAGGCCGCGAACTGCTGGGCGGCGGCCGCGTCGGGTGCGGTCTTCAGGATGCCCACTCCCGCGACGTTGACGAGGCCGCCCGGGTCGCCCGGAGCCATGAATTGCAGTCGGGCGGCGACGTTTTCGGCACCCTTGCTCTCCATCAGCTCGTACATGTAGTAGTGGTTCGTCAGCCCCATCGGGATCTCGCCGGCGTCCACCGCGTCGCGGATCTGGCCGTTGCTCTCGTAGGGCCGGGGATCCTGTGCCTGGAATCCACGCAGCCAATCCTCGGCACCCTGATCACCGCGCAGGACGCGCAATCCGGTCACGAAGGCCTGCCAGGAGGCGTTGCTGGGGGCATAGGCGATCTGGCCCTGCCACTGGGGATCGAGCAACGCGTCGATGGTGTTCGGCGGCGTCGGCACCATCTCGGGGTTGTAGACGATGGTGCGGGCCCGGCCGGATACGCCTACCCAGGTGCCGTCCGCGGCGGAGTACGTCGACGGAACGGCTTGCAGTGTCGCGGCATCGATAGGGGCGAACAGGCCGGCTTTCGAGACGGCACCCAGTGCGCCGGCATCCTGGGACAGAAACACATCTGCGGGTGAGCCGGCACCTTCGGTGATGATCTGCGCGGCCAACTCACCGGAGCCGGCGTAGCGGACATCCACCTCGATCCCGGTGTCAGAGGTGAACTGTTCCAGCAGTGGGCCCACAAGTTCCTCGCTGCGCCCGGAGTAGATGAGCACCTTCTGCTCGTCGCTCTCGGCGGTCGTCTCCGATGCGGAGTCGGATCCGGAGCTACAGGACGTGAGCGCGAGCGCCACTGCGCAGGCGCCCACGCCGGCAATCCATCTCGCCTTGGACATATATCGCCACCTTCGTCGGTCGGATGATCGTCGCGCCTTACCTTAGGCAAGCCTTGCTGTGAGAATTCTTTGCGAATTTTTCGGCCTGTTCTGAATATGTTGTTGTGCAGAGCTATTGCGCACGGCAATCCGCCCGAACGAAGAACTCAGTCGGCCGACACAGATTTGTTCGTGAGCTCGAACTTTCGCTGTGGGTGGCTGAAAACTATTGATACGTAACAGCTTTCAGGACACTGCGGTTGCGATACCGGTCGCGGTGTGTCAAGCTTGGAGCGCGAAGGGGAGTAGCCCCCAAATCGGTTGATCGACACACTGGCCCAGCGGTACCCGCGAAGCCCGGTCACCGAACCGGCATCTGCGCCGGTGGGCGAGACCTTCGGCCGTAGTAGACCGTATTGGTTTCTGGCCGGAGGCATCGATTGAGCCCCGCCGGAAGCCACTGATCGAGGGGTTGTCCGTGATCTCCGCGCTCCTGTTGAGCTTCGCAGTCATCTTCGTCGCCGAGTTGGGTGACAAGACTCAGCTCGTGGCGATGACATTCGCGCTGCGCTATCGCTGGTGGGTGGTGCTTGGTGCGATCACCGCCGCGACGACGCTGGTGCACGTGCTCTCCGTCGCCATCGGTCACTATCTGGGTGCCGCCCTGCCCGGGCATCTGCTCGGGATCATCGCCGGCGCCATGTTCGTCTTCTTCGGACTGTGGACGCTGCGCGGGGACAGCCTCAGCGATGAGGAGAAGAGCCGGGTGCAGCGCGCATCCGGTATCGCGTTCTTCGTGGTCACCTCGGCGTTCTTCCTGGCCGAGCTCGGCGACAAGACCATGCTCGCCACCATCACACTGGCCGCCGACAACGACTGGCTGGGCGTCTGGATCGGGTCGACGCTGGGCATGGTGGTTGCCGACGGCCTGGCGATCATCGTGGGCGCCGTCGCCGGCAAGCACCTTCCCGAGCGCGTCATCCAGATCGGCGCGGCCGCGCTGTTCCTGCTGTTCGGCGTGTTCATGCTCCTGCAGAACGTGTTCGCGAGCATGCCGTTCTGGGCGGTCGCCCTCGCCACGGTCGCCGTCCTGGCGCTCTTCGCGCTGGGTCTGCGTGCCCTGCCGCAGCGGTACCGTCCCGCGGTGCTGAAGCCGGCTCCGGCCGACGATGCCGAGCCGGCGGTCGCGCAGCCTTAGCTGGAAAAGAACAGTCGGCCGAAGCCCTGCTTGCGGTAGTGCTTGTTACCGCGATGGCTCCAGCCGGGTCCGAAGCCGGGGTCTGGCCCGTAACCCGATCCGTAGCCGTGTTGCGGCGGTGGCGGCGGCGCCGACTGGACGAACCGGTTCTCCATCTGGGTCAGTGACTCGAGCTCGCCGAAGTCCAGAAAGATCCCGCGGCAGGAGTCGCACTGCTCCAGATGGATGCCATTGCGCTCATATGTCTTCATCACCCCCGCACACTTCGGGCACAGCAGGGTGTTGCCCACACCGCCGGGAAAGGGGTTGGCGGGCTTCGGCGGCTCATATGGCGGAATGCTCATATGTGCACAACGCATGAACCGCCGCTGAAGTGCCGCCAGCTAGAACGGCGGTGGGTTGGCCTCGATATCGGCGCGGTTCAGCGCTCTTTCGTGGGCTATGCGGTAGGCGAGGTTCTGCGCCCGGGTGCGCGTGCGTCTGGGGGCGGCGAGTTCGCGGTGTCGGCTCGGCGGTGGCGCCGGTGGCATCACCAGTGTCGCGGTGGGGGTATCGAGCTGGGGGAAGAACAGCGCACCGTCGGGCTTGGTGGTGTACACCCGGCCGTTGGGTGCGGTGAAGGTGATGGTGCCGTCGGGGTGTTGCTGATCGCGCCAACCCTGCGGGCCGCAGTGAAATGTCTTCATCAGGTGGTGGATTCGGCAGTACAGCTTGGTGTTCGACGGATGCGTCGGCCCGTAGGGCCACGGCACCGAGTGGTCGATATCGCAGCGCCCGGCCGGGATGTTGCAGCCGGGCCAGCGGCACGTCAGATCCCGGCAGGAGATGAACTCGGTGAGCTTGCGTGATGGCTGGTAGCCACCCTCGGTTCCCAGATCGGTCGCCGTCGGCACGGGCCGAACCTCGGCTCGCGGGGCCATCCTGCGGACCTGCTCGGCCGGGATCGGCCCATACCCGGGCAGCAGGGCCGGGCGATCCGAGCGGCCCTCGACAGTGTCTCGGTCACCATGCAGGTGAAGGACGATATGGCCGGCGGGTGCCTCGGTACCGGCTGCAGGGCAGGTGTCGCGACCGCACTCACACGGCAATGCGGTAGCACCCAGGGCCGGCAGATCGATGGCATCGGCACGGCGCTCATCGAATGTGCGGGGGTCATCGGGGCAGGTGGTGCGGGCCAGTTCATCGAGGCGTTGGTCGAAGACCGCGCCCTTGGCGGCATCGACGCGGCCGTGGATCTCGACCATCCCGTCCCCGACGGGTTCGACCGTGATGGCGCGCGCACGACGGGATTCGCGGGCGCGGCGCACGGCCTCGGGGTCGACGTCGATGACCATCCAGTCGACCAGTTCGGTGATGCGTTCATCCGAGCGCGCATTCCATGCCGGTGCCGCCTGGGCCAGGTGCGCGTCGATGACCGACATGATGTCGGGATCGGTGATCAGGGCGGTGCGGTGCAGGATGACCCGCAGGACGCGAAGGTCCACGGTGCCGGTGGCGAAGATGTCGGCGAACCTCGGCAACCGGGTGAGCAGGTCGCGACCCTGAGTGATCAGGGTGCAGGCCCGGCCGCGGCTGATCCCGAGTTCGGCACCCAGTTCGGCCGCGGCCAGTTCCCAGTCATCGACGATGAGATCCTCGAACGCGTGACCCAGCTCGACCATCCTGGCCAGCGCGAACCGGCCGGCCTCGATCACCTTGAGCGCAACGGCCACACGCTCGGCGCGCAGCTGATCGCGCGCAGCGTCGAGGTGAGCAGTAGCACCCCGGCTCTCGAACATGTGTTCGATTATGCCAGTCGGGTGTGACACCTTGAATCAAAGAATGCCTGCAGCGCTGCCGCCACCAGATCGGGCACGGTCGCGGTGGCGAAGTGCGACTGGTCGGGCCACACCACTCGCTCGGCATGCGGCAGCTCGGCGGCCAACAGGTCCATGCCCTCAGGGAGCGGAGACCAGCTCTGTCCGCCCTGCATCAGCAGTACCGGCATATCGATGTCTGCCCAGTGGGCGGTGTCGGTGCCATCGCCCGCCATCGCCTCCAGATCGGCGAGTGCGCCCATCGCGGCCACCGGATCGTCCGGAATCGGCGGCCCGTCCGCCAGCACCGCCGCGGGAATCCGGGCGGCCTCACGCAGGAACAGCTCAAGTGCGTCGGCGTATCGCACTGTGGTGAAAAGCCTTTGGTAGTGCTCGATCACCGGTATCAGGTGGGCGCCCGACAGCAGTATCGGTGGTTCGAACAGCGCCAGCGACGCGATCCGATCCGCGTCGGCCCGTGCGGCATGCAGCGCTACCGTGGCGCCGTAGGATCCGCCCACGACATGGGCCCGGCCGACGGACCCGAGCACCGTCTGCAGGTCGTCGGCCTCGACGGTGAAGCTGTTCGGCGCGGGGCCGACCCCGCTGGGCTGATGATTGCGTCGTGCGTAGCGCACCACCTGATAGCCCGTGAGCCGTGCGCCGATATCGGCCCATGACTCCAGGCCGCCGTTGGATCCGTGCACGAATACGACCGGAGGGCCCGAGCCCGTCACCTCGGCGACGAGTTCGGTCCCGTCCGGGGAAGTCAGTTCGATGCCCACGAGGGGCACGTTAGGTGATGGCGTCCCGGATCGACTGCCGCGCCACCGAAACGCGGGCCTCGACCGTGTCGCGCAGCTCGACGGCGGTGGCGTTGAATTCGCTCCATTCGCGATCGATGGCGTCGCGGACGTCGCCGCGGTGGCTGGCGGTGGTGGCCACCGCGAACGCCCCGTCCACGGCGCAGGACGCCAGTTCGCCCTGAGCGCGCACCAGCGCACCGGCCACTTCGGCCGCCCCGACGACCACGGCGTTCGGCAGTACCGCTTGGCGGCCGACGTACTCGCCGACGGCGGTGCGGATGCGGCTTCCCGCCGCGGCAACGAAATCCCCGACGGTGTCACCGGTCTCGCCGAAGGCGGCGGGCAGGGTGGCGCCACCGCGTACCGCGGCGATCAACGTGGCCGGGGACTCCACAAGCGCGACGCCTGCATCGGTGGCGGCGCCCAGGAGTTCCTCGCTCAGGCCCTGACCGGCGCCGAGTTGCCGTTCCAGTGCTTCGCGGATGGCGAGGGCGCGTCGGCGGATATCGGACTCCACCTCGGCGGCGTCGTCGACCACCGGGACGATCTCGGCATCGATGAAGCTGTCCGGGGCAGGGGCAGGGGCAGGGGCAGCGGTGTTCGCGGTGTTCTCAGGGGTGACGGTGTCGGTCATGAAAGGCCATTGAACGCGCCACATCCGACTCCCCGGTGGCATCCAGATGGCCACCGGGTGACACCGGCGGCTACACCCAGTACGGCACGCGCGCTCGGTACTGACGCATCGCGAACGCGGCGGCGATCCAACCGAGCGCCGTGCAGACCAGCACGACGATCCAATGCCGCAGTTCCTGATCGGCGCCGAGCAGGGGCGCGCGGACGATGTCGACATAGTGCAGCAGCGGGTTGAACTCGATGATCTTCGCCCAACCGCCGGCACCCTGATCGCGCAGCGTCTGGTCGTTCCAGATGATCGGGGTCATGTAGAACAGGAGCTGCACCAGGCTGAAAAGCAGCGGGCTGATATCCCGGTACCGGGTGGCCAGGATGCCGAAAACCAGGGCCACCCAGACACAGTTGAGCACGATCAGGAACAGCGCCGGGATGAACGCCAGGTCGGTCCACTTCCACGGTTGCGGAAAGATGATCGCGATCACCACGAAAATGATGATGTTGTGCGCGAACAGGATCACCTGCCGCCACACCAGCCGGTAGACGTGCACGCTCAACGGTGTCGGTAACTGTTTGATCAGGCCCTCGTTGGCGACGAACACGTCGGCGCCCTCGATGATGGCGGCGTTGATCAGGTTCCAGATGATCAGCCCGAGGGTGACGTAGGGCAGGTGTTCGGAGAGTTCGAGTTTGAACAGCTTCGAGTACAGACCGCCCAGTGCGACGGCCATGGTGCCGGTGGCGATGGTGATCCAGAACGGGCCGAGCACCGAGCGGCGGTAGCGCTGTTTGATGTCCTGCCAGCCCAGGTGCAGCCACAGTTCGCGCTTGCCGAACCCGGACGCCATATCGCCCCAGGCGCGGGTGAACGTCTTGGAATTGGCCGCTGCGTCAACGAAAGTCATGGCGTGCTGCTCCTCTGAAACCTTTCGAACTTCTCCTGCCTGCCCAACCGCCGCAGCCGCAACCACTCCCGCAGCCCGGCCGGATCGCGGCGTGTCACCAGGAAGAACCAGCCGAAGCGCACCCATTCCTGCGGTACCAGCCGCCGCAGACCGCGCTGCGCCTGCAGGTATCCGCGATTGCGATACGTGAAGTAGCGCTTGGCAGCGTCATCGGGGTACTGGGTGTGCATGCGCCCGCCGAGGATCGGCTTGAACTCGTCGGCGCCGTGCGGGTGCAGGTAGGCCGCGTCCAGGCAGGTGCCGAACGGCAGCCCGGATGCCACCAGGCGGCGGTGCACATCGGTCTCGTCACCACGGATGAACAGTCGCAGGTCTGGTACACCGACGGATTCCAGCGCCGCCGCGGTGAACAGCGCACCGTTGAACAGCGACGCGATCCCGGGCAGCAGGTCATCGGAGCCGTCGACCTTCAACTCCGCGACGTGCCGTCGCCACGCGATGCCGCGGCGCAGCGGGAAGGCCAGGCGCGTCGGGTCATCGAGATCGCACACCATCGGCGACACCTCGGCCAGCGAATGCTTTGCCGCACAAGCCAAGAGGGTCTGCAACACCGACGAATCAGCGGGTCTGCCGTCGTCGTCGGCCAGCCATACCCAGTCCGCGCCGAGGGCGAGAGCATGCAGCATGCCCAGCGCGAAACCTCCTGCGCCACCGAGGTTTCGGCGTGATCCGAGATAGGTCGACGGCACCGGTTGCGAGTCCACCAGCTCGCGCACCCGCGGATCGTCGTCGTTGTCGACCACGATGAGGTGGTCGGGCGGGCGGTTCTGGCCGCTCACCGCCTGCAAAGAGACAGCGAGGGCCTCGACCCGGCGGTGGGTCACGATGACCGCGATCACGGACTCAGGCGTCATCACGCGCATTCTCGGCCAGCACCTCGCGCACATGCCGGGCCGCGTCGGGACCCTCGTAGGCACCGACGACCTCTTCGATTCCGCCGGTCATCTTGATGGTGCCGTGATCGACCCACATGGCGGTCTTGCACAGCTGGGCCAGGAATTCGTTGGAATGGCTGGCGAACACCAGGATTCCGGAGCGGGCGACCAGGCTCTGCAGCCGGGTGCGGGCCTTCTTCATGAACTCCGCGTCGACCGCACCGATCCCCTCGTCGAGCAGCAGGATCTCCGGGTCGATGCTGGTGACCACACCCATGGCCAGCCGCACCCGCATACCGGTGGAGTAGGTGCGCAGCGGCATGGACAGGTAATCGCCCAGTTCGGTGAAGTCGGCGATCTCGTCGACCTTGGCCAGCATCTGCTTTCGGGTCTGCCCGAGGAACAGCCCGCGGATGATGATGTTCTCGAAACCGGAGATCTCCGGGTCCATGCCGACACCGAGGTCGAATACCGGCGCCACCCGGCCTCGTACCGTGGCCGATCCGCGGGTGGGTTCGTAGATGCCCGACAGCAACCGCAGCAGTGTCGACTTGCCCGCGCCGTTGTGCCCGACGAGCCCGACCCGGTCGCCCATCTGCAGGGACATGGTGATGTCGCGCAACGCCTCGATGACCACGACGTTGGATTCGTTGCGGCCGATGGTGCCGCCGGCCTTGCCGAGGAACGCCTTTTTCAGCGACCGCGACTTGGCATCGAAGATCGGGAACTCCACCCAGGCGTTCTCGGTGGAGATGAACGGACTGTTCGACACGGGCGGCTACAGGTACTGCCCGGTGCCCGGATGTCCCGGACCGCGGTGACCCGGCGCTGCTCCCGGCGGCAGCTGGCGCATCTGCTCCAACTGGGCGCGGGCGGCCATCTGCTGGGCGAACAGCGCGGTCTGGATGCCGTGGAACAGGCCTTCGAGCCAGCCGACCAGCTGGGCCTGCGCGATGCGCAGCTCACCGTCGGTGGGCACAGTATCGTCGCTGAACGGCAGGGTCAGCCGCTCCAGCTCCTCGCGCAGCTCCGGGGCCAGGCCGTCCTCGAGCTCGCGGATGCTGCTGCGGTGGATGGTGGCCAGCTTGCTGCGGCTCGCCTCGTCCAGCGGTGCCGCGCGCACCTCTTCCAGCAGCTGCTTGATCATCGTGCCGATCCGCATCACCTTGGCGGGCTGCTCGACCAGGCCGGTCAGACCGCCTTCGTCGTCGGCGCCGGTCTCGGCCGGATCACCGGTGAGGATCTCGACGTTGTCGTCATCGTCAGGGGGGATCGTCATTGCTTTCCTGTCGTCTGATCTGGTCGGGTTGGTCACCGCGCCACTCGTCGATGCGGGATGCACCGACGCATCGTTGTCATGGATTTTCGTCCACGACCGTGAGCTGTCTAGCGACACTAGTCCGTCGCGCATGACGAACCGGCGGGGCTCACCAACAGCAACAGGGCTATTAGCACCCCGCACGTCGAGCCCACTGCATTAGTATGGCTGCCGATGTGATCAAGGCCCCTACCGTGCGGTGCGGCCGGATCCTTTACCCAATGTGTGTTCGTCTGTGCGTTTCACAGACGTTCTAAGGTGGCTGACATGGCGTACGACGTTGCCCGGGTGCGGGGGCTGCACCCGTCGCTGGGCGACGGCTGGGTGCACCTCGACGCGCAGAACGGGATGCTGCTGCCGGACTCGGTGGCCACCACCGTGTCGACCGCGTTCCGAGGCTCCAAGCCGATCGCGACGGGCCCGCACCCGTCGGCTCGCCGCAGCGCCACGGTGCTGGCCGCGGCCCGGCAGGCGATCGCCGATTTCGTGGGCGCCGATCCCCAGGGGGTGGTGCTGGGCGCCGACCGGGCGGTGCTGCTGACCTCGCTGGCCGACGCCGCATCGGTGCGGGTGGGCCTGGGCTACGAGATCGTGTTGTCCCGGCTGGACGACGAGGCGAACATCGCGCCGTGGCTGCGGGCCGCGAACCGGTACGGCGCCAAGGTCAAATGGGCCGAGGTCGACATCGAGACCGGTGAACTGCCGCCCTGGCAGTGGGAGGGCCTGATCACCGCGCCCACCCGTCTGGTGGCGATCACCTCGGCCTCGGCGACGCTGGGCACCGTCACCGACCTGACTCCGGTGACCAAACTCGTGCACGAGAACAGCGGCCTGGTGATCGTGGATCATTCCGCCGCCGCGCCCTACCGAATGATCGACATCGACGACATCGACGCCGATGTGGTGGCGCTGAACGCGGTGGCCTGGGGCGGTCCGCCGATCGGCGCGCTGGTGTTCCGCGACCCGGCGGTCATCGATCAGTTCAGTTCGGTGTCCCTGGATCCGTATGCGACCGGTCCGGCACGGCTGGAGACCGGTATCCACCAGTACGGTTTGCTGGGCGGCGTGGTGGCCAGCGTCGAGTACCTCGCCAATCTGGACGAGGCAGCTTCCGGGTCCCGCCGCGAGCGGCTGTCGGTTTCCATGGAATCCGCTGCGCTGTACCTGGATCGGTTGTTCAACTACCTGGTGTCCTCGCTGCGCTCGCTGCCATTGGTGATGGTGCTGGGTAGCGCAAGCGAACGCATCCCGGTGCTGAGCTTGGCCGTCGACGGTGTGCCGGCCGAGCGGGTGATCCAGCGGCTGGCCGACAACGGGGTCCTGGTCGGCAGCAGCGAACATTCGCGCGTACTGGATGCTTTGGGCGTCAACGACATCGGTGGTGCGGTGACGATCGGCCTGTCGCACTACACCACCGCGGCAGAGGTCGACCAGCTGGTGCGGGTGCTGGCCTCGCTCGGTTAGGGCAGTCGCAGCAGCACCTTGCCGGTCACCTCGCCGGCGTGCAACAGCCGGTGCGCCTCGGCGGCGTCCTGCACGGGCAGTTCCGCGCCGATGATCGGGCGCACCTTGCCCGCCGCGATGAGCGGCCACACGTTGGCGGTCACCTGTTCGACGATCGCGCCCTTGCCGTCCGGACCGTCGACCGGCCGTGACCGCAGCGCGGTGGCGATGACCCCGGCGCGTTTGCCGAGTAACTTGGCGATGTTCAGTTCCGCCTTGATCCCGCCCTGCATACCGATGATCACCAGGCGTCCGCCGTCGGCGAGCGCGTCGATGTTCCGGTCCAGGTATTTGGCCCCCATGATGTCGAAGATGACATCGGCGCCGCCTGCCTCACGGATCCGTTCGGCGAAGTCCTCGTCGCGGTAGTTGATGAGGATCTGCGCACCGAGCTCCGAGCAGACGGCCAGCTTCTCGGCCGATCCCGCGGTCACGGCGACCCGGGTACCGAGCTCGCGGGCCAGTTGGATGGCGTGGGTGCCGATCCCGCTGGCTCCGCCGTGCACGAGAAGCAGGCCGCCGGGCTGCAACCGGGCGGTCATCATCATGTTGGACCAGACCGTGCACGCGACCTCGGGCAGCGCCGCCGCGGCCGCGAGTTCGACGCCGTCGGGCACCGGCAGCAACTGTGCGGCGGGCACCGCGACGTACTCGGCGTACCCGCCTCCCGCCAGCAAAGCGCACACCGATTGGCCCACCGACCAGCCAGTGACGCCGGGTCCGATCTCGGCGATGGTCCCAGAGACCTCGAGCCCGAGGATGTCGCTGGCGCCCGGCGGAGGCGGATAGCTACCTCCGGCTTGGAGCAGATCGGCGCGATTCACGCCCGCTGCGGCGACCTTGATCACCACTTCACCCGCGTGAGCTGCGACGTCAGGAACTTCTTGCCATGTCATACGTTCGGTTGAAACCGCAACTATGGCCAACATTGGCCCTACGCTACTACTCGTTTCAGCCGTACGATTACGCGATGGAAGCGATTATTGGGGGGCGCACGGCAAGCACCATGCCGGGGCTGGATATCGCTGAGCAGAAATCTTGGCAAAACTTTCTGGACTCGGCGCTGCGTATCTACGCAACATTGAACAGGTCACTCGTGGATGCCCACGGGCTGGCGCTGAACGACGTGCGGTTGCTCGACATCCTGGACAGCTCGGACAGCGGTTCGGCACGGATGGGCGACCTCGCCGAAGGGCTCATGTCACTCCCCAGCCGGGTGACCCGGCAGATCCACCGGCTGGAGAAGCTGAACCTGGTGACCCGGGTCGCCAGCCCGGAGGACCGCCGCGGTGTGCTGGCCACCATCACCGATGACGGCCGCGCCCTGCTGGCCGAAGCGATGCAGACCTACAGTGCCGGCGTGCGCAACCATTATCTGGGCCGGCTCTCCCGCTCGCAGATCACCGCGACGGGCGAGAACTGCCGCCGGATCAGTGCCGGCCTGCAGGCCGACGGGCGGCCCGCGAAACTCGGGCGGGTATAGACCGCTTAGGCTTGTCCACGGTGGCGTGGCAGAGCGGCCTAATGCACTCGCCTTGAAAGCGAGAGTCGGCTAACACCGACCGGGGGTTCAAATCCCTCCGCCACCGCCAAGAAGTGTTTGCTCCGACTCGGCGAAAGCCGGGTGCGTTTCGGTGTGGTCGGACTGAGTCGTCCGGCTGCGATTCGCGTCGGTGCTCCCTGTCGGCGACGCGACCGATCCTCCCGTCACGGCGGGGCCGACAGCAATCGGAATCCCGGGGGGCCACCAGCAAACTCTGGCGTGGCCGCGCGTGATCTGTCGCCGCGCACTGTTCTGCGCGGAAACCGCGAACGGGACCACTCCCTGGGTGCCGAAGTCGCTGCGCGGAACCTCCTGCGCGCGTGGTGAATCCAGCCCAGGCACCTGGCGTGCCGGTGTCGCTTCCCATCGTCGCGCTCGGCGTTGAGCTCGCGGCGAGTGGTGGCGTTTGCTCGCAGGCGCGAGGTTCGTCGAGGTGCGCTGAACGCGCACTGTAGAGCAACGTTACTTCGAGACAAATATGAATAGCAGTAGGGCAATTCACTCCGCGCAGCAAACACCTATGTGGTTATATGAGGTTCTCATCCAACCGAAGGGGGAGCGGTGGACGCTCAAAATTATGTGCGGGTACGGACGGCGCCGATGGTGGCGTTGACCGGTGCGGTGGTGATCGCGACTGCAACCGCGGTGAGCGCACCGCCGGTGCAACGTGCAGCGGAGAACATCGTGCCGGCTGTCGTGCACGAGGTGAAGTCACTGCCGGTGCAGTTGGCGGCCTATAACCCGTTCGTTCCCTACGCACAGCCAGTGGGCTTGATCGGGTACGCGCTGACTACGGCGTTTGCGACCCAGACCGCGCTCTTGCTGCCGGTTTTCGACGGGGCGACACAGACTCTCACCGAGGCAGGTCTTGACCCGCGGTGGGCCCAGCAGCCTCAGCTGATCGCCCGGAGTCTCGTGCTCCCGATCGCCGTGGCCGTGCAGACCGCGCTGGTGGGCGGGCTGGAGGGAACCTATGTGTACGGCAAGTTCACTCCGGCGGAGGCGCTGAGCTTCTTCGTCGATGCGGTGAAGACCGCCCTAGAGGGGGTCGTCGCCGCCGAGAAAGCACTGTTCGGCCAGTCGACGTTGGCCCCCAAGGTATCTGGAGCGACGGCCGCGACGCCGGAGGTGTCATCGACCGAACTCCCGGACGCGGCATCGACGGTGACGTTGTCGACCGGGCAGACGGACTCTGCGCCGGCAACAGGGCTCACGCACGCGACCGCTGACACGACAACGAACGACGATGAGCAGCCCCAGGTTGTCGCGCCGGAGACGACCGGCGAGACAACCTCCCTCGAAACCCCCGAGGCTGTGACGTCCGTGACGAAGAAGCCCACGTTCAAGCTCCCCACCCTCAAGCTGCCGAAGCTGAAGCTGCCGACGCTGAAGTTCCCGACGTCCAAGAAGACGACCCGACCGGCCACGATTACGTCGGGTACCCCTGCGGCGAACGTGCAGGCGGACAACGGCAGTGTTGCTTCGTCCCCCAAGTCGGGTGAGTCGGATTCATCCGATCGCGGCGGAGACTCGGGCAGCACCGCCAACTAGCTGGTCTTCGATTTGCCGTCTCCGGTGGTGGCATCGGTGTCGGTCAAGCGACTGTGGAGTTCGGCGTTGATCGCCTGTGCTTCGGCCAGCTGGTCTTCGAGGATGATGATTCGGCACGCTGCCTCCAGGGCGGTTCCCTGGTCGACCAGCTCGCGGGCACGCGCAGCGATGCGGAGTTGATAGCGGGAGTACCTTCGGTGCCCGCCCTCGGAGCGTTGCGGGGTGAGCAGCTTCGCTTCGTCGAGGCTGCGCAGAAACCCTGGCGTGGTCCCCAACATCTGAGCGGCGCTACCCATGCTGTAGGCGGGGTAGTCCTCGTCATCGAACCTGTCGTCGGGGCTCATGCCGGATGTGTTCTTCGGGGGTACCACAGCGCCTTCCACGGCCTTACCGGAGGAACTCTTCAAGGCCTGGAATTTACCGCAGGAAATAGAAGGGCCGGCAACCCGGCCATGAGACGCGCCGGGCCGCCGGCCCTGAGGAGATGGTTACCATCTGTCGACACTGCTTCGTAGCTGCGGTATCGGCCCCGTACTCGTGCGGGCGATCCGACGGTAGCTCCTCCTTTCTTGCCGCCGAGTGTATCGACCTGCTCGGCACTTCTCGCTGGGTACTGCAGCGACCCGGACCGATGTGGAGCATCCGGTCGATACCGCTGGGCCGCTTTCGATCTCCTGCTTCGCGGGTAGTTCGTCATCTCCCGCGCCCACATACCCTCTTTGTTCTCAACGGGAACGAATGTAGCGCACCCAAACACAGATGTCTACCCCAGCCACGATAGATTTTGATTGACAACGAATGCAGGAAATCTCTGGTGATGTCCGCATGGTCTCTCCTGGTCGCGGAGCAGTCGGCGCGGATGCCCTACTGCGGCACATCGATTCCGAGGTGCATCTGAGCAAGGCCCGCTGCTATGTGGTCGAGCGTGACGCTCTGCGAAATCCGCCTCGGTGAGGTGCCTCTGGAGTGGGTGTGTTCCGGACCATATTGACGCCAGTCAACTCACGTGCAAAGGTCCCAAGCAACGATCTTGATATGTGCTCGGCAACTTTCGCTGGGTTTCGATAGACACGAAGTTCCCATTTCGTGTCACTTCGGCAGGACGGTGGGGATGCAGTCAGCAATAGCAGACGGATCGCTGTTGGTGATGGCAGCAACTTCGACAGCAGTGATGCTGGTCAGCGCCGCGCTGTCCGGCCATCGGCGTACTGATCGCGGGTACGGTGTCGACGAATGGCCGCGCACCGACTTCAACTCGGTAGCTCGTAGTACCTGTCAGTGCAGGCTGGGCGATTGCACGGTATGCCCGGCGCGATGGTCGTTGTGACCCGACGGCCGAGGTCCTGCTACTGAGCGAGCAGAGGGTACTTCACTGAACCAACGCCCAGTCGTCAGCCCCGGCCGGACATGGCTGACTTGACGGCGAGGCGACGTTCGGGCTCCGCCACCCGGGTTGAGTGAGACGTCGGAGAATCCGCCGCCGCCCTGCCGCGGGTTGATGGGCTGGGTAGCGAGATGGGGCCGAGTCGTAGCCGGTTGGTGCGGCTGGTGGGAATCTTCTCGGTCGGCGACGACTGCGACTGGGAGGCGTCAGTTTCCGAATCTTCACTGGTGTCAGCGGTCGGTGTTGTCGATGTCTGGGGCTGCGCGGTGTGCGCCGACGGGAGAGGCCGTTTGGCAACTCTCGGTTTTGTGGTGGCAGTGACAGGCGCCGAGGCGCTCAGTGCGACGGGCTTGTGAGCCGCGACGGATTCATCGTCGGGCAGGATGCCGGTCCCGCCGTTGAGTAGATCCTTCTCGGCCGCAATCGTATTGGCGATCGCCACTCGCAGGCTTTTAGCCGACCAGAACACTGCCTGGGGCAGGGTGAACTTCCCGAGTTCGACGGTGCCCCCACCGATCAGTCCTGTGAGCGCGGTCTGAATGGTGACGGCGATCGGCACGAAGAGGTACCGGGACAGCAGCTCGGGCTGGTTTGCCAGGCGTGCGTCGATGCCCTTGTCGGTCAGATCCCGTGTCCAGCTTTGTGCGAGGCTGTCGAGGACAAGGCCGGGAATGGCTATCGGCAACGTCACCCACCACCCGAGCGACCCCAGCGGCGTCGTCGGCGTCGTGAACGGGTAGTACGGGCTGTAGCCCACAGGCGGGCGAATCGCTGTCGTTGATGCATTGGCCGTCAAGGCTTTCGGTGCCGCATCGTGGGTCGCCACGCCACCGTCGGCAACCTGGGCTGCCTGCGGGGTCACGGCCTGTTCGATGGCCTGTTCCACGAAGCCGGCGAGGTGTACGTGCAGCGTCTGCGGGGCACGTGAAGTCAGCGTGGCCGTATGTGTCGATTCGACGTGCGGTGGCATCGCGGGAGCGGTGACCGATGCGGCCAGGATCGCCGTCACGACAACTGATACCGGCCCCGCGGCACGGCGAGCATATCCCACGATTTTCCCCCAGGTGAAGCTGCGAGTGGCTTCGAGCGGGAGCATAGCAGAGCTAACTTCCTGTGGGAGCGATTAGGCGGCAACCACTTTCACGAGCCAGAACCGGGGCGAGACAATCGGTGGATAGGCTGTCCGGCATGTGCACGCGTGTGATCTGGCCGGAGGCCGGTGGGGCCGTCCTGGTGGGCCGAAACATGGACTTTCACAAGGATCTGATGACCAACCTGTGGAAACAGCCCCGGGGTGTCACGCGAGACGACGGCGTCACCGGGAAGCTCAGCTGGACCTCGAAATACGGCAGCGTGATCGCCACGGCGTTCGACATCATCTCCGTCGACGGACTCAACGAGGCCGGGCTGGCCGGTCACGTGCTGTGGCTCGCCGAGTCCACCTACGGCACACCGGATGCCGGCCGGACCCAGCTGAGCCAGGCGGTCTGGCTGCAGTACTTCCTGGACAACTTCGCGACGGTGGCCGATGCCGTGGCGTGGATCGCCCGGACCGACGTGCAGGTCGTTCAGATGGACGATCCCACCGGGGGAGGTCCGCCGGCCATCCACCTGGCACTCGACGATGCGTCCGGGGACTCGGCGATCATCGAGTACATCGACGGTAAGGCGAAGGTGTACCACGACCGCGCCTACCGGGTGATGACCAATTCTCCGACCTTCGATCAGCAGCTGGAACTGGTGAAATCGTTCACCGGACTGGGTGGTTCGGCGCCGTTGCCCGGTTCGACACTGGCCGCCGACCGGTTCGCCCGGGCCAGCTACTACGCCGGGCGGCTACCCGAGCCCGTAAGTCAGGTCGAGGCGATCGCCTCGATGTTCTCGGTCATCCGCAATGCGGCCCAGCCGTTCCGCATCCCCGACCCGGGCAAGCCCGACGCATCGCAGACCATCTGGCAGGTGGTGCTGGATCTGACGAACAAGCGCTACGTCTACGAGTCGACCACCCGGCCGAACATCGTATGGGTGGACCTGGCTGACCTCGACTTCGCCGAGGGCAGCCCGCAGCTCAAGCTCGACCTGCAGAGCCAGCTGGCCGTGCACGGCGGTGTCGCGGGCAATGTGTCCGGGCTGTTCGAGGACAAGGGCCCGATGACGTTCCTGTCGCTGCAACTGCTCAAAGAGCTGGAAACCGCGGCCGCGTCGAAAGCGCCACCACCCGAGTAGAACCGGGCTACTCCCCGGTGAACTGCGCGGGCCGTTTCTGGAACATCGCGGTGACGGCCTCGCCCAGGTCCTTCGACGGCAGGAACGCCGAGTTCCACGCCGCCACATAGCGCAGGCTCTCCGACACCCGGCCGATGCGCTGCTGGTCCAGCACGTCCTTCACACCGTGCACGGTCAGCGGCGGGTTGGCCGCGATCTCGGCGGCGGTGGCGTGCGCGGCGGCCAGGGAGGCCTCGGCGTCGGCGTGGACGTCGTTGACCAATCCGATCTTCTCGGCGCGCGCGGCGTCGATGTCCTTGCCGGTGAGCGTGAGCTCGCGCAGGTGCCCGTCGGACAGGATCAGCGGTAGCCGGGCCAGCGAGCCCACGTCGGCGACGATGGCCAGCTTCACTTCCCGCACCGAGAACTTGGCGTCCGCGCTGGCGTAGCGGATGTCCACCGCGCTGATCAGGTCGACGCCGCCGCCGATGCACCAGCCGTGCACCGAGGCGATGGTGGGTGTGCGGCAGTCGGCCACCGCGCTGATGGCGCCCTGCATCTTGATGAGCTTCTGGTGGAAGCCGAGGCGGTCCTTGGCGCCGGCATCCAGGCCGGGCAAGGTGGCGCCCATCGCGGCCAGATCGAGGCCGTAACTGAAGTTCTTGCCCGAACCGGTCAGCACGATGGCCCGCACCTCGGGATCGGCGTCCAGGGTGCCGAACACCTCGGGCAGCTCGGCCCAGAACGCGGGCCCCATCGCGTTGCCCTTGCCGGGGCCGATCAGGGTCACCCGGGCGATATGGTCGGCGATCTCCACCGTGACGGATTCATATGCCATGGCGTGAAGGCTAACCGGCTACGGAACGGGCCCTCCGAGCAGCACCTCGCTGACGGTGCTGTCGGTCATGAACTGGCACACCGCCTCGGCCAGCGATCGGGCGATGTCCACGTTCTCCGGCCCCAGGATCGAATCCTCGCCCTCCAAGATGGCGTTGACGACAGCCTTCCTGTTGGCGGCATCGAGTTCATTGAACTCCGAGCACTTCATCGTCAGTGCATCCGGCGGCGCCGGGACATCGGGAACGTCGGACTCCTGACCCGGCATCGGGAAGTTGGGGATGGTGATATCCGGGAGCCCGGGGATCTGGGGCAATCCCGGGATGCCGCGGTCACGCGTGGTGGTCGGCTCCGAGCTCAGCGGCGGACCCGGTTCGGTGGTCATTGCGACGGTGCCGTCGGTGCTGCGTCCGCATCCGGTCAGCAGGCCGAGCGCGATCAGGCCGGCGCCCGCGGCCACCACAGTGCGCATCATGGCTGTTCTCCTCTGATCCACTGTTGGGCGAACGCCAGGAACGCGTCGTTCTCGTGCGGGGCGGCGACCGTGACGCGGACGCCGTCCTGTCCGTAGGGGCGCACCAGCAGCCGGTTGTCGGCCGCGGCGTTGGTGAACGCGTCGCATCGCCCCGGTAGCGGCAGCCAGACGAAGTTGGCCTGCGAGGCGGGCAGGTCGAATCCCGCGGCGCTCAACGCGGCGCTCACCCGGGTGCGTTCGGCGACGACGGCGTCGGTGCGGGCCAGCAGTTCGTCGGCGGCGTCGATGGAAGCGATGGCCGCAGCCTGCGAGATGGTCGTCGCCGTGAACGGTACGTACACCTTGCCGAGCGCGGTGACGATATCCGGATCGGCCACCGCGTAGCCGATGCGCAGCCCGGCCAGCCCGTAGGCCTTCGAGAAGGTGCGCAGCACAACGACGTTCGGGTATCGGCGGACCAGGCCGAGGCTGTCCGGCAGCAGACCGTCGCGGATGTACTCGACATAGGCCTCGTCGATGACGATCAGGACATCGGAGGGGACCGCCGCGACGAACGCCTCCAGTGCGGCCGGCTCGACGACGGTGGAGGTCGGGTTGTTGGGGTTGCAGACGAAGATCAACCGGGTGCGGCCGGTGACGGCGGCCAGCATGGCGTCCAGATCGTGGGTGTGGTCCTTGAGCGGCACCGCGACCGGGGTGGCGCCGGCGGTGCGCACCTGCAGCGGGTAGATCTCGAAACTGCGCCAGCCGAACATCACCTCGTCGCCGACGGTCGAGGTGATCTGGATGAGCTGCTGGCACAGGCTCACCGATCCGGAGCCCACCGAAATGTTCTCCGGCGCGAACTCGACGTGCTTGGCGAGGCGCTCGCGCAGATCCAGGTAACCGTTGTCGGGGTACCGGTTGATGCCGGCGGCAGCGGCGGTGATGGCCTCCATCACGCTGGGCAGCGGGCCGTCCACGGTCTCGTTGCTGGCGATCTTGATGGCGCCGGGCACGGTGCGTCCCGGCGTGTAGGCCGGCAGATCGGCCAGCTCGGGTCGCAGACGGGCAGTCACCCAGCCATTCTAGGGGTGCGTGAAAGGCGCGCTTTGCCTTCCGCCGTCCGGCCTGTGTAATCTGTGCGCTCGGCGGTTCCGGGGGTCCGGTACCCTCAGATCGTTCAGGAGGCGTGCCAGAGCGGCCGAATGGGACTCACTGCTAATGAGTTGTCCGCCTTAAAGCGGACCGGAGGTTCAAATCCTCTCGCCTCCGCTGCATAACTGAATAGTTCGACCGGCAAGACCAAGCACGACCAAGCGCCCGTAGCTCAACGGATAGAGCATCTGACTACGGATCAGAAGGTTAGGGGTTCGAATCCCTTCGGGCGCACACAAGCACCATCACGACTCCCGCGGCATCAGCACGACGCCCGGGAGTCGCTGCTTTCCGGGACCGTGGTTTTTGCGAGACGTGGAATGACCATGCTCCTGGCAGGCGTTGCCGCAGGGGTGACCGACAACGTCGATTTCGACTTCAGCGGCCTGGACCAGATGAACAACGGCGTCATCCGTGAGTTCCGGGAGACCGGCGGGACGGCGGGCGGGCTTGTCGAGGGCAAGCCGCTGGTGCTGCTGCACCACACCGGCGCGAAATCGGGTAAGAAGCGCATCGCGCCGCTGGTGCCGTTCGTCGAGGACGGCCGGGTCTACGTGTTCGCGAGCCTGGGCGGCGCCGATATCCATCCGGCCTGGTTTCACAATCTGCTCGCCCACCCCGACACCGTCATCGAACTCGGCGACGAGACGGTGGCGGTGCGGGCCCGGGTGCTCACCGGGGACGAGCGCGATGCGATCTACGCCAAGCAGTCGGCCGTGCAACCGGAGTTCGCCGACTACCAGCGCAAGACGGCCCGGGTGATCCCGGTGGTGGAACTGGTCAGGCAAGATGCCGGTATGACCCCGCAGGTGATCCAGCGCTGGATCGACTACATCGACCACCATGACCCGGCCGTCCTCGACGAGCTGCTCGCCGAGGACGCGGTGTTCTACTCACCGGCGGTGTTCACCCCGCAGCGGGGCAAGGCCACCACGGCCAAGTATCTGAACGCCGCCGCGAAACTCTTCGGCGGCACCGACTTCCACTATGTCGAGCAGTGGTACGGCGAGAACTCGGCGATCCTGGAGTTCCAGGCCACCCTGGACGGTGTGGTGGTCGACGGTATCGACATGATCCACTGGGGCGAGGACGGCAAGATCGTCTCGTTCAAGGTGATGATCAGGCCGTTCAAGGGCCTGCAGGCGGTCATACCGCGGATGGCGGAGCTGCTCGGCGGGCAGTGACGTCCAGCTGGGCCTGCAGGGCGGTGGTGAACACCGGCTCGGCAAAGTAGTTGCCCTGAGCCACGGTGCAGCCGTACCCGCGCAGCAGTTCGGCGGTCTCGGCATCTTCGACACCCTCGGCGACGCTGGTGATGCCCAGCGTGTGGGTCAGCTTGATCACCGAATGCACGATCGCGGCCGCCCTCGGGTTCGCCAGCATGGGCGCCACGAAGTTGCGGTCCAGTTTCAGCTCGTCGATCGGTAGATCGCGCAGGTAGCTCATGGTCGCGTAACCGCTGCCGAAATCGTCGATGGAGACCCGGAACCCGGCCCTGCGGAGCCGCTCGATGACGTCACGGGCCTGGCGCGCGTCGGCCAGCAGGTAGTGCTCGGTGATCTCGATGGTCACCGCCTCCGGGGGCAGGCCGTGACCGGCAAGCACCGCGCCGATCCGCTCGGGCAGCGCCGCATCGTTGAACGACGGCGCGAACAGGTTGATGGCGACCGGCACCTCGCGGACCCCGGGCCGGTACCAGGCGGCGGCATCGCGGGCCGCCTGTTCCAGCACCAGATCCGTCACGGCGCCCATCAGGCCGTTACGCCGGATCAGCGGCAGGAACTGATGGGGTGTGAGCACACCGAGGTCGGGATGCGGCCACCGCACCAGCGCCTCGACACCGACGATGTCGCCGGTCGCCAACGAGATCTGCGGCTGGTAGGCCAGCCGTAGATCGCCGCCGTCGACCACCCGGCGCAACTCGCCGAGCAGCCGGATCTCCGAGATCGGCGGAAGACGGATCTGCCCGCTGTCCCCCCAGGCGGGCGCGGTGTCCACATCGCCGATCTGCATGCCGGGGACGAACACCTGGATGCCGCCCACGCCGGAACGCTTCGCCACATACATCGCCACATCGGCTCGCTTGAGCAGTTCCTCGGTGTTGATCGGCGGCTCCGAGTGACCCGGTGCGTCGACCAGGCCGATGCTGGGGTGGATGTAGACGTCCTCACCGTCGAGCTGGAACGCGTCATCGAAGGCGTGCATGACACGACCCGCGATCTGTTCGGGTGTTTCCGGACCGGCCTCGATGATGATCGCGAACTCGTCGCCACCGAGCCGGGCAACGGTGTGGCCCGGAGGAACGCTTCGTACCAGCCGGCCCGCGATCTCGCGCAGCAACTCATCCCCGCAGTGGTGCCCGAGATTGTCGTTGACCAGCTTGAAGTCGTCGAGGTCGAGCGACAGCACGGCCACCGGTCGCCCGTCGCGATGCTGCAGCTCGATGGCGTGATCGAGGCGGTCGGTGAACAACAGCCGGTTGGCGAGCCCGGTGAGCGGGTCGCGGAACGCATGCATCGCCACTTCGTCCAGCAGTTGCTGGTTCTCGAGCAAGACGGTGAGCTGGCGGATCAGTGCGGCGATCACCAGAATTGCCGAGCCCACCAGCACCGGCCGGATGCCGGCGTCGGGCCACAGGTGCGCGACGGCGGCGGCCACCGCGAACGGCATCGTCGCGTACGGCAGCCACATGATGGTGGTCGGCATCAGCTGGCTTCCTGAAGTGGCCGAGCCCCGTTTCACGTCGGCCGACATCTTCGCCGCGGCCGCGATCATCAGCAGCCCGGTGACCTTGCTGATCATCGGAAAGCCACCGATCGAACGGTTGCCCTCCAGTTGCAGGTAGAGCGCGGCGACATCTCCCATCGCGATGGCGATGATGCCCGCGGTGAAGACGCCGAGAATGTAGCGACGACCCGCCGGCACGGTGGTCAGCACCAGCACCGACAGGGTGACCATGGTCAACGCGGCGATCGGGTAGATAGCGGTCAAGGCGGCGTCGATGGTGTCGAAACGATGGTCGTGGAACAGGCGGTGCAACACCGCCACCCAGACCAACAGGAACAGCGCCGAGGCGATCACCGTGCCGTCGAGCAGCTGCCGGAAGACGGACAGCCTGTCGTTCGCGGCGCGCAGCATCCACACGGTGCCGACCGCCAGGGGGAGCGCGAGAAAGCCGATATCGGCCACGGAGGGGAACGACGGCTCGATCTGGAGGACTGTCGTGGAATAGAGCCACACCAGGCTGCCGGCGACCCAGCCCAGGCAGCCGAGGGCAATGGCGATCCATCCGATCCGGATTCTGCCCCGGCCGGCGCGGGCCGCGATGACGGCGCACGCACAGGACAGTCCGCTGAACGCAACGAAGCCGACCGAGCTGACCACGGTCGTCACCTGCGTACCGCCCCAACCGGCGAGCAACCAGCAAACAAACACCAGGTAAACCGCCAAGCCGGCGGCGTAGCTGGGGTTCGCCCTGATCATGCGCATTACATGCAGCTTAGAGTGGTTTTCGGGTGCCGAGGACACTAATTCAATCAGCGGGTCCAGCAACATCGTCGCGCTGCGATAACCTGCCAAGGATGCGTCTTTTGCTGATATCCGACACCCACGTGCCGAATCGGGCGCGAGATCTGCCGTCCACGGTGTGGGATGCAGTCGAAGGCGCCGACGCGGTGCTTCATGCGGGTGACTGGATGGCGCCGGATCTGTTGGACCGGCTGCAGGACCGTACCCCGTTTCTGGTGGCGTGCTGGGGCAACAATGACGGGGACGAGCTGCGCGCCCGTCTGCCCGAGCGGGCGGACGCCAACTTGGGCGGGTTGCGGTTCACCGTCACTCACGAGGCGGGTGTATCGGCCGGGCGTGACGAACGGATGGCGCGGCTCTACCCGGACACCGATGTGCTGGTTTTCGGGCACAGCCACATCCCCTGGGACGCGACGGCGTCCACCGGTCTGCGGCTACTCAATCCGGGCTCACCGACCGACCGGCGGCGCCAGCCGTTCTGCACCTATATGACCGCTTCGGTCGACGACGGCGTGCTCACCGACGTCACCCTGCATCGGATTTAGCGGCGCCGGACCGCTCTGCGTGGCAGGGTCGTAGCCATGGAGCAGAAGCCGCCCACCGCCACCATCACCGCTGCCAACCTCGCCCAACGCGACGGACTGCCGTTCGAGGACACCCGGGATTTCGAGGACGCAGACCGCGGCTTCCTCGGCGCGCTCGAGCCGTGCGTGGTCACCGCCGCGGACGGAAGGGTGGTGTGGGACAACGACTCCTATGGGTTCCTGGCCGGTGACACGCCGGACAGCGTGCACCCGAGCCTGTGGCGGCAGTCCCAGCTGTGCGCCAAGCAGGGGGTCTACGAGGTGGTCCCCGGCATCTACCAGGTCCGCGGCCTGGACCTGTCCAATATCAGCTTCATCGAGGGCGACACCGGCGTCATCGTCATCGACCCACTGGTGTCCACCGAGACCGCGGCGGCCGCACTGACGCTGTACCGGACGCACCGCGGTGACCGCCCCGTCGTGGCGGTGATCTACACCCACAGCCACGTCGATCACTTCGGCGGTGTGCTCGGCGTGACGTCCCAGGCGGATGTCGATGCCGGCAAGGTCGCGGTCATCGCGCCGGAGGGATTCACCGAGCACGCCGTCCAGGAGAACGTCTACGCCGGAACCGCGATGGCCCGCCGCGCCTCCTACATGTACGGGGCGGTGCTGGCCCGCGGCCCGCAGGGACAGGTCGGTTGTGGCCTGGGGCAGACGCCGTCCCTGGGTGAGGTGGCGCTGATCGTGCCCACCCTGGACATCACGCAGACCGGCCAGACACACACCGTGGACGGTGTCGAGATCGAGTTCCAGATGGCGCCCGGCACCGAGGCCCCGGCCGAGATGCACTTCTATTTCCCGAAGTTCCGCGCGCTGTGCATGGCCGAGAACGCCACCCACAACCTGCACAACCTGCTGACGCTGCGCGGCGCGCTGGTGCGCGACCCGCACGGCTGGGCCGGGTACCTGACCGAGGCGATCGACGCCTTCTCCGACCGCACCGATGTGGTGTTCGCCTCGCACCACTGGCCCACCTGGGGGCGGGACAACATCGTCGAGTACCTGTCGGTGCAGCGGGATCTGTACGCCTATCTGCACGACCAGACGCTGCGCCAGCTCAACCAGGGGTTCACCGGCATCGAGATCGCCGAAGCCTTCCAGATGCCGCCCGCACTCGAGAGGGCCTGGCACACGCACGGCTATTACGGGTCGGTCAGCCATAACGTCAAGGCCGTCTACCAGCGTTATATGGGCTGGTTCGACGGTAACCCCGGCCGGCTCTGGCAGCACCCGCCGCAAGCGCTGGGCCCGCGCTACGTGGCGGCGATCGGCGGTATCGACCGGGTGGTCGAGCTCGCCAAATCCGCCTTCGACGATGGTGACTACCGTTGGGCGGCAACGCTGCTCGACCATGCGATCTTCACCGACGAGAACCATCCGGGTGCCCGCGAGTTGTATGGCGACACGCTGGAGCAGCTGGCCTACGGCGCCGAGAACGCGGTGTGGCGCAACTTCTTCCTGTCCGGGGCCACCGAGCTTCGGGACGGAAATTTCGGCACCCCCACCCAGACGGCGTCCCCGTCGCTGATGAGTCAGCTGACGCCGGAACAGATTTTCGACATGCTGGCGATCAACATCAACGGGCCGCGCTCGTGGGATCTGGACCTCACGATCGACGTGACGTTCGTCGACCTCGGAGCCGATTACCGGCTGACGTTGCGCAATGGCGTGCTGGTGCACCGCCAGGTTTCAGCCGATCCGGCCACGGCGACGGCGACCGTCACGTTCGCCACCAAACTGAGGCTGCTGGCCTTCGCCGCCGGTGACCGTGAGTCGCCCGGGGTGGAGTTCACCGGTGACGCCGAGGCGTTGCCGACGCTGCTCGGCGCGCTGGACCGGCCCGACCCTGGTTTCGCGATCATCACGCCCTAGTGGGGCGAGCGGAGCGAACTAAGGCATACCGCCGTCGACGCGCAGGGTCGACCCGCTGGTGTAGCTCGACGCGTCGGAGGCGAGAAACAGTGCGGCTCCGATGATCTCGCGTGGGTTGCCGAGCCGTTTCAGCGCGAAGTGCTGCGCACCGGCCTGGGTCGCTTCGATATCCCACGCGTCGCTGATATCGGTCAGGAACGGCCCCGGCATCAGGGTGTTGACACGCACCGTCGGGCCGAAGGCCAACGCGAACCCCTCGGTCAGCGCATTGAGCCCGGCCTTGGAGGCGGCGTAGGGCAGGAAGGCGGGATCGGGTTTACGCGAGCCGCTGGTGCTGACATTGATGATCGAACCGCCACCGTCGGCGACCATGCGTTCCCCGACCAGCGCCGAAAGCCGGAACGGACCCTTGAAGTTCAGGTTCATCACGGAGTCGAAGAGCTTCTCGGACACCGATGTCAGTGAATCGTAGAGCGGCGACATGCCCGCGTTGTTGATCAGCACGTCGACCTTGCCGAACCGCTCGTAGGACGCCTCGACGAGCCCGTCGAGCTGGTCCCAGCGCCCGATGTGCACCGCATAGGGGAAAGCGGCCCGGCCGGTCGCCGCGGTGATCTCCTCGGCGGTGGCGACACACGACTCGTACTTGCGGCTGGCGATGATCACATCGGCGCCGCACCCGGCCATCGCGAAGGCCATCTCGCGGCCCAGCCCACGGCTGCCACCGGTGATCAGCACCACCCGGTCGGTCAGGTCGAACAGTGTGTCGGCATAGCCCATCATCGGCTCCTGGCGGTATCGCGGACGACCTTGTGCACGAATCCCAGCTTGTCCACCACCGGCTGCGGAATGTCGAAGGGGTACAACGGATTCTTGCCCATGGCCGTGTTCACCCGGTTGAAGAACAGCGACATCCACTTCCAGTCGAACAACATCCGTTCGATGGGCTCGTCGTCGTAGCACTCCAGCGCCACGATGTCGCGTGGCGCGTTGAATCGCACCCGGTCGGCGTGCAACACCATGCCCGCTTCCCTGGCGGTGTCCATGGTGTCGGCGATGTGCAGGTAGTGCGCGAAGCACTCCGCGAAGTCCTCCCACGGATGCATGGTGGCGTACTCGGAGATGAAGGTCGCCTCCCAGCCCTGCGGGGCACCCACGTTGTAGTGCCGGTCGATCGCCTCGCGGTAGCCGGCCCGCTCGTCACCGAACAGCCGGCGACACTCGTCGAGATAGATGTCTGCGCCGCAGCCTTTTTCGACGAGCACGTTCTGGTAGTAGTGGCCCACTTCATGGCGGAAATGACCGAGCATGGTGCGGTACGGCTCACCGAGGCGCACCCGCAGCGACTCCCGGTAGTCGTCCAGGGATTCGACCAGGTCGATGGTGATCACCCCGTTGGCGTGACCGATGATCACCTTCTCGCCGGTGCTGTGGCTGGACAGCAGATCGAAGGCCAGGCCGCCGTCACGGTGCCAGTACGGCTCGATCGGCAAGCCGATGTCCGCTAGCTGGAACACCAGTCGGCGCAGGGCCAGCGTGGTCGGTATCAGCTTCTCCCGCGCCAGGGTGTCGTCGGCGTCGGGTTCGTGGCGGATCAGCGAACCGGCCAGGCACCGTCCGCGCGGGCCCGCCTCTTGCTCCTCGCGGGCCAGCCAGTTGCAGCTCAGCGTCTGGTACTGGGTGCAGCGGATCCACCTGACGCCGTCGTAGATCGCCGCGCCGTCACCGAGTGCCAGCATGCTGAGCGACGGCAGATGCAGGCCCACCGCGGTCCCGCAGCTGGCACAGTGATCGGCCTCGAACGCCATGAAGCTGTCGCACACCGGGCAGGCGAAGGCACGCACGAGACCTATGGTGTCACGGTGCAACTTCTTCTGGTCCGACATGCGCTGCCGCTGCGGAGTGAACCCGGCGAGGGGTCCGATCCGCACCTGTCCGAGGAGGGGCTGGCCCAGGCCGCCCGGCTACCCGACGCGCTGTCCCGTTTCCCGATCACCCGGCTGGTGAGCAGTCCGCAGCGCCGGGCACAGCAGACCGCACAGCCCGTCGCCGACGCGCTCGGGCTGCCCGTCGACGTCGACGAACGGCTTGCCGAGTACGACTACGGACTGTCGCACTACACACCGATCGAGGAGATCTCCAAAGAAGACCTGCAGCGACTCATCGACGGGCATCTGCCCGGTGACGTGGATCCTGTCGCCTTCCAGGCCAGGATCTGGGCGGGCATCGACGACATCGTGGCGGCGGCCGGCCACGATGACACCGTGGCGGTGTTCAGCCACGGCGGTGTGATCAACGCGGTGGTGCACCGGGTGATGAAGACGGCGCGGCTGCTGTGCGTCCAGGTCGACTACGTGGGCGTCACCCGGGTGTTGTCCTCTCGCGGTGGCCGGCTCTCGGTGGCCTCGGTCAATGGCACCGAACACGTATGGGACCTGCTGCCGCGGAACCAGCAATGGTAGAAAAGCCCGGTGAACTCTCTGGCCGGCCTTGATCTCGACGCCCTGGACGCCCACCTGCGTGCGGAAGGTATCGCCCGCACCGGCGAATTGCGCAGCGAGCTGATCTCCGGTGGCCGCTCCAATCTGACCTTCCGGGTGTTCGACGATGCGTCGAAGTGGGTGCTGCGCCGGCCGCCGCTGCACGGTCTGACCCCGTCGGCGCACGATATGGCCCGCGAGTACAAGGTGGTCGCCGCACTCGCCGACACCCCGGTGCCGGTGGCCCGCGCGGTGACCATGCGCAACGACGACTCCGTGCTGGGAGCGCCGTTCCAGATGGTGGAGAACGTCGAGGGCAACGTGGTGCGCAGTGCCGACGAACTCGCGGCGCTCGGCGACGCCGCCGTCGTCGAGGGTTGCGTCGACTCGCTGATCACGGTGCTCGCCGACCTGCACGCCGTCGATCCGGTGGCCGTCGGGCTCGGTGACTTCGGCAAGGCCGACGGCTACCTGGAACGCCAGGTGCGCCGCTGGGGTTCGCAGTGGGATCATGTGCGGCTGCCCGACGATACCCGCGACGCCGATGTGAAGAAGCTGCATTCGGTTCTGTCGGAACGGATCCCGGCCAGCCCACGGGCCTCCATCGTGCACGGCGACTACCGCATCGACAACACCATCCTGGACGCCCAGGATCCGACGGTGGTACGCGCGGTGCTGGATTGGGAGTTGTCCACCCTCGGTGACCCGCTCTCGGATGCGGCGTTGATGTGCGTCTACCGCAACCCGAACTTCGACGATGTGCTCGGCATGCGGGCGGCCTGGACCTCAGAGCTGTTGCCGCCCGCCGATGAGCTGGCCCAGCGCTACGCGGTCGCCAGTGGCCAGGAATTGCAGAACTGGGATTTCTACATGGCCCTGGCCTATTTCAAGCTGGCCATCATCGCCGCGGGGATCGACTTCCGCGGACGCGAGGGCGGCGACGCCCCCGCGGCGGTCGGTGAGGCCGTGGCCCCGCTGATCGCCGAGGGGCTCAGGCTCGTCTAGAAGGTCCGGCGGGCCGCCTTCAGATTCTTCCGGGCCGCCAGCCGCAGTTGCACGATGCGGGCCGCACCGACCATCACCGCGAGCAGCCCGCCGCCCACCGCGGCCAGCAGTAGCGCCACACCCAATGGCAGTGTCCAGTTCCAGCCCAGGAAGTGGAAGGTGCCCGGGTCGGTGTTCTGCGCTATGAAGATCAGCAGGACGATCAGGATCAGGAATCCGGCGATCAGTGAGGTCCAGAGCGCTGCCGCCCTGGTGAACTTGACCGCGTCCTCCGGTGGAGGCGGGGGCGGTTCCGCTGCGCCCAGAGGTTCGTAAGGTTGCTCCGGATCAGCGGGCAACGCGTGCGGGTCGGTCGTCATGGCATTCATCTTGCCCGTTCACACACGATTTCAAACCATCTCACGGTGAGTTAAAGCCCGGCATGTCCCGGCCGGGCCCGTTACTGTCGAGAAGATTGCCACGCATCGACGCACCAATGGCCGAGGGGACGGTATGCGCCGCATCCGTAAGTTCATCGTCTTGTGTACCGCTGTGCTCACCCTGTCGGTTGCCGGTTGTGGCAGTTCGAATCCGCTCGGTGGAGGTGAGATCTCCGGCGACCTGAAGACGATCGCCGTCGGCTCCGCGGACTTCACCGAATCGAAGATCATCGCCGAGATCTACGCCCAGGCCTTGGAGGCCAACGACTTCACCATCAAGCGGCAGTTCGGTATCGGCAGCCGGGAGACCTATATCCCTGCCGTGCAGGATCATTCCATCGACCTGATCCCTGAGTACACCGGCAACCTGCTGCAGTACTTCGATCCAGAGGCGACCGCCACCACGTCCGATGCCGTGCTGCTGGCTCTGCTGAAGGCGCTGCCCGGCGACCTGTCGATCCTGTATCCGTCACCGGCCGAGGACAAGGACACCCTCGCGGTGTCGGAGAACATCGCGCAGGAGTGGAATCTGACGTCCATCGCCGATCTGGCCGAGCGCTCACCGGAGGTCAAAGTCGGTGGGCCATCGGAGTTTCAGACCCGCGTCACCGGGCTGGTGGGCCTCAAGCAGAAATACGGACTCGATATTGCACCCGCCAACTTCGTGGCGATCAGCGACGGCGGCGGGCCGGCGACCGTGCAGGCCCTGACCGGCGGCACCGTCACCGCCGCCAACATCTTCAGCACATCGCCGGCCATCGAGAAGAACAATCTGGTGGTGCTCGAAGATCCCGAGAGCGTGTTCCTGGCGGCCAATGTGGTGCCACTGGTCGCCTCGCAGAAGATGTCGAACGATCTCAAATCCGTGCTCGACGCCGTCAGCGCCAAGCTGACCACCGAAGCGCTGATCGAGCTGAACACGTCGGTCGAGGGCAACGAGGGTGTCGACCCCGACGAAGCGGCCGCAAAATGGATCAGCGACAACGGTTTCGACCAACCACTGCCGGGTAAGTGAGAACGCGATGATCACGTTCAGCAACGTCACCAAGAAGTATCCGGACGGAACCGTCGCCGTCGACGACCTCACCCTCGATGTCCCCGAGGGCACGCTGGCGGCGTTCGTCGGCCCGTCTGGCTGCGGTAAGACGACCTCGATGCGGATGATCAACCGGATGATCGAGCCCACCTCGGGCACCCTGACCGTCAACGGCGAGGACGTGACCAAGGTCGACCCGGTCAAGCTGCGCCTGGGCATCGGGTACGTGATCCAGAGCGCCGGGCTCATGCCGCATCAGCGGGTCGTCGACAACGTCGCCACGGTGCCGGTGCTCAAGGGGGAGTCGCGGCGCAGCGCGCGCAAGGCCGCCCTCGAGGTGCTGGAGCGCGTCGGTCTGGACCCGAAACTGGCGCAACGCTATCCATCCCAGCTCTCGGGTGGTCAGCAGCAGCGCGTCGGGGTGGCTCGGGCGCTGGCCGCCGATCCGCCCATCCTGCTGATGGACGAACCGTTCAGCGCCGTGGACCCGGTGGTGCGTGAGGAATTGCAGGCCGAGATTCTGCGGCTGCAAAGCGAATTGCGCAAGACCATCGTGTTCGTCACCCACGATATCGACGAGGCGGTCAAGCTCGGGGACAAGGTCGCCGTGTTCGGCAGGGGCGGCGTGTTACAGCAGTACGCGGAGCCGTCGTTCGTGCTGTCCAATCCGGCCAACGAGCTGGTATCCGGTTTCGTCGGGGCCGACCGCGGTTACCGCGGTCTGCAGTTCTTCGCGGCGACCGGGCTGCCGCTGCACGACATCCGGCAGGTCGCCGAGGACGATATCGACCAGTTGCAGCTGGCGCCCGGCGACTGGGCGCTGGTGCTGCGCGCCGACGGGAAGCCGTTCGCCTGGATCAACGCCGAGGGAGTGGAGGTACACCGTAGCGGAAGTGCGTTGTACGACAGCACCATCGGCGGTGGGTCGTTCTTCCGCCCCGACGGCTCGCTGCGACTGGCACTGGACGCCGCCCTGTCCTCGCCGTCGGGTCTCGGGGTGGCCGTCGACGAGGACGGACGCCTGCTCGGCGGTGTGCAGGCCGATGATGTGCTGGCCGCGCTGAAGCAACAGCGCCGGGTCCCGAAGGTCGGGTAAGTGAACTACCTGCTGACCCACCTCGACGATGCCTGGACGCTGACGCTGATCCATCTGCGGCTGTCGCTGGTGCCGGTCGTGCTCGGATTGCTCATCGCGGTGCCCATCGGCGCCCTCATCCAGCGCACCACCCAGCCGCGCCGCGTCGTCACCGTGCTTGCCAGCATCATCTTCACCATCCCGTCGCTCGCACTGTTCGTGGTGCTGCCGCTGGTCATCCCGACCCGCATCCTCGACGAGGCGAACGTCATCATTGCGCTGACGCTCTACACCACTGCGCTGCTGGTGCGGGCCGTCCCCGAAGCGCTGGATGCGGTCCCACCCGAGGTGCTCGACTCGGCCACCGCCGTCGGCTACCGGCCACTCACCCGGGTGCTCAAAGTCGAACTGCCGCTTGCCATCCCGGTACTCATCGCCAGCCTGCGCGTGGTCGCGGTGACCAACATCTCGATGGTGTCGGTGGGTTCGGTGATCGGCATCGGCGGCCTGGGCACCTGGTTCACCGAGGGCTATCAGGCCAACAAGAGCGGCCAGATCATCGCGGGCATCATCGCCATCTTCGTGCTGGCGGTGGTGATCGACACGCTGATCCTGTTGGCGGGCAAGGCGCTGACCCCTTGGGACAGAGGCGCCAGAACCAAGGCGGGTGCGCGATGAACTTCCTGCAGGAGGCGCTGTCCTACATCTTCACCGCGGCGAACTGGTCGGGCCCCGCGGGCATCGGTATCCGCATCGTCGAACACCTGCAATACACCGCGATCGCGGTCGTGTTCTCCGTGCTGGTCGCCATCCCGATCGGGCTGATCATCGGGCACACCGGCCGCGGCACCTTCCTGGTGGTCACCGGTGTCAACGCGCTGCGGGCGCTGCCGACGCTGGGTGTACTGCTGCTCGGTGTGCTGTTGTGGGGGCTGGGCCTCATCCCGCCGACGGTGGCGCTCATGCTGCTGGGTATCCCGCCGCTGCTGGCCGGCACCTACTCGGGTATCGCCAACGTGGACCGCGCCGTCGTCGACGCGGCCAGGGCGATGGGCATGACGGAACGGCAGGTGCTGCTGCGCGTCGAGGTGCCCAACGCGCTGCCCCTGATCCTCAGCGGCCTGCGCACCGCGACCTTGCAGATCGTCGCGACCGCCACCGTCGCGGCCTACGCCAGCCTCGGCGGGCTGGGTCGTTACCTGATCGACGGCATCAAGGTGCGCGAGTTCTATCTCGCACTGGTCGGCGCGCTGATGGTGACGTTGCTCGCACTCATCCTCGACGGGGTGCTGGCCCTGGCGGTGTGGTTGTCCCAGCCGGGTGCCGACCGTTTCGGCAGGCAGGCCGACCGGCTGCCGCAGCCACTGCTGGATGACGAAGTAGCACTCGAATCGTCCAACGCGGGTACGAAGCGTGGGGACGTTCGCATACGGTATGAGGGTGACTGAACCAGCCCCACAATCAGGCACGGGCGCCACGGATGAAACTGCAGGCGCCTGGCCGGCGATCCTGACTTGGCGTGCGCACGATGTGCCGCGGATGGAGTCGGTGCGTGTGCAGCTGTCCGGCAACCGCATCAAGGCCTACGGCCGCATCGTCTCGGCCGCCACCTCCTCGGACCCCGCGTTCAGCGCCTCCTATGACCTGGTCACCGATGAGACCGGTGCCACCAAGCGGTTGTCGCTGACGATGACGCTGGCCGAACGGGAACGCCAGCTGTCCATCGCCCGCGACGAGGAGGGCATGTGGCTGGTGCGTGACCACCAGAATCAGACCAGTCGCGCCGCCTACGAGGGCGCACTGGATGTCGACGTCGTGTTCAGTCCGTTCTTCAACGCGCTGCCCATCCGCCGCACCGGACTGCACCAGCGGGCGGAGTCGCTGGAGGTTCCCGTCGTGTACGTGCGCCTGCCCGAACTGACGGTGGAGCTGGAGACCATCAGCTACAACAGCGCCGGCGGGGCAGAGATCGGACTGAAATCGCCGATCGCCGACACCACCATCACCGTCGACGACGACGGTTTCATTCTCGACTATCCCGGACTGGCAACGCGGATCTGATCACGCCGCCGGCGCGGCCGGCGGCGGCGAGTTCCTCCCGCCAGCCCGGTGCACCGATGGTGACCGCCAGGATGTCGGGCCTGCTGAAACTGTCGTAGCGGATTCGTGCCGCGTGGCCGGCTTCGACCAGATCGGCCACCGAGGCATGCGCGGCCAGGTGCTCGCGGGCCCGGGTGAGCAGTTCGATGCTGCGGTCCAGGCCGGTCAGCAGCTGCTCGGAGTTCGCCTCGCACATTGCACGCACCAGGTCCGGGGCGGTGGCCGCGACCCGGGTGCCGTCCCTGAACGACCCGGCGGCCAGCGCGAAGGCCAGGGGGACCTCGCTCGCGGTGGCGGCCAGCGTCTCGGCCAGCAGGTGGGGCAGATGCGATATCGCCGCGGCCGCGGCGTCGTGCTCATCGGAGCGGGCCGGCACCACGAACGCCCGGCAGTCCAGCGCCAGCTGCGCCACCATGGCCCAGACTTCGGAGTCGACCCCGTCGTCGACGGCCACCACCCACGGGGTGCCGGCGAACAGGTCCTTGTCGCCCGCCGACCAACCGGAGTGTGCGGTTCCGGTCATCGGATGACCGCCGACGAACCGTGCCCGCAGCCCCGCGGACTCGACCTGCGCCAGCACCGCACCCTTGACGCTGATGACATCGGTCAGCGCGCAGTCCGGCGCGGTCGCGCGAATGTGCTCGAGCATGACGCCGAGTGCCGGCATCGGGACGGCCAGCACGATCAGTGCCCCGGTGTCCGCGGCACGCGACAGTGCATCGTCGAGGGCCGCGGTGGCGTCGAATCCGTCGAATTGGGCGCCCTGGACACCGTCCACCGAGCGGTTGTAGCCGAACACCTCACGGCCCGCCGCGGCCGCCGCCCGCATCAGCGAGCCGCCGATCAATCCCAGTCCCAGCACGCACACCGGAGTCTCGGTCACGGTTCTAGGTTGGCACACGGTCCGGGCGCCGGGTTGCCGGCCGGTGAATAGGTGGTCAAAGGTCCCGGGCGGGGACTAGCGTTAGCACCCATGGGAGCACAGCGTGCGCCGGCGCAGGAGGCTGCCAACCTGCCGGGCGGATTCGGAGTCGCGGTCGTCCGGGAGGACGGCAAATGGCGGTGCGCTCCGTTGCGCAAGGGTGCGCTCAACAGCCTGACCGCGGCCGAGACCGAGCTGCGCGAGCTGCGTAGCGCCGGCGCCGTTTTCGGGTTGCTCGACATCGACGAGGAGTTCTTCGTCATCGTCCGGCCGGCCCCGGCGGGCACGCGGTTGCTGCTCTCGGATGCCACCGCCGCGCTGGACTACGACATCGCCGCCGAGGTGCTCGACAAGTTGGACTCCGATATCGATGACGAGGACCTTGAGGACGCCGACCCGTTCGAGGAGGGCGACCTCGGGTTGCTCGCCGATGTCGGACTGCCCGCGGGTGTGCTCGGTGTGATCATCTCCGATGACGATATGGAGATCGACGAGCAGATCACCGCGATCGCCGAGCGGATGGGCTTCGAGAACGAACTGTCCGCGGTGCTCGACAAACTGGGTCGGTGAAACCGGATCAGGAGCTGATCCGGCTCGCCCTCGAGGTGGCCCGCGCCGCGCCCGTCGACGATGTGCCGATCGGGGCGGTGGTTTTCGGGCCCGACGGCACCGAACTTGCCCGCGCCGCCAACGCCCGGGAGGCGCTGGGCGACCCGACCGCACATGCCGAGATCCTGGCGATGCGGGCCGCCGCCGGACGGCTGGGTGACGGATGGCGGCTGGAGGGCTGCACGCTGGCCGTCACCGTCGAGCCGTGCACCATGTGCGCGGGGGCGCTGGTGATGGCCCGCATCGGGTTGCTGGTGTTCGGGGCGTGGGAGCCCAAGACCGGGGCCGTCGGCTCGCTGTGGGACGTGGTGCGCGATCGTCGGCTCGTGCACCGGCCGCAGGTGCGCGGCGGGGTGCTCGCGCAGGAGTGTGCGGCCCCGCTGGAGGAGTTCTTCGCCCGGCAACGCTGAGCGCTGCACCGTTTTCTACACCAGGGTCGTCAGCGCCCGCCGATCGCGACCGTGACGTAGAAATCGGCGCGATTATGGCCAACCGGCTGTGCCCGGTAAGCTGCCACGCGGTGGCGTGTCCGAGCGGCCTAAGGAGCACGCCTCGAAAGCGTGTGACGGGTAACCCCCGTCCGAGGGTTCAAATCCCTCCGCCACCGCCATAGCCCCTCACCTGCTCGCCCAGGTGGGGGGCTAGTTTGTTGTGCCGTCAGCTCTCGTCGAGTACGTCTTCCACGCGCTGCACCTTCGCGCTGAGCTGGCCGGTGTGCCCGGGGCGGATATCGGCCTTGAGCACCAGGCCGACTCGCGGTGAGACGGCCGCGACGGCGTCCACGGCCTGCTTGACGACGCCCATCACCTCGTCCCACTCGCCCTCGATGTTGGTGAACATCGCGTTTGTCTCGTTGGGCAGTCCGGATGCGCGCACGATGCGGACGGCTTCGGCGACCGCCCGGTGCACACCACCGTCGTCATCGGCGGCGGACGGGGTCAGGCTGAAGGCGACAAGCATGGTGTCCAGCCTGGCACAGCAGCCCGGACAGTGTTTAGCCCTGGCGCTGCCGGGTACTACAAGAGTCTCCTGCTCACTCGCCCAGAACCGGCGACTGCGTTGTGGGGAATCACCACTAGACGAGGCAGGGTCCTACCCGGCACACCGCCGGAGTCAATCGCCCAGATTTTGCGCACCGGTCCAGCATGCGGCCGCAGTGGCGACGCAACCAACCATCTGACGGTCGATATCTCGCTGCCTTCACAGCGCCTCATGAACAAGAGCCAGGCCGCCGAGCTTTGCCGAGGTGCCGCACCGTCGCACGACGGGACCGAGATCGGTACCGAGATCGAAATCGCGATGACCAACGGCCACAACAAGTAAGGAATGCAGATGAGCGAACACAACAAGGCTGACCAGGCCCGCAAAGGGCTGATCGATTCGGTGAAGGGCAAGGCGAAAGAGGTCTTCGGAGCCGTCACCGGTAACGAATCACTCACCGCTGAAGGGCAACTCGAGCAGACGCAGGCCGCGGAGCGCAAAGAGGCCAACAGCGTCGAGGCCGTTGCCGACGCAGAGGCCGAACAGGCGCGGCGGCAGGCCGCGGAGGTTCAGACGGCCGGAGCTTACGAGCGTGCCGCTGTGGCCAAGGAGGCCGCTGCGGTCGAGAACGCCGTACGCATCCGGCAAGAGGCAGAAAAGCATGCGGCCGAGAACGCCGAAGGCCAGAAGCTGGCCGCGAAGAACCACAGTGCCTCGGTGACGGCGCTGAGCCAGGTGCGCCGAGCGAAAACCGAAGCGCGCGAGCAGATCGAAGGGGCGGCCGACGAGGTTGTCGAGGCCGTTGATGATCACCGCTCGGAGGCCCAGAAGGCCGACGACACCCGCGAGGCAGCAGAGCGCGCCCGTCAGCGCGCCGACGCCCTCACCTCAGAAGACCTGTCCTGAACACCGTCACCACCCAGGAGATGACCATGCAGATCACCGCAGTACCCTTCGCGCTCTGGCGCGTGCAGTATCAGATCGTCCGCTACCCGTTGCAGTTGATCCAGGATCGGATGGCCGACCGGCTGGACCCCGAGGCTCCGGCCCGGCTGTTCTACGAGCGCACGCTCGGGCAGCTGGATTCCACCGTCGGTCGCGTGCTGCGTGACCCGGACCTGGAAGCCCGCGGGACCGCGCTGACCGAGCGTGGCGACGCACTGGCCAGGGCCTCGCGGCTGGACGCGAAGGCGGCCCAGATCGAGGAGCAGGCCGACACCACTCTGCACGCCAGGCGGGAACAGGCGATGGAGGACCAGAAGCAGGCGCGCGCGGACCGGGAGCAGAAGGTCAACGACGCTCAGCGCAACGCCGATGAGCGCAAACAATCCGCCGCCGAGGAAGCCCGGGCCCATACCGCGGCGGCCAAGAAACAGGCCGACGATGCCGCGGCCCGCAAGTCCGAGGCCGTTCGCCGCGCCGAACAGCAGGAGCAGAACCGCATCAAAACGGCCGAGAAGAAGGCCATGGAGACTCCGAAGGCCGCGATGGCCGACGCGACGTCCAAACACACCGAGGCCGCCGACAAGCGCCGGCAGGCCGACCGTGTCGAACAACTCGCCTCCGCCGAGAAGGCGAAGCGGCAGTCGAGCTGATCCTCAGACCGCGACGGTGACGAACCTGCTGGCCGGTACCGCGGACCCGATCACCGTGCCCTGGGCCGTTCCCTTGGGGGTGCTGATCGGCAACGTCGACCCGGGCACGAGTTCGTCGCCGTTGTCGGTGTCACCGGCGAACCAGTCGTTGAACCAGCCGGCGGACAACGCATCGACGGCCGGCGGGTTCTGCGGCTGCGGGAAACCTGCCAACAACTGGGCGCCGAACTGGATGAGCGCGTTGCCGCCCTGCATCGAGTCCATGTGCACGCCACCGGAGAGCACCACACCGTTGAACCGCCCGGGCCGCGCCGCGTTCAGGTCCGTCTTGAGGGTGCTGATGAAGTTGAAGGCGTTGCGGGGCGCGCCGATCTCGCGGACCGGGATATAGCGGCCGGTCTCGTCCTCATAGGCCTGCAGCTTGCGCAGCGCGACCGCCATGGTGCTGCCGGTCGGCACACCGTCCAGGGTGATCACCCCGACCAGATCGTCCGCGGCGCCGTTGTCGACGAGGTACCCGGCGACCGCGGCAACCAGGCCACCGCCGGCCGAATGCCCCGCCAGGCCGAACTTCTCGGGCAGCCGTGCGTCCGCCGGGTCCAGGCCGTACCGGGTGGCGAATCCCGCGGCGAGCGCGCTGTCGGTCAGCGCCGTCCGGTCGCCGACGAAAAGGTCGGCGATGGCCGCGGCCATCCCGTCACCATTGATCCAGTTGTCGTCACCGGCAAAGGGATTCGAGGAGATCGTCGGGGTGACCACGATGGCTCCGGTCGACGCGGCGAGATTGGCCGCGGTGAAGCTGTACATCGGGCCGAGTGCGAAGAAGCCGTGCTGCAACACGATCAGCTTCTCCGGCACCGCATCGCCCTCGGGGTAGTACCAATTCGCTTTCACCCGCTGCCCGGTGGACAGCAGGATCGTCGAGTTGCGCACCGTCACGGTGCTGTTCGGGGGCAGCACCGGGGGGCCGGTGACCAGTGCCTCCAGCGCCTGCAGCGAGTTGAACACCAAGGAGCCGATGCCGCTGGTGATCCGGTCCGTCACGCCCTGCAGCCAGCGGATCAGGTTTGGGGGTGACGCAGCCGCGGCCTGCACGGGTGCGGCCGCTTTCGGTGCGGCCAACGCCAGTGACACGCTCGGCTGCGCGGCGATCTTTGCGACGGCGGCCGCGCCGCCGGCACTGATATCGGTGACCGCGGGTGTTGAGACGGCGGGCGTCGAGACGGTGGGCGTCGAGATGGTCGGCGTGGCCACCGCGGTCTCGGCGGGGACCGTCGCCGCCCGCTCGGGTGCGCTCGCGGTCATCGGCGCCGAGTGCGGCCGCAGAGCCGTCATCGCGTCGGTGCGCGCGGTCAGGTTCTTCTTCTTTTTCTTCGGGGTGTCGCCGAGGGCGTCTTCGCTGGGCTTTTCGGGCGCCTCGACCTCGGTCTTGGCGTCTGGCGAGGTGTCGGGTGCGGCGTCCTCCGAGGGGCTCTCAGGCTGGTTGCCACCCGCCGCGGGGGACGAGTCGGACGCCGACTGCGATCCGGAGCCGGTCGTCGAGTCGTCGGCGAGCGCGACGCCCGCGCCGGCGAGAACCGCCGCCGAGACACCTGCCGACAACAGCCCGGCACTCACCCACATCGGCAGCCGTTCCATAAAATCCCCTGACGCTGAAAAAGAAGCAAACACCATCCTGCCTGATTATTGACACCGGCGAAAGCTACGTGGGTGGTTTTGGTGGACCGCCATACTCAGATACTGACGAAGGGAAATACTTATGAAGGCTGTCAGTTGTCTGTCCGGCGAACTGTCCGTGGTCGAGATCCCCACCCCGCAGCCCGCCCGCGGGCAGTTGCTGCTCGACGTGCGGCGATGCGGTATCTGCGGGTCCGACCTGCACGCCAAGGACCACGCCGACGAGCTGACCGAGGTGATGGACGCGGTCGGATACCCCGACTTCATGCGCGGCGACACCCCGGTGGTGATGGGCCACGAATTCTGCGGCGAAGTCGCCGAGCGCGGCCCCGGTGTCGCCAAAGAATTCAAGGTCGGCACCACGGTGGTGTCTTTTCCGCTCCTGCGGGCAAACGGTGGCGTGCATCTGACGGGGCTGTCACCCTTGGCGCCGGGCGGCTATGCCGAGCAGGTACTCGGCGAGGCCGCCATGAGTTTCGTGGTGCCCAACGGTCTGGACGTCGACACCGCCGCGCTGACCGAACCGATGGCCGTGGCGCTGCACGCGGTCCGGCGCAGCGATATCGGGCGCCGGGACACCGCCGTCGTGATCGGCTGCGGACCGGTCGGGCTGGCCGTCATCTGTCACCTCAAGGCCATGGGCGTGGCCACCGTCATCGCCAGCGACTACTCGCCGACCCGCCGCGCCCTTGCCGCGCGCTGTGGCGCCCACGTGGTGGTCGATCCGGCGCAGGACTCGCCGTATGACCGGGCCGCCCAAAAGAAGGGTGTCATCACCGCGGCCCCCGATCTCTACGAACTCGGCATGAGCTCGATGGAGAAGTTGCGCAGGGTTCCGGGCTGGGCCCATCTCTACCGGCTCGCGGACAAGCTGGGTGCGGCCGGACCGAAGAGCCCGGTCATCTTCGAGTGCGTCGGGGTGCCGGGCATGATCGACGGCGCCATCGCCGCCGCACCCGTGGCCAGCAAGGTCATCGTGGTCGGGGTCTGCATGGGTGATGACCGGCTGCGGCCGGCGATGGCCAACGGCAAGGAGATCGATCTGCGGTTCGTCTTCGGCTATACCCCCTTGGAATTCCGGGACACCCTGTACCTGCTGGCCGATGGCAAGGTCGATGCGTCGGCTCTGGTCACCGGCAGGGTCGGCCTGGACGGGGTGGCGGCGGCGTTCCAGGCGCTCGGGGACCCGGAATCACAGGCCAAGATCCTGATCGATCCGCGTAGCCCGGCCGTCGAACCGGGTTCGCCTGTCGCTTGAAAACCGTTCACCGGCAGTTCTTTTCATCAGTGACATTGGTCAAACACGTGGCGCGTCAACCGCCTTGGCGCGTGACGTGTGCGACAGTTGAGAAACTATGGGTAACAGCGTGACATGGCGTGACCCGCTGTCGTTGTCGTTCGAGGTGCACCGCCGGGTGTTGCTGGCGCGGTTACGCCGCCGTCAGCGGCGTCAGGCCGCCTCCGCGCCGGCGTCGCGGGTGTCCTGACCGGACTTCTGCGAGCGGGCCGGTGACTGTGCGGTCTTGGGGGCGGTCCGGTTGCCGCCGAACGCACTGCGCGGTCCGTCGCGCAGGGTGACCACGGGTCCACCGGGGGTCTTCCTTGTCGACGGCGGCGTCTCCAACTCGGCATCGTCCGAGGTCGCTTCATCCTCGGGAGCCGTCTCGCTCTGCACCGCGGACTCGGGCACCGAGGCCGGTTGCGAGGCCGGTTGCACGGCCGCCGCGGCGGCCGGTGGCGCTACCGCGGGAGCGGCCGGGGTGCGCGTGATGCCCAGCAGATTCTCCAGGCCCTCGCGCACCGCGCCGGGGACCGCGTTCAGCGCCTCGGCGATCTTGTGCGGCGGGGTGAACAACGAAAAAGGCTTGCGCACTTCGGGGTTCAGGTTCAATCGGTCGGTGTAGCCCATATCGACGATGACCCGCAGCAACGGCTCGATCGCACCGAGCAGTCGTTCTGCGCCCGCCGACACCCCCAGGTGATGGGCCAAGTCACGCAGCGGACCGAGCAGCGGCAACCGGGAAGCCGGCACCAGGACGTAGGTGTCGGTCCCGCCGGCGGAATTGGTCACCACCTTGACGTGATTGGCCGCCGCGGTGGGGTCCACCGCGTCGTACCAGTTGTCGACGTGGGCGTATTCGTGCCCGAGCACGGCGTTCAGGATCGCCACCGGATTGAAGTATGCGGGAAAGTCGCCCCACAGGTCGTACTCGTTGACCACGTAGGTGGTGTTGTACTGCGTCGGCTGCCCCGGCCCCATCGGCGAGACGACGTCTGGGATCGCGATGCCGGGGAACCGCGCGAAGATGCCCCCGTTCGGGACGAACGGGGTGGCGATCTGCAGGAAGCTGAGGTCCAGCGGTGACGGCGGCTCATCGGACTCCGCGACGTCCCGTTTGAGCTGCTCGACCAGCAGGGCGCCCAGCGAGTAACCCGCGACGAGCACCTTCCCGGAGGTGGTGACCAGGTGCTGGTGCAGCACCGGCATGCCGATGCGCACGCTGCGATCAAGGTTGAGCGACGCCGGATACTCGGTGCCGATATAGGTGTCTCCGGGCTGCACGATGGTGTTGCTCAGTTTGGCGGGCAGGCGCTCGGACACCGGGTCGCTGCTGCCACCGATGCCGATGACGGTGTTGACCAGCCCCAACAACGGACCGAAGCCGTTGGCCCCGATCGCCTGGCCGCAGACGAGCGCGATGGAAACCACGACGGCGAACAGGGCCGTCGTGAGCGTTCTGAGCCGTGATCCGGCCATGTGTGCCCCCTCGACGGAAAGGACCGTACCCCGGTATTGCAGCGAGCAGAAGAGATTTGCCGCGTTCGCACCGGCGGGGGATTAGAGTCAGCCCGCATGAAGGTCTTACGGGGAATTGTCGCGGCGGCCGCGGTCACGGCGGGCCTCGGCGGACTTGCCACCACGGCGGCCCCGGCAGCCGGTGCCGATGTGGTGGCCTATCTGGTCAACGTGCATGTGCGGCCCGGGTACAACTTCCCCAACGGGGATGTGGCGATCGCCTACGGCCAGACCGTCTGTGACCGGGTGGCCGCCAAGATGCCCTACGCCCAGTTGGTCGACCAGCTCAAGGTCGATTTCCACACCAGCGACTACTACCAGGCCGGATACCTGATCAATCAGGCGGTCAATGAACTGTGCCCGGCGCAGATCTGGCAGCTGCGCGAATCAGCCGCCGGCTACACCGCCTGACACGAGAACGGCGGCACCCCCGGACAAGGATGCCGCCGTCGCTCGTCTGACCCCGGGTCAGGGGCAGGTGACCTCGATCTCGAAGGGCTTGTTCACCGGTGTCATCGGGTTGGCCATGTCGACGCCCGTGGCGGTCCCGGTGATCTTGTAGGTGTTGCCGTCCTTCTCGGCCGTCGCCTCGCCACCCGCACCGGCGGCGTAGCCGAGGGTCACCCCGTTGACGTTGCCCAGGCCCACCGAGGTGACGGTGGGGGCGTCGCCCTCGCTGACGACGGCGGCGATGCCGGTGGTGGCCTCACCGATGGCGATGTTGACGTTGCCGCCCATGGCCGCGCACACGATGCTGCCGTTGACGGACTGCTCTGCGCCGTCGATGACGACCCTGGTGGTACCCGACCCGGTGGCGGCGGTGGGCGATTCGGTTGCGGATGCTGCCGTCTCCTCCGACGTGACGGCTGCACTCGTCTCCGAAGAGGCACTGCTGGATGAGGATTTGTCGTCCGAGGAACAGCCGGACAAGCCGGCGATGAGGAGCGCCGCACTACTCACGGCAACTACGAAGCCTCGCTTCACCACTGATCTCCTTAGGTTGTGCGATCAATCAAGATCGCCGGATGAACCTCAGCAGTATGTGCGCCGCCGGACCCGTAGTCATCGAATTGCGCGAAAATCTTGTCCGACCATGACAGATCAGCAGGACACCCGAAGGGTGAACGTCCCGTCGGCGGTGAAACTGGCCGCATCGGTGCGAAAGCCCGTCGCCGTTCCGGAGATGACGAACGTCGGGCCCGTCATGGTGACCTCGGCGGCCGGTTCGCCCAGACCCGCGTTGTAGCTGCCGGTGAAACCGGCGAGGTCACGAATGCCGACGGACTCGGCGGTGAGCTCGTCGCCGCGGGAGACCAGGGCTGTCGTCCCCGAGGTCCGGTTGCCGGTGGTGATGGCGGTCTGGAAGCCCATCGACGAACACTGCACCTCGTGGGTGGTGCCGCCATCGCGGCCGTCGACGGTGATCTGTGCGGTGCCCGCGGCGAGCACGCCCTCGGGCAGTGGGGCGGCCTTGGGTTCCGACGAACACGCCGCGCACGCCGCCACGGCCCCCGCGATCAGGGCCAACGCTCCGATTCTCATGCAACGAATGTACGGCCGGAGCGTGGTGGGCCACAGTGTCTTGGTTAAATGTCGACTTGGTTGAATGTCCCGGTGAGTGAGCCGTTCTTCGAGGTACAGGCCGAACTGCCCGGGCGGTCCGGGCGGGTCGGCACCATCCACACGCCCCACGGTGATATCCAGACCCCGGCGTTCATCGCGGTCGGCACCGCGGCCACCGTCAAGGCGGTGCTGCCGGAAACCATGAAAGACCTTGGTGCACAGGCTGTTCTGTCCAATGCCTACCATCTTTATCTGCAGCCGGGGCCCGATGTGGTGGACGAGGCCGGGGGACTGGGCGCCTTCATGAACTGGCCGGGGCCGACGTTCACCGACAGTGGCGGATTCCAGGTGATGTCACTGGGTGTCGGGTTCAAGAAGGTGCTGTCGATGGACACCACCCGGGTGCAGGCCGACGATGTCATCGCCGAGGGCAAGGAACGCCTCGCCCACGTCGACGAGGACGGCGTGACGTTCCGCTCGCACCGCGACGGATCCTCGCACCGGTTCACCCCCGAGGTGTCCATCGGGATCCAGCATCAGCTGGGCGCGGACATCATCTTTGCCTTCGACGAGCTGACCACGCTGGTCAATACCCGCAGCTATCAGGAACAGTCGGTGCGCCGTACCCATGACTGGGCGGTGCGCTGTGTGGCCGAGCATCGCAGGCTCACCGAGGTGCGTCATGACAAGCCTTATCAGGCGCTGTTCGGGGTGGTGCAGGGTGCGCAGTACGAGGATCTGCGCCGCCAGGCCGCCCGCGGTCTGGCCGATATCGGTTTCGACGGGTTCGGCATCGGTGGCGCACTGGAGAAGCAGAATCTGGCCACCATCGTCGGATGGGTGACCGATGAGCTGCCCGACGACAAGCCGCGCCATCTGCTCGGCATCAGCGAACCCGACGATCTGTTCGCGGCAGTCGCCGCCGGCGCGGACACCTTCGACTGCGTGTCCCCGTCCCGGGTGGCGCGCAACGCGGCCGTCTACTCGGCGACGGGCCGGTTCAACATCACCGGGGCGCGCTATAAGCGCGACTTCACCCCCATCGATGCCGAATGTGACTGTTACACCTGCGCGAACTACACCAAGGCCTACATTCATCACCTGTTCAAGGCCAAGGAGATGCTGTCCTCGACGTTGTGCACGATCCACAACGAGCGCTTCACGGTCCGGCTGGTCGACCGGATCCGGCAGTCGATCCTCGACGACCGGTTCGACGAGCTGCAGGCCGACGTCCTGGGCCGGTATTACGGCAGCTCGCGGGCCTCTTAGACGTTTGTAGAATAGGGAAATGACAAGTACTGCGGATCCGCAGATGCTGCTGCTCCAGATGCTCGACCCGGCCAACCGGGCCAACCCCTACCCACTGTTCGCGCAGATCCGCGGGCTCGGACCGCTGCTCATGCCGGAATCGAACATGACGGTGTTCTCGTCCTTCGCCGACTGCGATGAGGTGCTGCGGCATCCGGACTCGTGCAGCGACAGCATGAAATCCTCTGTCGTGCAACGACAACTGGCGTCCGGCGCGATGCCGCCTCGGGGAAACACACCCGGATTCCTCTTCCTGGACCCGCCGGATCACACCCGGCTGCGCAAGCTCGCCCAGCAGGCGTTCGCGCCGAGGGTGGTGCGGGCGCTGGAGCCCGAGATCGCCGCAACGGTCGACGGCCTGCTCGACGCGATGGCCGACGCCGGCTCGGCCGACCTCATCTCCGGTCTGGCCTACCCGCTGCCGGTGGCCGTGATCTGCCGGCTGCTCGGTGTGCCGGTGGCCGACGAATCGCGGTTCAGCAGTGCCGCTGCCCTGGTGGCGCAGGCGCTGGACCCGATCATGTCGATCACCGGCGCCCCCGACCCGGAGGCCGATGCCCGCCTCGAGGCCGGCGCCTGGTTGCGCGAGTACCTGGGTGAACTGGTCGAGCGGCGGCGTGCGGACCCGCGGGAGGACCTGATCTCAGCGCTGATCGCGGCCGAGGAGGGCGGCGATCAGTTGACCGCGGATGAGATCGTCGCGACCTGCAATCTGCTGCTCATCGCCGGGCATGAGACGACGGTCAACCTGATCGCCAATGCGGCACAGGAGATGTTGCGGACGCCGGAGCACTGGTCGGCGCTGGCCGCCGATGCCGAACTGGCGGGTGCGATCGTCGAGGAGACGTTGCGGTTCGATCCGCCGGTCCAGCTGGTGATGCGGATCGCCGGAGCGGACATGCGCATCGGGGATGTCGACATCCCGGAGGGTGACACCATGCTGTTGCTGCTGGCCGCGGCCCAGCGCGATCCGGCCATGTACGACGTACCCGACGAGTTCCGGCCAGGCCGCGAGGCCACCCGTCATCTGTCCTTCGGGCTCGGCCCGCATTTCTGCCTGGGAGCACCGCTGGCCCGGTTGGAGGCGCGGGTGGCGCTGTCCATGCTGACCGCTCGATTCCCGCAGGCGCGGTTGAATGCCGATCCGGTCTACAAACCAAACGTCACCCTCCGCGGTTTGGCTGCGCTTTCAGTCGCCTTGTACTAGCCCTTGCACGGTGCGCCGGCTCGGCGTAGTATCGAACACAAGTTCGAATGCGACGTTGCTCCCATCACCACTCGGTGAGCACAGACCGCGACTTCGGTCGCCGCGAGGTTCGATGGCCCCTTTGGGACCCCCGGACCGTATTGCCTGATCGTGCCCCTTGGGCACCTTCTGCGAAAGCCGGTATCCACATGGACGCCACTGATCTCGACACGTTCATTGATGCGCTGATCGATGACCTCACCCCCTCGCCTGTGCGGGATGGGGATCGCACTCTGTTTCATCTATTGGACTGTCCGCGCCGGATCGTCGATGAACAGCCCCTGCTCGCGGTGCTGGCCGCTGCGGTGGTGGCCCGCAATTTGTTCGACCATGTCATCGCCCAGGCAGTCGCCGCTGCTGAGCGCCTTGGGATTCCAGCACGTAAACACCTCGGCTCAGGAGCCGACCTGCTCACCAGCCTGGGTGTAGCTCCCGGTGTGGCCTACCGGGCTATACGGGTGGGGCGTGCGGCGCACACCATGCCGGCATTGACCCGGGCCCAGCGCCTCGGTGGGATCGGTATCGAGTTCGCCGACGCCATCGGAAAAGGAGTCACTCACGTCAACAGCCGGGTCGCCCTGTCCGAGGCGGAACGAGCGGGCCTCGTCACGAAGCTGATGATCGAGACCACCCCGTCCGACGTGGGCCAGAAGGCTCGGGAGATCGCCATCGACAAAGCGGCCACACAGCCTGTCGACGACGGCGCGGTGCCGGTCGCGGAGAACACTGATCTCAACGAGATGACCGTGGTGCAGACCGATGACGGGCGGGTCGCGGTGTCCCTCGATCTCGATGCGTTGACCGGCGAGGAACTGCTCACCGCGTTGGATCCGTTGTGCCGGCCCGTACCGCTCCCGGACGGGACACCCGACCCACGTCCGGCGGGTAGGCGGCGGGCCGATGCGTTCGGTCAGGTGATGCGGACCTACCTGTCGAATTCCCGGCGCCCGACCTCCGGGGGCGTCCTCCCACACGTCACGTTGATCCGCAGCGACGTGCGCTTGGACACCCTGGGGTTCGGCGGGCCGGTTAGCGCCAGCACCGCCGATCTCATCACCTGCGACAGCACCCTCACCGCGGTGCTCGTCGATGAGGCCGGCGCACCGCTGGACGTCGGGCGCAGCGAGCGACTGTTCACGCCCGTGATCCGGAAAGGGTTGGCGGTACGCGATGGTGGCTGTGCCCACCCCGGCTGCGGCCGCCCGGTCTCCTGGTGCGACGCCCACCACATCACACCCTGGGCCGACGGCGGCGCCACCAGCCTCGACAACGGCGTGCTGCTGTGCCGACTACACCACACCGCCATCCACCACGGCGGCTGGCAGGTCTACCTCGGCGCCGATCGCCACCCCTGGTTCATCCCACCGCACGACCCGGCCGAACCAGAACCGGCGCACCTGCGATCCCACGCACGACGCACCATGACCACCCTGCCCACCGCCGCATAAACCCCTGCGCACCTTGACAACTACACAGAGAAGCCCGCGCGGCCGGCGCTCAGGTGAGTGCCGCGATCACTTCGCCGGCCGCGCGTTCACCGGCCTCGACCGCGCCCTCCATATAGGCGCTCCATTGTGTTGCGGTGTCGGTGGACGCCCAGTGGATCGGACCGATCGGTTCCGCCAGTGCGGGTCCGTAGGTGGTCCACACCAGCGGACCGCAGTTGGCGTTGTAGCAGCCGCGGGTCCACTGCCGGTTGCCCCATTCCCCGTCGATGTAGTGCAGCGGCCTCGCCGCCCGATCACCGAAATGCCGCACCAGTTCGGTGGTCAGCGCCTCGCGGCGATCGGCTTCTGACCAGTGGGCGTGCGTGCGGGCCTGCTCGCCCTCAAGGAAGAGCAGGATCACACCGTGCCCGTCACCCTCGATGCAGGTGTCATTCGACATCCGGGCCGGCCCGATATCGGAGATCAGCTGCCCGTTGAGTCCTTCTGCCCGCCAGAAGGGTTCGTCGTATACGAAGAACGCCTTCATGGCAGCCGAATTCGGCATTCGTTGAGTCAGTTGATCGCGGTACCCGGACAGTGGCGGGTCGTACATGATGCGCCCGGCCAGCATCGGTGAGAGCGCCACGATCACGCGCCGCCCGCGCGCGGTGCGCCCGCCGCGGCAATGCGCTGTGACGGAATCGGTGCCGTGCTCGATCAGTTGCACCGGGGCGTCGAATACCAGGTGGTCGGTGACCAGCGCCGCCAGCCGCTGGGGTATCTCGGCGGTCCCGCCGACGAACCGGGTGGTCTGCGCCCCACCCTCGGACTCGGCGAACAGCTCGGCGGTCACCCCACAGGTCTGGATGGTGAACAGCAGATGCAGAAAGGACACTTCGACCGTCGGCACGGCGAGGATCCCGACGGTGCAGATCTCCAGCAGTGTGCGCGCGACCGGTGACAGACCCTGTGTGTCGTACCACGCGCCCGCGGTGATGGCGTCCCATTCGGCGGCGTGCGGTGCGGTCCATGGAGTCGCCGGTGATACCTCGGCGGACAGCTCGTCCAGACGCCGCAGCACCGTCTCCAGCTCTGCCAGTTCATCGTCGAATCGGTCGTGAAACTCGTTGCCGCGCAAAATTCCTGTGCCGGCGAGCTCGTAGGACGTCTCACCCTCGTCGTACTGCTGATATGTCTCGACACCGAGTTCTGCGGCCAACGCGAACATGCGGTGATGGGTATCGCCGATCCACTGCGCGCCCAATTCCATCGGCAGACCGGCCAGATCCTCGGTGAGGATGCGTCCCCCGACGCGGGTGTCCGCCTCCAGGATCAGCGGTGTGAACCCGGCCGCCAGCACCGTGCGGGCTGCGATCAGACCGGACAGCCCGGCACCGATAATCAGGACGTCCGCTTCATCGCTTGCCATGAACGACACCCTCTCACGATGATCGCGTAGCGTCGGGCAGATGCCGACCGAGCTCACCGCCGAGCAGGCCGCCGCGCGGCTGCAGGCGACCGATACATTGGGAATTCCGTTGGGGCCCGGCCAGCCGCCGGCGTTCCTGCGGGCACTGGGCGAGCGCGCCGACTGGACCGATCTGCGGGTCTACGGCGCACTACTGGCGGTCATCACCGAGCTGTTCACCCGCAAGGGCGTGCACTACCTGTCCGGCTTCTACGGCCCGCTGGACCGGGCGGTCCGCGACGGCGGTGGCGACGTCGAGTTCGTGCCCGCGGACTTCCGGCGTTTCGGTCCGCTGCTGCAACGGCAGTCACCGCGGGTGATGACGACGGTCACGGCAGCGCCGGACGCCGACGGCTGGTGTTCGCTGTCCCTGCACGCCGGCGGCACCGTCGACGAATTGCGGCGTGCTGGAGCAGATCCCGACCGGCTGCTCATCGTGGAAGCCTCCGATGCGTTCCCGCGGACCTACGGGATGGGCGATCACCGGCACGCCCTGCACGTCGACGAGATCGATATCCTGGTGCGATCCTCGGAGGCACCGCTCGCGCTGCCAGGAGGTGACACACCGCCCAGTGACGTCGACCGGGCCATCGCGAAGAACGCTGTGGCCTACATGCCCTCCGGGGTGACCCTGCAGACCGGGATCGGCTCGATCCCCAACCAGATCGCCACCCTGCTCGCCGAGGGCGACGGCGGCGACTTCGGGCTGCACAGTGAGATGTTCACCGATGGCTGCATGCGCCTGCACCGGGCGGGCAAGATCGCCAACGCCCACAAGGGCCAGTTCGACGGTGTCAGCGTGACGACCTTCGCGTTCGGTTCGGCCGAACTCTACGACTGGCTCGACGGCAACCGGGAGGTGGCCTTCCTGCCGGTGGAGGTGGTCAACGCACCCGAGGTGATCGCCGACAACCATCGCATGGTCACCATCAACGGTGCGCTGGGCATCGACATCCACGGGCAGGTGGTCGCCGACACCATCGACGGCGGGCAGTTCAGCGGGATCGGCGGGGCCGAGGATTTCGTGGCCGGCGCCGGCCTCGAGTTGTCCGACCGCTCACTCATCTGCCTGCCGTCGACGTACATGAAGGACGGTGAACTGCGTTCGCGCATCGTGCCGTGGTTTGGACCCGGCGCGGTGATCACCACGCCGCGCCATCACGTCGACGTCATCGTCACCGAACACGGCACCGCCGAATTGGAGGGCCTGACGGTGCGTGAGCGGGGCGAGGCGCTGGCGGCCATCGCCGATCCGCAGTTCCGGGAGGGTCTGCTGGAGGCCGCTGCGCGGGCGGCCAAGGGGCGCTCACCGGTTCCGGATCGCACCATTCTCTTATAACTTACAAAATGTAAGTTACAGTCGCCAGATGGGAGACGACGCGCGGCACTTCGTGGTCATCGGTGGCGGGCTGGCCGGGCTGGCCTCGACGGTCTGGCTGGCCGAGGCCGGGCGAACCGTGACGCTGCTGGAACGGCGTGGCAGCCTCGGCGGCCGCACGCACGCCATGCGGGCCGAGACCGGCAGCAATGGCCCGGGCGACGTGCCCGACAACGGCCAGCACGTCATCGCCAGCGGGTATCAACACCTCTACCGGTATCTCACCAGCGTCGGCACCCGCCAACACGTCGCGTTCCCGAAATCCTCCACACTGCGCTGGCCCGACGGGCGCAAGGTCACGATGCAGACCACTGGTTTCGGCGCGATCCGCACCCTGTTCGGGGTGCATCCGGACGCGAGCTGGGCGGACCGGTTGCGCGCTGCGCGCGCGACCATGCTGCTGGGCTGGCAGGCGCTGCGGCAACCGGCCGATCTTGCCGATATCTCCACCGAGCAGTGGTTCGACCGCGTCGGGATGCCCGCACCGGCCCGGGAAGCGTTGTGGGACTGGCTGGCGCTGGGAATCGCCGCCGAGCCGGTCGCGCAGGAGTCGGCGAAGGTCTTCGCCAATGTGCTCGGCACCGGCATCCGGCTGGGGATCAAACACCGCACCCCGGTCACCATCGGCTACCCCACGGTCGACCTGGACACCCTCTACATCGAGGGCGCCGTGAAGGTGTTCGACGAGCGCGGTGTGGATGTGCGCTACCGGGCGGTGGCGCGCAAGATCCGCATCGAGGATGGTGCGGTGAGAGCGGTGCAACTCGCGGACGGGACCGAGATCCCCGCGGACGCGGTGGTGTGCGCGGTGCCCAACTCCAATATCGCCGGCCTGCTCGACGATCTGCCCGAGCATCCGGAAATCTACGCCGCGGCAGACAAACTGGGCTACACACCGATCGTGAGCACCAATCTGTACCTGGACCGGCCGCTGGGCACCGAGTCCGCCTTCGAGGGGCTGATCGGCGGCACCGGGGTCATCGACGAGGTCTTCGACCGGCAGATCATGCACGGCCGGAGCACCGAGCGGTCATGGTTGTACTGCCTGACCACCAGCGGCGCCTACGAGCAGATCCACAAGAGCAATGACGAGATCGTTGCCGAGCAGCTGGCCTTGCTGCGCAGGTACTACCCGGCGGCGACGGAGGCGAAAGTGCTTGAGGCCCAGTTGGTCAAGATGCCACGGGCCACCTTCTCCCAGGTCGTCGGTACCGATTCGTTGCGTCCGCCACAGCGCACCTCGGTACCCTCGTTGGCGCTGGCCGGTGACTGGACCGCCACCGACTGGTCGGCCACCATGGAGAGTGCCGTGCAAAGTGCAGCCAAGGCCGTCGAGCTGTTGCTGAAATGACGAGCCGGCGTCTCAGCGGTGCTGATCGCCGGGCCCAACTGCTCGACGTGGCGCGCGATATCGTGGCCGCCGATGGTTTCCCCGCGCTGACCATCGAGGGCGTCGCGGGCCAATCGGGGGTGACCAGAACCGTTGTCTATCAACAGTTCACCGACCTAGCCGGCCTGACGACGGCCCTGCTGGACCGTGAGTCCGCGGTGGCCTTCTCGGGGATCGGCAGCGTGGACGGAGTTGGCAGTATCGACGAGCTGGGCCGCGGCATCCTGGCCTATCTGCATGCGGCTCCGGCGAGTTGGCGGATCATCCTGCGGCCTCCCGACGGAGCCCCGCCGGAGGCGAGGGTGCGGCTCGAGCTGGGTCGCGCCTACGCCAGGTCGGTGGCGGCGCGGCTGCTGTCGATAGAGCCGGACGGCACCGTCGCCCGAGTTCTGTTGGCCGCCATCGAGGAACTGGCCCGGTTACACCTCGACGACCCGGCCGCCCACCCCGAAGAGGCAATGCTCGCTCACCTGCGGTCGCTGGTGGCCTGGGCCGCCGAGGTCACAGCGGGTTGAGGATCCGGTCCAGGAACTGGCGGGTGCGCTCCTGCCGGGGGTTCCCGATGACCTCCTCGGGTGTGCCTTGTTCCAGGATGACGCCGTTGTCGGTGAACAACACCTGATTGGACACCTGGCGGGCGAACTGGATCTCGTGCGTGACGATCACCAGGGTCCACCCCTCGACGGCGAGATCCTTGATCACCGAGAGTACCTCGCCCACCAGTTCCGGGTCCAGGGCCGACGTCGGCTCGTCGAAGAGCACGAGCTTGGGTTTGAGCGCCAGTGCCCGCGCGATACCGACGCGCTGCTGCTGGCCGCCGGACAGCTGGAACGGGTACTCATCCTGCTTCTCGGCGAGCCCCACCTGCTCGAGCAGTGCGACGGCCTCGGCGACCGCTTCGTCCTTGGGTCGCTTCTGCACGATCACCGGGCCCTCGATGATGTTCTCCAGGACCGTCTTGTGTGGGAACAGGTTGTGGCCCTGGAACACGAACCCGCTGCGCGACTGGAATCGGCGTATCTCGGGTTTCGGGGTCGGGGTGGCGAAGTCGATCTCGACATCGTCGACCCGGATCACTCCGGCGTCGGCACGGTCCAGCGCATTCAGGGTGCGCAGCAGGGTGGTCTTCCCCGAGCCGGACGGGCCGATGATCGCCGTCGCGGTGCCGGTGGCCACCGTGAAGGACACGTCGCGCAGCACCTTGTTGTCGCCGAACGCCTTCTCGATGCCCCGAGCTTCGACACGGTATTCGGTCATCTCGCCACGTACCTTTCCAGTCGGTGCTCCACTCTGGCTTGCCCGAAGGACAGCACCAGACAGATCACCCAGTAGTAGATCGCCGCTGTGCCGTAGAGCGCGAAGAACTCGAACGTCGGCGCCGCGACGATCTGAGCCTGTCGCAGCAACTCGGTCACCAGAATCGTCGACGCGAGGGACGTGTCCTTGACCAGCGAGATCAACGTGTTGGACAGCGGCGGGACCGCGACCCGGGTGGCCTGGGGCAGGATGATGCGCCGCAGCGCGCCGGTGTAGTGATAGCCGATGGTCTCGGCGGCCTCCCACTGCCCCTTCGGCACGCTCAGGATCGCGGAACGGATGATCTCCGCCGCATAGCCGCCGACGTTGAGGCTGAAGGCGATCACCGCCGCGGGGAACGGGTCGATCCGCACCCCGAACTCCGGCAGTGCGTAGAACACGATGAACAGCTGCACCAGCAGCGGTGTGCCCCGGATGATCGAGATGTAGAACCGCGCCACATTGCTCAGCACCACATTCGACGACAACCGGGCCAGTGCCACCGCCAGCGCGATCACCAGGCCGATGATGAAGCTGATGATCGTCAGCGGAATCGTCATGGTGAGCGCGGCCTTGGCGAGCGGCCAGAGGTTGTCGAGCACCAGCTGGAACGCCGAGCGTACCTCCGGAGTCGCACCGGGGCTCCGGGCTGTATCCGTTGCGCCGCCGGTCGCGTCGGCCTTCAGGTACTTCTCCGAGATCGCGGTCAGCCTGCCGTCGGCGCGCAGTTGGTCGAGGGCGCTGTTGAGTTCGGGCAGCAGACCGCTGTCCTTACGGGCGGCGAAGCCCTGATCGCTCGTCTCCCCGGTCTGCGCGGCGATCTTTACCGAGGTGTCACCGGTCTCGGCGAGGTAGGCGTACACCGCGACGCTGTCGTTCACGGTGGCGTCGATGCGGCCCTGGTTGAGCAGGGTGATCGCCTGCGCGAAGCCCTCCACGCCCTCGACGGTGGCGCCGGCATCGCGCGCGACCTGCGCCCAGTTACTGGTGATCGACTGGGCGGTGGTCTTGCCTGACAGGTCATCGAGCGAGCTGATCGAGTCGTCGTCGGCTCTGGTGACGATGACGCCTTCGCCGACCGTGTAGGGCTGGGACAGGTCGTATTTGGCCTGGCGTTCGGGATTGATGGTGACCTGGTTGGCGACGATGTCGAACCGGTTGGCTTCCAGCGCGGCGAAGATGGAATCCCATGGCGTTTCCACGAATTCGACGGTCACACCCAGCTGGTCGCCGACCGCCTTGGCGACGTCGATGTCATAGCCGACCAGTTCGCCGGTGGCGGGATCGTGATAGCTGAACGGCGCGTAGGTACCCTCGGTTCCGACCCGCAGTACGCCCGCCGACTGGATCGGGTCCGTGCCGGTATCGTCGGGCGCGCCGCAGCCGACGGCGCCGAGGATCACCGCGGCGGTGAGCAGTGTGGCGAGCAGTACCCGCCGGAGGTTTCCGAGCACGGGCGGACCGTAACAATGCTTGTCCGCCGTGCACAGGGTTTCGCTCACACGGGGCGGTATACCCAGGGCTGCCGCGGCACAGACATGGGATCGAATTCGCCGAGCATGCCGTCGAGTGTGGTGGCCGAATAACCCAGGGATTCCGCGATCAGAGTCAGCGCGGGCGCCACACCGATCTCGGCGAGTGTCACCGCGCCGTCACGTTTGGCCAGCCGTTTGCCCGCGGCGTTGAGTACCAGCGGTACGTGCGCGTAGGTGACCGGGGGGTAGCCCAGCAGTGCCGCGAGATACGCCTGCCGCGGCGAGGACGACAGCAGATCGTCACCGCGCACCACCTGGTCGATATCCTGGGCGGCGTCATCGACCACCACCGCCAGGTTGTAGGCGGTCACCCCGTCGCCCCGTCGCAGCACGAAATCATCGACCACACCGGTGTATTCACCGTGCAGGACATCGGCGACGGTGTAGGAGAAGGTGTCGCTGCGCAGCCGCAGTGCCGGCGGCCGGTCGGGATCGGCCGGGGGCTCGCGATCCCGGCAGGTGCCGGGGTAGGCGCCCTCCGGTGCGTGCGGGGCCCGCGGCGCGCCGAGAATATCCTTTCTGCTGCAGTAGCATTCGTACACCAGGCCGCGATCGGACAGCTCTTTGATCACGCCGTCGTAGCGACCGGCGTGGGTGGTCTGATACTCGGGCGGATCATCGGGGACCACCCCGATCGCGGTCAGATCGGAAAGCTGCCGGGCCGCCACATCGGCGAACGTGCGGTCATCGAGATCCTCGACCCGGATGAGGAACCGGCGCCCCGTGGACCTGGCGAACAACCAGGCCAATACCGCCGTGCGCAGATTGCCGATGTGCAGATCGGCCGACGGGCTGGGTGCGAAACGGCCTGAACGTCTCCCGTCGATTCGCTCGCCCCGGCCCGGCATAGCTCGTCAGGCTACCTCCGCCAGCCGATCGCGGGCCTCCGCCGCGCACTGTGCCCACCGCGGACCGGGAACCTGCACGCCGGACTCCGAGGGGAAGGCGCTGGAGATCACCAGATCGGGATGCAACCTGCCCAGCACCTGCAGGCTGTCCTGCAACTGGGCCGCGTCGCTGATGCCGGGCAGATGGCCGGCCGCCCAGTCACCGTCTTCGCCGAGGAAGATGGTGTCGCCGGTGAACAGGTAGCTCTGGCCGTTGGCGCCGGGAACCAGATAGCTGGTGCTGCCGGGGGAGTGCCCCGGGGTGGGGATCACCTCGATGCCGTTGGCGTCGACGTGCCTGCTGTCGATCGGGACCTCGATGTGGGCGTGCCTGCCGATATCGACCAGTTCGGCCGCCGGGGCGTGCAGGCGGGCACCGAAGTGTGCGGCGATGCGGCCCAGCATCGGACCCGCTTCGTCGCGGTGGGACAGGTATTGATGGGCGACTCCGCCGAGCCGTTGCAGCTCGGCGAAGTCGGCCTCGGTTTGGGTGCTGTAGAACAGCACGTTGCCACCCGGGCCGCCGGTCCACAGGTAGGCGTGGGTGGTCAGACCGGGAAACGGGCTGTCCTGCCGGGTCTCCCACAGGTCGGAGCGGATCTGCCGCATGGGTGCCTCCTCGTCGTTGTGCACCCAGCCTTCAACATCAACCATGGTTGAGGTCAAGCGATTTATCCGCCCTGTGGGGCGGTGTCAGTTACAGCCGCCCGCGCTGACCCATCGCCCGTTGTAACCGATGCAGCCGGTGACGTTCGAACCAGGCGGCGGCGGAGGCGGTGGCGGGTCTTCGGGCAGCGGGGCGTAGTACGCCGGGGGCGGCACGTAGGGGGCCACTGCGTCGGCGATGTTGACGCATCCACCCACGGAGATCCGGCGCCCGGCGCTGGCACACACGTCGGCAAGGGCCGTCCCGGCGGGCGCGGCCAACACGATCACGCCGGGCAGCGTCAGGAACGCGAACGCGACCGCCATGAGGCGGGCCCGGATCGACCTACTCGTGCTGTTCACTACTGCTGTCCTCCAGGGGGATTGGGTGCGTTGTAGCCGCAGCGGGTGCGGAAATCGACCAACGGCTGGCGGATGCCCCTCAGCTCTGCGTGCTCCTGAGGATGGGCGTCGAAGTAGACCCTGGTGGACTCGGGCACCTCGTCCTGGGGTTGACCGTGCAGGTCGGTGAAGAAGGCGTTCAGTTCAGGATGGGTGAAAAGATACGCCGACGTCGAGGCGGCGACTCCCGAGGCGATGCCGGCCAGATCGGCGGCAGAACAATGGGGTGGGGGCGGCGGCTCGGCGGGTGGCTCCGCTTGGGCGGCGGCGCCACCGAGAAGAGCGCCGGCGGTAAGCGCGAACGCACCGGCACCCCTGAGCCGGTTCAGTGTCAGCCTCATCGGTGATTTCCTCTCGTCGGTTCGGGTCGGGGTCATTGGCGGGCCAGCGCGATCCGGATCGCATCTGCTGGTGAGACGAGATGATTCTCCGCCTCTGCGGCGTCGGCAATGGCCAGCTGCACGCCCTTGACACGACCGTTGAACGCGTTGCGGCCCGGTGGGTAGTCGGGTGAGACGGGGGAGCCGGTGTCCACCCCGACGTCGCAGCCGTCGTCGGCGGAGAACACGTTGGCCAGGGTGGCCTCGACGCGCCCTTCGCCGGCTTTCTGGCCGTCGACGTAGAGCGTGACATCGCCTCCCTTGCCCAGACCCCCACCGGCGTAAGCGAACTCCATGCGCACCTGATGCTCACCCGCGGGCAGCGCCTCGGTGGATTCGGCGTAGAAGTGGGTGATCCCGCCGAGGTTGTAGCAGTACTTGAGCTTGCCGCCCGCGGCGTACAGACTCCAGCCGCCGATGCTGGCGCCCTGAGCCACGATCACCCCTTCGGCGCCGACGTCGGGCACCACAATCTCGGCGGTCACCGAGTGCGATTTGTTCTTGACGTTGAGGACGCAGTTCTCCGACAACCGGCCCATCCCGGAGAACAGCACCTGGGTGTTGCCCGTGATGAGTTGGGGCCGCCCGGCCAGGTCGGAGTTCAACCGCCGCGCGGTGTCGTCGTCGAGGGGCAGCACGTTGTAACGGGTGGCCTCGATCAACCACAACCGTTGCAGTTCGTGCAATTTTTCTGGCATCTCCTTGGCCAGATCCTTGGCCTGGCTCCAATCCTGGTTGGTGTCATACAGCTCCCACACGTCGTCGTCGAAGGCGACCGTCTGTTCGCCCATCAGCAGCCAGGGCGTCTTGTGCTTGGTCACCGCGGTCCAGCCCTTGTGGTAGATCCCGCGGTTGCCGAACATCTCGAAGTACTGCGTTTCGTGCCGGTCGGGCGCTTGGCCGTCGTTGAAGGAGTAGGCCATGCTCACCCCTTCGATCGGGTGCTGCTGGATGCCGTTGACGAACACCGGCTCTGGTATCCCGGCCGCCTCCAGGATCGTCGGGGCAATGTCGATCACATGGTGGAACTGACCGCGCACCTCGCCGGTGGCGGTGATGGCGCTGGGCCAGTGCACGATCGTGCCGTTGCGGGTCCCGCCCCAGTGCGAGGCCACCTGCTTGGTCCATTGATACGGGGTGTCCATCGCGTGCGCCCAGCCGACTGCGTAGTGGTTGTAGGAGTCCGGGCCCCCGAGATCGTTGATCTTGCTGGTGAGGAACTCCGGCGTCTCGATCGCGGCCATGCCGTTGAAATTCAGCATCTCGTTGTAGGTGCCGTTGAGGGTGCCCTCCGCGGAGGCGCCGTTGTCGCCGACGATGTAGAACACCAGGGTGTCGTCCAGCACGCCGAGGCGCTCGAGGCTGTCGACCAACCGGCCCACGTGGTGGTCGGTGTACTCCAAGAAGCCGGCATAGACCTCCATCTGACGGCGCAGCACTGGTTTGAGCTCCTCGGGCATGTCCTCCCACCCTGGGATCTCGGGATGCCGTGCGGTGAGCTCGCAGTCCGGCGGAATCACGCCGAGTTCCTTCTGCCGGTCGAAAGTCCGCTCCCGCAGCTTGTCCCAGCCGTCATCGAAGCGGCCCTTGTACTTGTCGGCCCACTCTTGGGGCACGTGGTGCGGGGCATGGGTGGCCCCAGGCGCGAAATACGTGAAGAAGGGTGTGTCGGGGGCCAGCGCCTTCTGCTGGCCGATCCAGGCGATCGCCTTGTCGGTCATGTCTTCCATGAAGTGGTAGCCCTCTTCGGGGGTGCGGTCGACCTCCACCGGTGTGGTGCCCTCATACAGGCTGGGGTACCACTGGTTCGCCTCGCCGCCGATGAACCCATAGAAGTACTCGAAACCTCCGCCTGCCGACGGCCACGCGTCGAACGGACCGACCGGGCTGGTCTGCCACACCGGCACCTCGTGGCACTTGCCGAACTGGGCGGTGTTGTATCCGTTGAGCTTCAGCGTTCGTGCGACCGGCGACATCGTGTTGGGCAGTACTGAGCTGTAACCGGGTGCGCCGGTGGCGATCTCGGTGATTCCGCCCATGCCCGTCGAATGATGGTTACGACCGGTCAGCAGCGCCTGCCGGGTCGGCGAGCATAGTGCGGTGGTGTGGAAGCGATTGTATTTCAGGCCACCCGCGGCCAGCCGTTCGGCGACCGGTGTCTGACAGGGACCACCAAACGCGCTCGACGCGCCGAAACCCACATCGTCGAGCAGGATCAACAGCACATTCGGCGCCCCCGCCGGTGGCCGCAACGGCTCGATCGGAGGGAACGCGCTATCCGGATCCTTCGCGTCGTAGGTGATCAACCCGGTACGGGTCTTACTCGGAATCGGCAGATGCGTTCTGTTGACCATTTCTCGTTCGCTCACCATCGGTAGCTCCAGATTTCGTTACTGACGACCATCTGCGGCCAAGCCGCCACGCACTTCGGCACTGTGTCTCCTCTTGGGGTGTTGATCCTGTACGTCTGGTGATGGACGCTCGCCCGACCATCCTTGTTGGGGTCGAGCCATTCCGTCTTGACATTGCTGGACTACTTCTTGACTCTTCTGGACATGCAGTTGATCCGGGGCTCGTCGCTGACCGGTTTGATCCAGTTGGTTGCCGACCTCGGTGGCAACCCGGCCGCTGTTCTGGAGCTGGACGACCTCGACCCGGATGACATCGGGCAGCGCGATCGGTACATCTCACTGCGCAGTGCGATCGCGGTCGTGGAGGATGCAGCCACCGTGCTCAATGTGGCCGATTTCGGTCGCCAGTTGGCGACTCGTCAGAACATCGACATCCTCGGTCCGGTCGGCGTCGCGGCCCGCACCGCGGCCACCGTCGGAGACGCGTTCGCCATCCTCGACACCTATATGGGTAGCTACAGCCCCGGCATCTCAACCCGCATCAGCGCGCACACCGATCCCGCCCTTGCAAGGTTCGAATACGACTTCCTGCTCACCCCTGCGCCTCCGCAGGCGCAGGCCGTCGAACTTGCCCTCGGAGTCACGCTGCGGGTCCTGCACTTGTTCCTCGGCACCACTTACCGGCCCGTCGCGGCGCACCTGCCCCATCCCGCGCTCGGTACCAGAACGGACTACCGGCGCTACTTCGGCTGTCCAGCGCATTTCAACGATCCGGTCGCCGGATTCACCTTGCGAATCACCGATCTGCGACGACCGGTGAGCCATGACCCGCTGGCCCACCAGCTTGCGCTGCGGTATCTTTCGGCGACGCTCAGTCACCGTACCCGCGGCCTGGCAAACGCCCTGCGCAGCGTCATCCGTCAGCTGCTGCCCACCGGAAATCTGACCGCCGAGATTGCCGCGCGCCATTTCGGTCTCCATCCCAAAACACTGCAGCGTCGACTGGCCGATGAGCACACCACATTCGCCGAGTTGGTTGATCAGACCCGCCGCGAGATCGCCCATCGGCTCCTGCTCGACACCGACCTGAGCATGCAACAGATCTGTCACCACATCGGCTACGCCGAACAGAGCGTGCTCACCAGGTCGTGCAAACGCTGGTTCGGCACCACACCGAGCACCCTCCGCAGAAGCCGCCGCAGCTAGCGCCGCTCGTGTCACGGCGGACTGAGGCCGCCGATGATGTCGCCGAGCCGGAACGTCACCGGCCGTTCGAGTTGGGCGTACGTGCACGAGCGCGGCTCGCGATCGGGGCGCCACCGGTTGAACTGGGCGGTGTGCCTGAAGCGCCTCCCCTCCATGTGGTCATAGCGGACCTCGACCACGCGCTCCGGGCGCAACGGCACGAACGACAGGCTCTTGTCGGGGTTCCATCGCGAATTGGTGGTGCGGCGCATCGATGGATCGGCCGCCACCTGCGCCGCCCAGTTCCACGGATGATCATCGAAAGTCGTGATCAGTTGCTGTAATTCGGCGAAAAGTTCGCGGCGACGAGCCATCGTGAACGCGCCGATGACGCCGACCGAAGCCAGCGACCCGTCGTCGGCGTAGAGCCCGAGCATGAGCGATCCGACCGCATCGTCGCCAGACTTGTGCAGCCGATAGCCGGCCACCACGCAGTCGGCGGTGCGGGCATGCTTGATCTTGAACATTGCCCGTTTGTCGGGCTGGTAGGTGCCATCGAGCGGTTTGGCGATCACCCCGTCCAGCCCGGCGCCCTCGAACTCGGAGAACCAGCGCTGCGCGGTGCCGGGATCCGTGGTCGCCGGGGTGACGTGAAAGGTGGGGCCACATCCGTGCAGTGCCGCGACGAGTGCCGCCCGGCGCTGCAGGAACGGTCGCGAGGTGTAGTCGATGTCGCCGAGCGCGAGCAGATCGAAGGCGATGAAGGCGGCCGGTGTCTCGGCCGCCAGTTTCGCCACCCGCGATGCGGCCGGATGCAGACGCAGTTGCAGCGCCTCGAAATCGAGGCCGCTGCCGGTCGCAATCACGATCTCACCGTCGATGACGCAGCGGGCGGGGATTTCTACGCGGGCCGCGTCGACGAGCTCGGGGAAGTAGCGGGTCAACGGCCGGACATTGCGGCTGCCCAGCTCGACCTCAGCACCGTCGCGGAACAGGATCGATCGGAAGCCGTCCCACTTGGGTTCGTAGGACGCACCGGGCGGGATCTCCTGCACCGATTTCGACAGCATCGGCAGTACCGGAGGCAGGACGGGCAGTCTCATCGTGGTCCAAGATAGACCCATGGATGCAGAGCATTTCTGGGCCGCGGCCGATCGTCACCTGGTGCGCTACGGTGCATCGTTCGTGCCGCGGATCATCACCTCCGCCAAAGGAAGTCACGTCTTCGACCAGGATGGCGCGGCGCTGCTCGACTTCACCTCGGGCCAGATGAGCTCGGTGCTCGGGCACTCGCATCCCGATGTGGTGGCCACCGTCAACGAATCGATGGCCACCCTGGATCACCTCTACAGCGGCATGCTGAGCGTGCCTGTGATCGAGTTCGCGCGTGCCCTGGCCGCCACCCTGCCCGCATCGCTGCAGAAGGTGCTGCTGCTGACCACCGGCGCCGAATCCAACGAAGCGGCCATCAAGATGGCAAAGCTGTACACCGGCCGCTACGAAGTGGTGTCCTTCGACCGGTCCTGGCACGGTATGACCTCGGGTGCGGCCTCGGCGACCTTCAGCGCCGGTCGGCGCGGGTACGGCCCGCCGCTGCCCGGGAATCTGACGCTGCCCACTCCCAACGCGTACCGGTCGCCGTTCCGGCACACCGACGGAAGCTATGACTGGGCAACCGAACTCGACTACGGGTTCGCAATGGTCGATGCGCAGTCGTCGGGCAGCCTGGCGGCCTGCCTGGTCGAGCCGATCCTGTCCTCGGGCGGGATCATCGAGCCGCCGCCGGGCTACCTGCGCAGGCTCGCCGAACTGTGCGCCGAACGCGGCATGCTGCTGATCTTCGATGAGGCGCAGACCGGTGTCGGGCGCACCGGGACGATGTATGCCTTCCAGCGCGACGGCGTGGTGCCCGACCTGTTGACGCTGTCCAAGACCCTCGGTGCCGGACTGCCCGTCGCGGCCGTGGCGACCACCGCGGAGGTCGAACAGGTCTGCCATGAACGGGGTTTCCTGTTCTTCACCACCCACGTGTCCGATCCGCTGGCCGCGGCGGTGGCACTGACGGTACTGACGGTGGTCGAACGTGACGGACTCGTGGAGCGGGCCGCTCGGCTGGGTAGGACGCTCGGCGCCGGTTTGGCCCGGCTGCGCGAGCGCTACGAGCAGGTGGGCGACATCCGCGGCCGCGGGCTGTTGCAGGGGCTGGAGTTGGTGGCCGACAAGACCACCAAGGCACCGGCGGATGCACTCGGCGCCGAGGTCACCGCGGCCTGCCTGAAACGCGGGCTGCACATGAACATCGTGCAGTTGCCGGGGATGGGCGGCATCTTCCGGATCGCCCCGCCGCTGACCATCGCGGAGTCCGAACTCCACGAGGGCCTCGACATCCTCGACGACGCGCTGGGCAGCGTGCTCGGTTAACGCCTTAGTTCCTCGCCGATCACGGCGACGAAATTGTCGACGTCCTCCGGCGTGGTGTCCCACGCCGTCATCCAGCGCACCTCGCCGCGCGACCGGTCCCAGTCGTAGAACCGGACCCGCTCGCGGATTCGGTCCGCGACGGCAGTGGGCAGCGTCGCGAAGATCGCGTTGGCGGGGCTGGGTTGGCTGAACGCCAGTCCGGCCAGCGATCCGTCGGCCAGCCCGGCCTCCAACGCTGTACGTAGGCGCCGGGTCATCGCATTGGCGTGCCGTGCGCTGCGCAGACCCAGATCGTCGTCGAACAGGCTGAGCAATTGGGCCGAGGCGAAGCGCATCTTGCTGGCCAGCTGCATCGTCAGCTTGCGCAGATAGACAAGCCCGTCAGCGTGCGAAGGGTCCAGCACCACGACGGCCTCGGCGCCGAGCAGACCGTTCTTGGTGCCGCCGAGGCTGAGCACATCGACCCCGGCGTCGGTGGTGAAAGCACCGAACGGCACATCCAGCGCAGCGGCCGCATTCCACAGCCGCGCCCCGTCCAGGTGCAGTGCCATGCCATGGGAGTGGGCGAGATCGGCGATCGCGCGAATTTCAGCGGGGGTGTACAGCGTGCCGAGTTCGGTGGTCTGGGTGATGCTGACGGCCAGCGGCTGGGCCCGGTGCTCGTCACCCCAGCCGTAGGCCTCGCGGTCCACCAATTCGGGTGTCAGCTTGCCGTCCGGGGTGGGCACGGTGAGCAGTTTGAGGCCCATCACCCGCTCCGGGGCTCCGGCCTCGTCGGTGTTGATGTGCGCGGTCGACGCGGCGATGACGGCACCCCAGCGCGGCAGCATGCTGGTCAGCCCAACGACATTGGCTCCGGTGCCGTTGAAGACGGGAAACGTCTGCGCGGCCGCGCCGAAATGGGTACGGATGACCTCGCGCAGGCGCGCGGTGTACGCGTCCTCGCCGTAGGCGATCTCGTGACCACCGTTGGCGGCCGCGATCGCGGCGAGCGCCTCCGGGTGCACGCCGGCGTAGTTGTCGCTCGCGAAGCCGCGGCGGTCGGGATCGTGGAGTGTGGGAACGGGCACGGGTTCGATCGTGCCAGTCGCCGCGACGGATCAGCCAGTCGGCGGGATGGCGGCCACCAGGAGATCTGCGAGCTCGGCGGGGTGCGACAGCATCGCCATATGGCCACCGGGCATCACGTCAGGTTCGACGGCTAGGCGCTGCGCCACGACCCTGCGCATGAATGGCTCGGGGAAGAACCGGTCGTCGCGGAGCAGCACGAACCGTGTCGGCAGCTCCGGCAAGGCGTCGCCCGGCCACGGGGCGATCATCGGAGTGTCCGACTGATCCCGCTCCACGACACCGGCGACCACCGAGGGGTCGACGTCGTTGTAGAACAAGGCGTTCACATCGTCGACGTCGTAGCCACCCGCCGCGGCCGCCTCTCGTTGGGCCTCGGCGCATCCGGTGGCCGCCCACCACTCGTCGGGCCGCTCACCGGGACAGGGGATCATCCCCGACAGGTAGACCAGGGCAGCTGCGTCGAGCCGTCGGCAGGCTAGCGGGCCGGTGAACCCGCCCAGCGAGTGCGCGACGACGACGGGCCGCGTGCCGTCGGCGGGGTTCTGTGCGACGACCGCCTCGACGTAGGCACGCAGATCGGCAGAGTCGTCCTCGCAGGGCAGGTCGATGGGGATGCCGCGATGCCGACGCTCGGCCAGCTCGCTCACCACGAACTGCCAGTACGACGGATCGGAGCCCCCGCCGGGTATCAGCAAGAAGTTGGTCACGCCAACGACGGTGCCATATCGGTCCGCCGACCGGGTGCCGCGATGACATTGTGGGGGTACCCGGGTCTACGTGAGTATGGAAACCATGGGATTACCCGTGCAGCCCCCGCTGGAGCCGATGCTGGCCAAGGCGGCCACGAAGGTGCCAACCGACGACGGTGTCTGGTCCTTCGAGCCCAAGTGGGACGGGTTCCTTCACTGGACTTGTCAAGGTTAAGGGGAGCCGCAGGTAGGTTGTCTCGCACGATCGCTACACAGGCCGGCGTGGACATGCCTGTCGTGCCGTGAGTCACCGTGCAGCGCCGTGCTGCGGCGACTACCAGCGCCTGTGGGCGGGGTCCGTCTGGTGGGTGTCGGCTTCGGTTCAGCGGCTTGGTCCCATCATTCCGTGACCCATGCCGGGACCCATCATTCCGTGACCCCTGCCAGGTGCCATCATCCCGCCGTCCATCATTCCGCTCATCATCGCCGGCATTCCTTCGACGACGAATCCGGTGACTTCGCGGGCGTGTTCGCGAATGGCGTTGGTCACTTCGGGGTCGGCGGAGGTCTCGACGACGACCACACCGCTGGGTGTGAGCGTGATCTGACGTTGATAATCGGCGGCGCGGCGGAACAGGGTGGGCAGGCTTGAACTCATGCAGGTGACTTCACTGCCTTGATCGAGGTGGGTATACATCGATGAGACGTGGGCTTGCAGTTCGGCGACGAGGTCGGCGGAGTCAGATTCGGTGGTGGTGCGCACCCCTCCGGGAATCTCTTCGACCCTGCGTCGAAGCTCGGTATGCCGCATGAACATGTTCATGTAGGCGCGCATATCCATTCCGGTCGCGCCACCCATCCCGGGTTGGGCACGGCTGACCGGTATGTCGATAATGTTGCGCAAGACGTACCCCAGGCCGAAGAGGGCCCCACCGGTGGCGAGCATTCTCAACGCCGCTCGCCTGCTCATTCCGTTCATCTCCGATGATCCCTTCTCGTGCTCGACATGTGCCGTGGGAATTTGTTGTCGGCGAACGCGTGGTGCGAGTTGCTCCCGTTCTGGGCGTTGGCGGCATCGTGCCCGACGGTGGGCGACTCGCGAGACAGTCTGAACTGCGCCTGCTGCAGCGTGAATGGGTTTACGCGCGCTACGGACGCGGTGTGGTCGGCGTGGTTGCCGGCGGCTGTGACTGGCCGGGACTCCAGGGGCCTGATGGTCCCATGTTCCCCGGTGACCACGAGCCCTGCGGGCCCATCATGCCCGGGCCCATCATGCCGGGTCCCATCATGCCGGGTCCCATCATGCCGGGCGTTCCTTGACAGTGCCCCCGATTACCGCCGAAACCGTCGGTGGCTCTGCCGATGAAGAACCCGGAAAAGAACACCACCGCAACGATGAACACCGCGGCGGCGGCGATGCCACTCCACGCCAAGGCGTGGTTCACCCCTCTACGCTCTCCGGCCACGGCGATTCGTTCGCTCGTTGATTCAGGTGTATCGGTCATGCTTCCAATCTCCTTCGTCGCATCCAATTTTGAGGTCCTCGGTGGACTGGCACCGCGCTATCGGCCGACGGTGAGCCCGGGACACTTGAGTCATCGCGATTCCTGGTGTTCGCGCAGCAGCGTCAGTCGCCGCCGAAACTCATCCTCGTCGATGTCGCCGCGCGCAAACCGTTGGGCCAGAACACCTTCGGGCCGTGGCGAGGCCACTGAATCCGCACGGTTGCGCTGGGTATCGCTACCGGCGAGATACCGGACGGCCAGCACGACCGCGGTGATCAGGACGGCCGACAAGAGCACCATCACCGCGCCCATGAGGATCCAGCCGCCCCATCCCCAACCGCCCCACATGCAGCCGTCTGTGCCGTACATCATGGCTGCAAACCCCTTTCACTTGACTGGCCGGGAAATGTCTCACCAGAGAACACGATGTAATGAAGGGGTTCCCGACGGTAGGGCAGATGTGCCTCAACATGCCCACAACCGCGCGCGGAAACCAGCGAAGTGCCTGTCTCCATGAAGCGGTAGTGCCCGACGATCATCTTCCCCTGCTTCCCGGTTCGGTACCCATTCTGCGATACCCCCATAGGTATATCAAGCCCGGTTCCGGGGCTGGCCCCACGAAGGCTTGTCCGTCCATGGGTCACGGCGATCTCGCGGCCCGCGGGTATGCGCTTGATGAGCCGTCGGGTGTCGGGTGGCGCCGCAGCCACAGCCGGATCGCTTCCCGGCGACAGGCGCAGGTACCCGGAGATCATCGGACAACTCCCGGGATCATGAGGACGCCGCCGCTGCTGCGTGGGCTGTCGCGGCTCGGTCGGTCGGCGCAAGGGACAGGGGCTTGGCGCGGCCGGCGCGCACCCCGTTGGCGATGACGACGACCTCGGCAAGCTCGTGTACCAGCACGACGGCGGCCAGACCGAGCACACCGAGCAGCGCCAGCGGTATCAACACGGTGATCAACGCAAGTGAAAGGCCGACGTTCTGCAGCATGATCCGCCGGGCGCGACGGGCGTGGCTGAATGCCTGCGGCAGGTGGCGGAGGTCTTCGCCCATCAACGCCACATCGGCGGTCTCGATGGCTACGTCGGTGCCCATCGCCCCCATCGCGATACCGAGGTCGGCGGTGGCCAGTGCGGGGGCATCGTTGATCCCGTCGCCGACCATGGCTGTGTTGCGCTGAACACGCAGTTCTTCGATGAGGCGCGCCTTGTCCTCGGGGCGTAGCTCGGCGTGTACGTCGTCGATACCGACGTCTTTGGCGAGCGCGGCGGCGGTGGTGTGATTGTCGCCGGTGAGCATCGCGATGTGATAGCCGTCGCGGCGCAGCTGGGCGACGACCTCGGCCGCCTCGGGACGCAGTTCGTCGCGCACGGCGATCGCGCCGACTGTTTGGCCGTCGTCTTCGACGAGCACGGCGGTGGCGCCGGCCCGCTGCATCCGTACCACGTCGTCAGCCAACGCGCCCGCATCGAGCCACCCGGGGCGGCCCAGGCGGATCGTGTTGCCGTCGCGGCGGCCGGTGAGCCCAGCGCCGGTCACCGCCTGCACGTCAGTAGCTGGGGTGACCTCGTCGACGGCGGCCAGGATCGCCGCGGCCAGCGGGTGTTCACTGCGCGCTTCCAGCGCTGCGGCCAGATCGAGCACCTGCTCGCGAGTGGCGCCGTGGGTGGTGGCCACCTCGATGACAGCGGGCCGGTTGGCGGTCAGGGTGCCGGTCTTGTCGAGGGCGACGCCGCGCACCGCACCGAGGGCCTCCAGCGCGGCCCCACCCTTGACCAGCGCACCGAGCTTGCTGGCCGCACCGATCGCGGCGACCACGGTCACGGGCACCGAGATCGCCAACGCGCACGGCGAGGCCGCGACCAGTACCACCAGGGCACGTTCGATCCACACCGCAGGGTCGCCGAGCAGGCTGCCGATCACTGCAATCAGGGCCGCGGCGATCATCACCCCGGGCACCAGCGGCTTGGCGATGCGGTCGGCCAATCGCTGGGAGGCGCCCTTGCGAGACTGTTCGACCTCCACGATCTTCACGATGCGGGCCAGCGAGTTGTCCTCGGAGGTGGTGGTGACCTCGACCTGCAGCACGCCGGTGCCGTTGATCGAGCCAGCGAACACCTCGTGGCCCGGTTCGGCTTCTACGGGCACCGACTCACCAGTGATGGCCGAGACATCCAGCGCGGTGCGACCGTCGCGGATGATGCCGTCGGTGGCGATCCGCTCGCCGGGCTTGACCAGCATTCGGTCGCCGACATGCAATTCACTTGAGGACACGACCAGCTCGGTGTCGTCGCGCAGAACAGTAGCCTGATCAGGCACCAGCGACAGCAGGGCGCGCAGTCCGCGACGGGTGCGGGCCAGCGAATACTCTTCCAAACCCTCGCTGATCGAGAACAGGAACGCCAGCATCGCGGCTTCGCCGACTTCGCCGAGGAGCACCGCGCCCACAGCGGCGATGGTCATCAACGTGCCCACCCCGATTCTGCCTCTGGCCAGACGCTTGAGCGTGGACGGCACAAAGGTATAGGCGCCGACAACCAAGGCGACCGCTTCCAACGTGAGCACGACCGTCGGCGGCGCACCTGCCCCGCCGGCGATCAACCCGGCCAGCAGGAACACGCCCGCGACGGCCGCGAACTGCAGTTCCCGAACCTGCCACAGGGATTCGGCCTGCTCCTCGGACTGCCCGCTGACGTCGGCCTCGTCGCCGCCGCAACCGCAGGTGTCACTCATTTCTTGGTCACCGTCGCTTTCTTCGTCGCATCGCCTCCGTAGACAGGGCACAGCACCACCTGGTTGCCGGTCGCGGCCAGCAGCGATTCCGCCGACGCGAGCAGATCCATCAGCTCTGGGCGAGTCAGGGAGTAGAACATCTGCCGGCCTTCCGGGCGCCCGGTGGCCAGGCCGCACTCGCGTAGGCAGGCCAGATGCGCCGACACAGTCGACTGCGCCGTGCCCAACACCCTGGTCAGATCCACCACCCGGGCCTCCCCTTCGGTGAGGCGCTGCAGGATCGCCAACCGGGTGGGATCCGATAGGCCGCGAAACAGCGCTGCCGCCGGCGCCAGATCCGCGGCCGATGGGGAAGTAGCCCCTCCTGTTGTCATCGCCATTCAACGATGATAACCGCAAGCGCCTATCAATCGCCAGGGGTCGCTGGGCTCACTCGTCCGATGTCAAAAACAAAGTCGCTGCAGAGTCCATGCCGACGGCGCGACGGCGTCTTAGGCCCTTGAGCCGAGGCCGGGGATGATGTCGTCGAGCCGGAAGACAACTGGCTGTTCGAGTTGGGCGTAGGTGCACGAGCGTGGGTCGCGGTCGGGCCGCCAGCGGTTGAATTGGGCGGTGTGGCGGAACCGTTGCCCTTCCATGTGGTCGTAGCGGACCTCGACCACCCGCTCGGGTCGCAGCGGCACGAACGAGAGATCCTTGCCGGCGTTCCAGCGGGAGCTTTCGTTCTTGCGGGGGGTGCGTTCACCGGCTTCGTGGGCGGCCCAGTTCCACGGATGGTCATCGAATGCGGTTATCAGTGGCTGCATTTCGGTGAACAGCTGTCGCCGCTTGGTCATGGGGAACGCGCCGATCACGCCGACCGAGGCAAGGGTGCCGTCGTCGGTGTAGAGCCCGAGCAGCAGGGAGCCGATCGCGTCCTGGCTGGACTTGTGCACCCGGTAACCGGCGACGACGCAGTCGGCGGTCCGCTGGTGCTTGATCTTGAACATGACCCGCTTGTCGGGTTGATAGGTGACCGTCAAGGGCTTGGCCACGACGCCATCGAGACCCGCCCCCTCGAACTCCTCGAACCACCGATGCGCCATCGTGAGATCCGTCGTCGCAGGAGTGACGTGAACCGAGGGCCCGGAGTCGGCCAACGCCGTGACGAGTGCGGCGCGCCGCTCGGTGAACGGTTTTCCGGTGTAGTCATCGTCGCCCAAGGCGAGTAGATCGAACGCTACGAAGGACGCAGGGGTCTGCTTGGCGAGCATCCGCACTCGCGAATCGGCGGGGTGGATGCGTTGTTGGAGCGCCTCGAAATCCAGCTCGTGGTTGGTGGCGATGATGATCTCGCCGTCGATCACGCAACGCTCGGGCAGCTCGGCGGTGACGGCGTCGACCAGTTCGGGGAAGTACCGTGTCAGGGGCCGCTCGTTGCGGCTACCCAGTTCGACTTCGTCGCCGTCGCGGAAGCAGATCGATCGGAAGCCGTCCCACTTCGGTTCATAGGAGGCACCAGAGGGGATTGTCGGCACCGACTTGGCCAGCATTGGCGAGACCGGCGGCATGACGGGAAGCTTCATCGTCTCATTGTGGTCTCTGCTCGGCGACCGGGTTGCCGCCGTGTGAAAGTCGTTGCTGGGCCTCGGATTGGCGGACGCGCAGATGCTTGATGCTTTCTTCGAGGGCGGCGACCTCGCCGAGCCATGCTCGGTCCTTTGCTTCGACGAGGCGCTGCTCGGCGTTCTCGGTCATCTCGTTGATGCGGCCCAACTGGGCGGGGTCGACGCGCAGGAACCGGCATCGGGTACACGCGTGTTCGTGGACGCAGGGTGTGCCGTAGGGGCGGTGGCACTCGCCGAGGGCAACGCGGCGCAGTAGGAAGTGCTCTTCGAAATCGGCCCATTCGTCGTCGTCGGCGACTGTCGCCTCCTCGAATGGGCGCAGTTGGCGGCGACGTTCGATGAACGCCTGATGGGCGGTGACGATCTGCTCGGGGAACACGGCGGTGTAGCCGCGGGTGGTGTCGAGGTTGAGATGTCCGAGTAGCGCTGCGGCGATGTGCAGCGGCAGACCGTTGTTGACGGCATCGGTGGCGAACAGTCGGCGGAAGTCGTGCGGGGTGAAGTGCACCGGTCGACCGGCATCGGTGAGCCCGGCGATCGTGGCGAGGTGGACCAGAATCTGGCGCACGTAGTGCCGTCCCAGCACTTCGTGACGGGTACCCAGAGGGCGTGCGAACAGGTGCGGGAACGGTTCGCTGTGGACCTTGTCGTTGGTGTCGTAGGCGATCGACAGCGGCACGTGATCCTTGCCGGCCTTGGCGCGGCGCAAAACCTCCAACAGCACTCCGACCAGTTCCGGAGTCATCGGGATCAGCCGCTCGCAATCGGTCTTGGACGGCACGATGTGGAGCAAGGGCACCAGCGTGGCGGTGGTGGAGGCGGTGTAGTGCCGCAGCGATAATTGGGTCAGTTCAAGAAGTTCCTCGATGCGAATGCCGGTGTGACGCAGTGTCTCCACGAGCGCCCAACCCCAGAAGCCCTCCTCTTCGAGCGCGGTTACGTCGATGCGCTCGGCACTGCCTCGGATCCATCCCGGCCGCTGCTGTCCGGGTGCCAGGTGCGCCCAAATCCGGGCGCGGGCGTCGCCGTCGCGCCGTAGCGGTGGACAGTGCCGCAGAAACGTGGAGCCGGCAACGACGAACTCCTGGTCGTGCGTGCAAGCCAGGGCGCGCTGCAGAAGCGTTGCGGTGCGGTCCTTATGCGCTGTAGCCGCAGCCAGGAGTGCCGGCAGCAGTGGGGTGAGCATGCGGGTGCGATCCTGCATGGAGGCCTTCTGGCGGCGTTTCTGCTTGGCCGCCGCGCGACTGAGCGCCCGCGGTACTGGGCACGGCGCGACCCAGACACCCCAGCGGACGGGGTCGTCGTGCGACCACTCGGCCAGGTCGCGGTACATGCCGCGGATGGCGAACAGGATTGAATGCACTTCGCGTCGCGGGCGGCCGTCGAGGGTCATCGCCAACCGTTCCCGCCATGCCGTCACCACCTCGGCCGAGATCGCCAGGTCCTTTTGGTCCGGGTTGATCTGCAGGATCTCCCACCAGAACAATCGGGCCAGGCGGTAGGCAAGTCCCTCCAGCGAGCTGTAGTCCATGTTGGGCTGTAGCTCCTCGAGGTAGCCCACGAGGAGGTCGCGCACTCCTGAGGCGGGGATGCCGTATCGATCGACTAGCGTCGCGGCGCTGTGTTGGCGTGTGTTGCCTCGCGCCGACCACGTCGCCCGCAGCGTAGGCGCCTCCTCGGCCAAGGGGCCCAGGGCGACCAGCAGCTCCCAGATGAGGTGTTCGCGGCGCTGTCGTCCCGAGGTGCGCACCACGTCGGCGTAGAACAGCAGATCGTCGCCGCACAGTTGTCCGATGTTCTTCCCGGTGCGGATCATCACCCGCGCCAATGCCTTTTCGGCGTCGTCCTGGTATTTGGGCACCGCGTCCCGGTAGGCGGGCAGCGTACGCAACCGTTCCAAGTCCGGCCCGCCGTTGCTGTCGAGGAACCTGCCGAGGGTCACCCGCTGCTTGGAATCCAGCAGCCAACTGTAGGACGGCCGAAGTGCGCGTACCCGCAGTAATGCATTGACGGCCTTGAGCGTGGGTGACCAGTGATCGTAGTGCGGCAATGCATCATGCACGAACCAGGTGCGCGGAGCGGCGTCGTAACCGCTGGCCAGCCACCGCTCCTCCCACGTTTGCCCCGGATACTGGGCCAGGGTGCCCAGCACGGCCCGCGTACCCCGAATCATCGGCTGAAGTTGCTGGGGTGGCAGCGTCCGGTGGTGCTCGGCCACGACATCGCACAACTCTGTGATGGTCAGCGACTGCATTTCAGCACCGCGGGCGTCCTCTGGCAGCGGTGGGGGCGCGTGGTTGGCGTCGTAGCCCCACAGGGGCCGAGCCAGGCCGGCGGGGCCGAACCGGCTGTCTGCCGGGATCGCTTGTAGATGCGGTGAATCAGGCCGTGACAGCAGCTGGACCTGTGGGCTCATCGCCCGCCGCGTCGCGGCGGCTTGCCGGCGTTGCGGTGACCGGGTGTCCTCAGCGCTCAATTCGGCAGCCCCAACAGTTCTCGGACCGCTGCGGCGTCGTAGGCCGGTTCGATCGTTGTCATGTCCACTTTCGGCCGGGCGTGATGCTCCAAGACCTTCCCAATCAGATCTTCCAGACGAGGCTGGGTGTAGATCTGAGTGGTCGTCACGCTGGCATGCCGCAGGACGGTTTGCACGTCGACCAGCGTGAACGCGGGGTCGGCCAGCATCCGCGCGGCGGCGGTGTGGCGGAAGTCGTGCAACGACCAGTTCGCGCCCAAGCTGGCGTTGGCGCGGCGCAGCACCGCGCGCATTGCGTGGTAGTTCAGCGGTGCCGGCTGAGAGCGTCGGGTCCACCACACCGGACCACCCGGCTCGATCGGCGGGCGTCCAGCCAAATACAGCGCCAGCCATACGAATGAGTCCACTGAGGCCGGAACGGTCTCCCGCATGCGGCTGCCCTTGCTGGTGACCGTGATTGTGTAGCGGCCGGCATCCAGATCACCGTGACGCAAACCGAGCAGCTCCGATGCCCGCACACCCGAGGACAGATAGAAACTCACTAACGCTCGATCGCGGTGGCTGCGCAACGCGTTGAACAGCGCTGCGGCGGCGTCATCGGGGATCGCCCGCCACACCGGCCGTGGGGTCTTCTGCCGGTAGTTGGCGCGCCGAAAGATAGCGAAGTCTTCCATCGGGTTGTGGTGCGCATGCGGTCGGCCACCTTGCCTAGCACGTTGTGCAGGAACGGGATTCACCAGCGGACCCAGATCGGCGGCACAGGCGTGGTCATAAAACCCGAATAAGACTGACAGCTGATGGTTGATGGTGCGGGGGGCGTACTTGCCGGACAACTCCGCCTTGCCGGTCACTGCGTTCACCGACCCCGGTGGCGGCCCATCCGGTCGTCGGCGAAGACGTTGCGGATTGGGCGCCGCCCGCAAGTGCTCGACGAACGCGCGGACATCTACGCGCTCGGCTCGCTCCCAACTGATCAGGCGGTCATGCAGGAAACGGAACCACCGCAGAAGGTCGAACGCGTAACTTCGAACTGTGAGTGGACTGCAATCAGACGCCGCCAGTTCGCGAAGGTATGACGTCGCCCCGGGATGCTCGGCATCGGGGAAGATCACCCGCCACGGCAACCCGCTCGGCGCCGACTCCACCCGACCCACCTCGCCCATAGCCGGATCCTCCGCCCGCCGCAGCCACTCCATCGGAAGGCTCGCCGAAGTTCAGTCAACTAGACGGGCGCTGGTCTTCCGTGACGACGACGATGTCGTGCTGCTGTCCCGCAGCGGCAAGGACCTGGGCCGGTACTTTCCAGAGGTCATCGAGGCGGTCCGCGACGAGTTGGACCCGCGGTGCGTGCTGGACGGCGAGATCGTGGTCCCGCGGGAGATCTCCGGCCGGACCCGGCTGGACTGGGAGTCACTGAGCCAGCGGATCCACCCCGCCGAGAGCCGGATCACCAAGCTCGCCAAGGAGACCCCGGCGCATTTCATCGGGTTCGACGCGCTCGCCACCGGTGATCGGTCGCTGCTCGGCGAATCGTTCCGGATCCGCCGGCAGGCGTTGATCGAATCCGTGCACGAAACGCAGTGGTGCCACGTCACCCGCACCACCGAGGACCCCGCTCTCGGCGAGCAGTGGCTGGAGGAGTTCGAGGGCGCCGGCCTCGACGGTGTGATCGCCAAGCGGCTCGACGGGTCGTATCTGCCGGGCAAGCGGGAGATGGTGAAGGTCAAGCATCACCGCGATGCGGACTGCGTGGCGATCGGCTACCGCATCCACAAGAGCGGTGAGGGTATCGGTTCGATCCTGCTCGGCCTGTACCGCGAGGACGGCGAGCTTCAGATGGTCGGCGGCGCAGCATCTTTCACCGCCAAGGCCCGGCTGTCGTTGCTGGCCGACCTCGAACCGCTACGCGAAGGTGATCAGGTGAACGACGGCGAACCGAGCCGGTGGAACTCCGCGGCCGACAAGCGCTGGATCCCGGTGCGACCCGAACGGGTATGCGAGGTGGCCTATGACCAGATGGAAGGCAACAGCCAACATGGCCGGCGATTCCGGCATGCGGTGAAGTTCCTGCGCTGGCGGCCCGACCGCGAACCACACAGTTGCACGTTCGCCCAACTCGACGTGCCAATGAATTACGACCTGTCCGACGTCCTGGAGAAGAACTGATGGCCAGCAAGGCCGAAGAGGTCGACGTCGACGGTGTGGCCGTGCGGTTGACCAACCGCGACAAGCCGTACTTCCCGGCACTCGGCACCAAGGGCACCAAGGGTGCGTTGTTCGACTACTACCTCTCGGTCGCTGGTCCGATGGTGAACCTGTTGCGGGACAGGCCGGTTCATCTGCAACGTTTCCCCGACGGCATCGACGGCGAGGAGATCTACCAGAAGCGGGTTCCGCAGAAGCATCCCGACTATCTGCAGACCTGCACGGTCACCTTCCCGTCGGGCCGCACCGCAGACGCGCTCAAGATCACCCATCCGGCCGCCATTGCCTGGGCTGCCCAGATGGGTTCTGTGACGCTGCACCCGTGGCAGGTCCGTTGCCCGGACACCGAGCATCCCGACGAGTTGCGCATCGACCTCGACCCGCAGCCGGGCACCGGGTTCAAGGAGGCCGCCGAGGTCGCCGTGGACGTGCTCAAACCGCTGCTCGACGAGCTCGGCCTGGTGGGCTATCCGAAAACCTCGGGCGGTCGCGGCGTCCACGTCTTCTTGCGGATCGCCACCGACTGGGACTTCATCGCGGTGCGCCGCGCCGGCATTGCGCTGGCCCGCGAGGTCGAGCGGCGGGTACCCGAATCCGTGACGACGTCGTGGTGGAAGGAGGAGCGGGGCGAACGGTTGTTCATCGACTACAACCAGAATGCCCGGGACCGCACGTTCGCATCGGCGTACTCGGCCCGCAAGACGCCGATCGCGACGGTGTCGACGCCGTTGACGTGGGACGAGTTGCGCGGCGCCGACCCCGATGACTACACGATCGCCACGGTGCCGGATTTCGTTGCCGGTCGGCCCGATCCGTGGGCGGGGATCGACGACACCGCGCAGTCGATCGATTTGCTACTGGACATGGTGCGGGCGGACGAGGAGCGCGGGCTGGGCGATCTGCCGTACCCGCCCAGCTATCCGAAAATGCCGGGCGAGCCGCCGCGCGTGCAGCCGAGCAAGAAGGTCGCCGCGCACTGGGACGCGGAGGGCAATCCGGTGTGACCTGAGTGCGCCCGGTCCCGTCGTCGGACCTGACACCAAAGTCGTTCCATGACAGACGAACCGAAACGCGGAGGCCGCGCGTCAACCCGGCTTCTGGTCGTAGAGGTCGACGCGCCATACGCCGCCGACACGACTCAGTTGGTTCCAGCAGGCCGTGCGTTGCCCGACTTCGGTGAGTCGGGCATCCAGTACGGCGATCAGGGCACGATTGACGGCGTCATGCGAGACAAGAACCAACGGACCGGAGCCGGGAGTCTCGACGATCTCGGTGAACGCCGCACAGACGCGAGCAGAAAGGGCATCGAGCGTCTCGACGCCCGGCGCCGCGTCGACGCTGTCGAACTCCGCGATGACGTCGGCTTTCACCGCGCCGGTCCACGGGCCGTAGTCGCGGTCGTTGATTCGTTCGTCGGCAGTAGCAGTGATGCCGGCGGCACGGGCGATTGCGGCGGCGGTCGCCACCGCCCGTTGCAGAGGGCTCGAGAGAATCCGGGTGGGGTGTTTCGCGGCCAGGACAGCCCCGAGGCGCTCGGCTTCGGCGGCGCCGACAGCGTTGAGGGGAGGGTCGCTGAGCCCCCGCAGACGCCCTTCGGCGTTGAGCGCGGTCTGGCCGTGGCGGGCCAGGTACACCCTGTCGACGGACGAGTTCACGAAGCGAGTGCGAGCACTGGGATGCCCAGGTAACCGGATCGCCGAGTGAGGCGGTTCAGCGCAGCGGCACGACGCCCGCGCCGACGAGTTCGGGACCGTCGACCTTCAGATGCGAGGCGGCGTTCGAACACGCCACCAGAGAGCTGAACTCGACGGCTCCGAGCAGCAGCATCGGCCACAGGGCGCCGGCCACGGCGCTGAGGATCAGGATGTGCGGAGCCGGGTTGCGGGGATCGTTGAGACGGCGACTCGCCACGTAGACGATGGCGGCGCTCGCCACCCACCCGATCAGGTACGCGATGACTGCTGTCTGGACCACGGTGTCTCCCCACTTCATCGGCAGCGGGGCGTGTGATGCACAAGCCTGGGCGCGATGTTCAGCTAAATGTAACCTCCACCTGATCATGGCGGAAGCCCCACGCGACCCCGAGTTTGCCGACATTTGCCTGGTCAAAGACCTAATCGTCCCTCCAGCAACCTCACAGTCGGTTGCCAGCCCAACCCGGAAGTTGGCCAGGGCCAAGTCGTTGAAGACGGTAGGGCGGGGGGTGCCGGCAACGGTTCTGCGCGAGTTTCGGGATTGCGGCGGTCCGGTTCAGGCCGGTGCTGTGGGCCGGTTCTTCGGTCCGTCGGAACCGGCCCGGTCCGGTGCCGTGAGGGCCTGCGCGTGCGTTCTCGTCTCCGGTGCATATTGGACTCGAAATGCGTTGTCTCACCCAGGATCCGGTCGCGAAGCGAACAGCTGCACCGGCCACGACCCGCGCGCATCCGTGGGGAGTCGGTGCGGCGGGATGCCGTACACGGGGCGCGTCCGGAATCGGTGCGCCGATGACCGGCCCCGGGCGGCCCCGTGACCGCCTTCACCGGAATCGGTGGGAGCCGCCATTTCGCCGGATAGTGTCCGGAACCTCATTTGTGCCGCAATGTAAGGCCGGCCACAAGGTCGCCGACACCGGATCGAGCAACGCCGTGTGCGGCAACGCAACCCCTGGGCGGGAATTTGGCGAAGTTCCGCGGCGACGTGTGGCGGCCCCTCCGGGCGGGTCTTTCGGTGTTGAGCGATCGCTCAGCAAAGCTTAGGGGCCGGGTGTGAGTGCGGCTTTGCCGGTGCGTTGCTGGCCCGCGCGATCAATCCACGTCAACCCGATGACATCGCCCGGGTAATGCCGGTCCAATACCTGGGTGAGATCGGCGGCAGACTCGATCGGGGTCTCGTCGATGGTCAGGATCACGTCACCATTGGCGAGTCCGGCCATCTCGGCCGGGCCGCCAGGCAACACCTCGCGCACGAGCACGCCGGGGAAGGCCTCGTGCTGTTCGGCGCTGCTGACCCCGACTCCCAGCAGCGTCGGGGGGCCGATGTGCACGGTGTCCGAGGGTGTGCGCGACCGGATCTGATTGGCGATCGCCATCGCGTCGTTGATCGGGATGACAAAACCCTCACCACCGGGGTCGGTCCGGAAGTTCACGGTCGCCGCGGTCGTCACGCCGATGACCTGCCCGGCGCCGTTGACCACGGGGCCGCCGGAGTCACCTGCCCGCACGGGTGCGGCGATCTCGAACAGTCCGGTCATCTGAGACTTGGCGCCGGTGAGCTCGTCCTCGGCGCTGATCGTGCGGCCCAGCGCGGTGACCGTGCCGGATTCGCGGGTCAGCGGACTGTTGCTCCCCCTGGCGTTGCCGATGGCGATGACGGGCTCGCCGATCACGATTCCGTTGGAATCGCCCAGTGCAGCGGGCGGCAACCCGCCGGCCCCACGCAACTGCAACACCGAGATGTCGCGCCCACGGTCGAACCCGACGATATCGGCGCCGAAGGAGCGCCCGCCCACCACGGCGGTGATCACATCGGCGCCCTGAACGACGTGGTAGTTGGTCAGCACCTGACCGCCGCCGTCGATCACGAAACCGGTGCCGGTACCCATCACGCGCTGGTAGTCGACGACGGTGTCCAGGCGGACCACGGACGGCTCGACCTGATCGGCGGCCCAGGACAGGTCAGCCGGCTCGGCGAGCGCAGTGACAGGGGAGACCAGCAGGACGGCAGCAGTGGCGGAGACCAGGGCGGTGAGCCACCGCCGCGAGTGGACCTTGCGCATTCGCCGCCTTCCGAGCGCCAGAGGTTTCCCCTCAATAGTGACTGTGAGTGGGCGAACTGTCGACGTAATTGACGCCGGGAACGTCAATCCTCGGTGGCGATGCCACCGCGCGTGCGGCCCCGGCGGGACTTCCCCGACGGTCGGCGATTGCGCAATTTGCCCTCTTCAGAGGCGGTTTCCTCGACCGGTTCGGCAGCCTCGGTCGACTCGGGCTCGTCCGAGGTATCGGCGGGCTCCGCAGAATCGGATTCGTCGGATTCGTCGGAATCGGGACCTTCGGTGGCCTCCGAGGTGTCCTCGGCAGGCTCGTCTGTGGTCTCGTCGGCAGGTTCGTCGGTGGTCGACGAGGCGTCCGCGCCGCGTCCACGCCGGCTCTGCTTCTCGGCCTTCACCTTGAGCGGCTTGGGCGGCGGCGGCGGCAACTCGGCCACGAAGGCCAGATAGAACGCGAAGGCGGCGAGCAGGGCGATCGCGGCTGCGGCGCCGTAGATGCCGAACAGCCACTGGCCGGCGGTGTCCAGATCCAGCCAGATCTCGCTGATGGCGGCACCCGTGATCAGCACCCCGGCCGCGATATGTCCGACGATCGACCAGACCCGCAGCGACAGCGCCAGAGCCGGCGTGCCGAGCTCGGGTTTGCGGGTACGCGCCAGGGTCAGCACCACCGGGAGCGCCGTCAGACCTACCAGCACGCCGCACACGATGCGCAGCGCGGTGCCCAGGGTGCCCGGCCACTGTCCGGTCAGCTCGAACCAGCGTGGAAGCACAAAGAGGAAGAACAGAACCCCGGCGAGTACCAGCGATGACGCGTGCCACAGCGATGCGATACCGCGCCGCATACTCCTCCTAGAACGAGTTTGTGGTCCCGGGGCGCGACCAGATCGATCTTCGGTCACGCCCCGGACCAACTGCGGAGGATAGGGGATTTGAACCCCTGAGGGCTATTAACCCAACCCGCGTTCCAGGCGAGCGCCATAGGCCACTAGGCGAATCCTCCGTCGGCCATGGTAGCCGACCGCGGGGAGACGCCCGACCACCCTCCGCAACGAGGCGGGGTACTACACTCGGCACTCGGACCCCGCGCGGCGTCCATCCTGTGAACTCCCCCAGGGCCGGAAGGCAGCAAGGGTCAATGGGCTCTGGCGGGTGCGCGGGGTCCCCTTACGTTGTGGAAGCAACCCGCTTTTCCGATTTTCCTGTGAAACCCGTGTTCGCGGCTTCGCGTGAAAGGTCCGCCGTGTCGTTTGAGTCCTCGTCGTTCGAGTCACTGAGCCGCGACGAGCTGACGGCCCAGCACGAGCTGCTGCAGCGCAGCTACACCGAGCTGCAGGCCAAAGGTCTCACTCTCGACCTGACCCGGGGGAAGCCGTCGGCGGCGCAGTTGGACCTGTCCAACGGTCTGCTCGACCTGCCGGGCAGCGATGCCTACCGGGACGCCGACGGTACCGACACCCGCAACTACGGTGGCCTGCACGGTCTGCCCGAACTGCGTTCGATCTTCGGTGAGCTGCTGGACATCCCGGTGCAGAATCTGATCGCCGGTAACAACGCCAGCCTGGAGTTCATGCACGACGCGGTGGTGTTCTCCCTGCTGCACGGCGGTGTCGATTCTCCGCGGCCGTGGTCGCAGGAGCCGGGCGTGAAATTCCTCTGCCCGTCGCCGGGTTATGACCGGCACTTCGCCATCACCGAGAGCTTCGGTATCGAGATGATGCCGGTGCCGCTGCGCGAGGACGGCCCCGATGTGGACCTCATCGAGGAACTGGTCGCCGCCGATCCGGCGGTCCGGGGCATGTGGTGCGTGCCGGTGTACTCGAATCCGACCGGCACGACCTATTCCCCGGAGACGGTCACCCGGCTGTTGCAGATGCGCACCGCGGCCTCGGACTTCCGGTTGTTCTGGGACAACGCCTACGCGGTGCACACCATCACATCCGACTTCGTCGATCCGATCGACGTGCTCACCATCGCCGCGGACGCGGGCCACCCCAACCGGCCGCTGGTGTTCGCGTCCACCTCGAAGATGACCTTCGCCGGTGCCGGGGTGAGTTTCTTCGGGGCCTCGGCGGACAATATCGCCTGGTACCTCAAGCACGCCGGCAAGAAGTCGATCGGCCCGGACAAGGTCAACCAGCTGCGCCATCTGCGTTTCTTCGGTGATGCCGATGGCGTCCGGCGGCACATGCAGCGCCACCGGGACCTGCTGGCGCCCAAGTTTGCGCTGGTCGCCGAGATCCTGGCCGACCGCCTGGACGCCTCCAAGATCGCGTCATGGACCGATCCCAACGGCGGATACTTCGTCAGCCTGGACGTGTGGCCAGGTACGGCGCGGCGCACCATCGCGCTGGCCAAGGACGCCGGAATCGCCGTCACCGCCGCCGGTGCGGCCTTCCCGTACGGAAAAGACCCGGAGGACAAGAACATCCGGATCGCGCCGAGCTTCCCGCCGGAGTCCGACCTGCGTGCCGCCATCGATGGTCTTTCGACGTGTGCACTGCTGGCGGCCACCGAGTCGCTGCTGGCTCGTGATTAGTCGCCCCCGCTCGGTACCCTGCTGACCGTGGCGCTCTACCGGAAGTACCGACCCGCAAGCTTCGCCGAGGTCGTCGGCCAGGAGCATGTCACCGCACCGTTGTCGACGGCGCTGTCCGCCGGCCGTATCAACCACGCGTATCTGTTCTCCGGCCCGCGTGGCTGTGGCAAGACCTCCTCGGCCCGCATCCTGGCCCGGTCGCTGAACTGCGAGCAGGGGCCCACCCCGACGCCGTGCGGGGTGTGCGACTCCTGTGTGGCGCTGGCGCCCAACGGCCCGGGCAACGTGGACGTGTCCGAACTGGACGCCGCCAGCCACGGCGGCGTGGACGACACCCGTGAACTGCGGGACCGCGCGTTCTACGCGCCGGCCCAGTCGCGGTACCGCATCTTCATCATCGACGAAGCGCACATGGTGACCAATGCGGGCTTCAACGCACTGCTCAAGATCGTGGAGGAGCCGCCGGACCACCTGATCTTCGTGTTCGCCACCACCGAACCGGAAAAGGTACTGCCCACCATCCGGTCCCGCACCCATCACTACCCGTTCCGGTTGTTGGCGCCCAAGACGATGCGTACCCTGCTGGAACGCATCTGCCGCGACGAGGGCGTCACGGTGGAGGACGCCGTCTACCCGCTGGTGATCCGGGCGGGCGGCGGATCGCCGCGCGACAGTCTCTCGGTGCTCGATCAGCTGGTCGCCGGGGCCGACAACAATCACGTCGTCTATCAGCGGGCGCTGTCGCTGTTGGGCGCCACCGATGTCGCGCTGATCGACGACGCCGTCGACGCGCTGGCCGCCGGGGATGCCGCCGCACTGTTCGGGGCGGTGGAATCGGTGATCGACGCCGGCCACGACCCGCGCCGATTCGCTGTGGATCTGCTGGAACGTTTCCGTGATCTCATTGTGCTGCAAGCCGTTCCGGATGCCGCCGACCGCGGGGTGGTCGATGCCCCGGACGGGGTGCTGGACCGGATGCGCGAACAGGCCGCCAAGGTGGGCTCGGCCACGCTGGCGCGCTACGCCGAGGTGGTGCATGCCGGGCTCGGCGAGATGCGCGGCGCCACCGCGCCGCGACTGCTGCTGGAAGTGGTCTGCGCCAGGTTGCTGCTGCCCTCGGCCCACGACACCGAATCGGCTCTGCTGCAACGCATCGAGCGGATCGAGACCCGGCTGGACATGGCCATACCGGCTGACGGTTCGGCCCCGGCAGCTGCCGCGTCTGCGACGTCGGCCAAGCAGTTCGTCCGGGCCAGCCGGGCCCAGGCCGTGGCCGAGGCGGCACCCGAGCCGAAGCCCGAACCGACGCCCGCGCCGATTCCCCCGCCCAAGCCGCTGCCCACACCCGAACCCGCCCCGGCTCCCGAGCCGGTGACGCCGCCGGTGCCCACACCGGCTCCCGCGCCGGTGCCCCCGCCCCGACCCGCTCCGGTCCCCGAACCACAACCCGAACCGGAACCGGCCCCCGCGCCGATGCCCCCGCCCGCCGCCGTCGGTCAACCGGATGCCGCGGCGGTCCGCTCGATGTGGGACACCGTGCGGGAGAAGGTGAATGCCCGCAGCAAGCCGGTCAACGCCATGCTGGCCGATGCGATCGTGCGCGCGGTGGACGGTGACACGCTGGTGCTCAGCCATCGGGCTCCGCCGCTGGCCAAGCGGCTCAGTGAGCCACGCAATGTCGAAGTCATCCGCGAGGCACTCAAGGACGCGCTCGGGGTGAACTGGCAGATCCGCTGCGTGCCGGACTCGGGCGAACCCGCCCCGTCCGATACCGCTCCGGCTCCGCGCCCGGATCAGCGGGCCGAAGAGGAACGCATGCTGGCCGAGGCCAACAGCGACACCTCGGAGGTGGTGCGCCGCGACCCGGAGGAAGTGGCGATCGAACTGCTGCAGAACGAACTGGGCGCCAAGCGCATCGAACGGGGTTAGGGAGCCCACCAAGGCCGCATCGGCAGATCTGTGTCGCGGCCGCGATCGTCCAGCTTGACCGCCAGAACCTGGTGCAGCTGAACCACATTGGATTCGAAACCGAGCCGGGACCCGGCCATGTAGAGCCCCCACACCTTGGCGGTGGGCAGGCCGACCTCGGCGACCGCCTCATCCCAGTGCTCGACCAGATTGCGGCACCAGTCGCGCAGGGTCAGCGCATAGTGCTTGCGCAGGTTCTCCTCGTGCAGCACCTCGAACCCGACGTCCTGGGCTTCGGCGATGATGCGTCCCGACCCCGTCAGCTCACCGTCGGGGAAGACATAACGGTCGATGAAGAAGCTCGCGGAGGCGCCGGTCCGGTTGTTCGGCCGGGTGATGCTGTGATTGAGCAGCAGTGCGCCCACCCGCATCTTCGCCTGCAGGAAGGCGAAATACGACGGATAGTTGGCCACCCCGATGTGTTCGGTCAGCCCGATCGAGGACACCGCGTCGAAGCCGGACTCGGTGATGTCGCGGTAGTCGCCGTGGCGCACCTCGGCCAGGCCGGACAGACCTTCATCGGCGATCGCGCGTTGCGCCCAGGCGGCCTGCTCGGCCGACAAGGTCACACCCAGCACCTGGACACCGCGCCGGGCGGCGTAGCGCACCATGCTGCCCCAGCCGCAGCCCACATCGAGCAGCCGGTCCCCGGGTTGCAGGCGCAGCTTCTCGAAGACCAGCCGGTACTTGTTGTCCTGGGCGTCTTCCAGCGAGGCATGCTCATCCGGGTAGCACGCACAGGTGTAGGTCATCGACGGGCCGAGCACCCGCTCGTAGAAGGCGTTCGACACATCGTAGTGATGGTGGATGGCCTCGGCGTCCCGGGATTTGCTGTGCCGCAGCCCTTCTGCCATTCGTCGCCAACGGGGCAGCGCCTCTTGTGGGGGCGGCGCGATCGGGACGAGGTGCTCCAGCCCTATCGAACCGATGACATTGGCCAGTACGCGCGCGGGCGGACGTTTGATGGCCGTCTTGTCCGCGAGTGCCCGCAACAGGTCGTAGGGATCGCCGGGGTGCACACCCAATGGCTCGATATCGCCCGAGACGTAGGCACGGGCCAGGCCCAGTTCTCCCGGGGCGGTGGCCAGGTAGGTGGTGCCGCGCGGCGAGGTCAGCGACAGTCCGACCGCGGCGTCCTCCGGTCCCGACGTGCTGCCGTCGTAGGCGGTGAACTTCAGGGGGAGCTTGCCGGCGGTGAAGACTTCGAGCACCTCGGCGAGACTGAGCCTGCCCTGATCGGCGTGATCTTTGAACGTCGTCATCGGTTGTGCACCGCCTTCGCGTACAGGTCGAGTAACCGTGCGTCGGGGTCGTAGGTTTTCTTCACGGACCGGTAGATCTCGCCGCCGTACAGGGCGTCGAACTCGTCGGCGCTGTAGAAGGATTCCGAGTACAGCGACTTGTGGCCGTCCAGTTCGGAGACCTTGCGTTCGATGAGTCGGTTGGTGTGTCCGGGTGCGGGACCGGCCGGTACCGAGGACCAGAAGCCGATGTTGACGTAGGTGCGGCCGGGCCGCAGCGGATACAGCGGCCACTGCGCACCGTGGTCGCGCAACCGCAGCGGGCACAGCCAGATCGGTTCGATGGGAACGTTGTCCAGGAACCAGTTCAGGAAGGTGGTGCAGTTCTCCAGCGGCAGCTCGACATCCTGGACCACCCGCTCCCTGGGGGGACGGCCGTTGCGCTTCTCGATTCGGTCGGCGATCCCGAACCTCTGGTCGTAGCCGATGAGCTTCCAGTAGAAACTGCTGCGCCGGTAGCGGCGCGGCCACAGCCGGCGCAACACCGGATGCTGGGCGCCGAAAGCCCTTGAACACCAGAACCAGTCGGTGTCCCAGCGCCACAGGTAGTCGGCGATGGTGAGGCGGTCGTGGCGCTCGCTCCCGGCGTGCTGAATGGAGCGGTAATAGATGTCGCGGCCGGTGTAGTCGCTGACCGGGCCCGCGGTGTCGGTCTGAAAGCCCAGGCACAGGTAGCTCTCGTCGGCGCTGAACACCACGCCGTCGAGGTAGTGCACGGGCACACCCTGGTAGCCGCGGGTCTCGATGATGCGGTCCATCTCGGCGACCAGCTCGTCGAGCGAATGGAACCGCAGATGGCGCAGTGCGACGAAGGGCTGGACGGGTTCCAGCTCGATCCGCAGCCGTACCGAATAGCCGAGGGTGCCATAGGAGTTCGGAAACGCGTGAAAGAGGTCCGGATGGGTGTTCCGGTCGGCGGTGACGAGTTCGCCTGCGCCGGTGAGGACGTCGAGTTCGAGCACCGACTCGTGGGGCAGACCGTTGCGGAAGGAGGCCGATTCGATACCGAGTCCGGTGACGGCTCCGCCGAGCGTGATCGTCTTGAGCTGGGGAACGACCAGTGGGGACAGGCCGTGGGGCAGGGTGGCGGCCACCAGATCCTCGTAGGTGCACATGCCCGAGACGTCGGCGGTGCGGGCGACGGGGTCCACGGCGATGACGCCGGTGAGCCCGGAGGTGTCCAGACCTTCGGCAGCGATCTTCTCCCGCGCCCGGAACAGGTTCGACGTGGGTTTGCGCAGTCGCACAGTCGCTGTCGGGGGGATGGCCCGGTAGCTGGCCAGTAGTCGCTGCACGCCCGCCCCGTGTACAGCTTGTGCGTCGGTTGCCACAACAGACACACATATACGCTAGTCCTCGGTCGCCGAAGCCGCGACCGCACCGATACGTGATGACAGGAGTTTTGCACTCATGGGACAGGTCAGCGCTTCCAGCACTGTGTTGATAGATGCCGCACCGGAAGCTGTGCTTGCCGCGGTCTCCGATTACCAGACGGTCCGGCCCAAGATCCTCTCGTCGCATTACAGCAACTACTCCGTGCTGCAGGGCGGGCAGGGCGCAGGCACCGTCGTGAGCTGGAAGCTGCAGGCCACCGAGTCCCGCTCCAGAGACGTGAAGGCCAGCGTCGACGTCGCCGGCAAGACCGTCATCGAGAAGGATGCCAACTCCACCCTGGTGACCAACTGGACGGTGGCGCCCGCAGGCACCGGCTCGACCGTCACCGTCAAGACGTCCTGGAACGGCGCGGGCGGTATCAAGGGCTTCTTCGAGAAGACCTTCGCCCCGCTGGGCCTGCGCAAGATTCAGGACGAGGTGCTGGGCAACCTGAAGAAGGAACTCGAAACGGCTTCCTAGGTGTTGGCCAGCCAGGTCGCGACGCCCCGGGCCACCGCCTCGGCCAGCTTCTGGCGTCCGGCCTCGGACTCCATCAACGCCGAGTCGGCCGGGTTCTTCATATTGCCCAGCTCCACCAGCACCGACGGGAACTGGGCATGGTTGAGCCCGGCGATGTCCGAGCGCGGGTTGAGGCCCCCTGAGCCGATGTAGTTGGCCGGCGGGATCCCCGAGCCGCGTAGTTGATCGCGCATGATCTGGGCGAACTGCACCGAGGGGCCGGCCTGCACGGTGTTCAGCGGCGGGTCCGAGTAGAGCACGTGGAAACCGCGACCGGTGGCCGGGCCGCCGTCGGCGTGAATGCTGACGATGGCGTTGGGCCGCAGGGCGTTGGCCATGGCGGCACGCTCGTCGACGCACGGTCCGAGCGCGTCGTCATTGCCGCGTGACAGCGCGGTGCGGACACCGTTGGCGTCCAGGATGGCGCGGACACGAAGCGTGACGTCCCAGTTGAAGGTGTGCTCGGGGTAACCGGAGTTCGTGGTGGTGCCGCTGGCCTGGCAGTCCTTGGTGCCGCCCCGCCCGGTGGGGACCTGACGGCTGATGGACGCGTCGTTGGCGCCGTTGTGGCCCGGATCGAGGAACACGATCTTGCCGGCGATGGTGTTGGGCGCGGCGCCGGCCAACGGGGCGGCCGAGCCGGACAGACTGGCGGCGACGAGCATCGTCGCCGCTGTGATGGCGCCGACACGCAAGCTGGAGGGGACGTGCACGCCGCCACGGTAGTCGCCGTGACGGCTAGTGTTGAAGAGCAAATCGTCTCGGACTCGTGAGTGGAATGAAGTCGAGACCAGGTCGAAATCAAGAGGGGACAGTCATGCAACCCGGTGGTGGTCAGCCCGATATGTCCGCGTTGCTCGCGCAGGCACAGCAGGTGCAGCAGCAGCTGATGGAGGCTCAGGAGGCGCTGGCAAACGCCGAGGTGCACGGCCAGGGCGGCGGTGGCCTGGTGCAGGTCACCATGAGGGGCAGCGGTGAGGTCATTGCGGTGGCCATCGACCCGAAGGTGATCGACCCGTCGGATCCCGAGACGCTGCAGGATCTCATCGTCGGGGCGCTCGCCGACGCGTCCAAGCAGGTCACCATCCTCGCCCAGACGCGGCTCGGGCCGCTGGCCGGTGGCCTGGGTGGTTTCGGACTGCCGGGTACCTGAGTTGTTCGAGGGGCCGGTACAAGATCTGATCGACGAGCTCGGCAAGCTGCCGGGGATCGGGCCCAAGAGTGCCCAGCGCATCGCGTTCCATCTGTTGTCGGTGGAGCCGCCGGATATCGACCGGCTGACCGCGGTGCTCGGGCGAGTCCGCGACGGTGTCACGTTCTGTGCGGTGTGCGGCAATGTCTCCGACGAGGAACGCTGCCGGATCTGCAAAGATGCCCGCCGCGACGCCTCCCTGGTGTGCGTCGTCGAGGAACCCAAGGACATCCAGGCGGTGGAGCGCACCCGTGAGTTCCGGGGCCGCTACCACGTGCTGGGCGGGGCGCTGGATCCGTTGTCCGGGGTGGGGCCCGATCAGCTGCGCATCCGCGAACTGCTCAACCGGATCGGGGAGCGGGTCGACGGTGTCGACGTTGCCGAGGTGATCATTGCTACCGACCCCAATACCGAGGGCGAGGCGACCGCGACGTATCTCATGCGGATGCTGCGTGATATCCCCGGATTGACCGTCAGCCGGATTGCATCCGGTCTGCCCATGGGCGGTGACCTGGAGTTTGCCGACGAATTGACGCTAGGACGTGCGCTCGCCGGCCGTCGCGCTATGGTCTAGATGACAGAGACGTCAATATGTCTACCGGCTGCCGAGCGGCTGGTGGTTTGCTGAACTTGCGTGTCGGTGCGCGTGTTCGTGAAGGGCGGTGAAGGTGACTCGCGTCTTCCTTTCGACCTGGGGGCAGAGTGACAACATCGGCGATTCGATTTTGCGGCGCGGTCAACTTCGCACGTTCCAGAACATCGACGGCGCCCAACTGCACGTACATGTGGGCCGCAAGGATTTCGATCCCAATTCCGAGGACTATGTGACCGCGATCGGGCTCGACGGCACCGAGAAGCAGTACGACACGGCGGCCGGCTGGCTGTTCCGGGCCCTCGGTAGTTCGGCCGCGGCGCGCACCATCCTGGTCATGCCGACCGGGGAAATCCTCATGCCCGAGCGCTTCCGTCGCTACTGGGGATGGTGGACCCTCGTCGGTGCGCTCGGAGCCAAGAGTCGCGGCGGCGCCATGGTGCAGGTCGGTGCCGGGGTCCGGATGGCGACGGTCGGCAAGAACGCCGAGGACGGCACCCGTGTCGTTCGGGAACACGTCGAGGTCCCGCCGCTGGAGCGGATCGCCCGCCGCAATATGCCGGTGGTGGCATGGCGAGATGCCAACACCCGCAACTCATTCCAGGTCGGCGATATCGCCCCGGACTGGGCGTTCGGTGAGGGCCCCGATCCGGCCGGCGGTCTGGGTCCGGCGCCCTCGGTACGCAAGGTGCTGGCGGTGACCATGCGTTCGGACCGGGACGTGTTGACCGAGGACAAGATTGCGCTGATCCGGGAGATCGCGCACACGCACGGGTTGCGGATCCAGGTGTACAGCCAGGTGCGCCGGGACCGCGCCACGATGGAGACACTGGCCGAGATCCTGCACCCCGGCACGCCGCCGATCGTGATGCGCGATGAAACCCATGGTGAATGGGAAGCGCTGATGCGCAACCTGTATCGGGATTCTGCGATCGTCGTCAGCGACCGGCTGCACGCGCTGATCATCGCCGCGACCGAGGGCGCCATACCGTTGGCCCTGTCGAACTGGACGACCGAGAAGGCCGTCCGGATGCTCAAACCCGGCGGGTTCGATCTGCCTTCGCAGGATCCGGGTGCCATCAAGAGCTATCTTGCGGAGATGTTCGCCGATCCAACGGCAGTGAGCCGCCGCATCAGCGGAGCACGTGCCGAACTCGACGGTGTGCGCGGCCGGTTGCGGGCCCTGGTCGCGGGTTAGACCCGGCGCGGGGCGGCCAGTCGCTCGGCGCGCAGCAGATCCACCTCGGCCAGTTGCAGCGCGGGAAGCTCGCCCACGACCTGGGTGAGCAGGTGGTCGGCCAGTTCCGGATTGCGCGCCAGGCACGGTCCGTGCAGATAGGTGGCCACCACACTGCCCTGCACCGCGCCGTCGTAGCCGTCACCGGCGCGGTTGCCCGCGCCCTTGGTGACCGCGCTCAGTGGCTCGGCGTCGCGTCCGAGAACCGTTCCGCCCCGATGATTTTCGAAACCGGTCAGGGGCTGGGTGAGACCGCTCAGCAACGGGGTCGCGGACACCTCCCCGATGGTGCGAGCGTCCTGCGGCGCGGTGGTGACATCGAGCAGACCGACGCCGTCGACCCGTTCACCGGCCGAGGTCTCATACCAGTGCCCGAGCACCTGGATGGCCGCGCAGATCGCGAGCACCGGGGCCCCGCGCACCGCGGCGCGTTGCAGACCCGGGTAGCGGATCAGATGCTTGGTCGCCAGCCGCTGGGCGTAGTCCTCGGCGCCGCCCAACGTGTAGATGTCCAGCGAGTCCGGTACCGGGTCGGCCAGTGTGATCTCGATGATCTCGGCGTCGATCCCGCGCAGTCGCAGGCGTTGTCGCAGCACCACCGCGTTGCCGCTGTCACCGTAGGTGCCCATCACATCGGGCAGCACCAGCCCGATCCGGACGGTCACGAGACCCGCCGGTTCAGGTGCAGGAAGGCCGTGTAGTTGGCGATCACCTCGACATGCCCGGGCGGGCAGGACGCGATCGCGGCGAGGGTGTCATGTACCAGGGTGTGCTCCACACCGGCATAGCCGAGGCGTACCGCCAGGTCGGTACCGCGTTCACCGGCTGCGACCACCTGGGTGCGTTCGAAATGCTCGAACCGGACGTCCCAGAGCCAGGACAGGTCTTCGCCGTCGGGCACCTGTCCGTTGACCGAGATGACCACTCCCGCAGCGTCTTTGTCGATCATCGACAAGGCCTCCTGCCAGCCTGCTGGATTCTTGGCCAGGAGCAGGCGTGCGGTGTGGGCACCGACCTCGACGGTCCGGTACCGGCCGGCGACCTCGTCTACCGTCGATACCGCGGCCACCGCCTTGGCGGGGTCGGCACCCAGCACCACCGCCGCGGCAACGGCCTGGATGGCGTTGCCGCGGTTGACCGCACCCGGCAGCGCGAGCGTCATCGGCAAGGTGAGGCCGTCGGGGCCGTGGATATCGGTGTCGTCATAAGTCCACTGCGGTGTGGGTCTCTTGAAATCGGTACCGGTGGAGTGCCAGTGGTTGCCGTCGCGGACGATGATCTCCCCGGAGCGTGGACAGCTCACCGAATCCCCGGCCCAGCTGCCACCGGCCGCCACCCACACCACGTTCGAGCAGTCGTAGGCCGCCGAGGTCATCAGGACGTCGTCACAGTTGGCGATCACCACGGCGTCCGGGTGGCGGGCCAACCCGGCGCGCAGCGTGCGTTCGATGTGATTGATTTCACCGACGCGATCGAGCTGATCGCGGGACAGATTGAGCAGCACGACCACCGCCGGTGACACCGCATCACTGACATGTGGCACGTGCATCTCGTCGACTTCCAGTGCGGCCAGTTCGGCCCTGCGGTCCCCGGCCAGCGCGGCGACCAGCCCGGCGTCCATGTTGGCGCCCTCGGCGTTGGTGGCCACCGGGCCCAGTGTGGACAGCGCCGCGGCGGTCATCCTGGTGGTCGTCGATTTACCGTTCGTACCGGTCACGACCACCGCGCGGCGGTTCTTGCCGAGTTGTGCCAGGACCGACTTGTCGATCGACATCGCGACCAGGCCGCCGATCATCGCCCCGGCGCCGCGGCCGCTCACCCGGGAGGCCCAGCGTGCGGCGGACCCGGCGCCCAGCGCCAGCCGTGCTCTAGGGGTGACCATCCTGCGAATTTTAGGGGCCCGACACGCGCTGCTGCGATCCGGTGTTGTCGGACCACCGTGCCATCCTCGGAATATGAGCCAGTGCTGGGGCCGACCGGCGGCCGAAGCGGGCGCCGGGTGGGCCGTCGTGGACGTGGAGACCACCGGGTTCCGGCCGGGCCAGGCCCGTGTCGTCAGTGTCGCCGCGCTGGCCGTCGGCGACGACGGCAGCGTCGAGCACAGCGTCTCCTCCCTGCTGAACCCCGGCGTCGACCCCGGCCCCACCCACGTGCACGGACTGACCGCCGAGATGCTGGCGGGCCAACCCACGTTCGGCGATATCGCCCCGCAGCTCATCGAGGTGCTGCACGGCCGGACGCTGGTCGCGCACAATGTCGCCTTCGATTACGCATTTCTGGCGGCCGAGGCCGAACTCGTCGGTGCCCAGCTGCCGGTCGACACCGTCATGTGCACGGTCGAGCTGGCGCGCCGGCTGAATCTGGGTACCGAGAACCTGCGCCTGGAGACGTTGGCGCGGCACTGGGGCGCCACCCAGTTGCGCCCGCACGATGCGCTCGACGACGCGTTGGTGCTCGCGCAGATCCTCAAGCCCGCGCTGGTGCAGGCCCGTGAGCGCAGATCATGGCTCCCGATCCGCTCGGTGAGCCGCCGGATCTGGCCCAACGGCCAGATCACCCACGACGAGCTGCGGCCGCTGAAGGTGCTGGCGGCGCGGATGCCGTGCGATCACCTGAACCCGGGGCTCTACGTCGCCGGGCGGCCGCTGGTGCAGGGGATGCGGATCGCGCTGTCGGCCGAGATGACGCACACCCACGAAGAGGTCATCGAGCGGATCATCGACGCCGGCCTTTCCTATGCGGAGAACGTCGACCAGCAGACCTCCCTGGTGGTGTGCAATGACGCGGCACCCGCACAGGGCAAGGGCTACCAGGCGGTCGAGCAGGGCATCCCGCTGATGGGAGACGCCGAGTTCATGACGCTCATCGGGCAAGCCGTCGGCGGCACCGATGTCGAGGAGTTCACCGACACCACCGCGGACGGCGACCAGTACGCGCTGTTCTGAACGATGATCACCGGGTGAAACGCAGCATCCCGGCGATCCTGCTCGCTTCCGCCCTTGCGCTGGCACCGTCGGCGACCGCCGACACCGAGGGCACCACCTGGTTCCTCGGTGGCGGCCGCACCGCCGGTTCGCCGTCGGAGCTGACCATCGAGCAGGCCCGGGAGCGCCTCGGGGACCGGGGGGCCGACCCACGCATCGACGCGGTGATCCAGTACAGCCGAGACGGCGTGCACACCGGCGGACCCTTCGGTGCGGCGGTGCGTGAGGGCACGGCCAATGCCGTGGCCGTCGTCGAGCCCGGCGACATCGTGATCGGCTACAGCCAGGGCGCCGTGATCGCCCAGCAGCTCAAGAAGATCCTCGCGGGCGACCCCGCCGTCACCGGCGCGGACTACGCCTTCGTCACCTTCGGCGACCCGACGAACGGCAAGGGCGGCGAGATGCCGTTCATGCGTCGGCACCGGATCAACCTGGGCGACCTCCTCCCGCCGTTGACCGCCGATGACGAGACGGTGTTCACCACCACCACGGTGGCCCAGGAGTACGACCGCATCGCCGACTTCCCGGACCGCCCGTGGAACCTGGTGGCCGTGTACAACTCGCTGCTGTCGGCCAAGGACCATCTGGGCTACAAGCTGGCCTGGTCGGACACCACCGAGGCGCAGCGTGGCCAGGGCGTGCACTTCGATGACACCCAGGACCGCGACCGTGTGATCACCACGGAGCGCAACAGCAAGGGCGGCAGCAACATTCACGTGCTGGTGAAGTCCGATACGTTGCCGCTGACGCGCCCGCTGCGCACTGGAGTCTCCTGGCTCGACCGAGTGGTGGATGCGATCGACATCCCGCTGCGATGGATCATCGACCTCGGCTACCACGGAGTGCGGGCTTAGCGCGCCGCTCAGGCGAACAGTGGTGGATTCAGCCGCGCGAACCCGGCTTGTCGCACGTAAGGGAAATGTGGATAGGACGGCTCGGGTGCGCTGACGGCATCCAGCCGCGCGATCTGCTCGCCGGTGAGGGTCCAGCCGACCGCACCGAGATTGTCGAGCAGCTGCGCGGGGGTGCGGGCGCCGACGATGACCGACGCGACCGTGGGACGGCGAAGTACCCAGTTGAGCGCGACCTGCGGGATGGAACGTCCCGTCTCGTCGGCGATGGCGGAGAGTTCGTCGACGACATCGAAGAGCACGTCATCGTCCACAGGTGGCCCGGCATCGGCCGTCCTGTGCAGGCGGCTGACGGGCGGGAGACCCGTTCCGCGTCGTATCCGCCCCGTCAGTCGTCCCCAGCCCAGTGGGCTCCAGACCAGCGCGCCCACCCCCTGGTCGATGCCCAGTGGCATCAGGTCCCATTCGTAGTCCCGGCCGATCAGCGAGTAGTAGACCTGGTGGGCGACATATCGCACGCGGTGCGACGCGTCCGCAGCGGCAGGGGATTTCATGAGCTGCCAGCCGGCAAAATTCGAAACGCCCGTGTAGCGGATCTTCCCCTGTGTCACCAGGACATCGAGCGTGTCCACCACTTCCTCGACCGGTGTCGCAGCGTCGTAGGCATGGAGCTGGAACACGTCGATGTGATCGGTGCGCAAGCGACGAAGTGCGCCTTCGACGGCGGTGATCAGGCGTCGCCGTGACGTGCCCGCGTCGTCGGGTCCGGAGCCGACGGGTAGTGCGGCCTTGGTCGAGATCAGTACGGAGTCGCGGCGGCCTTGCAGGGCCGCGCCGAGTACGGACTCCGATGCGCCGTCGGAGTAGACATCGGCGGTGTCGAACAGGGTGATCCCGGCCTCCAGGCAGATGTCCACCATGGTGCGGGCCTCATCGATTCCGGTATCTGCCCAGGCTCCGAAGAACTCTCCGCTTGCGCCGAATGTTGCTGCACCGAAGGCTAATTCCGAAACGATCAGGCCGGATCGGCCTAGATGACGGTACTCCACGAACGCTCCTTAAAGAGATTATTTTCCCGTTAATCGAGAGTAGCACCGGTCGTGCGTTAAGGAAACGTCAGTCCCGTTAAGGTGGGATCATGGCGACCAGACCCGGAGGCAGGACGGCCGCGGTGCGATCCGCGGTGCTCACCGCGTCTGCCGACTTGCTCATCGAGAACGGTCTGGTGGGGCTGGAGTTGACGGCGGTCGCCGACCGGGCCGGTGTCGGCAAGTCGACGGTCTACCGACGCTGGGGAACCGTGTCTGCACTCGTCGACGACCTGCTGGCCGATATGGCAGAGACGTCGCGGCCGCGTCCCAGCACCGGCAGCCTCCGGGATGACCTGGTGAGCGTGGCCCGACTGATCCAACGGACGCTGGCCGATCGACGCCAGGGCAGCCTTTTCAAGGCAATTCTCGCCGCCGGCACCTGCGATGTGCGCACCGCCGAGGCGCTCGCCGGCTTCTACCAGGTACGCATCGGCGAGATGGCGCCGATCGTCCTGGACGCGATCGAGCGCGGTGAAGCCCCGCGGGGAACCGATCCCGCCGCAGTGATCCGGTACGTGTCTGCTCCGCTGTACTACAGCCTGCTCACCGATACCGAACCACTGCGCCGGGCAGACGCGGACAGGGCGGCTGCTGCTGCGCTCGCGGCCGTGACCGCCGGCGTCTTCGCCTGAGTTACCGGGCCGCCCGGTTCACCGCGGACACCACGGCGCGCAACGATGCCGTGGTGATGGATGTGGCGATGCCGACGCCCCACACCGTCTTGCCGCCGATGGACGCTTCGACGTAGGCCGCGGCCTGGGCCTCTTCGCCGGCGGACAACGCGTGCTCGGAGTAGTCCAGCACGTTCACCTGGAAGCCGACCGCACCGATGGCATCCACGAACGCGGCCAGCGGACCGTTCCCGGCGCCGACGATCTCACGTTCTTCGCCGTCGATCTTGACGATCGCGGTGATGGTGTCGGTCCCGCCGTCGACCTCGGAGGCGTCGACCTTCTGCCGCATGCGCTCCAGTGGGCGGATCGGGGACAGGTACTCCTCGGAGAAGACGTCCCAGATCTCCTTGGGTGAGACTTCGCCGCCCTCACCATCGGTGATCTGCTGGATGGCCTGGCTGAACTCGATCTGCAGGCGCCGAGGCAGTGCCAGACCGTGATCGGCCTTCATGATGTAGGCGACGCCGCCCTTGCCGGACTGCGAGTTCACCCGGATGACGGCCTCGTACGTGCGCCCGACGTCCTTGGGGTCGATCGGCAGGTACGGAACCTGCCACAGGATGTCGTCGACATCGGAATCAGCTTCGTCGGCAGCGACTTTCATCGCGTCCAGGCCCTTGTTGATGGCGTCCTGGTGGCTGCCGGAGAACGCGGTGTACACCAGATCGCCACCGTAGGGGTGGCGTTCGTGCACGGGCAGCTGGTTGCAGTACTCCACGGTGCGGCGGATTTCATCGATATTGGAGAAGTCGATCTGCGGGTCCACACCGCGGCTGAACAGGTTCAGGCCCAACGTCACCAGGCACACGTTGCCGGTGCGCTCGCCGTTGCCGAACAGGCAGCCCTCGATGCGGTCCGCTCCGGCCTGGTAGCCCAGTTCGGCTGCGGCGACGGCCGTTCCGCGGTCATTGTGCGGGTGCAGGCTCAGGATGATGCTGTCCCGAGGTGCCAGGTGCCGGTTCATCCACTCGATGGAATCGGCGTACACGTTCGGCGTCGCCATCTCGACCGTCGCGGGCAGGTTGACGATCAACGGCACCTCGGGCGTCGGCTGCACGATCTCGGCGACGGCGTTGCAGACATCCACCGCGTATTCCAGTTCGGTGCCCGTGTAGGACTCAGGGCTGTACTCGTAGCGCCACCGGGTGTCCGGGTACTTCTTGGCCTCTTCGACGCACATCCGCGCACCGTCGGTGGCGATCTTCTTCACGGCGGCGCGATCGGCGCGGAAGACCACCCGGCGCTGCAGGATCGACGTCGAGTTGTAGAAGTGCACGATCGCCTGCGGCGCACCGGCGCACGCCTCGAAGGTCTTCGAGATCAGCTCGGGACGGCACTGGGTCAGCACCTGGATGGTGACATCGTCGGGGATGGCGCCCTGCTCGATGATCTCGCGGACGAAGTCGAAGTCTGTCTGGCTGGCCGACGGGAAGCCGACCTCGATCTCCTTGTAGCCCATCCGGACCAGCAGGTCGAACATGCGGCGCTTGCGCGCCGGGCTCATCGGATCGATCAGGGCCTGGTTGCCATCACGCAGGTCCACCGCACACCACTGCGGGGCGGTGTCGATGACCTTGTCGGGCCAGGTGCGGTCCGGCACGGTGACCGGTTCGACCTCTTCGGCGAAAGTGCGGTAGCGGTTCACCGGCATCGCGGACGCGCGCTGGGTGTTCCAGGAGGGCTGGCCGGGGTTGCGGGGACCGGCCGGTGTGGTGATCGCGCGGACGGACGAGAAGGCGTCAGATGAGATGTCAGGGGTGGTCATGATGTTGGCTCCGGGGTCTTGTGTGGATTTCAGACCGGCGCATCGCGAAAACCCGCGACGGGAGGCCAGTCTGGATCAGACCCCGTCGCGGCGTCCGAGAAGGAGCACCCGCTGCACGTGGGCAACTGTACTCCGGGAGGGGCGCGGGCCAAAACGGCAGTCGCAAAATTGGTGCACGACGCGGTCCCGAACCCGGTTTAGGGTGCTAGTGAGCTACGAATTCGGGGGTCGGATGGGCGAGTCGGTCGAGGTTGTCACCTCGGAGCTGCACCTGGCAGCGGACCGTTTACGGGGCGCTGGACAGCGCCTGCAGGATGGGCTGTCCGCGGTGGACCTGGAGACCAGCAACCTGCTCGCGTCCGGCTGGAAGGGCGAGGCGGCCACCGCCTTCGACAAGTACTGGGAGCAGTGGCACAACGGCGCGGGCCAGGTGGTGCGGGCTCTGCAGACCATGTCGGAGGCCCTCGACACGGCCGCCACGAACTATCAGGCGGCCGATGAGCAGGCCGGCGGCGCGCTCGGGTCGACCATGCAGGCCGGTGGGGGCTCGGGGGCGGCGACCGGCGGCGGCGGTGCCCCGACCGGGGCGGGTGCTCCCGGCGCGGAAGTTACCGGCGGCTCGACCGGCTCAACGTCCGGTCTGGCGGAGCAGATGAACCTCGGCGAGACGATGGCTCCGATGTCGCAGGCAGCGGGTATCCCCGCGCAGGTCGCGGGGCAGGTGGCGGGTGGATTGATGCAGGCCGGGACGATGGCGGCCGGCGCTGCGCAGCAGGCCGTGCAGGCGGCGACGCAGTTGGCACAGGAGGCGCAAGCTGCCGCCGCGGAGCAGCAAGCTGTCGAGGCGGGACCTGAAAAGCCGGACTCCGAGGCCGCGACGGGCGGCGACGCGCCGGCGGGTCCGGCACCGGTCGAAGCACCCCGTGCGGGGGCCGATGCATCCGGGCCGGAGGAAACGCCGGGTCGGAGCCTCTGATGTCGAAGTTGGTGGTGGACTTTCCGCAGCTGCAGGGTGCCATCGATCACATGGAGCAGTTCGGTCGCGAGGTCGCCGAGGCGCTCGAGGAGATCGACCAGGCGATGGCCGCATTGCGGGCGAACTGGGAAGGGCAGGCCTCAGACACCCAGGCGCAGTCGCAGCAGCTGTGGGAAGACGGCGCCCAGCAGATGAAGACGTCACTGGAGTCGCTGCGCAAGGTCGCCGAGAACGCGCACAAGAACTACACCGACGCCGTGGACAAGAACGGGAAGATGTGGGCGGGCTGATCGCGTGCGGATTGAGGTAGAACCGCAGGCGCTCATCGATGCGGGTAAACAGGTCGGCTCTCTCGGCGTCCAGCTGGGTGCGCTGTCCGACGCGATGGGTCAGGTGCTTGCCAGCGGTATCGCGTCCGGCGCAGATCCGGCGGGGCTGAACTTCGGGATCTCCTACGGACGCCAGGCCGATCAGTTCGGCCAGTACCTGGCCCAGGCTGCCAACGCGTTCAAGAACGTCGGGCTGATGTTGGAGGCCACCGGCTACAACTATCAGCATGCCGATCAGGCGTCGGTGGCGGGCGGGTCGGGGCCTTCTGGCAGCGTGAGTGGAGAACCGGCCGAGACGACGGCCGGCGACGCCCCCTACGGGCCCAATGGCAGCATCGTGACCCCGCCGACGAAATACCATCTGATCACCCCGTTCATCCGGCTGATTCCTGCCTTCGGGATGGCGGCCGGTGTCGCGATGACCTGGCCCAGCGGCAACTCCGGCATGATGAATGTGACTGCCGCGCAATGGCGCAACATCGGGCAGGGGTTGAAGGTCTTCGAGTCGGCGCTCAGCGGGGCGAAGGCGGCAGTCGGCGCCCAGGACATCCCCGAAGGCGCCACCATCACCACCGCGCTGTCGGATCTGGGCAGCGGCACCACCACGCTCGCGGGGGTCGCCGATGGATTGGCGACGTCCATCAGCGATTTCGCGGCCGGGGTGCTTGAGACCCAAGACGCGATTCGGGATCTGCTCGACCGGATCTCGCTCGACGGACTGTGGGACACCGTCACGGGCTTACTCAGCGGTGACGGCGACAGGGTCCTGCGGGAGATCGCCGACGATGTCAGCACCGTGCTGGAGAACTTCCAGAATCAGGTCAAGGGTGTCCTCGGGCTACTCGAAGAACTCGCGACCCTGCTGGGTGAGGCCGCCGACGCCTTCCAGAAGTGGATAAGGCCGGTCCTGGTAGAGACTTTCGGGGAAGACGCCGGCAATGCGCTGGCCGATGGAATCAAGTTGTTCACCGACATCCAGGTGGGTGGGGCAACCGGCCTGATCGCCCTGGTTTCCGGCACGGTCGCGCTGGCCGATCCCGATACCTGGAAGGGCATCGCGGATACGGCGCTGATGGTCGCCAAGGACCCGTCGCTGATCGATGATGTGCTCAAGCAGATGGGCAGCGAGTTCATCGCGTTGGACGAGTGGCAGGGCGACAATCCGGGCCGTGGCTTCGGCGAGGCCGCGGTCAACGTGGCCTCGTTGTTCGTCCCGGGCGGGGCCCTCGCCAAGGGCGGTGCGGTGGCCAAGGGGCTGGCCGCCACCCGCAATCTTCTTCAGAGGGGCGAACTCGGGTCGCTGGGCAGACTGCCGGGACTGGGCGGCGGCAGAACCCCGGATGCACCCGAGCTGCCAGATGTGCCTGGCGTGCCCGATGTTCCGGAGTTCACCCCGCCACCGGGCATTCCCGGATCGGTGCTTGGCCCCGGTGGTCCGTCGAGCTCCACGCCGTCGGCTCCGACATCGCCGGGGTCGGGCTCCGGCGGCGGCCCTGCGCCAATCGGACCGTCGCCCAACGGGTCTGGGCCCAGCCACTCCGGTGGGGGAGCCGGGCCCGGCGGTTCGTCGTCGAACGGGCCCGCTCCGACCGGTGGTTCGCCGAGTGCGGACGGCAGCCGCGGCGGCCCGTCATCCAATGGACCTGTCCCGACGGGTGGTTCACCCAGCCCCGACGGCGGCGACGGGCCGAGCAAGCCGTCGGGTGGCGCGCCGGTGTCCCCGCCGATGAGCCCGCCTGGTGATTCACCGGGGCCGAGTGGGCCGAGTCAGTCGTCTTCGGGGCCGAATCCTTCCGGTGGCGGGGATGGTCCGGGTAGCGGGTCGTCGGACGGTGGTGGCTCGAACTCTGGTGAGGGGTCCTCGGACGGTGGTCACGTGCCATATGACTCGTCACCGAATGGCTCGGGCTCGGATCCGAACGGAGATCAGTCTGGTGCCACCGACACCGACACCGACACCGACAATGGGGCCGGCACCGGCGACAACGGAACGGTGCAGAGCGGGCCGGACGGTCACCACACGGTCAACGGACATCCGCCGCCTCCGCCGGGACATTCGGCACCGGAGGCGATCGACGCGGCGCAACGTTTCAACGACGCGTTCGTGAATGGTCAATCGACCGCCGACCTCGCACGCGCGGTGTCGGATTGGGCTACCCACCGCGTTGAGGGGGCAGACCGAGTGGTTCTCGGGCGTTGGGATGGACAGGACGGCGGTTACATCGGAGAAGCTCGCCACAATGGTGGAGGCATCTATTTCGACACGGGTGACGAGGCCTGGAACGCTGTTGAAGCGGGTCTCGGTAAAGAAGATGCCAAGAGCCTGGGTTGGCAGGTCAACGAACAGTTCTTGCGGACCCAGCTGGAGAATGGCGTCGGTAGGATCGACTACCTTCTGGACCACGACCTGTATGACTCTCTTGAAGATATGGCAGTCGAGCGCGCCGGAAGCTTCTCGCAAATGGAGGTGGAGTTCCTGAGTAAACATGCCCCGGCCTATGGCTATGAGCGAGTTGGCGATTCGTGGGTGAAAGTGAAGGACGAATAGTGACCACGACTTTTGTCGCGAAAGTGGAGTCTGTTGTCGGGCCGACTTTGTCCAGTCACGGGTTTGTGCTCGACGACAGTTACACCGGATCTGATGAAGGTGGGCGTGAGCTGTCGATTGCCTACTATCGGAACGCTGAGTGCAAACTGCAGATTTATGAATGGGCACGCGAAGGCGAGACGAATTGCATGATCGGACTCCTCGACGCGCCCAACGAGTTCGGGTTGTTGAGCAAGTCCAAGCGATGGCAATTTCTGACGCGATTCGTACGGCGTCCAGACCTGCCCCTCGCCGAACTCGCGGAGCAGGCCAGGCTGGAGCTCGAAAGCTTCGCGGATCCGCTCGAATGGGTCAACGATCGTATCGAGAGATTCTACGAAGTGGCCCTTGCCGGAATGAAGGCGAAGTACGGAGACGCGAGTGACGGATCTGCGTGACCTACACCTGCGAGTCCGGGAACGCGATCACAGACAGGAATCGGATCGGCAGCTCCACCAGGTCCACCGGGCCGTGTGCGCCCTCGCCGTCGATCTGCAGTGAATCCCCGGCATGCAGCCGGTACACCGACCGGCTGTGGCTGTAGTCCATCACCCCTTCGAGCATGTAGATGAACTCGGTGCCGGGATGCTGAAACAGCGGGTAGGTCTGGCTCTTCTCGGTCAGCGTGACGTGCAGGCACTCGAGACGCTTGTGTTCCCCGCGCAGTGAGCTCAGCAGCTGATATTCGTGGCCCTGCTTGGTGCCGTTGCGCACGATCTCCGCACCGGTACCGGCCTTGACGAATGCGGCCGGGCGTTCCACGTCGGCACCGCGGAACAGGCTGGTCACCGGGACGTCCAGCCCGCGGGCCAGTAGTGCCAGGGTGGACAGGCTGCACGAGGTCTGCGCGTTCTCGATCTTGGACATCATGGCCTTGGAGATGCCGACCCGGGCCGCCATCTCGGCGACGGTGAGCCCGTGCTGCTGGCGCAGTTGGCGCACATTGCGGCCGATTGCGGCCTCGAACTCCAGTTCCTCGACCGGCTCGTGCGGGTCCCGCTCGCGAGCCGTTCCGGACTGGTTGCGCAGCAGCGGAACGTCACTCACGGCCGGCCCCCTGTCGTCTAACGCATCTCCCCGGCACCCACGTACGGATACGGGCTTCTGAGCAGTGTGCCACCGGCGAACCGGGAGAGCGCAAAGTCGGTCTCCGGAATGCGCGCGTCGGCACTGCGACCGTCGGTCACCAGGTCGGCGACCAACCGTCCTACCGCGGGGGCGATCTTGAAGCCGTGCCCGCTGAACCCGGCCGCCACGACCAGTCCGTCCGGCCCGCCCGCGGAGATCACCGGGTTCCAGTCCGGGGTGACGTCGTAACAGCCCGCGTAGCTGCCGGTGATTCTCGCGTCGGTCAGCCCCGGAAAACGCGTACCGACCTTGTCGACCGTCATTTCCACGAAGCCGTCGGTGGCCCGGTTCAGGTAGTCGTCGGGGTCGGCCTCTTCGCAGTGCGCGAGGTCGCTGTTGCCGAACAGGATCTCCCCGCCCAGTTCCGGGCGCACGTATTGCAGCGAGACCAGATCGGAGAACACCGGCACCGGCCCGAGATCCATTCCGGGGGAGATGGTGACGATCTGCTCGCGCAACACCCGGATCGGCACGTCGACGCCGTAGCGGGCCAGGAACGCACCTGTCCAGGCGCCGGTGGCGACCACGACGGTGCCGGCCGCGATCTCGGTGCCGTCGGCCAGCCGGATCCCGGTGACCCTGTCCCCGTCGAGAAGCAGATCGGTCACGTTGGCGCCCTGCCGTATTCGCACCCCGGCGGCCCGCGCCGACACCGCGAACGCCTGCGCAGTCTGGTAGGCGTCACCGTATCCACCGCGCGCCTCCCACCCGAACGCCGCGAACGGGCTCAGATCGGCGGTCGGCCACATCTTGGCGACCTCGTCGACACCGATCTCCTCGGTCTGCACCCCGACGGCGCGTTGCGCAGCAAGGCTTTTGCGCATCGACTCCACGTTGGGGGCGCCGACACCGACGACATAGCCGGTCTGCCGGAAGCCGATATCGGTGGCGTGATCACCCATGAACTGCTGAGGCTTCTCGAACACCTCCAGGCTGGACGCCGCCATCGCGGCCAGCGAGCTGACCCCGTAGTGGCACCGCACGATGCCGCTGGACTTCCCGGTCATCCCCGAGCCGACGGTATTACGCTCGGCGACAAAGACATCGGCGACGCCGCGTTGGCTCAATGCCCAGGCCGCCGCGGCACCCTCCAGACCGCCGCCGACGATCGCGACGTCCGCGGTCTCGTTCACAATCCGGCCCCGGGGATCCAATTCGTGCCGGCCAGCGGCACCCGGGCCATGGCGGCCGCTTCGATGGTGACCGCGACCAGGTCCTCGGGCTCCAGGTGGGTGACATGGGCCTTCCCGCAGGCCCGGGCGATGGTCTGGGCCTCCATGGTGAGCACGCGCAGATAGTTGGCCAGCCGGCGCCCACCCTCGATGGGGTCGAAGCGGGCGGCCAGTTCCGGGTCCTGGGTGCTGATCCCGGCGGGATCGCGCCCGTCCTGGAAGTCGTCGTAGAAACCGGCTGCGCTACCTAGCTTTTGGTACTCGGCCTCATAGCGGGGGTGATTGTCGCCGAGCGCGATCAGCGCCGCGGTGCCGATCGCGACGGCGTCGGCGCCCAGGGCGAGCGCCTTGGCCACGTCGGCACCATTGCGGATACCGCCGCTGACGATGAGTTGAACTTTTCGATGGACGTCGAGCTCCTGCAGTGCCTGCACGGCCTGCGGCACCGCGGCCAGGGTGGGGATGCCGACGTGTTCGATGAACACGTCCTGGGTGGCGGCGGTGCCGCCCTGCATCCCGTCGACCACCACGACATCGGCGCCGGCGTGCACCGCGAGTTTCACGTCGTAGTAGGTGCGGGTGGCGCCGACCTTGACGTAGATCGGTTTCTCCCAGTCGGTGATCTCACGCAGCTCGTTGATCTTGATGGTCAGGTCATCGGGTCCGGTCCAGTCCGGGTGCCGGCAGGCGCTGCGCTGGTCGATGCCCTCGGGCAGGGTGCGCATCCCGGCCACACGCGGGGAGATTTTCTGCCCCAGCAGCATTCCACCGCCACCGGGCTTGGCGCCCTGTCCGAGCACGATCTCGATGGCGTCCGCCTTGCGCAGGTCGTCGGGGTTCATCCCGTAGCGCGACGGAAGGTACTGGTAGACGAGGTGCTTGCTCTGGCCGCGTTCCTCGGGGGTCATGCCGCCGTCGCCGGTGGTGGTCGAGGTGCCTGCCTCGCTCGCGCCGCGGCCCAGGGCCTCCTTGGCGGGCCCGGACAGCGCGCCGAAGCTCATCCCCGCGATGGTGACCGGGATATCCAGGTGCAGGGGGTGTTTGGCGTGCCGGTCACCGAGCACCACATCGGTGCCGCAGCGCTCGCGGTAGCCCTCCAGCGGATATCGCGACATCGACGCGCCCAGGAACAACAGGTCGTCGAAGTGCGGCAGTGGCCGCTTGGCGCCCCAGCCACGGATGTCGTAGATGCCGGTCTCGGCGGCGCGCTGGATGGCGGCGATGGTGGGCCGGTCGAACGTGGCGGATTCGCGCAGGCCCAGCCGGGCCCGGTCATCGGTAGCAGTCACTAGTAGCTCGCAGAGTTGTCGACGTGGAAGTGGTAGAGGTTTCGGGCCGAGCCGTAGCGGGTGTACTCCGCGGTCTCATCGGTGAACCCGGCGGCGGCAAGAAGCTCGGCCAGCTCGGTGTGGTGTTCGGGTCGCATCTCCTTCTTGACGCAGTCCGCGCCCAGCGAGGCGACCGCGCCGCGCACGTAGATGCGGGCCTCGTAGATCGAGTCACCCAGTGCCTCACCGGCATTGCCGCGCACCACCAGCCGCCCGGCCTGGGCCATGAACGCACTCATGTGGCCGATATCGCCGCCCACCACGATGTCGACACCCTTCATGGAGATCCCGCAGCGCGCGGCCGCGTCTCCCTGAATGACCAGCAGGCCGCCATGGGCGGTGGCCCCGGCGGATTGGGAGGCGTTGCCGTTGACCCGCACGCTGCCGCTCATCATGTTCTCGGCGACGCCGGTACCGGCGTTGCCGTTGATGACGATCTCGGCCTGCTGGTTCATGCCGGCCGCGTAGTAGCCGACGTGACCGTTGACGGTGACACGGACCGGCGCGTTCACCCCGACCGCCACGTTGTGCGCGCCGTCGGGATGGTCGATGACATACTCACCCGTGATTCCGGGCTTGTGCAGCGCCGAGTTGACCTCGCGCAGTGGCATTGTGGCCAAATCGTATTGGACTAGCGTGTCCATGCGTACACCACCTCCGGTTCGGGTTCCCAGATCCTGGCCGATTCGACACCGGGCAACTCGGAGAGCGCGCGGTACTCGCTGGCCATGGCCACCCAGTCGGCTGTCTCGGCGATGACAGCGGGCTTGCAGGCGATGGCGTCGCGGACAACGGCGAAGGAATCGTGATTGGAGACAAGCAGGGTGTAGAAACCGTCGAAGGTGGCGCAGAGCTCCTTCAACGCGGTTTCGACATCACGGCCGGCGGCCAGCTGCTGCGCGACGAACCGTGCGCCCACCTCGGTGTCGTTCTCGCTGTCGAAGACCACCCCGGCCCGGCGCAGGTCGCGGCGGATGGTGGCGTGGTTGGCGAAGGATCCGTTGTGCACCAGGCACTGTTGTGGACCGACGGTATAGGGATGGCAGCCCGACGGCGTCACCGCTGACTCGGTGGCCATCCGGGTGTGCCCGACGCCCTGCCAGCCCTGGGCCTTGGCAAGGCCCCACGCGTCGGTCAGCGCGCGCGGGTGCCCGACGCCCTTGAGCACCGCCAGGTCGGCACCGAAGCCGGCGATGAGCGCCTCGGGATAGGACAGCCGCACCCGCTCCAGCAACTCCTCGGAGGAGATTTCGGCCGACAGCAGGTAGCTCGAATCCACCTGCACCACATCGATATCGGCTCCGAGATCCGGCGCCACAGCGATGTCGGTCACCGACACGCAACCCCGTCCCGGCGGCGACCACATGGGGTCCCCGTAGACCGCGACGCCGGCCGAATCAGCCCCCCGGTCCGACATCTCGCCGAGCATTCCGCTGAGCAGTGCCCCCAGCCGGGGATAGAGCTCCGGTGTGCGCAGGTGCAAACCCACGATCCCGCACATAGCGTTCCTTTCTAGAAGGCTGTCAGGTACTGGTCGACTTCCCACGGGGTGACGGTGCCGTGGTAGGTGAAGAATTCCTCGCGTTTGATGCCGGCGAAGTAGGTGGCCACACCGTCGCCGGCGGCGTCGAGCACACCGGCCACCACCGGATCGGCGTCCAACTCGTCGACCGCATGCAGCAGCGTGGGCGGCAGATTCGCGGGGCCTTGGGCGCCGACCGCGCCGGGGTCCAGGCTGCGTTTGATCCCGTCCAGCCCGGCACCCAACGCGGCGGCGATTGCCAGATACGGGTTGGCCGAACCGTCCCCGCCGCGGAGTTCGACCCGCTGGTTGTCCGGAACCCGGATGTAGTGAGTGCGATCATTGCCGCCGTAGCTGGGCTTGCGGGGCGCCCAGGATGCGCCCGACGCCGTGGTGGTGGCACCGGTTCTCTTGTAGGAGTTGACGGTCGGGGCGATGACGGACTGCAGCGCGCAGGCATGCTCGAGGATCCCGGCGATGAAGGCGTACGCGGTGTCGGACAGTCCCAGGCCGCGGTCATCGGTGTCGGCGGGAAAGACCGGATTGCCGGCGCTGGTGAGCGAGAGGTGGAAGTGCAGGCCGCTGCCGGTGCGGTCGGCGAACGGTTTGGGCATGAAGGTGGCCACCATGTCGCGTTCGGCGGCGATCATCGACAGCAGGTAGCGCAGGGTGATCACCCGGTCGGCGGTCACCAGCGCCTCGTCGAACTGAAAGTTCTGCTCGAACTGCCCGTTGCCGTCCTCGTGGTCGTTCGCGTAGTTGGACCAGCCCAGCGTGTTCATCGCCGTGGAGATCGCGGTGAGGTGTTCATACATCCGGGTGACGCCGCGGGCGTCATAACAGGGCTGGGCGGCGGTGTCGGCCGCGTCGGCGGTGACCAGGGCGCCATCTTCGTTGCGGCGCAACAGGAAATACTCCACCTCGGCGCCGACCCACGGCTCGAAGCCGGCATCGGCGGCCTGGGCCACGAGGTTCTTGAGAATAACCCGCGGCGCGTACGGCCACGGCTTGCCCTCCACGTGCGGGTCGCAGTGCACCAGCGCCAGACCCTCTTTGATGAACGGGATGGGGGTGAACGAGGCCGGATCCGGCACGGCGATCAGGTCGGGGTCCTTGGGCTCCTGGCCCATGGCGCCCACCGCATAGCCGGCGAAGCCGACGCCTTCGGTGGCCAGCTGGTCGACGGCTTCGACGGGAACCAGCTTGGCGCAAGGCTTTCCGCGCAGGTCGACGAACAGCGCGAGGATGAATCGGGTGCCGGACTGCTCGGCGAGGGTGGCGAGATCGGTGGTCATGGTTACCAGAACTTTCGTCATCTTGTTATGACTCGTCTCTTTGTAAGAAACAGAGTATCACTGTATGAAACACTTGCAAGCCGAGGAAACCCCGGCGACCGATGGTCACCGGGGAATCATCGGTAGATCAGGAGAATTCGAGCTCGTACGCCGAATCGCGGTGGAACTTGGCGTCGATACCCTTCTCTTCCTCATCCGGGGAGATGCGGATCCCCATCGTCTTCTTGATGGCGAAGGCGATCGCGAAGGCGATGACGAACGAGTACGCCATCACCGCGCCGGCCGCGACGGCCTGCTTCCAGAGCTGGTCGATGCCGCCGCCGTAGAACAGCCCGTTGATGCCGTTGGGCATGCCCTCGCTGGCGAAGAAGCCGATCAGCAGGGTGCCGATGACGCCGCCCACCAGGTGCACGCCCACCACGTCGAGGGAGTCGTCATAGCCGAACTTGTCCTTGAGCCCGACCGCGTACACGCAGATCGCCCCGGCAATACCGCCGACGAAGATGGCGCCCATCGGGGTAACCGCACCACAGGCCGGGGTGATGGCGACCAAACCGGTGATCGCACCCGAGGCCGCGCCGACGCCGGTCACGTGACCGGTCTTGATCTTCTCCACCGCCAGCCAGGCCAGTACCGCCGCGCAGGTCGCCACGAACGTGGTGACCATGACGATGGAGGCCGAATTGCCCGCTGCCAGAGCCGATCCGCCGTTGAAGGCGTACCAGCCGGCCCAGAGCATGCCCGCGCCCAGCAGCGTCAGCGGCACATTGTGCGGCTTGCGCAGCTGACCGAACATCGCGGACTTGCCGAGCACGACGGCCACCGCCAGGGCGGCCGCGCCCGCGTTGATGTGCACCGCGGTGCCGCCGGCGAAGTCGACGGCGCCCAGGGTGTTGGCGATCCAGCCGCCCACCGAGTTCTCGGTGACCACACCGTCGAAGGCGAACACCCAGTGCGCGACCGGGAAGTAGACCAGCACCGCCCAGACGGCTGCGAACACCATCCACGCGCCGAACTTCATCCGGTCGGCCACTGCGCCGGAGATCAGGGCGACCGTGATGGCCGCGAACAAGGCCTGGAACAAGGCGAACAGACTGATCGGCAGCCCGTCGATGGTTGTCATCGGTTCGAGCAGATCCGTCATGCCGGCGAATTCGGTGATGCTGCCGACGAAACCGCCCATCGAGGTCCCGAACACCATCGAGAAGCCGAAGAGCACCCAGAGCAGGCCGACCATCGCGACCGCGCCGAAGGTCATCATCATCATGTTGGTCGAACTCTTGACCGAGACCATGCCGCCGTAGAAGAGCGCCAGGCCGGGAATCATCAGCGTGAGGCCGATGATGCAACAGAGTATGAAGGCCGTGGTTCCTGTATCCATCAACATCTCCTACAGATGCGCGGCCCGAGCGGGCCGACCACTGGCAGTAACCTCCGTTTCTATTACGTGGACGGCATCGTTGCGTTGCGGACGGGTAAACGGTTTCGCTGCAAGTCAAGCGCCTGGAAGGTGGAGGAGTAAAAGGCCGTGCGTCGACCCCTTATCCTTGTCAGGACATCCCCGGCTGGTTGAGAGGTTTAACAGTGGCGCTCGTCGTGCAGAAATACGGCGGATCATCGGTGTCGGACGCCGATCGGATCCGGCGCGTCGCCGAGCGAATCGTGGAAACCAAGAAGGCGGGCAACGACGTCGTCGTGGTGGTCTCGGCGATGGGCGACACCACCGACAACCTGCTGGATCTCGCCCGTCAGGTATCCCCGGCGCCGCCCGCCCGCGAGATGGACATGCTGCTCACCGCCGGTGAGCGCATCTCCAACGCGCTGGTGGCGATGGCCATCGAGTCCCTCGGCGCGCAGGCCCGGTCCTTCACCGGATCCCAGGCCGGCGTGATCACCACCGGCACCCACGGCAACGCCAAGATCATCGACGTCACCCCGACCCGCCTGCGCGAGGCGCTCGACGAGGGGCTGATCGTTCTGGTCGCCGGGTTCCAGGGCGTCAGCCAGGACAGCAAGGACGTCACCACGCTGGGGCGTGGCGGCTCGGACACCACCGCCGTCGCGTTGGCGGCCGCGCTGCATGCCGACGTCTGCGAGATCTACACCGACGTGGACGGCATCTTCACCGCCGACCCGCGCATCGTCCCCAACGCCAAGCACCTCGACAGCGTCTCGTTCGAGGAGATGCTGGAGATGGCGGCGTGCGGCGCCAAGGTGCTGATGCTGCGCTGCGTGGAATACGCCCGTCGCTACAACGTTCCGATACACGTCCGCTCGTCGTATTCGGATAAGCCAGGCACCATCGTCAAAGGATCGATCGAGGACATCCCCATGGAAGACGCAATCCTGACCGGAGTCGCCCACGACCGCAGCGAGGCGAAGGTCACCGTCGTCGGTGTGCCCGACGTACCCGGATACGCCGCCAAGGTGTTCCGTGCGGTCGCCGACGCCGACGTCAACATCGACATGGTGTTGCAGAACATCAGCAAGATCGAGGACGGCAAGACCGACATCACCTTCACCTGCTCGCGGGAGAACGGTCCGTCCGCTGTGCAGAAGCTGACCTCACTGCAGGGCGAGATCGGGTTCACCCAGGTGCTGTACGACGATCACATCGGCAAGGTGTCGCTGGTCGGGGCCGGGATGCGCAGCCACCCCGGCGTCACCGCCACGTTCTGCGAGACGCTGGCCGACGCGGGGATCAACATCGACCTGATCTCCACCTCGGAGATCCGGATCTCGGTGCTGATCAAGGACACCGAACTCGACACCGCCGTCGCCGTGCTGCATGAGGCCTTCGGCCTCGGCGGTGATGAGGAAGCCGTCGTCTACGCGGGAAGCGGTATCTAGGTCGTGGGGCGAGCGAAGCGAGGGGGGAAATAGCATGGTGTCGATAGGTGTGGTCGGCGCGACCGGTCAGGTCGGCCAGGTGATGCGCGCGCTGCTCGAGGAGCGCAACTTCCCGGCGAGCTCGGTGCGGTTCTTCGCCTCGGCGCGTTCCGAGGGTAAGAAGCTGACCTTCCGCGGCCAGGAGATCGAGGTCGAGAACAGCGAGACCGCCGACCCCTCCGGGCTGGATATCGCGTTGTTCTCCGCGGGCGCGACCATGTCGCGGGTGCAGGCACCGCGGTTCGCCGCGGCAGGCGCCGTCGTCGTCGACAACTCCTCGGCGTGGCGCAAGGACCCCGAGGTGCCGTTGATCGTCAGCGAGGTCAACTTCGACCGCGACGCGGCGAATCGGCCGAAGGGCATCATCGCCAACCCGAACTGCACCACCATGGCCGCGATGCCGGTGCTCAAGCCGCTGCACGACGAGGCCGGCCTGACCCGGCTGATCGTGTCGAGCTACCAGGCGGTTTCGGGCAGCGGGCTGGCCGGGGTGGAGGAACTCGCGTCACAGGCGCGTGCCGTGATCGACGGGGTCGAGCAGCTGGTGCACGACGGCTCGGCGCTGAACTACCCGGCGCCGGTCAAGTACGTCGCACCGATCGCCTTCAACGTGGTGCCGCTGGCCGGTGCGCTCGTCGACGACGGCTCCGGCGAGACCGACGAAGACCAGAAGCTGCGCAACGAGAGCCGCAAGATCCTCGGTATCCCGGAGTTGCTGGTGTCGGGCACCTGTGTGCGGGTGCCGGTATTCACCGGGCACTCGCTGTCCATCAATGCTGAGTTCGCCCAACCGCTTTCGCCTGCGCGGGCCCAGGAGCTGCTGGCCGGCGCGCCGGGCGTGACGCTGGTGGACGTGCCGACGCCGCTGGCCGCCGCCGGGGCCGACGACTCGCTGGTCGGTCGGATCCGTCAGGATCCGGGTGCGCCGGAAGGTCGCGGCCTTGCGCTGTTCGTGTCCGGTGACAACCTGCGAAAAGGTGCCGCGCTGAACACCATTCAGATTGCCGAGTTGCTCGCCGCCCAACTCTGATCCTCGCCGAAACTGTATTCCAGAAGGAAAAGTGCGAGTAACCACCTTCTGGAACGCAGTCTCGGGGGCTGTGGTGTCGGCATTGGTGCTCTCGGCGCCCGTGCACGCTGATCTGGCCCTGCAACCGGGCCAGGTCATCATGCTCGGCCCGGTGGCCGGGACGGGCACTGCAACAGGGGATTACGGGATCGGCGCGACCGATCTGTGTGAGTTCATGGAGTTCCCCAGCCGGCTGCTGCAGGTGTGTGGTGACAGCTTCGCGGGGCAGGGCGTCGGCTACGGCGGCTGGTACTCCCCGATCGCCCTGCACGTGGACCCCGACTCGATCGACGCCCCGGCGGGAATCCGCATCACCGGGGTGACCGGTACCTCGATACCGCTGCTGGCCGACCCCACGCCCGCCGGCGCGTCGCAGCTCCCGGCGGGCATCGTGTCGATCAACCGCGAGAACTACATGCTGGTCACGACCACGCAGAACCTCCGCCCGTCCAGCTCGCGTCTGGTGAAAGCCGATGCCGCTAAGGGCAATTGGCCCACGATCGCGGGATCGGAGCGGCCGGCCGATTTTGCCGGCGGTGGGCAGTCCCAGATCAGCGGCTACTACGACCCCATCCCGACCTCGGATTCCGAACGTGGCTGGGTCTACATCGTGGCCGACAACTTCGACCGCAGTGCACCGGCGACGCTGTATCGCGTGGCGCCGCAGAACTTCACCGATCGCAGCGCCTGGCAGGGCTGGTCGGCGGTGGCGGGGTGGGGCCAGGAACCGACCCCGTTGTGGCCCGACCGGGTGGGCGAGCTGAGTGTGCGCCAGATCGACGGCAAGACGGTGTTGTCCTACTTCAACGCCGGCACCGGCAACATGGAGGTCCGGGTGGCGGCCGACCCGACCAAGCTCGGCTCCGCGCCGGTGACGACGGTGGTGGTCGGCTCGCCGTGGCCGGATCGGCCGGAGGACCTGCCCGCGCCCCGGGACAATCGGCTGGCCCAGCCGTACGGCGGCTACATCTCACCGGCCTCGACGCTGGACGATCTGCGGGTCTTCGTCAGCCAGTGGAACACCACACCCCGCGGCGGCACCCCCTACCGGGTGATCCAGTACGCGGTGCATCCGTTTCATAGCTGATTCACATGCTCTATCCAGCTGCCACATTGCCGCTCGTCGGCATCATGAATCCATGAGCGAAGAAGCCGACAACTCGACCAGCACCACGGCACCCGTGGCAGCAGCCGCAGCACCCCCGCCGCCCCCCGCGGTGGTGGTGCCGACCGAAGAGCATCCTCGACGTAACCGGGTCACCCAGGTGGCCGCCTGGGTGGGCATCGTCGCCGGCGTCACCTTCGTCGTCGCCGTGATCTTCTTCTCCGGCTTCATCCTGGGCAAGAGCTCCGACGGTGGCGGGCACCATCGCGGCGGGCCGGACCGCGAGAGCGGGGTGTTCCACCGTGGCGGGCCGCCGATGGGACCGCCGCACATCTTCTTCCCGGGCGGACCGGGCGGACCCGGTGGACCGGGCGCCCAGGGTGGCCCCGGGTTCGGACCGGGATTCCAGGGCCCACAGCAGGGGCAGGGCCCGGGGCCCGGAAACGCACCGGCCACGCCACCGCGCCCCTGAAACATTAAGAGGACCCTCGCGGCCACGTGAGGAATCATCCGTAACTCTTGGCACTCTGACCTCATTCGTGAGAGTGTCGCTAACCATGACACGCCGACCGCTGCGCATTGCCGCGTTTGTAGCGGCCCTCGTGGTATTAGCGGGCATTCCCGGCTGTAGCCTGCGCGGGGCCGCTCCCGACGTCGCCGCCTCGACCGTATTCGCCGTCGGGGACTGCGTGGAAATCGACGCGGACGCGGCCCCGACGCCGGATCCGGTGCAGGCCAGCGAGGTGTCCTGCACCCAGGACCCGAGCTACACCGTCGGGGCCACCACCAACGCCGCCGGTGAGTGCCCCACCACCGAGTACCAGCATCTGCCGACCGACTACGCCGAACCGTCGACCGCCCGGCTGTGCCTGGTGCCCAATCTGGTCGCCAACCAGTGCTACCTGATGGAGATGCCGATCGGGCTGGTCGAGAAGGCCTCCTGCGATGACCGCGACGACGGCGTGCTGGTGCAGGTCACCCAGCGTCTGGACGTCCGGGATCAGTCCGCGTGCCCGGTGATCGCCGGTTCCTACGCTTGGCCGTATCCCGCGCCGGCCCGCACGTACTGCACGCAGACACTTTTCTGACTTTGGCATGATCGAGCCATGCGGCTGATTGCACTGGCCGTCGGGGTGGGAGTGGCTCTGGCCCTCGCCGCTCCGGCTTCGGCCCGACCGTCCGATCCCGGCGTCGTCAGTTACGCGGTCCTGCCGAAAGGGTCGGTCAGCAACATCATCGGCGCACCGCTGGCCTGGGAAGCCGAGTTCGGCAACCCGGTCCAGGCGTTCTACGTCGACAACCCGGCCTGCAACAACTGGGCCGACATCGGTCTGCCCGACGTGTACGCCGATCCTGACCTGGCGTCGTTCAACGGCGCCGTCGCGCATACCTCCGCCACGGATACGACCCGCCTGGTCAAGCAGTCGGTCGGCGTCTTCGCCACCGACGACGCGGCCACCCGCGCGTACCAACGCGTGACCGACCGCACCGCCGGATGCGCCGGCCAGACCACCACGATGCACCTGGACAACTTCGTCAACCAGGTGTGGACGTTCTCCGGCGGCGCCGCGACGCCGACCGACGCGGTCTGGGTGAAACAGGAGGGCGGGACCGACCGCCGGTGTTTCGTCCAGACCCGTTTGCGGGAAAACGTTCTGCTGCAGGCGAAAGTCTGCCAACCCGGCAACGGTGGGCCCGCGGTCAACGTGCTGGCCGGGGCCATGCAGAACACCCTCGGGCAATAGCGGCGAGCAAAACCCTTGGGAATATGTCAGACCTGTCTGGAAGATTGAAGTAACACGGGCTCATCGGGTTGAGGGCTCCCAGCGTCCAGGTCCGGGGGAGGAGTGGTGCGGATGACCACCGCTGCCGCGCGGGACATGGAGTGCGCGTCCGGGCGGGCCGCCGCCGCGATCGCGGCGAACTGTCTGCACGACGGGCCGATCGGCAAGGTCGGTCTGGAGATCGAGGCGCACTGCTTCGACATCACCGATCCCATGCGCAGGCCCGGCTGGGATGAGCTCAGCGACATCATCGCGACGGTGCCCACCCTGCCCGGCGGCAGTGCCATCACCGTCGAACCGGGCGGCGCCGTGGAACTGTCCGGCCCACCGGCCGACGGCGTCGCCGACGCGATCACCGCCATGGCCGCCGACCGCACCGTGCTCACGCACCATTTCGCCGCGCGCGGACTGGGCCTGGTGTTGCTCGGCGCCGATCCGCTGCGGCCCGCACAGCGCATCAACCCCGGCGCTCGGTATCAGGCGATGGAGAGCTTCTTCACCGCGACGGGTACCGCCGCGGCCGGGGCGGCCATGATGACGTCGACGGCCTCGGTCCAGATCAACATCGAGGCCGGCCCGCGGGCGGGCTGGGCGGACCGGGTCCGGCTGGCCCACGCGCTGGGCCCGACCATGATCGCGTTGTCGGCGAACTCGCCCCTGCTGGGCGGACACTTCACCGGATGGCGCAGCTCCCGCCAACGCGTCTGGGGGCAGCTGGACTCGGCACGGTGTGGCCCGGTGCTGGGCGACAGCGGCGACGATCCCTCCGCCGACTGGGCGCGCTACGCGCTGCACGCCCCGGTGATGCTGGTCCGCACGCCCGACGCGGTACCGATGACCGAGTTCGTCTCCTACGCCGACTGGGCCGATGGCCGCGTCCCCCTGGATGCCCGCCTGCCCGGCGATGAGGATCTCGAGTACCACCTGACCACGCTCTTCCCTCCGGTGCGTCCGCGGCGCTGGCTGGAAATCCGGTACCTCGACAGCGTGCCCGACTCCCTCTGGCCGGCCGTGGTGTTCACCCTGGTCACGTTGTTGGACAATCCCGCAGCCGCCGAGATCGCCGCCAGTGCCACCGAGTCGGTTGCCGGTGAATGGGATCTGGCCGCACGGGCCGGCCTCGCGGATCCGGGCCTGCGCGCCGCGGCGGTGACATGTGTGGCCGCCGCCGCCGAGCATGCCCCGGCCGAACTGGCCGATGCGATGGCGCGGCTGCTCGCCGATGTCGAGGCCGGCCGCTGCCCGGGCGATGACTTCTCCGATCTCGTTGTCGAACATGGGATACCGACGGCCCTGACCCAACTGGCGAGGAACGATTCGTGACATCACCGCACACGCTGGCCACCGAACTGACCCGGGCCCGGGAGCGCACGCTGGCCCTTGTCGACTTCGATGACGCCGAACTGCATCGCCAGTACGACCCGCTGATGAGCCCGCTGGTGTGGGATCTCGCCCACATCGGGCAGCAGGAAGAATTCTGGCTGCTGCGCGACGGCGACCCCAACGCCCCCGGCATCCTGGCACCCGAGATCGACTCGCTCTACGACGCATTCGTGCATTCCCGCGCCAGCCGCGTCGACCTTCCGCTGCTCCCGCCCGCCGACGCCCGCGCCTACTGCCGCACCGTCCGCGACCGTGCCCTCGACGTGCTGGACCGCACCGACGGTGACGAGGCGTTGTTCCGCTTCGGGTTGGTCGTTTCCCATGAGAACCAGCACAACGAGACCATGCTGCAGGCGCTCAACCTGCGCACCGGCCCCGCACTGCTGAGTACGGGCGGGGCGCTGCCGCGCGGCCGCGCCGATGTGGCCGGAACCTCGGTGCTGATCCCCGGGGGCCCGTTCACCCTGGGCGTCAACGCATCCGAGGAGCCGTACTCGCTGGACAACGAACGTCCCGGCCATGTCGTGCACGTCGAGCCGTTCCGGATCGGGCGGGTACCGGTCACCAACGCGCAATGGCGCGAGTTCATCGCCGACGGCGGTTACCGGACCCCGCAGTGGTGGTCCGAGCGCGGGTGGACCCATCGCGAGCAGGCCGGACTGAACGCGCCCGCATTCTGGCACGCCGACGGCAGTCGCACCCGGTTCGGCCACCGCGAGACCATCCCCGATGACGAACCGGTGCAGCACATCACCTACTTCGAGGCCGAGGCGTTCGCGGCGTGGTCGGGTGCCCGGTTGCCGACCGAGATCGAGTGGGAGAAGGCCTGCGCGTGGGACCCGGTGGCCGGGGCGCGTCGCCGATTCCCTTGGGGCGAAGCACAACCCACATCCGAGCTGGCCAATCTCGGCGGCGATGCCCTGCGCCCCGCGCCGGTGGGCGCCTACCCGGCGGGGGCGTCGGCCTACGGGGCGGAGCAGATGCTCGGCGATGTGTGGGAGTGGACCACCTCGCCCCTGCGACCCTGGCCCGGGTTCACTCCGATGATCTACGACCAATACACGGTCCCGTTCTTCGACGGCGACTACCGGGTCCTGCGCGGCGGGTCCTGGGCGGTGGCCGCGGGCATCCTGCGGCCCAGCTTCCGCAACTGGGACCATCCGATCCGCCGGCAGATCTTCTCCGGTGTCCGCCTGGCCTGGGACGCCTGATGTGTCGCCACCTGGGCTGGCTCGGTGCGCCGGTACCGGTGTCCGCATTGGTGCTCGATCCGCCGAGTGGTCTTCTGGTGCAGTCGTATTCGCCACGTCGGCAGAAGCACGGCACCATCAATGCCGACGGTTGGGGCGTCGGGTTCTTCGATGGCGGTGTGCGCCGTTGGCGCAGCGACAAACCGTTGTGGGGCGACGCATCGTTTGCGTCGGTGGCTCCGGCGCTACGCAGTGACTGCTTCGTCGCCGCGGTGCGTTCGGCGACGGTCGGCATGCCGATCGAGCCGTCGGCCTCGGCGCCGTTCAGCGATGGCACCTGGCTGCTCTCGCACAACGGGATCGTCGACCGCGCCGTCCTTCCGGCCTCGGCGACGGCCGAATCCACCGTCGACAGTGCGGTGCTGGCCGCGCATATCTTCGAGCGCGGCATGGGCGCGCTCGGGGACACCGTCGCCCGCGTCGGTACCCGAGACCCGGGTGCCCGGCTGAACATTCTGGCCGCCAACGGTTCCAGCCTGCTCGCCACCACCTGGGGCGACACCCTGTTCTCTCTGCACCGCGACGACGGCATCGTGCTGGCCAGCGAACCCTATGACGATGACCCGTCCTGGCGTGACATCCCCGACCGGCACCTCGTCGAGGTGACCGGCACGAACCTCACGCTCACTCCCCTGGAAGGACCCTCATGACCACCGGCACGGCCTCGGACCTGTCCAAAGCTCTGCGTCGCGACGTCCGGCACGGCCTGGCGCAATCGCCGAAAACTCTGCCGCCGAAATGGTTTTACGACGCGAAGGGCAGTGATCTCTTCGACCAGATCACCCGGCTGCCCGAGTACTATCCCACCCGTACCGAGGCCTCGATCCTGCAGGACCGGGCAGCCGATATCGCGGCCGCCTCGGGCGCCGACACTCTGGTCGAGTTGGGCAGCGGCACGTCGGAGAAGACGCGACTGCTGCTCGATGCCCTGCGGGACAGCGGTGCGCTGAAGCGCTTCATCCCGTTCGACGTCGACCCCAGTGTGCTGCGCGATGCCGCCCGCGCGCTGCACGCCGAATACCCCGATATCGAGATCGAGGTGGTGTGCGGTGATTTCGAGCAGGACCTGGGCACGGTGCCCAAGGTCGGCCGCCGGATGGTGGTCTTCCTCGGGTCCACGATCGGGAATCTCACCCCCGAACCCCGCGCCGCATTCCTTGCCGCGGTCGCCGACACCATGCAGCCGGGCGATTCGCTGCTGCTGGGCACCGATCTGGTCAAGGATATCGGCCGGCTGGTGCGCGCCTATGACGACAGTGCCGGTGTCACGGCCGCGTTCAACCGCAATGTGCTGACCGTGGTGAACCGCGAACTCGACGCGGACTTCGACCTGGACGCCTTCGATCATGTCGCGCGGTGGAACCCCGATGAGGAGCGCATCGAGATGTGGTTGCGCTCGACCGCGGATCAACGGGTCCGGATCGCGCAGCTCGATCTGACCGTCGAGTTCGCCGCCGGAGAGGAGATGCTGACCGAGGTGTCCTGCAAATTCCGGCCCGAGGGTGTGGAAGCCGAATTGGCCGCCGCCGGACTGCGCCGCACCCACTGGTGGACCGATGACGCAGGCGATTTCGGTCTCTCGCTGGCGGTGAAATGAGCCTGCCCGACACGTGGCGGGCGGCCCGGGTGCCGGTGGCGGGCCTGCATCTGGACAGCGCGGCCTGCTCGCGGCAGAGCAATGCGGTGATCGACGCGGCAGCCACCCACGCCCGGCACGAGGCCGAGGTCGGTGGCTACGTCGCGGGCGAGGCCGCGGTGCCGGCGCTGGACGCCGGACGGGCCGCGGTGCGCGCCCTGGCCGGGATGCCCGATGCCGAAGTCATCTTCACCACCGGCTCCAATCACGCGCTGGATCTGTTGTTGAGCAGTTGGACCGGGCCACGCACCGTGGCATGCCCGCCCGGAGAGTACGGCCCGAACCTGGTCATCATGGCGGCCAACGGGTTCGAGGTGCGCACCCTGCCCGTCGACGAGCTGGGCCGGCTCCGGGTCGACGAGGCCGCCGCGGTGTTGGAGGCCGATCCGCCGGCGCTGGTGCATCTGACCGTGCTCGGCAGCCACCGCGGGGTGGCGCAACCGCTGGCCGAGTTGGTGCCGGTATGCCGGTCGCTCGGCCTGCCCCTGGTGGTCGACGCGGCCCAGGGGCTCGGGCACGTGGACTGCGCGGTGGGCGCCGACGTCCTGTATTCGTCCTCGCGCAAGTGGGTGGCCGGGCCGCGTGGTGTCGGCGCGCTGGCGGTGCGGCCCGAGTTGTACGGCCGGTTGACGCCGCGATGGGCGCCGATGGAGTTGCACGAGGCCAATATCAGCTCGCGCCTTGGTTTTTCGCTGGCATTGGGGGAGCATCTGGCCGTCGGCCCGGAGCTGGTGCGGGCCCGGCTGGCCGAGGTCGGCCGGCTCACCCGGACGGTGCTCGCCGACATCCCCGGATGGGAGGTGGTCGAACCCGTGGACGAGCCGACCGCGATCACGACGCTGCGGCCCACCCAGGGCTCCGAACCGACACCGGTGCGCGCCACGCTGATCGCCGAACACTGCATCGTCACCACGGCGTGCGAGGTGGCGCGGGCTCCCGGCGAGATGGCCGGGCCGGTGCTGCGGGTGTCTCCGCATGTGGATGTCGAGGCCGCGGAACTGGAGCTTTTCGCCGAGGCGCTCGTCGCGGTCACCTGAAGGTCAGTGGGTGCGCCGTCCGATAGCGCGCCAGCACCCCGGGTGCTGCCTCGGCCTCGTAGCGGGCGGATTCGCCGACCGACCACGCCGGTGGCAGCTCCGCACCGGACAGCACCCATGCCGCCTGACGGGCCGCGCCGAGTGCCACGTATTCCGCCGGGGTCGGCACCTGCACCGCGGTGCCGAAGATGGCCGGCGCGATGCGCCGCACGGCCTCCGACCGCGCGCCACCACCGACCAGGATGATGCGCTCGACATCGATGCCCTGTGCGGTGATCGTGTCGATGCAGTAGGCCATCGAGCTGAGCAGCCCCTCCACCGCGGCACGGGCGATGTTCGCGGAGCTCAGGTTTCGGGTCGTCATTCCGTGCAGTGCACCGGCTGCCTCGGGCAGGTTCGGCGACCGTTCCCCGTCGAAGTACGGAACCAGTACCAGGCCTTCGGCCCCCGCCGGGGCCGACAAAGCGAGCCGGTCGAACTCCTCGAAATCCACACCCAGCATCGTCGCGACCGCGGCCAGCACCGGCGCGCCGTTGAGGGTGCACACCAGCGGAAGATGACGTCCGGTCGCATCGGCAAAACCCGCCACGATGCCCTCCGGGTCGTGCGGGGCCGCCGATCCGACCGCGCTCACCACTCCCGAGGTTCCCAGCGACACGACACAATCGCCGGCTCCGGCGCCCAGCCCCAGCGCGGCAGCGGCGTTGTCACCGGCCCCGGGTCCCAGCAGGATTCCCTGCAGCGTCTCGCCCGCCGGGTCGTGGGGTCCCAGGACCTGCGGAACCATCGGCCGCCGGCCTCGGAAGGCAAGCTCGAGCAGGTCGGTCTGATAGCTGTCGGTGTCGGCCGAGTAGTAGCCGGTGCCGCTCGCATCGCTACGGTCGGTACGCAGATCCGCGATATCGGAGCGGCCGCCCAGCCGCCAGGTCAGCCAGTCGTGGGGAAGGCAGACCGCCGCGGTCGCGTCGGCGTGATGGGGTTCGTGATCGGCCAGCCAGCGCAGCTTGGTGGCGGTGATCGACGCGACCGGGACGACGCCGACGCGTGCGGCCCATCGTGCGGGACCGCCGAGTTCACCGACTAGTTGCTCGGCGGCCGTACCGGATCGAGTATCGTTCCACAGCAGGGCATCTCGTATCACCGTGCCGGTCGAGTCCAGGCACACCATTCCGTGTTGTTGGCCGCCCACCGCCATCGCTGACACGGCGTCGACTCCGCCCGCCATGGCCAGTGTGCGCTGCAGCGCACGCCACCACAGCTCCGGATCGACCTCGGTTCCTCCGGGGTGCGGCGATGACGCCGAACGCACGATGCTGCCGGTCTCGGCGTCGCAGATCACGACCTTGCAGGACTGGGTGGACGAGTCGATGCCCGCCACGAGTGTCACGTTCAGAACCTCCCGGGATCGGTGAGCACGGGTGCGAATGCCAACTCGGCCGCGCCGATCACCAACGTATCGGCGCCCAGGGTTGCGGGTACCACGCGGACCAGCTCGCGTGGGGCCCGCATGCTGCGGCGCGCCAATTCGGAACGCAGGACCGCCGCCGCGCAGGCGGGGAAGACCCGCAGGAATCCGCCGAGCACGATCAACCGGGGATTCAACATGTTGACGGCATTGCCGAGGGTGATGGCCAGGGCGCGGGCTTGCCGATCCAGCACATCGGTCTCCGCGGAGCTGGGGCTGGGCACTGTGTCGGCGGGCACGCCGTCGAGCTCGGCGAGCAGGCGGGCCAACGGCGGCTGGGTCACCTCGGTCTCCAGGCAGCCGACACTGCCGCAATGGCATTTGTCGCGCCCGCCGACGTAGGTATGGCCAAGTTCGCCCGCGTAGCCTGCCACACCTTCGAGCAGCGCGCCGGCGACAATGACACCTGCCCCGATACCGCTGGGACCGCCGTTGACGTAGATCAGATGATCGGCATCGATGTGATTGCCGAACAGGTGCTCGGCGATCGCGCCGACGTTGGCGTCGTTGGCCGCGTAGACCGGTAATTCCGTTGCAGTGCTGATCATCTGGCCGATCTCGACATCGTGCCAGTCGAGATTGGGCGCCAGCTGCACCGCCGATTCACGACCGTGCACGAGCCCGGGCACCGCCACCCCGACCGCGGTCAGTGCCTGACCGTCGTGGAGGCCGGCGCGAATCCGGCCGACCGCCTCGGTGGTGATGGCCACGGTGTCCGCCGGGGTCGGAACCCGCTCTGTCGGGTAGCGCACCATGTCGAGCACCGCGCCCCCCATCGCCACGACTCCGACGGTCACCGCATCGACCTCCGGGCTGACCGTCACCGCGAGCGCCCGATTGCCGGGGCGCACGATGGGGCTGGGCCGTCCCACCTGCGATACCGACGGCGCCGGTGTCTCCTCGACCAGGCGCCGTGCCACCAACTCCTCGACCAGATCCTTGGTGGTCGACCGGGAAAGGCCGGTGTGGCGGGTCAACTCGGCGCGGCTGAGCGCCCGGTGGCGGTGGACCAGGGTGAGCACGCTGGACAGATTCCGTCGCCGAACGTCGTCGGTGCTCGTTCCCACCCTGACGGCTCGATGGGCTTCCGATCCGGTCACCGACACATCAACCCCTCACTTTCAGCCTTGACAGTGTCACAGGCCACATCTTATGTTCGCACAGAGAACAAATATAGGTTTCATCGCACTGAACCGCACCGACAGGTGCCATGATCCCCGAGGAGGACCCCATGACCGTCCTGGAGGCCGGCGTCCCGACATCGGAGGGTTTGATTCCGAGCCCGTCCGACAAGTTCTCGTTCGGACTCTGGACCGTCGGCTGGCCGGGTGCCGACCCGTTCGGTGTCGCCACCCGACCCGCGCTCGACGTCGTCGAGGCCGTCGAGCGTTTGGCCGCGCTGGGGGCGTACGGACTGACCCTGCACGACGACGACCTGTTCGCGTTCGGCAGCTCCGATGCCGAGCGACGGCGGATGATCGACACGTTGACCTCCGCGCTGAGTGCCTGCGGACTGGTCGTGCCGATGGTCACCACCAACCTGTTCACCCAGCCGGTGTTCAAGGACGGCGGGTTCACCAGCAACGACCGCGGGGTGCGCCGCTTCGCCTTGCGCAAGGTGCTGCGCAATATCGATCTGGCAGGCGAGCTCGGTGCCGAGACCTTCGTGATGTGGGGCGGCCGGGAAGGCAGCGAGTACGACTCGGCCAAGGACGCCCAGGCCGCTTTGGAACGCTACCGCGAGGCGCTGGACATGTTGTGCCAGTACGTGATCGACCAGGGCAGCGGGCTCCGGTTCGCCATCGAGCCCAAGCCCAACGAGCCACGCGGTGACATCTTGCTGCCCACAGTGGGGCACGCACTGGCGTTCATCGAGACCCTCGCCCATCCGGAGATGGTCGGCGTCAACCCCGAGACCGGGCACGAGCAGATGGCCGGGCTGAACTTCGTGCACGGTATCTCCCAAGCCCTTTACAGCGGCAAGCTGTTTCACATCGACCTGAACGGTCAGCGCGGTATCAAGTTCGACCAGGACCTGGTGTTCGGCCACGGTGATCTCGTCAACGCGTTCGCGTTGGTCGATCTTCTCGAGCACGGCGGCCCCGGTGGCGGCCCGGCCTATGACGGACCGCGGCATTTCGACTACAAACCCAGCCGGACCGAGGACGCCGACGGTGTGTGGGCGTCTGCGGCGGCCAATATGCGGATGTACCTGCTGCTGCGCCAGCGCGCCGCGGCGTTCCGCGCCGACCCTGCGGTCCAGGCGGCGATGGCGGCGGCCAAAGTGACCGAGCTACGCGAACCCACGCTGGGCGCCGGCGAGACCTATGCCGATCTGCTGGCAGACCAGACCGCCTATGAACAGTTCGACACCGGTGCCTATTTCGGTGGAAAGGGTTGCGGTTTCGTCGCTCTCAACCAGCTGGCGATCGAGCATCTGATGGGTGCCCGGTGAGGCCTGCACGCGCCCGAATCCTGCAATACCGCCCCGAAGGTGATCTGGATCACCGAATATGTCATCGCCGACAACAAATCCACGTCCCATTGGAGGGATCCTCGTGAATCGAATCAGCACCCTGCTCGTCGCGACCGTCGTCGGAGCCGGCTTGACACTCACGGCCTGCGGATCGGACTCGGGCTCGGAGTCGACCAGCTCAGCGACGGGCAAGGTCGGGGTGATCCTGCCTGACACCAAGTCGTCGGTCCGCTGGGAGACCAAGGACCGCCCCGCGTTGGAGGCGGCATTCAAGGCGGCCGGTGTGGACTACACCATCCAGAACGCGGAAGGATCCGCCGACACGATGGCCACGATCGCCGACGGGATGATCGCCGATGGCGTCACCGTGCTGGCGATCGTGAACCTCGACTCCGACAGCGGCGCGTCGATTCAGCAGAAGGCCGCCACCCAGGGCGTCAAGACCATTGACTACGACCGCCTCACGCTGGGCGGCTCCGCCGACATCTACGTGTCGTTCGACAACACCACTGTCGGTGAGCTCCAGGGGCAGGGGCTCGTCGACTGCCTCGGCGGCAGGCCGGCGAATGTGGTGTTCCTCAACGGTTCTCCGACCGACAACAACGCGACGTTGTTCAGCGCCGGGGCACACTCGGCGATCGACGGGACGCCCACCATCACCGTCGTCGGGGAGCAAGCAGTGCCGGACTGGGACACCGACGCGGCGGTGACCATCTTCGAGCAGCTCTACACCGCGGCCGACGGCCGCGTGGACGGGGTGTACGCGGCCAACGACGGTCTGGCCGGGTCGGTGATCTCGATCCTGGAGAAGAACCGCCGTGCCGGCCAGGTTCCGGTCACCGGCCAGGATGCGACCGTCGAGGGCCTGCAGAACATCCTCGCCGGAACACAATGCATGACCGTCTACAAATCGGCGACCGAAGAGGCGAACGCGCTTGCCGAAGTGGCGATCGCGCTCGCCAACGGTGAGGAGCCGAAGGCCACCAGCACGTCGCGCGACGATACCGGCGAGCGCGACGTCCCGTCGGTGCTGTTGACGCCGAAGTCGATCACCAAGGACACCGTGGGCGTTGTCTTCGAGGACGGCGGCCAGTCCAGAGACGAGGTGTGCACGGGACAGTTCGCGCCCATGTGCACCGCCGCGGGGGCCTGAGCGCCGATGACCCCTCCAGTGCCATCGGTGGAACCGATCCTCGAATTGCAGGGTGTCAACAAGAGTTTCGGTGTAGTCCACGTGCTGCATGACGTCGACTTCTGCATCTACCCCGGCCAGGTGACGGCCCTGGTCGGTGACAATGGCGCCGGAAAGTCCACTCTGGTCAAGGCCATCGCCGGAATCCACCCCATCGACACCGGCACCTACCTTTTCGAGGGCCGGCCGGTCACAGTGCACAGTCCGAACGAGGTTGCGGCGCTCGGGGTGGAGGTCGTCTACCAGGACCTCGCGTTGTGCGACAACCTCGATATCGTCGAGAACATGTTCCTCGGAAGGGAACTCACGAGCCGAGGATTGCTCGACGAGGCCCGGATGGAGACGATGGCCCGCGACGCCCTCACATCGCTGTCGGTACGGACCGTGAAATCCGTGCGGCAGACGGTGTCGAGCCTGTCCGGTGGTCAGCGCCAGACCGTGGCCATCGCCAAATCGGTGCTGTGGAACTCGAAGGTGGTGCTGCTCGACGAACCGACCGCAGCGCTCGGTGTCGCCCAGACGCGGCAGGTGATCGAGCTGGTGCGTCGACTCGCCGGTCAGGGTGTCGGGGTGGTGCTCATCTCGCACAATATGGTCGACGTCTTCGAGGTGGCCGACCGGATCTGCGCGCTGTACCTCGGTCGGGTGGCCGCCGATGTCAAGGCATCCGAGGTCACCCACGGCCAGATCGTCGAACTCATCACCGCCGGACGTTCCGGCGGTCTCGGACTGGCGCCGGCACAGGCCGCCGAGTCGATGTGAGCTCCGACGTGCACGACCGAGATGGAAACTTGAGGGAAACCCCGATGGGCACCGAAACAAGCACCGCCACTTCTCGATCCGATGGCGCACTCGCCGATGCCGACTTCGTCGGTGACATCAGTTCCGATCAGACGTTCGGCGAGGCGGTGCGCGGCTACCTGCAGCGCGTGCGCGGCGGCGACATGGGTTCACTGCCCGCCATCCTCGGACTGGTCGTGCTGTTCGTGGTGTTCGGATTGGCGAACGACCGCTTCCTGTCGGCACTGAACCTTGCCAACCTGGTCACCCAGGCCGGATCCATCTGTGTGCTGGCGATGGGGCTGGTGTTCGTCCTGCTGCTCGGTGACATCGACCTGTCGGCGGGAGTCGCCGGCGGAGTGGCGGCCTGCGCGATGGGGTTGACCATCGTCAGCCTGAGCTGGCCGTGGTGGGCGGCCATCCTGACCGGAATCGCCTGCGGCGCATTGATCGGTCTCGCCATCGGCGTGCTGCGCGCCAAACTCGGGATTCCATCATTCGTGGTCACGTTGGCATTCTTCCTCGGACTGCAGGGCGTGACGCTGAAACTGATCGGTGAGGGTGGATCCGTCCGGGTCGACGACCCGGTGATCCGCGGCCTGACCATCAGCAACCTGCCCGTTCCCGCCGGCTGGGCGATCGCGCTGGTGGTGGTCGTCGGTTTCACCGGTCTCGAGGTCTACCAGTACCGGCGCAAGAAGTCCCTGCAGCTGTCGCACGCCCCGCTGGGCGTGGTGATCGCGCGGGTGGCCGCGGTGGCCGCCGTCATTCTCGGTGTCACGTTCGTGCTCAGCGTCAACCGCAGCGTCAACCCGAACGTGGATATCAGCGGCATTCCGTACGTACTGCCGTTGATCCTGGTACTCCTCATCGCCATGACGCTGGTGCTCAGGCGCACGACGTACGGCAGGCACATCTATGCCGTGGGCGGCAACGCCGAGGCCGCGCGCCGCGCAGGGATCCCCGTGGACCGCATCCGGATTTCGGTGTTCGTCGTCTGCTCGTCACTGGCCGCGCTGAGCGGAATCATCGCGGCGTCCTACGCGGGAAAAGTGTCGGCGTCCTCCGGCGCGGGCAACGTGCTGCTGTACGCGGTCGGCGCGGCGGTGATCGGCGGCACCAGCCTCTTCGGCGGCAAGGGCCGGGCCATCGACGCCGTGATCGGTGGCGTGGTGGTCGCCACGATCGCGAACGGACTGGGCCTGCTGAATCAGTCGTCCTATATCAACTTCCTGGTCACAGGTGGGGTGCTGCTGCTGGCGGCCAGCGTGGACGCGATCTCGCGGCGGCGGCGCTCGTCGACCGGGCTCTAATGTGAGCGGATGGCCCCGCTCAACGACGAAGAGACCTTCCTGATCCAGACGGTGCGCGAGTTCGTCGACCGGGAGGTCAAGCCGAGCGTGCAGACGCTCGAGCACGCGAACGAGTACCCCGAACGCTGGATCGAGCAGATGAAGCAGATCGGCATCTACGGGTTGGCGGTGCCGGAGGCCTACGGCGGATCGCCGGTATCGATGCCCTGCTACGCGCGGGTCACCCAGGAACTCTCCCGCGGGTGGATGAGCCTGGCCGGCGCGATGGGCGGACACACCGTGGTGGCCAAACTGCTCACGCTGTTCGGCACCGAGGAACAGAAGCAGACGTATCTACCGCGGATGGCCACCGGCGAGGTCCGTGCCACCATGGCGCTCACCGAACCGGGCGGCGGCTCCGACCTGCAGGCCATGACCACCGTGGCGAGGACCGACGGCGACGACCTGGTGATCTCGGGCGCCAAGACCTGGATCTCCAACGCCCGGCGCTCGGATCTGATTGCGCTGCTGTGCAAAACGGATCCGAGCGCGCAGCCCAAGCACAAGGGCATCTCCATCGTGCTCGTCGAGCACGGCCCCGGCCTGACGGTCTCCCGCGATCTGCCCAAGCTCGGCTACAAGGGTGTGGAATCCTGCGAGCTGTCCTTCGACGACTACCGCATCCCGGCCACCGCCATCCTCGGCGCCACCCCCGGCAAGGGCTTCGCGCAGATGATGAAGGGCCTGGAAACCGGCCGCATCCAGGTCGCCTCCCGCGCGCTGGGGGTGGCCACCGCCGCACTCGAAGACTCGCTGGCCTACGCCCAACAGCGCGAAAGCTTCGGCCGGCCGATCTGGAAACACCAAGCCATCGGCAACTACCTCGCCGATATGGCCACCAAACTCACCGCCGCCCGCCAACTGACCTGGTATGCCGCCGAGCGCTATGACAGCGGTGAGCGCTGCGATATGGAGGCCGGCATGGCCAAACTGTTCGCCTCCGAGATCGCGATGGAGATCGCACTGAATGCGGTGCGCATCCACGGCGGCTACGGCTACTCGACCGAGTACGACGTGGAACGCTACTTCCGCGACGCCCCGCTGATGATCGTCGGCGAGGGCACCAACGAGATCCAGCGCAACGTCATCGCTGCCCAACTGGTATCGCGAGGCGGACTGTGACGCCTACCCGATCGGGCAGTTTCCGCGTGCCGGACGGCGGGTAGCAGCGCAACATCGTTGTGACGCGGACCACGAAGGTCCACGGTGGTGTCAGGAGGGTCTTCCGCCCGTCCGATACCACGAGGAGTCGACCGATGGCCATTGAGCTGAACCAGATTTGGGACTTTCCGATCAAGGAGTTCCACCCGTTCCCCCGTGCCCTGCTCGGTGTCGGCGCACACGACATCATCGGAGTGGAGGCCAAGAACCTCGGCTTCAAGCGCGCCCTGCTGATGACCACCGGCCTGCGGGGCTCGGGGATCATCGAAGAACTCACCGGCAAGATCGAGTACCAGGGTGTCGAGGTCGTCCTCTACGACAAGGTGGAGTCCAACCCCAAGGACTACAACGTCATGGAGGCCGCCGCGCTCTATCAGCAGGAGAAGTGCGACAGCATCATCTCCATCGGTGGTGGCTCCAGCCATGACGCCGCCAAGGGCGCCCGTGTGGTGATCGCGCACGACGGCCGCAACATCAACGAGTTCGAGGGCTTCGCCAAGTCCACCAACAAGGAGAACCCACCGCATATCGCGGTATCCACCACGGCCGGAACGGGTTCGGAGACCTCGTGGGCCTATGTCATCACCGACACCTCGGACATGGAGCACCCGCACAAGTGGGTCGGCTTCGACGAGGCCACCATCGTCACGCTGGCCATCGACGACCCGCTGCTGTACTACACCTGCCCACAGCACTTCACCGCCTACTGCGGTTTCGACGTGCTCGCGCACGGCAGCGAGCCGTTCGTGTCCCGGCTCGACTTCGCGCCATCGCTCGGAAATGCGCTGTACTCGGTGGAACTCGTCGCCAAGAATCTGCGGGAGGCGGTGTTCGAGCCACGTAACCTCAAGGCCCGCGAAGGCATGATGAACGCGCAGTACATCGCCGGTCAGGCGTTCAACTCCGGTGGCCTGGGCATCGTGCACTCGATCAGCCACGCCGTCAGCGCCTTCTTCGACAGCCACCACGGACTGAACAACGCCATCGCGCTGCCCCGGGTGTGGGAGTACAACCTGCCCTCGCGCTACGAGCGGTACGCGCAGCTGGCGACCGCGATGGGAGTCGACACCCGCAACATGACCACCGTGCAGGCCGCCGACGCCGCCGTCGAAGCCGCCATCCGGCTCTCCCAGGACGTCGGGATCCCGGACAACTTCTCCGCGGTCCGCACCGACTCGTACGAGAAGAACCGGATGAACACCGGCAAGTACTCCGGTCGCGGTGACGTGATCTTGGGCGACGACAAGACCGTGCTGGCGATCTCGGAGCACATCCAGGACGACTGGTGCACCCCGGGCAACCCGCGTGAGGTCACCGTCGGTTCGATGATTCCCGTTGTCGGGCACGCGATCAACGAAACCTACTGATCTGTCGTGTGAGGAGCCCGCCGTGACCACTGCGCACATACCCATGCGTGATGATCCGATAACATTCGGCACCGCAACCGATCTCGCCGATTCGCTGCGCGAGCAGGACTACATCGCCGACGACGATCTGGCCACCGTGGTGCATCTGGCCACCGCGCTGGACCGACCGCTGCTACTGGAAGGCCCGGCGGGGGTCGGCAAGACCGAGCTGGCCAAGGCGCTCGCCGCGGCGGGTGGCCGGCGACTGATCCGGCTCCAGTGCTACGAGGGACTCGACGACAACCGGGTGCTCTACGAATGGGACTACGCCAAACAGTTGCTGCACGTACAGATGATGCGGGACAAGGTGATCGAGGCGGCGGACCTCTACACCGAGGAGTTCCTGTCGGTGCGGCCGCTGCTGGAGTCGGTGCTCTCCGATCAGCCGGTGGTGCTGCTCATCGACGAGGTGGACCGCACCGAAGAAGCCATGGAGGCCTTGCTGCTCGAGGTGCTCGCCGAACGCCAGGTCACCATCCCCGAGATCGGCACCTTTGTGGCACGGTCGGTTCCGTGGGTGGTGCTGACCTCCAACGACACCCGGGAACTGTCCGCCGCCCTCAAGCGCCGGTGCCTGCACTACCACCTGGGTTTCCCCACCCCGCAGCGGGAACGGGAGATCGTCGCGGTCCGCGCGCCGGACGTCGAACCTGGGGTGGTCGCCACCGTCGTCGAACTCGCGCGCACGCTGCGCGAATTGCCGCTGCGGAAGAGTCCGTCGATATCCGAGGTGATCGACGGTGCCAGGGCGGCCGCGCTGCTCGGCCACGGCAGCACCGACGCGGTGTTGCTCTCGGCGTTGGTGAAGTTCACCAGTGACCGCGATATCGCGCTGCGCCACCTCGGTGACGCACCCAGCCACGCGGCGGAAACTGTTGTCCCGGAGCGGGTGACGGTGGCATCGCGTCCGGCCAACACCACCACCTCGGCGTTTCGCGGGCGTGGTGGGCGGTGACTCCGTCGGAAATTCTGGACGCCGTTGCGGCGGCATTCGGGCAGCTGCTGCGCCGCGCCGGGGTGGCGACCTCACCGGCGGAGGTCATCGAGGTGCGACGCGTGCTGGGGTTGCTCGGCGCCGCCGACCGCCGCGGGCTGCGGGCGGCACTGCGGGCCACGTGCGCGAAATATCAACGCGAACAACGCGGTTTCGACCGCGCCTTCGATGCCCTGTTCGGCCGGCGCGGCACGAAAGATGAGGAGCCGGGGGCGGGCCCGAGCCGTGCGCACACCGGCTCGGGCCTGCCCGACCAACTCGATGTCGACGAGGGCCTCGAGGTCGGTCGGTACGCCGAATACAACGAACGGGCCGCCGAGGTCGGCGACCACTTCGACACCCCCGACGCGGAGCGGGGCTTCAACCCGCACAAGGACGACGACGATTTCAGCGTGACCGGTGCCGATGACCAGCTGACGGTCTCCTCCGAGGCCGACGGTGGCCGCCGCGGCATGCGCTACACCGTCGAAGTGGATCGGGCCGTGTCTCGCGGGGCGGGCGAGCTGGCCGATTCGGTGGCACCCGTGGTGGCCGGCTCGCTGAGCTTCGACGACCCGGACGCCATCCTGGCCTGGCTGGACGCCTACGACCCGACTCGCACCTACGGTGGCGACGCCGGTGAGGAACCGCTGACCGCCGAGCAGCTCGACCAGTTGACGCAGGCGGTCGAGGGGTTCGTCGCGGCACTGGCGCGGCGCAGCGGACTGGCCGCCGAACCCGAACTCCGCGAAACCGATTCCGGTGCAGGGCTGGCCGCCGATATCGACCTGGCCTGCCATGAGGTGCTGCGCCGGATGCGCGGGGCACCGCGGGCCCGTCCCCGCGAGCGCGGCCGCGGCCGGCTCGACATGCGGCGCACGGTCCGGGCCAGCATGCGTACCGACGGCGTGCCCTTTCACCTCATGACCCGCACCCCGTTGCCGGACCGGATCCGGCTGCTGGTCATCGCGGACGTGTCGTTGTCGGTGCGCCCGGTCACCGCGTTCACACTGCGGCTGGCGCAGGCCATGCACCGGCGGGCACACCGCTGCCGGGTGATGGCGTTCGTGGACCGCCCCGTCGACGTCACCGAGATCCTGCTGCGTGCCGGCGGCGATGACGCGCTGGCCGCGGTGCTCGCCGAGGGGAACCTGGATCTGCAGGCCAGCAGCGATTACGGGCAGGTGTTCGAGGAGATGCTGCGCGGCCAGGCCGACGCCCTGGATTCCCGGACCGCAGTGCTGATCGTCGGCGACGGCCGCAGCGGCGGTCTGCCGCCCGGGGTCGACCGGCTGCGGGCGCTGCGCCGGCGGGTACACCGGCTGGCGTGGGTGACGCCCGAGCCGCAGCGCTACTGGCGCCAGGCCACCTGCGCCCTGCCGGACTACGCGCAGGTATGCGATCGCGTGGTGGTGGCCGGCGATGCCGAGGCCCTGACGGCCAGGGCGGCAGAGCTCGCGCATGCCCTCTCGTGAACGTCCTACCTGCCCGATCGGGTAGGTGAAAGCCTGCCCACCTGCACATTGGTTGCGCCCGGTCGGCCCCGTAGGCTGGTCGTGTTACGTGGATCACACAGCAGCAGGGAGGTCGTGTGGTGCCCTCCCGGTTGCTCAAATTTCATGCCCCCGAGATCGTGTTCGGTATCGACTCGATGGCCGAGGCGGCGCACGCCGCGCTCCGGCTCGGCGGCCAGCGTCCGCTGCTGGTCACCGATCCCGGCCTGATCGAGGCCGGCTGGGTGGACGAGCTCGTCGGCCATCTGCGCGACCAGGGCGTCCAGGCCCAGGTGTGGAGTGCGCTCACTCCCAACCCCAAGGACCACGAGATCACCGCGGGGCATGAGTTCTACCGGTCCCGGGGCTGCGATGTGCTGATCGCGCTCGGTGGGGGCTCGGTGATCGACGCCGCCAAGGGCATCGCGATCCTGGCCGCCAACGGCGGAGACATCCTGGACTACGCCGGCGTCGACAAGGCCACCATGCCGATCCCGCCGCTGGTGGTGCTGCCGTCGACCTCGGGCACCGGCGCCGATGTCTCGCAGTTCTGCATCGTCACCGACACCGCCCGCAACACCAAGATCACCATTCTGGGACGTGCACTGGTCCCCGATATCACCGTGATCGACCCGCGCCTGCTCACCACGATGCCGGAATGGCTCAATGCGGCCACCGGATTGGACGCCCTGACCCACGGTATCGAGGCGTTCGTATCCCTCGGGCACAACCAGCTCACCGATCATCACGCGCTGCGGGCGGTGGTGATGGTGACCGAGAACCTGGTCACCACCATCGAACAACCACGCGAGATGAGCGCCCGGGTGCTGATGGCGCAGGCCGCGCTGGAGGCCGGGCTCGCCTTCACCAACGCCATCCTGGGCGCCGCCCACGCGATGAGTCATCAGGTCGGCGGGCTGCTCGATCTGCCGCACGGTGTCATCAATGGCGTGTTGCTGCCGCATGTGGTGCGGTTCAACGCCGAGGCCGACCCGGCTCCGTTCGCCGTCATCGCAGCCAATCTGGGCATCGCCGACACGCGCGCGCCTGAGCTGGAATCCGCACTGGCCCTTGCCGATCACCTGCAACAGCTGGCGCAGAAGGTGGGTGTGCCACGGGGCCTGGCCGATCTCGGCGTGCACGACTCCGACGTACCCGTGCTGGCTCGCAACGCCATGGCCGACGCGTGCATCACGACCAACCCCCGCGCGGCCGACGAGGCCCAGCTGCAGGCACTGTTCCGGGCCGCATTGTGAGGGCCCAGCCGGATCTCGAGCGGTTGACCGGAGTGCGTTCCGGCAAGCCGACGTTCTACCCGGAATTCCGGGTCGCCGCGCAGCGCACCGAACGCGTCATCGCCGCCCTCGATGCCATCTCGCGCGCCCTGGTGCAGACGGTGAACGGGCCGGAGAAGCTGGTGCGGGCGGCCGCCGAGGCGGCCCGGGTCCATCTCGGCGCCGAATGGGTGCTGCTCGCGCTGGCCGACGGTGCGCTGCCCGAGGCCCACCCGCGCCACCTCATCCTCGACGCCGACGGCAACCCGTATTCATTCGAAGGGCTCTCCGGGGCAAAGCATCCCGTTCCGCATTTGCCCGACGTGGTGCTCAACCGGCTCAACGACATCCTGCGCGGGCAGCTTGCCCAGTTCCGGCTGCCGGTGATCGAACCGCACCACGCCCATGTCCCCATCGAACTCGACGGCGGCGTGATCGGCGCCTTCGCGGCGTGGACGCCCAGTCACCGGACGTTGGACGGTACCGATGAGACGGTGATGCGGATCCTGTCCAGCCAGACCGCTGTCGCACTGCACAACTGCGAGCTGTTCCAGCGCTCGCAGTCGCTGCTGGCCCAGTCCGAGGCGCGCAACGCCCAGCTGCTGGCCACCCAGCGCGAGCTCGGCGCCGCCCAACGCCATCAGGTGCTCGACAACGAGCGGCATCGCATCGCCCGCGAGCTACACGACAGTGTCACTCAGACGGTGTTGTCGGCCGGTATGCAGATCGAGGTGTGCCGCAGCGAGATCCGCTCCCTGGCCGGCAACGCCGATCTCGCCGACCGTCTGGACATGGCCAAGACGCTGACCCGCTCGGCGACCGAGCAGCTGCGCTCGGCGATCTATGCGCTCAACCATCCCGAGGACGCCGGCCGCTCCAGCCTGCCGGAACTGCTGGCGCAGTTGGCCACCGTCCATATGCCCGAAGATCTGCGGGTGACCCTGAAAGTCGAGGGGTCCGTGACGGAATTACCCGGTGCCGCCGAGCACGCGCTGCTGCGGGTGGCCGGCGAAGCCCTGTTCAACGCGGCGATGCACGGCAAGGGCAGCCGGGCGATCCTGCGGTTGCAGTACCGGGCCGAGGCGGTCACGTTGTCCATCGCCGACGATGGCTGCGGTGATCCGGAGAAGCTGCGCCTGATGCTGCGGATGGCGGATGTCACCGATGTCGACGGGCACCACCGCGGCCTTGCCAATATGCTCGCCCGCTGTCGTGAACACGGCGGATCGCTTGCGGTGCAACGCTCCCGAATCGGCGGGGTGCGGCTGGTCGCGACCATTCCCAGGGAAAAGAGTCCACGATGACAATCCAGTTGGCATTGGTCGACGATCACGCCATCCTGCGGCAGGGGCTGCGGTCACTGCTGGAGCGCGAGGACGATCTGGTGGTCGTCGGGGAGGCCTCGACGGAGCCGGAGGCCGAGGCCATGGTGTCTGCGGTGCGGCCGGACGTCGTGCTGCTCGACCTGAAACTCTCGGCGGGTTCGGATTTCGAGGGTTTGTCGTTGTGCACCAAACTTTCCGCCGCGTACCCGGAGCTGGGGCTGCTGGTGCTGACGACCTTCCTGGACGAGGACCTGGTGGTGCGGGCGGTGCACGCCGGGGCCAGGGGGTATGTCGTCAAGGACGTCGACACCACCGAGCTGGTCCGGGCGATCCGGGCCATCTCGGCGGGGGAGAGCGCCTTTGATTCGCGCAGTGCCGCGGCGGTCGTGCGCTCGCTCAATGGCCGCACCGAACACCGTGAGCAGCTCACCGACCGTGAGCTGGAAGTATTGCGCTTGTTGGCAACCGGTTTGTCCAACAACAGGATCGGCGAGAAGTTGTTCATCTCCGCGACCACCGCGAAGTTCCATGTCAGCAATATCATGCGCAAGCTCCAGGTGAGCCGGCGGGCCGAAGCGGTGTACGCGGCCAGCAAGCGCGGGCTGATCTAGATCCGGTCCAGCACCAGCCAGCCGCCGTGATGCTCGAAGACCCTGACGTGCACACCGGTGAACCGCGAACCCAGATCGCGCAACGTCGCCATGTCGAAGGTGCGGACATGCCCGTAGCAGGCCTGCGGTTCATCCTCGAACGGCACCGCCACCACCACGCGGCGACGCGCCAGCCGCAACGCTTCGGCCAGCACCGCGTCGCCGGTGTCGGGATCGAGGTGCTCCAGCAGATGCAGCGCGGTGACGGTATCGGCCGCGCCGTCGGCACGCGGAACCTGTGTGGCGTCGCAGGCGATGGTGCGCAGCGACCGGTCCAAGCGAGAGCTCACGCGGGCAAGCAGATTCATCGTCGGTGTGCTCAGATCGGTCGCCGTCACCTCGTAGCCCAGCCGGCTCATCCGCAATGGAAAGAAACCGAAGCACGATCCGAGGTCCAGGAGCCACGGCCCGGTCACCAGGTCGGCAGCCCGCCGGTGGACCGTCGCGAAGGCGGTCTGCCCGGATTCCAGCGCGTCCAGTGAATTACGGTAGAACCGTGACCACGCGGCGAGCCTGCCGGGCACGGTGGTGCGCACGACCCCGGTGAACACCGACTCGAAATCGTGGCGGCCCAGCAGAATTCCGTCCAGTTGTTCGGTCAGCAGAACCGCCAGTTGGTCGGACAGTTCATCGGGGGTGAGGTCATGTTCGACGGTGAGGACGCCGCCGCGGCGGTCGGCACAGAACCGTGGCCTGTCCGGATGCTCACGCCGGGTCCCGGCCCGTCGCCGCACCCGTACGCCGCTCCCGCGCCACACACCACCGGACACCGGGCTCAACGGGTCGACCTCGGCCGGCCGAACGGTGGTAACACTCATGCTGCACAACGCTATTGGTCAACCGAGGTTGGCGCGCGAGCCGAATGGTCGGCCTTTACTGCCCGTTCGGGCAGTATGGGTGAGCTCGGTGTTACTTGTGCGCGGTCAGCAGGAAGGCCGGCAGCTTCATTCGGCCCTTGTCGTCGTGGTCATGCGGGGCCATGCCGAACGGCGCCCCCGGCCCCGACGGTATGTTGGCGTGGATGAACGCCGGCGCGATATCGTCCACGGTCCAGTGCGCCGCCACGATATCGCGCAGTTCGTACTCGTCGACCTCGTTGGGCTTGTTCTCCAACTCGGCGGGGAACGCTCCCTTGGCGAACACCAGGACGTAGTAGCGCGCCCCCGGGGCCGCGGCACGCTGCACGGCATGGAGGTAGTTGTGTCTGCCGTCGACGGGCAGCGAATGGAACAGCGTCGAGTCGATGACGGTCTGGAAGCGGCCGTCGTAGCCGGTGAAGGAGGTGATATCGGCCTGGGCAAAGCTGGCGTAGCGCAGGTTGCGTTCCTGCGCTGCACGATTCGCGACGGCGATGGCGGTCGGCGAAATGTCGAGGCCCACCACGGTGTAACCGTCTGACGCCAGTGACAGTGACAGCTCGGCATGCCCGCAGCCGGCGTCCAGGACGTCGCTGCGCACCTTGCCCGCCGAGATCAGCGCCGCCAGTTCGGGTTGCGGTTCACCGATGCTCCACGGCGGTGGTCCCTGGAACTCGCTGTCGTGGCGGTATGCGCTGTCCCAGTCCAGTACCTCAGATGCCATGACATCCAACGTACGCGCGCTCACGCGGTGGGTGTCTCCCACGTGTGTACCGGTGCATTGGTATGCATGTGCTCGCAGTACATACGCAGCATCTCCGCCAGCGCCGCGGGCCGCGCCAGACCACGTTCCTGCAGCGCACGGACGGTGGCGGTCTGCCACGCGGCTCCGTTGCGACCGGTCTTGGCGCGTGCCTCGATGACCCCGAGGAAGCGTTCCCGTACGTCGGTGGCGACGCCCCAGCGTCGGAGCCCGTCATGGGCCAGCGGCAGCAGCTCCCGCAACACGAGTTCGTCGGCCGTCACCTCGCCCAGGCCGGGCCAGTACAGCCGGGCGTCCATTCCGTGCCGCGCCGATGCGAAGAAATTATGCTGTGCCGCAGCGAAACTCATCTTGCTCCACAGCGGGCGGTCCTCGTCGGTAAGGGCCCGCAAGGTGCCGTAGTAGAACGCCGAGTTGGCCAGCATGTCCAGCACCGTGGGCCCGGCGGGCAGCACCCGGTTCTCGACCCGCAGGTGCGGTTTGCCGTTCACCACGTCGTAGACAGGTCGGTTCCACCGGTAGATGGTGCCGTTGTGCAGGCGCAATTCCGAGAGTTGCGGGGTGCGCCCGGCCGCGAGCTCGGCGACCGGGTCCTCCTCGGAGATCTCCGGCAGCAGTGCCGGGAAGTAGCGGACGTTCTCCTCGAACAGGTCGAAGATCGAGGTGATCCATCGTTCACCGAACCAGACGCGTGGGCGCACACCCTGGGTCTTGAGTTCGTCGGGCCGGGTGTCGGTGGCTTGACCGAACAGTTCGATGCGGGTCTCGGCCCACAGCTCGTGGCCGAAGAAGTACGGCGAGTTGGCGCCCAGCGCGAGTTGCGGGCCGGCCAGCACCTGCGCGGCGTTCCAGTTCTGCGCGAACTCCGCCGGCGACACCTGCAGATGCAGTTGCATACTGGTGCAAGCGGATTCGGGTGCGATATCGGCCGACTGCAGCGACAGGCGTTCGGGCCCGGTGATGTCGATGTCGATATCCTCGCCGCGTGCGGTGAAGATGGAGTCGTTGAGCGCCTGGTAGCGGGTCGACTGGCTCATCCACCCTGACTCCAGATGTTCGGGCATGAGCGTGGGCAGGATGCCGATCATGACGATGTGTGCGCCGTCCTCGGTTGCCTTGGCCTCTGCGGCGTTCAGGCTGGCACGTACCTCGGCCTCCAGTTCCAGCGCGGACTGTCCGGGCAGTGGGCGGGGCGGAACGTTGAATTCGATGTTGTAGGCGCCCAGTTCGGTCTGATATGCCGGGTCGGCGATGGAGGCCAGCACCTCCTGATTGCGCAGTGCCGGCTGGTAGTCAGCGTCGACCAGGTTGCATTCGATCTCCATGCCGGTGAGCGGCCGGTCGAACTCGAAGCTGGACTGGGACAGCATCGTCTCGAACACGTCCAGGCACAGCTGGACCTTGCGCCGGTATTCGCGGCGCTGTGCGCGGCTGAACTCCGTGCGGGAAACCTCTTCGCCCACAGCGTCGACACTAGCGTCGAACGGCCACCGCGATCTGTGGACTGAGCAGACCGCCCCGTAATTCGATGTCGACACCGGCGTGCTCGGCCAGTGCGCGCAGCGCCGACGGACTGTAGCTGCGCAGCGAACTGATGACACCGTCGTGCACGAACGGGATGAACGGGGCCAGCGGCAGCATCGTGGCCAGCCGCAGCACATGCAACGGTGCCGGTGGTCGGGGCAGGTCGATGATCAGCAGCTTGTCCGCGACGCGGGTGCCCTCGGCGAGCACCGCGGCGGCCGTCGCGGGCGGCAGGTGATGAAAGGACAGGGCGAACACCGCGAGCGCGAAATGGCCGTCGGGTGCGTCGACGGCGGTGGCGTCCATCTCCCGCACCAGGGCGCGCGGATGGCTGCCCAGCTCACCGGCGGCCATCGCGGCGACCGAGTCCGGCTCGACATCGGTCACCGTGACGTGGGCGGTGGGGTGTCCTTCGAGAATGACCGCCGACAGTGCCCCATGCCCGGCTCCCAGTTCGAGGACCTTCGGATCCGGTACGTCGGCGATCTCGTCGAGCACCAGGTGCCCGAACTGCCGGTGGTTGCCGAACACCCGGCCGGTCCAGTCCAACGCATCCACCACGCTGCGTTTGACCGCGGGATCGACATCTGTGCGATCCAGATACTCGGGCCGGTCGGTCTGCAGCAGTCGGTCCAGACAGGACGCATCGGGGCCACCGCGGGGCATGCGATCCAGGTCGGTCACGTCCGTCAGGCTACAAGTCGGCCAGGTCCTTGGGCTTGAGCAGCAGCGTCGCCACCACGCTGATGAGCGCCGTGGCCACCAGGTAGCCGCAGGCCAACCACGGTGCGTCACCGCCGAGCGCGATCAGCGTGGTCAGGATCAGCGGGGTCAGGCCCGAGGAGTAGACGCCGGAGAGCTGATAGACCGTGGACAGGCCGGTGTACCGGATCCGGGTCGGGAACAGCGAGGCGTACAGCGTGCCCTGCGCGCCGTAGAACCAGGCGTGAATGACGCCGAACACGATGACGATGCCGATCGTGAAAGCCGCCAGACTCCCGGTGTTGAACAGCGCGAACACCGGGAACATCGCCACCGCGTAGGCGGCGATACCGGTCGCGTAGACGCGTTGGGGTCCGAAGCGGTCGGCGAGCAGACCCGACACGGGCAGCAGCGCCGCCATCAGCAGGGCGGCCGCGGTCACCACGATCAGCACGTCGACCTTGCCCAGGTGCAGCGGGCCGGTCGCGCTGGTGGCGTAGGCGATGGCGAACACTCCCCAGGTGTTGAACGCCGCGCCCTCGCCCCAGCGGCTCAGCATGCCCAGCAGCGTGGGACGCAGCGACGCTCCACCGAACAGCTCCCGCAGCGGCGTCGGCGCCAGGTCATCGTCGGCTCTGAGCTTCTCGAAGGCCGGGGTCTCGGCGGCCTTGAGCCGTACGACGACGCCGAACACCACCAGGACAATGCTGAACAGGAAGGCGATGCGCCAGCCATAGGACAGGAATGCCTCGGCCGACATCACCGTCTGCAGCAGGGCGAAGACGCCGGTGCCCAGCGCCAGACCGAGGGCCAGCCCGACCTGCGGGATGCTGCCGGCGAAACCGCGCCGTTTCGGGGTGCTGTGCTCGACCGCCAGCAGCACCGCACCGGCCCATTCACCGCCGAGCGCGAAGCCCTGCACGATGCGCAGCAGCAGCAACAAGATCGGCGCGGCGACACCGATCTGGGCGGCGGTGGGCAGCAACCCCATGAGCGCGGTGGCCCCGCCCATCAGCAACATCGTCCACGCGAGGGTGCGTTTGCGGCCGATGCGGTCGCCGATGTGCCCGAAGACGAACCCGCCGATGGGCCGGACCAGGAAGCCGACGGCGAAGGTGGCGAAGGCCAGCAGGGTGCCGACGAAGGAGCTCTGGTCCGGAAAGAACGCGGTGTTGAACACCAGGCTTGCCGCGGTGGCGTAGAGGAAGAAGTCGTACCACTCGATGGTGGTGCCGACCAGACTGGCGGTGAGGGCCGTGCGGACGGTGGAACGATCCGCGGCGGTCTGGTCGGGCGGTGGGCTGTCGGTGATGGTCACCGGTCGGAATATGGCGGGCCTGCCGCGCCGGCGCCAGGGTTGGACTTGCCGTGATCCGAAGCTAGCTGCTCAGACCGATCCGGCACGTGCGCAGGATGGGCTTCAGTTCTTCGTAGTACTGGGCGCCCAGCAAGGCGTGCTGGGCGGTGTCGTCGTTTCGGACCGCAAAGGCGATCTGGCCGGCCAGATCGGCCAGCCTGCCGGCGTGATCCGCGATCTCGCCGGGAGCGATCTGACGCGCCTCATCGCGGATTGCCCGGGCGCGTTCGTCGAAATCGCCGGGCGTAGGTCCTGGCTCGTTTGTGAAGCTCGGCATCACGAACGATTGGGCGCTCAGCGCGATGAGTGGTTCGACCTGACGGCAGGCTTTCCCGTCGACGTAACTGAACGACACCGCCGCGATGATGACCGCCACAGCCAGTCCGGTGGCGACGGCGGCCTTCGTGGCGGTGCCCCGCTCGGCATCGAGAACGACTCTGCGCCAGAGCACATGGGCGCCGACGGCGGCGGCGACGGCCGCGGCTGCCAGCCCCGCAGCCTCGAGTGCGCTCCCTCCCGCGGAGGTCGAATCGAGCGCGGCGTAGGTGGCGATCGCCGACACCGCGACCAACATCAGCAGCCACATGCCGCGGCGGCGGGTGTAGGAATCGGCGTCGCGGAACGGGATTCCGATCACGCTGCCGGCCGCGGCGAGAACCGCGACCAGCAGCGGGATCAGAACATCGAGAAAATTACCGGTGATCATCGTCTGGCCATGCTACGGGCGTCACTCCTCGCCGAGAATTTGATAGATCTCCCGACGTGCGTTGTTGACGATGTCGAGGATGCGGCGTTGCTGATCTGTGGAGGCGGCGTGCGCCGACTGCCCGACGGCGCCGAACAACTGGCCCAGCGCTGCCCGCAGGTTCACCGCGTTGGGATCGGCGTCCTCGGCGATCTCATCCCACGGGGCGGTCTCGATCTTGGCGGCCGCCGCGCGGCCTTCCTCGGTGAGCTCGAAGGTCTTCTTGCTGCCTTCGCTCGCGGTCGGGGTGATCAGACCCTCGTCGACCAGCAGTTGCAGGGTCGGGTAGACCGAGCCGGGGCTCGGCTTCCACAGATCGTTGCTGCGGGCGGCGATCTCCTGGGTCATCTCGTACCCGTGCATGGGACGTTCGGTGAGCAGGGTCAGGATCGCGGCGCGCACGTCACCGCGCCTGCCGCGACCACGGCCGCCGCGACCACGGGGGCCGCCGAAGCCTGGCCCACCGAAGCCGGGGCCGAATCCTCTGCCGAAGCCGGGACCGAATCCCGGGCCGAATGGACCTTGCTGGCCGGCGGCCTGCTCGCGGATGTGATCGCGGAACTCGCGGCGGGCGTGCCGTCGATCGAAACCGACGGGGCCGAAGGCTGCCGGGCCGAAGCCGAATGCGGGGTTGGGGGGTGTGAAAGGGGTGTTCATGGGGTGCTTCTTTCGTGAGAGGGAAGCACGGATCGCGCTTCCGATGCGTTAACGATATATCGGAAGCTATCGCGATGCAACTAGTTGCGGGCGCGATCTTCGATGGCGGTCACCAGCCAGCGCGCCCAGTCCGCCTGCATGGCCTCGAAACGCAGGCCGTACTCGAGGGCGGCGTTGCCATAGAAGGAGTCGTCGGAGCCATCGAAATGCAGGGTCTCGCGCAGCGCTCGCAGGCGGGCCAGTTCGGATTCGGCGTGCTCGACCAGCGCTCGGACGTGGGCGGTGGCGTCGCGGCGGGGGAGTTCGCCGAGCAGAAAGATGCGCAACAGTTCCGGGCTGCGGCCGGGTGGGTCGTCCTGCGGGTTGGTCACCCACCGCAGGAGTTCCGCACGCCCGGATTCGGTGACCCGATACGCCTTGCGCCCCCGCGGGCCGATCTCGGTGACCTCGATGAATCCGTTGTCCGCCAACCGGTTCAGCTCGCCGTAGAGCTGGCTCTGGGTGGCCGGCCAGACATTGGCCATCGACTTCTCGAACCGTTTGAGCAGGTCGTACCCGCTGCCCGGATGTTGGCTCAGCAGGCCGAGCGCCGCCATTCGCAAGCTCATGGCGGGCATCCTACATTCCAGTCTTGACATGTCACTAGTGGAATGTCATCGTGGTGTCATGACCACAGCCTCCGCACTGCCCGCCGAGGGTGACTTCTTCCGGCGCGGCAACTATGCGCCCGTTGCCGATGAGCTCAGCGAATACGACCTGTCCGTTCAGGGCGTGATCCCGCCCGAGATCAACGGGTGGTACCTGCGCAACGGGCCAAACCCGCGCACGGCCAACGCGCACTGGTTCGCCGGTGACGGCATGATCCACGGCGTCCGGCTCGAGGGCGGGGCGGCGAAGTGGTACCGCAACCGTTGGGTCCGCACCGATAGCTTCGTGGCGGATTTCCCGCTGTACAACGCCGACGGATCCCGCAACCTGCGCGCCGCGGTCGCCAACACGCACGTGGTCAACCACGCCGGGAAGACCCTGGCCCTGGTCGAATCGTCGTTCCCATACGAGATCTGCAGTGAGCTGGAAACGTTGGGCGCCTACGACTTCGGGGGCAAGCTCACCAACTCGATGACCGCCCACCCGAAGATCTGCCCGACCACCGGTGAGATGCACTTCTTCGGCTACGGAAGCCTCTTCGAGCCCTACGTCACCTACCACCGGGTGGCCGCGGACGGGGAGCTGATCATCAACCGGCCGGTGGATGTCAAGGCGCACACCATGATGCACGACTTCGCCATGACCGCCGATCATGTGATCTTCATGGACCTGCCGATCGTGTTCGACCTGGAGGTCGCCGGCAAGGGTGAAGGAGACATGCCGTACCGCTGGAGCGATTCCTACGGCGCCCGGTTCGGTGTGCTGCGCCGTGATGATCCCTTCGGCGCCATCCGCTGGTTCGATATCGACCCGTGCTACATCTTCCATGTCGCGAACGCTTTCGATGACACGAATTCGATTGTGCTGCAGGCAGCTCGGTACCCGGAGTTGTGGCGCAACGACGGCGGTTTCGGCGAGCAGGCGGTGCTGTGGGAGTGGCGGATCGACCTGAATGCCGGCACGGTCACCGAACGCCAACTCGATGATCGCAGCATCGAGTTCCCGCGCATCGACGATCGGTTGGCCGGACTGGCGGCGCGCTACTCGGTCTCGGTAGGGGATGCCGATCTGGTGCGTCACGATCTGTCCACGGGCGCCGCCGAGACGCACTCCTTCGGTCCGGCGGTGTCCGGTGAAGCGGTGTTCGTGCCGGCGACCGGCCCAGCCGACGAGAGCAGCGGCTGGTACCTCAGCTACGTCTACGACCCGGTGCGCGACGGTAGTGATCTGGTGATCCTGGACGCCTCGAACTTCGGTGGGCCACCGGTGGCCACCATCGCGCTGCCGCGGCGCGTGCCGTTCGGCTTCCACGGAAACTGGGTCACCGACTGAACGCCGGCGTCTCACGATGTGGACGCCAGGAATCCGCACCCGCTGCGCGATACCGGCGGTCCCGGCAACGGGGGCTCGATGGTCGCGCGCTGTTGCTGAGATGACCGTCCCGGGCGGGCCGCGAACTCGTGGTGCGGGCGCGTCGGGATACCCGGCAGGGGCATGGCGCACACCACACCGAGGCCTGGTTGTGTGCTGAATCACGCAGGTCCTACTGGGCGGTAGTCTACTTGCGGCAAACACCCGAGTGGCGCGGTCGATAGTTGCGCAGACAACTAGATCGTTTGCGTAAGAAACTATGGAGTTGCCAAGAGCGGTAGTTTGCCGAAATCGAAAAGTACGACAAAAGCGGTGTTCAACAGCAACGTTACGAAACCGCAATGTGCGATTGTGGAAAATGTGACAGCGATTGCCACTTTGTGTGAGTTCCTTGACGGCAACTTACCGGTGAGTAAGTTATCTCCGGTCCGGGGGAACCGCCTGAAGGGATGGCAAAGAGAACATGTCCATGCAATTGACCATGAAGCCGTATGTGACGGCCGGCGTTGCGCTGGCCGGAGCCAGCGTGATCGCGGTGGCTCCGATCGCCCCGCGCGCCGATCTGCACCTGCCGTCGGTCAACCTGGCGGCATCCATCGAGAACCCGATCACGGTCTTCACGCCGGTCGTCAACGCCGCGGGTGATCTGATCCGCGAAACGCTGCAGGCCGAGTTCGCCGATCCGTTCCCCATCCTGCGTCAGGTCTTCGCCAACCAGCGATACACGGTCTCGAAGCTGCTGGCGGCCATCAACGGTGGCGGTGCCGCGCTCACCGAGCTGGTGCAGGGACTGCCCGCGGCCCTGCAGGCCGCCGGCGCCATCCTGCGCACGGGTGACGTCAACGGCGCGATCGACAGCCTGGTCGCCAGTGGCCTCGGGCCCATCCTCAACTTCATCACCGGCGTCACCGTGCCGCTGCAGGATGCGCTCGAGCGCCCGTTTGCGGTCGGCCAGGAACTGGTCGCCGCGGCGTTCGAGAGTGGGCTCGCCCTCACGGTGGCGCTGGCGCAGACGTTCATCGGTATCGGCTTCCCGGTGGGGACCACTCCGGTTCTGCAGAACCTCGTCACGGTCACCGAATCGGTGCTCAAGTCGATCGGGACACTGAACCCGATCAATGTCATCAACGCCGTCCAGAACGGTGTCGCCGATGTGCTGCTGAACGCGGTGACGCATCTCAGCGATTTCATGGTCCAGACGGTGCCCTATATCCGCGGCGTGATCGTCAACGCGCTCAAGGCCGGTCAGCCGGCGACGGCGCCGGCGACCGCCTCGGTGGCGACCGCACCGACGGCCGACGCCCAGACCGTGACAATCACCATCCCCGGTGCCGAAACCGGCAGCGCCGCAACGGAGGTGACCCCGGTGAGCAGTGGCGAGGAGTCGGCTGAGGCGCCGGTGCAAGCTCCGGTCGAAGCACCGGCCGAGGAGGCCGTGACCGAAGCACCGGCCGAGGAGGCCGTGACCGAGGCGCCCGCCGAAGAGGCCGAAGCGGTCGAAGAGGCGGAGGAACCGGAGGAGGCAGCCGAGCCCGCCGCCCGGCCTACCCTCAAGAAGGCCGGGTCCGGCAAAACCGCGCCCAAGCGGGCGGGTAACCCGCGCGCCGCGGCCTGACCGCACGTCCATGAGTGGTCTCCCTCGCCGGTCGGCGGGGGAGACTACTCGTATGTTCAGCCCTGTTCTGGTGTTGACCGTGGTGACTGCCGTCGGTAGCGCGGCGGTCGGCGGTCTCTTCTACGCCTTCTCGACGTTCGTCATGCGCGGCCTGGACCGCACCGATCCCGCCGAAGCGACCGTGGCGATGCGCGGGATCAATGCCGAAGCCCAGGCGAACGCGCCATTCCTGGTGCTGTTCCTGGGAACCGGCGCGCTGGCACTGGTGCTTGCCGTTGTCGCGGCCATCAACGGGGACGGCTATCTGCTGGCGGGTGCGGTGCTCGCGTTGCTGCCGACGGTCATCACGATCGCCTTCAACGTGCCTTTGAACAATCGGCTGGAGGCCGGCCTGGACTGGGCGTCCTATCTGGGGCCGTGGACCGCGTGGAACCACGGCCGGACGGTCACCGGTCTGCTGGGAGCGGTGCTGCTGGTGATCGCCGGAACGCGACGATGACGATCACAGCGGCCGCGAGGGCCAGTGTCGCCGCCAAGGTCGCGGTCGGTGCGATCCCCGAATCGAAGGCGGTATGCGCCGATTCCAGCAGCTTCTGCGCGGTCGGCGCGGGCAACTCGCGCGCCACCGCGGTCGCGCCCCCGATGCTCTCCGCTGCGTCCCCGGCCTGAACGGGGGTCAGCCCGGCGGGTACATCGACGTTGGAGCGGTAGAACGCCGTGAAGATGGTGCCGAGTGTCGCCGCGCCCACCACCGCGCCCAGCTCGTATGCCGTCTCCGAAACGGCCGATGCAGCACCGGCTTTCGCCGCCGGCACCGAGGCCACGATGGTGTCGTTCGAGATCGTCTGCGAAACACCGACACCGAGTTCGAGCACGATGAACGACACGATGATCGCGGCCACCGACAGATCGTGTCGGAACAGCAGGATCAAGATGAAGCCGGCCGCGATGAACACCAGGCCGAAGACGATCAGGGTCTGAGCGCTGAAGTGCTTGGCCGCCTTGACCACCGAGATGCCGGCGATCATCGAAACCACGGCGCCGGGCAGGGTGACCAGACCGGCCTCCAGCGGGCTCAGCCCGAGAACCAGCTGCAGGTGCTGGGACACGAAGAAAATGAACCCGATCAGCCCGACGATCGACAGGAAGTTCGCCAGCACCGACGAGGTGAACGGCCCCGAGCGGAACAGCTCCATGTCGAGCATCGGTATGGGCCTGCGGTTCTGGCGCCGCACGAACAGCACGCCTGCGCCGATGCCCACCACGACCGCGGCCGCGACGAGCAGCGACGGACCGTCGTGCGCGGCGGTCTTGATGGCCCAGACCAGCGGCAGCATGGCCACGAAGGACAGCACCACGCTGACCAGGTCCAGCGGGCCCGGGTTCGGGTCACGGGACTCGGGCACCAACTTCGGTGCCAGGATCAGCAGCGGCAGCAGGATCGGGATGGCGATCAAAAAGACCGAGCCCCAATGGAAATGCTCGAGTAACGCGCCACCGACGATCGGCCCGAGGGTCGATCCGGCAGTGAAACAGGAGGCCCAGATGGCGATGGCCAGCCGGCGTGCCGATGCCTCGGTGAAGATGTTGCGGATCAACGACAGCGTCGAAGGCATCAGCATGGCGCCGAAGAAGCCGAGCACGGCGCGGGCGAGCACCAGCATCTCGGCGCTGGGCGCAAACGCCGCCACGGCGGACACGATGGCAAAACCGGCGGCACCGATCATCAACAGCCGCCGCCTGCCGATGCGGTCCCCGAGGCTGCCCATGGCGACCAGAAGGGCCGCCAGCACCAGCGAGTACACATCGACGATCCACAACTGGGTGGACGCCGCGGGCCGGAAATCCTCGGCGATCGCCGGGAGCGCGAAGGCCAGGACGGTGTTGTCGATCGCGATCAGCATCACCGGCAGGGTCAGGACCGCGAGCGCTATCCAGGACCGTCGTGGTGTGGTCGTCGGCGGTGTTGCCGACCGGGTGGTCATTTGATGGTTCCTTCGGTGAGGCTGTTCATGATGGCGTCGACGATCTGGTGTCGCGGTGTGCGGTCCTGCTTCATGGCTTCATAGCCCGACAGCAGCAGTGACCAGAACACCCGTCGTGACCACCCGGGCGGGTATTCCGGCTTGTCCGCGCTGGCGCGCGCCAGGATCTCGGCGATCGCCTCATCACCGGTGTCGAGGTGGGCGGCCAGGTCGGGATCGGCCTGAATCGTCGGCTCGGTGTAGGCGAAGAGCACGATCGGCCCCAGGTCGAGTTGGCTTTCCACCACCCGGCGCAGCGCGGCGTGCACGGGACCGCAGTGCGGGTCGGCGGCTTCGATGGCGGCATTGCTGGCGGCGTGCACCTGCAGGGCGACCGCGCGGAGCAGATCGCTGCGCTCGGGGAAGTGCCGGTGCAGCGTGCTGCGCCCGACACCGGCGACCTCGGCGATATCGGTCAGGGTGGCCGCCGGATTGTCCGTGATGACCGAGATGGCGGCCTCGATGATGGCGCGCCGGGTGCGGCCACGCGCACCCGGTTCACCCATGTCAAGGACACTCATGCCGCCAACTGTAGCAACATTATCCCAAAATGGGACATTCGTGTCCCATTTTGGTTCAGGTGGGTGGCCTCACCTGTAGTCGGGCCAGTTCGCGGCGGTGCCGCTCGGCAAGCACGGCGGCCAGTACGTACTCCGGTGGCGCGCCGGGCGGCGGCGGCGGAGCGATGCGCGTCACCACGTCACCGGCGATCCGGTGCGCCATCTGTTCGCGCATCCCGGGCTCCAGCTGGGCGGCCCGGGACAGGAACTGCCGCGCCATATCGGCCTGCTCGCCGCCGAGCCCGGACAGCTGCAGGCTCGCCGCCCACCAGGCCAGTTCCGGCGGCATCGGCGGCGGCGGATTCAACTTCGGGGCCCGCTCGCTGATCACCATGGTGCCGGCGAACACGTCGCCGATCCGCTTCCCCCGCGGTGAGAGCATGCTGCAGATGACCGCGGGCCCCCCGGTCAGCATCCAGATCTCGATGACGCTGGCCAGGGCGCGAAAAACTGCCTGCCGCAACCGCTCTGGGCCACCGTCGTCGGAGACCACCCGCAGTCCCAGGGCCATCTTGCCCAACGATCTGCCGCGGGTGGCGGTTTCGAACACCACCGGATACCCGACGAGAACGAGCACCATGAAGATGAGCAGCACCGCCGCCGAGAGCGCCGGGTCCAGCTCGGACAAGGTCAGCGCCCACAACATCGCCAGTACCGCATAACCGGTGGCCATCACCGCGACGTCGATCAGCGCCGCCGCGGCCCGCACCGGCAACTGGGCGATCGACACCTCGAGCTGGACGGCGTCACCGGTCACCACGGGTTCTGGCTGGAAGACCATGCACCAGACGCTACTAGGATCGCAGGAGTGGATGTCGACGCGTTCGTGCTCGCCCACAGGCCGACATGGGACCGCCTCGAGCACCTGGTCAAGCGGCGCCGCAGGCTGACCGGAGCCGAGGTCGACGAGCTCGTCGACCTGTATCAGCGGGTGTCGACCCATCTCTCGATGGCGCGCAGCGCGACCGGTGACGCGGTGCTGGTCGGCAGGCTCTCGGGTCTGGTGGCGCGGGCGCGCGCCGCGGTCACCGGCGCGCACGCACCGCTGGGCAGTGAGTTCGTCCGGTTCTGGACCGTCTCGTTCCCGGTCGTCGCCTACGACTGCCGGCGCTGGTGGCTGGGTTCGGCGCTGAGCTTTCTGGTCGTCGCGATCGTGATCGGATTCTGGGTCGCCGGTAGCCCGGAGGTGCGGGCCACCCTGGGCACGCCGGCCGAGCTCGAGCAGTTGATCAACCACGACTTCGAGTCCTATTACAGCGAGAACCCGGCGGGGTCGTTCGGGCTGCGGGTGTGGGTGAACAACGCGTGGGTGGCCGCGCAGTGCATTGCCTTCGCCATCCTGTTGGGCCTGCCGATTCCCTGGGTGCTGTTCCAGAACGCCGCCAATGTCGGGGTGTCCGGCGGGCTGATGTTCGGTGCCGGGAAGGGCGATCTGTTCCTCGGGCTGCTGACCCCGCACGGCCTGCTGGAGTTGACGGCGGTGTTCCTGGCCGCCGCGGCCGGAATGCGGCTGGGCTGGTCGGTGATCGCACCGGGGGACCGGCCGCGCGGACAGGTGCTGGCCGAACGGGGCCGCGCGGTGGTCTCGGTGGCCGGGGGGCTGGTCGTGGTGCTGCTGATATCCGGGTTGATCGAGGCGCTGGTGACCCCGTCACCACTGCCGACCTACGCCCGCATCGCGATCGGTGTCGGCGCCGAGATCGCCTTCCTGGCCTATGTGTTCCACTTCGGGCGCAAGGCATCGCGGGCCGGGGAGACCGGCGATCTCGACGATGCACCGGACGTGGTGCCCACCGGTTAGAGCTTCCCGGCTGCCTTCATGGCGAGGTAGCGGTCCGCCAGGGCCGGCGCGAGGTCATCGGGGAGTGCGTCGATGACGTCGACGCCGTGGTTGCGTAGCCGGGTGGCGATCATGTGCCGCTCGGTGCGGGCGCGTTCGGCCGCTGCGGCGTCGTACGCCTGCGCGGCATCGGCGCGGCCGGCCGCCAGCGCATCCACCCGGGGGTCGGCGACGGCCGCCAGCATCACCTGGTGCTTCGCACACAATTGCGGCAGCACGCTCATCAGACCCTCGTCGAGGGCGGAGGCGTTCAGATCGGTGAGCAGGACGACCAGGGCCCGGCGGCGCACCCGTCGCTGCACCGCGGCGACCATCGCCGCGGCATCGGATTCCACCAGTGCCGGCTGCAGGGGCACCATCGCGGTCACCAGCTGGGCGAGTAGTTCGCGGCGGGACGCGTTGAACAGGCCGGCCCGGGTGATCCGGTCGTGGGCAAGGAAATCCACGTGATCACCGGCCCGGGCCGCCAGCGCCGCCAGCAGCAGTGCCGCATCCATCGACCAGTCCAGCCGCGGCCAGCCCGCCGGATCCGAAGACAGCGGGTCCACCCCGATCCGCCCCGCCGATGTCCGCCCGGTGTCCAGCACGATGACCACCCGCCGGTCACGTTCGGGACGCCAGGTGCGGACCACCACGTCGGCTCGGCGGGCAGTCGCGCGCCAGTCGATGGACCGCACATCGTCCCCGACGACGTATTCACGCAGCGAATCGAATTCGGTGCCCTGGCCGCGGATCAGGATCGGCACCATGCCGTCGAGCTCGCGCAGTTTGGCCAGACGCGAGGGCAGGTGCTTGCGGGACAGGAACGGCGGCAGGATGTGCACCCGCCAGGGCACCTCATGAGAGCGTTGCCGCCCGGCCAGTCCGAGTGGGCCGACGGTGCGCACGGTGACCTGTGCACCGTCCTGGTCGCCGCGTCGCGCGGGTGTCAAGGTGGTGACCAGACGCGCCCGCCCACCGGCCGGGATGACGACCGGCCGGGTCCGCGGATGTGCCCGGGCGCTGGGCGCCCACGCATCGCGAATCTCACCGCGCACCCGCCGCGCCCCCGGATTGTGCACCTCCACGGTGATGTCCACCGGCTGCCCCAGCCGGGCCGAGGTGTCACCCGAGCGGGACAGCACCAGCTGTCGGGGGCTCGCTGCCAGCGCGGTATCGGCGATCAGCACGACGGCGATCACCACCAGCGCGACGGCGAAAGTCGTAGCGGGCCAGGGCGATACCACGATCGGCAGGATGCCGATCGACGCCAGCAGGCCGGCCCGGCCGGTGAGAATCACCAGCGTGGCACCGGGACCGAGGCCAGGATGCCGTCGAGCACGCCGTCGGGGCTGGCGCCTTCGAGCTCGGCCTCCGGTCGTAATGCGATCCGGTGGCGCAAAGTGGGCCTGGCCATCGCCTTGACATCGTCGGGTGTCACGTAGTCGCGTCCGGACAGCCAGGCCCAGGATCGTGCCGTGGCCAGCAGGGCGGTCGTTCCGCGCGGGGAGACCCCGAGTTGCAGGGCCGGGGAATGCCTGGTGGCGCCGGCGATGTCGACGAGGTAGCCGAGGATCTCCTGGGCCACCAGGACCTTGCGTACCGCCGCGCGGCCGGCGGCCAGTTCGGCGGGCCCGGCGACCGCGGTGAGCCCGGACAGATCGCGGGGGTCGAATCCGGCGGCATGTCTGCCCAGGATGGCGATCTCCTGATCGCGCGGCGGCAGCGGGACATTCAGTTTCAGCAGGAAACGGTCCAGTTGGGCCTCGGGAAGTTGGTAGGTGCCCTCGTACTCGATGGGGTTCTGGGTGGCCGCCACGATGAACGGGTCCGGCAGCGGACGGGCCTGTCCGTCGACGGTGACCTGTCGTTCCTCCATCGCTTCCAGCAGCGCCGCCTGGGTTTTCGGCGGGGTGCGGTTGATCTCGTCGGCCAACAGCAGGTTGGCGAACACCGGGCCGGCCCGAAATTCGAACTCCGCGGTGCGGGCGTCGTACACCAGGGATCCGGTGACATCGCCGGGCATCAGGTCCGGGGTGAACTGGACCCGTTTGAAATCCAGCTGCAGCGTGGCGGCCAGGCTGCGTACCAGCAGCGTCTTCGCCACGCCCGGTACGCCTTCGAGCAGCACGTGGCCGCGGCAGAGCAGCGCGATGACGAGTCCGCTGACCACGGCGTCCTGGCCGACCACGGCCTTGGAGATTTCGGTGCGCAGCGCGAGCAGCGCCTCCCTGGCGGCATCCGGGTGCGAAGGTGACGTCACGACTGTGCGACCTGCCTTTCGAGATCATCGAGGTGGTGGGCGAGTTCGAGAAGTTCGGCGTCGGTCTCGGGGGCCGGACCGAACAGCACGGAGCCGAAGTCCCGGCCGACACGTTGGGTGAGCGCCGCGGTGACCGCCGGTGGCGACGCGGAGCGCCCGAGGCCGAGTCGGGGAAGCAGGCGGGCGAGCGCCGCGGTGCGCAGTGCGTCGGCCGCGCGGTCACGTGCGCGGTGGGAGCGGTACAGCCGGGCCCGGCCCTCCACCGTCTCCGAGGCCCGCACCACGACGGGCAGTTGCTCGGCGACCAGCGGCCCCAGTCGGCGCCCGCGCCACCAGGCGACCAGCACCACCGCGAGGCACAACTGCAGGACCGCCCAACCGACCTGGCTGGGTGCCAGATCCAACAACGATGCCTCACCGGAGGATTCGCCCTGCAGCCGCTGCGGCGCATACCAGATCACCCGGTCGCGGGTGCCGGCCAGATTCATCGCCAGGGCCGCGCTGCCCTGACCCAGCAGGCCGGCGTTGGTCATGAAGTCCGCGCTGCCGACCACGGTGGTGGTGCGTCCGGATTCTGCGAAGCGCACCAGCGCACCGTCATAGCAGCGCGTGACCGGCAGGTCGCCGTCGCTGCGGTAGCTGTCGCTGATGCCGAACTGCACGTCACCCGATGTCACGGCTTCCCGCAGATCGCAACCGGGTTGGCCGCCGAACTGCACCGAACCGTCCAGCCGGATCGACGGTGCCAGTCGTTCCCGGGTGCGTGCGGCGGGGGCGACCAACAACCGGTCGCCGGGAAGCTCGGCCAGTGTGGCCAGACCGGCGTCGTCGAGCAGGAAAAAGGTCTGCGCGATGACGACCAGCGTGTCCGGACGCGCCGCCGCGGCGACATCATCGACGCCCTCGGCGACCACCACGTCGACCCCCTGGTCCGCCAGAAGCGCGACCAGAGCGTGCGCGCCGTCGGGGGAGGTCGAGTCGGCCTCCATCAGGCCACCCGGACGCGGCGCGGTGAGATAGGTGCTGAGCGTGGACACCAGCGCAATCACCAACAGCGCGAGGAGAACCCAGCGTGCTGTCCGCCAACGTTGCTTCGTCACGGTGTGCCCGCCCGCAGCAGCTCACGATCCAGTGCGGCGATCTGCCGGTAGCCGGTTTCGGTGCCCTGCTGTGCCCCGTAGCTGACGCCGTTGAACGTGTCGGCCGCATAACCGAATTCGGCTTCCAGGTCGGGCCGCGCCGCGGCGGCGTCGTGGGCCAGCTCGGTCGCCGTGCGACCGGGCACCGCATCCAGGAAGCCCGTCTCCTCGAGCCCACGCGCCACCGCGCGTAACCGGTGCCGGATGGCCAGCGCCCAATCGCCTTGTGCAGCACACCTCTCGGCCTCGGCGCGGTGTTGTGCGGCGCTGAGGTCATGGCCACCGAACAGCGAGCGTGCCGATCCGCGATTCGTGCGCATGGTGCGCCGGGCGATCCGGATCGCCACGAAGACCGCCACGGCGATGACGGTCAGCAGCAGCGCCAGGGTGATCCAACCGCCCGGTAACCACGATCCGTTCGTGAAGACCTTGTAGAGGATCTCGTCGAGCCAGGCCAGCAGTTGTTCGGTCAGTGACGGTCGGGGATAGATCGGCTTGCCGAGTTCGCGCTGGGCAGCATCGTGCGCGGCGTCGCCGTCGATGTTGATACCGGTCACGTCAGGGCCGTCGGGTCAGCCACAGGTAGTCGGTGGAATCGGCGGGGGAGGCCGGACCGATACCGGCGCCGGTCTGCAGCACGAGGTCGAAGGCCTCGGCGCGGATGCGGCGATCGGTGTACTGCAGTACCACCACCCCGGCGGTGAACGGGGCGGTGAGGATCTGCCCGATCGCGCCGCCGATGGAGGCGAGCGCCAGCCCGGCCAGTGCGGTGCCGGCCGAACCGCCCATGATGATCAGCGCCTGCGATCCGAGGCTGAACGGCATGGCGACCGCCCCGGAGATGAGCCCGGCGACCAGCACCGCCAGCAGCCGGATACCGAGAACTCGCCAGAAGTCATGGCGCACCAGGGCAAAGGACCGCTCGATCGCGGCGAGGACGGGGAGTCGCTCCAGCACGATCAGGGTGGGCGCGAAGCTGAGCTTGGTGAACAGGAATGCCAGCGCCACAACCGAACCGAGCACCAGTGGCAAGCCCACGGCGAATGCGAACCAGCCGTTCAGGGCGAATGCGACCGCGGTGATGACCCCGGCGACCGCCGCCACCAGCAGGACAGCACCCAACGATTCCAGCGCGGCGTAGACCAGCAGCGCGAGCAGTCTGCCCTTCACCCGCTGCCATGCCTCGGCGATGGTGATGGGCGAGCCGAACACCGCCCGGCCGACGATCACCGTGAGCAGTCCGCTGAGCAGAATCGTCGAGATCCAGGTGGCCAGACCACCGGCCAGAGCGCCGAGGACGGACCCGACCAGGATCGAGACGTCGGGATCAGGGCCGGTCAGATTCGGCGGCTCCAGGATCCCGCTGGCGGCCAACGGCCCGAACTGCAGAAGCAGGGCCAACAATTGGGCGATGACGACGACGATGGCGGTGACGCCCAGGGTGGTCTTCGGGTTGGCCCGGATATATGCGAAGGCTCCGTTGAAGATGTCGGACAGGTTCAGCGGGCGCAGCGCGATGATGCCGGGCTTGATGGGCGGCTGATAGTACGGCGGCGGTTGGTGGTATGTGGGGTAGGGAGGCGGTGGCGGGTAGTACGGGTAGTACCCGCCTGCGTCGCTACTCATGGTTCCATCCTGTCATTGGCGTAGCGTCGCAGCCATGTCGGAATTGAAGGCCAGGCTGCGGACCGATCTGACTGCGGCGATGAAGGCCCAGGACAAACTGCGCACCGCGACGTTGCGCATGTTGCTGGCATCGATCCAGTCCGAAGAGGTTTCGGGCAAACAGGCCCATGAGCTCTCCGACGAGGATGTGCTGAAGGTGCTGGCGCGGGAGGCGAAGAAACGCGGTGAGGCCGCCGAGATCTACACCCAGAACGGGCGCGGTGAGCTGGCGGCCAACGAGCACGCCGAGGCCCGGGTCATCGACGAGTACCTGCCCACACCGTTGACCGATGCCGAGTTGGCCGATGTGGTGGACACCGCGCTGGCCCAGGTCGCCGAGGAACTCGGTGAGCGGCCCGGGGCCAGGCAGATGGGTCAGGTGATGAGGGCGGCCACCATCATCGCCGCCGGCAAGGCCGACGGGGCCCGGTTATCCGCGGCGGTGAAGGCTCGCCTGTAGCTCCGCGTGGGCGCGGCGCTCGACGAGCAGCGCGACGTAGTCGCGGACCGTGCTGGTGATGAAGTGTTTGTGGGCCTGCGCGACGGTGGCACTGACCTGCTCCGCGGGCACATCGGTGAAACGTTTCATGAGGCGGTCTTGGACGTTCGCGATCTGTTCACCTTCATCGATCTTGAGCACAGCAAGATCTTTGTTGACCGTCGACGAACTGGTCAAATCGGTGCGGCGCGTCTTTGCTCACACGCGGTCAGGAACACCTCCCGGGTCGCTGGTTTCCGGCCCGCCGAGCCGCCACAGGGCCTGCTGGCTGGTGTTGGCGATCAGCGAGCCGTTCTCGTCGTACAACCCGCCGACGACCAGTCCGCGGGAGTGGCTGTTGCCCAGCGAGTCGACCTCATAGCGGTGCCAGGCATCGGGGCGGAACGGCCGGTGAAACCACACCGAATGGTCCAGGCTGGCGGCGTAGCCGACGTCCTCACCGACCGGGGTGCCGGGCGGACGTGCGGCGGGCACCGGGCCCAGGTCCGACATGTAGGTCAGGGTGCAGGCCCGGATCAGCGGATCGTCTTCGATCCGGTCGCGGGTGCGGATCCAGAACGGCGGGACCGCGAACGGGGAGTCGTCGTCGGGATTGCACCGCAGTTCGAACCGGTCGACCACGTCCAGGTCCGGGTTCTTCGCGATGGCGTCGTCGAATTCGACGCCGGGCGCCCGCGGCGGGAACCAGTCCGCGCCCGGTTCATCGAGGTGGAAGGACGCGATCATCTCCAGGATGACCTTGCCCTGCTGGCGGGCGGTGACCCGGCGGGTGTCGAAGGACCGGCCATCGCGGGTGCGCTCGACCTGCAGTTCGACATCGACCCCGTGCTGTCCACCGCGGACGAAGTAGGCGTGCAGCGATTGCGGCCGCTTGTCGGGATCGACGGTCGCGCCCGCGGCGCCCAGCGACTGGGCGGCGATGAGTCCGCCGAACAGCCGCGCCCCCGGCCCGCTCCACTGCGGGGCGATGAACACATCGCCGTCGCGGTCGAAGTCGAGCAGGCCGGCGATCCAGCTCGTGGTGGTCATACTCGGACCGTATCAACCGCTTGGTTGGGCCCCGGCGGGGGTGGACGCCACCGGGCAGCGCAAGCCCATCTTCATCAGATCTTTATCGGACGTCGAGCCGACCCATACCCGGGCGTCCGACGCTGAAGAGGTCACAGTGTGTACCCAGAAGGGATGTGCGATGCAGCGTCATCGGTATGGATACGGGGTCGCGGCGCTGACTGCGTCGGCTCTGTTCGTCAGTGCCTGTTCGGGGACGGCGAGCACCGGCGAGGCATCGTCTGTCACCACGTCGGTGTCGACATCGGCCAGTGCTTCGGCCGACGCCGGCACGCACAACGATGCCGACGTGGCATTTGCGCAGGGCATGATCCCGCACCACGAGCAGGCGATCGAGATGAGCGACATGCTCCTCTGGAAGCAGGGTGTGGATCCTGCGGTGGTCTCGTTGGCCGACACGATCAAGGGCGCTCAGGCGCCCGAGATCGAGACGATGCAGGGTTGGTTGCAGCAGTGGGGCGTCCCGGCTGCACCCGCGACGAGCGGTGCCGATATGCCCGGCCACAACATGCCCGGTCACGACATGTCGGGCGGGGGCGGTATGGGCGATATGCCGGGTATGGGTGGCGGCGGTCACGGCATGATGTCCGAAGCCGACATGGCGGCGCTGCAGAACGCGCAGGGCGCCGAGGCCGGGCGGTTGTTCTTGGAGCAGATGATCACGCACCACGAGGGCGCCATCGTGATGGCCCAGCAGGAAATCGACAACGGCCAGTTCCCGGCGGCCGTCGACATGGCGCGCAGCATCGTCTCGTCGCAACAAGCGGAGATCGAGAAGATGCGGACCCTGCTCGCCGAGTAGGACGCCCGGCGGCTCAGCGGGCGGCGGCGGATATGGGCAGGTCGACCGTGAAGGTCGCGCCGGTCCCGGGTCCCGCGCTGGACACCGAGATGGTTCCGCCGTGCGCTTCGACGAGGGCTTTCGCGATGGCGAGACCGAGGCCGGCCCCGCCGTGCTCACGGTCGCGGGCGGCGTCCGCGCGGTAGAACCGTTCGAAGATCTTGGGCTGGTGTTCGGTGGCGATGCCTTCGCCGTTGTCGGCGACGGCGATCGACACGCTGTCGCCGACGCGGGTGCAACTCAGCTGGACGGAGCCTCCGGGTGGTGTGTGGAGCAGGGCGTTGTCGAGGAGGTTGGCGAGCACCTGCGCCAGCCGTTGTTCGTCAGCCCAGAGGGCCGGAAGCGCGGGGTGCCGGCTCAGGCCGACACCCACCCCCTTGCTGTCGTAGCGCGCCTGGGCGGCGGCGATGCAGCGACGGGCAACAGCGCCGGCGTCGATCAGGCTGTGCGTCAGAGAAAATGAGCTCTCCTCGGCTCTGGCGAGTGCGGCCACATCGTCGGAGAAGCGCACCAGCCTGCTGGTTTGGTCGCGCAGCATGGCCGCGGTCTCGGGTGTCAGGGTGCGGACGCCGTCTTCGAGTGCCTCCATGTAGGCCTCCAGTACGGCCACCGGGGTTCGGATTTCGTGTGCGAGGTCGCCGAACAATCGTTGTCGCGTCGAGTCGACGGTCTGCAGGCGGGACGCCATCTGGTTGAAGGCAATGGCGAGTGCGTCGAAGTCGTCGCCGAGGCGCGGTGGCGCGACTCGGGTGTCGTACCTGCCCAAGGTCACCGCCCTGGCTGCCGAGGCGACCTCGGTGACCGAGCGCTGCAGACGCCGGCTGACGTAGAAGCTGACGGCCAACGCGACCAACGCCGACACCGCCACCGCGACCCCGATCGAGATGACGGTGGCGTAGCCATAGGCCTCTTCGGCGTGGACTTCCTCGGCGGAATCTGCCGGCACCCCGGCTCGGTGCAGGTGCTCGCGGAACAGCGGCGGGCCGACGATGGCGGCCACGGCGGTGGTTGTCAGGGCGCCGGTGATCACCACGATGGCTTGAGCGGCCAGCAGTCGCAGTCCGATGCCGGGACGGTGAGACCGGCGTCGTTCGGGCGATCTGAGCTGTGGGTCTGCGGTCATTGTCCGGAGCCCATGCGGTATCCGACCCCACGCACCGTGGTGATGTATCGCGGTTGGGCGGCATCGTCGCCGAGCTTGCGTCGAAGATGTCCGATGTGGACGTCGACGAGGTGCTCGTTGCCCACCCACGGGCCGTCTCGCACGATCTCGAGCAGTTGACGGCGACTGAGGACCACGCCCGGGCGGCCCGACAGAACTTCGAGGATGTCGAACTCCGTGCGGGTCAACAGGATCGGCTCACCATCGACGTGCACCTCGCGGGCCGCCACATCGATGATCAGCAGCCCGAACCGCCGAGGTGGCACCTGCTGGGATTCGGAGGTGGCCGTCGTGGCGTGCAGCAGGCGTGGGCGACGCAGCATGGCTCGGATGCGCGCGACGAGCTCGCGTGGGCTGAAGGGTTTGGTGATGTAGTCGTCGGCCCCGACGGTGAGGCCGAGGACGGTGTCGATCTCGGCGTCGCGGGCGGTGAGCATCACGACGTAGGCGTCGGAGAAGGTACGCAGCTGGCGGCACACTTCCAGGCCGTCGATGCCGGGCAGACCGAGGTCGAGGATGACGACGTCGGGATCCAATTCGCGCGCCACGGCGATGGCATCGATGCCGTTGTCGGCGACGATGGCCTCGAACTGCTCGCGTCGCAGATAGCTGGCCACCACCTCGGCCAGCGGCACCTCATCGTCGACGACGAGGGCGCGGTACCCCTTCGCGTGCTCCATGGTGTTCATGGTGCCCGCCGGTGGCGTGATCATGGGCGGATCGTCATGCAGGCTCAACTTTCGATGATGCGCACGGCATGCGGGGTCATGCCCGCCATGCGCACCGGTGACACCTTGACGGGCACGCCCGTCTGCTGTGCCTCGATCATTCGGCCCCCGCCGAGGTAAATGGCTTCGTGTTGTCCGCCGCCGGGTCCCCAGAACAGCAAATCGCCGCGTTGTGCTTCGGACAGGGGAACTTTGCGGCCGGCCCCGTATTGGTCGCCGGAGTAGCGCGGCAGCAGCACCCCCACGCCGGCGAAAGCGAATCGGGTGAGCCCGGAGCAGTCGAATCCGACAGTTCCGGCGCCCTGGTTGACTCCGCGGCTGGGGCCATCGAGAGTGCCTCCACCCCAGGAGTAGGGCACGCCGAGCTGAGTGCCTGCTCGGCGGATCACGTGCTCGATGGCCTGTGCGCCATACAGTCGGTTGCTGCGGATACTCGTCGCCGGGCTCGACGGGGAACCGAGGATGCCCAGGCCACTCAAGAAACGCCGGCCCATGTTGACAGCGGTCTGCGTTGCCGCGGCGCTCGCCTGCAACGACGCATTGGCAATGGCGACGGGGTCGCCTGGAGCGCCGGCGCTGACCACCTTGGGTAGCAGAGGATCCCAGTGTCCACCGGTGTGTTCCGCTGTTGCGGACGGTGCACACAGGACCACCCCCAACGTAGCGGCTGCGCAGATTGCCATGAGACGTCGTCGGTGGCTGCGGGCAGGTGACGGCACCGAGCGTGCACGTCGAATACCGAATCTCACATCGTTCTCCCTCGTGCCTCACCGGTGATGTGTTGTCGCGCCACTGCGGCTCTCGCGGATTCAAAGGTGTGACAACAAAGTACGTACTGAGTACGTAGATCACACTAGTTCACATTGGTCACATTGGAAACAGGGGGTTCCGAATTCCCGTGATGAAATTCTTTGCACCAGAACTGATGTGAGCATGCGCGGAGTCGGCCCGGTCGGCGGCGGATCCTGTACTTCCGCTATTTCTTCGGTGAAGATTCCGTAAAGGTGAGGATTGCCCGGTACCCGGGGTATATGTTGGGAGATATACCCGGTAGGGGTATATCTGGAATGGGGACGTGCGGATCCTCGGCGAAGCATCATCGAACCGCTGGTCGACGAAGAGCGGGACGGATATGACACACCAACACCAACACCAGGGCCACGGCGGCCACGGCGATCACGTCGCCCAATTTCGGAAACTGTTCTGGATCAACCTGATCATCGCCATACCGGTCGTGCTGTTCTCGGCCATGTTCGCCATGCTTGTCGGCTACGACATTCCGGACTTCCCTCTCGCACAGTGGATTGCGCCCCTGCTTGGCACAGTGATGTACGCCGTTGGCGGACGCCCCTTCCTCACCGGCGCCGTCGGCGAGCTCCGTTCCCGCAAACCGGGAATGATGTTGCTGATCGGACTCGCCATCACCGTCGCGTTCCTCGCGTCCTGGGGAGCAAGCCTGGGTCTGCTGCACCATGAGCTCGAATTCTGGTGGGAACTGGCGCTCCTCATCGTCATCATGCTGCTGGGCCACTGGGTGGAGATGCGCTCGCTGGCCCAGACGACATCGGCACTGGACTCGTTGGCCGCTCTCCTGCCCGACGAAGCCGAAAAAGTCGACGGCGACCGCACCGTGACGGTGTCCCCGGCGGATCTGCGCGTCGGTGATCTGGTGGTGATCCGCCCCGGCGGAAGTGTTCCCGCCGATGGCACGATCGTCGATGGACGCGCCGACATGGACGAATCGATGGTCACCGGTGAATCCCGACCCGTGGCCCGGGGAGTCGGAGAATCGGTGACCGCCGGCACCGTCGCCACCGATTCCGGTCTGCGCGTGGAGATCACCGCCACCGGCGACGATACCGCGCTGGCCGGTATCCAGCGCCTGGTCACCGAGGCGCAGAACTCCACATCACGAGCTCAGCGTCTCGCCGACCGCGCCGCTGGATGGCTGTTCTGGTTCGCGCTCGCCGCCGCTGCCACCACCGCGCTGGTCTGGGCCATCGCCGGGGATCCGGATGCCTCCGTCGTACGCGCGATCACCGTTCTCGTCATCGCCTGCCCCCACGCTCTGGGCCTGGCCATCCCGCTGGTAGTCTCCATCGCCACCGAGCGCGCCGCACGCGGCGGCGTTCTGATCAAAGATCGGCTCGCACTGGAGGGGATCCGCACCGTGGATGCGGTGCTCTTCGACAAGACCGGCACCCTCACCAAAGGCGAACCCACCGTCACCGCCATCGAGACCGTCGGCGACCTCGATGCAGCAACCATGCTCGCGCTGGCCGCCGCGGCTGAGGCCGACAGTGAACACCCGCTGGCCAAGGCGATCGTCAGGGCGGCCGATGACCGCGGGCTCGACGTCCCCCGCGCCACCGGCTTCTCCTCGTCTCCGGCCGTGGGGGTCACCGCAACCATCGACGGCCGCGAAGTGCGGGTGGGCGGCCCGCGCCTGCTCGAAGAACTCGACCAACGCGAAGTCCAGGCCGCCCCGCAATGGCGGGAGAACGGTGCCATCATCCTGCACGTGGTGCGAGACGGCGCCGTCATCGGTGGTGTGAGCCTGGCCGACGAAGTCCGTCACGAATCCCGCGAGGCCGTCGACGCCTTGCACAAGCTCGGCGTGGAAGTCGTCATGATCACCGGTGATGCGCAGGCCGTTGCCGACGCCGTCGGGCGCGAACTCGGCATCGATCGCGTCTTTGCCGGCGTCCGGCCCGAAGACAAAGCCTCCAAAGTGTCTGCACTGCAACGTGAAGGCAAGAAGGTCGCCATGGTCGGCGACGGGGTCAACGACGCCCCCGCGCTGGCCCAGGCCGATGTCGGCATTGCGATCGGAGCAGGCACCGATGTCGCGATCGCTTCAGCGGGCGTCATCCTGGCCAGTTCGGATCCGCGCTCGGTGCTGTCGGTGATCGAACTGTCCCGCGCCAGTTACCGCAAGATGAAACAGAACCTGTGGTGGGGCGCCGGGTACAACCTCGTCTCCGTGCCGCTGGCCGCCGGAATCCTGGCGCCCGTCGGCTTCGTGCTGCCGATGTCGGTCGGCGCAATCCTGATGTCGATGTCCACCATCGTCGTCGCGCTCAACGCGCAATTGTTGCGGCGTCTCGATCTCCGACCGGAGGTCAGCGCGAAAGCCGTGCTGGACCGCTGAGCACGCCACCGGAGATGGGTCATTCGTGATGGTCGTGATCGCCGTGGCCGTCGAGCGGCTGAGCCGGCACGGCGGTGGCATCGACGGGGAGAGGGGCCGCCGGGGCCTGGGCCGGCTTGACGTTCAGCGGGACTGCCGCATCCCGGTCGTGCCCGTCATGGCCGTCTGCATGATCGATTTCCCCGCCGTGATGGCCATGTTGTTGCCCGGAGGCCACACCGACCGTCGAGGCCAATGCGACGACACCGACCGCACCGATGAGGACCGCGGCGCTCGAGAACGCCGAAATCGGCGCCCCGTGCAGCCCGCGGTACCAGATCCAGGAAGCGCCCATGACGACGTAGATCTGCAGCAACAGCGCACACAGATCGGCGGCCTGCACCACTTCCGGTTCGCCCGCGTGGGGACCGAACGGGGCACCCGAGGTCCGGGTCACCACCCACAGCGCCACCGCACCCACATTGAGGGCGATCCCGGCGGCCAGCACCGCTGTCGTGGTCCTGACCAGGACGACCCGCGCCCAGATCAACTGCAGGAGCGCAAGCGACACGAAGAACAACCCGGACAGCGCCCATTCCCGCCAATGTGCCGGAGCGACGCCGAAGTGGACGAGCGCGGCGCCGAAGGAGGCGAGCGCGGCACAACGAGCAGCCAGCCTGCTGTCGGACCTCGGCGCCGCCTTGATTGCCACCGTCCGATGATGACAGCGCAGCCCGGGGAAGGGCTTGGGCGACATCACATCTCAACCCGACCGAGATTCTTCCGTCACCGTCGCGGTCGGCGCCCGGTCTAGACCCGAGTCGACACCGCGGCGGCGATGCGATCCAGAGCCTCCGAAATGACCCGGTAGTAGGCCCACTTGCCGCGTTGTTCGCGACTGACCAGGCCGACATCGACCAGCATTCTCATGTGGTGTGAGACCGTGGGCTGGCTCAAACCCAGCGGTCCGGTGAGATCGCAGATGCAGGCTTCGCCGCCTTCGGAGGCCGCGATGAGGGACACCAGCTTGACCCGAGCCGGATCGCCGAGCGCTTTGAACACCGACGCAAGACGTTCGGCGGCAGCGGAATCCAAGGCGCCACCGGTCAGCGGCGAGCAGCAGGCAGTCACATCGCCGACGGTCACGGAAGCGGTCACGTCTTCATGATGACATACATATTGACAAACATCGATACATCGATCACGATCGATTCATCGAAGGCTGTCGATGAGAGGGTCGAACCATGTCAGAGCTGCCCGTTGTCGTCATCGGTGCCGGACCGTTGGGTTTGGCAGCCGCCGCATACTTGCTGGAGCGCGGTCTGACGCCCCTGGTGCTGGAAGCCGGTGCCGGGCCGGGGGCGGCGGTCCAACAGTGGGAGCACGTCCGCACCTTCTCGCCCTGGTCCGAACTGATCGATCCGGCCGCAGTGCGGTTGTTGGAACCGACTGGCTGGGTGGCTCCCGAATCCGGTTTCCCCACCGGCCGGGAGTGGATCGACGCGTACCTGGCGCCGTTGGCCGATGTGTTGGGCGACGGTGTGCAGTTCGGGACGAAGGTGGAGGCGGTGTCACGGCTGGGCCGGGACCGGCTGGTCAGTCCGGGCCGGGCCGAGACGCCGTTCGTCGTGCATGTCCGCGATGCGGCAGGCGCCGAATACCGGGTGCAGGCGCGGGCGGTCATCGATGCCTCGGGCACCTGGGGTCAGCCCAATCCTGCAGGCGCCGACGGTATCCCCGCGATCGGTGAGCGCGAAGCGGCCGCGGCCGGCGTACTCAGCTACATCCCGCCGACGTTGGCGCAGTCCGCGGCGCTGGCGGGCAAACACGTCGTGGTGATCGGCAGTGGGCACTCGGCGATGACCGCGATCATTCAGCTCGGCGAGGTGGTGCGCACGGACCCGTCGACGTCGGTGACGTGGGTTCTGCGCAGGGGAGTCGGCGAGGACACCTTCGGTGGTGGCGCCGCCGATGAACTCCCGCAGCGTGGCGCCCTGGGTGTGCGGTCACGGGAAGCGGTTGAGGCGGGCCGTGTTTCGCTGCTCACCGGGTTCCGTAGCGAACGCATCGCGTTGGCGGACGGACGCGCGGTCGTGACGGCGGAGGACGGCCGGGCACTGGCGCCGGCCGATCACGTGGTGGTGCTCACCGGGTTCCGGCCGGACCTGTCGTTCCTGTCCGAGATGCGCATCGAGCTCGACCCGATTCTGCAGGCGCCGGTCGCGTTGGCGCCCTCGATCGATCCGAACATGCATTCCTGTGGCAGTGTCTTGCCCCATGGCGCAGCCGAATTGGCCCACCCCGAGCCGGATCTGTACATCGTGGGCATGAAGTCCTACGGACGGGCGCCGACGTTCCTGGCGATGACCGGCTACGAGCAGGTCCGCAGCATCGCCGCCGAACTGGCAGGCGACCACGAGGCCGCCGGCCGTGTCGAGCTCACCCTGCCCGATACCGGCGTGTGCAACGGCGCAGGACTGTTCGACAGCCCCGAGGGGGAGAATGCCGGGGGCGGGTGCTGTGGGCCTGCACCGTCCTCCCCGCAGCCGTTGTCGTTGTCGCTCGACCCTGTGGGCGGATGACGGGGACGCTGCGCTGGGTGCTGTTGACCCTCTGCGTCACCGAGATCACCAGTTGGGGTGTGCTGTACTACGCCTTCACCGTGCTGTCCGAACAGATCAGCGCCGACACCGGCTGGTCGGCGCCCGCGGTGACCGCGGCGTTCTCCGCGGGCCTGGTCACCGCCGCGCTGGTCGGAATCCCGGTCGGCGGGTTGCTGGACCGGGTCGGTCCACGATGGATCATGACCGTCGGTTCGGTGCTGGGCTGTGTGGCGGTGCTGGCGGTGGTGGCCGCGCCGAACTACGGATGGTTCGTCGCGGCCTGGGTGCTGGCGGGGTTGGCGATGAGCGCGGTGTTCTATGCGCCCGCGTTCACCGCCCTGACCCGGTACTTCGGCACCCGCGCCGTGCGCGCGCTGACGGTGCTGACGCTGGTCGCCGGGTTCGCCAGCACCGTCTTCGCGCCGCTGACTGCCGCCCTGGCGGCGCAGATGAGTTGGCGCCAGACCTATCTCGTCCTGGCTGCGGTGCTGGCGGTGATCACGGTTCCCGCCCACTTCTTCGGGCTGCGCCGCCCGTGGCCGTCGATGATCACCGCGCATGAGGTGGAGACGCCGACCCGCACCGCCCGTAGCCTGCCGTTCCTCGCGTTGGTGGCGGCGTTCGCGCTCGCCGGTCTCGCGTCCTATGCGGTGATCGCCAATCTGGTGCCGTTGATGAGCCAGCGCGGCATCAGCACCGGCGCTGCGGCGCTCGCACTCGGCCTCGGTGGTGCCGGACAGGTACTCGGCCGGCTGGGCTATCAAACCCTGGTGCGCCGTGTCGGGGTGGTGCCCCGGACGGTGATCATCATGGCCGGTGTCGCCGCCACCACCGTGCTGCTGGGAGCGTTCAGCAGCTACGGGGCACTGCTGGTCGTGGCCATCGGTGCCGGTGTGATGCGGGGCATCATGACGCTTCTGCAAGCCACGGCCGTCACCGAGCGTTGGGGTCCAACGCATTACGGGCATCTCAGCGGGATTTTGAATGCACCGGTGATGATCGCCACCGCGGTCGGTCCGTTCGTCGGCGCGGCGTTGGCCAGTGTTCTGGGTGGATACGCCGCCATGTTCATCGCCCTGGGCGCGATCGCGGCCGCCGGGGCGCTGCTGGCGATGGCCACCTCGGTGCGGGACCCGGCGGCCGGGCGTCGGCGCCTCTTCGGTGACAGTTCAGAAGCCCCGCACGCTACTGACCCGGCCGGGCGTGTCGTCCACGAAGGTGAACCCGATCGAGGTAGCGCCCGGTGACGCTGGCGGTGGTTTCGGCGATCTCGGCCGGTGTGCCGGTCGCGACGATGGTGCCGCCTGCGGCGCCACCACCGGGACCCATATCGATGACGTAGTCCGCGTTGGCGATCATGTCGAGGTCGTGTTCGATGACGACAACGGTGGCACCCTTCGCGCCGAGGCGGTCGATGACGGCGAGCAGGACGCGGACGTCGAGGGGGTGCAGTCCGACGCTGGGTTCGTCGAGGACGAACAGTGCATCGGATTGCTTGCGGCCGAGTTCTGTTGCGAGTTTGAGCCGTTGCGCCTTGCCGCCCGAGAGTGCCGGAGTGTCCTCGCCGAGCGTGAGATAACCCAGCCCGAGATCGATCAGGGTCTGCAACTTGCGGTGCACCTTCGGCAGATCGGCGGTGACCTCGATCGCCTGCTTCACGGTGAGCGCGAGGAGTTCGGGCAGCGCGAGCCCACCCTCGGTCTCGCGTCGTAAGTCGAATGCCGCCGGCGCGTAACGGCTGCCGTCGCAGTCGGGGCAGGGGATGTCGACGTCGGGGAGGAACTGGACGTCGAGCGAGATCTGCCCCGTGCCCTCGCAGCGCGGACACCGCAGAGAGCCGGTGTTGTAGGAGAAGTCCGACGCTGTCAGGCTGCGGCGGCGCGCCTCGCCGAGGGCGGCGTAGACACGGCGCAGGTCGTCGAGCACGCCGCTGTAGGTGGCGACGGTGGACCGCACGTTGGTGCCGATCGGCGTGGCGTCGACGACGTTGACCCGCTCGATGCCCGACGGGTCGACCGATGCGACGTGCGCAGGTGGTGCGTCACCGATCGCGGCGGCCCGCAGCGCCGGTACGAGGCTCTCCAGGACGAGCGTGGTCTTTGCCGGACCCGGACACCCCGGTGACGGCGGTGAGCCGGCCCTTCGGGATCTCGACGTCGAGTGCGTGCACGGTGTGCAGCGGGCGGGTGGCCAGACGAATCGTGCCGTCGGCGAACAGCTTCGGCGTATTCACGGTGGTGCGCACGCGGACCGGTTCGGTACCGTCGAGAAATCCGGCGATCAGCGATGACGGGTTGGCCACCAGATCGTCGAGCGTGCCCTCGGCCAGAACAGTGCCGCCCTCGCTGCCGGATCCGGGGCCGATCTCGATGAACCAGTCGGCTTCCTGCAGGACCTGCACGTCGTGGTCGACCAGGACGACGGAGTTCCCGTCGCGCAGTAGGTCGCGGATGACGCCGTTGAGGCCGTCGATATTGGACGGATGCAGACCGATGGATGGCTCATCGAGGACGTAGAGCACCCCGGTGGTCTGGTTGCGGACCGCACGGGAGAGCGCTACCCGTTGCCGCTCACCGGTGGACAGCGTGGAACTGGGCCGGTCCAGCCCGAGATACCCAAGACCCAATTCGACGAGCCGCTCCGCCATCTCGAGCAGCTGCGCGACGATGGCGGCCGCCATCGATCGCATGTCGGCGGGCAGGGTGTCGACCACCGACGGTGCCCAGGCGATCACCTCGTCGAGCGTCTTTGCTGTCGCCTCGGCCAGATTGATCCCGGTGACCCGAGGTGCGAGCGCCCGCTCGCTCAGCCGGGTGCCGTGGCACGTCGGGCAGGTGCCGGTGTGGATGAACTTGTTGACCCGGTTGATGCCGCCTTCGCTGGCGGCCTTGTCGAGCGCCTCCTGCACGGCGAGGCGGGCGTTGCGGTAGGTGAAGTTGACCTCGAACAGCTTGCCGCTCTTCGACGGCACCGTGATGCGGTGCTTCTCGGCGGGGCCGCGCAGGACGACGTCCCGTTCGGCGTCGGTGAGATCGCGGTAGGGCACGTCGGTGCGTACGCCGAGTTCGCCCACCATCTGCGGCATGACGGTGAGGCCCATCATCTTCCACGGGGCCACCGCACCGTCGGCGATCGTGCGTGAGGGGTCTGGGACCAGCAGAGCGTCGTCGATCTCCCGCACGACCCCCAGGCCGCCGCAGGTCGGGCATGCCCCGTCGGAGTTGAAGGCCAGCGCTTCGGCGCCCGCCGGGCTGAACGTGACGTCGCAGACCGGGCAGGTCAGGTCCAGGCCGGCGGCGACGTCGATGGTCGGCTTCTGGCGGTGACCGTTGGGGCAGAGGTGTTCGGACAGGCGGGAGAACAACAGGCGCAGGACGTTGAGGAGTTCGGTCGAGGTGCCGAAGGTGCTGCGGGCACCGGGGAGGCCCGGTCGCTGGCGTAGGGCCAGCGCGGCGGGCACGTGACGGACACTGTCGACGGTGGCCTTGGTGGCGTGCGACATCCTGCGCCGCGTGTAGGTCGACAACGCCTCGATGTAGCGACGGGAACCTTCGGCATACAGGACTCCCATCGCCAGAGACGACTTACCCGATCCGGAAACCCCTGCAATGGCCACCATTTGGTTCAAAGGCACGTCGATGTCGACGTGCGCGAGGTTGTGCACGCACGCGCCGCGCACCTCGATGGTCGTGGGTGCGGCCGACCGCTCGCCGGCGGTTCTCTGCTGTCTGGACACCACACGCCCTTCCACGTCACACGACGGGGGAAGCCTATCGGCAACTTCCGACACGAGGCCGGGCTCACAATCGACCGGCATGCATCGCAAGCCGATGCGGCTCGCCTGCTCGCTCATTCGAGGTCGGCACCTGGACCTCATCGCCGCCGGCGACACTGAGCGGGTCGACTGAGCCTTCAGACCGGCGATGTCGTCTCGCGAACGCACCGCGCCCGTGGTGAGGCGGCACGTTCGTGGTCATGGGGGCGGTTGCGGGATCCACCGGGAGGCAAGGACGTTGCAGATGGCGCGTTGCTGATCCTCGCCAAGGGGATGCATGAGCAGTCCCTCGATGGTGAACACGCCGATCATGACTTCGGCGTCCAGGCTGTCTGGGGCCGCGCCGGCGGCTTCGAGTTCGTAGCGGAACAGGCTGGAGGTCAGCAGGTGAAAGTTGTTGTGCCACAACGTGACTGACGGTGAGCGCTCGGCGCGGGCGTGGACGGTGCTGACCAGACGACTCATCTGTTGCAGTTGCTGTACCACCCACAACAGGCGCACGGGGATGGGCTCGGCGGCCACCGACTGGTACTGCGCCCACGCGTCGGTCATCACCTCGTCCAGGACGGCGATCAGGACGGCGTCCTTGTCCTCGAAGTACCAGTAGATGGTGTTGGCTGCGACCCCGGCCGCCGCGGCCAAGCGGCCCATCGGGGTGGCGTCGTAGCCGGCATCGACGAAGAGTGCGCGGGCAGCGGTGACGATCTCCGCCCGCTTCTCCTGCGACGCCTGGGGCCGCCTGTTCTTCGGCATCACCCGAGCCTAGTCGATCTTCTTGAACGACATTCAACGACCTGCTACCGTTTCTTGAATGACGATCAACGAACCGGCGGTGCCGGGCGGGCCCGGCACCGCGTACACCTATGTCCGGCACGACGTCACCTTCCCCTCCGAGGGTGAGGCGTGCGCGGCGTGGCTGTACCGCCCCGACGGCGTGCAGAACCCGCCGATCGTGGTGCTGGCTCATGGGTTCGCCGCGTTCCGGGAGCTGCGCCTGGACGCGTACGCTGCCCGGTTCGCCCAGGCCGGGTACGCCGCGCTGGTGTTCGACTACCGGTCCTGGGGCGCGAGTGCCGGACAACCGCGCCGCGTACTCGACATCGCCGCCCAGCATGCCGACTGGCGCGCCGCGGTGGCGTATGCCCGTGGCCTCGTCGGCATCGATACCACCCGGGTGGTCGGGTGGGGGTCCTCATTCGGCGGCGGACACGTCTTGGATCTCGCCGCCGAAGACCACAAACTGGCGGCCGCGATCGTTCAGGTGCCGCACGTCACCGGCCCCGCTTCGGCGTTCGCGCAACCCCCAACGCTGGTCGCCCGCTTGGCGTTGGCCGCGCTGCGCGACCAGGTAGGGGCATGGCTGGGCCGCCCGCCGCACCGGGTGAAGTCCATCGGACGATCCGGTGAGGTCGCCATGATGACCTCACCGGGCGCCTACGACCTTGTGTTGAGGATGGCTGGGGACAAACGCGACGAACTGCTGGCCGACAACGATGTCGCGGCCCGCATCGCGCTGCGAGTGCCGTTCTACTCCCCGGGTCGACACGCTGCCAAGATCACCGCGCCCACGCTGGTGCAACTGGCCATCAGGGACGACGTCACGCCGTATGCCAAGGCACGCAAGATTGTGGCCCGCATCCCCAAAGGCGAGGTGCGCTCCTATGACTGCACGCACTTCGAGCCCTACCTGGACCCGTACTTCGAGCACATCGTGTCCGATCAGATCGCCTTCCTGGGCCGCCACGTCGGAGCCACCCGATGACGGCACCACCAACTCTTTCGGCATCGGTGCACACTCTGGTGGTCGGCGCGGGATTCGCCGGGATGGCCGCCGCCGCGGCGGTACTGCGCGCAGAGCCCCAGGCGGACCTACTGATCATCGAACGGGCCGACGAGGTCGGCGGGACATGGCGCGACAACACCTACCCCGGTTGCGCGTGCGACGTCCCGACGTCGCTGTACTCATTCTCCTTCGCTCCCAGTGCCAAGTGGAGTCACACCTTCGCACGCCAACCCGAGATCCATCGCTACCTGACCTCGGTGGCCGACCTGACGGGGCTGCGGCGCCACCTGATCACCGGGTGCGAGTTACTCGGCGCGACATGGGACGACGGCCGGCAGTGCTGGCAGGTGCAGACCTCCCTGGGCACGCTGACCGCCACGGTCCTGGTCGCCGCTACCGGAGCCCTGTCCACCCCGAAGCTGCCCGATGTGCCGGGACTGAATGACTTCACGGGCACGGTGTTTCACTCCGCCACGTGGAATCACGACCACGACCTGACCGGTGAGCGGGTGGCTGTGATCGGCACCGGGGCCTCGGCGGTGCAGTTCGTCCCCGAAATAGCCGACCGGACGTCCCACCTGACGGTGTTCCAGCGGACGCCGGCGTGGGTGATGCCCCGAATGGACCGCACCCTGAGTCGCGTCGAAAAAGCCTTGTATCGTCGAGTTCCGTTGCTGCAGAAACTGGTTCGTGGCACCGTCTACACCTATCGGGAGGGTTACCTCGCATTACTGGCACATCTCACGTGGCTGCTGCCGATAGTTCAGCTGATCGCCAAGGCTCGACTGCGCCGCCAAGTGCCCGACCCGGCGTTGCGCGCCGCGTTGACGCCGGACTTCCGCATCGGGTGCAAGCGAATCCTGCTCACCAACGACTGGCTGCCCACCCTGTCACGCGCCGACGTCGATGTCGTGACCAGTGCCCTGGCCGAGATCACCGATTCCGGAGTCCGTGACGGTGCCGGGACGTTGCACGAGGTCGACACGATCATCTTCGCCACCGGCTTCACCCCCACCGAGCCTCCCGTCGCGCACCTGCTGGCCGGCGCCGACGGCCGCACCCTGGCCGCACACTGGGCCGGCAGCCCGAACGCGCACCTGGGCCTCACCGTGGCGGGCTTCCCGAACCTGTTCCTGATGTACGGGCCCAACACGAACCTGGGACACAGCTCGATCGTCTACATGCTCGAATCGCAGGCCGCCTACCTCGCCGCTGCCCTACGCACGATGCGCACCGAGGGCCTCGCGTCGATCGACGTCCGCCCCGAAACCCAAGCGTCCTACAACGCGTGGGTCGACGACGCACTCAGGGGCACGGTGTGGAACTCCGGGGGGTGCTCCAGCTGGTACCTGGACTCCCGGGGCCGCAACTCGGTCATGTGGCCGACGTTCACCTTCCGATTCCGCGCCCGCACCAAGACCTTCGACGTGCAGAACTACGTCACCCGCACAGCGCGGCAGACCGCGGCGTGACCACCGACAATCCAGGACTGTAGAAGGGAATTCCTCATGACGACCCCCCGACGGGCCGCGCTGATCACCGGCGCGTCGGCCGGCATCGGAGCCGCCTTCGCACGCCACCTCGCCGCCCAGGGCTACGACGTACTGCTCGTCGCCCGACGCGCCGAGCGCCTCGAAGAACTCGCCGCCGATCTACGCCATGCGCACGGCGGCCGCTGCGAGGTCTTCGCCGCCGACCTGACCGACCCCACCGCACCGGCCGCAGTCACCGACCACGCCACTCGCATCGGCATGCCCGTCGACGTGCTCATCAACAACGCCGGGTTGTCCTCGAGGACGAAGTTCTCGCAGACCCCGTGGGAGTCGGTGGCCGCCGAGATCCAGCTGATGGTCACCGCCACGACCGAACTCACCCACCGCGTCATCCCGGGCATGAAGCAGCGCCAATGGGGTCGGATCGTCAACCTGTCCTCCCTGGCCGCGATGGCACCGCCCGGGGAAGGTCTGCTCTACACCGGCATCAAGGCCTACGTGCTCGGCATGTCCCAGTCGCTGGACATGGAACTCAAGCCGTTCGGCATTCACGTGACCGCGCTCTGCCCGGGCTTCACCCATAGCGAGTTCCACGACGTCATGGGTACTCGCGACGCCGCCGACCAGCTTCCCGGCCTGCTCTGGCAGCAGCCCGAGGACGTCGTGCGCGAAGGGTACCGGGCGGTGATGGCCGGCAAGCCCGTCTGCATCCCGGGCACCGTCAACAAGCTCACCGCCGCAGCCATACGGCCACTCCCACAACGCCTCCAGTACGTTCTGGGCCGCAGCAGCCTCAACCCCTTCAAGTAGCGAGCAGTTCTGCTGACCTCGGATACCTGTGCCGACCTGTTCCCGGACGGGCTTCGGCAGGTTTCGGTTGCACCAGAGGCGGCGCGGATGCGGTCCTTGGCAGTCGCCGCGGACCAGCTGCGTACCGAAAAGCAGGAAGGCCCTGAACCGGTTTCCCGGTCAGGGCCTTCCTGCTTTTCCCACGAGTCGGGGTGGCGGGATTTGAACCCACGACCTCTTCGTCCCGAACCACGCCACCTGGGGTTTTGATGACGTTGGGTACGTTGGCCCGCGTAAGTTTTCCCAGCTCAGCTGCATTGGGTGGGTTGGCGCGCGCAGGAGTCGCGAAAATCTACTGCGGACTGCCTGCGGACTGAGACACCTTGGTGGTCAAGGCCGCCTTTGATTTACCGAGAGCGGGAACCTTGAAATCAGGATGTCAGTTTGGACGCTTACTCGACGGGCTTGCAACACCAGATCACGACGGATCCGCAACCAAAGATCACGTCTGCGAATGGACCTCGCGTTCCTCGCATTCCTCGCTTCCACTAGTAGTGCGTTGCTCCTTATTTCTGCGTGGCGGTGTCAGCTACTGGGGTCCGCGTTGCTTTGGAAGGCCACCAGCTGGCTTCGCGTAGAAGTGTGGCGATGGCGGGCACGGTGAGGGTGCGCACGAGGAAGGTATCGAGCAGCAATCCGAAGCCGATGATGAGGCCGGCTTGGATCATGATTGCGACTGAGCCGACCATGAGGCCGAACATGCTGGCGGCGAATATCAGACCAGCTGAGGTGATGACGGCTCCGGTGTTTGCCACGGTGCGCAGGACGCCGACGCGGATGTTGGTCCCGGATTCTTCGCGGAGCCGTGAGACGAGCAGCATGTTGTAGTCGGCGCCGACGGCGACGAGGATGATGAATGCCAGTAATGGTACGGGCCAAGCGATTTCGTAGCCCAGTCCCCATTGGAATACCACAACGCCGATGCCGAGCGAGGCGAGGTAGTTGAGCACGACGGTGCCTAAGAGGTAGAGCGGTGCCAGGAGTGCGCGCAGCAGTAGGACCAGGATGACGCCGACGATGATTATGGTGGCGACGGCCAGTTGTGCGAAGTCGGCCCATAGGAATCGTTGGATATCGGAGTTGACGGCGGGGAAGCCGGCGACGGATACGGTGGCGTCGGCGAGCGACGTGTTGGGTCGTGCGGTGTTGGCGGTGTCGGTGATGCGGCTGGCGAGCTCCATGGCTTCGACGCTGTAAGGGTCGTGGCTGCTTTCGATCATGAACCGCGCGGTCTTGCCGTCCGGTGAGAGGAATTGCTTGGCAACATCGGTGAATTGCCGGTTCTCGAATGCATTAGCGGGCAAGTAGAAACCGCTCGAGGAGTCGGAGTCCGCCGCTGCGCGTGAGGAATTCTGTAGTTGGGTGGCGATCTGGCTCATACCGGACAGCATTTCGATGTTGCTGTCGGCGAGGGTGCGGACACCGGTCGCGAGTGCTTGAGCGCCGGAGGCGAGCTGTCCGATTCCCTCCTGCAATCGGCGGAGATTGGTGGCTAGGTCGGCGGGGTCACCGAGGGCTCCGAATGCCTTGTCCAGCGAGGCGACTGCGTTCTGGACGTTGGAGAGGGTGCCACCAACGGTGGCATTGGTCGCGGGATCGTAGCGGTCCCCGAGGTCGGCGATCTGGTCGAAGAATCCGCTGTCGCGCAGGCTGACCAAAATCTTCACCTGGTCACGAATTTGGGCGCACTGCGGGGTGGCGGCACACCACGGTGAGGTGTTGAGCGCGCCCACGAGTGGATCGAGCTGGGTGATCGCGTTCTGCGCCTGGTTGGCCAGCGGTCGCAGTCCTGGGCCGGATTGGATGGCTTGGTCGACGGCGGGGGCGGTGGCGGAAAGTTGTTGCAGCAGTGGGCGGAACTGGTTGACCTGAGTTCCCGCGGATTGAGCTTGGGTGAGGATTCCGGCCAGTGGCGCGAGGGCGGTGCGCACCGTGCCATCGAGTTGGGCGAGGCCGTCGGCGAGCTGGTCGGCGCCGCCGGTGAGTTTGGCGAGGTCGTCCTTGCGTGAGTTGCCCTCGGCGACCGCGCCGGCCATTTTCTCGCCGATCTGGCCGTTCTGCCAGGCCAGTTCTGCTTGGTCGAGGCGCTCCCCGGTGGGGCGGGTGACTCCGGACACCCTGGTGACGCCGGGGATCTGGGAGACGCGAGAGGCCATCTCGTCGAGATCGGCCAGCCCCCTCCCGGTCCGCATGTCGGTCGGGTTCTCTACGACGAGGAACTCGCTGATGACGACGTCCTTGCGGAAGTGGCGGTCCAGAAGTTGGTAGCCCTGGTTGCTGGCCGTGGTGTCTGGTTGTCCCTTGCGGTCGTCGTAGCTGATTTTGATGGTCGCAGCGGCTGCCGACAGGGCGAGCAGGATGGCCAGGCTGACGATCAGCAGTGGCACCGGACGGCGGACCACGGCGACGGCGACGCTGTTCCAGTAGCGGCGGGTGCGATCGGATTTGGGTTCACCGATGCCGCGTTTGGCGGCTAGCGACAGCACGGGTGGCAGCAGGGTGACGGTCGCCAGAAATCCGAACAGCACGGCGATGGCACACGCGGGGCCCAGGGCGGCGAAGACGCTGAGCCGCGCGAAGACCATGGCCAAGAACGCGAGTGCCACGGTGGCGGCGGACGCCAGGATGACGCGCCCGATGCTGGCGGTGGCGTGGATGATCGCCTGATCGGCGGGTACTTGGGCGCGGCGCTGCTCGTGGTACCGGCTGATCAGAAAAACTGTGTAATCAGTTCCGGCGCCGAGCAGGATCGCCGTCATGAATGCGACGGTGAACTGGGAGACCGGCATGCCCATCTCGCCGAGGGCGGATAGCACGCCGCGCCCAACCGCCAGGCTCAACCCGATTACCAGCAGTGGCAACAGCGCGGTGAACACTGACCGGTAGACGATCAGCAAGATCAGGGCGATCACGCCGGCGGTAGCGATCGAGATCAACAGCAGGTCGTGCTCGGCGGAGGCGATCATGTCGCTGAAGGTCGCCGGTGGTCCCGTCACTTGGACGGTCGTGGTCGATCCGGTGAACACCTCCGCGGCGATGTCGCGCACCGCGTTCAAGGATTCGGCTGCCGTGGGGTCTCCGAGGGTGCCGGTGACACCGACGGGCAGATACCAGGCTTTGCGGTCGGCGCTGACTGCCTGAGCTTCGGTAATCGGATCGGCCAGCAGGTCCTGCACCAGCAGGACGTGGTCGCCCTCGGCCTGCAACCGGCGCACGAGTTCGCCGTAGCGCTGCCGTGCAGTTGGAGTCAAGCCAGTGGGGTCTTCCATGGCGACGAACACCATGGTTTTCGAGCCTTCTTCGCCGAACGCGGCGCTCATGCGGTCAACCGTCTGCAAGGACGGGGCGTCGCGAGGAATGAGGTCCACCGACTGTTGGCGCACCACGGTTTCCAGCTGTGGGAACAGCAGCGCGAGAACCACCGCGGCGCCTAGCCATACCCCGATGACGAGCGCTTTGTGTCGGAGGGTGAACCGGGCCAGGGTCGCCAACCGTTCGCTGTACTCGCGAGTGTCGGCCGGGTCGGTGGATCCGTTGGCGCGCCGACCAGGCCGCTTGGCCTGGCTTGGGGCATCTGCACTGCCGTCGGTCACTTGGCCTCCACTGGTAGCGATACTGCCGGTATCGGTACGCTACCGCACGTAGTGCAAGTGGTGACGGCGACCGGTGGGGGCCTCGCTCAAGAGCGTCATGAGTCGACTCCCTACGGGATTGCGGCGGGCCAGTCGGCCGCGAATACCTGCACGGCGTGCAGGGCGCCTCCTACCGCCACCGTCGCCAGTGCCGCACGATCACTGCTGGGGGCGGGAATGACGACAGCCGCTGCCACGTCTCTGAGAACTCGAAGTTTGAGCGTTCTGATCGTCAATCGCTGCCCTCCGCGGAGTCCTATGGTGGCACGCGCCCCCATTGGGGGCGGATGCTACCAAAGTGTTGCGACCTACTGTGGCTTGCCAAGATGGACATGTGCGGACGCGGTCGAAGAGATGGGGCGGGCGTACCGGTGCTGAACGCCGGGCGGAGCGCCGTCAGCGCCTCATTGATGCCGCGACGGAAATCTGGAGTGAAAGCGGTTGGGCAGCAGTCACGATGAGAGGAGTGTGCGCCAAAACCGGCCTGAACGACCGTTACTTCTACGAAGACTTCAAGACCCGCGACGAGTTACTTGTCGCTGCATGGGACGGCGTGCGCAACGAGATGCTCGGTGAGGTTTCTGCGACGCTCGCAGAACGCATCGGGCAGCCGCCGATGGAGACCATCCGCGTGACCATCGCCGCGGTGGTCGACCGGATTGCAGAGGATCCGGGCAGGGCGAAGATTCTACTGGCTCAACACGTGGGCAGTTCCCCGCTTCAGGATCGGCGCGCTGTCGCACTGCAGGAGGCGACACACCTGGTGATCGCAGCCAGTGAGCCACACCTGAGGCCGGAAGCCGATGAAACCGCCCTTCGGATGGACACACTGGTGGCCGTTGGTGGCTTCGTCGAATTGATCACCGCATGGCATGCAGGTTTGCTTGACGTCATCCAGGGGGAGATCGTGGAGCACACGAGTCGGCTTGCCGAGACGCTCGCCGAACGTTATTTGGTCGACGACGCTGGCCTCTAATGTTGTACAGCGGCGTTCATGTGTTCAGTCCGGAATGAAGCAAGCGGAGGCACCTCGACATTCGCGAAGCGCGGCCGGGAGGCGCCAGAAGCTAACTCTGAGGTTTGGCTTTGGTCGTGGCCGACTCGACTGCGTTCTGCAGCAGCACATAGCTGCCGAGGCTGCCCAGGAAACCTGCGCAGTGCTGAACGAGTTCATCGGTGGTGAACTCGAGTTCTCCGTCGAGCCAGCGGCGCAAGACTTCGAATAACCCACCCACACCCAATGTCGAGGCCAAATGGGCAACGCCCACTGCGGAGTCGGCGATGTCAAGGTGAAGTCTGGCCTCACGCAATACGAGGTCGGTGAAACCGGTCATCATGTCGCTGCGTAACTCCCGAAGCAGCGGCTCCGTTGCAGATTCCACGAACAAGATCCGACCCAGTCGAGGATCATTGTTGATCATGCTGACCAGCCCGCGGATCGGCGCGTACGCGAGCACCTCGGGTGGGGCGCCGGCATCGGGGATCGCGTCAACTATCACCTCCTGGAAGGTTGCGTAGAGCTGCTGGTAGACAGCTCGCAAGAGGGCGTCTCTGTCAGGGAAATGCTGATAGAAGTAGCGTGACGTCACGCCGGACTCAGCGCATACGGCAGTCACCGTGGCGGCGGCAACGCCGTGCGTGCCGATCAACTCCATCGCGGCCTCGATGAGACGCGTGCGCCTGTTCCGGTGACGCTCCTCGGCGGACATCCCGCTGTACACCCGCACCGATCGCACAACGCATAGCTTGCCATCTAATTCTGACTAGGCGTAAAGTCAGATCATCAGTGCCCATGACAACAGGAGAACAACATGAGCGACGATTCGTCCACACGGCCCACCACGCGGGTCGTCCCGAAGCCCCGCCGTGTCCGATTCGACATGCCTGCTGAGACCAGTCGGCAGCACTTCGTCGATGGCGACTTGGTGATGAGCCACTTTGTGTCCACCTTGTCGGCCACGTTCCCCGAAGGCGAAGACTTCTTCATCCGGTCAGTCCGCGAGTACCGGGACCACATCAGCGACGCTGACCTGAAGGAGGCGGTCAAGGGATTCATCGCTCAAGAGGCCACCCACCGGCACCAGCATCGGCTGCTCAACGATCGCCTTCAAGCGATGGGCTATCCCACCGAGGGGATCGATCGGCATATCAAGAAGTTGGTTGGCCGACTCGAGAAGCGTTTTTCTCCCAAGATGCGCCTGGCTGTGACGGCAGCCCTCGAGCACTACACGGCGACATTCGCCGAGATCATTCTCACCAGCGACGAAGCTCAAGAACTGATCGGCTACACCGAGGTGCGGCCGATTCTGCTTTGGCACGCACTGGAGGAATGCGAGCACAAGGCCGTCGCTTTCGATGTCTACGAGACGGTCGGTGGAAGCGAACGCACCAGGGTCTGGGGAATGCGGATCGCCAGTCTCCTATTGTTCACCGAGTTGGTCATCCAGACCACCCGCTCTCTGGCCGGCGATCGTGCCGCCTACAACCCGGTGCGGTTGCTGCGCAGCCTTCGAGCCTTCCGTCATAACCCGCTGTTCAGCCGAGCAGCGATTGAGCGCTTCCGTTCCTACACCCACGCCGGGTTCCATCCCGACGACTGGGATAGCGCAGAAATCCTCGAACGTTGGACCAAGGAACTCTTCGACGCCGATGGCGGCCAACAGCTACGGAGTAACGTGTAGGTCGACAAGTACTTTTGTGGTGAAAGCCGCCATATGGAACGACCTCTTCACGAAGAAGTGCGTTGCGCCGTGGCCGCATCGCGCGTTCAGGCATTCCGCTGATGCGGGCGGAAGGGCCATTACCGCCGTCCCGTCAGCGTCCGAAGACGTCCCGGCAAATCTGCACACAAGTTGGCGCCGTGTCAGCGAGCGCGCATGTCTTCTACGAATTGCTGTCCGGAGTTGCGATGCCGTTCGCGTCGGTGATTGGTCCGGTGCCGGCAGCGACGGGTTGGGGCATGAGCACCGCAGTAGTACTTCGCATGGCGGAACGTGCCGATAAGCGTCACGAGGCTGTCCTCGGTGTTGTGAACGGCCTGTTCCTGACGACCGTGTTGGCTCACTTCATACACTGGCCGAAGCGCTGGAGATTTGGTGTGCCAAGCCTGTCCGAGTGCGAAGGACTATGCGGCCCAATCCTGGTGCCTTACAACGGTATTCTTTACATTTCGGGGCTCAGTGCTGTAGCCGGATTGCTGGAGAATGGTCGCCGAGGTGCGGTCCGTGGTGCGATCGTCCCGCTGCTGGGTGTTCCAGTTCTCCTTCGACTGCAGCGGATGGAATTCCGTCGGCTCAGTCTTCAGGCCCGGCGCAATCCTCGGTGGTGGAATCGCCGTCTGCAGATGCAACCGCCCGACCGTTCGACATCGTCAGATCCCGACCAACAGGTGCTAGGGGCAGAGTCATAGCACGGAGTCGACATGGCGAGCCGATCACCCTTCAGTCAACGGAGGGTCGAACTCCGTCAGGGGGCCATCCTTCGAGGCCGTCTTCTAGCGGCACGTGCAAGGACCGCAGCAGCGCTGAGAACAATCTCCAATTCCCGATCGCGGCGACGAGTTCGACGAGGACGGCCGGGTCCCCGTGCAACGCGCGCTGACACTCAGCCCAGGTTTCATCCGAGATGGTGCCGTCACGCAACGTCTCGTCTGTCGCCGCCAGTACCGCCCGCTCGGCTTCGCCGAAGTGGCCGGCGTTCTGCCAGTCGCGCACCCCGAGCAGGTCGCGTTCGGGCACATCGAGCAAGCGGGCAACCCTCCAGTGTTGCGTCCACTCATAGACCGAATCAGTGACCCAGCCGATTCGCATGATGATCAGCTCCCGTAGCCGCGCATCCAGCGCGCCTTTCCACAGCAACGCCTCCAGCATTCCATGCAATGCGACGGCTACAGGGGGCTGATGAAGCGCGATCCTGAAAACAGACAGTTCAGCCATGGCGTCCGGAATCCCGCATTGAGCGGCGCGCTCGCGGGCATCTGTCAGGGCAAGCATGTCAACCCGGCTTTGGCTGCTCACGGTGGATCCTTCCGGTTGGGCGCTAGTTGGCGCTGTCAGGCGATCGGCACAAAGACGTTGTGCAGAGCGGGGACCCGGTCCGGCTCGTTGCCGGCCAGAAGGTCGAGCAGCCCGGGCAGGCCGGCGAAACCGGTGATCTCGCGGTGCAATTCTTCGAAGGGCCAACGCCTAGAGACCAGCAGCTCGATGGCGCTCTGGTAGGCGGGGTAGTCGACCCCCAACGAACCGAAGATGCGTAGTTCCTTGAATACGAGCAGGTCTGGCTCGAAGCCCGGCGCTCCGCCGCCGCCGCGTGTGCCCGCGACCACCACGCGTCCGCCGGGCTGCGCGAGTGCGACGGCGTCCGCGAATGCGGCTGGCGCCTTCGCGGTGACGTCGACGACGACATCTGCGAGCCGGCCGGTCGCCATTTGCAGGGCCTGCGCCGGGTCGTCTTCGGTGACGTCGATGGTCAGGTCCACGCCGAACTGGTGGGCTGCGGCTAGCCGAGTTCGGTCGCGAGGGCCGACCCCGGTCATCGCGACGAATGCCGCTCCGGCCTCCTTGGCGGCTACGGCAGCACAAATCCCGCGGATCCCTGGTCCGAGGACCGCGACGACGTCGCCCGGGCTTGTCTCGGGCAACATGGCAGCCCATTTGATCCCTGCCCCAAGCGGATTGAACAACGTCGCGACGATCGGGTCGAGTCCGTCCGGGACCGGCAACGGCATGGAATCGAACGGCAGATGCAGGTGGGTTGCATAGCCTCCCCACAGGCCGGGCGGGATGTTCACGTCGACGAAGCCGAACATGGTGGCGAGGCCGTTGCTCGAGCACCTGCGATACTCGCCGCGGCCGCACGAGTCGCACTCCCGACACGATCGGAACACCTCGACGGCGACTCGCTGACCCACCGAGACGCCCCAACGCTCGCGCGCGGCGTCACCGATTCCCTCGATGACGCCGATGATCTCGTGTCCGGGGATGAAGGCGAACCCCGTCGGCAGGTGTCCGCTGAACTGCTCGTGGTCGGTTCCGCAGAGCCCGCACGCCTCGATCCGCAGGAGACCGGACTCGTCGTCGATGCGCGGCACCGGAAGATGCCGCCGTTCAAGGGTGCGCGGCTTGGTCAGCACGAGCGCGTCGGCGTTCACGACAGTTCGAATTCGACGTGTCCGTCCGCCTGCCGCACGGCGACTTGGTGTCCGACGCACATGTCTCGTGACATTGCCACCGCCACCTCGGCATCGTCACTGCGCGCCGCGACGCGGCGGCCGTCGGTCATGCGCGCGAAAATCGGCACCCAGGAGGGGCCTTGGTCACGGTCGTGCACGACCGTGTATCCATCTATGGTCGCCTCTCCGGATGCGTCGGCGGGAGAAGCGACCGGGAGGGAGGTGCCGTCGATCGCAGACTGCGCATCGGCCATGTCCGGAGTCTGCCATCCCGTTGGCGGTGGAGTCGCCGACCACAGACCCAGCGAGTGCTTTGTGATGTACCAGCCCAGTCCGGACACGAGCCCGACGGCGTCCGGGTCGCTCCTGCAGCGTCGCACCATCTCGACGATCGAATGGCTGACATAGTTGTTACCCGGCCCTCCGTGGTAGGGCAGTCCGCCGGTCACCGTGAACCCGCGGTCATCCGCCGGGTCGAGATCCAAGGCGTCGATCGCCGCCTCGACCGCGGAAGGAAAGCAAGAGTAGAAATCAAACCATCTAATGTCGTCGATGTGAAGTCCACTGGCCGCCAATACCGCCTTGCCGGCGGCCCTTATTCCGGCGGAACGACCCAGATCAGGCCGCTGAACCGGGAAATACACGTCGTTGCATGTGGCCGACGACCACGGGAAGACCCAACGATCACTGGGCACTCCGAGTTCCTCGGCGACTTCGGCGGCCATGATCACGAAAGCGGCAGCCATATCCACGGCGATGATGCTGTTGAGCAGCTTCGGATACGGCTCGCACACCATCCGGTTAGCCGGGGAGACCGTGCTGAGCTCGTCTGCGCTACGGGCACGCGGAAACCAGGCCTGCTCGAGATGTCGGGACGCCTCAACCGTGAACGGAGCCATCAAGTCACCCAGCCAGCGGCGCTGTTCGTCGAATGTGCGGCCTGATCGGGCCGCGATCGCGGATTCGAAGATCGGGTACACCTCGTGCGGCCAATGTAACCCGGCGCCCACCTCGGCTTCGCTCAGTCCCGGGCGGGTGTCACCGAGTGACTCGTCCTGTGCTGCGATGGGTTTGGGCTCCAAAAGTGCGCTACCGGATGCGACTTTGCGTGCTGACGCGCCGCTTTCCGCTCCGACGATCAGAGCCCCGTCGCTGACGCCGCGCCAAATGCGGCGGCCGAGGACCTCGACCAGATACTGGGGGGTGTTGCCGCCGACCGGACAACTGATGCGATGATCCGGCGTCAGCCCAGTCGCTTCGGCAATCCTCGACGCGGGGTTGTCGCGTGGGATCATCAAGATTCCGGGCGTCGCCACGGTATCGATGCGATGCCCGATCGCGGCCGAAGCATCATGCAGCGCTCGACGCGCGGCCTCGGCGGCCAAATCGATGGGATCGACGGTGCCTTCACCGCGATGTGTCAGTTCACCGACGCCGACGACAACCGGAGTGCGTGGTGGGATGGCCAACGGTCAGATCACGCTCATCGTCGAGGTCTTCTATGCGACACGACTGCGATATTGTCACATCCGTTTCCATGCGACAACCGCGGGTGTTCGACAGAGCGGGTCCCTTGACAGGGCATACTCGTACCCGTGACGAAGAGATCGTTGCGGCGGGGCGACGCGACTCCTGGGCGAAACCGCGATATGGCGCGCGATCGCCTACTCGACGCCGCCGAAACGTGCCTGCAAGGCAAGGGGCTGTCGGGCACCACGATGGAGGATATCGCCAGGCATGCGGGCGTATCGCGCGCCACGGTCTATCGCTACTTCGCTAGTCGCGAATCCGTCGTATCCGGTGTCATCGTCCGCGCAGCGGAACGCTACCTGCACCGCACCAGCGGACGGATCTTGGCGCACACCGACTTGGGCTCTGCCATATTGGACTTCGTTGCAGTCACGGTGCGCGCGGCACGCCGCGAACCGATAATCGGCATGCTCTTCGCCAGCGACGATGAACTCGCCGGCGTGGGACTGGCCGAGGGAACGTCGGTGGCGCTGTTCGAACTCGTCGCCGAGTTTCTGCGACCCGTGTTCGCCGCACACTGGCATCAACTCGAAGCCGGCGTTTCGGTCGATGACGCCGCCGAATGGATTTTGCGCATCATCCTCAGCTTGCTCGCGGTTCGCGGCCCCCGGCACCGCAGCCCCGAAGGAATCGATGCTTTCTTGCGCCGATTCCTGCTTCCCGCGCTACTGGCCGACACTCACAGTTGCATTGCTGCGACAACTGCGGAGTAGTGTCTCAGCGATGGCATCGGTATCGCTGAACGAAACGAGGCGCTGACCATGGACTTCCCCCAGTTCAACAAGCAAATAGCCGAGGAGCTCCAGCACGCGGGGGGAACCTCGGGAGGGCTCGCCAAGTACTTGGACTTCCGCCACATCGAGTTCTCCGCCGGGAGACTGGTAGTGGAAATGGACGCCCGAGCCGATTTGTTGACTCCTTTCGGCACTCTGCATGGCGGATGCCTGTCAGCGATGGTCGACCACTGCTTGGGCGTGGTGTTCTATCCGGTGATCCCACCTGGGTCATGGGTGGCCACAACCGAATTCAAACTGAACCTCCTACGTCCGGTGTCCAGTGGAGTCTGCGTTGCGGTCGCCGACATCATCGCGCTGGGGAAGCGTAGCGGCGTCGCCAGGATCGACATCACCAATACGGGACGCCCGGTATGCGCCGCACAGGGAACAGTGACCGTCGTCGCCCAGAGCGCCTCGTGATCCGGTCGCGGAACGAGAACGCTGCCCAAGGCGACCATCGAGGACACAGCAAATGACCTCAACGTTCGAGCGCGTCCGCAACGAAGACGGAACCGCCCTTGCAGCCGATGTCTACCGACACGAATCCGCCCGCGCGGTCGTCATACTGCTGCACGGCGGTGGACAGAACCGCCATGCCTGGGCGACTACCGCGCGCCGCTTACACGCGCGCGGGTATACCGTCGTCGCTTACGACGCCCGCGGTCACGGCGACAGCGAGTGGGACCCCGATGGTCGATACGATCTCGACCGACTTGCATCCGACCTGCTGTCGATTCGCCGATATGCCAGCGATGGCCGCCCGCCAGCTGTCGTTGGCGCATCCTTGGGCGGCATGACGGTGTTGGGAACGCATTTGGTGGCGCCTGCCGATCTGTGGGGAGCCGTCGTACTGGTCGACATAACTCCGCGAATGGAGTTTCACGGAGCACGCCGCGTCGTGTCTTTCATGGGCGCCCATCCCGACGGATTCGATACGCTCGACGCGGCCGCGGACGTCATTGCCCAGTACAACCGGCATCGCGCTCGGCCCAAGAACTTGGACGGTCTCCGAAAGGTCTTGCAGCAGCGCGACGACGGTCGGTGGATCTGGCGATGGGATCCGGCGTTCATAGCTTCCAACTTCGAGTTCCTGCAGGGCGACCCAGCAACTGGTGCCAAAGAATTCGGCGCCATAAGCGACCTTCTCATCGAAGGGGCCCGCCGCGTGCGAGCACCAACGCTTCTCATTCGCGGCGTTCACTCCGACGTGACGTCGCAGCAGTCGGTCGAGGAGTTCCTCGAAGTCGTACCGCACGCCGAGGCTGTCGACGTTTCGGGCACGGGCCACATGGTTGCGGGCGACGACAACGACGCCTTCACTTCGGCAGTCGCAGATTTTCTCGACCGCACGCTGAACGACTCGTCGGACTGAGCGTCTTTCAGGGCCCTGCGATGGCCGCGGCCCGGCCACTCTGGTTCGTTGTCGAGGTGTCAGAACTACCTCCATGAACGGAACCCCGGCGGCGCAGTATCGGCGCATCCGAAGGCAGCGATGCCAAACCGTATGGTTCGACCATCGCCTGGGCCGAATTATCATTCGAACCGAAGCATTTTGCTGGTGGGCGCTGTCCAGGTCGGATCGAGCGGTCGGAGTTCTCCGAACCAGTGCCCGCACACCTTGACGAACACACCCGCCGCCGGGGCGACCCGGATCAGATCGGCGCTGCTGTTGGGATCTTGGAGTCAGTCGACGGCCGGGGGCGAGTCCAGAGGACAGCCTACTGCTATCCAGGCTTCAGCTTCGGTATGCGGGAGGCGGGCGGGCATATCCGGCGCCCGATTCGACCACCTCGTCAGAGCGGCGGGCGTTCCTTCGCATGAGCAGTTCCGGAAACTTCGTGGCCGAAACGATCGAGAAAGTCGTCTATTGCGGCCAGGGCGGTGCTGATCGTTCCTCGCAATGGGGCTGCTCCGGCCGCGAAGGCCGCAAACAAGGTTATTGCGAGCAGACAACTCATGCCTCCGCCTTCCTCTTCACGCGCATCCGTTCGCCGTGGCCCACAGCAATGCCTCGTTCGGCTGCTGAAATGGTAAAACGTGGCTCACCGCTCCTTAACAGCGTAGATACCCGGATCCGCGATCGGTATGTCTCGAAGGGTCGAACCTGCGGGCGTCTGTTGTCTCGCAAAGACAAGTAATCGAGTACGGTCGCAGCTGTGCTTGATTCATCCGAAGTTCAAGACACCCCCGGTCACGCGGTTCATCACCTATTCCGAGACCTCGGCGACCTCGTCAGAGAATTGCCCGAGTCCATACATGGCCTTCTGATTGAGCAAGTTGCCGAACTCGCTGCCGATCAACAGCTCAAAGAGCTACTGAGTGACACCGTCGCCGCGAACGTAGACACTTGGTTCTCCGTCGTCCGTCACTCGATCCCGTTCGACCGCATGGAGTCACCGACGGCCGCCCTTGAACACGCCCGGAGGATGGCGCAACGCGAGGTACCCGTCAACGCGCTGCTGCGGGCATACAGGCTCGGGCACCAGTATGGATTGAACCTCATCATCGCTGGCCTTCGGAGCGCGGACCTACCGCCCGAGGAGAAATTGGCGCTCATTGAACACATCACCCGTGTGTCTTTCCGCTACATCGACTGGATGTCTGAGCAGGTCTTGGAGACATATCAGACTGAACGCGCGGAGTGGGACGAGCGCCGACGAAGTTTGCGTGCACAAGCCATTCGAGACATCCTCAACGGACGCGACGTAGACCTGACCGAAGCGTCGTCGGCTATGAGGTACTTCTTGGGCGCAACGCATGTGGCTCTCATGGTATGGCTCGACCGAGATGCGGGCGCCGACACCGACGAGTTCATCGCCATGGAGCGCTTCATGCAACACGCGGTCTCCGCCACTGGAGCGAAGCAATCGGTCTACTTCTCCATCGACCGCCTCGTCGGATGCGCATGGATGACGGTTCACCGCCCGTCGGACTATTTATCGCAGCTGCGCGACTTCGTCCGGGCTCAACCTGACGGCCCAAGACTTTCCGTCGGTGAACCACTTCCGGGGATTGAAGGCTTCCGCCGCACCTACCGACAGGCTGAGCAGGCCCGTGTGGTCGCGGTGGCAGCCGACGGCTCCTCACGGCACCGGATCGTCGCTGCACGAGATCCCGGTGTGGCCCTGGCCTCGATGCTGATGACCGATGACGCGACTCTGAAGGAATGGATTTACGATGTGCTGGGCCCGTTGGCTCAGAACACTGCATCGGACCAGCGTCTACGAGACACGTTGAGGGTGTTCTTGCGTGCCGGTTCCAGCTTCAAAGCCGCCGCCAACGAATTGCAGATACACGCCAATACCGTCAAGTATCGCGTAAATCGAGCACTCGAGCGCCGCGGTCGCCCGATCGCCGCGGAACGATTAGACGTCGAGGTCGCCCTACTGATGTGCTATTGGCTCGGCGAAGTAGCACTGAACCCAACACAAGCCTTGGGGCGGTCCTAGTCGTTCGTGTCCCGCGAACGCCCTTGCTGCGTAACTGTGCCGTCTACTGACGAACACGCCGAATCTGAGGATGGTCAGCGCGACGATCCGGCGCCGCCCGGCCTGATAATCCGAGTTCGATTCATGTTTCGACGCTGCCGCGGGGCTCTGCTGCGGGCAGGCTGATCGAGTGGAGTCGTCGATCGCCGCCGTACGGAGCTGAAGCAACCCATTCACCGAAGCTCATCGACGTCAGACACGCTCAAGCACCCATCGCGCAAGGCGACAGGCGAGTCGTGGCGCAGGTTGCGACTTGTCGGCCCAGACAACCAGGAGGCATAAGCCTTGATCCACCGATGAGCTGTCGTGGCTGAGGCTGGAATGGTTTGGTGGTCGCTTGCTGGCTGTGAGCAGGGGGTATCGGCTGGTCTGTCCAGCTTTTTCCTGTGTGCTCCGGTCGTGGCCTTTCGGCGGATTGGTCAGGTGGGGGCGGTTGCTGGCGGGCTGTGGCCGATGGTGTTGCGCCACAATCGGAGCCAGTGCGTCGCCCACGGCCAGTGGGCTGGTAGGTGCAGGATGGGTCGGCGTTGGGGGCGGGCCAGTCGGGCCGGGATGGTGATGAGGCGTCGGCGCAGGGTGGCGCCGCGAGCCACCGCGTGTGCACCGCCGGCCAGGATGCCGGCGGCGCGCTGCAGGTTGTGGGCGATGGCCGCGCACAGTATCCAGGCAGAGTTCGCCCCGAAACGTCCCGAGGGCATGTGGGCCAGGGGTCCGTCGATGAGGTCGGCGAACACGGTTTCGATGATCGCGTGGCGGCGGTGAGTGATGTCAGCGACGTCGACGGGTTCGTCGGTGTCGGTGAAGAACGGGTGATATCGCCAGACCGGGAACAGGGCGTCGGGGTATCGGGCGTCTTTGACCCGGCGCACGATCAACCGTGCCGTGATCGGAGTCTTCGTGGAACTGAAAGCGGTGCAGGTGGTTTCGGCGACTTCGGCATCGGAGATCCAGGCACCGGTGTCGGGATCGCGGCGGGATAGCACACCGGGATCCACGCGGTGTCATTGATGTCGGCGATGGCCGCGACGACTGCGGCGGTCTTGGTCAGCACCAGCGAGAACCGGGCACCGGCGCGGCGGCAGGCGGTGACCACGCTGCTGTTGCCGTAGGCCGAGTCGCCGCGCACCAGGATGCGCCCGGTGACACCGGCGCCGCGGGCGGTGGCGACGGCTTGGGCGATCATGCGGGCCGCGCCTTTGCCCGAGTTGGTCTTGCCCGCCCGCAGTCGTGCTCCGGTGATCACCGGAGCGCAGTGTTCGGTGCTGATGGTGGTCACCAACGGGGAAAGACCCTTGCGCAGGATCTGCTTGCCGGCGATTTTGGTGTGGCCGTAGCTCGCACCTTGTTTGGCCTGGCCGTAGACCGGGCGCAGCAGTGAGTCGATGTCGATGAACACCCGCCCGTCGGCGCCGGGCAACAGATCGACACGCTCGCACAGAGCGCCCACGTGCTCACTGAGCACCGACTCCAGTTGCCGGGCATGGCCGAAGGTGAACTCCCGCAACAAGGTTCCGATGGTCGACGGGGCGTACACCTCGCCGAACAGGGTCTTCATCCCGCCGCTACGAACTACGTCGAGGTCGTCGATGCTGTCCGCGCCGGTGCACATCCCGGCGATCAGCGTGGTCAGCTTCGGCGACGGATTGGCCGCACCGGACTTGACCCGCTCGCAGCTGAACCGAACTTTGTCGGCCAATGACGATGACAGTCCGGTCTGCTCGGCAAGGGCCATCACCGGTACCAGGCCTGCGCACGACACCAGACGCTCATCATCGAAGACCGCCGACGATGCGGCGAACCTATGGGACACTTGCACCGGAAGTGCCTTTCCGAGTTGTGCCGATAAGTGCGTAGAGAACACTCATCATCGCAGCTCAGAGGGCACTTTCCTCATTCCGACACCCCACGACCAGCCAATTCATCGGTGGATCGAGGATAAGAACATCCGACAAGTGGCGCGCGTGGTCTTGCCACGCGCTAGACGTTAGCGACGATTAACATCTTCAGCTATTTGCAGCGGCGACCGTGGCTACTCGTCGTGACAACACTTCCCAAACCCGCGCTCCGCCTCCGGTGTCGTGCCTCAGCGCTGGACGACGCCGCCCTCGACGCCGGTGAATCGCTTGCGCAGCTCGGTCTTGAGGAGCTTGCCGGTGGCGTTGCGGGGCAGCTCGGGAAGGAGGTGCACTTCGCGGGGGCACTTGAAATGCGCCAGCCGTTCGCGGCACCAGGCGATCAGTTCGTCGGCGCTGGGTTCCTGCTCGGCGGCTGGGTCGGCCACCACCACCGCGACGACGCGCTCACCCCACTTGTCGTCCGGACCGCCGACCACCGCGGCGTCGAGCACACCGGGGTGACGGAACAGCACCTGCTCGACCTCGATGGGGTAGACATTTTCCCCGCCCGAGATGATCATGTCCTTCTTGCGGTCGACGAGCGTGATGTAGCCGTCGGCGTCGATCCGGCCGAGGTCGCCGGTGTGGAACCAGCCGCCCCGGAAGGCCTCGGCGGTGGTCGCCGGCTTCATCCAGTACCCGACGAACACGTTGGGTCCGCGCACCAGGAGTTCGCCGACGGTGTCGGCCGGGACGTCCCGGTCGTCGGCGTCCACGATGCGGGCATCGACGTGCATGGCGACCCGGCCGATTGATCCGGCCCGCGTCGTGATGTTGGCGGCGTCCAAGACCGAGACCATGGGTGCAGTCTCGGTCATCCCAAATCCCTCGGTGAAGGGGACGCCACGTTGCTGCATGAAGTCGATGACAGTCAGCGGCATCGGTGCGCCGCCGCCCATGGCCAGACGCAACGCGGAGAGATCGTAGGAGTCGAAGTCGGGCACCTGGGTCAGCGCCGACCACATCGCCGGCACCATGAACTGGACGGTGGCGCGGCTTTCGGCCATCGCCTTGAGCGTGCTCACCGGGTTGAACGACGGGAGGATCACGCTGGTCCCGCCGACGTAGAGCAATGGCAGCGTATGTACCCCGAGCCCGCCGATGTGGAACATGGGGGCGACTGCAACAGTCACGTCGCTGCCGGTCAGGCCTTGTTCGGCGCCCAGCACGTTGATGGCGTTCCACAGTAGGTTGTCGTGGGTGAGGATGGCGCCCTTCGGGCGGCCGGTGGTGCCCGAGGTGTACATGATGAACGCGGCGTCGCGGCCCTCGACGTCGCTGTCGAGAGGCTCGGGGGCGCCGCCGGAGAGCAGGTCTGGGTAGGCGATCTCGCCGTCGGCCGGGGCGCCCCCGGCCCGGACCGTGTGGCGGACCCGGACCCCCGGCTCGGCCAGCGCGCTGACCGCCGCCGCCGCGAGCGGCTCGTGGAACACGAACACGTCGGCGCCGGAGTCGGCGAGGATGTAGCCGATCTCCGGGCCTGCGAGTCGGACGTTGATCGGGATGGTGATGGCGCCGATCTTCGCGCAGCCGAGGAGGACCTCCATGAACTCGACCGAGTTCACCAGCAGTATGGCCACCCGGTCCCCCTTGCGGACGCCGAGACGCAACAGGTTCGAAGCGACCTGGTTGGTGCGCCGATCGAAGTCGGAGTACGTGAAGCTGGTGTCACCGCAGACGAACGCCGTGCGCTGCCCGTTGAGGAAGGCCCGTTTGGTGACCCACTGACCGATACCGCGATCCATGTTGATTTGCCTCCTCGGCAGTTTTGGTTGACAAATGCTCGGTAAGGCAGGACCCGGCCCCGGCGGGCGACCGATCACCACCGTCCGTCTTGTAGACCGAAGCGGACACGAACGGATGAAGGATGCTCAGTATGAGCGGGGCAGGTTCAGGCTGTGCTGAGCCACATAGTTGAGGATCATCTCTCGGCTGATCGGCGCGGTGCGCATCAGCCGCACCGGGCCCCAGAGAGTGGCCAGCCCGTACTCGGTGGCCAACCCGTTGCCGCCGTGGGTCTGGATCGCCTGGTCGAGGGCCAGGATGCCGGCCTCCGCCGCAGCGTATTTGGCCATGTTCGACGCCTCCGCGGAACCGGGGTCGCCGGCGTCGTGCAGTGAGGCCGCCCGCTGGGTCATCAGCCGGGCCAGCTCCAGCTGGATCTTGGCGTGCGCAAGCGGGTGGGACAGGCCCTGGTGGGCTCCGATCGGCACGTCCCAGACCTTGCGCTCGCGCGCGTAGGCCGACGCCTTGTCCAGCGCGTAGCGGCCGATGCCGTTGCCCAGGGCGGCGCCCATGATGCGTTCGGGGTTGAGGCCCATGAACACCTGACGCAGACCGTCGTTTTCCGCGCCGATCAGGTTCTCGGCCGGCACCCGCACGTCGTCGAAGAACAGCGTGAACTGCTTCTCCGGTGTCACCGCCTGCACCGGGATGAGGGTCTTGGTCAACCCGGGCGCGTCGGTCGGGACCACCAGCAGGCTCAGCCGTCCGCGGCCGCGGTCGTCGGTCGCGGTGCGGGTGACGACCAGGATGGCCTCCGCCTCGTCGACGCCGGAAATGTAGTACTTGGTGCCGTTGAGCACCCAATCCCCACCGACGCGCTTGGCGTGGGTGGAGATGTTGTGAGAGTTCGAGCCCGCATCCGGCTCGGTGATCGCGAACGCCATGATGATCTCGCCGCTGGCGATGCCCGGCAGCCAGCGCGCCTTTAGCTCGTCGCTGCCGAAAGCCTCGATGATCGTGCCGCAGATGGTGGGGGAGACCACCGTCATCAGCAGCGGGCAGCCGGCCGCGGCCAGTTCCTCACCGACGATCTGCATGTCGTAGATGCCGCCGCCACCGCCGCCGTACTGCTCGGCGATGTTGACCCCGAGGAACCCCTGCTTGCCCACGGCCTGCCAGAGTTCCGAACTCTTCTCCCCGCCGAGCGACTTGGCCACGTAGTAGTCGTGCCCGAAGTCCTTGGCGATCTCGGACACGGCCTTGCGCAGCGCTCGCCGTTCCTCGGTCTCGTGCAGTTCCATACCGCTCTCCTACTTCGAAGTCACCCGCCACCGGGGCCGGTGACGGGTCTGATGGTGCTCAATCCTCGTCTGCACTGTCGGCCGCTCCGACCACCGCGAGGGCATCGCCGGTGGACACCTGCTGACCCACCTCGACCGAGAGTTCGGCGACGATCCCGTCGATCGGGCTGGCGATGGTGTGTTCCATCTTCATCGCCTCCACCACGACCAAGGCCTGCCCGGCCGTCACGACGTCGCCCGCGGCGACGGGCAGCCGGATCACCGAACCCGGCATAGGCGCCGTCAGCGAGCCCGCCGGCTTGAGCGTGCTGGGGTCCAGGAACCGCGGTACCTGGGTGAACGCAGTGGACCCGGCAGGGCTGTCAACGTAGGCGATGTCGCCGTCGAGGACGACGTCGTAGCCGCGCCGTACCCCGCCGGTCTCCAGGACCACCCGGTCCGGCCGCTGCACGAGCACCCTGACGTCCTCGACCGGTTTGCCGTCGACTTCGACCTCGACGCCGTCGCGGAGCAGCGCATAGCCCACCCGACGCTCGCGGCCGTCGGCGGTCAGCCATCCGGTGGACTGCAGTTGGGACGGGTTGTTGCGCCACCCGGCAGGCAGCGTCGGCTGGACGGGGGCCGCCGCGCGGCGTCCCGCGACCTGGGCGAGTGTGGCCGCGATGGCGTGCAAGCCCTCCCCGTCGCGGTCGATGAGGGCTGCGCCGAGGTCGGCCACGTCGTGGCGGTCGAGGAACCCGGTGTCGGTGCCGCGTCCGGCGAACTCGTCGTGGCGCAGAACGCGAACCAGCAGATCCCGGTTGGTGGTGAGTCCGTGGATCCGGGCGCCGGCGAGCGCGGCGGACAGCGCGCCGAGCGCCTCGGCGCGGGTGGGCGCCCAGGCGATCACCTTGGCCAGCATGGCGTCATAGTGGTGGCTGACCACCGAGCCGTCGCGCACGCCGGAGTCCACCCGGACCCCGACGTGGTCGGGGATCTGCATCGTGCGCAGCGTTCCGGTCTGCGGCAGGTAGCCCTTCGTGGGGTCCTCGGCGTAGAGCCGGGCCTCGACCGCGTGGCCGGTGATCCGCGGCTTGCTCACCTCGGCAGGCAGTGGCCGACCCATCGCCACCAGCAACTGCAGGCGCACGAGGTCGAGCCCGGTGACGAGTTCGGTGACCGGGTGCTCGACCTGCAGCCGGGTGTTCATCTCCAGGAAGGCGAACGTCCCGTCGTCATCGCCGCCGTTCGCGTCGAGGACGAACTCGACCGTTCCGGCCCCGACGTAACCCACGGCCTGTGCCGCCGCGACCGCCGCCGCGCCCATCCGGGCGCGCAGGTCGTCGTCGACGACGGGCGAGGGCGCCTCCTCGATGACCTTTTGGTGGCGGCGCTGCACCGAGCACTCCCGCTCGAACAGCGAGACAACCGTGCCGTGCATGTCGGCCAACAGCTGGATCTCAACGTGGCGGGGACGCTGCACGTACCGCTCGAGGAACACCGTGCCGTCCGAGAACGCCGACATCGCCTCGCGCGAGGCCGAGGCCACGGCTCCGTCGAGGTCGTCGGCCGACTCGACAACCCGCATGCCGCGCCCGCCGCCACCCGCGCTCGCCTTGACCAGCAGCGGGTAGCCGATCTCGGCGCCGAGCTTGCGCAGCTTGTCGGGGTCCAGGCCGGTCGCGTCGCCGCCCGGGAGAACCGGCACGCCCGCATCGGCCATCATCGCCTTGGCCGTCAGCTTGGAACCCATCGCGTCGATGGCATCCGGCGGCGGGCCGACGAACACGAGCCCGGCGTCGGCGCAGGCCCGCGCGAAGCCGGCGTTCTCCGACATGAAGCCGTAGCCGGGATGCACGGCGTCGGCGCCGGTGAGGAGGGCGGCGGCGATCACCCGGTCACCGTCGAGGTAGGTCTCCGCCGGCGAGGAACCCGGTAGCCGGACGGCCTCGTCGGCATCGTCCACGTGCCAGGCGTCGGCGTCGGCGTCGGAGTACACGGCGACGGTCGCGATGCCGAGTTCGCGACAGGTGCGAAACACGCGTCGGGCGATCTCTCCCCGGTTGGCCACCAGCAGCTTCTTGATCACGGGCATCGCCATCACATCCGGAACACGCCGTAGCCACGCTGGCCACGGATCTCGCTGTTGTGGACCACGGAAAGGCAGAACCCGAGAACGGTACGGGTGTCGCGCGGGTCGATGATCCCGTCGTCGTAGAGCCTGCCGCTGTTGGCCAGCGCCAACGACTCACGCTCGATCTGGCCCTCGACGGCAGCGCGCATCTGGGCGTCGGCCTCCTCGTCGAACGGGAGCCCCCGGTCGGCGGCCGACTCGCGGGCCACGATCGACAGCACGCCCGCGAGCTGGGCCGGGCCCATGACGGCCGAACGCGAGTTGGGCCAGGTGAACAGGAAGCGGGGAAAGTAGGACCGCCCGCACATCCCGTAATTGCCCGCACCGTAGGACGCGCCCATCACGATCGTCAGGTGTGGGACAGCGCTGTTGGAGACGGCGTTGATCATCTTCGCGCCGTCCTTGATGATGCCACCCTGCTCGTACTCCGCGCCGACCATGTAGCCGGTGGTGTTCTGCAGAAACACCAGTGGCGTGTCGATCTGGTTCGCCAGCTGAATAAACTGGGCGGCCTTCTCCGCCTCCTCGCTGAACAGGATTCCGCGCGCGTTGGCAAGGATCCCTACCGGGTATCCGTGGATCGAGGCCCAACCGGTGACCAGCGAGGTGCCGTATAGCGGCTTGAACTCGTCGAAGGCGGACCCGTCCACGATTCGGGCGATGACATCACGTGGGTCGAAGGGAACCTTCGGGTCCACCGAAGCGATCCCGAGGAGTTGGTCGGGGTCTCGCAGCGGGGGGGTCGGTGGCTGTGTCGGGCCGGGCCCGAGCTTGCGCCAGTTCAGTCTGGCCATGATGCGCCGCCCGATCCGGATGGCGTCCTGCTCGTCCTCGGCCATGTAGTCGGCCAGCCCGGAGGTGCGGGCGTGCATGTCGGCGCCGCCGAGCGACTCGTCGTCGGACACTTCGCCGGTCGCCATCTTCACCAGCGGCGGACCACCGAGGAAGACCTTGGACCGGTTGCGGACCATCACCACGTAATCACACATGCCGGGGATGTACGCGCCGCCTGCCGTCGAGTTACCGAATACCAGCGCCAGTGTCGGCAGGCCCTGCGCGCTGTGCTGGGTGAGGTCGTTGAATAGCTGGCCCCCGGGCACGAAGATCTCGGCCTGCGTGGGCAGGTCCGCCCCGCCCGACTCGACGACGTTGATGATGGGCAGCCGGTTCTCGCGGGCGACTGCCATGCCCCGGAACACTTTTCGGAAGGTGTAGGGGTTCGAGGCTCCGCCGCGCACGGTCGGGTCGTGCGCGATGATCATCGACTCGACGCCTTCGACGATGCCGATGCCGACCACAACGCTGCCGCCCACCGGAAACTTCGTGCCCCACGCCGCGAACGGACAGAGTTCCAGGAAGGCCGTGTCGGGGTCGATGAGCAGCTCGACGCGCTCCCGAGCCAGCATCTTGCCGCGGCTACGGTGCCGGGCGACGTACTTCTCGCCGCCGCCACCGTTGGCCAGCGCCAGCTGTTCGGCGAGCGCATGGAGCTGCGCGATGAGTCCCTCGCGATTCTCGAGGTATACCGGCGCGCGGGTGTCGACCCGGTCGGGCAGGACGTCAATCAACTTTCCTCCAGGTGACATCAACGTCGATCTCCTGACACGCTACGTTATCGGTCATTAACATTCGACGACAATGGGGTCGACGTGGCAATCGTGCCGTCCCCGAGTGATCACAGCAGGAGCAACTCACATGAAACAGCCGGATCAGCGGGAAGCGGAGGCGGCCGCAGCCGACCCGTGGATGACGCCCGAGCGCATCTCGTTGCGCAACCTCGCGATGTCGTTCACCCAGAAGGAGATCGTTCCTCACCTGCAAGACTGGGAGGACGCCGGAGAGCTCCCTAGAGAACTCCACCGCCGCGCAGCCGCAGCGGGGTTGCTGGGCATCGGGTTCGCCGAAGAGATCGGTGGCTCCGGCGGTGACCTGCGCGACCTGGTGCTGCTCACCGAGGCCGTGATGGAGGCCGGCGGCTCGTCGGGCTTACTGGCCAGCCTACTTACGCATCACATCGCAGTGCCCCATATGGCCGCGCAGGGCGATCCCGAGCAGATCCGCAGCTTCGTGGCGCCGACCCTGGCCGGGGAGAAGATCGGCAGCCTTGGCATCACCGAACCCGACACCGGTTCTGACGTCGCCGGCATCCGCACTACCGCACGGCGCGACGGCGACCACTACGTGGTCAACGGTGCGAAGCTGTTCATCACCTCGGGTGTCCGCGCCGATTTCGTGACCACCGCCGTGCGTACCGGCGGCCCGGGCCCGTCGGGGATTTCTCTGCTCGTGGTGGAGCGTGGCGCCACGGGTTTCTTGGTCTCGCGGGCACTGAAGAAGATGGGCTGGCTGTGCTCCGATACCGCCGAACTCGGATTCACCGACGTGCGCGTGCCGGTGGTCAATCTGGTTGGCCCCGAAGGCAGCGGATTCCTGCAGATCATGCAACAGTTCCAGGTCGAACGTGCTTTCATCGCCGTCCAGTGCTACGCCACGGCCCAGCGCTGCCTCGACCTGACGCTGGATTGGGTGAAGAAGCGCGAAACCTTCGGTCGACCGCTATCCACCCGACAGGTGGTGCGGCACAAGATCGTCGATATCGCGACGGCCGTCGACGTCGCCCGTACGTACACCCGTGCCGCTGTGGACCGCATCGTCGCCGGAGACACCGACGTGCGGATGGTCTCGATGGCCAAGAACCAAGCCGTAGAGGCCTGCGCGCTCGCCGTTGACACGGCCGTCCAACTATACGGTGGCATGGGCTACCTACGCGAGACCGAGGTCGAAAGGCACTATCGCGATTCGCGCATCCTGGGTATCGGGGGCGGCACCACCGAAATCATGAAGGAGATCATCGCCAAGCAGATTGGCCTCTGAGTGAAGCCGCCATTCGACAGCAGGAGCGTCGGCTTGGCAGGTCGACGAGACGGACCTTCCACCGTTTCTAAGGTAAGTCAACGGTGTGTCACGACCCCTGCGGCCAATGCAGCCTCCGCCACCGGGAAATTGCCTCCGGAGTACCAGCTAGCCAAACTTATCAACCACGTAGCGGCGAGCCAGCGTCTCAGCAAGTCTACTCGTATGTTCGACGATGTCGACCTGACTTACATCGACCAGTAGTCCTGCGTGCCAAGCGCTGATCAGTTCGACGAAGCCGCCGACCGCTACAAACGTGTCCATACGCAGAGCCATTTCGTCTGCGTCAGGCTTCAGATGCGGCTTGCTGGCGGCCATGACGAGCTGGGTTGCTTCCTGCAAGGCCACCGCTCGGCGATCTTGCAATGTTGAACTGCCGACGTGCTGTGTCAGCAGGATCTGTGCTCGCCCGGCATCCTGCGCGATGCGGAGAACAACGATCGAGATTGCGGCGCGAATGGTTTCGATCGGTGGTTGACCGACGCGTTCGGCAAATGTTGCCGAAACCTCGCCGAGCATCTCGTCCCGCACGTTGTCCCACGCTGCTACGAGCAACTCATCGCGCGTCTTGAACTCCTCGTAGAAATATCGGTCGTTCAGCGCGGCTCTGGAGCAGACCCCACGCATTGTCACGGCAGCCCATCCGCTTTCCGTCCAGATCTCCGTCGCCGCGTTCACTAGGCGCCGCCGCCGGTCAGCCCGTCGTTCGGCGCCAGTACGCCCGCCCCACCTTGCTGCCTTTGTCCGCACGAATACATCTTGACAAAGGCAGGAGCGCCGCATCAAACTGGTGGCAGGCGACCACAATTGTGTTCGCCGCCACCAGATGGCTGCAGGCCGGCTTGTCTCACAGGTCAGGCGTCGCCGTAATCTGCAAAGGATTCAGTAGTGATGGATATCTTGAGGTGGGACAGACCGCCTCGCCTGAGCCGCCGCGCCAACGCGGTCGTAACGGGAGCGGGCAGCGGAATTGGCCGTGCCTTCGCGGTGGAGCTCGCCCGTAGAGGTGGACGAGTGGTGTGTGCCGACATCGACCCGGTGCGTGCCAAGGAGACGGTCGGGCTCGTCGTCCAAGCCGGCGGCGAGGGGCTCGACATCGCATGCGATGTCACGGACGAAGAGCAGGTCCGCGAACTCGCCGACAGCGCCGAGAAGTGGTTCGGCGCGGCAGCCAGCCTGGTGATCAACAACGCGGGCATCGGAATCGGTGGCAATGTCATCGGCGCGACGCCCAAGCGGGACTGGGAAGCGACACTTTCAGTCAACTTGTGGGGAGTGATTTACGGCTGCGAGATCTTCGTACCGCGACTTCGTGCGAAGGGCAGCGGGGGAATTATCAACGTCGCATCGGCTGCAAGTTTTGGAGCAGCGCCCCGGATGGGTGCCTATAACGTCAGCAAGGCCGGCGTGCTCTCGCTATCCGAGACTTTGGCGGCCGAGCTGAGTGGTACTGGTGTGGCGGTGACTGTACTGTGCCCGACATTTGTCAAGACCAACATCGTCGATAACCCTGGTATTGAGGAGTCGGCCGCCAAGCTGGCAACGAATTTGATGAAGTGGACCGGCGTGTCGGCGGAATCGGTGGCGCGCAAAACGTTGGACGCGAACGATCGCGGTCAGTTGCACGTCCTACCCCAAGTCGACGCGAAGATTCTCTGGTTATTTAAGCGGGCAGTGCCTGCCACGTATACCCGTGCGCTCGGTTTGGTTGAGCGAATCGCGCGCTAAGTCATTCCAGACAAAGACAAAGGAGACTCCAATGGCATTCAAATACAGCGATATGCTCGAGACGATCAAGAATCGGCAGTGGGCGCTGGCCGACATCGATTGGGATGCGCCGGGCGCCGATAAAATCACTGATGAGCAGCGGCCCGAACTGAAGCAGTTCATGGCTGACGTGGTGTGGATAGAACACGTCGGTGCACGCGCGTTCGCCGCCATGGCGCCGAAAGCGCCGTTCGAGGCTCTAGGTGACATCTACCGGTATTTCCATGCCGAGGAGCAGCGGCACGCCAACGCGGAGCTGGCGCTCATGCAGCGGTGGGGGATGCTCGAGGAAGGGGAAATCCCGGTGCCGAACAAGAATATTCGACTGGTCATCGAGTGGATCGACCGATACGCCGAGGCCCTCCCGCTGACGGTGATCGGAGCGGCGATCCCAGCCTTGGAGACTGCGCTCGACGGAGCATTGCTCAAGTTCCTTCTCGACGAGGTGCAGGATCCGCTCTGCGCCGAGGTCTTCAACAAGGTCAACAACGACGAATCGCGGCACTTGGCAGTGGGATTCCAGGTTCTGAACGACCTCGGCGCCAGCCCCATGCGCATTCATGCGACTCAGACGATGGGGGCGCTCATCGACCCGAGAATCCTTCTCGGCGGCGTCCTCTACGTGCCGTTGCTCACCAGGATGTTGACCAATCTCAACGCCATGGGATTGTCGGAGGAGAAGCTCTACAACGCGGTGATGCGGTACGAGAACGTCGGAGATCGTAGTGAGTTCACGCGCCGCGTTCCGGGCTACCACATCTTGAAGGCTCACATGTCCGCCAGCATCAAGCGTTCTCAGCCATTGCATTTCATTTCGCAGCGGCTGGGTACCGCGATCGACCACTTCCCCACCGAGGTGCTCGGTAAGTCACCGACGTGGACAGAAGAGCTGACCTACGAACCGGTGGCCAGATGAGCGACACCACGACCGTCTTGATCGTCGGTGCGGGTTTCGCCGGCCTGGGAACCGCAATCCGGTTGCTACAACAGGGTATCGACGATTTCGTTGTCCTTGAACGTGCCGACGAGGTGGGTGGTACCTGGCGGGACAACACCTATCCCGGCGCGGCGTGCGACATCCCGTCGCTGCTCTATTCCTACGGGTTCGAGCAAAATCCGGACTGGTCCCGCGCGTATTCGGGCAGCGCCGAGATCCTCGGCTACATCAAGACGATGGTCGACAAGTACTCGCTGTCGCGTTTCATCCGGTTCGGAGTGAACGTCACCGGTCTGGAGTTCGACGAGGAAAGCGCACTGTGGACGGCGCAGACAGCTGACGGCTCGCAGTTCACGGCGCGCACCGCAGTGATGGCCAGTGGGCCGCTGGCGAATGCGAGCCTGCCGGACATCCGCGGACTGGACACCTTCGATGGTCACAAGATCCACAGTGCGCGTTGGGATCACGACTACGACATGAGCGACAAACGTGTCGCCGTGATCGGCACCGGAGCCAGCGCTGTTCAGATCATTCCCGAACTGGTGAAGACTGCGCGGTCGGTCAAGGTCTTCCAACGCACCCCCGGCTGGGTCCTCCCTCGGCCCGACTTCTCCCATCCGCAGTGGGTGCGGACGGCGTTTCGTCGCTTGCCTCGCGTGCAGAACGTCGGACGGCAGGCGTGGTTTTGGGGCCACGAGCTCATGGCCGTCGGCATGGTCTGGGATACCCCGGTCACCACTGGCATCCAGCTACTGGCGAAGGCGAATTTGCGGAGGCAGGTATCGGATACTTGGCTCAGGCGCCAGCTGACGCCGAACTTCCGTGCCGGCTGCAAACGGATGCTGATGAGCAGCGATTACTACCCCGCTCTTCAGCGCGACAACTGCAAGCTCGTCTCATGGCCGATCGCGACCCTGTCGCCGAATGGCATACGGACCGCAGATGGCATCGAACACGAACTGGACTGCATCGTCTTCGCCACCGGCTTCGATGTATGCAAGGCTGGCACACCTTTTCCCATCCGAGGCGCGCATGGTCGTGAGCTCTCCGACGAGTGGTCCCAGGGCGCCTATGCGTACCGGAGCGTCACCGTCGCAGGCTATCCCAATCTTTTCTTCACCTTCGGACCAAATTCAGGGCCCGGCCATAACTCGGCCCTCGTGTACATGGAGGCCGAGATCAACTACATCGTCAAAGCCATCGGCGCGATCATCGCGAATGATCTCAGTACGCTCGAGGTCCGCGAAGATCGGCAAAATAATTACCACGGCGAGGTACAGCAGCGGTTGGGAAGTACGACTTGGAATTCGGGTTGCAAGAGCTGGTACCTCACGAATGACGGATACAACGGCACCATGTACCCCGGTTTCGCCACCCAGTTCAAGCGCGCACTGTCCAAGGTCGACATGGGTGATTATGTAACGACCCCGACAACCGCACGAACTGAGCACCACCCAACCGAACACGCCCAAAACGGCTCGAATGTGGCCAAGGTTGCCCAGGGCCGCAAGGCCAAGGTAGCCCAGGGCCGAAAAAGCGCAGGCGCCCTGCCAACGCGGTCTGACGTCAAAGCCGACATCCTGGACGTGGGCGTCGGGAAGGTACCGCCTAAGCGCGCAGCCTCGAGAGTGAGGAAAGACGCTTGAGTGTCCATGTTGCGGGCGACGAGAATGCCCCCACCTCCGGAGCCCCTACGTACGAGGTCCCCACCCACGAGATATTGGTCATCGGAGCTGGATTCTCCGGGATCGGAGTGGGCATCAAGCTGCTGAAGGAAGGTTTCTCGGACTTCCTCATCGTTGATGAGGCCCAAGGGGTGGGTGGAACCTGGTACTGGAATACCTACCCGGGGATTGCAGTAGACATTCCGTCATATAGTTACCAATTCTCCTTTGAGAAACGCCCGTCGTGGTCCCGTACCTATGCGCCGGGGATCGAACTGAAGAACTACGCGAAGCATTGCGTGAAAAAATATGGCCTCGCGTCGCGCATCCGCTTCGGAGTCACGGTTGTGAGGGCTGAGTTCGACGAAGAATCGACATTGTGGCGTTTGTTTACCTCGACGGACGAGGAACTGACAGCGAGGTTCGTCATCAATGCCTCCGGGGTTCTCACGCGACCAAAATCGCCGGACATACCGGGGGTCGGGGACTTCGGCGGGGTCACGATGCACACGTCGCGCTGGGACCACCAGCAGACCCTCACCGGAAAGAGGGTCGCCGTCATCGGGACGGGCGCCTCGGCGGTGCAACTGATCCCCTCGATAGCCAAGGACGTGGACACACTCACCGTCTTTCAGCGCACCCCGATATGGTGTCTGCCGAAATTCGACTTCGCGGTGCCCCGCCCGCTGAGTGCTCTTCTCCGGCTCGCACCCGGAGCGCAGATCGCCGCGCGGGGAGCCAGCCAGGCCTTTGTCGAACTCACCTTTCCCGTCGCAGCGCACTTCCATACCGCCATACCGCTGGCGTCGGCGATCGAGCGTGCAGCGATCAGCTATATGCGTCGGCAGGTCACCGACCCGGTCGTTCGGGAGAAGCTGACGCCGCGTTACGCGCTGGGCTGCAAGCGACCAAGCTTTCACAACGAATATTTGAAGACGTTCAACCGCGAGAACGTCCTTCTTGAAACCAACCCCATCACCCGGGTGGATGAGACCGCGGTAATTACGGCCGATGGCGTCAGACACGAGATCGACGTGCTCGTCCTGGCAACGGGATTCAAGGTCATGGAATCGGACAGCATGCCCACCTACTCGCTCAGAGGTGTCGCCGGCCGAGACCAGGCACAGTGGTGGGACGAGAACCGACTCCAGGCATATGAGGGAGTCAGCGTGCCAGGATTCCCGAACCATTTCTCAGTGTTTGGCCCGTACGGATACAACGGGTCGTCCTACTTCGCACTCATCGAGGCACAGGCGGGTCACATTCTCCGTTGCCTCCGGCATGCCAGGACGGCCGACTCGAACTACGTCGAGGTACGCGAGGAGGCGAATCAACGCTTCTTCGCGGAGATGCTGGCACGGCGGCATACGCAGGTCTTCTGGCAGGACAGCTGCGCGGGCGCGAACAGCTATTACTTCGACAAGCATGGGGACGTGCCTCTGCGTCCCACGACGACGGTCGAGTCGATCTGGCGCAGTCGACGATTCGACTTGGCCGACTACCGTTTCGAACGGCGACCGGCGAAAAAGGCGGACACTGCCCCACAGAAGGTGGACACCGCCGGATGAGTTCACCTGCCAGGCCGAATCCGAGCATGGCGAGCCACCTGGTCGCGGCAACGGCGCGAGGCGTTCTTCGACCTCTCACGCAAGTGATTCCGGCCAACGACCATGGCTTCGCGGTCATGGACCGCGTGCTACGGGGAACACTCGTGGTGTCGCGGCCAAGGCGCGCAATCAGTGTCGAGAAGGTAGACACGCCCTTCGCCGGTGAACGTGTGCGAGGCGACTGGGTCAAGGCGGCCAACGTGGCCTCGGATGCTCCGCCGATTCTTTATATACACGGCGGCGCATTTTCTATGTGCTCTCCCGAGACCCACCGTGGCCTCATCAGCGAACTGTCCGCGGCCGCCCGCAGGCCGGTATTTGCCGTGCGCTATCGATTGGTCCCGAAATATCCCTTCCCGGCGGCCGCAGATGATGCACTGATCGCCTATCGATGGTTGACAGAGGGAAGCGCGATCACCGCGTCTTCTGGCACGGTGGCGCTCGCCGGCGATTCCGCAGGCGGCCAGCTTGCTGCGGCGACGGCGCTTGGCGCTCGGGAACATCGACTGCCGACGCCGGATGCCATGCTGCTGATGTCGCCGGTGCTGGATTTGACATGCCAACTCGCGATGGACCGTGATCTGCGCAGACGGGACCCCTTTGCGTCCGCCATCTCTGCGTCGAGAACAATTGGTCTGTACGTGGCGGGCGCCGATCCAGCCGACCCGAGGATAAGCGTGCTCGATGCTGATCTCACGGACATGCCACCAACTTTGATTCAGGTCGGCGGACGAGAGATGTTGCTCGACGACTCCAGAGTCTTTGCCAAACGTCTGCAAACTGCAGGGGTCTCCTCGCAGTTGCAAGTTTTCCGCGGCCAGATCCATGTCTTCCAGGCGATGTTTCGCCTACTGCCAGAAGCACGTGAGGCCCTCAGGCTCGGTGGCGAGTTCTTGGCTACTTCGGCCACCGTCCGTTGACAGCGTCCCTGCGCACGCCTTGACCACGAGGCGCCCCAGCACGAAGGTTGTATGAGCTAACGATGAAACCCGTGAAACGTGAACCAACCCAGGACAATCCCCCTGGTAACCCCTCGATCGTCATCATCGGCGCTGGCTTCGCCGGAATTACCCTTGCACTTCGCCTCAAACGCGCAGGGTTCGACAGGGTCCTCATTGTCGAAAAGGGCGATGGTGTCGGGGGAGTCTGGCGGGAGAACACCTACCCAGGGGCGGCCTGTGACGTCCCGTCGCAGTTGTACTCGATCTCCTCGGCGCCGAATCCCAGGTGGGGTCGGCGTTACGCAGAACAAGGCGATATCCTCGCCTACCTTCGCCGCGTCGCCGACGAAAGTGGTTTGCTGTCCCTCCTTCGGACCAAAACCGAAATCGCTAAGGCGGCCTTCGATGAGCGCACGAACACATGGCGTCTGACCACGACTACCAGTCAGGAATTGGAGTGCGATGTCGTCATTTCGGCCGTGGGCCAGCTGTCCCGACCCTCAGTTCCTGATATTCCTGGAATCTCGGGCTTCGCGGGCCCGTCGTTTCATTCCGCGAATTGGGACCACGATCTGAATCTCAGCGGCAAGCGGCTTGCGGTCGTCGGCACCGGCGCTAGTTCGGTGCAGTTCGTCCCGGTGGTCGCCGCAGGCGCTGAGCACTTGGACGTTTTCCAACGGTCAGCCCCATGGGTGCTGCCCAAATTCGACCGTCAGTACGGTGGGCGGCATCACCAACTGCTGCGCAAGTTGCCCATTCTGCGGCTCAGCGAACGTCTGATGATTTGGACGATATTCGAGTTCTTGGCGTTGGCACTCGTCGACGCGAAGCCAGTAGCGCGAGTCTTGGGAGTCATCGCCCTCCGGCACCTAGGTCGCCAGGTGTCGGATGCCCGGCTGCGTTCCCACCTGACGCCGGACTATGCGCCCGGGTGCAAGAGGATTCTGTTCTCCAGTGTCGGCGGACATGAAAAACTGCCCACTGGCGGACATGAAAATGCCCATTCGCGGCCAATAAGAACTGCCCACCTGCGGACACGAAAGTGCCCGTAGGCGGTCATGAATCTGCCCAGACCTTGTCTGTGCTGCTCGGCGCGTCAGCGCCGTAGCGGCCTCTCCTGCGGTTTCGATGTCGATGCCTAGTCGAACTGAAAACCACAGGAGAGACCTACGTGAAGTCTGACGGAGAACTCATGGAAATACTCAATGCCTACGACCTGACCGGGTCCTACCGCGCTGCCGCGCAGTTGTGCGGCTGCTCGCACCACACGGTGAAGAAGGCGGTTGAAGACCGCGACGCGGGTCTGCCGCCGGCCACTCGGCGGGCCCGGATGATCGACGATTGGCGTGACGTCCTGGAAGGCTGGGTCGCGGAGTCGAAGGGAAAGATCCGCGGCGACAAAGCCCACGACAAGTTAGTCGTGCTGGGATATACCGGCACTGACCGCACCACCCGGCGAGCCCTTTCGGAAATCAAATCACAATGGCGACTGGGTAATACACGCGTGCATCGGCCCTGGATCACTGATCCTGGACTGTGGTTGCAGTACGACTTCGGCGACGGCCCTATCGTCGCCGGGCGCAAAGTGGTGCTGTTGGTGGCGTGGCTGGCCTGGAGCCGCTACCGGGTGGTGATCGCATTGCGGGACCGCACCGCACCCAGTGTCTTCGCCGGGCTGGACCGGATCTTCCGCATCGTCGGTGGTGCCCCGACTTATCTGCTGACCGACAACGAGAAAACCGTCACCGTCGGACACATCGCCGGGGTTCCCGTCCGCAACCGCGCCGCAGTCACCTTCGGACGCTTTTACGGCATCTCGGTACTGACCTGCGAGCCTGCCGACCCGGCCTCCAAAGGAGGGGTGGAGAACGCAGTCAAGCTCGCCAAAGCCGACATCGTGCCCACCGAAACGAACCTGCTGCCCCAGTACAGCAGCTTCGCCGAGGTGGAGGCGGCGTGCGCGCAGTTCGTCACCGACATCAATGCCCGGGTGCACCGCAGCACCGGTCGTCGCCCGGTCGAGATGCTCACCCAGGAACGCCCCGCGCTGCACGCGGTGCCCGACCTGCCGCACACCGCCGCGTTGGGGGTGACCCGCCGGGTTCCCGACAACACCCCGATGGTGACCTTCGAACACTGTCAATACTCCCTTCCGGCAACGCTGTTGGGGCAGACGGTGTGGATCCGTCACCACGGCGGTACCGACGAAGTGGTGATCTGCGCCCTCGATGACGGCGGCCCGGTCGAAGTGGCCCGGCACCACCGTGCCACCCCGGGCAGCCCCGCCATCGACGATGCTCATTTCCCCGCCCACCGCGACAAGGTTCCCGGTGACTACCGGATCCGGGCCCGCAACACCGCTGAACGACTCTTCGTGGCGTTGGGGCCCGGGGCAGCCCTATGGCTCACCGAAGCGGCCGCCGTCGGCACCGAACGGATGATTCAAAAGATGGCCCACGCCGTCGAACTGTCCGCGTTGGCCGGGCCCGCTGATGTCGACTGGGCGCTCGGCCATGCCGCGACCCATGGCCGCTTCGCGACCGGCGATCTTGATTCCATCCTGGCCAGCAAGGGCTTGGATCCCACCCGACGCGGCGCCAGCGAAGCCACGTCCCTGGCTCAGGGCACCAAGGGTTGGGACCTGTTGGGCACCAACATCAACGACACACCCGAAGCAGACATCGCATGACCACCACCACCGCGCTGCCCGCCGATGTGGAAACCCTGATGCGTGCCCTGCGGTTACCGCACGCCCGGGCCATCGCCGCCGACGTGCTGGCCACCGCCCGCGCGCAACGCTGGGACCCCACCGAAGTCCTCAAAGCGCTACTGGTCGAAGAATCGGCCGGACGGGCCCGCTCCATGCTGGCATCCCGACGCAAAGCCGCCGGCTTCCCCACCGGGAAAACCTTCGACGTGTGGGACCCGGGCACGTCGTCGATCCCGCTACCCACCCAACAAGCGTTACAGACCTTGGAATGGGTTGGGCGCCGGGAGAACCTGGTGGTCTGCGGGCCCGCCGGCACCGGCAAAACGTTCTTCCTCGAAGCCTTGGGGCAGAAAGTCATTGAAGCCGGGATGCCGGTGGCGTGGTTCACCCTCGAACAGATCGGAGTGCTCGTCCGGGCACATCGCGCTGACGATTCCCTGGGCAAAGCCGTCGCCAAGATCGTGCGCGCTGAGCTCGTGGTGATCGATGACGTTGGACTGTTGCCGGTCGGCGCGGATGCCGCCGAAGGGCTCTACCGCATCGTCGAAGCCGCCTACGAACGCCGCTCGGTGGCGATCTCGTCAAACCTTCACCCGAGCGGATTCGACGAGCTGATGCCCAAGACGTTGGCGACCGCCACCGTGGATCGACTCCTGCACCACGCGCACCTGTGCCAAACCAGCGGCGACTCCGTGCGCCTGGCCCAAGCCCTGCACGGGAAAGGAGTCAAACCCCTGACCTAACAACGGCCTCAACCACCGGTGGCGGACACACCCTCATGGGCAGATTCGTGTCCGCCACTGGGCCGTTCTTATTGGCCACCAACGGGCACTTCTCATGTCCGCCCACGGGCAGTTTCAGCTGTCCATTGACACTCCAGCGACTATTACCCCGCGCTCGCACGTCCCAACGTTTCATTGGTCACCGACGATATCCGGGCAGTAGAACCTGGCGGAATCCGCACGGTGAACGGCGACTTCCACGCCGCCGACGTGATCATCTACGGCACTGGCTTCAGTGCCACCGAGTTTCTTTCCCCGATGGAGGTCTACGGCCGCTCGGACCGGAAATTGTCGGACGTGTGGGCGGATGGCGCGCACGCCTACTACGGCCTATCGGTGCCAGAGTTTCCGAATTTCCTCATGATGTACGGGCCCAACACCAACGTGGGATCCGGGTCCATCGTCTACATGCTCGAATCGCAGGCCCGACACATCGTCAGGTTGATGAAGGTTCTCCGTGCCCATCCAGGAAGTGTTATCGAGGTCCGTGCCGATGTGGAGAAGCGCTTCAACGACCGGTTGAGTCGCCGCCTGGACAGATCCGTGTGGACTATGTGCACGAGCTGGTATCGCTCGGCGCGGGGGTCGATCTCTACCAACTGGCCCAGCCCGACCTTCTTGTATCGCCTTCGTGCGCGCAGGCCGAAGCGGCGCGCTTACGTCCTGTCGCGTCCCGCGCCCGCGAACTCGTCGCGCAGGGGGACACCCGAGCCGGCCAACACCCATCTGGCCGACATGCCCTATGCCCCAAGCGGGGCCGATAGCGTCGACTAGTGGCGGCTCTGTTCAGTGACGGGTATCCGAGGACGGCGGGGAGTCGCTGACATTCGAGCGGCAACTGTGACCGCCGTTGACAGGGTGGTCACCGGTGTAAACGATGGGTGAAATCCTTCCGATAATGCGAGAAACAACATCAAGGGGGCACTCGATGACCAAATCGCCGTCCGGTTCGGCAAGCAAGTCCCGTGACCGGCTGTTGTCGGTACTACTGAATCCCCTCCCGCAGCGCGTCGAGCGCGCTATCCAGGAGTGAGTCGACGATGGCCGGTTCGCGAACTTGCCGCGCCGCCGACCGGTAGCGGATTGAAGCCAGTTATCGGCGATCAGGGATTGCCTCTCGTTGGCCTTCGCCCGGAACTTACCGGCGGCACGCTCGGGGCAGAATGGTGATTTACTCGCCGCGCTATGTGAGGCGCGCGCCAGGACGGCGAACGCTTCACTGATGCGGACAGCATAAATCAAATGATCTTTCTGATGATGGCCGCTCATGACACGTCAACGATCACCACTGCCGCTGTGGCGTACTTCTTGGCGAAGAATCCTGAATGGCAGGATCGACTTCGTGCTGAGTCTGACCGTCTAGGCGACGATCTGTCGGACATTGAGGACCTGGAGGGGCTTACGGCGATGGACTTGGTCATCAAGGAGTCGCTCAGACTAGTTGCACCGGTACCGTTGGTTATGCGTAAGACGGTGACCGACACCCTAATTGATGGCTACTACGTCCCCTCCGGAGTGCTCGTCGTCATCACGCCTGCGGTCAACCACTTTGCGCCCACAGTGTCGACCGAGCCGGACCGGTTTGACCCAACGCGACTCGAGCCGCCACGGCGCGAGGATCAGGCCCACCGCTTCGCCTGGCTTCCGTTCGGAGGAGGCGCGCACAAGCGCATCGGGATGCACTTCGGCACCTTGGAGGTGAAGGCAATACTGCACGAGATGCTGCGGGAATTCACCTGGAGTCTGGATGACGGCTACCGCGTTCGGTGGGACAATACGTCCCTGCCTGTTCCCTGTCGACGGCCTACCTATTACGTTGTGTCGCCGATGATATCTAGGTCATTCCACGAGACTTTTGAGTGCTTAGCCGAGCACATCGCCCTTACAGGGCGCCGGCGGAATCGACGCAGTCCTCCAAGTGGCCTCGGAGATCCTCAACAAACCCCGGCGAACCGTAGTCGGCAAACCTACGCAAACTGCCGGAAAGGATGGTCATGCTAGAACCATCAACAGCCGTCGTCACAGGAGCAGGTCGAGGGATTGGTCTGGAGATCGCGAGACAACTCGCCGCTGCCGGTCACAAGGTTTTGCTCACGGATGTGGATGGCGACGCAGCGGAGCGCGCTGCCACCGAGGTCGGCGGTGGCGCTTGGAGCGCCACGCACGACGTACGAGATCCGTCGGGTCATCGGGAAGTCGCTGCTCAGGCTTTAGCCGCTGGCCCTCTGGCGGTGTGGGTAAACAACGCTGGGATCCTACTCGCGGGTAACAGCTGGAGTCACAGCGATGCCGAGATTGCGTCGATCCTCGATGTCAATGTACGAGGTGTCGTTGCCGGCTCACACGCGGCAGTTGTCGCTATGGGCGCGGGTGGGGGCGCGATCCTCAACATCGCGTCCCTCTCGGCTCTGGCGCCCATCCCTGGATTAGCGATGTACGCAGCAACCAAAGCGGCCGTATTGTCGTTCACCACATCGCTGCAGGGCGACCTTGACCATGCGGGATTGCCAATCCACGCACGGGCGCTATGCCCTGACGTGGTAAGTACGAAAATGGTCACCGACCGGGTTGCCGACCCTGGGGCGGCGCTTCTGTTCGCCGGACCGCGTCCAATGGATGCTGCGGCCGTGGCCCGCGCGGGACTCGAGTTGCTGGAGAGTCGCCAGATATTCCGGGTAGTTCCTCGGTGGCGTGGCGTAGTTGCGCGCACTAGCGATGCTGCGCCGTCGCTTGGATTGAAAGCTTTCGCGTTGATGCGCGGCGTCGGTGAGCGGCGCCAACGCAATCATCGTTGATGGCGGTGTCGAAGACGGAGGGTTTAGCGTGGGGAGGCTCGAATTGTACCTGGTCAGGTTTTCGGTTCGCAGAGTGGTAAGTGGGGATCAAGCTGGAATCCCAGTTCCTGCAGCCTGTCATTGATTATCAACCAGGTTTGCCGTGTCAACCGAATGACGAGTTCGTCACGAGTGGAGTCGCGATGGTCCAGCCACCATAGGACCGAAGCGTCCATCAAGCCCATGATGGCGGCGACATTGCGGTCTGCCGCCTCTGAGTCCTCGCCGTAGCGAGGAAAGTAACGGGCACCCGCGACGGCGAGTTCAGAGGCGAATGCGCTGCTGCCGGGCGCGGTCTTCTCGGTGCTGCGCCGATAGTGTCGGTTCACCAGGAACCGATAGAGGTTGGGGTGTTCGTCAGCCCACATGACGTGCTGAGTGACCGGCGCGCGTATCACGTCTAGCGGCGATCCCTGGACATCCAGAGTTAGGCGAATCTTCGCAGTGAGTTCGCGGTGGACGTGACGAGCCACGGCAAGATCGAGTTCTTCTTTACTTGCGAAGTGGCGGTAGAAGTGTGTGCGTCCCAAACCGGCCTTGTCTGCGATTTGGCCCGTGAGTGCGTGGGGCCCGTTCTCTTCGATTGCGCTGAGCGCCGCTTCGATGATCTGTTCACGACGTAGTTCACGGCCCGGCAACCTACTGGCCGCGCGGCGTACCGCTGTGGTGTCCACCCAGTGCTGTCGCTCCACGATGTCACCGTAACGCCCCGCGCTCTGGAAAGTTCTGGGTACGTGTTGTACCCGGCGTGCGATTCGTGGTACACCATGTACCCACAGGCGAAGCGAGACCATTGCGGGATCGGTGCGCAAGCAAACACAGTGAGGACTTTGTAATGGCAGCCAACCGCTCTAGCTGGATGGACGACGACCTCGACGCACTGCGGGATTTGGCACGTACGTTCTGTGAGAAGGAGGTCGCGCCGCACAGTGCCCGCTTCATCGAGCAGCACCACGTGGATCGGGACCTGTGGACCCGGGCGGGTGATCTTGGGTTGCTGTGCATGTCAATCCCCGAGCAGTACGGCGGAGGTGGGGGAACGTTCGCTCACGAAGCAGTCTTGATTGAGGAACAGGCCCGCATCGGCGATTCGGCATGGGGCGCGCCGCTTCATAGTGGAATCGTCGCCCACTACCTGCTCGAGTACGGCACCGATGAGCAGAAGGAACGCTTTCTTCCCAGACTGGCAACTGGTGAGATGGTTGGCGCGATTGCGATGACGGAGCCGGGCACTGGCTCCGATCTCCAATCTGTCACGACCAAGGCATCGCGCGTTGGAGACGAATACGTTGTCAACGGTTCCAAAACGTTCATCACCAACGGCGCTCAGGCCGACCTCATCATCGTCGTTGCGAAGACCGACCCCAGTGCCGGAGCGAACGGAATCTCGTTGGTTTTGGTCGAAGGCGATCGACCGGGCTTTCGGCGGGGTCGGGTGTTGGACAAGGTCGGTCAGCGCGGACAGGACACCTCCGAGCTCTATTTCGAAGATGTGCACATTCCGGTTGAGAACCTCCTGGGTACGACTGAAGGCCAGGGGTTCATTCAGTTGATGCAGCAACTTCCCCAAGAGCGATTGATCCTTGCGCTTGGTGCAGTGACAGTACTAGAAACAGCGCTCGAGTTCACTGTGGAATACACCAAAGATCGGCATGCCTTCGGCAAGCCCGTCTTCGCCTTCCAAAACACCAAGTTCAAGCTCGCCGAGGTCGCCACCGACGCCCACATCAGCCGCGTTTTCATCGACGACTGCGTCGCCCGCCATCTGCGCGGTGAACTCGACATCCCCACCGTCGCGATGGCGAAATGGTGGACTACTGAGCGTGCGATGGTCGCCCTTGATGACTGCTTGCAGCTCCACGGCGGCTACGGCTATATGACCGAGTATCCCATCGGCAGGATGTGGGCCGATGCTCGCGTTCAGAAGATCTACGGTGGGACAAACGAGATTATGAAGGAGATCATTGCTCGGTCGCTTTAGATCGAATTCGACCGCTAGATTGGTTACGAGGGGCCGCGATAGCGAGGTGGCGTTCGCTTATCAAGTCGGTGGTGACTGTTCATTAGGCGGTCACTGTTCACTAGGCGGATACCCGGCGAGCTCGCTTCAAACGGGGGCCTTACTCGGCCGGCCTGGGCGCGCCGCGCCCGAGACAGGTTGACCTTGCTGCTGACGCCCTTCAGACGATATGCGCCGGCGGACGACCACCGGAGGCCTGCGTCGTCGACGATCACCCGCGTGGAGTCCCACCAACACTGCGCCTGGCCGCGCCGCCGCGCTCACTCGGCTGGCCAGGTTCACGGGGTTGCCGAACCAGTCGCCCGCGCGCGAGACCGCTGACCCGGACGCCACGCCAATCCTCAAGGAAGGCAGGTCATTTGCTGACGCGCTGTCGATCAGGTCCAGCATCGTCGTCACCAGCGGCGTCGGTCGTGATGAGACCAGCATGACCGCGCCCCGAGGGTTTCACGAATCTCAACCGGTGGGTTGGCAGCCTCGCGCGCAGCAGTCGCGAGTCGATTCGCGAGCCTCTCCAAATCGTCGGGCTGAAGCTTTCAACATGTTCAGCGCGCGAAGCCACGCATCATCTCCGTGGCCTGCCCGATGCCTTCCGTGAGGGCCCGCAATATGGCGACTGTTTCGTCTGGATTCCGGTTTCCGTGCTCAGCTCGCGCAGAGAGACGTACCGTCCCTCATCACCCAGTACGCGGCTTGTAGGAAGAAGGAGAGGGGTTGGGGCCACCAGTCGGCTTTGATCAATCGTGAAGCCCTGGGCATGCAGCCAGGCAATTAGATGAGTCCTTTCCTGGCGGCTGTCGCCCTCAAGACCGTCGTGCAGACATACTGAGCGAGGTCGTCTTCGTGTGTTGCTGACACCCTGGACCTGCTTAGTGCTGCGGCGTACCGGGACGCGGACAGGATGGTTCAGTGTTCACGCCGCGCACCTGGTGACTCGACGCGGGGACGCCGAGCACGGCGTGACCCATCGCAACGAGCAGCGCAGAGGTCTGTTCGGGAGCCAGGCCAGTGCCGCGGTAGTGCAAGATCGATTGAATGGCTCCGATCGCTCCATGAACCATCGCCCGAAGTTCAATCTCATCGACCGCGGGCCGCAATTCTCCGACGAGGTGTACCCACTCTTCTAGATAGAGTCGCTGCTTTCGGCGCAACCGGCTCTGGTGCTGATCCGACAGATTGTGCACTTCGCGGTAATACACCATTGCCAGCTCGCGTTGATCCATTACCAAGGCGACTTGGTCTGACACCAGCAGGGTCAGCGCCTCCGCCTCGTCGCGGGACTGCTCGACGATCGCCGTCGCACGCTTAAGGAGTTTGTCCACCACTCGCTCGAAGAGGGCCGCCAGTAGATCGCTCTTACTGTTGAAATGGCGATAGATGGCCGGCCCGACAACCCCTGATGCAACGCCGATGTCGGCCATGGAGACAGCGTGGTAGCCCCGCTCGGCAATCAACTCGGTGGCAGAGGCGAGAATCCGTTCCCGACGTTCGCCGCCGACCCGGGTACGTCCGGCAACGACCACCTTGTTCACTACTACCTTCCTTCGCTCGCAACCAGGGCTCGCGCAGCACTGCAGCGCCGGGAGCTACACTACGAACGTTAACACCTGCTCACAATCCCAGGTTGAGTTGAAATGTAGACGCCCAGTGGCAGGTGGCTGGCGCCTGCGCGTGTGATCCCCATTCGTGGATGTGCCCGCTCATTGGCCAAGATCGGCAACCGCGTGGGCAGATCGCTGCGCCCTCTTTGGATGTCCAGTTCGGCAAGGAACTGGACAAAGCCATCTCTCCGTCTGCCGGACGCTGTTGGCGTCATCCGATCGTCATCACATCGTTCGGCAACACGGCTTTGGCAAAGGGGCTACGTCAAGCAGCAGGCAGAGGACGGCGACTTGATTGGCGATACGTCGACAGAGTGGCCCGGCTACTCCAAATTCGGGATTTGTCAGGTCGCGCCGACAAGGGATTGCGGTATGTCCACGATGCGGGAGCGCAGGTACTCGCACAAGCCCTTCGCCTGGGCATCCGGCCGGGTCGAGGATGCCACGCCTTCCCCCAGCAGCCCGTGCACCACAACGTTGAGCGCACGCAGGTTGGGCAGCTCGAATCGCTCTATGCGCAGCTGCGCAGCCTCCGGGCCGAGCAGCCCGCGCAGTCGCTCGACGGTTAAGTGCTCGCGCACCCAGGCATAGCCGGCGTCGTCGCGGGCCCAGAGACCAATATTGGCGTTGCCGCCCTTGTCGCCGGACCGCGCGCCCAGAACCGCGCCCAGCGGCGCGCGGCATGTCGGCTCGGTCGGCGGCGCGGCTGCCGCGCTGCCCCGGACCTTCGCGGCCGGCACGCTACCGGTCGGCGGATCGGCGATCCTCCGGCGCTCACCGTTGGGCAGCACCACGACCTGCGTCACGCTCGACCGGGGCACGGTCGCTGGGCGATACACGCCGAACACTGACTCCGACGTGGGTGGCGTGGTGGTGTGGAAGCCGGCATACCCGGCCAGAGCGATCTCCATGATTGCGCTCGAGAACGCCCGGCCGACCTTGCGCGGGTCGGTGTCCTTGACCGTGATCCGCAAGTGCGCGCACGCCTGGTCGTTGGTGGGGGCGTCCGGTGTGTCGAAACGCAGAAACCGGACGTCGACCTCGGCGAAGGATCCCCGGCCGCCGAGGATGTCGAACAGCTGCTGCTGCGCGAACGCGGCTTTCGCCTCCAGGTCCAAGCCGGTGAGCACCATCGTCATGGTGTTCCGGTAGCCCCCGACCTCGTTCAGCGCCACCTTGAGCGTCTCCGGTGGCGGGCTGCCGGTGACACCCGTGATCGCCACCCGGTGCTCGGCCTGCTGGGCCAGCGAGATCGTGTCGAAGTGAGTCACCACGTCGGGCCCCAGATAGGCCGGCTCGGCGATCTCGTAGAGCAGCTGGGAGGTGACCGTACCGACCGACACCAGCCCCCCGGTGTCGGCGTGCTTGGTGATCACCGACGAGCCGTCGGCCGCCACCTCCGCGATCGGGAAGCCCGGGTAGCGACGGTCGGTGATCTCGTCGAGGAAGGCGTAGTTGCCGCCCGTGGCCTGTGGTCCGCATTCGATGACGTGGCCGGCCACGACGGCACCGGCGAGCCGGTCCCAGTCGGTGCGCTCCCACCCGTGCCACCAGGCGGCCGGGCCGACGACCAGCGAGGCGTCTGTCACCCGTCCGGTGACGACGACGTCGGCGCCCGCACCCAGCGCTTCGGCGATACCCCAACCCCCGAGGTAGGCGTTGGCCGAGACCGGCTTGACCTCACCGACCGCAGGGGTGATCGCGGAGAGGTTCCCGCGCAAGTCGTCACCTTCGATGTGGGCGATCCGGACGGTGATACCGAGCCGGTCCGCAAGCTCGCGCAATCTGACGGCCAGCCCGGCCGGGTTGAGCCCACCGGCGTTGGCCACGATCTTGATACCGCGGTCGGAACAGGTGCCCAACACCTGCTCCATCTGGGTCAGGAACGTGCGCGCGTAACCGCCCGCCGGATCCTTCGCCTGGGCCTTCGCCAGGATGAGCATCGTCAGTTCAGCGAGGTAGTCCCCGCACAGCACGTCGATGCTCTGCTCGCCCGTCCCGCCCTCGACCATCTCCCGCGCCGCGGCGATCCGGTCGCCGTAGAAGCCCGAGCAATTTCCGATGCGTACCGGGTCCCTCACGACACACCTCCGTCGAACTGTCCTGCGGTGCGCCCGCCACCGGGAGGTCCGGCGAAGGCCTGCGCGATGGAGAGCCACTGGTCGGCGAGCGGACCGGTGACGTGCAGTGCGGTGTCGTCGCGATGCCTGCGCTGGGTGACGAGCAGGCAGAAGTCGTGCGCAGTGCCGGTGACCCGGTTGGGCACGCCGTCGGGGCCCCAGGTCCACAGCGTGCCCCCCGGTGCGGTGAGCTCGACACGGACGGGTTCCTCGGGCACCTCCAGGCCGTTGGCCATGTAGCTGAACGCCCGCGCTCCCACGCCGATGTGGGCGACGTGGCGCAACCGGGCCGAGGGCACACGGGTCACTCCCAGCGCGTCGGCGATGTCCTGACCGTGCGCCCAGGTCTCCATGATCCGCGCGGTCAGCGAGGAAGCCGCGCTCATGGGGAGGCCGAACCACGGCACCCGCATCGAGGGGTCGATCGCTGCGAAGGCAGCGACGAGGGCGCGGCGCGCGCCGTCGAACCAGGACAGCAGCTCCGCTGTCGGCATCGGCCGGTAGCGCTCGGCGATGGTGTCCGGGGAGATCCGGCCGTCGGCGAGCATGGGCAGCACCTCGGCCGTGAACCCTTCGGGGTCGGTGGCTGAGCGCACCGCGGCGTCGTCGAAGAACGCAAGATGGCTGATCTGATCGCGGACCGCCCAGCCTGCCGCGGGGGTGGGCGCGTCCCACCCGGCTTGCCCCTCGGGCAGCTCGGCGATCAGTGACCACAGCTCGGCCGTTTCCGCCCCGATGTCGGTGATCAAGGACTCCATCGGCACGGCCACGTCTAACGTCCCTTCCAAACCGGTGTGCGCTTCTCGCGGAACGCGGCGGGACCCTCTAGCGCGTCGGCGCTGAGGTACACCGGCTCCCATATCTGGTCGGCGTGGGCGTAGGCCTCCGTCAGGTGGTGCGCTGCGGAGAGGTATACGGTCTTTTTTGCCGCGAGTACGGACAGCGGTGCGTTGGAAGCGATCCGCAGGGCGATCTCCTGAACTCGTACCCGCAGCTCCGCTGCGGGCACGACCTCGTTCACCATGCCTACCTCGCGGGCGCGCTCGGCAGTGATCGGGTCGCCGGTCATCAAAATCTGCAGCGCAATCCGCGGCGGCAGCAGCCACGACAGCGGGACAGCCCATGGCGAGCCGCGGCCTACCTTGACCTCGCTGACCGCGAACCTGGCGTGCTCGGCTGCGATGACGAGGTCGCACTGCTGGGCCAGTAGGAATCCGCCGGCGAAGGCGACGCCGTTCACCGCGGCGATGGTCGGCTTGGCGACCTGGATGTTGCGCCCGAATTGCGGCGCGAAGTCTGGCGGCGGAACCGTGAGCGCCGTCTCCGCCATCTCTTTAAGGTCCCCTCCGGCGCAGAACGCCTTATCGCCTGCCCCGGTCAGCACCAGAACCTTGGCGGAGTCGTCGGCGTTGAAGCGGTGAACGCTGTGGAACAGTCCCTGCCGGACCGCCCCGTTGAGCGCGTTCCGTGCCTCGGGGCGATTGATCGTCAACCAGGCCACCCCGTCGACGACCTCGTAGGTGATCGCTTCCTCGCTCATCAATCCCCGTCCTGATCGGCACCCGCCCTCCCGATGTGAGGGCTCGTTCACTCGCAGTACGTTACCCGGCAGAATGTCGCGAGGACCAGTTGGTGAGCGAACGCGTTGCGTCCGGCGGCGCAACCCGACCGGCGTGGCCAGCTCCGTAAATGTTGGGTTCGCCACCTCGTCGGCCGCATTCGGTTCGAGCGATTGACGAGATCGGATCCCAAGGCCGCAACACGGGGTTGCATTCGTACGTCAAGTCCTCGGCAAGAATGTGGCCCTCTTCGGCCTTTTGGGATTGGCACGCCGGAGGTGCTCCTTGCCACCGTTTCACCCTTGGCTCCCAGAAACAATCGGTGCCAAATGCTGTGAACGCATGCGTCGCCGCGGGGAACCGCTCGTCAGCGTCCGAGGACTTGAAAACCTTCCCATGCTTTCCGGCGGTCGGCGTGGGGGTCGTTGTCCACTCGCGAAGCGCGATCGAAGACGAGGACCGGACGGGCGTCGCTGGTGTAGCGCGGCCAGCCGTCTCCTGGAACTCCGGTGCGTGCGAAAGCATCCCAGCGCCCTTGCATGTCGTCGCTCACGCGTAGGGCCGAGCGGCGATCGGCTCCGGCGCTGAGTAGCCGACCGAGCGGCGTGCGGTAGGCGTCGAACACCGCAAGAAGCTCCGTCGCATGGGTGGCACCCAGCCCGGCCCATTGCAGAGTTCGCGGGGCGAAGTCATAGCGGTACAGATATGTGGGGGCGTGCCGACTGTGGGAATCCGCGAGCTGCCACAGTGTCGATCCGAATGTGAAGTCGGCCCCCAGTCGGATACAGGCATCGGGGGCCGGATATTCGGGATAGGCAGCAGTAATTCGCTCGCGACAGGTGGGTTCCGCTCCCGCTAGTAACGCTTCGATCTTGGCTTCGTTCGTCGGGAGGAGTTTGAGGAAGCGAGTGAACAACCGGCCCTCGTCGGCGTTCGTACCGACGATCAGCGGCACACGGTACGCCTTGCCGTCGCGCATCGCTTGAATGGGCTCGGACGGTAGATAGTCGGTTCCGAATGTGCATCCCACCGGGTAACCGCCAGCAAGGTCCGATGCACTCGTGGTGAGCAAGCGATCGAATGCATTCACCAGTTGAGCCGGACGCGCCGCCAACAGGAGGCGGGCGGGCTCCCGCTCGTCGGCGCAGAGAATGGATGCGAACTTGGCGGCGAACTCCGCGGCCAGCTCCTGGGAGCGGGATAGCGCGCCGGCCGGACTTTGTGAGATAGCCTGTGCGAAAAGCCCTTTCGCCGCTGGCACGGCCAGCAAAGTGGTAACGGCGTGCGCGCCCGCGCTCTCTCCGAAGATCGTCACGTTATCGGGATCGCCGCCGAATGCCGCGATGTTCTCGCGTACCCACCTGAGCGCCGACACGAGGTCACGCAAGTAGAGGTTGTCGTCAATATGGATGTCTGCGGTGGACAGCGACGACAGGTCGACAGCCCCTAGCGCGCCGAGGCGGTAGTTTGCCGATACGTACACGCAACCGCTGCGGGCAAGCGACGCGCCATCATAGATCGGTGTCGCGGAACTGCCCAGGAAGTACGCCCCGCCGTGAATGAAGAACATCACGGGCAGAGGTCGGTCCGAGCCGCCGTCGGGTGCAACGACATTGAGGGTGAGGCAGTCCTCGCTCATGGGCTGGAACTTGCCCGGACCGACGATGGTGTATCGGCGGGGCTGTGGAGCGCAGTAGCGGAATCGGTGGCAGGGTCGGACGCCGTCCCACGCTTCGACCGGCTGGGGAGCCTTGAACCGCAGCGCGCCGACTGGTGGCTTGGCGTAGGGAATGGAACGCCAGCGATTGACGCCGTCCCGCGTGAATCCTTCGATGGCGCCCGAGGTGAGTTCGGTGCGGACTGTCTTCGCTGGCATGTATCGACAATAGCGAATGACTATTCACACCAGCGCCCGGCTCTGCCGTTCAGTCGCCGTGTCGGGCACGGTTTGGCCTGCTACTGATGACTCACTCGACTTCGGTCAGCGGCCTCCACGGCCGTTCGGTGACGTCGTGGCTGATTCTTAAGCACCGGTTACTTCTTTTCAGAAGAAGAAGCTACCCATGACCGGCTATCTCCGGGCGTGCGGGGACATCCTCAGCGTTGTGAGCGTCGGTACTCGCTCGGAGAGCGGCCGGTCCATCGCTTGAAGGCGTGTGAGAAGTTAGCAAGATCGCCGTATCCGAGCTCGGTCGCGATCTGGCTTGCCGACATTGATCGGGTGATTAACAGCATCATCGCGCTCTCCCGCAGACACGACTGGCGCAACTCGCGAAACGTGGTGCCCTCTTCGGCGAGCCGGCGTTTGAGTGTGCTGGTGGATACCGAGAGTTCGTCTGCGACCCGCTGGCAACTTCGCTGTCCGGGATCCTCGTCCAACAACCGTCTCACCTTCTTGGAGAAGGACGTGGCTCCGCTCTGCTCGTCGAGGGTCCGCCTCAGCTCGGCGACGGCGAGTCGATACGCAAGGGGATCGGAGAACCGGCACACTTCATTGAGCGCGTTGACGGGAACATGAAGGTAGGACATCGGTGCGTCAAAGAACAGGCGCCCGGCTAGTACCATCTCTGCCGCGAGTTTGTTCAGGGAGACCGGCGCTGACCAACTCAAGTGGAGCGTGACGGTCAGCGCGTCACTGACGAGCATGTCCAGCAGTCGTAACAACGCCGAGCCGGTATATGTGACTGCTAAGCAGTCCAGGGCCCGATCGCCTGTGTGCCCCCAGAGCCCGACGGTGAGACCTTGGTCGTTTGGACGGAATTGTGCATTGATCGCCGTGGTGATCAACGGTAGATAGGTGAGCAGCTCGACGATCTCGGCTACCGAGCCTGCGCTGACCAGCGGGACGCTCAACGGGCCGAAAGATGTCAACTGTGCCTGTCCTGCAAACGAGAAGCCGAGCAGGGTTGCCCGGTCGACGTCTAGATCGGGGTACAGATCGCGAAACCACCGCAGTGGCGCCTGGACATCGTGCTGCATCAGCGTCGCCTCGTCGGTTCCCTCGCGCGCCATGATGGTGCGAAGCCGCGCGACGGCGTCCGGGTCGAGTGCCTGGCTCTCCAGCATTTGCACGAACGCGACCGGAGGCACACCGGCGTTGCTGAACTTCACCGATCGTGCCCCCTGAGCCCAATCCACAAGTTCCTGATCCGCGCAAACATAGCGGAAGCGCTCGGATTGGACAATCCTGTTAACAAGTATTCACATTCAGGGCAACTTAAGAGGAGTCGGTAATGGCCGTTGTCACTTTTGTCTCCCACGACGGCGACAAGCACCAGGTGCCTCTCGATGAAGGCCAGTCACTCATGCAGGTCGCGACCAACAATGCAGTGCCTGGCATCGACGGCGACTGCGGAGGCGAAGCGGCGTGCGGTACCTGCCACGTCGTCGTCGATCCGCAGTGGTCCGATCAGGTCGGCTCCTCCGGCGTCGGCGAAGAGGAGATGCTCGCGATGAACCCCGAGCGTCAGCCGACCTCTCGGCTGTCCTGCCAGATGACGGCCTCCGAGGCATGGGACGGCTTGATCGTCCATCTGCCGGAGTTCCAGATGTGACGACGAAGGGAAGTGGTCAAACATGGTAAAAATCTCTGAAAAGGTCGCCGAGAAAGTTCAGGCGACCATCCCGATCGACCTGCAGATTCAAGGTGCACACGCCTACGACAAAACTCGGCGTTGGGTGACCGGTACGAACGGGAAGAAACTCTTTGTAGAGCGTCCTATTCCGCCGGCCGAGGAGGTCGAACTCGCCGACATCGATCTCAGCAATCCTTTTCTCTATCGCCAGGGGCGCTGGCAGTCATACTACGAGCGCCTGCGTAACGAAGCTCCGGTCCATTATCAGCGGCACAGTGCCTTCGGCCCGTTTTGGTCCGTCACCCGGCATGCCGACATCGTGGCCGTCGACAAGAATCATGAGGTCTTCTCCGCTGAGCCATTGATCGTCATCGGGGTGCCGCCCCGCTTCCTGGATATCAAGATGTTCATCGCGATGGATCCACCACGCCACGACCTGCAGCGGGCGGCTGTCCAAGGGGTGGTCGCACCCAAGAACCTACGGGAAATGGAGGGTCTGATTCGCTCGCGCGTAAGGGAGGTGCTGGATAACCTCCCCGTGGATCAGCCGTTCGACTGGGTTCACGACGTCTCGATCGAGCTGACCGCTCGAATGCTTGCGACCCTGCTGGACTTTCCGTACGAGCAGCGTCGCAAGCTTGTCGAGTGGTCGGATCTGGCAACCTCGATGGAGCAAACCAACGGCGGTCCCTCGGACCTTGACGAGACGTTCGTCGGCATGCGCGCCATGGCCCGAGATCTCAGCCGGCACTGGCACGACAAGGCGGCCCGGACCGGTGCCGGAGAAGAGCCTGGGTTCGATCTGATCACCATGCTGCAGAGCAATGAAAGCACCAAAGACCTGATCGACCGGCCGATGGAGTTCTTGGGCAACCTTCTGCTGCTGATCGTCGGAGGCAACGACACGACCCGGAACTCGATGAGCGGCGGCGTTCTCGCGTTGAACCGCTACCCGGACCAGTTCGAGAAGCTGAAAGCAAATCCCGACCTGATCCCCAACATGAACTCCGAGATTATCCGATGGCAGACGCCACTCGCCTACATGCGCCGGATCGCCAAGGCCGACACCATGCTGAATGGTCAGTTCATTCGCAAGGGTGACAAGGTCGTGATGTGGTACGCATCGGGAAACCGCGATGAGCGCGTATTCGATCGGCCCGACGACTTCATCATCGACCGGGACAACGCCCGCAACCACATCTCTTTCGGGTTCGGCGTCCACCGCTGTATGGGCAACCGGTTGGCCGAGATGCAGTTGCGGATCCTGTGGGAGGAGCTGCTTCCTCGTTTCGAGAAGATCGAGGTCATTGGTGAGCCCGAATACGTGCAATCCAACTTCGTCAGGGGAATCAGCAAGCTGATGGTCCGCCTCACCCCGAAAGCCGGCGCATGACTTTGCATCGAGCGGTCATCGTGGGCGCCAGCCACGCGGGCGCCCAACTGGCGGCCAGCCTTCGTCAAGAAGGATGGGACGGCGAGATCGTCCTCGTCGGCAATGAATCGGCAGCGCCCTACCAACGCCCTCCGCTGTCGAAGGCATATCTGGCCGGGAACTGCACAGTCGACAAGCTCGCGATCCGCAGCGCCGAGTTTTACACAAAGCTGCGAATCGAAGTTCTGGATGCGACGGTGGAGGCAATCGATCGCGCAGCGGGTCACCTCTCGCTGAGCACCGGCGAGGTGCTGCCCTACGACAGGCTCGCGCTGTGCACGGGCGCGCGCCCCCGTCGGCTCTCCACCCCAGGCGCCGACCTGGCCGGAGTCTTCTACCTACGCACCGCGGCGGACGTCGAGATGATCCGAGACGCCACCAGACCGGGGCGTCGAGCCGTGATCATCGGCGGCGGTTACATCGGATTGGAGACGGCTGCCTCCTTGCGTGCGTTGGGTCTAGAGGTCACCGTGCTCGAGGCGACGGAGCGCGTCCTCGAACGGGTGACCGCCCCGGAGGTATCGGCGTTCTTCGACCGGATCCACCGGGAGGCGGGCGTCAACATCCAGACGGGCGCGCGGGTCGAGGCTCTGTCTGGCGACGGCAAAGTCGGCGAAGTAGTCCTGGCCGGTGGCGAATCGATTTCCGCCGACCTCGTCATTGTCGGCATCGGCGTTGAGCCGAACACCGAGCTCGCCGCTGCCGCGGGCTTGGTCGTCGACAACGGCGTCGTGATCGACGACCAAGCCCAGACCAGCGACTCCGCCATCATGGCCGCCGGGGACTGCGTCAGCCACGACATGGCTCGTTACGGCCGCCGTATACGTCTGGAGTCCGTGCCCAGTGCGGCCGAGCAGGCCAAAGTCGCGGCGGCGACTTTGTGCGGGAAGTCCAAGAAGATATCAGCGCTGCCTTGGTTTTGGTCAGATCAATACGACCTCAAGCTCCAGATCGCGGGTCTCAACACCGGGTACGACGAGGTGGTCCTCAGCGGCGACCCGACCCGCGACCGCGACTTCACCTGCTTCTACCTGCGTGCCGGCGAGCTCATCGCCGCCGACTGCATCAATCGCCCCCGCGACTTCATGTTCAGCAAGCGGGTCATTACGCAGCAGGTCCCCGTCGAACGGGCCGAACTCATGCTCGCCGGCTCGGTCTGAGGTCATGGCTGCATGGGCGATGGGACGGCGACTGCGATTGCGACGCGTGTGTCGGAGACGAACGTCAGCGAGAACCGCCATCCAACTCCGCTGGCCGCGGGGACTGGCTAGCGGATGCCGCCGGGCACCTCGGCGGTGTTACCGCAGCGCATCAGAAGCTAGTGGAGGTCGCCAACAGGCGTGACGATTTTTGCGGGGGGAGCATCGTCTTGAGTCGATGCTCGCGACTGTTCTGTTCTGACAACGAGATTGGTGGAGATTGACGGTGGCGGTATTCAAGGACGAGGACGAGGTCTATGCCTTCTTGGGTGGGATCTTTCAACGGGGCTTGGAGAAGGAGGGACTGGCGGACAAGCTCGCAAATTCGGGTGTGGTGTTACGGGTGCACTACACCGATCCGGACGCGGTGGTAACGGTGGACATGCCGAAGAAGGTGGTGGAGACCGGAGCGGCCAGTACCGCGGTGCCCAACGTGGAGTTGTTCATGTCGGCGGACACTGGAAACAAGTTCTGGCTGGGCAAGGTGAACCTGACGATGGCGATGGCCAAGGGGACGGTGCGCGCAAAGGGCCCGGTGCCGAAGTTGATCAAGTTGATTCCGCAGGCCAAGAATCTGTTCCCCGAGTACCGGTTGATGCTGCAGAGTCAGGATCGGCAGGACCTCATCGATGCGTGACCGTCGCCTCATCAAGGGTTGTCGGGCGGGCTCTCGATGAGGAGCACGATGCAGGACGTTGCGTTGACGGTGCCCGCGATCGTGGCCCATGCTGCGGCAGTCCATGGCGATCGCGAGGTGTTGACCGCACGCGGACCCCAACAGATCTCTGGGGTGTCGTATCATGAGTTGGGGCAGCGTGCGGCGCGGTTGGCGAATGCGTTGCGCGAGATAGGCATTTGTGGAGACGAGCGTGTCGCGACGCTGCAGTGGAGCAACCAGGAGCACCTGGACTGTTACGCGGCGGTGCCGTCGATGGGTGCGGTGCTACATACGTTGAATCTGCGGCTGCCACCTGAACAGCTGACGTGGATCGCCAATCATGCCGAAGATCAGGTGATCATCGTCGACGGTACGGTGCTGAACCTGTTGGCGGCGGCGTTGCCGTCGATGACCTCGGTGCGCACGGTGCTGGTGACCGGCACGGGTGATCTTACCGCAGTGCAGGGCTGCGGAAAGGACGTCCTTCGCTACGACGATGTGGTGGCAGCCCAGCCGAGCACGTTCGACTGGCCCGACGTCGACGAGCAGTCGGCCGCAGCGATGTGCTACACGAGCGGTACTACCGGGCACCCGAAAGGCGTTGTCTACAGCCACCGTTCGACGTGGTTGCACTCTCAATCGGCGTGCACCTCGAACGCCTTGGGCATCGGTCATGACGACACGGTGTTGGCGATCGTTCCGATGTTCCACGCTAATGCCTGGGGGTTGCCGTATGCGGCGATGATGGCGGGGGCGCAGCTTCTGCTGCCTGACCGTTTCCTGCAGGCGGGGCCATTGGTGGAGATGATCGAGGCGGCCCGGCCCACGATGGCGGGCGCTGTGCCGACGATCTGGACCGATGTCTTGCACTACCTGCGCGACAATCCCGGCCACGACGTGAGTTCGCTGGAGATGGTGGCGTGCGGTGGTTCGGCGGTTCCGAGGTCGTTGATGACTGCCTATGACGAACTGGGCATCCGAATCGTGCAGGCCTGGGGGATGACTGAGACCTCCCCGCTGGCTGCGGTCGCTCTGCCGCGGAACACCGACACCCCGGAGAGGTCCCTTTACCTGCGGGGAACCCAAGGCAGGGTAGTGGCCGGTGTGCAGGCGCGCATCGTTGATGACAGCGGTGCAGAACAACCTTGGGACGGACTGTCGGTGGGGGAGATTCAGATCCGCGGCCCGTGGATCACTCAGTCCTATTACGAGCATGACAGTCCGGCGGTGTCGCCGGACGGTTGGTTATGCACCGGGGATGTCGGGACCATCAGCGCCGATGCGTTCATCACTCTCACCGACCGCGCCAAAGACGTGATCAAGTCTGGAGGGGAGTGGATCTCCTCGGTGGAATTGGAGAACGAGTTGGCCGCTCACCCTGCAGTACGCACCGCCACGGTGATTGGAGTGCCCGACGACAAGTGGCAGGAACGGCCGCTGGCAGTGGTGGTCCTGGCCGCTGACTGCACCGCCACCGCTGCGGAGTTGACTGAGTTCCTGCGTGCACGGGTGGCCAAGTGGTGGCTACCGGAACGGTGGGCGTTCGTCGCCGACGTTCCGTTGACGTCTACTGGCAAGTTCGACAAGAAGAAGCTGCGCCGCCAGCATGCCGACGGTGAGCTCGCCGTCGAGACGCTGGCGTGAACCATCCACTGCTACGGAAGCACCGACGTTGAGGAGAGGACACACATGAAAACACGCGCTGCCGTGCTCTGGGGCTTGGGAGAGAAGTGGGAGGTTGATGAGATCGAGCTGGATCCGCCCGGTGCGGATGAAGTGCTGGTCCGGTTGACCGCCAGCGGGTTGTGCCATTCAGACGAACACCTGGTGACCGGTGATCTGCCGTTTCCGCTGCCCGTCGTCGGTGGTCATGAAGGCGCCGGCACCGTGGTCGAGGTGGGTGCAGGTGTCGAGGACCTGGCCGAGGGCGATTCGGTCATCCTGACGTTCCTGCCGTCTTGCGGGCACTGCTCTTACTGCGCGCGCGGGATGGGAAACCTGTGCGACATGGGTGCGGCGATCATGATGGGACCCCAGATCGACGGCACCTACCGCTTCCATGCCCGCGGCGAGGATGTCGGCCAGATGTGCTTGCTGGGCACGTTCTCGGAATACACCGTGGTGCCGAAGGCCTCCTTGGTCAAGGTTGACCACGGGACACCGTTGGACAAGGCGGCCTTGATCGGTTGCGGTGTCACGACCGGTTACGGCTCGGCGGTACGCACCGGTGACGTGCGCGCCGGGGATACCGTGGTCGTGATCGGCGCCGGCGGCATCGGCATGAATGCGATCCAAGGCGCCCGCATCGCTGGCGCGTTGACCATCGTGGCTGTCGACCCAGTGGAGTTCAAGCGCGAACAAGCTGGCGGTTTCGGCGCGACGCATGCCGTTGCCACCATCGATGAGGCCTGGTCACTGATCAGCGACATCACCCGTGGCAAACTCGCCGACGTCTGCGTCTTGACCACCGACGTCGCCGAAGGGGCCTACACCGCTGAGGCGCTATCACTGGTCGGTAAACGCGGCCGTGTGGTCATTACCGCGATCGGACACCCCGAAGACACGTCGATGTCGGGCTCGCTGCTGGAATTAACGCTGTATGAAAAGCAGATCCGCGGTGCCCTCTACGGCTCGTCCAACGCCGCCCACGACATCCCGCGGCTCGTCGAACTCTACAACTCCGGACAACTCAAACTCGACGAGCTGATCACCCGTGAGTACACCCTCGATGAGATCAATGAGGGCTACGACGACATGCGGTCAGGCCGCAACATCCGAGGACTCATCCGATTCTGACAGAGCACCGAAAGCAGGGAAGCGCAAAACGGCACCAAGCGAGCTCAGTACAACGATGGCGATGCTGCGGGTCAGGGGCTCTCACCGTTGACGCTTTGATGCGGATAGCGATCGAAAGCAATGTTTCCCATAGTCATAGGCGGTCGAGCTGCGCGGGTGAGATTGGCTGCGGTCGACCAGTTCTGGCACCTACCGCCAGCCGCGACGCCTTGATGGAACGTAGCTTTCGATGAGTCTTAACAGTGCTATTGGACAAGAGAGGAAGCGGCGATGGCGAGGATTGAAATTCCCTATCCCCACAGGAGAGGAGGGCACTGTGGTTCCGGTGCGCTGCGTGACCTTACTGAATGGGCACAACTAGGATGGGGGACAGAAACACTCAGTGAAGGATTGGTCTTCACCCTCGGCGGAGCCTTGGACTTCTCGTACGTCCGCTCTACGCAATTGTTTCCCCAGATCTACCTGGTAGGACGAGGAAGCGACCTGGAAAAAGACTACCTCTCCCGAGTTGGTGCAAACTGCGTAGTGCGATCGACCGATGACGCAGACGTGGGATGGTCATTTGTTACCGACGAAGTCGACAAGGGCCGACCCGTCATGGTCTGGGCTGACATCGGCGAACTTCCTTACCTGCGCGTCCGATTGCACATGAGCCGTCACGACATCGTCATCACCGGATATGATGACGAACAAGGGGTTGCCTATGTGGTCGATAATGACCGCGAGACCACCCAAACGGTGGCTTATGACGACCTGCGCCGGGCGCGGTCCTCGGTAGGGTTCCCTACACCGACCCGGCACACCACATATCACGTCGACTGGCCGGAGCGAGTGCCCGACCTTGGGCCGATTGCCGCCACTGCATTAGCCGCGAGCGCAGCTTTCATGCGCGGCGGTGCCGTAGGTGCGCCGCTACTGCGCATCGAGGCAGCTGAAGTCGAGGCCTCCGGTTTGAAGGGTGTGCAGGAGTTCGCCGATGACGTACGGCATTGGCCAACGGTGTTTGATGACGACGCCCTGACCGCGGCATTGTTCGGGCTCGGGGCGTTCATCGAGAAAGCCGGAACCGGTGGCGGGCTCTTTCGTATGCTGCAAGCACAAGGTTGCCAGAATATCGCCGATCTCCTCGGGGACGCCGCCGCAGCCGAAGCGGCGGCCGCGGCCCGACACGCTTCCCAAGCGTGGTCTGAGCTTGCGGCCGCAGCCACCGATGCCGGCACATCGCTACGGAGTCGTAGTCTCGCTGCGGCCAAAATCGCCGCGACGATCCCGGACTCCGAAACACGCCTCGTCGAAGCCCTCGAAACGGCCAGTCGATCCGTTGGCACTGTCGATACCGGCCTCGAGGCTTATCTGAAAGGCTATCTGTGAGCGACACTTCAAACGAATCGAGTTTCCTGGAGACAACTGGGTTCCTCGATTGGCAGCACGACGATGTACAGCGCTTCACCGAGGACGCGGTCGGTGACGTTCGTGACCCTGTGCAGAAGGCGAGGTTGATCTTCACCGCTGTGCGGGACAGGATTTGGTACGATCCCTATAGCACCGACGACGATCCCGAGCATTATCGGGCGAGCTATGTAGCGACAGCGTCGAGGGCGTATTGCATACCGAAGGCGGTGCTGCTGACCGCGGCAGCTCGTGCGGCGGGCATTCCGGCCCGGCTCGGATTCGCGGACGTGCGCAACCATCTGCAGACCACCACATTGCGTGCCCGGATGGGAGGTACCGACGTGTTCGTCTACCACGGATATAGCGAATTACAACTCAACAACCGCTGGGTGAAGGCCACTCCGGCGTTCAATGCCGAGCTCTGCGCGCGATTCGGTGTACCTCCGATCGACTTCGACGGCCACACCGATGCGCTCCTCCATGCCTACGACGGTGGGGGAAGCCAACACATGGAGTACCTCAACGACCGCGGTTGGTACCACGATCTCCCCTTCACCGACATCGTTACAGAGTTGCATCACCGGTACGGCCCGCTCATGGCTGGCGCTGGAGCCCAGCGTGACGCCTTCTCCCAGGAGTTGTGAGGCGCTGCGGACTGTGTGCCAGTTCATTGTGACGCGATCTGGCCGGCTATGAATACACTGCAGTCCAAGGGATTACGGGCAGGACCAGATAGCCGACAGTGTCCTAATCGGAAGGTGTGTCGCAGCGATGATCTCGGCGGGCTAACGAGTCCTACATACATATCTACCGGCGATCAGCCCAGTCGACGCCGGCGCAATTCTTCAGTCGTGTGGTGAACCACGCGCTACGAGGGTCTATTTAGGAGGGTTTCGTCATCGAAGAGCAAGCGGAAGAAGATTCGGCCATCGCATGGTGGCATAGCTTTCAGGATCGTGCTGTCGCCGCCGACGGCGACTACCTTGATGCGCACCACCCGTGGTGCCTTGGTTGCGGCACAGACAATCCGCACGGTCATCGCCTGCGAGCGCGTCGGCATGGCGACGGGGTGGGTGCCAGGCATATCTTCGACGGCAGACATCGCGGCGCACCCGGTATCGCACATGGCGGCGCAGTCATGACCGTACTCGACGACATGGTGGGCATGTTGCTGTACGTCGTCGGTGAGATGGCCGTCACCCGCAGGTTCGATACCGAGTTCTACGCGCCGGTGTTGCTGGGGGTCCCCTACGAGGTCAGCGCGGAGCTGGTGTCCAAGACCGGCCGGAAACTCGAAGTCCGGACAGAATTGCGCGAGGAGACTACCGGTCAGCTAGTCGCGTCCGCCTCAGGGTTATTCGTCGTCGTCACGATGGCGCACTTCACTAGTTCCATACAGAAGGCGACTTCGACACCCTGCATTGTGCGGTCACCCAGGGAGGGAAGATGCTGAGCACCAGCCTTGGAGGTGGCGCACGGCTGGCCGCGCGCGTTCCACGTCTCTTACCCCGCTCGACGCAAACATCATCAACGCACTCATGTACCTGGTCGCCGAGGATCACCTCCACCAGACGGCGGCCACGGGTCAGCGCCGTCGTATTCGACGGCCCGCGCCCGCGCACAGGAGACCGGTCATGAGCACCTACGGCCTGTCGGTTCTCGGCGCGGATTTGAAGTCACTGGCCCAGACCGCACACGCCGCCGATGCGGCCGGGTTCGACGCCGTATGGGCCTCGGAGTTCTACTCCCGGTCGGGTTCGATCTCCATGGCCGCGATGGCCAACTGCACACAGAACTGCCGGATCGGTTCCTCCATTCTCTACGGCGTCGGCCGAAGCCCCCTGGTGCTGGCCACCGAGGCGCGTGATCTCGACGAACTCTCCAACGGACGGCTGGTGCTGGGCATCGGCAACGGCACCAAGCGGATGATGAGCGACTGGCACGGCGTGCCCGACACCTCCGCGCCCGCGCTGCGGATGGAAGAACTCGTGATGCTGCTGCGCCGGATATGGAACCTGCATGAAGGCCCGATCCATCACGAGGGTCGTTTTTACAGAATGAATCTCACGCCGACCGGCGACGTGGGACCCTCCAGCCGGCCGATCCCGATCGTCACCGCCGGTGTCCGGCCTCGGATGTGCGAGGCGGCCGGGCGGGTGGCCGACGGGCTGGCCGGACATCCCCTGTTCACCACCACCTACGTCGAGGAGATCGTCCGGCCCGCTATCGCCAGGGGTGCCGCGCACACCGGCCGCGACCCCAATGACGTGGAAATCATTTCCATGGTGATGTGCGCCATCCACGACGACGCCGAGGTCGCCAGGCGCGAACTGGCGCAGCAGATTGCGTTCTACTCCTCGGTCAAATCCTACGAGACGGTACTTGATGTGAACGGCTTCGCCAGCGAAGGCCGAACCATCCGGGAAGCATTCGCCCAGCGCGATTTCCCGGCGATGTTCGCCGCGGTGTCCGAGGAGATGATCGACACCATGGGCGTCGCGGGGACGGCACACGAGGTCCGTGAACAGCTGAGACGCTACGACGGCGTCCTCGACCACATCATGCTGTATTCACCATCGGTTGGCATCGCTCCCGAGCGCGTGCAGCAAAACCTCGACAGCATCATTCGGGAATGCTCGCCCGCCTCGATGTCGCCAGGGCAGTCCGGTCCACGTTCAATCTGATCCACGCATTGCCGCCGAAGTTGACCCGTCCCCGTCCGCGGTCGCATTTAGTGCGTCTGTCGCGCCGACCCCGCCGACGGTTGTGCGGCGTTGTTGAGGATGTTGGCGTCGTCGCTGTCGGGGAGGTCGTGGCGGACCACGCGTACCCGCCCCCGGGGTAGGCATGCCATGTAGCCGTGGCGCTTGCCGTACAACTCCCATGCCGTTTCCTCGGAATCGGGGTCGACGTCGATGCTGTGTCCACGCGAGAACCTCAGGTGTAGCCCTCCATCGTCGCCGGACCAGGCCTGAGTGCACACCGCGCCGGCGAGGTTCAACAACGGGCGTTCGTCAGTCGCGATCTTGAGTGGATCGATGCGTACCGCTTCTGCGGGATACGGGTCGACCGCAGGCAGTGTCAGCAGCAAGGGGCACGAGATGACAATCTCGTTGTAGTCGTCCAGGTCCAGGACCAGGCCGTCGCGCACGGAGACGCGTTGCACGACACAATTTTCGATCCATTGGGTATACATGGCACTCTCCTTCGCCGCGTCATCGAGCCTCGCCCTAAGGGTACTTTAGGTAGCGCTGCGATACTACTAGTAGCGTTATGCGGTTTCCGCGGGTCGTGCGCGGCTGGTCACCACGCGCCGAGTGGCCAGGTCGATGCGTTCGCGAGTATCGGCGGCCGACGCTCGGTGGCCACAAAAGGCCACGAGGTTGGCCAGCCACACGTCGGAGATGATCGCGGCGATGTGTAAATCGGCGGGAGTCGGTTCGCCGCCCCTGAGCGTGCGGGCCAGCAGGGTCTGAATTTCGGCGGCGGCGCAGTCTAGTTCTGCGGCTGCCCGGGTGTCTGCAACGGCGAACGCTCGTGTCATGGCTGATGTCAGCCAGGGATCGCGCTGCCAGCGGTCATGTAGGTGTGTGGTGAGACGTTCGAGCCGTTCCAATGGCGTGCCGTCACCGCTAGCCCAGTCGTCAGCCGAGTCGAGTCGGCGAAACTCGCGCGATAGCGCCGCCACCAACAAGTTGGTCTTCGCCGGGAAGTGGCGGTAGAGCGTGCCGACGGCGATACCGGCCCGCTCGGCAACCGACCGCATCTGAACCGCCTCATAGCCACCTGACGTGGCCACGAGCAGGGCCGCGTCCAGAATCGCTTCCCGGCGCTGGGCGGATGAACGCGAGGCGGGCGCTACAGCGGTCCGCGTCTGACCGCCAGCCGAATTTGCTTCCAGCGGTCGGGTTTTGCCATGGCTGCGAGAAAGAGCGTGCGTCATAATCGCCCGTCGTCGAGGCCGCCGTGACGTGAGAACTGCTCGAGAAGGCCGCCAAAAGCACTGACGTCGCCGTGCGCAGCGAAGTGATCCGTGCTGACTGCGACAAATACCGCAGTGGCGGTGAAGCGGTTGGCCCCATCGGAATCAGTGCCCGTCGCCATGACGTGCAGAGCCCGTCCTTCGCGGGACCGGATGTGGGCGGTGATCCTGTGGGGTTGATGCAGAGGTACCGGCCGCAGATACTCCACTGTCAGGCTGCGAGTCACCGCTGGTGTGCCGGCGATCCACAATGTGAATCCCAAGACGTCATCGCACGCCGCCGCAACTGCTCCGCCATGGGCCAGCCCAGGAGCCCCAATGTGGCGCTCGTCGAAAATCACGTCGGAGTACACCGCGTCGCCGCGGCGGTGCACCACCAACTGCAGTCCGTGGGGATTGTCGGGGCCGCAACCCATGCACGTTGTCGTGTGCGAAGGTAACCGCTTCGGCAGCGACGCGCTTTCCGGCACAATCACGCTCCAATACTATCGGTTTCGCTTCGATACCGTTAGTACCACACTGCTAGACTGCCAGGACAGCATCGCGTGAAATCGACCGCCGAGGTGAATGAGTGAGCGACAGTCAGCCAGCGCCGGTCCCTGACGATGACGTGGACCCGCGGCGAATCCGGTCTCGAAATCGACTGCTGGATGCAGCCGCGACCCTTCTGAGCACTGGCGGCGTGGAAGCCGTCACGATCGATGCCGTCACCAAAGCGTCCAAAGTGGCCAGAACCACGCTTTACCGCCATTTCCAAAGTTCGTCGCACCTGCTCGCAGCCACGTTCGAACGCTTGCTTCCCCAGGTGACGACTCCGGTACCGACCAGCGGCCCTCTGCGTGACCAGTTGATCGAATTGCTAAGCCGCCAAGCCGCTCTTTTCAACGACGCGCCACTGCATGTCACGACGCTGGCATGGCTGTCCCTTGGTCCCACCGGCCCGACGAACGAAGCCGATGATCGACACACATCCGGCGCGTTGCGGGCCCGAGTCGTCGAGCAGTACCGGCAACCGTTCGACGCCATACTCTCTAGCCCGACGGCGCAAGCCGAGTTGGAGAACTTCGACCGAGAACTGGCGCTGTGCCAACTGGTCGGCCCAGTGGCGTTTGCCCGGATGACCGGCATTCGCGCCATCACTCACGACGACTGCGTGAACCTCGTCGATGGCTTTCTCGCCGCCCACTGCAAGAGCGACGATGGCGAGACCAAGCGCGTGAAGGCCGCCAGTCTGCATGCACGGCGACCGCTCGCATAGCCCTCTAGCACAACGAGTTTCACTGCGCCCAGTCTGGCTGGTCTTCGAACTTTCCTCTGCACTCCAGTCACGTCGGCGATGGCACCGGCGAAATGTTCGCCGTCACTCGCTAGGGGCCGTGCACGCAGATCGCAGGCATGCCCACGACGACTATGTCGGGCCAGGCGACGTGAACCGCCTCAGCGTTCGCAGTGCGGTTGCTCGCGTTGAGACCCCGTAGCACTTTCGTCAATGGCATTGCGGATCGATGCGTGTTTATCGTCCGACGAAAAGTGATCGTGCTGGCCCCAGAGTGCAAGAGGTGTGTCGGAATTGGAGGAACTGGCTGGCAGGGATGGCTTGGTGGCAAGCGGGGCGGGTTACTCGGCAGTGACGACAGCGGCCGGGGCGCGCCATCGGAAGTGACGCTGAGCGACGCGCGGAACTGAGACGAATGTGGCTGTGGTCGTGGACCAAACCTCGTGTTGCTTCGCAGGTTGTCGACATGACTGCTGTGTCGAAACTGGAGGCGCGTCGTCGCGCCGTCGAGGCGCAACGCCGAGCGAACGAAGTGCGAGCGCAGCAGGACCGTGCCAACGCCGATGACGCGACCGCCGTTCGGGCGTTGATCGGACGCCTGCAGGATGTGGACGAATGGCAGGCCCGTCGCGTCGCGCAGTCTCGCCAGCAAGCGGAGGCGGAGGCGCAGCGCAGGCGCAGCCGCTATTACGCGGAAGCCTGTGCATCGATCAAGGACATGCGGGAACGTGGCGCGACGTTGGCGGCTATCGCCGAGCTGGTCGGTGTTGATGTCAGAGAGATACGCGCGCTGCTGCGCAGCAAGGCGGCGAAAACCGTTAAGAAGCAACCGGCTGCGCGCGCTGATGCATGGCGCGACGCTCGTGTGGACACGGAGTGGCCGCGGTGCGTGCGATGCGATGTGTTGATGATGGATCCTGAAGACAGGCCACGTCGCGGACGCCGCCGGCTCTACTGCTCGGACACGTGTCGGCGCGACTCATCTGCTGCACGCATGGCTGCCGAGCGCCACGGAACGCCGATCCGCGTCGTCGAGGTGCCGAGGGCCGGTTCCGCGACCGACCTCGCCCTGACGCCTGAAGATTCACCGGCTCCTGTCCCTGTCAGCGCGCTCGACGCCGCAGACATTGCCTCCCGGGACGAGCGGGCGCTGTGCACGCTGCTAGCGAGGCTCACGGAACGGGCACGGCACAAGGACCTCGACCGAGCGACTCTGACGGCGGCGCGTGATCTCGCCAAAGCTGTTTATCCGTATCGCGCCTGAACGGCTCAGCAACCGTATCGATCATCTGGTCGTCAACGCCCGTTGTGCCCGCGTGATGCGCGCTGCGTAACCTGGGTCACGTGGCAGATAACCCGCCAGGCAATCGATGTGCGTCCTGCGCAACATCGGCATCGGCGTTGCCGAGCGCCCTAGGGCGGATCCGTCGCCAGTGAGCGCAGTCGCTCGTAACCTGCCTTCTGACTCCGCGATCCGGCCGGGAGCGGACCGCGGCGTGCTTCGATAGGTACGTGGGGCCACCCTGTCCGAAATCAGCTGTGCGATTGGTGAGGCGGACACCCCGAGTGGGTCTATGCAAACCGTCCGCGCTCGAGAGTCGGCGCTTCGATGGGTACCGACGCGCGATAGAGTCGCACGGGGCATTTGTCGACCGTGAGGAAATGGATTGGTTCCCAAGTAATCCCGGCGGCGTTCAATGACTTCCGATGGGACTTCCATTCGTCGCGAAGCGGTTTCTTCTCCGACGGTCCGAAGCGGACGTCTGTCAGCACGAGTAGTCGCACACGCTTCGGATACAGTGTGGTCCCCTCGACGATCTCCAAACGAAGCTGTTCGACGTCATCGCACCAGTCCTGCGACTTCTTCGCCTTCGAAATGAGTTTGCGCAGAGCTTCGAATACCGGACCGGCAAGCGCATCGTGCACAGCAGGCCGGCCAAGTTTGCTGGCAAGGCGCTGTCCGAGAATGAGCTCGTCCTCAATCGAGGCGAACCCCACGACCGGATTCCTGCGCAGCGAGCAAACCCTTGCTGACCGGAACGATCGCGCGCAGGTCCACGGCCCAAACCGCTCCAGGAACCGGAGGCTCACTTAGCCAGACGTAGTCGGAGAGCTGATGGTCTTTGATCTGCTGGACCTTCTCCGTCGAAAAGACTGAGATGTCGCGTACCGGGCATGCCTGCACCAGCGGATGCCGCATCCCGGGACCGCCCGCAATGTCGCAGGTCTGTGACACCACCGCGGCATACCCGCTGTCGCTCAATGGTGCTGACCGAGCACGCACCTCACCCAACGCTCCATCGGCAGCGGGTTCTCCGGTTACAGGGTCATCTACCCACGCTGGGACGATCCATGCGCCGCGATCCATCGGGAGAAGATGCCCTTGCCGCCACCGCTCCAGAGCGAGAAGCGTGTGCGGGGGCCATCGCTCCGGCAGGAGTCGATCAATAGTCACCGGGCGAATCCGTCCTCGACGTTCTCGGTCACCACCGGACCACCGGTTCGAATGATCGGTGTCTCGACGTGTTCGGCGATCCCCTCGTATACCGAAGTGCCGATCTCTCGCCGAGGGAACGGCGTCCGATCCACAGCCAGGTCAACGAGGTCGTCGAACCGGCCGTCGAGTAGTGCGGAGGCTCGCTTCTTGTCGGCACGCAGCCACCTGTTCATCGGCTGGTCCAGTGTGCTGCGGAGGTCGTCGACGGCGTCCGCCAACTCCCACAGTCCACCCAAGCTGGCTACACGGGCCGGCTGGCGGGGGCTTTGCCGCCCACGAGTGGAACGTGCGCTTGTTGATGCCGGTGGCCTTGAACATCTCCTTCTGCGTTAGGCCCAGTTCGGCTCGGATTCGTTCGAAGGCATCAAGAACGTCGACCGTCTCGTCGATCTGTTGCTCGTCGGACAGCACCGTATCGATGAATGTATACGGCATCGTCAACCACAGCGCCGAGCCCGGAAGGTTCATCTGCCCGTCGAGACTCTTGAAAACTTCGACGCGAACCTGATCCCATCCGCACGGGTCGAGGGCTCCAGAGAAATGCGCGACGACATCCCGCAACCCCGGCGATGAACTCATCTCCACGAACGTGCTGGACCAGAGTCCGTCCTCGCAAGGGGCCGGGTACAGGCCCTTTTGTGCTCGGGCCCAGGAAGGTGACCGGAGCACGCGGGAGCCGGTCGGCTGCTGCTCCATGATCGTCATTTCGCGCTCCCTTCTCGAAGCTCTTTCAGGTAGGTATCGGTAACCGACGCCTGAAAAAGTGACAACGAAGTGCGGTTCAGCCGCTCCGCTGAGATGACGACCTCTCGCACGTCGAACGTGAATGAGGAGTGGCGGAACACGTCCGTATCGAGTAGATACTGCACGCACTTGCCCGAATCATCGCGAACTGGTCCATGCCGCAGCAACGCGCCGTGATGATCATCAAGCCGGATCTCCACCTGCTGTTGAGCACCTCGAACACTGCCGCCGAACACTGGGTTAAGCACAGGGCCCAGAAGGGTGTCGTCGATCCGGCCACGCCAAGCCTCTGCAGAGTTGAACCCACTGTCATGGAAGCGGTCGACGTACCGCAGACCGATGCGGTGCACCAACGATGGCTTGACTAACCGTCCGAGAGATTCGACCAGAACGGTTAGCGGAGCCTTCATGCTGGTACGCCATCGCTCGTAGCGGTTGACCTGCATGATCAGGATGTCGGGCATGAGCGTGACGTGTGCTCCGTCCGCGGAAGCAATTTGCCACCCACTGGACTCCGCTGCCACCTGGGAAACGCCGTTGGCCCCGAAGTCGATCCTCATCTGCTGTTGGACGGTGGGTTGAATGCTCGGGAAGTCCACCCCCGTGTTCTCCACAAGGTCGTCCCGGAAAGCAGCGGCGACCTCCGGTGTGATCTCGTCGGTACGGGCGGTATACCGGATCTCGATCACTGCGACTTCGAGGGGAGCGTTTCCGAGCAGGGTCGGATCGGCCGAGGGCAGCCCCCCCAATGGAACGTCCTCAGCTGGGCGAAGTGTGTGTGGATCGATGGTCATACTGTCCTGTCCATAGAGATGCACCTTAGATGCACCTACCGACAAGTGTAGGCGCTATCGTCAGAGATGAGGAGCAGGAGAGGGGTCAAGTCCAGGGACGTGGTGTACGACGTTGTCGTGTGATTCTTCGAGGTGATGGTTCAGGCGGTCAGTGCCGCCGGCACGTCCTCCTGTTCGGTTGGTGAGTTCTGGTCGGCTCGGGATTTGCTCAGGACGTCGAGGCCGAGGTAGCGCCGGGATTCGGCCCATTCGTCGTGCTGTTCGGCCAGGACCGCTCCGACGAGGCGGATCAGGGCGCCTCGGTCGGGGAAGATTCCGACGACGTCGGTGCGTCGCCGGATCTCCTTGTTGAGTCGTTCCTGGGGGTTGTTCGACCAGATCTGGCGCCAGATCTGTTTGGGAAACGCGGTGAACGCGAGCAGGTCCGCGCGGGCGTTCTCCAGATGGTCGGCGACTTTGGGCAGCTTGTCCGATAGTGCATCGATGATGCGATCATATTGTGCAGCAACGGATTGCGCGTCGGGCTGATCGAACACCGAATGCAGCAGGGTGCGTACCCATGGCCACGACGACTTCGGGGTGATCGCCATCAGATTGGTCGTGTAGTGGGTCCGGCAGCGCTGCCAGGCAGCTCCGGGCAGAGTCGCCCCGATCGCAGCCACCAGCCCGGCGTGCGCGTCGGAGGTGATGAGCTTGACCCCGGACAGGCCGCGGGCGGTCAACGACCGCCAGAACGTCAGCCAGCCCGCCCCGTCCTCGGCGGTGCTGACGTCGATGCCCAGGATCTCGCGGTAGCCCTCGGCGTTGACCCCGACGGCGATCAGCGCGTGCACGTTGACCACACGTCCCTGCTCGCGCACCTTGAGCACCAGCGCATCGGCGGCGACGAACGTGTACGGGCCGGCGTCCAGCGGGCGGCTGCGGAACGCCTCGACTGCGGTGTCGAGTTCCTTGGCCATCACCGACACCTGCGACTTCGACAGACTGGTGATGCCCAGGGTTTCGACGAGCTTGTCCATCCGCCGGGTGGAGACTCCGAGCAGGTAGCAGGTGGCCACCACGGTGGTCAGGGCCCGCTCGGCGCGTTTGCGGCGTTCCAGTAGCCACTCCGGGAAGTAGGAACCGTGGCGCAGCTTGGGAATTGCGAGATCCAATGAACCTGTGCGGGTGTCGAATTGGCGGTGCCGGTACCCGTTGCGGGAGTTCGTCCGTTCGGTACTGCGTTCACCGTATCCGGCGCCGCACAGCGCGTCGGCTTCCGCGCCCATCAGCGTATGGATGAACGTGGCCAGCAGCTCACGCAGCACGTCGGGGTGGGTGGTGGTGAGTCGTTCGGCAAGCACGGTGGGCAGGTCGATATTGTGGGCAGTGGTCATCGCGTGTGTTCCTTCTTTGCTCGAGTGACTTTGGTCGGTCTCTCGAAGAATCACGCGATGACCTTCAATCATTCGGCTACGACACGCCGGTACCGCCGATCAGGTCCGACTCGTACACCACTCTGCTGGACGCAACCAGGAGAGGCAGCGCCCCCGGTCCGGAAATAGCGAACGCGGCTTCAAGGGATCTATGCGCCGCTCGATCGCATCTCGTCTGTCGACACGGGAGTGCGAAAGGCCATTTCGAAGCGGATGGTGCCGCCGCAAAACGGAACCTACCTAAGGACGGCTTAGGCGCAGTGTGCTGCTCTGCCGCCGTTGGGCCGGCCCGCACGCCGTCAGAGAGCCATTTGCCCTTCCAACACCGTGGGCTGTCAACGCGGCGATCTCGGCAGGTAGGTCAGCCGCGAACCGGAGCTCCAGCTCGTCGAGCACGTCCCGACGCGCCGCTGTAAGTAATAGAGCTGAATCGTCACGATGGGGGAGAACTCCGTGATCGCGCACATAGCAATCTGTGACGGTATCGATGAGGTCGTCCAGTGAGCTGGTGAGAAGGAGCGCGTCGTCGCCGGCGTGGCTCTCTGCGAACTCCGCGCAACGGTCGCTGGACCATGTTGCCGGATAAGTAAGTTCTGACAGATACAGCTGCTTGATGGCCGCCTCCAATCGGCCGGACCACCCGTAGTCAGGCCAGTCGTGGATGACCGCCTGGGCGATCGCCTCGAATTGCGCGCTCACGGACACCAACTCCTCACGTAGAGGGACGTGGTGCTGATTGTGCCCGAAAGGTCCGGCGCAGCCGTGACGACGAGCGCGGTCATGAGGCCTCGACGTCGAGATTGTCGCCCGAATGCTTGTTCGGGATGGTCTGGTGGGGCGCCGGCAGATCTTGAACAAAGGACGACAGCTCACGCGGAGCCGAAATGCGCGAGGGACGCGAGGATTGCGAGGGTTGTTTGGCCGACACATCTTTGTAGGGCGGATAGATGGTCCACAGCAGCACGTTCCGATGATTTCGAGCGCCATCGTCTTCGATCGCCCAACCCAGACTCCGGAGCGCAGGTGCGTGCCGTCGCAGGACGGCTGTGACATCCCGGCCGTTCCGAGGCCACTCCTTTGGTCTGCGCCAGGTGTCGCCGGTCGGCGTGACTGTCGCCAGCAGGTCGCCGCCGGACTTTCCGATGAGCGGTTCCCGGATGTGCAGCCTTAGCTGTTCGATGAACGGGTCGGCGGACAGGCTGTCCTCGGAGAGTTGACTGGCGCGTGACAAGTAACGCCGGAAGCCATGGGTCGACAGAATCTCGTCAACGGCCGCCAGCGTGCGACTGAAGTCCGCCATCCGTGGCGACACGTCGACCGAAATGGTTTCCAGCCGTTGATGAACCACGGCGGCCAGATCAAGAAGCCCGCCCAAAATGCCTGGTAGAGCCGTGCGCCACTGTTGTCGCATCGTGGCTTCCGGTTGTCGCATGTGGCGATCAATGCGTCGCAGGTCGACTGTCGCCAGTCGCTCCGCGAGGTCGGGTCGCACTGCGCCGACGTCGATGCCGTTGATGATGACGCACCGCCGGAATTTGATCACCGCGAGATCGGAGTCCGTGTACAACGCCCGTTTGACGTTGCCGTCGCCTGTGGCGGCACGGCACAGGGAATCCGACAACCAGGGCGGAATCGTCGACAGATTGTCCAAGGCAACAACCCACGACCCGGACGCCGCAGTGACCCACGAATCGGAATCACGCGGTGCCTGCCGTAGGGGAACCGGTGACGGGTCGATGAGATCGACCAGCATGCGGGTGGTTGTGCTCTTGGCGCTGCCCTGCTCGGCGAACAGCGCCAAGATCGGGTGTGGGACGTCGGTCTGGACAAGAGCGGCAATGAGGGCAGCGAGGAGGACCGGTCGGTCTTCGAAGTCGACGTTGACGAAATCCCAGAGCTTCTCGATATCCCCGCCCTGAGCCGGCAGCGGCATCGCTCCGGTCAACTTGGTGCCTAGAAAGCGCACAGGTGCCCGCTCGGTCAGCGTCCACCGGCCCTGTCGGATACGAATCACCTGGCCGTTGGGTAGTCCGGTATCGATGTAGATCGTGCCGTCATCGTCAGCGACGCGGAGGTTCAGGCGTTCGGGCGGCTTCGTGGCAGCCAATCCTTCAAGGATCAGCGTGGCGTCAGTCAGGGCCTGGCCGCCGGCGACCGCGCCGGTCTCGGCGAAGTACCGTGTGGCTAGGTCGGCGCGTAGACCGGCCTTGCCGGCGCGGAGGAGCATGACCAAGTGCGGGCGATCGCGGTCAGCTCCGAACGGCTCACCCTCATCGGAGAGTCCGAGCAGGTAGCGTTCCTGTGCCATGCCGACCAAGCGCGCGGCCACCGACTTCTTGTCCGTCTCGGTGTTGTCGCTCATAGGATTTCCTGCACACCGTGCTTATGCAGGCTGCGTTGACGAGCTATTCTCATGTGGAACTTCCGTGTCGGATGATCAGGTGGTTCGAACAAAGACCTCGGCTAGGCCCCGGGGTCTTTTTCGTGGGCGCGGTTCACGCGGCGTCTCCGCCTCCCCGCCGGGTCGCGGTTTCTTGTTCCGCGATCCATCGCAGTACCTCGTCGCGCCGGTACACGACCCGGCGGCCCAAGGTGAAACTGGCCGGCCCGATATCGCAGTGGCGCCAGTAGCGGAGAGTTCCAACGGGGACGCCGATGATGTCCGAAACCTGTTTGGCGCTCAGTAGATCCATGTAGCTGCTCCTCAATGGTGGGTTCTGTCAACGAATCCAACGGTGGTGGTGGCGCCCTGCATTTGTCCACCAGTACCCTCAACTTCGCCTACAAATTGACTCCAGCCGAACGCTTTCGTCGGCTGTCGGTGGTCGGTGTGAAACTGGCGGTAGAGGAGGTGGTCGACTTGCAGCGACGAAACCGTCGGGCTGGTGTCGAGGACCGGTGGCGTCGATCAGACGGGAGCCCCACCGCACGTAGCGGTATGGGCCGCCGCTGGTTGGCCCGTTACGTCGACGACCAAGGCGGGGAGAACACGCGTTCGTTCGACCGCAAGGTGGACGCTCAGGCCTTTCTCAATGAGATCACGGCCGCTCAGACGATCGGCACCTATGTCGCGCCGAAAGCCGGGCGCATCACCGTCCGTGAGCTGCATGGGAAATGGCTTGGCACACAGGGTCATTTGAAGGAGACGACGGTTGCGACACGCGCATTCGCCTGGTCGGGCTACGTCGAAGGCCGGTGGGCCGCGGTCGCTGTAGCCGACGTGCAATCGTCGGATATCAGGGCGTGGGTGCAGCAATTGGCGGCGGGCGGAGCCAAACCGGCCACCATCGAGAACGCGCTCAGCGTCCTGAGGCAGATCTTGGAGATGGCCGTCGACGATCGACGGATCCCCCGCAATCCGTGCACAGGAGTGAAGTCGCCGCGACGACAGCACCGAGCGCGGGGCTACCTGACACACCAGCAGGTGGAGCTTCTGGCCCGCGAGGTCGGCGAGTACGCCGTTGTTGTTCGATTCCTGGCCTACACCGGGCTGCGCTGGGGCGAGATGGCAGCGCTACGGGTGGAGTCCTTCGACATGCTCCGCCGGAGGGTAAATATCCGTGAGGCGGTCGCCGAGGTCAAGGGACGTGTGGTGTGGTCGTCACCCAAATCCCACGAGCGTCGCTCGGTGCCCTTCCCTGCGTTCCTTGCTGATCCGCTGGCCGCGATCATGATCGGCAAGCGACGAGACGATTTGGTGTTCACGTCACCCGGCGGAGCATTGTTGCGAGTGTCGACGTGGCGGCCGCGGGTGTTCAACATGGCTGTCCAACGGCTTCAGGAAGCAGACCCGGCGTATCCCACCGTCACGCCTCACGACCTTCGTCATACGGCAGCGTCCTTGTCGATCAGCGCCGGGGCCAACGTCAAGGCTGTTCAGACGATGCTGGGACACGCTTCTGCGGTCTTGACCCTGGATACGTATGCCGACCTGTTCCCCGACGACCTGGAGCAAGTTTCGGTTGCACTAGATGCCGCGCGAATGCGGTCTCTGGCAGCCACTGCGGACCAGCTGCGGACTGGGAAGTAAGAAGGCCCCGACCGGAATTCCCGGTCAGGGCCTCTACCTGCGATCACACGAGTCGGGGTGGCGGGATTCGAACCCACGACCTCTTCGTCCCGAACGAAGCACGCTACCAAGCTGCGCCACACCCCGCGTGAAGCCACGACAGCGTATCGCACCGGGTGGCCGGAAAGCCAAACGGCTATCGCCTTCCGGGAAGGATGTCGGACCCCGGTGTTGTTATAGACATCAAGGACGCCGTCGGGGGCGGCCCATGACATGAAGTGAGGCAGATATGACCGGGTTGGGAGCGTCGATCTACATCGGGTTCTTCGTCCTGGCTGCGCTCTGGCTGTACCTGAGCGGCCGGCGAGAGGATCAGGCCCAGCGGCCCGAGGATTCGAACTGGGCCAGCGCCGAGGCCGGTTCCGAGGGGTTCAACCCGTGGCTGGCCAGCCACTCACTGTCGAAGTAGGTATTCGCGTAACGGTCGCCGCTGTCGGCCAGCAGGGTCACCACCGAGCCGCTGCGTTGCTGAGAGATCATCTCGGCCAGCAGCCGGAAAGCACCCCAGATGTTGGTGCCCGTCGACGGGCCCACCCGGCGTCCCAGTACCCGGCCCACGTGATGCGCGGCGGCCACCGACGCCGCATCGGGCACCGTCATCATCCGGTCCACCACGCCCGGTAAAAATGACGGCTCGACCCGCGGCCGGCCGATTCCCTCGATGCGTGAGGACGCCCCGGTCGCGAACGCCGGATCGCGTTGCGCGTAGGACGGGTAGAAGGCCGAGTTCTCGGGATCGACGACGCACAACCGGGTCCGGTGGCGGCGGTAGCGCAGATAGCGGCCGATGGTGGCACTGGTGCCTCCCGTCCCGGCGCCCACCACGATCCAGTCCGGCACGGGGTGCGTCTCCTGGCACATCTGGTCAAAGATCGATTCGGCGATGTTGTTGTTGCCGCGCCAGTCGGTGGCACGTTCGGCGTTGGTGAACTGATCCAGGTAGTGCCCACCGGTCTGCTCTGCCAGCCGTTCGGCCTCCGCGTAGACCTGGGCCGATGTCGCGACGAAATGGCAACGCCCACCTTGGGATTCGATGAGGGCGATCTTCGACGCGCTGGTGGAGGACGGCATCACCGCGATGAACGGCACGCCCAGGAGCGCGGCGAAATACGCCTCGGATACCGCGGTGGAACCCGACGAGGCCTCGATGACGGTGGTGCCCTCGCCGATCCAGCCGTTGCACAGCGCGTAGAGGAACAGTGAGCGCGCCAACCGGTGCTTGAGGCTGCCGGTGATGTGCGTCGTCTCGTCCTTGAGATACAGCTGAACGTCGAACTCGTCGGCCCACGGCGGCAGCGGATAGCGCAACAGGTGGGTGTCCGCGCTGCGGCGTGCGTCGGCCTCGATCAACCGGACGGCATTGTCCACCCAGTCCCGAGGCCCACTACAGGCGATATCGCCCTCGACGCTCACCGTGCCGATACGGTCGGATGTGCTTGTCCGGCACGGGTACCCAGCAGCGAGCTCTTGGTGGGCGTGGCCACCAAGGTCAGCAGCGTGGCCTCCGGCCGGCAGCAGAACCGCACCGGTGCGTACGGGGAGGTACCGATGCCCGCGGACACATGCAGTTTCATATCCGCGCCCCACTGCGACGGGCCCTTGGCGCGGCTGCGGTCCAGTTCGCAGTTGGTCGCGACGGCACCGTAGAACGGCAGGCACAGCTGACCGCCGTGCGTGTGCCCGGCCATCACCAGCTGATAGCCGTCCGCGGCGAACCGGTCGAGTACCCACGGCTCGGGGGAGTGGGTGACGCCCAGGGACAGGTTCGCGGTCGGGCTGGGGGCTCCGGCGATGGTCTCGTAGCGGTCCCGCTTGAGGTGCGGGTCGTCCACCCCGGCCGCGGCGATCCGCAGCCCGGCGACATCGAACTCGCGGCGGGTGTGCGTCATGTCCAGCCAGCCCCGCTCGGTGAAGGCCGCCCGCAGGTCCTGCCAGGGCAGCGGGTCACCGTGGATCCGGCGCTTCTTGTTGAACAGGTAGTTCGTCGGGTTCTTGGGCCTCGGCGCGAAATAGTCGTTGCTGCCGAACACGAACACCCCGGGCACCGACAACAGATCGCCGAGCGCCTGCACGACGGCGGGCACCGCCTTCTGATGCGACAGGTTGTCCCCGGTGTTCACCACGAAATCCGGCTGCAGCGAAGCCAGCTCCCGCAGCCAGGCCTGCTTGCGCCGCTGACGCGGCAGCATGTGCAGGTCGGACAGGTGCAGCACCCGCAATGGCGTCGATCCCGGTGTCAGCACCGGCATCGTCAGTTCCCGAAGTGCGAACGCGTTGCGCTCGATCAACGACGCATAGCCGATGCCTGCGGCCAGGGTGCCGGCGGCGATCGCGGCAGTGTTCTTCAGGTGCGACATGTGAGCAGCTTACTGCTCGATCATGGTGCGGGAGGGGGTGGCGGGGGAGGTGGTGGCCCCAGCACCGGCACCGTGATCGGCGGCAGACCGGGAATCTGGATCACCGTTTCGCCGACCGGCGGTGGCAAGCCGGGGATGCCCGCCGGTGGCGGCGGTGGGGGCGGCGCGATGCCGTTGCTGGTCTGGATCGTGATGATCGAGCCGGGGATGGTCTGCCCGGACGGCGATGTCCCCACCACGTAACCGGCCGGTGAGGTGCTGTTGACCGGCTGCGGGTCGGCGGCGACCTGGAAACCGGCCTCACGGAGCCGCTGGCGGGCCAGATCGAGGTTCATCCCGCCCACGCTGGGCACCCGGGAACCCGGCCCACCCTCGACGTAGCGGGGATCGGTCGGCGGCAGCACCACGGTGTCCGGGGTGATCGGCTTCATCGCCGCGAACCAGGTCCGGGCCGGCTCGTTGCCGCCGAACAGGTTTCCCGAACCGCACTGACGCAACGGGAACGAGCACAGCTCGCTGGGGGTGGTGGAGTCGTCGTAGATGTAGTTGGCGGCGGCGAACTCACTGGTGAAACCCAGGAAGGCCGAGGAGCGGTTCGATTCGGTGGTGCCGGTCTTGCCGGACATCGGCAGGTTCCAGCCCACCGATCCCGCCGCCGCGGCGGCGGTACCCGCGCCGGTGTCGTCCTTGCTCAGCGCATTGGCCAGGGTATTGGCCAGGCCCTCGGGCACGACCTGCTCGCAGGTCTCGGTGGTCACCGCGACCTCGGTGCCGTTGCGGTCGAAGACCTTGTCGATCGGATTCGGCGGGCACCAGGTGCCACCCGAGGCGATCGTGGCGGCGACGTTGGACAGCTCGAGCCCGTTGACCTCGATGGGGCCCAGGGTGAACGAGCCGAGGTTCTGCCGTTTCACGAAATCGGCGAGGCTCTCGTTGCTGTCCGGGTCGTAGTCGCGGGCGGTACCGGGCAGCGCGTAGGACCGCAGGCCCAGCCGCACCGACATGTCGACGGCCCGCTGCACGCCCACCTGGGAGATCAGCTTCGCAAAGGCAGTGTTCGGCGAGGTGGCCAGCGCATCGGTGATGTTCATCGAGCCGCTGTAGCCACCGGCGTTGCGTACGCACCAGGTGGCCGGCGGGCAACCGGGCGAACTGCTGCTGCCCAGTCCCTTGGCCTGGAATGCCGGCGGCACCGGAAGCTGGGTGTCGATGCCCATGCCCATCTCCATGCCGGCGGCGACGGTGAAGATCTTGAACACCGAACCCGCACCGTTTCCGGCCAGCGAGAAGGGCTGCGGCTGCATGGTCTCGCCGGCGTCGGTGTTCAGGCCGTAGGTGCGGTTACTGGCCATCGCCACCACCGGGTGGGCCTCTTTGCCCGGCCTGACGACGCTCATCACACTGGCGACGCCGGTGATATCCGACGGGGCGTACTGGTTGACGGCCGATTTGATGTTGGCCTGTACATCGGGATCCAGCGTCGTCTTGATCAGATATCCGCCCTTGGATATCTGCTCCTTGCTGATACCGGCCCTTGCCAGGTAGTCCAGCGCGTAGTCGCAGAAGAAGGCGCGGTCCCCGGCCGCGATGCATCCGCGCGGCAACTCGTTGGGCGTCGGCAGCACGCCGAGTGGTTCCAGCTTGGCCGCGCGCAGCGCCTCGGCTTCCTGCGGCACGTTCTCGATCATGGTGTCCAGCACCAGGTTCCGCCGGGCCAATGCACCCTCGGGGTTGGTGTAGGGGTTCAGCACGCTGGTCGACTGAACCATGCCGGCCAGCAGCGCGGCCTGCTGCCAGTTCAGCTCGGAGGCGTTGACCCCGAAGTAGGTCTGGGCGGCGTCCTGGATACCGAAGGCGCCGTTACCGAAGGACACCAGGTTCAGGTATCGGGTCAGGATCTCCGGTTTGGTGAGCGTCTTGTCCAGCGTCAGCGCCATCCGGATCTCGCGCAGCTTGCGGGCGGGGGTGGTCTCGACGGCCGCGCGCTTCTCGGCGTCGGTCTGGGCGACCACCAGCAGTTGATAGTTCTTCACGTACTGCTGCTCGATGGTGGAGCCGCCACGGGTGTCCAGGTTGCCGGAGAGATAACCGGACAGGCCGGTCAGCGTGCCCTGCCAGTCCACACCGTTGTGCTCGGCGAACCGCTTGTCCTCGATCGAGACGATGGCCAGCTTCATGGCGTTGGCGATCTGATCGGTGGGCACCTCGAAGCGGCGCTGCGTGTACAGCCAGGCGATTGGGTTGCCGCGGGCGTCGGTCATCGTCGACACCGCCGGGATGTCGCCCTCGACCAATTGCGCCGATCCATTGGCGACCACATCAGAGGCCCGATTGGACATCAGGCCTATCCCGCCGACGACCGGGAACATCAATCCGGCGGCGATGACGGCGGCCAGCAGACAGCACCACATCAGTTTGATGACCGTCACCGCTACCGGCGGACGTGTCGGGGGCTGCTCAGGCATGAGTTACAGAGTAGCCAGCGGGTCCAATCGGGGCCCGCGAGCCGGGCGAATGCCGCTTTCGGGGCCCTGACGGCACGGTCGTCCCAAAAAAGCGTGATCTGACTGTTGCGTAAAAGGCCACTGACCACCTAGCTTGGACACACAATGCGATTCAGGTAACACTCTGGACGCAATGTGGCGCAGATTACATCTACGTGTTATGTAGTCCGGACGAAGGGATCGCTGGTGTCAGTCACATCATCTGCCACGCACAAGATTGGCGTTAGCCCCCAACTCCACGCTGCCGCCCCCGGGGCTGAGGCCGAGGCAAGGATCGCGTGGGTTTCGCAGGCGCGCTGCCGGCAGGCAGACCCCGATGAGCTTTTCGTACGCGGAGCCGCCCAGCGCAAGGCGGCAGTCATCTGCCGGCATTGCCCCGTCATCGCCGAATGCGGTGCCGACGCCCTGGACAACAAGGTGGAGTTCGGTGTCTGGGGCGGCATGACCGAGCGCCAGCGCCGCGCCCTGCTCAAGCAGCACCCCGAGGTCGTGTCCTGGGCAGAATTCTTCGCCGCCCAGCGCAAGCACCGCAGCGCGGTCTAGCTCGCCGCGGCGCCCGTGAGCTGATCGCCGATGGCGCGCAGCGCTTCCAGATCCGATACGTCGAATGGAAGTGACGGCACCCCGACGATCGCGACATGCGGGTTGGCGCCGGTGAACCGGGACAGCAGTCGCACCTCGCGCTTGGCGGTGGCCGCCCGCGCGGCGTGCACCCGCAGCACCGCAGCGGTCAACCCGCCCGCACCCTGCTCGGCATCGAGCTGATCGGCGGCCTCGGCGGCCTTCTCGCCGGCCAGGCTGGTCAGCGTCGGGTGGGTGCGGTTGAGAATCAGGCCGGCCAGCGGCATCTTCTCCTGAGACAAGCGGTCGACGAAGAACGAAGCCTCGCGCAGCGCATCCGGTTCGGCCGCCGACACCACCACGAACTGGGTGCCGCGGCGCTTGAGCAGCTCGTAGGTCTTGTCCGCCTTCTGCCGGAACCCGTCAAAGGTGGCGTCCAGCGCCTGCACGAAACCTGCTGCGTCAGCCAACATCTGGGATCCGAGCACCGTTGACAGCGCCTTCATCGCCAGTCCGACGGCGCCGGTGACGAGCTTGCCGATCCCGCGGCCCGGGGCCAGCAGCAGTCGCCACAGCCGGCTGTCCATGAAGCTGCCGAGCCGTTTGGGCGCGTCCAGGAAGTCCAGCGCGTTGCGCGACGGCGGGGTGTCCACCACGATCAGGTCCCACTTGTCCTCGGCCAGCAACTGGCCGAGCTTCTCCATCGCCATGTACTCCTGCGTGCCCGCCAGCGAGGTGGCCACCGTCTGGTAGAACTGGTTCTCCAGAATTGCTTCTGCGCGTTCGGAATCCGATGAGTACTGCAGCACCATCTCATCGAAGGTGCGGCGCATATCGAGCATCATGGCGTGTAGTTCGCCGGTCACCTCCGGAGCCAGCGGCACCCGCTGCGGGTTGTTGCCCAGGCTCTCGATGCCCAGTGCCTGCGCCAGTCGCTTGGCCGGGTCGATGGTCAGAACGACCACCGTGCGGCCACCTTCGGCGGCCCGCAGCGCCATCGCGGCGGCGGTCGTCGTCTTACCGACGCCGCCGGCGCCGCAGCACACGACGACCCGGTTGGCGGTATCGGCAAGGATGGCACCCAGGTCCAGGGCCGGCGGAGTCGTACTCACGGGTTACCTCACTCCTTGGGCGGCAAGTGCTTCGGCGAGTTCGTACAGGCTGCCGAGGTCGACGCCGTCGGCGATGGCGGGAAGTTCCAGCCTGGCCACGTCGAGATCTTCGAGCAGTTCCGCGCTCTCGGCGCGTGCGGCGATCCGGGTGGCATGCTGGATGGACTCGGTGAGCAGTCCGGCGAAATCACTGTCCGACAACGTGATCCCGGCAGCATCGAGTCCGGCGCCGACGGCATCGGCGTCGATGTCGCCCTCGGCGGCCTTGGTGAGGTCCGCGGCGGACAGGTATGAGGGGATATTGCGGTTGACGATCACGCTGCCGATGGGCAGATCGAGTTCGCGCAGTTCGCTGATCGCCTCGATGGTCTCCTGCACGGGCAGCGCCTCCAGCAGGGTCACCAGGTGGATGGCGGTCAGATCCGAATGCAGGATCTTGACCACGCCGTCGGCCTGCGAGTGCACCGGACCGCCCTTGGCCAATTCGGACACCGCCTTGGTGACATCGAGAAAACGTGAGATGCGTCCCGTCGGGGGAGCATCGACCACGATCGCGTCGTAGACCATTTGGCCCGGCTTGGCTTGTTTTTCTCTGCGCACCACGATCTCCTTGATCTTGCCGGTGAGCAGCACATCGCGGAGGCCCGGGGCGATCGTGGTGGCGAACTCGACCGCACCGATGCGGCGCATCGCGCGGCCGGCGATGCCGAGGTTGTAGAACATGTCGAGGTATTCCAGGAACGCCGCCTCGGTGTCGATGGCCAGCGCGTTGACCTGCCCGCCACCGTCGGCGGTGGCGATCTTGACTTCCTTGTAGGGAAGCGGGGGCACGTCGAAGAGTTGGGCGATGCCTTGGCGTCCTTCGACCTCGACCAGCAGTACCTTGCGGCCCCCGGCGGCCAGCGCCAGTGCCAGCGCCGCCGCGATCGTCGACTTGCCGGTGCCGCCCTTGCCGGTGACGAAGTGCAGTCGTGCCTTGTTCAGGCGGGACGGCCAGCCGACCGGTTTGCGGTCGTTGGATTCTTGTTCCACGCCTGCATGCTATCCATGCGTGACCGATGGCCGGATAAGCTCGCCCACATGAGCGAGTTAACCCGTTGGGAATACGCCACAGTTCCGTTGCTGACGCACGCCACCAAGCAGATCCTGGATACCTGGGGTGTCGACGGTTGGGAACTGGTGTCGGTGCTGCCCGGCCCCACCGGTGAGCAGCACGTCGCCTACCTGAAGCGGCCCAAGTGAGCGCCGTCTCGGCAAAGCTGGCCGAGCTGGGCATCGAGCTGCCCGCCGTGGTCGCGCCGCTGGCCGCGTACGTACCCGCGGTGCGCACCGGCAATCTGGTCTACACCGCAGGACAGCTGCCGATCAGCGACGGTGCACTGCTGGCGACCGGCAAGGTCGGCGCCGAGGTCACCGCCGAGCAGGCCAAGGACCTGGCCCGCCATTGTGGGCTCAACGCACTGGCGGCCGTGCACGCGCTGGTGGGCATCGACGCGGTCGTCAAGGTGGTCAAGGTCGTCGGCTTCGTGGCCTCGGCGCCCGGATTCGACGGACAGCCCGGCGTCATCAACGGGGCCTCCGAACTGTTCGGTGAGATCTTCGGCGAAGCCGGCGCCCACGCGCGCTCCGCGGTCGGGGTGTCCGAGCTGCCGCGCAACGCCCCGGTGGAAGTGGAAGTGATCGTCGAGGTCGCGTGACGACCCATCCCGCGTACGGCGTGCTGAGACCGGTCACCGAATCGGCCTCGGTGCTCCTGTGCGACAACCCGGGCATCATGACGCTGGACGGCACCAACACCTGGGTGCTGCGCGGCCCGCGCAGCGACGAGATGGTGATCGTCGATCCCGGCCCCGACGACACCGAGCACATCGACCGGATCGCCGCGCTCGGCAAGATCGGTTTGGTGCTGATCAGCCACAAGCACGGCGACCACACCGACGGTATCGACATGCTGGTGGAGCGCACCGGCGCGGTGGTGCGCGCGGTGGGCAGCGGATTTCTGCGGGGTATGGGTGGGCCGCTGACCGACGGCGAGGTGATCGACGCGGCCGGTCTGCGCATCACGGTGATGGCCACTCCCGGCCACACCGTGGACTCGCTGTCCTTCCTCGTCGACGACGCCGTCCTGACCGCCGACACCGTGCTCGGACGCGGCACCACCGTCATCGATGACGAGGACGGCAGCCTCGCGGCCTACCTGGAATCGCTGCGCCGGCTACAGGGGCTGGGGCCGCGCACCGTGCTGCCGGGACACGGCCCTGAACTCGACGATCTGGCCGGTGTCGCCACCGCCTACCTGGCCCATCGCGAACAACGACTCGAACAGGTTCGCGGCGCCCTGCAGGTGCTGGGTGCGGACGCCACCGCGAAGCAGGTCGTCGCCCACGTCTACACCGATGTGGACCAGAAGCTGTGGCCCGCGGCCGAGAAATCGACGCAGGCCCAGCTGGACTACCTCAGACAGTGATGTGTGGAGCCCCAGTCGGAATCATTCCGACGGAGACTCCACAAACCGCAGATCGGTCTAGCGGGCGCGCCGTGCGAGCCGCTCGCTGTCGCTGATCAGCACGCTCTTGCCCTCGAGCCGGATCCAGCCGCGGTGGGCGAAATCGGCCAGGGCCTTGTTCACGGTCTCGCGGGAGGCACCGACGAGCTGGGCGATCTCTTCCTGCGTCAGGTCGTGGGTGACGCGCAGGGCGCCACCCTCCTGCGTACCGAAGCGCTGGGCCAGCTGCAGCAGCTGCTTGGCGACCCGGCCGGGCACGTCGGTGAAGATCAGGTCGGCCAAGTTGTTGTTGGTGCGGCGCAGGCGGCGGGCCAACACGCGCAGCAGCTGCTCGGCGATCTCCGGGCGGTCGGCGATCCAGGCGCGCAGCGCCTCGCGGTCCATCGAGACCGCGCGCACCTCGGTGATCGTGGTGGCACTGGAGGTACGCGGGCCGGGGTCGAAGATCGACAGCTCGCCGAACATGTCGGACGGGCCCATGATCGTCAGCAGGTTCTCCCGGCCGTCAGGGGAACGCCGGCCGATCTTCACCTTGCCGGACGTGATGATGTAGAGCCGGTCACCGGGCTCGCCTTCGGCGAACACCGTGTGTCCGCGCGGAAAGTCGACGGGCTGCAGCTGTTTGGTCAGCGCAGCGACCGCAGTGGGTTCTACCCCTTGGAAGATTCCGGCCCTGGCCAGGATCTCGTCCACGTTGCCCCTCTTAAGCTCATCGGGTGATATGTCATGCGTATCAAACCTGCGGTGGCTGACCGCCTAGCTTGTTAGCGAATTCAGTCTAGAGGTTGGCCCGCCGACGACGAGCCAACGCTACACACGATTGGGCTGGCGAGTCGCGGGAAACTGCGGATTGCCCTCGCTGGACGTCGCCAACCGGGTCGGCAGACCGGTGAACGCCCGCGGTTCGCGGGGGGCCGGGCGTTTGCGTTCCAGCAAATCCGTGCCGACATTGCGGCGCAGCGTCGTGGTCTCATCGGTCTCCAGGCTTGCTTCCAGGCGCTCGAGCCCGAAGGTCGCCAGCATCAGCAACCCGGGGATGAAGGCGACCAGCAACCAAGACACACAGGTGAGTAAACACGGCGAAGGTCTCAGCGCGATCACGGTTTGTCACCGGTCGGAACCGGGCTGTCGGGCCTTCTTCCCCTGTCGCTTTGCTCGCCCATGTCCGCATGTCAGTACGCTGATCGGGTGAGTGCGAGCACCGTCCGGAGCAAGTCGTCCGCCGCATGGGACCGCGAGACCCATCTCGGTCTGGTCCGCCGGGCCCGGCGGATGAACCGTGCGCTCGCGGTGGCTTTCCCACACGTCTATTGCGAGCTGGATTTCACCAACCCGCTCGAACTCACGGTCGCGACCATCCTGTCGGCCCAGTGCACCGACAAACGCGTCAACCTGACCACCCCGGCGTTGTTCAAGCGGTACCGCACCGCGCTGGACTACGCCCAGGCCGACCGGACCGAACTCGAAGAGCTGATCCGGCCCACCGGTTTCTACCGCAACAAGGCCAACTCGCTGATCAACCTGGGCCAGGAGTTGGAGGCCCGGTTCGACGGTGAGGTGCCCGACAACCTGGCCGACCTCGTCACCTTGCCCGGTGTCGGCCGCAAGACCGCCAACGTGGTGCTGGGCAATGCCTTCGACATCCCCGGTATCACCGTCGACACCCACTTCGGCCGGTTGGTGCGGCGCTGGCGCTGGACCGCCGAAGAGGACCCGGTGAAGGTCGAGCACATCGTCGGTGAGTTGATCGAACGCCGCGAATGGACGCTGCTGAGCCATCGCGTGATCTTTCACGGCCGCCGCGTCTGCCATGCCCGTCGCCCGGCGTGCGGGGTGTGCGTGCTGGCCAAGGACTGCCCGTCCTTCGGTGCCGGCCCCACCGATCCGGTCACCGCGGCGGCGCTGGTGAAGGGTCCCGAGACCGAGCACCTGCTGGCGCTGGCCGGGCTGTGAGCCGCTCGGCCCGCTGGACCGCGGCAGTACTGATCATCCTGGTGGCGCTGGGCTACGCGCTGTGGCGCGAACTCGATACCGACACCTCGGGCCCCGTCGATGCCGGCACACCCGCCGCGCGCGATCACCGCGATGCCGATACCCCCGAGGCGTTGGCCGGCCCCCGGGCGCGTGCCGACCTGGCGCCCTGCCCGAGCGCGGAGGCCGGTCCCGGGCCGCAGGCGTTGCGCGGTATCACCCTGGAATGCGCGGGTGACGGCACCCCGATGGATCTCGCACCGGGGTTGGCGGGCCGGCCGGTGCTGCTCAACCTGTGGGCGTACTGGTGCGGACCGTGCGCGGACGAGCTGCCCGCACTGGCCGAATACCAGCGGAGGATGGGTGATCGGGTGACGGTCCTGACGGTGCACCAGGACGAGAACGAGACCGCCGGTCTGCTGCGCCTCGCCGAGCTGGGCGTCCGGTTGCCGACGGTGCAGGACGGGCGCCGCCTCGTCGCGGGCGCGCTCAAGGTGCCCAACGTGATGCCTGCGACCGTCGTGCTGCGGGCGGACGGTAGCGTGGCCGAAATCCTGCCGCGCCCGTTCACCGACGCCGACGAGATCGCCGCGGCGGTGAATCCGTCGATAGGAGTTCCGGTTGAGTAGCACCCGCGGCGGGCAAGAGCGCAGCGACCCGGGGAGTGTTCTGGCGCCGGACGCCGCGCCGCGCTGGCTGCAGCCGCTGGTCGACAATGTCGCCGCGGTGCCCGATGCCTACCGGAGTCGTGTCCCCGCCGATGTGCTCGCCGCCATCACCGCCGCCAACGAAACCGCCACCCGCGCGGGCACCAAACGCGATGCCGCGGTGCTGGTTCTGTTCTCCGGGCCCGCCGAGGCCCCGGTCGGCGGGCCGCCGCCGGACACCGACCTCCTGGTCACCGTGCGCGCCTCCACACTGCGCAACCACTCCGGACAGGCCGCATTTCCCGGCGGGGTGTCCGACCCGGAGGACGACGGCCCGGTATCCACCGCGCTGCGCGAGGCCCGTGAGGAGACCGGCGTCGACACCGGTCGGTTGACCCCGCTGGCCGTCCTGGACCGGATGTTCATCCCGCCGACCGGTTTTCACGTCGTTCCGGTGCTGGCCTATTCGCCGGATCCGGGGCCTGTCGGGGTGGTCGACCCAGGGGAGGCGGCCATCGTCGCGCGGGTTCCGCTGCGCGCGTTCATCAATCCGGAGAACCGGTTGATGGTCTACCGCGAGGCCAACACCAGCCGTTTCGCCGGCCCGGCATTCCTGCTGAACCAGATGCTGGTGTGGGGTTTCACCGGTCAGGTGATCTCGGCGATTCTCGACGTCGCCGGGTGGGCGCAGCCGTGGGACACCGACAACCTGCGTGAGTTGGACGAGGCAATGGCGCTTGTCGGACGCGCCAGCCAGTACCGTGAGGCCCAACAATGACACCGTCACAGTGGCTCGACCTCGCCATCCTCGCCGTCGCCTTCGTGGCCGCGGTCTCGGGCTGGCGCTCCGGCGCGCTCGGCTCGCTGCTGTCGTTCATCGGGGTGGTGCTCGGCGCCGTCGCGGGCGTGCTGCTGGCACCACATGTCGTCGGCAACATCGACGGGCCCCGCACGAAACTGTTCGCGACGCTGTTCCTGATCCTGGCCCTGGTGGTCATCGGGGAGATCGCCGGTGTGGTGCTGGGCCGAGCGGTGCGCGGCGCCATGCGCAACCGCGGTCTGCGCACCATCGACTCGATCATCGGCGCGGCCCTGCAGCTGGTCACCGTGCTGGTGGCGGCCTGGTTGCTGGCCACCCCGCTGACCAGCCAGCCCGCCCTGGCCGGGGCCGTCCGCGGCTCCAAGGTGCTCAGCGAGGTCGACGCCCTCGCCCCGGAGTGGCTCAAGAAGGTGCCCGCCCGGCTGGCCGGTCTACTGGACACCTCGGGCCTGCCCGCGGTGCTCGAACCCTTCAGCCGTACTCCGATCGTCGCCGTCGACGCACCGGATGCGGCACTGTCGGCATCACCGGTTGTCGAGGCCACCAGGAACAGTGTGGTGAAGATCCGCGGAGTCGCACCCAGCTGCCAGAAGGTGTTGGAGGGCAGCGGGTTCGTCATCGCACCGAACCGGGTCATGTCCAACGCACACGTGGTCGCCGGCGCGGAGACCGTCACCGTGGAGGTGGGCGGGCAGTCCTATGACGCCAGCGTGGTCGCCTATGACCCCAACCAGGACATCTCCATCCTGGCCGTCCCGGAATTGCCGTCCGTCCCGCTGATCTTCGACGATTCCGAGGCCGAGCCGACCACCGACGCCATCGTGATGGGCTATCCGGGTGGCGGGGACTTCACCGCGACCCCGGCGCGCGTGCGCGAGACAATCGAGCTCAACGGTCCCGACATCTACAACTCGACGACGGTGAACCGGACCGTGTACACCGTCAGGGGGACTGTCCGGCAAGGCAATTCCGGTGGCCCGATGATCGACAAGGACGGCAGGGTCCTCGGTGTGGTGTTCGGGGCCGCCGTTGACGACGCGGACACCGGATTTGTGCTGACCGCGCAGGAGGTACTGCCGCAGCGGCTCGAGGTCGGCAACACCGCGCCGGTGCCCACCGGTACGTGCATCGGTCAGCCGGGATAAACCTCAGCCAGAAACTGCTGTAGCGCGGCGTTGACCGGCACCGGGGTCTCCTCGTGCGCAAAATGTCCGGCCCCGGGTACGGAGACGAACTGGCCGCGTGAGACGAACGGCTCGGTGCGGCGCACCGAGTCGGCCAGCACATACGGATCGGCCGCGCCGCGCAGATGGAGCAGCGGAATGTCCAGCGGTCGCTTCATCGACTGCATGAATCGTCGTCCCTCGGTGCGCAGCTGGCTGCGCACCGCCCAGCGCTGGTATTCCAAGGTGGAATGGGCCGCGCCCGGGATCTGAATCGCCTGCCGTAGGTGCCGGACCGTCTCGGCGAAGTCCTCGGTGGCCAGCCAGGCGTCACCGGCGCGGCTGCGCACCACCCGCTCGACCTCTATTGCGTTGTGGCGCATCAACTTGCGCTCCGGCCAGATGGGCAGCTGGTATCGCAACAGCCATGGCAGCAGCGCCCGGCGCTGCGCGGAGTTGGCGAGCACCGATTCGCGCAGCGCCACCGGGTGCGGCGAGCTGACCAGGGCGACGGCGTCGACCGCCCGGGGATGCAGGATCGAGGTGGCCCAGCAGACCAGCCCGCCGTCGGCATGGCCGATCAGCGTCGCCGAACTGTGGCCGAGCGCGCGCACCAGGCCGGCGGTGTCACCGGCCAGCGTCCACCCGTCATACCCGCGAGGCGGTTTGTCGCTGCCGCCGTACCCGCGCAGATCGACGGCGACCACCCGAGCCGCCCCGGCGTCGCTCAGGCCGCGCAGCTGGTGGCGCCAGGACCACCAGAAGGACCCGAAGCCGTGCAGCAGGATCACCAGCGGGCGGTCGGGCCGCTCGGAACCGGTCAGCCCCTCCACGACATGAAAGCGGATGCCGTTGGCGTGGATCTGCAGGTGTCGCCACGGTCCGTCGATGCGTACAACAGACGGATCCGGCCGGGGTGCCATGAGGGGCGTCGGCTACCAGCCCGACGGGTCGGTGGTGAGCGCGGGACGCGGCGCCTCGGGCTTGTCGTGGCCCGGCGTCAGCGCCTCCTTGGTTTCCTTCACCGACTCGATGGTCTGCTGCGGGCCCCGGATGCGGCGCACCTTGAGGTAGCCGAACAGCGCCAGCGCAACCGTCGTCAGCACCATGATCCCGAACACGATCAGGAACGCCGCCCACCGCCACAGCCAGGTGTCCAGCAACTCGGCGATGAAGAAGAACAGGAAGAAGGTCGAGTAGAACAGCACGACCAGCGCCGCGATGAAGAAGACGCTGCCGGTGAGGCCCTTCTTCACATCGCGGGTGATCTCGGCCTTGGCCAGTTCCACCTCGGCGCGCACCAGCGTCGAAACCTGCGCGGTCGCATCCTTGACCAGGTCACCGATCGACGGATCGACCTTCGGGGCGTGCGGGTCCACGAGCGGAATCGATGTGACGGTCGCGGGCACGCCGTTCTTGCGGTCCCCGTTGCTCGAGCTCATGGGGGCTATGTTGCCATGGTCCGGGGGCGAGCGAAGCGACGGGGAAGGTTCCAGCAGCCGAGGTTTCCTCCCGGCCGACATAGAATGGCGAGCACCGATTGAACGGGGAGACCTTGAGACACCGCTGGCGGTACCTGGCGCGTTTCGTTTCGCTCGCGGTGTTGGCCCCCCTCGCGTTGTCGACGGGACCGGCCGCCCACGCCGAAGGACCGGTCGATCTCGGCGGCGGATCCGGCATCGTCATCGACGGGCATGCGTTCTGCACGCTCACCTCGATCGGTCACGACGCAGCGGGAAAGCTCATCGGGTTCACCTCTGCGCACTGCGGCGGACCGGGAGCGGTCGTCGCATCCGAGGCGGCGCCGAAGGCGGGCACGGTCGGCGTCATGGTCGCCGGCAATGACGGCCTCGACTACGCCGTCATCGAGTTCGATCAGCGCAAGGTGCGCCCGGTGAACACCGTCAACGGATTCTCGATCTTCGGGCTCGGTCCGGACCCGTCGTTCGGTGAGGTGGCCTGCAAGCTGGGCCGCACCACCGGATACTCCTGCGGCGTGACCTGGGGCCCGGGTCAGGACCCGGGCACCATCCTGAATCAGGTGTGCGGGCAGCCCGGCGACTCCGGCGCGCCGGTGACGGTGAACAACCGGCTCGTCGGCATGATTCACGGCGCCTTCACCGAGGAACTGCCGACGTGCGTGGTCAAGTACGTGCCGCTGCACACCCCTGCCGTCACCGTGTCGATCAACACGGTGCTGGCGGACATCACGACCAAGAACCGCCCGGGCACCGGATTCGTGCCGGTCGCCTGAGCTGACCGAATCCCCGGGTTGCTGCGCTCTGGCCCGCCGTAGCTACTTGCTGGCGCGGATCGCCTCGAACACGCTGGGATCCAACAGCGTCGAGGTGTCGCCGAGTTCGCGGCCCTCGGCCACATCGCGCAGCAACCGGCGCATGATCTTGCCGCTGCGGGTCTTGGGCAGCTCCGGAACGACATGGATCTCGCGGGGTTTGGCGATCGGCGAGATCTCCTTGGCCACTTCGGCGCGCAACTCGTCGACCATCCCCTCGGCGCCACCGTGGGCGCTGGCCTTCAGGATGACGAATGCGCAGATGGCTTGCCCGGTCTGCTCATCGGTGGCTCCGACGACGGCGGCCTCGGCGACCCCGGCGTGCCCGACCAACGCGGACTCGACCTCGGCGGTCGAGATGCGGTGCCCGGAGATGTTCATGACATCGTCGATGCGGCCCAGCACCCAGATCTCGCCGTCGCTGCCGTAGCGCGCGCCGTCGCCGGCGAAGTACCAGCCCTGCTCGGCGAACCGCGACCAGTAGGTCTCCTTGAACCGCTCCGGGTCACCCCAGATGCCGCGCAGCATCGACGGCCATGGCTTGTCGAGCACCAGATAGCCGTTGGCCTGCTCACCGTGGTCGGTGCCCGGTTTGAGCTCGTTGCCCTCGTCGTCGACGATCTTGGCCGAGATGCCCGGCAGCGGTCGCATCGCCGAACCCGGCTTGGTGGACGTCACGCCGGGCAGCGGTGAGATCATGATCGACCCGGTCTCGGTCTGCCACCAGGTGTCGACGATCGGGGTTTTGTCATCGCCGAAAACGGTGCGGTACCAACGCCATGCCTCGGGGTTGATGGGTTCGCCGACCGAGCCCAGCAGTCGCAGGCTCGACAGATCGTGGTCGGCGGGGATCTGACGTCCCAGCTTCATGAACGTGCGAACCAGCGTGGGTGCGGTGTAATAGATTGTCACACCGTACTTTTCGATGATCTCGAAGTGACGGTGCTCGGTGGGAGAGGTCGGAGTGCCCTCGTAGACCACCTGGGTGACGCCGTTGGACAGCGGTCCGTACACGATGTACGTGTGTCCGGTCACCCAGCCGATATCGGCTGTGCACCAGTACACGTCGGACTCCGGCTTGACGTCGAAGACGTTGAAGTGGGTGTAGGACGACTGCGTGAGGTAGCCACCGGTGGTGTGCACGATGCCCTTGGGCTTACCGGTGGTGCCCGAGGTGTAGAGCAGGAACAGCGGATGCTCGGCATCGAACGCCTCAGGTTCGTGCACGGTCGACGCGCCGTCCACCGCCTCGTGCCACCAGATGTCGCGGCCTTCGGTCCACGTGATGTCAATACCTGTGCGGCGCACCACCAGTACGTGTTCCACGGACTCGGATGCTTCAACAGCGTCGTCCACGGCCTCCTTGAGCGAGGCGGCCTTTCCGCGCCGGTACTGGCCATCGGTGGTGATGACGAGCTTGGCCTCGGCATCATCGATGCGGGCCCGCAGCGCGGACGCCGAGTACCCGGCGAACACCACCGAGTGCATGATGCCCAGTCGTGCGCAGGCCAGCATCGACACGATGGCCTCGGGCACCATCGGCATGTAGATGGCGACGCGGTCGCCGGACACCAGTCCCAGCTCGGTCAGGGCGTTGGCGGCCTTACAGACCTCGTCCTTGAGTTCTGAGTATGTGAGTGTGCGGGCGTCGTCGACCGGTTCGCCGACCCAGTGGATGGCGACCCGGTCACCGTTTCCGGCCTCGACGTGGCGGTCCACACAGTTGTAGGCGACGTTGAGCTTGCCGCCCACAAACCACTTCGCGAACGGCGCGTCCGACCAGTCCAGCACCTCTTCGAACGGGGTCTGCCAGGCCAGCCGGTTGGCCTGCTCGGCCCAGAACCCGAGCCGGTCGGCCTCGGCCGCGTCATACAGGTCGCTGGTGGCATTGGCGTTCGCCGCGAAGTCCGCCGGCGGCGGGTAGGCGGACGGGACGCCGGTGTGCGTGGCTGTGGTGTTGCTCATGGTGTGTGAGCCTAGTCACCGAACGTTGCACGGGCGTTGGAGCCTCACAACATGCGCTGCGGGCGGTGCGCGTACTGCGCCGAACGTCGAAGATTGCGAGCCCAGCGGTCGGCTAGCGTTACGGCAATGACCGATCCACTTGCCCCGCTGGTGGCACTCGAAGGGGTAGCGGCCGCCGGCGAAGAGGCCCGCGAGGAACTGGGCCGGGCCCATCGTCACCGGACCAACCTCCGCGGATGGCCGGCCACGGCCGCCGAAGCCGCGCTGCGGGCCGCACGGGCGTCGTCGGTGCTCGACGGCGGCTCGCTCAGTCTGTCCGAGAACGGCGAGCCCGATCCGGTGCTGGCCGGCGCGCTGCGGGTGTCCGAGGCGCTGGAGGGCGGGGCGAATGCGCTGACCGGTGTATGGCAGCGTGCGCCGCTGCAGGCGCTGGCCAGATTGCACGCGCTGGCCGCGGCGGATCTGGTCGATGACGAGCATCTGGGCCGTCCGCGCTCGGCGCCGGAGGTGGGGCCCCGACTGGAGATGTTGGCCGAGCTGGTGACCGGCGGGACCAATGTGCCCGCCTTTGTGCTCGCGGCCGTCGCGCACGGGGAGCTGTTGACGCTCGAGCCGTTCGGCACCGCGGACGGCGTGGTGGCGCGGGCCGTGTCGCGGCTCATCACGATGTCGAGCGGGCTGGACCCGCACGGTCTCGGGGTGCCGGAGATGTTCTGGATGAAGCAGTCCGGAAACTACCGGGCGGCCGCTCGTGGATTCGCGTCGGGAACGCCGAACGGGTTGGGCGCGTGGTTGGTGCTCAGCAGCCAAGGTCTGCATGCCGGTGCGCGCGAGGCGCTTTCGATCGCCCAGGCCGCGAAGGGCTGATCCGGACCGTCCAGCAAATGAAGCGGGCGACGATCCGTGATCGGACTTTCGTCCGATTCGGCTCGCCGCCCGCTAGCACGGACTCCGGTTACCAAGCGTGCTCTGGTGGGTTGTGTGGGTGGCCTCGGCGTTCTTCCGATGCGCTACGACTGCAATCCCACCCAAGAGATTGTCGACGTCATTCGCTTTTCGCAATTCCGCAGGCCCACAACGCTTCTGCCTGTATGGCGGCATGTGCTCCGCGTGGGTTCCGGTGATCCGTGCTGGGATGCCCGACTCGGGAGATCACACCTTCTCTTCCGGTGTGGCCTTGGCCTTGCCGTGCTTCCGTGCCTCCCTTTGTACTCCGTGACCGCGGTCACAGCAAGTACCAATCGGGTGCGAATCCGGATCGTTACGCCGGCGTGCGTAGCTACCGGCGGGTAGTGGTGCGCGGCAGCACCTTACGGAGCAGGGAATAGGTGAGCGCACCGCCGGCCAGCGCGCTCAGCCCGACCGCGACCGTCGTGGCGACGGCCGCGCCCGACGGAGCGGCGGGCAGCCGGTCCCGCAGCGGCACCGGGCGGCTGAAGGTGAGCACCGGCCACTCGCGCGCGGCGGCCTCCTTGCGCAGGCCGCGGTCGGGATTTACGACAGAGGGGTGCCCGACGGTCTCGAGCATCGGCAGGTCGGTGATCGAATCGGAGTAGGCGTAGCAATGCTCCAGCGCATACCCCTCGCGGGTGGCCAGCTCACGGATCGCCTCGGCTTTGCCTTCGCCGAAACAGTAGAAGGCAACCTCGCCGGTGTACTTTCCATCTTCTGCGACCATCCGGGTGGCCATCGCGTGGGTGGCGCCGAGAGCGCGGGCGATCGGCGCCACGATCTCTTCGCCGGATGCCGACACCACCACCACGTCCCGGCCGCACAGCTTGTGGTCGGCGATCAGGTTGGCGGCCTCCGCGAAGACCAGTGGATCGACGATCTCGTGCAGGGTCTCACTGACCACGGAGCGCACCTGCTCGACGTCCCAACCTGTGCACATGTCGGTCAGATAGGTGCGCATCCGATCCATCTGATCGTGATCGGCCCCGGACATCAGAAAGAGGAACTGAGCGTAGGACGACTTCAGCACGGCACGGCGGTTGAGCAGACCCTGATCGAAAAACGGTTTGCTGAATGCGAGGGTGCTCGACTTTGCTATGACTGTCTTGTCGAGGTCGAAAAAGGCGGCCGTGCGGACAGGTTGACCGGTGTGCGATGCGGGCCCCGGCGCACTGGATTCGTCGGCGGGCCCCTCGGATGCCGTCACGGATTCCAGCATAGGGGGAGGCCTCGGGAGTACTTTCCCAACCCTGGGAAAGTGGCAGCTCACGACACGTGTCGCAAACTGCACAAATTTTCGTATTTCGGGCAAATGTCCTGCATCGCTACTTGCGCCGACGGGCAATTCCGTGTGTATAGTGGGCCTTACTCGGCTATGTCCGAGTGTGGATCAGCCCGACCCCCCGGGGCTGATACACGACGACCTCCGCCTCCTCCCCCCCTGGCGGGGGTCGTCCCTTTTTCCGGGTAAGTTCACCGCCCGCACCGAAGTTTCCAGCACAGCTGCGAATCGTTGCGGAACGGGATTTTCACAAGATCAGACGCCCGTCGAGTTGTGCACAAACGCCGATTCATCCACAGATCGGCCGCACCCTCTGGTGTCGCCGGCACCCCCTTCTGCACGGTGGATGAATGACGCCGGCCACCTCAGTACTCGCCCTGGTCGACGACCGGACGCTGCGTGATGACGTCGACCGGGTGGCGGCCGCCGCGTCGGTGCGGGTGGTCCACGCCCACCGTCCGTCCAGTCGCACGGTCTGGTTGAGTGCCCAGGCGGTGGTGCTCGATTCGGCAGCGGCTGGCCGGTGCGCTCACGACGGCATGCCGCGTCGTGACCGGGTCTTCCTGGTGGGGTTGGCCGAACCTGTCGACGGTGACTGGAAAGCCGCGGTATCCGTTGGGGCGCAACGGGTCATCCGGCTGCCCGAGCAGGACGGCGAATTGATCGATGCGTTCGCCACAGCAACACAGGGCGCCGGCCCCAACGCCCACCGAGGTGCGGTCGTCGCGACGCTCGGCGGGTGCGGAGGGGCAGGAGCCTCGCTGTTCGCCGCGGCGCTGGCGCAGGCCGCACCGCAATCGCTGCTCATCGACACCGATCCCTGGGGCGGTGGCCTGGACCTGGCGATGGGCACCGAGCGGGTACCCGGACTGCGGTGGCAGGACCTCACGCTGCGCGAGGGCCGGCTCGGGTTCGATGCCTTGCGCGGCGCACTGCCCCGCCGTCGTGGCGTCACAGTGCTCTCCGGCGGGCGCCATGGCACAGAGATCGACGGCGGAGCGCTGAGCGCGGTCATCGATGCGGGCCGCACCGCCGGGGTGACGGTCGTATGTGACGTGCCGCGGCGGGTGGCCCACGCGGTCGAGGTCGCGCTGGCATCGGCGGATCTGGTCGTGATGATCGTCCCGGCCGACGTCCGCGCGGCGGCGGCCGCCGGTGCGCTCGCCGGATGGGTCCGGACGGTCAATCCGAACGTCGGTCTGGTGGTGCGTGGCCCGGCACCGGGCGGGCTGCGCGCGACCGATATCGCCGCGACCGTCGCGCTGCCGCTGGTCGCGGCGATGCGGCCGCAGCCCGGGCTGGCCGACACCCTGGAACGGGGCGGCCTGTGCCTGCGGGCGCGGTCCCCGCTGGCACGGGCCGCGGCGGACGTCTTGGGGATGCTGTCGTGACCGGGTCGCTGATCGACCGGGTCCGGGAGCGGCTCGCGGCCGAGCAGGCTCCGCTGCACCCCACCGTCGTGGCCGAGGCCATCCGGGCGGAATCCGGCGGGCTGCTCGGTGACACCGAGGTGCTGGCCGGGATGCGGACCCTGCAGACCGAGCTGACCGGAGCAGGCATACTCGACCCGCTGCTGCGCAGCGCGGACACCACCGACGTGCTGGTCACCGCACCCGATTCGATATGGATTGATGACGGAAACGGACTGCGGCGCAGCCAGATCCGTTTTCCTGACGAGGATGCGGTGCGCAGACTGGCCCAACGGCTGGCGCTGGCTGCGGGCCGCCGACTCGACGACAGCCGGCCCTGGGTGGATGGACAGCTCAGCTGCCTCGGAGACGACCTGGTCCGGCTGCACGCCGTGCTGCCCCCGGTCGCGGCCGCCGGGACCTGCATCTCCTTGCGGGTGCTGCGCCCGGCGCGCCAGGACCTCACGGCGTTGATCTCCGCCGGCGCCATCGCCGGCCCGGCCGCCGAACTGCTGCGGGGGGTCATCGCCGGCCGGCTGGCGTTCCTCATCTGCGGCGGAACCGGGTCCGGAAAGACGACCCTGCTGTCGGCCGCGCTGGGTGCGGTCTCCACCGCAGAACGCATCGTCTGCGTCGAGGACGCACCGGAACTCGCGCCACGGCACCCGCACGTCGTCAACCTGGTGGCCAGGGGCGCCAATGTGGAGGGCGTCGGCGAGGTGACGGTACGCGACCTGGTGCGTCAGGCACTGCGGATGCGCCCCGATCGCATCGTGGTCGGTGAGGTGCGCGGCGCCGAGGTGGTCGACCTGCTCACCGCCCTGAACACCGGGCACGACGGCGGAGCGGGCACCGTGCATGCCAACAGCGCGGCCGAGGTGCCCGCCCGCCTGGAGGCGCTGGCGGCCCTCGGTGGACTGGACCGGGCGGCGTTGCACAGCCAGCTGGCCGCAGCGGTGCAGGTGGTGTTGCAGGTGGGGCGGGACTCCGCCGGACGCCGGCGGCTCACCGAGATCGCAGTGCTGAACCGCGGACCCGACGGCTGGGTAGGGACACGCACCGCGTGGCATGCCGATCGCGGGTTCTGCTCCGGTGCAGAGACATTGGCCGCACTGCTCGACGCGCGGAGCACGCGATGAGCGCCGCGGCGGCCCTGCTGGCCGTGGCGCTGCTGGTGGCCCCGGCGCCGGCCCGGGCCAGGCTGATCGGCGCGGGCGGGCCCGGCCGACCGCCGATCCGGGCGCTGTGGTGTGCGGTCGTGCCGCTCGCCCTGATCGCGGTCATCGCCCTGGAACCGACCGTGGTGCTGGCGGCGGCTATCCTGCTCGGCACCGTATTCGTCCGCCGGCGCGGCTCATCGGCGAAGCGGCGCCGGTGCGCCGAAGCAGCGGCCTTACGGGACGGGCTGGACATCCTCACCGGTGAGTTGCGGGCGGGCGCGCACCCGGTGGCAGCCTTCGACGCGGCCGGCACCGAGGTCGGCGCGGATGTGGGTCAACGGTTGCAGGCGGTGGCCGCACGGGGGCGTCTCGGCGCCGACGTCGGTGCCGGGATCCGTTCGGTGGCAGCGGTTTCCGCCCAGCCGGAATGTTGGGTGCGGCTCGCGGTGTGCTGGGAGCTGGCACAGTCGCACGGTCTGGCGATCGCCACGCTGATGAGGGCCGCGCACCATGACATCGTCGAACGGGAGAGATTCCACGTCCGGGTCGACGCCGGGCTGGCGGGGGCGAGGACGACGGCCGCGGTGCTGGCCGGGATGCCGTTGCTCGGCATCGCGCTGGGGCAGGCGATCGGTGCCGATCCGCTGGCGTTCCTGCTCTCCGGGGGAGCCGGGGGTGTCCTGCTGGTCATCGGGATCACGTTGTCCTGTCTGGGCCTGTTGTGGTCGGACCGCATCGTGACGGGATTGCCCAGATGAGTTGGGCCGCGCTGCTCCTGGCCGCCGCGCTCTTGGTGGGCGCCGGCCCCAACCGGATCCGCGGAAGCGGCACCGATGCCACCGCGTCGTTCGGCCCGCGGGTCGATCCGCTGGCGGCGGCCTCCTGTTTCGACGTGCTGGCGGCCTGCCTGACCGCGGGGATGGCGACGGCCTCGGCCACCGCCGCGTCCGCCGGTCTCGCGCCACCGGCGCTGGCCGACCAGCTGACCCGCGCCGCGCATCTGCTCGCCCTCGGCGCCGGAGCCGACCGGGCCTGGGCTGATCCGGGTGACTCGGGCGACCGGCACGGCGCGGCGTTGGCCCGGCTGGCGCGGCGGTCGGCGAGCTCGGGTGCCGCCCTGGCGGGCAGTGTGGCCGAGCTGGCCGACCAGGTCCGTGTCGATGCCGGGGCTGCGGCCGATGCCGCAGCCGAGCGGGCGTCGGTCCTGATCGCCGGTCCGCTCGGACTCTGCTACCTGCCGGCGTTCATATGCCTGGGAATCGTCCCGGTGGTCGCCGGATTGGCCGGTGACCTGATGTGGTCAGGACTGTGGTGAAAGGGAAAGGCAAACATGCTCAACAGAATTCGAGAGCTTCAGACGCGGCTGCTGGTGGCGGCGGTCGACGACTCCGGGATGAGCACCGTCGAGTACGCCATCGGCACGATCGCCGCGGCGGCCTTCGGTGCGATCCTGTACACGGTGGTGACCGGCGACTCCATCGTCGGTGCGCTGTCCAACATCATCACGCGTGCGCTGAACACCAGCGTCTGAGCGGTGACACCGGTGCCGTCACCGTCGAGGCCGCCTTCGCGATCGCCGCGCTGGTATCGGTTCTGGTGGTCTGCCTGGCCGGGCTCAATGCCGCGGTGCTGCAGATCCGGTGTGTCGATGCCGCACGGGAGGCGGCAAGGCTCGCCGCCCGCGGGGATGACGGTGTCGCGGCCGGACGACGCGTCGGTCCGGCCGGGGCCGTGGTGTCGGTGCATCGCGAGGGTGACCTGCTGGTGGCCAGAATCAGTACGACATCGGCTCTGCTGCCCGGAATCACCATCGCCGCCGAAGCCGTGTCGGTGGCCGAACAGGGCCGCTGAGGACACCGGATCGGCCGGCCTGGCCGCGCTGGGCATGATCATGGTGCTGTTGGCGGTGACGGCCGGTGTGGCGGTGCTGGGCGCGGTGGTGATCGCGCGGCACCGCGCCCAGTCAGCGGCCGACCTGGCCGCACTCTCGGCGGCTGCGTGGATCGCCTCCGGTCACCAGATCGCCTGTGCCCGTGCGCTATCGGTGGCCACCGCGATGCGCACGACGCTGACCGACTGTGCGGTGCAGGGCCTGGACACCGTCGTCACCGTGGCGGCCGATGCGGGCGTGCCGGGTTGGCGGGCCTCCGCGAAGGCCCGGGCCGGTCCGGCCGAAACGGGCCGCTAGCCGGTCGATTCCGCCGATTTCCCCATGCGCAGTATTGATTTCAGCGTGGGGCGGGCGGTGGGCTCGGCGCCGTCGAGCACCGTGGCTTCGTGCTGAGACGCGGCGAGTTCCTCGTCGGTCGGCAATCGCATGGACAACAGCGCGGCGTAGGTGTCATCGTCGAGTTCGACCTTGTTGGCCGTGACGTGGATGGGGGTGTACCCGCCGCCGATGGCCGGCAGGCGCAGCACCCGCGCGGTCGGACCGTGCATGAATTCCTGCATCATGGACGCGACCAGAGGCTCGTCCGCCGGATCCAGGGGCGGTTCGCCGCGTTCGCGGGCGCGCCAGTCGTAGTGCGGGCTCGGCCGGTCCAGCCACTTGAGCAGCCGCCAGTGCTTCATGTCGACCAGCGCCCGGTGCACGCCGGGGGCGGCCAGTCCGTTGAGGATCCGCTGCGCCAGATCATCGGGGCGCACCACCGGCCCCTCGCGCACACTGCGCCAGTTCATGGCCCGGCAGATCAGCCGCTCGCTGCCGTCCTCCTGCTGCTCCTGGACCGCCCGGGCCACGAAACCCACGGTGATCGGCTGGCCCTGGTAGTCGGTGACATTCCAGGTGCTGCACAACGTCATGCCCGGTTTCGCCTTGATGACCATGGACAGCACCTTGGACTCATTGGGGTTCAGCGCCCGCGCGGGCAGATCCTCGGCGAACGCCCGGCCATGGGTCGCCTCGGTGGCGATATCGCGGCCCGCGTTGGCCAGTGATTCCGGTGTGTCGGTGGCGACCCCGGAGGTCAGGTCCCACTTGAGCGGTCCCGGAATCGGGCGCTCCGGTGGTTCGGCGGCGGGCGGCCCGATCCACAGATGCACGCCGTGGATCACCCCGTCCGACATGTGCACGACCTCGGTGCGGATCACCCGATCGTGTTTGGGCGTGATGATGTTCAGTGCGTGGCCCGCGCGCACGGTTTCACCGATGGCCGACTGGATGGCCATCAGATGCGGGTTGCGACGCAGGAAACTGCTGGTCGGTACCAGGTTCTTGGTCCGGGACCCCTGCGCGACGACGGCAGGTTCGTCCCCGAGTGTCTCCACGAGCAACCAGTCGTGGTCCATGGGGGCAGTTTAGCTGGAAGGCGGTGGCCCACCCGCGGTTTCCCCGGCTGCGGAATCAGTCGTCCATCGCGGCCGGGCGGCGATTGTAAGCCCGATTCGGACACCTCGGTGCACTGATTCTGAGTTGCAGATTGCGGAGCTCAGGAGGTACTTTCCCCTCTGCGCCCGGATCTCCGGGATTGAAAACGGATCGCGTTGTCCGACCGTTTTTTCGCGAAGCCTGTGTGCTCGGCGTCGCTGGTATCGGCACATTGCTGGACGGGGCGGTCGGCGAGGGGTGGACCGCTGCGCGGCATCAGTGCCGCGCCAGCGCGTCGAGCACCAGGCGCAGCACCCGCACCGCCCCGGCCTTGTCCAGTGGGTCGTTGCCGTTGCCGCACTTGGGGGACTGCACACACGACGGGCAGCCGGCCGGGCATTCGCAGGCCTCGATGGCCGCGGCGGTCGCCGCCCACCACGTTTCGATCTGCCGGTAGCCCCGCTCGGCGAACCCGGCCCCGCCGGGATGACCGTCGTACACAAAGATCGTCGGTAGGCCCGCCAGCTCACCCGGTCCCGGACCCGCGGCCGTCGACACACCACCGATATCGCCGCGGTCGCAACTGGCCACCAGCGGCAGCAGACCGATCGCCGCGTGCTCGGCGGCGTGCAGGGCGCCCGGCACCATGAGTGCCTCGACGCCGTTGTCCGCCAACGCTTCCGGCGTGATCGTGCACATCACCGCGACGGTGTCCAGGGTGCCCGTCGGCATCTCGAGCTCGACGAAATCGATGACTTCGCCGTCCAGCGCCCGCCGGAGATAGCCCGTCACGGTGTTGGACACCGACACCGGCACCACGCCGACGGTCACCGGTCCGTGGCCGTGCAGCTCGCCGTCTCCGGTCACCGCGATATCGGTCAACTCCCGTGCCGAGGTGGTGTAGCCAGGGTCCCCGGCGTGCACCAGAGCGATACCGTCCTCGAAATCCAGTGCGTCGACGACGTAGGTCTCGCCCTGATGCAGATACACCGCCCCGGGATGCACCGATGCCGGCGCCTGCCCGGTCCCGGTGGTGCCCAGCACGCGGCCGGTCCCGGTCTCCAGGATGGCGATCTGGCCACCCGATGAGCCGCGGATGTCGACCGCGGGGTGCGGATCGACTCCGGGAGCCGGAAAGTAGCCGCCCGGCCTGCGGCGCAGCAGGCCGTCATCGATCAGCGCCGCTGCCACCGCCTCGGCATCCCAGCTGCGTACCTCGGCATCGGTGAGCGGCAGTTCGGTGGCCGCGCACAGCAGCTGAGGGCCCAGCACGTACGGATTTCGTGGGTCGATCACGACGCGCTCGATCGGCTTGTTCAACAGTGCCTGCGGATGATGGACCAGATAGGTGTCCAGGGGATCGTCGCGGGCGATCAACACGATGAGCGCGCTCTGCCCGCGCCGTCCGGACCGTCCGGCCTGCTGCCAGAACGACGTGACGGTCCCTGGGAAGCCGGCCAGCACCACCGCGTCGAGGCCGGCGATGTCCACCCCGAGCTCCAGGGCGTTGGTGGTGGCCAGGCCGCGCAATGCACCGTCCGACAGCGCGCGCTCCAGCGTCCGGCGATCCTCGGCGAGGTAGCCGGCGCGATAGGAGGCGACCGCCTCGACCAGGTCCGGGGCGACCTGCTCGAGTCGGGTCCGCGCGCCGAGTGCGGTCAGCTCGGCGCCGCGGCGGGACCGCACGAAGGTCAGGGTGCGCGCTCCCTCGGCCATCAGATCGGCCATCACCCGGGACGCCTCCGCGCCGGCCGAGCGCCGCACCGGCGCACCGTTCTCCCCGACCAGGTCGTCGAGCAGGGCCGGCTCCCACAACGCCACCGTCCGGCCGCCCTGCGGCGAACCGTCCTCGGTGACCGCGGTGACGGTCTGCCCGATCAGCTCGGATGCGGTCTCGGCGGGTGCGGCGGTGGTGGCGCTGGCGAAGAACACCGTCGGCGAGCCCGAGTACCGCTCGCACAGGCGTAACAGACGTCGCAGCACCATGGCGACGTTTGAGCCGAAAATGCCCCGGTAGTAATGGCATTCGTCGACCACGATGAACTGCAGGTTCCGCAGGAACACCGCCCACCTGGCGTGGTTGCGCAGCAGCGAGAGGTGGATCATGTCCGGGTTGGAGAAGATCCACCGCGACCGTTCGCGGGCGAACCGGCGCAGATCGGTGGTCGCGTCACCGTCATAGGCGCTGGGTGCGACATCGCGCAGGCTGGGCACCGCATCGGTCAGCGCCTGCGCCGCGCGCAGCTGATCGTGCCCGAGGGCCTTGGTGGGGGACAGGTACAGCGCGCGGGCCCGCGGGTCGGCGGCCAGCGCGGTGAGGATGGGGAGCTGATACCCGAGCGACTTGCCCGATGCCGTACCGGTGGACAGCACCACGTGCCGTCCGGCGTGGGCCAGATCGGCCGCGACAGCCTGATGCGACCAGGGTGTGCCGACGCCGCGGTCGGCGAACGCCGCGACGATGCGCGGATCGGCCCACTGCGGCCAGTCCCGGTGCTCGCTGCGGCGCGGTGGCAGGTGCTCGACGTGGCGCACCGGATGCTCGTCGGGGGCGGTGCCCTCGATCGCGCGGAGGAGCAGGTCCCGGCCGAAATCGGACCCGGAATCTGCCGCGGAACCAGACAACTGTCGCCTCTCAAGATCGTTTTGATGTGTACCCAGGTGAATTGTTAACTACATGATCATTTCCGAGACTGTCGCTGGCGCGTTGAACGTGGTTGACTGAACGTGGTCGCAGCTTCTGTGTTCGTGTTTCAGCACCCGCAGGATCGAACGTTGCGATCGCGGTTCCTGCGAGGTTGTAGGTCGGGTCGAGTTCCGGCGACACACGCGTTGGTATGGCGGTCGGAACGGGCCCGGTACACCGGAAGTCGGTGAACCGCACCCGGTAAGAGAAGGAATGTACGAGAGATGCCACAGGGAACTGTGAAGTGGTTCAACGCGGAGAAGGGCTTCGGCTTCATCGCCCCCGAGGACGGCTCCGCTGACGTGTTTGTCCACTACACGGAGATCCAGGGGTCGGGCTTCCGCACCCTGGAGGAGAACCAGAAGGTTGAGTTCGAGGTCGGCCAGAGCCCCAAGGGGCCGCAGGCCACCGGCGTTCGCGCCGTCTGAGCAATCGCACTAGGAAGACACCCCCGGCCCCGCCGGGGGTGTTTTCGTATCGGACGCCGATAGTGTCGTTCGTGTGAGCCAGCTGTCGTTCTTCTCGGCGGAGTCGGTGCCGCCGGCCGTCGAGGACCTGACCGGGCTGCTGGCTGCCCATGGTCAGGTGGTGATCCACGGCGGTGAGGCGCGCCTGTCGATCGTGGTCGACGACCTCTGGCGTGCCCGGGAACTGGCCGCGATGATCACCGAGGTCGGGCTGGAGCCCGAGATCGCGCGCACCGACGAGAGCACACCGCTGGTGCGCACCGGAATGGACAGCCGGTTGGTGGGCATCGCCGCCGAGTGGACCCGCGGTGCGGTGAAGACCGTTCCCGGCGATTGGCTGCCCGGTGCGCGGGAATTACGTGCCTGGACGCTGGCCGCAGGCACCCCCGAGGCCGCCGACCGGTACTTGCTGGGATTGGATCCGCACGCACCCGATACCCATCCGGTGCTGGCATCGGCGCTGATGCGGGTGGGTATCGCTCCGACATTGATCGGCACCAGAGGGGCGCGGCCGGCGTTGCGGATCAGTGGGAGAAGACGGCTGTCACGGCTGGTGGAGAACGTCGGGGAACCTCCCGTGGACGACGACGCGTTTGCACAATGGCCGCGAATATAAGGAAAGCTGACGGGCGAGCCAGTTTGCGTTGGTTCGCCCAGGATGCGAAATTGTCAGTTGCCAGCGCGCCGCACGGCAGCTTGGCAACAGAGAAGTGGAGTGTAAGAGCAGGTGGCTGACGACGACCGGAGCCGGGCAGGCGCCGGTAACGTTCGGCGGCTCGTGATAGTCGAGTCGCCGACCAAAGCGCGCAAGATCGCGGGCTACCTCGGCTCCAACTACATCGTCGAGTCCTCGCGCGGTCACATCCGCGACCTGCCGCGGGCGGCCGCCGACGTGCCCGCCAAGTACAAATCCGAGCCGTGGGCGCGCCTGGGCGTCAACGTCGACGCGGATTTCGAACCGCTCTACATCGTCAGCCCGGACAAGAAGAGCACGGTCACCGAGCTCAAGGCCCTGCTCAAGGATGTCGACGAGCTCTATCTCGCGACGGACGGTGACCGTGAGGGTGAGGCCATCGCCTGGCATCTGCTCGAAACCCTCAAGCCGCGCATTCCGGTCAAGCGGATGGTGTTCCACGAGATCACCGAGCCGGCCATCCGGGCCGCCGCGGAAAGCCCCCGTGACCTCGATACCGACCTGGTCGACGCGCAGGAGACCCGCCGCATCCTGGACCGCCTCTACGGCTACGAGGTGTCCCCCGTGCTGTGGAAGAAGGTCGCGCCGAAGCTGTCGGCCGGCCGTGTGCAGTCGGTGGCGACCCGCATCATCGTCCAGCGCGAGCGCGAGCGGATGGCCTTCCGCAGCGCCGGGTACTGGGATGTCACCGCCGAACTCGATGCCAGCGTGTCCGACCCGCAGGCCACCCCGCCGCGATTCACCGCGAAACTCAACACCGTCGACGGACGCCGGGTCGCGGCCGGACGCGATTTCGACTCCCTGGGTGGGGTCAAGAAGCCCGATGAGGTGCTGGTGCTCGACGAGGCCGCGGCCGCGGCGCTGGCCGGTGGCCTGCGCGGGGCCCAGCTGGCCGTCTCGTCGGTGGAACAGAAGCCCTACACCCGCAAGCCCTACCCGCCGTTCATGACCTCCACGCTGCAGCAGGAGGCGGGCCGCAAGCTGCGGTTCTCCTCCGAGCGCACCATGAGCATCGCGCAGCGGTTGTACGAGAACGGCTACATCACCTACATGCGCACCGACTCCACGACGCTGTCGGAGTCGGCGATCACGGCGGCGCGTAACCAGGCCGGTCAGCTCTACGGCCAGGAATACGTGCATCCGACCCCGCGCCAGTTCACCCGCAAGGTGAAGAACGCGCAGGAGGCCCACGAGGCGATCCGGCCCTCCGGTGACGTGTTCCAGACCCCGGGCCAGCTGCACTCCGCCCTGGACAACGACGAGTTCCGGCTCTACGAACTGATCTGGCAGCGCACGGTGGCCTCGCAGATGGCCGACGCGCGCGGCACCACGCTGAGCCTGCGCATCGCCGGGCAGGCGGCCTCGGGTGAGCAGGTGGTGTTCAACGCCAGCGGTCGTACGCTCACCTTCCCGGGCTTCCTCAAGGCCTACGTCGAGAGCCTCGACGAGCAGGCCGGCGGTGAGGCCGACGACGCCGAGAGCCGGCTGCCCAACCTCACTCAGGGCCAGCGGGTGGACGCCGCCGATCTGACCGCCGACGGCCACACCACCTCGCCGCCGGCGCGCTACACCGAGGCCTCGCTGATCAAGGCACTGGAGGAACTGGGCATCGGGCGCCCCTCGACCTACAGCTCGATCATCAAGACCATCCAGGACCGCGGCTACGTCCACAAGAAGGGCAGCGCGCTGGTGCCGTCCTGGGTGGCGTTCGCGGTGATCGGCCTGCTCGAGCAGCATTTCAGCCGTTTGGTGGACTACGACTTCACCGCCGCCATGGAGGACGAGCTCGACGCGATCGCCTCGGGCAATGAGCGACGTACCAACTGGCTCAACAACTTCTACTTCGGCGGTGAGCACGGCGTCGAGGGCTCGATCGCCCGCGCGGGTGGTCTCAAGCAGCTCGTGGGCGGCAACCTCGAGGAGATCGACGCGCGACTGGTCAACTCCATCAAGCTGTTCGACGACGAAGAGGGACGCGCCGTCAACGTCCGGGTCGGCCGCAACGGCCCGTACCTGGAGCGGATGATCGCCGATCCGGACAATCCCGGTGAGCTCAAGCCGCAGCGCGCCAACCTCAAGGATGAGCTGACGCCCGACGAGCTGACTCTGGAGTTGGCCGAAAAGGCTTTCGCCACACCCCAAGAGGGGCGCTCGCTGGGTGTCGATCCGGAGTCCGGTCACGAGATCGTGGCCAAGGACGGCCGGTACGGCCCGTATGTCACCGAGGTGCTGCCCGAGCCGCCCGAGGATCCCGAAGACGGGGTGGCGGCCAAGAAGGGCAAGAAGCCGACCGGCCCGAAACCGCGGACCGGTTCGCTGCTGCGCACGATGGACCTGGAGACGGTGACGCTGGAGGACGCCCTCAAGCTGCTGTCGCTGCCGCGCGTCGTCGGCGTCGACCCCGCCAACAACGAGGAGATCACCGCGCAGAACGGCCGCTACGGCCCATATCTGAAGCGCGGCACCGATTCTCGTTCGCTGGCCACCGAAGAGCAGATGTTCACCATCACCCTCGACGAGGCGCTGAAGATCTACGCCGAGCCCAAGCGGCGCGGTCGCCAGGGTGCGGCCACCCCGCCGCTGCGTGAACTCGGCAACGATCCGGTGTCGGAGAAGCCGATGGTGATCAAGGACGGCCGGTTCGGTCCGTACGTCACCGACGGTGAGACCAACGCCAGCCTGCGCAAGGGTGACGACGTGCTGTCGATCACCGACGCCCGCGCGTCCGAACTGCTTGCCGATCGCCGTGCCCGTGGCCCGGTGAAGAAGGCGGCCAAGAAGGCGCCGGCGAAAAAGGCTGTCAAGAAGGCCGCCGCGAAGAAGGCGCCCGCCAAGAAGGCCGTCAAGAAGGCTTAGTTCGACACCGCGCGGTGGAACGACCGGGCGGGCCGGGCCAGCTGAGTGGGCGCCTGGCGGCCACGCAACTCGACGATCTCGCCGACATCCCAGCACAGGGCCTCGGCGTCGAGCGCACCGCTGACCGCGATGGCCGAGGCGAGCACGTGGCCCACCTCCAGCTTGGCCAGCTCGGTGAGCCGGGCGGCCTCGTTCACCGGATCACCGATCACGGTGTATTCGAAGCGGGCCTGGGCGCCGATATGACCGGCGATCGCGCGTCCGGCGGATACGCCGATGCCGAACTCCGTCTGCCCCAATACATTAACCAGTTCGTCGTGCAGCTCACGGGAGGCCGCCAGTGCGGCCCCGGAGGCGTCGGGGTGCTCGATCGGGGCGCCGAAGATTGCCAGCGCGGCGTCACCCTGGAACTTGTTGACGAACCCGCCGTGCTTGTTCACGGTGTCGACGATGACGCGGAAGAACTCGTTGAGCAGGTTCACCACTTCGGAGGCGGGGATGGTGGAGGCCAGCTGCGTCGAGCCGACCAGGTCGACGAACAGCACCGCGACATCGCGTTCCTGCCCGCCGAGTTCGGTGCCGCGTTCCAGGGCGCGCCGCGCCACGTCCTCGCCGACGTAACGGCCGAACAGATCCCGCAGGCGCTGCCGTTCGGCCAGATCGCGCACCATGTCGTTGAAGCCGGCCTGCAGCAGGCCCAGCTCGCTGGCGTCATAGATCTGCATGTGCGCGTTGTAGTTTCCGCGCTGCACCTCGCCCAGTGCCCAGCGCAGCTGGCGCAGCGGGTCGGCGATCGACATGGAGACCAGGACGGTGCCGACCAGACCGATCAGCAGGGCGGCGATGGCCAGCAGCAGGATCGGGGTGGTCAGCTTCTCGGCGGGTGCGTTGAGGATCTCGAACTTGCTCGCCACCACGGCCAGCACGATGGCCAGGATCGGCACGCCGGTGGACAGCACCCAGGTCAGCACCTGTCGCAGGATGACCCCGGGGGCCCGGAAGTTCTCCGGTACGCCGGTGCGCAGTGCGGCCACCGCCACCGGGCGGAGCACCCGTTCGGACTGCAGGTAGCCGATGATGGCCACCGCGGTGGCGCCCAGGGCGGTGGCGACCGCGACGACGGGCGCCGACTTGCTGGCCACCGGCCAGCTCGCGACGATGAAGACGATGGAGCCCAGGCACCAGTTGGTGACGTTGATGACCGACCGGTAGAAGGGCATCTTCAGCGCCCGGACCCGGGCCACCTCGGTGATGGTGGTCGAGGTGTCACCGAGCAACGTGTCGCGGCGCTGCCAGCGGATCACCGGGATGAGCATCCGCAGGGTGATGTAGGCGGCGATGGTGAACGAGACGAAGAGGTAGGCCAGGAAGACCGCCAGGTTGAATGCCGGAAGCTCCTGGAGCTGGATGCGGTCCTCGGGCGGCAGGCCGTAGCGTAGAAAGCCCAGGACCAGCAGCGCACCGATGATATCGGCCTGCACCATGCCCAAGCCGAACACCGGCCATGGCGTGCGGGCCACCCAACGGAGGAACGCGCTGACGCGTCCGACCAGTGTCACCTCCGCACTCACCCGTTCACCGTATCGGTCACCGGCGACGTGTCGCGCCGGTGAGTCCGTGTCGTGTCGGGCGGTGCCACTACTGTTGACCGGTGCATAGCGGTGTTTTTTCGCGTCTGGTGGGCCAACACCTCGTCGAGGAGGAGCTGCTCGCGGCCGCCAGATCCGCCCGTGGTGAAAAGTCTCACAGCGGACTCACAGCAGGCGGTATGACCCATGCCTGGCTGATCACCGGCCCGCCCGGTTCCGGTCGTTCGATCGCCGCGCTGTGCTTCGCCGCCGCGCTGCAGTGCACGTCAGAGGGCCAGCCGGGCTGCGGTGAATGCCGCCCGTGCACCACGACCATGGCGGGCACCCACGCCGATGTCCGCCGGATCATCCCGGAGGGGCTGTCCATCGGGGTGAAGGAGATGCGCGAGATCGTGCAGATCGCGTCTCGGCGGCCCGGCACCGGGCGCTGGCAGATCGTGGTGGTCGAAGATGCCGATCGGCTCACCGAGGGTGCGGCGAACGCACTGCTCAAGGTGGTGGAAGAGCCGCCGCAGTCGACGGTGTTCCTGCTGTGTGCGCCATCGGTGGATCCCGAGGACATCTCGGTCACCCTGCGGTCGCGGTGCCGGCACGTCCCGCTGGTGACCCCGCCGACCGCGTCGATCGCCGAGGTGCTGACCGGGCGCGACGGGATCGACGCCGAAACGGCGGCCTGGGCGGCGTCGGTCAGCGGCGGACATGTGGGCCGCGCCCGGCGGTTGGCGACCGATCCGGAGTCCCGGCTGCGCCGCGAACGCGCGCTGAGCCTGGCGCGGGACGCCGCGACGCCGTCACGCGCCTTCGGAGCTGCCGAGGAGCTGGTCGCCACCGCCGAGGCGGAGGCCAAGGCGCTGACCGTCGACCGCAATGAGAGTGAGGCCGAGGAACTGCGGACCGCGCTGGGTGCCGGTGGCACCGGTAAGGGCACCGCGGGCACGATGCGCGGTGCCAGCGGCGCGATGAAACAGCTCGAGGCGCGGCAGAAGTCCCGCCAGACCCGGGCCGGCCGGGACGCGCTGGACCGCGCGCTGATGGACCTGGCCACCTACTTCCGTGACGCGCTGGTGGTGTCGGCGGGCGCCGGCGGGGTGGCGGCCAACCATCCGGACATGGCCGAGAAAGTGGGGGCGATGGCCGCGCACGTGGCGCCGGACAAGCTGCTGCGCTGTATCGAGGCCGTGCTGGACTGCCGGGAGGCGCTCGCGGTCAACGTGAAACCGAAGTTCGCCGTGGACGCGATGGTGGCGACGGTGGGGCAGGCGCTGCGGAACTGAGGTTCGGCGGGCTGGAGGTCAGCGACCCGGGGATCAACTTGGGCGGTGGACGGACCCTGCCGTAGACTCATGCCGCTCTGAAAAGAGCGCGCCACCCTAGCTCAGTCGGTAGAGCAATTCACTCGTAATGAATAGGTCAGGGGTTCGATTCCCCTGGGTGGCTCCACGTTTTCGTGCACCGCGGCCGTCACGGCTGCACGGCATCGCGCCAGGCCAGCGGATTCAATTCGCGGTAGGGGTCGCCCGCCCGGATCTCCTGCAAGTCGGCCAGTACGGCCTCCAGCGATGTCTGGGTCCGTTGTTTCACGGTGTCCGCCCACTCCGGCGCGGATACGCCGGCCGGCCTGGCGGTGTCGATCGGCTCGGCGAAGCGCAGGTACATCCGCTGCGGGCGCGGGATCAGGGTGGGGCCGATACCGCGCAACAGCGGCATCGCCATATCGCCGGGGGCTCCGAGCGCCTTGGCGATGCGCTGGCTGAACCGCCCGAACAGCCCGTCGCGGGACGTCAGGCTGCGGTACACGTCGTCGCCGCCGATGAGCCCGGCCGGCACGATCGGATAGTCGTGTTCGGCCGAGATGCGCGCGAATCCGGCCCGGTCCTGCCAGCGCAGGGTGTTCTCCTCGCCCTTGAACTTCGCGATCTCACGTCCGCCGCCGGGGAACACCAGGATCGTCTGGTCATGGCGCATCAACTCGCCGGCGGATTCCGGGGAACCGACCGTCGCGCCGCAGGCCGCCAGCAGGTCGGCCGCGGGCCCGGGCATGGTGGCGAACCGGCGATCGGTCAGCGGGCGCACCAACGTGCCGATTTCACGACGGACCAGATACGGGATCAGGAATCCCTCGGTGCCGGACTGGGTGTGATTGCCCACCAACAGGAATCGTCCGTCGCGGGGGAGGTGCTCGAGTCCGTCGACAAAGGGCCGCCAGAGGTCGATGAGCGGGGCTGCGTTGTCGGCGACCGTCTCGACCACCCGCCGGATCGCCTGGATGCGACTCGGCTGGTCCATCAATCTCTCGGTGTTCGTCATGACTGTCATGACTTCACATTACCGAACGAACTGGTTCGTCTGGTTATGCTCTCCCTGTGAGAACCACGACCGAACTACGCGCCGAGATCCTTGCCGCGGCGCGCGCCGAGTTCGCGCAGCACGGACTGGCCGGTGCCCGGATCGATCGCATCGCGCGCGCGGCCCACGCCAGCAAGGAACGGTTGTACGCGCATTTCGGGGACAAGGAGACGTTGTTCAGGGAGGTCCTTGCCGCCGACGCCGCCGAGTTCTACCGTTCGGTCACGCTGCGGCCGGAGGCCGTCGAGGAATTCGTCGGCGGAATCTTCGACCTGGCCTGCCGCGAACCCGCCCACCTCCGGATGATCACCTGGGCACAGCTCGAAGGGTTCGCCCTCGGTCCGCCGGAAGTCGATGGCCAGCCCTTTCCGGATCAGGCGATCCGGGCCATCGAGGTGGCCCAAGATGCCGGGCATGTCGATTCCGCGTGGCGGCCCGACGATCTGATCGTGCTGCTGTTCGCCATCGGGCTGTCCTGGGCGCATTCGCCGCACCCCGACGCCACCACCGGCGATTCCGGGATCCTTGCCCACCGGCGTGCCGTCGCGGTCGACGCCGCACGTCGACTGATCGCGACGCGGCCCTAACCGGCCCTGCGCTGGGATTCCTTGCGCTCGGCGAGCCGCCGCCACAGGTCCTCGAGATCGATATCGTTGGGCTGGCGCGGTCGGCGGTGATGGAACAGCGAGTCGTCATGGCTGGCCGGGCAGTGAAAACGGTGCAGCTGCAGACATTTTGCCGGCCAGCGCGGCTCGTGCTCGTCGTCGAGGTCGACGACCTGACGCGTCGAACGCCGGATCGCGAACCGGTTTCCGGCCGCGCTCTCATCGGTGGCGAACATCTCGGCGTGGAACAGTCGCCAGCCGCCATAGGCCATCTGCAACCAGACCGTGTCGGTGCCGCAGTGCTTGCACGGCGCGACCACCGACGGTCGCGAGTCTGTCCGGTCCATGGGATCAGGCTAGGGACACCTACCGACATGTCGGGTCCGCACACGCCGTGTCGGGTGGAAACTATCGGGGCGCCACGAATCCGATCGGACCGGAGGCGACACACACCGACAGCGCTGCGGTGTTCGCGCTCACCCGGACGGCGTCGCCCGCCCCGGACAGCCGCACGAACACCCGGTTCAGCCCGGGATGCACCGGAACCTTCACCGGCACACCCTCGGTCAGCGACATGGTGAGTGATCCCTCGCTGTTGGCCAGATAGTTGATCTCCGCGGTCCAGTCCGCGGGCAGCAACGGCCCGTCCAGCGGCATGACGACCTCGGAGTCCTCGGTCTGCACCAGGTAGCCGCAGTTGGGCGCGGGCCCGGGGACGATGGTGCGGACCCAGGTGACCAGCGCGTCGCGCAGCCGGCCTGTGCTGTCGAGAACTCTCAGTTCTGTGGTGGCGCTGCTGAATTCGGGGCGTTCGGGCAGCAGCGCGAACATGTGGCTGGCCAGATTCTCCGGGGCGGCCACCCGCTGCATGATCATGGGGTCGACCTCCTGATCCAGCAGTGGCGCCGCCAGCGGGTCCATCGAGGACAACCCGGTGCGCGCGTTGTCCAGGTAGGCCGGGACCGGACTGTCCTGCCAGACCCGCAGGAAGGTCACCGTCGAGTACAGGCTGCTGCCGACGAAAGCCGCCGCGACCACGGTGACCACCACGGATCGGGCAGGTGAGGTATCCAGGCGCCGTGACGATGCCCGGTTCGGGGCACAGAAGGCCACCGCGGTGAGCAGGGCCAGGACCACCACCAGATCGGGCAGATAGCGCAGGGTCTGGGCCAGCTCCAGCGCAGTGAACTGCGATGAGCGCATCAGGTAGATCGGCACCTGGCAGGCCACCGCATAGCCGACGGCGGCCAGCCATACCGGGCCGATGCGCTCCTTGCGAGCCAGCGATACCGCGACCACCGCGGCCAGCACCAGCCAGCCCAGCACCATCACCGTCACCGACGGCGTGGCCCACGGGGACGCCGGCGCCCAGCGCTGCCAGTCCCACGGTCCGCCGGCCAAGCCAGGAACGATGCCGTGGGTCACCGAACGCAGGAGCAGATCCCAGGTCATGCCGAGGTCCAGCGACCACCGCTGCTGGTCGACAACGATCAGGTACACCCCGATCCAGGCGGCGGTCACCGCGAGAAGTCCACTCCAGAGCCGGATTCCGCGGCGCCAGACCTCCGCGACGGAGGCGCCGGTCACCCAGGCCAGCAGCGCCGCCACCGCGAACGCCACGAACGGGATGACTGCGGACTTCTCGAAGAACAGCAGCCCGCCGAGATAAACCAGGGTGCCGGTCACGGCGTAGCGCCGATTCCCGGTGCGTACCAACAGGATCGCGTCGGCGCTCACCCAGGCCAGCGCGGCCAGCATGGGCAACGAGTTCAATCCGGCCGCCCACCACGCGAAACCGGGCACCGTCAGCGGGGTGAACAGCGCAAAGGTCAGCGGTATCAGCAGCACCGGGCGCCAGCCCAGGATCACGTGCAGTGCCCGCAGCAACGCCGCCGAGGCCAGCAGTTGCAGCACCAGCAGGCTGATCGCCGGGCCTGCCCATTCCAGTGGCGCCAGCCGGGTGATGGCGCCGGCCACCAGGAAGGCCCCCGGCATCACGTGCCCGTCATGATCGTCGAACAGGTACTGCGCGGACAGCAGGCTCTGGGTGCCGGCCCGGCCGACCAGGATCAGGTCATCCCAGTAGAAGTCGCCGCCGAAGGCCAGCACGGAACGGACCAGCAGCTGCACCGCGATCAGCGCGACGGCACTCCTAGCGACCCAGTTCATCGGTTGCGACTGTACGGAGCCGTTGCCTTCAGCCCGCGGTTGGATAGCTTTCGCCGGCCGCCTGGCGAGCCGCCCACGCCGATGCCACCATATCGGTCAGCGAATGTCGCATCCGCCAGTCCAGATCGCGCGCCGCGAGGTCCCCGGCCGCCACGATGCGCGCTGGATCTCCAGGCCTGCGCGGGGTGACCGCAGGGTCGAAATCGATTCCGGTGACGTCGCGGATGGCCGTCATGATCTCGCGTACCGATGTGCCCGAGCCGCTGCCCAAGTTGTAGACGGCCTCGACGGGTTCACCTGTCGCCAGTCGGTGCGCGGCCGCGACGTGTGCCGAGGCCAGATCCGAGACGTGCACGTAATCGCGCACGCAGGTTCCGTCGGGTGTGGCGTAGTCCCCGCCGTTGATCTGCGGGATCTGGCCGTGGAAGAGCATGTCCAACACCTTGGGGAACAGGTTGTGCGGGCTGCGGTCGTAGATGTCGGGCGAGCCGGACCCGACCACGTTGAAATACCGCAGGCTGGTGTGGCGCAGTTCTCCCGAGCGGGCTACGTCGCGAAGGAGCCATTCCCCGATGAGTTTGCTTTCGCCATAGGGCGATTCGGGCGACGTGGGGGTTCGCTCGTCGACCACCTCGACATCGGGGGTTCCGTAGGTCGCCGCGCTGCTGGAGAAGACGATCTGGTTCACGCCGGTCTTGGCCATCGCCGCGAGCAGCACCGTCATGGCCGTGACGTTCTGCTGGTAGGTGTGCAGCGGGTGCTTCACCGACTCGCCCGCATATTTGTATCCGGCGACGTGCACCACTCCGGTCACCCGGTGATCTCGCAGCGTCGACTCGACGGTGTCGGCATCGAGCAGATTTGCTCTGACGAGTTCGACGCCGTCGGGGACGAACTGCGCCAGCCCGGTGGAGAGGTCATCGATGACGACCACCGGGGTGTTCGCGTCGGTGAGCGCCCGGACGACATGCGATCCGATATAGCCTGCACCTCCGGTAACCAACCAGGTCACGTGGTCTCCCTGTCTGCGTATCGTCCGAGGTCACCATGCTGTCACAGACCCGTGGCAGGCAAACGGCTCCGGGTGCCATCGCGATGAGACCGGCGAAAAAGATTGTGAGTGATCACTATCTAACCTAGCCTGGGCCCATGCCCTATGACGTGATCATCCGCAACGGTCTGTGGTTCGACGGGACCGGGCGCCCGCCGCTGACCCGCTCCCTGGGTATTCGCGATGGCCTCGTCGCCGAGGTGTCGGCCACTGCGCTGGACGAGACCGGTTGCCCCGAGGTCATCGACGCGACCGGCAAATGGGTGACCCCCGGTTTCATCGATGTGCACACCCACTACGACGCCGAGGTGCTGCTCGACCCGGGTCTGCGCGAATCGGTGCGCCACGGTGTCACCACCGTGCTGCTCGGCATGTGCTCGCTGTCCACCGTGTACGCCGATACCGAGGACGCCGCCGACCTGTTCAGCCGCGTCGAGGCCGTGCCGCGGCAGTTCGTGCTCGGTGCGCTGGCCGAGCACAAGACGTGGTCGAACCCCGCCGAGTACGTGGCCGCCATCGACGCGCTGCCGCTGGGCCCGAACATCGCCTCGCTGCTGGGGCACTCGGACCTGCGCGCCTCGGTGCTGGGACTCGACCGTGCCACCACCCGTGACGTGACGCCCACCGAGGCCGAGCTGGAGACGATGGCGCAGCGCCTCGATGCCGCGCTGGACGCCGGGATGCTCGGCATGTCCGGGATGGACGCCGCCATCGACAAACTCGACGGCGACCGGTTCCGGTCCCGAGCCTTGCCCTCCACCTTCGCCACCTGGCGCGAACGTCGCCGGCTGATCAAGGTGCTGCGCCGGCGCGGCCGCATCCTGCAGAGCGCACCGAACGTCGCCAAGGCCCATGAGGCGTTGAACTTCTTCCTGGAGAGCAGTGCAATGTTCGGCCGTCGGCGCGGGGTGAAGATGAGCCTGCTGGTCTCGGCCGACGCCAAGTCCGCACCCGGGGCCGTGCACGTGCTGGGCCGCGGTACCCGGCTGTTGAACCGGTTACTGGACGCGAAGGTGCGGTTCCAGCATCTGCCGGTGCCGTTCGAACTGTATTCCGACGGAATCGATCTGCCGGTGTTCGAGGAGTTCGGGGCTGGTACGGCGGCGCTGCACCTACGCGATCAGCTGGAGCGCAACACGCTGCTCGCCGACCCCGAATACCGCCGCCGGTTCCGCAGGTCCTTCGACCGCCGCAAGCTCGGACCCGCGTTGTGGCACCGCGACTTCCACGACGCCAAGATCGTGGGCTGCCCCGATGCGTCGTTGATCGGCAAGAGTTTCGGTCAGATCGCCGATGAGCGCGGTATCCACCCGCTGGACGCCTTCCTGGACGTGCTCGTGGAGAACGGCGAGCGCAATGTGCGGTGGACGACCATCGTGGCCAACCATCGCCCGAAGCAGCTCGACAAGCTCGCCGACGAGCCGTCGGTGCACATGGGGTTCTCGGATGCCGGTGCGCACCTTCGCAATATGGCGTTCTACAACTATGCGCTGCGGCTGCTCAAGCGGGTGCGCGATGCCGATGAGGCGGGCCGGCCGTTTCTCACCCCGCAACGCGCGGTGCACCGGCTGACGGCCGAGGTGGCCGATTGGTTCGGGCTGGACGCCGGCACCTTGCGCCGCGGTGACCGTGCCGACTTCGTGGTGATAGACCCAGTTGCGCTGAATGATTCGGTCAACGCCTATCACGAGTCGACGGTGTCCTTCTATGGTGACCTGAGCCGCATGGTGAACCGCAATGACGAGACCGTCATCGCCACCGGAGTCAACGGCCAGGTGGTGTTCACCCGGGGCGAGTTCCGCGACGGTTACGGCAGCACGGTCCGGTCCGGGCGTTATCTGCGCGCCGGCGCATCGGAGTCCCCGTCGCTCCGCGCGCCCCGGTCGACCACCGTCTGAGATGGCCCGCACCCAGCAGCAGCGCCGAGCGGATACCATCGCGCGGCTGCTCGACGCCAGCATCGAGACCATCGTCGAGATGGGTTACGCGCGGGCATCGGCGGCGGTCATCGCCAAGCGGGCCGGCCTTTCGGTCGGCGCGTTGTTCCGGCATTTCCCGACCATGGGGGACTTCATGGCCGCCACCGGGTATGAGGTGCTGCGCAGGCAGCTGGAATCGTTCAGCAAGCAGGTGGCCCAGATCCCGAGCGGTGAGCCGGCGCTGCCCGCAGTGCTCTCCGTGCTGCGCGATATCACGGCCAGCGACACCAACGCCGTGCTCTATGAATTGATGGTCGCCGCCCGGACCGATGAAAAGCTGCGCGCCACACTGCATGTCGTGCTCACCGAATACAGCGCAAAGATCTTCGATGCCGCCGGCGCGGTCGCGCCCACAGATGGGCTCCCCGGCGACGCCCGGGCTGTGCTGACGGCGATCCTGACGAACACGTTCGACGGTGCGGCCATCCTGCGGCCGGTGATGACCGACCCGGAGTTCGAGGAGCGCAAACTCGCGATGCTGGCCGATCTGCTCGGCCGCTACTGACTACCCGCGGTCGGCTCTGGCCAGTGCGTACAGATGCACGGCGATGCCCACGATCGGCCCGCACAGCAGCGCGATGACGGTCCGGGTCTCCAGGTCAAGCGGGAGCAGCAGCAGCGCCACCGCGGCCAGCGTGGCGCCGACCCACCCCGCCGCATACGCGCGGTGCAGCGCCGCCGCGACGGCAGCCGCACCGGTGAGGGTGAGCAGGGCGATGGCCACCGCACCCGCGGTGAACCAGGCCAGCAGCCCGCCCGCGATCTGATAGTCGGGGCCGAAGGCGCTGCGCAGCAGCCACGGTCCGGCCGACCAGGCGGCCACCACACCAACGCCGCCGATCGTGGTCACCGCCACGGCCGGCACCACCAGCGCTCGCAGACGACGGTGGCTCTGGTCCACGAAGTGCGCGATCAGGTTGCCCTGCATGGCGGTCAGCGGTACCAGCAGCGGTGCCCGGGTGAGTGTCACCGCCAGGATCACCACACCCCCTGCCGCGCCGAGCTCACCGGTGGTGGCCTTGAGCAGCACCGGGAAACCCATGATGAGGACGGCGCTGGCGCCGGCCGCGGCCACCGAGTGGAAGGCTCCGGTCAGAAAGGTCCGGGCGCTGCCCGCGGCGGTCAGCCGGGCCGCGTCCCGAGTGGCCGGCGAAAGCGCCAGCAGGATCAGCCAGGCCACCGACCCGGCGACGGTGGCCCACAGGAAACCCGCCAGCCCCCACCCCAGCACGAAGGCGGTTGCGGCGATCGCCACCCGAAACACCGCATCGGTCACCATCAGCGATCCGTACTGCGTCCAGCGGTCCACTCCGGCGAGCATCCCGAGCAGCGTTGCGTGCAAGCAGAATCCGGCCAGCCCGATGCTCAGCAGGACCACGCTCAGCAGCTGGTCCTCGGTGAACACCCGGGCCGACCACAGCGGCGCGGTGACCGCGATCAGCACCGCTGAGCCGATGCCGACGACGGCGGCGATCCGCATGGGCCGCGTGGTCGCGGCGGGACGGTGTTGCCCACGCATCGCGCGGACCTCGCGGGTGGATTCCTGCAACAGGCCGTTGGCGGCGCCGCTGACCAGACCGAACGCCCCCCAGAACACCCCGAACAGGGAGAACCCGGCCGGGTCCAGATCGCGGGCGGCCAGATAGAGCACGGCATACCCGCACAGCGCGGACAGTGCGGTGGCGATCCCGACGCGGGCGACGCTTCCCCGTGTCACCGGACCGCGGGCCGGCACCGCCGCGCTGGCGTCGGTCACAGGTCCGGTACGTCCTTGGAGTACAGCCAGCGGTCCCACAGTGCACGCAGCGACACGTCGGCGTGGTTGGCCGCCAGCCCGGTGAAGTCGTCGGTGACGGCCGTGCTGTGCCGGTACCGAGTGGTCCAATCACGAAGCAGCGCAAAGAAGTTATCGTCGCCGATCACGCCGCGCAGCGCGTGCAGGGTGAGCGCGCCCCGTTTGTACACCCGGTCGTCGAACATATCGGCCGGGCCCGGGTCGGTCAGCAGCAGGTTCTGGGGTGAGTCCTTCAGCCTGCGGTGATACGACCGTGCCCGCTCGTCGGCGGTGGGGCCGCCGGACTCCTCGGACCACAGCCACTCCGCGTAGCACGCGAACCCCTCGTGCAGCCAGATGTCACGCCAGCGGCGCACCGTCACCGAGTTGCCGAACCACTGATGGGCGAGTTCGTGGGCGATCAACCGCTCCGCGCTGCGCTTGCCGTCGCAATGGTTGGCCCCGAATATCGAAAGCCCTTGCGCCTCAAGCGGTATTTCCAGATCGTCATCGGTGACGACGACGGTGTAGCCGCCCGCGAGCGGGTAGGGGCCGAACTGGCGGGTGAACAGTTTCATCATCTGGGGCTGCCGGCCGAAATCGTGCTCGAAGTTGCGCCGCAACCGATCCGGGAGCACTGCGTGCATCGGCACCGGGCTCTTCTGTAGCCGGTGGCGGCTGTACTCGCCGATCTGCAGGGTGATGAGGTAGGTCGAGGTCGGCTCGGTCTGCTCGTAGACCCAGGTTGTGTGGCTGGCCCGCACCTGCTTGGACAGCAGTTCACCGTTGGCCAGCGCGTAGTACGGGCTGTCGGTACCGATCCGGATGTGGAAGCTCGCCTTGGCGGCCGGATGATCGTCGCACGGGAACCACGAGGCCGCGCCGTTGGGCTGTCCGGCCACCAGTGCGCCGTTGGACAACTCCTCGAAACCGACCTCGCCCCACAGAGTTCGCAGCGGTCTGGGCGTTCCGCCGTAGCGGACCGCGACGGTCATCGCCGCACCGGCGGGCAGCGTGGCGCCGAGCGTGATGTGTAGCTTGCCCGCCGACGTTCGGAACTGGGCGGGGCGCCGGCCGTTGACCGTCACCTTCGATACCGACAGCGCGTCGGACAGGTCCAGCGTGAAGGTGCGCAGTGCGGCCAGCGTCACCGTGGTGATCGTGGCGGTCCCGGCGAGCCGGTTGATCGCCACCTTGTATTCGAGATCCAGTGCGTACCGCGACACCCGGTAGCCGAAGTTACCGTTGCGGGGCAGGTAGGGGTCGATGACCGGGGGCTGGTGTGCCGCCTTGCGGGCAGCTTTCTTGGCGGGCGTCACCGGTCATGCTTCTTGGGCCGTTTGATCGTCCATGGCGCAATCGGGTTGCCCTGCCACCTGGTCCACGGCGGCACCTCGTCACCACGCATCACCAGCGATGCCGGTCCGACGGTGGCGCCCTCGCCGATCCGCGATGCCGGCAGAGCCACGCAGTGCGGGCCCAGTGTCGCGCCCTCGTCGAGGATGACGGTGTCCATCCGCATGATCCGGTCGTGAAAGAGGTGGGTCTGCACCACACAGCCACGGTTGACGGTGCTGCCGTCGCCCAGGGTGATCAGGTCCGCCTCGGGCAGCCAGTACGTCTCGCACCACACCCCGCGGCCGATCTTCGCACCGAGCCCGCGCAGCCAGATGTTCATCACCGGGGTGCCGGTGGCGGCCCGGGCGAACCACGGTGCGGCCACCGTCTCCACAAAGGTGTCCGAGACCTCGTTGCGCCACACGAACGATGACCACAGCGGGTGCTCGATGGCGTCGATACGGCCCACCACAAGCCATTTCGCCGCCACCGCGATGGCTCCGGCCACCGCGCCGGCGATCAGGAGCACGAGGCCGCCCGCCAGCGCGGTCCAGCCGTAGCCGATGGCATCGGCCAACTGGTGCAGCGCGGCCAGCACCGCGACGCCGATCGCGAAGGTCACGATGACCGGGATGATGCGGCAGGTCTCCACGGCCGAGCGCATCACCCGCAGCTTGACCGACGGATTGAAGGTGCGGATCACATCGGCGGTGGTGGGTTTGCGGCGCAACCGGATCGGCGGGCTGCCCAGCCATGACGAGCCGGCCTTGGACTTGTGCGGTGCTGCCGACAGCACCGCCACCAGACCGTCGTCGGGGACCCGCCGTCCCGGCTGGGTGATACCGGAGTTGCCGAGGAACGCACGTTTGCCGATGGTGGCCTTCGCGACGTGGATCCATCCGCCGCCGAGTTCGTAGGAGGCCACCATGGTGTCATCGGCCAGGAACGCGCCGTCCTGGACCTCGGTGAACTTCGGGGTCAGCAGTGCTGTCGAGATCTCGGTGTCCTTACCGATTTTCGCGCCGAGCAGGCGCAACCACCACGGTGTCAGCAGGCTGGCGTAGATGGGGAACAGGTAGTTGCGCGCCGCATCCATCAGCCGCTCGGTGGCCCACAACTGCCAGCCGACGCGGCTGCGCACCGGGTGATAGCCCTCGGTCAGGCCTGCCGAGAGCAGGCGCACCCCGATCACCGTCAGCCCCGCGTACACCACCATCGCCACCAGTGCCGCCACCGGTGTCCAGGCCAGGGCCGGGAGCAGGGCGTCGGCCGGGGTGGCGGTACCGCGGATGGCCCAGCCAAGTACGGCGAGCCCGGCGGCCAGCGCGGCCAGCGGCAGCCCGCCCAGCAGCATCGACGTCACGCTGTAGAAGGCCACCCATACCGGTGCGCGGCCGGGCCGCTCCTGCGGCCAGGGATGGCGTGCCTTTCCGGATTTCGCCGCCGGCGAGCCCTTCCAGTACTGGCCGTTCTTCACCTTGCCGACGACACCGGAGCCCGCGGCGACATCGGCGTTCTTGCCGACGACCGCGCCCGGGAAGAGGGTGGTGCGTGCGCCGATGGTGGAGTCGTTGCCGACGGTGATCGGTCCGACATGGAACACGTCGCCGTCGATCCAGTGTCCGGTCAGGTCGACCTCGGGTTCGATGGAACAGCGGTGGCCAAGGGTCAGCATGCCGGTGACCGGCGGTGCGGAGTGCAGGTCGACCCCTTTGCCGACCGTATTACCAAGGGCGCGAGCGTAATACACCAACCACGGGGCGCCGGCCTGATTCTCCGCACCGCTGGCCTCGGCCAGTCGCTCGGCGAACCAGACGCGCAGATGCGCGCTACCGCCGCGGCGGTAGCTGCCCGGTTGCAATCCCGACAGCAGGGTGCGGGCGCCGAGTACGGCGATACCCATCCGGCCCGGCGGGGTGATGAAGATCAAGAAACCGGCGATGATCCACCACCAGTTCGCCGTTGCCGCCCACGGCACCAGCTCGGTGGTGGCCGCGATGTTGTTGAGGATCGCCAGCCAGATCACCCACTGCAGGCCGGTCAGCGTCGCCAGCGGCAACGACATCGCCACCTGCGCCAGTTGGGTGAGAACGGGTGTCGGTGCCACATCGCGGCGCACCACCTCCGGGGGCGGGGCCAATTCGTCGAGATAGCCGGCCAGCGAGCCGAGCCGCGGATGGTCGTACAGATCGGCGACGGTCACCTGCGGATAGCGTCCGCGGACCGCGGTGACCAGCTGCGCGGCCGACAGGGATCCGCCGCCGAGGGCGAAGAAATCGGCCTCCGGGCCATCCACCGCCGCGGCCAGCACATCGCGCCACAGGCCGGCCAGCCAGCCCATGGTGCCGCCGAGGTCGGGCTCCTCCTCCGCGGCTGCTCCGGGCGGGGGCCACGGCAGCGCGTTGCGGTCGACCTTGCCCGAGGTCCGGGTGGGCAGTTCGTCGAGCAGGACCAACCGGGGCACCAGCGCCGCGGGCAACGCGTCCGACAGCGCGGTGCGAGCCGCCGCCACGTCGAAGCCCGGGTCGGCACTGGCGATGTAGCCGACCAGCAGGGGAGTGCCGCTGGTGGTACGGCGCACCGCGGCCGCCCCGCCGCTGACGCCGGGCAGGTTCACCAACGCGGCGTCCACCTCGCCCAGTTCGATGCGGCGTCCGCCGACCTTGACCTGGTCATCGGCGCGACCCTGGAAGTACAGGCCGTCGGCCTCCAGCCGCACCAGGTCCCCGCTGCGGTAGGCGCGTTCCCAGCCCAGCGTCGGCATCGGGGCGTACTTCTCGGCGTCCTTCTCGGGGTCCAGGTAGCGGGCCAGCCCGACACCGCCGATGACGAGTTCGCCGGTGTCGCCCAGCCCGACCGGCAGCCCGTCCTTGTCGACGACGACGAGGTCCCAACCGGCCAATGGCAGCCCGATGCTCACCGCGGATTTTCCGTCCAGCGGCGCCGCGCAGGCCACTACGGTCGCCTCGGTGGGGCCGTAGGTGTTCCACACCTCGCGACCGTCGACGGCGAGGCGTTCGGCCAGTTCGGGTGGGCAGGCCTCGCCGCCGAAGATCAGCAGCCGGACCGCTTCCAGTGCCTCGGCGGGCCACAGCGCGGCCAGGGTCGGGACGGTCGAGACGACGGTGATGTCGCGGGTCACCAGCCATGGACCCAGGTCCATACCGCTGCGCACCAGCGACCGCGGAGCGGGCACCAGGCACGCGCCGTGGCGCCAGGCCAGCCACATCTCCTCGCAGGACGCGTCGAAGGCGACCGACAGCCCGGCGAGCACCCGGTCACCGGGGCCCAGCGGCGAGTCCCGCAGGAACATCCGGGCTTCGGCGTCGACGAAGGCGGCGGCGTTGCGGTGGGTGACCGCCACACCCTTGGGTGTGCCGGTGGATCCGGAGGTGAAGATGATCCAGGCGTCGTCGCGGGTCAGCGGTGCCGCGGCCCGCCAGCCGCGCGAGGATCCCGGGCCGCGCACCAGGCCCGCGTCGGTGATGATGGCCACCACCTGTGCCTCCCCGAAGACGAGTGCGGCGCGTTCTTCGGGGTCGTCGGCGTCGACCGGGACGTAGGCGGCGCCGGTGGCCAGGGTGGCCAGGATCGCGGTGTAGAGCGCGTAGCTGCCCGAGGCCATCCGGATGCCGACGCGGTCGCCGCGGCCGATGCCGCGGGCCGCGAGCCACTGCACGCTCTCTTCGATATCGCTGACCAGTTCCGAATAGGTCAGCTGCACGTCGCCGTCATCGATCGCGGGGGCATCCGGGAAACGGTTCGCGGTGTCGTAGAGGACGTCGATCAGGGTCCGCGGGGGAGCTGCCGCCGGGGAAAGTAGGTACTGGGGAGGTATGGCCTGCCCGGGCTCCGCTGTCACTGTTACAAACTACTAAGCCACCCGACCGGCCCGCGCGCGGCGCGCTGCCCCGCCATGTTGCGTTCAAGTCGTGGTGATCGCAACCGTGGGCGGGTCGTGCCCCTCTTCGTAGCGTGGCGGGGTGCGGTTATTCGTGGCGGATGAAGCGTGGAGTGAACTGACCTGCGGTCCCGAGCCGGTGGTCCGGGTGGCCGCCGACGACCTGCAGCAAGCCCGCCGGGCCCGTGCCCGGCTCCGCGATGACGACGGCGATGTGGCGGTGATCCTGGACGTCACGGTCGCGGTCGCCGGGGATGTGCGCGCCGCCTGTGCCTCGTTCGGCACCGACGAGTCCGTCCGCGGTGTGCGCTACGCGGGCACCGTGCGCGGGCTGGCCGGTCTGATCGCCGATATCGAGACCGCCGGGGTGGCCGACGGCGTCACGCTGGTGGGCGTCGCGTCACCGCCGAGCGCCACACCGCTGGACCTGGCTGAGATCGGCCGTACCGTGCTGGCGGTTCTCGAGCAGCGCAGCCGAATCTGCGCTTAGCGCGGGGCCGTCAGATTGATTCATGCACTGCATTAGTTGGCACTGAATCGGTCTTGGACATGAATGGATCGGCGTCTTAGCGTTAGAGCCATGACTGCCACCCTCGCCCATCAGCTGACCGGACAGATGATCATCGCGGGATCGCCCGTCAGCGGAACCGGTGCCGAGATCCGCGGATTCGACCCCGCCGCCGGTCAACCGCTCGAACCGGCCTACCGGCACGGCGACAGCGCCGATGTCGAGGCCGCCGCCGCCGCGGCCGCCGCCGCGTTCCCGGTCTACCGGGCCACCACGTCCGAGCAGCGCGCCCAGTTTCTGGAGGCCATCGCCGCGCGCATCGAAGCGGTCAAGGAAACCCTGATCGCCCGCGCCGTCGCCGAGAGCGGTCTACCCCAGGCCCGCATCACCGGCGAGGTCGGGCGCACCACCGGCCAGCTCCGGCTGTTCGCCGAAGTGCTGCGCGAGGGCAGCTGGAACGGCGCCCGCATCGACAACGCACTGCCCGACCGTGCGCCGCTGCCCCGCCCCGACATCCGTCAGCGTTTCATCCCGCTCGGCCCGGTCGCCGTGTTCAGCGCCTCGAACTTCCCACTGGCGTTCTCCGTCGCCGGCGGTGACACCGCCTCGGCCCTGGCCGCCGGGTGCCCCGTGGTCGTCAAGGGTCACGACGCGCACCCCGGCACCTCCGAGATCGTGGCGCGCGCCATCACCGAGGCCGTCGCCGAGAGCGGGCTGCCCGCCGGGACGTTCTCGCTGCTGTTCGGCACCGGCCAGAAGCTGGGCATCGCGCTGGTCACCGATCCGCGGATCAAGGCCGTCGGCTTCACCGGATCCCGCACCGGCGGAACGGCTCTGGTAGCCGCGGCCGCGGCCCGCCCCGAACCCATCCCGGTCTACGCCGAGATGAGCTCGATCAACCCGGTGTTCCTGCTCGACGGGGCGCTGAGCACCCGCGGCGCCGAACTCGGCAAGGCGTTCATCGGCTCGCTCACCATGGGCTCGGGCCAGTTCTGCACCAACCCGGGCCTGGTCATCGCCGTCGACGGACCCGGCCTGGACGCCTTCGTCGCCGCAGCCAGGGAGGCCGTCTCGGCCGCCCCCGCCACCCCGATGCTCACGCCGAACATCGCCGGCAGCTACGCGTCCGGCGTGGAGTCGCTCGCGGCCGCCGCCGAGCTGGTCGCACGCGGCGTCGAAGGAAGTGAAACCTGCGGCCAAGCAGCACTTTTCACCACCGATGCGAAGAGCTTCCTGGCGTCGGAGGACCTGCAGGCCGAGGTGTTCGGGGCGTCGAGCCTGATCGTACGCTGCGCCGACGCGGCGGAGGTTGCCGTTGTCGCCCAGGGCATCGAGGGTCAGCTGACTGCGACCGTGCACGCCGATGACTCCGATGGCGACGCCGCACGAGAGTTGCTGCCGCTGCTCGAACTCAAGGCGGGCCGGATTCTGTTCAACGGCTGGCCGACCGGTGTCGAGGTGTGCCACGCCATGGTGCACGGTGGCCCGTTCCCGGCCACCTCGGATTCCCGGACCACCTCGGTCGGGGCCCGCGCCATCGAGCGCTTCCTGCGTCCGGTCGCCTACCAGGACGTCCCGAAGGCCTTGCTGCCCAGCGCCATTGCCGACGGAAACCCCGAGCAGATCTGGCGTCGCATCGACGGCCGACTCTCCCAAGACTGACACACACCCACACCACACTCGAAAGGCCCGCCCATGCGTCCGAACTTTGACGGCGTCCTGTTCTTTCCCGTCACGCCCTTCACCGAATCCGGTGCGGTCGATCTCGAAGCCCTGGCCGCCCACCTGACCAAGGGTCTGGAGGCCGGCCCCGGCGGGATCTTCATCGCCTGCGGCACCGGCGAATTCCACGCCATCGACGAGGACGAGTTCCGCGATATCGTCACCACCGCGGTCAAGGTCGTCGCCGGCCGCGTCCCGGTGTACGCCGGTGCGGGTGGCTCGGTGGCCCAGGCCAAGCGCTTCGCCGTCACCGCGCAGGAAGCCGGCGCCGACGGCCTGCTGCTGCTGCCGCCCTACCTCGTCGAGGTACCGCAGCCCGGTCTTGTCGACTTCGTCGCCGCCGTCGCCGGGGCGACCGAACTGCCGGTCATCGTCTACAACCGCAACAACGCGAAGTTCACCGAGGCCTCCGCCGTCGCCGTCGCCAAGATCTCCAATGTCATCGGATTCAAGGACGGCACCGGCAATTTCGATCAGGTCGCGCGCATCGTGGCCGCGGTGAAGAGCGAGGTCGACCCCGACTTCCTGTTCTTCAACGGTCTGCCCACCGCCGAGACCACCCAGCTCGCGTTCCGCGCCATCGGCGTGCCGCTGTACTCGTCGGCGACGTTCGCCTTCGCGCCCGACCTGGCGCTGGCGTTCTACAACTCGCTGGAATCCGGCAACACCGAGCTGACCAACGCGCTGCTCAACGCCTTCTTCATCCCGCTGGTGCAGCTACGCGACACCGTTCCCGGCTACGCCGTCTCGCTGGTCAAGGCCGGCGTGACGATGGAGGGTGTGCCTGCAGGTCCGGTGCGTCCGCCGCTGGTGATGCCGCACGCCGATGACCTGGCCCAGCTGAACTCGATCATCGCCGCCGGACGTGCGGTGCTGGCCGCCTCGTTGAGCGAGGCCCGCTGATCATGGCGCCGATCAGGATCACCGGAGCCCGCATCACCCCGGTCGCGTTCGTCGACCCGCCGTTGCTCAACACGGTCGGGGTGCACCAGCCCTACGCGCTGCGCGCGATCATCCAGCTGGATACCGATGCGGGCCTGGTGGGCCTCGGCGAGACCTACGCGGACACCCGCCATCTGGCCAGGCTGAACGCCGCAGCCGTGGCGATCACCGGTTTGGATGTGTTCGCGCTCAACGAGATCCGGTCCGCGATCGCCGTCCGGCTGGCCGGTGATGACGCCGCCGTCGGCACGGCGGGCATGATCACCACGGCCAGCGCGGTGGACCAGGTGTTCTCGCCCTTCGAGGTGGCCTGCCTCGATGTGCAGGGTCACACCCTGGGCCGGCCGGTATCGGATCTGCTCGGCGGCAAGGTCCGCGATGCGGTCCCGTTCAGCGCCTACCTGTTCTACAAATGGGCCGCCCACCCCGGCCGGGAGCCCGATCGCTTCGGCGAAGCCCTCGATCCGGCCGGCCTGGTGGCCCAGGCGCGGTGCATCATCGACGAATACGGTTTCACCGCAATCAAACTCAAGGGCGGGGTGTTCCCTCCCGAGGAGGAGATGGCGGCCATCGAGGCACTGGCCGAAGCATTCCCCGGCATGCCGCTGCGGCTGGATCCCAACGCCGCCTGGACCCCGCAGACCTCGGTGAAGGTGGCCTCCGGACTGGCAGGCATCCTGCAGTATCTGGAGGATCCGACGCCGGGCCTGGACGGGATGGCCTCCGTGGCCAGTGAGTCGCCGCTTCCACTCGCCACCAACATGTGCGTCGTAGCGTTCGATCAGCTGGCACCCGCCGTGGCCAAGGGCTCGGTGAAAGTGGTTCTCTCCGATCATCATTACTGGGGCGGTCTGCAGCGATCCCGGCTGCTCGCCGGGATCTGCGAAACGTTCGGTCTCGGCCTGTCCATGCATTCCAACTCGCATCTGGGCATCAGCCTTGCCGCCATGGTGCACCTGGCCGGCGCGACACCGAATCTCAGCTACGCCTGTGATACGCACTGGCCGTGGAAGACCGAAGAGGTCGTCAAGGACGGTGCGCTGCGCTTCGTGGACGGCTCCGTCCCGGTGCCCACCACGCCGGGCCTGGGCGTCGAGATCGACGAGGACTCGCTGGCCGCACTGCACGAGCAGTACCTGCGTTGTGGGATCCGGGATCGTGATGACACCGGTTACATGCGGACCGTCGACCCGAGCTTCGAACTGGTCAGCCCACGCTGGTAGGCGCTGCACTTCTCCCGTCGCTTCGCTCACCCCGCTACGGTGGGTGGATGGAAGACCAGTCGGCAGTTGACGTCGCCCACCCACCGCAGTTGCTGCTCAACGCCGTCAACCGGGTGCTCAAGGTTGCCCTCAAGACCCCATTGGGCGGCTTCGTCGGCGATTTCATGCTGGTGGCCTTCACCGGTCGTAAGACCGGGAAGCGGTATGCGACGCCGGTGAGCGCGCATGCGCTCGACGGTGCCCTCTATGTCGTGCTGGAGGCGCAGTGGAAGTACAACTTCCGCGACGGCGCCGACGCGCAGGTGTCCTACCGCGGCAAGACCAGCACCATGCGCGGCGAACTCATCACCGAACCCGCCACCGTCGCCGGCATCGCCGACCAGATTGCCAGGTCCTACAGCCCGAAGAAGGCGCAACGGCAGATGGGGATGGCCTTCCGCGGCGGGGCGTATCCCACCCTGGCCGAGTGGGAGGAATCCGTGCGTCGGATGAAGATCGCGGCCATCAAGCTCACGTGAGGACCGGGGCACGGTCGGCGATGACGAACGTCGCATCCGTGCGTGCCGGCGCATCGGGACGGGTGACGAACGGTAGCGTCCGGAAGTCGGCTCGCAGTTCGTCGGCCGTGATGCGGGTGCGGACGTAGCCCCGGCGGTTGCTGAAATATTTGATGTGCGGATTCTCCGGAAGGATCACGTCCACATCAGAGCGGGAGTCCGAACCGTCTCCGCCCGACGAGATCGATGTCGTCACCAATTCCGTTGCCACCGGCCCTGACCGGGGATCGCTGATCTCCGCGGCCCAGTGCGAGTGCACATCGCCGGTCAGCACGACGGGGTTGCGCGCACCGGCCAGCCCGGCGGTGAGCCGGTCGCGGCCGGCTGCGTAACCGTCCCACGCGTCGGCGTTGACGCCGCGTCGCGGTCCCGCCACCACATCCAGTGGAGCGAAGAACACCTGCTGGCCCAGGATGTCCCAGCGGGCCCGCGAATCCCGCAGGCCGTCGAGCAGCCAGCGTTCCTGAGCGGGACCCGTCAGGGTGCGCCCCGCGGAGTCGAGCTCGGGACAGTCGGCGTCATACGCATCGCCGCAGGCCTGATCGGTCCGGTACTGACGGGTGTCGAGCATGTGAAAGGTCGCCAGCGCGCCCCACTGCACGCGCCGGTAGAGCTGCATCGCGGCTCCCTGCGGCCGTGCCGGGGCCCGCAGCGGCATGTTCTCGTAGTAGGCCTGCATCGCCGCGGCGCGCCTCGCCGTGAAGCCCGGTTGCGGTTCCTCGGGCGTATCGGCGGCCCAGTTGTTGTCCAGTTCGTGGTCGTCGAACACCACCAGCCATGGTGCTGCGGCGTGTGCGGCCTGCAGATCGGGATCGGTCTTGTACTGCGCGAACCGCTGGCGGTAGTGGGCCAGCGTGACGGTTTCCGGTCCTATGTGTCTGCGCACACCGCCGTCACGGCCGGCGTACTCGTACTGGTAGTCACCCAGGTGCACCACGAGATCCGGGTGGTCCTCGGCGAGTCGTCGGTAGCCGGTGAACCAGCCCTGTTCATAGTTCGAGCACGACGCGACACACATCGTCAGGGGCGCCAGCGCGCCGGGCTCCGGTGCCGTGCGGGTCCGCCCGGTTGCCGACAGGTACCCACCGGTGCGAAACCGGTAGAAGTACTCGGTGCCCGGACGCAGGCCGGCGAGCTCGATGCGCACCGAGTGCGCCGATTCCGGTGCGGCCACCGCGATCCCGCGCTGTTCGACACCGCGGAAGCGGTCGTCGGTGGCGATCTCCCACTCGAGATCGACCGTCCGCCAGGGCATTCCGCCGTGGCCGTCATCGGCCAGCGGGACCGGCGCCAGTCGCGTCCAGATCACCACGCCATCGGGGACGGGTTCACCGGAGGCCACCCCGAGGGTGAACGGGTCGCCGGGCAAACCGGGCCGGCCGAAGCCGACCAGCGGAACCGCCGCGACGGCCAGGGCCCCGCCGAGCAGCGCCCGGCGGCTGAGATTCGTCGACACGCCGCAGTGTCAGATGCCGACCTTGCCCGCAGGTGACGCGCAGTCGTCCGGTGTCTCTCCGTCAGTCGTCATCTCGTGGTTGCCGTGCGGCCGGTGCGCGCACCGCCTCGAACAGTCGCACCAGCACCTCCACCAGGTGCTCGCGGTCGACCTCGACATCGCCGAGCAGCACCGCGCCGATGGTGCTGATGACGCCGCCGACCAGGAACTGCGAGACCAGACGCAGGTCGGTGGGTAGATCGTCGGTGGGCAGGCTCGGGTCGCCACTGGATGCCGTGGATGCCAGCATGCCGGCGAACCGGCTGGATTCCTGCAGGCTGCGCCGGCCCAGCGCCGGCGATGCGGTGGCCTCCAGCACCAGGATCCGGCCCTTGCGTGGGTCAGCGAGAATCAGGTCGACCAGTTCGGCCAGCACCGCGCGGGTTCTCGCGAGGCCGTCATCGGGCGCTTCGGCCAGCGCAGTGACCGACCGGCGCGCGCTCTCCTCGACGACCATGTCGTAGACGGCCAGATGCAGCGCCTCGATGTCGGGGAAACTCTCGTAGAAGTAGCGTGCCGCAACCCCCGAGGCCTCGGTGACGCCGCGCACCGTGGTGCCCGCGATACCGCGGGTGCCCATCAGTTCCAGTCCGGCGGCGAGCAACCGGGCGCGTCGTTCGGCGATCCGGTCATCGGCGGTCTGCCCTCCATACCGCCGGGTGACCATCGAACCATCTTGACACAGCGCATATCGGGCTGGTTTCCTCAATCTGCACACAGGTGTTTCCTGTTTTGCGATGGGAGATCAGATGACCGGCACCGCAATCGAAACGACCACGGCAGCTCCGAAGCCCTGGGAGCCCGGGCAGCCGCATCACGAGCTGGCCGCCGACGTGCGCTGGTGGATGGGGATGCCGTTGGCGTTCGGTTTGTTCGGGCGGCTGGCGCTCGACCAGGTGGCCTACCGCAAGGTCGCCGCCGCCGTCGATGCCAGTGGGCGCTTCGCCTCGAACTTCACCGACCGTGGGCTGAACAGCTATCTGTGGAACGGCCCGCTGGCCTTCGGCGATGACGCCGACCGCCACGCCGCCCAGGACCGGCTGAAGTCGAAACACGGGGCGGTTCGCGGTGTCGGCACAGGCGATTTCGAGGGCGAACGTTTCAGCGCGCTGGATCCCGCACTGTGGAAATGGGTCGGCACCACATCGCTGAACATCTTCTACGCCGGCTACGTCGCGGTCTACGGTAAGGACCTGACCGCCGAGCAACGCGAGGTCGTGTATCGAACTGTGTGCGCTATGGCCGATTTCGGGTTGCCGAGCACCGCATCCGATGTGCCGCCGACGGTGGCCGAGATGCAGGCCTACTACGACGAGATCGCGGCCACCGAACTGGCGGTCAATCCGTTCCTGCTCTGGGCCGCGGACCAGTTCGGCGCGCCGCCGGTGCCGACGTTGTTCGGCCCGCGCTGGCTGCACCGGGCCATCGCGCCGGCCTGGCGGTTGGCGGCCCCGGTCCTGGCCCGGCCGGCCCGTATCTGCGCGGAGTCGACCACCCACCCGAAGATGATGGAATTGCTGGGCAGCGGCTGGAACTCGCGAAAGCAGCTCGAATTCGCCTGCTACCGGGCCGGCATCCGGGCTGCGCGGCGGTGGTTGCCGAAGTGGGCACTGCTGGAACCGATGGCCTACAACCGGTACCGCTATGAACAGTTGCGCGCCTTCCACCACAAATACGAGTTGGAGTCCTTCGCGCCGGCCGCGAGCTAGACTGATGCACTGCTGACGTCCCGCATCGGTGCGGTGATACGAGGAGTGCATGGATGTTCTCACTGGCCCGGCTGTCCTGTTTCATCGCCGTCGCCGAGGAACTGCATTTCGGCCGCGCCGCCGAGCGTCTGCACATGACCCAGCCCCCGCTGAGTCGCCAGATCCAGCAGCTGGAAACCGAACTCGGCGTGCAGCTCATCGACCGGACCACCCGCTCGGTGACCCTGACCCCGGCCGGAGTGGCCTTCCTGCCCGACGCGCGCCGCATCGTGGCGCTGGCCGAGAGCGCCGCGCTCACCGTGCGCCGGGTACCGGCGGGTGACCTGGGCACGGTGGTGGTCGGATTCACCGCGGCCTCTGCGCATGCGGTGCTGCCGCGCCTGCTCGAGCAGACGCGCAGCATCCTTCCGGATGTGAAACTCGAACTGCGCGAGATGGTTTCATCGGTGCAGATCGAGGCGCTGATGAGCGGCGAGATCGACCTCGGGATGGCGCGGCCACCCTTGAAGCGGCCCGGCATCGTGTCCCGTCCGTTGCTGCACGAGCAGTTGGTGGCCGCGCTGCCCGCCGGGCACCCGCTCACCGAGCAGGCACGTCAGCTCACCCTCAACGATCTCGACGGCCAGGACTTTGTGATGTACTCGCCGGTGCAGGCGCGGTATTTCAACGAGCTCCTGATCAGCACGTTCACCATCGCCGGCGCGACGCCGCGGTTCGTGCAGTTCGTCACCCAGGTGCACACCATGCTGGTGCTCGTGCGTTCCGGGATCGGGATCGCGCTGGTCCCGGCCTCGGCGGCGACGCTGCACCCCGAGGGGGTGGTGTTCCGGACCATCGGGGCGTTCCGGGAACGCCCGGTCGAACTCGACGCCGCGTGGCGCGGGGACAGCACCAACCCGGCCCTGCTGAGGCTGCTGCGCGATGTGCTGCCGCCCCGCGAGTGGACGACAGATGACCTGGTGGAACAGGTGATCGTTTAGACGCGTGCGCCGGGCTGCAGCACCGGGGTGACCAACCTGCCGGTGGCCAGGAACTCGTCGAGGTTGCGCAGCGTGAGGTCCTCCATCGCCGCGCGGGTCTGCACGGTGCCGCTGCCGACATGGGGGAGCAGCACCACGTTGTCCAGCCCGAGCAACTCGGAAGGGACGTTGGGCTCGTCGGCGAACACGTCGAGCCCGGCGCCGGCCAGTCGGCCGTCGCGCAGCGCCGCCACCAGGGCAACCTCGTCGACGACGCTGCCGCGGGCGATGTTGATCAGATAGCCGTCGGCCCCCAGCGCGTCGAGGACCGCGGCGTCGACCAGCTTCTTGGTGCTGCTGCCGCCGGCCGCGGCGACCACCAGCACGTCGACCCGCTGCGCGAGTTCGGCCGGCGACCCGACATAGGTGTACGCGGAGTCGGTGACCTCGCGGCGGTTGTGGTAGCTGATCGTGCATCCGAACGCGCTGAGCCGCTTGGCGATTGCGCCACCGATGCGGCCCAGCCCGATGATCCCCACCCGGGTGTTGCTCACCTGCCGGGTCAGCGGGTAGTTGCCGCCGGCCGACCACCGGCCGGCTCGCACGTAGCGGTCGGCAGCGGAGAACTGGCGCATGGTGTCGATCAACAGGCCCACCGCCGTGTCGGCGACGCAGTCTGTCAGGACGTCGGGGGTGTTACTCACCCCGACGCCCCGAGCTTCGGCGGCCTCGACATCGGTGGTGTCGTAGCCGACGCCGAAGTTCACCACCGCCCCGAGGCGGGGCAACTCGGCCATCAGCGCAGCGTCCACGCCGGTGCGCCCGGAGGTGACGACGGCGGTGATGTCGGCGCCGGAACCGGCGAGGAACTCCGCCCGCGCAGCGGCATCGTCGGGGAGGATCTGCGCCCGGTAACGGGTGCGCAGGGTCTCGGCCAGGGACGGCTTGAGGGGGCCGACCTGCAGGATGTTGGCTGTATCGGGCATGGCTGCTCCTTCGCTGCTCACTACGTACGGTATTGAGACCTGCGGATACCTGTCCAACACGGAAATAGCATGGGTTGATGCAGAACCCGCATGACTAGGCAATCCTGCGCCCGTCCCGGGTATCAAAGCCTCGCCTGTCGAACGAAAATCGCAGCTCAACGGCACTTTCCCCGACCCATCTGCGGCGTCGGCCGAGCCGCAGGCACCGCTCAGCGCCCCATTTCGGGCGGTTGACGCTGTCCGAGAGCCGCTCCTACGGTGTGTCTACCGTCACAGGTGATGTCCACATACGTAGACGTCACTGCCGATGATCGCAGGTAGTTCAGCCCACATCCTTGATCTGGAGGTCCCGATGGCCGCGACAGTTGCCCGAGCCTCGCTGCGCCGGCTCGCTCTTCTCACCAGCGCAGCCGTGCTGGCCGCCGGATGCAGCGTCGCCAATACCGGCGGCGGTGGTTATGACCCCGACACCCTGCGGATCGTGCTTCCCCAGGAGCCGCCCACGCTGGAGCCGTGCGAGGGCTCGCTGACCTCGACCGGCATCGTGACCCGCTCCAACATCACCGAGCCGCTGGCCGAGCGTGATTCCACCACCGGCGATCTGCTGCCGTTGTTGGCCACCGAGTGGGAGCAGACGTCGCCCAACGAGTGGACCTTCACCCTGCGCGACGGTGTGACCTTCTCCAACGGCGCGCCGTTCACCTCCGCCGACGCTGCGTTCTCCATCGACCGCGCGGTCAACTCCGATCTGCAGTGCAATGTCGACGGCTACGTCTTCGGTGACGAGGTTCTGACTCTGCAGACCCCCGATGAGCGCACCGTCGTCGTCGGCACCACTGATCCCGATCCGATTCTGCCGCTGCGGATTTCGTTTGTCGAGATGGTGCCGGTGACCACCAGCATGACCGAGAAGGTCCGTGAGCCCATCGGCACCGGGCCGTACGCGATCGAACGCTGGGACTACGGTCAGAAGCTCACCCTGGCGCGCAACCCCACCTATTGGGGAACCCCGCCGGCCTTCGCGCGCGCCGAATACAAGTGGCGCAGTGAGGGAAGTGTGCGCGCCGCGATGCTCACCAACGACGAGGTGGACATCGCGACCGGGCTCGGACCCGAGGATGGGGCCGGAGACCTCGGTGTGCCGTTCCAGAACAACGAGACCACCGCGCTGCGTATCACCGGGACCGAGGCGCCGCTGAACGATATGCGGGTACGTCAGGCCATCAACTATTCGGTCAACCGCACCGGCATCGTGAAGGCGTTGTTCCGCGGGCTGGGCGAGCCTGCGGCCCAGCTGATCCCCGAGGGGGTCGTCGGTTTCAACTCCGATCTGGAGTTGTGGCCACACGACCCGGAAAGGGCCCGCCAACTCGTCGACGAGGCGCGGGCCGACGGGGTACCGGTGGACCGCCAGATCCGCTTGATCGGCCGCAACAGTCAGTTCCCGGGCGTCACCGAGACGGTCGAGGTGATCCAGAGCGAACTGGCCGACGCCGGGCTCAACGTCAAGATCGAGATGATGGACACCGCGGCCCAACTGGAGTACCAGCTGCAGCCGTTCCCGGCCGATGCCGGACCGTTCCTGGCGTTGATCCAGCACGGCAACCAGGCCGGTGACGCGGCCTTCTCCGTCGATCAGTACATGCGCTCCGACGGTGCCCAGAGTGCCTTCGGTACACCAGCTTTCGATGAGCAGATCGCCGCGGCCGGCAGGCTCACCGGAGAGCAGCGCCAGCAGGCCTACGCCCAGATCTTCGCCGACGAACCGGAGGAGATCCTGCAGTTCGCCTATATCGCCCACATGCGGGGGATCCTCGGCAAGTCCCCGCGCGTCGACTACGTACCGAACCCGGCGACCGGTGACGAGATGTTGCTGGCCACCATGACGCCCGCCGCTTCCGACCGCACCGACCAGTCCTGACAGTCAACATCCTCTCCTGAAGGGTCCCGCCCGTTATGTTCTCCTTCGTCCGACGCCGGATGTACACCAGCGCACTACCGTTGGTGATCGTGCTGCTGGGGGCGTTCCTGCTCGCCAGGCTCACCGGCGATCCCACCAATCTGTACCTGCCCGAGTCCGCGACACCCGATCAGCGCCAGGCCTTCGCCGACGCCAACGGATTCAACGACCCGCTGATCATCCAGCTGGTCGACTACTTCAAGGGCATCATCCACCTCGACTTCGGAACCTCGCTGCGCACCGGCGAATCCGCCTCCGAGATGGCGCTGCGCGCCTTCCCTGCCACCCTGCAGTTGGCCTTTGTGACCATGCTGCTCGCCATCATCGGCGCCGTCGTCATCGGCTGCTGGGCCGCCTACCGGCCAAACTCGCTGGCCGACCGGTTCTCCAGCCTGCTGTCCATGACCGCGGCATCGATCCCCGACTTCTGGTTCGCCATCACCGGTGTCTGGCTGTTCTCGGTGCTGATGGGCTGGCTGCCCACCTCGGGCACCGACGCAGGGATGCTGTCCTGGATCCTGCCGATCGCCACCCTGATGATCCGCCCACTCGGTGTGCTGACGCAGGTGGTGCGCGGCGCCATGGTGTCGGCGCTGTCGGCTCCCTACGTTCGGCTGGCACGCAGCAAGGGCGCCAGTGATTTCCGCGTCGTCACCCACCACGCGCTGCGCAACGCCGCCGCTCCCGCACTCACCGTCGCCGGTGACCTTGCCGTCGGCCTGATCAACGGCGCCGTGGTCGTGGAGGCCATCTTCGGCTGGCCCGGTATCGGCAAGCTGATGATCGACGCCATCCTGCAACGCGACTTCGCGGTGCTGCAGGCAGCGGTGCTGCTCACCGCTGTCAGCATCTTCATCCTCAACATCGCCATCGATGCCTGCTACGCGTTGCTCGACGCACGCGTTCGGGAACCGGCCAAGGTCTAAGGAAAGATCAAGATGACTCAAATCGATCTGGTGCCGGTCAAGCCGACCACCGCCATCGTCGGAGAGCCGGGATCGCGCAAGACCTCCGGTCGCTCGGTGTGGTTCCGGATGCTGGTCAACGACCGCGTGGCGGCCGTCGCGGCGACCGTCCTCGGCGTCGTCGCACTGACCGCGTTGTTCGGTCCGATGCTGGTCGGCGATCTGGCCACCGACATCGACCTGGACAACTCCAACCAGGCGCCCTTCACCCTCGCCCACGGCTGGGCCAACGTGCTGGGCACCGACCCGTTGGGACGCAGCATGCTGGCCCGACTCATCGTCGCCTGCCAGACCACCCTGTCGGTGGCCATTCCCGCCGTGGTGATCTCGGCCGTCGTCGGATCCGTCATCGGCATGTGGGCGGGCTACTACCGTGGATGGCGCGAGACCGTGGCGATGCGGATCGCCGACGTCATCATGAGCTTCCCGTCGCTGTTGCTCGCCGTTGTCGTGCTCTACGTGTTCTCCCCGAGTGCGGCCAATATCGTTGCGGTGCTGGCGATCACCCGTATCCCGGTCTATCTGCGCACCGCCCGCGCCGAGTCCGCCGAGCTGTCCACCCGGGTGTTCGTCGACGCGGCCCGCACCTTCGGCGCCAGCGGCACCTCGATCATCACCCGGCATGTGCTGCCCATCGTGCTGCCCACGCTGTTGACGGTGGCAACCCTGGACTTCTGTTACGTGATGCTGGCCGAGAGCTCGCTGAGCTTCCTGGGCATCGGAATTCAGCCCCCGGATGTCAGCTGGGGCCTGATGGTCGCCCAGGGCCGCACCTACCTGCACACCGCGTGGTGGTTGTCCTTCCTGCCGGGCCTGGCCATCGTCATCACCACGGTTTCGGCCACCATCCTGGCGGCCTGGGCACGTATCGCCACCGATCCCGCCCAGCGGTGGCGGCTGACTGTTCCGCAGAAGCGACTGTCCCGCTTCGCCAAGTCCGGAAAGGCTCTCTAGATGACTGCTGTAGCCGAACATCCGCCCGTGGACCAGACGGACGCCGACCCGGCCTTGCGGGTGCACGATCTCACCGTCGACATCCGCACCATCGCCGGTACGGTCCGCGCCGTCGACCACGTCAGCTTCGCCGCCCGTAGCGGTGAGACGCTGGCGCTGCTCGGGGAATCCGGCTGCGGCAAGTCGATGACAGCCACCGCGTTGGTCGGCCTGCTGGAACCGGTCGCCCAGGTGGTCGACGGATCGGCCCGCATCGGTGACACCGATCTGATCACCGCGGATCGCAAGAAGCGCCGTGAGATGGCCGGACCCGAACTCGCGATCGTCTTCCAGGACGCGCTGACGGCACTCAACCCGCTCTACACCGTCGGCACCCAGCTCGCCGAGCCGTTCCGCATCCACCACGGCATGAAGGCCAAGGAAGCCAAACGCCGGGCCATGGAACTCATGACGCGCGTGGGTATCCCACAGCCGGAAGAGCGGATGAAGGCCTACCCGCATCAGTTCTCCGGCGGTATGCGGCAGCGCCTGCTCATCGCGATGGCCGTCGCGCTCAACCCCAAGGTGCTGATCGCCGACGAGCCGACAACCGCGCTGGACGTCACGGTGCAGGCGCAGATCATGGCGCTGCTCAAGAGCCTGCGCACCGAATACGACATGGCCGTCGTGCTGATCACCCACGATCTCGCCCTGGTCGCCGAGGAGGCCGACCGGGTCGCGGTGATGTATGCCGGCAGCATCGTCGAAACCGGTTCGGTTGCCCAGGTTTTCGGCGACCCGAAGCACCCGTACACCAAGGGCCTGCTGGACTCGGTGCCGGTCGACGCCGTACGCGGGGCGGAACTGAAGTCCATCGGCGGCTCGCCACCGGACCTGCACTCGATCCCGCCCGGCTGCGTCTACCAGGACCGTTGCCCGCTGGTCCGCGATATCTGCCGCAGCACCCGTCCGGGTCTGCGCGACGTCGGCAGCCGGCGCAAGTCCGCCTGCCATTTCCCCGGGGAGGTTTCGAATGTCTGAGAACCACGAGACAGACCAGGTGCTGTCGGTTCGCGACCTGACCAAATCGTTCCGGGTGTCCGGCGGCAAGACGCTGCGCGCCCTCGACGGTATCAACCTCGATCTGGCCCGCGGTGAGACCCTGGGCCTGGTCGGCGAATCCGGTTGCGGCAAGTCCACTCTGGCCCGCACCCTGATGATGCTGGAACGTCCGGATTCCGGGTCGGTCACCTTCGACGGTATCGACCCGTTCGGGCTCAAGGGTAAGGACCTGCTGAAGTTCCGCCGCCGGGTGCAGATGGTCTTCCAGGACCCCTACGCCTCGCTGAACTCCCGGATGACCGCGGCCGAGATCATCGCCGAGCCGTGGCGCACCCACAAGGCGCTGTACACGTCGCGGGCAGACCGGGACATGCGGGTCCGCGGCCTGCTCGACCTGGTCGGCCTGGGCGCCAAGGCGTTCGGCAAGTACCCGCAGGAGTTCTCCGGCGGTCAGCGCCAGCGCATCGGCATCGCGCGGGCGCTGGCGCTGGACCCCGAGGTCATCATCTGTGACGAGCCGGTGTCCGCGCTCGACCTCTCGGTGCAGGCACAGGTACTCAACCTGCTCAACGACCTGCAGCAGGAATTGAAGATCTCCTACGTCTTCATCTCGCACGACCTGTCCGTGGTGCGCCACGTCGCCGACCGGGTGGCGGTCATGTATCTCGGCCGGATCATCGAAAACGGGCCGACCGAGGCCGTGTTCGACCGTGCGTCCCACCACTACACCTCGGCGCTGATGTCGGCGGCCCCGAAACTGCGCGACGAGCAGCGCGGCGAGCGCATCCTGCTCAAGGGCGAGGTGCCCTCACCGCTCAACCCGCCGTCGGGGTGCCGGTTCCGCACCCGGTGCGCCGCGGCCACCGACATCTGCGCCGAGCAGCGCCCGCCGCGCTCGCTGGATGTGCTGGTGCCCGGACACGCCGCCGAGTGCCATCATCCCCGGATCGAAGAGCAGCAGTCGGCATTGTCCAACGCGTGAGCGGGGTGATGGCGGGCGAGCGAAGCGACGGGAAATGACCAGCGTCCTGGGATTCGCGGTCGTGGCGATCGCGGTCCTCTTCGCGTCCTGCCTGCAGGGTTCCATCGGGTTCGGCATGGGAATGCTGGCCGCCCCGGTGGTCGCCGTGGTGGATCCCGCTCTGGTGCCGGGGACGCTGATCATGCTGGCGACCCTGCTCACCCTGATGGTGGTGATCAAGGAACGCGGCGCGATCGACGTGGCGGGCGCCGGGTGGGCACTGCTCGGGAGAGTGCCCGGCACGATCGCCGGGGCCCTGCTGCTCGCCGCAATTCCCGAACACACGCTGGCGATCCTGATCGCGCTCGTGGTGCTCGGCGGAGTCGCGGTGACCGGGCTCGGTTGGGTGCCCGCGCCGCGGCGGCGCAATCTGGTGCTGGCCGGGGCGACCTCGGGAGTCCTGGGCACCGCGACATCCATCGGTGGTCCGCCGATGGCGCTGGTCTGGCAGCGCAGTGAGGGCCCGAAGTTACGGGCCACCATGAGCAGCTTCTTCCTGATCGGTTCGTTGATGTCGATCGCCATGCTCGCCCTGACCGGAGCCATCGACCGGCATACCGTGGCGATGTTCGGTGTCCTGATACCCGCTGCGGTACTGGGGTATGTGTTGTCCCGCTACGCAAACCGGATACTCAACCCGATTCGCCAGCGGTGGACCGCGATCACGGTCTCCATGATCGGCGCGGTGGTTCTCATCATCCAACAGACGGGTCTGCTATGAGCGAATCCACGGCGCGCGCAGGCGTGAAATCGGCCGTCCGAACCGTCGAACTGCTGGAGTATCTCGCCGCCCGGCAGGACAAACCCGCGCGTATCCGCGAGATCAGCGAGGCGCTGGACGTGCCGCGCAGCAGTGCCCATGCGCTGCTGCGCACCCTGATGGCCAAGGGCTGGGTGCGCGCCGAGGGCACCGGACCGGATGAAACGGGAACCCTGTACGGGATCGGCATCCGGGCCCTGCTGGTGGGCACCAGCTATCTCGACGGGGATCCGTACCTGCCGATGATCGCGCCGTTCCTGGACGACCTGCGCACCGAGTGGAGCGAGACCTTCCACCTGGGCCGCCTGGACGGCACCGACATCGTCTATCTGGCCACCCGCGAGTCCGGGCAGTACCGGCGATCCACCAGCCGGGTCGGCAGGCGGCTGCCCGCGCACGTCACCGCACTCGGTAAGGCACTGCTGGCCGAGCGGGTGGGGGATGAGCGCCGCAGTCACCTACCCGACGAGTTGGTCGCGCTGACACCGCGCACGATCACCTGTCACCGTGAACTCGACGACGCGCTGGAGACCGTCCGGATCCGCGGCTACGCCACCGATGACGAGGAGAACACCGCGGGCGTGCGGTGTTTCGCGGTGCCGCTGCGCTATACCTGGCCGGCCCAGGACGCCATCAGCGCCTCGGTGCCGCTGTCCCGGCTCACGGCCGAACGTGAGCATGCACTGGTCGAGGCGCTGTGCGCGGTCGGTGACAAGGTCAGCCGGGTGCTGCGGCCTGTCGCCAACGGTGACAAGTGGTTCGGCTGATGTGGGTGTCGGGCCAGGTGGGCCATATCAGTGTTGGATCAATTGATGCGATAACAGTGTTGGACGTGCATCAACCGCGATTTATAGGCTGGCAAGCATGAGCGTTCAGACCCCTATCGTCACCGAGATGCGGGTCGTCCCCATCGCCGGCCACGACAGCATGCTGTTGAACCTCAGCGGTGCGCACGGCCCCTTCTTCACCCGGAACCTGGTGATCCTCAAGGATTCCGACGGCAACACCGGTGTCGGGGAGGTGCCCGGCGGTGCGGCCATCCAGGCCACGCTTGAGGACGCCCGACCGCTGGTCGAGGGACGCGGAATCGGCGCCTACAACGCCGTGCTCGCCGACATCCGGCGCGCCTTCGCCGACCGTGACTCCGGCGGCCGCGGCGCGCAGACCTTCGACCTGCGGATCACGGTGCACGCGGTGACCGCGGTGGAATCGGCGATGCTGGACCTGCTCGGCCGGCATCTCGGTGTGTCGGTGGCGGCCCTGCTCGGCGACGGGCAACAGCGAGACCGGGTGCAGGCCCTGGGATATCTGTTCTTCGTCGGTGACCGCAACCGCACCGATCTGGCCTACCGCAGTCCCGCCGATGAGGATTTCGGGGCCGACGACTGGCTGCGGATCCGGCATGAGGAGGCGATGACCCCCGAAGGTGTGGTGCGACTGGCCGAGGCCGCCCGCGAACGATACGGCTTCCGCGATTTCAAGCTCAAGGGCGGTGTGCTGCCCGCCGCGGACGAATCCAAGGCCGTCATCGCGCTGGCCGACCGGTTCCCCGACGCCCGGATCACCCTGGACCCCAACGGTGGATGGCTGCTCGCCGACGCCATCACCACCTGTCGTGAACTGACCGGCGTGCTGGCCTATGCCGAGGATCCGGTGGGACCCGAGGGCGGTTTCTCCGGCCGTGAGGTGATGGCGGAGTTCAAGCGGGCCACCGGCCTGCCGACCGCCACCAACATGATCGCCACCGACTGGCGCGAGATGGGCCATGCCATCCGCTCCGGCGCCGTCGACATCCCGCTGGCCGACCCGCACTTCTGGACCATGGGTGGTTCCGTACGCGTCGCTCAGCTGTGCGACGCGTGGGGGCTGACCTGGGGATCGCACTCCAACAACCACTTCGACGTCTCGCTGGCGATGTTCACCCAGGTGGCCGCGGCCGCCCCCGGCGATATCACCGCCATCGACACCCACTGGATCTGGCAGGACGGGCAGCGCATCACCAAGCAGCCCTACCGGATCGTGGACGGCTATCTCGACGTGCCTGCCGCACCCGGCCTCGGTGTCGAACTCGACGAGGAACGGGTGGCCGCCGCGCACGAGCTGTACCTGACGGAGGGACTCGGTGCCCGCGACGACGCCGTCGCCATGCAGTATCTGGTCCCGGGTTGGCGTTTCGACAGCAAACGCCCCTGCCTGCAACGTAACTCGTGACGATGAAAGTTCTGGTTTGCGATCGCAACCTGGTACCGCACCGTCGCCGGTTCGAGGCCGCCCTCCCGCCAGAGGTCACGGTGACCTGGGCGGCCGGCGATATCGGCCTGGATCGGCTGCGGGACGCGCAGGTCTTCGTCGGTGGCCGCTTCACCGCGGAGATGGCGGCCACGGCCGAGAAGCTACGCCTGGTGCACGTGGCCGGCGCAGGAACCGACCGTGTCGCCTTCGCGGCGCTCGGTGCTGACGTTCTGGTGGCCAACACTTTTCACCATGAGCGCTCCATCGCCGAGTTCATCCTGGCCGCCGCGGTCATGTTGCGCAGGGGCTTCCTCAAGCAGGACCGCGCGCTGCGCAGAGATGTGTGGGCGAGTTCGGTGTATGACGACACCATCGTCCAGCCGCCCACCCTGCACGGAGCCCGGATCGGTTTCGTCGGGTTCGGCCATATCGGCCAGCAGAGCTGGAAGCTGTTGAGCGCCTTGGGTTGCCAGGGAGCTGCAGTCACCGGATCGGGGCGGGTGCGTGACGGCGCGGGGTTGTCCTGGGCCGGTGATGCGTCCCGACTCGACGATCTCGCCCGCGAATCGGATGTGCTGGTGGTGTCGGCGCCGCTGACGCGGGAGACCGCGGGCATGATCAGCCGAAACCAGCTCGGCGCGCTGGGGCCCGACGGTGTGCTGATCAATGTCGGTCGTGGCCCGCTCGTCGACGAGAACGCGCTGTACGACGCGCTGCTCACCGGTCGCCTCGGGGCCGCCGCCATCGACGTCTGGTATCGCTACCCCGACCTCGTGAACGGTACCGGCGCGGTGTGCACACCGAGTGAGCTGCCGTTCGCCGAGTTGCCGAACGTGTTGATGACTCCACACGCCTCCGGCGTCACCGCCGATACCTTCGAGGGCAGATCCGACGACATCGCCGCCAATATCGGCAGGCTGGTGCGAAACGAGCCGCTGTGCAACGTGGTTCAGCCCAGCACGTCGTAGATCAGCCGGAAGTAACGGTCGGTCCGCGCGGAGCCCTCGATCCCGGGGCCCATCTTGTTCATCACGTAGGCGATGGTGGTGCGGCGGTCCGGGTTCATCGATTCCCACGACCCGCCCCAGCCGCCCCAGAAACAGATCTTGCCGTCCGGGATGTATCCGATGGCGGGGCTCGGGAGACCGAATCCGAGACCCATGCGCAGGTGATGCCCGGCGAGCACCAGGTCGGGTCCCTCGATCTGGGTCTCGAAGATGCGCTCCACGGTCTGTGGTCTCAGCAGTTGCACGCCATCGACGGTTCCGCCCAACGAGATCGCCGACAGGATCTTGGTCAGGGCGCGCGCATTGGTATGTCCGTTGGCGGCACCGACATCGGCCGCCCGCCACGCCGCGGTGTTGGCGATCAGCGGGTCGGGCGCCGGTCCGGCGAACGTCTTGAACATCTGCTCGGTCCACTGATCCATCGGCGGAATACCCTCGAAGGGGTCGGCGGGAGCGATGATCTCGGCGGTGCGGCCGTCGTCCTGCGGCGCCGATCCGATCTGGAAGTCCGCGCCCAGCGGCCCGGCGATCTCCTCGGCGACGAACCGTTTCAGCGTCCGGCCGGTGACCCGGCGCAGCACCTCACCGATCAGGTGCCCGTGGGTGAGTGCGTGGTAGCCGGTGGCCGTGCCGGGCTCCCACCACGGCGCCTGCGCCGCGAGCATCGAGGTGGCCTTGTCCCAGTCGAGCACGTCCTCGGTGGTCACGGGCTGCTCCCACGCCGACAACCCCGACGAATGGGTGAGCAGGTGGCGGAACTCGATGTGCTGCTTTCCGTTCGCGGCGAATTCGGGCCACACCTCGGCCACCGGGGTGTGCGCCTCGATCAGCCCGCGGTCGATCAGCATCAGCCCGGCCAGCGCGGTGACGTTCTTGGTCGATGACCAGACATTGACGATGGTGTCGGCCGTCCACGGTGTCGTGCGGGCCGCATCGGTGTGCCCACCCCAGATGTCCACCACCGATTCGCCGTCGACATCGATGGCGATCGCGGCACCGCACTCCTCGTCGGCGGCGATGGCACGATCCAGTGTCTCGGCCAGCGCAGCGAATTCCGGGGCGAAGTGGCCGTCGACGTTTCCCATACCCGACATCATGCGCCGGGTGGGGCTCACCAGTTGTGGTATCCGCCTTCGGGGCCCAGCATCCGTTCCAGCCGGCTGCGCCCGATCTTGGCCAGCTCATTGCGCAGGATCTTGCGTTCCATCTCGATGTCGTGGTGCATTCGGTCGGCGAGCGCGCTGCGCACGTCCCCGGCGCGGTGCCCGTCGACGAACATCACGAAGGGGAAGCCGTAGCGGTCGACGTAGCGGCGCGATGCTGCGCCGAGTTCGGTCATCGTCGCGGCGTCGTCGTCCCACACCGAGCACTGTTCGGCCGCGGACCTGGCACTGCGCGGCCGGCGCCCGACGTCGGGGCAGGTGTCGAGAATCTGGTCGACGGCGGCTTCGGGGAGTTCGAACAGCAGCGCGTCGGCGCGGCGGAAGAGGGCGTCATGATCACCGTAGGCGCGTCCCCGGGCCAGTTCACGGGCCATCGCGTAGCTGTTGCAACACTCGTAGAGCGCGTGCACGGCCTTGCGTTCGGGCAACGTGTTGAACACGTCCAGGCCGATTCCTTGATGGAGTAGCACACACCCATGATCAAAGGGCCAGGACACGCCCGGGTTACCGCGTGTTACAGCGGTGCTAAATCAATTCCCGTCAGTGACCGGCGCTCTTGAACCGTTCGATCGAACGCTGCAACTCGGCCTCGGCCTCTTCGCGGCCCGCCCAATCGGCGGCCTTGACGAACTTGCCCGGCTCCAGGTCCTTGTAGTGCACGAAGAAGTGCTTGATCGCTTCCAGCTCGAACGGGGGCACATCGGCCAGATCCTGGATGTGATCCCAGCGCGGGTCGCCTGCGGGCACGCACAGCAGCTTGTCGTCGCCGCCGGCCTCATCGGTCATCTTGAACATCGCGACCGGACGGGCCTCCACGATGCAGCCCGGGAACACCGACTCGGGCAGCAGCACCAGCGCGTCCAGGGGATCGCCGTCCTCGCCGAGGGTGTCTTCGAAGAAGCCGTAGTCGGCGGGGTATCCGAACGAGGTGTAGAGGTACCGGTCGAGCTTGACGCGGCCGGTCTCGTGGTCCACTTCGTACTTGTTGCGCGAACCCTTGGGGATCTCGATGACGACGTCGAACGACACCGGCGTTGCTCCTTCGGCTGGCTTGGTCTGGCGGGTCCACATTAGAGGAGCGATACGCTGCACGTTATGCGGCCCGGGAGATGGCGCCGATCCACCCACCTGGTGATCGGCCTGGTGGTACTCGTGCTCGTGGCTGCCGTGGTGGGGGTGGCCGCGGTGGTCACGTCCTCCCGGCCCTCGGCGAAGGCGCTGCCCGAACAACCGGCCGCCGTGGCGGCCGCGCCGGGTGTCCGCCCACTCGGCGAAGCCACCACCGAACCGACCCCGAAAGGTCTGGCCGCCACGCTCGCCGCCGCGCTGGCCGACCCGAACCTGGGCGCGCTGACCGGCCGGATCACCGACGCCGGCAACGGCACCGAATTGTGGGAGCAGGGCGAGCGCATCCCGATGCAACCGGCGTCGACGAACAAGGTGCTCACCACCGCGGCCGCGCTGCTGACCCTGGACCGGGACGCGACGCTGACGACCCGGGTGGTCGCCGGCGACCGGCCCGGTGTGGTCGTGCTGCACGGCGGTGGGGACCCCACGCTGTCGGCCGCCGCCGACGACGAGCGCACCTGGTACAAGGGCGCGGCCCGGATCAGTGACCTGGCCGATCAGGTTCGGGAGAGCGGCAGCCGGGTCACCGCGGTGCAGGTCGACCTCGGTGAGTACAGCGGGCCGACGTTGGCACCCGGCTGGGATCCGCTGGACATCGACGGCGGCGATATCGCCCCGATCGAATCGGTGATGCTCGACGGCGGCCGGACCCAGCCCGTGTCCCCGGAGTCGCGACGATCGCGGACACCGGGTCTGGACGCGGGCCGCGCGCTGGCCACCGCACTGCGCGTGGACCCGGCCACCGTCACGGTGAGGTCCATCGCGGCGGACGCCGAGGAACTGGCCGCCGTGCAGTCGCCCCCGCTCATCGAGCGGCTGCGCCAGATGATGAACGACTCCGACAATGTGATGGCGGAGTCGATCGGCCGCGAGGTGGCCGCCGCGCTGAACCGTCCGCAGAGTTTCGACGGGGCGGTGCAGGCGGTGCTCGGCCAGCTGCGCGGCGCCGGCGTGGACACCGCGAACGCGACCCTGCTGGACTCCAGCGGGCTGTCCGTGGACAACCGGCTCACCGCGTTGACCCTGGACGGTGTCATCGCCGCCGCGGTCGGTGAGGACCAGCCGCAACTGCGCCCGCTGGTCGACCTGCTACCCATCGCCGGCGGCAGCGGCACCCTGTCCAACCGCTACCTGGATACCGATGAGGGGCGGGCGACGGCGGGCTGGCTGCGCGCCAAGACGGGCTCGCTGACCGGCACCAACTCGCTGGCGGGCATCGTCACCGATTCCGGCGGCCGGGTGCTGACCTTCGCATTGATCTCCAACAACGCCGGGCCGACCGGGCGCACCTCGCTGGACGCGCTGGCCGCCACCCTGCGGTCCTGCGGGTGCGGCGGATGAGCCCCCCGGCGTCCGGCGGGGGAGAGCGCAGCGACCGGGGAGACAGCTCGGTGGGCGGTGCGGTCGACTGGGCCTTCGCCGCCGATGTCGGTGCGCAGCTGAGCAGGCCCGGCCCGGCGACCACGGACTACACCCGTGATCAGGCGATAGCCCAGCTCTACGAGTCGGCGCGCACCGCCGAACTGCCGGTGCGCGAGGTGACCCACCTCAACGAGGGGGCCGAGGTCCCCGAGGCCGTGGTGATCGACCGGCCGCAATGGGTGCGCGCGGCGACCCAGTCGATGCGGGTGATGACCGGCGGCGCCGAGCAGACGTCGAAGGGGCCGGCCGGTGCGTTGACGGCCAAGGCGACCGGCGCCCAGACCGGCGCCGTGCTGGCGTTCATCTCGTCGGGGATCCTGGGGCAGTACGACCCCTTCGGCAACGACGGCGGTGAGTTGCTGCTGGTCTACCCGAATGTCATTGCGGTGGAACGGCAACTGCGGGTCAAGCCCGCCGACTTCCGGCTCTGGGTATGCCTGCACGAGGTCACCCACCGGGTGCAGTTCCGGGCCAATCCGTGGCTGGCCGAACACATGTCGTCCTCGCTGGCGGTGCTCACCAAGGATGGCGGCGAGCAGGTCGGTGATGTCGTCGGCAGGCTCGGCGCGTATGTCCGCGCCCAGCGCAGCGGCACACCGGTCGACGCGAACTCGGCGGGCGTGCTCGGTCTGCTGCGCGCCGTGCAGGCCGAACCGCAGCGCGAGGCGCTGGACCGGCTGCTGGTGCTGGGCACCCTGCTGGAGGGGCACGCCGAGCACGTGATGGACGCCGTCGGGCCCGCGGTGGTGCCGACGGTGGCGACCATCCGCCGCCGCTTCGACGAACGGCGGCAACGCAAACAGCCACCGCTGCAACGCATCATCCGCACCCTGCTCGGCTTCGACGCCAAGCTCAACCAGTACACCCGCGGCAAGGTGTTCGTCGACGATGTGGTGGCGCGGGTCGGGATGGACCGCTTCAACGTCATCTGGACCGACGCGGGCACCCTGCCCCGGCCCGAGGAGATCGAAGAGCCACAGCGATGGATCGATCGGGTTCTGTAGCGCAGTTACGCGCGGTGGTCGCGGCCTTCGCCAGGACCCATCTCGGCGACGACGCGCGCTGGTGTGTGGGCCTCTCCGGCGGTGCGGACTCGCTGGCGCTGACGGCGGTGGCCGCCCGGTTACGTCCCACCACGGCGCTGATCGTGGACCACGGCCTGCAGGCCGGCTCGGCGGACGTCGCCGAACGGGCCCGCGAGCAGGCCATTGCGCTGGGATGTGTTGGCGCACACATACTGCCTGTCGAGGTCGGCAGTGTCGGGGGGCCGGAGGCGGCGGCCCGGACGGCTCGCTACGGCGCTCTGCGGTCCGCGCGGGACGGTGCGCCGGTGCTGCTGGGGCACACCCTCGACGATCAGGCCGAGACGGTTCTACTGGGACTGGGGCGGGGTTCGGGTGCCCGGTCGCTGGCCGGGATGCGGGCCCACGACCCGCCCTGGTGCCGTCCGCTGCTCGGGATCCGGCGGGATACGACGGTGGCGGTGTGCGCCGAACTGGGCGTGACACCCTGGCAGGACCCACACAACAGCGACCCACGCTTCACCCGGGTCCGGCTGCGCAACGAGGTGCTGCCGCTGCTGGAGCAGGTGCTCGGCGGCGGGGTTGCCGAGGCGCTGGCCCGTACCGCCGCCGCGTTGCGCGAGGACACCGAGGCGCTGGATGCCGCGGCCGCCGAGATCAGGATCCCGGCGCAGCGCCTGCCGATCGCGGACCTGCACGGCCTGTCGGCCGCCGTCCGGCGTCGTGTTATCCGGAGCTGGCTGTTGGCCGGGGGAGCCTGCGATCTCACCGACGCCCAGATCCGCTCCGTCGATGCTCTGGTCACCGACTGGCGGGGCCAGGGCGGGGTCGCGGTGCCCAGCGGATTGTCCCGGGAGCGTCTGTTCGCGGGCCGCCGGAACGGCGCTCTGGTGCTCTACCGTCAGCCGGTCGCCTGATCCCGGCTACGCTGTGACGGTGACTGCGGAGTTGTATCCGGGCGATATCAAGTCGGTCTTGCTGTCCGAAGACCAGATCAAGACCAAGACCGCCGAACTGGCCCAACTGATCGCCGCGGACTTCCGCGACGGCGGACCAGATCAGGACCTGCTGCTGATCACGGTGCTCAAGGGTGCGGTGCTCTTCGTCACGGACCTGGCCCGGGCCATCCCGGTGCCCACTCAGCTGGAGTTCATGGCGGTCAGCTCGTACGGATCGTCGACATCCTCATCGGGTGTGGTGCGCATCCTCAAGGACCTGGACCGCGATATCAACGATCGTGATGTGCTGATCGTCGAGGACATCGTCGACTCCGGGCTCACGCTGTCCTGGCTGCTGCGCAACCTCGCGACGCGGCGTCCGCGGTCGCTGAAGGTGTGCACGCTGCTGCGCAAGCCCGACGCTGTGCGCGCCGATGTGGAGATCGAGTACGTCGGCTTCGACATCCCCAACGAGTTCGTCGTCGGCTACGGCCTGGACTACGCAGAGCGCTACCGCGATCTGCCCTATATCGGCACGCTGGAGCCCAAGGTCTACGAGAACCGTTAGGGTTCTCCCGCCTGGCAGGGGAATACGTCCGGCTTTGCGTATTCGGATAACGCGTAGAACGACTTTCGTGAGTTGCTGCGCCCGGCGAGATAGCGCGACGGGGTGACTGCTCGCGAATCTCTCGATCCTCGCGGCCGCCTCTGGCCGGCCGAACTCTCTCCGATGTCCTGATTCATCACCCTTGCGCACCCGCTTGAGGCAGAGGTAGTATCGAACACAAGTTCGAATGCGACGTTGCTCCCATCATCGCTCGGTGAGCACAGACCGCGACTTCGGTCGCCGCGAGGTTCGATGTCCCCTTTGGGGACCCCCGGACCGTATTGCCTGATCGTGCCCGTTGGGCACCTTCTGTGAAAGCCGGTATCCACATGGACGCCACCCATCTCGACACCTTCATCGATGCGCTCATCGGCGACCTCACCCCCGCACCGGATGACGCCGCCGATCGCCGGCTGTGTCATCTGCTCGATATTCCCAGCCGGATCGTCGATGAACATCTTCTACTGGCGGTGTTGGCGGCCGCGGTCACCGCCCGCAACCTGGTCGACCATGTGACCGCCCAAGCGGTCGCGGCCGCCGAGCGTGTCGGCATCGAATTCGCCGACGCCGTCGGGCAAGAAGTCGCGCATGTGGCCGGCAGGGTCGCGTTGAGCGATGAAGACCGGGCAGGCCTACCTCGGGTCCGGCCGCCACCCTTGGCTCATCCCACCGCGTGACCGGGCCGGGCCCGAATCGGAGCACCTGAGATCACACGCCCGCCGCAGCCATGACTACCCTGCCCGCCGCCGCACAGACCACGACTCAGCACCTTGAAAACTACACAGAGAAACCGGCCGGAGCGCCGATTGCGTTGGTGGCCAACCCAACTACTGCAAACGAGCTAACGAATCAGGGCGCTAGGTCAGTTCCCAGATGACCGTCACCGAGAAGCCGACGCTCTGCTCGCCCGGCGCCAGCGGCACCGATTCGGCCATCGCGGAACGTGGCATCGGGACCGGCGGTGGGGGCGTGGTGCCGTCGGCCTCCGAGATCGAGATGACGTCTCCCAGGTTCATGCCGGACAGCTCGGCGTACTGCTGAGCGCGGTCCTTGGCATCCTCGAAGGCGCGGGTGCGGGCATCGCGCACCAGGGCGGAGTCATCGGCGATCGAATAGTTCACCGAGTTGATCCGGGTGTTGTCCCCGCCGGTGGTGACGATCAGGGCCAGGATGTCCGACGCCCGGTCGGCGTCGCGGATCTTCACGTCGATGGCATTGCTGGCCCGGTAGGAGGCGATGCTGGTGCCGTCGTTGTTGTACTGCGGCTGCAAGGTCACCTGGGTGGTGCTGATGTCCTTCTGCTCGATCCCGGCGCCGGTCAGCGCGTCGAGGACGGCCTGCTGACGTTGGCTGGTCTGGTTGAGCGCGCCGGTGACGTCGGCGGCGATGGCTTCCATTGCCGCAGAAACGGTCAGCGTGTCGGGGGTGCCCTGCACCTCGCCGGAGCCGACGACGGTGACCTGGCGGGCGGCCGCGGCGGACGGGTCACCGACCGGTGCCGGACCTGACTGTGCATCACAGGCGCTCACCCCGACGGCGAGCACCGCCGCGGCGAGAGCGAGACAGACACGGACCGGCCAACGTCGCGCGAGAGGCATGTTCGCACCATAGCGCCTCACGCAGTGACTGTGATCAACCGTCACGGCGTGACTGTGATCGACCGTCACGGAGTGACGACGATCTTGCAGTGCCGTTCTGGGTCCCCGAGATCTGCGAACGCTTCGGCCACCCCGTCCAGGTTCACCTCGCCGGTGACCAGCGGTGCCACATCGATATCGCCCTCGGCGATGGCCCGCAGCGATTCGGCGAATTCGGATGGGTCGTAGCCGAATACGAAGTGCAGGCTGATCTGCTTGGCGCTGGCGTAGAACGGGTGCACGGTGTCGGGTTGCATGCACACACCGGCCACCACGACGCGGGCGCCGGCCGGTGCCCGGCGCAGCACGTCGTCGATGACACCCGGGGCGCCCACCGCCTCGAACACCACCACCGGTGCGCTCTGATGGAAAGGCGAACCCTGCGCGGGGTCGACGGTGACATGTGCCCCGACGGTCTCGGCCAGCTGCCGTCGAGTGGGGGAGAAGTCCGCTGCCACGATGGTTTCCACGCCGCGGTACTTCAGCGCGGCGATGATTGCGATACCGATCGGGCCGCATCCGATGACGAGTGCCGGCTCACCGCGTTCGATCTTCGAGGTGTTGACGGCGTGCAGGCCGACCGCCATCGGCTCGGTCAGAGCGGCGTGGTGGGGGTCCAGGCCGTTGGGTACCGGCAGCAGCAGCGGAGCCGACAGCAGCATGCGCTCGGAGTAGCCGCCGATGGTGGTGTTGCTGTACACGATCATGTCGAGCCCGGTCGGTGTCAGCAGCACCGGGACCGAGGTCACCAGTGTCCCGGGGGCCGGCGCGTCGGTGCCCGGCCCGGCCTCCAGGATCTCCGCGCTGAACTCGTGGCCCATGTAGACGTCGGCCGCCAGGTCGATACCGGCCAGGGTGTCGGGCATGCCCTCCATCTCCGCACCCGCGGCCAGCATCTGATCGCCGTGCGAGGCGAAATGCAGGTCGGATCCGCAGATTCCGCACGCCTTCACCGCCACCAGCACCTGGCCGGGGCCGGGTACCGGTTCGGGCACGTCATCGCGCACCACCATCGCGCCGTCACGTAGTACCGCGGTGCGCATCAGCGCTTGTCCGCGGCGTGCTCGGTGATGGCGTTGACGATGGCCTGCCCGGCGCGGCCGAACAGCTGGTCCCGGATGCCCTTGGCCCACTCGTGGGAGGCCTGCGGTGCGCTCAGCTGTCCCTTGAAATGCGGGATGACCTCCCGGGCGAACAACTCGTAGGAGTGGTAGGTGGCCGCCGGCGAGGCCCAGTCGTGGCCGAGCAGCAGGAACGTGCCGAACCCGCCCGAGCGGTCCAGCAGATCCTGGATGTAGGCGATCGCCTCTTCTGTGGTGCCGATACAGCAATTGCCTTTGGCCGCATAGTCTTCGACGAATTGCCGGGCATCGCCTTCGCCGCCGTCGGCCGAGTTGGACAGCGGTACGAACCCTGCCGCGCCGAAGTAGTTCGCGAAATCCTGCAGGCCGTAGGTGCAGTCCTCGATCGCCTGTTCCTTGGTGTCGGCGACGTGCACGATCCCCAGCACCCGCCAGTCCTTGCGGTCGGGTGCCTCGCGCCCCGATGCGGCGGCCTGGTCCTCGACGATGCCCCAGGTGGTCTCCAACGCCGCGGCCCCGCCGGGCACCGACATCGACAGCGACAGCAGCGAGGTGCCGAGCTGGCCGGCCAGCCGCGGTCCGGACGGCGAAACCATTGCCGCGGTAGATATCTCCGGGTACGGCCAGGTGTATGGGCGGATGTGCAGCGCCGCGTCACGCAGGGTGAACCAGTCGGTCTGCCGGTCGATCCGTTCCTCGGGGCCGGCCCGGAAGAGTGCCAGGATGGCGTCCAGGGACTCCTGCATCATCCGGCGCTGCTCGACGGGATCGATCCCCATCATGTAGGCATCCGAGGGCAGCGCCCCCGGCCCGGTGCCGAACATGACCCGGCCCCTGGTCAGGTGATCGAGCAGCACCCAGCGGTCGGCGACCATCAGCGGGTGGTGGTAGGGCAGCGACACCACGCCGGTGCCGAGCCGGATGTGGCGCGTGCGCTCGGCGGCCGCGGCGATGAACACCTCCGGGCAGGCGATGAGTTCATAACCGCCGGAATGGTGTTCACCGAACCAGGCTTCGTCGTAGCCCAGCCGGTCGAGTGCCTCCACCCGGTCCATGTCGTACTGCAGTGCCAGGGTGGGGGACTGCCCGGTCGGATGGAACGGTGTGATGAAGACCCCGAAGTCCAGTGGACGCGTCATGCGAGACTCCCGAGGAACTCCAGCAGCACCGCATTGACCTCGTCGGGCCGCTCCTGCTGCAACCAATGCCCCGCACCGTCGAGTAGCACCTCCCGGTAGTCGCCGGTGGCCACCTCGGTCACCCGGTCACGCGGGGTGAATCCCAGTACCGGGTCGGCGCTGCCGGCCAGGAACAACAGCGGCACGGTGATGGTGTGTGCCGCCAATCCGTCGGCCGCCGGATCGGTGAGTTCCCAGTTGCGGTCGAAGTTGCGGTACCAGTTCAGCGGTCCGGTGAAGCCGGTCACCTCGAACGCCCGCACGTACTCGTCGAATTCCTCGGTGCTCAGCCAGTCCGGCAGCGCCGGCAACGGCTGCTCGGTCATCTCGTCGACGGGGCCGCCGAATCCCTCCAGCGCCACCATCCGCTGCAGCGAGGAGCGGACATCGGCGTTCAGCGCGGCGTCGGCCACACTGGGTTCCTGGAAGTAGAGGATGTAGAAGAAGTTGTCGCCGAAGATCTTGCGCCAGATCTGGGTGGGCGGGGCCGAGGCCCGCGGGATGGGCGGCACGCTCAGCGCCGCCACGGCGCGCACCCGGTCGGGGTAGTACAGCGGGAAATTGGTGGCCACCGGGGAGCCCCAGTCATGGCCGATGAGCACGGCGCGCTGCGCGCCCACGTCATCGAGCAGTCCGGCGATATCGGCGGTCAGTTCGGCGATGTTGTAGGCCTCGATCGCCTCCGGGCGCGAGGATCCGCCGTATCCGCGCTGGTCGGGGGCCAGCACGTGGTAGCCGGCCGCGGCCAGCGCGGGGATCTGGTGACGCCACGAATGGGCCAGTTCGGGGAAGCCGTGGGCCAGCACGACGACCGGATTACCGGGGTCGCCGGCCTCGGTCACCCGCAACGTCACGCCATTGGTATCGACTAACCGGGTGGTTGGTGTGATCACGATCTCACCCAAGCACACGGGGTCCGCGCGGGCGAGCATCCCGGGCGGGGAACTTCTGATCGTTGGTCAAGCGGTAGCCTTGAGTTTTCCAACTGCGCTTATCGGAAGGACCGGGCCGGCCGCACCCATGCAGGCCGGAGATATCGATGAACCGTAAAAACGTCATCCGCACGCTGTCGGCGATAGCCGTCGTGCTGCTGCTGGGTTGGTCCTTCTTCTACTTCAGCGACGACACCCGCGGATTCAAGCCGGTCGACACCTCGGTGGCGATGGCCCAGATCAACGCGGACAATGTCAAGAGCGCCCAGATCGACGACCGTGAGCAGCAGCTCCGGCTCGAGCTGAAGTCGGGCAACGGCGACACCGAGAACAGCGACAAAATCCTCACCAAGTACCCGACCGGTGTCGGGGTGCAGCTGTTCGACGCGTTGAGCGCCAAGAACGCCACGATCAACACGGTGGTCAACCAGGGCAGCGTGCTGGGCACCCTGCTCATCTACATGTTGCCGCTGCTGCTGCTGGTCGGCCTGTTCGTGATGTTCTCCCGCATGCAGTCCGGTGGCCGGATGGGCTTCGGTTTCGGCAAGTCCAAGGCCAAGCAGCTGTCCAAGGACATGCCCAAGACCACCTTCGCCGATGTGGCCGGCGCCGATGAGGCGGTCGAAGAGCTCTACGAGATCAAGGACTTCCTGCAGAACCCGAGCCGGTACCAGGCGCTCGGCGCGAAGATCCCCAAGGGCGTGCTGTTGTTCGGCCCGCCCGGAACCGGTAAGACGCTGCTGGCCCGCGCCGTCGCCGGTGAGGCCGGCGTTCCGTTCTTCACGATTTCGGGTTCTGACTTCGTCGAGATGTTCGTCGGCGTCGGCGCCTCCCGGGTGCGTGACCTGTTCGAGCAGGCCAAGCAGAACAGTCCCTGCATCATCTTCGTCGACGAGATCGACGCCGTCGGGCGTCAGCGTGGCGCCGGTCTGGGCGGCGGCCACGACGAGCGTGAGCAGACGCTGAACCAGCTGTTGGTCGAGATGGACGGTTTCGGTGAGCGGCAGGGCGTCATCCTGATCGCCGCGACCAACCGCCCCGACATCCTGGATCCGGCCCTGCTGCGTCCCGGCCGGTTCGACCGCCAGATCCCGGTGTCCAACCCGGACCTGGCCGGCAGGCGCGCAATTCTCAAGGTGCACTCGGCGGGCAAGCCCATCGCCGGCGACGCCGATCTGGAGGGCCTGGCCAAGCGCACCGTCGGGATGTCCGGTGCCGATCTGGCCAACGTCATCAACGAGGGGGCGCTGCTGACCGCCCGCGAGAACGGCACCGTCATCACCGGCGCGGCGCTGGAAGAGGCCGTCGACCGGGTCGTCGGCGGTCCGCGCCGCAAGAGCCGCATCATCAGCGAGCACGAGAAGAAGATCACCGCCTACCACGAGGGCGGCCACACCCTGGCGGCCTGGGCGATGCCCGATATCGAGCCGATCTACAAGGTCACCATCCTGGCGCGTGGCCGCACCGGCGGTCACGCCGTGGCGGTGCCCGAGGACGACAAGGGCCTGATGACCCGCTCGGAGATGGTCGCGCGGCTGGTCTTCGCGATGGGCGGGCGGGCCGCCGAGGAACTGGTGTTCCGCGAGCCGACCACCGGTGCGGTCTCCGATATCGAGCAGGCCACCAAGATCGCCCGTGCCATGGTGACCGAATACGGCATGAGCGCCAAGCTCGGCGCGGTCCGCTACGGCACCGAACACGGCGATCCGTTCCTGGGCCGGTCCATGGGCACCCAGGCGGACTACAGCCACGAGGTCGCCCAGATCATCGACGACGAGGTGCGCAAGCTGATCGAGGCCGCCCACACCGAGGCGTGGGAGATCCTCACCGAATACCGCGATGTGCTCGACATCCTGGCCGGCGAGCTGCTGGAGAAGGAGACCCTGCACCGCAAGGAACTCAAGGCCATCTTCGATGGGGTCAAGAAGCGTCCGCGGATCACCATCTTCAACGACTTCGGTGGCCGGATCCCGTCGGACAAGCCGCCGATCAAGACCCCCGGCGAGATCGCGATCGAGCGTGGTGAGCCGTGGCCACCCCCGGTGAAAGAGCCCGCCTACAAGACCGCCATCGTGGAGGCCAGCAAGGCCGCCGAAGCGGCCGGCCCGAATGGCGCAGGCGGATCCGGCACCAACGGCGCCAACGGCACCAATGGCGCACCCCCGAACGGCCAGGCACAGCCGGACTACGGTGCGCCGGCCGGCTGGCACGCTCCGGGTTGGCCCCCGCGTCCCGAGGGTGGCCAGCAGCCGCCGCCTCCGCCGCAGGGCTGGTACCCACCCCAGCATCAGCCACCCCAGCACCAGCCCGGCCCGCCGCCGTCCCCGTACCCACCGCAATACGCGCCGCCCCCGCATTCGCCCGGCAACGATCAGCAGGGCCCGGACGCCCCACGGACCCGTGGCTGAACAGAACGGAGCGTCGATGACGACGTCAGGGAATGACCTCGCCGAAGCGGTCGCCTTCACCCCGGCCCACTTCGACCAGGAACGCGCGGAAGCGGCGGTCCGCGAGCTGCTGATCGCGGTCGGCGAGGATCCGGACCGGCACGGTCTGGTGGATACCCCCGCGCGGGTGGCCAGGGCGTACCGGGAGATCTTCGGCGGTCTCTACACCGATCCCGACACGGTGCTCAACACCACCTTCGACGAGCAGCATGACGAGCTGGTGCTGGTCAAGGGAATCCCGATGTACTCCACCTGTGAACACCACCTGGTGTCGTTCCACGGGGTGGCCCATGTCGGGTACATCCCCGGACTCGACGGCCGGGTCACCGGCCTGTCGAAGATCGCCAGGCTTGTCGACCTCTATGCGAAACGCCCGCAGGTTCAGGAGCGGCTGACCGCACAGATCGCCGATGCCCTCATGCGCAAGCTGGACCCGCGCGGGGCGATCGTGGTGGTCGAGGCCGAGCACCTGTGCATGGCGATGCGCGGTGTGCGCAAGCCGGGCGCGGTGACCACCACCTCGGCGGTGCGCGGACAGTTCAAGACCGACAAGGCATCACGGTCCGAGGCGCTGGAACTGATCCTCCGGAAGTGACCGTGCCGGTGGTGATGGGTGTCGTCAACGTCACCGAGGACTCGTTCTCCGACGGCGGCCTCTTCCTCGATCGCGACCGGGCCGTGGAACGGGCGATGGCGCTCGTCGCCGCCGGTGCCGCGATCATCGATGTCGGCGGCGAATCGACGCGCCCGGGTGCCACCCGGGTCGCCCCCGAGTTGGAGAGCTCGCGGGTGCTGCCCGTCATCCGGGATCTGGCCACCGCGGGTGTCGCCGTCAGCATCGACACCATGCATTCGTCGGTGGCCGCGGCGGCACTGGAGAACGGCGCGCAGATCGTCAACGATGTCTCCGGCGGGCGCGCCGACCCGAACATGGCAGCCGTGCTGGCCGAGGCGAAAGTGCCATGGGTGCTGATGCATTGGCGGTCGGTGCGCGCCGATGCCCCGCACGAGGTTCCCGCCTACGCCGATGTCGTCGGCGAGGTGCACGAGGACCTGTTGCGCAGCGTGGACGCCGCGGTCGCGGCCGGCGTGGACCCGGGCAAGGTGATCATCGACCCCGGCCTCGGTTTCGCCAAGACCGCGCAACACAACTGGCAACTGCTGCGCGCGCTGCCGACGTTCGTGGCGACTGGATTCCCGGTCCTGGTCGGGGCGTCGCGCAAACGGTTCCTCGGCGCACTGCTCGCAGGACCCGACGCGGTGTTGCGCCCGGCCGACGGGCGGGAGACGGCGACGGCGGTGATCTCCGCGTTGTCGGTTCTGGCCGGCGCGTGGGGCGTGCGGGTACACGACGTGCAGGCCTCGGTCGATGCACTCAAGGTAGTGGACGCGTGGTCCGGCGGGCAGGAGCGAAGCGACTCGGGGGAACGGTCCGGTGGGCTGGAGCGAAGCGACTCGGGGGAAAATGATGGCTGATCGAATCGAACTGCGCGGGTTGACCGTTCGTGGGAACCACGGCGTCTTCGACCATGAGCGCCGGGATGGACAGGACTTTGTCATCGATGTGACGGTGTGGATCGATCTGGACGCGGCCGCCGCGACCGACGACCTCGCCGACACCCTGAACTACGGAACGCTGGCGGAGCGGGCGGCCGCGATCGTCGCGGGCCCACCGCGCAACCTGATCGAGACGGTGTCCGCCGAGATCGCCGAGGACGTGATGACCGATGAGCGTGTGTATGCCGTGGAAGTTGTCGTGCACAAGCCCAGCGCGCCGATCCCGCTGACCTTCTCCGACGTCGCGGTGGTGGCGCGGCGGTCCCGGCGCGGCCGGGGCCTGGCGCCGTGAGCACCGCGGTGCTGTCCATCGGGTCGAACCTGGGCGACCGGCTGGCACATCTGCAGTCGGTGGTCGACGGCATGGCGGCGCTGGGCAGCCGGATCGTGGCGGTCTCGCCGGTCTACGAGACCGACGCGTGGGGTGGCGTCGAACAGGGCGCCTTCCTCAACGCGGTCCTGATCGTCGAGGACCCAGCGTGTGACGGCCACGGCTGGTTGCGGCGCGGTCAGCAACTGGAGTCCGCGGCCGACCGCGTGCGCGAGGTGCACTGGGGGCCGCGGACCCTCGATGTCGACATCGTCTCCTGTCGCGACGGGGCAGGCGAATTGCGTTCCGAGGACGCCGAACTGACCCTGCCGCACCCGTTCGCCCATCAGCGTGCGTTCGTACTGGTGCCGTGGCTGGCCGCCGATGCCGGCGCCGAGTTGTCCGGCGCGCCGGTGGCCGAGCTGGTGGCGAGGCTGGAGGAGGCCGAGCGCGCCGGGGTGCGGCCCACCCATCTGAGCCTGGATCGCCAGGGACATCGATCCTGATGGGACCGACCCGTAAGCGCGACCTCGCGGCAGCGACGGGTATCGCCGCCGTCGTCTGCTACCTGCTGGTCGTCTTCCTGTACCGGTGGTTCCCGCCGATCACGCTCTGGACGGGACTGTCCCTGCTGGCGGTGGCGATCGCCGAGGCGATCTGGGGAAACCTCGTGCGATCGCGTATCGCCGACGGCCAGATCGGCATCGGTGCGGGACGGCTGCATCCGCTGGCGGTGGCCCGGTCGGTGGGGATCGCGAAGGCATCGGCCTGGGTTGGCGCGCTGGTACTGGGTTGGTGGGTCGGGGTTCTCGCGTATCTGGTGCCGCGCCGCGGCACCATGCGAGTGGCGGGCGAGGACACCGCCGGTGCTGTGGTGGCCGCACTGTGCGCACTGGCATTGCTCGCGGCCGGGCTGTGGCTGCAGCATTGCTGCACGTCTCCGGATGAGCCGAACGACAAACCCGACTCGTACAGTGGCGCAGCCGAGTAGCCGAATCGCCGTGCAGGTCGACACGCGATGCGAGCTGTGAACGGTACAGTCGCCCCATGACCGATCCGTCCCGCGGCGTGCGCGTTCGACGCGTCAACCGCAGGCCGGGTTGGGTCCTGCTGACGGCGTTGCTGGTGCTCGCCATCGTTGCCAGCACGGTGCTGGTCTTCACCAATCGGGTCGAGTTGCTCAAACTCGCCGTGGTGCTGGCGTTGTGGGCGGCGGTCGCCGCGGCGTTCGTCTCGTTCATCTATCGGCGGCAGAGCGATCTCGACCAGGCCAAGGTGCGCGACCTCAAATACGTCTACGACCTTCAGCTGGATCGCGAAATATCCGCGCGCCGCGAGTACGAACTGGCGGTCGAGGCCCAGCTGCGCCGCGAGCTGTCGGCGGAGTTACGGGCCCAGGCCGCCGACGAGGTGGCCGCGCTGCGGGCCGAACTCGCCGCGCTGCGCACCAACCTGGAGATCCTGTTCGACACCGACCTGGACCACCGGCCCGCGCTGGAGACCGAGCGCCCCGCCGGCCGGGTGATCGCCAGCCGCATCGACACCCCGGTGCGCGCGGAGTTTCTCCCACCACCCCGCCCGGCGCGCGAACCGCGCACCGAGGAAAGCCCGATCATCGACGTGCCGGCCGAACCGCACCCCCCGGAATATCAATGGGCACCTCCCGAACCGGTCGGGCCCGAGCCGGTCGCTCCCGACCTGTTCGGTGGGGCGCATCGACGGGCGTCGGACGCCGAGGAGCCCGCACCCTGGCAGCGCCGCGCGGCCACGTCCCAGCCGCCGCCACCGCCGCCACCTGCTGCCCCGCCGATCCCGGAGCCGGCCGCCGCGCAGTGGTCGCCGCCTCCGGCCGCCACCTGGGAGCCGCCCCCGGCCCCGGAGCCGACCCCCCGCGCCGAGCAGCCGGCCCCGGAGACACCGGAGCGCCGTGGCCGCCATTACGGCTCGGACACCGAATCCACCCCGCCGCCGCGCCGCTCCCGGCACGCCGTGCCCGGCGAAACCGGTCCGCCGCCGCCGCGGACCCGCCGGGCGGCCCCGCCGGACCGTGAGCCCCCGGCTCCGCCGGTGCCGTCGCCCACCCCGCCGCCCGCGGCCCGCCACCGCAGCGCCGAGGAACTGCAGCGCGCAGCCGAGCAGCCGGAGCCCGAAGGCGGTCAGCACGCCGGTGGTCAGCCGGTTTCCGAATTGCTCTCGCGCCTGCAGGCAACCCCCACCGGCGGTGGCCGGCGCCGACGCCGCGAGGAGTGAGCTAGGCTCTCCCCGACCGTGCGGTACCCGGATAAGGGACCGCAACGTTTATCACGACTGAATTTGCGAGGTCGTCTGTCATGGTCGACGGACTCCGTCCGGCGCGGCTCACTGTCGGCATCATCTCGGCCGGCCGGGTGGGAACCGCTCTCGGCGTGGCGCTTGAGCGCGCCGAACATGTCGTGGTGGCCTGCAGTGCCATCTCCAACCAGTCCCGCGAACGCGCGGCCGCCAGACTCCCCGACACCGCCGTGCTGCCCGTGCAGGACGTCGCGGCGCGGGCAGAACTGCTGCTCATCGCGGTGCCGGACGCCGAACTGGTGGCGCTGATCTCCGGGCTGGCCGCCACCGACGCGGTGCGTCCCGGCACGATCGTGGTGCACACCTCGGGGATGAACGGGGTCGGCGTACTCGAACCGTTGACGGCCCAGGGCTGCATCCCGCTGGCCATCCACCCCGCGATGACCTTCACCGGCTCCGATGAGGACATCGCCCGGCTGCCCGACACCTGTTTCGGGGTCACCGCGCTCGACGAGATCGGTTACGCGATCGGTCAGGCGCTGGTCCTGGAGATCGGCGGTGAACCATTCCGGGTCCGCGAGGACGCCCGCATGCTGTACCACTCGGCGCTGGCGCACGCCGGCAACCATCTGATCACCGTCATGCTCGACGCGGTCGAGGCGCTGCGCTCCGCGCTGCGCGGCCAGGAGCTGCTCGGTCAAGAACTCGTCGGTGACGCACCCGGCGGACTCGCCGAGCGCATCGTCGGCCCGCTCGCCCGGGCCTCGCTGGAGAACGCCCTGCAGCGGGGACAGGCGGCGCTGACCGGGCCGGTGGCCCGCGGTGACGCGGTCGCTGTGGCCGCACATCTGCGCGCCTTCGGTGAGGTGGATCCCGAACTGGCGCAGGCATATCGATCCAACTCACTGCGCACCGCTCAGCGGGCGCACGCACCGAAGGACGTGTTCGACGTGCTGACCACACCCGGGACGGGGCAGAAGTGACCGACCGCAAACCGCCGGCCTACGCCGCCGGTGAACTGAATGTCTACACCCGGCCTGCCGATATCGCGGACGTCACCAGGGCGCTGCGGGGGGCCGGCAGGCGGGTCATGCTGGTGCCGACGATGGGCGCGCTGCACGAGGGCCACCTCACGCTGGTCCGGCACGCCCAGCGCATTCCCGGTGCGGTGGTGGTGGTTTCGATCTTCGTCAATCCGCTGCAATTCGGTGCCGGCGAGGATCTCGACGCTTACCCGCGCACGCTGGAGGACGATCTCGCGGCACTGCGGGCAGAGGGGGTGCAGATCGCCTTCACGCCGACCGCGGCGGATATGTACCCGGCCGGCCCACGCACCAGCGTGCACCCGGGGGCCCTCGGTGCAGAACTGGAAGGCGCCTCCCGGCCAACACATTTCGCCGGCATGCTGACCGTCGTCATGAAGTTGCTGCAGATCGTCGGGCCGGATCACGCGTTCTTCGGTGAGAAGGACTATCAGCAATTGGTGTTGATCCGCCAGATGGCCGACGACCTGAACCTCGGTGCCCGCATCGTTGGGGTGCCGATCGTGCGAGAGGCCGACGGACTGGCCATGTCCTCGCGCAACCGCTACCTCGACCAGGAGCAGCGCGAACAGGCTTGTGCCATACCGTCGGCGCTGCTGGCCGGCATGTACGCCGCGGGCGAGGGTGTCGATGCCGCACTGGACGCGGCCCGGTCCGTGCTCGACGAGGTCCCGGCGATCAGCGTCGACTATCTGGAGGTGCGCAACACCTGGCTGGGGCCGGCGCCGCAGACCGGAGCAGCCCGGCTGCTGGTCGCGGTTCGCCTCGGCGGCACCCGACTGTTGGACAACATCGCCATCGACATCGGGGTGCCCTCGGGCACCGGTCCGGATGTCGCGTACGACGAACACGAATTGCCCTGGAGGAACTGATGTTACGGACGATGCTGAAATCGAAGATTCACCGCGCCACGGTGACCCAGGCCGACCTGCACTACGTGGGTTCGGTGACCATCGACGCGGACCTGATGGATGCGGCCGACCTGCTCGAAGGTGAACAGGTCACCATCGTCGACATCGACAACGGCAACCGGCTGATCACCTACGCCATCACCGGGGAGCGTGGCAGCGGTGTGATCGGGATCAACGGCGCTGCAGCGCATCTGGTGCATCCAGGAGATCTGGTCATCCTCATCGCCTACGGCACCATGGAGGACGCGCAGGCGCGCGAGTACCAGCCCAGGATCGTCTTCGTCGACGCCGGGAACCGTCAGATCGATTTGGGCGCCGACCCCGCCCACGTGCCGGCCGATGCGTCCGGCCTGATGTCGCCGCGCTGATGCTGCTCGCCATAGACGTCCGTAACACGCACACCATCGTCGGGCTCATCTCCGGTACGGGCGAGAACGCGAAAGTAGTGCAGCACTGGCGGATCCGCACCGAATCGGAAGTGACCGCCGACGAACTGGCGCTCACCATCGACGGTCTGGTCGGTGAGGATGTCGAGCGGCTGACGGGTGCGGCGGCGCTGTCGACGGTGCCCTCGGTGTTGCACGAGATCAGGCTGATGCTGGAGCAGTATTGGCCCGCGGTGCCGCAGGTCCTCATCGAGCCGGGGGTCCGTACCGGGATCCCGCTGCTGGTGGACAACCCCAAGGAAGTCGGGGCCGATCGGATCGTCAACTGCCTGGCTGCCTTTCACAAGTACAACTCGCCGGCCATCGTGGTCGACCTCGGTTCCTCCATCTGTGTCGATGTGGTGTCGGCCAAGGGGGAGTTCCTCGGCGGCGCCATCGCGCCGGGAGTGCAGGTGTCCTCCGATGCCGCGGCCGCCAGATCGGCAGCCCTGCGGCGGGTGGAGTTGACCCGTCCGCGCTCGGTGATCGGCAAGAACACCGTGGAGTGCATGCAGGCCGGTGCGGTGTTCGGATTCGCCTCCCTGGTGGACGGACTGGTGGAGCGCATCCGCGCCGATGTGGAGGGTTTCGGCGGCAGCGACGTCGCGGTGGTCGCGACCGGGAACTCCGCTCCGCTGGTGCTGCCCGATCTGCGCACCGTCGGACATTACGACCAGCATCTGACCTTGGAGGGGCTGCGGTTGGTGTTCGAGCGCAACCGCGACAACCAGCGCGGCCGCCGCTGATTAAGCTGGCTGTCCGTGAGTTCTTCTGACGTGCCTGCCGCCCCGCCCCAGCCCGAGCACGACGACACCCCGGAGCAGTACCGGATCCGTCAGGCCAAGCGCGAGCGGCTGCTCGCCGAGGGTCGTGACCCGTATCCGGTGCAGGTGGCGCGCACCCATTCGCTGGCCGAACTGCGGGCGGCCTACCCGGATCTGCCGGTGGACGCCCAGACCGGCGATGTCGTCGGCGTCGCGGCCCGGGTGGTGTTCGCCCGCAACTCCGGAAAGCTGTGTTTCGCCACCCTGCAGGACGGCGACGGAACCCAGTTGCAGCTGATGGTCAGCCTGGCAGAGGTGGGCCAGGAGTCATTGGATGCCTGGAAGGCGGACGTCGACCTCGGCGACATCGTCTTCGCGCACGGACAGGTCATCAGTTCGAAGCGCGGGGAACTGTCTGTGCTGGCGGATTCCTGGCAAATAGTCTCCAAGGCGTTGCGGCCGCTCCCGGTGGCTCACAAGGAGATGAGTGAAGAATCGCGGGTGCGGCAGCGCTACGTGGACCTCATCGTCCGGCCCGAGGCGCGCACCATCGCCCGGCAGCGCATCGCGGTCGTGCGGGCGGTGCGATCGGCGCTGGAGCGCCGCGGGTTCCTCGAGGTCGAGACACCGATGCTGCAGACCCTGCCCGGCGGCGCGGCGGCCAGGCCGTTCATCACCCACTCCAATGCCCTCGACGCCGACCTGTATCTGCGAATCGCGCCGGAGTTGTTCCTCAAGCGCTGTCTCGTCGGTGGTTTCGAGAAGGTTTTCGAGCTCAACCGGAACTTTCGCAACGAGGGTGCGGATTCCACACATTCTCCGGAATTTGCGATGCTGGAGACTTATCAGGCCTACGGCACATATGACGATTCCGCGACCGTCACCCGTGAACTGATTCAAGAAGTGGCCGATGAGGCCCTCGGTACGCGCGAGGTCCAGCTGCCCGACGGCAGTACCTATGACTTGGACGGCGAATGGCAGACGCTGGAAATGTATCCGTCGCTGTCGGCGGCACTCGGTGAAGAGATCACCCCGGACACCGACCTGCCACATCTGTTGTCCATCGCCGAACGTCTTGAGATCGAGATTCCCGCCGACCGCGGTTATGGACACGGGAAATTGGTCGAGGAACTGTGGGAGCACACGGTCGGAGAAACGCTGTGGGCGCCGACCTTCGTCCGTGACTTCCCGGTGGAGACGAGCCCACTGACACGCGCTCATCGCAGCATTCCGGGCGTCACCGAGAAGTGGGATCTCTATGTGCGCAAATTCGAATTGGCCACCGGATACTCCGAGCTCATCGACCCGGTGATTCAGCGCGAACGTTTTGTCGCGCAGGCCGCTGCGGCCGCCGCCGGTGATGATGAGGCGATGCGCCTCGACGAGGATTTCCTCGCCGCTTTGGAGTACGCGATGCCGCCGACCACGGGTACCGGAATGGGTATTGACCGTCTCTTGATGGCTTTGACGGGGCTGACGATTAGAGAGACCGTTTTGTTCCCGATTGTGCGCAGACACTCAAACTGACTGCATATCCGCCAGTGGTTGTTGAATGAATTCCATCCGTATGCAAGCATTACCGCAGGGGTCCGGGGTGAATCTGCGAGTGGCCACAGAAGGGTCGTGTGAGCTATATGGCGAAGAAAGTCACCGTCACACTGGTTGACGATTTTGACGGCGAAGCGGCGGCAGATGAGACCGTGGAATTCGCGCTCGACGGTGTGAGCTATGAGATCGATCTTTCTTCGAAAAACGCTGCCAAACTGCGCGGCGACCTCAAACAGTGGGTGGAGGCCGGCCGCCGCGTCGGAGGCCGCCGCCGGGGACGTTCGGCGGGAACGGGTCGCGGCCGCGCCGCGATCGACCGTGAGCAGAGCGCGGCCATCCGGGAATGGGCGCGGCGCAACGGTCACAATGTGTCGACCCGCGGGCGTATTCCGGCCGAGGTCATCGACGCATTCCACGCCGCGACATAAATTGACCCACGCAAAATAACGGTCGGTAGCCAGCTCTCTTTCGCCCACGACCGGGCCGCTCCGCTGCTTCGCTCACGGCGAACTCGTCAAAGTGCTTTTCCGGAAACGTTCGGCGTGTGCTGGGCGTTATGCCACAGACGGCGGTAGCAAGGCCCGACACCAAGAGGGGCACGGGTTTCCCCCGACCACTACAGTGGACGGCAGGTGCGGTGCCTGTGCAGTTCCTGTACAGCGCACGTGGCCGCCCTATGTGAGGAAGCGCAGGTAAACCGATGTTCGAGAGATTCACAGACCGTGCCCGTCGGGTGGTCGTCCTGGCCCAAGAAGAGGCCCGGATGCTCAACCACAACTACATCGGCACCGAGCACATCCTGCTCGGCCTCATCCACGAGGGTGAGGGCGTAGCGGCCAAGTCGCTCGAGTCGCTGGGCATTTCCCTGGAAGGCGTGCGCAGCCAGGTCGAAGAGATCATCGGCCAGGGCCAGCAGGCGCCGTCGGGTCACATCCCGTTCACGCCGCGCGCCAAGAAGGTTCTTGAGCTCTCCCTGCGTGAGGCCCTGCAGCTCGGCCACAACTACATCGGCACCGAGCACATCCTGCTGGGGCTGATCCGTGAGGGCGAGGGCGTGGCCGCCCAGGTCCTGGTGAAACTGGGTGCCGAACTCACCCGGGTGCGCCAGCAGGTCATCCAGTTGCTCTCCGGCTACCAGGGCAAGGAAGCGGCCGAGGCCGGTACCGGCGGACGCGGCGGCGAGGCGGGCAACCCGTCCACGTCGCTGGTTCTGGACCAGTTCGGCCGCAACCTGACCGCCGCGGCCATGGAGGGCAAGCTCGACCCCGTGATCGGCCGCGAGAAGGAAATCGAGCGGGTCATGCAGGTGCTGAGCCGCCGCACCAAGAACAACCCGGTCCTGATCGGTGAGCCCGGCGTCGGTAAGACCGCCGTCGTGGAGGGCCTGGCCCAGGCCATCGTGCACGGCGAGGTTCCCGAGACGCTGAAGGACAAGCAGCTCTACACCCTCGACCTCGGCTCGCTGGTCGCCGGCAGCCGCTACCGTGGCGACTTCGAGGAGCGCCTGAAGAAGGTGCTCAAGGAGATCAACACCCGCGGCGACATCATCCTGTTCATCGACGAGCTGCACACGCTCGTCGGGGCGGGTGCCGCCGAGGGCGCGATCGATGCCGCCAGCATCCTGAAGCCGAAGCTGGCCCGCGGTGAGCTGCAGACCATCGGTGCGACGACCCTCGACGAGTATCGCAAGTACATCGAGAAGGACGCCGCGCTCGAGCGCCGCTTCCAGCCCGTGCAGGTCGGTGAGCCCACCGTCGAGCACACCATCGAGATCCTCAAGGGTCTGCGCGACCGCTACGAGGCGCATCACCGCGTCTCCATCACCGACGGTGCGCTGGTGGCCGCGGCCACGCTGGCCGACCGCTACATCAACGACCGCTTCCTGCCCGACAAGGCGATCGACCTGATCGACGAGGCCGGGGCCCGGATGCGCATCCGCCGGATGACCGCACCGCCGGACCTGCGCGAGTTCGACGAGAAGATCGCCGACGCGCGCCGGGAGAAGGAATCCGCGATCGACGCGCAGGACTTCGAGAAGGCTGCCAACCTGCGCGACAAGGAGAAGACCCTCGTCGCGCAGCGTGCCGAGCGTGAGAAGCAATGGCGCTCAGGTGATCTCGACGTCGTTGCCGAGGTCGACGATGAGCAGATCGCCGAGGTGCTCGGTAACTGGACCGGTATCCCGGTGTTCAAGCTGACCGAGGCCGAGACCACGCGTCTGCTGCGCATGGAAGATGAGCTGCACAAGCGCATCATCGGCCAGGAGGACGCCGTCAAGGCGGTCAGCAAGGCCATCCGGCGTACCCGCGCCGGCCTGAAGGACCCGAAGCGCCCGTCCGGTTCGTTCATCTTCGCCGGCCCGTCCGGCGTGGGTAAGACCGAGCTGTCCAAGGCGCTGGCCAACTTCCTGTTCGGCGACGATGACGCCCTCATCCAGATCGACATGGGCGAGTTCCACGACCGCTTCACCGCGTCGCGGCTCTTCGGTGCCCCTCCGGGTTACGTCGGCTACGAAGAGGGCGGCCAGCTCACCGAGAAGGTGCGCCGCAAGCCGTTCTCCGTCGTGCTCTTCGACGAGATCGAGAAGGCCCACCAGGAGATCTACAACACCCTGTTGCAGGTCCTGGAGGACGGTCGCCTCACCGACGGGCAGGGTCGTACGGTCGACTTCAAGAACACCGTGCTGATCTTCACGTCCAACCTCGGCACCAGCGACATCTCCAAGGCGGTCGGGCTCGGCTTCACCCAGGGTGGTGGCGAGAACAACTACGAGCGGATGAAGCTCAAGGTCAACGACGAGCTGAAGAAGCACTTCCGCCCGGAGTTCCTGAACCGTATCGACGACATCATCGTCTTCCACCAGCTGACGCAGCAGGAGATCATCGAGATGGTCGACCTGATGATCGGCCGGGTGTCCAAGCAGCTCGCAGCCAAGGACATGACGATGGAGCTGACCGAGCAGGCGAAGTCGCTGCTGGCCAAGCGGGGCTTCGATCCGGTGTTGGGTGCGCGGCCGCTGCGTCGCACCATCCAGCGTGAGATCGAGGACGCGCTCTCGGAGAAGATCCTGTTCGACGAGGTCGGGCCGGGTCAGGTCGTCACGGTCGACGTCGAGGGCTGGGACGGTGAGGGTGCCGGCGAAAACGCCAAGTTCACCTTCGCCGGACGGCCCAAGGCTGTCACCACCGAGGAGCCGGACCTGGCGGCCACGGCCGCTGAGTAGCAGTTACACGCACAAAGCCCCCGACCGGAGCATCCGGCCGGGGGCTTTGGCGTAGTATCCGTACTGCTCTCGACGGACAACGGAATCTGGTGTAATCCCAGAACGGTCGCGCCACTGTGAAAGTCAGACCCGAAGCCCGTCAACCCGCTTTTCTACCTGGGACGCGAATTCCCGAAAGGATCGGATATGACTTCTGCTGAGGCATCCAAGGCGCCTGGCGCCCGGGCCCGCGCCATCGACCTCTCCGCCGCCTCCGCGGTGGTGTGGCTGTCGGCGACTGCCTTCCTGGCACTGCTGGTGCTGTATTTCGTCGGCATGGATCAGGGTGCGACATCGGTCTTCGGGGCCAACACCGTCATCCACGAGTTCGTGCACGACGCCCGGCATCTGCTCGGCTACCCCTGCCACTAGACGCCGGAAGCAGAAACAACACCGATGGAAAAACGAATCATCGGGCGCGGCCTGCTGGCCGGCGCCCTCGGCGGCGTACTCGCATTCGTCTGGTCCTGGATCTTCATCGAGCCGGTCATCGACCGTGCCATCGAGTTCGAGGACGGCGTCAGCGCAGCCCATGAGGCCATCGAACACGGTGGTCATGCCCACGAGCACGGCGGCGGTGGTGGCATCGAGATCACCCGGACCGTGCAGTCGACGATCGGTCTCGGCTTCGGATTGGTGGCGTTCAGCGTCGCCATGGGCGCACTGCTCGCGGTGCTCTTCTGCGTGGCCTACGGACGCATCACCAGCCTCTCGGCTCGCGCGACGGCGGCCCTGCTGGCCGGCGGCATGCTGATCGCCCTGTGGATCGTGCCGTCCCTGAAGTACCCGCCGAACCCGCCGGCGGTCAGCCTGGACGAAAGCCTGCAGCAGCGCACCCTGTTGTACCTGCTGCTGACG
>NZ_CP038799.1:3208248-6086872 GCF_012223425.1 Mycolicibacterium frederiksbergense
CATGCCGGGCACGGCCAGTGTCCCGACGGTCACTGTGCCGATCGGCCAGTCGGAATTGACCATGTCCAGCAGCTGTTTGGCGCGCAGCCCCTGCGGGGTGTTGGTGTCGATGTGCATGCCGTACGCCGCGTCGGCGACCGGCGGCCCGGTCTGCCCGCAGCTGGAGGTCAGCAGAACGACCGCGGTGGCCAGCGCGCCGACACCGAGCGCGCGCCGCTGCGTGCTACTTGCCAGTCCCCGCAACGTCCAACACAACCTCGAACTCCAGCAGCGATGCGCCGGTGGAAACCGGCTTGGCCTGCTGCCCGGCGTGGGCTTCCGCGGCCGGGCCCTTGGCCCACGCCTCGAATGCCTCGTCGGACTCCCACTGGGTGACCACGAAGTAGCGGTTCTCGCCCTTGACCGGACGCAGCAGCTGGAAGCCGAGGAAGCCGGGCTGGTTGTCCACCGCGTGTGCGCGATGGGCGAACCGCTTCTCCAGCTCTGGGCCTGCGTCGGCCGGTACCTCGATGGCATTGATCTTCACGACGGGCATGCGGTTCAGGCTACCCGGGCCCGGTCGCGGCAGGATGGCGGCATGCGCAGCGTTTCGCTCACGTCCCGCGGCGGCCCCGAGGATGCCGGTGGTGAACCTCTCGTCCTGGTGCACGGCCTGATGGGCCGCGGCAGCACGTGGTCGCGGCAGCTGCCCTGGCTGACCCGATTCGGCCCGGTCTACACCTATGACGCGCCCTGGCACCGCGGCCGCGATGTCAGCGATCCGTACCCGATCAGCACCGAGCGTTTCGTCGAGGATCTCGGGGCGGCGGTGGACTCGCTGGGGCGCCCGGTCACGCTGATCGGACATTCGATGGGCGGGCTGCATTCCTGGTGCCTGGCGGCCGAGCGACCGGATCTGGTGAGCGCGGTGGTGGTCGAGGACATGGCGCCGGATTTCAGGGGCCGGACCACCGGCCCGTGGGAGCCGTGGCTGCACGCGCTGCCCGTCGAGTTCGACTCCGCCGAACAGGTCTATCAGGAGTTCGGGCCGGTCGCCGGGCAGTACTTCCTGGAGGCGTTCGACCGGATCGAGTCCGGTTGGCGACTACACGGTCACACTGCCCGCTGGATCGAGATCGCCGCGCAATGGGGCACCCGCGATTACTGGGCGCAGTGGGAAGCGGTGCGGGCGCCGGTGCTGCTGCTGGAGGCCGGCGGCACCGTCGCGCCACCCGGGCAGATGCGCAAGATGCACGAGACGGGTCACCGGTCGACATATCTGAACGTTCCAGGTGCGGGACACCTGATCCACGATGATGCGCCGGAGGTCTACCGCCGGGCGGTGGAGTCGTTCCTAGCGGCGTTCGCCCGAGGCGCTTGAGGTGGGCCAGGAGGGCTGGGCCTCGAAGCGGGTGCGGATGGCGTCGAGGTCGTGCATCGCCCGCAAGCCGTCGCGGTCATCGGGATGGCCGCTGCCGGCAAGCCTGCCGACGAACGGCGCGGCGGGACGGAACTGATCGAGGGACAGCCGCAGGATCCCGGTACGGCGGGCGGTACGGCTGAGCGCCCAGGTGAGCGCGAACGGTGCCAGCAGTACGGCGCCCAGTGCGAGGTAGGTCAGTGGAGTAGTCATGGCAGTAAGTCTCCGTTGATAAATATCCGGCCAACAGTGGCAGGAATGACACCTTGAGATAAAATGCTGCCATGGCGATATCGAGCGTATCGGTGCTGGTGCTGGACGGTCTAGCGATTTTCGAGTTCGGCGTGATCTGCGAGGTCTTCGGCATCGACCGCTCCTCCGACGGTGTGCCCAATTTCGATTTCAGGGTGTGTGGGCCCGAGGCCGGCCGGCCGATCCGCACCGCCGTCGGCGCCACCCTGACGCCGGACCACGGGCTCGACGACCTGATCGGTGCCGACCTGGTGGCCATTCCGGCGATCAGCGGGACCGACTACTCGCCCGCGGCGCTGGCCGCGGTACGCAGGGCCGTCGAGTCCGGTTCGACCGTTCTGACCGTCTGCTCCGGCGCCTTCCTGGCCGGCGCGGCGGGTCTGTTGGACGGCAGGCCCTGCACCACCCACTGGATGCACGCCGACGATCTGGCCACCGCATATCCGACCGCGCGAGTGGACCGCAATGTGCTGTTCGTCGACGACGGGAACCTCATCACCAGTGCGGGAACCGCCGCGGGTATCGACGCCTGCCTGCACCTGGTGCGCCGTGAACTCGGCGCCGAGATCACCAACAAGATCGCCCGGCGGATGGTGGTGCCACCCCAGCGAGACGGCGGCCAGCGTCAGTACATCGACCAGCCGATACCGGTCCGTTACTCGGAAGGCTTTGCCCCGCAGCTAGATTGGATTCTGGCCAACCTCGACAAACCGCATACCGTGGCCAACCTCGCGGCCCGCGCCAACATGTCGGCGCGCACCTTCGCCCGGCGGTTCGTCGACGAGACCGGGCGGACCCCGATGCAGTGGGTGACCGATCAGCGGGTGCTCTACGCGCGCCGCTTGCTCGAGGAGACCGACCTGGACATCGACCGGGTGGCCGACCGCTGCGGGTTCGGCACCGCGACGTTGCTGCGCCACCACTTCCGGCGCATCATCGGCGTGACGCCGTCCGATTACCGGCGGCGTTTCTCCTGCGACAATGCCTGCGAGGCGACCGCTTAACCGCCTTCGCCCGCAAGGGCGAACAGGCCCGCTGCCGTCTGCTCGACCAGGCCGTCGACCAGCAGCGAATCCAGCGCCCGGTCGCGTTGCGCGGTATCGGAAAGCCACACCACATCCAATTGCGCCCGGGTGACCGGGTCGGTGCTGGCGCGCAACACATCGAGCAGGCGTCCACGGCACTGCCGGTCGGTGCCGGCGTAGCGCTGTACCCTTCGGGCCGGCGTTGACGCGGCCGGATATCCCGCGCTGCGCCAGCGGCAGGCGCGCAGCGGGCACACCCCGCATTTGGGGGCGCGTGCGGTGCAGACGATCGCCCCGAGTTCCATCAGCGCCGCCGAGAAGCGCGGCGCCGCATCACCTTCGGGCAGCAGTGCGGCCACCTCGTCGAGATCGCGGGTGCTGGCCGGCGCCTCCGCGACGCCGTGCACGACCCGCGACACCACCCGGCGGACGTTGGTGTCCACCACCGCGACCCGCTGTCGATAGGCGAAACACGCGATGGCCCTCGCCGTGTAGGCCCCGACGCCGGGCAGGGTCAGCAGGGTCTCCACATCGGTGGGCACCTCGTCGCCGTGCTGGCTCGCGATGGTCACCGCGCACTCGTGCAGGCGCTTGGCGCGGCGGGGATAACCCAATTTGCCCCACGCCCGCAGTACATCGGCCGGACCGGCCGCCGCGGTCGCCGACGGCGTCGGCCACCGGGCAACCCAGGCCAGCCAGATCGGCTCCACCCGGCTCACCGGCGTCTGCTGCAGCATGAACTCGCTGACCAGGATCTGCCACGCGGTGACCTCGGGCCGCCGCCACGGGAGATCGCGTTCAGCCTCGTCGAACCAGGCGAGCAGCTCCTCTGGGTCGATACCGACACCAGGCTCGGGCACAATACCGATCATGCCCAACTCGAATCCCATCGCCGCGTGGAAGTCACTCAAAGAGGGTAACGAGCGTTTTGTTGCCGGAAAGCCGCTGCATCCCAGCCAGGGGATCGAGGACCGCGCCCGGCTGACCGAGGCGCAGAAGCCGACCGCTGTCCTGTTCGGCTGCGGTGACAGCCGCGTCGCCGCGGAGCTCATCTTCGACCAGGGTCTCGGCGAGATGTTCGTGGTCCGCACGGCCGGCCACGTCATCGACTCGGCGGTGCTCGGTTCCATCGAGTACGCGGTCGGTGTGCTCAACGTGCCGCTGATCGCGGTGCTGGGGCACGACAGCTGCGGCGCGGTGAAGGCCACCCTGAACGCGCTCGACGAGGGCGACATTCCCGGTGGCTACATCCGTGACATCGTCGAGCGGGTCCTGCCGTCGATCCTGATGGGCCGCCGCGACGGCCTGACCCGGGTCGACGAGTTCGAGGCCCGCCACGTCATCGAGACCGGCGCGCAGCTGCTGGCCCGCTCGACGGTCATCGCCGAGCGGGTCGAGGCGGGCAGCCTGGCGATCGTGGGGCTGACCTACCATCTGGCCGACGGCCGGGTGGCGCTGCGCCAGCATTTGGGCGATATCGGCGAAGCCTGACCGATACCACACCCGACACGCCGACACGCCTCGAACGACTACAGGTGGCCTCGGCTTACCGTTGAGGTCGTGCTAGACACCGAGCCCCCGCGCCAGCTGCCACCGGAGATCTACCGGCGCCGCAGGGCGCTGGCGATAGGTGTCGCAGTGGTGGTGATCGTCATCGTCGCCGCCATCGTGGCGGTCGTGGTCGCCAACAGCACCGGATCCGACGGTGCCACCGCTGATCCGTCGGCCAACACCGAGGTCGCGCCGGCCCCCACGCCGTTGCCGGGTGAGGAGCCCGGGGTGAAGACCCCGGTCGTTCCGCCCGCCGCCCAGGCCCCGCCGCCGGTGCCGACACCGACCACCGCGGTCGTTCCGCCCCCGGTGTTGCAGGAGGGCGATGACTGCCCGGACTCCACTTTGGCGGTCAAGGGCATCACCAGCGCCCCCGACTATGTGATGGGCGATCAGCCGAAGTTCACCATGGTCGTCACCAATATCGGGCTGGTGGCCTGCCAGCGTGATGTCGGGGCCGCCGTGCTGGCCGCCTACGTGTACTCGCTGGACAACAAGCGGCTGTGGTCGAACCTGGACTGCGCGCCGTCCAACGAGACGCTGGTCAAGACCTTCAACCCGGGCGAGCAGGTGACCACCGAGGTCACCTGGACCGGTATGGACTCCGCCCCGAACTGCCCGCTGCCCCGCCAGCCGATCGGTCCGGGCACCTACAACCTGCTGGTTCAGCTCGGCAACCTGCGGTCGGCTTCGGTGCCGTTCGTCCTGTCCGAAGCGGCCCCGGCGCCACCGGCCGACGCGCCGCCGCCCGCGGAAGCCCAGCCGCACGAGGGTGGCGGGCAGGCGCCGGGCTGACGCAGCTCAGGCCAGCTGGTCGGCGATCGTCGACTCGGCCAGCTGGGACAGACCCTCCCTGATGTGGCGGGCCCACATCGAGCCGATACCGTCCACCGACTGCAGGTCGGTGGCACTGGCCGCGAGCACGCCCTGCAACGACCCGAAGGACCGCACCAGCAGATCGACATGGGCGAACTGCAGTCGCGGGATGCCCGCCATCGCCCGATAGCCGCGTGAACTCATCGCCGAGTCCTGCGCCTCGATGGTCGACGGATAGCCGAAAACCCTTGCCAGCGCGGTGAAGTCGAGCAGCTCATTGTCCGACAGTGCGTCCAGTTCCTCCAGCGTGGCGCTCACCTGGGCCGCACTCGGCGGATCCGGATTGGCGTGATAGTCGCGCATGATGAGCTCGCGGGCGGTGTCGTTGCCGCCGACGAGTTCCTCCAGTTGCAGCTTGAGCTGACGGCCGTCGGTGCCCAGTTCGACGACGTCTGCGTCGATTTCCAGGCTGATCCGGCGGACCATCTCCAGGCGCTGGGCGACCGTCATCACGTCGCGCAGCGTCACGAAGTCCTCGATCTCCGCGGTGGACAGCTGCCGGTTCACCTCGTCGAGACGGGACTTGTAGCGCTCCAGCGTCGCGATGGTCTGGTTGGCCCGGGACAGGATGGTCGGGGTGTCGGGCACCACGTGTCGCTCCCCGGCGGCGTACACCGTGACGATGCTCATCGAGTGGCTGACCGAGATGACCGGGTAGCCGGTCTGTACGGCGGCGCGCTCCGCGGAGCGGTGCCGGGTGCCGGATTCGTCGGTGGGGATCGACGGGTCGGGCACCAACTGCACATTGGCCTTGAGGATGCGGGAGCCGTCGCTGGAGAGCACCACCGCGCCGTCCATCTTGGACAGCTCGCGGAGTTTGGTGGGTGCGTACCGGACATCGAGGTTGAAGCCGCCGTCGCAGATCGCCTCGACGCTGTCGTCGTAGCCGAGCACGATCAGCGCACCGGTGCGACCCCGCAGGATCCGTTCCAGGCCGTCCCGCAGGTCGGTGCCCGGCGCCAGCCTGCCGAGCGTCTCGCGCAACGTGGGGCGGGCCAGATGCACCACGTTCCGGCTGCCCCTGGACTTCACCGCCATCGCGCCTCCTAGGATCGGCCGCCATTGTTGTCGATCGACCGGAGTGCCCGCAATGCCGTGCCGATGTTGTCCGCGGTGGTCAGGCGTAGACCTGCGGGCACATCCTTGACCCCGGGCGGCACGATCGCGTCCGTGAAGCCCAGCCGGGCCGCCTCGGCGAGTCTGCGGTCCATCCCGCTGACCCGGCGCAGATCCCCGGCCAGCCCGACCTCGCCGATGGCGATGGCCGTTGCCGGTAGCGGCACATCGGTCTGGGCCGATGCGATGGCCATGGCCACCGCCAGGTCCGCGGAGGGGTCGGTCAGGCGCATACCGCCCACGGTGGACAGGTAGATGTCGTGCTGCCCGAGTTTCAGGCCGGTGCGCTTCTCCAGCACGGCGGTGATCATCGCGGCACGGGCGGAGTCGATACCGCTGACGGCGCGCCGCGGGGTGCCCTGCGCCACGTTGCCGATCAATGCCTGCACCTCGCCGAGCAGCGGCCGTTTGCCGTCCATCGTCACCGTGACGGCGGTGCCCGGTACCGGGGCCGGGCGCTGATCCCGGAACAGCCCCGACGGGTCTTCCACACATTCGATCCCGTTGTCGTGCAACAGGAAACAGCCGACCTCATCTGATGCGCCGAAACGGTTCTTCACCCCGCGCACCATGCGCAGGGCCGAGGCGCGGTCGCCTTCGAAGTGCAGCACGACGTCGACGAGGTGCTCCAGTGAGCGTGGGCCGGCGATGGCACCGTCCTTGGTGACATGGCCGACCAGCAGCAGGGCGACACCGTCGGCCGCGCGGGACATCTTGGCGTAGGACGTCAGCGCCGTGGTGACCGCCCGCACCTGGGTGACCCCGCCGGTCACCCCGTCGGATTCGGAGCTGGACATCGTCTGCACCGAGTCGACCACCACCAGGGTGGGCTTGACCGCCTCGATATGGCCGAGCGCGGTCTGCAGATCGGATTCGGCGGCCAGATACATCTCGTCGTGTGTGCACCCGGTGCGTTCGGCCCGCAACCGGATCTGCCCGGCCGATTCCTCACCGGACAGGTAGAGCGCGCGCCGGCCTCTGCTGGCCCAGCGATGCGCGACCTCGAGCAGCAGGGTCGACTTGCCCACCCCGGGATCACCGGCCAGCAGTGTGACCGAGCCTGGCACCAGTCCGCCGCCGAGCACCCGGTCGAGTTCGCTCACCCCGGTGGGGAAGTGTCTGGTGACACCCGGGTCGATCGTCGTGATCGGAACCGCGGGGGAGGACGGCGCGACCGCGCGCCGGGTGGAACTGCCGTTCAGCGCGGTGAGCGCGGCGACTTCGTTGACGGTGCCCCAGGTACCGCAGTCCGGGCAGCGCCCGACCCATTTGGGCAGGACGTGACTGCATTCCGAACACCGGTATTGCGAACGTACTTTCGAAGCCACGCTGTGAACGGTATCGGTTCCCCCCGACAAACCGGTCAGATCGTCAGGTCAGTGCCCACCCGTGTCGTGTCCGCCGCCGACGACGGGCTCACCATCGCGGCGTGCCACCTCGCCGGCCGAGATCGGCACGGCGACGGTCGTGCTGCCGGCACGCTCGAAGGTGAAGGTGAAGTCGTACATGAGCCCGTTGGAGATCGGTTCGGTCAGCGTCACTTGCGCGTCGACGTCGTCCTCGCGCTCGATGGTGCCCAGGGCGTCATGACCGTCGGGGTCGCCGACGAGCAGCAGACCGCTGGCCGGGATCTCGCCATCGCCGGTGAGCGTCACCGTGCCGACATCGGATGTGACGGAGACCAGCTTGTCATCGACGTCGGCGGAGTTGTTGGCGGCCGCGAAGATCAGCTCGGCATCGGTACCGGGCTGCACGTAGTCGGTGGTCTGCGGCGCTCGCAGGAACACGTTGCGCAACGCGATGTCACCGACAGTGCCGACGGTGCCGTTGACGGCGGGTTCCTGATTGGCGCTCTGGGACACCTGACCGGCGCTGCAGCCGGTGAGGGCGAGGCCGGCGATCAGGGCGCCGGCGGCCAGGCGGGCCGCGCGCACATTGGAGCGGTTCACTGCGACCACTGGAGCCTCCTGCTCAACCGGACGGATTCGACTATGCACTGTAGTAGGTGCTGATTGCGCGCGGTAGCCGAGGGCTTCTCAGGGCCGTGGCGGGCCCCGAACTGGGCGCCAAGACAGCCGTCCACGTGCATGTATCGGCCACGGTGTCAACCCCTAGTCTTCGTCGCCGATGCCCCTGACCTGCATTGTTGTTCCGCGCGTGTCCGGGCTCCGTGCTAACATTGAGCGGTGAAAGGGGCTCGAAACTGATGATTTTCAAGGTCGGAGACACCGTTGTCTATCCACACCACGGTGCGGCGTTAATCGAGGCGATCGAAACCCGAACCATCAAGGGTGAGCAGAGAGAGTATCTCGTCCTGAAGGTTTCGCAGGGAGATCTCACTGTTCGTGTTCCCGCTGACAACGCCGAGTACGTGGGTGTCCGCGACGTCGTCGGCCAGGAAGGCCTCGACAAGGTCTTCCAGGTGCTGCGCGCGCCGCACACCGAGGAGCCGACCAACTGGTCGCGCCGGTACAAGGCGAATCTGGAGAAGCTTGCTTCCGGTGACGTGAACAAGGTCGCCGAGGTGGTTCGTGACCTGTGGCGTCGGGACCAGGAGCGCGGCCTGTCCGCAGGCGAGAAGCGCATGCTGGCCAAGGCTCGCCAGATCCTCGTCGGTGAGCTCGCGCTCGCCGAGAACACCGTCGACGCCAAGGCCGAGATCATTCTCGAAGAGGCGCTCGCGGCAGCGTCCTAGCCGTCACGAAGCGACGATGTGACGGATCTGCGCGTCGGTCTCGGGACCGACGTTCATCCCATCGAGGCCGGGCGGCCGTGTTGGTTGCTCTGCCTGTTGTTCGACCAGGCCGATGGCTGCGCCGGTCATTCTGACGGTGACGTCGCCGCTCATGCATTGTGCGATGCGCTGCTGAGCGCGGCCGGGCTCGGCGATCTCGGTGCCGTGTTCGGTACCGATCAACCCCAGTGGCACGGTGTGGGCGGCGCGGACATGCTCCGCCACGTCCACGGTCTGCTGGCGGCCGAAGGGTTCCGGGTGGGCAATGCCGCCGTACAGGTGATCGGTAACCGGCCCAAGATCGGGCCGCGCCGCACCGAGGCCCAGAACCTGCTCTCGGAACTGCTCGGCGCGCCGGTTTCGGTGTCGGCCACCACCACCGACGGACTCGGCCTGACCGGTCGCGGTGAGGGTCTGGCGGCGATCGCGACCGCACTTGTCGTCGGTCCGCACCGGTAACGCCACGAGGCTGGTGCGACCGACGGCAGAAGGCCGGTAAGCTGGCACGTCGTGACTGGACTGCGGCTTTACGACACGATGGCGGGCGCCGTTCGTGACTTCGTGCCGTTGCGCCCCGGCCACGCCTCGATCTATCTGTGCGGTGCCACCGTTCAGGGGCAACCCCATATCGGGCATGTGCGCAGCGGTGTGGCCTTCGATGTGTTGCGGCGGTGGTTGACCGCCAAGGGCTTCGACGTCGCGTTCGTCCGCAACGTCACCGATATCGACGACAAGATCCTGAACAAGGCCGCCGACGCGGGCCGCCCGTGGTGGGAATGGGCGGCGACCTTCGAGCGCGCCTTCACCGCCGCCTACGAGGCGCTGGGCGTGCTGCCGCCCTCGGTCGAGCCACGAGCCACCGGGCACATCACCCAGATGGTCGAACTGATCGAGCGGATGATCGAGCGCGGCCATGCCTACGAGGGCGGTGGGGACGTCTACTTCGATGTGCTCAGCCTGCCCGACTACGGCAAGCTCTCCGGGCACCGCATCGACGATGTGCACCAGGGCGAGGGTGCGGCCACGGGCAAGCGTGATCCGCGCGATTTCACGTTGTGGAAGGGCGCGAAGCCGGGCGAACCGTCGTGGCCGACGCCGTGGGGACAGGGCCGCCCCGGTTGGCACACCGAATGTGTGGCCATGTGTGAGGCGTACCTGGGTGCGGAGTTCGACATCCACGCCGGCGGCATGGACCTGGTGTTCCCGCACCACGAGAACGAGATCGCCCAGGCCGAGGCCGCCGGCGACGGCTTCGCCCGGTACTGGCTGCACAACGGCTGGGTCACCATGGGCGGCGAGAAGATGAGCAAATCGCTGGGCAATGTGCTAGCGATTCCCGCTGTGCTGCAGCGGGTTCGGGCTGCGGAGCTGCGTTACTACCTGGGCAGCGCACACTACCGTTCGATGCTGGAGTTCTCCGAGAACGCGCTGACCGACGCGGCCAAGGCCTATACCGGCATCGAGGAGTTCCTGCACCGGGTGCGCAACCGCGTCGGCGCGGTGGAACCGGGCACCTGGACCGACAAGTTCGAAGCGGCCCTCGACGACGATCTGGCGGTGCCGATCGCGCTGGCCGAGGTGCACACCGCCCGCGCGGAGGGTAACCGGGCGCTCGACGCCGGTGACCACGACGGCGCGATGGCCGCGGCCCGGTCGATCCGGGCCATGATGGGCATCCTCGGCTGCGACCCGCTCGATGAGCGCTGGGAGTCCCGGGACGAGACCTCGGCCGCGCTGGCCGCCGTGGATGTGTTGGTGCACTGGGCACTTGCCGGGCGCACCGAGGCGCGCGAGAAGCGCGACTGGGCCGCCGCAGACGCGATCAGGGACCGGCTCAAAGAGGCCGGCATCGAGGTCACCGACACCGCAGACGGGCCCCAGTGGTCGCTGACCGAAGCGGAGCACGGTCTGAGCGAGCGAACCGACGGGAAGAAAAACTGATGGCCGGAAACTCACAGCGCCGCGGCGCCATCCGCAAAGAGGGCACCAAGAAGGGCCCGGTGGTGGGCTCCGGTGGAGTGCGGCGGCGCGGGCTGGAAGGCAAGAAGGCCACGCCTGCGGCCAAGGACCGGCCGCACCATCCCGCCGCCAAGAAGGCCGCCAAGGCAGCGCGCGCGGCGCAGGGCCGACACCGCAAGACCGACGAGACCGAGGTCGTGCTCGGGCGCAACCCCGTGGTGGAGTGTCTGCGCGCCGGCGTGCCCGCCACCGCCCTGTGGGTGATGCTCGGAGTGGACGCCGACGAGCGGATCACCGAATCCGTGCAGCGCGCAGCCGATTCCGGCATCTCGATCCTGGAGGTTCAGAAGCACGATCTGGACCGGATCGCCAGCAACGGGCTGCACCAGGGCCTCGCCCTGCAGGTGCCGCCCTACTCGTATACCCACCCCGATGATCTGCTCAAGGCCGCCCAACGCGACAGCATCCCGGCCCTGCTGGTGGCGCTGGACAACATCTCCGACCCCCGCAACCTCGGTGCCATCGTGCGCTCGGTCGCGGCGTTCGGCGGGCACGGTGTGGTCATCCCGCAGCGTCGCTCGGCATCGGTCACCGCGGTGGCCTGGCGGACGAGTGCCGGTGCGGCGGCACGCCTTCCGGTCTCGCGGGCGACGAACTTGAACCGGACCCTGAACAGTTGGTCGGACGCCGGCCTGCAGGTGGTCGGTCTGGACGCCAAGGGTGACACCGAACTGGACCAGCTGGATGCCTCCGGGCCGATGGTGGTCGTGGTGGGCTCCGAGGGCAAGGGGCTGTCCCGGCTGGTGCGGGAGAACTGCGACGCGATCGTCTCGATCCCGATGGCCGGGCCCACCGAATCACTGAACGCCTCGGTGGCCGCCGGTGTGGTGCTCGCCGAGATCGCCCGCCAGCGCCGCCGCGGCTAGCAAACTCCTTCGCCGGTTTTGGGGGCGCCGCCTCCACGTGCGGGTTATGGTCGATGGGCCCATCCCAGTGGAGCCCGAGGAAGTCCCCATGAGTACTCCCGCGCAGCGCGCCGCCCAGCTGGAACTCGTCGCCAGGCTCAAGTCGTCCTATCCCGAACTACCGGACGCCCCCACACCTGATCTGCTCGACCACGAGTACATCGCCGCCTATCTCAAGCCGGTCCACGACGTGGGTGGTGAACCGGACGCCCCGATGAAGTACGAGAACAAGCAGTACGAGGCGTGGGAGGAACTCACCTACGTGATCTGCGAGGTGCTGGCCTGGCGCGGTATCTGGCTGTCCGAGGAGCGGCGCCGGATCGGCAATGTCGATGTCGGGCGCGCCGAATATCTGGGACTTCCGTACTACGGGCGCTGGCTGTTGTCGGTGGCGCGGATCCTGGTGGAGAAGCACCATATCGGACTCACCGAACTCACCGAGCGGATGGCCGAGGTCAAGGCCCGCTACGCAGGTGGTCTCAACGGCCGCGCCGTCGAGGCTCAGCCCAGGTTCGAAGGTGACGGGTCCGGGGTCAAGCGCAACAGCCACCATCTGCACGCGGTCGGTAAGGGTGACCCGCAGGTCTACGCCGGACTGGCCGGGCCCCCCGCGTTCGGAGTCGGTGACCGGGTGGTGGTCCGTGACGAGCTACCGGTGCTGTTCTACACCCGCACACCGGAGTACGTCCGCGGTGCCCCCGGTGAGATCGCGGCGGTGGCCTATGAGAGCCCGGCCGCCGAGGACGAGACCTGGGATCGCCCCGACGCACCGCCGGAATGGTTCTATGTGGTGCGTTTCAACATGTCCCAGCTGTGGCACGGCTACACCGGTACCGCCACCGACACCCTCCAGACCGAGATCCCCGAACATTGGCTCAGGCCCGCCAGTTGATTTCTGGCAGAAGGGTTTTTGCATGACCGAGCACGGTGCACATCACGACCATGACCACGACCATGAGCGCACGGTGGCGCCGATGGTCGACGAGATCACCGATTTCGAAGTGCTGGAAGTAGCACTGCGCGAACTGTGCATAGAGAAGGGCATCTTCACCGCGGCCGAACACCGCCAATTCACCGAGTTCGCCGAGCAGATCGGGCCGGCACCGGCCGCGCATCTCGTGGCGCGCGCCTGGCTGGATCCCGAGTTCAAGGCACTCGCACTTGCCGAGCCGATGTCGGCCAGTAAGGAAGTCGGTGTCGATTGGATGGAACCCACCGGCTTCGGCACGCCCAGCGACTTCACCGCCTTCCAGATCCTGGAGGACACCCCGAACCTGCACAACGTCATCGTCTGTGCGCTGTGCTCGTGCTATCCGCGACCCATCCTCGGCAACTCGCCGGAGTGGTATCGCACGCCGAATTACCGTCGGCGACTGGTCCGTTGGCCCAGGCAAGTTCTTGCCGAGTTCGGCCTGTACCTGTCCGACGACATCGAGGTGCGGGTGCAGGACTCGAACCAGAAGCACCGCTTCATGGTCATGCCGATGCGTCCAGAGGGCACCGAGGACTGGACCGAGGACCAACTGGCCGAGATCGTGACCCGTGATTCCCTGATCGGAGTGGCACTACCGAAGCCGGGCGTCACCACCAACGTCATCACCGACACCCGTCCGGCCGTTCACCCGATCCCGGACCGGCCGTGAACACGCCGATCGCCCCGCTGCAACAGATCGTCGAACGCGATCAGGTGTGGCCGCGGATGGCCGCCAAGTACGGCGTCGACAATCCCGTACCGCCGTGGAAGACCAGCCTCGACGGCCTGTGCGATGCCCTCGACGCCGCGTCGTGCAGCGCCGATGTGCCGAGCTTCAAGGAACGCCGCGATGAGGAGGACGCGCTCGCGGCGACCCTGTACGCGGCCCTGCCCTATCCCGAGAACCAGTTGATGGCCTTGGCCCATTCGCTGCTCGTGCGGGGTGTGATCACCGAGTCCGAGCTCGAAGCGCGGCTCGCCACCGTCCGCGCCCGCTTGCAGTCCTGAACTCAACCTGCCCGGGTGACGGCCCACAGGCACACCACCGCGGCGATCAGCGTCAACGGGGTGGTGCACAGCCCGACCCTGCTGAACTCGGTGAACCGTGCCCGCAACCCGTCACGGTGAACGATCCCGCGCCACAACAGGTTTGCCAGTGAGCCGGGGTAAGTCAGGTTGGGCCCGATATTGACCCCGATCAGCACGGCCAGCACCGCTGCCGGTCCCACGGGCGTCACCAGCGGCAGCATCACCAGCACCGCGGGCAGATTGTTGACGACGTTCGACAGCAGTGCCGCCACCGCGGCGATCCCCAGCAGTGCCGGCAGGCCCTGACCATCGGGGATGAGGCGGGCCATCGCGGGCTCGAGACCGTTGTTCATGACGGCGGCAACCACGACGCCGAGGCACAGCACGAATGCCAGGAACGGAAGGTCCAGTGCGGCAAAGATCCCGGATACTGTGCTGCGCTTCTGGGCCAGGCTGCGTACGCCGAGTACGAGCGCCCCGGCCAGCGCGGCCCAGGCGGGTGACAGGCCCAGCAGTGAGGTGACCGCGAATCCGGCGAGGGTCGCGAACACGACCGCGAGCGCGAAGACCGGCACCCGCAGGGGCTCATCCGGTGTGGTGTGGTGTGGTTGGACGGACAGGTCTTTCGCGAAGATCCATCGCAGCAGCACGAACTCGACCAGGATCGCAGCCAGCCAGGGCAGCGCCATGGTGGCGGCGAAATGCAGGAATGTCAGACCGGCCGCGCTGAACGCCAGCAGGTTGGTCAGGTTCGACACCGGCAGCAGCAGCGACGCGGTGTTGGAAAGATGCGCCGTGGCATAGGCGTGCGGACGGGCCGGCACGGACAGGGCACGCGCGGTGGCGAGCACCACCGGTGTCAGCAACACCACGGTCGCGTCCAGGCTCAGCACGGCCGTGACGGCCGCCGAGATGGCGAATACCGAGACGAGCAAGCGATTTTGGCCGCTGGAGGTAACCCGCGCCATCAGCACGCCGGCCGCGTGGAACAGCCCGACGTCGTCGCACAGTCGCGCCAGGACCAGGATGGCCGCCAGAAATCCGACCACCAGCGCCAGTTCGGACACCTCGGCGACCGCCGCATCCCAGGGCACCGCGCCGGTTGCGATCACCGTGGCCGCCGCGGCCACCGCGACCACGGCCTGGAAACGGGGGCGCAGCAGCGCAAATCCGAGCACCGCGGCGAGCGCGGCTACGGAGAGGGTCAGCGCCACGGATCCGTCGGCTGCCACAGCGTCGGCAGATGCAGGCCGACACCGTCCTGCGCGGCCAGCGCGGTCAGCGTCCGCATCGTCACGTCCAGATCGTCACCGGCGTACGGCAACGCCCGCAGTGGGCGGTCCAGGGGCCGGAAGAAATCATCCCAGTGGATGAGCACGACGCGGCGCGCGCCGACGGTGCGGACGGTCTCGGCCCAGTAGTCGCGCAGGTAGGTTTCGGGCTGCAGACCGAGCTGTCCGACGCCCAGATAGACCACCTCGGCGCGCTGACCGGCCAGCGCGCCCGGCACGAAGCCGGCGCTGCCGACGACCAGCATCCGGCGCCCGCTGGGCCGGTGCGCCACCATCGTCGACCAGGCCTCGCCGCACCGGTACACCGAGGCCCGCACGGGTGGGTCGACCGGCGCGTCGATCACACCGGGAAAGCGGTCCGGCGGGCAGTGGTCGCCGACGATCAGCGTGACCTGGAAGTTGCCGAGGCGCATCGATTCCCCGGGGGTGGCCACCACGACGCGGTCGGCGGGCAACCGGTGTCCGATGTGCGCCGCCGAGTGACCGCCGACCAGTGTCGCGCCGGTGCGTTGCGCGACCACCGCCGAGTCCATGGCATGGTCGAAGTGGGTGTGCACCGGGAGTACCGCGTCGAGGCTCCGTACCCCGAGCCGGCCCAGGCAACCGTCGATGCGGGGCTCCGACGGCGCGATCCGGCCCAGCCCTACCTGCAGCAGTGACGGCCTGCTGAAGAAGCCGTCGGTCAAGATCGCCGATGTGCCATCGGAGATCAGCAGCGTGGTGACACCGGCCCAGGTCACCGTCGGTGCTGCGGTCGTGCCGGCCGGCGGCAGGTCGAAGTACCGGGCGTAATCGTCGATATCGGGCCGGCCGGCTTTCAGACGCATGCCCAAAGCCTATTGCCCGAAGCTGGAGGACCCCTGCGCTACCGGGTCCCGTACCGGCGGCGGAACTTCTCCACCTGCCCGGCCGTGTCGAGGTGGCGGTTGGTGCCGGTCCAGAACGGGTGTGAATCGGAGGTCACGTCGACGACCACCAGTGGGTAGGTGGCGCCCTGGTAGTCGATGGTGCGGTCGCTCTTGATGGTCGATCTGGTGACGAAGGTCTTGCCGGTGTTGGCATCCTGGAAGACCACCGGATGGTAATCGGGGTGGATATCGGGCTTCATTCTTCTCCGTTCAACATGATGTGGTCATCGGTCAGGTCGTGTGCACGCTCGGAGCAGGGATCTTCGTGCCACTCCCCGAACGGGTCGGGGAAGCCGGCCCAGCCCTGTGGGTTGTCCAGTTCGGCATCCGTGAGCAGTGCGCCGTGCAGTGCGGTCATGATGGTGCCCGGGTTGGCCCCGCAGACCAGGATGGTCAGCGCGATGTGCCGGTCGCCGAACCGGTCGTCCCAGTGCGAGGCGGCCATCGCCGTGCGCTCGGGGTCGGCATAGGCGCGATCGCTCTCCGACATGCCTGCCAGCCAGCGCCCGGCGTCGCCGACGCCCAGTCCGCCGCCCGCCGATTCGATCCACACCACGGTGTCGGGTTGGCTGGCCAGCCAGGCCCGTCCGCGTGCCCGCACCACCCCGTCGAGCAACGCATCGATGGCCTGATGTAGACGCTCTGGATGAAAAGGCCTGCGCGCGTTGAACTCCAAGAGTTCCACCTCGCCATCGGGCTGCAGCGGCGGCTGCCCGGCCAGCAGCGAATCGTGCGGGTCGTCGCTGCGGCCCCGGCGCGACTGGGCGTCGAGGTGCTTGAGCGCGGTGGTGAAGTGCTGCAATCCGACGGTGATCCGCGCCCGGGGTGCCAACCTCCGCAGCACGGCCAGCGTCGCCCGGTCGGCTTCGGTCAGCACCAGCACATCGGCGAAGGCCGCCTGCCCGACCACCACCTGTGCCACGGTGCGGGAGTCGTCGAGCTCGTCCTCGCCGAGCGCCTGGCTCAGCCAGACACCGGTGTCGATACATGTCACGACGGCCTGGATCTCGACGTCGCGCCCGGCCGGTCCGTCGATGTAGCCGGGGCCCAGTTGCACCGGGGTGTCGTTGATGGCCGTGCAGATCGCTTCCGGGTCAAGCCATTCCATCAGCTGCACGACGATGCGCTGCACGTCGTCGCGCCGGTGCAGTTGGCGCAGCAGGATCAGCAGATCATTGCGGATGGTGCAGGTGACACAGCAGTTGGTGATCTCCAGCGGCCACTGGGTGATCACCAACTTGGTGTCCCGCATGCCGCTGACCTGCCGGACCACCACGTGCCCGTCGACCGAATAGCCGACCACCGCGGTTCCCTCGTCGCGCAGCAGGACGTCGACGGCGTCGGTCCCCGCGCCCTGACCGGCTACCAGTATCACTGGCGTCCGCATCTCATCACACCCTATCGGTAACGATTTTCAATAAGTCAGTTCCGTACGCTACCGTGTGGCGGTCAGCTTGTCGAAAATCGTTTTCATTAACGACCGAGCATGTATGAGGAGCCGTCGATGTCTGCGCACTGCCAGGTCACCGGGCGCGCACCGGGTTTCGGTAACCGAGTGTCGCATTCCAACCGGCGTACCCGTCGCCGCTGGAATCCCAATATCCAGATCAAGACCTACTACCTGCCCTCGGAGGACCGGCGGATCCGGCTGCGGGTCAGTACCAAAGGGATGAAGGTCATCGACCGCGACGGGATCGAGGCCGTGGTCGGTCGGCTGCGCCGGGAAGGGCAGAAGGTCTGATGGCCAAGAGCAACGACATCCGGCCCATCGTCAAGCTGAAAAGCACCGCAGGCACCGGGTATACGTACGTCACGCGGAAGAACAGGCGCAACGATCCGGACCGGTTGGTGTTGAAGAAGTATGACCCGGTGCTGCGCAAGCACGTCGATTTCAAGGAAGAACGCTGATGGCCAAGAAGTCCAAGATCGTCGCGAACGAGCGACGCCGCGAGACGGTGGCGCGCTACGCCGAGCGTCGTGCCGAACTGAAAGAGCTGATCCGCCGGCCGGATACCGAAGCGGCGCAACGCGCTGCCGCCCAAGCCGAGCTGCAGCGGATGCCGCGCGATGCCAGTCCGGTCCGGGTGCGCAACCGCGATGCGGTCGACGGGAGGCCGCGCGGCCACCTGCGCAAGTTCGGGCTGTCGCGGGTACGCACGCGCGAGCTGGCGCACCGCGGTGAGCTGCCCGGCATCCGGAAAGCGAGCTGGTGATGGCACCCCGCGCACCGAAGAAGCGCAGACCCGCGCCCGAAGAGATCAAACGACCCCGACAGAACAAGCTCAAGGCCCTCGGTATCACCGAGGTCGACTACAAGGACATCTCGGTACTGCGGACGTTCATCTCCGATCGCGGCAAGATCCGGTCCCGTCGGGTCACCGGGCTCACCCCGCAACAGCAGCGGCAGGTCGCGATCGCGATCAAGAACGCCAGGGAAATGGCGTTGCTGCCCTACGGCGGGCCCTAGCCGTCGGCACCCGAAGTTGCTGTGGCCCAACCGTTCTCCGAGACGAATTCCGACAGCGGCCGGCCCATGGTCCACTCGTCGATCTCCAGGGCCGGCCGGTCCGGGAAATCCGGAACCGGTCCCAGACAGAGGATGGCTACCGGATCGGCACCCGCCGGCATGCCCAGCAGTTCGGCCAACCGGGCAGGCTCGAAGATCGACACCCAGCCCATGCCGAGGCCTTCCGCACGAGCGGCCAGCCACAGGTTCTGGATCGCGCACGACACCGATGCCAGATCCATCTGCGGCATCGTGCGGCGCCCGAAGACATGGCGCTGCCGATCGTCGCGCAGCGCGACCACCAATAGTTCGGCGCATTCCAGGATGCCCTCGACCTTGAGCTCCAGGAACTCCTCGGCGCGCGGGCCCAGCGCCTCGGCGGTCAGCTTGCGTTCCTGATCGACCAGGTCATGAATCGCGTGGCGCAGGTGCGCATCGGTGACCCGGATGAAGTGCCACGGCTGCATCAGGCCGACACTCGGTGCGGCGTGTGCGGCGTGCAGCAGCCGGGCCAGGATGCCCTCGTCGACCGCGGTGCCGGCAACGAAGCGGCGCATATCCCGACGTTCGGCGATGGTCCGGTAGACGGCCCGGCGCTCGGCGGCGCTGAACGCGTGATCGGTCACGCCCGTCAGCCTAGAGACCCCGGGCGGCCCTGGTGCTGCGCAGCCCCGCCGCGGCCGCGCCGAGGCACGCCGCGGCGACGGCACCGGCGAACCAGGGGAACACGGATGCCAGATCCCACCTGGTGGCGGCCCAGCCGGCGATGAGGGTCGGGACGGCCATCGCGGTGTAGGCCAGCAGATAGAACGCCGACATCGTCTCACCGCGCCGCGTCGGGGGCACCACGTCGGACAGGTGGCGCAACGAGCCGCCGAATCCCAGTCCGAACGTCACGCCGAGCAGCACCGCGGCCACGAACACCAGCTCCCAGCGGTGGGTCAGCAGGACCGGAATGGTCAACAGCAGCGACACGGCCATCCCGATATCGCCGATGATCGCCGAGTATCTGGCGGGCAGCCGGGTGGCGCCGAGCTGGGCCATGGCGGCGGCGAACGCGGTGGTGGCGACCACCGCGCCACCGAAGACCAGGTTGTCGATATGAGTCTGCTGGGCGGCCAGCGACGGGTACAGCGACAGCAGCACCCCGAGCACCGACCAGGAGGCCATGGCGCCCAGCGCCGAGAACCAGAAATCAGCGCGGATCTCCTCCGGCACAGCCGGTTTGGCCAGCCGGATGGGGCCGGGCGTGCGCACGGTGTGTGGCTCGTTGAGGGCCAGCACGCCGACGCCGATCAACAGGCAGATCACCGCGACGACGGCATACGGCGTGCGCAGCGGATGCGGCGCGTACTGGGCCAGCAGAGCGGACCCGATGATGGCGACCGTCATCCCGATGTTGAAGCTGACGCCACTGAGTTGGCCGGTGCGCACCCCGCGGTCCGGGCGCAGATCGAGCAGTGCCGCCGCGCCGGCGACGACGATGGAGCCGACCGCGGCGCCGTGGATGGTGCGGGCCAGCAGCAGCATCGCCATGCTGTCGGCGATCAGGAAGACCCCGAGGCCGATCAGCAGGGCCACCAGCGCCCCGATCAGAACCGGCTTGCGGCCGACGACATCGGAGATTTTTCCCGACACCAACACCGCCGCCAGGGCCGCCAGCGCGTACACCGCGAAGACGATGGTGGTGGCCAGTGGGGACAGGTGCCAGTTCGCCTCATAGATGCCGTACAGCGGGGCGGGCAACCCCGAGACACCCAGCGCGACGCCGCTCAGCACCAGCACCACCGGGTAGGCCCAGCGTTGGGTCGGGGTGGTCGCAGGGTCGAATGCCACCATCGCGGTCACCTCCGGTGTCTGGTTTGACGGACATCGAACCCGTCCGAGGCTACGCTGGGTTCGACAGAGATCAAACCGAATATGACCGAGGTTATTCCGATGGCAGACAACGCGCTGGTCACCGAGTATCCGGTGCACCCGGTCGGGTCCGTGCAGAAGGTGCTGGCGGCGATCCATGATCCTGTGCGGTTGGAGATGGTGCGCCGGTTGCACAACGCGCAGGCGCCGCTGCAGTGTGTGGCGCTCTACGACGGCATCAACAAATCCACGGCCACCCACCACTTCAAGATCCTGCGCGAGGCCGGCATCACCGAACGTCTGATGATCGACGGGCTGACGTATCAGAAGCTGCGTCGCGACGCGGTCGAGTCGGCTCTGCCCGGATTGTTGGCCAGCGTCGTCGGCGGCGCCAACCGGGACGCCGCGTCTCAGTAGCTGCACCGGCTCATCCGCTACGAGCTGACCGAGACGACCACTAGCGGAACGGAGCGGGCGTGATCCCGTGCTCGGCGAGCCGCGCCCGGGCTGCGGCCGCAATATGTACCGCACCGGGCGAATCCCCGTGCACGCACACCGATTCGGCGTTGACCGGGATGCTCGTGCCGTCGACGGCGGTGACCCGGCCCTCGGTCACCATCGTCAGCACCCGGTCGGCGATCTCGTCGGTGTCGTGCAGTACGGCGCCGGGATCGCGGCGGGACACCAGCTGTCCGTCGGGTCGATAGGCCCGGTCGGCGAATACCTCCGAGACCGTCCGCACGCCGAGTTCCTGCGCGGCGGCGAAGAATGCCGATCCGCTGAGTCCCAGCACCGGCAACTCCGGATCCACGGTGTAGACCGCCTCGGCGACCGCCCGGGCCTGCGCTTCGTGAGTGACGATCGTGTTGTACAGGGCGCCATGTGGTTTCACATAGGTCACCGCGGTACCGGCGGCCTGTGCCAATGCCGACAAGGCGCCGATCTGATACATCAGGTCGGCGGTGAGGTCCGGGGCATCCACGTCGATGAACCGCCGCCCGAAGCCGGCCAGATCGCGGTACCCCACCTGGGCGCCGATCCGCACACCGTGTGCGGCGGCGGCATGGCAGACCCGCAGCAGCCCGGCCGGGTCGCCGGCGTGGAATCCGCAGGCGACATTGGCCGATGTCACGATGTCGAGCATGGCGTCGTCGTCGCCGAGCGTCCAGACGCCGAAACCCTCTCCGAGATCAGCGTTCAGATCGACGGTGTGCGAGGTCACGACGTTCAGCCTAGTGCGCCGCCCTGCCCGGCAAGGTCCAGTCGGCCGTCGGCGGCCTGCATCACGGCGGCGTCGTGGGTGGCCGCGATGACGGTCGCGCCGTCGTCGGCAAGGCGTCGCAGGTGCGCGATCAGCAGCGCCGCCGAGGCGGCATCCAATCCGGTGGTGGGTTCATCGAGCAGGAGCAGCGGTGCCTCCTGGACGAAAGCCTGCGCCAGCAGCACCCGTTGCCGCTGCCCTCCGGACAGTTCGCCGAGGGTGCGGTGCCGCAGTTCGGCGATGCCCAGTGTCGCCAGCCAGTGCTCGACGATGGCCCGGTCTGCAGCCTTGGGCCGGCGCAACAATCCGAGATGCCGCCACCGGCCCATCATCACGGCCTCGGACACTGTCACCGGAAACGAGTCGGTTACCCGACTGCGCTGCACGGCGAATGCGACGTTGTCCGTGCCGGCGCGAATGCTGCCCGCGTCGGGTTGCTGGACGCCGGCCAGAAGCCCGAGCAATGTCGACTTGCCGCACCCGTTGGGCCCGGTGAGGGCGGTCACCACCCCCACCGGGATGGTCAGGTCGAGCCCACGGAAGACCGGTGCGCCGGCGTAGCTGAAGTCCAGGCCGGCGACGCGGATGGGAACGGTGACCGCGGTCACCTTATTGATAATGACATTCATTACTGCTAAGAGTGTACGGCATGACGCACTGGCTGATCGACCCGTTCCAGGCCGACATGGTCCTTCGGGCACTGGTGGCCGGCGTGATCGCCGCGTGCCTGTGCTCCCTGGTGGGGTGCTGGGTCCTGTTGCGCCGCAGCGTATTCCTGGGCGAGGCGATGACGCACGGCATGCTGCCCGGGGTCGCGATCGCCGCGCTGCTGGGGGTGAGCCTGATGGCCGGCGGGCTGGTGGCGGCGCTGGTCATGGCCTTCGGGGTCGCGGCAATTGGGCGTTCCTCGAAGCTGGCCTCGGATACCAGCATCGGTCTGCTGCTGGTCGGCATGCTCGCCCTCGGCGTCATCGTGGTGTCGCGGTCACAGAGCTTCGCGGTGGACCTCACCGGCTTCCTGTTCGGAGACGTCTTCGCGGTGCGGACCAATGATCTCGTCGTCCTGGCGGTGGCACTGCTGCTGACCTTCGTCGCCGTCGTCGCCGGCCACCGAGCTTTCGTGGCGGTGACGTTCGATCCGCGCAAGGCCGCCACCCTGGGCCTTCGCCCGAACCTGGCAATTCCCGCGATGACCGTGCTCATGGCGGTGGCCATGGTGGCCTCCTTCCACGTCGTGGGCACGCTGCTGGTGCTCGGACTGCTCGTCGCGCCGCCCGCTGCCGCGCTCATGTGGGCACGCTCCATCCCCCGGGTGATGGTGTTGTCCGCGGTGATCGGCAGTGCGGCGGTCTACCTCGGGCTGATGATCTCCTGGTACGCCGGTACCGCGGGGGGAGCGACCATCGCCGGTGTCGCGGTGCTGCTGTTCTTCGCCTCGACCGCGCTCGCATTGCTGCGCAACCGCTGGAAGCCCGTCGCGGCCGTCGCCGCCACGGCGGTGGTCGCGGTGGGCTGTTCCAGCACGCAACCGCCCCCGGCGCCGCCGGAGACCTCCTCGGCCTCAACCGGCGACGGGGTGGACATCGAAGACGGCGCCCGCGAAATCGACGGTGCGCTGACCAAGCTGGTGCTGGTCGACCCGACCACCGGAGCGACGTCGGTGTATGACGCCGTGGACGAGATCGAGACCCAGATCGGTTCCTACGGAGCGGTTTCTGCGCTCTACGGGGACGGTCGATTCGGCTATCTGCGAACGGGGGAGCGGACGGCCGTGGTCGATGCCGGCGCGTGGACCTTCGACCATGGCGAGCACTACCACTACTTCGCCAGCGAACCGGCCGAGGTGGCGACCCTCGATCTGCCGGTCGCGGCGGTGGCCGCAAGCAGCTCCACGGTGGCGGTCCGGTCGGAGTCCGGTGTGGTGGACCTCTTCGATCGCGAAAAGCTCGGCACCAAGGCGATCGAAAGCGCGGAGGGGCTGACGGCCCCACCGGACACCGCGACCGTGGTGCCCTACGGCAGCAGGATCGTCTCCGTGTCCAACGGCGGTCGGATCCAGGTCACCGGTGACGCCGGCACGAGCGAACTCGATGCTGAATGTGCCGGCCCGACCTGGGCCAGGGCAACCCGCAAGGCGGTCGTCTTCGGCTGTGAGAACGGCGCGGTCCGGGTCACCGGCGGCGAGAAGGATCTCACCGTCACCGCGATGCCCTATCCCGCAGACGCACCGGCGCAACATCCGGCTCAGATGGAACACCGGGACCGCTCCGATGTATTCGCCGGGGTGGCCGAGGGAACGGTCTGGGTGCTCGACAGCCGGCAGCGCGCCTGGACGCCCATCCCCGTCCCCGATGCCATCGCCACCAATACCGCCGGTGACGGAACCGTATTGGTGCTGCGCCGGGACGGAAGCCTGAGTTCCTTCGATGTCCAGACGCGTGCCGAGACTGCGCGGATCCCCCTGATCTCCGGCGGAGTACCCGCCGAGGGGCCGCAGCCGGTCGTCGATCTCGATTCCGACCGTGCCTATGTCAACAACGCGGCAGCCAAGGAGATCTACGAGATCGACTATGCCGATGGGTTGCGGATCGCTCGCACCCTGCGCACCGAGGTCACGCCGGGACTCATGGTCGAGGCCGGCCGGTGACACGGCGGGCCCTCGCATCACTCGCGGCTCTGATCAGCGTCCTGGCCACCGCCTGCGGCGGCGGGTCCGGCGGTGGCAGCGGCGAGATCGTGGTGACCACCAACATTCTCGGAGACGTTGTCCGCAACATCGTCGGGGACGCGGCCGCGGTCCGGGTGTTGATGCAACCCAACGCCGATCCACACTCGTTCGGAGTCTCGGCCCGGGACGCCGCCGCGATGAACGGCGCCGGCCTCATCGTCTACAACGGTCTCGGACTCGAAGAGAACGTCACCCGCAACGTCGAAAGTGCTTCCTCGCAAGGTGTGTCGACGCTCGCGGTCGGCGAACGCATCGACCCGATCACGTACGCCGAGGGCGACAGCGCGGGCATGCCGGATCCGCACTTCTGGACCGATCCAGAACGGATGATCGCCGCCGTCGATGTCATCGAGGAAGCGATCGTGCGCGATGTCGCCGGTGTCGACGTCGACGCCGTCATCCGCAACGCCGAGAACTATCGCGCACAACTGCGCCGCCTCGACGACACGATGAGCCAGGGTTTCGCCGCGCTCCCACCGGACCGGCGCAAGCTGGTGACCAACCATCATGTGCTGGGATATCTGGCGGAGCGCTTCGATTTCGAGGTGATCGGTGCCGTGGTGCCCAGCGGCACCACACTGGCCGCGCCGAGCGCATCCGACCTGCAGTCGCTGGTCGGCGCGATCCAATCCGCCCGGGTGCCAGCCATCTTCGTCGACTCGTCGCAGCCGGAGAAGCTGGCCCGGGTGCTGGCACAGGACGCCGGCGTACAGGTGCAGATCGTGCCGCTCTACAGCGAATCCCTCAGTCCGGCCGGCTCGCAGGCCGACACCTACCTCGACATGATGCGCGCCAACACCGACGCCATCATCACCGGACTGAGATAACCGCAGATCTCACGACCCCCAACAAAAGGAGCAACAATCATGTCCAATCCGCGGTGGTTGTACCGCGTCGGAGCCGTGACGTTCACGGCGGCGGCGCTGGCGGCATGTTCGTCGGGCACCGAAAGCTCCGACAGCACAGGAACTTCCGAGACCTCGGGTACCGCCTCGGCGGTGCCGAGTGCGCCGATCGCCGAGCCGCTGGTGACCACCTACGACGGCGGACTGTATGTCCTCGACGGCGAGACCCTCGAGGTCAAGCAGGACATACCGCTCGATGGATTCCTGCGGATCAATCCCGCCGGTGATCACGGCCACCTCCTGGTCACCACCACCGATGGCTGGCGCATTCTGGACGCCGCCGGTGGCACGCTGACCGACGACACGTTCCCGGGCGCGGAGGCGGGCCACGTCACCCCGCACGGCGAGAACACCGTGCTGTTCGCCGACGGCACCGGCGAGATCACCGCCTTCGATCCGCACGCGCTGGAGGCCGGCGGCATGCCCGAGACCCGGAACTGGAAGACCCCCGAACCGCATCACGGCGTTGCGGTGATCCTTACCGACGGCACACTTGTCCACTCGCTCGGCAACCCGGACACCCGGGTCGGGGCCGTGGCGCTCGAAGGCGACCGCGAGATCGCCCGCAACGAGGAATGCCCGGGCGTGCACGGCGAGACGGTGGCCGCCGACGAGGTCGTCGTCATCGGCTGCGAGAACGGTGTCCTCACCTATGCGAACGGTGAATTCACCAAGATCGCCAGCCCGACCCCGTACGGCCGGATCGGCAACACCCGTGGCCATGAGGACTCGCCCGTGGTGCTGGGTGACATGAAGGTCGACGCCGATGCCGAGATGGAGCGGCCCAACCAGTTCTCGCTCATCGACACCACCACCGACCAGCTGAAGGTGGTCCCGCTCCCCGAGGGGGTGAGCTACTGGTTCCGTTCGCTGGGGCGTGGGCCGCAGGCCGAGGCCCTCATCCTGGGGACCGACGGCAGGCTGCACGTCTTCGATCCGGTGACCGGCGACCTGGTCACGTCGATCGAGGTGACCGGGCCGTGGACCGAACCCGACGACTGGCAGCAGCCGGCCCCGGCGGTGTTCACCCGTGAGGACGCGGTCTATGTGAGTGACCCGGCGACCAAGCAGATCCACCTGGTGGATCTGGCTGCCGGCACGGTGACCGAATCGGTGACGCTGGAGCAGACCCCCAATGAGCTGAGTGGCGCGGTCGGCCACGATCACTGAGACTGCTCGGGAACCGGCCGGAGGCAGCGCCTTCGGCCGGTTCTCCTGTCAGTGTGAATGTTGTTGGGTCACACCCCAGGCGGGGAGCGGGTCGGCGTAGGTCAGCCAGGCCCGTTCCCCTTCGGCGACTTCGTCGTCGGTCAGGATCGCCTCGTCCAAGAGGCGGTGAACCTTGTCGCGGTCCAGTTTCACGCCGATGAAGACGATCTCCTGGCCGGGGGTGATCTCGGTATTCGACCAGTACTGGGCCGGTTCGATCACCAGGTTCGGCCCGGCCTGTGACCAGATGGCGGCGATCGTGGGGCGGCTGGCGATCCAGCAGAACCCCTTACTGCGCAGCACTCTGGTGGTCTGGGCGAGTGCGTCGGCGAGACGCTGGGGGTGGAAAGGCCGGTCGGACCGGAAGGTCATCGAGCTGATGCCGTACTCCTCGGTCTCCGGTGTGTGACCGTCGGCAATCTCCTCGTCCCAGCCCGGCGATTGCGCCGCGGCGATCGGATCGAACAGTCCGGTGCCCAGTACCTCACCGATCTCGACGACACCGTGATCGGTCCTGATGAGCTTCGCGGTGGGGTTGAGCCGGCGCAACAGGGTTTCGACCGTGCCGAGTTGGGACGGGCTCACCAGGTCGGTCTTGTTGAGCAGCAACACATCCGCGAACTCGACCTGATCGGTGAGCAGATCGGCGATGCTGCGAGCGTCACCCTCACCCGCGGAAAGGTCCCGGTCGGCAAGGGATTCGCCTCTGGCGATCTCGGCCAGGAAGGTCGAGGCGTCCACCACCGTGACCATGGTGTCCAATGTGGCGAGCTGTCCCAGCTGGAAGCCGTCCTCGAACTCCCACTCGAAGGTGGCCGCCACCGGCATCGGCTCGGAGATCCCGGTCGACTCGATGACCAGCTGGTCGAACCGGTTCTGCCGGGCCAGCGTGCCGACCGCCTCCACCAGGTCCTCACGCAGGGTGCAGCAGATGCAGCCGTTGGTGAGTTCGACGAGCTTCTCGTCGGTGCGTTCGAGGTGTCCCTGTCCGGCGATCAGGGCGGCGTCGATGTTGATCTCGCTCATATCGTTGACGATGACCGCCACGCGGCGGCCCTCGCGGTTGGTGAGAATGTGGTTCAGCAGCGTGGTCTTGCCCGCTCCGAGAAAGCCGGACAGCACGGTGACGGGAAGTAGGGCGGGGGCTGTCATGATGCTCCTTATTGAAAATGATTATCAATAAAGCATCCTCCGATGCGGCGTTAATTAATGCAAACGGTTATCGTTATCGGCGTGATCACATCTGTGTCGTCCCGCGCGCTGGCCGCGGGCCTGCTCCTGGCCGTTCCGTTCGCTCTCAGCGCCTGCGGGACGAGCGATGACACGGCTCCGGCGTCGACCGCGGCCCAGGCCGGGGACTGCCCGACCGAGCCCGTCGAGGTCGTGGTCAGCGTCGACCAATGGGGCAAGATCGTGTCGGCACTCGCCGGGGCGTGCGCCGACGTGACCACGGTGCTGTCCGGCTCCTCGGTCGACCCGCACGATTTCGAACCGACTCCCTCGGATGCGGCGGCCTTCGAGGGTGCCCAGTTGGTCGTGATCAACGGCGGCCACTATGACGAATGGGCCGCCAAGCTCGCCGAGAGCACCGCCCCGGACGCGCCGGTCGTGGATGCGATGGCAATCCTCACCGGGGATCACGAGGGTCACGATCACGAGGGGCATGAGGAGCCCGGCCATGAAGGGCACGGCGATGGCGCCAACCCGCACGCCTGGTACAGCCCGGTCGCGGTCACCGATGTGGCCGAGGCCGTCACCGCGAAACTGACCGAACTCGCCCCGGCCGCAGGCGAATACTTCAGCGCCCGCAACACCGAGTTCACTGCGGCGATGCAGCCCTACCGTGATCTCATCGCCGAGATCAAGGCCGGCGCAACCGGCAAGAGCTACGCCGCCACCGAGAGCCTGTTCGACGATATGGCCGCCGAACTCGGGCTGGCCAACCGCACCCCGCCGGGCTACCAGGTGGCTTCGTCGAACGAGTCCGATCCCTCGCCGGCCGACCTCGACGCATTCCTGCGGCTGCTGTCGGATCGCGGCGTCGACGTGCTGATCTACAACACCCAGACCGAGGGCTCGGTGCCCCAACAGCTGCGCGCCGCCGCCGAGTCCGCCGGGGTTCCGGTGGTCGATGTCACCGAAACTCCTGCGCCGGGCGCGCCGACGTTCGAGGCTTGGCAGGTGGACCAACTCACCGCCCTTGCCGAGGCTCTCGGTGTCCGATAACGCGCTTGTCTTCGACGATGTCAGCGTCGTCCGCGGCGGCCGGCTGATCTGGTCGGAAGGCACCTTCGCGATCCCCGCCGGCGGCATCGTGGCGGTGATCGGATCGAACGGCTCGGGCAAGTCGACGCTGCTGCAGGTGGTCCTCGGCCTGCTGCCGGTGGCATCGGGCACGGTGCAGGTGCTCGGCGGGCGGCCCGGGGCGAACAACGATGCCATCGGGTACGTGCCGCAGGATTATGTGGCCGGTGCCGGCGAGGCGATCCGGGCGCGTGACGCCGTGATGCTCGGGCTCACCGGCCGCCGGTGGGGGGTGCACCGTGCCACCGCGGCCGACCGGGCCCGCGTCGACGAGGCGTTGCGGGCCGTCGAGGCCGACGAGTTCGCCGACCGGCGGGTGTCCGAGCTGTCCGGCGGCCAGCGCCAACGCATCGCCCTGGCCAATGCCCTGGTGTCCCGTCCGCGGCTGCTCATCCTCGACGAGCCGCTCGCCGCGCTCGACCTGCGTAACCAGCACGAGATCGTCGCGCTGCTGTCCCGGCTGAAGTCCGAATACGACGTGACCATTCTCGTTGTCGCCCATGATCTGAATCCGCTGCTGTCGGTGCTGGACAGTGCGGTGTACCTGCTCGACGGGCACGCCCATCACGCCGCCATCGATGAGGTCGTCGACGCCGATCTGCTGACCCACCTCTACGGCACCACAATCCAGGTCGCCAATACCCTGCAGGGCCAGCTGTACATGAGGAGCGGGTAGATGCCGGGCGGCACCGCGCAGGTCTATCTCGCGCTCGGCTATCAGGAGAACTGGTGGCAGATCCTGACCTCGGCGTTCATGCGCAACGCCTTGATCGGTGGGACTCTGGTCGCCCTGGCTGCCGGGCTGATCGGCTATTTCATCATCGTGCGCAACACCGCGTTCGCGGCACACGCACTGGCCCACATCGGCCTGCCGGGGGCAACCGGTGCTGCGTTGCTCGGCCTTCCGGTGGTGCTCGGACTGGGCGTGTTTTGTATCGGCGGAGCGCTGGTGATCGGGGCGATGGGCAAGCGCGCCGGTGACCGCGAGGTCACCACCGGCACGGTGTTGGCGCTGGCGACCGGGTTCGGGCTGTTCTTCAACTCGCTGGCCAGCAAGAACTCGTCCACGCTGACCAACGTGCTGTTCGGCAATCTGCTGGCGATCACCCATCAGCAGCTGCTGACATTCGCCGCTCTGCTGTTGGTGATCGCCGCGACCGTCGCAATCGTCTACCGCCCCTTGCTGTTCGCCTCGGTCAACGCTCAGGTTGCCGAGGCCAAGGGCGTGCCGGTACGAGCCCTGTCGGTCGTCTTCATGGCACTGCTCGGACTGTCCGTGACGATGGCCGTGCAGGCCGTCGGTACCCTGCTGCTGTTCGCTCTCGTCGTCACGCCGGCCGCGACCGCGATCATGCTGACCGCGCGACCGTTGGCCGCGATGGCGATCTCGACGGTGATCAGCCTGCTCTCGGTGTGGGCGGGCCTGGCGGTGTCGGCAGTTTTCAACATGCCGCCGAGCTTCGTCATCGTCACCATTGCGTGCGTTATCTGGCTCGCGGTGTGGTCGGGTAACCGGATCGGTGCCGTCGTCCGCTAGCCTCAACAGGCATGTCCAGAAGTCCGGCGCCGCGCAGGCGCGCGACGCTGGCATCGTTGGCTGCCGAACTCAACGTGTCGCGCACCACCATCTCCAATGCCTACAACCGGCCGGATCAGTTGTCGGCCGATCTGCGCGAGCGGGTGCTCGCCGCGGCAAAGGATTTGGGTTACCCGGGCCCGGACCCGGTGGCGCGTTCGCTGCGCACCCGCAAGGCCGGTGCGGTGGGCCTGATGATCACCGAGCCGCTGAACTATGCGTTCAGCGATCCGGCAGCCCTGGATTTTGTTGCCGGACTTGCCGAATCGTGTGAGGAGGCCGGGCAGGGTCTGCTGCTGGTCGCGGCCGGCCCCAACCGCAGCGTCGACGACGGATCGGCGGCCGTGCTCTCGGCGGGTGTCGACGGATTCGTGGTCTACTCGGCCTCCGATGACGACCCCTACCTGCCGGTTCTGCTGCAACGCCAGCTGCCGATGGTGGTCGTCGATCAACCCGGGGATGTCCCCGGTGCGTCGCGGGTCTGCATCGATGATCGTGCGGCGATGCGCGAGCTGGCTGAACATGTTGTGGGACTTGGCCATCGTGAGATCGGCCTGTTGACGATGCGGTTGGGGCGGGAATGGCCGCATCCGAGCACCAAACCCATGGTCGCTGACCCGCAGCGGCTCGACTCGCCGCATTTCCATGTCCAACGTGAGCGGGTGCACGGGGTGTACGACGCGATGAGTGCGGCCGGACTCGATCCGGCATCGGTGACCGTGGTCGAGAGCTATGAACATCTGCCGCAGTCCGGTGGTGCGGCAGCGGAGGTGGCACTGGCCGCCAATCCGCGCATCACCGCGCTCATGTGCACCGCCGACGTGCTGGCGGTCTCGGCCATGGACTACCTACGGGCGCACGGCATCTTCGTGCCGGGGCAGCTCACGGTGACCGGTTTCGACGGCGTTCCCGAGGCGCTGGCGCGTGGTTTGACGACGGTCATCCAGCCGAGCATGGAGAAGGGCCGGCGCGCGGGCGATCTGCTGCACAACCCGCCGCGCTCGGGTCTGCCGGTCATCGAGGTGCTGCCCACCGAGATAGTACGGGGGCGGACCTCCGGTCCACCGGCCTAGCGTGTGCGCCGGGCCAGCACCACGTCATCGTGGGTGTGCTGCCCGTCCGGTCCGGCCGGCACGTCCCGCAGGCGTCCGCGGTCGACGGTGACATCCCAGTCCGCGCCGAGCAGGGCGACCACATCGTCGTGCAACAGATAGACGGCCGGATCGAATCCGTGCGATTTGGCCAGCTCGACGTCGATATCGGCATGGTGGACCACCAGCAGGAGACCGCCCGGCGCGACGGCGGCCAGCAGGGCCCGTTCGGCGTCCCGCCCGGGGGAGTGCAGCAGCGCGGGGTAGTGCGCGGTGACGAGGTCGAAACCGCCTTCGGGCACGTCCAGGTCCTCCAGTCGGGACCGGATCCAGGTCACCGTGACACCCGCCTGATCCGCGGCCGCGGCGGCCCGGTCCAGGGCCACCTGGGAGACGTCGAGGGCAGTGACATCCCAGCCCTGGCCGGCCAGCCACACCGCGTCGGCGCCCATGCCACAACCGATATCGAGTGCCGAACCCGTTGGGCGTCCGGCGATCTCGGTGATCACGACGGGGTTGGGGCGCAGTTCCGGTAGCTGATCCAGGAAGGAGTTGTAGCGCTCGTCCCACTCGTCGAACAGGGCGTGTGTCGGCATCTCGGTCATGGGTCCAGGATGCGCGGCCGGCGGGCCGATCGGCAATCAGTCTTGCTGATCTGGCAATCGGGCATCGGCCAGGTACTGCAGCACCGCCGCCACATCGGCGGGGGTGTCGACCCGGTAGCCGGCCAGGGTGTCACCGGGCCCGATCTTGATGCCGACATCGCCGTCGCGCATCCGCCGGAACGCCTTCTCGTCGGTGACGTCATCGCCGAGGAAGACCACTGCCGTTGCCGCACAACGGTTCCGCAGGATCTCGATGGCCTCGCCCTTGTCGGTCACGATCACCGCGAACTCCAGCACCGCCTTCCCCGCGGTGGTGTGGGCGTCCCAGGATTCGGCGGCCGCGGTGGCCAGGGCGAGTGCGGCCGCACCGTCGGAGTCCGACGCGTTGCGCACATGCAGCGCCACGCTGGCGGGTTTGGTCTCGACGGTCACCCCGGGACGGCCGGCGGCAATGGCGTTGAGCTCATCGATGATTCGGGCCAGCAGTGCGGTGTCGATCTCGTGGGCGAATCCGGACACATTCCCCGAGTCGCTTCGCTCCGGCCCGCCGGTCTCGAATTCGGCGCCGTGGCTACCTACCGCCTGCACCGCAGCCGACATCCCGGACAGCTCGCGCAGCACGCCCAGCGCCCGCCCGGAGATCAGGGCCGCGGCGGTATCGGGCAGGGCGGCCAGTGCTTCGAGCGCGGCGGCGGCCGCCGGCAGCGGCCGGGCATCGGCGGGGTTGTTCACGATCGGCGCGAGGGTGCCGTCGAAATCGGAGGTGACCAGCAGGCGCGGGGTGGCCGCAGCGGCGGTGAGGGCGCACTGCAGATCGGGGTCAAGCACCCCTCACACCTTAGGTTGTTCTCCGTCGCCGATGAGCAGCCGGACCGCCAGGTCGAGCCGCTTGGCCACGTCGGTGGCCGAGGCGCGCCGCGTCAGCCAGGCCAGCAGGTTGGACAGCCACACATCGGAGATGACGCGGGCGATGTGGTACTGGTCCTCGGTGGGTTCGCCCTCGCTCATCGCGCGCGCGAACATGGAATCCATCAGCTTGCCGACATGATCGACCTCGCCGGCGGCCGACGCGTCGGCGAAGACGAACGCACGGGTCATGGCCTCGGTGAGCAGCGGGTTGCGCTGCATCGACCGGTTCAGCCTGCCCACCATGATGTTGAGCCGCTCGTACGGGGTGCCGCCGGTCAGGGTGGCGCGGTCGGTCTTGGCGTCGATGCGTTCGAACTCCCGGCCCAGTGCGGACACCAGCAAGTGCACCTTGGACGGGAAGTAGCGGTACAGGGTCCCGACGGCGACATCGGCGCGTTCGGCGACGGCCCGCATCTGGACGGCCTCGTAGCCGCCCTTGGAGGCGATGGCCAGGGTGGCGTCCAGGATGCGCTTGCGGCGTTCGCGCTGCGCTTCGGAGCCGAGCTCGGATTCGGAGAGAACGGCCACAGCCATCACCTGACGGGGTGAGTCAGAACCCGATCCGGGTTGTGCAGGCGACGACATGTGGCGGACAACTCCTTCGTGATGCGCTTAAGGGGAAAACGATACGCATGCCGACTGTTGATCGCTCACCTCCCCGCTCGGAGATCACAACGGCGCGTCGCGGCCGTGGCCGTGGTCGACTTGACGTCCGCACGCTGGCACTATTAGAACACGTTCTAGTGGGAAGCGGAGTCTTCTCACCCAATGGCTAGGAGTCGCCGGTGTCCGTGTTGTCAGTGCAGGCCGACACATCCGATGAGATTGCGGCCCGTGAGCTGGTCCGTAGCTGGGCCGGGAGCTCCGGAGCGATCGAGGCGACCCGCAATGTGGAGCTCGGTGACCCCGATGCCTGGCGGGCCCCATACAGCGCCTTCGCCCAACTAGGGGCATTCGGTGTGGCGGTCCCCGAGGAGTTCGGCGGGGCGGGTAGCACCATCGGCGATCTGCTGGCCATGGTCGACGAGGCCGCGGCCGCCCTGGTACCCGGTCCGCTGGCCACCACCGCGCTGGCCACCCTGGTGGTCGACGATCCCGCCGTGCTGGAGGCGCTGGCCGGCGGCGAGCGCAGCGCGGGTATCGCCCTGGCGTCCGATATCACCTTCGATGCGGGCACCGCGACGGGGACCGCGGCGTTCGTCCTGGGCGCGGACCCGGCCGGCGTCTTCGTGCTGCCCGCCTCCGGCGGGCAGGAGCGCAGCGACTCGGGGATCAGTCCAGTTGACAATTGGTTGCTGGTCGACGGCGCCGCCGAGGGCGTCACGGTCGAACCGTTGGAGGCCACCGACTTTTCCCGGCCGTTGGCCCGGGTGGTGCTCGCCGGCGCCCCCGCCCAGGTGCTTGGCGCCTCCGGGCAGCGGGTCACCGATCTGGTCGCCACGGTGCTGGCGGCCGAGGCGGCCGGGCTGGCCCGCTGGCTCCTGGACACCGCCAATGAGTACGCCAAGGTGCGCGAGCAGTTCGGGAAGCCGATCGGCAGCTTCCAGGCCGTCAAGCACATGTGCGCCGAGATGCTGCTGCGCAGCCAGCAGGCCGCCGTCGCGGCCGCCGACGCCGCGGCTGCTGCTTCCGGTGATGACGGCGACCAGCTGTCGATCGCCGCCGCGGTCGCCGCGTCCATCGGCATCGACGCCGCCAAGAAGAACGCCAGGGACTGCATCCAGGTGCTCGGCGGTATCGGCATCACCTGGGAGCACGACGCGCACCTGTACATGCGCCGGGCCTACGCCGTCGCGCAGTTCCTGGGCGGGCAGTCCCGGTGGCTGCGCCGCACCGTGGAACTGACCCGTGCCGGTGTGCGCAGGCAACTGCACGTGGACATCGAAGACAGCATCGTCGACGCGGACCTCTTTCGTTCCGAGATCGCCGCTGCCGCAGCGAAGATCGCCGAGCTGCCCGAAGAGGAGCGCCAGCGTGCACTGGCCGAGTCGGGGCTGCTGGCGCCGCACTGGCCCAAGCCCTACGGCCGGGACGCGACGCCCGCCGAGCAACTGGTCATCGACGAGGAACTGAATGCGGCCGGGGTGGCGCGCCCGGACATCTCGATCGGCTGGTGGGCCGCGCCGACCATCCTGGCGGCGGGCACCCCGGAACTGATCGACCGGTTCATCCCCGGCACCCTCACCGGCGACGTGTACTGGTGCCAGCTGTTCTCCGAGCCCGGCGCCGGGTCGGACCTCGCTGCGCTGCGCACCAAGGCCGTTCGCACCGAACGGGATGGCAGGGCTGGTTGGAGTCTGACCGGGCAGAAGGTGTGGACCTCGAACGCGCACCGCGCGAACTGGGGCATCTGCCTGGCCCGCACCAACCCCGATGTGCCGAAACACAAGGGCATCACCTACTTCCTGGTCGAGATGAACTCGCCCGGTATCGACATCCGCCCGCTACGTGAGATCACCGGAGAGGCGCTCTTCAACGAGGTGTTCTTCGACGACCTGTTCGTGCCCGACGAGTTGGTGGTCGGCGAGGTCGACGGTGGATGGCCGCTGGCCCGCACCACCCTGGCCAACGAGCGCGTCGCGATCGCCACCGGCGGGGCGCTGGACAAGAGCATGGAGCACCTGCTCGACGTGATCGGCGACCGGGCGCTCGACGGCGCGGAGGCCGATCGGCTGGGCACGTTGATCATTGCCGCACAAGTCGGTTCGCTGCTGGACCAGTTGATCGCGCGGTTGGCGGTCGGTGGAAACGATCCGGGTGCGCCGTCGAGCGTGCGCAAGCTGATCGGGGTGCGCTACCGCCAGGGCCTGGCCGAGACGGTGATGGACTTCCTGGACGGTGCGGGCATCGTCGATTCCCCGGACGTGCGCTACTTCCTGAACACCCGCTGCCTGTCCATTGCCGGCGGCACCGAGCAGATCCTGCTCACGCTGGCGGGGGAGCGGCTGCTGGGACTGCCGCGCTGACGGTCAGGTAACCCGTCAGCAGTCGCACCACCTCGTCCTCCAGCTGGGCGGTGTCCACTGGCGCCCCGATGAGCCGGTGCACCAGCGATTCGACCGTGGCGATGGTCAGCCGGGCCGCGAATTCCGGGTCGCCGACCCGGACGTCGGGGTGGCGGCGCAGCAGTTCGGTGACAGCCGCGACACCACGCGCCTCGGTATCGCGCAGCCGGGCCAGCAGCGCCGCCGAACGGGGTGCCTCCTCGAACAACACCCGGTGCAGCGCGGGGTCCTCGCGGTGATTGTCGATGGCGGCCCGCACGAACAGCCGCACCAGATCGTCGAGCGCCTCGGGTAGACCGTCGCGCAGCCGGTCGGCCAGCAGCGTGGTGCCGGCGTCGATGTGAGCGTCGCTCAGCGCGGCGAGGATGGCGTCCTTGTTCGGAAAGTACTGGTACAGCGAGCCGATGGACACACCCGCCGCCGCCGCGATGCGGTTCGTGGTGCCGGCGGCGTAGCCGTGCTCGCTGAAGACGCGTGCCGCCGCGTCGAGGATGTCGCGGCGGGTCTGGGCGGAACGCCGCTGTCGGGGCTGCTTGCGGGCACGGAACCGGTCGGTGGGTGCCATGTCGCCGCCGTGGGTCAGCTGAAGGTGGTCTGCGCGCACGCCGCCGGGGTGGTGAAGTTCACCCCGGAGTAGACGACCTGCACGTTCGAACACACGATGAAGCCGGCTTCGGTGGTGGGTTTGCCGGTGGCCCAGTCGGTTTGCACGGCGACGCCGTCGGTGCGGAAGCGTTCGAGGGGCCCGCCGCCGAAGTAGGTGACCGAGATCTCGTTACCGCTGACGGCCTTGAAGGATCGGGACAGGACGTTGTTGATGTTGGCGCCCTTGGTTTCCGGCGGCGCGCCCGTCGGCGCGCTGTAGCTCACTTCTTGCCACACGCTGCGGTCGGTGCTGCGCAGGGTGATGGTCTGGCGGGCCCAGAATTCCTGGGGAAAGCCGATGGGGCCCTGCGGGGTGAGCAGGTTCATCTGCGTGTTGAAGAAGCACCGTCCCTGCGCCTGCACGCAGTCGGCGGTGGCGTGCAGTTCGAGCGTGCCGCCCGGCGCCGGTATCGACGACATACCGGTGTTGGTCGCGGCCCCCGCGACAGCCGGACCGGTCAGCGCGGCGGTGGCGCAGACGGCCGCGGCCACTCCAAGAATCCTCTTCACGGCAGTTCCTCCCGGTCCGGGCGAATGTTAGCCCGGGCGCTATTCGTCGTAGGTGACTTCCACCGAATCCGACGCGGGCAGCGCCTGGCACGCCAGGATCAGCCCCTCGTCGAGATCGGACGGTTCGAGCACGTCATTGATCTCCATGTCCACATCGCCCTTGCGCATCAGCACCGCGCAGGCTCCGCAGTGGCCCTCGCGGCAGGAGAAGGGGGCGTCGAGTCCCTTGTTGAGCAGGACGTCGAGCAGCTTTGCCTTGCGCGGCCACTCGATCTCATGGGTGGTGCCGTCGAGTTCGACGATGGCCTGCGCCGGCCCGCGGTCGTCGTCCTCGTCGATCTCGATGACGACCTCGGCGAAGGGATCGGAGTCCAGGGACTTGAAGACCTCGATGTGGATGTGTCTCGCGTCGACGGTCTTCAACGCGGCCTCGGCGGCCGCCATGAACGGGCCGGGCCCGCAGATGAACGCCTCGTGCGCGGCGAACGGGCGTAGCAGGGTGGCCAGCGCGTCGGTGCTGGGCAGGCCCTGCACGGTCTCCAGCCAGTGGATGACCGTCAACCGGTCCGGGTGTGCGGCCGCGAGCTCCCGCAGCGCGGCGGCGAAGATCACCGAGTTCTCGTCGCGGTTGGCGTAGACCAGCACGATCTTTCCGCTGCCCTCGGCGAGTGCCGATTTGCAGATCGCCATCATCGGCGTGATCCCGCTTCCGGCGGCCAGCAACAGCAGATCGGTGTTCAGGTTCTTGGGCACGAAGGTGCCCGACGGGGCCAGCACATGCATCCGCATCCCGGCGTGGGCGTTGTCGCACAACCAGTTCGAGGCGTAGCCGTCGGCGGTTCGCTTGACGGTGACGGTGAGGTGTTCGTCGATGGTCGGCGCACTCGACAGCGAGTAGCAGCGGGCCACCGATCCGGTCCGCTCGCTGGGCACCCGTAGCGTCAGGAACTGGCCGGGTGCGTAGCGAAGCCGGTCTGCGGGAATGTCACTCCCGTCCGGAATCGTGAACACCAGCGAGCGGGCGTCGGCGGTCTCCTCGACGACCTCGGTCACCTGCAGTTCCAGCACATGGCTGCCGAGCGGCTCATCCGTCACAGGCCTGCCCTCATTTCCCTCATAACTAGAACATGTTACAAAACTGAACATGTGCAGGTCCAGCCGATGATTCGGCACGCTACTCGACACAAATCGTAACGTGTTCTAATCTTTGTCCAGTGCTTGATCTCGATCCGGGAGGCAATTCAGTGACGTCTATTGAACAGCGTGACGTGCAGGCGGTGCTCGCCGGCATCGATGATCTGTTGCCCAAGCTGCGTGAACGGGCCCAGGCCGCCGAAGATCGGCGCCAGGTGTCCTACGAAACCATCAACGAACTCGACGAGGTCGGCTTCTTCAAACTGCTCCAGCCCGAGCAGTGGGGCGGTCTGCAGGCCGACCCGACGAACTTCTACGAGGCGGTCCGCAGGCTGGCGAGCGCCTGCGGTTCCACCGGCTGGATCAGTTCGATCATCGGTGTGCACAACTGGCACCTCGCGCTGTTCGATCAGCGGGCCCAGGACGAGGTGTGGGGCGAGGATCCGACGGTGCGGGTGTCCTCGTCGTACGCGCCGATGGGCGCGGGCACCGTCGTCGACGGTGGCTACCTGGTGAGCGGCGCCTGGCAGTGGTCCTCCGGTAGCGAGCACGCCACCTGGGCATTCCTCGGCGGCCCGGTGATCAAGGACGGGCGCCCGGTCGACTTCGGCAGCTTCCTGATCCCGCGCACCGAATACACCATCGACGATGTGTGGCATGTCGTCGGCCTGAAGGGGACCGGCAGCAACACCGTCGTCGTCAAGGACGTGTTCGTGCCCTCGCACCGCTTCCTGTCCTACAAGGCGATGAACGACGGCACCGCGGGCGGATACGAGAACAACACCGCGCCGGTCTACAAGATGCCGTGGGGCACCATGCATCCCACCACCATCTCCGCACCGATCGTCGGTATGGCCTACGGCGCCTACGCCGCCCATGTCGAGCATCAGGGCAAGCGGGTGCGTGCGGCCTTCGCCGGCGAGAAGTCCAAGGACGACCCGTTCGCCAAGGTCCGCATCGCCGAGGCGGCCAGCGATATCGACGCCGCCTGGCGCCAGCTGATCGGCAACGTCGGCGACGAGTACGCGTTGTTGCAGGCGGGCAAGGAGATTCCGTTCGATCTGCGCGCCCGCGCCCGTCGCGACCAGGTGCGTGCCACGGCCCGCTCCATCGCCTCGATCGACCTGCTGTTCGAGTCGGCCGGCGCCACCGCACTGGTGACCGGCGCTCCGCTGCAGCGGTTCTGGCGTGATGCCCACGCCGGCCGGGTGCATGCCGCCAACGAGCCCGAGCGCGCCTACCTGATCTTCGGTAACAACGAATTCGGCCTGCCGCCCGCGGACACGATGGTCTGACAGTGACAGCAACGCAAGAAATTACCTTCGAATCCACCTCCCGCTACGCGGATGTGCAGGCCGGCCAGCTGGCCATGCGCTTGCACTACCACGAGGCGGGCGACCCGACCGCGCAGACCATCGTGCTGTTGCACGGCGGCGGGCCGGGCGCATCGAGTTGGTCGAACTTCGGCCGCAACATCGCCGTGCTCGCCGAGAAGTTCCACGTCATCGCGATCGACCAGCCCGGATACGGACTGTCCGACAAGCACACCGAGCACGAGCAATACAACCGGTACAGCGCCAAGGCGGTGCTCGGTCTGCTCGACCGCCTGGGTGTGCAAGGTCGGGTTCCGCTGCTGGGCAACTCGCTCGGCGGCGGTACCGCGGTGCGGTTCGCGCTCGACTACCCGGACCGGGCCGGCAAGCTCGTCCTGATGGGCCCCGGCGGACTGAGCGTCAACCTGTTCGCGCCCGACCCGACCGAGGGTGTCAAGGCGCTCGCCAAGTTCAACTACGAGCCGACTCGGGAGAACCTCGAAGCCTTCATCCGCATCATGGTTTTCGACCAGAAGCTGGTCACCCCGGAACTCGTCGACGAGCGCTTCGCGATCGCCAGCACCCCGGAATCGCTGGCCGCCACCCGGGCGATGGGTAAATCGTTCGCGGGACCGGACTTCGAGCTCGGCATGATGTGGCGCGAGGTGTTCAAACTGCGCCAGCCGGTGCTGTTGATCTGGGGCCGTGAGGACCGGGTCAATCCGCTCGATGGTGCGCTGGTCGCGGTCAAGCAGATTCCGCGCGTGCAGTTGCACGTCTTCGGTCAGTGTGGACACTGGGCCCAGGTCGAGAAGTTCGACGAGTTCAACAAGCTCACCACCGATTTCCTCAGCTAGGAAGGCACAGCGATGAGCATCAAGGCTCTTGGATACATGCGCATCGAAGCCACCGACGTAGCGGCGTGGCGCGAGTTCGCGCTCAAGGTACTCGGCATGGTCGAAGGCGACGGCTCCACCCCGGGTGCGCTGTACCTGCGGATGGACGAGATGGCGGCCCGGCTGGTCATCGTGCCCGGCGAGCAGGACCGGCTGCTGATCTCGGGCTGGGAGGTCGCCGATGCGCCGGCGCTGCAGGCGCTGCGCGAGACGCTGTCCAAGGCGGGCGTCGATTTCACCGAGGGCACCCGCGAGGAGAAATCCGAACGGCGCGTCGAGGGCCTGATCCGTTTCACCGACCCGGCGGGCAACGTGCTGGAGGCCTTCCACGGCGCCCAGTATCTGGGCCGCCGGTTCGTCAGCCCGTACGGCCACAAGTTCGTCACCGCCGAGCAGGGACTGGGGCACGTGGTGCTCACCTGTGACGATGATGCTGCGGCACAGGCGTTCTACCAAGACGTGCTCGGCTTCCGATTGCGGGATTCGATGAGCCTGCCGCCGCAGCTGGCGGGCCGCCCGGCCGATGGCGATCCGATCTGGTTGCGTTTCTACGGGTGCAACCCGCGCCATCATGCGCTGGCCTTCATGCCGATGCCCAACCCGACCGGCATCGTCCATCTGATGGTCGAGGTCGAGGAATCCGACGATGTCGGTCTCTGCCTGGACCGTGCGCTGCGCCGCAAGGTGAAGATGTCGGCGACCCTGGGCAGACACACCAACGACAAAATGCTGTCCTTCTACATCAAGACCCCCGGCGGCTTCGATATCGAGTTCGGTTGTGAGGGACTCGAAGTCGAGGACCATAGCTGGGTGGCCCGGGAGAGCACCGCGGTCAGCCTGTGGGGCCACGACTTCAGCGTCGGCTTCAAGTAGTCATGAGTTCTGCGACCATCGATCCGCGCACGTTCCGGCATGTGCTCGGGCAGTTCTGCACCGGTGTCACGGTGATCACCACCGTGCATGAGGCGACCCCGATCGGGTTCGCCTGCCAGTCCTTCGCCGCGTTGTCGCTGGATCCGCCGCTGGTGTTGTTCTGCCCGACCAAACAGTCGCGGGCCTGGCAGGCCATCGAGGCCAGCGGGAAGTTCTGCGTCAACATGCTGCACGAGAACCAGCAGCACGTCTCGGCGCAGTTCGGGTCCAAGGCTCCGGACAAGTTCGCCGGGATCGACTGGAGCCCTTCGGAACTCGGATCGCCGGTGATCGAGGGCAGCCTGGCCCACATCGACTGCACGGTGGCCTCGGTGCACGACGGCGGCGATCACTTCGTGGTGTTCGGTGCGGTGCAGTCGATGTCGGAGCCGCCCGCTCTCAAGCCGCGACCGCTGCTGTTCTACCGGGGCGAATACACCGGTATCGAACCGGACAAGAACACCCCGGCCCAGTGGCGCGACGACCTGGACGCCTTCCTCACCGCGACCACCTCGGACACCTGGCTGTAATCCCGTCGCTTCGCTCGCCCGGGGCGCTGTAATCCCGTCGCTTCGCTCGCCCGGGGCGCTGTAATCCCGTCGCTTCGCCCGCCCGGGGTGCTGGAGACCGCGGGCGCTAATCGCCGGTGCGCTGGATCCGGACGTCCAGTTCCACCTGGGCCGGGCAGTCTCCGGTGTAGTCCTGGAACGACTTTCCGGTCAGCGTCTGGATCGGGTTCTGCGGTCCCTGCGGCAGTGGTAGTTCATCGCGGGATGACTGGCGCACCTTGCCGATTCCGTCGGTGCACTGCGCGTCACCCTCGGGGAAGCTCGCGGTGAAGCGGCGGTCGCCGTACTGCATGACGAACAGGTTGTTGGTGTCGATGGTCGACATCAACGTCACGCACCGCTCACCGGTACGAAGGCAGTGGGTGGTGGCACGGTAGTCGTGCGGCGGGAAGACCTCGCCGGTGGCCGGATAGGTCTGGGTATAGGTGTAGGTGCCCCACAGCGCCGCGCCGGGAGAGGCTCGCAGCGGCGGCTCCTTCGCCGGATCCGCCGCCTCGGTGCCGGTGCCTGCTCCACTGGTGGGCGACAGGTTGACGGCACGCTTGCTGGCGCACAGGGCCGGTGCGGTCGCCCAGGTGTACTCACCGGACATCGACCCGTCGAGCCGGGGCCGCAGCGAGATGATCGACCAGCCGGTGACATCGACCTCGGCATCGCCGACCTTGCACTTGTCGGGTGCCTCGCGCACGCTCAGCCAGTCACCGTCGACGTAGTCGAACACCATCGTGAGCGCCGGTGGGCCGGACGGGTTCTTCGGATCGACCACCGACACCGTCGCAACGCATTCGGTGCCGCGGCACGTCGAGCGGGCCACCCAGGTCTCGGTGCGGGCGGTGCCGGCCACCGGCTTGCCGTCCGGTGTGGCGGTCGGGCCGATGTCGACCTTGAAGCTGCCCTGGAGCGCCGGTCCGGAAGTTGTCTCCGTCGCCGCGTCGTCGGAGCGGACGGTGAACAGGCACGCCGCGAAACCGCCGAGGATGACCGCAATGAGCGCGATCGCCGCCAGCAGTTTGACCAGTGTGCGCTTGGTGTCTTTATTCAGCCCGAGTGCCATCGCGAACAGAATGCCATCCCAGCGTCGCCGCGATGAAGGCAATGACGGTCGTGGCGACATCTCGGTGCACTGTTTCGTTGAGGATGTCGTGTTTGGCGGCGGGGAATTCGGCGATCTGCAGGGCGTCGATCTGTTCGGCATAGGCCCGCACCGGTCCCACTGGCGCAATGGGATCGCCGACGCCGTGCACCGCCAACGTCGGCACCGTGAGCGTCGGGAGCTCGGAACCGAAACGGTCCCAGGCGGCATCCAGCGCGCGGGTGAGCGGCGCGCTGTCCGCCTCGACGAAAGCCAGCGGATCGTTCTCCAGCGCGTCGAGATAGAACGGGTCACCGGACAGCCAGGACGGATCCAGATCCAACGAGGTGTCCACGTCCAGCAGGTCGGCGACCGGGGCCAGCGGAGCCCCGGAGATGATGCCCGCGCGGTAGCGTGCCGGCTGCTCCACCAACCGCAACGCGGTGACGACGGAACCAAATGAGTGGCCGGCGGCGATCAGCGGCAGGCCGGGCCGCTGTTGCTCGACGATGACGGTGAGCGCCTCGGCCAGTGCCGAGCTGTCCGCCAGGGTGCCGAAATCTCCACGGCGCCCCGGGCTGAGCCCATGGCCCAGCTGGTCGACGGCCCACAGATCGATCCCCGCGGCATTGAGCGTGAATCCGTAGCGGTGGTACAGCCCGGTGTGCTCGCCGAAACCGTGCAGGAACACGACGGCGGCCCGGGGTTCGGCGGCCGGCCAGTGCCGGTAGTAGGCGCGGGCGGTGTCGGTCTGCAGGAACGGCATGGCCTCACGATATTCAGGTCGGCCTGCCGAGCAGGGCATTACGGTCAGCGCGCATCCGATCCCGGATCGCGTCGATGATGGCCGCGACTTCGGGCCTGCGCAGCGTCTCGGCGCGGGTCACCAGCCAATAGGTCAGCGCCACCGCGACGGTCTCGGGAAGCACCCGGATCAGATCGTCATGCCGGTCGGCCATGAAACACGGCAACAGCCCCAGTCCCGCCGCCGCGCGGGTCGCCTCGACGTGGACGAAGACGTTGGTCGAGGACACCGACTGCCGCATGTTCGGGGCGAAGCCGGTGGCATGGTCGAGATCATCGACCTGCAGCATGGAGTCGATGAAGTAGACCAGCGGGTGCTCGCTCAGTTCATCGAGTCCGGTGGGCGTGCCATGTTCGGCCAGGTATCCCGCCGAGCCGTACAGGCCCAGGCAGTAGTCGCCCAGCCGGATCGCCTGCGCCCGGTGCACGGTCGGCTCGCCGACCACTACTTCGATATCGACGCTGGAGCGTTGCTGGCTGGCCCGCCGGATCGCGGCGACGATCTCCACCGACACCCCGGGATGGCTGCGTTGCACATCCGCCGCCGCGGGGCTGGCGATATAGGCGCTGAAACCGTCGGTCGCCGAGATGCGCACGACACCCTCGAGCGGACGCGGTTGGCCCGCGGCGCCACCCAGCGAGTGGACCGCGGCCTCGACCGCTTCGGCGGCGGCCAGCACCTCGCGACCACGGTCGGTGAGTTCCCAGCCCGCGCCCACCCGGGTCAGCACCCTGGTGCCGATGGCCTGCTCGAGGGCGGCGATGCGGCGCGAGATGGTGGTGTGGTTGACGCCGAGCGCTTCGGCGGCGCTGATGTAGCGACCGGTGCGTCCGACGGCCAGCAGGATGAGCAGATCGTCGGCACTCGGCAGTCCCATATCTGCATTTTTGCAGACAGGTGCTGCAGATCTGAGCATTGTTTCGATCTTGACGTGCATGAATACTCACCCGTATGTGTGCTGCCGATCACAATTCCGCTCAGACCTCCGGCTTGAAACGCGTCGTCACCGCATCCATGGCCGGCACGGTCGTGGAGTGGTACGAGTTCTTCCTGTACGGCACCGCGGCGACGCTGGTGTTCAGCAAGGTGTTCTTCTCCGAGACGACCAGTGAGCTCAACGCGATCTTCCTGGCCTTCGCGACCTACGCGGTGGGCTTCGTGGCACGCCCGCTCGGCGGCATCGTGTTCGGCCACTACGGCGACAAGTTCGGTCGCAAGAAGCTGCTGCAGTTCTCCCTGCTGCTCGTCGGCGCCGCCACCTTCCTGATGGGCTGCCTGCCGACATTCGGGCAGATCGGCTACTGGGCGCCGGGACTGCTGGTGATGCTGCGCTTCATCCAGGGTTTCGCCGTCGGCGGTGAATGGGGTGGCGCGATCCTGCTGGTCGCCGAGCACAGCCCGAACAACCGGCGCGGATTCTGGGCCAGCTGGCCGCAGGCCGGAGTGCCGGTGGGCAACATGCTCGCCACCGTCGTGCTGCTGGTGCTCACCGCGACACTGTCGGAAGCGGCCTTCCTGTCCTGGGGCTGGCGGGTGGCGTTCTGGCTGTCCGCGGTGGTCGTCCTGGTCGGCTACTACATCCGCACCAAGGTCACCGACGCACCGATCTTCGTTGCGGCACAACAGGAGGCCGAGCAGATCAAGGCCACCTCGTTCAGCGTCGTCGAGGTGCTCAAGCGCTACCCGCGTGGTGTGTTCACCGCGATGGGTCTGCGATTCGGCGAGAACATCATGTACTACCTGGTGGTCACGTTCTCCATCACCTACCTGAAGGTGTCGGTGGGCGCGGACACCAGTTCCATCCTGTGGTACCTGCTGTTCGCACACGCGGTGCACTTCGCCGTGGTACCGGTGGTGGGCTACCTGGCCGACCGCTTCGGCCGGCGCCCGGTGTACATGGTGGGCGCGGTGCTGGGCGGCACCTGGGGCTTCTTCGCCTTCCCGATGATGAACAGCGGCAACTACGTCGTCATCACCGCCGCGATCACCCTCGGCCTGATGATCCACGCGCTCATGTACGCGCCGCAGCCGGCCATCATGTCCGAGATGTTCCCGACCCGGATGCGCTACTCCGGGGTGTCCCTCGGCTATCAGGTGACCTCCATCGTGGCGGGCTCGCTCGCGCCGCTGATCGCGGTGAAGTTGCTCGACATCTACGACTCCCCGGTGCCGATCTCGATCTACCTGGCCATCGCCTGCGCCATCACTCTGGTCGCGGTGCTCTTCACCCGGGAGACCAACGGCATCGACCTGCGGACCCTGGACGACGCCGACGCGCGGGACATCGCCGAGGCGCGTGCATGAGTGAGCTCTCCGGTAAGACCGCCCTGGTCACCGGCGGCGCCAGCGGCATCGGCGCGGCATGTGCACGCGAACTGGCAGCCCGCGGTGCGCATGTCACCGTGGCCGACCTGGACGGCGACGGGGCCGGCGCACTGGCCGACGAGATCGGCGGCACCGCATGGGCGGTCGACCTCCTCGATGTGCACGCCCTGCAGGACGTGGTGCTGCAGACCGACATCCTGGTGAACAACGCCGGAGTGCAACGCGTCGCTCCCATCACCGAGTTCCCGCCGGAGGCGTTCCGCATGCTGCTGGCGTTGATGACCGAGGTACCGTTCCTGCTCATCCGGGCCGCGCTGCCGCACATGTATGACGCGGGCTTCGGCCGGATCATCAATGTGTCATCGGTGCACGGACTGCGGGCATCGGAATATAAGGTCGCCTACGTGACCGCCAAGCATGCACTGGAGGGACTGTCCAAGGTGACCGCCCTGGAGGGCGGCCCGCACGGAGTGACCAGCAACTGCGTCAACCCCGGATATGTGCGAACTGCGCTGGTGGACAAGCAGATCGCCGATCAGGCACGCACCCACGGTATCGACGAGCAGCAGGTCGTCGAACAGATCCTGCTGAAGGAGAGCGCCATCAAACGACTGGTGGAACCCGCGGAGGTGGCCTCGCTGGTGTGCTGGCTGGCCTCCGAGCAGGCCGGCATGGTGACCGGCGCGTCGTACACGATGGACGGCGGGTGGAGCGCCCGGTGAGCGCCGCGCCGCAGTGGGAGCCCACCGCCGCCGATGTCGCCGAGGCCCGGGTCACCGATTTCGCCCGGTTCGCCGGGGCCCCGGCCGAGTATCACGCGCTGTGGCAATGGTCGGTGGATGAGCCGGCGGCCTTCTGGGGCGCGCTGTGGGAGTACTTCGGGCTCGGTGAGGTGCCCGGTGAGGTACTGGCCAACACCGACATGCCCGGCGCACGGTGGTTCCCCGGCGCGCGGCTCAACTTCGTCGACCAGGTGGTCCGGCAGTCCCGCGCCGACCGTCCCGCGATCCTGTGTGCAGGTGAAGACACCCCGACCGTAGAGCTGTCCTGGACCGAACTCCTGAGCCGCACAGCGGGATTCGCCAAGTCGCTGACCGATCTCGGCGTGGGCGCCGGTGACCGGGTGGTCGGCTATCTGCCCAATATCGCCGAAGCGGTCATCGCCTTCCTGGGCACCGCCGCGGTCGGGGCGGTGTGGAGTGCGTGTGGTCAGGACTATTCGGCCAAGGCGGCGCTGGATCGGCTCGGTCAGCTCGAACCGGTGGTGCTGGTGACCACCGACGGGTACCGGTTCGGCGGCAAAAGCCACGACAAGAGCGCCGATGTCGCCGCGCTGCGGGCCGGGCTGCCCACGCTGCGCGCCACCGTCTCGGTATCGCGGCTGGCTCCCACGCCCAGTGACCATCTCGACTGGGACGCGGTGACTTCCAATGGCGGTGAACTGGTCACCAGCGCCGTCGCTTTCGACCATCCGCTGTGGATCCTGTTCTCCTCGGGCACCACCGGCCTGCCCAAGGGCATCATCCACGGTCACGGTGGAGTGCTGCTGGAGCACCTCAAGGCCGTTGCCCTGCAGAGTGATATCGGCGAGCGCGACACCTTCTTCTGGTACACCAGCCCGAGCTGGATGATGTGGAACTTTCAGATCGCCGGGTTGCTGGTCGGCGCCACCATCGTCTGCTACGACGGCAGTCCGTCCTACCCTGCGCCGGATGCACTGTGGGCCATGGCCGCCGACGTCGGTGCGACCGTGCTCGGTACCAGCCCGGGATATGTGCTCGGCTGCATGAAGGCGGGCGCAGTCCCGCGGACCGAGCACGATCTGTCCGCGTTGCGGACGGTCGGGATCACCGGGTCATCGCTACCGCCCTCGACGTCGTTGTGGATGCGCGACAACATCGGTGAGCATGTTCAGGTCGCGTCGATCAGCGGGGGCACCGACGTGGTGTCGGCCTTCATCGGCGGCGTGCGCACGGTGCCGGTGTGGCCGGGGGAGCTGTCCGCCCCATTTCTCGGGGTGGCACTGGACGCCTGGGACGAGTCGGGCAATCCGGTGCGTGGCGAGGTGGGAGAGCTGGTCGTCACCAAGCCGCTGCCGTCCATGCCGGTCGCCTTCTGGAATGACCCGGACGGATCACGGTACCGCGACGCCTATTTCGAGATGTTCCCGGGTGTCTGGCGCCATGGTGACTGGATCACCATCACCGATCACGGCAGCGTCATCGTGCACGGTCGCTCCGACTCGACCCTGAACCGGCACGGTATCCGGATGGGCAGCGCCGACATCTATCAGGCGGTGGAACGACTGCCCGAGATCGCCGAGGCACTGGTGATCGGGGCCGAGCAGCCCGACGGTGGTTACTGGATGCCGCTGTTCGTGGTGCTTGCCGACGGTGTCGAACTCGATGACGCGCTGCGGGAGAAGGTCAAGAACACCATTCGCACCGAGGTCTCCCCGCGCCACGTTCCCGATGACATCATCCTGGCGCCGGGTATCCCGCACACCCGCACCGGCAAGAAGCTCGAGGTGCCGATCAAGAAGCTGTTCCAGGGGGCGGACGCCGCGAAAGTGGTGGAACGCAGCGCCGTCGACGACCCGGACTTGCTGGAGTGGTACGTCACGCAGCGTCGAACCTGACCATGTCGACACTCAACCCGCACTCGATGACGCTGACCGTCCTGATCGGCGGCCCCGGCAGCGGCGGGGCGGTCGATCGGTAGACGGCGCCGGTGGGCGTGCGGAATTCGGCGGTGTGCACGCCGTCGGCGTCGGCGGTGGTGACCGACCAGCCGGGTGCGTCCTTGGCATAGTTGCACGCCTCGCATTCGCCGAGCCCGTTCAGAGCACTCGTGGGGCCACCCCGATGCGCCGGGCGGGCATGGTCGTGGTGACGGATCGGCGCATCGCAATACGGTGTGCGGCAGGTCCGGTCACGTAGTTCCAGAAATGTGGCCAGGCCCTTCGGGAAGATTCGTGCCTGTGACTCCATGGCCACCAGCTGCCCGCTTCGCGGGTGGCGGTACAGCCTGCGCAACATCGTCTTCACCGCGGCGTCCGCGGCGGCATCACCGGTCATCCTCCGCGCAAAACCGGCCGGAATGGGTCCGTAGTCGGCGAGCCACCCGGGTGCGTCGTCATCGCCGGCCAGGGTGGTGTCGGCCAGCACCAGGTTCAGGGTCATCGGCACCAGTTGTTCGGCCGGTCGGCCGGTCACCCGTTCGATCAGGGTGTCGGCCATGATCTGGCCGCGCGACCGGTCATCGAAAGTGGTGTCGGCTGCACGCTTCAGCGCGGCGTACACCGCCACACCCTGAGCGACGGGTAGCAGTGCGGTCACGTAGGTCATGGTGTCCGGCGCCGGGCGGATGGTGACGCAGCGGTCCTTGGCGGCCTTGGCCGACCGCGCGAGGACCGCCTCGACATCCAACCTCACGACGATGGCTTTGGCCTCGGCCACCACGCGCTTGTCGCCCCAGCCGTCCAGCCGGGACGCATCGGCACACAGCTCGGTGTCGAACTCGCGGCGGTGTTCGACACTCAGGCAGGCCGATTCACGCACGATCAGGGTCGCCCGCCATTCCGACAGCGCCCCACATTCGAGCGCGGCCAAGGTGCACGGCATCTCGTGCACCAGTGCCTTGGCGAAACCGAGGTGCTGGTCGCCCTTCTTGGTCGAATCGCGGCGCGCCAGCCCTACCTCTGCGGCCAGACCCCGTCCGCGTTTCGCCGCCGGGACCCCGGCGACGGCCTCGGCCGCGCGCCGCTTGGCCGCCCACAGCGCCGTGGCTCGGGCCTGCGCCGCGGCCGCCGCCGCCTTGAGCCGTTCGAACCGCTCGACTTCGGCCCGCAACTCCGCCTCACCGGCAGCCGGATCGATGTCGAACACACTTTCGAACACATCTGGAATGCTATCTGCTGCCACCGACATGTAATGGTGGCTAGCGGTATCGACATCACCCTGCCGAGCGAGCAGAGTTATCGCCCATGAGCATCCTCACCACCGCCGACGGCACCGACATCTTCTACAAGGACTGGGGGACGGGCCAGCCGATCGTGTTCAGCCACGGCTGGCCGTTGTCCTCCGACGACTGGGACACCCAGATGCTGTTCTTCCTGGGTCAGGGTTACCGGGTGATCGCCCACGACCGGCGCGGGCACGGCCGGTCCACCCAGACCCCGGGCGGTCACGATCTCGACCACTACGCCGACGACCTGCACGCCCTCGTGGAGCACCTCGACCTGCACGACGCCGTCCACGTCGGGCACTCCACCGGCGGCGGCGAGGTGGTCCGCTTCCTGGCCCGCCACGGCGAGAGCCGAGCGTCGAAGGCCGTCATCATCAGTGCGGTGCCCCCGCTCATGGTGCAGACCGAGGCGAACCCGGAAGGCTTGCCCAAGAGCGTGTTCGACGGTCTGCAGGCGCAGTTGGCGGCCAACCGCTCGGAGTTCTACCGCGCGCTGCCCGCAGGCCCGTTCTACAACTTCGACAAGCCCGGTGTCGAGTCGTCCGAGGCTGTCATCGCCAACTGGTGGCGCCAGGGCATGATGGGCGACGCCTTCTCGCACTACGACGGGATCGTCGCCTTCTCGCAGACCGATTTCACCGAGGATCTGAAGAAGATCACCGTGCCGACGCTGGTGATGCACAGCACCGACGACCAGATCGTGCCCTACGTGGCGGCCGGGCCGAAGTCCGCGGCGCTGCTGCAGAACGGCACCTTGAAAACGTACGGTGACAACTTCCCGCACGGCATGCCCACCACGCACGCTGACGTGATCAATGCCGATCTGCTGGCATTCCTGAAGTCCTGAGCCATGGTCCCAGGCGCTCCAGCGCGGTGGTGATGTCGGAGGCCGCGCCGGCGAAGGACAGCCGGACGAACGAGCCGCCGTGCACGGTGTCGAAGTCGACACCGGGCGCGATGGCAACACCGGTGTCGGCCAACAGCTTTGCGCAGAAACCGAGGGAGTCCGTCGAGTATCGCGAGATGTCGGCGTACACGTAGAACGCGCCGTCGGCCGGGGCGAGCCGGTCCAGGCCGATCTCGGCCAGGCCGGTCAGTAGGAGATCCCGGTTCACGGTGTACTCCTGCACCAAGGCGTCGGCCTCGGCCAGTGACGCCGGATCGAACGCGGCCACCGCCGCCAGCTGCGGAAGCGTCGGCGGGCAGATGGAGAAGTTGCCGGTCAACCGGTCGACCGCCCGGCGCAGCGGCTCCGGTACCAGCAGCCAGCCCAGCCGCCAGCCCGTCATGGCGAAGTACTTCGAAAAGCTGTTCACCACAATGGGGTTGCGTGATGTCTCCCACGCGCAACTGGTCGCCGGTGCGCCCGGATACACCAGGCCGTGGTACAGCTCGTCGCTGACCAACTGCACGTCGCGCTCATCGCACCAGTTCACGATCGCGGCCAGGTCGGCGGGCGGGATGACGGTGCCGGTGGGGTTCGCCGGGCTGGCGATGATCAGCCCCTTGACCGGTGGGTCGAGGGCGTCGAGCATCTGCACGGTGGGCTGAAAGCGGGTCTCCGGCCCGCACGGCACCTCGACCGGCTCACAACCGAGGGCGGACAGGATGTTCCGGTAACACGGGTAGCCGGGGCTGGTCACCGCCACCCGGTCACCCACGTCGAAACAGGACAGGAACGCCAACAGAAACCCGCCGGTGGACCCGGTGGTGACGACGACCGCGTCGGGGTCCACATCGATGCCGTGCCGGTCGAGGTAGGACGCGGCGATCGCCTCGCGCAGCTGTGGAATGCCCAGCGCCACGGTGTATCCGAGGTTGTGGTGTTCCAGCGCCTCGGCGGCGGCCGCCCGCACCGGTGCCGGTGCCTGTGCACTGGGTTGGCCCGCGGACAGGTTGACCAGGTCGCCGTGTGTGCGCTGCCGTTCGGCGGCTGCCAGCCACACGTCCATCACATAGAACGGCGGGATCCCGGCGCGCAGCGCCACCCGGCGGGTGTTTGCGGTCATCGGAACGAGGTTAGTCTCCGGCCGCGGCGGCTACTTTGGAGACATGACCACTCTGAAGAACCGCCCGAACAGCGCCCTGCTGGTGATCGATGTCCAGCACGTCGTCGTCGCCGACGCGGTCAGGCGCGATGACGTGGTCGGCGCGGTCGGTCGACTGGTCGAGCGGGCGCGATCGGAGAACGTCCCCGTGGTGTGGGTTCAGCACTCCGATGACGAGATCGAGCGGGGCAGCGACGGTTGGCGGATCGTCGAGGAGCTGATGCGCGAGGACACCGAACCGTTGATCGAGAAGAACCACGGCGATTCGTTCGAGGGCACCACGCTCGAAGGCGTTCTGGACAGCCTGGCGGTCGGTCGCCTGGTGGTGGTCGGCGCATCCAGTGACCAGTGCATCCGGTCGACCATTCACGGCGCCTTCGCCCGCGGCTATGACGTCACGCTCGTCGGTGACGCGCACACCACCAGCGATCTGACGCAGTGGGGCGCCCCGCCGCCGGAACAGGTGATAGCGCACACCAACCTGTACTGGTCCCATCAGACCGCACCGGGCAAGACCGCCACCGTCGTCGATGCGAACGCCGTGACCTTGGGCTCGGCCTGATATGTAGGGAAGTTTGTCAATAGGCAGGGTGAGGCGCCGCCGGGAAAGTTATCCCCGGCGGCGCCTCGTTGCTTCCTGGGTCCGTGTGGTGAGCGTGTCGGTTGGCGACGCGCGGTCAGACTGATATGCGCGGATTGGTTACCGCAGGACGGTGTTTCGGCTGGATCGTATCCGCGTGTCTAGAATCGAGCGTCGGCCCCCTTTCAGGGGTCTGCTCATAGGCCGGTCGCGGGTCGATCCACGCGCTGCCACCACCGTGACCAAGGAAGCAGCTTGGGTGGCGGTTAGTCGTCCATGACCGCCAGCGACCAGCACCAGCCGGCCAGTTCGCGGGCGACCGCAACATTGGCCACCGTGGACCGCTTGCGGCGGGCCAGAAAGCCCACCCACCGGTGATGCAAGCGTCGGTTGCCCTCGTCACCACGGGCACGGGCGGCGACCGGGGCCAGGTCCCACCGTGACCGCATCACCGGTCCGACACGATAGCGAGGTCGGTGATGCCAGGCTGCTTCGACGAGCAGGCGGCGTACGTGGGTGTTGCCGGTCTTGGTGATCGGTCCCTGCACCCGTGCCGAACCCGACGAGTGTTCCGAGGGCACCAGTCCGACGAAGGAGCCGATCGTGTTGCCGGTGAATCTGTTCCAGTCGCCGATCTCAACCGCCAGTGCGAAGCCGGTCAAGGTGCTTACGCCGCGAAGACACGACACCCGACGCACGATGGGGGTGAACTCGCTGTCGGCGGCGACTTCGTGGATCGCTGCGTCCAAGCGGTCGCGTCGGGCCTGCAGCATCAGTACATGCTCGTAATCGGCGTCGAAGGCCATCCGTGTGGCTGGCATCTGCAACCGGGTCACAGCATCAGTGCGCAGCCAGCGATCATGGGTACCCGTCCAGGCGTGGCCGCCGTAGTAGACGATGCCGTGGCGCAGCAGCAGCTTGGACAGTCGATGACGGGCCCGCATCAGATCACCGCGGCAGTCTTCGCGAGCGCGCACCAGATCGCGGCATGCTTCCTGGTTCAGGCTCGGGATCGCCACCGAGGTGACCTCGTCTAAGCGCAGCAGCCGGGCCAAGTGCAAGGCGTCGCGAGCATCGGTCTTCACCCGATCTCCGGCGGGTTTCTGCAGCTTCGATGGTGCGAGCACCTCGCACCGAATTCCTGCGCTGGTCAGTGCGCGATACAGTCCAAAACCCGTGGGGCCGGCCTCGTAGGCAACCGCCACCGGACCAGGCATCTGTTTGATCCAGTCCTGGATGTGCTCGTAAGACGGCGTCAACCGGGTCTGGGTCACCTGACCGGTCATCCCATCGATTGCTGCCGCCGCGACCGAACGTGCGTGCACGTCCAGCCCAATACTCGTACGCTCAGTGAACACCGGGGCCTCCCACCACTGTTGGATAGACCGGGCGGGCCCACTACCCACCCGGTAACCCACGAACATGGGTGAGCGAGGCCCCGGCCCGCAACCCCCGACAACAGCCGACGGTCACCTCATACCGTCTAGAAGACTTCGGCTTCCAGCCGGCGCAGATGCTCCCGCGGCGGCCCGAGCAACTGCGCGCTGCCATGGGCGCGCTTGAAGTACAGCTGGATATCGTGCTCCCAGGTGATGGCGATACCGCCGTGCATCTGGACGGCTTCCCCGACGACGGAGGTCAGCGCCTCACTGGCGAAGACACGGGCCAGCGAGGCCGAAGCGGGCGAGGGTTCGGCGATGGCGTCGTAGACGACGGCACGTGCGGTCTGGACGGCCACGTACAGATCGGCCATCCGGTGCTTGAGCGCTTGGAAGCTGCCGATCGGACGTCCGAACTGCACCCGGTCCTTGGTGTAGGCCACCGTCAGGTCCAGCGCACGCGCCGCGGCGCCGATCTGTTCGGCGGCCAACAGCAGCGCCGCGGTATCGGCCAGCCCGGGATCGCTGCCCAGCGGTGTGGTTTCGCCGGCGGTCACCGACGACAATCGACGGGTCAGGTCCATCGTGGACTTGGCCTGTGCGGTGAAGGTGTTCCAGCGCGTCAGGTTCGCACCGTCCGCGGCGATCATCACGTCGGCGATATGGCCGTTGATGACGTACTCGGGATCGAACACCACCGCCCCGATGGAGGTGCCCTCTGCCAGACCTTCCAGCGGCTCATGGTCCTCGGCGCTCAGCAGCGCCACCTCGGCCAGGGTTGTCCCCAGCAGCGGGGTGGGGACCAGCGCCTTGCCGAGTTCCTCCAGCACCACTGCGGCGTCGGCGAGTTCGCCGCCGGCGCCACCGAGATCTTCAGGCACGACAAGTGCTGCGGCGCCGACCTGTTCACACAGCAGCTTCCACAGTGCCTCGTCGTAACCGCGCTCGGATTCCATCGCACGCCGCACGGCCTCGGGGTTGGCGTGCTTGTCGACCAGCGCGGCAACGGTGGAGCGGAGCAGTTCGCGTTCTTCACTCATGACTAGAGAGCCTCCAGCAGTCGGCGGCGGTGCAGGGTCGGGTCGCCCCAGGCCGAGCGCAGCGCCTGCACCCGAAGCAGCAGCAGCGACAGGTCGTGCTCCTGGGTGAAGCCGATGGCGCCGTGGGTCTGCAAGGACGAGCGGGCGGACAGCAGTGCCGCGTCGGCGGCCGCGACCTTGGCCGCGCTCACATCGCGGGCGGTGTCCGCGGATGAGTCGGCCAGCGAGAGCGCCGCGCCGTAGACCAGCGGGCGGGCCATCTCGAGGGCGATGTGCACGTCGGCCAGCTTGTGCTTGATCGACTGGTAGGAGCCGATGACGCGGCCGAACTGGGTGCGCTGCTTGGCGTAGGCCACCGACTGGTCGAGCATGGCCTGCCCCGCACCGATCAGCTGAGCCGCGGTGGCCAGCACACCGAACTCGTACGCGCGCGCGGTGTCGGCAGTCCGCGCGGCCCCGGAAGCGCTGACCTCGAACAGCTTGCGCGCCGGATCCACCGAGTCATACGCCGCACCGGCGACGGCATCGAAAACCTGCCCGTCCTCGCCGAGCAGCACCAGATCGGCGAAATCGGCGTTGACGGCGTGGCGGACCTGCGGCGGCAGTGCGACGGTGGCGATCGATTCGCCCGCGGCCAGGGCGGCGGACCGGTCGTCATCGCTCAGCAGCAGCGGTGCGACGATGATCGACTCGGTGACCGGTCCGGGCACCGCCCAGTAGCCGAGACGTTCCAGTGCCACCACGGCATCGACCGGGTGCGCATCGATACCGTCGAACTTCTCGGCCACCAGGAGCGCGGTGACACCGAGTTCGGCGAGCTGATTCCAGACCTTGCGGGCCGGTGTGGTGTCGCCGTCGGCCCAGGCGCGGACCGCGGCGGGGACGTTCGCCGCACCCAGTGCGGCGTCGATGCTGGCCGCGAAATCGCGCTGCTGTTCGTCGATCTCGAAATTCATTACTTCGGCTCCCGGGGCAGACCGAGTAGGCGCTCGGCGATGATGTTGCGCTGGATCTCGTTGGTACCGGCGTAGATCGGGCCGCCCAGGGCGAACAACAGGCCCTCGGTCCAGTCGTCGACGATCTCGGCGTCCGCGCCCTGCAGGTCCAGGGCGGTCTGGTGCAGCGCGACATCCAGGTCGGACCAGAACACCTTGGTCACCGAGGATTCGGCGCCGAGTTCGCCGCCGCCGGCCAGCCGGGTGACGGTGCCGAAGGTGTGCAACCGGTAGGCCTGTGCCTTGATCCAGGCATCGGCCACGCGGTCGGTGAACACCGGGTCCGGATTGGATTTCCACCGTGCGACGAGGCGTTCGGCCGGGGCCAGGAAGCGGGCCGGGCTGCGCAGCGACATGCCGCGCTCATTGCTCGATGTGCTCATCGCCGCACGCCAACCGTCGTTGACCTCGCCGATGACGTCCTCGTCGGGGACGAACACGTCGTCGAGGAAGACCTCACCGAAACCGGTGTCGCCACCGAGCTGCGCGATCGGCCGGACGGTGACACCGTCGGCGTGCAAGTCGAACATGAAATAGGTGAGGCCCTTGTGCCGCTGGGCCTGCGGGTCGGAGCGGAACAGCCCGAAGGCGCGTTCACCGAACGGGGCCCGCGAGCTCCAGATCTTCTGGCCGTTGAGCTTCCAACCGCCGTCGACCCTGGTGGCCGTCGAGCGCAACGAGGCCAGGTCGCTGCCGGACTCCGGCTCGGACCAGGCCTGCGCCCAGATCTCCTCGCCGCTGGCCATCTTCGGCAAGACCCGGTCCAGCTGTTCCTTGGTGCCGTGCGCGAACAGCGTCGGCGCCAGCATTGAGGTGCCGTTGGCGCTGGCCCGCCCGGGCGCGCCGGCGCGGAAGTACTCCTCCTCGAACGCCACCCACTGCAGCAGGGTGGCGTCACGCCCGCCGTACTCCTTCGGCCATGCGATCACCGACAACCCGGCGTCGAACAGCACCTTGTCCCAGCGGCGGTGCTGCTCGAAGCCCTCACGGGTGTCATATGACTCGGTCGGGAAGGACTCCCGGTTGGCTGCGAGGAAGTCGCGGACCTCGGCCCGGAACTCCTCGGTGCCCTCATCGAAATTCAGATCCATCTCAGGCTCTTCCGTCGATCTCACGGAGCAGTGGTTTGACCACTTTGCCTCCTGGGTTTCGCGGCAGAACATCGAGGAACGCCACCGAACGCGGCACCTTGAAGTTCGCCAGATGCTCACGCGTGTAGGCGATCACGGCCGCCTCGTCGAGCTGGACGCCGGCCTTGGCCACCACGAAGGCCTTGCCGACCTCGCCGAGCCGCTGGTCGGGAACCCCGATCACCGCGGCCTCGGCCACCCCGTCCAGGCGGGCCAGCACCTGCTCGATCTCGGCCGGGTACACATTGAACCCGCCGCAGATGTACATGTCCTTCAACCGGTCGGTGATGGTGAGATTGCCTGCCGCGTCCAGGGTTCCGATATCGCCGGTGTGCAGCCAGCCGTCGGCGTCGATGGCCGCGGCGGTCGCCTCCGGGTCGTCGAGGTAGCCGATCATGACATTGGGACCGCGCAACAGCACCTCCCCGGACTCAGCGAGACGCAATTCGAAGTCGGCGATCGGGCGACCGCAGGTGGTGGCCACGGTGGTGGCGTCGTCCTGGGCGCTGCACATGGTGCCGAAGCCGGCGGCTTCGGTCAGGCCGTAGGCGGTCAGCACGATGTCGATGTCCAGCTCGGACTGCATCCGCTCGATCAGCACCACCGGCACCACCGCAGCGCCGGTGACCGCGAATCGCAGTGAGGTCAGATCGTGCTCGGCGCGGCGTGGATGGTCCAGCAGCGTCTGGTAGATGGTCGGCGGGCCGGGTAGCACGGTGATCCGGTGTTCGGCAACGGCTTTCATCGCCTGCTCGGGATCGAAGGTGAGCAGTGGGTAGAGCGTTGCGCCGGTCTGCAGACAGGCCAGGATGCCGGCCTTGTAGCCGAAATTGTGGAAGAACGGGTTGATGCACAGATAGCGGTCTGCGCTGGTGACCTCACCGCAGGCCGCCCAGGCCGCCGAAGCGTCCAGCGACTGGCGGTGCGCGCAGCGCACACCCTTGCTGCGGCCGGTGGTGCCGGAGGTGAACAGGATGTCGGACACGTCATCGGGTGAGACGGCGGCGGCGCGCGCATCGACCTCGGTGAGATCGGTCCCGCGGGCCACGAAGGAGTCCCACGAATCGTCGCCTGTTTCCTTCCTGTCGATCGGTACCCGCACGATATCTCGCAGCGCGGGCAGTGCGGTTCGGTCGAGTTGGGTGCTGCGGTCAGCCCCGAGGAACTCGCCGGCTGCAATCAGCAGGGGAGCCTCCGTGCGGGCCAGGATGTCGGTGGCCTCACTGGCGGTGTAGCGGGTGTTCAGCGGGACGACGATCGCACCGGCGTAGTGGGTGGCCAGTGCGGCGACCACCCAGTGCCAAGTGTTGGGCGACCAGATCGCGACCCGGTCGCCGACGGCGACCCCGAGGTCGATCATCGCCGCGGCGGCCCGTCGTACCTCGTCGCGCAGCTGACCGTAGGTGAGTCGTTTATCCGGCGTGACCAGCGCGTCATGCTCGGTTAGCTGTACGGCAATCCGGTCCAGCACCGCTGGAACGGTCCGCTCTACGCTCGTCATTGACGCTCCTCTAACAAAGCAAGTGCTTGGTAGGTTAGCCTACAGGGGTGATAGAGGTCGAGGACTTCCGGGCCGAGGTCCGGCAATGGCTCGCCGATAATCTCGTCGGCGAATATGCAGCGCTCAAGGGCCTCGGAGGTCCGGGCCGTGAGCACGAGGCATTCGAAGAACGGCGTGCGTGGAACCAGCATCTGGCCGCCGCGGGCCTGACCTGCCTGGGCTGGCCCGAGGAGCACGGTGGTCGCGGTCTGACCGTCGCGCACCGGGTGGCGTTCTACGAGGAGTACGCCAAAGCGGACGCCCCCGACAAGGTCAACCACTTCGGCGAGGAACTGCTCGGTCCCACGCTCATCGCGTACGGCACCCCCGAGCAGCAGCAGCGCTTCCTGCCCGGCATTCTCGACGTCACCGAACTCTGGAGCCAGGGCTATTCCGAACCGGGCGCCGGCAGTGACCTCGCCAATGTGTCCACGTCTGCAGAGCTCGTCGGCGACGAGTGGGTGATCAACGGTCAGAAGGTGTGGACCTCGCTGGCGCACTGGGCGCAGTGGTGCTTCGTGGTGGCCCGCAGCGAGAAGGGGTCCAAACGGCACGCCGGGCTGTCCTTCCTGCTGGTGCCGCTGGACCAGCCGGGTGTGCAGATCCGGCCGATCATCCAGCTCACCGGCGACTCCGAGTTCAACGAGGTGTTCTTCGACGACGCCCGCACCGAGGCATCCCTGGTTGTCGGCGAGCCCGGCGACGGCTGGCGGGTGGCGATGGGTCTGCTCACCTTCGAGCGTGGCGTGTCCACCCTTGGCCAGCAGATCCGTTACGCCCGTGAGCATGCCAATCTGGTCGAGCTGGCCAAACGCACCGGCGCGGCCGACGATCCGCTGATCCGGGAGCGGTTGACCCGATCCTGGACCGGGCTGAAGGCCATGCGGTCCTACTCGCTGGCGACGATGGACGTCGAGCAACCCGGCCAAGATAACGTGTCGAAACTGTTGTGGGCCAACTGGCATCGCGAACTCGGCGAGATCGCCATGGACGTGCAGGGCACCGCGGGACTGACCCTGGACAACGCCGAGTTCGACGAGTGGCAGCGGCTGTATCTGTTCTCCCGTTCGGACACCATCTACGGCGGCTCCAACGAGATCCAGCGCAACATCATCGCCGAGCGGGTGCTCAGCCTACCCCGAGAGGCCAAGGGATGAAAGACCTTTCAGTCGCACCACAGGAGATCGAGGGCCACGGCCTGCTGAAGGGCAAGGTCGTCCTCGTCACCGCGGCCGCAGGCACCGGTATCGGGTCGACCACCGCGCGCCGCGCGCTGCTGGAGGGCGCCGACGTCGTGGTCTCCGACTTCCACGAGCGCCGCCTCAACGAAACCCGCGAGGAGCTGGCCGCGCTCGGTCTCGGCAAGGTCGAATCGGTGGTCTGCGATGTCACCTCCACCGCGGCGGTCGACAACCTCATCACCGAGGCCGTGGCCAAGGCCGGGCGCATCGACGTGCTGGTGAACAACGCCGGCCTGGGCGGACAGACACCGGTGATCGACATGACCGACGACGAGTGGGACCGCGTCGTCAATGTCACGCTGACCTCGGTCATGCGCGCCACCCGTGCCGCGCTGCGTTACTTCCGCGATGTCGAGCATGGTGGTGTCATCGTCAACAACGCCAGCGTGCTGGGCTGGCGCGCCCAGCATTCGCAGTCGCACTACGCCGCCGCGAAGGCCGGGGTAATGGCGCTGACCCGTTGCAGCGCAATCGAAGCCGTCGAGTTCGGGGTCCGCATCAACGCGGTGTCGCCGAGCATCGCCCGGCACAAGTTCCTGGAGAAGACGTCCTCCTCGGAGTTGCTGGACCGACTGGCCGGCGACGAGGCCTTCGGCCGGGCCGCCGAACCGTGGGAGGTCGCGGCCACCATCGCCTTCCTGGCCAGTGACTACTCCAGCTACCTGACCGGCGAAGTGATCTCGGTGTCCAGCCAGCGCGCCTAGTTTCTCCACAGAACCTTCACAAACGCTGCCTGAAAGCACCACAGCCTGCGCATACAGTGCACGGTGTGAAGCGAATCCTGGTGGTCGACGACGAGCCGACCATCCTCGCCGCGGTGGCCGACCGGCTGCGCGCCGAGTCGTTCACCGTGGACACCGCGGTTGACGGGCCGTCCGCCGTCGCCGCCGCCGCGGCCACCGCGCCGGATCTGGTGGTCCTCGACGTCATGCTGCCGGGATTCGACGGCCTGGAGGTCTGTCGCCGTATCCAGGCCGAACGGGCTATCCCGGTGCTGATGCTGACCGCCCGCACCGATGAGACAGACATGCTCATCGGCCTGGGCGTCGGCGCCGACGATTACCTGACCAAACCGTTCAGCATGCGAGAGTTGGTTGCCCGGGTACAGGTGCTCCTGCGCCGGGTCGAACGTGCCGCTGGGCAGCAACCGCTCGCCGTCGGTCCGTACCGGATCGACCTGCAGGAACGCCGGGTTCATGACGGCGATCGGGAGATCTACCTGACCCGAACGGAATTCGATCTGCTGGTGTTCCTGGCTGGACGGCCCCGGGCCGCGGTCGACCGCGAGACGCTGCTCGAGCACGTGTGGGGCTGGGCCGCCGAGGTGGAGAGCCGCACGGTCGACAGCCATGTGAAAGCGCTGCGGCGCAAGCTGGGTCCCGATTTGATCCGTACCGTGCACGGGGTGGGCTACGCCCTGGAGATCCCCAGATGACCGCCCAGGACTGGTGGGACAAACTGCCCCGGCCATTGGATCCGCTGGCATCCTTCAAGGTCAAGACCACCCTGCTGGTGGGCAGCGCGATCACCTTGGCGGCATTCACGTTCTGGATCGGCGCCAGCTGGCAGTTCCGCTGGGCACTGCTGGCGGCACTGACGACTTCGATGCTGTTCGTACAGTTCCTCGCGCACGGTATGACGTCCCCACTGCGGCAGATGACGGCCGCGGCGCGAGCGATGGCGCGCGGTGACTACAGCATCCGGGTGCGTGCCACCTCACGGGACGAGGTCGGCCAGCTCGCGTCGGCGTTCAACCAGATGGCCGCGGATCTCGGCGCCGCCGACGAGTATCGGCGCGGCCTGATCGGCAATGTCTCCCATGAACTTCGCACCCCCATCGCGGCCCTGCAGGCGGTGCTGGAGAACATCGTCGACGGCGTCGCCGAGCCCGACCCGAACACGTTGCGCACGGCGCTGAAGCAGACCGAGCGGCTCGGGGAGCTGGTGACCGACCTACTCGACTTGTCTCGCCTCGAGGGCGGCGTAATCTCCCTGCAGCTCAGCAGGTTCGGCGTCGAGGAGTTCCTGCGCGACGCCGTCGCGCACACCTCAGTCGAGGTCATCGTCGACTCGCCAGGGCTGACCGCGGTGGCCGACCCGGCGCGACTGCGCCAGGTGGTGGTCAACCTGGTGGACAACGCCATCCGGCACAATCCACCCGCTGGGCGGGTGTGGGTGCGTGCGCGCGCCGGCTCGGGGCTGCAACTGGATGTCGGCGATGACGGTCCGGGCATCCCCGCTGCGGAGCGTGAGCGGGTGTTCCAGCGGTTCACCCGCGGTGACACCTCCGATGGCGGTACCGGCCTGGGCCTTGCCATCGCCCGCTGGGCAGTCGAGTTGCACGGCGGCACCATCGAAGTACTGGACGCAGCCAGCGGCTGTCAGATCCGGGTGACCATCCCGGACAGGGAGGAACTCTCGTGACCATGATGGCTCCGGGCGCGTATCCGATGATGCCGCCGCCGATGATCGGCCCAGCACTTCCCCGGCATGGTGAGCCGGGATTCTCCGTCTTCTCCCGCCGGGTCTGGCCACTGAACCCGGTGGCGGCCGCACCGCTGCCGTTCGTGATGATCGCTCTGGCCGTCGGGCTCATCGGCACCGCGCTGTGGCGGCCGCTGGAGCACAGCATCGGCTATCTGCTGGTTGGTGTGATGGTCTTTGCCGCCGTGTACGGGACCGTAGGGCGCCGCCCGAGCATCTTCGAGGCGATCGGCATCGCCGCGACGCTGGCGCTGCTGGCGGTCCCGGCGGTGCTGGCCGCGCCGTGGGTGAACGCGCTCTGCATCGTGGCGGCCTGGCTGATCGGCTGGCACACGCTGGCCGGTGGGCGCACCTGGACTGCGGTGATCGCGGGAGGGTTGGTGGCGTGGGCGCTGCCCGCCAGGGTCATCGGCTGGGTGCAGCGCGCCGCACCGCGCCGCGTGCAGATCCCCCAGCTCGGGCGTATCGCGCTGGTCACCGCGATCACCTTCGTTCTGGTGTTCGTGTTCGGCGGATTGTTCGCCGGTGCAGACCCGGTCTTCAACACGTTGGTGCAGAGCCTGATCCCGTCGTTCGACACCGAGGACATCGTCTCCCGGACCGTCGTGTTCTTCCTGGTGCTGGTGTTCGTGTTGGGCGGTGGATATCTGGTGCGATTCCCCCCGAAGGTCGACGCGCTGGCCCCGGCAGCGGGGAAGCCAGTTCCGCGCTGGGAATGGGCGGTACCCCTGGCCGTGCTCGACGGATTGTTCTTGACGTTCGTGGCCGTTCAGGCCTCGGTGCTATTCGGTGGGCACGCCCACGTGTTGGCCACCGAGGGGCTGACCTATGCGGAGTATGCGCGGCAGGGTTTCTGGCAGTTGCTGTGGGTGTCGGCGCTGACCGTGCTGGTGATTGCCGTCGTGATCCGGGTCGCCTCGCGGGCGACCCGAACGGACCGCCGGATGCTGCGCATCCTGGTCGGAACCCTCTGCGCCACTTCGACTGTAGTGGTCACCTCGGCGATCCACCGGATGTGGGTGTACCAGGACGCGTATGGATTCAGCACCGAACGGCTGATGGTCATCACCATCGAGTTGTGGTTGGGAACCGTCTTCATCCTGATCGCCGTGACTGGTATCCGGATGTCTGCTTCCTGGCTGCCGCGGGCGGTCCTGGTGGCCGGTGTGGCGGCCCTGCTCGGGTTGGCGGGGCTGAACCCCGAGCGCCTGATCGCGGACCGCAATATCGACCGGTTCGAGCGGACCGGCCAGCTCGACGCGAAGTACCTGTCCGGGTTGTCCTCCGATATCGACCCGGCGCTGCAACGCCTACCCGAGTGGGTGCGCCAATGCGTGAATCGGGAGGGGCTGGAGCGCGATCCCTGGTACCTGTTCAACCTGTCCCGGTCCGGGGCGGTGGACGGCCGGTATCAGGCCGATCTTCCCGTGGTGTGTGAGCTGTACTGGCCGGGTTTCTATCGCTGAGCAAATTCGCTGGCACTCCGGACCCGCGAACGAGTACCTTCGCGGGGCCCGACACCGCACGATGGACAGGAGCGTACCGGTGGATCTGCCGCGCATCTTCGCCGTTCGGGAGAGCAACCACCGTATCCACAACCCGTTCAGCCCCGAGAAGCTCGCCTATCTGGGCCAGGCGCTGCACCTGGCGTCCGGGACCCGGGTGCTCGACCTCGGCAGTGGCTCGGGCGAATTGCTCTGCACATGGGCTCGCGATCACCAGGTCACCGGTACCGGGGTGGATATCAGCCCGCTGTTCACCGAGCAGGCCCGTGCCCGTGCCGTGGAACTCGGTGTGGCAGAGCGGGTCACGTTCCTGCACGATGACGCGTCCGGGTTCATCGCGGAGGAGCTGGTTGATCTCGCCGCCTGCGTTGGTGCTACCTGGATCGGTGGCAGAGTGGCGGGCACCATCGAACTGCTCGGCAGGAGTCTGCGTCCCGGCGGACTGACCCTGGTGGGAGAGCCATTCTGGCGCAGGCGGGTCCCGGATCGGGACACTGCGAGGGCTTGCCTCGCCGGCGGCGAGGATGACTTTCTGGGACTGCCGGAGTTGATCGAGCAGTTCGGTGGTCTCGGCTACGACGTGGTCCAGATGGTGCTGGCCGATCAGGAGAGTTGGGACCAGTACCAGGCGGCGCAATGGCTCACTATGCGTCGCTGGCTCGACGACAATGCCGATGACGAGTTGGCGGGGCAGGTCCGCGCCGAACTCACGGCCGAGCCCACCCGGTACACGCGATATCAGCGCGAGTATCTCGGGTGGGGCGTCTTCGCGCTGATGGCTCGCTGACTCACCCACTCCACCGTTCGACCTAGCAAGTGCTTGGTTGGTACGCTGTCGGAATGACGCAGCCGGCAAGCCGCCGCGACGAGCTCCTGCAGCTTGCCGCGACGATGTTCGCCGAGCGCGGCCTCAAGTCGACCACAGTGCGCGATATCGCCGATTCGGCGGGCATTCTCTCGGGCAGCCTGTATCACCATTTCAAGTCCAAAGAGCAGATGGTCGAAGAGGTCCTCAGGGATTTCCTGGACTGGCTCTTCGGTCGCTACCAGGAGATCATCGCGGGAGAATCCACCCCGCTGGATCGGGTAAAGGGCCTGTTCATGGCCTCTTTCGAGGCAATCGAACACCGGCACGCGCAGGTGGTGATCTACCAGGACGAGGCCAAGCGACTCTCCTCGCTGCCCCAGTTCGCGTTCGTCGACGACCGCAACCGCGAGCAGCGCAAGATGTGGGTGGACCTGCTGCACGCGGGTGTCGCCGATGGCTCGTTCCGGGCCGACCTCGACGTCGATCTGGTCTATCGCTTCATCCGTGACACCACCTGGGTGTCGGTCCGGTGGTACCAGCCGGGCGGACCCCTCACGGCCGAGGAAGTCGGCCGCCAATATCTCGCCATCGTTCTTGGCGGAATCACCGATAAAGGAGTCTGACATGGCTGAGGCGTACGTCATCGATGCCGTTCGTACCGCGATCGGCAAGCGCAACGGATCGCTGAGCGGTGTGCACCCGGTGGATCTCGGCGCGGCCGCCTGGCGGGGACTGTTCGAGCGCACCGATCTGGACCCGGGCGCCGTCGACGACGTCATCGCCGGCTGCGTGGACGCCATCGGTGGACAGGCCGGCAACATCGCCCGGCTGTCCTGGCTGGCCGCCGGCTTCCCCGAAGAGGTGCCCGGTGTCACCGTGGACCGCCAGTGCGGCTCCAGCCAGCAGGCCATCTCCTTCGGCGCGCAGGCGATCATGTCCGGTACCGCCGATGTGATCGTCGCCGGCGGCATGCAGAACATGAGTCAGATCCCGATCAGTTCGGCGATGATCGTCGGCGAGCAGTTCGGCTTCACCTCGCCGACCAACGAGTCCAAGAGCTGGCTGCATCGCTACGGCGATCAGGAGATCTCGCAGTTCCGGGGCTCGGAGATGATCGCCGAGAAGTGGAACCTGTCCCGCGAGGACATGGAGCAGTTCGCGTTGACCAGCCACCAGCGTGCTCAGGAGGCGATCCGGGCCGGGTACTTCGAGAACGAGATCATCCCGGTCGACGGATTCGCCATCGACGAGGGCCCACGGGAGACCTCGTTGGAGAAGATGGCCGGACTCAAGACACTGGTCGAGGGCGGACGACTGACCGCCGCGATGGCCAGCCAGATCTCCGACGGCGCCAGTGCCGTCCTGCTCGCGTCGGAGGACGCCGTCAAGACCCATGGTCTCAAGCCGCGCGCCCGCATCCATCACATCAGCGCTCGTGGCGCCGACCCGGTGTTCATGCTGACCGGACCCATCCCGGCCACCCACTACGCGCTGGAGAAGACCGGCCTGTCGATCAGCGATATCGACACCGTCGAAATCAACGAGGCCTTCGCGCCGGTGGTGCAGGCCTGGCTCAAGGAGACCGGTGCCGACCCGGCGAAGGTCAACCCCAACGGCGGCGCCATCGCCCTTGGGCATCCGCTGGGCGCGACCGGTGCCAAGCTGTTCGCCACCATGCTGAACACGTTGGAGCGCACCGGCGGTCGCTACGGGCTGCAGACCATGTGCGAGGGTGGCGGCACCGCCAACGTCACCATCATCGAACGGCTCTGATCGCCCGCCATACCCGGGCCGGGGTCATCGGCAACTGATAGACCCGCGCCCCGCACGCCCGGGCGATGGCATTCGCCAGGGCAGGGGCGACCGGGTTGTACGGCGATTCGCTCATCGACTTCGCGCCGAGCGGCCCCAGTTCGTCGTAGGTGTCGGCAAAGTAGACCTCCGTCATCGGGATGTCCGCCAATTGCGGGACGTGGTAATTGCGTAGCGTCTGGGTGGCGACCGTGCCGTCGGGACCGATCTGGATCTCCTCGAACAGTGCCGACCCGATCGCCTGCGCGACGCCGCCCTCGACCTGACCGCGGCACTGCTGCGGGTTCATCACCACCCCGGCGTCGGCGGCCTGTATCGACTGCAGGATCGACACCTCACCGGTCTCGGGGTTCACCGCGACCCGGAACGCGTGCACATTGAAGGCCACCGAACGCGGTGTGCCGTCGTGCTTTCCGCTTCCGGTCATGGGCACCGGCAACGATCCGAAGTCCACCAGCTGTGCGCCGCACAGCACCCCGTTGCGGTCCAGTCTGCACAGCGCCGGTGACACCCCGGTCAGCTCGGAAGCGGCGGCCACCATGGCGTTCTGAAGCTCACGAGCGGCGAGTTGGGTAGCCCGCCCGGCGACCACCGTGCCCGCCGAGCCGAACGCACCGGTGTCGTAACCGGTGGTGGCCGTGTCCGATTGGCGGATCCTGATCTGCTCGACGACGGTGTTGAGCTCGTGGGCGGCCAGCTGCGTGTGCACCGTGGTGGTCCCGTTGCCGAATTCGGTGGTGCCGATGTCCAGGGTGTAGATGCCCTCGGCGTCGACCGACACCGTGGCCTCCGCGAAATGCCCGCGCGGGGGAATCGTCGCGATCATGGCCACCGCCATGCCCTCACCGACCCGCCATCCCTCGGGCGCCGCGACGCCGTTACCCGCCCGAAGGGCCGCCTCGGTGAGATCGAGGCACTGGTCCAGCCCGTAACTGCCGAAGGTCAGATCGTCGTCGAGCACATGGGAATCCACGAAACTGTCACCGGGCACGATGACATTGCGGCGCCGGAACTCGAAGGGGTCGATGCCGAGCCGGTCGGCGAGCTGGTCCATTGCGGACTCGATCGCGAACATGACCTGGCCGAGCCCGTACCCGCGGAAGGCGCCGGAAGGCAGGTTGTTGGTGTACACGGACTGCGCGTCGATCCGCTTGTTCGGACTTCGATACACCGCAACGGATTCACCGCAGCCGTGGAACATCACACCCGGGCTGTGGTTGCCGTACGCCCCGGCGTCGACGAGGACGTCGATGGCCAGCGCGGTGAGCGTCCCGTCACCGTCGGCGGCCACGGTCACATCGACACGGAACGGGTGCCGGCACGGCGCCACGGTGAACTGGTCGCTGCGCTGGAACTCGTAGCGCACCGGTACTCCGAGACGCAGCACCGCCAGGGCCACCAGGTCCTCGGTGAGCATCTCCTGCTTCCCGCCGAACCCGCCGCCCACCCGCTTGGTGAACACGTGCACGTCATCGACGCCGAGACCGAAGATGTGGCACAGCTCGTTGCGCACCAGGAAGGGCACCTGCGTGCTGGTGCGGATCACCAGCCGCCCGGACTCGTCGCGCCATCCGGTGCAGCCGTGCGTCTCCAGATGCACGTGCTGAACCCGCTGGGTCTGCCAGCGGCCACGCACCACGGCCCCGCCCGCAGCCTCGGCGGCAGCGATCCCGGACGCGACATCGCCCACCTCGCCGTGTAGTTCGGCCACCAGATTGCGGCTGGGATCGGCAATACGCGACCCAGAGTCCTTGTCTGCGTGCAACAGCGGCGCGTCCGTGGATCTGGCGGCGTCGGGGTCGAATACCGAGGGCAGTGCCTCGTAGTCCACAATGATTGCCCGGCAGGCATTTTCGGCGATATCGTAGCGATCCGCCACTACCGCAGCGACGCGTTGGCCGACGAATCGCACGGTGTCGTCCAGGATGGCGGTGTCATCGGGATCATCGTCGCGCAGTTCGTGGCGCGCCGTGGAGAACAGCACCGGCGGGCTGTCCCGGTGGGTGAGGACCAGGCGCACCCCAGGCATCGCCTCGGCCGCCGCGGTGTCGATGAACCGGATGCGGGCGTGGGCCAGCGGGCTCGGCAGCACGGCCATGTGCAGCAACCCGGCGGGCGCGTCGTCCATGGTGTATTCCTCGGTGCCGGTGACCACCCGGACCCCTGCCGGGGCGCCGATGGACCGGCCCGCATCGTGGACATCGGATTTGTCGATGTTGACCACCCCGGAGAGCGCATCGGTGATCGCCCGGTAGCCGGTACACCGACACAGGTTGCCCTTGAGGTGCTCCGGCAGATCCGACATCTGTTCTGTGGTCAACGTGGTTGCGGTGGTGACCATCCCGGCGGTACAGAATCCGCACTGGAATCCGGCGGCCTCCACGAAGCGGCGTTGCACGGGGTGCAGGTCATCCGGCGTACCCAGACCGGCGGCCGTCGTCACCGACAAGCCTGCGGCGCGGAAAGCCGGGAACACGCAGGAATGCACCGCGGCCCCGTCGACGAGCACCGAACACGCGCCGCAGTCCCCGGCGTCGCAGCCCTTCTTGACCTCGAAGTGACCGTGTTCGCGCAGGAAGGTGCGCAGGCACTGACCGGGACGTGGGTCCCCGTCGCAGTCGGAGCCGTTGACCGAGAGCTTCATGCCAGCTCGGCGCGGATCTGCTCGGCAAGTGTCAGCGTTACCGCCCGACGCCAGTCCGGGTCGCCGTGCGCATCGCGGGTCAGGTCGCGGTCCGGGATCCCGTCCAGTGCCGCCCGCAGATCGTCGGGGGAAGGCACCGCGGAGAATCGGAACACGTGGGGCCGTACCGTGGCCGCCGTCACCGACAGCACGAATCCGCCGTCCTCGTCGCTGCGCCCGATGACCACCACACCGGACCGGCCGAGCGGGGACGGCGCGAGCTTGCGGTAGGCGGTCCGGGCCCGCAGCGCCGCCGCCGGTATATGGACGGCACGAACGACATCCCCGGTCTTCAGCACGTTGGTGGCCTCGCCGGTGACGAACTCGGTGACCGGCAAGCTGTACTCGGAACCATCGGCCCGCCACACGGTCACCGAGGCATCCAGCGCCGTGCACAGCGAGATCATCGCTCCGGCGGGAAAGGACAGGCAGATGTTGCCCCCGACGGTCGCGGTGCGCCAGATCTTGAACGAGGCGAGCAGCGCGGTGCAGCACTGCCGGAACAACGGGGCGGCCGCGCATTCCGAGGGCAACGTCGTTGACAGCGACGCGACTTCGTCGAGCGTGCAGGTCGCCGCGAGTTCCAGCCCGTCCGGCCCCAGGGCGACCGGCGCCCACCCCAGCCGGGTGATATCGACGAGCCGGGTCACCGTCGGCTGCGGTTCGGAGAACAGCCAGGTGCCACCGGCGAGGACGGCGTCGGTGGGTCCCAGCGGCCACACCTCGTCGCGGCGGGTGGGGATGTGCACCGCCTCGACGGTGTTGAGGTCCATCTATCGACCGTAGTCGCCGTTCCGGGCGCCTGCAGGCCGAAGCCGATGACCTGCGCGGTGGCACAGACACTGTGACAATCGGTGTATGCGTGTGTACCGCGGTCATCTGATCCACATCGGCGGTGCGCCACGCCTCGATGGTGCGCGCGAACATCTGGTGAGCATCCCCGACGGTGCGCTGGCAGTCGATGACGCCGGGATGATCGGCTACAGCGGTGCGTACCCGGGGCTGCCCGAGTCCGCGGCCGGCGCCGAGATCATCGACTGCCGTCCCGGCTTCCTGCTACCCGGGTTCGTCGACACCCACATCCATTTCCCGCAGACCCACTGTGTGGACTCCTACGGCGGTGGTCAGCTGCTGGACTGGTTGCAGCGCTGCATCTTTCCGGCGGAGGCGATGCTGGCCGACACCGGCTACGCCCGCCGCGTCGCGCGAGACTTCTGCAGCCGGCGCATCGCCGTCGGAACCACCACGGCGCTGGTCTTCGGATCCGCCTTTCCACATGCCCAGGACGCCCTGTTCGAGGAATCGATCGCCGCGGGTCTGCGCACGATATCCGGGCGTGGTATCCAGACGGTGGGCCCCGCGGCCGCCGGGCCGCTGTTGACCGGGGACGCCGAGGCAATCGACCTCACCCACAACGAGATCGAACGATGGCACAACCACGCCGGCGGACTCACCCACGCAGCGGTGGTGCCCCGCTTCGCGCTCTCGGTCACCGAGACGACACTGCGCGCGCTGGGAGAACTCTACGAGGACGCCAGCGCCGACGGTGTGTACTTCCACACCCACCTGTCGGAGAATCGCGGCGAGATCGAGGCGGTACGTGCCGATTACGGTGTGGAGCACTACCTGGACACCTACGACGGGCGGTGCGCGGGCGGTGGTGTCTCGCTGCTGGGCCGGCGCAGTGTGTTCGCACACGCCGTGCACTGCACCGACCATGAGCTGTCACGGTTGGCCGAGACCGGCAGCTCGATCGCACACTGCCCGACCTCGCAGCTGTTTCTCGGATCGGGCACCATGCCATGGCAGCGCACCACCGCGAGCGGGGTCACCGTGGCGCTGGGAACCGATGTGTCCGCCGGGGACGAATGGCTGATCCCCCGGGTGCTCAACGACTGCTTCAAGGTGCACATCAGCGAGCCCGAGGGACAGGGACTCTCGATCCCACCCGCCGACCTGCTGTTCACCGCGACGCTGGCCGGTGCACGGGCACTGGATCTCGAGGACCGGATCGGTAACCTGGACGCCGGTAAGGAGGCCGACTTCCTGGTCGTCGACCCGCAACGCCAGGCGCTGCTGCCCGAACTGCTGGCGCGGACAGACCCCGAGGATGCCGACCGCCTGCTGTTCACCCTGCTGATGAGCATGCGTGAGGACGTCATCGATGGCGTCTACGTACGAGGTCGGCTGGTCACCGAGCCGGGGTGAGCGGCCCGCCCAGGATGTTGCCGACGATGCCGCGGATGACGTTGGTGCCGTCTTCTTTTCGTAGTTCGTCGTACCACTGCGCAGTCGCCTGCGGATCCTTGGCGTGGGTGACATCGCAGCGTTTGCGCGCTCGCAGCACGAGTTCGCCGGCACGTTCGGTGCGGGCGGACTGATACGCGGCCAGCGCGGCGTGCACATCGCCGGGGTGATCCTTGAACGCCCACTGCAGTTCGATGGCGTCCTCCATGGCCGAGCAGCCGCCCTGCCCGATATCGGGTGTGGTGTTGTGCGCCGCATCGCCGAGGACAGCGACCCGGCCCTTCACCCAGGTGTGGAAGGGATCCAGGTCCAGGATCTCCACCCGGTTCGTGGTCTGCGGATCCAGTTTGTCGATCAGCGTCTGCACCCCGGGAGCCCAGCCCGCGAAGTGGCTGCGCAACACCTCGCGGGCGGTCCCTCTCTCGTACGGCACACCCTCGAGTTCGACGACGTCGAAGAAGAAGTAGAAGCGTCCGCCGGCCACCGGCATCACCGAGACACGTTTGCCCTCACCGACATACGTGGTCCATTCGGTGGCGGGACCGATCGCGTCGTCGGTGTCGACCAGGCCGTTGAAGTTGACGTAGCCCGCGTAGCGGCGGGTCACCGGGGTGCCGAGCACGTACTCACGGGTGATCGAACTCGCACCGTCGGCGCCGATGATCACATCGGCGGTCACGGTGGTCCCGTCGGCGAAGGTCGCTGTCGCCGCATCGGGTCCGTCGGCAACGCTGACCATCTTCATGCCGAAGTTGATGGCATCCATGCCGTACGCCTGCATCAGCATCGACTGCAGTTCGGCGCGGGCGATCGGGTACGGACGCTGCCCGACCTCGTCGATCAGCGGCTGCATCGAGAAGCGGCACATGGTCTCACCGGTGTGCGCGTCGATATAGCTCATGGTCTCGACGATGCCGCCCAGTTCCGCGGTTTCTTCCTGCAGGCCTAAGTAATTGAGGCATTTCACCCCGTTGGACCACACCGAGATGGCGGCGCCGACCGGCTTGTTCTCGGTGACCCGCTCATAGACCGCGGTCTCGATGCCGATCTGGCGCAGGGCGATGGCGGCGCTCATTCCGCCCATGCCCGCACCGATGATCACGACCTTCACGTTCAGCTCCCTCGATAGGTGGAGTAGGAGTACGGGGACAGCAGCAGCGGCACGTGGTAGTGACCCGTCAGATCGGTGATCTCGAAGGCGATCACGACCTCCGGATAGAAACCGTTGATCCCTTCGGCGGCGAAATAGGCGCCGGTGTCGAAATGCAGCCGGTATACGCCGGCGGCCAGCTCCGCGCCGAGTCCCGCGATACGGCCGTCGACATCGGTGATGCCGTCGGCGACCCTGGTCCCCGCGGCGGTGAGGGTGACTACGACGCCGGCGGCGGGCCGGCCTGTGGTGGCGTCCAGGACATGTGTGGAAAGTGTCATGCTGCCTATCATGTCGGCTCGCTCAGCAGGCGCTCCAGGCGCAGCCGGTTGATCTTGGCCAGCTCGCTGCGCATGACCCGGCGCTCGGTCTCCGGATCGTTGTCGAGGCGGTCGGTCAGGATGGCCAGCAGTTCATCGGCGGAGCGCCCGCTGGCGCACACCAGGTAGACATAGCCGAACCTGTCCTCGTACTCCCGGTTCTTCTCTGCCAGTGCGGCTTTCACTGCATCGCCGGCATCGGCGACACGGGCCTGCTCGCGGGCCGACGACGGGCTGTGCGCCGCCGAAACCGAGGCGCCGATGCGTGGGTGGCCGTCGAGGGCGGCGTCGATCTCGGCATCGGGTAGTTCGGCGAGGACCCGGTCGGCCCGGTCGTAGAGGGCTTCGGCATCCCGGAACGGTGAGCCCGCTACCAGCCGTCGCGCCCAGATCGTCGATGAGCACACCTCGAACAGCAGGTGCATCCGTTGCCGGTCGGACAGCGCGTTGAAATCCTCCAGTCCGATCGCCTTCACGAGAGTTCGTTGAGCCTGCCGAACCGGGCCGCGGCAATGGGATTGGCGTCGGCGACCAGATCGGTGAAGCGGTAGTTGGCGATCTTTGCCACCTCGATCAGCGCGTAGGCCTTCTCGGTGGCCGCGGAATTGTCGATCCGCGACCAACCATTGCGCAGCACCCTATCGAAGCGCTCGGTCTCCCGCGCGCAGATGATCAGCGGGAAGCCGAAGTGTTCCCGGTAGGCGGTGGCCAGACCCACGACGTCCTGGTGGTCGTCCTCGTCCAGATTGCTCAGCGCCACATGGTCGACCGCCAGCACTTGCCCTGTCTCGTCCTCGGCACCCAGATCATGGAAGGCGTTGAGTAATTCCTCCTGCTGATCTGTCGTGCCGGTCAGCACCGCATCCTGGAATGCCTCCCGCAGCGCGGTGGTGTCGGTGAACGGCCGCTGCTCGTAGGCACGGTCGGCGGCCCACGCGACATCCTGCACGACATGTCCGAACACCTCGGTGAAACGTTCCCGGGTCATGGTGTTCACCTCGTCGAGGGAGATGGAGCCGCCGCCGGCAACCCGCGGTCCCTTCTTCCCGAGGTGGAAGAACACGATATTGAGCACGATGGCGGTGATGGCGCCGGTGCTGATGCCGCTGCCGAACAGGATGTCCAGTCCGGCAGGCAATGCCGATGAGATGCCCGGGTACGACGTCACCAGCAGCGCCAGCGCCAGGCTGGTGGTCACGATGATGACGTTGCGGTGGTCGGTGAAGTCGACCTTGCCCAGCGTCTGGATGCCGACGACGGCGACGGTGGCGAACAGCACCAGGGCCGCGCCACCGAGTACCGGGTTCGGGATCGACGCGACGATCGCGGCCACCTTGGGCAGGAAGCCCAACATGATCATGATGACGCCGGCCGCCGCGACCACCCAGCGGCTCTTCACCCCGGTGAGTCGCACCAGGCCGACATTCTCGGAGAACGCGGTGTAGGGAAACGAGTTGAAGATGCCGCCGATGGTGGTGGCCACGCCGTCGGCACGCAGCACATTGCCGATATCGGACGGGCGGACCCGCTTGCCGACGATCTCACCGGTGGCCAGTGTGCTGCCGGTCGATTCCACCGCGATGATCATCATCACGATGATCATCGTGATGATCGCGACGATGTCGAACTTGGGCATGCCGAATACGAATGGCGGTGTGAACCCGAACAGCGAGGCGGCGCCGACCCGGTCGAAGTTCATGTCGCCCAGGGCGAACGCCACCGCGCAGCCGGCGATCAGGCCCAGCAGCACGGCGATGGTGGACATGAACCCGCGGAAGATCCGCTGGATCGCCACGATCACGGCGATGGTGCCCAACGCGTAGAGAACCCAGCGCAGGTTGGTGGGGTCGGGCTCGTGGGTGGCCGGGTTGGTGACCGCGTCCAGCGCACCGATCGGCACCAGGCACAAGCCGATGATGGTGATGAGCGTGCCGGTCACCACGGGCGGGAAGAACTTGAGCAGCTTCACGAAGACGGGGGCGATCAGGAAGGTGAAGACACCGGCCACGATCACCGCACCGTAGACGTAGAGCAGGCTCGCGGTCCCGCCTCCGTGGGCCAGGCCGATCGCGATGATCGGCGCGACGCCCGCGAACGTCACGCCCTGCAGCAGCGGCAGCCGCACCCCGACGTTCTTGAACCCGACCGCCTGGATGATCGAGGCGATACCGCAGGTGAAGAGGTCGGCGGTGATCAGCATGACGAGCTCTTCGCCGGACAGCCCCAGGGCGTTGGCGATCAGGATCGGTACCAGCACCGCGCCCGCGTAGAACGCGACGACGTGCTGGAAGCCGTAGGCGGCCAGCTTCGGAAGGGGAAGCACCTCGTCAACGGGGTGTACGCGCTTGCGCTGGCTCTTGGTAGGTGCCGACATGGGAACAGGATCGGGCAGCTTCGCTGTTTTCCGGTGTCCTGCGCGTTTCGAGGATGTTGCCGCCGGACCGCAGCGGCGAACCCATCTCATCGTTTTCATCGATGAGGGTCATCGAAAGTCATCGTTGGACGTGATCGGCAGGTGCTGCTGTCATGGACGCATGACGAATTCACTGACGCGGTTCGCCGCCGTGGCCGCCCTCGCCGTCGTGACCGGCACGGCCTGCGCCCTGGAGGCCGGCGTCGCCCGCGCCGACAACGAGCCGACGGCGGGAGTGACGCGCACCGAGTTGCAGCGACTGCCCGCGCCGGACCCGGCCTTCGAGATCGTGCAGACCCGCACCGAGATCCCGGTGGGCACGCGGTCCGGCCGGCATTCCCACCCCGGTCCTGAGGTCGGCTACATCGTGGCCGGCGACATCGAGTTCCGGTTCGACGACCGGCCCACGCAGTATGTGCACACCGGGGACCCGTTCCTCATCCCGGCCGGGGTGGTCCACGACGCGGTCAACGTGGGGCAGGTGCGCACGCTGATGTTGTCCACCTACGTCATCCCGGTCGGGCAGTCACTGGTGGACATGCACTGACGTGCTCAGAGGTCGTCCGCATGCGGTGCGGCCACGTCATCCCAACCGCCGATCTGGAACCGCAACTGCGCCGCCAGCGCATCCCAGTCCTCGAATCGGGAGGCCTCGGTGAGAGGGCGGCCCAGATCGGCCACCGCCAGCACCGCCGGTTCGGGCCCGCCCCGGTAGTCAAGCAGTACCGCGCGGTCATGATCTGCTTCCAGCACCATCAGCCGGTCGGAGCCGGGATGCCGCTGCCCCCATGGTGTTTCGCCAGGGGGAAACTCGATCCGGTCCGACAGTGCGGCGAGGCTGACGATGTACTCCAGCGGCACCGGGAACCGCATCACCTCGGTCCGGTCATCGGACGTCCCCACGAATCTCGATGCGACGCCACCACCGTTCTTTGCCCGCCACAACGTGATCAGTCCGGCGGGCAACGTCACCCCGAGCCGGGCGTGGGTGGCCGCCACGAGATCATCGTCGGCGCCATGTTCGGCCGCGCCGGCGTTGGCGTGGAAGGGATGTGCGGAGCCCGCACCCCAGAAGCGGCGTGCCCGGTGCTCCTGGGCAGCCTCGCCCAGCGGCGCGCCAAGGGGGCGTGCGGGCGCTGTGTCACGCGACCTGCTTCGGTCGCGGCGCAGCGCGGCGAAGAAGGTGTCGAAATCGTCGAAGGCGATATCGACGGGGTCCCCGCCGTACTTGTCGTAGTCGACGATCAGCACCCGCGGCGCGGGTCCGCGCGAGTAGTCCAGCAGCGTCATGTCGCCGTAGCGGGCCTGCAGGATGACCTGCTGGTCGGCCCCGGCCGGGATCTCGTCGGGATCGTCGGTGAAGTCGTGGTAATGCTCGTTGACCGTGCGCAGCGTCTCGACCGGAGCCAACTGCGAATAGTCGATCGAGAAGGCGCCGCGCCAGTCGTCGTACACCGGCTGCGGGTCGGCCTTCAACGGCACATAGAGCCAGTCGACGTACCCGCCGTTGCACACGCCGTACAGCGTGCGCAAGGTGTCGGGCAGCCGGACCCCCAGCCGCTGCTCCGCGGCCGCGATCATGTCCTCGCGCGCCGCCAGTGGCGGTCGCACCACGGTCTCCCCACGCTTCTCCAGCGCGGTGCGGGCAGCGTTGACCCGCCAATAGCCGGGTGAGGTGAAAAATGTGTCGATGGTGAGCGGGGTCGGGTCGACATCGACCTCGGGTTCTTCGGTTGTCGATATGCGCGCTGCGGGTTCTGGCCGAACTTTCTCAGCGCGGATGACGACTGCGCTGAGTGCCACCCCGATACCGAACAGAACCACCGCCGCGGCGACATCCCCGGCCGATAGCGCCGCCAATGGTCGGTAGCCGCCGACCAGACGACCCAGACCCAGGCCCAGTACGTAGAGCACCGCGGCCAACACCGCCTGGATCGGCAGCGTCACCATCGTCGCCGCCACGATCTGCTTGAGTCCGCCGGCACGCCAGGCGGCCGTCCAGGCATTCCATTTGCCGAGCGCGTACAGCACGGTGAATGCCGGCGTCGCCACCGCAACCACCCACGGCGACCGGTGCAACCAGCCCGCGGCGATCATGACGATGACGATGGTCAGGGCCGCCGTGATTCTGGCGTAGCCGCCGAGCGTGGATGTCAACCGGTCCTCCCGTCCCGCGGATATTCTTCCCGATATCCCGGTGACGTCGGACGCTGGGGCTAGTGGTCGTGCAGGATCACCCCGCGGATGTTGCGGCCGTCGCGCATGTCCTGGTAGCCCTCGTTGACCTCGGCGAGTTTGTACTCGTGGGTGACGGTCTCATCGAGCAGCAGCTTGCCCTCCCGGTACAGCGACAGCAGCCGCGGGATGTCCGCGCGCGGGTTGGCCTCCCCGTAAAGACTGCCCAGCAGCCGCTTCTGGAACAGCGTGAACATCATCATTCCGAGGGTGGGGGAGTTGTCGGCCATCGTCGACAGTGCCGTCATGACCACCGCGCCGCCCTTGCGGATGATGTTGGCGGCGTCCTCGAGCATGGCGCCCTCCAGCAGTCCGACGGTGAGGATGGCCGAATCCGCCATCACCCCGCGGGTCAGCTCGGCGACCAGCGCGGTGGCCTCGGGCAGTGAGGTGGCAAAGTGGGTGGCGCCGAATCGGAAAGCCAAGTCCCGCTTGGCTTCCACCGGTTCGACGACGAGGATCTTCTCCGCACCGGCCAGCCGCGCGCCCTGGACGGCGCCGCTGCCGATACCGCCGAGCCCGATGATCACGACGGTGTCGCCGGGTGCGACGTCGGCGGTGTTGACCGCCGAACCCCAGCCGGTGGTGACACCGCAGCCCAGCAGGCAGGCCCGGGACAGCGGAATGTCGTCGTCGATCTTGACGATGGAGGCCTCGGGCACGGTGCCGTGTTGGGAGAACGTGCCGACCAGGGCCATCACGCCGACGTTCTGGTCCCGTGCCCGGCGCCGGTAGGTGCCGTCGAGTTGGGTTCCCGCCATGATCATCGCGCCGAGGTCGCAGAGGTTCTGGTGGCCGGTCGAGCAGAACCGGCAGCGCCCGCAGGCCGGCAGGAACGAGGCGACCACGTGATCGCCCGGGGCGAGCCCGACGACGCCGGCCCCGACCTCGCGCACGATCCCGGCACCCTCATGGCCGCCGATCAGGGGCAGCGGTGCGGGCAGGTCGCCGGTGCGGATGTGTTCGTCGGAGTGGCACAGCCCGGTCGCCTCCCAGGACACCAGCACCTCACCGTCGCCCGGCGGATCGAGGTCGATCTCCTCCACGGTCCAGTCGCCGCCGTACTCCCACAGAATCGCCGCGTTGGTCTTCATGTCTGGAGTGTAGGAATGCGTGTGTAGCGCCGAGATGGTTTCGCGCGTAATGCCCCTGCACCTGTGTCAGGTGAAGAAAATGGCTTCACCCTGTCATGACGAAGCTATTTCCTTCATTCCGACGTGATGAAGGAGGACGCATCCCTTAGGTGTGCCACGGCCTCGGCGACGATCTGTGGCACCAACTCCGCGCACGACGGCAGGTCGTCCAGAATGCCGGCCACCTGACCGGAGGCCAGCACACCGGCGTCGGTGTTGCCCTCGACCAGACCGGCCTTGAGCAGCATCGGGGTGTTCGCCGCCATCACGACCTGCGACCAGGTGAGATCCTTGCCGTGCCGCATGGCCAGGCCGTCGGTGACCATGGATTTCCAGGTCATCCCGGACAGTTTCTTGAACTTCTGCGCATTGCCGATCGCCGCCGCGAAACCGCGTACCGGTGAACCGCTCTCCAGCTTCTCGACCAATCCGGTGCGCAGCACCCGGTGCGGCATGCCGTCCACGCGGGTGGAGACGACGGTGCCGTCCAGTGCCGCGTCCAGGTAGCGCCGCTTGACGGCGTCGGGGACGGTCGAGTCCGAGGTCAGCAGGAACCGGGTGCCCATCGCGACCCCGGCCGCACCGTAGGACAACGCCGCGGCCAGACCGCGACCGTCGAAGAAGCCACCCGCGGCGATCACCGGCATACCGGTGTCGGCGACGGCGTCGAGCACCGACGGCAGCAGCAGGGTGGTCGCGATCGGGCCGGTGTGGCCTCCGCCCTCACCGCCCTGCACGATCACCGCGTCCGCGCCCCAGCCGGCGACCTTCTTGGCGTGCTTGGCCAGCCCGACCGACGGAATGACCACCACGCCCGCCTCTTTGAGCCTGGCGATCAGGTCGGGTTTGGGCGCTAAAGCGAAGGAGGCAACTTTGACTCCTTCGCGGATCAGGAGGTCGACGCGGTCGTTCGCGTCGCCGGCGTCGGCGCGGATGTTGATGCCGAACGGTTTGTCGGTGGCCGCCTTGACCTTGGCGACGGCCGTGGTGAGCTCCGCCAGCGTCATCGTCGCCGAGGCCAGGATGCCGAGGCCGCCGGCGTTGGAAGTGGCCGCCACCAGCCGGGCACCCGCCACCCAGCCCATACCGGTCTGGACGACGGGGTGTTCGATGCCGACCAGTTCGGTCAGCGGAGTTTTCAGCTTGGTCATGATCTAGACCTTGACCTCTTTGTCGCGCAGCGATTTCGGGTCGATGACCTCGCGGAGCAGTTTCTGCTCATCGCCGCTGGGCACCCGAGTGGTGTCGGCCTCGCTCAGACCGTGCACCTCAAACGATGTGTTCTCGGCGACCTGATCCGCCTCGACCCCCGGGTGCAGCGAGACCGCACGGAACTGGTGATCGGGACCGTTGAAATCGAAGACGCCGAGGTTGGTGACCACCCGGTAGATGTTGGCGAACCGGAAGGCCGGGTTGGCGGGATCGATCTTGTCCCAGCCGATCCCGGAGACGATATCGACGGAATCGGTGAACACCCGCTTGGAGTGGTTGCCCACGAAGTAGCTGGTGGCGTGGTTGATGCTGTTGCCGGGCGCGCCGCGCACACCGAACATCTGCCGGGTCGGATGCTGGATGGGGCCGAAGGCCGAAAGGTTCTGGTTCCCGAAGCGGTCGATCTGGTTGGCGCCCATCACGACATGGCGCCGCCCCCAGGACAGGGTCTCGAAGACCCGGTTGAACGGCATCCAGCCCTCGATCGTCGCGGGAGCTCCGATGGCCGGGGTATCGGCGATGATGCGGGCCTCACCGTCGGTCAGCACGATATCGGGAGAGAAGGTCAGTCGAGCCAACCGGGCCCCGATCTGGACGATGGTGGTCATCGGAGAGACCATGATCTCGCCTGCGTCACGGAACAATTCGGCGCACGCGACGGCGCACACCTCGGCACGGGTCACCGACATCACTTGGCTCCTTCCTTCTGTGCTTCGGCGAACTTGCGCACCGCGGCCTGGTAGTCGGCCTCGCTGCCGGACAGATACGTCTTCACGAACTCGGCCCAGGTCTCATCGGATCCCGCCGCCTCGGCGTAGTGGCGCTGGAACTTCTCGTCGCGCTTGTAGTCGGGTTCGTTCGTGGTGAAATGTGCACCGTTGGGCGCCTCCACCACGGCGTCGACCATCATCCGGTTGATCAGCAGCTGTTGGGGCACAACCGAACTGACCAGCTCCTCGGTGGACACCACCTTCTCCACGCTCAGGAAACGCTGCTGGGCGGACATCAGGAACAGATCGTCGAAGTACGGGTCGATCCCGGTGTAGGCCGCATTGCCGCGGGCATCACCCAGGTTCAGGTGCACGAACGCGGCGTCCAGATTCAGCGCCGGCATCGCGATCAGCTCTTCGTCCCCATAGGGCGATGTGACGGTCTTGAGTTCGTCACCCCAGAAGGTCCGCACGTCGCTGCCCAGTCCGGCGCGGATCGGCAGGAACGGCAGCCGCTGCGCGGCGGCCTGCAGCCCGCAGCGCAGCATGCCCTCGTCCATCTCACGGGCCTCGATGGCTCCGGTGGTGCGGGCCTTGGCGAACCACGGATCGTAGAACGGTGGCGAGTCCAGCGAGACGAAGCCGTAGTAGACGCGCTTGACCTTGTCGGCCGAGCACAACAGGCCCAGATCGGGCCCGCCGTAGGTGACCACCGTCAGATCCTTGACGTCGGTGCGCAGCAGTGCGCGGATGAAGGCCATCGGCTTGCGCCGCGACCCCCAGCCTCCGATGCCGATGGTCATGCCGCTCTCGATGGAGGACACGGCCTCGTCCAGAGTGGTTCTCTTGTCGGACATTATTTCCCCGCTCGCTTCGCTCGTGCCCGCCGCGCCATTATTTCCCCGCTCGCTTCGCTCGTGCCCGCCGAATCATGGTCACTTCGTTCCCTTGTCGGTTCCGGCGAACGCGTCGCGGTGCTCATCGGACACCCCGGCCAGGTTCAGCTCGAAGGTAAACCCTTGTTCCATGCGGTATCTCGCGGTGACCGGCTGCACGTCGATGAAGTTCAGCGCTTCCTTGGCGGCCCGGATCACCCGGGTGTCCTTGCTGGCGATATCGCGGGCCACCCGCAGCGCGGACTCGTCGAGATCGGCACGCGGCACGACCTCATGCACGGACCCGAAATGGTGCAGCGTGTTCGCATCCACGGTGGCGGCGGTGAAGAACAGCCGGCGCATCAGATGTTGGGGGACCAGCCGCGACAGGTGGGTGGCCGCGCCGAGTGCGCCGCGCTCCACCTCGGGCAGGCCGAACTTGGCGTCATCGGAGGCGACGATGACATCGGCGTTGCCGACCAGGCCGATACCGCCGCCGACGCAGAAGCCGTTGACGGCCGCGATCACCGGTACCTCGCACTCGTAGACCGCCTTGAACGCGTGGTAGCAGCCACGGTTGGCGTCGATGAGCGCGGTGAAGCCCTCGGTGTTCTGCATTTCCTTGATGTCCACGCCGGCGTTGAAGCCGCGTCCCTCCGCGCGCAGGATCACCACGTGGGTGCTGCGGTCACGTCCCGCGGCGGTGATGGCGTCGCCGAGTTCGAACCAACCGCGAGACGGGATGGCGTTGACGGGCGGGTAGTTCACGGTCACCGAGACGATGCCCGGTTCGACTGTCGCGGTGGTGATGGTCTTCGTTTTGTCTGACACAAGTCACTTCCTGGAGGGGTCGCTACCTAAGCAAGCACTTGCTTGGTACGCTAGCACAGTGAGTGACGCGGCTGGAATCAATCTGCAACTGGACGGCCGGGTGGTCCTGGTGACCGGCGGAGTGCGTGGCGTCGGAGCCGGGATCAGCGCCGTCTTCGCTGCTCAGGGTGCCACCGTGGTGACGTGTGCGCGCCGCCCGGTCGAGGGTTCGCCGTACGAGTTCCACTCCTGCGACATCCGCGACGATGACTCGGTGCAGGCCCTCATCGGCGCGATCGTCGAGCAGCACGGCCGCCTGGATGTGGTGGTCAACAATGCCGGCGGATCGCCCTACGTGCTGGCCGCCGATGCCTCGGCCAAGTTCAGCACGAAGATCATCGAACTCAATCTGATCGGCGCGCTGTCGGTCTCCACGCACGCCAACGCGGTGATGCAGCGCCAAGATTCCGGCGGGTCCATCGTCAACATCTCCAGTGTGAGTGGGCATCGCCCCACACCGGGCACGGCCGCCTACGGCGCCGCCAAGGCCGGCATCGACAACCTCACCTCGACGCTGGCCGTCGAATGGGCCCCCAAGGTGCGGGTCAACTCGGTGGTGGTCGGCATGGTCGAGACCGAACAGGCCGAGTTGTTCTACGGCGACGCGGACTCGATCGCGGCCATCTCGAAGAATGTGCCGCTGGGGCGCCTGGCCAAGCCTGCCGATATCGGCTGGGCCACCGCGTTTCTGGCATCCGAAGCGGCTTCCTACATCAGTGGTGCGTCGTTGCAGGTGCACGGCGGCGGCGAGCCACCGCACTACCTGTCGACCACCACCGCGGACATCAAATAAAGGAGAACAGCAATGGGTTTGCTTGACGGCCGGGTAGTCATCGTGACGGGCGCCGGTGGCGGTATCGGGCGCGAACACGCACTCGCCTTCGCCGCCGAGGGCGCCCGAGTGGTGGTCAACGACATCGGTGTGGGACTCGACGGTTCACCGGCCGGCGGCGGCAGCGCCGCGCAGACCGTGGTCGACGAGATCGTGGCCGCCGGTGGCGAAGCCGTCACCAGCGGTGCGAATGTCGCGGACTGGGGCCAGGCCGAGGGGCTCATCCAGACCGCCGTCGACTCCTTCGGCGGCCTCGATGTCCTGGTCAACAATGCGGGCATCGTCCGGGACCGGATGTTCGTCAACGCCACCGAAGAGGAGTTCGACGCGGTCACCGCCGTGCACCTCAAGGGGCATTTCGCCACCATGAAGCATGCCGGTGCCTACTGGCGCGCTCAGTCCAAGGCCGGTAACGCGGTCGACGCCCGCATCATCAACACCAGCTCGGGCGCGGGTCTGCAGGGCAGCGTCGGGCAGGCGACCTACAGCGCCTCCAAGGCCGGTATCGCCGCGCTGACCCTGGTCGCGGCGGCCGAGATGGGGCGCATCGGTGTCACCGTGAACGCCATCGCGCCGTCGGCCCGCACCCGGATGACAGAGACCGTGTTCGCCGAGATGATGTCGACCCAGGACGCCGCCTTCGATGCGATGGCGCCGGAGAACATCTCCCCGCTCGTCGTCTGGCTCGGCAGCGTCGAATCCCGTGACGTCACCGGCCGGATCTTCGAGGTCGAAGGCGGCATCATCCGGGTGGCCGAAGGCTGGGCGCGCGGCGGCGAGATCGACAAGGGCGCGAAGTGGGATCCGGCCGAACTCGGTCCGGTGGTCACCGACCTGCTGGCCAAGTCCCGGACACCGATGCCGGTGTTCGGAGCCTGAGCCCCCGCGGTGTCAGGCGGCTTCTTTCTCGGCGCCTGAATCGCCATCGGCGGGCTTGCTCTCCGGGCGCGCCGCCTGCTTGGGGGTGATCGGAGAGACCTTGCGGTCGGTGCTGAGATCGGCTGTGTGCGGGTATTTTTCGGTGATCGCCGCGCTGGGACGACCCGGCTTCTTCACCGTACGGGCGGTCCGCAGCTTCTTGACCGGCGCGGCGACCTCCGGTTCGGCCGCCACTGCCTCGGCTGCCTCCGGCGCCGTGATCCGGGCCTGCGCGGCCGCTGCTGCCGGAGTGTCGCTGGTCGTGGTGTCTGGAGCGCTCGGCCGGATCTTCCTGGTGACCTCGTCGACGACATCGCGCACCACAGCGACCGTGAACGTGATCGGGGCCTGCACGACGGCGCCCACGCCGTCGCGGATGGCCGTGGCGATCTGGCCGATATCCCCGGTGCCAAATGCCCGCACCACGTTGTAGGCCGCGGTCTGCGGTGTCACCGCGAGGTCGCGGGCGTTGACGAACAGTTTGGTGCCCAGGCTCGCCGGTCCGACCGGTAGGCCCGCCCAGGTCTTGAGCGTCCAACCCTCGTCGGCGCTGCCCTCCACGACCACGATCCCGGTGTTGTCCAGCCGGTGGCGCAGCATCAGCCCCAGGTCCGGGTTGTCGACGTTCATCATCGTCCAGAACATGATCGTCGCGGCATGGGAGAACACGACGGGATTCTGCGCACCGGCCTGCTCCACGAGCTTCAAGGCGGAATCCATGCGTGCATCGAAGGCATTGCCGTCTCCGCCGCCGGGAACCGGCACCGACCGCGCGCCCAGCGTCCACAGCGCGGGTGCCAGCACGTAACCGATGCCGCCGAGCCCGGAATCCGACGATCTCTCGAACCAGCCGGCGTTGATCTCGCGGAACCCGGGCAACACAGTGGGAGTGAGCCCGGTGGTAGCCGCGAACGGCGCGGCGGTTTCGGTGGTGCGCACCATGTTCGACGCGTAGATGGCGTCGTAGTCGACGCCATCGGCGGCCAGCGCTGCCGCGACCGCCGCCGCCTGGGCCTGGCCCAGCGGCGTCAGGGGGGCTCCGGGAATCGAGTTGTCGATCGTGTGCGACGCGTTGGCCTCGGACTCACCGTGCCGGACGAAGGTCACCGTCATGGCGGCCACCGGCACGGCGGTGATGACGAACAGGACCGTCGCGGTCAGCGCCGCGAGCAGGAGTTTCAATGAGTGCCTGCGGGACCCCGTGACCATCGGCTCACAGTAGCGAGCCATACGGGACCGCCGCGTAAAATGGTGCGAAATGCAGTCGGAGCCGGCGGTGCGTCCATGACACAGCCTGGTTCCGCCGTGCCGATTTTCGGCCGTGCCCCGCTGGCGGGTTTGACGACGCAGGTCGCCACCGGTGCGGCCGGTGCACCGCAGGCGATCGTCTTGGTGGGTGAGCCGGGGATCGGCAAATCGGTCCTGCTCCGGCACGCCATGGCACAGGTGCCGAGCCCTGGCCGGGTGCTCTTCGCATCCGGGACAGAGCCCGACCACGTCCCGCCGTTCACCGCGTTGTCCGAGTTCATCCGGCCCATCGCGGATCGGATCGCGGATCTGCCGATGCTGCTGCGCGACGCTCTCCGGGATGTGATGGGGGCAGGCGGGGATTCCGGGACGCCGAGTCCGGCCGTGATCCAGCAGGCAGTGCTCGCCCTGTTCGTTGCGGCCGCCGATCAGCTGTTGGTGCTCGTGCTCGACGACTTCGACCGGTTCGAGCCGGACTCGCGTCAGGTGCTCGCCTACGTTCTCGGCCGGGTGCCGCACCTGCCGGTGCGGATCCTGATGAGTGCACGTCGACTGGACCTGCTGCGCGGGCTCGACTCGGTGATGACCGTCGTCGACGTGCCCCCACTGACGGATGCGGCAGCGACACAGTTGATCGAGGCGCAGTCGGTGGTGCCACACCCCAGCGTGTGCGGCGAGATCATTCGATGGTCCGGCGGAAATCCGCTGGCGATCATCGAGTCCGCACGGTTCTACGGCCGATCCGGATCGGAGGTATTCCGGTTCAACCGCATGGTCGATGGAGGGTTCGCCCACACGCTGTTCGCCACCCGGATAGCCGAACTACCGCAAGATGCCGGTCGGCTCGTTCTGTTCGCGGCGACCGGCGCCGGTTACGAGGACATCGACATCCTCACCACCGCTGCGGGTTTCGGAGACGAGTTCGCCCGGTGGGAGCCGGCCATCGCGGCCGGAATCGTGACCGTCGGCGAAGATCGGCGGGTGCGGTTCAGTCACCCGCTGATTCGGAGCGTCGCCTACTCCGAGGGTGGTCACGATCAACGCCGCGCAGCGCATATCGCGCTCGCCGAGACGGCGACCCTGGATTTGTTCTGTCGCGCATGGCATCTGGCCGCGGCCGCGACCGGACCCGACGAGAGCGTCGCCGCGCTTCTGGAACGGGGTGCTGCGCACTCGCGGCAACGCGGCGGCTATCTGGAGGTGGCCCGGGCCTTGCAGCGGGCCGGGGAGTTGAGTCCGGGCCGTGAGAATGCGGCTCGCCGGTTCACGTTGGCCGCGGCGGCGGCGAACTTCGGTGGCGACCCGTCCTGGGCGCAGGCTCTGAGCGCTTCCGCGGTGCACAATTCGGCGGATCCGGAGATCATCGGACAGGCGGCGCTGACCCGGGCATCCGTGCTCGTGCAGGCTGCCCGCCCTGCGGAGGCGCACGACCTGGTCCGCGCCACGCTCGACGGGGCAGGACCGTCGGACACTCGGCTGCGGCTGGGTCTCATGTACGTCGCGGCTTCTGCCGCGTACTACTCAGGAGACCGCCTCGAGCGGTCCCGGCTACGCCGTTGGCTCGATGAGACTGCGGGCGACACCCTCTCCGCGTCGGTCTTCTCGATGCCACTGCCGGTGGAGTCGGCTCCGTTACAGCGGGCGTACATCGCGATGTATGCCGACAGTGCCGGCAGCGCACACAGCCGTCCTGCGCCGTGGGACCGGCGCTGGTTGCAGCCGATGCCCGCCGCGGTCGAGCCGTATCGCAGGCTGATCGTCGGCGAGATGGCCTATGTGAGCGAAGAAAGCGCATTGGCGGTCGTTGAGTTCAGGGAAGCCGTCGAACAACTGAAGGCGACGGGCGGCTTGCGGGGTTTCACCTATGCCATGGCGGCCCTGGCGTGGGCACTGCACGACACCGGTCGCTGGTCTGAACTACAGGAATTGCTGGCCGAGACCGAAAGCCTCTGTGCCGTATACGACCTTGCCCTGCTGCATACCGAAAGCAGTGTCGCGCGCGCACATCTGCTGGCCGGTATCGGAGATTCCGGCGGCGCAGACGCCGCACTCGATGACGCCACCCGCATCGTGGCGGACAAGGGTGGTGCGGCGACCGCTGTCGCATTGGCCCGGGCGAGCGGCTGGAACGCCCTGGCCCAAGGCGATTTCGACACGGCGTATCGGTCCTTCCGGCAGGTGTTCGGCACCGACGGCGAGCCCGTCCACTTCGTCGTCTCCCACCGCGCGATCGCCGATCTGGCCTGGGCAGGCGTGCGTAGCGGACACACCGAAGAGGTGCGCCCCCTCGTCGCCGCGATCGGCCGGCAGCTCGGATCGCGCCCGCCCCTGCGGCTGCGGCTCTTGCGGCATCAGGCGCTCGCGCTGACCGCCTCGGCCCATCTCGCCGAACGCCACTACCGGTTGGCGGTTGCCGACCCGGCCGGCGAACAGTGGCCCATGGAACACGCCCGCGCGCGCCTGCACTACGGCGAGTGGCTCCGCCGGGTCCGGCGTCCGGCGCAGGCTCGGACTCAGCTCGCGGCCGCGCTGGAAGTGTTCGAGCGACTCGGCGCGGTTCCCTTCGAACAGCTCGCGCGCGCCGAGTTGCGCGCCGCCGGCGTCACCGAATCAGCCCCGCGGCCGGTCGAGGGGATGGATTCGCTGACGGCTCAGGAACGTCAGATCGTCGCAATGGCGGCGGCCGGCCTCACCAACCGCGAGATCGGACAGCGCGTCAACCTCTCGCCGCGGACCATCGCCTCCCATCTCTACAAGGTGTATCCCAAGCTGGGGGTCAGCCGTCGTCATCAACTACGCGACATCGTCGACGGCTGAGTTAGTGACTGGCCGGATCGGTGAGGATCTCGACCAGCGCAGGCCCGGGGTACCTGAGCGCCTCGGCGATCGCAGGTCCGAGATCGGTTGCGTCGGTGACGCGGACGCCGTGAGCACCGCAATTCCGCGCGTAGGCGGCGAAGTCCGGATTGTGCAGTGATGTCTGCCAGACGGCGTATTCGGCGCCGCGCTGTTCCTCGCTGATCTTCGCCAGCTCTCCGTTGTTGAGCAGAATGTGGGTGATGTTCATGCCGTATTTCACTGCGGTGGTGACCTCGGCGAGGTATTGGCCGAAGCCGCCGTCGCCGGTGATGGCCACGATCGTGCGGTCGGGTGCGGCCGCCCAGGCTCCCATGGCGGCCGGATAACCGAAGCCGATGGAGCCGAGATACCCCGACATCAGCACCGACTGTTGTTTTGTCTCGAAATAGCGGCCGAACGAATAGGCATGATTGCCGACGTCCACCGCGAGGACGGCATTGTCGGGGACGTGGCGGGCCAGTTCTTCGAAGACGGTTGCCGCCGCGACCCGGCCGACCGGCTGTTTGGTGGCGCGTCGGGCCTTCTCAGATCGCCAGACCGACCACCGGGCAGCCACTTCCGGCCGCTGGTCGACCAGCGCGGGATGTGCGCGAACGCTGCCGAGAATCGCCTCGGCGGTGACGCCGACATCCCCGAGCACCGGAACCGACACCGGGCGGAAGCGGCCGAGGACCATCGGGTCGGTGTCGACCTGAATGGTCGGTTTGTACGGTGAGATCCCGCTGTGATTGGAGAATGAGGCACCGAACACCAGGATCAGGTCGGCCTTGTTCATCATCCACGATGCCACCGGTGTCCCGGAGCGGCCGAGCACACCACAGGCCAGCGGATGGGCATCCGAGATCTGCCCCTTCGCCTTGAAGGTGGTCAACACCGGTGCGCGCAGGTGCTCTGCCAGCGCCACCACCGCGGGCATATCGGATTTTGCGCCGGCGCCGACGATGACCAGCGGCCTGGTCGCCGAGGCGATCAGGCCGAGCGCCTGCTCCAGTGCAGATGCCGGTGGCCCGACCCGCATGTCCGGCATCCGGCCTTCGGGACCCGATGGTGGTCCGTCGCCGGCGAGTACCTGGACCTCGTCGGGAAGCACCAAATGGCCGACTCCGCGGTCCAGGATCGCGTGTTTGAGTGCCATGGTCATCAGCTCGGCGTGATCGGAACCGGCCCGCACCATGGCCGAGTAGACGGTGACATCGGCGAATGCGGCGAGAAGGTCGATGTCCTGGAATGCGCCCTTGCCCGCCACCGAGGAATCGACGTTCCCCGAGATCGCGAGGACCGGCGCCCGGTCCGATCGGGCGTCGTACAGGCCGGTGAGTAGATTGGTCGAGCCCGGCCCCGCGATGCCGAAACATACCGCGGGTCGTCCGGTGAGCTTGCCGTACGCAGCGGCCGCGAATGCGGCCGCCCCCTCGTGCCGGATCCCGAAATACCGTAGTTTCCCTGCGTCTTCCGCACGGTGCATGGCTTCTGCGATACCGAGATTCGAATGGCCGACCATGCCGAAGACGGTGTCGACACCCCAATTGGACATCGTCTCGACCAGCACGTCGCTGACCGTCCGGGTGCGTTCGGCGGACTTCGGCACCTGGACGTACACGCCGTCGGTGCGCACCTCGACCGGGTAGGTGGGTACGTCGAAATCAGGACCTCCCGCCGCCTCGCCGGTGAACGGGTCGAAGTCGAAACCGTGCCAAGGACAGCGGATCTTGTCGTTCTCCAGCGTGCCCTGCCCCAGCGGGCCACCCTGGTGTGGGCACCTGTTGTCGATGGCGCCGTACCGGCCGCCCAGTTTCGTCAGGGCCACCGTCTTGAGCCCGGCCGGGCACACCGCAACCTCGCCGTCGTCGAGGTCATCGATGTCAACGGCCTTGTGCCAGAGCTGTTCCTGGTCGCTCACAGCGGTATCGCTCCTGCATAGGGGACTCCGGCCAGGTAGGCGAAGTCGCGTTCGTAGGTGACGAGGTCGTCGAGTTCGAAGTCGGCCAGACGCCGGTGACCGCAGGCCCGGGCAAGCACGACCATCAGGTCGACGGTGGCGCGCAGGAAACGGTCCAGGCGTTGAGCGGCCTGTTGCACCGGTAGCCGGGCGCGCAGACGCGGATCCTGGGTGGCGATACCGACCGGGCAGGTGTTGGTGTTGCAGGCACGCATGCCGACGCACCCGATGGCCTGCAGTGCGGCGTTGGAGAGGCCTATCGCATCGGCACCCAGCGCCAGCGCCTTGACCATATCTGCCGGGGTGCGGATACCGCCGGTGATGGCCAGGGTGACCCCGCGCGCCTCGCAGCGGTCGAGGTGTCGCCGCGCCCGTGCCAGCGCGGGGATGGTCGGCACGGAGATGTTGTCACGGAAAATCGTTGGGGCGGCTCCCGTTCCGCCGCCACGGCCGTCGAGTATGAGGTAGTCGACGCCGATCTCGAGGGCCGCGTCGATGTCGTGTTCGATCCTCTGCGCGCTCATCTTGTACCCGATCGGAATTCCGCCGGAGATCTCGCGCACCTGGGCCGCGAATTCGGCGAACTGGCTCACCGACGTCCAGTCCGGGAAGCGGGCGGGGGAGATGGCGGCGGTTCCCGGGACCAGGCCCCTGACCTCGGCGATCTTCCCGACCACCTTATTGCCGGGAAGGTGTCCGCCGGTTCCCGTCTTGGCCCCCTGCCCGCCCTTGAAATGGAAGGCCTGAACCTGGTGTATCCGGTCGAAGCTCCATCCGAACCGGCCGGAGGCCAGTTCGTAGAAGTACTTCGAATTCTCCTGCTGTTCCTCCGGCAGCATGCCGCCTTCGCCGGAACAGATCCCGGTGCCCGCCAGCTCGGACCCCATGGCGAGTGCGGTCTTGGCCTCCTGCGAGAGTGCGCCGAAACTCATATCGCTGATGAACAGCGGGATGTCGAGGACCAGCGGTCGGTTGGCCAGTGGGCCGATCACGGTCTCGGTGCCCACACTCTCGTCGTCGAGCAACGGCAGCCGCGCCAGTTGGGCGGTGACGATCTGGAGCGAGTCCCAGGACGGCAGCTGATCACGCGGCACGCCCATCGCCGCTGACGCGCCGTGGTGGCCGACTCTGCTCAGCCCGTGCGTCGCGAACTCGTGGATCGCGGTGACGAACGGTTCCTCGGCGGTGTCGGTCGGCTTGACCCACTTACCCTGATAGCCGTCGTCACCGTGGCTCTGCGGGTTGGCCCGGGCGAACTCGGACACCGCGGCGTGATCGACATAGACGTCGTCATCGGAAACCCATACCGGGAACTTGGTCAGCGCGACAGCCGGATTCACCGGCGAGACGCCGGTATCGGCGTCGTAGCGCCAACCGTGCACACCACAGACCACGAGGTCGTCCTGCAGATGGCCGTCCGACATCAGGGCCCCGCGGTGGCTGCACCGGCCGTACAGCGCCGAGACGGCGTCGCCGCGCCGGATCAGGATCAGCTCCACCCCCGCGGCCACCACCGGGTACGGCGAGCCCTCCGGTAGCTCCGCCAACGATGTCACTCTCAGCGCCGTCTCCACGCGGCGACTATCGCGCACCGACGGCGAATGCACATCAGTCAGATGACTGGTGGCATCGGCAGGGAGCTACACGGGATCGCAGATGAGGATCGGGATCTTGCGATCGGTGTAGGACCGGTAATTGGCGAAGTCGGCGTACATCGCGTCCAGCTTGGGCCAGTACTGGTCACGTTCGGCGTCGGTGGCCTCGCGGGCCACCAGATCCAGTTTCTCCTTCTTGGTCTGAAAGGAGATGTTCGGGTTGGCCGTGATGTTCAGGTACCACATGGGGTTGGTGGCCCGGCCGCCCTGGGAGGCGACCAGGACGATGCGCGTGCCCTCCTGCAGGAACAGCAGCGGACTGTCCCGGGGCTCTCCGGACTTGCGCCCGATGGTGGTCAGGATGCCGACCTCGGCGCCGTGCAGGAACTTGTTCCCGAACCTGCCGTTCGTCTTCTTGAAGATCCAGGTCTGGGCGCGGGACATCCACTTGATGGCGGTCCCGGTGGCCGGCGCATTGAGCCGTTCGACCTGTTTGGGGTTGAGCGACTTGGGTGTATCTGGCATGAGCTGAACCTATCGCCCGATGAACGGCTTCAGCGACGCCCGGATGTGGTGGATTCGGGGATCGTCGGCGGGGATCAGAAAGGTCTCGTCGACGTGTGAGCAGACCCGGCGGCCGAACAGTCGCGGTTTGGTCAGCACGTCGAACTCGGCCCGGATGTGGTCACCGTCGACGGTGAACGTGGGCGGCGTCGTCTGTTCGATCAGCTTGAACTGGGGGCCGTTGTTCAGACTGCGCCGCAGGTGATCTCCCGAGCGCCCGGTCTTGAGCCCCATCTCGATGCGGATGCAGTCCGGTGCGAACGGGACCGCATCGGCCCGATGGGTGGACAGCGCGTCGATATAGGACTGGGCGGCCGCGATGCGGTCCGCCTCCGTGGCCACCATCAGATCCGCTCGATGATGGTGCCCGTAGGACCGCCGATACGTGAGACGGGCATCTCAGATCCGCTCGATGATGGTGCCCGTAGACAACGCGCCGCCGGCGCACATGGTGATCAGCGCGGTGCTCTGACCGGTGCGCTCCAGCTCGTGCAGAGCGGTGGTGATCAGTCGGGCGCCGGTGGAGCCGACGGGATGTCCGAGCGCGATGGCGCCGCCGTTGACGTTCACCTTGTCCATATCGGCGCCGTGCACCTGAGCCCAGGACAGCACAACCGAGGCGAAGGCCTCGTTGATCTCGACGAGGTCGATATCGCCGATCTTCATGCCGGCCTTCTCCAGCACCTTTGCCGTCGACTGCACCGGTCCGTCCAGGTGGTAGTAGGTCTCGGCGCCGACGTTGGCCTGCGCGACGATCCGCGCCCGCGGCTTCAAGCCGTGAGCTTTGGCGACGTCTTCATCCATCCAGAGCACCGCGGCCGCACCGTCGGAGATCTGCGAGGAGGTGCCTGCGGTATGGCTGGCACCCTCCATCACCGGCTTCAGCGCTGCCAGACCCTCGGCGGTGGTGTCGCGCAATCCCTGATCGCGGGTCACCAGCGCCCACTCGTCGGTGGGACGCTTGTTCTCGTCGAGCACCGGTGCCGAGATCGGCGAGATCTCGCGGTCGAAACGCCCTTCTTCCCAGGCCCGCTTGGCCTTGGCCTGCGACGCCAGACCGAGCGCGTCGAGGTCCGCGCGGCTGATCCCGCGGCGTTTGGCGATGCGTTCGGCGGCCTCGAACTGGTTCGGCATGTCGATATCCCACGACGAGGCGCGGATGATGCTGCGATCGGGTCCGGCGTTGGCGCCGAGGCCGACCCGGCTCATCGCTTCGACACCGCAGGCGATGCCGATGTCGATGGCGCCGGTGGCGATCAACCCGGCGATCAGATGGTTGGCCTGCTGAGCGCTGCCGCACTGGCAGTCGATGGTGGTGGCGCCGACGTGCTCGGGCAGGCCGGCGGTCAGCCAGCCGACCCGGGTGATGTTGTTGGACTGCTCGCCGAACTGGGTGACGCAACCGCCGATGAGCTGCTCGACGTCACCGGCATCGATACCGGCTTTCTCGACGACAGCCTTCTGGACCGCGCCCAGAAGTTCGGTGGCGTGCAGCCCGGACAGCCACCCATTGCGCTTGCCGATGGGGCTGCGGGTGGCTTCGACGATGACAGGATTACCCATGATGTCAGGCTAGAACACGTTTCATTAGTCTGACAAGCGACGATGCCCCCGTGCCTTTTATCTGCGGTGAAGGCATGTTTCAATGGTTCGCAAGTGGCACTAGGAGGAATTGTTCCCAACCCCTGACATGTGCCCGGACTTTGCGCAAAGGAGATCATCTGCATGGCCAGCCTGAACCTGCCCGACGGCTTCGATCCGCTCGACGCCAGCCTCAACCTCGAACGGCTGCCCGTAGAAGAGTTGGCGGAAATCCGAAAATCCGAACCCATCCACTGGGTCGATGTGCCGGGGGGAACCGGCGGCTTCGGCGACAAGGGCTACTGGATCGTCACCAAGCACGCCGATGTCAAAGAGGTGTCCAAGCGCAGCGATGTGTTCGGCAGCTCGCCCGACGGCGCCATCCCGGTCTGGCCGCAGGAGATGCAGCGCGACGCCATCGACCTGCAGAAGGCCGTGCTGCTGAACATGGACGCCCCGCAGCACACCCGGCTGCGCAAGATCATCTCCCGCGGTTTCACCCCGCGCGCGGTGGGCCGGCTGGAAGACGAGCTGCGGGCACGCGCCCGCAAGATCGCCGAGACCGCCGCCGCCGACGGGGTCGGTGATTTCGTCGAGCAGGTCGCCAGCGAGCTCCCGCTCCAGGCGATCGCCGAACTACTCGGCGTGCCGCAGGAGGACCGTGACAAGCTGTTCCGCTGGTCCAACGAGATGACCGCGGGCGAGGACGAGGAGTACGCCGACGTCGATCCGGCGATGTCCTCCTTCGAACTGATCACCTACGCCATGAAGATGGCCGAGGACCGGTCCAAGAATCCGACCGAAGACATCGTGACGAAGTTGATCGAAGCCGACATCGACGGCGAGAAGCTCTCCGATGACGAGTTCGGGTTCTTCGTGATCATGCTGGCGGTGGCCGGCAACGAGACCACCCGCAACTCGACGACGCACGGCATGATCGCCTTCGCGCAGCACCCCGAACAGTGGGAGCTGTACAAGAAGGAGCGCCCGGGCACTGCGGCCGACGAGATCATCCGTTGGGCCACACCCGTTTCGGCATTCCAGCGCACCGCCCTGGAGGACACCGAACTGAACGGGGTGAAGATCAAGAAGGGTGAGCGGGTGGTGATGTCCTACCGCTCGGCCAACTTCGACGAGGACGCGTTCGAGAACCCGGAGCAGTTCAACATCCTGCGCGACCCGAACCCGCACGTCGGTTTCGGCGGCACCGGTGCGCACTACTGCATCGGCGCCAACCTGGCCCGGATGACCATCAACCTGATCTTCAACGCCATCGCCGATGTGATGCCCGACATCAAGCCCGTCGGCGATCCCGAGCGGCTGAAGTCGGGCTGGCTCAACGGCATCAAGCACTGGCAGGTCGACTACACCGGCGCCGGATCAGCCGTCTCCAACTAGCACATATCAAGGAGCAGAACGGGTGGACTTCTCGCCGAATCCGGAGCAGCAGGCTGTCGCCGATGTGGTGACCTCCGTGCTGGACCGGGAGAACAGTTGGGACGCGCTGGTTTCCGGTGGTGTCGCCGCGCTTGCCGTGCCGGAGCGGCTCGGTGGTGACGGTTTGGGACTGGCCGAGGTGGCCACGGCGCTGACCGAGATCGGCCGACACGGCACGGTCGGTCAGGCGCTGGCCACCCTCGGGTTCGGACTGGTGCCGTTGCTGGACCTGGCCTCCGAGACGCAGCAGGACCGTTACCTGGCTGGCGTGGCCGGCGGCACGGTGCTGTCGGCGGCGCTCAACGAGCCGGGGACGACGTTGCCGGAGAAACCATCGGTCACACTGACCGACGGGAAGCTCAGCGGCACCAAAATCGGTGTGCCCTATGCCGAGACGGCGCAATGGCTGGTGGTCACCGCTGCCGGCGCGGTCGTGGTGATCTCTCCGCACGCCGCCGGTGTCACGCTCACCAAGACCCCGAGCTCCAACGGGTCCGACGAGTACGTGGTGGTTTTCGACGACGCCGAGATCGACGGCGTCCTGGAGGGCGCGAGCGTCGCCAGGGTGAACCAGTTGGCGCTGGCGGCCATCGGCGCCTTCGCCGCCGGCCTGGTGGCCGGTGCGTTGCGGCTCACCGCGGACTACGTGGCGACCCGCGAGCAGTTCGGCCGTCCGCTGTCGACCTTCCAGACGGTCGCTGCTCAGCTGTCCGAGATCTACATCGCTTCGCGGACCATCTCGCTGGTGGCCACGTCGGTGGTGTGGCGGCTCACCGAAGGCCTGGATACCGAGGATGATCTGGCGTTGCTCGGCTACTGGCTGACATCGCAGGCGCCGCCTGCGATGCGGCTGTGCCATCACCTGCACGGCGGCATGGGTATGGACATCACCTACCCCATGGACCGTTATTTCTCTTCGATCAAGGATCTGACCCGGTTGCTGGGCGGACCTTCTTATCGGCTGGACCTGGTGGGAGCCTGATGTTCATCGAACTGACCTCGGAGCAGCGGTCACTGCAAGCCGAACTGCGCGAGTACTTCTCGACTCTCATCACGCCCGAAGAGGCGGCGGCGATGGAGTCCGACCGGCACAACGAGGCCTACCGCACGGTGATCAAGCGGATGGGCTCGGACGGCAAGCTCGGTGTCGGCTGGCCCAAGGAGTACGGGGGTCTCGGCTTCGGGCCGATCGAACAGCAGATCTTCGTCAACGAGGCCAACCGGGCCGATGTGCCGCTGCCGATGGTGACGCTGCAGACCGTCGGACCCACCCTGCAGGTGCACGGCACCGAGACGCAGAAGAAGAAGTTCCTTCCCGGGATCCTGGCCGGTGAAGTGCATTTCGCGATCGGCTACTCGGAGCCGGAGGCCGGTACCGACCTGGCCTCCCTGCGGACCTCCGCCGTTCGGCACGGCGACGAGTACATCGTCAACGGGCAGAAGATGTGGACCACCGGGGCCCACGATGCCGATTACATCTGGCTGGCCTGCCGTACCGATCCGGAAGCCGCCAAGCACAAGGGCATCTCGATCCTGATCGTCGATACCAAGGATCCCGGCTACTCCTGGACGCCGATCATCCTGTCCGACGGTGCGCACCACACCAACGCCTCGTACTACAACGACGTCCACGTGCCCGCCGACATGCTGGTCGGCGACGAGCACGGCGGCTGGAAACTCATCACCACCCAGCTCAACCACGAGCGCGTCGGACTGGGGCCGGCCGGGCGTATCGCCGGCATCTACGACGAGGTCCACGAGTGGGCGGCCAAGCCCGGTTCGGACGGCGTCACACCGCTGGAGCAGGAGGGCGCACGCCGGTTGCTCGGCCAGATCAAGTCGATCTGGCGCGTCAACGAACTGCTGAACTGGCAGGTCGCGGCATCCGGCGAGACCATCGCGGTGGCCGATGCCGCAGCGACGAAAGTGTTTTCCACCGAACGGATCCAGGAAGTCGGCAGGCTCGCCGAGGAGCTCGTCGGCCGCTACGGCAACCCGGCCGACCCGGAGACCGCCCGGCTGCTGGACTGGCTGGACAAGATGACCAAGCGCAACCTGGTCATCACCTTCGGTGGCGGCGTCAACGAGGTGATGCGCGAGATGATCGCGGCATCGGGGCTCAAGGTGCCGAGGGTTCCCCGGTGACGGAACTGCAGGCAGGTATCGACGCGATCGTCGCCGCGGGACGGGGCGAGCCGACCATTGCCCGGGACCCGGTGAACCGGCCGATGATCCACCACTGGACCGATGCGATCGGTGACACCAACCCGATCTACGTCGACGAGGACGCCGCCAAGGCAGCCGGGCATGACGGCATCGTCGCCCCGCCGGCCATGATCCAGGTCTGGACCATGATGGGTCTGGGGCGTACCCGCTCCGACGACGATCCGCTGGCACGGGCCATGAAGCTGTTCGATGACGCCGGGTACGTCGGCGTGGTCGCCACCAACTGCGATCAGACCTATCACCGCTACCTGAAGCCGGGCGAGCTTGTCGCGATGAGCGCCGAGATCACCGATGTGGTGGGCCCCAAGCAGACTGCGCTGGGCGAGGGCTACTTCATCAACCAGAAGATCCGCTGGCACGTGGGCGATGAAGAGGTCGCCGAGATGGACTGGCGCATCATGAAGTTCCTGCCGGCTGCCAATCAGGCCACCGCCGAAACGGCGGTGTTGCCCGAGGATCTCGACCCGGACAAGCTGATGCGGCCGTCGTCCTCGCGCGACACCAAATTCTTCTGGGACGGCATCAACGCCCACGAGTTGCGGATCCAGCGACGTCCGGACGGCACGTTGCAGCATCCGCCGGTGCCCGCGGTCTGGGCCGACAAAGATGCGCCCGCCGATTACGTCGTTGCCTCCGGCAAAGGCACCGTGTTCAGCTATGTGGTGCACCATGCGCCGAAGGTGCCCGGGCGAACGCTGCCCTTCGTGATCGCGCTCGTCGAACTCGACGAGGGTGTCCGGATGCTCGGTGAGCTGCGCGGTATCGACCCCGCGGATGTGAAGATCGGAATGCCGGTGCGCGCAACGTATCTCGACTTCCCGGACAGCGATGTCAGCCCGGCCTGGACCCTGTACGCATGGGAGGCCACCGCGTGAGCGTGACCGTGGGCACCACGCTGCCCGAACTGAAGATCTACGGTGATCCGACATTCATCGTGTCGACCGCCATCGCGACGCGCGACTACCAGGACGTGCACCACGACCGGGACAAGGCGCAGGCCAAGGGGTCCAAGGACATCTTCGTCAACATCCTGACCGACACCGGTCTGGTGGGGCGTTATGTCACCGACTGGGCCGGCCCGAACGCCGTCGTCACGTCGATCAAGCTTCGCCTCGGGGTGCCGTGGTACGCGTACGACACCATCACGTTCACCGGTGAGGTCACCGCCGTCGACGGCGACCACGTGACGCTGAAAGTGGTGGGCGCCAACAGCCTCGGTAACCACGTCATCGCCACGTCCACTCTGACCTTGGGGGACAAGTGACGCTCTCCGGCAAAGCTGCCATCGCCGGTATCGGCGCCACCGACTTCTCCAAGAACTCCGGTCGCAGCGAGCTACGCCTGGCCGCCGAGGCAGTGCTGGACGCGCTCGACGACGCGGGACTGACCCCGGGCGATGTCGACGGTCTGGTCACCTTCACGATGGACTCCAACCTGGAGACGGCCGTCGCACGGTCGACCGGGATCGGGGATCTGAAGTTCTTCAGCCAGATCGGCTACGGCGGCGGCGCCGCGGCCGCGACGGTGCAGCAGGCCGCGCTGGCGGTCGCGACGGGAGTCGCGGAAGTCGTGGTGGCCTACCGGGCCTTCAACGAGCGCTCGGAATTCCGCTTCGGTCAGGTGATGAGCGGCCTGACCGTCAACGCCGATTCCCGCGGTGTGGAGTACAGCTGGTCCTATCCGCACGGCCTGAGCACCCCGGCCGCCTCGGTGGCGATGATCGCGCAACGGTACATGCACGAATACGGCGCCACCAGCGCCGATTTCGGTGCCGTCTCGGTCGCCGACCGTAAGCACGCCGCGAACAACCCGAAGGCACATTTCTACGGCAAACCGATCACCATCGAGGACCACCAGAACTCGCGGTGGATCGCCGAGCCGCTGCGGCTGCTGGACTGCTGCCAGGAAACCGACGGCGGGGTGGCCATCGTGGTCACCACCCCGGAGCGGGCCAAGGACCTCAAGCACCGGCCGGCGATCATCGAGGCCGCCGCACAGGGCGCCGGCGCCGATCAGTTCACCATGTACTCCTACTACCGCGATGAGCTCGGGTTGCCCGAGATGGGACTCGTCGGCCGCCAGCTCTGGGAGCAGAGCGGACTGTCGCCCGCCGATATCCAGACCGCGATCCTCTACGACCACTTCACTCCCTACACCCTCATCCAGCTGGAGGAGCTCGGCTTCTGCGGTAAGGGTGAGGCCAAGGACTTCATCGCCGGGGGCGCCATCGAGCTGGGTGGACGATTGCCGATCAACACCCACGGCGGACAGCTCGGTGAGGCGTACATCCACGGTATGAACGGCATCGCCGAGGGTGTGCGGCAGTTGCGCGGTACCTCGGTCAACCAGGTCGACAATGTGGAGCACGTGCTGGTCACGGCGGGTACGGGTGTGCCGACCTCGGGTCTGATCCTCGGGTAATTAGTGTGCCGACCCCGATCGGGGGCACGGTAATCTCGAGGCCATGGGGATCCAGCCTGATGTGAGCCCATACGGGGGGCAGACGGTCACCGGCCCGGGGTGGCCGAACGTCGACGAGAACGCGCTGGCCGCGGCGGCGGCGCAGTACGAGGCACTCGCGGCCAAGATCGGCGGCACGGTGGTGCCGCAGCAGCAGAGTCAGCTGATGAAACTCACCGACACCTGGGAGGGTGGCGGTTCGATGGCCGCCGCCGGTGAGGCCACCACGATCATCGGTGGGCACGAGGCGAACGCCGCTCAGGCTGCTGCCATCGCAGCCAAGCTGCGCACCATGGAGGCCGCCGTCATCCAGACCAAGACGATGGCGAACATCGTCGCGCAGGAGACCCAGGCCGAGTGCATGGCGATCCAGTCGATGCCGGTCAGCAACACCCAGGCCCTGGTGCAGAGCCGGATCATGCTGGGGCTGTCGCAGAATTCGGCCACCGTGACGGCCAATGCGAGCACGATGGCCAACAGCATCGGCGCCCCGGCAAGCACGCCCACCACGGGAACACCCCCGGTGGGGCCGCAGCAGGTCGCCGGCCAGGACCCGTCGCAGGCAATGCAGATGATGGGTCAGCTGGCCGGTCTCGTCGGTCAGATCCCGCAGATGCTCGGTCAGGCCATGGGCCAGGTGACCCAGGCCCCGCAGCAGCTGGCGCAGACCGTGGGCCAGCCGCTCCAGCAGCTCACCTCGATGTTCGGCCAGGGCGGCGGCGGAGCGGGTCTCGGTGGGCTCTCGCCTTTCTCCGCGTTCTCCAACCACCCATTGGCCGGTGGCGGCGGAGCGGGCGCCGGGGCGGGCATGGTGCGTGCGGCCGGCCTGCCCGGTGGTGGCGGGGGATCCGCGCAGTCCCCGTTGATGGCCAGTCTGGTCGGTAGCACCGTGCCCGTGTCGGTCGCACCGGCGCCCGGAGCCGGTGCCGGCAGCGGCGCGATCGGCGGTATGGCGCCGGTGGCCGCCGGTGGCGGGATGGGGGGTGGCATGGGGCCGATGATGGGGCAGCGCGGGACCAGCGGGGGCACGACAACTGGCTTGGCACTGCCCGAGGCCCTGGAACACGACCTGGCCGAAGACGACGTCGACGAGGATTGGTGAGCAGCAATGTCAAGCCCACTTCGCAAACCCGAGGGCATCAGCTGGAGCGCGGCATCGGTGGAGTTACCGCCCATGCCGGTCATCCCGCCCGGCGCCGATGCGATGAGCATGACGATCGCGGCTGTGCTCCCCACGCTGGAAGCGTCGATGACGGCCAACGTGACTTCGCTTGCCGCCAAAGAGAACACGTTCTCCGGCAAGGTCGGAGCGGCGCAGGCCGCCTATAACGTGGGTGACGAATCCGCCGGCCAGTCGGTGGGCCAGACGGGCGACATGTTGGGGCAACTCACCGGCCAGCTGGGGCAGTTGGCGCAGATGCCGCAGCAGGCGGCGAGCAGCCTCGGAGGTGGCCAGGGTGGTGGTGGCGGCGGGCAGGGCGGCGGCTTCGGCCAGCTGATGCAACAGGCGATGCAGGCGGCGCAGGGTGCCGTGCAGCAGGGCACCCAGGCCGTGCAGCAGGGCCAGGAGCAACAACCGGGCGGGCCTGCCGGTGGCCCCCCTCCTGGGATGTCCGCGGCACCGACACCCGAGCAGCGTGACGCTCAGCAGAACGCCCGCGAAGACCAGCAGAACCAACGCGAAGATCAGCAGGACCAGCGCCAGGCGACCCAGGACGCCCGCGATCAGCAACAGGATCAACGCCAGTCGGCACTCGATTCGCGCGAGCAGGCGGCGGCCGGTGGTTCGACCGCGGGCCCGGCGCCCGTCGCACCGCATGGTCCGTCGCGCCCGACCGGTGGTGAGGATCTGTCCACGCGGGTGTAGCCCGCGGCCTGGCGTCAGTCGGGTTCGAGGATGGCGGTGGTGTCCGCACCCCCCACCACCGCGCGCGCCACGTCAGCGAGTTTGCGGTTGTTCCGTCTGGCGTACCCGCGCAGCACAGTGAAAGCAGCGTCCATGTCGACCCCGCCACGCTCGGCGAGCACGCCCTTGGCCTGTTCGATGACGGTGCGGGTGTTCAACGCGGTTTGTAGCTGCTGGTTCAGCACGTCCGACCTGCTGGCGATGCGTTGGTGAACGATTCCGATCGTCGCCACGTCGGCCAGCGCCTGACCGATCGCGATGTCGGCGTCCGGCATTTTGCCGGAGTCGAAGCGAAGCAAATTCAAGGCGCCGACTCGATCGTTGCGCAGCCGTAGCGGGAGCGCGTGCACGGAAAGGAACCCGTATTCGATGGCGCGTGCGGCGAACTCCGGCCAGCGGGCGATGTCGATCCGTAGATCCTCGACAACTACCTGCTCACCGGTGCGATGGGCGAGCAGACATGGGCCGCTGTTTTGCTGGATCTGGAACAGTTCCAGCAATCGGGTCTGTTCGCTGTTGGATGCCAGTACCTGGAAACGGCCGTGCACGTCGGCGAGCACGATTCCTGCGGCGTCGACCGGGAGCAGCGCCATGGCGTTCTCCACCAGCTGCTGGGCCAACTCGACCACGTCGAAATCCGCGACCAGCGTGTCCGCCAGCCTCACGAATGCTCGGGCCAAGCCCTCGTAACGGTCCATGTTGCTCCCACCGGGATTCTGCCATGGCCTGATTGTTCGTCCGCCCACTCCGCGACATCGTCGCGTGCACAGCAGAATTCGAGACCGTCGTGGGACTAGCCGGCCGGAATGAGCTCCACGCCGGAGAGCACCACGGTGTTGTCCCGGCTGGGGGCGGTGAGCGTCCCGATGTACTTGCCGTCGTGGTGCCAGATGTTGGCCTGCAACGTCTCGCCGGGGATGACGGTGCCCGCGAACCGCGCGCCGTAGGTGCCGACCTGGCGCACATCACCGTCCAGGAAGTGATCGACGATGGCCTTGGCGCCGATGCCGTAGGTGCACAGCCCGTGCAGGATGGGGCGGTCGAAACCGGCGGCCTTGGCGAATCCGGGATCCGAGTGCAGCGGATTGCGGTCACCGCACAGCCGGTACAGCAGCGCCTGCTGCGGCAGCGTCGGAATGGCGATCTCGGCGTCGGGTGCGCGGTCGGGCAGTTCCACCGACGTGGAGGGCCCACGCTCACCACCGAATCCGCCCTCGCCGCGGGCGAAGATGGAGCGCTTCGTCGTCCACAGCACCGTGCCGGACTCATCGGTCACGGTGGATTCGCTGACGATGACGGCCGCCTTGCCCTTGTCCCAGATCTCGGTGAAGCGCTGCTTGGACCAGGCCTTGCCGCTGGTCGGGATGGGCCCGGGCACTGTCACGCCCTCGCTGGCGTGCAGCACCTTGGACAACTCGATGTCGATACCGGGGAACTGCACCGTCGGCGCCTCGGTCATGTGGAAGCTGACCGCGACATTGCCGAAGGTGGGCAGCACCTGCGGGGTGTTGTCGGTCAGGTAGCGCAGCTCGCGCTCATCCATCGGGTCGGCGCCGGCACCCAGACCGAGGTGGTAGAGCTGGATATCGCTACTGGTCCAGGAGAACTCGATGGGCTCCAGATCGGCGGCGAGCGCCAAGGCGGCATCAATCGGCATATCAGCCCTTTCCGGCAATCGCGAGCGCAGCCAGGTATCCGAAGGTCATCGCGGGTCCGATGGTCCCGCCCGGGCCGGGATAGGTGTGCCCCATTACCGGCGAACTGACATTACCTGCGGCGTACAGCCCTTCGATCACCGAGTTGTCGTCACGCAGCGCACGCCCGTCGTTGTCGGTACGGATACCGCCCTTGGTCCCCAGATCACCGGGCACCATCTTCGCGGCGTAGAACGGGCCGTGCTTGATCTCGCCCAGGTTCGGGTTGGGCTTGATCGTGGGGTCGCCGTAGTAGCGGTCATACGCGCTGTCGCCGCGGTGGAAGTCCTCGTCGACGCCCGAGCGCGCGAAGCCGTTGAACCGGTCGACGGTGGCGGCCAGCGCCTCCGCGGACAGCCCGGTCTTCTCCGCCAGCTCGGCCAGTGTGCCGGCCTTGACGATGACGCCGGACTCCATCCACTTCTTCGGAATGCGTTGTCCGGGTTGCAGCCCCGCGAAGATGTAGCGGTCGCGGTACTGCTGGTCGAAGATCATCCACGCCGGCACGTTCTCGCCGGGGCCCTCGCCCTGTCCGTACTTGCCGCCGTACATGTGATGGCAGGCCTCGACATAGGGCATCGACTCGTTCATGAACCGCTTGGCTGACATGTTGACGATGATCGACCCGGGCGAATTGCGTTCCGACAGCGCGAACCACGGCGCGTCGACCAGTGGAACCGTCGGGCCCCACCACGAGTCCTCCATGAGCTCCAGTGCCGCACCGAGCTTTTCGGCGGCGAGGATACCGTCGCCGGTGTTGGCGGCAGCGCCCACGGTCCACTCGGTGGTGATCGGGGCGCGCTGGTACTTCACCCGCATCTGCTCGTTGTGCTCGAACCCGCCGGACCCCAGGATCACTCCCTTGCGGGCCCGGATCAGCGTCGGCTCAGCGCTTTCGGGGTCCTGCGTGTTACGCACATAGATCCCGCGCACCACGCCGTCCTGGACGTATAGATCGGTGAGCGCGGTGTTGAGCAGCACCGGCACGCCGGCCTTCTGCAGCCCGATACGCAGCGGAGCGATCAAGGCTCGGCCCATGCCGACGAGGTTCTTGCCGGTCGCGTTGGCCCAGACGGAGCGCACCCCGACCTTGATGCTGCGCAGCACGCCACGCGGGTGACGCTTGAGCTGGTTGAGCCGCACATAGTCCTGCTGCAGCACCACCATGTTCATCGGCACCTTGCCGTACGGCGGCTCGAGGCCCTTCTCGTCGGGACCGAGCTTCTTGGCGTTGAACGGCTTGGGTTCCACCGAGCGACCGGTGGCCTTACCGCCCGGGGTCTCCGGGTAGTAATCGGAGTAGCCCGGCACCCAGCACAGCTTGAGTGGGGAGTTCTTGAGAACGAACGACAGCATCTCCGGACTGCGGTCCAGGTAGGTGTCGATCTTGTCGGCCGGCACCGCGTCGCCGATGATGGCGTGCAGGTACTGGCGTGCCGCTTCGGCGGTGTCTTTGACCCCGTCACGCTTGAGGATCTCGTTGTTCGGGATCCACACGCCGCCACCTGACCGCGCAGTGGAACCACCGTAGCGCGGAGCCTTCTCGACGACTACTGTCGAGAGACCCTGGTGAGCAGCGGTGAGGGCGGCGACCATGCCGGCAGCGCCGCTGCCGACCACGACGACGTCGTACTCCTGTCCAGTCATGTAGAACACGTTATAGAATTGCAGTGCCTTTCGACAACAGGCCCGCAACTGTGCCGGTCGAGGCCCTAATCGAGTTATGAGGGGAATTCACCAAGATGCTCAGTGTCGAGGTCCGTGACCAGCTTGCTGCCGATCTGGCTGAGGCGGAGCGTAGCCGGGTGCCGACAACCCCGTTGACGGATCGGTATGCCGATATCGACGTCGTCGATGCCTACGAGATCCAGCTGATCAACATCCGGCAGCGTGTTGCCGAGGGCGCGCGGGTGATCGGGCACAAGGTGGGTCTGTCCTCGGAGGCGATGCAGAAGATGATGGGGGTGGATGAGCCCGATTACGGTCATCTGCTCGCCGATATGGAGGTCTTCGAGGACAAACCGGTTGCGGCGGGCCGGTTTCTGTATCCGCGGGTCGAGGTCGAGGTGGGGTTCATCCTGGCCGATGACCTGCCCGGGGCCGGGTGCACCGAGGACGATGTGCTGGCCGCGACGGCGGCGTTCGCGCCGTCGATCGAGCTGATCGATACCCGGATCACCGACTGGAAGATCAAGCTGTGCGACACGATTGCCGACAACGCGTCGTCTGCGGGTTGGGTGCTTGGCCCGGAACGGGTGTCGCCCAAGGACATTGACATCAAAAACATCAGCGCTGTGCTTAAACGCAACGGTGAGGTGGTTGCCGAGGGTCGAAGTGACGCCGTGCTGGGCAATCCGGTCACCTCGGTGGCGTGGTTGGCGCGCAAGGTCGATCAGTTCGGGGTTCGCCTGAAGGCGGGGGACATCGTGTTGCCGGGTGCCTGCATGCGTGCGATAGATGCTCGTCCCGGTGACGATTTCGTAGCAGATTTCGACGGGCTAGGTTCAGTTCGTCTTTCTTTCGAATAGGAGCCACATATGGCTGAGAAGTTGAGTGTTGCGATTGTGGGGTCGGGCAATATCAGCACCGATCTGCTGTACAAGTTGTTGCGGTCGGAGTGGCTGGAGCCGCGCTGGATGATCGGTATCGATCCGGCGTCCGAGGGTTTGGCCCGTGCCCGCAAGCTCGGGTTGGAGACCAGTCACGAGGGGGTGGATTGGCTGCTGGGCCAGTCCGAGCGCCCCGATATCGTGTTCGAGGCGACCAGTGCCTATGTGCACCGCGATGCTGCGCCGCGCTACGCCGAAGCGGGGATCACCGCGATCGATCTGACTCCGGCGGCGGTGGGGCCGGGGGTGATTCCGCCGGCGAATCTGCGGGCGCATCTGGATGCGCCGAATGTGAACATGGTGACTTGTGGTGGGCAGGCGACCATCCCGATGGTGTATGCGGTGTCTCGGGTGGTGGATGTGTCCTACGCCGAGATCGTGGCGTCGGTGTCCTCGGCTTCGGCCGGTCCGGGCACGCGGGCCAATATCGATGAGTTCACCAAGACCACCAGTGCGGGTGTGCGCGATATCGGTGGGGCGCGCAGCGGCAAGGCGATCATCATTTTGAACCCGGCGGATCCGCCGATGATCATGCGCGACACCATTTTCTGCGCGATCCCCGAGGACGCCGATCATGACGCGATCACAGCCTCGATCAAGGAGGTCGTGGCCGAGGTGCAGACCTACGTGCCCGGCTACCGGCTGCTCAACGAGCCGCAGTTCGATGAGCCGACGGTGTTCAACGGCGGCAACCATCTGGTCACCACGTTCGTCGAGGTCGAAGGCGCCGGGGACTACCTGCCGCCCTATGCGGGGAACCTGGACATCATGACCGCGGCGGCGACCAAGGTGGGCGAGGAGATCGCCCGCGAACGAGTTTCAGCAGGGACAGGGGTGCAGGCATGAGCGGCACAGGTGAGATTTTCTTCAACCCGGTGTGGGATGTCCGGATGACCGACACGTCGTTGCGGGACGGGTCTCATCACAAGCGCCACCAGTTCAGCACCGATGAGGTGCGCTCGATCGTCGCGGCGCTGGACACGGCGGGGGTGCCGGTCATCGAGGTCACCCATGGTGACGGGCTGGGCGGGTCGTCGTTCAACTACGGGTTCTCGAAAACTCCTGAGCAGGAGCTGATCAAGCTCGCGGCGCAGACGGCCAAGGACGCCAAGATCGCCTTTTTGATGCTGCCCGGTGTGGGCACCAAGGAGGACATCAAGGAGGCGCAGAACAATGGTGGTGAGATCTGTCGGATCGCCACCCATTGCACTGAGGCCGATGTGTCGATCCAGCATTTCGGGCTGGCCCGTGAACTCGGGTTGGAGACGGTCGGGTTTTTGATGATGAGCCACACCATTTCCCCGGAGAAGCTCGCGGCCCAGGCCCGGATCATGGCTGATGCGGGTTGTCAGTGCGTGTATGTGGTGGATTCTGCGGGTGCGTTGGTGCTCGATCAGGTCGCCGATCGGGTGGCCGCGTTGGTCGCCGAACTCGGCGATGATGCCCAGGTCGGTTTTCATGGGCATGAGAACCTCGGGCTCGGGGTGGCCAACAGCATCGAGGCGGTGCGTGCCGGTGCCAAGCAGATCGACGGATCGTGTCGCCGGTTCGGTGCCGGTGCCGGTAATGCGCCGGTGGAGGCGATGATCGGGGTGTTCGACAAGATCGGGGTGAAGACCGGTATCGATTTCTTCGAGATCGCCGATGCCGCCGAAGAGGTCGTGGCCCCGGCGATGCCCGCGGAGTGCCTGCTGGATCGTAACGCGCTGATCATGGGGTATTCCGGGGTGTACTCCAGCTTCCTCAAGCACGCCATCCGCCAGTCCGAGCGCTACGGTGTGCCCGCGCATCAGCTGCTGCACCGCGCCGGGCAACGCAAGCTGATCGGTGGCCAGGAAGACCAGCTCATCGACATCGCCCTGGAGATCAAGCGCGAGCAAGAAGCCGCCGCCACAACATAGCGTCAGCGCCGCGGCGGGTATCAGCCGATCATCAGCGAATAGATAAGCGACAGACAGATATCCAACCATTCCTGGGAAGTCCCGGAAAAATGGATATCGGGCCTGTGTAATTTGTCAGAAAATCGGCCTGAAATGCGGTTATAGCGCGAATTTGTGAAAATAGCGTGAATTAGAGCGGTATTTCACAAATGGCGATTCGGATGAACTTATTCGGTGTTGTCATGCGTTCAACGGGCATGACAGATACATCGGAAACCCCATTCATCAACACCCTCGGCAGCCCGCGTCCGGGTGCCCCGCACATCGCGGGCACCGGGGTGGCAATGACGCCGCACCGGTACTCACAGGACGAGGTCGTCCGCGAGCTCGGCACGGTTGTCGACCCGGCATTCACCCGGTTCGCAAGCACCAGCGGGGTCGCGACCCGCAGCCTCGCGCTGCCCCTCGATCGCTACGCGACGCTTTCGGGCTTCACCGAGGCAAACGAGGCCTACCTGCAGGTCGCGACGGAACTCGGTGAACGTGCCGCACGCACGGCGCTGGACGACGCCCATCTGCGGCCGGAGGACGTGGATGCCGTGATCGCGGTGTCGAGCACGGGGCGTCGCCGTTCCGACGATCGACGCCCGGATCTTCTCCCGGCTGGGGTTGCGGCCCGACGTGAAGCGGCTCCCGCTCTTCGGCCTGGGCTGTGTCGGCGGTGCCGCCGGCCTGGCCCGGATGCACGATTACCTTCGCGGTTTCCCCGACCAGGTGGCGCTGCTGCTGTCGGTGGAACTGTGCTCGCTGACCCTGCAACGTGACGACACGTCCATCCCGGCGCTGATCGGACTGTGCCTGTTCGGTGACGGCGCCGGTGCCGTCGCGCCAATCGAACGCCGGCCGGGCCCAACCTGATCGGTAGGCCGCGAGTGCTGGCCACCCGCAGCAGGCTGTTCCCCGACACCGTCGACGTGATGGGCTGGAATGTCAGCGCGAGCGGATTTCAGCTGGTGATGTCGCGCGACGTGCCACGGATGGCCTCGGATCACCTGGGTGCCGAGGTCACCGACTTCCTGTCCGACCACGGCCTGACGACCGCCGACGTGTCCACCTGGGTGTGCCACCCGGGTGGACCCAAGGTGCTCGACGCGGTGTCGGAGGCACTGGACGTTCCGCCCGTCGAGTTCCGGCACAGCTGGGAGTCCATGCGGGACAACGGCAATATTTCGTCGGCGTCCGTGCTGGATGTGCTCGACCGCACGCTGACCGAGCCCCCGGACCGGGGATCGACGGGCCTGCTGCTGGCCATGGGGCCTGGATTCAGCTTCGAGCTCGTGTTGCTGGGCTGGTAGGCGGCCCGCGATGTACTACCTGTTCATTGTGCTGATCGGTCTCGAGCGGCTGGTCGAGCTGGCGGTTTCGCGCAGAAACGCCAACTGGTCCTTCGCCCGCGGGGGCCGGGAGTTCGGTCAGGGTCATTACCCGGTGATGGTGGCGATGCACGGCGCGCTGCTGCTGTCGTGCATGGCCGAAGTCGCTTTCGCGCACCGGCCGTTCATCCCCGCACTGGGGTGGCCGATGGTTGCCCTGGTGGCCGCCAGCACCATCGTCCGCTGGTGGTGTGTCGCCACGCTCGGCAAGCACTGGAATCCGAGGCTCATCATCGTGCCCGGCGCCGAACTGGTTCGCAGCGGTCCATATCGCTGGATACATCATCCCAACTACACCGCGGTCGCCGTGGAAGTCGTCGCCCTGCCGCTGGTGCATTCGGCATGGCTGACCGCCATCGTGTTCACCATCGCCAACGCGGCGGTACTGCGCGTGCGGATCACCGCCGAGAACCTCGCGCTCGGATACGCCTGAGAAGAAGGAGCCGGGCGCCCCGGTCACCGAGCACAGGTGACCGGGGCCGCGGCGTGCGGCGACACGGCTACTCGGTGGGCGAGTATCCCGGCCTTGTCATCAGTTCGCGCAACCCGGCATCGATGAAGTCGGTGTCCACGTCGTTGGCGCCGCCACCGGCGAAGTGCCCCCAGATGCCCGGGATCACCCTGACCTCGCCGTGCGGTATGAACTCGCTCGCCCACTGCTCGTCCTCGGGCGGGAAGTACAGGTCCTTCTCGGCGGGCATGGCCAGCAGCGGGCACTTGATGGATGCCAGTGCCTTCTCCACATCGCCGTCGAAACCCGGTGTGTTACCGACATTTCCGCTGTGCCATGTACCGATCATGGTGATCAGGTTGTTCGGGTCGCGGCCGTCGCGGAAGAACCCCTCCCAGAACCCGTAGAGGAAGTCGTCGAAGGATGTGTAGCCCAGTTCGCGCCAGGTCTCCTGCCAGTAGAACGCCTGCGAGTACCCCCAGCCGGAGTAGACCCGCGCGAACGCGCGTAACCCCTTGACCGGCAGCCGATCCGGTTCGTAGTCGCCTTCGGCGAAGGCGGCGTCGGCGGAGAGCGCGGCGACCAGCGACTCCAGGAATACCTTGTTGTGCGGTGCGGTGATGCTGGATCCACAGAAGGGTGCGGCCCGTTGCACCATCTCGGGATGGCTGACCGCCCACTGATACGTCTGGCCTGCACCCATCGACCACCCGGTGACAAGTGCGATCGACGTGATGCCGAACTTTTCGGTAACCAGCCGATACTGCGCTTCCACCTGGTCATGGAACGTGACGTCGGGAAAACGCGGCCCGTCATAGGGTGCGGGCGTGTTCGACGGTGACGAAGACAGCCCGTTGCCCAACATGTTGGGAACGATGATGAACTTCTCGGCAGGATCGAGAACGCGGCCGGGCCCGATGAGCCACTCGTTGTCGGTGTGCCACCCGGAATACCAGGTGGGGTAGACGATCACGTTGGACCTGTCGGCGTTGAGTGTGCCGTAGGTCTTGAAGGCCAGTGTGGCGCCGCGCAGCGTGTGGCCATTCTGCAGGGTGAAGTTCCCGAGATCGAAATACTCGGCGTCTGTCGGTGCGGGCATCAGCTGCTCACCGCGCACTGCCCGCGGTCGATGCGCTGCGGTGGGGTGGCCGAAGGCCGTATGTCGATATCGAAGATCGCGGTCGGGACATACAGCGTGGCACACGAATTGGGCACATCGACGACACCGGAGAGGCGTCCCTCCACGGGGGCGGCACCGAGAATCAGGTACGCCTGTTCCTTGGTCCAGCCGAACTTGGAGAGGTACTCGATGGCGTTGAGGCAGGCGTTCTGGTAGGCCAGCGTGGTGTCGAGGAAATGCTGAGTGCCGTTGCGGTCCACCGAGAATCCGACGAAAGTCAGGAACTCGGAGTATCGGGGCTCGACGATGCCGGGCATGAAGATCGGGTTGGTGGTGACCCCGTAGGTCTGCATCCCGCCCTTGATGATCTCCACGCGCAGGTCGATGTAACCTCCCATCTCGATTGCGCCGCAGAAGGTTATCTCACCGTCTCCCTGGGAGAAGTGCAGGTCGCCGAGCGAGAGGTTCGCCCCGTCGACGAACACCGGGTAGAAGATCCGGCTGCCCTTGGAGAGGTTCTTGATGTCCTGGTTGCCCCCGTTCTCCCGGGGTGGTGCGGTTCGGGCGGCCTCGGCGGCCACGCGTTCGTAGTCGGAGCCGGACAGGCTGCCCAGCACCGCATTGGACGGTTGAGGTGGCAGCGCGAGCGGCGGCACGCGGTCCGGGTCGGTGGAGATCAACTGAGCTTCCCGGTGATTCCACTCGGCGAGCAGCCCGGCGCTCGGTGCCGTGCCCATCAAGCCCGGGTGGATGAGTCCGGTGAACTCGACGCCGGGAATGTGCCTGCTGGTGGCCTTCTGGCCGGTGAAATCCCAGACCGCCTTGTACGCGGCGGGGAACCAATCGGTGAGAAAGCCGCCACCGTTCTCCTTGGCGAAAATCCCGGTGTATCCCCAGCCCTGACCGGCCACCGGTCCGGTCTGTTGAGGTACCGGGCCGACGTCGAGGATATCGACGACCAGCAGGTCGCCGGGCTGTGCGCCCTCGACCGCAAAGGGACCTGAGAGTTGGTGCACCATCGACAGATCGCAGTCGCGGATATCGTTGGCATCGTCGGTGTTGACGATGGTGCCGTCGAACCATTCCTTGGACTCGACACGGAAGCTGTCGCCGGATTTGACCGTCGCCACGGCCGGGATATCGGGATGCCATCGGTTGTGGCCCACCAGTGCCTGCTCGCGGAACGGTTTGCTCTGGTCGACGGGAAAGATCACTTCTGGCATGGGTGACTCCTCTGTATCGGGATATGTGCTGGCGCAGCGGGTTTACGGTGTGGGCAGCATGCGGTGACGCGGGTCCGCATAGCGGCGGGTGGACGGTTGCGCTGCGCCGGCTGTTGTGTGGACGACGCCGGGTGCCGACTGGGACTGCGCATGCAGATCGAGGATGCGCTCGCCGACCGGGTCGGATGTCAGCATCCCGCCCAGGGAGTACACCCGAGTGCTTCTGCCACAACATGTTTCGCACTCCACCGAGGTGGGGGCGCTACCCATGGCGAAGTGCAGGTCGAACGGACCGTCAGTGGCGCAGCGATAGCGATAACGTGGCATGGAATCCTCCACCGATCGTTCGAATGTTCCCATTTGGGAATAATGTCGAACCTACACCCGCGGGGCGCAACGTCAAGGGACAACGTGCCACGCGTTCGGGCAGCGAGCGATTGTTCACAGGGTTGTCACGTCTGCCGCCGATCGGCGTGTACACCTGGCGCGACGGATTTACAATGGCGCAACACGCACGTCCTAGATTGGCGTGGGGTCACTGTCCTTGAGGAAAACCATTGGGGTGATTGCTGACTCCGCGGTTCGAAGGAGTTCGGCACCATGCGACGACGCTCGCAAAGTGGTTCGGCGGCGGTCCTGCTGCGACACGGTGCGGTAGACGGCGCCGAGTTCGACCAGCGCATCGACGATGCGTGTCGCGGAGGTGGACGGCACTGCCAGTGCGTCGACGATATCCGACATCGAGCATCCCGGATTCTGGTGCACGACGTGCAGCGCGCGCCAGCGGTCCACGGTGAGGTCGGTACCGGCGAGCGCGCCGTCGATCCCGGCGGCGACGACGGCGGCACGCCTGAGCAACGTGAGTGCCTCGACGAGGTCGTCCATGACTTGCCTTCTGGATCGGGAATCCACAGCATGCCAGATGCCGCGGCCCGGACGGAACGACCTCGTTCGCACCGCAACGAGTTCCGGGTCGCCCTGGCCCTGCCGCGTCGCGGTCCGGCCGGGATCTTCGGGCTGGAATGCCGCGCGGCGGCAGAACTGGCCGCGGCGGAGATCGACGCCGCCGGTGGCGTCGCAGGACGTTCGGTGCAGTTTGTGCACGTGGACGCCGGCGGCGATCCGGCCGCGGTGGCCGGCAGCATCAGGGATCTGGTGGACGCCGGCTCGGTCGACGCCGTCACCGGGTGGCATCTGTCCAATGCCCGGCAGGCCATCGCCAAGGTGGTCGGCGGCCGGATTCCCTACGTGTACGCCGCGGCGTACGAGGGCGGCGAGCGCAGCGACGGCGTGCTGTGCAGCGGTGAGGTGCCCGGCGACCAGATCATCGCCTCCCTGCGCTGGCTGCGCACCGAACTGCGACTGCGCCGGTGGTTCATCGTCGGCAACGACTATGTGTGGCCGCGCGGCTCGGCGGCGGCCACCCGGGCCGGGCTGGAGGGCACTGACATCTCGATCCTGGGTGAGCGGTTCGTGCCGTTGGGTGTCGATGATCCCCAGGGCTGGGACCGGGTGCTGGCCGATATCGTGGCGGCCGATCCGGACGGGGTCGTCACCCTGCTGGTGGGGTCCGACGCCGTGCGTTTCAACAGGGCCTTCGCCGAGTCCGGCCTGGACGCAACGGTCACCCGATTCAGCCCGTTCACCGACGAAACCGTGGTGCTCGCCAGCGGAAGCCCCGCGACCAGGAACCTGTTCATCTCGGCGGGCTGGTTCGCCGGGTTGGCTTCGGCATCGGCCGCGGAATTCAGTGCCGGGTTCAGCCGGGCCTTCGACCTGGTCAACGGGACCGGCCCGATCGGTGAGTCGGCCGCACCGCAGCCCGGGACCATGGCCGAAACGACGTACTCCGGTCTGCATCTGCTCGCCGGGATCGCCACCACATCGGTGCCCACCGTCGAAGACGCCCGCCGCGCGTTCGACGGATGGGGCTGGGATTCGCCGCACGGGCCGGTCGACCTCGAACGGGGGGCGGCCCGTCACCCGGTGCACCTCGCGGTGGCGCGCGGCGTCGAACTCGACGTCATCGCCAGGGTCCACTGACCGGGAGGTCACACCCGACCGGCACGATGGGGCCATGGACACCAACCCGTCGCTCCGCTCGTCTGTGCCGGCCACTCGCACCGCGGCGCAGGCCATTCTCGAACAGCTCGCCGGGCCTTCTGCGGTTCTGCGCGACGACCAGTGGATCGCGATCGAGGCGCTCGTGGTGCAGCGCAGACGGGCGCTGGTGGTGCAGCGCACCGGCTGGGGCAAGTCCGCGGTGTACTTCATCGCCGCCAAGCTGTTGCGCGCCGAGGGCCGCGGCCCGACGGTCATCGTGTCCCCGCTGCTCGCGCTGATGCGCAACCAGGTGGCCGCGGCGGAGCGGGCCGGCGTCAAGGCCGCCACGATCAACTCCAGCAATGTCACCGAATGGGACACCGTGCACGAGCGGGTGAATGCCGGCGAGCTCGACGTCCTGCTCGTCAGCCCGGAACGCTTGAACAATCCCGACTTCCGGGACGCCGTGCTGCCTGCGCTGGCCGCCGACGCCGGCCTGGTGGTGGTCGACGAGGCACACTGCGTCTCCGACTGGGGCCACGATTTCCGGCCGGACTACCGGCGCATCCGCACGTTGATCGCCGAGTTGGGCTCCGATGTCCCGGTGCTGGCCACCACAGCCACGGCCAACGACCGGGTGGTCGCCGATGTCGCCGCGCAGCTGGGCGTCGGCGGTGGGGACACGCTGGTGCTACGCGGCGGGCTGGACCGGGAATCGTTGAGATTGTCGGTGGTGCAGGCGGGCGGGCCGGCTCAGCGCGCGGCATGGTTGGCAGCACATATTGATTCGTTGCCCGGCTCGGGCATCGTGTACACACTGACCGTCGCACAGGCCCACGATGTCGCGACCCTGTTGCGCGACCAGGGGCACGCCGTGGCCGCGTACACGGGCGCCACCGAAGCCGCCGAACGCGAGCAACTCGAGGCCGATCTGTTGAACAACAACGTCAAGGCGCTGATCGCCACCTCGGCGCTGGGGATGGGTTTCGACAAGCCCGATCTCGGCTTCGTCGTCCATCTGGGCGCCCCGTCCTCGCCGATCGCCTACTACCAGCAGGTGGGCCGCGCCGGTCGTTCGACCGCCAGCGCCGAAGTGATCCTGTTGCCCGGGCGTGAGGACGCCGATGTGTGGCGCTATTTCGCGTCGGTGGCCTTCCCGTCGGAAGCCATGGTGCGACACGTGATCGACGCGCTGGAACCGGACCGGGCGCTGTCCACTGCCGCGCTGGAACCATTGGTGGACCTCAACAGGTCCCGGCTGGAGATGGTGCTCAAGGTGCTCGACGTCGACGGTGCGGTGCGCCGGGTGAAGGGTGGTTGGATCGGCACCGGGCAACCCTGGGAGTACGACGAACCCCGCTACCGCCACCTCGATGAGGCACGCAAACGCGAACAGCAGGCGATGCTCGACTATCAGAGCACCGCGGATTGTCGGATGTCCTTCCTGCGCAAGCAACTCGACGATCCGGAACTCGGCCCACAGCCGTGCGGTCGGTGCGATAACTGCGCCGGGTCGTCCTTTCACGCCGATGTGGACGCCGCTGCCGCCGCGGCCACCCGCGAACAGCTGATGCGCCCCGGCGTCGAGATCACCCCACGCAAGCAGTGGCCCACCGGACTGGGCAAGCTCGGCATCGAGCAGTCCGGAAAGATCAACGATGGTCCCGCCGCCGGCCGCGTCATCGGCAGGCTCACCGACCTGGGCTGGGGTGCCCGGCTGCGCAAGCTGCTCGACGCCCCCGATGCGGAGGTGCCCGACGAGATGATCACCGCCGCCGTCGCCGTGCTCAAGTCGTGGAACTGGGCTCAGCGGCCGACCGCGGTGCTGGCGCTGGACTCGGTCAGTCACCCGGTGCTGATCGCCACCCTGGCAGCACGGCTGGCCGAGGTGGGGCGGCTGAATAACCTAGGTGTGCTGCAGTATTCGCCCGAACACCGGCCGGTGGCCGCCGCCAACTCCGCTTATCGGGTGGCCGCGCTGCACGGCGCGTGGATGCCGCCGCCCACGATCGACGGCGACATCGTGCTGTTGGTCGACGACGTCACCGACACGGGGTGGACGCTGACGATGGCGGCCCGGTCGGTGCGGGCGGCCGGCGCGGCCGACGTGCTGCCCTTCGCGCTGGCCTCCGTCAGCTGACTAACGGGCCGGGAAGGCGATGAAGATGTCGCCGAGCCACACTCCGAAACCGTTGTTGCCCGGGTTCCACACCACCGGCAGCGGGCCGCCGGGAACCGGGTAGCCCGCGGGCAGCAGATCCACCGGTGGGAGCCAGAACGGCGGCAGGCCGGCCCGGACAGGATCGCCCCAGTGCCCGGGAGGGACGCCGTAGAACGGCCCCGGTGCCTTCTTCACCTGCCCAGGCGGACCGAAGGGGTTCTGCCCGGGCGGATCGCCGGGCAGCCAGATGTCGTCGTTGCCCGGATCGGCGCCCGCGGCCCCGGCGGAGGCGAACGCTCCGAGGCTCAGTGCCACTGCTGTGGCCAGACCCGCTGCCACTGTCTTGATCTCCACGATGAACTCCTCAGATTCGGATTTCTCGAAGACCCCCAGACGCCGTCGAGGTTACCCGCCGCTCCGCCAACCGAAACCGGTCTACCAGTGCGCCTTGGAGCCACTCAGGGACCGGGTGACCGCATCCGCTGTCTTGACCAGGGCCGACGCCCGGTCGGTGATCTCGTCGTCGGTGATCGCGTGCCCGATCTGCATCGTGGCCACCATCACCTGGCGTTGATGATGGTCGTAGACCGGGGCGGCGATGACGCTGATGTCATGCCGGGCCTCAGGTCCGTCCTCGCCGCGCAGGTAGACCCGCTCGCCGATATCGGAGACCAATTCGCCCAGCAGGGCCCGCAATTCGTCGGGCAGGGTGTTCGACATGCCCGCCATCAAGGCGTACAGCCGCCGTCCGCCGGGGGTGAGTCGTTCCACCAGGTACCCCGCGGCGCGACACTCGGCGATCACCCGTTCGAAGCGGTCGGTATCGGTGCGCAGCGGAATCGTCGGTTCCTTGTGCAGCCAGTCGCGGACCGCGCGTTCGTCCCACAGCACGAACATCAGTCCCACCGGCGGAGCGAACGGATAGCTCTGTCCGACCCGCACGGTGGCCGGCGAGCCGGACGGTGCCACCAGTTCGAGCAGCGTGATCCGGTCGTCGACCACCCCGGACAGCGCGGCGGTGGCGCCGTAGGTCTGCGACAGCAGGCGCAGTTCATCGCGGGCAGACGGGCTGACCCGCAGCGATTCCTGCGCGAGATGGCCGAGGGTGATCAGCGCCGGCCCCAGGCGGTAGGTCTTGTCCCGGCCGGTCTCGCCCGCGTCGCGCACCAGATAGCCGGCCTCGGTGAGCGAGGTCAGGATGCCCAGGCAGGTCGGCTTGCTCAGTTCGACGCGCCGCGACAGCTCGGAGAGCCCGAAACGGTCATGCGGATGGCGGGCCAGAAACGCCAACACGGCGATCACCCGCTCGGTGGGCGGTGACGCCCGGCCGGGTGGTTCGGGGACCGACATGCTGCGCTCACCTCTGGACGTTGACTCGAATTAGAACGCGTTCTAGTCTCGGAACGGAAACTCTACCACTTCGGTCCAATATTGGACCGAGAGAAATGGAAGCCGATGTATTCACAGCCATTGGTGGAAGCCATCGCCGAGGCCGAGCGTCTGGTCGCCGAGGCGCCCTTCATCGAGTCCGAGGCCGACCTGCTGGAAGGTCTGCAATATCTCGCCGGCTGCATCGCGGCCTGCACACATGTCGCCTTCGACTACGACCGCGATCACCCCTTCCTGCACAGCGGAACCGGGCCCTTCACCAAGATGGGCCTGGACAATCCCGACACGATGTACTTCGGCACCCGGGTGCAGCCCGGCCATGAATATGTCGTCACCGGCCGGCGCGGGACCACCACCGATGTCAGCTTCCAGCTGATCGGCGGCGAGTACACCGATGAGGTGGTGCCCGACAGCGAGACCGCGTTCGACGACCGCAAGCTCGACATCGCCGTCGACGGCACCTTCGAGTGGCGATTCACCCCGGACAAGCCCGCGCAACTGGTGATCCGGGAGGTCTACAACGACTGGTCGGCCCAACGCGGCACCTTCGCGATCGCGCGGACCGACACCACGGGCACCGCGCCGGCGGCGCTGACCAAGGAACTCATCGAGAAGCGCTACACCGTCGCGGGAAAGCAGCTCATCCAGCGGGTGAAGACCTGGCTGCAGTTCCCCAAATGGTTCTACGACAACCTGCCGGTCAACACGCTGACCGCGCCGCGGCTGACCCCCGGCGGACTGGCCACCCAGTACTCCTCGGTCGGACACTTCGATCTCGCGCCGCAGCAGGCGATCGTCATCACGCTGCCGGTCACCGACGCGCCCTACATCGGCTTCCAGCTGGGCAGCCTCTGGTACATCTCGCTGGACTACATCAACCATCAGACCTCGCTGAACGGTACTCAGGCGCAGGCCGATCCGGACGGCAAGATCCGCATCGTGGTGTCCGATGCCAATCCCGGCGTGACGAACTGGTGCGAGACGCTCGGGCATACCAAGGGCTATCTGCAGTTCCGCTGGCAGCGGGTGTCGCGGGAGTTGACCGAGGCCGACGGGCCTACCCTGCAGGTCGTCGACGTGGCCGAGGTCCCCGATGTGCTGCCGTACTACGCATCGAACAAGATCTCGGATGAGGACTGGCGGCAGCGGATCGCCCTGCGCCAGAAGCTGATCGGCGAAAGAATGGTGGGTTGACCATGGCGGGTTTGTTGCAGGACAAGGTTGTCGTCATCAGTGGCGTGGGTCCGGCACTGGGCACCACGCTGGCCCGCCGATGCGCCGAGGAGGGCGCCGACCTCATCCTGGCCGCCCGCACCGTCGAGCGGCTCGAGGATGTCGCCGGTCAGGTCACCGCGCTGGGCCGGCGTGCCCTGGCGGTCGGCACCGACATCACCGACGAGGCGCAGGTCGCCAATCTGGTGTCCACCGCGATCGCAGAGTTCGGCAAGGTCGACGTGCTGATCAACAACGCGTTCCGGGTGCCGTCGATGAAACCGTTCGCCAAGACCAGTTTCGACCACATCCGCGACACGATCGAGCTCACCGTGCTCGGCGCGCTGCGGCTGATCCAGGGTTTCACCCCCGCACTCACCGAGGCGAAGGGTTCGGTGGTCAACGTCAACTCGATGGTGGTCCGGCACTCCGACCCCAAACAGGGTGCGTACAAGATGGCCAAGTCGGCGCTGCTGGCCATGTCGCAGTCGCTGGCCAGTGAACTCGGTGAGGCCGGTATCAGGGTGAACTCCGTGCTGCCCGGTTACATCTGGGGTGGCACCTTGAAGAGTTACTTCGAGCACCAGGCCGGCAAGTACGGCACCACGGTCGACGAGATCTACAAGGCGGCGGCCGCCAACAGCGATCTGAAAAAGCTACCGACCGAAGACGAGGTGGCCTCGGCCATCCTGTTCATGGCCAGCGACCTTTCCAGCGGTATCACCGGGCAGACGCTGGATGTCAACTGCGGGGAGTACCACTACTGATGAGCACATCTCGTACCAATGTCGGCACCGTCGAAGACCTGCACGCATCGGCCGTAAAGGCTTGCGGACTCGATGATTTCGGTGACGATAGTGACAACTACCGGGAGGCGTTGAGCGTGCTGCTCGAGGCCTATCAGCGCGACGCAGATCTGACCGAGCTCGGCAGCAAGATGCAGCGGTTCTTCGTGCGGAATGCCCTCGTCGCTCGACTTGTCTCCGAGGCGGCGTTCAAGCAGTACCCGCAGCACGCCGACGTGCCCATCGAGCGGCCCATCTTCGTGACCGGGCTGCCACGGACCGGCACGACCGTGATCCACCGTCTGCTCACCGCAGATCCGCGGCACCAGGGTCTGGAACTGTGGCTGGCCGAGTTCCCGCAGCCGCGCCCCCCGCGTGAAACCTGGTCGCAGAATCCGGTTTTCCAGCAGCTCGACGCGCAGTTCAGCAAGGCGCATGAGGAGAACCCGGATTACACCGGTCTGCATTACATGACCGCCGACGAGGTCGAGGAATGCTGGCAACTGTTGCGTCAGTCGCTGCATTCGGTGTCCTATGAGACGCTGGCGCACATCCCCACCTATTCGCGGTGGCTGGCGAAACAGGACTGGACCAAGTCGTATCAGCGCCACCGCCGCAATTTGCAGCTGATCGGGCTGAACGAACCCGAGAAGCGTTGGGTGCTCAAGAATCCCAGCCATCTTTTCGCGCTGGACGCGCTGTTCGCGACCTACCCGGATGCGTTGGTGGTGCAGTGTCACCGACCCGCGGAGACCATCATGGCCTCGATGTGCTCACTGGCCCAGCACACCACCGAGGGATGGTCGAACAGCTTCTCCGGCAAAGTGATCGGCGAAGACTCGCTGGAGACCTGGTCGCGTGGCCTTGAGCTGTTCGATACCGAACGGGCCAAGCACGATCCGGCCCAGTTCTGCGATGTCGACTACTTCGAGTTCATCAAGGACCCGGTCGGCGCCGTCGAGGGCATCTACCGTACTTTCGGCATCGACTTCACCGACGATGCGCGGCAGGCGATCTCGGACAGCCACGAGGAAAGCAAGAAGGGGCCGCGCGCGCCGAAGCACACCTACTCGTTGAGTGACTACGGGTTGACCGACGAGCAGGTCAGGGAGCGCTTCAAAGGACTGTAGCGAGTCAGCCGTCGCCGGGGGACGGAGCGCTGGAGATCTCTTCCAGGCAACCCTCGGCGATGGCGTGCCTGATGCTGTCGGTGAGCCGGTGACATGACTTGGCGCGTGCGGAATCACCACCGGCCGAACGGATCTCATCGAACACCGCACAGCGTTTGGCGGCCTGTCCGTTCCACTGCACCGTGGTGTGTTCGGGGCCAAGCTTTTTCACCTGAACGGTCGCGTGACAGAACCGGCAGTCCACCGAGGCCAGCCCCGAGGTCAGATACCGTTCTTTGTCGCGCGCGGTGGCCTCGTGCACCGCTGCGGCGCGCTGCGGATCGGAACCGAAATCCGGTGCCTTGGACCAATTTCCGGTACCGGGGCGAGGATCGGGATGTCCGTGGTCGTCATCGTCGTCATGCCCGGCCAGTAGCAGCATCGAGCGGGCCAGACGATCGACGTCGGGCGTCTGGGCCTGCTCGTTGCCGGCGGTCATCAGCTCGACTGCTCCGCCGATTCCTTCTGTTCTGCCTGCTTGAGGTTCTCCTGCTGCTGCAGATTCTCCTGAACCTCGACGGCCCACTTCTCGTTCGCGGCGGTGGTGTCGACCTCCATCTCGAACCGGTCGGTCATCTCCGGGGTGACATCGGCGACGTCGACATAGAACTGCTGGTACCAACGGCGCATCTGGTAGACGGCACCGTCCTCCTCGACCAGCAGCGGATTGTCGATGCGGGTCTTGTGCTTCCAGATCTCCACGTCCTGCAGGAAGCCCTTGGACACACCCTCGGTGAACACCCGGGCCAGCTTGTCGGTGGTCTTCTCGTCGAGCCCCTTGGGCTTTTCGACGATGACGCCCCACTGCAACATGAACGAGTTCTGGCTGACCGGGTAGTGGCAGTTGATCAGGATGGACTCGGCCTTGAAACCGCCGTAGTTGTTGTGCAGCCAGTTGATCATGAACGACGGTCCGAAGTACGAGGCCTCCGAATCCAGGTGTGCCTCACCGTAGGTGGTGCCCAGATCGCTGATATCCGCGCGCCCCACATTGTGCAGGTACTGGCTGGCGATGTGGCCTTCGAAGACGTTCTTGAAGTACGTCGGCAGCCCGTAGTGGATGTAGAAGAAGTGCGCCATATCGGTGACGTTGTCGATGATCTCGCGGCAGTTGGAGCCCTCGATGAGCATCGTGTTCCAGCGCCACTCGGTCCACTGGTCGTCGGCGGCCTCGGGGATCTCGGGGATGCGGACCTCGGGTTGCGGCGGGTTGCCCTCGGCGTCGTGCCAGACGAACAGCAGCCCGCCGCGCACGTCGGTCTCCCAGGAGCGGGTGCGGGCCAGTCGCGGTGTGCGCTTGGCGTAGGGCACCAGCTTGCACTTGCCGTCCCCGCCCCAGCGCCAGTCGTGGAACGGGCAGGCCACGGTGTCGCCCTTGATGGTGCCCTGGGCAAGGTTGCCGCCCATGTGGCGGCAGTAGCCGTCGAGCACCTTCAGGTTGCCCTCGGAGTCGGCGAACACCACCAGCATGGTGCCGAAGATCTCGACGCCGTGTGGCTCGCCGTCCAGGAAATCCTTCACCGGTCCTAGGCAGTGCCACCCGCGGGCGTAGCGGTCGGGCAAGTCGCCGGTGTCGATTTCACGAATGCCGGCAGTCTCGGTAGTCACGGTGGGCCTCCCGTATCTGGTCTCTCTAACTAGAACACGTTACAGTTTTGTGCCGCCTTTGCGCAACGTAACCACTGCTACCTGCAAGGACCACGCGGTATATGTAGACGATGCCGGTTTATTCGTTCGAAGGCCGTATACCCAGAATCGATCCGGAGGCATTCGTGGCGCCCACCGCGACCCTGATCGGCGATGTCACGGTCGAAGCGGGCGCCTCGGTCTGGTTCAACACGGTGCTGCGCGGGGACCTCGCACCGATCGTCATCCGCGCCGATGCCAATGTGCAGGACGGATCGGTGCTGCACGCGCCGCCGGGGATTCCGGTGGACGTGGGGCCGGGAGCCACCATCGGGCACGCCTGTGTGGTGCACGGCGCCCATATCGGTGCCGACGCCGTGATCGCGAACCACGCCACTGTCCTCGACGGGGTGATCATCGGCGCCCGCAGCCTGGTGGCCGCGCATGCGCTGGTGGTTCCCGGCACCAAGATCCCCGATGAAGTGGTGGTGGCCGGGGCGCCGGCCAAGATCCGCGGTCCGGTCGCGGGTACCGGCGCCGAGCGGTGGGTGAAGACCAGCTCCGAGATCTACCGCGAGCTGGCCCTGCGCTACCGCGCCGGGCTCAAGGAGCTGTGAGCGCTACTGCTCATTGTCGGCGAGGCCGACCCGCAGCGCGATCTGCTGCATCTTGCCGATGCTGGTGACGAACGGGTCGGTGGTGACGTCTCCGTCGGCACTCTGGAACTCGAGTCGGACCAGCGCGGGGCCCTCGGTGAACAGCAGCAGGGTGACCGCCTTGTCCTCATCCGGTCGGGTGCCCCGGATCACGACACCGCCCTGGCCGACACCCGTCGGCTGCGGATCGCCGGACACCTTCTTGGTGCTGACCGCCTGCTGCAGCGCGGCCGCAGCGGCCGCGTCGTCGGGGTAGATCAGCACGGTGTCGATGATGGCGCGGGTGTCCTCCTCGTTGACGAAGAAGGCGGTCGCACCGGGGTGCCCGTCCGGTGCGGGCTCCCGGGATCGCTGCACGAAGGTGTCATCGGCGTCGGTGAGATCGCCGGCCGTGAGCAGCAGATCGCGGTAGTCGGCGACCGCGGGCGCAGCGCTGGCCGAGGTGGTGGTGGAGCTGGCGGTGAACGCCGGCAGCGTCGGTGCCGGCGCGCTGGTGGCGCCACCCGGTTCGGTGGGCGCACAGGCGCTGACGGTGACGACGAGCAGGGCGGCGGCGGCAAAGTGTGATCGGGACAACATGTATGGGAAACTCAACAGCTCTTTTGGGTGTGCGGAATGAAATCGCCTACCACGGTACGCGACTCGGTCTGTCACACCGGCTGCGCGCTGGCTGCCGCCTTCTCCAACTCCCAGTACGCCCGCAGTGCCGCGATCTTGCCGTCGGCGTCCACCCGGTAGGTGAACACGCCCTCGGCGATCACTCGGTAGCCGCTCGAGACGATCACGATGTGTCCCGTGTTGGCTTCCTCGTCGCCGCACACGTAGGTCTTGTCGAAGTGGAACTCCAGCCGACTCGGTGCGATCGCCATGTCGAAGAACTTCGCGATCGCCTCCTTGCCGCGGTGCCCCTTGCCCTCCGGGTCGAAATGCGACGGGCCGATCGGGTCCTCGACGACCGCGTCCTCGGCGAACAGGTCGAGCCAGGCCTGCTTGTCGCGGGCGACGGCCGCTTCCCTCGACCGTCGGCCCGCCAGGGTCACCGGGGCGGTCATCAGGACTTGGCGGCCGGTTTGTCGCTGGAGACGACCCACATCGAGTAGTACTGTGCGCCACCGCCGTAGGCGTGGCCGAGGGCCTTGCGTGCGCCGGGGACCTGGTGGTCACCGGCCTTGCCCATCACCTGGATGGCCGACTCGGCGAAGCGGATCATGCCGGAGGCGCCGATCGGGTTCGAGGACAGCACGCCACCGGAGGCGTTGAACGGAATCCGCCCGCCGATCGCGGTCTCACCGGCCTCGGTGAGTTTCCAGCCCTCGCCCTCGGCGGCGAAACCGAGGCTCTCCAGCCACATCGGCTCATACCAGGAGAACGGGACGTAGACCTCGGCGGCGTCGATCTCGTCGATGGGTGAGGTGATCCCGGCGTCCCGCCACAGCGCGGCCGCGGCATCGCGGCTGGCCTGCGGGTTCACCTGATCGCGACCGGCGTAGGCCAGTGGTTCGGTGCGCAGCGCGGTGGCGTGGATCCAGGCGACCGGGTTCCCGTTGGCCAGATGCGCTTCCGCCGCTTCCTCGTTGCCGATCACCATGGCCGCCGCACCGTCGGACGACGGGCAGGTCTCGTCATAGCGGATCGGATCCCACAGCATGGGGGAGGCCATCACCTTCTCCAGGGTGATGTCCGGCTGGTGCAGATGGGCCAGCGGGTTCTTCGCGCCGTTGAGCCGGTCCTTGACCGCCACGATGGCGCCGATGTGATCGGGGGCGCCGGAGCGCCGGATGTACGCGCGGATGTGCGGAGCGAAGTACCCGCCCGCGCCGGCACCGACCGGTTTGGTGAACGGCACCGGAATGCTCAACGCCCACATGGCATTCGATTCCGACTGCTTCTCCCACGCCATCGTCAGCACGCGCTTGTACTTGCCCGACTGCACCAGGCTGGCCGCCACGATCGCGGTCGAGCCACCCACCGAACCGGCGGTGTGCACCCGGATCAGCGGCTTGTTCGTCGCACCGGTGGCATCGGCCATGAACAGCTCGGGCATCATCACGCCCTCGAAGAAGTCGGGCGCCTTACCGACGACCACGGCGTCGATATCGTCGAATGTCGACCCGGAGTCCGCCAGGGCCCGGTCGATCGCCTCGCGCACGAGGCCGTTCATCGACACGTCATGGCGCTTGGCGACGTACTTGGTCTGCCCGGTTCCCAGAACCGCGGCCAAGTTCTTTTGGGGTGAACCAGCCATTTCGCTACTTCCCTTCCAGCACGGCGACGAGATTTTGTTGCAGCGCAGGGCCGCTGGTGGCGTGCGCCAGTACGCGTTGGGCGGAGCCATCGAAGATGTGCTGTGCGGCGAAGCCGATGCGCTCCAGCCCGGCGGAGAACATCGGGTTGGCGGCCAGTGCGCCACCGGAGGGGTTGACCTTGGTCGATGCCCCCAGCCCGATCGCCTCGGTGAGGATCAGCTGCTGGTGGGTGAACGGCGCATAAATCTCGGCGACGTCGATCGAACCGGTGTCGCCTCCTGCGGCCGCCTTGGCCGACGCCGCCGTCGACGGTGAGGTCGTCAGATCGCGGGCACCCAGGATCGGCGTCTCGATGCGGTGCTCGATTCCGGTGATCCAGGCCGGGTTCTCCCGCAGTGCGCGGGCCCTGTCGCCGGCGGCCAGCACGATCGCGGACGCTCCATCGGTGATCGGCGCGATGTCATGGCGGCGCAGCGGGTCGGCGAAGTAAGGCCGGGACAGCAACTCGTCGATGCTGCCGGTGACCTCTTCCCGGTCGGTGCGGCCGGCGGCGGCATAGGAATCCAGTGCCACCTGAGCCATCTGCTCGGCGGTCCAGGTGCCGGCGTCCAGGCCGGCGCGGGCCTGCAGGCCGGCCATCGACACCGAGTCCGGCCACAGCGGCGCCACGGTGTACGGGTCGGTCTGCATGGCGAGCACGCGGCGCAGGGTGCCCGCCGAGGACTTGCCGAAGCCGTAGACCAGCGCGGTCTCGACCTGGCCGGTCAGCAACTTGATATAGGCCTCATACAGCGCCCAGGCGGCATCCATCTCGACATGCGATTCGTTGATCGGCGGGATTGCACCGATCGAGTCGATGGCCGAGATGAACGAGAAGGCGCGGCCGGCAAGATAATCCGAGGATCCCGAGCACCAGAAGCCGATATCGGTCTGCTTGAGGCCGAGTTCGGTGTAGAGCTGGTGGAAGCACGGCATCAGCATCTCGACGCCGTTGGTGGTGCCGTCGGTGCGGCGGACGTGGGGCGCGTGTGCGAAGCCCACCACTGCGATTTCAGTCATCAGTTCGGGCCCTTTACAGGTGGTGCTTGTAGGTGTCGTAGTCGGCGTCGGGTTCGCCGGTGGGCTTGAAGTAGTCGATGTTGTCGATGCCCAGGCCCCATTCCTCACGCGGCTTCCACACCGCCTGCACCCGCATGCCCATCCGCACATCGGCCGGGTCGATCTCGACGACCAGGTGCAGGAAGGGGATGTCGGCGCCGTCGAGCAACACATAGGCCGCCACATAGGGGGGCTTGATGCGCTGCCCGGGGAACGGGATGTTGATGATCGCGAAGGTGGTGACCGTGCCGACGTCGGGCAGCTCGAGGAACTCGTCGAGCGCCAAACCGGTTGCGGGATCGGCTTCCTTTGGCGGGAAGTAGACCTTGCCGGGCTTGCCGTCGCGCCCGCTCCTGGTGCGGCCGCCGAGTAGCTTGCCCTCCTCGAGCGCCTTCAGGAAGGTGGTCTCGGGCAGCGACGCGGTGTGCTGGATCTCGATGAAGCTGGGTGTCACCTGCACGGTGACCGGGTCGCGGTCATCGGGCTGTCCCTCGGGCTCGGCGTCCTCCCCGGGCACGAACCAGGCGATATCGGTGATCGCGCCGACCGGCTCGTCGACCCAGTGCGCGTGCACCCGGTCGCTGGTCTTGATGGAGCCCTCCGGGGCGTCCACCGCGTGCAGCAACGGGGTGTCCGCCCCGTCGAGTTTGATCAGTGCCCAGGCGAATGGCCGGTCCAGCGGCTGGCCCTCCAGTGGCGCGGGCTGCCAGGTCCAGGACAGCACGGTGCCGACGGCGCTGACGGGCACGACCTCGGTCAGGGCCTCGTAGGTCACCGGGTCATACTCAGCGGGTGGTACGTGCACCCGGCCATCCGAACCGCGCACGCCGACGATGCGTCGCATCCGCAGTGCGGTGAAGAACTGGGATAGGAGTGGTCCGACTGAACGGGTGTAGTCGAATGAGAGTTTCAACGGCGCCGAGAGGGGCCGCTCATGCTCGTCGATCTGCACCGGGCTGCTTTGGCCTGTGGTCACGGCATCGAGTAGAACAGGTTCTAAGAATGGTTTCAAGCCATCGTAGGAATGCCAGAGAGGCGAGGTAAATGAAACTGGGTTTGCAGCTCGGATACTGGGGCGCAAAGCCGCCGACCGACCACGCCGAACTCGTCGCCACGGCTGAGGCCGAGGGCTTCGACACCGTCTTCACCGCGGAGGCGTGGGGCTCGGATGCCTACACGCCGCTGGCCTGGTGGGGACGTGAGACCACGCGCATGCGGCTGGGCACCTCGGTCCTGCAGCTCTCGGCCCGCACGCCCACGGCGCTCGCCATGGCCGCGCTGACGCTCGATCATCTCTCCGGCGGGCGGCACATCGTCGGCCTCGGTGTCTCCGGGCCACAGGTGGTCGAGGGCTGGTACGGCGCGAAGTTCCCCAAGCCGCTGGCCCGCACCCGCGAATACATCGACATCCTGCGCCAGGTCTGGGCCCGCGAGGCGCCGGTGCGCAGCGACGGCCCGCACTATCCGCTGCCGCTGACCGGCGAGGGCACCACCGGACTGGGCAAGAACCTCAAGCCGATCACCCACCCGTTGCGCGCCGACATCCCGGTGATGCTGGGCGCCGAGGGTCCCAAGAACGTGGCGCTGGCCGCCGAGATCGCCGACGGCTGGCTGCCGATCTTCTACTCACCGCGCATCGCCGGCATGTACAACGAGTGGCTCGACGAGGGTTTCGCCCGCCCCGGCGCGCGCCGCACCCGCGAAACCTTCGAGATCTGCGCGACCGCGCAGGTCGTCGTCACCGACGACCGCCCGGCCATCATGGAGCTGATGAAGCCGCACCTGGCGCTCTATATGGGCGGCATGGGCGCCGAGGACACCAACTTCCATGCCGACGTGTACCGCCGGATGGGCTACGCCGAGGTCGTCGACGATGTGACGAAGCTGTTCCGTACCGATCGAAAGGACGAGGCTGCCAAGGTAATCCCCGACGAGCTCGTGGACGACTCGGCGATCGTCGGCAACCTCGACTACGTGAAGGAGCAGATCGTCGCGTGGGAGGCCGCCGGGGTGACGATGATGGTCGTCGGTGCCCGTTCCAGCGAGCAGATCAAGGATCTCGCCGCGCTGGTGTAGCTCGCCGACTAGACACTTCCTTGCAATGTGTCTACTGCGCGCTCTAGATTGGGGCGCGTGACCCACGCCACATCGCAATACGTGATCGCGGGTGAAACCGTGACGATGCCCGTGCAGATCCGCCGGGCCACCCAGCACATGGCCATGTTCTCCGTCGACGCCGATGCCGCGCAGCGGATGATCGACTACAGCGGACTGCAGGTGTGCCGGTACCGGCGCCGGCGCGCCATGGTGATCCTGATGTTGATGCACTACGTCGACGGGGACCTCGGCCCGTACCTGGAGTACGGCACCAACGTGATGGTGAACCCACCGGGATCCACGGCATCGGGTCTGCGCGGGCTGGGGCAGGCGGCGGCGTTCATCCACCACCTGCCGGTGGACGGTGCGTTCACCATGGAGGCGGGCCGCCATATATGGGGCTACCCGAAAGTCATGGCGGACTTCACTGTTCGATCGGGCCATAGCTTCGGCTTCGATGTCAGCGTCGGCGGCCGGCACGCGGTGAGCATGGAGTTCGGCACGGGGCTGGCGGTGCCCGCGGCGTTCACGTCGAAACCGCAGGTGCATCCGACCTACTCACATCTGGACGGCGTCACCCGCGAAACCGCGGGGGAGATGCGGCTTTCGGGTGTGCGCTACCGGCCCGGGGGCGTGTCCGTGCGCCTCGGCGGCCATCCGATCGGACGCGAACTCGCTGCGCTCGGATTGCCCAAACGCGCGCTGGTCTCGAGCTCGGCGGAGAACGTACAGATGACATTCGGCGATGCCAAGGAGATTGCATGACAGGGGTTCTGACGGGTCCGTCCACGAAAGCACGGCCTGATGTGGATCTGGCCGACGGCCGGTTCTACGCCGACGGCACCACCGCGCGCGAGGCCTACCGCTGGATGCGGGCCAACGAACCGGTGTTCCGTGACCGTAATGGGCAGGCCGCCGCGGCCAGTCATGCCGCGCTGCTCGATGCCGAGCGCAATCCCGAGCTGTTCTCCAGCGCCGGTGGGATCCGCCCCGACCAGCCCGGCATGCCGTACATGATCGACATGGACGACCCCGCACATCTGTTGCGGCGCAAGCTGGTCAACGCCGGGTTCACCCGCAAGCGGGTGATGGACAAGCTGCCCTCCATCGGCAACCTGTGCGACACCCTGATCGACGCGGTGTGTGAGAAGGGTGAATGCGATTTCGTCCGCGATATCGCCGCCCCGCTGCCGATGGCGGTGATCGGTGACATGCTCGGGGTGGCACCCCAGGAGCGGGACCTGCTGCTCAAGTGGTCCGACGACCTGGTGTGCGGGCTGAGCTCGCACGTCGATGAGGACACCATCAAGCTGCTGATGGACACCTTTGCCGCCTACACCGCGTTCACCATGGACGTGATCGGCAAGCGGCGCGCCGAACCGACCGACGACCTGTTCTCGATCCTGGTCAACTCCGAGGTCGAGGGCTCCCGGATGGAGGACGCCGAGATCGTCATGGAGACGCTGCTGATCCTCATCGGCGGTGACGAGACGACCCGGCACACGCTCTCCGGTGGCACCGAACAGATTCTGCGCCATCGTGATCAGTGGAATCAGCTCACCGCCGATGCCGAGAAGCTGCCGATGGCGATCGAGGAAATGCTGCGCTGGACCTCGCCGGTGAAGAACATGTGCCGCACCCTCACCGCGGACACCGAATTCCACGGCACCCAGTTGCGCAAGGACGAGAAGATCATGTTGATGTTCGAGGCCGCGAACTTCGACGAGGAGGTGTTCGGTGACCCGGAGAACTTCCGGATCGACCGAAACCCGAACAACCACCTCGCCTTCGGCTTCGGCACGCACTTCTGCATGGGGAACCAGCTGGCGCGCCTGGAGCTGAAGATCATGCTGACCAAGGTGTTGCAGCGGCTGCCGGACCTGCGGCTGGCCGACGAGAACAAGCTGGGGCTACGACCTGCGAACTTCGTCAGCGGGCTGGAGTCCATGCCGGTGGTGTTCACCCCGACGAAACCGGTTCGGGCTTAACAGTTCTCATCCGCGGCACCGGAGCATCCGAGCTCCGGTGACCCGTGGGCGTCGGCAGTGGCCGACGCGGCCCGCTGCAGCAGTCCGTACAACGCGGTCTGTTCCTCGCTGTCCATTTCCGCGAACAGTCGATGCTCCAGGCGGGCCAGCGCGTGCTCGACCTCGGCCAGTCGCTGTGCGCCCGCCGGCGTCAGCACGACGGTGTGGCGCCGGCGGTCCTGCGGTGACCGGCGACGCTCGATCAGCCCGGCCGATTCGAGTTCGTTGAGCAGTGCCACCACATTGGTCGGATCGATGCCGAGGCTCGCGGCGAGTGCGGTCTGGCTGTGTTCGCCGAAGTCGCGCAACAGGGTAAGTCCGATCACGTGGCGGGGGCGCAGATCGAACGCGGCGAGTTCGGACTCAGCGGCACCACGCAACCTGCGGGCGAGCAGGTCCAGTAACGGTCCCAGTAGCCGGTCGTGCACCGGACTGTCACTCATCCGGGCAAGAGTACGGGAATGAACCAATCGATCCCGTAGTATAGATAATTTGTACTTCACAAACTATATGTAAGGGATCAGCCATGCCGCACTTGCTTCACCTCGACTCGTCGGTCCAGGAGGACCGTTCGGTCAGCCGCCGTCTCACCGCACGCGCCGCAGATCGCTGGCGCGCCGCCCACCCGGCCGGAACGGCGACCTACCGTGACCTCTTCGCGGACCCGCTGCCCCACCTGGACCCGCGCACCTCGGCAACCCTGAGCGCGACACTGATCGACGAGGTCAAGGCGGCCGACACCGTCATCCTCGGCCTGCCGCTCTACAACTTCGGCCCGCCGAGCACCGTCAAGGCGTGGGTCGATCACATCGTCGCGGTCGGCCTCTCGGTCGACGAGAACACCGGTGCCGGCCTGCTCGGCGACACCGACCTGGTGGCCATCGAAACCCGCGGCGGCGGTTACGGGCCCGGCACCCCGCGCGAGGGCTGGGATCACGCGCAGTCCTGGCTGACCCACGGCGTGTCCCTCACGGGTTTGCAGCCCCGTTTCGTCGTCGTCGAACTCACCATGGCCGAGACGAATCCTGCGATGGCCGATCTGCGCGGGCCGGCCGCGCAGAGCCTGGCGGACGGGCAGGAACAGATCGACCGGCTCTGGGAGCCGCGGTAGGGCGCGCGGGTGTCGTACCTTGGACCCGATGCGCATCGCGGTGGTGGAGGACGACGACGGCCTCGGCGAGGCGTTGGTCGATGCGCTGGCCGGAGTGGGCCACTCACCGGTGCGGATGCGCCGCGGCTCCGACCTGCTGCTCGGTCACCGCGATGTCGACCTGGTCCTGCTCGACCTCGGTCTGCCCGATGACGATGGGCTGACCATCCTGCGCCGGTTACGGGGAGTCAGCCAGATCCCGGTGGTGGTGTTGACCGCCCGTGACGACGAACGCTCCGTGGTGCGGGCGCTGCGCACAGGTGCCGACGACTACGTGGTGAAGCCCGCACGCCTGGGTGAACTGCGGGCCCGAATCGAGGTGGCCGCCCGCCGCAGGGGCACGTCCACGGCAACGTCGGAACCCGACGTGGTCGAGGCCGGCGATATCGTCGTCGACCTGAGTGCCCGGCGGGTCGAGATCTGCGGTGCCGAGATCGCGCTTGCGCCCAAGGAATTCGAGGTCCTGGCGTATCTCGTGGTCCGCCGCGGCGAAGCGGTCAGCCGGCAGGAGCTGATGGACGCGATCTGGGGTGACGCCTTCGTGGCGATCTCGAGAAGTCTCGACGTCCACATGACATCACTTCGGGCCAAGCTGGGCAGACCGGACGCGATCGCGACCATCCGCGGGTACGGCTACCGGTGGAGTTCGTGACATGTGGCGGCGCGTCCTGCTGGTCCTCGTCGTCTACTCGACCATCGTCGTCGTCGGGCTGGCGGTGCCGCTGGCGGTGACGCTGGGGCGCGAACGGATGCAACGCTTGAATGAGAACCGGATGGCCGCGGCCTCTTATTTCTCTGATCTCGCTGCGCGCGAGCATGATTCGCGCGATCTCGAATTGCAGCAGGTGGTAGATCGCTACCACAGCCTCTACGGCGAGCCGGTGGTCATCGTCGGTAGGGACGGCGCACCCCGCGCCGCGGTCGGTGTGGACGACATCTCCGGTGAGATCGCCGACGCAGTCTCCGAAGCGTTGCGCAATCAGCGCAGCCGCGTCCCTGACACCGTGACGCCCTGGTCGCCGCGCCGGCTGCTGGTGGCAGTCCCGGTCGGTACCGGCACGCAGGTCGACGGCGCCGTGGTGCTGGCCGCCTCGACGGCCGCCGCCCGCGAAGAGGTCATGCGCGTGTGGGCGCTGGTCGCCGCAGGTGCGGTGGCGTTGCTGTGCATCGCGTCGGCCATCGCCGTTGCGCTGTCGCGCTGGACAGTGCGGCCGGTGACCGATCTGGCCGACCGGGCGGCGTCGCTGCGCCGCCGGGTGCGCGACCGGACAGCGGCCGATCCCGGCGCCGGCGTCGACGAACCGCCCCCGGGTCGCTACGCAGGCCCCTACGAGGTGCGCCAACTCGCGGCCGCCTTCGACGCGATGGCCCGCGACGTCGATGCGGCCGCCGACGCGCAACGCCGGCTGGTCGCCGACTCTGCCCACGCCCTGCGCAACCCGCTCGCCGCGCTACGCATGCGGCTCGACATGCTGGGCATGGGGCTTCCCCAATCATCGGTGGCCGCGCACGAGAAGGCGATCGTGGAGGTCGACCGTCTGACGAGCATCGTCACCGACCTGCTCGCCCTGGCCACGGCCGAGAGCCGTCCCGACGCCGACGATGCACCGGTCGCCACCGATGTCGGCGCCGCGATCATCGAACGCGTCGAGTTCTGGTCGGCCGCGCTGGCCGAGGCCGGCGTCACCGTCGTCGCCGATGTCCCCGCCGGCCTCGGCGCGGCCATCCCTGCGCGTGACCTCACCGGGATCCTGGACATCGCGCTGAGCAACACGGCCAAGTACAGCGGTGCGGGCACGCGCGCCGAGGTCGTCGCCCGCCGCGACGGCGATGAGGTGATCCTCTGGGTGCAGGACGACGGCCGCGGCGTATCCGCGCAGGATCTCCCGCTGGTGACGTCCCGTTTCTTCCGGGCCGCCAACACTGTCGGTCAGGGCACCGGTCTCGGTCTGGCCATCGCCCGCGCCCGCACCGAACGCGCCGGTGGATCGTTGCGCGTCAGCGCGGTGCCGACCGGGGGCTTACGTGTCGAGGCGCGATTACCCGGCGTCGGCCGCGCGCAGGATTCGTCCTAAGGGAGTGTTAGGACTGCCGTCGACGCCTTCCGAAGTGGCTGTGACAGCCTTCACAGTGGGGGGCGACGACGACGTCGGCGACGCGGTAGCCCGCCCCGGTGCGTCGCGGATCAGGAGGGAACAGCAATGACCAGTTCGGCCACCCGAGAGCCGACCGGCGGCGGCACCGGATCGGCGGCGCCGTCGTCAGCGGCGGCCACCCGCCGGGCGATCTTCAACACGCTGCGCGGCTCGTCCGGCAACCTCGTCGAGTGGTACGACGTCTACGTCTACACGGTGTTCGCGTCGTACTTCGAGAACCAGTTCTTCGACTCCGCGGACAAGAACTCGACGCTCTACGTCTACGCGATCTTCGCGGTGACGTTCGTGATGCGCCCGGTCGGTTCGTGGTTCTTCGGCCGCTTCGCCGACCGGCGGGGCCGGCGCACGGCACTGACGTTCAGCGTCTCGCTGATGGCAGCGTGCTCGCTGGTGATCGCGTTGACCCCGGGCCGGGAGAGCATCGGCGTGTGGGCAGCCGTGATCCTGGTGCTGTGCCGGCTGGTTCAGGGCTTCGCCACCGGCGGTGAATACGGGACCTCCGCGACCTACATGTCCGAGGCGGCCACCCGGGAGCGGCGCGGCTTCTTCTCGTCCTTCCAGTACGTCACGCTCGTCGGCGGGCACGTGCTCGCGCAGCTGACGCTGCTGATCATGCAGACGTTCCTGGACCGCGAGCAGATTGCGGAATTCGGTTGGCGCATCGCGTTCTTCATCGGTGGGGTGGCTGCTGTGGTGGTCTTCTGGTTGCGCCGCAGCATGGACGAGTCGCTCACCACCGAACAGCTCGACGCCGTGCGACGCGGCGAGGACCACGGTTCGGGGTCGATCCGCGAGCTGGTGACCCGGCACGGGCGGGCGCTGTTGACCTGTTTCCTGGTCACCATCGGCGGCACCATCGCGTTCTACACCTACAGCGTCAACGCGCCGGCGATCGTCAAGTCGGCCTATGAGGACCATGGCATGACGGCGACGTGGATCAACCTGGTCGGTCTGACGTTTCTGATGGTCATCCAGCCGATCGGCGGGATGATCAGCGACAAGGTGGGCCGCAAGCCCGTGCTGGTGTTCTTCGGCGTCGGCGCGCTGGTCTACACCTACGTGCTGATCACCTATCTGCCCCGCACCACGTCGGTGGCAGCCTCCCTCACGCTCGTGTGCGTCGGGTACGTCATCCTGACCGGGTACACCTCGATCAATGCGATCGTGAAAGCCGAGCTGTTCCCGTCGCACATTCGCGCGCTGGGCGTGGGTCTGGGTTACGCGCTGGCCAACTCCGCGTTCGGCGGCACCGCGCCGCTGATCTACCAGGCGGCCAAGGAAGGTGGCCACGTCCCGTGGTTCATCGGCTACGTCACGGTGGTGGTCGCGGTGTCGCTCGTGGTCTACGTGTTCGTGCTGAAGAACAAGTCCGAGACACCGCTGGACCGTGAACAGGGTCGCGCGTTCGTCTGACGTTCTACGCTGAGGTGACTGTGTCGTCTGCGTCGTCGGGGCCCCCGGTGCTGGACCGTCGGTCTGCGCTGCGGGGCATCGCGACGCTGGCGGCCGGCCTGGCGGTTTCGTCGTGCGGTAGCGGTGACCGCCCGCCGGTACGGCTGGCGGCCGGCGAGCCCGGCGGCTTCTTCTGGGAGTTTTCGGGCCTGCTGGCCGCGGCGGCAGACCGCGCCGGGGCGGCCCGGCTGGAGCCATTGCGCACCGGCGGCTCCGCGGAAAACCTGGAGATGCTCCGCTCGGGACGGGCCGACCTGGCGATGAGCCTCAGTGACACTGCGCAGGACCACCCTGCGGCGGCCGACCTCACAGCGGTCGGCCGCGTGTACGAGAACTACTTTCAGGTGGCCGTGCGTCACGATTCCACCGTCACATCGCCGACGGAGCTGGCGGGCCGCGTCGTGAGTGTCGGGGCTCCGGGGTCGGGGGCGACCACCTTGTCCGAGCGGGTGCTCGCTGCCGCCGGCCTGCCGGGCCGGGATGCCGTGCGCCGCGTGCGGCAACCGATGCGTGATGCCGCGGCGGCTCTGGGCGCCGGCACGGTGGATGCGGTCATGTGGGCGGGGGGATTACCCACACCCGCCCTCGCGGAGGCCGCCGTCGACCTCCGACTGCTGGACCTGGCGGCCGCGGTCGATGCGTTGCGGCGGACGTACGGAACGATCTATGAACCGGTGTCGGTGCCCGCGAACGTCTATGGGCGCCACCCCGCGGTGATCACCTTGGGCGTGGCCAACCTGCTCCTGGCCAGCCGGGACCTCGCTGATCCGGTGGTCGCGGCCATGGTGGACCTACTCCTGGACGACCCGTCCGCGCTGGTACCGGCGCAGGCGATCGGAAGCCAGTTCCTCGATGCGCAATCGTTGATCCAGACCGGCACCATCGCGCTTCACCCCGGCGCTGCCGCCGAGTACCGCCGCCGCCACGGCTGAGCGGCCACGATCGCGGCCGGCCGCGGCTATTTCATCTGGAAGTTGGGTGGCCGCTTCTCGGCGAACGCCCGTGGGCCTTCCTTGGCGTCATCGCTGAGGAACACCGGGATGCCGTTGGCGGTATCGGGTTTGAAGGCGTCGAGTTCGTGCATGCCCTCGGTCTCGCGGATGGTCTTGAGGATCGCCTGCACGGCCAGCGGTCCGTTGTTGTTGATGATCTCGGCGATCTCGAGGGCCTTGTCCAGCGCGGTGCCGTCGGGCACCACGTGACCGATCAACCCGTACTCCAGGGCCTGGGCCGCGGTGATGTGGCGGCCGGTCAACAGCATGTCGCAGGCGATGGTGTACGGAATCTGGCGCACCAGGCGCACTGCGGAGCCGCCCATCGGGTACAGGCTCCACTTGGCCTCGGAGATGCCGAACTTCGCGCTCTCGCCGGCGACCCGGATATCGGTGCCCTGCAGGATTTCGGTACCGCCGGCAATGGCGGGCCCCTCCACCGCGGCGATCAACGGCTTGGTCAGACGACGGCCCTTCAGCAGACCGTCGATGCGTGACGGGTCGTAACTACCGTCCTTGAAGGAGTCGCCCGGCGGCTTCTTGGTGGCGCCCTTGAGGTCCATGCCCGCGCAGAAGTAGCCGCCGGCACCGGTCAGGATGCAGGTGCGGATCTCCGGATCGCTGTCCACCCGATCCCAGGCCTCGACCATTATCGAGAGCATCTCGGTGGACAGCGCGTTGCGCGCCTCGGGCCGGTTGAGCGTCACGATGAGGGTGTGTCCGCGCTGCTCGATGAGGGCGTCGGGGGTTCCGTTTGGTTCGCTCATGGGCGTCCGCCTCCTTGCGTTCGTGACCCGGACTTGTCTCGAAATGTAACACGTTCTAGTTTAGTGCCATGGCCCTGAACATCGCCGATCTCGCCGAGCATGCCATCGACGCCGTGCCGGACCGCGTCGCCCTGATATGTGGTGACGAACAACTGACCTACGCCCAGTTGGAGGACAAGGCCAATCGCCTGGCCCACTACCTCCAGGACCAGGGTGTCAAGAAGGACGACAAGGTCGGCCTGTACTGCCGCAACCGGATCGAGATCGTGATCGGGATGCTCGGCATCGTCAAGGCCGGGGCAATCCTGGTCAACGTCAACTTCCGCTATGTCGAAGGCGAACTCAAGTACCTCTTCGACAACTCCGACATGGTCGCGCTCATCCACGAGCGCCGCTATGCGGACCGGGTCGCCAACGTGCTGCCCGAAACACCGAACGTCAAGACCGTGCTGGTCGTCGAGGACGGGTCCGACGACGACTACCAGCGCTACGGCGGCGTCGACTTCGAGGCCGCGCTGGCTCAGGGCTCACCGGAACGCGATTTCGGCCCGCGCAGCGAGGACGACATCTACCTGCTCTACACCGGCGGCACCACCGGCTTCCCCAAGGGCGTGATGTGGCGCCACGAGGACATCTACCGGGTCTTGTTCGGTGGCACCGACTTCGCCACCGGGGAGCCCATCGCCGACGAGTACGACCTGTCCAAGCAGGCCGCTGCCAACGCGCCGATGATCCGGCTGCCCATCCCGCCGATGATCCACGGCGCCACCCAGTCGGCCACCTGGATGGCGCTGTTCTCCGGTCAGACCGTGGTGCTGACACCGGAGTTCGACGCCGATCAGGTGTGGCGTCTGATCCACGACCACAAGGTCAATCTGCTCTTCTTCACCGGCGACGCGATGGCGCGCCCGCTGCTCGACGCCCTGCTCGCGCACCAAGACGAGGGCAACACGTACGACCTGTCGTCGCTGTTCCTGCTGGCCAGCACCGCGGCGCTGTTCTCCACCAGCCTGAAGGAGAAGTTCCTCGAGCTGCTGCCCAACCGGGTCATCACCGACTCCATCGGATCGTCGGAGACCGGTTTCGGCGGGACCAGCATCGTGGCCAAGGGGCAGTCGCACACCGGCGGTCCGCGGGTCACCATCGACAAGAACACCAAGGTGCTCGACGAGGACGGCAATGAGGTCGTGCCGGGTTCGGGTGTACGCGGCATCATCGCCAAGTGCGGTCACATCCCGGTCGGCTACTTCAAGGACGAGAAAAAGACCGCCGAGACGTTCCGCACGTACAACGGTGTGCGGTATGCGATTCCGGGCGACTACGCCGAGGTCGAGGCCGACGGCAGCGTGACGATGCTGGGCCGCGGTTCGGTGTCCATCAACAGTGGCGGCGAGAAGATCTACCCCGAAGAGGTCGAGGCCGCGCTCAAGGGTCATCCCGATGTGTTCGACGCGCTCGTCGTCGGCGTGCCCGACGAACGATTCGGCCAGCACGTCGCGGCCGTCGTGCAGGCGCGCGAGGGGACCCGGCCGACGCTGGCCGACCTGGATGCGTTCGTGCGTAGCGAGATCGCGGGATACAAAGTGCCGCGCAGCCTTTGGTTGGTCGACGAGGTGAAGCGGTCACCCGCGGGCAAGCCGGACTACCGGTGGGCCAAGGACACCACCGAGGAACGCCCGGCCGACGAAGTTCATTCCAAGCATGGACAGGCCAGCCAGGCAGGAGCCACATCATGAGAACTGAACTGTGCGAACGCTTCGGGATCGAATACCCGATCTTCGTCTTCACCCCGTCGGAGAAGGTGGCCGCCGCGGTGAGCAAGGCCGGCGGTCTCGGCGTGCTGGGCTGCGTGCGGTTCAACGATGCCGACGATCTGGAGAACGTCCTGCAGTGGATGGACGCCAATACCGACGGCAAGCCCTACGGCGTCGATATCGTGATGCCGGCCAAGGTGCCCACCGAGGGCACCAGCGTGGACATCAACAAGCTGATCCCGGAGACCCATCGCGATTTCGTGGCCAAGACGCTCGCCGATCTCGGCGTGCCCCCGCTGCCCGAGGATGAGGAGCGCTCCGAGGGCGTGCTGGGCTGGCTGCATTCGGTGGCCCGCAGCCACGTCGATGTGGCCCTCAAGCATCCGATCAAGCTGATCGCCAACGCACTCGGCTCCCCGCCCAAGGACGTCATCGACCAGGCTCATGCCGCCGGCGTGCCGGTGGCCGCACTGGCCGGTAGCGCCAAACACGCTCTGCGCCATGCCGAGAACGGCGTGGACATCGTCGTCGCCCAGGGTCATGAGGCCGGTGGGCACACCGGTGAGATCGGGTCGATGGTGCTGTGGCCCGAGATTGTCGACGCGCTCGACGGCAAGGCCCCGGTGCTCGCGGCCGGCGGTATCGGCACCGGGCGCCAGGTGGCCGCGGCGCTGGCGCTGGGGGCGCAGGGTGTCTGGATGGGGTCGGCGTTCCTGACCTCGGCCGAGTACGACCTCGGCGTGCGGCAGGCCTCCGGGGTCTCGACCATCCAGCAGGCCATGCTCGATGCCACCTCCAGCGATACCGTGCGCCGAAAGATCTACACCGGCAAGCCGGCCCGGCTGCTCAAGAGCCGCTGGACCGACGCCTGGGATGCCGACAACGCACCCGACCCGCTGCCGATGCCGCTGCAGAACATCCTCGTCAGCGAGGCCCATCAGCGGATGAACGAATCGTCGGATCCGACCGCCGTCGCGATGCCGGTCGGTCAGATCGTGGGCCGGATGAACGAGATCCGCCCCGTCGCCGACATCATCGGTGAACTGGTCAGCGGATTCGAGGAGGCCACCAAGCGCCTCGACGGGATCGCCGAAAGCTAGCGCCCGGGCAGCTTCTGCACCAGCTGGATCATCGGGTTCAGCGCCTTCTGCCACAGCGTCTGCGAGATCCCCAGCGGGGCATCGAGGTTGATCACCCGCGCGGTGGAGACGGTCTGGGATTCGGTGTACTTGAGTATTCCGTCCGCGCCATGCCTGCGGCCGACGCCGGAGGCCTTCATCCCGCCCATCGGGGCGGCGGTGCTGCCGAACGCCAGGGCGTACCCCTCGTCGACGTTGACGGTGCCGGCCTGCAGCCGCGCGGCGATCGCCTCGCCCTCGGCCTTGCTGCCCGCCCAGACACTGGCATTCAGCCCGTATTCGGTGTCGTTGGCCCGCTCGATGGCCTCCTCGACATCGGCCACCGGATAGATCGAGACCAGCGGACCGAAGGTCTCGTTGCGCCCGCATTCCATCTCGTCGGTCACCTCGGTCAATACGGTGGGCTCGTAGAACAGCGGGCCGAGGTCGGGCCGGGCATTACCGCCAGCAATCACTTTGGCGCCCTTTACCTTTGCGTCATCGACATGGTTCGACATGGTCTTGACCTGGTCCTCGGACATCAGGCTGCCCATATCGCCGGTGAAGTCGTAGGCCGTGGACAGCCGCATGTTCCGGACCCGGTCACCGAACTTGGCGGTGAATTCGTCGGCGACCTCGCGTTCGACGTAGATGCGTTCGATGGAGATGCAGAGCTGTCCGGCGTTGGAGAAACAGGCCCGGGTGGCGGCCTTGGCGGCCACGTCGATGTTCGCGTCCTTGGTGACGATCATCGGGTTCTTGCCGCCCAGTTCGGCGGAGAAACCGATGAGGCGACGTCCGCACTGTTCGGCCAGGGTGCGGCCGGTGGCCGTGGAACCGGTGAACATCAGGTAATCACAGTGCTCCACGATGGCGGTGCCCACCACCGAGCCCGGCCCGGGTACCACCGCGAACACCTCGCGGGGAACGCCTGCCGCATAGAGTAATTCGGCATTGGCCAACGTGCAGTACGGGGTTTGGCTGTCGGGCTTGACCACCACCGCGTTGCCGGCCAGCAGGGCCGGTATGGAGTCCGAGATCGACAGCGCCATCGGATAGTTCCACGGCGAGATGACACCGATGACACCCTTGGGCCAGTGGTTGACGACGGTCTTGACCAGCCCGGGCAGCAGGCCCTGAACGCGTTTGGGGGACAGGAGCCTGTTCGCCTCACGCGCGTAGTAGCGCGCGTTGAGCATGATGTCGAGGATCTCCTCCTGGGCGGCTGCCCGCGCCTTGCCGGTCTCGGCCTGCGCCACGTCCATCAGGAAGTCGCGGTGCTCGATGACCAGGGTGCGGAACCGCTCCATGATGGCGGCGCGCTCGCGGGCCGGGCGTGCGGCCCAGCCAACCTGTGCCGCCCGGGCCTTCGCGAACGCGGCGGAGACATCCTCGGTGGTGCCGACCGGAATGGTGGTGAGCTCCCTGCCGGTGAAGACCTCGTAGATATGCCGGGATGGGCGGGCGTCGATGTCCTCGATGGCGCACAACGCCCGGAGGCGGGCGAAGTCGGCGGCGGACGGAGCGGGCATGGCAAACTCTCCCTACTGGTGAGTAACTTGCTGGTGGCGCCCAACATACCTGGTACCGGCGGTTCCGGCCAAGGCCGATGCGGTTGAATCTGTGGCATGACGGGACGGCCACGGGACGCCTCCATCGACGAGCGCGTGCTGGCCGTGACGCGGGAACTGCTGGTCGAGGTCGGTTGGGACGATCTGAGCGTGCGGTTAGTGGCCGCCCGCGCCGGGGTCGGGCGGGCCAGCCTGAATCGGCGCTGGTCCTCCAAGGCCGAACTGGTGTTGCACGCGATTCTCGGCGAGACCCCCGACATGTCGCCGTTCTCGGGTACCGACCTGGCGGGGTGGATCGAATGGGTGGTGCGCGGCAGCCACCTGTTGTTCGGTCGCCCCGATGTCAGGGAGGCCGTGCCCGGTCTGTTGCTGGCGCTGCGCGAGGACGATGAGATGCGCAGCGCGCTCTGGGACGGGTTCAGCGGGCCGGCGATCGAGCTCTTCGCCGCGCAGGGCTACGGCGCCGAGGTGGATGCGCGCGCGGCGCTGGCGATGGCCGCGGGGGCGGCGTTGTTCGTCACCACCGTCGCCGTCGACGATGACGCGCCGGTGCTACAGGACCGGCTGGTGCAGATGCTGTGCACCGCCCTGGGCGCCCTACCGCCGGAATGAGTCGATGATCGCGCGCTGTGGTGAACGCCAGCCCGCCAGGCCGAGATCGGTGAGCGTGCGCTCATCGTCGGTCGGGGTCGCCGCGGTCAGCAGCGTCGCCGCCTCGTGGCTGAGGCCGTCACCGAGCGGCACGACCCGGCTGCATTGATCGGCGATCCAGCCGATGCCTCGAAAAAGTCTGGGGGAAAGCGGTATTCGCCGAATACGGTGGCCCGATCCCCGCTCGAGCGCGTCGACCATCGTGTCGAACGTCAGCATGACCCCACCGCACACATAGCGCCGGGGTCCGCGCCCGGGGAGCATCAGCGCGGCGTGCACGTCGGCGACATCGCGCACGTCGATCATCTGCATCCCCCCGGGCATGCGTGGTGCGGCGCCGGCGCGCACCATCGGGCCCCAGCCGCGTTCGGTCACCCCGGCAGCGGTCCAGAAGGCGGGGCCGACGACGCTGGACGGGTAGGTGACGACCACCGGTGCGCCGCGCTCCTGCAGGCGTCGCGCGATCCGGTCGGCATACGCCTTGGTCTGTGCGTACGGGCTGCGCCCCGCAGCGGTGGGCGTGTCGGCGGTGATCACGCCATCCGGTGGTGGGAAGAGTGCGCTGTAGCTGCTCACCGAGACAACCGGATCCAGCCCGGCCTCCACGGCACGGGTCAGCAGCGCCTCGGTGGCGTGGGCGTTGATGTCCCACATCAGGGCTTCGCGCCGGCGGTCGGTGCCGACCACCCCGGCGGCGTGGATGACGGCGTCGCACCTCTCCAACAGGGCTGCGACGGTGCCGGCCGCCCGGATGTCGCCGTCCAGGACGTGCACGTCGCCGAGCGCGGCGAGGCGTGGGATCACCGGGTCTCCGCCGCAACCCGGGGCGACGAGCAGCCGGATCTGATGCCCGGCCTCGAGCAGACGGCGGACGGTGTGGGCGCCCAGATAGCCGGTGCCCCCGGTGATCGCGATGCGCAATGTGATCCTCCTGCTATATTTCGATGCCAATGGTATCGAAAACATTCGCGCCGGGCGCCCTGGGTCCGCTGTCGCTGAAGAACAGGTTCATCAAAGCCGCGACCTTCGAGGGTGTGATGGCCCGTGGCCAGGTCAGCGACGCACTGATCGAGTTCCACGCCGATGTGGCGCGCGGAGGTGCGGCGATGACCACCGTTGCCTATCTGGCGATCTCACCGGGAGGCCGGGTGCACCGCGACACCATCGTGCTGGATGCCGCCCAGGTGCCGGCGCTGCGTCGACTGACCGACGTGGTGCACGCCGAAGGTGCTTTGGCATGTGCTCAGATCGGGCACGCCGGGCTGGTCGCCAATACGCTGTCCAACCGCACCCCGTCGCTGGCGCCGAGCGCCCGCTTCAGCGCTCCCGCGATGGGCCGGGTCAAGGCCGCCACCGCCGCCCAGCTCGACGCCGTGGTCGAGGAGTTCGGTGCCGCGGCCCGCCATGCGGTCGAGGCCGGGTTCGATGCCGTCGAGATCCACATGGGTCACGGCTATCTCCTCAGTTCGTTCTTGAGCCCGAACCTCAATCGCCGCACCGACGAATTCGGCGGGGACACTTCCCGGCGCGCCGAACTGGCCCGTCGGGTGGCCGAGCGGGTCCGCGCCTGTGCGGGCGAATCCGTGGCCGTGACAGCCAAATTCAACATGGACGACGGTGTGCGCGGGGGCCTCTGGCTCGGCGACAGCGTGCCGACCGCCCGGCTTCTGCAGTCCGACGGACACCTCGACGCGCTGCAACTCACCGGGGGCAGTTCGCTGCTCAACCCGATGTACTACTTCCGCGGACCGGTACCCATGGCCGAGTTCATCGCCTCCCAACCGGCGCCGGTCGGGCTCGGGCTACGGGTCATCGGCAGGCGACTGTTCCGCGAGTACCCGTTCGAGGAGGCCTTCTTCCTGCCGCTGGCCCGCCAGTTCCGCGAGGCACTCGACATGCCGCTGATCCTGTTGGGCGGTATCAACGAGCTGGACACCGTGCACGGTGCCCTGGCGGAGGGCTTCGGCTTCGTGGCGATGGCCCGTGCGCTGCTGCGGGATCCCGGACTGGTCAACCGGTTCCGGGACGAGACCGCGACCGCCGGCCTGTGCGTGCACTGCATGAAATGCATGCCGACGGTCTATAGCGGAACCCGCTGCGTCATCCGATAATCACCGGATGGCCGAACGGATCGTTGTGGTGCGGTGGACCCCCGCGCTGGCCGCGGGCATCCTGGCGGTGACCGCCACGTTGTGGATGGTCCCGCTGGCCTATCTGCTCGGCGGGTCCTATCGGGGGACGGACCTCGCGCTGCGCTGGGCAGGGGTGGCGGTACTGGCCGTGCCGTTCCTCTGGGTGGCCTGGCGGGTCCCGAAGACGGTGCGCGGCATGGGCCTGACGGTGGATGCCGCCGGTATCCACCCCTTCGACGGCGGCACGACGGACACCATCGGATGGCATGAGATCGCCGCTGTCGGATTCGGATCGTACGCGGGAACCTACCGTGGTCTGCAGACCACAACGATTGCGGGACTGGAGATCTACCTGACCGATGCGACCGACGCCGCACGGCATCCGCGGCTACGCGGTGACTGGCAGGAGATCCCCGCCCCCGCACCCGGTCTGTCGGCGGGCTGCTTCCGCTACACGGTGTCCCCGTACAGCGATGCCGGCGCCCGCGTGGAAGCTGCGGTGCGCCGGCATCGTCCACAGTTGTGGCTCGGGCCGTTCCTGCATGGGCCGGACTAGGGCGTGATGACGGTCTCGGAGTCGATGATATCGGTTGCCGTGCCCACGATATCGGCCTGATCCTCGGTGCCGTCTGCGTTGAGTTGCAGGACGTAGAGCCCGTCGGCGCCCGGGATCACGACCGTCTTCTGCGCCACGATCTTGGTCAGACCGTCCTGGATCCAGGTGCCACCGAGCTGGTAGGCCGGATACTCACCGAGGGTGCTGACCGCACCCTCGTTCCAGCCCTCGTAGTCCGGCAGGTTCTGCAACTCGCCACCGGCAAGATCGATGATCCGCTGCGGATCGACATTTCCGGTCAGCTTGGAGACGATCGCGACGATGCTCGGCGTGTACTCGGCGGCCTCGGGTCCGGTGTAGACGATTGCGCCATAGGCCCATTCGGGCGTATCGGAACCGGCATCCTCCCACCCGTCGGGGAAGGGCAGGTCGATGGTCGGCGACCCCGGATCGCCACGCTGGACCGGGGTCTCCTGGATGCCGTTCTCCTGGATGTAGCTGGCGATCGTTTCGTTCGGCCCGGATCCCTCGGTGACCTCGTCGCGCGGGGCGACCTTGGGCTTCGTTGTCTCCGGTGCGGATTCGCTCGTCGATTCCTCCGAGGATTCCGCGGCGCTGGCCTTGGCGGACCCCTCGGTGGTCTTGGTGTCCGATCCGCAACCGGACAGGATCAAGCCCAATGTGGTGGCTATTGCGGCAACACCGGCAACTGCAGATGTCTTCATCATGAACCCCTCGTCGTGAAAGTCTTATTCATGGCAAACACTTGCCATGATCATTCGTCCGGAAGCGTAGCCCAGAAATTGCCTCTACATGGTAGGTAGAAGTACTCAAAAATGCGCCCGGACAGGTATCGGCGGCGACAGCAAATTCGGCCGGGATGTTCTTACCCGGGCCCGAGCACGTACTGGCCGGACTCCGGGTGCCGGTACCAGCCACCGGCGGCGTGCGTCCCGCCGTCGACATGAATCGTCTGGCCGGTCACGTAACCGGACAGATCCGAGGCCAGGAACACCGCGGCACCGGCCATCTCATCGACGTGACCGCCACGCCCCATCGGGACCATCCGCTCCGCATCCCGCAGACGTTGCGGCCCGGTCATCGCGGCGAGCCCCTCGGTCACGGTGAAATCCGGGGCCAGACCGTTGACCCGGATGCCGTGTTCGGCCAGTTCGAGCGCGGCGGTCCTGGTGTAGTTGATGACACCGGCCTTCGCCGCGGCATACGCCGCGTAACCGGGTGCGGCGCGGACCCCTTCGATCGAGGTGATGTTGATGATGCTGCCGCCGTCGGCCGCCTCGACCATGACCCGGGCGACCCGCTGGGTGCACAGGAGAACACTCCCGAGATTGGCCCGGTACAACGCATCCCAACCGTTCTCGGACGTCTCCAGCAGCGGTGAGCTGAAGGTGCCGCCCGCGTTGTTGACCAGGATCTGCGGCGGCCCGAGTTGCTCGACGGTGCGAGCCAGCGCCGCATCCACCTGTGCGGAATCCCGGACATCGGTCACCAGGGCCAGCCCGCCGGTCTCGGTCGCCACCGCGGCGGCGCTGGTCGCGTCGCGTTCCCAGATCGCCACCGTGGCGCCGAAGGCGGCCAGGCCGGCGGCGATGCCCCGGCCGATGCCGGCGCCGCCACCGGTGACGATCGCGACCCGTCCTTGAAGTGATACTGCGGATGGGGTGATCGGCATGCCCGGACCATATCCCGCTCAGTGTGAAGACGATGGCGGGTGAACGCCAAATTGTCGCGATCTAGTTCACGTTCGCTCCGATCGGATACACCGGATCGGCGCAGTCGGTTGCCTGCGCGGACAGTTCGCGTTTGAGCACCTTGAAGGTCTCGGTGCGGGGCAATTCGGTGGCCACCCGGACGAACGACGGCCACTGCTTCGGACCGAGATCGGGCTGCTCGTCCAGGAAGCCGCGGAACGCCTCGGCGTCGAAGGTCGCTCCGCGCGCGAGCACCACCGCGGCCATCACCCGGTCACCGACCGCCGGGTCCGGGATCGGGTACACGGCGACCTCGACGATGTCGATATGGCGCAACAGGATCCGCTCGATGGGGGCGGTGCCCAGGTTCTCGCCGTCCACCCGCATCCAATCGCCGAGCCGTCCGGCGAAGTAGATGTAGCCGGCTTCGTCGCGGTAGGCCAGGTCCCCGGTGTGATAGATACCGTCGGCCATCCGGTCGGCCTCGGCGTCGGGGGAGTTGTAGTAGCCACGAAACCAGCCGGCACCGGTCGGGTTCACCAACTCGCCGACCACGCCGGGAGCGCACGGCTGCCCGGTCTCGACGTCGAGGATCGCCACCTCGTCGGTCAGCGGTCCCAGCGAACCGTCCGGGGTGTCGGGGGTGCGCGCGATCGCCACCCCGCCCTCGGTGGAACCGAATCCGTCGATCACCCGGACGCCGAAACGGGCGGCGAAACGGGGCAGATCGCGGGGTGCCCCCTCGTTGCCGTACAGGAACTTCAGCGGATTGTCGGCATCGTCGGGATGTTCGGGGGTGGCCAGGATGTAGGACAGCGGCTTGCCGACATAGTTGGCGTAGGTGGCGCCGTAACGGCGTACGTCCGGAATGAACTGTGATGCGGAGAATTTACGGCGCAGCGCAATCGAGGCCCCGGCGGCCACCGCCACCGACCAGCCGGCCATGATCGCGTTGGAGTGGAACAGCGGCATGGACAGATAGCAGGTGTCCTCAGGCCCCAGCCCGAACCGTTCGGCCAGCATCCGTCCGGGGAAGGCGACCTTGTCATGGGTCACCCGCACCGCCTTGGGCTCACCGCTGGTCCCGGAGGTGAAGATCAGCATGAACAGGTCATCACCGGCAAGGTCGGCGAAAGCCACCGGTTCGCCGGCGTACCCGGCGAGCTCGGCTGCCCACGAGGGAGATTCGACGTCGATGAAGTCGACCCCGGCCGGCACCACGCTCGGATCGTCGGTGAGGACCAGCTGGCAGTCGGCCCGGGCGATATCGGAGGCCAGCGCCGCGCCGCGACGGGTCGGATTCAGCCCCACCGGGACCAGGCCCCGCAGGCCGGCCGCCACCAACAGTGTCGAGAAGAACGAGGTGTTGCCGAGCAGTGCGCCGATATGCGGGGGCCGGGAAGGGTCCAGCCGGGCGCCCAGCGCCGCCGCCAGCTGGGCGCCGGAGGCGATGTGATCTCGCCAGCTGCTGAACGAATCACCTTCGTAGACACCACGATCAGTGACGTCGATCAGTGGCGCCAGCAGTTCGGTGACGGTGGGACCGAGGGTTCCGGTCACCGGCTAGACGGGGGTGTCGGCCAGCTCACGGCCGATCCGCAGCAGCTGGCCGGTCGCCCCGCCGACCGCGAACTCGGTCTGCTTGGCGGCCAGGAAGTACCGGTGAATGGGGTGATCCATGTCGATCCCGACCCCACCGTGCACGTGCACGGCGGTGTGGGCGACGCGGTGGCCGGCATCGGCCGCCCAGAACGCGGCGCCGGCCACGTCGATATCGGCGGGCAGGTCCTCGGACAGCCGCCAGGCCGCCTGGGTGAGCGTCGAGCGCAATGCCTTGACGTCGATATAGCCGTCGGCCAGCCGTGCCGACACCGCCTGGAAGCTGCCGATCGGACGATCGAACTGCTCACGTTCGCGGGCGTACACCGCGGTGAGTTCCAGGGCGCGTTCCAGCACACCCAGCTGGAACGCGCTGCGGCCCAGCGCTGCCCGGACCGTCAGCCAGGCGAGCACCTCGCCGTCTCCGATGACGCGATCGGCGTCGACGCTCGTGCCGCCGAGCTCAAGGTGGCCGACCGCGCCGTGGCCGGTGGTGTCCAGCGTGCTCAGCGTGACGGCGGGATCATCGGCGGTCACCAGGAAGACCTTGGTACCCGCCTCGGTCTCGGCGGGAACCAGGTAGGCATCGGCCACCGGGCCGTAGGCCACCTGGGTCCGTGACCCGGTCAGCCGGAACCCGGCACCCTCAGGGCCTTCCACGGATGCAGCCTGGACCGGGCCCTGGCCCATCTCGCCGTCCAGCGCCACCGTGACGATCTTGCTGCCGTTGACGGCGGGCACCGCCCACTCCTGCTGTAGCGCTTCGGACGCGAACCGCTCCAGCGCGCCGGCGGCGAGCACCGCCGATTCCAGGTAGGGGACCGCGGACAGTTGCCGCCCCAGTGCGGTCAGCACGGCCGCCTGCTCGAGGACGCCGAATCCGCCGCCGCCCAAGGACTCCGGGGCGGCGGTGGACAGGATGTCGGCCTCGATCAGCTTGGCCCACAGGTCGCGGTCGAAGCGATCGTCGAGCCCGTCGAGCACGCGCTGGTGCTCGGGGGTGACCACCGATTCGGTGATGGTGCGCACCAGGCCGCCGAGATCGACGGAGGCTTCGGTAGGGGTGAAGTCCATGTCTGTTCCTTAACGGTTCACTCGGGGCAGGCCGAGTGCGACCATGCCGATGATGTCGCGCTGGATCTCGTTGGTACCGCCGCCGAAGGTCAGGATCAGGCAGGAGCGGTGCATGCGCTCGACCCGCCCGCGCAGCAGCGCACCCGGCGATCCGGTCCGCAGCGTCGCCGAGGTTCCGAGCACCTCCATCAGCAGGCGGTAGGCCTCGGTGGCGAGTTCGGTCCCGAACACCTTGGCCGCGGACGCATCGGCCGGGGACGGGGCGGCATCGCTGGACGCCAGCTCCCAGTTGATGAGCTTGAGCACCTCGGCCTTGGCGTGCACCCGGGCCAGGTTGAGCTGGACCCACTCGGAGTCGATCAGCCGCTTGCCGTGCACATCCTTGGTGTTCTGCGCCCATTCGCGAACACCGTTGAGCGCGACGAAGATCGGCTGCGCCGACACCAGAGCGACCCGCTCGTGGTTGAGCTGGTTGGTGACCAGCTTCCAGCCGGCGTTCTCCTCGCCGACCAGGGCGCTGGTCGGCACCCGGACATCCTGGTAATAGGTGGCGCTGGTGTCGACCCCGGACATGGTGTGCACCGGGGTCCAGGAGAAGCCCTCGGCGGTGGTCGGCACGATCAGCATCGAGATGCCGCGGTGCTTCTTGGCTTCCGGGTTCGTGCGCACCGCCAGCCACACGTAATCGGCGTAGGCGATCAGGCTGGTCCACATCTTCTGGCCATTGATGACGTATTCGTCGCCGCTGCGCACGGCGGTGGTGCGCAGCGAGGCAAGGTCGGTGCCCGCGCCCGGCTCGGAGTAGCCGATGGAGAAATGCAACTTGCCGGCCGCGATCTTGGGCAGGAAGAACTGCTTCTGTTCCTCGGTGCCGAAATGCATGATGGTCGGCGCGACCGAGTTGATGGTCAGGAACGGCACCGGCACATTGGCGATCGAGGCCTCGTCGTTGAAGATCAGGCCGTCCATCGGCGGGCGCGCCTGGCCGCCGTACTCCTTGGGCCAGGACAGTGTCAGCCAGCCGTCCTTGCCCATCTGCTCGACGGTTTCGCGGTAGACATTGCCGCGGCCCATCTCGCCATCGCTGGCGCCCAGTGCCTCGGCCCGCTCCGGAGTCATCAGTTTCTGGAAGTACGACCGCAGTTCGCGGCGCAACTCCTCCTGCTCGGCGGTATAACCGATCCGCATGGGGACGTCCTCACTGTTCGGGGTTGGTTGCCGGTGCACCGGCGGGCACATGGTGGTACCCGTCCATCTGTCTCGTTGTAACACGTTCTAGTCTTGCGGTCCAGGGCGGTATTGTCGGACAGCACAGGGACAGCCCGCCCTGACCCGGAGTGCGAGGAGGTTGTCATGCACGTAGAAGTCGATCGTGACCGCTGCGAAGGCAATGCGGTGTGTCTCGGTATCGCCCCCGACCTGTTTGATCTCGATGACGATGACTACGCGGTGGTGAAGGCCGACCCGGTGCCCGCCGACCAGGAGGACCTGGCTGAGCAGTCCATCGCAGAATGCCCACGGGCAGCCCTGATCCGAAAAGACTAAAGAGACTAGAGGTATTCGTACAGTGGCTCCAGACACCGCAACGAACGAAAATCCGATCGATCTGTCCGGCAAGGTCGCCGTCGTCACCGGCGCGGCCGCAGGCCTCGGCCGCGCCGAGGCGATCGGGCTGGCCCGAGCCGGCGCGACCGTGGTGGTCAACGACATGGCCGGCGCGCTCGACGCATCCGATGTGCTCGCCGAGATCGAGGCCGCCGGGTCCAAGGGCGTGGCGGTGGCCGGCGATATCAGCGCCCGCAGCACCGCGGACGAACTGGTGGAGACCGCGGATCGGCTGGGGGGCCTGGGCATCGTGGTCAACAACGCCGGCATCACCCGGGACCGCATGCTGTTCAACATGTCCGACGATGACTGGGATGCGGTGATCGCCGTGCATCTGCGTGGGCATTTCCTGCTGACCCGCAATGCCGCGACCTACTGGAAGGCCAAGGCCAAGGAGTCGGCCGAGGGTCAGGTGTACGGCCGGATCATCAACACGTCCTCGGAGGCCGGTATCGCCGGGCCGGTCGGGCAGGCCAACTACGGTGCGGCCAAGGCCGGTATCACCGCATTGACGCTGTCGGCGGCGCGCGGCCTGAGCCGCTACGGCGTGCGCGCCAATGCGATCGCGCCGCGCGCACGCACGGCGATGACCGCCGACGTGTTCGGCGACGCGCCCGAACTCGGCGAGGGTCAGGTCGACGCGCTGTCACCCGAACATGTCGTCACCTTGGTGAGCTACCTGGCGTCCCCGGCGTCGGACCGGGTCAACGGTCAGCTGTTCATCGTGTACGGCCCGACGGTGACCCTGGTTGCCGCGCCGGTGGCCGCGCAGCGTTTCGACGCGGGCGGCGACGCCTGGGACCCGGCGGCACTCAGCGCAACGCTGGGGGACTTCTTTGCTGAGAGGGATCCGGAAATAGGATTCTCCGCTACTGCGCTGATGGGTTCTTGACTTCGGAGAATTGCATATCCGCGCGGTTCGGAGCCGATAGAACACGTTCTAGAATGACCTCGATCACACCGGCTGTGACCAGCAAAAACGGGAGATTTCCACGAAGATTGCGGTTCTTTGACACTGTGAACGTGTTCTAGTTACTATGAGCCCGCTCACTAAGCGCAGCGTGCACACCGAGGGTGGAAAGACCGCCAGAGCGGACAGATTCCGGCTATTGTCGGGTTCTTCGCCAGTGCGGGACGCCAACCCCGTTCGAGAATGGAGTCGAGGTTGATCGAACAGCTTGCGGCTCCGGCGCGGGCCGTGGGTGGGTTCGTGGAAATGGCCATCGACACCTTCGTCAAGATGTTTAAAAGGCCGTTCCAGTTCCGCGAATTTCTCGATCAGACGTGGATGATCGCGCGGGTGTCGTTGGTGCCGACGCTCCTGGTGTCCATTCCGTTCACGGTGCTGGTCGCCTTCACCCTCAACATCCTCCTTCGCGAGATCGGCGCGGCTGACCTTTCCGGGTCGGGTACTGCATTCGGGACCGTGACACAGCTTGGTCCGATAACGACTGTGCTCGTTGTCGCGGGCGCAGGGGCGACCGCGATATGCGCCGACCTCGGCGCGCGGACCATCCGCGAGGAGATCGACGCAATGCGCGTGCTGGGCATCGACCCGATCCATCGCTTGGTGGTGCCCCGCGTGCTGGCATCGACAGTCGTGGCGATGTTGCTCAACGGCTTTGTCATCCTGATCGGTCTGAGCGGGGGATATGTATTTTCCGTGCTCCTCCAGGGAGTCAACCCAGGGGCTTTCATCAGTGGCCTGACCATTCTCACCGGTTTGGGCGAGCTGATCATCTCGGAAGTCAAGGCTGTGCTGTTCGGTCTGATGGCGGGACTCGTGGGTTGTTACCGCGGGCTCACCGTGAAAGGCGGGCCCAAGGGCGTTGGAGAAGCCGTCAACGAAACCGTCATCTATGCCTTCATCTGTCTCTTCGTGATCAATGTGCTGATGACTGCCATCGGCGTCCGGGTTCTCGACTGATGAGTCAGCTGGGAAGCTACGACGTCACCCTGCGCCTGCGGCGGGTGCTGGGACGGATACCCCGTGCCGTCGACTCATTCGGCGAGCAGGCGCTGTTCTACGGCGAATCGATCCGATACATCCCGAACGCGTTACGGCGGTATCGCAGAGAAACGTTTCGGCTGATCGCAGAGATGACACTGGGCACCGGTGCGCTCATCCTCATCGGCGGTACAGTCGGCGTGGCGGCGTTTCTCACTTTGGCTTCGGGCGGCGTCATCGCCGTGCAGGGTTACCAGTCTTTGGGCAACATCGGCATCGAAGCGCTCACCGGATTCCTGAGTGCTTACCTGAATGTGCGCATAGTGGCGCCGATCATCGCGGGCATCGCACTCGCCGCCACCATCGGCGCCGGCACCACTGCCCAGCTGGGGGCGATGCGCATCGCCGAGGAGATCGACGCTGTCGAATCGATGGCCGTGCATTCGGTGTCCTACATGGTGTCAACCCGGATCGTCGCTGGGCTGGTGGCAATCATCCCGCTGTATTCTCTTGCCACGTTGGCGGCGTTCTTCTCTGCGCGCACCATCACCGTCTACGTCAACGGACAATCTGCTGGTCTCTACGATCACTACTTCAATACGTTCCTGATACCGACCGACCTCTTGTGGTCGTTCGCGCAGGCGATCGTGATGGCGATCTCGGTCATGCTGGTCCACACCTACCACGGATACAACGCGTCGGGCGGTCCGGTAGGAGTGGGCGTCGCGGTGGGCAAGGCGGTTCGGACGTCGCTGATCGTTGTCGTCGCCATCACATTGCTCATTTCCCTTGGCGTGTATGGCGCCACCGGTAACTTCAACCTGGCTGGCTAGAAAGGAGAGCGCAGTGCCGAGAACCGCCGCGATCAGAATCGCCGCAGCAGTACTGTCGTCGATAATTGCCGCGTTCTCGCTGCTCACCTATCTCGCCTACACCGCTGCTTTCACCCGGACCGACACCGTGACGGTGACCTCGTCGCGAGCTGGCCTGGTCATGGACAGAGATGCCAAGGTCAAGTACCGCGGCATTCAAATCGGCAAGGTGGAGGACATCGCATACTCCGGTGACCGGGCGAAGCTGACGCTTGCCATCAACCGCGACGAGATGCGCTATGTTCCCTCCAACGCGCCGGTGCGCATCGCGAGCACGACGGTGTTCGGTGCGAAGTCGGTGGAATTCCTTGCGCCGGAACAACCGTCCGATACCCCGCTGCGACCAGGAGCCAGCGTCCAGGCCGACGCGGTGCAGTTGGAAGCCAATACGCTGTTCCAGAACCTGATCGATGTGTTGAACAAGGTCAACCCGACGCACCTCAACGCGACCATGTCGGCCCTAGCGGAGGGCTTGCGCGGGCATGGTGACGATTTCGGGGCCACCGCAGCTGGACTCAATCAGCTACTTGCGCAGTTGAATCCGAAGTTGCCGATGTTCGAGTCCGTCGTCTCACAGCTAGCGACAGTGACCGACATCTACGGCGATGCCGGACCCGGCCTGGTGACTGTGATCGACAATGTGCCGGCGATCAGCGATACGGTGGTAGGCGAGCAGGAGAATTTGAACGCGACACTGCTCGCGGCGATCGGTTTGGCCAACGAGGGGGCCACCACGCTGGAGCCGGGGGCTGACGATTACATCGCCGCCATTCAGCGGCTGAGAGCGCCGCTCGCGGTGCTGGGCGAATATTCGCCGGTGCTCGGCTGCATCGTGCAGGGTGTGGCGATTGGAGCCCAGCGCGGGGCGGATATCGTCGGTGGCAAGAAACCTGGTGCGATGGTCAGTTCCAGCTTCGTGCTGGGCGTGCCGTCGTACACCTATCCGGAGAGCCTGCCGATCGTGAATGCGTCGGGCGGGCCCAACTGCCGTGGCCTTCCGCACCTTCCCACCAAGCAGTACGGCGGCTCATTCTTCAAGTCGCCGTTCCTGGTCACCGACAACGCGCTCATTCCCTACGAGCCGTTCACGGAGGTTCAGGTCGACGCCCCGTCGACGTTCCAGTTCCTGTTCAACGGTGCCTTCGCAGAACGCGATGACTTCTGATGGGGCAACGGGCATTGCCGGTCAAGGTCGGCATCTTCGTTGTGGTGATGCTCATCGTGGCCGCCGGCTTGGTGGTGGTCTTCGGCGAGTTCCGGTTCGCCGCGAGCAACCGTTATCACGCCACATTCAGTGACGCGTCGCGCTTGGACGGCGGTACCGACGTCCGGATCGCCGGCGTGCCGGTGGGAACTGTCGACGCCGTGACGTTAAACGCCGACAACACCGTCGATGTGGCGTTCAGCCTGGACAAGAAATATCAGTTGTACACGTCGACGCGGGCCGTGATCCGCTATGAAAACCTGGTCGGCGACCGCTTCATGGAAATCACAACCGGTCCCGGCGAGCTGAGGAAGTTGCCCGTGGGTGGGATGATCGGCATGGAGCAGACCCAGCCGGCTTTGGATCTCGACGCGCTGCTCGGTGGTCTGCGCCCGGTGGTCAAGGGGCTGAACGGGGAGCAGATCAATCAGATAAGCGGCGCCATCCTCGAGTTGCTGCAGGGCGAGGGTGGTGCCCTGTCTCGGTTGCTCTCGGAGTCCGGGACGTTCAGTCAGACACTGGGCGATCGCTACCAGGTGATCTCCGAGGTGATCAACAACCTCAACGAGGTGCTGGGAACCATCGACGCGAAAAGTGCCGAGTTCGATTCCAGCGTGGACGAATTGCAGCAGCTCGTCAGCGGGCTTGCGGCGGGTCGTGACCCGATCGCGGGGGCGATACCGCCGCTGGCCTCAACGGCGACAGATCTGACGGAGATGCTGGCTGATTCGCGACGACCGCTGCAGGGCGTCCTCGAGAACCTCCGCCCGCTGGCGACTGAGTTCGACAATCGCAAGGCCGAGGTCAACCAGGTCATCGAACCGCTGGCAGAGAACTACCTGCGGCTCAACTCACTCGGAGCCTACGGCTCCTACTTCAACTACTACATATGCGCTACGACGCTCAAATTCAACGGGCCGGCGGGCAGCGACATCTACCTGCCGATCGGTGGCGTGCCCGACCTTTCTAAAGGCAGGTGCTCTGACAATGGATAAAACGTTACGGGCGGGCTTCTTCGGCATCGTGGTAGTGGTGTGCGTCTTGTTCGTCGCGTTCGGCTACAGCTCTCTGCCGTTTTATCCGCAGGGGAAATCGTATGAGGCCTTCTTCGCCGATGCCAGCGGTATCTCGCCGGGTAATGACGTCAACATCTCCGGTATTACCGTCGGCAGTGTGACCGATGTCGGGCTCGCCGGCGATGCCGCGCGTGTGACGTTCACCGTGAACCGGAAGCACAGATTGGGTGATCAGACGCTGGTGTCGATCCGGACGGATACAGTTCTGGGGGCGAGATCACTGGGTATCGTGCCGCAGGGCGGTGGATCAGTGACCTCTATTCCCCTGAGCCGCACCACAGTTCCGTATACCTTGAATTCGGCCCTGCAGGATCTCGGTCAGAATTCCGCTGCGCTCGACAAAGACCAGCTGACTCAGGCATTGACGGTACTGACGAATTCATTTCGCGACGCGACGCCCGAACTGCGCCGCACGCTCGATGGGGTGGCCACGCTGTCGAGCAGTATCAACGCCAACGACGAAGCGCTGGGTCAGCTATTGGCACGTGCGAAATCGGTGATCGGGATGCTCGCGGACAGGGCAGGCCAGGTGAACACACTTGTCACCGACGGCAACCAACTGTTCGCCGCGCTCGACGAGCGGCGGATCGCACTCAGTACGCTGATCGCGGGTATCGATGATGTCTCCGAGCAGCTTTCGGGATTTGTTGCCGATAATCGCCGGGAATTCGGCCCGGCGTTGAAGAAGTTGAATGCGGTGTTGGACAATCTGCTCGAACGTCGTGAGCACATCAGTGAGGCGTTGAAGCGGCTACCGCCATATGCCACTGCGCTCGGCGAGTCGGTCGGATCCGCTTCGGGTTTCATGGTCAACCTGCCCAATGCGATACCGAACAACACTCAGACTGCTCTTCTGCTGGACGCTTACTTCCAACCGGGCAAGATCCCGGACAGCCTGGCTGACTTGTTGCGTGGATTCATCAACGAGCGATTGATCATAAGGCCTAAGACACCATGAGACGATGGATGCGTTTTGGCGTCATAGGCGCGCTGCTGGTCGGTCTGATCGGTGGGACGTATGTGGTTTGGCCACGAGTCTCCAACTACACCGTGGTCGGATACTTCAGTTCGGCGGCGGGCTTGTATCCGGGCGACGAAGTGCGCATCGTCGGTGTGCCGGTGGGTTTGATCGAATCGATCTCACCGCAGGCCGATGCCGTGAAAATCACCATGCGGATCCAGCATGACGTCAAGCTGCCCGCCGACGCCCGTGCAGTGATGCTGGCGCCTAACCTCGTGTCTGCAAGGTTCATTCAGATCACGCCCGCCTATCGACAAGGCCCGGCGATGACAGATGGCGACACCATCGAGTTGGGTCGCACGGCCGTGCCAGTGGAGTGGGACGATGTCAAGACCGAGCTGACCAGGCTGAGTCAAACTCTCGGACCGTCTGCCGGCCAGGTCCAGGGGCCACTCACCCAGTTCGTGAATCAGGCCGCCGACACCTTCGACGGCAACGGCGATTCCTTCCGGCAAGCTTTGCGGGAGCTGTCACAGACTGCCGGGCGACTGGGCGACTCCAGCACCGACCTGTTCGACACTGTGAAAAATCTTCACATTCTGGTCGACGCCCTGTCCAGGAGCAATGAGCAAATCGTTCAGTTCAGCGGGCACCTGGCGTCGGTGTCACAGGTCTTGGCCGACAGCTCCGTGGGGTTGGACGACACGGTGGGCAGTCTCAACCAAGCTCTGTCCGACGTTCGGGGTTTTCTCGGCGAGCACAACGAGACGCTGATCGGCAGCGTCAACAGGTTGACCGACCTGACCAGCATCCTCACGACCCAGACCGACGACGTCGAGCAGATCTTGCATGTCTTGCCGAACGCGATGGCAAACTTCTACAACATTTACAACCCCGCCCAGGGCACAGCCAACGGGCTGTTGGGCCTACCCGAGTTCGCCAACCCCGTGCAGTTCATTTGCGGAGGTTTCGAAGCCGCAGGGATGCCCGACTACGACAAACGGAACGAGATCTGTCGTCAGCGGATGGCTCCGGTGCTCAAACGCCTGGCGGTGAACTATCCGCCGATCATGGCCCACGGCGTCAATACGATCACCGCGTACAAGGGCCAGGTTATTTACGACACTCCTGCGACTGAGGCGAAGGCACAGACCTACATCCCGCACCTGGAATGGATACCTGCTGAGGGACGGTTCCCGCCTCGTGCGGGCAATGAGGGCGATCCCAGTGCGTTGCTTCTGCCGCAGAATCCTGCTCCCGGTCCGCCGCCTCCTGCACAGCCGTTCACACTCGGCCCTGTGATTCCGCCGGCTGGTCCACCACCGGGTCCTGCGCCGGCCGCTGCGCCTGCGCCCGGTCCGCTTCCCGCCGAGGCGGCCGTCCCGGGTCTGCAGCCAGGCCTTCCACAACAGCCAGGAGGTGGGTCATGACACGCGTGTCCTCGCGAGTCAGGGCTGGTCGAGCCGCCCGCCGCACCCTGGTCTTGGGCTCCGGCGTGGTTCTGCTTGCGGGCTGCCAGTTCGGCGGATTGAACTCGATGAACATGCCGGGCACCGCGGGTCATGGCAAAGGTGCGTTCGCTATCACTGTGGAAGTGCCCGATGTGGCCACGCTGCCGCAGAACTCACCGGTGATGGTCGACGACGTCACCGTCGGAAGCGTGTCGGGCATCGAGGCCGTCCAAAAACCGGACGGAACGTTCTATGCGGCAGTCGAACTCTCCCTGGATTCCAATGTCACATTGCCGGCCAACACGACCGTGAAGGTTGCACAGACGTCACTGCTGGGATCGCAGCACATCGAACTGGCCCCGCCGCTTGCCGAACCGCCTGTTGGCGAGCTGCGGGACGGTGCCCAGATTCCGCTGAGCCAAGGTAGCCGCTATCCCACGACAGAGGAAGTGCTATCCGCTCTCGGGGTGGTCGTTAACAAGGGCAATCTCGGTGCGCTGCAGGACATCACGCACGAGCTCTACGCCGGAGTGGCCGGTCGTGAGGGACAGTTCGCCGGGCTGATCCCGCGGCTCGCCGACCTGGCCACATCCTTGAATCGACAGACAGAAGACATCATCGCAACCGCCGAGGGCTTGAACCGCTTCGCTGGAATCCTTGCGCGCAACAAAGACAGTTTGGGCCGCACGCTGGACACGTTGCCGGCAGCGCTACGTGTGCTCAACGAAAATCGAGCCCAGATCGTGGATGCTTTTGCCGCGCTGCAAAGGCTGGGCACCGTCTCGGCGCGGGTCTTGGCCGAAACCAAGGACGATTTCGCCGAGGACCTCATCGACGTGTATGCGGTCATCAAACCGCTCAACGACAACCGCTCGGATTTCGTGTCCAGCCTCGATAGCCTGGCTACTTTCCCGTTCCCGGGTAAGAATCTGCACCGAGTCGCCCGCGGCGACTACTTCAACGTGTTTGCGACATTCGATCTCACGATCCGACGACTCGGCGAGACCATCTTCACGACGTCGTTCTTCGATCCGAATATGAAGCGCATTGCCGAAGTCGTGAATCCGCCGGAATTCTTGACTGGAGAGATGGCGAATCTGTCGGGGCAGGCAGCTGATCCGTTCAAGATCCCGGCGGGAACCGCGTCGGGTCAGGAGGTGCCGCCGGAATAATGTTCACTCGAACAACGCAAATCCAGTTGTGGGTCTTCGCGGTCGTGACCGTCTTCTCGGTCGGCGCAATCGCTCTGCTATACATCCGTGTTCCTGACCGGCTCGGCCTGGGTACTTATGACGTCACCGCAAATTTCGTTGCCGGCGGCGGACTTTACGAGAATGCGAACGTCACCTTCCGCGGCGTACAAGCCGGGCGCGTCGAGTGGGTGCGTTTGACCGACGACGGCGTGACCGCGCAGATGCGGATCAACAGCGACGTCAAAATCCCGGCGAACTCCACGGCAACCGTCAAGAGCGTCTCCGCGATCGGAGAACAGTACGTGGATTTCGTTCCCACCGCCGATCCCTCGCCGACGACGCTCCAGAACGGTGCCGTCATCCCGGAGGAGAGAACCGCGATTCCACAGGAGGTCGCTGAGCTGCTGCGCGAGGCAGACCGGCTGGTGAGCAGTGTCGACAGCGCCCGGCTCGAAGACCTCCTGAGGGAAGCGTTCAAAGCCTTCAACGGCTCCGGCCCCGAACTGGCGCGGTTGCTCCAGTCGGTGCGGGTACTGGTCGACAAGGCCAACGAGAGCTGGCCGCAGACCTCCTCGCTGATAGACCAAGCTGGTCCGTTCCTGGAAGCGCAGATTCGAAGCGGCGAGGACATCCGGTCGTTGGCCGACGGATTGGCGCGCTTCACCAGCGAAGTAAAAGACGCGGATCCGCAACTTCGGACACTGCTCCAGATCACCCCGGACGCGGCTGCGGTAGCCAGCGACACCTTCTCAGGCATTCGCCCGTCGTTCCCGGTGCTGGCGGCCAACCTGGCCAACTTCGGCCGAGTCGGCGTCATCTACCGCAAGTCGATCGAACAGGCGCTTGTCATTTTTCCTGCCCTGCAGGCCTCGCTGCTCACAATCGGCGGACAGCTTCCCGCTGACGAGGGGGGTAAGCAGGATTTCAAGATCTCGATCAACGATCCGCCGCCGTGCAATACGGGATTCCTCCCTCCGACCGAGATTCGCACGCCCGGTGACACGACATTGCGCGATTTGCCCACGGACATGTACTGCAAAGTTGCACAGAACGATCCGATGGTGGTGCGTGGCGCGAGAAATTACCCGTGTCAGGAATACCCCGGCAAGCGTGCTCCGACGATCCAGCTGTGTCGGGACCCGCGCGGCTACGTCCCGGTCGGCAACAGCCCATGGCGTGGACCGCCGGTGCCGATCGACACACCTGCGGACGCGCGAAATATACTGCCGCCAAATAAGTTTCCCTACATACCGCCGGAGAATGATCCGGACCCGGGATATCCTGTCCCGCCCGGGCTGGTGCCACCCGGGGTTCAACCCGGTCCAGGACCTGCGCCGCACCAACCATGGCCGTATATCCCTCCGCCAAACGATGGCCCACCGCCACCCCCACTGACGGCATGGATCCCGCCGGCTCCGTACCCGGATGCGTGGCCTCCGCCCGCGGTGCCGCCGGGTTGGGCCACCAACCCGCCGGCCGACGTGTTCGCAGGGCCCTACGATCCGCCGCCGCCGGCATCCGCGCCGCCACCTGCGCCACCGAACGTGCCACAGGCCAGCGCGGCCGCGTACGGAATGTATGACCAGCACACCGGTGTCTTCGTCGACCCGGCCGGCGGCACCGGGGTCTACGCGCCTGGTGTTACCGACATGCGGCCGCAGGAGAACTGGGTGGACTTGATGCTTTATCCGGAGATGACCTGATGGCACCCACGGGAAAATCTGTCCGCCGCCGCGCCTCCCGCCCCGCCGGGCCAACCAGCGGTGTGCCGGATCAGGCCGTCGTGCGCATTGCGACGGCTGATCCGGCCGTGGCTGAACCTGCTCCGAAAACGCGTGAGGTGCGGCGTCTGCCAGGGCGTCGACCGAACCACCGCATGGTCGCTATCGTCGCATCGGTGTTCGGGTTCGTCATGGTCGTCGGTCTGAGCACCGCGGTGGCGGTGCTCGGTCTGCAGCGACAAGACGCGGAAGCCCTGCAAACCCGTGACCAGCGGTTCGTCGACACTGCCACGCAGACCGTGGTGAACATGTTCAGTTTCAAGCAGGACACCATTGACGAGAGTGTCGACCGCTTCTACGAAAGCACCAGTGGGCCGTTGCGGGACATGTTCAGTCAGGCCAACAACGTCGAGAACCTCAAGGCGATCTTCCGTGACACCGGTGGCAGTTCGGAGACGGTGATCAACGGAGCGGCGATCGAGAGCATCGACGACATCAGCAATACCGCAGCGGTGTTGGTGTCGGCGCGGGTTACCGCTAGCGACATCAACGGCAACAACAGGCCCTCTCAGCCTTACCGGCTGCGGATCATCGTGATGGAGGGTGATGACGGGCGGATGACGGCCCACGACCTCAACTACCCCAACGGTGGGAACTGATGCGGTGGATCGTTAGCGGCATCGTGGGTCTGGTTGCCGTTGCCTTGGTGAGCCTGGGAGCAATCGCAGGCGGCCTGTATTGGCAGCGGGTGGAGACGCTCGGTGAACAGGCCGCGCGCGAGGAACTCGGACCGCTTGCGCAACAGCAGATTCCGATGGTCTTCACCTACGACTACAAGACTGTGGAGGGCAACCTCACCGATGCGTACAGGCTGCTTACGCCCGCCTACCGCAAAGAGTTCGAGGACCGAGCCAGATCCGACATTATTCCTCAGGCTCGACAGCGTGAACTGGTGAGCCAAGCCAATGTGGTCGGCGTCGGGGTGATGGAGGCGCAGCGCAATTCGGCAGCGGTGATGGTCTACATCAACCGAACGGTCTCGGAGAAAGAGAACCGCGACCAGCCGATCTATGACGGCAGCCGCCTGCGCGTCGACTACCAGAAGATCGACGGCAAGTGGTTGATCAGCTACATCACTCCGATTTAGCGGTGGCCAGGGCGTCCAGGAACGACCTCGCCCAGCGGTCGACGTCATGGGCGAGCACCTGGCGGCGCAGCGCGCGCATCCGGCGCTTGCCGTCTTCGACGGTCTGATTCAGCGCCTGCTCGATGGCATCGCGGACACCGTCGGTGTGGTGCGGGTTGCACAGGTAGGCCTGGCGCAGTTCGGCCGCGGCGCCGGTGAATTCGGAAAGCACCAGCGCCCCGCCCAGATCGCTGCGGCAGGCCACGTACTCCTTGGCGACCAGGTTCATACCGTCGCGCAGCGGGGTCACCAGCATCACGTCGGCCGCCACGAAGAACGCGATCAGCTCATCCCGGGGCAGCGGCCGGTGGATGTAGTGCACCACCGCATGGCCGACCTCGCCGTACTCGCCGTTGATATGGCCGACCTGACGCTCGATGCCCTCGCGCATCTCGATATAGCTCTCGACGCGTTCCCGGCTGGGTGTGGCCAGCTGGATCAGCACGGTGTCGCTGCGGTCGGCGCGGTTCTGTTCCAGCAGTTCGGAGAACGCCGTGAGGCGGACGTCGATGCCCTTGGTGTAGTCCAGCCGGTCGACCCCGAGCAGGATCTTGCGCGGGTTGCCCAGCTCGGCGCGGATCTGGCGGGCCCGCTGCCGGACGGCCTTGTCCCGGGCCTTGCGGTCCAGATCGGCGGAGTCGATGGAGATGGGGAACGCGCCGACCTTGACGGTGCGGAACCCGATCTGGACCTCGCCGAAACGGGACCGCACGCCGATCGAGGCGCGCGAGGTGTTGGCGCCGATCAGCCGCCGCGCCAGGATCAGGAAGTTCTGGGCGCCGCCGGCCAGGTGGAAACCGACCAGATCGGCACCGAGCAGGCCCTCGATGATCTCGGTGCGCCAGGGCATCTGCATGAACAGCTCGACCGGGGGAAACGGGATGTGCAGGAAGAATCCGATGGTCAGGTCGGGACGCAGCATGCGCAGCATCTTCGGCACCAGCTGCAGCTGGTAGTCCTGGATCCAGATGGTGGCGCCCGGGGCCGCGGCCCGCGAGGTGGCCTCGGCGAACCGCCGGTTCACCTCGACGTAGCGTTCCCACCATTGCCGGTGGTAGGTCGGTTTGACGATGACGTCGTGGTACAGCGGCCAGAGCGTGGCGTTGGAGAAACCCTCGTAGTACAACGCGACGTCATCGGCGGACAACCGCACCGGATAGAGCTGCAGGTCGTCGGCGACGATGGGTTCCTCGTCGCCGTCGGCGACACCGGGCCAGCCGATCCAGGCGCCGCGTTGCTTGCGCAGGATCGGTTCCAGCGCGGTGACCAGGCCACCGGGGCTGCGCTTCCAGGTGGTGGTGCCATCGGGCAGTACCACCTGATCGATCGGCAGCCGATTGGCGACCACGACGAAGTCGGCTTGACCCCCTGACGGGGCGGAGTCGTCGGTATCGACTCCCATCGACACCTAGGCCTCGAGCTTTGCCGGTCCGATACCGAGCATGGCGAGGAAGGTGCGACATTCGTCGGCGTCGGTGGCGTAGGCGGCCACCACGCGGCGAGCCATGCTGGCGGTGTCGTCGGCCACGGGCTCGACGTCGCCGATCTCGGCGCTATCTGTTTTGGCGGGCATCACATAATTCTAGGCGAAGTCCCGGCCATCGCCGTCGGCACCCGTGTAAATGTGTAGCTGTGCAAATTACTTTGGCAGGACAGACGGTCCTGGTGACCGGCGGTGGAAGCGGTATCGGCAAGGGTGTGGCGGCGGAGGTGGTCGCCAGCGGCGGCAACGCCATGCTGGTCGGGCGCAACGCCGACAAGCTGTCGGCGGCGGTGGACGAGATCACCGCGGGGCCCGGGGATGGCGAGGTGCGCTTCGAACCCGCCGATGTCACCAACGAGGACGAGGTGGCCCGCGCGGTCGACGCGGCGACGGCGTGGACGGGCCGGCTGAACGGAGTGGTGCACTGTGCGGGCGGCACCGAGACCATCGGCCCGCTGACGCAGGTCGATTCCGAGGGCTGGCGCCGCGCGGTCGACCTGAATGTCAACGGCAGCATGTACGTGCTCAAGCATTCGGCGCGCGAACTGGTGCGCGGCGGCGGTGGGTCCTTCATCGGGATCTCGTCGATCGCCGCGAGCAACACCCACCGCTGGTTCGGTGCCTACGGGGTCACCAAGGCCGCGCTGGATCACCTGATGATGCTGGCCGCCGACGAACTCGGGCCGTCCTGGGTGCGGGTGAACTCCATCCGGCCGGGCCTGATCGCCACCGATATGGTCGCCCCGATCCTGTCCATGCCGGAACTCAGCGGTGACTATGCGGCCCAGACCCCGCTGCCGCGCCACGGCGAGGTGGAAGACATCGCGAATGCCGCGGTGTTCCTGCTCAGCGATGCCTCGGGCTGGATCACCGGTCAGGTGATCAATATCGACGGCGGTCACGGTCTGCGGCGCGGACCCGATCTGTCGGCGATGCTGGAGCCGGTCTTCGGTGCGGACGGGCTGCGCGGGGTCGTCGAGCGCTAGCCGGACTACTTCTGCAGCTTCTCTGCGCAGTACGCCTGCGCGGCGATACCGGCGAAGGTGGTGATCTCGTCGTTGGACAGGTCGGCGTTGTCCTTGATGTAGTACAGCGCCTTCTCGATGCCCTTGTCGCCGCCGTTGCCCAGCTTGCGGCACATCGACTGGGCCATGTCGATCGCCTTGGAGTCGGTGCCGACCTGCACACCGTGCTCGGTGAGTGCCGCCAGGAACTGCTGATCGGTCTCGGTCGGTTCGTCGGCCGCGGCCGGTGCCGCGAGCGCGGTGGCGGCGCCGACGGCCACGATGACCGCGCCCATGACGCTCTTGAAACTCATCGGTTCTCCTGTCCCGTCACCAACGCACAGTACGCACACGCACACTGTGGTGAATATCGGCAGGTGAAGCGGCTGCGTTACGGAGTGGCACCCTCGTCGATGTGCTCGGCGGCGCGTTTCACCGCGTTGACGATGCCCTGATAGCCGGTGCACCGACAGAAGTTGCCGGACAGGCCCTCCCGGATCTCGGCATCGGTGGGGGACGGATTGTCGGCCAGCAGCGCGGTGATGGAGGTGACGAAACCGGGCGTGCAGAAGCCGCACTGCAGACCGTGGCATTCCCGCATGGCGGCCTGTACCGGTGAGAGCTCACCGTCGGGGGATGCGATGCCCTCCACGGTGGTCACCTCCCGGCCGTCGGCCTGCACGGCCAGCACCAGGCAGGACCGTACGGCCTGGCCGTCCAGCAACACCGTGCAGGCGCCGCAGGCGCCGTGCTCACAGCCAAGGTGGGTGCCGGTCAGCCCGCAGTTCTCCCGGAGGTGATCGGCCAGCGTCACGCGCGGTTCGACGGTGTCGCGGTACTGGCGACCGTTCACCGACACCGCGACGGGTAGTTCATGCATCGAGTGCCTCCGTGGTTGCGTCGGTCCAGGCTCGGGCGACCATCGCCGCTCCCACCCGGGTGCGGTAGGACGCCGACCCTTGCAGATCGGCCGGGATGTCTTCGAGTTCGGACAACGCCAGCCGCCCGAATTCCGCCGCGGTGATGTCGGAGACGGCCCTGCCGGTGATCGCCCGCTCGGCCGGGGTGCCCCGTTCGGGCGTGGAACCCAGCCCGAGCAGGCCCACCGCGCAACGCTTCACCCGGTTCTCGGCGTCGAGTTCGACGGCCACCGTCGCACCCGCGATCGCGAAGTCGCCGTGCCTGCGCGCGAACTCGTGCACGGCAAAACCGGTTCGTCCGGACCAGACCGGGAATCGCACCGCGCGCAGCAGTTCGTCGGCGGCCAGCGAGTTCTCCCACAGGCCGGTGAAGAAGTCGGCTGCCGCGATCTGACGGTCACCGCGTGACGACGCCGCATCGATGGTGGCGTCCAGCGTCAGCGCCACCGCGGCGAACTCGGCCGCCGGGTCGGCATGGGCGATCGCGCCACCGAGTGTGCCCCGGTTGCGGATCTGGAAGTGCCCGATGTGTGGGGTGGCCAGTGACAGCAGCGGCACCGAATCGGCCACCTCGTCGTCCATGCCCACCAGCGCATGCGCGGTGCCCGCCCCGATGACCACCTGGTCGTCGATCAGATCGATGCCCTGCAGTTCGGGTATCCGGGAGATGTCGACCAGGTTCTCGAAATGCGTCAGGCGCATCGCCAGCAGGGGAATCAGGCTCTGTCCGCCCGCGAGTACCTTGGCCTCGTCGCCGAACTCGGCGAGCACGTCCGCTGCCTCCTTCACCGACTCGGCCCGGTGATAGGCGAACGGTGCGGGTTTCATGCGAGCAACCGCGTCAGCAAGGCCTGCAGTTCGGCAGACGCCGTGGGCGCTGCGGTCCGCTTGCGCCGGCCCACCAGGAATCCGATGGCGCCGGCGGCCGCGGCGGCGGCCAGGGCGGGCCCGTAGCGCTTGGCGACCGGCACGGCGACCACCTTCAGCAGGTCGACGGAGTCGGAGGGCTGCGCGGCGGCCGTGGCCGCCTCGGTGGACGGTGCCACCGTGGAAGCCGGTGCGCCACCGAGCAGTTCGGCCTCCAGGCTACGGGCGAACTGGGCGATCAGGTTGCCCGAGACGTCGGCGAGAACGCCGCGGCCGAACTGGGCGGCCTTTCCGGAGATCGCGAGATCGGTGCAGATCACCACCGTCGTCGAGTCGCCCTCGTCCTTGAGTTGCGCGGTCACGGTGGCGGCCGCGGTGCCGTTGCCCCGGGTTTCCTTGCCTTCGGCCTTGAGCACGATCCGCTGGGCGGCGCTGTCCTTCTCCTGATAGGTGGCAACACCCTTGTAGGACACGGTGATCGGTCCGACCTTGACCTTCACCGCACCGGTGAAGTCGTCGCCGTCGACGCTGAGCAGGGTGGCGCCGGGCAGGCACGGGGCCACCCGTTCGACATCGGTGAACACGTCCCAGACTGTGGCCGCGGGTACCGCGACCCGGAATTCGTTGTTGAGCTCCATGTTTCAGCGGGTCCCTTCTGCATGTGCCTCGATGAGTTCGATGATCTTGGCCGGGGTGGCGGGCATCTGGGTGACGGTCACGCCCAGTGGGGCCAGCGCGTCGTTGATGGCATTGATGACCGCCGGCGGCGATCCGATGGCGCCGCCCTCACCGGCACCCTTGTAGCCGCCGACGCCGGGTCCCGGGATCTCGATGTGGCCGAACTCGATAGCCGGAACCTCGGTGGCGGTGGGCAGCAGGTAGTCCACGAAGGTGGAGGCGATCGGGTTGCCTGCGTCGTCGTAGGCCAGCTGTTCGAGCAGAGCGCCGCCGATGCCCTGCACGGTGCCGCCGGCCACCTGGCCTTCGACCACATTCGGGTTGATCATCGGCCCGACGTCCTCGCTGACGATGTAGCGGGTCAGCGTGACCTGGCCGGTCACGATGTCGACTTCGCAGGTGCAGGCGTGGGTTGCGTTGGCCCAGTGGATCATCGCCTGCGAATTGAATCGTGCGGTCGCCTCCAGGGTGGGGGAGACGCCGGCCAGCTGAGCGGGGTCGTAGTAGGACCGGTACGCGATATCGGCGAAGCTGACGCTCTTGTCGCGGTCACCGATGAGGACGGCCCGGGAATCAGCGAGCTCGATATCGTCGGGCTCGGCGCCGAGTATCTGGGCCGCGATCGCGACGATCTGTCCGCGCAGGACGGTGCCCGCTTCGTTGACCGCGCCCGCGGTCATCGGTGCGCTGCGACTGCCTTGGGTGCCCGCGCCGTACGGTGTCACCGCGGTGTCACCCTGGATGGTGGCCACGTCGTTGATATTGGCGCCCAACACGTCTGCGGTGAGTTGGACGACGGTGGTCTCGATGCTGTTGCCGCTGGAGCCGCCGTTGACGTAGACGTTGATCTTGCCCGTCGATTCCATCCTGATGGTGGCGCCCTCGGTGGCGAGGTTTCCGGTCGCCGCGCCGGTGGGCTCGATATAGGCCGAGAATCCGAGCCCGATATAGCGGCCCTGAGCCAGCGCCTCGGCCTGTTCCTTGCGGAAGCCCTCGAGGTCGAGGATCTTGACCGCCTGCTCGAAGGTGTCCGCGGGGGCACAGTTGTCATACGGCATCCCGTTGGGATTGAAGAACGGCATCTCGTCGCCGCGCAGGATGTTGATGCGCCGCAGCTCCGCGGGGTCCATCCCGATCTTTCGCGCTGCGATGTCGAGAAGCATTTCCCGGGTGAGGGTTTCGTACTGCCACGGGCCGCGGTAGGCGTGCAGCCCGGGGGTGTTGGAGAACACCGTTTTGTAGTTGAAGCTCGCCTTGGGCACCCGGTAGGGGCCGGGGAAGAACATGCCGATCGCGGCGGTGGTGAGCACCGGGTACGGCGTGGGGTAGGAACCGATGTCCTGGACGAAGTCGATGTCGGCGGCCAGGATCTTGCCGTCGGCATCGAAGGCCATCCGGACGGTGCCGTCGACGTGCCGGGACTGCCCGGCCGACATCAGGTTCTCGCGGCGGTCCTCGATCCACTTCAGCGGCGCAGGCACCCGGCGCGCGGCGAGCATGATGCTCATGTCCTCGCGCATCGGGACGACCTTCTGTCCGAAGCCGCCGCCGGTGTCGCGAACGATGACCCGCACGCCGTGGGCGGGGATGCCCAGCAGCCGGGCGGCGAAGGCGCGCAGTTCGTGCGGTGTCTGCGTCGACCCCCAGATGGTGAGCTCGGAGGTGCCGGCCGTCCACTCGACGACAATGCCGCGGGTCTCCATTGGTACCGGCACATACATCTGCTGGTAGATCCGCTCCTGCACCACATGGGCCGCCGAGGCGAACAGTTCCTCGTCCGGCGGCATGCCGCCCATGCCGCCCGCGACGTTGTCGGGGTAGGCCTCGTGCACGACGACATCCGACCCGATTGCCGTGCGGAAGTCGGCGACGGCGGGCAGCTGGGTGTAGTCGACGTCGACGAGATCGACGGCATCCTCGGCCAGGCGGCGGCTCTCGGCGATCACGATGGCCACCGGGTCGCCGACGAATTTCACCTCACCTTCGGCCAGCGGCGGGCGCGGGGTGTCGGGGACATCCTTACCGGCGACGGCGTGCCAGGCCTCGTGCACGCCCGGGTTGATATCGGCGGCGGTGAACACGGCGTGCACACCGGGCAGCGCGAGCGCGGCCGCGGTGTCGATGCCGTTGATGGTGGCGTGCGCGAAGGGGCTGCGCACGAAGCAGGCGTGCAGCATGCCGGGCCGCTGCACGTCGTCGACGAAGGTGCCCCTGCCGGTGAGCAGACGGGCATCTTCGATGCGCGGCACCCGGGTGCCGGCGTAGCGGGCGGCGACGGTTCCCGTCACGGGGGCTCCTGTTCATCGACTACTTGCGCGTGTAAGTGGGCTGAGTCACACGCACTATGCGAGCGGCGTTAGCCTACCCCGAGAAGGAGCGTTCCAAAAGAAGAGAGTGGCGTTACCGCACGTTGGCGCTGGTAGTCAGGCCGGTTCGTGGTGGATTCGGCCGTCCACCGCGGTCAGCGGGCGGCCACCGCCGCCCCACCGGCACGCGATGATCTCGGCGACGATCGACACGGCCGTCTCCTCGGGTGTGCGCGCCCCGAGGTCCAACCCGATCGGGCTGGACAGTCGCGCCAGATCGGGTTCGGTGAGCCCCGCCTCGCGCAACCGGGCGAGCCGGTCGAGGTGGGTGCGCCGCGATCCCATGGCCCCGACATAGCCGATCTGCGGCAGGCGCAGTGCCACCTCGAGGGCGGGCACGTCGAACTTGGGGTCGTGGGTGAGCACGCAGATCGCGGTGCGGGCGTCGACGGCGCCGAGCTCCTGCTGACCGCGCAGGTAGCGGTCGGGCCAGTCGACGACCACATCATCGGCCGCCGGGAAGCGGGCCGCGGTGGCGAAGACCGGCCGTGCATCGCAGACCGTCACCCGGTAGCCGAGGAAGGTCCCCTGCTGGGCCAGGGCTGCCGCGAAATCGATGGCGCCGAAGATCAGCATGCGCGGCCGCGGGGCGTAGCTCGCGACGAACACCGCCATGCCGGTCTCGGCCGTCTCGTCCAGCCGCTCGCCGTCGGGTCCGTAGGACAGCACCGCGGTGCGGCCGGCCAGCAGCAGACCCCGGGCGTCGTCGGCGACCGCGGCATCGGCACGCGCGGACCCGAGACCACCGGTCGCGACATCCGGTTCGACGATGAGCCGGCGGCCCAGCCAGGCGGTATCGGGGTGGGCGATGATCGTGGCGACCGCGATCGGGCGGTGCGCGTCGATGGCGTCAGCGACCTGGGCGAGCTGTGGAAAGGTCTGCTGCGACACCGGTTCCACGAACACGTCCAGGATGCCGCCACAGGTCAGTCCGACGGCGAAGGCGTCATCATCGCTGAAGCCGTAGCGCTGCAACGCCGGTGTCCCGGTGTCCACCACCTCGGTGGCCAGTTCGTAGACCGCCCCCTCGACACAGCCGCCGGATACCGATCCCGCCACGCTGCCGTCGGGTGCGACCACCAGTGCGGCCCCGGCCGGCCGCGGCGCGGACTTGATGGTGCGCACGACGGTGGCCAGGCCGGCGGTGCCACCGGCCCGCCAGGTGGTCATCAGGTCGTCGAGGACTTCGCGCACATCTGGGAGTCTAGGTGCGTGGGTCGGGGCGACGGCTCGGCATCGATTAGCTGTGCTAATTTTTAGTGGGTGTCGGGTGCTCCCGATGGGCGCATCGATGACGTGTCGGGGGACTTGAGCATCGAATGCCGGCTTGGGAAGAGGGGAGATCATCGTGATCGGATTGAAGAAACTCGTACGGAGTGCGGGCATCGTGGGCGCGGTCGGCGCCGGATCGCTCGGAATGGTGCTGGGAATCGGCGCCGGGGCCGCCCATGCCGCGCCGCCCGGCGGTGGCGGTATCGAGTTCGCTCAGGACCCCCCGTGGGTCAAGGATCGGCACGACGACCGCGGGTGGCGCGGTCATGACAACGGCTGGCGTGACGACGGGCGCCGATCCGGTCTGCACATCAACCTTCCGTGCGTGACCGGCCCCTATGGCGTCGTGACGTGGTGCCCCTAGGGGGAGCGGACCCACAGGCAGTGCCCGGACATGGTGATATCGAACAGTCTGGGCGCCACCTCGAATGAAAGCTGTTGTCCCGGAGCGCCTTCGGTGATCGCCGGAGGCCCGACGACGCCCGCGCTGATGACGGTCTGCTGAGTCGCCGTGCATCGGGTGTCCGGGTCCAGTGGTGTCGCGGTCCAGGCGCCGGGCAGCAGATTGGGGTTGCGCAGACCTTCACCGTGCAGCGCGATGGCCGGACCGAAGCTGACCCAGCGGTCGCTGGGATCGGCGGGAGCCGCCGTCGCCCGCCAGCGTCCGCCCGAACAGACCAGCGGCGCCGAGGTGCCCGGGGGCAGTGTGGCGGCCGCGGTCAGATCCGGTGCGCACACCGAGTCCAGCTGCGGCACAGCCGGTTCGGCGTGGGCGGGAGCGGCCGAGGCGAAGGCCGCGCCGAGTAGGACGATGACGACGCCGCGCACGGCTACAGCTTGGTGAGATCGGTCTTGACCAGCCAGACGTTGTAGTCGTTCCAGACCGACAGGTTGAAGTACAGGTCGTCACCGGTGCCCAGGGTGGACGGCGACCACGGGTGCATCATCGGGGCGTAGATGCCGCCGCCTTGCTGACCCATCACGACGGTCGGGCCGGACCAGGCGCCCTCAGGAGTATCGGAGGTGCGCAGGATGACGTTGTTGAACTGATCGCCGTGCATCGCCACGTATTTGCCGAGCGTCTTGTTGTACTGCACCGACATCTCGCTGACCTGGTTGCCGGCCTTACCGACGCCGCAGGCGCCGCTCTCCTTGCCGAAGATCGGTGAGGCCTTCGACGGGTCGTTGCGGTACCAGCCCGCCTTGTAGGCGCCCCACCCGAAGATCCCGCCCTTGCTGCCCTTGCTGTAGTACTCGTATTTGGTGACGTTGAGGATGTCGGCCTCGGCGACCCGGGAGAGGTAGGCCTGGCCCTGCCGCCCGTTGGGCGTGCCGTAGGAGTACACGAAACCGTCACCGGGGCGCACGAAGGCGGCCTGCTGGAAGTTCTTGTTGCCGCCGATCGGCGAGTTGGTCCGCACACTCTGTGGCGCGACGTACCAGTTCTCGCCGTTGTCCTCGGAATAGGCGATCGCCGAGTAGTTCGTCGACCAGGAACCGGCCGCGCCCCACTGTTTGACCGACATGAAACTGAGGTACTGGGTGACCCCGAACTGGGTGCCCGGGGTGGGCACCGAGATGCCCGCGGTGGGGATGAGCGTCACCCCGGTCGGCAGACCACGCGGCAGCCGCTCCGGCAGGATGATCTGGCGGGCGTAGTGCTCCTCCCACAGCGGCGATCCGCCGAACATGTTGCCGTTGAGCCACTGCCCGTCCGGGACGGCCATTCCGTTCGACAGGTCACGGTCCGGGCTGCGGAACAGGGTGTTCAACCTCCAGGTGCCGGTCATGTTCGGCCCGCCGAAGGTGTCACCGAAGGCGATGAGGACCTGGTTCTCGTTGATGGGGGTGGCCGGGTCATCGGGAATTCCGTTGTCCCACATGGTCCCGATATCGGTACCCCAGATGCCATACCGGTTGAAGGTGTCGTTCGGTGCCCAGTTCCCGGTCACCCAGTCCACGAAACTGGTGGACTGACTGAACTGGTAGCCCGGACGGGGGAAGGTCGGGCGCGGGTTCACCGCGGCCAGCGCCCGCGAGATGGTGTCGGTGGCAACACCTCCGGTGGATACCGCGCTCGACGGGTTCATCCGGGTCAGCAGGTTGTCGACCTCGCGGCGGGCGAAGGCCAGCAGTGTCCAGGCCAATGTGGGGCTGGCCGGCGATCCGGGAACGGCGCCGGCCGCCCAGTCCAGCACCTTGGCCACCACCTTGACGACCGGCGTCAACGGGTGCGGCGGCGCCGCCGCGATCGGCGTGACCCGGCGCTCGACCTGTGTTGCGGTCGCCGATGCCAGGGCCGCTGCCGAGGCGAAGACGGCCACCTTGTCCGCGCTCTGGAGAGTGTCGGTGGGGTCTTCGGCCCGGACGGGTTCGGCGGCCAAGGGTGCTGTCGTCGTCACCGGTGCGGTGGCCGCCGCTGCGGTTGCCTTCGTTTCGGGAACCGCGGTGGACGCCGCAGGCCGGCCGGCCCGCCTCGGCGAGAACGGCTTCTTGTCGGCCGTGCGCAGGCTGGGCCGCGGCTTCACGGTGCTCGGCCTGTCCGGCTTCCCCGGATCGGTGATGGTGTCGGTCTCGGATGCGCCGTCGGACTTCGTATTCGTCTGGGTGTCGCCGGATTCGGTCGTGTCGCCGGAACCGGAGGTGGACTCGGACCCGGCGGAGCTGGTGGTGGAGTCCTTAGCTGAGGACCCGGCCGACGAGTCGCCGGGAGCGGCCGCGGCGATGCCGTGGCCGGTGGCGATCGCGGTGCCGACGCCGAGTGCGACGGCCAGGCCCCCGACCCGGCCGATTGCCAGCCCACCGCCCCGCCCAAAATAAGCCGATGAGCCCATGAAGGTGCCTCCGTGCTGTCCGCCCCCGGCCCAACAAGTACTGCAATCAAACCTCAGCGCGGCCGATAGTGGAAGAGGCAAATACCCCACGGGTCACAGGCGTTGCAGGTGATCTGGTCTTTCAGTGGATCAGACCGGCCTCGCGCAGGGCGTCGGTGTACAGGTCGGTGGCCTCGTCGAGGCCGTCGTTGACCCAGGCGTCGACGATGCCGACCCGGTCGGCGACGATCTGCACCCGGTTGACCCAGCTTTCGAAGTCGGCGTCGCGCCGCAGCTGGTCGATCTGCTGCGTACTGCCCTGCACCAGGAAGAAGCCGCCGAGTTCGCTGGTCTGCGGCCGCAGGATCACCGCGTCGTACCGTTCGATGCGGCCGGTCTCGGCGAGTTCGGCCAGGAAGGCCCGCGACCTCTTGAGCGTGTCGAGGGCCTGCGGTTCGCGACCCTGGGTCGGCAGACCCCACGCGATCCAGAATCCGGCGTCGGACATGGTGAACCTCCTGCTGGGCGTCTGCCCCGAAGCTACACAGCTCTCAGGGCGCCACCGCGGTGCGCAGCGTCCGTGTCGGCGGCGGGCGCAGCGCAGCCGCCAGGTCGGCCAGCGGCACCGGGTCGGTGACCAGGCGGTGCCACGGATGCCGGTCGAGCGTGCGGTCCAGGAATCGCACCGCCTCGTGCAGGTGCCGGGGCTCGTAGTTGTGCACCCCGGTGATGGTCAGCCAGCGCCGGACGACTGTCTCCGGATCCACGCCAAGCGTGGGCCCGGGTAGTACCGACCCGGCCAGCACCAGCACGCCGCCGATATCCAGCCGGGCCAGCGCACCACTCACCGCGTCGGTGGAGCCGGTGTAGTCGATGGCCACGTCGACGGGTCCGCCGTCGCTGGACAGCGCCCCGAATCCGGTGGCCAGTGCGAGCCGGTCGGGGTGATTGTCGATCACCTGGACCTGCGCGCCGGCGTCCAGGCATGCCGCGACGGCCGTCAGTCCGAGCATTCCGGCACCGCCGATCAGTACCCGCTTACCCGACAGCGGGCCGGCTGCTTCCAGGGTCGCCATCACGGTGGCCGTCGCGCAGGCCGCCGGCGCGGCGACGGCGTCGGGCATCCGGGCCGGCACCACGGCCACGGCGGTCCCGCGGGGCAGCACGATGTGCTCGGCGTAGGAGCCCGACAGCGGCCAGTCCCCGTGAAACGGTTCGTGACCGGTCTTGCGCACCGCCGTGCATTTGGCCGTGCGACCGGATCGGCACCGGGAGCATTCGCCGCAGCTCACCGTCACCGACCAGACGATGCGTTGTCCGCGTTCGGCGCTCGCGCCGGGCCCGACGGCGATGACGTCACCGACGGCCTCGTGCCCGAGCACCGACGGGCACGGCGCGGGCCGCCGCCCGGTGACGGTGTGCAGGTCGCTGCCGCAGATGGTGGCCAGCCGTACCCGGACCAGGGTCTCGCCGTCCCGCAACGGCGGGATGTCGACCTTTTCGAGCGAGATGCCGGATCCGCCCGTCCACACCGCGGCGGTGGTCACACCAGGCGCGAACGTATCCATCCGGACAGCCTTTCGATCGAGTACACGATGACGAAGATGATGATCACGATCGCGCCGGCCACATCGAAGTTCAGCGTCCGGATCGACTCGAAGAGCAGGAAGCCCACCCCGCCGGCGCCCACGATGCCCAGCACCGTGGAGGTGCGGATGTTGACGTCGAACAGGTAGAGACTCGATCCGACCAGCGCGGGCATCGACTGCGGAATGACCGCGGAGAACAACGTCTTCCACCAACCGCCGCCCACTGAGCGGACAGCCTCCATCGGTCCGGGATCGATCTCCTCGACCGCGTCGGCGACGAGTTTGGCCAGGAATCCCACCGAGCCGATGGCCAGGGCACAGGTACCCGCGATGGGTCCCAGACCCAGCGCGGCGACGAACACCACGGCCAGGATCAGTTCGGGTACCGCGCGCACGGCCAGGATCCAGCCGCGAGCCAGCCAGTACACGGTGGAGCTGGGAGAGACGTTGCGGGCGGCCAGGATTCCCACCGGGATGGACAACACCACGCCGATCGCGGTGGACACCACCCCGATCGCGACGGTCTGCGCGGCGGCGTCGAACAGGTCCCAGCCCAGCGCGCTGAAGTTGGGCGGGATCATCCGGGTGAACACCTCGGCGGACGGAATGATCCAGGTGAACAACGACAGCGGGTTGATCCGCAGTACCACGAACGCCGCGATGACGGTGCCGACGAGCAGGCCGGAGAAACCGAATCGCATGGCCCGGTCACGCCGCGGGTCGGACTGTGCCGGCGCCAACAACATTCGCCGGATCACGATGGACAGCAGTTCCATCGCGACGATGATCACCAGGATGACGCAGACGATGCCGAGCGCCCGCGGATAGATCAGGCCGCGCAACGCGTCCTGCAAGGCGAAGCCGATACCGCCGGCGCCGACGAATCCGAGCACCACCGACATCCGCAGGTTGATGTCGATGCGGTAGACGAACGTGCCGATCCAGGACGGGATGACCTGCGGGATGACGGCATTGAGCATCTCGCGGAAGTAGCCGACGCCGGTGCTGCGGACCGCCTCGCGGGGGCCGGGATCGGTCTGTTCGATGGCATCGGCGAACAGCTTGGCCAGCATGCCGATGGAGTGCAGTGCCAATGCCAGGATGCCCGGGAGAACCCCGATGCCGAGCGCGCGCACGAACAGCACCGCGAACAGCAGATCCGGCATGGCCCGGCAGAACGTGATGATCGCGCGGGCTACGGCGTAGACGGCCGGGTGCGGCGTGGTGTTGCGGGCGGCCATGAACGCCAACGGAACCGAGACGATCGCGGCGAGGACGGTGCCCAGCACCGCCATCAACAGGGTTTCGACGGCCAGCACGCCGATTCGCCCGGGGTCGTCGAGGCGCGGCGGCAGCATGCGTTCCAGCAGTCGCACGATGTCGTCGAATCCGTCGACGAGTTCGGATGGGAAGAAGTCGATCGACCACGCCGACAGCAGGGTGGCGATCAGCGCCGCCACCGCGACCAGGTGCAGCAGGTCCGGCCGCGGCCGCTTGGCGCGATCGGGGGCGGTGCGGCGGTCCGCGACGGGTACGGTCACGTCCGCTGCTTCACGGACGGATCGACGGCCGGGTCGACGCGCTGGTAGATCGCCATCACCTCGTCGCGGGTCATTCCGACGGCGGGCCGGTCGAGCACCTTCTCGCCGTTGCGCAGCCCCACCAGCCGGTGCGCCCAGCCCAGTGCGAGGTCGACCTGATGCAGGGTGCAGACCACGGTGAGCTTCTCCTCGACACAGATCTGGAACAGCAGATCCATGACGACACCGGCATTCTCGGGGTCCAGGGAGGCGACCGGCTCATCGGCCAGCAACAGCGCGGGACGCTGCATGAGCGTGCGTGCGATGGCGATCCGTTGCTGCTGGCCACCGGACAGCGTGTCGGCGCGGCGCTCGGCGAAGTCGGCCAGGCCGACCCGGTCGAGGTGCGCCAGGGCGGCTGCCCGCATGTGCTTCGGGTAGGTCAGCGCGCCGTAGCGGGGGAACTTCAGTTGCCCGAGACCGCCGATCAGCACGTTCTCCAGGCAGCTGAGCCGGCCGACCAGATTGAAATGCTGGAACACGAAACCCACCCGGGTACGCAATGCCCGCAGCTGGGCCGCCGAGGCCTGGTCGACCCGGGTGCCGCCGACGTCGATTTGGCCTGAGGTGACCGGGTGCAGCCCGTTGAAGCACCGCAGCAGTGTCGATTTCCCGGAGCCGGAGAGCCCGAGCAGCACCAACAGTTCGCTGCGCCGCACATCGAGCGAGACGTTGTTCAGCGCAACGGTGTCACCGAACTTCTTGGTGACGTCGCGGGCGACGATGACGAGGTCGTCGCCCGCGACGGGATGGCCGGGACCGACCGGGAGCGCCATATCAGCCCTTGCACTTCTCGGAGCCGGTGACGTCACAGACGTGGCGCACACCGTCGTAGTCGGCATCGGAGGCCGGGACGACACCCCAGGCGCGCTCGTCGGTGATGCGGCATTCGTCGCCCTTGCAGAAGCCCTCGGCCTCAAGGCTGTTGGCATTCACCTTCTCGGTGAACAGGGCGGTGAGCTTGTCGATGGCCTCGGTGCCCAGCGAGTCGTTGGCCGCGAACACCGAGCCCGCGATCATCTCCGACTTCCACACCGTCTTCAGCTGACCGGGCTGCAGATCGCCCTTCTCGATCATGGTCTGGTCGACCATGGTGTCGAAGGCGAAACCGGCATCGCAGTCACCGTTGGCGATGGACAGCGCCGAGGCGTCATGTCCGCCGGCGAAGACCGGCGACATGGCCGCCGATACATCGGCCTCCGACCCGGACGTGATGACGCCTTCTTCGATGAGGCCAGCCGTCGGGTAGAGGAAGCCGGAGGTGGAGCCCGGATCGACGAAGCAGACCTTCTTGCCGGCAAAGTCTTTGAGGCCGTTGATATCCGAGACATCGGAGCGCGTCAGTCCGTAGGACTGGTAGCCGGGCTGCTCGCCCTCCTCGCCGATCACCGCGCCGAGCGGGGTGATCTTGGCGCCGTTGACCTTGGCCACCACATAGGCGAACGGGCCGAAGAAGGCGAGGTCGACGTTCTCGGCGATCATGCCCTCGACGACACCGGCGTAATCGGAGGCCTGGACGAACTCGATCGTGGAGCCGGTCTCCTTCTCCAGCAGCTTGATCAGTGGTTCATAGCTGGCCTTGAGGTCCGAGGAGTTCTCGGCCGGGATGGCGGCCAGCGTGATGGTGTCCGGGAAGCCCTGGGCATTGGCGGCCTCGGAGCCGGAGTCGGTGCTCGAACAGCCGGACAGGGCGAGGGTCGCCGCTGCGGCTGCCACTACGGCGATACGGATCTTCATGTCTGAGAGGTCCTTTCAGTGCTGGGGGAGGAAGAGTGCGGGGAAATCAGCGACCGAGGCCACCACGTGGGTGGCCCCGGCGGCGGTCAGGGTGTCGGCGCCGTGCGCGCCGGTCAGGGTGCCTGCGACGACGGAGGCGCCGGCGCGCAGGCCGGACAGGATGTCGCTGGAGGTGTCGCCGAGCACGGCGACCTTGGCGACATCGTCGATACCGGTGCGCAGCAGGGAGTTCAGGATCAGGTCGGGGTAGGGCCGCCCGCGCCCGCCGTCGCCGGGAGCGAGCGCGAGATCGGCGATATCGGCCCAGTCGAGCGCGTCGATGATGCGCTGCTGGGTGGCTGGGCTGAAGCCGGTGGTGAGTGCGACCTTCACGCCGGCCGCACGCAGTCGGGTGATCGCCTCGGTGGCGCCGGGCACCGGGGCGACGCCGCCGTCGATGCTGTCGGTGTAGACCTGTTCGAAGGTCGCGTTGGCCTGCTGGGCACGGTCCTCGGCGCCGAAGAGGTGCCGGAACACCTCGATCTTGGACTGGCCCATGGTGTCGCGGACATAGGTGCGTGCGGCCTCGCGTTCCTCGCCGGATTCGGGGACCCCGACGGCGGTGGCCGCTTCGTCGAAGGCGCGCAGGACCAGTCCGTCATCGGTCACGGTGGTGCCTGCCATGTCGAGAACGGCGAGTTCGATCGTGTGCATGAGCCCACCCTGACAGTTGGTCTATACCAAGGCGTGTATCGATGGCGAACGCTCGGTGAACACCATTCAACGTCTTGGTCTAGACCATGGTCTATGCCAACGTTTGCTATGGTCAGAAGGGTGATGGGCAGTGCGCAGCCGCGGGTGCTGAAGCATCAGGTCGTGCGCGCGCAGCTGGATCGGCTGCTGGACGGGCTGCAGGTGGGCGACCCGTTCCCGGCCGAACGCGAGATCGCCGACATGTTCGACGTGGCCCGCGAGACAGTGCGCCAAGCGGTGCGCGAACTTCTGCTGGCCGGCCGCGTCGAACGGCGTGGGCGCACCACCGTGGTCGCCGCACCCAAGCTGCTGCAACCGCTGGGCATGGGGTCCTACACCGAGGCCGCCCGCGACGAGGGGCACAGCGTGGACCGGTTCCTGGTCGGCTGGACCACCTTCGATGCCGATGAGGCGCTGGCCGGGGTGCTGCACGTCGAGGTGGGTGCACCGATTCTGCAGCTGGAGCGTGTCTTCACCACCGACGGGGTACGGGTCGGGCTGGAAACCTCGAAGCTACCCGCGCATCGCTACCCGGGCCTGCGCGAGAGCTTCGACTACCGAACCTCGCTCTACGCCGAGATCCGCAGCAGGGGAGTGATATTCGGGCGCACCGTCGACACCATCGACACCGCGCTGCCGGATGCCCGGGAGTCGGCCCTGTTGACCGTCGACGCGCGCACCCCGATGTTCCTGCTGAACCGGGTGTCCTATGACCAGCACGGGGTGCCGATCGAGCAACGACGCTCGCTGTACCGCGGCGACCGGATGACGTTCACCATCACCATGGAGGACCGCTAGAAGGACTTGCCCTCGGCGTAGCGCTGACGGCGGAAGGCGCGTCCGCTGCCGCGGTTGCGGCTCTTGTAGGTCGGCAGCTGGGAATCGCAGTTCGGGCAGACCAGACGCAGGTTGTCGCGGCGGTTGTTGTCCGGGTTGCCGTCGATGTGGTCGAGGACCAATGTCAGCGGGAGGCCCTGCCAGGTGTTCAGGGCGCTGCAGATCGAGCAGCACCCGGACTGGTCGGCGATCAGGTACTCGCGGATGTAGTGGCCTTGATGGCTACCAGGTCTGGCCACGCCTGATTCCAACCACAGCATGGTGGCCGCAACTCGCCGAGCAGTCGCCTGGCATGCGTTGCCGCAGTATATTTTCTGGCTGCGCTTGGAAAGCGTTGCGCCACATTCGAGGCAGAGTCTCATGAGCTGACGCTACGGGTGGGCACCGACAAGTCGGATGACGCGTGGAGCCCCCGGTCGGGATTGAACCGACGGCCTACGCTTTACAAGAGCGCCGCTCTACCACTGAGCTACGGAGGCGTTGTTACGCCGGATAGCTTAGCGGTCCTCGTCGATGATCCGTTCGGAGACCACCGCGCGCGGCCCGCTGCTACTGCGCCGGCTGCGCTGCCGCGGCAGCGGGATGCGCCCGGCGATATTGCTCAGCGGATTGACCACCTGGCTGAGCGTGATGACGGCCTCGTGCAGGGCGTCGATCGTCGGGGCCAGGGCCTCCAGCCCGGGCGCCAGCCGGTTCAGGGTGTCGGCGACGTCGGCCAGCTTGAGCAGCGGGCCGTCCGGATCGGTCAGGGTGTCCAGCAGCCCGCCCTCGGACAGCAGGGTGTCGGCCACGCCGTCCTCACGCAGGATCCGCTCGATCAGTCCGTCGTCGGCGAGCAACTGGTCGGCCAGCCCGCCGGGTGCGATCACCCGGGACAGCGCGCCGCTGTCGGTGGTGAGCCGGTCGATCAGGCCGCCCTCGGCGGTGATCTGGTCGACGAGCCCGCCCTTGGCCAGGGCGCGGCCCACCGGGCCGTTTTCGGAGAGCAGCTGTTCGGCGACGCCGTCCTCACGCAGCGCCCGTTCCACCAGGCCCTCGTCGGCCAACAGCCGGTCGGCCAGCCCACCGGGGGCGATCACCCGCTGGACGACCCCACCTTCGACGGTCAGCCGATCCACCAGCCCGCCCTCGGCGGTCACCTGGTCGATCAGGCCGTCCGGGGCGAGGGCGCGGGCGACCGGCCCGCTCTGGGCGTTGAGCCGGTCCAGCAATCCGCCGGGGGCGGTGAGCTGGTCAACCAGCCCGCCCGGGCGGAGCAACTGATTGAGCGGGCCCTCCGGGGCCAGTGCCCGGCCCAGCGGGGCGTCATCGTCCATCAGCCGGGCCAGCCGGTTCGCCCGGTCGACGGCATCGTCTATGCCGAGCATCGCCGCAAAGCCGGTGGTGCCGCTGGACGGGCTCGCGTCGTTGAGCGACCGCTGGACGACCTTGAGCGTGCCACCTGCGATGTTCAGACCCAGATCGGCGACGGCGAGGCCGACCCGGACCGGGGCCGTAGCAACCTGCACGATCGAGTTGGCCAGGTTCATGCCGTCAGTCTAGGGCGACGCCCGACCGCATTCTCAGCAAGTTCACAACTACTACGCAGCTTGGCTTCATCCAGAGGGAGGACTGTGTAGGAATGGCAATGGCGGCAATATCGGAATCAGCGGACAGCATCCCCGAGGCGCGGGTGCTCGTCGTCGACGACGAGACCAATATCGTCGAACTGCTGTCGGTGAGTCTGAAGTTCCAGGGTTTCGAGGTGCACACCGCCTCCAGCGGCACCGATGCGCTGGACAAGGCCCGCGAGATCCGGCCCGACGCGGTGATCCTGGACGTGATGATGCCCGGTATGGACGGGTTCGGGGTGCTGCGCCGGATGCGGGCCGACGGTATCGACGCACCGGCACTGTTCCTCACCGCCCGCGACAACCTGCAGGACAAGATCACCGGCCTCACCCTCGGCGGTGACGACTATGTCACCAAGCCGTTCAGCCTCGAAGAGGTGGTGGCGCGGCTGCGGGTCATCCTGCGCCGCGTCGGCCGCGGCGTCGAAGAACCCCGCAATGCCCGGCTGTCGTTCGCCGATATCGAACTCGACGAGGAGACCCACGAGGTGTGGAAGGCCGGCGAACCGGTGTCGCTGTCGCCCACCGAGTTCACCCTGCTCCGGTACTTCGTCATCAACGCGGGCACCGTGCTGAGCAAGCCGAAGATCCTCGACCACGTGTGGCGCTACGACTTCGGCGGTGACGTCAACGTCGTCGAGTCCTACGTCTCCTATCTGCGCCGCAAGATCGACACCGGTGACAGACGACTGCTGCACACGCTGCGGGGCGTGGGCTACGTCCTGCGTGAACCGCGCTAGTCGCGGGGGATGACCAAGGGTCACGTCGGCGAGCGAAGCGACGGGGGAAACCGTCCGGGCGAGCGAAGCGACGGGGGAATGCTGCGCGGGGTTCCGCTCCGGGTCGGTTTGGTCGCGGCCACCCTGGTCCTGGTGGGACTGGGCCTGCTGGCGTCCGGCGTGGCGGTCACGTCGCTGATGCGGCACACCGAGATTCAGCGCATCGACCAGACGCTGCTGGAGGCATCGGGTGGCTGGGCGCGAGCGCCGATGATGACCCCGACGCACACGCCCGATCCGAGCCCGGCCTATCCGCCGTCGAACTTCTACGTGCGTGGCACCGACGCCGACGGCAGCGTCCGGCTGGCCGTCAAGAACGGGGTGTCCGACCCGGTGTTGCCCGCGAACAACGATGTCGGCCCGAACCCGGTGACCGTCGGCTCCGATGATGCCTCGGAGGTGGAGTGGCGGGCGGTGACGGTGCGTGGCCCCGACGGTGAGCTGACCACCGTCGCCATCGATCTGACCGAGGTCGAATCCACCATGCGGGCCCTGATCTGGTCGCAGTTCGCCATCGGGGCGGCTGTGCTTCTGGTGCTCGGCGTGGTCGGCTACGCGGTGGTGCGGCGCAGCCTGCGCCCACTCGCCGAAGTGGAGCAGACCGCCGCCGCGATAGCCGCCGGCGAGCTGGATCGCCGTGTGCCGCAACGTGATCCGCGCACCGAGGTGGGGCGGCTGTCGCTGGCGCTGAACGGGATGCTGGCGCAGATACAGCGCGCGATGGCGTCCTCGGCGCAGTCGGCGGAAATGGCACGCGAATCGGAGGAACGCATGCGGCGTTTCGTCGGCGATGCCAGCCATGATCTGCGGACCCCGCTGACCACCATCCGCGGCTATGCCGAGCTGTACCGCCAGGGTGCGGCCCGCGATACCGACATGCTGATGGGGCGCATCGAGAGTGAGGCCGGTCGGATGGGCCTGCTCGTTGAGGATCTGCTGCTGCTGGCCCGCCTGGATGAACAGCGTCCGCTCGACCAGCGCCGGGTGGATCTGCTGGCGCTGGCCAGCGATGCGGTGCACGATGCGCAGACGGTGGCGCCGGAGCGCAAGATTCGGATGGAGGTGTTCGACGGCCCGGGCACCCCCGAGGTGCTGGGGGACGAGGCCAGGCTGCGCCAGGTGTTCAGCAATCTGATGTCCAATGCGGTGCAACACACCCCGACGTCGGCCGGTATCACGGTCCGGGTGGGCACCGACGAGGACAACGCGGTGCTGGAGGTGTGCGATGAAGGACCCGGCATGAATGCCGAGGACGCCCAACGGGTTTTCGAGCGCTTCTACCGCGCCGACTCCTCGCGGACCCGCGCCAGCGGAGGGTTCGGATTGGGCCTGTCGATTGTCGACTCGCTGGTCGACGCCCACGGCGGTGCGGTATCGGTGGACACCGCACCGGGGCAGGGCTGCCGGTTCCGGGTCAGCCTGCCCAGAATCGTGGACGCGGCGGCTCAGTCCAGCTGAGCCAGCGCGGCCCTGATCTTGGCCTGTGCCTCGTCCAGGGACTCCGGTGACGGATCACGGTCGACGCCGGCGAACCCGAAATCGCTGAGGTTGCGGGCCGGGAACACATGCACATGCAGGTGCGGCACCTCCAGGCCGGCGATGATCACACCGGCGCGCTCGGCGTCGAAGGCCGCGCACACCGCCTTGCCGATCCGCTGAGCGACGGCCATCACCCGGCCGAACAGGGCGGGGTCGAGTTCCTGCCAGTTGTCCACCTCGGCGCGCGGCACGACCAGCGTGTGGCCCTGAGTCATCGGCTCGATCGTCAGGAACGCGACGATCTCGTCGTCCTCGTACACGAATCGACCAGGGATATCGCCGTTGATGATCATGGTGAATACGGTCGCCATGTGGTCGAGCATAGGCGGGTCGCTCAGCCAATTCACGGCCGCGCCATTTATGCTGATCTTGACCGCCACCTCGGCGCACTCCGCAGAAACCGACGTGCTGGAGCCACAACTCGGTGATCCGTAGCCCTCAGCGGCGACTTGGACGATTCCGACGGGATGTTTGGCTCATGCAGAAACCGATGGCAGATGCCGTGCTGTTGCACGAGCTTGAATCGATTGCCGAGGACAACGTCAACCGGCATCTGGCCACCACCAAGGACTGGTACCCGCACGACTATGTGCCGTGGCAGGAGGGCCGCAATTTCGCGGCCACCGGCGGCGCGGACTGGGAACCCGGGCAGTCCTCGCTCGGCGAGGTGGCGCGCGCGGCGATGATCACCAATCTGCTGACCGAGGACAACCTGCCGTCCTACCACCGCCAGGCCGCGGGCAGTTTCTCCCAGGACGGTCCGTGGGGTGCGTGGGTGAACCGTTGGACCGCCGAGGAGAACCGGCACGGTATCGCCATCCGCGACTATCTGGTGGTCACCCGCGCGGTGGATCTGGCTGCGCTGGAACGGGCCCGCATGGAGCATGTGACGAACGGTTTCGCGGCGACCAAAGAAGAACTGTCCAAATATGATTCGGACTTCCTGATGTCCGTCGCCTATGTGACGTTCCAGGAACTGGCCACCCGGGTGAGCCACCGCAACACCGGAAGGGTCTGCGACGACCCGATCGCGGATCGGCTGCTGAGCCGGATCGCAGCTGACGAGAACCTGCACATGATCTTTTACCGCAATATTTGTGATGCGGCTCTTGACCTTTCACCCGACCAGACACTGGATGCGGTGGCAGCCGTCGTGGAGAACTTCCGGATGCCCGGGCAGGGCATGCCCGACTTCCGGCGGAACGGGGTGATCATGGCCAAGCACGGAATCTACGATCTGCGTCAGCACCTGGACGAGGTGGTGGTGCCGGTGCTGCGCAAATGGCGGATCTTCGATCGCACGGATTTCAGCGCCCACGGCGAGGCCCGCCGCGACCAGTTGGCGGCCTTCCTGGAGGGCCTGGCCGTCAATGTGGTCCGGTTCGAGGAACAGCGCGATCGGTTGCTCGCCAGGGAGGCGGCCCGGCGCGAGTTGCGGGTCGGCTGAGCGGGCTACCGCGTGCCGATCAGCCCGTGCACTTCTTCGACGGTGTACGGCGCGGTGTCGTGGTGGTCGCGGTAGCCGATGAAACCCGGTGCCGGGCGGGCGAACTCGCCGACGAATCCGCCCGCGGCGATGAAGATCCGGCCGGTGACGTCCATGGCCAGATCGCTGGCCAGATACGCGTAGGTTGGGGCGACGTATTCGGGCGGCCCGGCGTCCAGTGCACCCGCCAGGCTGGCGTCGTCGAGTAGCCCCCGGCGGTTGAGGTCGGTGACGTGCTGTTCGTAGTCGGCACCGGTCGACAGCCGAGTCCTGGCACCGGGGCAGACCACGTTGGCCCGCACGTTGTGGGCCTTGAGTTCGGCCGCGACGGCCAGGGTGAGGCCGTTGACGCCGCCCTTGCCCGCCGGGTAGCCGGTGCCTCCGTAGTCACCGAGGAAGGCGAACGAGCTGGTGTTGACGATCGCCCCGGAACGCTGCCGCACCATATGCGGAGCGGCCGCCCTGGCGACCTCGAACGCGGTGAGCAGATGGGCGTCGAGCAACTCTCGGAACTCGGCACTGGTCGCATTCACGATCGAGGAGCCGGCCGGTTCGGCGGTCCCCGCGCAGTTGATCAGGATGTCGATGCTGCCGAATTCGGCCACACAGGCGTCGACCAGCGCATCGGCGACCTGTGGGTCGGCCGGCGAGCCGGCCTGACCGATACCCGAAACACGTTGTGCGGCTTCGTGCACCGCATCCGGGTCGCGACCGTTGACCACCACCCGCGCCCCCTGGGCGGCGAGCAGTTCGGCGACCGCGAGCCCGATACCGCGGGTGCCGCCGACCACGACCGCGGCGCGGCCGGCGAGCAATCCACTAATCGGCTTTCTCTCCCTCGGCGAATGTCATCGCGTCCATGTTCCAGTAGCCGCGCAAGTTCGTGATCAGCCCGGCGTCATCGACCCGGTAGGTGAACACGCCGCGCACGGTGGCGGTGAAGCCGTTCGGAAACTCGGTGCGCAGCACCAGGATGTAGGCGATCTCGGTCGGCGAGCTGGACGGGAACGTCTCCTCACAGGTGACCGTCAGGGTATTGGGGCCGATGTTCGCGTCGTAGAACGCGGCCAGTGCCTCCTTGCCCCGCACCCCGGTGCCGTCCGGGTTGGTGACGGCCTCACCGATGGGGTCTTCGACGACGATGTCCTCCGACATCAGCGCCAGCCACCCCTCCCGGTCACCGGATTGCACGCAGCGCCACGAGTTCTGAGACGCTGCGACAACCGGTGCCAATACCGTTTCGGTCATGACTGGCTACCGGTCCGCGTCGGTGTAGCGGATGACGCCGCGGATGTTGCGGCCCTCCAGCATGTCCTTGTAGCCGTCGTTGATCTGCTCCAGCTTGTACTGGCGGGTGACCATGTCGTCGAGGTTGAGACGCCCGGCCTTGTACATCGACAGCAACTGCGGGATGTCGTGATGCGGGTTGCCGCCACCGAAGATGGTGCCCTGCAGGTTCTTCTGCAGCAGGGTCAGCATCGACAGGTTCAGCGTCACATCGGACTTGGCCATGTTGGCGACCGCGGTCACCACGCACGTGCCACCCTTGGCGGTGATGTTGAGGTAGTTGTCGATCTCCTCGCCGTGCAGCTCACCGGTGGTGATGATGGTCTTGGAGGCCATGCGGCCCGCAGTGACCTCGGCGACGCCCGCCATCGCGGCGAAGATGTCGGGGTAGGCGTGGGTGGCGCCGAACTTCAAGGCCTGGTCGCGCTTCCACTCGACCGGGTCGACGGCGAAGATGTTGCGGGCGCCGGCGTTCAGCGCACCCTGCAGTGCACCCATGCCGACGCCGCCGATACCGGCGATGACGACGTCGTCGCCCGGGCGGACGTTCGCGCTGCGCACGGCGGAGCCATAGCCGGTGGTGACGCCGCAGCCCACGAGGCAGGCGACCTCGAACGGGATGGACGGATCGATCTTCACCACGGAGCTCTTGTGCACCACCATGTACGGGCTGAAGGTTCCCAGCAGCGTCATCGGGATCACGGGGGCGCCGTCGGCGGTGTGGATGCGGTGGGTGTTGTCCGAGACGGCGGTGCCCTGCAGCAGCATGGCCCCCAGGTCGCAGAGGTTGCGCAGGCCCGCCTGACACGACGGACACGCACCGCAGGACGGGATGAAGGAGAGCACCACGTGATCGCCGGGCTCGAGGCCTTCGACCCCGGGGCCGACCTCGGTGATGATCCCGGCGCCCTCGTGGCCGCCGAGCACCGGGAAGCCGGCCATCGGAATGTCGCCGGTCACCAGGTGGTGATCCGAGTGGCACATCCCCGAGGCTTCCATCTGGATCTTGACCTCGTCCTTCACGGGGTCGCCGATCTCGATCTCCTCGATCGCCCAGGGCTGGTTGAACTCCCTGATGAGAGCGCCTTTGGTCTTCATCCGCATGTGCCTTCCACTAGAGCTTCGATGCCCCCAGACTAGAGCCATTAGTTACGTGCGTCACAGCCACCCCCAAGCAACTGCTTGGCCGGGTTTTTCACCAGATGGGGACGGGTGCCTGACCCAGCGGGTAGTAGCCCGGGAGTTTCTCGCCGGCCATCGACCGCTCGATGCGCTTCTGCATGGTGGGCGTGAGGTCACCGGACTCGATGAGCTTCAGGAAGGCCTTCTGCACGTGCCCGAAGTCGAAGAAATCCCGCTGCCATTCGATGAGGAGCTGATCGTTGAGCCGGAACCAGCTGCCGCCGATCCCGTAGATCTCATCGCTGGTGCCGTCGCTCTTGTTGGCGATCTGCTTCCAGAAGCCGACGATCTCGTTCTGCTTCTCGTCGATGAGAGTTTTCTGGTACTCGTAGACCCAGTTCTCCAGACCCTCCATCTCCAGGCCGAGCGCGACATCGCGGATCTCGTCGCGGTTGACGCACATGACGTCTTCCTTGGGGCCGATGTTCCAGCCGTAGGTGGCGTCCTCGGTGTAGAAGTCCGCCAACGGTTTCCAGTCACCAGCCGCCTCGGCATCCTGGTTGGCCTTGAGCCAGCGGGCGACCCAGTCTTCCAATTGTTCGCGTGACGCCATTGTCATTGTCTCCTAGTCTTTTTCGATCAGGGTAAGGGCTCGGGTGGGACACATGTCGATTGCCAGCTCCACGGCATCGCGGAGCTCGTCGGGCGGTTCGGGGTCCAGGATCTCGACGACGCCACGCTTGGGCACCCGGAACACATCCGGGGCCTCCAGCTCGCACATGGCGTGGCCCTGGCACAGGTCCTCGTCGAGTTCTATTCGGTAGCAGCCCACCGAACTAATCCTTCGTACGCTTGCGGTAGCGCACCTTGGCCGGTTGTGCCAGCTGCACGACCATCTTGGAGTGGTCGTTCTGGTAGCTCTCCGGTGGCTGCGACAGTTCGAACTCATACTCGCGCAGCAGAACCGAGAAGATCGCCTTGATCTGCATCTGCGCGAACGCGGCACCGACGCAGCGGTGCTTGCCGGCGCCGAACGGGATCCAGGTCCACCGGTTGATCAGATCTTCCTGGCGGGGCTTCTCATAGCGACTGGGATCGAAGGCATCCGGGTCCGGGAAGTCCTCGGGAATCCGATTGGAGATCGCCGGCGAGGCGGCCACCATCTGGCCCTTGTGGATCGGATGGCCGGCGACCTCGAACTCGTCCTGGGCGACCCGCATCAGGATGATCAGCGGCGGATGCAGGCGCAGTGTCTCCTTGAGTGCGTTGTCGATCTTCGGGATCTGGCGCAGTGCATGGAAACTCACCTCCTGGCCGTCGGCGTAGAGCTCGTCGAGTTCGGTCTGGACTTGGGCGTAGAAGTCGGGATGGCGAAGTAGCTCGATCAGCGTCCACGACGAGGTGCCCGAACTGGTGTGGTGGCCGGCGAACATCAGTGAGATGAACATGCCGGTGACCTCGTTGGCGGTGAAGCGCGGGTTGCCCTCGTCATCCTTGATCGAGACCAGCACATCGAGCAGGTCGCGGTCGCTCTTGTCCGTGGGTGGGTTGGCGATCCGGCCATCCATGATTTCCTGCACCAGCGCAACGAGTTTGACGCGCGACTCGTCGCGGATACGGAAGCTCTCGATGTCCAGGTAGGGGTCGACGTAGCAGAGCGGGTCGGTGCCGCGCTCCAGCTGGTGGTAGTACTGGGCGAAACGGCTGTCGAGCTGCTCGCGGAACTTCAACCCGATGAGGCAGGCCGTCGAGGTGTAGATCGTCAGCTCCGAGAAGAAGTCGAGCAGCTCGATCTCGCCTTCGTCGCCCCAATCGGCGATGACCTTCTTGACCTCGTTCTCGATGGTCGCGGCATGGCCCTTCATCTGCTCACCGCGCAGCGCGGTGTTGTGCAGCATCTCCGCCCGGCGCTCGGGGTCGGCGTCGAACACCACGCCCTCCCCGAAGATCGGGGTCATGAAGGGGTAGGCCTCCGCCTGATTCAGCTCGCTGTCGCTGGAGCGGAAGAAGAACTCGTTCGCCTCGGCGCCGGACAGCAGAACGACCTGCTTGTCGGCGAGCTGGAACCAGCCGGCGTCACCGCATTCGTTGCGGACGCGCCACATCAGACCGATGGGGTCGGTGCGGAATTCCTCCAGGTGACCGTGCTCTTCCGCCTCGCCACCCGAGACGCGTTCCACTTCCTTCAGTGTCATGACGGCATTCCTTCTTCGCCGAGGGCGAGTTTCTGGCGGTCCTTGACGTCGGCCAGTGGAGCCTCGGGCTGCAGTTCCATGTTCGCGATGAAGCCGCCGCGTGGCGTCTCGGCGACAAAAGCGATGGCCCGCGCGAGATCGTCCGCGCGCAGGAAGTAGTCGTGGCGTGCCTGTCCCCACTTGGCCCAGTCCTCAAGTGCAGGACCGATCAGTTCGGCGGGCAGGCTCCAGCCCATGGAGGTCTTGGTCGGTCCCGGATGCACGATCGACGCGCGCACGCCGGTGCCTTCCAGCTCCATCTGATAGTTGTTGACCATCGCCACCAGGGCGGCCTTGGCCGCACCGTAGGCGCCCATATGCGGCCGCTGGCGCAGCGAGACATCGGATCCCACGAAGATCAGGTCGCCGCGGCGGCGCTCGATCATGCCGGGCAGCACCGCGGAGGCCACCCGGTTGGCGCCGACCAGATGGATCTGGATCTGCGAATCGAACTGCTCGGTGCTGATCGAGTCCAGCTTGCCGAAGTAGGTGTCGCCGGCGCCGGCCACCAGTACCTCGATGGCGCCGAGTTCGGAGGTGGTCTGTTCGACCGCGGCCTTCACCGAATCCGGGTCGGTGACGTCGAGGTGCACGGCGATGGCTTCGCCGCCGTCGGCGCGGATCTTGGCGACGATCTCATCGAGCTTCTCCACCCGGCGTGCGCCGAGCGCCACGGGGAAACCGTTGCGGGCGAGTCTGATCGCGGTGGCTTCGCCGATACCGGAGGAAGCACCGGCGACCAGGGCGGGACGACGGTCGGGAAGGGGGTCAAAACGGGGCATGCAGCGGGCCTTTCAGCGGAGCTGGACAGTTATCGGGAGATGAGCGAATCCGCGGACGCTGCTGGAGTGGACGCGGACGGCATTGGCCTCGTCGACCTCATATCCGCGGATTCGCTTGAACAACTCGGTCAGTGCCACCCGGGCCTCCATGCGCGCGAGATGCGCGCCGAGGCAGAAGTGGGCGCCGCTGCCGAAACTCACCAGCTTCGGTCCGATCTCGCGGTCGATGCGGTACTCGTCGGGGTTCTCGAAGACCCGCTCGTCGCGGTTGGCGGAGCCGATCAGCAGCACCAGTACGTCATCCGCGGGGACGACGGTGTCGTAGAACGTGAGGTCTTCGACGACCGCGCGCGCCAGGATCTGGCTGGAGGCGTCATAGCGCAGCGTCTCTTCGACCCACGGGGTGACCAGGTCGTGGTTGTCGAACACCGGGGCCAGCTGGTCGGGGTTCTGGTAGCCCCAATATGCGGCATTGGCAAGGAGTTTGGTGGTGGTCTCGTTGCCCGCGACGACCATCAGGAACAGGAACGCCATGATCTCGTCGTCGGTGAGCTTGTCCCCGTCGATCTCGGCCTCCACCAGTGCCGAGGTCAGATCATCGGAGGTGTGCTTGCGGCGAGAAGCGACCATGTCGGCGTAGTAGACCAGCAGTTCCCCGGACGCCTCGATGGCCGAGGTGGGCACGTCGGCGACACCGTCCTCGCGGTGCATCACCCCGTCGGCGAGGGCTCGGATCCGGACCCGATCCTCGTCCGGCACCCCCATCAGTTCGGAGATGACATCCATCGGCAGCTTGCCCGCGAACTCGTCGACGTAGTCGAACGAGGCGCTCTGCAGTGCCACATCCAGGTGTTGGTGGGCGATCTCGGTGACCCGTCCTTCGAGCTCGCGGATACGCCGCGGGGTGAAGCCCTTGGATACCAGCGTGCGCAGGCGAAGATGGCCGGGATCGTCGAGAGCCAGGAACGACATGACACGGTGGGCTTCGTCGTTGCGGGAGATCGGGTCCAGTGCCACACCGTGCTTGTTGGACAAGGTGACGCTGTTCCGGAAGCCCGCCACCACGTCCTTGTGCCGCGACAGCGCCCAGAAGTTGCGCTCCTCGTTGTGATAGAGCGGGGCTTCGTCGCGCAGGCGCTTGTAGTACGGGTACGGGTCTTCGTGGAAGTCGTAGTCGTAGGGATCGAGGATCGGCGGGGCTGTTTCGAGGCTCAACGGTTTTCTCCGAGCATGAGGCTGACCGAATACGTGAGCCGGTCGGCGATCTGGTGGTAGGTGAACGCGCCGCTGCCGGCGTTGACCAGCGCACCGAAGAACGTCATCTCCAGGGCTGAGACAATTCGGGCGTCGGCGTCGGGGCCGACCGCCGAACGGATGCGTTTGTGGATCTCGGCACCGATGCGGTCGCGGACGGTGCGCACGGCCGGGTCGCTGCCCCCACCCAGCAGGGCGGTGGTGCAGGCGGCGGCGACCTCGGGTTCGTCGGCGACAACCAGGGTCAGGGCGCGTACCGCCTTGTCGACGCGGGTGGTCATCGAGTCGTTGACGTCGGTGAAGTACGGGACTTGCTTCACCAGGTCGAGATAGACCTCGGCGATCAGATGGTTCTTCGACGAGAAGTAGGTGTACGCGGTGGCCGGCGCGACCTTGGCGCGGGCGGCGACGGCGCGCACCGTGAGGTCGGCATAGGACGACTCACGCAGCATCTCGACACCGGCTGCGAGCACCTTGCGGAAGGTTTCTTCCTGACGTCGGTTGCGCGGCGTTCCCACTGGCTCGCCGTCTGGCTGGGCTGTGACGGCAACCACCGAATCGCTGGACACATGTCCAAGTTATCGGAAAGGGTCGGCGATGGGCAAGCGATCCTGCGAAATTGCCAGTACAGATGGGTTGATGACTCATCGGGGTGCTTGGTGCACACGATCGGTCTTGCCACCGCCGCGCGCGTGAGGTTATGGTGCGGTGGATTGTTGTCGGACACTTGTCCAGAGAATATGGGTCACCAAAACCTAGGAGTGGGATGTCGATTCTGGCGGATCGCGAGAGCCGGTTGTTCATAGACGGCAAGCTCGTCGCCGGAAGCGGGGGAACGTTCGAGACGGTCAACCCCGCCACCGAAGAGGTACTGGGTGTTGCGGCCAACGCCGACGAAGCGGACATGAGCGAGGCCATCGGCGCCGCCCGCACCGCCTTCGACGACACCGATTGGTCCACCAACACCGAGCTGAGAGTGCGCTGCCTGCGCCAGCTCCGCGAAGCGATGCAAGCCAACCTGGAGGACCTGCGGGAGCTGACGATCAACGAGGTGGGAGCTCCACGGATGCTGACCTCGGGAGCTCAATTAGAGGGCCCGATCGACGATCTGGCATTCTCCGCCGACACGGCCGAGAACTACGCGTGGCGCTCCGATCTGGGATACGCGACACCGCAGGGTATTCCGACCAATCGCGTCGTCGCCCGGGAAGCCGTCGGTGTCGTCGGCGCCATCACCCCGTGGAACTTCCCGCACCAGATCAACCTGGCCAAGGTGGGTCCGGCGCTGGCCGCCGGCAACACGCTGATCCTCAAGCCCGCCCCGGACACCCCGTGGATGGCCGCGGTGCTCGGCGAGATCATCGCCGAGCACACCGATTTCCCGGCCGGCGTGATCAACATCGTCACCTCCGATGATCACGGTGTCGGTGCGCTGTTGTCCAAAGACCCGCGGGTGGACATGGTGTCGTTCACCGGATCGACCAACACCGGCCGGGCCGTGATGACGGACTCGGCGGTGACCATCAAGAAGGTGTTCCTGGAGCTCGGCGGCAAGTCGGCCTTCATCGTGCTCGACGACGCCGACCTGGGCGGTGCCTGCGCCATGGCGGCCTTTACCGTCGCCATGCACGCCGGGCAGGGCTGTGCGATCACCACCCGGCTGGTCGTTCCGAGGGCCAAGTACGACGAGGCGGTCGAGGCTGCGGCGGCAACGCTCGGCGGTATCAAGCCGGGGGACCCCAACAGCAAGCGCACCGTGTGCGGCCCGGTGATCTCGGCGCGCCAGCGCGATCGCATCCAGGGCTACCTGGACTCCGCGATCGCCGAGGGCGGCCGCTTCGCTTGCGGTGGCGGACGCCCGGACGACATGGAAACCGGTTTCTTCATCGAACCGACCGTCATTGCCGGACTGGACAACTCGGCCAAGGTGTCGCGGGAGGAGATCTTCGGACCGGTGTTGACGGTGATCGCCCACGACGGTGACGACGATGCGGTGCGCATCGCCAACGATTCCCCGTACGGTCTGTCGGGCACGGTGTTCGGCGACGACGACCGCGCCCAGGCCGTGGCGTCCCGGCTCCGGGTGGGCACCGTCAACGTCAACGGGGGTGTCTGGTACTCCGCGGACGCACCGTTCGGCGGCTACAAGCAATCCGGGGTCGGCCGCGAGATGGGTGTGGCCGGCTTCGAGGAATACCTGGAAACCAAACTCATCGCGACCATCGCGACCTAGACACACACTCACACAAACAGCTGCCGGCCTGCCGGCTCGGCGAGAGGAAATCATGGCGCAATATCCGGAATTCAAGGACAAGGTCGGCATCATCACCGGTGCCGGCGGCGGCATCGGTCAGGTGTACGCCGAGGCGCTGGCACGTGAGGGTGCGGCCGTGGTGGTGGCCGATATCAACCTCGAAGGCGCCCAGAAGGTCGCCGACGGTATCAAGGGCGAGGGCGGCAACGCGCTCGCCGTGCGGGTCGACGTGTCCGACCCGGAGTCGGCCAGGGAGATGGCGGCACAGACGCTTTCGGAGTTCGGCGGTATCGACTACCTGGTCAACAACGCGGCCATCTTCGGCGGCATGAAGCTGGACTTCCTGGTCACCGTCGACCCCGAGTACTACCGCAAGTTCATGAGCGTCAACCTCGACGGCGCGCTGTGGTGCACCCGCGCGGTCTACAAGAAGATGGCCAAGCGCGGTGGCGGAGCGATCATCAACCAGTCCTCCACGGCGGCCTGGATGTACGCCAACTTCTACGGTCTGGCCAAGGTCGGTATCAACGGTCTGACCCAGCAGCTGTCCCGTGAACTCGGCGGGCAGAACATCCGCATCAATGCGATCGCGCCCGGACCGATCGACACCGAGGCCAACCGCACCACCACACCGCAGGAGATGGTCGCCGATATCGTGAAGGGAATCCCGCTGTCCCGGATGGGCCAGCCGGAGGATCTCGTCGGCATGTGCCTGTTCCTGTTGTCGGATCAGGCCAAGTGGATCACCGGCCAGATCTACAACGTCGACGGCGGACAGATCATCCGGTCATGAGCGAGCCGAAGCTGGGGTACATCGGTCTGGGTAACCAGGGTGCCCCGATGGCCAAGCGGCTGGCCGACTGGCCGGGCGGGTTGATCGTCTTCGACGTCCGCACCGAGGCGATGACACCGCTGGTGGAACTGGGGGCCTCGCTGGCCGACAGCGTTGCCGATGTCGCCAAGGCCGACGTCATCAGCGTCACGGTGCTCAACGATGCCCAGGTGCGCGACGTGGTGACCCAGCTCGGCGAGCACGCCGCGCCGGGCACCGTCATCGCCATCCACTCCACCATCGAACCCTCGACCGCGCCCGAGCTGGCCGAGCAGCTGCGTCCCAAGGGGATTCACATCGTGGACGCGCCGGTCAGCGGGGGAGCCGGTGCCGCCGACAAAGGTGAGCTGGCCGTCATGGTCGGCGCCGACGAAGAGGCCTACAACACGGTCAAGCCGGTGTTCAAGAAGTGGGCCTCGCTGGTGGTGCGTGCCGGCGAACCGGGTGCGGGCACCCGGATGAAGCTGGCCCGCAACATGTTGACGTTCATCGGGTTCGCCGCGGCCAACGAGGCTCAGTTCCTGGCCCAGGCCGCCGGGATCGATCTGCAGAAGCTGGGCCGGGTGGTCCGGCACAGCGATGCACAGAGCGGCGGGCCCGGCGCGATCATCCTGCGCGACGACATGTCGCCGCTGACACCTGAGCACTGGTTGTTCGACATGTTCACCCACACCCGCGGTCTCGGCGAAAAGGACCTGGCACTGGCCCTCGGGTTGGGCGAGGCTGTGGGAGTGGATCTTCCGTTGGCTGAGGTGGCTTTGCAGCGCCTGGCCGACGGTCTCGGAGTACCGCACACGAAGGAGTGGTGAGTATGACCGATCGTCGCAAGCAGGGCCTGCAGAAGATGAACGAGGTCTACGGCTGGGAGATGCCCGACATCCAGGGCGACCCGTACTTCGATCTGACCGTCGAGCATCTCTTCGGCACCATCTGGACCCGGCCGGGACTGTCGATGCGGGACAAGCGTCTGCTGACGCTCGCCGCGGTGACCGCGGTCGGCAACTCGGATCTGGCCGAGATCCAGGTCAACGCCGCACTGCACAACGGGGAGATCACCGCCGAGGAGCTCAAGGAGGTCTCGGTGTTCCTGACCCATTACCTGGGCTTCCCGTTGGGCTCCAAACTGGACGGTGCGGTCAGCAAGGTGGTGCGCAACCGCAAGAAGGCCGCCGAAAAGGGCAGCGCTGAGGACAAGAAGAGCAACGTGAACGCCGCGGTGAAGATGCACTCCGGGAAGTCCCTCGATGATGAGTAGATACGCCTCGCTCACCCGTGACGAGCTGGCGACGTTGGTTCCCGAACTGCTGCTGATCGGTCAGTTGATCGACCGGTCCGGAATGGCCTGGTGCATCTCATCGTTCGGCCGCGAGGAGATGCTGCAGATCGCCATCGAGGAATGGGCGGCGTCCAGCCCGCTCTACACCCGGCGGATGCAGAAGGCGCTCAAGTACGAGGGCGTCGACATCTTCACCCTCTTCAAGGGTCTGCAGCTCGACATCGGCGCGCCGCCGCAGTTCATGGACTTCCGCTATGTCGTGCACGACCGGTGGCACGGCGAGTTCTACCTGGATCACTGCGGTGCGCTGCTCGACGTCGAGCCGATGGGCGAGGACTACGTCAAGGGCATGTGCCACGACATCGAGGACCCCACCTTCGATGCCACCGCGCTCGCCACCAACCGCAAGGCCCAGGTCCGGCCCATCCACCGGCCGCCCAGGACGCCGTCGGATCAGCACCCGCATTGCCGCTGGACCGTCATCATCGACGAGTCCTACCCGGAAGTCCCGTTCATACCGGCGATGGACATCGTCGGCGCCACCCACGCCCATTCGATCGAGCTCGATCCGATCGACCCGGATGACGAAGGCATGTCCGACTATTCGGGCGACCTGCTCGCCGATGTCGACTTCGGTGCGTTCTCCCATTCGGCACTGGTCCGGATCGCCGACGAGGTGTGCATCCAGATGCACCTGCTGGTGCGGTCCTTCACCATCGCCGTGGAGAAGCGCGCCAAGGATGATGCGGCACTGGCCCGCTCGATCCGCACCAAGCAGCTGATCGGCATCGCCGGTGTGGCCGCCGAGCGGATCCACAAGGCGCTCAAGCTGAGCACCGATGCCAAGGGTGCGTTGCGGGTGCTGGAGCTGCACCCGTTGCTCAACCCGGCGGCCTACGTGTCGGCCGACGTGGACCCGGACTTCGTGCACGTGCGCCGCTCGCCGGCCTACGAGGACGGATCCTGGATCTCGCTGGTCTCCCCGGTGGTGGATGCCCCGCTGCAGGCCATCGTCCAGGCCGTCGATCCGCACCTGCGGGCCGAGGTGTCGGGCACCGAGTCCGATTGGACCGTCCGCGTCATCGAGACCGACACGGCGGCAAAGAAGCTGCCCGAGGTCGAGGTGTGTGAGTTCAGTGGCGGCGCGTCCTGGGTGTTCGAGGAGCGTAAGTCGCTGCCGCTGACCGTCGTCTAGGTCCGCGATTTGTGGAGTCTCGGCCGTCCTCGTGGCGGCGGCGTCGCCTGCGCCGCTGCTGACTATCTGCATGAGCATGGGTTCACCTGCGGCACTGTTCGGCACCGTGCTTGCCGCATCCGCCACCGGGGGTGGCGATCGATACGCGGATCATCCGCCGCCTCACCTCGGTGTCACACGAGCACCACGTGTCCTTAAACCCCGCCACCCTGGAAAATCTCACTGACCGGACACGCGTCTCGTCGTTCCTCCCGACGTCATGGACGGTCTGTCTGCCGGAAGGATTGGCCGACAAGGGCGTCTTGCTTGCCAACGGGCAGCGGTCCGAGCTCTCAGGCGTCGTGACCGAGGCGGGGCCGTCCTACGGCACCAGCGGATAAGCACACGCTGGTATTCGCAGGGGTGCGGTACAGGCTACAGGGAGTTGACAACCACGGTAGGTGACATGTCTCGGAATAACGTGTCATGTCACGTAGTTGTTGGATATGAAACGCAACAAGCGTTTTCGACAACAGGAGGACGAGATGGCTCAGCTCGACGGAAAAACAGCACTGATCACCGGCGGCACATCCGGCATCGGTTATGCGGCGGCGCGCGCCTTCGCCGACGAGGGCGCCAAGGTGTTCATCACCGGGCGTACCCAACAGCGCGTCGACGCCGCCGCAGCGTCGCTGGGTTCCGGTGTCGTCGGTATAGCCAGCGATGTCACCCGCACCGAGGACCTGGACCGACTTGTCGGGGTCATCCGCGACGCAGGTGCCGGCCTTGACATCGTCTTCACCAACGCCGGCAGTGGCGAGTTCGCCACGCTGGAGGACGAAACACCCGAACACCTCGTCGACACGTTCAACCGCAACGTGGGCGGGACGGTGTTCACCGTGCAGAAGACACTGCCGCTACTCAATCCCGGTGCCTCGATCGTTCTGTCCGGCTCCACCGCGGCCACCAGGGGAACTTCGGCATTCGGCGCCTACGCCGCGGCCAAGGCTGCTGTCCGGTCCTTCGGCCGTACCTGGGCCACCGAGTTGGGCGAGCGTGGCTTCCGGGTCAACACGGTCGTACCCGGTCCCATCCTGACCGAGGGACTCACCGAACTGGTGCCTGACAAAGACGAGCGGCAGGTGTTCTTCGACGGTCTGGCAACGAACCCGATGAAGCGGATAGGTGGTCCTGCCGAACTGGCCGCCGCGGCGGTGTTCCTCGGCTCCGATGCGAGCAGCTTCATGACAGGTGCGGAAATCTTTGTCGACGGGGGCATGAACCAGGTTTAGCCGGTCTACGTGAGGTCGGGACGCGGCAAGGTGCCCTCGCGCAACAGACTCTCGTGTACAACGGCGAGGATGTCGGCGAGGGCATCCTCGTGCTCGGGATCCAGATCGGCGAAAAAAGCCCGGTGTACCCACTCTGCGTGCACCGGGGCGGCGCCGGCGAGCCGGTCCCAGCCCTCGTCGGTCAGGACGACGACAGTGCCACGACCGTCGGTCTCGCAGGTTGTGCGCTCGATCAGGCCGCGGCGTTCCATCCGCATCAGGTGGTGAGAAACCCGGCTACGTTCCCACCCCATCACCGTGGCCAGTGCGGTCAGCTGCAGGCGGCGATCCGGTGCGCGCGAGAGCGTACTGAGCACCGTGTAGTCGTAGAGTGAAAGGCCGCATTCGGTGCGCAGGTGACGGTTCACCTCATATTCGAACCGGTGATAGACGCGCATGAAATTCAGCCAGGCCCGCTGCTGCGTCGGCGTTAACGGGTACTCGTCGGAATCAGTCATCGCGCACCATGGACAGGCATGTCGCCTATCTAAGCAAAACTCAACCCCGATATGCGATTTCGGTGACTATCCGTGTCGACGACCACCGAGGGCTCGACGCCGGCCAGCCCGGCCCGGAACGCTTCGATGCGGCTAAAGCCGGCCGGCACGGTGAGTCCGTCGGCTGCGTCTTCTCCGAAGGTGGCCCGGGCGTTCGACCACCCAGTCATGAATCCCTGGAGTGTACCCAGCACACAAATCTAAGCCTGCCAATCGGCCTCCTCGTCACCGATTTGTGGTGATCGTGGCGGCGGAACCTCCATAAATCGCTAGGGGCGCAGCGCCGGGGCCACCCAGCGGCGCAGGTAATCCCGCAACGCGGCGCCGGTGCGGGGTGGACGTCCGGGGTCGATCACGAACGACTGGATGATGCGCAGCAGGTGCTCGGCGAGTTCGTCGAGGTCGTCATCGGCGAAACCAGCTGCCGCCCAGTCGACGTCGAACTGTCGCACCACCGACTGTGCGAATCGCAGTGCGATATCGGAGGTCACGGATTCGGTGAAGGTCGGCGTGCGCCCGGGCGCCAGCAGCAGCCCGATGTGTTTGTCCTGGGGCAGCCACTCCAGCGCGGTCGCGATGGCCTCGGTGGCCGCGTCGGCCGGATCGGTGATGCCCTGCAGGTGGGTGGACAGCCGCTCCAGGAAGTCGGTGGCCGCGACGACACCGGCCTGCATCAGCAGCGCCTCGGTACTGGGGAAGTAGCGGTACACCGTCTGGCGGGTGACGCCCAGCGTGCGGGCGACGTCGGCGATGGAGAAGTCCGCCCCGCGCTCGTCGATCGCCTTGCCCGCCGCAGCAAGAATCCGGCCGACGGCTTCCTCGTCACTCGCCGGCGCGGCTCCGGACCACCCGTGGGTTCGCACGCCGGAATTGTAGCGAGCTAGTGGTAGGAGACCTGCAGGTCCTTCACGCCGTTGATCCAGCCGGACCGAAGTCGTTTCGGCTCAGCCAGTTTCGAGATGTCGGGAATCTGGTTGGCGATCTCGTGGAACATCAGCTTGATCTCCATGCGGGCCAGGTTGGCGCCGATGCAGAAGTGTGCGCCGTTGCCGCCGAACGCCAGGTGCGGGTTCGGGTTGCGCAGGATGTCGAACTGGAACGGGTTCTCGAAGACGTCCTCGTCGTAGTTGGCCGAGCTGTAGAACAGCCCGACGCGCTGTCCCTTGCGGATGGTGACTCCGCCGAGTTCGGTGTCGGCTGTCGCGGTGCGCTGGAAGCAGTGCACCGGGGTGGCCCAGCGGATGATCTCCTCGATCGCGGTGTCGGGCCGCTCGCGTTTGAAAAGCTCCCACTGGTCCGGGTTTTCGAAGAAGGCGTTCATCCCGTGTGTCATGGCATTGCGGGTGGTCTCGTTTCCGGCGACGGCGAGCAGGATGACGAAGAACGCGAACTCGACCTCGGTGATCCCGGCTTCGTCTCCCATATCGGCCTGCACCAGCCGGGTGACGATGTCATCGGCCGGGCACGTCCGGCGCTGCTCGGCCATGGTGTACGCGTAACCCATGAGTTCGGCATTGGCGACCGTCGGGTCACTGTCGAAGTCGGGATCGTCGGTGTTCATGATGCTGTTGGACCAGTGGAAGATCTTCTCCCGGTCTGCTTCGGGCACGCCGATCAGGTCGGCGATGGCCAGCAGCGGCAGCGGCATCGCCACGTCGTCGACAAAATTGCCGGAGTTTCGTTCCGCGGCCGCGGCCACGATCTCGCGGGAGGCGACGGCCAGCTTCTCCTCCAGCGCGGCCACCGACCGCGGGGTGAACAGGCGGGACACCAGCTTGCGCAGCCGGGTGTGTTCGGGGGCGTCGTGGTTGATCAGCAGGGCCTTGGTCAGATCGAGCTGGTCGGCGGTCACCCCGTCGGGTAGCCGCATCACCGCGCCCTTGGCGTTGGTGGACCACAGCTCGCCGTTGCGCGAGATGGCCTTGATGTCCTCGTGTCGGGTCACGACCCAGTAGCCGCCGTCATCGAAGATCGACTCGCCCTGCTCGTTCCACCACACCGGGGCGGTCTTGCGCAGATGCGCGAACTCCGTGACGGGAATGCCCTGGAGCAGCACCTCGGGGTCGGTGAAGTCATATCCTGCGCCGAACGGGCAGGCATTCATGGTGGTCATTGGAGGTCCTCCCGCTGTGACGTACCGCACTCGCTGCACCGACCATACACCCAAATCAGAAGTGTATGGCCGCGGGTCTGGCGCCGTGCGGCCGCCGAGGCGATTAGGGTTGTTCACCGTGCGCGTCCTCGTCATCGGATCCGGAGCCCGTGAACATGCCCTGCTGCTCGCGCTCCGGCGCGACCCGCAGGTCGAGCGGCTGGCGGTGGCGCCCGGCAATGCCGGCACCGCTGCCGTCGCCGACCAGTACGACGTCGACATCAGCTCGGGTCGCGCGGTCGTCGCGCTGGCCCAGCGCCTCGGGTCCGACCTGGTGGTGGTGGGGCCGGAGGTGCCACTGGTGCTCGGTGTGGCCGACGCGGTGCGCGCCGCCGGAATAGCCTGCTTCGGGCCCTCCAGGGACGCCGCCCGCATCGAGGGCTCCAAGGCCTTCGCCAAGGATGTGATGGCCGCCGCCGGCGTGCGGACCGCGACCAGTGAGATCGTGGACAACCCCGCCAACCTGGATGCCGCGCTGAACCGGTTCGGTCCGCCGGCCGGGCAGGCCGCCTGGGTGGTCAAGGACGACGGGTTGGCCGCGGGCAAGGGCGTCGTGGTCACCACGGACCGTGACGCGGCGCGCGTGCACGCGGCCGGCCTGCTGGACGCCGGGCATCCGGTACTGCTGGAATCCTTCCTGGACGGCCCCGAGGTGTCGCTGTTCTGCGTCGTCGACGGTGAGACCGTGGTCCCGCTGCTGCCCGCGCAGGACTTCAAGCGGGTCGGTGACAACGACTCCGGTCCGAACACCGGCGGGATGGGCGCCTACACCCCGCTGCCGTGGCTGCCCGCTCAGGTGCTCACTCAGATCGTCGACGAGATCGTCAAACCCGTTGCCGCCGAGATGGTTTCACGGGGCAGCTCGTTCTCTGGCCTGCTCTACGCCGGGCTGGCGATCACCTCTGCGGGCCCGTCGGTGGTGGAGTTCAACTGTCGGTTCGGTGACCCGGAGACCCAGGCGGTGCTCGCCCTGCTGGACTCCCCACTGGGCGGGCTGCTCCATGCGGCGGCCACCGGCACGCTGGCGTCCTTCGAGGACCTGCGGTGGCGGGACGGGGCCGCGGTCACCGTGGTCGTCGCCGCCGAGAACTATCCGGGCCGGCCGCGGGTCGGTGACGTCATCGTCGGCTCCGAGGCCGACGCCGTCCTACACGCCGGCACCGCCCGGCGCGAGGACGGTGCGGTGGTGTCCACCGGTGGGCGGGTGCTCTCGGTGGTCGGAACCGGCGAAGATCTTGACGCCGCCCGCGCTGCCGCATACGAGGCGATCAAGTCAATTCGACTGCCGGGCAGCCATTTCCGCACCGACATCGGGCTGGCGGCGGCCGAGGGACGTATCTCGATCTGACCGGTCAGGCAACGAGTATCGGTGCCAGCCAGGAGATCTCGGCGGGAAGCTGGGAACTCCAGAACTCGCCGTCGTGCCCACCCGGGGAGAAGCCGCCGGCCGGCGGATTGCCGAGTTGGGCTATGAACGCACCTGTCGCGGCGGCGAACGGATCACCGTTCCCGCAGTCGATGCGGATCGGGATCGAGTCCAGCGCCGGCAGCCCCCACACACTGTTGGCCTCGTAGTCCCGGGCGCCGTCGAACGCGCCGGGAGCCGCCGCGCCGGGTGACGTCCACAACGCAGGGCTCACCGCACAGATCGCTGCGGTGCGGGCCGGGCCCAGTCGGGATCCGAGCAGCAAAGCGCCGTAGCCGCCCATCGACCAGCCGATGAATCCCACCCGCGAGGTGTCCAGCCCCTGGCCGGCCAGCATCGGAACCAACTCATCCAGCACCATCGCGCCGGCATCGTCCCCGGACTCGCGCTTGTGCCAGTAACCTCCGCCGCCGTCGACGGCCACCACAGCAAACGGTGGCAGGCCCGCTGTGACGGCTTCTGCGAGACCTTGCTCGACACCGCCGGCCATCACCGTCGCGGCGTCGCTGCCCTTGCCGTGCAGCGCGATGACCGGACGCAGCGGTGCGGTCTGTCCCGGCGGCCTGGCGATCGCCCAGTTGGTACGCACCCCGCCGCGCGCGGCCGAGACGAAGGAACCCGACTCGTAGGTGGCGGCGGGTTCGGCGGCGGCCCGGGGCAGGGCCCCCGCGCCGGCGGCGACGGCACCGAGGGCGGCGCCGAGACCCATCCGCAGCACGGTCCGACGGTTCTGGGCTGACATTCGCGCCATCTTGCCACTGCCCGCTGTGGCGCTGTCTGCCAACTTGTTGTGATTGCCGAAAACCGCCATACAACTGGGATTTTGCTGGCAGCATGCAAGGCGTGACAGCGGCGGTGACTCCCAAGGGAGAACGTCGGCGGGGCGCTCTGGTGAGCGCCGCCGCCGATCTGCTGTGCGAGGGCGGGATCGACGCGGTCCGCCATCGCGCGGTGGCGAGGCGTGCCGGCCTGCCGCTGGCGTCGACGACGTACTACTTCTCCTCACTCGACGATCTGATCGCCAAGGCCGTCGAGCATGTGGGCGCGCGCGAGGCCGAGCAGCTGGAGCTACAGGTCGCCGCATTGTCGCGCCGGCGTCGCGGTGCCGAGTCGACCGCCGACCTGCTGGTCGATCTCCTGGTCGGTGACAATCCCGGCGTGCGGGTGTCCGAACAGCTGATCTCGCGCTACGAGCGCTATATCGCCTGCGCGCGCCAACCCGAGCTCCGCGACATCCAGCGGCGGATTCTGCGGCAACGCACCGATGCCGTCCTTGAGGTCGTCGAACGGTCCGGTCGCGCCGTGCGATCCGAACTCGTGACCGCCCTGGTGTGCGCGGTGGACGGAGCTGTGGTTGCCTCATTGGTGGATGAGGGAGAGGGGCCGCGGGCCAACGCCCGCGCGACGCTGATCGATGTGATCGATGTGCTCGCACCCGTCGACGAACGGGCCGTGCACGTCTGAGGTGAGCAAAGGGGTGGGATGACGCAGTCGGAAACCACGGAGGAGCCACAACTTCGGCGGGTGATGGGTCCGGGGCTACTGCTGCTGTTCGTGGTGGGTGACATCCTCGGTACGGGTGTGTATGCCCTCACCGGACAGGTTGCCAAGGAAGTCGGTGGCGCGGCGTGGCTGCCCTTCCTGGTCGCCTTCCTGATCGCCACGATCACCGCGTTCAGTTATCTGGAGCTGGTCACCAAGTATCCGCAGGCCGCCGGCGCAGCGCTGTACGCGCACAAGGCCTTCGGCATCCAGTTCGTCACCTTCCTGGTGGCCTTCGTGGTGATGTGTTCCGGAATCACTTCCGCCTCAACGGCTTCGCGATTCTTCGCGGCGAATTTCTTCACCGCCTTCGACATCGACTGGGGCAAAGTCGGTGTGGTGGTGCTGGCGCTGTTGTTCATGGCACTGATCGCATTGGTGAACTTCCGGGGCGTCGGCGAGAGCGTCAAACTCAACGTGGTGCTGACCATCGTCGAGATCACCGGCCTGGCCATGGTGATCCTGGTGGGCGTCTGGGCGTTCACCGGCGGCGGCGCCGATGTGGACTTCGCCCGCGTCGTCGCCTTCGACACCCCGGCCGACAAGGGCACCTTCCTGGCCGTCACCACCGCCACCTCGCTGGCATTCTTCGCGATGGTCGGATTCGAGGACTCGGTCAACATGGCCGAGGAGACCAAGGACCCGGTGCGGATCTTCCCCAAGGTGCTGCTGACCGGGCTGGGAATCGCCGGCGTCGTCTACGTCGTCGTCGCCATCGTCGCGGTGGCGCTGGTGCCCGTCGGCGTCCTGGCGGACACCGAGACCCCGCTGATCGAGGTCGTCAAGGCGGGTGCGCCCGGGCTGCCGATCGAAGCGATCCTGCCCTTCATCTCCATGTTCGCGGTGGCCAACACGGCGCTGATCAACATGTTGATGGCCAGCCGGCTGATCTACGGCATGGCCCGCCAGCACGTCTTGCCGCCGGTGCTGGGGACCATCCACCCCAAGCGGCACAGCCCGTGGGTGGCCGTCGTCTTCACCACCCTCATCGCGTTCGGCCTGATCTTCTACGTCTCCGCGGTCGCCAACAGCAGCGCCATCGCGGTGCTCGGCGGCACCACATCGCTGCTGCTGCTGGCGGTCTTCGCGATGGTGAACGTGGCGGTGCTGGTGTTGCGCCGCGACGTGCAGGCCGCGGGCGGGCACTTCCGGACGCCGACGGTGCTGCCCGTCATCGGGTTCATCGCCTCGGCGTATCTGGTGCTGCCGTTCTCCGGGCGCCCCGCCCAGCAGTACGTGCTGGCCGGGATCCTGATCGTGATCGGGATCGTGCTGTTCGGCATCACCACCCTGATCAACCGCCAGCTCGGTATCCGCGGGAAAGGCATCCTCGATCCGACGCACCTGGGCGACTCCCCATAGGCGGCTCGTAAGCTGTGTGTTCGTGACGATCCCGAATGTTCTGGCCAACCGCTACGCCAGCGAGGAGATGACGGCCATCTGGTCGCCCGAGGCGAAGATCATCGCCGAGCGCCGACTGTGGCTGGCGGTGTTGCGGGCGCAGTCCGAGCTCGGCGTCCCGGTGCCCGACGGTGTCGTGCAGGACTACGAGCGGGTGCTGGAGAACGTCGACCTGGGCTCGATCGCCGCGCGCGAGCGGGTCACCCGCCACGACGTGAAGGCCCGCATCGAGGAGTTCAACGCGCTGGCCGGCCACGAGCACGTGCACAAGGGCATGACCAGCCGCGACCTCACCGAGAACGTCGAGCAGCTGCAGATCCGCCGCTCACTGGAACTGGTCTTCGCCCACGGTGTGGCGGTGGTGGCGCGGCTGGCCGAACGCTCGATCGTGTACCGCGACGTGGTGATGGCCGGGCGCAGTCACAATGTCGCCGCGCAGGCGACCACACTGGGCAAGCGGTTCGCCTCGGCCGCCGAGGAGATGTTGCTGGCGCTGACCCGGCTGCGCGAGCTGATCGACCGGTACCCGCTGCGCGGCATCAAGGGCCCGATGGGCACCGCCCAGGACATGCTGGACCTGTTCGACGGAGACACCGCCCGGCTCGCCGAACTGGAGAGGCGTGTCGCCCAATTCCTGGGATTCACAGATGTTTTCACCAGTGTCGGGCAGGTCTACCCGCGTTCACTGGACCACGATGCGGTATCTGCGCTGGTGCAACTCGGTGCCGGTCCGTCCTCATTCGCGCACACCATCCGGCTGATGGCCGGGCACGAACTGGTCACCGAGGGGTTCGCCCCGGGCCAGGTCGGTTCCTCGGCGATGCCGCACAAGATGAACACCCGGTCCTGCGAGCGGGTCAACGGCCTGCAGGTGGTGCTGCGTGGCTACGCGTCGATGGCGGCCGAACTGGCCGGCGCCCAGTGGAACGAGGGTGACGTGTTCTGCTCGGTGGTGCGCCGCGTCGCGCTGCCCGACGCGTTCTTCGCCGTGGACGGCCAGATCGAGACCTTCCTGACCGTGCTCGACGAGTTCGGCGCCTACCCCGCGGTGATCCAGCGTGAACTCGATCGCTACCTGCCTTTTTTGGCGACCACCCGCATCCTCATCGCGGCTGTGCGCGCCGGCGTGGGCCGGGAGTCCGCGCACGAGGTCATCAAGGAACATGCGGTCGCGGTGGCGTTGGCCATGCGGGAAAAGGGCCAGGAGCCCGACCTGCTGGACCGGCTCGCCGCCGATCCGCGGCTGCCACTGGACCGGGTGGCCCTGGATGCGGCGCTGGCGGACAAGGAAGCGTTCACCGGTGCCGCCGGCGCGCAGGTCGACGATGTGGTTTCCGCGGTCGATGATCTGGTCGGCCGCTACCCCGAGGCGGCCAAGTACACCTCGGGTGCCATCTTGTGACATTGGCCGACCTCACCGATCTCGACAACTTCGCCGCGGGTTTTCCGCACGATCTGTTCGAGGTGCACCGCCGTGAGGCTCCGGTCTACTGGCATGAGCCCACCGAGCACACCCCGGACGGGGAGGGCTTCTGGTCGGTCGCGACCTACGCCGAAACCCTTGCCGTGCTACGTGATCCGGAGACGTACTCGTCGGTGACCGGCGGAACCCGGCCGTTCGGCGGCACCCTGCTGCAGGATCTCTCCGTCGCGGGCCAGGTGCTCAACATGATGGACGACCCGCGGCATGCCCAGATCCGCAGGCTGGTCAGCTCGGGGCTGACACCCCGGATGATCACCCGGGTCACCGATGATCTGCGCAGCCGGGCCCGGACCCTGCTGGACGCTGTCGAGCCCGGGGTGGCGCTGGACTTTCTCGTGGAGGTGGCCGCCGAGCTGCCCATGCAGATGATCTGCATCCTGCTGGGAGTGCCTGAATCCGAACGGCATTGGCTGTTCGAGGCGATCGAGCCGCAGTTCGACTTCGGCGGTGCCCGCTCGGCCGCCGTCGGGCAGCTATCACCCGAAGAGGCCGGAACGCGGATGTACGAATACGGACAAGAGCTGATCGCGGCCAAACGCGCTGCGCCGGGCGATGACATGTTGTCGGTGGTGGCCAACGCCTTCCGCGATGACGAAGTTGCCGAGCTCTCCGACCTTGAGCTCTACCTGTTCTTCAGTCTGCTGTTCAGCGCCGGGGCGGAGACCACCCGCAACTCGGTGGCCGGGGGCCTGCTGGCGCTCATCGAGCACCCCGAGCAGATGCGCCGCCTGCAAGCCGACCCGGAACTGCTGCCGTCGGCGATCGAGGAGATGGTGCGCTGGACGACACCGTCACCGTCGAAACGGCGCACCGCCACGCGTTCGGTGACCTTGGGCGGCTGCGCCATCGAGGCGGGGCAGAAGGTGCAGATCTGGGAGGGTTCGGCGAATCGAGACCCGGCGGTGTTCCAGGATCCCGATGTCTTCGATATCGCGCGTAAGCCCAATGCGCACTTGGGGTTCGGTCATGGTGTGCACTACTGCCTGGGCGCCAACCTGGCACGGCTGGAGCTGCGGGTGCTGTTCGGGGAACTGATGCCCCGGTTCCGCAGCGCGCGGCTGGCCGCGCCGGTCGAGTGGACCCGCAGCAATCGCCACACCGGTATCCGGCACCTGTTCGTCGAATTCGACTGATCGCTACCCTCGCAGATATGGACTTCGGCCAGAACGACAACCTCCGAGTCTCCAATGCCGACCGCGCGCACGTGAGCGGCCTGCTCGAGCGCGCGGTCGCCGACGGCATGATCACGCTCGACGAGTTCGCCGAGCGCACCGATGCCGCGCTGGCCGCCCGCACCCGCGGCGAGTTGCGGGCCGTGCTGGTCGACCTGCCGGATATGGACCTGCATGCCGCGCAGGCGCCGGTGGCCCGGAGCAGCGCACAGCCGGAGGCACTGGGTGGCTGGATGACCTCGATCGTTCGGCGCGGGCCGTGGACGGTGGCGCCGGTCATCAACCTGAACACCCGAATGTGCAGCACCACCCTGGACTTCACCTCCGCGGTGCTGCCCGGACCGGTCGTCGAGGTGAACATCGACGACTACCTGAGTTCCACGGAGCTCATCGTGCCGGCCGGGGCCACCGCGGACCTCAACGGTGTCGACGCCATCGCCGGCAGCGCCACCGTCAAGGTGCGTAACCTCCGCCAGCCCGATCAGCTGCACGTCATCGTGCGTGGCAAGGTCAGGATGGGGTCGGTCAGTGTGCGGCACCCGTTCGGTAGCTGGCTGCGGCGTCTGCACGGCGGCTGAGCGCAAACTCGATCTCGGCGATCACCCGCTCCGGGTACTCGGTGAGATCCAGCCAAGTGAAACGCAGCACCTGGTAGCCCATCAGCGCGAGTTCGTTCTGCTTGACCCGATCCCGTTGGAAGGCTTCGGGGTCGGTGTGGAAGGCCAGGCCGTCCACCTCGATCGCGATCTTGGGACCGCGGAAGAGCACATCGATCTCCCAGCGGCCGAGGCGCTGGTTGGCCTTCCATCCGGTGATGCGTGCCTGCCGCAGCAGCCCCACCAGGAGCCGTTCCGCCTCGGAGTGCGCCCCGCTGTCGGCGGCCCGCAACAGTCTGCGCGCGGCGGGTGAACCGTGCCGGCCCTTGTTGCGCAGGTGAGCGCCCCAGAGGTCGCGCAGCTCCAACAGATGCCGCTGCAGTGCCGTGTCGATGATCTTCATGCCGCCGCCCCGGCGGGCGGCGGCCTCCACGACCGTCAGCGGTGGAGCGGTCACCCGCAGCCCCTGGCGCGTCACGCAATCGGCGGGGTCCAGGTCGCGGCGGCGGGTGCGGATGCCGGACCTCTTGGGCGGATCGCACACTTTGGGCACGGTGACGTCCACGGTGGCGGGCGGAAACTTCGTCAGCTCCAACCACCAGGCCGCCGTCATGCCGCTTGCCGCCGCGCGCGGACCGCAACCCCACACCGCGGCCCGGATCCGCGCACGGTCGGTGAACAGACGATCATCGACGAAATACACCCCGGGTGAGCAGCGCAGCCAGTGCCCGGAGCGGACCCTGCGGTACACCGCTTGGCGGCTCAATCCGGCCTGCTGCGCCTGGGCGAGGGTGATGACTCCGTCCTGGTCGCGGAGGTAGTCGTCGAGCATGCTCTCTTGGACGCGATGCCCGGCCGAACGGTTCCATTCCCTGCGATTTGTGTGAGATCTGTAACGGTGGTCGTTACGGATATCGCACAAGTCGCCGGGCTCAGAGCTTCACGCCCGCCGCATGGATCTCCAGCAGTGCCAGGCCGCGGATGGCCGGACGGTCGTCGCGGCGCCAGGCCCCGATCGGGTCGGGATCGATCGCGGTGAGCTTGGCCAGCGGCCGGTTGGCCAGTGCCCGCATCGCCAGCAGTTCCTGGCCGGCGTGCGTGGAGGCCAGCGTCAGCACCGTCAGCTTGCGCCGGAAGAACCGCAGGCGCAGGAACAGCCACGGCATGGCGACCGCCAGGATCGGGGTGGCCGCCACCGCCAGCGCCAGCACCCACGCCAGCCAGGTCGCGGTGCTGTCCAGACTCTGACCCGCGCCGGCGATCTCCCCGGCGGCGTCGCTGGCGGCGCGCAGCGGTCCGGCCAGCGCATCGCCGATCAACGGGAAGTCATCGGCGCTGTCGCCGGCGGTGTTCAGGTTGCCCGCGACCCCGTCGGCGCCGTCCTGCACCTGACGGCCCACTTCGGCGATGGTGGCCACCGCCGTATAGACCGCGCTGCCCACCATCACCCAGATCACCGTCCAGATGAGGACGGTGATGTCGCTGACAAGCTGGGCCAGCAGGCGGCCGGGCCGGGTGGCATAGGGCAGGTACCGCAATCTCATGGCCTCGATCCCAGCACATAGGGTGAGTCAATGCGCCCCGCTCTGACCGACTACCGGCATCTGGCCAGCGGCAAAGTTCGCGAGCTGTACCGCATCGACGACGACCACCTGCTGTTCGTGGCCAGTGACCGCATCTCGGCTTTCGACCACATCCTGGACACCGAGATTCCGGACAAGGGCCGGATCCTGACCGCGATGAGCGTGTTCTTCTTCGATCACCTCGGTGTCCCCAACCACCTCGCGGGCCCGCCCGACGACGAGCGGATCCCCGAAGAGGTCCTGGGCCGCGCCCTCGTCGTCCGTGCGCTGGAGATGCTGCCGGTCGAATGTGTCGCGCGCGGCTACCTGACCGGTTCCGGGCTGATCGACTACCGGCAGTCCGGATCGGTGTGCGGGATCGCGCTGCCCGCCGGGCTCGGTGAGGCCAGCAGGTTCGAGGAGCCGCTGTTCACTCCGGCCACCAAAGCCGAGTTGGGCGAGCACGACGAGAACGTGTCCTTCGACGCGGTGGTCGAACTGGTCGGTGCGCAGCGGGCAGCAGAACTGCGCGAGGCGACGCTGCAGATCTACCTCAAGGCCGCCGAGCATGCCCTGAGCAAGGGCATCATCGTCGCCGACACCAAGTTCGAGTTCGGGGTGGATGCCGAGGGCCGGCTGGTGCTGGCCGATGAGGTGCTCACGCCGGATTCGTCGCGCTACTGGCCGGCCGACAGCTACCGGCCCGGGGAGGTGCAGCCCAGCTATGACAAACAATTCGTCCGCAACTGGCTGACCGGGCCCGACTCGGGCTGGGACCGCCATGGTGACGCCCCGCCGCCACCCCTGCCCGCCGAGATCGCCGCGGCCACCCGTGCGCGTTATATCGAGGCCTACGAACGCATTTCCGGACTCAGCTTCGACGATTGGATCGGTGCATGACCTCAGCTCCTGTCGCCAAGCGGGTCGAGCATCGCCGTGAGCATCACGGCGATGTCTTCATCGACCCCTATGAGTGGCTGCGCGACAAGTCCAGCCCCGAGGTGATCGCCCATCTGGAAGCCGAGAACGCCCATACCGAGGCCGCCACCTCGGCACTGGCGCCGTTGCGGCAGAAGATCTTCGACGAGATCAAGGCGCGCACCAAGGAGACCGACCTTTCGGTCCCGACCCGCCGCGGTCAATGGTGGTACTACGCCCGTAGCTTCGAGGGGCAGCAGTACGGGGTCCACGCCCGTTGCCCGATCAGCGGCGTGGATGACTGGACCCCGCCGGAACTCGACGAGCACACCGCCATTCCCGGCGAGCAGATCCTGCTCGACGAGAACGCCGAGGCGCAGGGGCACGAGTTCTTCTCCCTCGGAGCCATCAGCGTCAGCGTCGACGGCAACATCCTGGCCTTCTCGGTGGACGTCAAGGGCGACGAGCGGTACACGTTGCGTTTCAAGGATCTCCGGACCGGTGAGCTCTACGAGGACACCATCACTGGGATCGGCGCCGGGGCGACCTGGGGCGCGGACAACCACTCCGTGTATTACGTCACCGTCGACGAGGCGTGGCGGCCGGACACGGTGTGGCGTCATCGCCTGGGGTCCGGTCTGCCCGCGCAGAAGGTGTATCACGAAGCCGACGAACGCTATTGGCTCGGCGTCGGGCGCACCCGCAGCGACAAGTACGTCATCATCGCCGCGGGCAGTGCGGTCACCTCGGAGGTGCGCTACGCCGATGCCGCCGACCCGGACGCCGAGTTCACCGTGGTGCTGCCGCGCCGCGATCAGGTCGAGTACTCGGTTGAGCATGCGGTGGTCGGCGGCGAGGACCGCTTCCTCATCCTGCACAACGACGGTGCGGTGAACTTCACCCTGGTCGAGGCTCCGGTGAGTGACCCGAGCGCGTTCCGCACGCTCATCGAGCACCGCGAGGATGTCCGCCTCGATGGTGTCGACGCATTCGAGAGTCACCTGGTGGTCAGCTACCGCCGCGAGGCACTGCCCCGAATTCAGTTGTGGCCCATCGGCGCCGACGGCAGCTACGGGGAACCGCAGGAGATCGCCTTCGAATCCGAGCTGATGTCGGCGGGGCTCAGCGGTAACCCGAACTGGTCCTCACCGAAGCTGCGGGTGGGCGCGGTGTCCTGGGTGATCCCGGTGCGTATCTACGACCTGGACCTGGTGACGGGCGAACGGACGCTGCTGCGCGAGCAGCCGGTGCTGGGGGACTACCGGCCCGAGGAGTACGTCGAGCGCCGGGACTGGGCGGTGACCCCCGACGGGGCCAGGGTTCCGATCTCGATCGTGCACCGCGCGGGTCTGGCGTTCCCGGCCCCGACGCTGCTGTACGGCTACGGCGCCTACGAATCATGCGAAGATCCGCGCTTCTCGATCGCCCGGTTGTCGCTGCTGGACCGGGGGATGGCCTTCGCCGTCGCCCATGTGCGCGGCGGTGGCGAGCTCGGTCGGCCGTGGTATGAGGACGGCAAGCTCCTGCACAAGCGCAACACCTTCACCGATTTCATTGCGGTCGCAGAGCATCTGGTGGTCACCGATCTGACCCGTCCGGCCAACCTGGTCGCCCTGGGCGGCAGCGCCGGTGGCCTGCTGGTCGGTGCGGTGCTCAACCTGGCCCCGCACCTGTTCGCCGGTGTGCTGGCCCAGGTTCCGTTCGTCGATCCGCTCACCACGATCCTGGATCCGTCGCTGCCGCTCACCGTCACCGAGTGGGACGAGTGGGGAAACCCGCTGGAGGACAAGGACGTCTACGAGTACATGAAGTCGTACTCGCCATACGAGAACGTCGCATCCCTGGATTACCCGGCGGTGCTGGCGATGACCTCGCTCAACGACACCCGGGTGTACTACGTGGAGCCCGCGAAATGGGTTGCGGCCCTTCGACACGCGCAGCTGGATCCGGTGGCCGGCGCAACCAGGGTGCTACTGAAGACCGAGATGGTGGCCGGGCACGGTGGGATCAGCGGTCGCTATGAACGCTGGAAGGAAGCCGCCTTCCAGTACGCCTGGCTGCTGGCGACCGCGGATCCGGTGAATCACGGCGACGGTCAGGCGGGCAGCCTGTTCGGTGGTCCGCGCGCCTGAGATCCATCTAGGCGCTGTCAAGATCGCAGTTATGATGGCTCGATGAACAAGCCGAGTTACCACCACGGCGACCTGCGGGCGGTGATCCTGGCCGAGGCGGCCAGCCTGGTGGCCGAGCGCGGCGCCGACGGTGTCTCGTTGCGCGAACTCGCCCGTGCTGCCGGGGTGTCCCACGCCGCCCCGGCGCATCACTTCGGGGATCGGCGCGGACTGTTCACCGCACTGGCCACCGAGGGGTTCCGGGTCCTGACAGCCGAACTGACCGACGCCCGGCCCGAGTTCATCGACGCTGCCAAGGCCTACGTGCGGTTCGCCCTGGCGCACCCCGGTCACTTCGAGGTGATGTTCGACAAGTCGCTCTACGACGCCGCCGACGAGCAGGTGCAGCAGGCGTCGGCGGCGGCGTACCTGGAACTGAACCGCGGCGTCGGCACACTCGCCGACCCGCACGCCGCGGCCGACCCCGAGGCCGCCGCCCTTGCGGCCTGGTCGATGGTGCACGGATTCGCCCAGCTCTGGCTCAACGACGCCGTCGACACCGCCGGTGACCCGCTCGCGACGGTCGAGAGGCTGGCGGCAATCCTGTTCGACGGCTAGCGTCGATCCGGTGAGCCTCAACCAGATTCCGCTGACCACCCTCGACGGCAAGGACACCACGCTCGGCGAATTGTCCTCTCATGCAACGCTGGTGGTGAACGTCGCCTCCAAATGCGGTCTGACCCCGCAGTACACCGCGCTGGAGAAGATCGCCAAGGACTATGCCGGCCGGGGTCTGACCGTGCTCGGCGTGCCGTGCAACCAGTTCATGGGCCAGGAGCCGGGCACCGCCGAGGAGATCCAGACCTTCTGTTCCACCACCTACGGCGTGACCTTTCCGCTGCTGGCCAAGACCGATGTCAACGGAGACGAAAGGCACCCGCTCTACGCAGAGCTGACCAAGGCCGCCGATGCCGACGGGCAGGCCGGTGACATCCAGTGGAACTTCGAGAAGTTCCTGGTGGCCCCGGGTGGTGACGTGGTCAAGCGGTTCCGGCCACGCACCGAACCGGATGCGCCCGAGGTGATCGCGGCAATCGAGGCCGTCCTGGGCACATAGCGGAGCCGAATGCTCACTTCGTGTCCGGGTGTTCGCAACCGTCGTGACATCTGATGTTGCGACACTGAAGTACGTGACCGCAGAGCTGATCGTCTCGATCTCCGGGATCAGGGACCGCACGCTGCCCGCCGTCGACACCTTCTGCGAGGAACTCGACGCTCGCGGTGTGCCGGTGTCCTTGTTGGTGGCTCCTCGCCTGAAAGGTGACTACCGGCTGGAGCGCGACCCCGCGACGTTGTTCTGGCTGGCCGAGCGCCGCGCCGGCGGGGATGCCGTCGTGCTGCACGGCTATGACGAGGCGGCGACCAAGAACCGCCGCAGCGAATTCGCCTCCCTGCAAGCGCATGAGGCGAATCTCCGGCTGATGGGTGCCGACCGGGTGATGGAACACCTGGGCCTGCGCACCCGGTTGTTCGCGGCGCCCGGCTGGGCGGTTTCCGAGGGCACCGTCATGGCGCTGCCGCGCAACGGCTTCCGACTGCTGGCCGGACTGAGCAGTGTCACCGACCTGGTGCGCGACAGCACCGCCCCGGCGCGCGTGCTCGGCATCGGCGCCGGATTCCTCACCGAACCCTGGTGGTGTCGCACCCTGGTGCTGTCGGCCGAACGCACCGCGCGCCGCGGCGGCACGGTACGGCTGGCGGTCTCGGCGCGTCAGCTGCGCCACGCCGGGCCTCGGCAGGCCGTCTTCGACGCCATCGACCTGGCACTCATGCACGGCTGTGTCCCGGAGACCTACCGCTGGGAGGCGGATCCCGCCCTCACCGACGCCGCCTGAGACTAAGTTGTCGGCATGGCCGATGCCGATGTGATCGTGGTGGGTGCGGGGCTGGCCGGACTGGTCGCCGCCGCGGAGTTGATCGAGCGGGGCCGGCGCGTCCTGATCGTCGACCAGGAGAATGCCGCCAACCTGGGCGGTCAGGCCTTCTGGTCGTTCGGCGGGCTGTTTCTGGTGGACAGTCCCGAGCAGCGCCGCCTCGGCATCAAGGACAGCCATGAGCTCGCCCTGCAGGACTGGCTGGGCAGCGCCGGTTTCGACCGCGAGGAGGACCACTGGCCGCGGCAGTGGGCGCACGCCTACGTGGATTTCGCCGCCGGGGAGAAGCGAAGCTGGCTGCGTGAGCGAGGACTGCAGACCTTCGCCATGGTCGGTTGGGCCGAGCGCGGCGGCTACGGCGCACTCGGGCACGGAAACTCGGTGCCGCGCTTCCACATCACCTGGGGCACCGGGCCGGCGCTGGTCGACATCTTCGCGCGCCGGCTGCTGGGTCAGCCCAGGGCGACGTTCGCCCACCGGCACCGCGTCGACGAGCTGATCGTCGAGGACGGTGCGGTGACCGGCGTCCGCGGCACCGTGCTGGAACCCAGCGATGCCGCGCGTGGCGTGGCGTCGTCGCGGGAATCATTGGGGGAGTTCGAGTTCCGGGCCCAGGCGGTGATCGTCGCCAGCGGCGGTATCGGCGGCAACCACGATCTGGTGCGCAAGAACTGGCCGCCGCGGATGGGACGAGTCCCGCAGCAACTGCTCTCCGGTGTGCCCGCACATGTCGACGGCCGGATGATCGGCATCAGCGAGACCGCAGGCGCCCGCGTCATCAACAGCGACCGGATGTGGCATTACACCGAGGGCATCACCAACTACGACCCGGTGTGGCCCACCCACGGCATCCGCATCCTGCCGGGCCCCTCGTCGCTGTGGCTGGACGCCACCGGTAAACGGCTGCCGGTGCCGCTGTATCCGGGGTTCGACACCCTGGGCACGCTGGAACACATCACCACCACCGGCCAGGACTACACCTGGTTCGTGCTCAACGCCCGCATCATCGCCAAGGAATTCGGCCTGTCCGGGCAGGAGCAGAACCCCGACCTCACCGGCCGCAGCGTCAAGGCGGTGCTGGCCCGCGGACGCGACGGCGGTCCGGCGCCGGTGCGGGCCTTCGTCGACAAGGGCGTGGACTTCGTCACCGGCAACTCGTTGCGCGAATTGGTGACCGCGATGAACGCCGTTCCCGATGTCGAGCCGCTGGACTATGCGACCGTCGAGGCCGAGGTGACCGCCCGTGACCGCGAGGTGGTCAACAAGTTCACCAAGGACAGCCAGATCACCGCGATCCGGGCGGCCCGCGAGTACCTACCGGACCGCATCGCGCGGGTGGTGGCCCCGCACCGTCTCACCGATCCGAAGGCCGGACCGCTGATTGCGGTGAAGCTGCACATCCTGACCCGGAAGTCGTTGGGCGGACTGGAAACCAACCTGGACTCACGGGTACTCAAGGGTGACGGATCGGTGTTCGACGGGTTGTACGCCGTCGGGGAAGCCGCCGGTTTCGGAGGCGGTGGCGTGCACGGCTATCGGTCCTTGGAGGGCACGTTCCTGGGCGGCTGCGTGTTCTCGGGCCGCGTGGCAGGCCGGGCCGCCGCCCGCGAAACCGCCTGAGGACCCGCGGCCAGCACCGCCAGGCAGACCGTCGCGGACGCCAGGAACACCGCACCGATGTTGTCGGTCAGATAGTGCAGGTCGGTGGCCGCCATGCTCAGCCCGCCGATCGCGGTGATCACGCCGGCCACCAGCAGCAGCCACACCGACACCCCGGCCGCCAGCACCAGCATGGCCATCACGGTGATGACGACGGTGGTGTGCCCGCTCGGGTAGGCCAGCGCATCGCCCTTGTAGCGGCCGAACAGCGGCTTGAGCAGCCGCGTCGCGATCACCGAGAGCACCGGGCACAGCGCCACCACCACAGCCAGCCGCCAGCGCCTGCGCACCAGCGCGATCAGCACCGAGATACCGAGGATCACCATCATCGGCAGAGCCCAACTGAAATAGAGCATCCAGTGCGGATCGGGGCCGAACACCCGCTGCATCACCCGCAGTGCCTGGTCGTCGAACGCGGTGGGCCCGTGGCCGACCACGAGGCCCAGCAGCACCATCGCGGTGATACCGATGGGTGGCCACCACAGCAGCAGAGTGCGCGGCCTCAGAACGCGGTTCCGTTCTCCGCGTCGAGCACCTGGAAGTCGGTGTCGGTCATCTCCGAGAGCCGGCTGTAGTAGATGCCCCGGGCGGACGGCTCGACGATGCCCTGGTGAATCGGGACGGCCCGGGCCGGCGCCACCGCCCGCAGGTAGTCGACCGCCTCGGAGATCTTCATCCACGGTGCCGCCGCGGGGACGGCGAGCACATCGATCGCCTCGTCGGGCACGAACAGGGCGTCCCCGGGGTGCATCAGCCGGGCCGGGTGGTCGGCGTCGCCGATCAGGTAGGACGTGTTGTCGATGACCGGGATCTCCGGGTGGATCACGGCGTGGGTGCCGCCGACGCCGCGCACCGAAAGGTGCCCGACGGTGAATGCGTCCCCGGCGTGCACGGCCTGCCACGGCTCGCCGAGCTGCGCGGCGGTCTGCGGGTCCGCGTACAGCTTGGCCTGCGGATTGGCGTCCAGCAGGGCGGGCAGTCGCGCGGTGTCGGCGTGATCGGGATGCTGATGGGTGATCAGGATGGCGTCCAGGCCGGTGATGCCCTCGAAACCGTGCGAGAAGGTGCCCGGATCGAACAGCACCGTGGTCTGGGCGCCGTCACCGGTGGCGAAGCCTGCCAGCAGGCACGAGTGGCCGAAGTGCGTCAGTTGCATGGCTCCATTGTGGCCCGAGACGTCGCCGGTAGAGTTATGACCGACCAAGACCGGTCCGAAACGAAGGAGTCCACGTGGCCCGCGTCGTAGTGCACGTGATGCCCAAGGCTGAGATCCTCGACCCGCAGGGGCAGGCGATCGTCGGCGCGCTGGGCCGTCTCGGCCATGGTGGTGTCGCGGATGTCCGTCAGGGCAAGCGGTTTGAACTCGAAGTCGACGATTCGGTGTCCGATGAGGCACTCAACGAGATTGCCGAATCGCTGCTGGCCAACACCGTCATCGAGGAGTTCTCGGTGAGTCGGGAGAATTCGTGACGCGCGGGGCTGGCGAAGCGACGGGGATCCAGGGCCGCATAGGGTCATCACCTTCCCGGCACGCTCGACGATGTCGACGCCGCGCGGGCGGTGCGCTTGGCCGGCGGGGAGGCCGTCAGCCTGTGGCACGGCGACGCCGACCTCAAGGGTGTCGACGCGGTGGTGGTGCCCGGCGGGTTCTCCTACGGCGACTATCTGCGGTGCGGCGCGATCGCCAAGTTCGCCCCCGTGATGGGCTCGGTCGTGGAAGCTGCCGGTCGCGGCCTGCCGGTGTTGGGTATCTGCAACGGTTTTCAGGTGCTGTGTGAGGCCGGGCTGCTGCCGGGCGCGCTGACCCGCAACGCCGGGCTGCACTTCATCTGCCGCGACGTGTGGCTGGAGGTCGCCTCGAATTCGACCGCCTGGACCACGCGCTACGAGACGGGTGCGGATCTGCTGGTGCCGCTGAAGTCTGGCGAGGGCCGCTACGTGGCCGCCGAGTCGGTGCTCGACGAGCTCGAGGGCGAGGGCCGGGTGGTCTTCCGCTACCGCGACAACCTGAACGGTTCCATGCGCGGCATCGCCGGCGTGAGCTCGGCCAACGGCCGCGTCGTCGGACTGATGCCGCACCCCGAGCACGCCACCGAACCGCTCACCGGTCCCTCCGATGACGGGCTCGGGTTGTTCTACTCGGCCCTGGATGCGGTGCTGACCGCGTAGATCCTCAGCGGTTCAGCGAGACCGAGGCCTCCGCGGTGTAGGACAGGAACGTGAAGGTCTCCTGCAGGTACAGCTGGATGCTGTCGGCATCGTGGGACAGGTAGCCGATGCACACGTCGGTGCCCAGCTGCAGATCGAAATCGCCTCCGCGGGTGGACAACACGAACGCACCGTCGATGGCCGGCGCCCAGATGATCTCGCCGCCCACCAGCCGGTTGAGATGCTCGCGGATCGGATAGCCGTTGACGGTGGTCTCGCTCACCTGTGTGTACACGTCGGCGGAGAGCAGCACGCTGTAGGGCCCGTCGACACCGGCGAGTCGCAGCTCTGAGAGCGCCTGGCTGATGATGTCGGGCATCTCCCGCGGATCGGCGGGCAGTGCGAGATTCGGGCACGAACTCGACTTGCGGATGCCCTCGATGGAGGCCGCTTCGTAGCCCTCGAAGATCGCGCGGTCCTCGGCGAACGCCAGCTTCTTGGCGGCGTCCTTGACCGGATCCCAGTCCGAGTCCTGCGAACCGCGCTCCACATCGTCGACGTCGCGGCGGCCCACGCTGAACGGCACCCGCAACCGCACCAACGGCTTGGACTCCCGCAGATGCGCGATGACCCCGTCGCCGGGGGAATCGACATCGCGCAGGTGTCCGGTGCTCACGGCGGCGGTCACTGAGCCGCCGGGCTCGCTGACGTCGACCACCCGGCGGCCCGCGATATGACGTTTGAAGGTCCGGGTGGCCTCCTGCTCGATCTCGGCCCAGGCCAACTCGGTGATGGGGGCGAGGTCGCGGTACAGGTTGTTCATTGCGGGGTTCCTTTCAGGCTGCCGATCGCAAGTGAGTAATCCGACGCCCGGACTTCGGCCGGGGCTTCCGGGATCGGAAGGGGCGGCGGGTCATCCAGGAAATCGACGGTGGGGACGAAGAACATCCCGCCGGTGACGGCGGTGGAAAAATCCAGGATCCGGTCGGTGTTACCGGGTGGGCTGCCGATGAACATGTTGGTCAGCATCCGCTCGGTGACCGCCGGTGTGCGCGAATAACCGATGAAGTAGGTGCCGAATTCGCCCTTGCCGACGGTGCCGTAGGGCATGTTGCGGCGCACGATTTTCAACTCTTTGCCGTCCTCGTCGGTGATGACGTTCAGCGCGATATGCGAATTGGCCGGCTTCACGTCGTCGTCCATCTCGATATCGTCGAACTTGGTGCGCCCGATCACGTTCTGCTGCTCGTCGACCGACAACGCCCGCCAGGCCGACATGTCGTGCACGTAGCGCTGAACGTGCACGTAGCAGCCGCCCGCGAAATCGGGATCCTCGTCGCCGATCATGGTGGCGTTGTCGGCGGTCGCACCGGTGGGGTTCTCGGTGCCGTCGACGAAACCGAGCAGATCGCGGTTGTCGAAATAGTTGAAGCCGTGCACCTCGTCGACGACCGTCACCGCCCCGGCCATCGCCTCCATGAGGCGGCCGGCGAGTTCGAAACAGACGTCCATGGTCTCGGCGCGGATGTGCCACAGCAGATCCCCCGCGGTGGCCGGGGCGTGATGGCGCGGCCCGGTCAGCGCGATGAACGGATGCAGGTCGGCAGGCCGGGGCCCGGCGAACAATCGGTCCCAGGCCGGCGAGCCGATCGATGTCACCACCGACAGCTTCTTGCTCGGGTCGCGGAATCCGATGGCGCCGACCATGCCCGAGATCTCGGGTAGCGCGTCGTGGACGGTCTGCTCGCCGCCGTCGTCGATCGTGGCGACCAGAAAGATGGCCGCCGACGTCAACGGATCGACTATCTGTTGCGGCAGCGGATCCGGCACAAAGTGACCCTAGCGCCACCGGCCTTCGCTGCGCGGGTCAAGATACAAAGATGGCAGCTAGCCCCCAGGGTCTGTGTGAGTTCATCGACGCCTCGCCGTCGCCGTACCACGTGTGCGCCACCGCGGCGCAGCGGCTGACGGCCGCGGGGTACCGCGAACTGTTCGAGGCGGACGCCTGGCCCGCCGCGGGCAGATTCTTCACCATCCGCGCGGGTTCACTGGTGGCGTGGGACTCCACCACCCCGGAGGTGCCGTTCCGGATCGTCGGCGCGCACACCGACAGTCCGAACCTGCGCGTCAAGCAGCACCCGGACCGGGTGATCGCCGGCTGGCAGGTGGTGGCGCTGCAGCCCTACGGCGGAGCGTGGCTGAACTCCTGGCTGGACCGCGACCTCGGGATCAGCGGCCGGCTGTCGGTGGTCTCCGCGGAGGGTCTTGTCGACCACCGGCTGGTCCGCATGGACGACCCGATCCTGCGGGTCCCGCAGCTGGCCATCCATCTCTCCGAGGACCGCAAGGGTGTCAGCCTCGACCCGCAGCGCCACGTCAACGCGGTCTGGGGAGTCGGCGACCGACGGTCCTTCCTCGGCTACGTCGCCGAGCGGGCCGGGGTCGACGAGTCCGCGGTGCTCGGCTTCGACCTGATGACCCACGACCTCACCGCATCGGCGATCACCGGGGCCGACGGGGATTTCATCAGCGCACCGCGGCTGGACAACCAGGCCACCTGCTATGCAGGGTTGGAAGCGCTGCTGGCCGCGCCCGCCACCGCGCACGTACCGGTGCTGGCGCTGTTCGACCACGAGGAAGTCGGCTCGCAGTCCGATCACGGCGCCCAGTCCGATCTGCTGTTGACGGTGCTGGAGCGCATCACCCTGGCCGGCGGCGGTGGGCGGGAGGACTTCCTGCGCAGGCTGTCCGCGTCGATGGTGGCCTCGGGGGACATGGCGCACGCCACCCATCCCAACTATCCGGAGCGACACGAGCCCGGCCATCAGATCGCGGTGAACGGCGGCCCGGTGCTCAAGGTGCAGCCGAATCTGCGCTACGCCACCGACGGCCGGACGGCGGCGGCGTTCGCCCTGGCCTGCCGGCAGGCCGGCGTGCCGCTGCAGCGCTATGAGCACCGCGCAGATCTGCCGTGCGGGTCCACCATCGGGCCGATGACCGCGGCGGGCACCGGCATCCCGACCGTCGATGTCGGCGCCGCGCAGCTGGCCATGCACTCGGCCCGCGAGGTGATGGGTGCGGCCGATGTCGCGGCGTACTCGGCGGCGCTGGCGGCCTTCCTGGCTCCCGCCTAAGGCATGTCGATGGTGGTGGTGACCGCCACCAGCTGCGGGTCGGTGGGGGCCGAGGAGAACCCGAACCGCACCGGCGGATCCAGGTCGGCCAGCCGGCCCAGCGGCACCTCGCCGAACCGCCCGGACAGTGCAGCGATGCGCCGCGAGCGTCGCACCCCGTAGTACTCGCGTCGCCCGCCGCCCGCGGTTCCGGCGGTGTGCACTCCCGGCGCCAGCAGCCCGGCGACCGGATTGATGACCCGCAGCCACCACGGTGCGCTCGCCAGTGGCCCGGGAACCAGGCGCAGCAGCCGGTCGAACCGTGCCGGGCCGCCCAGCTCGACGGTGACATCGAGGTCCGCCGCGGTGACGGTGAGCCGATCGGCCGCCAGCTCCGCGGTGACCGCGCCGACCCGCACGTCGTCGAACGCGTAAGTGTCCGAGACGAACTCGGCGACCTCCGTGGTGGGTGCGAGCAACAGCCGCTGATCGTCGGCGGTCTGGACCATCACATCGGCGAAGGCCCCGAACGGGGAGGACTGCCACACGCCGACCACCATCCGGATACCCGCATCGGTCCCGAAGCCGGCGATGTGGCCGCTGAAGGCAAGTCGTGTGCGCACATGTCGATTGTGCCTAGATCTCCGAAGCGCTGTAGCGGATGACGTTCTCCACCACGATCCCGTCGCGGGTGCGCACCCGGTCCATCCCGCGGATCGTGATCGGGCCGGATGCGGTCGTCCCGGTGCCGGTGTAGTGCAGGAACACCAGCTCCTCGCCCGCAGTGGGGCCCGGGACCGTCGCGCTGTCCACCAGCGTCAGCCGCAGGTCGGGGACGGCGGTCACCAGCTCGGCGATCTTGCCGACGTAGGCGGTGCGCCCACGCACCGGCGACGGGGCATCGGGCCAGTGCCCGACGATGTCCTCGGCCAGCAGCCCGGCCACCCGGGCGGGATCGGGCGCGGTCCAGAACGCCGCCCAGGTGTCGGCGGTGAACTTCGGTGCGGTGGGTGTCTGTGTCATGCCCGACAGCCTGCGGGGGCGGGGACGAATCCTCAATTACCCGGGAGGTAGTCGGTGCCCTGTCCTAGGGTTGGGCCATGGCATTGAGTGTGGAGATGATCACGTTCGATTGTGTGGATCCCGACGGTCTCGCCGACTGGTGGTCCAAGGCGGCCGGCGGTGACGTGAACGCCGTGGCGCCAGGCGAATTCGTCATGGTCACCAGCGAGGGGCGGCCCGCGCTGGGCTTCCAGCGGGTACCCGACCCGACTCCGGGAAAGAACAAGGTTCACCTGGACTTCCATTCCGCGGACAAGGAGGCCGAAGTTGCCCGGCTGGTCGCTCTCGGCGCTACCGAGACCGGGCGCAACAGCTTCGGCGACGAGTTCCAGTGGGTGGTGCTGGCCGACCCGGAAGGCAACGCCTTCTGCGTCTCCGGCGGCTAACTTCGGCTCGGTTTGCCCGCTTCACTAGACTGTTCGCGTGACGCTGGAGCCCACTGCACAGACCGATACCGTCGAGCGGGCAGCCGCCACCCCCGACCAACCTCAGCCCTTCCGTGAGCTGGGTCTCAAGGATGACGAGTACCAGCGCATCCGCGAGATCCTGGGCCGCCGCCCCACCGATGCCGAACTGGCCATGTACTCGGTGATGTGGAGCGAGCACTGCTCCTACAAGTCCTCCAAGGTGCACCTGCGCTACTTCGGTGAGACGACCACCGACGAGATGCGGGCCGGGATGCTGGCCGGTATCGGTGAGAACGCCGGCGTGGTGGACATCGGCGACGGCTGGGCGGTCACCTTCAAGGTCGAGTCGCACAACCACCCGTCCTACGTGGAGCCGTATCAGGGCGCGGCCACCGGTGTCGGTGGCATCGTCCGCGACATCATGGCGATGGGCGCCCGCCCGGTCGCCGTGATGGACCAGCTGCGCTTCGGCGCCGCCGACGCCCCCGACACCCGTCGCGTGCTCGACGGCGTGGTCCGCGGCATCGGCGGCTACGGCAACTCGCTGGGCCTGCCCAACATCGGCGGTGAAACCGTCTTCGACGCGTCCTACGCGGGCAACCCGCTGGTGAACGCGCTGTGCGTCGGTGTGCTCCGCAAGGAGGACCTGCACCTGGCCTTCGCGTCCGGCACCGGCAACAAGATCATCCTGTTCGGCGCCCGTACCGGCCTGGACGGCATCGGCGGCGTGAGCGTGCTGGCCAGCGAGACCTTCGGCGGTGACGAGGGATCCGGCCCCGGGCGCAAGAAGCTTCCCGCGGTGCAGGTCGGCGATCCGTTCATGGAGAAGGTGCTCATCGAGTGCTGCCTGGAGCTCTACGCCGCCGACCTGGTGGTCGGCATCCAAGATCTCGGTGGTGCCGGACTGTCCTGTGCCACATCGGAACTGGCGTCCGCCGGCGACGGCGGCATGCGGGTGGAGCTGGAAGCGGTACCCCAGCGCGCCGCCGACATGACCCCGGCGGAGATCCTGTCCTCGGAGTCCCAGGAGCGCATGTGCGCGGTGGTGACACCGGAGAACGTGGACAAGTTCATGGCCGTCTGTCGCAAGTGGGATGTGCTGGCCAGTGTCATCGGAGAGGTCACCGACGGTGACCGCCTCGAGATCACCTGGCACGGTGAGACAGTCGTGGACGTGCCGCCGCGCACGGTGGCCCACGAGGGCCCGGTCTATCAGCGGCCCGTCGCGCGGCCGGACACCCAGGACGCGCTGATCGCGGACACCTCGGCCAAGCTGCCCCGGCCGGCCACCGGCGACGAGCTCAAGGCGACCGTGCTTGCGCTGCTGGGCAGCCCGCACCTGTGCAGCCGGGCCTTCATCACCGAACAGTACGACCGCTACGTGCGCGGCAACACCGTGCTCGCCGAGCATGCCGACGGGGGCGTGCTGCGCATCGACGAGGCCACCGGGCGCGGCGTCGCGATCTCGACGGACGCATCCGGGCGCTACACCCAGCTCGACCCCTACGCCGGTGCCCAGCTGGCGCTGGCCGAGGCCTACCGCAATGTCGCCGTCACCGGCGCCACCCCCGTCGCGGTCACCAACTGCCTGAACTTCGGCTCGCCGGAGGATCCGGGTGTCATGTGGCAGTTCTCCCAGGCGGTCCGCGGGCTCGCCGACGGGTGTGCGGCGCTGGGGATTCCGGTTACCGGTGGCAATGTCAGCTTCTACAACCAGACCGGCAGTACACCGATCCTGCCCACCCCGGTGGTGGGTGTGCTGGGCGTCATCGACGATGTCACCCGCCGCATCCCGACCGGACTCGGCAACGAACCCGGCGAGACGTTGCTACTGCTCGGTGACACCCGCGACGAGTTCGACGGCTCGATCTGGGCGCAGGTGACCGGCGACCACCTCGGTGGCGTGCCACCGCAGGTCGACCTGGCGCGCGAGAAGCTGCTGGCCGAGGTGCTGACCGCGGCCTCACGGGACGGATTGGTCTCGGCCGCACACGATCTGAGCGAGGGCGGGCTCATCCAGGCCGTCATCGAGGCATCCCTGGCGGGGGAGACCGGCAGCCGCGTGGTGCTGCCCGAAGGTGTGGACCCGTTCGTCTACCTCTTCTCCGAGTCGGCGGGCCGCGTCCTGGTCGCGGTACCGCGTACCGAGGAGAGCCGGTTCCGGGCCATGTGCGAGGCGCGTAGCCTGCCGGTGACCCGCATCGGCGTGTCCGACGAAGGTAGCCAGTCGATCGAAGTGCAGGGCCAGTTCACCGTGACGCTCGCCGAACTGCGGGCCACCTCCGAGGGCGTGCTGCCCGGGTTGTTCGGGTGATTGACCGGACCACATTCCGGCACCCGTTACTGGTGTGGGCCTGGAGTCTGGTCCGACTCGATTTCGTCGGCATACCCGTCGGCGCATTGTTCTTCTGCCTGTCCCTGACCCCGTCGCTGCTGCCCAGGGACTGGCTGTTCGCCGGGCTGATCGGCGGTATCAACGCCGCCATCGGTTACGGAATAGGCGTGTTGATTCGGAAAGTGCTGCACCGCTTCGTGTTACGGGACCGGTCGTGGTGGCCGCCGAGCACATCGGCGTTGCGGGTGGCCAAGGTCGTGGTGGTGGCGGGCGCGCTGACGGTGCCCGTGTTCATCGTGATCCCGGCCGCCCGGTGGCAGCGCCAGGTATCCGCGCTGATGGGCATCGAGGGTCCGGCTACGTTGGGCTATCTGCGGACGGTGTTGCTGGCCGTCCTGGTCGGTGCGGCCTGCATCGCCGTGTGGCGTGTGCTGGCCGATCTGGTGAAGCTCATCGCCCGCCTGCTGATCCGCCGGTGGCGGCTGCACAGCGAGGTGGCCTTCTTCATCGGCACCGCGATCATCGCGGTGCTGTTCGTGATGACGGTCAACGGCGTGCTGTACCGCGGGTTCCTGCTGGGCGCCAGCCAGGTCTTCCAGCCGCAGAACTCCACCAGCATGGCTGGTGTCGTCCAGCCGATGGAGCCCGAGAAATCCGGTAGTCCAACATCATTCGCGTCCTGGGATTCGCTCGGCTTTCAGGGGCGCAACTTCGTGGCGGGCGGGCCGCGCGCCGCCGAGCTCACCCGGCTCAACGGTGCGCCCGCGCTGGAGCCGATCCGGGTGTACGCCGGGCTGCAGACCGCAGACACCGACGAGAGCCGGATGGCGGTACTGCTCAGCGAGTTGGAACGCACCGGGGCCTACGAGCGCGAACTGCTCGTCATCATCCCGACGACCGGCACGGGCTGGGTCAACCCGGTCGCCGCGCGCGCCGTCGAGTCCATGTACAACGGCGACACCGCACTGGTCGGCATGCAGTATTCGTATCTGCCCAGCTGGATTTCGTTCCTCGGCGACCGGCAGAAGTCCGTCGAGTCGGCCCGGATGATGATCGACGGTATCCACCGGCGGTGGTCGGAGCTGCCGGAGAACGACCGGCCGAAACTGGTGCTGTACGGCGAGAGCCTGGGCTCCTACGCCGGTCAGGGCGCTTTCGGCTGGCTACCCGATATCGCCGAGATGGACTTCTCGGGGGTGCTGTGGGTCGGTCCGCCACACGAGAGCTCGTTGTGGAGCGGGCTGGTGCTGCGCCGCGACCCGGGCACCCCGGAGGTCGAACCGCGCTACGACAACGGCAGCACGGTGCGCTTCTCGCAGGCGGCCGACCCGTCCGACGTGCAGCGGGTCGCCGCCCCGCCGTGGAGCGGCACCCGGGTGCTGTTCCTGCAGCACGCTTCCGACCCCATCGTCTGGTGGTCGCCGAATCTGCTGTTCTCCCGGCCGGATTGGCTGCGGGAGCCGCCGGGTGCCGACCGGACCGCGTCCATGCGCTGGTACCCGATCGTGACGTTCTGGCAGGTCAGCGCAGATATGACGAATGCGGCGGGGGTGCCGGAAGGCCACGGGCACAACTACTCCGACACCGTGCTCGACGGTCTGGTGGCCATCGCCGCACCGGATGGGTGGACGCCGGCCGACACCGAGCGCATCCGCCACGACCTGGATGACAAAGCGGGCGTGGACGGCCCGGAGATCTAGACGTCTCGGATATCGGCCACCAGCTCGTGCGGATCGGTGTCCGGGTCGTCGATCCCGAAGCTGATGATGCGGGTGGGGGTGATCCTGATGATGCCGGCGTCGAGCTCGTCTCCGGACTTGCCCGCGGCGGGTTGCGTCCAGGCCTGCTCGGCGGTGCCCCGGATCTCCAGGCAGCGCACCCGCCACGGATCGCGGGAGGCGATATCGTCCACCACGAACGCCACCTTCGGGTGGTGTGCGATGTTGCGCCATTTCTGACTGGCCGACATGCGGTACCCGGCGATGTCGATGGTGCCCAGATCGGCGTTGTAGCTGAATCCGACCGGACTGTTCTGGGGTGTGCCGTTGCGTTGTACGGTCGCGAGGCGGCCGAGATCGGTCCGGTTCAGGAAATCGATCTCGTGCGGTTTCATGGACATGCCGCCACCGTAGAACCTCAATGTACGTTGAGGTCAAGGGCTCAGGGATTGATGGTGGGCGCACCGATCTGGCGGCCCCACACGTACTCGGTGAAGATCGGCTGGCCCAGCTCGAAGTGGTTGTAGGGCGCAATCGACAGCCCGGTGTCCATCACCAGATACGGTGCCGGCCACAACTCGCGGGTGATCTTCTGCCAGCACCCCGGTCGCCCGCCCGGCCCGCCGCGGGCATTCACCCGCGGCAGATTGTCCGGGAACACATAGGTATTGGGCACACCCATGCCGAAGATCGTGCCCGCCGAGGCCAGCGAGTACCCGTTGTCACCGCCGAACACCTCGGCCATCAGCGGGGCGGCGTCGTGGTAGTTGCGAATGGTGCAGAACAGTTGTGGGCTGTAGTAGTCGAACAATTCGGAGGTGGGGATCAGGTCCTGCGCACCACGGACCAGGTACGGGCCGCCCCGGTCCAGGATGTCACCGGCGGTACCACTGATTCCGATGGCCGCCATGAGCGCGTCGTCGACCGCTGCGCGCTGATCGTGCAGGGTCGCTGCGGTCAGTGCGGCCGCAGCGAGTCCGTCGAACAGATCGGGTGCGGCGTCGGCGTAGCTATCGGCCAGTGCGGTCAGGCCGCGCAGATCACGTCGGAACCGCGGCATCTGGGCGTTGAGGCGTTCCAGGATCGCGTTGCCGTCGGTCACCGACTCGCCGAACCTGGTGCCCATCCCGTCGAGCGCCTGTGCCGCCGCGGTCAGGGTCTGGTTCAGCTTCACCGGGTCGACGCGCTCCGAGATCGCCATGAGCGTCTCGAAGAGGGTGTTGAACTCGGTGCTCACCCAGGTCGCGGTGATCTCGGTGCCGGCCGTCATCCGTTGGGGTGAAGGGTTTTCCGGTGAGCGCAGCGCGATGTACTTGTTGCCGAACACGGTGCTGGCGTTGATGTCGGCACTGACGTTCGCCGGGATGAGGTGAAGATACCTCGGGTCGACCTGCAGCGTCAGCCGGGCATGCGGACTACCCGCGATGCTGGTCGCCGTGATGTCGCCGACCCGGCCGATCTCCACACCGTTGAGCGTCACCTTGGATCCCGGGTCGACGACCAACCCGGCCCGCGGCGATATCAGCGTGAGATCGGTGCGTAAGCGGAAATCGCCTCGGAACTGTCCCCAGATCAGCGCGGCGCCGACGATCAGCAGGATCAGGGCGATGGCGCCGACCGTCTTGTACGGCGGTGCCGCACGGTCGACGACAGCCACTTTGCGACACTAAACCGATGGTGGCCCGTCGCACTGCGGATCCGGCAGAGACACGCGCCGCGGTGCTCGCGGTGGCGCAGTGGTTGCGCGACGAGTCCGCGCCGGCACCGGCGCGTGACGAGCTGGCCGCCGCGGTGCGCCTCACCGCGCGCACGCTGGCCGCGATGGCGCCGGGCGCCAGCGTCGAGGTCCGGGTCCCGCCGTTCGTGGCGGTGCAGTGCATCGAAGGGCCCCGGCACACCCGGGGCACACCTCCCAATGTCGTGGAAACCGATCCGCGCAGCTGGCTGTTGCTGGTCACCGGGCTGATCGGCCTCGACGCGCCGGCGCTGCACATGTCGGGTTCACGCGCCGCCGAGATCGCCCACTGGCTGCCGCTGCTGACGCTGGATTCCTAACGGAAGTACGGATACTCCTGCACCCAGTGGAACCCACGGTTGCGCAGCGTGAAGCTCGACAGGTCGACCTCGCGCAGCGACATGCTGACGGGGCGTCCCTCCAACTGCCCGGCCAGCTCCAGGCGGTCCGGTGCCGGATGGGTGACGCGGAAGTCGGCGAACGGCGCCGGATCCGGCACGACGGCGGTCTTCCCGTCCGGCGGCGGCAGCGGCGCGGTGACCGTGAGGTGCCCGCCGTCCACCTGCGCGGGCGCGTCCCGCAGCGTGCCGTCCATCAGCTGGAAGGTGATCAACCCGGGCCGGTCGACGACGAGGTGGTTCCACCGGAACCGATCGGTGGTCAGCGGGGGCGCCACCCGCCCATCGACGCTGAACTCGGAGACCGCCCAGATGCCGTACAGCTCCGGCTTGGGCCGTCCGTCGCCGTACTCATGCCAGGACTGCCAGCCCACGACGACGAGACCGATGCTGACCCAGATGCCCAGACCCACCTGCACGGCCGTCGCGATACCGTTGGTGCGCTGCCCGGTGAACAGCTGCGGTGCACGCACCGGTTCCGAACGGCGTTCCAGCACAAGAACATCGGCCAGCCGTCGGAGATGAGGTGCGAGCAGCACCAGACTGATCAGCAGCAGGTGGGAGGACAGAATCTTCACCGGCACGTCGAAGGCCATGTTCATCAGGAAGACCTGCCCCATGCTCAGCGCGCTGAGCAGCGCGCCCAGCACCGCGGTCCGGGGCCAGAACAGCAGCAGTCCCGCGGCGACCTCCACCGCGCCCAGCGCCATCTCGTAGGGATGCGAACTGCCGACCTGCAGCCACAGCACCGACATCGGGCTGAACTGCCCGAACGGCTGTAGCAGTGCCGACAGTGGCGGGGCAGGCATCTGGGTGGGGATGAGCTTCGCGAAACCGTAGAACAGCATCTGCCCGCCCAGGCACAACCGCAGGAAGACGGTGAACCAGGCGGCCAGCTTGGTGTACTGGGTGCGCCGCCGGTCCAGCACCGACCACACCGCGGTACCGATGAGCGCGATCAGCAGCAGGCAGGCCATGGACACCCAGATCGCGGCCTGGTCCCCGCTGCCCGACCCGGGACGCAGGGTCGCGTCGACCCCGAACAGCGTGCGGCCCATCCAGCCGGTGGCCGGCGCGGTCAGCAGCATCTGCCACATCACCGCGCCCGCGGGCAGCCAGATCGCCAGGATGCCGGCGAACGCGTAGGTGATCTGGGCGAACCACAGACAGAACAATCCGAAGTACAGGAAGCAGAACCGGAATGCGACGCGCGTCACTGGATGCCACACGTCGCCCCACGGTAGTCGGTGGGAATGTAGACCCCCGGCTCTGCGGTTGGCTCAGGGGACGACGAAAACCGGCGTCCGGTTGAGTTATTCGGGCCGGATGACCGTAGACTGGGCCACGTCACCCACAGCCCCCAGGGAGCAGCCATCGTGACCTTCGAGCCTGTCGTGCCGGAAGAGAACGAGCCAAAAGAGGAATGCGGCGTCTTCGGCGTCTGGGCCCCGGGCGAGGATGTGGCCAAGCTCACCTATTACGGCCTTTATGCGCTACAGCACCGTGGCCAGGAGGCGGCCGGCATCGCCGTCGCCGACGGCTCCCAGGTGTTGGTGTTCAAGGACCTCGGTCTGGTCAGCCAGGTATTCGACGAGCAGACCCTGGCCGCCATGCACGGCCATGTCGCGGTCGGGCACTGTCGCTACTCCACCACCGGCTCGACCACCTGGGAGAACGCCCAGCCGGTCTTCCGGAACACCGCCGCAGGAACCGGGGTGGCGTTGGGCCACAACGGCAATCTGGTCAACACCGCCGAATTGGCCACCCGGGCCCGCGACGCGGGGCTGATCGAGACCCGCGGCGCCCCGGCAGCCACCACCGACTCCGACATCCTGGGCGCGCTGCTGGCGCACGGCGCCGCCGATTCCACGCTGGAGCAGGCCGCACTGGAACTGCTGCCCACCGTGCGTGGCGCGTTCTGCCTGACCTTCATGGACGAGAACACCCTCTACGCCGCCCGCGATCCACACGGCGTGCGCCCGCTGTCGCTCGGCCGGCTGGACCGCGGCTGGGTGGTCGCCTCCGAGACCGCGGCCCTGGACATCGTCGGCGCCTCGTTCGTCCGCGATATCGAACCGGGCGAGCTGCTGGCCATCGACGCCGACGGCGTGCGCTCCACCCGCTTCGCCAACCCCACCCCCAAGGGCTGCGTCTTCGAGTACGTCTATCTGGCCCGGCCCGACAGCGTCATCGGCGGCCGTTCCGTACACGCCACCCGCGTCGACATCGGACGCCGACTGGCCGCCGAGAACCCGGTGGAGGCCGATCTGGTGATCGGTGTCCCGGAGTCGGGGATACCGGCCGCGGTCGGGTATGCGCAGGGTTCGGGCATCCCTTACGGCCAGGGGCTGATGAAGAACGCCTACGTCGGCCGCACCTTCATCCAGCCCTCGCAGACCATCCGTCAGCTGGGCATCCGGCTGAAGCTGAACCCGCTCAAGGAAGTCATCCGCGGTAAACGGCTGATCGTGGTCGATGACTCGATCGTGCGCGGCAACACCCAACGGGCGCTCATCCGGATGCTGCGCGAGGCGGGTGCGCTCGAGGTGCACGTGCGGATCGCCTCCCCGCCGGTGAAGTGGCCCTGTTTCTACGGTATCGATTTCGCCACCCCGGCCGAACTGATCGCGAACGCGGCGAGCAACTCCGCCGACGAGGACGAGATGCTCGAAGGCGTGCGGCGCGCGATCGGCGCCGACACCCTCGGGTACATCAGCCACCACGGCATGGTCGCGGCGACCGAACAGCCGGCCACCCGGCTGTGTTCGGCATGCTTCGACGGCAACTACCCGATCGAGCTGCCCGGCGAGACCGCGCTGGGCAAGAACGTCATCGAGCACATGCTGGCCAATGCGGCACGCAACGGCATCCCGCTGGAATCGGTCAAGGCGGGCGGCGACAACGCCGACGCGCTGCGGCGACCCTGACGGCACCGCGGTCGCGGCGACCCTGACTACTCCGGCGCCGCCGGGCTGAACCGCAGCAGATGGCGTTTGCCGCCACGGGTTCCCGTGCCGTCCTGGGCCAGCGCCTCCCGGACCGCGTCCCGATAGCCGGTCAGACCGCCGGCCGGTGGCGCGATCACCGAGTCGATATCGTGCTCGTGCATCACTGCATCGCATTCCAGTGATTCGACCAGTGGCCGGGCCAGACCCGACGGGATCGGCGTGACCAGTCCGACCCACCAACTCGCGATCGTCGGGGTCAAGAACGGGAGCACCACGATCACGCGCGGTCGCAGGCCCGCGATATCGGCGTAACCCTGCATCGCGTCGCCGTACTCCATCACATCGGGCCCCCCGATATCCCAGGTCCGCGACGACGGCACCGGTGCCGTTGCGGCCTCCGTGAGGTAGTGCAGCGCATCGGCGACCGAGATCGGCTGGATCTTGTTGTGCACCCATTTGGGGGTCGTCATCGCGGGCAGCCGGTCGGTGAGGTGACGGATCATCTCGAACGAGGCCGAACCCGACCCGATCACGATGCCCGCCTGCAGCACCACGGTCTCGATACCCGACTCGATGAGGATCTGTCCGACCAGCGCGCGCGACTTGAGGTGGCGCGACAGCTCGATGCCCTCGGGGTGCAGACCGCTGAGATAGACGATGCGGCGCACGCCGGCGCTCTTGGCCGCAGCCACCACATTGCGTGCCGAGCGCTCTTCCTCGGCGACGAAGTCCTTCGAGGTGCCCATCGAGTGCACCAGGTAGTAGATGACGTCGATGCCTTCGAAGGCTGCGGTCAACGAGTCGGGGTCACCGAGGTCCCCGCGGGCCACCTCGATGCGGTCCCGCCAGGGGCGGTCGTCCAGCTTCGCGGGGGTGCGGGCCAGCGCACGCACCGGGTAGCCGCGTTCCAGCAGCATCGGCACCAGGTTTCCGCCGATATAGCCTGTCGCACCGGTCACCAAGCAGCGTGGGTTCGTATCCGGCACGGGTCCTCCGATTCATGACGGCGTCTCATGAGGTATTCGGAGCCGACGCGGATCTGGATACCCGGGTGCGGCTCACTCAAACGGGCAACCCGGGTTGGGGACCGGGTTGGCCTGCGCAGAACCCGCCGGATCGATATAGCCGACCCACATCACCAGCGGGTCGGGTCCGAGGTTTCGGCCGAGGTGGACATACCCGGGACCGCTCTGCTCGGTGATCGCACCGCCGGTCGGATAGACGCCGTCGATGTCGCAGTCCGCCCCGTAGTGGGTCAGCGTGCCGGCCCGGATCACGCCGTACACCTGGCCCGGGTGCCAATGCCAGCCGGTGCTCCCGCCGGGGGCGATGGTGAGCTCCTTGGTGATGAAGTCCTGACCGTCCGAGGTGGATTGGGACAAGATCCGTGCCTCGACGCCGACGCTGGGTGTCGCGGACGCGGCCGGCGCCGGAACCAGCGCCGCGCAGGCGACGGCGGCCAGTGCCAAGGAGCGAATTGCTGTCATGAACGGTCACGGTGTCACAGTGCGCGCGCTCGCGGCGGTACTCGGGAGAAAGCGTTGAGGTCACCGCCCATGCGGTGCGCGGGGTGCGACCGGTAACCTTGGGCACGATGAGCGAGCTTCGACTGGCGAGCCGGTGACCATGGGTAAAGGCCGCGCCGAACAACACGGCATCTCGTATGCAACCGCCGGAGTGGATATCGAGGCGGGCGATCGCGCCGTCGAGCTGTTCAAACCCCTTGCCAAGAAGGCCACCCGGCCCGAGGTCCGCGGTGGCCTCGGTGGGTTCGCCGGGCTGTTCGCCCTGCGAGATGGCTATCGCGAGCCGCTGCTGGCGTCCTCGACCGACGGCGTCGGCACCAAACTGGCCATCGCCCAGGCGATGGACAAGCACGACACCGTCGGCCTGGACCTGGTCGCCATGGTGGTCGATGACCTGGTGGTGTGTGGCGCCGAGCCGCTGTTCCTGCAGGACTACATCGCCGTCGGCCGTACCGTGCCGGAACGGGTCGCCGCGATCGTCTCAGGCATCGCCGACGGTTGCGTGCTCGCCGGGTGCGCCCTGCTGGGCGGCGAGACCGCCGAGCATCCCGGGCTGATGGAGCCCGACCACTACGACATCTCGGCCACCGGCGTCGGTGTCGTCGAGGCCGACAACGTGTTGGGCCCGGAGCGGGTCAAGCCCGGAGACGTGATCATCGCGATGGCCTCGACCGGACTGCATTCCAACGGTTACTCGCTGGCCCGCAAGGTGCTCCTGGAGATCGACCGGATGGACCTCTCGGGTCATGTCGAGGAGTTCGGTCGCACGCTCGGTGAAGAACTGCTCGAGCCGACCTACATCTACGCCAAGGACTGCTTGGCGCTGGCCGCCGAGACCCATGTGCGCACCTTCTGCCACGTCACCGGTGGCGGTTTCGCGGGCAACCTGGAACGCATCATCCCGCCCGGCCTGGTGGCCGAGGTGGACCGCGGCACCTGGACCCCGGCACCCGTCTTCGGCATGATCGCCCAGCGCGGGCGCATCGAGCGCGCCGAGATGGAGAAGACGTTCAACATGGGCGTCGGCATGGTCGCCATCGTCGCGCCGGAGGACACCGACCGCGCGTTGGCGATTCTCACCGCACGCCACCTGGCCTGCTGGACGGTCGGAACCGTCGCAAAGGGCACCAAGGATGGGGTGCGAGCTCAGCTCGTCGGGCAGCATCCGCGGTTCTGAGAGGAACACGCGGCGGGCCGCCGGGCGGTCAGCGCCGCCAGTCGTCCTCGTCGGCGTAGCGGTCGGAGGGACCGTCGCTGGTGTTGAAGTCGTCGGCGGCGCTGCTGTTGGACAGCTCGCGCTGAAGCCGCTCGAAATCAGTCTCCGGCGTGTTGTATTTCAGGTCACGAGCAACCTTGGTCTGCTTTGCCTTAGCTCGGCCGCGGCCCATTGGGACCCCCTCGCGCAATAACGGAGCGGCCCGACATGCAGGCGGCTCCGATCTGTGTGTGTCTAATTGTCCTGCCAACACTTTACCGTGCCCCGCGCCGGGCCGCTGGTAGGCCCTTCCTTGCCGCGGTTCTAACCGCCTCCGCTGCGCAGGCGCTCCACCGCCAGCCGTCCCGCACCGACGCCGTCGACGTCCGGGACCGAGTCCGCATCGATCACCGCCGCCACCGCCGACTCGCCACCGGTGGTCAGCTCGGTACCGGCGGGCAGTGCTCGTTTCACCAGCGCCAAGGCGATCGGGCCGTCGTCGACGTGGTCGACGACGGAGCCCAGCCGCCCCACCGCGCGGCCTCCGGCCAGCAGCGGATCGCCGGTCGCCGGACGGTCTGCGGACCCGTCCAGGTGCACGAGCACCAACATCCGGGGCGGTTTCCCGAGATTGTGGACGCGTGCGACGGTCTCCTGGCCGCGATAGCAGCCCTTGTCCAGGTGCACTGCACCCACACCGGGGCCGCCGATCCAGCCGATCTCGTGCGGAATGGTGCGCTCATCGGTGTCTATGCCCAGTCGCGGGCGGATGGCGGCCACCCGGTGCGCCTCATAGGCCCACACGCCGGCCCTGGTGACGCCCGCGGCGGTCAGCGCGGCGATCCAGTCGTCCTTGGCTGCCCGCGGCACCAGCAGATCGTATTCGCCGGGGTGGGTGCCGCGCAGGAATCCGCCCGCGGGCAGCGGTACCGCGGTCCACGGGGCGGGCAGTGCCTCGACCCCGAGAGCCCTCAGCACGTCGGGCCCGGACAAGCCGGGGCCCAGCAGTGAGAGCACCGCCAGGTCGGCGGGTTCGACGGTGACATCGGCCCAGAAGATCATCTTGTGCAGGAAGGCCAGCAGCGGTTCGCCGCGCCACGGTTCGGTGTCCAGCACGGTGACCCCGTCGAGCTCGGTCTGGATCCAGTGATCTTCGACACGACCCTGCCCGTCCAGGCTCAGATTTTGTGCGACAGCCCCGTCGGGTAGGTCGCTGACGTGCTGGCTGGAAATGGTGTGCAACCAGCTGCGGCGCGCCGGACCGGTCAGTTGCAGGACCGCGCGGTGCGAGCGGTCCACCACGACGGCGGCGCCCTCCGCGGCGCGTTGCTCGCCGAGCGGGTCGCCGAAATGCCAGACGGCGCCGGCGTCGGGTCCGGTTTCAGGTGCGGGAACTGCAGACATACCGCCACCTTACGGCGGTTACGCTCGGGCCATGGCTGCCCGATCCGCGGATGTGGTGGTGGATCTCGACGGCGTCCGGCACAGGCCCGCGGCCCCGCTGGTGCGGGCCGTGGACCCGCTACTGACCCACGGTGACGGTGTCTTCGAGACCACGCTGCTGCGCGCCGGCCGTCCGTGTCTGCTGGAAGCCCATCTGGCACGCCTGGTCCGCTCCGCGGCGGTCGCCGGCCTGCCCGGGCCGGACGCGGCCCGCTGGCGCGCGGCGGTGGATATCGCGGCAGCTCACTGGGCTGCCGGGGATGGTGGCGCCGCCGACGGCGTGCTGCGGCTGGTGCACGGGCGGGATGCGTCGTTCGTGGCCGTGTCCGCGGTGCCGGCCCGTGTCGTCGCCGCCCGCCGGGACGGGGTGGCGGCGGTGACGCTGAACCCCGGTCCGCGCAGTGCACTGACGGGTGCCAAGTCGTTGTCCTATGCGCTCAATGTCGCGGCGCTGCAGGAGGCGGCGCGCCGTGGCGCCGGCGACGCGATCTTCGTCGACCACGACGGGTGGGTGCTGGAGGGGCCGCGCTCCTCGGTGGTGATCGCCCAGAGCGAAACCCTGCTGAGCCCGCCGCCGACGATGCCGATCCTGGCCGGCACCACGGTCGGCGCGCTGTTCGAGATCGCGCCGCGCACCGCCTACCGCCCGCTGCGCGTGCCGGATCTTATTGCTGCCGAAGGGATTTGGCTGCTGTCCTCGGTGACGCTCAGCGCGCGCGTGCACACCCTCGACGGGGTGGTGCTGCCGCCGGCGCCGGCCGCCGGCGAGCTGGCCCGTCTGGTGGAGCTCGCGATGTGGCGCTAAATCGGTTGTCGGGTCACGGTTTCGGGAGTACGGTCGCTCGTACACAGGAGAGGAGGTGGTCCGAGAAATTGAGTGACATACGGACAAGTGAGGTGGCTGCTAGCTAGCAGCACCAGGAGTGTGACGGAGCTCTTGGCTCTTTCGCACATGCGCATCGTGCATCCTGCGAGCGCTGGCGAATTCCAAGCAGCCACCCGGCCCCCGAGCCCTTGGTTTGTCCAACCAGGAACAACGGCTCGGGGGCTGCTCCATGTCCGGGGCCGGTCAGCCGATGTAGCGGACCAGCCGAGCCGACAGGTGCGGCACCAGGCCGCCGTCGGCGTCCACCCGCTCCTCGACATAGGCGAGGTCACCGCCCTCGACGATTCCGTAGAGCCGTTTGGCGCCGCCGACGAGCACGCCGGACTTGCTGCGGGCCAGTGCGTCGGTGGCCAGCTCCCAGGATGCCTGGTTGAGCGGGCTGCCGTAGAACAGCTCGACGAAGCCCGCCGAATGGGCGAGCAGCAACTCGATGGCCTGGTTTTCGTCGAGATCGGCGGGGTCGTTGACGAACCGCCAGTACCCGGTCTCGCGGAGATCGGGGGCCTGGAAGTCACCGTCCGCGTTCAACCGCCAGGACCGGGAGTCCCAGTTCAGGTAGTCGCCGCCGTCATGGGAGACGATGATCTGCTGGCCGAAACGGTAGTCACCGTCGGCGTCGCGGCCCTCGCCCTCGCCACGCCACACACCGACGAGCGGCAACAGGGCCAGCAGCGCGGGATGCAGGTCGGCGCCCGCGCGCAGATTCGCGGTGTCCGCGGCGATCGGCAGATCGTCGAAGGCGGGAATGTTGCGGGCCGCGGTGATCTTGGCCCGCTCCAGCGCAGAGGCGACCGCCCGGTCACCAGAGCCGGGAACTGCGTCGCTGTCGGAGCTCACCCCTCGTCGGTGACGAGCCGATAGACGGCGTACAGCGCAAACCAGGTGATGACGACGACGGCCACCACGAGCAGGAATTCGAAGAACAGAACCACGGGGATGATCCTAACCGCCAGAGGTCACCGCGCTCGAGTCGAGGCTCGAGCGCGGTGACGGTGGAGTGACTGAAGCGTCCTCGGCCTAAGCGACCTTGACGTCGATCTCGTGGATGCCGGCACCGGTGGGGGCGATGGTGGCATCGCCGTTGCCGGCGGGGGACAGCGCACGCAGCGTCCAGTTGCCGGGGGCGGCGAAGAACCGGAAGTCACCGGTGGCCGACGCGACGACCTCCGCGGTGAACTCGTCCGAGCCGTCCAGCAGGCGCACGAACGCACCGCCGACGGTCTGGCCGGAGCCGTCCACGACGCGGCCGGTGATGACCGTTTCCTTCTCCAGGTCGACGCCGGCGGGCAACGTCAGTCCTTGCTTCGGTGCAGAGCACATATCAACTTCCCAACTCGATCGGGGCGCCCACGAGGGAGCCGTATTCCGTCCAACTACCGTCGTAGTTCTTGACGTTCTTATGACCCAGCAGCTCCTGCAGCACGAACCAGGTGTGCGAGGAACGCTCACCGATGCGGCAGTAGGCGATGGTCAGCTTGTCGCCGTCCAGACCGGCCTCGGCGTACAGCTTCGCCAGGTCCTCGTCGGACTTGAAGGTGCCGTCCTCGTTGGCCGCCTTGCTCCACGGCACGCTGATGGCGGTGGGGATGTGGCCGGCGCGCTGGCTCTGCTCCTGCGGAAGGTGCGCCGGGGCAAGGATCTTGCCGGAGAACTCGTCGGGGGAGCGGACGTCGACCAGGTTCTTCTCACCGATCGCGGCGATGACCTCGTCGCGGAAAGCGCGGATGTCGTTGTTGGGCGCCGCGGCACTGTACGAAGTAGCAGTACGGGCCGCGACTTCTGTCACCAGGGGGCGCCCGTCGAGCTCCCACTTCTTGCGCCCGCCGTCGAGCAGCTTGACGTCCTCGTGCCCGTACAGCTTGAAGTACCAGTAGGCGTAGGCGGCGAACCAGTTGTTGTTGCCGCCGTACAGGATGACGGTGTCGTCATTGGCGATGCCCTTGTCGGACAACAGCTTCGAGAACTGCTGCTGGTCGACGAAGTCGCGCTTCACCTGATCCTGCAGCTCGGTCTTCCAATCCAGGCGCACGGCGCCCTGGATGTGACCGCCCTCGTAGGCGGACGTGTCCTCGTCGACCTCGACGAAGACCGTTTTCGGCGCGTCGAGATTGCTCTCGGCCCAGTCGGTGGAGACCAGGACGTCGGAGCGTGCCATGAAGTGGTTCCTTTCGGTTGTGTGGTGCGTGAAGGTCAGGCGGGAACGCGGCGGAACCGCGCGACGAGCGGGTAGATCTGGCAGCCCAGGCAGATGCCGAAGGCGGCGTTGAGAAATGCGGCGAACAGTGCGAAGCCGGTGGCGATCAGGCCGGCCGGCGCAACATCGAGTGCGAAGCCGACGGTGCCGACGGCTCCGAAGACGAATCCGACCAGCTGTGCGAACTGCAGCGGAGCGACCGGTTCGCGCTCGGTGACGGGGCTCAACCGGGGTGCGATGAACGTGGCGAACACCGCGCCGTAGGGATGTCGCCGGGGACCCCGCGCGGCACCGATGGCGAAAACCACTGTCTGCAGACCCAGGATGGCGGCGGCGACGGGCATGCTCACCGACGAGGCGAGCAGGGTGACGATCAGGACAGCAGTGGTGATCCAGGCGACGAACCGGGGTCCGCGGACGTCCACCTGGTCGGTATCGGCTGACATGTGAATGCTCCTGTTGCTTGGCTGGGCTGGGCTGGCAGGCCACGAAGGCGCCGGGTGAAAGCGGCGCACCAAGATGAGGGCGCGGCTATCAGCAGCTACGACAACAACAGCAACAACCCGCGGTGCGGCACAGATCGACTGCGCGGCGTTTGGTGAGCAGAAGCTCAAGACGGGCGGTCACGACGTACACAATACCTGTAGGCACCGCCATCAAGCCAATAGCGGTTCGAGCGCCGAGCGCAGGTCAGCGGCTTTCGGGACGCCGGTGGTCCGGTACCGCGGGCGCCCGTCGCCGTCGAAGATGATGGTGGTCGGCAGGGACAACACCGAAAGCCGGCGCGTAGCTTCGGGATTCTGGTCCATATCGATCTCGACATGGGCCACCGCCGGAAGGTCGGCGCACACCTGATCGACCACCCGGCGCACCGCCGCGCAGGGGCCGCACCACGTTGCGGTGAAGTGCAGGATGGTCGGTCCGGTGGTGGAGAGGCCGAGCCCGCTGGTGTCGATATCGGACGCTTCGGCCGCTGCCCGCAACATCCCCGACCGCAGCGTGATCATCTTGCCCACCAGGTACCCGATGCCGAGCACCGCGATCACGATCACGATGACGAGCGTCAGCGAGGTGTTCATGACTGTCTGAACTCGTCCAGTCGCACGGTTAGTCCCTCCGTGATGCCCTCGACGATGATGTCCGACCCGCGGGCGCCCGCGGTCGTGGGTGTCAGGCCGAACGGCAGCCGCTGACCCGGTATCCGGGTGCTGAATGCCTTCAGCACGGCGGCGGTCTTGTCCTCGGGTACCGCCTCGTCCGCGGTGCCGGGTCCGGTCAGTACCCCGGTCGCGGTCAGGACCAGCGTGCTGCCGTCGGGATCGGCGACGGTCAGGTCCACCGCGACGCTGACCCGCTCGTCCAGGTCCGCGGCCGTCGGGGTGCCGGTGAACACCAGATCCTTGCCGCTGGAGATGCCCGACTCGGTGACGCCCTTGAGGCCGTCCTCGGTTTCCCGGGTCGGTGCCTCGACCAACAGGTCCTTGATGCCCATGAACTTTCCGACGTGCGTCGAGTCGATGATGATCCGGGCCTCGGCGACGCCGACCGGCAGGGTTGCGTCCGGGCCGATCAGCCAGGTCGAGTCCGCCAGGTCGATCGAGTGCAGCGTCGCCTCCAACGACACCCTGCCGGTGACCGGGTGCGGCACGCCGTTGGCGCGGATCTCGATCTCACGGTAATGATGCGCGCGTGCCTGGGTGATGAACGGGAATCCCAGGATGCTGGCCCACGGGTCGAAGTGCAGCTGCGCGGCGGTGCGCACGCTGCGGGCCAGCCGGTATTCGGCGTAGATGGCCGCGCCGAAATCGGTTCCGACGGCGCCGAGCACCACCGCCAGGATGGTGGCGAGGACACCGGTCAGCAGCTTGCGCACTGCCACATTCTGTCGCACGCACCGGGCCGCCGAACGGACACCTATCGGTTCCGGTCTGCTAACCAGCAGGTAGCACGGTATTGTTAGGCGATCGTCGGTCGTAACGGCCACGTGTCAACCATGAATCTGGAAGATGACCTCCGACACCGATGTCCCGGGGATGATCCAGGACTCAGGAGGACATTTTGGAACTATTACTTCTGACCGTTGACCCGCACCCGGACACCGTGCTGCCTTCGCTTTCGCTGCTGGCGCACAACGTGCGGACGGCACCGACCGAAGTATCTTCCCTGCTCGAAGCCGGAACCGCCGACATTGCGATCGTCGACGCGCGCACCGACCTGGCCGCCGCGCGTGGCCTGTGTCGTCTGCTGGGCACCACCGGGACCTCGATCCCCGTGGTGGCCGTGGTGAATGAAGGCGGCCTGGTCGCCGTCAACGTGGAATGGGGACTCGACGAGATCCTGCTGCCCGGCACCGGGCCCGCCGAGATCGACGCGCGGCTGCGGCTGTTGGTCGGTCGTCGCGGCGGGGTCGCCGATCAGGAGAGCGTGGGCAAGGTGACGCTCGGCGAGCTCGTCATCGACGAGGGCACCTACACCGCGCGGCTGCGCGGGCGCCCGCTCGACCTCACCTACAAGGAGTTCGAACTCCTCAAGTACCTCGCCCAGCACGCGGGCCGGGTGTTCACGCGTGCCCAGCTGCTGCAGGAGGTCTGGGGGTATGACTTCTTCGGCGGCACCCGCACCGTCGATGTGCACGTGCGGCGGCTGCGTGCCAAGCTCGGGCCGGAGTACGAAGCGTTGATCGGGACCGTCCGCAATGTCGGGTATAAGGCGGTTCGGCCCGCGCGCGGGCGCACGCCGGCCCCGCCGGCCGATGAACTCGAGGACACCGACGACTACGACGGGGAACTCGACGGGGACCTCGGCGAATCCGACTTCGCTTCGGCCGCAGGTTCGTTCGGCCCGCTGCACAGCCAGTGATCGAATGGCGCACCGGGCTGTCCGCCACGGACCGGGCCGGGATCACCGACATCGTCACGTCGGCGACCGCACGCGACGGCGTCGCCCCGGTCGGCGATCAGGTACTGCGTGAGCTGGCCCGCGACGACACCCGGCACCTGCTCGCCCGCGACGGGGACGCGGTGCTCGGCTATCTGAACCTCGCGCCCGGTATGGCGGAGGCCGTGGTCCATCCCGACGCGCGGCGCCGCGGTATCGGGACCGAGTTGGTCCGCACCGGGCTTGCCGAGGGCGGGCCGCAGACCCGGATCTGGGCGCACGGAGATCTACCGGCCGCCCGGGGCCTGGCCTCCGGGCTGGGCCTGCACCCGGTCCGGGAGTTACTGCAGATGCGCCGCCCGCTCAACGACCTGCCTTCCGGGGCGAGCGAAGCGACGGGTAGGCCTTCCGGGGCGAGCGAAGCGACGGGTAAGGCGGCTACCGCCGGGACGCACGAGATCCGCACCTACGCCGGCCCCGGCGACGATGCCGAGTTGCTGCGGGTCAACAACGCTGCCTTCTCCTGGCATCCCGAGCAGGGTGGCTGGACCGAGGCCGACATCGACGAGCGCCGCGCCGAATCGTGGTTCGATCCCGCCGGACTGTTCCTGGCCTTCGAAGGGCCGCGGCTGTTGGGTTTTCACTGGACGAAGGTCCATTCCCGGGATCTCGGTGAGGTGTACGTCGTCGGTGTGGACCCCGACGCGCAGGGACGCGGCCTCGGTGCCGAGCTGACGTTGCTGGGGCTGCATCATCTTGCCGCGCGACTGGGCCCCGAGGCCGACGTCACGCTGTACGTGGAGGGCGACAACACCGCCGCGGTGAAAACCTATCGGCGGCTGGGGTTTGTCGTCTACAGCGCCGATGTCGCCTATGCCGGCAGCTCAGGTGCAGCAGTGGGGATCGAGCACCGCGCATAGCGCTGCGACGGCGTCCCGGCGCGCCGTGTGAAACACACTCATGCCCCGCCGCTGAGACTCCACCAGGCCCGCCTTCCGAAGCTGGGAGAGGTGATGGCTGACGGTCGACTCGGCAAGCCCGAGGGCGCGGGCGAGATCGCTGCTGTTCTCCTCGTCGGCCGAACTGCTGAACAGTAGGGACATCAGCTTGACCCGCGCCGGGTCGGCGAGAGCCTTGAGGCGCAGGGCGATTTCCAGCGCCGCCTGATCGCCCAACGGGCCCGCGGCCACGGGTGCGCAACACACCGGCGCGGACATGTCGAGTAGCGGTAGTGACTTCGGCATGACGACAACTCTACCCACTGCATTGACATATGTCGAAAAGGTGGCATCCTGATGTCGGCGCGCCAATTCGATATAAGTCACACAGGTATGGAGGTATCTGAAATGTCCCGTGTTCAGCTCGCTCTCAACGTCGATGACCTCGATGAGGCCGTCACGTTCTACTCCACGCTCTTCAACACCGAACCGGCCAAGGTGAAGGACGGGTACGCGAACTTCGCGATCACCGAGCCGCCGCTGAAGCTGGTTCTGTTCCAGAATCCCGGTCAGGGCGGCACCATCAACCATCTGGGTGTCGAAGTGGAATCCAGTGCGACGGTGCACTCGGAGATCGCCCGACTCAGCGCCGAGGGCATGTTCACCGATGAGGAGATCGGCGCCACGTGTTGTTTTGCCAAGCAGGACAAGGTCTGGGTGACCGGCCCGGCCGGCGAGAGGTGGGAGGTCTACACCGTGCTGGCCGATTCGGACTCGTTCGGGACCAGCCCGCAGCATTCCGATGATGGTGGTCCCGAAGGCGAAACCTGCTGCGGCAGTTCGGCCCCGGCGACCGATGATGCCAAGGTGGGAGTGGCAGCGAGCTGCTGCTAGTGCACCGCGGCGGCACCGGAAACGGTGAGCGCCTTCAGTGCGGGGATGCCGACAGGTTCGGTCGCCAGTAGCGGTACCACCGCTACCCGACCTGCCTGATCGGCTCGCACCTTGTCGATCTCGGGCAGTTCGGCGACCGCCCGGCGGCGAAGCAAGGGTGAGGTGGGGTGCGCGGCGGCAAGCGAGTTGTCGATGACCCACGCCCACGGGTGGATCTGTGCGCGCACGAGCTCACGCTGCAGGCCCGCTGCTTCGAGCACGGGGGTGGTCTCGGCCAGCGTGACGATGATGACCTTGGTCAGCTCGGGATCCTGCAACCGCATCAGCGGGGTGGTGAAATGCCGGTCGCCCAGTTGTCGGGCGATCTCGCGGTGGTAGGAGCCGGTGGCATCCAGCAGCAACAGTGTGTGGCCGGTCGGGGCGGTGTCGACGACCACGAACATCTTGCGTGATTCGCCGATGGCACGCGAGAAGGCCTGGAACACGGCGACTTCCTCGGTGCAGGGCGAGCGGAGATCCTCTTCGAGCAGCGCTTTTCCCCGGTCGTCGAGGGCGGCGCCCTTGGTGGCCAGCACATGATCGCGGTAGGCGCGGGTCGCCTCGACCGGGTCGATGCTGGAGACCTGCAGATTGTCCATGCTGCCGTGCAGCATGTCGGCGAGGTGGCCGGCGGGATCCGTGGTGGTCAGGTGCACGCTGTGGCCACGCTCGGCGAGGCCGACGGCGATGGCGGCGGCAATGGTGGTCTTGCCGACGCCACCTTTGCCCATGCACATGATCAAGCCGTGGTCCCCGATGGCGAGCTCGTCGACCAGAGCCGCCAGCGGGGCATCGGCCACGTCCAGGGCCAACGGTTCCCCTGTATCGGGGGCACCCGCATCGGGTGTGAACAGTGATGTGAGCGCATCGAGTCCGACGATGTTCGTGGTCTTGAGATCCACCAGATCCATCGGGAGCGAACGCAGTTCCTCGGGCAGATCGGCGATGGCGCGCTGCTCGCGGGTGCGGATCGCTTCGGCGAGCGGGTCGCCGGCGGTGGCAGCGGCAGGCAGCACCCCGTTGATCACGACGTACTGATGGGTGAGGCCTATCGCCGCGAGCTCGCGACGCGTACGGGTGATTTCGGCCAGGGTGGACCTCTGCGCGCGAGCGACGAGCACCAAGCGGGTGCGCCGCGGGTCGGCCAGGGCCGCCACGGCCCCGGCGTAGAGCGCGCGCTGTTTGTCGAGTCCGGACAGTGGCCCCAGGCACGAGGCGTCGCCCTTGCCTTCGTTGAGAAAGTCGGTCCACGAGCCGGGCAGCTGCAGCAGCCGGATGGTGTGCCCGGTCGGCGCGGTGTCGAACACGACGTGATCGAACTGCGTCATCGGGCCGTCCGAATCGGTGAGCAATTCGGTGAATTCGTTGAAGGAGGCGATCTCGGTGGTGCACGACCCGGACAGCTGTTCGGTGATCGACTGTATTTCCTTGTCGGGCAACAGGCCACGCACCGGTCCGATGATCCGCTCGCGATACGCCTCGGCGGCCTGATCCGGATCGATCTCCAGTGCCGACAGCCCTTCTACGGAGGGGATGGCGGTGACGGTGTTGCCGATGGTCAGTCCGAAGACCTGGCCCACGTTGGACGCCGGGTCCGTGCTGACCAATAGAACCCGCTTGCCGTCACGAGCCAGGTGGATCGCGGATGCGCAGGCGATCGAGGTCTTGCCGACCCCGCCCTTGCCGGTGAAGAACAGGAACCGCGGGGACTCCGCCAGGAACTTCACGAGTTCAGCAACAACCGGAAGCATCGGAATCAGTGCTGCCACAGCAACTGTCGCCGAGCAGATTCGTTGTGGCCACGTCGACTCCGGCCCAGATGACCAGCTGGTGGCGATCGGGGTAGCGCCCGGTCATGGCGGTGACGCCATCGACCAAGGTCAACGGGAGACCTTCGGAACCGGCGATCTGGAGGAAGGTACGCACAGATTCGTTCTCGGCGAACGCGCTCGGCTCGCTGGCCAGATTGTAGCGGCAGACATCGCCGCCGCGGCCGGCGACGAAATCCAGGTCGGCGGAGAACGTCACCAGTTGCTGATCCACGTCCTCGCCGCACACGCCTGTCGCGCAACACAATGCGGGCTCGAATACTTCGACCTTGCTCATCGAACAGTCTCCTTGAGTTGGGCCATGAGATCGGCGACCCGGGCCGCGATGTCGTCGCGTACCAGGCGCATCCGTTCGATGCCGTCGATTCCGCGTTCGGAGGGCTCATCGGTGTCCCAGTTCTGGAACTCGGTGCCGGGGACCGGTTCGAGCCGGGCTTCCCGTCCGAGGATCACCACTACGTCGACATCGCGAACCAGTTGTGGATCAACTGCTTTCGGTGTTTCGTCGCTGATATCGACCCCGACCTCGCGCAGGCTCTCCGCGGAGAGCGCGTTGATGGTGGATCCCGGTGTGGTACCGGCGGAATATACGTCCACGTCGTCGTCGGCGAGTTGGCGCATCAGCCCGGCCGCCATCTGCGATTTGCCGCCGTTCTTCGCGCAGACGAACAACACGGCTGGTTTGCGGGTCATTTCTGCTCCTCGACCGCGGGGGTGGACGGTGAGGCGAATCGTCCACGCAGCGCCAGCGATACGTACACCAGCGCAACCAGGACGGGGACCTCGATGAGTGGGCCGACGACTCCGGCGAGGGCCTGCCCGGACGTCACGCCGTAGGTGGCGATGGCCACCGCGATCGCCAGCTCGAAATTGTTGCCTGCTGCGGTGAACGCCAAGGTGGTGGTGCGCTCGTAGCCGAGTCCGATCGCGGCGCCCAGCAGGTAGCCGCCGCCCCACATGATGGCGAAGTAGGCCAGCAACGGTAGCGCGATCCGCGCGACATCCCACGGTCGCGAGATGATCTGATCACCCTGCAGGGCAAAAAGAATGACGATGGTGAAGAGCAGGCCGTAGAGCGCCCACGGCCCGATCTTGGGCAGGAACCGGGACTCGTACCAGTCGCGGCCCTTGGCTTTTTCGCCGAACCGGCGGGTGAGGTAGCCGGCTATCAGCGGAATGCCGAGGAAGATGAGGACCGACTTGGCGATCTGCCATACCGAGGTGTCGATGGACGTCTGCTCCAGACCGAGCCAGCCCGGCAGCACGGACAGGTAGAACCAGCCGAGCACGGCGAACATGAACACCTGGAACACCGAGTTGATGGCGACCAGAACGGCGGCGGCCTCCCGGTCTCCACATGCGAGGTCGTTCCAGATGATGACCATGGCGATGCAGCGGGCCAGGCCCACGATGATCAGTCCGGTGCGGTACTCCGGTAGGTCCGGCAACATCAGCCAGGCCAGTGCGAACATCAGCGCCGGACCGAACACCCAGTTCAGTACCAGCGAGGACAGCAGCAGCTTGCGGTCCCCGGTCACCGAGTCGAGGCGGTCGTAGCGGACCTTGGCCAGCACCGGATACATCATCACCAACAGGCCGATGGCGATCGGGAGCGAAACGCCGTCGAACTCGACGGCACCGAGCGTGTCGCCGAGGCCGGGAATGAGCCTGCCGAGCAGCAGGCCTGCCACCATGGCGATGCCGATCCACACCGGCAGCATGCGGTCCAGCGCGGACAGTTTCTTGACCACCGCGGACTGATCGGCGGTGGTGGGGGTGGTGCTCATCGCACGGTCTCCTCGGTACACGCATCGGATGGTGTGGGGGTTCCGCTCTCGACCTGCAGGATGGTCGAAAGCTGTTGTAGTGCTTCGGGAATGGCCCGGTAGTACACCCACGAGCCGCGTCGCTCGCTGTCCAGGATCCCGGCGGCGCGCAGCACCTTGAGGTGGTGGGAGATGGTCGGCTGGGACAGGTCGAAGGTGCTGGAGATGTCGCAGACGCACGCTTCGCCGCCGGCACTGCTGGCGATCAGGCTCAGCAGGCGCAGCCGGACCGGATCTCCCAGTGCCTTGAACATCTGGGCCAGCGGCGTGCATGTGTTTTCGTCGAGTGCTGCGCGCCCGATGGGCGGGCCGACCCTTAGCAGTGACTTCGACATATATCTATATTGACATCTATCGAATCTGCACACAATGGGCCGGACCACGGCACACCTATGCGTGCACCGGCACGTCGAGTTCGGCGAGCAGGATGCGAACCCGCCGCTCGATCTCGTCGCGGATGGGCCTGACCGCGTCGACGCCCTGGCCGTGCGGGTCTTCGAGCACCCACTCCTCGTAGCGGCGTCCCGGGAAGATCGGACAGGCATCGCCGCACCCCATGGTGATGATCGCGTCGGCTGCCTGCACGATCTCGTCCGTCCACGGCTTCGGGTACTCACGGGAGATGTCGATGCCCCGTTCGGCCATCGCCGCGACCGCGGCGGGGTTCACTTCGTCGCCGGGTTCGGAACCGCCCGACCACGCGACCGCGGCATCGCCGGCGAGATGGGTGAAGAAGCCCAACGCCATCTGCGAGCGGCCGGCGTTGTGGGTGCACAGGAACAGCACGATCGGCTTTCCGTCGTTGGCCTTGCCCTCGACCTTGGCCAGGGCGCGCAGGCGTTGACGGGCGAAGCGCTCGGCGAGCAGGGGCAGAAAGTTGGGCACGCTGGCCCGGCCGGCGAACTGTTCGTAGGACGTGTGCAGGAACAGCTCGATCGTCTCGGTGCCGAACATGCTCTCGAAGTCCTTCTGAAGCCGTGTTGCGGCTGTCTTCAGGGCCAGTCGCTGGTCGATCGACAGGTCGTGACGCAGGTGCGGATGGCTCTCGGTGATGTTGTCGCTCATGTGCTGCTCCCTAATCAGAGGGGTTGGAGGGTGGGGGCGATGCGGTCGATGCGGTCGGTGAGTTCGTGCACCGCGTCGTCGAAGGCGGCAGGCAGAGCTGTCCGTGCGGGATCGCGGACCGACCAGTGCATGCGGGTGAGCTCGGGCGGCAACTCTTCGTGCGCGTTGTCGCACACCGCGATCACGAGATCCGACGGAGTCAGAATGTCGTCGAGATGGCGGGGTTTGGTCGGACGCAGGTCGAGGTTGTTGCGCCGTGCCGCGTCCACGGCGCCGGGGTGTACCTGCCGGGCCGGTTGGGTGCCGGCCGAGGTGGCGGGCACCGGGCTGTGCCGGTTCCAGATGGCCGCGGCCAGTTGGCTGCGAGCCGAGTTCTGGGTGCAGACGAAGACCACGCGATGTGCCCGTCGGCTCACCGCCGGAACCAGGGTCTCCAGCGCGGCGTGATTGAGCCTGAGATAGATGCGCCGGCGGTCGGCCTCCGAACGGGACCTCTCGACGACGCGAGCTCGCTCCAGCACCTTCAGGTGGTGGGCCAGCAGGTTGGAGGGCATCGACAGCATCGCCTGCAGTTCCGACGGTGAAGCGTCGGCGCCGAGCAGGTGATCGACGATGGCCAGTCGCACCGGATCGGCGAGGGCGCCGAACACCGCGACCCGGTCGGTGCTTCCGGCATTCACCTCAGTAGACATTGACTCAATATTTACTGAGTCAATTCGCTGATGTCAACGCCGCTGGCGCGTTCTTCCCGGTCGGCCCTTGTCGGTTCATCTCTCGTTCACCATCCGTAGGGCATCGATTCACGGGTGGCCCCTAGGTTCACAGCCGAGCGACGAAAGATCTGCTCGACGCGACATGCGTTTCCTCCCTACACATCCGTATTTGAAGGAGCTTCGTGAAGGCCAATCGATCTGGTGCCGCGCTGAGCATGTTGGCCGCCGGCACCCTGCTGCTGTCCGCATGTGGAAGCGACAACAACTCGGGCAGCACCGCCACCAGCGGCTCGGATTCCGGTACGTCGTCGGCGTCCGCGGACTGCGGCGGCAAGAACTCGATCACCGCCGAGGGTTCGACCGCGCAGCAGAACGCTGTCGCACTGTTCAACCAGGTGTGGGGCCAGAAGTGCCAGGGCAAGAACCTCTCGTACAACCCCACCGGCTCGGGTGCGGGCCGTGAGCAGTTCGTCGCGGGCAACGTGGATTTCGCAGGCTCCGACTCGGCGATCAAGGAAGATCAGGCGCAGCAGGCCGCCGAGCGTTGTGGTGGCAACCCGGCCTGGAACCTGCCGCTGGTCTTCGGTCCCATCGCGATGGCCTACAACATCGAGGGCGTCGACGGCCTGGTGCTCAACGGTGACACCCTGGCCAAGATCTTCCAGGGCCAGATCACCACGTGGAACGACCCGGCCATCGCCGCGCTGAACGAGGGCAAGACCCTGCCCGACACCGACATCACCCCGATCTTCCGTTCCGATTCCTCGGGCACCACCGACAACTTCCAGAAGTACCTGGACGCCGCCTCGGCCGGCGCGTGGACCAAGGGCGACGGCAGCGAGTTCCAGGGCGGCGCGGGCGAGGGTGCGCAGAAGTCCGCGGGCGTGGCGCAGGCCGTGCAGGCCACCCCGGGCTCCATCGGCTACGTGGAGAAGGGCTTCGCCGATCAGGCAGGCATTCCCTACGCGCAGATCGACAACGGCGGCGGCGCGGTCGAACTGACCGACGAGTCCGCCGGTAAGGCCATCGACGCCGCCAAGTTCGCCGCCGAGGGCAATGACCTGACGCTGGATCTGGCCTCGCTGTACGGCACGCAGGAGCCCGGCGCCTACCCGCTGGTGCTGGCCACCTACGAGGTCGTCTGCTCGGACGGATACGACGCCGAGACCGCCGCGGCCGTCAAGTCGTTCCTGACCGTCGCCGCCAATGACGGGCAGGCCGGACTGTCCTCGGCCGGCTACGTGCCGCTGCCGGAGAAGTTCAAGGAGCGTCTGCTGACCTCCATCGAGGCCATCGGGCCGGCTTCCTAGTCCACTGGCGTAGCGGCTAAATCGAGGCGAGGATGGGTGCGGAGACCGCATGACGTATCAAGGTATCGAGAAGGGTTCAGACGGTAGTTCCGTGACTATTCCGAATCCAGCAGACTCGGGGTCGGGTGGGGCCCTTGCCGCACCCTTCCCCGAGCCCACTCCGATCTCGACGGACCCGTCGAAGAACTCGAAGATGCGGCCTGGCGACCGCATCTTCAGCGGGCTCGCCACCGGCTCGGGCGTCCTGGTCATCGCGATCATCGCCGCGATCGGCATCTTCCTGCTGTGGCGGGCGATCCCGGCGCTGACCCGCAATCAGGAGAACTTCTTCCTCTTCGGCGGCAACTGGATCACCACCGACACGTCGGCGATGTCGTTCGGCATCCTGGACCTGCTGCAGGTCACGGTGTTCGTCTCGGTGTTCGCCCTGCTGCTGGCGATGCCGGTGGCCCTCGGTATCGCGATCTACCTGACCAACTATGCGCACAAGCGGGTCAAGGGCCCGCTGGCCTACCTGGTCGACCTTTTGGCCGCGGTGCCGTCGATCATCTACGGCGTATGGGGTCTGTACGTCCTCGCCCCGGCCATCAAACCGGTGGCGGTGTGGCTCAACGAGAACATGAGCTGGCTGTTCCTGTTCTCCACGGGCAACGCGTCGGTGGCCGGCGGTGGCACGATCTTCACCGCGGGCATCGTGCTCGCGGTGATGATCCTGCCGATCATCACCGCCGTCACCCGTGAGGTGTTCGTCCAGACACCGCGCGGCCAGATCGAGGCCGCGCTGGCGCTGGGCGCCACCCGCTGGGAGGTCGTGCGCACGACGGTGCTGCCGTTCGGCATGTCGGGCTACATCAGCGGCGCCATGCTCGGCTTGGGCCGCGCCCTCGGTGAGACCATCGCCCTGCTGATCATCCTGCGCGGCACCCAGACCGCGTTCGGTTGGTCGCTGTTCGACGGTGGCTTCACCTTCGCCAGCAAGATCGCCTCGGCCGCTTCGGAATTCAACGACCAGTACAAGGCCGGTGCCTATATCGCGGCAGGCCTGGTGCTGTTCATCCTCACGTTCGTGGTGAACTCGCTGGCCCGTGCCGCGGTTTCCGGAAAGGACCGGTCCGCCTCATGACCGCAACGCTGGATCAACCGATCAAGGCCCCCACCTTCCAGGGCGTCAGTGGCAGAAGGAAGTTCACCGACAATCTCGCCACGGTGCTCGTCACCGCGTCGGTGGTCGTGGCGATCGTCCCGCTGGTGTGGGTGCTCTACACCGTGGTCTCCAAGGGCATCGGTGTGGTGCTGTCGAGCACCTGGTGGATGAACTCGCAGGCAGGTATGACGGCCTTCCAGCCCGGTGGCGGTGCTTACCACGCCATCGTCGGCTCGCTGCTGCAAGCCCTGGTCTGTGCGGTCATCTCCATCCCGATCGGCATCTTCGTCGCCATCTATCTGGTGGAGTACGGCGGCGGAACCCGACTGGGCAAGGTGACCACCTTCATGGTCGACATCCTCACCGGCGTGCCCTCCATCGTGGCGGCCCTGTTCATCTATGCGCTGTGGGTGGCGACGCTGGGCTTCCAGCGTTCCGGCCTGGCGGTGTCACTCGCCTTGGTGCTCTTGATGATTCCGGTCATCGTGCGCGCCACCGAGGAGATGCTCCGCATCGTGCCGATGGACCTGCGCGAGGCGAGTTACGCACTCGGGGTGCCGAAATGGAAGACCATCTCGGCCATCGTGGTGCCCACCGCGCTGTCGGGCATCGTCACCGGCATCCTGCTGTCGCTGGCCCGCGTCATGGGCGAGACGGCGCCGCTGTTGATCCTGGTGGGCTACGCCCAGGCCATGAACTTCGACATGTTCAGCGGCTTCATGGGTTCGCTGCCCGGCATGATGTTCGATCAGACTTCGGCGGGCGCCGGCGCCAACCCGGTTCCGACCGACCGGCTGTGGGGCGCTGCGCTCACTCTCGTGGTCCTCATCGCGCTGCTCAATGTCGGCGCGCGGTTCATCGCCAAGTTCTTCGCCCCCAAGAAGGTTTAGGAGTTATCTGACATGGCCAAGCGGCTGGATCTCAAAGACGTCAACATCTACTACGGTGCGTTCCACGCCGTGCAGAACGTGTCGCTGTCGGTCGAACCGCGCAGCGTGACGGCGTTCATCGGCCCGTCGGGCTGCGGCAAGTCCACCGTGCTGCGCACGCTGAACCGCATGCACGAGGTCATCCCCGGCGCGTACGTCAAGGGCTCGGTGCTGCTGGACGGCGACGACATCTACGGCGCCGGCGTCGACCCGGTGGGTGTGCGCAAGACCATCGGCATGGTGTTCCAGCGTCCGAACCCGTTCCCCACCATGTCGATCCGCGACAACGTGGTGGCCGGTCTGAAGCTGCAGGGCGTCCGCAACAAGAAGACCCTCGATGAGACCACCGAGCGTTCGCTCAAGGGCGCCAACCTGTGGAACGAGGTCAAGGACCGCCTCGACAAGCCCGGTGGTGGCCTCTCCGGCGGTCAGCAGCAGCGTCTGTGCATCGCCCGCGCCATCGCGGTGCAGCCCGATGTGCTGCTGATGGATGAGCCGTGTTCGGCGCTGGATCCGATCTCCACGCTGGCGATCGAGGACCTGATCTCGACGCTGAAGCAGGATTTCACCATCGTCATCGTCACGCACAACATGCAGCAGGCCGCCCGGGTCAGCGATCAGACGGCGTTCTTCAACCTCGAGGCCACCGGCAAGCCCGGCCAGCTCATCGAGATCGACGACACCGAGAAGATCTTCTCCAACCCCACCCAGAAGGCCACCGAGGACTACATCTCCGGCCGCTTCGGCTAGGGGACCAGCACCACCCTGGTGCCGGACGGCTCGGCGGTGGTCCAGGCGTCGGTGACCTCGGCCAGCGGGCGGGTTCGCGTGCGCAACTCGATGGCGCCGGTGGCGACCATGTCGAAGAGCCGCGGCAGGGCGTCGGTGCGTATCCGCGCCAGCACCTCCGGGGGCACACTGCCGATACCGACACCCGACATGGTGATGCCGGTGCCGCGCAGGATGGCGGCCGGCAACTCGATATCGGGTCCGGCCATCGATCCGATCTGCACGAACCGGGTGTGGTGGTGGTGCGCGGCCGGGTGGCCGGCGGCCAGCGCGGTGAGGGTCTTCGCGGCCGGCTCGCCCCAGAGGTAGTCCAGCACCACGTCGAACGGTCGCTCGGTATGCAGTGTGCTGATCTGCTCGCTCACACCGGCGTCGCCGAGGTTGAGGGCCTCGTCGGCGCCGACGGTGCGTAGCCACTGCAGCCGGCTCTCGTCGCGGCCGGTGACGACCACGCGCCCGGCGCCGAACACCGACCTGGCCAGCTGCACGGCCATCGATCCGGTGACGCCGGTCGCCCCAAGAACCAGCACGCTCTGTCCGGGTTGCAGGCCGGCGGCGAACTCCAGTGCGGCCCAGGCCGATATGCCGGGATTCGGTACGGCGGCAGCGGTCACGAGATCCACGCCCTCCGGCAGCTCGACGAATCCGTGGGCGCTGATCAGCGTGCGCTCGGCCATCATGCCGTAGGGCGCCACCGCGCCGGTGTACACCCGGCGGCCGTCGTCGAGCCGGGCCACGCCGTCCGCTCCGGGGATCGCGGGAAGCGTGAGTTCGCCACTGGCGTAATGCTTCCCGCTGATGAGCGCCTTGGTGAGGTTGGTCAGTGCGCAGGCTTCGACCGTCGCTGCGACGGTACCGTCACCGGGCCGCGGGTCGGCGAAGTCGGTGTAGGTGGGTGACTGGCCCCATTCGGTGACGACCGCTGCCTTCATGATCTGCTCCCATGGTTTCCATGAATATGGTTTCTATGGAAACAATGTACGGCGCGAGCCCGGGGATGGCAATATGGTTTCGGTGAAAACCAAATTGGCGCTGATCGACGCGATCAACACGCTGATCGGCGTGGTCGGGGACAAGTTCGATGCCGACGAGGACGGCGACCCGGAGCGCGATTTCATCGCCCAGCGTTGCCCGAAACGGCTGGAGGGGACCGTTCGCGGACTGCCGACACTGTCGATGCACCTGCTCGGCGCCATCGCGGACGGGCCGATGAGCCTGGTCGGGCTGGCCGGCAAATCCGGCCAGCTCAAGGGAACGGTGTCCAAGCATGTGCAGCGCCTGGTCGAGGCCGGTCTGGTGGTGCGCGCGCCGGTGCCCGGCAACCGCAAAGAGATCCAACTGGAGCTCACCGCGGACGGGGCGCTGGTCAGCGCCGCGCACCGGGAGATGCACGCCGAGATGGACCTGGGCCTGCGTGAATTCCTGCAGCGCTACAGCAACGCCGACCTGAAGGTACTGGAAACGGTGCTACGGGACCTGCTGGCCGCCCGCAAGGAGGGAGTGCGGATCGTGGCGGCCGAGAGCTGACGTCAGCGCGGCTCGTCGAACGTCGTGTCCTCCGGGAACGATCCGGTGGCGGTGAAGATCACCCGGCGGGCTACTTCGACGGCGTGGTCGGCGAAGCGCTCGTAGAAGCGACTCAGCAACGTCACATCGACGGCGGCGGTGACGCCGTACTTCCAGTCCTTGTCCATCAGCACCGAGAACAGGTGGCGATGCAGATCGTCCATCGCATCGTCTTCCTCGCGGATCCGGGAGGCCTTCTCCGGGTCCAGGGTCTCCAGCACCTCTTGCGCGCTACGGCTCAATTCGACTGCAACCCGGCCCATTTCGGCGAAGTACCCGTTGACCTCCTCGGGCAGGGCGTGCTGGGGATGGCGGCGGCGGGCGATCTTGGCGACGTGCAGGGCGAGCGCGCCCATCCGGTCCACATCGGCAACGATCTGGATCCCGCTGACGATCGCGCGCAGATCTCCGGCAACCGGTCCCTGCAGGGCCAGCAGCATGAAAGCGGCTTCCTCGGCGCGGACGCTGATCTCGCTGATGCGGTCGTGGTCGGAGATGACCTGTTCGGCCAGTGCCAGATCCGCCTGCAGCAACGACTGGGTCGCACGTTCCATGGCCACGCCGGCCAGGCCGCACATCTCGCCGAGCTGAACGGTCAAGGAAGACAGCTGTTCTTGATACGCAGTACGCATGGGATTACCTTACGGTTGCCGGGCCCGAAGGTCACGATGCCACAGATGAACGAAAGGTGAATGCCCATCGCGCGGGTGGGATCGAACTATTCGCAGGTTGTGTCGGCCGCGTTGGTGACGGTGAGATCTTCGGGGAGTTCGGTGGTCGGCGCACTGCTGGTTCCGCGCACCATGTGCACCTGCACCGGCGATCCGCTCGGCGAGGGCGGGGTCACGGAGCTGAAATCGGAGCCGAGCACCACCCGCACCACGTCGCCCATCCCCGTCACCCGTTCGATGGTGGCGTTGTCGAACGACGAGGCCACGGTCGCGGCGGCCTGCTCGTTGCCCGGCGAGAAGAACACCGTCGTCGAGCTCAGCGGGCCGGGGTAGTCATCGGGGGTGTCGATGTTGAATCCGTGTTGCTGCAACACATCGGCGGCATTGCTGGCCAGTCCGGATTCGCCGGTCGAGTTCGACACCCGCACCGTGACCGCACCGGGATCGGTGGCCACCGCGTCGACCAACTCGCCGTCCGGATCCGCCGATGACGGTGAGTGGCTGCCGGTTTCGGAGGACTCGGGCACCGGGGTGTTGTCCGCGTTGCGTTCCTCGGGCAGCGGATCGTCGTTGATGATCGCCTCGAACAGCGCGGCCATATCGTCGACGCGGGGCTGCTCGTTGCCGTAGTCGTCGGCGTAGCCGGTGGTGGGCACCGTGACAAAGGTGATCCGTCCGGCGTTCACACCCTGCACGGACTGGCCGAGGTCGACGAGATCCTTCGTTCTGATGTTGTCGACGAAACTGTCCTCGATGAACATGTTGACGACGTTGTTGAGCTTGCTGAGGCTGAAGAACACCTCTTTGGAGATCAGGGAGCGCAACAGCGAGGACAGAAAGAGCTGCTGGCGCTTGATGCGGCCGTAATCGCCGTTGACCTCGGTGGTCACCTGGCGGGCGCGCACGTAGTTCAGCGCGGTGTGTCCGTCGACCATCTGCCGGCCCGGGTTGGCCAGCACGGTGCCCAGTTCGTAGTCCTCCAGCGGGGTGGTGCTGCACACCTCGACGCCGCCGAGCGCGTCGACCATCTTGGCGAAGCCGGTGAAGTCGACGGCCATGAAGCGGTTGACCGACAGGCCGGAGAGCTTCTGGATCACCTTCACCAGGCACTTGGGTCCGCCGACGGCGTAGGCGGAATTCAGCTTGGTCTCGGTCCAGGCCTCGTCCATGCCGTACATCGGAGATTCTTCGTCGGTGATCGGTCCGTAGATCCCGGTCTCGGGATCCCACGGTTCGCACTTGATCGGCGTGATCGCCAGATCTCGCGGGAACGACACGGCGACAACACGTTTGCGGTCAGCCGGAATGTTGACCAGCATGATGGTGTCCGACCGGGCGCCTGCCGCGTCATCGGTGGTGCCCGCGCCGACCTCACTGTTCTGGCCGATGCGGGTGTCGGTGCCGACGATCAGGAAGTTCTCGTCGCCGAACTGGGCGTTGGGGTCGACGATATCGCGCGAATTGGGGTCCAGCGCGGACACCTGGTTGAGGCTGTTGTTCTTCATCGACTGCCATTGCCAGGCGCCGCCGGTGAGCGCCAGCGCACACACCGCGATCAGGGCGGCGGCCACCCGGCCGAGGGTGCGGGCCCGGTGATGCTGCACCGGCGCCGGGCGCGAGGTGTGCAGGGGCCGCGGCGGCCGGACCGCCGCCAGGTCGGGCAGTTCGGCGGCGTAGGCCGAGGGCACGTGCATGACCTCGGTGACGGGTTCGGTCGGGTCGCGCCGGAGCGGGTCATCGGACGGGGCCGGCTCGAAGATCACGGCGTCGATCGGTTCGACCGGGTCGGTGATCTCGGCGGCACTCTCGGGGGCGGGTGTCTCGTCGTCCTCGTCGGGGTCCGCCCGGCGCCGTTTACGGCCGGTGCCGGTGGGCTGGTCGGCCGCCAGTTTGGCGATCAGGTCGGCGACGGTCACGCCGTCGGTGTGGTTACCGGTCGCGGTATCCGGCGGAACCGACTGCTGGGCGCGTTCCCACGGCGTGGCGCCTGGTGCCGATCGCGGGGATCGGGTAAGCCATTGATTGTCCGCCCCGGGCGCGCGGTCGGGCCGGTCAGGAGTGGCGTTATCGCCGTCACTCATGTCCTACCGGCCTTCGGCTCGTGGGGTCGTGCGCGCCGTTGCACACGTTCTCATCGGTGCTTAATGAAAAGCTGCTGCTAATCCTTTTAGCAGCACTGCACGTGGCTCCGCCACCGGAGCCCGGTCAGGTGGCCTTTCATCGTACTGAGACAACCTGAGAGTCGGACAGCGCGCTGACGTGACGGAGCGGTCTCGGGATCATCTCGCCAGAGTCAGCCGCCGGAGTTCATCACATCCGCGCCGGTGGGCACCGTCAGGTCATCGGGATCATCGAGCCAACCCTGGGGCAGGCTGACCGATCCGGGGGAGCCCTGGCGGCCGCGCGGCCCGCCCGCGACCTCCGGGAACGGCACATCCGCGTCGAGTGCACCGAGCAGTTCGTCGAGCTCACTCATGGTCTTGACCAGTGCCAATGCCCGACGCAGGTCGGCGCCGGCGGGGAAGCCGTGCATGTACCAGGCGACATGCTTGCGGATGTCGCGCATGCCCTTGTCCTCACCGAAGTGGGCGGCGAGCAACTCGCCGTGGCGACGCACGATATGGGCGACCTCGCCGAGCGTCGGTGGGGTCGCGATCGGGCGCCCGTTGAAGGCCGCCGACAGTTCGGCGAACAGCCATGGCCGGCCCAGGCAGCCGCGGCCGATGACGACTCCGTCACACCCGGTCTGTTCCATCATCGCCAGGGCGTCGGTGGCGTCGAAGATATCGCCGTTGCCGAGCACCGGGATGGTGGTCACGTGCTGCTTGAGCGCGGCGATCTGGCTCCAGTCGGCGGTCCCCGAGTACCGCTGTGCGGCGGTGCGGGCGTGCAGCGCCACGGCCGCCGCGCCCTCGGACTCGGCGATGCGGCCGGCGTCCAGGTGGGTGTGGTGGTCGTCGTCGATGCCGATCCGGAACTTCACCGTCACCGGGACATCGGTGCCCTGTGTCGCCCGTACCGCGGCCGCGACGATCTTGCCGAACAGCTTGCGCTTGTAGGGGATCGCCGACCCGCCGCCGCGCTTGGTGACCTTGGGGACGGGGCAGCCGAAGTTCATGTCGATGTGGTCGGCCAGATTCTCCTCGACGATCATCTTGGCCGCCGCGTAGGTGGTGTCCGGGTCCACGGTGTAGAGCTGCAGCGACCGCGGCGACTCGTCGGGCGCGAAGGTCGTCATGTGCATGGTGACCGGGTGCCGCTCGACGAGGGCACGCGCGGTGACCATCTCGCAGACGTAGAGACCGCTGACGGTGCCGGCCCGGGCCACCTCGAGTTCACGGCACAGCGTCCGGAACGCGACATTTGTCACACCCGCCATCGGCGCCAGCACGACCGGGCTGCGCAACGCGAGCGGCCCGATCTGTAAGCCAGACCGGGCCGTTTCGCTGGGTGCTGGGGCTAGGAGGCTGCCGATGATGTCACCAACAGGTTCTTCATGGCCTTCTTCTCGGCGACCTTGCGCTCGCGCTCCAGGCGGCGCTCCTTGGCCACTTCGAACTTCACGCAGGTGTCCTCGAGCTCCTTGACCAGCTCGCCGAGGTCGTCACGCAGCCGGGCGCCCTCGCCGGTGAAGTCCTCACGTTCGAAGATGCGCCATTTCTTGAGCACCGGCATCACGACGTCCTCGAGGTGGATGCGCGGGTCGTACACACCGCCGACGGCGATGGTGACGGCCTTGCGGCGGAACTCGGGCACGGTGTACCCGGGCATCTTGAAGTTGCGCAGCACCCGGTGCAGCGACTTCATCGCCTGGTTGGGCACCATGTCCAGACCGGCGGCGCTGACGTCGCGGTAGAAGATCATGTGCAGGTTCTCGTCGGCGGAGATTCGGCCCAGCAACTGATCGGCGATGGTCTCTTCACAGGCCTTGCCGGTGTTGCGGTGCGAGACGCGGGTGGCCAATTCCTGGAAGGTCACGTAGACCACGGAGTCGAACAGGGTGGACGCGAACAGGTCGCCCTGCTGGTTCTGGCCGGGGGAGAAGCCGCGGGTGACCTGCTCGACGCGCAGCTCTTCGAGTTCGACGGGGTCGATGGCGCGGGTGACCAGCAGGTAGTCGCGCAGCGCGATCCCGTGCCGGTTCTCCTCGGCGGTCCAGCGGTTCACCCACCAGCCCCACGGGCCGTCCATGGTGAAGTTCATCGCGATCTCGCGGTGATAGGAGGGCAGATTGTCCTCGGTCAGCAGGTTCTGCACCATCGCGGTCTGGGCGACCTCGGAGAGCTTGGACTGCTCAGGGTGCCAGTCCTGCCCGCCGAGGGCGTAGAAATTCTTGCCGTCCGACCACGGGATGTAGTCGTGCGGATTCCAGTCCTTGCGCATGGCGAGGTGCCGGTTGATGTTCTTCTCGACGACAGGCTCGAGCTCGCGCAGCAATTGCACGTCGGGTAGGTCTTGCGACACGTTCACTCCCAGTTATCTGTACCTGTTGGTAGCACTCAATATATCTGTGCCCACCAGTGACATCAAGTTACGCCGCCTGTGCGTCTGGTAACGGTTCCACATCGACCCGCGGCGTCCCGCTGGCAAAGGCTCAGCGCACGGTAGCGCGACTGAGCAGCATGTCGGTGCAGTAGTCGACGAATTGCTCGCGGGTGGCGGTCAGGCGGCCGTTCAGATAGGCGGTGAACAACGCCGTCAGAGCTCCGACGAGGCCGGTCGCGACCATTGCCTGCAAAGCCGGGTCGGTGATCTCGGTGAGCTTGTGCTGCAGCAGCGCGATGAAGTTGGGCATCCATTCCGCGCCGGACTTGGTGAGCACCGGTTCGCGCTCGGGGGCCAGCAGCAGGACCCGGCCGCGGCTCGGATCGTCGACCATCAGCGCCACGAACGCCTCGACGGCGTCACGGGGCGTCTGCGAGGACAGCAGGGCCTTCATCGCGGTGCTGCAGACATCGTCGTAGACGGCGCGCACGAATTCGTCGCGGTCGGTGAAGCTCTCGTAGAAATACCGCTCGGTGAGGCGCGCTTCGCGGCAGGCCGCGCGCACCGTCAGCGCCGGGCCGGCCGCTCCCCCGAGCAGGGTCACCCCGGCGGCGATGAGTTCACCGCGCCGCAGTGTCTGGCGATCCTGCAGGGGAACGCCGGACCATCGACCACGTCGTTGACCGGACGGCACATCACTCCTAAGCTGCGTAGTGACAACGAGTGTAGTCAGAATTGATCTGACCGGGACGGGAAGTTCGCCAGTGACTCAAGATACGTCCGAGACGTGCCCGGTGACCAGCGCATCGGCCGAGGTGGCGGCGGGCTGCCCAGTCAGTTCCGGCGGCTATGACGCCCCCGCGATGCCGCTCGGGCCGGACTCGCTGACCTGGAGATATTTCGGCCAGTGGACGGGCCTGTTCCAGGGCACCTGGGCCGGGTCGATGCAGAACATGCACCCACAGCTCGGCGCGGCGGTCGAGGAACACTCCATCTTCTTCATCGAGCGGATCCCGCGGCTGCTGCGCTCGATCTACCCGATCGGTGGTGTGGTCTTCGACGGGGACCGCGCACCCAAGACCGGCGCCGAGGTGCGCGACTATCACATCGGCATCAAGGGTGTGGACAAGCAGGGGCGCCGCTACAGCGCGTTGAATCCCGACGTCTTCTACTGGGCGCACGCCACGTTCTTCAAGTCCACCCTGTTGGCCGCCGAGAAGTTCGGCGGCGGGATCTCGCTGGCCGACAAGCGTCAGCTGTTCGACGAGCACGTCAGCTGGTACCGGATGTACGGGATGAGCATGCGGCCGGTGCCGAACTCCTGGGAGGAGTTCGAGCAGTACTGGGATCACATGTGCCGCAACGTGTTGGAGAACAACTATGCCGCGCGCGAGGTCATGGACCTCTCGACCATGCCCAAACACCCTTCCCTGCAATGGATTCCGGACCCGCTGTGGGCGCTCAACCTGAAGGTCATGCAGCGATTCCTGACCTTCATGACCGTCGCCCTCTACGACCAGCCGGTGCGTGACCTGATGGGGTACACGTGGACGCCGCGCCAGCAGTTCTTGCACGACCGGCTCTGCAGCATCATCACCGTGGCGACCAAGGTGCTGCCCAGGCGCGCACTGATGCATCCGCGCAAGCGTTCCGCGGTGGACCGGGCCGCGGGCCGGTTGCCCGCGGACTCCCCGCTGGTCGAGACCCCGGCGCGCAACCTGCCGCCCATCGAGTACCGGGACAGCCCGAACTTCTACTGCCCCAAGGTCGGCTAGCGCTGCCGTTGCGCGCATCGCGCCGCGAGATTGCGGTTGTCGTGGTGTCTTCTCGAACTTCTGCGCGATAACCGCAACTTCGCGGCGAGGTCGCGTGCTGCGGTGCCTTGCGGGCTGCAACGCCGGGCTACCGTAGGGCCCATGCAGGGGCCCGACATACTCGGCGGCCGCTACGAACTGCGGGGGATGCTCGGCCGCGGCGGTATGGCGGAAGTCCACGACGGCTGGGACACCCGACTCGGTCGCGCCGTCGCGATCAAGCTGATGTACCCGGCGCTGGCCGCGCAGCCCGAGAACCGCCGCCGCTTCGAGGTCGAGGCCCGCGCGGCGGCGCGGCTCAGCCACCCGCACATCGTCGCGGTGCACGACAGCGGTGAGCACGATGGCACGCCGTACATCGTCATGGAGCGCCTGAGCGGGCGCACCGTCGCCGACACGATCGCGCAGGGACCGATGTCCCTGCCACAGCTCCGCGCACTGCTCGACGATGTGCTCTCCGCACTGTCGGCGGCGCACGCCGCCGGTGTCCTGCACCGCGATATCAAGCCGGCGAACATCTTGCTGACCGACGACGGTGTGCCCAAGGTCGCCGATTTCGGCATCGCGAAGAGCCCGGAATCCAGCCACACCATGACCGGTCTGGTGATCGGTACGTTGGGCTATCTCAGCCCGGAGCGACTCGCCGGGCAACCTGCGACGACCGCCGACGATCTGTACGCGGTCGGAGTGCTGGCCTTCGAGGCGCTCACTGGACGCGTCCCCGGCCCGCAGGACAACCTGGCCGCGCTGCGACCGGACATCGACCCGGGGCTGGCATCGGTCGTGCAGCGCGCCACCGCGGCGGACCCGCGGGCCCGGTTCGCCGGTGCCGACCAGATGCGGGCCGCCCTGACTGCGGCGCGGCCCCAGACGCTGTTCCTGGACCAGCCGCTGCCCGATCCGGCGACCGCGTACGTGCCGGTGCCGGCGCCGCGCAGCAACCGCCGAAAGCTGATGGGTATCGCCGGTGCGCTGCTGGCCGTGCTGGTGCTCGTCATCGCCTTCGTGGTGGACACCGCCTCCCGTTCCGGCACGCCCACCCCGGTGACGACCACCACGCAGCCGCCCATCACGACCACCGCGGTACCGGCGCCCACGCCCACCGCCACGACCACACCGGTGGACCAGCAGCAGCCGGCCCCGACGCGGGGACGCGGCAACAGTGAGGAGAAGAGGGGCGAGAACGGCAAGGGCCCGAAGCCCAAGCGCGGTGAGGACGGATGAGGCGCCCTGTGGTGCCCCCACCAGGGCTCGAACCTGGGACCTGCGGATTAAAAGTCCGTAGCTCTACCAACTGAGCTATAGGGGCGTGGTGCAAAAGGATACTGGGCGGCCCTCCCGGACGGATGGGGGTATCCGGTTTGGGAATTCGCAGGGCCGTGTCCTAAGCTATCGAAGCTTCCAACGTCACCGGCGTTGAGAGCGGCCCGAAGAAATTCGGATAGGCCCCCATCGTTTAGCGGCCTAGGACGCCGCCCTTTCACGGCGGTAGCACGGGTTCGAATCCCGTTGGGGGTACGGCGCGACGGTGGTGACACACCGGAGCGAAGCAGTAAAGAGCAAGGCCCTGTGGCGCAGTTGGTTAGCGCGCCGCCCTGTCACGGCGGAGGTCGCGGGTTCGAGTCCCGTCAGGGTCGCCATTTCGGCGAGGTTTTCCGGTCGCAAGGCCGGAGCCTTCCGGCCAGGTAGCTCAGTTGGTACGAGCGTCCGCCTGAAAAGCGGAAGGTCGCCGGTTCGATCCCGGCCCTGGCCACCACGATTTCTCACGGCAGCGTTGCGCCCACCTCCACCTTGGCGACAAACGGCGATGTCATGGCCCGCACGAGTGCGCTGTAGCCGACACCGAAGTCGATCTCGTCGCCGACCACGGCCTCATGATCTCCGAGATCGACCACCAGATGATCGCTGCTCATTCCCAGGATCGTGATGCCCGGGGGAGGCCGCAGACCGTCGGGGTCCACGTCCTGGCGACCGAGAGCCAGGATCGCCTGATGCACGTTCCCGCTGCCGGTGCGTGCCGGAGCCGCCCCGAACGCCGCCTGGGCGCGGTCCCCCCAGGGCTGCGCCGGTTTCATGGCGATTTCGATGATCTCGGCGGTCAGGGTGAAGATGTCGGTGTGCAGGCCGGGGATCGGGGTCCGGTCCAGCGGATCGACACCGAGCAGGATGGCTTCGCCGAGTCGGAGCTCGTCGATCCGGCCGACGTCACGGGTGTGTAGAGCCCAATTCAGGTTCGCCGAGTTGCCCCCGGACACGACGCCGAGCGAGATCCCGTGCCGTGCCTCGATATCGTCGGCGAGCCGGGTCAGGACGCCCATGTTCCGGTCATCGGGGACCACCCCGTTCTGGCAGGCGAGGTTGGCCCCGAGCCCGGCCAGGCGCAACGAGGAGTGGCCGAGGACGGCGCGCACCGCCTCGGGCACGTCGTCGAGCGAGATGCCCTCACGAAGGTCGCCCAGTTCGACCACCAGCACCACGGCGTGCATCCGCTTCTGTTCGGCCGCGGCCTGATCGAGCGCCGCCAGGACGACGGCCTCGGTGTTCAGGCTGATGTCGGCGACCCCGACCACCGATGCCACCTGGCTGAGCATGGGTGAGCGGATCAACGTGCGCAGCGGCCATCGGTCGAGGCCGGCCAGCCGGGCCAGGTTCTCCACCCGGGAGTCACCCAGGCCGCCGGCCCCGCCGCGCAGCATCGCCGCACCGACTGCCGGGGAACCCAGCACGGCCTTGGTGACCCCGGTGACCCGGATGCCCGATACCTGGAGCAGATCGACGAGGGTCCGGGTGTTCTGCTCGACCTTGTCGAGATCGGTCTCGATGCGAAGCGTCACACGGGGGTGATCGCCGCGAGCGCGGGCAGGCCGGCCAGCACCATATCGACCAGATCGGACGCGGGGCGCGTCAGGGGATCGGTGACGGGCAGTCCGAGCTGCGAATGATGTTCGGAGATCGCGGTATTCAGCTCGTCCTCGGTCATCTGCTCGTGGTTGATCGTGACCCCGATGACGCGGGTGTCGGCGAACGCCTCGATCAGTGCGATCTCGCTCGCCGCGGTCGGCATCGCCACCATCGGGAAGTCGCCGAGCACCGCGCGCTTGGGCGCGTGCTGCACGATCACCGCGGCGGGGCGGCTGCCACGCAGGATATGCGCCGATGTCAGGTACGCGGGGTGGCTGAGCGCGCCCTGGCCCTCGACCACGATCACGTCCGGGTCTTCGCCCTCGAACGCGGCGACCACCTGGTGTTCGACCTCGCCCGAGCAGAACTGGGGGACCAGCGCATCGAGTGCGACGCCGTACTTGCCGCCCTGGATCAGGGTGGTCTGACCGGTGCCGACCATGACCGCCTTGATGCCGTGCGCATTGAGCGCCTGGACCAGCAGGGTGGCGGTGGTGCGCTTGCCGATCGCCCCGTCCGTGCCGAGGATCGCGATCCGGGGGCAGGAGACGTCGAAGATCCGGCCGGAGAACAGGTGCAGATCGCGCTTGGCTTTCGGCCGGCGCACGTCGGTGATGGTGATACCGGCGATCACGGCTGCCGCCGCGAACTCGGGATCGTCGTTGAGGAACTCGTGCAGGCCGTTGATGATGTGCATGCCGCGGGCGATACCGTCGAGCAGCACGATCCGTTGCCTGCCGGACATCAGGCCGTCGGCGGGTGCCAACCCACAGATCAGGTAGTCCGGCACGCGTCCGGCGTGCGCGATGGACTCGGCGAGTGAGGCCAGCACCGGGATGCCGTTCGCCGTGCCGTCGAGGAGTTTTCCGGCATCCGCACCGGCCCGCAGGCTGTCGATGACGCTGAGGATCTCGTATCTCTCCGAGTGCCGGACCAGTCCGTTGGCGGTCTTGCCGTCCTGCTCGCCGAACTGTCCCTCGCAGTAGACGATGGCCGTCGAACCCCCGGGCAGTGCGAAGGGCGGTGCGGGGAGGGCGCGTTCGCGCTGTTCGGAGGCATGAAGAGATGAGGTGTCACTGGTACGCGAAGACATGAGATCCTCTGAGAAGTCCCAGAGAAGGCGACGCAATCGAGGCGGGGCGTTCTAGCCCGACGTTCAACGAAGTGGTCTGCCCTGAGGGCCGGCAATATTACCGACGTGTTAACGCTACCTGATCGATCTTGACTGACCTGCATCTACCGGCCTGCGCAGTGAATTGTCGGCTCCGTAACATTCGCCCCACTGATCACGATCAAGTTCACGTGTCGCACACATTCGGGGATGAAAAGCGCAGTCGTCTGAAGACCGTCATCGGCGCCGTGCTCGTCGCGTTGGCGTTCGCGTGCGGGGTGGCGCCGCAGGCCGCCGCCCAACCCGCAGGCAAGGATTTCACCAAGCCCGCGATCGTGATCCTGGGCTACGGGCTCACCCCGGACGGCTGGATGCGCCCGATCCTCTACACCCGGGTGCTGACCGGATTGGCCGTCGCGCAGGCCTTTCCGCAGTCCCCGATCATCGTCACCGGTGGCAACCCGAAAAAGGGGCGCACGGAGGCGGGCGAGATGCGCAACCTGCTGCGGCTGCTCGGTTTCCCCGCGAACAGGATCATCGTCGAGGACAAGGCCAACAGCACGGTCCAGAACGCCCAGTTCTCGGTACCGCTGGCCGAGAAGGCCGACACCACGGGGATCATCCTGGTGACGTCCTCGACCCATCAGGGTCGCGCCGACAGGAACTTCGCCGACGCGGGCGGCAACATGCTGGCCACCGTCAGCTTCCCGGACGGCAATCCGCAGACCAACATCACCCAGTTCATCCGTGACGTGCTCAGCCCGCTGACCCCCATCGGCTGAACCGTTCTAAGGTGGCCGGGTGACAACGGACGCTGCCGCGGCCGATTTCCGGGCCCGCCTCCTTGTGGCGTTCGAGGCCTCGATCGCCGAAGACGGCTACGCCAAGACGACGATCGCGGACATCGTGCGCCGCGCCCGGACCTCGCGCCGGACGTTCTACGAGCACTTCTCCAGCAAGGACGAGTGCTTCATGGCGCTGCTCGCCGAAGCCAACGCCGAACAGGTCCGGTCCATCGCCGGTGCCGTCGACCCCGAGGCGCCGTGGCAGCAGCAGGCCCGCCAGGCCATCGAGGCGTGGATCGCCTCGGGAGAGTCCCGGCCCGACCTCACCCTGAGCTGGATCCGCGACGGCCCCTCGCTCGGGGCGGCGGGCCGCGAGCTCACCCGGGAGTCCATGGAGCATTTCGTCGACATGGTCACCGCACTGATGGACAGCGCACAGTTCCGCGCCGCCGGGATCGGCCCGGTGTCGCGGCAGCGCATCGTCATGTTGCTCGGCGGCCTGCGCGAACTCACCGCCATCACCGTCGAGAACGGCGGGAAGATGAGCGATATCACCGAGGAGGCCGTCGACGCCACCATCGCGCTGTTCGCCCCGCGCTGACCGGAGTCGACGTCTCGACCTCTCCGGTACGTTGAGCTGATGGTTCGGCCCGCTCAGACGGCGCGCAGTGAGCGTACGCGCGACGCGCTCCGCCAGGCGGCGATGGTGCGTTTCCTCGCCCAGGGCGTGGAGGACACCTCGGCCGAACAGATCGCCGCCGACGCCGGGGTGTCGCTGCGGACCTTCTACCGGCATTTCTCGTCCAAGCATGATCTGCTGTTCGTCGACTACGACGCCGGCCTGGAATGGTTCCGCACCGCGCTGGCCAACCGCTCCCCCCAGGAGCCGATCGTCGAGGCAGTGCACTCGGCGATCCTGCAATCCCCCTACGACGTGGACGCGGTGGCCAAGATCGCCGAGCTGCGCGCCGACGAGCTCGACCCGGGCCGCATCGTGCGCCATATCCGGCAGGTCGAGGCGTCCTTCGCCGAGGTCGTCGAGGAGCACCTGCGCCAGGACGATCCGCCGCGGCCGGGCTCCGATGCCGCGCTGCGGGTCACCGTCGCCGCCCGTTGCATCGCCGCGGCGGTGTTCGGCGCCATGGAGGTGTGGATGCTGGCCGAAGTGCGCTCACTGCCCGAACTGGCCAGGCTGTGCCGGATGGCGCTCGACTCGCTGGAATCCGGGGTCATCCCGGCAGGATAGTTTTGTCATTATTGACAAAACATTGGCCGGGGTGGAACCTGGGCTGATGCCGGACTACGACGCGATCGTCATCGGCGCGGGCCACAACGGCCTGGCCGCCGCCGCCCTGCTGCAACGCGCCGGGATGCGCACCCTGTGCCTGGACGCCAAGCTCTATGCCGGCGGAATGGCTTCCACCGTAGAGCTTTTCGACGGATACAAGTTCGAGATCGCGGGCTCGTTGCAGTTCCCGACCTCGGCGGTGGTCAGCCGCGAACTGGGCCTCGACACGCTGCCATGCGTCGATGTCGACGTCATGTCGGTATCGCTGCGCGGCATCGGTGACGAGCCCGTCATCTACTACACCGATCCGATGAAGCTGCTCACCCACCTCAACGAGGTGCACGGCGCCGAGGCGGTCAACGGCATGGCCGGGCTGATGGCATGGAGCCTGGCGCCCACCTGCGCGCTCGGCCGCTTCGACGCCGATACGCCGGCGAAGACTCTCGACGAGATGTATGCCTGTGCGCACAACGAATTCGAGCGTTCGGCCATCACAGACATGCTGTTCGGCTCGGTCACCGATGTGCTCGATCGCTATCTGCCCGACGCCGAGAAGCACGGTGCGCTGCGCGGCATGCTCAGCTTTCTGGCCGTCAACACCACCTACCGCGGACCGGCCACACCCGGCAGTGCAGCAGCTCTGGCCTTCGGGCTGGCCGTGCCCGATGAGAACGCCGTGCTGATGAAGAAACTACGCGGCGGCATCGGCGCGCTCACCGCGCATCTGAGTGACCTGCTGACCGCGGGCGGGGGAGAACTGCGGTTGCGGTCCCAGGTCGAGGAGATCCTCACCGCCGAAGGCCGCGTGACCGGGGTGCGGTTGGCGGACGGTTCCACCATCGGGGCGCCGGTCGTCATCTCGGCGCTGGCGCCCGACCTCACCGTGACGAGCCTGCTGGATTCCGCGGCCGTGCCCGCCGAGGCGCGCGAGCGCTACACCCACATCGACCACCGTGGCAGCTACCTGCAGATGCACTTCGCACTCGACGGCATCCCGACCTTCGCCGACCCGTACGGCATGCTCAACGACCCCGAAATGCAGTCGGCCATCGGCCTTTTCAGCACACCCGAGGAACTGCAGCAGCAGTGGGAGGATTGCCGGCGCGGTATCGTGCCCGCCGATCCGGCCATCGCCATGCAGATGCCGTCGGTGCAGGATCCCGGCCTCGCCCCGCCCGGCAAGCACGCGGTGTCGGCATTCTCGCTGTGGTTTCCGGTGGAGGACACGGGGGGATCTTCATACGGTGAGCTGAAGAACGAGATGGGTCAACGGGTGATCGACAAGATCAGCAGACTGGCACCGGATTTCGAGAGCCTGATCTCCCGGCACACCACCTTCACCCCGAAGCACATGGGCACCATGTTCGGGGCGCCGGGCGGTGACTACTGCCATGGCCTGATCCACCCCGAACAGATGGGACCCAACCGGCCAGGCCCCAGAGGCTACGGCGATCAGGAACTCCCGGTCGCCGGGCTGTACCTGGGCAGCGCGGGATGCCATGGTGGGCCGGGCATCACCTTCATCCCCGGCTACAACGCCGCCAAGGCGGCACTTGCCGAGGCGCGTTAAGCGTCGTCGACCGCGCTGCCTTCGGCGGTGGCGCCGCCCTCGTCGGACCAGTCCGCCCGGTCCCCGGCGCCCTTGGCGGGATCGCTCTGGACGTCGTCCTCGGCACCCTCGGGGCCTGCGTCTGACTCGGTGGTCTTGGGATCTGCACTCACGGAAGCGGACTACCCGTTTCGTCGGCTCCGGAAACGGTGCGCACCACCTCGGCCCGACTTCACCACCGCCGGTCAGCCGCCCTGAAGCCGGCGCATCCAGTCCCGGGGTACCCGATCACGCGGTCCCGGAGTCGGTTGGTCGGCCGGGTGCGCCTGCGGCGCAGCCAGATCGGGGCCGTCGTAGTACTCGTCGGTGGCGTAGTTCCAGAACCAGTCCTCGCCGGGTTCGAAGCTGCGGATGATGGGATGCCCGGTGTCACGCCAGTGCTGGGAGGCGTGTTTGGCCAGCGAATCGTCGCAGCAACCGATATGGCCGCAGGCCGCGCACCGGCGCAGGTGTACCCACCATCCGCCGTCGGCGTCGCACTCCACGCATCCGGTACCGCTCGGGGGCTTGGCGGGGTCGATGTCCACCTGGCCGAGTCTACTTCCGCTCCCGCCAGGCCCGCTCGAACGGCAGCCGCCACGCGTTGGGGGCGATCAGTTGGTGGATCGCGTTCGGGCCCCAGGTGCCCGGCTGGTACAGCTTGGCAGGCGGCGGATCGTCGAGCAGATGAGCCGAACGCTCCCAGAGGGATTCGATGCCCTCGGCGGTGGTGAACAGTGTGTGGTCGCCGCGCATCGCATCCAGGATGAGCCGCTCATAGGCCTCCAGCACGTCGCCGTTGCTCGGGATCTCCGTGGTGGAGAACTGCATGGACATCTTGTCCAGCTTCATGCCCGGCCCGGGGCGCTTTCCGTAGAAGGACAGCGACACCTTGGAATTGTCGGCCAGATCGAAGGTCAGGTGGTCGGGGCCCTGGGAGCCCACGCCCGACCCGGCCGGGAACATGGTGCGTGGGGCCTCTTTGAAGGCGATGGAGATGATGCGCATACCCTCGGCCATCTTCTTGCCGGTCCGCAGATAGATCGGCACACCGGCCCAGCGCCAGTTGTCGATGCCGACCTTGAGGGCGATGAAGGTCTCGGTATCGGAATCTCTTGCCACACCGTCGAGGTCGCGGTATCCGGCGAACTGTCCGCGCACCACGTCGTTGCACTGGATCGGCAGCATCGAGCGGAACACCTTGTTCTTCTCCTCGCTGATCGCGCGCGGTTCCAGCGCGGTCGGCGGTTCCATCACGACGAAGGCCATCACCTGGAATAGGTGAGTGACCACCATGTCCTTGTATGCGCCGGTGCTCTCGTAGAAGTTGGCGCGCTCGTCCAGACCGAGCATCTCCGGGATGTCGATCTGGATGTGGTCGATGAAGTTACGATTCCAGATCGGCTCGAACAGTCCGTTGGCGAATCGGAACGCCAGGATGTTCTGCGCGGCCTCCTTGCCCAGGAAGTGGTCGATCCGGAACACCTGACGTTCCTTGAACGTCTCGTGCACGAAGTCGTTCAGGGCCACCGCGCTGGCCAGGTCGGTGCCGAACGGCTTCTCCATCACCACCCGCGAGCGTTCCACCAGATTGGCCTCACGCAGCATGGTGATGACCGCGCGGGCCGCCTTGGGAGGCACCGAAAGGTAGTGCAGCCGTTGAGCACTCCCACCGAGTCGGGCCTCGGCGGCGGCGACGGCTTCGGCGAGCGCCTCCGGGCCGGCTCCCTGCGGGACGTAGCTGAGCATCTTGGAGACATCGGCCCACTGCTCGTCGGTGAGCTTGTGCGTGCCGAACCTCTCGATCGCGTCCTTGGCCAGCGCGCGGAACTCGTCGTCGGTGAGATCCTCCAGCGAAGTCCCGACCACCTGAATGTTGGGTGCCAGCTCCGACTGGTCCAGGTAGGCCATCCCGGGCAGCAGCTTGCGTTTGGCGAGATCGCCGGTCGCCCCGAACAACACGATGACGTGGGGTTCGAGCGGGTCGGTGTCCCGACGGTGCGGGCGGGCACCCGGTGCGGGGTAGGCGATGGTCTGCGGGTTCTCGGCGGCCATGGCCGCGATGTTGCCATCCGTACGTTAACGCTGCGCGACATCGCTACTGTCAGGCCATGGCAACCAGCGTTTCCCGTGAAGTGGTGATCGAGGCGTCCCCCGAGGAGATCTTCGCCGTCGTCGCCGACGTCGAATCCACCCCGAGCTGGTCACCCCAGTACCAGAAGGCCGAGGTGGTGGACCGCGACGGCGAGGGCCGTCCGCACCGGGTCATCCAGACCATCAAGACGGTCGGCATCAGCGATCAGCTGACCATCGACTACACCTGGGAGGAGTACAAGGTCAGTTGGGTCCTGGTGAAGGCCAGTCAGCTGAAATCCCAGGAGTGCAGTTACACGCTGACCCCCGAGGGCGACAAGACGCGCGTCCGGTTCGACATGACCATCGACCTGGCGATCCCGCTGCCCGGGTTCGTGCTCAAGCAGGTGATGAAGGGCGCCATCGACGTCGCGACCAGCGGCCTGCGCAAGCAGGTGCTGAAGGTCAAGAAGGGATGACGCCGTCCGGCCCGCTGGCCGGTGTCCGGGTCCTCGAACTCGGTGGCATCGGGCCCGGGCCGCATGCGGCGATGATGCTGGCCGATCTCGGTGCCGACGTGGTGCGGGTGCGCAGGCCCAGCCGGGCGAGCGAAGCGACGGGGGAAACAGGGCCTGAAGATGCCGGCCGAGAACGTCGACCTGCTGCACCGCGGCAAGCGGATCGTCGACCTGGACGTGAAAGCCGACCCGCAGGCGTTATTGGACCTCGCCGCCAAGGCCGATGTGCTGCTGGACGGCTTCCGGCCGGGCACCTGCGAGCGCCTCGGGATCGGGCCTCAGGACTGCGCCGCGGTGAACCCGCGGCTGATCTTCGCGCGCATCACCGGGTGGGGGCAGGATGGGCCGCTGGCACAGACCGCGGGGCACGACATCAACTATCTGTCGCAGACCGGGGCGCTGAGCGCCATCGGCTACCGGGACCGGCCGCCGGTCGCGCCGCTGAATCTGGTCGCCGATTTCGGCGGCGGTTCGATGCTGGTGCTGGTCGGCATCGTCGCGGCCCTGTTCGAGCGCGAGAAATCCGGTGCCGGGCAGGTGATCGACGCCGCCATGGTCGATGGGGTCAGCATGCTGGCGCAGGTGATGTGGACCATGAAGGCGACGGGTTCGCTTGCCGATCAACGGGAGTCGTTCCTGCTCGACGGCGGCGCCCCGTTCTATCGGGTCTACGAGACCGCCGACGGCGGGCACATGGCGGTGGGTTCCATCGAGCCGCAGTTCTTCGCGGCGCTGCTCGCCGGACTCGGCGTGGATGCAGGGGAGGTGCCCGCCCAGTCCGACCGGGACCGCTGGCCCGCCATGCGTGCGGTGTTCGAGGCCCGGTTCGCCACCCGCACCCGGGCGCAGTGGACGGCGATCTTCGCGGGCACCGATGCCTGCGTCACCCCGGTGCTGAACTGGGCCGAGGCCGCCGAGGACGAGCATCTGCTGGCCAGGGACACGCTGGTCGACGAGCACGGGGTGCGTCAGGCCGCGCCGGCGCCGCGGTTCTCCCGTACCCCGGCCGGGCCGATCGGCCGACCGCCGCAGCAGACCACGGCGCTGGACCAGGTCGGCTGGTGAGCCGGATTTGCTGCTGTCGGCGGTGTAAATTGGCAATGCCCAGTTGGTCGAAATCCTTGCGCCAGTTTAAGGGCAGTCTTATATTTGCCTGATGGCTGTCAGAGCGTCGAGAGAAATCCTCTTCGACGCCTCGCCGGAGGCGATCCTTGATGCGCTCGCCGACATCGACGAGGTGCCGACCTGGTCCACCCTGCATCGGTCCGCGGAGGTGGTGGACCGCCATCCCGACGGCAGGCCCCATCACGTCAGGGCGACGGTGAAGATCATGGGGATCACCGACAGGGAGATGCTGGAGTACCACTGGGGCGACGACTGGATGGTCTGGGACGCCCAGAACACCTTCCAGCAGCGCGGCCAGCACGGCGAGTACAAGCTGATCCGTGAGGGTGACCGCACCCGCGTCCGGTTCGATCTCTTCATCGATCTGGTCGCGCCGATCCCGGAGTTCCTGTTGCGCAGGGCCAAGGCGATGGTGCTCGACGCGGCGGTGAACCGTCTTCGCACCCGGGTCACCCGCTTCCACGGCTGAGCGCCCGACGGATCCGAAACAGCGGCGCAACACGACCGGCCTAATCTGAGCCGATGGGGGTGCGGCGCTCGGTTCTGCTCGAATGCCTGGTCGCCGAACGGGCGGGCACCTCCCAGGACGGTGTGCTCGGCGAACTGCGGCGCGCCATTCTGGACGGTGGCGTCCCGCCGGGCACGCAGATTCCGCTGGCCGAGGTCGCCGAAATTTTCGGGGTGAGTCAGATCCCGATCCGCGAGGCGCTGAAGACCCTTGTTGCCGAGGGGCTTATCTCGCACCGCCGCAACGGTGGTTACACCGTCGCGCTGCTGACCGCGCAGGAACTGCGCGAGATGTACATCGTGCGAGAAACATTGGAATCGGCATCGCTGGCCGCCGCGGTGCACAACGCCACCGACACCGATCGCGCCACCGCGGTGATCGCCAACCAGCGCCTGGAACAAGCCATCCGGGACGGGGATGCGGCCGCATATCATCGCGGCAGCAGGCAATTTCATGCCGCGCTGACCGGCCCCTCACGGATGCACCGGCTGCTGCACATGCTGGAGGCCGCCTGGAACGTCACCGAACCGGTGCAGTCGATGGTGCATGTCAGCCCCGCCGATCGGGCTGAACTGCACGCCGATCACCGCGCCATGCTGGAGGCGTTCCTGGCCGGCGATATCGATGCGCTGCTGGCCATTTCCGAACAGCATGCCGCCCGGCTCAACGCCGTCATCGCCACCCTGCCGCGCGACACCGGCCTGCTGGCGTGAGCGAATATATTTCCCGTGCAACGGACCGATAAGTCCGCCGAAACGGTGGGGAAACAATCCGGTCCCATAGTCGGCAACCATGACCGATACCGTTGTACCTCCGCATGACGCGCCCCCGGGAGCCGTTGTCGGTGCTGGTGACATCGTCGAAGCCGCCGGCCATCCGGTCGGCGGCGGCGTCATCAAGCCCGGCTACGACCCGCGCCTGACGAACGAGGATCTCGCCCCGCTGGGCAAGCAGACCTGGACGTCCTACAACATCTTTGCGTTCTGGATGTCCGATGTGCACAGCGTCGGCGGCTACGTCACCGCCGGCAGCCTGTTCGCGCTCGGCCTGGCCAGCTGGCAGGTGCTGATCGCACTGCTGGTCGGCATCAGCATCGTGTACTTCTTCTGCAACCTGGTGGCCAAGCCCAGCCAGGCGACCGGGGTGCCGTATCCGGTGATCTGCCGCACCGTGTTCGGTGTGCTGGGCGCCAACATCCCGGCCATCATCCGCGGTTTGATCGCGGTGGCCTGGTACGGCATCCAGACCTTCCTGGCTTCGGCGGCACTGGACATCGTGCTGATCAAACTCTTTCCCAGCCTGGCCCCCTACGCGGTGGTCGCGGACTACGGATTCGCTGGATTGTCACTGCTGGGCTGGGGTAGCTTCCTGCTGCTGTGGGTGTTGCAGGCCTGCGTGTTCTGGCGCGGTATGGAGTCGATCCGCAAGTTCATCGACTTCTGCGGGCCCGCCGTCTACGTTGTCATGTTCATGCTCTGCGGTTACCTGATCTACGAGGCCGGTTGGGCCGCCATCGATCTGAACCTCGGTGGGGTCACCTACACCGGCTGGTCATCGGTTCCGGTGATGCTGGGCGCCATCGCCCTGGTGGTCTCCTACTTCTCCGGCCCCATGCTCAACTTCGGCGACTTCTCCCGCTACGGAAAGTCGTTCGCGGCCGTCAAGAAGGGCAACTTCCTCGGCCTGCCGGTCAACTTCCTGGTGTTCTCGGTGCTGGTGGTCGTCACCGCATCGCTGACCCTGCCGGTGTTCGGTGAGCTCATCACCGACCCGGTCGAGACGGTGGCCCGCATCGACAGCACCTTCGCGATCGTGTTGGGCGCGTTGACCTTCGCCATCGCCACCATCGGTATCAACATCGTTGCCAACTTCATCTCCCCGGCGTTCGACTTCTCCAACGTCAGCCCGCAGCGCATCAGCTGGCGCGCCGGCGGCATGATCGCCGCCGTCGGTTCGGTGCTGATCACACCGTGGAACCTGTACAACAACCCCGAGGTCATCCACTACACGCTGGAGACACTGGGCGCCTTCATCGGCCCGCTCTTCGGTGTGCTGATCGCCGACTACTACCTGATCCGCAAGCAGAAGGTGGTGCTGGACGATCTGTTCACCATGGATGAGTCCGGGAAATACTGGTACACCAAGGGATACAACAAAGTGGCCGTCGTCGCCACCGTCATCGGTGCCATCTTGGCCATGATCCCGGTGTTGCTCGGTGGTTCCGTGGCGGGCATGGCTGCCGCCGCCCAGTACAGCTGGTTCATCGGTTGCGGAGTCGGCTTCGCGATCTACTACCTGTGGGGTAAGCGGGACGTCCTGGTGGCAGAATCGGTGTCGTGACACGTATTTGGGTGATCAACCCGAACACCACCCGGGCAATGACCTCGACGATCGAGGTCTGCGCCCGGGCGGTGGCGGCTGCGGGGGTGGATGTCACCGGTGTGACCTCCGAGTTCGGGCCGCCGTCCATCGAGAGTCATTACGACGAGGCGATGAGTGTGCCCGGCCTGCTGGCGGCGATCCAGCGCGGTGAGGCCGAGGGCGTCGACGGTTATGTCATCGCCTGTTTCGGGGACCCAGGCCTGGACGCCGCACGGGAACTGGCCACCGGGCCGGTGATCGGTATCGCCGAGGCCGCCATGCAGACCGCGAGCCACCTGGGCCGCGGGTTCAGCATCGTGACGACGCTGGGCCGTACCATCGGGCGGGCCGAGGAACTGGCCGAACGCTACGGGATGAGCCGCTTCTGCCGCGGCTATCACGCCTGCGAAATACCGGTCCTGGATCTCGAAACCGATCCGATGGCAACGAAACTCGTCACCGAAGCCTGCCGGGAGGCGGTGGAGCGGGACCGTTCCGACGCGGTGGTGCTGGGCTGCGCGGGGATGGCCGATATGTGCAAGCGTATCTCCGAGGAGATCGGTGTGCCCGTGGTCGACGGTGTCACCGCCGCCACGCTCACGGTGCAGTCGCTGGTGACGATGGGGCTGCGTACCGGCAAGCGCGGCGAGTTCGCGACGCCGCCGGCCAAGGAGTACGTCCACAAGGCCTAATCCGTGGTGGCGGGTCCGGCGGCGGGTTCTGCCGCCGGACCCGCTGCGCGGGCTGTTTCACTGTGGAGTTGTCAAGGTGCCGTGTGGTTTTGGTTATGCGGCGGTGGGCAGGGTGGTCATGGTGCGGCGCGCATGCGATCTCAGGTGCGCGGGTTCGGGTTCATCCGGGCGGTGCGGTGGGATGAACCAGGGGTGGCGGTCGGCGCCGAGGTAGACCTGCCAGCCGCCGTGGTGGATCGCGGTGTGGTGCAGTCGACACAGCAGCACACCGTTGTCGATGCTGGTGGTGCCGCCGCTGGCCCAGGGTTGGATGTGGTGGGCATCGCACCAGGAGACGGGTCGTCCGCAGACGGTGGGTGCGCGCACCCACCGTCGCGGACCGCCAACCCTTTACGGATCAGGGGCGTAAACAACCTTTCGCTGCGTCCGACGTCCAGGGGTGCACCCGCGCCATCGACAGTCACCGTCGTGAGGGTGCTGTCGCACGAGACAAGCTCTGCGGTGCCTGCGGTGATGGGGCCGGTGAATCCGAGGGTGTCGACGAACCCTGTTGCGGTGGGGCGGATCAGGGTGACGTGCGGGAGCACACCACCGCTCATCGGGCGCTGCGAGCTCGACAGGTAGGTGCGCATGATCTGTCCGAATGCGTCGGCGCGACGCTTACCGACTGGGCGTGGGTCCGGGGATCCGTCGGGCAGCGGTATCGGCCGGCACAGCGGGTCCAGTGCGGTGAGCAGCTCCTCCGCGGTGAGTGCGTCGAGATCCAGGCTGGCGGCGACCCGGCCGTCCTCGGTCTGCACCACGGTCATGTCGTTGAGGTCGGCGTTCTCCGCGACCGGCACCATGCCCTCGTCCTGCGGCGATGTGGCGGCCTGCGCGATGGCGATCTCGCGGGCCTTCTTGGCCACCCCGGAGGGGGTGGTCTGGATCATCAGCGTCGTCACGACGCCCGCCCGGTCTTCCTCGGACAGGGCGACTCTGGCGCTGATGTGGGCTATTCCTTTTCCGACGGCGTCGGCGAATTCGATGCCGATCCCACCGAGACGCTGCTGCTGGGTCAGCGCAGTCAGGGTGTGCGCTGCACGACCGACCCGGGCGGCCCGGTACGCCGCGCCCGGCGCCACACCCAGACTGGTGAGCAGATCGGCCCCCGAACGCAGGTGCTTGCGTGCCGGAATGCCCACACGCTCAGCCGCCGCGACCGCCTGGGCGATCACATGATCGAACAGATTGCGGGCGGTGACCGCGGCCACCAACACCGCCAACAAAGGCTGCTCATCAATCACCCGGCGGGGAGCGTCGAGCAGATGAAACGGAGTGCGATCCTCATCCCGCACAGGCGAGGGGGTGAGATCATCGATCAGCGCATCGATGACCGTGTCGAGATCAGTGGCGTCCATGTGGATACCGGCTTTCACAGAAGGTGCCCAAAGGGCACGATCAGTCACAACGGCTCGCATAATCCCGCGGGACCATCGAACCTCTCGGCGACCGGAGTCGCGGTCTGAAGCTCACCGTGGCGCTATGGGAGCTACGTCGCATTCGAACTTGTGTTCGATACTACGCCGAATCAAGGCCTCGCGCAAGGGAGATGCATCAAGATATCGGTGACACTTTGACGGCTGACGGGCCGGCCGCGGCGCTCGAAGCGCGGCACGACAAGCTACAGGTCCGGCGCCGGGTGGACCGCCCGCCAGTGTTCGGCGATCTCGATGCGTCGTGCCACCCACACCCGATCGTGTGACTGCACGTAGTCCAGGAACCGCTGCAGCGCCGCCGCCCGGGCGGGCCGGCCGACCAGCCGGCAGTGCAGGCCCACGGACAACATCTTCGCCTGTCCGGCAACACCTTCGGCGTAGAGCACGTCGAAGGCATCGCGCAGGTGCGCATAGAACTCGTCACCGTTGGCGAACCCGGCCGGCGACGAGAACCGCATATCGTTGGTGTCCAGGGTGTAGGGCACCACCAGATGATCGGTGTCGCGGACCCTCACCCAGTACGGCAGATCGTCGGCATAGGAATCCGAGTCGTAGACGAACCCGCCGTGCTCCACCACCAGCTCGCGGGTGTGCGGGGAATCCCGACCGGTGTACCAGCCCAGCGGCGCCGCGCCTGTCAGTTCGGTCAGGATCTGCATGGCCTCGGTCATATGGGCGCGTTCGGTGTCCTCGCCGATCAGCTGATAGGACTTCCAGCGCAGTCCGTGACAGGCGATCTCGTGACCCAGCTCCGAGAACGCCGCCACCGCTTCGGGATTGCGTTGCATGGCACGTGCCACCGCGAAGATCGTGAGTGGCAGGCCGCGCTGCTCGAAGATCCGCAAGATCCGCCACAGCCCCGCACGTGAGCCGTACTCGTACATCGACTCCATGCTCATGTGCCGGCTGCCGAACGCTTCGGCCGGGGTGATCTCGGACAGGAACGTCTCCGACGCGGGATCGCCGTCCAGGATCGAGTTCTCGGCGCCCTCTTCGTAATTCAGCACGAACTGGACGGCGATCGCGGCGCCGCCGGGCCACCGCGGATCTGGGGTGTGGCGCCCGTACCCGATCAGGTCGCGGGGATACGTCACGCCAGCTCCCCGTACAGCCGCAGCCGTGCGAGCCCGCCGTCCGGGTAGATGTCCAGCCGTACCTCGGTGAGCACGTCGTCGGCGTCGATGAGGAACTTGTGCCGGGTATCGGGCAGCAGATCGGTGCGTGGCAACAGTTCCACCCGGTCACCGTTGGCGCGGAACCCGGTGAGCGCGGCCGAGCCGGGGGAGTTGCCGATGAAATACGAGGTGTCGATCTCGGCCAGATTGACGCGGCCGGGACCGGCCAGCCGGAACCGCACCCAGTCGTTGGCGTCATCGCGGCGGCGTGCGGTCTCCCAGCCGTCGCCCATCACCTGGGCGTAGCCGGGGAAGATCAGGTTCTGCGGGGAACTGTAGAACCTGTTGGAGCAGTCCAGGACCAGGCCCCCGTTCTCCAGCGCGGCGAGGTCCAGCGGGCCGACACCGAAGAAGCGCTTGTCCGGCAGGCCTTCCCCGTGCACCCGCAGCCGCGCCACCCCACCGTCGGGGTAGATGTTGAGTCGCACATGGGTCCAGCGGTTTTCGGAACTGACCTCGAAGTTGTTGCGGGTGTCCCCGTAGGCGCGGCTGCGTTCGATCAGCGGCGTCCAGTTCTCGTCGGCGGCCAGCTGTTCGGCGGTGGGGTAGCCGTCGACCTCGAGCGCGTCCAACGAGATGGCGGGCGGGTAGTTGCCCTTGAACCATGCGGTGTCCACCACCACGCCGCGGATCACTCCGGGTACCCCGAGCCGGACGATCGCGGTGTCATGGCCGGTTTCGCGGCGGCGCCGGGTCTCCCAGCCGTCGTACACCTGGCCCTTGTGCCCGAACGAGGCCGGCCGGTACGTAGACGGTCCCTGCGAGATCAGGTTTTCCTTCTCGGCGAACGACTCGTCATTCGCCCAGACAACGGCGCCGCCGAGAGTGCGCAGCGCCAGATCCGGCAGCCAGGTGAAGTCGGGGAGAGATTCGGTCATATCAGCTTCCGGTCCTTGAGCTTTCGCAGTACATCGATGGTGGCCGCGGGGGCCAGGGTCGCGACGTCGTCGGAGTCGAACGCGCCGCAGTCCAATCCGCGCAGGACCACCGTCGACAGCGCCTCCGCGGTGGCGGGCTCATCGGCGATGGCGCCGCCCCGGCGGTCCAGGTAGGCCTGCAGCCGGGGTGCGGCCGCAACGACGGCGGCGCGGAAGAAGGTGAAGGTGGCCAGCCATCGGGTCACCAGATGGCCGGCATGCATATCCCAGCCCTGGTAGTAGCCGCGTTCCAGGGACCGGGTCACCAACCGGTGATGTCTGCGGATAGCGGCCACCACCTGGTCGTCGGAGCCGACCGGGAACACCTGGGTGGATCCGTCGGCGATCCACACCCCGGTCTGGGCGGCGGCGGTCTGCATGACGGCCTTGGCGTGGTCGGCGATGGGATGGTCCAGGGACTGCTGCTGCGGTGCGATACCGCAGGCTGCGCTGTAGTCGTAGGTGCCATAGTGCAATCCGCTGCATCGGCCGTCGGCCAGATCGATGGCCCGGGCCACTGTCGCGGTGCCGTCGGGTCCGATGACCGCCTGCGGGCTCTCGATCTGCAACTCGAACTGGAGGGCGCCCGCGGGCAGACCGTGCACCTGCTCCAGAGCCTCACACAGCCAGACCGTGGCGGTGACCTGTTCGGCCGCACGCAGTTTCGGCACGGTGAACACGAAACCCGGTGGGACGCCGCCGTCGAGCACCAGTTCCAGGGTGCGCACCGACCGTCGCCGATCCGCGGCGGTCAGCCCCTTGATCCGGATCCCGGAACAGTCCAGCGCCAGCGCGCGCAGGGTGTCTCCGGCCCGCACCGCGTCCGCGTCCTCGGCATCCTCGGCGCGCCGCCCGTACCCGTCCTCGAAGTCCAGCCGCAGATCCGCGATGGGTGCGGTGCGCAGCCGGTCCCTGACCATTGCCAGGGTGGTCTCATCCCCGAGTTCGGCGAACACCTCGGGGTAGCGGTCCAGCAGTTCGAGCGCGTGCGCGCCCCACTCGATGACGGTGGCCGGGCCGGCGTCCGCGGCACTGAGGTACACGGTGTGCACCGGCTGGCTGCCGGAGCGGTCCCCGGGGTAGCGAGCGGCCAACGCGGCGTCGACACCCTCGAGCAGGGCGTCGAGACGTGTGAGCGTGTCCTCGGGGACTCGGCGCACAGTGGGCATCGGTCCATCCTGCCGTGTCAGCGCGACTTGAGCACCCCGAGGCGACGGATCGCCTCGTTCATCGTCTCGTCGCGTTTGCAGAAAGCGAAGCGCACCAGGTGATTCCAACCGTGATCGCCGCTGGTGAACGCCGACATGGGAATCGCGGCGACGCCGGCGCGCTCGGGTAGTTCGGCACAGAACGTGGTGGAGTCGGAGTATCCGAGAGGCCGTGGGTCCGCACACAGAAAATAGGTGCCGTGGCTGTCGTGCACCCCGAACCCGATGTCGGTCAGGGCCGCGGCCAGCCGGTTGCGCCGGGCCTGCAACGTATCGCGCAGGGCCAGCGACCAGCCGTCCTCGTCGTTGAGGGCCCGGGCGACCGCGGGCTGGAATGGCGCGCCGCCCACGTAGCTCAGGTACTGCTTGGCCGCCCGCACGCCCGCGATGAGGTCGGCGGGGCCGCATGTCCACCCGATCTTCCAGCCGGTGACGTTGAACATCTTGGCCGCACTGGAGATGGTGACGGTCCGCTCCGCCATGCCGGGCAGCGCCGCGAGCGGCAGATGCCGCAGGCCGTCGAACACCAGGTTCTCGTACACCTCGTCGGTGATGACCAGCAGGTCGTGGGCGATCGCCAGTTCGGCAATCGCGGCCAGCTCCTCTGCGGAGGCCACGCTGCCGGTCGGGTTGTGCGGTGAATTGAGGATGAGCGCCCGGGTGTTGGGCGTCACCGCGCCCCGCAGGGCCTCGACGTCGATGGCGAAGCCGCTGCCGTCGGCCACCATCGGCACCGCGACCCGGTGGCAGCCGGCCATCGCGATCACCGGTGAGTAGGAGTCATAGAACGGCTCGATCACCAACACCTCGGAACCGGGCTCGACCAGCCCGATGACCGATGCGGCGATGGCTTCGGTCGCCCCGACGGTGACCAGGATCTCGGTGTCCGGGTCGTAGTTGACGCCGTACAGCCGGCGGCGCTGCTCGGCGATGGCCGTACGGAGCGCAGGGATACCCAGGCCGGGCGGGTACTGGTTGATGCCCTCGGCGATGGCGTCCTGGGCGACCTTCAGCATGCCGGCGGGGCCGTCCTCGTCGGGAAAGCCCTGTCCGAGATTCACCGCGCCGATGCGGGCCGCCAGTGCCGACATCTCGGCGAAGATCGTCACCGCGTACGGCTGGAGTCTGCGCACGGTCATGGCCTCGACCCTATCCGTGCTGGGATCTGAACCCGGGTGGCACCACCCGCAGCTTGGCGGCGATCCGCGTCAGCGCCGCCAGGTCGGTGCCCGTGAGTGGGTCGATGATCAGTTCACGGACCGCACGCACGTGGATCGGCGCGGCCTCGACGACCAGCCGGTGGCCGTCGTCGGTGAGCTCGGCCAGCGTGTAGCGGCCGTCGTCGGGGTCCGGGAAGCGGGTGACCCAACCGCGCTGCTCGAAGCGTTTCACCACATTGGACAGCCGCGACAGGGATCCGTTGGCCAGGAACGCCAACTCGCTCATCCGGATTCGCCGGTCCGGTGCATCGGAGATGTGGCTGAGCGTCAGGTACTCGAAAAGGGTGAGGTCGACGTGGCGCAGCGGAGCCTCGAGTTTCCCGGGCATCAGCAGGATCAGCGAGATCAGACCCGTCCATGCCTGCTTCTCGTCGTCGGACAACCACTGGGGTGCGTCGGTGCTCGCCATCGGGATGACTTTACGCATGAAGTCATCGGGTGTACGTTTGACTTCATGCATGAAGTGAAAAATGATATCGAGTTCTTCGTGACGCCGGGCTACGGGCAGAGCGCCCTGGCCGAACGGCACTATCACCAAGCCGTGCGGATCGGCGACAGGGTGGAGATCTCCGGGCAGGGCGGCTGGGACGACGATCTCAACTTCCCGGAGTCACTGGAGGACGAGATCGTCCGGGCTTTCGAGAACGTGGAGCGCACCCTCGCTGCGGCCGGCGCCTCCTGGCGAGATGTCGTGCACGTGAACTCGTACCACGTGCTCAAGGAGCCGGACGAGAACTTCGACGCCCACAACGAGGTCATGTTCGCGCAGCTTCGTCAGTGGATGCCGGACCGGCCGCCCATCTGGACCGAGATCGGTGTCACCGCGCTCGGGGCACCGAAGATGCGCATCGAGATCCGTGTCACCGCGGTGGTCGAGAGCTGATGCGCGCCATCGTCTTCGACCCCGATGCCCCGCGCAAGTTCGCGTTTGCCGATGCCCCCGACCCGGTGCCCACGGCGCCGAACGAACTGCTGATCGACGTCAAGGCCATCTCGCTGAACTTCGGTGAGGTGTACTACGGTGACAACGCCGAACATCCCGGGGACATCCCCGGCTGGGACAGCGCCGGCGTCGTGACAACCGCCGCCGCGGACGGTTCCGGTCCGCCGGTGGGCACCAGGGTGGCCGGGGCTTCCTGGTCGCAGGGCTGGGCGCAACGTCGGGTGCTGGCGTCGGAAAACGTTGCGGTGATCCCCGATTCGGTCGATTTCGACACGGCGGCCGCGCTGCCGGTCGCCGGGGTGACCGCCGTGCAGACCATCCGCCGGCTCGGTCCGGTACTCGGCAAGCGGGTTCTGGTCACCGGAGCCTCGGGTGGTGTCGGCCGACTGGCCGTGCAGTTGGCGGCCCGGGCGGGTGCGCATGTGATCGCCGCGGTCGGCAGCCCCGAGCGCGGTGCGGGCCTGCGCGAACTCGGCGCCGACGAGATCGTGGTCGGCCTCGACGGGGTGGAACCGGTGCATGGGGTGCTCGAACACATCGGCGGCACCATGCTGGCCGATGCGTACGGACTGCTCGCCGACGGCGGCACGCTGATCTCGGTCGGATCGGCGTCCGGCCAGTCGACGCTGATCGATTTCGAGGCGGCGCGAATGGCCAGGAAGAACAACAGGATCGAGTCGTTCATGGCGAACTGGCCGTTGGGCGAGGAACTGCAGTACGTGCTGGATCTCACCGGCCGCGGGCTGCTGGACGCCCAGGTGGGCTACCGCGACTCCTGGGACAATCTCGATGCCGCGATCGACGCCCTGCTCGGCCGGCGGGTGGCCGGCAAGGCGACGCTCACGGTCAGCTGAGCAGCGGACGCAGATCGGTCTCCAGCCAGTCGGTGAAGCTCTGCCAACCGATCTGCGGGTACCGCGTATGCAGTGCGGCGATATCGACGGTGTAACCGCCGGAGGCCAGGAAGGTAAACATCGCCCGCATGTCATCGGAGGCGATGAGCTCAGGATCGCGGGTCACCAGTTCCACGGGCCTGCCCAGCGTCTCGGACAGCGCGGCCGCCATCTCCCGGCCGGTCGGCTGATCGGAGGCGATATCGATCCGGGCGCCGCGCACCGGTTCGGGATCGGTGAGCACCGCGCCGACGAACCGTCCCAGATCGCGACGGGACAACTGCTGCAACGAGGCATCGGCGGGCAGCGGAAGCTCGAACACGCCGGCCTTGATGGCGTCGAGGCCGCCCAGCATGTTGTCGTAGAAATACGACGGTCCGACGATGGTGTACGACAACCCGGACCGTGCCAGCGCCGCCTCCACCGCGACCTTGCTGTCGAAATGCGGTATGCCGGTGTGCTGGTCGGCATCGGCGACCGAGGAGAACACCAGGTGCGGCACCCGCGCTGCCAGCGCTGCATCCAGGATGGTCCGGCCCTGGGCGATCTCGGCCTCGGGACCGTCCTCGAACGGCGTGGTCAACGCGTAGGCGCCGTCGACCCCGGTGAAGGCCCGTGTCACCGAGGTCTCATCGGACAGGTCCGCGGCGACGACCTCGACGCCGGCTGCGCTGAGCCGCTGAGCCGACGCGGAGTCGGTACGGCGGGTGATCCCGCGGACCGTCGCCCCGCTTTCCAGTAGCGCCCTGACCACGGCGCCACCCTGCGCGCCGGTGGCGCCCAACACTGCGAAATGTCCTGTCATCACTACAGCCTAATGGCCGGTTACCCAACGCCTTCCAGGGTGTCCGTCTCGGTCTGACCGATCCGGGCGATGACCTCGGGGCGATTGCGCACCAGGTGGTAGTACCAGCCCAATGCTACGGCGACGGTCGCCAGGAACAGGTACGGCAGGATGTTCAGCGGGAAGCTGGGCACCGGGTATACGTTGGCGAAGAAGGTGTAGGCCATGGCGAGGATCGCGACGACGGCGGTGACCCACACCAGCCGGTTCGGTTGGCCGGTGCGCCGGGTGTAGACCACACAGGCGGCGGCGACCAGCGAGTAGGCGACCATGTATCCGTAGGTGGCGTAGGTGTCGACCCACACCACGATGTCCATCGGATGCACACCGGCGGCGAGCAGGACGACGTCCAGGGCGATGGCCGCCGGCCCGGCGATCAGCAGCACCCGGTGCGGCGTCAGGTGGCCTTCGTGGGTGCGGCCGAACCTGTCCGCGACCACGCCCTCCTTGCCCATCACGTACACGATGCGGCCGACGACGTTCAGTGGGGCGACCACCACCGCGAAGAACGAGGCGCCGACACCGAACAGCAGGATTGGGTTGAACCAGGAGGGCATACCGATCAGAATCGCGATGTCCTGCAAAGGATTGGCGCTGTCGGCTAGCCCTTCCTGCAGCACCGCGATCTGCGTGTAGGCGGCGAACACATACAGCACACCCACCACGAGCGCGCTCCACATGATGGCGCGGGGGATGGCGGTGTACGGGTTGCGTGCCTCCCGGCCCAGCGCGTCGGCCGAGGAGAACCCGACGAAACCGAGGATGCCGAGCACCATGCCGGCGGCCACACCCTGTCCGGGGATATCGCTGAACGAGAACTGGGACGGATCCCAGGCCGCGGGTCCCGCCCATACCAGGGCGAGCACCAGCAGGACCACGATGATGGTGACCGAGACCAACTCCAGGGTCAGCGATACCCGCGCCGAGAGCCGGATCCCGCGGATGGTGAACAGCGTTGCCAGACCGCCTAATACGATCGCAAGCACGATCGTCGACCCGACGCCGCCCGCCGGAATCCCCAGGGAGATCAGGAAATCGCTGGTGTAGGAGACCGCCCCGCCGAGCGAGCCGGCGGCGATGCCCCAGCAGCCCACCAACAGCGCCACTCCCGCGAGGTAGGCTCCGAACGGCCCGAGGCCCTTGGACACATAGGTGTACAGCGAGCCGGCCGACGCGTTGCGGCGGGCGAACACCACCACGCAGTAGCCGACCGACAGGATGACCACCGTCGCCAGCGCGAACGACACGATGGTGCCGGTGCCCGCGCTCAGATAGATGGCCGCCGCCGTGAAGGCGATGACCGCGCTGGGCGCGATGTTGGCGATGGCCTGCGCGGCCAGTTCGGGACCGGACATCACTCCGTGACGCAGGCCGGCGTCGACGGGAGGGGTTTCGGTGGCCATTCGGCTCCTTGAGATTCGAAAGTTGTTGTCGATGAGGATTTTCAGGGAATGAGCAGGGTGCGCAGCGCTTCGCCGGACTCGAGGTCGTCGAACGCTGCGGCCGCCTCCTCCAACGGTCGGCTGGCCCAGACCAGCGCATCGAGTTTGAGCTGGCCGTCCATGTAGCGATCGACGAGCGCGGGGATGTCGATGGAGGGACGCACCGATCCGTAGTTCGAGCCGAGGATGCGCTGGTCGGCTTCGGCCAGCACCAGCGGTTCGAACGACGCCTTGGCCCCGGTGGGCGGCAGACCGACCACGACGGCCGCCCCGCCCAGCCCGAGCATCCGGATGGCCTGCTCGGTGGTGCCGGTGTGACCGAATGCGTCGAACGCGTAGTCGACACCGTCGGGGATCAACTCCCGCAACTGCTCCTCGGCATCGCCGGCGGCGGCGTTGATGCGGTCGGTGGCGCCGAACTGCACGGCCATCTTGGTCTTGTCGTCGCGGACGTCGATGGCGATGATCCGGCTGGCGCCGGCCAGCTTCGCGCCCTGGATGACGTTGAGGCCGACGCCGCCGCAGCCGATTACCGCAACGGAGGCACCCGGTTCGACCGCGGCGGTGTTGAGCACCGCGCCGACACCGGTCGCCACGGCGCAGCCGACCAGGGCGATGACGTCCAGCGGCGCATCCTCGCGCACCTTCACCGCGCCGGACGCGGGGACGACGACCTCCTCGGCGAAAGAGGACACCCCGAGATAGTGGTGCACGACCTCGCCGTTGCGCGACAGGCGCGATGTGCCGTCGAAAAGGGTCCCCAGCGGTGCGACCACGGTGGCGACCTTCTGGCAACGCGCCTCGTGGCCGGACCGGCAGTAGCGGCATTCGCCGCACGGCGGCACCCAGGAGAGCACCACATGGTCACCGACCGCGAGCGTGGTGACGCCCTCGCCGAGTTCGGTCACCACGCCGGACCCTTCGTGCCCCATGACCAGAGGCGCGGGCGCGTCCCACTCGCCGCGTTTGACGTGCAGATCCGAGTGGCACACGCCGGCGGCAGCGATCCGCACCCGCACCTCGCCCGGTTTGGGACCGGCCAGGTCGACGTCCACGTACTCGATGGGCGTGGCGGGATCTCGGAAGACGATCGCTTTCACGGTGCTCCTTTACAAGCGGAATCCATCGACTAGGGGAATCCACCGAATCGTAGGGAGCGGGCAGCTCCGAGCACAGCCGCAAAAAGTGTGATCAGTGGAGCCAAATCCATCATTTTGTACACTCCGGGCGTGGCCTATGACGTGCGGGCGATCGCCGAGCATTTCGGTGCCGAGCTGATCGCCGGTGCCGTCGACGGGGCGACGCCGGTGGAGGGCAGCGTGGCTCTGGCCGACCTGGTGCTGGCGAGCTCGCCCGGCTACGCCACGCTGGTGGTGGCCGCCCCGATGGACTGGGCGGCAGCGCTGGCGTCCAGAGACGGGCGGACGCCGCTCGCCGGATCCGTCGCGATCATCGCCGGGGGCACCGCCGCCGACACGCTCCGCACGGTCCTCGTCGACAGGGCGATCACCGCAGTCGTGGTGCCCGATCTGGCCGCCGACGTGCTGCATGCCAGGCTCACGGCTCTGGTCGCGGCCGACCAGGCCGCCGAGGACCGCAGGGTCACCACCGGGACCAAGGTGCTCACCCAGGTGGCCCGGCGCGGAGGCGTGGTCGCGGTGGTGGCCGAGCTGGCGCACCGGATCGACGGCTGGGCAGTGCTTCTCGACGCGCACGGTGAGGTGATCACCACCGCCGGCGCCGGCAGCCTGCACGTACGGGACGCGGGCTCGGTGGCGTTCGGGCGCCGGGTGCGGATCCGTCACCCCGGGCTGCAGGTGCACCCGGTCGGGCAGGGCGAGGATGTCAGTGCCTACCTGGTCATCGGCGCCCGGGGTTCCACCAGCCGCAGCCGTGATCTGGCTTCCCAGGTGGCCGCCCTGCTGGATCTGCTGCTGCACACCGCCGACCATCCGGCAACCGAGCGGCTGGGCCGAGAGGTGATGATGTCGACGCTGTTGCGCGGCGGCGCCGAGGCGGCAACGCTGTTGCGCCGGTGGGGCGTTCGCGAACAGTCGCTGACGGCGTTCGCGGTGGCGTCGAGATCGACCGCCATCGATCCGGAGCGGCAAGCGATCCGCTGGCTCGACGAGCTCGGAGCCGTTCACATGGTGTCGGCCGAGCGCGGGCAGGTGCTCGGTTTCATCGGAGCCGACCGTGCACCGGAACTCGCCGCCATGGTGGAGCGGCTCACCGCCGACGCAAGTCTGCCGCTGCGGATTGGGCTGGGATCGGCCGCGACGCCACAGCTGTTGGGCCGCAGCGCCGCCGAAGCCAGGCAGGCACTGGAGACCGCGGTGGTCGACTCCCGTCCGGTCGTCTGGTACCGCACGCTGGCCACCGTCTCGTACGTCTTGGACCATCTCGACCATAGCGCGATGACCCGCGTCGCGGCGGTGCTGGATCCACTACGCGACGACGGCGGGCACCACGGCGCGCTGACCCGCACGTTGGAGATCTACCTGGCCGAGCACGGCGCGTGGGGTTCCTCGGCGAGCCGGCTACACGTGCACCGGCAGACGCTGGCGGCGCGGATCCGCCGGATCGAGGAGCTGACCGGATTGTCGATGGCCAGCCCCGACGACCGGGCGGCCGCCTGGCTGGCCATCCGTGCCCTCAAGAGCCCGGCGCTGGGCTGAGGTGCGCTGCGCTACTGCTCGCGCACCGGCGGCGCCTGTCCCTCCGGAGGAGGACCGGGATACCACTCCTCGGGCTCGGGCCACACGAAACCCCTTGGAATCGAATATGTCTCGAACGTCGTACCCGTCGCTTCGGCGGTGTCGAAGAACGCGAAGGCGTTGGCGTCCATGAACCGGCCCGACTGGCTGAGCGGGAACCCGCGGCCGGCGAACTCGCCGAGCCGCCGGGCCCAGGGCAACTCATCGCAGTCGAAGGCCACATGCTGGATGCCCTCGCCGTGAGTGTCCAGATACTCCTGGAAGATCGACGGGCCGTAGAGCGGTTGCATGATCTCGACCGCCAGATCGCCCACATCGGCGAAGCACACCTTGATGGCGTAGTCGGCGGCCGCACCGCGGTAGGTTCGGTCGGTGACCGTCGCCGAATCGAAGGTGTACACCCGCCACGGCCCGATGCCGAGGCGGACCAGGCCCGCCATCGTCCGGCGGTGATCGGCGGTCACGAAGCAGATCTCGATCAGCTTGCCCAGGAAGCTGTTCGACAATTCGGTGGCGCTGACCACCGTCGGCAGCCCGGTCATGCCCGTACCTTTCGGTTCAGGGCGTAGTACAGCCCGCCGGCGACCAGACTGCCCGAGAGCCAGGAGAAGTCGGTGTTGCCCAGTGCGATGGCCAGCGGTCCCTGCATGGCGGGCACCAGGCCGTACTGCCAGGACCAGCCCGCGACGATGCCTGCGGCCAAGCTGATGAGCCCGGCCGCGTGGTACCTGCCGTGCTCGGTCCCGTACAGCGAACCGACGTCCAGGGCGCCGCGCCGGATCACCAGATAGTCGACCAGCATGATGGCCGCCCACGGGCTGATCCACACCAGGATGGACACCATCCAGTTGTCGAAGGCGTGCGCGAAGCTCTCGGCGTTGACGAACACCGCCAGCACCATGGTGGCCACCACACCGGCGATCAGCGTGACCTTCCAGCGTGCCGCCCGGACGCCGATCGACAGAGCGGCCAGCGAGCACGAGTACAGATTGAGGATATTGGTCGCGATCGGGCCGTGAATCAGCAACAGCAGCACCGGGATCGCCATCACTCCGAAGGTGCCGACCACCAGCGTCGACGGATCGCTGCCGTTACCGGCACTGGCCAGACACGCGCCGAGCGCGGCCAGCCAGACCGTGGGGATGTACATCCCCAGCGAGGACGACCAGAACACCGCCCGCGGGGTGGCGGATCTGCGCACGAACCGGCTGTAGTCCGAGGCGTAGGGAATCCAGGTCAGCCCCCAGCCGATTCCGATGGCGGTCAGCAATTGGGTGATGGCCGTGAACTTCTCACCCGGTTCCAGCGCCGTGCCCGCCAGGGACCAGTTGACGTCGGTGGTCGCGATGGCCATCGCGGTCATCGCCGCCATCACCAGCACGGTGGCCGGCACCGTGTACTTCTCGAAGCTGCGGATCGCGTAGAAGCCGTACAGCGCCAGGCCTAATTGCACCGCCATGATGCTCGAGGCCACCACGAAGTCCAGCCAGACACCGCCGGTGACACCGACCTCGGCGAGGATCGCCATCACCAGATCCAGCACCACCCAGGTGTTGACGCCGACCCAGCCCATCGTCAGGAAGAACTGCACGACTCCGGGGATCACGGCACCGAGCCGGCCGAATGGCGCGCGGCCGAGCACCATCTGGTTGACCGCCGTGCGGTGCCCGATCACATTGAAGACGCCGAAAACCGTGCATCCGAGCAGGTTTCCGGCGGCCACCACGATCAGCGTCTCGACCAGACTCAGGCCCAGGGTGATGCCGAGCGCACCGAGTACCCAGTTGATCGGCGCGATGTTGGCCCCCGACCAGATCCAGAACAATTCCCAGGGCGAACAGTCGCGGCTGTCATCGGGTATCGGTTCGATGCCGTGGGCGTCGAAGCGCACGGACGCATCCTGGTGCGACTCATCGGGCGCGATATCGGCGGGACTGGTTGTCATGTGGCTCTCCTCACGAGCGTGACTTGGACCATCGAAACACCGCCGCAGACGGCTGAGCAGTGTATAAAGATCCATCATCAGAGGATCTGATTGGATGTAGATACAGCCATGCTGAGTCTGAATGCGCTGCTGGACGAGCCCACCTTGGAGCTCCGCGTGCTGGTACCCGGCCCCGCCGGCGCGCTGGACCGGGAGGCGTTGTGGCTGCACAACACCGAACTGCCCGACCCGTCGTCCTATATCCGCGCCACCGAAGTCGTGCTGACCAATGGACTGTGGCGCGACAGCACCACCGCCACCGCGTTCGTCTCGGCATTGCAGCGCGGCCGGGCAGGCGGCCTGATTTTCGGTCTGACGGAGCAGAATCCGGGCGTTCCCGGCGATCTGGTGGACGCCTGCGAAGCCGCAGGTATGCCCCTGGTCTCGGTGTCGATCGCGGTGCCGTTCACCGCCATCACCGAGACCGCCGCCCGGATTCAAGGCGCGGCCCGTCAGGACGCGCTCGCCACCCTGGCCAGGCGAGGCGACGCACTGGCGATGTCGATCGCCCGCGGCGGCGGCGCCGAAGGGGTGCTGGCGGTGCTGCGCCGCGATCACGATCTCCCGCTGTTGGTGGTGGACCGGATGGGGCGGAGACTGGCGGGCACGGTGGATGTTGCCGGCGTCGATGCCGACGTCGTCGACCGCAGTGCCGCGGCGGCGCTCGCGCGCAGGCCACCGCCGCTGGAGGCAGAGCTGCCCGGTGTCGGTTCCGCCGCCCTGTTCCTGATCGAGGGCGCGATGGGCGACATCGACGCGGCGGTGTTCTGCCTGCGGGCGGCCAAGGACATCTCGGCCACCGAGCGCGATGCGGTGGAGCAGGCCGCCCGGTTCCTCAGCCTCGAGGTCACCAAACAGCAAGCACTGCAAGCGATCGAATCACGTTTCTCCAGTGAGCTGCTGGAGATGGTGCTCTCCGGTGTCGGCCGTGCCGGCGACGTGCAGGACCGGCTGCGTGCGTTCGGTATCGATCCGTCCGCGCAGCTTGCCGTCATCACGATGGTGGTGGGCGACGGTCCGGTGCGCCCGGCCGGATCGACCGACGAGATCGAGAAGTTCTTCCGGTCCCGCGGCGTGCCCGCGATCGTGGTCGCCGGCAGCCAGGACACCGTGGTGGTCTTCCCGTGGGGCGGCCGGGACACCGAGTTGGTGCATCTGTGTACCCAGTTGAGTGCTGCTGTGCGGCAGCGCTTCACCGATGACCGGGTGGTGATCGGCGTGGGAGCACTGGCCGCCGGGTCGGGTGCCCTGCGGGAGCCGCTGATCGGTTCCCGTGAGGTGTGCCAGGTGCTACGCCGACGGCATATCGACTCGCGGGTGGGCACTTTCGCCGACGTGAGCACCTATCGGATGCTGTTGGGGCTGCACGAGCGCAGTGTGCTGCGGCGCTTCGCCGACGATATCCTGGCGCCGCTGCGCCGCCACGATGAGCAGAGCGGAACCGAACTGGAACGCACACTGCGGGTCTTCCTGGGACACGACGCGCACTGGTCGACCACCGCCCAGGATCTCTACATCCACGTGAACACGCTGCGCAACCGGGTGGCGCGGATCGGGGAACTCACCGGCCGGGATGCCAACCGGCTCGATGACCGGGTGGATCTGTTCCTGGCGCTGGAGGCCGACGCGCTGGCTCAGGGATAGCCCTGCGGTGGCGCCAGCCTCCGTGGCGCGATGTCGGCGTCGGCATCGACGGCCGCCGCCAGATCACGGCACCGCATGAAGCTGACATCGCCGAGTTCCAGTGCCTCCTCGATCAATCCGCGCAGAGCGACGATCCGGCTGGGCCGCCCGGAAAGAAACGGGTGCACACAGAGATTGAACAGGCATCTGTACCGGCGCATGGCATCGAGCTCGGCGCGCCACATCTCGGCGACCTTGAGCGGCGACTCGATGACTGCGCCGATATGCGGGTCGGGCAGGAACGCGTACTGCTCCCAGTCGTCCAGCGACCAGTGCACCGGCAGTTCCACGATGGGTCCGCCGCCGGTGGCGATCCGGTACGGGCGGTCATCGCCCATCAGCGAAGAGTCATAGGTCAGCCCGTGACTCGCGATGAGCTCGGGTGTCTGCCAGCTCGCACCCCACAACGCGGCGCGGTGCCCCGCGATCTCGATCCGCTGTGCGGCGAACACCTCGAGTGCCCGTTCGAAATCTGCGCGCTCCTCGGCGGCGGTCATGGTGACCGGGGAGCGGTGGCTGTAGGAATGGTGAGCCACCTCGTGGCCGTGGTCGACGATCCGGGCCGCCAGTCCCGGGCGCTGTTCGGCCACCCAGCCGGGCATGAAGAAGGTTGCCGCCACGCCGAGTTCGGCGAGCATGTCCAGGATGCGAGGCACTCCCACATCGGGCCCGTAGGACTGGTGTGACATCACCATCATGTGGTCGGCGTAGTGGCCGCCCTGGGCCAGGATGGGGGACTCGGCGTCCACATCGAAGGTCAGCGTGGCCACCGCGGCGGCGCCACCGTGCCAGCTCACCGGCCGGCCGTCCAAGCGCGGGTGTTGCCGAGGGTGGCCATCGGCGAGAGCATCGCGTGATCGAACGTATCGAGATCGACCCCGGCTGAAACCTTCAGCGGCAGGTCGGGATTGGCCAGCGCGCCGCGCCCGAGTGTCAGCAGGTCGGCGTGGCCGCCGTCGAGCACGTCGGCAGCCTGCTGCAGGTCATGCATGCCGCCGTTGGCCAGCACCGGAAGACCGGTCACCGTGCGCGCCAGCGCGGTGATGGTGCGGCCATCGGAGAACCGGGCCGTGTCGATGAAATTGCGTCCCTCGCTGGCGATGTGCAGATAGTCGACGCCGGTGCCGGCCAGCGCGCCGAAGATGATCTCGGCCTCGGTGGCCCCGCCTGCCCAGCGATGGGTGAAGTCGTTGACCTTGGTCTGGGACAGTCGCACGCCGACCAGGAAATCCGGGCCCAGCGCGGTGCGCACCGCGGTGAGAACCTCCGCGGTCAGCCGGACCCGGTTCACGGTATCGCCGCCGTACTGGTCGTCGCGGGCGTTCGTGTAGTCGGTGAGGAACTGATCGAGCAGATAACCGTTCGCGGCGTGCACCTCCACCCCGTCGAAACCGGCCTCCCGGGCCCGGACAGCCGCGGCGGCGAAAGCCGCTGTCACCGTCTCGATCTCGGCGGACGTCATCGCGACGGGAGTCGGCCAGTCACCGGAACCGCCGTACTCTTCCAGCTGCTTGCCCCGCGGGGTGATCGCCGAAGGTGCGATGGTGTGCCGGCCATAGGAGTTGCCCTGCGACAGCGCGCCGGCATGCATCAACTGGGCGACGATCGGGGCACCGTGTGCGTGTACCGCGTCGACCGCCGGCCGCCAGGCCCGCACATGCACGTCGGTGGCCAGGCCGGGCTGGTTGAGGTAGCCCTGGCTGTGCGCGGTGTCGGTGTAGATGCCTTCGGTGATGACCAGACCGAAGCCACCGCTGGCGAATGTGGCGTAGTAGTCGGCCATCTCGGTGGTGGCGTCCCCATCCGGGGTGGCCGAGACCCGTGTCATCGGGGCGACGGCCAGCCGGTTCGCCAAGGCGAGAGGGCCGAGCTTCTGTGCGGTGAGGGCGGGGTGGCGGGTGGTCATGATCAAACCTCCTGTTGTGGGTGGGTGGCGATGGCCAGCGCAGTGGGCCGCTCGCCGTTGATGGCGTTCAGATCCATCGGGCAGGCCGACACCACCACCACGCAGTCCATTTCGGCCACCAGGGTGATGGCGTCGCCGGGCCCGGATACTGCGGGCAGCCACCGCAGTTCACCACCGTCGTGGACGGGGATGTTCATGAAGACGTTCACCGGCTGCGGGATCACCGCTGTCGTCAGGTCGAGACCGGCCAGGGCCAGCCGTAGATTTGCCGCGCACGACGCGTGGACGTCGGCACCGAGTATGCGGTAGCGCTCCGCGTCACACGCGGCAATCAGCATGTCGTGCACACCGGGGGAGGTGTCCGCGGCCAGGGCCAAGATCGGCCGGCGCCGGTTGGTGAAGAACTGCTCGCCGATGCGGGGGAACAGTCGACCGGTTGCGGTGCGGGTGTGCGACGCGGACAGGTGCTCGGAGGTGTCGGCGGCTGCGAAGGCGAAGAGATCGCCCACCTGGGCGCCGTCGACGTCGATCACCTGCACCGTATCGCCTGCCCGTAGCCGGACCGCGCGGCCCTGCCCGGCTGGGACGTCCACTTGAGTGGGGATGCGTGCGGTCTCCATGCCTGCATTCAACGGAGCGTTGACCCGGGCTCGTCATGGCCTTTCCTATAGCGTTCAGCTTGATCGGGTGGAGGTTCATCCATCGCTGCGGGCAAATCGGCGACATATCGTGCGGCTATGCGACCGAACAGTGCGCAGCAGGCGGCCGAACTGGCATTGAGCCGGGCCCACCGGCCCACCATGGTGGCCGTCACCACCGAGCGTGCCCGGCGGGAAGCACGGGCGAGCGATCGCCGACCGCGGCGGCTGAGCCCGCTGGACGGCACGCCGGTGGTGTGGAAGGACCTGTTCGATATCGCCGGTGTCCCCACCACCGCTGGGTCGGCGCTGCTGGCCGGGGCGCCCCCGGCGGCCCGGGATGCGGCGTTGGTGCGCAGACTGCGCGACCTCGGGATGGTGACCATCGGCAAGACCAACCTCAGCGAATTCGCCTTCTCCGGTCTCGGTATCAACGGGCATTTCGGCACCCCGGTGAACCCGCTGGACCCCGCCCGGGTACCCGGGGGTTCGTCCTCGGGTGCGGCGGTCGCCGTCGCCACCGGAATCGCTCCGCTGGCCGTCGGAACGGACACCTCCGGCTCCATCCGGGTGCCCGCTGCGTTCACCGGCACGGTGGGCTATCGCGCCAGTCATGGACGCTATGGCCGCAACGACTTTCGGGCGCTGTCACCGACGCTGGACTGCATCGGATTTGTGGCCCGCTCCGTACGCGGGATCCGGCTGCTCGACCATCTGCTGGCACCGCCGTCCGACGGTGCGCCCGCGCACCGGGCGGTGATCCCCACCGGGGAATGGCTCGACGATTGCACCCCGGATATCCGGTCGGCTTTCGAGGACGCTGTGCATCGGCTGCAGCGCACCGGCATCACGGTGACCACGAGAGGGGTACCGGCACTGGATCAGGCGCAACGACTGCTCGACGAACACGGCACCATCGTCGGCGCCGAGGCGTATGCCACCTACGGAGGACTCACCGGCGTCGAACCCGCCACGGCGCGTCGGTTGCGGCACAACGCCAACGTCACAGCGGAACTGGTGCAGCGCGCGATGCCGCAGCTGCGCAGCAGCTTTCGTACCGATCTGGCGGGCGCGGTGCTGCTGTGCCCGACGGTCCGCCATGGTGCTCCCCGCATCGCCGAGCTGCTGGCCAGCAACACCGCCTATGACGCCGCCAATGCCAGCACCCTGCGCACCACGATGGCGCTGAGCTACCTGGGAGCCTGCGGGGTGTCGCTGCCTGTCCCCGGCGCCGGAATTCTGGTCTCGGCGCCCGAAGGGAAGGACGCCACCGCGTTGGCCACGGCGCAACTGTTCGAGCGAGAGTTATTCCCGCACGAGGGGGTACATCGTGTGACTCCCCGGTCTGCCCGCGCCGAGCTGAAATGAGTACATGACCAACACTGATGACCCCATTGCCTTGGTGACCGGTGCGAACACCGGTATCGGCTTCCATCTGACTCAGCAACTCGCCCGCGCCGGCGTGCGCGTGCTGCTGGCATCGCGTGATCCCGAACGCGGGAAATCGGCCGCGGAGCAGCTGGCGGCCGAAGGTCTCGATGTGGACCTGCTGACCCTCGATGTCACCGACGACCAGACCATCGCCGACGCCGTCGGCCACATCACCGACACCTATGGTCGGCTCGACATCCTGATCAACAATGCGGCGATCGTCGGCGACGGGTTGCCGGCGTCCCAGGTGAGCCGCGCCTCCCTGTTGAAGACCTTCGACACCAATGTGGCCGGTATCTCCGCCACCACGAACGCGCTGCTGCCGCTGCTGCGGGCCTCGTCCCGGCCGCGGATACTGAACGTGTCCAGTGAGCTCGGATCGACCCGATTGGTCAACGATCCCGACTGGCCGCACAGCGATGTGGCCGCAGCCGCGTATCAGGCGTCCAAGAGTGCGGTGGACATGCTGACCGTGTTGTACGCCAAAGAGCTGGCGCACGAGAGCATCTCGGTGGTATCGGTGAGCCCCGGCTACCGGAGGACCGGTCTGAACAACGGCGAGCCGATGGAGGGGGCCGGTGATCCTGCCGTGGGGGCGGCCGGCATCGTCGGGGTTGCGCTGTCCGCTGAATTCCGCACCGGTCAGTTCCTCAGCGATCAGGGGGAGCTCGTCGCCTGGTGAGTCGTGCCAGTATCGAGGCATGGATGGACAGGCGGCCGGGGAGTTCCTGCGGGCGGTTCGGGAAAGCCGCGACCCCAGTGCCTTCGGGTTCGCCCCGAACGGGCGGCGCACCAGTGGGCTGCGGCGCTCCGAAGTGGCGGAGCTGGCGCACATCTCGGTGGAGCACTACACCAACCTGGAGCGTGGCCGGGGTAGCGGCCCGTCCGAGCAGGTGCTCGGTGCGCTGGCCGATGGGATGCGGCTGGGAGCCGATGAGCGGCGGCACCTGTTCCAGCTCGCCGGCCGCAACGTCCCCACGGGGAGCGAACCCAGCACGGAGGTCAGTCCGAGCGTGGTGAAGTTGGTGCAGGGTCTCGGGAGCACCGCGGCTCTGGTGCTCAGCGCGCGTTTCGACATCCTGGCCTGGAATGCCGCTGCCGCGGAGTTGATGGAGGATTTCGGCGCGCTGGCGCCGGCCGAGCGCAACATCGCACGCCGCCATTTCCTGTCCGAGCAGGGGCATTACGGCATGAGCGAGGCGCAGGAGTTCTCCCGGATGGTGGCGGGCCAGCTGCGCGCCACGGCGGCACGCTATCCCCGGGACGCGCGAACGCAGCAGTTGATCGGCGATCTGCTGGCCGGCAGCCCGGAGTTCACCGGCATCTGGTCTGACGCCACGGTGGTCAACACCACCCACATGATCAAACGGCTCGACCATCCCGAACGTGGACGCCTGACGCTGTCCTGCGACGCCCTGATGGACCCGCACCGGGATCAGACCATCGTGATGTTCTCCGTGATCGAGGCGGGCTGAGGTCAGGTGGCGAACAGCCGCGACGTGCGCTGCTCGTGACGCATGCCGCTGATCTCCAGGGCGGGGGACACGCTGCTCAGCTCTGACAGCGGACGCTCGCAGACCGAAGCCGCCACCCGGGTCATCGCCGCAGCATGGCGCAACTGGATGCGCTGGCTCTGCAGCGGCCCGAGCCGGCCCAGCCGCACTGCGGCGCTGAGCATCGAGGCCATCAGCGAGCGCAGCGAACCGAGGACGGCGAGTTGCTCGGTGACACCCAGATGGGCCTGCACCACCCCGTCGACGACGGCCGCATGACCGGGGGTGCTACCGGCCAGCACGGCGCGCAGGTATGGGTGCTGCTCGGCGATACCGATATCACAGGCCGTCGCGGTCAGCTGTCTGCCCGCCGACACCGACGCGGTGCGGGCGTTGTCGAACAGCTTGTAGGACGCGATCAACTCATCGAGCTCGGTCAGGCGCTGCGCCGACTGCCAGTCCCGCCATGCGGCCCCGGTGACGGTGGCATCCAGCGTCGCGTAACCGTGGGTGAGGTAACCGCACACCGCCGTCTCGATCGCATCCGCGCCGGCATCTGGCCGCTGCGCCAGCCATTCCTCGAGGCCGTGGCTGTGCACCAGCCGTCCGGCCGGAAACGCGCTGTCGTGCAACTGCACCCACAGCGCGATCGCGGTGGCGGGGTCAGTGGTGATGGCCGGCATGGTGATGGGCTGCGCTGTGGTCGGATGACGTCGCAGACCACCCGTCGGCGGCCATCGCCATCTCGGTGACCTCGCCGATCACGCCGAGCCCGGCGAGCATCTCCCGGGCGGCGGCCGCGCTGGTGAACAGAGGTGCGGTCAGCGTGTCATGGTCGACGTCGATGGGCGCGTGCTGATTGCCCAGCGTGTGGCCGAGCAGCAGCATGGCGCGTGCGGTGTTGTCCGCGAAGCGGACCCGGATGGCCGGTTCGCGCGGACGTCGCACCACCACGACATGGACGCCATCGTCGGCGATCACCATGTCGTGGCGCAGGAAGGCGCCGCGCGGCAGCATGATCCGCACCTCGATCCCGGTATCGGCGGTGACGAGCTGGCGATGCTTGCCGGCATCACCCCAGCCGATGTCGACATGGTGGCGGAGGCGCCCGGCGAAGGCCGGGTCGCCGACGGTTCCGAGAATGGTATCGGCCAGCACGTCAGGCGCTCCTTGCAATCGGTGGGTCCAGCACGGTGTGGCGGGCCGCGGCATGCAGCGCGCGGCAGACTTCGTTCAGCTCGGGGGCCCGTGCGGCGGTAATCCGCGCGAAAATGCCAGCCCGGTAGGGGAGTTCACCCGCGCCGCCGAGCGCACCCGGATGCCCGGCCAGGGCTGACCGGACCGCGGCCAGCGCCGGTTCGGGCGACAGGCCGGGTGTGACGATGAGCAGGGTGGCCAGGTAGTCGCAGTCCAGACCCGCCCGCGCGGTGATGAGCTGGCGGTCCCGTGCGACCACCCGGCCGCCCACCCGCACGGTGAACGCGGTGTCGATGGTGGCGTACCGGAACCGTTCACCGTGGGCGATGCGGCCCGCGGCGATGGCGTCCCAGCCGATGTAGGTCCCGCCCTCGTCGACGTCCACGTCGATGCTCTGGGTGAGCGTCGAATCCGCCTGCGGGATGACTGTTTTGGGAAGATACTCCAGCACGGCGCGCGGCTCGACGCTGAATCGCAGCCGGTGCCGGGCGCCCGGGCCGGTCCCGGCGAATACCTGGGTGGCGGCCTGGCTGGTCATGTGGAGATGGGTGCCTGCGGCGCAATGGACGGTGGTTTGCAGATCGTCATCGGAGAACGTGCCGCCGCTGGGGCTCTGCACGCACAGCACCGCGGCGTGCGGGTAGTCGGCGTCGGTGTGCAGTGCGGTGGTCACCCGCTGGGGATAGCGTTGCCGTAGTTCGGCGATCCGGGTGGTGCCGGTGGCGTCGGCCAGGGTGTGCACCGTCAGCTCGCCCGGCGCGATCATGTGCTGGCCGTGAGCATCACACCGCGCAGCAGTTCCTCGGTCAGCGCGTCGAGTCCGGTTCCGGAGCGGAGATCGGTGAACACGGTGGGCTTGACCGGACGGGCGATGGCGCAGTCGCGGCGCATCCCCGCCAGATCGGCGCCCACCAGCTCGGCCAGGTCGATCTTGTTGACCACCAGCAGATCCGCCTGCAGCAGTCCGATGCCCTTCTTGCGGGGGATGTCGTCACCGCCCGCGGTGTCGATGACGAAGATCCAGTAGTCCACCAGGTCGGAGGTGAAGGTGGCCGCCAGATTGTCACCGCCGGACTCGATGAGGATGATGTCGAGATCGTCGAACTCGGCGCACAACCGGCGTGCGGCGGCCAGGTTGGCCGACGGATCTTCGCGGATGGCGGTGTGCGGGCAGGCCCCGGTTTCGACGGCCAGCACGCGATTCGGGTCGATGACACCGCTGCGGCGGACCCGTTGGGCATCCTCGTCGGTGACGAGGTCGTTGGTGATGACCGCGACGCCGAGGCCCCTGCCGATGAGTTGGGGCACCAGCATCTCCACCAACCGGGTCTTGCCCGAGCCGACCGGCCCGCCGATGCCGACGCGGAGTACCTCAGACATGGTGATCTCCCTGCTATTTCAGTGTGTAGCGGCGGCCCAGCGGCACCGTCGTCATCGGTGTACTGGTACACACCTGACCGTCGACCATCACCCGGTAGGTGTCCGGCTCGATGGTGATCTCGGGCAGGTAGTCGTTGTGCAGCAGGTCGGCCTTGGTCAGCGCCCGGGCACCGCGGCAGGCCACCAGCGGGGTGCTCAGTCCCAGCCGGGAGCCCAGCCCCGCCTCGATGGCCGCCCCCGCGACGAAGTTGACCGACACATCGGCCGGGGTGCGGCCATAGGCGGCCCACTGCGGCCGGTACTTCAGCGGCTCGCAGGTCATCAGGGAGGCGTTGGCCTCGCCCATCACCGACCAGGCCGGGAACCCGCCCTTGAACACCACCTCGGGGCGGATGCCGAAGAACTTGGGTTCCCACAACACGATATCGGCGAGCTTGCCCGGTTCCAGCGATCCGACCTCGTGATCGATGCCGAACAGTTTCGCCGGGTTGATGGTCAACTTGGCGATATAGCGCAGGATGCGGGCATTGTCGGCTCCGGTGCCCACATCGGCCGGTAACGGTCCGCGGGTGGCCCGCATGTGGGAGGCCAGTTGCCAGGTGCGCGCGATGGTTTCACCGATACGGCCCATGCCCTGGGAATCCGAACCCATCGCCGAGATGGCGCCCAGGTCGTGCAGCACGTCCTCCGCGGCGATGGTCTCGCGCCGGATCCGCGATTCGGCGAAGGCCACATCCTCGGGAATCCGCGGGTTGAGGTGGTGGCACACCATCACCATGTCCAGATGCTCGTCGAAGGTGTTCAGCGTGTACGGGTTGGTCGGATTCGTCGAGGAGGGCAGGCAATACGGCTCACCCACCACCCGCATGATGTCGGGGGCGTGACCGCCGCCGGCGCCCTCGGCGTGGTAGGTGTGGATGGGCCGGCCGCCGATCGCGGCCATGGTGTCCTCGTAGAACCCGGACTCGTTGAGGGTGTCGGTGTGGATCTGCACCTGCAGGTCGAGTTCGTCACCGGCGTCCAGGGAGGCCCGGATGGCGGCCGGGGTGGCGCCCCAGTCCTCGTGGATCTTGTACCCGATGGCGCCCGCGAGGCCCTGTTCGATCAGCGGTGCGGTGCTCGACGCGCTGCCGTTGCCGATGAAACCGAAGTTCATCGGGAAGGCCTCGGCGGCACCGAGCATGCGGGCCAGGTTGTTCGGGCCCGATGAGGTGATCCCGACGGTGACCGGTCCGAGACCGCCGCCGATCATGGTGGTGATCCCGCTGGAGATGGCCTCCTCGACCAGGCCCGCGCTGTCGAAGTGCACGTGCACATCGATGGCCCCGGCGGTGGCGATCATGCCCTCACCGGAGCGGATGTCGGTGCCCGCGCCGATGATCAGTTCCGGATCGACCCCGTCCATGGTGCGCGGATTGCCGGCCTTGCCGACCCCGACGATGCGTCCGTTGCGGATGCCGATATCGGCCTTGCGGATGCCCAGTACCGCGTCGATGATCAGCGCGTTGGTGATCACGAAGTCCAGGGCACCATCGGCATTGGTGAGGTCGCCGTGGACCGCCATCCCCTCGCGCATGGTCTTCCCGCCACCGAACACGGCCTCGTCCCCGTAGACCGTGGCGTCGGCCTCGACCTTGGCCAGCAGTTCGGTATCGGCGAGGCGGACCCGGTCACCGGTGGTGGGTCCATACAACTCGGCGTAGCGGGCCCTGCTGATGCGGTAGGCCATGTCAGGATCCCGCGTCCAGGAATCCGAGCGTGTGCATCCTGGTCATGAGCTCCTCGCTCGGGGTCGTGTCGGTGCGTGCGTTGGTGACGTCGTTCTGCCCGATAACCAGCCGTTCACCGCCGTAGCTGGTCAGCGAAACCACTTGTGCTTCACCCGGTTCGAAGCGCACGGCGGTGCCGGACGGGATGTCCAGGCGCATGCCGTAGGCCGATCGTCGGTCGAAATGCAGCGCCCGGTTGGTCTCGAAGAAATGGAAGTGCGATCCGACCTGGATGGGGCGGTCGCCGGTGTTCTCCACCGTGACCGTCGCGGTCGGCCGGCCGTCGTTGAGTTCCAGCTCGCCTTCGGCGGGAAACACCTCACCGGGGTTGACGGCGAGTTCCTCGGCGCTGCGGTTGCCGGGTCCGATGGCGTCGTGCACGGTGACCAGCTTCTGCCCGTCGGCGAAGAACGCCTCCACCTGAACCGAACCCAGCAGGGTGCGCACCCCGGGCAGCACATCGTCATCGGTGAGCACGCGCGCCCCGTGCGCCGCCGCATCGGCAACGTTCGCACCGGCGCGGGCGGCCTCCACGACCTCGTCGGCGATCAGGGCACGGGCCTCGGCGTAACTGAGTGCCAGCCCGGCCGCGCGGTGCTTGCGGGCCAGTTCGGCGGCCAGGAACAGCAGCAGCCGGTCTTCGTCCTTCGGGGTCAGATGCATCGTGTCAGCCCGTGATGCCCTCGGCCCAGGGGTATTCCTTGAGATACGGGTCCGGGGTGATGGGCTGCGGGGATTCCCACACCTGCTGGATCAGGCCGTCCGGGGAGACCTTCCCGATGCGCGCGGTCTTGGTGACGTGGTGGTTCTCCCCGTCGATGGTGACGGTGCCCTCGGGTGCGTCGACGCTGACGCCGGCGGCCGCGCCCTGGATGTCGGGGACCGCGAACGATTGCGCCTTCTCGACGCTCGCCTGCCACAGTCTCACTGCGGTGTAAGCGGATTCCATCGGATCGGAGGTCACCCGGTCGGCGCCGAAGCGTTCCTTGAAGTCCGCGACGAAGGCGGTGTTCGCCGGTGTGTCCAGAGTTTGGTAGTAGTTCCACGAGGACAGCTGCCCGACCAGCGAGTCGGCGCCGATGCTGCGCACCTCTTCCTCGCCGACGCACATCGACATCACCGGCATCGTCTCCGCGGTGAGCCCGGCGCTGTTGTATTCGCGGAAGAAAGAGGTCAGTGACCCACCGACCACGACGTTGAACACCGCGTCGGCGTCGGCGGTGCGGATCTTGTTGACGATGGTGGAGAAGTTGGTGCTGTCGAGCGGCACGTAGTCCTCACCCTTGATCTCGATGCCGTTGGCCGCGGCGTAGGCCTTCACGATGGCGTTGGAGGTGCGCGGGAACACGTAGTCGCTGCCCACCAGGTAGAGCGATCTCACGCCCTGCTCCTTGAGATAGTCCAGCGACGGGATGATCTGCTGGTTGGTGGTGGCACCCGAGTAGTAGATGTTGGGCGAGGATTCCAGCCCCTCGTACTGCTGGCCGTAGTACAGCAGCGCATCCGAGCCTTCGAAGACCGGCAGCATCGCCTTGCGGCTGGCCGAGGTGTAGCCGCCGAAAACCGCTGCGACACAGTCGCTGTTGACGAGCTTCTGGGCTTTCTCGGCGAACGTCGTCGGCTCGGAGGCACCGTCCTCGGAGAGCAGGTCGAGTTGCTTGCCCAGTACCCCACCCTCGGCGTTGATCTGCTCGACGGCCATCACGATGGCGTCGTGGATCACCGATTCGCTGACCGCCAGGCCGCCGGACAGCGAGTTGACCGCCCCCACCTTCACGCTGGGGCCCGAGGTGTCCACACAGTCCTGTGCGGCCGCGGTATCCGTGTCGCCGGCGCGGCTGCCGCATCCGGCCGTGAGCATCGTGATCGCCGCGAGCAGTGCCACGCCGACGCGCAGTCGTTTCATGAGGGGCCGCCTTCGAGGTCAGGGATCGTTGGCGCCCAGCGTAGGAATTCCCGGTGGCCGGGGGCTATGGGAGGAATCTCCCATTTGTGCCGCCGCCGTTGCGTGTCCGCCGCAGCCCGGAAACATCCTCGAAACATGGCCTGCACATGATGCTTTCGAGGGGCAGAACCGTACGAAGGATGACCGATGGGTGCATACGGCGAGGTACTGGGCAGCACGTCCAGTATCGAAACCCGGGCGCACGACATGCTGGACGCGCTCAGCGCCAAGGCCGCGTCATCGGCATCGGCGATCAGTCTGTGGGATCCCATCCGCCGCTGCCATGTCGCGGTGGCCAACCACGGCTATCCCGACGCGGTGATGGACCATCTGAACACCTGGTTCATCGACCACGATCCGCTCTTCGAGACCATGCGGGCGCGCGGTCTCGGCGCGCTGCGGTGGCGGGACTTCCCCGAGTACCGCGATACCTATTCGGTCCAGGGTGTTTTCGCGCCCGCCGGGTTCGACGAGGGACTGTCGGCACGACTGATCACCGCCGACGGAACCTATGCCGGCACCATCCACGTCAACTGTGACGATGCCCGCTATCCCAGTGATGACGATGTGGGCGAGATCAATTCGTTGCGCGCGCAGATGGCCGAGCATCTGGACTTCTCGGTGCGGCCCCGGATGGTCGCCGATCTGCTGGCGCCCCGGGCCCAGGCGTGGGCGGTGGACGCCGGCGGTCGCGCCCATCTACTGAGCCTCGGAGACACTTTCGACCGGCCGATCGACCGTGATCTGGTGGCCGATATGGCGCTGGCCGCGCACACACCCGGGCTGGGCTTCCGTCCCGAGGCGACCCGCTGGCACGACGGCACCGGATGGCTGCACGTCCGCCACATCGCCACCGCCCCGCGCTACCGCCACGACAGCCTGGACGCGGTGGTCCTCATCACCTCCGACCCGTTGCCCTTCGCGATCACCCCGCGTGAACTCGACGCACTCACCTTGGCGATCCAGGGTCTGACCAACAACCAGATCGCGGCGCGGTTGTTCATCAGCGTCCGCACCGCTGGTCATCACCTAGAGAGTGCAATGGCCAAACTGGGTGCGGGAAATCGGGCGGCCTGTGTGTCGCAGGCGGTCTCGTGGGGTCTGGTGTCCGGCAGGCTGCTGGCCGGCAACGATGCGGCCGCGCGCACCGCATAGACCCGAATGCGATCGATTGCACCACCTGCCGGGAACGGCGGATGTGGCGCGGTAATCTGACCCCTGAGCCCGACAGCCGGGGCTCTGAGCAGGGGTGGGGGAACGCCGAGCATGCCGCGACGAGTGACCATCGACGATGTGGCGCGCCTGGCAGAGGTGCACAAGGCCACGGTGTCGAGGGCGCTCAACGCCCGCACGCGCGATCAGGTCAACGCCGAGACGCTCAAACGGGTCAAACGGGCTGCCCGACAACTGGGTTACGTTCCCAACGCCATGGCTCGCAGCCTGCGGACCAGCAGGTCGATGACGATCGGCGTGATCATCCCGGATCTGATGAATCCGATCTTCCCGCCGATCATCCGGGGGATCGAGCATGTGCTGCAGGCGCAGGGTTACACCGTGCTCATCGCCAACACCGATTCCCACGATGACGTCGAGATCTCGGTCTTCGAGTCGCTGCTGCAACGCCGGGTCGACGGTTTCCTGCTGGCCACCGGCCGGCTCGACGACCAGTCCGTGGTCGAGGAGGCGGCGGCGGCCGCCGTGCCGGTGGTGCTGGTCAACCGGGACGCCGGACTCGGTGACTTCCCCCTGGTGACCGGTGACAATGCGCGCGGTATCGAGTTGGCGCTGGAGCATCTGGTCGAGCTCGGGCACCGCCGGATCATCCACGCCGCAGGGCCGACGAATTTCTCCACGACACGTTCGCGGGCCGAGGCGTTCGAGGCCGCGGCCACCAGGGCCGGTGTGCAACATCAGACGATTTACGCGTCGGCGCTGACCATCGAGGCCGGGGTGGCTGCCGCTGACCAACTGCTGGCCCACAACACGATCAATCCCACGGCTCTGGTCGCGGGCAACGATCTGGTGGCGCTGGGCCTGATCCGCCGGCTGCGTGCCGAGGGTCTGCACTGCCCGGAGGACGTTTCGGTGGTCGGGTTCAACGACATGCCGTTCGCCGGTGACTTCTGGCCGCCCCTGACCACGGTGCGGATGCCGCTGCGCGAGATCGGCGCCGAGGCCGCCCGCCTGTTGCTACGCGGAATCGAGGCGGGCGAGCAGGAGGCGGCGACACTGACGCTGCCGGTGTCGCTGGTGGCGCGGGGTTCCACGGGGCCGACGAAGAACTGACCGGTGTTCGGCCGGGTCGCGTTAGGCTCCGGTGGAGCATTCCTACAATCGATTGCAGGGCCATGGATCAGATCACACTCGGAGTGTTCAGCCCGTCGGTGCTGCTCGACGTCGCCCGCAGCACCGGTCGACTCTCCGACGCCGGGCTCGAGGTGCGCGATGTGCCGGTGCCGTCGTCGCCGGCGCAGTTCACCTCCCTGCGAGCCGGCGAGTTCGATGCCGTATTCACCAGTCCCGACAACGTTCTCGCCTATCGGTTCTTGCCGAGAAACCCGTTGGGGGAGATGCTCGACGTCGAGATCGTCGCCGGTATCGACCGCGGGCTGCGGTTGTGTCTCGCCGCGCGGCCGGGCGTGACAGGACTCAGCGAGGTCGCCGGCGGACGCCTGGGTGTCGATGTCCCGAACTCGGGATTCGCCTTCGTCGGCTACGCGCTGCTCGCCGAGCTCGGGATCTCCCGGGACAACCTGGAGGTGATCGCGCTGGGTTCCACACCCAAGCGGGCCAACGCCTTACACAGCGGCGGCTGCGATCTGACGGTGCTCAACGCCGGCAACGAGCTGACGGCGCGGGCGCACGGCTGCCTGCTGCTCGCCGAGGTCACGCGGTTGGGTCCCTACCTGGGTACCGTCGTGGCCCGGCTGCGTGACGGTGCCGGCGCCGGCGCCGTCGACCGGCTGGTCGAGGTGCTGGGGGAGACCGCGCGGGCCATCCGTTCCGGGGCGCTGGACGGTCCGGCCGGAGAGGCCGCCGCCCGGTTGCTCGATCTCGGGCCGGAGCTGGCCGCCGAACATGTTGGTGTGCTGAAGGATCCCCTGCGGGGACTGATCGGCAACGGTGCGGTGGATGTGGCCGCGCTGGGCACCCTGGTCGGGTTGCGCAGGCAGTTTCTGCCGATGCCGGAGCTCGACGGTCTCGCCGCGCGATTCGGCGAGGTGGTACGCCCCGGCGTGCTGGTGGGCGCAGGAGTCAATCCCGGATGATGTAGCGGGCGCGGGCCACGGTGGTGACGGCGGCGTAGACCATTGACGCGACCGCGGCGAGTGCGAACAGTGCCCCGAAGCGGTCGGCGCCCGCCGCGATGTTCCCTGCCGCGGCGCCGGCGGATGCGCCGACGAACAACGCGATCGAGAAGAACGACATGCCGATGGCGCGGCTGTCGGCCGCAGCGTCGGTCATCCAGGTCTGCATCGTGGTGTGCCCGCAGGCCCAGGCCACCCCGAGCAGGATCGCGGCGGCCGATACGGTGCCCAGCGAGATCTGAAGCGCCACCGCCACATACGCGGTGACCGTGCTCAACCCGGCTAGCAGCATCAACACCCAGGTGGGCCAGCGGTCCAGGATGAGCTTCATGGACTGGCTGACGATCACGACCGCGGCGCCGAACATGGCGGTCGCCACCCCGGCCACCAGCACCGAGGCCCCCGTCGTCTGCAGAGCCACCGCGAGGTAGTTGAACACTCCGATCAACAGCGCACCCTCGGCGATCGTGAACGCCAGGATCGCCAGGGCCCACCGATTGCCCGCCAGCCTGCGCAGCGACGGGATCAGGCGTTCCGGCACGTCGTTCGCCGACGCCTTGAGTCGCGTGAAGCCCAGTGCCAGAACCAGCGAGATCGCGGATATCACCACGTACACCCAGCGCCAGCCCAGCCATTGGGCGATGACGCCGGCCCCCACCGTGCCCGCGGACAGACCGATCGCGATGGCGGCGGCGAGGTTGGCGGTGGCCACCGCGCGCTGTCTGATCGTCAGGGTCTCACCGTAGTAGATCAACACTGTCGTGATGGTCGCCGCGAACGCGGCTGCCGATGCGGCGCGCGCGATGCTGTAGGACGCGGCGTCATGGGTGAATGCCGTTGCCAGGTTGGCCAATCCGCCGAGCATGGTCGAGATCACCAGGATGCGGATCCGGCCGTAGCGGGCCGCCAGCGTGCTCCAGACCAATTGGGACGCTGCGTAGACCACCGCGTAGACCGTCAGCGAGTGGCCGATCGCCTCGATCGAGGTACCGAAGTCCGCCGCGATGACGGGGACCAGTGGCGGCATCACCGAACGGTCGATCAGGGAGACGAACGCGCCGATGATCAGGATCATCTAGGCGGCCACACCGGAACCTCCCCACGACCGGACCGGAACCGGACGGCCTTGGACCGGACGAACTCGTGCAATGTCTCCGGAGCGTTCTCCCGGCCGAACCCGCTGCCCTTCTGGCCCCCGAACGGTGACCCGAGGAAGGAACGGCGCATGTAATTGTTCACGAACACCATGCCGGCTTCCAGACGTTGCGCAATGTGCCAGGCCGCAGCCTCGTCGCGGGTGATCATGGCGGCAGTGAGGCCGTAGGCCGTGCCGTTGGCGATCTCGACCGCCTCGTCCAGGGTGTGATACCGCATCAGCAGCGCGATCGGACCGAAGATCTCCTCCTGTCCGACAGTCGAATCGGGGGCCACGTCGGCGAGCACCGTCGGCGGCACCCAGTAACCGTCGGCATAGGGCGCCGCGGTGGGCACCGTGCCCTGCCCGACGATGCGGGCGCCCTCGTCGAGGGCGGTCTGCAGGTATTCCAGCACCCGGTCGCGGTGTCTGGCATCGACCATCGGACCGATATCGGTCTGCGCGTCCAAACCGTCACCCACCACGAGCGCTGTTGCCGCGGCGGTGAACTTCTCCAGGAAGGTGTCATACACCGCGTCCTGCACCAGGATTCGTGCCGTCGATGTGCAGGCTTCGCCCTGGTTGTAGAACATCGCCTCGATCGCCACCGTGACCGCAAGGTCGAGGTCGGCGTCGGGAAAGACCATCAGGGCGTTCTTGCCGCCGAGTTCCATGGTCGCATAGGTCAGATTCTGTGCGGCCGTCTCCAGCACGCGCCTACCGGTGGCGGTGGCACCGGTGAAGCTGATGCGCTCGACGCCGGGGTGGCCGGCCAGCGCGGCCCCGGCGGTCAATCCGGGCACCGCGTTCAGGACACCCGGCGGCAGGACCTCGTTGGCGATCTCGACGAGCCGCAGCACCGTCAGCGGGGCTTGCTCGCCCGGCTTGATGACCACGGTGTTGCCCGTGATCAGCGCCGGTGCGCCCTTCTTGGCGAAATGGATGGGCGGCCAATTGAACGGCAGGATGCAGGCGACGACACCGTAGGGCTCATAGACGACCCGGGTCTCGATCGGGCCCTGGTCGATGATCTCGCCGGGCAGGCTGTCGCCGAGGCCGGCGAAGAATTCGAAACAGTTCGAGCTGAAGGCCACGTCGTTGGCCAGCGCATCCCGTTTGGGCTTGCCGTTCTCCCGGGACACCAGCTCGCCCAGTTCGTCGGCGTGGGCGCGGATGCGCTCGGCCACCTGCTTGAGGTAGGCGCCGCGCTGCCGGCCCGACAGATTGCGCCAGGCGGGCAGTGCCGCCCGGGCCGACCGCACCGCGCGGTCGACCAGGGCGTCATCTGCGCAGACGACGGTGGCGATGGCCGTGGCAGTCGACGGCTCGACCACCTCGAATGTCGGCAGGCCGCCGACCGGGACGAAGCCGCCGTCGATGAAGGCGCCCCATTCGGAGCGCGGCAGCGCCGCCGGCCGGGTGGTCCTGGTGTCGGCCTGGGTCATGGGCGCTCCGTCGCGAGTCGGTGGTACTGCAATCGATTGCGGTCGACTATAGACCGGGCCGTAGCTCTGTGGAAGCCCTTTGTCGCAGATGGCGGGGCGATTGCGCCGTATATGCCGTTGGGAGTGTGCGGTTGCCGTGGCGGACTGCCGGGAACCTGTTGACTACGCATCGACACTGTGTGACGATTCACTGCAATCGATTGCAAGTGATGTGGGCAACACTCGGCCACCGCCATCGGGGCAATCGGTCTGACAGAGAGGTTGGACATGCGCTTTACCAAAGTAATTCGCGCGATTGCCGCGACTGCGGCGATCGCGTTGACCGTGTCGGCGTGTTCTGCGGACGGGGGCGGTGACGGCGATACCCTCCGGATCGGCGCCTCGCTACCGCTGACCGGCGAGTTCAGCCAGGGTGGCCTGGACACCCAGCGGGGCTATGAGACCTGGGTCGAAATGACCAACGAAAAGGGCGGACTGCTCGGCAAGCAGGTCGAGATCATCGTCAAAGACGATGCCACCCAGCAGGAAACAGCGGTCAGCAACTACAACAACCTGATCTCGCAGGACAGGGTCGACCTGTTGCTGGGCAGTCAGTCGTCGCTGCTGAACATCCCGGCCTCGGCGATCGCGGAGAAGAACAAGAAGCTCTTCGTCTGCCCATCCTGCGGTTCGCCGGACATGTTCAGCCGCGGATTCTCCTACATCTTCTTCTCTCAGCAGGCCATAGCCACCGACCAGGCCAAGGTGTTCGCCGAATGGGTCGCCGCGCTGCCACCGGAGCAGCGCCCGGCGACCGCCGCCTACCCGACGCTGGACGACCCCTTCGCCGGGCCGGTGGTCGAGGGCGCCGAGAAGATTCTGTCCGCAGCCGGTATCCGGACCGTCTACAAGGACAAGTACCCCGCCACCACCAAGAACTTCGACTCGGTGGTCAACGCCATGCGTGATGCCGGCGCCGAAATCGTGGTGCAGGGAGCGCAATTCGAGGACGGGGTCAACATGATCCGGTCGATGAACCGCGCCAACTACCAGCCGACGATTCTGTACCAGAGCAGCTCGCCCACCTACGGCCAGCAGTACCTCGACGCCGTCGGGGCCGACAACGCCGAGGGAGTGTTCTTCTCCTCGAGCTACAGCCCGTTGTCCGACACCACCGACAACGCCGAGTTCGTCGAGCGCTTCGAGGAGAAGTTCGGCCAGAGCCCGCCCGAGGACGCCGCCGACGGGTTCGCCGCCGGACAGGTACTCGCGGCAGCGGTCACTGCGGTCGGCTCCATCGACGACCAGGCAGCCCTCGCAGACTGGTTGCGCAGCAACAGCGTCGACACCCTGCTGGGCACCCTCAGCTGGAACGAGGACGGCAGCCCCAAGGGTGACTTCCTGGTCGGGCAGTGGCAGGCCGGAGTCTCCCAGGTCGTCCTTCCCACCGAGGTGGCCACCTCGGATCAGATCCTCCGCTGGCGCGGCGGGGATATCTGACTCCGGCACACCTGATTAGGAGCCATTTCTCATGACATCCCTCGTGCAAACGCTCATCCTCGGGGTGCTGGTCGGCGCGCTGTACGCGCTGATGGCATCCGGACTGACCCTGATCTTCGGGGTCATGCGGGTGATCAATCTGGCCCACGGCGCGTTCGCGGTGCTCGCGGCGTTCCTCACCTTCACGCTGTGGCGCAGCCTCGGCCTGGACCCGCTGCTGTCCATCCCCATCGTCATGGTGGTGATGTTCGGGTTCGGCTGGCTGGTGTACGTGCTGGTCATCCGGCATGTCCGCGGTGCCCACGTGACGATGACGGTGCTGGCCACCTTCGGAATCGCGCTGATGCTCGAGGGCATCATGGGCTTCATCTGGGGCAACACCTCGACCACGGTGGTGGTGTCCTACACCGACGCGTCGCTGACCCTCGGATCGATCTACATTCCGCAGGCCATGCTCATCGCCGCGGTCATCGCGGCCGCGGTGATGGGCGCGCTCTACCTCCTGCTCAATCACACCTGGGCGGGCCGGGCGATCCGTGCCGCGTCCTCCAACGAGAGTGGTGCGCTGCTGGTGGGGGTGAGCGTCGCGACCATCGCCGCACTCACCTTCGCCATCGGCGTGGCCACCCTCGGCGCAGGCGGCGCGATGCTGTCCACCATCTACCCATTCCTGCCCGGCACCCATTATCAGTGGATTGCGCGACTGCTCGCGATCGTCGTCCTCGGTGGCCTCGGCAGCCTGCCGGGCGCGGTGCTCGGCGCACTGGTGATCGGCATCGGTGAGATGGCGGCCACCGCCTACATCGGAGCGGCCTGGCCGGTAGCGGTGCCCTTCCTCGTCATCATCGTCGTGTTGATCACCCGGCCACAGGGTCTGATGGGCACCCGACTCCGAGAGGACGCGGTCGCATGAGTACCTCCGATACCAGGTCACAGTTGCTCGATCCCGTACTGCACACGAGGGTGAGCCGCGGTGTGCTCACCGTCGCGGCCGTCGTGATCCTGCTGTTCCCGTTGTCGCCCAGCATGTCCGCGCAGAACATCGTCATCCTGTCGCTGGTGCTGGCCATCGGGGCCAGCGGGCTGAACATCATCACCGGATTCACCGGGTACCTGTCCCTGAGCCAGGGCGCATTCATCGGCATCGGCGCCTATGTCGGCGCCATCATGGCCAACCGGTTCCCCGATATCGAACCGCTGGTGTGGGTTCCGGTGGCCGGCGTGATCGCCGCACTCATCGCGATGCTGCTCGGACTCGTCACCTACCGGTCCCGCGGCCCGGCGTTCGTCATCATCACCGTGGCGTTCCTGTTTCTCATCCAGTTCGTCGCCATCGAATGGGTGTCGGTCACCAACGGCAGTTCGGGTCTGACGCTGCCGCTGCCGGATTGGCCTGCGGCGTGGGGTAACTGGCCCTTCCATCTGATCCTGGTCGCGCTGCTGGCCGCCTCCGTGTCGATGACGTGGTGGATCCGGCGCACCAAGTTCGGCATGGGCCTGATCGCCATCCGGGAGGACGAAGGCAAGGCCGGCACCATCGGCGTGAACGCACCCGTCTACAAGCTGCTGGCCTTCGGTCTGTCCGCGCTGTTCGTCGGGATGGCAGGCTCGGTGTACGGGTACTACCTGTCCTTTGTCGACCCGATCGGCATGTTCTCGATCATCACCAGTGCGCTGATCGTGCTCGCGGTGATCCTGGGCGGCCGCGGCACGCTGTGGGGCCCGGTTCTGGGCGCCTTCATCATTCAGCCGGTCAACATCTATGCCAACCAGGCATTCGGTGGCGGCAACGCGCGGCTGGTGCTCTTCGGCGGTCTGCTGGTACTGCTGGTGATCCTGCTGCCCAGGGGCATTCTGCCGACCGCGGCTGCATTGATCGCGAAGGCCAGAACCAAAGGTACCGTCGGCCTTTCCGGTGCCCGCCTCAATCCTCTCGACCGCCCACTGGTCCGCACCGAGCTGCGCGGGCCGGAGCCGACAGGCAAGACGATCCTGGAGGTGCGCGGGCTGTTCAAGAGCTTCGGTGGCAACCACGCGGTCAACGACTGCAGCTTCACCGTTCCCGAAGGATCCATCACCGCACTGATCGGACCCAACGGTTCGGGTAAGACGACGGTGTTCAATCTGATCTCGGGCACCATGGCCCCGGACAAGGGCGAGATCCTGTTGGGCGGCGAGCACATGGAGGCGCTCTCACCGTGGTCGCGGGCGCACCGCGGCCTGGGCAGGACGTTCCAGATCACCCGCCTGTTCCGCGAGATGACGGTGCTGGAGAACGTCGTCGCACCGCTGCGGGATTTCTCGGTGTCCCAGCTGGGGCTCGGCGCGGTCAGCGGCACGGAGGCCGCTCGGGCCGAGGAACTCCTGGAGTTCGTCGGGATGGCCGCCTACCGCGATGCGCAAGCCGGTGAATTGTCCTATGGCCAGCAGAAGCTCGTCGAACTCGCCCAGGTCCTGATGCTCGATCCGAAGTTGATCCTGCTCGACGAACCCGCAGGCGGCATCAACCCGACGCTGATCGAGCGGATGGGCGATCTGATCCGCGAACTCAACGCGGGCGGCAAGACCTTCCTGCTGGTCGAGCACAACATGCCGTTCGTGGTCGGCCTGTGCGATCCGATCCGGGTGCTCGCCCGCGGAGCGGTGATCGCGCAGGGCAGTCCGGAGCAGATCCAGAAGGACCCGCTGGTGCTCGACGCCTACCTCGGTGACGACTACCTGCTCGAAGCGCCTTCGAAGGGCTCGAAAGCAACTGTCGCTCAAGGAATCCGAGAAGGGAATCCAGCATGATCAAACTGGAAGGGGTGGTTGCCGGCTACGGCGGCGGCAATGTCCTGCAAGGTGTCGATCTCGAGGTGGGACCGGGCGAACTCGGCTGCATCGTCGGTCCCAACGGCGCAGGCAAATCCACGGTGCTGCGTGCCGTCAGCGGCATCCTCAAGCCCAGTGCGGGCCGGATTCTGCTGGACGGCAAAGACATCACCGGCCTTGCCCCCGATGAGGTGCTCGGCTGCGGCGTCACACAGGTGCCGCAGAGCAACGGGTTGTTCCCGACGCTGACCGTCAAGGAGAACATCCTGATGGGCGCCTACGTCATTCGCAGGCAGCGGGCTCTGGTCAAGCAACGCTACGACGAGGTGCTCGCCATGTTCCCGCTGGTGAAAGACAAGACGGGGATCCGCTGCGGCAACCTTTCCGGCGGACAGCGCCGCATGGTGGAATTCGCGCGCTCGCTGATGCTGGACCCGAAGCTGGTTCTGCTCGACGAACCGTCGCTGGGCCTGGATCCCAAGTCGCTCACGGTGATCGACGAGGCCGTCGCGATCATGCGGTCGCAGGGCAAGGCCATCCTGATGGTGGAACAGAACGTCCGGTTCGGACTTCGGATGGCATCGACCGGCATCGTGATGGAAAGCGGCCGGGTACTCCTCACCGGCCCTGCACGATCCGTCCTGGAAAACCCTGAGATCGCCGATCTCTACTTCGGTGGTGCGGTGCATGCACCCAGCACATCCGACACCCCGGCAACACAACCGACAGCCTGAGAAAGAAAAGGAACCAGAACATGTCTACCTCGAATCTGAAGATCGGCTGGATCGGCGCAGGCCGGATGGGTGCCCAGCTCGTCACCCGGCTGCTGGACGCGGGCTATGACGTCACCGTGTACAACCGCACCGCTTCCAAGGCCGCCGCGCTGGTCGAGAAGGGCGCCAAGGTCGTCACCAAGCCGGTGGACCTGGCCGATCGGGACCTGGTGTTCGCGATGGTGTCCACGTCAGCCGACCTCGAGCAGGTGATGCTCGGGGAAGGGGGTCTGCTGACCGGTAGCGCCTCGCCGCGGGTCATCGCCGACTCCTCGACGGTCTCCGCGGAGGCCAGCGCCAAGATCCGGGAAGCGGCCAACTCCCGCGGGTGCGATTTCCTGGCCACCCCGGTCAGTGGAAACCCGAAAGTCATTGCGGCCGGCAAGCTCACCGTCGCGGTCTCGGGCCCGCGTGAGGTCTTCGAGACCGTGGAACCGGTGCTCGCTGTGTTCGGCCGCAGTGTCACCTACGTCGGCGAAGGGGAGGTGGCGCGGTTGGTCAAGATCGCCCACAACCTGATGCTCGGTGTGGTGACCCAGTGCCTGGCCGAGATCACCGTCCTGGTCGAAAAGGGCGGTGTGAGCCGCGCCGACTTCTTGGCGTTCCTGAACGACTCGGTGATGGGATCGACCTTCACACAGTACAAATCGCCTGCCTTCGTCAACCTCGACTTCACCCCGACGTTCACCATGGGCCTGCTGCAGAAGGATTTCGATCTCGGACTGGAAGCCGCCTACCAGCTCAAGTCGCCCATGCCCATCGCGTCGGCGACCCGGCAGATCGTGGCCCAGGCCGCCGGCGCCGGTGTGGGTGTCGAGGAGGACTTCGCGACACTGCTGCTCGAGGTGGCCCGCGGCGCGGGCCTCGAGCTCGCGGCCGAGAATGTCGCCGTCGATGACGGCCTGACCCCGCCGGTGCACACGTGAGCACCACGCGGCAACTGGGGGCGCCCGGCCACATGGGCGTCGACTACGAGGAGCGCGTCGACTTCGCTCGGCTCCGGGACTACCGGATCTCCCGGGCGAAGGCGGCGCTGGAGGCCAGTGGCTGTGGCGCCTTCCTGTTGTTCGATTTCTACAACATCCGCTACACCACGCAGACGTGGATCGGCGGGGCGTTGGGCGACAAGATGATTCGCTACTGTCTGCTGACCCGCGACCGGGATCCGATCCTGTGGGACTTCGGTTCGGCGGTGCGCCATCACAAGCTCTACAGCCCGTGGCTGCCGCAGGAGAACTGGCGGGCCGGGTTCCTGGGCTTCCGCGGGGCGGTGGCCCCGGACGCGGGCCTGATGCGGGACGCGGTCACCGAGATCAAATCCATCCTCGTCGAAGCCGGGGTCGCCGACGCGCCGGTCGGCATGGACATCGTGGAGCCGCCGTTCCTCTTCGAGATGCAGCGCCAGGGTCTGTCGGTGGTGGACGCGCAGCAGAGCATGCTCGATGCCCGGGTGATCAAGTCCTCCGACGAGATCATGCTGCTCAACCAGGCGGCGGCCATGGTGGACGGGGTGTACCAGGACATCGTCGACGTGCTCAAACCCGGTGTGCGCGAGAACGAGATCGTCGCGCTGGCCAACAAGCGACTCTACGAGCTCGGATCTGATCAGGTGGAGGCCGTCAACGCGATCTCCGGAGAACGGTGTAATCCGCATCCGCACAACTTCACCGACCGGATCATCCGCCCGGGGGATCAGGCCTTCTTCGATATCATCCACTCCTACAACGGGTATCGGACCTGCTACTACCGCACCTTCGGTGTCGGGTCGGCAACCCAGAGTCAACGCGATGCCTACAAGACCGCGCGGGAGTGGATGGACCGCTCGATCGAAGCGATCCGCCCCGGTGTGGGGTCGGATCACATCGCCCGGCTGCTGCCCAAGGCCGAGGACTTCGGGTTCGAGAACGAGATGGCGGCCTTCGGTCTGCAGTTCGCGCACGGCCTGGGGTTGGGATTGCATGAGCGGCCCATCATCTCGCGCCTGAACTCGCTGGAGAATCCGGTCGAGTTGCAGGCCGGCATGGTGTTCGCGATGGAGACGTACTGCCCGGCTTCGGACGGGACGTCGGCGGCCCGGATCGAGGAGGAAGTGGTGGTCACCGACGACGGTCCGGTGATCCTCACCAAGTTCCCGGCCCAGGAGCTGTTCGTGGCCAACGAGTACTAGCCCCGCAACCGTTCGGCGACCTCGGGGGCCAATCCGGCGAGGCTCTCCACACCGAGATCCCCATGGCGCAGGTCCAGGGTCTTGAGAAACTTCTGCTGGCCCATGGTCAGGGCGATGAAATAGCCCAGTTCGACCAGTTCGGGTTCGGTGAAGTGGGCGTGCAGTTGCGCCCACAGCGTGTCGTCGGCCAGGTTGGGATCCCAGGCGATGGCCTCGGCCCACATCAGCGCCGATTTCTCCCGGTCGCCGAGCACGGTCGAATCACGGAACTCGATCACCTCGTCGAACTCCCGCTCGGTCAGGCCCGCCTCGGCGCCCAGGTGTGACCGCTGCCCCGCGCAGTAGCCGCAGTCCAGACTCTTGGCGATGAACACACGCGCGAGTTCCTTGATCGAATGGTCGAGCACACCGTCGCGGAATGTCTGCTGCCACGATGCGGTGAAGGTGCGCAGCACAGCGGGCACATGGGCGCGGATGGCCTGACTCTCCAGGCGGGGCGTGCCGAAGGTGCGGGACTGCGCCAGGATGTCGACCAGATCGGGCTCGGTGACGCTCTCCGGCCGGACATAGCTGATACGTGCCATCTTTACGCCTTCCAGACCGTCTTGAGGTTGCAGAACTCGCGGATGCCGGCCGCGGCGAGTTCGCGGCCGTAGCCGGAGTCCTTGATGCCGCCGAACGGCAGCTCGGGGTAGGACACCGTCATGCCGTTGAGGAACACCGCACCGGCATCGAGGTTGGCGACGAACCAATCCTGTTCCTCCGGGTCGTTGCTCCACACCGCCGAACTCAACCCGAAGGTGGTCTGGTTCGCGATGCGGACGGCTTCTTCGCGGTCGGCCACCTTGTACACCGATGCCACCGGTCCGAATGTTTCCTCCAGCACGATCCGCATCTCGTCGGTCAGCCCGGCCAGCACGGTCGGGTTGTAGTACCAACCCGCCCGGTCGGGTGCGCTCCCGCCGGCGAGCACCTCGGCCCCCTTGACCACGGCGTCGTCGACCAGTTCGGCGACGTCCGTACGGCCGGACTCGGTGGCCAGCGGTCCGACATCGGTGGTTTCGTCCAACGGGTCACCGACCTTGAGTGCATTCATCTTGGCGACGAACAGTCGGGTGAACTCGTCGTACACGTCAGCGTGGACGATGAAACGCTTACCTGCGATGCAGGATTGACCGTTGTTGGAGATGCGGGCCTTTACTGCGGTGGTGGCCGCTGCTTCGATATCGGCGCTGGGCATCACGACGAACGGGTCGGAGCCGCCGAGCTCGAGGACAGCCTTCTTGATCTGCTGGCCCGCGATACCGGCCACCGAACGCCCGGCGGGTTCGGAGCCGGTGAGCGTGACGGCGGTGACCCGGCTGTCCTCGATCACGGCCGCGACGTCACCCGCACCGATCAGCAGGGTGCGGAACGAGCCGGCCGGAAAACCACCTCGCTCAAAGAGGTCGTCGAGATAGAGCGCAGACCGCGGGACGTTCGATGCGTGTTTGAGCAGCCCGGTGTTACCTGCCATCAGTGCTGGGGCGGCGAACCGGATCACCTGCCACAGCGGGTAATTCCACGGCATCACCGCCAGCACCACGCCCAGGGGCTGCCACACCGTGCCCGCCGCCGACGCCGTCACCGACGACGGATCGGCCAGCTCCTCCGCGGCCAGGAAGGACTCGGCGTTGTCGGCGTAGTAGCGGATGTTCTTGGCGCACTTGAGCACCTCGGCCCGCGACTGGGCGATGGGTTTGCCCATCTCGATGGTGATCATCTCCGCGGTCTTGTCGACCTCGGCCTCCAGCAGGTCTGCGGTGGCGTGCATCCACCGGGCGCGCTGCGCATAGTTGGTGGTGCGCAGCTTCTGACTGGCCTCGAAGGCTTGCGCGATTCGTCGCTGCACCTCGTCCGCGGGATGCGCTTCGAAGGTCTCGACCGTCTCACCGGTCGCCGGATTGATCGTTGCGATTGCCATGAATTCCTTCTCTCGGGGACGGTTCAGTCGAAAACTTCTGGGTGGCGCGCGAGTTGGCGCCGAGTGCGCCGGATATGGCCGAGCAGAACGCGTTCGGCCTCCTCGGAGTCCTGATCGCGGATCGCCGCGACCAGCATGTGATGTTCGTCGTGCACGATGCGGTGGCTGTCATCGTCGAGCAGCCGGGTGAACGCGCGACGGTAGTGCTGGGTGGTGTTCCACAGCCGCTCCACGGTGGGCCCCAGGAAAAAGGTTCCGGCACCTGCATAGCTGCCCAGGTGGAACTCGCGGTCCAGAGCCAGGAACTGCTCGACGTCGCTGGTGCGGCGCATCTGCTCGGCGAGTTCGGCCAACCGCTGGACGCTCAGGTCGTCGAGGTGGGGCAGGCTGTAGCGCAGCAGCAGCGGCTCGATGCGCTCGCGGACCTGGTAGAGCTCCACGCATTCGTCGAGGCTGAGCGAGGCGATCCACGCCCCGGCGTTGGCCACCGTCGTCACCAGGCCGTCGGCTTCCAGGATGCGCAGCGCTTCCCGAACCGGCACCCGGCTGGCTCCGTACCGTTCGGCCAGCGCCTCCTGGCGCAGCCGGGTGCCCGGCGGGTACCCACCGGTCAGGATGGCTTCGCGCAGTTCGTCGGCGACTCGGGCCCCGGTGATCCCGTCGCGCACCGGCGGAGGTTGAGTCATGTCAGCTCGCCGGGTGATTCGGATTCCACAGCAACACCGGTGCATTGGCCTCGTACGCTTTGCCGCCCGGGAAACTGACCAGTTCGAATTGCATGCCCCACGGGCTCAAAAAGTACACCCAGCGCTGACCCTCGCTGGCGTTTCTGCTGGCGGTCGGGGCACCCAGCACGCGGATACCCTCGGCCCGCAGATAGGCGACAGCGGCGTCGATATCGTCGACGTAGAACGCCAGGTGGTGCCCGCCGATATCGCTGTTGCGGGGTTGCGCCGCCTGGCCGTCAGCGGCCTCGTACTGGAACACCTCGAAGTTGGCGCCGGTGCCGCACCGGTAGAACCGCAACTCGCGCATGACCGTGCGGGGGTGGACGTTGAGGTGCTCGGCCATCCAGTCGTCGTCATGGGCGTAGGGGCCCAGCGTGTAGACGTGTGCGCACCCGAGCACGCGGACGAAGAAGTCGTGCGCCTCGTCCAGGTCGGGCACGGTGAATCCGATGTGGTCGGTACCGACCAGGCCGGGCAGCGGCATGCAATCAACCTTCCCTAATGGATCCAATAGTAGGCAATCATACCGCTCGAGGCGGCGAATTTGGCATGAATATGGCCAAAGTGGATCCAAATGAGCTACCGTGGGAGCTGCATCACATACCGCCACCCGGACGTCCGGCCGATGGAGATTGAGGGCAATGCCAACCGAAACCCGCCTGGAGACGGGCTCTCCGTGGATCGAACTCGGCACCACCGACGCGGACTACGACGCCGCCGACCCGGTGCTGCTCGGCACGATGCTGGGCCAGCTGCACCTCATCCGGGCCTTCGAGGAAACCGTCCTGGAACTGGCCGGGGAAGGGTTGGTGCACGGGCCCGCCCACTCCAGCATCGGGCAGGAGGGCGGCGCGGTCGGGTCCATCGTCGGGCTGCGGTCCACCGACGCGGTCAACGGTTCTCACCGCGGTCACCACCAGTTCCTGGCCAAGGCGCTCACCCACGTGTCGGGCGGTGTCATCGATCCCGCAGCGGCCGTCACCCCGAAGATCCAGCGGGTGCTGCAGCGCACCCTGGCCGAGATTCTCGGTCTGGCGCAGGGGTACTGCCGAGGGCGCGGTGGATCCATGCACCTGCAATGGTTCGAGGCTGGGGCGCTGGGTACCAACGCCATCGTCGGCGGTGGCGTCCCGATGGGCGCCGGGAATGCCTGGGCGCAAAAGCACAGTGGCACCACCGATCTGACGATCAGCTACTTCGGTGACGGATCCAGCCAGATCGGTTCGGTACTGGAGTCGATGAACCTGGCCGCAGCCTGGAAGCTCCCGTTCTGTTTCTTCATCGAGAACAACCTGTACGCCGTCTCGACGCGGGTCGACGAGATCACCGCGGATCCACGGCTGTCGGTGCGTGGTCAGGGGTTCGGCATCCCGGGCTGGCGGGTCGACGGAATGGATCCACTCGCGGTGCACCTGGCAACGACGCAGGCGGCCGAACGGATGCGCGGGGGCGAGGGACCTGCCGTCATCGAGGTCGAGGTCTACCGTTTCTTCCACCAGAACGGCTCGTACCCCGGCAGTGCGTTCGGGTACCGAGACAAGGACGAAGAGGCGCAGTGGCGAGCGCGTGACCCGCTGGAGAAGATGGCCGCCCAGATGACCAGGCGGGGCCTGATCGACCAGGCCGGCGTGGCCGAACTGCGCAGGCAGGCCCAGGAGGCGATGACCTCCGCAGTGGCCGAGCTGCTGGAGACCGATCCGGAGTCGGCGGGCAAGCGGCGCATCCGGCCCGAACTGTGGCCCGACCCGAGCTTCGTCAACGTCGGCGTTCGCGGCGACGCCGGTGAGCTGTCCGCACTCGAGGTGCTGGAACCCACGGCCCACCAAGGGCCTTGGCGCGAGCTGAAATTCATCGAAGCCGTCGCAGGCGTGATGGACCGGCGGATGGCCACCGACGAGCGCATCGTGATCTTCGGTGAGGATGTCCACCGCCTCAACGGCGGCACCAACGGCGCCACCAAGGGCCTGGCCAAGTACGGCGAGCAACGCCTGGTGGGCACGCCCATCAGCGAGAACGCCTTCACCGGCCTGGGCGGCGGCCTCGCACTCGACGGTCGCTTCCGGCCGGTGGTGGAGTTCATGTATCCCGACTTCATGTGGGTGGCAGCCGATCAGGTGTTCAATCAGATCGGCAAGGCTCGCCACATGTTTGGCGGCGACAACGCGGTGCCGTTGGTGCTGCGGACCAAGGTGGCGATGGGTTCGGGCTACGGCTCTCAGCACCTGATGGACCCCGCCGGGATCTTCGCCACCAGCCCTGGCTGGCGAATCGTCGCGCCTTCGACCGCCGCCGACTATGTGGGTCTGATGAATGCGGCTCTGGCGCTGCACGATCCAGTTCTGGTGATCGAGCACGTCGACCTGTACGGCACCGCCGACAAGGTTCCCGACGGGGAACTCGACTACATCATCGCCCCGGGTACCGCTGCCATCCGGCGGGCCGGCAACGATGTCACCGTCATCAGCTACCTGTCGATGGTGGCGCGCTGCGCCGAGGCCATCGAACAGACCGGCATCGACGCCGAGCTGATCGACCTGCGCTGGCTGGACCGGGCGTCGATCGACTGGGACACCATCGAAGCGAGTGTGAAGAAGACGAATGCGGTGTTGATCGTCGAGCAGGGGGCGCGGGGCAGTTCCTACGGCGGGTGGCTCGCCGACGAGATTCAACGGCGGCTCTTCGACTGGCTCGATCAGCCGATCGAGCGGGTGTCGGGGGAGGAGGCCTCGCCCAGCATCTCTCGGGTTTTGGAGCGGGCGGCCATCGCCGGCACCGAGGAGATCGTGGTCGGCTTGGAGAAGATGCGCGCCGCGATGGGACGAGCCTGATGGCCACCGTGGTTCGGATGCCCGAGGTGCTCGCCAACTCCGGTGAGGCCATCATCCAGACCTGGCTGGTATCGGTCGGTCAGGAGATCGCCATCGGCGACCCGATCGCCGAAATCGAAACGGAGAAGGCGGTCGTCGAGTACGCCGCCGAAGTCGAGGGCATCATCGCCCAGCTGGTGGCCGAGCAGGGCGCGACCATCGCGGTGGGTGAACCCATCGCCGTGGTGACGGCGCCGGGCGAGACGGCCGACGCGGTCGATATCAGCGCACGGGACCCGGAGTCGGCGGCGCCGGTGATCGAGAAGATCGCCGAGATCGCCGAGCCTGCGCCACCGCCAAACGGCCACCGTCTTTTTGCCACTCCACTGGTCCGAAAGATCGCCCGTGAGAAAGGGATCGACCTCACGACGGTGTCGGGCACCGGGCCATCGGGCCGCATCGTGCGGCGCGATCTGGACCGGCTGCCCGCACCAGAACCCGTTGCGGTTCCGGCTCCGGCCGTCACGGCGGCTGATCAGGGGCAGACCGGCTACATCGACATTCCGCTGACCGGCATGCGCACGGCGATCGCGCGGCGGCTCACCGAGAGCAAGACCACGGTGCCGCACTTCTATGTCAGTGCCGACTGCCACGTCGACGCGCTACTGGAACTGCGCAGGAACGTCAACGCGGCCGCGCCCGCCAAGGTGTCGGTCAACGACTTCATCCTCAAGGCGGTGGCGGCGGCTCTCGTCGAAGTGCCCGAGGCGAATTCGATCTGGCACGGCGATTCGATCCGCCGGTTCACCGGCGCGGACATCGCGGTGGCCGTCGCCGTCGACGGTGGCCTGCTCACCCCGGTCCTGCGTGGCGTCGACCGGCTACCGATCTCCTCGGTCGCGGCCCAGGTCGCCGACCTGGCCGCCCGCGCCCGCGCGGGCAGGATCAAGCAGCAGGAACTCGAAGGCGGCAGTTTCTCGGTGTCGAATCTCGGTATGTACGGCGTCGACGCATTCTCCGCCATTCTCAACCCGCCGCACTCGGGCATCCTCGCCGTCGGCGGCGCCTCCCAGCGGCCCGTGGTCATCGACGGTGAGTTGGCCGTCGGCACGGTCATGTCGGTGACCCTGTCGGCCGATCACCGGGCCATCGACGGCGCGGTGGCCGCCCAATGGATGGCGGCCTTCACGCGCAGGATCGAGAATCCGCTGACCATCCTGATCTGAGAATGTGACATTGTCTGCGGCGGGAATGAACGGCCCGGTGGCGGTGCTGAGTGCAGCATGACGTTCACGCTCGCCCCCGATGCCACTCTGCTCACACCGCTGCGCGTCGGCGCGACCGAAGCCGCCAACCGGATCTTCATGGCACCGTTGACCCGCTCGCGCGCCCAATCCGATGGCACCCCATCGGATCTGGCCGCCGAGTACTACTCGCAGCGGGCCGGTGCCGGCATCATCATCAGCGAGGCCACCGCGGTGTGCGAGCAGGCCAACGGTGCCTACATGAACACACCGGGCATCTACACCGACCGCCACCAGGCGGTGTGGTCGGAAATCGCGTCCGCGGTGCACGCCAAGGGCGGCAAGATGTTCGTCCAGCTGTGGCACGTCGGCCGGATGGCCCATCCCGAGATCAGTGGCTTCGATGTGGTCGCCCCGTCGGCCATCGCCGCCGACGCGGTGACCCACACTCCGTCGGGTAAGCAGCAGCTGACGGTGCCGCGGGCGCTGCGGGTCGACGAGATCGAGTCCATCGTCGGACAGTTCCGTTCCGCCGCGCGGCGCGCCGTCGACGCCGGTATGGACGGGGTGGAGATCCACTCCGCCAACGGCTATCTGCTGCACGAGTTCCTCTCCGATGTCGTCAACGTCCGCACCGACGGCTACGGGGGTTCCCCGCAGAACCGGGCCCGGTTCACCGCCGAGGTCGTGGAGGCCGTCGCCGACGAGATCGGCGCCGAGCGGGTCGGGCTGCGGATCTCGCCCGGAAACGCCGCGGGGGACATGCACGAGAACGACCCCGTCGGTGCCTACGAGGCCCTGCTGAATCGCATCGCGGGCCTGGGCATCGCCTACCTGCACGTGCTGATCGACCCGTCCACCCAGACCTTCGGGGCGCTCCGGGCGCTGTGGAGCGGCACCCTGGTGCTCAACACCGGGCGCGACACCGGCACCGACTTCTGCCAGCTGGAAAGCCTGGCGGACTGGGGTGCCGCCAGCGCGGTCGCCGTCGGGCGGTCCTGGCTGGCCAACCCCGACCTGATCGACCGGTTGGTGCTCGGCGCCGAGCTGAACGAGCCCGATGTGAGCACGTTCTACGCCTCCGGGCCGGCGGGGTACATCGACTACCCGACGCTCGACGAGCTGGCGGACGCCCGCCCCGCCTGAATCCCGGCGCTCGAATGGCCACTTGTTGCACGTTTTCTCCCCGGAGGCGTGCGATAAGTGGCCATTCGCGTATCGAGGAACAGACGCCCAACCAACAGGTTGGTTTGCGGTTTTGCTAGGCTGCGCGTCCAGTGGACTACCGTCCCGATGGACGTCCCCTGTCACCCACCCGAAAGGGAACAACACATGTCCGATGCCTTCATCTACGAGGCGATCCGCACGCCGCGCGGCAAGCAGCGCGGCGGCGCCCTCAACGAGATCAAGCCTGTGCGCCTGGTCGTCGGCCTGATCGACGAGCTCCGCTCCCGCTTCCCCGATCTGGACGAGAACCTGATCAGCGACCTGATCCTGGGCGTCGTCTCCCCGGTCGGGGATCAGGGCGGCGATATCGCCCGCACCGCCACCCTGGTGGCCGGACTGCCGGAGACCACCGGTGGCTTCCAGCTCAACCGCTTCTGCGCCTCCGGCCTGGAGGCCGTCAACCTGGCCGCCCAGAAGGTCGCCTCCGGATGGGACGACCTGGTGCTCGCCGGTGGCGTCGAGTCGATGAGCCGGGTCCCGATGGGCGCCGACGGTGGCGCCTGGGCCTCTGATCCCGACACCAACTACCGCGTCGGCTTCGTCCCGCAGGGCATCGGCGCCGATCTGATCGCCACCATCGAGGGCTTCTCCCGCGAGGATGTCGACGCCTACGCCGCCCGCTCGCAGGAGCGCGCCGCCGCAGCATGGTCGGGCGGTTACTTCGCCAAGTCGGTCGTGCCGGTCAAGGACCAGAACGGCCTCGTCGTGCTGGACCATGACGAGCACATGCGTCCGGGTTCGACCGTGGAGAGCCTCGGCAAGCTGAAGACCGCGTTCGACGGTATCGGCGCCATGGGCGGGTTCGACGATGTGGCGCTGCAGAAGTACCACTACGTCGAGAAGATCAACCACATCCACACCGGTGGCAACAGCTCGGGCATCGTCGACGGCGCCGCCCTGGTGCTCATCGGCAGCGAGGCCGCAGGCAAGTCGCAGGGACTGACCCCGCGCGCCCGCGTCGTGGCGACCGCCACCAGCGGTGCCGATCCGGTCATCATGCTGACCGGCCCCACCCCGGCCACCAAGAAGGTGCTCGACCGCGCCGGGCTGACCGTCGATGACATCGACCTCTTCGAGCTGAACGAGGCCTTCGCTTCGGTGGTGCTGAAGTTCCAGAAGGATCTGGGCATCCCGGACGAGAAGCTCAACGTCAACGGTGGCGCCATCGCGATGGGCCACCCGCTCGGCGCCACCGGCGCCATGATCACCGGCACCATGGTCGACGAGCTGGAGCGCCGCGGCGCCAAGCGTGCCCTGATCACGCTGTGTGTCGGCGGCGGCATGGGCGTGGCCACCATCATCGAGAGGGTCTGAGGAAAAGTCATGGCAGAGAACACTATTCAGTGGGACCAGGATGCCGACGGCATCGTCACGCTGACGCTGGACGACCCCACCGGCTCGGCCAACGTGATGAACGAGCACTACAAGGAATCCATGCACAATGCGGTGGAACGCCTTGTGGCCGAGAAGGATTCGATCACCGGTGTGGTCATCGCGAGCGCGAAGAAGACCTTCTTCGCCGGCGGTGACCTCAAGGGCATGATCAACATCGGCCCCGACGACGCCCAGCAGGCGTTCGACGAGGTCGAATTCATCAAGGCCGACCTGCGCAAGCTGGAGACCCTCGGCAAGCCCGTCGTGACCGCCATCAACGGCGCCGCCCTCGGTGGCGGCCTGGAGATCGCACTGGCCACTCACCGCCGCATCGCCGCCGACGTCAAGGGTGTCGTGATCGGCCTGCCCGAGGTGACCCTGGGCCTGCTGCCCGGCGGCGGCGGTGTCGCCCGCACCGTGCGGCTGTTCGGCATCCAGAAGGCGTTCATGGAGGTCCTGAGCCAGGGCACCCGATTCAGCCCGGCCAAGGCCGAGGAGATCGGGCTGGTCCACGAGCTGGTCAAGAGCGTCGACGAGCTCATCCCGGCCGCCAAGAAGTGGATCAAGGACAATCCGGAAGGTGGCGTGCAGCCCTGGGATGTCAAGGGCTACAAGATGCCCGGCGGCACCCCGTCCAGCCCCGGACTGGCCGCCATCCTGCCGTCCTTCCCGGCGCTGCTGAAGAAGCAGCTCAAGGGTGCGCCGATGCCGGCGCCGCGGGCGATCCTGAACGCGGCCGTCGAGGGCGCGCAGGTCGACTTCGACACCGCCACCCGCATCGAGAGCCGCTACTTCACCCAGCTGGTCACCGGCCAGGTGGCCAAGAACATGATCCAGGCGTTCTTCCTGGATCTGCAGGCGATCAACGGCGGTGCCTCGCGGCCCGAGGGCATCGCGCCGGTCGAGATCCGCAAGATCGGTGTGCTGGGCGCGGGCATGATGGGCGCCGGTATCGCCTACGTCTCGGCCAAGGCCGGTTACGACGTGGTGCTCAAGGACGTCACCATCGAAGCGGCCCAGAAGGGCAAGGCGTACTCGGAGGCCATCGAGGCCAAGGCGCTCAAGCGTGGCAAGACCACCCAGGAGCGCAGCGACGCGCTGCTGGCCAAGATCACCCCGACGGCCGACGCTGCGGACTTCGCCGGTGTCGACTTCGTGATCGAAGCCGTCTTCGAGAGCCAGGAACTCAAGCACAAGGTGTTCCAGGAGATCGAGGACATCGTCGAGCCCAACGCCATCCTCGGCTCGAACACCTCCACGCTGCCCATCACCGGGCTGGCGACCGGGGTGAAGCGCCAGGAGGAATTCATCGGTATCCACTTCTTCAGCCCCGTCGACAAGATGCCGCTGGTGGAGATCATCAAGGGCGAGAAGACCTCTGACGAGGCGCTGGCCCGGGTGTTCGACTACACCCTGGCCATCAAGAAGACCCCGATCGTGGTCAACGACAGCCGCGGCTTCTTCACCAGCCGCGTCATCGGCACCTTCGTCAACGAGGCGCTGGCCATGCTGGGTGAGGGTGTCGAGCCCGCCACCATCGAGCAGGCGGGCGCGCAGGCCGGCTACCCGGCGGCACCGCTGCAGCTCTCCGATGAGCTCAACCTGGAGCTCATGCACAAGATCGCGGTCGCGACCCGACAGGGCGTCGAGGAGGCCGGTGGCACCCACGTGCCGCACCCGGCCGAGGCCGTCGTGGAGAAGATGATCGAGATCGGCCGCCCCTCGCGGCTCAAGGGTGCCGGTTTCTACGAGTACGTCGACGGCAAGCGCACCGGGCTGTGGCCTGGACTGAAGGAGACCTTCAACTCGGGCACCACGGAGATCCCGCTGCAGGACGCGATCGACCGCATGCTGTTCGCCGAGGCACTGGAGACCCAGAAGTGCCTCGACGAGGGTGTGCTCACCTCGACCGCCGACGCCAACATCGGCTCCATCATGGGTATCGGCTTCCCGCCCTACACCGGTGGCTCCGCGCAGTTCATCGTCGGCTACGAAGGGCCCCTCGGGGTCGGCAAGGCCGCGTTCGTGGCCCGCGCCAAGGAACTGGCCGCCCGCTACGGCGACCGCTTCGACCCGCCCGCCTCGCTGGAGGCGTAGTCACGCGGTAAGACCAGAGACCCCCGGGCCAGTCGTCCTCGAAGCGACCAGCCCGGGGGTTTCTTCGTGCGTGCCGCCGAGTGCGCGGACGGCTGGACCCCGTGGGCCAGGCCGTTGGCGGCGTGCAGGCCGGCGGCGAAGGCTGCGAGGGTGCGGAAAGGCGTGCGCTTCTTCGTCATGGTGTCGACGATGCCGCAGCCTGGCGGGCGCGAACAGTGGCACTGGTGCCGCTATTCGATAACATAGTGACATGCATACGGTCGCGATTCTTGCCTATGACGGCATGTCCGGCTTCGAATCGGGCCTGGCCGCGGAGATCTTCGGGATGGCCGAGCTACCCGCCTTGTTCTCGGCCGGGGTCGCGCCGCCCGGATACGCGGTGCAGCTGTGCTCGGAGCAAGCCGAGGTCCGGATGCTCGGCGGGGCGACGGTGCGCACGTCCTATGGCATCGACGACCTGGCGGCCGCGGATACCGTGCTGATCCCCAGCGTGCGCGATGTGCGGCAACGCCCGTCGGACGGGCTCATCGACGCGATCAGGGCCGCCGATGCCCGCGGGGCGCGGCTGGTGTCGATCTGCTCGGGTGCGTTCGCGCTGGCCGCCGCCGGCGTGCTCGACGGTCGCTCGGCCACCACCCACTGGGTGTACGCCGACATGCTCGCCCGGCAATACCCCGAGATCGACGTCGACCCCGCGCCGCTCTACGTCGACAACGGGCGGGTGCTCACGAGTGCGGGTTGCGCGGCGGGGCTGGATCTCTGCCTGCACATCGTGCGGTCCGACCACGGGATGCGGGTCGCCAACGACGTCGCACGGCGACTGGTGATCTCCCCGCATCGCGCCGGTGGGCAGGCCCAGTACATCGACACCCCGATCCCCGAGCCGACTGCCGACGGGCGGATCGCCGCCGGAATGGCTTGGGCGATAGAGCATCTCGACGGTCCGATCACCCTCGATGAGCTGGCCGCGCAGTCGACGATGTCGCGGCGCAGCTATCTGCGCCAGTTCGCCAAGGCCACCGGCACCACGCCCATCAAATGGCTCATCGAACAGCGCATCCAGGCCAGCCTCGCGTTGCTGGAGTCCTCCGATCTCTCGATCGAACAGATCTCGGCGCGCGTCGGATTCGAGTCCCCGGTGACCTTCCGTCACCACTTCGGCAAGCAGATGCACACCACGCCCAGCGACTACCGCAGTTGCTTCACCGGGTGGGCCGCGGTGTCCGGGGCACCCGCGCGGGCAGCGGGCGGGCTCGAGAACCCACGGTCATTTTGACGCTTTGGTTAATAATGGGAGAACCCGCTATGAGCAGGGTTTCCAGCGGATACGTTGATGCTCCGGGTGTGATGAGCGCGTGCCGAACAGGGGAGACCGATGGACGCTTCAGTACCGCTGTGGTTCGGCAGAGGGATCGCGATCGCCGGCGCGAGCGCGATGGCGCTGCCCCCGATCAGCCCGATCACGCCGGTGGCTTCGGCGTCGGTGTGGGAGGCGGGGGCATCGGTCAGGGCGATCTCACCTGAGGTCCAGCTGGCCGCGTTGGACCTGCCGTACCTCCTCACGCTGCCCGTCGTGCGGCAAGCCGTCAAGAACTGGGCCGAGAACTGGGTGGTCTACCTGGGCGGGCTCGCCAAAGCAGGCATCGGCACTGTGGAATCGCTGCTGTCGATTCCCGGTGTGACGAGAGAGATCATCCAAGAGGTCTTCGCGCTCAACTTCGTGGGAGCCTTCGAAACCTTCACGACGGCGATCCGCGACTCGGCGGTGGCCATCGGTGAGCCGCTGCTGAATTCGCTGGTGTGGCGCAACCAGAAGTACTACGTGGTGGAGGCCGCATTGCGGTCCGCGGTGCCGCAGGCATTCCTCGATGTGACCAACGGTTTCCTGGTGGCCGGAAACGTCGTTGTCGTCTCGCTCATCCAGGGAGTCCAGGATCTGGTGGGCGCGGTGCTGAGTTTCAATCTCGGCAACATCGTGGACGCCGTGATCGACGGCACCCGGAACTTTCTCCTCGCCATCGGCGAGGGCGCAGGCTCCATCATCGACGGGATCGAAGCCGCACAGTTGGGTATCGCCACCGCATTGGCGACGGCGCCGCCACCGCCGCCGTTCTCGGCCCTGCGGGCACCTTCGGTCGAATCCACGGTCGGTCTGGGTGGGGCCCAGTCCACCACCGGTCCGAACACCGTGACCCTGACGTTGGGGCAGGCCGGCGCCCACGCCGCCGAATCCGTTGTTGCCGAGGGAGTCCCGGCCGCACCTGACGAGCTGATCGAGTCGCCGAAGGGTGAGGCGGAAGAACCCAAGGCCCAGGAGGGCGAAGGTGACAATCTGGAGCAGGAGGAAACCGAAGCGATCGGTGAGCCCGCGACCGACGGGGGAGCCGACGGCGAGGTGGGCGAAGAAGAGATCGACTCGGTGGATGCGCCGGACGTGGCCGATGGGGTGACCCCGCCGAAGGACGATGACGAGGACGAGGAAGGCCCGGAAACTGGGCTGACCACACCGAAAGACACGGCCCCAGGCGCCGGCCCCGGTGCGGACGCCGGTGTCGGCTCGGTTGACAAAGAAGCGAACGGCGACCCGAAGAGGGACGCTGCCGCATAGCGTCAGGGTGCACAATGAACCCGTGACCGAAAGCTTTACCGAAAGGTTTGCGGCAGGCCTGGCGAGCTACCGTGACCGGCCGTGTATCGAGTTCGAGGGGCGCTGGCACTCCGGCGATCAGGTCGCTGCCTATGGCGCCGCCATCACCGCACTGCTCGACGCCGCCGGCTTCGCCCCGGACGCACCGGTCGGGGTGGTGGTGCGCAATCGCTATCCGCATGCCGCCGCCGTCATCGCGGCACTCGCGGCCGGTCGCCCGGCGGTGATGGTCTACTCGTTCCAGTCACCCGAGGCGATCGCCGCCGATATCGAACGCCTCGACGTCGCGGCCGTACTCGCCGACCCGCAGGACTGGACCGATCCCGTCCTGGCCGCGGTGCACCGCATCGGCGCTGCCGGGGTCTCGCTGGGCGCCGAGGTGGCCGCGGTTGCCGAGGCCGACACCACCCGGCAGCGTCCGCAGGTGCACGGTGCCCTGGCCATCCTCACCAGCGGAACCACCGGGCCGCCCAAGCGATTCGTGGTGCGCTCCGCGGTACTGGAGCACACCGTGTTCAGCGTCACCGGGGGCAAGCGGCGCCCGATGAACCCCGGAACTCGTCTACTGGCCGCTCGGCGGGATCGGCGGTGTCTGCCAGCTGGTCACCGGTGTCTACGTCGGCAAGCACATGGTGCTGATGGAGCGCTTCAGTGTGGCGGCCTGGGTTGATGTGGTGAAAAGACATGGTCTGCAACGCGTCGGCGTGCAACCGGCGGTGGTGCGCATGCTGCTGGAAGCCGACCTGCCCACCGCGGATCTGTCCTCGCTGCAGTTCGTCATGAGCGCGTCGGGCCCACTCGATGTGCCCACCCGCGACGCCTTCGAGCAGCGTTACGGCATCCCGGTGCTCACCGCCTACGGTGCAACGGAATTCGCCGGTTCGGTATGCACCTGGACGCCGGATCTCTACCGGGAGTTCGGCGCCCGCAAACGCGCCAGTTCCGGACGTGCACTGCCCGGCGTCGAGGTCCGGATCATCGACGGCGACACCGGTGCCGCGGCACCGACCGGGGAGCCGGGCATCCTGACCGCGAAGGTCCCGCTGCTGGGCCCGGACTGGGTGCGTACCACCGATATTGCGTCGATCGACGAAGACGGGTTCATCACCGTGCACGGCCGGGCTGATGGCGCGATCAACCGGGGCGGCTTCAAGATCATCCCGGAAACGGTTCGGGGCGTGCTCATCTCGCATCCCGCGGTGCGCGATGCCGGAGTGGTCGGGGTGCCCGACGCCAGACTCGGGGAGGTGCCCTTCGCGGCCGTCGAGACCGTCCCGGGCGCGACCGCCACCGAATCGGACCTTCTCTCGGCCGTGCGCGCGGCGCTACCGGCACATCATGTTCCGGTCTCGGTCGTCTTCGTCGACGAGCTACCCCGCACCCCGTCGCTCAAGGTGAGCGTGCCCGGGGTGGCGGCGTTGTATCGGCCCGCGACGTAGAGCAGACTGTCGGTCATGTCCCGCATCACCTCCCTCGCCGGGGCGAGGGGTCATTTCATCGGTGAGCAGCGTGTCAGATTGCTGCGCATCTACCTGGGTGCGACGACATTTCTCTTCACCTACGGCGTGGTGTTCACGCTGTTCCCGGTCCGCACCGACCTGGCCTACGGCAACCCGGTCGGCGGCATCATCGCCATCGTGCTGGGTGTTCTCGGCCTCGTGCAGCTGTCCGTCAGGCCGAACCGTGCCATGTTCGCCACTGCGGTCGCTGTCATCGCCACGCCGGTCGTGATGGCCTTTCACGTCACCCTCACCGCCGAGTACGTCTGCCTGATCGCGCCGATGTTCCTCGCGATGTACATCCGGGCCTTCCATCCGCCCCGGCAGGCGTGGGTGCTCATCGGCATCCTGATCCTGGCCTGCGTGGCGGCTGTCGCCATCGCGCCGGCACCGCACGTGGGTGTCATCACCCTCCTAATCATCGTGGTGGCGATCGCCGGGGCTGCCGAGTCCTTCGGGTTGCTGATGCGGGCGATGTTCACCGCGGCCTGCACCGACCCGCTCACCGGCCTGCTGAACCGGGCCGGCTGGGAGATCGCCACCACCGACCTGCTTGCCGCGCTCCGTGCGCCGTCGGCGATCACCGTCGTCGCGCTCGACATCGACGATCTGAAGGGGCTCAACGACACCCAGGGACATCCCGCCGGGGATCGTCTGATCATCGAGTACGCCCGGCACTGGGCACGAGCCGCTCCCCGCGGCGCGGTGCTGGCACGACTCGGCGGCGACGAGTTCGCCGCCTGCATCGCCGGGGATGATGTCGAGGGGTTCCTCGACGACGTGCGGTCGAGCACGCCGCGGGTCAGCATCGGCACCGCCACCCGGACCTCTGGCCCGGTCGACATTGCCGATCTGTACGCGCGGGCCGACGCCGAGCTGTACCGGGGCCGGGACCGTGCCCGCCGCGACGGCTCAGACGTCGGATAGCTGGTACTGCGGCACCTCGATCGAGTCGTAGAGCCGAATGCCCTTGCTGTTCAGTCCGGCCAGCACGGCGGTCACCCGGGTCGGCAACACCGAGATCAGCTGTCCGGCAACGATCAACGCGCGGATGCCGAGCGGCGATGACGGCAGAATGTTCTTCGCCATGGACTTGGCCAGCGCCCGGGCGCCGAGCACCGGCTCGCGCATCACGCGCTCATAGGCGGGGTAGGCGACGGCCGGATCACCGCCGGCCCGCTGCAGTTCGCCGGCCAGCACGTAGGCGCCGATCACCGCGAGGCTGGTGCTGCCGCCGACCGCGGGGCCCGGACAGTAGCCGGCATCGCCGACCAAGGTCACCCGTCCGCGCGACCAGCTGGTCAGTTGCAGCTGGGTGATGGCATCGAAATAGAAGGTCGGCGTGCCTCCGAGCTCGGTCAACCAGCGGTCCACCTCGGCGCTCATCCCGGCGAACCGGTCGGTCAGCTGGCGCTGCTGGCCCGGCGTATCGCGGTGGTCGTAGTGAAAGTCGTTCACCGGCCGGAAGATGAAGACCGCCCGCGCATCGTCCAGGTGATCGGCGGTGTAGATCATCGCGGTGCGGTCCACGTCGATGAAGCCCGCCATTTCTCCATCTCGCGCCAGCGATTTCGGCACCGAGACCACCGCGAGGTAGGCGCCCAGGAATTCCTCGTGCCCGCTGTCCGCCCCGAACACCAGCTGCCGGACGCCGGAGTGCAGCCCGTCCGCGCCGATCACCAGATCGAACTGCCGTGCCGCGCCCCGCGCGAACGTCACGGTGCCGTCCGCGCCGATTGCGGTGATGTGATCTCCGAACAGATACTCGACGGCGTCGCGGCCCGCGTCGTAGAAGATCTCGCTCAGGTCGTCCCGCATGATCTCGACGTGCCGGTCCGACAGCGCGGAGGACAACTTGTGGTAGTCGATCTGCGCTGGGCGGCGGGCGCCCCGGCGGTGGAAGATGATCCGCTCGGTGCCGGTGGCGTGGGACATCACGGCGTCGAGCACCCCCATTTTCTCGGCTATCCCCATCGCCGGCCCGAACAGGTCGATGGCGTGCCCGCCGGTCTTGCGCAGTTGCGGCGCCCGTTCGACCACCGTGACCTCGAAGCCGTGACGGCTCAGCCAATAGGCGAGCACCGGTCCGGCGATGCTCGCACCCGAAATCAGAACCCGCATGTCTGCTCCTTACTTAACGGTCGGTAAGTGAATGCCTATCAGCTTACTTAACGATCGGTCAGTTAGGCTGGGTACGTGAGCGCACCCCGGTCGGACACCCGCCAACGCATCCAGGAGGTGGCGCGCGAACTGTTCGCCGAGAAGGGTGTGCAGCGCACCAGCCTGCAGGACATCGCGGCCCGGCTGGGCATCACCAAACCGGCGTTGTATCACCACTTCTCGTCGCGAGAAGACTTGGTGCGCAGCATCGTTGCGCCACTGATCGATGGCGGGGAACAGTTCGTCGCCGAATGTGAGCGGGCCGACGGACTGACCCCCACCGAGCTTCTCGGGCGCTATTTCGACTACTTCTACCTACATCGCGCCGCTCTGGTGACCGTGGTGTCTGAGCTGAGCACCATCGCCGACCTCGGGCTGATCGACAGCATGCTGGCCTGGCGGGAACGCCTCGGACGGGTGATCTTCGGGCCGGACCTCACGCTGGAACAGGACGTGCGCGCCGTGATCGCGCTGGGCGGGTTACAGGATTGCTGCCTGCAGTTTCCCGATACGCCGGCCGATGCACTGCGGGCCGCGGGTGTCGCTGGGGCGCTGGACGCGCTGGGGCTGAGTCAGAAACCGCCCAGATCGGCCGACAGCCAGTGCTGAGGTTTCATGAACACCGCCACGCTGGGGCCGTGCTCGCGCCGGGCCATCTCCAGATACGGTTCGACCGCCTCGGGCGGCAGGTAACGCCTGGTCATCTCGACGAGTTGGTCGTCGGTGCCGTCCTCGATCCGGTCCACCGCGCCGTCCACCGCGACATAACGGACGGTGGGTTCGACGCGCTCGACCATCAACGAGAGGTATCCGCCGGCCTCGATCAACCGGTGCTTTCGTGACCCGGTGCCGGTGATGAACCAGGGCTGACCACCGGGGGTGTACTGGTACCAGATCGGCACGGTCAACGGACCGCGATCTTTCCCGGCGCTCACCGACAGAGCGGCAACATGGGGCTCAGCAAGGAACGTTTCGCGTTCTTCCCGAGAGAGGGCCATGGGTCAGAGGCAGGGGCGGAAAAAGAGCAGCTGCGGACCGCAGATGCCCGAGGCTCCGAGCTTCGGCGGGCCGATGGGCGGAAGCTGAGGCAAACCGACGGGCGGGAGCTGCGGCATGCCGATGGGCGGGGGAGGCGGGAGTTGCGGGAGACCGACCGGGACGTTCAGGGCAGCAGGGACGGCCGACATGAAGTTGGCCGCATTGGCAACTTGCGAGAAGCTGCTCACCAAGCTGGCTCCGCCGTAGCTGCTTCCGCCCGGAGCCAAACCGAGCAGGTCGAGAGCGATGGCGGTGTCAGCGACCGCGCCGGCGAAGAGGGCAGGCCAACCGACCACGGTGTTAGCCACGCCGAACGAGGTGCCGATGGTTTGGTTGATTTCGGGCAGGGCCCCGATGTTGTTGGCCAACTGCACCACACCGCCCAGCTGATCGGGCGTGAGCTTTGCTATAGCGGGAGTCTGAGCCTTCTGCAGGGCAGCGGACAACAGCGACTGGCATTCGCCGCTGTCAGCATTGCGGACCTGCGAATCGTTGCAGGTGTCCACGCAGTTACCGTTATAGGAGACCTGGCCCCGCGAGCAGCTCTCCGCCGCGCCGGGAGCTGCAGTGGCTATCGAGATCGCGGCCAGCGGCATGAAGGCTGCCAGTGATGCAGCCGCAAGGCGGCGTGGGTTGGCAGTCATCATCAGTCCTCGGGATCGGGTGCGCGAACGACTCGTATATCGGTTTCAGCGAACGATAGTTACAGAGTGTAGACGATTCAACAACGGAACGTGTGGGCCTAGAGTTTGAAGGTATGCGCTTCGGACTCTTCATCCCGCAGGGTTGGCGACTCGACCTCGTCGACATTCCCACCGATAAGCACTGGTCAGTGATGCGTGACCTGGCCACCTACGCCGATAACAGCACGTGGGACTCGGTGTGGGTCTACGACCACTTCCACACCGTTCCGGTCCCCACCGATGAGGCCACCCACGAGGCCTGGACCCTGATGTCGGCGTTCGCGGCCACCACCGAACGGGTCAAACTCGGCCAGATGTGTACCGCCATGAGTTACCGGAATCCGGCCTACCTGGCAAAAGTCGCAGCAACCGTCGACGTGATCGCCGGCGGCCGCACCCAGATGGGTATCGGCGGCGGTTGGTACGAACACGAATGGCGCGCCTACGGGTACGGATTCCCGTCCGCGGGTGAGCGCTTGGGCCGCCTCGATGAGGGCGTGCAGATCATGCGGGACGCCTGGCGTGACGGCCGGGTCACCTTCGACGGGAAGTACTACCAGGTGGACGGCGCCATCGTCGCCCCCAGGCCGCCGCAGGAGGGTGGGCTGCCGCTGTGGATCGCCGGCGGCGGCGAGAAGGTCACCCTGCGCATCGCCGCCAAGTACGCGCAGTACACCAACTTCAGCAGCGCGCCCGAGGAGTTCGAGCGTAAATCGCAGATCCTGGCCGGGCACTGCGGCGAGGTCGGCACCGATTTCGGCGCGATCGTGCGGTCGGCCAACGTCAACTCCGTGATCGCCGGCTCCGAGTCCGAGGTCAAGGACCGGCTCAAGGCCATCCGGGACCGGCAGGTGCCCAAGGCCGGCGAGGACGCCGTCGATGCCATGCTGTCCAATGTCGCCTCACCGGACTCGGCCACCGGCACCCCCGAACAGGTCATCGAACGGCTGACGCGGCTGCGCGACCTCGGGTGTGAATACGCCATCGTGTACTTCCCCGAAGCCGCGTACGACCGTTCCGGTATCGAGTTGTTCGAGCGTGAGGTCATCCCTGCACTGGGCTGACCTGGTAGTGCGCGATTCGCCAGCCGTCTGGCGTGCGGGTGACGAGCACGCTCAGATTCAGGGTGACGGTGGCACCGTCGGCGAAGGTGAAATCGGCCCGCGTGTAGCCGAGCACCACACCGTCGGCGGGTGTGCGGCTCTCCAGGATGCGGTAGCGCACGGTCAGTCCGAGCGGCTGTGACGCGTAGTAGTCGCGGACGCCCGCGCGGCCCACGCTGTAGGGCCGCAGTCCCTGGAAGATGGCGTCGGTGGTGAACACCTGCGCCACCCGATCCGGTTCGTGGGCGTCGATACCCGCCTGCCAGACGTCGAGGACCTCGTGGAGTACCTGCCCGCCGGACATCAGTGCCCCGCCGCCTGGCCGCCGTCGACGTGCAGGATCTCGCCGGTGACGAAGCCGGCGTTCTCCAGGTAGAGCACCGCGTCCACCACATCGTCGATGGCACCGAGATGGCCGACCGGGTGCAGCGCGGCCAGGAACTCGTGGGTCTCCGGTGGGTGCATCGGGGTATCGATGATGCCCAACGCCACCGCATTGGAGCGGATGCCGCGTCCCGCGTACTCGATGGCCAGCGCCTTGGTCGCCGCATTCAGGCCACCCTTGGTCAGCGATGCCAGTGCCGAGGGAACCTGCGAGTTCGCGTGGTCGACCAGGCTGGTCGAGATGCTGATGATGTTGCCGCCGCCATGGGATTCCATCGCGGCGACCGCGGCCCGGGTCACCTCGAAGAAGCCGCGCAGGTTCACCCCGGTGATGGCGTCGTAATCGGCGTCGGTGTACGCGGTGAACGGTTTGGCGATGAAGATGCCTGCGTTGTTCACGACGGTGTCGACGCGGCCGAAGTGCTCCAGTGCGGCGTCGATGATGCGCCGGCCGACACCGGGTTCACCGATATCGCCGGGTACCGCGAGCACCATCGGGTCATCGCTCGCGGCGATGGTGCGTGAGTTGGCGACGACGGCGTAGCCGAGCGTGCGGTAGCCCTCGACCAGTGCCGCGCCGATTCCCTGGGATGCGCCGGTGATGATCGCGACGCGGGTGGTGTTGTTCATGAGCTGAGCCTTTCTGGGGGTGATCTGTTCGCCTCAACCGCATTCACGGCGGCACCCATGCCTGGTCGATAGGACCGGAAAACTCGCTGGTGATAGCGCGGGCCTACTAGGCTGCACCGGGTGGAACTGCGGCAGCTGCGGTATTTCGTGACGGTCGCCGAGGAACTGAACTTCGGCAGGGCGGCCGAGCGGCTGCGCATCGCGGGACCGTCGCTGTCCCAGCAGATCAAGGCGCTGGAACGCGATCTCAAGGTTCAGCTGTTCGACCGGGACCGCCGGTCGGTGGCGCTCACCCCGGCGGGGACCGCGCTGCTGCCCGATGCCCGGCCTTGTCAGAGGTGCGATAGTTGAGTTCATGGAGAAGATCTCGCTCACTGCCCTCGCGCGTGAGCACCTGGAAACGGCCCGCGCCGCCACCAGCGGTCGCAGCGCGCACACGGTCTACGGCGGTCACGAGCACAGCCTGCGGCAGACCCTGATGGCGCTGACCGCGGGCAACGGTCTCGACGATCACGAGAGTCCGGGGGAGGCGACGGTGCAGGTGCTCCACGGCCGGGTCCGGGTGAGTACCGCCGACGCCGGCTGGGAAGGTTCGGCCGGTGACCACCTGGTGCTCCCGCGCACCCGGCACGCGCTGGCCGCGATCGAGGATTCGGTGGTGCTGCTGACGGTGGCCAAACAGGTCGGCCCGCACGTCTGACCGGGGCGGCGCCTCAGAAGGGACTGGAGTTCGACTGCCAGCGCGCCTCTTCGGGGCGGGCGCCGTAGCGCCGGGCATAGTCCTCGTGCACCCGGGCGTTCTTCTCGCGATTGATGCTGTCGACCAGGTTGGGGTTCAGACCGTGCTGGGCCAGGCGGTGCCGTCGCCACACCTTGTTCAGTACGTAGCCCATGATCAGCGCCCAGGTGTAGATCGGCACGGTCATCTCCAGGTGCACGTACAGCGAGGCCGGCAGCAGCCAGAGCGGCGCGAGGATCAACGCCGGCGGGATCGCGTAGCGGATCATGTGGCGGCGGATTGCGCCCGGGCCGGACAGGTCGGCGGCGACCCAGTCCTGCATGGAATCGGGCAGACGCCGCCCGTACGCGTAGAGAACCCGCTGAACGAAGGTGGGAGTGTCGGCCATGATTTAAATAGTACCCTAACTATTAGTGGGCTACTATTGTGAGCATGACCACGGTGTCCCATGAAGTCGATCCGCTCGCACTGGAGCGTCAGGTGTGTTTCGCGCTCGCGGTGACCAACCGCGCCGTGCTGGCGGTGTACCGGCCCCTGCTGGAGCCGCTGGGGCTCACCCATCCGCAGTACCTGGTGATGCTGGCGCTGTGGGACAACGCCAATGTCGATGGAGAACCGTTGTCCGTCAAGCAGATTGCCGCCCTGCTGCAGCTGGACCCGGCCACCACGTCACCCATGCTCAAGCGGCTGGAGACGCTCGGTTTCATCACCCGGACCCGTAGCGCTGCCGATGAGCGCACCACGCTCATCTCGCTGACCGCCGGCGGTGCGGCGCTGCGTCGCAAGGCCCTGGACATCCCGCCCGCCGTGGTGGCCCGGCTCGGCGTCGACCTCGCCGAACTGGAGCATCTGCACTCGGTGCTGACCCGGATCAATGCGGCCGCGGTGGCTGCCGGCGCGCTGGAAACCTGACTCCCGAACCGAGCGAATTTGGTGCAGCTGCGCCTGGTGGGGCGATGTTAGCCTCGAATGCGGCGGAGGTGATGGCAGCGTGGGGTTCTGGGGCTTTGTCGACGACGTCGTCGACGGTGTGTCCGAGGTGGCAGAAAAGGCCAAGAAGGCCGCCGAATGGGTCGCCGAGACCGCGGAGAAACTCGGCATGCCCAGCCTGGGCGAGACGGCCAGGACGATCGAGCATCGGGCCGGGAAACTCATCATTGCCCCGACGGTCGTGCTCCAGGAGGGGCAGAAGCAGATCGACCGGATGCTGAAGTCCTGTGGTGAGGGCGACCCGGACCATGCCAACGAATTCACGGACTCCGCCGAGGCTTTCGATGCGGCCGAGCTCCCGCTGGCCGGCGCGTATCCCGGCGATCAATGGTCCGGTGGGACCGCGGCCGACCGCTACTCGGAGCGGAACAGAGAGCAACACAATCGCGTGGTGACCCTTGCCGATCTGGACCGCGAGATCCACCGATTGATCAGCAACGAGGCGGACCTGCTTCCGCCGGTTCGCAGGTCCCTGGAGATCCACCACAACGACCTGGCCGACTTCGGCAATTTCACCCAGTACGTCGGAAGGATGGGGGCGTACGGCAAGGCGGCGCAGTACGCGATGGAGGTCGCGATGGTCGCCACCACCCTGGCCCAGGCCATTCCGGAATACGAAAGCATGCAGGACGAGGCCGATGCGATCGCCCGGTCGGTCGCCAAAGTCGGCGACGAGTACCAGAAGATCGCGGACGGCGTCACGATCTCTGATTCCGCCAATGACTACGATCCGCGGATGCCCCCGCCGGCAGGGAGATGACGATGAGCCAACCATTGAGCCCACTGCAGATTACCGCCGGGCACATCCGCGTGCTGGCCGATCAGCAGAACCAGGCTTCACGGGCGATATGGGACGCGCGACTCAAGGCGGTCGGGGTCCACACGGGGGTGGAGAAGACGCACGGAACCGTCTGCGATGACACTGCCAAGGCGCTCAAGCGGGCGGAGGAAGTACGCAAGCAAGCAACCAACATGGTGCGAGCGCAGTCCGACGATCTCGCAGTCAAGCTCGAGCGCGCGGCCGAGAGATACGACGCCATCGACGCGCAGGGCAAGCGCGACATCGATCGGCAGATGCAGCCCGGTGGCTGAACCGAAGGTAGCCCGCCGGTGAGTGGCGTTGGTTGGGACGACGACACCGTGGACGACTACGACGCCGAGCAGCAGGGCGGCGAACTCGCTGCCCTGGATTTCTCTCCGCCGGCTGATGACGAGCCGCGGGACACCCCGCACACAGGGACTGACGAAGATGACGACTCAGAGGTCCCGGTCTTCACTGTGACAAATCCGGCCGGCACAGTATCGGTGTCGGCGTACCTCACCGGACCGGTTCAGCGGGTAGATCTCGACCCGAGTGTGGTGAAGATGACCGAACGTGAACTGGCGGAAGAGATTCGGGTGATCGCCGAGCTGGCGCAGCTCAAGGCACGATCCGTGATGCACGGGTTCCTACTTGAGGGGTTGGCCCGGATGGGAAATGACCGTTCAGAATGGAGTTCCATCCTGAGCACCGCCATTCAGCTGCCGTCACCGGAGCAGGCCGCCGAGAACATCGCCGAAGTCTTCGCCGCCAGGTACGGCGAGGATGCGCACTGAGATATCGGTGTGGGTCACTGCCCGTTCACGCGGCCGTCGCAGCTCACGGACCCGCCGACGGTTCGATCCTCGACAAGCGTTGTCCCGTACGTGATCACCCGGCACGCAAGTTCCTGGTCGGATCCATCGGTCGTCTGCGCCGAGACCTCGAAGTAGGCGTCCTCACCCTCAAGTGTCACGGTCTCCCCCCACGGTAGAGGGACGGTTTGCACATGGACCTCACCGTCGGCACTCTGATATACGAGTTCCACCGACTCTGCAGCACCGGTCACCGAATAGGTCACCACGGTGCGGTGCGAATCGTAGCGATCGTCATCGCCGCCGGAACTGATCACGACAAGCCCCACGGCGGCCACGAGAACGAGAACAACTACGCCCCCGATGATCCACGGCCACCGGCTCTTGCCTTTGGGCGGCGGCTGTTGCGGATAGCCGGGTCCTCCGGGATAGCCTGGAGGCGGCCCCTGCGGGACACCCAGGGTTGTCCACCTGGTGGCGGGTAGTAGCCCCCGTCGTTACTCGTCACCGTCGAACTCCTTGCGTAAGGGTCCTTTCAGTCTAAATCGCCGCCCTCAGTGGCTTGACCGCATCTTTGCGTGACGATGTCAGCGGTGCGCCAGGACGTTGACGACGTTGCCGGCGCCGTCGGCGAAGAAAAACCGCCGCACGCCCCATTCCTCGTCGGACAGCGGGTGCACGATCCGCAGGCCCGCGGCGAGCGCGGCGGCGTGCGCGGCCTCGACATCGTCGACCTCGATCGACACCGTCGGGTTGACCGGCGCGGTCAGGTCCTTCGTCATCAAGCTGAGCTGGTGCCGATGCTCGGCGTCGGCGAGGGTGACGATCCACCCGTGGTTCATCACCTCGGTCAGGCCGAGCGTGGCGACATACGCGTCGCGGGTCGCCTCGATGTCGGTGACGGTGAGGATCGGCACCACCCGCCCGACGGTCATATGGCCGGGCCCAGCAGATCGTCGGCGTCCTTGATGATGTAGCCGTAGCCCTGCTCGGCCAGGAAACGCTGCCGGTGCGCGGCGTACTCGGCGTCCAGGCTGTCGCGGCTGACCACCGAATAGAACACCGCACCGCCACCGTCGGCCTTGGGCCGCAGCAACCGTCCCAGCCGCTGCGCCTCCTCCTGACGCGACCCGAAGGTTCCCGAAACCTGAACGGCGACAGAGGCTTCCGGAAGGTCGATGGAGAAGTTGGCGACCTTGGACACCACCAGGGTGCGGATCTCACCGCGCCGGAACTGGTCGAACAGCAGCTCGCGTTCGGCGTTCTTGGTCGAGCCCTGGATCACCGGGGCGTCCAGCTCCTGGCCGAGCTCGTCGAGCTGATCGAGGTAGGCGCCGATCACCAGCGTCGGCTCCTTGGGATGGCGCTCCAGGATCGACTTCACCACCGCGATCTTCGAGTGCGCGGTGGAGCACAGTTTGTAGCGTTCCTCTGGTTCGGCGACCGCGTAGAGCATCCGCTCGTTGTCGGTCATCGTCACCCGGACCTCGATGCACTCGGCCGGCGCGATCCAGCCCTGCGCCTCGATGTCCTTCCACGGCGCGTCGTAGCGCTTCGGACCGATGAGCGAGAACACGTCACCTTCGCGGCCGTCCTCGCGGATCAGTGTCGCGGTCAGCCCGAGCCGGCGCCGCGACTGCAGATCCGCGGTCATCCGGAACACCGGCGCGGGCAGCAGGTGCACCTCGTCGTAGATGATCAGGCCCCAGTCACGGCTGTCGAACAGCTCCAGGTGCTTGTACTCGCCCTTGGTACGCCGGGTGATCACCTGATAGGTCGCGATGGTGACCGGGCGGATCTCCTTGCGTTCGCCGGAGTACTCGCCGATCTCTTCCTCGGTCAGCGAGGTCCGCGCGATCAGCTCACGCTTCCACTGCCTGCCTGCGACGGTGTTGGTGACCAGGATCAGCGTGGTCGCACCGGCCTTGGCCATGGCGGCCGCGCCGACCAGGGTCTTGCCCGCGCCACAGGGCAGCACCACGACCCCGGACCCACCGGCCCAGAACGAGTCGGCGGCCATCTCCTGGTAGTCGCGCAGGACCCAGCCGTCCTGGGCGAGGGTGATCGGGTGCGCCTCGCCGTTGACGTAGCCGGCCAGGTCCTCGGCGGGCCAGCCGATCTTCAGCAACATCTGTTTGACCCGCCCGCGCTCGCTGGCGTGCACGATCACCATGTCGTCGTCGATGCGGGCGCCCAGCATCGGGGCGATCTTCTTGTTGCGCAGCACCTCTTCGAGGACGGCGCGGTCCAGGCTCACCAGCACCAGTCCGTGCACCGGACTCTTGATCAGTTGCAGCCTGCCGTAGCGGGCCATGGTGTCCACGATGTCGACCAGCAACGGCTGCGGCACCGCGTACCGGGAGAAGCTCACCAGGGCGTCGACCACCTGCTCGGCGTCGTGCCCGGCGGCGCGGGCGTTCCACAGGGCCAGTGGCGTGATGCGGTAGGTGTGGATGTGTTCGGGGGCGCGCTCGAGCTCGGCGAACGGGGCGATTGCCGCCCGCGCCGCACCGGCGAGTTCGTGGTCGACTTCGAGCAGCACGGTTTTGTCGGACTGCACGATCAGGGGGCCGTCAGTCATGCGCGATCCGCTTCGCTACTCGCTTGAAGGTCATTCCGTCCATTATCCAGAGTCGGCCGACACCACGGATGTCACGCGGTGGATGGCAAACTCCCGCACCCGGCCCGAGGCCGGATCAAAGGCGGTCAACTGGCCCCCGCGGATGTTGATCGGGGACACCACGCGCTGGGTGGCCACCCCCGCCGGATCCACGTAACCCATGACCACCGACGTCTGCTCCAGCGCCGCCTGCTGCAGCAGCGCGATGAGCACCGCCGGATCCAGGCGTTCACCGGAGCGCGGCGAGGCAGCCACGCTGCGCATCACCGCGACGATCGCGCCCAGGGTCTGGGCTCCGGGAGCGGTCAGCGGCCGGAACACCCGGCGCCGCCCCGGTGCGGGCACCCGGGCGCCACGGGCACGGATGTCGACGACGGCACCGGTGGAGTCCTCGGCAGCAGGCACGAACCCGCCGGCGCGCAGGGCCGCCAGCACATCGCCGATCGAGGCCTGCGACACCGCGACGGTGGGCGCCAGGATGCGCAGTTCCAGGGGTTCGGCGGCCGGCGTGGACACCGCCTGGGCCAGCAATGCCGGGTCCTCGCAGCGCACGAACGATGCCGCCATCCCGACCCGTAGCTGGCCGTGTCGGCGTGCGACATCGTCGATGAGGTACGTCAAACCTTGTGGCACAGGTGTTTTCGAGTGCTTCTCGAAGAAGGCGTGCAGCCCGCCCGCGGTGTGCCCGGCATCGAGAGCACGGCGGATCGTCGGTTCGCTGATCCGGTAGACCATCGCGGCACCGGCCGACTCCACGGTGGCCACCGCGTCGAGCTGTTCGGCGAGCTCGCGCAGCAGCGGGCCGGGCACCACCACCGTCAGATCGGCCTGCAGCAGGAAATGGTCCAGCGGTGCCGGTAGCACCTTGGCCATCGCGTTGATCACGGCCTCGGCGTCGTCCTCGCTGCGTTGGGCCAGCAACAACCGGGTCGGGCCGGCGATCGCGCCGCGCCCGACCAGCCCGACCGCGTGGGCTTCGCGTAGCAGGTTGGTCACCGGGTCGAGTTGTAGCCGGGCGGCCCATCGCGGCCGCTGCCACACCATCGCCAGCGCCGCCGATTCGGGTTCCACGCCCGCGCCGGCGGGCAGATCGTTGAGCACCGTCAACAGCAGGCGACGGTCCAGCGGGGCAGCGGTCGAGTACAGCGCATCCGAGAGCACTCCGAACGGCTTGCCGTCGGGACCGCGGCTGCCCACCAGGCTCGGCCGCGCGGGCAGGTTCAGCCAGGTCCAGGCGACCAGGTGCCAGCGCGCGGCGGTCGAGATCTCGATGAAACGGTCCGCGGCGACCGTCGGCGCCCAGTACGGGGCGTTGCCGTCGGCAGGTTCGGGGTCCGGGGTACCGGGCGCGATCAGACCCGCCGCGGCGGCCACCTCCAGGATCAGGCCCAGCCGCTGCTCGTCGATACCGGTCAACTTGGTCAGCTTCTTGACCTCGCGGACCCCGAGCCCACCGCTGCGCAGTTCGGGCACCGGGGTGGACGACAGCGTCTGGATCAGCACGTCGAACTCGCGGAGCAGGTCGATGGCGGCGCCGGCGGCCACCGAGTCGACGTCGGCCTGCGTCGTGGTGTGCATCGTCGGGTCCGGCGTGCGCAGACCGGTCGGGCCGGGCAGGTCACCGCGCATCACCTGGGCGACGACCCGCGGCAGGATGACGGTGTCCCCGGTGTCACTGCCGATGTGGTGCAGCAGCCCGGCGGCCAGCAGCCGCTGCACCGGCCGGTCGGCGGGCGTGCCGGGCAGCGCATCGCGGGTCCGTCCCACCGGTGAGCCCTCGACCAGCCGGGTCAGCAGTTCACGCGACGGTTCGTCGAGGTCCTCGAGCAGCGCCGGGATCTCCTCGGCGGGCAGATCGGGCACATCGGGCACCGCCTGGCCGGGGTACCAGGGCAGCCCGGCCGCGGTCTCGGCCACCACGCGTAGCACGTCTTCACCCCAGATCAGGGCGCGGTCGGCCAACGCGTCGAGCGCCTCCTTGAGCTGGGCGCTGTCGGCGCGGTCATCGAGGTACTCCAGCAGCATGTCCCGCGGCACCGGGGCGGTGTCCGCGTGCAGCACGAGAAGAGCGTCCAGCACCGCCAGGTGCAGGAAGTTCAGGGCGTCGGTGGCCGCCTTGACCGACTGGCGGGCCTGGGCGCGGGCCGCCAGCGCGGCGATGGTGCCCGGCGGTGGCTGGGTGAGGTCCGGCCGGCATTCGAGCAGCCGGACCAGGCTCTCGTCGGGCAGGTCGGCCAGCCAGACGCCGAGCGGCACGCCGGCCCCACCTACTTTGGTCATTGCCGACCAGCCTAAGCCAGCGTCCCGCTCTCGCCACCGCTCGTGGTACCTGCCACAATGTGGGTGTGGCAGACAAGAAGCAGTACGTCGATAATGGCTGGCCCGAGGTGGCCGAGGGCGATCATGCGGTGAGCGAGCTCGTCAGCGATCGCACCGGTTCGTTGTCCCCGTTCGGTGACGTGACCTTCCCGTTGCCCGCAGAGCAACTGCCGTACATTCACCCGGTCACCGTCGTCAACAAGTAACCGGTGAGCGGGCTCTCGCACCTCGACGAGTCGGGCGCGGCCCACATGGTCGACGTCACGGCCAAGACCGCCACCAGGCGCACCGCCGTCGCGCAGGGAGCGGTGCACACCCGCGCCGATGTCATCGAACTGATCGCCGGCGGCGGGCTGCCCAAGGGTGACGCACTACCCACCGCCCGGGTCGCCGGGATCATGGCGGCCAAACGCACCAGCGACCTGATCCCGCTGTGCCACCAGTTGGCGCTGACCGGGGTGGACGTCGAATTCGCCATCGGCACAACCGAAGTCACCATCACTGCCACGGTGCGCACCACCGACCGCACCGGCGTAGAGATGGAGGCGCTGACCGCGGTGAGCGTGGCGGCGCTGACGGTCTACGACATGATCAAGGCCGTCGACCCGGCCGCCCGTATCGAGGACCTGCACGTGGTGCGCAAAGAGGGCGGCAAGACCGGGACCTGGACGCCCGCCTGATGCGCTCGGCGCGCGTCGTCATCGCCTCCACCCGTGCCGCCGCGGGCGTCTACGAGGACCGCACCGGCCCCGTCATCGTCGAATGGCTCGGCGAGCGCGGATTCGACGTGCCTGCCGCCGTGGTCGTCGCCGACGGCAGCGATGTCGAGGCGGCCCTGCGGCAGGCTCTGGCGGACCGGATCTCGCTGATCATCACCTCCGGGGGCACCGGCATCTCGCCGACGGACCGCACCGCCGACATCACGGCCGAGCTGGTCGACTACCAGATTCCGGGCCTGGCCGACGCGATTCGCCGTTCCGGTCTGCCGAAGGTGCCGACCTCGGTGCTGTCCCGCGGCGTGTGCGGAGTGCGCGACGGGGTGCTGATCATCAACCTGCCGGGGTCCACCGGCGGTGTCAAAGACGGACTGGGTGTGCTCGCCGACGTGTTGGAGCATTCGCTGGACCAACTGGCCGGAGGCGACCATGCCCGCTGATGAGCGCTTGCGCGAAGAGGAGACCGGCGCTGAAGTCCTCCGCGTCGGCCTCTGCGAGGAACCGATCTCCCTGACCGAGCACGAAGCCCTGGTCGCTCACGAAGCGGCCGGCGCGGTCGTCGGCTTCTCCGGGGTCGTCCGCGACCACGACGGCGGGCGCTCGGTGACGCAGTTGGAGTACTCCGCGCATCCGTCGGCGTGGGAGACCCTGAACGAGGTGGTGCACGAGGTGGCCCGGGACAGCCATGGCGTGCGTGCCGTCGCCGTCAGCCACCGGATCGGCGATCTGCGCATCGGGGATGCCGCCCTCGTCGTCGCGGTGGCCGCCGATCACCGGCGCGCGGCATTCGAAACCTGCGCGCTGCTCGTCGACACCGTCAAGGACCGGCTGCCGGTGTGGAAGCACCAGCACTTCGGCGACGGTTCCGACGAATGGGTCAACTCGGCCTAGAACGCACCGAAGCCGCACTCCCATCGGGAATGCGGCTTCGGCGGATGCGGTCTTACGGTGCCGGCAGCGGCGCGGGCGGCAGCACCGGTGCGCCGGGCGCGGGCGGCGGAACCGGGGCACCCGGAGCCGGCGTTGCTCCGGGCGGTGCGATGACCTGCCCGGGGGGCGCCGTCGGAGCGGTACCGGTCAGCGAGCGCTGGGTGGTGACGGCGATGAGCGCGTCCTTGCCGGTGATCTGCTGGTCCTGCACGGCATTCCAGATCTGGCGCAGGTAGCTGACGTTGGGGCTCTCGTTGGGCAGCGCGTTCGGGTCGAGCGTCGCTCCCGGCGGCAGGTTCTCCGGGCTGATCAGGTGCGGGACGCCCTCGGCCGGGACCGGCGCCAGCGGATCGGCCGCGGGGGCGGCGATCACGGCGGGTGCGGCCGCCGGAGCGGGCACCGGTGCGGGTGCGGCGGCGGGCGCGGGGACCGGCGCCGGAGCGGGAGGCGCGGGCAGCACCGGCTCCAGGGGCATCGGGGCATCCAGCGACCACAGCTGCGGCTGGCCTTCGGGTGCCGGGGCAACGTCCCAGTCGGCAACCTGGATGGCCGGCAGCGCAGCCAGCTGATCGTGGGTCAGCGAGGCGACGGTCTCGACGGGCGCCGGGGGCGGCGGTACGTCGACCGGCGGTGCGGGCGGCAGCGGGGCGTCCAGCGCCACGGCGACGAACTCGGGGGCGGGTGCCGGGGGGAGCGGGGCGTCGATCGGCGGTGCGGGCGGCAGCGGGGCGTCCAGCGCCACGGGCACCACCTCGGGGGCCGGCGGCAGCGGGGCCGGCGGGGCAGGCGGCAGCGGTGCATCGATGGGCAGCGGGGCCGGGGCGGCGAGCGCATCGATCGGCGCGGGCGGCAGCATTTCGGGTGCCGGCGGGGGCGGCGGCGGGAGCTCGCCATTGATCAGGGGGTTGTCGAGCGGCTGCGGTGCAGGCTCGGCGACGACGTTGCGCGGGGTGGCACCGGACAGACCGCGTCCACAGGTGGGCCATGCGCCCTTGCCCTGGCTGGCGAGCACGCGCTCGGCGACAGCGATCTGTTCTTCCTTGGTGGCCAGGAATGCCGAGGGGGCGAATTCACCGCCACCGTGGCCGGACCAGGTGCTCGGCGAGAACTGCAGACCGCCGTGGTAGCCGTTACCGGTGTTGATGGCCCAGTTGCCGCCGGACTCGCAGCTGGCGACGGTGTCCCATTCGCCGTCGGTCGCGGCGCCGGCCTGACCCGCGAGGGCGAGGCTACCGCCGCCGATGACCGCACCGGTGAAGGCGATCTTGGCGACGCTTACAGACGAAGTTGTGGGCTTACGGTGCCGACCACTCATAGAACTAGAAATTCCTCTCGTCAGCGCCCGCGAGGTCAGCTGTCGGGTTCGGGCAGGAGAGGTTGCCCGGCCTTCGTTCGTCAGAGACGATTTCTGGCTTCACCCCAAGGAACCGGTGGTGGCGTTCCTGGTCTGCTTGTCGGCGGACCGGTTGGGTCCCCCGCCTCCATCCAGTGGTTCGTGGGTGTCCTTGTCCCGATGGATGGAGCTCGGCGCAATCGGGGAAGGCGGGCCGATCAATGTGGGTCGAACGGCTTGGCAAGACGGTAACCGTTCTCCCACCGGCCGTCATCTCGGCGGGCGCCCGGCGTTTCCGGTGCTTAAGAACTATGAGAGGACATTAAAGGTGCAGGGAGTCCGGGCGTTTCCGCAGGTGTTTTCGCGACTCAAACCGCAGGTGGCTACTTTGTGACCATTTTGTGATGTGACACAAATCACGGCTAGCCGCCGGCGAATGGGGGTAACACATCGACCGTTTCGCGCGTTTGAAGCGCGACATTTTTATCGCGCACCGCGACGCCGTCGCGCAGATACGAGCAGCGTGCAAGCACTTTCGCCAGTTCGGGTCCGCGACCCGACAGATCGGTGACCAGTCCGTCGACGGTGGTGCCCGCCGGGACCGACAACGTTTCGGTCTCGATTCCGGCTGCGGCCCGTGCGGCGGCGAAATATCGGATGGTGACCTGTACTTCGGACACGTTCAACCGCCGATGGCGCTCATCGGCCGGACCGGCTGGATGAAGCTCGGATCGTTGATCCCGTGCCCGGCCGGTTTCGCCCACATCGCCGTCCGCCAGGCCGCCTCCAGCGCGTCATCGTCGGCGCCGTCGCGCAGCAGGGCGCGCAGGTCGGTTTCGGTGGAGGAGAACAGGCAGCTGCGGATCTGACCGTCGGCGGTCAGCCGGGTGCGGTCACACGCCCCGCAGAACGACTCGGAGACCGACGCGATGACCCCGACGGTGCCCTCACTGCCGTCCACCCGCCACAGCTGCGCGGGGGCCGATCCGCGCGGGCCCGGATCGGGGCGCAGATCGAAATGTGCGCGCAGCGTGCGCAGGACGATATCGGCGTCGATCGTCTTGTCCCGGGTCCACTCATGGCCGGCGTCCAGCGGCATCTGCTCGATGATCCGCAGCTGGTATCCGTGCTCCAGGCAGAACCGCAGCAGGGGCACGACGTCATCGAGGCCGGTGCGCGGGTCCAGCACGGCGTTGACCTTGATCGGTCCCAGCCCAGCGTCGGCGGCCGCTGCCAGCCCGGCCAGCACGTCGGCCAGCCGGTCGCGCCGGGTGATCTCGGCGAAGTGCTCGGCGTTGACGGTGTCCAGGGAGACGTTGACCCGGTTGAGCCCGGCCGCCTTCAGCCTCGCGGCACGCTTGGCCAGGCCCAGCCCGTTCGTGGTCACCGCGATCTCGGGGCGGGGCCGCAGCGCGGCCGCGGCAGCGATGGTCTGCTCCAGGTGCGGGGAGACCAGCGGCTCGCCGCCGGTGAACCGCACGCTGGTGATGCCGAGCCGGGTGACCGCGATGCGCAGCAGGCGGGCCAGTTCGTCGGCGTTGAGCAGCTGACTGTCGGGCAGCCAGTCCAGGCCCTCGGCCGGCATGCAGTAGGTGCAGCGCAGATTGCACCGGTCGGTCAGCGATACCCGCAGGTCGGTGGCGGCGCGGCCGTAGGTATCCAGCAGGGGGCCGCTGGCGGGCATGCCCGCGGCGACCGGGCGGGTCGGCATCGGCAGTCCGAGATCGGTCAACGTCACCGTGACACCCCGGCGAACGGCTGGTCCGAAGGGACGATCACTTTACCCAGCGGCAGCAGCGACACCGGGATGAGCTTGATGTTCGCGATGGCCAGCGGGATACCGATGATCGTGATCGCCATCGCTATCGCCGTCAGCACGTGCCCGATCGCCAACCAGATACCGGCGACGATGAGCCAGATGACGTTGCCGATGGCGGCACCGGGCCGCGGTCCCGGCTTGTCGACGACGGTGTAGCCGAACGGCCACAGCGCGTAGATGCCGATCCGGAAGGCGGCGAACCCGAACGGAATCGTGATGATGAGGATGAAGCAGATGATTCCGGCCAGGAAATATCCGAGCGCCAGCCACAGGCCGCCGAAGATCAACCAGATGATGTTCAGGATCAGGCGCATGGTCTCCTCCGAGGCTGTCGCTGTCAGCCTACCGAGAGGCTAGTAGGATGCCTCCCATTGCGTCCTGCGCAGGCGGGACGCATTACTTATGCGATCTATCACGACGAACGGGTGACAGCAGTGCCGACCGGCAAGGTGAAGTGGTACGACTCCGAGAAGGGCTTCGGCTTCCTCTCTCAGGAGGAAGGCGAGGACGTCTACGTGCGTTCGTCGGCGCTGCCCGCAGGTGTCGAGGGACTCAAGGCCGGGCAGAAGGTCGAGTTCGGACTGGCCGCCGGGCGCCGGGGTCCGCAGGCGCTGCAGGTCAAGCTGATCGACCCGCCGCCGAGCCTGGCCAAGACGCGCCGTGAAGCGGTGACCGTCGAACACAAGCACACCCCCGACGAGCTGCACGGCATGGTCGGCGATCTGATCACCCTGCTGGAGAACACCATCCAGCCCGACCTGCGCAAGGGCAAGTACCCCGACCGCAAGGTCGCCCGCCGGGTGTCCGAGGTCGTCAAGGCTGTCGCCGCCGAACTCGACGCCTAGGTTCTGCTGCGCCCAGCGTCGACTTTTCGTCGATGTCAGGCTGATTTTTCGACGATAAGTCCACGCTGGGTGAGGGCTTGTCGCGTCCGTTGCAAGATGACATGCGGCCGTGCGCACAACATCTCGAAGCTGACCCTGATGATGATCCAGCCCAGTGCCTCGAGTTCGGCGATCCGGTCGATGTCGCGGCTGGGTCCCTCGCGTCGGTCCAGTGCTGGGCGCCGTCGAATTCCACCGCCACCTGGTAGCGGGGCCATCCCATATCGAGCCTGGCGACAAACGAATAGGCGTCGTGGACCGCGATCTGCGTACTCGGGGTGGGCAGCCCGTCCCTGATCAGAAGCAGGCGCGTCCGTGTTTCCTGTGGGGACTCGGCGCCGCCGTCCGAGAGTGCGACGGCCTCCCGCAGTTGCCGGATTCCTCGCGCGCCGGGGTAGCGGGCAATGATGATGTTGATCTGGTCCACGCCGACACCGGTGGCATTGCGTAGGGCGTCGAGTCGGATGACCGCGGTGGGCACGTCGGCGATGCGACCAACGTCGAAGGCGGTCCGCGCCGCGGTGGTGGTGGGCATCCCGCGGCGCTGACAGACCTCGTCCGCCGCGAGGGTATCGCTGTGCAGGATGATGCCGCGGACCTTGTCTCGGGATGACCGGTTCAGCTCCGCAGGCAGGTTCGCGTCGATCCAGCGCGTGTTGTGGAGCGCAGCAGCCGAAAGTCCGGCAAGCACGCCCCGACGCCCCGACCACAACCACGCAGCTACCGCCCGGTCCCTGGCATCAAGTTCCACTCCGCGCGGCACGTACACATTTCGGTGCACAGCGGTGTACGCCGTGCGCAGGCGGTAATCGGTGACGAGGCCGGCGGCGCGCGCCTCCGTCCCGAGGAACGGCCACCCGGGATTGCCCATGTGTAGTTGGACTCCGCGCGGGCCCGGTCGGTTCCACCTTTCGCCCAGCGTCGACTTTTCGTCGATGAATTTGAGTTCGATCGACATCAACTCGACGTTCGGCGGGAACACTGGTCTCCATGACCTACGTCAACAAGCAGGGTGAGTTCAACCGGGACGCCAACTACATCAGTACCCGCATCACTGCCGACGGCCGGGACGGCTACCCCGTTGAGCCCGGCCGCTACCGGCTCGTCGTGGCGCGGGCCTGCCCGTGGGCCAACCGCACCATCATCGTTCGGCGTCTGCTCGGCCTGGAAGACGTTCTGTCCATCGGGTTTTGCGGGCCGACCCATGACGAGCGGAGCTGGACCTTCGACCTCGACCCCGGCGGCGTCGACCCGGTGCTCAAGATCCCGCGGATTCAGGACGCCTACTTCAAGCGTGACCCGGACTACCCGAAGGGCATCACCGTGCCGGCCGTCGTGGATGTGCCCACCGGTGCGGTGGTCACCAACGATTTCGCCCAGATCACCCTGGATTTCTCCACCGAGTGGACCGAGTATCACCGCGAGGGCGCGCCCCAGCTCTACCCCGAGAATCTGCGCGACGAGATCGACGAGGTCGCCAAGCGCGTCTACACCGAGGTGAACAACGGTGTGTACCGATGCGGGTTCGCCGGCTCACAGGAGGCCTACGACAAGGCCTATGACCGGCTTTTCGCCACCCTGGACTGGCTGACCGAAAGGCTGTCCACCCAGCGGTATCTCGTCGGTGACACCATCACCGAGGCCGATGTCCGGCTGTTCACCACGCTGGCCCGGTTCGACCCCGTGTATCACGGGCACTTCAAGTGCAATCGGTCCAAGCTCGCCGAGATGCCCGTGCTGTGGGCTTATGCCCGCGACCTCTTCCAGACGCCCGGCTTCGGGGACACCACCGACTTCGTGCAGATCAAGCAGCACTACTACATCGTGCACACCGACATCAATCCCACCCAAGTCGTCCCCAACGGGCCCGACCTGGCGAACTGGCTGACCCCGCACGGTCGGGAAACCTTGGGCGGCAGGCCATTCGGTGACGGAACCCCACCCGGTCCGACAAAAGCCGGTGAGGAGGTCCCGGCGGGTCACTCCGCCGGGTAGTCCGAAACGGACTCCGAGTACTCGGCTGCCGGGTCCCAGATCGTGCGCACCGACCATTCGGCGTGCGGCAGTGGGAACTCGTTACCGGCCTCGTCGCGCACCAGCGTCGGCAGCTGCACCACGATGCCGGTCAGCTTGCCGTACAGCGCATCGACGCTGGGTACGGTGATTGCCTGCGCGACACCCGGCCGGAACTCCTGGGCGACGGGAGCCTCGGCGTCCTCATAGGTGCGCAACAGCAGCCAGGGCGCGTCGGCGATGGGCGGATCCACGGCAAGCTGCACCGGACCCCGTGATGTCACCGTGAGTTCGCCGGTGGTTTCCGGGTTCTCGCAGGCGTCGAGGTTCACCACATCGCAATAGAAGTACGGCCCCACCCGCACCGTTTTGCCGTGCGAGTACGCGCTGATCTCGGGATAGCGCGGCCCGTGGTCCTTGCTGAGCTGCCACACCAGCACGCCGGTGCCCGCAGTGGAGAGCAGCGCCACCACCGCGAGCAGCGCCACCGCCCGCTTCATCGTCGGCCCGCCGCGGTGCTTCTGGAGAAATTCAGGGGTCCGCCTTCGGTTTCGGCCAGGATCGGGCGGTTGCCGCCGAAGCCCGGGATGAGTGATGCGCCGTTGTAGCTGACCAGTGTCTGAGCCAGCCCGACAATGAGAATCGCGGTGATGGCGGTGAAGCCCGCCCACAGTTCGGTGTAGATCAGCACCCCGGTCGCCCCGCCGATCACCCAGGCCAGCTGCAGCACCGACTCGGAACGGCCGAACGCCGACGCCCGCGACTCCTCGGGAAGATCGTCCTGCAGCGAGGCGTCCAGGGAGGCCTTCGCGATGGCACTGGCGCCCGAGGTGATGAGGGTGGCCACCGCGACGACCATGAGGTTGCCGGTGAGCGCGGCGGCCAAGGCGGACAGCGTCACCGCGATCGCCGCGCGGACCACCAGCAGCGCCGGGCGGCCCAATTTGAGGCGGGCCGCGGTGAAGTTGCCGGTGAAGTTGCCGATCGCCGCGGCCGCACCGATCAGGCCAAGGATGCGCAGCTGTTCCCAGCCGCCGTCGCCGTGGGCCTTCGCGACGAACGCCGGATAGAGGAACAGGAACCCGACCATCACCTTGATGGTGCAGTTGCCCCACAGCGACGTGATGATGTTGCGGCCCAGCGGCTGCCGTGCCGCCGACCGCTCCGGATGACGACGCAGCTGATCGGTACCGCCGTGATAGCTCAGGGTGGTCGGCACCTCACCGGCGGTGACCTCGACCCACTTCGGGATCCGCATCGCCAGGAAGGCGCCGCCGACGGTCGCGGCCACCAGTACATACAGCGCCCCGGGCAGCTCGAACATGTTGAACAGGTACTCCGCGCCGGCCGCCAGGCCGCCGCCGACCACCGTCCCGAACAGCAGGCCGAACGTCGTCAGCCGGGAGTTCACCCGGACCAGATCGATGGACGGCGGCAGCACCCGTGGCGTCACCGCGCTGCGCAACACGCTGAATGACTTGGAAAGCACCATCATTCCGAGCGCACACGGGTAGAGCACCCAGGACGGGAAGCTGCCTGTCACACCGTCATAGTTGGCGATCAGCACCACCGCGAGCACGGTGCGGGCCGCAAACGACATCGCCAGCGCGATCCGGCGGCCGTGCTGCAGACGGTCCAGCGCCGGACCGATCAGCGGCGCGATCACCGCGAAGGGGGCGATGGTGATGAGCAGGTACAGCGCGACCTTGCTCTTGCTCTCCCCGGAGGCCGCGGCGAAGAACAGCGTGTTGGCCAATGCGACGGCCATGGCGGCATCGACGGCGAAGTTCGCGACCACCGGCCACGTCAGCGCCGTCAGCCCGGACTTGTCGGCGCCGTCCGCCGTGGCGGCCCGGTGCACCAGCCCGTACATCTTGGAACCCATCTCCCGGCTGCGCTGGGCGGCCGCGCGGGTGACGGTGACGCGCTCGCCCGCGGCGGCGCCGGCCCTCGGTGGGGGATCGGTGCGGCGCCGGGCCGCGTCGTGATCGTCAAGGGGCGGCAACCAACGGTTGGCGCTCGGGTTCTGCGGGTTGTGCGGGTTGCCCTGCCCACCCCGGGGCGTCTGCCCTCGGCGCGGCATTTCGCCGTCGCTCGGATAGTTCGCCATGCCGGGGTGCTCGTCGCCGGACGGAGGCCGCGGCGGGTAGTAGCGGGGATCCCGGGAAGACACGTTGTCGATTGTCCCTCAAACCGGCGGCCACGGTGTGCAGGCCACCGGTGTGGCTCTGGCGCGCATGGTCAGGCAATATGGACACCGATGGACAGCATGACGGAAGTGACCGAGCAGGCCCCGGATATCGAGCTGCCGCAAGAACGGCCGCCGGCACTGGAGGCCCTGTTGATGGGCGCCGTCGATACCGCCCGCAGCGCCGTCGAGGAACTCAGTGGCCCCGACAGCGTGGGCGAGTACCTCGGCGCGGTGTTCGATGATCAGACCGCGGCCACGCACCGCTTCCTGGCCGTGCTACCCGGTTACCAGGGCTGGCAGTGGGCCGTCGTGGTGGCCGGCTATCCGGGCACCGACCATGTGACCATCAGCGAAGCAGTGCTGGTCCCCGGCCCCACGGCGCTGCTGGCGCCGCAGTGGGTGCCCTGGGATCAGCGTGTCCAGCCCGGTGACCTCGGCCCCGGTGACCTGCTGGCCACCCCGCCCGACGACCCGCGCCTGGTGCCGGGCTACATGTCCAGTGGTGACCCCGAACTCGACGAGTTGGCCGGTGAGGTCGGACTCGGCCGCCGCCGGGTGCTCAGCCTGGAAGGCCGCCTCGACGCCGCCGAGCGCTGGAGCGAGGGTGAGTTCGGACCGGCGTCGGCCATGGCGCGCGCCACCCGCCGGACGTGCCGCGAATGCGGTTTCTACGTCCCGTTGTCCGGATCGCTGGGCACACTGTTCGGGGTCTGCTGCAACGAGTTGTCCGCCGACGGGCGTGTCGTGGAATGCGAATACGGCTGCGGCGCCCATTCGGACACCCCGGTGCCCGCGGGCACCGGTTCGCCGCTCTACGTGCCGTATGACGACGGCGTGCTTGACCTGAACACTTAGGCGCGTTCGGCCGCGGCCTGATCGATGGGCCTAAGCGCCTTCAGCGGCGGCCTTGAGCCGGCTCAGCGTCTCGTTCATCCCCTCGACGAGTTCGTTCTCGAAGCTCGGCACCCCGCCCATCACGGCGTTCACCGTGACCGTGGAGAACTTCTTGATGCCGTTGGGCGCGCGGCGGCTTTCCACGACCCGGGTGCCGCCGTCGATCGGCTCGAGCTCGTAGCTCCACTCGGTGCCGTTCGCATCGACGCGGAAGGCCAGCTTGCGCTCCGGCTCGACCACGGTGATGGTGCTGCTGGTCGGCCAGACCAGCAGGCGGCGCCGGTTGAGGTTCACCGTCTTGGCGCCGACGCGCAGTGGGCCGAACATCTTCATCACCCGGGTCTGCGGGCTCCACAGCGGCATCTTCTTCAGGTCCGAGATCAGCGCCCACACCGTGGCCGGCGGAGCGGCGATGTCGATCTGTGCCTGCAGTAGTGGGGCTCCCATTGTTCTCCTTGAGTTTCAGGTCAGACCCTGCTGGGCACCACGGTCACCGCGACGGGCGGAGCGACGCTGCAGCAGGAAGATGGAGGTGCCGAGCAGGCCGACGCCCAGCCCGGCAATCGTGATCGGCCGCCACTCGTGCAGGCCGGGGACGGTGAACGCCAGCGCCACCGCGATCAGCCAGCCGAGGGCGACCACGACGATCACCGGTGCCGGTTCGAGCAACCGCGCGGGCAGCGCAGGCGGCTCGGGCGGCGGATTCGCGGTCATCGCATGTCAACCTAGCCGATGCCCGCTGGGTATTGTTCGGACCTGTGACTGACGACGTCGATGCCCGGTTACCGAGTGATCTGTCGTTGGCCGTGGTCCGGTTGGCCCGTCAGCTCCGATTCCGCCGGCCCGATTCGCCGGTGTCGCTCACGCAGTTGTCGGCGCTGGCCACGGTGTTCAAGGAGGGGCCGATGACCCCCGGCGCGCTGGCCGCCCGCGAGCGCGTCCGCCCGCCGTCGATGACCCGGGTGATCGCTTCGCTGGTGGATCTCGGGTTCGTCGACCGGTCCGCGCATCCCGACGACGGCCGGCAGGTGCTGGTCTCGGTGTCGGCGGCCGGTGTCGATCTCATCGAGGCCGAGCGCCGGGCCAGCCGGGAATGGCTGACCCAGCGACTGGCCGCGTTGACCGCCGCGGAGCGGGCGACGCTGCTGGCCGCCGCGGACCTGATGCTGGCCATCGTGGACGAAGGCGCCTGAACTGGCGCACATAGTCGATATCGAGGATCCCGCCGATCCGCGCCTCGATGATTTCCGCGACCTCAACAGCGTTGACCGCCGCCCCGATCTGCCGAGCGGCAAGGGACTGGTGATCGCCGAGGGTGTGCTGGTGGTGCAGCGCATGCTGGCCTCCCGCTTCCGCCCGCGCGCGCTGCTGGGCACCGACCGCAGGCTGGGGGAGCTGACCGAGGACCTGGCCGGCGTCGACGTCCCGTACTACCGGGCAACTGCGGAGGTGATGGCGGCCGCGGTGGGCTTTCACCTCAACCGGGGTGTGCTGGCCGCCGCGCCACGGCCGGGCGAGCTGACCGTCGACGAGGTCATCGGGGATGCGCGCACCGTGGCGGTGCTCGAGGGCGTCAACGACCACGAGAACCTGGGCTCGATCTTCCGCAACGCCGCCGGACTGGGCGTCGACGGTGTGCTCTTCGGTACCGGATGTGCGGACCCGCTGTACCGCCGGGCGGTGCGGGTCTCGATGGGGCACGCCCTGCTGGTGCCGTATGCGTGGGCGGCGTCCTGGCCGGAAGATCTGGAGGTGTTGCGCAGCAAAGGTTTCCGGGTACTGGCGATGACACCGAATCCCGCCGCGCCGACGCTGGCATCGGCGATGACCGACCTGGCGGGGGACAAGGTGGCGATGATGGTCGGTGCCGAGGGGCCGGGCCTCAAGGAGCACACCATGCGCTCCGCCGATGTGCGGGTGCGCATCCCGATGGCGCGGGGCACCGATTCACTCAACGTCGCCACCGCCGCCGCGCTGGCCTTCTATGAGCGCGCTAGGTTGGACCCGTGACCGAAGCCGAGACTCCCTGGGGCACCGGCCTGACGGTGGCGGCCTTCGTGGCCGCGGTGGTGGGCGTGGCGATCGTGGTCCTGAGCCGCGGGTTGATCAGCGTTCATCCGCTGCTGGCGGTGGGACTCAATCTGGTCGCCGTCGGAGGTTTGGCGCCCACGGTGTGGGGCTGGCGCCGTAAGCCGGTCTTGCGGTGGTTCGTGCTGGGGTCCGCGGTCGGGGTGGCGGTCGGCTGGATCGTCGCGCTGGCCCTCGCCTTTTCCTAATCGATCAGCGTCGCAGCGAGTTTGGCCCGCCACACCGCAATGTCATCCGCGCCGACGATGCGCAGCACCACCTGATCGGCGCCGGCCGCATGGTACTCGGCAACGCGTTCGGCGATGCGCTGCGGTTCACCCCAGGCGGTGATGCCATCGAGCAGCCGGTCGCTCACCTGATCGATATCGGTTTCGGTGAACCCCTGGCGCAACAGGTTTCGGCGGTATCCGCCGGGCTTCCACGCCAAGAACTCCAGCGGGCCGGACGCCGCGCGGCGCGCATCGTCGCGGTCGGTCAGCGGAATCACCATCTGCAGCACCGCCAGGGTGCGGTCCGCACCGAGTTGATTTCTGGCCTGTGCCACATACTCGGGTGTCACCAAATAGGGGTACGCGCCGCCGGCACGTTCGCGCGCGAGCGCCAGCATGTTCGGCCCGAGCGCGGCCAGCACCCCGGCGCGGATACCGGCCGCGTCCAGTTCGTCGAGGTACCCGCTGATGGTCTGCAGTGGCCGCGGGCCATGCGCGCCACCGATTCCCACCACGAACCGGCCGGGCTCCAGGTCGGCGTGCAGCGCGATGACGTCGGCGGCCGGCACCCGCGACACCGAGATGATCCCGGTGGCCACCGGGATGGTGGTGGTGGCCCGCACCGCCGCCGCGACCATCGGCAGATCGCCGGAACGCCACAGGGTGGCGTATCCGAGGTCTTGGGCGTGGCGTGCTTCATCGGCGACGACGTCGGCATCGTCGGTGTAGGGATTACTACTGGCCAGCCCGATCGCACTCATGGTTCAGACGGTAGAACCTCAAGCATTCTTCAGGTCAAGCCCTTTCAGTGACGGCGGGAGGTCGCCGTGGTGCAGCACACCGAGGCGCTGCGTGGCGCGGGTCAGGGCGACGTAGAGTTCGGCCGCCCCGCGTGGGCCGTCGGCGATGATCCGCTCCGGTGCCACCACCAGGACGGCGTCGAATTCCAGGCCCTTGGTCAGCGCGGCCGGCACCGTGCCGGGCACTCCGGGCGGCCCGATCACCACGCTGGTGCCCTCGCGGGCAGCCTCGTCTTCGACGAATTCCTTTATGGCCATCTCAAGTGCGTCTTCGCTCACCTTCTTCGACCACGGCTGCACGCCGCATGAGCGCACCGATTCCGGTGGCTGAATGCCCGGCGCGAATTCGGAAAGCACCGCGGCGGCGACGGCCATGATCTCCGCCGGGGTGCGGTAGTTCACCGTCAGCGGCCGATAGACCCAACGCTTTTTCACATGCGGGGCCAGCATGGCGTCCCAGGACCTCGCACCCGCTTCGGAACGACGTTGCGCCAGGTCGCCGACGATGGTGAAGGACCGGGCCGGGCAGCGCCGCATCAGCACCCGCCAGTCCATCTCGGAGAGCTCCTGGGCTTCGTCGACCACCACATGGCGGTAGGTCCAATCCCGGTCCGCGGCAGCACGTTCGGCCAGTTCGCGGTTGTCCTGTTCGATGAACCTGTCGGCCAGTTCCTCGGCGCCGATCAGGTCGGCGGCGATCAGATGGTCCTCGTCGTCCATCAGGTCCTCGCGGGCCACCATCAGGTCCAGCACGCCCGCGGCATACGCCGCCTCCTCCTGGCGTTCCTTCTCCGCGGCCGCATCGGGTTTGATGCCGCCCAGCAGATCCACCAGCTCGTCGAGCAGTGGGACGTCCGACACCGTCCAGGCCCGCCCGTCCTGTCGCCACAACGACTCATCGGCACCGGCGGCCGCGAGCCGTTCGGGGGACTCGTAGAGCGCCGCCAGCAGTGATTCCGGTGTCAGCTCCGGCCACAGCTCGTCCAGCGCGGCCTTGAACGCGTCGTGATCTTCGAGCTCGTCGAGCAGTTCGGCGCGCAGGTGTTCCCAGGCCTGCTTGTCGTCACGGGTCAACCAGCCCTTGCCGATTCGCGCGATCGCGCGTTCGGTGAGCACCCAGGTGATCACGTCGGTAAACACCGCCCGGGCGTCGTTGTGCGGCAGACCCGCCTCGCGCGCCTCCTGGATCGCCCAGGCCGCGGCCTCGGCGTTGATCTCGACCGTGACGTCGGCCAGCTTGATGGGCAGCGGCTCCTCGGGGGTGCGCTGACGGTCGGCGACGGCGGCTTTGAGGACTTCGAGCATCTTCACCGAACCCTTGGCCCGCGCGGCATCCGGGGTGTCCTCGGCGGTGGTGTGCAGCCCGGGGACCAGATCGCCGGTGGTCATGAACACCACGTTGGTCTCGCCGAGCGAGGGCAGCACCCGACCGACATGGTTGAGGAACGCCGGGCTGGGCCCGATGACCAGCACCCCGTGCCGCTCCATTCGTTCGCGCTGGGTGTACAGCAGGTAGGCGACGCGGTGCAGCGCGACCACCGTCTTTCCGGTGCCCGGACCGCCCTCGATGACGAGCACACCGGATTGATCGAGCCGGATGATCTCGTCCTGCTCGGCCTGGATCGTCGCGACGATATCGCTCATGCCCTCGGTGCGCGGCGCGTTGACCGCCGCCAGCAGGGCCGCGTCGCCGCGCTCGCCGACGTCGGGGCGGCCCAGCACCTCGTCGGTGAAATCGAGGACTTTGCGCCCGCGGGTGTGGAACTGGCGCCGGCGCCACATGTTCTCCGGGCTGGCGGCGGTGGCCACGTAGAACGCCCGAGCCGCGGGTGCCCGCCAGTCCAGCAGCAGTGGCTCGTAGTCGTTCTCGTTGTCGAACAGCCCGAGCCGCCCGATGTAGGACCGCTCACCTTCGATGCTCTCAAGTTGGCCGAAGCACAATCCGCTGTCGGCCACGTCGAGCCTGCTGACCTCTTTTCCCAGTGCGCGCACGTCGGCATCGCGGTTCACCAGGGTGGCACCGTCCTGCTTGTCGATATCGCCCTTGAGCGCCGCGGAGTAGCGGTCCTTGGCGCGCGCCCGTTCGGCGTCCAGCCGGTCATACAGCGCGGCCACGTACTCGCGCTCAGCCTCTAGTTCTGCCTGATAGTCCTGGATTGTCATGTGCCCCTTGTTATTTCGTACGGTATGTATCATGCGCCCAGCAGCGTCCTTGCGGCCGTTGCGGCCCCGTCGGTGCGAATGGTGCCGGCCACGGCGATCGCTCTGGTTCGGGTCTCGGGGGTCAGTACCAGCCTAAGCGCCGCCGTGAGTGAGTGGACGGTCGGCGTCTGGTCGTGATGCGCCACCCCGATGCCGAGGTCGGCGGCCCGGCCGGCCCAGTAGGGCTGATCGACGATCTGCGGAATCACCACCTGCGGGGCGCCGGCCCGTGCGGCCGTGGTCGTGGTGCCCGCGCCGCCGTGATGCACCACCGCGGCGACCCGTGGGAAAAGAGCCTGCTGGTTGACCTCGCCGATGACGAAGCAGTCCGGGTCGGCCGTGGTCAGGCCGGCCCAGCCGCTGCCGATCAGCACCCGCCGGCCGTGCGCCCGGATCGCCTCGATGGCCACCTCGGCGGCCCGCTCGGGTGCCGTGACACTGCCGAAGCCGACGTATACGGGCGGCGAACCGGAATCGAGGAAGGCCTCAAGGTCGGGTGTCAGCGGGCGCTCATCGGGCACGATCCAGGCGCCGGTCTGCACGACATCGAACCCGGGATGGGCGTGCAGCGGGCTCAGCACCGGGTCGGACGCCAGCCACGGGGTGTGGGTGAACGTGTGGTCGCGGACATTGTCGATCGGTGCCAGGCCTCTCGCTTTTCGGTGTTCGTTCAGCGCCGGCCCGTACAGCACCTGGACCTTCTCGGCGTCCAGATCCCACAGCACCTGGTTGTCGGTCTCGTCTTCGGGGAACGGTTTACCCGGTCGCGGTAGCGGGCGGTAGTCCGGAGAGGGCAGCACCTGCGGAGTGAACATCACGCATCGGTAGGGCACCTCGACCAGTTCGGCGATCGAGCGCATCCCGGCGGGCATCAGACCGGTCGCGACGATGGCGTCACACGTGCGTGCTGTTTCGAGCGTTTCGAACTGCGAGGCCACCAAGTCGGCGGCGAGCGCCGGCGCGTCCTTGTGTGTGGCCTTCTGGACGTGCACCAGCTCACGCACCGAAGGGCCGGTCGGCACCATCGGGACTCCCGCTGCCGTGAGCAGTTCGGTGAAGTCCGGCGGTGCACAGACCAGGGCTTCGGCACCCTGGTTCTGTAGTTCGAGCGCCAGCGCCAGCAGTGGCTCGATGTCCCCGCGTGAACCGAATGTGTAGAGCAGAACTCGCATAGCGCCCCCCTGATGTGGTGAATTCTCTTTCAGGCGAGCGATTTTGCGGCATCACCCGGGTCTTGCCGCAAGCCCCGGGGTGCGCTATAAATTGAGAGTGGGAAGGCGAGGGCCTTCCCTTTTTTGTGTCCGGCGTTCAGTTCCCGCCGCTTGTCGCTGCGGTCCGCGAGGTCGGCACAGTTATCCACAGGTTGCAAAAACCATCTTCGACTCGTGTCAGTGGACGTCGGTAGAATCGCACACATGTTCGAGGTGTTGGATCGGGTCGCACTCGCGGAGTTGAGCGATGAAGCGCTCATCTCGGCGGTCACGGCCATGACCCAGACCGAGGCCATGGCGGCCGCGCAGCGGCTGGCCCTGATCGGCGAAGTGATCGCCCGCCAGTGCGATGACGAGGACGACACGGTTGCCCACCAGGTGATCGACGGTTGGGCGTGGGCCCAGGCCGCGGTCGCGGCGGCCTGCAATGTGAATCCGTATGCGGCGTCCAAGCAGATGCGCATCGCCCAGGCCTTGCGTGACCGGCTACCCCGCACCGCGGCCCTGTTCGCCAAGGGTGCGGTGTCGGCGACGTTGATCGATGCGATCACCTGGCGCACGCATCTGGTCGTCGACGAGGACGCGATCGCCCTGATCGATGCGGCGATTTCCGGCGAAGCGGGCGAGTATGGGCCGCATTCGGAGAAACAGCTGATCGGCGCGGTTGATCTGTGGGTGGAGAAATTCGACCCCGACGCCGTCGTGCGGTCCCGGCGGGCCGCCAAGGACCTCTATGTGGAGTTCGACGACAAGGACGACCCCAACGGGGTGGCCTCGTTCTGGGGCAGGCTGCGGATCACCGACAAGAAGATCCTCGAACAACGGCTCGACGCCCTGGCCGACACCGTCTGCCCGAATGATCCCCGGAAGCGTGGGGAACTGCGTGCCGCGGCCCTGGCCGCCTTGGGTGCGGTCGGCCCGGCCCTGGAACGCCTGGCCTGCGAATGCGGGGACACCGGCTGTGCGGGCAGCGGGAAAGATCCGCGCGCGGGCGCGGTCACCATCTATGCGCTCACCGACCAGGTGCCCGCCGCAGGTGAGGACACCCCGCCGCAGAGCACCCCGGGTACTGCAGGCACCCCGGACTCCGAGCCAACCGCACCCGCTGCACCGGAACACGAGCCGCAGACACCGGCCGCGGAATCCGAACCCGCTGGACCATCCGAGCCCGCCGCGCCGGCTGCCCGCACCGAACCAGCCGCGTCCAGCTCCGAACCTGCCCCGGCTGCGGCCAACGCCCGCCCTGCGGCTCCCGCGGCCTGCAACCCGAGCCCCGGGGTGATGCTCGATGGCGCCATCATCCCCGCCGCCATGCTGGCCGAACTCGTCGCCGCCGGCGCCAAAGTCACGCCGCTCGCCGAGATCGCGAATCTCCCCGCCGAACGCCAATACCGGCCCTCGACAGCGCTGACCGCGTTCGTCCGAATGCGTTCGATGACCTGCAGCTTCCCCGGCTGCAACCGGGCCGCCCACCGCTGCGACCTCGATCACCTGACCCATGGCCGGCCGGGGCCACCCACCCGGCAACCTCGGGCCGCTCTGCCGCCTGCACCATTTGATCAAGACATTCGGTGGCTGGACACCCACCGCCCAACCCGACGGCACCATCCAATGGACAGCACCCAGCGGGCACAGCTACACCAAGGCTCCCGGGGCGGCAATCCTGTTCCCGCACTGGAACATTGACACACCCATTCCCCGAAAGCGCGCGATCACCCTCATCAACGACACCGACCGCGACACCAAGATGCCGGTCCGACAACGCACCCGCGCCCAAGACCGCGCCCAACGCATCAACACCGAACGCGCCCGCAACCAACTCGAACTCGCCCTCGAACGCGCCGACAACAACAGCGACCCACCACCCTTCTGAGGGCGATGGGCCGGCTGCTCGAAAGAGTGGTCTGTCAGCGCTGGGTGCCGGACCGCACTCCCAGCAGGACGTCTTCCCACGCGGGGACAGATGGCTTGGCCTTGCGGGTACGGCGCTTTGGCGTGGTCGGCGCCGGCTCGTCGCCCACCTCGGGTTCCGAGCCGGCGGCAGCCGGAGCGGACTGCGGTGCGGGGGCCGGCGCGGGCGGTGCGGACTGCGGTGCGGGCGGAGCGACAGGGGGAGCGGCGGCCACGGGCGCGGGGGCCTGTGGTGGCAGCACCACCTGAGACGGGTGCACCGGGGCATGGGTCGGGTGCACCGGAGCATGCACCGCGACCGGCGACACCTCGAAGTCGAGTTGGGCGACGGCTGCCACCGGGCGCAACGGCCGGGCGAAGCTCGGGTCGATCAGCTCGGCTGCACTGTCATCGAACGCCACCACCGTGCCGCCGTGCGAACCGGGCGTGAAACGGAAATGGGCCTGCAGATCGGACTTGCCGGCCTTCCAGGCCAGCTGCACCGTCCAACGCCCGTCCTCATTGCGCCAGGCATCCCAGTTCGTGGCATTCGGGTCCAAGCCCCGGGAGACCAGTGCGGTGGTGATGGTCTCGAGCAGTGTCAGCACCGACGGACCGTCGGCCAGCACCGGGTGTGCCGCGGTGGCCAGTTCGGCCGCTCGCGAGCGCTCCAGCAGGACCGGGTTGGCAAACCGCCGGATCCGGTCGATGTCCTCACCGGCCAGCGCGGCGACCTGCTCCACGGAAGCACCCGCGCGGATGCGGGACTGGATCTCCTTGGGGCGCAAGCCTGGGCTCACCTCGACCTCGATCTCGGTTTGATTGGAGGTGGCCTTGTCGCCGCGCACGGCGGCCCGCAGACGGTTGTCGACACGAATGGCGAAATTGTCACCGGAGTCGGGGGCCTCGCAGATGAGCCGCTTGCCGTCCACGTCGAGCCCGACGACCTTGAGTTCCCGCATAGTGCACCTCCATCGCGCACCCTACTTTGTTATCCGCCCGTTACCGTGCAGACACGCAGATTGCCGGCGGAACCGTGCTCAGATTCTCTCCACAACCCAATCCACGCACGCCGTCAGCGCGCTGACATCCTCGGGATCGACCGCCGGGAACATCGCGACCCGCAGCTGGTTGCGGCCCAGCTTCCGGTACGGCTCGGTATCGACGATGCCGTTGGCCCGGAGCGCCTTGGCGACCGCCGCGGCATCCACCGAATCGGCGAAATCGATGGTGCCGACAACCTGGGACCGCAGCTTCGGATCGGTCACGAACGGCGTTGCGAACGAGGAGGTCTCGGCCCACGAGTACAGCCGCGCCGACGAATCTGCGGTGCGCTTCACAGCCCAGTCCAGCCCACCGTTGGCCAGCATCCAGTCGATCTGCTCGGCCATCAGAATCAACGTGCCGATCGCCGGGGTGTTGTAGGTCTGATTCTTCAGGCTGTTCTCGACCGCGATGGGCAGCGAGAGGAAGTCGGGCACCCAGCGATCGGTGGCCGCGATGGCGTCGATGCGGGCCAGCGCCGCCGGGGAGAGGGCCGCGAACCACAGGCCGCCGTCGCTGGCGAAGCTCTTCTGAGGTGCGAAGTAGTAGGCGTCGGTATCGCGGATGTCGACCGGCAGACCGCCGGCCGCCGAGGTGGCGTCGATGAGCACCAGCGCGTCGCCGGCCGGGCGCTGCACCGGCACCGCCACGCCGGTGGACGTCTCGTTGTGGGCCCATGCGACGACATCGACCGACGGATCCGAAACGGGTTCGGGGGCGCTGCCGGCGTCGGCCTTCACGATGATCGGATCGCCGACGAACGGGTTCTTCGCCACGCAGGACGCGAACTTGGCGCTGAACTCTCCGTAGGTCAGGTGCAGTGACTTCTTGTCGACGAGCCCGAACGCGGCGGCATCCCAGAATGCGGTCGATCCGCCGTTGCCCAGGATCACCTCGTAACCGTCGGGCAGCGCGAACAGCTGGCGCAGTCCGTCGCGCACCCGGCCGACCAGGTTCTTCACCGGTGCCTGCCGGTGTGAGGTGCCGAACAGGTCGCCCGCGGCGGCGAGGGCCGCCAGCTGCTCGGGGCGCACCTTGGAGGGGCCGCAGCCGAAGCGGCCGTCTTTGGGCTTGATATCGGCGGGGATCGTCAGTTCGGCCATGACCACCAGATTATCGGCCGAGCCGATGTCATCCGGCCTGGGGCACCACGTAGGTCGGCTGGTAGGGATTCTGCCCACTCTCGATCGCCAGCGCCCGCAGATACGCCTCCACATTGGGGTAGCCGGCAATCTCGGCCTGTTTCTGCAGCGCGACCTGTCGGGCCAGCTCGGTCTGGGCCTGGGCGGTGACCTTGTCGGCCTCGGCCTTGGCCCGCGCGGCATTCGCATCGGCGACACCCTTGGCCTCGGCCGCGCGGGCATCGGCGATGGCCTTCTGCTCGGCGATGATGGCGTCCTTGAGGCCCTCGTCCACCGGGTCCGGTTTCATGACCGTCACCTGGAAGTTGGTGAAGAACTCCCGGCCGTCGGTGCGGGCCCGCGACGCGCCGGGCAGCGCGTCACGTAGGGCGTTCTGGAACTCGATACGCACCTTCTCGTCATTCCAGATCTCGCGCCAGGTGTACTTCTGCGCGACGCTGATCAGCACCTGCTCGGCCGGCTGGCCGATCACGTAGCGCAGCAGGTTCACCCAGCCGGTGGTGACCAGGCCGTCGTTGTCGAGCCAGCCCTGGTACTTGGTGCCGAAATCGCGATGGAAGTCCATCAACATGTCGCAGTCGCTGGTCAGGTCGAAGGTGATGACCACCGGGACCCGCAACTCGGCGGGCGCGGTGGCGTTGGACACCACGATGGTGGGTTCCGCTTCGGAGTCGGGGCTGCCGGTCGCATCCCAACTGATCTGCCGCGACGGGTAGCGGTAGGCCTTGAAGCCGCCAGGCGGGTTGAAGGCCGACGTCTCCGGCTCGATGCAGCCGTCGACCTTGGGATCGGCGGGGATCAGGAAATAGTCATCGACCTTGATCGCGGTCTGACCCGGTCCTATCTGGGTGGCGCAGCTGGAGAGGATCACCCCGCCGACCACGGCGGCGATGATCCCGAGTCCGATCAGCACGAACTTCCGCTTCCCGCCGCCGGTCTTGTTGACGGTGGCGCCTGCGTCGAACCGCTTCTTGATGTTCATGGCTCCCCGTCTCCGAGCTGTCAGCTGTGACGTCGCTGACAGTGACGGCCAGATTTTAGCCAGATAGACGTCACTTTTGCCGACCGAGCGGCATCTTCACGTGATCTGAGTCACATGTGACCTGGATAACGCCGATGGCCCACACCTGAGAAAACGCCCTGGTTAGAATCTGGTACCGCGGGTACTGTTCCTAGACAGCAAGCAACCGAATGTAAATTTCACGGTAGGCATGGAGGCCCCCGAATGGCTGTCAAAGAAGCCAGGACACGCACGATTCGTCGGTGGCGCAAGAACATGGACGTCAGCGACGACACCGAGTACGTCGACATGCTGACCACCCTCTCGGAGGGGTCGGTACGCCGGAACTTCAATCCGTATACGGATATCGACTGGGACTCGCCGGAGTTCGCCGTGATCCCCGACGACGAGCGCTGGATCCTGCCCGCGACCGATCCGATCGGTAAGCACGCCTGGTACCAGAGTCAGCCGGTGGAGCGCCAGATCGAGATCGGTATGTGGCGCCAGGCCAACGTGGCCAAGGTCGGCCTGCACTTCGAGAACATCCTGATCCGCGGGCTCATGGAGTATTCGTTCTGGGTACCCAACGGCTCTCCGGAGTACCGGTACTGCCTGCACGAGGCGATCGAGGAGTGCAACCACACCCTGATGTTCCAGGAGATGGTGAACCACATCGGCGCCGACGTGCCGGGGATGCCGAAGCTGCTGAAGTGGATTCAGCCGACGATCCCGCTGGTCGCCGGACCGGCGCCGATTCCGTTCTGGTTCGGCATCCTCGCGGGCGAAGAGCCCATCGACCACACGCAGAAGAACGTGCTGCGCGAGGGCAAGGCGCTGCACCCGATCATGGAGCGCGTGATGGCGATCCACGTCGCCGAGGAAGCCCGGCATATCTCGTTTGCCCACGAGTACCTGCGCAAGCGTGTTCCGCATCTGTCCAGGGCCAAGCGGTTCTGGCTGTCGCTCTACGTGCCTGTCGTGATGCGCGTGCTGTGTTCGGCCATCATCGTTCCGCCGCGGGCGTTTTGGAAGAAATTCGACATCCCGCGTTCGGTGCGCAAGGAGATCTTTTTCAGGTCGCCGGAGTCGCGCCAGATGCTGCGCGACATGTTCGGTGATGTACGGATGCTGGCCACCGACTCCGGACTGATGAACCCGCTGGCCAAGCTGGTGTGGAAGATGTGCCGCATCGACGGCGCACCCAGCCGTTACCGCAGCGAGCCCCAGCGCGAGCACCTGGTCTCGGTCGCGTCCTAGGTCATGCCTCATGTGATCACCCAGTCGTGTTGCAGCGACGGATCCTGTGTCTATGCGTGCCCGGTCAACTGCATTCATCCCTCACCGGATGAGCCGGGCTTCGCGACCGCCGAGATGCTCTATATCGACCCGGACGCGTGCGTGGACTGCGGCGCGTGCGTCAGTGCCTGCCCGGTGGGTGCGATTGCTCCGGACAGCAAGCTCACCGACAATCAGCTTCCGTTCATCGAATTGAACGCCGGCTTCTACCCGAAGCGGGAAGGCAAGCTGCCGCCGACGTCCAAATTGGCCCCGGTGCTGCCGGCGCCGATGGTGTCGCCGCGTCCCGGTGGACCGTTGCGAGTCGCGATTGTCGGCTCGGGACCCGCGGCGATGTACGCCGCCGACGAGTTGCTCACCCAGCGAGGGGTCCGGGTGAACATCTTCGAGAAGCTGCCCACGCCTTATGGATTGGTGCGGGCCGGGGTGGCGCCCGATCATCAGAGCACCAAACGGGTCACCCGTCTCTTCGACCGGGTGTCCGAGCACACCGGGTTCACGGCCTTCCTCAATGTGGAGGTGGGCAAGCACCTGAGCCATGCCGACCTGCTCGAGCACCATCACGCGGTGCTCTACGCCGTCGGCGCGCCCAATGACCGCCGCCTCGACATCGCGGGGATGGGTCTGCCGGGCAGCGCCACCGCAACCGAGGTGGTGGCCTGGTTCAACGGGCACCCCGATTTCGCGGACCTGCCGGTGGACCTCGGCCACGATCGTGTCGTCATCATCGGCAACGGCAACGTCGCACTCGACGTGGCGCGCATTCTCACCTCGGATCCGGATGCCTTGGCGCGTACGGATATCGCCGATCATGCGTTGGCGGCGCTGCGGGCCTCGAAGGTGCAGGAGGTGGTGATCGCGGCGCGGCGCGGACCCAAGTTCTCGGCATTCACGCTGCCCGAGCTCATCGGACTGACCTCCACCTGCGATGTGGTGCTCGACGCCACCGATCATCAGCGGGTCATCGCCGACCTGGCCACCGTCGAGGATCGGCTCACCCGCAACAAGCTGGAGATCCTGACCAAGCTGGGAGATGCCTCCGCGCCGATCACCCGGCCGCGAATCCGGCTGGCCTACCAGCTCACCCCGCAGCGTCTGCTCGGCGACGAGCGGATCACCGGGGTCGGGTTCGCGGACGGCGGGACGCTCGATGCCGGCATGGTGCTGACATCGATCGGCTACCGCGGCAAGGCAATTGCCGATCTACCGTTCGACGACGTGGCCGCGGTGGTGCCCAATGACGGCGGCCGGGTGCTCGATACCGCCGGGGCGTATGTCGCGGGCTGGATCAAGCGCGGCCCGACCGGTTTCATCGGCACCAACAAGTCGTGCGCGGCGGAGACGGTGCGCAACCTGGTGGAGGACTACAACCGGGGACAGCTCGGCGACCCGGCCCACAAGCCGGCGGCACTGGACAAACTGGTCCGCAGCCGCCAGCCCGCGGTCGTTGACGCCGTGGGCTGGCGAGCCATCGACGCCGCCGAGATCGCGCGGGGTGGCGGGCAGCGCCCGCGGGACAAGTTCGTCGATATCGCCGACATGCTGGCGGCCGCGGCGACGGCGCCGAGACCGCCCGCATACAAACGGCTGCTTGCCGGCCTGCACCGTTAATTCAGGGCGGCGACGATCGCCGCGGTGTCCCAGTAAAACGGCCGCACTTCGGCGATGCGTCCGTCGACCACGTGCAACGTCTGCAGGATCGGGAAGCTCAGCTCGCGCCGGGTCGACCGCGCGCGAGCATTGACCCGGGTGAGCACCACCGCGGTTTCGGCCGTGCAGAGAAACTCCTGGCCGACCATCTCGAATTCGGACCAGGTGCGGCTCATCGCGAGGAAGAACCGATCCATGCCGCGATGTCCGCGCCACACCCCGCCGTAGGGCAGGGCCCGCGCCTGATGAAGGACGACGTCGGGGGAGAAGAACGGGGCAAGGGTGTCGAAGTTCGCCTGACCAGGTCCGCCCGCGGCCAGATAGTCGCGCTCGGCGGCATACATGCCGCGTAACAGGTACTCGGTGTCGATCGTTGCGTTCACACCCTGTAGACGGCAAGCGTGGGCGAAACGTGAGATGTGAGTTTCGCCGATATCGCCGCTGCGCAGCGTGTATACGAAATGAATGCGTAGTGGTCGGGTCGCGGGTGTGGCAGTGGTGGTCGGCATCTGGTCGGCGACCGGGTGGGGGTATCCGGGTCTGGCGGCGGCCGAGACCCCAGGTGCTCAGCAGGGCACGGAGCAGGGCGCCGACCAGGGCACGGCACAAGCCTCGACACCCGAGGCCGAGTCCGAGTCGAAACCGGAGGTCAAGAAGCCCGAGCGCCGGGTGGCGCCGCGGACCGTCCGGCAGGCACAGACCAGCCCGCGCGGGGGGTTGTCCTCGCCGCGCCTGAGCGGCCCCACATCGGGCACCCCGGCGGTCGATGAGGACGACGGCACCGAGCCCGTCGACACCGAACCCGCGGACACCGACACGCCCGCAGCTCCGAGTGTGTCTGAGCGGGCTCAGGTGCAGACCGCAGCGCCGGTGGTCGCGGCCGTTGCCCCGGTGGCCGCCACCGCAGCCGCCCCGGTGAAATGGACGTCGACGCTGCCCAACCCGGTCACCGCGATCCGCTATGTGGCCAATGTCGTCAAGAGTCTGGTCGGCGCGGTGCTCAGCCCGTTCGCCGCGGGACTGCCCGCGGGACCCGTCGGCCCGCCCTCGGTGTGGGCGGTGCTGGCCTGGGTGCGCCGCGAACTGTTCAACGGCTCACCGAAGATCGACCCCTCCGGCGAGACGACGCAGACCAGCACCGGTCAGGTGCTCGGCAACGTCGGCGCTTCCGATCCCGACGGCGACCCACTGACCTACACCGTGATCGGCCGCCCGATCAATGGTGGTGTAGTCCAGATCAACCAGAGCACAGGCGATTTCATCTATCGACCGACGAATGCCATGGCCGCCACCGGCGGTACCGACTCGTTCACCGTCGTGGTCGACGATGAACGCGCCGGCGTGCACTGGCACGGCCCGCTCGGTTTCCTGCAGCACGTCCCCATCCTGGGCAACCTGATCCGTCCCGGCGGCGGGCACGCGGTGGCCCGCACCATCACGGTGAACGTCGACCCGGTGGAGGGTGTCGACCTGTCCTTCCCCGACGATTTCCATTGGGGTGTGGCGCATGCCGGATTCCAGGCCGAAGGCGGGCCCGGATCGCCGATCGACCCGAACTCCGATTGGTACAAGTGGGTGCACCACCCGCTCAACCAGTTGCTCGGCCTGACCAACGGCGTCCCGGAAAACGGGCCGGGCACCTACGTGTCCTATGACTCCGATGCCGCGCTGGCCAAGGAAGAACTCGGCATGAACACCTTCCGGATGTCGATCGAGTGGAGCCGGATCTTTCCCAATTCCACTGCGGGCATCGACATCACGGATGAGGGCGGCGGGGTGAGCCTGGCCGATCTGCAGGCCCTGCAGGCATTGGCCAACCCGGTCGAGGTGGCGCACTACCGGGCCGTGTTCGACGCGCTACGCGCCCACGGGCTGGAGCCGCTGGTGACCGTCAACCACTTCACGCTGCCGCTGTGGGTGCACGACCCGATCACCGCGCGCCCGCTCATCCAGCTGGGGCTGCCCGCGCCCGCGGCGGGCTGGCTGTCGGATCAAACGCCCGTCGAGTTCGAGAAGTACGCCGCGTTCCTGGCCTATACCTTCGGCGACCAGGTGGACAACTGGGTGACGCTCAACGAACCGTTCCCGCCGGTGATGACCGAATTCCTGGCCATCCCCGGGCTGGTGCCGAGCTGGCCGCCGGGGGTGCTGCGCCCGGATCTGGCCGCCCGCTTCGTGACCAACGAGGCCAAGGGGCACGTCGCCGCCTATGACGCCATCCACAAGTGGGATGACACCGCGTTCGTCGGCTTCGCCAACAACATGGTGCCCGCGCGGCCGGCCAACCCGGTGAACCCGCAGGACGTCGCGGCCGCGGACGCCTGGAACAAGGTGTTCAACCAGTGGTTCCCCAACGCGGTCATCGACGGCTGGATCGACGCGAACTTCGACGGTAAGAAGACGGCCGACGAGATCCATCCCGAGTTCGCCGACAAGGTCGACTTCCTGGGGGTGCAGTACTACGGCTCACAACCCATGGGCGGCTTCGGGTTCGCCCCGCTGCCGGGCTTCAACTTCCTGCAGGGCATCCCGTTCCGGTGTGAGCCGTCGTCGCAGAGCTGCAGCGATTTCAACCAGCCCATCGACCCGGGCGGCTTCCGCGAGGTACTGGAAGTCGCTGCCTCCTACGGTAAACCCCTGTGGATCACCGAGAACGGCGTCGCCGACGATGACGACACCAAGCGGCCGTCCTACATCGTCAACCACATTGCCGTCGTGCAGGACCTGGTGGCGCACGGTACCGACATCCGCGGCTACACCTACTGGTCCTTCGTCGACAACCTGGAATGGTCGGAGGGATACCACCTGCAGTTCGGCCTGTATGGCTCCGACCCGGCCACACCCGAGCTCGAGCGGACCCCCAAGCCTGCCAGCATCTCGGCGATCAGCCAGATCACCGGCGCGAACGCGCTGCCGACGGGCCTGTTGGCGCTCTACCTGCCCGGGGCTACGACTGTTCCTGCATAGCCGCGGCGATCTCGTCCATGCTGACCTCACGGACCGGCTGCCCCAGCGACCACTGGTGGCCGAACGGGTCGCGCACCATGCCGTAGCGGTCACCCCAGAACTGGTCGTCAAGCGGCATGATCACCTCGGCGCCGGCCTCGACGGCACGCGCGAACTCGGCATCCACATCGGTGACGGTGAGGTGGATGGTGACCGGGGTGCCGCCGAAGGCCTTCGGGGTCTGGGACTTGCCGTTGTCGAACTCGGGGAAATCATCGTTCAGCATGATGGTGGAACCGTTGATCTGCACTGCCGCGTGGATCAGCCGGCCGTCGGCCTGCGGCACCCGGCCCATCTCGGTGGCACCGAATGCCTTGACATAGAAGTCGATGGCGGCGGGGGCGTCGTCGACGCACAGGTGCGGGATGACGGCGGGGGTGACTTCGATGGCCATGATGTTCTCCTGATCTCGGGGCGACTGACGATCTATAGACCGGGGGCGCGGCCCGATCTCATCGCATGCAACCACGAGGGTGTGACACGTATAGGGGCGAAAGGTGCTCAGACCACCGAGTAGCCCGGTGGTAGGGCGGATCTACCGGTCAGCGCCGTCAGCACCGTCTCGCCCTGTCCCAGCCGGGCGGCCACCCGGGTGGCCAGCACTGCGGACTGTTCCACGGCATCGGCGGGTAGCTCGACATCCAGGCCTGCCGCCCGTGCGATGTCCACCCCGTGCACCGTCAGCTCGAACACCCGGGTCTGCAGGTAGTGCGACAACCGGATGCCCAGCCCGCCGATGACGCTGATGACCGGATCGCCGGCATTCTCGACGTCGGCCAGTGCCCGCGCGACGAGGCGGTCCACGACGGAGGCCGGGTCGGCCCCGAGATCACGCCCGGCTTGGCGGCCGCGTTCGTTGATGGCCTCGGCGCCGGCGGAACCCATGAACTCCCGGACCCACACATAGTAGGCGACGGCGTCGTCGACATCCTCATGATCGGCCGGCGCGCGCAGATACTCGCTGACGGTGATGAGCGAGCGTGAGGTGTGTCCGACCAACGCGCGCATATCCCAGTCGCCCAAGCCCGGACCGTCCCAGGACGTTTCGGGTATCGCCCGCACCAGCCGCGCGAAAGCCGTAGCGGCCGAGGCGAATACCGAAGAGGTCATGACGCGGCGATGCGGTCCCACCCGGTGACCGACTCCGGGGAGCGCGGGTCGGGCCCGACGTACACCGCCGACGGGCGTACCAGCTTGCCCAGCCGCTTCTGCTCCAGGATGTGCGCACACCAGCCTGCGGTCCGCCCGCAGGTGAACATCGCGGGCATCATCTTCGGCGGCACCTGGGCGAAATCCAGGATGACCGCGGCCCAGAACTCCACATTGGTCTCGATGGCGCGGTCGGGCCGCCGCTCGCGTAGTTCGGCGAGCGCGGCCTGCTCGAAGGCTGCCGCCACCTCGTACCGGGGCACGCCGAGACGTTTCGCGGTCGCGCGCAACACCCGGGCCCTGGGGTCCTCGGACCGGTACACGCGGTGGCCGAAGCCCATCAGCTTGTCGTTGCGATCCAGGATGCCCTTCACCACCGCCCGGGCGTCACCGCTGCGTTCGGCTTCGTCGAGCATCGGCAGCACCCGGGCGGGCGCGCCGCCGTGCAGTGGCCCGCTCATGGCGCCTACCGCGCCGGACAGCGCCGCCGCCACATCCGCACCGGTGGAGGCGATCACGCGGGCAGTGAAGGTGGAGGCATTCATCCCGTGTTCGGCGGCTGTCACCCAGTAGGCGTCGATGGCCTCGACATGCCGGGGATCCGGGTCACCCTGCCAGCGGGTCATGAAACGTGCCGTGACGGTGGCACATTCATCGACGGAGCGCTGCGGGACGGCGGGCTGGTAGATCCCGCGGGCGGACTGGGCGACGTAGGACAGCGCCATCGCGGACGCGCGGGCGAGCTGATCACGGGCGGTGTCGTCATCGATGTCGAGGATCGGCGCGTATCCCCAGATCGGCGCCAGCATGGCCAGCCCGGCCTGCACATCCACCCGGACATCGCCGGAATGGATCGGCAGCGGGAACGGTTCGGCCGGTGGCAGCCCGCGCTCGAAGTCGCCATCGACCAGTAGGCCCCAGACCTCGCCGAAGGTGACCCTGCGGTCCACCAGGTCCTCGATGTCGACGCCGCGGTAGCGCAGCGCGCCGCCGTCCTTGTCCGGCTCGGCAATCTCGGTGGTGAACGCCACCACCCCCGCGAGTCCGGGAACGAAATCCTTGGGCACCGACGACAGCTCCGTCATGCGCCGATTCTCGCATTCGTCCGCGACCGCCGCCGCGCGCGTACCGTTTTGCAGATGGAACCGGAACAGCTCGCGCGGATGCGGGCCGAATACGGGTCGGTCGAGAAAGACGGCAGCGCGGATCTCGACGCGGACTGGGTGGCCGACGGGTGGCTGGTGTTGTTCGACCAATGGATGGCCGAGGCCCACGACGCCGGGCTGTCCGAACCCAACGCGATGGTGGTCGGCACCGTCGACGCCCAGGGCAGGCCGGTGACGCGCACCGTGTTGTGCAAGAGCGCCGACGAGCACGGGATCTCCTTCTATACCAACTACGACTCCGCCAAGGGCGAGCAATTGGCAATACAGCCGTATGCCTCCGCGACCTTCCCGTGGTACGGACTGGGTCGCCAGATTCATGTGCGCGGCCCGGTGATCCGGGTGCCGGCCGAGGCGACCGCCGACTACTGGTCCAAGCGGCCGCGCGGCTCGCAGCTCGGTGCGTGGGCTTCGCAGCAGTCCGCGCCGATCGCCTCCCGTGCGGCACTGCTCGGCCGGCTCGCCGATGTCACGGCCCGGTTCGCGGAGCTCGAAGCCGTTCCTGTTCCGCCCAATTGGGGTGGATACCTGATCGCGCCCGAAGTCGTCGAGTTCTGGCAGGGCCGGGAAAACCGGGTGCATAACAGGATTCGGATCACGCCGGCGGACGGACGAGTGGAGCGCCTTCAGCCGTAACCTCCGGCGCTCTCCCCGGCGGTCGGGTTAGGATTCCTTGGTGGCCGCTGCGGACAGGGAAACCGATCTCGGTTTGCGCGAACGAAAAAAGCTACGCACCCGGGCCATCCTGATCGACGCGGCGCTGGAGCTTTGTCTGCGTCACGGCTACGAGCAGACGACCGTCGACCAGATCGCTGCGGTGGCCGAGGTGGCACCACGTACGTACAGCCGGTACTTCGCCAGCAAGGAAGCCGTCTTCCTCACCCTGCTGGAGGATCTGTCCCACGAGATCGCTGCCGAAGTGGCTCTTCTGCCGCGCGGTATCGGCCCGATCGAGGCGCTGCGGGCCGCCCACATCGCGGTGCTCACCAAGTCCGCCGCCGGTCAGGTCGGTGGCTTCACCAGTGACCGCGTCGTGCTCACCCTGCGGGTGATCAACAGCGCAGATGCCCTGCAGCAGAGTGCGTTCCAATTCAGGTCTCCTGCGGTGCTGGCCGCGCTGGCCGAGCTCATGGGCGTAGCGGAGGATGACCGCCAGTTGTTGCTGGGGCTTTCGGTCTTCTCCGCGATCATCATCGCCGCATGCGGCGACCTGGTCGAGGACGTCGACGGAATTCCGCTGAGCCCGCTGTTGATGATCGAGCGGCTCAACCAGGCCTGTGAACAGGTCGCCGGGTTCGCCGGCCAGATCTTCGCCACCAGCCCGGACCAACAGGCGGCCGCCGACGATATCCCGGCGAATGCCTGAGCGGCAGCCGAGCGGGCTGCGGGAGCGAAAGAAGCTGCGGACCCGCGCCACGTTGATCGAGACTGCGGCAGAACTGTGTGAGCGGCAGGGTTTCGACAACACCACCGTCGAGCAGATCGCCGCCGCCGCGGATGTCTCGCCGCGCACCTTCAGTCGGTATTTCCCGACCAAGGAAGCAGTGATCTTCGCCATCATCGAGGACACCGCCGCATTCGTCGCCGACGAGCTGGAACGTCTGCCCACCGATATCAACGAGTTCGAGGCGATGTTGCGGGCCCATCTCAAGGCCGTGCAGCCCGGCCGGGACGGCCGGCCGACGCCGATCTTCCATCGAATGGCGGCGCTGATCCAGATCGTGAACTCCTCGGCGAGCCTCGCGGTGACCAACATTCCCTACCGCCAGCAGGCCGACCAGTTCCCCACGGTCGTCGCCGTCGCCAAGCGGATGGGTCTGCCCAAAGACCATGACGCGGTGCACATGGTGCTGGAGACCTGGACCGCGTTGATGAACGCCGCGACCCGGGGCCTGGGCACGCCCGGTCACCCGCCCATCGAGCCGGAGATCGTTGCTGCCCGCATCTCGGCGGCCTACGAGACCTTGACCCGGACGTGGCGGCCGTGGACCTCGGCCCCGGAGTCGACGGATCCGCGCGCCGGGGAACCCCCCGCAAGCGCGCCGGATTGTTAGCGACTACCGTCCAGTATCAAGAGACGGCTTCCGGTCGCCTCACCCATGCCGACGCCCAGAGAAGGGGTTCCAGTGGCCGACAACTCCAGCCCTGACGAGAAAGCCACCCTGTCCTATCCGGGCGGCTCCCTGGACTTGGAGATCGTCCACGCCTCTGAGGGTTCGGACGGTATCGCGCTGGGGCCGCTGCTGGCCAAGACGGGTTACACCACGTTCGACGGCGGTTTCGTCAACACGTCGTCGACCAAGAGTGCGATCACCTACATCGATGGTGACGCGGGCATCCTGCGCTACCGCGGTATCCCGATCGAGCAGCTCGCCGAGAAGTCGACCTTCATCGAGGTCAGCTACCTGCTCATCTACGGTGAGTTGCCGACCCCCGATGAGCTCGCGTCGTTCACCAACCAGATCCAGCGGCACACCCTGCTGCACGAGGATCTCAAGCGCTTCTTCGACGGGTTCCCGCGCAACGCGCACCCCATGCCGGTGCTGTCCTCGGCGGTCAACGCGCTGAGCGCCTACTACCAGGACTCGCTGGACCCGCTGGACAACAAGCAGGTCGAATTGTCCACGATCCGCCTGCTGGCCAAGCTGCCGACCATCGCCGCGTACGCCTACAAGAAGTCCGAGGGGCAGCCGTTCCTGTACCCGGACAACTCGCTGACGCTGGTCGAGAACTTCCTGCGGATGACGTTCGGCTTCCCGGCCGAACCCTACGAGGTCGATCCCGAGATCGTCCGCGCCCTGGACATGCTGTTGATCCTGCACGCCGATCACGAGCAGAACTGTTCGACCTCGACGGTGCGCCTCGTAGGGTCCTCGCAGGCCAACCTGTTCACCTCGATCTCCGGCGGCATCAATGCGCTGTGGGGCCCGCTGCACGGCGGCGCCAACCAGGCCGTGCTGGAGATGCTCACGAAGATCCGCGACGGCGACGACGATGTCGCGACATTCGTGAAGAAGGTGAAGAACCGCGAGGACGGCGTGAAGCTGATGGGCTTCGGGCACCGGGTCTACAAGAATTACGATCCGCGGGCGCGCATCGTCAAGGAGCAGGCCGACAAGATCCTGGCCAAGCTCGGCGTCGATGATCCGCTGCTGGACATTGCCAAGCAGCTCGAGGAGATCGCACTGACCGACGACTTCTTCGTCGAGCGCAAGCTCTACCCGAACGTCGACTACTACACCGGCGTCATCTACCGGGCGATGGGCTTCCCGACCCGGATGTTCACCGTGCTGTTCGCGCTCGGCCGGCTGCCCGGCTGGATCGCGCACTGGCGCGAGATGCACTCCGAGCCCGGCAAGATCGGCCGCCCGCGCCAGATCTACACCGGCTACACCGAGCGCGATTACGTCGACCTCGGCGGACGCTGACACCGCGAAACTGCGAGATTTCTCACGACGGGCGTGCTTGCCCGCTGAACAGTTGTAGTTTCACAATAGTTGTGTGAATGACACCATCGGCACGCTGACGCCACGGCGCAAGGCGATCGTCCTCGCGTCCTGTTGTCTGAGTTTGCTGATCGTGTCGATGGACGCCACCATCGTCAACGTCGCGATCCCGTCGATCCGCGCCGACCTGGGTGCGACGGCATCCCAGCTGCAGTGGGTCATCGACGTCTACACCCTGGTGCTCGCCTCGCTGCTGATGCTCTCCGGTGCCATGGGTGACCGCTTCGGCCGGCGCCGGGTATTCCAGGCCGGACTGTTGATCTTCGCGATCGGCTCCCTGCTGTGCAGCCTGGCTCCGGGCATCGACGCCCTGATTGCTGCGCGGTTCCTGCAGGCCATCGGCGGCTCGATGCTCAATCCGGTGGCGCTGTCCATCATCTCGCAGGTGTTCACCGGCCCGGTCGAACGTGCCCGGGCGATCGGTATCTGGGGCGCGGTGGTCGGTATCTCGATGGCGCTGGGCCCCACCGTCGGCGGCCTGCTCATCCACCTGATCAGCTGGCGGGCGGTGTTCTGGATCAACCTGCCGATCTGTCTGGCGGCCATCGTGCTGACGGCGATCTTCGTGCCGGAGACCCGTTCGGCCACGATGCGCAACATCGACCCGGTCGGCCAGCTGCTGGCGGTGGTGTTCCTGTTCGGCGCCGTCTTCACCCTCATCGAGGGCCCCGCGCTGGGCTGGGACAACGTGCGGGTCATCGCCGCGGGCGCGGCGTCTGTGCTGACCTTCGCGGCCTTCCTGCGTTATGAGTCGCGGCGCACCGACCCGTTCATCGATCTGCGCTTCTTCCGCAGTGTGCCGTTCGCCTCCGCGACGGTGATCGCCATCTGCGCATTCGCCTCCTGGGGTGCGCTGCTGTTCATGATGTCGCTGTATCTGCAGGGTGCGCGCGGCTATTCGGCCGTCCAGACCGGACTGATCTACCTGCCGATCGCGGTCGGTGCGCTGGTGTTCTCGCCGCTGTCGGGCCGGCTCGTGGGCCGCTACGGGGCCCGGCCGTCCCTGCTGGTGTCCGGGGTGATGATCGCGGTGGCCTCCACTGTGCTGGCGCTACTGCCGGAGTCCGCGCCGGTGTGGGCGCTGATGACGGTGTTCGCGGTGTTCGGTATCGGCTTCTCGATGGTCAACGCGCCCATCACCAACGCAGCGGTCAGCGGGATGCCGCTGGACCGGGCCGGCGCCGCCTCCGCGGTGACCAGTACCAGCCGCCAGATCGGCGTGAGTATCGGTGTGGCCCTGTGCGGTTCGGTAGCCGGAGCGGCGCTGGCCGGCACTGGGGACTTCACCGCCGCGGCACGCCCACTCTGGCTCGTGTGTGTGGCGCTGGGGGTGGTCATCACGGTGCTGGGCTTCGTGTCGACGTCGCCGCGGGCCATGGACTCGGCCCGCAGACTCGCCCCACTCATCGACGCCCCGAAGGCGGCGGCCGATGCCTGATAATCTGGCCGACGAGGTCTGGCGACTGATGTCGTCGACGGTGATCAACAACCAGGACACCTGGAAACGAGCCGTGGTGGACCGGACCGGTCTGCCGTTCAGCAGGATTCGCATCCTCAGCCGACTGGCCCGCGAGCCGCTGTCGGTCAAGCAGATCGCGGCCGCCGCCACGATCGATGCCCCCGCCGCGACCGTGGCCGTCAACGATCTGGAGGAGCGCGGGCTGGTGGTCCGGCAGATCGACCCGGGCAACCGTCGCTCCAAGACGGTGTCGCTCACCCCCGCCGGGCGTGAGCTGCTGGCGGTCATCGATACCGTCGAGAACCCGGCACCCGCACCGTTGCGTCGACTAGACGCTGCGGAACTTGCTGCGCTGCAGGCACTTCTGGAAAAGCTGGGCTAACTCTCCAACACCGCCATCGCCGCATTGTGCCCGCCGATACCAGACACCGCGCCGCCGCGGCGGGTACCCGAACCGCACAGCAGGATGGCGTCGTGGTCGGTGGCCACACCCCAGCGCCGTGCCGGGGTGTCGAGCTCCTCATCATCCTCGGCGAACGGCCAGCCCAGCGCGCCGTGGAAGATGTTGCCCGCGGTCATGCCCAGCGCGTCCTCGAGATCGGTGGTGGTCTTGGCCTCCACGCACGGCCGACCGGACGAGTCATGCATCACGACGTCCTGGATCGGCTCGGCCAGCACCGAGTTCAGCGAATGCAGCGCCGCCGCAGCCAGTTTGATGCGGGCGGTGTCCGGATCCAACTCCGCGAGCAGGCCGTGCGGGGTGTGCAGTCCGAACACGGTCAGGGTGTGGGCGCCGCTGCTGCGCAACGGTTCCGACAGGATGCTGGGATCGGTCAGCGAGTGGCAGTACACCTCGCACGGCAGCGGATCGGGTATCGCGCCCGACGACGCTGCCGCATAGGCACCGTCCAGCTGGCGCAGTGTCTCGTTGATGTGGAAGGTGCCTGCGAACGCCTGCTCCGGGCCGACCCACTGATCGCGCAGCCGGGGCAGCCTCTTCAGCATCAGATTGACCTTGATCTGAGCGCCCGGAGCCACTTTCGGCTCCGGCTCGCCGAGCAGCCGGGCCAGCACCGCGGGGGTCACCCCGGCCAGCACATGCCGACCGTGGATGGTGTGCTCACCATCGCGGGTGCGGTAGCTGACATCCCCGTCCGGGCTGATCGCATACACCTCGGCGCCGGTGCGGATCTCGGCGCCGAAACCGCAGGCGGCCGCACTCAACGCACCGGTCACCGCGCCCATCCCGCCGACCGGGACGTCCCAGTCGCCGGTGCCGCCGCCGAGCAGGTGGTAGAGGAAACAGATGTTCTGCACCAGCGACGTGTCGTCGGTGGCGGCGAAGGTGCCGATCAGTGCGTCGGTGGCGATCACCCCGCGCACCAGGTCGTGGCGCACCGCCTCGGCCACGGTGCGCCCGATGGGTGTCTCGATCAGCGCCTGCCAGGCGGCGCCGGCGGCCGGGTCACCGGCGGCCAGCACGCGGTTGTGGATGGTGTTGCGGGTGGTCAGCGGTGACATCAGCGTCGGCCACACGGCGCTGGTCACCAGCCGCGCGCGCCGGTAGAACTCGTTGAACCGCGCCTCGTCGGGACCTGCGCCGATGGCGGCGAAGGTGTTTCGCGGCCCGATCAACAGACCGGTGGCGCCCCGGTTGGCCGGATCCGGCGTGTAGGACGAGTAGCGGCGACGTGCCAGCCGGAACCGGGCACCGAGATCCTCGATGATGCGACGGGGCAACAAGCTCACCAGATAGGAATAGCGGGACAACCGTGCGTCCACACCGTCGAAGGCGTGCGCGGACACCGCGGCGCCCCCGACATGGTCCAGCCGTTCCAGCAGAGTGACCCGCCGTCCCGCGCGGGCCAGGTACGCCGCCGCGACGAGACCGTTGTGCCCACCTCCGACGATCACGATGTCTTGGTCTGGGGCCACAAAACCAGTTTGCCCGACTACGGTGGGAAACCGTGGCAACGAAACCCGAGATTGAATTTCCCGATGGCCCCGCACCCGCCGAACTGGTCATCGAAGACGTGACGGTCGGCGACGGCGCCGAGGCGGTGCCGGGTGGCACCGTGCAGGTGCATTACGTGGGAGTCGAGTACGACACCGGTGAAGAATTCGACAGCTCATGGAACCGCGGCGAGGCCATCTCGTTCCCGCTGCGGGGTCTCATCCAGGGCTGGCAGGACGGTATTCCCGGCATGAAGGTCGGTGGCCGTCGCAAGCTCACCATCCCGCCGGAGCTGGCCTACGGTCCGGCCGGTGGCGGACACCAGTTGTCGGGCAAGACGCTCATATTCGTGATCGATCTGCTGGCAGCTCGCTGAGCCAGGCGACCCGGAGCATGCCCGAGCCCGGCGCGACCCGCTTCTACCGGCGGCCGCCGGGCGCGGGCTGGCTGGCCGCCCTCATCGCGGTGCCGCTGGTCCTCGCCCTCATCGGGACGGGCGGGTGGCATCAGACCGAGGACTCGCTACCGCTCGCCGAGATCAACACGCAGGCCACCCCAACCCCCACCAACGGTGCGCGTGCCACCGTGCTGATGGCGCCACTGTCGTTGCAGCACAGTGGTAATGACGTCGTGTTCAGCGGTCAGGTGCCCGATGAGTTGTCGCGCACGTTTGCTCTCGACCGGGCCCGGACGCTGCTGCCGGGCTCCGATGTCATCGACCTGCTGACCGTCATCGACGGGATCACCGCGGTCGACCTGGCCGGTCTGGACTCGGTGCTGAACGCGGCGGCGACGCTGCCGGACTTCGGGTTCAGCATCGACGGCGGCGATATCGTCCTCACCGGTACCGCGACGTCGGAGGCGGTCGCCACCGGTGTGGAGGACGCGGTGCAGTCCGCCTGGCCCGATCTCGCGGTGGTCGACGATATCGCGGTGATCACGCCCGGTGTGGCGCCGCAGGCACCGACGAGTCCGGGCCTGACCGGCGAGTGCGCCGATCTGCAGCAAGCCATCTCGGGCCTGCTGCGTACCCCGATCCAGTTCGACGCCAACGGGTCCCGGGTGGCGGACAGTTCGGCACCGCTGCTCGCCCAACTGGCCGACGAGTTGCAGGCCTGCCCGGACGCGAGGGTGTCGGTCATCGGGCACTCTGATGACGCCGGCACCGACGCGGTCAATCTCTCGGTCGGTGCGAGTCGGGCGAAAGCTGTCGCCGACGCCCTGATCTCGAGGGGGGTGCGCCCTCGGCTGGTGACCTCGCAGGGGGTGGGTTCATCCGAGCCCGTCGCGAGCAATGACAGCGGGTCGGGCCGGGAGCAGAACCGTCGTATCGAGATCACGGTCAGCGCAGGGGGATGAGATGGCATTCGTGATGCAGTGGTTCTGGTACCTGCTGGCGTTCGTGCTCGGTTCGGCGGTGGCGTGGGGAGCGACCGTGCTGCTGGTCAGGCCGGCCGATGAACAGGAGTCGTCGTGAACGCCGCGTTGCTGGCACTGTCGTTCTTCCTCGGCGTCGTGCTGACGCTGGCCTTCACGTTGCGCAGGACACCCTAGTGCGGGCCGGGTAGTTTCAGCAGCAGGCGCGTTCCGCCCAGCGGGCTGGCTTCCAATGATGCCGTGCCACCGTGTAGTTCGGCCTGCTGGGCCACCAGGGCGAGGCCGAGGCCCGAGCCGGAATGCGATGCCGTCGAACCCCGGGAGAACCGCTCGAAAACCTTGGTGCGTTCCTCCTCGGGGATGCCGCAGCCGTCATCGTCGACCGCGATCTCCACGCCCTCACGGGAACTCACCGCCGACAGCTGAACCCGGGTCGCGTCACCGTGTTTCACCGCATTGGCGATCGCATTGTCGACGGCCAGCCGCAGGCCGGCCGCCAGGCCGAGAATCAGCACTGTCGGCGCGGGCACCAGCGAGACGTCCAACTCCGGGTACACCCGCATGGCGTCGTGCGCCGCGCGGTCCAGCAGTTCGGTCAGGTCGACCGGCGCGTGGTCATCGGAGGTGGACAGCTGGCCCTGGGCGAGGCGCTCCAGCGCGGACAGGGTGGCCTCGATGCGGGATTGGGTGCGGATGACGTCACCGAGCACCTCCACGCGTTGTTCGTCGGGCATGTCCAGGGTGGCCAGCACTTCGAGGTTGGTCCGCATCGCGGTCAGCGGGGTGCGCAGCTCATGGGAGGCGACCGCGGCGAAATCCCGGGCCGACTCCAATGCGGCCTTGGTGCGCTGCTGTTCATCGCCGATGCGGGCCAGCATGCCCTCCACGGCCTCGCCGATCTCGCTCGCCTCCCACACCCCGCGCACGTTGACCTCGTCCGGGTTGGACTGCGCGTTGATGGCGCGGGCCTGCTGGGCCAGCCGGCGGAAGGGGGTGATCATGACCGCCGAGATGATCCACCCGACCAGGGCGGTGCCGGCGATCACGCCGCCGCTGATGAGCAGCACCCGGCGGTGCTGGGAGTCGATCTGATGCTTGGTGTCGGTGAGGGTCGCGCCCAACGCGATGGAAGCCTGCCCGGCGGAGAAGGTACGCACCCGGTACTCGGTGCCGTTGATGGTGGTCGTCTCGAAACCGACCGGGAACTTCGGCAGCACCACATCGGCGGGAATCGACACGGTGGCGCCGCCGATGCGCGCGGTGCGCACCAGATCGGGGTCGGTCACCGGGGCGTCGGTCTCGTCGGCCATGGCGCTGCTGAGCAGGGTGCTGACGTCCCCGAGGCTGCTGATCGAGTCGAGGCGCCGGTCCAGCTGGCTGTACTGCTCGTTGGTGATACCGATCCACACCCAGGTACCGATGATGATGACGGTCAGAACGACCCCGAGCGCGGCCACGATGACGATGGTGCGCAGCGACAGGATGCGCTTGGGAAGGCCCAGCGCGCGGTACAGCCGGTCGTTCAGGTCCACGGGGTCGCCTCTGAACTACTGGGTCCGGAGCACGAAGCCGACACCGCGCACGGTGTGCAGCAGCCGGGGCGCGCCACCCGCCTCAAGCTTGCGGCGCAGGTAGCCGATGAACACGTCGACCACGTTGGTGTCGGCGGCGAAGTCGTAACCCCACACCAGCTCGAGCAGCTGGGCGCGGGACAGCACGGCGGTCTTGTGCTCGGCCAGCACGGCCAGCAGGTCGAATTCGCGTTTGGTCAGGTCGACATCGGTGCCGTTGACCCGGGCGCGGCGGCCCGGGATGTCGACCTCGAGTGGCCCCACCGAAATGGTCTCCGAAGAGAACGTCGCGGTGGACCCGCGGCGGCGCAGCAGCGCCTTGACCCTGGCCACCAGCTCCTGCAGGACGAAGGGCTTCACCAGATAGTCGTCGGCGCCGGCCTCCAGACCGGCAACGCGGTCATCGACGCTGGTGCGGGCCGACAGCACGCAGACCGGCACGTCGTTGTCCATCGCGCGCAGCGCGGTGACCACGCTGACACCGTCGAGCACCGGCATGTTGATGTCCAGCACGATCGCGTCCGGGCGGGTCTCGGTGGCGCTGCGCAGGGCCTCGGCGCCGTCGACTGCGGTGGACACCTCGAACCCGGACAGCCGCAGGCCACGTTCCAGCGAGGCGAGGACATCGGGGTCGTCGTCGACGACGAGAACCCGAGGCGACGCCGAGGTACCACTTTCCATGGCGCCAATACTGCCTGAAAGACGGCGGCATCCGGGGGATGCCGCGTCATTCGCCGGTGTCGCTGCCCACCCTGCTGTTCAGCTGCCGAACCTCGGCGCGTAGCTGATCGATCTCATCGAGGACCTCACGAATGTGCCCGGTCGTCACCGCATGGTCGGCGGCACGGTCGTCGGAGACGCGCTCGACGATCCAGGAGGCCAGCGTTGCGGTGATCGAACCGACCAGTGTGATGCCACCGATCATCAGCAGCACGGCGATCACTCTGCCGGTGGTCGTGATCGGTGTCAGATCGCCGTATCCGACGGTGGTGATCGTGGTCACCGACCACCACAGCGCTTCACCGAAGTCGGTGATGTGTGCGCCGGGCTCTGGGCGTTCGGCGTCCAGGACCGCCAGCGAGGCCACGAACACCAGCAGGACGGCGCCGAACACCGTGTAGAGCACCACCCTGCCGCGAATCGCGCTCCCGGCGGCCCGCTGCAACACCTGGATCAGGATCAGCAGCCGGACCAGGCGCAGTGGCCGCAGCAGTGGCAGTGCGACGATCAGCAGATCCAGTAGGTGCCGGTAGAACCATCGCCACCGGTCCGAGGCCAGGCTCAGTCTGACCACGTAGTCGAGCGCGAAGACCAGCCAGGATGCCCAGATGATGATGGCCACCGCGGCACCCCGCGGCTGGGCGAGTACTTCAACGGCATAGGCGGCGAGGAAGATCAGCGCGACCCCGGCCAGCGGCCACTCGGCTCGTCGTTCCCAGGCTTCCAGTTTGCCCAACGTTTCGGCGTACACGTGTTCCGACGGTAGACGTGGGCCGGGCGGGGAAACAATTGACCTCATCCATTGTTGAGGTTTTACGGTGGCCTGGCGGCGGTTAATCCGGTTGTCGGATTCATGGCGTAGAACTCAGTATGGGTAGGGGGAGGAGGTGGTTGCGCGTGTCAGGACTGCAATCGGTGCCGGCGATCGCGCCGCCACCGCGGCGCATCAGGTCGTCCTCGGACATCCTGCGGCTGCTGCCGTACCTGAAGCCCTACCGGGTCCGCTGGATCGCGATGGTGGTGGCGGCGTTCGTCAGCCTGGCCGCCACGGTGTCGGTGCCCCTGCTCACCAAGGCCGTCATCGACGGCCCGGTGCGCGAGAAGGATTCCGCGGGCCTGTGGACGCTGGGGCTGGCGGCCACCGCCCTGCTGGTCATGGAGGCGGTGCTGTGGTTCATCCGGCGCTGGCTGGTGGCCCGCGCGACCATGGGCGTCGAGGCCGATATCCGTAAGGACCTCTACGCCCGGCTGCAGATCCTGCCGATGTCGTTCCACGGCAACTGGCAGTCGGGGCAGCTGCTGTCGCGGGTGATGAATGATCTGAGCGCCATCCGGCAGTTCCTGTCCTTCGGGCTGCTGTTCCTGATGCTCAACGTCGTCCAGATCATCGTGGTGACGACCATCCTGCTGGCGATGTACTGGCCGCTGGGTGTCGTCGTGGTGGTGGCCATCGTGCCGATCACGCTCACCATCCTGCACTTCCAGCGCCAGTTCACCCTGTTGTCGCGGCAGTCGCAGGATCAGGCGGGCAATGTCGCCACCCACGTCGAGGAATCCGCGCTCGGGCTGCGGGTGATCAAGTCCTTCGGCCGTGAAGAGCACGCCTACCGCGGCTTCGACGAGCGGGCCACCGGCCTGTTCGACACCGAGGTGCGCAAGGTCGGGGTGTCCGCCAAGTTCTGGACGCTGCTGGAGGTCATCCCGAACATCACGCTGATCATCGTGCTCGGGTTCGGTGCGTACGCCGCGGGTCACGGCCTGGTCACCATGGGCACGCTGGTCGCGTTCATCACCATGATGCTGTCGTTGGTGTGGCCGATCGCCTCACTGGGCTTCCTGCTCTCGATGACCCAGGAGTCGATGACGGCGGCCAACCGTGTCGCCGAGATCTTCGACGAGCCCCGCACGATCAGCGACGGACCGCACCGTGAGGCGCCGCGCGGCGGCCGGCTGGAGCTCGTCGACGTCGGGTTCCGCTTCCCGGACAGCGAGCACTGGGCGCTGCGGCACGTGAACCTCGCGGTGGAGTCCGGGGAGACCGTCGCGCTGGTCGGTGCCACGGGATCCGGGAAATCCGTGCTGGCCGCGTTGCTGTCCCGGCTGCACGATGTCAGCGAGGGCGCGATCCTGGTCGACGGCACCGATATCCGTGAGCTGTCGCTGCCCGCGCTGCGCCACACCGTGGCGACCGCCTTCGAGGACCCGACGTTGTTTTCCATGTCGGTGGCCGAGAACCTTCGCCTCGGGAACCCGGACGCGACCGAGGAGCGGTTGGCCGAGGCCATCGACGTGGCGGCCGCCGGGTTCGTCTACGACCTGCCGTTCGGTCTGGACACCCGCATCGGTGAGCAGGGCATGAGCCTGTCCGGTGGGCAGCGGCAACGCCTTTCGCTGGCCCGCTCCATCATCGCCGACCCGCGCATCCTGGTGCTCGACGACACCCTGTCGGCGCTGGACGTGCACACCGAGGCCGAGGTCACCGAGGCGCTGGGCCGGGTGCTGCGTGATGTCACCGGCATCGTGGTGGCCCACCGGGCCTCCACGGTGCTGCTCGCCGACCGGGTCGCCCTGCTGGAGGGCGGCACCGTCACCCGGGTGGGGACGCACGCCGAGCTGCTGGCCGACGCGCCGGAGTACCGGTATCTGCTGGCCGCCGATGAGGAACTCGCCGAGGCCGGCCAATGAGCACCACCGACTGGCGGGGCAAGGCGGTCTCCGCGGATGACGAGAACCTGCCCATCGACGAGACGATCTCCCGGCGCCGCGAGGCCCGCACGCTGCTGGGATCGCTGCTGCGGCCCTACAAGTCGGTGGTGGCGGTGCTCGCCGTGGTCGTCGTGCTGGAGAACGCGGCCCGGCTGTCGGTGCCGCTGCTGGTGCAGCGCGGTATCGACCACGGCATCCCGCCGATCGCCGCCGGGGGCACCGCGCACGAACTGTTCCTGATCCTGGGCGCCCTGTGCGGTGTGGTGCTGCTGCAGGCCACCAGCCGGATGTACTTCCTGCGCCGGTCCGGCCGCATCGGCCAGGAGATCCTGATCGAGTTGCGGCGCAGGCTTTTCCGGCATTTCCAGCGCCTCGACGTGGCATTCCACGACCGCTACACCTCGGGGCGGGTGGTGGCGCGCTCGACCAACGACGTGGACGCCATCCAGGACATGCTGGCCACCGGATTCGACGGTCTGATCACCGCGGTGCTGACCATGTTCGGCACCGCCGTGTTGCTGCTCGTGCTGGACTGGCGGCTCGGGCTGGCGTGCCTGTGCGCGTTCCCGATCCTGGTCGGTCTGACGATGTGGTTCCGCAGCGAGTCCTCGCGCACCTACCTGAAGGTGCGTGAGGCCGCGGCGCTGGTGATCGTGCAGTTCGTCGAGACCATGACCGGCATCAAGGCGGTGCAGGCCTACAACCGGGAACCGCGCAACCAGGAGATCTTCGAAGACGTTGCCGACCAGTACAAGTCGATCAACGAGCGGGCCTTCAAACTGCTGGCGGTCTTCATGCCCGCGGTGCGGCTGACCGGCAACCTCGCCACCGGCGCGGTGTTGCTCTACGGCGGATATCTGGTGCTGGAAGACCAGATGACGCTGGGCACCCTGACCGCCTTCCTGCTGTATCTGCGCATCTTCTTCGAACCCATGCAGGAGATCTCGCAGTTCTTCAACACCTTCCAGTCCGCGTCGGCGGCGTTGGAGAAGATCGCCGGGGTGCTCGACGAGGATCCCGATATCGAGGACCCGGCGCATCCGGTGCGGTTGAAGGACGTGAAGGGCCACATCACCTTCGGCGATGTGCACTTCTCCTACGTGCCGGATCGACCGGTGCTGCCGTCGCTCACGCTGGACATCCCGGCCGGGCAGACCGTGGCGCTGGTCGGGACCACCGGCGCGGGCAAGACCACCATCGCCAAACTGCTGGCCCGCTTCTACGACCCGGTCAGCGGGTCGGTGACGCTGGACGGCACCGACCTGCGTGACATCGCCCAGGCCGACCTGCGTTCGCATGTGGTGATGGTGACCCAGGAGAACTTCATGTTCGAGGGCACCGTCGCCGACAACATCCGGTTCGGCCAGCCGTCGGCCACCGACGCCGAGGTCCGCGAGGCGGCGATCGCGGTGGGGGCGGACCGGTTCATCGACGCGCTGCCCGAGGGGTACCTGACCGATGTCGCCAAGCGCGGCGGCCGGCTCTCGGCCGGGCAGCGCCAGCTCATCGCGTTCGCCCGGGCGTTCCTGGCCGACCCGGCGGTGCTGATCCTCGACGAGGCCACCTCGTCGCTGGACATCCCGAGCGAACGGATGGTGCAGCAGGCCCTGGCCACGGTGCTGGCCGACCGCACCGCGGTGGTGATCGCGCACCGGCTGTCCACCGTGCAGATCGCCGACCGGGTGCTGGTGCTCGAACACGGCGAGGTCGTCGAGGACGGGCCGCCGGCCGAGTTGATCGGTGGGGACGGCCGGTTCGCCGCCCTGCACCGCGCGTGGGTGGAGTCGCTGGCATGAGCCTTTTGCGGGTGTCGTCGGTGGCGTTGCCGATCGAATTCGGCGATGAGGCAAGCAACTTCGCCGCTGCCCACGCTGCCCTGCAGCGCTCCGAGCCGGGGCCGCATCTGATCGTGCTGCCGGAGCTGGCCACCAGCGGGTACGTCTTCCACGACATCGATGAGGCCCGCGGATTGTCGATGACGGTGGATGACCCGCGGCTGACGGGGCTGGCCGATGCTGTGCCCGAGGGCGCGGTGGCGGTGATCGGGTTCTGCGAGCGCGTGGGCGAGCAGTTGTTCAACTCCGCGCTGGTGTTCGACCGGACCGGCACGCTGGGCTGCTACCGCAAGGCGCACCTGTGGGACGAGGAGTACCGGTTCTTCAGCCTGGGTGACGAGGCGGGGATGGTGCTCGACACTCCGATCGGCCGGCTCGGCGTCGCGATCTGCTACGACATCGAATTCCCGGAGGTGCCACGGCGGTTGGCGCTGGCCGGCGCGGAAGTACTGGCGCTGCCGGTGAACTGGCCGCTCGCCGAGCGGCCGACCGGCGAGCATGCGCCCGAGACCATCCAGGCGATGGCCGCCGCGCGGGCCTCGCGCCTGCCGATCGCGATCGCCGACCGGCACGGCACCGAGCGCGGTGTGCAATGGACCGGCGGCACCGCCGTCGTCGACCGGGACGGTTGGATTGTCGCGACGCCCGATGCGGACGGTATTGCCTCCGCGGTCGTGAGCGTCGATCCCAGCAAGACCCTCGGCGCGAACAACGATGTGTTCGCCGACCGGCGCCCGGAGCTGTACTAGGGAATCAACCGGGCCCGGCGCGCCCGGGACACCGACTCGTGCCGGGTCCGTGTGCCCAGTTTCGCTGCGGCGCTGCGCAGATAGCTCTTCACCGTCTCGGTCTTGAGCGAAAGCCGTTCGGCGGCCTCGGCATTGGTGCAGCCCAGCGCGATCTGGGCCAGCACGTCGAGCTCGCGCGGGGTCAGATGCACGTCCTGCGACGGCATCGAGAGCAGGTCGGCCAGCCGGTGCAGTTCGGTGCCGGTATCGGCGTCGGTGCGAGCAGCCAGCATGCGCAGCCCGGCGTATACCTCGCGGATGGTCTCCGGGTTGGCCGCCCCGGTCTGCTGCCCCTCCCGCAACCGCATCCGGCGGTCCACCTCGTCGCGGATACGGAGTTCGTCGGCCAGTCGGCGGCTGGAGCCGACCATCAGATCGGCGGCCCGGCCCCCGAACGGCGCCCCGGACCGGTACGCGCCGTACAGCATGGCCCGCGGCACGCCGTCCACGATCACCGGCACCGCCAGCACCGAACGGATGCCCTCCGAGAGCACCGGGGCGTCGTAGTCATGCGTGATGGTCGAGGCGTTGCGGTAATCGGCCACCGACAGCGGCCGGCCCTCGACCATGCTCGCCCCGCCGAGCCCGGAACTCGACCGCACCACCAGGCCGCGCAGCAGCCCGGTCCGGGTGCCGACGAACTCACTGAGCAGCAGCGCATCGCCCTGGACCTCGCCGCCGAACAGCACCGGGACCCCGCCCTCGACGGATACCCGGCGCAACTCGGCGCGCACCGCGTCGGTGTCGCGGGGCCTCAGCAGGGGAGTCACGGGTGTTCCCCTCTTTCGGGGGTAGCGGTCAGGTGAGTGTGACGTAGATCCTATCTTCCATGAGCACCAACACCGATCTGTATCGCGCCGCCCGCGACCACCTTGTCGCCGTGATCAGCGACTATGACAAGGCGGTCGGCACTTTTGCGTGGCCGGACATCACCGGAAACTTCAACTGGGCGATCGACTGGTTCGACGTCATCGCGGCGGGCAACGACCGCACTGCGCTGTGGATCGTCGAGGAGGACGGCACCGAGACGAAGGTGAGCTTCGCCGAGATGGCCGACCGGTCCGCCTCCGTCGCCACCTGGCTGAAATCCCTCGGTGTCGGTAAGGGCGACCGCGTCATCCTGATGCTCGGCAACCAGGTCGAACTGTGGGAGGCCATGCTCGCGGTGGCCAAGCTGGGCGCGGTGGTCATGCCGACCACCGGTGCGTTGGGGCCCGCCGACCTGGCCGACCGCATCGACCGTGGCGGGGCCGGGTTCGTCATCGCCAACGCCGCCGACGCGCTGAAGTTCGACGAGGTGCCCGGCGACTACGTCCGCATCGCGGTGGGGGACCACGCCGGGTGGCACCGCTACGCCGACGCCTACGACGTCACTCCGCAGCGCTTCGAGACCGTCACCAGCGTCCAGGATCCGCTGCTGGTGTACTTCACCTCCGGCACCACCAGCCGGCCCAAGCTCGTCGAGCATTCCCAGGTGTCCTACCCGGTGGGCCACATGTCCACGATGGCCTGGATCGGGGTCACCCCCGGCGATGTGCACTTGGCCATCAGCTCGCCCGGATGGGCCAAGCACGCCTGGAGCTGCTTCTTCGCCCCGTGGATCGCCGAGGCGACGATCTTCGTCTACAACTACGCACGCTTCGACGCCGCGAGCCTGCTGCACCAGATCCGGCGCGCCGGGGTCAACACCTTCTGCGCGCCGCCGACGGTGTGGCGGATGCTCATCCAGTCCGACCTGGGCGCCAAACCCGAAGGGCTGCGCGAGATCCTGGGCGCCGGTGAGCCGCTCAACCCCGAGGTCATCACCGCCGTCGAACGCGCCTGGGGGCTGACCATCAGGGATGGATTCGGGCAGACCGAAACCACCCTGCAGGTGGGCAACACCCCGGGCCAAACGGTCAAGGCCGGCTCGATGGGCCGCCCGATGCCCGGCGTTCCGGTGGTGCTCGTGGACCCGCTCACCGGGGAACTCGCCGACGAGGGGGAGATCTGCCTTGATCTGAGTACCCGCCCGGTGAACCTGATGACCGGCTACCTCGGCGACCCGAAACGCAATGACGCCGTGATGCACGGCGGGTACTACCACACCGGCGATGTCGCCAGCCGGGACAGCGATGGGTACATCACCTACATCGGCCGCACCGACGACGTCTTCAAGTCCAGTGACTACAAGGTCTCACCGTTCGAGCTGGAGAGCGTGCTGATCGAACATCCCGCGGTGGTGGAGGCCGCCGTCGTCCCGCAACCACACGACACCCGGCTGGCGATCCCGAAAGCCTATGTCGCCCTTGCCGACGGCTGGAACGCCGACTCCGGTACCGCCCGCGCCATCATGGAGTACGCCCGCGATCACCTCGCCCCGTACCTGAAGGTGCGCCGGGTCGAGTTCTTCGAGCTGCCCAAGACCATTTCCGGCAAGATCCGGCGCGTCGAACTGCGCACGCGCGAGGATGAAGCGCACCGGTCGGGCACCCCGATCGACACCGAGCACCGCTACGAGGATCTGGTGGACTAGTGAAAAGTTATGACGCCGGGCCGACGGACGTGCCCATCATCGAAGACACCATCGGCGCGAACTTCGAGCGCACCGCGGCCGAGCACCCGGACGTCGAGGCGCTCGTCGATGTCGCGCAGGGTCTGCGCTGGACCTACCGCGAACTCAACGACGAGATCGACGTGGTGGCACGGGGATTGCTGGGCCGCGGGATCGCCAAGGGCGACCGGGTGGGTATCTGGTCGCCCAACCGGGCCGAGTGGACCATCGTGCAGTACGCGACGGCCAAGGTCGGCGCCATCCTGGTCAACATCAACCCGGCCTACCGCACCCACGAGCTGGGCTACGTGCTCAACCAATCAGGGGTCCGGATGCTCATCTCGGCCACCGAATTCAAGACGTCGGACTATGTGACGATGGTCGGTGAGGTACGCGCCGAGGCGCCGGCCCTGACCGAGGTGATCTTCCTGGGCACCGAGGACTGGGCGGCGCTGCGGGCCGCCGCGGTCCCCGAAAGCGCGCTGCGGGACCGGCAGGCCACGCTGGCCAACACCGACCCGATCAACATCCAGTACACCTCGGGCACAACGGGTTTTCCGAAGGGTGCGACGCTGTCGCACCGCAACATCCTCAACAACGGCTTCTTCGTCACCGAGGGCATCAACCTCGAACCCGGGGACCGGCTGTGCATTCCGGTGCCGTTCTATCACTGCTTCGGCATGGTGATGGGCAACCTCGGCTGCACCACCCACGGTGTCACCATGGTGATCCCCGCACCCGGCTTCGAACCCGGCGTCACCCTGGAAACCATTGAGGCCGAACGCTGTACCGGCGTGTACGGGGTGCCGACGATGTTCATCGCCATGCAGAACCACCCGAGTTTCCCCGAACGTGACCTGTCGAGTCTGCGGACCGGCGTCATGGCCGGCGCGGTGTGCCCGATCGAGGTGATGAAGCACTGCATCAACGATATGCACATGGCCGAGGTGGCCATCGCCTACGGCATGACCGAGACCTCGCCGGTGTCGTGCCAGACCCTGCACGATGACGATCTGGAACGCCGCACCGCGACCATCGGCCGTGCGCACCCGCACGTCGAGGTGAAGATCATCGACCCCGAGACCGGCGAGGTCGTGGAACGCGGGCAGCCCGGCGAGTTCTGCACCAAAGGCTATTCGGTGATGCTCGGCTATTGGGAAGGGCGCGGGGAACCCGCCGCGACCGGAGGTCGCAAATACAACACCGAAGCGATCGACGAGGATGGCTGGATGCACACCGGCGATCTCGCGGTCATGCGGGAGGACGGCTACTGCACCATCGTCGGGCGCATCAAGGACATGGTGATCCGTGGCGGTGAGAACGTCTATCCCCGCGAGGTCGAGGAATTCCTCTACAGCCATCCCGGGATCGAGGACGCCCAGGTGATCGGCGTGCCCGATGCGAAGTACGGCGAGGAGATCTGCGTCTGGATCAAGATGAAGCCCGGCGCCGAACCGTTGAACGTCGACGCCGTCCGGGAATTCGCGCAGGGCCGGTTGGCGCATTACAAGATCCCGCGGTACGTGCACCTGGTCGAGGAATTCCCGATGACCGTCACCGGCAAGATCCGCAAGGTGCAGATGCGTGAGGAGAGCGTACAGATCCTGGGCCTGTAGAAGCGTCGTTCCCGCTGCGCCGAGGCCGCACTGCTGGAAGAGTTGATCCATGGCACTGTGTGGGCGGCGGCTCTGCGCGGTGCTCGCCGTGCTCTCGGCGGTGCTGCACCTGACGATGCTCGGCCACGCGAGAAGTGCCGTGGTGGCCGTGCTGATCGCGGCCATGGCATCGGTCTGCCTGTTCTGCGGGTACGAACTGTGGCGCGCCGGGTCGATCCGCATCTGGTGTCTGGTCGGGGTGATGAGCCTGGCCATGGTGGCGGCGCACCTGTCGCTACCGGGACACCGGCACGCCGAACAACCGGCCATCTCCGGTCCGCCGGCCGAGTCGATGAGCATGCTGATGGGGGTGGCCACCACGGTGTCACTGGCCGAGGCCGTCATCGCCGCCGCGGTGCTCTGGGTGGTGACCCGACGCCGTGCGGCCGGGCTGCTCTGAGGCATCGGCCAGAATGGACGCATGAGCTACCCGCCGCAGGTGCCCCCGCAGGCCGCCCCGGTCTGCTACCGCCATCCCGGTCGCCAGACCTACGTCCAGTGCACCCGCTGCGGGCGCTACATCTGCGGGGACTGCATGATCTCCGCGGCGGTGGGCCACCAGTGCCCCGAATGTGTGGCGGCGGGAGCGGCCACCATCCGGCCCACGCAGGGGCGGTTCGGTGGCAAGGTGGCCACCGACAAACCGTTGGTGACCTACACGTTGATCGGGATCAACGTGCTGATGTTCGTGTTGCAGATGGCTTCGGGTCAGCTGGAGAACAGCCTGGCGCTGTGGCCACCGGCGGTCGCCGACGGACAGTACTACCGCCTGGTGACCTCGGCCTTCATGCACTACGGCATCACCCACATCCTGTTCAACATGTGGGCGCTGTACGTGGTCGGTCCGTCGCTGGAGCAACTGCTGGGCCGGCTGCGGTTCGGCGCGCTGTACGGGCTCAGCGCACTCGGCGGATCGGTGGTGGTGTTCCTCATCTCACCGCTGAACAGCGCGACGGCCGGTGCCTCGGGCGCGGTGTTCGGCCTCTTCGGTGCCATCTTCGTGGTGTCGCGCCGGCTGAACCTCGATGTCCGCTGGGTGGTGGGTCTGATCGTGCTGAACGTGGTCATCACCTTCGCCGCACCGTTGTTGGGTGCCGGGGCGATCAGCTGGCAGGGCCATCTCGGAGGCCTGGCCACCGGAGCGCTGGTCGCGGCCGGGTTCGTCTACGCGCCGAAAGCGCAGCGCAACCTGATCCAGGGGGGTGTGACGGTCGCGCTGCTGGCGCTGTTCACGGTGCTCATCTGGTGGCGGGCCGACCAGTTGTTGACGATGTTCGGCGGCTACCTGAACCTGAGCTGAGTCTGTGCTGAGATTGGGCGGTGTCAGCCGCAGTCTCTGAACCAGAGCCCGAACCGGCGGTCAGCGCCCGCGCCATCACCATGCGCGGGCCCTGGGGGCCGGTGTACGGCCCCATCGATCTGGATGTCGACAGCGGCGGGGTCACCGCGCTGATCCATCCGGCCGGCACCGGGCGCACCGCGCTGCTGCTGACGCTGGCCGGGCGGATGCGGCCGATCTCGGGCACGGTCACGGTGTTCGGCCACTCCGACGCCCGCAATATCTTCGCGGTATCGGCGCTGGCCAATATCGACCAACTGGACAAGATCGCCGAGTCTGTCACGGTCCGCGACCTCATCACCGAGCAGTTGCGTTGGGACGCACCGTGGTACCGGTTCATCGGGCAGGCGTCGGCAACCGACCTCGCCGACATCTGCGCGAGCACCTTCGGCGACGTCGCGCTGCCGGACCTGGGCGCGTACTTCGACCAGATCGGTGAACTCGCCCAGGTGTTGTTGCGGATTGCGCTGGCCAACACGGGGACACCGCCGCTGTTGGTGGTCGGCGATCTGGACGGCATCACCGACGACGGCAACCGCGCCGTCGTGCTGGAGCGTCTCAATGCGTTGGGGGAGGACCAGACGGTGATCACCACATCGGCCAATGCTGTCCCCGGAGCCCGTGCCCAGATTTCTATGGAGAGTTGAGTAGCCATGCTTGCCGGAATGTCGCTGGGCACCGACCTGAAACGATTCTCCCGCGGGGCGATGCCACGCATCGCGCTGGTCACCGTGGTGCTGATGCCGCTGCTGTACGGCGCCATGTACCTGTGGGCGTTCTGGAATCCGTTCGACGCGGTGAACAAGGTGCCGGTGGCGCTGGTCAACGAGGACACCGGCACCGTCGTCGACGGTAAGAAACTCGACGCCGGCGCGCAGGTTGCCGACGCCCTGGTGGATTCGGGTCAACTGCAACTGCACCAGGTCTCGGCCGCCGAGGCCGCCGACGGGGTGAGCAGCGGCAGGTACTACTTCTCGGTGACGCTGCCGCAGGACTTCAGCGCCGATGTCGCCTCGCCGTCCGGCGAGGCACCGCAGCAGGCGCGCATCGACTTCACGTTCAACGATGCCAACAACTATCTGGGATCGATCATCGGGCAGAACGCCGCCCGCGAGGTGATCAACCAGGTCAACGCGAGCATCGGGCAGCGCACCCTGGAAACCGTGCTGACCGGGCTGACCGACGCCGGTGACGGCCTGGTCCAGGCCGCCGACGGTGCCCAGCAACTGGCTTCCGGCAACGCCGAGGCCAATGACGGTGCGCAACGGCTGGCCTCGGGCGCCGATCAGTTGACCGCCGGACTTGTTGTCGCGCGCGACGGTTCGGCCCAGCTGATGGCCGGAACCCGGCAGCTGGCGACCCGGGTGGACTCGGCCACCGGCCCGCTGCTGGAGATGCTGGACCGGGTGGGCGGTCTGCAACTCGATCCCGATGAGGTCGGGCTGCTCGCGCAGCGGCTGAGCTCTGCGGTGCGGTCCACCACCGATCGGATCGCCGCGCTGAACATCGATCAGGTGCAGGCCGCGGCCATCGTCGACCAGGCGCTGGGTCTGCTGCAGACCAATCCGGACCCGACGGTGCGCCATGCCGGCGATGTGCTGGCCGGTGCGCAGCGACTGCTGCGCACCAACGGTATCGACCCGGCCACCGATGACGGACTGATCCGTTTGCGGGACAGCGCGTCCCGGCTGGAAGGCGAACTCGGTGACCCCAACAGCAAGCTGCGGGTGTTCATCACCCGTGCGCTCGACGGTGGCCTGCGCAGCGATGTCGCCGCCCTCAAGGACGGGGTGGACCGGCTCGACAGCGGGGCGCACCAGCTCAACAGCGGTCTGGTGCAGCTGGCCAACGGCGGCGGTCAACTCTCCGATGGTGCCACGCAACTGGCCGATGGCACGCAGAAGCTCGCCGATGGCAGCGCCGAACTGGCGAGCAAGCTCAAGGAGGGCTCAGCGCAGGTGCCGTCGTGGACGCCGCAGCAGCGCACCGACGTTGCCCGGACCCTGGCCGCACCGGTCACCCTGGAGTTGCAGACCGACAACCCGGCCGCCACCTTCGGCACCGGTTTCGCCCCGTTCTTCCTGCCGCTGGCCCTGTTCATCGGGGCCATGATCATCTGGATGTTGTTGAAGCCCATGCAGTCCCGGCCGATCGTGCACGGCCTGGGTGCGCTGCGGGTGGTACTGGCCTCATACTGGCCCGCGCTGCTGATCGTGGTCTGCCAGGTCTCGGTGATGTATGTGGTGGTGCATTTCGGGGTCGGGCTCCAGGCCAAATATCCGCTGGCGACGGTGGCGTTCCTGCTGCTGATCGGCGCGACGTTCCTGGCCATCATCCAGGCGTTCAACGCGCTGTTCGGGGTGTCGGTGGGGCGCGTGGTGACCCTCGCCTTCCTGATGCTGCAACTGGTGTCGGCGGGCGGCATCTATCCGGTGGAGACGACGGCCAAACCCTTCCAGATACTGCATCCGTTCGACCCGATGACCTACGCCGTCAACGGGTTACGGCAGACCATCGCCGGCGGGTTCGACTCCCGGATGGTGGTCGCGGTTGCGGTGCTCGTCGGACTGCTTACCGTAGCGCTGGCCGCCAGTTCGTGGGCCGCGCGCCGCGACCGGCAGTACACGATGGAGAGGCTGAATCCGCCGATCGAGGTTTAGCGGCGCAGCGCCAGCGCGCCCGGGCCGGTGAAGACCAGCAGCGCGAAGATGAAGCTGTACAGCGCGGCGGTCTCGCCGCCGTTGTCGATGGGCCAGAAGCCGTCCGGGAAGTGCTTCCAGAAGTAGGCGACCGCCATCACTCCCGAGGAGATGAACGCGGACACCCGGGTGAGGACGCCGGCCGCGATGAGCAGGCCGAACACCACTTCCAGCAGGCCCGCCCACCAGCTCGGCCAGGCGCCGACGGCGACGGTCGATGCGCTGGGGAAGCCGAACAGTTTGATCGTGCCGTGCATGGCGAACATCAGGCCGACGAGGATCCGGAACACGCCCAGCGCGATGGGCGCCTTGGCTGTCAGCGGATCCTGAAATCGCGTGACGGTGTCGTTGATGGATGTGGACATGCGTCAGATGTTGGCACGCACGTACCGGAATGTGGGGGCTACGTCCGGGACCCAGAGATATTGCGTTTCAGTCAATTAGCGGCGCGACACGGCGAGCGACCCGGGGCCGATGAACACCAGCAGCAAGAAGATGAAGCAGTACAGCACCGCACTCTCGCCACCGTTGTCGATGGGCCAGAAGCCGTCCGGGAAATGTCGCCAGAAATAGGCGACCGCCATCATGCCGGAGGCGACGAACGCGGCCACCCTGGTGACCAGGCCGACCGTGATGAGCAGGCCGAGCACGATCTCGAGCACGCCGGCCCACCACGCCGGCCAGGTGCCGAACGCCACCGGGGTACCACTGGGAAAGGCGAACAGTTTCGCGGTTCCGTGCATGGCGAACATCAGGCCGACGAGAATCCGGAAGATGCCCAGGGCGACACCGGAGTTCGACGTCAGACGTGCGTCGAGCGCCGATGTCGAGCGAACGGTGGAGGTGGGCATGGTCTTCGACCCTTTCGGTAGCGGCACGGACTGCTGTCTGGACCAAGTCTTCTGGCTGGACGCGCGCGCAGGGCCACTCTCATAGACGATTCACATGTTGGAGCGGGTGACCCCGCGGCGGGCAGCGGCGACAATGGTCCGGTGACGTCCGCACCGACCGATGGCCAGGGGCCGCGCCGAGCCATCCTCGGACAGCTACCGCGGATGTACCGTGCTGACGGTTCACCGATCCGGGTGCTGCTCGTCGATGACGAGCGCGCGCTGACCAACCTGGTCAGGATGGCCCTGCAGTACGAGGGCTGGGATATCGACGTCGCCCATGACGCCGCCGAGGCCGTCGCCAAATACCGTGCCGCCACCCCGGATCTGCTGGTTCTCGACATCATGCTGCCCGATACCGATGGCCTCGGTGTGCTCGCCCAGATCCGCGAATCGGACACCTACACCCCGACGTTGTTCCTCACCGCCCGCGATTCGGTGGCCGACCGGGTCAACGGGCTGACCGCCGGGGGCGACGACTACATGACCAAACCGTTCTCACTCGAAGAACTCGTCGCCCGGCTACGCGGATTGCTGCGGCGCACCGCCTATCTGACCCCCGCCGAGGACGAGACGTTGACCGTCGGTGACCTGTGCCTCGATGTGGCCAGCCGGGCGGTGACCCGCGGCGGCGAGGCGATCGCTCTGACCTCCACCGAGTTCGACCTGCTGCGATTCATGATGCACAATCCACGACGAGCGTTGGGCCGCAACGAGATACTGCAGCACGTGTGGGACTACGACTTCGGCGGCAAGACCAGCATCGTCGATCTCTACGTGTCCTATCTGCGCAAGAAGCTCGACACCGACCGCGAACCGATGATCCACACCGTGCGTGGTGTCGGCTACCTCCTGCGCGCCGCGCCATGATGCGCATCTGGCGCAGCTGGACCCTGCTCAAGCAGCTGGTCGTCGGCGTCTCGGTGGTGGTGATGCTGGTGGTGGCGACCATCGGAACCATGTCGGTGCTGACGCTGCGGTCATCGGTGCTGGGCATCATCGATGCCCAGCTGGCGGCCGCGGCGCAGGGCTACGCCAGTTCGGTCACCAAGTACCGCACCACGCCGAGCGCCGACGGTGAGCGGCCCGCGCCGGGCGCCATGAAACCGCTGACCCACCTGATCGGCCAGGCGCCCGGCAATGTCGTGGCGCTGATCCAGGACGGACAGGTCGTCGATGCCGCGCACTTCCTGGACGGTGCGGCCGAGCCGGCACCGGCAGCGGCCGTCGCCCGGATCGCGGAGATGTCGTGGGCGGACCCGCAACCCCGCACCGTCGAGCTGCCCGGTCTGGGCTGGTACCGGATGGTCAGCGGTCCCGGAGATGGGAACGAGGTCCTGGTCACCGGGGTGTCACGGACCCCGGCCTGGCAGGCGATGGTCCGCGAGACCGCGGTGGTCTCCGTGATGACGCTGCTGGCGCTGGTGGTCACGGCGCTGAGCACGCTGGCCCTGGTGCGGTTCGCACTGCGCCCCCTGCACCGGGTGTCGGCGACCGCCGCGGAGGTGGCGGCACTGCCGCTGGACCGCGACAACCACGTCATCACCCCGCGGGTGCCCGCCGGTGACACCGATCCGCGCACCGAGGTCGGGCTCGTCGGGGCCACCCTCAACACCCTGCTCGATCACGTCGAACACGCGCTGTCCGACGTCGCCGCATCGGACCGCCGGATGCGCCAGTTCATCACCGATGCCAGCCATGAGCTGCGCACCCCGCTGGCCGCCATCCACGGTTACGCGGAGCTGACCCGGCAGGACAGCGCATCGCTTCCGAAGATGACCGAGTACGCGCTGGCCCGTATCGAGGGGGAGGCCAGCCGGATGGCCACGCTGGTCGCCGACCTGCTGCTGCTGGCCCGCCTGGACGAGGGTCAGGACCTGGATCGCACGGAGGTCGACCTCACCGAACTGGTGACCGACGCCGTCAACGACGCGGCGGTGTCCGCGCCGTCGCACCGCTGGCTGGTCGAGGTGCCCGACCATCCGGTGTGGGTGCTCGGTGACCGGGCCCGGCTGCACCAGACGATCGCGAACCTGCTGTCCAACGCCCGGGTGCACACGCCGGAAGGCACCACCGTGCGGACGTCGATCGTCGCCGGCCGGGCGCAGATCGATCTGACCGTCGCCGATGACGGACCCGGCATCGACGCCGACCTGCTGCCGCACCTGTTCGAACGATTCGTGCGCGCCGACAAGTCGCGATCCCGGGAGGCCGGCAGTTTCGGCCTCGGCCTGTCCATCGTATCGTCCATCGTCGAGGCACACGGCGGCTCCATCGATGCTCAATCAGGTTCGGGGCGAACAGCTTTCATCATGCGTATCCCCACCGTCGAGGCGACGGCCTACAGCCCGATGCGCCGGTAGCGGTGCAGCCGGGTGCCGACCCGTTCGATATCGGACATGGCGCGCAGCCGGTACAACTCGCCGGCGATGGACGCCGACAGCCGTGCGGTGAAGGCCATCGGTTCGTCGGCGGCGTCGGGTTGCTCGGGGACGATGACGTCGACGATCCCGGTGCGCAGCAGATCGGCCGACCGGATGCCTTGAGCGGCAGACAGTTCCGGCGCGTGATCGGTGTCGCGGAACACGATGGCGCTGGCGCCTTCCGGCGGCAGCGGCGCCAGCCAGCCGTGCTGGGCGGCCAGCACCCGGTCGGCGGGCACCATCGCCAACGCCGGGCCGCCGCTGCCCTGGCCGAGCAGCACCGACACCGTGGGGACCTGCAGCGTCACCAATTCGGCCAGGCAGCGCGCGATCTCGCCGGCCAGGCCGTCCTGCTCGGCCTCGACCGACAGCGCCGGGCCCGCGGTGTCGATGAACGACACCAGCGGCAACCGCAGACCGGCGGCCAGCGCCATCCCGCGGCGCGCCTCCCGCAGCGCCTCCGGGCCCAGCATCCCGAGGCGGCGCTGGCCGAGCACGACCGCGGGCTGTCCGCCGAACCGGGCCAGCGCCAGCAGCGTCTGACCGGAACTGGTGTTGGTCGCGCTCAGCACCACCGGGTCGGTCGCGCCGTGCCGCAGCACATACTCGGCGCCCGGGCGGTCGGGCCGCCGGGAGGCCAGCACCGAATCCCAGGCCGGGATGTCGGGAATGTCGGGGAGTTCGGGGGCAGGCGGCGGCGGGCCGGGCGGATCGAGGATCACCGCCAGCGTGCGGTTGAGCACCGCACGCAGCACCTGCAGCGTCACCACCCCGTCGATGACGCCGTGCCGGTACAGGTTCTCCGCGGTCTGCACCCCGGGCGGGAACTTCTCGCCGTAGAGATGCTCGTACACCCGGGGGCCGAGGAACCCGATCAGCGCGCCGGGCTCGGCGGCGGTGACGTGTCCGAGCGAACCCCAGGACGCGAACACCCCGCCGGTGGTGGGGTGGCGCAGATAGACGATGTAGGGCAGATGCTCGCGCTTGTGCAGCTCGACCGCGGCCGCGATCTTGACCATCTGCAGGAAGGCGACGGTGCCCTCCTGCATGCGGGTGCCGCCCGAGGCGGGAGAGGCCAGCAACGGTAACCGCTCGGCGGTGGCACGGGTGATCGCCGCGGTGATCCGCTCGGCCGCGGCCACCCCGATCGACCCGGCCAGGAAGTCGAACTCGCAGGCCAGCACGGCCACCCGCCGCCCGAACACGGTGCCCTCTCCGGTCAGCACCGATTCGTCCAGACCCGATTTCGCGGCCGCCGCGGCCAGTTCCGCGCGATAGGTTTCGGACTGGGCAACCTGCAGGGGAGCGCTGTCCCAACTGCGGAAGGAACCCTCGTCGAGGACGGCATCACGTAGTGCCAGCGCGCTGCTCACACGAGAAGGCTAATAGGCTGGGGTCCATGATTGGAGTGACCCGCGACGGCAACGTCGTCACCCTGGAAATGCAGCGCCCCGAGCGCCGCAACGCACTCAACGCCGCACTCGTCGACGGACTGCGGGAAGAGATCGAGAAGGCCGCCGTGTCGGATGCCCGCGCCATCGTGCTGACCGGGCAGGGCTCGGTGTTCAGCGCCGGCGCCGATCTGTCCGACGCCGAGGGCGTGGCACAGGAACTGCCGGACAAGATCACGGCCTTGAACCTGGCCATCGATGGCAGCCCGGTGCCCGTCGTGGCGGCGCTCAACGGGCCCGCGATCGGCGCCGGGGTCATCCTGTCGATGATCTGCGATCTGCGGGTCGGCGCGCCCGGCACCTACTTCCAGTTCCCGATCGCCAAGTACGGTCTGGCACTCGACAACTGGTCGATCCGACGGCTGGTGTCGCTGGTCGGGCACGGCCGGGCCCGGGCCATGCTGATCGCCGCCGAGCGCCTCGAGCTGGACACCGCGACGCAGACCGGCATGGTCAACCGGGTCGGCGACCTTGCCGACGCTCAGGCCTGGGCGGCCGAGATCGCCGGTTACGCGCCGCTCTCGGTCGCGCACTCCAAGCGTGTCCTCAACGACGACGGCGCCTACGAGGAGCCATGGCCCGCGCACAAGGAGGGCTTCGAAAAGGCCTGGGCCAGCCCGGACGTGATCGAAGCCCAGGTCGCCCGGATCGAGAAGCGCTCCCCGAACTTCTTCGGCGCCTGATGTTCGCGCAGGCGGCCCGGTTGCTGGGCGGCACCGCGGCGGTCGTCGCCGGTGGCTGGGTGCTGCGGGCGGTGCAGGGCGCACCGTCGGCGCTCGGTGCCGCCGACATCGGCCCGGCGGCCAAGAAGTCCCCGAACTATGACGGCGGTGTCTTCGTCAACCGGGAACCGGCCTCGCCGGCGCAGCTGACCAGAGCCGACCAGTTCGCGCTGGTGCGCGACATCCTGAGCGGCGGTCAGCAGCAGCGTCCGCCGCGGGAGATCCCGCTGGTCCGCCCCGCCGTCGACATGCCGCCCGCGGATCTGGGGGTCACCTGGTACGGGCATTCGTCGGCACTCATCGAGGTCGACGGCTACCGGGTGCTGGCCGACCCGGTGTGGAGCGAACGATGCTCACCGTCCCGGGTGATCGGGCCTCAGCGCCTGCACCCGGTGCCCGCCGAACTCGACGAGTTGCCGGCCATCGACGCGGTGATCATCAGCCACGACCACTACGACCACCTCGATATCGACACCATCAAGGCGTTGGCCCGGGCCCAGCGCGCCAAGTTCTACGTGCCGCTCGGCATCGGTGCACACCTGCGCACCTGGGGCCTGCCGCCGGAGCGGATCGTGGAACTGGACTGGGACGAGGGCGCCGAGCTCGGGTCGATACGGCTGGTGTGCACCCCGGCGCGGCATTTCTCCGGCCGCTTTCTGACCCGCAATGTGACGCTCTGGTCGTCCTGGGCGGTGATCGGTCCGCGGCACCGCGTCTTCTTCGGCGGCGACACCGGGTACACGCCCGGTTTCACCGGGATCGGGGACGCCTACGGGCCGTTCGACCTGACCCTCATGCCGATCGGGGCGTATCACCCGGGCTGGCCGGACATCCACATGAACCCGGAGGAAGCGGTGCGCGCCCACCGCGACGTCACCGACACCGGGCTGCTGGTGCCGATCCACTGGGCGACATTCCGGCTGGCGCCGCACCCGTGGTCGGAGCCGGTGGAGCGGATGTTGCGCGCGGCCGCCGCCGAGGGGGTGCCGGTGGCGACGCCGAAACCGGGACAGCTGGTCAGTGCATCCTCGATCAACCCATGGTGGCGGGACTGACCCGATAGCGTTGACGCCGTGAGACTGATCTTGAGTGTCGGCGCGGCTGCCGTGCTGCTGGCCGGATGCGGAACGCCCACCACGGATCCGCCGGGCACGACGTCGGCAGGTTCCATCGAGTCGCCCGCCCCGGTGCCGCCGCTGGTCCCGGCGATGCCGTTGCCGCGCAACGCGGTCGAGAACGCGGTGTCCGAGCTGGACGAGTTGGCCGCCGACCTGATGGAGAAGTCGGGTGTGCCCGGAATGGCGGTCGCCGTGGTGCACAAGGGAAAAGCGATCTACGCCAAGGGGTTCGGTGTACGCGACGTGCGGTCCGCCGAGCCGGTGGACCCGGACACCGTCTTCCAGCTGGCGTCGCTGTCCAAACCGGTGAGTGCCACCGTGGTGGCCCGGCAGGTCAGCGAGCAGGCGATCGGGTGGGACACCCCGGTGGTGGACGAGCTGCCCTGGTTCGCGCTGTCGGACCCCACCGTCACCCGGATGGTCACCATCGGGGACCTGTTCTCGCACCGCTCCGGGCTGCCCGATCACGCCGGGGATCAGCTGGAGGACATCGGGTACGACCGCCGCGCCGTGCTGGAGCGCCTGCGCCTGCTTCCGCTCGATCCGTTCCGGATCTCCTATGCCTACACCAACTTCGGTCTCACCGCGGCCGCGGAGGCGGTGGCCGCCGCGGCCGGCAAACCATGGGACCAGCTTGGCGAGGAGACACTGTTCGCCCCGCTCGGAATGGCCTCCACCAGTTACCGTTTCGCCGACTACGAATCCAGGGCCAACCGGGCGGTGGGGCACACCCGGATCGCTGACGGCGAATACCGGCCGCAGTATGTGCGCGACGCCGATCAGCAGGCGCCCGCCGGTGGGGTGAGTTCCTCGGTCAACGACATGACGCGCTGGATGGCGATGGTGCTGGGGGAGGGCAGCCACCGCGGGCAGCGGGTGATCGCCGCGGCGGCGCTGTTGCCCGCCACCACGCCGCAGGTGGTGTCCAGCCGGGCCACCGAGCCCGCGATGAGGTCGGGCTTCTACGGTTACGGGTTCAACGTGGGCACCACCTCGGGCGCGCGCATGGAGCTGAGCCACTCCGGTGCCTTCCAGCTCGGCGCGGGGACGAACGTCCTCATGCTGCCCTCGGCCGAGGTGGGCATCGTGGCCCTGACGAACGGGACGATGTCGGGTGTGCCGGAAGCCCTGACCGCGCAGTTCGCGGATCTGGTGCAGTTCGGCGAGATCCGGGAACCCTGGTATGACCTCTACCGGTCCAAGCTTCTGCCGATGAGCGATCCGGTGGGCTCGCTGGTCGGATCGCAGCCGCCGTCCACACCGCTACCGGCAGCGGCCTTGTCGACCTATACCGGCACCTACGGCAACGATTACTGGGGGCCGGCGCGGATCTCCGAGCGTGATGGCCAGTTGCACCTCGCCCTCGGTCCGAAGCTGGACGTGCCGCTGACCCACTGGGACGGCAACGTGTTCACCTTCACGATGGTCACCGAGAACGCACCGCCGGGGACGATCTCGAAGGCCACCTTCGACGGGGACTCGCTCACGCTCGAGTACTTCGATGAGGCGGTATTCATCAAGTGACGACCATGATGTCAGGCCTGTCCGATGCCGAGGTCGCCCAGCGGGTGGCCGACGGCCAGACCAATGACGTGCCGACCAGGGCGGCACGCAGCGTCTCGGAGATCGTGCGCGCCAACGTCTTCACCCGCATCAACGCGATCCTCGGCGTGCTGTTCGCGATTGTGGTGGCCACCGGCTCGCTGATCAACGGGCTGTTCGGGCTGCTGATCGTCGCCAACAGTGCCATCGGCATCATCCAGGAACTGCGTGCCAAGCAGACCCTGGACAAGCTGGCCATCGTCGGGCAGGCCAAACCGGTGGTGCGCAGGCAGTCCGGGACCCGCGCGCTCGCGCCCAGCGAAGTGGTCCTCGGCGACATCATCGAGGTGGGTCCGGGAGACCAGATCACCGTCGACGGGGAAGTGCTGGAGGAGAACAACCTTGAGGTCGACGAGTCGCTGCTGACCGGTGAGGCCGACCCGATGGCCAAGGACCCCGGGGACAAGGTGATGTCGGGCAGCTTCGTGGTCGCCGGCTCCGGCGCCTACCGGGCCACCAAGGTCGGGCGGGAGGCCTACGCCGCCCAGCTCGCCGAGGAAGCCAGCAAGTTCACCTTGGTGAAATCGGAACTGCGCAGCGGGATCAACAAGATCCTGCAGTTCATCACCTACTTGCTCTGGCCCGCCGGCGCGCTGATCATCTACACCCAGCTGTTCACCACCGACGCGGGCTGGCGGGAATCGGTGCTCCGGATGGTCGGCGCACTGGTGCCGATGGTGCCCGAAGGCCTGGTGCTGATGACCTCCATCGCGTTCGCCGTCGGCGTGGTGCGACTCGGGCAGCGTCAGTGCCTGGTGCAGGAACTGCCCGCCATCGAGGGGCTGGCCCGCGTCGATGTGGTGTGCGCCGACAAGACCGGCACGCTGACCGAGAACGGTATGCGGTTGTCCGAACTCAAGTCGCTCAACGAGACTGACAGCTCGTCCGTGCTGGCCCAACTGGCCGCCGATGACGCGCGCCCGAACGCCAGCATGGCGGCCATCGCCGAGGCCTACGGCGCCGCGCCCGGCTGGACGGCCACCGCGGCGGCGCCGTTCAAGTCGGCCACCAAGTGGAGCGGCACGTCCTACGGCGAGCACGGCAACTGGGTGATCGGCGCCCCCGACGTGCTGCTCGACCCGGCCTCGCAGGAGGCGCAAGAGGCCGAGCGGATCGGTGCGCAGGGCCTGCGGGTGCTGCTGCTGGGGTCGTGCGAGCACGCGGTGGACGCCCCGGACGCACCGGGGGCCGTCACCCCGGCCGCGCTCGTCATCCTGGAACAGCGGGTGCGTCCGGATGCCCGCGACACCCTGGATTACTTTGCCTCCCAGCAGGTCACGGTCAAGGTGATCTCCGGGGACAACGCCAAATCGGTGGGCGCGGTGGCCGGGACGCTCGGCCTGCACGGTGAGACGCTCGACGCCCGTCAGCTGCCCGAGAGCTCCGATGAGCTGGCCGCCGCCGTCGAGCAGTACACCACCTTCGGCCGGGTGCGCCCGGACCAGAAGCGGGCCATGGTGCACGCCCTGCAGTCCCGCGGGCACACGGTGGCGATGACCGGTGACGGCGTCAACGACGTACTGGCGCTCAAGGACGCCGATATCGGCGTGGCGATGGGGTCGGGCAGCTCGGCGTCCCGGGCGGTGGCCCAGATCGTGTTGCTGGACAACAAGTTCGCGACACTGCCCCATGTGGTGGGGGAGGGCCGCCGGGTGATCGGCAATATCGAGCGGGTCTCCAACCTGTTCCTCACCAAGACGGTCTACTCGGTGCTGCTGGCTGCACTCGTCGGCATCGGCGGTGTGTCGGCCAAGTTGTTCGGGTCGGATCCGCTGCCGTACCCGTTCCAGCCGATCCACGTCACCATCGCGGCCTGGTTCACCATCGGCATCCCGGCGTTCATCCTGTCGCTGGCGCCGAACTCCGAACGGGCGCGTCCCGGCTTCGTGCGCCGGGTGATGACCTCGGCGCTGCCCGCGGGCGTCGTGGTCGGGCTGAGCACCTTCATCTCCTACCTGGTGGCCTATCAGGGCCGGGGCGCCTCCGACGTCGAGCAGGCGCAGGCCTCCACCACGGCGCTGATCACCCTGCTGGTCGGTTCGGTGTGGGTGCTGGCCGTGGTGGCCCGCCCCTACGAGTGGTGGCGCATCGCGCTGGTCGCGGTGTCCGCGCTGGCCTACGTGGTGATCTTCTCGATACCGCTGGCTCAGCGGACGTTCCTGCTGGACCCGACCAATGTCGCGCTGACCTCGATGGGGCTGGCCATCGGTGCCGTCGCGGCGGTGATCATCGAGGTGGCCTGGTGGGTGGAGGGCCGGTTGTCGGGTGAACCCCGCACACTGTGGCGCTAGGGTTGGCGGCATGAGTTTCCTGGACAAGGTGAAGGGCCTGGTGGCCAAGAACGCCGACAAGGTCGATACCGCGATCGACAAGGCGGGCGACCTGGTCGACAAGAAGACGCAGGGCAAGTACGCCCAGCACGTGGACAAGGTGCAGGAGGCCGCCAAGAAGGCCGCCCGCGACCAGGCCGGCACCCCGCCGCCACCGGTGCCGCCCACCCAGCAGTCCGGACAGGTTCCGCCGGCCAACGAGCCGCCGACGGCCCCTCCGGCCTCCTAAACGGTGGCGAAGCTCTCCGTCTCCGTCGACGTCCCACTGTCGCCGGAGCAGGCCTGGGAGGCAGCCTCGGACCTGTCCCGGTTCAAGGAATGGCTGAGCATCCACAAGATGTGGCGCTCCGAGCTGCCCGAGACGCTGGACAAGGGCACCGAGATCGAGTCCATCGTCGAGGTCAAGGGCATGCTCAACCGGGTGAAGTGGACCATCGTCAACTACAAGCCGCCGGAGTCGATGACGCTCAACGGCAACGGTGTGGGCGGGGTCAAGATCAAGCTGATCGCACGCGTCAAACCGGTCGCCGAGAGCGCCTCGGTGCAGCTGGACATCCACCTCGGCGGGCCCGCGCTGTTCGGTCCCATCGGCATGGTGGTCGCCGGGGCCTTGAAGAGTGACATCCGGCAGTCGCTGGACCAGTTCAAGCGGGTCTACTCCTAGATACCCGCCTTCTCGAATGTGCGTCCTCATACGGCAGCCTCGGCGATTTGCGTATGAATGCGCACGCTCGGCGGGAGGGGGTGCGCCGCGATGAGTTTTGGCGGGGAGTCGAGTCGGTACCGGCATGACAACCTCACACCCCCTCGGCGCCCCGTGCTGGATCGACCTGTCCACCTCCGATTTGGAGCGCGCACAACAGTTCTACGGCGCGGTCTTCGGCTGGACCTTCGAATCCGCCGGCCCCGAGTACGGCGGCTACGTCAGCGCCTTCGTCGACGGCGTCCAGGTCGCCGGGCTGATGCCGAATGATCCGCAGTGGAACATGCCGGACGGCTGGAACACCTACCTGCACACCGCGGACGCCGATGCCACCATCGAGGCGATCACCGCCGCCGGTGGCTTCAGCTGTGGGGGAGCGATGGACATCCCGGCCAAGGGCCGCATGGCGATGGTCACCGATCCAACCGGCGGCATGATCGGATTGTGGCAGCCCACACAGCATCTCGGCTTCGAGGCGACCGGGGTGGCGGGCGCACCCGTCTGGCATCAGCTGACCACCCGGGATTTCGCCGGCACCCTGGACTTCTACCGGGCGGTCTTCGGCTGGCAGACCCACGTCGAGGCGGACTCCGACGAGTTCCGTTACAGCACCGTGGTGTTCGATGGCGAACAGCGGATCGGCGTGATGGACGGCGGCGCGTTCATGGCGGCCGACGAACCGTCCAACTGGTGCTTCTTCCTGGGCGCCGAGGACGTCGACAAGGCGCAACAACTCATCGTCGACAACGGCGGCAGCATCACCCGGCCCGCCGAGGACACCCCATACGGGCGGCTGGTCTCGGTGGCCGACCCGACCGGCGCCGGGTTCAACCTGTCCTCGCTGCAGCCCTAACTCGCCCCACTTCAAGCGACCTCAACGATGCACGATCGGACCCCTTCCGGGCATCACTCGGGAGTGTGCGGCGCCCATGGCGGCGTGCGTCTGCTGGTCGTCGCGATGCTCGACGCTGTTTGTCTCTGGTCCCCCAGCGGCCGAAAAATGGCTTTGACGCCGCGATCGTGTACACCGTTCGGATGAAGCCGCCGCTAGAAGAACGGACGGTACGACGTGCGCGTTGATGGGTTGGTAGATTTTCGGCGGGTTCGTCTACAGCGTTGAGCATCCAAAATACAGGAGCGAGTGTGCCGGGTAAGCATCGTTCGGGTCGGCACGCCAAAGCTACAGACCGCAAAGGTCGCGGCGGCCACCGATCACAAAGCCAACGAGAGCCGTATCGATGGCTAGGGGCCGGAGCCATCACGCTCGGCGTCGCGCTGGCCAGCAGCACAGGCGTTGCCCATGCTGACGACTCCGCATCGGGAACTTCAGCCGGTAACGAAAAAAGTGGCGCCTCTATTGAGTCCCGTACTGAAGCCCCTTCAAATGGTGCAGCTGACAAACCGAGTTCGAAGTCGACGGTGTCGAGCTCGAACGCACTTCCTTCGAATTCTGTAGAGCGCCGCGGAGCACAGGCGAGGCTTACGTCGTCGGTTGGCACCGCTGTGTCCAACCCGGATGACGATGTAGATGACGGCGACGGAGTGAAACGTGCGCTGACTGCGCCATCGGCTACCGCCCGAGAAGGTCAAAGCTCCGAGTTCGAGCCTGTCGTTTCAGATACGGAGGGTGATTCGGGCGACGGTGTTGATATCGACGTGCCTGTGGGCCCTGGTGAGGTCGACACCGGGGACGTCATACCCGATTTGGCCGAGACTCCGGCGCAGCCGGTTCCGGTCGTCGCGCCGACGGGGCCTGCTGCCGGGAGGGAAGTGCCATCGGCACCGGATAGATCCGATTCGTTCCCGATGAAAAACACCACGGGTGGGCGGGTGCCTACGAATGAGGCCCGCACTGGCGTGGTAGCGAACGAGGCTCGAGATCGAGTCGCTGACCACGAATCCACGGTAAAGCTGGTCTCATCAGCGGCCGGCGAACCGAATGTGCAGCGGACCAACGTCGCTGCTGCTTTCCATGCGCCCACTCAGCCGGGCCCAACCGTCGCAGCACCACGCTTCATCGATACGCTGCGGGCGCTGCCGGGTACGCTGATCAGTGGGGTTCTGCATGCCGTCGCTTCCGCACTCGCGCCGCTGATTGGTCCCGGGGCGCCGCTTGATAGTCCGTCCCTGTGGGGGGCGTTGGAGCTGTTGCGTCGTCAGTTCGATCAGGCCTATGCCAACCACACACCCATTGCGGCCCCGGTGCAGACCGGTCAGGATCTCGGCAACGGTCAAGTCCACGGCACCTTCGGCGCTTCCGATCCCGACGGTGACGCCCTGACCTACACCGTCCCTGCGAGCGGCGCCGGCGCACCCGCGCACGGAACCGTCACCGTGGACCAGTCGACCGGGACCTGGACCTACACCCCGAACGACAACGGCACCCCCTTTGACTATGGCGACGACTACACCGGCACGGATTCATTCGCCGTAATCGTCAGCGACGCCACCGCTGGTCCCCATATCCACGCCGTCGGTGCGACCCACGCAGTGGTGGCTTGGGTGGCAGTGCAGGTAAATGGCGTCGCAGTGAACCCCGAAAACCAACTCCCCGTGCCGCCGGCCGTCCCGCCAACCCGGACCGTCGATCACAGCGATGGGACGGTTGTCAGCACCATCGGCTGGACGGACCCCGACGGTGATGTCCTGCGTTACTACAGCTCTTCCAATCCCGGCGCGACGACGTGGACATCCACGACCGCGCGGGGCGGGACGGTCACCGTAACCTCAACCGGCGCTTACGCTTACACCCCGGAAGTGGCGGACAGGCTCAACGCATACACGCATCCTGACCAGGGAACCGATACGTTCAGTGTCGTGGTCACCGACGGGCGCGGCGGTACCCAGACCATTGATGTGCACGTCGATATCGACCCCACCGACGTCTCCATCACCAGAACCGTCAGCGCAGCTCTTCCCGCAGATGTGTTGAACTACTACCGATCCGTGGGTAGCGACGGCACCGTTGCGTTCACGAACTCCACGCTCGTGAACGGGACCGCCGACCAATACGAGACCACGGTGATCGTGGTACGTCCCGGCGCCATCACCCCCATCACCACGACCATTGCCGGCAACGCAAATGACGCCGCCCAGATCGGCGCCGATGGCACTGTCGCGCAGACAACGTTTGTCTATACAGGCAACGCCGTGAACCCGTATGCGATGACGGTGACGGTACTGCGGCCCGGCGCCACCACCCCGCTCACCATGACTGCAACCGGACGATCGGTACGCCCAGCATTCGTAAGCGCCGACGGCGCTGTCACTTTCGTTACCCATACCCGTTCGTCAAGCTCGGTTGAATCATACGAAGTGGCGGTCACCAGGCTGTCCTCTGGCGCCACCACCCCCATCATCGGCAGTATCACAAGCACCCTTTCCCCGGAGTACAACGTGCGCATCGGGGCGGACGGCACCGTCGCGGTCCGCACGGCCGTCACTGGATCGGGTACCGCCGCCGACCCCTTCCAGAACGCAGTTGCAGTGTTTCGACCCGACGCCGCCGCGGCCGAAACGACAACCGTCACCGGATACTTGTCCACTGAGGTTCACGACGACGACGATGAGTCGTGGTGGGTATGGGCAGACGGCACGGTTGCGCTCATTACCGCCACGCCCTCTGAGATTGCCGGTGGCACCATTCTGACCACGGTTACTCTGCTGCGTCCCGGCGCTGCCCTTCCCGACGTCACCACGGTCGCCGGCCCGGTAGGTAGTCGGGTGCTGGCTGGCGATGGCTCCCTCGTGCTCACGACCTCGGCCGGTACCGGTAGCTCCGACGACCCGTATCAAACGACGGTGACGATTTGGCGGCCCGGGCTCGCCGTCCCGACAGCGACGACAGTTACCGGACAACCATTCTGGGGTACGCAGGTGGGCGCAGATGGCACCGTCGCGTTGACCACCAGTCTCCCTACGGACGGCGACGGCGACCCGAACCATCTCACGGTGACCGTGCTACGCCCCGGCGCCGAAACACCGGTCAGCACCACCACCGTGGGATGGTCCTCGATCTCCTTGGGTTTTCCTCTTGGAAACTACTACTTCGGTCCGGCACGGGTGGATAGCGGCGGTGTCGTTACGCTGATCACCGTTATCGGTTCAGGCGATGAGAACGACATTCAGTTCACCGTGTTGCGCCCTGGTGCTGACACTTTCGGCACCCTCACTCTTCCCTACGGATTGCCTTGGGGTCCAGCGCAGGTCGGCACAGACGGCACCGTCGCAGCGCTAACTTTCTCGGCGCCGGGGAGCGGCGCTGACTCGTGGCAGAGCTTTGTTGCAGTGTTGCGCCCCGGGTCAGCCGCCCCCGTCACCACGTCGGTTGTCGGAATGCCTCTGGGGGCACCGCAAGTGAACGCGGACGGCACCGTCGTTCTGAGAACTCTTGTCCAGGACAATTCGCAGTTCTACTTGATGCAGAGCGTGATAACTGTCGCGGCGCCGCCGTCCAACACGATGTAACTGCATAGAGTGTGGTGCAGTGGTGTTTGAGATCGAGGCTAACCGGCGCTCAACGCGAAATCGGCGAAGTCGAAGCCCGGCACCACCACACAACTGACCAGGGTGGGCTCCTGATCACGCGGCATCGCCCGCTGCCAGTGACCGGGCGGCACCACCGACTGCGGCTGCTCGCCGGCGGCGATATCGGGTCCGAGCACCACGGTGTGCGCCGAGTCCTGCTCGCGGCCGACCTCCAGCAGCAGCGGGCTGCCGCGGTGGTGCAGCCACAGCTCGGCGCTGCGCACGGTGTGCCAGGCCGACTGCTGGCCGGGCATCAGCAGGAACAGGATCGCCGTTCCGGCGCACCGCGGCCCGGTGTAATCCGACGGCAGCACCGACTGCGGGAACGTCAGGTCACTGCGCCAGGTTTCGCGGTACCAGCCCCCCTCGGGGTGCGGGGACAGGTCGAGCCGGCGGGCCCAATCGGGTAGTTCCGTCATGGGGACCCAGGGTACGCAGCGTGACCCGATAGCCTGAGGCGCATGGCTCGATTGCGTCCCGGCTGGCTGGTTGCGTTGTGCGCGCTGGTCCTGGCGGTGAGTGCCTGGCTGCCGTGGCTCACCACGACCGCCGACGGCGGTGGCCGGGCCAACGCGATCGGCGGCAAGGTCGGGGCCATCGGGGTGCCGCCGCCGGGCTTCGGGGTGGGGCAGCTGATCGTGCTGTTGGCGGCGGTGCTGATCGTGGCCGCCGCGATGGCCGCCCGGCAGTTGTCGGCACGGCTGGCATCGTCTGCGGCACTCGCGGTTTCGATGATCGTGGCAGCGCTGATCGGCTGGTACTTCCGGCTCTACGTGCAGGCGCCCGTGGCACCCGGGTACGGCATGTACCTGGCCGCGGCGATGACGGTGCTCGCGATCCTGCTGTCCGTGTTGGCGATGGTGGTCGCCTGGGCGCAAACCGGGACGCATCGATGAGCTTCGTGGAACCGGTGGTGCTGACCGGGCCGCGCTGGGTGACTCTGGAACCGCTGCAGGCCGGGCACGCCGGGGAGATCGCGGCGGCCGCCGCGGACACCGGCGACCTGTGGTTCACCAATGTGCCGACACCGGATACCGCGGCCGCCTGGGTGCAGACCAGGCTGGCCGATCCGAACGCGTTCACCTTCGTGGTGCGCGGCCTCGACGGCACCGTGATCGGTTCGACGAGCTACCTGAACATCGACGGACCCAACCGGCGCCTGGAGATCGGCGCCACCTGGTATGCCTCACCGGCGCGGCGGACCGGGGTGAATACCGAGGCCAAGCTGCTGTTGCTGACACATGCCTTCGAGGTGCTCGGCTGTGTGGCCGTCGAGTTCCGCACCCACTACTTCAATTCGACCAGCCGAGCCGCGATCGAGCGCCTCGGCGCCAAGCTGGACGGTGTGCTGCGCAGTCACCAGTTGCTGGCCGACGGGTCGCGCCGGGACACCGTGGTCTATTCGATCCTGGACATCGAATGGCCCGCGGTGCGCAACAATCTGCGGTCGCGCTCAGACCACCACGACTCCGGATCCGGATAGCGGCCGGCCACACTGATCACAGGCCAGCGCCGCGGTGAACGCACCGCCGCACGCGGTATGGGTGACCTGCACCGCGGGGCCCTCGTCGGTGACATACCAGTGCTGCGCCCAGTCCAGGGCGGTGACGATGATGGGTAGCACCGCGCGGCCCTTCGCGGTGAGCCGGTAGCCGCCGTTCAGCACACCGCCCTCTACCAGGATCTGCAGGCGGTCGGTGAGCGAACCGGGCGGCGCCCCGAGTTGGCCCGCGAAATCGGTGAACCGGGTGGTCCCGACGAAGGCGGCCACCATGATGGCGAACGCCCACCGGTTGCCCAGGATGCTCATGGTCTGCGGAAACAGATCTGCCTGGCTGGTCCGGTCATCGTGCGAACGGCGCCGGGTGGATCCCACCGGCATCGACCGCGGCCAGGAACCGCTCGGGCCCCACCGCGCGACAAGATGTTTCTCGTCGGTCTCCAGCCCGCATCCACGGCAGGTGAGCAGCGGGGTGAAGTCCCGGCCGCAGTCGCCGTGCCGCATGGCGGGCAGGGGGTGTTCGGGCACCCAGTGGCGTTCCCACGCCCAGATCGCCACCAGCACCGGCCACAACGCCTGGCCGCGCGCGGTCAGCAGATACTCGTACCGGGTCGGCCCGGACTGGTACTGGCGGCGCGTCATCAGGTCGTGCTGGACCATGCCGACCAGACGCCGGGTCAGCACCGAATGGGAGATGGGCAGCCGTTCGGTGAACTCCCCGTACCGGGAGGCGCCCAGCAGGGCCTGCTGCACGATCAGCAGGGTCCATTCATCGCCGAGCACCCCGAGCATCCGGGCCACGGCGTTGGGTTGGGTCACTCGCGCCAGCGTCTCAGCTCCGAGCCGGGCGCCCAGGTGGAGTGCGTGCCGCTGGAGATCCGTTCGGGCAGCGCCAGTGTGCACACCGGGCCGTCGGATACCCGGGCCGCGTCGAACACCAGGCAGTAGGACGCGTCGGCGTTCATATCGGTGGTGAGGGTGATCAGGTAGCCGTCGTCCTCCCCGGTACTGCCGACCCGGGGTGCCATGGCGGTCTCGCTGCCGTAGACACCGTCTGCGAAGGCGAACCGTTGTTCGGCGCCGGTGTGCAGATCATGGCGGACCAGGCCGTCGAACAGGAACCAGCCGGGCTTGCCGGTGGCGGCGTAGGTGTAGCGGTAGGGTCGTCCGGCGAAGCCGGAGTTGATCATCCCGAATTCGGTGATGCTGTCCGACAATTGCTCTTCCCGGGTCTGGCCGGTGACAAGGTTGAACCGCCAGCGGTGCAGCCTGGTCTGCATCCCGTCCAGTGACAGTCCGCGAAAGATGCGCTGCCACTTCGGGTTCATGCCGTTATCGAAGCCCTCGGTGGGTTCGGGTTCGCCCTGGAAGAACCCGTCCAGCACGATCTCGTCGCCGTCCTCGTAGGCATTGGTGAAGTGCAGGACGTAGGTGGTGTCGGCCTCGAACCATTGCACGTCAGCGGCCCCGCCGCGCCGCGGCAGCACCGCGAACCGGGACGGCATGTCGCGGTGCAGTCGCGGGATGTGCGCGTTGTGCTTGAGGAATTCGGCATCCCAGAACAGCGGAAAGTCGTTGAGAATCACGTAATTCTCGGTGAACGCCATATCGTGCGGCAGCCGGGGCCCGGGCAGCTCGACATCGGCGTAGTGGACCAGCGCGTTGTTCTCGTCGACCACTCCGTAATGCAGGTACGGTGCGTCCTTGCCGTAGTTGAAGAACAACAACTCTCCGGTGGCGTCGTCGATCTTCGGGTGCGCCGATACACCCAATCCGATTGGGGCCCAGTCCTGTTTACCTAGGGTGTCGCCGGTGTAGGGGTCGATCCGATACAGGTCGCCACACTGGTAGAAGCTGCTGAGCGCGACACCGCGGTGCACGGCGACATCGGTGCTGGAGGCATCCTTCATCAGGGTGCGTGCACCCCAGCCGTAGTCGCGTTGGGCGAGCTCCACCGGCTCGGCGATCCCGGGCCACAGCGGGCCGGCGGCCTCGTTCTCGGCCAGGAACCCGTCGGTGCGGATGAACCTGTTGCGATAGCTTGCCTTTCCGTCCCGGAAGTTGACGATGTGCAGCATGCCGTCACCGTCGAATGGATGGTAGGCCTTGAACGCGGGGTGTAACGGGTTCTCGGTGTTGCGCAGATAGACCCCGTCCAGGTCGGTCGGGATCTCGCCTTCCACGGCCGCCAGGTCGTCGGCGTCCCATTCGCTGGTCTGCGGCCGCCAGGCGCCGGTGCGGTAGGGGTGATCGTCGTCCGGGGGCAGGGTGGATGCGAACTTGGTGACCAGATCGGTGTTCACAGAACCTCCTGGGATGAACCGACGACAAAGCTGACGGTGGTGGCGGTACTGCCGCCGAAGTTCAGGGTGCCGAACGTCTTTGCGCCCTCCACCTGGTAGGCGCCGGCGGTATCGCTGACCTGCTTGGCGGCATCGAGCAGCATCCGGATACCGGTGGCGCCGACGGGATGCCCGCCGCCGATCAGCCCGCCGCTGGGGTTGATGGGCAGCCGGCCGCCGATCTCGATCTCACCGTTCTCGATGGCCTTCCAGGACTCGCCGGGCCCGGTCAGCCCGATGTGGTCGATCGCGAGATACTCACTGGGAGTGAAACAGTCGTGCACTTCGAGACCGTCGAGATCGTCGAAGGTCACGTGGGCGCGGGCGAATGCGTCGAGCGCCGCACCGCGCACGTGCGGCAGCACGTACGGATCGTCGGCGGACCGGTCCAGTTTCTGCTGCAGACCCAGCCCGACCGTCCGGTGGCCCCAGCCGTCGATCCGCCCGATCGGCCGCACACCGGGGTGATCGCGCAGGAAGTTGTCGCTCACCAGCACCACGCCGGCGCCGCCGTCGGTCATCTGGCTGCAATCGAGTCGCCGGATCCGGCCCTCCACCACCGGATTCGACGAGGTGTCCAGCTGCCAGCCGCGGGTCTGCGCGTTCGGGTTCGCGCGGGCATTGGTGTAGTTCAGCAGGGCGATGGCATCGAGGTGCGTGTCGTCGAGGCCGTAGCGCCGGTCGTACTCGTCGGCGATCCGGCTGAACATGTACGGCCACATGAAGGTGGCATCCGCGCCCTCGTGCCCCGTCCAGGCGGCCGCGCCGAGGTAGGCGGCGGCGACATCGCCGGGGACCGTCTTCTCCAGTTCCACCCCGATGACCAGTGCGCTGTCATAGGCGCCGGAGCGCAGATCGGCGATGGCGGCCAGGGCGGCGACACTGCCGGACGCGCAGGCCGCCTCGTGCCGGGAGGCCGGGACGTTCCACAGCGCGGGTTCGACGGTGGCCGGCATCGCGCCGAGGTGACCTTGGGCGGCGAACATCTCGGCGAAGGCGTTGGCGACGTGCACGACACCGATGTCGGTGGCCGGTGTGCGCGCCGCGTCCAGGGTTTCGCGGATGACCTCGGCCGTCAGGTCGGCCAGGTCGTGGCCCTCGCGCTGCAGGTTGCGGGCGTAGTCGCTCTGGTAGCCGCCCAGGATCCACACATTGGCGCCCATGCCCCCGACGCTACTACAACTAAGAGAGTAAGTCGGGAGAACTGGCATCTCACGTTTCGGTCGCCGGCGACGTCTACACAATGTGACTGTGGGACGACCGTTCGAGGACATCGTGGCCGAGTACGGCCCGATGGTGCTGCGGGTGTGCCGGGCCGTCGTCGGCCCGACCGACGCCGAGGACGCGTGGTCGGAGACCTTCCTGTCCGCCCTGCGGGCCTACCCGGAACTCGATCCGAGCGCCAACATCGAGGCGTGGCTGGTGACCATCGCGCACCGCAGGGCCATCGACATCGGGCGCGCGGCGTCCCGGGCGCCGGCCCCGGTCGATGCCGTCCCCGATGCCGGGCACACCGATCACCACGACCTGGACCTGTGGGCGGCGCTGGCGGCGTTGCCGGACAAGCAACGCCGCACGCTGGCCTACCGCTACCTGGCGGGCCTGCCCTACGCCGAGATCGCGGATCTGCTCGGCGGGTCGACCGAGGCCGCCCGCCGTGCCGCCGCCGACGGCCTCAAGACGCTGCGCACGACCTACCTCAAGGAGGACGCATGACCGAGATCTTCGACGGCATCGACGCCGACGCCCCGACCCTGGCCCGGCTGCACCGCCGCCTGGAGCATGCGGCTCAGGACGCCGACCTGCTCGACGTGGCCTACCGCACCCTGGACACCGCCATCGGCCGGCTGCTGCTGGCGAGCACGCCGCTCGGTCTGGTGCGGGTGGCGTTCCTCTCCGGTGACGAAGACGTGCTTGCGACGCTGGCCCAGCGGATCAGCCCGCGGATCCTGCACGCCCCCGCCCGCCTCGACGATGCCGCCACCGAGATCGAGGAATACCTCGCGGGCCGGCGCACCGAGTTCGATCTTCCGCTCGATCTGCGGCTGGCCGACGGGTTCCGCCGCCAGGTGATCGAGCATCTGCGCGAGATCGGGTACGGGCACCGCGAGAGCTACGCGACCGTCGCGGCGGCGGTCGGCAGTCCCAAGGCGGTGCGGGCGGTGGGCAGCGCCTGCGCCCGCAATCCGCTGCCGCTGGTCATCCCGTGCCACCGGGTGGTGCGCACCGACGGATCGTTCGGGCAGTACGCCGGCGGAATGGCGGCCAAGGCGACGCTGTTGGAGCTGGAAGCGGCCTGACCCGGAGCGGGTACGCTGAGGTACCAATTCTTCGAGAGGTGAGGTGCGGGTGAGGCTGGCCAGAGCAAGTGCAGTGCGCCTCGGTCTGCTCGCCCTCGGCCTGTTCGTCGTCGCCACCAACGCCTTCGTCATCGCCGGCGTGCTGCCCCAGATCGCCCACACGTTGGGCGTCGGCCCCGGCACCATCGGCTACTCCATCTCGGTCTATGCCATCGTCGTCGCTGTCGCGTCGCCGCTGGTGTCGGTCACCTGCGGCCGGGTCCGTCCGGAACGCGTGATGGCCGCCGGGCTGGCCCTGATCGCCGCCGGCACCTTCCTGGCCGCGGCAGCGGACACCTTCACCGTCTTCACCGCGGGACGGGTCATCGCGGCCCTCGGTGGTGCGGCGCTGGTGCCCTCGGCGATCGGCGCCGCGCCGGTGATGGTGGCGCTGTCCCAGCGCGGCCGGGCCATCGCGCTGGTCGGTATGGGCTTCACCCTGGCCATGGCGATCGGCTCCCCGATCGGCACCGCGCTGGCCGATATCGGCGGTTGGCGGCTCCCGCTGTCGGTGCTGGCCGGCCTGGCCGCGCTGCTGGTCCCGGCCCTGCTGCTGGTGGTGCGCGATGTCCCGCGCAGCCCGGCGGTGGACCTGCGGTCGCGCGCCGTCGTCCTGCGCGACCCGCGCATCGTGTTCGCGATCGTCGCGTCGTTGCTGATGACGCTGGCGTTCAACATGGTCTACATCTTCAGCGCGGTGATCACCCACGACGCCACCGGCGGCGACCACAAACGGCTGGCGATCCTGTTGCTCGCCTACGGGGTGGCCGGCGTCATCGGCAACATCGTGGGTGGACGCCTGGCCGACCGCATCGGCAGCCGTCGCACCCTGCAGATCGTGCTGGCGGCCCAGGCCGTCGCCTTCGTCGCGCTCATCGCGGCGCACGGATCGATGGTGGCGACCGCCCTGGTGTTCACGCTGTCCGGGATCGCCGGGTTCGCCGCCTCGGTGGCCATCCAGTACCGGCTCGCGCTCATCGATTCGCGCTACGCCACCACTGCACTCGCGTGGTACTCGACGGCGATGTACGTCGGCATCTCGATCGCCCCGCTGATCGGCGCCGCGGCACTGCCGTACGGACCGCCCGTGCTGCTGGCCGCCGCGGCGGTGTCCATCCTGGTCGCGGTAGTTGCGTCGGAGATCAGTCACGCGAGGCGACGTGGCTACGATGGGGTAGCCCGGGACCAGGATCTGGTCGGCGCGTCCTCGACGCGCAGCTAAATCCGGGTGCGCGAAGACGGAGGAACGATGAACAGCCAGCCAGCTGCGGCCAGCGGCGATATCCAGCAGAGCAGTGTCGGCGATATCAGTGTGGTGTCGGTGGCCGGGACAGTGGACATGATCACCGCGCCCAAGCTGGAAGCTGCGATCAAGTCTGCGGCCGCCGCGGCACCGGCGGCGGTGGTGGTGGATTTCACCGCGGTCGAGTTCCTGGCGTCGGCCGGCATGGGGGTGCTCGTCTCCGCGCACGGTGACCTCGCACCTGCTGTGAAACTCGTTGTCGTCGCGGACGGTCCGGCCACCAGCAGGCCGCTGAAATTGGTGGGCATCGCCGACGTCGTCGAACTCCACGCGACACTCGATGAGGCACTCGCCGCTCTGCAGAGTTAGAAAAAGCTGCAAACGGGTAGCCACCGGTCGACATGACAGAGCAAGGCGATTCCGCATCCTTCGCGAAGATCGGCGTGATCGCCGGCCCCGAGCTCGCGGCTCAGATCCGGCAGGAGCTTGCCGCATGGCTGCGCCAGAACTTGCTCCTGGATCCCGAGAAATCCAGTGATGTGCTGCTGGCGGTGTACGAGGCGTTGGCCAACGCGGCCGAGTTCGCCTATGTCGGTGCCCCGCAACCCGGTCCGATGCATGTGCGTGCCGACTATGACGACACCGCCGCCGTGCTGACCGTGACGGTGACCGACGAGGGGCACTGGCGAACCAACGACAACGACATCAACGACGTGGCCCGGGGGCGCGGCATCCCGTTGATGCACGCGCTGGCCGACCGCGCCGATATCGATGCCACTGCGGACGGCACCGAGGTCCGCCTGCAGTGGGACCACATTGCTCAGAACTGCGGCAGCCGAACCACCTGAACGAAGAACTCGTCGATCTGGCGCACCGCGCTCATGAACTGATCGAGGTCCACCGGCTTGGTCACGTAGGCGTTCGCGTGCAACTTGTAGCTGCGCAGGATGTCCTCTTCGGCCGACGACGTGGTGAGCACCACGATGGGGATGAGGCTCAGGTTGTCGTCGGATTTGATCTGCTCCAGCAGTTGCCTGCCGTCGTACTTGGGCAGGTTCAGGTCCAGCAGGATCAGGTCGGGCCGTGGTGCGTCGGCGAACTTGCCCCGCCGGTACAGAAAGTCCAGCCCCTCTTCGCCGTCGTGGGCGACATGCAGATTGTTCTTGATCTTGTTGTGCTCGAACGCTTCCCGGGTGATCAATTCATCACCGGGATCGTCCTCGACGAGCAGGATGTCGATGGCTCGGGTCTCGGGATAGCTCACGGGGTTCCTTCCAGCTGAGGTTGCGGCGCCAGATCGGGCGCGGTGGTCGGGGTGATGGGCAGCGTGAATGTGAACCGCGTCCCGTCGGTGTAGGAGGTGTCGATCCAGATCGTCCCGCCGTGGTGCTCGACGATCTTCTTGCACAACGCCAGGCCGATCCCGGTACCGGTGTAGGCATCGCGGCCGTGCAGCCGCTGGAAGATGACGAAGACCTTGTCGACGAACTCCTCGGCGATGCCGATCCCGTTGTCGGTGACGGTGAACAGGTATTTCTCGGCGTCTTCGCCAGTGCCCTCCTCGCACTCGATCACGATCCGCGGCGCCGCATCCTCGCGATGGAACTTCACCGCATTGCCGATCAGGTTCTGCCACACCATCGCCAGCAGGGTGGGGTCGCCGTCGATGGTGGGCAGCGGTGTGTCGGGCAGCACGATCTGCGCGCCGGTCTCGTCGATGGTGGTGGTCAGATTGCTCAGGGCCGCGGTGACCACCGAGTTGAGGTCCACCTCGGTGTTCGTCGCGTTGAGCCGGCCGACGCGGGAGAAGGTGAGCAGGTCGTTGATCAGCACCTGCATCCGCTTGGCGCCGTCCACGGCGAAGCCGATGTACTCGATACCGCGCTCGTCGAGCTTGTCGCCGTAGCGTCTTTCCAGGAGCTGGCAGAACGACGCGACCTTGCGCAGCGGTTCCTGCAGATCGTGCGAGGCGACGTAGGCGAACTGTTCGAGTTCGGCGTTGGACCGCCGCAATTCGTCGGCCTGCTCATCGAGGGCGGCGCGCGCGGCGCGGGAGGTCTCGAGCTCGTCCACGATGCGCTGGCGCATGTCCTCGACGTCGGCGCTGATGGCCCGGATGTCGCGGGGGCCGCGCGGGATGATGCGTTCACCGAAGTTGCCCTCGGTGATGCGCCGGCAGGCCGCGGCCAGCGCGGACAACGGCCGGGTGACGGCGTTGCGCATCACCACCGCCAGCAGTATCGCGGTGGTCACGAACGTCAGGATCATCGCGATCATCACCGCGTCGCGCCAGCCGCGGATCTCGTCGAGATGTGCCAGGCCGGTGGCCCGGGCCTCGCTGAGGTGATCGTTCTGGACCGTGAACAACGCGCGGAGCCGGTCGAAGAGCGCCTTGCCCTCGTCGATGCTCGCATCCGCGGCCGGCTGCCCTGGCGTGGCGGTCGCGATCAGCTGATCCGCGTACTCGGCGCGCCAGGTATCGGCGGCAGCCTCGATGTTGTCGAGGTCGACGAGGAGCTCTTCGTTGCCCGCGATGGACCGCCGGATCTGTTCGGCGGCATCGGTTTCGGCGGTGCGCCCGTCCTTGTACGGGTCGAGGAACCGGGGGTCGCCGGTGATCTGGTAGCCGCGGACCGCGGTCTCCTGATCGCGCAACGCCGCCTGGAGTTGGTAAGCCGCGATCCGGGCCGGCTGGATGCCGTCCCGCAGCTGATTGGACACCTTGTCGGCCTGACCCACCAAAATGGTGGCGGCTATCGAGCAGGCCAGCACCGCCGTTCCGATGACGGCGAGCACCAGGTTCTGCCAGCCCTGCACGGTGAGTTTCATGGTCAGGATCGTTCCACTCTGATCACGGCGATGTCGTCGGTGAGCCCGCCGTGCAACTGAGCCCGCGACTCGGCGGCCTCGATGAGCGCTTCGACGAAATCGGCGCCGGGCAACTGAGCCAGCGAGCGGGCCATGGTCAGCAGCCCTTCTTCACCGAGCCGCTCGTCGCCGCGGCCCGAGTGACCCTCGAACAGCCCGTCGGTGAGCAGCAACAGTCCGTGCCCCGGGGGGAGTTCGTAATGTTCGACCGGCCACTCTCGGGCGCCCAGACCCAGTGCGGCGCCCGGGCGGGGCTCCACCCAGTCCACTGTGCCGCCGCCCTGCAGGAGCATGCCGGGGTGGCCGGCGCGCACCGCGGTGAAGTGGCCGGTATCGGGTTCGAGGGCCAAACTGAGCAGGGTCGCAAAGGTGCCGGAGCTCGTACGTTCGGTGGTCAGGATCCGGTCGAGTTCCCGCATCCGTTCGTTGCCGCGCAGGCCGGCGAAGGTCAGCGCCCGCCACCCGATGCGCAGGGCCACGCCGAGGGCCGCCTCGTCGGGACCGTGCCCGGCAACATCGCCGATCATCACGTGCACGGTGCGGTTGTCGGTCTGCACGACATCGAAGAAGTCCCCGCCGAGCAGCGCGTCCTGACGGCTGGGGCGCGAGCGCGTGACGATATGGACACCCGGTGTGTCCAGCAGCACCGGCGAGGGCAGCAGACCACGTTCCAGCCGGGCGTTCTCCAACGCTCGCAACCGGGTCGAATGCAGGTCGACGGTGGCCAGCTCGGCGCGCTTGCGTTCGATGGCGTACAGCACGGCGCGGCGCAGGGTGTCGGGCTCCACCCGGCCCTTGACCAGGTAATCCTGTGCTCCCGAGGACACCGCGGACACCCCGAAGGGCTCATCGTTGTAGCCGGTCAACACGATGATCGGGATGGTGTTGTCGAGGCCGCCGAGCCGGTGCACGGCATCCATGCCGGTGGAATCGGGCAGGTTCAGATCGAGCAGGATGCAGTCCGGGCGCTGTTCGGTGAGGGAGCGGGCGGCTTCGGAGACCGTCTGGGACCAGACGAAGTCGAACTCACCGTCCGCATCGGCGATGAGTTCCTCGACCAGCAATGCGTCCGCTCGATCATCCTCGACCAGGAGCAGTGAGAGCCGCCGCCCAGCGGCCGCCGTGGCTACGATCGGGCCGGGTGAGGGTAGCGGGGTCTGCGGTGCGCGCATGGAACGATCAAGTCCTCCACCTGGGGTGTTCACCCCGGTCGCGCTGTGCATAGGTATTGACGTCAACGTCTACGACCTTACCCAGAGACCTGATCTTGGACGGCGGCGTACCGACGATTGTCGCGCAGCGGCCGATGTTGTCACAATCCGGCGCCCAGCCGAGTCATATGTGTGAATGCCCCGCCGAGAAAGGAAAACCATGCTCCCGCAGGTCAACATCAGTAAGCAGTTCTCTGGTCCGTACGAGGCCTTCGCGGCGTTCGACGCCCAGGTGAAGGAGGCCACGCAGGCGGCGGGGTTGTCCGCGCTGTTGGTCGAACTGGTCAAACTGCGGGTGTCGCAGATCAACGGCTGCGCCTTCTGTCTGCGGATGCATACGCGCGATGCCATCGCCGCAGGAGAGTCCGCGGACCGGCTTGCGGTGCTGCCGGCCTGGTGGGAATCGCAGTACTTCGACGAGCAGGAGCGGGCCGCGCTCACCCTGGCCGAACGGAACACCCGGATCGCCGACGAGCACACGGCCGCCGCGCCGAGTGTCGATATCGAGGCGGCGTTGTCCACCCAGCAGATCGCCGCCGTCGCCTGGCTGGCCGTCGAGATGAACGGCTGGAATCGCATCGCCATCGCCAGCCACTATCCCGTCGGGCCCTGAAGCGCCCCGGCCCGCTTCCGCGTGGCGGTGCCAATCGCGAGTGCCGACACCGCCGATGCCGCGACGAAGGCGGTGCCGAAACTCGTGGTGGTGATGATGAGCCCGAGGGCCGTCGCGCCGGTTGCCTGTCCGAACATCAGGGCCACGAACAGTAGTGCGGTACCCGCGGCAGCGTTGGCGGGATCGATATCCGATGTCCACGCGATGAGCGATGACGTTGCGGCAGTGAATCCCCACCCGAAGATGAGGTAGGCCAGCAGCGCCACCAGCCGGACCTGTGGCGCGAAGGCCAACACCATCAGGGCGATGGTCATCACGCTGCAGCTCAGCATCCAGGCGGCCGTGGCCGACAGCTTCACCATCTGATGGGCGGTGGTGATCACGGCTGTCGCACCGACGCCGAGTGCGATCCATGCGCTCACGGTGCCGCTCTCGGATGCGGTTCCTGCTTCGACGAGATGGCTTCGGCCATAGGTCCACACCGCGCTGGAGCCCGCTCCCATCAGCGTTGCCGCGATGACGGCGCTCCGGTGGTCGGCCAGCCACGGAGCCGACACCGGGGGTGATGTCCGTGGCATAGCCGGCCGGGCACCGGGGCGTCGGTCGGCGACCAGTACCGCGACGGCGGCGCCGGCCGTCAAGAGCCCGGTCGCCACCCAGGCGATCCTCCATTCGGAGGCGACCAGCACTGCCAACAGTGCGGCGCCGACCAGGCCCGGCCCGGTGCCGGCGTTGACCACCGACTGTGCACCCTCGGCGTGCCGATAATCGACATTGCGATGCACGATCGCCACCAGTGCCGGCGAAGCGAAACCTGCACCGGCGGAGCTCAATACGGCGGCGAGACCGAACGCCGGGACGTTGCCGGCGGCGGCCATGCCCCATACGCCGCCACAGGCGGTGACGGCCGCGGCCACAATCAGGGCGCGTGGTGATCGGGGGCCGAGGCCAAAGCCGGCGGCTGCGGCCAGGCAATAGACGAGCGATGCGCCCGACGAGATGTAGCCCGCCCCCTTCGCGCTGAGGTCGAGTTCGCGCTGAATGTCGGGAAGAAACAGGCCGAACGCCAGTCGCACCAAGCCGTAGGTGGCGGCGATGAAGCACGTCCCGGACACCACGACGAACATGTCCCGTCCGGACCCAAACGAAAACGATCGTTTCACTTTTTCGAGTTTAGAGTGTCGGGCATGCCGATGCGCAAGGGCTCGGAGGACAAGTTGCTCGACGCGGTGGATGACCTGATGTTCACCGCGGGCATCGAAGCCACCTCGGTGGATGCAGTGCTCGCGCGTGCCGGGGTATCGGCGGCCACCTTGTACCGGGGCTTTCGCAGCAAAGAGGCACTGGTCGCCGCCGCGCTGGAGCGCCGCCAGCAGCGGTGGCAGCAGGTGTGGGACGACGCCATCGACACCGCCCACAGCGATGGGGAGCGGGTGCTCGCGGTCTTCGATGCGCTGGACACCTTCGCGGTCACACGGCATGGAGCGCGGTGGTGCGCCTTCCTGGGTGCCGCCGCCGAGTACGCGAACCCCTCCGCGGAGATCGCCGCAGCGATCAACCGCGACACCGATCACCTGCGCCACACGCTGCGGCAACTTGCGCGGCAGCTACCGTGCGCAGACCCGGACGGCCTGGCCGAAGCACTCCTCACGGTCTTCACCGGGGAACTCGCGATGCGCCTGCGCGGTGGTCGGCCGGATGGATCACGTGTGGGCCGGCAGATCGCCGAGACCGTCCTGGCCGCGGCTGTGGGGGCGAACTCACCTACGAAACGAGTGCCCCCGGCATGATTCGAACATGCGACACCGGCTTTTGGATTTGTCGCTACCTGTTGAATCGCGCTAAGTGTCGGTAGGCCCTGTGCCGCAACAAAGGTCGCGCCGAAGGCCACCGGATAGTAGTGGGCGATTCTCAGCGTTTCGCGTTCATATTCGATGAATAAGCGATGGATTCCTACCGCCGAGACTGGTCCCGCCCGGGCCAGACTGACTGAAGCCGACCGGCCCGGGCGGACCAACTCCTACGCTCTGGTGTGCCTGCACCTACAGCGAAGGAGAATCCATATGTCCACCCCCGACGACGCCAGGGCTGGGTTTCAAGCCCTACTCAACCAGATCCCCGACACCATGCCCGTGAGCTATACGGCCATCGACAGCCTGACCGAGATCATGCGATCGACCCGTGGTGACGACGGAAATGTTTCGGTAGAAGAAGTCCAGAAGTTCGCGAACGGCGTCCTTGCCATGCTCCTCACCAGCGTCGTCGAGTTGGAGAACCGAATGGAACGAATTGACGGGCGGGCCGGGGTTCCGCCCGGATTCATCGGCAATATCCTGTCGGAGTTTCGCACGTAATTCTTGCCGCACAATCTCGCGGACGCGCGCCTCAGACACAGCCGTGGGACTCATCAGGCCGCCGTCGGGATGGACAGCAGTCGGAACGCGTTGGGGATGACGACATCGGACCCGGTGCGGAACCACAGCAGGGCGCCGCGCTGTCCGGTGGGCCGGCGGTTGGACCCGAACAGGTGCGGCACCAGTTCCAGGGTGGATCCGATGCGGTCCACGATGACCATCCCGGCCCCGAAGTCGCCGTACACCAACGGGTAGTTCGTCTCCGTCGCCGCCGGGTTGATGCTGCCGTCCATGTTCGACAACTCGTTCATGGCGCGGCTGAGCAGGCGAGGCGGATTGTCCTGCAGTGACGGGAACTTCAGTGCACCGTTGGTGGTCTCGAACTGGCGCAGTGCGTTGATGATCGACAGGTTCGCGCACCACTGCGCGTTCGGCTGGAACCGCGGCGGCAACGCGTTCTGCACCGAGTACACGTCACCGGCGGCCAGTGTCTCCGGTGTTCCGGGCGCGACCAGCGGCACAGTGCCGGCCGAGGCGACGAGCTTGGTAATCAGACCTGTCGGTTGACCCGACCCGGAGCCGGTCGTGTACGCGGTCGCGTTGAGCTGCTCGGCGCCATCGACGAGCAGCTTGGACAGCTCCCCGAGGAAGTTCACCGCATCGCCCTGGACCTCGAAACTGAACGGCACGAACGCATCACCCTTGTGCACCGGGATCGACGGGTTCGCCAGCGTCGGGCTGGCATCGGCCACCTCGGCGGCCTCAGCGGTCCACTCAGCGGTCACACCCGCACTGGTGACACCCGACCATGCATCGGTGGCGGTCTGCACCACACGGGCGATCTGGCGCAGCGGATTGATGCTGCCGTTGGAGGTGAGCAGCACCGCCGGGTCGAGGGTCAGCGGGACGAGGAACCCACCCGCGCTGTCGGTCAGCGACATGGCGCGCTGCTCAGCCTGCACCGCGGACACCGCGCGCCAGGCGTCGGCCTCCTCGCCGGTCCAGGTGAGCTGACCGTTATCGGGGTCGGCGAGCTTCTTCGCGAACGCCCGCTCATACGCTTCGCTACCGGTGGCGGCGGCCCAACGCTGCGTCCAGGTCTGCGAGATAACCGGCCCGGTGGACATCAGGCCCTCGATGAGCTCGGCGCCGCGGGCGGCCAGGCGGTCGTCCTTGACGATGCCGTCCAGGGTGCGCATCGCGGCGTCGCGCTGGGTGTTCTGCGGGTGGCGGTCCTCGTTGCGGCTGTATGGGTTGACCCCGCTGCCTTCGCCTTCGCGCAACATGGTGCTGCCCGGCTGCCCCGCGCCGCGGATCAGATCGAGTTGGCGGTGGCGTTCCTGCACCGCGCGGATCTCGGTGTTGTGCGATTCGATCTGCCCGGTGAGCTGATCGAACCGTGCAGCGTCGTCGCCGGCCAGGTCGGCGTTGCCGGCCCGCTCGATGATGGCGCGGGCCTCGGTGCGGTACTCGTCGGCCTCCCGTTCCAGGGTGGCGAGGTCTTTGTTCATGGTGGTTCCTGCTTTCAGAGATCGAGAAGCCGCAGCCGGCGTTCGGCCGTGGCTCGGGGAATGACAAGGGATTGCGAACGGACACCCGCGATTTCTGCACCCACATAGGCCGGCAGACCGACAAGGCTGACTTCCATCAGCGCGACCTCGGTGCGGACCATGACGTCTCCGTCCCACCGTTCGCGGACACCGCGGAACCCGACACTGAAGGCGTCGACAGTCCCAGAGCGCACAAGCTCCAAGGCGTCGTCACCATCACGGGTAGCGGCGATCTCGAACGCAGCGTGCAGACCGTCCTGGTGCTCGCGGAGCTCGATGGCCTTACCGATCGGCAGCCGACGGGTGTTGTGGCTGTCGAACAGGCGCACCTTGGTGCCGCGTTCGCGGATGCTGCGGTCGAACGCGCCGAACTCGAACCGCTCCTGATAGGGGCGGCCGCCACCGTCGCTGACCTCGGCCACCTGGCCGTAAGGAACCACGGTGCCGAACACCGTGCGCCCATTGCCAGTCGAGAGGTCTGCACTGCGGAAAAAGAGAGTCATCGAATCACCAACCTGAGACGTGCGGGAATCGCTTGCGTCGCATGGTGACCGGGATAGCGCGGGTGGGCCTCCCCTGAGGCTCCCGGCGTCTCGCGTGATACCGAGCTAGGTACCAGCGTAACGCCCGTTTTGCCAAAACAGCAAGGGCACTTGCCAGCGTGGGTGCTGTTCACGTGTCGCGACGAGGGTCGATCGGTTCGGCATGCAGGGTCTCGCCGGGATGGTTGGCGGCCAGGGCGAGGTCCTCGCGGGTGATGTGGACCAGCGTCTTGCCGTCCGCGGTGAGGTAGGCGTGCTTGGCGTTCCCGTGCAGGCGAATGGTCATCTCGTCGAGCTCGTCGGCCACGCTCTCCGGGTCGCGGCCGGTCTGTCGCGCGACGGACGCAACGGCGAGCTGATTCATCACGGTGCGCTCGGCGTCGGTGAGTGGGCGGTTGATCTCAGTCATCGGTCAGACCTTCCAGAGTGTCGGGAATCTCGGTGGGGACGAACTCGCCGCGCAACGGCACATCGCTGTCCAGGTCGGCAGCACGCACCAGTGCGAGGGGACGGCCGCCCCAGACGAACTCGAGAAGGCCGTCAGGGTCGGTGCGCATCCGCACGCCGTGCTGATCGTGCTCACGGCACCAGGCGATGCGCTCGGCGCGGTCAGCCGGGTCCAGGCTGGCGGTCGCACTCTCAAGCAGCGCCCGCACACGGGCCATCAGTTGGACGTCGTCGTCGTTGTCGGTCATAGTCACCAGCTCCTTGCGTTTGGGCATCTGTGCACACTTCTCGTCACGCTTGTCACGCTTAACGGGCTATCCATGCAGGTCACAGGCTTTCTGCATTTATCTGTGACTGCACACTTCGGGGGAGGGAGACGGTTCTTCACTGGCGATGCCACCTGGTGTTTTGCTGGTTGCGTGGGTGGCCCGCCCCCCTGCCTGAGGTGTTCATGCGCTGTATCCGTCGTCGGTGCTGTGGGCGCTGGGGCTGGCGATCCTCCAGATGCGGTCCTTGCGGCTGTCTCCGTGGGCTGGGATGGACTCGATGCGGTTGGACATCCCGGCGGCTCGGCGGACGCTGTGCCAGGGGTGGCCGGCAGCTTCACCGGCGAGCTTGGCGTCGTCGGGGTCGACGGTGTCGGTGGTCTGGCGGTCGAGCCATTCATCAAGCCACTGCGGTGCACCTTGATATGCGGGTGGCCGCTTACCGGGTTCGATGGACCAGGTGGCGGTGCCGCCCTTGCGGTTGATCGTGTGTACGTCAGGGTGTGCTGATGCGGCGGCCCTGATGTTGCCTTTGGTGAAGCCGATAGCCATGCCGGCCTCGACTGCAGCAAACGATGTGGTGGTGGTTTGGCCGGCTACCCGGAGTTCTGCGATGTATTGGTTGAACCACTGGGAGCATGTCAGCTTGGTTGGGTCGGAATCATGCGACCTGCGAGTATCGAGGTCTGTGACTGTTGCCTCGGGTTCACCGGTGAACTCTTGGTTCACCCCTTCCGAGCTGGTGTTTTCTGGGGTGAACTCTGGTTCACCGGTGAACTCCGGGTTGAGCTTGTAGTGCGGCGCCTTCTCCCCGGCGATGACGATGACCTGGCTAACTTTTTCCAGGTGGGGCAGGACTGCGTCGAACGCCTCGCGGTAGTGCTGTTTACCCATCGCCCGGCGGAGCTCGCTGCGGGATTTCGGGCCGGTGGTGAGTAGGCGCAGGATCCTGCTGCGAACGGTCTTTTCGTGCCGGTCGTCGATCACCTCATCGAACGTCGCCCGGGAGATCGCCCGCTCTCGCACCTTGGCGCGGGCCGCTTGTTTGGCTTCCTCGACAATCCAGTCTCGAGTTTGATCCGAGACGGCCATCACCATGTCTGACAGCCTCCAATCGAGATCTGAAATGACGCTGCGGTGGTGCAGGATGGCGAGACCGGCGGCCACCTTGAGTCGGGTCAACATCCGGTGCCCATCGAGTGCGCTTGCTTCTCCGCGCTGCCGTGCCAGGTGGGCTGTGATGATGTGCTCGCGGATCTCGGTCGGCCCGTAGGTCATGACGGTGTCGGTGTGCGCCCAGGATGGGAGCCGGGTGTTAAGCGGCTCGGGGTCCGGTGGCGCCTCTGAAGGCATATCGGGGTCGATGGTCAGCACCCACACCACGCGTTGTGGGGTCCCGCCGCTCGTGTCGTTGAAGATGACATCACAGTGGCCGGGTTGAGCGCCGACGCTGAGAATCAGTCTGTAGCTGTGGGGCAGCACGATTCGAGATGTGGCGTCCGATGCGTTGCTCTGTCCCAACATCTCCCCCATGACGGCTGACTTGAGCTGGGCGAGGAAGATGTTGCCCTGGCGAGACGCGAGGCCAGCCATCGTGTCGATCTCCGGCGAGTGCAGAATGGCGCGCGTGATCTGTTCGGTGCCTTCTTTCTTCGGCGGGGCGAAGAGGGCCGCGATACCTTCGCCCGAACCGATGGGGCGTTCGATGATCGAGGACGGCCAGATCTCTCGGGCGACCCGGTCCGTAATCCCTTTGCCGCCACCGCTGGGGGCGACGAAGGCCATGATCATGTTCAGTGAGGCAGGTCCGCCGATCACCCCTGGGAGTTGGACGCCCGGACCGGTACTGGCGAGCACCCGGCCAAGGACCGCAAGGAAGACAGCCCATTTCGCGGCGAACCGGGCGTGAGCCCATTGCCTGATGGTCTGTAGCTCTGGGGTGGCGTCGAAGAATTCGTCGTCGATCACGACGTTGCCGCCTTTCGTTGGCCGCTCTGAATGGTCTGCTGGATCTCGTGGACACCGAGGCCAATTTCATGGGCCGCGGCGGCCAGGGCGGAATACACAGCGGCTGGTGCCGAGTCGGCTGCTGCGCGTGCTGCCGCCCAGAACAAGGTGCCGTTCCGATTCCCGGGCTGAGCCTCGGCGACGCTGCGCACCAACCCATCCCACCGATCTCCATAGAGACCAGAACTGCACTGAAGATTTGGTCTCGCGGGGGTGTAGGTGGGTTGGACGATCATTGCCAGCAGGTGTTCGGGGAGATCTGCGATAGGGATGTCGCGGTGCAGGCGGTAGGGCTTACCGGTGTCCGGGTGGATACTGCCGGGTGCGACCAAGTAGCCACGCCCGCCGGCCTTTACATCGATGCCAGGGATACCCTGAACCTTGCCCCGGACCGGACCGGAGTGGCGGTAGTAAATGTGCCACCCGCCGCTGCCCGTTCTGATCGTCAAAGTCTGATGCTCGGGACGGAGGTTGAGCGCCGACACGGTGCCGCCGTACCGGAGGTCGACATCCAAGGCCAACACACCGATCTGCGTTGCACCCCAGTTGCATCCCGGAAACTTCCGCTTCCAGGAGGCGATCACGTTGCGGTCGGTGGTGAAGTCGAGGACCCCGTGTGAGGTGAGGGGAGCCTTGCCGGCGAGCGGGCCGACGCTGAACCCATGGCCGAGCATGATGTCGAGCGGAGAACCCGCGCCTTCACCGGCGCGGGTCTCCGTCTCGGTCATGCCGCTCACAGCCGCACCGCCGTGAATGCCGATTCGACTGTTTGGAACTCTTGTCTGCAGAATCGGCATTCGACCCCGCCAGTCTCCGCGATCGACGACTGCGCTGTATCGAGGAAATTCAGCTTGTAGTGCTGACCGCACACGAGGTAGTCCTTGCAACCATGCAGGTGGACAACCCAGTTCGCGGTTCTCTTGCACTGGGTTTTCATCCCCATTTCGCACCGAACCTGCTCGCCCCACCCTGCAAGAGCTTCCTGGAACGCCGTGTCGATGTTTGCGGTCATCGTTCGAGCCCCTGCTTGATGTCCGCTGCACGAACCAGCGCAGCCGCCAACGATCGGGCCGCATCTGCGGACAGACGAAGAGTCTTGTCGGTCCACTCGTCGCCGACGCGGGTCTCGGTGGTGAGTTCGATGCCGTCGTACTGATCGGCGTCCGGAGCGGACTCGCCCGACGTCATCGCCGACGGGTGCGCCTGACCGGTGACGTAGACCCACAGGCTCGACTTCTGCTCACCAGGAGCCGGCGCGAGATCCACACCATGCACCTGCTTGAGGCAGTAAGGGTAGTTGTCGTCGTGGGTCTCGTTAGTTTCCCGGTGGCCACACCACACGGCGTGGAAGTTACTGCCGCTCATCGGGTCACCGCCTTGGCATCGGCTTCCAGGGCGTCGGTGGCCTTGTCGAGCACCACCGCTGCGTTGCGCAAGTTCCACAAGGCGTTCACGATGTCCACGAGCGCGAACATCGGCACATCCTCGGGCAGATCGCGGATGACGGCGTTGACGTCGGCGCGGACCAGATCGATGCGGTTGACAGCATCATCGAGTCGCTGCGCCGCGGTCTGAATCTGTGGTTTCATTGTTCTAGATCTCCTTATCGGTTGTGGTGACTGGATGGGATGGTCTGAGCGGTCCCCGCCAGGTGTTGGCGCACCTGGAGTTCGGGGGCCGTTCTGCATTCCGCCGGTTCGTCCCCGGCAGGTTCGTGATCGACCAGGTTGTGGTCGTCGAGCTGGTCCCGGTCGAGTTGGTCGACGTGGGGGTGAGACATCAGGCGGCGTCCCCGCCGGCCTGCTGAGCGTTCTCCCAGACGATGCACTCAGACAGCCGGTACCTGGTGTGGCGGCCGAACTTTCGGTACGGCGGACCTTTTCGCTGACAGGCCCACTGAGCCAAAGTCTTCTCTGGTATCTGCAGCCGTTCAGCGACCTCCGCGCGAGTGAGCCAAGGGTCGGTTGGTTGTTCGAGCGAGAGCGGTAGCGCCATCGCGCTCCTCCTAATTCTGCGTGCTGTTCCGCAATTCTCATTGCTTCCGGTCCACTCCTGCGTACCTGAACGAAGCATATACCCATTCCCGTCCCCTTCCGCAATAGGCGAGCCGAAATGGCCTAGACTGCGTGTCATGCCGCAAAGCAGGGATAGGCCACACGACTGGAGCGAGCCCCCGAAGAACTGGGCGGAGGAGCAGGCACGCCGGACAGCTCTGGAGATCCGGAGACTTCGGGGAAAGCGGTCAGCTCAGTGGCTTGCAGACAAGACCGGAGAGCTCGGAAGTCCGGTTACGAGAGCCGTGATCTCTGATCTGGAACTTGGCCGCCGAAGGTATGTCACGACCGCTGAGTTAGTCGTTCTGGCCGCAGCCCTCGACACTACGCCAACCACCTTGTTGTATCCGCCGCCATACGACGAGGTGATCGAACTATTGCCCGACGTTATGGAAGCGAAAATCAATGTAGTGGAGTGGTTTTGTTCAGATCTGGACGCCATGCAGTACCACCCTGGCAGGGGAATTGGCAAGTCGATCGAGGACTTTCACAACCATACGATGCCGCTCTATTCGGCTCGCGGGATAGCAAAACTAGAGCAGGCGCAGCGCAGCTTGCTGCAGTCGCTCGCTAAAGAGGATGACCCGGATTCCGCACTCGCTCAGAGTATTCGGCGGGAGCTTGAGTACATCGACAAGCGTCTCATAGAGTATCGGGAAGAAGATGGCGGGTAGGCCGCCGCTGCGTATCGGGCAGCACGGAAAGATCACCCGTACCCAACTCGGGGGTGGGGTTTGGTTGGCGCGCTGCAGGTTTCGTGACACGGACGGTGTGACGCGCATCGTGGAGCGTCGGGGGCCGGCTGAGGATCAATACGGCAAGCTCGCCGAGGATGCGCTCATTGAGACGCTTGCGCAGCGTCGGCCCGTGGGTGGCGGTGAGGTCACTCTCGACACCAAGATCATGGCGCTCGTCGATCGCCATATCGACCGGCTTGAAGAGGATGGCCGCGCCGTTCGGACCATTGATACCTACCGGTATGCCTCGAAACTGCTCTCCAAGGTGATGGGCGGTGTGCGGGTCGGGGAGGCGACACCTGCGCGGCTCGACGCAGCGATCCGGTCGATGCGCACGGCGCACGGTGATGTGTTGGCGGTGCAGTCCAAGACGCTGTTGATGGGCGGCATGCGCCTGGCGGTGATGGCCAACGTGCTTGCCTCCAATCCTGTGCGCGACGTCAGCCCACACCGATCCAAGGCCAGGCCGAAGGGCGCCACGGCACTCACGGCCGACGAGTTGCGTGACCTGTTCGGGAAGCTGCGAGCGTCGAAGGCGTGCCAGCGCCATGACCTGGTGGACCCAATCACCCTGTTCGCCGCCACGGGGCTGCGGATCTCCGAATTGCTCGGGCTGCAGTGGTCTGACTACGACGACGAGACGTTCACGCTCAAAGTGACCGGGAAGGTGATCCGCGCCGCGGGCAAGGGGCTGATGCGCATCGACGAGACCAAGACGGCCGCCGGCCGCCGCACGGTCCCGCTGCCCAGCTTCGCCACGGCGGTGCTGGCCGCGCGCCGTGAGGTGGCGTTTCTGGGGGAGCAGGTGATGATTTTCCCGTCAGGAGCCGGCACTTATCGTGACCCCGACAACTTCCGGGCCAGGTGGGCGGAGGTGCGAGACGACCTCGGAGTGCCGGGCGTGACGACCCACAGCTTCCGCAAGACGGTGGCCACGCTCATCGACGATGAAGGGCTGTCCGCGCGCATCGGCGCTGATCACCTGGGGCATACCCGGATCTCAATGACTCAGGACAAGTACATGGCCCGGGGGAGGGTGCACACCGCAGTGGCGGACCTGCTGGAGCGCACCATAAGCGATGAATAAACGATGGAACACGGTAGGTAGTGCCGCTAAGCACCACCTCTGACCGTGCCCCCGGCATGATTCGAACATGCGACACCGGCTTTAGGAGAGCCGTGCTCTATCCCCTGAGCTACGGGGGCCGGGGACCTGCGCCGAGAACTTTAGTGGATCATCGGGGATTCTCGGTAAGCGGCGTGACGGCGCCGCTGGACCCGGCCCGCTCACGCCAGGCGCGTTCCCACTGCCGCGTCATCGCGGGATAGACGATCAGATGCCGGAACGGCGCGATCGCGGCCAGGTACGCCCGCCCCAACAGGCCGTTCGGCCGCACCAGGACCGCCATCCGCAGCTGATAGTCGCCGTCGCGGGTGCGCACCCATCCCAGGTGGGCGATACCGTGCACCGTTCGGTTGATCACTTCCATCGCCACCTCGTCGCGGGTTTGGTAGAGCAAGGTGAACGGCAGCCCCGGCACCGAGGTGGCGGTATCGGTCCGGCGGAGGTCGTCGGGGAGGCGTTCGGCCAACGACGGCACCGCCGCCGGCGATGAATCCCAGCCGAAGAGTTCCCCGAGCTTCCAGCGCACCGCGAACAGCAACCGGGTCAGGCTCGGGCCGCTGTCGTGCGTCGCCGAGGCCTGGATGGCCGAGAGCATGGTCGCGAGGTCGTGCGGACCAGCTCCGGGTGTGCGGTAGGCCCACACGTCCAGCACCGCGAAGTCCGGGGCGACCCGGTGGATGCGCCAGGGCCGCTGAGTGTGCGCGGCAATCGGAAGCCTCATCGCCGCGCCTCCTGCTTGTCAGTCGCGCCGGCTCGCAGCGAGAGCGCGAAGGCGGCGCAGGCCAGGGTGAACAGGATGATCGGTGGGGGCGGGTCGAGCCAGATGCTCATCGTCAGCGACAGCGCCGACATGGATAGCGCCAGTACGGCAATGGGTCGGATGTCGCGGGCATGGGTTGCCAACTGCAACAGCAGGATCCCCACGCACACCAGCGCGATTCCCATGGCCAGGCTGAAACTCATCATCAGCTGGTAGTAGGTCCGCTGGGTCCCCATCAGATCCAATGCGTGGGCGCGCATCTGGGCGTCGATCGCGGGATCGCCACCGGCAGCACGCAGCGAGATGTCACCGAGCAGATGTCCCGCACCGGTGACGGTCCAGCACCACGCGCCCACCCGGAACCATGTGAGATCAGTCATCTCTCGACTATCGGCAGCCCGCCGCCCGGGCACATCGTCCGCAGGTCTCGACGCTCTCATCCTGAAGGATGAGCCAGCCCCGATTCGTAGGCCAGCACCACCGCCTGTACCCGGTCGCGCAGGCCCAGTTTCGCGAGCACATGACCGACGTGGGTCTTGATGGTCGCCTCGGAAAGGTGCAGTTTGTCCGCGATCTCCCGATTACTTGCGCCGGTGGCGATTTCGAGCAGGATGTCCAGTTCCCGGGGAGTCAGCGCGCGACGCACCGCGTCGCCCCTGCCGGTGTCGACGGTCGGTGCGTGAGCGACATGTTCGATGAGTCTGCGGGTGGTCGATGGTGCCACCACGCTGTGCCCTGCGTGCACGGTGCGGATCGCCTCGACGACATCCTCGCTGCGGGCGTCCTTCAGCAGAAACCCGCTCGCCCCGGCTCGCAGCGCTGGGAAGGCGTACTCGTCGAGATCGAAGGTGGTCAGGGCGATCACCCGGCACTCGGGCCACTCTGCGGTGATCGCCGCGGTCGCCTGAATGCCGTCCAGTCTGGGCATCCGAAGGTCCATCAGCACCACGTCCACCCTGCGCGACCGCACCAGGTTCAGCGCCTCGTGGCCATCGGCGGCGTCCCCGACCCACTCGAGATCGGGTTGGCTGTCAACCATCATCCGCAACGCCGACCGCATCAGTTCCTGGTCGTCGACGATGGCTACCCGGATGGCCGTCATGGCGACACCTTCACACTGACCCGCCATCCGTCGTCGACCGGCCCCGCCTGCAACGTCCCGCCGATGGCCTCGACACGCTCCCGCATGCCGGTGAGCCCGCGCCCGGGCTCGATGTCCGGGGACGCCGCGCCGGTGTTGCTCACCGTCACCACGAGTTCCCCGGCCGCAGAATCGATCCGAACGCGTGCGGCGGCTCCGGGGCCGCCATGGCGGGCCACGTTCGTCAACGCCTCCTGGACCACCCGGTACACCGTCAGGCCCACCGCGGGCGTGGTCCGGACGCCGCCGCCGATGGCGAGGTCGGTCGGCACGCCGGCGGCCCGCATCCGTTCGGCAAGCGCGGGGAGATCGCTCAGCCCGGGCTGTGGATCGGTCGAGGTGCCCTCGTCGCGCAGCACGCCGAGCAGCCCGCGCATCTCGACGAGCGCCTCGCGACCCACCTCGGCGATGGTCGTCAGAATCTCCGGCGCCCGCTCCGGTGAGTTCGGCACGACCAGACGGCCCGCCTCGGCGTGGCTGACCATCACCGCGACGGAATGCGCCACCACGTCGTGCATTTCGCGGGCGATACGCCGTCGTTCGTCGGCGGCCACCCGCTCGGCGAGCTGCACCGACCAGGCGACCCGGGTGGCGCGGTAGCGTCCCAGTGCCCAGGCGGCGAGCGTGCCGCCGACCGCGGTGGTGCTCAGCAGCAGCCACCAGGCCCATTCGTTGATCGGCGTTCCGCTGAAACCCCAGAGCCGGACCACCGCCAGCACGCAGCCCACCAACCCCGCACCGAGGGCGATGTCGGGCCACGGTGTCTTGGTGTGTGCGCTGACGGCGTAGAGCAGCGGGAAGAAACACAGACTGCTGGGCAACAGGATTGGCCCGTAGTCGGTGGTGTCTACGACGGCCGTGGCGGCGGGGAGATCGGGTGCCACGACCAGGACCAGGCAGGCGAGGCTGCCGGCGGCGAACGACGGCAGCGGCCAGCGTCGCGCGGTCGCCACACCGAGATGCAGCGTGATCAGGGCGCCTGCCAGGGCCGCCCGCCAGGCCGGTGCCGGGCCGTCATCGCGGACCGCCGACACGCCTGCGGGCAGCAGCACCAGCGCCAAGACGGCAGCGAACACCAGCTGTCCGGCCTGGCCGAACCGGCGCGGCTCGGTGACGCGGATCGACACGCCGTCACCCTACCCAGACACGACTTGGGGGACAGCCCTTCCGGACTGTCCCCCAATCAGCAGGTGTTGCTAGTCCTGCTCGGCCTTCTGGCGGGCCTCGTTGGCCTCGGCGGCGCCGCGGGCGGCTTCCGCCTCGGCTTCCTTCTTGGCGACATCGCGCTGCGCGTCGGCCTTGTCCTGCTGGGCCTCGCCCTCGCGACGCAGGTTGTCATTGCCGGTCACGGCGCCGACCGCCTCTTTGGCCTTGCCCTTGACGCCTTCGACGACGCCCGAGATACCTTCGGCAGCACCATTGTTGTCAGCCATATTCAGCTCCTTTGTCGCTTCGTGGGTGGTGCGCTGCTACATGGGGCGCACCATGACCGTGCCTGTCGGCGGTCACTTCGTTTCCACCTACGGGGTTCCCTGGTGCCGAATTGTCAAACCCCCTCCCGCCAGTGGTCTGTGCCACCATCTGCGCGACGGTGAGACCGATCAGACACTGTCCAGTCGCGGGTAGAGCACCTCCTGGACGATCAGTTGCAGAGCCGCGGCTATGGGGATGGCAACGAGCGCGCCGACGACGCCCAGCAGGGTGGCCCCGATCAGTACGGCGACGATGGTGGTCAGCGCCGGAACATGGACCGCGCGGCCGATGATCCTGGGCACCAGCAGATAGTCCTCGACCATCTGGAAGGCGATGTAGAAGACGATGGTGGCCAGGCATACCGGTATCGAGACGGTCAGGGCGACGGCGCCGACCACAATTCCGGCGATGGTGGATCCGACGACGGGTAACAGGTCGAGGATGGCGACCAGGATGGCCAGCAGCAGCGGATAGGGAACGTCGAAGGCCGTCAGCCAGATCAATGTCGCCGCACCCGCGAGCAGCGATATCAACACGTTGCCCAGGACGTATGCGCCGACTTTGGCGAACACCTCGTCGCCGATCAGGATGGCGCGCGGTCGCCGGGTGTGCGGCACCAGGCGGTAGAGGGTGCTGCGGATCCGCGGCATGTCGGCCAGGAAGTAGAGCGTCAATACGATCGCGATGAGGGTGTCGGCGACTCCTTCGACGACCGCGGTGCCGGCGCTGACCATGTGGTTCAGTGCCGAGCCGTCGATGCTGTCGACCGCGTCGGTGAACCGTTGCTGGAGCTGGAAGCGGTCGTTGAGCCTACCGATGAACGACGAATGATCTTGAGCCTGTTGCAGATACAGCGGTGCGCGGTTGACCAGATCGGTGATCTGGGCGAACAACGGCGGAAAGGCCGCGGCGGCGAACGTGGCGATCCCGGCGACGAAGACCACGAACACCAGCGCCGTCGACAGCCACCGCGGTAGTCCGTGGTTGACCAGCCGGGAGACCACCGGTTCCAGCCCGAGGGCGAGAAAGAAGGCGACGCCGATGACGGTCAGAATCGAGGACAGTTCGGCCAGCAGATGGACGGCACCGTAGGTGACCGCCACCCCTGCCGAGGCGGCCAGGCCGATGAAGAAGGGGGAGCGCCGGTCGAACTTCTTGCCCGGTTCCCCGAGTGGCTGTTCGGGCGAAGTCATTTCCGCCGCTTGGATTTCCGCCTCTGCGACGGGGCCCTCGTCCGGGGTGTGCGGCTGGGCCACCAGGTCGTTGTGCCCGTCGTCGGCTGCGGAGTCGTTCATGTGCACCCCTGTCAGCCGGCCGGAACCTGCTGGGGTTTACCCCGCTGTCAATTCCTGAAACTCCCAGGGTGCTAACGCAAGCGCGCACTATCTCAGGTGAGCGATGACCTTTCCGAACACCTCGGCGTGACTGGCCTGCACCACCAGATAGTTGGCTCCATAGGTGTCGCGCAACCCACGCACCTTGTCGGCCATCTCGGTGACCGAACCGGACAGCACCCCGGGCAGGGCCAGCAGCTGTTCGTCGCTGAGGCCGGGCGCATAGTGGCGGGTCATCGTCAGGTTCGGCATGTCGGAACCGTCGGCGGGCACGGCGGTGATCGCCAGGTTCAGCTCGATGTCGTCGAAGCGCGCACCGGCCACCTCACGCAGGAATGCGATGCGTTCGGCGACCGGATTACCGGTGACGCCGACGATGGCGGCCCACTTGCCCGCGACGGTGAGCAGCCGGTCACCACCACCGGCGATCATGATGGGCGCGCCGGGCACATGCGCGATGAGGTGCTCGACGACATGTTCCAGATAGTCGATGCGCTGACGCGCCGACGGGAAGGGCAGTTCGGCGGCCTCGAACTCCTCGCGGACGTAGCCGGCGCCGAGGCCCACCTCGAATCGGCCACCGGACAGATCGTGCAGCGCGCCGACGTCGCGGGCCAGCAGCGCCGGCTTGTAGAAGCAGGCGTTCAGCACGAAAGTGCCCAGCCGCAGCGTCTGGCTGGCCGCGGCGGCGGTCGCCAGCACCGGAAACGGTGCGGGTGCGCCGAGGTGGTCGGGTACCAACAGGACGTCGTAGCCGAGGTCCTCGGCCAGGCGCGCCGCGTCGCGGACCTTGGCCGCCGAGGAGGTGTCGCGCAGGCTGAGACCGAAGCGGAAGTCGCGGGGCATGCACCGACGGTAGCGCGGTCAGCTCAGCGGCAAGGAGGCAAAGGGGGTAGTGGTGGGCCGGTCCGAGCCCGAGCCGGGCTCGACGGTGAACGCCAGGGTGGTCGACGAGCCGAGATCGGGCAGCACCGCGGTCGTGGACGGGGCGATCGCGCCGGCGTCCATCACGCCCGCCGAGTGCGCTCCCTCGGTGTCGATCAGCCACATCTGGTAGACGGTGCCGGTGGTGGGCGGCTCGACGTTGTTCATCACCAGCACACCGGCATTGCGTTCGCGGGAGAACACCACGGTCGCGGTGCCGCCGGTCGGAATCTGGCCGGAGACGGTGCGCACGTCGGGCGCGGCGAAGATCTGCTCGGCGGTGGTCTCGGTGGGCACCGGGCGCAGCCACCACCCGACGCCGAACGTGGCCACCCCGATGACGACGGCCGCCGCCGCGGCTGCGACAGCGGTGCTCCAGCGCCGCCGGGGCGGGTGTAGTTGCCGCACCTGCCCCGTCTGTTCGGCGGACACCGTGGCGATCAGGCGCTCACGCAGCTGAGCGGGAGGCTCGGCGGCGGTCGTCGCCGATACTGCGGCCATCGCTTCGCGCACCTGGCGCACCTCGACGGCGAACGCCGAGGAGACCTCTTCGGGAGCCGCCTGCACCCGGCGTTCGATATCGGCGCGTTCGGCGTCGTCGACGGCGTCCAGCGCGTAGGCCGTCGCCAGGGTCAGGAGGTCGTCGTGGGGAGTGGTCATGCCGCCCCCAGACAGGTGCGCAGGCCGCGGATGGCATCGCGCATCCGGGACTTCACGGTGGCGAGGTTCGCCGACAGCCGGCTGGAGACCTGCACATAGGTGAGGCCCTCGTAATAGGCCAGCTGGATGCACTCACGCTGCCGGTCGGTCAGCGATCCCAGGCACGCCGTGACCTGCCGGTACTCGTCACGGGTGAGCACGCCCTCGGCGACCTGGTCGATCGGCAGTTCGACGGTGGCGGCGCCGTACCGGGCCTCCCGGTCGGTGGCGGCCTGCTCGGAGCGCACCCGGTCCACGGCGCGGCGGTGCGCGACGGTCATCAACCAGGCAAGCGGTGTCCCGGCGGACGGGTTGTAGTCGGCGGCATTGCGCCATACCTGCAGGTAGATGTCCTGCGTGGTTTCTTCGCTGTAGCCAGGATCGCGCAGAACCCGGGTGACGAGCCCGTACACCCGGGACCGGGTGTGGTCGTAGAACTCGGCGAAGGCATCGACATCGCGTTGCGCCACCCGGCGCAGCAACGCGTCGAGGTCTGCCGTCACGCTCCGTAGCCTAGCGGGCACGGACGCGGTCACGGTCTGCAACACCGGTATTTCGCCATGCTCATCGCCGGCCCCCGGTCGGGGCGAACGTCCACTGGTACACGTCCAGGTACCCGGAGCGGAATCCCGCCTCCGAATAGGCGAGGTAGAGCTCCCACATCCGCTGGAAGGTGTCGTCGAAGCCGAGCTCGGCCAGCGCCGCCGACCGGTTCAGGAAGCGTTCGCGCCACAGCCGCAGCGTTTCGGCGTAATCAGGCTGCAGCGACAACATGTCGACGGTGCGTAGCCGGGTGGAACGTTCGGTGATCCCGATGACCGCCTCCACGGAGGGCAGCAGGCCGCCCGGGAAGATGTACTTCTGAATCCAGGTGTAGGTGTTGCGCGAGGCCAGCATTCGATCATGCGGCATGGTGATGGCCTGCAGGGCGACCCGTCCGCCCGGGAGCACCAGCTTGTCCAGCGTCTCGAAGAACGTCGGCCAGAAGTGATATCCGACCGCCTCGATCATCTCGACCGATACGACGGCGTCATACTGGCCGTCGACATCGCGGTAGTCCCGGAGTTCGATGTGCACGCGGTCGGCAACGCCGGCCTCGGCCGCGCGCCGTCGGGCGAATGCCAGCTGTTCGGAGGACAGCGTGATGCTGTGCACGTGAGCGCCGCGCGCCGCCGCGCGGACGGCCAATTCGCCCCATCCGGTGCCGATTTCGAGGACGCGGCTACCGGTACTCACCCGGGCGGTGTCGAGCAGGCGGTCGATCTTCGCGCGCTGGCCGTCGGCCAGACCGTGCCAGTCGGGCCGGGAGTCGCCGAAAAGGGCGCTGGAGTACGTCATCGTCTCGTCGAGGAACTCGGCGAACAACGCATTCGACAGGTCGTAGTGGTCGGCGATGTTGCGCCGCGACTGGGCCGGGCTGTTGTGCATGGACCGCGGGTGCCGCACCACGGCCAGGGGGCGGAGGCGTTGTAGCGCAGGCGGGATCAGCACATCGACCGATGAGGCGAACTCGGTGAGCAGTGCCGGCAGGTTGTTGGAGGTCCATTCGCCGGCCATGTAGGACTCGCCGAAACCGATGAGCCCGTAGCGGCCCACCCGGCGGAACAACGCCTCGGGCCGGTGCAACGTCATGGTGGGCAGGGTGGGATCGGCGGCGCCCAGCACCGACCCGTCCGGGTGTTGCAGCCGTATCGGCAACTGGCGCACCGCCCGCCGCAGCAGTGCCCCGGCGATCCGTCCCTGCGCGGCGCTGACCGGGCCGCGGGGTGCTCCCGCGATCTGGGCCCATCGAGTGCCGTCCTGCCGGGTCTCGATGTTACCGGTGGTCTCCAGCGTCATCTGTGCGTTGCCTTTCTGGTCTCCGAGGTGGTGGTGCGGGGTATGACGGGCAGGCCGCGCAGCCAGAGCGCGATCCCGTGCAGCCGGATCTGCAGTGCGCCCACCCACGGCGCGACCGGGGCCACCAGCTGCATGCGCGCAACGCCCCACGCCGACGCGGGCCTGCGCTGACCGTGCAGTGACGCCGCGAAGACCAGTTTGTTGTTGCGGTGCCAGGAGATGGCCAGATCCGCGGTGGTGTCGGGCCTCGGAGCGTCGACAAGGTAGTAACCCTCGACCTCGTTGAACGGGGAGACGTAGAAGCTCTTCGTCACCGCCGCCGGCCCAGTTTCGGTGGGCGGCAACAGATATGCGTGCCGCCCGCCGTAGGTGTTGTGCACCTCCACGATGACGTGCGCGAGCTCGCCGGCGGCGTCGTGGCACCAGAAGACACTGATCGGGTTGAACACGTAGCCGAGCACCCGGGCGTGCAACAGCGCGGTGACCTGGCCGTCGACCGGATCGATCCCGTGGGTGGCCAGGAAGCTATCCACCCGTTCGCGCAGCGTCGGTTGCTGATCCGCGGGTGCCGAGAAGTGGTCCTGCGCACGGAAGACGGCGAAGGGCCGCAACCAGATCGGTAGCTTCGGCAGGTTGTCGATATCGACGTACCAGGTGTAGCTGCGGTGCTCGAACTCCGTGCGCACCGGGGCGTGCCGGACGTGGCCGATCCGGGTCCGGTACAACGCCGGGCTCAGCATGACACGGTCTGCTGCTCGGGGGCGGTGGGCCAGCGCGCGCCGAGCCGTTCAGCGGCACGCAGTCCCGCCGCCGCACCGTCCTCGTGGAAGCCCCAGCCGTGATACGCGCCGGCGAACACCACCCTGTCGTCGTCGAGGGTCGGCAGCAAGCGTTGGGCGGCAACCGATTCCGGGGTGTAGAGCGGATGGTCATAGATCATCTCGGCGATCACGGTGCTCGGATCGACGCGATCATGACCACCCAGGGTCACCAGGAACCGTCGCTCCCCGGTCAGCCCCATCAACCGACTGATGTCATAGGTCACCAGCACCGGGCCGTCGCCGCCGGTGGCGAGATAGTTCCAGGACGCCCGCGCGCGGGTCCGGGTCGGCAGCAGCGACGTGTCGGTGTGCAGTTGGGCGTGGTTTGCCGAATAGCAGATCGCGCCGAGGATCTCGCGTTCCCGGGAGGTGGGTTCGGCCAGCGCCAGCAGCGCGTGATCGGGGTGGGTGGCGATCACCGCGGCATCGAACTGCCGCGGTCCGCCTGCTCCGGTGCTGACCTGCACGCCGTGTTCGTTGCGTCGCACCGATCCGGTCGGCGACCCCAGCACCACCTCGTGCACCCGTTCGGCGACGGCGGCGACGTAAGTGGCCGAACCGCCGATCACGGTCTTCCAGGTCGGGGAACCGAACACCGTCAGCATGCCGTGGTGGTCGAGAAACATGAACAGGTAGCGCGCGGGGTAGCGCATGGCCTCGCCGGGCGCGCACGACCAGACCGCCGCCACCAGTGGGGTCATGAAGTGCTCGATGAAGTAGTCGGAGAACGCGTTGCGCTCCAGGAACGCACCCAGCGTCTCGGCGTCGCCGTCCTCGCCGACACCGAGCAGGTCGCCGGCCGCCCGGTGAAAGCGGGTGACCTCGGCCAGCATGCGCAGATACCGCGGGCGGGCCAGATTCGACGCCGACGGGAACAGTCCGCCCAGCCCGAGCGCTCCGGCGTACTGCAGTCCGATGCGGTCATCGCGCACCGACATCGACATGTCGGTGTCGCGGGTCTGCACGCCGAGTTCGGCGAACAACCTGCACAGCGTGGGGTAGGTCCGGTCGTTGTGTACCAGGAACGCGGTGTCGACGGCCACCGGGTTGCCCCGCCCGTCGTCGACCAACTGGGTGTGGGCGTGACCGCCGAGGCGGATATCGGCTTCGAACAGGGTCACCCGGTTGCGGGCCGACAGGACGTAAGCGGCGGTCAGCCCGGCCACGCCGCTGCCGATGACGGCGATGGAGCGGTCGGTGCGCTCGTTTCGTTCCACGATCGGTATTCGGAGCGGTGCGGAAAGTGGATGGGTCGGCGCGACGCCGATCTCACCGGGCTTACGGGAGTGACCAGGCTCTCGCGGCCGCGGACAGGCCGTCGATCAGCGCGGAGGTAGCCGGGGTGAGGCCGTCGGCGCCGGGCAATCCGCTGCGCGGGCTGGTGCCGCGCACCCGCGACGGCAGTTCGAGCTGGACGCCACCGCCGCGGGGCAGGTTGACCGGATTGTCGGGGTGCAGCCCGCGCAACTCGCGTGGGATCGCGTCGAGATCGCACACCACGTGGTGGCCGGGGACCTTGACGTGTCGGGCCAGATGCGCGGCGAGGTCGCGGTTACCGCCGCCGGCCAGAAGTTGGGTGCTGCGCCCGATCCGGCCATAGCCGTGCAGCGAAACCACCGTGTCGACATGGTCGAGGAAGGCGGCCAGCCGCTCGGACTCCGCGGGCCGGTAGCGCGTGGAGGACAGATGGTGGGGGTACCGGTCGGGGTGGCGCACCGTGTACAGCGAGGCGCCGGACGCTCGGGCGGCCCGGTCGGCGATGACATCGGTCATCTGTTCCAGCCCGCCGCCGTGGATGGCCAGGAACCCGAACCGGGATGCCAGGGTGCTGGTCTCGACGATGTTCGGGTCGGCAAGCAACTCCGAAAGCGATTGCGGTGCACGGGTATCGGTCACTTCGCGGCTCGGCCAGCTCGCGGGATCCCACTTGTGCAGGAAGTCGACCCAGCGCTGCGGCAGCCCGTGGTGGCGGGCGCCGTCGATGATCCGTTCCAGGTATCCCGGTCGGGGTGGCCCGGGCTCGACCCGCGGGTCGATGTAGACCCAGGCGGGGTCCGGGCCCTCGGCGGTGTGCACGACCAGTTCGTCGCGGCGGTAGCGCACCGGGACACCCTCGGCGCTGTCGAGCACGTCCAGGTCGTGATCGCTGAGCCGCCAGAGCACCCCGTGCACGACGGCGCCGTGGAACGGTTCGACGGTGGCCACCCCGCGCTCGTTGATCAGCCAGTCATGATCGGCGAGGGTGGCGGGCCGGGGATCGGTGGCGTCCGGGCAGCGCCGGGCCATCTGGTGCACGCATAGATTCGATCCGTATGCGAAGTACAGGTGGTGCAATCTTCTTCCCAGGGTCGCTGCGCTCCGGCCCGCCGCTCAACCCCTGACAGTCAGGTAGATCAACACGACGTTCAGCGCGGTGATGACACCGGCCACCAGCCAGCCTAAGGCCGTCGTCACCCGGTGGTTGATATCGGCACCCATCAGCGACCGGTTACTGGTCAGCCTGATCAGCGGGATGAGCGCGAACGGGATTCCGAACGACAGCACCACCTGTGAGAGCACCAGGGCGCGGCTGGGGTCCACCCCGATGGCCAGGATCACCAGCGCGGGGATCAGGGTGACCAGTCGGCGCAACAGCAGCGGGTAGCTGCGCTTGAGCAGCCCGGACATGATCATCGCGCCGGCGTACGCGCCCACCGAGGTCGAGGCCAGCCCGGATGCCAGCAGGCCGATCGCGAAGAACAGCGCCACCGTCGGGCCCAGTTGGCTGCTGACCGCGGCGTGCGCACCCTCGATCGAGTCGGTGTTCTCCATGCCCTGCAGGTTGGTCGCGGCGACCAGCAGCATTGCCAGATTCACCGCCCCGGCGACCAGCATGGCCAGGCCGACGTCGTACTTGGTGATGCGCAGCAACCGCTTTCGGGCCGGCCCGGCGTCGGGGTGCCCGTGCCGGTCACGGGCCAGCCCGGAGTGCAGGTACACCGCGTGCGGCATCACGGTGGCGCCCAGCATGGCGGTGGCCAGCAGCACGCTCTCGGCGCCGTCGAAGCGGGGCACCAGACCGGAGGCCACATCGGCGGCCGACGGTGGCGCGACGAAGAGGCTGGTGAGGAAGCCGATGGCGATGACCAGCAGCAGACCGGTGATCACCCGCTCGAAGACCCGCTGCCCGCGGCGGTTCTGGATCGCCAGCAGCCCCAGCGACACCGCACCGGTGATGATTCCGCCGACCAGCAGCGGCAGATCGAACAGCAGGTAGAGCGCGATCGCCCCGCCGACGATCTCGGCCAGGTCGGTGGCCATCGCGACCAGTTCGGCCTGGACCCAATAGGCGACGCGGGTTCGGGTGCGGGAGTGATCGGCCACGGCTTCGGGCAGCGAGCGCCCGGTGACCAGGCCGAGTTTGGCCGACAGGAACTGCACCAGGCCTGCCATCACATTGGCGACCAGGATGACCCAGACCAGCAGGAAGCCGTACTGTGCGCCGGCGCTGACATTGGCCGCGACGTTGCCGGGGTCGACGTAGGCGATGGCCGCGACGAATGCCGGTCCGAGCAGATACCAACTCGGCCGTAGCCGCGTGGGCGTGGTGTCGTGCAGCACGCTTCCCCTTCTCATCCATCCGGACTATCGAATAGAAAAGTTAGGGTAGCCGAAACCTCCACGTCAAGGGGGTCAGGGTGCCGCGTAGAGCCCCTTGCCGGTGATCAGCGGCAGATCCAGCGTCGTGGTGATGCCGGGAGCGGCCGCGACGACGGCCGGTATCGCGTTGACGACGCGGGCCGCGGTGGCGACCAGACCGGCATGGTTGTGGTCGCCCTTGCGGCTGCTCAGGCACAGGTCCAGCGCATAGGACGGTTCGCCGGTGACCTCGACGCGATACGAGCCGCCCTCCTGCGCGGGCTGCGGCCACTCCGGGCACAGGTCGTCGCGCAACCGGGTGATGTGCTCGAGCACCACCGCGGGGTGCCCGCCGACCATGCCACGGACCTCGAATCGCATGGCAGCTGTCGTGCCCTTGGCGATGTGGCCGGACGCGATCTCGAAATCTTCAGGGGCCGGGATCCGGACGTGGGTCTCGGTGACCTCGTCGAGCTCGATGCCCAGCCCGGCGGCCAGCTGGCGCACCACCGATCCCCAGGCCAGGCTGAGCACACCGGGCTGCAGCAGCATCGGCAGATCGTCGAGCGACTTGCCGAAGCCCATCACATCGAACATCACCGTGGGGCTGTCATAGGTGGCGTAGTCGACGATCTCCATGCACCGGATCTGCTCCACGCTCTGGCAGGTGCCCGCGAGAGCAAGGGGCAGAAGGTCATTGGCGAAACCGGGATCGATGCCATTGACGAAAATGCTGGCGCCGCCCTCTTCGGCGGCCTTCTCGATGGGCGCCAGCAGCTCCGCGGGCAGCACCTGCCACGGGTACTGCAGGAAGACCGCCGCGCTGGCCACCACATTGACGCCGGCCGCCAGGATGCGGCGGTAGTCCTCCAGGGCGTCGGGCAACCGGTTGTCGGCCATCGCGGTGTACACCGCGCAGTCCGGTTTGGCGGCGAGGATGGCGTCCAGGTCGTTGGTGGCCGTGATGCCGGTCGAAACATCAAGGCCGGCAAGCTCTCCGGCATCCTTGCCGGCCTTGGCCTCCGAGGACACCCAGACGCCGGTGAGTTCGTACTGCGGATCGTTGATCAGCTGGGTCAGGGCGTGGCGGCCGACGTTTCCGGTGCCGATCGCGGCGACTTTGATGCTCATGGCGTTCCTTTACAGATCCGGGATGGGCAGGTCGAGGTTGGGGAAGGTGAGGCCGCCGTCGACCTCGATGGTCTTGCCGGTCAGGTAGCTGCCGGCCGGGGATGCCAGATACACGGCGGCCGCGGCGATATCGCTCGGATCGCCGAGGCGGCGCATCGGGGTGGCCTTCTCCATCGGGTCGCGCAGCGCGTCGTTGGAGGCCACGATGTCCAGCGCCGAGGTGAGGATCGAGCCCGGCGCGATCGCGTTCACCCGGATGCGCGGGCAGAGATCCAGCGCGGACAACCGGGTGTAGTGCGCGAGCGCACCCTTGGCGGTGCCGTACGCGGCGAACGCGCGGCCGGAGAGCCGCCCCATCGTCGAGGTGATGTTGATGATCGACCCGCCACCGGAGTGCTCCAGCATCAGCGGCACGGCGGCGACGGTCAGCGCGTGGGCGGTGCCGACGTTGAACGTGAACGCGTCCTTCAGGTCCTTGGTGGACGTGTCCAGCAGCGGTCCGGGCATGGTGCCGCCGACGTTGTTGACGACGATGTCTAGTTTCCCGAACGCCTCGACGGCCTCGGCCGCCAGGGTCGCGGTGGACTCCGGGTGGGCGAGGTCGGCGACCACCACGTGGGCCCGTCTACCGACCGCGGCCACCTGTGCGGCGACCTCCTCCAGTTGCGACCGGGTGCGGGCCGCGATCACCACATCTGCACCGGCTTCGGCGAAGGCGACGGCGATCGCGGCACCCAGTCCGCGGCCGGCTCCGGTGACCACGGCGACCTGATCGTCGAGCCGGAATTTGTCCAGAATCATGCGGGCCTCATTTCTGTTCTCGGCGTCACCGTAACAAGACCGCGCGGACCGCTGGGCGGATTTCTGTAACACGTTCTAATTTGACGGTGGCTGACAGTTGTCTGGTCATCGGGGGTGCCTGCGTCGGCCCGTCCGGCGTGTGGTGTGCGTGAAAGGCCTACGAATGTGCTTGACACCCGGCCACTATCAGGAAGGAGGGCTCGACCATGAACGCAACCCGGCCGTGCTGGTGGTCGGGGGACACGACGCGGACGCCGGATTTCTACCTGGTTTCAGTTCCGCCGGGGGCATCTCCGCGATTCTGAAAGGAGGTAGCTCCCGCCGCTGGATCTCGTACCAGGATTCAGCCTCGGCGAGGGTGCGTGCGGAGAAACTGAACAGTGGTAGCTCGAGCCGCTACTTCTTGGCGGCGGCCTTTTTCGCGGGCGCCTTTTTTGCCGGCGTCTTCTTCGCTGGGGTCTTCTTGGCGGCAGCTTTCTTGGCGGGTGCCTTCTCGGCCTCAGCCTTCTTGGGCTCGGTCTTGCTCGACGAACCGGACCCGCGGGCCTTCACGCTGGCCTCCAGCTTGGCCAGTAGATCCGACACGTCCTCGGTGGACTCGTCGAGATCGGTGGGCTGCTCCTCGACCGTGAACGCCTCGCCGCCTTCCAGTTTCGCCTGCACCAGTTCGTGCAGCTGTTCCTGGTAGTCGTCGCGGAACTGGTCGGGCTTGAAATCGTCGGTCATCGATTCGACCACCTGCCCGGCCATCTTCAGCTCGGCGGGCTTGATGTCGACGTCCTTGTCCAGCGACGGGAAGTCCGGATCGCGGATCTCATCGGGCCACAGCAGCGTGTGGATCACCATGATGTCGCGCTTGCTGAAATCCTTGACGCGCAGCGCCGCCAGCCGGGTCTTGTTGCGCAACGCGAAATGCACGATCGCCACCCGGTCGGTCTCGGCCAGCGTCTTGGCCAGCAGCACATACGATTTCGTGGATTTCGAGTCCGGCTCCAGGAAATAGCTCTTGTCATACATCATCGGATCGAGCTGATCGGCCGGCACGAACTCGACGACCTCGATCTCGCGGCTGCGTTCCTCGGGCAGGGTGGCGATGTCCTCATCGGTGATGATCACCGTCTGCCCGTCATCGGAGTCGTAGGCGCGGGCGATGTCGCGGTACTCGACCACCTCGCCGCACACCTCGCAGGTCCGCTTGTAGCGGATGCGTCCGTTGTCCTTGGCGTGCACCTGGTGGAACTTGATGTCGTGGTCCTCGGTCGCGCTGTAGACCTTGACCGGCACGTTGACCAGACCGAAGGAGACCGAGCCCTTCCAGATTGATCGCATAGGCAACGGTAACAGCGGGTATTACGTTTACGTGGTGGAGCGCGACGGCCGGGTCACATTGACCAATCCCGACAAGGTGCTTTATCCCGCTACCGGAACGACCAAGGCCGAGGTGTTCGACTATTACGTGGCGATCGCCGACGCGATGATCCCGCATATCGCCGGTCGTCCGGTCACCCGCAAACGCTGGCCCAACGGCGTCGGGCAGCCGGAGTTCTTCGAGAAGCAACTGGCGTCGTCCGCCCCGGAGTGGCTGCGCCGGGGTTCGGTGACGCACCGGTCGGGAACCACCACCTACCCGATCATCGACACCCGGGAAGGGCTGGCCTGGATCGCGCAGCAAGCCTCGCTGGAGGTGCACGTCCCGCAGTGGCGGTTCGACCAGCACGGGGAGCCGGGTCCGGCCACCCGCATCGTGTTCGATCTGGACCCCGGCGAAGACGTCACCTTTCGGCAACTGTGCGAGGTCGCCCACGAGGTCCGCGGGTACGTCGAGGACATCGGCCTGACGGCCTACCCACTGACCAGCGGTAGCAAGGGTCTGCATCTCTACGTGCCGCTGGCCGACCCGGTGAGTTCGCGGGGCGCCTCGGTGCTGGCCAAGCGGATCGCGGTGCAGCTGGAGAAGGCCATGCCCAAACAGGTCACCGCGACCATGACCAAGAGTGTGCGCAGCGGGAAGGTGTTCCTGGACTGGAGCCAGAACAGCGCCGCCAAGACCACCATCGCGCCGTACTCGATGCGCGGCCGGGAAGAGCCGACGGTGGCGGCGCCGCGTACCTGGGAGGAGATCGAGGACCCCGATCTGCGCCATCTGCGCTTCGACGAGGTGCTAGCGCGGGTCGAGCGCGACGGCGACCTGCTGGAAGGACTTGACGAAAGCGCCCCGTTGCCCGACAAACTCAGCACCTACCGCAGCATGCGTGACGCGGCCAAGACGCCCGAACCGGTGCCGCGCACGGTCCCGGGCACCGGCAACGATGCTCAAGGTCGCCGCTTGGGCGGCTCCGACGACACCTTCGTCATCCAGGAGCACCACGCGCGACGGCTGCACTACGACTTCCGGCTGGAACGCAACGGGGTGCTGGTGTCCTGGGCGGTCCCGAAGAACTTGCCTGAGACCACATCGGTCAATCACCTGGCCGTGCACACCGAGGATCACCCGCTGGAGTACGCCACCTTCGAGGGCTCGATCCCCAAGGGCGAGTACGGCGGTGGTGAGGTCATCGTCTGGGATTCCGGCACCTACGAGACCGAGAAGTTCCGCGATCCCGGCGTAGACGGTGAGAACGTCGACGGTAAAAAGGGTGAGGTCATCGTCACCCTGCACGGCTCGAAGATCCAGGGCCGGTACGCGTTGATCCAGACCGGGGGCAAGAACTGGCTGGCGCACCGGATGAAAGAGCAACCGGTCGCGACACCGGAGGACCTGGCGCCCATGCTGGCCACGCACGGGTCGGTGGAGAAGTTGACGCCGGCGGTATGGGCGTTCGAGGGTAAGTGGGACGGCTACCGGCTGCTGGTCGACGCCGATCACGGTGAGCTGCAACTGCGCACCCGCAGCGGCCGCGATGTCACCTCAGAGTATCCACAGCTGCGGGCGCTGGCCGCCGACCTGGCCGACCATCACGTGATCCTCGACGGTGAGGTGGTAGCCCTGGACTCCTCGGGTGTGCCGAGCTTCGGTGCCATGCAGAACCGGGCTTCGGGAAGCAACATCGAATTCTGGGCGTTCGACATCCTGCAGCTGGACGGACGATCCCTGTTGCGGGCCAAGTACTCCGACCGACGCAAGCTGCTCGAGACGCTCGCCCAGGGTGGTGGACTCATCGTCCCCGAACAACTACCCGGCAGCGGATCCGAGGCGCTTGAGTACGCGCGTGCGCACGGCCTCGAGGGCGTGGTGGCCAAAAAGCGGGACTCCACCTACCAGCCGGGCCGGCGCTCCCAATCGTGGGTCAAGGACAAGCTTTGGCGGACACAGGAAGTCGTGATCGGCGGGTGGCGTGCCGGGGAGGGCGGGCGCAGCAGCGGCATCGGGGCGCTGGTCGTCGGGGTCCCCGGTGACGACGGTCTGCAGTTTGCCGGCCGGGTCGGCACCGGGTTCACCGAGAAGATGCTCGGTGAGCTACGAAAGATCCTCAAGCCGTTGGAGACCGACGAAACACCCTTCACCAAACGGCTTTCCGGCCCCGATGCCAAGGGTGTCACCTTCGTGCGCCCGGAGTTGGTGGGGGAGGTGCGCTTCAGCGAGCGAACCTCCGACGGCCGGTTGCGCCAGCCCAGCTGGCGGGGGTTGCGGCCGGACAAGTCGCCGGACGAGGTGGTGTGGGAGTAGGCGATCGCCTGTGCTAGTTGCCGTACAGATGCAGGGCCCTGGCCGCCGCCGTCGCCACGTCACCGCTGAGGCCCACGATCGGTGGGCCGCCGCGCTGGTGAATGACGTTCGCGAGCACGATCACGTAGGTGTCTGATCCGGGGTCGATCCACAGCGTGGTGCCGGTGAAGCCGGTGTGGCCGAAGCTTCCGATGGGGAAAATCGTGCCGCGCGGTCTGGAATGCGCTGTGTCGATGTCCCAGCCCAAGCCCCGTAGGTCGGGCCCAGGGCCGGGCTGCTGAGGACTGGTCATCATGGCCACCGTCGACTGTGTCAGCGGAAACGCGCTCGGCCGGCCGGCAAGCCGGTCGAGCAGGGCCTGCGCGAACAGGCCGACATCGTGCGCGATGGAGAACACCCCGGCAGCACCGGTCGCGCCGCCCATCCGGCGTGCCGTCGGATCGTGCACGGTGCCGCGCAGCAGACGGCCATGGTCAGGGTTGAGCCCCGGGGTGTCCTCATCGCGCGCTGTGGGCGCGACACGGGTCAGGAGATCGGTCCGCCACGACCCGGCCGGGCAGTCGGTCACTTCGGGTGCACGCGGGTCGACGACGATCGCGTTGCCCCGAACCTCGTGCGGCCCGCAGGCTTTTGACACCGGGAAGTAGTGGGTGTCGTTCATGCCCAGTGGCGTGAACACGTGGCTCTGCACATATGTGTCGATGGATTGGCCGGTGAGCTTCTCGATGATGGCGCCCACCAGAATGAAGTTGATGTCCGAGTAGTGAAAGAGCGCACCGGGGTCGAACACCACCCAGGCACCCAGTGCGCGGCGAAGGCCGTCGGCTTTGTCGGCCCGGTCCAGTCCCCACGGACCGTCCAGGCTGAGGTCGCCCGCGATGCCCGACGTATGGGTGAGCAGCATCCGCAGCGTCACCTGCCGGCCGCGGCGGGGGTCGTTGGCCGGGTTGAAGTCGGGTAGGTAGGTCTGCACGGGGTCATCGAGAACAACCCGGCCCTGTTCGTAGAGCTGCATGACGGCCGTCGCGGTGGCAATGCTCTTCGTCAGGGACGCCAGGTCGAAGATCGTGTCCTCGGTCATCGGCTCGGCGGGCGAGGGTGACCCGTCCAGTCCGGGTTCGCCGGCAAGCTTGCGCTCGCCGAAAGCCCAGCGGAATACCACTTCTCCGGCGTGCCCGATCTGGACCACCGCGCCGGGCAGCCGGTGTTGGGCAATCGCGTCGTTCATGAGCGCAGAGACCGGCGAGAACTCGGCAGAGGACACCGCGCCTGTCGTCGTGCCCACCGCGGGCGGCGTGGTAATCGACGGTGTCGGCTGCGCGGGTGCGGCGACCGGCGGCGGCTGCGCCGGCTGTCCGCAGGCGGGCAGCGTAGCGACGGTCAGCAGGGCGGCCGCCACGGCGCCGAGCCGGAGAGCGCGCGACCCTGAGGACATCACCCGATGACGGTATCCCCTTGCCGCGCGTTGCCGTTGTCGGCGATTGCTGGCGACCAACCCCAAGTTGTCCTCGGATGAACCAGTCATTGCACTTCACCGTTGCATACGTCGGCATCGCGGTACTGTCGTGGATGATTTGCTGACCAGCACCACGAGCAGGGACTACGACGATGACGGCGCCGGGACCGAGTAGGTGGTTGCTCCGCGCCAACCACTACGAGTGGATCACCGACTACCTTGTCGCCAGGCGGATGACCGGGGCGGTGCGGGTGGCCATGGCCTTCGTCGCCGGGTCGCTGGCCCTGTACCTGTTGGCGCTGCTGAACAGTGTCGACGGCCCCCGCGACGCCGTCCCTGTCGCGATGATGTGGACGGGGTTCGCCGGCGGTGTCGCGGGCGCGGTGCTGTGGGTGTTGAAATGGCCGACGCGCGGGCAGTCGCTGGCCTTTGCGTTGGTGTCGAACACGTCGGTGGCACTCGCGTGTCTGTCCTATCCGAACCCGCAGGGCGGGCTCACCGGCTGCATCGCCTTCGCGACCACCGCCGCCTATATCGCGTTCTTCCATGGCACGGTGTTGGTGCTGTACAACTTCGTGCTGGCAACCGCCGTTGCGCTGATCGTGGCGGTCCGCGTCGTCGACTCCGGTCACGTCGCGCTCGCCCTGGTCGACATCTTCCTGGTGCTGCAGGTCAACATCGTCATGCCGGTCGCCATTCATGTCCTCGTGCGCGCCCTCGGCGTCGATCTCGAACAGGCCGACCGGGATCCGCTGACCGGTCTGCTCAATCGGCGGGCCCTTCAGCAGCACATCACCAAGATGCTGGCCGCCACCGACCGTGCTCATCTGGTGGTCGCGGTGGTGGACCTCGACGATTTCAAGCACATCAACGACGCGTATGGGCATCAGGCCGGCGATGACGCCCTGGTGGCGGTCGGGCGCGCGCTGGGCCACGCCGTCTTCGACACCACCGCGGTGATCGGACGGATCGGTGGTGAGGAGTTCGTCGTCGCTGCCGCGTGCAGCACCGCGGACCCGACGCTGCTGTCCCGCCGGATCTGCAAGGCGATCGCCGATCTGCCGGTGCCGGTCACCGCAAGTGTCGGGACGTCGTCGGCCGAGGTCGACACCTTGGCGGGCGACGAGACGACCCGGCGCGCGCGGATCGACGAGCTGGTGGTTGCCGCCGATGAGGCGATGTACACCGCGAAGCGGGCCGGCGGCAACAGATTTCGTCACGCCAGCTGACCCGGCGACTGTGTGGTCGCGCGAGCACGTGCACCGGTCATCGGAGCCGCGGAATAGTCCGGTCTCTCGCCGGCGTTCCCCGGAACAGACTGGCTACGAGAGGCACACCATGAAGTTCGGCATCTCCACATTCGTGACCGACGACGGCATCGACCCGGCGTCGCTGGCAACCGCCATCGAAGAGCGGGACTTCCACTCGCTGGTCATCGCCGAACACACCAACATCCCCGCCAGCCGGGAGACCGCCTATCCGATGGGTGGGGAAATGCCCGACATCTACTACAAGACGCTGGACCCGTTCGTCACACTGGCCGCCGCGGCCGCCGTCACGTCGAAGATCCAACTGTTCACCGGGATCGCCCTGCTGATCCAGCGCGACCCGATCATCACCGCGAAGGAAGCGGCCAGCGTCGACCTCCTCTCCGGTGGCCGGTTCGTCTTCGGTGTCGGCGCGGGCTGGAACCTCGAGGAAATGCGCAACCACGGTACGGATCCGAAAACACGTGGCGCGCTACTGGACGAACGGATCGAAGCCATCAAGGCGCTCTGGACCGACGATATCGCCGAATACCACGGCAAATACGTCGATTTCGGTCCGACCTACATGCGGCCCAAGCCGGTCCAGGCGCCGCACCCGCCCATCTACATCGGCGGCAACTCCGATGCCACCGTCAAGCGGATCATCCGGCACGGCGCAGGGTGGATCTCCAATCCCTTCCCGGAAGATCAACTGAGCCGGCGCATCGGACAGCTGAAAGACGGTGCAGGACACAATGTGCCGTTGGCGATGTTCGGAACGCCGGTGGACGCGCAGTACTGGAGCGCGGTCGAAAACATCGGGTTCGGTCAGGTGGCACTGCTGCTGCCCAGCGTGTCGCGCGATGAATCCCTGCGACTGCTCGACGAGTACGCCGAAGCCGTGGCTCAGTACCGAGGCTAGTCGCGCCGATTGGCCCAGCCGTCGTCGTTGTGCGCCAACACAAGTAGCTCCCGGTCCCAGGCGCGGTGGCGAGAGCGGTCCAGGCCGCGCCGGATGAGGTACGCCACGAGCGCGCAGCACGTCACGATGCTGATCCAGAAGGACACCGCGGCGGCCGTGGCGGTCAGTGCGGCATCGTCGGCGCGAAGCGGCGCCGACACCACCTTCCCGCTGTCGTCCACCCAGACCGTCATGTGATCACCGGGCCGGATCGTCGCGGGGCCCACGACCGACTCGGTGCGCATCTGCGTGCCTTCGCGCCATTGCGCACGCACATAGGCAGGTGTGTCGAGCTCGGTGAGCGCACCTATGCCCGCCACCACGACAGCCTGCACGGAGTGCCGGCTCTGGGCCTGTTGCTCCGCGGTACGCAGGCTTGCGTCGTGCACCACGGTTCCCGCGGACACCGCGACGGGAATTGCGAAGAGACCGGCGACCAGCACGCCGAGCACCGTGAGCGCTTCGAGCCGGTCAACGGTGCGGACCAGCGGATGGAAGCCGAGCGCACGCAGGTACCAGCGGAGGCGTCCAGCTAACCGTGCATACATTGCATCCAGCGTGACACCGGCGATGAGGGTCTGCAAAGCCAGAGGGGTGCGAGGCGATGGATATCACACCGCGTGCGGTGTGCCCATTTCACGCGTTGGCGATGGCCTCTTCGAGCCCGCGGGTGGCCAGCACATCGGCCAGCTCATTGTCGGCGACGCCGGAATGACCCTTCACCCAGAACCACTCGACCTGATGTCGCGCGCACGCGGCCTGTAAACGCTGCCACAGATCCACGTTCTTCACCGGTTGCTTTGCGGCGGTGAGCCATCCGTTGCGCTCCCAGCCGAGCACCCACTTGGTGATGCCGTTTCGGACGTAGGTGCTGTCGGTGTACAGGTGCACCAGCGCCGGCCGGGTCAGTGCCTCCAGCGCCATGATCGGCGCGGTGAGTTCCATCCGATTGTTGCTCGTGTCGCCGGGCTCGCCACCGAACATCTCGCGGACATGATGGCGCTGGCGTAGCACCGCGCCCCATCCGCCTGGGCCGGGGTTCGGACGGCACCCGCCGTCGGTGTGGATCACCACCGGGACGTCGGTCATGTGCTGAGGATAGGTGCCGAGAGCATGGCGGTCCGCACCGACATACCGAACTCCTGATGATGCACCGTGGTGATCCGGCGGCCGGGCTGCACCGCATCCTTGACCCGCGTGGTTCGGCCGGCGAAGTACGCTGCCGTCCCGTCGATATCGGTGACGGTGTAGGTGATACCCCAGAGCGTGGATGGGCCCTGGCCGACGGTGTCCGGCGAGCCGACGGCCTCGATGATCACCGCACCGAAGCGGAAGAAGATCTGCCGGATGGGCCGGCCGCCCAGGTCGCCCAGCCGTTCCCGGCGCGGCGGTACACCTACTGCGGCAAGTGCCGAGACGGTGCGATCCAGGTCCGGGGAGAACAGCACGATGTGGTCGATCCCGGTGACACCGTTGGCGTGCTCGGCGGGCGCCACGGACCCGGCGTCCGAGATCGACGTCGGAATGCCGTCGAGTTCGGTGGTGTCGACCCCGCCCAGCGACCAGCCGATGATGCCGGCGCCGTGCTCACGCCCGACCAACCGGATACCGACGCCGCCCACCCGGCACAGGCCATCGGAGACGCTGAACCCCGCCGCCGTCCAAGCCTCGGGTGGGTCGGCGACCAGGATCTCGCCGACGGTGACGGTCATGGCCCCGAGACTACGGCGCGAGGCGTCTCACAGAACCAGCGGCTACGTTCGAATTGTGGTTCAACATGCTGTCATCTCAGGCGCCGGTATCGGCGGACCCGCCCTCGCCCATCAGCTCGCGGCCCGCGGTTGGCGCACCACCGTGATCGAGAGGTATCCCGAGCGCCGCGACGAGGGGCAGAACGTCGATATCCGCGGCGCCGCCCGTGAGGTCGTCCGGCGGATGGGCATCGATGCCGACGTGCGCGCGGCCAACACCACCGAGGTCGGCATGCGTTTCGTGCGGGACGACGGTTCGACGGCGGCCGCGTTCCCCGTCTCGCCGGGAACCGACGGGCCCACTGCGGAACTGGAGATCCTGCGCGGCGAACTGTCCCGCATCCTGATCGAGCATTCCGACTCGACCGACTTCCGGTTCGGCACCCGGATCGCCGATGTCGTCGACCACGGCGAGCGCGTCACTGTCACGCTGGATGACGGCGACATCATCGACGCCGACCTGCTGGTGATCGCCGAAGGACTGTATTCCCGGACGCGGCGCTTCGTCGCGGCCACCGAGGTCAACGACCTCGGTATGTACATCGCGTACGCGACCATTCCCCGCCGCGACGATGACGACAACTGGTGGATCTGGCAGCACGCGACCGAGTCCCGCTCGGTGCACCTGCGGCCGGACAATCTCGGCACCACCCGCGCCATGCTGAGCTTCATCTCCGATGTGCGCGGTCTGGACGACCTGGGCCGCGAGGACCTGAACGCCATCCTGCGACGGACGTTCGATGATCTGGGCGACGTCACGCCCCGCATCCTCGATGAACTGGATGCCGGTGCGCCGATGTACTTCTCGTCGGTGGGGCAGCTGAGCAGCCCGGCGTGGAGTAAGGGCCGCGTCGCGCTGCTCGGGGATGCAGCGCACTGCAACGCGACCTTCGGTGGCGCCGGCACCAGTCTGGCGCTCATCGGCGCGTACATCCTGGCCGGCGAACTCGGCTCCGGCGACGATGTGCTCGGGGCGCTGGCCCGCTATGAACGGCTGATGAAGCCCTTCATCGATGCGGCACCCCTCATCCGGCCGAGGATGCTGCGGCTGATGAACCCGCGTACCCGCAGCGGTATCCGGGCGCTGCACGCGTCGGCCGGCGTGGTCGCGGGCCCGGTCGGCAGAGCCCTGTCCTCGGCGGCGTCAGTGGCAGGCAAGCTCCCCATCAACCTCTCCGCCGGCGACCCGCAGCTGCCCAGCTACCGGTAGGCCGACAGGCTGCCGACGAAAAGATCGAGCAGATTCTCGAAGGTGGCCGCGCAGTCGGGGGTCTGCCCGATACCCACCTGTTTCGATGGTGACGGCGCCATGAATGGCGCCCCAGACGATCTGCGCAGCCTCGGCCGAATCCGGTTGAGCGGAAGGTGTTCTCATGCCCTTGATCAACCCTGTGAGGGTGTCGAACACCGCCCGGCCGGTCGCAGCCACCGTCGACAATTGATCCTGTAGCGGGCTCGGCCTCGCGAGTGAATTCCCGGGTTATCCACAATCGCGAATTCGTCCACAGCCTGGGGTTTCGGCGGTGGCGGTACGTCTCGGATCCGGCGATAATCGAATGCATGTTCGAGGAACGGTTGACGGAAGTGGGCGCTGCCAGGACCCCCGCAGCGCGGGTCCGCGCCTACGCGCGGCTGGAGAACGCCGCCTGCGCGGCCCGACTGTCGTCCATGGCCGACATGCTCGCGGCCGCGTATGCCGCGGCGGCCTCGGCAGCGCGTGAGCAGTGGCGGTTCGACAACTGGTCGGCGGTGTGTGCGCAGATCGGCGCGAGCCATGGCATCACCAGTGGAGTCGCCTCGGGGCTGCTGATGGACGCGGTGGCGCTGGCCGAGCGGCTGCCGAAGCTGCGAGCACTGTTCGCCGCCGGCGCGCTGTCCTACAAGACGGTGCACATCATCTGCACCCGCACCCTGCTGGTCAAGGATCCCGATGCGCGACGCAGCATCGACACCGCGCTGGCCACCGAGTTCGCGTCCGGCGCCGCGATGTCGGTGGATCAGATCGAGAAGGCCGTCGACACGGTGGTTCTGACCCACGATCCGCTGGCGGTGCGCCGTTCCGAGGCCACCGCGCACGGGCATCGGGCCGACGTATTTGTCGACGACGCCTCGGGGACCGCGCATCTGAACGCCTCCCTGTCGGTCGCCGACGGCTTGGCCGTCGACCAGCGGGCCGATGCGTTGGCCCGCACGGTGTGCGATCACGATCCCCGCTCGTTGGATATGCGACGCGCTGCGGCGCTCGGGGCGATGGGTTTCGGGTGGGATCGGCTGCCGTGTCTGTGTGAACGTCAGGACTGCGAGGCCGCTGCCAAGCCGCCGGCGGGTGGGGTGGTGATCTACGTGATCGCCCGCCAGGATGCCGTCGGCGCCGCGCCCGAGGCCGCGGCCGACGACCCGGCGCGGGGTGACGGTGGCGGTGGCGGCGACGCACCAGCCGGCGGGCCGGCCGAACCTGACCCCGCACCCGGTGCCGAGCCCGAACCTGACCCCGAGCCCGAGCCCGAGCCCGAGCCCGATCCAGAACCAGAACCGGAAACGCCACCGGTCGGTGATCTGACGGCTCAGCGGCGCGCACTGACCTCCAGACGCAGGCCGCTGTTCGCCAAGCCGTGGTACCTGCATACCTGGCCCGAGCTGATCTCCGGCCTGCGCGGGGACTGCGGTGAGTTCTGCCCGGTGGCTCCCGGGGTGATCCTGGGTGGACCGGTCGTGCCGGCCCCGGTCATCGCTCAGATCGCGCTGCACGCCACGCTGCGTCCCCTGATCCACCCCGGCCAATCCCCGCCGGAATCGGGGTACCGGCCATCGACGGCACTGGCGCGATTCGTGCGCTGTCGCGACCGCACCTGCCGGTTCCCCGGCTGCACTCGCACAGTGACCGATATCGATCACACGATCCCGTACCCGTTCGGGCCGACCGCAGCCTCGAACCTGGCCTGCCTGTGCCGCGAGCACCATATGGGCAAGACGTTCTGGGCGGGCTGGCGCAGCCGCCAGTTCGCCGACGGCACCCTGGAATGGACCGACCCCGACGGCGGCACACACATCACCAGGCCGGGAAGTTGGGCGCTGTTCCCCGAACTCTGCGCGCCGACGGCCGCGGTCCAGATCGACCGGACGCCGCCACGGAAGCACACCGAGGGGTTGACCATGCCGCGGCGCGAGCGCACCCGGGCCGAGGACCGCGCCCAACGCATCGACGACGAACGGCAATCCCACATCGGATGGGTGCAACGGTATCGGCGTGAGTTGGTCGCACCGTTCTGACGGCAGCGTGAACGAGATGCCGCGGCGTGGCGGGATTGCTAGTCTCCCGGGGTGAACTGCCTGCTCACTGCGCCCGCCGCCGTGCTCGTCGCGTTGTCGAGCGCCGCGCTGTCAGCTGCCCCGTCCGCCGGGGCCGACCCGGCCGCCGGGTCTGCCCGCTACGCCATCGGCATGTGTTATGACACGCAGAACCCGTTGCCGCAGCGCCCGGCGGTGTTCGACTACAACTGCGACGGCACCGGGGTGTTGCACAACATGGTCTGGTCGACCTGGGATGCGCACGGCGCCAATGGATTCGGTACCGACATCTCGGTCGAGTGTCAGCCCAACTGCGCGCAGGGCCCGCGCCTGACGAATCCCGTTGTGGTGCATGCCTGGAATCCGCTGCCGTCGAGCAGCGCCGCGTGCCCGCCGGATGCCCGCTTCTATGCGGACATGACGATCGCCTACCCCGAAGGTGCCCCGCCCTGGATCCGTCCCGGCACCCAGTGGTACCCCGGCACGGACTTCGTGCTCGTCGACGGCGCGCCCGCGGTGCACTTCTCGAACCGCACCTCGAACTGTGAGGAGGACCTGCGGTGATCTCCACCAGGTTTCGGCATCATCCCCACCGGCTATCTCCAGCACTGTGAACGCGATCCCGGAGGAGCAGGTCGTCCTGCTCGATGATGCAGGCAACACCATCGGGAGCGCCGTCAAGGCCGCCGTACACCACACCGATACCCCGTTGCACCTGGGATTCTCCTGCTACCTGTTCGACGAGTCCGGCCGCGTCCTGCTCACCCGCCGCGCGCTGCACAAGCAGACCTGGCCAGGAGTGTGGACCAACTCCTTCTGTGGCCATCCCGCTCCCGGTGAGGCGATCGTCGACGCCGTGCACCGGCGCGGGTACCAGGAACTCGGCGTTGCGATCCGTGATGTGCACTGCGTGCTCCCCGAATTTCGCTACCGCGCCCGCGCCGCCGATGGCACCGTGGAGAACGAAATATGTCCGGTCTTCTGCGCGCTCGTCGACGGTGCGCTGACACCGGAGCCGCGTGAGGTGATGGACATGGTCTGGGTCGACTGGAGCGAGGTGCGCTCCGCCGCTGCCCTGGACTGGGCGATCAGCCCTTGGGCGCAGGATCAGGTGCCACTGCTGGAGGCGGCGGATCTGCCGGGCTGGGCGCGGCCGGCGGCCTGAGCAAATCCGCTGTGCCATCGGCGTCCTGGCGGTTAACCACCTGCAGGCGCTCCGCGTACTCCAGGTCGTCACGCCACAGTCGATGGGCCGCCTTGCGCATGAACGGCACGATCAACGACTGCGCCGGCAGCGCCCGCGCAAAGCCGGGACGGTCGGAGTGTGCGACAACCGCTTCGATCACCGTGCTGCGCGGCCGGCCGTCCGGCCCGCGGCCGTTGGGGGTGGCATGCGTTTCGACCACGCTCCCACTGCCCTCACCGTCGATGATGCGCATGGTCAGTGTGCGTGGCTCGGGGCTGGTGAACTCGGCGATCACCGGCACCCCGAGCCGGCCGATCCGGAACGTCACCGCGACCAGGAACCGGTCCTCGTCCTCGGCCAGATCCGGGTCCTCGGCCGGCGCGCTCAACACCTCCAGCCGGGCGAACGAATAGGGATGGAACCAGGCGCCGTGCCACGGGTCCATGCGGTTGGCGATGATATCGGCCGGTTCGCACGCGCCGGACATGCTGGCGACCGCCGAGATTCGCGGACCATCGGGGCGGGCCGACAGAATCGGGGACTCGGTGGGTTGCTCGCCACCGATCCGATCCAGCCGAACCCACACCAGCACACCGTCGTCGAACACCGGCAGCGTGGGCCAGTCCGGCCGCCCCCGGCCGGTCAGCCGCAGTCCGTGCCACGGACAGACCAGATGCCCGCGGTCGATCGCCGCGGTGCACAGATCGGCGCCCAGGTGCGGACACCGCGCCGGTCCGGCGTGTAGTCCGCCGTCGCCATCGCGCCAGCACACCAGTTCGGCCCCGGCCACCGTCACGCCGAACGGCTTGCCCGCGACATCGGTGCTGGCCCCGACCACATACCAGTTTCCGCTGGGCCTGCGCTGGGACCTGGCCAGCGCGGCGGCGATGAGCGACGGCGCGGCCTGACCGAAGGTCGGTCGTTGTCGGCTCCATTCGAGGCGCGGAAGCAGTTGAAACGGCCAGGCTTTCATGTCCGCACGCGCCCCTCCACCCGGTCGGCGAGGCCGCGCAGCACCGCAGAGCGCCCGCGTACCGGCACCGTGTACAGATCGTGGCCCCGCACGCCGAAGCGCCCCAGGAGGGTGTTGGCCGCGGCGAGACCCGTGGTTGCCGCGCGCTCCATCAGCGCCACCGGCAGATCGATCCGGATACCGTCACCGGCCAGTACGAGTCCGTCCAGCGATGTCGCCACGGTGGGCCGGTTCGCGAAATCTCCCGGGCCCAGGCGCGGACAATCGCTGCGGCACAACGTGCTTTCGTGGACCACGCCGGCCGCCGCGGTCTCCGGGTACAGCTCGAAGAGCCGGGCGTCCAGTTGACTGCGCAGCTCCGGTGTGTCCTCGGCAACGGAGTAGGCGTGCAGTTCCACCACCGAGCCCCCGGTGCGCTGCGCCCAGGACGCCGCTTCACTCTCGTAGCGGTTCAGCACGCTGATGTTGTCCAGCGGCGGCAACCCACCGGTGCCCAGAAAGGCCGGTCTGTCGTCGTTTACCGGGCGGTCCAGCCAGAGCCGGCGCACCACGAAGGGAGCCGCCGACCCGAGATCGCCTATCTGGCCCCGCCATTCGCCGTCACCGAGACCCGGAGAGGCGGCGACGATGTGTTGCAGTGCCGGCACCTCGGTGGCCAGCACCACGCCGTCTGCGCTGACGGTGGCACCGGAGTCGTCGGTCACCGTGAACGAGCCGTCGCCGTCATCGGTGACGCTGCGGACCGCGGTCTCCAGGTAGATCCGGGCGTCGTGGCCGCGCAGATACCGCTCCAGCGGTTGCCACAGCGCGACATCGAAGTTCGCCGCGGCGACGTCGAACACCAGGCCTTCGCTGGAGCCGAGAAAGTAGATGTGGAACATCGTCGCCAACTCGGCGGCCGACAGCGCCTCGGGCCGGGTGAAGAAGCTGCGGGAGAACACCTCGAACGCCAGATGCCGGGCGGCCACGGGAAAGTTGATATCCCGCAGGAACGACTCGGCGTCGATATCGTCGAGTTGCCAGTAGGTCTCGGGCACCGACACCGCCGCAAGCGGGGCCGCCGCCTTGGCATCCAGGCGCACCAGGTCGCGCAGGCGGAAGGTCGGGCTGCGCAACGCGAATGCCATGGCGTTGAAGGGTGGCGTGCGGGGCAGCCCCCGGAAGGTGTCGCGGCGGCCGTTCGCATCGACGAGTGGATAGTCGTCGAGCGGGCTGAACATGGACAACTCGGAATCGATGCGCCGCAGCAGGTTGCGCAGGTTGTAGTACTGGCGGAAGAAGGCGTGAAAGCCGCGGTTCATCGCCACCGACGAGCCATCGGGCAGGGTCTCGGTCCAGCCGCCCACCCGCCCGCCCAGATAGGACTGCCGCTCGAAAAGATGCACCTGGACACCGCGCTCGGCCAGCGCGGCCGCCGCGCTCAGCCCGGCGATACCGCCGCCGATGACCGCCACCGTGGGACGGTCGGGTAGCTGTGCGGCGTTCGGCAGGCCCGGCGCCGCGGGGTGCAGGACCCGGCGGGTATCGCTCACGACGCCGCCCTGCCGAGGAAGGTGTGCACGATCCCGTTCTGCCACCCCGGCATGGTCTCGCTGCGGACATCGACGAAGCCGTTGTGTTGCAGGCGCTCCCGGAAACGGGCCGCGCCGTCGAAGTCGTTGACACTGCGGCGCAGGTATCGGTAGAGCTCCGCGTCGCCGGTCCGGATCTTTCCGGCCGGGATGATGACGGCGCACGACACCAGATTCCACATCGCGGCGGCGCGGCGGGAGTCGCGCACCGAATATTCGTGCGCGGCGAAGACGCCACCGGGTTTCAGCAGGGCCAGCAGCGCGCGGAGCACCGGGTCGGGGTCGGGCAGGTTGCGGACCAGATAGGCGGACAAGATCCCGTCGAACGGCCCGCTCACCCCGGCCTGCGCCAGATCTTCGGCGCGGCTCTGCACGAACGACACCGTGGCGGGCCACGTCTTCGAGCGGGCACAGGCGAGCATTCCCGCCGAACCGTCGACACCCACGATGCGTGCGTGCGGCGCCGCATGCAGCAGCGCGGCGGTGGAAGCTCCTGTACCGCAGCCGATATCGAGCAGCGTCAACCCTCGTCCGCCGTCCGGTAGGCACATGCGCTCGGCGGACAGCCGCAGGTGCCGGTGGTAGCCCGGGTTGGCGCCGACCAGCCCGTCGTAGGCGCCGGCACCGGCGTCGAAGGCCTCGGGAACGTTGTATTGCGTCGTGCTCATGCGGCATCGGCCTTGCCGGCCGGCGGTTCCCCCTTGTGGCGGGCGCGGGCGCGCCACGCATCGATCAGTCCGCGGCCCGCCACCTGCAGGCGGCGGCGGTTCGACACTGTCGCGCGATGGCTGAAGACCTCGAAGTTCATCTCCTCGATGCGGTCGAGGATCTCCGAATACAACGTCAGGGCCGCCCGGATACACGGCCGGGATTGCGGCTCCAGCAACGGGATACCGCGTTCGGCGTGGTCATAGATGCCCCGGGTCAGGGCGTGCTGCTCGACCAGGGCGGCCCGCAGCCGCGGATCGGTGCGGCGGTTCTGCTGGCACCAGGTGAGCACCTCGCGGTCCACGCCGTGGTGGGCCAGTTCATCGGCGGGCAGGTAGACCCGTCCACGGGTCAGGTCCTCGTCGATGTCACGCAGGAAGTTGGTGAGCTGGAACGCCTTTCCCAGGGCCGCGGCGTGCGGAGCCGCCTCCGCGCGGGAGACCACGGTGCCCAGCACGGGCAACAACTGCAGGCCGATCACCTCGGCGGACCCGTACATGTACCTGTCCAGCGCTGCCCGGTCGGGATAGTCGGTGACGGTGAGATCCATCCGCATGGAGGCCAGGAAGTCATCGAACAGTTGCCACTCCAGGCCGTAGTTGCGGGCGGTGTCGACCACCGCATCCAGCACCGGATCGTCACCTTCCACGCGGTTCATCACCAACCGGCTGTGCAACGCGTCGGCCAGCCCCTGCAACTCGTCGGCGCGCTCGGTGGTCGTGCGATCGTCGAAACCGTCCAGCACATCGTCGGCCCGCCGGGCGAAACCGTAGAGCGCGTGCACGGCCGGACGCTGTCGCGGCGACAACAACCGGGTCGCCAGGAAGAACGTCTTGCCATGGGCGGCATTGAGCGCCCGGCAACGTTGGTAGGCCGCCCGCAGCTGCGCCCCCTGTACCCCCGCCGCATCCAGTTCGGAGTGGATCATGTGCTGGCCCCCATCATCGAGTCACAGTCCGTGCGCGGGTCGGTGTTACGACGCCGGTGATTCTGTCGGCCGCCAGGCGACCCGACACGATGGCGGTCGGGATGCCGACGCCGGGCACGGTGGACGAACCGGCCAGCACCGCATTGTCGATACCGCGAATCGTGTTGGCCGGCCGGAACGGTCCGGTCTGACCGAAAGTGTGGGACAACGCGAACGGGGTGCCCGCGATCATTCCCTGGCGAGCCCAGTCCGAGGGTGTCACGACGTGCAGGATCTCCGGATCCGCACCGAGGTGCGGGAGCCGTGCGGTGACGGTGTCCAGCATCTGGGCGGTGTAGTCGGCGCGGTCGCTATCCCAATCCTTGCCCCCGACATCGGTATTGGGGGCCGGTGCAAGGACATAGAGCAGGTCGCGCCCATCCGGGGCGAGGGTCGGGTCGCCGGCGGTCGGGCGGGTGACGAGCAGCGACGGGTCCACCATCGGGCGACCCTGGTCGATGATCTCGTCGAACGTCCGGTCCCATTCGTTGCCGAACAGGATGGTGTGATGCGATGCGGCATCCGCGGAAGCGGAAGCGCGGCAACCGATATGCGCGACCACCGCCGACGGCGCCGGCTGCAGCCGGGCCGGACGTCGGGGCGTGCGCCCGAGCAGCCGGTAGGTGTCGGGCAGCTCCGTGGTGAGGATGACCGCGTCGGCCGGGAACCGTTCACCGGTGTCGGTGCGCACCGCGGTGACCCGCGATCCGGACCGCTCGATATCGGAAACCTTGGCGTCGTAGCGGAACTCGACACCGGCGTCCGACGCGGCGGCGGCCAGCGCATCGGGCAGGGCGCGCATACCGCCCCGCGGGAAATAGACACCCGAGACGGTGTCCATGTAGGCGATGACGGCGTAGGCGGCCAGTGCCCGCTTGGGCGGCACCCCGACATAGAGGGCCTGGAAGGTGAACACCCGCAGCAGTCGCTCGTCGGTGATGAACCGTCGTACCATCGGCTCCCACCGCCGGAAACCGCCGATCGCCGCCAGTTTCGCCAGCTGCGGGGTGAGCAGGGACAGTGGCGAGTCGAAGTTCGACCCGATGAACCCTTCGAACTCGAGCTGATACAGCCGGGTCAGCCACTCCCGCAGCCGCAAGTATCCGTCGGCCTCGGCGCGTCCCGCGAACCGCTCGATCTCGGCGGCCATCGCGTTGATATCGCTGTACACGTCCAGGCTGCTGCCATCGGCGAAAGAGGCGCGGTAGGCGGGGTCGACGGGCATCAGGTCGAGTCGGTCCGCGGTGGATTCTCCGACCGCGGCGAAGGTTTCATCGAGGATGTCGGGCATCGTCAGGACCGTCGGTCCGGTGTCGATGCGGTACCCGGACACATCGGCGCGGCCGACCCGCCCACCAGGGTGCGAGCCACGCTCGACGACGGTGACCCGCCGTCCCCGGCCGGCAAGGTGCAGCGCCGCCGACAGCCCGGACAGGCCGGCACCCACCACGACCACGTTCTCGGTTCGCCCGGGCACGGTGCGCATCAGGCCGCCCGCTCGGTGCAGGCCGAGGCCATGGTGATGAGTGCCGACCGTGCGCCGGCATCGAGTTCGTCGGAGCTGAGGCTATCCAGCGCCTCGACCGCCGCGGTGTGTCTTTGGCCGATCATGTCCTCTATCCACTTCACCGTTCCCACCTCCGAGATCAGGGCCTGCCACCGAGTCACGTCATCGGAGCTGAGATGGTCGGCCGTCATGAATTCCTTGAACTGGCGCTGTTGTGCGCCGGATGCCAATTCGTATCCCGCGACCACCACGGTCGTGGCCTTGCGCGCGATCAGATCGGTACCGGTGGGCTTGCCGGTCGTCGCGGGTGCGCCGAAGACACCCAGCAGGTCATCGCGGAGCTGGAAGGCCTCACCGATCGCGCCGCCGTAGTGGCCCAGCACGCCGAGCACCGTGTCATCACATCCGGCGAGGGCGGCGCCGATCTCCAGCGGCCGGCGCACCGTGTAGTTGCCGGACTTGCGGCGCGCGACGTCCAGGACCTCGGCGAGGCTGGGAAACCCCGCACTGTCATTCACCAGATCGGCGAACTGCCCGACCGCGAGCTCGGTGCGCATCGCGTCGTACCGCGGCCAGGCGCGTGCCAGCGCGGTCGTACCCACGCCGCTTTCGCGAAGCATCTGCTCCGCCCACACCAGACACAGATCGCCGAGTAGGACGGCGGCGGACTCGCCGAATCGGGCCGATGACCCGGGCAGGCCGCGTTCCTGGTGCCATCGCTCGAATGCGCGGTGAGCGCTCGGGCGGCCGCGCCGCATATCGGACTCGTCCATCACATCGTCTTGGACCAGTGCGAAGGCGTGCAGTAGTTCCAGGCTCGCCGCCGCCCGCACCGTCGCCTCGGAAGGTCGGGCACCGCATTGCCAGCCGAGATAGAGGTAGCTGGAGCGCACGCACTTGCCCTCGGCCAGCATGGCGCGCAGGACGCCTTCGGCGATATCGACGTGGGCGCCGTGCAGGGAGTCGCTGCAGCGCGTGTCCAGGAAGTCGGCCACGGCAGCCAGCACCCGGTCGCGCAACGGCGTCAGCCACGGAGAGTCCGTCGAGCCGGCGACGACGGGTGGCTGGGTCGCGGCCTCGGTTCGTGCTGCCATCGATCTTGAATGTACCCACTTTTTCCGGTTCTAAGCGGCGAGTGACAGCTTTGCCCGGACGGCTCCCACCCCCCGATGCTGACGGGCCCGCAGTGGGTCTCCGGCACAACGATATTCAGTGGGTAGCGTGGTGCGGGTGCTGCTCGGTTTGAGCGGGGAGCAATCAGGGCACCAGGGGTGTTCCGAGCGAAGGAAGTGGATTGGCGCGATACCTGCTTGCCGTCAGCCCGATTCGGGGTCACGTATTGCCGATGATCGATATCGGGACGGGGCTGCGGGAACTCGGGCACGATGTCACCCTGCTGACGGGCGCGGGGTTCGCCGACCTGGCACGCAGGGCCGGGCTGCCCGTCCTCGCCCTGCCCGAGGAGATCCAGATCGATCCGCCGTCGGCCGCCCCCGCGGTGTTGCGCCGTGTGCCGGTTCAACTGCGGCGGTTCTGGTTGGGGCGCGCCGAACTGGACACCGTGTTTGCCAGACCGCTTGCCGCGGAGGCCCGTTCTCTGCGTGCCGCGCTGCAGGGCGGCACCTTTGACGCCGTGCTGGCGGACGTGACCTTCACCGGTGCGCTACCCCTGCTGCTGCAGGAGGGGCCACGGCCTCCGGTGCTGGTGTGCAACGTGGGACCGCTGACCCTCTCCAGCGCCGACATCCCGCCCTTCGGCATGGCGTGGCAACCCGAAGCAGGCGTGGACTACCGGCCGATGACGGCCGTCGCGCACCGCGTCATCATGCGCGGCAGTCAGCGCCGGGTCGACCGCGCACTGCGCAGCGCCGGTTCCCGTCCGGCCCCGGTCTTCATCAGCGACTGGCCCCGCCTGGCCGACGCGGTGGTGCAGCTGTCGGTCCAGGAGTTCGAGTACCCGCGTTCTGATCTGCCGGCGACGGTGGAGTTCGTGGGCCCGGTCCTGGCTGCGAAAAACAAGGGAGACAAAGAGCTACCGGAATGGTGGTCCGATGTGCAGCAAGCCCGGGCGGTCGTCCACGTCACCCAGGGAACCTTCGACAACACCGACCTCGACCAGCTGATCTCGCCGACGCTGGCGGCTCTGGGTGATCGCGAGGATCTCCTGGTGGTGGTCACCACCGCGCGCGCCGATGCGACTCTGACCTGCCTCATACCGTCGAACACGCGGGTGACGGACTGGCTGCCGTATCCGGCGCTGATGCCACACGTCGATGTCATGGTCACCAACGGCGGCTACGGCGGTGTGCAGTACGCGTTGAGTCACGGGGTGCCGCTGGTGGTCGCCGGCGAGACTTCCGACAAGGCGGAGGTGGCCGCCCGCGTCGATCACACCGGCGTCGGGGTGGATCTGGGCACCTCCATGCCCACGGCCGCCGCAATCGGTGATGCCGTCGACCGAGTTCTGCGCGATGATCGCTACCGGGCGGCGGGACGGCGGATACAACGGGCGATCGAAGCGACGACACCGATCGATGCCATTGCCAATGCGCTCAAGCGCTGTGCCGCGTGAAGATGTCGATCGGTCGCCCGACGGCCAGCGCCACCAGAGGAATCCGGCGGCTCGTCGACTGCTGATAGGTGATGTAGGGCGGATACAGGTGGGTCATATACGACCAGGCTTCGTGTCGCTCCTCATCCTCGAGCTCACGCCAGGCCGCCTCGAAAGCCTGCGTGGCGACCTGTACGTCCACCGTTGAACTCGCCCGAATGTTGTTGTACCACTGCGGGTGAGCGTCGGCGCCGCCTTTGGAGGCCACCACGACGAGTTCGCCACCGAAGTTTCCGTAGATGAGCGGCTTCACGTAGGTCTTGCCCGACGTGCGGCCTCGGTAGCGGATCAGGCAGTTGGTGGTGAAGGCGCGGCCACCCCCTTCGCTCAGGTCCAGGATGTGGCCCTTGGCCCCGCCGGATTCGAGGTACATCGCCAGATGCTCGTCGGCCCAGTCGGTCATCTGTCCACCGTAACGGGTGGCCGTCTGCGCGCTGCAGTGACATCGTTGAGGCATGAGTGCAGAGACGCCGGAAGAGGCCGAGGGCTACAGCATCGACGACGAGGACCAGCTTCCCCAGGAAGACACCCTCGTAGATCGCGGCGTCGACGACGTGCTCGACGAGGGCTATTCGCCGCCCGACCGCTGGCAGGAGCCGCGCGAGCACGAATCGCTGGACGAGCGGCTGGCCGACGAGCAACCGGACCCGGCACTGCTGGACGGCGACGCCATCCCCGACGAGCAGTCCGGCGATGACGAGGTCGGGGTCCGACGTTCGGGCCGGCTGGTGGCACCGGACGCCGGTTTCGGCGAGGACAGGGAGTCCGAGTTGCTGGGGAGCGAGGTCGGTATCGACGGTGGTGCGGCCTCGGCCGAAGAGGCCGCGGTCCACGTCATCGAGGAGTAGCTGACCTGCCCAGCAGCACCGAGACGGTGAGCACCGCCAGCCCGGCCACGGCCAGCACGGCGCCGGCCGCGGCCGGCGCGGTGTAGCCGAATCCTGCGGCGATCACCAGACCGCCGACCCACGCACCGGTCGCATTGCCGATGTTGAGCGCGGAATGGTTCAGCGCGGCGGCCAGCGTCTGCGCATCCTGGGCGACATCCATCAGCCGGGTCTGCAGGGCGGGGCCGACGGCCGAGCCGGCAGCGCCGATGCCGAACAGCACCAGCAGCGCGGTCCACGGATTGTGCGCCGCGGCCACGAACACCGCGAGCAGCACGCCGAGCAGGCCCAGCGACAGGTACAGCGCGCGGATCACCGAGATATCGGCCAGCCGTCCGCCGACCAGGTTGCCGACGACCATGCCGAGGCCGAAGACCATGAGCGCCAACGGAACCAGTGTCCGGGACAGCCCGGACACGTCGGTCATCGTGGTGCTGATGTAGGTGTAGACCGCGAACATGCCGCCGAAGCCGATCATGCCGACCAGCACAGCCAGCAGCACCTGCGGGCGGCGTAGCGCGCCGAGCTCGGTCAGCGGGCTGGTGACGTGCATGGTGCGCAACTGATCGGGCAGCCAGAACCAGAGCGCGACGACGGTGAGCACGCCGATGAACACGACGAGCGCGAAGGCACTGCGCCAGCCCAGGCCCTGGCCCAGCCAGGACGCGATCGGCACGCCGAGCACGGTGGCGATCGTCAGCCCGGACAGCACGTGCGCGACGGCCTTGGCCCGGTTCTGCGGCCCCATCAGATGTGCGGCGGCCAGCGCCGCGATCCCGAAGAACGCACCGTGGGGCAGGCCGGCGACGAACCGCGCGATCACCAGCGTCGTGTAGGTCGGGGCGAGCATGCTGGCCAGGTTGCCCAGGGTGAAGACCACCATCAGCCCGAGCAGCAGGGCGCGGCGCGGCACCCGGGCAGTCAGCGCGGCGATGGTCGGCGCACCGACCACCACCCCCAGGGCGTAGGCGGAGATGACATGGCCCGCCGTCGGTTCGCTGACACCGAAGCCGGCCGCGATATCGGGGAGCAGGCCCATCGCGACGAACTCGGTGGTGCCGATCCCGAAACCGCCCAGAGCCAGCGCGAACACGGCCAGCCATCGGACCGTGGGATCGGTGGCGATGACGGACTGCGGGCGGGTGGGGCGTTCGAGGCTGGGTGTCACCGGTTCAGCGTAGGACGACTTACGCCGCAGCGACAACTTAGTTTTGCTCTTTTCAGTCGAAAGTGGCGAAACTTACGCCTTCATGGTGGAATCGAAGGCGTGACCAGCGTCGGTGAGACATTTGCCCTGATCAGGGGTCAAGGTGAGATCACCCGTGCGGAGATCGCCGCGCGCACCGGACTGTCCCGCACCGCCGTCGGCGCAAGACTCGCGGTGCTCCTCGAGACCGGGCTGGTCGTCGAATGCCAACCGGCGGCCTCCACCGGCGGCCGTCCGGCCACCCAGCTGAGCTTCAACGCCGACGCCGGTGTGGTGCTCTCGGTGGCCGTCGGCATCAGCCGCACCAGGCTCGCGGTGTGCAACCTCGCGGGCACCGTTCTGGCGCTGACCGATATAGACCAGGAGGTCGCGCTCGGGCCCGACGACCTGATGCCCGACGTGGTCAAGGGCCTCGACGTGCTGCTGGAACAGTTCCCGGGTGACCCGGTGTACGGGGTCGGCCTGAGCCTGCCCGGCACGGTGGACGCCGAACGCGGCTGCAGCTGCGGGTCGGCCATCCTGCGGGGCTGGGACGGTGTGGCGCTGCGGCCGTATTTCGAGGCCCTGCCGTCGTTGGTGGGCGTCCCGGTGGTTCTGGACAATGACGCCAACGCCATCGCGCTCGCCGAACGCGGCGACGAGGACGATGTGCTGGTTCTGAAGGCCTCCAGCGGTATGGGCGCGGGCATCGTCGCAGGCGGCCTGCTGCTTCGCGGAGCCGGTCAGGCCGCAGGCGAGTTCGGGCACAACAAGATCGCTGCCGCACAGGATGTTCCCTGCCGCTGCGGTGACACGGGCTGTCTGGAGGCGATCGCCGGCGGCTGGGCGATCGTGCGCGCGCTGCAGCAGCAGGGGCGCCCGGTGCGGCATCTGCGCGATGTGGCCGAACTCGCCAATGACGGTGACCCGGAAGCGCGCCGGATGGTCCGCGACAGCGGCCGATATGTGGGGGAGGGCATCGCCCCGGCGGTCAACCTGCTCAACCCGGCGCTGATCGTGGTCGCCGGCGATATGGCCGGCGTGCACGAGATCTTCGTAGCGGGGCTACGGGAGACGTTGTACCGCAACGCGACTGCGCAGGCCACGGGTGCGCTGCGGGTGCGTCCGGCGACCTATGGTGACCGGTCGGCCACGGTCGGCACCGCCACCATGGTGCTCGATCAGGTGCTCAGCGTGGCGGCCATCGACGCGCAGGGCGCCTGACTCACGGCGCCTGCGTCTGCTGATACAGCGCGAGCCGCCATGCGTCACCGGTGCGGTGGTACACGCTCGACATGACCCCCCGGAACGCAGGTTCCGCGCCGTCGCGCCACGCGGTGCCGGTGTAGACCAGTGCCGCGTTGTCGTCGTCGACCGGGACACACCGGACATCGCTGATCTCGTAGGTGCGCCAGGGCGGTGATTCGGACAGTGCGTTCACCACGGTCCGGCGGTCCATCACCATCCCGTTGGCCAGCACCATCACCGCGTCCGCGAGCATCGTCGCGCCGTAGAACTCCGATCCGGTGGAGTTGCACAGCGAGTCCCAGCCCGCGCGTTCCAATTCCAGCAGAGTGTCGACCAGGTTGTCCGTCATGGGTACCGGGTACCCACAGATGAGCTATCCGTTGGCCTTGGCGATCACATTCTCCGCGAACCATTCCAGGTTGCGGATCTTGTCGTCGAGCGGTTCGGTGTCCTGTCCCATGATGTAGGGAATCCGGAAGCCGACGATGACATCGGTGACGCCCTTGTCCTCCAGGCGCTTGACGCCATCCAGGGTGAAACCGTCGATCGAGATGACGTGGATCTGGAACTCGTCGGCCAGGCCGATGCGCTCCTCTTCCTCCCGGTACTTCTTCAGCTTGGCCAGCAGTGGGTCGAGCTCGGCGGGATCGCCGCCGCCGTGCATCCAGCCGTCGTTGCGCGCGGCGCGCTTGAGCGCGGCGTCCGCGTGCCCACCGATCAGGATCGGGATCGGCTTGGTGGGCGCCGGGGTCATCTTGAAGGACGGGAAGTCGTAGAACTCGCCGTGGTACTCGAAGTAGTCACCGGAGGTGAGCCCGCGGATGACGTCGATGCACTCGTCCATCCGCTTACCGCGGCGTGCGTACGGTACGCCCATGATCTCGTAGTCCTCCGGCCACGGGCTGGTGCCGACACCGAGGTTGAGGCGGTTGTCGAACATCGCCGCGAGCGACCCGGCCTGCTTGGCGACCAGCGCCGGCGGCCGGATCGGCAGCTTGAGCACGAAGACGTTGAACTGGAGTTTCGTCGTCACCGCGGACAAGGCCCCGATGAGCGCGAAGGTCTCGATGAACGACTTGCCGTCGAGAAATTCGCGGTTGCCGTCCTCGGTGTAGGGATATGTCGAGTCCGACACCTCGGGGTAGGCGACGCTGTCGGCGATGGTCATCCCGTGGTACCCGGCCTCGTCGGCGGCTTTCGCCAACGGGATGTAGTACTTGGGATCGGTCATGGCTTCCGCATAGGTGAACCGCATGACGCCGATACTAGAACACGTTCTAGTTCTGTGGCACGGAATGCGGGAGCTACCGCGGGAAGGGCGGAACGCCGACGCCGGCGATCGAGTAGCCGCCCTGCTGGCTGCGTTCGGTGAACCTGGCCGACGCGGACAGGTTTTCGATCGTGATGGACAGTGGATTACGTGCGTCATCGGGCAGCGCCTCGAAAACAGTTCCCTGCCAGTGGTACTGACCATCGATCGGGTCCAGGTGTCCGGTGAGCCGAACCCGCGACACCCGGCCCTCGATGGTGGCCGGCCCGTCATAAAGGTCCTCGGATTCCTCGATTTCGGAGCGTCCGGCCGGTTGTACCGCGCCGCCGGGCAGGAATCCGCTGCGCCGCCACATCCGCCGCGCGATCGGGCCCATCAGGCCGACCTCCTCCAGGAACGAGGCCAGCGGGGCGAAGCCCGCGATCTGCACCTGGTGGCGGTGCGGGGACCGGCGGGCCATCCGCCGCGCCGCCCGGCCGTCCAGGCCGACCCGGTGGTACTGCACCTTGTTGGTGAACAGGAACCGGAAGAACGGTCCGCCGAGTCCGTTGAGGTTGCCCACCCAGATCCGCTTGGCCCGCGACATCGTCGGCATGCGCTTGCGCAGCCCGTCACGGGCGAATTGGATGTGGCGGGCCTCCTCGGTGACATGGATGCGCATCAGGCGCTGCACCACCGGCTGCAGGTCGTCATCGTCCATCATCTGGCGTTGCAGCGAGTCGAAGATCTCCTCGCCGATCAGCGCGGCGACCCACAGCACCGACCCGCGGAACGCGAACGGCAGGGCGTTGATGGCGAGGCGCTGATAGAGCTTCGGCCGGACCGGATCGGCGCCGACCCTGGCGATGGCCTTGCCGAACATGACCATGTGCCGGGTCTCGTCGCCGAGTTCGGTGAGTTCGTAATGGGTGGTGGCCGCGGTGGGGTCCTGGTGCATCATCTTGCGCAGCAGCGCCTGGTTCAGGATGTTCTCGAACCAGATGCCGGCCGACAGGGTGTTCACCAGTTCCTGGCGGGACAGTTCGATCTGTTCGGCCCGGCTCATCGCCTCCCAGAGCGGGGTGCCGTACAAAGACACCACCTTGGGTGGCAGATAGAACTTGTCCGGATCCAGCGGCGCATCCCAGTCGATATCCACGACGGGTTCGTAGGACTTGCGCACCGACCCCTTGAGCAGGCGTTCGGCGAATTCCGCGCGGGTGGTCTGGGTCTTCACCGAAGCTGTCATCGTCGACTCCCTCGAAATGGTGCGTGAGCTTTGAAGCTACGTTCGATACCAGCGGTAGTCAATACCCGCGGTACTGGGTAACTGTCTCCTTCGGTGGCCCCGCTAGCCTTCGCGGGTGCGCACAATTCATGTCATCGGTATCGGTGCGGGCGATCCCGACTACGTGACGGCGCAGGCCATCTCGGCGCTCAATGACACGCAGGTCTTCTTCGCCATGGACAAGGGCGACGCCAAGGACGATCTGGTCGCACTGCGGCGGCTCATCTGCGAGCGGTTCATCGCCGAACCCGGCTACCGGTTCGTCGCCCTGCCGGACCCCAAGAGGGCCCCGGCGGCGGACGGGCCTGCCTACGAGCAGGCCGTGACCGACTGGCACGCCGCGCGCGCCGCACTGTGGGCGCGGGCCATCGAGACCGAACTCGGGCCCGACGGGGTCGGGGCATTCCTGGCGTGGGGCGACCCGTCGCTGTACGACAGCACGCTCCGCATCTTGGACCGCGTTGCCGAACACGTGGAATTCGAGTTCGACGTGATTCCCGGTATCACCGCCATCCAGGCACTCACCGCGCGGCATCGCATCCCGCTCAACGATATTGGCGAAGCCGTTCTCATCACCACCGGCCGGCGGCTGCGGGATGAGGGTGCCGTCGGAGCGGCCGTGGTGATGCTCGACGGCGAATGTTCATTCCTGCGCACCCCGCCCGACACCCGAATCTGGTGGGGCGCCTACCTCGGCACGCCCGACGAGTTGCTCGCCCACGGCACCGTGGGGGAGGTGGGTGAGCAGATCGCCGAAATGCGCGCCGCGGCAAGGGAACGGCACGGCTGGATCATGGACATCTACCTGCTGCGCACGGCAGACTGAGCGGCATGAATTTCCTGCTGCGCGCCGCACTGACCGGAGTGGCGTTGTGGGTGGTGACCCTCGTGGTGCCCGGCGTCAGCATCCTCGGGGGCGACTCCACCCTGCAACGGGCCGGCATCATCTTCGTCGTCGCGGTGGTCTTCGGACTCGTCAATGCGGTGATCAAGCCCATCGTGCAGTTCATTTCGATACCGCTCTACATCCTGACCCTCGGCCTGATCCATATCGTCATCAACGCGCTGATGCTGTGGATCACCTCGTGGATCACCGAGCACACCACACACTGGGGCCTGTTCATCGAGGATTTCTGGTGGACCGCGATCTGGGCCGCGATCGTGCTGTCCATCGTCAGCTGGCTACTGTCCCTGGTGGCGGGCGATGCGAAAAGGGCTGTGCAGTAACGGATCAGCCCCGTCGCAGCGATCGCCCCGGGATCGGCGGCGTTCGAACTGCCCCTGGCCCGCCGCGTGCTGCTCGGCCGGCGCTCCGGTCACCTGCGCACACGGGAGACGATATCGGTGCCCGCCCGGGCGACACTCGAGTCACACTGGTGGCATGCCCGAACTGCCCGAAGTGGAGGCCCTCGCCGATCACCTGCGCCGGCATGCCGTCGGCAAGGCCGTCAGCAGGGTCGACATCTCCGCACTGTCGGTGCTCAAAACCTTCGACCCGCCGGTGACCGCGCTGCACGGATGCGAGGTCACCGGGGCGGCGCGGTGGGGCAAATACCTCGGGCTGCAGGTCGGTGAGCTCTACCTCATCACCCACCTGTCCCGGGCCGGTTGGCTGCGCTGGTCGGACAAGCTGGCGCCGACGCCGCTGAAACCGGGTAAGGGCCCGATCGCGCTGCGCGTGCACCTGGGCGACTCGCAGGGCTTCGATCTGACCGAGGCCGGCACCCAGAAACGCCTCGCGGTGTGGGTGGTTCGCGACCCGCTGGACGTCCCGCAGATCGCCGGTCTGGGACCCGATGCGCTGGCGCTGGATCCCGACGGGCTGCGCGAGGTGCTGGCCGGTCAAAGGGGCCGCATCAAGACCGTCATCACCGATCAGAAGGTGATCGCCGGGATCGGCAACGCCTACAGCGATGAGATCCTGCACGTGGCGAAGCTGTCGCCGTTTGCGACCGCCAACAAACTCTCCGATGCGCAACTGGCCGACCTGCACGACGCGATGTCCTCGGTGCTCACCGATGCGGTGTCGCGTTCGGTGGGCCAGCAGGCCGCAACGCTGAAAGGGGAGAAGCGTTCCGGGTTGCGGGTGCACGCCCGCACCGGGCTGCCGTGCCCCGTCTGTGGGGACACGGTGGCCGAGGTGTCGTTTGCGGACAAGTCGTTCCAGTACTGCCCGACATGCCAGACCGGCGGCAAAGTGCTCGCAGATCGCAGAATGTCGCGTCTGCTCAAGTAGATTTCCAGCCGTGACCCGTCCGCACGTGGTGTCCGGCACCGCCGCGACGATGACGATTGTGGCGACGGGCCTGGGCGCCAGCATCACCGCCGCGGATCCGGTGATCCTGTCGGCGAACATCTCGGCGGTCCGGGAGGGGCTGGCGCTGTCGCCGGGCACCGCCAGCTTCGTCGCCAGCGTGGCCACCCTGTCCCTGGCGGCGGGCGTGCTCGGAGCCGGCGCACTCGGGGACAAATTCGGCATGAGGCGGATGTTCTCGCTCGGCCTGATGGGCACCGTCGTGTTCGGTGTGCTGGCCGCCTCGGCGCCGAACGCCGGGGTGCTGATCGCCGCCCGCGCCGGGGTGGGACTGGCATTCGCCCTGCAACTGGGATTGGCGCTGGCCATCGTCAACGTCGTCTTCCCGCCCGAGCGGCGGGCCACCGCGATCTCACTGCATCTGGGGGCCGGATTCGTCGCTGCGGTGCCGATGCCGGCCATCGGGTCCCTGCTCGCCGAACACTTCGGTTGGCGCACCTGCTTTCTGGTGGCCCCCGTCCTGGCGCTGGTCGCGCTGGCCATGGTGCGCAGGTACGTGCCGGAGACACCACGCGCCGAGCGCCGGCTCGACGTTGTCGGTCTGCTGCTGGTGGCCGTCGCACTGTCGGGGACGGTCTTCGGACTTTCCCGGCTGCAGAGCGGTCTGAACGCGGGTGTGATCGGGTCGCTGGCCGTCGGGCTGGTCGCCGCGGTCGCCTTCGTGATCTTCGAACGACGCACTCCGAGCCCCGCGCTGGACCTGCGGATATTCTCCTCCGGGCCGTTCAATGCCGCCGTCTTCGCCGGCATCGCCTTCAACTTCCTCAGCGGCGGCGTGACGGTGCTGCTGGCCTTCTACCTCGTCGCAGTCCGCGGCGAATCACCCACTGCGCTGGGCCTTCTCATGGCGCCCGCCGCGCTGCTGTCGGCCGTCGGGGCCGCGGCGGCCGGCCGGGCCGCGGTCCGACTGGGGCAGCGCGGCGTGCTCGTCGGCGGGCTGCTGTTGCTGGTCGCGGGACTGCTGGTGGTGACCCGGCTCGGCGAGCAGAGCTCACTGTGGGTGCTGTTCGCCGCGGTGGCCTTCAACGCCGTCGGCGCGGCCGTCGTCGAGACCATCGAGGCCACCGTCATGCTGCAGACCGCGCCGGTCGAGCTGAGCGGCGCGGTCGCCGCGGTGAAAAGTGCTGTCGGACAAGCGGCGTACTCGATGGGGCCGGCGCTGTTCGCGCTTATCGGCACCAGCGTCTTCGTGCACTCCGCGGCCGGCAAGCTCGCCGGCACCGGGATCAGCGAGGAGCAGGCGCGTGAGGCGTTGCGGGCGGCTCACGGCGGGGCCGGTTCGGCCGCGGGCACCAACGTGCTGGACCCGCAGCGGGCCCGTGAGGTGGTCGACGGTGCGCACGCGAGCATGATCGACGCCATCCATACGCTCGGCTGGACGCTGACCGCGGTGCCGCTGGCGGCCATCGTGGCGGCGCTGATTCTGATGAGGCCCGCCCGTGCCTGACGCCGACGACCCCACCGCCATCGAGTTCATCGCCCGGCTCGGCTCGGCGATGCTCAGCGCGGACTATCCGGTGACGATGGTTCGCCTTGCTCTGGAGCGGGTGGCCGCCCGGCAGGAAACAGAGTGCCCGGTGCTGGTGCTGCCGAACTTCATCCAGGCCGGCGACCGGCACCACACCACGGTGGTGCGTGGTGCCGCGTTGCGCTACGACCAGACCTTCCCGTTGGGCGAGTTGGCGGAGCAGGCCCAGCGCCGCCGGGTCGACCCGGTCGAGGGGATCGCCGAGCTGGATCGCATCCACGCGCTACCGCGGCGCTTCCCCAGTTGGGTCGGGGTGATCGGCTACGGGTTGCAAAGTGCCGCCTACGGGCTGATCCTGCAACCGACGGTGGTGTCGCTGATCGCCGCCACCGGTTTCGGGTTGATCGTCGGACTGCTGGAGCTGGCGACCCGCAAGAATGCCGCGTTGCGCCAACTGCTGCCGGTACTCAGCGCATTCCTGGTCACCTATGTCGCCTTCAGTCTCGGGCGGCTGCTGCACATGGGGCACGACAGCCTGCGGGTGCTGATCGCGCCGCTGACGCTGTTCCTGCCCGGGGTGGCGATCACGCTGGCGGTCATCGAATCGTCGACCAGTGAGATGGTGTCCGGATCGGCGCGGCTGATGGCCGGATTGATGCGACTGGCACAACTGGCGCTGGGGATCCTGCTGGCCGTCCAATTGCTCGGGCTGTCCTGGTCGGAGCTCGCCGATGCCCCCGTCAACACGCTCGGTAGCTGGGCGCCCTGGCTGGGTGTCGCCGTGTATGCCGTCGCGATCACCCTGCACCTCGGGCCGCCCCGCGGCTTCGCCCCGTGGCTGATGCTGGTCCTGTTCACCGCGTACGGCGCCCAGGTGCTGACCAACGCGGCGTTCGGCGGGTATGTCAGCGGCTTCGGCGGCGGGCTCATCCTGATCCTCTGTGCGTTGGCACTCAGCAGACTGTCGATGACACCGGTGGCCCAGGTGATGCTCGCCCCCGGGTTCTGGCTGCTGGTGCCCAGCTCGATCGGGATGATCGGGGTCGCCGAACTGGCATCGGGGCAGGGCAGTGCGGCGATCACGGTGATGCTGGTGTCGATGATGTCGATCGCGTTGGGATTCACCAGCGGATTCGCAGCCTGGAACACGTTTGCGCGCCGTGGAACGGACCCCGAATCGACGACCGAGCTGTGACGGTCTTCTCCCAAGATGTATAACTCGGTTATCCTGCTGCCATGACCCGCCAGAAGATCCTCATCACCGGTGCAAGCTCGGGCCTCGGCGCCGGAATGGCGCGTGCCTTCGCGGCCAAGGGCCGGGACCTGGCACTGTGTGCCCGCCGCGTCGAGCGCCTCGAAGAACTGCGCGCCGAGATCCTCGACAAGCACCCCTATGCCAAGATCGCCATCGCCGCCCTCGACGTCGACGATCACGAGGCCATCCCGCGGGTGTTCGGCGAACTGTCCGACGAACTCGGCGGCATCGACCGCGTCATCGTCAACGCGGGAATCGGCAAGGGCTGGCCGCTCGGCGAAGGTAAGCCGTGGGCCAACAAGGCCACCATCAACACCAACCTGATCTCGGGCATGGTGCAGATCGAGACCGCGCTGGAGATGTTCAAGAAATCCGGCGGCGGACACCTCGTGCTGATCTCGTCGGTGCTCGGAAACACCGGGGTGCCCGGCGGCAAGGCGGCCTACTGTGCCAGCAAGGCCGGAATGACCTCACTGGGGGAGTCCCTGCGCGCCGAGTACGACAAGGGGCCCATCCGGATCACCGTCATCGAGCCCGGCTACATCGAGTCCGAGATGACCGCGAAGTCGGCGACCACCCTGCTGATGGTCGACAACGAGACCGGTGTCCGCAAGATGGTCGAGGCCATCGAGAAGGAAAAGGGGCGCGCAGTGGTGCCGTCCTGGCCGTGGGCGCCGATCACGCAGATCATGCGGCTGCTGCCGCCGAAGTACACGAAACGGTTCGCCTGACGTCGTCGAGAATTTCTGTTTTCGCGATGTTTAGCCCAGCTAGGCCGGTGGTAACCGTTCTTCCATGATGGTGAAACTGACGAAGATGACGACCTTTGTGTTCGCCGGTGCCGCGGGAGCGGCCATCGCGTTCTCGCCGATCGCCGGAGCCGAGCCCGCTCCGCCGCCGTGCTGGAACCCCGATGGCAAGCCGTGTGCCAGCATCGGTACCGCGGGCCCGGGTGGCGCCGATGTGGCGATCCCCGGTGGCCCGGCCGGTGAAGCCGGTCCCGGTGGCGCCAGTGGCGTGATTCCCGGTGGCCCCGGTGGTACGGCCGGCCCCGAGGGGGCATCCGGCTCGATTCCGGGTGGTCCGGGCGGGACTGCCGGCCCAGGCGGCGCCAGCGGTGGGATCCCCGGCGGCCCGGTCGGTAGCGCCGGTCCCGGTGGCGCCAGTGGGTGCATTCCGGGCGTCGGGTGCGCCACCATCCCCGCCCCCTGATAGCTAACAACGCTCCCGAGCTTCACGAAATGGCTGTTCCCGGTGACTGATCCGGGGACGGCCATTTCGCGTATCGGGGGCGAGCTACTTGCCGTCCTCGCCCAGACTGTTCCAGTTGTTTGACAGAGTGTTGGGTTTTCCTAACAATAGATTGCATGAGTCCGGTGCGTCGTGGGGAGCAGCTTCCCATTCACAACCGCATCGGCGTGCTGCGCGCCGAGCGGCGCATGACACGCGTGCAGCTCGCCGGGCTGATCGACGTCAACCCGCAGACCGTCGGTGCGCTGGAGCGAGGCGACCACTACCCGAGCCTTGACCTGGCGTTCCGCATCTGCGACGTCTTCGAGTTGCCGGTGGAGGCGGTGTTCTCCCGAGAACCGTTCACGCCACTGTCGGCCGAACTCTATGGAAACAGGCAACGAGCGGAAGGGACACGGCCGTGACCGAGACGAGCATCCTCGACAGGTACCAGGATTTTCGGACCAGACGGTTCCTGAAACAGGAACGCACATATGCCAATTCACTGCCCACGTGGCGCAACCGCCGCCGCCGGCGGATGCTCGTGATCGGACTGGCGGTGACGTTCGCGTTCATGGCAGCCGTCGCGGTGCTGTGCGCGTTCGGCCTGTGGTGGGCGCCGCTGCTGTGGCTGCCGGCCTGCGTCGCGTTCTTCCCGATGTGGACCGTGCTGCAACTGGTCTCGGGCAGGCGCGGTGACGCGCCGGAGGCCGCGCTCGACGAATTCGAGATCGCCCAACGCAACAGCGCCCGATCCATCGGGCTGACCGCGACGCAGTACCTGATGATGCTGCCCATCGGGTACCTGATCTTCGGTTCCACGATCACCGACGGCACCGATACCGACATGGCGTATGCCGGCGGGCTGATGGCGCTGACGGTCCTGCTCATCGGCGGCTGCCTGCCCGCCATGATCCTCGGTTGGACGCGGACGGATCCCGATCCGGAGGACTAGGCGGTGCGGCCTCGCTCCTTGCGGTAACGGCGTACGAGGGCATCGGTGGAGCTGTCGGTCTGCTCGGCCGGTGACGCATCCTCGGTGAGGACCGGCAGCAGCGCCTTGGCCTGGGTCTTGCCCAGCTCCACACCCCACTGGTCGAACGAGTCGATCCCCCAGATCACACCCTCGGTGAAGACCTGGTGCTCGTAGAGCGCGATCAACTGGCCCACCACCGAGGGCGTCAGCTTGGTCGCCAGGATCGACGTCGTCGGGCGATTGCCCGGCATCACCTTGTGCGGGACGACGTCGGCTGCCGTGCCTTCGCCGGCGATCTCCTCGGCGGTCTTGCCGAAGGCCAGCACCTGGGTCTGGGCGAAGAAGTTGCTCATCAACAGGTCGTGCATGCTGCCGGTGCCGTCGGCGGTCGGCAGATCATCGGTGGGCTGGGAAAACCCGATGAAATCGGCGGGGATCAGCCGGGTGCCCTGGTGCAGCAACTGATAGAAGGCGTGTTGTCCATTGGTTCCCGGTTCGCCCCAATAGATCTCACCGGTGTCGGTGGTGACGGGCGTGCCGTCGGCGCGCACCGACTTGCCATTGGACTCCATCGTCAGCTGCTGCAGGTACGCCGCGAACCGGGACAGGTCATTGGAGTAGGGCAGCACCGCGCGGGACTGCGCACCGAAGAAGTTGTTGTACCAGAGGCCGATCAAGCCGAGCAGCGCCGGCGCGTTCTCGGCCAGCGGCGCGGTGCGGAAGTGCTCGTCGACCAGATGGAAGCCGGCCAGGAACTCCGCGAACCGTTCCTTCCCGATCACCGCCATCACGCTCAGGCCGATCGCGCTGTCCACCGAGTACCGGCCGCCGACCCAGTCCCAGAAGCCGAACATGTTGTCGGTGTCGATACCGAACTCGTCGACCAGCTTCTTGTTGGTCGACACCGCCACGAAATGCTTGGACACCGCGTCATCGCCGAGCGCCTCGGTGAGCCAGCGTCGCGCCGCGGTGGCGTTGGTCAACGTCTCCAACGTGGAGAACGTCTTCGAGGCGATGACGAAAAGTGTTGTCGCCGGGTCGAGACCGTCAAGCGTGGCGACCAGGTCGGCGGGATCGACGTTGGAGACGAACCGCGCCGAGATGCCGGCGTCGGCGTAGTGGCGCAGCGCGTCGTACACCATCACCGGACCCAGGTCCGAGCCGCCGATCCCGATGTTCACCACGCAGGCGATCCGCGCACCCGTCGCGCCCGTCCACTCGCCGGACCGCAACCGGTCGGTGAACGTGCCCATCGCGTCGAGCACCTCGTGCACGTCGGCGACGACGTCCTGCCCTTCGACCTCCAGTTCGGCGCCCTTGGGCAGGCGCAGGGCGGTGTGCAGCACCGCGCGGTCCTCGGAGGTGTTGATGTGGGTGCCGGAGAACATCGCCGCGCGGCGGCCCTCCAGGTCGGCGGCCCTGGCCAGATCGGCCAGCAGGCCCAGGGTTTCGCGTGTCACCCGGTGCTTGCTGTAGTCGATGTAGAGATCCCCGACGGTCAGCGTCAGTTCGGTGCCGCGGGCCGGGTCCTCGGCGAAGAGCTCCCGAAGATTCTTCGGCGCCACCGCGTCGTGGTGGCGTTGCAGCGAATGCCATGCGGCCGTTTCGGTGATGTCAGCACTCATTCTTCTGACCTTAGTGCGGCGCCCGGATCGAGGGTGTACATGATGGATGTATGCGCATTGAAGACTTGATTGCATCCGTGCCGACCGGTCTGTGGATCGGTGGTGAGGAACGGGCAGGCTCGTCCACCTTCGACGTGCTCAACCCGGCGACCGACGAGGTCATCACCTCGGTGGCCGATGCAGGAGCGCAGGACGGTATCGCCGCGCTGGACGCCGCCGCGGCGGTACAGGCCGACTGGGCCGCCACCCCGGCCCGCGAACGCGGCGAGATCCTGCGTTCGGTCTTCGAAACCCTCACCGCGCGAAGCGAAGACCTCGCCACCCTGATGACCCTCGAGATGGGCAAGGTGATCGCCGAGAGCCGCGGCGAGGTCAAGTACGGCGCCGAGTTCTTCCGCTGGTTCGCCGAGGAGGCGGTGCGCATCGCCGGCCGCTACACCCAGGCACCGGCGGGCACCGGCCGCATCCTGGTCACCAAGATGCCCGTCGGCCCCTGCTACGCCATCACCCCGTGGAACTTCCCGCTGGCGATGGGCACCCGCAAGATCGGCCCGGCTCTGGCCGCCGGCTGCACCATGCTGGTCAAGCCCGCCCAGGAGACGCCGCTGACCATGCTGCTGCTGGCCAAGCTGATCGACGAGGCCGGGCTGCCCAAGGGTGTGCTGTCGGTGCTGCCGACCACCAAGCCCGGCGAGCTGACCGGCGCCCTGATCGACGACGGCCGGCTGCGCAAACTGACCTTCACCGGGTCGACCGGGGTGGGCAAGGCGCTGGTGAAACAGTCCAGCGACAAGCTGCTGCGGACCTCGATGGAACTGGGCGGCAACGCCCCGTTCGTGGTGTTCGACGACGCCGATGTCGACGCCGCGGTCGAGGGCGCCCTGCTGGCCAAGATGCGCAACGGCGGCGAGGCGTGCACCGCCGCCAACCGCTTCCACGTGGCCAACGCGGTGCGTGCGGAGTTCACCGACAAGCTGGTGAAGCGGATGAGCGAGTACACCCTGGGCAACGGCCTGGAGGATTCGTCGACGCTGGGCCCGCTGATCTCGGCCAAGCAGCTCGGCATCGTCGCCGACCTGGTGTCCGACGCGGTGGCGCGCGGCGCCGAGGTGGCCGTCGGCGGGGTAGCGCCCGGCGGGCCGGGGCACTTCTACCCGGCCACCGTGCTGGCCGATGTTCCCGCCGACGCCCGCATCCTCAAGGAGGAGGTCTTCGGGCCCGTCGCGCCGATCACCGGTTTCGACACCGAGGAGGAGGGCATCGCTGCGGCGAATGCCACCGAATACGGCCTGGCGTCCTACATCTACACCCAGTCACTCGACCGGGCGTTGCGGGTGGCGGAGTCCGTCGAGGCCGGCATGGTCGGGGTGAACCGCGGCGTCATCTCGGATGCGGCCGCCCCGTTCGGCGGGATCAAGGAATCCGGGTTCGGGCGCGAGGGCGGCTCCGAAGGTATCGAGGAGTACCTGGAGACCAAGTACATCGCCTTCACGCCCTGAGTTGGGGCTAGTGGCCGAGCCGGCCGCGGCCCAGGCGTAACAGCAGCATGGCCAGGTCTTTGCCCTCCGGGCCGAGCTCGCTGTAGCGCTCGATGACCTTCATCTCCCGGCTGTGCACCAGCCGGGTGCCACCGGAGGCCATCCGGGCCTTGCCGATGATCCGGGAAACCTCGGTACGGCGTTGCACCGCGGCCAGGATCGTGGCGTCCAGTTCGTCGATCTCCAGACGCAGATCGTCGATGTTGGCGGCGGGCTCGGGTGACACGAACCGAGTGTGCCACCCGACGCAGATTCGGTGCAAAGCCGGGTCACGGGGATGTCACCGTTCAGCGGTAGATTCGAGACCGAAATGACATCGCTTTCTCACGCACCAGCTCACGCTTCCGGTGGGGCCTCCGAAACCGACCAGCTGCTGGACGGGCTCAACCCGCAGCAGCGCCAGGCCGTACTGCACGAAGGGTCCCCGCTGCTCATCGTGGCCGGTGCCGGGTCGGGCAAGACGGCGGTGCTCACCCGGCGCATCGCCTATCTGCTGGCCGCCCGCGAGGTGGGCGTCGGCCAGGTGCTGGCCATCACGTTCACCAACAAGGCCGCCGCGGAGATGCGCGAACGTGTCGTGGCACTCATCGGGCCGCGCGCCCGGAGCATGTGGGTGTCCACCTTCCACGCCACCTGCGTGCGGATCCTGCGCAACCAGGCCTCGCTGCTGCCCGGGCTGAATTCCAACTTCTCCATCTATGACGCCGACGACTCGCGGCGGCTGCTCATGATGATCGCCAAGGACATGGGCCTGGACACCAAGCGGTACTCGCCGCGGCTGTTGGCCAACAGCATCTCCAACCTGAAGAACGAGCTGATCGACCCGGACCAGGCGCTCGCCGATCTCACCGAGACCGCCGACGACATGTCCAAGACCGTGGCTTCGGTGTTCGGCGAGTACCAGCGCCGGTTGCGGGCGGCCAACGCCCTGGACTTCGACGATCTCATCGGTGAGACAGTCGCTGTGCTGCAAGCCTTTCCGCAGATCGCCCAGTACTACCGGCGGCGGTTCCGGCACATCCTGGTCGACGAGTACCAGGACACCAACCACGCCCAGTACATGTTGGTGCGTGAGCTCGTCGGCGTGGAGACAACCCAGGACGGTGTGACACCCGGCGAGCTGTGTGTGGTGGGCGACGCCGATCAGTCGATCTATGCGTTCCGCGGGGCCACCATCCGCAATATCGAGGATTTCGAGCGCGACTACCCGAACGCGACCACGATTCTGCTGGAACAGAATTACCGCTCCACGCAGACGATCCTGAACGCTGCCAACGCTGTCATCTCCCGCAATGCCGGGCGTCGCGAGAAGCGGCTGTGGACCGACTCCGGTGAGGGTGAACTGATCGTCGGCTATGTCGCCGACAACGAGCACGACGAGGCACGCTTCGTCGCCGAGGAGATCGACGCGCTGGCCGACGGCCACCAGGTCAACTATTCCGATGTGGCGGTCTTCTACCGGACCAACAACTCGTCGCGGGCGCTGGAAGAAGTGTTCATCCGCGCCGGGATCCCGTACAAAGTCGTTGGTGGGGTGCGGTTCTACGAGCGCAAAGAGATCCGCGACATCGTCGCCTACCTGCGGGTGCTGGACAACCCCGGCGATGCGGTGAGCATGCGGCGCATCCTGAACACCCCGCGCCGCGGCATCGGTGACCGCGCCGAAGCCTGCGTGGCGGTGTACGCCGAGAACACCGGCGGCAGCTTCAACGACGCCCTGCAGGCCGCCGCCGAGGGCCGGGTGCCGATGCTGAACACCCGCTCGGAGAAGGCCATCGCCTCGTTCACCCAGCTGCTCGACAGCCTGCGCGGCGGTCTGGACGGTGAGCTCGGCGATCTGGTGGAGGCGGTGCTGGACCGCACCGGATACCGGCGCGAACTCGAAGCCTCCAGCGACCCGCAGGACCTGGCGCGGCTGGACAACTTGAACGAACTCGTCAGCGTCGCACACGAATTCAGCATCGACCTGGCCAACGCGCAGGCGTTGCGCGACGAAGAAGGTATGCCCGAGGACGAGGATGTTCCCGACACCGGCGTGCTGGCCCAGTTCCTGGAGCGGGTATCGCTGGTCGCCGACGCCGACGGTATCCCCGAACACGAATCCGGCGTGGTCACCATGATGACGCTGCACACCGCCAAAGGTCTGGAGTTCCCGGTCGTTTTCGTGACCGGCTGGGAGGACGGCATGTTCCCGCACATGCGGGCACTCGGGGACCCGACCGAGCTGTCCGAGGAACGCCGGCTGGCCTATGTCGGGATCACCCGCGCCCGGCAGCGGCTGTACCTGAGCCGGGCCAAGGTGCGCTCCTCCTGGGGGCAGCCGATGCTCAACCCGGAGTCGCGGTTCCTGCGCGAGATCCCCGAGGACCTGATCAACTGGCGCCGCGTCGAGGCCCCGTCGGCGGCGCTGAGCGCCCCGCGGGTCGGACGGTTCGCCGACAGTGCACGCCCGGCGCCGGTCCCGGCGAAGGCGCGCAACCGGGCGATCATCACGCTGGAGCCCGGGGACCGGGTCACCCACGACAAGTACGGGCTGGGCCGCGTGGAAGAGGTCTCCGGGATGGGGGAGTCGGCGATGTCACTCATCGACTTCGGCAGTGCCGGGCGCGTCAAGCTGATGCACAACCACGCGCCGGTGCAGAAGCTCTAGACCGGCGGGCTGGAGCGCAGCGACCGGGGGATCAGCTGCGCGCCCACTCGCGGGTGCTCGGCAACAGGGCGAGCACGATCGCGGAGACCGGCAACAGCGGCATCGCGTACACCACCGGGTGCAGTTTGGCGCCGGCCAGGAACAGGCTGCCGAAGATCAGCAGTCCGATGGCGGCGCCGACGGCGATCAACAGCCGTCCCATCCGGCGCTGCAGCAGCAGCGCAATCAGCCCACCGATACCGGCGGCGGCCGAGATGGCGGTGAGGAATCCGATGGCTATGCAGAACAGCAGATCGGTGTTCCACCACCCGGCGATCAGATCGGTCGCGATGACGGCGGTGGCCCAGCCGGACAGGATGCTCAGCACGGCGGCCGCGATGGCGGTGGCGGGCCCGGGTGACCGTCGCGAGGGGACGGCGACCGGGACGGGCCGCGGGATGTAGGTGGTTTGTCCCGCCTCGGCAGGGGTACGCAACAAGGACGTGCGGTCGTCACCCAACGAGGGAGGGTTCAGCGTGGGAAAGGAACCGGTGGGGGTCCGGCGAATGATGCGAGGTTGATCAGCAGGCGGTTCGGGTGGATCCGGGGTCACCCGTCCAACGTAGCTTTTCGGCCGGCGTGGATTGTCAGCCGACGTAGCTGCCGGGGCTGAGCCCCCGCTGTGCCAGCCACGGCACCGGGTCGATCCGGTTGGAGCCGTTCGTCAGCACCTCGAAGTGCAGATGCGGGCCGGTCGAGTTGCCGCGGTTGCCCATGGTGGCGATCTGGTCGCCGGCCATCACCCGCTGTCCCTTGCTGACCAGCCAGGTGTTGATGTGGCCGTACAGCGTCACGGTGCCGTCCGAGTGGCGCAACTTCACCAGCGCGCCGTAACCGGCCGTCGGGCCGACCTCGACGACGACGCCGTCGCTGGCCGCCATGATCGGGGTGCCGATCGGACCAGCGATGTCGATGCCGCCGTGCAGCACGCCCCAGCGGTAACCGAAGCCGGACGTCCACACGCCCTTGGTCGGCATCGCGAAGAGCGGCCGCACCAGGCGGGCCTCGCGCTCGGCGCGCTCCTGCGCGAACGCGGCGGCCTTGGTGATCTCCTCGGCGTGGATCGCCCCTGAGGCGACCGGTTGGACCGCGACGATCTGCATGCCCTCGGGGGAGCCACTGATGGCGGCGCCGTTGATGAGCGCGTTGTCTGCGGCCAGCACCGTGTCGGTGGTCGGGGTGCTCTCCGGGTTGCTCAGCGAGTACGCGCCCGAGGCGGTCGCGCCGGCGGCCATGGCCGCGATCATCAGGCGGCTCTTGACCGCACCGACGGTCTGCTTACGGTGGGCGCCGCCGCTGCGTTGCAGGGGGCCACCGCGCATGTCGATCACATCGGTGAGGGCGTTGCCGTCGCTGAGGTCGGTGTGACTATCGCGATAGGCGTGCGACGAACCGTGATCATCGCCGGCATCGCCGGTCGGCGTCGTCCGTGACCGGAATTCGCTCGGGATGAGGAGCCGCAACGGCACCAGGTCGTCGGTGTCGTGAAGGTCGTCGAGTTCGGGGGCGGCGATCACACGCTGTTCTTTGTCGAACGCGGAACTATCGCGAAAGTCCAGGTCATGGAGGTCGCCGAACTCATTGAACGGGATGATGTCGGTGACTTCTGCGGGGCGTTGGGTGGAGAGCCCTTTCGTCGCTACCCCCCGGAGGGTGCGGGACGCACTGTGCTCAGCCAACCTGGAGTGCCCTTCGCGTCGTGACCTGTCCGTTATCAAGACCAGTAGGCACGTTAACCAAATCCCAATGTTGGTGGCAACTCAAGTGAGCATTCCCACCGGGATTGTGACTTGTATCACCAACGGGGTCCGGTGAGATGTACCACATGAGCGGTGGGCGATGACGGCGGCCGACACCGAGGTGGATACAGTGCCAGCGAGCCTGTCGCGGCCTTCCGGCCGGTCCGGCGGCCCACTTCAGAAGTCAGTTCGCACCGACGCGATTTAGGAAGCTCATGGATCTGTTCGAATACCAGGCGAAAGAGCTGTTCGCCAAGCACAACGTACCCACTACGCCCGGCCGGGTCACCGACTCGCCGGAGGACGCCAAGGCGATCGCCGAGGAGATCGGCAAGCCGGTCATGGTGAAGGCTCAGGTCAAGGTCGGTGGCCGCGGCAAGGCCGGCGGCGTCAAGTACGCGGCCACTCCCGCCGACGCCCTGGAGCACGCCACCAACATCCTGGGCCTCGACATCAAGGGCCACATCGTCAAGAAGCTGCTGGTCGCCGAGGCCAGTGACATCGCCGAGGAGTACTACATCTCCTTCCTGCTCGACCGCTCCAACCGCACCTACCTGGCCATGTGCTCGGTCGAGGGTGGCATGGAGATCGAAGAGGTCGCCGCGACCAAGCCCGAGCGCCTGGCCAAGGTGCCCGTCGACGCCGTCAAGGGTGTCGATCTGGCCTTCGCGCGCGAGATCGCCGAGAAGGGCCACCTGCCCGCCGAGGTGCTCGACGCCGCGGCCGTGACCATCCAGAAGCTCTGGGAGGTCTTCATCGGTGAGGACGCCACCCTGGTGGAGGTCAACCCGCTGGTGCGCACGCCCGACGATCAGATCCTGGCCCTGGACGGCAAGGTCACCCTGGACGCGAACGCCGACTTCCGGCAGCCCGGCCACGCCGAGTTCGAGGACAAGGACGCCACCGATCCCCTCGAGCTCAAGGCCAAGGAGAACGACCTCAACTACGTCAAGCTCGACGGCGAGGTGGGCATCATCGGTAACGGTGCCGGTCTGGTCATGTCGACGCTGGACGTCGTCGCCTACGCCGGTGAGCGTCACGGCAACGTGAAGCCCGCCAACTTCCTCGACATCGGCGGCGGCGCCTCGGCCGAGGTGATGGCCAACGGTCTCGACGTCATCCTGGGCGACAGCCAGGTCAAGAGCGTCTTCGTCAACGTGTTCGGCGGCATCACCGCCTGCGACGCGGTCGCCAACGGCATCGTCGGTGCGCTCAAGAAGCTCGGCGACAGTGCGAACAAGCCGCTGGTGGTCCGCCTGGACGGCAACAACGTCGAAGAGGGCCGTCGCATCCTCGACGAGGCCAACCACCCCCTGGTCATCCAGGCCGACACCATGGACGCCGGCGCCGACAAGGCCGCCGAGCTGGCCAACAAGTAAGGGAGCCACCAAAGATGTCTATCTTCCTGAACAAGGATTCCAAGGTCATCGTCCAGGGCATCACCGGCGGTGAAGGCACCAAGCACACCAAGCTGATGCTCAAGGCCGGCACCCAGGTCGTCGGTGGCGTCAATGCGCGCAAGGCCGGCACCACCGTGTCGCATGTCGACAAAGACGGCAACGACATCGAACTGCCGGTATTCGGCAGCGTCGCCGAAGCCATGAAGGAGACCGGCGCCGACGTGTCGATCGCCTTTGTGCCACCGGCCTTCTCGAAGGACGCGATCATCGAGGCCATCGATGCCGAGATCGGTCTGCTGGTCGTCATCACCGAGGGCATCCCGGTGCAGGACAGCGCGTACGCGTGGGCCTACAACGTGGAGAAGGGTGAGAAGACCCGGATCATCGGGCCGAACTGCCCCGGCATCATCACCCCCGGAGAGTCGTTGGTCGGCATCACGCCGAACAACATCACCGGCAAGGGACCGATCGGCTTGGTCTCCAAGTCCGGCACCCTGACCTACCAGATGATGTACGAGCTGCGCGATCTCGGCTTCTCCACCGCCATCGGCATCGGCGGCGACCCGGTCATCGGCACCACCCACATCGACGCCATCGAGGCATTCGAGAAGGATCCCGAGACCAAGCTGATCGTGATGATCGGCGAGATCGGTGGCGACGCCGAAGAGAAGGCCGCGGCCTACATCAAGGCCAATGTCACCAAGCCGGTTGTCGGCTACGTCGCGGGCTTCACCGCTCCCGAGGGCAAGACGATGGGCCACGCCGGCGCCATCGTGTCTGACGGTGCTGGCACCGCGGCCGGTAAGCAGGAGGCCCTGGAGGCCGCGGGCGTGAAGGTCGGCAAGACCCCGTCGGAGACCGCCGCCAAGGCGCGCGAGCTGCTGAAGTCTCTTTAGCTGCGAGCAGTCCCCCGCAAGTGGGAGGTACCCCCACCAAATGGCCCCAAATCCACTCGGATTTGGGGCCATTTGCGTCTTCTCATGAGCTACAGGTGCGTGGCCAGGAACTTCTCCACGGCGTGGTACATGTCGATGTTGTTGTCCGGGTTGAGGAACCCGTGCCCCTCGTCCTCCTTGACCATGTACTCGACCTCGACGCCGCGGGCGCGCAGGGCCGCGACCATGTTGTCGGACTCGGCCTGCACGACGCGAGAGTCGTTGGCGCCCTGCACCACCAACAGCGGGGTGCGGATCTGATCGACCCGGGTGATGGGGGAACGGGCCAGCATATCGGCCTCCTGCGCGGGATCCTTCGGGTCACCGACGTAGAGATTCCAGTTGTTGGCCAGGAACCTGCGGCCGACATCGGGCAGCGTGCGCATGAAGTTGGGCAGGCTGGAGATCCCGACGTAGTCGATGGCCGCGGCGAAGACGTCCGGGGTGAACGTGACACCGACCAGCGTGGCGTATCCGCCATAGGAGCCGCCGAAGATGGCCACCCGGTCCCGGTCGGCGAAGCCCTGCTTGACCGCCCAGTCCACCGCGTCGATCAGATCGTCGTGCATCTTGCCGGCGAATTCGCCGATGGCGGCCTGGGTGAACGCCTTGCCGTATCCGGTCGATCCGCGAAAGTTGACCTGCAGCACCGCATATCCTCGGTTGGCCAGCAGCTGCACGTCGGGCTGGTAACCCCAGCAGTCCCGTGACCACGGGCCACCATGCACCAGCAGCACCAGCGGCAGGTTCTCCGGCGGCCTGCCCACCGGCAGCGTCAGATACGAATGCAGTTCCAGCCCATCGCGTGAGGTGATGGTGACCGGTGTCATCTCGGCCAGCGCCGCGGGATCCAGGTGCGGGTAGGGCCGGAACAACAGTCGGCTCTCGCCGGTCGCATGGTCGTAGAAATAGGTGACATTCGGATCGCGGTCGTGGCTGAAGTTGACCACCCAGCGTTGCCCGCTGTCATCGCACGACATTCCGGCCAGGTCGCCATCGGAGAGTCTGGTGAGTGCGTCCAATACCTCGGCGAACTCGTCGTCGAGAGCGTGGATCACCTGTCGCTCACCGTAGTAGCGGGCGCCGATCAGTTCCCCGGTCCGCTCACTGATGATGAACGGTGACGGCAGCACCAGCTGCGCGCCGAGGTCGAGTGTCGGGTGACTGTGTACCTCGGTCTCCTCGCCGGTGGCCACGTCGACGCGGGCCAGCCGGAGCCGGTCGCTGCCCTGATAGGAGCCCAGCCAGATGCCGGCACCATCGGGAGAGACGGCGATCGGGTGGATGCCCAGGGGGTAGTCCCGACCCTCGTAGACCCTGATCGTCCGCAGTGACCGGGCGGCCGAATCCCATTGCGAGATCTCGACATCGCCCTCGGCGGTCAGGGTGTTGGTGAACAGCTCGCCACCGGGTCCGCCGATCCAGCTGACCACGGTGCCGGGATTCTCGGCGAGCAGGGTGAGCTCACCGGTGGCGATGTCGAGTTCGAAGGCGTCGACCAGTTCGGCATTGCGCGCGTTGTGCTGGACCAGGGCCTTGCCCGGACGTGCCTTGAGCAGTTCGTAGGAGGCGCGCACCCGGGGGAACGGGGTGAGGTCAACGGCCGGGGTGTCCGGCGCATCCGGGTCCACCCGGTACACGTGCCAGTGCTCGTCGCCACCGCTGTCCTGCATGTACAACAACCACCGCGAATCGTGGGTCCAGCTGTAGAAGTACACGCTGCGGGTTTCGTCGGCGGTGACGCAGCGGGGTTCCTCCTTGCCGTCCACGTCCTGCACCCACACGTTGAGGCGGTTCCGCCACGGGGCGAGGTAGGCGATGCGGGTGCCGTCCGGGGAGATGGTGGCCCCGGCCCGCTCGGGCGGGCTGAAGAAGTCCTCGACGGAAATGATCGCGGGCGATTGCGTCGTGTCGGTCACGAGGTCCTTTCTCGATGGAGTGTCACTTAGTGACAACTCCACAGTGTCACTAAGTGACAAGACCGTCAAGTGAGCTGGGTGCCCTCGCGGTACCGGACGATGTGACGGACCAGGCGATCGGTGAGGTCGTACCAGGTCGCGCGCCGGTCACCGGTATCTGATTTGGCGGCGTCGACCCAGCGTGCGGTGGCCAGTCGTCCCAGCGCCGCGGCCGCCGATTGGTTCGAAACACCGACCGCGGCAGCCAGGTCGGTGACCGTACGGGCTCCGGGGCCGCGTGCCAGCTCCACGACCAGGCGCTGCTCGCCGGCGGGGAGCGACCAGAGTTGCTGCTGATAGGCCGGTGACAACCGGTCCAAGAGCATCGCCTTGGCGGGCTCCAGCGCCGACAGTGCGGCGGCATCCGCCGTCTCGGCGAGGGTCTGCCACAACCGTGGCGCACCCCCGGCGAATTCGCGGATCGCCTCCAGCCGGTCCAGCCCTTCCGGGGTCCCGACGTAGTCGGCCAGGGCCGGGTTGCGGGCGAGGATCTGCGCCCCCTCGGCGGCGCTGAGATCGTCGAGTTCCTCGATGATGAAGGAGCCGTACCAGGGGTGGGTGCGGGATGCGACGCCAGGGAACAATGCCGGGGCGGTCCCGAGAATTGATACCGCAGTGCATGTTTCGACCCAGGCGCGCAGGCTGCCCTGACCGGATTCGCCGATCGCGTCGAACACCCGGTCCAGGTTCTCGATGACCAGCAGCACCATCCGGCCGTCGGCGATGTCCAGGATCACCCGTTCCAGCTCGATCACCTCGGTGCGCAGCTCCCCGGCCCGCGGCCGGTAGGGCCGGATTAGCTCGACGAGCAGGTCGCCGTAGTGACCGATCGACAGCGCATCCTCCGGAAGGCGCAGCACCAGCACCTGTTCGGCGGTCACGGCATCGGACAGTGCGCGGTGTACCACCACGGCCACGGTGTGCGTTTTGCCGCTGCCGCGCGGACCGAGCAGCAAGGTGTGCGGCCGGGATCCGTCACGGGCGGCCGAGATGACCCGGTCGGTGAGTCGCTCCAGCAAGGATGCGCGTCCGACGGTTCGGGCGTCCAGTTCGCCGGGGTCCACGGTGCCGGGGGAGAAGAGGATGTTCACCGTCACCTCCGCATGGCCAGCCAGGCGGACCGCACCAATCCCGATGCGAAGCAGTCCTCGTCGCCGATGCGGCGCAGATAGTGGTCCTGCTCCAGGCGTTCGACGAACGACACCAGCTGGTCGCGGTCGCGGATGGTGGAGCCCTCCGAACGCAGGAGCTGTGACACGGCGTCGATGCCGAGCGGTTCGCCCGCGTGGGCGTAGATGTCCAGTAGGCCGGCGATGGCCGTGGCGTCGTCGCCGTAGTAGTTGCGCAGTCGGTCGCGGTAGTGGCGCAGATCCCACGGGTCGTGCGGGTCGATCACCGCGGCCTGCAGCAGTGTCGGGATGTCGTCGGGGCTGACCGGACCGGTGCGCGCGGACGCCGCCACCAGATGCTGGATGTAGTACGGCACGTTCTCGGCGGTGGCCGCGATGGATTGGGCGACCAGGTGCGCATCGGTGCCGGCGACGCGCGCGCCCAGCATCAGGCATTCGGCCAAGTAGGTGGCGTGGTCATGGCGGATGGGGCCGACGGTGACCTTGCGGATGTCGTTGACCGAGCTGAGGGCGTCGCCGGAAACGTGGTGAAAGCCGATCGACCCGGACAGCACGGTGGCCAGCCGCCCGGCGTTGTCCTGGCGGAACCGGCGCAGGAGGTGCAGGAACGCGTCACCGCCGCCGGTCCGCTCCCGCTCCAGGTTGCGGGCCAGCACGGTCACCTCGTCGATGAAGAGCACCAGAGGACCGCCGCGGGCCCGGGCGACCGCGCGCTGCAGCAGATCGTCGAGGGCGGCCTCGGCCTGGGCGCGCTCGAAGCGCACCGGCCCGGTGCCGAAGGCGACCTTCCAACGCTCGACCTCCTGGCGGAGCGCGTTGTCGGTGCGGCCGAGTTCGCCGGCGAGGGCCGCGACGAACTCGGCATAGGTCTGACGCTCGGCGCTGACCGAGACCACGGTCAGCCCGCGCCGGCGCGCCGTGTGGGCGACCAGGCGGGCCAGCGAGGTCTTGCCGTGGCGGCGGTCGCCGACCAGGGCCGCGCCACCGTCGGCCAAGCCGGCCAGGATCTCCTGTTCCTCGCGGACCCGGCCCACCACGTTCTCCGGTGGCACCACGCCGCCCACCACCAGGGACATCGGCCGGACGGTCCAGTTCATCCGATAATCGTACGCCTGGTCTGATGTACGTCAAATATGTTGTACGCCTGACCCTGCGTATTTTTGCTGTCGCGGACTAGTCGGTTAGCCTGACGAACTAACACGTGTCAGGAGGCCTGTAATGGTGGATCCGCGTACGCCGGTGATCGTCGGTGTCGGACAGTTCACCGAGCGCGTCGACGCGCCGGACTACCGCGGGATGTCATCCGTCGACCTGGCCACCGCGGCCGTGCGGGCAGCGCTGGCCGACACCGGCGCCGACGCGACTGCGGTGGCTGCAGCGATCGAGGTCTTCGTCGCACTCCGGCAGTTCGAGATCTGCACGCCGTTCTCCGAGGCGCCGCTGGGGTGCTCGGACAACTACCCGCGATCGGTCGCGGCCCGTATCGGTGCCGATCCGGCTCGCGCGGTGCTCGAACCGCTGGGCGGGCACGGATCGCAGAAGGTCGTCACCGAGTTCTCCGGCGCCATCGCGGCCGGGGACGCCGAGGTGGTCCTGGTGCTCGGGTCCGAGAACGGGTCGACGCTGCGGTATTTCGCCGGCCGCGAGGACAAACCCGACCACTCCGAACAGGTCGGCGGGCAACTCGAGGACCGCGGATACGGGTTCGATCAGTACATGAACGAGTACACCGCCAAGCATGGATTGACCGGTGCTCCCGTGCAATACGGGTTGCTGGACAACGCGCGGCGGGCCCGCCTCGGCGCCACGGTGGACGAATACCGACGCGACATGGCCGAGTTGTTCGCGCCGTTCTCCGAAGTCGCCGCCAGGAACCCGCTGTCTTCGTCTCCGGTGCCACGCTCCGTCGACGAACTGCTCACCGTCACCGCGGAGAACCGGATGATCTGTGATCCCTACCCGCGGTTGATGGTGGCCCGTGACCAGGTGAACCAGGGCGCCGCCGTGCTGATCATGTCGGTGGCCGCGGCCCGCCGGCTGTCGGTGCCCGAAAGCAAATGGGTCTACCTGCACGGCCACGCCGACATGGTGGAGCAGCAGCTGCTCGACCGCGAGGACCTGAGCATGAGCTTGTCCGCGGAAAAGGCTGTGGCAGAGGCGCTCCGGGTAGCCGGTATCAGGTTGGCCGAAGTGTCCACCTTCGACCTGTACAGCTGCTTCCCGTTCCCGGTGTTCTCCGTCTGCGACTCGACCGGGCTGGCGACCGATGATCCGCGCGGTCTCACTCTGACCGGTGGACTGCCCTACTTCGGCGGGCCGGGCAACAGCTACTCCCTGCACGGTATCGCCGAGACGGTGAACGAAATGCGTTCCGAGCCAGGATCTTTCGGACTGGTCGGCGCCAACGGTGGGGTGATGAGCAAGTATTCGGTCGGGGTGTACTCGACGACGCCCGCCGAGTGGGCGGCCGATGACAGCAAGGCGCGGCAGGCCGAGATCGCCGCGCTTCCCACGGTGCCCGTCACCCGCGACGCCGACGGCACCGGCGTCATCGAGACGTACTCGGTGCGCTACGACTGGCCCGAGACCACCGGCGTCATCATCGGCCGGCTCGAGGCCGACGGCTCGCGGTTCATGGCACTGAGTACCGACGAAGCCCTGGTGGCGCTGATGTCCGACGGTGATCCGCTGGGTGCGCGCATCGAGGTGAAGTCCACCGAGGACGGCATCAACCTGGCGACCCTGGCATAGCGCCGACGGCCTCCAGCGTCGACTTGTCGGTGGGTTTCGGGCGGAAAACCACCCACAAGTCGACGTTGAGCGAAAGCCTCAGACCAGCTGGGCGAGCTTGCCCGCCAGCCGCTCCACGTAGGCGGCGACCTCGGCCTCGGGCTTGTCGGGCAACCCGAACAGCACCTCGGTGACACCGAGATCGCGCCAGCGGGCCAGCTTCTCGGGATCCGGCTTGAAGTCCAGTGCCACGATCTGCGGGGCGCCCTCGCGGCCGGCCGCCGCCCAGGTGTCCTGCAGCAGCTTCACCGGCTCGTCGATGTCGAAGTCACGAGGGGTGGTGATCCAGCCGTCCGCCGACTTCGCGATCCACTTGAAGTTCTTCTCGGTGCCCGCCGCGCCGACCAGCACCGGGATGTGTGACTGCACCGGCTTGGGCCACGCCCAGCTCGGGCCGAAGCTCACGAATTCGCCGTCGTAGGAGGCTTCTTCGTCGGTCCACAGCGAGCGCATGGCTTCCAGGTACTCGCGCAGCATGGTGCGGCGACGGCCCGGCGGCACCTTGTGGTCGGCCAATTCGTCGGTGTTCCAGCCGAATCCGACACCCAGGCTGACGCGGCCCCCGGACAGGTGGTCCAGCGTCGCGATCGACTTGGCCAGCGTGATCGGGTCATGCTCGACGGGCAGGGCCACCGCGGTGGACAGCCGGACCCGGCTGGTGACGGCGGCCGCGGTGCCCAGGCTGACCCAGGGATCGAGGGTGCGCATATAGCGGTCATCGGGCAGTGACTCGTCGCCGGTCGTCGGGTGCGCCGCTTCCCGCTTGATCGGGATGTGGGTGTGCTCGGGCACGTAGAAGGTGGTGAAACCGTGGTCATCGGCCAGCTTGGCCGCCGGTGCCGGAGCGATGCCGCGGTCACTGGTGAAAAGTACGAGCCCGTAGTCCATGCCCAGAATTAGAACGTGTTCTAGTCCGCGAGCGCAAGCCGTTCCGCTCAGCCCGATCGTTACTGGTGACTCCCGGGGCGCGCAGGTGCTCCCATGACATCCATGACGACCGAACGCATCGCCGACCAGATCACGTTCGCCTACTGGGTGCCCAACGTCAGCGGTGGCCTGGTGACCAGCGATATCGAGCAGCGCACGGACTGGAATTACGAATACAACAAGAAGCTGGCGCAGACCGCGGAGAACAACGGTTTCGAGTACGCGTTGTCCCAGGTGCGCTACGAGGCCAGCTACGGCGCGGAGTATCAGCACGAGTCGACGAGCTTCAGCCTGGCGCTGCTGCTGGCCACCGAACGGCTCAAGGTGATCGCCGCGGTGCACCCGGGCCTGTGGCAGCCCGCGGTGCTGGCCAAGCTGGGGGCCACCGCTGACCAGCTGTCGGGCGGCCGGTTCGCGGTCAACGTGGTGTCCGGCTGGTTCAAGGACGAGTTCACCCATCTGGGCGAGCCGTGGCTGGAGCACGATGAGCGCTACCGCCGCAGCGCGGAGTTCCTGCAGGTGCTACGCAAGATCTGGACCGAGGACGCGGTGGATTTCCGCGGGGATTTCTACCGGATTCACGATTTCACCCTGAAACCCAAGCCGCTGAACACCGCCGAGCGTCCCAACCCGGAACTGTTCCAGGGCGGCAACTCCACCGCCGCGCGCCGCAACGGCGGCCTGCACTCGGACTGGTACTTCTCCAACGGCAAGGACTTCGCCGGCATCACCGAGCAGGTGGTGGAGGTGCGCGACCACGCCCGCACCGTGGGCCGGGAGGTCAAGGTCGGGCTGAACGGGTTCATCATCGCCCGCGATACCGAGAAGGAAGCCCGTGACACCCTGCGCGAGATCATCGACAAGGCCAACAAGCCGGCCGTCGAGGGCTTCCGTGGGGCCGTGCAGCAGGCCGGCAGTTCGACCGGGGACAAGAAGGGCATGTGGGCGGACTCGTCCTTCGAGGATCTCGTCCAATACAACGACGGATTCCGCACCCAGCTCATCGGCACCCCGGAGCGGATCGCCGAGCGGATCGCGGCGTACCGCAAACGCGGGGTGGACCTCATCCTGGGCGGCTTCCTCCACTTCCAGGAGGAAATCGAGTACTTCGGGCAAAAAGTGTTGCCGCTCGTCCGGGAAATCGAGGCCGCCGATCAGAGCGCTCCGGACGCTCCGGTGCTCGTATCGGCCTGAGCCGCCGCCCAGCGGGGTGCGCTAGCGTGGGTTCGAAATCGCTCACACAGGAGAGTCATGACTTACCCGCCCGGTAACCCCGGATATCCGCCTGCCCAGCAGGGCAACCAGTACGCGCCCACCCAGCAGTACGGCGAGCCCGCAGAGGTAGGCCCCAGCAAGCTGCCTGTCTACCTGACCGCTGCCGTCGCAGTGTTCGGTCTTGCGACCTACGCGTTCAACTTCGGTCCACTGCTGACCATCAGCAACTCGGACTTCCCGCAGTTCGGTAGCGCCAGCGGCAGCACGCCCGGTCTCGGCCTGGCGGTCGCGGCCTCGGTGCTGGCCGCGCTGCTGGCCGGTGTCGGTCTGCTGCCCAAGCAGAAGGCCCGGACCGGTCTGGTGGCCGTTGCGTCCACGCTGTCGTTCCTGCTCGTGCTGGCCGAGGTCATCAACGCCCCGGCCGGGCTGTCCATCGGCTGGGGGCTGTACCTGGTCATCGCCACCACACTGCTGCAGACCGGCGCCGCCGTCGCCGCGCTGCTGTTCGACGCGGGTGTCCTCTCGCCCCCGGCGCCCAAGCCGCGCTACGACCAGCATCAGCCCTACGGCCAGTACGGCGCGCCGTACTACGGTCAGCCGGGTGGCCAGCAGCAGTACGGCGCACCGACGCATCAACCGCAGCAGCAGCGTCCCGGATACCCGTCGCAGTACGGCTACCAGGGAGCCCCGAAAACCGGCGGATTCCAGTCCGCCGCCGGCGCCCCCGGTTCGCACAACGGCCCGCCGACGCCGCCCACCGGGTTCCCGGCCTTCGGGCAGCCGCAACAGCCGCAGGGTTCCTCGGCGCCGACCGCCGCGGTTCCGGCGCAACCGTCCGCGACACCGCAGAGCCAGCCCGAGTCCTCACCGCAGTCCGGCACGCCCTCGTCGTAGTCTGGGCGTCGCGCACCCGGACGTCGGATGCGTCGACGCGCGCGAGGAGCGACCCAGCTAGTGGTGGACAACCGGTCAGTCGGTACCCGACAGGCTCGCGACCTGCTCAGGGTCGCGTTCGGGCCGTCGGTCGTCGCGCTCGGTGTGATCGCGGCGGTGACGCTGATTCAGCTGCTCATCGCCAACAGCGATATGACCGGCGCGTTCGGCGCGATCGCCAGCATGTGGCTGGGCGTGCACCAGGTTCCGGTCTCCATCGGTGGCGCCGAACTCGGTGTCATGCCGCTGCTGCCGGTGCTGCTGATGGTGTGGGGCACCGCACGTACCACCGCGGCCGCGTCCATACGGTCCTCGTGGTTCGTCATCCGCTGGGTGGTGGCCTCGGCCCTGGGCGGGCCGCTGCTCATCGCGGCCCTGTCGCTGGCCGTCATCCACGATGCGGCCTCGGTGATCACCGAATTGCAGACCCCCGAGGCCTCGCGGGCGTTCGCCGGGGTGCTGGTGGTGCACGCCATCGGTGCGCTGATCGGCGTCGCGATGGCCGGGCGGTTGCTCACGCTGCCGGGGGTGCCGCACTGGCTGCCCGAGTCGCTGCGGGCCGCCGCGGCCGGGGTGCTGGCGTTGCTCGGCCTGTCCGGTGTGGTGGCGGCCGGGTCGATCGTCGTGCACTGGGGGACCATGCACGACCTGTTCGGTATCACCGATTCGATGTTCGGCCAGTTCAGCCTGGCGCTGCTCTCGGTGCTCTACATCCCCAACGTGCTGGTCGGGACGGCCGCCGTCGCGGTGGGTTCCAGCGCGCACATCGGGCTGGCCAACTTCAGTTCCTTCACCGTGCTCGGCGGGGACATCCCGGCCGTACCGGTGCTCGCCGCGGTGCCGACACCGCCGCTGGGGCCGATCTGGGTGGCGCTGCTGATCGTGGCCGCGGTCTCGGCGGTCGCGCTGGGCCAGCAGTGCGCCCGCCGTGCGGCACCCTGGCCGATCGCCGCCGCGAAACTTGCGGTGGCCGCCCTGGTGGCCGCGCTGACCATGGCGCTGCTCGGGTACGCCGGTGGCGGCCGGCTCGGTAACTTCGGCGACGTCGGCGTCGACCAGGTCACCTTCGGGCCCGCGGTGTTCCTGTGGTTCGTGTCCATCGGTGGGCTGACGGTCGTCATGGCCGGCGGCCTGGTGCGCAGGCCGAAGAGGGTGAAACCGGTGCCGGCTCCCGCCCCCGAACCGGAACCCGAGGACGTGTTCGAGGACGAGGACACGATCACCGATATCGTCCTGCTGGACTCGCAGGCCGAGTTGCCCGAGCGCGCCGAGTCCCTCGAACTCGGCGCACCGCCGGCGCCCGCCGAGCCGCATGACGACCCGCTGCTCGACCCCGAGGAGCATTTCGTGGTCGACGGCGATCTTCCCGGCACGACCGCTGAAAAGCCCCGCGATCAGGACGACTAGGCTGCTGCGGGTGCAGCAGCGACCACTCCGCGTACCGGCGACCGCGCCGGCCCGGCTGGTGGTCCTGGCGTCGGGTACCGGTTCGCTGCTGTCCTCGCTGCTGGAGGCCGCCGCCGGGGACTACCCGGGGCGCGTGGTGGCCGTCGGCGCCGACCGGGCCTGCCCCGCGCTGGACGTCGCCGCCGAGGCGTCGATCCCGTCATTCCAGGTGCGTCTGCGTGACCATCCGGATCGCGCAGCCTGGGACAGCGCGCTCACCGAGGCCGTCGCGCAGCACGCGCCGGACCTGGTGGTCAGCGCGGGCTTCATGAAAATACTTGGACCACAATTTCTTTCGCACTTCGAAGGCCGGATCGTGAACACCCATCCGGCGCTACTGCCCGCCTTCCCCGGCGCCCACGCGGTACCGGACGCGATCGACTACGGCGTGCGCGTCACCGGGTGCACGGTGCATCTGGTCGACAGCGGGGTGGATACCGGGCCGATCCTGGCGCAGGAAGCCGTGGCGGTGTACGAGGATGACACCGCAGAGACATTGCACGAACGCATCAAGGACGTCGAACGACGACTGCTGGTGGACGTGCTGGCCGCGCTGGCGACGCGCGGTGTGACCTGGACCGGACGAAAGGCGATGTTCGGATGTTGAGGAGAGACAGCGATGAGTGACAAGCGGCCGATCCGGCGTGCGTTGATCAGTGTGTACGACAAGACGGGGTTGGTGGACCTTGCCCGCGGCCTGCATGAGGCGGGCGTCAGCATCGTCTCCACCGGTTCGACCGCGAAAACCATTGCCGGCGCCGGGGTCCCGGTGACGCCGGTGGAGGATGTCACCGGTTTCCCCGAGGTGCTCGACGGCCGCGTGAAGACACTGCACCCCAAGGTGCACGCCGGCGTGCTGGCCGACCTGCGCAAGTCCGAGCACGAGGCGGCACTGACCGACTTGGGCATCGCGCCGTTCGAACTCGTCGTGGTGAACCTGTACCCGTTCAGCGAGACGGTGGCCTCCGGCGCCGGGCCCGACGAGTGCGTCGAGCAGATCGACATCGGTGGCCCGTCCATGGTTCGGGCGGCCGCGAAGAACCATCCCAGCGTCGCCGTGGTCGTCGACCCGCTCGGGTATGACGGTGTGCTGGCCGCGGTGCGTTCCGGCGGATTCACCCTCACGGAGCGGAAGAAGCTGGCCGCGTTGGCTTTCCAGCACACCGCCGAGTACGACGTGGCGGTGGCGGCCTGGATGGTCTCGGTGCTCGCCCCGGAAGAGGGCTCGGAACTGCCGCGCTGGGTCGGGTCGACCTCGCGCCGCACCGCGGTGCTGCGCTACGGCGAGAACCCGCACCAGAAGGCGGCGCTGTACCGCGACGACTCCGGCTGGCCGGGACTGGCGCAGGCCGAGCAGCTGCACGGCAAGGAGATGTCCTACAACAACTACACCGACGCCGACGCCGCCTGGCGCGCCGCGTTCGACCACGAGCAGACCTGCGTGGCGATCATCAAGCACGCCAATCCGTGCGGTATCGCGGTGTCCTCGGTGTCGGTCGCCGATGCGCACGCCAAGGCGCACGCCTGTGACCCGTTGTCGGCCTTCGGCGGAGTGATCGCCACCAACAGCACCGTCAGCGTCGAGATGGCCGAGACGGTGGCCGATATCTTCACCGAGGTGATCATTGCGCCGGCCTATGAGCCCGGCGCGGTGGAGGCGCTGACCAAGAAGAAGAACATCCGCATCCTGGTGGCCGCCGAACCGGAGGGAGCGGCTGTCGATTTCCGGCCGATCAGCGGCGGTCTGCTGGTGCAGGAGCGCGATGCACTCGACGCCGAGGGCGATGATCCGAACAACTGGACGCTGGCGACCGGCGATCCCGCCGACCCGGCGACGCTGGCCGATCTGGTCTTCGCCTGGCGCGCGGGCCGGGCGGTGAAGTCCAATGCCATCGTGATCGCCAAGGACGGCGCCACCGTCGGCGTCGGCATGGGGCAGGTCAACCGGGTGGATGCCGCCCGGCTGGCGGTCGAGCGGGCGGGTGAACGCACCCGGGGCGCCGTGGCGTCCTCCGATGCGTTCTTCCCGTTCCCGGACGGCCTGCAGACGCTGACCGCCGCCGGGGTGACGGCGATCGTGCACCCGGGTGGATCGGTGCGCGACGACGAGGTGACGGCGGCGGCCGCCGAGGCCGGGATCACGCTGTACCTGACCGGGGCACGGCACTTCGCGCACTAGCGCAGACGCCGAGTGGCCAGTTGTCGCACGGGATCTCGCGAAATCTGTGTGATAAGTGGCCATTCGGCGCCCGCTGCGCGTAGGGCCTGACAGGTTCGCGCGATGACAACCTGGGGTCGGTAGCGCAGGATCTCGGCGCTGACGCGAATGATCCGCCACCCCAGCGCGGCCAGATCCGCCAATCGATCGATATCGCGAGCGTGCTGGCCAGGGTCTTTCCAGTGCTGTTCGCCGTCATACTCCACCCCGACATTGAATTCCTCGTAGCCCATGTCGAGGCGGTAGGGATGCACCCTGATCTGGGTGCGGGGCTTCGGTAAACCGGCCTTGATGAGTATCAGTCGAGTCCTGGTCTCCTGCGGGGATTCGGCGCCACCATCCATCAGTTCGACCACGTCGCGAAGCTGGACGAGCCCTCTGACACCGCGATGGCGGGGGATCAGCGTCCCTATCTCTTCGGCGGTCACGCCGGTCTGGTGTGCCAGCGCATCCACTTGGGTGACGGCGCGCAGTAGTCCCTTGCGTCGGCCCAGATCGAACGCCGTTCGCGCGGGTGTCGTCGCGGCGACGCCGGAGGCCATGCAGATTTCATCTGCGCGGAGTTCGTCACGGTGGATGACGATGCCGGGCACAGGCTTGCCGTTGACCCGGAACAGCTCAGCGGGAGTGTCGGCGTCAATCCATCGGGTGCCGAACAGCGCAGAGGCGGATAGGCCGCCCACGACGGCCTTGCGGTCCGACCACAGCCAGGCAGCCTGGGCGCGGACGGTCGCGGTCACTGGCGAGCCAGGCGGCAAAAATACGTTGCGGTGAAGACGCTGATGCTGCTCCAGGGATCGTCTTGTCACTGTGCCTGTACTGAGGGCCTCGGTGCCCAGGAAAGGGGTCATGCGAGGAGAATCGCGCCGGCCTATGACGGGTCAGCGGGCGCGTAGCCGTACCTGCCTCAGGTTGGGGATGGGCAGGCAATTGTGGACAAAGAACCTTCGAGTGGCCATTTATCGCACGGGATCTCGCGAAATCTGTGTGATAAGTGGCCAGTCGGCGACACCGGGGTCAGGCGGTGGCTTCGCGACTCCCGGCGGCCGTCACGTGGTCGACGAAGGACGCGATCTCGGCCACGGCGCGCCGGGCGTCGGGGTTGACGTCGAAGGTCAGCTGGAACATGTGCATCGCCTTGTCCCACACCTGAACCCACACCGGTACACCCGCGGCGGTGAGCTGATCGGCCAGCACGAAGGTGTCGTTGCGCAGCATCTCGTCGGTGCCGATCTGCAGCAGGAACGGGCCGAGGCCTGCCGCGTTGGACTCTGCGGGCATGACCGGCACGGGTCGTGTCCCGTTCACGGTGGCGAACACGTCGTAGATGAACTTCACCGTCATGAACGGGAACAGCACATCCTTGTGATCGCGCAGGGCACGGTATTTGAGGTCCATGTCGGCGGACGTCAACGCCGACAGCAACACCTGCCCGGCGGGCACCGTCAACCCGGCGTCCCGGATGGCCAGCGCGGTGTCGGCGGCGATCAGCCCGCCCGCCGAATCGCCGGCGAGCACGATGCGGCCGGGCTCAAAGCCCAGCGCCAGCGCGTGCCGGTAGGCGTCCAGCCCGTCCTCGACGGCCTCCTCGATGCTGGCCTGCGGTGCCAGTCGGTAGCCGACGTTCAGCACCTGGGCGCCGGTGGCGGCCGACAGCTTCGAGGCGAACCGGCGGTGTGAGTTCAGGCCGAGCGTCACCAGCGCCGATCCGTGGAAATAGATGATGACGCGATCGGAATCCGCCGAGGCGGGGGACACCACCCATTCGCCCGCGCAGTGCGGCAGCCGTTCGGGGGTGACGACGGTGCCCGGCAGCGCCCGGATGAGGCGCAGTGGCCGGTCGATGATGTCGAGGTGCGCACGCTGCAGGCCGGCCGGCCAGATCCGGTTGATGAGCAGCCCGATGCATGTGAGCAATCCCAGGACCGGCCGCAGCGTGAGTGCGGTCAGTACGCCCAGCGCGCGGGACTGCCAGGACGCCGGGCCGAAGCTCACTGTGCTGGGCCGATCACGCCACTCATGCAAGTTCACGGTACCCATGGTACTGGGTAGTTTTCTCATGGCGAAGCCCGTAACGGTCAGGTAAGCAAGCCCACAGTCGACAGCAGTCGTAGCGTGGACGTCGTGACGTCACCTAGTGATCTGCCCCGCACCGTCGGCGAGCTGCGCGCCTCTGGCCATCAGGAGCGCGGCATCAAACAGGAACTCCGGGAGAACCTGCTGGCCCGTCTCGCGGACGGTACCGAGATCTGGACCGGGCTGTTCGGCTTCGAGGACACGGTGCTGCCGCAGGTGGAACGGGCGTTGATCGCCGGCCACGACTTCGTGCTGCTCGGTGAGCGCGGCCAGGGCAAGACCCGGCTGCTGCGATCGCTGATCGGACTCCTCGACGAGTGGACACCGGTGATCGAGGGATCCGAACTGCGTGAGCACCCGTACTCCCCGATCACGCCGGAATCGATCCGGCAGGCGGCGGCCGCCGGGGACGGACTGCCGATCGGATGGATCCACCGCAGTGAGCGCTACACCGAGAAGCTCGCCACCCCGGACACCAGCGTCGCCGACCTGGTCGGTGACATCGACCCCATCAAGGTGGCCGAGGGCCGCAGCCTCGGTGACCCGGAAACCATCGCCTACGGCCTCATCCCGCGCTCGCACCGGGGCATCGTCGCCGTCAACGAGCTGCCCGACCTCGCCGAGCGCATCCAGGTCGCGATGCTCAACGTGATGGAGGAGCGCGATATCCAGGTGCGCGGTTACACGCTGCGGCTGCCGCTCGACGTGCTCGTGGTCGCCAGCGCCAACCCCGAGGACTACACCAACCGCGGCCGCATCATCACCCCGCTCAAGGACCGCTTCGGCGCCGAGATCCGCACCCACTACCCGCTGGAACTCGACGCCGAGGTCGGTGTCATCTCCCAGGAGGCGCACCTTTCCGCCGAGGTCCCCGAATACCTGCTGGCCGTCATCGCCCGGTTCGCCCGTGCCCTGCGCGAATCCACCGCGGTCGATCAGCGCTCGGGTGTCTCGGCGCGCTTCGCCATCGCCGCCGCCGAGACGGTGGCGGCCTCGGCCCGGCACCGCGGCGCCATCCTCGGCGAACAGGACCCGGTGGCCAGGGTGGTCGACCTGGGCACCGTGATCGAGGTGCTGCGCGGCAAGCTCGAGTTCGAGTCCGGCGAGGAGGGCCGCGAGCAGGCGGTGATGGAGCACCTGTTGCGCCGCGCCACCGCGGACACCGCGTCCCGTGCGCTCGGCGGTATCGACGTCGGTCCGCTGGTGGCCGCCGTGGAGGCCGGTTCGCCGGTGACGACCGGGGAGCGGGTATCGGCCAAGGACGTGCTGGCCGCGCTGCCGGAACTGCCGGTGCTCGACGAGATCGCCGAGCGTCTGGGCGCACAGACCGAGGGCCAGCGCGCGGCCGCGGTGGAACTGGTGCTGGAGGGTCTGTATCTGGCCAAGCGCATCGACAAGCAATCCGATGAGGGTGAAACCGTCTATGGCTAAACGCCTTTCCAGGTATTCGCGGTACTCCGGCGGGCCCGATCCGCTGGCGCCCCCGGTCGATCTGCGGGAGGCGCTCGACGCCATCGGTGAGGACGTCATGTCCGGTGCCTCACCGCGCCGGGCGCTGCAGGAGCTGATGCGCCGCGGCACCGAGAACATGCCGGGGGCCGATCGGCTGGCCGCCGAGGTCAACCGCCGACGGCGGGAACTGTTGCAGCGCAACAATCTGGACGGCACCCTGGCCGAGGTCAAGAAGCTGCTCGACGAGGCCGTGCTGGCCGAGCGCAAGGAACTCGCCCGGGCGCTGGACGATGATGCCCGCTTCGGCGAGATGCAGATCGACGCGCTGTCCCCGTCGCCTGCCAAGGCGGTCCAGGAGCTCGCCGAATATGACTGGCGCTCACCGGAAGCCCGGGAAAAGTACGACCAGATCAAGGATCTGCTCGGCAGGGAGATGCTCGACCAGCGGTTCGCCGGTATGAAGGAGGCGCTGCAGAACGCCACCGATGAGGACCGGCAGGCGATCAACAAGATGCTCGACGATCTCAACGACCTGCTGGAGAAGCACGCCAAGGGCGAAGACACCCAAGAGGACTTCGACAGGTTCATGGCCGAGCACGGCCAGCACTTCCCGGAGAACCCGCGCAATGTCGATGAGCTGATGGACTCGCTGGCCAAGCGCTCCGCCGCCGCGCAGCGTTTCCGCAACAGCCTGTCCGAATCCCAGCGTGCCGAACTGGATGCACTGGCGCAGCAGGCCTTCGGATCCCCGTCGCTGATGAATGCGCTGAACCGGCTGGACGGCAACCTGCAGGCCGCCCGGCCCGGTGAGGACTGGTCGGGCTCGGAGGAGTTCAGCGGCGACGACCCGATGGGCATGGGGCAGGGCACCCAGGCGCTGGCCGATATCAGCGAGCTCGAGCAGCTTGCCGAGCAGCTGTCGCAGAGCTACGCCGGCGCGACCATGGAGGACGTCGACCTGGACATGCTGGCCCGCCAGCTCGGTGACGAGGCCGCGGTCAACGCGCGCACGCTGGCCGACCTCGAGCGCGCCCTGACCGAACAGGGCTTCCTGGACCGCGGCTCCGACGGTCAGTTCCGGTTGTCACCCAAGGCGATGCGGCAGCTCGGGCAGACCGCGCTCCGTGATGTGGCGCAACAGCTTTCCGGCCGCCACGGTGAGCGTGAGACGCGTAGGGCCGGTGCGGCAGGCGAGCTGACCGGCGCCACCCGGCCGTGGGCGTTCGGAGACACCGAACCGTGGAACGTCACCCGAACCATCACCAATGCGGTGCTCCGGCAAGCCGGCTCCGGGGTGATCGACGGGCCGGTACGGTTCAGCGTCGAGGATGTCGAGATCTCCGAGACCGAGACCCGAACCCAGTCGGCCGTGGCGCTGCTGGTCGACACCAGCTTCTCCATGGTGATGGAGAACCGGTGGCTGCCGATGAAGCGCACCGCGCTGGCGCTCAACCATCTGGTGAGCACCCGGTTCCGTTCCGACGACCTGGAGATCATCGCGTTCGGCAGGCACGCGCGCACCGTCAGCGCCGCCGAGTTGACCGCGCTGGAGGGCGTGCGCGATCAGGGCACCAATCTGCACCACGCGTTGGCGCTGGCCGCCCGGCATCTGCGTCGGCACCCCAATGCGCAGCCGGTGGTGATGATCGTGACCGACGGCGAGCCGACCGCGCACCTGGAGGATTTCGGCGACGGCGCCGAGGCGTTCTTCTACTACCCACCGCACCCACGCACCATCGCGCTGACGGTGAAGGGATTCGACGAGCTGGCCGCGCTCGGGGCGCAGCTGACGATCTTCCGCCTCGGCAGCGATCCGGGATTGGCCCGGTTCATCGACCAGGTGGCGCGCCGCGTCGGGGGCCGGGTGGTGGTGCCGGATCTGGACGGGCTGGGCGCAGCGGTGGTCGGGGACTATCTACGGGCCCGCCGTCGCTGACTAATTCCACGCGTGCGCGTGAAATGAGAGCAAAGAAAAACGCCTCAGCTGTTCTTGCGCTTCTTACGCTTGATGCCGACGCTGCCCCACAGTGAGAACCCGCGGATGGTGATGCACGGTGCGCCGGGTGTGCCCTGCTCGCCGACGTGATCGAAGGACCCCATCACGCCGTGGCCGCGGACGGCGACGTTGACCTCCGGCGGCAGCAGGATGGTTTGCCCGCCGAAGATCGAGATCGAGTGGATGTCCACCTCGGGCGAGGTGAAATCGGCGTACCGCAGGTCGATCACACCGCCTCCGAACAGGGCGAACGCTGTCAGCCGCTTCGGGACGTTCCAGCGACCGCGCCGCTCGAAGCCGCTCAGGATGGCCAGCAGCAACGTCGACGGTGCGGGCTTGCGGGTGCCCCCACAATTGGCGGTGGTGGCGAAATCCGGCAGATCGGCGGACAGCCGGGCCAGGTCGCCGTGCGTGGTGGCGGCATAGGCCTTGGCCAATCGCTGCTCGTATTCCTCCATCGACAGCCTGCCCTGAGACGCGGCGTCGGTCAGCAACTGAGCTACCTGAATGCGTTCGGCGTCGCCGGCGCGGGTCGAGCCGTTCTGCCACGACGAAGTGCTCATCGCCATTGAGCCTACGACTCACGCCGGTAAACGCAAGCTCGTCGTCGAAACTGGCAAACCCGAGGCGTTCGCTCACGCCCAGTCGGGGCTGCGTTTCTGCAGGAAGGCCAGCATGCCCTCGCGGGCCTCGGCGGAGGTGAACAGCTCGGCGGACTGCGCGGTCAAGGCGTCGGCGTGCGCATCGAACCCGGCGAGGATCGCGGCCGTCGTGAGCGCCTTGGACGCCGCCAGACCCTGCGGGGAGGCCTTGGCGATATCGGCGGACAGGGTGGCGACCGTGCCGGCCACGTCGTCGGTGGCGATGGTGATCAATCCGATGTCGGCGGCCTCCGCCGGGCCGAACTTCTCGCCGGTGAGGAAGTAGCGGCCCGCCGCCCGCGCGGTCAGCTTCGGCAGCAGCGTCAGCGAGATGATCGACGGGGCGACACCGATGCGGGCCTCGGTGAGCGCGAACGTGCTCTGCGGCCCGGCCACCGCGATATCGCACGCGCCGACCAGTCCCATCCCGCCGGCGCGGACGTGACCGTCCACGGCGGCGATCACGGGCACCGGCGCCGCCAAGATCGCCTGCAGCAGCCGGGTCATCTCGCGGGCGCGGTCCACCGCGATGTCTCCAGGGTCCCGACCGGCGGCCTCGCTGAGGTCGGCGCCGGCGCAGAAGGTCCGCCCGGTGTGCCCGAGAACCACCACCCGGGCCCCGGCCGCGACGGCGTCGTCGAAACCGCGGTGCAGTTGTTCGACGAGCGCGGTGGACAGCGCGTTGTGGTTGTGCGGGGAGTCCAGCGTCAGCCGCGCGACCCGGCCCTGGAGCGTGTATTCGACGAGCATCAGTAGGACCGGGGCAGGCCCAGCGAGGTCTGCGCGACGAAATTCAGGATCATCTCCCGGCTCACCGGCGCGATGCGGGCCAGCCGGGAGGCGGTCAGCACCGACGCGATGCCGTACTCCTTGGTCAGCCCGTTGCCGCCCAGCGACTGCACGGCCTGGTCGACGGCGCGCACCGAAGCCTCGCCCGCGGCGTACTTGGCCATGTTCGCGGACTCGGCGGCGCCGAAATCGTCACCGCTGTCATAGAGCGCGGCAGCCTTCTGCATCATCAGCTTGGCCAACTCGATCTCGATGTGGTTCTGCGCCAATGGATGTGAGATGCCTTGATGCGCGCCGATGGGTGTCTTCCAGACCTGCCGGGTCTTGACGTAGTCGGTGGCCTTGCCGATGGCGAAGCGTCCCATGCCGACGGCGCTGGCCGCCCCCATGATGCGCTCGGGGTTCAGCCCGGCGAACAGCTGCGCGATCGCCGCGTCCTCGGAACCGACCAGCGCGTCCGACGGCAGCCGGACGTCGTCGAGGAAGACCTGGAACTGGTACTCGGGGCTGAGGATCTCCATCTCGATCTTCGTCCAGGACAGTCCCGGGGTGTCGGTGGGCACCACGAACAACGCGGGCTTCAGATTGCCGGTCTTGTGATCCTCGGTGCGGCCGACGACGAGCACGGCCTGGGCCTGGTCCACGCCGGAGATGTACACCTTGGCACCCGAAAGGATCCAGTCGCTGCCGTCGCGGCGCGCGGTGGTGGTGATGCGGTGGCTGTTGGAGCCGGCGTCCGGTTCGGTGATGGCGAAGGCCATGGTGATCGAGCCGTCGGCGATCCCCGGGATCCAGCGCTTCTTCTGCTCGTCGGTGCCGAACTTACTGATGATGGTGCCGTTGATGGCGGGGGAGACCACCATCATCAGCAGCGGACAGCCGCCCGCCGACATCTCCTCCATCACCATCGACAACTCGTACATGCCGGCGCCACCGCCGCCGTACTCCTCGGGGAGATTCACTCCGATGAAACCGAGCTTGCCTGCCTCCGACCACAGTTCGTCGGTGTGCGCGCCGGCGCGCGCCTTCTCCAGGTAGTAGTCCTGGCCGTAGTTGGCGGCCATCGCCGAGACGGCCTTGCGCAGCGCCTGCTGTTCCTCGGTCTCGATGAAGCTGGTCACGATTGATCTCCTTCGGGGTTTTCGATCCGGGCCAGGACGGCTCCGACCTCGACCTGTTGTCCGGGCTGCACATTCAGTTCGGCGAGCACGCCGTCGGCCGGGGCGGTGATGGTGTGCTCCATCTTCATGGCCTCCAGCCAGATCAGCGACTGCCCGGAGGTGACGGTGTCTCCCGCTGCGGCACCCACCCGCACCACCGAGCCCGGCATCGGGGCGAGCAGCGAACCGTGCGCCACCGCGGAGTCCGGATCCGGGAAACGCGGAAGGCTGGTCAGCGGGGCAGGCCCGATCGGCGAATCGACGAAGACGTCGTCTCCGTAGCGGGCCACGTCGAACGCCTGTTCGGCGCCGCCCACGGACAGCACCACCCGTGTCGGACTGCTCGACACCACGGTGACAGCCGGGAAGTCGGGTAACTCGACCGCACTGCGGCCGACGCGATACCGGATGAGCTGTTCCTCTCCGGCGGCGTCCCGGAACGCCCGGGTCTGGTAGCCCGAGAAGAGGTTGCGCCACCCGCTGGGAGCGGGGCCGAAAGCAGTTGCGGTGCTGCGGTTGTGTGCGGCATCGGCGAGCGCAGCGGCCAGCGCCGACAGCGCGGCGGTGTCCGGTGGGGCGGCCGATAGGTCGGCCAGTCCGTGGGTGTCGAAGAACGCGGTGTCGGTGTCACCGGCCAGGAACGCCGGGTGCCGCAACACATTGACCAGCAGATGACGGTTGGTCCCCACCCCGTGAATCCGGGCGTGGGCCAACGCATCCGCAAGGGTCGCCGCGGCCCGCTGCCGGGTGGGCGCGAACGAGATCACCTTCGCCAGCATCGGGTCATAGAACACCGACACCTGTGAGCCGTCCACGATGCCCGAATCCAGCCGGACCCCAACCCGTCCGAGCGTGCCGAACTCGGTACGTGCGGCGGGAACGGCGAAATGGTGCACGGCACCGGCCTGCGGCTGCCAGCCGCGGGCCGGGTCCTCGGCGTACAGCCGGGCCTCGATCGAATGCCCTTGCGCCGCGGGGGGTTGCGCGGGCAGTGCGGCCCCGTCGGCCACCTCGATCTGCAATTCGACGAGATCGAGACCGGTGGTTTCCTCGGTGACCGGATGCTCCACCTGCAGCCGGGTGTTCATCTCCAGGAAGAAGAATTCACCGCGGGCGTCGGCCATGAACTCGACGGTGCCCGCGCCGGTGTACCCGATGGCTCCCGCGGCCAGCCGCGCGGCCTCGAAGAGCTTGGCGCGCATCCCCGGCGTGCGTTCCACCAGGGGTGAGGGTGCCTCCTCGATGACTTTCTGGTGCCGGCGCTGAATCGAGCATTCACGCTCGCCGACGGCCCAGACGGTGCCGTGCTGATCGGCCATCACCTGGACCTCGATATGGTGGCCGGCGGCCAGATAGCGTTCGCAGAACACCGTCGGATCGCCGAACGCAGACTGGCTTTCCCGTTGCGCGGCAGCCACTTCGGTGGGCAGCGCCGCGAGGTCGCGAACCACCCGCATACCGCGTCCGCCACCGCCGGCGGACGCCTTGATCAGCACCGGCAGCTGCGCGGCGGTCACCGCGGCGGGATCCAGTTCGGCCAGCACCGGCACGCCGGCGGCGGCCATCATTTTCTTGGCTTCGATCTTGGAGCCCATCGACTGCACCGCCGATACCGGCGGGCCGATCCAGACCAACCCGGCCCGTTGCACGGCCTCGGCGAACTCCGCGTTCTCGGAGAGAAATCCGTATCCCGGATGGATGGCGTCGGCACCGGCCGTGTGCGCCGCGGCGATGAGCTGTCCGGCATCCAGGTAGCCGTTGCGGCCCTCCAGGCGCACCCGGACATCGGCCTCGGCGACGTGCGGGGACGCGGCATCGGGATCGGTGTACACCGCGACGGTACCGATGCCGAGGCGGCGGCATGTGGTGAACACCCGGCGGGCGATCTCGCCACGGTTGGCGACAAGGACTCGTGTGATCATGGCGCTCACATCCTGAAGACGCCGAAGTTCGACGTCCCCTCGATCGGTCCGCTGGCGATGGCGGACAGGCACATTCCCAGCACGGTGCGGGTATCGCGCGGGTCGATGACACCGTCGTCGTAGAGCCGGCCGGACAGGAACATAGGCAGGGATTCCGCCTCGATCTGTGCCTCGACCGCGGCGCGCAACGCGGCGTCGGCGGCCTCGTCGACCTGCTGGCCGCGGGCTTCGGCGGCGGCCCGGCTGACGATCGACAGCACGCCGGCCAGCTGCGTTCCGCCCATCACCGCAGATTTCGAACTGGGCCAAGCGAACAGGAAACGCGGGTCGTAGGCGCGCCCGCACATCCCGTAGTGGCCGGCCCCGTAGGACGCCCCGATGAGCAGGGAGATGTGCGGCACTGCTGAGTTGGAGACGGCGTTGATCATCATGGATCCGTGTTTGATCATGCCGCCCTCCTCGTACGCCTTGCCGACCATGTAGCCGGTGGTGTTGTGCAGGAACAGCAATGGCGTGTTCGCGCGGTTGGCCAGCTGGATGAATTGAGTGGCCTTCTGCGACTCCTCGGAGAACAGCACGCCGCGGGCGTTGGCGAGGATGCCGACCGGATAGCCGTAGAGGGTGGCCCATCCGGTGACCAGCGATGAACCGTAGAGCGGTTTGAACTCGTCGAAGTCCGAGCCGTCCACGATGCGGGCGATCACATCGCGCGGGTCGAACGGGATGCGCAGGTCGGCGCCGACGATACCGAGCAGCTCCTCGGCGTCGTACTCGGGCTCGACGACCGGCGCCGGTGCCGGTCCCTGTTTGCGCCAGTTCAGCCGCGCCACGACGCGCCGTCCGATGCGGATGGCATCGAGCTCGTCGTCGGCCAGGTAGTCGCCCAGACCGGATGTGCGGGCGTGCATCTCGGCGCCGCCGAGGGACTCGTCGTCGGATTCCTCGCCGGTGGCCATCTTGACCAGTGGGGGCCCGGCGAGGAACACCTTGGAGCGTTCCCTGATCATCACCACGTGATCGGACATGCCGGGCACGTAGGCGCCGCCGGCGGTGGAATTGCCGAAGACCAGTGCGATGGTGGGGATCCCGGCGGCCGACAGTCTGGTCAGGTCACGGAACATCTGCCCGCCCGGGATGAAGATCTCCTTCTGTGTGGGCAGGTCCGCGCCGCCGGATTCCACCAGGGAGATCACCGGAAGCCGGTTCTCCATCGCGATCTGGTTGGCGCGCAGGATCTTCTTCAGCGTCCACGGGTTGCTGGTGCCGCCCTTGACGGTGGGATCGTTGGCGACGATCAGGCACTCGACACCCTCGACCGCACCGATACCGGTGACCACACTGGCGCCGACGGTGAAGTCGCTGCCCCAGGCGGCCAGCGGGCTCAGCTCCAGGAACGGGGCATCCGGGTCCAGGAGCAGCTCAACCCGTTCGCGTGCCGTCAGCTTGCCCCGGGCATGGTGGCGGTCGACGTACTTGCTGCCGCCGCCGGCGAGGGCGCGTTCGTGTTCGGTGGCCAGCTCGGCCAGCTTGACCGTCATGGCGTCGGCGGCCTCGCCGTAGGCCGCCGCGCGCGGATCCAGGGTCGATGTCAGTCGGGTCATTGCAGGCCCATCGTCTTGGCCGCCAGCGAGGTGAGGATCTCGGTGGTGCCGCCGCCGATGCCGAGGATGCGCATATCGCGGTATTGCCGCTCCACCTCGGCCTCGGCCATATAGCCCATCCCGCCGAACAATTGGACGGCCGCATTCGCCACCCACTCACCGGCCTCCACGGCGGTGTTCTTGGCGAAGCAGACCTCGGTGATCAGGTTCGTCTCGCCCGCCATCTCGCGCTCCACCAGCCGGTGGGTGTACACCCGTGCCACATCGATGCGCCGCGCCATGTCGGCCAGTGTGTTCTGCACGGCCTGCCGGGAGATCAGCGGACGGCCGAAGGTCTCCCGGTCCCGGCACCACTGCACGGTCAGGTCCAGGCACCGTTGTGCGCTGGCATAGGCCTGCGCGGCCAGGCCCACCCGCTCGGAGACGAAGGCGCCGGCGATCTGCACGAAGCCGGTGTTCTCCGCTCCGACCAGGTTCGCGGCGGGCACCCGGACATCGGTGTACGACAGTTCCGCGGTATCGCTGGAACGCCAGCCCATCTTCTCCAGCTTGCGACTGACCTCGAAGCCCGCAGTGTTCTTGTCCACGACGAGCAGGGACACCCCGGCGGCGCCCGGTCCGCCGGTGCGCACCGCGGTGACCACGTAATCGGCGCGCACACCGGAGGTGATGTAGGTCTTGGCACCGTTGACGATGAAATCGTCGCCGTCGCGGACAGCTTTGGTGGTCAGGTGTCCGACATCGGAGCCGCCGCCGGGTTCGGTGATGGCCAGTGACCCGATGAGGTCACCGCGCAAGGTGGGCCGCACGTAGGTGTCGATGAGGCGCTGATCGCCGGAGGCGATCATGTGCGGCACCGCGATGCCGCAGGTGAACAGCGAGGCGAACGTGCCGCCCGGCACGCCGGCCTGATGCAGTTCTTCGCAGATGATCACCGCGTCCGCGCCGTCACCGCCTCCGCCGCCGACCGATTCCGGGTAGGGCGCACCGAGCAACCCGGCCGCGCCGGCCTTGGCGTGCAGCTCGCGGGGGATCTCGCCGGCGCGTTCCCACTCCTGCGCGTAGGGCAGGATCTCGCGCTCGGCGAACGCCCGCACCGTCTTTCGCAGATCTTCACGTTCGGGGGCGTGCCAGATGCTCTTGCTCATTGCTCGGCTCTCCCTCGCTCCGGTCCTCGCTCGTGCCTCGCTGCGATCCTCACGAGGGTTCGCCTTCGCATCACAACAGCCTTTCCGGGATGTCGACGTATCGGGATCTGAGCCATTCGCCCAGGCCTTTGGCTTGCGGATCGAATCGGGCCTGGTAGGCGACACCCTGTCCGAGGATGTCCTCGATGACGAAGTTGACCGCCCGCAGCCGCGGCAGCAGGTGCCGCGTCACGGGCAGGCCGGCGGTCTCGGGGAGCAGTTCGCGCAGCTTCTCGACGGTCAATGTATTTGCCAGCCAATGCCATTGGGCATCTGCCGTGTTTCCCGTCGCTTCGCTCGCCCCGGTGACATTTCCCGTCGCTTCGCTCGCCCCGGTGTTGTTTCCCGTCGCTTCGCTCGCCCCGGCTCGCACCCAGACCCCGACGTTGGCGGAGCCGCCCTTGTCCCCGCTGCGGGCGCCGGCGATGCGGCCCAGCGGTGCCCGGACGGTGGGGCCCGGTGTGATCGGTTCGGGAAGTTCGGGCGCCTCGGCGGGCTCGACGACCAGCGTCTCGGCCGCCGGGGCGACGGCCACCCGGGTGCCGTCGGCGTGCACGGCGACATGCGGCACCGCGGTGGCATCGACATATCCGGCGGTGAACACCCCGTACACCTGGCCGTCTCCGGGCGGGGCGGTCGAGGTGAAGCCCGGGTAGCTGGCCAACGCCAGTTCCACTGCGGCGGAGGAAAACTGGCGGCCCACGATCTTGGGGTCGGGGTCGCGGACGACGCAGTGCAGCAACGCGCTGGCGGTTTCCTCGGTGTCGGCGTCGGGATGATCGGTGCGGGCCAGCGTCCACTGCAGCTCGGCGGGCCGGGCCTTGAGGTGGCTTTCCAGCTGGGAGCGAAGCAGCGCGGCCTTGGCTTCGATGTCCAGGCCGGTCAGCACGAACGAGGTGGCGTTGCGGAAGCCGCCGATGCTGTTCAGCGAGACCTTCAGCGTCGGGGGCGGGGCCTCGCCGCGCACACCGCTGACCCGGACCCGGTCGGGACCGGCCGCGGAGACCGAGACCGAATCCATGCGCAGCGTCACGTCCGGGTTCGGGTAGCGCGCGCCGGCGATCTCGTAGAGCAGTTGGGCGGTGACGGTGTCGGTGCTGACCAGGCCACCGGTGCCGGGGTGCTTGGTGATGATCGAGGAACCGTCGGCGGCGATCTCGGCGATGGGGAAGCCGGGATGCCCGAGATCGGGGATCTCGGTGAAGAACGAGAAGTTGCCGCCGGTGGCCTGGGTGCCGCATTCGATGATGTGGCCGGCCGCGACCGCGCCGGCGAGGGCGTCGTAGTCCGTGCGGGTCCAGCCGAAGTGGGCGGCGGCCGGACCGACGATCACCGAGGCGTCGGTGACACGGCCGGTGACGACGACATCGGCTCCGGAGTTCAGGCACTCGACGATGCCCCAGGCGCCCAGGTAGGCGTTGGCGGCGAGCGGTGCCGTTCCCCCGAACCCGAGCTCGTCGGCCCGCGCGACGAGGTCATCACCCTCGACATGGGCGACGGCCGCGCGCACTCCGAGTCGATCGGCGAGGTCACGCACCGCGGTGGCCAGCGCGGCCGGATTGAGGCCGCCGGCGTTGGCGACGATCTTCACGCCCTTGTCCAGGGCGAGTCCGAGCGTGTCCTCCAGCTGGCGCAGGAAGGTCTTGGCGTAGCCGAGTTCGGGGCTCTTGGCCCGGTCGCGGGCCAGGATCAGCATGGTCAGTTCGGCCAGGTAGTCGCCGGTGAGGTAGTCGAGCTCACCACCTTCGAGCATCTCGCGCATCGCCGCGATGCGGTCACCGTAGAACCCCGAGCAGTTGCCGATTCGCACTGCTGCAGACTCCACTGAAAGCTCCCATCGCACTCCGACCAACCGGTAGGTAGATTAGTCGGTACCGACGGTACCGCGTCAAGGGGTGGGCCTTGATCCGTCCGCTGTTGCAGTCTTGCGCCACGGACATCGCCTCGAGGCCGAAACCGCGTACGTTCCTCCGCAGTTTGGAGGCATCCGGCGGTGCGGGCTATCCTGTGGTGCAACTTGCCGTCGCTGTTCGCTGCGCGGCGGAAACCCCGCAAGAGGAGATCTCCAACATGGCTGTGCCCAAGCGCCGGATGTCGCGCTCGAACACCCGTAGCCGCCGGTCGCAGTGGAAGACCGAGGCCGTCGGCCTGGTCAACGTCGCTGTGGGCGGCCAACAGCGCAAGGTGCCGCGTCGCCTGCTCAAGGCCGCTCGCCTCGGCCTGGTCGACCTCGACCGCAAGTAACCGCTCCAGCGGCGCGCCTCTCAGGTCGCTCTCAGATGGAGGGATGACACTGTGGCTGTGCGCATTCTTGTCGTTGATGACGATCGCGCGGTGCGCGAATCTCTGCGCCGGTCGCTTTCGTTCAATGGATACTCCGTCGAGCTCGCCCAAGATGGTGTCGAGGCCCTCGAGGCGATCTCCAGTGATCGGCCGGACGCCCTTGTCCTGGACGTGATGATGCCGAGGCTCGACGGCCTCGAAGTGTGTCGGCATCTCCGCAGTACCGGTGATGATCTGCCGATCCTTGTGCTCACCGCGCGGGATTCGGTCTCCGAGCGGGTGGCCGGCCTGGATGCGGGAGCCGATGACTACCTGCCCAAGCCCTTCGCGCTGGAGGAACTGCTGGCCCGGATGCGCGCCCTGCTGCGCCGGCGCACCCTTCCGGAGGAGAACGCCGATTCCCGGGCGTTGACCTTCTCCGATCTGAGCCTGGACCCGGTGACGCGTGAGGTGTCCCGCGGTGAACGGCAGATCAGCCTGACCCGCACCGAGTTCTCGCTGCTGGAAATGCTCATCGCCAACCCCCGGCGGGTACTGACCCGCAGCCGCATCCTGGAGGAAGTCTGGGGATTCGACTTCCCGACCTCGGGCAATGCGCTGGAGGTATACGTCGGTTACCTGCGTCGTAAGACGGAGGCCGAGGGTGAACCGCGGCTCATCCACACCGTGCGCGGGGTGGGTTATGTGCTGCGGGAAACCCCGCCCTGATGCGGCTGTTCAAGAAGCCGGTGTTCCGATCGGACAGCCAACGCCGGTACACCAGAAACGTCAGCGCGGTCTCGCTGCGCTGGCGGGTGATGTTGCTGGCGATGTCGATGGTCGCGATGGTCGTGGTGCTGATGGCGGTCGCCGTGTATGCCGTCGTGTCCCGCTCCGTCTACGACGACATCGACACCCAGCTGCACAGCCGCGCACAACTGCTCATCGAGAGCGGGTCGCTGGCCGCGGACCCCGGCAAGGCCATCGAGGGCACCGCCTACTCCGACGTGAACGCCATGTTGGTCAGCCCCGGACGCTACATCTACACCGCCAATCAGCAGGGCCAGACGTTGCCGCTCGGTGCGCCGGAAAAGGCCGTCGTCCAGGGCGAGCTGCTGATGTCCCTGCGCACCGTCAACAACCAGCGGGTGCTCGCGGTACATCTCGCCGACGGTAACTCCCTGCTGATTTCCAAGAGTCTGGCGCCCACAATCGCCCTGCTGAACAGACTGGGCACCGTGCTGGCCATCGTCGGCGCGTCGGGGATGGCGGTGGCCGCGATAGCCGGCGGGATGGTCGCGCGCGCCGGCCTGCGCCCGGTGGCGCGGTTGACCCAGGCCGCAGAGCGGGTCGCGCGGACCGACGATCTGCGGCCCATCCCGGTCGTCGGCACCGATGAGCTGGCCCGGCTGACCGACGCCTTCAACATGATGCTGCGCGCGCTCGCGGAATCCAGGGAGCGCCAGTCCCGGCTGGTGACCGACGCCGGTCACGAATTGCGGACCCCGCTCACCTCGTTGCGCACCAATGTCGAGCTGCTGATGGCCGCGATGGCGCCCGGCGCACCCCGGCTGCCCGAGGGCGAGATGGTCGAACTGCAGGCCGATGTGATCGCCCAGATCGAGGAATTGTCCACATTGGTGGGCGATCTGGTGGACCTCACCCGCGATGACGCCGGGGTGGTGATCCGGGAGAAGGTCGACCTGTCCGACGTGGTGGATCGCGCGCTGGAGCGAGTTCGTCGCCGCCGCAACGATATCGACTTCGACGTGAACCTGATCGACTGGCAGGTCGACGGCGATGTCGCCGGACTGTCCAGGGCGGTGCTCAACGTGCTCGACAATGCCGCCAAGTGGAGCCCGCCCGACAGCACCGTGCTGGTGCGGCTGTGGCAACGCGACGCACTACACGCCGAACTCGTCATCTCCGATATGGGCCCGGGCATTCCGCCGCAGGAACGTGACCTCGTGTTCGAGCGGTTCTACCGCTCCACATCGGCTCGCGCGATGCCCGGTTCGGGTCTGGGACTGGCGATCGTCAAACAGGTGGTCCTCAAACACGGTGGGACACTTCAGGTTGACGACACCGTGCCAGGAGGCGAGCCGTCGGGCGCCTCGGTGCGCATCGTGCTGCCGGGCCGTCGGGTGCTGCCCGAGAGCGCGGCGGCGACCGCGCCGTTCCAGGCGCCGACCGGGATATCGCCGACACGCGGGGACACATCGATGGACGCCACGTCCGCGGGCGCAGACAATAGGTAGCGTCCAGCGGGGGATGACGTGGGGAAATCTTCAGAAATTGATGGGTTCGGCCATGTCATTCTCTAAGTGGATTCTCAGCCCAGCTCGGCACTGTATGGCTGTCCGATGCGTTGAACAGATAACTGAACCGCTGAAAAGAAAGAGCGCCGAGCGATATGACGAACGACCCGAGGTATACACCGCCTCCGTCCCAGCCCGGCTATTCCACCCAGCGCAATAGCTATCAGCAGGGCTATCAGCAGCAGCCCTATGACTGGCGTTATGCCCAGCAGCCTCAGCAGCCGCGGCCGCAGTACGACCCGTATCGCACCACCGGAACCACCGGAAACGGGCCCCAGAAGCGTTCGCGTGCAGGTGCTTTGGTGGCCGGGGCGGCCGCGATCGCGGTGGTTTCCGCCGCTATCGGTGGCGGGGTGGCCGTGTTGGCTCAGCCCGACCAGCCCTCCACCAGCTTCTCCAGCAGCAGCGGTGCCACGCCGGGCATGCCGGCGGCGAGCGTGCCGGTGGGCTCAGTGGAGCAGGTCGCCGCGAAGGTGGTGCCCAGCGTCGTCAAGCTGGAGACCAACCTGGGCCGCGCCTCCGAAGAGGGGTCGGGCATCATCCTGTCCACCGACGGATTGATCCTCACCAACAACCACGTCGTGGCCACCGAGGGCGCCCCCGGGCGGTCGCAGACGAAGGTGACCTTCGCGGATGGCCGCACCGCGCCGTTCACGGTGGTCGGCACCGATCCCAGCAGCGATATCGCCGTGGTGCGGGCCGAAGGGGTGTCGGATCTGACGCCGATCGCGCTCGGCTCCTCGGGAGACCTGCGGGTCGGCCAGGACGTCGTCGCCATCGGATCGCCGCTCGGACTGGAGGGCACCGTCACCGTCGGCATCGTCAGCGCGCTGAACCGTCCGGTCGCCGCGGGCGGGAACAGCCGCGACCAGAACACAGTGCTGGACGCGATCCAGACCGACGCCGCGATCAACCCCGGCAACTCCGGTGGCGCGCTGGTCAACATGAACGGTGAGTTGGTCGGCGTGAACTCCGCGATCGCCACCCTGGGCGGTGCTTCCGCGGAGTCCCAGAGCGGTTCGATCGGCCTCGGCTTCGCCATCCCGGTGGACCAGGCCAAGCGGATCGCCGACGAACTGGTGCAGGGCGGGACCGCATCGCACGCCTCGCTGGGTGTCCAGGTCGGCAATGACGCATCGGTGGACGGCGCCAAGATCGTCGAGGTCACCGAGGGTGGCGCGGCGGCCGCGGCGGGACTGCCCAGCGGCGTGGTGGTGACCAAGGTCGACGGTCGTGTCATCAACAGCGCCGACGCCCTGGTCGCGGCGGTGCGGTCGAAGGCACCCGGGACGAAGGTGACGCTGACCTTTCAGGGATCCGGCGGACCGGAGACCCTGGACGTGACCTTGGGTAAGGCCCAGCAGTGACCCGCGGACTGGATGTGACCTTGCCTGGGTCCTTGTCGTCGGCCGGATATACGGTGACAGGCATGGAACAACCAGGGGAGTTGGTCGGGCGGGCGCTCGTCGTCGTCGTCGACGACCGGACAGCACACGGCGAAGAGGATCACAGTGGACCGTTGGTCACCGAGCTGCTCGGTGAGAGCGGTTTCCTGGTGGACGGGGTCGTGGTGGTCTCCGCCGACGAGGTGGAGATCCGCAATGCGCTCAACACCGCGGTCATCGGGGGCGTCGATCTGGTGATCTCGGTCGGCGGCACCGGCGTGAGCCCCCGCGACGTGACCCCGGAGGCCACCGTCGAACTGCTCGACCGTGAGTTGTTGGGCATCGCCGAGGCTCTGCGCGCGTCCGGGCTCTCCGCAGGCATCGTGGATGCCGGCGTATCGCGTGGCCTGGCCGGCATCTCGGGCAGCACCCTGGTGGTGAACATCGCCGGCTCCCGCGCCGCGGTGCGGGACGGCATGGCCACCCTCAACCCGTTGGCCGTCCAGGTGATCGGGCAGCTGTCGAGCCTCGATATCTGAGCGGGAAATGGGTGTCCAGATGGTAACCATGCAGGTCTGCGCACCCTTTTCAAGATCGGCAGGTTACGGACAGGTGAACGGCAGTCACGTGGTAAATGTGACGTTGGTCACAAGCGGTGCCTCATCGTGACCCGGCCGACGCGACCGTCGAAGGATGCAGTTAACGCGATCTTCGGCGAGGAAATGCCGAGCACCACTCGCGACGAGCGCGACGGCGACACCCCGGAAGAAAACTACGACCGCGACCGGTGGATCCGGGACAACGTCCCGCCGCACCACGGCTGAGCAGTAATTTCCCTCTGATCGGCTGGAATCTTCCGGATTCCAGCCGATCAGTTCTTTCTGCTCCACGTGCGGGGCAAACTGGCGCGCGCCAAGTTGTCGCGCTGGTCACGACACCGTGAATACGTCTGTATGGCCACCCCAGCAAACCTTTAGGGCCTTTCTGGGCAGGCTCGGCTGATCCGTCTTTCGCGTTGCCGGGTTGATGGCGCACCGTTATGTTCCTCGTGTCAACGATGAGCAAATCGTAAGAACAGCATGTGGAGTTTCTCATTCGCATCACATGGTGGTCTTGCAAGGTGTGAAGTCTCGGTTAGGGCCGGGATCCGCATCGACAAACACGGTTGACAGCACACCAACCGTCGGCAGCTAAGGGAGAACATGAAGGTAATCAGTCGGGTGCTGATCGCGATGATCGCGGCCATTGCGTCGCTGTTCGTGAGCACGGGCACCTCCAACGCGGGTCTGGACAACGAGCTGAGCCTCGTGGATGGCAAGGACCGGACCCTGACCATTCAGCAGTGGGACACCTTCCTCAATGGTGTGTTCCCGCTCGATCGCAACCGCCTCACCCGTGAGTGGTTCCACTCGGGCAAGGCCAAGTACATCGTCTCGGGTCCGGGCGCTGAGGACTTCGAGGGAGTGTTGGAGTTGGGCTACCAGGTCGGCTTCCCGTGGTCGCTGGGCGTTGGTATCAACTTCAGCTACACCACCCCGAACATCGCGCTCGACGCTCAGGACTACGGCTACGTGGGCCCCGGTGGCGTCGACTTCGATTTGATCCCGGGTATCTCGACTCCGCCGCTGTTCCCCGGCGCCTCGATCAGTGCCGACCTCGGCAACGGTCCCGGTATCCAGGAAGTGGCGACCTTCTCCGCCGATGTCGCAGGTGAGGGCGGCGCAATTGCCGTCTCCAACGCTCACGGCACCGTCACCGGTGCTGCCGGTGGCGTGCTGTTGCGCCCGTACGCACGCCTGATCGCCGCAGAGGGTGACAGCGTCACCACCTACGGCGAACCGTGGAACATGAACTGACAGGTGAGCGGAGACGAGAGCGGACGGCCAGTGGATTTCCATGCAGTCGCCTGCACTCGCGCCGTTGTACCGCGGGACGACGAATCTCGTTCTACGCTTATATCAGGAGGGCCCAGGTGGGTCATTCACTTATGACTTCAAGCAGAAAGGAAGTGTCGATGTCGACCGATTTAACTGGGCGAAGCCGGAACTTCAAGACAATGGGTGCACTCGGACTCGGCTCGGCCGCTCTCGCGACTGCGTTAGTCGGATTAGGTAGCGGCACCGCGAGTGCTGATGTGACGGAGACTGCACCCGCGCCGTACGTCACAAGCCGACAAGCGACGATTCTGTCAGAGGGCGCCTTGCGCTATGCCGATTACGGCCAGGCGCGTGGCTTTCTGGATACCAGGTCCGGTGACAGCGGAATTGTTCACGCGACCGGGGAGGTTGGAAGTCAGCCTACCGCCGTGGGCGGCGACCGAGTGGACACCGTGTTGGCGCGACCAGGCACAACGTCCGTTCCGTACAACATCTTCAACAATAGGACTGATGGCGTGGGCCCCGCCGGTCAGACTAGCTGGCCGTTCGTTTTTGGACCTCCGATCGGAAGTTACGGCGGCATGAACTAGGTCAACAGCACAAGCAATGCATCAGCAAACGCCCGGCTGGGATCTCCAGCCGGGCGTTGTGCGTGCGACGTGCCGGCCGGTTCAACCGTCGGGAGTGACTCGATCTGGATACTTGGCCATTGACACTGCGCCTTGTAGTCAGATCATTCAACTCTAACGGGTGTTGGTATAGGCCCCGCGCCTATCCTGATGTGCGATTACAGCGTCTTGCCCATTCCCACCGACGGGCGACCAGGGCGACCAGGCCGTCGACTTCAAGAAAGTCCCCACCCCGTGCGGTGCGCGAAGCCCAGTTAGTTCGTCGAGGATGATCAGATCGACCCGCAGCAGGGATTCGATGATCTTGCCGACGGTGTTGTCGGCAAGGCCGCGGTAGAGGGTTTCCATGAGGTCAGCGGCGGTGAAGTAGCGCACCTTGTGCCCGGCGTGGATCGCGGCGACTCCCAGGCCGATCAGGGTGTCGGATTTGCGGGTGCCGACGGGATTGAGTCGTTGAACTACCAGATGCGCAAGGTCATCAAGAATCGCGGCCAGTTCCCCAACGACGCCTCGGTCGTCAATCTGCTGTGGCTGGCGATCTGCAACATCGAGGACAAACGCGCCGCTGAACGGGCTAAGGAACGCGGCCAGAAACTCCTCCAGGCGAGCTTGATCAACCGGGTAAGCAGCCCTCCTTCACCGGTCAGGGCCACCTCGCCGGTGTCGACCTGAGCTAGCAGCTCATCAACAGCACCCGAGGTCCTAAGCGCCTCGGCCATCTCCACTGTGAACCCCGCCTCAACCAGCGATGAATCCACGTCCTTGCCTGTCGCCACGTCCTGCGATCCTTCCGTAACAGGACTTACACAGACCATTTGACACGCCCGCGGCGAACGCATCGGGATCTCCTACATCCCACCAGGCACGCCGGGGAACAACGGACACATCGGATCTTTCAACAACGAAAGGAGGGCCTGAACCGCAATCATTGGACGAGTCTCCTCGAAGCGAGGGCAGTGATCGAGGACTTCAAAGCCGACCACAACAACGGGTCTGCTGCACGATCAGGTGACAACTGTCACCTGATCGTGCAGCAGACCCGTTGTTGAAGGATGTTGGCCGATGGGCGCTGGCTGGTGCGGCGGGCCAAGTTGTTGTAGCGCTTGGAGCCTTGCTCTGTCGGCCGTTCGACGTACAGGTGGCAAGTTCGGTCAGTTTCGACGAGCCTGGGAGCTTCCTGTGTGGTAAAAAAAGCTGCTTGCTCTGCTTCGGGGGATAACTGGTGTAGTGCGGGCTAGCCCTGCTGACAGCTCGCCTGAGCACATCCCAATTTGGAGCACATATGGCCAACCGCTCTGCCTCGCGTCACGCGAACCGCAAGAAGGGCGGAGGTAAGCACCGGGTTAAGAAGCAGACGCCCGAGGTGGTGACCTGGCTTGGTGCTGGAGCGATCACGCTCGGTGTGGGTGCGGCAATGGCAAGCGGGACGGGTGTTGCCACTGCGGATACGGGCAGCGATTCTTCATCCTCTTCGTCGTCATCCAGCGCGTCGAGTAGTTCGAGTTCGGATTCGGGATCTGGTGGCACGTCTTCTGCTGGTGATGCGGCTTCTCGTCCTTCGGCGCGGTCGGTGGCCGACGCACAAGAGAAGAAGTCGTCGCTCATCACGCGCAAGAGCAGCGGCGAGGACGATGACACGAAATCCTCGGCAGACAGCGATATTCGAGACACGGAGGGGCCCGATGAGAAGCCAGAACCCGCAGTAGAGCTAGCCACGAAGGACGTGCTCGCGGTATCGCCGGCTCAGGTGGCGCCACCTGAGCCGGCGACCGTACAGAGCCCATCATCTAAGCTGCCAGATAACGGCGAGCCTGTCGTCGCGAGCCTGTTGGCACTGCCCGTAGTAGCCACGCGGAATGTTCCAGACACTGAACCGATTTCCATGCTCTCGTCGGTCGAGCCGTCTGAACCCGAGTCGCCTTCTGGGCAGGCGAAGGTTGTCCTCGTCAGCGGTGCGGAAGAGGCAGGCGCGGCTGCGAATAGCGGCTCACCGAGTCTTCAGACTGCCGTCTTGGCCGCCGCTAGTGCCACCAACACTCCAAAGGTCTCGGTCGTTGAGAACTATCTACTCAGCCACCCTGGATCGGCAACTGCAGTATCCGCCGATGGACGCTATGTCTACATCGGCGACAACAATGGGACAGTCTCGGTCGTCGACACGAGGACAAATAGAGTCACGACGCTTAACGTCCCGAATAAGTACGGCGATATTGCAGCGGCCGGAAACTATGTGGTTGTGACGTCTTCTCAGGGAACTGGGGTAGGCACCTTGACGGTTATTGATTCACGAAACAACCAGGTTCGCAACCGATTCACCATTAATCATGCAGGAAATACGCCAGTAGCGGTCGCTCTCAACTCTAGCGGCAGCCGTACCTACATCGTGAGCCATAATGGTTGGGTGACTCACGTAGACACTCGTTCCGGCGCGGTTTTAGGGACTAACCAAGTTGGCGGGTATCTTGGCGACGGTAGCCATGTAGCTGTGAGCAATAACAAGCTGCTCGTTGCACGCGATGACTCGAGTAATGGCTATACATTGTCGATCCTGAACTTGGGCACCGGGAACCTGAAGGAACTTGTTTTTAGTGCTTCCGCCCGTAGCGTCGCAGTAAGTCCTGACGGTTCCCGAGCTTACCTGGCAATTTCTTACGACCAGCAATTCCAGGACTCGGCCCTGATCGTTATTGACCTTACGACCGATACTGTTGTCGATAAGATTGTTGCGCCCACCGCATACGGTTCCTCTATTAGCGACCTGAAGCTCAGCACGGACGGGCAGCGCGCTTACTATCTTGACAACGACTACTACAGCGACGTCAGGGGCGGCAAGTTGGTCGTATTGGACCTAGAAACAGGCCAAAAGGTTGATGAAGTGCGGTTCGATGGATGGCGTTCCGAACTCTCGATTACTAGAGACGGAAAGTACATCTATCTAGCGACATCTGACCAGCGCCTATCAGCAGCCTCGCTCTACGCCATATCTACCACGGTCGGTAATAACTACACAGGACCGCAAGGCGCAATCGAAATCCTCAAGGCCGCGGCGAATGTACTCAGCTTTCTCGATGACATCACAAACGCTTTGGACAGGCTGCCAACCGTCTGGAACCTAGGCGCACTCTTCAGGCTCAATTCACTCGGCCAAGGTATTGACAACATTCTGGGTGGTATTGCTACCGGAAACGTGACTCGAATCCTTGATGGGGTCGTTGACGTATCCGTCGCGCTATTGCCGAAGCCAGCAGCATTCTTGATCGATCTTGCAAAGTCTGCGATCGCAGTGCTGATACCGATGAGCGCAGAGGATCAAGAGGAGTTTCTCAACTTCAGGGCTCAGTGCATGTTTCGAAAGAACAGTGATCAGCTCAGCCCAGCCGAGGCGCGGCGCTTTGTTGAGCGGTATTCGCTCCCAGCTTCTTTGGTCAACGTTCCTCTTGACCATGCTAAGTACAACGTTGGCGGTTGGTTTGGTACTCCGCAGTGCTGACTCCAATGTGAGGTGATTTTTCTTGCGTGGGGCCTGCTGCGTGACCGCAACTGTCACCTGATCGTGCAGCAGACCCAACCTATCCCCATGAGTTCAAACGGGACGCCGTCACGCTCTTGTATTGAGATGCCGATGGTGCGATGAGTGTGTCCGTGGCCATGGGCGTCAGCGGATTAACGCCCTCGGCGTATTGCAAACTGCAGGCGCGCTGATCCGGCTCCGCAGCCCAACCACGGTAGGTGAGCCAACGGGGCGTAGGGGTCCTTGACCACTGGCCCGGTCGCGGGCAGAGAATGAGAATAGGGTGTTGCGCGCCAGCGAGGGCTCGGTTGTCCACTGCACGCGACGTTCGCGCGGTCAGCGGACCAAATACTTCGCCGGGGAGGCGAACTGGTGAGCCGCTTCCGGTTCGTCGTCGACCACCTACACGCCTTCGACGCGAAGTGGCTCTGCGCGGCGGAAGTTTGGCGACCGCAACATCAGGGCTTGGCGTCGGGAGTGACGCGTTCTGACGCAGACGGACCGGGTCGCGTGGCCAGCAGATCGCGGATCTCGGTGAGCAGCACCACCTCGGCTTCGACGGTCTCCTCCTCCTTCTTCCGGAACTTGCTGTACGGCAGCACAATCAGGAAGTACACGACGGCGGCCACCAAGACGAAGTTGATCGTGGCGGTGAGCAGCACGTTGAGGTCGATGGTCTGATCGCCGCCGATGGGGATACGCAGGATGCCGTATTCGGCGTCGCCGCCGGCGCCGATGCGGTCGATCAACGGCTGGATGATGCTGTCGGTGAAGTTGGTGACCAGCGCGGTGAACGCGGTACCGATGACGACCGCGACCGAAAGGTCGATGATGTTGCCGCGTAGCAGGAACTCTTTGAAACCTTTGATCATGCGGGGACCCTTCCAGCAGTTAGGTGGCGCGTGGACACGCAAACACTAACCGAGCAGGTAGCGCGCCGGTATCAGTGAAAGGTGACGGTGATCTGTCGCGTCAATGCGGCACCGGCCACCGCATTGGCGGCGTGACGGGGCAACGCCACCAGCACCACCCGTTGCGCTGAACCCGCGGGCCCCGCAGGTTCGGCGGACACCAGCACCACGACGGCCTCGGTGGCGACGACCTCCGGCGGGGCGTCCGGTCCGATGTCGGTGCTGCCCGCCGCCAGCACGTCGACGACATCGCCGGGCCGGATGAGGTCGACGAGCGCGTCGTCGGCGAGATGTAGTGGCACGATCCGGGCGTCGGGGCCGGCGCTCGCCTCGGTCAGGCGTGTTCCGAGCAACCGCACATCGGTGAGGATCTCACCGCGGCGCGCCGGCCCAGTCAGCGTGGCTCCGAGCGCGACGCCGATATCGCCCGTCGCGCCATCGGGAACAGTTGTGGCCAAACGTGATTCGACGGTGACATCGCCGTCGCGCAGCGGTGTGCCCGGGGTCAGGTCGCGCAGCGCGATGACGACATCGGTCCGTTCGCCGGCCGGATCCGGGCGTAACGCGGCCACCGCGGCGAGCACCACGAGCAGCCCCGCGGCGGTACGGCGGGCGGTCACGGTGCGTGTCCAGTCCGGGCGAAGCGCCCGGCGCAGCCGGGACAGCACCGTCGGATTCAGTGATTCCCCCACCGGGAGAACGCTAGGCCGCCCGGGGAGATGACGGCAGCTTCAGGACGGCGTGCCTGTGGATAACTCGTCAGCTGGAGGCGGCGGCCGGCGTCGAACTGGTCGAACTCGTCGACGAAGAAGACGGTGTGCTCGACGAACTCGACGAGTCCGAAGAGCTGCCGGCCGTCGAGGTCGAGCTGTCGCTGCTCGTGGACGAGCTCGCGGTGCTGCTGGACTTCGAGGAGTCGCGGCTGTCGTTGCGGTAGAAACCGCTGCCCTTGAACACGACGCCCACCTTGCCGAACAGCTTGCGCAGCCGTCCGTTGCATTGGGGGCACACGGTCAGCGCATCGTCGCTGAACGCTTGGACCTCGTCGAACCGATTGTCACACTCGGTACACGCGTAGGAGTAGGTAGGCACGAAATCCTCCGAGACTGTCAAACCTTCTAGCACTCTAGCGGCTCAAGTGCTAGAACCGCTACGTGGGCTAGGTCATTCCCGCCGCCCCACCCGGTCATTCCCGGTCTTTCCCGAGCCGGATCAGGCCCCGGCCAGGGGTGAGGGCATGGGTCATGGGCACGTCGTGCGGTTCGGCTGGGATGGCGTCGAGAACCTCGTCGTCACGCACCACCGCGACCAGCCGCGCGTCGGCCGCGGCCAGCGGTAGCGCCCGGTCGTAGAAGCCTGCGCCGCGACCGAGCCGGTTGCCGTCGTGATCCACCGCCAGTGCGGGCACCAGCAGCACCGTCGCCTCGGCGATGGATTCCGGCGCCAGCCACGGCGGGGGCGGTTCACGCAATCCGAAGGGCGCCGCGACCAGCTCGCCGGCACGGTATTCGGCCCAGTGCATCGGCAGGCCGGTGCGGGCGATCGGCACCAGAATCCGTACCCCGGTGAGCACATCGAGCAGCGGGGCCGCGCCACGGGCCGCGCCGGGCTCGGATCCGACCGGAATGTAGGCGCCCACCGTGCCCGCACCGGCGGTGAGTTCGATTGTTTGCGTTTGCAGGGAACGTGTTTCCGCGGCCCGCTCGGCCTCGGTGAGCGCCCGCCGAGCCGCGAGGATCCTCGCCCTGAGCGCAGGTTTTGTCAGGATTGCCACCTTTGCGCCGACACCCTTCGCCTCAAGCACCATTGGGCATTAGTGTGTCAACGATGGCACAGGCACTTGTACCAATTCCGCGGACAGCTGTGGTCCCCGCGGCAGGTCTGGGAACCAGATTTCTCCCGGCGACCAAGACGGTCCCGAAGGAGCTGCTCCCGGTGGTCGACACTCCGGGCATCGAGCTGGTGGCGGCCGAGGCAGCCGAAGCCGGTGCCGAGCGGCTGATCATCATCACCTCCGAGGGCAAGGACGGCGTCGTCGCGCACTTCGTCGAGGACCTGGTGCTCGAGGGCACGCTGGAGGCACGCGGTAAGCATGTGATGCTCGAAAAGGTGCGTCGCGCACCCGCCCTGATCAAGGTGGAGGCCGTGGTGCAGGCCGAACCGCTCGGTCTGGGCCACGCGGTGGGCTGCGTCGAGGCCAGTCTGCTGCCCGACGAAGACGCCATCGCCGTGCTGCTGCCCGACGATCTGGTCTTGCCGACCGGCGTGTTGGAGACGATGTCGAAGGTCCGTGCCAAGCGCGGCGGAACGGTGCTGTGCGCCATCGAGGTTCCCGGTGACGAGATCAGTGCCTACGGCGTGTTCGACGTCGAGGTGGTGCCCGACGCGGCGAACCCGAATGTGCTCAAGGTCAAGGGCATGGTCGAGAAGCCCAAGGCCGAGGACGCGCCATCGCACTTCGCCGCGGCCGGCCGCTATGTGCTCGACCGTGCGATCTTCGACGCGCTGCGCCGTGTCGACAGAGGTGTCGGCGGCGAGATTCAGCTGACCGATGCCATCGCCCTGCTCATCGAGGAGGGGCATCCGGTGCACGTGGTGGTGCACCGCGGCTCCCGACACGACTTGGGAAATCCCGGCGGCTACCTCAAGGCTGCGGTTGACTTTGCGCTAGAACGCGACGACTACGGACCGGAACTGCGGCGCTGGTTGGTCGAGCGATTGGGCCTGGCTGCGGATTAACGACAGCACGGCGGGTCTTGGACAGGAGAAAGGCATGCGGTGCGGTCGGTTGAGGAGCAGCAGGCTCGAGTAGCGGCGGCTGCGGTGGCTCCCCGGCCGGTGCGGGTGGCCATCGCCGAATCCCAGGGTCTGATGTGCGCCGAAGAGGTGGTCACCGAAAGGCCGTTGCCGGGATTCGACCAGGCGGCGATCGACGGCTACGCGGTGCGCAGCGTCGATGTGCTCTCGGTGGGCGGCACCGATGACGATGGCCTCAACCGCGAGGTGAGCCTGCCGGTGGTCGGCGAGATCGATGCCGGTGCGCGGACACCGAGCCGGTTGCAGCCACGCCAGGCCGCGCGCGTGCAGACGGGTGCGCCGATGCCCACCCTCGCCGACGCCGTCCTGCCCCTGCGCTGGACCGATGGTGGCCAATCCCGGGTGCGGGTGCTGCGCGGCGTGCGCTCCGGTGCGTATGTGCGCCGCACCGGCGACGATGTGCAGCCCGGGGATGTCGCGGTGCGGGCCGGCACGATCATCGGCGCAGCCCAGGTGGGTCTGCTCGCCGCGGTGGGCCGCGACAAGGTGATGGTGCATCCGCGTCCCCGGATGACGGTGCTCTCGGTGGGCGGCGAACTCGTCGACGTGTCCCGGACCCCGGGCAACGGTCAGGTCTACGACGTCAACTCCTATGCGCTGGCCGCAGCGGGCCGGGACGCGGGTGCCGAGGTGAACCGCGTCGGCATCGTCGATACCGACCCCGCGAAGCTCCGCGAAGTCGTCGAGGGGCAGATCAGCCGCTCGGAGGTGTTGGTGATCGCCGGCGCCGTGGGCGGTGCCGCGGCCGAAGCGGTGCGTGCGGTGCTGTCCGAGCTCGGTGAGATGGAAGTGGTGCGGATCGCGATGCACCCCGGGTCGGTGCAGGGTTTCGGGCAGCTGGGTCGCGATGGTGTTCCGGTGTTCCTGCTGCCGGCCAACCCGGTCAGCGCGCTGGTGGTCTTCGAGGTGATGGTGCGTCCGCTCATCCGGATGTCGCTGGGTAAGCGTCAGCCGATGCGCCGGGTGATCCAGGCCCGCACGCTGGCCCCGATCACCTCGGTGGCAGGCCGCAAGGGATTCCTGCGCGGGCAGCTCATGCGCGATCAGGACACCGGCGAGTATCTGGTGCAGGCGCTCGGCGGCGCGCCCGGGGCGTCCTCGCATTTGTTGGCCACCCTGGCCGAGGCGAACTGCCTGGTCGTCGTGCCCAGCGAAGCCGAGCAGGTCCGTACCGGCGAGGTCGTCGACGTCGCCTTCCTGGCGCAACGCGGCTGACGCCGTGAGCGACGCTTGCGGAGCGAACCGACAGCCGGCACGCGGTAGCGGAGCCTGCGAGGCTGCCGCGTGAATCGCTGGCGTACCAGTCCGGCCCATCCCGGATGGCCGGTGCCGGTGGGGCCCATCCGGGTCCCGGCGGGCCTGGTGGGTCTGCGCCCGGTTCGGCTGCGAGACGGCGCCCAGTGGAGCAGATTACGGCTGGCCGACCGTGCGCATCTGGAACCCTGGGAGCCCAGCTCTGAGGTGAGTTGGGAACTGCGCCACGCACTTTCGTCGTGGCCGGCGGTGTGTTCGGGTCTGCGGGGGGAGGCGCGGCGGGGTCGGATGCTGCCGTTCGTCATCGAAGTCGACGGGCAGTTCGCCGGCCAGATCACCATCGGCAATGTGACACACGGCGCGCTGCGCTCGGGATGGATCGGCTACTGGGTCGCCAAGCATCTCACCGGCGCCGGCGTGGCCACCGCGGCGCTGGCGCTGGGGCTCGACCATGCCTTCGGTCCGGTGATGTTGCACCGCGTGGAGGCGACGGTGCGGCCGGAGAATACCGTCAGCCGGGCGGTGCTGGCCAGAGCAGGATTTCGGGAGGAAGGCCTGCTCAAGCGGTATCTCGATGTGGATGGCGCCTGGCGCGACCACCTGCTGGTGGCCATCACCGTCGAGGAGGTCGAAGGCTCGGTGGCCGCGAAGCTGGTGCGCTCGGGCCGGGCGAGCTGGACCTGAATTCGGGCGCGCCGTTTTTTGCATCAGGGTCGTTCGACGGCGTGAATCACGACCCGCACGCAGGAATCGACGGAATTTCCCCAGGCAATTTGTTACCCATGTGACTTATGTGGCTAATGGTGCTTGTGTCCGGCGAATTACAGGTGTGTAATTGACCTCGGCGCGCCGCCTACGGATGCGCTGGTCACGGACCTAGCCTGAAGGGGAAAGGAAAGGCGTCATGCCAAGCATCCCCCAATCTCTGTTGTGGATCTCCCTCGTCGTGCTGTGGCTCTTCGTGCTGGTGCCGATGCTGGTGAGCAAACGCGACAATGTCCGGCGCACAAGCGATGTCGCGCTGGCGACTCGCGTGCTCAATTCCGGGCGCAATGCCCGGCTCCGGCGTCCGCGTGCGTCGGCCGGCCACAACAGCGACCCGCACTGGCAGCCGGTCGACGAGTACGAAGGTGAGTACGCCGACGATCGCGACGACGAACCTGCCGACGAGTCGTCACGCCGGCGTGCCGTGGTGCTGGCCGCCGCCGCAGAAGAGTCGGCCGAATCGCCCTACCTCGATGTCGACATCGTCGACGAGGACTCCGGTGCCCTGCCCATCGGCGAATCGTTCCGTCAGGAACAGACCGGTCCGGTGACCGAAGAGCTGACCCTCGATTTCGACGCCCCGGAGCCCCAGATGGCGCCGCAGCCGGTCGCCGAGACCGCCGACGAGGTGGCCGACGCCGAGCAGTCGATCACCGAGGACGACCTTGCCGAGGATGACGTCACCGAGGACGACCTTGCCACCGACGACGACTACGAGTACGTCGAGGACTCGTCCGGCCTGGAAGCCGAGGCCGACAACGAGCCCGAACTGGCCGAGTCGATGGCCTCCGCGCGGCGCAATCGCTACGAATCCAAAACCGCGCAGGCGGTGAGCGCCCGCAAGTACGCCTTCCGCAAGAAGGTCCTGCTGACGATGGCTGTGCTGCTCGTGCTCTCCGCGGTGCTGGCCGCGGTGCTGTCGCCGGGGCTGTGGTGGGCGGTCGGGACGGTGGCCACGGTTACCGTGCTGTACCTGGGATACCTGCGGCGTCAGACCCGCATCGAGGAGCAGGTGCGCCGCCGGCGCGCGCAGCGGATGATGCGGTCGCGGCTCGGCGTCGAGAACACCGAAGACGGCGACTTCGACGTGGTGCCCGCGCGGCTGCGCCGCCCCGGTGCGGCCGTGCTGGAGATCGACGACGAGGACCCGGCCTTCGAGCATCTGGAGTACGCCCGCTTCGCCCGTGAGTACGACCTGCCGCGGGCGGCGGGGCAGTAGCCGCCGGTTTCGGTTGCCGCAGGTGTTCCTGGTAGCCTGCTATCGGTCAAGGGGCTATAGCGCAGTTGGTAGCGCGTCTCGTTCGCATCGAGAAGGTCAGGGGTTCGATTCCCCTTAGCTCCACAGAGTTTGAGCAGTTCAGGGCGGATGACGGCGTAGATGACAAGAGTCGTCGACGCTCCGGCATGGCCCAGCATCCGCTGCACCGCCCTCACGTTGGCCGACGACCAGCTAGACGACCGAGTCACCGGGGTCGACCGTGTAGGGCGGCCCGAGGAACCGCCGCACCATCTCGTCCTCGGCGTCGGCGTCTTTGAGCGGCCAGTACCACAGTGCCAGGAACGTACGGACCAACCATTGCGCGGCAAGGGGATCGGGCGTGCTGAGCCCGACCATTTCGGTCGCGAAACGGGAGACGATGGGTGAGTCGGTGAGCCACTCCTCTCCGGGAAGCGTGGCCATCGAACGCATGATCTTCGCAAGTGGATCGGCGCGCAGGCGCTGCAAGGCGACCGTCGTGGCGGTGACGACTCGTTCTGGACCTGTCAGCCCGGCGATGGCCTCACGAACCGAGTCCAGGATCCGCTCCGCTTGCAAGCTCAGCACGACGTCGCGGATTGCAGCCTTACCTCCGGTGTGGCGGTAGACGGTCGCCGGTGAACAGTGAACGGCGGCCGCCAGAGAGTCGATGCTGAAAGCGTCGTAGCCGTGCCGCGACATCAATTTCGCAGCCTCGGTGTAGATCCGTTCAGCCGCCTCGTCATGGCGAGCCCGCCCAACCAGCCAGTCGTTGGTCGCCATCGCTCAGTCGATCCAACGCCGCGAAGCCATGAAGAGTTTCTATCATTGTGAGAAAGAAATCGGTCGCCTTCTCATCAAAGGCCCAGGTTGGCTGACTCGCCTGAGAAGCCCGCGGCCGCACTCGTCTCGACGCTGTTTTCACGTTCGCCGAACACCATTGACGGACATCTACGCCCCGTTCACCCTGAGCGCATGACCCTCTTGGCAGACGCGACCGACTTCTTCGGGATGGACGCTCTACAGGACCCCTACCCGCTCTATGACCGGATGCGTGCCGAGTCGGCGGTGCACCCCATCGGTGACTCCGGCTTTTACGCGGTGTGTGGCTGGGATGCCGTCACTGAGGTCGTCAATCGTGCAGACGACTTTTCCTCCAACCTCACCGCAACCATGGTGTATCGGGACGGCATGGTCACCCCGCTCGACATGGGGCCGTTGGGTGGCCCGCAGCACGCGCTGGCCACCGCCGATGACCCGGTGCACGATGCACACCGCAAGATGCTGGTGCCTCACCTGACCGCCAGACGGATACGCGTCATCGAAGACTTCGCCGGAGCAACGGCGATCAAGCTGTGGTCCGACGGGATGGTCGACGGTCGGATCGAATGGATGAGTGCGATGGCCAACCGGCTTCCGATGATGGTCGTCGCCCGCCTGCTCGGACTACCCGAACAGGACGTCGACAAGCTCATCCGGCTGGGCTACGCCACAACGACTCTCCTGGACGGCGTCGTGAGTCCGGCTCAAGTCGAAGCCGCCGGCATGGCTGCAATGGAGCTCGCCGGGTACGTCATGGCTCACTTCGAGAAGGCTGGTGAACACCCCGCCCCCGGATTGATCGGCGACCTCGCCGCGCGGTACGCCTCGGGCGAATTGGAACAGCTTCCCGCGATGTCGATCATGTTGACGCTGTTCAGTGCCGCTGGTGAGTCCACTGCTTCCCTTCTGGGAAGCGCCGCCTGGATCTTGGTGACGCACAGCGACATTCAAGAACAGCTTCGCGCGGACCCCGACCTATTGGGTGCGTTCATCGAAGAGACGCTGCGCTATGAGTCGCCGTTTCGCGGTCACTACCGCCACGTAGTCAGAGACACCACGCTGGCCGGCGTCGATGTGCCCGCCGATTCCCGCCTGCTATTGATGTGGGGCGCCGCCAACCGCGATCCCCAACAGTTCGACAGACCCAACGAGTTCCGGCTCGACCGTAACGGCGCCAAGGGGCACATCACCTTCGGCAAGGGCGCACACTTCTGCGTCGGTGCCGCGCTGGCACGTCTGGAGGCCCAGATCGTCTTGCGCATGCTGCTGGAACAGACGAATTGGATTCACGCCGACGACATCGGCCAATGGCTTCCCAGCATCCTTGTCCGCCGACTCGACCATCTGACACTGGTCGTCACATGACCGAGCAAGCAGAATTGATCGCCTGCTACGAACTGACCCGAGCCAAGGCCAAGTACTGCCGGACACTCGACACACGCGACTGGAACGCCTTGGCGGCATTGATGACCCCAGACATCGAATTCGGCATGAGTGACGGGCAGTCCGAGCCGCACATGACCGTAGGACGCGACGAGACACTGGCGCTGCTGCAATCCCTTGTTGCCGGGGCAAGGACCGCTCACCAGGTTCACACACCCGAGATCGAGCTCAATGACGACGAGGCGTCGGTGATTTGGACGGTGCAGGACCGGGCCGTGTTCGACAACGGCATGTCGGTTACCGGCTACGGGCATTACACCGAGCGTTGGGTACGCCGAGAAGGCGCGTGGAGGCTGGCCTCGCTTCGGCTCAGCCATCTGCTGACAGACGTTCATCAGAACAACAGCGGGAGCGGGTTGCCCGCGCCCAAGTGCTGAGCGAATGCCCAGCAATCCCCGGACGTGGCGGTGAACCTCGGGTAGCTTGCGTTAGATGTCCCTCGAGCTGGCGGCGTTCCTACGCACGACTCTGCCGCTCGATCTGAGCGGCCTGGCGGCGCTCGATGACGGTCGCTACCACTCCATATGGATGCCCGATCACCTCGTGAGCTTCTGGCCGGACTCGATCTGGACACCCGAGTTCACCGACCTGGCGCTGGTGTCACCGTCGCCGCACCGCTACCTGGACGCGCTCACGCTTGCCGGGACCGTCGCGGCGCGCACCACGCACACCCGCCTGGCCACCAGCGTGCTCGACACCGTCCGCCGCCACCCGGTGATGCTGGCCCAGTCGGCACTGACCCTGAGTCACGTATCGGACGGCCGATTCATCCTCGGACTCGGCGCCGGGGAGCGGGAAAACCTGGCGCCCTACGGATTCGACGACCGAGCCAGGGTCAGCCGGTTCGGCGAGGCGCTCCGGCTGATCCGTCTGCTGTGGAACACCGACGGCCCGATCGACTTCGCCGGTGAGTACTTCACGCTGGAGCACGCTCGGCTGGACACCGAGGTGCACCGCACCGGCCTGCCACCGGTCTGGATCGGGGCCAACGGTCCGCGCATGCTGCGAATGGTCGGTCAGTTCGGCGACGGCTGGTGGCCGACGGGCAGCGCCGGACCCGAAACCTATGCCGCCCAGCTGGCCTGCATCCGGGAGGCGGCCGAACAGGCCGGACGCGATCCCCAGGCGATCACGCCGGCGAAGATGGTGGTCTGCCTCATCGGCGAACCCGACGAACTGAACGCGATCCTGCAACGCCCGCTGGTGAAGTCGCTGGTGCTGCAACTGACGGCCGACGCACTGGCCGCCGCCGGGCACCGCCATCCGATGGGGAGCGTTGGCGCGGGATCCAGGACATCGACCCCGCGTGCTGACCCGCGACAGACTGCTCCGGCTCTTCGACGAGGTCGACCCGGCCGCCATCCTGTCTGTCGTTCCGCACGGCACGCCCACGGAGGTCGCCGGGCAGATCGCCGACTTCGGGGAGGCGGGCGCCCGGGTGGTGTCCGTACTCGACTACAGCGGAATGGCCGGGCAGGCCTACGCCGCGGAGTCGGCCCGCAAGGTTCGTGAGGTCGAGGACGCATTGCTCCAGCGCACAGGAAGCACACCATGACACATCTGGACGCGGACGTCCTCATCGCCGACGCTCGGGACACGGCGGGGTTCACCGATTTCGGCGACGACACCCTGCCCGGGCGCGTGGCATCGGTGGTCGACAGACTGAACAGCACCGGCCTCGGTGACGCGGGTGCGCGGGCAGCCGCTTCCACGATCGGCGGACTGCTGACCAGCCGGCTGCAGTTCATCGCCGACCGCGCCCGCCTGCCGCTGGCGGCAGAGCGAATTACCGCCCCGCTCTTCGCCACCGGAGAGCCCAGGTCGGGGACGACGCTGCTGCACGCCCTGCTGGCCGAGGACGAGGATTCGCGCGCGCTGCGATTCTGGGAGGTGATGTATCCCTCCCCGCCGCCCGGCCCGGCTGTCGCCGACGACCCGCGCCGGGCGCAGGCTGACGCCGATTGGCGCGAGATCCTCGACCGGATCCCACCCTGGATCGTCAGCCACCCCTACAACGATCTGCTCGGTGCCGGGCTGCCCGAGTGTGAACGCACGTGGGCCTTCGACTTTCGCGCCATGAACCCCAGCGCCTGGTGGCGGGTTCCGTCGACGATCCAGAACTTCGACCAAGACCATCACGCGCAGTACGCCCTGCACCACATGATGCTGCAGCACATCCAATACACCCGCCCGCCGAAGCGTTGGGTGCTCAAGGGTTTTCACGGCCGACGCCTACGGGCGCTGTTCGACACCTATCCCGACGCCCGCGTCGTCTGGGTGCATCGCGACCCCGTGCAGGTGCTTGCCTCACAGATCGTGGCGTTCGGGCAGATCAACGAGAGCCTTGCCGGGAAGCTGGACTGGAATCAGTACGCCAAGAACACGATCGAGGGTTCGCGGGGCAACTTTCACGCCTACCTCACCGACCCACTCGTCGACGACCCGCGCATCCACCACGTCCGCTACCGCGACTTCGTCACCGACCCGGTCGCCACGATCGGCGGGTTCTACGACTTCGCCGGAGTGCCGTTGTCCGCCACCGCCGAGAAGGCGATGCGCGACTACCTGGTGACCAACCGCGGTGATCGGTACGGCAAGTTCACCTACTCCACCGACGTCCTACCGGTTCCCGTGCAGGACCTGCACCACGAATTCACCGCCTACCGAGAGCGGTTCGGCATCGACATCGAGACAAGGCGCTGATGGCGTTCGGGGACGGCGCGGACGACGAGGCGTTGCGCGCGGCGTGGCACGAGTTCTGCGACCGGCTCAAGGCCGCCGGAGATCTGGCCTTCAAGGCCACCTCACCCGCGGACGCCCTGCAGCGCGCCGACGCCTTCCGCTACCTGACGCAGAACCTGGGGCAGGCCTACGATCTCGCCCTGGAAACCAAGGACACCCGGTATCCGATGATCCACCCGTTCTGCGGGCCCACCCGCAAGCTCGGCGGCGACAATGCCGACTTCGTCTATCTGCAGGCGTGGATCGACGGCGCCTCGACGTACCGGATTGCCGGTAACCGGGGCAGCGCGCGTTTCATCAACTTCACCGTCCAGGGGGCGCGGCCCGAGAAGGACGTGTACTACGGCGCTGATCATCCGAACCTGCACGAGCCCTTCGGCGACACCCCGGAAGCGAACATCACCGGTGACGACCTGGTCACCGAACCCGACGGCAGCTTCGTCCTCTACGTCGGTGGTGCACGCCGAGAACCGAATTGGCTGCCGACCACACCGGGATCACGCAAGCTGTTCATGCGTCAGGGCTTCGACTCCTGGACCGAGCGTTCGGCACAATTCAGCATCGAGCGCACCGACATGGACGAGCCCCGCCCCGTGCCGACACCGCAGGATCTCATCGCGTCGATGCAGTGGGCCGGCGACTTCCTCACCGGAGCCATGACGGACTGGCCGGACCGCGAACTGGAGATCGGTTCGCTATTCGGCGAGCCGGAGCCCAACGTGTTCCCCGGTGCGCGCTTCGCCGGCACGGCGGAGCAACGCGATGCCCGGCGCGGGCGGCTCATCGTCACCATGCCGTGGCGCCTCGGGCCGGACGAGGCGTTGGTCGTCGAGTTTCCCGACGACGGACAGTTCTGGATGCTGACCAACATGGGCTCGTTCTGGAACAGCATGGACTACCTGTACCGCCCGGTGAGCTACACGCCGAGCAGAGCGGCGACCGACTCCGACGGCCGTGTACGAATGGTCATGGCCCACAACGACCCCGGCGTGCACAACTGGATCGACACCCAACACTTCAGTGAGGGTTATCTCACGATGCGGGTGATCGGAAGTCGACAATTGCCCGAGGTCAGCACTTCGGTCGTGCGCCTGGCCGAGCTCGACGCGGTGTTGCCGGCCGGCACCCGGCGTGTCACGCCGCAGGAGCGGGCCGCGCAACTGCACGCACGCTTCGACGCCATCCGCGCCAGATACCGGATCTGACATGGACCCGAGTCTCGAGGCGCTCGCCGCGTCGGCTTTCGACAACGTCTACCACGTGGGCCACCTCGTCCCTGATCTGTCGGCTGCGATGCAATCACTCACCGCGGCACTGCAGATCACGTGGGCGCCACCGTTCGAGATGCGTAGCGGCTTCGTCGGCCCGGACGGCTCCGCGGACGACCAGATCGTGCGCATCGCGTTCTCCATGTCCGGCCCGCCCTACTTGGAGCTGATCGAGGTCGTCGCCGCCGCCGACTCGATCTTCGCCGAACCGAAGCGTGGCGGCATGCACCACGTCGGCTACTACGCACAGCGCTGGCGCGACGATGTCGCGCGGCTGCGGGACGACGGTTGGGAGTTGGAGCGCACGGGTGCCGGCGTGGCATTTCTGCGCGACCCTCGCAGCGGGCTTCGTGTGGAGGTGGTGAGCTTCAAGGGCCGCGACTTCCTGACCCGGATACTCGACGGTGCGATGGCGCGGGAATACCCCCTGACCGAGCGCCCGTGACCGCCGTCGCGCACACCTCGTACGGAGCGCTCCGCGGCGATGTCCGTTCCCCCGTCGTCGTCTTCCGCGGTGTGCCGTACGCGGCCGCGCCGACGCACGAGCGGCGTTGGCGTCCCCCGCAACCCATGCAGGGTTGGACTGGAGTGCGTGCGGCGACCGACTTCGGATCGATTGCCCCGCAGAACATCTCGCCCGAGCGACTGGCCAAGCGTGGCCTCACCATGAGCGAGGACTGTCTCACGCTCAACATCTGGACGCCCGCGGTCGACGACAATCGCCGGCCCGTGCTGGTCTTCCTGCACGGCGGCGGGCAGACCCAGGGGTACGGATCCGCTCCGCTGCTCGACGGTGCGCGACTGGCCAGGCGCGGCGACATCGTGGTGGTGACGATGAACTTCCGGCTCGGCGTGCTGGGAACGCTCTACGCGCCCGATCGGCACGGGGCAGGCTCCACCAACCTGACACTGCGCGACCAGCGTCACGCGCTGCAGTGGGTCCGCGAGGAGATCGCCGCCTTCGGCGGCGACCCCGCCGCCATCACGGTGGCGGGGCAGTCCTCCGGCGCGGTCGCGATCTCCGCCCTGCTGGCCGGCGGATGCGACCTTTTCGACCGCGCGATCCTGCAGAGCGGTGGCTTGGAGCGCGTGCGTTCCACGGCGGCCGCCTCGGCCGTGGCCGAGCAGATCCTCTCGACCGGTGTCCGCACGTGCGACGGAGAACCGGGTGTCGAGGAGATCCTTGCCGCGCAACGCGGCATCGACACCGGATTCGTGCCGCCTCAGGGTCCGTTTCACCCCTGCATCGACGGCGATGTCATCGACGAACATCCGTTGGTGCGCGCGCAGACACGTGATCTGCCGCCCACCCCCATCCTCGCCGGGACGACGCGCGACGAGTGGCGGATCTTCGACGCCGCGCTGGATGACGACATCTTCAGCGAGCAGTACGTCCGGGACCGCGCGCAGGCACTCGCCGGGGCCGACCGGGACGCGGACGCGGTGGTGGCGACATACCGGGCCGTCCAGCCCACGATGCGCGGGGTCGCCGCGGCAATGGTCACCGACTACCACTTCACCGCACCGACCGAGCAGTTCGTCCGTGCACACGCCGAGCGCGGCAACACGGTGTTCCGATACGAACTGCAGTGGTCTTCTCCGCGTGCCGGATTGGGCGCATGCCACGACTCGTGCCTGGCCCTGGTCTTCGGCAACCTGGATGCCGCGCCCGCGCTGGCCGGCAACGACGGGGCGGCACGCCGGATGTCAGAAGCCGTTCAGGACCGTTGGCTGGAGTTTGTCCGGGGCGCAGAACCCTGGGAGCGTTATGACGGCGCCGGCGGGTCCACCATGCTGCTCGGCCCGGAAAGCGCAATCGCCCGGGGCCACCGCGCCGAGCAACTGGCCATCTGGGAGGGACGCTATCCCGCGTACGGATGAGTGCCTTTCATCCGAACCTGACACCGGTGAGTTCCTGCGACACCTCCCACACGCGGGCGGCGTTCTCGCTGTCGCGCAGCGGCTTCCAGAGCTGCTGGGGACCGGGCGGTCCGCCCGCGTTGCCGGGCCACTGGGGTCCGTAGAACACCCCGGGTTCGGTCGACGTCGCCGCCACGAGCGCGGGGAGCTTGGCGGTCTCGGGAGTCCCGGCCAACAGCCCCCGCTTCGAGAGCCACCGGATCATCCGGACCCCGGTGGTGTCCTTGGCGCGGCCGAGTTCGGGGCGCGCCGCGAGCAGGCTGGTCGGGGCGACACCGGGATGCGAGATATTGCTGGTGATGGCCCAGCCCGCGGCGGCGCTGCGGCGGGCGAGTTCCAGCCCGAACAGCCCGAACGCGATCTTGGACTGCCGGTAGGCGCGCATGCCGTCATACCCGCGCTCGCAGTTCAGGTCGTCCCAGTTGATCTTGCCGCTGCGCGCGGCGACGCTCGTCTGGGACGTCACCCGCGCACGTCCTGCTGCCAGCAGCGGCAGCAGGTGCCCGGTGAGCGCGAAGTGGCCCAGGTGATTGGTGCCGAACTGCAATTCGAACCCGTCGGCGGTGCGCTGCAGGTCCGGTGGCGTCATCACCCCGGCGTTGTTGATCAGGAGGTGGATCGGGGCGCCACCGGCGCGCAATTTCTCGCCGAGGGCGGAGATCGATGCCAATGACGAGAGATCCAGTGCCTCCAGCGACAGCTTCGCCTGCGGATACCGGGCGCGGATGGTGGCGACCGCCGCCTCGCCCTTGTCGGTATTGCGCACCGGCATGATGACCTCGGCGCCGGCCCGCGCCAGGCTGGCGGCGATACCGAGCCCTATCCCGTCGCTGGCCCCGGTCACCACCGCGCGTTGTCCGGTCAGGTCGGGGATGGCGATGTCGTACTGTCCGCTTGTCATGCGTTCGACATTGCCCGGCATCCAGGGCCGCATCCACGGTCTGACGATCCGTGGCTGCGCAGTCCGAGGCGGGGAACAATGGCAGCCATGATCGATCGAGCCGGACTGGCGGAATTCCTGGTCCGCCGGCGCAGTGCCCTGCAGCCGGAGGACGTCGGGCTCCCGCGCGGGCAGCGTCGCCGCACGAGTGGGTTGCGCCGTGAAGAGGTCGCCGCGCTGTGCCACATGTCGACGGACTACTACGCGCGCCTGGAACGCGAGCGCGGCCCGCAGCCCTCCGAACAGATGATCGCCTCGATCGCCCAGGGGTTGCATCTGTCCCGCGACGAGCGCGATCACCTGTACCGGTTGGCCGGACATCACCCGCCGGTGCGGGGTTCGGGCACCGACCACATCAGCCCCGGGATGTTGCGGATCTTCGACCGGCTCGCCGATACCCCGGCCGAGATCGTCACCGAACTGGGGGAGACGCTGCGCCAGACCTCACTGGGCGTCGCAATCTTCGGTGACCTGTGCCGATACACCGGGCCGTCACGCAGCATCGGCTACCGCTGGTTCACCGATCCCTCGGCGCGCGACTTGTGCCCGCCGGAGGATCACGAGTTCTATTCGCGGATGTACGTTTCCGGGCTCCGGGGAATATTGACGCTGCGCGGTCCGGAATCCAAGGCGGCTCGGCTCAAGGAACTGCTTTCCGCCGAGAGTGCGGAGTTCCGGGCCGTATGGGAGGACCACGAGGTCGGTATCAGGCCGCGAGAAGTCAAGCGCTACAGCCATCCCGAGGTCGGTCCGCTGGAGCTCAACTGCCAGATCCTGCTGGATCCCGACGAATCGCATACGCTGCTGGTCTTCACCGCGGCCCCCGGTAGCGAAAGCTACGAGAAGCTGCAACTGTTGTCGGTGGTCGGCGCGCCGACGGGGTGAGCGGCGGCGACGGTGTCATGCTGGGTGTCGATGACCGACCGGCCGCTGGACCCGAACACCCGGCTCGCCGCCGAACGGACCCGGCTGGCCATGGAACGCACCCTGATGGCCTGGACCAGGACGGCGACCTCGCTGATCGCGTTCGGGTTCACCATCTTTCAGATCTTCGAGCAGCTCGCCGAGGGTGAGCGCCTGGCCGATCCCTTCGTCAGCCCGCAGCTGGTCGGTACCGTCATGGTCGTCATCGGTGTGGTGGCGCTGATCCTGGCCTGGATACAGCACCGGCAGGAGTCGGCCGCGCTGCGTGCGGAGTTCGGTCCGATGCGCTATTCCATCGCCTCCGTCGTCGCGGCGATGATTGCCGGACTCGGGGTGCTGGCGCTGCTCGCGATCACGCTGCGGCTGTAGCCATCGGGTTAGAGCCGGTACATCTCCCGCGCCATGGCGGCGTCCTCCATGAAGGCCTCCCGCTGGACGGCCCGGTGGCTGCGCTTCTTGCGTGCTTCCTGCGCGGGAACCATGAACGTCGCGCGCAGCGCCGCCTTCATCCGGGCAATCCAGTGCCGAGAATTGATGCGCGGCAATGGTATCGCTGCCGCCGGCGATCCCCTGAGGGGTTGTGCCTGTGTCATGATTCGACGCTACGAAGATCGCGACGACCAGGCATCGTGCCCGGGGGCGATCTTGATCTGCGACCGTGGTAGGAGACGAACCCGACCACGGCATGAGAGCCGGGTCACACCGTCTGTCGGCCGCGGCCGCGACGATCACCTGCCGGTCAGGTGCGCCCGCACATCCTCGTCGAGCTCGACCCCGAAGGACCGTAACATCCACCCCAGCGTCTCGTAGGCGCCGACGGTGAAGATGACGTCCAGGATCTGCTGCGTGCTCAGATGTGCGTTCAGCGTGGCCCAGGTGTCATCACCGATGATGCCGTCGGCGACCAGCTCATCGGCGGTGCGCAGCAGCACGGCGTCGGCCTCCGACCACAGGGACGAGTCCGGGCCCCAGGCGATCTGGGCGACCTCGTCGCGGGAAATGCCCACATCGCCGGCGATCACCACATGCTGAGCCCATTCGTACTCGGATTGTCGCAGCACCGCGGTGCGCAGGATCAGTAGTTCGCGCTGCCGCGGCGTCAGCGAGGTCGCCGACAGCAGATGGCCGTTGAAGGTGAAGAAGGCCTTGGCCAGTTCCGGGTGGTACGCCAAGGCGCCCAGCACGTTGAGACCTTTCGGTCGTCCCTCGGTCGGCAACGGGGGATGACGGCGCACCGGCGGGTTCATGGCCGCCAGCGCCTCGCGCATCTGCGGGGGCCACTCCTTGGGAGCCAGCGGGTCGACACGGGTCATCTCGGAGGGTTCCTCTCGTCGCGCGAGGCCATATCGGTAATGGCGTTCTCACAAGATTGCACGACGATCTCGGAAATGACGAATGTGACGCTTCGCGCCGGAAACGGGCGAGTCGGGCCGACGTCAGCTGGCGGCGGACTCCTGCACGTTCCACAGATTGTTGGCCAACAACCGCTGCAATTTGTCGAGAACCGCGGCGACCTCGGCATCGGTGCCGACGAACCCGGCATAGAAGCCCATCCCGAACATCAACACCAGCAACATTTCCACGAGCGCGGCAGCGTCGGCGTCGGCGGCCAGCTGGCCGTTGTCGGCGGCGTCGCTGACAGCGGTGCTCAAGAACGCGCGGACATCTTCGCGTGGTGCGTATTCGTCGTTCTTGAGCTCGGGGTGCCGGTAGGCCTCCAGCATCGAGGTGACCAGGAACGCCGCCGCTGAGTCGAACTCCCGGTGCGCGGCCAGCATCCCGGTCATGAAGGCCGACAGCTTGCCGGTCAGGGTGGTCTCGGCGGCCGCGGCTCCCACACCGGCCTCGAACAGCGCGGTGTTGGTGCTTGCCAGCACCTGCCCGTACAGATCCTTCTTGTTGGTGAAGTAGTGATTGATCGCCGGACGGGTCAAATTGGCGCGTTCGGCGATCGCCTGGAATGTCGACGCGTCGTAGCCAAGTTCACTGAAAACCTGCCGCGCCGCGTGGATGATCCGTTCACGGGTTTCGGCACCATTGGCTGCTCGTGGACGCCCGCGAGTTCGGCGCAGCGCTTGTGTCATACGCGGAGTTTGCCACAGTTATCTGACTCATGCGTAGAAAACCTGCCGAACTGCTGGTTTGTGGGCTCTTATAGCAAATGCCCGCGCCGGGGTTGTTGCCGACCCCATCCTCGCCGCCGTAGCCTCGTGAGGTGTCCGGAGTGACCGCTGTCCGCGCCGACGAACTGGCCGCCCTGGAGTTCTTCGCCGGTTGCCCCGCGCCGACGCTGCGACCGTTGGCCGCGCAGCTACAACCGCTGGTCGCGGCGCCCGGCCAGGTGCTCATGCGCCAGGGTGAGACGGCCCTGACGTTCCTGCTCATCGGGTCGGGGCAGGCCGAGGTGACGCACGTCGGCAAGGACGGCGCGGTGACGGTGTCGCAGCTGGGGCCCGGTGTCGTCGTCGGCGAGATCGCGCTGCTGCGCGACAAGCCCCGCAACGCCACGGTGGTCGCGACCACCGAGCTGAGCGGCTGGGTCGGCAACCAGGACGCCTTCGCTCAGATGCTGGAACTGCCCGAGGCGATGACCCGCTTGGTGCGGACCGCCCGCCAGCGGCTGGCGGCCCACATCACCCCCATCGAGATCGCCCTGCGTGATCATCTGGTGCTGCATCTGCGCCCCGTGCTGCCCGGTGACAATGTGCGCACCGTGAGCGGGCCGATCGAGTTCTCCTCCGAGACGCTCTACCGCCGGTTCCAGAGCACCCGGGTGCCCACCCCGGCACTGATGGCGTACCTGTTCGAGGTCGACTATGTAGACCACTTCGTCTGGGTGATGACCGCCGGACCGGACGGGCCGGTGGTCGCCGACGCCCGCTTCGTGCGGGAGGGGCACGGGGTGAGCATCGCCGAGGTGGCGTTCATCGTGGCCGACGTCTATCAGGGCCACGGCGTCGGCACCTTCCTGATGGAGGCGCTTGCGGTGGCCGCACATGTCGGCGGTGTCACGCGGTTCACCGCGCGGGTGCTGACGGACAACTACGCCATGCGGGCCATCATGGACCGTGCCGGCGCGCACTGGGTGCGCGATGATCTGAACGTGGTCATCACGGAGGTGGACGTGCCGGCAGCCAAGTCGTTGTCCCTGCGGCCGGAGATGTACGAGGAGATCGCCGAGATGGCACGCCGCACGATGCGATCGGTGAGCTGAATGGGAGTCCGGCGGCCACCGTTGAACAAGGACACCCGGCTGTGCATCTCACTGGCCGCCCGCCCCAGCAACATCGGCACCCGATTTCACAACTATCTGTACGACGAACTCGGCCTCGACTTCATCTACAAGGCCTTCACCACAACCGATATCACCGCCGCCATCGGCGGGGTGCGCGCGCTGGGCATCCGCGGCTGCTCGGTGTCGATGCCGTTCAAATCCGATGTCATGGCTCTGGTCGACGAGATCGAGCCCTCGGCGCGGGCCATCGAGTCGGTCAACACGATCGTCAACGATGACGGCCATTTACGCGCCTCGAACACCGACTACCTTGCCGTGCAAGGCCTGATCGCCCGGCATGCGCTGAATCCGGATGAGGACGTCATCATCCGTGGCAGCGGCGGAATGGCCAACGCCGTGGCGGCGGCCTTCGCCGGGGCCGGCTTCGGCGGGGGCGTCATCGTGGCGCGTAACGCCGAGGCCGGGCGGGCGCTGGCCGACCGCGTGGGCTACCGGTACGCACCGGAGGTCGGGTCGCTGCGTGCGCCGATCCTGGTGAACGTCACCCCGATCGGTATGGCCGGGGCGGCCGAGGAAACTCAGCAGGCCTTCGACGACGACGTGATCGCCGCCGCCGGTGCCGTTTTCGATGTGGTGGCACTCCCGTCGGAGACTCCGCTGATCGTCGCCGCGCGCGCAGCGGGCACCACGGTGATCACCGGCGCGGAGGTCATCGCGCTGCAGGCGGCCGAGCAGTTCGAGCGTTACACCGGCGTCCGGCCGACCGAACAACAGATCGCCGCCGCGTCGGCGATCTCCCGTGCCTAAGGCGTGATGGTCGTTTCCTCGTCGATGGCCGACGTGGCATCCATCAGCGGGCCCATCTGCTCCTCGGTGCCCTCGGCGTTGATCTGCAGCACGAACACGCCGTCATCGGCGGGGATGATCGTCGTCTTCTGGGCGACGAGCAGGTTCTTACCGTCCTTGACGTAGGTGCCACCGACCTGGACGGCGTCGAACCCGCCGAGCTTGCCGGGCTGGCCCTCGGTGGGGCCGTCGAACTGGGGCAGGTTCCTGAGCTCACCCGCGGCGAACTCGAGGACCTTGGCGCCGTCGACGTCGCCGGTCAGCTTCGACATGATCGCGGTGATCGTGGGCGGCGGTGGCGGCATCGACGGGTCGGTGAAGACGATCTGGCTGTAGGCCCATTCTGGGGTGGCTGGCCCGGCGTCGATCCAGCCGGCCGGCGTGGGCAGGTTCACCGTGGGGGCGCCCGTGTCACCCCTTTTTACCGTGGCCTCTGTGATGCCGTTGTCCTGGATGTACTCAGAAATGGTGTAATTCTCGCCTGCCGGCTGGGCAGCGGTGCTGGTCTCGGCGGCTTCGGAAGAGGTGGCGCTGGTGCTCTCCTCGGCGCTGCTGGTGGATTCGGTCTTGGTGTCCGACCCGCAGCCGGCCAAGGCCAGGCCGAGCGCTGCGGCCGCCGCGGCCACGCCACGGGCGGTCGTCTGCTTGTTCATTGCGTCTCCTGTCGTGGGCACCCGAAGGCGATCTCGTGCGGGACGTTACCTGGCGGAGTGACCACGCGCGGGCGAGCGCGTCAATATCGGAGAACGGCCGTATGCGTGTGCCGATGTGGTACCACAGCTTCATGCGTGCCTACGCGATCTGTCTGGGCGCCGTACTCGCCGTCACCGGATGCGAAGCGCCCCCGCCACTCAGGCCCGCGCCGTCATCGGCCGGCCAGGCTTCCGGCGTGGTGAACCCGGCCGCGGTCGCGCGGGTGCGCAGCGAGCTGCCGCCCGGCTATGAGGTCGGCGATCTCGCGGATCATGCTGCGCCGGCGTCGTTCTGGGGGCTGAAACCGAATTGGACCGCCGATCCCGCGTGGTGTGGGGTGCTGGCCGATCCGGGTGCCGGAGCTCCGGTGCGGGGCTGGTCGGCGTCGGGGCCGGGCGGAATCGTCTACGCCCTCGTCGCGGGTCCGGGGGTCTCCGGTGCACCGCCGGACGGCTGCGCGGCCTGGATGCTGACCGGTGGGCGCACGAGCGCCGCCGTGAATGCGGTCGAACCGCCCGTCATCGCCGACACGCCGACGGTCGCCATGAGCACGGTGGCCACCACTGTCGTCGAAGGGGGCACCGAGACGCGCTCACACGCCGATACCGTCAGCGCCTATCTGGACTCGGGTTACGTCGCATCGGTGACGGTGGTGACCGACCCCGGTTCGGCCCTGCCGGTGCTCGGCCCCGATGTCGCCGCGCGATTGCTGACGCAGACGGTCAGCTCCGTCCGCGGCGCAGGCCGGTAGATTGGCGGCGATGTTCTCGCCACGGGTGTTCGCCCTCACCGCCTGCGCGGCCGCCCTCACCGCCTGCACGGCAGCCGAACCCGAGCAGGGCACCGGCATCGCCGGAGTCTTCGAGGTGAAGTCGACGTTCGACTCGCAGTTCCAGGTCACCACGACCGGACCCACCGGTATCGACCCCAAACTGCTCGCCCCCGCGGCGGTGCCGCCCGGGGTGCGGGTGGAGCCGCAGGCATGTGCGAAATTCGCCGCCGGCCTTGCCATCCCGGACGGCGCGCAGGGCAACATGGCCGCCACCACCGCTGAAGGCAAGGGCAACCGCTTCATCGCCATCGCCGTCGAGACATCGGAGCCGGTGCCGTTCAACGAGCCGGGCCCGGACTGCCAGAAGGTCGGCTACGGCGGGCCGGGCGTGCGTGGCCTGGTCGAGGTCGTCGAAACCCCGAAAATCGAGGGTGCGCGCGTCGTGGGCACCCATCGCGTGGTGCAGACGGTGGTGGACGGGAAGCCGCACAGCGGTGAGTTGTTCAACTACGTGGCAAGTTTCGACTCATACCTGGTGATCGTCACGGCCAATCCGCTGGTGGTGCCGAACACCCCCGTCGCTCCGGTGGACACCCAGAAGGCCAGGGACCTGCTCACCGCCGCGGTGGCCGCGGTGCGCGGCTAACGCACATCGCGGGGCCGGAACTGGATGCTGATCCGCGGACCCGTCGGGCGTGCCGTCTTCGGGACCGCGTGCTCCCAGGTCCGCTGGCAGGAACCGCCCATCACCAGCAGATCCCCGTGGCCCTGCGGTAACCGCAGCGAGCGCCCCCCGGTGCGCGGACGCATCGCGAAAGTCCTTCGCGCGCCCAGGCTCACGATCGCCACCATGGTGTCCTCGGTGCTGCTGCGCCCCACGGTGTCGCCATGCCACGCGACGCTGTCGGTGCCGTCGCGGTACAGGCACAGTCCGGCACTGGTGAACGGTTCGCCGAGTTCGCCCGCGTAGATGTCGTTGAGTCGCCTGCGCAAGCGTGCGATCGCCGGGTGCGGAGCGGGGCCGTCGGCGAGATCGTGGAAGCTGACCAGACGGGGCACATCGAGCACCCGTTCGTACATCTGACGGCGCTCGGCACGCCACGGAATGGCCTCCATCAGCTCGTCGAACAGGGACCCGTCACCGTCCAGCCAGCCGTTCAGCCAGCCGGCACGCACGTCGATCCAGGCGCCGGCGCCCAGGTTTCGACGTTCGTCGTGGTCGAAGAGCGACCCTTGAACGGCCAGAGACACGACCCCAGCGTATCGCACATGCGTTCGATATCAGAGGTTGACCGCGCCGGGCCCGTGATCGGCCAGCACGTCTTCGGGGTTGACCAGCTGACAGGCCTTCAGGCTCATGCACCCGCAGCCGATGCACCCGGTCAGATTGTCGCGCAGCCGCTCCAGATGCACGATCCGGTCTTCCAGGTCCTGTCGCCAGCCCGCCGAGAGCCGGGCCCAGTCCTTGCTCGTCGGAATCCGGTCATCGGGCAGGGTGGCCAGCGCCTCGCGGATGCGGGCCAGCGGGATGCCGAGGCGCTGCGACATCCGGATGAACGCGACCCGGCGCAGCGTCTCGCGGGGGTAGCGGCGTTGATTGCCCGAGGTGCGCCGGCAGCTGATCAGGCCTTCGCGCTCGTAGAAATGCAGCGCGGACACCGCCACTCCGCTGCGCAGGGACATCTCACCGGGCGTCAGTTCGTGGATTTCCACGACCTCAACAATAGTTGAGCTCGGCTCGCGGTGCCGCGTTCTGCTACCGCCAGGACGGCAGCCAGATCTGCATATGCCAGGTGGTCTGCGATATCGGCAGCCCGGTCAGAATCGGGTAGAGCCAGGCGAAGTTGGTGATCACCAGCGCCACGTAACAACTCACGGCGATCAGGCCCAGCGTTCTGCGCTCGGCGTTCTGCCGGGGCTGATACAGGATCTCGCCCAGTATCAGCGCTATCAGCATCACCAGGAACGGCGCCATCGTCGTGGCATAGAAGAAATACATCTGCCGGTCGATGTCGAGGAACCAGGGCAGGAAACCGGCCGAATATCCCACCAACACTGCGGCATAACGCCAGTCGCGGCGCACGAACGTCCGCCACACCGCGAACATCAGCACCGGCACCGCGATGAACCACATGGTCGGGGTGCCGACCAGCATCACCGCCTTGACGCAAGATTCCGCACCACAGCCCGGCACGTTCTGCTGATCGATGGCGTAGAGCACCGGCCGCAGCGACATCGGCCACGTCCATGGCTTGGATTCCCACGGATGGTGATTGCCCGCGGCGTTGGTCAGCCCGGAATGGAACTTGTAGACCGAGGACGTGTAGTACCAGAGCGAGCGGATCGCGTCGGGCAGCAGACCGCCCTCGCCGATGGTGCGGCCCACCTCATGCCGGTACACCCCGGTCTCGGAGGCGAACCAGCGCGCATACGACGCCAGGTACACCAACAGCGGGATCACGCCCAGCGCGTACACCGCGGGCACGGTGTCGCGGCGCAGCGTGCCCAGCCACGGTCGGGGCGCCCGGTATTGGCGGCGCGCGGCGACGTCGAAGGCCAGCGTCATCAGGCCGAAGAACGCGATGAAGTACAGCCCCGACCATTTGGTGGCGCAGGCCAGGCCCAGCAGCACGCCGGCGCCGAACCGCCACCAGCGCACCCCGAGCCGCGGGCCCCAGGGGGTGTCGCCGATCCGGCCCTCCAGCAGGGCGACGTGCATCCGCAGCCGCACCTGGTCGCGATCCACGATCAGCGCGCCGAAGGCCGCCACCACGAACACCACCAGGTAGACGTCCAGCAGCGCGGTGCGCGCCGAGACGAAGCTGACACCGTCAGCGATGATCAGCAAGCCGGCGAGCGCACCGACCAGTGTCGAGCGGCTGATCCGCCGCACGATCCGCGCCACCAGGATCACGATGATGACGCCGCACACCGCGCCGGAGAACCGCCAGCCCAGCCCGTTGTAGCCGAAGATCCACTCGCCGACGGCCATCAGCGCCTTGGACAGCGGCGGATGCACCACCAGCCCGTAGCCGGGGTTGTCCTCCAGGCCACCGTTGCCCAGCATCTGCCAGGCCTGCGGCGCGTAATGCTTCTCGTCGAAGATCGGGGTGCCCGCGTCGGTCGGCGACCCGAGGTTCAGGAACCGGGTCAGCGCGGCCAACGCCCCGATGATGGCCGTCATCACCCAGCCCTGCAGCCGGTCGACGGGCCCGAAGTCGGGCACCGGCACAAGCGGGCCCGGGCTGATCACGGGTGCGGCGCGCTCCGGAAGCACGGTGTCGGGAGCGGTCATCACCGACGATCGTAGGCTTTAGCGGTGGAACACGGCCGACTGCTCCTGGGTGCCACCCCGTTGGGCCAGCCCGGGGACGCCTCGGCGCGCCTTGTCGAGGCGCTGGCGTCCGCCGACGTGATCGCCGCCGAGGACACCCGGCGGGCCCGCACGCTGGTCGCCGCGCTCCAGGTGACTCCGGCCGGCCGGATACTGAGCCTGTTCGACCAGAACGAGGCCGCCCGGGTGCCGATGCTGCTCGAGGAGATCGCCGCGGGTGCGACGGTGTTGTTGATCAGTGACGCGGGGATGCCGTTGATCAACGATCCGGGCTACCGGTTGGTGACGGCGTGTGTGGGTGCGGGTCTGACGGTGAGCTGCCTTCCCGGTCCGTCGGCGGTGACGACGGCGTTGGCGGTGTCCGGGCTGGCCGCCGACCGGTTCTGCTTCGAGGGGTTCGCGCCGCGAAAGCAGGGGGCGCGCCGGACCTGGCTGGGGGAGCTCGCCGGCGAGCGGCGCACCTGTGTGTTCTTCGAGTCGCCGCGCCGGCTGGCCGACACGCTGGGCGACGCCGTCGACGTGCTCGGCCCGGATCGGCGGGCCGTGGTGTGCCGGGAGCTGACCAAGACGCACGAGGAGGTCAAACGCGGCACCCTCGGCGAGCTCGCGGACTGGGCCGCAGCCGGGGTCCTCGGGGAGATCACCGTGGTGCTGGCGGGCGCCGTCCCGCAGACCGACCTGCAGATACTGGTCGACGAGGTGGCCGAGCTCGTCGAGGACGGCGTCCGGGTCAAGGACGCGTGCGCGCAGGTGGTCGCGGCGAATCCCGGCTCGACATCGAAGCGGGAGCTCTACGATCTGATCTTGAAGTCACGCGAGTAGCGGCGACGGGGGACCGAGCCCGACGGTGGGCGCCGCCTTGTGCAGGCATTCCTCCCATTCGGCGGCCGGGTCGGAGTCCGCAGTGATCCCGCCGCCGACACCGAGCACCGCGGCACCGGCTGCGTCGAACTCCACTGTCCGGATGGCCACGTTCAATTCGGTGCCCGCGCTGGGTGAGGCCAAACCAACTGTGCCGCAGTAGATCCCGCGCCTCTCGGGCTCCCAGTCCAGGAGCAGTTCGCGGGCCCGGCCCTTCGGGGTTCCGGTCACCGACGCCGGCGGGAAGGTGGCCTCCAGCACCTCGGACATCGGCACATCGACCGGGATCCGGGCCGCGACCGTGGACACCAGATGCCACACGCCCGGGGCCGGCCGCACCCGCAGCAGTTCGGGAACCGTCACCGATCCGGTGATCGCCAGCCGGCTCAGATCGTTGCGCACCAGGTCGACGATCATGATGTTCTCGGCGACATCCTTGACCGACGTGCGCAGCAGCGCAGGCGACTTGTGCAGGGGCAGTGTGCCTTTGATCGGGCTGGAGATGACGGATTCGTCGCGGCGCCGCAGGAACAACTCCGGCGACAATGACGCCACCGCGCCCCAGCTGCCGGCGACGTAGGCGGCCCGCGCCGGGGCGGTGCGAGCGACGGCATCGACGAAGAAATCCAGTGGGTCACCGGTGATCCGGCCATGGAACTGGGTGCAGACACACGCCTGATACACCTCGCCGGCCGCGATCGCCTCCAGACAGGCCGCCACCGCGGTCAGATGCCGATCGCGGTCGGGCGCGGCCCAGTCCATCGCGTATGGCCGCGGCCCCGCTTCGGTGACCCCGGACAGCCATTCGGGACATGGTGCCCCGGTGAGGCTCTCGTACCACCAGCACCCGTCGGCAGCTTGGCGCAGCACCGAGTCGGACCAGCCGCCGGCGGCCACGGGGATGCGCGGCGCCGCAGGCCCGTCGGGGTAGGACAGGTACCCGAACCACCCCCCGCCGACGGCCTGCGAAGCCCCCGGGCTGACCGCGAACACCTCGGTGGCCGGCACCGCATCCAGCGATGGTGCGATGACGGCCTTGGACCCGAACCAGTCCCCGATGAGCGCGGCCGGCGGTGCCAGGCCCAGGCGTGCCGCGGCGTCGGCGACCCAGCGCAGCACGCCGGGCGCGTTGCCCAGGTGGCCGAGTCGGTCGATGCGCACCGACCCAGCCTGTCAGAAGCTAACGGCTGATGGCGCGCGGGATGGTGGCGGTGGTCAGCTTCTCCGGGTTGCGCATCGCATAGAAGTGCGAGATCCGGCCCTCGGTGATCTCGACGGTGATCACACCTTCGAAGCTGTCGCCCAGGTAGAGCTTGAGGGCCGGCGCGTTGTTGTAGGTGGCCAACTCGACGCGACCCTCCTCGCCGGCCATCCGCAGCAGCCCGATCACGAGCCGGGCCACCCGATCGGCGCCGTGCACCGGCCGTCTGGCGGCGCTGACCTTGCCCGCGCTGTCGGCCGTCCACACCACGTCCGGGGCGAGCAGTTCGATCAGGCTGCTCACGTCCCCGGTGGCGGCGGTCGCGAAGAACTGACACGTGATCTGTTCGCTGGTGGCCGGGTCGACGGGCTCGAAACGTTTGCGCCGGGCATGCACATGTTCGCGCGCGCGGTGCGCCATCTGGCGCACCGCGGCCGCGGATTTACCGACCGCTGCGGCGATTTCGTCGTGACCGAAGCCGAACACCTCGCGCAGCACGAACACCGCGCGTTCATCGGGGGTCAGCGATTCCAGCACCACCATCATCGCCATGGACACCGACTCGGCGAGCACCACATCCGCGCCGGCGTCCCGGGTGTCCACCAGCAGTGGTTCGGGCAACCAGGGGCCCACGTAGTCCTCGCGGCGGCGGGCCTGGGCGCGCAACGCGTTGAGAGACTGCCGGGTCACCAGCTGAGCCAGATAGGACTTGGTGTCGCGCACCGTGTCCAGGTCCACCTCCGCCCAGCGCAGGTAACTTTCCTGCAGGACATCATCGGATTCGGTTGCCGAACCGAGGATTTCGTAGGCGATGGTGAACAGCAGCGGCCGCAGCGCGGTGAACCGCTCGGCGTGCTCGCTCATCGGACGGCGGCGGCCTTCGCGTCAGCCACCCGTTGCGCCCGTTTGCCGCCCTTGAGCCAGAAGTACGAGCCCGGCTTGCGGGCCTCCTTGGCCAGGAAGGACACCGTGCCCTTGCAGACCGCCTCCTTGACCGTCGCCGCGACCCGCCCGCCGAGGTACAGCGGCATCACCCGGTCGTCGAGATGGGCGACCTGAATGGTGGCGGCGTCACGGCCCAGGCTGATGCACTGGCCGGTGAAGGCCTGGTTGATCACCGCGGGCTCGGTGCCCGCGATACGGCTCAGCACCGTGTTGGCGGCCTGGGCGCCCAGCGGGATCGCCGCCTGGCAGCTCATCCGCAGTGGCAGGTCCGACGGAGCAGAAGCGTCACCGGCCGCCACGATGTAGGGGTTGTCGACACTGGTCAGCGTTTCGTCGGTCAGTAGCCGTCCGAGGGCGTCGGTGGCCAGCCCGCTGCGGGCCGCCAGATCCGGCACCCCGAACCCCGCCGTCCAGATCGTCACGGCACTGCGCAGTTCGCGCCCGTCGGCCAGCAGCACGGAGCCGGCGCGGACCTCGGTCACCGTGGCCGCAGGCCCCTCGACGACGGTGACGTCGAGGGTGCGCATCACCTTGGCCACCGACGCGCGGCCCTTGGCATGCAGGTACGGGCCGAGCACCCCACCGCACACCAGCGTCACGGCATGCCCTGCTTCGGCGAGCTCGGCGGCCATCTCGATGCCGGTCGGTCCGGCGCCGACCACGGTCACCGGCTCACCGGGACGGATCCCCGCGATGGCGTCGCGCAGCGGCGCCCCGTGCTCGAATTCCGATATCGGATAAGCGAATTCGGTGGCGCCGGGCACGTTCAGCGCGGCGCCGGTGCTGCCGACGGCGTAGATGAGGTAGTCATAGCCGACCGTGTCGCCGGCGACGGTGACGGTGCGGGCGGCAGCGTCGATGCGCTCGGCGGTGCCGACGAGGAGCCGGACATCGGCGCCCAAGATCTCGGCGTAGTCCACCACGGCGTCATCGGAGCCGGTGACCAACTGGTGCAGCCGGATCCGCTCCACGAACTCGGCGCGCGGATTGATCAGGGTGACGGCGACATCGGGGTTGCACCGCAGATGGTTGGCCGCGATGACGCCCGCGTAGCCGCCGCCGATGACGACGACGTTGGTGCGCTGGTTGTTCATGAGGTTCTCCTTTTCTCGGATATGCCCTCAAGACACCGGTGCCTGCCGGAGTGTGACACCGCAGCTGTAATTGTGGCTCAGATCACTAGATCAAGCCCAGGGCCAGCATTGCGTCGGCGACCCTGATGAACCCGGCGATGTTGGCGCCCGCTGCATAATTGCCGGGCTGGCCGTAGGCATCTGCAGTGGTCAGACAGGTGTGGTGGATGCGGCGCATGATCTCGGCCAGCCGCGCCTCGGTGTCCTCGAACGTCCAGGAGTCGCGCGAGGCGTTCTGCTGCATCTCCAGTGCACTGGTTGCCACTCCGCCGGCGTTGACGGCCTTGCCGGGGGCGAAGATCACCCCGGCCGCGCCGAAGTACTTCACCGCCTCCGGGGTGCACGGCATGTTGGCGCCCTCGGCCACGATCCGGCAACCGGAATCGATGAGCGCGTTCGCGTCGGTACCGGACACCTCGTTCTGGGTGGCACACGGCAGCGCGATATCGCAGGGTACGTGCCACACGCTCCGGCCGGCCACGAAATCCGCTGCGCCGCCGCGGGCTGCTGCATAGTCGCTGATCCGGCCGCGGCGTACCACCTTGATCTCCTTGAGGAGGTCGAGGTCGACGCCCTTCTCGTCGACGATGTAGCCGCCGGAGTCCGAGCACGCGACCACGACGCCGCCGAGCGCGTGCACCTTCTCGATGGCGTAGATGGCCACATTGCCCGAGCCCGACACCACGACCCGCTTGCCGTCGAACGAGTCGGAGGTGGTCCGCAGGATCTCGTCGACGAAGAACACCGTCCCGTACCCGGTGGCCTCGGTGCGGACCTGAGAGCCGCCCCAGGTCAATCCCTTGCCGGTGACCACACCGGCCTCCCAGCGGTTGGTGATCCGCTTGTACTGGCCGAACAGGTAACCGATCTCGCGTGATCCGACGCCGATATCGCCGGCCGGGACGTCGGTGTGTTCGCCGATGTGGCGGTAGAGCTCGGTCATGAAGGACTGGCAGAACCGCATGATCTCGTTGTCGGAGCGGCCCTTCGGGTCGAAATCGGAGCCGCCCTTGCCGCCGCCGATGGGCAGGCCGGTCAGCGAGTTCTTGAAGATCTGCTCGAAGCCCAGGAACTTGACGATGCCCAGGTACACCGACGGGTGAAATCGCAACCCGCCCTTGAACGGTCCCAGGGCGGAGTTGAACTCGACCCGGAATCCGCGGTTGATCTGCACGGCGCCGGCATCATCCAGCCACGGCACCCGGAAGATGATCTGCCGTTCGGGCTCGCACAACCGGCGGATCACCGCGTTGTCGGTGTACTCCGGATGCCTGGCGACCACCGGTCCGAGGCTGTCGAGCACCTCGTAGACCGCTTGGTGGAACTCAACTTCACCCGGATTGCGCTGGGCCACTTCGTCATAGATGTCGTGCAGCTTTGCGTGCAGGCCGGTCATCTCACTCCGTTTGTTTCTCGGGGACCTGATACCGGGGAAACACCCCTTCGGGCGCCGGCAGCGCGGTGCCGGGCACCAACCGGGTCCCGATCGCGGTGAAGTCGCGCTGGTCGGCGGGCTGACCGAGCAGATCGAGCAGCTTGGCGGCCGAGGCCGGCATCACCGGCTGGATCAGCAGCGCGGCGATCCGCACGGTTTCCAGCGTCGTATAGAGCACGGTGGCGAAGCGCTGCTCGTCGGTCTTGCGCAGCACCCAGGGCTCCTGAGCCGAGAAATACCGGTTGGCTGCACCGAGCGCCGACCAGATCGCTTCCAGCCCGAGATGCATTGCCGGCTCGTCGAAGTGACCACGCACCCGCGGCAGCAGTGCGTCGGCCAGGGCGAGCAGCGCCGAGTCCTCGGCGGTGAACTCACCCGGTGAGGGCACCGTGCCGTCGAGGTTCTTGGCGACCATTGACAGCGAGCGTTGCGCCAGGTTCCCCAGCTCGTTGGCCAGGTCGGCGTTGATCCGGCCGATGATCGCTTCCTCGCTGTAGCTGCCGTCCTGACCGAACGGCACCTCCCGGAGCAGGAAGTAGCGCACCTGGTCCACGCCGAAGGCGTCCACGAGCGCGATGGGGTCGATGACGTTGCCCACCGACTTGCTCATCTTCTCGCCCTTGACGTTGATGAAGCCGTGCGCAAACACCCTGCGCGGCAGGGCGATACCTGCCGACAGCAGGAACGCCGGCCAGTAGACCGTGTGGAACCGGATGATGTCCTTGCCGATCACGTGCAGATCGGCCGGCCAGTACCGCCCAAACGACTCGGACGCGGTGTCGGGGAAGCCCACGCCGGTCAGATAGTTGGTCAGTGCGTCCACCCACACGTACATGACGTGATCGGGATGATCGGGTACCGGAACGCCCCAGTCGAACGTCGTCCGCGAGATCGACAGGTCGCGCAGCCCGCCGGAGACGAAGCTGACCACCTCATTGCGCCGGACATCGGGCCCGATGAATTCCGGGTGCTCCTCGTAGAGGGCGAGCAGCCGGTCGGCGTACGCGGACAGCTTGAAGAAGTAGGTCTGCTCCTCGGTCCAGGTGACCGGCGTGCCGGTCTCGGTGGCGATGCGGGACCCGTCGGGCAGCAGCTCGGTCTCGTCCTCGGCGAAGAAACGCTCATCGCGGATCGAGTACCAGCCGGCGTAGGTGCCCAGATAGATGTCGCCGGACTCGTTCATCGCACGCCAGATCGCCTTCGACGCCTCGTAATGGTCGGCATCGGAGGTACGGATGAACCTGTCGAAGGAGATGTTCAGCTTCTCCTGCATGCCCTGGAACACATCCGAATTGCGGCGCGCGAGATCGGCGGTGGGCAGGCCTTCGGCGGCTGCGGTCTCGGCCATCTTGAGGCCGTGCACGTCGGTGCCGGTGAGGAATCGGACATCGAAACCGTCGAGGCGCTTGAACCGCGCGATCGCATCGGTGGCCGTCTTCTCGTAGGCGTGCCCGATGTGCGGCGCACCGTTGGGGTAGTCGATGGCCGTCGTGATGTAGTACGTCGGCCGGGACGAAGATTCGCTGCTCATCGGCACTCACTTTATGGTGTTGCAGTGAGTTCCAAACGTTCAGCCAGGGACAAACCGCCCGCCCCGGAGCCGCTGACCCCACTGATCGACGCTCACACCCACCTCGACGCCTGCGGGGCCGAAACCGCCGACGACGTCCACGCGATTCTGGATCGGGCCGAGGCCGTGGGCGTGCGGGCCGTGGTCACCATCGCCGACGACCTGGACGCCGCGCGCTGGGCCGCCCGGGCCGCGGAGTGGGATCCACGCGTCTATGCCGCGGTCGCGCTGCACCCGACCCGGGCCAACGCCCTCGACGATGCCGCGAAGGCGGAACTGGAGACGCTGGCCGACGCGCCGCGGGTGGTGGCAGTGGGGGAGACCGGTATGGACATGTACTGGCCGGGCCGGTTGGAGGGTTGCGCCGATCCCGCGGAGCAGCGTGAGGGCTTCGCCTGGCATATCGAGCTGGCCAAGCGCACCGGCAAGCCACTGATGATCCACAACCGCGATGCCGATGCCGAGGTGCTCGACGTGCTGCGTGCGGAGGGGGCGCCGGAGACGGTGATCTTCCACTGCTTCTCGTCCGATGCCGCGATGGCGCGGATCTGCGCGGCCCACGGGTGGATGGTCAGCCTGTCGGGGACGGTCAGTTTCCGCAACGCCCACGCGCTGCGCGAAGCGGCCACCGTGGTCCCCGCCGAACTGCTGTTGGTGGAGACCGACGCCCCGTTTCTCACCCCGCACCCGTTCCGCGGTGCGCCCAACGAGTCGTACTGCCTGCCGTACACGGTGCGGGCGCTGGCCGATGTGCTCGATCGGCCGGCAGCCGAACTGGCCGAGATCACCGCCGCGAATGCGATGCGCGTTTATGGATTGGTGTGACGCGTTGGATACCGTGGTGAGTTGGCGCGGTTGACCGAACTTCGTTACCGTCCTGTTATCGAATGCGGATGGTCATCGTGGCTGCTCACGTGCCGCACTCATGAGTCGGGAATCGAAATCAGTGAATGTGTTGAACAAGCTCCACGAATCGCGCTCGCCTGCACTTCGTCTGTTGGTGGGCGCACTGCTGCTCACCTTGGTGTTTGCCGGTGGTGTCGCGGTGGCCTCACACAAGACGCTGTCGCTGACCGTCGACGGCACCCAGCTGACCGTGGCCACCATGAAGTCGCGGGTCATCGACGTGGTGGAGGAGAACGGTTACACCGTCGGTGAGCGTGACGATCTCTTCCCGGCCGCCGACGCATCCGTGGCCGACACCGATGCCATCGTGCTGCGCCGCAGCCGGCCCCTGCAGATCTCCATGGACGGCCAGGACAGCACCGAGGTGTGGACCACGGCGGCAACCGTGCAGGAGGCGCTCGCGCAGCTTTCGATGACCGACACCGCGCCCGCCGCCGCGTCGCGCGGCAGTCGTCTTCCGCTGGCCGGAATGTCATTGCCCGTGGTCAGCGCCAAAACCGTGCAACTGAACGACGGTGGCAAACTCAGCACCGTCCGGCTGGCGGCTCCGAACGTCGGCGGGCTGCTGGAGGCGGCCGGTGTGCCGCTGCAGCAGCGCGACACCGTGGTGCCGGCGGCGTCCGCACCGGTCGTCGACGGTATGCGCATCGACGTGACGCGTGTCCGCATCGAGAAGGTGACGGCGCAGGTGCCCTTGCCGCCGCCCAGCAACCGGATCGAGGATCCGACGCTGAATCAAAGTCGCCAGGTCGTCGAGGACCCGGGCGCCCCGGGTCTGCAGGACGTCACGTTTGCTGTCGCCGAGGTCAACGGGGTCGAGACGGGAAGATTGCCAGTAGCCAATGTCGTCCTCAATCCGGCGCGCCAAGCTGTGCTGAGGGTCGGCACCAAACCCGGTACCGAGGTGCCGCCGATATCGAACGGGCACGTCTGGGATGCGCTCGCCGGGTGTGAATCGGGTGGTAACTGGGCTATCAACACCGGCAACGGATATTACGGCGGCGTTCAATTTGACCAAAACACCTGGGAGCGACAGGGTGGTCTGCGCTATGCTCAGCGGGCAGATTTGGCAACGCGCGAAGAACAGATCGCGATTGCTGAAGTGACGAGGGCACGTCAGGGTTGGGGTGCCTGGCCAACATGTAGCGCCAGATTGGGGTCATCGTGACGATCCGACTGCTCGGGCGAACCGAGATACGGCATCTGGCCCGGGAGATCGACTTCCGGCCGAGGAAGGCGTTCGGACAGAACTTTGTCCACGACGCCAACACCGTGCGACGCATCGTGTCCGCGTCCGGTATCCACCGGCAGGACTCGGTGATCGAGGTCGGTCCGGGCCTCGGCTCGCTGCCCCTGGGCCTGCTCGACAGGGGCGCCCGGGTGACCGCGGTCGAGATCGACCCGGTACTGGCCCGTCAGCTACCCAAGACGATCGCCAACCATTCGCACAGCGAAATCGGCCGGCTGACCGTGCTGAACCGCGACATCCTCACGCTCAAGGCCGATGACGTCGACGAGCTGCCCACCGCGCTGGTCGCCAATCTGCCGTACAACATTGCCGTCCCGGCGCTGCTGCACCTGCTGGCCGAGTTCCCGTCCATCAAGACGGTGATGGTCATGGTGCAGGCCGAGGTCGCCGAGCGGCTCGCCGCCGAGCCCGGTGGCAAGGATTACGGCGTACCCAGTGCCAAGGTGCGTTTCTACGGTGAGGTCCGCCGCTACGGCATGGTCTCGCCGACGGTGTTCTGGCCCATCCCGCGGGTCTACTCCGGGCTGGTCCGCATCGACCGCTACGAGTCGTCCCCGTGGCCGACCGACGCCTCGTTCCGCGAGCAGGTCTTCGAGCTCATCGACATCGGTTTCGCGCAGCGCCGCAAGACGTCGCGCAATGCCTTCGCCGAGTGGGCGGGTTCCGGCAACGAGTCCGCCGAACGTCTGCTGGCGGCGAGTATCGACCCGGCTCGCCGCGGCGAGACCCTGGCGATCGCGGATTTCGTGCGGCTGCTGCAACGCTCCGGTGAGATGGCGCCGCCCGCGCCGGCACCGGCCCCCGAGCCGGCGGTCAGCGAATCCGAGCGGGCCACCGACTCGGCTCGCAGCTAGGCCTGGCAAATTTCTTCGCCGCCCGGGTCGCCCCGGGCGGGATCGCCGTCGCCCGGCATCACCCGTTCTCATCGCGCGGAGCGGTGGTCTCGCACGTCGAGTTTGTGATCCTTGACACACTGTGCGGGCAAACACTAGCCTGATCGACAGCGGCGGGATCTGACGAGGGGTATCTCAGCGCTTATCCGCTCGGCGTCCCAGGCGTGGCGGTAGTGTCGTGCGGTGTCTGCATCCGACGGCGATACCGCCACCGAGTGGGTGCCCACCGGTTCGGTCACGGTGCGCGTCCCCGGCAAGGTCAATCTGTATCTGGCGGTCGGGGATCGCCGTGACGACGGCTATCACGAGCTCACCACCGTCTTCCACGCCGTGTCGCTGTTCGACGATGTCACCGTGCGCGACGCCGACGTGTTGTCGCTGAAAATGTCGGGTGAGGGCTCCGAGGCGCTGCCGACCGATGAGCGCAACCTGGCCTGGAAGGCCGCCGAACTGCTGGCCGACCACGTCGGCCGCGCCCCCGATGTCGCGATCTCCATCTCCAAGTCGATCCCGGTCGCCGGCGGGATGGCAGGTGGCAGCGGCAACGCCGCCGCGGTCCTGGTGGCGATGAATCACCTCTGGCAGCTGGGTGTGCCGCGCCGCGATCTGCATGCGCTGGCCGCCAAGCTGGGCAGCGATGTGCCCTTCGCCCTGCACGGCGGTACGGCACTGGGCACCGGCCGCGGTGAGGAACTCGCGACCGTCCTGGCCCGCAGCACCTTCCACTGGGTGCTGGCCTTTGCCGACAAGGGGCTGTCCACACCCGCGGTGTTCGGTGAGATCGACCGGTTGCGCGAGACGCCGGATCGAGGCGGGCCACCGCGGCTCGACGATGCCGAACCGGTGCTGGCCGCGCTGGCCTCCGGAGACCCGCACGAGCTGGCCGCGCTGCTCGGTAACGATCTGCAGCCCGCCGCGCTGAGCCTGCGCTCGGACCTGCGCCGCACCCTGCGCGCCGGTGACGAGGCCGGGGCGCTGGCCGGGATCATCTCCGGATCGGGGCCTACCTGCGCTTTCCTGTGTGCGTCGGAGTCCGCCGCGGTCGACGTCGGGACTTCGCTCTCCGGCGCCGGGGTGTGCCGCACCGTGCGGGTGGCCAGCGGCCCCGTCCACGGTGCCCGGGTGGTGCCCGAAGCCGCGCGGTGAGCCAAACATTCTTGCGTTGTGACACATGTCTCGATCGGTCCGAGAGTTTGGCAGTTACTTAAGGGTTCTTTAAGATGGGCTCTGGTGGAAACCCGCAGGCGGAAACGAATGCGGGTTACCGGCTGGCCATCACCGTTTTGAGACACAACTGCTTCCCAATTGTGCGTGCGCGCCTCTCTCAAAGAGGGTGCTAGCAGGCGGAATATAGGGAAACGCGCAAGGAAACTGGCGCCGAGGTCGCAGCCGACCCGGCCCCAGACACCGAGGAGGTCGTCGTGAGCCGATTCACCGACAAGATGTACCGCAGCGCCCGTGAGAGCGAGCGGGGCATGGTCACCGGCGAACCGTACGAGCCGGTCCGCCACACCTGGGCCGAGGTGCATGAGCGCGCCCGCCGGGTTGCCGGTGGACTCGCCGCGGCCGGTATCGGGCCCGGTGACGCCGTCGGTGTGCTGGCCGGCTTCCCGGTGGAGATCGCGCCGACCGCCCAGGGCGTGTGGATGCGCGGCGGCAGCCTCACCATGCTGCACCAGCCGACCCCGCGGACCGACCTCGTCGTGTGGGCCGAAGACACCATGACCGTCATCGGCATGATCGAGCTCAAGGCCGTCATCGTCTCCGAACCGTTCATCGTGGCGATCCCCGTGCTGGAGGAAAAGGGCATCACGGTGCTCAAGGTGTCCGACCTGCTGGCCGCCGACCCGATCGATCCGGTCGAGACCGGGGAGGACGATCTGGCGCTGATGCAGCTGACGTCCGGCTCCACCGGGTCTCCCAAGGCCGTGCAGATCACGCACCGCAACATCTTCTCCAACGCCGAGGCCATGTTCATCGGCGCCGAATACGACGTCAACACCGACGTCATGGTCAGCTGGCTGCCCTGCTTCCACGACATGGGCATGGTCGGCTTCCTCACCATCCCGATGTACTTCGGCGCCGAACTGGTCAAGGTCACGCCGATGGACTTCCTGCGTGACACCCTGCTGTGGGCCAAGCTCATCGACAAGTACAAGGGCACCATGACCGCGGCCCCGAACTTCGCCTACGCGCTGTTCGCCAAGCGTCTGCGCCGTCAGGCCAAGCCGGGCGAGTTCGATCTGTCCACCCTGCGCTTCGCGCTGTCGGGCGCCGAGCCGGTCGAACCCGCCGATGTCGAGGACCTGATCGACGCGGGCAAGCCGTTCGGGCTGTCGGAGACGGCGATCCTGCCCGCCTACGGCATGGCCGAGACCTGTCTGGCGGTGTCCTTCTCGCCGTGCAACGCCGGCTTGGTGGTCGACGAGGTCGACGCCGACCTGCTGGCCGCGCTGCGCCGCGCGGTGCCGTCGGGCAAGGGCAACACCCGCCGGCTGGCGTCGCTGGGCCCGCTGCTCAACGACCTGGAGGCCCGCATCGTCGACGAGGACGGCGCCGTGCTGCCGACTCGCGGTGTCGGTGTCATCCAGCTGCGTGGCGAATCGGTCACCCCGGGCTACATCACGATGGCAGGCTTCCTGCCGACCCAGGACGAGAACGGCTGGTATGACACCGGCGACCTCGGTTACATCACCGACGAGGGCAATGTCGTCGTGTGTGGTCGCGTCAAGGACGTCATCATCATGGCCGGCCGCAACATCTATCCGACCGATATCGAGCGTGCCGCGGGCCGCGTCGAGGGTGTGCGCCCCGGTTGCGCCGTCGCGGTGCGCCTCGACGCCGGCCATTCGCGCGAAACCTTCGCCGTCGCAGTGGAATCCAATCACTACCAGGATCTGGCCGAGGTCCGCCGCATCGAGCACCAGGTCGCCCACGAAGTGGTGACCGAGGTCGACGTTCGTCCGCGCAACGTGGTCGTGCTCGGGCCGGGCACCATCCCGAAGACCCCGTCGGGCAAGCTGCGCCGGGCCAATTCGGTCGCGCTCGTCACCGGCTAGGCTCCTTTCCGCGAGCGTGCGTGTCCGCGGGCAACACACCGTGGCCCAGTCCGAGTTTGTGCACGCTCGCCACTGTCGGTCTGTCCGTACCCTGGTCTGATGGACCGTGCTACTCATGCGTTGTTCGGCTGGATCGCGGTGCTGGGCGCCGCCATTTCGGTGATCGCCATCCTGACCCTGGACGCGATCCTCGGCGGCGAATCTCATCGACCCGGTCGCACCCTGCGCATGTCCACCATCTCGGCGTACGTCTACACCGGGGGCGGTTGGGCTTTCCTCGTCGGCGTGCTGGCCCTGGCTGTCGGCTCGATCCTGTTGCTGGCCGGGCTGATTCGCGCCGGAGTGGTGGCTCCGATCTCGTTCGGCTCGATCCTCATGTCGCTGTGGGTGATCGGGCTTCTCGGGGTGGCCGTCTTCCCCAAACACAACTGGGAGATCGGGCCCAGCACCAGCGGATCGATCCACCGGGTGGCCACGCTGCTGGCCTTCGTGTCGCTGCCCGCCGCGGTGCTGGCGATCGCCCGCAGGCACCGGCAGGCCCGGCCGGCGGTCTGGCTGGCCTACGGTTCGATCGCCTGGCTGTCGGTGTTGTTCGGCGCCATCGCGGTCAGCATGGTGACCGACCTGCGCTGGTATCGCATCATCCCGCTCGGCATCGTCGAACGCGGGATCGTCGCATTCGAGGTGGGCGCGGTGATCGCGCTGGGGATCTGGCTGATTCGCGGGGAGTTCGCGACGGCAAAGCGGTTGGAATCGGTCTGAGCGGTCCGGCTACCAGGCGTGCACGGTGTTCTGCGCGGCCTCCAGGCCCTGCGCGAGAAGTAGCTCGGTCGCGTCGGCGGCTTGCTCACAGATGATCGGGACCTCCGGGCGTTCGACCGTCGAGAAGTTCTCCAACACATAGGCCGCCGGATCCTTGCGTCCGGGTGGACGCCCCACCCCGATGCGGACCCGCTGAAAGTCCTTGGTGCCCAACGCGGCCGCCACCGAGCGCAACCCGTTGTGGCCGCCCTCGCCGCCACCGAGCTTGAGCCGGATCCGGCCGAAATCGATATCGAGTTCGTCGTGCAACACCACGACATCGGCGGGCGAGACCGAATAGAACTTCGCCAACGGGCCGACCTGGCGTCCCGACTCGTTCATGTAGACCCGAGGTTTGGCGAGCACAACAGCCCGGTTGCCGAGGCGACCTGTGGTCACCTCGGCACCGGACTTCTTGTGCACCTTGAAACCTGAGCCGATGCGCCCGGCCAGCAGGTCGGCGACCATGAAACCGAGGTTGTGCCGGGTCTTGGCGTAGTTCGGCCCGGGATTTCCCAGGCCGACCACCAACAACGGTTCGGCCATGAGTCGCAGTGCTACCCGGAGCTATTCGGCAGCTTCGGCTTCGCCCTCGGCGGCTTCGCCGTCGGCGTCGTCCGCGGCCGGAGCAGCGTCGTCGGCATCGCCGGCGCCATCGCTCTCCAGATCCTCGGCGGTCGGGGCCGCGACGATGTTGACCACCAGGGTCTCGGGATCGACGGTCAGGCTGACGCCCTTGGGCAGCTCGAGCTGGCCGGCGGTGATCTGGGTGCCGACCTTGGCGCCCTCGACCGACACGGTGATCTGCTCGGGGATGGACATTGCCTCGGCCTCGACGGCGATGGTGTTGGCTTCCTGGGCTACCAGCGTGCCGGGCGCCGCTTCGCCTTCGACGAGCACGTTGATGTCCACGTGGACCTTCTCACCGCGCACCACCACGAGCAGGTCGACATGCTGGATGTTGCGGCGCACCGGGTGGATGTCCAGCGCCTTGGTCAGCGCGAGCGCCTCGGTGCCCTCGATGTCGAGGGTCAGGATGGCGTTGGTCCCGGAGTGACGCATCACCGCGGCGAAGTCGCGCGCGTTGAGCTCCAGGTGCTGGGGCTCGGTGCCGTGGCCGTACAGCACGGTGGGGATGTTGCCGTCGCGGCGGGCCTGGCGCGAGGCGCCCTTGCCGGTGCGGGTACGCACGGTCGCGGTCAGCTTGTTGGGGGCCGAGGTCTTGGCCATGTGTCGTTACTCCTGTGCCGGTGTGGTGAAAAGCACGGCCAGGGAGAACAGAGAAGTTCCCGTCGATAACGGTGGTCGGGCCACCCTCGCCGTGATGGGCCTCAGGCTATCCCAGAGCACCCTCAGATCCGAAATTCGGTCCCGGTGAGCTGCGCGGACAGCGCCCACAGCCCCGCAGCGGTCCGGGTATTCCGTGCCAGCGGGCTGCGCGGGCTCAGGCCGGTCGGCCCGCCCATACCGAACCGCGGGCCGATGAAACTGTCCCCGGGGATGTCGGCGGACACCGCGTACAACGTCTGCCGGGCCCCGAAGTCGGCGTCGGTGGCGATCCGGTTCGCGGCCTTCCAGAACTTGTCGCCGGTGACGTTGCCGGTCTGGCCCTGCAGGTTGGTCGCCGAATATCCGGGGTGCGCGGCGATGGCGAGCACCGGCGATCCGGCGGCGGTCAGCTTGCGTTGCAGCTCGCTGGTGAACAGCAGGTTGGCCAGTTTGGACTGCCCGTAGGCCAGCCATGCCGAGTACGGGCGTGAGCGCCAGTTCAGGTCCTTGAGGCTGATCACGCCGAGCAGATGCATCATCGAGGACACCGTGACCACCCGGTCGGTGATCTTGGGCAGCAGCAGGTTGGTCAGCGCGAAATGACCGAGATGGTTGGTGCCGATCTGGCTCTCGAAACCGTCGGCGGTCTGCGCGTACGGCACGGCCATGATGCCGGCGTTGTTGACCAGGACGTCCACCGCCTCGGTCTGATCGGCGAAGGCGCGCACCGAGGCCAGGTCCTGCAGATCGAGTGCGCGGACCGTGACGTCACCGGTCATCGTGGCGGCGGCGTCATCGCCCTTGGCGGTATTGCGGACGGCGAGCACCACCGAGGCCCCGACCCGGGCCAGTTCGCGGGCGGTGATCAGCCCGAGCCCGCTGTTGGCGCCGGTGACGATGACGCGGCGGCCGGCGAACGATGGCAGGTCTGCGGCGGTCCATGAACTCATGGTGGCCAGGGTAACTACTTGGCCGAGACGTTGAACCCGGAGATGATCTGCTCGATCGCCGCGCCCTTGGCCTCGGCGTCGTCGGCGAAGCTGGTGATGGTCAGCTGCACCAGGTATTTCTGCGCCTTGGGTTCCAGCTGGCCCGGGGCGGGTTTGTCGGGCATCTTCCCGGTGGCGAACACGATGCGGTTGTAGGCCTGCATGCGTTGCCCGCCGACGTCATAGGTGCCCTCGATCATCGAGGACGGGAACCCCTTGAAGTCATCGCGAGAACCGTTGAGCTTCTTGAAGTTCTCCGATATCTCCGCGTCGACGTCGGCATGCTTGAGTGCCTCGGCGGTGTCGAAATCGCCGTCGAGGGTGAACACCATCAGCATGGCCGTCGGATAGGTCTCGCCGTCGGCGATCACCCGGGTGCCGGGCGCCAGATTGGTGTTGGTGTAGTCCTGCCAGCCCTTCGGGCGCGGCACCGTCACGGCCAGATCGGTGAGTTTCTCCGGGGCAACCGGTTCCCCCTTGACCCCGACGCTCTCCAGGTACGCCGAGAGCGGGACCGTTTCCTCGGAGGTGGTGGGGGTGGGCCGGCTCGGGGTGGTCGCCAGCAGCGACTGGTAGTCCGGGGTGGCCGCACCGCAGCCGGTCAGCAGCGCCGCCGCTGCCGCCACCACCGCAAGTGCAGCTCTCACAAGATCTCGCGGACCTTGTCGATCGGACGTGCCAGCCGGGTGCCCTTGTCGGTGACGACGAACGGCCGTTCGATCAGGATCGGATGCTGGGCCATGGCATCGAGCAGCTCCTCATCGGAAGCGTCGGCCAAACCCAGCTCACCGTAGAGGGATTCACGTTTGCGGACGGCCGCACGCACGTCGATACCGGCGTCGGCGATCATCGTGGCCAGCTCGGCCCTGGTGGGCGGGGTCTTCAGGTACAGCACGACCTCGGGTTCGATACCGAACTCGCGCAACAGTTCCAGGGTCTTGCGTGAGGTCGAGCACTTCGGGTTGTGCAGGATTCGCGACACGCTAGGCGGATCCGTCGAACAGTCCGGTGACCGAACCGTTGTCGAACACCGCCCGGATGGTGTTGGCCAGCAGCGGCGCGATCGAGAGCACGGTGAGCTGCGGGAACCGCTTCTCCTCGTTGATCGGCAGGGTGTTGGTGACGATGACCTCGCGGGCGCCGCAGTCGGCCAGGCGCTGGGCCGCCGGGTCGGACAGCACGCCGTGCGTCGCGGCGATGATCACGTCCTTCGCCCCGTCCTGGCGCAGCAGGTTGACCGCGCCGGCGATGGTGCCGCCGGTGTCGATCATGTCGTCGGTCAGGATGCAGGTCTTGCCCTTGACCTCGCCGACGACCCGGTTGGACTTGACCTGGTTGGGCACCAGCGGATCACGGGTCTTGTGGATGAAGGCCAGTGGGACACCGCCGAGGGCGTCGGCCCACTTCTCGGCGACGCGCACCCGGCCGGAGTCGGGGGAGACGACGACCTTGTCGGCGTCGGCGTAGTTCTCCGCGATGTAGCCGGTGAGCAGCTTCTGGGCGCGCATGTGGTCCACGGGGCCGTCGAAGAAACCCTGGATCTGGTCGGTGTGCAGGTCGACGGTGATGATGCGGTCGGCGCCGGCGGTCTGGTACAGGTCGGCGACCAGCCGGGCGGAGATGGGCTCACGGCCGCGGTGCTTCTTGTCCTGGCGGGCGTACGGGTAGAACGGCAGGATCGCGGTGATCCGCTTGGCGCTGCCGCGCTTGAGCGCGTCGATCATGAGCAGTTGTTCCATCAGCCACTGGTTCAGCGGTGCGGGATGGCTCTGCAGCACGAAGGCGTCGCAGCCACGCACGGATTCGTCGAACCGGACGAAGATCTCGCCGTTGGCGAAGTCGCGCGCGGTCTGCGCGGTCACCGGGACGTCGAGTTCCTTGGCCACCTGCTCGGCCAGCTCGGGGTGGGCCCGACCCGAGAAGAGCATCAGGTTCTTACGGTTGTCGGTCCAGTCGTGGCTCATTTAGGTGCCTTCGCCAGTCGGGTCGATTACGCGCCAATCGTACGTAGCTTTCCTGGCCGGTCGTGGCCGGGTTACCAGAATGCCAACATCAGGCGTCGGGTTCGGGGGCCCCGGCCTTGCGTGCGGCGTCGGCGGAGGCACTTGCTGGGCGTTTGCGCAGCACCCAGCCCTCGATGGTGCGCTGAGTGTTGTCCGAGACGGCCAGCGCACCGGGCGGAACATCGTCGCGAAGCACGGTGCCCGCCCCGGTGTAGGCGCCGTCCCCGACGGTCACCGGCGCCACGAACATGGTGTCCGAACCGGTCCGGACATGGGAGCCGATCGTGGTGCGTCGCTTGGTCTCACCGTCGTAGTTGACGAAGACGCTGGAGGCGCCGATATTGCTGTGCTCGCCGATGTCGGCGTCCCCGACATAGGTCAGGTGCGGCACCTTGGTGCCGGCGCCGATCGTCGAATTCTTGGTCTCGACGAACGCGCCGAGCTTGCCGTCGGCGCCCAGCTCGGTACCCGGGCGCAGGTAGGTAAACGGTCCGACGGTGGCGCCCGCGCCGATGACCGACAGCTCGCCGTGGGTGCGGACGACCGACGCGCCGTCACCGACCTCCATGGAGCGCAGCGTGCTGTCCGGCCCGATGGTGCAGTCGGTGCCGATCGCGGTGGCGCCGAGCAGCTGGGTGCCTGGATGCACGACGGTGTCGGGCCCGATCTCCACGTCCACGTCGATCCAGGTGGTGGCAGGGTCGACGATCGTCACCCCGGCCCGCTGATGGCGTTCGATGGTGCGGCGGTTCAGTTCGGCGCCCAGCGCGGCGAGCTGGACGCGGTCGTTGACCCCGGAAACCTCGATGGTGTCGGCGACATGCTGGGCGCGCACGGTGTGGCCTTCGGCGCGCAGGATGGCCACCGCATCGGTGATGTACAGCTCACCCTGGGCGTTGTCGGTGCTCAGCCGGGTCAGCGCCGCCCGCAGCGCGGCGGCGTCGAACGCGTACACCCCGGAGTTGATCTCGGCGATGGCGCGCTGGGCGTCATCGGCGTCGGCCTGCTCGACGATGGCTGCCACCGCGCCGTCGGCATCGCGGATGATGCGCCCGTACCCGGTCGGGTCGTCCAGCGTGGTGGTCAGGATGGTCGCCCGGGCACCGGCATGCGCGGCGGTCAGGGTGGCCAGCGTGGCGCCGCCGAGCAACGGCACGTCGGCGGTGGTGACCACCACCGTGCCGGCGAAATCGTCGGGTAGGCCGGCCAGCCCGACGCCGACGGCGTGCCCGGTGCCGAGTTGTTCCTCCTGCACCACGGTGCTGATCCGGCTGTCGGTGTGGGCGGCGACCCGGGCCACCTCGTCGTTCACCTGGTCGCGGCCGTGCCCGACCACGACGACGATGTGGCTGGGCGTCAGTGTGGTGAGTGCATGCAGCACGTGGGCCAGCATGCTGCGCCCGCCCAGGGGGTGCAGCACCTTGGGGGTGGCCGAGCGCATCCGGGTGCCCGCGCCGGCGGCCAGCACGATCACGGCGGTTTCGGGGTGTGTGGTCACGTGGCCCTTCCAATCGCGACTGTGCGGTGCGGCGCGCGACGCGCCGCGGGAGGCGTTCGCCGTCGCACGTTCGCGGCCATTGTGCTCCGTCGCCAGGACTCGAACCTGAACTATCTGAACCAAAATCAGAGGTGCTGCCGATTACACCACGACGGACTGATCAACCCGAGACTCTAGTCGAAACCACTAGGCTTCCTCGTGTGGCCGCACCTGACAAAGAACCTCGTGCGCCTCGCGCCCGGATGACCGGCAGCGAACGTCGTCAACAGCTCATCGAGATCGCCAAGTCGCTGTTCGCCGAACGCGGCTACGACGGCACCTCCGTCGAGGAGATCGCCCAGCGCGCCAATGTGTCGAAACCGGTGGTCTACGAGCATTTCGGCGGCAAGGAAGGCCTCTACGCGGTCGTCGTCGACCGGGAGATGTCGACCCTGTTGGACATGATCACCGCCTCGTTGACCCAGAACCGCTCCCGGGTGCGCGTCGAACTGGTGGCCTTGGCGCTGCTGACCTACGTCGAGGAACGCACCGACGGGTTCCGCATCCTCATCCGGGATTCTCCGGCGGCCATCACCGAGGGCACCTACGCGACGCTGCTCAACGACGCGGTCAACCAGGTGGCCTCCATCCTGGCCGGTGACTTCTCCCGGCGCGGACTGGACCCCGACCTGGCGCCGCTGTACGCCCAGGCGCTGGTCGGATCGGTCTCGATGACCGCGCAGTGGTGGCTCGATGTCCGTGAGCCGCCCAAGGAGGTGGTGGCCGCGCACGTGGTCAACCTGTGCTGGAACGGGCTGACGCACCTGGAGTCGGATCCCAAGCTCGAGGATTAGCGTGCCCCCGGCGCGAGATTCGTCACTGCCGGGCGCCGCCTAGGATGGACTCATCATGACCGCACCGGGGCACACGCATGTCCAAAACTCGATCGCGGGGCTCGTCGACCTGGCGCTCAGCTCGCCCACCTTCACCGATCTGATCGCCCGCGCGCAGACCCGCCCGGACTCGCTGGCGATGGCCGGCCCGGCCAGTGCCCGGCTGTTCGCCGCGGCCGCGCTGGCCCGGACCGGCCCGCTGCTGGTGGTGACCGCCACCGGCCGCGAGGCCGACGACCTGACCGCCGAACTGCAGGCGGTCTTCGGCGACGCCGTCGCGCTGTTTCCGTCCTGGGAGACGCTCCCGCATGAGCGGCTCTCACCCGGTGTGGAGACGGTCGGGGCCCGGATGATGCTGCTGCGCAGGCTCGCGCATCCCGAGGACGAACACCTGGGCCCACCGTTGCGGGTCGTCGTCACCACCACCCGCTCACTGCTGCAGCCGATGGTGGTCGATCTCGGCGACATCGAGCCGGTGACGCTCACGGTCGGTGCCGACTCCGATTTCGATGCCACCATCGCCCGGCTGGTGGAGCTGGCCTACACCCGCGTGGACATGGTGGCCAAGCGTGGCGAGTTCGCGGTCCGCGGCGGCATCCTCGACATCTTCGCGCCGACCGCCGAACATCCGGTGCGCGTGGAGTTCTGGGGTGACGAGGTCTCCGAGATGCGGATGTTCTCGGTCGCCGATCAGCGGTCCATCACCGAGATCGAGATCGATCACCTGATTGCCGTCCCGTGCCGGGAGATCCTGCTCAGCGATGCGGTCAAGGAACGTGCCGGCCAGCTTGTCGACGCCGGCCCGCAGACCGACAACACCGTCGCCGGCGGTGTCGGCGACATGCTGGCCAAGCTCGCCGAGGGCATCCCGGTCGACGGGATGGAGGCGCTGCTGCCGGTGCTGCAACCCGACGCGCTGACCCTGCTCACCAGCCACCTGCCCGAGGGCACGCCGGTGCTGGTGTGCGACCCGGAGAAGGTGCGCTCGCGCGCCGCCGACCTGATCCGCACCGGCCGGGAATTCCTGGAGGCGTCCTGGTCGGTGGCCGCGATCGGCGGGGCGGCCCCCGTCGATATCGAATCCCTCGGTGGGTCCGGTTTCCGGGACCTCGACGAGGTGCGGGCCGCGGCCGGATACTGGTGGACGCTGAGCCAGCTCAACGACGGGTCGGCGGTCGAACTCGATGTCCGGCCCGCTCCGTCGGCGCGTAGTCAGAATGTGGTCGAGGAGATCTTCGCGATGCTGCGCGCGCACGTCGCCACGGGCGGGTTCGCCACCGTGGTGACGCCGGGCACCGGCACCGCACACCGGGTGGTCGAGCAGCTCGGCGAATCCGATACGCCGGCAGCGCTGCTGGAGCCCGGCGCGCAGCCCGCCGCCGGTGTGGTCGGCGTGCTCAAGGGCCCACTGCACGACGGACTGGTGATCCCGGGGGCCAACCTCGTCATCATCACCGAGACCGACCTCACCGGCAACAGAGTCGCCGCCACCGACGGGAAAAGGCTTGCCGCCAAACGACGTAACGTCGTCGACCCGCTGGCGCTGACGGCCGGCGACCTGGTGGTGCACGATCAGCACGGCATCGGCAAGTTCGTCGAGATGACCGAACGGGTGATCGGCGGTGCGCGCCGCGAATACCTGGTTCTCGAGTACGCGTCGTCCAAACGCGGCGGTGGTACCGACAAGCTGTACGTGCCGATGGATTCGCTGGACCAGCTGTCCCGCTACGTCGGCGGTCAGGCACCCACCCTGAGCCGGCTCGGCGGCAGTGACTGGACCAATACGAAAACCAAGGCGCGCAAGGCGGTTCGGGAGATCGCCGGTGAGCTGGTGTCGCTGTACGCCAAGCGCCAGGCGGCCCCCGGCCACGCGTTCGGGCCGGATACCCCGTGGCAGGCCGAGATGGAGGATGCGTTCGGCTTCACCGAGACCATGGACCAGCTGACCGCCATCACCGAGGTCAAGGCCGACATGGAGAAGCCGGTCCCGATGGACCGGGTGATCTGCGGTGACGTCGGTTACGGCAAGACCGAGATCGCGGTCCGCGCGGCGTTCAAGGCCGTGCAGGACGGTAAGCAGGTGGCGGTGCTGGTGCCGACCACGCTGCTGGCCGACCAGCATCTGCAGACGTTCACCGCTCGCACCGCGGGCTTCCCGGTCACCGTGAAAGGCCTGTCCCGCTTCACCGATACGGCCGACTCGAAGGCCACGCTGGACGGTATGGCCGACGGTTCGGTAGACATCGTCATCGGCACGCACCGGCTGCTGCAGACCGCGGTGCGCTGGAAGGATCTCGGCCTGGTGATCGTGGACGAGGAGCAGCGTTTCGGCGTCGAGCACAAGGAACACATCAAGAGCCTGCGCACCCACGTCGACGTCCTGACCATGAGCGCCACCCCGATCCCGCGGACCCTGGAGATGAGCCTGGCCGGCATCCGCGAGATGTCGACCATCCTCACCCCGCCCGAGGAACGATTCCCGGTGCTCACCTACGTCGGTCCGCACGACGACAAGCAGGTCGCCGCGGCACTGCGCCGCGAGTTGCTGCGCGACGGGCAGGCGTTCTACATCCACAACCGGGTCAAGTCGATCGATCAGGCCGCCGCGCGGGTGCAGGCCATGGTGCCGGAGGCGCGCGTGGTGGTGGCGCACGGTCAGATGGCCGAGGAGAACCTGGAGAAGACCGTCGAGGGCTTCTGGAACCGCGACTACGACATCCTGGTCTGCACCACCATCGTCGAGACCGGCCTGGACATCTCCAACGCCAACACCCTGATCGTGGAACGCGCCGATACCTTCGGTCTGTCACAGCTGCACCAGCTGCGTGGCCGGGTCGGCCGCAGCCGCGAGCGGGGGTATGCGTACTTCCTGTATCCGCCGGAGGTGCCGTTGACCGAGACCGCCCACGACCGGCTGGCCACCATCGCGCAGAACAACGAACTCGGCGCCGGCATGGCGGTTGCCATGAAGGACTTGGAGATTCGCGGTGCGGGCAACGTGCTGGGTATCGAACAGTCCGGCCACGTCGCCGGTGTCGGTTTCGACCTGTACGTGCGGCTGGTCGGTGAGGCCGTCGAGGCCTACCGCGCCGCCGTCGACGGGAAGACCGTCAGCACCGTGGAGGAACCCAAGGATGTGCGCATCGACCTCCCCGTCGACGCCCACTTCCCACCGGATTACATCGGCAGCGACCGGCTGCGGCTGGAGGCCTACCGCAGGCTGGCCGCGGCCTCCGATGGCGCCGGGGTGGATCGCGTCATCGAGGAACTCGTCGACCGCTACGGTCCGCTGCCCGAACCGGCGCAGCGGCTGATCGCGGTGGCGCGGCTGCGGCTGTTGTGCCGCGAGTATGGGGTCACCGAGGTGGCCACGATCTCCGATGCCACCATCAAGGTCGCACCGCTGACGCTGCTGGACTCCGGTCAGATGCGGCTCAAGCGGGTCTACCCGGGGTCGGCCTACCGGGCAACGACATCGACGGTGCAGATCCCGATTCCGCGGGCCGGCACCGGGGTGGGCGCGCCGCGTATCCGCGATCTCGAGCTGCTGCAAGCGGTTGCGGGTCTGCTGCTGGCCCTGGACGGTCGGCCGGCGGGCGAGGTCGACATCACCGCCATGGGAGACGGGGCCGCAACTACGCCTGGAGGTGCGCAATGACCATCGTCCTGGTGGACCCGCGCCGGCCCTCGCTGGTCCCGGTGGAAGCCGTCGGCCTGCTCGCCGGTGACGTGCAGTACACCGAGGAGATGCCGATCAAGGTGCCGTGGTCACTGCCCTCGGCGCGGCCGGATTACGACGGTGACCCGGCCCCGGTGCTGCTGTCCTCGGATCCCGAGCATCCCAGTGTGAAGGCCCGGCTGGCGGCGGGCGAACAGCTGATCGCCTCGCCCGCACCACAGGCCGGAGAGCGGCTTGTCGACGCGGTCGCGATCATGGACAAGCTGCGCACCGACGGCCCGTGGGAGAGCGAGCAGACCCACGATTCGCTGCGGCGCTACCTGCTGGAGGAGACCTACGAGCTGTTCGACGCCGTGCGGGGCGGGGACGCCGAGGAACTGCGCGAAGAACTCGGAGATGTGTTGCTGCAGGTGCTCTTTCACGCCCGCATCGCCGAGGACGCGCCGGCTCACCCGTTCGGTATCGACGATGTCGCCGACGCGTTGGTCCGCAAGCTGGGCAACCGCGCCGCCGGGGTGCTCGCCGGTCATGCGGTGTCACTGGAGGAGCAACTCGCCCAGTGGGAGGAACGCAAACGCCACGAGAAGGTGCGCGATTCCTGCATGGACGATGTGCCGACCGGCCAGCCCGCCCTGGCGCTGACGCAGAAGGTACTCGAACGCTGCGCCGGAGCGGGCATCCCCGATGAACTGGTCCCCGATTCGCTGCGCGAGGTGCGGATCGGCGTCGAATCCGATGCCGAGAACACCCTGCGCACCGCCACTCTGGAGTTCATCGACACGGTCCGCCGGGCCGAACAGGCCGTCAAGGCCGCCCGGGGCGGCGACGCCATCGGGGAAACCCCGGCGGAGCAGATCGGCGCCGACGAGTGGCGCGCGCACTGGCCCGCCTGACCCCACTCCGCCGAAACTGTATTCCAGACGACGGGCTCTCGAACTTTGCCGTCTGGAATACAGTTTCGGCGGTCATGAGAGCAGGGTCTGCCCCAACCAGCCGCCCTCGGCCACACCCGGCAGCATCGCGAACGTCGCCGATCCCACCGTGGTGATCCACTGGTTCATCGCATCGGCCTCGGCCAGGCGTTGCTGCACCGGGATGAACTGGCGCGCCGGATCTCTCAGATAGCTCGCGAAGATCAGCCCGCTGTCGGTGGTGATCCCGGCAGGCGGGGGATCGTCGTAGTTGTAGGGCCGCCGCAGGAAGCGCTCGTCGTCGTTGTGGTGACGGGCCAGCGCGATGTGCGAGTTGGGCGGAATGACCGGGATGCCGTTGACCTGCGCGCCCAGATCCGGGACGTCGTCCTCGCGGGTCCCGGTCAGTGGGGCACCGGTGTCCAGGCGCCGCCCGACCGCGAATTCCTTGCTGGCCCGGTCGAGTTCGTCCCAGGTGTCCATCTCGGAGCGGATCCGGCGCAACACCAGGATGGTGCCCCCGGCGAACCAGGGCTGGTCGGCGCCAGCGTCCCAGATGAATCGGTCGAACTCTGCCGCATCCCGCAGATTCGCGGTGCCGTCCACCTGACCCATCAGGTTGCGCATCGTGCGGCCCGACCCGTCGGCGCCGTGCGCATGCCGAAACCCGCTCTGGCGCCAACGTTGCCGCGTCATCGCCCGCACGTTCTTCAGCAGCACCCGGCTGGTGTGTGCGACGACCATCGGGTCGTCCGCGCAAATCTGCAGCAGCACATCGCCGCCGCAGAACGCCGGGTCGAGCCGGTCGGTCCGGAACGCGGGCATCTCGATGACGGTCGGCGGCCGACGGTGCGCCAGTCCGATGCGGTCGAACAACTCCGGCCCCAGCCCCACGCTGACCGTCAGCCGTGCCGGGCGCCCGGCCAACTCCGGTTCGGTATCGGCCAGGGCCGGACGGCCCTGGGTGAGCCGGCCCGCGTCCGTCGACCACAGCTTGAGCACCGCGGCCAGCGTCTCACGCGCGCTGCGTCCGGCGTCCGGTGCGAGATCGAGCGCCACGAACAGCGCATGTGCCTGCGGCGCCGTGGTGATGCCGCCCTGGTGTGAGCCGTGGAACGGCTCGGCGACACCGCCGAAACCGTCGGCGTCCGGTGTGGCCGATTGCGCTGCACCGCACTGCGTCAGCGCGGCCCCGGCGGCCAGCGCGGCGGCGCCCCCGGCCAGGAGGCGCCGCCGGTTCACATCAACCATGGCCGCCGTGCTCAGGCTGGTATTCCTCGTTGGCCCCGGCGAAGTCACGCACCTGCACGGTGACCGGCAGCGTGGAACCGTCCTCGAACTGCACCGTCAGCTCGATATCGGATCCCACCGCCAGCGGTGCGGTGAGATCCATCAGCATCAGGTGGTCACCGCCCGGTACCAGCTCGTGACTGCCGCCGGCCGGCAGAACGATTCCACCTTCCTTGGGGCGCATGGTTTTCGCCCCGGCATCACCGGCGACCTCGTGCACCTCGACGCGGCCGGCCGCCGGTGAGCTGCCGGATACGACGCGCGCCTCGTGATGCCCGTTGTTGACCAGCGTGCCGAACACCGCGGCCATCTCGCCGTCGCCGGCCGACGCCCACTGTTCCTCGAACACCACCTCGGAGGCCATCGCGTGGTCGGTGTGTTCGTCGGTGGTCGACGTGCACCCGGCGGACAGCAGTGCGACGGTCAGCAGGCCGAGCAGAGATTTACGCATCCGTGCGCTCCTTACGTTGTTTGGCCGCACCGAGAACCACATCGATGACCACGAAGGCGGCCAACGAGATTCCCAGCAGCGGCAGGAACCAGCCCACCGCGACGGCGGTCACCACCAGCACGCCGATCGTGACGGGGGACAACCGCCGCAGGCCACCGCGCACCGGCGGACGGCCGAGCGCCCACGCCGACCCGCGGGTCGGGCGACGTTGCCACCACATCCGGTACCCGCCGATGATCACCGCGACCAGCGCGACGGCCACACCGAGCAGCAACAGCTGGTTGAGCAGACCGAACAGCAGGCCCATGTGCCCGCGGATACCCCAGTCGGCCAACATGGCGACCACCGAATAGTCACGCCAGTAATCGATCTGGCTGGTCACGGTGTTCGTCACCGGATCCACCGACGCGGCGTTCGTGGTCAGCCGGTAGGGCTTGTCGATCTCGGCGACGCCGATGCCCTGTCCGGGCTCGGCGGGCAGCGTCACCTCCAGCGGCAGATGCACCCCGGCCCCGGACGCGGCGCGCAGCACCGCCTCGTAGTCGACCACCGACGGTGCGGCATCGGTGACCGGCCCCGTGTGCCCGGCGTGGCCGGCGTGCTCATCGGGCACCACGGCGTTCACCGGCGTCAGGGCGGTGTCCAGGGCCGGACGCTTCCAGTTCATGGCCGCGCGCAGGTCCGACACGTGTTCACCCGCGTACGTCGACCAGGTGATACCGGTCGCGGACAGGAACAACAGCGCCGCGAGCAGCCACACCCCGGTGGCGCCATGCCAGTTCATGGTGCGGGCGCGGCCCGTGCGGCTGCGGTCCAGCCGCAGCACGCGCCCGGGTCGTCCGCGGCGTCGTTCGGCGGCGGTCTTGGTCAGCCACAGCACCACACCGCCGAGGGCAACCACCCACAGCCAGGAGGCGGCGAGCTCGCTGTAGATGCGGCCCGGTTCCCCGAGGTTGAGGTGCCGGTGGAAGCCGTCGAGCCAGGTGCTGACCGGCAGGTAGCCCAGCCAGCTGGCCTCGTCGCCGAGCACCCGCCCGGTATACGGGTCGACGAAGACCGCCCGCTGCAATTCCTCGTCGAGGGTGGGGTCGGCGAAGTACACCCGGGTGGCTTCTTTCGCGTCGGCGGCTGGGCGCATACCGGTCATGGTCAGTGCCGGGAAGGCGTTCTGCGCGGCGGCGGCCTGATCGCCGAGTGGAATCGGCTGGCCGGACTCCGGCACGGTCAGGATGTCGCCGTAGATGACGCGCTCGATGGACGGGGCCATCGCGTACAGGCCGCCGGTGACGGCGGCGATCAGGATGAACGGGGCGATGAGTACACCCGCGTAGAAGTGCAGGCGCACCACGAACGGACGCCAACTGCGTCGCGGTGGTGCCGGGTCGGTGAGGGACGTGGAATCGACGGTGTCGCCGGTTTGGGTCATGACATGCCTTCGGCAGAAGCGATGGGTGGGGACGCAGCGCCCGATACGGCAGGCGTGCGGACGGCCGCGACCGGAAGGCCGCGGCATCGTGACAGCAGCGACCGCTAAGCGGTCGCGACGCCACCCATCGGCGGGGCGCGCATGCCCAGCCCGGTATGCCACAGAAGTGACTGTGCGACAACGTTGTTGGTGCGACGACGGGCGCGCGGAGGGCCCGGGCGCGGGGACACGGTGGCGAACAACCGCAGCCACCGCAGCACCGATGAACAGACGAGGTACAGGTGTTCGACGGCACCGATCGCGATACCGAGGACCACGGCCGCGGCGGTGTGGGCCGCGAGCATCGTCGGGGTCATGCCGAGACCGCCCCCGCCGTGATGCCCACCGGCCAGCGCCAGGGTCAGGTGGCCGAGCAGCTGTGCGGCGCCCAGGGCCGCGATGAGCCCGAACAGCTGGGCGTGGCGGTTGTGCAGCCGGATGCCCGCCGTGGCCGCACCCGAGGTGGCGCACACCAGCAGTGCCGCCACGAGTGCGGCTCCGTGCGGGAACATGCCCGACGCCGCGCCGTGCGCACCGGTGGTGCCGGCCGCCGCGCTGACGCCGACCAGCGCAGCGCGCAGCCAGTGCGCGCGTCTGGCCGGCGTGGTCACCAGCGGGACTCTACTACTACGAGCCCTAGTAGTAGAGCCCTAGTAGCGCCCTAGTAGTCGACGAGCCGGTCGCCGAGGAACCGGTCGTGGCCCGTCACCCCGGGCAGCACGAAGAAGAACCCACCGCCCACGGGCATGATGTATTCCTCCAGCGGTTCGCCGGTGAGCCGCTCCTGCACGGCGAGGAAGCCCCGCTGCAGGCTGCGCTGGTAGGCGACGAACGCCAGCCCCTGATCGAGGCGGCCGGCGCCGTCGAAACCGCGCGAGTAGTTGAAGCCGCGGCGCAGGATGAGGTTCTGCTCGGTCTCCGGGGTGCGCGGGTTGGCCAGCCGGATGTGCGCGTTCAGCTTGATCCGCACACCGTCCGGGTCCGCCGCGAAGTCCGGATCGTCGAACTCACCCGTCATCCCCAGCGGGGCGCCGCTGAGCTTGGACCGCCCGATCAGGGCCTCCTGCTCGACGAGCTGGGTACGGTCCCAGAACTCGACGAAGTTCCGGATGATGCGCACGGCCTGATAGGTCCCGCCGACGGCCCACTCCGGTTCGTCGTCCTCGGGGCCCACCCAGACGTGACGATCCATGACGGCGGCGTCGCTCACGTCCAGATTGGAGGTGCCGTCCTTGAATCCCAACAGGTTTCGCGGGGTGGCGGTCTCTGCGGCCGACGAGACGGCGGCGCTCGACGTGACGGCGGCGCGCCCGGCTCCTATGCCGCGCGCGTAGCCGTCGATCATCCAGCGCAACACCAGATCGCTGCGGGTGCGACGCATCAACTGCCGCAACGCGAACTGCATCGTGTCGTTGTGACCGGACTCGAAGATGATGCAGATGTCGCCGTGCGAGAGCTTGGGGTCGAGCCGGTCATTGGCCAGGAACGGCATGGTGACCAGCTCGCGGGGTTTGCGGTCCGCCAGCCCGAAGCGCTCGTCGAACAGGGATGCCCCGACGCCGACGACAATCGACAGATTGTCGGCGGGCGGCTTCTCGCCGAGGATCCCGGAGTCGACCGGCGGATAGGCGGGATCCCTTGTCTCCGGAGGCTTTCCGGCCATCAGGCCGCGGATCTCATCGGTGATCTCGCGCAGCGTGGACGCCAGCTCCGCGCGATTGCGGGCGTGCACGTTGAACGACGCGATCAACCCCTGTTCGGGGATGGGTAACGCGGTGATCCCGGCCTGGTGCGGGCCTTCGAAATCGATGAACCGTGCCGCGGTGCTGTCTGCGGCGGCCGAGCTGTCCGAGGAACAGCCCGCCAGCGCACCGGCTCCCACCGCGGCGCCGGTGCCCAGGGCGCCCGCGACGAACCCGCGGCGGGAGATCCCGCGACGTGGTGACCGCTGTGTCACTGCAGTTTCAGCACTCCCGAGACCTGCGAGAGGTTCTCCGAAAGCCCGGCCAGTTCGGCCTTCAGGGTGTCGATCACCTGCGGCGTCACGGTCACATCGGGGCAGCGCGCGGACGGGTACGGGTCGTTCTCGGTGCAGAACAGCACCCAGCCGGCACCGCGGCGCAGCGGCCCCAGCGTCTCGAACACCGAGTTGATGCCGGCCTCGATCTTGCCGAGCAGCGCCGGATCGGCCTCCACCAGTGCCGGGCTCAGCTTGCCGACGGCATCGCGGGCGCCCTGCACGTTCGCGTCGAAATCCCACAGGTCGGTCTTGGCGTAGCGGTCCTCTTCACCGGTGATCTTGCCCTCGGAGACCTCCTCGATCAGCTCGGCGGCACCCGTGGACACGTCCACCGGCTTCACCTCGACCGAGGGGAACTGCTCCTTGAGTGCGGCGACGTCGGCGTCGAGCTGATCGGCGAACGGGGCACCGCCATCGGTGGTGTTCTTCTCGAACAGCAGGAATTCGAGGCGGTGCCAGCCGGTGAATTCGGGGTCGTCGACGCCGGAGAAGTCGTCGACACGGGCGTCGATCTTGCCGTCGATCTCCTCGACGAGCCCGGCCAGCGGTTCGATGCGTTCCCACGGCGCGCGCGAGGGGGCGTAGGCGTCCTGGGCGGCCTTCAGGTCGCCGGCCCGTACCGCGTCGGTGAACACCTTGACGGCGGCGACGAGTTCGTCGATCTGGGCGGTGGCGTAGGCCTTGTACTCGGCGGCGGCCTTCTCGGTCAGCGGATTGGGTGCGGCCGCTGCAGAGCTGGTCGCCGACGCGCCCGACGCGGCGCTCGACGTCGTCGCATCCGAGCCGGATTCCGAGCCGTTGCTCGAACATCCGCTGAGAATCAGTGCTGCCGCGACAACCGGTATCTGCCAGGCGAAATGCCGTCCCATCGAACCTCCTCTAGTGAATGTCAGCACAGTACCTGTTCGACCGAGGTTGGATAGGCATACCTCAACAATCGGCGCCGAACCGCGCGTTCAGGGCTGTCCGTCGGTGCCACCGTTACTCTTGATCGGGGGATATCGGCCCCACATTGCCGGTGGTTGAGGGAGAGCCTTGTCCGACGTAGGGAGTGTGTCGCGCCCGGCGCCGACCGTTCCCGCGGCTGTCTCCGGACCGGCACCGGTGCCCGGCGCGGCGAGTCGACGGGCCCGTTGGTGGCGGGTGGCCGCGGTGCTGACCGCCGCGCTGCTGCTGCTGGCCTCCAGTTGCACATTCCAGACCGGTGACCCGATCCCCGAGGGCGTGCCGCCGCCGCGCGGTGCCCCGGTCCCCGAGATCGACACGAATGCCCCCGGGCGGCCCGCCGACCAGCTCAGCGACTGGGCCGCCGAACTGGCGCCCGCGATCGGTATCCCGGCCCGGGCGCTGGAGGCCTACGCCTACGCCGCGCGGGTGGCCCAGGTGGTGAATCCCAAGTGCAACCTGGCCTGGACGACGCTGGCCGGGATCGGGATGGTCGAGAGCCATCACGGCACCTATCAGGGTGCCACCGTCGCCCCGGGCGGGGACGTGCGCCCGCCGATCCGCGGGGTCCAGCTGGACGGCACGCTGGGCAACATGCAGATCCTGGACACCGACAACGGTGTGCTGGACGGGGATCCGCACCTGGACCGGGCCATGGGGCCCATGCAGTTCATCCCGGAGACCTGGCGGTTGTACGGGGTGGACGCCAACAACGACGGTGTCATCAGCCCGGACAACTTCGACGACGCCGCGCTGTCGGCGGCGGGTTATCTGTGCTGGCGTGGCAAGGACCTGTCCACCCCACGTGGCTGGATGGAGGCGCTGCGCGCCTACAACCTGTCCAACCAGTACGCGCGCAGCGTCCGGGACTGGGCCACCGCCTACGCCGACGCTCGTCCCAGCTGAGCACGCCGCGCCGGCCCGCAACCTCTAGGCTCTTATGAGCACAAGACCGAGCAAGAGAACTGTCTTCACCAAGGAGGAGCCCGTGCCCATCATCGAACAGGTCGGAGCCCGCGAGATCCTGGATTCGCGCGGTAACCCGACCGTTGAGGTCGAGGTGGCCCTGATCGACGGAACAGTCGCCCGGGCCGCGGTGCCCTCCGGTGCCTCTACCGGCGAGCACGAGGCTGTCGAGCTGCGTGATGGCGGCACCCGCTACGGGGGCAAGGGCGTGGAGAAGGCCGTGGAGGCGGTGCTCGACGAGATCGCCCCCGCGGTCATCGGGATGTCCGCCGACGACCAGCGGCTCATCGACCAGGCGCTGCTGGATCTGGACGGCACACCGGACAAGTCGCGGCTGGGCGCCAACGCGATCCTGGGCGTGTCGCTCGCGGTGGCCCGTGGCGCGGCGGAGTCGGCCGGCCTGCCGCTGTTCCGCTACCTCGGCGGACCCAACGCCCACATTCTGCCGGTCCCGATGATGAACATCATCAACGGCGGCGCGCACGCCGACACCGGGGTCGACGTCCAGGAATTCATGATCGCCCCCATCGGTGCGGCGACCTTCAAGGAATCCTTGCGCTGGGGCGCAGAGGTCTACCACTCGCTCAAGTCGGTGCTCAAGAAGCAGGGCCTGTCCACCGGTCTCGGCGACGAGGGTGGTTTCGCGCCCGATCTGCCCGGCACCAAGGCCGCGCTCGATCTGATCGGCACCGCCATCGAGGGCGCCGGCTTCAAGGTCGGCAGCGAGATCGCGCTGGCGCTGGACGTGGCGGCCACCGAGTTCCACACCAAGGGCACCGGTTACGCGTTCGAGAAGGAGACCCGCACCGCAGAGCAGATGGCGGAGTTCTACGCCGGCCTGCTGGATTCCTACCCCCTGGTCTCCATCGAGGACCCGCTGGACGAGGACGACTGGGACGGCTGGGTGGCGCTGACCGCCGCGATCGGTGATCGGGTGCAGCTGGTCGGCGACGATCTCTTCGTCACCAACCCCGAGCGCCTCGAAGAGGGCATCGAGAAGGGTGCGGCCAACGCACTGCTGGTGAAGGTCAACCAGATCGGCACGCTGACCGAGACCCTGGATGCGGTGTCGCTGGCGCACAACAGCGGCTACCGCACCATGATGAGCCACCGGTCCGGCGAGACCGAGGACACCACCATCGCCGATCTGGCGGTGGCGGTGGGCAGCGGACAGATCAAGACCGGTGCGCCGGCGCGCAGCGAGCGGGTGGCCAAGTACAACCAGCTGCTGCGCATCGAGGAAGCCCTCGGTGACGCCGCCCGCTACGCCGGTGACCTGGCCTTCCCGCGTTTCGCGCCTGCGAGCCAGTAGAAACGTTCCATGCCCGACGCGAAACGGCCCGATCCGCGCCGCCGCGGCCCTGCCCCCAGGCCGGGCAAGGCGGGCGGGGCGGGCCGTCCGCGTGCGGCGTCGCGGCGTGAACCGCGCGCCATCGAGAGCCGGGAAGGCCGTGAGGCCCGGGAAGCGGCGGCCGAGCCCCTGGAAACCGGCGCGGGATCCCCGGACGCCGGGCCGGACACCGTCGCCGAGGCGATCCGCAAATCGGTCGCCGAATCCGCCGAGCAGCAGTCCGATCAGCGCTTCGGGTCGGCGGCTCGGCGGGCGGCGATCCTGGCCGCGGTGGTGTGTGTGCTCACGCTGACCATCGCCGGCCCGGTGCGCACCTACTTCGCCCAGCGAACCGAGATGAATCAGTTGAAAACCGTTGAAGCGCAGCTCCGTTCGCAGATCGCGGATCTGGAGCAGCAGAAGATCAAGCTCGAAGACCCGGTGTTCATCGCGGCCCAGGCCCGCGAACGGCTGGGTTTTGTGATGCCCGGCGACATCCCCTACCAGGTGCAGCTGCCCCCGGGTGCCACCGCGGCCCCGGTGACCGGCCCGGACGCCCCGGAGGTGGCCTCCGGTGATCCGTGGTACACATCGCTGTGGCACACCATCGCCGATGCCCCGCATGGGGTTTCGCCGATGATCACCCCCGCTCCGGTGCCCGCGGAGCCGACCGACGTCCCTGCCGACCCCCCACCCGCCGGTGGTTGAGCAGGCCGACCTGGACGCCGTCGCGCAGCAACTCGGTCGTGAGCCGCGCGGCGTCCTGGAGATCGCGTACCGGTGTCCCAACGGGGAGCCCGCCGTGGTGAAGACGGCACCGAAACTTCCCGACGGCACACCGTTCCCGACGCTGTACTACCTGACCCACCCGGTGCTGACCGCCGCCGCGAGCCGGTTGGAGTCCTCGGGCCTGATGCGGGAGATGACCGAACGACTGGCGCAGGATCCCGAGCTGGCGGCGGCCTATCTGCGGGCCCACGAATCCTTCCTCGCCGAACGTGATGCCATCGAATCGCTGGGCACCACGTTCACCGGCGGCGGCATGCCCGACCGGGTCAAGTGCCTGCACGTGGTGATGGCGCACGCGTTGGCCAAGGGCCCGGGGGTCAACCCGTTCGGCGACGAGGCGCTCGCCCTGCTGGCCGTCGAACCCGGCATGGCCGGAATCCTGGACCGCGAGGTGTGGACATGACGGTCGGTGCCGTTGACTGCGGCACCAACTCGATCCGGCTGCTCATCGCCGAACCCGGCGAGGACGGGCGGCTGCGCGATGTGCACCGCGAGATGCGCATCGTGCGACTGGGCCAGGGGGTGGACGCCACCGGGGAGTTCGCCCCGGAAGCGTTGGCACGCACCGAGTCCGCGCTGTCCGACTACGCCGACCTGATGCGTGAGCACGGCGTGCGCAAGGTCCGCATGGTGGCGACGTCGGCGGCGCGCGACGCCGGCAACCGCGACGAGTTCTTCGCGATGACCGCGCGGCTGCTGGGTTCGGTATCGCCGGGCGCAGTCGCCGAGGTGATCACCGGGACCGAGGAGGCTGAGCTGTCCTTCCGCGGGGCCGTCGGCGAACTCGACGCCGGCGCAGCGCCTTTCATCGTCGTCGATCTGGGCGGTGGTTCCACCGAACTGGTGCTCGGCGACTCGGAGGTGACAGCGTCCTATTCCGCCGATATCGGCTGTGTGCGGATCAAGGAACGCTGCCTGCATACGGATCCGCCGACGGCAGCCGAGATCGGCGCCGCCCGGGCGGTGGTGCGTGAACGGCTGGCCGAAGCCCTGGCGGTGGTCCCGGTCGAGGGCGCCCACACCTGGGTGGGGGTGGCCGGCACCTTCACCACGCTGGCTGCGCTGGCGCACCGGCTGCCGGTGTACGACCCTGCGGCGATTCACCTGTCGCGGACGGCCTTCGGCGATCTGCTGCCGGTCTGCGCGCAGCTCATCGCGATGTCCGGCGAGCAGCGGCTGGCGCTCGGGCCCATGCACGAGGGCCGGGCCGATGTCATTCCGGGCGGCGCGATCATCGTCGAGGAACTGGCCCGGGTCCTGGCCGAACGGGCCGGCCTGAGCGAACTCGTGGTCAGCGAGCACGACATCCTGGACGGTATTGCGCTGTCCATCGCTTAGCGTGGTAGCGGTGAAACGTGAGGAGGAGCGGCGTTGAGCACATGGAATTCGGGTGGCACACCTCCGCCCGTCGTCCCGCGCCCACCGGCGAAGCGCGGACCGAATATCGGCGTCATCGTCGGGATCACCGCCGCCGTGCTGGCGATCGGTGCCGCAGCGACCTACCTGGTGTTGCGCCCGTCGGCACCGGACGATGCCGCGGTTGAGCAGTCGGCGGCACCGGAAACCTCAGCGGCGCCAACCACTTCGGCAGCTGCCGACGATCCCAACACGCGGCTGATGAAGGCGCTGCCGAAGGGGTACCCGGCCGGCGCGTGCAAGCCGGTGGCTCGGCTGCAAGGGGCGATGTCCACCATCGCGTGCACCGTGAACAGGGATCCGGGCGGCCCGATGTCGGCCACCTACTCGCTGCTGCTGGACACCGCCGCACTCGATGCTGCCATCGAGGACCTGGCGTCGACGTCAACCGTGGTGGACTGCCCGGGGCGAATCCAGTCACCCGGGCCGTGGCGGCACAACGCCTCGCTGCACGAGGTCAGCGGCACCCTTGTCTGCGGTATTCAGAACGACAATCCGATGCTGGCCTGGACCGATATCGATCAGCAGATGATCGCGGTGACCCAGGGCCGTCCGGCCGGGCCGACGCTCGATCACCTGTACAACTGGTGGACCACGCACTCCTGAGCGGGCCGACGAACGCGATCGGGGTGGCACCTGCAGCTTGGTCGGGCTTCGTCGCCGTCTGACCAACATGGCGAGTTTGGTTGCCCCCCGAGCGGGTAGCCGAAGTAAATGCCCGGAAAGCGCTCATCGATATTGCTGGTCGCCGACCCTGGCGCACCGGCCAAGATCGCCGAGCGTCTGTCTGGTTCGCTGCCGGAGATGCTCACTGACCTTGGCGCCGCCGGAGACAGCTGGGACGTGGCTGTGCGACCGCACGCTTTCCCGATCGACGAACATGCCGAGATGGCGGACGTCATCAGCGCGGTGGGTCCGGACGACGAGACAGAAGACATCGTCATCTATCTCACCGATCTGCCGCGGCGACGGGGCAAGACGCCGGTCATAGCCGATATCAGCGTGCGCGACCGATTCGGCGTCATCTGCATCCCCGGTTTGGGTGGTGCGTTCATCGATCGTCGAGTGAGATCGGTGGCGCGCACGGTCGTGGCCGAGGTGTCGCGGCAGTCGGGCCAACGGGAAACGCAGGTGAACGGGCTGGCGCGGATACAGGACGACGGCGTTGTCCGCTATGTCGCAGTCAGCCCTTCCGCGCCTGCGGCTGCTCGCGGGCATCGTGTACGCAAACCGCCCGTGGCGACTGGTTACCGGTATGTCGAAGGTGATGATGGCGGCGTTCGCGACCGGAGCTGTCAGCCTTGCCTATCCGACGATCTGGCAATTGTCGGTCACCATGGGCCCGTGGCGGATGGGCGCGGCAACGGTCTTGGCGAGCGCAGCGATGATCGGTTGGCTCATTGTCGAACACGGCTTGTGGGAACGGCCCTCATCGCCCGACGAGCGGGACCGTGCGGCGTTGTACAACGCGTCGACTGACATCACTTTGACCTTGGGAGTGATTGTCTTCCACATCGCGCTATTTCTCTTGCTGTTGGTGACCGCGTGGTGGACGTTGCCGCCGCAACTGGTGTCTCAGAACATCGGTCAGCCAGTCAGCTTTTCGTCATTGCTGTTGATCTCGTGGTTGGTGGCCGCCATCGCCACGTTGGGCGGCGCGTTGGGTTCGGGGATGGAGGACGACGAAGCCGTGAAGGCGGCGGCCTACGGGGTACGGCAACGTCGGCGATTCGAGGAATCGCACTGATGCGCGTGCGCCAGTAAGCATGGCGCGTCGCCTCGGAGAAAAGTTGAGTTATCCCAGGCCAACTGCTTCGGCCTGTGGCACCCGGTCTGAGACCCGAAGGCGCCCCGGTCCGATGGGACCGGGGCGCCGATTACGTTGTGAAGCAGGGTTTTACGCCGGCGGCGCGATGACCGGGGTGGTGACCGGTGCCGCGCCTGCGGGCAACGGGGTGCCCTGGCTGCCACCGTCGATGCGGGCTTCGTCTCCGGGCAAAGTGCCCTCCACGGCCGCCGGTGCCGGTGCGGCGCCCTCCGCCGGGGAACAGCCTCGGCTGGGGCACGGCCGCAGCCGCCGGGGCTTCCTGCACGCCGGCCGGGGTCAGTCCGGGTTCGCCCTCGGGCAACGGCGTGCCCTGGCTGCCGGCCGGGACCGCAGCGGTCTCCGCGGTGCCTTCGGGCAGCGGGGTGCCCTGGCGGCCGGCTTCGGCCGGGACCGTGGTGGGTGCTGGTGTGGTCGCCTCGGCGTCCGCGGGAGCGGCCGGGGTCTCCGTGGTGGAGGTCTCGGTGCTCGTCGCCTCGGTGGCCGGTGCCTGGTAGGTCCGGGTGCCGCTGGCCGCGGCGCCACCACCGGTGCTTGCGGCGGGCGGCGGGGTGACCCAGACGATCAGGTCGGTGGCGTTGGTGGCGTAGACGACGCTGTCCGGTGCGGAGCCGGTGACGTCGAAGTAGACCTTGCCGGAGGTCTGCTGGCCCTGCGCCAGCGTCGCCGGGTTGACGCCCTGAGCGGTCGCGACGCCGAACAGCGCGCGGTAGGTCTGGCCGTCCCGGGCGCGGGCGTTGAAGTTGGACACGATCGGGATCGCACTGCCCTGGATGGCATGGTCGGTGGCCGTGGCCTCCCAGAGGGTGCCGTGGGGCTGGTAGGGGATCGTGTCGGTGCTGACCTTCAGGCCGGTGACCGTCCAGCCCTGCACGACGTTGCCGTCGACGAGTTCGGCCTGGCTCCCGAGGTGGGTGGTGTTCACGGCGTTGTGGTCGTCGGCAATCGCGTTCGGCGCGCTGAATGCTGTGATCGCCCCTGCGGCGGCAATGGCCGCAGCCGCAAACGCGGCCGCGATGCTGGTGGTCTTCACGGTGTTTCACTCCTGAGTCGTCCGAATATCGGCGTTCCCCCCGATGGGGTGCACACAATCAGCGAAGTTAGCAGGTGAGCAGGGTCGACGGAACCGTCGCCGGGCCGCCGGACGGTACCGGACGCCGCTGTGAAATACCCGGATGAAATCGCGGCAGCCGAGTTCAGCAAATATTGCAGGCGCGATCAGTATCTTTGCTGCGCCGGTCAGCGGCTTCCGCGCCAGCCGAGTGCTAATTCGACGGAATTTGCTCCATACAGCTGTATTGCCGGGGCCGCCGATCCGGAAAGCGGTGCGGCGAAACGCCGGTGTCCTGGCCTATGCGGTGTCGTCGCGGGCGCCGAGGCGCAGATGCTCGATGTGGAAAACCGCTTCGTCCAGCAGCTGCGCGACGTGGTTGTCGAAGAGTCGGTAGACGATGTTGCGGCCCGCGCGATCGCCGGTCACCAGGCCCAGCGCGCGCAGCAGCCGGAGCTGATTGGACACCGCGGATTGCTCCATCCCGACAGCGGACGACAGGTCGGTCACCGTGCACGGGGCCTGGCGCAGCCGGGTGAGGATCAGCAGTCGATTCGGCGAGGCGAGGGCCTGCAGCGTTTCGGCGACCTTGACCGCCGAGGCGGGGTCCAGGGACGTCACCGGAGGGGTGCGTCCGTCCACGCCGTGTCCCATCTTTCAATTGAACCACGGCGTACGGCTTCTCTTTAGACATGTAGAACTTTACATGTTTTGATGTGAACATGGTGACGGACGTTCGGCAGCCGGAAGCGCGCACGACCCGGTCCATCCGCAGTGCGGCGTGGTCCCTGTCCTCGGTGCGGTGGGCGGCCGTGGCGTTGATGTTCTTCGCGCTGGGGTTGGTCGCCCAACTCCTCGGTGCGCCCGAAATCATCTGGTGGGCTTTGTATCTCGTGTGTTACGCCGCGGGAGGGTGGCGGCCCGGACTCGACGGGTTGCGGGAGCTCGCCGTGCGACGCCTCGATGTCGACCTGCTCATGGTGCTGGCCGCGGTCGGCGCCGCTTCGATCGGTCAGGTTTTCGACGGCGCTTTGTTGATCGTCATCTTCGCGACATCGGGTGCCCTGGAGGACGTGGCGACCACCCGCACCGCCGATTCGGTGCGTGCGCTGCTGGACCTGGCGCCCGACCGCGCCACCCTCATCGACGACGGTGGCGAACGCGTGGTGGCGGCAACCGAGTTGCGGGTCGGTGACCGTATCCAGGTGCGGCCGGGCGAGCGCATTCCGGCCGACGCCGCGGTGCTGGCCGGTACATCGGACGTCGACCAGTCCTCGATCACCGGCGAGCCGCTACCGGTCCCGGTCGGTCCCGGCGACGAGATCTTCGCAGGCACCCTGAACGGGGCCGGAGCATTGCAGGCCGGCGTGATCCGCGACCCGGCCGACAGCGTGGTGGCGCGCATCGTCACCCTGGTGGCGGAGGCCTCGGCCACCAAGGCGCGCACCCAGCTGTTCATCGAGAAGCTCGAGCAGCGCTACTCGGTGGTCATGGTGGCCGCGACGCTGGCCCTGTTCGTCGTGCCGCAGCTGTTCGGTGAAGATCTGCGCTCGGCACTGCTGCGGGCGATGACGTTCATGATCGTCGCTTCCCCGTGTGCTCTGGTGCTGGCCACCATGCCGCCGCTGCTGTCGGCCATCGCCACGGCCGGGCGGCACGGGGTGCTGGTCAAATCGGCTGTCGCCATGGAACATCTGGCCACCGTGGACACCGTCGCCTTCGACAAGACGGGGACCCTCACCACGGGCACGCCCCGGGTGGTGACCGCCCCGTCGCGGGACATCCTGCGGTCGGCCGCGGCGGCCGAACGCTACAGCGAACATCCACTCGGGCGGGCGATCGTCGCGCATGCCCGCGACAGCGGGATCGACATCCCGCCGGCGCTCGACTTCCAGGCGGTACCGGGGCGCGGGGTGCGGGCGACGGTGCAGTCGCGCCACGTCGAGGTGGTCAATCCCGGTGCGGTACCGGGTCCGGCGATCCCGGAGGTCGCCGAACTGGAGCGATCCGGTGTGACCGTCGTCGTCGTCATCATCGACGGAGTGCCGGCCGGGGCGATCGGGCTGCGTGACACCGCGCGCCCCGCCGCGGCGGATGCGGTGCGCGCGGTGTCCCGCCTCACCACGCATCCGCCGGTGCTGCTGACCGGGGACAATCCCGGAGCCGCGGCGCATCTGGCGGACGAGGTGGGTATCGGTGCGGTGCGCGCAGAACTGCTGCCGGACCAGAAGGTGGCCGCGGTGCGGGAACTGCCCGGCCGGGTGCTGGTGATCGGCGACGGTGTCAACGACGCCCCGGCGATGGCGGCGGCGCACGCGTCGATCGCGATGGGGCGCTCCGGCGCGGACCTGACCCTGCAGACGGCGGATGCGGTCACCGTCCGCGATGACCTGACCGCCATCCCGGCGGTGCTGGCCCTGGCCCGGCGCGCACGCCGGATGGTGCTGGCCAACCTGGCCATCGCCGGGACCTTCATCGTGGTACTGGTGGTGTGGGACCTGTTCTGGTACTTACCCTTACCGCTGGGCGTCGCCGGCCACGAAGGGTCGACCATCATCGTGGCGCTCAACGGACTGCGGCTGCTGCGCCGCGGGGCCTGGCCTGCCGACTGATGCGACGCGTACCTTGCCAGGCGATGACGTCCCATCCCGACCGCACCGTGGACCGGCGCCGTCTTCGTCGGCGTGGCGTGGGGACGGCCGTGATCACCATGGCGAATGCCGCGACGCTGCGGGGGCAGGGCACCGTGGGCATCGGGGTGGCCAGAGAGTTGGCCGTGCGGCCGGAATTGCTGCTCGCCGATGATGTTCCACTGCACGTGGTGACCGAGGTTGCGCTGTGGGTCGGGCCGCGAGCCCGTGGGATCACCGTGCTTGAGGTGTCGTCCAAGTGTGAGGGGCTGGCCCAGGCCGACCGGGTGGTCGTGCTTGTCGACAGCGAGGAAGCGGTCATCGGTCCGGGGACGGAGCTGAGCCTGGCATTAGGGACACCTCGCGGCCCGAGTCTGTTGAGTTAGCGTGTATCCACATGAGCTTTTCGCAGGCGACCGTCATCGAGGCGATACCGTTGAACCCGCGATTACGCCGGATCGCTCGGCAGGTTGAGGACCCCGAGACCCTCGGCGTCAAACAGGCCGGGGTCTCGGCCGCCCCACCTATTTCCCGGACTCGGGCGGGGAGGGTCGTAACTACTCGGTTCGGTCCTCGGACGGCGCCCGCATCGCGGTCAAGATCGTTCTGCACGCCTGCGGGATCGCTACTGCGTGGGCTGCCGGCGAGAGGACAGCGTGATCGCGCCAGCCTCGACCATGCCCGGACGCCGGGCTTTCGGCCGGTCTGTCGGGCAGCCGCGGTCGCCGTGGCGAACGAGCTCAAGCCCGACTCCTGTCATGGTCGGTGGCCACACCTTGGCGGATGGAAGTCGTTCCGCGCACCCATCTAGCTAGTAGCACTAATAGTTAGTGCTCGATCTGTTTTCCGATCCACGACCTGCCTCTAGGTTTCGCAACAGTGCCCAATGGGGCCCATTGAAACCGAGGAGATACCCGTGCAACCAGCACTTCCGGCCGCAGCCCTGGTCTGCGACTATCGTTCGCGTCGTTCTCAGTCAGCATCCACGCGGGTCAAGGTGATGGTGGCCGGTGTCGCCGTGGCCAGTGCGGGTGCGCTGGCCGTCAATCCCGTAGTGGCCACCCCCACATTGCCCAATTTGTCGGATGTCCGCTCGGCAACGGTTGAACTGACCGCCTTCGACAATCCACTCGAGGTGCTGAACGAGCACGCAGCCAAGACGATCAACCGACTTCTCACCTCGGGCGCCGATGGCGCGACCGCCGCTGGCGCAGTGCTTAGTTCGCTGGCCAACCCTGGCTTCCAGGAGGAGCTCGCCAGCTTCATCCGTACTAATGTCGCGAATCCGCTGTTGATCGTCACCCAACTGCTGCAGGCACCTGGTCAGTACGGCGGACGGATTATCGAAGCACTCAGGGATGCGGGCGCCGGTGGCGGCCTCAACGCGAACCAGCTGCCGGAGCTGCTGAAGACAATTGTCGGCTACGTGGCACAGGGTGAGTTTGTCGAGGCATTCAGCGCGTTCAACAACTGGTTCCTCATCGACGTGCTGTCGCCCGGTCGCACGGCCCTGCTGGATGCGTTGCTGATCCCGGGTGACTTCGCTGAGTCCATTGGGGCAGCTCCACTCGGGCGGGTGCTCGACGCCACGTTCAGCCGAGCCATGCTCGGTGACTTCGCGCGTGCGCTGCTGGGGCCTGCGGTAACGACGACGTTCCAGACTGCGGAGGTTATGGATGGCATCGTTGCCGCGGTGCGCGCCGGCGATCTCCTGAGTTTGGTCAGCCACGTGATCAACGCGCCGATTCGGATCATCAGTGCCTTCGTCAACGGCTACGTCCCAGGCTTCGCCATCGATCCCACCACGCCCAATCCCACTGGTCAGGTTTTCCCGGGTCTGTTCGGCCCGCGTGGCACGTTCGACTTCTTCTTCCGAAACCTGCCCACAGCGATTGCCAACGCGATCAAACCGCCAGCCCCCGTGGTGGTACCTGTCACCGCTGAGTTCGCGCCGACATCGGTTGCCGACGTCAGCTTCGGTGACAGCACGATCACGCTGGCTACCGAGCCCGCCGACGACACCGCCTTTGCCTCTCTGGACACCGCTAGAGAATCCCCGGCCGCGCCTGCGGAGGAAATTGTCGGGGATGTCGCCGGAACCGCACCGGCTCCGGCTGATGACAACGCCGTCGCGGACAACGAGGAGACAGAGACTTCGGACGACAGCACCGATGCGACCGAGACGTCGGACGACAGCACCGATGCGACCGAGACTTCGGACGACAGCACCGATGCGACCGAGACATCGGACGACAGCACCGATGCAGACAGCACCCCGGAGGCGTCGGCCCCGTCCGGTCTGAATGCAGCCAGCAGCAAATCAGGTGCGAAGTCCCCACGTAGTGTGAAGACCAGCCGCAGCGCCGGTTCCGGTAGCGCTCGCTAGCCGGCGCCGAACGTCTAGCAGAGGTCCTTGGGGATCACCTCACCGGTGACCCTCAAGGACCTCCGTTATTCGTCGCGGATGCTGTCACTCAGTGAGGTTGGGCCCGGCGTCGACTGGTTGGCCGGTGGACAGTCGCTTCAGCGATTCCAGCAGGTCGGTCAGAGCAGAAATCTCTGTCAGACTCAGTGTCGTGAGGATCGTTTCGCGTACTTCGGTGACCGCGTCACGTTGGGCCGCGTCACCTTCCTCGGTGATCTCGATCCAGACATTGCGGTGATCCGAGGGGTCGCGCCGCCGCCTGACCAAGCCGAGTTCATGAAGCCTGCGCACAGCTCTGGTCATCGTCGGCAAGGCCACGTGTTCGGCACGGGCCAGGTCGGACATCCGGGCTCGTCGTTGGTCCCGTAAGAAGTAGAGCACCGAGCACTGGGTCATCGTCAGGTTGCCGCCGGCGGTCCGGTCGTACTCCTGGCGACGCAGAGTTGTCATGAGCCGGAACAGATGCCAGTGCAGTTGCTCAGCGAGTTCATCGGTGGAACGGCCGTGCTCGTGCTCGTGCGGCGCGGTCAGCATGCTACATACGCGCTCTGGTCCTGTATCACCGGTTGATGGATCTCTCTGTCGGGTCTCACAAAGAAATCAGTATCCATTTTCCTGGCCGAACCGTAAAGGTGCTTTGCTTAGAGCCTTCTCAGGTACGAAATCGCTGATCCCGTCTCAGGCCCGGAGGGAACGCAGCGTCTCTTTGAGTGCGTCCAGCACCGAGGGATCCTCGATCGTCGACGGCACCGGCTCGTCGCGGCCGTCGGCGATACCGCGCATGGTCTTGCGCAGGATCTTGCCGGATCGAGTCTTCGGCAGGGCGGCAACCACATCCACGAGTTTGAAGCTCGCCACGGCGCCGATGTCGTTGCGTACCGCGTCGATCAGCTCATCGGCCACCCCGTCGGGCGAGAAGCCTGATTTGAGCACCACCAGCCCGCGGGGCACCTGCCCCTTCAGCTCGTCGGCCACCCCGATCACCGCACATTCGGCGACCGCGGGATGGCCGGCCAGCACCGCCTCGATGGAACCGGTGGACATCCGGTGCCCGGCCACGTTGATGACATCATCGGTGCGCCCGACGACGAAGAGGTACCCGTCGTCGTCGATGTGCCCACCGTCCCCGGTCAGGTAGTAACCCTTGAACGCCGTCAGGTACGAGGAGATGTAGCGGTCATCCTCCCCCCACAGCGTGGGCAGCGTGCCCGGGGGCAGCGGCAGCTTGATACAGATCGAACCCTCTTCGCCCGGTGCGCATTCCGAGCCGTCCAGGCGCAGCACCCGGACGTCGTAGCCGGGCATCGGGACCGTGGCCGAGCCCGGTTTCACCGGCAGCTTCTCCACGCCCATCGGGTCCGCGGCAATCGCCCAGCCGGTCTCGGTCTGCCACCAGTGATCGATGATCGGGATGCCGAGCTTCTCCGAGGCCCATTCGTAGGTGCCGGGGTCCAGCCGCTCGCCGGCCTGGAACAGGTACTTCAGGTTCGACAGGTCGTAGTCGGCCAGCAGCGTGGCGTCGGGATCCTCTTTCTTGATGGCCCGGATCGCGGTTGGTGCGGTGAACAGGGCCTTGACGTTGTGCTCGGCGGCGACCCGCCAGAACGCGCCGGCATCCGGGGTACCGACCGGCTTGCCTTCGTAGAGCACGGTCGTCGCACCCAGCATCAGCGGTGCGTACACGATGTAGGAGTGCCCGACCACCCAGCCGACATCTGAAGCGGCCCAGAACACTTCGCCGGGCTCGATGTCGTAGAGGTGGCGCATCGTCCACATCAGCGCCACCGCATGCCCGCCGTTGTCGCGGACGATCCCCTTGGGTTTGCCGGTGGTACCGGAGGTGTAGAGGACATAGAGCGGGTCGGTGGCGGCCACCGGCACCGGCGCGACGGGTTGCACGGCGGCCATCGCCTGCGCCCAGTCCACGTCGCGGCCCTCGACCAGTTCACACGGGTGCTGTTCGCGCTGCAGGATCACGCATTTGGGTGTGGAGTGCTCGGCCAGGCGCAGCGCCGCATCCAGCATCGGCTTGTACTCGACGATGCGGGTCGGCTCGATACCGCAGGACGCCGAGACCACCACGGTCGGCCGGGCGTCGTCGATGCGGGTGGCGAGTTCGTGGCCGGCGAATCCGCCGAACACCACCGAATGCACCGCGCCGAGCCGTGCGCAGGCGAGCATCGCGATGACGGCCTCGGGCACCATCGGCATGTAGATGACGACGCGGTCACCCTTCGTGACGCCGAGCCCCTGCAGGACGCCGGCGAACCGGGCGGTCTGGTCCAGCAGCTCGCGGTAGGTGTAGACGCGCTTGCTCCCGGTGACCGGGGAGTCGTAGATGAGCGCGGCCTGGTCGCCGCGCTCGGCGATATGCCGGTCGAGCGCGTTTTCGCAGGTGTTGAGCTCCCCGTCGGGGAACCACCGGTAGAACGGCGGGTTGCTGTCGTCGAGCACCCGCTGGGGTTCCCTGGTCCAGGTGACGCCCTTGGCGGCGTCGGCCCAGAACGCCGACGGGTCGGTGACACTGGCGTCGAAAAGTTCGCGATAGCCGGACATAGGGCAAACCGTAATCTGCGTCACGTTGCAATGCGGTTGCAACCACCCAGAAGGTTCAGCCGGTGCGGCCGAGGGCGGCCAGCACCCGGGTCTGGCGGTCGGTGGCGTCGCCGGCGTCGGCGCGTGTGCAGATGCCTTCCATGTAGAGCGCCTCACCCCAGCCGGCGATGCTGCGTTCCAGGCTGTCCAGCTCCGGTTCGGTGAAACGGTAGGGCGTCTCGGTGACCGCGGCGAGGTCCCAGCGGTGCGCGATCAGGTCGAACCCGTAGAACTGCAGCAGCGCGTCCCCGATGGTGGTCGGGCCGAAGTGGCCGTCGAAGGTGCGGGCGGGGACCTCGGGATCGGCGAGCAATTCCCGCACCGCGTCGGCGTGTGCGGACCAGGCCGCGCACGGATCGAACAGATCGGGCCGTGCGGGCAGGGGAAGGCCGTGCCCGCTCAGGTAGTCGCGTTCGGTGTCGATCAGGTGGGCGAGCACATCGCGTGCGGTCCAGCCTTCACACGGGCTGGGCCTGTCCCATTCTTCGGCGCGCAGGCTCGCGATCACCGCGGCCATACCCGCGGCCAGTTCGTCATACGTTTCTGCGACACTCGACTCGGTCATGAGCCGACGATAGGCAGCGAGACGGTGGGTGCATTGGACAAACCCGACAACTCCGTCGCGGCCGAGCCCGCCCACCTGCTCGACCCGGCGCACCGGGCCGCCATCCACATGTCACGGCCGGCCGCGAGTCCGGAATTCGCCGGGTTGATCCGGCGGTTCTGGATGCCGGTCTGGCGGGTGCCGACCGGGGAGGTCTACACCCAGCGGGTGCTGCAGTACCCGGTCTGTCTGCTGGTCGTCACCGGGGCCTACGCCCGGTTCTACGGTCCGTCGACGGGCTTGTCCGGCACCCCGCTGAGCGGTGACGGGTGGGCGGCCGGAGTGATGTTCGAGCCGGCGGCCGGGGCCCTGCTCACCGGCGGGGAGGTGGCCCGGTGGACCGATTCCCATGTCGAGTTGGCCGATCTGTTCGGGCCGGTGGGCGAGTCCCTGACCGCGCAGATCCGGGCGGCCATGGCGGGTGATCCCGTTTCGCCGCAGGCCCAGTCGGCCGCGGTCGACCGGTATCACGACTTCCTGCGCCATTATCTGCCGGTCGATGAGCAGGGCCTGCTGGTCAACGAGGTGGTCTCCTATGTGGAGGACAACCCGGAGGTGAACCGCGTCGCCGATGTCTGCGCACATTTCGCCATCGGTGAGCGGTTCCTGCAGCGGCTGACCCGGCACCGGGTGGGCCTGACGCCGAAGTGGCTGGTGCGCCGCCGCCGCATCCAGGACGCGACGTGGCGGCTGCGCACCGGGGTGACGACGATCGCCGCGGTGGCTGCCGACCTCGGCTACGCCGACGAGGCCCATCTGAGCCGCGACTTCCGCCGGGTCACCGGAATGACGCCGGGAGCCTTCGCCGCCCACTATGCCGACTGAATCAGTGCCGCTGGGTGAGCATCGCCACCGCCTGTTCGGCGACCGCGCCGAGCACCCGCCGGTCCCGGGCGGTCAGGGTGCGCCCCGCCATCAACATCCAGAACTCGTGATCGCCGACCTCGATCGCGGTGTCGGCGGCGTCCACGTCGGCGCACGGGTCCTGACCGGCGGAGGCCAACAGCGTGCCCTCGGCCGCCAGGATGCTCACCGCGCGTTGGGCGTACGTCTCCCGGAGCCGGTCGAGCAGCAGGGTCAGGTCGGCGTCGCGTAACGCCGAGTCGGCGAACAGCGCGAGCAACTCGGCCTCCTGCGCGGCGCGGCGCGCCTCGGCCGCGCGGCGGGCGGCCCGGTCCACCAGTGCGGCGACGGCCACCGCGACCAGCAGCAGCACCAGCACGGTGACGACGCTGTCGGAGTCGTAGACCGTGAAGCTGTGCACCGGACTCACCAGGAAGTAGGTGAGCAGCAGCCCCGAGATCACCGCGCTCAGGACGGCCGGACCCAGGCCGCCGAGCAGCGCCACCGCCAGCACGCCGGTGAAGAACAGCGCGCTCTGCCCCCCGATGCCCAGCAGGCCGGCGGGCAGCCAGGTCGTCAACGCACAGATCGACGCCGGAATGACCAGTGCGACAAGCCATGACAGGACCCGCCGCCGCGCCGTCGACTGCCGCGACCACGAGATACCGGTGTGCGCTTCGGGGTGGGTGACCATGTGCACGTCGACATTGCCGGACTGCTGGATGACCTGCGCGCCGATACCTTCGTCGAACATCCGGGCCCACCGCGACCGGCGTGATGTGCCGAGCACCACCTGGGTGGCGTTGTTGCTGCGCGCGAAGTCGAGCAGGGTGGCGGCGACGTCATCGCCGACGACGGTGTGCATCGTCGCGCCGAGACTGGCCGCGAGCTCACGCACGACCTTCTTCTGCTGCGGTGGGATCGCGGTCAGCCCGTCGCCCTGAATGACGTGCAGCACCTTGAGGTCCGCGCCGGACCGCGACGCGATCCGCGAGGCACGCCGCACCAGGGTCTCGGACTCGGGTCCACCGGACACCGCGACCACCACGCGTTCGCGGGCCTCCCAGGTGTCGGTGATGTTCTTGTCGGTGCGGTACTTGGCCAGCGCGGTGTCGACCTGATCGGCCAGCCACAGCAGCGCCAGTTGCCGCAGTGCGGTCAGGTTGCCGGGCCGGAAATAGTCGTCCATCGCTGCCGCGGCCTGTTCGGGTGGGTATACGTTGCCGTGAGCCATCCTGCGCCGCAACGCTTCCGGGGTGATATCGACCAGTTCGATCTGGTCGGCGGCGCGGACGAACTCGTCGGGGACGCGTTCGGCCTGGGCGGTGCCGGTGATGTGGCTGACCACGTCGTTGAGGCTTTCCAGGTGCTGGACGTTGACGGTGGTGATCACCGTGATACCGGCGTTGAGGAAGTCGTCCACGTCCTGCCAGCGATGGGCGTTGCGGCTGCCCGGGGTGTTGGTATGGGCCAGATCGTCGACCAGGACGACCTGGGGACGCCGGGCCAGCACCGCGTCGACGTCGATTTCGGGGGATCGGATGCCCTCGTGCTCGATGTGGGTCGGCGGGATCACCTCGATGCCCGCGAGCTGCTGGGCGGTCTTGCGGCGGCCGTGCGTGTCGATCACGGCGGCGACCACATCGGTGCCGCGCTCCAACCTGCGGTGCGCCTCACCGAGCATCGAATAGGTCTTGCCCACACCGGGAGCCGCACCCAGGTAGATGCGCAGGTCTGCGCGTTTGCGGCCGAGGATGCTCACCTGTCCATCATCCCTCGCGGGGCTACTCCTGGAAGCGGTATCCCATCCCGGCTTCGGTGATCAGATGCTTGGGGTGCGACGGATCGACCTCGAGCTTGCGCCGCAGCTGCGCCAGGTACACCCGCAGGTAGTGGGTCTCCTTGGCGTAGGAGGGGCCCCACACCTCCTTGAGCAGTTCCTCACGGCCCACCAGCTTGCCGCGGTGGCGCACCAGCATCTCCAGCATGCCCCACTCGGTGGGGGTCAGATGCACCTCGACGCCGCTCTTGGTGACCTTCTTGGCGGCCAGATCGACGGTGAACGACGAGGTTTCGATGACGGGCTGATCATCCTCGGTCGTGCTGCTGGCACGCCGCACCGCCGCCCGCAGGCGGGCCAGGAACTCGTCCATGCCGAAGGGTTTGGTGACGTAGTCGTCCGCGCCGGCGTCGAGCGCCTCCACCTTGTCCGAGGAATCGGTGCGCGCCGAGAGCACGATCACCGGCACGGTCAGCCAGCCGCGCAGCCCGGCCAGCACCTCGATACCGGACATATCGGGCAGCCCGAGGTCCAGGATCACCACATCGGGCCGGTGATCGGCGGCCGCGCGCAGCGCCTCGGCGCCGGTGGCCGCCGTGGTCACCTCGTAGCCGCGCACCGACAGGTTGATCCGCAGTGCGCGCAGGATCTGCGGTTCGTCGTCGATCACCAGGACCCTTGTCATTGCGGTGCCGCCAGATCGATCACGACGGTCAGCCCGCCGCCGGGGGTGTCATTGGCCGCGATCGTCCCGCCCATGGCGGCGACGAAGCCGCTGGCCACCGACAGGCCCAGTCCGACCCCGGTGGTGTTGTCCTGATCGCCGAGGCGCTGAAACGGCGCGAACAGCTGCTCCTCGGCGCCGCGCGGGATACCCGGACCCTCGTCGACGATATTGATCAGCACCCGGTCGCCCACCCGTCCCGCATTGACCCGCACCAGGCTGGCCGGTGCGTAGCGCAGCGCATTGTCGATGACGTTGACCAGCACCCGCTCCAACAGTCCGGCGTCGGCCAGCGCCACCGCGTCACCGACGTCGACCTTCACCCTGTCCACCAACTCCGTTGTCCGCCTGCTGATTCCCAGCAACGCCCGCTGGACCGCCTCTTCCAGGTACACCCGGCGCAGCGCCGGTCGCACCACTCCGGCCGCCAACCTCGATGAGTCCAGCAGATTGCCCACCAGCGCGGTCAACTGGTCGACGGATTCCTCGACGGTGGCCAGCAGTTCGGCGGTGTCCTCGGCGGAGAAGCCGACATCCTCACTGCGCAGACTGGACACCGCGGCCTTGGCGGCTGCCAGCGGGGTGCGCAGATCATGGCTGACCGCCGAGAGCAGCGAGCGGCGCAGTTCGTCTGCCCGCGCGATCGCCTCGGCCTGGCCGGCCTCTTCGATCAGTTCGCGCTGCCGCACCAGTCCGGCGGCCTGCCTGGCCACGGCGCCGAGGACCCGGCGGTCGCGGGCGGCCAGCCGGCGCCCCGAAAGGAGCAGCCAGAACTCGTCATCGCCGGCTTCGATGGCGGTGTCGGCGCTGTCGACGGTCACACACGGGTCCGTGCCGGCACACGCGACCACCTCGGCATCCCCGGCGTGTTCGCGCAGCAGGCTTACCGAGCCCTGGGAATACACCTCTCGCACCCGTTCCAGCAGGGCGGCCGGGTCGGCGCCGCGCAGCACCGAACCCGCGAAGTGCGCCAGCAATTCGGCCTCCTGGGAGGCCCGCCGGGCCTCGCGGGCGCGTTTGGCCGCGCCGTCGACCAGGGCCGCCACGGCAACGGCGATCATGCCCAGCACGGCGATGGTGATCGCGCTGTCCGGTTCGGAGATGGTGAAGGTGTACCGCGGCTCGACCAGGAAGTAGTTGAGCAGCAGGCCCGAGAGCACCGCCGACAGCGCCGCCGGCGCCATACCGCCGAGCAGCGCGACGGCGAGCACGCCGATGAAGAACAGCGCGCTCTCGCCGCTGAGGCCGAGGTACGGGTCCAACAGCAGCGCGGTCAGCGCGCACAGCGCGGTCGGCACCAGCACCGCGGCCAGCCACGAAAGTGCCGAGCGTTGCCACGGTTTGGGGGTTCGTCGCGCCGATCCGCGACCCGCCTCGTCGTGGGTGACCATGTGCACATCGATGCTCGACGAGTTCTGCACGACGGTCGCGCCGATACCCTCGTCGAAGATGCGTGCCCACCGGGACCTGCGTGACGTGCCGACCACGAGTTGGGTGGCGTTCATATCGCGGGCGAAGTCGAGCAGTGCGGCCGGCACGTTGTCGCCGACGACGGTGTGCAGCGTCGCGCCGAGACTGGCGGCGAGGTCGCGCACGTTGCCCATCATCGGTGCCGAGACACCGGCCAGCCCATCGCCGCGCACCACGTGCACGATCATCAGTTCCGCACTGGATTTCGAGGCGATCCGCGAGGCGCGGCGCACCAGGGTCTCGGATTCCCGGCCCCCGGTGACCGCGACGACGACCCGCTCGCGGGCCTCCCAGGTCGCGGTGATCTGGTTGTCGGAGCGGTACTTTGCCAACGCGGCGTCGACCTGATCGGCCAGCCACAACAACGCCAGTTCGCGCAGCGCGGTCAGGTTTCCGCGCCGGAAGTAGTTCGACAGGGCGGCGTCGATGCGCTCGGGGGAGTACACGTTGCCGTGGGAGAGTCTGCGCCGCAATGCCTCCGGCGTGATGTCGACCAGTTCGACCTGGTCGGCGGCGCGCACCACCTCATCGGGCACCTTCTCCTGCTGCTCGACTCCGGTGATCTGCGCGACCACGTCGTTGAGGCTCTCCAGGTGCTGGACATTGACGGTGGTGATCACCGTGATGCCCGCGGCCAGCAGCTGCTCGATGTCCTGCCAGCGCTTCGTGTTCGCGCTGCCCGGGGTGTTGGTGTGCGCCAGTTCGTCGACCAGCACGACCTCTGGGCGCCGGGCCAGCACCGCGTCGACGTCGAGTTCGGGGAACCTGGCGCCGCGGTACTCGATGTACCGCGGCGGGACGATCTCGATGCCCTCGAGCAACTCGGCCGTCTTGGCCCGGCCGTGGGTCTCGACGACGGCGGCCACCAGGTCGGTGCCCCGTTCCAGCCGGCGGTGGGCCTCGCCGAGCATGGCGAAGGTTTTGCCGACGCCGGGAGCCGCGCCCAGGTAGATGCGCAGCTCCCCGCGTTTCGGTCGGTCGGTCACCTGCCCATCATCCACCTAGGCCGTCGAGTGCGAGGTTGAGCTGCAACACGTTGACTCGCGGTGCGCCCATGAAGCCCAGCGCGCGGCCGTCGGTGTGCTCGGCGACCAGGGTCTGCACCTGCGCGGGGGTCAGACCGCGGGCCGCCGCGACCCGGTTCACCTGCAGGGCCGCGTACTCCGGCGAGATGTGCGGGTCCAGGCCGCTGCCGCTGGCGGTGACGGCGTCGGCGGGCACCGCCGCGACGGGGACGTCACCGTGGATCGGGACGATCTGGCCGCTCGCGTAGTCGGCGCCGGGTTCGGCGCATTCCACGGCCACCCCTTCGTAGTTGGCGATGAACGGTGCCGCGGGGCAGAGCTCGTTGACGCTGATGACCCGGGTCGGGTCGGCCACGATGCCGCGGACGTCGCGAGTACCCAGCACCGACAGCACGGCACCCACCCCGGAATCCGTGCAGAACGGCCGGGCCCCGCTGACGCCGTCGAGTTCACCGGCGGCCACGCTGCGGCTGCACACATCGGTCAGCAAGCTGGTGCGATCGGCGGTGTCGACGATGTCCTCCGGACCGAGGTTGGATGCGCCGCTGGACATCGGGTCGTAGCCGTCCCCGGCCGCCGACGGCCGGGACTGGAAGTACTGCGGCAGCGGACTCCCGTCGGCGTCGGTGTAGAGCTGCCCGATCAGGCTGCTGCCGACCGGCGCTCCATTGAGCTCGATGAGCGACCCGTCGGCCTTGTCCTTCAGGCCGGGCAGCTGGGCCAGCAGCCAGATGAACACCGGGTAGGCGATGCCGAGGATCAGGGTGAGCACCAGCAGCGCGCGCAGCGCGGCGGTGTGCTGGCGGAGGGTATTGGCGAAGTTCATGTCACATTCCCGGGAAGAGTTGGACGATCAGGTCGATCAGCTTGATGCCGATGAACGGTGCGATGATGCCGCCGAGGCCGTAGATGTAGAGGTTGCGGCTCAACAGTTTCGACGCACTGGCCGGCGTATAGCGCACACCCTTGAGCGACAACGGGATCAACGCGATGATGACCAGCGCGTTGAAGATCACCGCGGACAGGATCGCCGACTGTGGGCTGTGCAGCCGCATCACGTTCAGCAGGTCCAGGCCGGGGAACAGCGCGACGAACAGCGCCGGGATGATGGCGAAGTACTTCGCGATGTCGTTGGCGATCGAGAATGTGGTCAGTGCCCCGCGGGTGATCAGCAGTTGCTTGCCGATCTCGACGATCTCGATCAACTTGGTGGGGTCGGAGTCCAGATCCACCATGTTGCCGGCCTCTTTGGCCGCCGAGGTCCCGGTGTTCATGGCCACTCCGACATCGGCCTGCGCCAACGCGGGTGCGTCGTTGGTGCCGTCGCCGGTCATCGCGACGAGCTTTCCGCCGGCCTGCTCCTTCTTGATCAGGGCCATCTTGTCTTCGGGGGTGGCTTCGGCCAGGAAGTCGTCCACACCGGCCTCGTCCGCGATCGCCTTGGCGGTCATCGGGTTGTCGCCGGTGATCATGACGGTGCGAATACCCATGCGGCGCATCTCGTCGAAGCGTTCCCGCATGCCCTGCTTCACCACATCCTTGAGGTGGATGACGCCCAACACCGACGCGGTGCCATCCCGGACCTCACCGACGGCCAGCGGTGTACCGCCGGCGGAGGAGACGGCCTCGACGATCTCGCCGAGCTCATCGGGCACGGTGCCGCCCTCGGCGCGAATCCACTCGGCCACCGAGCTGGATGCACCCTTGCGCAGCTTGTGTCCGGTGACATCAACACCGGACATCCGTGTGGTAGCGCTGAATTCGACCCAGATCGCGTGGTCGAGCTCGCCCGGTGTGCGGGCGCGTAGCCCGTACTCCTGCTTGGCGAACACCACGATGGAACGGCCCTCGGGGGTTTCGTCGGCCAGGCTGGACAGTTGGGCCGCGTCGGCCAGCGCCTCAGGGGTGACGCCGGACAGCGGCACGAATGCCGATGCCTGCCGGTTGCCCAACGTGATGGTGCCGGTCTTGTCCAGCAGCAGCGTGTTCACGTCGCCGGCGGCCTCGACTGCCCGCCCCGACATGGCCAGCACATTGCGTTGCACCAACCGGTCCATCCCGGCGATGCCGATCGCGGAGAGCAGCGCACCGATGGTGGTCGGGATCAGGCAGACCAACAGGGCGACCATCACGATGCCGGTGATGCCGTCGCCGTTGAGGGACAACGAGTCCGGGACGCCGGGGTTGTTGGCCTTGGAGAAGATGGCCAGCGGCTGCAGCGTGGCGACGGCGAAGACGAAGATGATGCTCAGCGAGGCCAGCAGGATGTTCAGCGCGATCTCGTTGGGGGTCTTCTGCCGGTTCGCGCCCTCGACGAGGCCGATCATCCGGTCGATGAAGCTCTCACCGGGTTTCTGGGTGATCTTCACGACGATGCGGTCGCTGAGCACGGTGGTGCCCCCTGTCACCGCGGACCGGTCGCCGCCGGATTCGCGGACGACGGGCGCGGATTCGCCGGTGATCGCCGACTCATCCACCGAGGCAATGCCCTCGATGACGTCACCGTCGCCGGGAATCGTCTGCCCGGCCTCGACCACCACGACGTCACCCTGCTGGAGCAGGGGCGCGGCCACCTGTTCCTCGGCACCGGAGGCGGTGAGTCGCCGCGCCAGGGTGTCGGTCTTCGCCTTGCGCAGACTGTCGGCCTGCGCCTTGCCACGGCCTTCGGCCACTGCTTCGGCCAGGTTGGCGAAAACAACTGTCAGCCAGAGCCATCCGACGATCAGCCAGGCGAACCATGATGGGTCGGTGATGGCCAGGACGGTGCTCCATACCGCACCGATCTCGACGATGAACATGACCGGGTTGCGCCACAGGGTGCGCGGGTCGAGCTTGCGCAGCGCGTCCGGCAGCGATTTCCACAGCATGCGGGGGTCGAGCAGACCACCCTGCACGGACTTCTTCGTTGCCTTCGGGGCCGGTGTGGCGGCCGGATTGATGGTGGCGGTGGACATCAGTGAATTCCTTCAGCGAGGGGCCCGAGCGCGAGCATGGGCAGGAAGGTCAGAGCGACCAGGATCATCGTGACGCCGACGACCAGCCCGACGAACTGCGGGCGGTGGGTGGGCAGCGTGCCGACCGAATCGGGCGTTCTGGCTTGGGCGGCAAACGATCCGGCCAAGGCCAGCACCAGGATGATGGGCAGGAACCGGCCGAACACCATCGCCAGACCGAGCGCGGTGTTGTACCACTCGGTGTTGACCGACAGGCCCGCGAACGCGGAGCCATTGTTGTTCGAGGCCGACGTGAAGGCGTACAACACCTCCGAGAGCCCGTGCGGCCCGGTGTTCAGCATGCCGTCGCGCTGCCCGGGTGTGGCCATGGCCAGCGCGGTGCCGGTCAGCACCAGCAACGGCGTGATGAGGAAATAGGCTGCGGCGAACTTGATCTCACGTGGGGTGATCTTCTTGCCGAGGTATTCCGGTGTCCGCCCGACCATCAGGCCGGCGATGAAGACGGTGATGATGGCCAGGATCAACATGCCGTAGAGACCGGAGCCGACGCCGCCGGGCGCGATCTCACCGAGTTGCATGTTGAACATCGTGACCATGCCGCCGAGGCTGGTGTACGAGTCGTGGAACGAGTTGACCGCGCCGGTGGAGGTGAGCGTCGTGGATGCGGCGAAGACCGCCGAGTTGGCGACACCGAAGCGCTGTTCCACACCTTCCATCGCGGAGCCGACCGCGGTGGGCACCGTGCCGTGCGCCTGCAGCTGGAAGAACATCAGCAGGCTGACGCTCAGCGTCGCGATGATGCTCATGACCGCGACGATGGAGTACCCCTGCTTCTTGCTGCCGACCATCCGGCCGAAGGTGCGCGGAAGCGCGAACGGGATCAACAGGAGCAACAGGTTTTCGATCCAGTTCGTCCAGGTGGTCGGGTTCTCGAACGGATGCGATGAGTTTGCGTTGTAGAAGCCCCCACCGTTGGTGCCGAGTTCCTTGATGACCTCCTGGCTGGCGACCGGGCCACCGGGGATGGTCTGCTGACCGCCGGCGAGGGTGTTGATCACCCGATCGTGCACGGTGAAGTTCTGGATGACGCCACCGGCGATCAGCACGATGGCACCGATGATCGAGAGCGGCAACAGGATTCGTAGACTTCCGCGCACCAGGTCGACCCAGAAGTTGCCGAGGTTGCTGGTGCTGCGCCGGACCAGACCGCGCACGAAGGTGATGGCGACCGCCATGCCCACCGACGCGGAGACGAAGTTTTGCACGGCCAGACCCGCCATCTGCACCAGATGCCCCTGGGTGGATTCCCCGGAGTAGGCCTGCCAGTTGGTGTTCGTGACGAAGCTGACGGCGGTGTTCCAGGCCAGCGCCGGTGTCATCTCGGTGCCGGGGTCGTTCAGGTGCAGCGGCAGCGAGCCCTGCAGGAGTTGCAGGACGAACAGGAACGTGATGCCGACGGCCGAGAAGGCGAGCACGCTGCGGGCGTAGGCGCCCCAGGTCTGCTCGCCCTTGGGGTCGGCGCCGATCAGGCGGTAGATGCCGCGCTCCACCCGAGAGTGCGTGTCGCTGTTGTAGACCCGATACATGTAGTCGCCGAGCGGTACATGCGTGATCGCCAGCGCGACGATGAGTGCGACGAGGAACAGGATCCCCGCGGTGGTCGTGGACACTAGAACCTCTCGGGGAAGAGCAGGGCGGCGACCAGGAACAGGGCGATGGCGATCGCCAGCACGAGGCCGATGGCGTTGGCGTAGTTCACAGCCGTTCGACCAATCGCTGCACCAGGCCGAGCAAGGCGAAGACCGCCACCGTCAGCGTGAGGTAGATGACGGTGGATAGGGCAGTTGTCACGATGGAATCAGCTCTCCTGCGCTTGTTGACGCAGCCTCCGGAAGTGGGGGCCGCGGATGCCAACGTATGCCCGCGGATGGGGGTGTGACCTGGGCGTTGACGGTTCTTTTACACCTGGCGCGGGCTTCTTTACGGTCTCCATGCGCCGCCCTTGGCTGTGTGGGGTTTGCGTAACCGCACAGGGACTGTGCAGCCGGCGCACGTAGACCGGTGTGATGACAGATATCGACATGCCCGCGACGCCCCGGCGGCATCGCCTGCCGGTGTCGATGCGGGCCATCAGGCGCTTGTTACCGCTGGCCGGGTGCGGGTTGCCCGCGATGGTGCTGACCGATCCGTCGGTCGCGGCCTGGGTGCGGGCGCATGGTGTGACGGTCTACGCCGGTGGCGATGATGAACTCGACCTGGCAGGTCAGTGCGGGGTGCGGCCGGCGCAGCTGGTGCTGCGCTGCGGTGCGACCGACGAACCCATCGTCGGGGCGCTGGATCTCGGCGTGACCCGGTTCGTGGTGTCGTGTGAGCAGCATGTCGACGTGCTCATGGCGTGCGCTCACCACGACACATACGTGCATGTCGACGGCGAATGCCCTGCGGTGCAGGGGAGGGGCTGCCTGGACGTGATCGGTTTGCATTGCGATGTCGAGGCTTCCGGACCACTGGGCTGGGGTGCGGCGGCCGAGGTGCTGCTGGGTCGGATTGCGCAGCTGCGCTGTGGCGGGTCGGCGCTGACCCGGATCAGCCTGACCGGCGGGCCGATGGGCATCTGGATCGACGGGGACAAGGCGGAGCTGAAGGCGATAGCGGCCGCGGTCGACGATGCCATCGACGAGGGTTGTGCGCGGTGGCGGTTACCGCGCCCGTCGGTGACGTTCGCCCCGTCGGTGGAGTGAGCTGGTGTGCTGTCGTTGAATGGCGCAACGGACCGCGAAAAGTGCCAGTGCGGGTGTGCCGAGCAGGGTGAGCACGGCCAGTAGGTCGTTCATCGAACTCCTCCGTGCCACGGGAGGTGCGTTGCGCCGCAGGTGTTGTCACCGTCGAGCAGCTGTCTGATGGTGTTGGTCATGGATCCACGATGCGCCGCGATCGGGCGGGTGGCGTTGTCCGCTACGAAATATTGACGGTTGTTGCCGACTTCCTGACGATGTTCCGCTCTGGGTCATTGGTGGCGGCTTCTTGTCGGACCCCTCTGTGACAATGGGGTCATGTACACGGCCGCAGCTGCTTTCGACGGAAACGCACGAGCTGTGAACCGGCTGAATGTGTCGTTGGGGATTTGTCGGAGCTGTGCGGGCAGCACAATGCGATCGATGCTGGGGCGGTGGGGATTATGAATTCCGAACGGACTCGGGCTTTCGGTGTCATAGGCGTGCGCAACACTGGCAACAGCGCGAGATTTCGAGCCACTGCGGACCGCCAGATATAAGGGCCCAGACTAGATTCGGAGAACTCATGCCCTACATCAAGCCGGAAGATGAACGCGAGTATCAGCGCCTCCATTACGAACGACATAAGGAGTTGTATAAGGCAAGGGCCGTCGCATCTCGCGCGAAACAGCGCATTGAACAGCGCGCGTTGATCAGGCAATATTTGGAGAGTCATCCCTGCGTGGATTGCGGCATTGCAGACATACGAGTCTTGGAATTCGATCACATTGAGCGAGGACCCGAAGTCCGAAGAATTTCCAGATTGATAGGAACCCGCAATAAGTTGCTCGCTGAGCTCGAGAAGTGTGAGGTGAGGTGCGCCAACTGCCATATGATTAGGACAGGCGAGCAGCTTGGTTGGAGGACGAGGACGTAGACTCCACGGTCGAGCCCCAGTAGCCCAACGGCAGAGGCGAAGGACTTAAAATCCTTGAGTTGCGAGTTCGACTCTCGCCTGGGGCACAACTAGGCCGTGTCTGATAAATGCGGTAGCCAAAGTGTGATGGCCCTTAGGACTGCTCCGCCGCGGTAAACGATGGCGAGTTTGTCGTAGCGGGTGGCCAGACCGCGCCATTGCTTGACGACGTTGAAGTTGCGTTCGATGACGTTGCGGCCCTTGTAGTCTTCGGCATCGAAGGCTGGTGGTCGCCCGCCTTGGGTGCCACGACGTTTGCGGTGGCCGATCTGATCGGACGGTTCGGGAATGACTGCGACGATCCCTCGTCGTCGCAGCCGCTGTCGAGTCGCTCGGCTGGAATAGGCCTTGTCGCCACGCAGGCGATCAGGCCGCGTGCGTGGCCGCCCCCGACCGCAGCGCTCGACTTTCAGGTGGGCGAGCAAATGCTCCAGAACCGGTCCGTCGTTGGCTTGGCCAGCGCCCACGAGCACGACCAACGGTCGTCCGTGGCCGTCGACGAGGTGATGGATCTTGCTGGTCAGTCCGCCGCGGGAGCGGCCAATGCCGTGGTCAGGCGGCTCGCTGGCCAGATTTGTGTAATTCGACCCAGCCCCCTGTGTCACGGGTGATGTTCGTGGCATGTTGATGAGCACGGGCGATCGTGGAATCCACCGACACCGACCAATCGATGATCCCGGCTTCGTCGGCGGCAGCCAGCAACCGCGCCAACACCGCATCCCAGGTGCCCTCTGCGCTCATCCTTCGATGCCAGGTCCAGATCGTCTGCCACGGCCCAAACGCCTCGGGAACGTCGCGCCAGGCGATGCCGCACCGGTACCGGTAGATGATCCCCTCGAGCATCTGGCGGGCATCCCGAAAAGGCCTGCCCTTCTTACCTGTCCGAACAGGAAGAAGCTCTTCAATCAACGACCATTGAGCATCGGTGAGCAGCTGGAACCGTGACATGGCCTAAGTCTCAGCCGAAACACCCGAAACATTTGTCAGACACGCCCTAGTAGCCGCGAGGCGGCTCCGTGGTCGGGCTATGGCGAGACCCGTCACGGGTAGTCCGAAGGTCGGCCACGGATGGCATAGGGTCCGTGCATGCAAAACGCGAATGATTCTGTGAGTCGCGGTTTTGCACGTGTCAGCACTGCGCTATCGACGACGCAGCCCTGTCGGGACGGTCGGTGCCCGGTATTCAGTCGTGGCTAAGCACATTGCTCGCACTCTGCCCACAGTTACAGACAAATCCTGTCAACTCTGGTGAAGTGTTTTCGTAGGAAATCCCGGTGATCAATAGTCAATCTGGACCGCCAAGCGTCGGTTCGAGTCTCACTGGGGGCACCTAGTGGTCTGTCTGTGAATTAATCTGGTAGTTTGTAGTATGCCTGTTATGACAGCTGTCGCGTTGCCGGTCAGTGATGCGCAGCGTGCGGAGTTGGAGCGGATGGCGGCCTCGACGTCGTTGCCGCATCGGCAAGTGGTGCAGGCGCAGGCGCTGCTGTGGGCTGCTGACGGGGTGGCTAACGAGCAGATCGCGCGGCGCAGCGGTGTGGACTCGGACACGGTGCGGCGCTGGCGTTCCAGGTTCGCCCAGGAGGGGATCGAGGGGGTGGGCCGGATCGCCAAAGGGCGTGGACGTAAGTCGAGTCTGCCGGCGGGCACGGTCGAAGAAGTATTGAGGCTGACCCATCAGGGGCGACCTGCCGACGGCTCGACGCATTGGAGTACCCGCACGTTGGCTGCCCGGGTCGGGATCGGCAAGGACTCGGTGGCCAAGATCTGGGCCGATCACAAGCTCAAGCCGTGGAAGGTCGAAACCTTCAAGGTCAGCAACGATCCGCGGTTTGAGGAGAAGCTGGTCGATGTCGTTGGGCTGTACATGAATCCACCCGCGCGGGCGGTGGTGTTCAGCTTCGATGAGAAAACCCAGTGCCAGGCGTTGGACCGTACTCAACCATCGTTACCGATGAAGGCCGGCCGCGCCGGAACCATGACCCATGACTACAAGCGCAACGGCACCATCGACTTGTTCGCCGCGATGAACGTCGCTACCGGCGAGGTCCTGACCGACCTGCGCAAAGGCCACACCGGTGCGGACGTGTTGCGGTTCTTCAAGCAGATCGACGCCAGCGTCGCGCGTGGACTCTCTGTACACGTCGTTCTGGATAACCTGTCAGCGCATTCCACGCCTGAGATCGCGAAGTGGTTGGCGCACAAGGATCGTCGCCGCTGGCACATGCATCCCACCCCGACCTCGAGCTCGTGGCTGAACCTGATCGAGCGATGGTTCAAAGAACTCACCGACAAACGTTTGCGCCGCGGAACCTTCACCAGCGTCGCCGAACTCTCCGAAGCCATCATCGCCTGGGCCACCCATTGGAACGCCGATCCCAAACCCTTCATCTGGAAAGCCCCCGCCGAGGACATCATCACCAAAGTCCGACGCGGCAGAGCCTCTCTCCACCAGGTCAATACGCAGACGGACCACTAGGCCTTGTGCGCGACGGACGCATCAATGTATCGATGCTCAGACCGTACTCGGCAGCTCGGGCCAACCGACCGTCAGGCCGAGGTCGCATGCTCCTGGTCGTCGTGCGCGGCAGCCAGCACCCACCGAATGCCGCCAACCAACACCCGCCCGGACATCCTCACCACCGTCGCTTCGAGCGGTGGAAAGTACGGCAGCCGCAGCGGCTTTCGCGCCCATTCCGGCAGCATCGCCACGGAGGTGGCGGCCAGCGCACCATAGGGAGCGCGGGCCGGCAACGGCAAGGGCGGCGTCAACAACAAGAAGCGGGCGGCGTCGCGCGCCGCGGCCGTACTGCGCAGCTCCGGCCTGTACGCCTCGATGCGCTCCCGGAGCTCGCGCTCCGTGCGCGGCGGGTTCTGCACGCCGAGCGCTTCGGCGACGCGCGCGGTGTCGGCGACGTACCCGTCGCGACCGGACTGGTCCAGCGGTCGGGCCCCGTAGAGCTGATGTGCCATCAGGAAGCTGTCGATCTCGGCGATGTGCACCCATTCGAGTAGGTGCGGATTCGACGCGTCGTACGGTGTGCCGTCGGGCGCCACCCCGTTGACGCGGCGGTGGATGCCCCGGACCTTGTCGACGGCGCGCTGCGCGTCGGCCGCTGGACCGAACGTTGTCACCGCGAGGAATGTGCTGGTGCGCTGGAGGCGCCCCCACGGGTCGCCCCGGTAGTCGGAGTGCTCGGCGACGCCGGCCATCGCCAGCGGATGTAGCGACTGCAACAGCAGTGCGCGTAACCCACCCACGAACATCGATGCGTCGCCGTGTACGCGGCGGATCGGCCGGTCCTCGGCGAACCAACGCGGTCCCGGCGTCCCGTGGATACGGGCCCGGTTGTTCGGTCCCTCGGGTCCGGCGACCAACCCGAACAGCGCCCGACCCAGGCCGTTCCTGATCGCACCGAGTTCCCGTGCCAACACCATGACTACGACGTTACGTGCCGGCGGGACGGATCTGCCGACCGCGACGCCACGTCGTCTTGTCCGACCGGAGCACGACTACCTCAACCGGGTGGGGTGGTCGACTGGGCGGCTGTCAGCGGTAGCGCACCGCACTGTCGAGCGCCCCACCGGCCTCCTGGTCCTGTTGGTCATAGACGTCGGCCGCCGCGCGCAGCGCATCTCCCAGTGCAGTCAGGTCAGTGCGCAGCCGTTCGGCCTGTGCTTCGAGCACGTCGATGAACGTCCCGAAGCCCGGCGTACCCTTCTCCTTCCAGCCCGCGCCCTGGGTGGACACGCTGTCGGCCACCGCCGCCCGACTGGAGGAGGCCTCGCCGGCGACCACGGACATCTGGTCGGCCGAGAGCCGGACCTCGGCGGTCACCACGCTCACGTCACCCTGGGTCATGGCGCGCTCTCCCCGGCAGGCAGGCGGCAGGCAATGGTCCCGGTGATCAGCGACGCCTCAAGCGACCCGAACCTCAGCTCGCGCCCGTCATCGCTGGTGATCGACACATCGTGGGCCCCCGACGAGTTCTGCATGGCGGAGCCGTTGGTGAGCCCGGCGGCAGCGGCCAGCCGTTCCACCGCAGGCAGCACCAGGTTCCATTCATCGTCGGTGAACGAATGCGACGAGGTGAGCTTCGCGAAGTACAGGGTCACCCCCCGAACTCCGTTCCGCTCGCACCCATCGCGAGTCTCGGTGTGCCGCCAGGTCCACGGTGCGCTGGCAGGCACCAGCCGTGCGACCTCGGCGTGCACCTGCTCGATGAGCGCGAGCATGTCGGCGCGGGTGGCGTCGATGTCCGGCAGTGTCGAGATGTCCATCTTCGGGATGTCCTCGTTGATGATCGGGGAGTCGTACTGGGCTTCGGATCCGGTGCCGGCACCGCCGCTGTCGCAACCGGCCAGGACGAGCGTTCCGGTGGCGAGCACGCCCACCAGGAAACGGCCGGCGAAACGTGCTGTGTTCATCGCACCAACCTCTCATCGCCGTTCTTCAACGGTACGTCGGCCAGATCTCCGGCAATGATGGCCAGGTTGTACCCGGTGGTCCTGAGTGCGCCGTTGTCCGACCGTGGATAGTCGGAGTGCGTCTCGGCGCCGGTCCGCGAGATGTTGTCGGTGGGGCTCACGGCCGCGTTCGAGGACAGCTGTTCGAGAGGCAGCGTTGTCGGGTTTGGCCCGAACTGGCCGAGGTCCCCTGCCGAAGGCAGCTCGAAAGGTCCCAGTCTCGGGTCCCCGGAGATCCAGTCACCGGGCGCTGTCATCACGTAAGCGTGGCCGTCGGCGAGGTTCAAATCCACCTCGTCGCCGATCGGCCGCATCACTTCGATGGGCACACCGTGCGTTCCGAAACGGGTCATTGCCTCGTCGGTGTGGCCCAGTCCCGGCGAACCGTAGAACGCCGCGTCGTCAACGACACCCGTCGCGCCGAGTTCATGCAGCGCCTGGGCGGTGGTCAAGGACCCGTAGGAGTGGCCGAATGCCGACAGGTGGACATCGGAACCGTGTTCATTGGTGGCGTTGATGCCCCGATAGAAGTCGGCGAGATCCGGCGCGGCCTCATTGGCGCGGCTCTCGAAACCTGCCTCCACGACGGAGATGTCCTTACCCGGAGGCTCGTAGCCGAGCCACGCGATCGTCGACACCTGCTGATCGCCACGATCGGCCAGGATGAGTTGGTTGAGGGTCTCGTCACGCAGGGCACTTGCCTCACTGACCATGCCGGGCAGACTGGTCGCCCTCGTATCGACCCCCGGCGCGGTCACGCTGACGTGTTCGGCGGTGTCGGGGTTGCCGACCGCGATCGCCGCGCGGGTCTCGCGGCCGTCCGGATACTCCAGCAGCATCAGGTACTTGTTCGGGTCGTAGTCCTTGTCGGCGTTGCCTTCCAGCGACATCGCCCCCTTGAGCGCCCGCGCCTCGTCCAGCCGGGAATGCCGATCCGCCACCATCCGGTCGTACTCGCCGCGCTTGGCCGCGGATCCGGGACCACCCGCTCCGGCGCCGGCGTATTCGGCGAAGGTGGGGATGTCGTCGACGGCGCGTTGCGCGTCGGCGAGTTCGCGGTCGAGCTGAGCTTTGTTGACCTCACTGCGGACCGGGGTGGGGACACCGTCGCGGTCACCGATCCAGTCTGGATGCTCGGCCTTGACCATGTCCTGCTCCTGCGCCGACAAGGCGTCCCACCACGCCGTGACGTCCTGCGGTGTGACACCCTCGCCCTCCGGCGGATACGGGGCCGACAGCCCCGATTGCTCGCGGCCCATCTCCTGGGCCGCGGGCACGTCGGTCGCGCCGCGCGCGGTGATGTCACCGTTCTCGACGTGCCCGAAGACCTCGGCGCAGTCGGCATCGATGTCCTCGGCCTGATGAATCAGGGCTTTGGCCCGGGATTCGAGGTTGTCGGCGATCGGCCGCAGCTCATCGCGCATATCCGGGGGCGCGTTGATGGTGACGTCGCCGTTGTCGGACAGGGTCAGATAGCCGCCCTGGGCGGACACATCGGCGCGCACCGATTCCAGCTCGGTCTGCAGCTTCGCGACGGCCCCAGCGGTCTCCGAGGCCAGCTGCTGCACCGCGCCGATGACCGCGGCGTCGTCGAGCACCTTGCCGGTGGTCTCGTGGATCTTGCCGCGCGCGGCATCCGCGGCGGGGGAGTCCCAACCCGGCAATCGCGAGATCAACTCCAGGTCCGACGCGACCCCCTCGATCGTGGTGAGCTCACCACCGAGTTCGTGAGCGATCGACTGCAACGCACCGACATTCCACGTGTCGATATCGCTGAGCAGCATCGGGCCGACCTGTCCTCCTTCCGATCACCACGCTATCGTCCGGAGGGGTGTGCTCAGCACACTGATTTCGCACGCTGCCGGCGCAGGAACACGAACCCGACGAGCGCGAGAGCCGACGTCATGTCCATGGGTGCGAGGGTGTATCCGAGGTCCTGCATGATGGCGCGTTCCACATCGCTCAAGGTGCGCACCCCGGGTCCGGCCGGCACCTGTGGGTTCATCAACTGTCGGTCCGAACCGGTGAACACCGTGCCATCCAGATGCGATATCGAACTGCCCGCGACCCACGACGACGGTGCGTACAGCGGAACCAGCGTGCCGTAGGCATCCACGGCACCGGCGCCGCCGAAGTACACCCCACCGCCGGCGCCCGTCAGTGCGGCCACCAGGGTCGGGTCGAAACGGAAGTCGGCACCGATCAGATCGGCGCCGCCGGAGTTCTGCAGGAAGCCGTCGTAGAGCGTCCATGCGCGTTGCGTCGCTGTCGTGGACGGCTGCACGTAGGACATGAACCCGAACGAATGCAGGAGCTCGTGCATCGCGACGGTGGTGAAGTCATATTGCAGGCCGGATACGAAGTCACCAAAAGCCCAGGGGTAGGAGAAGTTCCAATTGATCTCGCCGTCGGGCGCCACTCCGTTGGCATCGACGCCGGTGAGCAGCTTGTGCTGCACCACGGTGGGGAAGAAACCGGCTCCGGACCCGATGAGTGGGCTGTCCACCGACGCCAACGTGTTCGTGCCCGACGAGTTCTCTCCGGTGATGTCGTAGGTGACGACCACCGGTGTCGACACGATGAACTGGCCCATCAGGTTGGTGGCGGCCCGCTGCAAGGCACTGCGCGCTTCGGGACTCCAGTACTGCGACCCGGTGGTGTAGTTGAAGACAAAAGTGACCGCGCTCTGGTTGACCAGCAATGCGGCCCGGGTGCTGGCGCTGCGGAACGGGTCGAGCAGGTTGATGTGCGTGCCGAGGTCGGTCGCGGAGACCGTGAAGTTGTCGACGCCGGTGAACCCGGAATTCGGTGTGTAGGTGAATGTTCCGTCGTCCTCGATGACAACGGTTCCCGAGACGGGTCCGGTGACGATCGCAAAGCGGATCCGGTCACCCTCGAGGTCCACCGCACCCAGCGTTCCGACGATCGGAAGGTCGCCCTCCGCGGTGATCTGGGTGGGGCTGAGCCACGGCGCCTGGTTGAACAGCGTGCGGCGGGTGCCGCTGAGCGAACCGTAGAGCCAGCTCTTGAACGGATCGGCCACCGGCAGTATCGAGATCAGGGTTCGGCCGGTGCCCATCAGCGCCGATATCTGGCTGGCCACCAACTGTCGCCCGAAGCTGGGGCGGTCGAGTGAGACGACCGCCGACTGTGCCGGGGTCAGTATTTCGACATCGCTGGCGGGCGTTTCGGCTTCGGCCGATGCGGCGGTGACCACGGGGGCGGCCGGCGCTTCCGGCGGTTCGACGGCCGGATCGCTTGCCGCAGTGGCGAATTTCTGCGCGACGCCGTCCGCCTCGGACCGGTCAGCCGATCTGGCCGAGGACCGCGCCGATGCCGGCGCAGCCGATGTGGCAGATGCGCGCGACACGATTTCCGACGTGGGGTCGGCGTCCTCGGCTGCTGAGACCGAGTCCTCGTCATCGTCGGGGTCTGCGGCTTCCGCCGTCTCGGTATCGCGGTCCTGCTCTTCGTCCTTCTCCGCGTCGCGACCACTGTCCACCGGGTTCGGCCGGGTGGTGGCTGCCCGGCCGTCGTCCGCGGCATCGCCGTCCGGGCCCGGGGGGCGGGCCCCGGTGGTGGCACCGCTGCGATCTGTACTGGATTCGTTGGCGCCGCCGGCGCTATCGGAACTGGACGAGACACCATCGTCGGCGCCGGCCACCGCCATCTCGGGACCGGCCAGCGACAGCCCCCACAGTGTCGCGGTCAGCCCTGCCGAGGCGGCACCCACCGCCAGCCAGTGCCGCACCGGAAGGCTCTCCGATCGGCGACGAGCCCGTCGTTGGTGCCGCCCTGCACGGATCCGCTGTGTCGCCGCCACGATATGTCCCCCTCGTCAATATAGGCGGACCATATCGCTTCTCGGGCGTTCACTCACGAGTTTTGCGACGGCAATGGGCAGGCGCTCGGCCTACCGTGCGGCGATTCCGGTTACCAGCGCGTCGATCAGGCCGTCGACGTGATCCAGCGTTCCGCCGACCGGTGCGGTGTATGACAACAGCCGGTACAGATAAGCGCCGATGATGGCGTCGGCCACCGCCTCGATGTTGACGCCGTCTCGTACCTGCCGGCTTGCCACACCCTGGCGCAATCGTCGGACAACGGCATCGTGCTGGGGTTCGGTGAGCTGGCGGTACAGCGCTTCGCCATCGCCCGGGTTGTCGGCGGCCGCCGCCGCCAACGCCCGTAGCAGCGCGGCATTCTCCGGCGCGACGACGAACTTCGCTATCAGCCGCACGAGGCTGCTCAGGTCGGTGGCGATGTCTCCGGTATCGGGAATCTCCAGCGCGCGAGTGTCGCCGTACGCGTCCATGACGGATTCGGCAACGAGCGGAGCCTTCGAGCGCCAACGCCGGTACACCGTCTGTTTGCCCACGCCGGCACGCTCGGCCACCCGATCCATGGTGACGTCCGCATAGCCGCTCTCGACCAGCAGTGCGCGGGTGGCGTCGAGTATCGACTGATGCGCCTCCTGGCTGCGTGGGCGGCCTCGGCGTGATTCGGACATGGGAAGAGCTTAGGTCCGCGTGGTATGAATAACGAGACAAATCGTCTCGTTAAAGATGGAGAAGGCCGTGTCGGTAGAAGTTTTGGTCGTCATCGGCGTCGGTGGGATGGGGCGTGCCATCGCCCGCCGGATCGGACCGGGCAAAACCGTCATCCTCGCGGATCACCACGCCGAGACCCTGCAGGCGGCTACCGAGGTGCTCGCCTCCGAAGGGCATCAGGTTGTCGCACGTCAGGTGGACTTGGCATCTGCCGAGTCCGTCGCCGGACTCGCGCGGCACGCCGCGGAGTGGGGCGCCGTCACCCACATTGCGCACACGGCCGGGCTCTCGCCATCGCAAGCGCCGGCGGAAGCGATTCTCGCTGTCGATCTGCTCGGGGTGGCCCTGGTGCTCGAAGAGTTCGCGAAGGTCGTCGCACCCGGTGGGGCCGGAGTGATCGTTGCCAGCATGGCGGGGCACATGCTCCCGCCCCTGGCTGTCGAACAGGAACATGCGATGGCGCACGCGCCTGCTCGGGACCTGCTGCGACTACCCTTCGTGAGTCCGGATGAGCTGTCCGACCCTGGATTGGCCTATGGAATTGCCAAGCAGGCCAACCACATTCGCGTCCGCGCAGCGAGCAGGTCCTGGGGCGCGCGCGGCGCTCGTATCAACGCCATCAGCCCGGGGGTCATCTCCACTCCGATGGGCCAGGCCGAACTGGCCTCACCGCTCGGCGACGGCATGCGGGCCATGGTCGATGCCTCACCGGCAGGTCGGTTGGGAACGCCCGATGACATCGCAGCGGCTGCCGCGTTTCTGCTCGGTCCCGAGGCCGCTTTCATCACCGGCACCGATCTACTCGTCGACGGCGGTGTAACTGGGGCCATGCGTCATGGCTGAGCGCCGAGGCCGCGTCCGTGCGAATCGTCAAGGAACGACGAGCGATGGGCCTCACCGACTGCGCGCGCTCTCCCGGCGATTCGCCTTCTTGATGGCCGACACCAGTTCGTCCTTGTTCATTTTCGAACGGCGCGGAATGTCGAGCCTGCGGGCCACGTCGGCGAGGTGCTTTTTGGTCGCGTTCGCGTTCACGCCCTCGGCGGTCTTCCCCTTGGCGTTCGGGCCCCCACTGCGGGCTCGCTCATCCGAGGCACCCTTCTTGTCCTTCTTCTCCCAGCGGTCGCCGATCTTCTCGTACTTGCGCTTCAGCGCCGAATAGGCGACCCGGTGCGCCCGTTTGCCGTCGCCGTACTCCTCGGCCGCGGCATCGTGGGCCTTGGCGAACGTGCGCTGCGCCTTCTTTCCCGATCTCTGCAGCGTGCTGGGCAACTCGTTCTTCTTGGGCTTGCCGCTCTTTTTCGTCATCGGCATGACATCGGTCCTTTCGGAGAATCAACCATGCTTGGCGCGTTCCCCGGGACCGCCGATGCTAAACGAGCACGGCGACGCGAAGGCGTCAGTGCCGGACGGTGCCGCGGATATGGCGGAACGGTTCCTCCGGATCCCAGTTCGTATAGGTGTAGCGCTGTTCGGGCCGGTCGGCACCACCGAGCAGGAATGCGCGGTGGTAGCGGCCGCGACGCGCAATCGAGGCCAGCCAGGTGGACACGGTGCTGACCCGGTTCTTCACGCCGGTGAGGAAGGCGATGTGGATCAGACCCCACGCCAGCCATCCCAGGGAGCCGGCCACCCGCAGCGGCCCGACCTGAAGCAGCGCGTTGCGGTGGCTGATGTAAGCCGCCGAGCCCAGGTCGCGGTAGCGGTACGGACGGCGTGGCCGCCCCGAGAGGTCGCGGCGCACGCACGCGGCCGCATACAGGCCGCCCTGCATGGCGTTCTCCGCGACGCCGGGCAGCTTGTCCCGGCCCGCGAGGTCGCCGATGACGAAGATCTCGGGGTGCCCGGTGACGGTCAGGTCCGGTCCGACCTGGACGCGGCCGGCGCGGTCGGTCGTCGCGCCCAGCGTCGATGCCACGTGGCGGGCGAAGGGCACCGCCTCGACGCCGGCGGTCCACAGCGCGGTGCGGGTGGCGAAATCTCTCGCAGGGCCACCGTCTTTCGGGGTGACGGTCACCTCGTCGCGGCGCACATCGGTGACGTGCACACCGAAGTGCATCTCGACGCCCAGTTCGCGAAGGGTGTCAGTGGCCTTCTGTGCCAGTTTCGGCGCGAAACTCTTCAGTACGCGTTGGCCGCCGTCGAAGAGCAGCACGCGGGCTTCCTGAGGCTGGATGCTGTGGAACTCGTTGGCCAGGGTCCGGGTGGCCATCTCGCGGATCTGGCCGGCCAGTTCCACCCCGGTCGGCCCGCCGCCGGCAACTGCGAACGTCAGCCAGCTGGTGCGCTCGGGTCCAGGCGGCAGCGATTCGGCGATCTCGAATGCGGTGAGCACCCGTTGTCTGATCTCGAGCGCGTCGTCAAGGGTCTTCATCCCGGGCGCCCACTGGGCGAAGTGCTCGTTGCCGAAGTAGGACTGCCGCATTCCGGCGGCCAGAACCAACACGTCGTACTCGATGGTGAATGCCGTCTCATCGGGGCGCAGCGCGGTGACGGTGTGGGCGTCAGGGTCCAGTTCCACCGCCTCACCCAACAGTGTCCGGATGTTGGGGCGGCGTGCGAACTCCTCCCGCAACGGTCGGCTGATGTGCCCGATGCTGAGTTTCCCGGTGGCGCACTGATAGAGCAGTGGCTGGAACAGATGGCTGGCGGAGCGATCGAGGATGGTGACATCGACGTCGGTCCGGGCCAGCCGTCGGGCGCAGAACAGCCCGCCGAACCCGCCGCCGATGATCAGTACCTTGGGTCGTTGTCGGGTCATCATCGGATGGTTATGCCCCGTGACGGCGCGTCTCATACGTGCGGTCGCCACGATGCCGGAGCCGACGCATCAGCTGCCAGGGATGTTCTGGTGCGGCCACATTCTCTCGATCTCGGCGTTGAACTCCGCGCCCAGCAGCACCGCAAAGGCCGTGATGTAGAGCCATAGGACAACCGCGATCGGCACCGCGAGTTGGCCGAAGACGGCGTCGTTCTGCACGGTCAGAGCCAGATATCCGCGAAGGGCGGCGGACGCCATCAGCCACAGCGCCATCGCCAGCACAGCGCCGGGAAGGTCGCGGCGCCAGGGTGTCCGCCAGGGGACGCCGACGTGATAAATGGTTGCCAGACCGGCCAGGGCCAGCAGCGCCACCGCGGGCCAGAACAGTGCATTGAGCATCCGCAGTGTGGTGTCGGCGGCGGTGTCCGGCATCAGCCATCTCACCAGGTCGGGCCCCAGAACCAGCGGCGGCAGCACGGCGACCGCGCCGAGCAGCGCACCGACGGTCAGGCACAAAGCCAGCAGTCGCCGTCGCCAGGCGGGGCGCGGCGCCAACCCGTAAGCGATCGTCATCGTCTCCAGGTATCGGTTCACCGCGCGGGAGCCGGTCCACACGCTCACGACGACACCGAGGGAAACCACGCCGCCGTGTGTGCCGGCGAGCACGGCGTCCACTGACTGTTCGTATGAGTCGTACGTGCGATCAGACAAGAAAGAGCCGGGGATGCCGAGCACCAGTGTGCGTAACTCTGCGGTTCCCTCGGGACCGAGCGCGGCGGCGACGAATCCCAGCGATCCGATGATCGCCAACAGAAGTGCCGGCAACGAGATCAAGGTGAACAACGCCGCCTCGGCCGCCAACCCGGGAACCCGATCCGCAAGGGAGTTACGTCCGGTGCGGACGATCAGCGTGCAGGCCTGCCGTGCCGGGCGGGGCAGCCGGGCGAAGCGCGCCATGCCGCGCTGTCGCAGCGCGCCACGGGCGGCGAGAACGCGTTCCTGCAGGCGCGACCACCGATCCTGCCAAGCGCTCGGCGGTGCCATCGCGCCGAGTCTAAGGGGATCCTCAGCGTGGTTGGCGCCCGCAGGCCCGGGGTGCCACGATGACCACGATGGCCGACAACAGCACCGACGAATCCGCGAACATCGCACAGGCGAGGCTGCTGCTCGGGGCGCTCTGGGAACAGGTCGAGGACACCTCGCGCAAGATCGAGGACGAAGAGGCCCGGGTCGCGCGCAGGCCCACGGGCGCACCTGCCCGTCCGCACCGCGTGAACACCGTGCAATTGCGTAAGGAGTTGTATCAGTTGCACGGCATGATCGACGGGATCAACCGCAGATTCCCGCAGATCGCCACGGGCGTGTGACCATTGGCGTCGGGAGTCCCGGCGGGGTACGAGGGGGATCGGCTGTGCGGACATTTCCGATGGCTCTGATGGGGTCGTTCATCCTGTTGTCCACGGCCGGCTGCGCCGATGAGAACTTCACCCGTGACGTGGAAGCCCGATGGTGTGAACTGGTCGGCGTCGACTGCGCGCCACCGCCTCCGCTTCAGCCGCCCCTGCTGAACCCGCCCGCCGGCGGCGATAGCCCGGCCGGGCCGGGTTATCTGCTCCCCGGTGCTGAAGGTCGATAGCGATCAATAGGTCTGTTGCCGAACGTATTTCGTTCTGTCATCGGATGCACAGCGGGCGCCTAACCTCGCCACAGTGGCGACCCAACCGGCGGCCATAGCGTCATTGTCGTGTGGCGGTGAGGTGCCGCGTGAACACACAGGAATGAATGGAGTCGACCATGTCGCTCGCTCGTCGGACTGCTGTGCCTGTCCTTGCCGGCGGTATCGCCCTTGCCGGCCTGCTCGGGGTCGGCCTCGGGACCGCCACCGCTGACCCCGGCCGCCCCTGCGGGCAGCCGAACGCCCAGGCGTGCGCTCCCGGCCCGCAGAACAACAACGGCCCGCAGAACAACAACTGGCAGGGCCGAAACATCGACCAGGCCCGCAACGACCACCAGCCGTTCATGCACAACGGCCAGCGGGTGGAGCCGATGCGCGCGGGCAACGGGGACGGCTGGGGATTCTGGTTCCTCGGCCAGTGGATTCGTCTCTGAGGCGGCGCGTCACGGACCGATCAGGCGCTCGGCGGGGGATGATGCGGGTGTGGTTGCTGATGCAAATGTGATCAATGTGAACTCTCCGGTCGAGCCTGCGGACCCGCAATCGGACGCCCCGACCGCTGCTGAGGCCGCGGGCCCTGCTCCCGAGCGGCCCGCAGCCCAGCAGCGTGCGTGGTCGATGCCCAAGGCCCCGGTGAACCGCCGGCAGGTCGACGAGTTCGGGCGCGCCGCCGCCAAGGCCTCGGTCGGGGCCGCATCGGCCGTCACCAAGGCTGTCGCAGATCTCGCGCGCTACGTCGCCCGCGGCACCGCTCAAATCTGGCGTGCCATCGGATCGGTGCCCGCCACCCTGCGGTTGTTGGGCGTCCTGGCCGTCCTCATGCTGCTGGGCATCGTCGGGTCGATCGCCGCGGCAGGCACGCTCGCGATGATCTGCAGCGTCGTGGTGGTTCCGGTCTGTGCGATCACTCTCGGCGCCGTCGGGCACCGCTGGTTCAGCCGAAGCCCCGCCGCGCCTGCGGCACTCGAGTCCGACCTGTCGCGCTCGGTTGTCTACGTGGATCGGAAGCTGACGCTCGCGCTCAACTCGCTGGGCTCCGAACGGCACCAGCAGGCGGTCATCGCACTCTTTCAGGCGAAGACGGCCGTCGAACTCGCGTTGGGCACCGAACAGGACGAGGCCGACCGCGACGATGCGCCCGTCCCGGTCGACGCCTACCGCCTGCGGCCCCGTATCCAGGCCGGGCCCGGTGCGAAAACGGCCATGTCAGAGAGCAATTCCCTGGCGGCCTCGTGAGTGCGCAGCCGATCACCGGGCAGGTCGCACTGATCGAGGACGACTACACGCTCGTCATCAACCGAGGGGCAGAATCCGGCCTTGCCGTAGGCATGATCTTCGCCGTCCACTCCGGTGCTGGTCAGGTGATCACCGATCCCGAATCGGGCAGGGAGCTCGGCAGACTCGGCAGGGAGAAACTCCGGGTACGGGTGTTCGACGTGCAGCCGTTGTTCGCCCGCGCGCACACCTTCGTCGACACCGCAGACTTCCAGGGTCTGCTCGAGCTCCCGTTCTTCGCATCACCGCACGAGGATGTCGTCACCGTCGATGTCGGGGACCGGGTGGAGCTCGTCGGTGGGCAGCGCAACGCAGACCAGATCACCGGGACGGATAGCGCTCTGTAACGCTTCGCCACCGAGACCACACTCCCTGTGCGTAACCGTTCAACGGATCGCAAGGGAGTCAGACATGACCGTCACGCAGGACGCACGATTCATCCGCGCCGAGTCGGCCCTCGCCGATATCGGCGGCAACGCCGCACGGTACGGACTGGTGGTCGTGCTGGGCTGGATCGGTGCGCTGAAATTCACCTCGTATGAGGCCTACGGCATCGAACCGTTGGTCGCCAACAGCCCGTTGATGAGCTGGGTGTACGACATCTTCTCGGTGACCGCTTTCTCATCGATGCTCGGTGTTCTGGAACTGGCGACCGCCGCGTTGCTCGCGGTCAAGCCCTGGCTGCCGCGGCTTTCGGCGCTCGGCAGCGTGGTGGCAATCGGCCTGTTCGCCGCGACCTTGAGCTTCCTGTTCACCACACCGGGTGTCGGGGAGGCCTCCGCGGGAGGATTCCCGGTGCTGTCGTCGACAGGTCAGTTCCTGATCAAAGATGTTGCTCTGATCGGCATCTCGTTGTGGACCCTGGCCGATGCGCTGGCCGCGGCACGTCGGCGAACCGGGCACGCAGGCCTGCGTTGAGTCCTACGATGGTGCCGAGATGACAGTGTCGGCACCAGGCGAGGCCGCCCTCGTCGACGCGTTACGTCGCGGCGACGAGGCGGCTTTCGCCGCGCTGGTGGAGCGGCACACGCCGTCGATGCTGCGGGTCGCCGCCGGGTATGTGCCCAATCATGAGATCGCCGAAGAGGTCGTGCAGGAGACCTGGATCGCGCTGCTCAAGGGCCTCGACCGATTCGAGGGCCGATCATCCTTGCGCACATGGCTGTTCACCGTCATGGTGAACATCGCGAAGACGCGTGGCGGGCGGGAGCGCCGGGATGCCGAGGTGCAGGTGCTGGCGTTCACCGGGGGCACGGTCGATCCTGCTCGGTTCCGTGCGGCGGGCCAGGAGTGGGCCGGGCACTGGAAGGAGCACCGGGCGCCGGTGCCCTTTCCGGACACCCCGGAGGACACGGTCCTACGCGAGGAGCTGATTGCGGTGACCCGCCGCGAATTGGACAAACTTCCTGTGCGGCAACGAGAAGTGGTGACCATGCGCGATGTGCTGGGGATGGAGTCCGCGGAGGTGAGTGCGCTGTTGGAGATCAGCGCCGCCAACCAGCGCGTGTTGTTGCATCGTGGTCGCGCCGCGGTTCGGCAGGCGCTCGAAGACTATCTGAAGGAGTCGGCGTGAGCGATACGGAACCGATGAACTGCAATGAGTTGGTCGAGCTGGTGACCGCCTACCTCGACGGTGCGCTGGACCTGGACACCAGGGCGCGTTTCGATGTCCACGTGGCCGGGTGCGACGGCTGCGAGCACTATCTGCAGCAGCTGCGGACGACCGTGGACACGCTCGGCCAGGTACGCGGCGACGAACTCGACCCGGCGTTTCGGGATCGGCTGTTGACCGCATTCCGTGACTGGCGATGACGCGCAGGTGAAATTAACGGGCGGCGGCATCACCGAGGGCGTTTGGTGCAACGGCCAGCGACGTCGCGGCTGTCAGAACAACTCGTGGCCAACACCGGAGGCCCGATTGTCGCCGTCGGCGTGGCGGCGGGTTTAAGGTCCCGCGCAGAGCGGCGGTCAGCCATGCGTTCGATACGCGGTCGGGGTGACACCGATGCGCTGTTTGAAGGTGGTGGCGAAGTGGCTCGGGGAGGAGAAGCCGAGGGTCGCGCTGATATCGGTGACGCTGTCCTGCGTCGCAGACAGCAGCATCTTGGCCCGCTCGATGCGTTGCTCGATCAGGTACTGGTGCGGGGTGGTCCCGAATGCCGCCGAGAAGGCGGGCAGGAAATTGGTGGCGGTCATGCCCACAGTGGCGGCCAGCGCGTCGAGATCGATGCGGTTGTCCAGTTCCGAGTGCAGGTAGTCGATGACGATCTGCTGGTCACGTCGATCGAGACCACGACCGCGCTGCGGGCGGTGAGCAGGTCTTGGCTGGGCGGGGTAGTGATCAGCGATGTGAAGTTGGAGCGTCTGCGCCAATGACTGGCGAAACAACGTAGCTGCGGCTCCGTCTTGGTGGATTTGACCGGCGAGTCGCTCGACGAGTCGGTGCAGCAGTGTGTCTTGATAGCCCACTCGGGGCGTCAAGCCACGGTCGCCGAATACCGATACAGGCACGGTGATTTCACAGAATCCGACCATTGCGCCCTGAGCGAGGGCGGCGTAGCGGTGCTCGGCGGGGATGACCCATACATCGCCGACGCGGGGAAGTGCACGCCCTGATGGGCCGTTCTGAAACTCGATTTCCAGGGAGTTGAGATCACCGCGTCGGTGGATCACGAACACGTGATGGGGCTCTTGGAAGCACCAATCGGTGGGAGTGCTCACCGCTTCGGCCACGAAGCGAAGGTCCAGGCCCTGCAGCTGAAGGCCTCGCGCGGCGACGACATCGCGCGCGCTGCGTTCGCGTTGTCCGTCCCATACCTGCATCCGGCCCCCTGCCGCGCGCTTTTTCGAAAGTCGCTGATTCTTCGAAGGTATCCAGCAATTGCGCCACGATATCGTGCCGACCGCAAATCAAAAGAGGAGCGTCAATGTCCGATAACACCATCACCAGCAAAAACATCCTCGTAGCCGGCGGGGCGAAGAATCTCGGTGGAATGATCTCTCGAGACGTTGCAGCACACGGCGCGCGAGCTGTGGCGGTGCATTACAACAGTGAATCCACTCGCGCGGCCGCCGAGGAAACTGCCGCCGCGATCGAAGAGGCCGGCGCCAGCGCACATCTGTTGCAAGCCGATCTGACCAGTGCCGCAGCGGTGAAGACGTTGTTTGCGGACGCTATCGGTGCGATGGGTTCGATCGACATCGCCATCAACACGACCGGGATGGTGATCAAGAAGCCCATCGCCGAGATCACCGAAGCGGATTACGACAAGATCTTCGCGATCAACGCCAAGACCGCACTGTTCTTCATCCAGCAGGCCGGCGCGCATCTGTCCGAGCGCGGGAAGCTGGTCACGCTGGTGACCTCGTTGCTGTCGGCCTACACCGGCCTGTATTCGATCTACGCGGGATCCAAGGCGCCAGTGGAGCACTTCACCCGCGCGGCGGCCAAGGAGTTCGGGGCGAGGGGAATCTCGGTCACCGCGGTGGCACCCGGGCCGATGGAGACACCGTTCTTCTACGGCCAAGAGTCCAAGGAGTCCGCGGAGTACAACCAGAACGCCGCCGACCTGTCGAAGTTCACCGATACCGGGTTGACCGACCCGAAAGATATCGTGCCGCTGGTTCGTTTCCTGGTCAGCGATGGATGGTGGATCACCGGCCAGACCATTCTTGCCAACGGCGGCTACACCACCCGCTAGCGATGACCCCAGCACGTGTATTGCGACCGATGAAGCGGTGTGCCGGCCGGGTCGTGTGTCATCAGCATCACGAGGGGGATGGTGATGATGGCGCGGCGCGGTAGTGACTCTTTGCGTGATCGAGGTGAGCGCGCCGAGGTCAGCGTGGTCGAGTTGTTCTTCGACCACGTCGTGCTGGTCGGCGGCATCATCGTGTGCGCCGTGGCCAACGCACTCGTCTTGGCCGACCCGGCCGCCGAAATGACGGTGCAGACCGTCGCAGTCCTGGTCGGCGGGCCCGCGATCTACCTGCTGGGCAGTCTGACCTACCACCACGTTGTCTACCAGCGGATCGCGTACAGCCATGTCGGCGGCCTGGTGGCCCTCGCGGCACTCGCCGTCCTCGCGCCGCTTACCGACCGCTTGATGATCGCCGGCCTGACCCTGGCCGTTCTTGCCACCGTTGCCGTGGCGCAGACGCTGATGCGACGCCATCACCGCAGTCCCACCGATTCGGGCACCCGAAAGCAGTCACCAGGGGCCGGTACGACCCTCTACCGCCCTCACACCTGAGCATCAGGTCCGACGTGCACCCACCGAGGCCGCCGAACAGGAGAAATCGTGAAAAGCCGCATTGCCGTTGTGTTTATCGTCGGCATCTGCGCCCTGGCCACCGCCTGCAGCCAGACGCCGGAGCAGACACCCTCCACCACAGTCATCTCAACGAGCAGAGCCCCGGTTACAGCACCAGCGCCGCCGGCGAGCCCCACCCCGGGCATATCGGTAGCCCCGGCGGCGCCGGGCGTGAACGGAGCCGACGGGTCTACCGGCAACGACCTTTCGCCGCAATACTGCGCACAGAATGAAGACCCCGGCTGCCCGGTGGGAACCTATGTTGGTCCTGACGCCATCCCCAACCCCAACGGGGACGGGTCCTATGTGCCGTGCGAAGGAACGATCTGCACCAACCCCGATTACGGCGCAGGCCCCGACCCCGAACAGGTTGACCCAGGCGGCCCGGTCGACGATATCCCCGAACCCGGTCAGGACATGGAGTCTCCGTGACCGCGCACGACGTCGACGCGCGATTCGGCGATGCCGTAAAAGATCCTGTGAGCGAGTACGACACACCGACAACCCCACGAGGAACGACCATGGCCTCCCCGCTGTGCCCGGAAGTACGCGCCCTTATCGACGCCGTCAACCTCGGCGACACCGACGCCTTCCTCGCCGCCTTCACCCCACACCTGAGTGTCGTCGACGACTGGGGGCGAAAGTTCCACGGAGCCCAGGACATCCGGAGTTGGAGTGATGCCGAGTTCATCGGAAAAGAGGTGAGGCTGAAGGTGATTCACTTCTACTCCACCGCGGACGCCGAAGTCACCGTCATCGCGGAGGTCGGCGGCAACGGTTTCAACGGCCCCAGCACCTTCGCATTCCGGGTGTCCGACGACAAGGTCGCCGAAATGCAGATCACTGCCTGACATTCGATCTGACGGCGGCCACGGCCGCACCCCGGCTTACCCGGCCGGGACAGGCTCACCGCTGCGGGCCGATTCAGTCGAGGGTCTGCGGGAGTTCTTCTCACACTCCTCGATAGGTCCGCAGTCCCGACTGCGCCGTCGCGGTCGCTCGCTACGAAGACATGCTGCGCCCTGTCGCCGGGGTTCAGCCCGTCACGGTGAGGGGCAGGCTCACGAAACCACCGCGGCCGGTGACCGCCAGCAGGTAGCGACCGTTCACGGGCACGGGCAGTTTCAGCGGGTAGAACACGAAACCGACCTCACCGCCCAGGCTGGACTCGGGGGCCTCGAACTGCACGTCGAGCGCCCCGCCGACCGGATCGGTGAAGCGGACGTCGATCGTCGCGGACCGATCGGAGGGCTCGGGCTGGATCAGCACCACCAGGACCGGCTCGACGAGGCGTTGCGGTCCCGCCTGACATGACGTGATGACGCCGCCCTGCACGTTGAGTTTGTTGTCGACGACCGAGGCGGATTCGGCGAGCAGGGCGCCGGTGACGATCATCGCTCAACGGTAACCGTGATCGCAGGTCCGTGTCTGCTCGTCCCGGGGCAGCATCGCAATAGTACAGAAAACGATGTACTATCCCGGGATGCGAACACTGGTGCATACCGACGCCCTGGCCCGATTCGGTCATGCGCTCTCCGACTCCACCCGCGCACAGATACTGCTCTCCCTGAACGAGGCGCCCGGCTACCCCTCGGAGCTTGCCGAGCGGCTGGGGGTGTCGCGTCAGATCCTGTCCAACCACCTGGCCTGCCTGCGTGGCTGCGGGCTGGTGGTCGCCGTACCGGAGGGGCGGCGCACCCGATATGAATTGGCCGACAGTCGTATCGGCGATGCACTCACCGATCTGATGGGTCTGGTGCTCGCCGTCGACCCGAACTGCTGCTGCGCCGGGGTGGACGGCACCGGCTGCGGGTGCTGCTGATGGCCCGGGAGCCCGTCCTCGCGCCGGGACGTCGGGCGGTGTTGGCGAGGCGGATCCGCTGGTTCGTCGCGGCGACCATCGGCTACAACGTGATCGAAGCGGTCGTGGCGCTGACCGAGGGTGCGCGGGTGTCCTCCAGTGCGCTCATCGGTTTCGGGCTGGACTCCGTGATCGAGGTGTCCTCGGCGGCGGCCGTCGCGTGGCAGTTCTCCGGCCGGGACCCCGAGGTCCGGGAGCGGACCGCGCTGCGGCTCATCGCCTTCTCGTTCTTCGGCCTGGCGAGCTTCGTGGCGGTCGACGCGGTGCGCTCGCTGCTCGGTGGGCAGGAGGCGCGGCACAGCACCATCGGTATCGCGCTTGCGGCAGTGAGCCTGGCCGTCATGCCGGTGCTGTCATGGGCGCAGCGCCGCGCCGGCCGCGAACTGGGTTCTCTTTCTGCGGTGGCCGATTCCAAGCAGACGCTGTTGTGCACCTATCTGTCGGGTGTGCTCCTGCTCGGTTTGGTACTCAACAGTGCGTTCGGTTGGTCATGGGCGGATCCGGTGGCGGCCCTGGTGATTGCCGCCGTCGCGGTCAAGGAGGGCCGTGACGCGTGGCGTGGCGACACCTGCTGTGCGCCGATTCCCGAGACCCGGTGCTGCGACTGAGTCAATGGCCTTAACGTTGCGCCATGAGCTTCTACGAGGTCATCGAAACGGTCGGCAAGGTGATCGACGGGATCGGGGTGGCGGTGATCGCGCTGGGCGCGATCTTCGCCGGCGTCGTGACGGTCCGCAAGATGCTGGGCCGCTCCGGCGATGCCTACCGGTTCTTCCGGGAGCAGCTGGGCCGCTCCATTCTGCTCGGCCTGGAATTCCTGGTGGCCGCCGACATCATCCGCACGGTCGCGCTGACACCCACCTGGCAGAGCGTGGTGGTGCTGGCCGGGATCGTGTTGATCCGGACCTTCCTCAGCTTCTCCCTCGAGGTGGAGATCAGCGGCCGGTGGCCGTGGCAACAGAAGGTCAAGCCGACAGATAATGTTGTCCCACAACGGGACTAACTCATGTGGGTGACAGCGCGCGGTAGCCGCACACCGTCGACCACGATGTCCACCTTCTCGTTGTAGAACGCGATCAGCCCGGCGATCCTGGAGACCGCGCCGAGCGGATACTGGTACATCCACGCGAGGTCAGCGTGGACCGCCTCGCCCACGTGCACCGACCAGTACGCCGAGGTGACGCCCTTGTACGGGCAGGTCGTCTGTGTAGGGCTGGGTTGCAGATGCTGCATCGAGACATCGGTGGGATCGATGTAATACCGTGTCGGCAGGCCGGTTTCGAAGAGCAGGACCGGGCTGCGGGTGTCGGCCAGCACAGCACCATCGAGTTCCACCCGCACGTGACGGTGCGAGCGCAGGGCATCCAGGCGCGCGTACGGGCTGCGGGGATGGCCGTATATCCGCTCGTCCTCCTCGAACCACTCCAGGCTGTCCCATTCGAAACGCACATACCCGGGTAGCAGCCCGTCACCCTCGTCGAAGACGCGGGCCGCCGACGCGTATACCTGGCCACCGGCATGCAGCGAATGCGACCGGAACGCTCCGAACTGGGCGCGCTGGGGGTGCTGGTCATCGATGAGCAACTGGGTGTTCACATCGCCGAGTGGGACGTAATAGTGCGGGTAATAGGGGATTTCCCACACGTAGCGCGCACCGAGGGTGTCGAAGACCAACTCGGCGCCGGCGTAGCCGCGAATCCGGCGGGGGACAGGTTCGACCCGCCCGCGCTCGGTGGCCGGCTGCGGGTAGTCCCGTTCCGGTGTCTTCATCTCTTGTTCCTTTCTGAGATCGGCGCCCGCGTCCAGCGGTGCAACAACCAGGCCGCCGGTACCGTCATCGCCATGGTGACCAGGAACAGTCCCGGCATCGACCCGGTGAACGTGGGCCAGCGCAGCACCTCGGCCATCGCGAACTCCATCGCGATCACGTGCAACAGGAAGATCTCGTACGAGATCTCACCCAGCCACACCACCGGCCGGGCACTGAGCAGTCCTGCGTAGGTGCTTCCCGGATCCAGCACCAGCGGCGCCAGCAGCCCGACCGCGACCACCGCGTAGAGGACTGTCCTGAGTACCCGCTGCCACGGCTCGACCTCGATCACGGTGACGTCGCCGGCGATCGGCAGCGCCACCACCAGCAGCGCGGCCACCGCTATCGGTACCGCGAGATAGGCGCGACAGCGCGTGCCGAGCACCTGCAGCACCACCAGCGCCATGCCGCCCACGAAGTAGATGAGGTGCGCAGGCAGCCAGATGGTCGCCGACGGCGGTAGCACGTCGGTGATGGTCGGCAGCAGCAGCCACACCGGCGTCACGGCACCCAGTACGGCCAGACCTGCCAGCAACAGACCCGGTCGCCACGCTCTGCGGCACAGCACTGTCAGCAACAGCCCGGCCAGCAGTGGCAGCGCCGCATAGAACGCGACTTCGACTGCCAGGCTCCACATCTGGGTCAGACCCTGGTGCATCTCGGCGTAGTACAGCGGGGGGTAGATCTGGGTCAGTGTGAGGTGCTTGAGCAGTCCGAGCCAGCTGTGACCGGGGTTGGGGCCGGCGTAGCGGAACTCATAGATCGCGAAGGCGATGAGCACCGTGATGACGTACGCCGGTGCGATGCGACGCACCCGCCGACGGGCATAGCGGCGCACCGAGGGGTCGGGTGTTCCCTGCGCGGTGGCCAGCACCCAGGGCCGGAACAACAGGTAGCCCGACAACACGAAGAAGATCGGGACGCCGACTTCCAGGCGCGCGTAGAGCTGGCCGAGGTAACCGTCGTCGAGGTGGCCGGTCCCGAAGGCGGCGTGGGTGGCGACGATCAGCAGGGCGGCCAGTGCGCGCAAACCGGTCAGCGATGCCACCCGACTCGTGGCGGCACGGTCGGTCACCGGCACATCGCCTGTCGCGCGCATCAGGTCCTCAGCGTGCAGATGGCACCCGCACCCTCCGCAGGATTCATGACGCCGGCAACCCCGCGGACAACCGGGACAGCACATCGAGATGCGCGTCGACGGTGGCGAGCCCCGCGCCCATGGTGTTGATGGACAGATGTGAAGCGCCGGCCTGCGCCCAGGCGATGACCTCGCGTCGCGTCGCATCATCGTCGCCGCGCCACGCGACTCGGCCCTCCATGCCGATCGCGGATGGATCGCGGCCCGCGCCCGCGGCGGCCTCGGCGAGCACCGCGCGGGCGTGGTCGAGCCCCGGCCCGGGCGACATCATCGGGAACCAGCCATCGGCCACGCGGCCCGCGCGCCGGTAGCCCGCATCGGACGCCGAGCCGATCCAGACCGGGATCGGTCGTTGCACCGGCAACGGTGCCAGGCCCGCGCCGGTGATGCGGTGGAAGCGGCCGTCCACCGTCACCGATGGTTCGGTCCACAGCCGGCGCAGCACAGCTATCTGCTCCTCTGAGCGCCTCCCGCGGTTGCCGAAGTCTTCACCGAGCGCCTCGTATTCCACCGCGTTCCAGCCGATTCCGATGCCGAGCCGCAGGCGGCCGGCGCTGAGCAGGTCGACCTCGGCGGCCTGCTTGGCGACCAGTGCGGTCTGGCGCTGGGGAAGGATGATCACCCCGGTGACCAGTTCGATCGTCGTGGTGACGGCAGCCAGGTAGCCAAACATCACCAGCGGTTCGTGGAACGTGGTGTGCACGTCATAGGGCCCGGCCCAGCCGGCGTGCACGTGCGGGTCGGCGCCGACCACATGGTCGTAGGCGAGGATGTGGGTGAAGCCCAGCTCCTCGACCCGTTGGCCGTAGGCGCGCACCGCACCGGCATCGCCGCCCAGTTCTGTCTGGGGAAAAACCACACCGATCCGCATATCCACACCGTATCCGGACCGTGACCGGGGGTTTTCGACACGCCGAATTGGGTGCGGTGCTTCGGTCGGCACTTCCGTTAGAAATAACGTCATATTTGAGAAGGGTCGGGTGAATGTGAGTACGGTGCGCGGCGGAAGAATATTCCAACGCCGCAAATTAATGCGCGCGGCGCTGGCCGCCATTGTCTCCGGACTCTGCGTCGTCGCTCTGATCTCCACTCCGACCTCGCAACGGCACCGTCAGGTGTTCACCGACAACGTCGCCGTCCTCAGCAATACAGCCACCACACTCGGCTTCGCTGACTCCCAGATCTTCTTCTACAACGACGCCGAAGTCGCCGCCACGGTGCAGCGCTGGGTGCAGAACAATATCCGCACCGTGCGTATCGGCATTCCGTGGGCCGGCGTCGAGGCGCTCCAAGGCCGCTACGACTGGTCGAAGTCCGACCGGGTTGTCGCTGCTGCGGCGGCGGCAAACATCTCCATCATCTGTGCGATCACCTCCAGCCCGTGGTGGGCCAAGGCGTGGAACGCCCTCCCGCCGCACGGTCGTCCCGCCTCGCCGGACCAGTACGGGAAATTCACCGCGAAAGTCGCGGAACGGTACAAGGGCAAAATTGCGGCATACGAGATATGGAACGAACCCAATGGCGTATTCGGATATCACCCGGCACCGGATCCGTCCGGATACACCGATCTGTTGAAGGCTGCCTATCCGCGGATCAAAGCCGTCGATCCGGCCGCCATTGTCGTCGGCGGGGTGCTGGGGTCCGGAAAGAGCTGGGGCTCGTGGACGATTGATCCGGTGACGTTTCTGACCCGCATGTACGCCGCGGGTGCGCAACCGTTCTTCGACGCGTTGTCCTATCACCCGTACAGCTACACCATGAAATTCTCCCAAGGCATGTTGCAGGCGGATTCCCCGGTGGATCAACTGGTTCGGATGCGCAGGGTGATGCTGGACCAGGGTGACGGTCCCAAGAAGATCTGGGTGTCCGAATACGGTGCTCCCACCAACCGGGTGAACGAGGCGACGCAGGCGGCCTTCATCTCGGACATGATCAGCACCTGGCAGGAACTCCCGTACGCCGGTCCGCTGATGCTCTACACCACACGGGATCTCAACAGCTCCAGCCGATCCGATGACGACCGGTTCGGTCTCTACCGGTCGGACTGGGTGCCCAAGGCCGCACAGCAGGTCGTGGCATCCCCACCCGGCGTCGGCGTGAACTATCAGCGGTTCGCGGCCTTCACCGATCCGAGCTTCGGGGAGGTGCTGAGCCCCGTCTACACGGGTCCCTTCAAGGTGCCGACACAACTGCGTACCCTGGGCACGCTGTGGGAGGTTTCGCCCGGCACGATCGTGGCGTCCCCGACGCCGGTTGCCGACCTGGTGCGCAAGAAGAAGATCCTGCCGAAGGCGACGTTCAGGGACGGCTATCAGGATTTCGGTGGCTGGCAGCCGTTCCGGGTCTGGTACTCGCCGGAGACCGGCCTGCACACCGCAAGTGTGGAGTTCGCCAAGAAATGGGTGCCGGAACTGGGACTGGCGACGTCCTCGGAGAAATGGGTCAACGGCGCCACCAGGGTGACGTTCCAGCGCGGAGTCATGACCTGGCGGCCGTTTGTGGGCGTGAAGGTGTACCGCTCCCAGTAGCCCAGCCGTCAGCAACGCCGGGATCAGTCGGGCCTCGGCGGGTTTCCTGTTGTCCGCGGGATGCTGCCGCGGCACGGGCGGGTTCACGCTGCGGCAACTGGACAGCATTTGCGCAGATCTGATGTTTAGTTTGCTGCATACCGGAAACTGATGATCTTGATCAGCGTGAGGCAAACGGCAAAGAGAAGCTGTGGCGCGGCAGCCAAATTCACCGTTGGCTATCTACGGGCAAGCGGTCAGACCGTCGGGGCTTCAGCACCCTGGCCGATGGTTCGCTGCATCGAAAGTGCCTATCAAATGGCGTTTTATCGAATTCCGACGCAGCGGCACGGGGGAGTGTGCAGGGTACTCGCGGCGGACCGCTCCCGGCCCTGCGGCAAATTAATTGTCACATCCGTCAATCACAAAAATGAGAAAAGTTAGCCGAGGGTCTGGTTTGCTGGGCAACGGTCGTGCTAACTTCTGGACGTTGGTTGGGGAATTTGCTGAAAGGGAGATCAACATGTGGGGACGTCAGGGAACGTCGGTTCGGATGATCGCTGCGACGGCCGTCGCCGGGGGCGGGATCGCCTTGGCCATGGGAGTGGCCACAGCAGGTGCAGGGGCCGCGTACGCGGAGACGGGGCAAACCGCCTCCAGCTCGAGTTCGAGCCCGAGCGCGAGTTCAAGCTCGAGCAGCAGCAGGTCGCCGCTGCAGCGCATCGGCCGGTTCGGCAGCAATCTGCAGCGCAACCTCGGGACCGTCGGAAGCAATCTGCAGCGCAACCTGGGGCAGGTCGGCAGCGATGCCCAGCAAGGCCTCGGCACTGTCGGGACCAATCTGCTCATCAACGGTGGAACCTCGGCCAGTGACGCGCAGCAGGGTCTGGGGCAGGTCGGCAGTGACGCGCAGCAAGGCCTCGGCCAGGTCGGCACCGACGTGTTGGTCAACGGCGGCACCGCGGCCAGCAACGCCCAGCAGAACCTCGGCGAGTTCGTCGGCAATATTCTGGGCGACTAGTCCGACGTCGAGTGCGGCCGGGCAGCGGGTGCGTTTCTCCCGCTGCCCGCCGTCATGTCCGGGCCATCACCTTTCGCGTGCGCGCTCGCTGTGGCATTCGCCGGATGCGCGGACCCCGCCGGCGGCCCAAGCCGGGGCGTCACCATTGCGTGCTGTTTGCCAGCCGGTCAGGAAAGGGTGCGTCGGCGTAAGTGCCGTGACCGCCACCGCGGGCGAGGCGGTAGCGCCAGCGAGTGCGGACGGCACCCAAGTGCCTGGTAATCGCCAAATTATCGTTCTCGTAAATACTTGCTGTGTTTCATGATCACTGTAATGCCAGTTCCAGGCCCTCTCTGCGGGGGCCGCCCGTGGCTGATAGCCAGCATGTGATCATTCGTCCAGCAAAGGCTGGCGAGGGTGAAATCGTGACCATATGTGCGTGATTTGTCCCGCCTCGGTGTGATCTACGGCACACTTTCTGTGTTAACTTCAGCCTGTTCGTTTGAAATTTGCTGGAGGGAGACGAATCATGGATCGCAACGGGTCTGGGAAGCCCGCAATGATCAAGGCAATGGTGCTCGCCGGCGCCACCACGACAATGTGTCTCGGAATTGCGCTCGCGGGGGCGGGGACGGCATCGGCAGACACGAGCGCCGCCGATGCGCACGTCGCTGCGCAGCAACGCGGCACCGCGGCGTCGACCGCCAGGCTGACACCCGAGGATGTCGGAGAGTTCGGTGACAACCTCGTGCGCAACCTGGGCCGCTTCGGCAGCAATCTGCAGCGCAATGCCGGGCAGGTGGGCAGCGATGCGCAGCAGGGTCTCGGCCGTGTCGGGACGAACCTGTTGATCAACGGCGGCACCTTCACCGACAACGTGGTGCAGAACGCGAACCGGGCCGGCAACGACCTGGCCCGTAACGCCGGGACCGCGGGCCGCAACCTGGTACGCAATATCGGCAGCTTGTTCCGTTAGCCGACATCGGGAGGGTGGCGCAGCGATGCCGCTGCCCTCCCGATCGCACTAGTGGCCCAGCACCTCGTCGATCATGGCGGCCACGGCGCCGATATGCGGCTCGCGCACGATCGACATATGGGTGCACTCCAGGTGGCGGATGGTCAAGTCGCCGGTGATGATCCGCGGCCACAGCCGGGGATCATCCTTGTTGAGGTGGCTCAGCACCACCAGTGCGCGTCCCCGCCACGGTTGCGGGACGAACCGCAAGCCGCTCATGATGCCGACTTCCTCGATCGCAGCAGTCTTTCGCTGATGGTCGCCGACGAACAGTCCGGCCAACGGCATCTTCTTTTGATGCTCCCACCAGGACCTGATATCGGTCGGCATCGTCTCCTGGATCGTGACCCTGACATCGGGTAACCCGGCGCCCGCCTGCTTGGCTGCCTGTGGGGACAGCCACGGGTCGAGCATCACGAGCAATTCGACTGTCTCGCCGGCATGTTCCAGCAGACGAGCCGCTTCCAGAGCTATATGGGACCCCAACGAATGACCGACCAGGATGTACGGGTCGCGCGGCTGGACAAGGCGCAGGTTGCCGACATGGCGGCGTGCTGCGGTTTCCACCGACAGATCCGGGATTGCGCGCTTCTCCAGTCCTTTGGGCTCCAGGGCGTACACCGCCGTCTTGTCGCCGACCCGCTCGGCGAATGGCACGAAACACAGCGAGGAGGCGCCGGCCCCGGAGAAGCAGAACACCGGCGTGCCCACGGTGTCGGCAGATATCGGCCGCAATGCCACGGTGGTCGGCGGTAGCGCGGGTCCGCTGGAACGCGTGAGCTTCTGCGCGAACTCGGCCACGGTCGGTGCGCCGGCCAGATCCGACGGATTGAGTTTGGCGCCGTGCACTTCGGTGACGCGCGCCAGCATCTGTGTCACGCTCAGCGAGTCCCCACCGAGTGCATAGAAGCCGTCGGTGCGCCCGACCCTGTCGATGTGCAGCACCTCCGACCACAGCCGCGCGATCGATGATTCCTGTTCCCCGCGAGGAGGATCGAACTCAGGCCTGCCCACCGCTGGCAGTGCCATTCGGTCGATCTTGCCGCGATCGCCTCGCGGCAGCGCGCCGAGCACCGTGATGTGGACGGGCACCATATAGGGGGGCAGGTCCCGGTGCAGGAGGGTACGCAGTTCAGCCACTGCCGGTGTGCGGGCATCGGGTTCGGCGGATACGTAGGCGGCCAGAGTGGGCGTTCCGGTGGTGTCGGCCACCACGATGGCCTCCCGGACGTCGTCATAGCTCAACAGCGTGGATTCGATCTCCGAGGGCTCCACGAGGTAGCCCCGGATCTTGACGGTGGCATCCGCCCGGCCGGACAGCACCAGGTTGCCGTGCTCATCCCAGCGCCCGACGTCGCCGCCGGCATAGGTCCGCGCGCCATCCGGATGCACCGAGAACACCGCGGCCGAAGTCTCCGGATCCAGGTAGCCCAGCGCGAGATGACGTGAGGTGATGGATACCGCGCCGTTCTCATCGATGTCGATCTGCTTGTGCGGGGCGGGAACTCCCACCGGTATGACGCCGTGTGGCAGCGCGGCGTTCGGCGGAATGTCATAGCTCGCGATGGCGAGCGTCTCGGTCGAGCCTGCCCAGTTCGTGAAGACCGCGTTCGGGGCGAGTTCGCGCGCCAGCCGCACGTGGCGCGCATGCGCCGCCTCGCCGGTGGTCACGATCCGTTCCACCGCGGGCAGTGTCGCGCCCCGTGCGGCGGTGTGCAAGGCATCCACGAAGGCCGGTGTACAGGTGATGGCCTGAGCGCCCGAATCGGCGATGAGCTCGAATGCCTCTCGCGCGGATTGCTTCGCAGGGTCGACCGCGATCACCTCGGCCCCGCCCAGCAGAGCGGCGATCAGCACGTTGAGCCCGGCCGCGAAGCTGATCGGCATGCAGAGCGCGACCTTGCGGCCGTCACCGAGGCCGAAGCGGTCGTTGAGCAGTTGAGCATCGGCGAGCCACAGTCCATTCGGGTGCAGCACCGCTTTGGGGGTGCCGGTGGAACCCGACGTGAACTGGATGCTCGTCACATCGTCGGTGTCGGTATCGGCGCCCAGTTCCGTATCGAGGTCGGCGCCGCCGGGCAGTCGGTCGGGGACCTGAACCGGCCAGGGCCGGTAACCGTGCTCGACGAGGATCGACGTAATCTTCTGTGCCCGGTTGCCCGGCATCGCCGGGTCCAGGGCCACGACGGGAGTCCCGGATGCGAACAGACCGAGCACGGTCGCGACGGTCTGGGGCGTCGTTGGTGCGGGGAGCACAGCGGCGCAGGGTTCGTCGGTGTCGGGGCGCGTCTGCGACGCCAGCGCCGCGCCCAGCAGTTCGCGATAGGTGACCGATTCCGAGGTGGTGCGCAGGGCCACCTGTTCCGGTCTGCTGCGTGCGGTCGCCGCGAAATGCGCGGGTACCGAACGATGTTCGAGGGGATTGTCGTCCTGTGCCGGGGCCTGTGCGATCGGGTGTGCTGGGGTGGTCGCGCCGGTGGGGTCGGCCGGCCGCGTCGTGGTGCCGGGGCGCCGGAACCGGGTGTGGAGGACGACGGCGGCGAGCGTGACGCTGGTCACTGCCGCGAGGATCGCGGTACGTCGGATTCGGGTATCGGTGCTGGGCGGCAGGGCGTGCAGGGGACTCCTGCCGGAGCTGTCGAGCGGATTGCCGACGCGCCACGGAATCCGTTTGACCTGCGGCATCCGTTCCGCAGCAGGTGTGCTGGAATGTTTGCTGAACTGGCGCATTCGGTACCAGTTGACGCTGTCGAACATGCCGACCCTCCGACCGTGCCCATCGACTTACTTAGGTATGGAAACTTCGGGCAGGCTAGCCTAATGGGAACTGATCAGCGAGTCTTCGACCGGATATTCAAGAGTTGAGGGAAGGCTGGTCACCGAGCCGCTGGCCGGTGAGCACTGTTTCAGCCTGGAGCGTAGGTCGACTCCTAGGGTTAGATCGTTGCCCCGGCTGGTTGGTGAGGTCACCTATAGCGCTGATGGGGTGTCGTGCCACTGAGCACTGATCCATTAGGTCGCCGCGGGGTGCCCTTCGGCTCGAACAGGTTCGACCCACATCGAGCAGGGAGGCGAGTTGACGCTATTCGTAGGAGACGACTGGGCTGAAGACCACCACGACATTCACCTGATGGACACCGACGGGACCAAGCTGGCCTCCCGTCGACTACCAGAAGGACTGGCCGGCATCCGCGGGTTCCACGAGCTGGTCGCCGACCACGCCGCCGAACGAGATATTGTCAAGACCTGTGGATGAGGTTGTTTCAGGCGACCTCGGTTTCGGTTGATTCGTCGCTCTCGGCGGGTGTGATGCCAACGGGCCGTTCGAGTAGCTTGCCTTTGTGGAACACCGCGCCGGCACGGACCAGCGCGACCAGGTGTGGTGCGTTCACGGCCCGCCAGCGGGCTTGGGCAGCGTCGATCAGCTTGTGGGCCATGGCAATTCCCGCCGCGCGGGATCCGGGGCCCTTGGTGACCTTGGTCCGCAACCGCACGGTGGCGAAAGTCGACTCGATCGGATTGGTAGTTCGCAGGTGGATCCAATGCTCGGCCGGATATTTGTAGAACTCCAGGAGCACATCGGCATCATCGACGATCTTGGCGACCGCTTTGGGGTACTTGGCGCCGTAGTCGACCTTGAAGGCCTTGATCGCGACCTGGGCCTTGTCGATATCCTCGGCGTTGTAGATCTCCTTGATCGCGGCCAACGCAGCTGGGTGCGCTGATTTCGGCAACGCAGCAAGCACATTGGCCTGCTTGTGGAACCAGCAGCGTTGCTCCCGGGTGGCCGGGAACACCTCCCGGATGGCCTTCCAGAACCCCAACGCGCCGTCACCGACGGCCAGCACCGGCGCGGTCATCCCACGACGACGGCAGCCCCGCAGCAGATCCGCCCACGACTCGGTCGACTCCCGGTATCCGTCGGCCAGGGCGACGAGTTCCTTGCGGCCATCGGAGCGCACGCCGATCATCACCAACAGGCAGAGCTTCTCCTGCTCGAGGCGGACCTTGAGGTGGATGCCGTCGACCCACAGGTAGACGTAATCGGTGCCCGAGAGGTCACGCTCGCCGAAAGTCTTCGCCTCGTCCTGCCATTGGCTGGTGAGCCGGGTGATCGTCGTGGCCGACAGTCCGGCGCTCGAGCCGAGAAACTGCTCCAGCGCCGGACCGAAGTCACTCGTCGAGAGCCCGTGCAGGTACAGCAGTGGCAGCACCTCGGTCATCTGCGGGGACTTGCGTGCCCACGCCGGCAGGATCGCCGAGGAAAACCGTTGCCGCTCACCGGTAACGGCGTCGATGCGCTTGTCGTTGACCCGCGGGGCGGTCACCGTGACCGCACCCGCGGCGGTGAGGATGTCACGTTCGTGGTGATAGCCGTTGCGGACCACCAGACGCCGACCGTTGTCGTCGACCTCACCGGCATGGGCGTCGACGTAGGCGGCTACTTCAGCCTGCAGTGCCGCCGCCAACATCTGCCGCGCACCGTCGCGGACGATCTCATCCAACAGCGACCGACCAGCACCGCTGCCGTTCTCGTTGGCTGATTCCGCGTCGTGAACTACCGTGAGCATGGGCGTACCTTCCCAACCAGCGCGCCAACGCCGGTCTTGATCGAGATCCTGTTTCCGTGATGATCATCCTCGGGAAGGTGCGCCCACTTTCACGCCACCTCGCCGAGGCTCATCCACAGGTTCTGATCATTGCTCGGTGGCGACTGCGCATGCTGCCCAACGTGACTGGGCACTCCGGACGCCGCGGCAGCGCGGCACCATGCTGCGAGCTTTGGCGACACTCATGCGAGAGCATACCGAAGAACTCGCGCTGCTCGACGCGATTGACGGTGGCTTTCCACTGCCTGCGATGCGCGACGATGTGAACTGGGCGGCCGAAGTGCTCGAGCTGATGGCAGACGCCGCATTTGATATCGGCGGACGTACTATTCCACTCTCGGCGAACCTCCACTACACGCTGCAGCAGCCCTATGGCGTGGTCGCCCGAATCGTACCCTTCAATCATCCTGTCCTGTTCGCAGGATCTAAGATCGCTGCTCCACTCATGGCGGGAAACGCCGTGGTTTTGAAAGCTCCCGATCAAACACCGCTCTCGGCCATCCGCCTCGCCCAGTTGGCGAGGGAAGTTTTGCCAGAGGGCCTGTTTGGGGTCGTAACTGGGCATGGCGCAACTGCGGGCGCCGCGCTGGTCGCTCATCCATTGGTCCGGCGAATCGGCTTCATCGGCTCCCCTGGCACGGGTAGGCATATCCAGCGGTTGGCTGCAGAGCACGGCGTCAAATACGTCACACTCGAACTCGGCGGCAAGAACCCGATGATCGTCATGCCGGACGCCGATCTGGAGGCGGCGGCGAAAAGCGCCGTCGCAGGGATGAACTTCACCACCACCGCGGGCCAATCTTGTGGATCAACAAGCAGACTGCTGCTGCACGAAGCGATCGCTGACGAGGTGATTGATCTGGTCGTCGATCAGGTCGCTGCCATCAAGGTAGGCGACCCGCTCGTTGACGGCACGGACATGGGACCCGTCATCGACCAAGCGCAATACTCAAAGTCGTTGCGGGCCATCGAGTCAGGACGGGCGGGCGGCGCCAGCGTGCTTACCGGTGGAGGACGCGCGCAGGGTGTTGGTAGCAAAGGCTGGTATGTCGCCCCGACCGTATTGGCTGGAGTGGCACCACAAGCCGATGTCGCCCGCGACGAGATCTTCGGGCCCGTTCTTTCGGTGCTGACCGTCCGTGACGAAGCCGAGGCTGTCGAAGTTGCCAACAGCGTCGAGTTCGGGTTGACCGCCGCGGTGTGGACCAACGACGTAAGCCAAGCCCACCGCATGGCTGCGGGACTTGATGCTGGCTACGTCTGGATAAACGGCAGTGCACGCCACTACTGGGGGTTGCCCTTCGGCGGTCGGAAATCGTCAGGTGTTGGATCCGAAGAGTCCACGGAGGAACTGCTGTCCTACACCCAAGTCAAGGCAGTAACCGTCACCTTGGACTGAACTGCGTCGATGCGCTGGAAGGCGCCTACAGCGGACGGTGACCCTTTTCGCAGTCGAAATCCTCTGGGAGAAATGCTATTTGACGTAGGGCGTCAGTCGGCCGTGCATCGGCGCCTCAGACGATAAGCGACCGATTAGAAAATCGACTCGGGACACGGCATCGCTCCGTTGCGGGTATGTGACACGCGGCTGTGCCCCCGGAACCCCTCCGATGCCCGCGGCGGCGGCTATGTCCGGCGTCGGGTCGGGCAGCACGCAATCGACTGGTACCCGCCGACTTGCGCTAGCATCAGTTGTAGTTTCAAAATAGTTGTGTGAATGAAACTGTTGTCGAACGACTGAGCCGCCGGCACAAGGCCTTCGTCCTGGCGTCCTGCTGCCTGAGCGTGCTCATTGTGTCGATCGACGTGACCATCGCCAACGTTGCAATCCCGAGCATCCGCGCCGACCTTTCGGCGTCGCCTTCGCAAATGCAGTGGGTCATTGACATCTACACCTTGATGGTGGCCTCGCTATTGCTGCTCTCAGGTGCCATGGCCGACCGATTCGGTCGGCGGCGTACGTTGCAGATCGGGTTGACAATCTTTGCGTCGGCCTCCCTACTGTGCAGCGTGGCTCCCAACGTCGAAACGCTGATCGGCGCCCGCTTCCTGCAGGCGATCGGCGGTTCGATGCTCACTCCTGCTGGGTTGTCGATCGTCACGCAGGTGTTCACCGGCAGAGTGGAGCGCGCGCGCGTCATCGGCATATGGGGGGGCGTCGTAGGCATCTCGATGGCCTTGGGTCCGATCATGGGCGGAATACTTCTCGAGTATGTTGACTGGCGAGCAGTGTTCTGGATCAACGTGCCGATCTGCGCGCTTGCGGTGCTGTTGACCGCGATCTTCGTTCCCGAATCCAAGTCGGTCACCATGCGCCACGTCGACCTGATCGGCTTGGTCCTGGGCATGGCCTTCCTGTTCGGACTGGTGTTCGTGCTCATCGAAGGGCCAGGGATGGGCTGGACCGACACCCGCGTCGTCGTTAGCTGTTGCCTCGCAGCGCTGGCCTTCGCGACATTCCTGCGCTACGAGTCACGCCGCCTCGACCCGTTCGTCGAGCTCCGATTCTTCCGCAGCATCCCGTTTGCTTCGGCGACGGCCATCGCGGTGTGCGCATTCGCTGCATGGGGCGCGTTCCTGTTCATGATGTCAATCTATTTGCAAGGGGAGCGCGGGCTTTCAGCGGTGAACACCGGGCTGATGTTTCTGCCCGTGGCCGTCGGCGCATTCATCTTCTCGCCCTTGTCTGGCCGGCTGGTGGGGCGATTTGGTGCCAGACCGTCGCTGATGATCGCCGGCGCATTGATCGTCGCCGCGACTCTCATGTTCGCGCAGATGAGCGACGCTACCCCGCAATGGCAAATGCTGGTCGCCTTTGCGGTTTTCGGCGTCGGTACTTCGATGGTGAACGCACCGGTCACAACCGCGGCCGTCAGCGGTATGCCGACCGACCGCGCCGGTGCGGCGGCGGCTATCACATCCACGAGCCGACAGGTGGGCGTCGCCATCGGTGTGGCCATATGCGGCCCGGTCGCTGGTGCGGCATTGGGCGACACCAACGTCGATTTCGCGGTCTCCGCCCAGCCCCTATGGCTAGTGTTCGCTGGAGTTGGTGTGCTGATCTTCACGCTCGGTGTCTACTCGACGTCGAAGCGCGCGCTGCGCTCAGCAGAGCATCTGGCGCCGCTGATCGCAGGAACCGATCCGCGACGGGAGGCTGCCGATGTCGCGTAATCCGGAAGCGGACGAGGTCTGGCGCGCGATGACCGCACTGGTCACCGACAACCGCGACAGTTGGAGGCGAGCGACCGTCGACCAGACGGGCCTACCTTTCAGTCGCATCCGGATACTGCTCCGGCTGTCCCGCGGGTCGATGACCGTCAAAGAGGTCGCGCACGCCGTGACAATCGATCCCCCGGCGGCCACGGTGGCCGTCAACGATCTGGAGGACCGCGGCCTAGTCATGCGTCAGACTATTCCCACCAACCGGCGGTACAAAGTGGTATCACTGACCGACGCCGGCTGGTCGATGGTGGCCACCATCAATGCGGTCGACGACCCGGCTCCCGAAGCGCTTGCGGCACTTGACGGTAATGAACTGAGGGCGCTGCGCGATGCGATAGCAAGAGTCAGCGCCGCCCGCCAAACACTGAATGAAAGCCGCGGCCGGATCGCTCAACGAACGACTCTCAGTCCGGCCTAGCGAACGGCAACATGCCAGGGTCGCTGTGGGGTCTGCAGAAGTCGGGTCAGATGGCGGGATTGGTGGACCAAGGGCCGCGACTGTCGAGAAGAACCCTGTTCGGTTGGAGTCCTGGGTGGCAGACGTCGGTCTGCGAGGGGATGCCGGCTGATACCGCCGTTACCGCGGTGGCCTAAATAATAGCTTGCAAACAGTTATCATCCTATGTAAGCTTCCGTGTGGTGTAGCCCACATGAGTGCTCACGTTCTAGGGGCACAAATCGATAGGAAGGTGCGCCCGGTGGATTCGATGGCGCCTGATGCGACGACAATGCGAACATTAGAGAATGCGCGCGGCTCCATCCTAAAGGGTCGCCTCCCTGCGTCTCTCATCGCTAATGCAGCGCTTTACGAGCTTGAATTGAAGCGAGTATTTGGTAGGACCTGGCAGTTTCTCTGCCACGAAGACGAGATCCCCAATGCGGGTGACTATGTAGTGCGCTACATCGCTGATAACTCAATTATTGTCGCGCGGCAGCAGGATATGACGATTCGGGCGATGTCGAACTCGTGTCGGCACCGCGGCACGCTGCTTTGCCGAACCGAGTCTGGGAATGAGTCGGCGTTCCAGTGTCCGTACCACGGTTGGACCTATCGAAACAACGGTGATCTCATCGCGATACCTGCGCAGCAGGCAGTGTACGGTGCTGCGTTCGACAAGAGTCGGCTAGGGTTGCGCGCTCTGCCGATGCTGGACTCGTACGCGGGCCTTGTCTTCGGGTGTGTGTCGGATGAGGCGCCGGGACTGGATGAGTACCTCGGGGACATGCGCTGGTATCTCGACTTGATGATGAAGAAGAGCCCGGCCGGCCTTGAGGCGTGGGGTGCCCCGCAGCGTTGGGTGATTGACGCGAACTGGAAGACCGGCGCCGATAACTTTGTTGGGGACGGCTATCACACGGTCATGACGCACCGTTCGATGTGTGAGCTGGGGTTGTTACCGCCCGATAATGTGGCCGTTTCGCCGGCCCACGTCAGCCTATCGGGCGGGCACGGGGCGGGCGTTCTAGGCGCACCACCCGGCATACCCGCACCGCCGTACATGGGCTATCCCGAGGAAGTCGTCTCCGGTCTCAGCGAGGGTTACGGCGATGACGTCCATGGCGAGTTGCTGAAACGGACGATGTTCATTCATGGCAATGTGTTCCCGAACTTGTCCTTCTTGAACGCCTTCATCGCCAAGGACGGGGAGTCTATGCCGGTGCCCATTCTGACCTTGCGGCAATGGCGTCCCTTGGACGCAGCGCGTATGGAGGTGTGGTCGTGGTTCTTCGTGGAGCGCAACGCGCCCGAAGAGTTCAAGCAGCAGTCGTTTGAGACTTATGTTCGGACGTTCGGGGTCGGGGGTGTCTTCGAGCAGGATGACGCCGAGATATTCCAGGCTATTACCAAGGGAACACGCGGCGAGTTGGCTGGTGGTGTGGAGCTGAACCTGGAGATGGGACTGGACAATCTGGCTCCTGATCCAACGTGGCTGGGCCCGGGACGACCGTTGGCCAGTGGCTACGCCGAACAGAATCAGCGCGAGTACTGGAAGCAGTACTTCGACTATCTGGCCACACCGAGAAGGGATGAGAACGTATGACGACAACGGTGCCGCAGGATCCACCTCAGGCTGCGAGGGTTTCGCGCGACGTGCGCGAGGAAATCGAAGACTTCCTTTTCGACGAGGCCGATCTGTTGGATCGCGATGAGTTCGAAGAGTGGCTGGAATTGCTGGCACCGAATGTGCACTATTTCGCGCGCGTCCGTCAGACGCTTCGCAGAGCAGGTGGCCCGGGGTTCTCTGAGCGCTCTATGCACCTGAGTGATAACTACACGAGTCTGAAGATGCGTATTCAGCGGCACCGAACGTCGTCGGATTGGGCTGAGGATCCTCCGTCGCGGATCCGGCACTACATCACCAATGTCAGGGTCAGGTCTGGTGAGGACGGCGATGAGTACCGTGTGACGTCGAATGCGTTGCTGGTGCGCACGCGCGGGGACGAAGCCAAGGCGGAGACAGTTTCTGCCGAGCGCCGAGACATTATTCGTCGCGACGAGACGGGTTTGAAACTGGTCCAGCGCGAGATCCTGCTGGATCACACCACGTTGCCCACGCACAACCTGTCATTCTGGATCTAAGGTGCCGGTGAGCTTGACATCATTACGGCGGCGCCTCCGCCGAAACTCCGGCCCACGAACGTTGTGGCCGAGCGAATTTGGGTCTGTCCTTAAGGTAGGCCGGTAGGTGCGCGCAGCTATTTATCACGGTCGCGAAGACGTGCGGATTGAAGAGCTTCCCGACCCGAGTCCACGTGCGGGCGAAGTGGTCATCGAGGTGGCCCGAGCGGGGATCTGCGGCACAGACCTGCATGAGTACATCGCCGGTCCGATGCATGCTGCGCCAGGGGTCGTCATTGGCCACGAATATTCCGGGACGGTGGTCGGCGTCGGGTCCGGCGTGCGCGAGTTCACCGAAGGTGACCGAGTCTGCGGCGTCGGCGTTTTCGGCTGCGGTGAATGCGGCTTCTGCAAACAGGGCGCTGAAGCACTCTGCGGAGCAGTCGGTTTCATCGGCTTCGCTGTCAACGGAGCGCTTGCCCGCTACGCGTCGTTGCCGACGAAGGCGTTGTTTCGCATCCCGGATGAGATCAGTCTCGCCGAGGCTGCCGTCGTTGAACCGATCGCGTCGGCGTACCACGCTGTCCGCCGTAGCGGGTTGGCAGCGGGTGGGACCGTCTTCATCGCCGGCGCTGGCCCGATCGGCCTCGCCCTGGTGCAATTCTCACTTGCCCAAGGTGCGACTCAGGTCATCGTCAGTGAGGTTTCGGCGACGCGCCGCGTTGCCGCCCACCGGGTCGGGGCTACGCGCGTAATCGATCCTCTGGCGGAGGATGCAGTTGAGGTGGTTCGGACGTTGACGAACGGAAACGGCGTCGACATCTCCTTCGACGCTGCGGGCGTACAACCCGCGCTTGATGCGGCGTTGGGCGTGCTGCGCCCCGCGGTCGATTGATGGTCGTGGCGATTTGGGAGGCCCCGGCCGGTATCGACATCAATCGAAGCGTCATGCGCGAAGCCAATATCGGCTTTTCATTTTGTTACGAAGCGCAAAGGCAGGTCCCGGCGATTCTTGACTTACTAGCTACGGGGGCGATCAGCCTCGGTGAACTGATCACCGACGAGATCCCGTTGGATGCCGTGGTCAGTCAGGGTCTCGAGGAACTGCGCGTCAACCGCGATGCACACGTAAAAATTCTGATCGACCCATCGGCATAGCACGACCGGTATCGCGCCGTCGATTGTCACGCCGCCCCACCAAAGGAGTTAAGTGTCCGCGAATATGGAGAGTCTGTTCGACGGTCTGACAGTCCTCGAGCTGGGGCACGTGATCGCGGCGCCTTTCGCTGCCTCGCTGATCGGCGACTTCGGAGCACAGGTCATCAAGATCGAAGACCCCGGCTCAGGCGACATGTTGCGTAGGTCCGGTCCGAGGAAAGACGGAGTGCCCCTCTGGTGGAAGTCCGCGGCCCGGAACAAGTCAAGCGTCGCTATCGATCTGCGTCTCCCCGAGGGGCAAGCGCTCGTGCGCAAAATGGTCGAACGCGCAGACGTGGTGATCGAAAACTTCCGCCCGGGAACGCTTGAGCGCTGGGGACTGGGATGGGAGGAACTGCACGCAGCGAACCCGCGGCTGATCATGTTGCGGATTTCTGGGTACGGCCAAATCGGCCCGGAGAGCGCAAAGCCGGGATACGGACGGGTCGGCGAGGCCATGAGCGGAGCGGTACACATCACCGGGCATCCTGACCGGCCACCGACGCATTTCGGTTTCTCCCTCGGCGATGTCACGACAGGAATCATGGGTGCATTCGCTGTTGCCGGAGCACTGTTCAAACGCGAAGCGATCGGGGATCGCTTCGATGGGGAATGTATCGACCTGGCTCTCTACGAATCACTGTTCCGTGGTATCGACTGGCAGGTCATCCTCTACGACCAGTTGAACTTTGTTGCCGAGCGTCAGGGCAATCAGTTCCAGGTCAGCCCGTCACCGGTGTCAGACACGTATCTCAGTGGCGATGGGGTGTGGTACACCGTGGCGACCGGCACAGTTCGGTCAGTGCAGAGCCTGCTCGAACTGCTGGGCGGCACGACTCTGCGCAACGATCCGAAGTACGCGACTCAGGAACTGCAGATGTTGCACCGCGAGGAGCTCGGCGAGATGGTTCGCCAGTGGTTCGCCGAAAACAACTCCGATATCGTCGAAAAGGCCTGCGCGAGCTCCGGTGTCGTGGCTGCGCGGATCTTCACGCCGGCAGAGATGTTCTCCAGTCCCACGTTCGCGGCTCGCCAGAGCCTGGTCGAGGTCGCTGACCAGGAATTGGGTCCGGTCCGCGTCACCGGGGTGGTGCCGAGGTTGACGAACTTTCCCGGATCCGTGCGCAGCACTGGGCCCGGTCTCGGGATCCACGGCAAAGGGGTGCTGACCGAGTGGCTCGGCATGGCCGACTCGGAGTACGAGGCGCTGGTATCGAGTGGTGTCGTCGGGGCGGTCGACGTTGACGGAGAGGTTCCCGGGCATTGAGTTCGCTGCGCGACAAGGCTTGCATCGTCGGCGTTGGTCATACGGCCTACCGTCGTGATGGCACTGAGTCGGCAACGGACCTTGGCCTGCAACTCGAAGCGGCCCATGCCGCGATCGTGGATGCCGGGTTGTCGGCTGGCGAGATCGATGGGCTCATCTGCCCGATCAACGGTGGCACGGCCGAAGATTTTATCGCGAATCTCGGCCTGACGCATGTTCGTTACGCGGTGACTTCCCATACCGGAGGCGCGGCAAGTGTGGCGGGTCTGGCAACTGCGGCGATGGCGGTTTGGTCGGGCGTCGCGCGGCATGTCCTCATTCCCGCGGGCTGGTGTGGGTACTCAGGTCCGCGTGCCCGCGGGATGGCATCGAGCGCGGACATGGCGATAGGCAAGGTTGTCCGGGATTATTACGCGCCACAGGGCGCGGTGTCGGCCGTGCACCAGTATGCGCTCGTGGCCGACCGATACGTCCGCAAGTATGACGTGCCGCCTGAAGCGATGGGGGCGGTGGCAGTCGCGTTTCGTGCTAACGCGCAGCTCAACTCGAATGCGGTGATGTGCGGCCGTGAGCTGACGATGCAGGAGTATCTCGACGCTCCACCGATCAGTACGCCGTTTCGTTTGTTCGATTGCAGTCTGGAGACCGACGGCGCAGCGGCGGTGGTGGTATCAGCGGCCGATCGTGCGGCTGACAGCCCGCACCGGCCGGTGTTTGTGATGAGTGTGGCCGAAGGTCGCCCATTTCCCGTCGATGAGTTCGCCAACAGGGCCGACCCATTGGAGATTGGGCTTGCCGAGGCGGCGCCGCGCGCATTTGCCGACGCTGGTGTCACCCCGTCTGACATCGATCTGCTCGAGGTTTACGACAGTTTCACTGTCAACGTGTTGCGGCAGATCGAAGCGGCCGGGTTCTGTAAGCCAGGCGAAGCAGCGGATTTCGTTCTCGACGGATGTATCGCCGCTGACGGTTCGTTGCCCACGAATCTCAACGGCGGTTTGTTATCCGAAGCCCACGTGCAAGGCATGAACAATCTGGTCGAGGCGGTGCGGCAGCTGCGCGGTGGTTTACCGCAGCGGCAGGTCCACAATGCGGAGTTGGCGGTAGTGACCGGTATGGGCGGCGGATGGGGTTCAGGTGCTCTCGCGATATTGCGTCGGTGACAGCGTTGTGACTGGCCGGTTCACAAGGGGACCGATGTGACACGAACGGGACCGGATGTCGCAGCACCGCCGTTGCCATCCCTGGAGGGTCTCACGGCCCAGTTCTATGAGCATTGCCGACGTGAAGAGCTGTCGTTTCAGCGTTGTTCAGGGTGCGGCCGTTGGCGTCACGTTCCTCGCCTGACGTGCGCGCGCTGCGGCAGTGACGCTTGGTCTTGGCAGAGGTCGTCGGGCAGGGGAGTGGTATTCAGCCACACGGTTATTCACCGCGCGCTGCATCCCGGGTTCGACCAGGCCGTCCCGTTCGTGTGCGCCGTCGTCGAAATGGATGAGGGTGTGCGGATGGTGGCACGGATGGTGGGCGTAGTTGCCGACCGGACGGCGATGCTGGTTGATGCGGCCGTCGAGGTTGTCTATGTGCACGTCGCCGATGATGTTGTGCTGCCGGCATTTCGGCTGCCCGCTGCGGAAGTGCGGGGCGATGACCGCCGCTGACGAGTTACGCGATCGTGTCGGTGAGAAGATCGGATTCCGGGGCGCCGACTCGGTGACGCAGAACGACATCCGCCGCAAACTGGAGGTTTTCACCTTTTCCTGTCCGCTGCATGACGACGAGGCGGCAGCGAAGGCGAACGGGTACCTCGGCGTTGTGGCCCCGGTGACGATGACCCCGCTGTGGGGGCTGCCGCCGTATTGGGCACCCGGACAGCCCAGTCCCTATCTGGTCGACGGGCAGGAGATGACGGGCAACATCACCGACACGCTGGCTCTGCCGTTCAGCCGATCGGTCAACGTCAGCAGCGAGTGGCAGTACCACGCACCGCTGTACTTGGGGGACAGGTTGCAGGGGACTACGACGATCATCTCGGTAGAGCAGAAGCGCACCCGGGTGGGTACCGGAGTCTTCCTGCAATACGAGTCGGAGTACGTGAAGGTTTCGGGAGAACTGGTCGCGCGCAACCGAAATACCGTCTTCAACTACGTCCCAGACGACGCCTCCAGGCCTGAGCCCGGCACTTCGGCCCGCGCCCAGCAGGGCGACCGAGGTCGGAGCCCACGCCCCGTCGACGATGCCGATACCGGTGTCGATTGGAACACGCCACTCGAGTTCGACGACGTTACGGTCGGTGCGCAAGTGCGCGGGCCGGCCTTGGCCCTGACTTACCAGCGCATGGTGATGAACATTGCCGCGGATCGCATGTTTTCCGGGATACACCACAGCGCCGCGGCCGCTCATGCCGCGGGGCTTGCCGACATCATCTTCAATACTCGTGGCCTGGAAGCCCTTTTCGAGACCGGGCTTCGTCGATGGATGGGCCTTCGCGGCAGGTTGGTGCAGCTGGGTCCGTTTAAGATGAGTGCCTCGGTTCACCCGGGCGACGTGGTGCAGGCGCGATGGACGGTGACCGGCAAGCATGCGCAGGCCGGCGCAGACGTCGTAGATCTCCAATTCGGTGTCTTCGCCGGGGATCGGCAAGCGGCGCAAGGGGTTGCCGCCATTCATCTCAACGGCAAAAAGCAATGCTGATCAGAGTTCTGTAGGAGAAGGAGGGTTCCGATGAGTGTTATCAAGGCGGACGTGGAGGTCTGCCAGGGCTACGCGAACTGTGTCGTTGCAGCGGCCGACGTCTTTGACATCGGTGATACGGGAACTGTTGTCATTCTTGATGACACGGTAGCCGAGAGCGATGAGGCGCGGATTGTCACTGCGATTCGCAGTTGCCCCGTCTCGGCTCTACGCCTCGAAACGGCCTGAGTGAGACGGCCGTGAACGGCGCAAGTATCAGGGGGTCGGATGCATGGTGGAGACGAGTCGGATCGTCGAATGTCCTTGAGTCTCAACCGACATGAGTTCTCGTGTATTGCATCCTCAATCAGGATCTGGCTCCACTTCCACTTCGACGCGTGAGATCGGTGCCCGGCAGACGCGGTGACGGTTTGTGGTGATTTGAGTTACGGCTGTCTCGGGGTGATTCGGGCATTACAGCAAGGGAAAGGTACCGATGACGTTAAAAATGAGTACTTCAGGCGGTTCGGACACGACCGCTCGTAGTCTCGTCGATGTCGATCGCGGGGAGATCAGTCGGGAAATCTTCACCGATGCTTCGATTTTCAACCGTGAGTTGGAGTATTTGTTTCCGCGGAGCTGGTTGTTTGTGGGTCATGCCACGCAGGTGTCTGCGCCGGGTCAGTTCTTCTCGTCGAGGATGGGCTCGGATCCGGTGCTGTTGACCCGTGACGCTCAGGGTGGTGTGAATGTCTTGCTCAATTCGTGCCGACATCGGGGTATGGCGGTGTGTCGCTACGACGAGGGTCGCGCGCTCCAGTTCACCTGTCCCTATCATGGCTGGTCGTACTCGATGGACGGTTCGCTGGTGTCCACCCCGGGGGATTTGCACGGTGTGCCGCAGCAGGGCATGGCCTACGGCAACGGCCTTGACAAAGCGGCCTGGGGACTTGTCAGGGCTGCCAAGGTGCACAATTACAAGGGCCTGGTATTCGCGTGCTGGGATCCAGCGGCCCCGGATTTCGATGAGTACGTCGGGGGCTTTCATCATTGGCTGGATAACCTGTCTGATGCTTTTGATGGCACCGAAGGTGGTACCGAGGTGTTCCGTGGGGTGCAGAAGTGGCGCATCAAATCGAACTGGAAATTCGTGTCAGAGAATTTCTTGGGCGATACCTATCACGGGGCGACGACCCATGCCTCGGTTGAACAGGTGGGCATCGGGCCGGGTGGCAGAAATTCACGACGTCACGGTGAACGACAGGATCAGGGTGGTTTTTCGAAGGGCCGTGTGAAGACGTCGTTTCGGATGGGCCATGGCGCGTCGGACAATCTGGCGTATGAGATTCCCTATCCTGAGTTCGCCGAAGAACCGGCCTTGAGTGAGTACTTCTCCCAGGCGTGGGCGGTCCGCAAGGAGCGACTGCAGGCGCAGGGCAGACAGCTCGGTGGTCGTGGCCCAGCGACGATGTTCCCCAATATGTCGTTCTCCGCCGGTTTTCCGCGGACGATCCTGGTGTCACACCCGATCAGCCCCACCGAAACCGAAGTGTGGCGGTGGTACCTCATCGACAAGAACGCACCCGATGATGTACGTGACTGGCTGCGCCGCTATTACATGCGCTACTCGGGTCCTGGAGGGATGACGGAGCAAGACGATATGGAGAACTGGAATTACGCGACGCAGGCCAGCCAGGGCGTGATAGCCCGGCGCTATCCCTACAACTATCAGCAGGGTCTCGATATGGAAACTCCCAGTGCGCTCGACCAGGCTGTGCATTCTCACCACCCCATCGCAGGCGAGGTGAATGCACGCGCCTTTTACCGGCGATGGGCCGAGTTCACCGACAACCTCTCGTGGCCTCAACTCATCGAACTTGCCAAATCCGACGAGAGAGCCGCACGGTCGTGAGTGCAACGGGCGGTGAAATTTCCACGAGGCAGGATGCGGTAGAGAAGTTGCTGCTTCAGGCCGAAATCGCCGATTTCCTCTATCGGGAAGCCGACCTGCTCGACGAACGACGTTACTCCGAATGGCTCGGTCTGCTCACCGAGGACTACGAGTATTCCGTTCCCCTGCGGGCGAACGTCGCCTACGACGACCTCGCGCAGCTGGAGCAGACTCAGGAAGGTCACGACATCTGCTGGTTCGACGAGAAAAAGGAGACCGTCGCTTTGCGGGTGGAGCAGCTGATGACTGGCCTGCACTGGGCCGAAGAACCCGTCTCGCGAGTGTCACACCTGGTTACCAACGTGCGTATTGAAGGAGTAGACGGCGCGGAAGTCGATGTGAGTTGCCGGTTCCTGGTGTATCGAAACCGGGTCGCCGATGAGACTGATTTGCTGGTCGGCCGGCGCAAGGACCGGTTGCGCCGCGTCGCCGGTGACTGGCAACTGTGCCGTCGCCGGCTACTCCTCGACCAAACAGTCTTACTCGCTAAGAACCTGTCGATCATTCTATGAAGCCGGACCGTGTCCTTGAACCCTTGACCTTCAGCACGGCAAAATATATTCTTCTCTAAACATATTTGATGGGTCGCGACCGATGAGGGGGCAGCTGGATTGTCTACTTCGCTCCAACCGAAGCGGCGTGCCGATGACGTGACCGCCCTGAAAGTGATGACAGAGGAAATGCGCCCGCTTCTCGTCGGCGACGGCTACCAGATGTTCGATGTGCGCGCACCTGAATCATCTGGACCGCCTCCGCACCAGCATCCCTGGGATGAAAGCTATGTGGTGCTCGAGGGCGTGCTGTGGGTAAGCCGCGGCGGCGAAGAAGCGACCCTGCAGGTGGGTGAGGCGATTCGAGTGCCGGCCGGCGTCGTGCACGCCTATCGCGTTCTCTCTGACGGCGCCCGGTGGATCACGACCTCGTCTACCCCGGGCGGCGCGCTGGATTTCTTCTCCGATGTGGATGCCGCGTCCAACGGCCCCGGCGACGTGAGAGCCCTCATCGAGGCCGCGAAGCGAAACAGGGTCGAATTCGCCGATCCGGCATTGCAATAGCCGTCATTTTGATTTCTCAGCACGCACACGGCGCCGTGGTATGCCAAAAGTGTTGACAGCCGGCGCAGAAGGTGGCGTTGGGCCGGCTGCTGTCATGAGGCGGGTCGGCGTGATCGGTCTGGGCGGCATGGGTTCCGCGCTGGCGGCGTCGCTTCTCGCGACGGACCATTCGGTGGTTTGTTTCGACATTCGGCCCGACGTGTTACGCCCACTTGTGGAGCTAGGCGCCGAGGCTGCTGCGGACGCGCGTGAGTTGGCCGGCGCATGTGATGTCGTTTTGACGTTCCTCCCGGGGCCGAGTCAGGTGCTGGAGGTGGCGCTCGGGTCGGAGCGAGGTGTCCTGGCCGGCCTTGCCGACGGGGCCGCCCTGCTGGATATGTCGACCTGTAATCCCGAGGTTGCAGCGATCATCGGTCAGGCCTACGACGCGGCTGGGAGGCGTTTTGTCGATTGCCCCGTCAGCCGAAAGGCGCCGAACATGACCGTTCTGGTCGGAGGGCCAAGCGGGGTGCTCGGCCCTGATGCCGATGTCCTCGCCGCCGTCTCGCGCACCTTGGTGTACTGCGGCCATCGAGGTGCGGGATATGCCACCAAGCTTCTCAACCAGCACGTCAAGTACAGCTGGTATCTCGCTTCGGCGGAAGCCCTCTTAATCGCTGAGGCGATGGGATTGAATGCCGGCGAGGTAGCCGACGCGATCGCGGAGTGCAGCGGGGGGGACTCGGGTCTCAGGACGGCGGCGGCGTACTTCCGCCACGACACCGAGTCAGTTAGGAACCGCGCCCCCGCTAGCACCATCGAAAAAGATTCCGCGCTGGCTGAGAAAATGGCGACGACCGCCGGTATCCGCAGCAGAACGCTCGCCGTCGTGGTGGACTTCTTCCAAACCGTCGGCGTGACGCCCTTTCGAAAACGCCCCTACCCCGAGAGTGCAGAACTCCTTCAACAAATCCGTTCGATGGCTCCCATGGCCGGACCTACGTCGTGACGGTACGACGCAGCCTGCTGTATTGACAGTGATTTATAGGCGGCAGAATGTTCACATGCGGAAAGTAAGACAACCGTTCATCTGCCGGTACGATCACCATCGGTAAAGCTGCCTGCTCAGCCGGCGACTCAAACAGCTAAGGGACTCATGAGTACCGAGAATTTGACGATGGCCGCACAGGTCGCGGCCAAGACCCGCGAAGCCGGACCGGATTACGACCCCTTGTCGCTGGCGCTTCCGCTCGCGCTCTACCGTGCCGTAACGGCGTTCGGTCGGGTCGCCGCCGAGGAGTTGGCCCCGGTCGACCTTTCGATGAGCCAGTTCAACGTCCTCACCGTCCTCAAGCGGGCCGAGAGGCCGATCACGATGGGCGCACTAGCGGACTCTATTTCCGTACGCCAAGCCAGCCTGACGAGTGTCGTCGACAGCCTGACCAAGGCAGGCTTTGTCACACGCAAGGTAAATCCCCGCGATCGCCGTTCGGTGGTGGTCACCATATCGAAGAAGGGCAATCAGTTCTTGACCGAGTTTCTGCCCGGTCACTACGACTTCCTGCAGACAGTATTTGCCGGTATCAAACCGCGGCACAGACAGCAGTTGCTTGCACGACTGGATGAACTCATCGATTGTTTGGAGGCATATCCGACCGACACGCAAAAGGCGATCCGCAGCTCGTTATCGCAGGCCGCCGCAGGCCAGACCAGGCCATAGCCGAGTTGCCTGACTCCTTACCGTCGCACCGCGATATCGGCACCAGCGTTACCTCCGCCATCAGCTCGGCCAGCATGGCCGCGCCAGTTGTCCCGCAGAACTCTCTAGGACCGATGGTTTTCCAGGCGCCCCAGCTCATGACGCCATGCGATGGTGTCGTTTAGTGCGTTACCGAGATCTGGAAGCTCTGCAGCGTCATCGTCTGTCAGTTCAGCCAGAGCGCCACCCGCAGAAGCGATCTGAAGCGACAAACGCGAGATGGTGTCGACGCTGATCGCCTGTATCACCGCCCGCTCGACAGTTTCGGCAACGCTAGTGAGCCCGTGCGCGCGGAGAATAACCACCGGTCGATCGCCCATGGCAGCAACCATTTCCTGGGCGAGTTGCCGATTCCGCAACAACACTCCCCGCGGATACACGGGCACGCCACCCGCGGCAAGCCGAAAACCAGGGATGTCGAACGCTCCGACGATCGGTCGGACAGCCAGACCGGCGAGATCGGCGGCAACTACCGCTGCGGGATGCGCATGCACCACAGCATTGACATCGCCTCGGGCGCGAAGCACCTCGGTGTGCAGCGGCAACTCGTTCGGGGGCTGGTAACCGTCATCGAATTCTCCCGCGGCACCCTCGGTGCCGTCCAACGTGACCAAACGGATGTCCTCTGCGGTGGTGAACGCTAGCCCGCGCTCCCGGGGACCGCGGCATCGGATCAGCAGCCGATCCCCGTCGACGCGCAGGCTGATGTGGCCGAGGATGCCTGGCGCCAAGTCGCGCGCCGCGAGGACGCGGCAAGCAAGCGCGATCGCCTGTCGTTCAGGGTCGAAACCCGTCCCCGAAGTGGTGGAGCTCATCGGCAGCTCAGGGTTTCGGTATCGGCGCACTCCGTGGAGGCGATAACGACGTCCGCAGATGCTCCGCGCAAAGCGCGATGAGCGCTGCCGGGCACGATTATTACCATCGGTCTCACTTCCGTCTCGTCCGTCTCCGTTGGGCGGCGGTTGCCGGGGGGCAACGAAGCTGAAGCGGCGCCAGGATGAACCTGGTGGCGACGCCAGTGCAGGAATCATCGGCGCTCATTACCCAACACCGCACTACGAAGCGATCACCGGCTGCACAGCGATCCAGTGCCGGGACTCAAGCGCCCGGGCATCTTTTTGGTAGAAATCAACTCTGTTATACAGAGATTATGGTTCATGTGCCGTCGAGTCAACGGGTAAGATCGTCGGCGACTTGCCGATAAGCCGCCAGCAACATCGTGTGGGTGCCAATGTCGGTGTGGGTCGTCTCCTGAAGGCCATTCTGGCTTCTGGTTTCGTCGATGAATCGATCGCCGTAGGCAGCGACGCGCCACCTGAACAAGCGTCCGCCGAGCGATCGGGCGGCGGATGAGTGACCCCGCCATGTCAGCACATCTGCGCCCCGCTTCAATTCGCCGTGGGGAGTGCGTGTTTCAACCCTGAGAGGATACATCGTCCGGGTCACTATTAGTCCAGGCGACGGCCATTCCCATCAGGGCGCGGGGAATGGGCTCATAGACGCTGGCCCACGGGGTGTTGCCGCCGACGGCGCCGACAGCACATATCCACGATCTCAGCTCGATGTTGCCACTGTTGAGCAGGTCTTCGCTGGTCAGTTTGCTCAGCTCGTAGCCGTTTCCGGTAGCAAGGCACTTCAGGGTGCGGCGATCGAACTCGTCGTCGATTGAACCGTGAACGTGCGGCCCATGGTAGGCAGCCCACGGATAGCCGGCAGTGAAGTGTGACAGCCCACCGGACGCGTAGAGACCTATCCTCTCGTCTGCAGGGCGGCGTGACCGCACGGCGTCGGCGATTGCGCGGCCGAGCGCGAAGCACCGTTTGGGCGATAACGACGGCGTGTGCACGGCATTGAGGAATACCAACACCACTGGGATTGGGTGGTCTCCAAGGATATTGGCCACAATCTCGCCATGGGCGTGTGAGTGCAAGGTGGTCTCACGAAAATCGGTGACTGCGGTGACGTCGAATCCGGCCTCGACAGTGTGCTCACTCAAGTCCTTACTGAGCTCGGGCGAACTTTTCCAAAACCGCGCGTCTGGCAAGAAGCGGTCAGACACTGTGAACCCCTCTCCGGTGTGGATGGCTATCTGGGGCAGTGCCGATCCGTCGAAGTTTTCGTTTTGGTCGTCACCGATGATGATCAGGCAATCCAGTCGGTCTTGTCTGATGCTGTCACGCAGCCTTTGAAGCCCGTTCTCGATGTGCGCGTAACGCGCCGCAGCGTCGTCGAATGGTTCTTCGTCTTTCCTCAGGCGAGGTGGGGTCTTACCGCGTCGCAATGTGTAGCTTTGCCTGTTCTTTATGCGGAAGCCTTCCCACCTGGGAGGCGGGATGAAAGTGAAGGCATGGGACGACGCGTAACCGGCTACAATCTCACCCACGATTTCTCCTCATCTGAAGTCACAGCGATACCTGGTGGGAGAGAACGACTTCGCGTGCTTCGTGGGCTGACTGCAGGATGGCGAAACATACTTCTAGCGTCGCGCGCCCCCAGCGACCGTCGTGCTGAACAGGGCGGTCCTCAGTGATCGCCCGATGTAGTTCAGCCAACTCTGCGGCCCTGCCCCGCATGGTGCGCGCGACCGGTATTTCCTGCAATCCGTTCTGCCCGTACACCACCAGCCCGTCGGGCGACTGCCTGATCGCGCCGCGTTCGCAGGAAACCACGGTCAGGCCGAAGTAGGGGTGGTGCACAATCTCTCCGGGGGCGGAGTAACCCCAGAGCTCCTGTGACTCTTCGGTCGTCGTCGCAGCACCGTAGCGGCCCTGCTCCTTCTGAGCTTCCAGTGCGACTTCAAGTTGGTCAGGGTTCTGACTGAGCGCAGCGAAGTTATTGGCTACTCGCTGGTTGGCTTGGGGGCTGCGGCGGCCGCCGTCCTCTGCCACCCACGAGTGCAACTCCGCGACATCGAAAAACGCCCTCGCGTCATAGACGAGCGTGGCGGAAGCTCCTGATTCGAATCCGAGATGACAGGTGTATCCCCCGACGCATTCCCGGACGTCGTCCCAAAGTGTCGACGCACGCACTGTTCTGGCCACACCGCCGACTATCTGCCGCACGATATCGACCTGGTGGGGCCCCTGGTTGAGAACTGGCCCGCTGGTCGAGCGCAACTCCGAAGTCGGCCACGGTCGCCGATTGAAGTCATTGAAATTCCAGGTGTTCACCATGAGCAACTCGCCGAGATCGCCACTGCGTACAAGTTCGGCCATCGCTCGCACCGGCGCGTCGAAGCTGTGTGTGTGGCCGGCCATCAGCTGCACGCCCGCCGCCTGGGCCGCCTCAACCATTGCAGTGCAATCGTCGACCGACATGGCCAACGGCTTTTCGACGATCATGTGTTTTCCGTGACGTGCGGCCATCAGGGCATGCTCCCGATGCAGCTCGGGAGGGGTGGCGATGTAGACGACGTCCACGCTTGGATCGGCACACAGTTGCTCTGCGTCGGTATAGGTGTGGCCTGCGAACTCGGTGGCGAAGCGGGCGAGCGAGTGTGATCGGGTATCCGCAGCCGCCACAACCCGATACGGCAGCGTCGACATGTCCGGGTACTGCTGGAAGATTCTGGCGACTGCCTGACCGATTCCGAGAAATCCCAGGCCGAGCTCGCGTGAAGCGACATCTGTCATGTGTGCGACCTAACTGAGAGCTAGTGAACGACTGGGCATTAGAAGAAGATCGAAATCGCTCGTGGCAGAACGCTATGAGCCAGGGTGATGACCCGGGCGGCCAGCAGCAGGCCCGAGTGCTTGTCTCGGCGTAGAACGTCTTGTCGTTTGCCGATAAAGAAGCTTTCGTGGCGTTCATGGCGTACGAGAAACACCATGACGCTGGATCGGACGCTGAACTCTTGATCGGACACATCGGTGACCAGGATGTCGCTGACAATGCGCTGAGTGATCGTGCGTGGAGTTTCCCCGGGAGCGAGCCCAGTAGCCAGCCGGGCAATTCTCAGCTTCAGCGATTCGTAGTCGTCGTTGAACAACAGAAACGGCGGTAGGCCGTCATCATCGTCGACCGGATGCGTGCTGGACTCTGGGAATGGCATCGTGTATCTGACATCCGGCGCCAATAAGCCCAGCCACTCGTCCAGCCGCCCATCATCGAGAAGCATGGTCTCCCGCGCATAGAATTCGTTTATTCGCAGCCGCAGTTCCACGTCCAACTGGCTGGTCTCCATGGCTAGGCCGGCTCCGTCATAGTTCGGTGCCAGTGCCGATAGAACTCGCGCTGATAGGCTTCGCTGATCTGCGGCCTGACATTGCCGGGTAACTCCGCAACCAGCGACTCCATTGGTTCGACGTCCTCGCCGAGTGAGTAGTTGAACGGCACATCCCGGGCGACTCCGGTGTCAAGGGCGTCAGACAATCGTTCGAAGTTTTCGTGATCATCGGGCGTCACGAGACCGGCCGCCGATTGCCGCTGACTCAAGACGAAGACCATACGTTCCTTGACAGCACGGGGCGCGGAGCTTTCCACCAAACACCACTCCCAAACCTCGGTCAACCGCGGTCCCGAGGCTGCCACATGATGAATCCCCGACCGTAAAAAGCCGTGCCCATGCCAATCATGCTGAAGTTTGGGAAGATATTGGCTACGTGAAAGCTGTAGGGCTGCACGGGGGATGTCGCCAACCGCTCGTCTTGCAGGCGCTGCCGCTCGGTTAGCCAGTCGACTGCTTCGGTACCCAGCGTTTCGGCTTGGGCGAGATCGTCCTGATAGAAATTCTTACCGACTGCCAGTTGCAGCAACCCATGGGGCGCGCAGCCGTCGAGAACCACGCTGTAGTGCTGCCCTCGTCTATCGAAAAGTTGATGCGGGCAGTCTGCCCAGCTTTCGACAGTGCGGAAACCGATCCGTGAGTGGCAGCGAAGTGATACTGGTCGCCGCCGAAGTTCTCGGCCAACAACTTCCAGTTGACGGGCATGAGGTAGCGGTGCAGGCCGGGAACGACCTGCAGGCCGTTGGGGTCACAATCGAGTAGAAAGTTGTCGAGGTACCACAGCAGGCCCTCCCCCAGATATTCTTCCAGCGGCGGCGCCGACTGATCCCAGCAAGCAAAGATAAGTCCTTTGTAGGTAGCTACCCGGGGGGAGACGAGGCCCATGCTGGCCTTATCAAACTGCGGCCCGTAGGCGCTCTCGGCTAGCGGAACACTGCGCAGCCGTCCGGCAGTGTCGTAACTCCAGCCGTGATAGCTGCAGTGAAAGATGTTCGCGTTGCCCATGTCGAACTGACAGACTTTATTGCCCCGGTGCCGACATTTGTTCAGCAGCACACGAACACGAGATTCCTTGTCCCGGCATACGATCACGGCGTCGTCGGCCATATAGGTTGTGCGGAAGTCACCGGGCTTGGGGATCATGGACTCGTGGCCGACGAAAAGCCACGACCGCTTGAAGATGGAGTCGAGTTCCCGCTGGTACACCGCCTCGTCGTAGAAGGCCGAGGAGTCTATCGGCAGCGCCGAGCCGGTTTTGGAACCGATTGTCTCCATCAACGTTGCCCTCGGGACTCGCGATCACCTTGAAGATAATTGGTGAGGATTTGGTTGAACTCTTCCGGCCGTTCCCACTGCGGCCAATGGCCACAATCCTCCATCAATGCGAATTCAGCGCCGGGAATTAGCTCGGCTGCCCGCCGTCCGAATTCCACCGTCGCCGAGGGATTGTGACTCGTCCACAGCACGAGCGTGGGCCTGGTCAAGCTGGTCAATCGCTCAGCCGTGAGATTGTCCTCAGCAGTCGCCGCTGAGGGCGGCGCCGTCGCGTTCGTCAGTGCCGACCGCGATTCTTCGCTCTGGTAAAGCGCCCACCGCAGCGCCACCAGTTCATCGGTCAGGTCGCGGTCAGGGTGGTGGAAAAGCCACGCCATCCTCTCCCGCACATTCGCCGGACTCGGGTCAGCCAGGAATTGCCGGGTGACCCGGGCAAGCTCTGCGCGCCCGGCAGCGGTGCGAGCCTCGGCATCGGCGCCGACCTCTAGCGTCAACCGCGCGCCGCACACGTAGATCAACCGGTCGACACGGTCGGGATGTTCCAACGCAGTCCACGCCGCGATCCAACCTCCTAACGACTCGCCCACCAGGTGGGCTCGGTCGATGCCTTCCTGGTCCATGTATCCGAGTAGGTGACTGACATAGTCCTTACGCTTCGGGGCGACCTCACAACCACTGGTGAGACCGTGACCCAACAGGTCCAGCGCATGCACTCGGAAATGACGCGACAGCGCCGTCACATTGCGGGCGAAGGCTTCGGCGTGACCGCCTCCCCCGTGCATGAGAATGAGGTCCGGACCTTCCCCTGCCTGAATTGTCCTGGTACGGACGCCGTCGACATCTACGAAGCGTGTTTCCGCTCCAAGCAAGCTCACCCAGATTGAATCATGTTGGAGCAATTTCGAGCTTCCTCTCGGCGAGCGGACAATATAGCCATGTGTATCATACATTCCTAGAATGTCCAAAGATGGAAATTTAGGGTTCTGTGTAAATGCCCTCATCCCATCGACGGAACCGTGCACACGTCGACCCGCCCCAGGCCAACTCCACGCGGGGTGTAAGTGGTCGCTCGATCGCGCCCGAGGCTGCCTGGTCGGACTGGAAAATGACCTGTGAGCCTGCGGGGGGCCGAGGAGTACTACGGAGGGGATGTCGGTACGGCACTGTGCGTTTCGGGTCAGACGGCGGCTTCGAGGGGACCCGGATGCCGTAGCGGCGGGTTGGGCGATGGGATTGCGTCGCTTGCGTTCCCTGTGTTGCACATGCAGGGAATTCTCGTCCCCGCCGCCGCCGGCGGCGTCGGCCTGGTTATCTCTGCCTACGAACAGCGAACGCACCTAGGACAATTACGTCTGACCCGCAGCGACGACCTGACACCCGCGCTCTACACTCAATGTCGGTGCAGCTAGCCGCGGCGGCGCGCACGCCTCTCGTGTTCACACACACCGGGCCGTCAGATCATGATGAGAAGCACACGCATGCCTCGCGGCCTTACTCACACGCGACTCGGAGACACATCCTCTGTGCCCGGTCCGCCAAGCGTCGTAATCGGCTCGACGGATGTGACTGACATCTGATTCACGAAGTCTGCTGCGCAGCAGCCTCTTCGGCAAAGGAGATGCCTCGCGCCCAAATCACGACATGCTATCGGCGTAAGTTCTGTTGTAGATCGAGCGCGATGTCGGGGATGAGGTCTTCCTGTCCTCCGACTAGTCCGCGTTCGCCGACCGCGAGCAGGATCGCACGAGTGTCGAGGCCGTACTGTTTCGCGGCGGCTTCGGCATGACGCAGGAAGCTCGAGTACACGCCTGCGTATCCCAGGGTGAGGGTCTCCCGGTCGACTTGGACCGGCCGATCCTGCAGCGGTCGGACGATGTCGTCGGCGGCGTCCTGCAGCCCGAAGAGATCACAGTTGTGCTTCCAGCCATGGAGATCGGCCACGGCGATGAACGGCTCGATCGGGCAATTGCCCGCCCCGGCGCCGTGACCGGCCAGCGAGGCGTCAACCCGGGTGACACCTTCCTCAACGGCCACCACGGTATTGGCCACCGACAACGACAGATTTTGGTGCGCGTGAATGCCGATCTGCGTACCGGCATCGAGCACGTCGCGATACGCACGCACCCGGTCCCGGACACTGCCCATCGTCAACCGCCCACCGGAATCGGTGACATAAACGCAATGCGCGCCATAGGATTCCATCAGCTTGGCCTGGGCAGCCAGATGTGAGGGTTCGGCGAGGTGCGACATCATCAGAAACCCGGAAACATCCATGCCCAGTTCGCGGGCCGTTCCGATGTGCTGTGCCGAGACATCGGCCTCGGTGCAGTGCGTTGCGACCCGGACCGAGGTCACCCCCAGTTTGTAGGCGTGCTCGAGTTCGCGGACCGTCCCGACCCCAGGCAACAGCAGAGTCGTGAGTTTGGCGCGGTGTACGACGTCTGCGGCCGCTTCGATCCATTCCCAGTCGGTGTTGCTCCCGGGACCGTAGGTCAGGCTGTGCCCGGCCAGGCCGTCACCGTGGGTGACTTCGATGGCGTCGACTCCGGCAGTGTCGAGTGCGCCTGCGATCGCCGCGACCTTCTCCGGACTGATCCGGTGGCGCATGGCATGCATACCATCGCGCAGTGTGACGTCCTGAATGTAGAGCGCCGCACCCTCAGTCGCATGGGGCCGGCTAACCGTCTCAGTCATCGCGTGGCCTCCTGCACAGTGTTCGCCGCGATCCGCTCGGCCACCTGTAGTGCCGCCGAGGTCATGATGTCGAGATTGCCGGCGTAGGCCGGCAAGTAGTGCGCGGCACCCTCGACTTCTAGGAAGACCGCCACCTTCCACAGCCCGGGCCCCTTGTCGACTCCTCCGGTCAGGGTCGCGACGGACTCGGCGTCGTCGAGCTGGGTGAACTGCACTTCCTGTTTGAGTCGGTAGCCCGGCACGTAGGCCGACACCTTCTCCACCATGTCTATAACCGACTGCCTGATGCGGTTCTGATCGGGATCCGTCACGAGAGCCAAGACGGTATCGCGCATGATCAACGGTGGCTCCGCGGGATTGAGAACGATGATCGCCTTGCCGTGTGCTGCTCCGCCTACCTTTTCGATTGCCGCTGAGGTGGTTTGGGTGAATTCATCGATATTCGACCGTGTTCCCGGACCCGCCGATTTCGACGCGATCGAGGCGACGATCTCGGCGTAGTGCACCGCCGTGACCGATGAGATCGCCGCGACGATAGGGATCGTCGCCTGACCGCCGCAGGTGACCATGTTGACGTTCGGCGCACCCAAGTGGTCGTCGAGATTCACGGCAGGCACGACGTAGGGACCGACTGCAGCGGGAGTCAGGTCGATCAGCCGCTTGCCAAAGGTACGCAACGCTTCCTCGTTGACGAGATGCGCTTTCGCCGACGTGGAATCGAAGATGATGTCGATCTCATCGAATTCGGCGTGCTCGATCAAACCCTGCACACCGGTGTCGACTGTGCCGATACCCATCCGGCGGGCACGAGCCAGACCATCCGACGACGGGTCGATGCCGACCAACACAGCGATCTCGACGTTGGTCGCCAACTTCTTCAATTTGACGACTAGGTCGGTACCGATGTTGCCCGAACCGATGACTGCGACCTTGGAGTGACTCATGGCTTACCGGCCTCGCTCGAAATGGTCGTGAATCTGGCAGTGACACTGCCGATTCCGGATATCGTTGCCGTATACGTCGATCCGGCAGTGACAGGAACCATCGGTCCGAGCGCACCGGAGAGGATCACGTCGCCTGACCGCAACGGCGCCCCATACTCCAAGCTGGTCGCCGCCAGCCACGCCAATGCTTCCCACGGACTACCCAGGCAGTCCGCCCCCTTGCCTCGCGAGACCTCTGCTCCGTCTGCGCTAACGGTCATCGTGACCTCGGCGAGGTCGGGAGCATCGACTCGGTCCACTCGCTCCCCCAGCACGTAGAGTCCCGCCGACGCATTGTCAGCGACGGTGTCTGCGAGGCTGATGTCCCAGTTCGCCACTCTGCTGTCGACGATCTCGAATGCCGCGAAGACCCCGTCCACGAACTCCGGCGCCTGCTCAGCAGTGATCCGCTCGGCAATGTCGGCTCGAAGAACGAAGGCGATCTCGGCCTCGATCTTGGGTTGCAGCAAACGCGTGATGTCCACCGCGGTGTCGTTCGTACAATCCATGTCGTCGAGCAGCACCCCAAAGTCGGGCTGATCGACCCCGAGTTGGTGCTGCACCGCCGGCGACGTTAACCCAATCTTGCGTCCGATGATGCGCCTTCCCGACGCCAGCAGTACCTCAATGTTGCGAGACTGCACCCGATACGCGGCGTCGATGTCCTCCCGTCCGATCAGATCACGAATTGGCGCACACGTTTCGCCCGTCTTCGATGCCTGAGCGAGCCGATCGGCCGCTTCGCTGATCGCCTGGGAACACACCGATGTCATGACAACCACGCTATGGACGCCTCGCGACCGTGGCTAGGATAAATCCCATGTCACGGGATGGGTTGTTGTCGCAGCTGGAGAAGTCCGCGCTGGTGCTCGACGCATTCCCTGGCGGATCCGCGCTGACATTGGCCCAAGTGTGCACCAGGACCGGACTTGCTCGCTCGACAGTCCACCGCCTCCTCGTTGACCTGGCCACGCTTGGATGGATCGGCCGCTCCGGCAACACCTTCGAACTCGGAATCGGCCTGTTCGAACTCGGCGAACGCGTCGCCGTGAAGCACCGTCTGCGCACGGCGGCGATGCCGTTCATGCAAGACCTGTACGCCGTGACCGGCCAAACGGTGCACCTGGCCGTGCGCAATCGATTCGATGCGGTGTATATCGAGAAGCTGTCCGGCCACATTCCGCTACCGCTGCCCTCACAGATCGGCGGACGGCTCCCCCTTACCTGCACTGCGGTGGGCAAGGCGTTACTCGCATCCGAGACCGCGGAGTTGCGCATCGAGGTCCTCGCCCAACCCTTGCGTCGTTACACCGTGAACTCCATCACCGACCCCAAGAAACTTGCCCGCGAACTCGACGACATTTGCCGTACCGGAGTTGCGGTCGAACGCGAGGAATCTGCACTCGGCGGATGCTGTGTCGCCGTCCCAGTTCTGCTGGACGGCCAGCCAATCGCGGCCCTATCGGTGTCCGTTCCGACCGAACAGTTCAGACCTGAACTCCTCGCCCCAGCCGTGCGCACGGGAGCATTGGCCTTAGGGCGCGTTCTCGCCAGAGCCGCAGCACCATGACCCCCTGGACAACGCATTGGCCGAGACCACCGTCGGATCGTTCAGAACGAAATCGTCCGCCGACAGGGCCCGTGGCGTGAACCAGGCCGAGCTGGCGACCGCGGAATGGGTCGTGTGCTTCAACACCGAACGCCCGCACAAGTATCTCGACGACTTCACCCCGAAGCCGTCGAGAAGCTCTACTACGATCACAGACGCACCTCACCAAAGGCGGGGACAACGAGAACAGTCTCCTGAAACGCCGGGACGGGTCAATCAGCAAAAGCACCGTGAAGTTCCACATCGCCAAATACTGCGCAAGCTCGGTGTGAACTCGCGTGCTGAAGCCGCAGCAGCGGTGCTCGAGATCAGAGGTCCGACGCAGCGTCCCAAATAAGCAGCTACACAACGGCCAACACGACTATCTCATTCGCCGCGGCTATTAGGACTAGTCGGCGGCGATGGTGCGCATACCGACGCCGATACTTTGTCGTCGGCTTGGAAAAGCAGGTGAAGTCACGCTGGCCGCTACGGCGACGATGTGGAGGCGTACCTCCGATAAGTCTGTGCTACTTGAACGCGTTGGCTTTGCCTTTGCGGCAAGTTCTGGCACAAGAGAACCGCCGCCAGCCAACACCTGATTGTGCCTGTACCACGCCTAAATATGTGGGGCTGCAATTATTCTGGGTGTCACCGAAGTACGGCCCCACACGTCGTGGATAACGGCGGCTCCGTTGGGCTAATGGTCAGTCCTAGCACCAGTGACTTTCAAGCGTTGCGCCTTCACTTGCGTGCAACGCACCAAAGCCTTCTCGACGCACCAGATCCGTTGACGGCGCTCATCGAAAATCCCCGGCTGTGCTCGCCGAAATTCCTCACCTGTGAGCAGCGGTCAGTGTAGTTGTTGGCGGGTGCCGGTGGTTGTTCGGCGCAGGGTTTCCGCGGCGGCATGATGGTCGCGTAGCCGGTAGGACTCGCCGTCGAGGTTGATGACGACCGAGCGGTGCAGCAGGCGGTCGAGCATGGCGGCGGCGACGGTGGTGTCGCCGAGGATCTCACCCCAGGATCCCACCCCGCGGTTGGTGGTGATCACGATCGATGTTTTCAAATATCGTTGGGACACGACCTGAAACAACGCCGATGCGGCTTCGGCGGGCAACGGCAGGTACCCCAGCTCATCGATCACCAGCAGCGTCGGGCCGGCGAAGAACCGCATGGTAGTCGCCCAGCGTCCCTCGATCGCAGCGCGATGACAGCGTGCGGCCAGGTCCGCGGCGGTGGTGAAGTAGGTCCGGTAGCCGGCATGTGCGGCAGCTCTTGCCAATCCGACGGACAGGTGGGTCTTCCCGGTTCCACCCGTTATCGAAGGTTCGAACGCAGAATGACCGTGTTATGCCTGTTCAGGACGTTGTTGCGATCGATACGACGTTAGGCGAGGGCTGGATGCCGCGGCGGGCCAGTTCGCGCCGTAGGTCGAGGTTCTCTCCGTGTGCTCGTTCGAGTGCGTCGCGGAGTGCTTTGAGTTGCTGGTGGTGCTGTTTCTTGAGTTCGGCGATCTGGCGGGTCAGCGTGATGACGAGCGTGCTGTCGGTGTCCACGGATTGGTCGGCGGGGGCCTTGGGGCGGGTGCCGCGCAGATGTTCGATTCGTTTGCGCAGTTCGGGATGGTTGTAGAGGAAGGCGTGAGAGACGGCCGCTTCGCGTTGCACGGCCTGGAAAGTGATCGGGTCGCCACGTTTGACCAGTCGGCGGATGGCCTGCTCAGCGTCTCGGGTCTTGTTCTGAGACTTGGCTTTCGCTGCTTGGGTGAGTGCGGTGATGCGGCGTTCTCGGGAGTCGGTCATGGGGTGCTCCTGCGGTGGGCGGTGAGATCGAGAGTCAGCGGGACTGGTCCAGCGCTGGCTCGATGACACTGGGTTGTCGCGCCGTGGGCTGCGGAGCCGGGCGCATCGTCGAGGGCGGCCAGGAGTCGGGTAAGCGCGTGGTGTTCAGCTCGGCGGCGGATCAGCCAGACGTTGTCCTCGGGCATGGGATGGCCGTGTCGCTGTTCGAATTCCGTTGTGGCCCGGTCGATCAGGTCGGTGGTCTCGCGGAGTTGACGTTGCAGTACGTCGTGGTGGGTGTGGTCGGTGACGAAAACTGAGCAGGTCAGGCAGGCGTTGCCTTTGTCGCAGGATTGCAGCGGTGGCAGCATGCACCACCCGTTGGGCAGGAACCGGTCTGCGCGGCGGAACAGGTGCAGACTGTCGTGGTCGTCGCTGGAGAGTTGGATGCGGGTGCCGTCGGATCGCAGCTTGGCCGTGGCCAGGAATGCCTGCTCGGCGTGTTCGTCGCGGGCGGCGATGTAGTGCATCGTCATGGTGGGGGTGGCGTGCCCTGCATAGCGCTGTAGGACGTGAATCGGCAGACCGAGTTCGGCCAGTCGGGTCAGCCGGGTGTGGCGGAAGCGGTGAGTGTGGCTTAACCGCACGGCGTGGCCCTTGGCGTCGGTGATCTGAACGAGGTCGCTGAGGCTGCGCAGCACCCAGTTGTAGGTACCTGCCGGATAGGGTTTGTCACCGCGGCGGTTGCCCAGACGCCGCGCGAACAGATACCGCCTGCTGCCTTCTGGATGCTGGATTTGGAGCCAACGGTGTTGTTCGGCAATGACTTCGGTGACCTCGCGGTCGACGAGGATGATGTCGGGTGCGACATCGATCTTGCTCTGCGCGTAGCGGAACCTGGTCAGCATTTGGCCATCGCCCTCGGCCGCTGCGGTAGTGGCGGGCGCAGCCGAAAGGCAGTCGAAGTCGCAGGTGCGGATCTCGCTGGCCCGCCGGCCGGTGAGGATCTGCAGCAGGATCATCCGCATCGCTTGCGGGTCGTCAAGTCCGTTGGCGGTGAGGGTGGTGCCGTCGCCGCGGGTGATGGTCATCTGCTCGGTGCGCGGCAACCCGATCAGCGGCAGCGCCGCAGTGATCTGCGCGAGTGCGTGATCATCGATGTAGTTCGCATCGTTGAAACCGCGTTGATGCGGTATCCGGGTGACCCGGCCGAACCAGCTGGAGGCGTGTGCTGCGCTCACTCGTTGCCAGGGCTCGGCACCGAGAACGCTGCGAGCCTCCCCGGGATTGGCGGCAATGAAGTCCAAGAGGCCGGCCACCGCTCGCAGGTCGTCGTTGATTCCCCGGATCGGCACTGTTCTTCCGAGGTGGCGTGTGTCGGATTGGCGGGTGACGCGGTTGGCTGCCACGGCGGTCCACCGCGCGAACGCCGCCGCCTGTTCGACCGCGCTCGTTGGGTCGCCCAGGATGCCAGTCGGGTCGTCGAAGCTGGCGGTCAGCCAGTTGTCGAACCGGCGGAAGCTGCGCATGCGTTCCTGGCTGACCGTGGTCCAGCGCAGCGCCCCGGATTCGAGCATCGTGCCCAGGTGCCACTTCACCGCGGCCCGCAACCACGGAAGCTGTATATCTCCGGGTGCGCAGCCGTAGTTGGCGACCGGTTCACGATCGGTCAGTGGTATCCGCGGATCGCAGCGCGGGTGCCAGAAGTCCAGGTGCCACCACGGGCCGTCGTGGCAGGCGGCGATCAGGGCGTGCCGGGCGAACCCGAACAGAGCGTGCACCCGGCCCCGACCTCGGGGTGAGGGCAGTCGCTTGCCCCTGCTGAGATAGAACCAGCTCTGCAACACCGCGGCGGCGTCGTAATCCATCGCCCGGATCGACGAGGGGAAATCACGGCCCTCGGTAACTGCCCGCCGAATCATGTTGGCCAACTGCGCCATCGCCAACACCGAGACACGGGTGCCATCACCGGCCTGCCAGTGCGCCATCCACGCCAGCTCCGCGGCGAACGGATCGGGTAATTCGCTCAGATCCAAATGCGGCCAATCATTCTCGGTAATCGACGCCCAGTTCTCGATACCGGGCCCGAGCACGGGGCCACGCCACTGTGCTGGCAGCTCGTCAAAGAGTCGCCAGATCGGATCGAGGTGTTCGGCACTACGCAGGCGCAGGTGGCCATGCTCGTCGATCACTCGGCCACCCGCCAGCTGCTGGCATAGGACGCCCAGTTGGCTGCTGCTCGCAGGGCTTCGTCATCGCGAACCCAGCCGTAGAGGTCAAGGGTGGTCTGCACGTGGGCGTGCCCGAGGCGTCGGGAGACCACCCACTCCGGCGTCCCCGCCAGCAGCAGTGCAGTGGCATGGGTGTGGCGGAACCAATGCGGCGTCCACCCGGGTGGCCCGATGCAGCGCCGACGCAGCGTGGCCACCTTCTCCCGGACCGTCGTCTCTCGCAATGCGGCCAACAACGGTGGTCGGAACACATTCACCAGTAGCGGCGACGTGTCCGTAAGAGCAATGCCGCCTTCGGTTGCCCGGCAGGCGATATCGGTGAGATAGTCGGCGAACAGCCGCTCGAGGTCGGCCCCGACATAGACCCGTCGCGGTCGCATCATCTTCACCCGCGCCCCGTTGGGATTATCCGAGCGGGGCACGATCTGCACATACGCGGTGCCGCCGCGGCCAAGCACGAACTCGCCGATCCGCAGACCCAGCGCCTCCCCGAGACGCATCCCGGTCTCGGCCAACAGGGCGAACACGAACCGATCGCGCAGGTTGCCTCGCCACGATCCGGACTCGGCGTCGAAGACCGCGCAGCCATCCAGGATCGCCTGAATCTGCTCGGGCAGGAGCACGGGCGGTCTGTCGCGGCGGCGGTCGCGGCGCACGCGCACCAGCGATGACGCGACCGGGGCCGAACGCGCATCCAGATGCGCAAGCAAGCCTCGCGCCGGTCGGTGCCGCGGTGCTCCACGAAGGAGCCGTCCCGCTACCGCCACCCCGGACACGGCCTGATGCCAACGGTAGAACGAAATCACCGCTGCCAGGCGGACTTCCAACGTTGCAGCGGTCGGCGTCGGGCCAGACCCGGTCAGCCGATGTTCAACCGTGCGGCCATTGCGCTGCCAGGACAGGAACGCCGTGAACGCGGGGACACCGACATCACGCCAACCGTCGGTCTGTCCGCGTTGCTCCAGGAAGCTCCACCACTGCGCCAACGACGTCGCATAACCACGCACCGTGTTCGGTGACCACAGGTGCCGGTGAGCTTCGATCCACTCCTCGATCGGACCGACCGTTGCGAAGTCCTCGCCAAGCACAGTCCACGTCCGCTGCCCACCCGCAGGACACACAGCCACCGGATACGCCATCGTTGCCGTTCCTTCACGTTGAAGAACACCCGCCGATAAACCGGCAACAACGATGACTTGCCCCGCATCAACCCCCTTGTCACATACATAGATTCGAGCGTGTTGCTACCCGTTGATAACCGGTGGCCCGATGAGCAGGATGTTGGTCGCTGACTCCAGGTAACGGCAGGTGCCCAGCTCGTCGATGAGCTTGCGGTCGATCCCCGCGGCGGAGTCGACGTCGAAATCGGCCAGGGTGGCCGGGGTGGGCAGGCAGGCGAACCGCAGCCGGCCCGCCAATCGGCGGGCGGTGCTGGCATTCACCTCGACGGCCAGCAGCCGCTCCAGGGCGACCGTCAGCGACAGGCCTTCGGTGGTGGCCTGATCGAGCACCGCGGGCAGCGCTTCGGCGGCCGCGGCCAGTTTCAGCTCGGCCAGGTGCGAGCGCAGCTGCTGATAGCGACTCGCCGCCGCTGACGGCGACTCCTCGGCGGTGGTCGTGGTGGTGGTCTTCGGGGTGCGTGGGGTGGAGGTCATTGGATGGTCCTGTTCTGGGCGGCCCGCTCATAGGCGGACAGATCGATGACGGTGGAAGCGGTTGACGGAGTGTGAGATTGATGAGCGGAACTTTCGGCCTGTTCGATCCGGAGTAGTTGTGCGGCAGCGGCTTTGGCGGCCGGTCCCGGTGGGATGCGTTCCTTGCGGCGATGCGGCCGCCCGGTCGCTGCGGTGGCCATCGCCGCGGTGTCCAAGGCGATGACATGCCCGCTGTCACGCACCATCACCCCAAGCCCGTCGGCGGCCATCCGGTGGCGAGCGACGATGATCCCGCTCGTGGTGGCGATGTCGCAGAACTCGCCACCGACCGGATGGGACACCACGACCTGGGCGGCGGCCAGTTCCGGGGGCACCGAGTAACGGTTGCCGCGGTAGGGCACCAATGCCTGCCGTGACGCGGTCCGACGCTCGGAGACGATGACCGGATACGGGGTCGCCGGCACGGGCTGCAGCGATTCGGCCTTGGCCACGACGGCAACCGAGGAGCGGCCGTCAGCGGTGGCCCGCAGTCGGGTGTCACCACGGACCCGGGCGAAGCGATCCAGGTTGGCCTGGGCCGCCTCGACGGTGGTCTCGTCGGCCAGGGTGCGCCACCAACGTTGCGCAGCGGTGTGATTGACCTTCTCCACCACACCCTTGCGGTTACCGCGCCGCGGCGGGCAGATCGCCACCGACACCCCGTAGTGCTTGGCCACCCCGGCGAACGACGCGGTCACCCGACCGCTACCGGGGTCACACACCGTAGCCATCCGGTCGAAGCGCCACACCCGGGTGCATCCGCCCAGGCCGCGGGCGACGCCATCCAGGCCGGCGACAAGATGCGGCTGATCCTCCGAGGGCGCCAGATAGCCGCGCCACTTCCCGGAATGCGACAGTGAGCCGACCAGCAGGTGCGCGGTCTTGCCCCAGCCCCACGACTCGGGCGGGTCGGGCAATTCCAGCCAGTCCCACTGAGTTTCCTCACCCGGCGGGTGCGGGATCACCGCGTTCGGCCGCTGCGTGGCCGTCCGGCACGCTTCACACACCGGGCGTAGATCGCGGGCGCGGATATTGCGGGTCAGGCTCTGATACGACAACCCGAACCCCAGGCCCTCCAGTTCATCGAACAGGGTGCGGGCCCACAAATGTGGGTCCTCGGTCAACCTCGCGGTGACGTAGTCGACGAACGGATCGAACGGATCAGGATCAGGCCGGGCGCGGACCCCGGGCGTGCCGTCACCGGCCAGATACTTGCGGACCGTCTTGCGGTCGAAGCCGGTGTGGCGGGCGATCGCCGAGATCGTCCAACCACGTTTGTGCAGGGCATGCACTTCCACATCGTCCTCCCATGTGAGCATGAGAAAGCGGGCCTCCTTCGATGGAGCAACTGGCGTCAGACACCAGCAGCTTCGAGGGAGGCCCGCCCTTCTCGGCGGAGCCACACGGGTGGGGAATTTCGATGAGCGTCAGTGGGGAAATTCAGTGAGCGCGGTCACCGTCGCATCAAACGGCGTCGATCGCCGCGGTGCTCGCGCTCGGAGTCGGCAGCACCGGTCTCGGAGTTCGAGCGTCAGACGGGTTAACTCCGAGATGAGCCAGCGGTCACCGATCTCTCCATCGTCACGCGGACGCTGGATGCGTTGTCGGGCGGGGGATCCTGTCCGACGACCACGGTTTGGTTGACGAAGACCAGCACCACGGCGTGCTTCGGGTCGGCCGATACCGACGCCGCGGCAGGCACCGAGGCGACGGCGGAGATCTGCTGCTGCTGGGCGCCGGGAATCACCACGTCGTTAATCAGCGACGTGTACGAATCGCGGAAGTCACCGGTCAACAGGTCGCGGGCAGCGTTGAGTTGCTGTTCAACTGTGTACGGCGTGTACGCCAACATCTTGATGGTGCAGTCCTTGGCCGCATTCATCGATTCGGTTGCCGGAGTGGGGTTCTGTCCTGTCGCGACAGGAGGCAACGCCCCGTAGCGGCTCGTCACGTCCTCCCACGCTCCTGCAGGCCGCCGCGTACGTCGTCATCGCCTTCCTCTCCGGTATGCGTGACGGCGAGATCAAAGAACTGCGCCGTGGCTGCCTCCATGTACAACGAGACGACACCGGACGCATCTACCGCTACAAGGTCTCCAGCCGCGCCTTCGAGGGCGAGAACGACCCGCGCGGGATCGAGGCAACGTGGGTCGTCGGGGCACCAGCCGCCCGCGCCATTAGCGTGCTCGAACGGATGCAGCCTGCCGCGACGGAACTCTTGTTCGCCTACCATCCGTTGATTCAGTCTGAGTCCTCGCGCGGCGGCCAGATCAGGGCAACGACCTCAAGTTGGGCGGTGACCAATCTCAACGCATTCATCACCTGGGTCAACGATTACTGCGGTGAGCGCGGCCGCAACGACGGTATCCCTAACGTCAACGGGCGGGCGTGGTGGCTCACGACACCACAGTTTCGCCGCACGCTGGCCTGGTTCATCGCTCGCCGCCCCGACGGCTCCATCGCCGGAGCAATCGCCTACCGTCACTTAAGCATTTAAATGTTCGAAGGCTACGCAGGCACCTCGGACTCCGGGTTTCGCGGCGAGGTCGAGTCCGAGCAGGCCATCGCCCGCAGCGAAACCCTCCTCGCGATGATCGACCAACACGAACACACCAACCTCGCCGGGCCCGCTACGGCCGAAGCGCAGCGACGCCTGACAGAGTTCGGTCAGCACGCCCGGTACTCCGGCACGGTGATCACCGATGAGCGCCGGCTCCGCAAGCTGATGGCCAGTAGCGACCCAGCGATTTACCCAGACAAGTACGTGACCTGCGTACACAACCACGCCACAGCGCTATGAATCGCCCTGGAAATGTTGGAGGCTCCTGACCTTGGAAACGAGGATGCAGGTATGCCGAAGGAACAGTCAGCTGGGAAGCCCACGACGCGTCGTTATAGCGCGGAGGAGAAGGCGCGGACAGCGCCGTCACCGGACTGACCCAGATGGGCGCCGAGGGCAGTCAGTGGATCGGCCAGGCACCGTTCACCGATGTGCCGCACCTGTTCCAGAACATCGGCGACGGGACTTTCTTCCACTCCGGTCAACTCGCGGTGCAGGCCTGTGTCGCCGCCGGGGTCAACATCACCTACAAGCTGCTGTGGAACGAAGTTGTGGCGATGACGGGCGCCCAGCACGCAGAGGGCGCGGTCACCGTCGCGCAGTTGACGCGCAAACTGACCGCCGAAGGCGTGCGGCAGATCATCATCTGCGCCGACGAACCCGAGCGCCACCACAGGCGCGCACTGGCCAAAGGCACGCTCGTCTGGCACCGCGACCGCCTCGACGAAGCCCAGAAGCGCTTGCGCGACATCGAGGGCGTCACCGTCCTCATTTACGACCAGCATTGCGCTGCCGACGCGCGCAGGCAACGCAAGCGCGGCACCCTGCCCGCTCGCACCACCCGGGTGCTGATCAACGAAGCGGTCTGCGAAGGGTGCGGAGACTGCGGCGTGAAATCGAATTGTCTGTCCGTCCAACCGGTGGACACCGAGTACGGCCGCAAGACCCGGATCGACCAGACCTCGTGCAACACCGACTACAGCTGCCTCGACGGGGACTGCCCCTCGTTCGTCACCGTCGAGGTGCGGCCCGACGCGATGCGTCGTCATCGCACCACCCCGACACCGCCCGCATTGCCCGACGTCGATACCGGGGCCGTAACAGATACGCACAACGTCTTTTTCGCCGGAATCGGCGGCACCGGCATCGTCACGGTCAACCAGGTGCTCGCCACCGCGGCGTTGCGCGCCGGCTATGACGTGGAAAGCCTGGACCAGATCGGGCTCAGCCAGAAGGCGGGCCCCGTCGTGTCGCACCTGCGGTTCGCGGCAGGCAAACTCGACCCGGCCAACCGGCTGACTCCCGGCAGCGCGGACTGCATCATAGCCTTTGATCTCCTCGTCGCCGCCAGATCTCCGTGACCTCCTCGTAGCTCATCGTCTGGGGCAGCACGTCCATTCGATACACGTACTTCCGGATACCCCGGAGCTTGGCAAGCCGCTGGTCGTATTTCGTGTAGCGGGGGTCACCGAAACTTTCCACGCCGGCACGCTCCAAGAACGGCCCATTCGAGTCGGTACGAAACACGTCCGAAACCCGCACCCACTGCGGCATACGCTCGATCTGCTTGGTCCCGACGACGAACGTCATCCGGTTCATCCGGCTGCGTAGATCGTCGGCGGTCGAGTCCGCCTCATCCTCCTCAAGGTCCTCGTTGTCGGAACTCTCATTCACTTCCGTGACGACCGCGAGGTGGTCGGGGTGATCCAGGTTGAACCAGATGTCGATCGGTTTCACTCGGCCGCGCACCTTGACCGGTTCTCCACGAATCACTGCCGATAAGGAGGTTAGGCGCTGCTGACCATCCAGGAGCAGACGGAGCGTGGAGAACGGGTTCTTCTCCTGCTCGACCGCGAAGTCTTGAAGTGGGACGTCATCGGCCGCAGTATCCCACAGCAGGATCGCCCCCGACGGATAGTCGCGATACAGCGAATCAAGGAGATATTGTCAAGACCTGTGGATGAGGTTGTTTCAGGCGACCTCGGTTTCGGTTGATTCGTCGCTCTCGGCGGGTGTGATGCCAACGGGCCGTTCGAGTAGCTTGCCTTTGTGGAACACCGCGCCGGCACGGACCAGCGCGACCAGGTGTGGTGCGTTCACGGCCCGCCAGCGGGCTTGGGCAGCGTCGATCAGCTTGTGGGCCATGGCAATTCCCGCCGCGCGGGATCCGGGGCCCTTGGTGACCTTGGTCCGCAACCGCACGGTGGCGAAAGTCGACTCGATCGGATTGGTAGTTCGCAGGTGGATCCAATGCTCGGCCGGATATTTGTAGAACTCCAGGAGCACATCGGCATCATCGACGATCTTGGCGACCGCTTTGGGGTACTTGGCGCCGTAGTCGACCTTGAAGGCCTTGATCGCGACCTGGGCCTTGTCGATATCCTCGGCGTTGTAGATCTCCTTGATCGCGGCCAACGCAGCTGGGTGCGCTGATTTCGGCAACGCAGCAAGCACATTGGCCTGCTTGTGGAACCAGCAGCGTTGCTCCCGGGTGGCCGGGAACACCTCCCGGATGGCCTTCCAGAACCCCAACGCGCCGTCACCGACGGCCAGCACCGGCGCGGTCATCCCACGACGACGGCAGCCCCGCAGCAGATCCGCCCACGACTCGGTCGACTCCCGGTATCCGTCGGCCAGGGCGACGAGTTCCTTGCGGCCATCGGAGCGCACGCCGATCATCACCAACAGGCAGAGCTTCTCCTGCTCGAGGCGGACCTTGAGGTGGATGCCGTCGACCCACAGGTAGACGTAATCGGTGCCCGAGAGGTCACGCTCGCCGAAAGTCTTCGCCTCGTCCTGCCATTGGCTGGTGAGCCGGGTGATCGTCGTGGCCGACAGTCCGGCGCTCGAGCCGAGAAACTGCTCCAGCGCCGGACCGAAGTCACTCGTCGAGAGCCCGTGCAGGTACAGCAGTGGCAGCACCTCGGTCATCTGCGGGGACTTGCGTGCCCACGCCGGCAGGATCGCCGAGGAAAACCGTTGCCGCTCACCGGTAACGGCGTCGATGCGCTTGTCGTTGACCCGCGGGGCGGTCACCGTGACCGCACCCGCGGCGGTGAGGATGTCACGTTCGTGGTGATAGCCGTTGCGGACCACCAGACGCCGACCGTTGTCGTCGACCTCACCGGCATGGGCGTCGACGTAGGCGGCTACTTCAGCCTGCAGTGCCGCCGCCAACATCTGCCGCGCACCGTCGCGGACGATCTCATCCAACAGCGACCGACCAGCACCGCTGCCGTTCTCGTTGGCTGATTCCGCGTCGTGAACTACCGTGAGCATGGGCGTACCTTCCCAACCAGCGCGCCAACGCCGGTCTTGATCGAGATCCTGTTTCCGTGATGATCATCCTCGGGAAGGTGCGCCCACTTTCACGCCACCTCGCCGAGGCTCATCCACAGGTTCTGATCATTGCTCCCGCCGAACCCCACCAAGTGGTGATCGGCATCGAAACCGATCGCGGCCTATGGGTCGAAGCCCTCGCCTCGGCCGGCTACCAGGTGTACGCGGTCAATCCGCTGGCTGTGGCCCGCTACCGCGACCGCCACCAGGTGTCCGGCGCAAAGTCCGATGCCGGCGACGCCAAGCTGCTCGCCGATCTGGTGCGCACCGACCGACACAATCACCGCCCGATCGCCGGGGACACTGCTGAGGTGGAAGCGATCAAGGTGTTGACGCGGGCGCATCAAAATCTGATCTGGAGCTGCAACCGCAACACCAACGCGCTGCGCAGTGCGCTCCGGGAGTACTACCCCGGGGCGTTGGAGGCCTTCGACTCTCTGGCCGACCGTGACGCGCTGGCCATCTTGGGCCGGGCGCCCACCCCGACTGATGCCGCGCGGCTGAGCATGGCGAAAATCCGATCGGCACTCAAAGCTGCTGGGCGACAACGCAACCTCGATGCCAGAGCACTGGAGATCCAGACCGCTCTGCGCACCGAGCAGCTCGCCGCCCCGCCCGCGGTCGCCACCGCATTCGGGGCCACCACCCGCGCCGCGATCGCGATCATCGCTGAGTTGAACCACCAGATCGCAGACCTCGAAGCTGAACTCGCGACACATTTTGACGCACACCCGGACGCCGACATCTACCGCTCCCTGCCAGGACTTGGTGTCATCCTCGGCGCCCGGGTGCTCGGTGAGTTCGGGGACGACCCGAACCGCTACACCACCGCCAAGTCTCGCAAGAATTACGCCGGAACCTCACCATTGACCGTCGCGTCGGGCCGCAAACGTGCCGTGCTGGCCCGTCACATCCGCAATCGGCGTCTCTACGACGCAATCGACCAATGGGCGTTCTGCGCCTTGACCAGCAGTCCTGGCGCTCGCGCTTTCTACGACCAGCACCGCGCCGCCGGCGACCTGCACCACCAAGCGCTACGCGCCCTCGGCAACCGACTCGTCGGCATCCTGCACGGCTGCCTACGCCACCACACCGCATACGACGAACACAAAGCCTGGGCACACCGCCACACCACCCCAAAAACACAAGCCGCTTGACAACTTACGGCCCTGGGATGTCTAACTGCGTTTGAACTGGTAATTGTGGGAGCCGTCGCCGCCCCATCGGCCTTGGTCTGGGCCGTTGGCACCGTCTGGACGGTCCCGTCCACGGCGGTCGGCAGGTTGTTCTCGCGTGCGACGACGAGCGGTTCGGGCTCCGCGTCGCGTGCGGCAGGTAAGCGAAGCGCCATTGTCTCAGTCGTATGACCGCGTCGATGCTGTTGCGCGCCACAAACCGGGAAGGCCCCCGGCGTGTGGGACAAGGGCACCAAGGTAGGGATCGGGTTGATCGCCGCACGAGAGTTCGGCCCCGAGTACGTCATGCAGGTGGACGCCGACGATTTCGTGCACCGCGACCTGGTCTCGTTCGTCAATAGCCATCACGGTCATCCGGGCTGGGTGCTCAAACGCGGCGTCATGTATTCGCCTCCCGCAACTGCTACACGCTGCAGCGCAAACTGTTCCGCATCTGCGGTAGCTAGTTCATCGCTTCTCTGAGTGCCTACGAGGTGCCCGACGACCTCGCGGTTGCCCTCCTTCATATCCCCACGGCCGAGAACGCCCTATCTGCATGGGTACTCGCCACCAGGCTGATACTCGTCAGCGTGGGTGGGAGCCGCGGTGCCGGCCAACACGCCGAGAGCGGCGCGGGCGACGTCGACGCAGAGCGCGATGCGCAGAGGCGTTCCTTGCTGGTGGTGATCGGTTTCGATGTGTCGATCGTGCTCACTGGGACGGTGGCGCCGCGTGTAGCTAGCGTGGAGATTGTCTGGAGATCCCCCGCAGGGCGCATCGCAGCGTTAGCGTGAATCCGTCACGGTACTTTGAACGGGAGACCAACATGCGAGCCGAAACCTCGTCGGGCTGTAGACCCGAACCACCCACCAGACCCTCCCGGCGGCTCACGGTGCTGCTGACGGGTCTGCTCATCGGGCTGTTCGGCGCCGCGATGCTGGCGCCGGCGACCGCCTCCGCGGAGGGCGAGACCTACACCGTCGCCACCGACACGACGTTTGCGCCGTTCGAATTCCAGGACGCCGGCGGCAATTTCGTCGGTATCGACATGGATCTGATCCGGGCGATCGGCGAGGACCAGAACTTCAACGTCGACATCAAGCCGCTCGGTTTCGACGCGGCTCTGCAGGCGGTGCAGGCCAACCAGGTCGACGGTGTCATCGCGGGCATGTCGATCACCGACGAACGCCGGAAGGTGTTCGATTTCTCCGAACCCTATTTCGAGTCCGGCATCCAGATGGCCGTGCTCGAGGACAACGAGGAAATCACGTCCTACGAGGATCTTCGCGGTAAGCGGGTCTCGGTCAAGAACGGTACCCAGGGCGCGGATTTCGCGAACTCGATCAAGGACCAGTACGGCTTCGAGGTGGTCTCGTTCGCCGACTCGTCCACCATGTTCGACGAGGTGCGCACCGGCAACTCGGTGGCGGCCTTCGAGGACTACCCCGTGTTGCTCTACGCCATACAACAGGGCAATGGCTTCAAAACCGTGACACCGAAGGAGGATCCGACCGGCTACGGATTCGCCGTCAACAAGGGGCAGAACGCCGAGCTGCTGCAGAAGTTCAACGCCGGGCTGGAGAACCTCAAGGCTTCGGGCCGCTACGACGAGATCCTGGCGACCTACCTCGGTGAGGGCGCGGCCGCGAGCGACAGTTCGTTCTTCGGGCTGATCAAGAGCACCGCGCCGATGCTGCTGGCCGGCCTGAAGATGACCATCATCCTGACGGTCTCGTCGATCTTCTTCGCGCTCATCCTGGGCATCATCTTCGGCTTGGCCCGGGTGTCCCGGTCGATCTGGTTGCGGGCCATCGGCACCACGTTCGTCGACATCTTCCGTGGCACACCGCTGATCGTGCAGGCGTTCTTCATCTATTTCGGTATTCCCACCGCGCTCGGCTTCCAGATGTCGGCGGTGACCGCGGGCATCATCACGCTCTCGCTCAACGCCGGTGCCTACATGACCGAGATCGTGCGCGGCGGCATCCTCTCGGTGGACAAGGGGCAGATGGAGGCTGCCCGCAGCCTCGGCATCGGGTACCTGCCGACGATGCGAAAAGTGATTCTGCCGCAGGCGATCCGGACGATGATTCCGTCCTATATCAACCAGTTCGTGATCACCCTGAAGGACACCTCGATCCTGTCGGTGCTCGGCATCGCCGAGCTCACGCAGAGCGGCCGGATCATCATCGCGGGTAACTACAAGGCCTTCGAGATGTGGTTGATCGTCGGCATCATCTACTTCGTGGTCATCATGGCGCTGACCAAACTCTCGGATCGACTGGAAAGGAGGCTCGTGAAATGAGTGAACTGGTAACAGAATCCGCGGCTTCCGAGCCGGTAGGCACCGTCAAGATCCGCATCGAGGGGCTGAAGAAGTCCTTTGGTGAACTCGACGTGCTCAACGGTATCGACACCACCATCAGCCAGGGCGAGGTGGTCTGCGTCATCGGACCCTCGGGTTCGGGCAAGTCCACCTTTCTGCGGTGCCTCAACAAACTGGAGGACATCACCGGGGGCAGGGTGACCGTCGATGACTACGACCTGACCGATCCGAAGGTCGACCTGGACAAGGTGCGCCAGCACATCGGCATGGTGTTTCAGCATTTCAATCTGTTCCCGCACATGACCGTGCTCGACAACGTCACGCTGGCGCCGCTGCAGACCAAGAAGATGGACAAGGCCGCGGCCGAGAAGAAGGCCCGCGAACTGCTCGAGCAGGTCGGGCTTGCGGAGAAGGCAGACGTGAAGCCGTCGACGCTGTCAGGTGGACAGAAGCAGCGCGTCGCCATCGCGCGGGCGCTGGCGATGAACCCGTCCATCATGCTGTTCGACGAGGCCACCAGTGCGCTGGACCCGGAGATGGTGGGCGATGTGCTGGAGGTGCTGCGCGCGCTGGCTTCCGGTGGCATGACGATGGTCGTGGTCACCCATGAAATGGGCTTCGCCCGAGAGGTGGCATCCCGGGTGCTGTTCATGGACGGCGGCAAGATCGTCGAGGATGCCCCACCCGCCGAACTCTTCGACAACCCCAAACACCCACGGTTGCAGGAGTTCCTGTCGAAGGTACTCTGACGGGCAGTGCCTCAGAGAAAGCCGCCTGCCGGTAACCCGACCTGGCTGGCCGCGGCTTTGCGCGCCGAAGGGTTGGACGTCAAAGAGTTCCCGGGTTGGCGTGACCGCGGGCACGGTGCCTTCAAGGACATCCGCGGGGTGATGGTGCACCATACCGGCTCGGATCGGGCGAGTGCGGCATCCATCGCGGTGGGGCGCCCTGATCTGGCCGGCCCGCTGTCGCAGGTGCACATCGCCCGGGACGGGACGGTCACCGTGGTGGCCGCGGGGGTCGCCTGGCATGCCGGTGTCGGGATGTATCCGTGGGTGCCGGCCAACATGGGCAACTGGCATCTGATCGGCATCGAGTGCGCCAACAGTGGCACCAGTGCGTCCGCCCCGCATCGCCGGAACTGGCCGGACGCACAGTATTTCGCGCTGGTGCGTAGTTGCGCGGCAATCAACAGGCGGCTGAAACAGACGTCGGCGCGCACCATCGGGCACAAGGAGTACGCGGGTCGCGCTCAAGGCAAGTGGGATCCCGGTGCCATCGACATGGACAACCTGCGCCGAGATATCGCCGAGCGGATGGCCGCGGACTTCGCCAAGGGGCGCGCGCCGCGGCCGCCCGTGCCGGTCGGCGAGTACACCGAGATCCTGCTGCACCATGGCAGCGCGGGTCCACAGGTGGCCGAACTACAGCGCAGACTCAAGGCGGCCTACGCGGCCTACGCGGGGGATCTCGTCATCGACGGAGTGTTCGGCGTGGAGACCGAACGGGCGGTGCGCGAATTTCAGCGCCGCTTCGGCGGACTCAAGGTGGACGGGATCGTCGGCCCGGCGACCGCCGCCGCGTTGCGGCTGCGGATCGTCTGATCAGGGTTGGCTGGTGAGGTACCCGCCGCGGCGGAAGAACTTGTCGCCGGAGTGCTCGGTACCGTCGGCCGACCGCACCCGGGTGATCACCAGTCCGAGGTTGCCGCCGCGGTAGGCCGCCGGCCCGGACACCACCGCGCCGCCACCCTCCTGCACGACCACGCGTCCCGGCGTTCCGCCGTAACGGATTTCGGAGACCTTCGCCTCCAGGATCTCGATCCGTTCGCCGCGGTAATGGGTGAACGCGGCGGGGTAGGGGTCCGACAGCGCCCGAACCAGCCGCTCCAGATCTCCGGCGGGCCAGGTCCAGTCGATCAGGCTGTCGCGCTCGGAACGCTTGTGGAAGTAGGTGCGGGTCGCCTTGTCCTGCGGGCGCCACTGCGGGTTGCCGGACTCCAGTGCGCTCAGTGCTTCCTTCAGCACGCCCGGAATCAAGTCGATGCCCCGCTCGACCAGTTGGGTACCGGTGTCGTTCGGTCCGATCGGCAGCGAGTGCTGAACCAGGACATCTCCGGTGTCAAGGCTCTCGTCCATCCGGTGCACCGTCAGGCCGATCTGAGATTCGCCGCTGATCAGCGACCAGATCACCGGAGAGAATCCGGTGCCCTTGGGCAGGAGGGAGTCGTGCAGGTTCAGGGTGCCGTGCGGCGGCAGGTTGTAGAGCTCCGGAGGCATCCAGGTGTACCAGCTGTTGACGACGATCACGTCGGGTTCGGCGCGCTTGACCAGGTCGATGGTGTCGTGGTCGACCCGCTCGGTGAGATGGACGGGAATGCCGTAGCTGCGCGCGAGTTCTTCGACCGAATCGGAGAAGATGGGTCTGCTGCACGAATAGGTGACATCTGAGTTGGCTTCCCCAGACGGGCGAGCTGGAAGGATGTCCTTGTGCCCAGGCCCTACCCCCGTGAGTTCCGCGACGATGTTGTGCGGGTCGCTCGCAACCGCGATGACGGTGTGACGATCGAGCAGATCGCCAACGATTTCGGTGTACACCCGATGACGTTGCATAAGTGGATGCGCCAAGCCGATATCGACGAAGGCGCCAAGCCCGGCAAGAGCACTGGCGAGTCCGGTGAACTGCGTGAGGCGCGGCGTCGGATCAAGTTGTTGGAGCAGGAGAATGAAGTCCTGCGCAGGGCCACGGCGTATCTGTCGCAGGCCAATCTGCCGGGAAAAGGCTCTACCCGCTCGTAAGTGAGCTCGCCGCCGACGGGATCCCCGTCGCGGTGACGTGCCGGGTACTCAAGCTCGCCCGCCAGCCCTACTACCGCTGGCGGGCCAATCCCATCACCGACGCGGAGGTTATCGAGGCCTATCGCGCCAACGCCCTGTTCGACGCGCACAACGACGACCCGGAGTTCGGCTATCGCTATCTGGTCGAAGAGGCCCGCGAGGCCGGCGAATCGATGGCTGAGCGCACCGCCTGGCGGATCTGCTCGCAGAATCAATTGTGGAGTGTGTTCGGCAAGAAGCGGGGTAAGAACGGCAAGGTCGGCCCGCCGGTACATGATGATCTTGTCGAGCGCGACTTCACCGCCAGCGGCCCAAATCAGCTGTGGCTCAGCGATATCACTGAGCACCGCACCGATGAAGGCAAGCTCTATCTCTGTGCAATCAAGGACGTGTTCTCCAACCGCATCGTCGGGTACTCGATCGACTCCCGGATGAAGTCCCGGCTGGCCACTACAGCGCTCAGTAGTGCGGTGGCACGCCGCGGTGAGGTGGCCGGTTGCATTCTGCACTCCGACCGCGGATCTCAGTTCAGGTCAAGACGATTCGTCCACGCCCTCAGCCGTTACGAAATGGTCGGATCGATGGGCCGCGTCGGAGCGGCCGGCGACAACGCGGCCATGGAGAGCTTCTTCGCGCTACTGCAGAAGAACGTGCTCGATCGCCGCCGCTGGAGCACCCGAGAAGAGCTGCGGATCGCGATCGTCACCTGGATCGAACGGACCTACCATCGACGCCGGCGCCAAGCCGGACTCGGGCGGTTGACCCCGATCGAATTCGAAGCGATTATGACCACACCGGCCAGTCAGGCCGCGTGACCGAAACTGTCACCTGATCGTGCAGCAGACCCGATCCCCTTGTAGGAATCATCGCTGGCCGGATGCGTCACGGACAGTGCGACGTCGTGCCCGAGGTCGACGAGTGCCTGGAGGGTTCGGACTCCCCATGTCTGGAAGCCGAATGAAACGATACGCATAACCCCACCGACCTTGCTGAATGTGACTGTGTCTCGTCCGTGGGACGGATGTCCCTCGCGGAATGTCAAAGACAAGTTAACAGATTATCTAAGGCTTAGCTAAGTTGAATCTGTGCTTCAGCTGTGGCCGGTGGTGGTCCGGCGAACGTATCAAGATCGTTTTTGCTGGATGTGCACCGTCGCGACACGAAAAGACGGTGAAGCCGGCCCGCGGCGCCCTACCCCGCAGTGATGGAGTTGCCGCTTCCGGACTCGCTCACCTCGGGCTCCCCGGTGCGGTAGGTGATCGTGTTGTCGAAACCCGACACGGCGATCGCCCGGGTGGACTCGGCGGTGACGACGTTCTCGAATCCCGACACCGTGACGGCGGTGCAATGACCGGTGATATCCACCGTGTTGTTCGCACCGGAAATGATCACGATGTTGTCGTTGCAGGTGACCGACTTGTTCGTGCCGATGCCGCTGATCGTCAGGGTGGTGCCCGGCTCCGGCGCCGAGCCCGACGGGGGCTCGGCGATGTCGGTCGGGATGGTGATGATCGTCGGCAATGAGGGCAATGAGGGCAACACCGGCGTCTCGGGCCCGTCGGTCAGCACATCACCGCCGCCGGCGATGCCGGGCGCCTCGGGTGCCGAGGTGTTGGAGAACATGAAGTACGCCGCCGCGCCGCCGGCGAGCAGGAGGAACACGAGTAGGACGGGGACGGCCGCCATCCACGGTCGGAAGCCGGAGCCCGAGGGTTCGGGCGGGTAGGGCAAGGCGTACCCGGTGCCGTAAGGCTGTGCACCATAAGGGGTTTGACCGTACTGAGGCTGGGCGTAGGGCGACTGGTCCGGCCAGGGCTGGGTCGGCGGCGGAGCGCCGTATCCGTATGTTGTCCGACTGGCGTTCTCGGAGCCGAGTTCGGTGGGCTCCAGCGCACGGATCCGGGCTTCCGGGTCGTCCTGCGGATTCATGGGCAGATGGTCGCATATCCGGAGCCGATCCACCCCGGCTCTGGCCGCACACGCCTGCGGCGCCGGACCCACCCAGAGGTGGTTCCGACGCCGCAGGTTCTTACGCCGGGCCTTATGCCGATACCGGGACTTTCTCCGATGCCGGTTCTGTGGCCCTTGCGGGGTGATCGTCGACCATGGTGATCTCGTCGAACGGATCGGATCCGCCCAGGACGGCGTCCACCTTGTCTCGATCGATCGTCTTCGTCCACGACCCGACCAGCAGGGTGGCGACCGCGTTGCCGGAGAAGTTGGTCAGCGCCCGGGCCTCGGACATGAACCGGTCGATACCGACGATCAGGCCGACACCGTCGAGCAGGTCGGGACGGTGTGCCTGCAGACCGCCGGCCAGCGTCGCCAGCCCGGCACCGGTGACACCGGCGGCACCCTTGGAGGCGACGATCATGAACACCAGCAGGCCGATCTGCTCGGACACGCTCAGCGGATCGCCGAGGGCGCCGGCGATGAACAGCGAGGCCATCGTCAGGTAGATCGCGGTGCCGTCCAGGTTGAACGAGTACCCGGTGGGGACGACCACGCCGACGGTGGAGCGCTCGACGCCCAGGTGCTCCATCTTCGCGATGAGGCGCGGCAGCGCCGACTCCGAGGAGGACGTCGAGACGATGAGCAGGTATTCGCGGGCCAGATAGCGGACCAGCTTGAAGATGGACACCCCGGACACCACCCGCAGCAGCGTGCCGAGCACGCCGAACACGAAGATCGCGCAGGTCAGGTAGAAGCCGGCCATCAGGGTCATCAGCTGACCTACGGCGGCCCAGCCGGTCTGCCCGACGACGTTGGCGATGGCACCGAACGCGCCGATCGGGGCCAGCCACAGGATCATCGCCAGCACCTTGAAGACCAGCTTCTGCAGGTGCTCGATACCGCGCAGGATGGGATCGCCGACCGAGCCGAGACCCTGGATCGCGAACCCGACCAGCAGCGCGACGAACAGCGCCTGCAGCACACTTCCTTCGGTCAGCGCCGAGAACAACGAGGTCGGAATGATGCCCTGGACGAAGTCCAGCAGACCGCCGGCCTCATGGGCCTTGTCGGCGAGTTCGGCGCCCTTGCCCGCGTTGGCGGTGACGTTGAGTCCTTCGCCCGGGTGCAGCAGGTTGCCGACGACGAGGCCGATCCCGAGCGCGAACGTGGACATCGCGAGGAAGTAGACGAAGGCCAGCCCGCCGACCTTGCCGACGGTCGCCGCCTTGCGCACCGACCCGATGCCCAAGACGATGGTGCAGAAGATGACCGGGGCGATCATCATCTTGATCAGCGCGACGAACATGGTGCCGAGCACGCCGACGCTCTTGCCCACATCCGGGGCGAGAATGCCGACTGCGACACCGGCGACGACCGCGATGATCACGGCGATGTAGAGCCAGTGGGTACGGTCCCGTTTGGTTTTAGGGGCGCCCTGCGCCGGCGTCGCCGGAGACGGTTGCTGGGAAGTTGTCATGTAAGGATGGTCGAGTACGGCGTGAGCCAGGTCACGTTTTAGTTCATTTCGTTCACGGGAGGTGCGCCGGGTGGTGGCCGACCGAATATCGCGGTGGTCGCTGGCGGGCCAGGCGATCGCGCTGCAGATCCTGGTCATCGCGCTGATCGTGGTGGCGGGCAGTGGGTTGGCGTTGCTCGACGCCCGCCAGGACGGTGATGCCGCCGCCGAGGCACAGGTACTGGGCATCGCGACCTCGCTGGCTGATTCACCGTCGACCGCACAGGCGATCGTGGACGGCAACGCGACCGCGACCCTGCAACCGGTCACCGAGTTGGTGCGCAGGCACACCGACATCGCGTTCATCACCATCATGGCGCCCGACCGCACCCGCTACACCCACACCGACCCGACCCAGATCGGCGGTGACTACCTGGGCAACATCGAACCGGCCCTGCACGGTGAATCCTTCACCGAGGTGTACACCGGCACGCTGGGGCCCTCGATCCGCGCGGTGGCCCCCGTGCACGACGGCGACGGCCGGATCATCGGCCTGGTCGCCGCCGGCATCCTGCAGCAGAGCCTGGCCGAGCGTTGGCGCGAGCAGTGGTTGGTGATCGCATCGGTAGGCCTTGTCGCCCTTGCTGTTTCGCTTGTCGGGGTGTGGGGTATCCGGCGCCGGTTGCTGCGTCAGACCCGTGGGCTGCGTCCCGACGAACTACGGGTGATGTATGACCACCACGACGCGATCCTGCACGCGGTGTCGGAGGGGCTGATCGTGCTGGACCGCGACGGTGTGGTGCTGGTCAACGACGAGGCCCGTCGACTGCTGGCGCTGCCGCCCGGACCGGTGTCGCGTGCCGATCTGCCGGAGTTCCTACAGGTCGCCGATCCCGGGGTTCGCGACGAACTGCACGTGACCGACGAGCGGGTGCTGGTGGTCAACCGGGCGAAGGTGCCCGATTCGGGCAGCGAGGTGGTGACCGTCCGGGACCGCACCGAATTGCAGGGCGCTCTGGGCGAACTCAGCTCGCTGCAGGTACTGGCCGACTCGCTGCGGGCGCAGGCTCATGAGTCGGCCAACAAGCTGCACACCGTGATCACCATGGTGGAGATGGGCCGCCCGCAGGACGCCGTCGCGGTGGCGACCAGGGAACTGGAGTTGTCCCAGCGGCTGGTGGACCGATTGTCGGAGGCGGTCGGTGAACCGGCCCTGGTGGCGCTGCTGCTCGGCAAGACCGCGCAGGCCGATGAACGCGGTATCTCGCTGACCGTCACCGAGGACACCCAATTGCCCTCGGATGTCGCCCTGACCGGGCAGGAGCTGGTGACCGTGCTGGGTAATCTCATCGACAATGCGATGGATGCGTGCGACCGCGACGACCCGTGGGTCGAGGTGACGGTGGCCCAGGATGCAGACGCCTTGCGAATCATCGTCGCCGACAGCGGTTCCGGGATGGATGCCGAGGTGTTCGCCCAGGCGCAGCGCCGCGGGTACTCGACCAAGAATGCCGACGGGCACGGCATCGGGCTGGCGCTGGTGGCTCAGGTGGTGCACCGCCACGGCGGCACGCTGAGCACCGATGTGACCTACGGATCGGTGGTCTCGGTGGTGATCGGCCGGTGATCAGTGTCCTGATCGTCGAGGACGATGTGCTGATCGCCGAGGCGCATCGCACCTATCTCGATCGCCTGGAAGGCTTTTCGCCGGCTGCGGTGGTGCACACGGCGCGCGATGCCATGCGGGCGGCGGCCACCGCGGCGGCGGCGGGGGAGCCGATCAACCTGGTGCTGCTGGACCTCGGACTGCCCGATGCCAGCGGCATCTCGCTGGCCTCCGGGCTGTCCGGGTTGGTCCCCGCCCCGGACATCATCGCCATCACCTCCGAGCGCGATCTGGAGATGGTGCGCGCCGCGGTCTCGCACGGGGCGCTGGCCTATCTGCTCAAGCCGTTCACCTTCGCGGCCTTCCGGGACCGCCTGGAGCGGTATCGGCGCTACCGCACCGCGTTGCCCGCCGGCACCGAGGCCGCCAGCCAGGCCGAGGTGGACCGGGCGATGGCCGAGTTGCGCATCGGCGCCGACCGGGCGGTGGCCCCGAAGGGCGCGGCCCCGCAGACCACCGACGAGATCGCCAGGGCGGTCCGTGACTGCCCGGGCGGCATGACCGCCGATGAGGCCGCCGCGCAGGTCGGCGTGTCCCGGGTGACTGCATGGCGCTACCTGGAGCGACTGGCCGATGAGGGCACGGTCACCCGCAACACCGATTACGGCAAGGCCGGGCGGCCCAAGACGCGTTATCAGTGGCGCTGAGACCGCCACCAGGGCAGAAGCGCGGGCGGGCCGGCGGTCAGATATCGACTCGGCAAATACTTCGTGTGCTGTCAGCAAATTGATCGGGCCCGATTTATGATTTTTCGGACCGGTGTCCGAAAGGCTTGCTGTGCACACGACTGGGATCTATCGACGGTGGCCTCTGCTGGCTGCGGCGGTATTGCTGGTGCCCGCCGCGCCCGCGCTGGCGGCACCGGAATCGGCGGAGAGCTCGGCCACGGTCACAGTGAACACCGGTAGCCGAGACCTGAACGTGCGGTCGGCGCCGTCCACGGCGAGCCAGCGGGTCGGCCGTATCCCGGATGGCGCCCGGATCACCATCACCTGCTTCGCGCGCGGGACGGTGTTCACCGGGGGGCCCTACGACATGTCCACCGATCTGTGGAACAAGCTGGCCGACGGTGGCTATGTCACCGACGCGATGCTCGACACCGGGTCCAATGACCCTGTTGTGCCACCGTGTGCCACCGAATCGATGCGGCCGGCCGAGCCCCGGGCGAGCGGTGAGACCGTGGACAGCAACCCCGGGGAAGAGGGATCCGCGCTGTGGGGCGCCATGGAGAAGTGGTACTTCGCCTCCGGTAAACGCTCCTACCCGGCGGTCGAGGGCGCACCACGCGATCTGGCGACATCGGCGCGGGCGGCGGGCTGGACCGTCGTCGACGAACCCCGGGACCGCGCCGTGGTGGTGATACCGCCCGGTGTGCTCGACGCCCCGAGTACCGGGCACGTCGCGTGGGTGGATGCCACCTCCAGTCGCGGGGACGGGACGTACCTGCGGATCACCGAAATGGCGGCGATGGACAAGGCGCCGCATATCTGGTCGGGGCGCACCATCCAGGCGGTTCCGGAGCTGTCCTTCATTCTGTTGCCCTGACGCACCGCTAATTTTTCAGCTACGTCACATGCGCGGCTCGGGCCATGGGCTGCCGCCGTGAGAAGTTTGCTGACGTGTCGGCTGTGATCTGTCTTGCATTTTCGCGGCGAGGTCTGAGAATCCTGTGTGTGACGGGTGGGGTTTCGGCCCCGAGACCGGTTAGCTGCATCCGCAAAAATCGCTGTTGAACACCACATTTCCTGTTGCTCCGGGCAGGTCACAACTAGATAACGATATTTTCCTGAGGGATGTCTGAGAGGTGTAACGTCGGTGAACTCGGCAAGCGGCCAACGGCCGCTTTGGGTAGGTTTTTTCGTCGCTAGACTCGTCCCAAACGCGTTCAACTCGGGCGCTGGCGACTGAATCAAGTGCCGGGATAGTCATCCGGCGGAGGTGTCGAAGAGATGGCAAGTGTTTTCGTGCGCGCCAATGCGGCAGCGCTGAACGACTCGCAAACCGCTTTCGCGGGCTCGGTCGCGATCGACCGCGGGCCGATCGCCGACCTGACGGCCAATGCCGACACGATCGTGGTGGCCAACTACGGCGACGACAGCGTCACGGTGGTCCGGCCCGACAGCGCCGGGGCGCCGGCCGTGGTGCCCGTCGAGGGTGAGCCCTTCGCGGTCGCACTGACCGATGACCGCGCCTTCGTGGTGACCAGCGATCTCGACGCCGACGCCGTCCAGGTCATCGATACCCGTACCAACTCGGTGGTGGGCCACTACCCGCTGGCGTTCTCGGTCACCGCGGTGGCGGCCAGCCCCGACGGTAAGCGTGCCTACGCCGCCCGCGCCGGACACGACCACGTGGACGTGGCCGTCATCGACATCACCGCCGACCGCGTCGGCACCGTCGACATCGGCGCAGGTGCCGGATCCACCATCGACGCCCTCGCCGCGGATCCGTCCGGCCGGCGGCTCTATGTGGCCGTGACCACCAGCCGTGGCAGCCGCGTGGTGGTCGTCGACACCGAGACCGCCAAGGCGCGTAAGTCGATCGCCTTCGGCGCACCGATCCGTGACCTGGCCGTCGCGGCCGACGGCACCGTCTACGCACTGACCTCCGATCTGCAGGCCCGTGGTGTCATCGAGGTCGTCGATCCGAAGACCTTCGCCGTCACCGCGAGCATCGGTGCAGGCACCCTGCCGATCCAGATGGCGCTGTCGGCCGACGGTGCGCGCGCCTACGTCGTCGACTACGACCAGGTCGCGGTGCTGTGCACGGTCACCCACGAGGTCGTGGAGACCATCACCGTCGGCGCCCGCCCGGCGGCTGCCGCGCTGAACACCGAGGGTGACCGGCTCTATGTCGCCGATGTCGAGGGCAATGTCACCGCATTCCGGGTGGCCGCACCGGCACCGATGTACTCGCCGTTCGACGCCGCGGCATTTGACGCGGTGCGTGAGCTGGCACCGGCCGGGGTCTGAACTCACCCGGCTCAGCGGTTACAGTCCAGCGATACCGAAATCGACTGGCTGACCACAATTTCCACCAGGTCGGTGTCGTCGTCGCCGTGCTTGCCCCAGCCGTCGTCCTCGACGCTCACCCACCGGGTGACCTGCTGAGGGTTGCGGATCCCGGTGACGGTGCACTGCTCCAGCGGCGCGCTGCCGATCCGGTCGACGTTCACGGTGTAGCCCTGGGCCTCCAGCATCCCGATGGTCTCCAGGGCGGTCTGTTCGGCCGAGGCCGGCGGCGCCACCGCCAGTACCGCGGCGGCGAGCAGTCCGGTGGTCACTGCGATCGGACGCATGGCACGCCCCCTGTCTGAGGTGCTGAAACTGTTCTGCCCTGTACATCGCCGCCAGATCGCGAATCGTGACAAACCGGGTCGTGGAGAGCACTAACATCGCCCGCGTGCAGTCCACCATGCAGAGCTGGCCCCTGACCATCGCCGCCATCCTGCGGCACGCCTGCGCAGTGAACGGCGACCGCGTCGTCACCACCGCCACCGGGCAGGGCGGATATCGCAGCACCACCTACCGCGAACTCGGGGAACAGGCCGCCCGACTGGCGCACGGACTGCGCGGTCTCGGCATCAGCGGAGATCAGCGGGTCGGCACCTTCATGTGGAACAACGCCGAGCACCTGGCGGTGTACCTGGCCGCCCCGGCGATGGGCGCGGTGCTGCACACGCTGAACATCCGGCTGGCTGCCGAACAGATCGCCTTCATCGCCGACGAGGCCGAGGACCAGATCATCGTCGCCGACGCCTCGCTGATACCGCTGCTGGCTCCCGTCCTGCCGCTGCTGAGCACGGTGCACACCGTCATCATCGCCGGTGACGGGGATACCGGACCGCTCGACGATGCCGGTTTGACGGTGCTGCGCTACGCCGATGTGCTGGCCGGGCACCCGGGGCAGTTCGACTGGCCCGATGTCGACGAGAACTCCGCGGCGGCGATGTGCTACACCAGCGGCACCACCGGGAACCCCAAAGGTGTTGTCTACAGCCATCGCTCGACCTACCTGCATTCACTGAACACCTGCACCGCCAACGCCCTCGACGTCGGCAGTGACGATGTCGTGCTGCCGATCGTGCCGATGTTCCATGCCAATGCCTGGGGGCTGGCCTACGCGGCCTTGATGGCCGGTGCCGATCTGGTGATGCCGGACCGCTTCCTCGACGGTGCGTCCTTGATCGAACTGATCGAGTCGCGCAGGCCCACCGTGGCCGGTGCGGTGCCGACGATCTGGAACGATGTGATGCACTGCCTGGAAAGAAGCCCGGGACATGATGTTTCGTCACTGCGACTGGTCGCCTGCGGCGGATCGGCGGTGCCGCTGTCGCTGATGCAGACGTTCGAGCAGCAACACGGGGTGTACATCCAGCAGGCCTGGGGCATGACGGAGACCTCGCCGCTGGCGACAGTGGCCAAACCGCTGCCCGGCGTCGACGAGGACAGGCACTGGGCGATGCGTACCACCCAGGGCCGGCCGATGTGCGGTGTCGAGGTCCGCGTCGTCGACGACGCCGGTGACCCGGTACCCGCCGACGGAGAGTCGGTGGGCGAGTTGGAGGTTCGGGGACCCTGGATCACCGGCGGCTATTACCTGGGCCGGGACGCGGAGAAGTTCGACGGCGGGTGGCTGCGCACCGGTGATGTCGGTCGCATCGATGCCGACGGATTCGTGACGCTGACCGACCGGGCCAAAGACGTCATCAAATCCGGCGGTGAGTGGATCTCCTCGGTGGAACTGGAGAACCATCTGATCGGTCACCCGGGCGTCCTGGAGGCCGCCGTCGTCGGGGTGCCCGACGAGAAGTGGCAGGAACGCCCGCTGGCCGTGGTGGTGCTGCAGGAGGGCGCCAGCCACACGCCCGACGAGCTGCGGGAGTTCCTGGCCGACAAGGTGGTTCGTTGGTGGCTACCAGAGCGGTGGACCTTCGTCGACCAGGTGCCACGCACCAGTGTCGGCAAGTACGACAAGAAGACCATCCGCGCCCGGCACGCCGACGGCGACTACCACGTGATCACCCTCTAGCGGTTTGTGGAGTTCTCGTCGGAACCGACGAGAACTCCACAAACCGCAAGGAAAGTCAGCGCTCGGCGCGCTGGTAGGCCGTCACGACGGCGGCGCCACCGAGCCCGATGTTGTGCTGCAGGGCGGCAGTCACACCGTCGACCTGACGCTTGTCGGCGGTACCGCGCAACTGCCAGGTCAGCTCCGCGCACTGCGCCAGGCCGGTCGCGCCGAGCGGATGTCCCTTGGAGATCAGGCCACCGGACGGGTTGACCACCCAGCGGCCGCCGTAGGTGGTGTCGTTGTCGTCGATCAGCCTCGGCGCCTCACCGGGGCCGCACAGGCCCAGTGCTTCGTACAGCAGCAGCTCGTTGGCGGAGAAGCAGTCGTGCAGCTCGATGACCTGGAAGTCCTGCGGTCCGAGCCCGGACTGCGAGTAGACCTGCTGTGCGGCTTGGACATTCATGTCATAGCCGATGATGTTCGCGGCGCTGCCGTCGAAGGTGGAGGCGAAGTCGGTGGTCATCGCCTGACCGACGATCTCGACGGCCTGCTCGGCAAGTCCGTGCTTGGCCACGAAGTCCTCACTGACCACGATCGCGGCACCGGAACCGTCCGAGGTCGGTGAACACTGCAGTTTGGTCAGCGGGTCTGAGATCATCTTGGCGCCCAGGATGTCGTCGAGGGTGTACTCGTCCTGGAACTGGGCGTACGGGTTGTTCACCGAGTGCTTGTGGTTCTTGTAGCCGATCTTGGCGAAATGCTCGGCGGTGGAGCCGTACTTCTTCATGTGTTCGCGACCGGCCGCACCGAACATCCATGGTGCGACCGGGAAGGCGAACTCGTCGATCTCGGCCAGCGCCTTCACATGCCTGCCCAGCGGTGACTCGCGGTCATCGGCGCCACCGCCGAGCGAGCCGGGCTGCATCTTCTCGAAACCCAGTGCGATCACGCAGTCGGCCAGACCGCCCCGGATCGACTGCGCGGCAAGGTAGAGCGCTGTGGAACCGGTGGAGCAGTTGTTGTTGACGTTGACGATCGGGATACCCGTCATACCGAGTTCGTACAGCGCGCGCTGGCCCGAGGTGGAATCGCCGGAACAGTAGCCGACGTAGCCTTGCTGCACCTGGCTGTAGTCGATCCCGGCGTCGGCGAGTGCCTTGGTGCCCGACTCGTTGGCCATCTGGGGGTAGTCCCAGCCCTCGCGCCGGCCCGGCTTCTCGAACTTGGTCATCCCGACACCGACGACAAACACCCGATTGGCCATCCGTGGCCCCTTTCGCTCCGTTGCGTTGGGCCTCAACATAACCGTTAGGCGAATGCGCCGGTGTGCTGCGGGCAGTAGTAGCCGATCGACATGACGATGAACGCCGCGGCCTGCCGGGTGTTCAGGTCGGTGTACTCCAGGATGTCCAGGCCGATATCGGTGGCCTGGACCCCGGAGTCCAGCTCGGCACACACCTCATGAGCGTTCGAGATGACCTCGACCGCGGACTCGTAGGAGATGCCCTCATAACGGATATCGGACAGGAATGCCGCATCGTCGGCGGAGGTGATGGCGCTCGCGGTGCCGGCGGTGGCGAGGCCGGACAGGCCGGCCACCAGTGCGAGGCCGGCGGACTGGATCAGGCGCTGAACTGCGAACATCGTCTCTCCCCTGGATGTCTGAGCCCCGGCGTGATCCGGGGGTGACATCAGCGTCCAACGACGTTCTTGAAGAATTCTTGGGGTGCGGCCTCAGCCGTAGGCCAGCCACCACTGATGCAACTCGTCGAGGTTCGGGCCCTGGGCGTTGCCGAGCAGCAGACCGTCGTTCTTGGTCCAGGTGAGGTCCGGGCTGTCGTTGTAGGTGCCGCAGGCGATGGAGCCCTCGGCCTTCTGCGGGGTGTCGGTGTAGTGCCAGGTGGCGGGGGAGTCCATGGTGCTGTTCGGGCACGGCATCAGTTCGGCGGTCTCGCCGATCGCCTCGTCGAAGTTGGCCCGCAGGGCGCCCTGGTCGGGGAACGTCGAGTATCGCGAGGCGAGGGGACCGCCCGCCATGCTCGACGGCCCGCAGTCCACGGTCGCCAGCGCGCCGGGCACGGGCGGATCGACCGCCTGGCATACGCCAGGGTCATACCCCTGCGGGAGCATGCCGAACAGGCGATCCTGCAAGATCGCCGGGTCGGGGGCCCGGGTGCGGGTGGTCCGCTCGGCGGTGGTGGGGGCCGCCGAGGTTGTGGTGGGCGGGGCGGCCTTGGTGTCCTCGGGTTTCACCATGAAGTAGACGCCCACGGCGGCGAGCACCAGGAACAACACCGTGGCGGCGGCCGCGATGGGCAGCCACGGCGTCGTCTTCTTGGGCTGCGGCGGGCGGCCGGGTGGCGGGGTGTGCCAGTTCGGTGGCGGTGGCCCAGGCGTGCCGAAGGGCGGTGGGGTCACCCCGAACGGTGGCGGCGTGCCGAACTGCGGGCCGGGCATGGTCGCCGCCGCGCCGCGTTGCACGATGTGCGCCGCCTGGTCCTGGTCACGCACGCTCAGGGCGTCGGTGGCGGCCGCGGCCAGATCTCCGGCGCTGGCGAACCGGTCGGCGGGTTTCTTGGCCATCCCGCGGGAGACGACGCGGTCGAATGCGGCCGGGATACCGGGCCGGGCTTGGCTCGGGGCCGGGATCGGCTGCATCAGATGCGCGGTGATCACCATGCTGACGCTGTCGCCGGGATAGGGCTGCGATCCGGTCAGGCATTCGTGCAGCACGCAGGTCAGGGCGTACACGTCGGCGCGGTAGGTCACCTGGTCGCTGGTGAACCGCTCCGGTGCCATGTATGCGTAAGTGCCTACCGCGGTGCCCAATTCGGTCAGCTTCTCATCGCTGGCGGCGTTGGCGATGCCGAAGTCCACCAGATAGGCGAAGTCATCCCGGGTGATGAGGATGTTCTCCGGTTTGACGTCGCGGTGCATGATGCCGCTCTCGTGCGCGGCGTCCAGCGCCGAGGCGATCTGGCGCACGATGGCGACCGCGCGGGCCGGCGTCATCGGGCCGTAGCTCTTCAGGATTTTGCGCAGGTCGGCCCCGTTGATCATCCGCATGTCGACGTAGAGGACGCCGTCGATCTCGCCGTAATCATGGATCGGCACCACATGCGGTTCCTGCAACCGGCCCGCCGAATGTGCTTCGCGCTGTAGCCGTTTGCGGAACACCGGGTCGTGGGACACACCTTCGGGCAGCAGTTTCAGCGCGACGATGCGGTCCTTCTCGGTGTCCTCGGCTTCATAGACTTCGCCCATGCCGCCGCGTCCGATGAGTCTGCGCAGTCGATAACGGCCGAAATCGGTACCCTCACGCGATGTCGGCCCGGTCATTTCCCCTGCTTCTCCTGGAGTGTGTCGGCCCATCACATTAACGGTTCGGCGCAGCGCTCACCGGGGAAGCTCAGCGGGCGGCGCGATCTCGAACACGAATTCGTGGTCGCACACCCGCACACGGTCGCCGCTGGTGAGGGTGGCGGTGCCACGGATGCGGTGCCCGGCCACCTCGACGCCGTTGGCCGATCGTAGGTCGGTGATGACGTAGCTGGTGCCGGTGTCGATGATGACCGCGTGGTGGCGGCTGACGCTGACGTCGTCGAGCACGATGTCGTTGTCGGGCAGCCGGCCGATCCGTGTCGCCGCCGACAGCAGCGGATACACCCGCCCCGAGGCAGCCCGCATCTGCGCGGGTGCGGACTGCGCGCCGGTCGCGGTGCGGATGTCGATGCCGATCTTGTGCACGGCCGTGGTGCGGGCGGCCCGACGGGTGTTGATGGGTTCCTGGCGCAGAATACGTTCGGACAGTGCACGCACCGTGGGGCCCGGGTCGATACCGAGATCCTCGGCCAACGTGCTACGCAGCCGCCGATAGGCGTCCAGCGCGTCGGATTGCCGCTCGCTGACGTAGTACGCGGTGATCAGCTGTGTCCACAGCGGTTCACGGTAGGGGTGCTCGGCCACCAGGGATTCCAGCGTTCCGATCACGGCATAGCCTCGGTTGCAGGCGATTTCGGCCTCGGCGTGCGCGGTGTGCGCGACAACCTTGTCCTCTATGAGCGCGGTGGCGAACGGGCCGACGAATTCGAAATCGCGGAGGTCATCGAGCACCGGTCCGCGCCACTGCGCCAGCGCCTCGGACAGATGAGTGCTGGCCTGCTCGAACTGGCTGGCCGCGGCGGCCTGCACGCCGGCGTTCTTGGCCGACACGAAACGCCCGAGGTCGCATCCGTCGTCGGTGACGGTCAGCCGGTAGCCCGGCGGCGCGCTGGCCAGGATCATCCGGCCGTCCGAACCGCCGCCGCTGATCAGCTTGCGCAGGTTGGAGATGTAGGAATGCAGGCTGGCCTTGGGCTCCGGCGGTGGGAACTGTTCCCAGGCCGCACCGACCAGCGCGTCGCTACTGATCGGGCGGTTGCGGCTCATCACCAGCATGGCCAGCACCGCGCGTTGCTTCGGCGTGCCCAGCGCGACCGGCGATCCGTTCACGGACAGCTGCAGCGGGCCGAGCACCCCGAAGTCCACGCCGCCGCTCATGAATCAGTATTGTGCCCGGATCCCCGCGAACCACGCCCGCAAAGTGGTAGAACGTGTTCTAGTTTTGTGTGGAAGGGCGGGTTATGACATTGCGGGTTGTGCAGTGGGCCACGGGTGGCGTCGGCGTCGCCGCCATCAGAGCAGTGCTGGAGCACCCTGACCTGGAACTGGTCGGATGCTGGGTGCATTCGGAGGCCAAGCACGGCCGCGACGTCGGCGAACTCATCGGTGGCGAACCGCTCGGGATCACCGCGACCAGCAGTGTCGAGGAGATCCTGGCGCTGGACGCGGACGCGGTCGTCTACGCACCGCTGATGCCCAACGCCGACGAGGTGGCCGCGCTGCTGCGGTCGGGCAAGAACGTCGTCACCCCGGTCGGCTGGGTCTATCCGAGCGACAAGCAGGCCGCACCGTTGCGCGAAGCCGGCATCGCCGGTGGGGCGACGCTGCACGGCACCGGAATCGCCCCCGGCGGCATCAGTGAGAAGTTCCCGCTGTTGTTCTCGGTGATGTCCACCGGCGTGACCTTCGTGCGGGCCGAGGAATTCTCCGACCTGCGCACCTATGACGCCCCCGATGTGGTGCGCCATGTCATGGGGTTCGGCGACACCCCCGACAAGGCGCTGTCGGGCCCCATGCAGAAGCTGCTCGACGGCGGTTTCATCCAGGCCGTGCGGATGTGCGTCGACGCGTTCGGATTCAAGGCCGACCCGAAAATTGTTGCTCGCCAGGAGATCGCCGTGGCCACGGCGCCGATCGATTCCCCGATCGGGGTCATCGAACCCGGGCAGGTCGCGGCCCGCAAGTTCCACTGGGAAGCCGTGGTCGGTGACCAGGTCGTGGTGCGGGTGACGGTCAACTGGCTGATGGGCGAGGAGAATCTGGCTCCGGCATGGGATTTCGGGCCCGAAGGGCAGCGCTACGAGATGGAGGTGCGCGGTAACCCCGATTTCACGGTCTCCATCAAGGGTTTCCAGGGCGAGGTGGGGGAGGACGGTCCGGAGCCCGGCGTCGTGGCGACCGCCGCGCACTGTGTCAACTCCATACCGGCGGTCTGTGCCGCACCGCCCGGGGTCGCGACCTATCTGGATCTGCCGCTGTTCAGCGCCAAGGCCGCACCCGGGCTGAGGTAGTCAGGGCTGGACCAGAATCCGGATCGGGTCGCCGTCGGCGCGCTCCAGCTTCTCGATCCCGGCGGCCACATCCTCCAGCGACACGATCTCGCTGATGGACCGGCTGACGTCGAGGCGCCCCAGTGACAGCAGGTTGGCCAGCGTCGCGATGTCGGCGTTCTGGTAACCCAGGTGGCCCAAGACCTGTTTGCGGGTCAGGTTGAACAACGAGGTCGGCCCGATGCTCGGTGCGTCGGCGCTCATGCCCACCCCCACCAGTCGCCCGCCCATCGTCAGACTGGCCAGCGCCTGGTCGAAGGTGGAACCGAGACCGACTGCGTCGAAGGCGATGTCGAGGCCGCGGCCCCCGGTGAGTGCGACGATCTTCTCGCCCAGCGCCTCATCGCGGGCGTCAAAGGCGTAGTCCGCGCCCAGTGCGAGCGCCCGGTCCAGCACTGCCGGTTTGATATCGACGGCGATGATGGGCGCCGCCCCGACCAGTCGCGCCAACTGCACGATGTGGGTCCCGACCCCGCCGACACCCCACACGCCCACCGACTCGCCGATGCCCACCTTCGCGGTGCGCACCACGGCGCCGTACGGGGTCGACACCGCGTCGGCCAGGATCGCCGCCTGCTCAAGCGGCACATTGTCAGGCACCCGGGTCAGCCCGAAGGCCTGCGCGACGGTGTACTGCGCCCAGGCGCCGTCATAGGCGAAGGCCATCAGCCGGATCCGCAGGCAGTTGCCGAAGTCCCCGCGGGCGCAGTTGGGGCAGCTTTGGCAGGGTCGGCCGGCAGCCACCACCACCCGGTCACCCTCGGCCCAGCCCGTCACGCCGGGGCCGAGCTCGGCGATGGTGCCCGATGCCTCGTGGCCCTGGGTGACCACCGGCAGCTGGGACGGGAAGGTGCCGTTGATGAGGCTGAGGTCCGAGTGGCAGATACCGCAGAACGCCACCTTCACCAGGACTTCACCGGGACCCGGCTTCGGTATCGGAACATCCTCGACCACAATGGTTTTCGTGTCGGCGTAGAACCGCTGGGCGCGCATCGTCTGAGTGTGGGTACTCATCTTGCTCCCGTCGCTAGTATGGCCATCATGGCGCAACCTCTGGTGGTCGAGCAATCACGGGCGATTCCGCTCGCGCCCGCGGACCTGTTCGCGGGCATGGTGCCGATGCCGCTGCCCCAGCTGTTCCGTCGCTGGTACGGACCCATCCCGCCGATCAAGGAGACCCGCGATCAAACCGGGGACTGGGATGCCGTCGGGCAGAGCCGCACCGTGGTGCTCACCGGTGGCGGCAGCATGCGGGAGGAGCTGACCTCCTATGACCCGCCGCGGTCGTTCGGGTACACGCTCACCCACGTGAAGGGCCCGCTGGCGCCGCTGGTCGGGCACGTCGAAGGGATGTGGATCTTCGACCCGATCGGCACCGGCACCACACTGACCTGGCGGTGGACCATCCATCCGCGCTCGGCCCTGACGGCGGTGGCGCTGCCGGTGTTCGGCAGGCTGTGGAAGGGCTACGCCCGGCAGTCGCTGGAGACACTGTCTGATCAGCTGGTGCGCTGAGCGGTGGCACGCGCACTCATCCTCGCCGGTGGCGGGCTGGCGGGTATCGCCTGGGAGACAGGTGTACTGACCGGGATCGCCGACGAGTCAGCACAGACCGCCGACACGCTGCTGAATTCCGATGTGCTGCTGGGTACCTCGGCCGGATCGGCAGTGTCGGCCCAGCTCGGCAGTGGCACATCCCTGGGCGAGCTGTATGCGCGCCAGATCGCCGAGGAATCCCACGAGATCGACTCCGGGGTCACCATCGACGACCTCACCGAGGTGTTTGTCAGCGCGCTGGGCGAGGGCGGCAGCACCCTGGAGCGGCTGCGTCGCATCGGCGGGATCGCGCTGGCCGCCGACACCGTTCCCGAGCAGGTCCGTCGCGAGGTCATCGCGCACCGGTTGCCGTCCCACGACTGGCCGCACCGGGATCTGCGCATCACCGCGATCGACACCGCGACAGGTGAACTGGTGGTCTTCACCCGCGATTCCGGCGTCGCGCTGGTCGACGCCGTCGCCGCCAGTTGCGCGGTGCCCGGCGCGTGGCCGACGGTCACCATCGGGGCCCGCAGGTTCATGGACGGCGGGGTGGGCAGCGCGGTCAACATGGCCGCCGCGGCCGACTGCGCCGCGGCGGTGGTGTTGGTGCCCGCCGGTGCGAACGCACCGTCCCCGTTCGGCGACGGTGCCGGAGCCGAGATCGCCGCCTTTCCCGGCGCGACCTTCACGGTGTTCGCCGATGACGATGCGCTTGTCGCATTCGGGACCAACCCGCTGGATCCGCGGTGCCGTCGGCCGTCCGCGATCGCCGGACGTGCGCAGGGCCGTCGGGTGGCGGCCGCCGTCGGGGCATTTCTGGCCGGTTATCCCAGCGCGTCCAGGGCGGCCGCGGCCAACTCCTGGCCGATCTCGATGACCTCCTCGGCGCGGTGGTACTCCAGGCTGCGGCAGGCGTTGCGCGGCACCTCGATCAGCAGATCGGGCGGATAGGTGGCCAGCGTGTGCCGGGCCAGCGCCGACTGGGCGATATCGATGGTGCGATTCATGATCTCGAAGCTGCCCAGCCGGGGTAGTTCGGGGATCCCGCTGTCGCTCAACGCCTCGGCGGTGTCGGCGCCGTCTTCCAGGGAGCTGCTGAACCGGCTGAGCACCGACTTGGCGGCCGGGCTGTCCATCACCCGCTGCGCCGTGGACGTGTCCAGCAGAGCCGTTGTGCTACGCCACATCCGGCCCAACCACTCGGTGGTCACCCGGGGTTCGGGTTCGCTCAACCGAACGGCCGGATCGCCCCCGGACAGGCTCACCGCGATGGTCATATCGGCGTTGACCGCGGAGAGCGGCGCCATCGGCAGCGGATCCAGGATGCCGCCGTCGGCCAGTAGCCGTCCGTCGAGCACGTGCGGTGTGAAGATGCCCGGGATCGCGATCGACGCCCGGATCGCGTCATCGAGCGGACCGCGCTGCAGCCACACCGACTTCCCGGCAATCAGGTCGGTGGCCACCGACGTGTACGGGATGGGCAGCGATTCGATGGTGACATCACCGAGGATGTCGCGCACCGCGTCGAGGATCTTCTCGGCCCGCAACACCCCGGGCGACGTCAGCGACGGATCCAGCAGCCGCAAGACCGCCCGTTGTGTCAATGACCCCGCCCACTGCGCGAATTCGTCGAGTTTGTCGGCGGCGTGTAATCCGCCGACAAGGGCGCCCATCGAGGACCCGGCGACACCGACGATGTCGTAGCCACGCTCGGTCAGTTCGTTGATGACCCCGATGTGCGCGTAACCGCGCGCACCTCCGCTGCCCAGCGCCAGCGCAATTCGCATGGCTCCATTGTGGTGCACCCGCCGGCCGCCATCGACACCACTGTGGCCATTAAGCTCGCCGTGATTCGAACCTCAGCCGCACTCCGCGTTGGCGGCGGCATTGGCGGCCATGATGACCGCGGCCTGCTGCCCGGGTGTCAGCGCCGACCACGCCATGTTGAAGCTGCCCGGACCGGACGCGCCGGGGGTCTGCACCGTCTGCAGGTAGGCCTCGACCGTGCCGTTCTGCGCGTCGAACCAGGCCCGTGCGGCGAGGCAGGCCTGGCCATAGCCGGATTCGGTGGCATCGGCCGGGGCGCCGACCCCCGTCGTGACACCGCCCGGTGACACCTGGACGGCGCCCTCGGGCACCTGCGCCTCCGGAGACGGCGAGGCCTCCGAGGTCGTGATGCTCGGTGCGGAGGTGTCGCCCGCCGGCTCCTCGGTGCTCGGGGAGCACCCGCTCAGGAGGGCTGCGGCGGCTGCTGTCACGAGGATCGGGTAGCGGCGCATACCGCCAATCTATGCAACACTCGCGGCCATGACGGACGGGACCACGAATCGGGGCTGTTGTCGCGCTGCGTGAGCGCCGACCACCCGTCCGTTTTCGTTTTCTGGAGTTCCCTCATGGTTGCCCCACTTCTGGCCCCCACCCTTTCGCCCGCCGTCTCGGCGCCGACCCGGCTGCGCGTACCCGATCTGTTGCAGGCCACCGACCGCTGCGCCGACGACGTGCTGTCCGGACGCTACGACCGGCTGCTCGCCGGTGCCCGGCTGCCCACCGACGAGCGTTGGTACAACCGGCTCTACGGCGATGACGAGCTCGACATCTGGTTGATCAGTTGGGTGCCGGACAAGTCGACCGAACTGCACGACCACGGCGGCTCGCTGGGCGCGCTGACGGTGGTCTCCGGTGCGTTGCAGGAAACCCGCTGGGACGGGCAGCGTCTGCGCAGTCGCGAGCTGACGGCCGGTGATCAGGCGGGCTTCCCGCTGGGCTGGGTGCACGATGTGGTGTGGGCGCCCGCCCCGACCCCTGTTCCGGTGACGCTCAGCGTGCACGCCTACTCGCCGCCGCTGACGGCCATGTCCTACTACGGTGTAACCGAGCGGAACGCGTTGCGCCGCAGACGCACCGAGCTCACCGACGCTCCGGAGGGATAGTCCTATGCCCAGTCGTATCGACGCGGTGCTCGACGCCGCCCGCGCCCGGTTGCAGCGGATCGAGGCAGTCGATGTACCCGCCGCAGTGCAACGAGGGGCGCTGCTGGTCGACATCCGGCCGGGATGGCAGCGGGCCGCCGAGGGCGATGTTCCGGGCGCACTTGTGATCGAGCGCAATCATCTGGAGTGGCGCTGCGATCCGACCAGCGAGGCCCGCATCCCCGAGGCAGTCGGCGATGACGTCGAATGGATCGTGCTGTGCTCGCAGGGCTACACCTCCAGCCTCGCCGCCGCCGCCTTGCAGGATCTCGGGCTGCACCGGGCGACCGACGTCATCGGCGGCTATCAGGCGCTGAAGTCAGCTGCTCTCGTCGGAACGTAGCGTCGGGCGCAGTCGCTCGGTCTTCTCCGGTGTCCAGCCCGGGGGCTGCAGGATCGCCGCCCAGGCATTGGCGACATCGCGCACGTAGACGTGGCCGTGTCCGTCGGGGACGTCGACGGCGACCGCCATATCGGCGGACACCTGCAGGAAGGTCACCACCGGGATCCACTCCATCCGCGGTGACACGTCGTACCCGCGCGGCTCGCGCAGCCAATCAGGTTTGGCGAACAGCAGATCGGGGTTCCACCACGCGATCGGATCCGAGGCGTGTTGTAGATACACCACCCGGGGTTGTCCCCACGGATCGTCGGGGCGGCCCAGGTCCTTGGACGCGACGGCCGAGAACCGGACGTTCTCACCCTTATCGAAGATGGGCAGCCACTGCGGGGAACCCTCGTCGCGGTTGATGGTCAGGTTGGTCCAGATGGTGTTCTTGAACGTGGGCCCGGAGAACAGCGCGCCGTCGGTGCGGGCGATGAGATTGTTCAACGCCAGGAACGGGGTTTCGCCGCCGAACGAGCCCAGACTCTCGCCGAACACCACCAGCTTCGGGCGATCGGCCTCGGGCAGTTCGCGTACCAGGGCGTCGACCGCTTCGAACAACGCCTGACCGGCTTGGCGGGCGTTCTCCTGGTCGACCAGGAAGGAGATCCAGCTGGGCAGGAACGAGTACTGCATCGACACGATCGCGGTGTTGCCGTTGTACATGTACTCCAGCGAGGAGGCCTCGGCCTCGTTGATCCAGCCGGTACCGGTGGTGGTGGCCACGGCGATCACATCGCGGTCGAGCCCACCCGTGCGCTGGAGCTCCTCGGCGGCCAGCTTGGCGGTGGCCTTGATGCCGTCGGCGGAGTTGAGCCCGGCGTAGGCACGGATCGGTTCGGTGGCGGGGGAGCCGTTGAATTCGGTGAGCTCGGCCACCGACGGTCCGCCGGCCACGAAGTTGCGCCCCTGATGCCCAAGCGACTCCCAGCTCACCAGCGACTGCGGCCCGCCGGAACGCAAAGCGGTTGTGGGAGCAGGATTGTCGGGATCATCTTCGTTGTTGACGTTCTCGAACGTGCTGTTGATGGTGCTCATCGCGAAACGCACCACGATCCCGTTGAGCAACGCGATGGCGAGTGCGAGGACGAGCGCCACCGCGATCACGCCGGACACCCTCGGGGGTGCGACGCGTTCCAGCTGGCGCACCAGGTAGCGGACCAATCTGCCTACCAGCTGCCCGATCTCGACGAACATGAACAGGAACACGATGGCCAGCACCGCCGTCAACGGATGGTCCCAGAACGCCAGCCGGGGAACGCCCATCAGGTCGCGGATATCGTCCTGCCAGACGTGGAAGTAGACGATCGCCGCGATCTGCCCGATGACGCCGACCACGAGCAGGATCAGCCAGGCCCACTTCGGCGGTTTCGGGGTGGTGTCCCGCGAGAGCATGTACCGGAACAGCCAGACGCCGAAAACCCCGAGGCCGTAGCCGATACCGCCGGCCGCGCCGCTCACCAGACCCTGGAACAGCGGGCCGCGCGGCAACAGCGACGGGGTCAGCGACAGCCAGATGAACACCAGGCCGACAGCGGTGCCGGTGAAGGTGTAATGCCTGGTCCACCAATCGCGTCTGGCGGGCGCTTCGGTGGCTTCCGGTTCAGCGGCGACGACATTCACCGCTCGACTTTAGCGATGGGTGAAGTTCGCCGCGCGCTTCTCGGTGAACGCGGCCATGCCTTCCTTCTGATCCTCGGTCGCGAAGGCCGAGTGGAAGATCCGCCGCTCGTAGAGCAGACCTTCGGCCAGCGTCGACTCGAAGGCGCGGTTGACGGCCTCCTTGGCCATCCGCGCCGCCGACAGCGACATCCCGGCGATCGTCACTGCGGTGGCGTTCGCCTCGTCGAGCAGGGTGTCGGCCGGGACCACCCGGGAGACCAGGCCGCTGCGCTCGGCCTCGGCGGCATCGATGGTGCGGCCGGTGAGAATCAGGTCCATCGCCTTGGCCTTGCCGATGGCGCGGGTCAGTCGCTGGCTGCCACCCATGCCGGGCAGCACGCCGAGCTTGATCTCGGGCTGGCCGAACTTCGCGGTGTCCGCGGCGATCAGCAGGTCGCACATCATGGCCAGCTCGCATCCGCCGCCGAGGGCGTAGCCGGCGACCGCGGCGATGGTGGGGGTGCGGGTGGCGGCGAACGTGCCCCAGTGCGCGAAGAAATCCTGGCTGAACACATCCGCGAAGGACAGGTCGGCCATCTCCTTGATGTCGGCGCCGGCGGCGAACGCCTTCGCGCTGCCGGTCAGGATGATGGCGCCGATGCCGGGGTCGGCGTCGAGTTCCGCTGCGGCAGCGGTGACCTCGTGCATGACCTGGCTGTTGAGCGCGTTGAGCGCCTTGGGCCGGTTCAGCGTGATGGTGGCCACCCGGCCGTCGCGGGTCACCAGAATGGTCTCGAAGTCTTGTGTGGTCATGGCAACCTCTCAGAACGTCAGATCGGGGTGGGCGGAAGCGAAATAGGCGTCGACGGCCGCGTCGTCGCAGAGGTCGAGCGTGGCCGGTGACCACTGGGGGTTGCGGTCCTTGTCCACCAACTGCGCGCGGATGCCCTCGACGAAATCGTGCGACTTCGCCGAGGCCACCGACACCCGGAACTCCTGCTGCAGAACCTCTTCCAGGGTGTGCAGGTGCGCCGCGCGGCGCACCGCGGTGAGCGTGACGGCCAGCGCGATCGGTGAGCGGGTGCCGATCAGGTGGGCGGCGGCGTCGGCCGCTTCGGTTTCCTGGCGGCGCAGGTCGTCGACGATATCGGCGACGGTCTCGCGGGCATAGCAGGTGTCGATCCACTCGCGCTGGGCGAGCAGCTCGCTGGCCGGCGGCTCCTCGGCGTAGGAATTCAAGGCGTCCTCGTGTCCGTCGGTGACGACGGCTTCGGCGAAGTCGGCCAGCCGCTCGTGCGGGACGAAGTGGTCGGCGAAGCCGAGGGCGATGGCGTCCGCACCGGAGAACGGGGCCCCGGTCAATGCGGCGTGCAGGCCCAGCAGGCCCGGGGTGCGCGAGAGCAGATAGGTGCCGCCGACGTCGGGGATGAAGCCGATACCGACCTCGGGCATGCCCATCTTGGTCTTGTCGGTGACCACCCGGACGTTGCCGTGCGCCGCGACGCCGACGCCGCCGCCCATGACGATGCCGTCCATCAGCGCGATGTAGGGCTTCCGGTAGCGGCCGATGTGGGCGTTGAGCCGGTACTCGTCCCACCAGAACTTGCGTGCGTAGGAGCCGTCGCCCTTGGCGCTGTGATAGAGCGCGACGACGTCACCGCCGGCGCACAGCCCGCGCTCGCCCGCGCCGGTGAGGAGCACCGAGCGCACCGCGTCGTCGTTCTCCCAGGTCGTGAGGGCCGTCTGCAGGCCGTCGACCATCACGTCGTTGAGCGAGTTGATCGCCTTCGGACGATTGAGCGTGACGACCCCGACGCCGTTGCGGACACTTACTAGGATGTCCTCGTTTTCTGCCACGTTTGCAATCTAGTTCGTAGCCTCCGTGTGACACGCGACGGGTAGGGTTTGCACCGATCAACCTGGACGTTTCCTGAGAACATTCTCAGTCGTGACCGGCTGGGCATGGGAACCTGATCGGACCGTTGATCGTTGAACGTGTGTTCGTCAATCGAACCACCAGTACTGATGGAGAGGACCTACGGTGCGCGAAAGCAGCAACCCGGTATTCCGATCACTGCCCAAGGGGCAGGGCGGATACGCGCAGTTCGGTACCGGAGCCGCAAGCTTCGGTGCGCAGCAGGTGCAGGCGGAGCCCTACGCGACGCAGTACCCGGATCAGCAGCAGGCCGGCGTTTCCCGGCCGATGACCATCGACGACGTCGTGACGAAGACGGGCATCACCCTCGCGGTGGTGACGGCTCTCGGCGTTCTGTCGTACTTCATGGTGTCCATGAGCCCCGGCCTGATGATGCCGTTCGTGCTCGTCGGCGGTCTCGGTGGCTTCGCACTGATCATGATCGCGACCTTCGGTCGCAAGCAGGACAACCCGGCCATCGTGCTGAGCTACGCGGCGCTGGAGGGTGTGTTCCTCGGTGCCGCCTCGTTCCTCTTCGCGAACCTGGTCTCCACCGGTGGCCCGGGGATGATCGCGCAGGCCATCTTCGGCACCGTCGGCGTCTTCGTCGGCATGCTGGTGGTCTACCGGACCGGAGCCATCCGGGTCACCCCCAAGTTCACCCGGATGATGGTGGCGGCGCTCTTCGGCGTCGTCGCGATCGCGTTGCTCAACATGGTGCTCGCGCTGTTCGGCGTCGGCGGCGGCGAGGGCTTCGGCCTGCGCAGCGGCGGCCCGCTGGCGATCATCTTCTCGCTGGTCTGCATCGGTCTGGCGGCGTTCATGTTCCTGATCGACTTCGACTCGGCTGACCAGATGATCCGCGCCGGTGCTCCGGAGAAGGCCGCCTGGGGCGTCGCCCTCGGGCTGACGGTCACCCTGGTGTGGCTGTACCTGGAGATCCTGCGCCTGCTGAGCTACTTCAACAACGACTAGTACGTCGGCGAGAGAAAGGGCGTCCACCATGTGGGCGCCCTTTTTCATGCGCGCATATCGTCTTGACTCTGCGGTGGTGGGGAGGTCTACTCGCACTTTTGCGCCGTGACCGCATAGTCAATACAGCGCGGGTATCCCCAGCGGCCGATTGATCCACAGATTGCTGCGGGCAGGTGGTCTCACCAGGTCCGATCCCGAATGCTTGACTCATGGAAGAGCCGTTCATCGGCAGTGAGGCACTGTCGGCAGGAAGGCTCACCCGCCACGAGTTGCGCAAGTACTACCGCACCGTTCTGCCCGATGTGTACATGGGCAAGTGGGCCAACCCATCTCGGCAACAGCGCCTTCGCGCGGCGTGGCTGTGGTCGCATCGGCAGGCGGTGATCGCGGGCAGTTCGGCTGCGGCGCTATACGGAGCCAAGTGGATCAGCCAAGCCGCTCCCGTCGAACTGATCTGGCCTAACGCCAGACCGCCGAGCGGCGTCATCACCCGCCATGATCTCCTACTCGCTGACGAGGCCCGGACGATGCACGACATGGCGGTCACCACCGTGGAGCGCACTGCGTTCGACCTGGGACGCAGAGGTCAATTCGGAGACGCCGTCGCCCGCCTGGATGCACTCGGCGCGGCGACCGGTTTCAAAGCCGACGATGTGCGCACGCTTGCTGAGCGACACCCTCACACCCGAGGCCTGCCGCAACTGAAGAATGCGTTGGATCTGTATGACCCCGGGAGCCAATCTCCCAAGGAGACGTGGCTGCGGTTGTTGCTGATGAAGTCAGGGTTTCCGCGGCCACGGACCCAGATCCCGGTACTCGACTGGGACGGCTACCCGGTGTACTTCCTCGACATGGGATGGGAAGATCTCTTGCTCGCAGTCGAATACGACGGTGAACAGCACACGGGGACGCTCGGCTACGACATCGACCGCCACGACTACATCGCCGGCGTGGGTTGGACGCTCGTCCGGGTCGCGGCGGGGCAGCGGAGTGCCGGAATCATCAGGCGGGTACAGCGTGAATGGAACAGGCTGGCGCCCAACACCAACTTGACTCTGCGTTGAGGGCGCGGCCCACTCGCACTTTCGCGCCCTGGGCGCAAAGTCAAGCCAACGCGGCGTAAACCTAGGGCACCCGGGGCGATACCCGGCTCGCCGCCTCGACGGCGTTGGCCCGCGCGATGTCGACATCGGCGTCGTAGGCCAGCGCCACACCCATCCGCCGCTTCACGAAGCTCTCCGGCTTCCCGAACAGCCGGATATCGGTGTGCGGCACGGCCAGCGCGGCCTCGACCCCGTCGAAGACGACACCCGCGGCGTCGACACCGCCGTAGATCACCGCGCTGGCACCGGGTGACTTGAGCGTGGTGTCGACCGGCAGGCCGAGGATCGCCCGCGCATGCAGCTCGAACTCGTTCTGCCACTGCGTCACCATCGTCACCATGCCGGTGTCATGCGGGCGCGGGCTGACCTCGCTGAACCACACCTGATCGCCCTTGACGAACAGCTCGACACCGAAAATGCCCTGCCCACCCAGGTTCTCGGTCACCGCGCGGGCGATCTCCTGGGCGCTGCGCAGGGCCGCATCCGACATCGGATGCGGCTGCCAGCTCTCCACGTAGTCGCCGCTGACCTGCTTGTGACCGATCGGTTCGCAGAATTGGGTGCCGTCGAGCGCCCGCACCGTCAGCAGCGTGATCTCGTAGTCGAAGTCGATGAACCCTTCGACGATGATCCGGGTATTGCTCACCCGGCTGCCCGACATCGCGTACTCCCAGGCAGCCGCGACATCGTCGGGCCCGTCGATCTTGGATTGGCCCTTGCCCGAACTGCTCATCACCGGCTTCACCACGCACGGGTAGCCGATGCCGCCGTCGATCGCCTCCTGCAACTCCGACAGCGAATCGCAGAACCGGTAGGGGCTGGTGGACACCCCGAGGGTTTCGGCCGCCAGCCGCCGGATGCCCTCCCGGTCCATGGTCAGCCGGGCCGCCCGCGCGGTCGGGATCACCCGGACCGCACCGGCGTCCTCGAGGGCTTCCAGCACCGGAGTCGCGATCGCCTCGATCTCGGGCACCACCAGATCGGGCTTATCGGCCTCGATCAGCGCCCGCAACGCCTCCGGATCGGTCATCGTGATGGTGCGCGCGTGATGGGCGACCTGATGGCCCGGTGCATCCGGGTACCGGTCCACGGCAATGGTTTCCACGCCCAGCCGCTGCAGCGCGATCAGGACCTCGCGGCCGAGCTCGCCGGAGCCGAGCAGCATCACCCGGGTGGCGTGCGGAGACAGCGGGGTTCCGAGGGTGGTCATCGGGTCAGGAGAGCCGCTCCACGACCATTGCCATGCCCTGGCCGCCACCGACACACATCGACTCGATGCCGAACGTCTTGTCGTGGGTGGCCAGGTTGTTCAGCAGCGTCGCGGTGATGCGGGCACCGGTCATACCGAAGGGATGCCCCAGCGCGATCGCACCGCCGGAGACGTTCAGCTTGTCCTCGTCGATGCCGAGCTCGCGCGCGGAGCCGATCACCTGGACGGCGAAGGCCTCGTTGATCTCGACCAGGTCGATATCGGAGATCGTCTTGCCGGCCTTGGCCAGTGCCTTGCGGATGGCCTCGATCGGGCCCAGCCCCATGATCTCCGGGGACAGCCCGGACACGCCGGTGGAGACGATGCGCGCCAGCGGGGTCAGGCCCAGCTCCTTGGCCTTGGTGTCGCTCATGATGACGACGGCGGCAGCACCGTCGTTCAGCGGACACGCGTTGCCGGCGGTGATCGTGCCGTTCGGGCGGAACACCGGCTTGAGCTGGCTGATCTTCTCGTAGGAGGTGCCCGCGCGCGGGCCGTCATCCGTGGAGACGACGGTGCCGTCGGGCAGCGTCACCGGCGAGATCTCGCGCTCGAAGAACCCGCTCTTGATGGCTTCCTCGGCCCGGTTCTGCGACCGCACGCCCCAGTGGTCCTGGTCTTCGCGGCTGATGCCGGTGTAGGTGGCGACGTTCTCGGCGGTCTGGCCCATGGCGATGTAGACATCGGGGATGAGGCCGTCCTCGCGCGGGTCATGCCATGGGATGTCGCCCTCGGCCTGCGTGACGGTGCGCGCCTGAGCCTCCTCGAACAGGGCGTTCTTGCTGTTGGGCGCTCCGTCGGCGGCGCCGACGCCGAAGCGCGACACCGTCTCGACACCGGCGGAGATGAACACGTCACCCTCGCCGGCCTTGATGGCGTGGAAGGCCATCCGGGTGGTCTGCAGCGACGACGAGCAGTACCGGTTGACGGTGGTGCCGGGCAGGAAGTCGTAGCCGAGTTCGACGGCCACCGCACGGGCGATGTTGTAGCCGGCCTCACCGGCGGGCTGTGCGCAGCCCATCATCAGGTCGTCGATATCGCGGGGATCCAGCGAGGGCACCTTGTCCAACACCGCGCGCACCATCTGGGCAGCCAGGTCGTCGGGACGCATGGTGGCCAGCGATCCCTTGACGGCGCGTCCGATGGGGGAGCGGGCGGTGGCGACGATGACGGCTTCGGGCATGACGGCTCCTCGGGACTCAATACATCTAGAACGTGTTGCACAAAACCTAGCTCGCGGTCACCACGATGGGTGCGGGGACCCCGGTTGTGCGGCGCCAGAGCCGGGTCACGTTGCCGATCCGGGCCAGCAACGAGCTGTCCTCGTCGGTGCGCGATTCCAGCGCCGCCTCCATCGGTGCGTCAGATACGAAGTCGCCCAGCGCATTACACAACGCGGGCAGCAGCTGCTTTGCCGCAAGCTGGTAGCCCGCACCCGACGGGTGGAACATGTCCTGCGAGAACAGCACCTCGGGCGCCTTGTAGAACTCCGGTGCCAGCAGGTCAGAGAACGGCACCGGCACCCCGCCGGCCGCCCGCACCTCGGCCGCCTGGGCGCGCGCCAGGCGCAGTCCCTGGCTGCGCGTCACCCAGCGCAGCGGCTGCGGGATCGCCTTGATGACGCCGAAGTCGGGGCAGGTCCCGACGACCACCACCGCGCCCGCGGCCCGCAGGCGCTGCACGGCCCGGCCGACGCGGCGCGCCGAGGGCCAGGTCCCATTGGGTTTGGTGATGTCATTGGCCCCGATCATGATCACCGCGGCATCCGGCGGCGGGCCGGCGACGAACATCGCGTCGATCTGACCCGACAGTCCCTTGGAGGTCGCGCCGACGATGGCCTTGGTGCTCAACCGGATCCGTTGACCGGATTCTTCGGCGAGACCGCGGGCCAGCAGCACCCCGGGCACCTCGTCGGCGCAGGAACTGCCGTATCCGGTGGCGGTCGAGTCGCCGAAGATCATCAGGTGCAGGTCGAACGGGACATCGCGGGTCCAGCGTTGCACCGGGCCGCCGCCGGCCACGTACACGCCATCGGCGCGGGGCGGGACGTCCCAGGATTTGGGGATGACCTGGCGGGCTTGGTCGGCCTGCCCGCTCAGTAGGTTCCGGGCCCCGACATAGGCCGAACCCGTCGATGCCAAGGCGGCGGCCGCCAGGGCGATGGTCGATCCGCGACTGCCCACGAAAACGATATTAGGAGCCGATTTCGGCATTGTCAGTGTTGCGGGCGGCCAGGCGCGGTCACGGTGGGGTATCAAGTCCGGAACCAAACGGATTCTTTGATTGTTGAACCTATTGACGCAGGGGCAAGCTAAGTTACCCCGGTTGGCTAAGTAAATTATCAGCAACGGGTACTACAACGGCGTAGGAAGTGGTGGCGATGACGGCACCAAGCAAGGTCTCAGGCTCACCGCATGCAGCGATAAGCCCAGCTAGAGCGCGGCAATCTCGCCGATTCCCGGTCGGGGACTGGCGACCGGTCGAGGTCGTCGAGGACGGTGCCAGCATCGCGGGCCGGATCGCCGGGCTAGTTGCCATGATGACCATCAGGCCAACTCTGGCAATCGGCAGTCACATCCCCAAACTGCCCTGGCCGTTCGGCCTGCTGGATTTCGCCGCCCGGGTTCTGCGCCCAGCACCGGGCACGGTGCGAGCCACGATCGCGCTGCCGCACTGCACCGCGCAGTTGGTGCGCGCGGCCGGGGTGCTGCCCGCCGACGGGAAACGCAGCGTCGTCCTCTACCTGCACGGCGGCGCCTTCCTCACCTGCGGGGTGAACACCCATGGCCGGCTGACGACCGAGCTGTCCCGGTTCGCCGACAGCCCGGTGTTCGTCGTGAACTACCGGATGATCCCGAAGCACTCGATCGGGGTGGCTCTCGACGACTGTTACGACGCGTACAAGTGGCTGCGGCTGACCGGTTACGCCCCCGAGAACATCGTGCTGGCCGGTGACTCGGCCGGTGGCTACCTGGCGCTGGCACTGGCGCAGCGGTTGCAGGCCGAGGGAAGCGATGCCGAGATGCCCGCCGCCGTTGTCACCATGTCCCCGCTGTTCGAGATCGACAACACGAACCGCGCCCAGCACCCGAACGCGCGCACCGATGCGATGTTCCCGCCGAAGGCGTTCGAAGCCCTGGTCGACATGATCGACGGCGCGGCCAAGCGCCACGGCGAGGAGATCTACGAGCCGCTGGAGCACATCGAGCCGGGGCTGCCCCGCACGCTGATCCATGTGTCCGGGTCGGAGGTCCTGCTCAATGACGCGCGCAAGGCCGCCCGGATGCTGGCCGAGGCCGGAGTTCCGGTCGAGGTGCGTATCTGGCCCGGTCAGATGCACGTATTCCAGCTGTGCGCACCCGTCGTCAGCGAGGCGACGCGCTCGCTGCGCCAGATCGGTGACTACATTCGTGAGGCGACGTGGTGAGTTGATCACCGGCCTGAGACGATGGTGTTATGCGTATCGCCAGGCACATCAGTGAGCTCATCGGCAATACCCCGTTGGTCCAGCTGAACTCGGTGGTTGCACCGGGGTCGGCCCTGGTCGCGGCGAAGATCGAGTACCTCAACCCGGGCGGCAGCGCCAAGGATCGCATCGCGATCAAGATGATCGACGCCGCCGAGGCATCCGGGGAGCTCAAACCCGGCGGCACCATCGTCGAACCCACCTCCGGCAATACCGGTGTCGGGCTGGCCCTGGTCGCTCAGCAGCGCGGCTACCGGTGTGTCTTCGTCTGCCCGGACAAGGTCAGCGAGGACAAGCGCAACGTGCTGCGGGCCTACGGCGCCGAGGTGGTGGTGTGCCCGACCGCCGTCGCCCCCGATGATCCGGCGAGCTACTACAGCGTGTCCAACCGGCTGGTCGAGGAGATCGACGGTGCCTGGAAGCCCGACCAGTACTCGAACCCGATGGGCCCGGAGAGCCACTACGAGACCACCGGCCCGGAGATCTGGGCAGACACCGATGGCAAGATCACGCACTTCGTCGCGGGGGTAGGCACCGGCGGGACCATCACCGGCACCGGCCGTTACCTCAAGGAGGTGTCGGACGGTCGCGTACAGATCATCGGTGCCGACCCGGAGGGCTCGGTGTACTCGGGCGGTACCGGTCGTCCCTATCTCGTGGAGGGCGTCGGTGAGGATTTCTGGCCCAGCGCATACGATCCCGCCGTCCCGGACCGGATCATCGCCGTCTCCGACGCGGATTCCTTCGAGATGACCCGGCGGCTGGCCCGCGAGGAGGCGCTGCTGGTCGGCGGGTCGTGCGGGATGGCCGCGGTGGCCGCGCTGAAGGTGGCCGAGGAGGCCGGACCCGACGCGTTGGTGGTGGTGCTGCTCCCCGACGGCGGGCGCGGTTACCTGTCAAAGGTTTTCAACGACGCATGGATGTCGTCCTACGGCTTCCTGCGCAGCCGGCTGGACGGTTCGGTCGAGGATGTCACCGTCGGAGAGGTGTTGCGCCGCAAGTCCGGTGCGCTGCCGGACCTGGTGCATACCCATCCGTCCGAGACGGTGCGTGACGCGATCAGCATCCTGCGCGAATACGGGGTGTCGCAGATGCCGGTGGTGGGTGCCGAGCCGCCGGTGATGGCCGGCGAGGTTGCCGGAAGTGTGTCCGAAAGGGAGCTGCTCTCAGCGGTTTTCGAAGGGCGAGCAAAGCTGGCGGACGCCGTGGCACTGCACATGAGTGAGCCCTTGCCGCTCATCGGATCCGGTGAGCTGCTCGGTACCGCGGCAAAAGAGCTGCGCGACTGCGACGCCGTCATGGTGGTCGAGGACGGCAAGCCGATCGGCGTGCTCACTCGCCACGACCTGTTGGGATCGCTGTCCGAGGGTGCTCCGCAGCGCTGACCGGGCAAATCGCACTGATTGCGTTGGCAAACAAGGCTTCCGTCGGTGCCGTATCCAGTAGATGAAGTTGGCGCGAGCGACGCCAAACGGTGCACGTTCTCAGGTAGGGTTACTCGCCGCAGGGCCAGCTAGTTTCCTCACCTGGAAGGCGCCAATGACCGAGCAACCGCCACCACCTCCCGGGAATTACCCGCCGCCTCCGCCTCCGCCGCCCGGTGGTTATCCGCCGCCTCCGCAGGGTGGATTTCCGCCCCCACCTCCGCCTCCCGGCGGGGGATACGGCGGACCGCCCCCCGGCGGGGGACTGCCCAAAGAGGCCTACACACCGTGGTTGACCCGGGTGCTGGCGTGGATCATCGACATCATCCCGGTGGCGATCCTGGAGGGCATCGGCTACGGCCTGCTGCTCGGAACCCGAGAGACGGTGTGTGTCACCGATACCTCGGAATACGACCTCGGTGAGTTCTGTGCCACCGGCGCCTCGACGCTGGGCCAGGTATCGTTCGCGATCACCTGGATTCTGGCGCTCGCCTACATCATCTGGAACTACGGCTACCGGCAGGGCACGACCGGGTCGAGCATCGGCAAGAGCATCCTGAAGTTCAAGGTTGTCAGCGAAAACACCGGCCAGCCAATAGGATTCGGTATGTCCATCGTGCGGCAGCTGGCGCACGTGGTGGACGCCGTCATCTGCTACATCGGCTACCTGTTCCCGCTGTGGGACGCCAAGCGCCAGACGATCGCCGACAAGATCATCAAGACGGTCTGTCTGCCGCTCTGACATCGACCGCAGCAGCAGGATTCCCGGAAGCGCCGGCCCGCGGATTGACTTCTGCAGGCCGGTGTTTCACTCTCCGCCACAACGCAAAGAGAAGGTGACATGACTCAACCACCACCCCCGCCGGGCGGATTCCCGCCACCCCCGGAGGACAGCCCGCCCCGGGCGGATACCCGCCCCCGCAAGGCAATTACCCGCCGCCGCCGGGCGCTTACCCGCCGCCGGGTAGCTACCCGCCACCTCCGGGGAACTACCCGCCGCCGCAAGGCAGTTACCCGCCGCCGGGTGCTTACCCACCGCCTCCGGGGAACTACCCGCCGCAGCAAGGCAATTACCCGCCGCCGGGCTACCCGATGCCGGGGCCGCCCGGATTCGGCGCACCTGCCTACCGGGTCGGCGACGCGGTCTCCTGGGCGTGGAACAAGTTCAGCAAGAACGCTGCGGCCATCCTGGTTCCCACCTTGGTGTTTGGTGTGGTCTATGCGGTGCTGCAGGGCGTGATTCAAACGATCTCCACGGCATTCAGCACCGTGGACAGCTCGTCCTACGGCGACGGTTATTCGGCCAGCATCTCGATGGGTCTCGGCGGCATCGTCGTCTCCGTCATCGGCGGCATCGTCACGGTGATCGTGGCGGCAGTGGTCCAGTCGGCCTATATCGGCGGCATGCTCGACATCGCCAACGGCCAACCGGTGGAGATCGGATCGTTCTTCAAACCGCGGAATGTCGTCAACGTCATCATCGCGTCGGTCCTGTCCAGCATCATCGTGGCGATCGGTGTGTTGCTGTGCATCGTGCCCGGCGTGATCGCCACCATCATGCTGTTCTTCACCACGGCCGTCGTCGTCGATCGCAACGTGTCAGGTATCGACGGGCTGAGCACCAGCTTCAACATGGCCAAGGCCAACTTCGGCCCGGTGGCACTCACCTGGTTGACCACCATCGGTATCGGCATCCTGGGTGTGCTGGCGTGTCTGGTCGGCTTGATCGTCGCGTACCCGGTGATCGCACTGGTGACGGTGTACGCCTACCGCAAGCTGAGCGGGGGCTTCGTCGCGCCGCTGACACCGTAGTGATCATGAAAGTGATCATGAAAGCCGCAGGCGGGCCGGAGTGTCATAGGCTCACTGCAGGCATCGGCCCGCGCAGATCCTGCGCGGCCCGGAGTTTCACTGTCAGCTACCAGTCCCACGAGAAGGTGACATGACTCAACCACCCACCCCGCCGGGCGGATTCCCGCCACCCCCGAGAACGTCCCACCCCGGGCGGCTATCCGCCTCCGGGTAATTACCCACCGCCGCAAGGCAACTACCCGCCACCGCAAGGCGATTACCCGCCGCCTCCGCAGGGCAACTACCCGCCTCCGCCGCAGGGCGGCTATCCGCCACCGCCGCAGGGTGGCTACCCACCACCCCCGCAGGGCGGCTACCCCCCGCCGCCTCCGCCGCAGGGCGGCTACGCGCCCCCGCCGCCGGCCGGATACCCGCCGGCGGGCTATCCCGGCGGGCCGGCGCAGTACAGCGTCGGCGATGCGTTCTCGTGGGCGTGGAACAAGTTCAGCAAGAACGCCGCCGCGCTGATCGTCCCGACGCTGGTGTACGCCCTCATCGTGGGCATCGTCGGCGGCATCGTCTACGGCCTGGCGTTCGCGCTGGCGCCCAGCGGCGTGACGACCTACGACTCCTACGATTCGGGCTTCAGCTACGAGTACAGCGCCGGATTCGGGGTGGCCAGTTTCATCGTGCTCGCTCTCGGCGGCCTGATCCTGCTGGTGCTGCTGGCGGCGATCTCGTCGGCCTATATCGGCGGCATCCTGGACATCGCCAACGGCGTTCCGGTGACGGCAGGCTCGTTCTTCAAGCCGAGGCTCATCGGACCCGTCATCATCGCCACCGTGCTCGTCGGTGTCGCGACGGCGATCGGCAACGCGCTGTGCTATCTGCCCGGTCTGATCGTGTCGATCTTCGCGTTCTTCACCACCGTCGCACTGCTGGACCGCAACCTCTCGGCCATCGACGCGATCAAGGCGAGCATCGACATCACCAAGAACAACTTCGTCCAGGTGCTGATCACCTGGCTGTTGTTCGCGGTGATCATCTTCGTCGGATCGCTGCTGTGCGGTATCGGCATCATCGTGGCCGCCCCGGTCGCGATCCTGTTCGAGGTCTACGCATTCCGGCGGCTCACCGGTGGACAGGTCGCACCGCTGACGCCGTAGTCATCGCAACGCGAGGAACGGGGCGGCCGCCGGGGCTGAAAAGCGGCGGACGCCCCGTTTCGTTTTCGCCGGACCCCACTACCCTGGTCCGCATGGGTGAACAGCGCAGCGCGCACGACGCACACCGGTGGCAGGGTCTGGCGACCCGGGCCATCCACGCCGGGTTCCGGCCCGACCCGGCCACCGGCGCCGTCAACGCCCCGATCTACGCCAGTTCCACCTTCGCCCAGGACGGGGTGGGCGGGCTGCGCGGTGGCTACGAGTACGCCCGCACCGGCAACCCGACCCGCGCCGCGCTGGAGGCCTCGTTGGCCGCCGTCGAGCAGGCGGACTACGGCCGCGCCTTCGCCTCGGGCATGGCGGCCACCGACTGTGCGCTGCGCGCCGTACTGCGTCCGGGTGATCACGTCGTCATCCCCGATGACGCCTACGGTGGCACCTTCCGCCTCATCGACAAGGTGTTCACCCAGTGGGGGATTCACTACACGCCGGTGGCGCTGAGTGATCTGGACGCGGTCACGGCCGCGATCACCGAGAACACCAAGCTGGTCTGGGTCGAAACGCCCACCAACCCGCTGCTGTCCATCGCCGATATCGCCGGGATCTCCGAGATTTCCCGCCGGGCGGGCGCGAAGTTGCTGGTGGACAACACCTTTGCCTCGCCAGCGCTGCAGCAGCCGCTGACCCTCGGCGCCGATATCGTGTTGCACTCGACGACGAAGTACATCGGCGGGCATTCCGACGTCGTCGGCGGTGCGCTGCTGACCAGTGACGAGGAACTCGACACCGCGTTCGCGTTCCTGCAGAACGGCGCGGGCGCTGTGCCCGGCCCGTTCGATGCCTACCTGACCATGCGTGGCCTCAAGACCCTGGTGCTGCGCATGCAACGGCACAGCGAGAACGCCGCCAAGGTGGCCGAGTTCCTGGCCGAGCACCCGGCGATCGACACGGTGCTCTATCCCGGGCTGCCCAGCCATCCCAACCACGAGGTGGCGGCGACTCAGATGTCCGGTTTCGGCGGCATGGTGTCGGTGCGACTGCGCGGCGGGCGTACCGCCGCCCAGGATTTCTGTGCTCGGACGGAGATCTTCATTCTCGCCGAATCGTTGGGCGGTGTGGAGTCGCTGATCGAGCATCCCGGTGCGATGACGCACGCCTCCACCGCCGGATCGCAGCTCGAGGTGCCCGACGACCTGGTCCGGCTCTCGGTCGGCATCGAGGAGTCCGCCGACCTGTTGGGCGATCTGGAGCAGGCGCTGCGCTAGGAGCCCAGGGCGGGCCGCAGCGCGGACACCGTGACGGCCAGATTGACCTCGGCCAGTGCGGTGGGCGATTCGTCGACCCAGCTGCCCAACGCGATCTCGCCGGCCCGGGCGTGCACCCAGCGCCAACCGCGGTCATTGAGGCTCAGCAGCGCGCCCAGACCGTCGGTGGCGTGCAGCAACGAGATGATCGCCGCCGTTGGTGGGGCCGGTGGGCGCCGGTCGAACAGGGCCGACAGCAGCGCCGCCCGGGCCGGGCCGACGCGATCTCGGCTCATCAGCGGATACGCTGATCCTCCGGTGAACCCGACGGCCTTCTTGAAGCCCTTGGACGGCAACGGGATCCGCCGGATCTGCCCGCTGCGTTCCAGGTGTGCGACCAGAGCATCCTCGGCGTGTCTGCTCAGCTTGGCGATGGCCGAAGACGGTCGCAACGGCCGCTGCGAAAGCAGCTGCAGCGCCGGCCCGGTGACGGGATCCAGTGGGCCCGAACCGGTCAAGGCGACGAGACGCCCGGGTTCGACCGGCTCGCCATCGACGGCGGGCCGGACGCGGCACGCCCAGGCCAGGTCCAGCAGGATGGCCGCGCCGAGCACGCGTTGCCTACGTTGCCGGTCCAGCCCGGGCTGCGCCGACGCGTTGTCGAGCAGCAGCAGGAACAGGTCCTCGGCGATCTGGGCCACCGGAGAAACCTATCGTCCCGCCGCGGCGGACGGGCTCAGGAGTGGTACGGCTCCGCGCTCAGCAAGGTCACCGTGACGGTGCTGCCATTGGGAATCGTGTAGCTGCGGGTATCGCCGACCTTGGCGTCGAGCAGGGCCTCGCCCAGCGGAGACTTCGGCGAATACACCTCGAGCTTGCCGTCGCTGACGCCCTCCTGGCGGGTGGCGATCAGGAACGTCTCGGTGTCGTCCTTGTCGTCGCCGTACTGCACCTTCACCACCGAACCGGGCAGTGCGACACCGGACTGCTTGGGTGCCTCGCCGACCTTGGCGTTGTTCAGCAGCTCCTGGAGCTGACGGATGCGCGCTTCTTCTTGGCCCTGCTGCTCGCGGGCGGCGTGGTAGCCACCGTTCTCGCGCAGGTCGCCCTCTTCACGACGATCGTTGATCTCGGCGGCGATGACGGGACGGTTGGCGATCAGCTGGTCCAGCTCCGCCTTCAAACGGTCGAAAGCCTCTTCGGTCAGCCAGGTGACCTGGGTATCGGTCATGTCCTCGCGCTCCTGTCGTTGATCTTTTCTCGCGCGCTGTATCGCGTGGGAATGTCGTGTATCGCCGCGATCGCAAGCGCCGTGACAGCGCGCTAATGCAGCAATACACGGCTCCAGCCGGAACCGTGTATTGCCCTAGCTTACCACCGCCGCGTCAACCCGTTTTCACGATTTCGCAGTTCGCTGTTCGTCCCGCGGACGTCTCTAGGGTGCCACCAGATACCCGGGCACGTCGATGCCGCAGCCATAAATATCGCCGACCACCGGCGGTTTCGTGGATTTGACCACCGCGTCGATCACCACCGACGATTCGCTGGACGGCGGCACCAGAATCTCCCGGCGGCCGGTCTCGTCGCCGTTGATGGATCGGGCCCGCACGATGCACACCGCGGGTACCGACGGATCGGCGCGGGTGACGGTGATCGTCACCGCCACGGTCTCGTCGTCGACGATCTTGTAGCCGCCCAGCTCGCCTTTGACATCTCCGGTCCCGAACCGCTGGAACGCGATGAGCGCGATCACCACTCCTGCCGTCACAATCAGCAGGAACAACCCGATCACCACTCGGCGACGGGTGCGTCGGGACAACTTCTGCCGCCCGTAACGGGCGGTGGGACGCTCGATGGTCAAGGTTAAGGGTGCCCGTCGGTCAGTTGGTTCCACTACAGCTGGAACTATAGAGCGGTGGGCATACGCGAGAGGGACGCCTCGTTGGATCAGACACGATGACTGAATTGCGCTTGATGGCGGTACACGCCCACCCCGATGACGAGTCCAGCAAGGGCGCGGCCACCACCGCCCGGTACGCGGCCGAAGGTGCCAGGGTCATGGTCGTGACCCTCACCGGCGGTGAACGCGGTGACATCCTGAACCCGGCGATGGACATCCCTGAGGTGCACGGACGCATCCACGAGGTGCGCCGCGACGAGATGGCCAAGGCCGCCGAGATCCTGGGTGTAGAACACCGCTGGCTGGGTTATGTCGACTCCGGGCTGCCCGAGGGCGACCCGCTACCGCCGCTGCCGGAGGGTTCCTTCGCCACCGTGCCGCTGGACGGGCCGACCGAGGCGCTGGTCGCGGTCATCCGCGAGTTCCGCCCGCACGTGCTGACCACCTACGACGAGAACGGCGGGTACCCGCACCCGGATCACATCCGGTGCCACGAGGTGTCCGTCGCCGCCTACGAGGCCGCGGCCGACCATCTGCGCTACCCCGAAGCCGGGGAACCGTGGGCGGTGTCCAAGCTGTACTACAACCACGGTTTCCTGCGGCAGCGCATGCAGGTCCTGCAGGACGAGTTCGCCAATCACGGCCAGGACGGCCCGTTCGCCAAGTGGCTGGAGAACTGGGACGCCGAGGAGGACGTGATCGAAGCGCGGGTGACCACCCGGGTGGAGTGCGCGAAGTTCTTCGCCCAGCGTGATGAGGCCCTACTCGCGCATGCCACCCAGATCGACCCGAAGAGTTTCTTCTTCACCACGCCCATGGAGTGGCAGCAGCGGCTGTGGCCGACCGAGGAATTCGAGCTCGCGCGGTCTCGTGTGCCGGTGCAGCTACCCGAGACCGACCTTTTCGCAGGGATCAAAACATGACTGACCTACTCCTGATCGCCGCCGGCCTGCTGGCCGAGGAGGGGCCGCGCCAGACCGGCCCGGACTTCGGCAAGGCCAGCCCGGTGGGTCTGCTGGTGCTGGTGCTCTTGCTGATCGGCACGTTCGCGCTGGTCTGGTCGATGAACCGGCACCTCAAGCGGCTGCCGGAGTCGTTCGACCCGGAGCATCCCGAACCCGATCAGGCCGTCGACGAGGGCACGGCAGGTGAGTTCAAGGGTGACACCAAGGGGTAACACCCTGGGCGAGTCCACCAGCCCCTACCTTCGCCAGCACGCGGACAACCCGGTGCACTGGCAGCAGTGGGGTGCGCAGGCGCTGGCCGAGGCCGCCGCCCGCGACGTGCCGATCCTGCTGTCCGTCGGGTACGCCGCCTGTCACTGGTGCCATGTGATGGCGCACGAATCCTTCGAGGACGCCGATGTCGCGGCGGCCGTGAACGACGACTTCGTCTGCATCAAGGTCGACCGCGAGGAGCGTCCGGATCTGGACGCCATCTACATGAACGCCACCGTCGCGCTGACCGGTCAGGGCGGCTGGCCCATGACGTGTTTCCTGACCCCGGACGGCCGGCCCTTCTTCTGCGGCACCTACTACCCCAAAGAAGGTTTCCTGCAGCTTGTTTCGGCCGTCAAGGAGACCTGGCAGCAGCGGCGCGGCGAGGTCGAGCAGGCCTCCGACGAGATCGCCGGGGAACTGCGGGCGATGAGCGCGGGCCTGCCGGGTACCGGGCCGGCGTTGGAAGCCCGGTTGTGCGATGAGGCGGTGGCCGCGGTACTGCGCGATGAGGATGTGCAGCGCGGCGGATTCGGTGCAGCGCCCAAGTTCCCGCCCTCGGCGGTGCTGGAGGCGCTGCTGCGCCACTACGAACGCACCGCCTCGGAAGAGGTGCTGGCCACGGTGGAACGGGCCGGCACGGCGATGGCGCGCGGCGGTATCTACGACCAGCTCGCCGGCGGTTTCGCCCGCTACAGCGTGGACCCGGACTGGGTGGTGCCGCACTTCGAGAAGATGCTCTACGACAATGCGCTGCTGCTGCGGTTCTACGCGCACTGGGCGCGGATCACGGGAAATCCACTGGCGCGCAAGATCACCGACGAGACGGCCCGGTTCATCATCGACGGCCTCGGTGCGGGTGGCATGTTCACCTCATCGCTGGACGCCGACGCGGACGGAGTGGAGGGGCTCACCTACTCGTGGACACCGGCGCAACTCCGCGATGTCCTGGGCGACGCCGACGCAGACTGGGCCGCTTCACTTTTCGGGGTGACGGCCGGTGGCACCTTCGAGCACGGCAGCTCGGTGCTGCAACTACCCGCCGATCCCGACGACCAGGCGCGCTTCGAGCGGGTGCGGGACGCGTTGCTCGCCGCCCGCGCGCAGCGTCCCCAGCCCGGCCGTGACGACAAGGTCGTGACGGCATGGAACGGCCTGGCCATCATCGCGCTCATCGAGGCCTCGGTGGCGTTGGACAAACCCGAATACGCCGACGCCGCAACGGTATGCGCGCGTGAGTTGCTGCTCCTGCATCTGGTCGGCGGTCGGCTGCGCCGCGCGAGCCTCGGTGGGGTGGTCGGTGAGAGCTCGGCGATCCTGGAGGACTACGCGACCCTGATCACCGCGATGTGCGGGCTGTATCAGCGCAACGGGGCGTCGGCCTGGCTCACCACTGCCACCGGCCTGCTCGACACCGTGCTGGAACATTTCGCCGATGCCGGGCGGCCGGGCCGCTGGTTCGACACCGCCGACGATGCCGAGACGCTGATGCTGCGGCCGGCGGATCCGCTCGACGGCGCCACTCCGTCCGGAGCGTCCTCGATCGCCGAGGCACTGCAGCTGGCGGCGCACCTGAGCGGGGACTCGCGCTACGCCGCGGCCGCCGATGCCACCCTGGCGTCCGCGACCACGGTGCTGGCCAAACTTCCACGCTCCGGTGGACATTGGCTTGCCGTCGCGGAGGCCGCGGTGCGCGGACCGATCCAGATCGCCGTGGCATGCGACCCCGCGCACTCGGAGCTCCTGGCCGCCGCGCGCAGGCTCGCACCGGGCGGGGCCGTGGTCGTCGGAGGCGCGGTGGATTCATCGGAGTTGCTGACCGGTCGCGACCGGGTGGGCGGGCACGATGCCGCCTACGTGTGCCGCGGACGGGTCTGCGATCTGCCCGTCACCACGGTGCAGGATCTCGCTGCCGCGCTTTCTCCAACTGCCCCGGGGCCATCCGTGTAGCCTGCCGCTCATGAGCTTCGAGCCGGATGTCTTGCAAGGTTTCGTCCAGCGCTACCTGGACACCGTCGTCACCGGCAGCGCCGATGACGTCGCCGCCCTCTACGCCGAGGACGCCACCCTGGAGGACCCGGTGGGCGGTGGCGAGGTGCACATCGGGCGGCAGGCGATCGCCGGGTTCTACAAGAACGTCGCCGGTGTCGAGGTGAAGACCGAGCTGTTGTCGTTCCGCGCGGGCGGCAGTGAGGCGGCGTTCGTCTTCGCCATCACCGTGGGCGGTGCGATGCGCATCGAGCCGATCGAGATCATGGCTTTCAATGCCGAGGGCCAGATCACCTCGATGCGGGCGTTCTGGGGTCCGGCGGACATCACGCAGCTCTAGGTCAGAAGACCGCGAACCACATCGCGATGTAGTGGCAGGTGGCCGCGACCGCGGTGCAGGCGTGGAAGAACTCATGGTGGCCGAACGTGGTCGGCCACGGGTTGGGCCACTTGAGCCCGTAGAGCACCCCGCCGACGCTGTAGAGCGCGCCGCCGACGATCAGCAGCACCACCGCGGACAGCCCGGCGCCGTCCATGATCGGCCCGATGAACCACGCCGCGACCCAGCCCAGCAGCAGGTAGAGCGGCACGCCCACCCAGCGCGGCGCCGACGGCCAGAACATCTTGAGGAACACCCCGGCGATGGCGCCGCCCCAGACGATCCAGAACAGCACCATGCCCTTGGATTCGGGCAGTGCCAGCAGCGCGAACGGCGTGTAGCTGCCCGCGATGAAGATGAAGATCATCGAATGATCCAGGCGCTTCATCCATTTGCGCGCCTTGGGCGATTGCCATGTCACCCGGTGGTAGGTGCCGCTGACGGCGAACATCGCCACGATGGTGAACGTGTAGAGCAGCGTCGCCAGCCCGGCGCGCGTCGACTCCAGCGACCACGACACCGCGACGAGCGCGGCCCCGGCGACGAACGCGACGAACGCCGAGTACACGTGGATCCAGCCGCGTGCGCGTGGCCGGCCCAGGAATTGTGCGACGCCGTCGGCGAAGGCCTCGGGCAGATCTTCGGCTTGATGCACCGCCGCTGACCGGTACGGCCGGCTTGTGTCGATCGACCCGGGTTCGATACGCGATCCCGCTGCGCTTCTCGATTCCGTCATGTCACCTCCCCTGAGTGGCACGGACCAGCCCGCTCATCACAGTAGTCTTGTTGGCTGTGGAGATCATTCCGCCGCGACTCAAGGAGCCGGCTTACCGGCTCTATGAACTGCGGTTGCGTAGAGAGTTGGCGCAGGCCAGGTCTGAGCTCCCGCGCCACATCGCGGTGTTGTGTGACGGAAATCGCCGCTGGGCCCGTGACGCCGGGTTCGACGACGTCAGTTACGGCTACCGCAAGGGCGCGGCGAAGATCGCCGAGATGCTGCGCTGGTGCCAGGCCGCGGGTATCGAGCTGACGACGGTCTATCTGCTCTCGACGGAGAACCTGCAGCGGGACCCCGAGGAGCTGGGCGCGCTGATCGACATCATCACCGATGTTGTCGAGGAGATCTGTGATCCGGCCAACCGCTGGAGTGTGCGCACCGTCGGTGACCTGGAACTGCTGGGCGAGGAGCCGGCCCGCCGGCTGCGCGACGCCGTGGAGGGCACGGTCGGCTCGGCCGCACCCGGCGCGTTACAGGTCAACGTCGCCGTCGGCTACGGCGGCCGGCAGGAGATCGTCGACGCGGTGCGCGGGCTGCTGAGCAAGCAGCTGGCCAACGGTGCCAGCGCCGAGCAACTCGTGGAATCCGTGACCGTCGAGGCGATCTCGGAGAACCTGTACACCTCGGGCCAGCCCGATCCCGATCTCGTCATCCGGACCTCCGGTGAGCAACGTCTCTCCGGATTCCTGCTGTGGCAGAGCGCCTATTCGGAGATGTGGTTCACCGAGGCGCACTGGCCGGCGTTCCGCCGGGTCGACTTCCTGCGCGCGCTGCGCGACTACACCATGCGGCACCGCAGGCACGGCAGGTAACTGCGGTGGCGGGCCTCTCGGCGATCGTGTTCGCGCTCAGCTGGTGGCTCGGGCTGTACCTGCTCGCGCGGGACCCGCGCAAACCGGTGCTGGTACTGGCGGCCGCCGGGCTGACCAGCTTCGCCCTGGTGGTCGCGCTCGACGCGGTGCGGGTGGTCACCCAGTCGGACGTGCTGGGCCGCATCGAGATCTACCTGATGGCGCTGCCGGGGATCGCCTGGTTCGCGGTGCTCGTCGAACTGTCCCGGCCGCCGGACACCTGGCGCGGACGGGTCCGCGAGATCGCGCTGGTGGGCGCGGTCGCCGCGGTGGCCCTCACCGGAGCCGCCCTGGCCGGTGACGTCGACGGGCCGCTTCGGCTCGGTCATTGGCTGATGTTCGGCGCGGTGTCGCTGCCGTCGCTGGGCGCCATGGTCACCGCCATGTTGCGTCCGGCGCAGCCGGTGCCGGTGGTGCGCTTCGTGTTGGTGGCCACGCTGTTCTTCGCGCTGGCCAACGTGATCCTGATCATTCCGCTCGGATTGCTGCCGAGCGGGCTGGCGCTGGCCTCCACCGGTTTCGACGTCGCGCTGCTCGGGATCGCGGTGGCGCTGTGGGACGCCTTCGACGAGGGGCAGGCGCTGCGCGCGGACATGCTGCGGTCCTTCACCGCGACGGCCGCCGTCGCGGTGCTCTTCGGCGGGCAGGCGATCATCGGGCTGGCGGTCGCGGGCCCGTCCGCGGCGACCGCGCTGACCGTGCTGCTGTTCACCAGCCTGGGCATCGCGATTGCGATCAACGTGCTGGCCGACCCGCTGGCCGGTGTGCTGGACCGGCTGGCCTTCTCCCACGCACCCGCGCTGCGGGCCGAGCGGGCCGCGTTGCGCAGCACCGAGGCGGCCCTGCCGTTGCGGTCGCGCAACCCACTCCACGATGTCGACGACGACACCTTCGTCCGGCTGACCCGCCGCGCGCTCGGGCACTACGGAGATCTGTCCAAACTCGTCGCCAGCCCGCTGACCGCGCTGCCGGCCATCGATGACCGGCTGGCCGCCCGCGGCGCGCCGGATCAGCCGCTGGAGCGGGCCAACGAACTGAAGGCTCTGCTCGCCGACCGCATCGCCGCGCTCAAACCGCGCGACGGCAGCGACTTCGGTACCAGCGAGCAGTGGCGGCACTACAACTCGCTGTACTTCCCCTATGTGGTCGGGGTCCGCGCCTACGCGCAGAACGCGACCGCGGCCGGCCTCGACCCGGTGGCCCGCCAGGCCTGGCAGTGGTTGGTCACCGAGGTGCCGCAACGCTCGCTGCACAACTGGCAGAACGCGGCAGCCCGCGTGATCGCCGCAGATCTACGCGGCGGACTGGTGCCCCAAGCCCGCTGACCTGCGGCTGGCAGTGATTGGCAGCGTCCGGTGTCGAACTGGCAGCGCTTCGTGAGCAGGGTCGAAGACGTCAGAAGCTCTTCCGGCCCACCGGTGCGGGACGTCCCGCGCACCCGGGGCGCAGTTGCCCGGGTGTCGAGGCACGCGGCGGCGTCCCACACCGGTCAAGAACTCATCGTCAGCTTTGAAAGGAAGATCCATGTCCACCATCACCGCCCCCGCCGTATCCACCCGTCCCGACGCGTTCCTGCGCCTGGCCATGCGCGCCGACGCGCTCATCGTCGGGATCGCCGGCGTCGGCCTGCTGGCCGCGGCCGGCTGGGCCGCCGACATCACCGGCCTGCCGCTGGCCGTCGAACGCGGTGTCGGCATCTTCTCCGTGGTCTACGGCGTCGTCGTCATCGCGCTGGCCGCCGTCGAGCGGGTCCGTCCCGGTGGTATCGGCACCGTCATCGCCAACCTGGTGTGCACCGTGATCGCCGTCGTGGTGGTAGTCGCCGGTGTGTTCCCGCTGACCGGCATCGGTGTGGCGGCAGTCATCGGCACCGGCCTCTACACACTGGTGATGGCGGAGCTGCAGTACGTCGGGCTGCGTCGCATCTGAGCTCGATTTCGGCGTGTTTTCGTGCGGTGAGCGCACGAAAACACGCCGAAATCGCCGTGTCAGAGCTTGCGCAGGCGCAGCCGGTTGATGGAGTGATCGGAGTCCTTGCGCAGCACCAGGGTGGCGCGCGGCCGGGTCGGCAGGATGTTCTCGATCAGGTTGGGGCGGTTGATCGAATGCCAGATGTCGCGGGCGGCGAACACCGCCTGCTCATCGGTGAGCGTCGAATAGTGATGGAAGTGCGACGCCGGATTGGCGAATGCGCCGGCCCGCATCGAGAGGAACCGCGAGATGTACCACTCCTCGATGTCCTCGACGCGCGCATCGACGTACAACGAGAAATCGAACAGATCCGAGACCATCAGCGCCGGGCCGGTCTGCAGCACGTTGAGGCCCTCCAGAATGAGGATGTCGGGCTGCCGGATCATCTGCTTCTCGCCGGGCACGATGTCGTAGATCAGGTGCGAATAGACCGGGGCGCAAGCCTTGTCGGCACCCGACTTCACCGCGGTGACGAAACGCATCAAGGCCCGGCGATCGTAGCTCTCCGGAAAACCCTTGCGGTGCATGATGTTCCGGCGCAGTAGTTCGGAGTTCGGGTACAGGAATCCGTCGGTGGTCACCAGGTCGACGCGAGGATGGTGCTCCCAGCGGCCCAGCAGCGCCTTGAGTACACGCGCAGTGGTCGACTTGCCGACGGCCACGCTGCCGGCGACCCCGATGACGAACGGCACGGGCCGGTCGGTGTGCTGCTCGCCGAGGAACTCCGCGGTGGCGGCGAACAGCCGTTGGTGCGCGGCGACCTGCAGATGGATCAGCCGGGCCAGCGGCAGATAGACCTCTTCGACCTCCAGCAGGTCGATCTGCTCACCGAGGCCGCGCAGGCCGGTCAGTTCGGATTCGTTGAGTGCGAGCGGCGTCGCCATGCGCAGCGAGCGCCATTGGGTCCGGTCGAACTCCACATATGGGCTCGGCTCGCTGGGCCGCGGCATGTCGCAAGTCTTACATCTAACGTTGACGGTATGAACGCCGGTATGGATTCGGGCACGCTGATTCGTGAGTACCTGCTGCTCGGCTTGCGGTTCGACCGGGTCGAGGAGGGCTATGTGGACTCCTTCACCGGCGACCCGGCGCTGCGCCGCCAGGTCGCCGACGAGCCCACCCCGGACCCGGCCGACCTGGCGCGCGAGGCCCGGCGGCTGCTGGCCGAGGTGCCGAGCACCGAGGGCCTCGACGCGCAGCGCGCCGGCTACCTGGCCGCGCACCTGAAGGCGCTGGCGTGTGCCGGCCGCAAGTTCGCCGGGGAGCAGGTCGGATTCGTCGAGGAGGTCCGCGAATACTTCGACGTCGATATCGCCAAGGGCGACCCGGATCGCTATCGGGACGCCCACACCAAGCTGGACGAGGCGCTGGGCGGCAGCGGTCCGCTGGCGCAGCGGTTACAGGCCTACCGCGCCGGCGAGGAGATCCCGCCGGAGCGCCTCGAGGAGTGCATCCAGGCGTTCTCCTCGGCGCTGCGGGACACGGTGCGCGCCACCTATCCGCTGCCCGAGAGCGAGACGATCACCTACGAGGTGGTCACCGACAAACCGTGGTCGGGCTTCAACTACTACCTCGGCGACTACACCTCGACCGTCGCGGTCAACGCCGACCTCAAACAGCAGATGTCGAACCTGCCGCGTCTCGTCGCACACGAGTCCTATCCCGGCCACCACACCGAGCACTGCCGCAAGGAGGCCGGGTTGGTGGCCGGCCTGCACCAGGACGAGCAGACCATCTTCCTGGTCAATACCCCGCAATGCCTGATGGCCGAGGGGCTGGCCGATCTGGCGCTGTATGCCGTGCAGGGCCCGTCCTGGGGCGGCTGGGCCGCCGAGATCTACGCCGATCTGGGCCTGCGGTTCGACGGTGACCGTTCGGCGGCGATCTCCGAGGCGGCCGCGGCGCTGGCCGATGTGCGCCAGGACGCGGCGCTGATGCTGCACGACGAGCACCGCGACATCGACGATGTCGCGGCCTACCTGAGCCGATGGCTGCTGGTCAGCGACGAGCGGGCGCGCCAAATGCTGCGCTTTCTGTCCTCCCCGCTGTGGCGCGCCTACACCAGCACCTATGTCGAGGGGTACCGGCTGCTGCGGGCGTGGATCGACGACCGGCCCGCCGGGGTTTCGCTGACCGAGCGGTTCGGCCGACTGCTCGACGAGCCGCTGATCCCGTCCAGCCTGCGGTGATACCAGGGCGATAGGCTGGCAGCATGACTGCCGACTCGTCGTTGACCGCTCCGGGTGTTGAGTACGCCGCCACCGCCAGCGAGGCCTACCGGGCCGCGCTGGCCGTGATCGAGTCGGTCGAGCCCCGCATCGCCGCCGCGACCCGCAAAGAGCTTGCCGACCAGCGTGATTCGCTCAAGCTGATCGCCAGCGAGAACTACGCCTCCCCGGCGGTGCTGCTGACCATGGGCACCTGGTTCTCCGACAAGTACGCCGAGGGCACCATCGGGCACCGTTTCTACGCGGCCTGCCAGAACGTCGACACCGTCGAGGCACTCGCCGCCGAGCACGCCCGCGAACTGTTCGGCGCCCCCTACGCCTACGCCCAGCCGCACTCCGGGATCGACGCCAACCTGGTTGCCTACTGGGCCATCCTGGCCACCCGGATCGAGGCTCCGGGCCTGGCCGAACTCGGCGCCAAGAACGTCAACGACCTGTCCGAACAGGACTGGGAGAAGCTGCGCGCCAAGCTGGGCAACCAGCGGCTGCTCGGCATGTCGCTGGAAACCGGCGGCCACCTCACCCACGGCTTCCGGCCCAACGTGTCCGGCAAGATGTTCCACCAGCGCAGCTACGGCACCGACCCGGAGACCGGCCTGATCGACTACGCCGCCGTCGCCGCCGCGGCCCGCGAGTTCAAGCCGCTGATCCTGGTCGCCGGCTACTCGGCCTACCCGCGCCGGGTCAACTTCGCCACCATGCGCGAGATCGCCGACGAGGTCGGCGCCACCCTGCTGGTCGATATGGCCCACTTCGCCGGTCTGGTGGCCGGCAAGGTGTTCACCGGCGACGAAGATCCGGTGCCGCACGCCCACGTCACCACCACCACCACGCACAAGTCGCTGCGTGGACCGCGCGGCGGCCTGGTGCTGGCCACCGAGGAGTACGCCCCCGCCGTCGACAAGGGCTGCCCCATGGTGCTGGGCGGACCGCTCTCGCACGTGATGGCGGCCAAGGCCGTCGCGCTGGCCGAGGCCCGCCAGCCCGCGTTCCGCGAGTACGCGCAGGCCGTGGCCGACAACGCCAAGGCGCTGGCCGACGGCTTCCTCAAGCGCGGGGCGCGACTGGTCACCGGCGGCACCGACAACCATCTGGTGCTGCTCGACGTCACCTCGTTCGGGCTGACCGGCCGGCAGGCCGAATCGGCACTGCTGGACGCCGGCGTCGTCACCAACCGCAACTCCATTCCGGCCGACCCGAACGGCGCCTGGTACACCAGCGGCATCCGGTTCGGCACTCCGGCGCTGACGACCCGCGGCTTCGGTGCCGCCGAGTTCGACCGGGTGGCCGAACTCGTTGTCGACGTGCTGAAGAACACCGAGCCCGCCGCCGCCTCCACCGGCCCGTCGAAGGCCAAGTACAAGCTGGCCGACGGTGTCGCCGATCGGGTTCACGCCGCGTCGGCGGAGATCCTGGCGGCCAACCCGCTCTATCCGGGACTCACCCTCTGACACGCCGGTCGAAGGATTTTTAGAAACGTGTGAATGCGGGTTACAGTTACTTTTATGGCTGAGAAACCCGTTGCCAACGCGCTGATCCTTGAGCTCGAGCCGGTCGTGGCGGAGAACCTGTCGCGACACCTCGCCACCGAGGAGCCCTGGTACGGCCACGACTATGTGCCCTTCGATCAGGGTGAGAACTTCGCCTTCCTGGGCGGCAAGGACTGGGATCCGTCCCAGGTGACCCTGCCCAAGCCGGTCACCGATGCCTGCGAGATCCTGCTCATCACCAAGGACAACCTCGCCGCGCACCACCGCGAGATCGTCGAACACTTCATCCTCGAGGAGAAGTGGGGCCGCTGGATCGGCCGCTGGACCGCCGAGGAGCATCTGCACGCCATCGCGCTGCGCAACTACCTGGTGGTCACCCGCGAGATCGACCCGTCGGCCAATGAGGACGTGCGCGTCGAGCACGTCATGAAGGGCTACCGGGCCGATCGCTTCTCCCAGATCGAGACCCTGGTGTTCATGACGTTCTTCGAGCGCGAGCATGCGGTGTTCACCCGCAACCTGCAGGCACAGATCACCGAGCCGACCCTCAAGGGCCTCGTCGGCCGGATCGCCGCCGACGAGGAACGCCACGAGGAGTTCTTCGCCAACCTGGTGGCGCACTGCCTGGCCACCGACACCCGGGCCGAGACCGTCAGCGCCATCGCCCGCCGTGCCGCCGAGCTCGACGTCCTCGGTGGGGACATCGAGGCCTACGCCGACAAGCGTGCCACCATCGCCGAGGCCGGCATCTTCGACGACGCCGCCCGACGTGCTGTTATCGCCGACCTGATCGCCGCATGGGGTGTCGCCGAGGAACCAGAGTTACGAGAGTTCACCGGCGCGTAACCTGTTGTGCCGGTTGGCCCGGCGCGCCTGCCAAGCGCATCCCGTAGAGCGGGAGTAGCGTCGATTCCGATGGCTAGCGAATTGCTTTGCTGTCCGGGCGGTACCGATCTTTTCGCGAGAACGGGACCGGCCCCGGTCCTCGGTACCGCGGTGCCCGCCGAAACGCTTCCGCGGGGCCGCGGAGGTCTAGGAGCGCCTCGTGACCGATTCGCCGATCCGGACCTACGTGCTCGACACCTCCGTGCTGCTGTCCGATCCCTGGGCATGCACACGGTTCGCCGAGCATGAGGTGGTTGTCCCTCTCGTGGTTATCAGCGAGTTGGAGGCCAAACGGCACCATCACGAACTTGGCTGGTTCGCCCGCCAGGCTCTACGTCTGTTCGATGACCTGAGACTGGCGCACGGGCGGCTGGATCAGCCGATCCCCGTCGGAAGCCACGGTGGTGTGCTGCACATCGAGCTGAACCACAGTGACCCCACCGTGCTGCCGGTCGGCTTCCGTACCGACACCAACGATGCGCGCATCCTGACCTGCGCGGCCAACCTGGCCGCCGAGGGCAAGAACGTCACGCTGGTGAGCAAGGACATCCCGCTGCGCGTCAAGGCGGGTGCGGTGGGCCTGGATGCCGACGAGTACCACGCCCAGGACGTCGTCACCTCCGGCTGGACGGGCATGAGCGAGCTCGACGCGGCACCCGAGGAGATCGACACGCTGTTCGCCGAGGGCGACCTCGACCTGGCGGCCGCGCGGGACCTGCCCTGCCACACCGGTGTTCGGCTGCTCGGCGGCAACTCCTCGGCGCTGGGCCGGGTGAACGCGGATAAACGGGTGCAGCTGGTCCGTGGCGATCGCGAAGTGTTCGGCCTCCGGGGAAGGTCAGCCGAACAACGCGTCGCCCTCGATCTGCTGCTCGACGAATCCGTGGGCATCGTGTCGCTCGGAGGCAAGGCCGGCACCGGTAAATCGGCACTGGCGCTGTGCGCCGGCCTGGAGGCGGTGCTGGAACGCCGCACCCAGCGCAAGGTGGTGGTCTTCCGGCCGCTGTACGCGGTCGGCGGCCAGGATCTGGGCTACCTGCCCGGCAGCGAGAGCGAGAAGATGGGCCCGTGGGCACAGGCCGTCTTCGACACCCTGGAGGGGCTGGCCAGCCCGGCGGTGCTGGAGGAAGTGCTCTCCCGCGGGATGCTGGAAGTGTTGCCGCTCACCCATATTCGCGGCCGGTCGCTGCACGACTCGTTCGTGATCGTCGACGAGGCGCAGTCGCTGGAACGCAATGTGCTGCTGACGGTGCTGTCCCGGCTCGGGTCGGGCTCGCGGGTCGTGCTCACCCACGATGTCGCCCAGCGCGACAACCTGCGGGTCGGCCGGCACGACGGTGTTGCCGCAGTGATCGAGAAGCTGAAGGGGCATCCGTTGTTCGCCCACATCACGCTGATGCGCAGCGAGCGGTCCCCGATCGCGGCACTGGTCACCGAGATGCTCGAGGAGATCACCCCCGACGCCCTGCCCTGAGAGTGAATTCGGCGTGATCGGTTGCGTTCACCGCAGCCGATCACGCCGAAATCGCCCCTGTTGTTTGCCACCGCCCCGCGATGGCTATTCCACGCTCATGACGAGTCTGGTGGATCAATACGTCGGCGCCACCGCCTACGACGTTTCGGGCGACAAGATCGGCAAGATCGGCAGGCTCTTCGTCGACGGTCGTAGCCGCGAACCGAAGTGGGCCGAAGTGCACACCGGTCTGTTCCGGAAGTCTCAGATGCTGATCCCGCTGGGCGGTTCTCGCCAGGAGGGCCGGGCGGTGACGCTCACGGTCAGCAAGGCCGCGGTCAAGGAGGCGCCGAAGGTGCGGGTCGGCGAGGGCATCACGGTGGACGAAGCCGACCGGCTGTCCCGGCACTACCGGCTCGACGAACCGCAACCGGAGGCCCCGCAGCCGCCGGCGCCGCACTCCACCGCACTGGATATCGCTGCGGCGGCGGCCGGTATGGGTGGGACAGCGGTCAACACCGCGGCGTGGTCACCGGCGGAGAACCAGCACCCGGACACCTTCGAAGAGCCGGAGCCGACGCGCTAGGCCCCTGTCTTTCTTGCCGAGCAGACGCAAATGGCCCCCGAAACACCTGTTTCAGGGGCCATTTGTGTCTGCTCGTGCGGGCCGGTCGTTATTCGCCCGGCTTGACCTTCGCCATCGCCAGCACGTCGAGGCGCTTGTCCAGTTCCGCCTCGGACAGCTTGTCGCCGATCAGTCCGCGGTCGATCACCGTCTGGCGGATGGTCTTGCGCTCCTTGAGTGCTTCCTTGGCGACCTTGGCGGCCTCCTCGTAGCCGATCGCCGAGTTCAGCGGCGTCACGATGGACGGTGAGGACTCGGCCAGCTCGCGCAGGTGCGCGTCGTTGGCCACCAAGCCGTCAATACACTTGCTGGCGAACAACTTCGAGACATTGGCCAGCAGGGTGAACGACTCCAGCACGTTGCGCGCCATCATCGGGATGTAGACGTTGAGTTCGAACGCACCGGACAGCCCGCCGACGGTGACCGCGGCGTCATTGCCGATGACCTGCGCGGCCACCTGGGTCACCGCTTCCGGCAGCACCGGATTGACCTTGCCCGGCATGATCGAGCTACCCGGCTGCAGGTCCGGCAGCTGCAACTCGCCCAGACCGGTCAGCGGGCCCGAGCCCATCCAGCGCACGTCATTGGCGATCTTGGTCAGCGACACCGCGATGGTCTTCAGCGCGCCGGACGCCTCGACCAGCCCGTCGCGGGCGGCCTGAGCCTCGAAAGAGTCGGCGGCGGTGCGCAGTTCGCCAAGGCCGGTCTGATCCACCAACACGTCGACGACCTTGGCGCCGAAACCGTCGGGTGCGTTGAGGCCGGTGCCGACGGCGGTACCGCCGATGGCCAGCTCGCCCAGACGGGGCAGCGTCGCCTTCACCCGCTCGATGCCTGCCTCGATCTGGCGGGCGTAACCGCCGAACTCCTGGCCGAGTGTCACCGGCACGGCGTCCATCAGGTGGGTGCGGCCGGACTTGACGGTGGTGCGCCACTGCCGTGCCTTGCCGGCCAGCGACTCGTGCAGGATCTCCAGCGCCGGGATCAGATGGCGCACAGCGGCTTCGGTCGCCGCGATATGGGTGGCGGTGGGGAAGGTGTCATTCGAGCTCTGCGACATGTTGACGTCGTCATTGGGATGGATGGTGACGCCGTTGGCCGCGGCGATGGACGCGATGACCTCGTTGGCGTTCATGTTCGAGCTGGTGCCCGACCCGGTCTGGAAGACGTCGATGGGGAACTGGTCGTCGTGCAGGCCGTCGGCGATCTCGGCGGCGGCGGCGATGATGGCGTCGGCCTTCTCGGCTGCCAGCAGGCCCAGGTCCTTGTTCACCTGGGCGCAGGCGCCCTTGAGCAGTCCCATCGCGCGGATCTGGGTGCGCTCCAGCGGGCGGAACGAGATCGGGAAGTTCTCCACTGCCCGCTGGGTCTGGGCCCGCCACAGGGCGTTGACCGGAACCCGGACCTCACCCATGGTGTCGTGCTCGATCCGGTACTCGATCTCGCCGGCTTTCTTCTGGCCGGCTTTGTTCTCGACAACACTGTCGGTCATCTGGGTCCTTTTCGTGGGTCGCTGATGCGGTCAGGGGAGAGGATGTGCTGCGGTCAGATCTCCGGTGAAGTCCACCGAGGAGTACTCGTTGAGCTTGGACAGCCGGTGGTAGGCCTCGATCATCCGGACGGTGCCGGACTTGGAACGCATCACGATGGACTGGGTGGTCGCGCCGCCGCCGGAGTATTGGACGCCCTTGAGCAGATCGCCGTCGGTGACGCCGGTGGCCGAGAAGAACACGTTCTCGCCGGAGACCAGGTCCTCGGTGAGCAGCACCCGGTCCAGGTCGTAGCCACGGTCGAGGGCCTTCTGCTTCTCGTCGTCGTCGGTCGGGGCGAGCTGGGCCTGGATGGCGCCACCCATGCAGCGGATGGCCGCCGCGGCGATGATGCCCTCGGGGGTGCCGCCGATACCGACGAGGATGTCGGTGCCGGACCCGGGGCGGCAGGCGGCGATGGCACCGGCGACGTCGCCGTCGGAGATCAGCCGGATGCGGGCGCCGGCCTCGCGGACATCGGCGATCAGCTGGGCGTGCCGAGGCCGGTCCAGGATGCAGACGGTCAGGTCGGCGACGCTGGACTTCTTGATCTTGGCGACGTTCTTGATGTTCTCGGCGATCGGCGCGGTGATGTCGATGGCGTCGGCGGCGTCCGGGCCGACGGCAATCTTGTGCATGTAGTACACCGCCGACGGGTCGAACATGGCGCCGCGCTCGGCGACGGCGAGCACCGAGATGGCGTTGGGCATGCCCTTGCTCATCAGGGTGGTGCCGTCGACCGGGTCGACGGCGAAATCGCAGTCGGGTCCGTCGCCGTTGCCAACCTCTTCACCGTTGTAGAGCATCGGGGCGTTGTCCTTCTCACCCTCACCGATGACCACGACACCGCGCATCGACACGGAGTTCACCAATTCGCGCATGGCGTCGACGGCGGCGCCGTCGCCACCCTCCTTGTCACCGCGGCCGACCCAACGGCCCGCGGCCATGGCTCCGGCTTCGGTGACTCGCACGAGCTCGAGGGCGAGGTTGCGGTCTGGGGCTTCCCGGCGCGAAGGCGTCATGGGCCAGATTGTCCCATTAGCGGGTCGAAGATTGGGAACTGGGATACTGGCTGTCATGAGCACTCCGGAACCGAACCCCGACGCACCGGTGATGGTGCCGGTTCCCCGGCCCGCCAAGGACCGGCTCCTGCAGGACGGCCGCGACATGTTCTGGTCGATGGCACCGCTGGTGTTGATCTGCATCGTGCTGGCCGGCGTGCTCGGCATGTGCTCGTTCGCGCCCAGCGGGCCCGGTCAGGGTGACATCCCGCAGTTCGACGCCCCAGCCGCGCTGCAGGCCGACGCCGAGGTGCTGAAGTTCCCGGTCAGGCTGCCGGAGCTGCCCGCGGGCTGGCAACCCAACTCCGGGGCGCGCGGTGGTATCGACGGTGGCCGCACCGACCCGGCGACCGGTCAGCCGGTCCGGGCGGTGACCTCGCGGGTCGGCTATATCGCCCCGAGCAAGATGTATCTGAGCCTGACGCAGAGCAACGCCGACGAGGCCAGGCTCGTCGGTTACCTGAACCCCGAGGCGGTGCCCACCGGCGCGCAGGATGTCGACGGGGTGAGCTGGGTCGTCTACGAGCCGGGGGAGGGCGAGCCGATCTGGACCACGCGACTGGACGGTGCAGAACGCTCAGGCCGCGAGGCCGGACAGGCTCAGATCGCGATCACCGGCGCCGGGTCCCAGGACGACTTCCGCACCCTGGCGAAGGCCGTGCAGACCCAGGCCCCGCTGCCGGTCTAGTCGCCCGGTTCCGGTCCGTTGTCGGCCGCCGGCGCCGCGGCCACCGGTGGCGCATGACGGCGGGCACGGGCCCGCGCGATCAGCTCTCTGAGCCTGCTGGGTTTGTCGGGTTCGTCTTCCAGGGCCTCGGTGCCCATCTCCATCGGCACACCCTGGTAGACCCAGAGGTACACGCTGATGGTGGTGACGATGACGATCATCACCACCGGTCCGATGACGATGCCGAGGAAGCCGAACATGGTGATCCCGGCGAACACCGACAGCAGCATCAGCGCCGAGTCGAGTTTGGCCTCCTTGGGCACCAGGATCGGGCGCAGCACATTGTCGATGTTGGTCACCACGATGATGTGGAAGGCGATGACGAAGATGCCGCCGATGACATTGCCGAACAGCGCAAGACCGATCCCGAACGGGATGGTGACGATGCCGCCGCCGAGCGGGATCACCGAGAGCGCCGACAGCAGGATGGCGAAGATGAAGAACCCGTCGTGGAAGCCGGCGATGTAGATCGAGATGGCGCCGGCGATGCCCTGAGCCAGCGCGATGACGAACTGGCCGCGCACGGTGCCGCGCACCATGGCCGCCATCTTGGCCAGATACAGGTCGGTGGCCTCCTCGCCGAGCGGGTTGAGCCGGCGGATCAGCAGCCGCAGGTCGTCGCCGTTGACCAGCAGCGAGATGAACACGTACAGGAAGATGATGGCGGCGGTGAGACCGCCGAACAGTCCGCCGGCGGCACCCTGCAGGACATGCAGGCCCCATTCGCCGGCGCGCTGGGCGAAGGTGACCACCCAGTGCTGCAGCTGCTCGGGGGTGATTTCGGTGCTCTTCAGGAACGGCACCCGGTCGATCAGCTCGTTGACCACCCGCAGTGAGCGGTCCCCGAGGGTGCTCAGGTCGGTCTTGCCCACCCAGTCGGCGACGTTGCGCACCATGGTGGTGATCTGCACGACGCCGAGGGCGACGGCACCGCTGATCGGGATGATCACGATGGCCAGGGCCGCAAACAGGGTCAGGGTGGCCGACAGGCCGGCGCTGAACCTTGTGCGCAGCCGCTCGTAGAGCGGGTCGAACAGGTAGGCCACCACCGCCGCGACCACGATGAGGATGAAGTAGCCGCGCAGGAAGTAGGCGCCGAAGGCGATCGCGATGACGGTCGCGACTGCCAGGGCCCGCTTCTGGCTGAGGGTGAACTCCGTTTTCACGGGTCTATTGGACAGGTTCTGTCACTGTTGCGCGAGCTTCATGATGTGCCCGAGCAGATCCGGGTACCGCTTCATGTGAGATCCGCCGTTCAGGTCGAGCACCTCACCGGTCAGCCAGGACGCCTTGGTGAGGAACACGACGGCCTCGGCGATGTCCTCGGGAGTGCCGGCGCGGCCCAGCGGGGTGTTCTCCACGTACTCCTCGACGACCCCGGGTACCAGGGCCGCGCCCTCGGTGAGCGGGGTGTGCACGAAACCGGGCGCCACGGCATTGACCCGTATTCCGCGCGGCGCCAATTCCAGGGCGGCCACCTGGGTGAGCATCGACAGCCCGGCCTTGGCCGAACAGTAGGCGCTCATGCCTGCGGCGGGCTGGCGGCCGTTGAGTGAGGAGATGGAGACCAGCGCGCCGCCGTCGTTCAGATACCGACCGGCGTATTTGGCGACGATGAAGGCGCCGGTGAGGCAGACGTCGATGACGGCCCGGAAGTCCTCCACCGCGAGGTCGACGATCAGCCCGATATTGGAGAAGCCGGCGCAGCTGACCACCGCATCGATTGGTCCAGTGGCCTCAAAAAGTGTTGCCACCGAGGCTTCGTCGACGACGTCGACCGCCGCCCCCGAATGCGGGTCGCCGAGTTCGGCGGCGCGGGCGGCGGCGCCCTCGGCGTTGCGGTCGGCCACGACGACGCGGTACCCCTCGGCCGCCAGTGCCCGTGCCGAGGCCCAGCCGATACCGGAGGCCCCGCCGATGACAACGGCCGTCTTACCCGTCGCTTCGCTCGCCCCGGAAGCCGTCTTACCCGTCGCTTCGCTCGCCCCGGAAGCCGTCTTACCCGTCGCTTCGCTCGCCCCGGAAGCCGTCTTACCCGTCATGCGTGAGCCTCCGGTCGTGGGTCGCCCCATTTGTCGCTGATCGCCTTCCACGGGTCCGCATACCGCATCCCGGTGCCGTGATATGCCGTCTGGCGCTTGAGGATCTGCTTGGCAAGCGGCGCGATGACGCGCAGCAGGGGGCGTTTGATACCGGCGTTCTCGGCCGTCTCGATCAACATGTCGGGCCACGAATGATGCTGGAAACCAAGCACTTCCTGAGCTCTGGTGGTGTCCATCCAGTCCGTGTTGAACCAGCTGTCATCGTTGCGTGGGTCGCCCTTGAGCCCGGTGGGCAGACCGCCCACCAGGCCCAGCGCGGCAGCCATCGCCGGGGCCACGTCGCCCTGCAGCAGGCGATGGGTGGCATCGTCACCGCCGATGAGCAGCGTCTCGCCGAGTGCGTCGGCGGTGGTGGCCGCAGCGAAGGCGCTCGCCACGTCGCGCACATCGACGGTCTGCAGCCGGCCATCGGTGGGCAGCATGCCCTCGAAGTAGAAGTTGTCCATCTTCATGTAGGAGCCGGGGCTGGCGGTCAGCACGCCACCCAGCCGCAGGATGACCCAGTCCAGCGCTGAGGTCCGCACGATCTTCTCGGCCTTGACCTTGTGGTCGCCGTAGATGTCGGCGGGGTTGACCGGGGTTTGCGCGGTGAGTGCACCGCCCACCGTGTGCGGGTTTCGCGAGCCGTAGACGGCGATGCTGGAAGCAAGCACGAAACGGGCTGGTGTGGAGAGCTTTTCGGCGGCGCGCACGAGACTGGCAGTGGCGTCGACGTTGACGCGCTCGGCCAGTCCGCGGCGCTGGTAGATGAACGGCGGGATGACCGCTGCGAGATGGATGATCGCCGCCGGCGCCACCTCGTCGACGAGCGTGCCGACCGTCGTGGGGTCGGTGAGGTCGGCCCAGCGCACGGTGACGCCGACCGGTAGGGACTCGGCGGCCTTCCGATTGGCCGGTACGTCCAGATCGGTGGCGACCACCCGTCGTCCGTCGGCGGCGAGTCGGTGCACGGTTGCCGAACCGACCAGCCCGAAGGCTCCGGTCACCAACACGGTTTCGGTCATCGGGACTCCATCAGCCGGGGGCGCAACGTCTGTCACAGTAGCGAACGGAGTCGGAGTTGATTAGTTGATCTTCAGATCCAGCCGGGCGGGTCGGCGCACCAGCACGCTGGGCAGCCACACCGGTCGCCCCGGCGCCTCCAACCACGTGGTGCGCTCAAGCAGGCGCCCGAGCACCGTCCGCGCTTCGAGGCGGGCCAGTGCGGCGCCGACACAGAAGTGCAGACCCTTCCCGAACCCCAGGTGTGTTCGGGCGGCGCCACGATCGAGCCGGAACTCATTGGGGGAGTCGAACTGTCGCGGATCGCGGTTGGCGGCACCCCACAGCAGCAGCAGATGCTCACCGGCGCGGAGTTCAGTGCCGGCCAGGGTGCAGTCGGTCAGCACGTGCCGATAGTGCCCACGGAACGGTGATTCGTAGCGCAGTACCTCATCGATGAAGGCCCCGAGCAGTCCCGGAGTGTCGCGGACCTGACGCTGCACGTCCGGTCGGGTGCCCAGCAGCCACACGGCACTACCGAGCAGCGAGGCCGTCGATTCGGCGCCCGCGGCGACGAGTTGGACCAGGATGAACCCCGCGGTGGTCGGGTCGAGGTCCGGGGTGATGGCCAACTGACCCATCAGGTCGTCACCGGGGTCAGCTGTGGCACGGCCGAACCGGTCGATCAGGTAGGCGCCGAGTTCCATCGCTGCGACCGCGGCGCCGGCCAGTTCCTCCGGGCCGACCAAACCGTCCATCAGCTGGGTGCTGGCGTAGGCGCGCCGGATGAGATCGTCGATGTCGCTCACGGGCAGGCCGAGCAGATGCGCGACCACCGCCATGGGCAACCGGTCGGCGACCGACGACATCCATTCGAGGTCCTGGCAGGTCCACAGGTCGTCGAAGACATCCCTGATCAACGGCTCGAGCGCGAGCAGTCGCTTGGCGGCGAGTTTGAGCAGCACCGGCTTGCGGTGCAGGGCATGTGCGGGCTCGTCGGCGGTGGCCAGCACATGAGACCCGCCGCCGGGGCCCTCCATGTCGAATGACGACACCGTGCCGTCCGGGCGGTAGACCATGGTCGCCGTGAGATTCGACGAGAAGTCCTGGGTCCGGGCGGTGGCCTCCAGGACGGCGTCCCATGTCGACACCAGATGAAACCCGCTGTCGGCGACGCGTGCGACGGGCGTGGCGCGCAGCCTGTCGTAGAGCGGGTACGGATCGTCAAGGGCGTCGATGGCGAAGAAGTCCTGTGCCGCAATCATTTTCCCAGGTTCGGTGGTCGACGGTCGCCCGTCAATGGGCGGTGCGAAAGTTGACATGACGGGGTTGCGGCGACGACGGGGCGCCGTCTCAACGGGTCGCCCTGAGCTGGGTGGAGTGTGAGAAAAACCCATCAATCCGTCTCACGCTGAGATATACAGGTCGCTATGTCGCCACGAGGTCATGACTGGTTGATCGGCGCCGACCGCCGGACGGCCGCCGCCGAACGCATCTACTCCGCTGCGGCCGTACTGATGGGTCGCGGCGGAATCGACGAGGTCGACATCGACGCATTGGCGGCGGCCGTGCACTGTTCTCGGGCCACGGTCTACCGCCACGCAGGCAGCAAAGCACAGATCCGGGATGCCGTGCTCGCGCGGTCGGCGGCGCGGATTGTCGCGACTGTGCGGGCTGCGGTGGCCGAACTGGCCGGACCGGATCGCGTGCAGACGGCGATCCTGGTCGCGCTGCGTGAGATCCGCGCCGACCCGCTGGCCGCCACGGTGGTGGACGCCCCGGGTTCGCGTTCGCTGACTGCCTCGGATGCGGTGATGCGCTACGCGGCAGAGTTCGCCGGTGTCACCGACGACGATCCCGAGGCGGCCGCCTGGATCGTCCGAGTGGTGTTGTCTCTGTTGTTCTGGCCGGCAACGGATCTCGCGACGGAGCGCCGAATGTTGGAGCGCTTTCTGGCTCCGGCGTTCGGGCGCGAACCATCCTGATCCGGTGCGCCCGGCCTGGTCAATTCTTGATGCAGCGAAAACCGATGTGGCTCATGCCGGTATCGACCATCTGCGGTCGCCGCGCGGCCGGCCGGTACCGCATGCAATAACTGTCCGCGCACAAAAAGGACCCGCCCTTGATCACCCTGCGGGGGATCTCGAACTGTGGCTGTGCGGGGTCGTAGCTGTCCGCCGCGCAGCAGGGACTCGCGGCCCGATCCGGCCCGTACCAGTCGGTGGTCCACTCCCAGACATTGCCGGCCATATCGAGCAGGCCGTAGCCGTTGGGCTCGAAGCTGCCGACGGGCTGGGTCGTGCCGTAACCGGACTCCGGTAGGTAGGGAAACTCGCCGTGCCAATAGTTCGCCTTGCGCTCACCGGGCCCCTCCGGGGCGTCACCCCAGGTGTAAGCCGCCCCGGCCAGCCCACCACGGGCGGCGGCCTCCCACTGGGCTTCGGTGGGTAGCGCGAGTCCGGCCCATTCGGCGTAGCTCTGGGCGTCCTCGAACGCGATGTGCACCACCGGGTGCCGGTCACGGCCGGTCAGCGATGAGCGCGGCCCGCGTGGATGGTTCCAGCAGGCACCGGGGGTCCAGGTCCACCATTGGCTGAGGTGCCGTAGATCCACCGGTCCCGCAGTGCGCCGGAAGACCATCGAACCGGGAACCAGGTTCTCCGCGGGTGCGCCCGGGTAATCGGCGGGGTCGACCGGGCGTTCGGCGACGGTCCGGTAGCCGGTGGCGTCCACGAAGGCGGCGAACTGGTTGTTGGTCACCTGGTGACGCTGAATCCAGAAACCGTCCACGGTCACCTCCCGTGCCGGCGCCTCCTCGGGATAGTGCGTGTCGGAACCCAGAGTCGTGGTCTGTGGCTCGATCCAGACCAGGTCGTTGTCACGCACTGAAGACGGTGGACCAATCATCGCGCATGCTCACGACGGTCCACCCGAACTGCTCGGCATGGCCCAGCGCCCGTTCCGCCCCGGCGGTGTAGGAGAATTCGCGTTCGGCATCGTCGTGGAGCACCAGCAGTTTCAGGGACGGGCTGTCCTGGCCGCCGGTGTACATCAGCATCTCGTCATCGCCATTGGAATTGCCCGCCGCCAGGATGGGGCGGCGGCCGATGCGATTCCAGATGCGCACCGGTTTTTCGGGCCCGTCATCCCAGATGTCCAGGGCGGGTTGCAGCAGCAGGTCGCCGTGCCCGTCGGCACCGACGAACTTCAGCCCCTGCGCGCTGCCGACCACCCGCTCGGGTGGAATGCCGTAGATCCGGCTGGTGACCGGGCGCATGAAGTCGCGGCCACCGCCCGAGACGATGTAGCAGGTGAATCCGTGATCGTGCAGGTAGCGCAGCAGTTCCACCATCGGCAGGTACGTGCATTCCAGGTACAGCCGCCCGAGGGTGGGGTGCTTGGCCTCGGCGAAGAAGGTGGCGACCCCGGCGGCGTGGTCCTCGACCTTCACCGAATCGTGCAGGGACAATACAGCCGCAGCAAGGGTTTTCAGATCTGAATCGTCACCCTGGTAGTGCTTGGTGACGGCACCGCCGAACCACTGCAGGTCCCCGTTGTGTGCCGCCAGATAGGGTTGCCCTTCGGCGAGCGAGGGATCGGTGGCCACCTTCTCGGCCAACCGCCGGACGATGAAATCGAGCTGGATGTACATCGGCTTCTCGCACCACAACGTGCCGTCGTTGTCGAACACCGCGACGCGTTCCTCGGGCGCTACGAACTCCGGGCCTTCTGTGGTGACGCGGCCCACGAAGTCGGTGATCGCCGACTTCGTGGGGCCGTCGACCCAGGACGTGAGTTCTGCCACCGCTAACCACCTCCGGTGGCCAGGAACTTCTCCAGCTCCTCCACGGCGTGACTGATGGTGAATGATGCCGGCTCCTGTCGCGGCGGGAACTCCTTGAAGGTTTCCAGGAACTGGGTCACGATGGCAGATCCGTAGAACATCAGGAAGAGTCGATCGATCATCCAGTCCCAGTAGGTGTTCGACGTGACATCGGCGCGTTCGAACGGGTCGGTGCGCAGGTTGAACAGTTTGGGCGCCCGCAGCTTGGTGAACGGCTCGAACCAGACCTGCAGCGTGCCTTGGCAGCGCTGCTCCATGAAGACGATCTTCCAGTTGTCGGCCCGGATGCCGAGCACGTCGCCGTCGTCGGAGAAATAGATCATTCCGCGACGTGGGCTCTTGTCCACTTCGCCGGTGAGATACGGCAGCAGGTTGTAGCCGTCGATGTGCACCTTGTACTCGGTGTTCCCGTCGGCCCCGGCCTTATGACCCGATTTCAGTTTGTCGACGATGTCCGGATCGCCCGCGGCCGCCAAAAAGGTGGGCAGCCAGTCGTGGTGTTGGATGATCTCGTTGGATACCGTCCCCGGCTCGATCTTTCCGGGCCAGCGGATCATCTCTGGGATCCGGAAGGCGCCCTCCCAGTTGGTGGCCTTCTCGCTGCGGAACGGGGTGGTGGCGCCGTCGGGCCAGCTGTTGGCGTGCGGTCCGTTGTCGGTGGAATAGATGACGATGGTGTCCTCGACGATACCGAGTTCGTCGACCAGGTCGAGGAGGGTGCCGACGTTGCGGTCGTGGTCGATCATGGTGTCGTGATAGGGCGACTGCCAGCGCCCGGCCTGCCCTCGGCTCTCCGGCTTGGTGTGGGTCCGGAAGTGCATGTGCGTCAGGTTCATCCAGACAAAGAACGGCACGTCGGCCTCGTGCTGGCGCTTGATGAAATCGACGGCAGCGGCAGTCGTTTCGTCATCGACGGTTTCCATCCGCAACTTGGTCAGCGGCCCGGTGTCCTCGATGCGCTGCTTGCCCACGGGGCCGTATCGCTCATCGACCTCGTCGGCGTCTTCCTCGGTCGCCCACGAGTGGATGACGCCACGGGGCAGCAGCGCCCGGCGCATTATCGGCGCCTCTTCCTCGGTGGGGTAGTCCTCGTGCTCGGGTTCCTCCTCGGCGTTGAGGTGATAGAGGTTGCCGTAGAACTCGTCGAACCCGTGCACCGTCGGCAGGTACTTGTTGAGGTCGCCCAGATGGTTCTTGCCGAATTGCCCCGTGGCGTAGCCCAGTGGCTTGAGCAGCTCGGCAATGGTCGGGTCTTCCTTCTGCAGGCCGATGTCCACGCCGGGCATGCCGACCTTGCTCATTCCGGTGCGGTACACACTCTGCCCGGTGATGAACGAAGATCGGCCCGCCGTGCAACTCTGCTCGCCGTATGAATCGGTGAAAAGCATTCCCTCACTGGCGATCCGGTCGATGTTGGGAGTCTGGTAGCCCATCATTCCCCGGCTGTAGCAGCTCAGGTTCCAGATGCCGATATCGTCGCCCCAGATGACCAGGATGTTCGGTTTGGCGGCAGTCACTGCCTGTCCTTCCGCTTTGGGCGGTACACAGGTGCCGCCGGAGTCAAAACGCTTCGTTCAGATCACTGCGTGTTCAAGCCTAGAGGTGTTCGGCACCCTGGATGCCGAGAACGCGGCGGTGCGATCGGGTGATCCCGCAGTACGCTCACCAGTGCGCTGCGCGACACCCGGTAGCCATGTTGTGGCAATGCTTGCCGTTCTGGCATTTGCTGCATCCGCAGCGGCAGTCGTGGTCCGCGCGGTGACGTGACGGTCGCCTGTGCTCGGTTCGGATCCGCATCGCCAGCACCCTTCGATTTGTCCGGGTTCATGACATCACAACGCGCGCATCCACACCGCGGATCACCCGAATCGAGGACCTGCGAATCCCAGGGCATGAGGTCTTCGAGCTTCTTTGAGGCTGCTGTGGTTTCTGATACCCATGTCGTCGCCCCGGAGGGCGAGAATGTCGGGCCTTCCCGTCCGCGGTGATGTCTGCATTGATCGGTGACGTACCTGATCGGGATACCAGGAGCCGGTCATGGCCCCGGGGGATTCGGCACAGCCCGGGCGGCGTCTCGTATCGCGTTGCGTTTCACGGCGATAGCGGGGCGGCGACGATCCCGTAGGCCCCCGGTCTACTCTGGAGGAATCGTGGGTTCCTCGCGTGCCCGATCCGTCGGTTGCCGTCTGCGGTCGCTCTGATAGTGATGGGAGCATCGCCGATGGCCGATGTCACTACCGAACATCTGTCCGCCACCCGGCTCGCCATCTGCGGGCGCACCGATCAGCGCGGCACCGTTGACGGCGCGTGGTGGCCGCCGGCCTACGACCTGAAGACCACGCTGCCCGACCTGATTTCGGTGATGGGCCGTTGGCTCGGACCGGTTTCCCGGGTGCTGTATGACCCGAGCCTGTTCCCGTCGGCGCCCTCGCGCATCATCCGTGGCACCACGGTGATATCGGTGGACCGCTACTCGCTGGTGGCCAGGGACACCATCTATCTGACCGGCACCCACACCCGCAACGCGCTGCTCTATGTGGTGCCACCGGAAACCAGCGCCGACAATGCGTGCGACCTGCTCAAGCGGGTCGAGAGCACCACGATCCCGATGACGGTGCGGATGCTGCGCGCCATCGTCGGCGGTCACCCCGCCTCGCGGGAACAGCTGGGCTGATTTGGGCCGCGGCCGATGGGTACCGTAATCTGGGGTCACGTTTCCCCGGTTCTGTAGACGCCGCGCGGGAAGCCAGAGGCCGGGACGCTACAGCGTCACCGGCCTTGTCCAGCTCTGGAGCCGGTTTCGACGCTGTCGACGAGCTCACGCACCAGCAAGGGGTACCGCCCGCGATCGGGACGGAAGATGTCGTGCGGCGAGTCGGGGAACTCGTGCAGGCGCGCGGCCGGGAACAGCCGCCGGTACCTGGCCCACGCCGCCGCGTCGATGATGGGGCTGTTGGGGCTGCGGACCACGAGCAGCGGCGGGCCCCACTGCGCCAGCGGCTCCCACAGCGACCGTGACACCGCGGCGGCGAAGGTCGCGACGGCGGCGCTGCGGTCGAGGCGTTCGTGCACCGGCGTGCCCCGCCAGCGGCCGTCCAATACGCCCATGGCGATCTCATCGGGTAGCGCGATCTCCTCGGGCAGGTAGTCGCCGATCGAGAGGGACCGGACCCGGTCGGGGTGGGCCAGCGCCCAGCTCAGCGCGTAGGACGTGCCGCGGGAGAACGTCATGAGATGCACCGGGCCGTCCGTCACCGCGTCGATCGCGGCCCCGATGTCACCGGCGCGCGCCGCGGCGTCGTACGGGCCGGTCGGCGCGACGCTGCCTCCGTGGCCGCGCAGTTCGACGACGATGGTGCGCCGGCCGAACAGCGGCAATACCCCGGTGTAGTCAGCTGCCACGCAGGTGAATCCGGGCACGAATACGACAGGAGCGCCACGGTCGTCACCGCCGGAGTCGAGATACCGGATATGGGCGTCTCCGTTGTCGGCGACGCGGAACTGCGGCATGGGTGGAAGTAAATCAGCCCTTCGGTGGGACCGGAGCGGCGGCCGCCACCAGCGGCACGGACCCCTGGGCTGCCATCTTGTGGAACAGCTCGGTGTAGTAGGGCAGGCAGTCGGCCATCGCCTGTTCGGTGGTGAACAGCGGCTCGTACCCCAGGTCGCGCTGCGCCTTGGCGATCGAGAAGTAGTTGTTCAGGTAAAGCCGTTCCACGGCAAGGGGTTCGACCAGCGGCTCGCGGACACCGTACTTGAAGTGCAGCCACTGCCAGCCCATCATCACCTTGTGCACGAGCTTTCCGGAGACCCGGAAGTTCGGCAGGTCGCGGCCGCACGCGGCGACCACGGGGCGGGCGAACTCGAACATGTTGAGCGGTTCGCCGTCATTGATGAAGTACGCCTGGCCGGGGGCCGATCCGCCGGGAACCAGATGCTCGGCGGCCAGGATGAAACCGTGAATCAGGTTGTGCACGTAGGAGTTGTCCAGCTTGATGTTCTTGTTGCCGACGAGCACCTTGACGTGCCCGGCCAGCACGTTCTCGAACACCTTGCGGAACATCGTCTGATCGCCGCGGCCCCAGATGCCGCTGGGCCGGATGGAACAGGTGAGCATGCCGCGCTCACCGTTCTGGCTGAGCACGAACTGCTCGGCGACAACCTTCGTCTCGGTGTACAGATCGTTGAAACGACTTGTGTAGGGCAGGGTCTCGTTGCCGTTCTGGATGTCCTGACCGCCCATCACCACGCTGTTGGATGCGGTGTAGACGAAACGCCGGACGCCCGCGGCCTGTCCGGCGTGTACCAGGTTCTTGGTGCCTTCGACGTTGACGCCGAAACTGCGCTTGCGGTACTCCTCGGTGACCGACGCCCCGCCCATCAGGTCGATGATCGCGGCGGTGTGGATGACGGTGTCGACACCATCGACGGCGTCGGCCACATCGCCGGTATCGGTGATGTCGCCGACGACGGTCTGCAGATTCGGATGGGCGGGCAGTGGGGACGGTGCCCGGTCGAACGAGCGGACCTCGTGGCCGCGTTCGAGCAGTGTCGTCACCAGGTTGGCGCCGACGAAGCCGGAGCCTCCGGTCACCAGGACTCGGCCCAGGTCAGTGCGCAATGTTGGGTCACCCATGAGGTCAGGGTAACTGAAACGTGTTCCAGTTTTGAAGTCCAGCGGGTTGAAACGTTCGAGGAGCTTGCGCTGTCAACTTTCTTCGGCATCGCCGGCGGCCAGCGTGTCGGCCACCTTCTTGCGCGCCCCGGCGAGGTGCTCTTCGCATCGTTTGGCCAGCTCCTCGCCGCGTTCCCAGAGTTTCAGGGAGGCGTCCAGGTCGAGTCCGCCGTGCTCCAGCTGCGCCACCACCTCGATCAGTTCGTCGCGCGCCTCTTCGTACCCCATGTGACTAATGGGCTTCATCTACACCCTCGCTGACTGTTGTGATGGCACCGTCGGCAACCCGCACCCGCAGCCGGGTGCCCGCCGGGGCGTCGTCGATCGATCGCAGGATCGGCCGGTCCTGCGGGCCCACCACCTGCACGACGGCGTAGCCGCGCGCCAGGGTGGCCGCCGGGCCCAGTGTGCCCAGGCGTGCGCGTAGATGCGCCAGGCGGTCGGTCTCGGCGGCGACCAGCCGCCCGATGTCCCGGCGCACGGTGCGCCGGGCCCGGTGGACTTCCTCGGCGCGGGCATCCAGGGCCTGCAGTGGCCGGGCCAGCACGGGCCGCGAGCGCAGCTGATCGATGACGTGCTGTTCGCGGCGCACCCAGTTGCGCAGGGCCTGGGCGCTGCGCCGGCGCATATCGTCGACGCCGGCCTGCTCGGCGGCCGCGTCGGGGACCACCCGCTTGGCCGCGTCGGTGGGGGTGGCCGCGCGCAGGTCGGCGACCAGGTCGCAGAGCGGGTTGTCGGGTTCGTGCCCGACGGCGCTGATCACCGGGGTGGTGCAGGCGGCGATGGCCCGGCACAGTGTCTCGTCGGAGAACGGCAGCAGGTCCTCCACGCTGCCGCCCCCGCGCGCGAGGATGATGACGTCGACTCCGCCGTCGGCGTCGAGGGCGGCCAGGGCTTCCACGATCTGGGCGACCGCGTTCGGACCCTGCACGGCGGTGTTGCGTACCGCGAACGCCACCGCCGGCCAGCGCCCGGAGGCGATCGCCATCACATCGTGTTCGGCCGCCGAAGCGCGGCCGGTGATCAGGCCGATGGTGTTGGGCAGGAATGGGATCGGACGTTTGAGCCGGCGATCGAAGAGCCCCTCGGCCTCCAGCAGGCGGCGCAGCCGTTCGATGCGGGCCAGCAGTTCACCGACCCCGACGGCGCGGATATCGCTGACCCGCAACGAGAAGCTGCCCCGCGCGGTGTAGAACTGCGGTTTGCCGTGCACGATCACCTGGACGCCTTCGGCGAGTTGCACCGGCGCGTTGACCACCAGATCACGCGGACAGGTCAGTGACAGCGACATGTCGGCGGCCGGGTCGCGCAGCACCAGGAACGCGGTGGGGGAGCCGTGCCGCACGTTGAGCTGGGCGATCTGCCCCTCGACCCAGACCGTGCCGAGCCGGTCGATCCATTTGGCGACCCGGGTCGCCACCGCGCGGACCGGCCACGGGTTCTCCGGGGATTGGCCGGGTTCGCTCACTTCGCCGACGCGCGGGTGATCCTGTTGGCGAGCAGCGTCTGGAACGGGGCGCGGGCCTTGTTGGCCTCCTCGAAGGCCAGCAGCGCCTCGAGGTCGGCGACCTTCAGTGAGGTCAGTCTGGCCCGCAGCTGCGCCAGCGTCAGCGACTCGTAGCCGAGCTCGGCGACGATGCCCGCCGCCGCACCGTTGGTGGCGGCCACCGACGACGCCGCCTGCTCGGGTTCGCCCTCGCTGAAGAGCGCGAACCGCCCCTCGGTGCGCCGCGCCGAGGAGATGTCGGACACAACGTCGTCATCGGAGAGGTTCTTGAACGGATCATCGGGCAGGTCCTCGTCGAAGGTCGCCCACTCCGGTTGCTCGTCCTTGGGCGGGAACAACTCCTCAAGCGCTTCGTCGCCGCGATTGACCAGATCGGCGACGTCCTGCTGCACCTTCATCACCAGATGAGCCAGCTGGCTGGCCACCGTCATCGGGTAGGTGAGGATCGTCTGCGGGAGCTTGCGTGTCTCGTCCAGCGCGGTCACCGCCGCACCCACAAGCAGTCGGACTCCGTATGGTGCAGTTGCCATGGGTGCAGCCTACGGCTGGCCGGGGACGGGTGCCGGTAAGTACCCTGGTTGCATGCCACCAACCGTCAACATGGGTATTCCGGGCGCCGCCAGCTCGGTCAGTTCACGGGTGGCGGGCAAACGGGTCCTGCTCGCCGAGCCGCGCGGCTACTGCGCGGGCGTGGATCGCGCCGTCGAAACCGTGGAACGGGCGCTGGAAAAGCACGGTGCCCCGATCTACGTGCGCCACGAGATCGTGCACAACCGCTACGTGGTGGACACGCTGGCCAAGGCCGGTGCGGTCTTCGTCGAGCAGACCGATGAGGTGCCCGAAGGCTCCATCGTGGTGTTCTCCGCGCACGGCGTCGCGCCGACCGTCCACGTCGAGGCCGCCGAACGCAACCTGCAGACCATCGACGCGACCTGCCCGCTGGTGACCAAGGTGCACAACGAGGCCAAGCGGTTCGCCCGCGACGACTACGACATTCTGCTCGTCGGTCACGAAGGTCACGAGGAGGTGGTCGGCACCGCCGGTGAGGCGCCCGATCACGTCCAGGTGGTGGACAACCCGGACGCCGTCGACAAGGTCACCGTCCGCGATCCCAACAAGGTGATCTGGCTGTCGCAGACCACGCTGAGCGTCGACGAGACGATGGAGACGGTGCGCAGGCTGCGGGAGAAGTTCCCGACGCTGCAGGACCCGCCCAGCGATGACATCTGCTACGCCACCCAGAATCGCCAGGTCGCGGTGAAGGCCATGGCGCCGGAATGCGAGCTGGTGATCGTCGTCGGCTCGAAGAACTCGTCGAACTCGGTGCGGCTGGTCGAGGTGGCGCTGGGCGCCGGCTCCCAGAACTCCTACCTGGTCGACTACGCCGACGATATCGACCCGGCCTGGTTCTCCGGCGTCACGACCGTGGGCGTCACCTCCGGTGCCTCGGTGCCCGAGATCCTGGTGCGCGGCGTGCTGGACCGCCTGGCCGAATACGGCTACGGCACCGTGCAACCGGTGACCACCGCCAACGAGACACTCGTGTTCGCCCTGCCGCGGGAGATCCGTCCGCCGCGCAACTGACGGTACGTTCGTGCCCTGTGGGCCTTCTGCGACGTGTGATCCCCGTTCTGTGCGTGACCGTGCTGCTGCTCGCCGGCTGCAGTGACACCGAAGACCGGCTGAACGCAGGCGTCAACGGTTTCGCCGAGGCGCTCAATCGGGCCGATCCGCCCGCGGCCGCCGCGCTGACCACCGATCAGCCGGGCGCTTCCGACGTGCTCGGAAAGCTCTACGCCAGCCTCGGCAAGGACGTTCGCTTCGAGGTGTCCGGGGTGCAGCGCCAGGAGGACACGGCCACGTTCACGCTCGCCGCGACGTGGAAGTTCGGGCCCGAGAAGGCCACCGAGTGGACCTACACGACGCGGGGCAGTGCGAAGGCCGAAGGCGACGACTGGAAGATCCAGTGGGACCCGGCCACCGTCGCACCCGGCCTCGATGAGGGCCCGCTGTCCTTCAGCACCCTGGTCCCGCAACCCGCCGCCCGGGTGCTGGACCGCACCGGCGCCGACCTGCTCACCCAGCACATCGTGACCCTCGTCGATGTCGCGCCCGGCGCCGATGTGGATGCCGTTGCCGTGCTGCTCAATCCGATCGCGCCGACGATCACCGCGGAGTCGCTGACCGGCGATCTGGCGGCGGGCAAGCCCGTCACCGCCGTCACGTTGCGCGCGGAGGACCTACTTCCGATCCAGGAGCAGCTGGCCGCGCTGCCGAACGTGACGCTGCGGCCGCAGACCCGACTGCTGGCCACTGACCGCGCGCTGACCTCACCGACGCTGTCGGGACTGTCCGAGCTGTGGCAGCAGCGCAGCGATGCCGCAGCCGGGTGGGCGGTGTCCGCGGAGACCGCGACGGGCCCCAAACGGGTGGGCGGACAGGACGCCGCTCCGGTCGGCGACATCTCCAGCACCCTGGACATCGGCATGCAGCTGGCCGCGGAGAATGCGCTGGCCCCGTTGACGACGCCGGCCGCGATCGTGGCCATCCAGCCGTCCACCGGCAACCTGCTCGCCGTCGCGCAGAACGCGCCCGCCGACGCCCAGGGCCCGATCGCGCTGACCGGCCTGTACCCACCGGGCTCGACGTTCAAGACGGTGACGGTGTCCGCGGCGCTGCAGGCCGGCCAGGTCACCCCGGACAGCATCGTCGGCTGTCCCGGCACCGAGAACATCGAGGGCCGCCAGATCCCCAACGACGAGAATTTCGCACTCGGCGACGTTCCGCTGCACACCGCGTTCGCGCGGTCCTGCAACACCACGATGGGCCGGCTGGCCGTCAACCTGCCGCCCGACGGACTGACCAAGGCGGCGGCGCAGCTCGGTCTGGGCATCGACTACGTGGCGCCCGGCATGACGACCGTCACCGGAAGCGTGCCGGTCGCGGACAGCTCGGCGTTGCGCGTCGAGGAGGGCATCGGGCAGGGCAAGGTCACCGCGTCACCGTTCGGGATGGCCCTGGTCGCCGCGACGCTGGCGCACGGCTCGGTACCGGCGCCGACGATCGTGGCGGGCGAGCCGGGCGTGCCGGACAGCACCCCAGAGCCGCTGCCGAGCGGTGTCGACGAGCAGGTACGGGCGATGATGCGCGAGACGGTCACCGGCGGCACCGCAACTCAGCTGCAGGACATCCCGGACATGCTCGGAAAGACCGGCACCGCCGAGTACATGAACATCCCGGGCGAAGACGGCCGGGCGCACGGCTGGTTCGTCGGCATCCGCGGTGATCTCGCGCTGACGGTGTTCGTCAGCGACGCGGGCAGCTCCACGCCCGCAGTCGAGGCCGCGGGGGCGCTGCTACGCGCGGTGCCGTAGCGGGCTACTCCCCGTCGTCGCGGCGGTGACTCGCGCGCGGCCGGGTGCGGTGTTCGGTGTGCCGTTCCTCGTCGGTGCTGCGGTAGCGCACTCGCGAGACCGGATGGTGGCTGCTGTCGGTGGGCGACGAGCGACGCGGCCGCTCCTGATACGGATCCTGGCGTTCCTCAGGCCGCCCGTAGTCCGGCTCGTAGCCGTCGGGCCTCGGACGGCGCCGCGGGCGCTCGTACTCTGCGCCGGCACGCGGGTCATAGGGGTCATAGCCGCGGGACGGGGGTGGGGTGCGGCGGGGCTCGCGCGGGTCTCGGGGGTCGCGTGCCGACGGGTTGCGGGGACGTCGCGGCTGACGCTCGCCGGGCAGCGGCGGCTCGCCTTGGCGACGAGGTCGGCCCGAGCGCTCTCGGGCGGCGGCCCGCTCGCGGCGATCGGCCGCCGCGGCCGATGCGGCGATATCGGATTCCGGCGGACGGTTGTGCCGGGCACGGGAGGGCTCACCGGTGCGCGGGGCGCGACGTGGCCGCTCGTAGGGTTCGGCGGACTCACGGCGGGGCCGGCGCGGAGCCCGGATCGGTGCGTCCTCGTCGACCTCGACCGGGCCTGCGCTGCGGGCGAACCGACGGGCCGCGCGCCGCTGGGTCTCGGCGGGCGGATCGGCGGCATCGGTAGCGACCGCTTCGACCGGCTCGGTACCGCGGTCGAGGTACCAGCGGGCCATGCCGACCAGCAGCACCGCAGCCGAGGTGAAGAACATCAGCGGGAAACGTTCGATCAGCGGGTAGCCGCAGTTGATCAGGATGTCCTTGATGCCGCTGAGCTCACCACTGTGGAACAGGAAGTAGGAGGTGGGCACGGCGACGAACAGGATCAGTGGGGGCTGGATGACGGCGGTGAACAGTCCGCTGCGGCGCACCAGCACCACCGCGGCCAGAGCGCCCAGCGCGTAGAAGGTGGCGAAGACGGCGCCGAGTTCCTTGTTGCCCGCACCCGCGTCATAGGCGAAGCCGACGGCCGTCGCCGTCACCGCCAGAAGGGTGGCGCCCCACCACGGCAGTCCGGACGGCAGACCCGGCAGACTCGGTGGCAGCAACCCCTGGAATCGGGGGAGCGCGGAGCGGTGATCAACCGACTCCGTCGGCTCTGCTGACTGACCTGACACACGTCGACCGTACCGGCTGTAACTGCTGGTGTGCTGCCAGCACGCGCTGAGGAGATCGTCACAACCCTTAGACTCTGGAGTCCGTGAGCTTGAACCTCGGAATCGTCGGTCTCCCCAATGTCGGCAAGTCGACCCTTTTCAACGCGTTGACGCGGAACGACGTGCTGGCCGCGAACTACCCGTTCGCGACCATCGAACCCAATGAGGGTGTGGTGGCGTTGCCCGACCCCCGGCTGGACAAACTGGCCGAGATCTTCGGGTCGGAGAAGACGGTGCCGGCGCCGGTGACGTTCGTCGATATCGCCGGCATCGTGAAGGGCGCGTCCGAGGGAGCCGGGCTGGGCAACAAGTTCCTGGCCAACATCCGCGAGTGCGATGCCATCTGTCAGGTGGTGCGCGCATTCGCCGATGACGATGTGGTGCACGTCGACGGCCGGGTGGACCCGCGGTCGGATATCGAGGTCATCGAGACCGAGCTGATCCTGGCCGATATGCAGACCCTGGAGAAGGCGGTGCCTCGGCTGGAGAAGGAAGCGCGCACCAACAAGGACCGCAAGGCCGTGCTGGAGGCGGCAGTGGCGGCCCAGGCGGTGCTCGACACCGGCAAGACGCTCTTCTCGGCCGGCACCGATGTGTCGCTGTTGCGCGAGCTCAACCTGATGACCACCAAACCGTTCCTGTATGTGTTCAACGCCGACGAGTCGGTGCTCACCGATGACGCCAAACAGGCGGAGCTGCGTGCGCTGGTGGCCCCGGCGGATGCGGTGTTCCTGGACGCCAAGATCGAGTCCGAGCTGATCGAGCTGGACGACGAGTCCGCGGCCGAGCTGCTGGAGTCCATCGGGCAGACCGAGCGGGGTCTGGATGCGTTGGCGCGGGCCGGTTTCCACACCCTGAACCTGCAGACCTATCTGACGGCGGGGCCGAAAGAGTCCCGCGCGTGGACGATTCACCGCGGCGACACCGCGCCGAAGGCGGCCGGCGTCATCCACACCGACTTCGAGAAGGGCTTCATCAAGGCCGAGATCGTGTCCTTCGCCGATCTGGTGGAGGCCGGCTCGATGGCCGCGGCCAAGGCTGCCGGCAAGGTCCGGATGGAGGGCAAGGACTACGTGATGGCCGACGGGGACGTGGTCGAGTTCCGCTTCAACGTCTGAGCCGGCCGCAATGTCAGGCTGACAGCCTCGCGACGCATATATATCCATGGTGCGGCTGTCAGCCTGACATTGCGTGCGGCACACGGCCTAGACTCGAGTAGCCCGCCAGCTAGCATTGTCTAGCGCGAGCGGGTCACCCGCCCGACTTGCCCGGCGGCCGCAGGAGAGCCGAATGATCAGTCAATGGCTGGTGAGCAACCTTCCTTCGTGGGTGCTACTGCTCGGCATCATCGTGTTCGTCACGGGCGGAGCGATTCTCGTCCAGAAAGTCGTACGCCGCAGGTTCCCCAGCCTCAAGGGTGACGAGCACAACGACGTCGTCAAGTTCGCGTTCGGGGTGGTGGGTTTCGTGTTCGCGTTCTTCCTCGGCTTCGTGGTGTCCGCCATGTGGGGGCAGATCGGCGATGCGGACGGCAGGGCGCGCACCGAAGGATCCGCGGGAGTACAACTGGCCAGGAACTCCATGGTGTTCAACCAGCCTGATCGCGACAACATCCGCACGGCCCTACTCGAATATCACCAGGCCGCGTTGGTCGAGTGGCGCGAGAACGCCACCGGCAGTTCCTCCGCCGATGCGGACGCGGCGTTAACGCGACTCAGTTCCGCCCTTGAGCAGGTCCAAGCGCGCACCGACGCGCAAAAGACGCTGCTGGCAACCTCATTCAGCAATCTCGACAGCCTCAGTCAGGCCCGTACTCAGCGGGTTCTGCAAGCGAGCACCGATGTCGGACCACCGTGGTCGCTGTGGGCGGTCATCTGGTTGACCAGTGCCCTCATGTTGTTGTGCGCCATCATCTACGACGTCCAGAAACCCTCGACGCACTACGCCATGGTGGCGATCCTGGGTGTGTTGGTGGCGGTGAACCTGTTCCTGGTCATGGAACTGTCGCACCCGTTCCTCGGCGATATCGGGACATCTTCGGCACCGCTGGAACAGGTCATCCGGCAGCTGTCGTAGCCGCGGCCTTCAGCGCGGCGTGAGCCGGAAGACCGGGATCTGCCGGCCGGCCGGGGCCGTCTTGTCGCGATAGTCGTCATACCCGGCGTAGACCTGTTCGGCGAGGCCGAACAGGCGCTCGTAATCGTCGGGATCGGTCACCTCGGACGCCGAAAACGGTTCCATGCCGAACTCGCAGTCCGGGTTGGCCTTCAGGTTGTAATACCACTGGGGATGCTTGGCGCCGCCGAAGTTCGAGGCGATCAGGATGACGTCCTGCCCGTCGTGGAAATACGTGAGCTGCACCTGGCGCCGCTGCCCGGACTTCGCCCCGGTCGACACGAGCGGCGCATTGATGATCGGCCCCATGTTGATCCGGCCACCGGTCAACCGGAACAGATACGGGTCGGTGCGGCGGGCGATGTGCCGGGCGACGAACTGGCCCAACCGCGAACGCCCGAAGCGCACACTGGCGTGGTACTTGTCACCGCGGGGCCTATGGGGATCGACGTAGCGCAACGGCATGTACAGCACCGTACGCCCCGCGGTTGACCACCTGCCGAACGTGGGGCCACGCGCGCGAACGGCCGGCTCTTCATGCACAGTGCCCGCACTCGGGCCGGTGCTCAGTCGGCCTTCGCGTCGACGATCACCGCGATCTCGTCGGTCAGCGAGCATCCCGGCGCCAGCGACAGGCTGTCGCCGCTCCAGAACTTGCCCGGATCGAAGTAGTTCTCCCGCTTCTCGGTGCTCAGCAGGCCCATCTCCTCGTAGGTGATGGCCACCGTCTCGGCGCAGTACGCGGTCTCCAGGCCTTGGGACCGGCGGCGCTGCTTGTCCCGTTCGGCCGATTCGCGGACCTTGCGGTGAATGACCGGAAGCCCGCGGGTGAAATCGCTGACAATCGGCAACCGGCCGCGCAGCCAGCGTCCGGTCAACCGGGCCGTCGACGGGAAGGCGGTGCCGTTCATCCGGGCCACCACCTTGAGCATCAGATCTTCCTGCTCGCGGGAGGCCGGCGGAGTGAGCTGGCGCAGCCAGGCCTTCTGCCCGTACTCGTGCACCCAGCGTTCAACCACCTCGCGGGCATCGTTGAGTTGGACACCGCGGTGATGGGTGCCGGTCCACAGGTCCAGCAACTTCTGGCCGAGTTCGGCGTGCCAGATCAGGGGAGGCAGGTCATCGATCGCCACCGTCATGCCGACATGGTTGACCGGCGCGTTGGTCAGCGCCTGAATGGCCCGGTCGGGGCCGGAGCCGCCGCGGAACAGCCAGATATCGCCGGTCCGGGTCTCCTCGAGCGCCCGGGACAGGGGCACCGTATTCGCGTTCACGACCGCAGCTTAGGCAGAATCTGGGTATGAAGGGCATCTGGAAGTGGGTCGGGCTGGCTGGTGTCGCCGGGGTGGTGGCCGGTGGAGCGCTGGTCGCCCGGGATCAGCGCATCCGAAAGGCGTACACACCCGAGGACATCCGGGCCCGGCTGCACCAGCGGCTGGATGAGGCCAACGGCCCTACCAGCCCTCGGTGAGCACCCGGTCCAGGGTGTCGACGTAGAAGTCCGCGCCCGCGAGGTCAATGCACAACGGGGGTTTGGTCTTCAGGATGTTCTGGTGGTCACCGGTCGGCTGGATGATCACGCCGAGTTCCAGCATGCGCTCACAGATCGCCATCGTCTCGGCCGTGGCGGGTTCCAGGGTGGTCGCATCGCGGATCATCTCCACGCCCAGATAGAGCCCCATCCCGTGCACGGTGCCCACGAGCGGGTGTTTGTCGCCCAATGCCATCAGCCGGGCTTTCAGATGCTCGCCGACGCGGAGCGCGTTGTCCTGCAGACCCTCGTCGCGCAGCACGTCGAGCACCGTCAGCCCGATCGCGCAGGACAGCGGGCTGCCGCCGGTGGAGGAGAAGAAGTAACCCTGCGACCGGAAGGCCTCGGCGATCGCGCGGGTGGTGATCACCGCACCCAACGGATAGCCGTTGCCGGTGGCCTTGGCGACCGACACGATATCGGGCACCACCTGCTGCTGCGGGAACCCCCAGAACCAGTGCCCGAGGCGGCCGTAGCCGACCTGCACCTCATCGGCGATCGCCACCCCGCCGGCCGCCCGCACCGCGGCGTACACCTGCTGCAGGTAACCGTCCGGCAGCGCCATGCCACCGGCGTTGCCGTACACCGGTTCACAGATGAAGGCCGCCGGCGGGCGGCCGGCACTGGTCATCGCCTCGATCTGGGCGACGGCCTCGCCGGCGTAGCGGTGCGCCTCGCCGCCGCGGTACTTGCCGCGGAAGCTGTTCGGCGACTCCACGGTGTGCACCCAGTCCGGGCGGGTGGCCAGCGCGTTCGGATTGTCCGCGGTCGACGTGGACACCGCGTCGGTGGCGTAGGTCCACCCGTGATAGGCCTCGCGCACGGCGATGACATCCCGGCGCCCGGTCACCGCGGTGGCCAGCCGGATCGCGAGATCGCTTGCCTCCGAACCGGAATTGACCAGGAAAACGGTGTCCAGCGGATCCGGCAGCGTCGCGGCGATCCGCTCGCTGAACTCCACCACCGCCGAATAGTTGAACCGTGAGTTGGTGTTGAGCCGGCGCAGCTGTGCCGACGCCGCATCGGCGACCCGCGGGTGGGCGTGGCCGAGCACGGTCACGTTGTTGACCATGTCGAGGTAGGTGCGACCGGCCGTCGACATCAGGTGATGCCGGTGCCCGCGTTCGATCTGCGGAGGATGGCGGTAGTAGCGTTCCTGCACCGCGGCGAAGCTGTCGTCGCGGCGCTCCAACAGATCCCGCTGCGCGGCGTCGGGGAGCGGATCGAGACCCAGCACCGTTCGTGGATCCCGGGACAACGCCAACCAGCCGGGTGCCAGTTCGGCCGAGGTGAACTCCGGTGCCGCCGGAGCCCCGGTCCGGCGGACGGCCAACCGGGTCCAGCGGCCCTGCCCGATCACCCCGAGGTGCTCACCGGCGCGCACCTGGCCGGGTGCGGTACTGGATTCGACCCCGTGCAGCGTCAGCTCGAAGTCCAGTCCACGCAACGTGATCCGGTCATCGGAACGGTCCACCACCTCCCCGTCCCACGGGGCCAGCACCCGGGTCGTCGCGGCCGGCCACAACCCGATACCGGTTTCGACGACGTCGGGGCTGTGCTGGGAGAGCAGGGGTGCCCGGTTCAGCCGCGGACGGCCGAACCGGGTGAGCACCAGGGCGGCACCGTCACGCACTGCCGCGGCGGCCAGCTCGTCCTCGCTGTCCAATGTATCCGAAAGGTCAAGGGTGACCACGCTTTCCGGTTCCAGGCCGGAGATCAGCCGGTTCTCGATCTCGACCTCGGGCGCGGCCGGTGCCAAGCCGAGTTCGGTGGTGATCAGCGCCGACATCACCTCCATCGGCACCGAGGTGGCCTGGGCGAACATCCGCCACTCGTCCTCGGACTGTTCGGTGACGTAGGCATTGTCCGGATCGAGTTCGCCCTGCTGCGCACCGCTGACAATGAGCACCGCGGTGCGCAATACCAGCAGCGGCCAGAGTGCCTGTGCCTCCGCCGGATTCAGCGGTCGCGCCGCATGGAAGGCCTTGACGCCGGGCAGGATCGAGGTCGGGTCGCTGCCGGGGTGGCCGAGCACCGAGGACAGTGTGATGGCCAGTTCGGAGATTGCCCAGGTGTGTGACAGGTCGCCGAAGTCGATGATGCCGTCCGGTAGGCCCGAGGGCCCGGCCACCACGTTCGCGTCGGTCAGATCCAGATGTACCGCCTGGCGCGGTAGGTCATCGGCGTGCGGCGCGATCCGCAGCCACGCCTCGCGGGCGGCGGTCTGGAGCTCGTCGCGTTGCCGCGGCGCGTGCGCGATGAGCCGGTCGACGACGTCCTTGCCGTAGCGCAGGTCCCATTGCAGGACCCGGTCCAGGCCGGGGTGGCTGAAGCCGTCGAGGGCCCGGCTCACCCGGGCGGCCAGGTCTCCCATGGCGGCGACGTTCTCCGGGCTCAGATAGCCACGCTCGGTGAGGGTTCCGCCGGCCAGGAAGGGCAAGAGTCGGACACCCTGTGCCGGCTCGCCGTCGACGGGCGGCAACGGCGTCGCGACCCGCAGGTCGGGGTGGGCCCGGGCGATCAACTCGGCCGCGGCGTCCTGCGCGGCCAGTTCGGTCTCGGTGAAGGCCGGATTCGCGATCTTGAGTACCGCCACCGGGTCGCCGTCCTCGGACACCAGGAAGTTGCAGTCCTGCTGGCTACCAAGGGATGTGACCTCGCCACGGGAGCCGTACCGCTCGGCCAGCAGCGTGGCGGCCTGTTGTTCGGTGACCTGGGCCGCCGGCAGGGCCGGCTGCTCAAGGAAATTGAAACCCGCCACGTCTCTCACGCGCCGACGAATCTCACGACGACCTCGGTGAAGGCATCGTTGTCGTCACCGGCGGCGGTATGGCCCGCCTCGGACAGTTCGACGAATTCGGCCGCGGGGACCTTCTCCAGGAAGTCGCGCACGCCCTCCTCGGACACCACATCGGAGAGCTTGCCGCGGATCAGCAGGATCGGTACCGACAGGTTGGTCGCGGCCGCCTCCAGCTTGTCCACCCGGGCAAACGGGTCATCGCCGGGTTTGGTGAGAAACGCCGGGTCCCAATGCCAGTACCACCGGCCGTCGCGCAGCCGCAGGTTCTTCTTCAGGCCCTCGGTGCTGCGGGGTCGGGGCCGGTGCGGCAGATACGCCGCGATGGCATCGGCGGCCTGCTCGAGGGAGTCGAAGCCGTGGATGTGGTTGAACATGAAATCGCGGATCCGGGCGCTGCCGTCCTTCTCGAAACGCGGCACCACATCGACGAGGATCAGCTTGGTCACCAGTTCCGGGCCCGCCTCGTGGGCGGCTTGGATGCCGGTCAGCCCGCCCATGCTGGCGCCGACCAGCGCCACGGGCCTGCCGATCTGATAGAGCACCTGCACGATGTCGGAGCTGAGCGTTTCGACGTCATAGCTGGCGGTCGGGGAGCGGTCGCTGTCACCGTGACCGCGACTGTCCAGCGCCACGACGTGCATACCCCGGTCGGCGAGGATCTGGCCGGTGTTCTTCCAGGAGTGCCGGTTCTGCCCGCCGCCGTGCAACATCAGCACGGTCGGGCCCGATGCCACCGTCACGGTGTCCCGGTTCCATTCGTCGGCCACCAACGAGAGGTCGTCGACACCGCGGAACGTGACGGTCTGGGGCGTGCTGTTTGCCATGCTCACGGACATCCTCTCGACTGCCTGCGGCTCAGGTTACTGACCGGCCTTCCCAAACTGGTGTCGGGTCGGGGGTCTGCGGGTCACTAGACTTGGATGCCGTGCCGTCAGTGCCATCAGCGGGATCCAGCGCCGAGGAGCGCGACCGCATCGTGGAGGCAACCTTCGACTGCCTGTCCGAACCGCATGAGAGCCCGGTGCACGTCTCGGCCATCCTGGCCCGGGCGGAGGTGTCCAGCCGCGCCTTCTACCGGCACTTCCAGTCCAAGGACGAGCTGTTCCTCGCGATGCTGGAACAGGTGACCGAACGGCTGGCCGTGCTGCTCGACGAGATCGCCGGCGCCGAGTCCCTGGATCCGGTGGATCAGTTGCGGACGTGGCTGGACCAGATGTTCACCCTGGCCAGCGACACCGATCTGCATCGCTATCTGGCCGTGCTGGACTGCGACGAGATGCGTTCGGCCAAGGGGTATCGAGAGGCCCGTGAACGGTCTCGCGCCCGCCGGGAAGGCTCGCTGGCAACCATCCTGCGCACCGGCCACGCCGAGGGGGCGTTCCCCTGGGCGGAGCCGGAATCGGATGCCATCGCGATCGCGGCCCTGGTGAGCCGCGAGCTGACCTCGGCAAGGATCTTCGATCCGGCGCAGATTCCACTGTCACGGGCCCGGGTCGAGGGATTCACCCTGCGTGCGCTGGGGGTCGCCGGCAAATCGTGACGCAGGCTACTGCACGGTAACTTGCCTCGCCCAACCAGGTGGTCGGTGTTGTCGCTGTGGAAATCGTTATGTACGTTCTTCCGCATCCATAGCGCGCCTGTGGTCATATCGTGTTCGGAGCGCGGGCACCTTGGTTGGAAGGGACTACATGGGTAAGCGGATGTGGCACAGGGCGGGACCGGCCCGCTGATGGCCGTGCAAGACGCCATCCCCAGTGTCGTCACCCGGCCGGTGCGCGCCTTCGGTGGCTTCTTCTCGATGACGCTGGACGTCTTCCTGTTGATGTTCCGGCCCCCGTTCGCCTGGCGCGAATACATCCTGCAGTCCTGGTTCGTGGCGCGGGTTTCCCTGCTGCCGACGCTGATGCTGACCATCCCGTACACCGTGCTGCTGACCTTCACCTTCAACATCCTGCTCACCGAGTTCGGTGCCGCGGACTTCTCGGGCACCGGCGCCGCGCTGGGCACCGTCACCCAGATCGGGCCGATCGTCACGGTGCTGGTGATCGCCGGCGCCGGCGCCACCGCGATGTGCGCAGACCTGGGCGCCCGGACCATTCGCGAGGAGCTCGACGCGCTCCGGGTGATGGGTGTGAATCCGATTCAGGCCTTGGTGATTCCGCGGGTGCTGGCCGCGACCACGGTCTCGCTGGCCCTGTCGGCCACCGTCGTACTGGTCGGTCTGACCGGTGCCTACCTGTTCTGCGTCTACGTCCAGCACGTGTCACCGGGCGCGTTCGTGGCCGGCCTGACCCTGATCACCGGCCCCACCGATGTGTTCATCGCCCTCATCAAGGCCGCGCTGTTCGGCCTGACCGCCGGCCTGATCGCCTGCTACAAGGGCATTTCGGTGGGCGGCGGACCGGCCGGTGTCGGTAACGCGGTGAACGAGACCGTGGTGTTCACCTTCATGGCGCTGTTCGCCATCAACGTGGTCGCCACCGCCGTCGGTGTGAAGGCGGGGACGTGACGACCACGATGGGCCTGCGGGTCAAGCGCGGAGTCGGCAGCGTTGTCGACAGCTGGAACCATGTGGGGGAGCAGACCCAGTTCTTCGGGCGCACACTGCTGTCCATCGGTGACGTCTTCGTCCGGTATCCCAAAGAACTCATCCGGCTGATCGCCCAGATGGGCCTCGGCGCGGGCGCGTTGGCCATCATCGGCGGCACCGTCGCGATCGTCGGCTTCCTGACCGTCAGTACCGGCGCCCTGGTCGCCGTGCAGGGCTTCAACCAGTTCTCCGAGATCGGTGTCGAGGCGCTGACCGGGTTCGCCTCCGCCTTCTTCAACGTCCGGCTGATCGCGCCCGCGACCACCGCCATCGCGCTGTCGGCCACCATCGGCGCCGGCGCCACGGCGCAACTCGGGGCGATGCGGATCAACGAGGAGATCGACGCCCTCGAGGTGATCGGCATCCGCAGCATCGCCTACCTGGCGTCGTCCCGGGTGATCGCCGGTGTGATCGTGGTGATCCCGCTGTACTGCGTCGGTGTGCTGGCCTCCTTCTGGGCGGCCAAGTTCGGCACCACCGCCATCTACGGGCAGTCCCCCGGTGTCTACAACCACTACTTCGACACGTTCCTCAATCCCACCGATCTGATCTGGTCGTTCGTGCAGTCGATCGCGATGGCGATCGTCATCATGCTGGTGCACACCTATTACGGGTTCACCGCCAGCGGCGGCCCGGCCGGTGTGGGTGAGGCGGTGGGGCGCGCGGTGCGCACCTCGCTGATCATCTCCGCGTTCGTCGTGGTGATGATCTCGCTTGCGGTGTACGGGCAATCTGGCAACTTCAACCTGGCCGGCTGATATGACGACGACTGCGAAACAACGCAAGGGGCTGGCCCCGGGCTGGTGGACGCTGTTCCTGGTGATCCTGATCATCGCCGCGATCTGGCTGTCCTACTCACTGTTCACCGGCACGCTGCGCAGCTACGTCCCGGTCACCCTGACCGCCGATCGGTCCGGTCTGGTGATGGAGACCAACGCCAAGGTCAAGCTCAACGGCGTGCAGGTCGGCAAGGTCGTGGCGATCAGCGGCGGGGACTCCGAGAGCGTCGCCCCGGTGAAGCTCCGACTCGACATCTACCCGGATCAGATCAAGTACATCCCGGCCAACGTCGGAGCCCAGATCCGGGCCACCACCATCTTCGGTGCCAAGTTCGTCGACCTGGTGTTCCCGGACGAGCCGGTGTCCGAACGCCTGCAAGCCAATCAGGTCCTCGAATCGAAGAACGTCACCACCGAGGTCAACACCGTCTTCCAGAATCTGGTGAGTGTTCTCAACAAGATCGACACCGCCAAGCTGAACAGCACCCTGACCGCCCTGGCGGAGGGCGTGCGCGGGCAGGGCGAGCGCATCGGGCAGGCCACCACCGACGCCAATCAGGTACTGCTGGCGCTGAACCCGCGCAGCGAGACGGTCCGCGAGGACTGGCAGGCGCTGGCCGGCGCCGCCGACGTGTACAGCTCTGCTGCGCAGGGCATCCTGGCCACCTTGGATGCGGCGGCGACCACCTCGGTCACCCTGACCGAGCGCTCCCGCCAACTCGACGCGCTGCTGCTGGCCACGACGGGGCTGTCCAACAAGGGAATCGAGCTCCTCGCCCCGAACAAGGACAACCTGATCAAGGCCATCAACACGCTGCGGCCGACCACCGAACTGCTGTACAAGTACAGCCCGTCCTACACCTGCCTGTTCACCGGCGCGAAGTACCTGCTCGACAACGGCGGTTACGAGGCCACCGGTGGCAACGGCAAATCCCTCATCCTGGACACGTCCCTCGCCCTGGGCGACGACCCGTACCGCTTCCCCGATCACCTGACCGTCGTCGGTGCCAAGGGCGGCCCGGGCGGCAAGCCCAGCTGCGGCTCGCTGCCGATCGTCGACGACAACTGGCCGGTGCGCCAGCTGATTACCAACACCGGCTTCGGCACCGGAATGGACGTGCGGCCCAACCCGGGTATCGCGTTCCCGGCCTACGGCAACTACCTGCCGGTCACCCGCGCGGTGCCCGAACCGCCCAGCATCCGCAACACGTGGGGTGGACCGGCCATCGGGCCGATCCCGTACCCGGGTGCACCCGCCTTCGGCGCCCAGCTGTACGCGCCGGACGGCACCCCGCTGTGGCCGGGACTGCCGCCCGCCCCGCCGCCGGGAGCACCGCGCGAACCCGGACCGACACCGGGCTCGGAACCGTTCACCGTCCTGGCACCCGGCGTGCAACCCACACCGCTGCCACCGACACCGCTGCCCGTACCTGCTGCACCCGGCCCGTAACCGTTATCGACAGACACCGTTGAGGAGAACCTGCAAGCCATGAAAGACAATCTGGGGGGCGCCATCTGGCGGCTCACCATTTTCCTGGCAGTGTGCCTGCTGGGTGTCTTCGGCCTGTTCGCGATCTTCTCCCAGCTGCGATTCGGCGAGGGAGAGTCGGGATACCGCGCCGAATTCACCAATGTCAGCGGCATGGAGCCCGACGACTTCGTCCGGATCGCCGGTGTGGAGGTCGGCAAGGTCGGCGAGCTGCAGATGCGTGACGACGGCAGCGTGCTGGTCGATTTCACGGTCGACGAGTCGGTGGTGCTCACCGAGGGCACCCGCGCCATCATCCGGTACGACGACCTCATCGGCGGCCGCTACCTGGCGTTGGAAGAGGGCACCGGGGACACCTCCCGGCTCCAGCCCGGCGCCACGATCCCGTTCGCGCGCACCGCGCCCGCGCTCGATCTCGACTCGCTGATCGGCGGCTTCCGGCCGCTGTTCAAGGCGCTCGACCCGGACCAGATCAACGCGCTGTCGGGGCAGTTGATCAGCGCGCTGCAGGGGCAGGGCGCCACCATCGGGTCCTTCCTCACCCAGACCGCCGCGTTGACCAACACGCTGGCCGACCGTGACCAGTTGATCGGAGAGGTCATCGTCAACCTCAACACCGTGATGGGCTCGCTGGGCGACCAGAACGAGCAGTTCGCCAAGGGCGTCGACGGGCTGTCGGAACTGATCGACGGGCTCGCCGAGCGGCGCACCGACATCGCCAACGGCGTCGCCTACACCAGTGCGGCGGCCGCCAGCATCGCCGACCTGCTCTCCGAGGCGCGTCCGCCGTTCGCCAAGACGATCACCGAGACCGACCGCACCGCAGGTGTGGTGCTCGCCGACCATGAGTACTTCGACAACCTGATCAACACGCTGCCCGACGCCTATCAGGCGTTGGCACGCCAGGGAATCTACGGTGACTTCTTCAGCTTCTATCTCTGCGACATCGTGCTCAAGCTGAACGGCAAGGGCGGTCAGCCGGTGTATGTGAAGGCGGCCGGGCAGAGCACCGGGAGGTGTGCGCCGAAGTGAAGTCCTTCGCAGAACGCAATCAGCTGATCGTCGGCGCCATCGGCCTGACCGTCATCGCCGCGATCATCCTGGGCGCGCTGAACTACGACAAACTGCCGTTCCTCAACAGCGGCAAGGATTATTCGGCGTACTTCGTCGAGGCCGGCGGAATCCGCAGCGGCGCCTCGGTGCAGGTGTCGGGGATGCGGGTCGGCCAGGTCAAGTCCGTCGAACTGGACGGCCAGCGGGTGCTGGTGAAGTTCACCGTCAAGAGCAACGTGCGCATCGGTGACCGCAGTGAGGCCGCGGTGCGGACCAAGAGCCTGCTGGGCACCAAGATCCTGGAGGTCACCCCGCGCGGTGACGGCACCCAGAGCGGCACCATCCCCACCGAGCGCACCACCCCGGCCTACCAATTGCCGGACGCCCTGGGCGATTTGACCACCACCATCAGCGGCCTGAACACCGACCAGCTCTCGGATTCGCTGCGGGTGATCTCCGAGACCTTCGCCGACACCCCGCCGGACCTCAAGGTCGCCATCGAGGGGGTGGCCCGGTTCTCCGAGACCCTCAACGAGCGCGACGCCGAACTGCGCGGACTGCTGGCCAACGCCAACAAGGCCACCACGGTGCTGGCCGAGCGCAGCGACCAGATCGTCACGCTGGTGCGCAGCAGCAATGCGCTGCTGGCCGAACTGCGTAGCCAAACCGCTGCGCTGGACGCGATCTCGGGCAACATCTCGGCGTTGAGCCGTCAGCTGCAGGGCTTCATCAACGAGAACAACGAGACGATGAAACCGGCGCTGGAGAAGCTCAACGGCGTGCTCACCATCCTGGACAACCGCAAGGAACGGTTGCAGAAGTCGCTGAAGTTGATGCATGCCTACGCCATGTCGCTCGGTGAGTCCGCGGCGTCGGGCCCGTTCTTCAAGTCCTACGTCGCCAACCTGCTGCCCGGTCAGTTCGTGCAGCCGTTCGTCGACGCGGCGTTCTCCGACCTGGGTCTGGATCCGAACGTGCTGCTGCCGTCCGAGCGCCACGATCCGGGTGTCGGGCAGGCGGGTACCCCGGCCATGCCGATCCCGTTCCCGCGCACCGGTCAGGGCGGCGAACCGCGCATGACGCTGCCCGATGCCATCACCGGCAACCCGGGCGACCTGGGCTGTGGGCCTCCGGGCATCCCGCTGCCGGGCCCGACCGGTTGCTACCCGTACCGCGAGCCGATTCCGCCGGGTCCGCCCGGTGGTCCGCCGCCCGGACCGCCGGCCATCGCGCCGCCGGGCTTGGAGTCCCAGCAGCCCAGCCGGCAGCCGGTGCTGGTGCCCGCGCCGGGTGAGCCGGTGCCGCACGGCGCCGGATCCGGTACCGAACCGGGGGCAGGCCGATGAGCACACCGTCCAAGCAGAGCACCAAGCGGATCTCGCTGCTCGTGGTGTTCGCACTGCTGCTGGTCGCGGGCGTGTTCGCGGTCAGCCGGGTCACCGACTCGTTCAGCCGCACCAACGTGGTGGCCTACTTCGACAACAGCAACGGCATCTTCGAGGGTGACGACGTAGTCATCCTCGGTGTGCCCGTCGGCCGGATCGCCAAGATCGAACCGGAGCCGGAGCGGGTGAAGATCTCGTTCTGGTACGACAGCAAGTACAAGGTGCCCGCCGACGCCAACGCGGCGATCCTGTCGCCGATGCTGGTGACGTCGCGGGCGATCCAGTTGACCCCGACGTACTCGGGCAGCGGGCCGGTGTTGGAGAACGACGCCGTCATCCCGGAGGAGCGCACCGTCGTCCCGGTCGAGTACGACGACTTCCGCGCTCAGCTGGAACGCATCACCGAGAACCTGCAGCCGACCGAACCCGGCGGCGTCAGCACGCTGGGGTCGGTGATCAACACCGCCGCGGACAACCTGCGCGGCCAGGGCGCCGACATCCGCTCCACGTTGGTCAAGCTGTCGCAGGCGTTTTCGGCCATCGGCGACCACAGCACCGATGTGTTCTCCACGGTGAAGAACCTGTCCATCCTGGTGTCCGCGCTGCAGGACAGCACCACCGTGATGCGCCAGCTCAACCAGAATCTGGCCTCGGTGTCGGGCACGCTGGCCGACAACCCCGACGAGGTCGGCAACGCCGTGCAGGATCTCGCCGACACCGTCGGGATGGTGCAGAGCTTCGTGGCCGACAACCGCGAAACCCTGGGCACCACTTCGGACAAGCTGGCCGGGGTGAGCCAGGCGCTCAACGACAGCCTCGACGACGTCAAGCAGTTCCTGCACGTGGCGCCGACCACGCTGCAGAACTACATCAACGCCTATCAGCCCGCGCAGGGCGCGATGTCCACGGTGCCGGTGATCAACAACTTCTCCAACCCGATCACCTTCCTGTGCGGTGCGGTGCAGGCGGCCTCGCGGCTCGGCGCCGAGCAGTCGTCCAAGCTGTGCGTGCAGTACCTGGCGCCGATCATGAAGAACCGTCAGTACAACTTCCCGCCGATCGGGCAGAACCTCGCTGTCGGCGCGTTCGCCCGGCCGAACGAGATCACCTACAGCGAGGACTGGTTGCGCCCGGACTACATCCCGCCGCCGGCCCCGGCGGCGCCGCCCGCCGCGGCTGGCCCGGCCACCCCGGTTCCGGGTGGCCCGCCGCTGGCCGCCGAATCGGTGTCGGCCACCAACCCGGCCGACGGGCTGCCCGGGATGATGGTTCAGCACGGAGCGGGGTCATGATGATTCGGAGGGCTGGAGCGAAGCGACCGGGGATTGTTCACGCTCGTCTCGGAATCGGCGTGCTCGCCGTGGCGCTGGCCGCCAGCGGATGCTCCTGGAAGGGCATCAACTCGGTGGCGCTGCCCGGTGTGGAAGGAAAGGGCCCGGGCGCGTACACGATTCAGGCGCAGATGCCCGACGTGGACAACCTGGACCAGAACTCGCGGGTCCGGGTCAACGACGTCACCGTCGGCAACGTCACCGACATCGAACGCCAGGGCTGGCATGCGCTGGTCACCATGAGCCTCAACGAGAATGTGGTGCTGCCGGCCAACGCCACCGCCACCCTGGGCCAGACCAGCCTTTTGGGTTCGCAGCACATCGAACTCGCGGTGCCCACGGACGCCGAGCCCACCGGCCGGCTCAAGCAGGGCGCGGTGATCCCGCTGGAGTCCGCCGGTGCGTACCCGACCACCGAGCAGACGCTGGCCGCAGTCTCGTTGCTGCTCAACGGTGGTGGCGTCGGCCAGGTGCAGGACATCACCCAGGCGTTCAGCACCGCGTTCACCGGCCGTGAGGCCGACCTGCGCAGCCTGATCACCGAGTTGGACCGCTACATCGCGTACACCAACGACCAGAAGGACGACATCATCGCCGCCGCGGAGAGTTTGAACTCTCTCGTCGGCCAGGTCGCCGAGCAGAAGCCGGTGGTGGACCGCGCGCTGGAAACCATCCCCGACGCCCTGCAGGTGCTCAAGGATCAGCGAGAAGAGTTGTCCGAGGCCCTCGTTCAGCTGGGCCGGTTCAGTGCGCTGGCGGCCGACTCGGTGAACCAGACCAAGGAATCGCTCGTCGCCCAGCTGAAAGCCCTTGGGCCGACGCTGGAATCGCTGGCCAACGCCGGTCCGGCGCTGACCCGCGGGTTGAGCATCCTGACCACCTACCCGTTCCCCAAGGAGACGCTCACCAACTGGATGCGCGGCGACTACGCCAACCTCACGCTGGTGGTGGACCTGACCCTGAGCCGTATCGACCAGGGCATCTTCACCGGCACCCGGTGGGAGGGCGACCTGACCGAACTGGAGATGCAGTGGGGCCGCACCATCGGGCAGCTGCCGAGTCCCTACACGGGGGCGAACCCGCTGCTCGTTCCGTACCGCTGGGATCAGGGGCGCTGACATGATTCTGACCAGACGGATCCTGACCCAGCTGGCGATCTTCATCGCCATCTCCGTCATCGCCATCGGCATCATGGCGTTCGGTTACATGCGGCTGCCGAACCTGCTGTTCGGTGCCGGGCACTACCGGGTCAGCCTGGAGCTGCCCGAGACCGGCGGGCTGTACCCGCGCAGCAACGTCACCTATCGCGGCACCCAGGTGGGCCGGGTGGAGAGCGTCGGTCTGACCGAGCGCGGGACCGTCGTCGCCGAGATGTCGCTGACCGACAAGGTGGCCATCCCCGCGGACCTGGAGGCCCAGGTGCACAGCCGCTCCGCGGTCGGCGAGCAGTACGTGGAACTGTTGCCGCGCAGCGGGGACGGACCCACCCTGCGCGACGGCGACGTCATCGCGATCGACAACACCACCGTGCCCACCGATGTCAATTCCCTGCTGGAGGCCACCAACCGCGGGTTGGAGGCCATCCCCGGCGACAACCTGCGTACCGCGGTGGACGAGGCCTACCTCGCCGTCGGCGGGTTGGGGCCGGACCTGTCCCGGCTGGTGAAGGGCTCCACCCAGCTGGCCATCGACGCGCGGGCCAACCTCGACCCGCTGGTCAACCTGATCGACCAGTCAAAGCCGGTGTTGGACACCCAGATCGACACCGGTGACTCGGTGCGGGCCTGGGCGTCGAACCTGGCCACCGTGACCGCCGAACTGCGCGACCACGACGATGCGGTGCGCGGCATCCTGGACCGCGGCCCCGGCGCCGCCGAAGAGGTGCGCGCCCTGTTCGACCGCCTGCAGCCGACCCTGCCCGTCGTGCTGGCCAATCTGGTCAGCATCGGCGAGGTGGCGCTGGCCTACAAGCCGTCGCTGGAACAGTTGCTGGTGCTCTTCCCGCAGGGCACCGCGGTCAACCAGGCCACCGGTCTGGCGAGCCGACACACCAAGCAGGACTACAAGGGTGCCTACCTGAACTTCAACCTGAACCTGAACCTGCCGCCGCCATGCAACACCGGCTTCCTGCCCGCGCAGCAGGTGCGCGCCCCGGCCCTGGAGGACTATCCGGACCGGCCGGCGGGCGACATCTACTGCCGCGTCCCGCAGGATTCGCCGTTCAACGTGCGCGGCGCGCGCAACCTGCCATGCATCACGGTGCCCGGCAAACGCGCGCCGAACTGGAAGATGTGCGAGAGCGAGGAGAACTACATCCCGCTCAACGACGGCTTCAACTGGAAGGGCGATCCGAACGCCACGCTGTCGGGTCAGGCCGTTCCGCAGTTGTGGCCGGGCTCACAGCCTGCGGAAACGGCTCCGGCTCCGGAGCAGGCCGCACCGCCCATCGCATCCGCTGAGTACGACCAGCAGAGCGGCACGTACGTTGGACCGGACGGTCAGGTGTACACGCAATCGAACCTGGCCCGTACCGCGAACGAGGAGCAAACATGGCAGACGATGCTGCTACCCCCTCCGGGGAAGTGAGCGAGTCCGCATCCGAAGCTGACGCTGTAGCCGAAACCGCCGCCGTCGAGGAGACCACCGAGACCCCCGAGGAGTCCGTCGAGGACACCGAGGGCGTCGAGGACTTCGACGAGGCGGTAGCGGCCGCGGAGCCCAAGGCGCCGATGTCGCACGTGCGGCTGGCGACCATCGTCGGGCTGGTGGTGGTGATCGCGTTGGCGGGCCTGGTCGGCTGGCTCGGGTTCCGCACCTACGAATCGCAGAAGCTCGAGGCGCAGCGCGCGCTGTTCCTCCAGGTCGGCCGGCAGGGTGCGATAAACCTGACCACGATCGACTGGGAGCAGGCGGAGGCCGATGTGCAGCGCATCGTGGACTCGGCCACGGGCACCTTCTACGACGATTTCCAGCAGCGCGCGGGCCCGTTCATCGAGGTCGTCAAGCAGGCGCAGTCCAAGTCCGTCGGCATGGTGACCGAGGCGGGGCTGGAATCGGAATCCGATACCGAGGCCAGTGTGCTCGTCGCGGTGACGGTGCAGACCTCCAATGCCGGTGCGGCCGAACAGCAGCCGCGGCTGTGGCGGATGCGCGTCACCGTCCAGGATGTCGGCGATGATCAGGTGAAGGTGTCCAACGTGGAGTTCGTGCCGTGACCGAGAAGAAGACCGAACCCGATGCCACCGAACCCGAGCTGACCGAACCCGAGCTGACCGAGGCCGAGCTGACCGAGGCCGAGGTGACCGAGTCCGATTCCACGGCCGTGGAATCGGCCGAGCCGGCCGAGGACGGGGAGGCTCCCGGGGAGTCCGAAGCGAGCCCCGCCGCGCGGGAGAAGCGATCCATCGAGTGGCCGCGGGTGCTGGCCTACGGCATCCTGCCCGCGCTGGCGCTGGTGCTGGCCATGGGTGCCGGTTACCTGAAATGGCAGGACAATTCGGTGCGCGACGGGGACGGCGCCGCGGTCGAATCGGTGCAGGTCGCCAAGGACAGCACGGTGGCGCTGCTGTCCTATCAGCCCGATACCGTGGAACAGCAGCTCTCCGATGCCCGGTCCCTGCTGACCGGAGACTTCCAGCAGGCCTACACCGATCTCACGACCGATGTCGTCATCCCGGGCGCCAAGGAGAAGCAGATCTCGGCGGTGGCCACGGTACCGGCGGCCGCGTCGGTGGAGGCCGAGCCGAATCGCGCGGTGGTACTGGTGTTCGTCAACCAGACCGTGGTGGTCGGCGCCGACGCGCCGACCGACACCGCTTCCAGCGTGCGGGTCACTCTGGAGAAGACCGGTGACCGCTGGCTGATCTCCGGTTTCGATCCGGTCTAGGCGATCCGAGGTGACCGGCCAGATCGACATCACCGGCGACGATGTCACGCTGCGCGCGTTGACGTGGGGTGACTGGGACAACGCCGAGGCCCCGGTTGCGGTGTGCCTGCATGGATTTCCCGACACCGCCCACGGCTGGCGCAAGGTGGCCCCACAGCTCGCCGACGCGGGCTGGCGGGTGGTGGCCCCGTTCATGCGCGGGTACGCGCCGTCCTCGCTGTCGGCTCAGGGGAGCTATCACGTCGGTGCCCTGATGGACGACGCGCTGCGGGTGCTCGACGCCGCCGGTCGCACCGGGCGCGATGTCGTCATCGGCCACGACTGGGGTGCCATCGCCGCCACCGGGCTGGCCGCCATGCCGGACAGCCCGTTCGCGAAGGCCACGATCATGTCGGTGCCGCCGTCGGCGGCGTTCCGGCAGCGCTCCGACATCGCCCGGTTGGCCGCGCAGCTGCCGCGGCAACTGCGGCGCAGCTGGTACATCCTCTATTTCCAATTACCCTGGCTGCCGGAACATTCCGCGGCGCGGGTGGTGCCCAAGCTGTGGCGGGACTGGTCCCCGGGGTACGACGGTGCGCAGGATGTGCGCCTGGTGCTCGACGCCATCGGAGCGCCGGAGCGCTGGCGCGCGGCGCTGGGCTATTACCGGGCCACGGTGCGCAACAGTCGCCCGCCGGCCCGCTACGCCGAGCTGCACCGGCACTGGCTGTCCGCGCCCGTGGTGGCGACCCTGTACCTGCACGGCACCGACGACGGCTGTGCGTCATCGGAGTACACCGAGTGGGTGCGCCGGGTACTGCCCGCCGGAAGTGCCGCCCATGTCATCGACGGCGGCGGCCACTTCCTGCAGCTCGATCAGCCCGCCGCCACGGCGGAACGCATCCTGGATTTCATCGGAAGTGGCCGCTAACCGGCTGACCGCGGTCGACACCCAGATGTTCTGGATGTCGGCCAGAATGCCCAACGACACCTTCCTGGTGTACGGATTCGACGGCGTGCCGGCGAGCCTGGACGCGGCGATCGGCCGGCTGATCACCAATGCCCGCATCAGCCCGGACCTTTCGCAACGCATCGAGGACAGTTCGCGCCGGCGCTACCCGGCCTGGGTGCCCCACGAGGTCGATGCCGGACAGTTCACCGTGCACGAGATCGCCGATAGCTCCTGGACGGGCTGCCTGGCGGCGGTCAGCGCCCTTGTCGACGATCAGCTCGATCCGAGGGTGATGCCCTGGCGGCTGCATCTTTTCGCGGGTGTGCGGGGAGTTCCCGGGGTCGAGGGCGAGGGCACCGTCGCCGTCCTGCAGATCACCCACACCCTGGGCGGGGGTGGCCGGACCTGCGGACCGGCGTCGGTGATGTTCGGCGGATCCGTCGTGGTCGCACCCGTGACGTCCGTGCACGCCCACCCCGCGCTGTTGCCGTGGCGCAGTGTGCAGGCCACCCGCGCCTACCGGCAACTGGTGGCCGACACCGACGCCGGTCTGGTCCCGCCCCCGGCCGCGCCGTGTATCCCGTTGCGTACCAACGATAATCCGTCCGGTCCCCAGCTCATGCGCACCCTGGTGCGGGACCGCGATGAACTTTCCGGTACCACTGTCACCGTCGCCGCGCTGTCGGCGATCTCGGAGGCGCTGGCCGGCCAGCTCGGCTCTCTCGGCGTGCCGGCCGGGGCGCTCGGGGCGGAGGTCACGATGGCCAAGCCCGGTCCCCGACAGGCCTACAACCATTTTGGGACCGTGGGCGTGGGGCTGCACCCGCAGCTACCGATGCAGCAGCGCATCGACGCGATCGCCGCCGATCTGGCCGCCCGCCGCCTTCGCGCTGCGCATCCGGCGATGCGGGCCTCCGAGCACGCGTTCGAGGCCACCCCGGCACCGCTGTTGCGTTGGGGGATAAGCAAGTTCGATCCGTCGGTGCGGTCATCGACGGTCACCGGCAACACCGTGGTGTCCAGTGTCAACTGCGGCCCGGCCGATTTCACGCTCGGCGGCCGGCCGGTCCGGCTTGCCGCGGCTTTCCCCGGCCTGTCCCCGATGGTGGGCATCACCCACTGCGTGACCGGTGTCGGCAGCACGATCGCACTGAGCGTGTACGCCGCCGAATCGGCGATCGGGGATATCGACGACTATGTGCAGCGGCTTGATTCCGCGCTCTAGTTCGCCGGATGTCCGTTTATTGCACAGCGTTTCGTGATGTGCGTGCCACAAGTGGCCCCTCGGCGCGAGATCAGGAGGCGCGCAGGGTGCCGATTCCGACGTCCAGTGCAGCCTCCAGATAACCCAGGTCGCCGGTGGCCAGCAGGATCCCGACCCCACCCTGGATGCCGGCCAGCAGGGCGGCGGCGCTGCGTTCGGCGTCGACCGCGCCCGCGACCTTGCCCTGATCCTGCATCGAACGTACCCCGGCGGTGATCTCGTCGTGCCAGCGCTGCATCAACGTGGCGGTGACGGCCTGGGCGCCCGGGGTGCTGCGCCCGATCTCCGACATCAGCATGCTCAGCGGGCAGCTCTGGCCCTGACGGCGATAGCGGTCCACCACCGCGTCGCGCCAGCGTTGCCACGCCGCCCACGAGTTCAGCGCGCCCAGGTGCGGTTGCTGGTCGGCCAGCACCTGTTCAGCCTCGTGCTCGGCGACGGCCAGCAGGAGTTGTTCCTTGCCGTCGGGGAAGTAGTGGAACAGCTGGCTCTTGGACGTGTGAGTCCGGGCGCGGATGTCATCGAGTGTGGTCAGGGCCACGCCGCGGGCGCGGATCTCGGCGGCGGCGCCCTCGACGATGCGCTGCCGGGTGGCCGCGCCCTTCTTCGTGAGAGTTTGGACTTGCAGGTCCATTTTCATCGGCCTACACATGGACTCATGAGTCCAAAGAATACGCGGCTTGCGGGCCGCACAGCACTGGTCACCGGCTCCACCGGCGGTCTGGGTGTCGCCATCGCGCGCGCCCTCGCCGCCGAGGGGGCATCCGTCGTCGTCACCGGCCGCAACAAGGATCGCGGCGATGCCGTCGTCGCCGAGATCCGCGCGTCCGGCGGCACCGCAACCTTCGTCGCCGCCGACCTCGGCGCCGGCGAGGCCGAGATCCGGCAGCTTGCCGAAAAGGCCGGGCCCGTGGACATCCTGGTCAACAACGCCGGCGTCTGGTCCATCCCGGAACCCACCGCGGACACCTCCGAGGAAACGCTGCTGGAGTCCTACCGGGCCAATGTCATCGGGCCGTTCCAGCTCACCGGCGCGCTGGCCCCGGCGATGGCACAACGCGGGTACGGCGCAGTGGTCAACATCGGCTCCATCACCGGCCTGATCGGCAGCGACAAATCGGCGCTGTACAGCTCGACCAAGGCCGCCGTGCATTCGCTGACCAAATCGTGGGCCGCCGAGTACGGGCCGTCCGGGGTGCGGGTCAACGCCGTCGCGCCCGGCCCGATCGCCACCGAACGGGCCGCGGAGTCCGCCGATCACGTGGCACCGGTGCTGGCCCGCCTCCCGTCGCGGCGGATGAGCACCCCCGAGGAGGTCGCCGCCGCGGTGGTCTTCCTGGCCGGTGACGACGCCGCGAATATCCACGGCGCGGTGCTCAGTGTGGATGGGGGCTGGGCGGCGATGTAACAGATGGCCTAGATTCTGTTACGTGGCTGATTCCTCTTCCTATGATGTGGCGCTCCTGCTCCTGCGCGTTGTTCTCGGCCTGACCATGGCCGCCCATGGCTACAACAAGTTCTTCGGCGGCGGACGCATCCCGGGCACCGCGGGCTGGTTCGACAGCATCGGCATGAAGCCGGGCCTGTTCCACGCCCGCGTGGCGGCCAGCACCGAGATCGCCGCCGGCCTGGGTCTGGCGCTGGGTCTGCTCACGCCGGTCCCGGCGGCCGGATTCGTGGCGCTCATGCTGGTGGCGGCGTGGACGGTGCACCGGCACAACGGCTTCTTCATCGTCAAGGAAGGCTGGGAGTACAACCTGGTGCTCGCCGTGGCCGCGGTGGCCATCGCCGGCACCGGTGCGGGCCGCTACAGCCTGGACCACCTGCTGTTCTCCGGTACCGACATCGCGTCCTGGCTGTCGGGCTGGTGCGGTCTGGCGATCGCCGTGGGCCTGGGCCTGCTCGGCGGCATCGGTCAGCTGGTGATCTTCTTCCGCCCGCCGGCAAAGACCTAACGCACCAGGCGTAATCGCCGCGGCGCAACACCGACTGTCACCCGCTGGCTACCACCCCGTGCAACGACGAGTTGCGCAGGGTGTACGAGATCATCTGGGGCACAACGCTGGACAGCAGCAACTTCCATCGGAAGGTGACCGGCGCCGCCGGATTCCTGGTGCCGGTCGGGCGGACCCCGGGCCGCGACGGCGGGCGTCCGGCGCAGCTGTATCGCCGCGGTGAGCTGCGCCTTCTGCATAGGGCGATGATGCGCGGCGGCTGAGATGGCCGAACTGCTGGCCCCAGACTAGAACACGTTCTAGTCTGACCGGCATGGGATTCCTGAAGCAGACCACTCCGGTGATCGATTTCGAGGAGTGGAGCAAGGGCACCCGCGCCGAGCGGATCGTCCCGATGGCGCGGCACTGGGCCGAGGTCGGGTTCGGTACGCCCGTCGTGCTGCACCTGTTCTACGTCGCCAAGATCCTCGCCTACATCGTGGCGGCATGGGTGCTGGTGCTCGCCACCACCGACGGTCTCGGCGGGTTCACCGAGTTCTCGTCCTGGTACAACGAGCCGATCCTCTATCAGAAGGTCGTGTTCTACACGATGCTGTTCGAGGTCGTCGGCCTGGGCTGTGGGTTCGGCCCGCTGAACAACCGGTTCTTCCCGCCGATGGGATCGATCCTGTACTGGTTGCGGCCCAGGACGATTCGGCTGCCTCCATGGCCCAACCGCATCCCGCTGACCAAGGGTGACGCGCGCGGCCCGGTGGATGTGCTGCTCTACGGGGCCCTGCTGGTGATGCTCGTCGTCGCGCTGTTCTCCCAGGGCACCGGACCCATACCGGAACTCGGCACCGAGGTCGGTGTGCTGCCGGTCTGGCAGACCGCGGCGATCCTCGTGCTGCTGGCGCTGGCCGGTCTGCGCGACAAGGTCATCTTCCTGGCCGCCCGCGGTGAGGTGTACGGGTCGCTGGCGGTGTGCTTCCTGTTCACCGGCGCCGACATCATCATCGCGGCGAAGTTGGTCTGCCTGGTGATCTGGATGGGTGCGGCAACCTCGAAACTCAACAAGCACTTCCCGTTCGTCATCTCCACCATGATGAGCAACAACCCCGTCTTCCGGTCGCCGGCCATCAAGCGGAAGTTCTTCGAACACTTCCCCGATGACCTGCGTCCCGGCCGGGCCTCCCGCTTCATCGGGCACTTCTCCACCGCGATCGAGGGTCTGGTGCCGCTGGTGCTGTTCTTCAGCCACGGCGGCTGGGCGACGGTCATCGCGGCGTTCGTCATGCTGGTCTTCCACTTCGGCATCCTGAGCTCCATCCCGATGGGGGTGCCGCTGGAATGGAACGTCTTCATGATGTTCAGCGTGCTGGCGCTGTTCGTGGGCCACTCCGGTATCGGACTCGGCGACCTGTCGAGCCCGTGGCCGATCGTGCTGCTGGCCGTGGTCGCGGGCACCGTGGTGCTGGGAAATCTGTTCCCGCGCAAGGTGTCCTTCCTGCCCGGCATGCGCTACTACGCGGGTAACTGGGACACCTCGCTGTGGTGTATCAAGCCCTCGGCCGACGCCAAGATCGCCGCCGGCATCGTCGCGATCGCGAGCATGCCCGCCGCACAGCTGGAGAAGTTCTATGGCAGCAAGGAAGCCGCCCAGATCCCGATGTACATGGGATATGCGTTCCGTTCCTTCAATACTCACGGTCGTGCGCTGTTCACCCTGGCGCACCGGGCGATGGCCGGGTACAACGAGGACGACTACACGCTCACCGACGGCGAGCGCATCGTCAGCACCGCGATCGGATGGAACTTCGGCGACGGCCACATGAGCAATGAGCAGTTGGTGGCGGCGCTTCAGCAGCGCTGTCATTTCGAGCCGGGGGAGGTGCGCATCGTCATGCTCGACGCGCAGCCCATCCACCGGCAGACCCAGCAGTACCGTCTCGTCGACGCCGCCACCGGCGAGTTCGAACGCGGCTACGTCAAGGTCGCCGACATGGTCGTCCGCCAGCCGTGGGACGACACCGTGCCGGTCTATGACGTGATCTCCTCGAAACGGTAAGACGGACGGTATGGCGATCGACACCGCGAACCTGGCCCACCTGTACCGCGAATTGCACAGTGACCCGGAACTGTCCGGGCAGGAACACGCCACCGCGCAGCGGGTGATGGCCGCGCTCGACGGCGTCGCGGCCGAGGTGACTCCCGGAGTCGGTGGCACAGGAGTCGTGGCTGTGCTGCGCAACGGTGCGGGGCCGGTGGTGATGCTGCGGGCCGATATGGATGCGCTCCCGGTCCGGGAGAACACCGGATTGCCCTACTCCAGTACTAAATCCGTGACCGACGTGAGCGGCCGGCAGGTGCCGGTGGCTCATGCCTGCGGGCACGATATGCACACTGCGTGCCTGGTCGGCGCGGTGCAGGCGCTGGCTGAGTCCCGCGACGAGTGGTCAGGCACCCTGCTCGCGGTCTTCCAGCCGGCCGAGGAACTCGCCAGCGGCGCCCAAGCCATGCTCGACGACGGGTTGTTCGACCGGTTTCCCAAGCCGTCGGTGATCATCGGGCAGCACGTCGGTCCGCTGCCGGCCGGCGTGATCGGCTTCGGCACCGGACCGGTCATGGCCGGCACCGACTCGGTGGACGTGACGCTCCACGGGCGTGGCGGGCACGGGTCGTCGCCGGAGAACACCATCGATCCGGTGGTGATGGCCGCCGCGGTGGTGCTGCGCTTGCAGGGCATCGTCGCCAGGGAGGTGCCATCACACGAGCAGGCCGTGGTGACCGTGGGACGGCTGCAGGCCGGGACGAAGGAGAACATCATTCCCGACACCGCCGAACTGGGCATCAACCTGCGGACCTACTCGGCGCATGTGCGCGACACGGTCAAAGCGGCGGTCGAGCGGATTGTGCGCGCCGAGGCGGCGGCCTCCGGCGCGCCTCGCGAGCCCGATATCGACTGGACGGTGACGGCGCCCGTGCTGGTCAGCGATCCGGCCGCCACCGAGAAAACGATCGGCGCGCTGCGCACCCATTTCGGCCCGGACAAGGTGTGGCCGTTGCCGCCGCTGGCAGCCAGTGAGGATGTCGGCGTGTTCGGCAGCGCCATCGGGGTGCCGACGGTGTTCTGGTTCTGGGGAGGGGTGGACATGCAGACCTTCACCGACGCATTCGCCAAGGGGGAGCTGCCACCGACCAACCACTCGCCGGAGTTCGCGCCGGTCCTGGAACCGACGCTGACGGCCGGAGTGGAGGCACTGACCGTCGCTGCAAGTACCTGGCTGGGTTAAACCATCACATCGCGGACCTTGACGGACTCCATGCCCTTGAGCAGCAGTTCCCGCGCGGTGTCCAGATGCTTGCGCCAGTGCGCCTCGGCGGCCTCGCCGTCGCCGGAACGCATGAGCATCATCAGCCGCTTGTAGGACCGCATCAGCAGTTCGTAGTCCGACTTGGACAGCGGCCGGTTCTCTTTCATGGCGAAAGCGGTGTGCCGCACCGTGATCTCGTGCAGCATGCCGGCCATGATGGTGAGGGTTGCGTTGCCGGACAGCTCGACGACGCGCTGGTGGAAATCGCCGGTGGTCTCGGCCATCCGGCCGGTCTCGCGCCCGGACGGGACATGCGCGGCGATCATCGTGTCGAGTTCGTCGAAGGCCGCCGTGTTTCGCGATTCGGTGAGCAAGCGGACCGCCATCGGCTCGATTCCGGCGCGGGCCGTCATCACATCGGCGATGGTCGCCCCCGACAACTCGAGCAGCAGACCGGCGGGGCGCGCCACGATCTCCGGGCCCGGAACCCGCACCCGCGCGCCGGTGCGTGAACCGCGGCGCACCTCGACGAGGCGCTCGGACTCCAGCACCCGCACGGCCTCGCGCAGCGTAGGACGACTCACCCCGAAGTGGGCCATCAGCTCGGCTTCGTTGGGCAGGAAGTCGCCCTCCTTGAGCTGACCGTCGACGACCATCCGGCGCAGCGTGCCGGCCACCAGTTCGGCGGTCTTGGGTGACCGAATGGGTGCACCGGCCACCGCCGGGACGGCGCTGCGGCCGATCATCGGCGAGAGCGGGGTGCTGCCGGCCACGGTGTGACTCCTCGGGAATAGGCTGATGTCAGGTATTCAACTCAGTAAACCATGTCGGCAAACCCGGCGCGTGCACCTGCGTTCATCCGCGCTCTACCAACCAGTAGGTTGACCTAGTAAACCTTCTGCTCTAGGTTCGATTTAAGTCCATCTACATAAAAGAGCCAACCATCTTCGAAGGAGAAGTCCATGGCTGAAGCCGTCATCGTCGAGGCAGTTCGTTCACCAGTCGGTAAGCGCAACGGCGCGCTGTCCGGGGTGCACCCGTCCGAACTGTCGGCGCAGGTCCTCAACGGCCTTGTGCAGCGCGCCGGGATCGATCCGGGGCTCGTCGACGACGTCATCTGGGGTTGCGTCATGCAGGCCGGCGAGCAGGCGCTCGACATCGCCCGCACCGCCGTGCTGACCGCCGGATGGCCCGAGACCGTCCCCGGTGTCACCGTGGACCGCCAGTGCGGCTCCAGCCAGCAGTCGCTGCACTTCGCCGTCGCCGGCGTGGTGGCCGGCCACTATGACGTCGTCGTCGCCGGCGGTGTCGAGTCGATGTCTCGCACCCCGATGGGCTCCTCGCTGGCCAACGGCGGGCACCCCTACCCGGAGGCCTTCCGCGCCCGCTACGAGCAGACCCCCAACCAGGGTGTGGGCGCCGAGATGATCGCCGAGCAGTGGGGCCTGTCGCGCACCCAGCTCGACGAGTTCTCCCTGCGCTCACATGAGAAGGCCGCCGCGGCACAGGATTCCGGTGCGTTCAAGGATCAGATCGTCGGGATCAAGGACCAGGACGGTAACGTGGTTCTGGAGGACGGTGGCATCCGCCGCGGCGGCACCGTCGAGTCCATGGCCGGCATCAAGCCCGCCTTCAAGGAGGACGGCGTGATCCACGCCGGTAACTCCAGCCAGATCTCCGACGGTTCGGCTGCGCTGCTGATCACCTCGGCCGAGAAGGCAAAAGACCTGGGCCTCAAGCCCCTTGCCAAGGTGCACACCGCGGTGGTGGCCGGCGCGGACCCGGTCATCATGCTGACCGCGCCCATCCCGGCCACCCAGAAGGCGCTGGCCAAGTCCGGCCTCACGGTCGACCAGATCGGCGCCTTCGAGGTCAACGAGGCCTTCGCCCCGGTGCCGCTGGCCTGGTTGAAGGACATCGGTGCCGATGAGAGCCGGCTGAACCCCAATGGTGGCGCGATCGCTCTGGGCCACCCGCTCGGCGGCTCCGGTGCGCGCATCCTGACCACGTTGCTCTACCACATGCGGGACAACAACATTCAGTACGGCCTGCAGACCATGTGTGAAGGTGGCGGTCAGGCGAACGCGACCATCCTGGAACTGCTGTGACCGAGCCGGGTGCAGCGCCCGGGGCGCTGGTGGAACGACGTGGCAACGTCTCGATCATCACGATCAACCGGCCCGAAGCCCGCAACGCCATCAACGCGTCGGTGTCCATCGGCGTCGGCGATGCACTGCAGGCGGCCCAGGACGATCCGGAGATCCGGGTCGTCATCCTCACCGGAGCCGGTGACAAGTCCTTCTGTGCGGGCGCCGATCTCAAGGCGATCTCGCGCGGGGAGAACCTGTTCCACCCGGACCACCCGGAGTGGGGCTTCGCCGGCTACGTGCGGCACTTCATCGACAAGCCGACCATTGCCGCGGTCAACGGCACCGCCCTGGGCGGAGGCACCGAACTGGCGCTGGCCAGCGACCTGGTGGTCGCCGAGGAACGCGCCAAATTCGGTCTGCCCGAGGTGAAGCGCGGTCTGATCGCCGGTGCCGGCGGGGTGTTCCGCATCGTGGCGCAGCTACCGCAGAAGCTGGCCCTGGAGCTGTTGTACACCGGCGAACCGTTGTCCTCGACGGATGCGCTCAAATGGGGCCTGATCAACAAGGTGGTGCCGGACGGCACCGTCGTCGACGCCGCGCTGGAACTGGCCGAACGCATCGCGGTCAACGCGCCGCTGGCCGTTCGGGCCAGCAAGCGGGTGTCCTACGGCGCCATCGACGGCGTCGTCGCCGCCGACGAGCCGTTCTGGAAACAGACCTTCGGCGAGTTCGCCACCCTTCTCAAGACCGAAGACGCACAAGAGGGACCGATGGCTTTCGCGCAGAAGCGCGAGCCGGTCTGGAAAGCGAAGTAACAGTGAAGAGACTGGTTTTCGAAACCGAGCACGAGCAGCTCCGGGAGACTGCCAAGCAGTTCCTGGAGAAGGAATGTCTGCCCAATGTCGAGAAGTGGGAGGCCGACCGCCTCGTCGCCCGCGAAGCCTATGTGGCAGCAGGCAATTACGGCCTGATCGGGTTCAACATGCCCGAGGAGTACGGCGGCGGCGGAGTGGACGACTTCCGCTTCAACGCCGTGATCGTCGAGGAGTTCTCCAAGTTCGGGCTGGCCTGCCCGGGTGTGAGCCTGCAGAACGACATCGTCGGCCCGTACTTCAAGAACCTGGCCACCAAGGAGCAGCTGGAGCGCTGGATGCCCGGCTTCGCCAGCGGCGAGCTGATCGGTGCCATCGCCATGAGCGAGCCCGGCGCCGGCAGCGATCTTGCGGGCATCAAGACCACCGCGGTGCGTGACGGCGACGACTACATCATCAACGGGTCCAAGACCTTCATCTCGGCCGGTATCAACTCCGACCTGGTGGTCGTGGTGGCACGCACCGACCCGGAGGCCGGCCACAAGGGCTTCTCGCTGCTGGTGGTGGAGCGCGACACCCCGGGCTTCACCCGCGGCCGCAAGTTGGACAAGATGGGCCAGCACGCCGCCGACACCTCCGAGCTGAACTTCGAGGACGTCCGCGTTCCCGCGGCCAACCTGCTCGGCACCGAGGGCAAGGGTTTCTACCACCTGATGGAGAACCTGCCCTCGGAGCGGCTGTCCATCGCCATCGCCGGTGTCGCCGGGGCGCGCGCCACGTTCAACGAGACGCTGCAATACGTCAAGGACCGCAAGGCATTCGGGCAGCCGATCGGCAGCTTCCAGAACAGCCGCTTCGTGATGGCCGAGCTGGACACCGAACTCGATATCGCCGAGCAGTATGTCGACCGGTGCCTGCGCGCCGTCGTCGACGGCGAACTGACCGCGGTCCAGGCGTCCAAGGCCAAGTGGTGGTGCACCGAGCTCGGCAAGAAGGTCGTCGACTCCTGCCTGCAACTGCACGGCGGCTACGGCTACATGAACGAGTACCGCGTCGCCAAGGATTACGTTGATGTGCGCATCCAGACGATCTACGGTGGCACCACCGAGATCATGAAGGAGATCATCGGCCGCGATCTGGGACTGTAAGCCCCACAACGCAAGAACGGCGCCCACCCCGCAAGGAGTGGGCGCCGTTTCTCGTGGTCGGGTCAGCCGGCCGGTGCCGTCTCGGTGACGGTGACGGTCGCCGGTGCCTCGGTGGCCGAGGTGGTCTCGGTTGCCGACGTGGTCTCCGTGGTGGAGGTGGTCGACGTGGTGCTGGTCGTCGAGGTGCTGGTGGTGACCGGGGTCGGCGCCGCGTTCGGGTCCAGCACGGTGTCGATGATGTAGACGCGCATGTGGTCCGCGCCGATACCGCCGCATTCGACCTTGGCGTCGTTGACGGTGATGTCGCCGCCGCTGCCCTTGACGATCACCGGCTTGCCCTGCTGGGTGTAGATGGTGCCCTCGATATCGTCGGGGCCGAGGATGCCGAGCGCCATGTGGTAGTACACCAGCGCGGTCAGGGCGACCGGGTCGGTCTTGAGGGACTCCAGCTTCTCGGGCGGCAGCTTCGCGAACGCCGCGTCGCTGGGCGCGAATACGATGTACGGACCGTTGTCGAGCACGGCGGCCACGTTCACCTCCGGGTTGACCTGGCCGGAGATGGCGTTGCTGAAGGTGGAGATGGCCGGGATGCTCGCCAGCGCGGTGGACGACTGTGCCTTGGCCAGGCCGGTCAGCGAACCGGGGCCGGTGGCCACCGATTTCACGGTGGCGTCACACGTCGGGCCCTTCGGTTCTGCGATCACCATGTTGGGGGTGGTGGTGGGATCGTCGGCGTGAGCCGTCACGGTGGTTCCTGCGAAAACGATGGCCGACGATGCGACCACGACGCCGAAGAGCTTGCCGGTGCGAGCGTGCACGTGTTTTTCCTCCCGCTCATGACTGGGTCGGCGCGTCACAAGCGGGGACGCGGCTGACCGGATTGTTTCAAAGCCTCGGTTGAAAAGCCTGTGGCGTCCCCGCGGCGCCGGTTGAATCGTATGCGTCCAGGTGAGCGCAGCCAAATGCTAGGAAACCGCGGCCACCGGCCTGCGCACCCCGGCGCAGAGCAACGCGGCCCCGAAACACAGCCCGGCGGCAAGGTAAAACGCCAGGTCATAGGTGCCTTGCAGATCCCGGATCCAACCCGCCCCGGCCGCCGCGATCGCCGCGCCGAGCTGGTGTGACGCGAACACCCAGCCGAACACGATCGGGGACTTGCTGCCGAAGAACTCACGGCACAACACGATCGTCGGCGGCACGGTGGCCACCCAGTCCAGCCCGTAGAAGATGATGAACACCCAGGTGCCCGGCTCGGCATGCGGGGACAGCAGCGACGGCAGCAGGAGCAGGGACACCCCGCGCCCGGCGTAGTAGACGCACAACAGCAGTCGGGGGTCCACCCGGTCGGTGAGCCAGCCGGAGAAGATCGTCCCGGCGACATCGAGGACGCCGATGGTGGCCAGCAGGCCGGCCGCCAGCGTGGTGGGCATGCCGTGGTCGTTGGCCGCCGGGATGAAATGCGTGCCGATGAGCCCGTTGGTGGTCATCCCGCAGATCGCGAAGCTGGCGGCGAGCAGCCAGAACGGCCGGGAGCGCAGCCCGATGCGCAGCCCGTCGAAGGCGGCGCTGAAGGTGCCGGTCGGCAGCACCACGGGATCGGCGGACGTGCCGCCGTACGCGGTCAGCCCGATGTCCTGGGGCCGGTTGCGCATGAACACCGCCACCAACGGCACCACGGCCAGCGCGGCGGCCGCCACGATGAGCGATGCCCACCGCCAGCCGTGCCGGGTGGTCACCTCGGCCACCACGGGCAGGAAGATCAACTGTCCGGCGCTGGCGGCCGTCAGCACGCCGGTGACCAGGCCGCGCCGCGCCTCGAACCAGCGGGTGGCCACCGTCGCGACGAATCCCATCGAGATGGCGCCGGTGCCGATGCCGACGAGCACACCCCAAAGCAACACCAGCTGCCAGCTCGCGGTCATGAAGACACTCAGCGCCGAACCGGCGGCGATCAGCGCGAGCGCGCCGGACAGCACCGGCCGGACCCCGAAGCGGTCCATCAGCGCGGCGGCGAACGGGGCGGTGACACCGTAGAGCGTCATGTTGACGGCCATCGCCACGCCGACGGTGCCGTGCGACCAGCCGAACTCGTGGTGCAGCGGGTTCATCATGACCCCGGGCACCGCCCGGAAGGCGGCCGCACCGAGTATCGCGACGAAGCTGACGCCGGCCACCACCCAGGCCCAGTGCAGGCGGCCGCGGGCGCGCAGAAGTGTCATGCGTCGATGGTGGCGGGCCCGGCCGCAGCCGCCTAGTGGCATAAATGACAGCACCCATCAAAAACATGCCAAACTGGGGTATGCACCGCGTCACCGTCCTGCTGTTGCCGCCGGTGGTGGGATTCGACGCCACCATCGCCCCCACGCTGTTCGGCCAGGCCCAGGGTCCCGACGGTGAGCCGCTCTACGAGGTGACGGTCTGTTCCGTCGATGAGGGGCCCGTGCCGTCGATCGGTGGTTTCGCGATGATCGCGACGGCCGGCCCGGAGGCACTTGCCGCCGCGGACACCGTCGTCATCCCCGGCACCCGCTACGCACCCGCCCGGATCGACGGCACGCTGGCACCCGAGGTGCGCGCCGCGTTGCACACCATCCGGCCCGGCACCCGGTTGGTGTCCATCTGCACCGGCGCCTTCGTGCTGGCCGCCGCCGGGCTGCTGGACGGGCGGCCGGCGACCACGCATTGGCGTTTCGCCGACACGCTGCGGGCGCTGTTCCCCAGCGTGCGGGTCGACGAGAACGTGTTGTTCGTCGATGACGGTGATGTGCTCACCTCGGCCGGTCTGGCTGCCGGTATCGACCTGTGCCTGCACATCATCCGGTCCGACCACGGCACCCAGGTGGCCAACGAGGTGGCCCGCTACTGCGTGGTGCCGCCGTGGCGGGAAGGCGGACAGGCGCAGTTCATCGACCGGCACCTCCCGGTCGCCGATCACGCCTCCACCGCCGCCACCCGGGAATGGGCGCTGGCCCACCTCGACGAGCCGCTGACGGTGCAGGCGCTGGCCCGGCATGCCCACATGAGCCCACGCACCTTCAATCGCCGCTTCCGCGCGGAAACCGATGAGGCACCGGGCAGTTGGATCCGCAACCGGCGTATCGACCGGGCCCGGGAGCTCCTGGAATCGCGGAATCTGCCCGTCGACGAGGTTGCCCGGTTGTCCGGGCTGGGCACCGGCGGCAACCTGCGCCACCACCTGCGCCGCGGCGTCGGTATGTCCCCGTCGAGTTATCGCAAGGTGTACCAGGGCGTCTAGTGGCGATGACGACCAGATCTGAGCATGCCGAGGGTGGCGCTGCTCACGTCGACCCGGGCGTTCCACCAGGCAGCGGCCCCGGGAGGTCGATAGTCCGGTTTCGTCCCCGTCGGCGTGGGTACGTTGGGGCTATGCGGATCCTGCTGACGGGTGCCACCGGCTACATCGGCTCGCGCCTCGTCACCGAACTGCTCGAGGCCGGTCACGATGTCGTCGTGACCAGCCGCAACCCCGCCCGGCTGGGAGCGTACGGCTGGTTCGACGACGTCACCGTGGTCGCCATGGACGCTCGCGAATCTGACTCCACCGCAGTGGCTTTCGAACTGGCGGGGCAGATCGACGTGGTGTACTACCTGTTGCACGGGATCGGCGAGTCCGGTTTCCGGGAGTCCGACAACCGGGCCGCCGCCAATGTCGCCGAGGCCGCCCGCGCCGCGGGGGTGCGCCGCATCGTCTACCTGGGTGGATTTGTCCCCGGCGGTGAGACACTGTCCGACCATCTGGCCGGGCGCGCCGAGGTGGCGGAGGCGCTACACGCCGACGGTGGCGCCGAGGTCGTCTGGCTGGGTGCAGCACTGATCATCGGCGCCGGCTCGACCTCGTTCGAGATCCTGCGCTATGTCAGCGACCGGTTCCCGGTGCTGCCACTGCCGAGCTGGATGTCCAACCCGATCGATCCGATCTCGATTCGCGATGTGCTGCACTACCTGGTGGCCGCCGCGGATCCCGAGCGCGTCCCGGCCGGTTCCTATGACATCAGCGGTACGGAGACCACCACCTACCGCGACCTGCTGGCCAGCTACGCGCGGCTGAGCGGGAACTGGCAGTTCGAGGTCCCCGTCGGTGGTGTGCCCACCGGCATGGTGTCGCTGGTGTCCGCGGCGGTGCTGCCGGTGCCCGGCGGTCTGACCGCGGATCTCACTGCCTCCCTTGACTATCCGATGACCGCCAGCGGAGACGGGCTGCGCGGGCTGGTGCCCGACCCCGACGGTGGCCTGCTGAGCGTGGAGGACGCGATCCAGCGGGCGCTGGCAATGCACCCGCGCCGTCCGGTGAACAACCTGGCCGACTCGCATCACCTCGCCGACACCGACCCGGACTGGGCCGGTGGTGACACCGCCCGGATCCGGCAGCTGACACCCTGGATCGCCCGGCCCGCGTTGTCCATGCTGGCGCCGCTACCCGGGCCGGCCAGGGCGGCGGTGCGCACCGGGCTCGACGTGCTGGCGGATCTGGCGGCTAAGGTCGACCCGCGATGACAGAACGCCCCACCCAGAGCAGGTACCGGCTGACCCAACCCTGGTGGAAGCGTCGTGCCATCGGGGTGCCGGAAACCCCCGCGGTGGTGCTGCGGCGCCGGGTGACGGTCGGTGTTTTCCTGTTGATCGGTGCGGTGCTGCTCGCGTTCTCCTTGAGCCGGTCCCCGGGCGATGCCTCGTTCTACTGGCTGACACTGGCCATGGCGGCGACGTGGATCGTGGGCGCATTCGCCTCCGGTCCGGTACCGCTGGGCAAGATGCAATACGGCGGCCGGCAGCGAAGCCCGGTGCTGCTGGGTACGGCGGTCGGACTCGGGCTGGCCGCGGCATTCGTGGTCGGCGGTCTGGTGGCCCGCGAGATCCCGGGTGTGCGTGAATACATCACGGCCGTCCTCGAATTCGCCAACCAGGGCGCGCTGCCGCTGATCGTGTTCATCACCCTCATCAACGGGCTGGCCGAGGAGTTCTTCTTCCGCGGGGCGCTGTATTCCGCGCTCGGCACCTTCCATCCGGTCGCCGTCTCGACCGCCATCTACATCTTCACCACCCTGGCCTCGGGCAACCCGATGCTCGGTTTCGCGGCGGTGCTGCTCGGCACGGTGTGCGCCCTGCAGCGACGGCTCACCGGGGGCGTGCTCGCGCCGATGCTCACCCACTTCTGGTGGGGGCTGGCGATGGTGTTGGCGTTGCCGCCCATCTTCGGTGTCTGAGTAGGGATTTCACTACCTGTCGAGCGGATGTTCGATCTCGTCGCGGTACATGCGCGCCGACAGGTAGGCGACCGTGGCCACCACCACCGGAGTCATGCCGGCGACCAGGAAGATGACCTCCATCGAGATCACCTTCGACAGTGGTCCGGCAATGGCCATCGACACGGGCATGAAGGCCAGCGATACAAAGAAGTCCAGGCTGGACACTCGGCCCAGCATCGCCGGTGGCACCCGGCGCTGCAACAGCGTGCCCCAGATGACCATGCCCGCCCCGTCGGTGATGCCGACCAGGAAGCTGGCCACCATCATCCACGCGAACGAATGCGTCCAACCGATCACCACCAGCGGTAGCGAACCGGCACCCCACATGACCATCATCACCGTCAGGTAGCGCCGCGGCAGCTGCCAGGACGACACCCCGAGCGCGCCGAGCGCGCTGCCGACGCCGAAAGCGGCCAGCACGAACCCGAACATCTGAGCACCGTGCTCGAACCGCTCGCCGGTGATGAACGGCAACAGCACCTCGATGGGGCCGATCACCACCAGCACGAAGACGCTGGCGAACAGCAGGGTGGCCAGCAGCCACGGTGTGCGGACCATGAACCGGAAGCCCTCGCGCAGATCGGTCAGCGGGTTCGAGGTGACCGGCGCTTCCGTCCGGGCTCGCACGCCGCGGGTGGCGAACAGCAGGATCAGGCTGGTCGCGAACAGGACGGCCACCACCACCGTGCCGACCGCGGGAAATGTCGCGCCGATGAGCAGACCCGCGGCCGCAGGCCCGGCGGCACGTTGCAGAACCGGGCGCATCACCCCTTCGACGCCGTTGGCGGCCAGCAGTTGCTCGCGTGGCAGGATCCGCGGCAGATAGGCGCTGTAGGCGGGGAAGAAGAAAGCGGCGGCAATGCCGAGCAGCGCAGCCGCCACAGCCATGTGCCACACCCGCAGGGCGCCCAGCAATGAGAGCGCGGCCACCGTCGCCACTGCTGCGAGATTGACGACTTCCACCGCAATGATGATGGAGCGCTGTGGGATTCGGTCGGCGGCGATGCCCCCGACGAGAACGAAAGCCACCAGGCCACCACCGAGGCACGCTGCCACCAGAGACAATGTCGCCGGATCGTTGTCCAGGGCGATCACCTGAAGGGCCATCACCACGGCCCACATGCCTTCGGCCAGGATCGTGATGGACACGGCGGCGATCAGCAGTCGGTACTCGCGGATCTTGAAGGGTGCGAGTACCCGCCAGCCATGACCGTCCAATTGCGTACTCACCCATAGATGGTCGCGGACGGTGGCTTGTCAGTCCATTGATTTTCCGCGGGTGCGAGGTCAGGAGTCGGTGAAGGTGGCCCGCCGGCCTTCCTGGAACGCCCTGGTGCCTTCGGCGAAATCCGGGGAGGTCAGCAGGATCAGCTGGCCCTCGCGCTCACGGCCGATCGCTGCTTCCAGCTCGGTGAGCGTGGCGTCGTTGATGGCCTGTTTGGTCTTGCGCAAGGCGACGGCGGGTCCGCCGGCCAGGGTGCTGATCACCTCGGCCACGGCCGCGTGGAGGTCCTCGGGAGCGTGCACCGAGGTGACCAGGCCCCAGTCGTATGCCTCGGCCGCGGAGATGCGCTCGGCCAGCAGCGCCATCCGCTGCGCACGGATCCGGCCCACCGCGGCCGCGATCAGCGCCGACGCGCCACCGTCGGGCATCAGCCCGATCTTGGTGAAGGCCAGCATGAAAAACGCCTTCTCCGAGGCGAGTACGACATCACAGGCGATGGCCAGCGAGACGCCGACCCCGGCGGCCGGGCCTTGCACCACCGAGACGACGGGCTTGGGCAACGCGACGATGGAACGCACCGCCCGGTTGGCGGCATCGAGCACCACCTCGGGTCCGTTGACCGATTTGGCGGACACGTCCTCGGCGCTGATGCCGGCGCCGGAGCTGAAACCGCGGCCCGCGCCGGACAACTTCACGACGCGGACCGCGGGATCTGTGGCGGCCGCCTCGAGTGCGTCGGCGATACCGGTCAGCATCGCCTCCGACAGCGAGTTCAGGCTGTCGGGCCGGTTCAGCGTCACCGCCAGCACGCCATCGGCGAGCTCCACGGTCAACTGCTCGATGCTGCGATACGTCATCTGTACGCCCTCAGGTTTGGCGGGTGGGTGACCCGCGGCCGGTCGACTTGGTTATACAAGTAAGCTATGTCGGCGGTCAACTACTCAGTACTCAACGGCGAAGGACGGTAGGCATGGCGGGACCACTGCAGGGAATGCGAGTCGTGGAATTGGCCGGCATCGGGCCCGGCCCGCACGCAGCCATGATTCTGGGAGACCTGGGGGCCGACGTGGTGCGCGTCGATCGCCCGACGGCCAAGAACGGCGCCATCTCGGACGCGATGCTGCGCAACCGGCGTTCGGTGACTGCGGACCTGAAATCCGATGAGGGACGCCAGTTCGTCCTCGATCTGGTCGCCAAGGCCGACGTGCTGATCGAGGGTTTCCGGCCCGGTGTCACCGAACGCCTCGGCCTCGGACCCGAGGACTGCGCCAAGGTCAACGAGAAGTTGGTCTACGCCCGCATGACCGGGTGGGGCCAGGACGGTCCGCGTGCGCTGCAGGCAGGCCACGACATCAACTACATCTCCCTCAACGGCGTGCTGCACGCGATCGGCCGCAAGGGTGAGCGCCCGGTACCGCCGCTGAACCTGGCCGGTGATTTCGGCGGTGGGTCGATGTTCCTGCTGCTCGGCATCCTGTCGGCGCTGTGGGAACGGCAGACCTCGGGCAAGGGCCAGGTGGTCGATGCCGCGATGATCGACGGCTCCAGCGTGCTGATCCAGATGATGTGGGCCTTCCGTGCGCAGGGCGTGTGGAGCGATGAGCGCGGCACCAACATGCTCGACACCGGCGCCCCGTACTACGACACCTACGAGACCGCCGACGGCAAGTACTTCGCCATCGGCGCGATCGAGCCACAGTTCTACGCCGAACTTCTGGCCAAGCTGGGCCTGGACCCGGCGACGCTGCCGGCACAGAACGACATGGAGCGCTGGAAAGAACTGCGGGCCACCTTCACCGAGGTGTTCAAGACCAAGGACCGCGATGAGTGGGCCGCCGTGTTCGCCGGCTCCGACGCCTGCGCGACACCGGTGCTTGCGTTCGGCGAGGTGCTCGACGAACCGCATATCGCCGACCGCTCCACGTTCTACGAGACCCAGCACGGGCTGCAGCCGATGCCGGCCCCGCGCTTCTCGCGCAGCGAACCCGCCGTGCCGAGCCCGCCACCGCTGATCGGCGCGGACAACGACGCCGTCCTCAAAGACTGGGCCTGACAGCCCCAACCTTCAACGAAAGGAACTGCAGCACGTGGAAATCAAGGATTCGGTAGCCGTTGTCACCGGCGGGGCCTCGGGCCTCGGCCTGGCGACCACCAAGCGACTGCTCGACGCCGGCGCCTCCGTCGTCGTCATCGACCTCAAGGGTGAGGAAGCGGTCGCCGAACTGGGCGAGCGCGCCACCTTCGTCGCCGCCAACGTCACCGACGAGGATGCGGTCAGCAAGGCCCTGGATGTGGCCGAGTCGCTCGGCCCGGTACGCATCAATGTCAACTGCGCCGGCATCGGCAACGCGATCAAGACCCTCGGCAAGGAAGGTCCGTTCCCGTTGGACGGCTTCCGCAAGGTCGTCGAGGTGAACCTGATCGGCACCTTCAACGTGCTGCGGCTGGCGGCCGAGCGGATCGCCAAGACGGAGCCCTTGAAGGGTGAAGAGCGCGGCGTCATCATCAACACCGCCTCGGTCGCGGCGTTCGACGGACAGATCGGTCAGGCCGCCTACTCGGCGTCCAAGGGCGGTGTCGTCGGGCTGACCCTGCCGGTCGCCCGTGACCTGTCGCGCAGCCTGATCCGCGTCTGCACCATCGCGCCGGGCCTGTTCAAGACCCCGCTGCTGGGCTCCCTGCCCGAGGAGGCGCAGAAGTCCCTCGGGCAGCAGGTGCCCCACCCGGCACGCCTGGGTGACCCGGACGAGTACGGCGCGCTGGCCGTGCATATCGTGGAAAACCCGATGCTCAATGGCGAGGTCATCCGGCTGGATGGCGCGATCCGCATGGCTCCGAGGTAAGGACTGATATGTCACTGGTCACCAAGTTCACCGAGGCGTTCGGTGTGGAACATCCGATCGCTCAGGGTGGTATGCAGTGGGTGGGTCGTGCGGAGTTGGTCGCGGCTGTGGCGAATGCGGGTGGTTTGGGTTTCATCACCGCGTTGACTCAGCCGACGCCTGCGGATCTGGCCGATGAGATCGCCAAGACCCGGGATCTGACCGATAAGCCGTTCGGGGTGAATCTGACGATCCTGCCGGCGATCAACCCGCCCCCGTATGACGAGTACCGCAAGGTGATCGTGGATGCCGGGGTGAAGATCGTGGAGACCGCGGGTTCCAACCCGGCTCCGCATCTGCCGATGTTCCATGACAACGGGATCAAGGTGCTGCACAAGTGCACCTCGGTGCGCCACGCGATCAAGGCCCAGACCCTGGGTGTGGATGGCATCAGCATCGATGGTTTCGAGTGCGCGGGTCATCCGGGCGAGGACGATATCCCGGGTCTGGTGCTCATCCCGGCGGCGGCCAGGGAGATCGAGATCCCGATGATCGCCTCGGGCGGTTTCGGTGATGCGCGTGGCTTGGTGGCTGCGTTGGCGCTGGGCGCCGATGGGGTGAACATGGGCACCCGGTTCATGGCCACCGTGGAGTCCTGCATTCATCAGAACGTCAAGGATGCGATCGTGGCGACCGATGAGCGGGGCACCGAGCTGATCTTTCGGAGTCTGCACAACACGGCGCGGGTGGCGTCCAACGCGGTGTCGCGTGAGGTGGTGGACATTCTCAAGGGTGGTGGTCAGTTCGACGATGTCAAGGATCTGGTGGCCGGTGTGCGGGGCCGCAAGGTCTTCGATGACGGCGATGTCGATGCCGGTATCTGGACGGCGGGCACCGTGATGGGTCTGATCCACGACATCCCGACCGTGGAGGAGCTGATCTCGCGGATGGTCAGCGAGGCCGAGGACATCATCATCGGCCGACTGGCCGACATGGTGAACATCGACGAGCCGGAGCAGGCCACCGCCTGATCCGGAGGCTCTGACCCCGAGCACACAACCGCCCGGTCGAGGCCGCGAGGAAACTCGCGGTGTTCGATCGGGCGGTTCTCGTTGCGCCCGTTGTCAAAAGGGCGGCGGGTCGCTGTCGCTCGCCGCGCGTTCGAGGGTGCGTTGGAGTTGGTTGTGTGCGCGTTCGGTGGTGATGCGTTGGGCGCGGTCTTGGGTGCGGGTGCGTTGTCGGAGCGGCATCTTGGTGTCGCGGTCGGTGTCGTTGATCAGGGTGATGGCGCGTTTTCGTGGGATGGGTGTCTGGATGTTCCAGTGCGGGAACAGGATTGATGCACCAGGGGCCCTTGCGTAGCTGTGCCCGGTGGGTGCGGTCCAGTGGATGGTGCCGTCGGGTTGGGCGGTGGGTGTCCAGCCACCGAAGGTCTTCACCAGATGGTGCAGACGGCAGAGCGGCCCGAGATTGCCCGGATGCGTCGCCCCGGCCGGCCACGGGGTCAGATGATCCAAGTCGCAGCGGTGCGCGGCCCGATTACAGCCGGGGAAGCTGCAGGTCATGGAGCGCATCCGGACGAACGCGGTCAGCGCGGCCGAGGGCCGGTATCGGGGTTCGGCGGGCAGGTCGGCGATGTCGGCGAGGGGTGTGCTGGTGGCGCCGGCGGCGATGAGTTCGGCGAGCATCGCGGCGGGAATGATGGCGCCGTCGAGCATCACCCCGGGGCTGGGGTTGCAGGCCGCGGGCTTGGTCGGCTCGACAGTGTGGGGGCGGGCAGCCGACGCGGCGGGCTCGGACTCCGCGGCCGGTGCCTGCGGCTCGCGCTTGGGTGCAGCGGGTTCGGGCTTCGCGGCGGGTGTCTGCGGCTCTCGCTCGACAGTCCGCTCCTCTTTCGCTGGCGCGGCCTCGGTCGCGGCTGGCTCGGAGTCCGGGGTGCCCGCAGCACCCGGCCTGGTTTGGCGGGGGCGGTCTTCACCCGCGGCGGCACTTTGTCGGTGAGCGCGTAGATGGTGAGTGCGCCCGCGCGTGGATCTTTCCCGCTGCCCGCACAGCCGGCATCCCCGCACTCACAGGTCAGCCGCTCCAGGGCCGGGCCGACCACACCCAACGCCGCCAGCGCCGCGGCACGCAGTTCCCCACGCTTACGGGGATCACTGGCGCAGACCGTGTCGGCCAGGTCGTTGAGCCGTTGCTCCAAGATCTTCTTGTCGGTGATGCGCAGCCTGCCCCAGAACGAGGCCACCCCGTTGGGGTCATCCTTGTCGTCGAATTCGACGTAGAGGTCTTTGGCGGCCCGTGTGGAGCGCACCACGGCGTCGGGGTCGAATTTCTCCACCCACAGATCGACCGCGCCGATCAGTTGTTTCTCCGAATGCGCCCCGTATTCGCCCGCTTCCGCGGAGATGGCGGTGTCGATCAACCCCAGCGCGTCCTCGTCGACGACCAGATGGGTGCGCCAGGTGATCGCATCGATGACCGTGGCCGAGATGACTCCGGTGGCGAAGAGGGCTGCGGTGCGGGGTAGCCGGTCACGTAGGGCTTGGGCGATGCGCATCTGCTTGGACGCCCCGTGCGAGTTCAGGTTGCAGGCCGCCGCGACCGCGGCCTGCGCCCACGCCCACCCATCGATGACCTGATGGGCGACCACATCGTCCTCGTCATCGCACTGGCGGGCCACCACCTCGCCGATCAGGGCCAAACGCTGCGCGGCGGCCCTCGCCTCGGTCTGGGTCATGGTGGTGACCGCGGAGATGAGCGCCTCATCGCTCAACCCGGCGAGTGCGCCACGATCCAAGACTTCGAACATGTGTTCGATAATACTCGCGGCCACCGACATTGACAGCAGGGATTGCCGGGCTGTGGAGAAGCAAAAATCGGTCTCGCGGAGCCTCGGCTCGGCGGCTGGCATGACCGGTGAGTCAGGTCCAGGGAGCAAGAAACCGCCCGGTCGAACCCACAGAAAATCTGCGGTGGTCGGTCGGACGGTTCTCGTCGTGCTTGGTCGGCGGGGCGGCCTTCAGCCGCTCAGGCCGGCCGGAGAAGCCGGATGGCGTGTGCTGCGGTCAGACCGCGGCAGCGAGGTCGGGGAACTGCTCCGAGGTATCACCCTCGACCAGGACGTCCCCGTGGTACAGGGCGTCGAAATCAACCTTGATGACATCTGCGTTGGTGTCGTCGATCCACATGCCGTGAAGCGTATGGGCGGTGATTAAGAGAACTTTGAGCCCAGCTTGCGAAAATCGTGGCAATTCTTACCGCCGGGTAGGTTTAGGCTGCTGGCGCGTTGGGAAACCCGTTTTCATTCCGCCGGAGAATGCCTTCTGAACTGCATGTATGTGGGCGAGTCGGACGCCCGTCGAAACGCCGGAAAGTTTGCCGGGACCCCCGGTTGCACCCCACGCCTCAGCAAATTCTTACTGACGAGTAGCCCGCGCCGCGCATGTCGCTGTGACGCGAGTGACAAAAGTGACTCCTGTTGTGATTGGGATTCCATGGCGCAGGTGAACCTCGGGGCCTGCGACACCGTATCTCTACCAAGATCATCCGCGTTGACCCAACGACTTACCCTTGTTAACTTAACGACGATAGGACTTCGAAGGGAACGATCGTGCTGAACCGAATCGCTCAGCTCGCGATGGCCGCCCCCCGCCGGGTGCTGGCCGTGACGGCGCTTGTCATGGTCGCCGCGGCGATCTTCGGCATCCCGGTGGCCAAGACGCTGTCCGCTGGCGGCTTCCAGGACCCGACCTCGCAGTCCTCGCAAGCGACCGCGCTGCTCACCGAGAAGTTCGACCAGGGTGACATGCAGCTGCTCATCACGGTCACGTCGCCCGAAGGTGTCGACAGCCCGGCCGCCACTGCGACGGGCACCGAGATCGTCACCGCGCTGGAACGGTCGCCGCATGTCGCGCAGGTGTCCTCCGCGTGGACAGCGCCGCCCTCGGCGGCGGTCGAGCTGATCAGCAAGGACAAGAGCTCGGGGCTGATCGTCGCGGGCATCACCGGTGGAGAGAACGACGCGCAGAAATACGCCAAGGCGCTCTCGGACGAGTTCGCCCATGACCGACCCGGCGTCACCGTGCGATCCGGTGGGACGGCCATGGTCTACGCCCAGATCAATGCGCAGACCGAACGGGACCTGCTGCGCATGGAGGCCATCGCCATCCCGTTGAGCTTCCTGGTACTGGTGTGGGTGTTCGGGGGGCTGGTGGCCGCCGCGGTGCCGATGGCCGTCGGCGGCATGGCCATTCTCGGATCGATGTCGGTGCTGAGGCTCATCACGTTCACCACCGACGTCTCGATCTTCGCGCTGAACCTGTCCATCGCGATGGGTCTGGCACTGGCCATCGACTACACCCTGCTGATCATCAGCCGCTTCCGTGACGAACTCTCAGACGGCGTGCCGCGGGACCGCGCACTCGCCCGCACCATGGCCACCGCGGGACGGACCGTGGTGTTCTCGGCGACCACCGTCGCACTGTCCATGGTGGCGATGCTGCTGTTCCCGATGTACTTCCTGAAATCGTTCGCCTACGCGGGAGTGGCCACCGTCGGTTTCGCCGCGCTTACCGCGATCATCGTCACCCCGGCGGCGATCTGGTTGCTCGGTGACCGGATGGACGCCCTGAACGTGCGCTCGGTGTTCCGCCGTCCCGAGCCCGCAGAGACGAAGCCCGTCGAGCAGCAATTCTGGTACCGGTGGACGCGACGGGTGATGGGCCGAGCCCTCCCGCTCGGGTTGACGGTCGTGATCCTGCTCCTGGTGCTGGGAGCACCGTTCCTCGGAGTGAAATGGGGCTTCCCGGATGACCGGGTGCTGCCGGCGTCGGCGTCCGCGCATCAGGTGGGTGATCAACTCCGCGACGACTTCGTCGACAACTCGGCCACCGCGGTCACCGTCGTCGTACCCGATGCACAGGGACTGAGCCCGGCCCAGTTCGAGGACTACGCCGCCGCGTTGTCGAAGGTGCCCGACGTCGCCGCGGTCTCGACGCCGACGGGCGCATTCGTCGGTGGCAACAAGGCCGGCCCGCCGGTCGCGCCGACCGGAATCGCGGACGGCAGTGCGTTTCTCACCGTCAGTAGTACCGCGCCGTTGTTCTCCGACGCGTCGGAGAACCAGCTCGACGCGCTGCACGCGGTTTCGGGTCCGGGCGGGCACACCGTGCAGTTGACCGGCATCGCCCAGGTCAACCGGGACAGCGTCGTCGCGATCACCGACCGGCTGCCGTGGGTGCTCGGGCTGATCGCGGTCATCACCTTCGGTCTGCTCTTCCTGCTCACCGGCAGTGTCGTACTTCCGGTGAAAGCCATTGTGCTCAACATTCTTTCGCTGACGGCGGCCTTCGGTGCGTTGGTGTGGATCTTCCAGGAAGGCCACCTGTCCGCGCTGGGCACCACCCCGACCGGCACCCTGGTGGCGAACATGCCGGTGCTGCTGTTCTGCATCGCGTTCGGGTTGTCGATGGACTACGAGGTGTTCCTACTCGCCAGGATCCGGGAGAACTGGCAGGCGTTGCGTGCCGCGGGTGGCAATACCGCGCGGGTGGACAACGACACCGCGGTGGCGCTGGGTCTGGCCCGCACCGGCCGGGTCATCACCGCCGCGGCGCTGGTCATGTCGATATCGTTTGCGGCGTTGATCGCGGCCGAGGTGTCCTTCATGCGGATGTTCGGTGTCGGACTCACGCTGGCCGTACTGGTCGACGCCACCCTGGTGCGGATGGTGCTGGTGCCCGCGTTCATGCATGTCCTCGGGGGCTGGAACTGGTGGGCGCCCAAACCGCTGGTCCGACTGCATGATCGGATCGGGATCAGCGAATCGGGTGAGCCCGAGCCGGAGAGTCACACGAGGGTGCCCACGTCGGTGACGGACACTGGTTAAGTGTCGTCCCCACCACTGCGACGTCGGCGGGCCGCGCGCGGCTCCGGCGAACAGCTTCGCGACGAGATCCTCGACGCGACCACCGAACTGTTGCTGCAGACCGGGCACGCCAAGGCGGTGTCCATCCGCGCGGTGGCGCAGCGAGTGGGCGTGACATCCCCGTCGATCTACCTGCACTTCGCCGACAAGGACGCGCTGCTGGACGCGGTCTGCGCGCGCTATTTCGAGCGCCTCGACGAGGAGATGCAGCGGGTGGCCGCCGGTCAGACCTCGACCATCGAGGTGCTGCGCGCCCAGGGCCTGGCCTATGTCCGCTTCGCGCGGCAGACCCCGGAGCTGTACCGCATCGCGACGATGGGGGAGGGCAATCCCGGTAGCGATGTCGACATGACCCTGGCCAGTTCGGCTTTCGTGCACATGCGTACCACGATCGAAGCGCTGATCGAGGAGGGTGTGTACCCACCCGGGGATTCGACCGCGGCAGCACTGGAGCTGTGGACCGCTGCGCACGGGGTGGCGGCGCTGCTCATCGCCAAGCCCTACCTGCCGTGGGGTGATGTCGAAGAATTCACCGACCGCGTGCTGCGGTCGATATGCTGCGGACACATCGCGACCGGCTTCATCGGGGCTGACGTGGCCGCGGGCGAGGCCGTCGAGAAACTCAAGGAGCTCAAAGCATGAGTGATCTTGTCGACAATCCCTTCTTCGCCCGGCTCTGGATGACGATGTCCGGTCACGAGCCGGAATCTCTGCGGCGGTTGCGGGTGGCCAACCTGGCCGGACTGACCGGCCGCGTGCTCGAGGTCGGTGCCGGGACCGGGACCAACTTCGCGTACTACCCGACCGGTGTCACCGAGGTGATTGCGCTGGAGCCCGAGCGGCGCCTCGCCGAAGTTGCCCGTGAGGCCGCCGCCGCGGCGCCGGTACCGGTGATCGTCAGCACCGCCGCCATCGAGGAGTTCGGCGCAGCAGAATCGTTCGACGCCGTGGTGTGCTCGCTGGTGCTGTGTTCCGTCGATGACCCTGACAGCGTTGTGCGCCAGCTGTATTCGATGCTCACTCCCGGCGGTGAACTGCGTTATCTGGAGCATGTCGCCGGTGTGGGGGTGCGGGCGACGCTGCAGAAGGTGGCCGACGCAACGGTCTGGCCGCGGCTGCTCGGCAATTGCCACACGCACCGCAACACCGAGGCGACCATCGCGGCGGCAGGCTTTTCGGTGGACGGCTCGCGCCGCGAGCAGACGTTGCCGGGGTGGCTGCCGGTGCCGGTCTCCGAGTTCGCGATCGGACGTGCGGTCCGGCCCTAACGGCCCAAGAGCGCGGGCAACCGCTGTAGCAGCTGGGGCAGCGCGATCGCCGAGGTTTCCCGCACCACCGCGGTGGCGGCCTCCGACAGTGGAGTGGGCTGCGGATTGACCTCGATCACCGGGATTCCGTTGGCCAGTGCGGCTTCCGGCAGCCCCGCCGCGGGATAGACCACCGAGGACGTCCCGACCACGATCACCACATCGGCCTTCGCGACCGCCTGCACCGACAGATCCCAGGCGTCATCGGGCAAACCCTCGCCGAACCACACCACGTTCGGCCGGATCAGGCCCCCGCAGGAGCAGCGCGGTGGATCGATGACCTCTACCGGTTCGGGCATCGCGGGCAGTTCGCCGGTGTACGGCGATCCACACCGATCGCAGCGGAACTCGAACAGGCTGCCGTGCAGGTGGTACACCCGGTTGCTGCCGGCCCGCTCGTGCAGGTTGTCCACGTTCTGGGTGACCACCTGCACCTCGGCATAATCTTCCCAGGCCGCGACCGCCAGATGGCCGGGGTTCGGGTCGACCGCGCCCATCATGTAGTGCCGCCACAGATACCAGGCCCACACCCGTTCCGGGTGGCGCTGCCAGCCGTCGCTGCTGGAGATCTCGTAGGGGTCGACGTTCGCCCACAGACCCGTCTCGACGTCGCGGAACGTCGGCACCCCGCTCTCGGCGGACATGCCCGCACCGCTCAGCAACGTCACTCGCACCTCACCAAACTATCGTGTGTGCGACATACTGGGCACGTGGGAGGTCTGGGGGAGTGGGTTCGGCTCGATCAGCAGGCTGGATCCCCGCTGTTCGATCAGTTGCGGACGCAGATCATCGATGGCGTGCGCGACGGCAGGCTCACGCCCGGCACCCGGCTGCCGACGGTCCGTGATCTCGCCGGTCAGCTCGGTCTCGCGGTGAACACGGTGGCGCGGGCCTACCGCGAGCTGGAGGCCGCCGGTGTGCTCGAAACCCGAGGCCGTTTCGGCACTTTCGTCGCCCGTGTCGATCCCGCCGACAACGCGATGGCCGCGGCCGCGCACGCGTTCGCGGAATCCGCGCGCGCGCTGGGCATCGGCAAGGACGAGGCGTTGCGCTATCTGGACGCCGCGTTCGACTAGATGCGGCTTTCCGTCAGCCCTGTCCAGCGCAGCACGTCGAGTGCCACGGCCACGCTGACGCTGTGTCCGGCCAGGGGCTGGGGCAGCAGTTCGTCGGCGCGCGCCAGCCGCCGCAGCAGGGTGTTGCGGTGGGTGTAGAGCCGCGCCGCCGCGCGCGAGGCATTGCACTGACAGTCGACGAATACCCTTACGGTGTCCTGTAACTCGGTGCCCGCGGTGGCGAGATCGCCGAGTACCCGGGCGACGAAGTCGGCGCTGCGGTCGGGATCGGCGGTGATCAGCGAGACCAGCTCGACATCGGTGAACCGGGCGACCTGCTGCCGGGAATGCAGGCGCGCCATCATCTGCTGGGTGATGATCGCCTCGAAATGGCTGCGCCGGAACCCGTCCACACCGTCGCCGCTGGTGCCGACCGCGACCCGGATGTCGGCGGTATCGGTCGATGCCGCCATCGCGTCGAGATCGATATCGCCCGGAGTCCAGACCCACCGGGTGGCGCTGCTGGCCAGCACGCTCAGCGGCCGCCCGCCGCCGGCCCGCGCGATGGCCTCGGCGGCCCGGTCCAGTCGGGCCAGGTCGCCGTCGTGGGTGTCGGTCCAGATGACGGCCGCGGTGTGGCTGCCGGTCAGCGCGTACCCGAGGCGTTGCTCGGCGCGAGCACGCGGGATGGGGGCGCCGTCGAGCAGCAGGGCGACGGTCTCGCGCCGTTCGGCGTGGCTGCCGTGCGTGAGCTCATCACGCTCCAGCTCGATCTGTGCGGCGATACCGGTCAGCGTCGCATCGATGAACGCACTGATCGAGCGCGAGCACACCTGCAGCATGTCGTGTAGTTCGGCGGCATCGGAGGTCAGCTCGAAGGCGATTTCCATCAACCGGCGCCAGGCTACCCCCTCACCCACCCGGTAGGCGTCCATCGGGAACGCGTTCACCCCGCGGCGCACCAGTTCCCGCGCGATGCTCAGCGGTTCCGGCCCCGTGTTGGGCGGCACCGGCGCGCCGGGATCGCGGACGTTGGCGGTGGCCCAGAAATACAGGTTGGCGCGGTTGCTGCGGCTGACGGCGGCGGCCAGTTCCGGGTCGGCGGCGATGGCCGGGCTGGCGGCCAGCACGGCCCGGTCCAGTTCGTCGAGCCATTCGGGGCGGGCGTTGACGACGATCTGGGCGCATTGCCGGATCAGGTCCCTGACCCGCGGGGACGGTAGTTCTTCGGCCATGGCGTCAGCCTAGAGTGGTGGTGCACTATGCACTGTCTCTTCGGCGATATGGGGTATTTCGACCTGGATGTGGCTCGCTCGCGGCGGCACGATCAACGCATGGAAACAGTCGATGTGCTCATCGTCGGAGCCGGGATCTCCGGTATCGGAGCCGCCTACTATCTGCAACGCGAACATCCCGGTCGCAGCTTCACCATCCTGGAGTCCCGCGGAGCGACCGGGGGCACCTGGGATCTGTTCCGTTACCCCGGGATTCGCTCGGACTCGGACCTGCACACCTTCGGCTACGAGTTCAAACCGTGGCGCGACGAACACGCCATCGCGACATCGGACAAGATCCTGGCCTACCTGCGCGAGACGGTCGACGAGAACGGCATCGACAAGCACATCCGGTTCCATCACCGGGTTCTCGGCGCGGCCTGGAGCAGTGCGGACGCCCGCTGGGTCGTCGATGTCGAGCACGACGGCGAGTTGAGTCAGCTGAGCGCCAACTGGTTGTTCTGCGCCGGCGGCTATTACCGCTACGACGAGGGCTTCACCCCCGACTTCGCCGGACGTGACCGCTTCGCCGGCCAGATCATCCACCCCCAGCACTGGCCCGAGGACCTCGACTACACCGACAAGAAGGTGGTGGTGATCGGCAGCGGCGCCACCGCGGTGACCCTCGTGCCGTCGATGGCCACGACCGCTGGGCACGTGACGATGCTGCAGCGTTCGCCGACGTACGTCATGCCGGTGCCGGCCAAAGACGGCTTCGCCAACACCGCGCGCAAACTGCTCGGCGAAGATCGCGGGTACGCGCTGGCGCGCCGCAAGAACATCGCCAAACAGCGTGCGGTGTATAAGTTCTGCCAGAAGTATCCGACCGCTGCGCGCCGGCTGATCCGCCGGATCAACGCCGCAAAACTGCCCGACGGGTACCCGGTCGATGAGCACTTCAGTCCGAAGTACAACCCGTGGGATCAACGGTTGTGCGCGGTGCCCGACGGTGATCTGTTCGAGGCCATCAGCAACGGCAGCGCCTCGGTGGTCACCGATCGGATCTCGACCTTCACCGAGAACGGTGTCCTGCTGGAGTCCGGTCGTGAGCTCGACGCCGACATCATCGTGACCGCCACCGGGTTGAACGTTCAGCTCTTCGGCGGGATCAGCCTCACCGTGGACGGGGAACCCGTCGACTTTGCGCGGACCGTGGCTTACAAGGGCATCATGCTCAGCGGGGTCCCGAATTTCGCGTTCGCCTTCGGTTACACCAACTCGTCGTGGACGCTGAAGGTCGGGCTCTTGTGTGAGCACTTCTGCCGGCTGCTCAGCTACATGGACGATCGCGGATTCGCGCACGTACGTGCCGAACTCGACGATCCGGCGATGCCCACGAAACCGCTGCTGGACTTCGCGGCGGGGTATGTGCAGCGCGCAATCGACGAGATTCCCCGCCAGGGTGTGCACGGTCCGTGGCAGATGACGATGAATTACACCGTCGACGCCGATGTGCTGCGCAACGGGCCCGTGCAGGATGCGGCGCTGAAGTTCGGCGCCGTCAGCCGAATTCCAGCCGCGTTGTGACCCCGCGCAGCTGATCGATCACCGGCAGTCGGTAGGACGCCCAGATCAGCGCGTTGAGCACCGTGCCACGGCCTTCCGGCAACTCCACATCGTGCCCCGCCCGCACCCCGGGGATGGTGTGGGCCAGGGCGGCCGCCTGTGATACCGACAGGCTGAACGGCATCGGTGGCACCGTGTACCGCAGCGAGGGGCGCAGCAGACCCTGACGCGCCCACCATGCGAACCAGTGGGGCGGCAGGTCGAACATCATCTGTCCGCCGGGAAAACGCTTGGCGCATTCGGTGATCAGCGCGAGCGCTTCGGTGGGCTGCAGATACATCAGCAGGCCCTCTGCGGTGACGAAGACGCCCTGGGAATCGTCGACATCGTCCATCCAGCTGAAGTCCAGTGCGGACTGTGCGCTCACCGAGATGCGTTCCGAAGGCGGCAACAGTTTCTCCCGAACCGCCACGACCGCCGGGAAATCGACAGTGTGCCAACTGAAGTCGTGACCGACCTCGCCGGCGTCGAGCCGGTAGAAGCTGGTCTGCAGCCCCTCGGCGAGTGCTACCACCGTCGCCGCCGGATGCTCGCGCAGATAGTTCTTCGTCTCGCGGTCGAAGGCCAGCGCGCGTAGCGCCATGTCCTGACGTTTGGCCGACCCGAACTTCCCGAAATCGAAATCGATGGCGTCCACCAGGTCGACGGCCACCGGGTCGTCGATGATCCTGTCGGCCCGGCGGGCTTCGGTCGCGCGGACCAGCAGCGTCAACAGTGCGGTCTCGGAAACTCCGGTCAGGGTGCTGGCATCGGCTCGCGGGGTAGTCACGGTGTCGAATGTACCGATGCGAGGACTTTGTCCAGGGTGCGCAGGTTGCGGGTGGTGGTCGAGGACTTGTAGCGCTTCCTGCCCATCGTCTTCCCGACCGCGGAGTTCAGCGTCGACGATCGGGCCACCTGCCAATAGAGCACTCCGTCCCCGCGGGCGGCGGCTTCCCCGGCCGCACCGGCCAGCGTCGTCAGTTCTTCCAGCACATCGGCGTCGCTGACGAAGGTGACATAGGAGTGGTGCTCGGGAACCTCGCGCTCGAACGGATAGTTCGCCGATATCTCCCGAACGGTGTCGACCGGATACGTGAGCACCCACGCGTCGTAACCGAAGCTCGACCGCAGCGCGGCTTCGGCCGTCTCTCGTACCGCGTCCGCCGACGATGAGCTGTTCAGCAGCACGTTCCCGCTCGCCAAGATCGTCTTCACGTCGGTGAACCCGGCCGCGGTGAACACCGCCGCCACCTCGGCCATCTTGAGGGTGACGCCGCCGACGTTCACGCCACGCAGGAACGCGGCATACCGCGTCATCAGCCGAACTCCAGCAGGGTGACGCTGGGCCGGGCGCGCCGGAAGGCGCCGATACGGTCCAGCGTCGACAGACTTGCGAGCTTCCACAGTCCGCGACCGGGCGGCAGCGAGATATCGCGGGCCCGTCGTACCCCGTCGATGCTGCCGGCCAGTGCGAGCCCCTCATCGGCGGTCATCGCGAACGGCATCGCCGGGGTGAGGTAGCGGTCGGACAGTCGCAGCCCGGTCAGGGTGCGGCGACTGAACCAGTGCGGGATCGAGTCGAACATCAGCCGGCCGCCCGGGAAGCGGGCGGCGCAGTCGGCGATCAGGCTCAGTGAATCCTCGGGCTCCAGGTACATCAACAGACCTTCGGCGGTGATGAACACCCCGTCGTCGGTGTTCACCTGGTCCATCCAGCTGCGGTCCAGCGCCGACTGCGCCAGTTCGATGATCCGGTCATTGCGCGGCAGGAGTTGGCGGCGCAGCGCCATCACGGGTTCCAGATCGATGGAATACCAGGTCAATTCGTCGGCGACACCGGCTCGGGCCAGCCGCCAGAAGCTGGTCTGCAGGCCTTCGGCGAGCGCCACCACCGATGCCTTCGGGTGCGTCGTCAGATAGTCGATGGCGGCCGCGTCGAAGGCCCGGGCCCGCAAGGCGTGTGACTGGTTGGGTTTCCCGAATTTCCGGTAGTCGTATCCGATGCCGTCGAGCAGGGTGACCGCCCACGGGTCGCGGATCACGCCGTCCGAGCGTTTGGCCTCGGTGCCGCGATTGTGCAGGGTCCAGAGCGTGGTCGCGGACACGCCCTCCAAACTTGTGCCGTCGATACCTGTCAGACCACTCATGTCCCCGATCGTAGAGTCGTACTCTCGTGTGATGGGGCGCCAGGTTTTCGACGACAAGCTGTTGGCATTGATCAGTGGGAACTCACTGGGGGTGCTGGCCACGGTGAAGAAGGACGGGCGACCACAGCTGTCCAACGTCTCGTACTGGTTCGACGCGCGCAATGTCGCCCTGCAGGTATCGGTGACCGAACCGCGCGCCAAGACCCGCAATCTGCGCCGCGACCCGCGTGCCTCCATCCACGTGTCCTCCGATGACGGCTGGGCCTACGCCGTCGCCGAGGGGGATGCTGTGCTCACCCCACCTGCCGCGAATGCAGGAGATGACACCGTGGAGGCGTTGATTGCCTTGTACCGCAACATCGCCGGTGAACATCCGGACTGGGACGACTACCGCCGGGCCATGGTCGATGACCGGCGGGTACTGCTGACCTTGCCGATCAACCATCTGTACGGGATGCCGCCCGGGATCAGGTGAGAAGGCTAGGCTGTCGGTATGGCCGACGAGACTCCCGAAGACGACACCAAGCGCAAGTTCCGGGAGGCGCTGGAGCGGAAGAAGACGCAGACCGCGGACGGCGTGTCACATGCCGAAGCCGGCCGTAAACAGCCGCGCGGCGCGCACGGGCCGGTGGAGAACCGTCGGGAGTTCCGCCGCAAGAGCGGCTAACGCGCCAGACTGCGGGCGCCGACCAGTGCGCCCAACATCAGCGCGACGCAATACAGCCCGAGCCCCTTCATTCCCCAGCCGACCGAGGCCAGGGTCGCCGCACCCGCGAGGCACAGCAGCGCGCCCACCGTGGCGCTGCGCACCCCGGGACCGCTCACCGTGCCGCCGTCCCAGTACGGCAGCGGATTGTTCTCCAGCGGGCGCAGGGCCACGAACAGCGCGGTGACCAGTACGGCCATCACCGCGAGCTGGACGATGCTGAGCGCGAGGAAATGCGGTTGCCCCGGGTAGCGGGGCAGCCCCATCAGGTCGAAGGCCAGGTGCATACCGAGCAGCGCCGGGATGTGCCACAGGTACAGCGTCATCGCGCCGCTGTTGCCGATCGCCGTCAACCACCACACCCGTGGTCGCCGGGCCCACCGGCCGATACCGGGTGCTGCGGCAATCGCGAACGCACACATCATGATTGCGTGGCCGGCCAGCAGCAGCGACGGCGGCGCCATGTTCTTGAGCTGCTGGCCCTCGATGCCGACCAGGCTGGGTTCGTACGGTCCGAACCGGACGAGCGCGAGATTGATCGCCAGCATCGACACCCCGAGGACGGCCGCGCTCGATGTGGTGAGCAGCCGGTACCGGTAGGCGACGCCGAACATGCCAGGTACCAGCCATACCGCAAGATTGGCGTAGCCCAGCCAGTTCCAGCTCGGGTCGCTGACCCGGACGGCGTCGACGACGGCGACCGATGCGTACAGGGTGGCGACGGCGGCGGACAACCGGCCCGTGGTGTTGATCCGGGTCAGCAGCGGAACCGCGGCCAGCACAAGGACATAGGCGCCGAGGAACCAGAGCAACTGGATCGAGATACCGGCGATCGGCTCGTACACGTGCACCGGGAGCGTGCGGTGCGCGACCATCAGCGCCACCGTCCAGAACGCCAGGTAGTAGAACACCGGACGGTACAGCCGGGTGCAGCGTCTGAGCAGCCAGCCGCCCCAGGCACCACCGTAGGTGTGCGCAGAGGCCGCCACCCCGGCGAAGAAGAACAGCGGCATGATCTGGAACACCCAGGTCAGGGCCTGGAACACCACCGATGTGGTGAGCAGGTTCTCCCAGTGGAAGACGCCGTCGGCGATGATGCTGGTGGCCATGACGGTGTGCCCGATGACCACACCCACCAGTGCGGTGATGCGGATGACGTCGATGGCGCGGTCCCGCTCAGGTGGGGTGCTCGCCGCCACGTCGGCGACCGTCGGGAACGCTGCGATGGCCATGGTCCGAATCTAGCTGCGGCGGCCGCCATCAGACCTGAGTAGAACCACTCAATCGGGCTGGGCGTCGGCTCTGGATCAGGATCGCGGCGAGGCAGCCCAGCGCCAGCACTGCCACCGCGGCGGCAAAGCTCACCCCTGCGGTGCGCAGCCCCCAGGTCTGCGCGGCCAACCCCACTCCGACCACCGGCACCGAGATCGCCACGTAGGCCACCACGAAATAGGTGGAACTGATCTCGCCGCGCTGCGCTGCGGGCACCTGCTCGACCACCGCGGCCAGTCCGCGACTGAAACTGATGCCCTGCCCGGTGCCGGCGACCACGGCTGCGACGATGATGCCCGCCAGCGACGAAAATGTCAGGGCGACAGCCAGAATCGCCATGCCCACCACCAGCATGACGCAGCCCGCTGCGACGGCGGTCGCCGGCAGCATGCGGCGGCCGGCGAGTTGGGCGACGGCGGAGGCCAGGAATACGGATCCGGCGATGGCGCCGGCGACGGCATGGTTGGCGATCCCGACGACGTCGGCGACGAAGGACGGTGCGATCGCGGCGAACAGGCCCGTCACGGCGAAGCCGGCGAATGCGGCGGTGGCCGCGGTGATGAACACGCTCCGCACCTCGGCGGGAATGGCGAGGCGCTGTAGGCCGATTCGGCCGGTGCGCGCCGAGGTCTCCGGTGCGATGAGCACCGCAACCACCGCCGGCGCTGCGAGCACGATATGCACGACGAACGGCAGTGTCAGCGGGTGCGGCGCGTATTGGGCGAGCACGCCGGCCAACACCGGACCGATGCCCAGGCCACCGATATTGACGATGGTGGCCACCATCGCCGCGCGCTCCCGCTGCGCGGCCGGGAGCGCCTCGACCACTGCGGCGGTCGCGGTACCGGTGAACAGGCCCGCAGACAGACCCGACAGCAGACGCCCCACCAGCAGCAGTGCCACGCTGTCGGCGATCAGGAACACCATCGCGCTGGCGATCGCGGCGCCCAGGCCGGCCAGCAGCACCGGCCGCCTGCCGACGGCGTCGGACCACCGCCCGAAGAGCAGCAGGGCTGCCAGCACACCCAGCGCGTAGACCGCGAAGATCATCGTCGTGGTGACGACGGAGAAGTGCATCTGCTCGGCGTAGAGCGCATACAGCGGGGTGGGCAGGGTGGTGCCGATCATCACGGCGGCGAAGGCATAGGCCAGTGCTGCAAAGGCAAAGGACCGGCGGCGGGTGCTCACTCGCGTGAACAGTACCGCCGCCGGCCCAGATACTCGGGGTGCCTAGTGCGCGACCGCCTTCTCGGCGCCCACACCCGTCAGCGACCGCACCTCCATCTCCGCGTTGACCGCCGGGTCACCGGAGTCCTTGGAGGCGAGGGTGCCGATGATGCCGAGCGCGAACGCCAGCGGGATGGACACGATGCCCGGGTTGGCCAGCGGGAACCAGGCGAAGTCCGCACCCGGGATCATCGAGGTCTTCGCACCCGACACGGCGGGGGAGAAGATGATCAGGATCAGCGTCGAGATCAGACCGCCGTACATGCTCCACAGCGCACCGCGGGTGTTGAACCGCTTCCAGTACAGCGAGTACACGATGGTGGGCAGGTTGGCCGCCGCGGCGATGGCGAACGCCAGCGCGACCAGGAAGGCGACGTTCTGCCCGTTGGCCAGGATGCCGAGGCCGATTGCGACGATGCCCAGCACCACCGCGGTGATGCGGGAGACCCGCACCTGCTCGTCCTCGGTGACCTTGTGCTTCTTCCACACGCCGGCGTAGATGTCGTGGGCGAAGGACGCCGACGCGGTGATGGTCAGACCGGCGACGACCGCCAGGATGGTCGCGAAGGCCACCGCGGAGATGATGCCGAGCAGCACGACACCGCCGAGTTCCAGCGCCAGCAGTGGTGCCGCCGAGTTCACACCGCCCGCAGCGCTCAGGATGCGGTCCGGGCCGACGAGCGCCGCGGCGCCGTAGCCGAGCACCAGGGTGAACAGGTAGAACGCGCCGATCAGGGCGATGGCCCACACGACGGACTTGCGGGCTTCCTTGGCGGTGGGCACCGTGTAGAACCGCATCAGCACGTGCGGCAGACCGGCCGTGCCGAGCACCAGTGCCAGGGCGAGGGAGATGAAGTTGATCTGCGAGGTCAGCGATCCGCCGTACTGGGCGCCGGGCGCCAGCACATCGCGGCTGGCCACACCTTCGGTGGTGGCCCCGGAGATGGCGGCCTGCGCCGAGCCGAGGATCTCGGAGAAGTTCATCCCGAACTTGGCCAGCACCATCACGGTCATGATTCCGGCGCCGGCAATCAGCAGCACGGCCTTGATGATCTGGACCCAGGTGGTGCCCTTCATGCCGCCGACCAAGACGTAGACGATCATCAGCAGACCGACCACGGCGATCACCACCGACTGTCCGGTGCGGCTGTTGATGTTCATCAGCAATGCCACCAGGCCGCCCGCGCCGGCCATCTGCGCCAGCAGGTAGAACAGCGAGACCGTCAGTGTCGAGGTGGCGGCCGCGACCCGGACCTTGCGCTGATTCAACCGGAAGCTCAGTACGTCGGCCATGGTGAATCGGCCTGTGTTCCGGAGCAATTCGGCGACCAGCAGCAGGGCCACCAGCCAGGCGACCAGGAAGCCGATCGAATAGAGGAAGCCGTCGTAACCGTAGACGGCGATGGCGCCGGCGATGCCGAGGAAGCTGGCGGCCGACAGATAGTCACCGGCGATCGCGATGCCGTTCTGCGGGCCGGAGAAGGCGCGGCCACCGGTGAAGAACTCGTCGGCGGTGGCGTTCTTCTTGCTGGCCCGGATCACCACGACCATGGTGACGACGACGAAAAGGCCGAAGATGGCCATGTTGGCGACGGGGTTGCCCACCGTCTCGGTTGCTGCCAGGAGGTTCATCGCAGGGGTCCTTCCAGCTCTTCGCGGATGGCCGCCGAACGCGGGTCCAGCTCGCGGTTGGCGAAGCGCACGTAGAGACCGGTGATGATGAACGTGGTCAGGAACTGGCCGAGCCCGATGATCAGGCCGACGTTGACGTTGCCGAACACCTCGGTGGCCATGAAGTCGGTCGCGAACGCACCGAGCAGGACATAGATGCCGTACCAGATCAGGAAGAACGCGGTCATCGGGAAGACGAATTTGCGCAGCCTGCTGCGCAAATCCTGGAACTCGGGGCTGGCCTGCATGGCGAGGAACTCCTCGCCGGTGGGCGCAGGCCGCGCGGGTAGATCGGTTTCGGGCACCGGTGACTCCTGACGTCGACTGTGAACCAGTTGGGTACCGAACCTAATTGAGATGTGGGTCACAAAACCAAGCGATACGACGAAGCCGGGCAGGGGTGCGGTGAGCGGTCAGTCAGCGGCGGTGAGCGGTTGCGGCAGCTGCAGCCAATCCGAGCGTCGATGGGCCAGTCCGGGAGGTGTCGAGCCGGTACTGTTCGCCTGTGGAGCTTCTCGTGCTCATCGCCGTGGGATCGTCAGCCGCCGGGTTGTTCCTGATCCTGCGGTCACGTGCGCGGAAGCGGGCGGCGCTGCAGCTCCTCCTCGACGAACGTGGCTGGAATGCCCGCCGCGACGGTGAGATCACCACGGTGTCACCCGCCACCGATGACTGGGCGCTGCGGATGCAACGATCTTTCGCCACACAGCAACCCGTGCCGGGCACTCACGTTGTCACCAGCACCTGGACCGCACCGACGCCCCGAATGGGTAGTGGCGCACTGCTGGTGGGCCCCAGCCCGCCCGGTCCGGCTCGTGCGATCGCCGTTGCACTGATCGACTCGCTTGATCCAAAGCTTGCCGGTTGGATCGGGATGGGCCGGGTTGGCGACGGGCAGCCGCTGCAGCACGTGCTGCCGGCTGATCCTCGTCTCTTGGTGCTCGGTACGGCTGACGCCGGTGCGCCCGGGACGTTGGTTGCCGTCGCCGACGCTGTCGAAGAATGGTGTGCCCGCTACGACTCGGAGCGCGAGCAGCCGGCGTTGTCGCTCTCCGGTGGTGGACTCGAGGTCCGCGTGCGGGTCGACGTGATGTCTTCGGCGACGCGGCTCGCCCACTTCGTGGCCCTGTGCGAAAAGTGCCGTGCGGCAGTTGCGGGCTCGTGTCGCTAGTTGCCGCGTGGTCGGTGGTAGCGATCGCGACCGCGGTACTGCTGCATCGCTGGCGACGATCCTGGTGGCGATCGAGCGCGGTGATCGGGGGTGCCGCGGTTGCGCTGGCGGCAGGCTTCCTGGTCACCGGCGACAGCGTCCCGTACCTGTTCGAGAGGGCCGCGGCCACCTTCGGCGGTACTGTCATCGCCTCGGTGTTCACCGTGCTGGTGGTGATCAAGGTGTTGCCTCGGCTGGAGTTACGCACGGCCGGCTCTGCCGCGGCACTGTTGTGTGCCTGCCTCGCAGTGATGTTCGCGGCGGTGGGGCTGATGCTGTGGCGGATCGCCGACGACGGGCTGCAACTGGCTGAGGTTCCGATTGTCGGGTCCGCGGAAGAGGTGCTGGCCTGGCGTCACGCCGAACCGCACCAGCGGATCTACGGGGTCCTGCTGGACGGTCGGCTGGAACGTGAGGCGTACGGCGAGGCCAGCGAGGTCGAGACCGCCCGTACGCTACTGGCGCGAATCGACTGCGGAAGATCATGGTCCGGGCTGTCGTCACTGGCTGAGTCTTGGCTCCCCTCAGGGTTTGTCGTCACGTTGGCGGATGGATCACGCGCCTGGGTGCAGGGCATCAGTTCGGTGCGGCAGGCGTGGAACTGGCCGCGGGGCGAAGGTCGGATCAACGAGTGCGCGTTGTATTCGGACGATCCGGTGGTGGTCTGGGGTGATCCCGGGTCGATGCGTGCGCTGGGCAGCGACGAGGAACTGCCGGCGGTGAACGCGGTGCGGGTGCTCGCCTACGGCGACGCCGCAGCCTTCCGCGAAGGGTTCATTCCGGCCGCTCAGCGGACGGGTCGGGCGACCCTGGCCCTGGGCATCCTCAATGCTGCGCTGGCATTGTGGTTGAGCGTAACCGGTTGGCGGACATATCGGCGACTCGCTCGAGACGGCGGCGGCCCGTCGAGCGCCCAACCGCCTGGATCCTGAAACGGCACCCGCGGGCTCGGATTAGCGGCCTTCTGGTAGACGTTCGACACCCATGCCGAGCCGTTCCGGGACGTGCATCCGGGCGAAGATCTGCGCGACGTTCGGGGTCGCGCGGGTGAACCGACTGACCATGATCATGGTCGCGAACGCCACCGGAACGCTCACCGCGGCGGGATAGCCGACCATCACCGCGGGCCAACCGCCCAGCACGTTCTCGTCGATCCCGCCGGTGATCTCCACCAAAACCGCGCTACCACAGGCGAGTCCGCCGACGATCAACCCGCAGGCGGCACCGGTGGCGGTCAGCCCGCGCCACCAGATGCCGAGCACCAGCAGCGGGCACAGGGTGGAGGCCGCGACGGCGAACGCCAGGCCGACGGTGCGGGACAGTTCCAGATCGGCCACCAGCAGGGACAGCGGAATCGGGATGACGCCGCCGATCACCGCCGCGATGCGGAAGTCGCGGACCCGGCCGCGCATCACATCGGTGGCCAGCGCACCGGCGATGCTGACCAGCAACCCCGACGAGGTCGCCAGGAATGCCGCGATGGCGCCCGCCGCGACCAGTGCGGCCAGCATTTGACCGAGCGCTCCGCCGATGGCCGAGCCCGGCGCCAACAGCACTGCGGCATCGGCGGTTCCGGTGATCAGCAGTTGCGGCACGTACAGCCGGGAGAACACCCCGAGCAGGGTGGGGAAGAGGTAGAAAAACGACAGCAGCGCGATGACGGCCAGCGCGGTCCGCCGTGCCGCCCGCCCGTCGCGGTTGGTGTAGAACCGCACCAGCACATGTGGCAGGCCCATCGTGCCGAGAAAGGTCGCCACGATGATCGAGATCACCTGATACAGCGGATGGCCGCCGCCCAGCCCGCCGCCGGAGACGATCCATTCGCTCCCGGTGCTCGGCGTGCCGGCCACCACCGGGGTGGCGGCGCCGGCGGCCAGCGTGAGGCTGGTCCCGGCGCCGATGGTGTGTTCGCCCGGAGCGCCGAAGGTGGCGTCGCGCACCGTCTTCCCGTCAAGCAGGCCGGTCATCGTGATCCCGGACGGGTCGACCACCTGGACCACCACATCGGTCTCCACCTGCACGGTCGTCTCGCGGTCGACGCTCGGCGGCAGCGGACCGCCCAATTCGCCACGGTCGGTCACGAACAGGCCGAGCAGCGCCAGCGCCGGGATGGCGATCGCGGTGAGTTTCAGCCAGTACTGGAATGCCTGCACGAAGGTGATGGAGCGCATTCCGCCACCGACCACATTGGTGATGACGATCGCGCCGACCAGGACGGGGCCGGTCCACACCGGCATGCCGAGAAGCGTTTTCAGCGCCAGACCGGCGCCCTGGTACTGCGGTGCCAGGTAGAACACGCAGATGATCACCACGACGAGCATGGCCACCTTGCGCAGTCGCGCCGAGCCCAGCCGGAACTCGGCGAAGTCGGGCACCGTGTAGGCACCCGAGCGGCGCAGCGGGGCGGCGACGAACAACAACAGTCCCAGGTAGCCGGCGGTGAAACCGACGGGATACCACAGGGCGTCGGCGCCGTACTTCGCGATCAGCCCGGCGACCCCGAGAAATGATGCGGCGGATAGATATTCACCGGATATTGCGGCAGCGTTCCAGCGCGGACCGACACTGCGGGAGGCCACCAGGAAATCCGAGGTGGTGCGCGACAGCCGGACTCCCCAGCTGCCGATGACCACGGTGGCGATCGCCGCGATCAGCAGGGCGGCTGCCGTCAGCGGTGAGCCGGTCACGGTTCGCTGTCGACGACCCGGACGAAGTCCTTCTCGCCCTGTTCGGCCAGCCGCACGTAGAGCCGTCCCACACCGTAGAGCAGGGGATAGGCCAACACCGCCAGCAGCAGCCAGTTCAGCCGCATCCCGAACACCGTCAGATCCGGTGCCGCCCTGTTCAACACCACGATGCCGGCCACGGCGAACACCACGACCGCACCCAGTCGCAGCGCGAGCCCCAGCTGCGCGCGCATCAGACCGCGCACCAACGCATCGCCCACCTGAGTCTGCTCCTGGACTTCGACGCGGGTCCGCACCATCCGCGCGCCGCGGCGGTGCGCGAGCACCACCCGTTGACGTTCCGGTCGTTCAGTCATCGGAGCCCGCCGGCTTGAGGTTGCGCATCGGGTCCCGAACCAGCCGGTCACGAAGCTCGCGGGCCTGGCGCCGGCTCACCGGGAGTTCCACCGCGGGGGAGGCGCCGTTGGCCCGTAGCCGCACCAGCACCGCGCCCTCTGCGGTGCGCAGCCCGGTCACCAGCCGCAAGGAGACGAGGTAGGACCGGTGTATGCGCTGGAAGCCGTGATCGCGCCAGCGGGTTTCCAAGACACTCAACGGGATTCGGACCAGGTGGGCTCCGGTGGCCGAGTGTAGCCGGGCGTAGTCGCCTTCGGCCTCCACCCAGCCGATGGTCTCCCGCGGCACCAGTTGGGTGATACCGCCGAGCTCGGCCGGGATGACATCGGAGTCGGGTGCTTCCGGATCGTCGGGCGGTTCGGGCTCATTGTTGCGCGCGATCGTCACCCGGCGCACAGCCTCGTCGAGCCGGTTCTGCCGGATCGGCTTGAGCAGGTAGTCCACGGCGCCGACATCGAAGGCGGCAACCGCTTTGTCGTCGTGCGCGGTCACGAACACCACCGCGGGCCGGTTCGCGAAGTTGCGCAGCACGCCGGCGAGTTCGATGCCGGACAGGCCGGGCATGTTGATGTCCAGGAACACGGCGTCGATGGGATGGGCATTGAGTTCGCGCAGAGCCGAGGTGGCGTCCCCCGCGGTGTGCACCGAGGTGATATCGGGGTGCTGGCCCAACAGATAGGCCAGCTCGTCGAGCGCCGGCGCCTCATCGTCGACGGCAAGGACCACCAGACCTGTCACGCCACACCTCCGCTGGCCCGCACACCGGAGCGGAACTTCGGTACCCGCATGATGACCTTGGTCCCCGCCCCAACAGCCGTTTCGACCACCAGACCGTAATCGTTGCCGAACGCTGCGCGCAGCCGATGGTCGACATTGGTCAGGCCGACGTGTGCGGACTGGTCGACAGCACGGTCGGCCAGCGCGTCGCCCTGGCCGGCCCGCAGTGTGTCGGGATCCATTCCGGCGCCGTCGTCCTCGACGGTGATGACGCAGTCCGAGCCGGCATCGTTGGCGACGATCTCCACCGATCCGCCGCCGCGGCCGGCCAGTCCGTGCCGGACCGCGTTCTCCACCAACGGTTGTAGCGCCAGGAACGGCACCACCACGTTGAGTACCTCGGGGGCGACCTGGAGGCGGACCGTCAGCGCGGCGCCGAACCGGGCCCGCTCCAGGGTGAGGTAGCGGTCGATGTTGCGCAGTTCCTCGGCCAGGGTGGTGTACTGCCCGGCGGCCCGGAACGAGTAGCGGGTGAAATCGGCGAACTCCAGGATGAGTTCGCGGGCGCGGGCCGGATCGGTGCGCACAAACGAGGCGATGGTGTTGAGCGCGTTGTAGATGAAGTGCGGGCTGATCTGCGCGCGCAGTGCCAGTACCTCGGCCTTGTCCAGCCGGGCCCGGGACGCGTCGAGTTCGGCCAGTTCGATCTGGCTGGCGGCGTAACGCGCGACTTCGCCGATCGCGCCGAGCATCCCGGGGCCCGGGCTGCCCGCGGTGACGACCACCAGCACGCCCAGCACATCACCGTTCTCGGCCAACAGCGGCTGGGCCACCACCGTGGAGGCGCGCACACCGTTGAGTACGCGGCGTTCGCCGGCGATCGACTCCGCGGCGGTGGACGCACAGGTTTCGGCGATATCGGGCTGCCAGATCAGCTCGTCGTCGGGGTCGGCGGCCAGCAGCTCACCGTGGCCGTTGAACAGGGCCACACCGTCGGTGCCGGTGAGTCCGCGCAGAAAGGGCGCGGCGGTGGCCGCGGATCCGGAGTCCAGGCCCTGACGCAGCGCGCGCGCCGCCAGCGAGGCGGTGTGCAGGGCGGCGTGCACGGCGCGTTCGGTGGGGGTGGCCACGACGCGGCGGGTGCGCACCACGAGAACGGCGGCCACCGCCGCCAGCAGCAGCGCGACCGCCAGCGTCAGCGCGATCTGACCCGACATCGTGCGGCCACCTTAAACCGCGGCCATGCCCGTGGGGGCCTACTACTGAACTGGGCAGGCGTACTTTCTGGCGACGTCGAACACCCGTTCCTGGGCGCCGGGACCGATCACGCCCTGAGCGGCCAATTCCAGGCCGATGTATCCGGGCAGTCCGCCCACACACGCCTGATGCATGGCGCGCCACGCGGTGTCCGGATTTAGGTTGTAGCCATTGCGCTGCAGTCCGCCCAGGTATTCGTCGAACGCCGGGGTGCCCTGCTCGGGTATCGCCGCGGCGGTCCCGGCGAAGGCAACAGAGGCGGCAACCGCCGCGACAAGCGGTGCAATGACGCGTCTCATATCCATCTCCCACGGGCCAGGTCCTGCGCGTTCGTGCTCAACACGTTCGCACACGGCGCGGATATCGTCCGCGGATTCGCCGTCCTGGCCCGTCCAGGCGCCCATCCTGCGGTTGGTTCGCGAACCGGCGGCGGGCGGGTTGCGGTCGTGCCGGAACTCGGCGCGTACGGCAATAACCGGGCCGCTGTTTGCTCAACGTGGGCTGCCTGCGGCTCACCTAGCGGAAAGACGACGCAACCCTCGCCCATGCCACTTCCGCTGATTCTCGTGTGCCCTGGGCGAGGGCTGCCCAAACGTCGCAGGGCTCCCTCAGAAGTTGTCGATGATCTGCAGCGCGATCGTTCGCAGGGGAATGTTGTCGTGCTGGGACAGGCTGCGAAGCATCTCGAATGCGCGATCGGCGTCGACCCGGTAGTGGTTCATCAGTATTCCCTTGGCCTGTCCGATCACATCCCTGCTTGCCAGCGCAGTCTCGAACTGCTCCTCGCGAACGGCGGTCATCATCGCGACCGTGGCCATGGTCGCCAGAAGTGCGCCCATCGTCTTGCCCGCCTCGTCAAGCGAGCGCGGTTCATGGCTGAACAAATTCAATGCCCCAGTGGCCTTGTGCTGGGGGATGAGCCGGTAGGACACGATCGCGTGGACCCCGACGGCCACCGCTGCCGGAGCGAAGGAGGGCCACCGTATTTCTTCGCGCAGGTCGGTGCTGATGATCAGCGTCTCTTTGATCGCCGCGTCCAGGCACGGGCCCTGTTGATGGCTCAGTTGGACCGTACCGAGTTCGACAGCCAGCGGCATGGTCGGCGCGACGGACCGCCCTTCGCCTTCGTACATGACCAGCATGTCGGCGAAGTCCACGCCCTCGATCAGTTCCACAGCACTACTGGTGATGCTGAACAAGGCGTGCTCCAACGCGGTGTCTTTCGCGTGACCGCGAATGAGCTGCACCATGGCAGCGCGAATGGTCTCGTCGACATGGGCGGGGCGATTCATGACGCCTCTTTCCGGGCAGAGAGGATTCGCATCCATATGCCCCCTATTTGCGCAAAGTATGCCGCTCAATACGACGTTCTGGAACTCTCACCCCCCGAGTTCAGGGTTGCGCAGAGCCCGGGAGCCCAGCGTATGTCCCAATCGAGATCGGCGGCCGCCAGGTGCCGCCGTAGGCTGCTGGGCATGACTGTGGACCTCTGCCTGGCCCAGGACCGCGAGGCTGATGAACTGCTTTCGGCGAGCCCGTTCGCGCTCCTGGTCGGGATGCTGCTCGATCAGCAGATCCCGATGGAGACGGCCTTCGCGGGCCCGAAGAAGATCGCCGACCGTATCGGTGCGGTCGACGCCCGCCAGATCGCCGATTACAACCCCGACGAGTTCGTCGCGCTGTGTTCGGAAACCCCTGCCATTCATCGTTTTCCGGGCTCGATGTCCAAGCGGGTGCAGGCGCTGGCCCAGGCGATCGTCGACGACTACGACGGTGATGTCACCGCACTGTGGACCGGCGGTGAGCCCGACGGCGCCGAGGTGCTGCGACGGCTCAAGCGGCTGCCGGGCTTCGGCGAGCAGAAGGCCAAGATCTTCCTGGCGCTGCTGGGCAAGCAGTACGGGGTGACGCCCAAGGGGTGGCGGGCCGCGGCGGGGGACTACGGCAAGGCCGGCACCCACATGTCGGTGGCCGATGTCGTCGACCCGGGATCGCTGCAGGAGGTCCGGGCCTACAAGAAAAAGATGAAGGCGGCAGCCAAGGCTGCGAAAGCCTAGAACGCCGGCCCGTCGAACCGTTCCCGGGTGACGAACTCCGAGACCGGTTTGCGGGTGAGCTTGGTGAACTGCTTGACCGGCTTGCCCAGCGGCACCACCGCGGCGATCGCGTAGTCCCCGGGGATCCCGAGCAGTTCTTTCACCTTCGGTTCCTCGGGCACCACCATCGTGGTGAGCACGCCACCGAAGCCCTCGCTACGCGCCGCCAGCAGGATGTTCCACACCAGCGGATACACCGACGCGCCCGCCACCAGGCCGATGCGATCGAGATCCTGATCGAACGCCGCCACCACACCGAGGTCGACGCAGATCACCAGCGCCACATCGGCGTCCAGCAGCTGGGCCGCCCGGGGGACGCGCACCGCGGCCAACTCGTCGGCCGACACACCCATGGGGTGCAGCGGGTTCCACGGGCTCTCCCCGTGGCGTTGCTGGGCGATATAGCGCCGGAACCCGGTATCGGTGAGATCGGCGAGGGCTTGCAGGGTGGCGGGATCGCGAACCGCCACGACATGGGTGCCCTGACGGTTCCCGCCGCTCGGCGCGAAGCGGGCGTTGTCGAGGATCCGGGTCAGCGTTTCGTCGGGCAGCGGTTCGCCGGTGAAGACACGGACCGCCCCAGTTGTGCGCATAACGTGGTAGATGTCCATGCCCACCATCATGCGTATGCGATTGTGGACATATGGCTAAGACACATCTGAACTGCCCGTGCGGCGAGGCGATTCAAGGTGAGAACGAAGACGATCTCGTCGAGAAGGCGCAGACCCACCTCTCGGAGTCTCATCCCGGCCGCGAATACGACCGCGAGATGATCCTCTTCATGGCGTACTAGCGCACCGTCACGACTGTGCGCTCAGATCGCGCATCCGAGCAGAACCGTGATCTGAGCGCACGCTCGCGCTGGGCGGGCGGGTTACGGCACCACCGTCGAACCGATGGTGGGCATGAACTGGCACTGCTTCTCGGTCGTGGAGACCTGACCGAAGATCGTCGACATGATGCTGCCCGAGCCGGTCTCGGCGATGGCGGTCAGCGTGGTCGGTCCTGCGGGGTTGATATCGGCCTGCGGTTTGAGCGTCGCGGTACCGGACTTGCCGGTGGTGAGGTTCACCCATGTCACGTTCAGCGGCAGCTTCTGCTCGGCCGCCGGGCCGGGTGTGCCGACCGCGGTGAACACGTAGGCGGTCTGTCCGGCGACCGGGCCGGGTGCGGGGATCTTCGCGGGGCCGGCGACCGAGATCGCCGTGGCCAGCACGTTGCCGCCGTCCACGCCGCAGCCATTGCTGATCGACGGGTACATGAAGTCCTGGGTGGTCGGCGCGTCGGGGCCGAAGTCGGGCATGGTGCCGGCCGCGGGAGCGGGTGCCGGCGCGGGACCGGGCGCGGGGGCGGCCTCCGGTGCGGGTACCGCCAGCGGCGCGGCCTCGGGAGCAGGAGCTGGTGCCGCTTCGGGAGCCGGTGCCGGTGCATCCACCGGCGGGACGACGGCCTCGGGTGCGGTGGGCACCGCCATGGGGATGGGCCCGACGGAGAAGGCCGGGTCCACCCCTGCGGGCAGATGGGCTTCCGCGCCCGCGCCGGCCGCAGGCACATGTGCCTGCGGCTCGGACACGAACTGGTTCACAGCGGACGCGACATTCAGCGAATCGGACGGCGCCGCCGCGTTTCCGGCGAACGCCGCGGCGGCGGCCATGAGCATCGATGCGGCATTGCCCGGATCAGCAGCGGCCTGCTGGATGGCCGGGCCGAGAGTCTCCATCGCCGGTAGCCCCGGTGCCTGCAGGCCGTTGATCGGCAGCGGCATGGGCGCGGCCGGTTCGGCGTTGGCAGGGATCGCGACTCCGCTGCCCAGCGCCACGAGCGCGCAGGCCGTGGTGCTGGTCAGCATTGTCCGGATCGATGGCATGACTTCCCCCTGGTGAGTTGTTCGGTGACGGTTACGGCCGGCGGTCAGGGCAGCGCGGAGACCGGCAGGAACATCGGCACCAGTGACTGGGCCGCTGCATCGGCCGGAGACGAGGCAGGCACGCCCGGCGCGGCCGGGACGCCCGGCGCGGCCGGCGCGGCAGCACCGGTCTGCGGCAGCAGACCCGCCAGCGGGGTGCCGGCCGGGATCAGGGACGCCAGGCCCTCCGGGACCATGTTCTGCACACCGGCGACTGCCGGAGCGGCAGCCGCCGCCGCGGGCAGCGCGGAGGCCACGCCCGGGGTCGGCGGCAGGTTCAGCGATGCGCTGGCGACCGGAGCGGACGGCGTGATCGGATCGACCGGCAGGGTCGACTGCCCGCCGCCTCCGGTGAACGCCGAGGCGAGCCCCTGGATCAGGCCGGGTGCGGCGGCAGGCAGGCCGGCGAGCTGGTTCATGAACGGAATATTCGGCATGGCGGGTGCCGGCGCAGGTGCGGGCGGCAGCGGGGCCGGTTCGGCGACCGCGGTCGGGCTGAGCATCAGGGCGGTGGCGACGGCGCCTGCTCCGGCAATCATGCTGGCGGCAAACGCTTTTCTGGCTGGTGACACGAGTCTCCCCATTTCGTTGACGGCACGTCTCAACCTGAAGGTACGGAGTTACTGGTGTTACTCAAGTGACAAGAGTGGCATTTATCCAACCGTTACGGAGGTGTACGCCGATGGTGACCGGGCGGGCGAGCAACCGGCAGGTCATTAGAGTCGGAGCCGTAGACACCATCCGCGCCACCGGTCCGACGGCACAGCTGTATCGCTGGGCGCCGCTGTTGATGGTGGTCAGCATCGCCGCGCGCCTCGCCTGGACCTATCTGGTACCCAACGGCGCCAACTTCGTCGACCTGCACGTCTACGTCGGTGGCGCCGAGACTCTGGAGCACCCCGGCGCGCTCTACGACTACGTCTACGCCGAGCAGACGCCGGACTTCCCGCTGCCGTTCACCTACCCGCCGTTCGCGGCTGTGGTGTTCTATCCGCTGAGCCTGCTGCCGTTCGGCATGGTGGCCTTCATCTGGCAGCTCGGCATCTTCGCCGCCCTCTACGGCGTGGTGCGGATCAGTCTGCGGCTGCTCGGTCGCACCGATCTGCGCCCGGCGATGTTGTGGACCGCCGTCGGCATCTGGACCGAGCCGCTGCGCAGCACCTTCGACTACGGCCAGATCAACGTGCTGCTGGTGCTCGCCGTGCTGTGCGCGGTGCAGAGCACCCGATGGTGGTGGTCGGGCCTGCTGGTGGGGCTGGCCGCCGGTGTCAAGCTCACCCCGGCCGTCGCGGGTCTGTACTTCGTCGGTGTGCGCCGGTGGGGCGTGGCGGTGTTCTCCGCGGCGGTCTTCCTGGCCACCATCGGCGTGTCGGCTCTGGTGGTCGGCGACCAGGCGCGCTACTACTTCACCGATCTGCTGGGTGATGCTCGTCGTGTCGGCCCGATCGGCACCTCGTTCAACCAGTCCTGGCGCGGCGCGATCTCACGGATTCTCGGCTACGACGCCGGCTACGGGCCCATCGTGCTCGCCGCGCTGGTGCTGACCGCGTTGCTGGCGTTGCTGGCGTGGCGGGCGATCGGTACCGCAGACCGTCTCGGCGGCATCGTCACGGTCCAGCTGTTCGGGCTGCTGCTCTCCCCGATCTCGTGGACGCATCACTGGGTCTGGCTGATCCCGTTGATGATCTGGCTGCTGCACGGCCCGCTGCGAGGACGGCTCGGCGCCCGCGTGCTGGGCTGGGGGTGGCTGGCGCTGACCCTGATCGGGGTGCCATGGCTGCTGAGCTTCGCGCAGCCGACGATCTGGGAGATCGAACGCCCGTGGCACCTTGCCTGGGCGGGCATGGTCTACCCGGTGGCCACGCTGGCCACCTTGGGGTGGCTTGCCGTTAGTCGCCGAGCAGCTGATCGATCGCCTTCGCCATCTCCAGATCCTGATCGGTGATACCGCCCGCGGAATGCGTGACGAGCGCGAAAGTCACCGTCCGCCAACGGATATCGATATCGGGGTGATGGTCCTTCTGTTCGGCCAGCTCGGCGACGCGGCCCACGGCGTCGACCCCTTCGAGGAACGCCGGAAACTCGATGGAGCGGCGCAGTGCGCCGTCGGATCGCTGCCAGCCGTTCAGATCGGGCAGTGCGGCGTCGACTTGGTCGTTGGTTAACACAGCCATGTCCTCGACGGTATACCGTCAACCGCGATGGCCGGGCAGATCGTCGTTGCGGGAGCGCTCATTTCACAGGGTGCATTGCTGGTCGCACAGCGAAAACGGCCACCCGAGCTGGCCGGCCTGTGGGAGTTGCCGGGCGGCAAGGTCGCCGCGGGAGAGAGCGACGCCGACGGGCTGGTTCGTGAGCTCCGTGAAGAACTCGGCATCGCGGTCACCGTCGGTGCGCGCGTCGGTGCGGACGTGGCACTGCCGAACGCGATGACATTGCGCGCCTACCTGGTCACCTGCGCCTCCGGCAGCCCGCTGCCACACGACCATCGTGCGTTGCGTTGGGTCCGCGCCCACGAATTGGACGACCTGGCATGGGTGCCGGCCGACCGCGGTTGGGTGCCGGATCTGGCTGCGGCACTGGCGTTCTGACTCCGTTTACCAGGCGCCGATGGGCGCGCCCTGGCGGAACTCTCCGTTGGCGCGGACGCCGAACGGGGCCGACGAGGTGCCCGGCACCGCGATCACGCTGTCGCGGACCTCGCCCTGGGCCATGACCCCGCCGCTGCCGGCGCGCCGGTTCTCGGCCCCGGCGCCGCGGGCGACACCCTGCCCCGACCGCCGGAGCGCGTTCTTGTCGACGAGGATCGCCTGGCGACTGGACACGTTGGGCCGGGGTGCGACCTCGGTGACCTCGGCGCTCGCGGTTGCTGCGCCGACGGTCACGAACGCCGCGGCGACGACGGCGGCCCCGATGCCGACAACGGTCAGCCTGGTGGCCATCCGGACAAGGCTCCGGCGGGCAGGAGCGTAGCGACCTGAGGAGTGGTTTCGGGTGGTCACAGGCATCGGCACAAACCCTTCGTCACAGCGGACCGCTCTGGTCGCTCGGTACATCGCGCAGGAGTGGCGAACGTTACCAATTGATTTCGGACGCAAGCGCTTTGGCGGCACCGTGCGCTGTGGAGGGTCATCCAAATCTATTGACGCATAGGTCAATTGAACGAAGCTGAGAGTTTTCGAAGACTTTGCGGGGCATGCGTGTCGGCAGCGGTCGGCGCGGTCCCACCCGTGCTGGTTATGGGCGGGGCTGCACGGATCGTGCTAGTACCGCAGGCGGTCGCCGACCACGCGCACCGGCTGGCCGCGGTGGCCCGCCGTGTAGATCGGGTGCAACAGCGCCGGATGCCGGCAGTGCGGGCAGGACGCCTGCGGGTCCTTGGCCGAAGACAGCGTCAGATGGTGACATGCGGCACACCGCACCACGTACGCGGCGCCGAACCAGTTCAGTAATCCGAGATAGATCGCCGCTGTCGCAGCCAGTGCCAGCACCACGATCACCGCCACTGTGAGTACCTGATAAACCGTCATGATCGATACCTCCAAGAACGTCCGACGGGTACCTCAACGGTACGCCCGCCACGGCGTCAGCGACAGGTATCGACCCAGGTCATTACGTCTTTCGGGCGAGTTTGTACACCTTCTCCAGGTCCTTGCCCCGCATTCCGTTGTGCGCGGCCTTCTGCACCTTGTGCAACACCAGCGGACACTTCTTGCAGCGCGGCTTGCTGCGGCAACACTTCTTCTTCGGCTTGGCCGACAGCAGCTTCTTCACTCACGCCTTCCGCAGAAATCGGTCGTTTTCGTGATCGGGTGCCCACACTGCGACAATGCCCTACGTGGATTCTCGCCCGAACTTTCGCAACGTAGCCATCGTCGCGCACGTCGATCACGGTAAGACAACCCTGGTCGATGCAATGCTGCGGCAGTCCGGTGCGTTGTCGCACCGCGGTGATGATGCCATCGAACGTCTGATGGACTCCGGTGACCTTGAGAAGGAAAAGGGCATCACCATCCTGGCCAAGAACACCGCGGTGCACCGCCGGAACCCCGACGGGTCCATGACCGTCATCAACGTCATCGACACCCCGGGCCACGCCGACTTCGGTGGCGAGGTGGAGCGCGGCCTGTCCATGGTCGATGGTGTCGTGCTGCTGGTCGACGCGTCTGAGGGCCCGCTGCCGCAGACCCGCTTCGTGCTGCGCAAGGCGCTCGCCGCGCACCTGCCGGTGATCGTGGTCGTCAACAAGACCGACCGCCCGGATGCGCGGATCGCCGAGGTCGTCTCCGAGAGCCATGACCTGCTGCTCGATGTCGCCTCCGACCTCGACGACGAAGCCCAGAACGCCGCAGAATTCGCTCTCGGACTGCCGGTCCTGTACGCCTCGGGGCGTGCGGGCATCGCCAGCACCACCGAGCCCGCCAACGGCGAGAACCCCGACGGGGAAAATCTCGACCCGCTGTTCGACGTCCTGCTGGAGCACATCCCGCCGCCGCAGGGCGATCCGGAGGCACCCCTGCAGGCGCTGGTGACCAACCTCGACGCGTCGGCGTTCCTGGGCCGTCTCGCGCTGGTCCGTATCTACAAGGGCAAGCTGAAGAAGGGCCAGCAGGTGGCCTGGATGCGTGAGGTGGACGGCCATCCCGTCATCACCAACGCCAAGATCACCGAACTGCTCGTCACCGTCGGCGTGGAGCGGACGAGCACCGACGAAGCCGTCGCCGGTGACATCGTGGCCGTCGCGGGCATGCCCGAGATCATGATCGGCGACACCCTGGCCGATATCGAGCACGCCCATGCACTCCCGCGTATCACCGTCGACGAGCCCGCGATCTCGGTCACCATCGGCACCAACACCTCGCCGCTGGCCGGCAAGGTGTCCGGGCACAAGCTGACCGCGCGCATGGTGAAGAGCCGCTTGGACGCCGAACTGGTCGGCAACGTGTCGATCAAGGTGGTCGACATCGGTCGTCCGGACGCCTGGGAAGTCCAGGGCCGTGGCGAGCTCGCGCTGGCCATCCTGGTCGAGCAGATGCGCCGCGAAGGCTTCGAGCTGACCGTCGGCAAGCCGCAGGTGGTCACCCAGACCATCGACGGCAAGCTGCACGAGCCGTTCGAGGCGATGACCATCGACACCCCGGAAGAGTTCGTCGGTGCCATCACCCAGCTGATGGCCGCCCGCAAGGGCCGCATGGAGGACATGACCAACCATGCCGCCGGGTGGGTCCGGATGGACTTCATCGTGCCCAGCCGTGGCCTGATCGGTTTCCGCACCGACTTCCTGACGATCACCCGCGGCACCGGCATAGCCAACGCGGTGTTCGAGGGGTACCGCCCCTGGGCGGGCGAGATCCGGGCCCGCCACACCGGCTCGCTGGTCTCGGACCGCTCCGGCAAGATCACGCCGTTCGCCATGACCCAGCTCGCCGATCGCGGGCAGTTCTTCGTCGAGCCCGGCCAGGACACCTACGAGGGTCAGGTCGTGGGCATCAACCCGCGTGCCGAGGACCTCGACATCAACGCCACCAAGGAAAAGAAGCTGACCAACATGCGGTCCTCGACCGCCGACGTCTTCGAGACGCTGGCTCGTCCGCTGGAGCTCGGCCTGGAGCAGGCCATGGAGTTCTGCGCCGAGGACGAGTGCGTCGAGGTCACCCCGGAGATCGTGCGGGTGCGCAAACTCGAGCTCACTGCCAGCCTGCGGGCCCGGGCGAAGTCGCGCGCCAAGCAGCAGAACTCCTGAGATTGCGCCGGCCCGATACCCTGAATCTCGTGCCGTCAGCCCGACACCGCTTCTTCGTGCCCGTGGCAGCGCTGTCGGCGCTGGTTCTGGCCGGTTGCACGGTCAGCCCGCCGCCCGCGCCGCAGAGCACCGAGACGGTGTCGACGCCGCCGCCCGCACCGGCCAAGGCCATGCAGATCATCATGGCCATCGACGCGATCGGTGCCGGGTTCAATCCGCATCTGCTGTCCGATCAGTCCCCGGTGAACGCCGCGATCTCGTCTCTGGTGCTGCCGAGTTCGTTCCGCCCGATCTCGGATGCGGCGACGCTGACCGGATCGCGGTGGGAGATGGACCCCACCCTGCTGGTATCGGCTGAGGTGACCGACGAGAACCCGTTCACCGTCACCTACAAGATCCGGCCGGAGGCGGCATGGACCGACAACGCGCCGATCGGCGCCGACGATTACTGGTACCTGTGGCGCCAGATGGTCAGTCACCCCGGGGTGGTCGACCCCGCCGGCTATGACCTCATCACCGGCGTGCAGTCGGTGGAGGGCGGTAAGACCGCGGTCGTCACCTTCTCCCAGCCCTACCCGGCGTGGCGGGAGCTGTTCAACGACATCCTGCCCGCCCATATCGTCAAGGACGTACCCGGCGGTTTCGGCGCCGGGCTGGCCCGGGCGCTGCCGGTCACCGGCGGCCAGTTCCGGGTGGACAACATCGACCCGCAGCGCGACGAGATCCTGCTCGCCCGCAACGACCGCTACTGGGGTGAGCCGGCGAAACCGGATCAGATCCTCTTCCGTCGCGCCGGATCGCCTGCCGCGCTGGCTGATTCGATCCGCAACGGGGACACCCAGGTGGCCCAGGTGCACGGCGGGCAGGCGGCCTTCGCGCAACTGTCGGCCATCCCGGATGTGCGCACCGACCGCATCGTCGGGCCGCGCGTCATGCAGTTGACGCTGCGCGCCCAGCAGCCGGCCCTGACCGATCTGCGGGTCCGCAAGGCGCTGTTCGGTCTGCTCGACGTCGATCTGCTGGCCGCCGTCGGCGCCGGATCCGACAACACGGTGACCCTGGCGCAGGCGCAGGTGCGCTCACCGTCGGATCCCGGGTACGTGCCGACCGCACCGCCGGCCATCACGTCGGAGGCGGCGCTCGGTCTGCTCGCCGATGCCGGCTACCAGGTGCAGCCGGTGGAGACACCGCAGACGACGACACCCGGAACCCCCGGGCCGGACGAGGCGCGCGGCCAGATCATCAAAGACGGTGAGTCACTGAAAATCGTCCTCGGGGTGGCCGCCAACGATCCGACGTCGATCGCGGTGGCCAACACCGCCGCCGACCAGCTGCGCAATGTCGGCATCACCGCGTCGGTGTCCGCGCTGGATCCGGTGACCCTGTACGGCGAGGCCATGATCGACAACTCCATCGACGCGGTGGTCGGATGGCACAGTGCCGGAGGCGATCTGGCGACCTCGCTGGCATCGCGCTACGGCTGTCCCGCGTTGGAGGCAACCCCGGTGTCCACCGTGACACCCGCACCCAGCGTCACCGCCACCACCTCGCCGCCGCGGACGTCGAGCACCGTCACGTCCGCGCCGCCGGCGTCGACTCCGACCACCACGGGCACCGAGGCCCCCGAATCCCCGGAGAGCACCGGGGAATTGGTGCAGGCGCCCAGTAACCTCACCGGGATCTGTGATCGCAGCATCCAACCGAGAATCGATGCGGCGCTGCGCGGCACCGAGGAGATCGACAAGGTGATCGACGTCGTCGAGCCCCGGCTATGGGATCTGTCCACGGTGCTGCCGATCCTGCAGGACACCACGATCGTCGCGGCCGCCCCGCGGGTGGCCGGGGTCAGCCTGACCGGTCCGGTACCGGTCGGGATCGTCGGCGATGCCGGGGCCTGGGTCAAGCAGCCCTGACGGTTCTGCGCCAGATCTCATGGGCGGCATAGGCGGCGATCGCGAACACCGCGAGTAGCCACACCGGGGGATGTGCGAGTTCCCAGACGAACAGCGCCGCAAACGCCGGCGCGCGCTGGGTGATCGCGAGAACCCCGGCGGCACAGGTGAGTGCGACCGCAGCGACGTTGACGTGCAGGTCGGTGAACTCGTTGAGCGCCAGTGCGGCAACCGATCCCGCCGCGGCGCCGGTCGCCAGGGCCGGGGTGAGCAACCCGCCCACCGCGCCGGCCCGCAGAAACAGTGCCGTCAGTACCGGCTTGAGCGCCAGGATGGCCAGCGCCGCGGTGATGGTCAGGTCACTGTCGACGCTGACCACCAGGATGCTATGGCCGTTGCCGGGCAGCTCCGGCCACCAGATGGAGCAGATCCCGGTGAGCAGGCCGGCCGCGGCGATCCCGGGGATCAGCACCCAGGAGGCGGACGGGGCCTTGCTGGTCGCGGTGATCCGGTTGAACGCGATGCCGACGCCGACCGCCAGCGGCGCGATGACCACAGCGAGTCCGACGAACAGATAGGACAGGCTCGCGTCCGGCCAGCGCAACGAGTTCTCCAGATGCGTGACCGGAGAGGCCACCGCGACACCGAGACTCGAGGTGATCAGGGCGGTGCCGACGACCCGCGGATGCCAGCTGTGCAGCAGGATGCTGATGCTGAACAGGGCGCCGCCCAGCGGCACGCCGTACACCGCCCCGAGCCCGGCACCGGCCGCGCAGCACAGCAGGATCTCCCGGTCGCGTGCCGTCAGGGCCCACCGCGATATCGCCGCATCGCCGAAGACCGCGGCCAGCTGCCGCGGTGCGCCCTCGCGCCCCAGCGATGCGCCGGCGCCCACGACGAGGACCTGCAGGCCGGCGTCGATCGCCATCGACACCCGGGGCAGCGGCCGGTGTGCGGCGATGGTGGCCGACAGTTTCGGGACGGCCGCGTGCCGGCGCAGCAGCCACCAGCCCAGACCGGCCAGCGCGCCACCGACCATCGGGCCGACGGCGCGACGGATGTGGCCGCTGTCATCGACGCCGTCCAGCAGACTGCCGAAACTGTAGTGATAGGTCAGGTGCTCGATGCCGTGCAGCAGCAGCGTCGTCGCGATACCGGCGACCCCGGCGAGCAGACCGATCGCGATCACCGCGCAGCCGAATTCCAGTGCTCGACGCCCGTTTCTCGCGTCCGCTGGCGACACACGGTAAACCTAGGGGAGTGGAGACACCGCGGCTACTTTTTGTCCATGCTCATCCCGACGACGAATCGCTGACCACCGGCGCGACCATCGCGCACTACGCCGCTCAGGGCGCCGAGGTGCGGGTGATCACCTGCACCATGGGCGAGGAAGGCGAGGTGATCGGCGAGCGCTGGGCCGGTCTCGCGGTCGACGCGGCCGACCAGCTCGGCGGGTACCGGGTCACCGAGCTCACCGCGGCGCTGGCCGAGCTCGGTGCGGGAGAACCGCACTATCTGGGCGGGGCCGGACGCTGGCGGGACTCCGGGATGCCGGGGACACCGGCGCGGCACCGCCAGCGTTTCGTGGACGCGCCGCTGGACGAGCCCGTCGCCGAACTGGTGACCGTCATCCAGGAGTTCCGGCCGCACGTGGTGGTCGGCTACGACCCCAACGGTGGGTACGGCCATCCCGACCACATCCGGGTCCACGAGCTCAGCACCGCCGCGGTGGCCGCCTGTTCCGAACTGTCCTGGCCGGTGCCGAAGTTCTACTGGACGGTGATGGCGGCGTCCGGGTTCGTCGATGGCTTCCGCAATATCGGCGACCCCCCACCGGACTGGGTCGTGATCAAGGCCGAGGACTTCTCGTTCGCGTTCCCCGATGACCGCGTCGACGCGGTCATCGACGCGTCGGCGCAGTTGCCGGCGAAGGCCGCCGCGCTGAGAGCGCACGCCACTCAGGTCACCGTGGCGCCCGACGGCCGGTCGATGGCGCTGTCCAACAAGATCGCGTTGCCGCTGTGGGGTGTCGAGCACTACGTGCTGGCCGCCGGGGAACGCGGCGTCGACGGTATCGAGACCGATCTATTGGCCGGGCTGAATCTGCGATAGTGGGGCGCGGAGGCGGTAAGGTCTGCGACATGGACCCGGATTTGGATCCCAACCTGCAGCATCAACAGGACCGCGCCGACAACCTTCAGTGGGTGATCGGCTCCTTGGTCGCGCTGCTCGACAGCATCCCGACCTGACAGCGGAACATCCCGACGGGCCGGCCTGGCTGCCGCCCGTCGTCCTTTCGGTGCTCGCCGTCGACGGCGTGTTGTCCGCTCTGGCGGCGGCCTTTCTGCTGCCGCTGCGGCTTGGTTCGGTTCCGTTTCCGATCAGCATGCTCATCAGCGGTGCGGTGAACGCCGCCCTGGTGTGGGCGGCATTGCACTGGACCACGTCGACGCGGGTCGCCGCGCTGCCGTTGTGGACCTGGTTGATCACCGTGCTCGCGTTGACCTTCGGCGGCCCGGGCAGTGACCTGGTGTTCGGCGGCGTCGGCGTGATGGCCTACGCGGTCCTGTTGCTCATCGTGGTCGGGGCGCTGCCCGCCGCCGCGGTGCTGCGATCGGCGCGACGCGGCGGGCTACTCGTCGGAGCCTGAGCCCGCGTCCTTCTTGGTGTCGGGCTTCGTATCGGGCTTGGTGTCAGGTTTCGTGTCGGGCTTGGTCTCTGGCTTGTCGTCCGGGTCGCTGTCGGCTTTCGGATCCGGCTTGAGGTCGTCGGTCTCGGTATCCGGCTTCTCGATCCCTGCCTCGGCGTCGACGTCGGCTTTGTCCTCGACGTCGGTCTTGTCCTCGAGGTCCACGTCCTGCTCGGCATCCTCGTCGGTGAGGCCTTCGTCGTCCTTCGGGTCTTCGACGTCCTGCAGGTCTTCGTCCTCTTTCGGGTCGACGTCGGCGGGCGGCGTCTCGAACGGCTGGGCAGGCTCGATGTCCTCGGGTGCGGTGTCGATGGGCGTCTGGACGGGCTCCTCGGCCGAGGGCGTCGACGTTTCTTCGGCGGTGCCCTCATCGGCCGGCGCGGTGCCGACCCCCGCGGCGACCTGTACCGCGGTGCGCGCGCCGGTCAGCTCCACAGCTGCGGTCTGGGTTGTCGTCAGCAGGCCGCCACCAATCGGCGGGATCGGTGGCAGTGGCGGCAGCCAGAACGCCAACTGATCGTTCGCGAAGTAGATGAACGAGTTGATGGTGTCCACGGCGACGTTACGCAGCCCTTGCGCGAAGGACACCGATCCGCCGATCCAGTCGGCGATGTTGAAGGTGATGCTGCGGACGATGCGCTCGCCCAGGTAGTAGAAGATCATGATCTGCGGGGAGAGCCAGCCCACCCAGGGAACCCAGCCCACCGCGTAGGCGGCCACCTCGAAGCCCCACTCCACCCAGGGCTCGACGGCGTTGTAGATGTTCTTGATACCGCTGCTCAGGGAGTTGCCGACAACGACCGGCGGAAACTGCGGGCTGGGAAACGATGCCGACGAACTCGGCGGCACGACGATGCGCTGTACGAAGTCGGTGAGAAGGCTCGGAAGGTCGGCCACCGATGCGGTGGCGAGCGGCGTGACCGCGGCGCTCAACTGCACGGGTTGCGCGACGACTCGCACCAGCGGGGATGCTGAGGTGGGGGCCGGGTGATGGCCGGGTTCGGCAACCGACGGGGCGGCGGCGATGGCTACGGCCGAAACGGCGGCAACGGCTGTGGTGAGGCTAGAGCGAACCGAAAATTCCATGGCACCAGCACCTCCGATTGAGATGTATCGGACATCAATTTACGGGACCGGCAGTTGTTTGAGGGCCTATTCGACAGCGGAAGGGACGTGGCTCGCGTCGCGCAGCTCGTGGACAGCTATCGTGACCCTTATGCCAGGCGCAGCTGTTTCAGATAGTGAGACGCGCGGATGATCCGCGTCCATGCCGGGGTTACACGGGAGTGGCTCTGAACCCCCAGCACGGCTCCGATCTGCCCAGCCCGGTGGTCCCGCCGAAGTCCAACCCGTCCGCCCTGCGGCGCGTACTGCGCCGCGCCCGCGACGGCGTCGCCCTGAACGTGGACGAAGCCGCCATCGCGATGACCGCACGCGGCGAGGATCTGGCCGACCTGTGCACCAGTGCGGCCCGGGTGCGTGACGCCGGTCTGGAATCCGCCGGCCGCCGCGGCGCCACCGGCAGGCTGCCGGTCAGCTACTCACGCAAGGTCTTCATCCCGGTGACCCACCTGTGCCGGGACACCTGCCATTACTGCACGTTCGTGACGGTGCCCGGCAAGTTGCGCGCCGAGGGCAAGGGCATGTTCATGGAGCCCGACGAGATCCTCGAGGTGGCCCGCCAGGGCGCCGAGCTGGGCTGCAAGGAAGCGCTTTTCACCCTCGGTGATCGTCCCGAGGCGCGCTGGCCGGAAGCCAAGCAGTGGCTCGATGAACGCGGGTACGATTCCACCCTCGATTACGTCCGCGCGATGGCCATCCGGGTGCTCGAGGAGACCGGGCTGCTGCCCCACCTCAACCCCGGTGTCATGAGCTGGACCGAGCTGTCGCGGCTGAAACCCGTTGCGCCGTCCATGGGCATGATGCTGGAGACGACATCGCGACGGCTGTTCGAGACCAAGGGCCTGGCTCACTACGGCAGCCCGGACAAGGATCCCGAAGTTCGGCTGCGCACCCTGGACGACGCGGGCCGGCTGTCGGTCCCGTTCACCACCGGCCTGCTGGTCGGTATCGGTGAGACGCTGGTCGAGCGTGCCGAGACCATGCATGCGATCCGCAAGTCGCACAAGGCGTTCGGTCATGTCCAGGAAGTCATTGTGCAGAACTTCCGGGCCAAGGATCACACCGCGATGGCCGCGGTGCCCGACGCCGGGATCGAGGACTTTCTGGCCACCATCGCGGTGACCCGGCTGGTGCTGGGTCCCAAGATGCGCATCCAGGCGCCGCCGAATCTGGTGTCCCGGCAGGAATGCCTGGCGCTGATCGGTGCCGGTGTGGACGACTGGGGTGGCGTGTCGCCGCTGACCCCCGACCATGTCAACCCGGAGCGGCCGTGGCCGAACCTCGACGACTTGGCCTCGGTGACCGCGGCCGCGGGATACGACCTGGTGCAGCGGCTCACCGCGCAACCGCAGTACGTCCAGGCCGGTGCGGCCTGGATCGATCCCCGGGTCCGGGGGCATGTCGATGCGCTGGCCGACCCCGACACCGGTTTGGCGCGCGATGTCAATCCGCAGGGCCGGCCGTGGCAGGAGCCCGACGAGGCATCCGAGTCCCTGGGCCGGACCGATCTGCATGAGGCGATCGATTCCGAGGGCCGTCTCACCGAGACCCGCAGCGATCTCGACAGCGCGTTCGGTGACTGGGAGTCCATCCGGGAGAAGGTGTCCGAGCTTGCGGCCCGTGCCCCCGAGCGGATCGACACCGATGTGCTGGCCGCCTTGCGCGCGGCCGAACGCAATCCCGGCGGGTGCAGCGACGACGAGTACCTGGCGCTGGCCACTGCCGACGGTCCCGCGCTGGATGCCGTTGCCGCACTGGCCGACTCGCTGCGCCGCGACGCCGTCGGCGACGACGTCACCTACGTGGTGAACCGCAACATCAACTTCACCAACATCTGCTACACCGGCTGCCGGTTCTGCGCGTTCGCGCAGCGCAAGGGCGATGCCGACGCGTTCTCCCTGTCCACCGAAGAGGTCGCCGAGCGGGCCTGGCAGGCCCATGTCGTCGGCGCCACCGAGGTCTGCATGCAGGGCGGGATCGATCCCGAGCTACCGGTCACCGGCTACGTCGACCTGGTGCGCGCGGTGAAGGCCCGGGTGCCCTCGATGCATGTGCACGCGTTCTCTCCGATGGAGATCTCCAACGGCGTCACCCGCAGCGGACTGTCATTGCGGGAGTGGCTGACCAGCCTGCGCGAGGCCGGGTTGGGCTCGATCCCGGGCACCGCGGCGGAGATCCTCGATGACGAGGTGCGCTGGGTGCTGACCAAGGGCAAGTTGCCCACCTCGGAATGGATCGACGTGATCAGCACCGCCCACGAGGTCGGGCTGCGATCGTCGTCGACGATGATGTACGGCCACGTCGACACCCCCAAGCACTGGGTGGGGCACATCAATGTGCTGCGCGGTATCCAGGACCGCACCGGCGGATTCACCGAGTTCGTGCCGCTGCCGTTCGTGCACCAGTCCAGCCCGCTGTACCTGGCCGGTGGCGCGCGTCCGGGCCCGACCCACCGCGACAACCGCGCGGTGCATGCGCTGGCGCGGATCATGCTGCACGGCAGGATCTCCCACATCCAGACCAGCTGGGTGAAGCTGGGTATCGAGCGCACTCGGGTGATGCTCAACGGTGGTGCCAACGATCTGGGCGGAACGCTGATGGAGGAGACCATCTCGCGGATGGCGGGCTCGGAAAACGGGTCATCGAAGTCGGTCGAGGAATTGACGGCGATCGCCGAGGGCATCGGCCGTCCGGCCCGGCAGCGCACCACCACCTACACGCCGCTGGCCGCCTGAGCTCGTCGGCCATGTCGACCGGGCTGCGCGGCCGAGACCGTGATCGCACAGTCCTGGACAACCTGACTGCGCAAGCACGTACCGGCAGCGGCCAGGTGCTGGTCCTGCGCGGTGAAGCCGGTGTCGGCAAAACCGCACTCCTGGAGTATGTTTCGGAGCAGGCGACTGGCTTCAGTGCGATGAGGGTGGCCGGCATCCAGGAAGACATGGAACTGGCATACGCCGGCCTGCAGCAGCTGTGTCTACCTCTGACGGGTTATCTCGACGTGTTGCCGCAACCGCAGCGCGAGGCGTTGGACGTCGCGTTCGGCTACGGCACCGGCCCGGCCCCCGATCGGTTCCTGGTGGGCCTGGCGGTGCTGAGCCTGATGGCCGCGGCCTCCGCGGAACGTCCGCTGCTGTGCATCGTCGACGACGCCCAGTGGCTGGACCAGGTGTCGGTGCAGACGCTGGCCTTTGTGGCGCGCCGACTGCTGGCCGAGAGGGTCGCCATGGTGTTCGCCGTCCGGGACGGCTACCCCGATGTGCTGGCCGGTCTGCCCGACCACAGCGTGGGCGTGTTGTCCGACCCAGCAGCGCGCGAACTTCTGGAATCGGTGCTGATCGGCGGGATCGATCCGCTGGTCCGCGATCGGATCGTCGCGGAGACCCGCGGCCTGCCACTGGCGATCCTGGATGTGCCGCGCAGCGTCTCGGCGGCCGAGTTGGCCGGCGGATTCTGGATCTCCGGCCGACGCTCCTCGACCACGGCGATCGAGGATGGTTTCGTCGCGCGGATCCAGGCGCTGCCGCCGGATACCCGGCAGCTGCTGCTGGTCGCCGCCGCCGAGCCGGTGGGCGACGCTGCGCTGTTTCTGCGCGCCGCTGCCCAGCTGGGTGTGCCGATCGACGCGCTTGCCCAGGCTGAGGCCGCCGGCCTCATCGAATTCGGGCCCCGCATGCGATTTCAGCATCCGCTGATGCGCTCGGCTGCCTACCGCGCGGCCGACCTCGCACAGCGCCGGGCCGTCCATCGGGCGCTTGCTGCGGCGACGGACGCGCACGCCGATCCCGACCGGCGGGCCTGGCATGCGGCCAACGCGGCGACGGGTCCCGACGACGCGGTGGCCGCCGAACTGGAGGTCTCCGCGGACCGGGCTCAGAATCGGGGCGGCATGGCCGCCGCGGCAGCATTTCTGGAGCGCGCAACCGTGCTCACGATGGATCCGCAACTACGGGGATCTCGGGCCATCGCGGCCGCGCAGGCCAAACGTGAGGCGGCCGCGCCGGACGCGGCCTATGCGCTGTTGTCGATCGCGGAGTCGGCGCCGCTCACCGCGCTGCAGCAGGCTCTGGTGGCCCGGATGCGGGCGCAGATGGACTTCGTACGCAGCAGGGCGGGAGCGGCGGGTGCCCCCACGGTCGGCGAGGCCAGTGCTCAGTTGCTCGGCGCGGCGCGGCGACTTGAGAACCTCGACGACGAGCTGGCCAGGGAGACCTACCTCGAGGCGTTGACGGCCGCGATGTATGCCGGACGCCTCGGTGCGCCGAGCCTGCTGTGGGAGGTGGCCTCGGCGGGTGCCGGCGCGGTCGGGCGGGTCACCGATGTGCAGCGGCCGATCGACTATTTGCTCCGGGGTATGGCGGCGCGCATCATCGACGGTCCCGGCGCCGGAGCCGGCGATCTGCGGGCGGCGCTGGAACTGTGGAATGCTGCAGCGCAGCAGAATCCGGGCGGATGGCTGTACTGGCCGTTCCCGATCGCGCAGGAATCCGCCGCCCACGAGATGTGGGATGACCAGGTGCTGGAACGCATCGCCACCGGCATCCTGCGCCGGGCCCGAGATGCCGGTGCACTGGCCGCGCTGCCACCGGCACTCGGTTATCGGGCCGGCGTTCACTTCTACCGCGGTGAGTTCGCTTCTGCGGCAAGACTGATCGATGAGTCGGCATCCATCACCGCGGCCATGGGCAGCGCGCCGGTGCGCTATCACTCGTTGACGCTGGCGGCCTGGAGCGGCGCGCCCGCGGCAGCGGTCGGCATCGTCGAGTCGGCCGAAGCCGACGGCGCGGCACGAGGTGAGGGGCGACTGCTCGGTCTGGCCGCGTTCTGCAGCGCCGTCCTCTACAACGGGCTGGGTCGTTACGAGGAGGCGCTGACGGCGGCGCGCCGCGGGTGTGAATACGAGGATCTCGGCTTTCACAGCTGGTGCCTGTACGAACTGATCGAAGCCGCCGCCCACACCGGTGACCGGGACAGCGCCGCCGACGCGCTGCCGAGGCTGCAGGAACGTGCGGGTGCCAGTGGGACGGACTGGGGGCTGGGGGCGGTGGCGGCGGCGCAGGCCCTGTTGGCCGATGACGCCGTGGCCGAGGCCAAGTTCGTGGAGGCGATCGAGCGGCTCGAACGGGCCGACATCGCGCTGCACCTGTCCCGGGCCCGGCTGTCCTACGGGGAGTGGCTGCGCCGGGCGAACCGCCGCAACGACGCCCGCACCCAGCTCGGTGCCGCCCACGACACCTTCACCAACATGGGTGCGCAGGGATTCGCCGAAAGGGCGCGCCGCGAACTGGTGGCGACGGGGGAAAAGGTGCGCAAGCAACCCCTGAAATCCGGTGACGGGCTGACGGCCCAGGAAGCGCAGATCGCCGGCCTGGCCCGCGACGGCCTGACCAATTCCGAGATCGGCGCGCAGTTGTTCATCAGCGCCCACACCGTGGAGTGGCATCTGCGCAAGGTGTTCGTGAAGCTGGGCATCACGTCGCGCCGGCAGCTGCGCACCCTGTCCTGGGCGGAATGACCCAGGAGGTCGACCGATTCGCCGGTGGCGTGGAACAGTGTAGGCTGGCCTAACTGTCTGGGCGTGAAATTGGTTGTGCCCTTTTGTCTTTCGCATGACTGCCACAGTCGGTATCTTGGGTTGTCGCCGAGCCCGGGAGTGTCATGAACACCATTGCAGGAATTCCTGCCCATCCCTGTTGGTGCACGGGTGGTGGCGCTGGCGCCGTTGACGGCGCTGCTCCTGATCCTTTGTGCGTTCTGGGCAGGGGCGCGCCGACGGCTGGTGTGGTTGGTGTTGGCGCTGGCGTGTGTGGTCGCGGCGCTCACGCCGATCACGGCGTCGGCGGGGCAGTGGCTCTACGACCGGGAAAGCGAGCACCGTCCGATCCTTGAGCTGCATCAGGAGCGCGGCGAATGGATGATCTACTTCGCGGTCGGACTGCTCGTCGTGGCGACCCTGCAGGTTGTCCAGCACCTGATGGAGTCGCGGACCGAGAAACCGGGCAGGGCGCTCCCGGTGGTCGCGGCGGTTCTCGCCGTGGTCGTCGGCGTGTCGTCATTGGTCGGCGTAGTGCTGATCGGGCATTCGGGAGCGGAAGCGAAGTGGGGCACCATCGCGGAATGAAATCGGACCATAGTCCGTTTACTCTTGGTGAGGGTGTCGGGAAGGCCGCACCCGCCGAGCAAGGAGATGTCATGACCGCAGCAGTAGCCACCGACCTGACCGTAGGCACCTGGGCGCTGGACCCAGTGCATTCCTCGGTCAATTTTTCGGTTCGCCACCTGGTGGTGAGCAAGGTCCGCGGTACGTTCGACACCTTCGAAGGCGCCATCACGGTGGCCGCGGACGGCACCCCGTCGGTGACCGCCACCATCGACATCAACTCGGTGAACACCCGCAACGAGCAGCGTGACGCCCACCTGAAGGCCGCCGACTTCTTCGACGCCGAGCAGTTCCCGACCGCGTCCTTCGTTTCCACCGCGGTGCGCGCCGACGGTGAGGACTATGTGCTCGACGGTGACTTCACCCTCAAGGGTGTCACCAAGCCGGTCTCGCTGAAGCTGGAGTTCCATGGCGTTAATCCCGGCATGGGGCATGGCGAGGTCGCCGGGTTTGAAGCCTCGGTGGTGTTGAACCGCAAGGACTTCGGCATCGACATCGACATGCCGCTGGAGACCGGAGGCGCCGTGGTCGGCGACAAGGTCACCATCACCCTGGAGATCGAGGCGCTCAAGCAGGCCTGAGCTACAGCTTGGCGGCCAGCTCGGTGCCCTGGCGGATCGCGCGCTTGGCATCGAGCTCGGCCGCCACGGCCGCCCCGCCGATGACGTGCGCGGTGATCCCGCGCGCCCGCAACTCGTCATCGAGCCCGCGCACCGACTCCTGGCCCGCGCAGATGACAACATTGTCGACGGCCAGCAGGCGCGCCCCGGTCCGGTCGGATCCGAAGCTGATGTGCAAGCCGTCGTCGTCGATGCGCTCGTAGTTGACTCCGGAAAGTTGCTGCACGCCTTTGGCTTTCAGCGACGCCCGATGCACCCAGCCGGAGGTCTTGCCGAGGCCGCGGCCCTGTGCGCCCTTGGTCCGCTGCAGCAGGAACACCTCGCGGACCGGCGGCAGCGGGATCGGCGTCGTCAGTGCACCGCGGACCGTCGGCGCATCCTGGGGGTCCAGCGCGCCCCATTCGGCCTGCCATTCCTTGCGGTTCAGGGTGGGGGACTGGCCGGTGACCAGGAACTCGCTGACATCGAACCCGATACCGCCCGCACCGATGACCGCCACCGAATCGCCGACGGCGGCACCGGAAAGTACCTGGGCGTAGGAGAGCACCTTCGGATGGTCGATACCGGGGATGGCCGGTATGCGTGGTGTCACACCGGTGGCGAGCACGACATCGTCGTAGCCGGCGAGATCGTCCACCGTGGCCCGGGTGCCCAGGCGTACGTCGACGCGGTTCACCTCCAGCATGCGCGTGTAGTAGCGGACCGTCTCGTTGAATTCCTCTTTGCCGGGAACCCGTCGGGCCAGGTCGAATTGGCCACCGATGGTGGCGCCCGCCTCGAAGAGGGTGACACGGTGCCCGCGCTGGGCGGCGGCCACCGCGGCCGACAGCCCGGCCGGGCCGGCGCCCACGACGGCCACCGATCGTGCGTGCCGGGTCGGGCCGAGCACCAGGGTCGTCTCGTGTCCCGCGCGTGGATTGAGCAGACACGACACCGTCTTGTGCACGAAGGCATGGTCCAGGCAGGCCTGGTTGCAGGCGATGCAGGTGTTGATCTGATCGGCGGCGTCCTCGGAGGCCTTGCGCACCCAGTCCGGGTCGCTCAGCAGCGGCCGGGCCATCGAGATCAACTGCACGCCGGTGTCGGTGAGGATCTGCTCGGCAGCTTCGGGCATGTTGATCCGGTTGGAGGCCACCACCGGAACGTCGACATGTTCGGCGAGTGCACCGCTGATATCGACGAAGGCGCTGTTGGGCACCGAGGTGACGATGGTCGGCACCCGGGCCTCGTGCCAGCCGATGCCGGTGTTGAGAATGGTGGCGCCGGCAGCCTCGATTTCTTTTGCCAGAGAGACGATTTCGTCCCAGGTCTGGCCGTCCTCGACATAGTCGGCCAGTGATATCCGGTAGACGATGATGAAATCCGCCCCGACGGCCTCGCGTACCCTACGCACGATCTCGACGGGGAAGCGCCGCCGCTTCTGCGGTGTGCCGCCCCAGCCGTCCGTGCGCTTGTTGGTGCGCGGCGCCAGGAACTGGTTGATCAGATACCCTTCGCTGCCCATAATCTCCACGCCGTCGTATCCGGCCGCGCGGGCCAGCAGCGCGGCACGCACGAAATCGTCGATGGTGCCCCCGACATCGCGCAACGCACGCGGCCGGAACGGGTTGATCGGCGCCTTGATCGAGGATGCGCTGACCGAAAGCGGATGGTAGGCATAGCGTCCGGCGTGCAGGATCTGCAGCGTGATCTTGCCGCCCTCGTCGTGGACGGCGGCGGTGATCCGGCGATGCCGTCGCGCATCGGCCGCGGAGAGCATCTCGGCGGCGAACGGCAGCAGCCAACCGGTCCGGTTCGGGGCGTACCCGCCGGTGATGATGAGGCCGACGCCGCCGCGGGCGCGCTCGGCGAAGTAGGCGGCCAGCTTGTCGGTGTCGCGAGCGCGATCCTCCAGGCCGGTGTGCATCGAGCCCATGATCACCCGATTGCGCAGGGTGGTGAAACCCAGATCCAACGGGGACAACAGATTCGGGTAATTCACAAGACCTCCAAGGCCGACCGGGCTTTGAGAACTCACAGTGCCTCCAGTACTTCGGAAAGCCACTCGATGGCGCCCTCTTCGGCGCGGATACCGCCGCGCAGCACCAGGTACTGATGCAGCTCGGAGCCGGCCAGGCCGGCGGGGTTGGGGAACTGCTCTTTCTCGAATCCGCGATAGGCGTCCAGCAGTGCGGCTCGTTCGGCCCGCAACTGAAGGGCCTGCGCCCGGATGGCGGCGGCATCGCCGTAGCCGGCGGCCCGGATCTTGACGGCCAGGTCGCGGGTGCGGTTGTCGGCCGTCGAACCAGGAGCGGCGCTGCCTCTGGTCTTGAGCGGTTCGGCGATCCAGCGGGCGAGTTCGGCCCGTCCGGCCGGTGTCACGGAGTGCACCTTCTTGTCGGGGCGACCATGCTGTTCGACCTCACGGACGCGTACCCAGCCGTCGTCCTCCATGGCACGCAGCGTGCGGTAGATCTGCTGATGGGTGGCGGACCAGAAATAGCCGATGGACCGGTCGAAGCGGCGGGCGAGCTCATAGCCCGAACTCGTCTGTTCGCACAGGGACACCAGGATGGCGTGCGGGAGTGCCATGGCCGCAGCGTATGCGGAACCGATGGTCCTATGCAACAAGGTGCACTGCAGTGTGCATAGTGCGTGGCTACTAGGCGGGTTGTATCTGCAACGGCTAGTATCAGCAAACGCGCCACCCATTGAGGGCGGCGCGCGAAGTTAGGGCACACTGAGACGCACGTCCAGTTACGGGCCATTCATACTGGCCCGCGGGACGCTCGCTCACGACTCCCGACCCAGAACTGAAAACCCGACCAGCAGCCCACTGGACAGGAGAGACATCAGTGACGTACACGATTGCCGAACCCTGCGTCGACGTGAAAGACAAGGCATGCATCGAGGAATGCCCTGTCGATTGCATCTATGAGGGTGCACGCATGCTGTACATCCACCCGGATGAATGCGTCGACTGCGGCGCATGCGAACCGGTGTGCCCGGTCGAGGCCATCTACTACGAAGATGACGTCCCCGATCAGTGGAGCAACTACACACAGATCAACGCGGACTTCTTCAGCGAGCTCGGCTCCCCGGGCGGCGCGTCGAAGGTCGGTCAGACCGACAACGATCCGCAGATCATCAAGGATCTCGAACCCAAGGGCGAGTGAACTCACCTAAATCGACGTCACTGCCAGTGTTCCCGTGGGACACCCTGGCAGACGTCACTGCCACCGCGCGCGCTCATCCCGAGGGCATCGTCGACCTGTCGGTCGGCACCCCCGTGGATGATGTCGCCCCGGTGATTCGTGCGGCGCTGGCGGACGCGAGCGCCACCCCGGGGTACCCGACCACCGCGGGCACACCCGAACTGCGCGCATCGATCCATGCTGCGCTGGAACGCCGATTCGGTATCACCGATGTGGCTCCGGCCGCGGTGCTGCCGGTCATCGGCACCAAGGAGCTCATCGCCTGGCTGCCGACGCTGTTGGGTCTGGGATCCGATGACACCGTGGTGATCCCGGAGTTGGCGTACCCCACCTATGACGTGGGTGCCCGGCTGGCCGGAGCCCGGGTGCTCGCCGCGGATTCGCTGACCCAGATAGGCCCGCAGACACCGGCGCTGGTGTTCCTGAACTCGCCGAGCAATCCCTCGGGCAAGGTGCTCGGTGTCGACCACCTGCGCAAGGTGGTGGGCTGGGCCCGCGAGCGTGGCGTACTGATCGCCTCCGACGAGTGCTATCTCGGGTTGGCCTGGGATGCCCAGCCGCTGTCGGTGCTGCATCCGTCGGTGTGCGACGGCGACCACACCGGTCTGCTGGCCATTCACTCGTTGTCCAAGACATCCTCGCTGGCGGGTTACCGGGCCGGCTTCGTGGCGGGTGATCCCGCCGTGGTGGCCGAACTGCTGGCGGTGCGCAAGCACGCCGGGATGATGGTGCCCGGGCCCATTCAGGCGGCCATGGTCGCGGCGCTGGACGATGACGACCACATCGCGGTGCAACGCGAGCGTTACGCCCAGCGGCGTGCGGTGCTGCTGCCCGCACTACGCGGCGCAGGCTTCACCGTCGACCACTCCGAGGCGGGGCTGTACCTGTGGGCGACCCGCGGCGAGCCCTGCCGGGACACCCTGGCCTGGCTGGCGCAGCGCGGAATCCTGGTGGCGCCCGGCGAGTTCTACGGCCCGGCCGGCGCCCAGCACGTGCGGGTGGCGCTCACGGCGACCGACGAACGGATCGCCGCCGCGGCGGCGCGGCTCTGAACCCTGCGCCGAGCGGCCGGCTATGGCACGTGGATCGGCCGTCTGGCGTGTGACAACTGGCCACCGGGCAGTGTGAGCTCAGGCCGTTGACATCACGCGGCTGGACTGGTTAGTTCTCGAAAGACCGTAATTCCGGTCAGCTCTGCCAACTTCGGTTCGATGAGGAGCCAGCTGCCGACATGTCTGCCAGCGCGCGCCAGATCGAGAACCTGCTGTACACCTACGCCGAGCGCATCGACGCCGGCGACCTGGATGGTGTGGCCGAACTTTTCGCGCACGGCCGGATCTGCGGAGTGGAGGACGGCCCGCCCGAGACGGTGTTCAGCGGAACCGAACGCGTCCGGCAGATGTATGACATGGCGACCCGGCTGTACGAGGACGGCACCCCGAAAACCAAGCATCTGACCAGCAATGCGCGCATCGAGGTCGACGAGGTGGCGGGAACCGCGCGGAGTCGGTCCAATTACCTGGTCACCCAGGCGACACCGGACCTGCCGCTGCAGGTCATCGTGACCGGCCACTACCGCGACACCTTCCACCGGGTCGACGGTCGATGGTGGTTCGACACCCGGACCATGTTCATCGATCAGGTCGGCGATGTCAGCCACCACCTGAAGTTCTGACCGCCGTGCCCCGAGGTTCACCGTTCGACGCGGCAGACCTCATGGCGGCCGCCCGGGGCAAGGAACGGCTGGACGATTGGGGGCCGCTGGCGTTCGAGACACCGCTCGCGGTGCTGGCCGGCAGTTACGCCGAAGCGGACCTCAACCAGATCGGGGAACACCTGCTGCGGTCGGGGCTGGTGCACGGCCTGCGGATGCGATTGCGTGCGCAGGAATGGATCCGGCGACATCCCGAGATTCTCTCCGAGACGATCCTCGCTCCGATCGTGGTGGTCGGGATGATGCGCAGTGGAACAACGCTGCTGCAACGATTGCTGGCCGCCGACCCGCGCTTTCACTGCGCCTACGGCTGGGAGGTGGTGGAGGTTGGCCCGAAGCTGGACTACCGGTGGTCGGGGCCCGAGGATCCCCGCATCCTGATCAGTGCGGCGCGCGAGGCGAAATCGCGGGAGATGGCACCGGAACTGTTCGCGATCCACCCCATGTACGCTCGCGAGCCCGAAGAGGAGATCGTCTTCCTGTCGGATGCTTTTCTGTCCCATGTGCCGGAGTCGGGCGCCCACCTGCCCACCTACCGGTCCTGGATCGACGGGCAGGACTTCACCCCCGCCTATGAGCACCTGTACCGGATGCTGCAGTTCCTGCAGTGGCAGAAGCGCCAGGCCGGCCGGGCGGATTCGGGCACCGCCCGGCGGTGGGTGCTGAAAACGCCCGCGCACCTGGGCTATCTCGATACGCTGCGGGCCCGGTTCCCCGATCTGCATCTGGTGCACATGCACCGTGATCCGCGCGACACCATCCCCTCCGGTGCGAGCCTGAACGCCACATTGCATGCCATGCACGCCGACCGCGTCGATCCGGCGCGGGTCGGAGCCCAATGGCTGGCCCGGATGGGCTGGACCAACGATCGCGCCATGGCGGTCCGGGACGGCTGGGTCGACGAGGACGTGCGTGTCACCGATGTCGACTTCGGCACCGCGGTGGCCGATCCGATCGGACAGGTGTCCCGGGTGTACGACGCGATCGGTGAACCGCTGACCGCCGACGCCGAGCGCGCGATGCGGCGCTGGTTGGCCGAACGCCCCCGCGAGACGGCGCGACCGTCATACACGGCCGCCGACTACGGACTCAGCGGCGCCGAGATCGACGAGCGGTTCACGGCCTACAACAGACGCTTCCGCGGCGCCGTCCCATCCACCCGAGGAGAATGAATGCCCGAACACCCGGTGGCCACGACGGCCCAACACGAACAGGAGCTCGCGGCGCTGAACCTGCTGGAGCATCCGACGGTGCAAGCCGCCTACCGCAGTGTCGCCGAGACCTGGCTCGGGCGGGCCAAGGCCTCCGAAGCGATGCGGGCACGCTTTGACGACGCGTTCGCAGAGGTGATGTTCTCGGCGGCGGTATGGTCGTCCAACCAGGACACGCTGCGACCGAAGGTCAGCTGCATCACCCGGCTGGCACACCCCGTGCAGGGTCGTGCGATACCCGGATCACGCTGGGGCATCGACAATCCCGACAGCGTGTACCGGGTGATCCCGATCTCCGGTGACGAGCGCTACGAGATCCACGGGCGCGTCGGGCACAACCGGATGACGGAGAACTACTTCACGCTGTGGGACGCGAACATGGGCACTGTCGCCGTGCTCAACGGCCGCACCATGGAGGTCGACCCCGACGGGTCGTTCACCATCACCGTCGACGCCGATCCTGCGGGCGGCCGGCCCAATCACGTGCAATCCACCCCCGAAGCGCACGAGTTCTACATCCGTGACGTCCTGCTGAACTGGGACCGCGACGATCCGAATCACCTTTCCGTGCAACGGCTCGGCGGGCCACCCGCACGACCGGCCCGCACGCTCGACGAGCAGGCCGACGCCACCGCCGACATGATGGCGCATTTCGCGAACTTCACCGGCAAGCTCAGCCACGGGATCTACAAGATGGCGCCCAACGAGTTCAACCTCGCCTGGTCGGCCGACAAGGTCGGCGCGATGCGCAATCAGGTGTATGTCATGGGCCGTTTCGATCTCGGCCCCGGCGAGGCGTTCGTCGTCGACGTCGGCGACGGTGGCGCCGAGTACTTCACCGTTCCGCTGAGCAACATCTGGGGGACCACGCTCGAACTCGTCGACCGGACGGGGAGTCTGAACAAGGCGCAGTCGACGCCCAACGACGACGGCTCCTACACCTACGTCATCGCCCCGACCGATCCCGGCGTCGCCAACTGGATCGACTCCGACGGCCTGGACGAGGGCATCCTGACGCTGCGGATGGCCGAGTTCGGCGAGGAAGGACCCAAAGAGGACCTCGGCGCGCGCGGGCGGGTGGTGAAGCTCGACCACCTCGAACGTGAAGTCCCGACGCTGCGCCGGGTGACCGCGCAGGAACGGGCCACCGAACTCGCCGAGCGCCGTGCGGCGTATCTGCGCCGCCTACCCGAGGGGACCGCCTGATGGCCCGCTGGCTGATCACCGGATGCTCCACCGGCATCGGTCGCGAGATCGCCCGCGCCGCACTGGAGGCCGGGCACTACGTGGTCGTCACCGCACGGCGCGCGGAGGCAGTCGCCGACCTGGTCGGCACGTTCGGTGATCGCGCCGTGGCCGTCGCCCTGGACGTCACCGACAAGGATCAGATCGCCGCGGCGGTCGCGGCGGCCGACGACGCATTCGGCGGTGTCGATGTCCTGGTCAACAACGCGGGCTACGGCTACATGTCGGCGGTCGAAGAAGGTGACGACGCCGAGGTGCGGAAACTGTTCGACACCAACTACTTCGGAGTGGTGGACACCATCAAGGCGGTGCTGCCGGCCATGCGGGCACGCAAATCCGGCCACATCGTCAACATCTCGTCGATGACCGGTCTGGTGGCCAACCCGCCCAACGCGTACTACTCCTCGACCAAGTTCGCCCTGGAGGCGCTCACCGAGGCACTCGCACAGGAGGTCGCGCCGCTGGGGATCAAGGTCACCGCCATCGAACCCGGTGCCTTCCGTACCGACTGGGCGCGGCGCTCCATGCAGGAATCCGGCACTCCGATCGGTGATTACGAAGAGGGCGTGGGAACACGCAAGACACTGATCAAGGAGTTCGCCGACCACCTGCCGGGTGACCCGCGCAAGGTCGCCGAGGCGGTGCTGACGGTGACGACGCTGGAGGAACCGCCGCTGCGCCTGCTGCTCGGGCGTGATGTGCTCAAGGCGGTGCGGCACAAGATCGCTGCGCTGTCTGCGTCCATCGACGAGTGGGAAGCCGTGACCAAGGACGTCGACTTCCCGAAGGGCACCTAGTGGCCCGGCACGCGGGCAAGGTGGCTTTCATCACCGGCGCGGCCCGGGGGATGGGCCGTGCGCACGCCGTGAAGCTCGCCGGGGAAGGGGCCGACATCATCGCGCTGGATGTCTGCGGGTCCTTCGAGTCGACCGATTACCCGGGATCCAGCGCCGATGACCTGGCGATGACGGTGCACCTCGTCGAGAACCAGGGACGCCGGATCATCGCCCGCCAAGCCGACGTCCGCGATCCCGACGCGGTGGCCCAGGTGGTCGCCGCGGGCGTCGCGGAGTTCGGGCGCATCGACATCGTCATCGCGAATGCCGGCATCATCCGGCTGACGGAGTCCGACAACCGCGCGCAGGTCTTCAAGGACGTCGTCGATGTGAACCTGACCGGCGCGTGGAACACGGTCGAGGCTGCGCTCCCGACGATGATCGCCGGTGAGCGGGGCGGGGCGATCGTGCTGGCGAGTTCGACAGCCGGTATCCGAGCCTCCGGTACCGACCGCCCCGGGCTGCAGGCCTACGCGGCATCCAAACGCGGGCTGGTGGCCCTGATGCAGGGCTGGGCCAGTGACCTTGCGCGGCATTCGATCCGGGTGAACACCATCCACCCCTCGGGTGTGGCGACCGACATGATCATCAACGAGACCACCATCGGCTTGGCGCAGGAGGCCGACCCGTGGTTGGGCACCCAGCGCAACGCGCTGCCCATAGCGTTGTTGCAGCCCGAGCAGATCGCCAACGCGGTGGCGTGGTTGGTGTCCGAGGAGGCCGAGTTCATCACCGGTGTGGCGTGGCCGCTGGACGCGGGGTTCGGCATCCGGACGTACTAACGGGTGGCGCGCAGGCTCAGCGTAAGCAGCAGGCGCAGTTCGGCATCGTCCAATGACGCGGCGATGAGCTTCTCGATGCGGCGCACCCGGTAGCGCACCGTGTTCGGATGGACGTGTAGGTGCTCGGCGACCGCAGCGATGTCGCCAAAGCAGTCCAGGTACGCCGCCAGCGTGTCCGCCAGCATCGGCTGGGTGTCACGCAGTTGCCGTATGCGGGGGTCCACCAGGCGCCCGTCGGCCTGGATCAACGACACGATCTCGTCGAGCAGAACGGTGGTGCGGGCGTCATCGAGTGAGGAGACCTGGGCGATGGCCCCCGGGTGGCGCTGTGCGCTGTGAAACACCCTGTCCACCTGGGTGCGGGCGGGCGCGATATCGGCGAGTCCGGTCAGCGGCGCCGCGATCACGGCGTGCACGGTCAGCCCCATCTCGCGCTGCAGCGCGGCCACCACGCCCCGCACCCAGGATGTCACCGATCCCGGCGCGCCGATCTTCGGGAACACCACATAGACCCGGCCGTCGTCGGCGGTCACCTGCGCGTCGGCGCGGAAAGCGCCGGCGCTCAGTGCCAGCACATCCGGCGGGGCGCCCGCGAATGCCACCAGTGCGGCGCGGGCGTCTGCGGTGATGCCCAGGCCTCCGGCGACGGCCGCCACGTCGACCTCGGTGCCGGCCATGCCGAGTAGTTCGCGCACCAGGACCGTGTGGGTGGAGGGTGTCGCCGCCAGCCGGGACATGATCCGGGCCGCCAGCACGGCTGCGCCGCGCAGCACGTCCTCGACGTCATCGGCCAACGGTTGCGAACCTTGTTGTAACCAAATGGTTCCGGCGAACTCGGCCGCCCGCCGGCCATCCGGTGACCGACGATGCACGCCGACGGCGAGTCGGGGGCGCAGGCCGAGTTCGGGCCGCGCGTCGACACGGACGACATCGGTGGACGCGCGTAGCGCATCGAATACACCCCACTGCCCGAGCCATTCGAGGTGCGCGGCGGGCCCGGCCCGGCCCATGATGGACAGTCGGCGCAATTCGTCGGCCTCGTCATTGGAGGCCGAGTAGGCCAGCACGTGGGATGCCGTGTCCTCGATGCTCACCATGCCGCGGGTGCGTTCGGCGATCGACTGGGCGAGCCCGAACAGATCGGTGCCCGAATCCGACAGTGGATCGGCGCGGTCCCCGTGGTGTTCGAAGACGTGATTGACCAATCGGAACAGCCGTTCCCAGCGAGCGCGGGGTTCGACGGCCACCACGGCGACCCCGGTTGCGGTGGCCCGGGCGACGACCGACGGGTGCGGTTCCTTGACGAAGATCGCGACCGGTTGACGCGCCTGCCCAGCGAGCCAGTCGATCGCATCCGCCGGGCTGATGCCGAGCAGGAAGAACACATCCGCTGCGCCGGCCGCGGCCGCCAGGCCCAAGCGCACGTCGTCGGTGTCGAGCAATGCTGCCGAGGCCACCGGCAGGTCCAGCCCGCGCGGGGCTTCGATGAGGTTGACCAGGGTGGTGTCCAACGCCAGCAGGAGCCGGCCGAGGCCGACACCGGTTTCCACCATGTTGTCGGATCCTACTAGCTCGCGCTTTGATGCCTGGCGAATCGCACAGTATATGAGGCGGTGGGATCAGTCATCGTTGCGGGTATGGACGCCATCACCGAGGTACCGCTGCCACAGAACGAGCCCATCCACGATTACGCGCCTGCCAGCCCCGAGCGGGCCCGACTCGCCGCCGCGCTCAGCGATCTCGCGAGCGCACCCATCGACCTGCCGCACGTGATCGGCGGCAAGCACACCATGGGTGCGGGCGACCGCATCGACGTCGTCCAGCCACATCGGCGCCACAGCGTGCTCGGCACGCTGACCAACGCCGGCCACGGTGAAGCCGGCGCCGCCGTCGACGCCGCCATCGCCGCCAAGGACGCCTGGGCGGACACCCCGTTCGACGAGCGGGCGGCGGTGTTCCTGCGCGCCGGGGACCTGATGTCGGGCCCGTGGCGCGAGAAGATCGCCGCGGCCACCATGCTCGGCCAGTCCAAGACCGCCTACCAGGCCGAGATCGACTCGCCCTGCGAGCTGGTCGACTTCTGGCGCTTCAACGTGGCGTTCGCCCGCCAGATCCTCGCGCAGCAACCGATCAGCAGCCGCGGCGTGTGGAACCGCACCGACTACCGCCCGCTCGAGGGTTTCGTCTACGCGATCACGCCGTTCAATTTCACCGCCATCGCGGGCAACCTGCCGACCGCACCCGCGCTGATGGGCAACACCGTGGTGTGGAAACCGTCCATCACCCAGACGTTTTCGGCCTATCTGACCATGCAGCTGCTCGAAGCCGCCGGCCTGCCGCCGGGGGTCATCAACCTGGTCGCCGGGGATGGGTTGGCGGTGTCCGATGTGGTGCTGGCCGATCCGCGGCTGGCCGGTATCCACTTCACCGGGTCCACCGCGACGTTCCAGCATCTGTGGCGCGAGGTCGGCACCAACATCGACCGCTACCGCACCTATCCGCGGCTGGTGGGGGAGACCGGCGGCAAGGACTTCGTCGTCGCACACCCGTCGGCGCGACCGGATGTGCTGCGCACCGCGCTGATTCGCGGCGCCTTCGACTATCAGGGGCAGAAATGTTCGGCGGCATCGCGGGCGTTCATCCCGCGCTCGGTGTGGTCGCAGATGGGCGACGACTTCCTGGGCGCCACCGAGGCGCTGAAATACGGCGACGTCACCGACCTGTCGAACTACGGTGGCGCCGTCATCGACGAGCGCGCCTATGCCAAGAGCGCGCGCGCCATCGAGCGGGCCAAGGGTGCGGCCGGCGTCACGATCGCCGTCGGCGGTGAATGCGAGGACAGCGAGGGCTATTTCGTGCGGCCCACCGTGCTGCTGTCCGACGACCCGACCGATGAGGCGTTCCGCGACGAGTACTTCGGGCCGATCCTGGCCGTGCACGTCTACGACGACGACAGGTGGGACGACGTCCTCGGCGTCGTCGACGGCGGTTCCACGTACGCGCTCACCGGTGCGGTGATCGCCGATGACCGCACCGCCGTGCTCGATGCGCAGCAGCGGCTGCGCCACGCGGCGGGCAACTTCTACGTCAACGACAAGCCCACCGGCGCCGTGGTGGGTCAACAGCCCTTCGGCGGGTCACGGGCCTCGGGGACCAACGACAAGGCGGGGTCGGCGCTGAACCTGCTGCGGTGGACCTCGGCGCGCTCCATCAAGGAGACCTTCGTCCCGCCGACCGACCACCACTACCCGCACATGGAGGTCTGACGATGAGCGTCTTCCAGAAGCTGGCACGGCCCGCGATCCTCGCGGCCAGTAGGTCCGACGCGCTGCGGCGCACCGCGGAGCGGATGCCCGTGACCCGCGATGTCGTGCACCGTTTCGTGCCCGGCGAGACGATCGACGATGCCATGGGTTCCGTTGCTGTGCTGCGGGATTCACGGCGTTTCGTCAGCATCGACTACCTGGGCGAGGATGTCACCGATGTCGAGGCGGCCAACGCGACCGTGCAGGCCTACCTCGACCTGCTGAACGCGCTGGAGCGACGGGGCGAGACCGGGCCGGAACCACGGTCTTTGGAGGTATCGCTGAAGCTGTCGGCGCTGGGCCAGGCGCTGCCGCGGGACGGTGAGAAGATCGCCATGGAGAACGCACACACCATCTGCACCAAGGCCCGTGACGTCGGTGCCTGGGTCACGGTGGACGCCGAGGACCACACGACGACCGATTCGACGCTGTCCATCGTGCGGGACCTGCGCACCGATTTCGACTGGCTCGGCACGGTGTTGCAGGCTTACCTCAAGCGCTGCGAGGGCGATTGCCGGGAATTTGCGGAGTCCGGGGCACGCATCCGGTTGTGCAAGGGCGCCTACGACGAGCCCGCGTCGGTGGCGTTCCGCGAGCGCGCCGAGGTCACCGACTCCTACCTGCGGTGCCTGCGTATCCTGATGGCTGGTGGCGGCTACCCGATGGTGGCATCGCACGACCCGGAGATCATCGACGAGGTCCCCGCGATGGTGCGCGAATTCGGCCGTGGTATCGCCGATTACGAGTACCAGATGCTGTACGGCATCCGCGATGCGGAGCAACGCCGGCTGGTCGACAGCAGCCACGTCCGGGTCTACGTGCCGTTCGGCACGCAGTGGTACGGCTACTTCGTGCGCCGCCTCGCCGAGCGTCCGGCCAACCTCGCGTTCTTCGTGCGGGCGCTCGTCGACTGAGCTAGGTCGTGTCGGGGAATGAGTGGTGTTCGTGGGCGATCAGCCATTCCCCGCCGATCCTGCGTAGGCCCATGGACAGGCGCAGCCGGTTGTCCGGATTCTCCGCAAACTCCTTCTCGCCACCGCAGCGCAACAGCCCGTAGGCAAAGGCGACGTCCTCGCCGGCGTCGACGTTCAGCTCGACAAGCTCGAAAGTGGCTCCGCTGCGGATGAATTCGAAGAACGGTGGCCAGCTCTCGCGGTAGGCCGGCTTGCCGCGGATCCCTTCGTAGGGCGGCGGCACGTCGAACATGACGATGTCATCGGAATGCGCGGCGGTCACGGCGTCGAGGTCACAGGCCCTGACGCCGTCAACCCAGCGGGCGATCAGCATTCGGATATCGGTTTCGGCACTCATGCCGGTACTGACCGCGGCCGACGGGACAACTCATCGGTCAGCCTCCGCGGGTGGAGAACCTGCCCTCGGTGACCTCGTCCCATTTCTGGCATACCGTGGCCACCTGCTCGTCGCCCTGGTCGCGGATCCACGCACACGTCTCCCGGTCCGTGGACGGGTTGGTGACGATGATGGTGCGCAGTTCGGGGCGGTCCTCGGCGAGTTGGCGCAGGCGCTGCGGCGGTGTCGACGGGTCGGCGGCGCGCAGTGCGTCCAACGGATCGGGCAGCGCACCCCGGGGAGCGTCGTGCGCGGACAGTTCGTCGGCGTCGGTGTCGGCGCCGCGGCTGTTCAGCAGCAGGTTCAGCAGGATCGCGGCCAGGGCGCCCGCCGATATCCCGGAATGGAAGATCGTCTGGAACCAGTCCGGGAACTGGTGGTACAGGTCCAGCGAGACGTTCACCGGGGTGTCGCCCAGCGTGCGGTCGGTGTAGTACAGCTTGGCCTCGGTCAGCATCGCCACCCCGACGGAGATCGCCACCACCAGGATGTTGGTGTTGGTGAACTTCACCCTGGTCAACGTCCGGACGCCGCTGGCGGCCACCATGCCGAACAGGGCCACCCCGGCGCCACCGAGCACCGGCAGCGGGATGCCCTCGACGACGGCGGCCATCTTGGGCAGCAGTCCGAGCAGGATCAAGATGATCCCGGCGACCGTCGCCACGTGCCGGGTCCGCACGCCGGTGATGGCGACCAGCCCGACGTTCTGGGCGAACGCGGTGTACGGGAACGTGTTGAAGATGCCGCCGATGACGGTGCCGAGGCCGTCGGCGCGCAGCCCGTCGGCGAGCTTGCGCGGGGTGATCTTCTCCTCGACGATCTCACCGACCGCGACGATATCGCCGGTGGTCTCGGTCATGATCACGATACCCACGATGAGCAGCGCGATGATCGAGCTGATCTCGAACGTCGGGGTACCGAACTGGAACGGGGTGACAAAGCCGACCCAGCTGTAGTCACCCATGTGCTCCCAGTCGGTGAGGCCGAACGGGACCGCCACGATCGTGCCGATGAGCAGACCGAGCAGGATCGACACCCGGCGCATCGCCTCGGGCGCGAACCGCTCGATGACGATGATCGTCGCCAGGGTGAAGAATCCCAGCCCGATCGCCGTCGGTGAGCCGAAGTCCGGGCCGGCGGCGTTGCCGCCGCCGAACCAGCCGGCAGCCACCCGCATCAGCGAGACGCCGATGATCAAGATGATGGTGCCGGTCACCAGGGGTGGGAAGAACCGGATCAGCTTCCCGAACACCGGGGCGAGCAGCATCATGAAGAGACCGCACGCGATCACCGAGCCGTAGATGGTGGTGATGCCGTGATTGATACCGATGGTGATCATCGGGCCGACCGCGGCGAACGTGACGCCCTGCATCAGCGGCAACCGAACACCGAAGCGCCAGAAACCCACTGACTGGATGATCGTCGCGATCCCGGCCACGAACAGGTCGGCCATGATCAGGTGCACGATGTCGGACTGCTCGAGTTGGCCGGCGCCGACCATCGCGCCACCGACGATCAGCGGTACCGCGACCGCGCCGGCATACATCGCCAGCACGTGCTGGATGCCAAGGGGCAGCAGTCGTTTCAGCGGCGGGACTTCGTCGACCGGACGGACGGTGGGCGTGGGTACTGCCATCCCGTCATCCTCGGAGAGTGACGTTTCGCAGGGTTTCCCCTGAGATGACCGACGTATTACGGCCCTACGGCGCGGGGAACGCCGCGGCCGGCATCAGCACGTTGCCACGGCAGGGCCCGCTGAGGATGTCGGTGTACCAGCTGCCCTGCAGGGTCCCGTCGGGCTGAGGTGTGTAGCTGACCCAGGACTGCGCCGGGCTGAACACCCGCGGAGTGCTGTCCCCGAGGTAACACTCCCACTGCCAGTTGTAGGCGAAGGTCCACTTCTCGCCGTTCCACTTGTAGCGCTGCGGCTGCGGAATCGTCGGGTTCGACGGCGCGGGCCCGTCCAGCACGGTGGCGACACAGGCGCTGCCGGCGCAGGCCGTGGAGAACGTGTAGACGGCACTGAGATCGCCCTCGGCCTGGCGGGCGGCGACGCTGGTGCCGTTCTTCTGCGATGCATAGGTCACGACGTTGTAGCGGCCGTTCCACCCCTGGCCGACTGCGGCGGCAGCGGGCATGGGTGCGAGGCCGGCCACCAGGACGGCTGCCAACGCAGTGCACAGTCGACGGACCAACATCCCTTTCCCTATTCAGTCAAAAAGATCAGCTGACCTCAAGGTAGCGGGGGGTGATGACAAAACCGCTGATCGTCATGTCTGCTGCGTCAATTAGAGACCACATTGTGACGGTGAACGAGTTTCAGCCGCGGCCGGCCAGCGTCACCATTGTCCACGCGGCGATCGTCTGTGCATCCGTGATGTCTCCGTCCCGGATCATCTGTTCGATCTGCGCGCCGGTGAACCAGGCGCTGTGCATGTCCTGCTCTTCGTGCTCGCGCTCATGCTCACCCTGGGTCAGCCCGGTCGCCAGGAAGACCCAGCCGCGCTGGCTGCTCATCCCCGGCGCGACATCGAGTTGCCCGAGCCGGATCAGCGAGTCCGCCCGCAGCCCCGTCTCCTCGCGAAGTTCGCGGGCCGCCAGTTCGAGCGGCTCCAGATCGGCCCGGTCCGGCGCGGTACCTTGTGGGAACTCCCAGCGCCGCAACCCGATCGGGTAGCGGTACTGCTCGACGAGATGGAACAGATCACCGTCGCGCGCGACCACCAGCGCGTAGGTGGGCTTGTCGATCACGCCGTAGATGCCGTGGCTGCCGTCGGGACGCCGGATCGCGTCCTCGCGCACCGTCATCCAGCTGTTGCGGTAGACCTCACGACTGGACATCCGCTCGATCGGTGACATGGCGCAAGGGTAGCCTCGCAAGAATGTCTACGGTGTTGCTGACCTCGCTGGACCCCGCCGCCGTGGCCGCCGGGCACGACCTGGCCGACGCGGTGCGTATCGACGGTGTGTCGCTGAGCCGCAGTGACCTGGTGGGGGCGGGCACGTCGGTGGCCGAACGTGTCGCGCGGGCGCAGCGGGTCGCGATCCTGGCCACACCCACCGCGACGACGGTGCTGGCGGTCATCGGATGCCTGATCGCCGGTGTGCCGTTCGTGCCGGTGCCAGCCGATGTGGGGGCCGCCGAGCGGGCACACCTGCTCGGCGATTCCGGCGTACAGGCCTGGCTCGGCGAGCTACCCGCCGAAAGTGAAGGGTTACCGCATATTCCGGTGCGTATGCACGCCCGGTCCTGGCACCGCTACGCCGAGCCGCGACCCGAAGCGACGGCCATGATCATGTACACCTCCGGCACCACCGGGCTGCCCAAGGGCGTCACGATCAGTCGGCGCGCCATCGCCGCCGATATCGACGCGTTGGCCCAGGCCTGGGACTGGACGGCCGCCGACACCCTGGTGCACGGTCTGCCGTTGTTCCATGTGCACGGGCTGGTGCTCGGATTGCTGGGTTCGCTGCGTATCGGAAACCGGTTCCTACACACCGGGAAGCCGACACCGCAGGCCTATGCCGAGGCGGCAGGCACGCTGTATTTCGGGGTGCCGACGGTGTGGTCACGCATCGCCGCCGACGCCGATGCCGCCCGTGCGTTGTCCTCGGCTCGGCTGCTGGTATCGGGCAGTGCGGCGCTGCCGACCCCCGTATTCGAGGATCTGGTGAAGCTGACCGGGCACGCGCCGGTGGAGAGATACGGCAGCACAGAGTCTCTGATCACCATCAGCACCCGGGTCGACGGGGAACGCCGACCGGGCTGGGTGGGTCTGCCGGTGGCCGGCGTGCAGACCCGGCTGGTCGACGACGAGGGTCGGCCCGTCCCGCACGACGGGGAAACCATCGGGCAGCTCCAGGTGAAGAGCCCGACGAACTTCAGCGGCTACCTCAACCGGCCCGACGCGACGGCCGAGGCGTTCGACGCCGAAGGCTGGTACCGCACAGGTGATGTCGCGGTGATCGACGCCGACGGTATGCACCGCATCGTCGGGCGCGCATCGGTCGACCTGATCAAATCGGGTGGGTTCCGGATCGGCGCCGGCGAGATCGAAGCCGTCCTGCTGGGTCATCCCGGGGTGGACGAGGCGGCGGTGGTCGGCGTGCCCGATGACGACCTGGGGCAGCGGATCGTGGCCTTCGTCGTCGGCGACGCGGATCCCGACCTGCTGATCCAGTTTGTCGCCGAACAACTTTCGGTGCACAAGAGGCCCAGGGAGGTGCGCATCGTGGAAAGCCTGCCGCGTAACGCGATGGGCAAGGTGCTCAAGAAGGAACTGGTGGCACGGGGAGTCGACCCGTGTTGAGGCTGACCCAGATCTGCATCGACGCCCACGATCCCGAGGCGCTCGGAGCATGGTGGGCCGAGGTGCTCGGCTGGCCGCACCACACCGATGCCGACGGCGATGTGGTGCTGACCCCGCCGCCGGGGCACGGCCCCGAATGGTTGTTCCTCGCCGTCCCCGACGACAAGGTGGTCAAGAACCGGCTGCACCTGGACTTCACGCCGCAGGACCAGCAGGCCGAGGTCGACCGGGTGATCGCCCGGGGCGCGCGCCGGGTGGACATCGGTCAGGGCAAGCAGAGCTGGGTGGTGCTCGCCGATCCCGAGGGCAACGAGTTCTGCATCCTTGCCCCGGAGTGAGCGCCCAACGTCGACTTGTCGTCGGCGATTCTGCGAGAGCCCACCGATAAGTCGACGTTGGGCACGGCCTCAGTTGGCGTGCAGCGCGTCGTTCAGGGTGATGCCGGTGCCGTCACGGTTGACCACCTCGACCGCCCCGGACAACGAGTTGCGGCGGAACAGCAGATTGTTCGAACCGGACAGATCCTTGGCCTTCACGGTCTGCCCGTCGGCGGTGGTGACCTTGGTGCCGCCGGTGACGTAGAGGCCCGCTTCGATGACGCAGTCGTCGCCCAGCGAGATGCCCAGCCCGGCGTTGGCGCCCAGCAGGCAGCGCTTGCCCACCGAGATGACCTCCTTGCCGCCACCGGACAACGTGCCCATGATCGACGCGCCGCCCCCGACGTCGGAGCCGTCACCGACCACCACACCGGCGGAGATACGGCCCTCCACCATGGAGGTGCCCAGCGTCCCGGCATTGAAGTTGACGAAGCCCTCGTGCATGACGGTGGTACCCGGCGCCAGGTGCGCGCCCAGACGGACACGGTCGGCGTCGGCGATGCGCACGCCGGTCGGGGTCACGTAGTCGACCATCCGTGGGAACTTGTCGATGCCGTACACCGTGACGGCCCCACGGCGGCGCAGCTTGGCGCGTACCAGCTCGAAGCCCTCGACCGCGGCGGGACCGAAGTTCGTCCACACCACGTTGGCCAGCAGCCCGAAGATGCCGTCCAGATTGGCCTCGTGGGGGACGGTCAGCCGATGCGACAGCAGGTGCAGTCGCAGGTAGGCATCGAAGGTGTCGACGGGTTTGTCCTCCAGCGAGGCGATGGTGGTGCGCACCGCGACGACCTCGACATCGCGGTCGGTGTCCGGGCCGGTGAGGTCGGCCAGGTTGTCCGTCAGCTCGGCGACCGACAGTCTCGTGGTCCCGGAGACCCCGTCGCCGGTCAGCTCGGGAGCGGGAAACCAGGTGTCCAGGACAGTTCCGTCGGCGGCGATGGTGGCCAGGCCGAAGCCAGATGCAGCAGTCACGTTGGGCAAGGTTACTGCACCAAATCCCCCGGTCGCTTCGCTCCTGCCCACCGGACTAGCCTCGATCACCATGGGGCTAGACCTGCGCGCCGATCCGATCGCACTGACCGCCGCGTTGGTGGACATCCCCAGTGAGTCGCGCCATGAGCAGCGCATCGCCGCCGAGATCGAGGCCGCGCTGCGCGAGCAGGCGCCGCATTTCGAGGTCATCCGCAACGGCGACGCGGTGCTGGCCCGCACCCACCTGGGCCGGGGATCGCGGGTGCTGCTGGCCGGGCACACCGACACGGTGCCCGCCGCCGACAACCTGCCCAGCCGCGTCGAAGACGGCCGGATGTACGGGTGCGGCACCTCGGACATGAAGTCCGGCGATGCGGTGTTCCTGCACCTCGCCGCCACCATCGCCGAGCCCGCCCACGACCTCACCCTGGTCATGTACGACTGTGAGGAGATCGAGGCCGGCGCCAACGGGTTGGGCCGTATCGAGCGCGAACTGCCGGACTGGCTGGCCGCCGACGTCGCGATCCTGGGCGAGCCATCCGGCGGGTTCATCGAGGCGGGCTGCCAGGGCACCATCCGGATCGTCGCGAGCGCGGCCGGCACCCGGGCTCACTCTGCGCGATCCTGGCTGGGCGACAATGCCATTCACAAACTGGGCGCCGTGCTCGATCGGCTGTCGCGGTACCAGGCCCGCAGCGTGGACATCGACGGGTGCGTGTACCGCGAGGGACTCTCGGCGGTGCGCATCGACGGCGGTATCGCGGGCAACGTCATCCCGGATGCGGCGACGGTGACGGTCAACTTCCGGTTCGCGCCCGACCGCAGCGTCGAGCAGGCGGTCGCGCACGTGCACGAGGTGTTGGCCGGGCTGGACGTGTCCCTGCAGGTCACCGATGCCGCCGCGGGAGCGCTGCCCGGGCTGGCCAACCCCGCGGCCGCCGCGCTGGTGGCCGCGGCCGGGGGACAGGTGCGCGCCAAGTACGGCTGGACCGATGTGTCGCGGTTCGCCGCACTGGGCATCGCCGCGGTCAACTACGGGCCGGGGGATCCGAACCTGGCGCACAAGGTCGACGAGCACGTCGACATTGCGGCGATCACCGCGACCACCGCGACGTTGCGGGCCTACTTAACCGCTTGACCGGATTCGGTAGCATGGTGCACGTGCTGGGAATCGACGACATCTCCGGGTAAGTCCCGAGATCTCCTCTGTCGTCCTAGAAAACCTCTCCTCACTGTGGAGTTCCCGCATGTCGATTGTCTGTTCCCATCTTTCGTTCCAGTGGCCCGATGACACCCCGGTATTCACGGATCTGTCCTGCTCATTCGGGCGCGGCCGGTACGGGCTGGTGGCCCCCAACGGCGCCGGTAAGAGCACGCTGCTGCGGCTGATCGCCGGCGACCTCACACCTTCGGCCGGTGCCGTGGTGGTCGACGGGGTGCTCGGGTATCTCCCGCAGAATCTGCCGTTCCTCGGCGAGCACACCGTGTCCGATGTGCTCGGGGTGGCTCCGGTGGTCGCCGCGCTGGACGCGCTGGCGGCCGGGGACGCCAGTGACGCCGTGTTCGCCGCCATCGGTGAGGACTGGGACATCCAGGAACGCTCCCGCGCAGAGCTGGATCGGCTCGGCCTGGACCTGGAGCTGGACCGCCCGTTGTCGACGCTCTCGGGTGGGCAGGTGGTATCGCTGGGGCTGACGGCGCAGCTGTTGCGCCGCCCCGACGTGCTGCTGCTCGACGAGCCCACCAACAATCTGGATACCGTTGCTCGACAACGGCTCTACGGCGCACTGGAGAGTTTTGGAGGATGCCTGCTGGTGGTCAGCCATGACCGGGTACTGCTGGACCGGATGGAGGCGATCGCCGAGTTGCGGGCCGGCGAGGTGTCGCTCTACGGCGGCGGATTCAGCGATTACCAGGTGGCGGTGCAGGCCGCCCAGGAAGTCGCGGCGAGCAATATCCGCAACGCCGAGCAGGAACTCAACCGGCACAAGCAGCAGATGCAGCAGGCGCGTGAGCGAGCCGACAAGCGGGCGTCGACCGCCAAGCGCAATCTGAAGGACGCAGGCCTGCCGAAAATCTTTGCCGGCAAGCTGAAACGGGACGCTCAGCAGTCGGCGGCCAAGGCCGACGATGTGCACGCCCGGCGGGTCGGCGACGCCCGCGACCGGCTCGCTGATGCCGAGCGGACGCTGCGGGATGACGATGTGCTGGCCCTGGACCTGCCCGATACCGAGGTGCCTGCCGGCCGGGTGGTGTTCACCGGATCCGGTTTGGGGTCAAGGGTGTTCACCGGTCTCGATATCGACATTCGCGGTCCGGAGCGGATCGCACTGACCGGTGCGAACGGGGTGGGCAAGTCGACGCTGCTCCGGATCATCTCCGGTGACCTGCAGCCCGACGCCGGGGAGGTGCAGCGCGGTGGCGGTCGTATCGCGTATCTGTCCCAGCGGCTGGATCTGCTCGACGAACAAGCGTCGGTGGCCGATTGCCTGGCGGCCTACGCGCCCGGGCTGTCGGTGACCCGGCGCCGGCATCTGTTGGCGCAGTTCCTGTTCCGGGGTGACCGCGTCGACCTCCCGATCGGTGCGCTCTCGGGTGGGGAACGTCTGCGCGCGACACTGGCGTGTGTGCTGTTCGCCGAGCCGGCGCCGCAACTGCTGCTGCTGGACGAGCCGACCAACAACCTGGACCTGTCCAGCGTCGCCCAGCTGGAGTCGGCCCTGAACGCCTATCGCGGAGCGTTCGTGGTGGTGAGCCACGATGAGAGCTTCCTGGCCGGCATCGGTGTCCAGCGCAGTCTGCTGCTGGCCGGCGGAGCGCTGGTGGCGACCTAGTCGACCTGCGGGCGGGTCGGCGCCGGCCGGACCGGCGGGGTCGTCTCGATGGGCGCGGGACCCGACGGGGAGCTCTGGGCTGCCTGTGCCTGCTGGACCGGGGCCGGTTCGGCCTTCTCGCGCTTGTCGGCTGTGTCTTCGCGCTCGGACTCGGCATCGCGTTCGCCCTCGGGCTTCTCGCCCTCGTCGGGCTCGGTCGCCTGGGCGGCCTGGGAAATGCCCTGCACGAGTTGTTGTGGCACCTGCTGCAGGCCCTGTGCCAGGCCTGCCAGCGGGGCGGTGACGGCCTGGACCAGCTGGGCGACCTGTTGGCCGACCTGGCCCATGATCTGGCCCATCTGCCCCGCCATGTCGGCGCCGCCACCGGCGGCGGGGACGCTCGATCCGGCCGCGCCGGCTGTCCCGGGGGTTCCGCCGCCCGGCCCGCCCCGGCCTTCCAGCGCCGCGGCCGCCGCGTGCAGGCGGGAGCCCCCATCCTCGTCGCCCGCGGCGTACGCGCGGGCCGCCTTCTGCAGCAGATCGGCGATGGTGGCGGCGGAGGTCGATGTGACACCCAGGGTGCTGCCGCGTCCGTCGAGGACATCGGTCAGCGCGCCGCTCACCGACGAGGCGATGGCACCGTGACTGTTCTGCACGCCGGTGCCTTCGGCGCCGGTCAGCCCGGCGAGCCCGGAGACCACCTGGGAGTGCCGTGCTGAGTGGTTTTGCACGCCATCGGTCTGGACGAAGAGTGGATCGGTCATGTGTCGGCCCCTGTCGCTCGCAGCCAATTCTATGGCCGGTGTGTGGGCCAGTCGGGCGGAACTTTCGGCGCGCGGGCAACCGCCCGGGTGACGATGCCGGGCTCGCACGAAAGACATTGGCCCAGCCCGTTCACGGATGCGGCAGAGCGGCATGTCGCCTATGCGTGTTGCGCAGCTTCAGGAACTCGAACGGGGCCCGTGATATTCGTGGGCACTCGGATCCCACGCGTAGCGGCGGGAGGCCCAGTCCTTCGGCCGATACGGTGTGACGAGTATGAGCGCGCCGATGGCGGTCACGACGGCCCCCGTCGTCATGGTTTTTCTCTTCAACGCCTGCCCCCAGGTCCACGTTGCTGCTGTGCGCGCCGCCCCGGCCGTCCCCTCGACCGTGCCGACCGCGTTCATGGCATCGCTGCCAGTCACAACCGTACCGCAGCGCGCTCGACGTGTCGGGCGAACAGGCGCCTACCCGGTGCCCGGGCGGTGTGCGTGCCGCACGCTGTGGGTCATGCCTCGGGGCGCCATGTGCGGGTCACGGTCCAGGTAGTGCAACTGGAACCGGTGGTGAATCACCTTGGTGCCGGACGTCTCCGACGTGGTGCCCGGTTCGTCGGCCTGGGCAGGTGCCGCGGTGAAGAGCACACCGGCTGTCACGGCGATCGTTGCTGCGGCCACTGCAATGCGTCTCATTGCCTGCTCCTTCTGCCAACGTTCACAGTAGGGCGGCAAACTTATGGCTCACTGCGGCCTGACGCCGGGTTGGCTGAACAATTCAGACATGTTGGGCGCGAGCCAATTACCTCAGTTGACGCCCACCGGCCGAAGCGGCGCGGGCCGGGTGCCCTTGAACATGGTGAGGATGTCCTGGCGCGGCGGCGCCGGGCCCGTCGCGGGCGGGCGCAGGTAGCTTTCCGCCGCGGCGATGAATGCGCCCGAGAGCACCCGACTCATCTCCGTCGTGATGTGACTGCCGTCCCGGTACACCAGTGTGTCGCCAATGACGCTGGGGCACATGGTGGCATTGCAGAACAATTCGGTGAAGTCGATATAGGACACGTTCTCGTACTTCTCCGCGACGGCGCGCTCCGCGGCCCGCAACTCGGAGTCCATGGCCTTGGTCCTGTCCAGTCCGCAGTAGTCGGCGTCATCGGTGAAGCGGGCCAGGCAGATCGAGGGTGTCGTTCCGGTGGACGGGGTGTCGGCGAGCAGGACCAGATGCGACCGGGCGGGCAGCCGTTCGATCGCCGCGGTGAGCGCTTCCCGCCAGCGCTGCCCGCGGTTCTCCCCGTCGGTGAAGTAGAGCTTGCCGAAATTGCCGAGTATCACCAGCGCCGGCGGGTCTGCGGTGAGCCGGCGCGCCACATTCTCGACCCAGTTCGGGCAGCTGGTCGAGGCGATATCGGGTGGCGGCGCGGCCGGGCAGCCGCTCTTGGTGTGCGCCTCCAGTCGCACCTCGCCGCTTTCGGCGAGCGGTCGCAGCGCCGGATACCACTGCGCGGCGTGGGAATCGCCGAACAGCACGACGCGTGGGGCGCCACGGTTGGGCCCGATGACGCAGTCGGCGAGGTCGGTCTCGCTCAGATTGCGGTGACATCCGTTGTCGTAGAGCACGGGATGGTCGTTGTCCGCCTCGGCCAGTGTGGGGACCAGATTGGCCGGAACGTACCCGGTGCCCGCGGGACTGGCGCTGAGCACGATCGGCTCGGCGGGCCGGCCGCTGTCCAGCCTGGCCTGGACGACCACACCGGCGGTCACGGCCGTCACGACGACAGTCGCCATCGCGGCTGCTGCCACACCGAAGGTGCGGCGCGGCCGCGATGTGGTGAGCCAGCCGATGCGCTGACCGGGTATCTCCACGTAGGTGTAGAGCAGCCACGCCAGCGGCACGCAGGCCATGGCGAGCGCGATGCGCGCCCACATCGGCAGGTGTTCCATGTAGGCGCCGGCGGCGACCGGCAGCATCAGCACCGGCCAGTGCACGAGGTACAGGGAGTAGGAGATGTCGCCGATCCAGGTGACCGGCCGCACGCTCAGCATGGCCGCCGGCCCGCCCGGCGCGGTGCCCGCCGCGATCAGCAGGGCGGCACCCAGGACGGGGATCGCCACCGCCGAGCCGGGATAGACGGTCATGGTGGTGAACACCACGGCGGCGCCGATGATCGCGAGCAGCCCGACCCACCCCAGGGCTGCGGCGATGCGGGGTGCGAACAACTTTCGTCCGTCGAGCAGGGCGAGTGCCACCAAGGCGCCGAGCCCGAACTCCCATACGCGAGCGGGTAGCAGGAAGAACGCGTCCGGCTGGGCGTAGGTGGTGGAGTACAGGCAGACCGCGAAGGACACGACGATGAGCGCCGACATCGCGATCGCCAGCGTCCAGCGCGCCGTGAAGAACCGGAACAGGATCGCCAACAGCACCGGCCACAGCAGATAGAACTGTTCCTCGACCCCCAGGGACCAGTAGTGCAGGAACAGCGACGGCGTCTTCTCCGCGAGGTAGTCGGTGGCGTTGTAGGCGAACCAGAGATTGGGGATGTAGAAGGTCGCGGCGATCGCGTCCTTGACCACGTAGCCGAACTGGATCGGTGACACCAGCAGTCGGGCGGCCAGCACGGTGGCGATGATGACGACGAAAGCGGCAGGCAGCAGGCGACGGGCCCGGCGGGCGTAGAACGCGCCGAACCCGACCCGGCCGTGATCACGCAGGGATTTGAGCAGATGCGTGCTGATGAGGAAGCCGGATATGACGAAGAAGACGTCGACGCCGACATAGCCGCCACCGAACCCGGGGATCTCGGCATGAAAGAGCACGACGAGCAGCACCGCGACAGCCCGCATGCCCTGGATATCGAGGCGTTTCTCGTTGATGCCGACCACCCCTCTCTGTGACCCTGAGCACTGGGAGGCGATCACTGTGACCCCCGACACATAATTGACGTTGCCGTCACAATAGCGTTGCTCCGGGGCGACCGGCACGCCGAGGTACCGATGCGCGCTCGGGGGCCGGCAGGCCGATGCGCGACGTGGCGCGTCCAACGGTGCCGACTTGCGGTCCGGCCCGGGGTCTGCGGTTGTCGCAGGCGAGTAGTTCGCAGGCCCGGTCGGGCGGTTTGCGGTGACCCGGGGCTCAGTGCCCGACGAACACTCGACCTTGCCGTCGGCAAACGATCACGCGCGCCCATCTGACCCCCGGTCGCCATCCTTGCTGCGTTGATCCTAGGCGAGCAGGCGTACCGGTGTGTGAGTTGGCCCGCCGCCAATCACCAAGTGAGCGGCGGCAATTGGGGTTGTGTGCGGGATGGCGTTCTCGAATAACCGCGCTCGGCGTAACTTTTGGCAACCGAGGCGAGCCCGGCCTCATCGCCGTCTGTCAGCGCTCGCGCATGCTCGAGCGTCAAACGAGCGAACACGCAATCCATTTCGAGTGCGGCGAGGGTATCGCCAGCGCGGGCATCGCCCAGACGAACCGCGTCGTGCAGTGCGCGCACCGCCACAGCGGATTGACCGCCGCGCGATGCGGCCCTGGCCGCCTCGCGCGCCGCCGCGACCGCTCCCACCGGATCGCGGCGCGCCGCGCAGGTCCAGGCCCGGGCCAGCGCCAACTCCGGGGCGAACAGCATCGACTTCAAGCCGTGCCGGGACTCGGCCCGCGACAGTGCTTTGGCCGCCTCGACCACCAGCCCCTGCTGCCCGAGTGCCTGAGCCAGCAGCATCCACGCCAGCGGCCCCCACGAGTATCCGGTCACCGCCAGCGCGGCCGCAGACTCCCGCAACAACGACACCGCCTCGTCGAGGGCGCCACGGATCAGCAGCACGTCTGCCACCAGCAGCTGCCCGATCGCCCGCGAAGGTGGCGCACCGGCCACGAGGTCACGGGCCAGCGCCTCGGCGCGATCCGGTGCGCCGTCGAGGACCAGCGCCGTGGTCTGCCCGAAGGCGGAGGTGAACCGCAGCAGCCCGGGATTGCCGGACTCGATGGCCTGCGCGGCCAGGGTGTCCACCGCGGAGAACAGGCCCATCCGGGCCGATGACAGTGCTGCCGCCGATGCCGCCCAACCGATCGCCCGGTGGTCGGCGTCCGGCGTCGAGAGCACGGAGCCGGCGAGGTCCAGCGCGCGCTGCAGGCTGCCGGCGTTCATGGCGAAGGTGCTCAGCAACGCGTCGACGGTCGTCGCGGAACGCAGCCGGGCGCGGGTCGCGCGCAGGAAGGCGGTGGCCTGCTCGGGTTCGTCGAGCATCCAGAACTGATTGGCTGCCCGGGGCAGCGCCCACGCGATCAGGTCGGCCTCGTCCAGCGAGCCGGGGTCAACCTCGGCGAGCACCGCGTCGGCTTCGTGGCCGCGGCCCTGCCAGGCCAGGGCCTGTGCCAACGTCAACCGGGCCGCCAGCGATCCGCTCTCGGCCAACGCCGCCCGGGCCAGCGCCTCGGCGGCGCCGAGATCCGCGCGGCCCAGCGCGTCCGCAGCAGCGTCGCTCGGCGGCTCAGGCACAGCCGCAGTGTAGGGCGGGCGGCCATCCGGCCACGGCGAAACCGGCGGTACGTTCTCCACTGTGTCCGAAACCAGCCCGTGGGCGGTCTGCGTGTACTGCGCGTCCGGCCCGACGCACCCTGAACTGCTCGAACTCGCCACCGAGGTGGGCCGCGCGATCGCCGACCGCGGCTGGACACTGGTCTCCGGAGGCGGCAACGTCTCAGCGATGGGTGCGGTGGCCGACGGGGCTCGGCAGCGCAACGGACGCACCATCGGCGTCATCCCCAAAGCCCTGGTGCACCGTGAACTCGCCGACATCGCCGCCGACGAACTGGTGGTCACCGACACCATGCGGGAACGCAAGCAGGTGATGGAGGACCGGGCCGACGCGTTCATCGCCCTGCCCGGGGGGATCGGCACCCTGGAGGAATTCTTCGAAGCCTGGACCGCGGGCTACCTCGGCATGCACGACAAACCGATCGTCATGCTGGACCCGTTCGGGCACTACGACGGCCTGCTGAGCTGGTTGCGGGGCCTGGTCGACACCGGTTACGTCGGTGAACGTGCGCTGGACCGGCTGGTGCTCGTCACCGATGTTGAGACGGCTCTCAGCGCTTGTAGCCCCAGTCACTAGGCTTGACGGCCATGAGTGACGACACAACGCGTACCAGCGTCGGCCTGCTCGATATCGCCACCAAGATCCCGGGGCTGCTGATGGACGCGCCGGCGATCGTGCGGGGTGTGGTCACCGGGATGGGTGCCCGGCCCACGGCCAAGACATCGATCGGCAAGGTCTTCCAGGACCGGGCCGCCCAGTACGGCGACCGGGTGTTCCTCAAGTTCGAGGACCAACGGATCACCTACCGGCAGGCAAACGAGACCGTCAACCGCTACGCCGCGGTGCTGGCCGCCAGGGGCGTGGGCCACGGTGACGTCGTCGGCATCATGTTGCGCAACTCCCCGGACTCGGTGTTGCTGATGCTGGCCACCGTCAAATGCGGGGCCACCGCCGGCATGCTCAACTACCACCAGCGGGGCAACGTGCTGGCGCACAGCATCGGCCTGCTGAACGCCAAGGCCGTCGTCGCCGAAGCAGACCTGGTGGAACCGATCACCGAGAGCGGCGTGGAAACCGAAGGCCTGGTCACCCTCGACGAATTGCGGCAGGCCGCCACCACCGCGCCCACCACCAACCCGGCCGCGACGGCGGCGGTGCTGGCCAAGGACAAGGCCTTCTACATCTTCACCTCGGGCACCACCGGAATGCCCAAGGCCAGTGTGATGACCCACTACCGCTGGCTGCGCGCGTTGGCCGGATTCGGCGGCCTCGGACTGCGCCTGAACAGCAACGACACCCTCTACTGCTGCCTGCCGCTCTATCACAACAATGCGCTGACGGTGTCGGTCGGTTCGGCGCTGAACGCGGGAGCGTCACTCGCCCTGGGCAAGTCGTTCTCCGCGTCGCGGTTCTGGGACGAGGTGATCGGCCACGAGGCCACCGCGTTCGTCTACATCGGCGAGATCTGCGGATACCTGCTCAACCAGCCGCCCAAGCCGACCGACCGCGCCCACAAGGTGCGGGTCATCGTCGGTAACGGGCTGCGCCCGGCCATCTGGGACCAGTTCACCAAACGCTTCGGCATCGGCCGGGTCTGCGAATTCTACGGCGCCAGTGAGGGAAACACGGCTTTCGTCAATGTGTTCAATGTTTCCAAGTCGACCGGCATCTGCCCGAGCCCGGTGGCGTTCGTCGAATACGACCTCGACACCGGGGAACCCGCACGCGCTGCGGACGGCCGGCTGCGCAAGGTCAAGCGCGGCCAGCCCGGCCTGCTGCTGAGCAAGGTCAGCAGCTTCCAGCCGTTCGACGGCTATACCGACAAGTCGGCATCCGAGAAGAAGCTCGTGCGGGACGCCTTCAAGGACGGCGACGTCTGGTTCAACACCGGGGACCTGATGCGGTCCCAGGGTTTCGGGCACGCCGCCTTCGCCGACCGGCTCGGCGACACCTTCCGGTGGAAGGGCGAGAACGTCGCGACCACCGAGGTGGAGGCCGGCCTGTCCGGCGATGCGCAGGTGGAGGAGGCGACCGTGTTCGGCGTCGAGGTGCCCGGTGCCGGTGGCCGCGCGGGCATGGTGGCGCTGCAGCTCAAGTCCGGCGCCGAGTTCGACGGGGCCGCCCTGGCACGAACCGCCTATGCGCACCTGCCGCCCTATGCGGTGCCGCTGTTCGTGCGGATCGTGCCGGAGCTGGCGCACACCTCCACGTTCAAGAGCCAGAAGGTCGAACTGCGCAAGCAGGGGTACGGCGAGGACATCGAGGACCCCCTGTACGTGCTGGCCGGCCGCGAGGAGGGTTACGTGCCCTTCTATCCGGAGTACGCCGACGAGGTCAAGGACGGGAAGCGCCCCGCGTCCTGAGCGCTAGCCTGGACAGCGTGCAGTCGACCTTCCTGGGCCGCCCGGTCGCCGGTGACCGGGCGATGATCATGGCGATCGTCAACCGCACGCCGGATTCCTTCTATGATCGTGGCGCGACGTTCACCGACGAGGCCGCCATGGAGGCCGCCCACCGCAAGATCGCCGACGGTGCCGACGTCATCGACATCGGCGGGGTGAAGGCCGGCCCAGGCAACACCGTGGACGCCGACGAGGAGATCGCGCGGGTGGTGCCGTTCATCGAATGGTTGCGCGGCGCCTACCCCGATCAGCTGATCAGCGTGGACACCTGGCGCGCGACGGTGGCCAAGCAGGCCTGTGCGGCGGGCGCGGACCTCATCAACGACACCTGGGCGGGCGCTGACCCCGGCCTGCCGGAGGTCGCCGCGGAGTTCGGCGCCGGGCTGGTCTGCTCACACACCGGCGGGGCGGTCCCGCGGACCCGGCCGTTCCGGGTGAATTACGGCACCAGCGAACGCGGTGTGGTCGACGATGTGATCGCCGAAGTGACCGCTGCCGCCGAACATGCCGTGTCGGTGGGGGTGTCGCGGGACGCGATCTTGATCGATCCGACCCACGATTTCGGCAAGAACACTTACCACGGTCTTAGTTTGTTGCGCCACGTGAAAGATCTTGTAAACACGGGATGGCCTGTCCTGATGGCCCTGAGTAACAAGGATTTTGTCGGGGAGACTCTGGGTGTGGGACTGACCGAACGCCTGGAGGGCACGCTGGCGGCGACGGCTCTGGCCGCCGCCGACGGAGCCGCCATGTTCCGGGTGCATGAGGTCGGACCCACTCGACGCGTACTGGAAATGGTCGCGTCGATCCACGGATCGCGTCCACCGACGCGCACGGTGAGGGGACTGGCATGACGGTGCTATCTGAGCTGACACCAGAACTGACCGCAATGAACGACACTGACGCTGTGTCAGGGCACCGCTGGATGGCAGACCACAGCTTTGGTCGGCCGTCCTGGACCGTGGAGGAGCTGATCGCCGCCAAGGCGGGCCGCACCATCTCGGTGGTGCTGCCGGCGCTCAACGAGGAGGAAACCGTCGCCTCGGTGGTGGAGACCATCACCCCGCTGCTGGGCGGGCTGGTCGACGAGCTGATCGTGCTGGACTCCGGCTCGACCGATGACACCGAGATCCGGGCGGTCGCCGCGGGCGCCCGCGTGGTGACCCGTGAGCAGGCCCTGCCCGAGGTGCCGCCCAACCCCGGCAAGGGTGAGGTGCTGTGGCGCTCGCTCGCCGCCACCACCGGCGATCTGGTCGTCTTCGTCGATTCGGACCTGATCGACCCCGATCCGATGTTCGTGCCCAAGCTGCTCGGCCCGCTGCTGACCACCGATGGTGTGCACCTGGTCAAGGGGTTCTACCGGCGGCCGCTCAAGGTCAGCGGCAGCGAGGACAAGAACGGCGGCGGGCGTGTCACCGAACTCGTCGCGCGGCCGCTGCTGGCGGCACTGCGACCGGAGCTGACCTGTCTGCTGCAGCCGCTGGGCGGCGAGTACGCGGGCACCCGCGAGCTGCTGACCTCGGTGCCGTTCGCGCCCGCCTACGGTGTCGAGATCGGTCTGCTGATCGACACCTACGACCGCCTCGGCCTGGACGGTATCGCTCAGGTCAACCTGGGCGTGCGCGAACATCGCAACCGCCCGCTGACCGAGCTGGCCGCGATGAGCCGGCAGGTGATCGCCACCCTGCTGAGCCGCTGCGGCGTTCCCGACTCGGGCGTGGGGCTGACGCAGTTCTTCGCCGACGGTGACGACTACACCCCGCGCACCTCCACGGTGTCGCTGGCCGACCGGCCGCCGATGAACACCTTGCGGCCGCGTTAGGCGGTTTCCTTGTCACACCGGTAGGGCAGTATCGAGGCGTGACGCTGATACTGATGTACCTGGTGGTGCTGATCCTGGTCGGCACGGTGTTGTTTGCCCTGGGCAGTGTGTTGTTCGGCCGCGGTGAGCAGTTGCCGCCGCTGCCGCGCGCCACCACAGCGACCGTGCTGCCGGCGTCGGGAGTGACCGGAGCCGACGTCGACGACGTCAAGTTCACCCAGACGCTGCGCGGGTACAAGACCAGCGAGGTGGACTGGGTGCTCGACCGCCTCGGCGCCGAACTCGATTCGCTGCGTGGTGAGTTGGCCGCGGTGCGGGCCGCCCACGGGCTCGAGGGCAGCGAGGACCGGCCGGCGGTCCACGAGGCCGCCCACGCCAGACCGGACGAGTCATGAGCGTGCCGGTCGCCGATGACGGACAGGTCCGATGTGGCTGGGTGCCAACCGATTCCAGCCCCAACGGGGTGCTCTACCGGCAGTATCACGACACCGAGTGGGGCAAGCGGCTACGCGGGACCGTGCCGCTGTTCGAGCGGGTCAGTCTGGAGGCCTTCCAGAGCGGTCTGTCCTGGCTGACGATCCTGCGCAAGCGCGATGGGTTTCGGCACGCGTTCGCGGGGTTCGACATCGAGAAGGTCGCGCGGTTCACCGACCGCGACATCGCCCGTCTGATGGAGGATGCCGCCATCGTGCGCAACCGCGCGAAGATCGAGGCGACCATCAACAACGCCCGCGCGATCGCGGAGCTCGATATCGACCTGTCCGATTTGCTGTGGTCGTTCGCGCCGCCGCCAAGGGCCCGCCCTGCGGAACTGTCCGAGGTGCCCGCGGTCACGCCGGAATCCACCGCCATGGCCAAGGAACTCAAGCGCCGGGGCTTTCGTTTCGTGGGCCCGACAACGGCCTATGCCCTGATGCAGGCGACCGGGATGGTCGACGATCACATCGCCTCGTGTTGGGTGCCCGCGGCGGCGTGAGCGTTATCTTTCCGGTCACGGTCCGCGCGTTTCGCCGGGTCTTTTCACATCGCAGCGGCGCTATAGGGAACAATAGGATTAGTTCAGTAGCAATTCTGTGCCGGTTGACGCCGGCTTGATCGGGTCCGTTCAGTGCGGGCCGGCTCATGCGGAGGGAGCACACGATGGCGGCGATGAAGCCCCGGACCGGTGACGGTCCATTGGAAGCGACCAAAGAGGGGCGCGGCATCGTGATGCGGGTACCACTGGAAGGCGGAGGTCGGCTCGTCGTCGAGCTCACCCCCGATGAGGCCGCCGCGCTCGGCGACGAACTCAAGAACGTGACGAGCTAGCTAGCTCGTCACCAGGTTGTAGATCTGAAGGGTCTCCTCGGCGATACGCGCCCAGGAGAACTCTTCGATACAGCGCTGCCGCCCGGCCTCGCCGTAGCGGCGTGCGCGGTCCGGTTCGGCGACCAGCGCGTTGACCGCATCGGCCAGCCGCGTCTCGAAGGACACCGTGTCGTTGGCGTCGTAGTGCACCAGCAGCCCGGTTTCGTCATCGGCGACCACCTCGGGAATGCCGCCCACATCGGAGGCGACGACGGCCGTCGAACAGGCCATCGCCTCGAGGTTCACGATGCCCAGCGGTTCATACACCGAAGGGCAGACGAAAACCGTTGATGCCGACAATATTTCGCGAATCTTGCCGACAGGCAGCATCTCTCGCACCCAGAACACGCCCGAACGCGCGGCCGCCAGCTCCTGGACCGCTGAGCCGATCTCCGCGGCGATCTCGGGAGTGTCGGGGGCGCCGGCGCACAGCACCAGCTGGATGTCGGGGTCGAACCGGTGCGCCGCGGCAACCAGATGCGCCACCCCCTTCTGCCGGGTGATCCGGCCCACGAACGCGACGATCGGGCGGCTGGGGTCGACACCCAGCTCGGCCAGCACCGAACCCTCGGCTTCGGGCGGGCTCGGGAACCAGACCGTCGTGTCGATCCCATTGCGCACCACATGCACCCGGGCCGGATCGAGGGCGGGGTAGGTGGCCAGCACGTCGCTGCGCATCCCGGAGCTGACGGCGATCACCGCATCGGCGGCTTCCACGGCCGTGCGTTCCACCCAGGACGACACCCGGTACCCACCGCCTAGCTGCTCGGCCTTCCACGGCCGCATCGGTTCCAGCGAATGCGCGGTCAGTACGTGCGGGATGCCGTGCAGCAGCGAGGCCAGATGCCCGGCCATCCCGGTGTACCAGGTGTGCGAGTGCGCGACGGTCGCCCCGGCCGCGGCATTGGCCATCACCAGGTCGGCCGACAGCGTGGACAGCGCCGGATTGGCGGCCGCCAGTGCCGGGTCGGGTGCGGCGACGATCGCGGTATCGCGCGGTGCGCCCATGCAGTGCACGTCGACCTCGCAGAGTTTTCGCAGCTGGGCGACGAGCTCCGTCACGTGCACGCCTGCTCCGCCGTAGACCTCCGGCGGATACTCCCGAGACATCATCGCCACCCGCATGGTGTGCACCGTAACCGGCGAGACTTCGCCGCGCACCCCTCATCCAGTTCCCGAATCATGATCATCGCCCCAACGCCTGCACGAGTGCCCAAACTCCTTGACTTGCAGCACTTCGATCGGGCGATTGGCTAGCCGCACTGCCGCAGGCCAGATAGGTTGGCAGCATGAGGGAAGCGCCACATGTGCTGGGAATCGTCCTGGCTGGGGGGGAGGGTAAGCGCCTTTACCCGTTGACGGCGGATCGCGCGAAGCCGGCGGTGCCCTTCGGCGGCGGTTACCGGTTGATCGATTTCGTGCTGTCCAATCTCGTCAACGCGCGATTCCTGCGGATCTGTGTTCTGACGCAATACAAATCGCATTCGCTGGACCGGCACATCTCGCAGAACTGGCGGCTGTCGGGTTTGGCGGGTGAGTACATCACCCCCGTCCCGGCGCAGCAGCGACTCGGTCCGCGTTGGTACACCGGCTCCGCCGATGCGATCTACCAGTCGATGAACCTGATCTACGACGAGGACCCGGACTACATCGTGATCTTCGGTGCCGATCACGTGTACCGGATGGATCCCGAGCAGATGCTGCAGCACCACATCGAGAGCGGCGCCGGTGCGACGGTGGCCGGCATCCGGGTGCCGCGGGCGGAGGCCTCGGCCTTCGGCTGCATCGACGCCGACGAGTCGGGCCGGATCCGTGGCTGGGTGGAGAAGCCCTCCGACCCGCCCGGCACCCCCGACGATCCCGAGTCGACATTCGCCTCGATGGGCAACTACATCTTCACCACCAAGGTGCTCATCGACGCCATCAAGGCCGACGCCGACGAGGACACCTCCGATCACGATATGGGCGGCGACATCATCCCGCGGCTGGTGGCCGACGGGATGGCCTCGGTCTACGACTTCAAGGACAACGAGGTGCCCGGCGCGACCGAGCGTGACCACGGGTACTGGCGCGATGTCGGCACCCTGGATGCGTTCTACGACGCGCACATGGACCTGGTGTCGGTGCATCCGGTGTTCAACCTCTACAACAAGCGCTGGCCGATCCGCGGCGGCTCGGAGAACCTGGCACCCGCCAAGTTCGTCAACGGCGGCTCCGCGCAGGAGTCCGTGGTGGGCGCGGGCAGCATCATCTCGGCGGCTTCGGTCCGTAATTCGGTGCTGTCGTCCAACGTGGCCATCGACGACGGAGCGATCGTCGAGGGCAGCGTGTTGATGCCCGGGGTCCGCATCGGCCGTGGTGCGGTGGTGCGCCGGGCGATCCTGGACAAGAACGTCGTCGTCGGCCCCGGGGAAATGGTCGGTGTCGACCTGGACAAGGACCGCGAACGGTTCTCCATCAGCTCCGGGGGCGTGGTCGCCGTCGGTAAGGGCGTGTGGATCTGACGGCCCACGCCGCACCCGTTCTTCGACGCGCTGTGCCGCCGGGTGCCCTGCTCGGCGATGAAGGCACATGAGCTGGTGGGCAAGCGCGCCAGTGAGAACATGCATCCCGATGGGTGTCGGTGCGCGACACCTCGCGGCGCAAGGAACTTGAAACAGAGTTGGTACACAACGCATCCCACGATGTGTTGACCGGACTGCCGCACCGGGCGCTGCGCTACGAACGGCTGGCAGCCGAGATCGAGCACGGCGGTGAGTTCGCGGTGCTTTGTGTCGACCTCGACGGGTTCAAACGGGTCAACGACGAGTTCGTCATCATCCACGTCACCGACGCGCCGCCGCTGGAATCGGCAGTGGCTTTGGCGCAGTGCGTGATCGAGGCCGCATCCGCCCCGATGGCCGTGGCCGAATGGTCCGGAAGTATCGGGATCGCCCTCGCGGCGGGTTCGCCCGCGCACGGCGAGGACATCCTGCGCGCTGCGGACAGGGCGATGTATGAGGCGAAGGCCTCGGGGCGCAACGCCTACCGGATCGCCGGGTCCGTGTGACGGCGCCTTCGCCACCGCCACACTCCGAACGCCGCGAACGCGACGGCCGCCAGCGCGACGAGGACCAGCAGTGGCAACAGCAGTGACACGAAGACCAGGCCCACACTGGTGATGTCCTCGGCGGTGCTCAATACCGGGGCGGCCATCCCCGCCGACCCGATGTTGGCGACGGGGCGCACCGCCGATTTGGTCAACGAGACGATCAGCGCGGTGACGATGCCGATGACGACCCCGATCCACTGACCCGATGAGGCGAATGCGCCCGGGTCGGCGACCACGGCGGTCTGCGCGGCGGTGCCGGACCCGAAAACGATGCCACCGGCGGTCGGCCGCACAAACGTCTGGACGGCGTCGTTCACCGAGTCCAGCGCCGGAATCTTGTCGGCAACGATCTCGACGGCCAGCAGCACTCCGACGATGAGCATCACCCAGCCGTTCTCCAGCCAGGCCCACCCCACGGGCAGCGATACCAACTCGGTGTATCGCGACAGCAGTCCCAGCGCCAGCAGCGGAATGTAGGCGTTCAGCCCCGCCGCTGTGGCCAGCCCGAAACCGGTCAGCAACTCCATGGATTCAGTATGTGGCCGACGCCGCCGGATCGGATCAATTCGGGCGGCGGGTGTTCCTGGTGGTGGTCCGGGACGGCTTCTCGTGCCGGGGCACCGCCGGCAGATCCCTGATCTTGCGGCCCTTTCCCGCCACGGTGGCCAGCGAGCGGCGGCATCGGGGGCAGATCGGTTTGCCCTCGATATCGACCGTCCAACTCTTCCCGCTGCCCGGGCATGCTTTGTCGGTCATGACCAGCACTGTATCCAGGGCAACGGGGTCACCTCAATCGGCGGTCGCTCACCACAGGTAGGGCACCAGCCGATACCGCACCCGCGTCCGGTATTCGGGGTAGCCGGTCAGTTCCTCGGTGAGCATCTGCTCCTCATCGCGAATGCGTGCCACGATCACCGGTGCCGACGCCGCCACACCGAGCAACCCCCACAGCGAGCCCAGGGCCAACGGGGTGCCGACCATCATGACGGCCGCGCCGGTGTACATCGGGTGACGCACCAACCCGTAGAGCCCGGTGGACACCAGTGGCTGGTCGGCCTCGACCCGGACCGTCGCCGCCGCATAGTGGTTCTGCATCACGACGAGCTGGGCGACACTGAGTCCGGCGGCGACCAGGACGTTGCCGGTGACGACGAGCCACATCGGCACCTGCGACCAGCCGAAGCGGTGATCGAGCGACGAGAGCACGAATGTCGCGACCACCAGGGCCACCGTGAGGGTCATGATGATCCGTTGCGCGGGACGGGTTTCGGCGGAGGGACCGGCCTTCAGCCGCCGGGTCAGTGCGTCCGGGTGGCGGACCGCCAGGTAGATGCTCGGCAGGATGGTCGTCGCGATGAACACCGCCAGGAAGACCCAGGCCTGCCAGTAGTCGAAGGTGCCTGCCGGCCAGAACAACACGGCGATGAAGAAGGCGAGCCCCAGGACGGTCTGCACGATCAGTTTCATACGGCGTCCCGCGTTCGATAGATCGAACCGGCGAGCAGCGTCCCGGCGGTCGCGACGGCCAGCATGGTCACCAGCGCGGTGACCGGGAAGTCGGTGGGTGCCGTGGTCTGCCCGACGGGCGAGGCGTCCAACAGCCACTGCGGCAGTCGCAGCAGCGCACCGAGATACAGGCTCAGCACGACGAATGTCACAGCCAGCCAGCCGATCCAGGGCTTGCGCAGGGCGACGGCAAGCGCAGCGACCGCGGAAAGGACCGCCATGGCCGGAAGGAAGGTCAGCCCGGCGAGAGTCAGTCGCCAGACGGCGGCCGGCTCGCCGACGGACAGGGCGGCGCCCAGACCGTTGCCCAGACCCGCGCAGAACAGCAGTGCGGCCGCACCGGTCAGCGCCGCGGCCACCGATGTCAGCAGCCACTGCCAACGCGACACCGCGGCGGCCAGCACCGGCTCGGACAGACCGGATTGCTCGTCGCTGAACGTGCGCAACACGGCGGACACCACGTAGGCGCCGACCACGGCGGCCAGGAACTGCGACATGGTGGTGTGCACACCGTCGGTGCCCGACACTGCGAGCATCCGGGCCAGCAACTCGTTCTGCTGCGCGGCATTCAGCAGTGATTTCGTCATGGACCCGAATGCCAGGCCGGCCAGGAACAACCCGGTGCCCCAGCCGATCAACTGGCCGCGCTGCAGGGTCAGATGCAGGACGAAGACGTTCGGGATCGGGTGCGCGTCCGGACGTTCACCGCTGGAGGCGATGATGCCCTCGTCGTACTGACGCCGGGATTCCAGCACCGCGGCGGTGACCACCAGCGTTGCGGTGAGTCCGATCAGCAGCAGCAGCGGCCACCAGCGCAGGTCCACGAAGGACCGCATCTGCTGAGCCCATGCGATGGGGGAGAACCAGCTCAGCACGCTGCCCGAGTTGTCGATGACATCACCGATGCCGCGAACCAGTGCGGCCAGCGCGAGGGCGCCCATCGCCGCACCCATCGCGGTGCGAGCCTGCCGCCACAGCTGGGCGGTGACGGCCGCCAGTGCACCAAAAACCGTTGCCGCACCGGTGATACCGAGGCTCATCGCGGCACTGTCGGTGACACTGAAGCCGTTGCCGACAAGCGCCACGGTCATGGTGACGGCGAGAACGGCATTGACGGCACCCACCAGGATCAGCGCGGCGCCCGTGCGGGCGTGGCGGCCGACCACCGAGGACAGCACGAGTTCGGCAGCACCGCTTTCCTCGTCACGGCGGGTGTGCCTGATGACGGTGAGGACGGCCAGGATCGAGCTGGCAACGATCATGGTCAGCATCAGTTCATTGGCGATCATGGCACCCAGCGCGGTCTCGTTGCCGCCGAACATCGGGCCGCTCATCATGATCCCGGCCGGGGTCTGCATCAGGCTGACGCGGGCCAGGCGCTGTTCCCCGGCCGGGTAGGCCATCTCGAGTGCACCCGGGGTGTACGCCATCAGCAGGGTGAGCAACGCGAGCCATACCGTGAGCCGGATACGGTCGCGGCGCAACGCCAACCGCAGCAGTGGGGCAGTGCCGGTCAGTGGTGACCCCGCCGCGCCGGCCCGGTGACTGGTCTGCGATGCGGCGGTGCTCACCTAACTCACCCCCTGGTACTCGCGCAGGAACAGGTCTTCCAGTGAGGCCGGCGCCACCGCGAGTTCGTCGATGCCGAGTCCGGCGAGACGGTCCATGGTGGTGCCGAGATCGGCACGGTCCACCGAGAAGCTGATCTGCCCGTCGTGTGCGGCGAAGTCGTGGACGAAGGGCAGCCGGTGCAACTGGGCGCCGTCGCCTCGGGTGCGGGCGGTGACGGTGGTGCGCATCAGATGGCGCAGTTCGGTGAGGGTCCCCGAACGCACGGTGCGCCCGGCCCGGATGATGGTGACGTTGTCGCAGAGCTTCTCGACCTCGGCGAGGATGTGACTGGACAACAGCACCGCCGCGCCGCGGTCGGCCACCTCGGCGACGCACTGTTGAAAGTTCTTCTCCATCAAGGGATCCAGGCCCGATGTCGGCTCGTCGAGGATGTACAACTCTGCATCGGTGCTGAAGGCGGCGACGATGGCGACCTTCTGCCGGTTGCCCTTGGAGTAGGTGCGGGCGGATTTGTGCGGGTCCAGTTCGAAACGCCGGATCAGTTCATCGCGACGCCGGATGTCGACACTGCCGCCGCGCAGCCGTGCCAGGAAGTCGATGGCCTGCGCGCCGGTGAGATTCGGCCACAGCGTGACATCGCCCGGCACGTAGGCGATCCGGCGGTGCAGCGCGACCGCGTCGCGCCAGGGATCGCCGCCCAGCAGTCGCACCGTCCCGGCGTCGGCGCGCAGCAGGCCGAGCAGGATCCGGATGGTCGTCGACTTTCCGGCGCCGTTGGGTCCGAGGAATCCGGTGACATCGCCGGGGGCGACGGTCAGGTCCAGACCGTCGAGTGCCGTGCTGCGGCCGAATCTCTTCGTGAGCCCGCTGATCTCGACTGCGTTGGTCATCACTGCTCTCCTTGTTCGGGTGCGCTGAATGCGACGCCCTGCTCGCGTTTGGCCACGAAGGCGTCGTACATCGTGGAGTCGGTCATCAGGCCGTTGGTGTAGACCTCAAGGGCCGGCAGCACCATGTCTTCGGCGTAGTCGCGCAGGACCGCCCGCACGTCGGTCGGGTTGTCGTGCAGCTGCAGATAGAGCAGGAACCCGCCGCCGCCCATCATCCCCAGGTATCTGGCCCGCGCCTTGGGATCTCGGCTCGGCTTGAGCGTCCCGGCTTGCACACCCGCCTCGAGGTATTGCTCGGTGTTCTCGATCATCCTGTGCCAAAGCGACTTTGCAAGATCGTTGCCGGACTGCATGCTGCGCACCAGGTAGGCCATCATCGGCGCGTAGTCCTCGATCTCGGCCATCTGGGCGAGCCATGTTGCCGGATCCGAGGACTGGATGGATTCGGATTTTGCGCTGCGGATCTGCTCGGCGATGTGGTCGTCACAGGCCTTGCGCAGGCCGTCCTTGGAGCCGAAGTGGTGGATGACCAACCCCGCGCTGACCCCGGCGGCGGTCGCGATCGCGCGGACGCCGGTGCTGAACCCGTGTTCGCCGAACTGCCGGATCGCCGCGTCGCGGATACGTGCGGTGGTCGTCAGATCATCGGCTGAACGCATGTTCAATAGGCTAAACGCGCGTTCAGTGCAGGGTCAAGGGGTGGCCGCGAGATTGCGGTTACCGCGTGAAAGTGCGAGTGGACCCCGCGAGAAGTGCAATCTCGCGGGGAACTGCGCGCGAAAAAGGGAAGCTAGTCGCGGGCGGCGGCGAGCAGCCCGTCGCCCAGCGGGATCAGCACCGGAATGAAGCGCTCGTCCTCGGCGATCAGGCGGGCGGCCTCACGCACCGCGGCGACCTCGGCGTCGTTGGCCGACGCATCACCGGCGCGCCCGCCGAGTGCGGCGCGGTGCACCACGATCGCCCCGCCGGGGCGCAGCAACCGCACACCCTCGGCGACATACTGCGGCTGATCGGCCGGGGCGGCGTCGACGAACACCAGGTCGTAGGACTCATCGGCCAGCCTGGTCAGGACGTCCTGGGCGCGTCCGCTGATCAGCCGGGTGCGCGACGCGCCGACGCCGGCCTCGGTGAATGCCTGCTTGGCCAGTCGCTGGTGCTCGGGTTCGACGTCGATCGTGGTCAGCACACCGTCCTCGCGCATACCGGCCAGCAGCCACAGCCCGCTCACACCGGCCCCGGTGCCCACCTCGACCACGGCTTTCGCGCCGGTCAGCCGGGCCAGCACGCTCAGCAGCGCGCCGACGGCCGGCGTCACCGCACCCGCGCCGCTGTCCACCGCACGTTCCCGTGCCGCGGCGGTCACCGCGTCCTCGGAGATCGACGCCTCCGCGTGCGAGACGATCGACTGGGCGGCGTCGTCGGTGCTGGCCATGCCCGCAGCGTAGAGCGAACAACGACCGGTGCGACCCCGACACGCCCGCCCCTGATACGAGAATCACACCGGATCTCACCTGGTTTTACCTGGTCGAACCGTGGGTAATCCGCATTCTCAGGAATTGTTCAGTTTGCTCATATGCCAGGCACACCCCGGTCGGAGACGGTACTTCCCATGGAACACGGCGAAAGCTTGCGATCACGGAATACGGACGGCCTCGGCCACGTTTCCAACGACAACGCGCAGACGCCGACCAAAACGGCCTGCCACCTTGATACGGAGGATCCGACGATCGCCAACGCTGCAGCTTCCGCAAGCGCGGGGAGCCCTGTTGCCAGCCCCGTCTCCATGCCCCATCTGGAGCAGTACACCGACGGCGATTGGGTCGAACCCTCCGACGAACTGACCGGTACCGCCGTGTTCGATGCCACCGGCGACAAGGCCGCCATGCCGTCCTGGGACGAGCTGGTCCGCCAGCACGCCGACCGGGTGTACCGGCTGGCCTACCGCCTCTCGGGCAACCCTCAAGACGCCGAGGACCTGACCCAGGAGACCTTCATCCGGGTCTTCCGCTCCGTGCAGAACTACCAGCCCGGCACCTTCGAGGGCTGGTTGCACCGCATCACCACGAACCTGTTCCTCGACATGGTGCGGCGCCGGACCCGGATCCGCATGGAGGCGCTGCCCGAGGACTACGACCGGGTGCCGGCCGAGGACCCCAACCCCGAGCAGATCTATCACGACTCGCGCCTGGGCCCCGACCTGCAGGCCGCCCTTGACTCGCTGCCGCCGGAGTTCCGCGCGGCCGTCGTCCTTTGCGATATCGAGGGTTTGTCCTACGAGGAGATCGGCGCCACCCTCGGTGTGAAGCTCGGCACCGTCCGTAGCCGCATCCACCGTGGTCGGCAGGCGCTGCGTGAGCATCTGGCCAAGCATTCGGATCAGCTGACCGCCTTCGCCTGAGCGTCACGGGTGTGAGGGGCGGGATACCGCGCTACATTCAAATGAGCAGTGTGTGTTCAAAGGCGCGGCGTTCCGAGAGGAGTCGGGTGATGGCTGACCCGGGCGATGTGTTCCGTCGCGCTTTCTCGTGGCTGCCTGCCCAGTTCGCCTCGCAGAGCAGCGAGCCGGTGGGGCCGCGCCGTTTCGGCTCCACCGAGCACCTCTCCACCGAGGCCATCGCGGCCTTCGTCGACGGAGAACTGCGGATGACCGCGCATCTGCGCGCCGGACATCACCTCTCGTTGTGCCCATTGTGCGCCGGCGAGGTCGATGCCCAGCGCCAGGCCCGCTCGGCGCTGCGCGACGCCTGTCCGATCGCGATGCCCAATTCTCTGTTGGGTCTGCTGTCTCAGATTCCGGACCGCAATCCCGAGACGCCAGTCCCCGAGGAAGCCACTCAGCAGGTGGCCGAAGGCGCAGGTCGCGCCCGGCGCAAGCGCCGGTAGGCTTGGTGCAAGAGATTCAGTCGCGGGTGCCGTCGGTGGCGCGCGCTTGAGCGGGGAGTGATGCACGGGTGACCAATCAGGACCAATCGGGCACTAACCCGCGTCTGGCGCCTCGTCCGGTTTCACGTCCGCCCGTCGACCCGGCGTCACAGCGCGCCTTCGGCCGGCCCGACGGTGTGTCCGGCTCGTTCCTGGGCGCGGACAAGCATCGCGATCAGGGCGACTACACCCCGAAGAACCAGTCGCCGGATCCCGTACTGGCCGAGGCCTTCGGTCGGCCCTACGCGGGCGGTGACTCCCTGCAGCGTCACCCGGCCGACGCCGGCGCGCTGGAGGCCGAACGCGATATCGACGCCGAAGACGTCGACGATCCCTGGCGCGACCCGTCCGCCGCCGCGGCACTCGGAGCGCCGGCGGCGGCGCCGAGCGCTCCCGTGGTGGTGCAGGCGCCGCAGGGCAAGCTTGGCGTGCGCGACGTGCTCTTCGGCCGCAAGGTGTCGATCACCGCGCTGGCGATCCTGGCTATCATGGCGCTGGTCATCGGCGCTCTCGGCGGCGTCGTCGGCCGCAGGACCGCCGAGGTGGTGGAGGCATTCACCACCTCCAAGGTCACCCTGGAGACCAGCGACCGGCCCGCTGAGCCGGCCGGACAGTTCGCCGACGTTGCCGCCGCCGTCGCCGATTCGGTGGTCACCATCGAAGCGACCAGCGACCAGGAGGGCTCGCAGGGCTCCGGTGTCGTGATCGACGGGCGCGGCTACATCGTGACCAACAACCACGTCATCTCCGAGGCCGCGATCAACCCGAGCAAGTACAAGATGACCGTCGTGTTCAACGACGGCAAGGAGGTCCCGGCCAACCTCGTCGGTCGTGACCCCAAGACCGACCTGGCGGTGATCAAGGTCGACAACGTCGACAACCTCAGCGTCGCGAAGCTGGGCGATTCGGAGAAGCTCCAGGTCGGCGAGCAGGTGATCGCGGCGGGCGCCCCGTTGGGGCTGCGCAGCACCGTCACCCACGGCATCATCAGCGCGCTGCACCGCCCGCTGCCGCTGTCCGGCGACGGCTCCGATACCGACACCGTCATCGACGGTGTGCAGACCGACGCCTCGATCAACCACGGCAACTCCGGCGGCCCGCTGATCAACATGGCCGCCGAGGTCATCGGCATCAACACCGCCGGCAAGTCACTGTCCGACAGCGCCAGCGGTCTGGGCTTCGCCATCCCGGTCAACGAGGTCAAGGATGTGGCGCAGAAGCTCATCGAGGCCGGCAAGATCTCGCACCCCACCCTGGGTCTGACCGCCCGTTCGGCCAGCAACGACCTGGCCTCCGGCGCACAGATCGCCGATGTCAAGGTCGGCGGTCCCGCGGAGCGGGGCGGGATCCTGGAGAACGACGTGGTCGTCAAGGTCGGGGACCGCGATGTCGCCGACGCCGACGAGTTCGTCGTCGCGGTGCGTCAGCTCAAGATCGGTGAGCCCGCCCCGATCGAGGTCGTCCGCGACGGTCGCCGCGTCACCCTGACCGTCACTCCGATCGGTGACGGCGCCGCCTGAGATGTTCGCGAATGTCGGCTGGGGCGAGATGCTGTTGTTGGTGGTGGCCGGGCTGGTCATCCTCGGCCCCGAACGACTGCCCGGAGCGATCCGCTGGACCTCCGGCGCGGTCCGCCAGGCCCGCGAGTACCTCAGCGGGGCGACCAGCCAGCTGCGACAGGACCTCGGGCCGGAATTCGAGGATCTGCGTGAGCCGCTGAGCGAGCTGCAGAAGCTGCGCGGGATGACACCGCGTGCGGCGCTGACCAAGCATCTGCTCGACGGCGACGACTCGTTCCTGACCGGCAACTTCGACAAGCCGGTCAAGCCGGTGTCCCCGGACGCACCTCAACCCGCGCCGGACCCGACGCCGCCGGTCGAGGGCGGCCCGCCGGTCACCGGTGCGCGCTTCGACAGCGACGCGACCTAACGTCCGGCGGGGTCCAGCCCCAGCGACATCCCGGCCAGGCCACGCTTGCGTGCCCCGAGCGCGTCGGCGACCTTGCGCAGCTCCTTGGCGGCCGGGGAGTCGGGAGTCGACAACACCAGCGGAATGCCGGAGTCGCCGGCGGATACCAGGCTGGGTTCCAGCGGAATCTGGCCCAGCAGCGGCACATCGGCGCCGATCGACCGGGTCAGTGACGCCGACACCTGCGCGCCGCCGCCCGACCCGAAGATGTCCATCACGGTGCCGTCCGGCAGGGTCAGCCCCGCCATGTTCTCCACCACGCCGACGATGCGCTGACGGGTCTGCAGGGCGATCGCGCCGGCGCGTTCGGCAACCTCGGCCGCTGCCGACTGCGGGGTGGTGACCACCAGGATCTCCGCACCCGGGATGAGCTGCGACACCGAGATGGCGATATCGCCGGTGCCCGGCGGCAGGTCCAGCAGCAGCACGTCCAGATCGCCCCAGTAGACATCGGCCAGGAACTGCTGCAGCGCCCGGTGCAGCATCGGTCCGCGCCACACCACCGGGGTGTTGCCCTGGGTGAACATCGCGATCGAGATGACCTTCACCTCATGCGCGATCGGAGGCAGGATCATCGAATCGACCTGGGTGGGCCGGTCCACCACGCCGAGCATCCGCGGCACCGAGTGGCCGTAGATGTCGGCATCGAGCACGCCGACCGACAGGCCGCGGGCGGCCATCGCCGCCGCCAGATTGACGGTGACACTGGACTTTCCGACGCCACCCTTGCCGGAGGCCACCGCGTAGACGCGGGTCAGCGAGTTGGGCTGGGCGAACGGGATCACCGGCTCACGCGAGTCGCCGCGCAGCAGCTTGCGCAGCTCGGCGCGCTGCTCGTCGTTCATCACGTCGAGGCTGACCTTGACCGCACCGGTGCCCGGGACGTCGGTGACGGCGGCGGTCACCTTGTCGGTGATCTCGTTCTTCTTCGGGCAGGCCGAGGTGGTCAGATAGATCTCGACGTGCACGCCGGCGTCGGCGTCGACGGTGACGCCTTTGACCATGCCCACTTCGGTGATCGGGCGCCGCAGTTCGGGATCGACGACCTTGCTCAGCGCAGCACGAACCGCGGCTTCCAGGTCGGTATGTGTCGATGACATCACCCGCGAGTCTAGACGGTATGAGGTGACCGTCGGCTGTTATCGGGGGTTGCGGGCCGGGGCCTCGCTCACCCATGTTCGTGGGTTACCGGGTGGGTAGTGGGCCCGCCCGGTCTATCCAACAGTGGTGGGAGGCCCCGGTGTTCACTGAGCGTACGAGTATTGGGCTGGACGTGCACGCACGTTCGGTCGCGGCGGCAGCAATCGATGGGATGACCGGTCAGGTGACCCAGACCCGGTTGACGCCGTCTTACGAGCACATCCAGGACTGGATCAAACAGGTGCCTGGTCCGGTGGCGGTTGCCTACGAGGCCGGCCCCACGGGTTTTGGACTGTATCGCGCACTGACCAGTGCAGGAATTCGGTGCGAGGTGGTCGCACCATCGAAGCTGCAGAAACCCGCCGGAGATCGGGTGAAGACCGATGCTCGCGACGCCTTGCACTTGGCCCGGCTGCTGCGCTTAGACGAGGTCACCTCGGTGGCGATCCCGAGCCTGAACCAGGAAGCATGCCGCGATTTGGTGCGCGCCCGCGAAGACTGCCGCGGTGATCTGATGCGGGCCCGTCATCGACTGTCCAAGCTGCTGCTGCGCCACGGCATCGTCTACTACGGCGGCCACGCCTGGACGGGTACCCATGATCGCTGGCTGCGCACTGATGCTGTGACCCGGCTGCAGATGCCAGCCACACGGATGGCCTTCGACGCCGATTACGAGCATGTACTGATGCTGCAGGCCCGACGCGACCGCTTGGACGCAGCGATCCACGAAGTCGCCGCCAACAGCGAGTTCACCCCCATCGTGCGTCGGGTGTCGTGTCTTCGCGGCGTAAGCACCTTGACCGGCTTCGCACTGGCGGTTGAGATCGGCGACTGGAACAGATTCACCGGCAACACGATCGGCTCCTTCGTCGGACTGGTGCCCTCGGAACACTCGTCGGGTTCGGCACGGGTGCAGGGACCGATCACCAAGACCGGCAACACCCACGTACGCCGCCTGCTCGTCGAAGCAGCCTGGCATCACCGACCTCGCTATCGTGTCGGACCGGTGATGCGGTCACGGTGGGAACTGGCCCCGGTCGCCGCCCGTGCCCGTGGTGACGAGGGCAACCGACGCTTGCATCACCGGTGGGTGGGCTTTCTGGCCCGCCGCAAGCGGTCCACGGTGGCCAATGTTGCGGTCGCCCGCGAACTGGCCGGCTGGTGCTGGTCGCTGGCGGTCATGGACGACTAACCGCCACCCAAGCTGCTTCCTTGGTCACGGTGGTGGCAGCGCGTGGATCGACCCGCGACCGGCCTATGAGCAGACCCCTGAAAGGGGGCCGACGCTCGATTCTAGACACGCGGATACGATCCAGCCGAAACACCGTCCTGCGGTGACCAATCCGCGAATATCAGTCTGACCGCGCGTCGCCAACCGACACGCTCACCACACGGACCCAGGAAGCAACGAGGCGCCGCCGGGGATAACTTTCCCGGCGGCGCCTCACCCTGCCTATTGACAAACTTCCCTACATATCAGGCCGCGACGACGGACCTTCGGTCCGCCGGGCCGACTACGCGGCGGGGCCGGGTGCGGGACCGAGCGCGGCTGGCACCGCGGGAGGCGCCGGAGCCGCGGGGGGAGGCGGGGCAAACGGGTTGAACGGCGCGGGCGGTGCGGCGGCCGGCGGTGGCGGTGCGAACGGGTTGAACGGCGCCGCCGGAGCGGCCGGGGGCGGCGGTGCGAACGGGTTGAACGGTGCGGCCGCCGGGGGTGGCGGTGCGAACGGGTTGAACGGCGCCGCCGGAGCTGGCGTGTTCTCACCGAGACAGAACACCGCACAGTTCGGGACGGCCGCAGGCTCACCGGGCCCCGGTGGCACCGGCAGGCGGTCGGCCACATCGGCGCGGCCCAGGTCGAAGAACGGCATGACGGCCATCGGGTCGGTCGACGGTAACCCCAGTGCGTTCAACGGCAACCCGGGTCCAAGGCCCTCTGCATTGGTGTCCAGGTGCACGTTGCCCATGCCCAGCGCGGGAACGGGTCCGGTGATGGGCGGCAAGTTCACCGGCACCACGCCGGTGGCGTACGCGGCGGCCCAGCCCAGCACATTGCGCGCGTAGGCAACCGAGTTGTTGTAGCGCAGGATCGACGTCATGACCTGACTCTGATCGCGCATGTTCAGGCCACCGCTGCACAGATACCGGGCCGCGGCCAGCGTCGCGTCGTACAGGTTCTGCACTTCGGCCTTGCCGTCACCGTTGCCGTCGGAGGCGTACCGCGACCAGGTGCCCGGCAGGAACTGCATCGGGCCCATCGCCCGGGCGTAGGTGACCCGGTCGTTGTTTCGGCTCTGCACGATGATCTCGTTGCCGGGCAGGGTTCCGTCCAGGGCGGGCCCGAGAATGGGTTTGACCGCGGTGCCGTTGACATCGGTGGCGCCACCATTGGCGTGCATGGACTCGATACGGCCGATGCCGGCGAGCAGGTTCCAGCTCATCCCGCAGGTCGGCGCCGCAGAGGCCATCATCCGCTCGGCGTTGCGGTAGGCGTTCAGGGCGACCGTCGGAATGCGGAGGTTGCCGGGGGCACTCACCACGGCGGCCGGTGGCGGCGCGGACAGCGCGGTGCCCGCGGTCTGGAACGGGCGCGGTGTCTTCATGGCGGCCACCACGCTGACACCGGAATCGCTTTCGGGGGTGGTGACGACGGCCGCGAGCGGGGTCACGGTGGTCTCCAGCACGGGCTTGAGCACGGGAGCCGAAGCGCCCACGCCCAGCGTCAGGACCAGTGGGGTGAGGATGGCAATACCCAGCAACCCGCGGGTGGACGGCGCCGAATCAGCCACCGTGCGCATCAGTCGCCCTGCTCCGTGCCGCGCTGCAGCGAGGGCGGAGGCTCCCCCTTTGACCACTCAACCGTCCTAGATTTGCGGTACCCGACCGTTTGTGAACCAGGTCACCATACCCAGTCGCATGTCTTCGTGGTGCGGCAATGGGTGGCAAGGATTTTCATGCGCCCGGAGTCGGCTCGGAATCCGCTTCCGGCTGATCGCTCGGTGCGACCGGTTCGGCCGCGCGTTTGCCCTTGTTCTTCTTCGGTTTGGGCGGCACCAACTCCACCAGCATCTCGCGCAGCTCCTCGAGTTCGCGGCGCAGATAGTCGCGCGTGGCCATCTCGCCCACCGCCAGCCGTAGCGCGGCAAGTTCGCGGGCCAGGTATTCGGTGTCCGCCTTGGTCTGTTCGGCGCGCCGGCGGTCTTCTTCCAGCGAGACCCGGTCGCGGTTCTCCTGGCGGTTCTGCGCCAGCAGGATCAGCGGCGCGGCGTAGGCGGCCTGAGTTGAGAAGGCCAGGTTGAGCAGGATGAACGGGTATGGGTCCCACTGCAGGGCGAGCGCCGAGACGTTCAGCAGGATCCAGATGATGACGAACACGGTCTGCATCGCCAGATAGCGACCCGTGCCCAGGAACCGCGCGAAGGACTCGCCGAAACGGCCGGCCGCCTCGACGTCGAAGCGCGGGGTGAAGCGCCTACGCGACGAGCGCGGGGTGTCGATCCTGTCGCTCACGTTGACTTCTCCGTGGTGACGATCAGTGGCTCGGCCTCACGTGCGCGCCAATCGTCGGGCAACAGGTGATCGAGCACATCGTCGACCGACACCGCGCCGAGCAGATGGTTCTCCTCATCGACCACCGGCCCGCAGACCAGGTTGTAGGCGGCGAAATAGCGGGTCAGCGCGCCGAGTGTCTCCTCGGGGCGCAGGCTGGGCAGGTCCTTGTCCACGATGCCGCTGACCAGCTCGGCCGGTGGCTCCCGCAGCAGCCGCTGCAGGTGCACACAGCCCAGGTAGCGCCCGGTCGGTGTCGCGGTCGGTGGTCGCACCACGAATACCAGCGAGGCCAGTGCAGGTGTCAGGTCGGGGTCGCGGACCCGGGCCAGCGCCTCGGCGACCGTGGTGTCCGGTGCCAGCACCACCGGCTCGGAGGTCATCAGGCCGCCGGCGGTGTTGGGGGAGTGGCTGAGCAGGCGCCGCACATCCTCGGAGTCCTCCGGGTCCATCCGGCGCAGGAACTGTTCGGCGTCGGCCGGCGCCATCGACCCCAGTAGGTCCGCGGCGTCGTCGGGATCCATCGCCTCCAGCACGTCGGCCGCGCGTTCGGTCTTGAGCTGACGCAGCAGCGCAGCCTGTTCGTCCTCGGGCAGCTCCTGCAGTACGTCGGCGAGGCGTTCGTCGTCGAGGGCGTTGACCACTTCGAAGCGCCGTTTGGCGGGCAGCTCCCGGATTGCGTCGGCGACCTCGATCGGACGCTGGCCCTGGAACTGCTCGAGCAGCTGCGCGACACCCTGGTCGGGCATGGCCAATCCGGACGGTGTCAGCCCGTGCACGTGCTTCCAGTCGACAGGATAGATATTGCTGCGGCGCCCCAGCCGGCGCTGCGGGCGGACCGCCACCTTGGTGACCACCCAGTCCCGGGTGCGGGTCTGCTCGATACCGAGATCCACCACGACCACATCGAGACCGGCGAGCTGTTCGAGGTCGGGATCGTCGACCCGCACGCGTGTCTCCAGCACCTGACCCAGGGCGAGCACCTCACCGGGGCGCTGGGAGAACCGGCGCAGCGACACGTTGCCGGTGGTCAGGGTGACGGCGCTGGGCTCGATCGCGGTCACCCGCAGGATCGGCACGAAAATCCTTCTGCGGGTAAGCAGTTCGACGACCAGTCCGAGAACTCGCGGTTGTTGGCGGACGATGCTGATGCTGACCACCACATCGCGGACACGCCCGATCGACTCGCCGTCCGGGCCGAGGACGACCATGCCCGCCAGGCGGGCCGCATATACCCGGGTAACCGCCGCCATGGGTCAAAGCGTAGAGACTAGGGGCGTGGACAACGTGTATCGCCCCCGCCGAACATGTCTTTCGGTTCCGGGCAGCAGCGAGAAGATGATCGAGAAGGCCAAGACGCTGGCCGCCGATCAGGTGTTCCTCGACCTGGAGGACGCGGTGGCCGCCGACGCGAAGGCCGAGGCCCGGACCCGGGTCGCCGCGGAGTTGGCCGGGCCGGGCTGGGCAGGCGGATCGCTGCGCGGGGTGCGGGTCAACGACTGGACGACACCGTGGACCCATGCCGATGTCATCGAGGTGGTGGCCCGCGCCGGGGCGCATCTCGACATCATCGTGCTGCCCAAGGTGTCCGATGCCACCCATGTGCACGCACTGGACATGCTGCTCACCCAGTTGGAGAAGACCCACGGTCTGCCGTTGGGCCGCATCGGGATCGAGGCGCAGATCGAAGATGCGCAAGGTCTGACGAATATCGACGCGATCGCCGCCGCGCCGCGGATGCAGGCATTGGTGTTGGGCCCCGGTGACATGGCGGCCAGCCTCAACATGCGCACCCTGGAGGTCGGCGGGCAGCCCGAGGGATATGACATCGGCGACGCCCACCATCACGTGCTGATGCGGATCCTGGTGGCCGCCCGGGCACGCGGCCTGAATGCGATCGACGGCCCCTATGTGAAGGTGCGCGATGTCGACGGGTTCCGGCGGGTGGCGGGCCGGTCGGCCGCGCTCGGGTATGACGGTAAGTGGGTGCTGCACCCGGACCAGATCACCGCAGGCAACGAACTGTTCAGCCCGCGGCAGGCCGATTACGATCGCGCCGAACTGATCCTGGAGGCCTACGAGTGGCACACCTCGGCGGCCGGCGGCGCGCGCGGAGCGGTGATGCTCGGCGACGAGATGATCGACGAGGCCAGCCGCAAGATGGCGTTGGTGGTCGCGGGGAAGGGACGCGCCGCGGGGATGACGCGCACCGGCGAGCCGTACCGGCCGCCCGCCTAGACCAGGCTGAAGCCGCTGGCGAAGACACCGATCCACAACAGGACCATCAGCACCAGGCCGGCGGTGACCAGACCGCCGATGATGGCCGCGGCCAGGGCAAGACCGTATCCGTCCTGGCCGGTGCGCCTGGTCTCGCGCATGGCGATGACGCCGAGCACCAGGCCCGCGACCGACGGGAGACCACAGAACAGCAGGCCGATCAGGGCGGCGATCAGTGCGCCGACGGCCTTGCCGTTGGTACCGATCGGCTTCGCCGGCCGGTACGGGTCGTAGCCGGGGTACGCGGGGTAACCGGGCGGCGGATAGCCGGGTGCGCCCGGATAACCCGGCGGCCCGGGGAAACCGGCGTGCGGTCCCGGATAGACCGGCGGCGGCAGACCCGGATCGGCCGGGTAGTCCCACGGTGCGTTCGGATCGCCGGCAGGCGGCTGCGCAGGGCCCTCGCTCACAGCACCGCGACGGCGACGATGAGGCTGAACACCAGCGTCAGCGCGCCGACCGCGATGCCCGCCACCGCGAGTCCATGACCGCCCTGCTGGTTCTGCTTGATCTGGTTCAGCGCGACGAAGCCGAGCACGATGCCGATGATCGAGCCGATCCCGCAGAGGACCCCGGCAAGGGAGGCAATCAGCGAGCCGATCGCCAGGGAGTTCGTCCCGGGCTGCGGCGCAGGCCCGTAACCCCCGTAGCCGGGCGCCGCGCCGTAGGGCGGCGCCGGCGGGTAACCCGGAGGCGGCCCGCCGTACGGGGCGGCCCCGTACGGCGGCGCCGGCGGGTAGCCCGAGGGCGGCGGTGCGCCCTGGGGTGCGCCGTACCCGGGAGGGGGCGGGGGATAGCCGGTGGACGAATAGTCCGGTGGGGTGAATCCGGGCGGGGGATAGCCGGCGGACGGGCCGGGCTGCGCATAACTCGGCGGGGCGTCATAGCCGCCGTACGCGGGCGGTGGGGAGTAATCGGGGTAGCTCGGCGGCGGTGCGGGCTCGCCGGGCGCCTGCTCGATCGGCGGCGCCTCGTAGCCACCGGAGGCCGGCTCGGAAGCACTGTCGGCGGCATTCGGTTCCGAGCCCGAACGTGCATCCGATGGTGGGGTTGACCCTGCGTTCTCACCCGGATTGGTCATCCTGCAAACCTAGCGTACGTGCTGGTACCCGGGGTGATTCGAGTGCGGGGCGGCGCCGCGTGCGCACCCGCCGGGGGTTAGGGTTGTGGCATCGAACCCGCAGGTTGCGTGCCCGTCTGCACAGGTCGTGCAGCGCTGACGCGAACGAAGGAGAACGAGTAGCTATGACCGGTCCCCTCCAGCCCGGCAAGGACCCCGTCGGCAGACCGGGTGTGCGTGGCCCGTCGGCATTGCCGACCCCACCCAAAGGGTGGCCGATCGGGGCCTACCCGACCTACGCCGAGGCGCAGCGCGCGGTGGATTACCTCTCCGATCAACAGTTTCCGGTGCAGCAGGTGACCATCGTGGGTGTGGACCTGATGCAGGTCGAGCGGGTCACCGGCAGGCTGTCATGGCCCAAGGTGATCGGCGGTGGCGTGCTCTCGGGCGCCTGGCTGGGCCTGTTCATCGGCCTGATTCTCGGGTTCTTCAGTCCGAGCCCGTGGGGCGCATTGGCCACCGGGCTGATCGCCGGTGTGTTCTTCGGCCTCATCACCTCGGCCATTCCGTATGCGATGGCCCGCGGCACAAGAGATTTCAGCTCGACCATGCAACTCGTCGCGGGCCGCTATGACGTGCTGTGTGACCCGCAGAGCGCGGAGCAGGGGCGGGATCTGCTGGCGCGCTTGACGATCTGATGGGCGACGCGCCCAGGAAACGGTTGCATATTACGCGCTTGTAGCCCTAGGTTTGCCCCGCGGGATGTTCTCGCCCGGAGCCGCTCCGGCGGTGCCATCAACGCAGACGGAGGCCGGAAGTGCTGAAGCGACGACTCTGCGCCGGGGTGATGGCCGCGCTGACGGTCGGTTCGGTGGTCACGGCGTGCGGCGAGGCCGAGGACGGCGTCGTCATCAGCTACTACACACCGGCCAACGAGATGGCAACGTTCACCGCGGTGGCCCAGAAGTGCAACGAGCAGCTCGGCGGCAGGTTCACCATCAAACAGGTTTCGTTGCCCAAGGGCGCCGATGATCAACGTCTGCAGCTGGCCCGCCGACTCACCGGCAACGACAAATCCCTGGACGTGATGGCCCTCGACGTGGTGTGGACGGCCGAATTCGCCGAAGCCGGTTGGGCGTTGCCGTTGTCCGACGATCCCGCGGGCCAGGCCGAATCCGATGCAGCAGCCAATACGCTGCCCGGGCCGCTGGAGACTGCCAAGTGGCAGGACAAACTGTATGCGGCGCCGATCACCACCAATACTCAATTGCTCTGGTACCGCGCAGATTTGATGTCCGCACCGCCGTCGAACTGGGATGCCATGGTGGCTGAGGCGAAGCGTCAGTACGCCGCGGGGGGCCCCAGTTGGATCGCTGTACAGGGCAAGCAGTACGAAGGTCTGGTCGTGTGGTTCAACACGCTGCTGGAAAGTGCCGGGGGCCAGGTGCTCTCCGATGACGGCAAGACCGTCACGCTGACCGACACCCCCGAGCACCGGGCGGCCACCGTCAAGGCACTGCAGATCATCAAAGACGTTGCCACCGCGCCGGGTGCGGACCCGTCGATCACCCAGACCGATGAGGGCACCGCACGCCTGGCGCTGGAACAGGGCAAAGCCGCGCTCGAGGTGAACTGGCCGTTCGTGCTGCCATCCATGCTGGAGAATGCCGTCAAGGGCGGCGTCGCGTTCCTGCCGCTCAACGAGGACCCCGCCCTGGCCGGCGCGATCAACGATTCCGGCAGCTTCTCGCCGACCGACGAGCAGTTCGACATCGCCTACGAGGCCAGCAAGAAGGTCTTCGGTTTCGCGCCGTTCCCGGGGGTGCGCGACGGTGAGCCGGCCCGGGTGACCCTGGGTGGTCTGAACCTGGCCGTCGGCAAGAACACCCAGCACAAGGCCGAGGCGTTCGAGGCCATCCGCTGCCTGCGCAATGTCGACAACCAGCGCTATACGTCGGTCGAGGGCGGTCTGCCCGCGGTGCGGGCGTCGCTGTATGACGACCCGGCGTTCCAGGAGAAGTACCCGCAGTACGAGATCATCCGTCAGCAGCTCACCAATGCCGCGGTGCGCCCGGCGACACCGGTGTACCAGGCAGTGTCGACCCGGATCTCCGCCGCGCTGGCGCCGATCACCGATATCGACCCCGAACGCACCGCTGATGAACTCGCCGTGCAGGTACAGAAGGCCATCGACGGCAAGGGGCTCATTCCGTGACGACCCAGACCCAGGGCAGCGATGACACGCGCGCCGAACGGCGGTTGGCCTTCTGGCTGATCAGCCCGGCCGTCTTCCTGATGCTCGCGGTGACGGCCTACCCGATCGTCTACGCCGTCTGGCTCAGCCTGCAGCGCTACAACCTGGCCGCGCCCGATGACGTCGAGTTCATCGGGCTGGAGAACTACCAGACGATTCTCACCGACCAGTACTGGTGGACGGCGTTCGCCGTGACGCTGGGCATCACCATCGTGTCGGTGGCCATCGAGTTCGCGCTCGGTATGGCCCTTGCACTGGTCATGCACCGCACCATCTTCGGCCGGGGAACGGTGCGCACCGCAATCCTGGTGCCCTACGGCATCGTGACCGTGGCGGCGTCCTACAGCTGGTACTACGCCTGGACGCCCGGCACCGGATACCTGGCCAACCTGCTGCCGACCGGCAGCGCGCCGCTGACCGAACAGCTTCCGTCGCTGGCGATCGTGGTGCTCGCCGAAGTGTGGAAGACCACGCCGTTCATGGCGCTGCTGCTGCTGGCCGGTCTGGCGCTGGTTCCGCAGGATCTGCTGAACGCGGCACAGGTCGACGGGGCCGGCGCCTGGAAGCGATTGACCAAGATCATCATTCCGCTGATCAAACCCGCCATCCTGGTGGCGCTGTTGTTCCGCACCCTGGACGCGTTCCGCATCTTCGACAACATCTATGTGCTGACCGGCGGCGCGAACGACACCGGGTCGGTGTCGATCCTCGGTTACGACAACCTGTTCAAGGCGTTCAACCTCGGCTTGGGTTCGGCCATCAGCGTGCTGATATTCCTCTGCGTCGCGGTGATCGCCTTCATCTTCATCAAGATCTTCGGTGCCTCAGCACCCGGCGCGGACGAGGAGGGCCGCTAGATGGCGGAGAACGTGGGTGCCCGCCGCGCGACCGGTTGGGCTGTCATCAATGTCATCGTCGTGCTGTACGCCTTGTTCCCGGTGCTCTGGATCCTGTCCCTGTCGCTGAAGCCGACCTCAACGGTCAAGGACGGCAAGCTCATTCCGTCGGAGATCACCTTCGAGAACTACAAGGCCATCTTCGAGGGCAACATCTTCACCTCGGCGCTGGTCAACTCGATCGGCATCGGCCTGATCACCACGTTGATCGCGGTCGTCATCGGCGGCATGGCCGCCTATGCGATCGCGCGGCTGGCCTTCCCCGGCAAGAAGGTTCTGGTCGGGGTGGCCCTGCTGATCGCGATGTTCCCCCAGATCTCCCTGGTGACACCGATCTTCAACATCGAGCGCCGGCTCGGACTGTTCGACACCTGGCCGGGCCTCATCATTCCCTACATCACCTTCGCATTGCCGCTGGCGATCTACACCATGTCCGCGTTCTTCAAGGAGATCCCCTGGGATCTGGAGAAGGCCGCCAAGATGGACGGCGCCACGCCGGGGCAGGCCTTCCGCAAGGTGATCGCACCGCTGGCGGCGCCCGGCATCGTCACCGCGGGCATTCTGGTGTTCATCTTCGCGTGGAATGACCTGCTGCTCGCGCTGTCGTTGACGGCGACCGAGCGGGCGATCACCGCGCCGGTGGCGATCGCGAACTTCACCGGCAGCTCGCAGTTCGAGGAGCCGACCGGCTCGATCGCGGCGGGCGCGATGGTCATCACCGTGCCGATCATCATCTTTGTGCTCATATTTCAGCGACGGATCGTGGCCGGGTTGACCTCCGGCGCGGTGAAGGGGTAATTCATGGCCGAGATCGTGCTGGAGAACGTGTCCAAGAGTTACGCCGGCGGCGCGGCGGCGGTGAAGGACCTGTCGCTGACCATCGCCGACGGCGAATTCATCATCCTGGTCGGACCGTCCGGGTGCGGTAAGTCGACCACCCTGAACATGATCGCGGGCCTGGAGGACATCAGCTCCGGAGACCTGCGCATCGGCGGTGAGCGGGTCAACGACAAGGCGCCCAAGGATCGCGACATCGCGATGGTGTTCCAGTCCTATGCGCTGTACCCACACATGACGGTTCGGCAGAACATCGCGTTCCCGTTGACCCTGGCCAAGCTCGGCAAGGATGAGATCGCCCGCAAGGTCGAAGAGACCGCGGGCATTCTCGATCTGGCCGAGCTGCTGGATCGCAAGCCCGGGCAGCTGTCCGGTGGGCAGCGTCAGCGCGTGGCGATGGGGCGGGCGATCGTCCGTAACCCCAAGGCCTTCCTGATGGACGAGCCGCTGTCCAACCTGGACGCCAAGCTGCGCGTGCAGATGCGTACCGAGATCGCGCGCCTGCAGGACCGGTTGGGCACCACCACGGTGTATGTCACCCACGATCAGACCGAGGCGATGACGCTGGGGGACCGGGTGGTGGTGATGCTGGCCGGCGTGGCACAGCAGATCGGCACGCCCGAGGAGCTCTACAACACCCCGACCAATCTGTTCGTCGCCGGTTTCATCGGCTCGCCGGGCATGAACTTCTTCCCGGCGACGCTGACCGACGGTGGTATCAAGCTGCCGTTCGGTGACGAAGTGGTGCTCACCGATGAGGCGCAGCGGATCCTGGGGCAGCATCCCAAGCCCACCAACGTGATCGCCGGCCTGCGTCCCGAGCATTTCGACGACGCCGCGCTGGTCGATTCCTACACCCGCATCAAGGGTCTCACCTTCGAGGTGGACGTCGACCTGGTGGAGTCCCTGGGCGCGGACAAGTACCTGCATTTCCGCATCGAGGGGTCCGGGGCGAAATCGGCTCAGCTCGCCGAACTGGCCGCCGAATCCGGTGCCGGCGAAAACGAGTTCGTGGCACGGGTTTCGGCGGACTCGAAGGTCTCTGCCGGCAAGAAGGCGGAGCTGGCGGTGGACACCTCCAAACTGATCATCTTCGACGGCGACACCGGGGTGAATCTGTCCATCCCGCCCGCCGGCTAGTGGTCGACGTACCAGCCGAGGTGCGCAACCGGCTGCGGGCGCACTTCACCGCGGCCGGTGTGCTCGGCGAGCCGGCCGAGGCGAGCGTCACCTTCCTGGGCGCGGACCGGATCTCGGTGCTGCGCTACGGACCCGACGGCGGCGGCGTCAACCACTTTGTCTCGGTGGGCTGTTCGCGTTATCCGATGGTGGACCCGACCAACTTCGTCACCGACACCGAGCACGGGCCGCGGGCCGAAGTGGTGGTGTCACTGCGGCCACCGAGCCCGGCCGGTCTGGCCCGGTCGATGGCGGTGTTGGCGGCCGCGCCGTCGGTGGAGGGTCTGGTGCTGGAACCCGACGCGCTGATCGATCTGAGCGGACCGCTGTTCGAGGGCGCGCCGTTCACCGCATTCCTGTTGGGCCCCAGCACCATCGACGATGTCGCGCTGCCGGATCCGCTCTCCGACGTGACGATCCTGCAGGCCACCCCGATCACGCCGACGGAGGCGGCCTGGGTGCGGCTCAAGGGCGCCGAGGCGATGCGCGAGGCCTGGCGCACCGACGGCGTCGACGTCTTCGACGCGAACCGGCGGGCCTCCGAGCCGTCCTAGGCCACGTCAGAGCCAGTGATTGCGCCGGAACGTCCGGTACAGCAGCGTGCACACGCCCAGCATGAGCAGCAGCACCGCCGGGTAGCCCCACGGCTGGTGTAGTTCGGGCATGTAGTCGAAGTTCATCCCGTAGATGCCGGCCAGCGCGGTCGGCACCGCGGCGATCGCCACCCAGGCCGAGATCTTGCGCATATCGGTGTTCTGCTGCATCGAGACCTTGCCGACCGCAGCCTGCACCAACGAGCTGAGCACCTCGTCATAGCCCTCGATGCGGTCGGCTGCCTTGATCGTGTGGTCGAGCACGTCGCGCATGTAGCGCCTGACCTCCTTGGAGATCAGGTCATTGTGATCGGTGGTGATGCGCTGCAGGTCGGTGGCCAGCGGGCTGACCGCCCGGCGAAGCTCGACGACCTCGCGCTTCATCAGGTAGATGTGCTCGATCTCGGTGGCGCTGTTGGGGGAGAAGACGTTCTCCTCCATCTCGTCGATATCCTTCTCGACGAGATCGGTGACGTCGAGGTAGTCGTCGACGACATGGTCGGCGATGGCGTGCATGACGGCGTACGGGCCCAGCTTGCAGCTCGTCGGGTTGGTGTCGATGTGCTTGCGCACCGTGGCGAGTCCACCGTGCTCGCCGTGCCGAACCGTCACGACGAAATCGGCACCGACGAACACCATGATCTCGCCGGTCTCGACGATTTCGCGGGTCTTGGCCACCGAGTCGTGCGCCACGTACTTGACCGTCTTGAGCACCAGGAACAGCGTGTCGTCGTAGCGTTCCAGCTTGGGGCGCTGGTGGGCGTGCACCGCGTCCTCGACGGCCAACTCGTGCAGACCGAACACCTCGGCCACGGCCTGCATCTGATGCTCGTCGGGTTCGTGCAGGCCGATCCAGACGAACGCGCTGCCGCCGCCGGCCTCGATCTCGTGCACCTTGTTCAGCGCCGCCGCGTGGGTGTATCTGCCCGGTAGGCGGACACCGTCGCAGTAGACGCCGCAGTCGACCATCGCCTGCGAAACCGGCACATGGATGCCGGATGCGTCGGCAGCGGTAGTGACCCGGCGTCCCGCCGGCCTCAGCATCGACGGTGGCAGGGGGCGGAAAGACGGCATCGCGACCTCCATCGTCTAGGGCCGCGACCGCGTGCCCCGTGGCCGAATGTTACTCGTCAGTCGCGTTTCCAACCTCTCACGGTCAGGGAACCGGTGCCTGTGAGTTCCTTGGGTGAAGTAACGTGACGGCCGTGTCGGAATTGGTCAAGACCCCACAGGTTGTCATTGATGACGCGGAGATCTTCGCGGCCCACGAGGGGGGCAAGCTCTCGGTCGAACTGAAGGAACCGCTGGACACCCAGCGTGCGCTTTCCATCGCCTACACCCCGGGCGTCGCTCAGGTGAGCCGCGCCATCGCCGCCGACGCCACCCTGGCCAAGAAGTACACCTGGGCGAACCGCCTGGTGGCCGTGGTCAGCGATGGCAGCGCGGTGCTCGGCCTCGGCGATATCGGCCCGGCGGCCTCGCTGCCGGTCATGGAGGGCAAGAGCGCGCTGTTCAAGACCTTCGGTGGGCTCAACTCCATCCCGATCGTGCTGGACACCAAGGATCCCGACGAGATCGTCGAGACGCTGATCCGGCTGCGGCCGACGTTCGGCGCGGTGAACCTGGAAGACATCTCCGCACCCCGGTGCTTCGAGATCGAGCGCCGCGTCATCGAGGCGTTGGACTGCCCGGTGATGCACGACGACCAGCACGGCACCGCCATCGTGGTGCTCGCCGCGCTGCTGGGTGCGGTCAAGGTGCTCGAGCGCGACATCCACGATCTCAAGGTCGTGGTGTCCGGCGCCGGTGCGGCCGGCGTCGCCTGCACCAACATCCTGATCAACAGCGGTATCAGCGACATCGTGGTGCTGGACAGCAAGGGCATCGTGGAGAGCGGTCGCAGCGACCTGAACTCCTTCAAGGCCGAACTGGCCCAGCGCACCAACCCGCGCGGGCTCACCGGCGGGGTGGCCGAGGCGCTCAGCGGCGCCGATGTCTTCCTGGGGGTTTCGGCGGGTCTGGTCCCCGAGGAGTTCATCGCGACGATGGCGCCGGGCGGCATCGTGTTCGCGCTGTCCAACCCCGACCCGGAGATCCATCCCGACGCCGCGCGCAAGTACGCCTCGGTGGTGGCCACCGGTCGCAGCGACTTCCCGAATCAGATCAACAATGTGCTGGCCTTCCCCGGTGTGTTCCGGGGCGCGCTGGACGCCGGTGCGCGCCGCATCACCGAGGAGATGAAAGTCGCTGCCGCGCATGCGATTTTCTCGGTCGTCGGCGATGACCTGGCGACCGACCACATCGTGCCGAGCGCGCTGGACCCGCGGGTGGGTCCCGCGGTCGCCGCCGCGGTCGCGGAAGCCTCCGGCGTCTGAGATCCGGTCGACGATGCGGCGGTTGGCAGTCGCACTGGTCGCGCTGCTGATCGCCGGGTGCGCTGGGCAGGCGCCGCCACCGGCATCGGTGTCGGTCGGCGCCGACGGTCAGTCGGCGCTGCTCGCGCACCTGTATGCCGCCGCGCTGCGCTATTACGGCAGCCCGGCGCATGTGCAGAACACGCCGGATCCCTTGGCGGCGCTGGATTCCGGGGACGTCGACGTGGCACCGGCGTTGACCGGTGAGGTGCTGGCCCGGTTCGCGCCGGACGCACCGGCACGGTCGGCGGCCCAGGTGTACCGCGCCATGGTCGGAGCGCTCCCGGAAGGGCTGGGCGCCGGTGACTATGCCGACGGCGCATCCGACAAACCGGTCATCGCGGTGACCGGGCCGACCGCTGCGGACTGGGGTGCACGTGACGTCAGCGCGCTGATCACCCGCTGTGATGCGCTGAAACCCGGTGTCGTGGAAGGGGTTCGAGTGCCGGAGTCGTTCGGCACCTGTACGCCGGCCGCGCCCGAGGAGTTTTCCGACGCCGAGGCACTGTGGGCGGCGTTGCGCAGCGGCGCAATCGACATTGCCTGGACATCGGCGGCAGCACCGGATTTCCCCGAGGATCTGACCATGCTGGCGGACCGGACGGCACTGATCCGCGCCGAGAACGTGGTGCCGGTGTTCCGGCGGAACACCCTGAGCCAGATGCAGTTACGGTCGGTCAACGAACTGGCCGGTGTGCTCGACACCGACGCCCTGGCACAGCTGCGCGCCGAGGTGGCCGCCGGCGCCGAGCCGGGGGCGGTGGCCAACGCCTGGCTGGACACCCACCCGCTCGGTCACTAGATCACTTCGGGATCAGGCCGTTGGCCACCGTCGAGAACAGCTTCTGATAGCCCGAACCGGTGATCCGGACGAACACGTCGAGGATCTTCGCGTCGGCGCCGACCAGTACCCGGGCGCGATCCTTGCGGACCGCCTCCAGGATGATCTTGGCGGCCTTCTCCGGGCTGGTCTTGGCGAGCTTCTTGTCGAAGGCGTTGGCCATCTTCTGCACGTCGATACCCTCGGCGGCGGTGGCGTTGCGCGCGATCGCGGTCTTGATGCCGCCTGGGTGCACGCAGGTCACCTTGACCGGGTGCTTGGCCACGGCCATCTCCTGGCGCAGGGCCTCGGTGAATCCGCGCACCGCGAACTTCGCCGCGTTGTAGGCGGCCTGGCCGGGCACCGAGAAGATGCCGAAGAGGCTGGAGACGTTGACGACGTGCCCGTCACCGGATTCGATCAGGTGCGGCAGGAAGGACTTGGTGCCGTTGACGACGCCCCAGAAGTCGACGTCCATAATCCGCTCGATGTCCTTGTAGGAGCTGACCTCGATATCGCCGGAGTACGCGATCCCGGCGTTGTTGTAGATCTGGTTGACCTTGCCGAAATGCTCCTTGACCGCGCCGGCGTACAGCTCGAAGGCCTCACGCTCGGTGACGTCGAGGCGATCGGCCTTGACCGGTGCGCCGATGGCCTTCAGACGCTCCTCGGTGACTGCCAGCCCCTCGGTGTCGACATCGCTGATCGCCAGCTTGGCGCCGGAGCGGCCCAGCTCGACGGCCAGTGCCTGCCCGATGCCCGAGCCGGCGCCCGTCACGACGCAAACTTTTCCGGCAAAGCCCTCCATGCGCACACTCCTGTCGTGACCAACTGTTGTTCGATTGTGTTCGACCTTAGCCGTTACCGGCGGTACCGCAGCCGACCGGGTCGGTCCGTTCTCCACGAACGCGGTGACGAGGTCGGCGAACTCGTCGGGCCGCTCGATCTGCGGCATGTGTCCGGCACCGGCGAACAGGTGGACCTGAGCGTCGGGAAACTGCCGCCGGGCCGCGCCGAGGTGAACCGCTGGCAGGATGCGGTCGCGGTCGCCCCAGATCAACAGGGTGGGCCGGGGATGCGCGGCCACCGCCGCCAACAGACCCTCGCGCCACTGCGGGCGGACTCCGCGCGCGGTGCCGAGCTGGTTGGCGATCTCGTGCAGAAATGCCCCGGCGCCGGGCTGCGCAGCGATCCGCAGCGCATGCTCGACGCGTTCGGGGGTGGCCAGTGCCGGGTCGGCGAAGATCCGGCGTTCCATCAGCCGGGCGCCGGCCGCGGTGCTGTGGGTGGCGGCGTAGCGGCCGAGCCCGGGCAGCGACAACATCTTCAGCAGCGGGGTGACCTCGGCGCCGAAACCGGCACTGTTGACCAGGGTCAGGCTGGCGACCCGGTCGGGGTGGGCGGCCAGGAGCTGCATGGCGACCGCACCGCCGAGCGAGTTGCCGATGACGTGGCATGGCCGGGTTTCGCCGAGCTCGGCGAGGGTGCCGGCCACCCCGTCGGCCAGGGCGCCCAGATCGGCGGGTCCCTCCCGGCGGGCCGAGAACCCGAACCCCGGCTGGTCCGGGGCGATCACATAGAAGCGTCGCGACAGTCGCTCCACCTGCTCGGACCAGTCCTCGAGACTGCGGGAGATGCCGTGCAGCAACAGCACCGGCCTGTTCTGGGGGTCACCGGCGGTCTGGACTCGGACGGCACGGTCATCGACCGTCAGAAGGCGCATCCAACCATGATGTGACAATCATCTCGCGAAGCCCAGTGGCAGAACGCATCTCATTGGACCACCGATGGTGCATTTTGTGCGCTGGGAGTGTAACGATGCCCGCGCGCGCAGCGATGCCCCCATCATGATGCGTTTGCGATTCGCGGTTGCCGCCGGTGCCGTCCTGTCCGCCGGTCTGCTGGCCGCCGCCCCCGCCCAGGCCGATCCGGCCACCGACTTCCTGAACACCCTGGACGGGTCGGGTCTGAGCGGCATCAACCCGGCCGACGCAGTCTCGGCGGGGCAGTCGGTGTGCCCGGTGCTGGCAGACGGCGGCCAGAACCTCGCCGATGTCGCCGGGCAGGTCTCGGACACGATCGGGCGTCCGCTCGGGCCGGCCACCATGTTCACCGGGTTCGCGATCTCGGCGTTCTGCCCGGGCGCGATGACATCCCTGGCCAACGGTGAGTCGCCGATCCCCGGTCTTTTCTGACCTCGCACGTGCAGAAGGTCGCGAGAATCATCCGGATTCTCGCGACCTTCTCCACGTCGGGCGGAACTACGGCGCGAACGCTTCGTCGATGATCTCCTGCTGCTCGACCGCGTGCACCTTCGAGGAACCCGAGGACGGAGCCGACATGGCGCGCCGGGAGATGCGCTTGATCCCGGTCAGCTTCTCCGGCAACAACTCCGGCAGGGAAAGCCCGAACGTCGGCCAGGCACCCTGGTTGGCCGGCTCCTCCTGCACCCAGAAGTACTGCGACACATTGGGGTACTCGTCGAGGGTCGCGTTAAGCCGGCGCCGCGGCAGCGGGTAGAGCTGCTCGATGCGGATGATCGCCACATCATCACGCTTCTCCTTGGCCTTGCGGGCCACCAGCTCGTAGTAGATCTTGCCGCTGGTGAGCAGCACTCGCTTGACCTTCGACCGCTCGCCGATGCCCTCTTCGTAGGTGGGCTCTTCCAGCACCGAGCGGAACTTGATCTCGGTGAAGTCCTTGACCTCGCTGACCGCGGCCTTGTTGCGCAGCATCGACTTCGGGGTGAAGACGATCAGCGGCCGGTGGATACCGTCGAGGGCGTGCCTGCGCAGCAGGTGGAAGTAGTTCGCCGGGGTCGAGGGCATTGCCACGGTCATCGAGCCCTCGGCGCACACCTGCAGGAAGCGCTCGATACGGCCCGACGTGTGGTCGGGACCCTGGCCCTCGTGACCGTGTGGCAGCAGCAACACGACATCGGAGAGCTGGCCCCACTTGGCCTCGCCAGAGGAGATGAACTCGTCGATGATCGACTGCGCGCCGTTGACGAAATCGCCGAACTGGGCCTCCCACAACACGATTGCCCCGGGGTTGCCCACCGAGTAGCCGTATTCGAAGCCTACCGCCGCGAACTCGGACAGTGCCGAGTCGTACACCATGAAGCGGCCACCGGTCGGGTTGCCGTCGGTATCGGCGGTCAGCAGGTCCAGGGGGGTGAACTCGGCGCCGGTCTTGCGGTCGATGATCACCGCGTGACGCTGGGTGAACGTGCCGCGCCGGACGTCCTGGCCGGTCAGGCGGACCGTCTTGCCTTCGGAGACAAGCGATCCGAGGGCCAGCAGCTCGCCCATGGCCCAGTCCACCTTGCCCTCGTAGGCCATCTCGCGACGCTTGTCGAGCACCGGCTGCACGCGCGGATGCACGTTGAAGTTCTCCGGCACGGCCAGGTGCGCATCACCGATCCGCGCCAGCACCGACTTGTCGACGGCGGTGTTGAGGCCCTTTGGTGTCTGCTGGTCGGCCTCGACCGATTCGCTCGGCTCGATCTCGTGCTTCTCCAGCTCGCGGACCTCGTTGAACACCCGCTCCAGTTGGCCCTGGTAGTCGCGCAGCGCGTCCTCGGCCTCCTTCATCGAGATGTCGCCGCGGCCGATCAGCGCCTCGGTGTAGGACTTGCGGACACCACGCTTGGTGTCGATCACGTCGTACATGCCGGGCTGCGTCATCGACGGGTCGTCGCCCTCGTTGTGCCCGCGGCGGCGGTAGCACAGCATGTCGATGACGACGTCCTTGTTGAACTTCTGCCGGAAGTCGATGGCCAGCTTGGCCACCCACACACACGCCTCGGGATCGTCGCCGTTGACGTGGAAGATCGGCGCGCCGACCATCTTGGCGACATCGGTGCAGTACTCGCTGGAGCGCGAATCGTGCGGCGAGGTGGTGAAGCCGATCTGGTTGTTCACGATGATGTGGATGGTGCCGCCGGTGCGGTAACCCCGCAGCAGCGCCAGGTTCAGCGTCTCGGCCACCACACCCTGACCGGCGAACGCGGCGTCACCGTGCAGCATCATCGGCACCACCGAGAAGGCGGCATGCCCCTCCGGGGAGGTGAAGTCGATGATGTCCTGCTTGGCACGGACCAGGCCTTCGAGCACCGGGTCGACGGCCTCGAGGTGGCTCGGGTTGGCCACCAGCGACACCGCAATATCGTTGTCGCCGAACATCTGCAGGTAGGTGCCGGTCGCGCCGAGGTGGTACTTGACGTCACCGGAGCCGTGCGCCTGACTCGGGTTCAGGTTGCCCTCGAACTCGCCGAAGATCTGGCTGTAGGGCTTGCCGACGATATTGGCCAGCACGTTGAGCCGGCCGCGGTGCGGCATGCCGATGACGACCTCGTCGAGACCGTGCTCGGCGGCCTGGTCGATCGCGGCGTCCATCATCGGGATGACGGTCTCGGCGCCTTCGAGCGAGAAGCGCTTCTGCCCGACGTACTTGGTCTGCAGGAACGTCTCGAACGCCTCGGCCGCGTTGAGCTTGCTCAGGATGTACTTCTGCTCGGCGACGGTCGGCTTGTCGTGCTTGGTCTCGACGCGCTCCTGGATCCAGCGCTGCTGCTCGGGTTCCAGGATGTGGGTGTACTCCACGCCGACGTGGCGGCAATAGGCGTCGCGCAGCACCGAGAGCACATCGCGCAGCTTCTTGTATTCGGCGCCGGCGAAACCGTCGACCTTGAACTCGCGGTCCAGATCCCACAGCGTCAGGCCGTGGGTCAGCACGTCGAGGTCGGGGTGGCTGCGGAAGCGGCCCTTGTCCAGTCGCAGCGGGTCGATATCGGCCATCAGGTGACCGCGGTTGCGGTACGCCGCGATCAGTTCGATGATCCGGGCGTTCTTGTCGTAGATGGAGTCCGGGTTGTCGGTCCGCCAGCGCACCGGCTCGTGCGGGATGCCCAGTTCGCGGAAGATCTCGTCGTAGAACTCGTCGTCGAGCAACAGGGTGTGGATGGTGCGCAGGAAGTCACCGGACTCCGCACCCTGGATGATGCGGTGGTCATACGTCGACGTCAGGGTGATCAGCTTGCCGACACCCAGTTCGGCGATGCGCTCCTCGGAGGCGCCCTGGAACTCGGCGGGGTACTCCATGGCGCCGGCGCCGATGATCGCGCCCTGACCGCGCATCAGTCGCGGCACCGAGTGCACGGTGCCGATGGTGCCCGGGTTGGTCAGCGAGATGGTGACACCGGCGAAGTCCTCGGCGGTGAGCTTGCCGTCGCGCGCGCGCCGGACGATGTCCTCATACGCGGCGATGAACTGACCGAACGCCATCGTCTCGCACTTCTTGATGGCGGCCACGACCAGCGATCGGTTGCCGTCCTTACCGGCCAGGTCGATGGCCAGACCCAGATTGGTGTGCGCCGGGGTCACGACATTGGGCTTGCCGTCGACCTCGGCGAAGTGCCGGTTCATGTTCGGGAACTTCTTGACCGCCTGCACGATGGCGTAGCCGAGCAGGTGGGTGAAGCTGATCTTGCCGCCGCGGGTGCGCTTGAGGTGGTTGTTGATGACCACCCGGTTGTCGATCATCGCCTTGGCCGGGATGGCCCGCACGCTGGTGGCCGTGGGCACGTCCAGTGAGGCGTTCATGTTCTTGACGACGGCGGCCGACGCGCCACGCAGCACGGTGTTCTCATCGCCCTCGGCCGCGGGGGCGGCGGGTGCGGGCTTCTTGGGGGCCGGCTCCGCCTTCGTGGCCGGGGCGGCGGCCTTCGGCGTCGCGGCCTCGGCCTTCGGAGCGGCCTTCGGAGCGGCCTTGGCCTCCGTCGTGGTCTCCGCCTTTGCTTCCGTCTTCGCCTCAGCCTTTGCCGGGGCAGACGGGGCGGGGGCGGCCTTTGCGGGCGCCGACGGCTTGGCCGCGGCGGGCTCGGATTTCTGGGCCGGGGTGTCCATCGACTCGGGGGCGTAGTCCACCAGGAACTCGTGCCAACTCGGATCCACCGACGAAGGATCCTCGCGGAACTTGCGATACATCTCTTCGACGAGCCACTCGTTCTGTCCAAATGGTGATGGTGAACTGCTCACAGCAGCGTTTCGCCCCGATTCCTCTGTCCCAGCAGGCGAAGTCCGGCGTCGCCCGCGCGCTGTTTGTCTGCGGTTGCCCGCATTTGGCCGACTAAAGGCTACGCCTCGGAACACACCCCCACCACGAGAGTGCTACTTGTCACTCCAGCTGGGCTGAAGGCAGCACGTGTAGGGTCGACGGCCACCTCGGCGGCGGGCTGCCGAACGCGAGGCTCGCATTCTTGACGATTCGCTTGCCCATCAAGCGGTTACCGACACCTCCGACGACGGCGCCCACACCCACCGGCAGCAGTTTGCCGAAGGCGATGGCCCCGCGCTTGAGGGCGTACTTCTTGACGAAGTACTTCACCAGCCGGTTGTTGAGCTGGGACACCGCGGGCAACGGCAGGGTCGCGGCGCCGTCGGAGATCCACGCCCCGCTGGTGCGACCGCCGCCGACCAGATCGGCCACCGCACGCTTGCCGTCTTCGCCGACGAGGACGGCCAGCACCAGCGCCCGCCGCCGTTCCCGGTGTTCGGCGGGAATGCCGTGCACCTCGGCGACCGCCAGCACGAACACCGCCGTCGCCTCCAGGAACACCAGGGTCTCCCCGGCTACCGCGGACATCGCCACCAGCGTGCCGATACCCGGGAACGCGGCGGCCGAACCGACCGCCGCGCCGCTGGCCATCACCGCGGCCAGGTAGTGCTTCTCCAGCGAGGTGATGATCTCGGCCGGCGTCGCATCGGGCCGCTGCTTGCGCAGCCGGTCCACATAGGCGGTGACGGCGGGCGCCTGCAGCCGTGTGCTGCGTTCGAGGATCTGGGACAGGGCCTTGGCAGCGGCACTGGGGTCGTCGTCAGCCCCCTCGCGGACCGCGGGCAGATTCTTGCTGCTGGACCGAGCGTTCATCGGTGGTTCTCCCATCGCATCCCCGGGATCGGCTCCCACGGTGCCTGTCGAATACCCAGGTTAGTGCTCGTTCAACGAGTGGGGGCGCAGTCCGGGTGCCCGCCCGCGCAGTGACGGCGGTCACCGCCCGATCCGGGAAGAAAAAACCGCGGTGCGACGCTGGCCATAGTCGTGGCAACATCCCTGGGCGTGACAACCGAGCCAGTGGCGCCCAGCAGGCTCCGGATGATCACCGTCCTGGGACTGATGATCGCGCTCGGCCCGCTGACCATCGACATGTATCTGCCCGCGCTGCCGCGGATCGCCGAGGACCTCTCGGTGTCCTCGTCGGTGGTGCAGTTGACGCTCACCGGCACGCTGGCCGGGCTGGCCTTCGGGCAGCTCATCATCGGGCCGCTCTCGGACTCACTGGGGCGACGCGTTCCGCTGATGGCCGGTATCGCGCTGCACATGGCGGCCTCACTGGTGTGCCTGTTCGCGCCGAACATCGAGGTGCTCGGCGCCGGGCGTGTGCTGCAGGGATTCGGTGCCGCCGCGGCGGCCGTGGTGGCCGTCGCCGTCGTCGGCGACCTCTACGTGGACTCCGCGGCCGCCACCGTGATGTCCCGGCTGATCCTGGTCCTCGGTGTCGCGCCCGTCATCGCGCCGTCCCTGGGCGCGGTGGTGCTGCTGAAGGCGTCGTGGCACTGGATCTTCGCGGTGCTCGTGGTGCTGGCCGGGCTGCTGTTCCTGCTGGCCGCGCTGGCGCTGCCCGAGACGTTGCCGACATCCCATCGGCGCCCGCTGCACGTGCGCTCCATCGTCGCCACCTACGGCGAACTGCTGCGCGACTTCCGTTTCGTCACGCTGGTGCTGGTGGCCGCGCTGAGCATGGCCGGGCTGTTCGGTTACATCGCCGCGGCGCCGTTCGTGCTGCAGGGTGACTACGGGCTGAACCAGCAGTCCTTTGCGCTGGTGTTCGCCGCCGGCGCGATCATCCTGATCGGCGCCACCCAGTCCAATGTGGTGTTGCTGCGCCGGTTTGCGCCGCAGGCGATCATGCTCGTCGCACTGGTCATCTCCGTCATCGCCGCCATCGTGTTCGTCGTGCTCGCGGTCACCGGGGTGGCCGGCCTGGCCGGCTTCCTGGGCCCCGTGCTGGTCATCCTGGGCGGGATGGGCCTCGTGCTGCCCAACGCGCCCGCCGTCGCGCTGTCGCGGCATCACGATGCCGCGGGCACCGCGGCCGCATTGCTGGGCGCCGCGCAGTTCGGGCTGGGCGCGGTGACCGCGCCGGTGGTCGGCATGCTGGGCAACAACGAGTTCGCGCTGGCGCTGGTGATGCTGGTCGGGTCGGCCATCGCGTTGGCGGCCATGGTGTTCGTCGGTGTGCCGTCGCGTGCTGAGCACGTCGCGGGCGAGCCCGAGGTACTCGGCGATCCGCTTTCCGAACCGGCCTGATCGCCGGCCGCCCGGTTTCGTGGTGTGACCGGCCCTGACTTGTCGGGATTCGGGCGGGTCCGTAGCGTCGGGCAGATCGCCGATCTCCCGATGACCAAGTAGATGTCCGAGAACTTCACTGACCGACGCGCGCCCGAGGCCCCCCGGCTGACCGAGGGGGCCCGCCAGGCCAACCCGTGGCATGCCCTCTGGGCGATGCTCGTCGGGTTCTTCATGATCCTGGTCGATTCCACGATCGTCGCCGTCGCCAACAAGCGCATCATGGAGGCGCTGAACACCGACTACGACGGTGTCATCTGGGTCACCAGCGCCTACCTGCTTGCTTTCGCCGTGCCGCTGCTGGTGGCGGGCAGGCTCGGTGACCGTTTCGGCCCGAAGAACCTGTATCTGATCGGGCTGGCGGTCTTCACTGTCGCCTCGTTGTGGTGTGGGCTGGCCGGCTCCATCGAGGTGCTCATCGCGGCGCGGGTGTTGCAGGGTCTCGGCGCCGCGCTGCTGACGCCGCAGACATTGTCGATGATCACCCGGATCTTCCCGGCCGCCGGCCGGGGCGTGGCGATGAGCGTGTGGGGCGCGACGGCCGGGGTGGCCACCCTGGTCGGTCCGATCGCCGGCGGACTCCTGGTCGACGGACTGGGCTGGCAGTGGATCTTCTTCGTCAACGTGCCGATCGGCATCATCGGTCTGGGCCTGGCGCTGTGGCTGGTGCCGACCCTGCCCACCACCCTGCACCGCTTCGACATCCTGGGTGTCGCGCTGTCGGGCCTGGCGATGTTCCTGATCGTCTTCGCGCTGCAGGAGGGCCAGTCGCACCAGTGGGAGCCGTGGATCTGGGCGGTGATCGCGACCGGAGCCGCACTGCTGGTGGCCTTCGTCTATTGGCAGTCGGTCAATCCCCACGAACCGCTGATCCCGCTGACGATCTTCCGCGACCGCAACTTCACGCTGTCCGCCCTCGGCGGTGCCGTCATCGGTTTCGTGGTGACCGCGATGATCCTGCCGGTGATGTTCTACGCGCCGGTGGTGGCGGGCCTGTCCTACACCAGCTCGGCATTGCTGACGGCACCGATGGCGATCGCCTCCGGTGCGCTGGCGCCGTTGGTGGGGCGCATCGTCGACCGCACCCACCCGACGCCGGTCATCGGGTTCGGCTTCTCCACGGCGGCCATCGCGCTGACCTGGCTGTCGTTCGACCTGACGCCGGCGACGCCGATCTGGCGGCTGCTGTTGCCGCTGACCGCGATGGGTATCGGCATGGCGTTCATCTTCTCGCCGCTCGCGGCGACCGCCACCCGGAACATGTCGCCGGAGTCCGCGGGTGCGGGATCTGGGGTCTACAACGCGACGCGGCAGGTGGGCGCGGTGCTCGGCAGTGCCGCGATGGCGGCGTTCATGACAACCCGGATCAGCGCGGAACTGTCCGCCGCGGGAGTCGAGGTGACCGCCGACGGGCCGGCCCCCGAGCTGCCCGGGTCACTGCACGGCGCCTTCTCCGAGGCGCTGGCGCAATCGTTGTTGCTGCCGGCGTTCATCGCCCTCGTCGGAGTGGTGGGTGCGATCTTCCTGCGCGGCTTCGCGACCGGGCCGACCGCACCGAGCGCCGTCGCACCGGTACCTGAGGTGCAGCCGGTCGATGAGCAGCACTCGCTCGACGAGCACTGGGACGACGAAGACGATTACGTCGAGTACACGGTCGACTGGTCGCGGGCGGCCCGCGCCGCCGACCCGCCGACCGATCTGATCCCGGCCGTCAGCGACGAACCTGTCGAGCCGCCCACCGATCGCCTCTATGAGCATGTCGAGCATCCACTGCATGCGCCCGCCGACACCTGGCATCCCGGGCCGGTCGAGACATGGGAGCACGTCACCGACGAGGCGGAGCCGGTCCAGGAGCCGGAACCCGAACCGGAACCCGAACCCGAGCCCGTGCCCGTGCCCGAACCCGAGGAGCTGCCCCACGACGCGGCGTGGCGCAGCATTCTCGACGATCTGCTTACCGCACCGGCCGACGATCAGATAGGGCACGCGCGCAACGGTTTTCACACCGACCAGCAGGGCTGGTTCCAGCCGCTGGATCCGCCTTCGGTTCACGAGCAGGCCGAGTCCTCGGGCCGGCATTCCCGGCCGAGTCGCGGCCGGCACTCCCGCGAGGACTGATCGGCGGGGCGCCGTGCTGGCGGGTCCGGCGGCGGGTTCTGCCGCCGGACCCGCTGCGCGGGCTGTTTCACTGTGGAGTTGTCAAGGTGCGGTGCGGTTTTGGTTATGCGGCGGTGGGCAGGTCGGTCATGGTGCGTCGGGCATGCGATCGCAGGTGTGCCGGTTCGGGCCCGGCCGGGTCATGCGGTGGGATGAACCAGGGGTGGCGGTCAGCGCCGAGGTAGACCTGCCAGCCACCGTGATGGATCGCGGTGTGGTGCAGTCGGCAGAGCAGCACGCCGTTGTCCAGGCAGGTGGTGCCCCCACTTGCCCAGGGGGTGATGTGGTGGGCATCGCACCAGGACACCGGCCTGCCGCAGCCGGGGTGCGCGCACCCACCGTCGCGTACCGCCAACCCTTTACGGATCAAGGGTGTGAACAGCCGTTCGGCGCGCCCCACATCCAGTGGGGCGCCGGCGTTGTCGACGGTCACCGAGGTGAGGGTGCTGTCGCAGCTGATGAGGTCTGCGGTGCGGGTGCTGACGGGACCACCGAACCCAAGAACATCCACGCCCTGTGCTGCGGGGCGGATGAGGGTGACGTGCGGGAGCACACCACCGCTCATCGGGCGCTGTGAGCCCGACAGATAGGTACGCATGATCTGTCCGAAGGCGTCGGCGCGGCGCCGCCCGACCGGGCGTGGGTCCGGGGATCCGTCCGGCAGCGGGACCGGCCGGCACAACGGGTCCAGCGCAGTGAGCAGTTCCTCCCCGGTGAGCCCGTCGAGATCCAGGGTCGCGGCGACCCGCCCGTCCTCGGTCTGCACCACGGTCATGTCGTTGAGGTCGGCGTTTTCCGCGACCGGCACCACATCCTCGTCCTGCGGCGATGTGGCGGCCTGCGCGATGGCGATCTCGCGGGCCTTCTTGGCCACCCGGGACGGGGTGGTCTGGATCATCAGCGTCGTCACGACGCCCGCCCGGTCTTCCTCGGACAGGGGGACCCGGCTGTTGATGTGGGTGACGCCGCGTCCGATGGCGTCGGCGAATTGGATGTCGATCCCACCGAGACGCTGGGCCCGGGTCAGCGCGGGCAGGCTGTGTGCCGCGCGCCCCACCCGCGCGGCCCGGTACGCCGCACCCGGCGCCACACCCAGGGCGGTGAGCAGATCGGCCCCCGAACCCAGGTGCTTACGCGCCGGGATCCCGGCCCGTTCGGCGGCCGCGACGGCCTGGGCGATCACATGATCGAACAGATTGCGGGCGGTGACCGCGGCTACCAGCACCGCGAGCAGGGGTTGTTCATCAATCACCCGGCGCGGACAGTCCAGCAGATGAAACAGAGTGCGATCCTCATCCCGCGCGGGTGTGGGCGTGAGGTCATCGATCAGCGCATCAATGAACGTGTCGAGATGGGTGGCGTCCATGTGGATACCGGCTTTCACAGAAGGTGCCCAACGGGCACGATCAGTCAATACGGTTCGCATAGTCCCTTGGGACCATCGAACCTCGCGGCGACCGGAGTCGCGGTCTGTGCTCACCGGATGATGATGGGAGCAACGTCGCATTCGAACTTGTGTTCGATACTACGCCGAATCAAGGCCCCGCGCAAGGGAAATATTGAGGATATGGTGACAGTTCTGCCGGTTTGGTGGTGACACTTCTGTATCGACCTGAGAGTGGTGGCCGCCAGTGAACCCATCGATCCTGTCGTTCGGCTTCCGATTGCACAGTGGCCGATGACGCGCCCTGCGGGCGGTCTCGGCGTCGAGTGCCAAATCTGCCGCGCATTGCATACGCGCAAAGTCCTGCGGACCTATTGCGTTGTGCGAGCACGAAACCCGAAGACCTGTCAGGTGAACAGCACCGCCGGGTTCAGATATCCCGTCGGGTCCAGCGCAGATTTGACCGTGCGCATCGCGGCGATGTCGGCCTCGGTGCGGGCCATCGGCAGGTAATCCCGTTTGCGGGAACCGACCCCGTGTTCGGAGCTGACGTTGCCGCCGTGCTCGGCGATCAATGCCATCATCGCCGAATACAGCGCCTTCTCCCGATCGCCGTCGAGTGCGCACCGCACCAGGTTCAGGTGCAGGTTGCCCTCGCCGATATGGCCGAATAACACCGGAATCGCCTCGGGGGCATGCGCGGCGACCAGATCGACGGCGGCGGCGCTGAACCCGGCGATCGCCGCCAGTGGTAGGGATACATCGAATTTCAGCGGCGGGCCGTAGGCGCCCAGCACCTCGCCGACGGATTCACGGACCTGCCACAACCGTTGGGAGGCAATGGTATCCATGCCGACGGCTGGTTCACCGCTGAGTTCGGCATCCTCCAGCGCCTCGGCCAGGCGCTCGGTGCGGTCGCTGTCACCGGCCAGTTCGATCAACAACATCCAGGCTCCGCTCACCGGGGCGGGCACGCCGAGGTGTTCTGCGGTCAGCGCGGCCGCGCGGGCATCGATGAGTTCCAGCGCCGCGATACCATCGGCGTCACGGAACCGGCGCCCGACCGCGATCAGCGCCTCCAGATCGTCGAACCCGGCCACCGCGGTAACCCGATGCGCCGGAACCGGATGCAGGCGCAGATCCAGTGCGGTGATCACGCCGAGGGTGCCCTCGGCGCCGACGAACAGAGCGGTCAGGTCGTAGCCGGTGTTGTCGCTGCGGACCTCGCTGTGCCTGCGCAACACCGTCCCCTCGGGCAGCGCCACGTCCAGCCCGATGACCTGCTCGCCCATGTTGCCGTAGCGCACGGTGCGCAGGCCGCCGGCGTTGGTGGAGGCCATCCCGCCCACTGTCGCGGAATCCCGGGCGGCCAGATCGACCCCGAACAGCAGGCCGGCCGCGCCCGCCGCGCGCTGTACCGCCGCCAGGGTGGCTCCGGCGCCCACCCGCACCCGGCGTTCGACGGTATCGACCGGGTCGATGGTGGTGAGCCGCTCGGTGGACAACAACACATCGTGGTGTTCGGGCACCGTGCCGGCCACCAGCGAGGTGCGCCCGCCCTGCACCGTCACGAACACCCCGGCGTCACGGCAGGCCCGCAGCACCGCGGCCACCTCGTCGGCGGTGCCGGGCCGCACCAGCGCGCCGGCCCGGCCGCGGTAGCGGCCGGTGTGGTCGACCGCACGGCCGGACAACACATCGGGATCGGTGCTCACCTGACTCGCCCCGACGATCGCGGCGAGCTGCTCGATCAGTGTGGCGGAAAGCGGTTCGGTCATCCCGTCGGTGTATCACATGCGGTGAGGGCGAGAAACGCGCCGAGTTCGATGAGCCCGTCCGGCTTGCCGGGCAGGTAGTCGGTCAACTGCGCCGAACGCACCAGCACCGCCGCATACTTGGCGCGGCTGATCGCCACGTTGAGCCGATTCCTGTTCAGCAGGAAGCCGATACCGCGCGGCACGTCGTCGATCGAGGACGCCGTCATCGACACGAAAACCACCGGGGCCTGCCGGCCCTGGAACTTGTCGACGGTGCCGACCTGCACATCGGGCAGCCCCGCCGCGTCGAGGCGCCTGCGCAGCAGCACCACCTGGGCGTTGTAGGGCGTCACGACCAGGATGTGCTGCTGACCCAGCGCGACCGTGCCGTCCTCGTCGGTCCACGCGGCGCCCAGCAGCGCGACGATCTCGGCGATGATCGCGTCGGCCTCCTCGGGGCTCTCGGTCGAGTTGCCGCTGTGCTCGACGGCCAGCACCCGCACCCCGGGCGCGACACCGTCGAGGCGCCGGGCCGCGCTGACCTCCTCGTAGGCCTGCAGCCGGCCGTCATAGGACAGCCGGGACACCGGCCGGCACACATCGGGATGCATCCGGTAGGACACCTCCAGGAAGTACCCGCGCTCCGGCGGCAGCGTGTGGTGGCCCTCGACCAGCCAGCCCAGCGCCGATTCGTTGACCGGTTCGGGGTGGGTGCCCTGGCTGACCTGGGGCAGCTGCTGCGGGTCGCCGAGCAGCAGCAGGTTGCGCGCGGCGGAGGCCACCGCGACGGTGTTGGCAAGGTTGAACTGCCCGGCCTCTTCGACGACCAGCAGATCGAGACTCTGCCGCGGCACCCGCGCGTCGTTGGCGAAATCCCATGCGGTGCCGCCGATCACACAGCCGCCATCCGCGGCGATGAAGGCCGGGTAGTCCTTTTCGGCGATCTGGCTCCATGCGGCGCCCTCGCGGCCCTTCTTCTTGCCGACGCGCTGCGGGTCGGCCCCGGCGGCGACCACACCGTCGAGCAGGTTCTCCACCACCGCATGCGATTGCGCGACCACCCCGACCCGCCACCGGTGCTCGGCGACCAGTCGCGCGATCACCGCCGCCGAGGTGAACGTCTTACCGGTCCCGGGCGGGCCGTGCACGGCAAGATACGAGCAATCCAGGTCGAGCAGTGCGGCGGTGATGGCGTCGGCGTTGTCGGCCGGGGTGCCCGGCCGCGGCAGCGGATCCCCGCTGACGGTCCGCGGCGGCCTGCGCAGCAGCACATCGGTCACCGCGTCGGCCGGCAGGGTGGGCAGCCCGGCGGCCACCAAAGCCGCTGTGGCATCGATGGACTCCTGTAGCGGGCGGGTGTTGATCGGCGGGCCCGGCGTCAGCGCGAACGGCAACTGGTCGAAGACCTCCCCGTCCTTGGGTTGGCGCTCGCAGACGACCACCGCGGTCGGCACCTCCGGGTCATCGCATTCGAGCACCGCCACCGACCCGAAGGCGCGGCGGTCCGGATCATCGGCCAGCCCCTGCGGTGCGGGCGGGTCGTAGAGCGCGTACATGTCACGGGCGAGTTCGCCGTTGGCCAGTTCGCCGGTCAACCGGATGTGCCGTTGCGGCTTGCGCGCCCTGGGCGGCTGGTGCCAGTCGTTGACGACCTCGGCGGCGTCGGCGACGAACACGCCGCTGTTGTCCGACCATTCGTCGACCGGATTGTTGACGCGATCGAAGTGGCTCCACCAGAACGGTTTGTCCTCGCGCTTGTGGAAGCCGCGCGCCGCGGCGACCATCGCCACGGCACTCTGCTCGGCGCTGCGTTCCTCGACACCATCGCCTGCGAACTTCATCAGCTTGCGGTTCAGGTCGTCGGAGATCTCGGCGGTGATCCCGGCCTCGTCGGCACGCACCGGCTGCGGGCCGCGTGGGGGCACCTCCGATTCGATGGCCCTGGCCACCAGCCAGTCCCGTAGCCGACGGGTCGAGCGGCAGTCGTACCGGTTGTAGTCCTCGATCTCCTTGAGCACCACCTCCGCGTCGTCGGTGCGGCCCTGCTCACTCAGCGCGCAGAACTTCGCATATTGGGTGATGGAGTCGGTGGCGGTGGTGACCTCACCGCTGCGCAGCTCGTTGCCCATGTAGAGCGGTTCGAGGTACTTGATGCTGTAGCTTTCGGCGCCGACCCGAATGCTCTTGCGCACCAAGGGGTAGAGGTCGACGAGCACACCGTTGCGCAGCAGGTCGTCCACCGCGTTCTCGCCGACGCCGTAGCGTCCGGCCAGCCGGAGCAGGGTGCTCTTTTCGTAGGCCGCGTAATGGTAGATGTGCATCTTCGGGTAGCGCCTGCGGCGCTTGCGCACCATCTCCAGGAAGTCGACCAGCGCCTGACGTTCACTGGCCCGGTCGTGCGCCCAGTACGGGGTGAACTCATCGGTGACGGTCAGGACGCCCCAGAGGTACTCGAGGCCCCAGTCCCGGCCATTGTTGGTCCACAGCGGGTCGCCCTCGAAATCGAAGAACAGGTCCCCCTTGTCGGCGTCGGGCAGCACCATCAGTGGCTGTGCATCGACGACCTCGAACGGTGGCTTGCCGTCGACCCGATCGGCGATCTGGAGGCGGGCCTGCCCGCGGAGCGCGGTGACGGTGCGTGTGGACAGTTCGGGGACGGGCCCGTCGTGGGCGGCCAGATCGTGCACCGTGCTGATGCCGGCGTCGATGAGCCGGGCACGCTGGCTGGTCCGCATGCCGGCGACCAGTAGCAGGTCGTCGGATTCCTTGACCTGCACGCTGCACTCGGGGCAGCGGAAGCAGGCCCGCACCCCGGCGTCGGCCCAGGACACCGCGACGCCACCGGCCAGGTGCCCGTCGAGCAGTCGCTGCAGCGCATCGCGGCGCGGCAGGTAGACCGGCAGCAGTTCGTCGACGCGGTAGCTGGAGACCGCGCCGTCACCGAGGACCAGGTCGACCTCCTCGGCGACCGGGACGCCGGCGGTGGCCAACGCGTCGGCGTAGGCCGCCAACTGCAGCAGCGCCTCCACCTTCACCGAGCGGGCCAGCTTGGTGTCGCGCAGCCGGTAGTGCCCGCCGCCGGGGCCGGCTTGCAGAGTGAGAAAGTCGGCGAACCCGGCGAATCTGCCGTCGAACATGGCGGCCTGATAGATGGCCGGATCGCCGCGGCGGACCGCGGCCATGGTCTGCTCGGCGGCCGCGGTGAGACCGGTCACCGTGTAGGCGGGCCTGCCGATCACCGTGACCTCGGTGGCCTCGCGGATCTCGGCGAGGTGGCGCTGCTCGTGCTCGTGGCCGAGGTCGGCCGTGCGGGCCAGCAGGGCGTCGTCGGTGGAGACGCGCGGACCCCACCCGAGATGGGCGTCGAAGGAACGCAGCAGCGCGTATTCGCAACGCGCGGCGGCCGCGAGGTCGGAGGCGCTGTAAATCACTTGCCCCTCGGCGCCATCGTCTCGGAACACCCACCCAGGCTAGGGGAGAGCACCGACACATGTGCCCGGGCCGGGCGGTGTCAGCCGGTGTTGCCGATCAGCTCCACACCGTTGCCGTTCCAGCGGAACCGCACGACGCTGTCGAGCCCGGGCACACCACCGGTGAACTTCAGGGCGATGGTGTCGCCGGTGCTGTTGGTCTGGTCGATGTCGTTGAACCCGTAGGTGTCGGGCACCCCGGTCGGGATGAACTTACCGAGGTGGAACATCACCGCGCGGGTGTTGGCGTTTTCGGCATTGGTGTTGGCCTTGACGATCACCACCGACAGCGGGGCGCACTCGTTGTAGTTGCCCGCCAACGGTTCCGGGCTCCACGGCTGGTTGCTGCGGGGGTCCTTGGGCAGCGCGGACACGGCCCGCGCGATCTCGGGGGCGGCAAGATTCACCGCGCACGGATCGGCTTCGGGAGTGGCTGTGGGCGGGGGCGGCGGCACCGGCGCGGCGACGGTCGTGCTGGCCGGTGCGGCCGCAGTCGGACGGTCGTCCGGGGTCTTGGAGACGGTGGAATCACTGGACCCGCACGCCACCAGCAGCAGGGCCAGAATGGGGGCGGCTGCCAGAACTGGAGCTCTCAACGCAAGCACCTCACAAGACCGAACCGTACCCGTGACGGCCATCCGTCCGGCCGATGCCCGGTCACGCTCTAGACTGCTCTTGAAATGACGTCGCCTGATGAACCCACCCCCACTGCCGAGCTGACCTTCGCTGACCTGCAAATTCACCCTGCGGTGTTGCAGGCCGTCACCGATGTCGGCTACGAGTCGCCGTCGGCGATCCAGGCTGCCACGATTCCGGCCATGCTGGCCGGCTCCGATGTGGTCGGCCTGGCCCAGACCGGAACGGGCAAGACCGCCGCCTTCGCCATCCCCATCCTGTCCAAGATCGACCCGACCAGCAGGCACACCCAGGCCCTGGTGCTGGCACCCACCCGTGAGCTGGCACTGCAGGTCGCCGAGGCATTCGGCCGTTACGGCCAGCACCTGCCCGGCATCAACGTGCTGCCCATCTACGGCGGCTCGTCGTATGGTCCGCAGCTGGCCGGGCTCAAGCGCGGGGCACAGGTCGTGGTCGGTACCCCGGGCCGGGTGATCGACCACCTGGAGAAGGGTCGCCTGGACCTCTCGCACCTGGATTACCTGGTGCTCGACGAGGCCGACGAGATGCTGCAGATGGGGTTCGCCGAGGATGTCGAGCGCATCCTGTCCGACACCCCCGAATACAAGCAGGTGGCGCTGTTCTCGGCGACCATGCCGCCGGCCATCCGCAAGATCACCAGCAAGTACCTGCAGGACGCCGTCGAGGTCGCGGTCAAGACCAAGACGGCGACCGCGGAGAACATCACGCAGCGCTTCATCCAGGTCGACGGCCGCCGCAAGATGGACGCGCTGACCCGGGTTCTGGAGGTCGAAGAATTCGACGCGATGATCATCTTCGTGCGCACCAAGCAGGCCACCGAGGAGGTCGCCGAGAAGCTGCGGGCGCGCGGGTTCTCCGCCGCCGCCATCAACGGTGACATCGCGCAGGCGCAGCGCGAACGGACCATCGCCAACCTCAAGGCGGGCGGCGCCAAGGGCATCGACATCCTGGTGGCCACCGATGTGGCCGCCCGCGGCCTGGATGTCGACCGCATCACCTATGTGCTCAACTACGACATCCCGCACGACCCGGAGTCCTATGTGCACCGCATCGGGCGCACCGGCCGGGCGGGCCGCTCGGGCACGGCGCTGCTGTTCGTCTCACCCCGGGAACGCCATTTACTCAAGTCGATCGAACGGATCAGCAGGCAGAAGCTGATCGAGATCGAACTGCCCAGCGTCGACGACGTCAACGCCGGTCGGGTCGCGAAGTTCAACGATTCGATCAGCGATGCGCTCAACGCGCCGGGGATCGAGCTGTTCCGCAGGCTCATCGAGGACTATGAAAAAGACCACGATGTGCCGATCGCCGATATCGCCGCCGCGCTGGCGCTGGAGTCGCGGGACGGCGAAGCCTTCCTGATGACCGAGCCGCCGCCGGAGAAGCGCCGCGAGCGCGAGGAACGCGCGCCACGCGAGGACGGGCCGGGACGCAAGAAGCACAGCACCCGGAGCGATCTGGCGACCTACCGCATCGCGGTCGGCAAGCGGCACAAGGTCATGCCCGGTGCCATCGTCGGCGCCATCGCCAACGAGGGCGGCCTGCACCGCAGCGACTTCGGCCACATCGCCATCAAGGTCGATCACTCGCTGGTGGAACTGCCCGCCAACCTGCCCGGCAAGGTCTACAAGGCGCTGGAGAACACCCGCATCCAGGGCATCTTGATCAACCTGCAACCGGAACGGAGCAGCAAGCCCCGTCGCAAGGACTCGTGACGGCGCAACAACAAGCCCAGGGTGGTCTGGAGTCCGTCTCGACCACTGATCGGGTCGCTGCCCTCACCGGTGTCCGTGCCGTTGCTGCCCTGCTGGTGGTGCTCACCCACGCCGCATACACCACGGGGAAGTATCCGCAGGGTTACACCGGCCTGGCGCTCTCGCGTGCCGAGATCGGTGTGCCGATCTTCTTCGTGCTCTCCGGGTTCCTGCTGTTCCGGCCCTGGGTGAAGGCCGCCGCCGCCGGGACGGCACCGCCGTCGGTGCGCCGGTACGCCTGGCACCGGGTGCGCCGGATCATGCCCGCCTATGTGGTCACCGTGCTGGCCGCCTACGCGCTGTACCACTTCCGGCATGCCGGACCGAACCCCGGACACACCTGGGAAGGGTTGCTGCGCAACCTTTCTCTGACGCAGATCTACGCCGACAACTACGTCTACCGGTTCCTGCACCAGGGCCTCACCCAGATGTGGAGCCTGGCGGTCGAGGCCGCGTTCTACGTGGCCCTGCCCGCGCTGGCCTGGCTGCTGCTGGTCCTGCTGTGCCGGCGCACGTGGCGCCCGGGGCTGCTGTACTTCGGGCTCGCCATGCTGTTCGCGGTCAGCCCGGGCTGGCTCGTGCTGGTGCACACCACCGATTTTCTGCCCGACGGCGCGCGGCTCTGGTTGCCGACGTATCTGGCCTGGTTCGTCGGCGGGATGCTGCTGGCGGTGCTGGAGGCCAGGGGTGCACGGGCCTACGCCATGGTGTGCATCCCGCTGGCGGTGGTCAGCTATTTCATCGCCTCGACCCCGATCGCGGGGGAGCCGACCACATCGCCGGCGCTGCTGAGCGAGGCCATCGTCAAGACGATCTTCTACGCCGGCATCGCCACCCTGGTGGTGGCGCCGCTGGCGCTGCCCGGACCCACCCGGGCCGGGGACAAGGGCTGGTATTCGCGGCTGCTGGCCAGTAGGCCAATGGTGTTCCTCGGCGAAATCTCCTATGAGATCTTCCTGATCCACCTGGTCATCATGGAGCTGGTGATGGTCGAGATCCTGCGCGATCCGGTCTACACCGGATCGATGACGGCGCTGTTCCTCGGCACCATGGTGGCGACCGTTCCGCTGGCCTGGTTGCTGCATCGCTTCACCCGGGTGCGCGACTGACGACAGAGCCCCTCCGGCTTAGGTTAGGCTAAGCTAACCTAAGTTGAACCGAGGAGGGACGATGATCGAAATCAAGCCGCAACGCGGTATCGAAGGTGTGCTGGTCAAGCTGTGGCGGGGCGGCGACTACGAACTCACGGTCACCGGCCGCACCGAGATCACCCCGAACTTCCTGCGTCTGCACTTCACCGGGCCCGAACTGCTCACCGAGCGTTCGATCCATCCGACGATGTGGGTCCGCGGCTGGTTCCCGGACGGCTCGCGTTCGCATCAGCGCGGCTACACCCTGGTCAACCCGGATCCCGAAGCCGGAACCGTCGATATCGACTTCGCCATGCACGACGGGGTCGCCACCCGCTGGGCGCGCGAGGCACAGGCCGGCGACACCCTGGAGGTGACGGTGTTGGGCAGCGATTTCGCCATCCCGGAACCGGCGCCGGCCGGTTACGTCATCGTCGGCGACACGGCGTCACTGCCGGCCATCAACTCCCTGCTGGAGGCCATCGGTGATGCCCCCGCCCAGGTCTTCCTGGAGTCCTCGCATGATGACGATCGCGAGTTGCCCACCGGCAGAACCGATGTGACGTGGGTTGACCGCGCGGATGACGGCGGTGCCCTGGTCGATGCGGTGGCCGCGGCGGCCTTTGATGCCCCGGACCATTTCGGCTGGGTGGCCTGTGACAACCGGACCACCCGGGCGGTCGCCCGGGTGTTGCGCGACGACTACAAGATCCCGCGCAAATCGGTGAAGGCCCGAGCCTACTGGGCGGCCTGAGTCGCGGCTGCCACCAGTGGCACCACGAACGTCTCGAGCATCATGCGTTCGTCGGCCTCGTCGCGGCCGGGAAACTGCAGCAGCGAGATCAGCACCCGCACCAGCCAGCGCGCCCGTAGTTCCACATTGCCCTGATCGAGACGGCCTTGCTCGCCCATCGACGCCAGGAATGCCTGCACCAGTGACCGGATCACCTCTGAACGTTCGGCCATTTCGCCACCGATCGGGCGGGCGGTACTGGCGAACCACGAAGCGAGTGCCGGGGTTTCACGCACCCGGTGCAGCGCGGTCAGCGCACCCTCGGTGACCCGTTGGTGCGGATCGGTCACCCCGGCCAGTCGCTCGCCGATCTCCCCGAACAGCCGGTGGGTCTCCCGGTGCACATAGGCGGTGTAGAGCACGTCACGGTTCTCGAAGTAGCGGTAGAGCGTGGCCCGCGAACAGCCTGCGGCACGGGCGATCTCGTTCATGCCCACCGCCGCGGCGTCGTGTCTGGTGAACAGCTCCTCGGCGGCGTCCAGAATGCGTTCGGCGGCGGCCTCGGTGCGTCGCTCGGCCAGCCAATCGGTACCCATCAGGTCACTGTAAAGGGCACCGACAGCGGGCGTCGCACATAGCCGCCGCCGGCCCACACGACGTTGTCCTCGTCGACCTCGAAATCCGGTATGCGGGTGAGTAGTTCCTCCAGCGCGACGCGCGACTGCATGCGGGCGGCCGCCGCGCCCAGGCAGTGGTGCGCGCCGTGGCTGAACGTCAGGATGTTGCGCGGCTTGCGGGTGATGTCGAGTTCGGCGGCATCCGGGCCGTACTGGCGTTCATCACGATTGCCGGAGCCGTACAGCAGCAGCACCCGGCGCCCCGCCGGGATGGTCGTCTCGGCGACGGTGACATCGCGGGTGGCGGTGCGGGCCAGGCCCTGCACGGGCGAGGTGAGCCGCAGGAACTCGTCAACGGAATCCGGGATGAGTTGCGGGTTTTCGGCCAGCATGCGGCGCTGGTCGGGGTTGCGGTGCAGCAGTTGCACCGAGCCGCCCAGCATTCCGGTGGTGGTGTCGTTGCCGCCGGTCACCATCGTGAAGGTGAACGCCAGGATGGAGAGCACGCCGGCGATGTCACCGTCGGCTCCCACGCCCGCGGCCACCAGGTGCGACACCGTGTCGTCGGCCGGTTCGACGCGCCGGCGTTCGATGAGTGCGGTGAAGTAGGCCATCATCCCGCCGAGTGCATCGCCGAGGGTCTCCAGCGCACCGCCGATACCGCCCTCGGAGGTGTTGGCCGCCACGATGGCATCGGTCCAGCCGTCGAACTGACCGCGATCCTCCTCGGGCACACCCAGGTAGTGCGCCACCACCATGGACGGCAGCGGTTTGAACAGCTGGGCGACGATGTCCCCGCCGCCGTTCGCGCGCAGTTTCTCGATGCGTTCGATGACGTACTCGCGGACCTTCGGTTCCACGGACTCCACCTGCCGGGGGGTGAATCCCCGTGAGACGAGCTTGCGGAATTCGGTGTGCACCGGCGGATCCTGCATCACCATCGGCGGATTGTCGGCCAGGCCGATCATCTCCAACTCGCCGTAGTTGACGGTCAGGCCCTGCGCCGAGGAGAAGGTCTGGTGGTCACGCGCGGCGGCGAAGATGTCGGCGTGCCGGGACATCACGTAGTAGTCGCCCGCCGGATCCGGTGTCGCGACATGGTGCACCGGGTCGTGGTCGCGGAGCGCGCGGTACATGGGGAACGGGTCGGGCCAGGTTTCGGCGGTGCCGAGTCGGAACACGGCCGGAGCTTCGTGAGACATATCAGCTGACATGTCTCATAAATATGACAATTGAAGTTAGATGTCAAGGTTGGGGCGTCGAACCGCAGCGCAGTACGGAAGCGGCGCGTTGCGGTCGTTCGCCGTGGATCGCGCCCCGTGCGGCGCTGCACACCCGAGCTCCCGACGATCACCGGCCGAAACGAACCGCGCCGGGCTGCCCATCGCCACCTCGCGTCGCTGCAGCGGCGCGCTCCCGGTCAGCACCAACACGACCGCGAAACCGTCGTGATCACCCGTCGTGGTGGTGGGGGTGTTGTACGCGTTCTCCAGCGGCACGAGGCCGCCGTAGGTCGCCTGACCGCCCGAGATCAGCGCCGTGGCTAGTGCGTCGCGTGCCTCGTTGGACGACACGTAGACGTGCCCGGGCAGCAGTCCGGAGAACCCGACCCGCTCGGTGCTGAAGGCGCCGCTCCACACGAAGCCGGCGTCGGTCTGGATCGGATCGGGCCCGAAGAACCGGCCGTGATCGTTGCGGAACAGGAAGAAATTGTTGGAGTAGGCCAGCAGCGGACCCTTGGGCTTCTGCCCGTAGGTCACGCCGTCGATGGCGCCGCGGAACCCGACATTGTGCAGGGGTTGCGCGGGAAACCGGGATCGCAGCATGGCGTTGTTGAGCCCGCGATTGGCTTGCGCGCCCGTCGTCGAATGCGGGTCGACGATGATGACGTTGACGGTCTCCAGCAGCTTCTTGCCGCCGAGGCGCTTTCCGCCCCAGTCCGCGATCTGACCGTTCGCCTTCAGCATCCACTTGCCGATATCGCCGTACGCGGTGGAGATGGCGTCCGCAGGGGTGGGAGTCGAGGGTTCGGCAATGCCCGCGATGGCCGCTTCCTCGCGGGCCGCCGTGAAAACGTCGGCCGCCGCGCGGCTCGGCGCGGCAGCCGTCATGCTGCGGCGCACCGCCGTCTTCGGTGTCGCGGGTTTCCTCGTCGAAAGTTCGGCCGTGGTGGGCTTTACGGCCGAGGGTGACGCCGAGCTTTCGGCCGACGTGGCGCCACCGGTGGGACCGTCCGCGTGCGCAGAGCCGATACCGCCGGCGATCGCGGCGCCGATTCCGAGGGCCACCGCCACCGACCCGACGACACCGGCGCGCTTCGAGGTGCCGTGCCCGCCTGCGGTCATGTCGAATACCCCCCGGCGGGGAGCGTATCCCGGGTTTTGGTCGCAGGAATGGATGTTGAGCAAAGATCCGGGGTCGGTCGAACGGTCACCGGGGACACCACCCGCGGGATGGGTAAGGCTAGCCTTAGCCCAGACGTTCGCAGCACTTGCGACGGGGGAGGAGATCGCCGATGGCACGCGGCTTCCAGGGCGTGATGATGCGCGGCTTCGGCGCGCGTGACCACGAGGTGACCGTGCTGGGGGCCGAGCGGCTGGCGCCGCACTGCCTGCGGATCCGGATGGTCTCGGCCACGGTGTTCGAGGACTCCAATACCGACCCGACGTCCTGGCTGCGCTTCTGGTTCCCCGACCCTGAGGGCACCGACACCGAATTCCAGCGGGCCTACACCATCTCGGAGTCCGATCCCGAGACCGGGCGTTTCGCCGTGGACGTGGTGCTCCACGAACCGGCCGGGCCCGCGTCGGCCTGGGCGGCCACCGTCGAACCCGGCGCGACCATCGCCGTCATGGTGATGGGGTCCAAGGGGTTCTCGGTACCCGAGGCCGTCGAGGACCGGCCGGCCGGCTACCTGCTCATCGGTGACGCGGCCTCCCAGCCGGCCATCAACGGCATCATCGGTGCTGTCCCGCACGACATCCCGATCGAGCTCTACCTTGAGCAGCACCACGACGATGACGCGCTGATCCCGCTCGCCGAACATCCGCGCCTCACCGTGCACCGGGTCCCGCACCGGGATGCGGAGTCCCTGGCCGCCGCCATCGAGGCCCGCGACTGGTCCAACTGGTATGCGTGGGCCGGGCCGGAAGCCGGTGTGCTCAAACGCCTGCGTACCCGGTTGCGGGACGAGTTCGGCTTCCCCAAACAGGAGATCCACGCCCAGGCGTACTGGACCGAGGGCCGCGCCATGGGCAGCAAACGCGGTGACGACACGCCGCAGACCTCCGCACACCCGCCCCAGGTTGAGCCCGCCGCCCCAGCCGCTGCGGCCGCCACCCCGACGGGCACCTGGCGCGCGCAGGCGGCCGGCCGGCTGCTGGCCCCGCTGAAGAAGACGCTGATCATCTCCGGGGTGCTGCAAGCCCTGATCACCCTGATCGAGCTCGCACCCTTCGTGCTGCTGGTCGAACTGGCCCGGCTGCTGCTCATCGGTGCGGACTCCGTTGAGTTGTGGAACCTCGGCATCGCCGCGGTGGCGCTGCTGGGCACCGGGACCTTCCTGACCGCCGCGCTGGCGCTGTGGCTGCACCGGGTGGATGCCCACTTCGCGCGCGAACTGCGCGGGCGACTGCTGACCAAGATGTCCCGGCTTCCGTTGGGCTGGTTCACCGCCCGCGGGTCGGGGTCGATCAAACAGCTCGTCGCCGACGACACCCTGTCGCTGCACTACCTCATCACCCACGCCATCCCCGATGCTGTCGCCGCGGTCATCGCACCGGTCGCGGTGCTGGTCTATCTGTTCGTCGTCGACTGGCGCATCGCGCTGGCGCTGTTCGGCCCGGTGCTGGCCTATCTGGTGCTGATGTCGGTCATGTCGATCCAGTCGGGCAGCAAAATCGCCGCCGCCCCGCGCTGGGCGGAGCGGATGAACGGCGAAGCCGGGGCCTACCTGGAAGGCCAACCGGTGGTCCGCATCTTCGGTGGCGCCGCCTCCTCGAGCTTCCGCAACCGGCTCGACGAATACATCGGCTTCCTGGTCGACTGGCAGCGGCCCTTCGTCGGCAAGAAGACCCTGATGGATCTCGTCACCCGGCCCACGACGTTCCTCTGGCTGATCATGATCGTGGGCACCCCGCTGGTGGTCGGCGGCCGGATGGATCCGGTGAACCTGCTGCCGTTCCTGTTGCTGGGCACCACCTTCGGGGCCCGGCTGCTGGGCATCGGCTATGGGCTCGGCGGTATCCAGGGCGGCATGCTGGCCGCCCGGCGGGTGCAGAGTGTGCTCGACGAACCGGAGCTGACGGTGCGCGAGGGTTCCGCACCCGGCACGGCCGACGGCACCGTCGTCTTCAGCGGTGTCACCTTCGGGTATCGCCCCGAGGTGCCCGTCATCAAGAACGTCAGCCTGACGCTGCGCCCGGGCACCGTGACCGCACTGGTCGGTCCGTCGGGCTCGGGAAAATCCACGCTGGCCGCACTGCTGGCCCGCTTCCACGACGTGCAGCGAGGGGCGATCACCGTCGACGGTGCGGACATCCGCACACTGTCCGCCGACGAGCTGTACCGCCGAATCGGCTTCGTGCTGCAGGAAACTCAGCTGGTGCACGGCAGCGCCGCGGAGAACATCGCGCTGGCCCGACCGGACGCCGACACCGAGGCGATCACCGCGGCCGCGCGGGACGCCCAGATCCACGAACGCATCCAACGACTGCCCGGCGGGTATGACACCGTGCTCGGTGCGGGCGTCGGGCTCTCCGGTGGTGAGCGTCAACGCCTGACCATCGCACGGGCCATCCTCGCCGACACTCCGGTGCTGATCCTCGACGAGGCCACCGCCTTCGCCGACCCGGAATCGGAATACCTTGTCCAGCAGGCATTGAACCGGCTGACTCGGGACCGCACGGTCCTGGTCATCGCGCACCGGCTGCACACCATCGCGCACGCGGATCAGATCATCGTGCTCGACGACGGTGAGGTCGCCGAGACCGGCACCCACGACGACCTGCTCGCCGCGGGCGGGCGGTACCGGGCGCTCTGGGATTCCGGCAGACCGGTTCGTGCGGGACAGGAGGCGGCCCGATGATCCGCACTCTGCTGGCGCTCATCCCCGGCGATCGACGCGGCCGGGTCTGGCTCTACACCGCGCTCACCGTCTTCTCGGTGCTGCTGCGCGCAATCGGGGTCGTGCTGCTGGTGCCCTTGGTGGCAGCACTTTTCAGCGACACCCCGGCCGACGCCTGGCCGTGGCTGGGCTGGCTGACCGCGCTGACCGTGACCGGCTGGCTGATCGACACCACCACCGCGCGGCTGGGTTTCGACATCGGCTTCGCGGTGCTCGACGGCACCCAGCACGATATGGCCGATCGACTACCGGACATCAAGCTGGACTGGCTGACCCAGGAGAACACCGCCACCACCCGGCAGGCGATCGCCGTAACCGGCCCCGAGCTCGTCGGCCTGGTGGTGAACCTGCTGACGCCGCTGATCGGTGCCGTCTTGCTGCCCGCGGCCATCGCGGTGGCACTGTTGGTGGTGTCGGTCCCGCTCGGGCTGGCGGCCTTCGCCGGTGTAATGATCCTGCTCGGTGCGCTGTGGCTGGCCGGGCGGCTCAGCCGGACCGCGGACCGGGTTGCGGGGGAGGCGAACTCGGCTTTCACCGAACGCCTCATCGAGTTCGCCCGCACCCAGCAGGCGCTGCGCGCGGCGCGCCGGGTCGAACCGGCGCGCAGCCTGGTCGGCGCGGCGCTGCAGGCCCAGCACGGCGCCGGTCTGCGGCTGCTGACCATGCAGATTCCCGGTCAGCTGCTGTTCAGCCTGGCCAGCCAGCTCGCGCTGATCGTGTTCGCCGCGGCGACCACCGTGCTGACCCTGCGCGGGGATCTCACTGTCCCGGAAGCCATTGCGCTGATCGTGGTCATCGCCCGCTATCTGGAACCCTTCACAGTGCTCAGCGAACTGTCCGGCGCGCTGGAATCCACCCGCGCGACGCTGGCCAGGATCCAACAGGTGCTCGACGCACCGACCCGCTCGGCAGGCGCCGCGGTGCTCACCGATGATGGAACACCGCGGATCGCGTTCGAAGGCGTCACGTTCGGCTACGACGGCGAGCCGGTGCTGCAGAACCTCAGCTTCGCGCTGGAACCCGGCACCACGACGGCCATCGTCGGACCGTCCGGTTCGGGCAAGAGCACCATCCTGGGCCTGATCGCCGGGCTGCACGAACCCGACCGGGGTCGCGTGCTGTTCGGCGACGTCGACCTGGCCACCCTGCACCCCGAGTCCCGCCGCGCCGCGGTGAGCGTCGTCTTCCAGCAGCCCTACCTGTTCGACGGGTCGTTGCGCGACAACATCCTCGTCGGTGACCCGGCCGCCGATGCCGACACGCTGGCCGGCGCGACCCGGCTGGCCCGGGTCGACGAACTGTCCGCCCGGCTTCCCGACGGGCAGCGGACCGCGGTCGGGGAGGCCGGGTCCGCGCTGTCCGGCGGCGAGCGTCAGCGGGTCAGCATTGCCCGCGCGCTGGTCAAACCGGCGCCGGTGCTGCTGGTCGACGAGGCCACCAGCGCGCTGGACACCGAGAACGAAGCGGCGGTCGTGGACGCACTCACCGCCGACCTGCGTCCCCGCACCCGGGTGATCGTCGCGCACCGGCTGGCCAGCATCCGGCGCGCCGACCGGGTGTTGTTCGTCGAGGACGGTCGCATCGTCGAGGACGGCACCATCGAGGATCTGCTCGCCGCGGATGGCCCGCACCACCGGTTCCGGGAGTTCTGGAGCCGGCAGCACGCCGCGGCCGACTGGCAGATCACCGTCTGATCCCCGCGATTTCCTCCGCGCAGCACCTCGATGAGGAAGGTTGTTCTCATGCGTGAATACCTCCAGTTCTTCATCGACGGTGACTGGGTCGACCCGGAACAGTCCGCCACCCTCGACGTCGACAATCCGCGCACCGAGCAGGTGTCGGGCCGGATCGCCCTCGGGTCGGCCGCCGATGTGGACAAGGCCGTGCGGGCCGCCCGGGGCGCGTTCCCGGCCTGGTCGGCGACCAGCCGCGAGGATCGCCTGGCCGTGCTGGGTGCCATCATGGCCGAATACCAGAAGCGCATGGGAGACCTTGCCGACGCGGTCGGTGAGGAGATGGGCGCCCCGCCCGGGCTGGCCGGCGGCCCCCAGGTCAACCTGGGTCTTGGTCACCTCGCCGCGGCCATCGAGGCTTTGACCCATTTCGAGTTCGAATCCGATCGCGGGGCCACCCGGGTGATCAAGGAGCCGATCGGGGTGTGCGGGCTCATCACGCCCTGGAACTGGCCGCTGAACCAGATCGCGGCCAAGGTGTATCCGGCGCTGGCCGCGGGCTGCACCATGGTGCTCAAACCGTCCGAGGTGGCCCCCTACTCCGGCCAGATCTTCACCGAGATCATCAGCGCCGCAGGCATTCCCGCCGGCGTCTACAACATGGTCTTCGGCGACGGTCCCGGTGTCGGTGCGGCGATCTCCAGCCACCCGGGTATCGACATGGTGTCGTTCACCGGGTCCACCCGCGCCGGTATCGAGGTCGCCCGCAACGCCGCACCCACCGTCAAGCGGGTGAGCCAGGAACTCGGCGGCAAGAGCCCGAACATCGTGCTCGACGATGAGGCCTTCGCCAAGGGGGTGGCCGCCGGCGTCTCGGCGATGATGCTCAACAGCGGCCAGAGCTGTAACGCACCGTCGCGGATGCTGGTGCCCAATTCCCGGATGGACGAGGCGATTGCGATCGCCCGTGAGGTCGGCGCCGCGGTCACCGTCGGCGATCTGGAGGACAAGACGGCCATCGGGCCGGTCGCTTCCAAGGTGCAGTTCGACAAGATTCAGGGCCTGATCCAGCAGGGTGTCGACGCCGGCGCCGATCTGGTCGTCGGTGGCACCGGGCGCCCCGAGGGGCTGGACACCGGCTACTACGTGCGGCCCACGGTGTTCGCGAATGTCACCAACGACATGGTGATTGCCCGCGAGGAGATCTTCGGCCCGGTGCTCTGCATCCTGGGCTACGACGATCTCGATCAGGCCATCGAGATCGCCAACGACACCGATTACGGCCTGGCCGGCTATGTCTGGGCCGGTGACATCGAGAAGGCCCGCGAGGTCGCCCGCCGGATCCGCGCCGGCTCGGTGGCCATCAACCATGCCTTCGACATCGCGGCACCGTTCGGCGGGTACAAGTCCAGCGGAAACGGCCGCGAGTGGGGCGATTTCGGCTTCCACGAATACCTGGAAGTCAAGGCCGCCCTCGGATACTCGCGCTAGGCCCTCAGTCCCGGGCGAACGCCGTGTCCACCACGGCCCGGGTGTCCGGCTCCGCGGTCTCGGTGGTGAAGTCGAGGACCACCTCGTCGAACGCGCCACCGGTGAAGGGGAACGGTGAGCGGTAGCGCGCCGATACGGAGTGGGTGACGCTGCGGCCCGCGCAGGTCCGTTGCATGAGATCCAACCCGGTCATGCGGACCGCGTCCGCCGCGCCCACCACACGGTCATCGATGGTCATCGTGACATCGCCGAGCATGTCGAGGGTGCCCTCGACCGGCCCGGTACGGCGGAAGCTGACCTCGAATATGTGTCGCCCCACAGTGATCGGTTCGTCGGCCACGACGGTGTGCTCGGCGCCCGCGCTACTGCACACGTACTGCAGGCGGCCGTCGCTGATGAAGAGGGACTGGCCGGATGAGCGGTTGCCCTGCGAGAACAGCACCCCTTCGGCGTCGGCGCGCTCGACCGAGACCGGGACCCGCAACCTGAAAGACCGGCCTCGGACCAGCCCGCGGAACCCGGTGTTGCCTGCGGGTGCGCCGGAATAGAAGGACGCGCTCGAGGGCGTCTCGCCGACCTCGTCGGCGGCCAGCATCACGATCTCCATGACGCTCAAGTCGGCCAGCGGATAGGCGTGATGCTCCGACGCCTTCTCGTGCCACAACTGCTTCAGATCGGCAAGTTTGTCCGGCTGTTCGGCGGCCAGGTCGTGGCACTGGCTGCGGTCGGTGGCGATGCGGAACAGCTCCCAACGGTCCCGGTCGAATGCCGACCAGCCCTTCGGCCCACTCGCGGTCGGTGGGTGCACGGTGCCGGCGAACCAGCCGTCGTGCCAGATGCCGCGAGTGCCCAGCATGGTGTAAAACTGGGTGTGCTTTCCCGTCTCTGCGTCCGGGTCATCCAGTGCCGCAGCGAAACTCGTTCCCTCCAGTGGGGTTTGGGCAATTCCGCGGGCGGTCTGCACCTCACCGAGGCCGAGCAGCTCGTACACCGTCGGCGTGACATCGCTGACATGCACGTATTGCTCACGCACCACACCACGCGCCGACAGCCCGGCCGGCCACGAGACCACGCAGGGATCAGCGATACCGCCCTCGTGTGAGGCATAGCGTTTGTACATCTTGTAGGGCGTGTTGAACGCCATCGCCCAGCCGTTCGAGTAGTTCATCTGCGTTGCCGGGCCGCCGAGCTCGTCGAACATCCGCAGGCCGTTGCGGGTGGTGTCGCCGCCACCGAACATCGGCAGAACCTCATCGAGCGCGCCGTTCGGCCCGCCCTCACCGCTGGCGCCGTTGTCGGACATGATCACGACGATGGTGTTGTCGAGCTGACCGGTGGCTTCCAGATAATCCACCACGCGACCGATCTGCGCGTCGGTGTAGGAGAGGAATCCGGCGAACACCTCGGCCATCCGGCACGACACCCGCCGGTCGTCCTCGGACAATGAGTCCCAGGGCCGGACGTTCTCGTCCTGCGGCCACGGCAACCCATCCGGGCTGACCGCGTCGGCGTACGGATTCATCGGGGACAGTTCGGTGTCCGCCGGGAGCAGACCGAGTTCCTGCTGCCTGGCCAGCACGATCTCCCGATAGCGTTCGTAGCCCATATCGAAGCGCCCCCGGTACCTGTCGGCCCACTCGGGGGCGACCTGATGCGGCGAGTGGCCCGCACCGGGGCACAGGTACATGAACCACGGTTTGTCGGGTGCGATCCCACGGTGGTCGCGCAGGAAGCCGATGGCGTTGTCCGCGAGATCTTTTGACAGATGGTAACCCTGCTCGGGGGTGGCGGGTGGGTCGATGAGCTCATTGTCGCGAACCAGGCTGGGGTACCACTGGTCGGTCATCCCGTCGAGAAAACCGTAGAAACGGTCGAATCCGCGGCCCAGCGGCCAGTAGCGCCGTGACCCCGCGGCGTGGCAGTCCTCAAGCGGTGCCAGGTGCCACTTTCCGACGGCGTAGGTGGACCAGCCGCGTTCGCCGAGAACCTCGGACACCAGCGCGGATTCGGCCGGGATGCGGCCGTGGTGTCCGGGATAGCCGCGGGCCATGTTGAGCACCGAGGCCACCCCGACGCTCGTCGGGTTGCGGCCGGTCAGCAGGGCCGCCCGGGTGGGTGAACACAACGCGGTGGTGTGGAACTGGGTTAACCGGACACCGCGATCGGCGATCCGGTTGATGTTGGGCATCTCGACCAGTCCGCCATAGCAATCCCAGGTGGCGATGCCGATGTCGTCCCACAGCAGATACAGCACATTGGGCGCTCCCGGAGGCGCGGTGGCGCCGCGGTACGGCGCCCAGTCGGGAGTGGATTCCCTGATGTCGATCGACACGCTGCCCTGAAAGCCCACGGATTCCACCATGCTCCCGTCTAGATCGCCGCCCCCGGGTTCAGTATGCCCGCCGGGTCGAGTGCGGTCTTGATCTTGCGGTTCAGTTCCATCGCTTCGGGGCCCAGATAACCTGCCAGCCAAGGCTTCTTGAGCCGTCCGACACCATGCTCGCCGGTGATGGTGCCGCCCAATGACACCGCCAGATCCATGATCTCGCCGAACGCGACATCCGCGCGGCGCGCCATATCGACGTCGGCGGGATCGAAGACGATCAACGGGTGGGTGTTGCCGTCACCGGCATGGGCGATCACCGAGATCAGCAGATCATGATGCGCGGCGATCTTCTCGATCCCGGCCACCAGCGCGGCCAGTGCCGGCAGCGGCACCCCGACATCCTCCAGCAACAGTGACCCCTTGGCCTCGACCGCGGGAATGGCGTAGCGGCGCGCCACCACGAACGCCTCGCCCTCGGCTGGGTCGGAGGTCGAGAACACCTCCGTGGCACCGGCTTCGGTGAACACAGCCGCCATGAACTCGGCGTCCTCGGCTCCGGCGGGCCCGCGGTCGTCGGAGGCCGCGACCATCATGGCGGCCGCGCTGCGGTCCAGGCCCATCTTCAGTTTGTCCTCGACGGCGTTGATGGCCACCGAGTCCATGAACTCCAGCATGGACGGCCGGATACGCCCGGTGATGGTGACGACGGCATCGGCGGCGGCCTGCACCGAGTCGAACGTGGCGACCACGGTGCACGGTGTGTGCTGCGGGGGCAACAGCCGCAGTGTCACCTCGGTGATCACCCCGAGGGTGCCCTCGCTGCCGACGAACAACTTCGTCAGGCTCAGCCCCGCAACATCTTTGAGCCGCGGCCCGCCCAGACGTACGGCGGTGCCATCGGCCAGCACCACCTGCAGGCCCAGTACGTAATCGGTGGTGACGCCGTACTTGACGCAGCACAGCCCGCCGGCATTGGTGGCGATGTTGCCGCCGATGCTGCAGATCTCGAAGGACGACGGATCCGGTGGGTACCACAGGCCGTATTCGGCGACCGCCGCCTTGACCTCGGCGTTGAGCAGACCCGGCTGAGCAACGGCGGTGCGGGTCGCCGGGTCGACGGCGATATCGCGCATCCGTTCGGTCGACAGCATGATCGCGCCGTCCAGGGCGGTCGCGCCGCCGGAAAGACCGGTGCCCGCCCCTCGCGGCACCACGGCGATCCCGTTGGCGGTGGCCCAGCGCAGCACGGTCTGCACCTCCTCGGTGCGCCGGGGACGCACCACGGCCAGCGCGGTACCGGCGTCGGGGTCGGCGGCGCGGTCGTGGCGGTAGGACGCGACGATATCGGGGTCGGTGACGACGCTGCCCTCGGGGAGAGCGGCCACGAGGTCTTGCAGCGCGGAACTCACGGCCGCCAGTCTAGGGCTGACGGTCCCGGTCGAGGTCGCGCAGCGAAGGTAGCCCGATGGCCACCACGCCGAGCAGCAGCATCGGCAGCGACAACGCCAGGAACGTCGTCTGCAACCCCGCCGCGTCGGCGAGTGGACCGGCGAGTAACAGCCCGAGCGGGCCGGCCGCGTAGGCCAGCGAGCCCATCACGCCGACCACCCGGCCGCGCAGGTGTGGCGGGGCGTTGGTCTGCATGACGTAGTTGTAGATCGGCTGGATCGGCCCGTAGACGAAACCGACCACCGCGGACAGCGAGAGGATCACCGGCAGCGGCGGCAGGAACGCGATGATCGTCATCGCGACACCGAGGGTGATGACCGCGATCAGCATGGTGATGCGGCGTTTGACGAACTTGGCCAGCACCGCATAGCTGAGGGCACCGATCAGACCACCGATGGACAGCGCCATCAGCACCCAGCCCAGCTGGGCCGGCTCGTTGCGGTCGGTGAAGTACTTGGGGAACAACACCGCTTCCATCGGCATGTAGAGGCCGGTGGCCGCGAGGTCGATGAAGGCCAGGGTGCGCAGCACCTTGATGTTCCACACGAACTTCAGGCCCTCGACGACACCGGCCCACACCCGGTCGGGCAGTTCGCTGCGGTCCGGCTTCCCGGCGCCTTCGAGCTTCAGCACCGAGATGGCCACGATGGAACAGCCGAAGGCGGCCGCGGTCACCCACATGGTCTCGATACCGCCGAGGGTGGCGATGAGCATGCCGCCGATACCGGGGCCGACGATATAGGCCAGGTTGAAGACCGCCTCGTAGACGCTGTTGGCGTGATCCAACGTCCAGCCGGCGCGTTTCGCCGCCTCGGGCAGCATGGTTTCCCGGGCTGTCATGCCGGCCGGATCGAACGCCGCACCCAGCGCCGCCAGTCCGGCCAGCACCGCGACATTGATGGCGTCGACCCCGAAGATCAACGCCACCACCGGGACGGCGGCCACCGACAGCGCCGACAGCAGATCGGAGATCATCGAGATCCGGCGGCGGCCGATGTAGTCCACCGCGGCACCGGCGATCACCGTGGACGCCAGCAGCGGCAGGGTGCCCGCCATCGCCACGATGGACGCCTCGACGGCTGAACCGTTGCGCTGCAGCACCAGCCATGGGAACGCGATCATCGAGATACCGTTGCCGGCGCCGGCCATGAGGGCGGCGAACAGGATCAGGAACGCCGGACCGCGGCTGCGAGTGTTCATCTTCTATCGCGGCGAATCTAGCAGCGGGATCGCCCGCCCGGCCATCGAATTTCTCGCCACGGGTGCAGGATGGACGGGTGCCTGTGGGACAGCCGGGGGAGCGCGGGCTCCCGCATCCGCGGACCGGACGGCGATTCCCGTCACCGGTGCCGCCCGGTTCGGGTTGGCCCGGCGATCCCGCCCGTCCGGACACCCCGGTGGCCCAGGATGCGGCCGGGGTGGCCGACCTGGCGGCCCGGCTGGGCACCGTCGCCGAGTTGGACGCCGAGAGCAGCGTGTGCCGGGCCTGCCCGCGGCTGGTCGACTGGCGCGAGGAGGTGGCGGTCACCAAACGACGGGCGTTCGCCGAGGAGCCGTACTGGGGGCGTCCGGTGCCCGGGTGGGGAGCCCGCCGGCCGAAGGTGCTGATCGTCGGGCTGGCGCCGGCCGCGCACGGCGCCAACCGCACCGGCCGGGTGTTCACCGGGGACCGGTCCGGGGATCAGTTGTTCGCATCGCTGCACCGGGCCGGTCTGGTGAACTCGCCGCTGAGCGTGGATGCCGCGGACGGATTGCGCGCCAACGGGGTTCGGATCGTGGCGCCGGTCCGGTGCGCCCCGCCGGCGAACAAGCCGACCCCGGCCGAGCGGGCCACCTGCGCGCCCTGGCTGCAGGCCGAATGGCAGCTGGTGTCCCCGCACGTACGGGTCGTGGTGGCCCTCGGCGGGTTCGCCTGGCAGGTGGTGCTCGGCATGCTGGCCGATCAGCTTGCCGGGCAACCGAAGCCGGTGTTCGGGCATGCGGTGCAGTACCCGTTGGCCTCGGGGACGACCCTGCTGGGCTGCTATCACCCCAGTCAGCAGAACATGTTCACCGGCCGGCTCACTCCGGCGATGCTCGACGATGTGTTCACCCTCGCCGCGGGACTTGCGCACATCCACCGGCGGTGAGCGCCGGTATGTGTGCGCGAATCGACGGGCCGGGGAACGAACCGGCGGGGGCCGGCGTTACACGGATAATGCGTCTTTCCGTTCTCGACCTCGTCCCGGTCCGCAGCGATCAGAGCACCTCCGATGCGCTGGCGGCGACGGTGCGACTGGCTCAGACCGCCGACCACCTCGGATACACCCGCTACTGGGTGGCCGAGCACCACAACATGGCCTCGGTCGCCGCCACCAGCCCGCCGGTGGTGCTGGCCTATCTGGCCGCTCAGACCGCCCAGATCCGGCTGGGTTCGGGCGGGGTGATGCTGCCCAACCATGCGCCGCTGGCCGTCGCCGAGCAGTTCGCCCTGCTGGAGGCCGCCGCCCCCGGCCGTATCGACCTGGGCATCGGCCGGGCGCCGGGGTCGGATCCGGTGACGTCGATGGCGCTGCGCGGTGCGCGCGCCCAGAACGACGAGGACATCGAGCGTTTCCCGGAGTACCTGGACCATGTCGCGGCGCTGATGAGCACCCGCGGCGCCAGGGTCGAACTGTCCCGGGGCATGCTGGCCCAGCAGGAATATGTCCTCAAGGCCACCCCGGCCGCGCTCGGTGAGCCCCGGCTGTGGCTGCTGGGGTCCTCGATGTACTCCGCGCACCTGGCGGCGGCCAAGGGCCTGCCCTACGTGTTCGCCAACCACTTCTCCGGGCAGGGCACCGCCGAGGCGCTGGCCGCCTACCGTGCCGAATTCCGGCCCAGCGAGCTGCTGGCCGAACCCAGCACGTTCATGACGATCAACGCCTCGGTGGCCGATACCCGCGATGAGGCGCTGCGACTGTTGTTGCCCAACCTGCAGATGATGGCCCGACTACGGACCGGGCGCACCCTGGGCCCGCTCGATATCGTCGAGGACGCCGAAGCGGCGCAGCTCTCCGCGCAGGAACAACTGATCGTCGACTCGGGGCTGGCCCGCACCGTGGTCGGTGATCCGGCCGAGGCGGCCGAGGCGATCCGTTCGGTGGCAGCACAGTTCGATGTCGACGAGGTGATGGTCGCACCCGTCGCCTCGGCGTTCCGGGGCACCGATGCGCGTACCGCGCCGGGCCGTGAGCTGACGCTGGAACTGCTCGCCAAGGAACTTCTCTAGGGCGAGAGCACGACCACCGGAATCGGCCGGCTGGTCCGCTTCTGATAGCCGATGTAGCGGTCCTTGTTGCCGCGCATGTCGTTGACGATCCGCCACAGGCGGGCAAAGTCGGGATCGTCGGGAAACACCGCCCGGGCGGTCACCGGAAACCTCTTGGGGCCGACGTTGATCTCGACCTGCGGGTTGGCCTTGAGATTGTGGTACCAGCCCGGCGCCTTGGGTTCACCACCCTTGGAGGCCACCACCAGGTAGTCGGCGCCGTCGCGGGCGTAGGTCAGCGAGTTGGCGCGTTCCAGCCCGGTCTTGGCGCCCACGGTGTGCAGGATGAGCGCCGACGGACCGAAGGGGATGGTGTGCCCGATCCGCCCGTCGGTCGCCTTGTAGAGCTTGTCGTGCAACAACAGCATTGGGAGGCCGAGATAACGCTCCCACGGAGGCATACCCATGAGCTCAATCCTGCGCGGCTTCGTCGAGTTGCGCCAGTGCCGCCCGGAGCAGCCGTCCGGACTCCTCCCGATCGCTGTCGCGGCGCAGCAGCATGCCCTTCGCGAAGGACAGCTTGTCGCCGTTGTGCCGGGGCACGACGTGCAGGTGGAGGTGGAACACGCTCTGAAACGCCGCCTTGCCGTCGTTGATGGCGATGTTGTTGCCGTCGGCGTGCAGGCCCGACACCCGGGCGGCCTGCGCGATGCGCTGCCCGAGCACGGCCATCGCCGCGAGGGTCGCAGGCGGGGTGTCGGTCAGATCCACCGTGTGTTTCTTGGGGATCACCAGGGTGTGCCCGCGGGTGAACGGCCGGATATCGAGGATCGCGAGCAGGTCCTCGTCCTCGTGGATGCGGATGGCGGGAGCATCGCCGGCAACGATGGCGCAGAACACGCAGGACATGCCGTCACCGTAGCCGGTGGGCGCCGAACCTCGATGGGCTGCGTGCGGCCAGGGCTGATCTAAGCGCTCAGCGCGGTCCGCCAGTGCGCGAGTTTGTCGGCGAACCGCATGGTGTGGGCGGGGCTTGTCGAGGGCAGCCGGATGCCGGGGATGCTCGCGGCGTCCCGCACGAGCCGGTGGTAGTTGGCTTCGGCGGCGGCCCCGTTGAACAGCAGCAGACCGATGCGCGGACGATCTCGCAGGAACGCCCCGAAATCGTTGGCCACCATGCTGTCCCGCTCCACCGCGGAGTCCAGGCTGCCGGTGCGCCGGCAGCATCGCAGCACATCCCATACCGCGATACCGTGTCCGGTGAGTTCGGCGACCCGTTCGTCGTATGGTGCCGCCGCGTCGAATCCGAGGATCTCCGCGGTGATCGGCCAGAAGGCGTTGCGCGGGTTCCCGTAGTACTGCCCCGAAGCCAGGGACATCACACTGGGCATATTGCCCAGGATCAGCGTTCGTGGCGCCGCTGCGGTCAGTGGCGCGAGCCCGTGCAGGAGTTCACCCATCACCGGAGATGATGCCCGCCGCCGGTATAGGTTGGCCACGTGGGTGCGGACTTCGATCTTGAGTCATCCGGGTTGCTCGACGGGTTGGAGGGCCAGGCCAGGGCCGAGCGTGCCGAACTCATACCGTGGCTCCTCGACCACGGTGTGACCGTCGATCAGATCCGGGAATCCTATGCGCCGGTGCTGCTGGCGTCGCGCCGCATGCTCGGCGATGACGGTGACTACGTGTCGGCGCGGGAGATCAGCGAGCACACCGGGATCGATCTCGAGTTGTTGCAACGTATCCAGCGGGTGCTCGGACTGCCCAGGGTCGACGATCCCGACGAGCGCGCGCATCTGCGGGTTGACGGCGAGATTGCCAGGTATGCAAAACAATTCGTCGACGCAGGTATTGACGTGGACAATATGGTGATGGTGGTGCGGGCACTGGCCGACGGCTTGTCCCGGACCGCGGAGGCGATGCGGTTCACCTCCATGTCGGCGGTCATGGCGCCCGGAGTCACCGAGCTCGAGGTGGCTGCTGCCTCCGAAGCGCTTCTGCGGCAGGTGGGTCCGCTGCTGGGCCCGATGATCCAGGACATGCTGCGCCTGGAATTGCGGCGCACGATGGAAACCGAAGCGGTGACGGCGGGGGAGCGGGCCGAGGGTCTGCCGCTACCCGGTGCCCGGCCGGTGACGGTGGCGTTCGCGGACCTGGTGGGTTTCACCCGCCTGGGGGAGGCGGTGCCGCCAGAGGAATTGGAGGGGCTGGCCAACCGTCTCGTCGAGTTCACCCACGAGGTGGTGGCACCGCCGGTGCGGTTCATCAAATCGATCGGTGACGCGGTCATGCTGGTCAGCCCCGATCCGGTGCCGTTGCTGAGCGCGATGTTGGCCTTGCTGGATGCCGCCACCGTCGACGACGAGTTCCCCAGGCTGCGGGTGGGTCTGGCGTCGGGGATGGCGGTCAGCCGTGGCGGCGACTGGTTCGGCAGTCCGGTCAATCTGGCCAGCAGGGTCACCGGCGCGGCCCGCCCGGGAGCGCTGCTGGTGACCGAGGCGGTACACGACGCGGTGGGCGATGACGCCGGTGTGGAATGGTCGTTCGCCGGCGCCAAGCGGCTGAAGAACATCAAGGATGACGTGAAGCTGTTCCGGGCGCGCCCGACGAAGTAGAGAACCGTCGCAACCGCAGGCTGTTCGTCACCACGAACACCGAACTGAAGGCCATCGCGGCGCCGGCGATGAGCGGATTGAGCAGCCCCGCGGCCGCCAAGGGCAGCGCGGCGATGTTGTAGGCGAACGCCCAGAAGAGATTGCCCTTGATGGTGCGCAGCGTGGCCCGCGACAACCGGATCGCATCGACGGCGGCGCGCAGATCCCCACGCACCAGCGTCAGATCCGAGGCTTCGATGGCCACATCGGTGCCGGTTCCCATGGCGAGCCCCAGATCGGACTGTGCCAGTGCCGCAGCGTCGTTGACGCCGTCGCCGACCATCGCGACCACCCGGCCGTCGGCCTGCAGGCGGGTGATCTCGTCGACCTTGCCCGCGGGCAGCACATCGGCGACCACCCGCTCGATGCCCAGCTTCGCCGCCACCGATTCCGCGGCGCGGCGGTTGTCGCCGGTCAGCAGCACGGGTGTGAGCCCGAGCGCCCGGAACCCCGCCACGGCCTCGGCGGCGTTGTCCTTGATGGTGTCCGCGACCACCACCACGGCCCGGATCCTCCCGTCGGCGGCGAACCAGATCGGGGTGTGGCCCTGCTCGGCGGCCGCATCGGCAGCGTCTGCCAGCTGCTCCGGGGGTGTCAGCGACCATTCGTCGCGCAGCCAGCTCACCCGGCCGGCGGCGGTCGTCGTGCCGTCCACCACACCGGTCACGCCGAGGCCACCGTGATTCTCGAAATCGGTGACCGCCGGCAGCGGCCCGCGCTCGCCGGCGTGGCCCGCGATGGCGCGGGCGATCGGATGTTCGGAGCCGTTCTCCAGAGCACCGACCCACCTCAGGACGTCATCGGGGCGTTCGCCGTCGGCGATGTGCACGGCCACCACCGACATGCGTCCCGTCGTGACGGTCCCGGTCTTGTCGAGCACCACGGTGTCCACCCGCCGGGTCGACTCGAGCACCTGCGGCCCCTTGATCAGGATGCCCAGTTGCGCGCCGCGCCCGGTGCCGACCAGCAGCGCGGTCGGCGTGGCCAGGCCCAGTGCGCAGGGGCACGCGATGATCAGGACGGCGACGGCGGCGGTGAACGCCGCAGCGACCGAACCGTCGCCGAAGACCAACCAGCCCACCAGGGTCAGCAGCGACAGCGCCATCACGATCGGCACGAAGACCGCCGAGACGCGGTCGGCGAGGCGCTGCACTTCCGCCTTACCGCTCTGGGCCTCGGAGACCAGGCGGGCCATCTGCGCGAGCTGGGTGTCCGATCCGATATGGGTCGCCCGGACCTCGAGGCGCCCGCCCACGTTCACCGTCGCGCCGACGACGCTGTCGCCCTCGGATACCTCGACCGGTACCGGTTCGCCGGTCAGCATCGACGCATCGACGGCGGACGTGCCCGCGGTGACGACTCCGTCGGTGGCGATCTTCTCGCCGGGGCGCACCACGAAGACGTCGCCGACGGCGAGTTGGCTGATCGGAATGCGGATTTCGGTAGCGGTACGTCTTCCCGTCGCTTCGCTCGCCCCCGCATCACGCAGCACGGCGACGTCCTTGGCACCCATGTGCAGCAGCGCCCGCAGCGCGGCACCGGACTGGCGTTTGGCGCGGGCCTCGAAGTAGCGCCCGGCAAGCAGGAAGGTCGTCACCGCCGCGGCGACCTCCAGGTAGAGGTGTGGTTCGGAACTGGTGGAGATCAGCTCGAACGGCATCTTCATCCCGGGCATCCCGGCGTGGGTGAAGAACAGCGCCCACACCGACCATGCAAAGGCGGCGATCACACCCACCGAGATGAGGGTGTCCATCGTGGCCGCGCCGTGGCGCAGGTTCGTCCAGGCGGCCGTGTGGAAAGGCCAGGCCCCCCACACCACCACCGGTGCGGCCAGCGTGAACGCCAACCACTGCCAGTTGGTGAATTGCAGCACCGGGACCATCGACAGCACGACGACCGGTAGGGCCAGTGCCGCCGAGATCAGCAGCCGCTGGCGCCAGGGCGCCGACTCGTCGGGTTCCTCGGATTCGGCGGGCGCGGTGTCATTTTCGGGCGGCAGAGCCGCGGTGTATCCGGTCGCTTCGACCGCGGCCACCAGTTCCTCCGGTGAGACGCTGTCGGGGAAGTCGACCCGGGCCTGCTCGGTGGCGAAGTTGACGCTGGCCTGCACACCGTCGATACGGTTGAGTCGCTTCTCGATCCGTGCGGCGCAGGACGCGCAGGTCATGCCGCCGACGTCGAGGGTCAGGGTGCTCATGCTGATGGGGCGGGACTCACGTCGTAGCCGCTGTCCTCGATCGCGGCGGTGACGGCATCGACATCGACGCTGCCGTCCACGGTGACCTTGCCGCCGGCCAGGTCGACATCGACCGACGTCACACCGGTCAATGGGGTGACCGCGGCGGTGATCGCCGACACGCAGTGGCCACAGCTCATACCTTGGACCTCAAGAACGATGCTCATACCCAACATGATATACCGGTAGGGGGTATGGGTAAACAGGTTCGTTCTGCGAGGAGGAACACATGATGTGCACACCGGCGAAGGCGATCGCGACGGCCGCGGTCGCCGCGCTGCTGCTGGCCGGCTGTACCGATCAGCCGGCGCAGACCAGCGGGGACGGTCACACCGAGCATGACCACGGGACCAGTCACAGTGGCAGCGGTGCCGACCCTGGGCCGGGTGCCGAGGGCTCGTCGGCGCACAACGGCGAGGACGTCATGTTCGCCCAGCACATGATCCCGCACCATAGCCAGGCGGTGGAGATGACCGACATCCTGCTGGCCAAGGATGACGTCGACCCACGCGTGATCGAACTCGCCAGGGAGATCAAGGCCGCGCAGGCTCCCGAGATCGAGCAGATGCAGGGCTGGCTGACCAGTTGGGGTAATCCGCCGATGCCGGCGATGGACCACGGCTCGATGGAAGGGATGGTGGCGCCCGCCGATATCGAGAAGCTGAAAGCAGCGCCGGGCCCGGAGGCCACCAGACTGTTCCTGGACCAGATGATCGGTCACCACGAGGGCGCGATCACCATGGCACAGGACGTGATCGACGGCGGTCGGTTCGAGCCGGCCAAGACCATGGCGCGGGCCATCATCGACAGCCAGCAGCACGAGATCGACGAGATGAAGTCGATTCTCGACTCGCTCTAGGCGCTACTGCACGGGGTAGGTGATGCCCTCCGAGGGCTGCACGATCACGAACCCCTGACCGTGGAAGGCGACCTGCACCGCCTCGCCGGACCCGCGACCGATCAGCGCGCCCGCCTTGAAGCTGGTCTTGAGCTGGGTCTGCAGGTTCGCCGACCATGCCACGACCGCATTGGTGTCGGCGAACGTCGGCGCCTCGGCGGCGTTGAGCACCACCGGTGGTCCGTCGGTGGTCAGGGCGACCCAGCCGCTGCCGCGCAGCGTGGTGTTGAACAGCCCGCCGGTGGCGATGCTGCCGCCCTTGACCCGCTCGATGTTCCAGTCCAGGCTCGCCGAGAAGGCCAGCACGTTCTTGCCGCTGATGGACAGACCCGAGTTGGTCAGCTGCAGTAGGTGCACGTAGTTGGCCTGTTCGGCGAGGAAGACATCGCCCTGGCCCTGGCAGCGCATCAGCGGCAGGCCCTCGCCGGTCAGCGCTTTCTTCAGGAACTTGCCTGCGCCGCCGCCCTCGAAGGCGAAATCCACATTGCCCTGATAGGCGACCATCGAGCCCTGTCGCGCCATGAACGGCTCGCCGAGTCGGACCCGGAGCAGCCGCTCGTTCTGCAGGGCGATCGCCGTGGATTCCTTCTCACTGAACCGCCCGTCGATCAGGTCGCCGCTGATCCCGGCGAAGCCGTCGCCCTGGGGCTGCGGGGCCTGAGGTTCGTGGTGCTGGGCGGCCTGCGGGGCGCCCTGGTGTTCGTGCTGCTGGACGGCCTGCGCGGGCGGAGCGCCCAGCGGCGCGGTGTGCACCTGCCCCTGGTGGGACACCTGGTCCGTCCAGTTCTGGCCGTCATACCAGCGGTACTCGAAGCGGCCCTCGGGGTCGCGCAACCATTGACCACTCACCGTGCACTCCTCAATTTGTCACCGATTCGACGCGTACAGAATCACTTTAGGCTGGCATTGTTGGAGATATGGCAGGTGACGAGATCGACCGGGTGCGGGCCAAGAGCGCGCTGGCAGTGGTCAAAGAGCATCCGGGGATGGTGCTGTTCCTGGCCTCGCCGGCGATCATCGCGGTGGCCGCGGTCTGGTGGCTGGCCGGTGCCGGCTGGGCCGGACTGTTGTTGGTGGCGCTGGTGCTGGGCAGCGGCGCGGCCCTGCTCAAAAAGCGATAGTCGGCGATCAACAGGGCTTTCGCCGTGTGAGAACACCACGCCCTGGTCGATGTAACGGTGTAATCATGTAATCATGAGACATCATCAGCATGGGCGGCGCGGATCCACCGCCGCCGTTACCGATGCCGCTGACTGGTTCGCCGGGCGCCTGCCCGACGGCTGGTTCGCCGGTGATCCGACCGTCGTGGTCGATCGCGAAGAAATCACGGTGATCGGGCAGTTGCCCGAAGCCGACAGCGATGAAAGCACGGCCCGCGCATCCGGACGGGTTGCCAAGTTCCGGGAGGAAACCCGCGGCGAGCGCATGCGCATCGCCGACGAGGCGCAGGACAGGTTCGGCCGCAAGGTCTCGTGGGGCGCACAGGTCGGGGAGGAACGCACGTTGTTCACCCATATCGCCGTCCCGGTGATGACCAGGCTCAAACAACCGGAGCGCCAGGTGCTCGACACCCTGGTCGATGCCGGGGTGGCCCGGTCCCGTTCGGATGCCTTGGCGTGGTCGGTGAAACTGGTCGGCGAGCACACCGAGGAGTGGCTGGCCAAACTGCGTGAGGCCATGACCGCGGTCGACGACGTCCGCGCCGAGGGGCCGAACCTGCAGTGATTTCGGCGTGATCGGCTGCGCTCACCGCAGCCGATCACGGACGAACTCGCTCGAGGTTGACGCGGGCACCGCCCAGCGCCGAGGTCTGCGACAACGGATCCAGCGCGGCGCCGTCGACCAGCAGATTGCGATTGACACCGTAGGCCTGCGGCGGTGCGCCGGAGCGCGGGTCGAAAACGCGGGAACCCCAACCGTGTTCCATCACCACCAGGCCGCGGCGGGGTCGGTCGGACAGTGCCGCAATGGTGTCCACCGAGCCGACCGCCGATGTCACCCGCACGGCGTCGCCATCGCCGATGTCGAGTGCGGCCGCGTCGTCGGGATGGACAAACACGACATTGCGTTTTCCCGACGGGTGCAGGCCGGGAAGTTCGTTGAGCCACGAGTTCATCCCATGGCGGCTACGCCGATTGCCCAGCAGGAAGGGGAATTCCGGGCAGGTCTGCGGGGCGGCGTCCGCCAGCAGGTCTCGGGTGCGCGCGACGAACTGCGCCGGTGCGACGTGCACCAACTTGTCCGGGGTGCGCAGCGCGGCTCGGAAATGCCCGAATTCACGGGGCCCCAGCACCAGGCCGTGCGGGTTGTCGCGCAGGTCGCGCCATTTGAGCTTGCGGCCGTTGACCTTCCGCGATGTCGCGATCATCAACCGGTTGATCCACTGCGGACCGAACGCCAGGCCGGGACGGCCGGTGACGGCCGCGGCGCGCCGGCTCGACCGGATGAACGCGTTGAGCCCGCGGGCGCCGAACAGCGGCCGCTTCATGGCCAGCGCCAGGTCGACGAAGATCCGCCACTCCTCGCGCACCTGCGGCGGCGGAACGACGGCCCGCGCGCCGAACTGGACGAACGGCTCGTCATGCATGCTGCTGGTGAATGCCAGCAGGTCCTCGCGCTCCAGCCAGTGCGCCGCGGGTAGCAGCCAATGCGCATGCCGATGGCTCTCGCGTTGCACGAAATCGATGGCCACCAACAGATCCAGCCGTTGCAGGGCGCCGTCGAGTCGGGCACCGTCGGGGCCGGATATCACCGGGTTCCCGGAGTTGATCACCAGCGCGCGGATCTGGCCGGGCCCGGGCGTGAGGATTTCATCGGGCAGTTCGGCCAGCGCGTGCGCGCCGGCCACCATCTCGCGCCCGGCGACCCGGCTGCGGTGCGGTGCGGTCTCGGCCAGGCCGGCCAGACGCAGCGTGTCGACATAACCGGGTTCGAACCGGCGTCCGCCGGGCCGATCCATCCGCCCGGTGATGACGTTGAGCACATGCCCCAACCATTCGGCGACGGTCCCCGCCTCCTGCAGGGACACCCCCGTCCGGGTGATCGCCATCGCGCCGGGTGCGGTGGCGAAATCCCTTGCCAACTGCTCGATCTGGTCGCAGGCGATATCGCAGCGGTCGGCCAGATCGGCGAGGTCGCACGCGCCCACCAGCGCGCGGATTTCCGGCATTCCGGCGGCCAGGTCGGCACAGTCGCCGGGGTGTTCGAGTCCGCCGTCCAGGATGACCTTGACCATCGCCAGCAGCAGCGCCCAGTCCTGGCCCGGATGCACGGCGAGATGGATGTCGGCCTTGTCGGCCGACTCGGTGCGCACCGGATCGACCACCACGATCCGCGCGCCACGGCGCTGACGGTCCAGTGCGCGGCGCCACCCGCCGGGCGCGGATTCCAGCCAATTCCAGGCGCTGACAGCCGGGTTCGCGCCGACCAGCAGGAAGAAGTCGCAGTTGTCGATATCGGAGACCGGCACCATCAGGGCCGATCCGTACATCGCCTGCGCGACCACGTGTACGGCATTCTGGTCCACCGACCCGACGGCATAGCGGTTGCGGGTGCCGACCGCGTCCAGCCAGCCGTTCATGAACACCAGGTTCGACGACGAATAGCCGGCCGGGTTGCCGTAGTAGGCGCCGACCGCGTCCGGGCCGTCGGCGTCGATCACACGGTTCATCCGGTCGGCGATATCGCGCAGTGCCTCGTCCCACGAGGCCTCCACATAGCGGTCGCCGACCCGCCGCATCGGTGCCACGATGCGGCGCGGATGCTCGACCACCTCTGCCGCGGTGCGGCCCTTCGCACAGAAATCGTGCCAGCTGTGCGGGTTCAGTTTGTCCGCGGCGATCTTGCGCACCCGGTTGTCCTCGACAGTGACCTCCACACCGCACGACGCCAGACAGTATCGGCAGAAGGTGTGCACGGTCGTCGTGGATTCGGGGCCGGCCATATCGCCATACTGCCCAACGGGTTCCGGCGCTGTCCGGGGATTGAAATTGAGCAGGGTGCTCAAAGCCCTGCTATTGCCCGTCGCCCCGCTGCACCGCGCTCGCCCCAGCCGTCATGGCCCAGTACTCGCCGTGGCGTTCCAGCAGTTCCGCGTGGGTGCCCCGCTCCACGATCCGCCCGGCCTCCATCACCAGGATCTGGTCGGCATCACGAATGGTGGACAACCGGTGCGCGATGATGAAACTGGTTCTGTCTCGCCGCAATTCGGCCATCGCCTGCTGGATCAACAGTTCGGTGCGGGTGTCCACCGAGCTCGTCGCCTCATCCAGTATCAGCAGTGCCGGGCGGGCCAGCACCGCACGCGCGATCGTGATCAGCTGTTTCTCACCCGCGCTGATGGCGCCACCGTCATCGCCGACCCTGGTGTCGTAGCCGTCGGGCAGGGTCTGCACAAATCGCTCGACGTGCGCGGTGCGGGCGGCCTCGTACACCTCGTCGGGTGTGGCGTCGGGGCGGCCGTAGGCGATGTTGTCGTAGATGGTGCCGCCGAACAACCAGGTGTCCTGCAGCACCATGCCGATCCGGGCGCGCAGCACCTGGCGGGGCAGCGACGAGGTATCCACCCCGTCGATCGTGATCCGGCCCGCGTCGATGTCGTAGAAGCGCATCAGCAGGTTCACCAGCGTGGTCTTGCCCGCGCCGGTCGGGCCGACGATGGCCACGGTCGACCCGGGTTCGGCGATCAGCGACAGATCCTCGATCACCGGGGTGTCGGGCAGGTAGCCGAACGAGACGTGCTCGAACTCCACGCGGCCCGCCCCGGCGGCGACTGCCGCGGCGACGGGTTCGGCCGACTCCTCGGCCGCGTCGAGCAGGTCGAAAATGCGCTCCGCGCTGGCGATCCCGGATTGCAGCGAGTTGTACATCGACGCCACCTGGGTCAGCGGCTGGTTGAACTGGCGGACATACTGGATGAACGCCTGGATGCTGCCCAGCGTGATCTGGCCGGTGGCGACCTGGATGCCGCCGACAACCGCGACCGCCACATAGCTCAGGTTGCCGATGAACGTGGTCGCCGGTGAGACCAGCCCGGACAGGAACTGTGCGCCCAGGCTGGCCCGGTGCACCTCGCCGTTGAGTTCGGTGAACCGTTCGGCCGCCGCGGATCGGTGACCGTAGGTCTTCACCACGGTGAATCCGCTATAGGTCTCCTCGATGTGGGCGTTGAGCCGGCCGGTGTTGGTCCACTGCGCCACGAACAGCTTCTGTGAGCGACGGGCGATGGTGCGGGTCGCCAGCAGCGAGGCCGGCACCGTCAACACCGTGATCAGGGCCAGCAGCGGCGATATCGTCAGCATCATCGCCAGCACGGCGACCACGGTGATCAGCGAGGTCAGCAGCTGGCTGATCGTCATGGCCAGCGAGGACTGCACATTGTCGACATCGTTGGTGACGCGGCTGAGCAGTTCGCCGCGCTGCCGACCGTCGACGTAGGACAGCGGTAACCGGTGCACCTTGTGCTCGATCTCGGTGCGCAGCGCGGCCATGGTGCGCTGAACCACCACGTTGAGGATGCGGGCCTGCCCCCAGACCAGCAGCGCGGCAATCAGATACAGCCCCAGCGCCAGAAACAGCGTGTGCGCGACGGCGGTGAAGTCGACGCCCCGACCGGGTACCACGTTCATGCCGGAGAGCAGATCGGCGAAGGTGCCGTCGCCGCGGGCCCTGGCCTCCTCGATGGCCTGATCCTTGGTCAGCCCGGCGGGTAACTCGCGCCCGATCACGCCGTTGAACAACAGGTCGGTGGCGTGACCGAGGATGCGTGGGCCGATGACGCCGATCGCGATACCGCCCACGGCGAGCGTGATCACCAGTGCGGTCAGACGGCGTTGCGGGGCCAGTCGTTTCAGCAGCCGGACGGCCGAACCCTTGAAATCACGGGACCGCGCGGCGGGTGGTTCCGCCATGCCGCGGATCGGGCGGGTCATGCCCGCACCGTCTGTGAGTCCACGAATTCCGCGTAGGTGGGGCAGTCGGCGAGCAGCGTGTGGTGGGTGCCCGCGCCCACCACCCGGCCGTCGTCGATGACGATCACCTGATCGGCCTGTGCCACCGTCGAGATCCGCTGCGAAACGATGATCACCGTCGCCGCCGCGGACACCTCGCGAAGCGCGGCGCGCACCCGGGCGTCGGTGTGCACGTCCAGTGCCGAGAACGCATCGTCGAACAGGTACACCGCCGGTCGCCGGATCACCGCGCGGGCGATGGCAAGTCGCTGGCGCTGACCCCCGGAGAAGTTGATCCCGCCCTGCGCGACGCGCATCTGCAGACCGTCGGGATGCGCGCGCACGAAATCATCGGCGGCCGCTGCCCGCAGCGCGTCCCACATTTCCTCCTCGGTGGCCGAGGCCTTGCCGTAGTGCAGGTTGTCGGCGACGGTGCCGGAGAACAGGTATCCACGCTGGGGCACCAACCCGATTGTCGCCCAGAGATCTTCGGGATCGAAGGCGCGCACGTCGACGTCGTCGAGACGGATGCTTCCCGCCGTGACGTCATAGAGCCTGCTGATCAGGGAGATCAGGGTGGACTTGCCCGAACCGGTGCTCCCCACGATCGCGGTCACGGTGCCGGGGGCGGCGGTGAACGAAACGTCCTGCACCACGGCGCGATCGGCGCCCGGATAGCTGAAGGTGGCACCGGCCAGGCGCAGCCGCCCGGTCACGGGGGCGGGCGCGGGGTCCTCCGGGGCGGTGATTTCCGGTGCGGTGGACAGCACCTCGGTGATCCGTTCCGCGCACGCCGACGCGCGCGGCAGCAGCACCACCAGGAAGGTGGCCAGCAGCACCGCGTACAGGATCTGCATGAAGTACGCCAGGAACGCGATCAGTGAACCCACCTGCATCTGGCCGGCGTCGATGCGCTGCCCGCCGAACCAGATGAGGGCGACGCTGGAGATGTTGATGACCAGCGTCGTCACCGGCAGCATCAGCGCCTGCCAGCGCCCGGCGCTCAGCGCGGTGTCGGCGAGCGCCCGATTGGCCTCGTCGAACCGGCTCCGTTCCAGGGGTTCGCGCGCGAACGCCCGGATCACCCGGATACCGGAAAGCTGTTCGCGCATCACCCGGTTGATGTTGTCGATGACGCGTTGCATGGTGCGGAAGATCGGCATCAGCCGCGACACCAGCCATCCGTTGGCCAGCGCCAGGATCGGCACGCTGATCAGCAGCAGCCAGGACAGCCCGGCGTCCTGGTGGATGGCCATCGCGATACCGCCCACCCCCATGATGGGCGCGGTGATGAGCATGGTGCTGGTCATCTGGACCAGCAACTGGATCTGCTGAACGTCGTTCGTGGTCCGGGTCAGCAATGTCGGCGTCCCGAACCGGGCGGTCTCCACCGCCGAGAAGCCGAGCACATGGGAGAACATCGCCCCCCGCAGATCGCGGCCGAACCCCATGCTCGCCCGTGACCCGAAGAACACCGCCCCGACCGCGCACACCACCTGCAGCGCCGTCACGCCCAGCATCACCAGGCCGAGGTGGACGATCCGCGTCGTGTCGCCCACCGCGACACCCTCGTCGATGATCGCGGCGTTGACCGTCGGCAGGTACAGCGAGGCCAGGGTGCTGATCACCTGCAGGCCCGCGACCACGGAGAGCAACCCGCGATACGGCTGCACGTACCGGCGCAGCAGGGCGAGCAACATCTGGCTACTGTCGCACATCCACCTGCAGAACCCGGTGCGGGACCGGGACACGAAAAGGCAGGTCAGTCGCTATGTCAACGGTTCCGTGCCGGGCGGCCGCTACAGTGCATGTCGTGACCCCCAGAAGCGGCCATTCTATTCCCCGAGGCCGGCTCACCCGCACGGCGAAGATGCTGGTAGCCGTCGCTGCGGTGCTCCCCGTGGTGGCCGCCTGCTCCAGCTCCGATGACCCGAGCACACCGTCGGTGCCGCCGAGCACCGAGTCGGCGCCGGCGGCCCAGCACGGGCCGGACTTCCCCGAATGCGGTGGAGTCAGTGACGAGACGGTCTCGCAGCTGACCGAGGTGGTCGGACTGGTCAACACGGCGCGCACCTCGGTGGGCTGTCAGTGGCTGACCGGCGGCAGTATCGTCGGCCCGCACTTCTCCTTCACCCATTTCCGCGGCAGCCCGATCGGACGGGAACGCAAGACCATGGAACTGTCCAGGGCCAGTGTGGAGGATCTCAGCATCGAGGGCCACGACGGTTTCGTCGGCATCGGTGAGGACCTGGTCCTCGGACAGAACCTGTGCGAGGTGGGTGTGCAGTTCGGCGATGACTTCATCGAGTGGTCGGTCAGCTTCACCCAAAAGCCTTTCCCCGATGCCTGCGAGGTGGCCAAGGAACTCACCCGCCAGTCGATTGTGAACGCCGAGTGATGGGCCGCACCGTGAAACGTCCGCTGACCGTGGTGATTGCGCTGCTCGCCGCGCTGACCATGGTGATCGGCGTGCAGGGCTGCTCCCGCGCGGTCGACGGGGCGGCGATCAAGGCCGGTTCGGGAGCCGGCCCGCGCAACAACGACTCCGAGAAGACCTACCCCAACCTGCTCAAGGAATGTGACGTCCTGACCGAGGACATCCTGGCCGAGACCGTGGGCGCCGACCCGCTGGACATCCAGAGCACCTTCGTCGGTGCGGTGTGCCGCTGGCAGGCCGCCAACCCGGCCGGGCTGATCGACATCACCAGGTTCTGGTTCGAACTCGGTGACCTGGAGAACGAGCGCCAGGCCGCGCAGGCGATGAACTTCCCGATCGAGGATCGCCGGGTCGCCGGTGTGCAGTCGATCGTGATGAGGAACCCGGCCGCCAACGGTGCCTGCGGGGTGGCCAGCGACGCCAGCGGTGTCGTCGGCTGGTGGGTCAATCCGCAGGCCCCCGGTATCGACGCCTGCGCGATGGCCATCAAGCTCATGGAGTTGACGCTCGCCACCAACTCCTAGTCAGCGAGGGATGTGGAACCCGGTCAGTGACGCGCCGCCGAGCTCGAGCTCACGCCACGGCGTAGATACCCGCAGCAGCGCCAGCGCCGAGGTCGGGTACTTCGACTCGATCTCCGCGACCACGCCGGCATCGCTGCGGTCATCGGCGAGGGCGAGTGCCAGCCCCGACATCACCGGCTCGTGTCCGATCACCAGCAGCGTCTGCACGTCATCGGTGACGCCGTTGATCTCCGCCAGGACGATGCCCGGGGTCGCGTCGTAGATCCGGTCCACGAAGCTCACCGGCGCCTCGATCCCGGCCCGCTCCAGGGTCTGTCGGGTGCGGGTCGCCGTCGAGCACAACACCGCGTCGATCGGCGGCGCCTCGGCGCGCAGCCACTCACCGGCGAGCCCGGCCTCCCGGATCCCGCGCGGGGCCAGCGGACGGCCGTGGTCGTCGACGCCGCTCGGGTAGTCCGACTTGGCGTGCCGCAGCAGCAGAAGCGTTCTCATGTCGATGAGGCTAGGCCATGCCGACGCACGTCCCGGGACTTGTCGGATACCGGACCTAGACTCGCCACGAACAACCGACGACGCCCCACGAACCACGATCGCCGACCCGGAAAGGAGCACTGAGATGCGCTTTCTCCATACCGCCGACTGGCAGCTCGGCATGACCCGGCACTTCCTCAGCGCCGGTGGCGGCGAGGCACAGTCGCGCTACGCGGCCGCCCGTCGCGACGCCGTCTCAGGCCTGGGTGCGCTGGCCGCCGAGGTGGACGCCGAGTTCGTCGTCGTCGCCGGTGACGTGTTCGAGGACAACCAGCTTGCCCCCCGCGAGGTGAGCCTGGCCCTGGAGGCCATGCGGGCCATCGGTGTTCCGGTGTATCTGTTGCCGGGCAACCATGATCAACTCGACGCAGGGTCGGTGTACACCAGCACGCTGTTTCTCGACGAGTGCCCCGGCAATGTCACCGTGCTGGACCGCGACGGCGCGTTCGAGGTGCGGCCCGGGCTGGAAATCATCGCCGCGCCATGGCGTTCCAAGTCGCCGACCACCGACCTGGCGGCCGCGGTGACCGCCGGCCTGCCGGTCGACGGCACCGTGCGCATCCTGGTCGCGCACGGCGGGGTGGACGTCCTGGACCCGGATCCGGCCAAACCGTCGCTGATCCGGCTGGCCGGGCTGGAGGCCACCATCGGGCGCGGTGCCGTGCACTATGTGGCGCTGGGGGACAAGCACTCCCGCACCCAGGTCGGCGCCACCGGCCGGGTCTGGTACTCCGGTTCCCCGGAGGTCACCAACTATGACGACATCGAGACCGATCCGGGCCACGTGCTGGTCGTCGACATCGACGAGACCGATCCGGTGCACCCCGTGCAGGTGTCCGCACGCCGCGTCGGGCGCTGGCGTTTCCTCACCTTGCGTCACGACGTGAACGACGATCGCGATATCGCCGGGCTCGACGTGAATCTGGATCAGCTGCCCGACAAGGACCGCACCGTGGTGCAACTGGTGCTCACCGGATCGCTGACCGTCACCGACAAGGCCAAGCTGGACGCCTGCCTGGACCGCTACGCGCGGGTGTTCGCCGCACTGCGGTTGTGGGAGCGGCACTCCGACATCGTGGTGCTGCCCGCCGACGGCGAGTTCGACGATCTGTCGATCGGTGGATTCGCCGCCGGCGCGGTGCAGGAACTGGTCGCCGCCGCGCGTGCCGACGGCACCGAAGCCGAGGACGCCCGGTCGGCGCTCGCGCTGCTGCTGCGCCTGTCCGGCGGCCACCTGGAGGGGAACGTCGCATGAAGCTGCACCGGTTGGTACTCACCAACTATCGCGGGGTCGCCCATCGCGAGATCGAATTTCCCGACCGCGGGGTCGTGGTGATCAGCGGCGCCAACGAGATCGGCAAATCGTCGATGATCGAGGCGCTGGACCTGCTGCTGACCATCAAGGATCGCTCCACCAAGAAAGAGGTCAAGGCCGTCAAGCCCACTCACGCCGACGTGGGTGCCGAGGTCATCGCCGAAATCTCCACGGGTCCCTACCGCTTCGTGTACCGCAAGCGTTTTCACAAGCGTGCCGAGACGGAGCTGACCATCCTGGCGCCCACGCGTGCGCAACTCACCGGCGACGAAGCGCACGACCGGGTGCTGGCGATCCTGTCCGAGACGGTGGACACCGCGCTGTGGGAGGCGCAGCGGGTGCTGCAGGCCTCGGCCACCGCGCCGGTGGATCTGTCCGGTTGCGACGCGCTGTCGCGGGCGCTGGACGTGGCCGCGGGTTCCTCGGGGGCAGACGCGGGCGATGCCGATCCGCTGCTGGTGGACCGGATCGAGGTCGAGTACCTGACCTACTTCACCCCGACCGGACGCCCGACCGGGGCCTGGGCCGCGGCCGGCCAGCGGCTGCGCGCCGCCGACGAGGAGGTGGCGCGCGCGGCCGCCGCGGTCGCCGAGGTCGAACAGGCCGTGCTGCGGCACGGCACCCTGACCACCCAGCTCGCCGTGTCCGCCGCGCAGGTGGAGTCGGCTCAGGCTCGCGCGACCGCGGTGCAGCAGGCTGCCGCGGAGGTGGCGCGGCTGACCCGCGAACGCGACACCGCGCGGGTGGTCGCCGATGCCGCGACCGCGACCCTTGCCGCGTCGCTCGCGGCGGTCAACGAGCGCCGACGGCTGCGCGCGGCGATCGACGAAAGGTCGAAGTCCGCAGCGGATCTGATTGCCGTCGCCGCCGAATCTGCCCGCACCCACGCCGCAGCCCAGCAGGCGAAGGAGGCGGCCGAGACCGCCGCCGAGCAGGCATGTGCCGCCGCGGATGTCGCCGCCACCGCGGTGGATGACGCGCGCGGCGACCTCGCCGCGCTCGTCGCCCGCGACGAGGCGGCACGGCTCACCGTGCAGTTGGGCAAGCTCGACGGTGCCGCAAGCGAACTCGCCGCGGTCGACCGCGAGCTGGTCGGCATCACCATGACCGACGCGCTGATGGCGGAGATCGACACCGCCGGACGGGCCGTGCAGCGAGCGGCCGATCAGGCCGAACTCGCCTCGGCCCATATCGAACTCGTGGCGCTGGCCGACGTGCGCCTGCTGGTCGGCGACGAGGCCGTCGATCTCGCTGCCGGACAGGACTGGTCGGCCAGTGTCGGTACGCCGACCGCTATCGAGGTGCCCGGTGTGTTGCGGGCCCGGGTGGTGCCGGGCGCCGATGCACTCGACACCCACGCCACCCTGGTCGCCGCCGAAGAGGTGCTCGCCGAGGCGCTGCGCCGTGCCGGGGTCGACAGCATCGACGAGGCCCGCGACACGGACGCCCGCCGGCGGGAACTGCGCTCCGCGCGGAGCCGGTTGCAGGCCACCATCGCCGCGCTCACCGGCGATGAGACCCCCGAACAGCTGCGCGCCCGGCACGCAGAGTTGACGGCCGGACAGCCCGACGTCACCGGCAACACCGAGACCGCGCGCGTCGCGCTTACGGCGGCCCGCGCGGCGCACCGGGCGGCAACGCAGCACGCCGACGCGCAGCGCGCGCTCGCCGCGGCCGCGGTCACGGCATGCCATGAGGCCGCCGTCCGCGCCGGTGTGCTGCGGGAGAAGCTCGGCAGCGCGCAGTCCGAGCTCCAGGCGGCCAACGCGCGGCTGGTCTCCGAACGACTCGCCGCGACCGATGATCAGCTCAGCCTGGCGGCCGAGGCGGCCGCCGAGCAGGCGGCCCGGGTCGGTGCCGAGGTCACCCGACTGGACACCGAACTGGCCGCAACCCGGCCCGAGACGGTCGCCGCCGAACTCGACGCCGCGACCCGCTCGCTGCAGGCGCTGTTGCGTGAGCGCGACACCGCCGCCACCGCGATCACCGAACTCAGCGCGACGCTCAAACTGTATGGGACACAGGGACGTAAGGGCACCCTCGATGCCGCCCACGCCGAGCGCGAGCATGCCCACGGTGAGCACCTGCGCATCGAGCGGCGCGCCCGGGCTGCGCAGACACTACGCACGGTGATGCTGCGGCACCGCGAATCCGCGCGTCAGCGCTATGTCGAGCCGTTCCGCGGGGAGATCGAACGGTTGGGCCGCATCGTGTTCGGTGCCGACTTCGAGGTCGACATCGACACCGACCTGACCATCCGCAGCCGCACACTGGGCGGCCGGACCGTCGGCTACGAGTCGCTGTCGGGCGGCGCGAAGGAGCAGATCGGCATCGTGGCGCGGCTGGCGTGCGCCTCGCTGGTGGCCAAGGAGGACACCGTGCCCGTCGTCATCGACGATGCGTTGGGCTTCACCGACCCGGACCGGCTCACCCGGATGTCCGCCGTGTTCGATTCGGTCGGCGGGGACGGCCAGGTCATCGTGCTGACCTGCAGCCCGGACCGGTATGCGGGCATCGGGGATGCGCGGCTGATCGAGTTGACCGCCTAAGCCACGGCCTCGACACGATCGGTCCCGGTGCTGTTTCCCGTCGCTGCGCTCGCCCCGGTGCTGTTTCCCGTCGCTTCGCTCGCCCCGGTGCTCAGCGCGCTCAGCCCGAGGTGATCCCGCAGCGTGTCGCCGGTGTACTCGGTGCGGAACAGCCCACGCCGCTGCAGCTCTGGGACCACATAGTCGACGAAATCGTTGAAGGTGCCCGGGCTTTGGGCCGCCGACACCATGAAACCGTCGGCCTCGCCCGAGGTGAACGACTCCTCGATCTGGTCGGCCACCTGCGCCGCGGTTCCGACGTACTGGGGTAGCAGCACACCCTGGGCGTACCACTTCCCGATATCGCGCAGGGTCAGGTTGTCCCGGTTCGCGACACGGCGCGCGGTGTCGAACAAGCCCTGGGTGCCGGTCACCTGAACCTCCTGCACCGGTGCGTCCAGGTCGTACTGCGAGAAGTCGTGGTTGGTGTGCACGCTCAGCGTGATCAACCCGGAGATGGGATCGGCCAACTCGTTGTGGAAGGCCTGCTTCTCCCTGGCGATGGATTCGGTTTCGCCGATGAACGGGATGAACGCCGGAAAGATCAGCACCCCGTCCGGATTTCGGCCGAAATTGCTTGCCCGCGACTTGATGTCGTCGTAGTAGGCCCGGCGGCCCTCCGGCGTCGGGTCGATCTCGAAGATCGCCTCGGCCCAGCGGGCGGCGAAATCCCGTCCGGTGTTCGAGGACCCGGCCTGGATGAGGACCGGACGGCCCTGCGGTGAGCGCGGCACGTTCAGCGGGCCGCGGGTGCGGAAGAACGTGCCCTCGTGGTCGACCCGGCGGATCTTGTCCGGATCGGCGAACACCCCGGTGGCCTTGTCCGCCACCAGCGCATCGGCATCCCACGAGGACCACAGTTCCAGCGCGGTGCGCACGAACTCGTCGGCCCGTTCGTAGCGGAACTCGTGGTCCAGATGATCGTTCTGGCCGAAGTTCTGCGCCTCGCTGGCTGTCAACGAGGTGACGATGTTCCAGGCGACCCGGCCCCGGGTGATGTGGTCCAGGCTGGCAAAGATGCGGGCCAGCTCGTAGGGGTGAAAGTAGCTGGCGGACTTGGTGATCGCCACACCCAACTTCGAGGTGACCGCGCCGATGCTGGCGGCCACGATCGACGGGTCCAGCGTCGCGGTGGCCTGGGTGCCGCGGCGCAATGGCTCGGTGATGTCGGCGCCGTACTGGGCCGGGGCGGCCAGCAGGTCGGCGAAGAACACGAAATCGAACTTGCCGCGTTCCAGGATGCGGCCGATGCGGTGGTAGTACTCCGGCCTGGTGAAGTCGGTATCGCTGCCGGGATGCCGCCAGGCCGCGTGGCTGTGGGTGACCTGGGAGGCGATCTGGAAGCCGCCGAGGTGCAGTTGCTTGGTCATGAATGGTTACCTTTCTCGGCGATTTGTGGAGCCGCCGTCGTACTCATTCCGACGGCGGCTCCACAAATCGCGATCAGAAGTAGGCGTTGGCCGGGATGGGCGTGCCGTGCAGCAGGTTCTGCCCGATGACCCGGGCCTTGAGCCCCACCGGGTTGTGCAGCGTGATGGTGCGGATATTGCGCCAGTGCCGGTCCAGGTTGCGCTGCCGACTGGCCGCGCTTGCTCCGCCCAGCTCCAACAGGCGGGTGGCCGCGATCGGCGCGATATCGTCCAAGTGCACCTTGACCTTGGCCACCTTCAGCTGCGCCTCGGCGGCCAGGTCTGCGTCCGGCACACCGTCGGTCTCCGAATCGGTGGCGGCGCCGATGGCCGCTGCGGCATCGAGCACCGCCGTGCGGGCGATGTAGGCCACCGACGCCAGCTCGCCGAGTTGACGCTGCAGCAGCGGGTCATCGGTCGGGCGCTCGGCCAGCGCGTGGCTGAAGCTTCGTTCCCGGGAGCGCAGCAGATCGACGCCGTCATCGACGACATCGGCCAGCACGCCGGCCACCACGGCGTGGATATAGAGCTGCAGCGATGCGTACTGGACCGTCGGGGCCGGCTCGGCGTCATACGGGCTGTCGCTGAGCACCTCGTCCTCGGCAACCGTGACCCCGGTGAAGGTGGTGGTCCCGGTGCCGGTGCGGCGTTGCCCGAAGCCGTCCCAGTCGTCGACGATCTGCACGCCGGGCCGGTCTGCGGGCACCACCACGATCGCCACGGAGTCGTGGTCGGTGGTCGCGGTGGCGGTCAGGTAGTCGGCGAACACCGTGCCGGTGCTGTAGAACTTCTCGCCGTCCAGCCGGAAGCCACCGGTCGGGGCGGGCAGTAGACGGGTGTTGAAGACCAGGCTGCCGACGGCCTGTGAACCCTTCTCGCTGAACGCGTTGCCGAAGGTCTTGCCCTGCGCCACCAGGTCCAGCCACCGGCGCGACCGCGTGCGCAGTCGCTCCTCGACGAACCAGAAATGGGCGCGGAAAATGTGCGCGACGATCGGATCGGCATGTGCGACGTCGATCACCGCGGAAAACAGCTGCGGCACGGAGAGTCCCGCACCACCGAGTTCGACAGGAATCCTCAGCGTGCCGAAGCCCGCCCGCTTGAGTGCCGCCACCTGATCAAAAGGGTTCTCGTCGTTGAGGTCTCGGTCTCTGGATCCGGAGCCGATGTTGCTCAGTAGGTCCTTCCACTCGGGAGTCCCTGGCAGGATGCGTTGGTTGTGCGCAACGGTTGTCATGCCGACCATTTCTAGTGGCGGGACCCGCCGGGCCGCACTGCTTGCGATCACCGCGATCCTGAGAGGTCACGCTGTGTATGTTCCGGTCGAACGGGGCACAATGGCGGTGATGACCATGTCCGCCAGGCGCCGCAGGGCCCATGACAAGCTGGCCGCACTGCCCGGCGTGCGCCCGGTACGCCGGCCGGTGACCCGCGCCGGGGACGTGGCGTTTGACCTGTACTACGTGCGTGTCGGCCGCAAGACGGGCCATCCGGTGGTCGTCATCCCCGGCGGCCCGGGGCTGGCCTCGGTGGCGCCGTACCGGGCGTTCCGGCGGCACGCGGCCGCAGCGGGCTTCGACGTGATCATGATCGAGCACCGCGGTGTCGGTCTGTCCCGCCACGACGATGCCGGCGCGGACCTGCCTCCGGAGGCGATCACCGTCAAGCAGGTGGTCGACGATGTGGCGGCGGTGCTCGACGATGCGGGTGTCGAGACCGCGCACATCTACGGCAGTTCGTATGGCTCGTATATCGCAGCGGGTGTCGGCGTGCGTCATCCGGGTCGCGTCGCCGGGATGGTGCTGGATTCCCCGGTGCTCTCGGCAGGAGATATCGACGAGATGCGGACCGCGATCCGCGGCTTGCTCTGGGAGGGCACCGACACTTCCGGCGATGACGCGAACCCCGATCTCGCGCTCAAGGTCCGCACGCTGGCCGACGAGGGGATGAGGCTGGACGGATCAGCGCAGGTCGCCAGCCTGGTCTACGAATACGGGGGTGTGAGTCTGCTCGACCGCCAGCTCGACCTGCTGTTACACGGTCGGACGCTGCTGTGGGCGGGGCTGAGCCGGTTGTTGCGGATCACTCAGCGCAAGACGCCGTACCGGCACGAGGACGATCTGGTGGGGCGAATCGCTTTCCGCGAGCTGAACTTTGCCGGCGAACCCGACGGGCTACCGCTGGACCCGTCGGTGGTGATGCGGGAAATTCACGATCCGGCTCAGGAATTCGAACGTGAGCCGTTCGACCTGGTGACCGCGATGCCTGAATTCGATTGGCCCACCGCGGTGTTGTCGGGTGGACGGGATCTCACCACGCCGCCGGCGGTGGCCCGCCAGGTGGCCGATCTCATCCCGGACGCCACCCTGGTGACACTGCCCACCGCCGGTCACAGCGTGCTGGACACCCGGGAGCGGGCGGCGCTGGAGGTCATCGGTGCACTGCGGATCGGGGCGATCGGCACGCTCGCCGACCGCGGAGTGGAACTAGACAACCTGCCCGTCAACCCGCTTGTGCGCGCCGCGATCGCGGTGATCTCGGCCGCCGCCGCACTGGAATCGAGGCTGCCGGCGGCGGTGCCGCGGATCGTCTCGCGGATCAGGGTTTCATGAACCCGATCGTCGAGTAGTTGATGTCCCCGATGCCGGTGGGTCCGTAGTTCGCCAGGGTGCTGCGGATCGCGACGTTACCGGGGGCCTGGAACAGCGGCAGGCTGTGGCCCTCCGCCCAGATAAGCTTGTCGAGTTCGTTGGCCAGGCCGCGCGCCTTGTCCTGGTCCAGCTCGGAGAGTGTCTCTTCGATCTTGGCGTCGATCTCGGCGCTGCCGATCTGGCCGTAGTTGCTCTCGCCCTGCGATGCGTAGATCTGGGTCAGGCTGGCCAGCGGGAATGCGTCACCGCCCCAACCGAACTGGGCGATGTCGAAGTTCCCGATGGTGACGTAGTCGGGGAACAGCGCCCCCCCGGCGGCCGGCACCAACTCCAGGTTGATGCCGATCTGAGCCAGCTGGTTCTGCGCGATCTGGGCGACCGCGCGGGTGCTCGCACCGTCATAGAAGACATTGCGGATCTTGAGTTGCCTGCCGTCCTTCTCCCGGAACTGGCCGTTCTGCGTCCAGCCGAGCGCATCGAGTTCACTCTTGGCCGCCTCGGGGTCGAAGGCGACGCTGTTGTCCTGGTAGCCCTCCTGGCCGGCCAGATAGATGTGGTTGTTCAGGGCCGCCGGATTGTCGGCGAGGCCGCGCTGGGTGACCGCCGCGATGGCCTGGCGGTCGAGTCCCTTCGCGACCGCGGTGCGCAGCCCGGGATCGGACAGGATGGCGCCCTCGCTGCCGTTGATGGTGAAGTGGTACCAGTTGGGCGCCGGCGCCCGCCGGATCGTGATGCCCGCGGTGCGCTTGGCATTCTCCAGATCGTCCAACGATGCCAGCCCGACCGAGTCCAGGGCGTTGTTCTGTAGCGCCGGGATCACCGCGGCATCGTCGAGCACGGTGTAGGTGATGGAATCCAGCAGCGGCGGCATTCCCCACCATTTCGGGTTGCGGGTCAGGATGATTCGCTGAGCGCCCCGGTCGACGGTGCTGATGATGAAGGGTCCCGCCGACACCGACGGCCCGTTGAGGAAGCCCGTGTTGAACGTCTCCGGGTCCGACGTGATCGCCTTGGGTGCGAGCATGGCGTTGCCGGCGAACATGCCGCGCCAGTCCGCGAAGTGCCGCTCGAAGGTGATGACCGCCTGCCGGTCGTCGACACCCTTGGTCACCGACGCCACCCGCTCGCTGCCATTGGGCGAGGCGAACAGGAATCGCTTGTCCTTGCCGCTGGTGGCGTTGATCTGGGCGGCCATGTCCTCCCAGGTGATCGGTGAGCCGTCGGACCATACCGCCTTGGGGTTGATCGTGTAGGTGACGATCTGCGGTTCGGTGCTGGTGAGTTCGACGCTGGTGAAGTAGTCGCTGTTGACCGTCATCTCGCCGTTGGGCTTGATGACGAACGCGCGCGGCAGCGTCGCCCGCAGCATCCTGCCGTAGTCGGCAAGGTTGCCGTCGATGTGCAGGTAGTTGAAGTTCGGCGGGAAGCCGGTCAGCGCGAGCCGCAGATTTCCGCCCTGCTGCAGTGTGGTCGGGTCCTGCGGGTTGATATCGGCGGTCGCGCCGATCTCGGCATTGCCTCCCGCCGATGGCACCGAGGTGTCCGGGCTCGAACAACCGGTCAGGGCCATCACCATCACCGACGCGGCGGCGAGCAGACGTGAAATCGCACTCATGCGCATCGACTCTAACCGTGATCGGGCTGGTGGCGGGGGACCGCCGACAGCAGACGGCGGGTGTAGTCGTGTTGCGGTGCGTCGAACACAGCCTCGCTGTCGCCCTGTTCGACGATGCTGCCCTTGTGCATGACGGCCACCCGGTGCGCCAGGTGCCGCACCACCGACAGGTCGTGGGAGACGAACAGGTAGGCCAGCCCGAAACGCTCCTGCAGGTCCAGCAGCAGGTTGATGATGCCGGCCTGGATCGACACGTCCAGGGCCGACACCGGCTCGTCCAGCGCCAGGATCTTGGGCTGCAGCGCCAGTGCCCGTGCGATGCCGATGCGTTGTTTCTGCCCGCCGGAGAACTCCGCGGGGTAGCGGCCGGCGTCCTCGCGGCGCAACCCGACCAGGCTCAGCAGCTCGGCTACCCGTTCCTCGGTCGCTGCGCGATCGAAACCATTGGCGCGCAGCGGTTCTGCGAGCACATCCAAGACCGGTAGCCGAGGGTCCAGGGACGCGACAGGATCCTGGAACACCACCTGCAGATCGCCGCGCAACCGCCGCCGGCCGCGGCTGTCCAGTGTCGCCACATCGGTGCCGAGGACCTCGATGCTGCCGGACTGCGGGGCGGTGAGTTCGAGAATCTGATGCAGCGTCGTCGATTTGCCGGACCCGGATTCGCCCACGATGCCCAGGGTGCGGCCCTGGTGCAGGTCGAAGCTGACACCATCGACCGCGCGCACCTCGCCCACGCGGCGACGGAACACCACGCCCTTGGTCAGCGCGTAGGTCTTGGCCAGTTCGCGCACCCGCAGCACGATCTCGCCGGTGCCTGCGGCCGAATCCGCCGGCGGCGTGCGTGGCACCCCGTAGATATCGGCCGCGCTGCGCCCGCCGACCTGGTCGCTGTGGATGCAGGCGACCTGGTGGGTGGGGCCGATCGTGACGAGTTCCGGTTCGGCGGTGCGGCACTCGTCGGTCGCCAGCGGGCAGCGCGGGGTGAACGGGCAGCCCGGTGGCAGAGCCGCCAGCGACGGTGGCGCCCCCGGGATGGGCACCAAACGCTCGCCGCGGGGTGCGTCCAGGCGCGGCGCCGAGCCGAGCAACCCTGCGGTGTACGGCATCCGGCGGTTTCGGTACAGCTCGGCCACCGGTGCGGTCTCGACAGCACGGCCGGCGTACATCACCAGTGCGCGGTCGGCGAACTCGGCGACGACCCCGAGATCGTGGGTGATGATCAGCACGCCGGCGCCGGTGACATCGCGTGCCGTGCGCAGCACGTCGAGAATCTGGGCCTGCACGGTCACGTCGAGCGCCGTGGTCGGCTCATCACAGATCAGCAGGTCCGGGTCGTTGGCGATGGCGATGGCGATGACCACGCGTTGCCGCTCGCCGCCGGACAATTCGTGCGGGAACGCCCGGGCGCGTTGTTCGGGCTGGGCGATGCCGACCAGTTCGAGCAACTCGATCGCGCGGGTCCGGGCCTGCCGGGCGCCGATATCGCGCCGGTGGATCCGGATGGCCTCGGCGATCTGATCGCCGACGGTATAGACCGGGGTCAGAGCCGACATGGGATCCTGGAAGACGGTGCCGATCCGGGCGCCGCGGATGCGCGACATCTGCGCGTCCGGCAGCCCGATGAGCTCATCCCCGTGCAGCTTCACCGAACCGGATACCTCGGCGAATTCGGGCAGCAGCCCGATGACAGCCATTGCACCGGCTGATTTTCCCGCCCCGGATTCCCCCACCAGCGCGACGACCTCGCCGGAGTCCACGTGATAGTTCAGGCCGCGCACGGCGGCGACGGTTTCGGTGTCGGTGGGAAACTCGACCCGCAGGTCGCGCACGTCCAGCAGCGTCATGAGCGCCGCCGCCTCGGCCGTGCCGCCGGGTCGATCGCGTCACGCAGGCCGTCGCCGATCAGGTTGGCGCACAGCACGATCAGTACCAACACCCCGGCCGGGAACAGGAATACCCAGGGGAACGTCGTCACGGATCTGGTGCCGTCGGCGATCAGGGTGCCCAGCGAGACGTCGGGCGGTTGCACACCGAACCCGAGGAAGCTCAGCCCGGTCTCGGCCAGGATCGCGATGCCGACGTTCAGCGCGGTGTCGATGATCAGGATGGATGCCACGTTCGGCAGGATGTGGCGGACGATGATCCGCCAGTTGGACACGCCCATGTACCTTGCTGCGGAGACGAATTCGCGTTCCCGCAGGCTCATCGTCATGCCGCGTACGATGCGGGAACTGATCATCCAGCTGAACACCGAGAGCAGCAGGATCAGCCACAGGACGCTCCCGGATTCGCGGGTACGTGGCGTCACGATCGCGATCAGCAGGAAGCTCGGGACAACCAGCAGCAGATCGACGATCCACATCAGGGCGCGGTCGCGCCAACCGCCGAAGTACCCGGCCACCGCGCCGACGGTCGCGGCGATCACCGTGGAGATGAACGCCACGGCAACGCCGATCAGCAGCGACTTCTGCATCCCGCGCAGGGTCTGGGCCAGCAGGTCCTGGCCGATCGAATTGGTGCCGAACCAGTGCGTCGTCGACGGCGGCTGCTGCAGCGCGTAGTAGTCCAGATCGGTGTGGGAGTAGGGCAGCAGTGGCGGCAAGACCCAGCAGCTGACGAACAGCAGGCTCAGCAGGGCGAGCGAAATCACCGCGGGCCGGTTGCGCAGGAACCGGCGCAGCACCAGAGTGCGCCGGGACACGAATTGGTACTCGGTGTCTGTCATCCCACGCGCACCCTGGGGTCGAGGGCCGCATAGATGACATCCGACAGCAGACCGGCGAGCAGGATCGTCACCCCGGTGAAGACGGTGATGGCGACGACGATATTGGTGTCCTGGGTGGTGATGCCCTGAATCACCCACTCGCCCATGCCGTGCCAGCCGAAGATCTTCTCGACGAACACCGCGCCGGTGAACAGTCCGCCGACGCTGTAGGCGAACAGCGTGGCCATCGGGATCAGCGCGGTGCGCAGGCCGTGTTTGAACAGCGCCTGCCTGCGGGTGAGCCCCTTGGCGCGCGCCGTGCGGATGAAGTCCTGCCCCAGCACATCCAGCATGGCGTTGCGCTGGTAGCGGCTGAACCCGGCGATGGAGGCCAGCGCGAGGGTGAAGGTCGGCAGCACCAGATGCTGTACCCGGTCCACGAACTGGTTCCACCACCCGCCCATCGCGTCGGGCGATGTCTCCCCGGTGTATTCGAACAATTGCACCCCGAGTATCGAATTCACCTTCAGCGCGCCGAGGATCAGCAGGTTGGCCACCACGAACGTCGGAGCGCTGAGGATGAGCAGCGAGGCCACCGTGATCGCGCGGTCGGAGAAGCGGTACTGCCGGATGGCGCCCCACGCGCCGACGACGACGCCGATGAGCGTGCCGATGACCGACCCGATCAGCACGAGCCGCAGGCTCACCCCGATGCGCCGCCACAGTTCGTCGGTCACCGGCTGCCCCGTCACGGTGGTGCCGAAATCGCCGTGGACGGCACCGCTCACCCAGTCGAGGTAGCGCACCGGAATCGGCTTGTCGAGATTGAGCTCGGCGGCCTTGGCGTCGATGACGACCTGGGGCGGGCGCGGGTTGCGTTCCAGCAGGCTGTCCAGTGGGGAGAATGTCAGCGATGTCAGCGTGAAGGTGAGGATCGAGGCCAGCGCCAGCAGCACGACGTAGTTGAGCAGCCGGCGCGCCAGGAACCGGGTCATGCGGTGGCTCCGCTGCTGGGCTGCATGCGGACAGGGTAGGAGATGGACGCATCGCTGGTGCGTGAGGCGCGGCCAAGGGTGCATTTCGGGCGCGGGCTTTCCCAGGTGAACCGGAGGTGAAATCCGGGGTCCGGGGTTTCACGCCCGGGGTCGGGGGTAACCCAGCACCCATGACATCGAACAAACTGAAACTGCTGTTTGCAGGCGCGGGCGTCGGTGCAGTACTGGCCATGACCGGCCTCACCGCCGTCCAGACCACCACGTTCAGCGCTGATCCGGCGTTGCCCGAGCCCACGGTTCCCGGCGTTGTCACCGAGGTGACCGAGGCGCCCACCGAGGGGCCCACGCTGGAAGCCGAGACCCCGACCTACACCACGACCACCTCGTTGTTCCCGGCTCCCTGATCGCTATCTGACCAGTGACCTCGGCGGCGGGCCGGGCGGCCCGAAGCCGCCCGGCCCGCCGTTCTGGTCAGCGCGGTCGGTGGCGGCGTAGATCGCCCCACCACCGATCACTCCGATCACCACGGCCACCAGCACCGCCAGTACGCGCTGGCGTGCGTTCCACTCACCTGCCATACGGCCACCCTGCAGAACGCAGCTGGGTACCGGCTGTGCGCGCGCAATCGGAAGGTGATGAGCGGACATCTCACAGCCTGCGCATAGGAATGGCACAGGGTACGCCCACCGGGGTGCCAATAATGGAGGTATGACGTCCCACGAGGCAGCGGCACGTGCGGTGATGCACCGCGCCGACGGCCGGCCGATCCAGGTTCTCGTCGTCGACGACGAACCGGTGCTGGCCGAGCTGGTGTCGATGGCCTTGCGCTACGAGGGATGGGATATCGCGACCGCCGGTGACGGCGCCGGGGCCATCGAACTCGCCCGTGACAACCCGCCGGATGTGGTGGTGCTCGACGTGATGTTGCCGGACATGAGCGGGCTCGACGTGCTGCGCCGGCTGCGGGAGATGCAGCCCGGTCTGCCGTTGCTGCTGCTCACCGCCAAGGATTCGCTCGAAGACCGGATCGCCGGGCTGACCGCCGGTGGCGACGACTACGTCACCAAACCGTTCAGCATCGAGGAGGTCGTGCTGCGGCTGCGGGCCCTGCTGCGCCGCACCGGGGTGGCCAACGACGCGAGCGACGCCCAGATCGTCGTCGGAGACCTGGTGCTCGACGAGGACAGCCACGAGGTGACCCGGGCAGGGGAACCCATTTCGCTGACCGCAACGGAATTCGAGCTGCTGCGGTTCATGATGCGCAACGCCAAGCGGGTGCTGAGCAAAGCCCAGATCCTGGACCGGGTGTGGAGTTACGACTTCGGTGGCCGGTCCAACATCGTCGAACTGTACGTGTCCTACCTGCGCAAGAAGATCGACAGCGGGCGCGAACCGATGATCCACACCCTGCGCGGCGCCGGTTACGTCCTGCGCCCGCCGCGCTGATCCGATGAGGAGCCGGCTTCTCGCACCGCGCACCTGGTCGCTGCGGATGCGGCTGCTGGTCACCCAGGTGCTGCTGTTGGCGCTGGTCTGTGTGGCCATCGGGGTCGCCACCGAATTCGCGTTGCAGCGCTTCCTGATGCGTCAGCTGGACACCCAGGTCGTCGAGGCCGCTCGTCGCTCGGTCGGGATCATGGAATTGCCGCCGCCGCCGTTCCATCTGCCGCCCCCGCCGCCGGGTAGGCCGGCACCGCAGATCCGGTTCCGCTTCGATCCCGAGCAGGGCCCGGGCCCCGGGTTTCTCAACGCCCCGGGGCAGGCGATCAACACGGTCGGCGCGGTGATCGGGCCGGAGCGCAGCGTCCGGGCACATGAGATCGACAGCGGCGTGATCACGTCCGAGGGCGCCACCGCCGATATCAGCACCGCGGCATCGGCGCAGTTGACCCAGGTGCCGCCCGATGGCAACCCGGTCACCATGGATCTCGACGGGTTGGGTTCCTACCGGGTGATATCGGAGCAGCCGAGGCGCGGCGCGCCGACCGTCGTCGTCGGGCTGCCCACCACCGTCGTCGACGAAACCCTGTGGTGGGTGTTGCTGATGTTCTGCGTCGTCTCCGCGGCCGCGTTGGCCGCTGCCACCGCCGCCGGGATCTGGATCATCCGACGCCAATTGGAGCCGCTGTCAAAGGTTTCCGCGGCGGCACGCAAGGTTGCCGACCTCGAGCTCGACAAGGGGGAGGTGCGGTTGCCGACACCGATCGTGCCGGTCGATCCGGACAGCGCGCACACCGAGGTCGGTCAGCTGGGCTCGGCGCTGAACCGGATGCTGGACCGCATCGCCGGGGCGTTGTCCGCGCGCCACGCCAGCGAGACCCGGGTCCGGCAGTTTGTCTCCGATGCCAGCCATGAGCTGCGCACCCCGCTGGCGGCCATTCGCGGCTATACCGAACTGGCGCAACGCAAACGGGATGAGCTTCCCGAGGATGTCGCGCATGCGATGAGCCGGGTGGAATCCGAGACCCAGCGTCTCACCACCCTGGTGGAGGACATGTTGCTGCTGGCCCGCCTCGACGAGGGGCGTCCGCTGGAACGGGCCACGGTCGATCTGGTCCAGGTGGTGGCCGACGCCGTCAGCGACGCCCATGCCGCCGGACCCGAGCACGAATGGATGCTCGAGCTGCCCGATGACCCCGTGCAGGTCACCGGCGATCAGGCGCGCCTACACCAGGTGCTGGCCAATCTGCTGACCAACGCCCGGGTGCACACCCCGGCAGGCACCACCGTCACCACGTCGGTGACGATGAGAAACGATGGAAGCGCGGTGCTGTCGGTCACCGATGACGGACCCGGTATCCCGGAAGCGCTGCAACCGGAGGTCTTCGAGCGGTTTGCCCGCGGTGACTCGTCGCGCTCCCGGCGCGGGGGCAGCACCGGGCTCGGCTTGGCGATCGTGGCGGCCGTGGTGAAGGCGCACCGCGGCACGATCGACCTGCACAGCGTTCCCGGCGATACCCGGTTCGTGATCACCCTGCCGGCCGACGGTCACAGCTGACGCACAGCTCGGGCACATACGGGGCGTAGCGGCGCCCACCAGAATCGTCGGATGACTGCCGTACTGACGCGCGCTCCCGTCACGACATCGCCGCCGCGGCGTCCGGGCGGCGAACGCCTCGCGTTCGGGATCCTGCTGCTCGCCACCGCGGCGCTGTACCTGTGGAATCTGTCGGTCAGCGGCTGGGCCAACAGCTTCTACTCCGCGGCCGTGCAGGCTGGGAGCCAGAACGCGACGGCGTGGGTCTTCGGGTCCAGCGATGCGGCCAACGCGATCACCGTCGACAAGACCCCGGCCGCGCTGTGGGTGATGGGACTGTCGGCGCGGCTGTTCGGATTCAGTTCGTGGAGCGTGCTGGTCCCGCAGGCCTTGATGGGGGTGGCCTCGGTCGCACTGCTGTACGCGGGCGTGCGGCGGGTCAGCGGGTCCGGCGGGGCCCTGTTTGCCGGCGCGGTGCTCGCTTCGACACCGGTGGCGGCGTTGATGTTCCGGTTCAACAACCCTGACGCCCTGCTGGTGCTGCTGCTGGTGGCCGCGGCGTACTGCGTGCAGCGCGCCTGCGCGCCGGACGCCGGACGGTGGTGGCTGGTCGCCGTCGGCGGGCTGGCCGGATTTGCCTTCCTGGCCAAGATGTTGCAGGCCTTCCTGGTGCTGCCCGCGTTCGCCGCCGCCTATCTGATCTGTGCGGCCGCTCCGCTGCGGACCCGGCTGCTGCGACTCGGCGCCGGTCTTGCGGCACTGGTGGTTTCGGGTGGCTGGTATCTGCTGCTGGTCGAACTGTGGCCGGCCGAGCACCGCCCGTTCATCGGGGGATCGCAGCACAACAGCATCGTCGAACTGGCACTCGGCTACAACGGTGTGGGCCGGCTGACCGGGGCCGAAACCGGCGGGCTGGGAAACCTGAACTTCGACGTCGGCTGGGGGCGGCTGCTGGGCAACGGGATGGGCGCCGATATCGGCTGGCTGCTGCCCGCCGCACTGATCTGCGCCGGCGCCGGCTTCGTCCTGACCTGGCGGGCGCCGCGCACCGACCCGACCCGGGCGGCGTTGATCATCTGGGCCGGCTGGCTGGTGGTGACCGCCGCGGTGTTCAGCTACGCCAACGGCATCGTGCACTCGTACTACACCGTGGCCCTGGCGCCCGCGATCGCCGCGTGCCTGGGTATCGGATCGGAATTGTTGTGGCGCAACCGGAACAGGCCGCCCGCTGCGACCGCGTTGGCCGCGACGGTGCTGGTGACGATCACCCTGGCGGTGGTGCTGCTGGCCCGCAGGCCGGACTGGATGCCGTGGCTGCGGCCCTCGATCGCGGTGGTCGGCGTGACCGTGGCCGCCCTGCTCCTGGTGTCCGGTCGGCTGCCGAGACCGCTCGAGAGCCTCGTCGCCGTCCTGGCGGCCACGGCGGTCCTGGCCGGGCCGGTCGCCTACTCGGTGGCCACCGCCGCGGCCCCGCATCGGGGGGCGATCCCGATGGTCGGACCGTCGCGCGGCGACGTCGGCCCGGCATTCCTGGATGCGCCGGAGCCGGCGCCGGAGCTCACCGCGCTGCTGACCGACGGCGCCGCGGGCTACACCTGGCCGGCCGCGGTGGTCGGCTCGAACAATGCGGCGGGCTATCAACTGGCCGCCGGTGTCCCGGTGATGGCCGTCGGCGGGTTCAACGGCACCGACCCCGCGCCCACGCTGGACGAATTCCGCGGGCTCGTCGCTGACGGGCGCATTCACTACTTCATCGAATCGCACATCATGGCCAGTTCCCGCACCGACCACGGCGGCAGCGATGCCGCGGTTCACATCGCGGACTGGGTGGTGCAGAACTTCGTCCCGAGGACCGTCGGCGGCACCGTCGTCTATGACCTCACCGACCACGACCTCACCGACGACGGCGTCGACTCATAGCCGGCACACAGCTTGCGCCAACGGACGGCACACCGTGGGCGCCGAGCATGGACACCATGACCGAGATCCTCTCCGCGGCACGCCCCAATGTCGCACTGACCATCCCCGGTGTGCCGGTCGTCGACATCGTGGTGCCGGTCTTCAATGAACAGGCGACTCTGGAGAATTCGGTGCGCAGGCTGCATCGGCACCTGCGGGACAATTTCACCTTCGCCGTCCGCGTCACCATCGCCGACAACGCGAGCACCGATGACACCCCCCGCATCGCCGCCGCACTCGCCGGTGAGCTCGAGGGTGTGCGCATGGTGCGGCTGGAGGAGAAGGGCCGCGGGCGCGCACTGCACAAGGTCTGGACCGAATCGGACGCGCCGGTGCTGGCCTACATGGACGTGGACCTGTCCACCGATCTGGCCGCGCTGGCACCGCTGGTGGCCCCGCTGCTGTCCGGCCATTCCGACCTGGCCATCGGCACCCGGCTCAACCGGAGTTCACGCGTCGTCCGCGGCGCCAAGCGGGAATTCATCTCACGCTGCTACAACCTGATCCTCAAATCGACGCTGTCCGCCGGCTTCTCCGACGCGCAATGCGGTTTCAAGGCGATCCGGGCCGATGTCGCCCGTGAACTGCTGCCCTATGTCGCCGACACCGGCTGGTTCTTCGACACCGAACTGCTGGTGCTGGCCGAACGCAGCGGTCTGCGGATCCACGAGGTGCCGGTGGATTGGGTCGACGACCCGGACAGCCGGGTCGATATCGTCGCCACCGCGAAGGCCGATCTGCGTGGCATCGGACGTCTGCTGCGCGGGTTCACCGACGGCTCGATTCCGGTCAACACCATCGCCGCCCAGCTGGGTTCGCGCCGCGCGGCGGCTCCGGGATCGCTACTGCGCCAAGTGGTGCGGTTCGGCACCGTGGGAGTGCTCTCCACCGCGGCCTACCTGCTGCTGTTCCTGATGTTGCACGGACTCCTCGGAGCCCAGCTGGCCAATCTGCTGGCGCTGCTGCTGACCGCGATCGGCAACACCGCGGCCAACCGGCGGTTCACCTTCAGCGTGCGCGGCGCCGGTACGATCGCGCGGCACCACGTCGAAGGCCTCATCGTGTTCGCCATCGCGCTGGCCATCACCAGTGGCTCGCTGGCGGGTCTGCACGCCGTGACCGATCAACCCGACCAGTTGCTGGAGACATCCGTGCTGGTGATCGCCAATCTGGTGGCCACCGTGGCGCGCTTCGTACTGCTGCGCGGCTGGGTCTTTCACCCGCGCCGCCGCTGACACCCCTGACGCTGATAAGGATTGACATGACGATGACTGCAGACGCTCAGACGACGGCGGACCGGGCACCCGTGCCCGAGGTCCGCCCGCGCTGGGAACGTCCAGGTCTGCCGGCGTTGCTCGCCGGCACCGCGGTGCTCTACCTGTGGGGGCTGGGCGCCAACGGCTGGGCCAACAGCTACTACGCCGCCGCTGCGCAGGCAGGTACCCAGGACTGGAAGGCCTGGTTGTTCGGGTCGTTCGACGCGGGCAACGCCATCACGGTGGACAAACCGCCGGCTGCACTGTGGGCAATGGCCCTGTCCGGCAGGCTGTTCGGTTTCAGCGAGTTCACCATGCTGTTGCCGCAGGCGCTGATGGGCGTGGCCTCGGTGGCGGTGTTGTACGCCGCGGTTCGACGCAGCAGTGGACCCGCCGCGGGGCTGATCGCCGGTGCCGCGCTGGCGCTGACGCCGGTCGCGGCGCTGATGTTCCGGTACAACAATCCGGACGCGCTGCTGGTGCTGTTGCTGGTGGTGGCGGCGTACTGCATGGTGCGGGCCACCCAGCAGGGCAGTATGCGGTGGGTGGCACTGTCGGGGTGCGCGGTCGGTTTCGCGTTCCTGACCAAGATGCTGCAGGCGTTCCTGGTGGTCCCCGCGCTGAGCGTGGTGTTCCTGGTCGCCGCACCGATGACCTTCTGGAAGCGCATCGGCGGACTGCTGGTCGCGCTGGTGTCCGCGGTGATCTCGGCGGGCTGGTACATCGCGCTGGTCAGTGCGTGGCCGGCGGATGCCCGGCCCTATATCGCCGGGTCGAGCGATAACAGCCTGCTGCAGTTGGCATTCGGCTACAACGGTATCGACCGCATCGTCGGTCAGGATCAGCCCGGTGGTGGGCCCGGGCGGGGTGGCCCCGGCGGTGGGGGAGCGAACCTGTTCTTCGGCGGTGATCCGGGCATCGGCAGGCTCTTCGGGGCGTCCATGGGCGCCGAGGCGTCCTGGCTGCTGCCGGCGGCCCTGCTCGGTCTGATCGCCGTGCTGTGGCTCACGCGGCGCGCCGCGCGTACCGACATCGTGCGGGCCTCGACGTTGATGTGGGGCACCTGGCTGCTGATCACCGGTGCGGTGTTCAGCCTCATGGACGGCATCATCCACCCGTATTACACGGTCGCCCTCGCGCCGGCGACCGCTGCGCTGGTGGGGATTTCGGCGGTCGAGTTGTGGCGGCGCCGGGAACACCCGGCTGCGCGGGCGGTGCTGGCGGTGGGCCTGGCCGGCACCGTAGGGTGGGCCTTCGCCCTGCTGTCCCGCCATCCGGAGTGGTGGCCCGGGGTGCGGTGGTCGGTGCTGACCGTGTCGGTGCTGGTCGCGGTCGCATTGGCCGTCGGCGCCCACCGGCTGGGCCGGGCGGCCACGGCTGCGCTGGTGGCCGCGGCCCTGCTGGCCGGCGGTGCGGGCAGCGCCGCGTGGGCGGTGGCGACCGTCGCCGCCGGGGGCAGCGGTGGACCGATGGCCATGTCGGGTCCCGCCCAGCAACACGACGACTTCGGGCCCGGCGGTCCGGGTGGGCCGGGCCGGCCGGGTGCGCGCGTCGACGACGCGGCGTTGGCCGAGCTGGTGACCGGGCTGGACAACCGTTGGGCCGCGGCCACAGTCGGTTCGATGATGGCCGGGGACCTGGAACTCCGCAGCGGTGCCTCGATCATGTCGATCGGCGGATTCGCGGGCGGTGACGATTCGCCGACACTGCAGCAGTTCCAGGATTACGTGGCGGCCGGGGATGTGCGGTACTTCATCGCCGGGGAGCGGTTCGGCCCGGGCGGGCAGCGGGACGGGGCGGGCACCCAGATCACCGAATGGGTGCAGCAGAACTTCCGCAAGCTCGATGTCGGCGGCACCGCGGTGTACGACCTGGGCAGCCCGCTCGGCTAGATTTCCTGCGGTGTCAGCGCCCCAGCACCGGCCGCCGTTCCCCCGCGGGATGGCCCTGTTGGTGGCCGGCGCGTTCTTCATGGAGATCCTCGACGCCACCATCATCACTCCCGCCATCCCGCTGATCGCCGCGTCCTTCGGCGTGGATGCCGTGGACGTGAACGTGGCGATCTCGGCCTACCTGGTCACCGTGGCGGTGCTGATTCCGGCCACCGGGTGGATGGCCGACCGGTTCGGCATCCGGCGGGTGTTCCTGGCCGCGATCGCGGTGTTCACCCTGGCCTCGGTCGGCTGCGCGCTGAGCACCTCGCTGCCGATGCTGGTTGGGATGCGCATCCTGCAGGGCATCGGCGGCGCCATGATGGTGCCGGTCGGCCGGCTGGCGGTGCTGCGCTACAGCGCCAAATCCGATCTGGTGCGTGCGATCGCCCTGCTCACCTGGCCGGCGCTGGCGGCCCCGGTGCTCGCACCGGTGCTGGGTGGCGGCATCGCGACGGTCGGCAGCTGGCGGTGGATCTTCATCGTCAACATCCCGCTGGGCATCATCGGTTTCGCGTTGGCACTCAAGCTGGTTCGCGGCGGTCCCGCCGCTTCGGTCCGCAAGCTGGACTGGCCGGGCATGGTGTTGCTCGGCGGTGGTATCGCGGCGGCGCTGATCGCGCTGGAGAGCATCCGCCTCGCCGGCACGGACTGGCTGCTGGTGGGTGCCTGCGGAGCGGGCGCGGCGGTGCTGCTCGGACTGGCGTTGTGGCATCTGCTGCGGTCGGCCTCGCCGTTGATCAAGCTTCCGGTGCTGCGCGTGCGGACGTTGCGCATCACGGTGACCGCGGGGTCGCTGTACCGGATGGTGATCACCGCGGTGCCGTTCCTGTTACCGCTGAAGTTCGTGCTGGAGTTCGGGTGGACGCCGCTGCAGGCGGGGCTGATGGTGGCCGTGCTGTTCGCAGGAAACCTGACCATCAAGCCGGCCACCACCCCGCTGATGCGCAGGTTCGGGATCCGCGCGGTGCTGGTGGTCAACGGCATCGCCTCGGTGCTGTGTTTCGGGCTGCTGGCGCTCGTCCACCCCGGCATGCCGGTGGTGCTCATCGGGATCGTGCTCTATGTCAGCGGTGCCCTGCGCTCGATCGGCTTCACCGCCTACAACAGCCTGGCGTTCTCCGACGTCGACGGTGATGACCTCACCCACGCCAACACGCTGAACGCGTCGGTGCAGGAACTGGCGGCCGGTCTGGGTATCGCGGTGGCGGCCCTGCTGGTGAGCCAGCTGGCGTCCTATTCGGCGACGTTCCTGGTGCTGGGGGCGGTGCTCGCGGTGACGCTCGTGGAATCGCTCCGGCTGCCCCGTGCAGCCGGTGCCCATGTGACCGGGCAGTGAGCCGAATCGTTGACATCAGCGCCGCATGGCGGTTTAATACCCAACCATGATTGCAATTCTGGTCATATCTACCAACTTTACGGAGATGCGATGACGGCTTCCGCCGACCTCGACCCGGCAGCCGCCCGCTACGAGCTCAGCCACCTGCGTGCGCTGGAGGCCGAGGCGATCCACATCATCCGCGAGGTGGCCGCGGAGTTCGAGAAGCCGGTCCTGCTGTTCTCTGGCGGCAAGGACTCCATCGTCATGCTGCACCTGGCCATCAAGGCGTTCGCGCCCGGCCGGCTGCCGTTCCCGGTCATGCACGTCGACACCGGGCACAACTTCGACGAGGTGCTCCAGGTCCGCGACGAGATGGTGGCCGAGCACGGTGTGCGTCTGGTCGTGGCCAAGGTGCAGGACGATATCGACGCCGGCCGGGTCGTCGAGACGATTCCGTCGCGCAATCCGATGCAGACCTTCACGCTGCTGCGCGCCATCCGCGAGAACAAGTTCGACGCCGCGTTCGGCGGCGCCCGCCGCGATGAGGAGAAGGCCCGCGCCAAGGAGCGGGTGTTCTCCTTCCGTGACGAGTTCGGGCAGTGGGATCCGAAGGCGCAGCGACCGGAACTGTGGAACCTGTACAACGGCCGTCATCACAAGGGCGAGCACATCCGTGCGTTCCCCATCTCGAACTGGACCGAGTTCGACATCTGGTCCTATATCGGGGCCGAGAAGATCACGCTGCCGTCCATCTACTACGCGCATCAGCGCCAGGTGTTCGAGCGCGACGGCATGCTGCTGGCGGTGCACAAGTTCCTGCAGCCGCGCAAGGACGAGCCGGTGATCGAGAAGACCGTGCGGTTCCGCACCGTCGGCGACGTCACCTGCACCGGTTGCGTGGAATCGTTGGCGGGCACCGTGTCCGAGGTGATCGCCGAGACCGCGGTCTCCCGACTCACCGAGCGCGGCGCGACCCGCGCCGACGACCGCATCTCTGAAGCAGGTATGGAAGATCGCAAGCGCGAGGGGTATTTCTGATATGGCAACGCTTCTTCGCATCGCGACCGCCGGGTCCGTCGACGACGGTAAGTCGACGCTGATCGGCCGGCTGCTGTTCGACTCCAAGGCCGTCATGGAGGATCAGCTCGCCGCCGTCGAGCGCACCTCCAAGGAACGTGGCAACGACTACACCGACCTGGCGTTGGTGACCGACGGGCTGCGCGCCGAACGGGAGCAGGGCATCACCATCGATGTCGCCTACCGGTACTTCGCCACCGCCAAGCGCAAATTCATCATCGCCGACACCCCCGGGCACGTGCAGTACACCCGCAACATGGTGACGGGCGCCTCGACGGCGCAGTTGGTGATCGTGCTGGTCGACGCCCGGCACGGGCTGCTGGAACAGTCACGCCGGCACGCCTTCCTGGCCTCGCTGCTGGGTATCCAGCACATCGTGCTGGCCGTCAACAAGATGGACCTGGTGGATTGGGATGAGCAGCGGTTCAACAAGATCCGCGATGATTTCCACGAGTTCGCGGCGCGTCTGGACATTCACGATGTGACCACCATCCCGCTGTCGGCGCTCAACGGCGACAACGTCGTCACCAAATCCGATGTGGCGCCCTGGTATGAGGGTCCGGCGCTGCTGAACCACCTCGAAGAGGTGTACGTCGCCGGTGACCGCAACCTGGTCGACGTCCGCTTCCCGGTGCAGTACGTCATCCGGCCCCAAACCCGCGAGCACGCCGACCATCGCAGCTACGCGGGCACCATCGCCGGCGGTGTCATGCGTCCCGGTGACGAGGTCGTGGTGCTGCCTGCGGGGAAAACCACTCGTATCACCGAGATCTCGGGTCCGTCAGGTCCGGTGGATGAGGCATTCACCTCGATGGCGGTGTCGATCAGCCTCGCCGACGATATCGACATCTCCCGTGGCGACATGATCGCCCGGCCGAACAATCAGCCCGACGTCACGCAGGAGTTCGACGCCACCGTGTGCTGGATGGCCGACGGCGCGGCGCTCGAACCGGGCCGCGACTACATCATCAAGCACACCACCCGCACCACCAGGGCGCGGGTGACCGCACTCGACTACCGACTCGATGTCAACACCCTGCATCGCGACAAGAGCGCGACAGCGTTGAAGCTCAACGAGCTCGGCCGTGTCACGCTGCGTACCCAGGTTCCGCTGCTACTCGACGAGTATTCGCGCAACCCGGCCACGGGGTCGTTCATCCTCATCGATCCCGACAACAACGGCACCGTTGCCGCGGGCATGGTGCGCGACACCGAACCGGCGGCCAACCGCGCCGCAAGCCCCAACGCGGTGCGTCACCAGAACCTGGTGAGCGCTGACGACCGGCTGTCCAAGGGCTCGACGGTGTGGTTCACCGGTCTGTCCGGCTCCGGAAAGTCCTCGGTGGCAATGCTTGTCGAGCAGAAGCTGCTGGCCGCCGGGCGGCCGGCCTATGTGCTCGACGGCGACAACCTGCGTCACGGGCTCAACGCCGACTTGGGCTTCTCGATGGATGACCGCGCCGAGAACCTGCGCCGGCTCGCGCACATCGCGACGCTGCTCGCCGACTCGGGGCAGATCGTGCTCGTGCCGGCCATCAGCCCGCTGGAGGCGCACCGCGAGCTGGCCCGCACCGTGCACGCCGAGCAGGGCTTCGACTTCTACGAGGTGTTCTGCGACACCCCGCTGGAAGACTGCGAACGCCGCGACCCCAAGGGTCTCTATGCGAAGGCTCGCCGCGGTGAGATCACCCACTTCACCGGTATCGACAGCCCCTACCAGCGACCGAAGAACCCGGACCTGCGGTTGACGCCGGAGCAGTCCGCGGACGAACTGGCGCAGCAGGTGGTCGACCTGTTGGGTAGTCGGGAATGAGCGACGATCACGAACTCGCCGGCAGGCTCGCGACCGAGGCCGGTGAACTCCTGCTGAAGGTGCGCGCCGAGTTCGCCGACGCCGAGTCCGCGGACCGGAAGGCGGCGGGGGACAAACGGTCCCACGATTTCCTGATGGCCGCGCTGGCCGAGCACCGGCCGGGTGACGCGGTCCTCTCCGAGGAGGGCGCCGACGACAAGGTCCGGCTGAGCGCCGAGCGGGTGTGGATCGTCGACCCGCTGGACGGCACCCGTGAGTTCTCCGAACTCGGCCGCCAGGATTGGGCGGTGCACGTGGCGCTGTGGGAGCGGGGTGAACTGGTCGCCGGTGCGGTGGCATTGCCCGCACAGGGCGTCACGCTGGCCACCCCGACGGTCATCGCACCCCCGGCGGCGCCCGATGCACCGCGCGTCGTGGTCTCACGCACCCGGCCTCCCGCAGTCGCGCTCGCGGTGCGGGAGGCGCTCGGGGGCACTCTGGTCGAAATGGGTTCTGCGGGAGCCAAAGTCGCCTCCGTGGTGCAGGGCATCTCCGATGTCTACGTGCATGCCGGCGGTCAGTACGAGTGGGATTCGGCGGCGCCGGTCGCCGTGGCCCGCGCGGCGGGGCTGTTCACCTCGCGGATCGACGGGTCCCGGCTGGTCTACAACCAGTCCAACGTGTCGCTGCCCGACCTTATCGTGTGCCGCCCCGAGTTGGCCGACGCGGTGCTGGCGGTCACCAAGTCGCACTAGCGTCCGGTCGCGCCGTCGATCAGTTCGCGCAGAATGTCGGCGTGGCCGGCATGGCGGCCGGTCTCCTCGATCATGTGGGTCAGCGCCCAGCGGACGCTGGGGGAGTCCTTTCCCGGCACCGGATCTGCCACATCGGTACAGCGGTCGAGCACACCGTTGGCCTCCCGTACCGCCGCCCGGTAGCGGTCGACGATGTCGGCCACGGTGTCGCCGGGGTCGGCGTGAAACGTTGCCGGCCAATCGGTGACCCTGTCGCCGAGGAAGATCCAGCGTTCGACACAGGTGACATGGTGGAGCAGACCGAGCAGATTGGTGCCCGATGGCACGAGGGCGGTCCGCACCTGCGGTTCGGGGGCACCGTCCACCTTCGCGGCCAGCGAGGTCCGCAGATAGTCGAGAAAACCGCGCAGCGTCTCGACCTCACTGCCGCCGGCTCGGGGCGGTGGGACATCGCGTCGTCGGGCCGGCACCGCACCAGTCTGGTGCACGGCAGTGCTCGGAAGGGAGCACCCTTGCCGTTCTGGCAAGGGCAACTAGGCTGAACCCCATGAGTCGCCCCACCCTGCGCAACTTGGTCGACCTGCCGTCTGCACCGCCCCCGCTTCGGGATTCGGCGCTGGTGCTGGTGGACTGCCAGAACACCTACACCTACGGGGTGATGGAACTCGACGGCGTGCAGGCCGCGCTCGAGGAGACCGCCGCGCTGCTGGACCGGGCCCGCACCGCGGGCATCCCGGTCATCCACATCCAGCACAACGGCGGGCCGGGTTCGCCCTATGACATCACCGCGGAGGTCGGAGCCATCGTCGATTCCGTCGCCCCGCGCGACGGCGAGCCGGTGGTGGTCAAGCAGTTCCCGAACTCGTTCGTGCAGACCGATCTCGACGAACGCCTCAAGGCCGTCGGCGCCACCAACCTGGTGCTGGCCGGATTCATGACGCATATGTGCATCAACTCCACCGCGCGCGGCGCGTTCAGCCTCGGCTACGCCCCGACGGTCGTCGCCAGTGCCACGGCCACCCGGCCGCTGCCCGGCGTGGGCGGTGAGACCGTGGCCGCGGCCGCGCTGCAGTCGGCCAGCCTGGCCGCCCTGTCCGACCTGTTCGCCGTGGTGGTCCCCGACGTCGCTGGGGTGCCCGACTGAACACCGTGCGCCAGGCGAGGTAGGCATGGCTGCAGCGCGTGACTGGATACTCCGGCAGTGGCATGACTTCGTCGGGCCCGAAGCCACTCGCACCGACAACATCTGCACGCTGACGCTCGCTGCGGTGGGCGGGCTCGCGGCGCGCCGCCTGTCCCGGCATGACGTCTGCGCCACCGACGGGCTGGTGCTCGACGGTGTGGCCGTGGACCTGTGGGGCGGCGCGTGGGCCAACAACACCCGCGCGTGTGCGCGCTGGTACGAACGGTCCGGCCAGACCGATCGGCATCACCTGACGTTCGCCGCCGCGCACCTGCATCCGCTGGTCTACGCCTGGATCGACCGCCACCACCGGGCGAACCCGACCGTCTGGGCGGCTACGCACTATGGGTACCTGCTGGTCGCCACACTGGTGATCCGCGCGCGGCCGCGGCACCGCCGCCTGCTCGGTGTCCTGACCACAGTGGGTGGGGTCGCCCTGGACCGGGCGCTGGGTCCCTCGAGCGCCGCGCCGTGGTTCGGCCCGGTGTTCTACGCCAAGCTGCTCCTCGGACATGCGTCGGCGGCCCGGTGGTCCGATGCGGAACTCGCGGCACCGCCGGATCTCGGCGCAATCGGGTGATCGCCGAAAATTACCGTGCAGAACCGCACGACTGCGGCCAAGCTGGTACCCGTGAACACCGAGCCCGCAGCAGGTCAACCGTCCACCCGGGTCAGCCGGTTGCGGGAGAAGCAACGCACCGAACGCGACGGGCTCGACGATCTGCTCGACAGCACACCGCTGGCGACGGTGGCGCTGATCCGCGATGGCCATCCGGTGGTCTTCCCGACTGGATTCGCCCGCCTCGGTGACGATCTGGTGATCCACGGGTCCACCGGTTCGCCGTGGATGCGGGCGCTGGCGGCCGGCGCCCAGGCCGCGGTGTCGGTGACCACGCTGGACGGAGTCATGGTGGCGCGCAGCGGCTTCGAGTCGTCGTTCCACTACCGCAGCGCGACGCTGTTCGGCACATTCGCGGTCGTGCCCGACGCGGACAAGAACCGCTATCTGGCAGCGCTGACCGATGCCTTCATTCCCGGGCGGGTGGCCGAGTTGCGCGCCAGCACCGACCGGGAACTCGCGGCCAGCCTCGCGCTGCGACTGCCGATCGTCGCCGACAACTGGTCGCTGAAGGTCAGCGCCGGCTGGCCCGAGGACCCCGAGTCCGACGTGGCCGCCGGCGCCTGGGCCGGGGTGGTGCCGCTGACCGTCGGCTACGGCACCCCGCAACGCGCACCGGACTGCGATCCGGCGACCCCGCTGCCCGCATCGGTGCACGCCATGACCGGTCCGCTGCGCAACGCCGCACCGCCACTTCGCTGATCAGCGGGACCGCAATGGCACAATTCGCGGTATGCGGATGTCGGCGAAGGCGGAATACGCCGTCCGCGCCATGATCCAGCTGGCCACCGTCGAGGACGGGTGCCTGGTGAAGACCGACGACCTGGCCAAAGCGCAGGGCATTCCCGCGCAGTTCCTGGTCGACATCCTGTCGGACCTGCGGACCGATCGGCTGGTGCGCAGCCATCGCGGCCGCGATGGCGGCTACGCGCTGGCCCGCCCGGCCGCCGATATCAGCATCGCCGACGTGCTGCGCTGTATCGACGGGCCGCTGGCCAGCGTCCGCGATATCGGGCTGGGTGACCTGCCGTATTCGGGTCCGACGGCGTCGCTGACCGATGTGTGGCGGGCGCTGCGGGCCAGTATGCGTTCGGTGCTGGAGGAAACCAGCCTGGCCCACGTGGCCGCCGGCTCCCTTCCCGAGCATGTCGGGTCGCTGGCCCGCGTCTACCTGGACCAGGAATCAGACCGGGGCCACGCGGCCAACTGAGGGCCCTGTCGCAATGTCACCCTGAGAGCGACGCCGCGCATATATATCCACGGCGGCGCTCTCAGGGTGACATTGCATCAGCCCGCCACGTCAGCGGCCGATGGACCGCAGCGTGTCGACCGAGATCTCACCGTCGCGCGTGGTCGCGGTGACCGTGGCGGCCGCCCGCTCAGAATCGGTGGTCTGGGGCACCCGCACCGACGCCGAGCCGTCATCGGATTGGGCGCGCACCAGGTAGGGGCCCGGGGTCGGCAGCGCGAGGTCGACGTCACCGTCGCGGGTGGTGGCCTCGATTGTCGGCGGTGCGTCGGTGAACCGCACCTGCACATCGCCGTCCCGTGTCTCGGCGGTGAACGACTCACCGACCGAGATCGGTTGGCGGGTATGAATTCCGCCGTCCCGGGCGCGTACCTGGATCCGGCGCACCGTGCCGCGCAGCAGCACCATGCCGTCGGTGGTGGTGGCGGTCAGCTCGTCCAGGTCGGCCTCGGCGATCAGCACGCCGTTGTCCTGACGCACCGTCACCGCCAACTGGCGGCCCAACTCCGGGGGCACGGTGACGGTGAGTTCACCGGGATCACCCCAGGCCAGGAAGCTGCTCGGCGCGTCGACACGCAGCAGGGTGCCGCCCGCATCGGTGCTGACGGTCAGCTCTTCGCGATCACCACGGTCGGTGGTCACCATGCGGACATCCACCCGCGGTGTGGTGGCGTCCCGGTCGCTGACGATGCGCACCGCCATCGGAGATGACGCGGTCTCGACCGTGAGCGCACGCATGTTTGCGGGTAGGTCCCGATGGTCGGTGACCAGCCGGAACGCGCTCAGGCCCACCGCGGCCGCAGTCAGCAGGGCCAGGGTGATCGCGATGACGGTGACGGCCGCGATCACCAGCGCGGCGCGTGCCGCCGTGCGTCCGCCCGGTGACAGGGCGGCGGGCCGGGGGAGTGAGTGTGGTGGTCATGTGGTTCCCTCTCGGGGTCGGCACGGATCAGGATTCGAGGTAGCGCAGAACCGCGAGCACCCGCCGGTTCTCGCTGTCGTCGGGAGCCAGTTGCAACTTGGCGAAGATGGAGGCGATGTGCTTCTCGGCAGAGCCGACCGAGATGTGCAGGGCCGCACTGATCGCCGAATTCGTCTTGCCCTCGGCCATCAGTTGCAGGACTTCCTGCTCGCGCGGGGTCAGCGCGTCCAGCGTGGCGCGCCGCCGCGAACGCACCAAGATCTGGGACACGACCTCGGGGTCCAATACGGTGCCGCCGGCGCCGACGATCCGCACGGCGTCGAGAAAGGCCGGTACATCGGCGATCCGATCTTTCAGGAGGTAGCCGAAACCCTTTGTGTCCGAGGCGATCAGGTCGGCGGCGTAGCGCTCCTCGACGTAGTGCGAGAGGACCAGTACCGGTGAATCCGGGTTCTGGGACCGCAGCAGTGCGGCGGCGCGGATGCCCTCATCGGTGAAGGAGGGCGGCATCCGCACATCCAGGATGGCCAGATCGGGGTTCTGGTCGTTGACGATGCGCAGCAGCTCAGTGGCATCCGGGACGCCGGCGACGATCTCATGCCCGGCATCGGCGAGGATGCGTTCGATCCCGGCGCGCAGCAGCGCGGAGTCCTCGGCGATCACGATGCGCATGGCAGCACCGCCGTGACGATCGTGGGGCCGGTGACCGGACTGGACACCGTGAAGGTGCCACGGGCCGCCCGCACCCGTTCGGCCAGGCCGCGCAGGCCCGTCGAATCCTCGTCGGTGTCGATGTGCGCGCCGCCGCGACCGTCGTCGAACACCGAGACGTGCAGGGTGTTCGCGGCCTCGTCGGTGCGCACCGTCACCACCGCCTGGGTGGCGTCGGCGTGCCTGGCCACATTCGTCAGCGCCTCGGCGACGACGAAGTAGGCGCACGCCTCGACCTCCTCGGGCAGCCGGGCCGGCAGGTGGATGTCGAGAGTGGTGGGCACACCTGAGGTTTCGGTTCGCTGCACCACCGCCGAGAGTGCGGCGTCCAGACCGCGATCGGCCAGGATGGTCGGGGCGATACCGCGCACCACGTTGCGCAACTCGGCCAGTGCGCTCATCGCGTCACCGTGGGCCTCGGTGATCAGCTTGCGTGCGGTGGGCAGGTCGGTGTCCAGTTTCGTCTGGGCCAGCCCGATGGTCATGGCCAGCGACACCAGTCGCGGCTGCACGCTGTCGTGCAGATCGCGTTCGATGCGGTGCCGTTCGGTCTGTGCGGAGGTGACCGCGCCCGCACGCGCCTGCGACAGCGCACTCACCTCGTGTTGGAGCGCCGCGGTCGGCGAGGCCGACAACAGCCAGCGGTCGATCCTGGCATCCAGGGCGGGCGCGAAGACCAGGATCGCCACCGCCGCCACCAACCCCAGCACCGCGAGTAGCCACGCGAGCGCCGGCGAGATGAACCGCAGCCCGGCGTCGTCATCGCTGCGCTGGATCGCCAGGGCGGCGGCCGGGCCGAGGAAGGCGAAGGTGAGCAGCGCGACCGCGAGCCCGGTGACCAGTAGGTCATAGGTCATCCGCAGGAAGTGCTGGCCGGTCGCCTTCCAGAACCGGGCACTGCTGATGTCGAGCCACAGCTGGTGGGCCCACCCTTGAAATCCGGTGTGGTGCGACAGTGCCCGCGCCGGCACCGGGATCTGCAGGCCGAAAACCGCTTCGCTGCGCAGCCGTTCCACTCGTTCGACTCCGCGCATCAGATAGACGAACACCACGCCCGCGAGCAGGAATCCGACGATGGAGAAGATCGACGAGATCCCGATGACCATGATGGACAGTGGAATCCAGAACCACACGACGGCCAGGACGGCGCCGGTGATCATCGACGCCGTCGGCACGACGCCGATGTGGCGGAAGCGTTGTTGGGGGGCAGGCTCCGCGGGGGCGGTGACGGGAGCAACCGACGTGATGGCGACCATGCCACCAACCTATGGACTCCCGCGCCGCGGCAACACCGCGTTTCCCCGCCGGCCTGGTGGGGGTTAACCCCCGGATCGGCCGATCCCGGTGTCGATGTGGCGCTCCCGTGCCAGAATCGCCGACGTGCGAGTCGGAATGACGATGCCGGTCATGGAACCGGACCTGGACGCGGTGACCCTCAAGACCTGGGCGAAGGTGATCGATGACGGCCCGTTCTCGTCGCTGTGCTGGGGCGAACGTATCGCCTTCGACAACCCGGACTCGATGACGCTGCTCGGGGCGCTGGCCGCCTGGACCGACCGGGTGCGGCTGGTGACGACGGTGGTGGTGCCGCAACTGCACGATCCGGTGGCACTGGCCAAGGCGCTGGCCACCGGTGATGTGCTCAGCGGTGGCCGCCTGACGGTGGGCCTGGGCGTCGGTGGCAGACACGAGGACTACGAGGCGGTCGGCGCCGACACCGCCACTCAGACCATGCGCGCCATGGCCGAGCGGGTCGCGGTGATGAAGCGGGTCTGGGCGGGGGAGAAGGTCACCGACTCGGTGTTGCCGGTGGGTCCGCCGCCGGTGCAACCGGGCGGTCCCGAGCTGCTGGTGGGCACCATCGGCCCCAAGACGGTGCGCAGCGCGGCGGGCTGGGCGGCCGGGCTGGCGGGCACCACCCTGGACCTCGACGCCGACCAGCAGAATGCCCTGTTCGACGTGGCCCGGGAGGCCTGGGATGCGGCAGGGAAGCCGAAACCGCATCTGGCGACGTCGTTCTGGTTCGCGATCGGTGAACCGGACGCTGCGCGCGAGCAGGTGCGCCATCACCTGCTGCGGTACATGAACTGGATCCCCGAGGAGTTCGTCGACGCGATAGCCCCGACCACGGGATGGTCGGGCAGCCAGGACGAACTACTCGCCGTGCTGCGCCGTTTCGAGAGCATCGGCGCCGACGAGGTGCACCTGATCCCGACATCGGATGACATCGAGCAGGTGCACCGCGTCGCCGAGGTGATCGGCGATCTCGGCTAGACCGAAACCACGGCCAGTCCCGGAACGTCGCGACTGAACGGACTTACAGTGTTGTTCGGGCGGTGTCGAGTGTTCGATCACCATGCGCCGATCGGCGGGTCGAACACGAAGGAGCCATTCGATTCGAGGTTGAACGGCGCAGCCTTGGAGCCGACAACCGCCTTGGTGGAGTCGTGGACCTCGCCTTGGGCGTTCACCACACCCAGATCGCCATTCCTGGTCTCACCCAGGCCGCGCGCCTCCCCGTAGTCGGCGGAGCGCAGGGCGTTGTCGTCGATCAGCAACGCCTGGCGGCTGGTGACCCGCGGGGAGGGTGCCACCTCGGTGACGTCAGCGTTGGCGACCGCACTACCGATGCTCATGAACGCCGCGGTGGCGGCGAAGGTGCCGAGACCGAAGGCGGTGATCTTCGTGGTGGCAATCATCTCTGGGTGTCCCCTTTGGTCTGGCGGCCTGTGGAGGCCGGATACCTGGGAACGCTACGGCCCGAAAGCGCCACAACGGCGGGTGGGCAAGGCTATTCCCAACCACTTCACAGGCGGCGGCTGACTAACTGTCAGGAACGGCGTCCTCTCCTCAGGCGCCGGTGAGGTCATAGACGTGCTCGGGCGTGACGAGCGCTGTCACGGCCTTGGCGATCTGTGGCCGCATGGTCCTCGGGGACATCGGAGTTGACCGAAACCGACAGCGTCGCATCCATTTCCGGCAGATAGACCAGTACCGTCGTGAACCCGGGGGGCTGGGGCGGCCAACCGGAGCGCCTGAGTTTCGGGCCTCAACAGCGCACCGGTGCCCAGCGTTCTTGCCCACCTGCTCAAGTCCGCGGTGGTCGACACGATCTTGCCGGCAGCGTCGGCCCAGGACGGATTGCAGAACGTCGCGTCAATGACAGGACCGTCCGGCAGCTCCAGGTAGCCGTGCGTGTGCGGGCCGGTTAGTGCCCCGTTGTCGGGGTAGGAGGTCCGGGAGAGCCCGGCGGGTACGAAGATGTGCTGCCGCAGGTATTCACCGAACGGCAGGCCGCTAATCTTCTGGACGACAAGTGCCGGAGCACGGTGTTGGTGTTGCTGTACCGATAGTCCGAGCCCGGCGCGAAATGGGGCGGGTGCGAGAAGGCGACGTCGACCAGTCGCTACGGAGTCTGAGCGAAGGCGTCGGGTCCGCCGGAGGACTCGGCCAGGAGCGCGCCGACGAAAGCGCCGTCATCGCTTAGTCGAACGGGCCGCTGCGCATGCGTCCCAGCATGTCCAGGGTGATCGTGTCGCCGTCGGGGACACCGCCGACGTAACGCGAGGTCGGATGGCTGAGGCTGATGCGGCCTTGATCCACCAGCTGCAGCACGGCGGTACCGGCCGGCGCTCAACTCCGGCTAGGCGGAGGCGGGCGGTGCGACGGGCCCGCACACCGCCATGAGAGCGCAGGGCGATGGTGACGGCAAACCGGATGCCACGCACGGACGACCTCGCTTCTCGCGACAGAGCGTAGTCCGACTAAATCAAGATGGCGGTGAGAGGGTGGGTTTATTGGCTGGTGAGAGCCGATCTCCGGCTATGCCGCGGGTAGCGGGTCGGGCCGATCGACGCACCTTTCGCAAACGCTGTCTCGGTGGCTGTGCACGGTCACAAGAAGATCATTCATCCACACCGTCGCCGACTACGGTCACGACTTCCCCGATCAGGCCACCATGGGTCTGTTCCGGGAGGATTGGACACCCAAACCGGTGGTCGCGGTGGTCACCCAGGTGATCGCGGAGAACCACGCGATCAACGCGGCGGGTGCCCTCTCGGTCTAGGCGGCTAGGCTGAGGGACATGGCTGAGTCGATATCCGCGAAGAAGAGTGCCGCCGCGGTGGCGAATTTCCTTGCTGCTCAGCTGTATACGCGGGATGAGGTGTTCCGCGACCTGGATGTGGTGCCCGCCGCGGCCGGTGCCTACGGGTGGTGGTTCCGCGAGATTCCGGGCGGTATCGACACCGCCGGCTGCGAACAACGTGACGGATTCACGTTGCTGTACGTCGGTATCAGCCCCGGGCCGCCGCGGGCCGACGGCAAGCCGCGCGCTCCCCAGGATCTGCGCAAACGCATCCGGTACCACTTCGGTGCGAGCAATGCCGGCGCAGACGGGTCCACGCTGCGCAAATCGCTCGGCGTGCTGCTCGGTGAGCAGCTCGGCTTCGCGCTGCGCCGGATCGGCTCGGGCAAAAGGCAGACCTTCGCCGGCGGCGAGGCCGTCCTGACCCAGTGGATGGCCGAGAACGCCGCGGTCTCCTGGGTGCTGCATCCCGAGCCGTGGTTCCTGGAACCCAAGCTGATCAGTGCGCTGGTGCTGCCGCTGAACTTCCAGGACAACGACCGCAACGCCTTCGCCCCGGAACTCAAGAGGCTCCGCAAGGACGCCGGGGTGAAGGCCGGCAAGATGCGCGTGCTGGCGGAGTGGACTTAGCCGGCTAGGACGTCGCTCGCTGGCGCGCCGCCTTGAGTTCGGCGAGCAGCGCGTCCACCTCTGCGCGCCGGTCGGCGGGAACCATCAACGAATAGAACGTGCCGACCGAGATCGTGAGCTGCAGAAGCTCCTCGCGGTCGCCACCGAACAGTTTCTTGCGCCGGCTGAACTCCTTGACCTCGGTGCCCGCGTACTTGTCGGCGGGATTGCGTCCGATCGAGTTGTTGGCACGCAGTTTCTCCACCCACACGCCGTCGATCACGATGCTCTCTCCGTTGATTCCGTCGATGCGAAACATCAGCAGATCGTAGCCGCGGGGCGCGTTATCGACCTGCCTTCGAGCGCGCTCGAAGGCAGCAGGGTAGAACGGAGCCATGTGGCGAGTTGCTTCCCGGTCGGTGCTGACATCTCTGGTTCTCGCCGGGACGGTGGTCGTCGCACCCGTGGCGCAGGCCGAACCCGTGCCCGTCATCGTGCCCACCGTGGTGGCGGTGGTGCCCCATGATCCCGGCGCCTACAGCGAGGGGCTGGAGTTCGATGGCCCGGCGCTGTATGAGGCCACCGGCGAGGTGGGCAAATCGGAACTGCGGCAAGTTGATCCGGCCACGGGAGCGGTGATCCGCGCGGTGCCGCTGCCGAATGACTATTTCGGGGAGGGCATCGCCGTCGTGGGGGACAGCATCTGGCAGCTGACCTATCGGGACGGCGTTGCCATCGAATGGGACAAGGCGACGTTCACGCCGCGTCGCGAGGTACCCATTCAGGGGCAGGGCTGGGGCCTGTGTCATGACGGAGCCCGTTTCATCGCGAGCGACGGCAGCGACCGGCTGCGGTTCTTCGATCCGGCCTTCACCGAAACCGGCAGCATCCAGGTGACCCGCGACGGTCAACCCCTGAGCGGTCTGAACGAACTCGAGTGCGTCAACGGCCAGGTGTGGGCGGCCGCGTGGCCGGACGACACCTTCGTCCGGATCGATCCCGGGACCGGGGTGGTGAATCTGGTCGCCGACGTCTCCACGCTCTGGCCCGCCGAGCAACGCAATTCACGGCTGGTCGTCAGCGGGATCGCGCACATCGCCGGCTCTGAGTACCTGATCAGTGGCAAGGAATGGCCGCAGAGCTACCGGGTGCTGCTGCCGTAGAGCAGCTGTGCGCTCGTCTCCCACAGGTCGCGTGCCTTGTCGGTGTCATAGGACTCCATCGAGGACCGGATCGGTGTGGCGCCCTCGAAGTACTCACCGGTGACCCCGTCGAACTCCGGGTCGGTGGCCAGCGCGGCCAACCGTGCCCCCGATATCGCGACGGAGTTGACGTTGGGCAGCGCGCGTAGCAGCGGAGACACGATGCGCCACAATACTTTTTGCGCCGGGGTGTAGTCGCGGGACAGACCCGAGGACGGCATCAGTCCGGGGTCGAATGCCGTGACGGTGACGCCCTGGGCGCCGTGGCCGAGCCGGCGGTCGATTTCGTAGGTGTAGAGCACATTGCACAGCTTCGAGGTGGTGTAGCGACGCCGGCCGTCGACCGGCTCGCCGGGCTGCGGGTGGGCGAGTGCCGCCGCCGAGGTGTAGTGCGGGTGTGGCATCCCGGTGAACTTCTTGGGATCGTGAGTTCCGCTGGCGACCATCACGATCCGGGCCGGCGTGACGAGGTGCTCACGCAGCCCCTCGATCAGCGCGAAGTGCCCCAGATGGTTGACACCGAACGTCGTCTCCACACCGTCTTCGGTCTGTTGGAGGGCGGACACCACCTGAAGGCCTGCGTTGCCGACGACCGCGTGCAACGGCGGCAGGCCGGCTGCAGCGAACGCGACGGTGAAGTCGCGCACCGAACGCAGCGACGCCAGATCACAGGCCAGCACCGTGCACCGGTCGGGGGAGCCGAGCTGGGCGACGGCCGCCTCTCCACGAGACACGTCGCGGACGGCCAGCACGACATGCCATTCGTCGCGTGTCAGGATCGCACGTGCGCACTCGAGTCCCAGGCCTGCGCTGGCCCCGGTGATGATGACCGATCTGGTGTTCATTTCTCCTCCAACAGGATTGGGATCAGCGCCTCGACGGCTTGGATCAACCGGACGTACATCCGGTCGACATCGGTAGAGTCGGGTTCGAGCTGCTCGGCGAAGAACACGCCGTCCGACATCGCGGTGGCGACGGCGGCGAGTTCGGTGACCACCCGTTCGGCCTGCTCCGGTGTCACGCCGTCGGGCAGCATCTGGCGGATCACCTCGGCGAATCCGGCGATCGCGGTGTCGCGGACCCGCCGGATCGCCGCAGCCACGGCGGGATGGTCGCCGCGTTCGAGCGACAACATGTACATCAGCCGGAAGAAGTCCGGGTTGGCGACCATGAGTTTCGCGACGGCGGCTCGTTGGGTCTCGATATCGGGGCTGTTGCGCGGGATCTGCGCGAAGTACCGCTCGGCGCCGCGCTCCATGACGGCGGCCAGCACGCCCTCCTTGGAGCCGAAGTGCCAGTAGATGGAACTGGCGGGCAGGCCGGTTTCTCGGCGGATGTGGCTGATCGAGGTGGCCGCGTAGCCCTGGGTGGACATCAGTCGCTCGGTCGCGTCGAGGATCACCTCGCGGGAGTCCTCGCCCTGGCGTTGGCGCTTGGTCGGTGTCATCGGCGTCGATTCCTGTCTGTAAGGATCGTTACAGACACGGTAGCAGAGAGCCGACCGGCGGGCAGGATAGGTACGCCGCGCTGACCGCATTGCAGGGTCGCCAATCTGCACGGATTACCGGCCAGGCGGGTGACATCTCGACCGGTGCCGCCGCCTATGCCCGGACCGACTCCGACGGATCGGATGCCATCACGTCGGTGGAGGTGTGAGCACGGCTGCCCCGGCGGTCGCCATACCCACGCGTTCGGAGATCGAGGCCTGGACCACCAGTCATCTTGCTGACGCCGCGACCAGCTGGCGTGCGGCAGCCGAGGCGTCGGAGGACGCCTTCGATCAGCATCGGCAGAACATCTCGTCCCCGGGTGGCACAACCTGGGAGGGCGACGCGAAAGACGCCGCGCTGGACCGAGTCGCCCGTGACATCGCCGTCGTCGGCACCCAGAACGAGGTACTTCTCGCAGCCGCCGGCGCCGCCGAGAGCGCCGTCAGCGACATCAACTCTGCGCAACGTGAGGTGCTGGCGGCCATCACCGCGGCCGAGAGCGACGACTTCACCGTCGGAGATGACCTCTCGGTCACAGACAACCGTCCATGCGACGAGGAAGCCGCCGCAGCTCGCGCGACCGCCGCCATGGAGCACGCCGAGGACATTCGCTGGACTGCCGAGCGCCTCGTCCAGGCCGACAGCCTCGCCGGGTCGCAGTTGCAGGCCAAAGCTGCTGACTTGGAGGGGATCCGGTTCGACGGCGAAGGCGAGACTGGCGGCGACCCGACGATCCAGCTGGTCGACAGTAAGACCGAGGCCTCCGGTCCGGACGGCGATAAGCCCGCGAAGTCGTGGGAGGACATGCTGCTCCCGCCGGAGGCCACAGCCGAGGCGGAGCCCGGTGCGGAAGGTGCACCGAAGCCCGACGCCGCGACCGCGGCTGATGATGCCTCGAAGGGTCCGCTCGACGAGTTCCTGGTCCCCGAGAAGACCACCGATCCGGATCAGCCCGAGACCCTCAATGAGGCCCTGGACAAAGTGGCGGGCCAGCCGGTGCCCGAGTCGCCGACACTGGCCGAGCAGATCCTCAATCCGCACACCGGAACAGGTAAGCCCGGCGATCCCCGCTACACGAAGTCGCCGCTGGAGTCGCCGATCGTCAATGCCGACCCGTCGGTGATCGAGCAACAACACGCCAGAGTCACCGCAGCCGAACAGAACCTCGCCGCTGCGCAGGCCGCCGCCGATTCCACCGCCCGACAGGACTACATGGACGGAGCGGGCCCTGGCCCTCGCACCGGCGAAGCGGTTCCCCTGGCACAGGACGTGTTCGACGCCCGCGCCGAACTCACCGAACAGCGCGACCTACTCGTCTCGCTCAATGAGGCCGCCGCCGAAACCGGCCTGCCGACCGCAGCGGTATCCGACCTGCCGGCCAACGCCGACGTGCAGGCGTTCCCGGCCGAGCCGCCGGTCCTCGACCGCGCCACCGACGCGCTGACCGAGGGCACCAAGGACGCCGCCAAAACCGCCTGGGATGCCACGATGCCAGACGTGGCCAACATGTACGACGTGGTCACCGACTATGACAACGCCACTGACGCCGACAAGCTCCAAGCCGGCACCGACCTCGCCGGCATGGCCCCGATCCCGGGAGGCAAGCTATTCGGCGAGGGCATCGAACACGGACTGGACGCCCTCGGCGTGGCCGGGCGACATTCCGACGACATCCCCACTGGAGCGGTCGACGACGTCGCCGACACCGCCGGCGGCGCAGCCCACTCAGTGCCTGACGCACCGTCAGTTCCCCATGTTGATAGCAATGTAGGGCCAGTTACCTCGTTCGGCGTCGAGGACGCTACCCATCTCTTGGCTACGAGTGAGGCCAACGGTGGGCACCTCATGGAGCGTCACGTAGGCCAAACATGGGAGGATCTCTCGGCACGCCTGGAGACAACTCGGCTGCCGGCAGCCTCCTCTTTCGACACGATCGACGAAGCAGGGACTATCTCGTTAACGGTGTTTCCGGCGGTTTCCATCAGTAGGTTTCGGCTGCCGGGAATCGGTCGCTGAAGGTGATTGCGAACGCATTCAGGGCAGGTTTCCACCGCATAGTCCATCGTGCCCTGCCGACACCTGTCGGGTCCAGCGATCGGGTCACCAAATAGAGGCACTTGAGCGCGGCCTGCTCGGATGGGAAGTGCCCACGGGCCTTGATCGCGCGGCGGTAACGAGCATTGAGCGACTCGATCGCATTCGTCGAGCAGATCACCCGCCGGATCTCCACGTCATAGTCCAGGAACGGGATGAACTCGCTCCACGCGTTGTCCCACAACCGGATCACCGCCGGGTAACGCTCCCCCCATTTCTCGGTCAGCTCGTCGAACGCCGACCGTGCCGCGGTAGCGTTGACCGCGGTGTAGATCGGCTTGACATCGCGCTTAATCTCATCCCAGTACTTGCGGGATGTGAGCCGAAATGTGTTGCGCAGCAAGTGGATGATGCAGGTCTGCACGATCGCCTGTGGCCACACGTTGCCGACCACCTCGGGCAGTCCCTTGAGACCATCACAGACCACGAAGAACGTGTCCTTGACCCCGCGGTTGCGCAGATCGGTGAGCACGCTCATCCAAAACTTCGCTCCTTCACCGCCGGTACCGGCCCACAATCCGAGGATGTCGCGTTCCCCGGCCAGGGTGACCCCGATCGCGGCGTAGAACGGCCGGTTGGCGACCTGGCCGTCGCGGACCTTCACCACGATCGCGTCGATGAAGATCGCGGCGTAGGTCTCATCCAGAGGCCGCACCGCCCAATCGTTCATCTCCTCGAGTACCTTGTCGGTGATTCGGCTGATGGTCTCCTTGGACACCGACGCACCGTAGATCTCGGCGAAGTGCGCCGAAATCTCCCCAGTGGTAAGCCCTTTGGCATACAACGACAACACGACCTCATCAACCCCAGACAGCCGGCGTTGACGCTTCTTGACGATCTGCGGCTCGAAGGTCGCTGCCCGATCCCGGGGCACGTCGATCTCGACCGGGCCGGTGGTGTCGGTCAGCACCGTCTTGGATCGGGTGCCATTGCGAATGTTGCCAGTCCCCGCCTCGGGCGGGTCGTGTTTCTCGTAGCCGAGGTGCTCGGTCATCTCCTCGTTAAGAGCCGTTTCGAGCACTGTCTTGGTCAGCTGTTTGATCAACCCGTCGGGTCCGGTCAGCGACAGGCCTTGTTCCTGGGCCAGTCGGACCAGCTCGACCGCAGCCTTCTGCTCTGCGGACTGCTCGGCCGCCTTCTTCTTCGCCACATCTTCCAGTGTCGTCATCACGGCACCTTTCTCGCCGAGCATCGCTCAGCGTGTCAGTGCCGGAAACACCGTTATTTCCACAGTCCCACGAAGCAGCAGCAGCTGTCAGCACAACGCTCCAACGGAACAGTCAAGTCATCGACGAGTGGCTGGCAAACGGAGCCGTCCGTTACCTCGAACTCGATGCGCCTTTCAATGGTGGAGCAGTGCTAGATCGTATGAGGAGGCTGGGGCCTCACTGCATGTGAACGTGGGTTGCCGACAGGAATTGGGTCAAGTCCAGGGACGTGGTGTACGACGTTGTCGTGTGATTCTTCGAGGTGGTGGTTCAGGCGGTCAGTGCCGCCGGCACGTCCTCCTGTTCGGTTGGTGAGTTCTGGTCGGCTCGGGATTTGCTCAGGACGTCGAGGCCGAGGTAGCGCCGGGATTCGGCCCATTCGTCGTGCTGTTCGGCCAGGACCGCTCCGACGAGGCGGATCAGGGCGCCTCGGTCGGGGAAGATTCCGACGACGTCGGTGCGTCGCCGGATCTCCTTGTTGAGTCGTTCCTGGGGGTTGTTCGACCAGATCTGGCGCCAGATCTGTTTGGGAAACGCGGTGAACGCGAGCAGGTCCGCGCGGGCGTTCTCCAGATGGTCGGCGACTTTGGGCAGCTTGTCCGATAGTGCATCGATGATGCGATCATATTGTGCAGCAACGGATTGCGCGTCGGGCTGATCGAACACCGAATGCAGCAGGGTGCGTACCCATGGCCACGACGACTTCGGGGTGATCGCCATCAGATTGGTCGTGTAGTGGGTCCGGCAGCGCTGCCAGGCAGCTCCGGGCAGAGTCGCCCCGATCGCAGCCACCAGCCCGGCGTGCGCGTCGGAGGTGATGAGCTTGACCCCGGACAGGCCGCGGGCGGTCAACGACCGCCAGAACGTCAGCCAGCCCGCCCCGTCCTCGGCGGTGCTGACGTCGATGCCCAGGATCTCGCGGTAGCCCTCGGCGTTGACCCCGACGGCGATCAGCGCGTGCACGTTGACCACACGTCCCTGCTCGCGCACCTTGAGCACCAGCGCATCGGCGGCGACGAACGTGTACGGGCCGGCGTCCAGCGGGCGGCTGCGGAACGCCTCGACTGCGGTGTCGAGTTCCTTGGCCATCACCGACACCTGCGACTTCGACAGACTGGTGATGCCCAGGGTTTCGACGAGCTTGTCCATCCGCCGGGTGGAGACTCCGAGCAGGTAGCAGGTGGCCACCACGGTGGTCAGGGCCCGCTCGGCGCGTTTGCGGCGTTCCAGTAGCCACTCCGGGAAGTAGGAACCGTGGCGCAGCTTGGGAATTGCGAGATCCAATGAACCTGTGCGGGTGTCGAATTGGCGGTGCCGGTACCCGTTGCGGGAGTTCGTCCGTTCGGTACTGCGTTCACCGTATCCGGCGCCGCACAGCGCGTCGGCTTCCGCGCCCATCAGCGTATGGATGAACGTGGCCAGCAGCTCACGCAGCACGTCGGGGTGGGTGGTGGTGAGTCGTTCGGCAAGCACGGTGGGCAGGTCGATATTGTGGGCAGTGGTCATCGCGTGTGTTCCTTCTTTGCTCGAGTGACTTTGGTCGGTCTCTCGAAGAATCACGCGATGACCTTCAATCATTCGGCTACGACACGCCGGTACCGCCGATCAGGTCCGACTCGTACACCACTCTGCTGGACGCAACCAGGAATTGGGTCCTGGCCGGTAGAGCCACAGATGTAGGAGGCCCCAGTGGTGAGTCAGCGTACGAGCGTTGGGTTGGATGTGCATGCACGTTCGGTTGTCGCGTGCGGTTTGGACCGAGAAACAGGTGAAGTCGTTGAGCGGCGGCTGACGCCGGATCATCACGACATTCTGAGCTGGATCAACGGGTTGCCCGGTCCGGTGTCGGTGACTTATGAGGCCGGTCCCACCGGATTTTGCCTGGCCCGGGCTCTGGCGGTGGCGGGGATAGAGTGCCAGGTCGCCGCGCCCTCGAAACTGATCCGTCCCGCTGGCGATCGGGTCAAAACCGACGCTCGCGACGCGGCGCATCTGGCTCGTTTGTTGCATCTGGGCCAGATCACCGCGGTTGCGGTTCCCACTGCCGATCAGGAAGCGGCTCGTGATCTGGTGAGGGCCCGCGAGGACTGCCGCGGCGATCTGATGGCCGCTCGGCACCGACTATCGAAACTGCTTTTGCGGCAGGGCATCGTGTACTACGACGGCGCGGCCTGGACCAATCGTCACGAACTGTGGCTGCGCAAGCAGCGCTTCGACAACAGGGCACTGCAGTTGACCTACGACGCCGCATTCGACGCCATGAGCGCCTGCATCGACCGGCGGGAACGCCTGGAGGCCGCGATCGACGCGATGGCCGCCGACAGCGAGTTCACTCCGGTAGTCCGACGGCTGGGGTGCATCCGCGGGATCGCCACGTTGACCGCGTTCGGGTTGGCCACCGAGATCGGCGACTGGCGCCGACTAACCGGACGAACGATCGGCGCCTACCTGGGGCTGGTCCCGTCCGAATTCTCCTCCGGTGGCAGTCGGGTCCAGGGCGAGGTGACCAAGACCGGCAACAAACACGTACGGCGCCTGTTGGTCGAAGCGGCATGGCACCACCGCAGCCCGTATCGGCCGGGGCAGGTGTTGCGACGACGATGGGACCTGGCCTCCCCGGCGGCACGGGCTCGCGGACAGGCCGCCAACCGACGCCTGCACTACCGCTGGACCGGCTTTGATCAACGCCGGAAGCGATCCGTGGTCGCCAACATCGCGGTGGCCAGGGAACTGGCCGGCTGGTGCTGGTCGCTGGCGGTCCTCGACGAGTAGCCGGCCCACAATTTTCCAGATGACGACCTCAGTGGTGACGGCAAGCGTCTTGGAGTGATCCGCGTCCGTTCTATGAGCAATCACGTTGCACGGCAACATGATCACGCTCGACTCTAGATGGCGGCCAACTCCGACTCGAAGTCCCGATCCTGCGGTAACCAACCCGCGCATATCAGACTGACAACGCGTCGACACGACACGCTCGACAGCACCGAGACACTCATCTGGTCAACGAAGCGGCGGCCACGGCGACGGTCGCGGCCGCCGCTTCACCCTGCCTTGTTGACAATCAGCTCCCCATATCAGAACGAGGAAGCGCGCAAGCGGTGGCAGGGACCGGAGCTAGGGTTGTGCTCAAAGGCGATGGAAATGGCGGATGGCTCGTGTTGACAGGATTTCCCACACCATGAACGACGGCTCGATCTCGACAGATTTGTACCAGTTCTTCGCGGCGTACTTCCACCAAGACTGGGATTTGGAGTCGGATGACTGGCAAGGAGTCGTCGATAACTACATCAACGCAGATCCCGTCGCGGAGCCTTTAAGGACGTTGGCTCAACAAGTTGACGATCTGCGCAACAGTCGGCCCGAACCGGATCTCGAACAGTACCTGGTGCGCACAGTCGGCGTTTATTACGTTCCCGATCCTTTGACCTACAAGGAGTGGCTAGGCCAGATCGCGGACCGCTTGCGCGCGCAGGCTGCCCGCATCGACGGTGAAGGCGCGGCACTGCGTTGAGCCGCACCCTGACACAGCGGCGCCGGGCATTCGACATTCCCTGTCGGGAGGATAATTCGGACCCCAGGCGAGGCTCTGGTCTATGGGTTACGCCGCGACCTCTGTCAGTGGCCGGTAGCCCGTCGCGCGGCTAGCGCTGAGGCTCAACCACTCAGCTGTGACCGCGATGAGCGCGCAGTGGAGGTGCATCAAGTTGACGCAGCTGCTGAACGCCGGACTGTGATCACGTCGGGCGATACAGAGGAAAGCCGTGGGTCACTCAGCGGCACCAGAATGGCATTGAATCTCGAATGTGTCCCTTTGAGTCGACAGCGCTACTGCCGCCATGGGCCGACCAACTAAAACCGCCTGGTCAAATACTAGTCAAGTGGTGCCCCCGGCAGGATTCGAACCTGCGGCCTTCCGCTCCGGAGGCGGACGCTCTATCCCCTGAGCTACGGGGGCGCGAACACGATGTGCTGCGCCGCTTGGGCGTGCACAGCGTAACGCATCGGGAACCGGTAATGGATTCGGGACCTGAGTGCCCCAGACCATAGGATGGTCCCTCGTGACACCTGCCGACCTGGCTGCCCTGCTGAAGACCACCGCTGCCGCGGTCCTGGCCGAGCACGGCCTCGACACCAGCGCGCTGCCCGAGACGATCACCGTCGAGCGCCCGCGCAACCCTGAGCACGGTGATTACGCCACCAACGTTGCCCTGCAGCTCGCCAAGAAGGTCGGGGTCAACCCGCGCGAGCTGGCCGGCTGGCTGGCCGCCGCCCTGGCGCAGGCCGACGGGATCGCCGCCGCCGAGATCGCCGGGCCCGGGTTCGTCAACCTACGCATCGAGGCGTCCGCGCAGGGCGTCGTCGTCACCAACGTGCTCGCCGCCGCGGCCGACTACGGCCACTGCGCCGACCTCGCCGCCCAGAACATCAACCTGGAGTTCGTGTCGGCCAACCCGACCGGTCCCATCCACATCGGCGGTACCCGCTGGGCCGCCGTCGGTGACGCGCTCGGCCGGCTGCTCAGCACCCAGGGCGCCCAGGTCACCCGCGAGTACTACTTCAACGACCACGGCGCCCAGATCGACCGGTTCGCGCGCTCGCTGGTCGCCGCGGCCAAGGGGGAGCCCGCTCCCGAGGATGGCTACGCCGGCAGCTATATCAACGACATCGCCGCGGCGATCCTGGCCCAGGCGCCCGACGCACTGAGCCTGCCCGCCGATCAGCAACAGGAGACCTTCCGCTCCATCGGTGTGGACCTGATGTTCACCCACATCAAGAAGTCGTTGCACGAGTTCGGCACCGACTTCGACGTCTACACCCACGAAGACTCGATGCACACCTCCGGGCGGGTCGACCAGGCCATCGCGCGGCTGCGCGACAACGGCAGCATCTACGAGAAGGACGGCGCAACCTGGTTGCGCACCACCGCATTCGGCGACGACAAGGACCGGGTGGTCATCAAGAGCGACGGCAATCCGGCCTATGTCGCGGGCGATCTCGCCTACTACCTGGACAAGCGCGAGCGCGGCTTCAACCTGTGCATCTACATGCTCGGCGCCGACCACCACGGCTACATCGCCCGGCTCAAGGCCGCGGCCGCGGCCCTCGGTGACGATCCGGCCACCGTCGAGGTGCTGATCGGGCAGATGGTCAACCTGGTCCGCGACGGTCAGCCGGTCCGGATGAGCAAGCGGGCGGGCACCGTCATCACCCTCGATGACCTGGTGGACGCCATCGGCGTCGACGCCGCCAGGTATGTGCTGATCCGGTCCTCGGTGAACAGCCCGATCGACATCGACCTGGCGCTGTGGTCCTCGGCGTCCAACGAGAACCCGGTGTACTACGTGCAGTACGCGCACGCGCGACTCTCGGCGCTGGCGCGCAATGCGGCCGAACTGGGGCTGGCCGCCGACACCGCGCATCTGGACCTGTTGACCCACGACCGCGAGGCCACCCTGATCCGGACCCTCGGCGAGTTCGGCAGGATCCTGAACACCGCTGCCTCGCTGCGGGAGCCGCACCGCGTGTGCCGGTATCTGGAGGATCTGGCCGGGGACTACCACCGCTTCTACGACTCCTGCCGGGTGCTGCCCCAGGGCGACGAAACGGCCGGCGAACTGAACGCGGCGCGGCTCGCGCTGTGCGAGGCCACCCGACAGGTCATCGCCAACGGTCTGACCATCCTCGGTGTCAGCGCCCCGGAGCGGATGTGAGCGCCCAGCCTGGCAGCGGCGTGCCGCCCCAACCCCAGAGCGCCGACGAGATCATGCTGTTGGCCCCGAATGTCTGGCCGCAGAACCTGGTTCGCGGATCCGATGGCGTCGTGTCGGTGGCCGGAGTCTCGGTGGCCGACCTGGCCGCGCAGTTCGGCACCCCACTGTTCGTCATCGACGAGGACGACTTCCGGGGACGTTGCCGCGAGATCGCCTCGGCCTTCGGCGGCGGGGAACACGTGCACTACGCCTCCAAGGCGTTCCTGTGCAGCGAGGTCGCCCGCTGGGTGCACCAGGAGGGTCTGTCGCTGGATGTGGCGACCGGCGGCGAGCTCGCCATCGCCTTGCACGCCGACTTCCCGGCCGAGCGCATCACCGTGCACGGCAACAACAAATCCGTCGAGGAACTGCGCACCGCGGTGAACGCCGGCGTCGGGCACATCGTCGTCGACTCCGAGATCGAGATCGAGCGCCTGGAGGCGGTGGCCGGCGCGGCCGGCATCGTGCAGGACGTGCTGGTGCGGGTCACCCCCGGGGTTGAGGCGCACACCCACGAGTTCATCTCCACCGCGCACGAAGATCAGAAGTTCGGGCTGTCGTTGGCCAGCGGTGCCGCACTGGAGGCGGTCCGACGGGTGTTCGCCACCGACAATTTGCGCCTGGTGGGCCTGCACTGCCACGTCGGCTCGCAGATCTTCGACGTGTCCGGCTTCGAAATCGCCGCGCGCCGCCTGCTGGGCCTGCTGCGCGATGTGGTCGCCGAGTTCGGCGTCGAGAAGACCGCACAGATGGACATCCTCGATCTCGGTGGCGGCCTCGGCATCTCGTACTTGCCGCACGACAATCCGCCGCCCATGCAGGAACTGGCCGACAAGCTCAAGGCCATCGTGAAGAACGAATCGGCCGCGGTCGGACTGCCCACCCCGACGCTGGTGGTCGAACCCGGCCGCGCCATCGCAGGTCCCGGCACCATCACCCTCTACGAGGTCGGTACCGTCAAGGATGTGGCCATCTCGGCCGACAAGCACCGGCGCTACGTCAGCGTCGACGGCGGCATGAGCGACAACATCCGGCCCGCCCTGTACCACGCCGAATACGACGCACGGTTGGTCTCCCGGGTCAGCGGCGCGTCCGCGGTGCTCGCCCGCATCGTCGGAAAGCACTGCGAGAGCGGCGACATCATCGTCCGCGACACCTGGGTGTCCGAGGATCTGATTCCGGGGGATCTGCTGGCTGTCGCCGCCACCGGCGCGTACTGCTATTCGATGTCGAGCCGGTACAACCTGTTGCGGCGCCCGGCCGTGGTTGCGGTGAAGGACGGAAGTGCGCGGCTGATCCTGCGCCGGGAAACCGTCGAGGATCTTCTGAGCTTGGAGGTTGGCAATGAGTGAAAAGGCGATCGGCGTAGCGGTTCTCGGACTCGGCAACGTCGGCACCGAGGTGGTGCGCATCATCGAGGAGAGCGCCGCGGATCTGGAGGCGCGCATCGGTGCCCCGCTGGAACTTCGCGGGGTCGGGGTGCGCAGGGTCGCCAAGGACCGTGGGGTCCCGGTCGGCATGCTCACCGATGACATCGACGCACTGGTCTCGCGCGACGACGTCGACATCGTGGTGGAACTGATGGGTCCGGTGGAACCGGCCCGCAAGGCCATCATGGCCGCGCTGGAGCGGGGCAAGTCGGTCGTCACCGCCAACAAGGCGTTGATGGCCCAGTCCACCGGTGAGCTTGCCCAGGCTGCTGAAAAAGCGCGCGTGGACCTGTATTTCGAGGCGGCCGTGGCCGGCGCGATCCCGGTGATCCGGCCGCTGACCCAGTCGCTGGCCGGCGATTCGGTGCTGCGGGTGGCCGGTATCGTCAACGGCACCACCAACTACATCCTGTCGGCGATGAACGACACCGGGGCCTCCTACGAGGACGCCCTGGCCGATGCCAGCGCCCTGGGCTACGCCGAGGCCGACCCGACCGCCGATGTCGAGGGCTACGACGCCGCGGCCAAGGCGGCCATTCTGGCCTCCATCGCGTTCCACACCCGGGTGACCGCCGATGACGTGTACCGCGAAGGCATCACCAAGGTCAGCGCCGCGGACTTCGAGTCGGCCAAGGCGCTGGGCTGCAACATCAAGCTGCTGGCCATCTGTGAGCGGCTCACCAGCGGTAAGGGCAAGCAACGGGTTTCGGCCCGGGTCTACCCGGCGCTGGTTCCACTGGATCATCCGTTGGCATCGGTGAACGGCGCCTTCAACGCTGTGGTCGTCGAGGCCGAAGCGGCCGGCCGGCTGATGTTCTACGGCCAGGGCGCCGGCGGTGCACCGACCGCCTCGGCGGTGATGGGTGATCTGGTGATGGCCGCCCGCAACCGCGTGCAGGGCGGCCGCGGCCCGCGCGAGTCCAAGTACGCCAAGCTGCCGATCGCGTCCATCGGAGCCATCCCCACCCGGTACTACGTCAACATGAACGTCAAGGACCAGCCCGGCGTACTGTCCGCCGTCGCAGCGGAATTCAGCCGACACGAGGTCAGCATCGCCGAGGTCCGGCAGCAGGGGATGACCGACGACGAAGGTGAGCCGTGCGGCGCACAGATCGTCGTCGTCACCCACCAGGCCACCGACGCCGCCCTGTCGGAGACCGTCGAGGCGCTCGCCGAGCTCGACGTCGTGCAGAACATCAACAGCGTGCTTCGTATGGAAGGAACCACAACATGACCAACGGAGCGGCGGGACATAACACAGCGGGACCAGTGCACCAGGCATGGCCGGGACTGATCGCCGCCTATCGGGATCGGCTGCCGGTCGAGGACACCTGGACCCCGATCACGTTGCTGGAGGGCGGAACTCCACTGATCCACGCCAAGCGGCTGTCCGAGCAGACCGGGTGCACGGTGCACCTGAAGGTGGAGGGACTCAACCCCACCGGCTCCTTCAAGGACCGTGGCATGACGATGGCGGTCACCGATGCGATCGCCCGCGGCCAGCAGGCCGTGTTGTGCGCATCCACCGGCAACACCTCGGCCTCGGCGGCGGCGTATGCGGCCAAAGCCGGCATCACCTGTGCGGTGCTGATCCCGCAGGGCAAGATCGCGATGGGCAAGCTCGCCCAGGCGGTCATGCACGGCGCCAAGATCATTCAGGTCGAAGGCAATTTCGACGACTGTCTGGAACTGGCCCGCAAGCTGACCGCGGACTACCCGACCATCGCACTGGTCAACTCGGTGAACCCGGTGCGCATCGAGGGGCAGAAGACCGCCGCCTTCGAGATCATCGACGTGCTGGGTACCGCGCCGGACGTGCATTCGCTGCCGGTCGGCAACGCCGGGAACATCACCGCGTACTGGCGCGGCTATCGCGAATACCACCGCGACGGCCTCTCGGACCGGTTGCCCCGCATGCTCGGCACCCAGGCCGCCGGCGCCGCGCCGCTGGTGAGCGGACACCCGGTGAGCAACCCGGAGACCATTGCCACCGCGATCCGCATCGGTTCGCCGGCGTCCTGGAACTCCGCGGTGGAAGCCCAGGAACAGTCCGACGGACGCTTCCTCGCGGCGACCGACGACGAGATCCTGGCCGCCTACCGTCTGGTGGCGGCGGCCGAGGGTGTGTTCGTCGAGCCCGCATCGGCGGCCAGCATCGCCGGTCTGCTGAAGTCGATCGATGACGGCTGGGTCAAGCCCGGGTCGACCGTGGTGTGCACCGTCACCGGTAACGGCCTGAAGGATCCCGACACCGCGCTCAAGGGCATGCCCGAAGTCACCCCGATCCCGGTCGACCCGGCCGCGGTGGTGGCGAAACTGGGTCTGGGCTGACGGTCGGATCGTTGGTGAGCAAAAGTCTGCCGGCCGGGCTGCGGGCCCGTGCTGTCGTCGCGGCCTCCAGTGCCAACCTCGGACCGGGGTTCGACAGTCTCGGTCTGGCGCTGAGTCTGTATGACGAGATCATCGTCGAGACAACAGATTCCGGTCTCGTCATCGAGGTGGAGGGTCAAGGTGCCGGGCAGGTCCCGCTGACCGCCGAACACCTGGTCGTGCGGGCTGTCGAGCGCGGTCTGGCCGCCGCCGGTCTGCACGCTGGCGGGCTGAACGTACAGTGCCACAATGCGATTCCGCATTCACGGGGACTCGGATCGTCCGCCGCTGCCGTCGTCGGCGGTTTGGCGGTGGTCAATGGTATTGCGGTGCAGGTTGATTCTGCGGAACTGACGATCGACGAGTTGGTGCAACTCTCCTCGGAGTTCGAAGGTCACCCCGACAACGCGGCGGCCGCTGTGCTCGGCGGTGCGGTCGTGTCCTGGACGGAAGACGGCAGCGACCCGGCCCGCTACGACGCGGCCCATCTGCAGCTTCACCCGGACATCCGGCTCTTCCCGGCGATCCCCGAGACCCGGTCCTCGACGGCGGCGACTCGGGGGCTGTTGCCCGAGCAGGTCAGTCACAGCGATGCGCGGTTCAATCTGGCCCGGTCGGCGATGCTGGTGGTGGCGCTCACCCAGCGCCCGGATCTGCTGCTGGAGGCGACCGCCGACCGGTTGCATCAGACGCAGCGGGCGCCGGCCATGCCTGCCTCGGCGGAATATCTCGCGATGCTCCGGCGTTCTGGGGTGGCAGCGGTGCTTTCGGGTGCCGGGCCAGCGGTGATAGCTCTGACCAGCGGATCCGATTTGCCGGCCGACGTGCTCGAATACGGCGCCGCGAACGGTTTCACGGTGACCGAGATGTCGGCGGGAGACGGCGTGCGCTGGAATGCGGAGACCCCCGCCCAAACCCTGTCGGGGTAACACGCGAATACGTGGCGCTCCTTGCTTCCAGCTCTGATGCGGGTTATTCTCGCTTTCGTCCAGCAATCGCAGCGGTTCTACCTGCGCCGACACTAGGACGACTACCCAATCTTTCGTTTCACTCGTGGACTGATGGTTCGCCGCACGCCGGTGGGCCCTGGTGATCACTGTTGCTCAGGCGATGGTGGCGCCGCGGAAGAACGCGCGTTCAGCTCTTCGGCTGAGCGCAGATGACCTTCGGGGAACCCCTCGTGCGCTTTGCGATATGCGAGGGAAAGAAAGGAAATCCGTGACTGATACGGACCTCTTCACGGCAAGCGACAGCGGCGAAGCAGCCGCAGATTCCGCTGCCGTGGATTCAGGCAAGGCCGCGCGGAGCGCAGGCGCACGCGGCGGGCGTTCCGGCTCGCTGACGTCGATGCTGCTCCCAGACCTGCGCGCGCTTGCCGGTGAAGTAGGTGTCAAGGGCACCTCGGGCATGCGTAAGGGCGATCTGATCGCCGCCATCAAGGAACGTCGCGGTGAGGGCAACGGCGGTGCACCTGCACCTGCTGCGGCACCCAAGGCCGCCGAAGCGGCCCCGGAGGCGGAGTCGGCACCAGCCGCGCCGCAGGCCGACGCCGGTGCGGCGCCGCAGCAGAGCAACCCGCAGCGCCGTGAGCGCCGCAGCGCTGCGCGCCAGACCGGTGCGCCCGAAGGCCAGAAGGCGCAGGACGCCAATGGTGCCAAGGCCGAGAACGAGGGCGCGCAGGATTCCGCGCGCTCCGAGAAGCCCGACAACCGCAATGCCGACAACGCCGGCAACCGCAATGCGGACAACCGCGGTGCCGAGAACCGCGGTGTCGACAACTCGGAAGCCCGCTCGGAGACGCGCGAGAGCCGTCCGCCCAGGAACTCAGAGGGCGGCGACCAGCAGGGCGGCGGCCAGCAGAACCGCAACAGCGGTGGCGGCAACAACAGTGGCGGCGGCAACGCCAACAACTCGAACAACAACAATGACGACGGTGACGACCGCCAGGGCCGTCGCGGCCGGCGGTTCCGTGACCGCAAGCGCCGCGGGGAGCGTGGCGATGGTGGCGGCGATCGCGGAGACCGCGGCGATCGCGGAGACCGCGACACCGAACTGCGCGAGGACGATGTCGTCCAGCCGGTGGCCGGCATTCTCGATGTGCTGGACAACTACGCGTTCGTGCGGACCTCCGGCTACCTGGCAGGCCCCAACGACGTCTACGTGTCGATGAACATGGTGCGCAAGAACGGTCTGCGCCGCGGCGACGCGGTGACCGGTGCGGTGCGGGTGGCCCGCGAGGGTGAGAGCAGTGGCGGCGGCAACAACCCGCGCCAGAAGTTCAACCCGTTGGTCCGCCTGGACACCGTCAACGGTGGCCCGGTGGAGAACGCCAAGAACCGGCCCGACTTCCAGAAGTTGACCCCGCTGTACCCGAACCAGCGGCTGCGCCTGGAGACCACTCCGGACCGCCTCACCACCCGCGTGATCGACCTGATCATGCCGATCGGTAAGGGTCAGCGCGCGCTGATCGTGTCACCGCCCAAGGCCGGTAAGACCACGATCATGCAGGACATCGCGAACGCGATCACCAAGAACAACCCGGAATGCCATCTGATGGTCGTGCTCGTCGATGAGCGCCCGGAAGAGGTCACCGATATGCAGCGTTCGGTCGTCGGCGAGGTCATCGCCTCGACGTTCGACCGTCCGCCGTCAGATCACACCCAGGCCGCCGAACTGGCCATCGAGCGGGCCAAGCGCCTGGTCGAGCAGGGCAAGGACGTCGTGGTGCTGCTGGATTCGATCACTCGCCTGGGCCGCGCGTACAACAATGCGTCGCCGGCATCGGGTCGAATCCTGTCCGGTGGCGTCGACTCGACCGCGCTGTATCCGCCCAAGCGTTTCCTGGGCGCGGCGCGCAACATCGAGTTCGGTGGATCGCTGACGATCATCGCCACGGCCATGGTCGAGACCGGCTCCACCGGTGACACCGTGATCTTCGAGGAGTTCAAGGGCACCGGTAACGCCGAGCTCAAGCTGGACCGAAAGATCGCCGAGCGCCGCGTGTTCCCGGCCGTCGACGTCAACCCGTCGGGTACCCGCAAGGACGAGTTGCTCCTGGGTGCCGACGAGTTCGCGGTCGTACACAAGCTGCGTCGGGTGCTCTCGGGTCTGGATCCGCATCAGGCCATCGACCTGCTGATGAGCCAGCTGCGCAAGACCAAGACCAACTACGAGTTCCTGGTCCAGGTCTCCAAGAACACCCCCGGTGGAAACAGCGACAACGACTGACCCACGCTGCGCGAGCAGTCCCCCGCAAGCGGGAGGTACCCCCAACAAAAGGCCCCGTTTCCCTGGCGAAACGGGGCCTTTTGTGTCTGCTCGGCCACAGTGCGGCCCTGCTAGTCAATGTTGAGTAGTCTGGAGTGGTGTCCACCACCACCGTCCCGCTGCTGCCCTGCGTCGCGCCCGAATCGACCGTCGAGTTCTACGAGACGCTTGGCTTCGATACGTCCGATCGCCAGACCAAGCCGTACCTCTACCTGGCGTTCAGCTTCGAGGGCGTCGAACTGCATTTCAAGGAGGCGGCACCCGACCTCGACGTCAGCCACGAGCTGACCGGCGGGTGCCTGTTCTTCGTCGACGCCGTCGCCGGATACCACAAAGCCTTCAGTGAGCGCTTGCGCCGGCGCTACGGGCGCATCCCTGCCACGGGCCTGCCCCGCATCGAACGACTCCGTCCCGCGCAGAGTTGATTCCAGATCCTGGACCCGTCCGGAAACTGCGTCGTGTTCATCAGCCGCGCCGAGGAGACCATCGAATACGGGGGCTCGACAGCGCTCTCGGGGCTGGCCAAGGCGCATGACAATGTGCTGATTTTCCGCGATTTCAAGAACGACGACGAACTCGCCGCCCGCGCGCTGGACACCGCCCTGCGCAGGTTCGGCGACACGGCAGACCGGGTGGACCTCGCCCGCGCCCTGGCCGACCGGGTGGAACTGGCCATCGCGCTCGCCGACACCGGGGCCGAAGCCACTGCGGCAGCGGCGCTGGAATCGATGGCGCTGACCGACAGCGAAAGCGAGGCCATCGCCCTGGAGCTCACGGCGATCGCCACACTGAGGCAATGGCTGGCGTAACCGCACCCACCGTCCGGCTGCTCGTGCTCGGCATGGTGCACACCCGCGCTGACCGCGGTGGCATGCACGGCTACGCCATCCACAAGGAGCTGATGTCGTGGCGGGTCGACACCTGGACGGCAGTGAAACCGCCGTCGATCTATCACGCCGTCAAACAACTCACCCGGGAAGGACTGCTGAGCGCAGCCGAACCCGCGAACAGCCCGCGCGGCCCAAGTCGGGTGTCCTATGCGATCACCCCGGCCGGTGTCGAGGAGTTCCTCCGGTTGCTGGAGAGTGCGCTGATCAGCCCCGATATCGAGGAGCTCGGTGCGGGTATCGCTTTTATGCGATGCCTGCCCCGCGCGAAGGTCGCGACTCTGCTGGGCAGTCAGCTGGCGACCACCCGCGATATCGGTGAGCAGTTGCACGAGATGAAGTCGTTGTGGCCCGAGCCCGGTGAGCCGCCGCATGCCCGGCATCTGCTGGATCTGTGGCGGCGGTCATTCGCCGCGCACGCCGGGTGGACCGCCGACATGCTCGAGCGGATCGCCGCGGGGGAGTTCCGGTTCGCCGACGAGTCGTGACCCACGACTCCATGCGAAAACGTCAGCGGCGCGGGAGGAATCACGCCGAAGTCAGTCACCCGTTGACGAGGTTGTTCTCCCGCGTGCTGTTGTCCAGGGGTTGGCCCCTCATCACCAGCATGTGCAGTCCCGCTCCCAGCGCGGCGCCGAACACCCAGGCGAAGCCGGCCAGCGAATGCAGGGCGGGGGTCCACACCGCGGCGATCGCGAACACTGCCGACAGCCCGAACGCGCACAGCGCCCGGACATTCCAGCCCTTGGTGAAGTAGTAGGTGCCTGCCGGATCCGCCGAGTAGAGCTCCTGGATCTGGAGTTTCTGCTTCCGGAGCAAGTAGAAGTCGGCGATCATGATGCCGTACAGCGGTGCCAGTACCGCTCCGAGCGTATCGACGAACTTGGGCAGCCCGGCGTTGCCGATCACCGACACCCACAGCGCGCCGATGATGAAACCCAGCCCCGCCGTGATGAATCCGGCGATCTTGAAGTTCAGCTTCGAGGGCTTCAGGTTGACGATGTCGTATACCGGCGGGATGAAGTTCGCCACCAGATTGATCCCGACCGTGGCGATGAAGAAGGTGACGGCGGCCAGGATGCTCAGCCACACGTTGCCGACCTGACCGACGATATCGGCCGGATTCGTCAGCGGTTCGCCCTGACCGTCCTGGAAGACGATGTAGGCACCCGCGGTGATGAACAGTGACAGGAACGTGAAGAAGGTGAGGCTGACGGGTAGGCCCAACAGGTTTCCGCGTCGCATCTCCTTGTCGCTGCGCGTGAAACGGGCGAAGTCACCGAAGTTGATGATCACTGCGGCGAAGTAGGCGATCATGGTGCCGACCACGGCGAAGAACGCGCTGACCGCCGCGAGACCTTGCTTCTCACCGGCGAAGAGGTCCCCGACCGAGCTCAGCAATCCCGAACCTGCCTGCCACCAGATGGCGACGAGCAGCAGGATCATCACGCCGTAGACAGCGGGTCCGGCGAAGTTCAGGAACTTGACGATGCCGTCGAGTCCGCGGACGAACAGCCAGATCTGGAATGCGGCGACCACCGTGTAGGACACCCAGTCGACCCACGTCATACCGAGGAAGGTCCCCGTCGGCGCGGCCCCCAGCACGGCATTGATGGCCAACGCGACCGCGGTGGAGGCGAAATAGGTCTGCGCCCCGTACCAGAAGATCGCCACGATCCCCCGCACCGTGGCCGGGAACATCGCGCCACGCACACCCATCGAGGCGCGCGCGATCACCGGGTACGGCACGCCGTACTGGACGCTGGGGCGGCCCGACAGATTGACGAAGACCATGACCAGGGCGCCGGCCAGGATGATCGCGGCGATGACGAACCAGCCGTTGATACCTGCCGTGATGAACAGGCTGGCGGCCAGTGTGTAGCCCGCCAGGCTCTGCACATCGTTGGTCCAGATGTTGAAGATCTCGAACCAGCCCCATTTTCGCGCCGAGGGCGGCGTCGGTGCGAGTTCGTCGTTGTGCAGCGACCCGTCGACGGACGCGATGACGAAGTCGTGGTCGACGTAGGCCGCCGACGGGGACGCTGAGGTGATGCCGGCGGGTGGATGCACCCCGGCCGGGAGTTCGTCGGCCATCTATGTTCCTCCAATTGGCGCCCGGGCCCGTGCGCGGCCTTCCCGCGGCACGCCCTCCGCGTCTCACGCTAGGAACGTGCTGTGTCCGGCGCGTGCACCTGAGGTTTCCGGAGCGTTTCGACCCCTCCGGGTGTGGATTCCTGTCGCGGGTGCGCGGCGTGGGCTCGTCCGCGCCGCGATCACACTGCGGGATCGCTGCGCAGCGCCGGGATCAGATACCGCCGGACATGGGTGAGCAGCTGCGCCGAATCGGTCGGATCCAACGTGTCGCCCGGCACGGTCGCCAACGAAATCACAATGCGGGCAACCCACTCGGAAGCTTCGGCGACGACGATGTGGGCGTGGATCTCGCCGTTGTCCCGTGCGGCGATCAGGTAGCGCGACCAGAACCCGGCGAGATCGGGAACCAGGCCCTGCACCCCGGCGCCGGCGCAGGCGGCGAACTCCTCGGGCTCGTCGACGCGCAGCTTCATCAACAGGGCGCCCGGATCGTCATAGGCGGTCCGGCCGTGCCGGATCCCCGCGACGATCTGCTGGTCGAGTCCCTGGATCTCTTCCAGGACGGCGTGGGCCTGTGACCAGTACACCTCGTTGAGGCGCACGATCGCGGCGCCGAGCAGCGTGACCTTGTCCGGGAAGTGCCGGTAGAGCCAACCTCGCGACACACCGGCGGTCTCGGCCACCTCCGAGACGGTGGTGGCCCGGATGCCCTTGGCGTGCAGGCAGGCCTCGGCCGCATCGATCAGGCGATCGCGGACGGTGGCCGTGCTGGTCGGCACTTTGCGGGCTCCTCGGCGGTGGGGATCTGCGGATTAGCAGACGTGTTGTTGCATTCTGCCAACAACCCCACCGATACCGTGGAGCAGGCCGTCAATGGTAGACAGTCTGCAGAATCTGTTCACCGAAACGGAGGTGCCCGGGTATGGCGGACACACTGCAGCAACTGCTGCGCACCCGAGCCGATCTGGACACCGCCGCGGTGAAATACGGCGATCGCGTCTGGACGTGGCGCGAACACATCGCCGACGCCGGCCGCCAGGCCGCCGCACTCATCGCGCTCGCCGACCCCGCGCGACCGCTGCACGTCGGCGCGCTGCTGGGCAATTCCCCGCGGATGCTCACCGCACTGGCCGCCGCCGGGCTCGGCGGTTATGTGCTGTGTGGCATCAACACCACCCGCCGCGGGCCGGCCCTGGCCCGTGACATCGCCAAGGTCGACACCCAGATCCTGCTCACCGACGACGAGCATCGTCACCTGCTCGAGGAGGTGGATCTGCCGGGTGTCACGGTGATCGACACGACCGGGCAACGGTGGGCACAGCTGCTCGCCGAGGCCCCGGAGCTCACCCCGCACCGCGAATGCGCGCCGGATGACACGTTCATGATGATCTTCACCTCGGGCACCAGCGGCGAACCCAAGGCCGTCGAGGTGCCGCATTCGACGGTGCTGTTCGCCGGCAGCGCCCTGGTGCAACGCTACGAGCTGAGCGATCAGGACACCTGCTACCTGGCCATGCCGCTGTTTCACTCCAACGCCGTCTACGCGGGGTGGAGCGTGGCGCTCGGTGCGGGTGCGGCGATGGCCCCCGCGACGTTCTCCGCATCGTCGTTCCTGCCCGACATCCGCCGCTACGGCGCCACCTACATGAACTACGTCGGCAAGCCGCTGGCCTACATCCTGGCCACCGCCGAAGGCCCCGACGACGCCGATAACCCGCTGCGCGTCGCCTTCGGCAACGAGGCCGCCGACCGTGATATCGAGGCGTTCGGCCGACGATTCGGTTGCACGGTGTGGGATGGGTTCGGGTCCACCGAGACCGCCGTCATCATCACCCGACTGGAGAACTGCCCGGCCGGCTCGATCGGTCAGGGCTTCCCGGGAGTCGCGATCTACAACTCGGAGACCGGCCAGGAATGTGAGGTCGCCCGTTTCGACGCTCATGGCGCCCTCCTGAACGCCGACGCCGCGACGGGGGAGTTGGTCAACGCAGGCGGCAGCGGGTTGTTCCGCGGCTACTACAACGATCCGGACGCCACCGGTGAACGGCTGCGCGGCGGCATCTACTGGTCCGGGGACCTGGCCTATCGTGATGCGGACGGCTGGATCTATCTGGCCGGCCGCACGGCGGACTGGATGCGTGTCGACGGGGAGAACCTGACGACGGCACCGATCGAACGGATCCTGCTGCGACTGGACGCGATCAACCGGGTCGCGGTCTACCCCGTTCCCGACGAGCACGTCGGCGATCAGGTGATGGCGGCCATGGTGCTGCAGGACGGCGCGGAGCTCACCCCCGCGGCGTTCGCCGAGTTCCTCGCCGCCCAGGCCGACCTGTCGCCGAAGGCGCGGCCCCGCTACGTCTGGATCGCCGACGATTTGCCGAGCACCGCGACCAACAAGATCTTGAAACGCGAACTCATCGCCCTCGGGACCGCACCGCACGGCAGGTGCCTCTGGAAACGCGACGGTCAGACGTACACACCGCTGACCCGGGAATAGCAGCCGGTGGTGAGGCGTTTTCGCATTCGACGGTTGACCTGGCATAATTCACCGTCGACCCTCGGTTCCGGTTCACGCTCGAAGACTCCCAGGTCTGGGCTCGGGCGACCCGGCGGCCAACGATTGCAGAGGAAAGCCATGAAATCGGGTATTCACCCCAACTACGCCGAGACCAATGTGGTCTGCGGCTGCGGTAACACGTTCACCACGCGCAGCACCAAGGACAACGGCCACATCGTGGTCGAGGTCTGCTCGCAGTGCCACCCGTTCTACACCGGCAAGCAGAAGATCCTCGACAGCGGCGGCCGCGTTGCCCGCTTCGAGAAGCGCTACGGCAAGCGCGCTGGGGCGGGCGCAGCGACGGAGAACGCAGAAGCCAAGGCTGCTGCAGACAACTAGCTGTCCCATCGGCGCCCGAACCTGGCACATGTGTCAGGACCGGGCGCCGATTTGCGTCTGCCGGCCGTTTCTTGAGGAGTCCAGGTGACCGATACCGCACCCGCGATCGAGGCGTTGCTCGCCGAGTGCGCCGACCTGGAGACCCAGCTCGCCGATCCCGCCCTGCATGGTGACGCCGGCGCGGCACGCCGCGTCGGAAAGCGGTTCGCGCAGGTCTCACCGATCGTCTCGACGTACCGCAAACTGGAAGCCGCGCGCGGTGACCTGGAGGCCGCCCGCGAGCTGGCCGCCGAGGACGAGGCCTTTGCCGCCGAGGTGCCCGAGATCGAGGCGCGGGTTGCCGAGCTCGACAACCGGCTGACCGATCTGCTCGCCCCACGCGATCCACACGACGCCGACGATGTCGTGCTCGAGGTCAAATCCGGTGAGGGCGGCGAGGAATCGGCACTGTTCGCCTCCGACCTGGCTCGCATGTACATCCGCTACGCCGAGCGGCACGGCTGGACGGTCACCGTGCTCGACGAGACATGGTCGGACCTCGGCGGTTACAAGGACGCCACCATCACCATCGCCAGCAAGGGCGATTCCGCCGACGGCGTGTGGTCGCGGATGAAGTTCGAGGGCGGGGTGCACCGCGTGCAGCGTGTGCCCGTCACCGAATCCCAGGGCCGGGTGCACACCTCGGCTGCCGGCGTGCTCGTCTACCCCGAGCCCGACGACGTCGAGGCCGTCCAGATCGACGAGTCCGATCTGCGCATCGACGTCTACCGCTCCTCGGGCAAGGGCGGGCAGGGCGTCAACACCACCGACTCCGCGGTCCGGATCACCCACCTGCCCACCGGCATCGTCGTCACCTGCCAGAACGAGCGCAGCCAGCTGCAGAACAAGGCGCGCGCCATGGTGGTGCTCGCCGCCCGGCTACAGGCACTCGCCGAGGAGCAGGCCTCGGCGGACGCGTCGGCGGACCGGGCCAGCCAGATCCGTACCGTGGACCGTAGCGAGCGGATCCGCACCTACAACTACCCCGAGAACCGGATCGCCGACCACCGCATCAACTTCAAGTCGCACAACCTCGATCAGGTGCTCGACGGCGATATGGATGCGCTGCTGGACGCACTTGCGGCCGCCGACAAGCAGGCGCGGCTCCAACAGGCGTGATGAACGCGTTGCAGCAAGCGATCTCGGATGCGGCCACCGTGCTCGCCACCGCGGGCATCGACTCCGCGCGCGCCGATGCCGAACAGCTGGCCGCCCATGTGCTCGGCGTCGACCGCGGGCGGCTGATGTTCGCCGATCCCGAACCCCGGGTCCTGGACGAATTCCGCACCCTCGTCGGGCAGCGCGCGCTGCGAATCCCGTTGCAGCACTTGTTGGGTACCGCCGTCTTCGGTCCGCTGACCCTGGCCGTCGGGCCCGGGGTGTTCATCCCGCGGCCCGAGACCGAGGCGCTGCTGGAGTGGGCGCAGACAGTCCCCGTCCGCCCGGGCGGCGTGATCGTGGACCTGTGTTCGGGTTCGGGCGCGCTCGCGCTCGCACTTGCGCGCTACCGCCCCGATGCCCGTGTCATCGCGGTGGAGCGGTCCGAGGAGGCGCTGCGCTACGCCCGCGCCAATGCGGACGGAACGACGGTGGAGTTGCTGCACGCCGATGTCACCGACCGCGATGTGCTGGCCGACCTCACCGGCCAGGTTGATTTGGTGGTCGCGAACCCGCCCTATATCCCTGACGGTGCAGAGCTGGAACCAGAAGTGGCAGAACATGATCCGCGCGCCGCGCTATTCGGTGGCCCGGACGGGATGGCCGTCATCGAGCCGATCGTCGAGCTGGTCTCCCGGCTGCTGCGGCCCGGCGGGCAGGTGGGGGTCGAACATGACGACACCACGTCGGTGGCCACCGTCGAACTCTTCGGTGCCGCCGGCGTCTTCACCGGTGTCGCGGCACGCCGCGACCTGGCCGGTCGACGCCGGTTCGTCACCGCGGTGAGAAGCTGAGTGGTATGAGAGGCGACGAGCGCTTGGGCGGGGAGTCATGACACAACTCTTCGACTGCGCGGACCCCGAACAACGGGCGACCGGGCTCATGTCGGCGATCAGCGCCGTCAAGGGTGGGGGACTGGTCGTGCTGCCCACCGACACCGTCTACGGCATCGGTGCGGACGCCTTCAACAGCGAAGCGGTGGCCGCGTTGCTCGCGGCCAAGAACCGGGGCCGCGATATGCCGGTCGGTGTGCTCGTCGGCTCCTGGCACACCATCGACGGGTTGGTCTATGCGGTGCCGCCCGCCGCGCGCGAACTCATCCAGGCGTTCTGGCCGGGCGCGCTGAGCCTGGTGGTGCGGCATGCGCCGTCGCTGCACTGGGACCTCGGCGACGCAGGAGGCACCGTCATGTTGCGCATGCCGCTGCAGCCGGTGGCCATCGAACTGCTGCGCGAGGTCGGCCCGATGGCCGTCTCCAGCGCGAACGTCTCCGGGCAGCCGGCCGCGGTCACCGCCGCGGACGCGCAGGCTCAGCTGGGTGCGCGGGTCGAGGTCTACCTCGACGGGGGCCCGTCGCCGCAGGGCGCGGCCTCGACGATCGTGGACGTGTCCGGTCCGCAGCCGCGGGTGCTGCGCGAAGGGCCCGTCTCGGTCGCCGACGTCGCCCGCGTGCTCGGCGTGGAAGCCCAAGCCCTCACACCCGAGGACGCCCGTGGGACCACCCCTTAGGCCCCAGCCAATTCGCGTACGGTTCAGCACGTGGTGAGCGAATCGGTCTGGATGGCTGACGGTCTGCTCGCCCTGTCGGACCGCGGCGCCGGTGTCCCGCTGCGCGAACTCGCGCTCGTCGGGCTCACCGCCGCGATCATCACCTACTTCGCGACCGGTTGGGTGCGGGTGTTCGCCATCCGGGTCGGCGCGGTCGCCTACCCGCGCGAACGCGATGTGCACGTCCAGCCGATCCCACGGATGGGTGGATTGGCCATGTACATCGGCGTGGCCGCCGCGGTGCTACTCGCCTCCCAGTTGCCCGCCCTCAACCGTGGGTTCGTCTACTCGACCGGCATGCCCGCGGTGGTGGTCGCAGGCGGACTCATCATGCTGGTGGGCCTCATCGACGACCGGTGGGGTCTGGACTCGCTGACCAAGTTCGCCGGCCAGATCACCGCCGCCAGCGTGCTGGTCACCATGGGCGTGGCATGGAGCGTGCTGTACATCCCGTTCGGTGGCGTCGGCACCATCGTGCTGGACCAGGTCACCTCGATCCTGCTCACCTTGGCGTTGACGGTTTCGATCGTCAACGCCATGAACTTCATCGACGGTCTCGATGGGCTGGCCGCCGGGCTCGGCCTGATCACGGCGCTCGCCATCTGCATCTTCTCGGTGGGCCTGCTCCGCGATCACGGGGGCGATGTGCTGTTCTACCCGCCGGCCATGATCTCGGTGGTGCTCGCCGGTGCGTGCCTGGGCTTCCTGCCGCACAACTTTCATCGCGCCAAGATCTTCATGGGCGACTCGGGTTCGATGCTGATCGGCCTGATGCTCGCCGCGGCCTCGACGACGGCGGCCGGCCCCATATCGCAGACCGCCTACGGGGCGCGCGATGTGTTCGCGTTGCTGTCGCCGTTCCTGTTGGTCGTGGCGGTGATGTTCGTGCCCGCCCTGGACACGCTGCTGGCGATCGTGCGCCGCACCCGCGCGGGTGTTCATTTCTCGACTCCGGACAAGATGCATCTGCATCATCGATTGCTGCAGATCGGGCATTCGCACCGCCGCGTCGTCCTGCTGATCTACATGTGGGTCAGCATCGTCGCACTGGGCGCGGCAAGCACGATCTTCTTCGATCCGCGCTACACCGGCGCGGTGATGCTGGCCGCGATTCTGGTCGCCGGCGTGGTGACCCTGATACCACTGCTGCGGGGTCGAAACGGCGCGGTCGAAGACCCGTGAAAGCCGTTGTACGACAAAAAGTAGTAGGCCTGTTTTTGTGCCTCCTACCTTGTGGTACGGTTCTGCGCATAACCCGAAAACCTCGCGGGTTGCCGGCCCGGCCCATCGGTCCACCCGACCGATCGGCGCCGATACACGACCGACAAAAGGGAGCTACCCCTTGGGTGATTCCAGCGCGCCCGCTGCCCTCCGATACTCTCGTCGGGCATGCACAGGAATTTTGCAGTTTTCTGAGCTATTGCAGTTTTCGATCAGTACCCCCCTCGACGACGCGGGATTGAGGTGAACGACGTGACGACGCCAGCGCATGATGCGCCCCTGGTGTTCCCTTCCGTCGCCTTCCGTCCGTTGCGGCTGCTGCTGATCTGCCTGGCGTTCACCGCAGTGGCCATCGCGGCCGCCGGATTCGTCGGCAACATCTTCTTCGGTGTGTTCTTCGGGATCGGGCTCGCTCTCGGTTTGCTCAACGCGCTGCTGGTGCGCCGAGCGGTCGAGTCGATCACGATGGAGGACCACCCCCTCAAGAAGAAAATGGCCATAAACTCCGCGATGCGGCTGCTGATCATCACCGCGATCGCACTGGCGGTGGCACTGTTTTTCAAGGAACACGGCGGTATTGCCGTGCTGTTCGGGCTCGCGATCTTCCAGGGTCTGTTGGTGTTGAGCACCAGCATCCCGGTCATGCGGAAGATCCGCGCCAACGGTTTGGACGTCGAGGGCGTCTCCACATCGGATTCGAAGGATTGAGCTGACCCGAATGACTGAGACTGTTCTGGCCGCGGAAGAGGGTGGCGTCGCCATCCACGTCGGGCACCACGTCATGGTGTTCGAACTGTTCGGCATGACCTTCAATGGCGACACGATCATGGCCACCGCGATCACCGCGTTGATCATCATCGGACTGGCGTTCTACCTGAAATCCAAGGTCACCTCCACCGGCGTTCCCGGTGGCGTGCAGCTGTTCTGGGAGGCGCTGACCATCCAGATGCGCCAGCAGATCGAGGGCTCGATCGGCATGAAGATCGCCCCGTTCGTCCTGCCGCTGGCCGTCACGCTGTTCGTCTTCATCCTGATCTCCAACTGGCTGGCTGTGCTGCCATGGCAGTACGGCGGCTCCGACGGCGCCGCCGCCGAGCTCTACAAGGCCCCGGCCTCGGATATCAACTTCGTGCTGGCCCTCGCCCTGTTCGTCTTCATCTGCTACCACGCGGCGGGCATCTGGCGGCGCGGCCCCATCGGCCACCCGATCGCCGTCGTCAAGGGTCACGTCCCCTTCCTGGCGCCGATCAACATCGTCGAGGAACTGGCCAAGCCGATCTCGCTGGCACTGCGACTCTTCGGCAACATCTTCGCCGGCGGCATCCTCGTGGCGCTGATCGCGATGTTCCCCTGGTACATCCAGTGGCTGCCCAACGCCATCTGGAAGACCTTCGACCTGTTCGTCGGCCTGATCCAGGCCTTCATCTTCAGCCTGCTGACGATCCTGTACTTCAGCCAGTCGATGGAAGTTCACGACGACCACGACACCAAAGAGCACGCGCACTGACGTTTCTACCCGTTTGACCAAACTGCACGGACACGTACGAACAGAAGTCCTGGTGGCACCGCCGCCAGTTACAAGGAGGAAAAAGGAATGGAACTCGATCCCAACGCTCTCATCACCATGGGCGCGCTGATCGGTGGCGGTGTGATCATGGGTGGCGCTGCCATCGGTGCCGGTATCGGTGACGGTATCGCGGGTAACGCGCTGATCTCCGGCATCGCCCGGCAGCCCGAGGCCCAGGGCCGGCTGTTCACCCCGTTCTTCATCACCGTCGGTCTGGTGGAGGCCGCGTACTTCATCAACCTGGCGTTCATGGCGCTGTTCGTCTTCGCCACGCCGGGCCTGCAGTAGTCCGACAGCATGGACCAGCTGACCGTATCCATCGTGGCCGCGGAAGAGGGCGGGGGGACCAGTAACTTCCTGGTCCCCAACGGCACCTTTTTCGCCGTGCTGCTCATCTTCCTGATCACGCTCGGCGTGATCTGGAAATGGGTGGTGCCGCCGATCAGCAAGGTGCTCGCCGAGCGCGAGGCCATGCTGGCCAAAACTGCTGCCGACAGCCGTAAGTCGGCTGAACAGGTGGCAGCCGCTCAGGCCGACTACGACGAGGCGATGGCCGGCGCACGCGCCGAGGCATCGGCACTTCGTGACGAGGCACGCGCCGAAGGCCGTCAGGTCGTCGACTCGAAGCGGGCCGAGGCCAGCGGTGAAGTCGCCGAGACGGTACGCCAGGCCAACGAGAAGCTGTCCCAACAGGGTTCAGCGGCTCAAGCCGAGCTGGCCTCGTCGGTGGATGGCCTGTCGGCCACCCTGGCGAGCCGCATCCTCGGCGTCGACGTGAATTCGGGACGGAACAACTAGATGTCGACATTCATCGGACAGCTGATCGGCTTCGCCGTCATCGTGTTCATCATCACCAAATGGGTGGCGCCCCTGGTGAAGGGGTTGATGGTCAAGCAGCAAGAGGCCATCCGGGTTGCCCTGGCCGAGAGTGCCGAAGCGGCGAAGAAGCTCGCCGAGGCCGATGCCATGCACGCCAAGGCACTGGCCGACGCCGAGGCCGAAGCCGGCAGCGTCACCGGTGAGGCGAAGCAGGATTCCGAGCGCATCAAGGCCCAGCTGGAAGAGCAGGCCGGAGTCGACGCCGAGCGCATCAAGGCCCAGGGCGGGCAACAGGTTCACCTGTTGCGCCAGCAGCTGGTGCGGGAACTGCGGCTCGGGCTCGGCGATGAGGCTGTCACCAAGGCCGCGGACCTGGTCCGTGCCCACGTGGCCGACGCGGGCGCGCAGGCGGCCACCGTCGACCGCTTCCTCGACGATCTCGACCAGATGGCCCCGTCGGCCGCGGTGATCGAGACCGGTGCCACGGCGGGACTGCGGGCGGCCAGCCGTGAGGCACTGGCCAACCTGGTCTCGGAGTTCGACAGCGTGGCCGGTGGTTTGGACGCCGAGGGTCTGACGGCCCTGGCCGACGACCTGGCCGCGGTGGCGAAGCTGCTCATCACCGAGAGCGCCCTGACCAAGCACCTGGCTGAGCCGGCCGATTCCGCCGCGGCGAAGGTCGCGCTGGTCGACAAGCTGCTGACCGGCAAGATCGGTGAGCCTGCCCTGAAGCTGGTTCGTACCGCCGGATCCCAGCGCTGGTCCACCGAGGCCAACCTGGTCGACGGGATCGAGCACATCGCGCGGCTGGCCCTCCTGCAGCGTGCGCATGCCGCCGGCGAGGTCGACGAGGTGGAGGACCAGCTGTTCCAGTTCGGTCGGGTCCTCGACGCCGAGCCCAGGCTGTCCGCGCTGCTGAGCGACTACACCACCGATGCAGCGGGTCGAATCGCGCTGCTGGACAAGGTGGTCGGTACCGGAAGCAGCGCCAACGGCACTGCCGCCGCGTTGTTGTCACAGACCATCGGCCTGCTCCGCGGGGAACGTGCCGATGAAGCTGTCATCGATCTCGCCGAGCTCGCAGTGGCCCGTCGCGGAGAGGTCGTGGCTCACGTCAGCGCCGCTGCGGATCTGACCGATGCCCAGCGCGACCGCCTGGCGGCCGTGCTCACGCGCATCTACGGGCACCCGGTGTCCGTCCAGTTGCATGTCGATCCGGAACTGCTCGGTGGTCTGTCGATCACCGTCGGTGACGAAGTGATCGACGGATCCATCGCGTCCCGCTTGGCTGCCGCGCAGACCCAGCTGCCGGACTGACCCCGAAGACTTATCACCCAGATCAAAAGGTAGGAAGACGAAAAACCATGGCAGAGTTGACAATCTCGGCTGCTGATATCGAAGGTGCCATCGAGGGCTACGTATCCTCGTTTTCCGCCGACACCGAGCGGGAAGAGGTCGGCACCGTTGTCGATGCCGGTGACGGCATCGCCCACGTCGAGGGCCTGCCCTCGGTCATGACACAGGAGCTGCTCGAATTCCCGGGCGGCGTTCTGGGCGTGGCGATGAACCTCGACGAGCACAGCGTCGGCGCCGTGATCCTGGGTGACTTCGCGAAGATCGCCGAAGGCCAGCAGGTCAAGCGCACCGGCGAGGTGCTCTCCGTGCCGGTGGGTGACGCCTTCCTCGGCCGCGTGGTGAACCCGCTGGGCCAGCCGATCGACGGCCAGGGCGACATCGCCTCGGACACTCGGCGTGCCCTCGAACTGCAGGCCCCCTCGGTGGTGCAGCGCCAGGGCGTCAGTGAGCCGCTGCAGACCGGTATCAAGGCCATCGACGCCATGACGCCGATCGGCCGCGGCCAGCGCCAGCTGATCATCGGTGACCGCAAGACCGGCAAGACCGCCGTCGCCGTCGACACGATCCTCAACCAGCGTGGGGCGTGGGAGACCGGCGACCCCAAGCAGCAGGTGCGCTGCGTCTACGTCGCCATCGGCCAGAAGGGCACCACGATCGCCTCGGTGAAGCGGGCGCTCGAAGACGGCGGTGCGATGGAGTACACCACCATCGTCGCGGCCCCCGCCTCCGACGCTGCCGGCTTCAAGTGGCTGGCGCCCTACACCGGTTCGGCCATCGGCCAGCACTGGATGTACGACGGCAAGCACGTCCTCATCGTGTTCGACGACCTGTCCAAGCAGGCCGACGCCTACCGCGCCATCTCGCTGCTGCTGCGGCGCCCGCCGGGTCGCGAGGCATTCCCCGGCGACGTGTTCTACCTGCACTCCCGCCTGCTGGAGCGTTGCGCCAAGCTGTCCGACGAGCTCGGCGGTGGATCGATGACCGGCCTGCCGATCATCGAGACCAAGGCCAACGACATCTCGGCGTTCATCCCGACCAACGTCATCTCGATCACCGACGGCCAGTGCTTCCTGGAGTCGGACCTGTTCAACCAGGGCGTGCGACCGGCCATCAACGTCGGTGTCTCGGTGTCCCGCGTCGGTGGTGCCGCCCAGATCAAGGCGATGAAAGAGGTAGCGGGCTCGCTGCGCCTCGACCTGTCGCAGTACCGCGAGCTGGAGGCCTTCGCGGCCTTCGCCTCGGATCTGGACGCGGCCTCCAAGGCGCAGCTGGACCGCGGTGTGCGTCTGGTCGAGCTGCTCAAGCAGCCCCAGTACAGCCCGCTGGCCGTCGAGGATCAGGTCGTCGCGATCTTCCTCGGGACCAAGGGCCACCTGGATTCAGTTCCCGCCGAAGACGTCTCGCGCTTCGAGACCGAGCTGCTGGAGCATGTGAAGGCCAGCCACTCGGACATCCTCAACGGCATCAAGGAGAGCAAGAAGCTCTCCGAGGAAGCCGAGGAGAAGCTGGTCACCGTGATCAACGACTTCAAGAAGGGCTTCTCGGCATCTGACGGCAGCTCGGTCGTCGTCAACGAGGCCGACTCCGAGGCCCTCGATCCCGAGGACCTGGAGAAGGAATCGGTCAAGGTCCGCAAGCCTGCTCCCAAGAAGGCCTAGGTAACCAATGGCAGCCACACTGCGCGAGCTACGCGGACGTATCCGCTCGGCCGGGGCGATCAAGAAGATCACCAAGGCTCAAGAGCTGATCGCCACGTCGCGGATCGCCAAGGCGCAGGCTCGGGTCCAAGCGGCCCGGCCCTACGCCACCGAAATCACCAGCATGCTCACCGAGCTGGCCGGCGCCAGCGCGCTGGATCACCCGCTGCTCGTCGCGCGGGAGAACCCGAAGCGGGCCGCCGTGCTGGTGGTGTCCTCGGACCGTGGCCTGTGCGGCGGCTACAACGCCAACGTGCTGCGTCGCGCCGAGGAACTGTTCTCACTGCTGCGCGACGAGGGCAAGTCCCCGGTGGTCTACGTCATCGGCCGGAAGGCGCTGGGCTACTACAACTTCCGCCAGCGTGACGTGGTGGAGTCGTGGACCGGCTTCTCGGAGCGACCCACCTACGAGCACGCCAAGGAGGTCGCCGACACCCTGGTGACGGCGTTCATGTCGGGCGCCGATGACGACGGCGACGACGGCGGTGCGGACGGCATCCTCGGTGTCGACGAACTGCACATCGTGTCGACCGAGTTCCGGTCGATGCTGTCGCAGACCGCGGCGGCACTGCGGATCGCCCCGATGGTCGTCGAGTACGTCGAAGACGCACCGGATGAGGGCCCGCACACCCTGTTCTCGTTCGAGCCGAACGCCGAGAACCTGTTCGACGCGCTCCTGCCGCGCTACATCGCCACCCGCGTGTACGCGGCACTGCTGGAGGCGGCCGCCTCGGAGTCGGCTTCACGCCGGCGCGCCATGAAGTCGGCCACCGACAACGCCGACGATCTGATCAAGGCACTCACGCTGGCGGCCAACCGCGAGCGTCAGGCGCAGATCACCCAGGAAATCAGCGAGATCGTCGGTGGCGCCAACGCGCTGGCCGACGCCAAGTAAGCCCCGTAGGAAGCGAAAAGAGATATGACTGCTGTCGCAGAAAAGACCACGACGGGTCGCGTTGTTCGTATCACCGGCCCCGTGGTCGACGTGGAGTTTCCGCGTGGCGCGGTACCCGACCTGTTCAACGCCCTGAACGCCGAGATCACCTACGGCGAGCTGGCCAAGACCCTGACACTGGAGGTCGCCCAGCACCTGGGTGACAACCTGGTCCGCACCATCTCCATGCAGCCCACCGACGGCCTGGTGCGCGGCACCGAGGTCTCCGACACCGGCGCCTCCATCTCGGTGCCCGTCGGCGACGGCGTCAAGGGCCACGTGTTCAACGCCCTCGGCGACTGCCTCGACGAGCCCGGCTACGGCGAGGACTTCGACCACTGGTCGATCCACCGCAAGCCGCCGGCCTTCGCCGACCTGGAGCCCCGCACCGAGATGCTGGAGACCGGTCTGAAGGTCGTCGACCTGCTCACGCCGTACGTGCGTGGCGGCAAGATCGCCCTGTTCGGCGGTGCCGGCGTCGGCAAGACCGTGCTGATCCAGGAGATGATCAACCGCATCGCCCGCAACTTCGGTGGCACCTCGGTGTTCGCCGGCGTGGGGGAGCGCACCCGTGAGGGCAACGACCTGTGGGTCGAGCTCGCGGATGCCAACGTGCTCAAGGACACCGCCTTGGTGTTCGGCCAGATGGATGAGCCGCCGGGCACGCGTATGCGCGTCGCCCTGTCCGCGCTGACCATGGCGGAGTACTTCCGCGATGAGCAGAACCAGGACGTGCTGCTGTTCATCGACAACATCTTCCGGTTCACCCAGGCCGGCTCCGAGGTGTCGACCCTGCTGGGCCGTATGCCTTCGGCCGTGGGTTACCAGCCGACGCTGGCCGACGAGATGGGTGAGCTCCAGGAGCGCATCACCTCGACGCGTGGTCGTTCGATCACCTCGATGCAGGCCGTGTACGTGCCCGCCGACGACTACACCGACCCGGCCCCGGCGACCACCTTCGCCCACCTGGATGCCACCACCGAGCTCTCGCGTGCGGTGTTCTCCAAGGGCATCTTCCCCGCGGTGGATCCGCTGGCATCGTCCTCGACGATCCTGCACCCCAGCGTGGTCGGCGACGAGCACTACCGCGTCGCCCAGGAAGTCATCCGGATCCTGCAGCGCTACAAGGATCTTCAGGACATCATCGCCATCCTCGGTATCGACGAGCTGTCCGAAGAGGACAAGGTGCTGGTGTACCGCGCCCGTAAGATCGAGCGCTTCCTGAGCCAGAACATGATGGCGGCCGAGCAGTTCACCGGGCAGCCCGGCTCGACCGTGCCGCTCAAGGAGACCATCGAGGCCTTCGACAAGCTGTCCAAGGGTGAGTTCGACCACCTGCCCGAGCAGGCGTTCTTCCTCATCGGTGGCCTGGACGACCTGGCGAAGAAGGCAGAAACCCTCGGCGCCAAGCTGTGACCGGTCTAGTGGCCCGAAAGGTGGTGTGGCATGGCTGAACTGGACGTCGAGATCGTCGCCGTCGAGCGTGAGTTGTGGTCCGGCAAGGCCACGTTCGTCTTCACCCGCACCACTGCGGGCGAGATCGGCATCCTGCCGCGACACATCCCGTTGGTGGCCCAGCTGGTCGACGACGCCATGGTGCGCGTCGAGCGGGAGGGCGAGGATGACCTTCGCATCGCCGTCGACGGTGGATTTCTGTCGGTGACCGAGTCCGGGGTGAGTCTCTTGGTGGAGAACGCCCAGTTCGAGTCGGAGATCGATGCCGACGCGGCCAAGCAGGACTCCGAATCCGACGATCCTGCCACCGCAGCCTGGGGCCGCGCGCGGCTGCGCGCGGTCGGGCAGATCGACTAGTAGGAACCGCCGATGAGCGCGTCCATGTTGTTCATGGTCGCGCTCGTCGGCGTTTTGCTGTTGGCGGTGGTCGCCCTCGGCTACCGCCTGTGGAAGCTGCGCCAGGTGGGCGGTACCGCCGCCATCCTGCGCGACTATCCGGCCGAGGGCGGAGCCGGCTGGCGCCATGGCGTGCTGCGTTACCGCGGTGGCGAGGCCGAGTTCTACCGGTTGTCGAGCGCACGCTGGTGGCCGGATCGCCGGCTGAGCAGGCTGGGACTTGAGGTCGTCTCCCGGCGCTCCCCGCGCGGCGACGAGTTCGACATCATGACCGAAGAGATCGCCGTGCTCGAACTGCGCGATGTCAGCCCCGAACGCGGGCGCGGTTATGAAGTGGCGCTCGACCGCGGGGCATTGACGGCCTTCACCTCATGGGTGGAATCACGGCCGTCGCCGCGGGCGCGGCGGCGTAATTGAATCCCGGGTCGCTTGGCTCTCCCCCCGGTGGTGATTAGGTTCGCTGGCCGCCGGGCTGCCATTTCACATCGCCGTCCGGGTTGGCCACCCTCGACAGGATGAAGAGCAGGTCAGACAGCCTGTTGAGGTATTTCGCCGGTAGCACATTCACGGATCCACCGTGCTGGTCGACCGCCCGCCACGCGGAGCGCTCGGCGCGGCGGGTGACGGTGCGCGCCACATGCAGCAGCGCCGACAGCGCGGTCCCGCCCGGCAGGATGAACGAGTCGAGTTTGGGCAGGTCCTCGTTGAAGTCGTCGCACCAGCCTTCGAGCCGGTCGATGTAATCCTGCAGAACCCGCAGCGGCGGATATTCCGGGTTGTCGACCACCGGGGTGGAGAGGTCGGCACCCGCGTCGAACAGGTCGTTCTGGATCTGCAACAGAACTGCGCGGATCCGGTCATCGGGCCGGCCCAGCGATACCGCAACACCGATGGCCGCATTGGCCTCATCGCAGTCCGCGTAGGCCTCGAGCCGGGCGTCGTTCTTGGAGACCCGGCTGAAATCGCTCAGCCCGGTGGTGCCGTCGTCGCCGGTCCGGGTATAGATGCGGGTCAGGTGCACGGCCATGGTTCAACGGTACCGGTCCATCCAGCGCCGATGTGGCCGCAGCGTTCTGTAACCAGGGCCAGGTCTGCTTACACTGGCCCGCGTGAGCGATCGATTCGTGGTGACGGGCGGAAGCCGGTTATCGGGTGAAGTCGCCGTCGGGGGAGCAAAGAACAGCGTGCTCAAGCTGATGGCGGCAACGCTGTTGGCCGAGGGCACCAGCACGATCACCAACTGCCCGGACATCCTGGACGTTCCGTTGATGGCCGAGGTGCTCCGGGGCCTGGGCGCCACCGTCGAGCTCGACGGCTCGACGGTCCGCGTCACCTCGCCCGACGAGGTCAAGTACGACGCGGACTTCGCCGCGGTGCGCCAGTTCCGTGCGTCGGTGTGTGTGCTCGGCCCGCTGGTCGGGCGGGGTAAGCGCGCCAAGGTCGCGTTGCCCGGCGGCGATGCGATCGGATCTCGCCCGCTGGATATGCACCAGTCCGGACTGCGACAGCTCGGCGCCCGCTGCAATATCGAGCATGGCTGCGTGGTCGCCGAGGCCGATCAGTTGCGCGGCGCGGAGATCCAGCTGGAGTTCCCGTCGGTCGGCGCGACCGAGAACATCCTGATGGCGGCGGTGTTGGCCGAGGGTGTCACCACGATCCACAACGCCGCCCGCGAGCCGGACATCGCGGATATCTGCACCATGCTCAACCAGATGGGGGCGCAGGTCTCCGGCGCCGGCTCATCGACCTTGACCATCACCGGAGTGGACCGGCTGTACCCCACCGAACATCGGGTGATCGGGGATCGCATCGTCGCGGCAACCTGGGGTATCGCTGCGGCGATGACCAAGGGGGACATCTCCGTGACGGGTGTGGACCCCGCGCACCTGCAGTTGGTGCTGCACAAGTTGCACGACGCCGGAGCGACAGTCACCCAGCATGACAACGGCTTCCGGGTGGTCCAGTACGAGCGGCCCAAGGCCGTCAACGTCGCCACCCTGCCGTTTCCGGGGTTCCCGACCGACCTACAGCCGATGGCGATCGGATTGGCATCCATCGCCGAAGGCACATCGATGATCACGGAGAACGTGTTCGAAGCACGCTTCCGCTTCGTCGAGGAGATGATCCGGTTGGGGGCCGATGCTCGTACTGACGGTCACCATGCCGTCTTGCGTGGTCTTCCGCAGTTGTCGAGCGCACCCGTGTGGGCTTCGGACATCCGGGCCGGCGCGGGCCTGGTGCTCGCCGGCCTGGTCGCCGACGGCGACACCGAGGTGCACGACGTCTTCCACATCGATCGGGGCTACCCGTTGTTCGTGGAAAACCTGGTCAGTTTGGGTGCCGAGGTTGAGCGGGTAAGCTAGGTCCAACCGGCCGGTGCAGCGATACCGAGCCTCTGACCAGCGGATTTGACTTCGCAACGAACGAAGTCCTAATCTAATCGAGTTGCCCCGGACACGGGGGACAGAGAAGTTTGACTCCCCGGCTCAGATAGTTTAAGCTGGCAGGGTTGCCCCGAAACGGGAAACTTCGAAACAATCTGGTCTGTTGTTTGAGAACTCAATAGTGTGTTTGGTGGTTTTTGTTTGTTGTTTTTATGCCATCTTTGTGGGGGACTTCCCGTCTTCCTGCTACGTGGGATGGTTTGTTTTTTTGATGCCAGTTTTTGGTGTCTTTTGTTTGGATATCAGGTTTTTCTGATTCGAATTCCACCTGGCCTTTGGGTTGGGTTGTTTTTGTTTGGAGAGTTTGATTCTGGCTCAGGACGAACGCTGGCGGCGTGCTTAACACATGCAAGTCGAACGGAAAGGCCCTTCGGGGTACTCGAGTGGCGAACGGGTGAGTAACACGTGGGTGATCTGCCCTGCACTTTGGGATAAGCCTGGGAAACTGGGTCTAATACCGAATATGACCATGCACTTCCTGGTGTGTGGTGGAAAGCTTTTGCGGTGTGGGATGGGCCCGCGGCCTATCAGCTTGTTGGTGGGGTAATGGCCTACCAAGGCGACGACGGGTAGCCGGCCTGAGAGGGTGACCGGCCACACTGGGACTGAGATACGGCCCAGACTCCTACGGGAGGCAGCAGTGGGGAATATTGCACAATGGGCGCAAGCCTGATGCAGCGACGCCGCGTGAGGGATGACGGCCTTCGGGTTGTAAACCTCTTTCAGCACAGACGAAGCGCAAGTGACGGTATGTGCAGAAGAAGGACCGGCCAACTACGTGCCAGCAGCCGCGGTAATACGTAGGGTCCGAGCGTTGTCCGGAATTACTGGGCGTAAAGAGCTCGTAGGTGGTTTGTCGCGTTGTTCGTGAAAACTCACAGCTTAACTGTGGGCGTGCGGGCGATACGGGCAGACTTGAGTACTGCAGGGGAGACTGGAATTCCTGGTGTAGCGGTGGAATGCGCAGATATCAGGAGGAACACCGGTGGCGAAGGCGGGTCTCTGGGCAGTAACTGACGCTGAGGAGCGAAAGCGTGGGGAGCGAACAGGATTAGATACCCTGGTAGTCCACGCCGTAAACGGTGGGTACTAGGTGTGGGTTTCCTTCCTTGGGATCCGTGCCGTAGCTAACGCATTAAGTACCCCGCCTGGGGAGTACGGCCGCAAGGCTAAAACTCAAAGAAATTGACGGGGGCCCGCACAAGCGGCGGAGCATGTGGATTAATTCGATGCAACGCGAAGAACCTTACCTGGGTTTGACATGCACAGGACGACTGCAGAGATGTGGTTTCCCTTGTGGCCTGTGTGCAGGTGGTGCATGGCTGTCGTCAGCTCGTGTCGTGAGATGTTGGGTTAAGTCCCGCAACGAGCGCAACCCTTGTCCTATGTTGCCAGCGGGTTATGCCGGGGACTCGTAGGAGACTGCCGGGGTCAACTCGGAGGAAGGTGGGGATGACGTCAAGTCATCATGCCCCTTATGTCCAGGGCTTCACACATGCTACAATGGCCGGTACAAAGGGCTGCGATGCCGTGAGGTGGAGCGAATCCTTGTAAAGCCGGTCTCAGTTCGGATCGGGGTCTGCAACTCGACCCCGTGAAGTCGGAGTCGCTAGTAATCGCAGATCAGCAACGCTGCGGTGAATACGTTCCCGGGCCTTGTACACACCGCCCGTCACGTCATGAAAGTCGGTAACACCCGAAGCCGGTGGCCTAACCCCTTGTGGGAGGGAGCCGTCGAAGGTGGGATCGGCGATTGGGACGAAGTCGTAACAAGGTAGCCGTACCGGAAGGTGCGGCTGGATCACCTCCTTTCTAAGGAGCACCACGAGACTTGGCCAGCCCCGTAGATTGCGGGATCAGCTGTTGCCAGGCGATTCGTTGGATGGACTGTCCTCTGTAGTGGAGGCAGTTCTGGTGCAACTCAACAAACTTTGGTCCTCCGGGGCGAGATCATCAGACACACTATTGGGCTTTGAGACAACAGGCCCGCGGGACATCTGCGTTGGTGGGTGTTGCCGGCCGTGAGTCCGTGAGTTCCCAAGTGTTGGGGGTGATCGGTGAGCGGTTCTTGTTGTTGCCCCGCTTTGGTGGTGGGGTGTGGTGTTTGATTTGTGGATAGTGGTTGCGAGCATCTAGCACGCAAGGAGATTGGTTCTTCGGGCTCCCTTTTTGAGGGGGTGTGGGGTTCTGGTTTTGTTGTGTGTGTTTGATGTGCAATTTTTTTCTTTATTTGGTTTATCTGTGTTGTAAGTGTTTAAGGGCGCATGGTGGATGCCTTGGCATTGGGAGCCGATGAAGGACGTGGGAGGCTGCGATATGCCTCGGGGAGCTGCCAACCGAGCGTGGATCCGAGGATGTCCGAATGGGGAAACCCAGCACGAGTGATGTCGTGTTACCCAACGGTGAATATATAGCCGTTGGGGGGAACGCGGGGAAGTGAAACATCTCAGTACCCGTAGGAAGAGAAAACAAAAGTGATTCCGTGAGTAGTGGCGAGCGAAAGCGGAGGATGGCTAAACCGTATGCATGTGATACCCGGCGGGGTTGTGTGTGCGGGGTTGTGGGGCGTTTCTTCTCTGGTCCGCCGACCAGGGCAACAGTGAGAAAAGTGTGTGTTAGCGGAAGTGGTCTTGGGATGGCCTGCCGTAGACGGTGAGAGCCCGGTACGTGAAAACACATGCTCTGTTGTGGGACTGTCCCCGAGTAGCAGCGGGCCCGTGAAATCTGCTGTGAATCTGCCGGGACCACCCGGTAAGCCTGAATACTTCCCAATGACCGATAGCGGATTAGTACCGTGAGGGAATGGTGAAAAGTACCCCGGGAGGGGAGTGAAATAGTACCTGAAACCGTGTGCCTACAATCCGTCAGAGCCCTCGACTTGTCGTGGGGTGATGGCGTGCCTTTTGAAGAATGAGCCTGCGAGTCAGGGACATGTCGCGAGGTTAACCCGTGTGGGGTAGCCGCAGCGAAAGCGAGTCTGAATAGGGCGTATCCAATCCAGAGGGGTTGGTGTAGTGGTGTGTTCTGGACCCGAAGCGGAGTGATCTACCCATGGCCAGGTTGAAGCAGCAGTAAGATGTTGTGGAGGACCGAACCCACTTAGGTTGAAGACTGAGGGGATGAGTTGTGGGTAGGGGTGAAAGGCCAATCAAACTCCGTGATAGCTGGTTCTCCCCGAAATGCATTTAGGTGCAGCGTTGCGTGTTTCTTACCGGAGGTAGAGCTACTGGATGGCCGATGGGCCTCACAAGGTTACTGACGTCAGCCAAACTCCGAATGCCGGTAAGTGAAAGCGTGGCAGTGAGACGGCGGGGGATAAGCTCCGTGCGTCGAGAGGGAAACAGCCCAGATCGCCGGCTAAGGCCCTAAGCGTGTGCTAAGTGGAAAAGGATGTGCAGTCGCGAAGACAACCAGGAGGTTGGCTTAGAAGCAGCCACCCTTGAAAGAGTGCGTAATAGCTCACTGGTCAAGTGATTGTGCGCCGATAATGTAGCGGGGCTCAAGCACACCGCCGAAGCCGCGGCAATCAACTTTGTTGATTGGGTAGGGGAGCGTCCTGCATCCAGTGAAGCAGCGGAGTGATCCAGTTGTGGAGGGTGTGGGAGTGAGAATGCAGGCATGAGTAGCGATAAGGCAAGTGAGAACCTTGCCCGCCGAAAGACCAAGGGTTCCTGGGGCAGGCCAGTCCGCCCAGGGTGAGTCGGGACCTAAGGCGAGGCCGACAGGCGTAGTCGATGGACAACGGGTTGATATTCCCGTACCCGTGTGTGCGCGCCCATGATGAATCAGCGGTACTAACCGCCCAAAACCGTCGTTACCGATCGCCTTCGGGTGTGAGGATTGGCGGGGCTGCGCGGGACCTTCGCTGGTAGTAGTCAAGCGATGGGGTGACGCAGGAAGGTAGCCGTACCAGTCAGTGGTAATACTGGGGCAAGCCTGTAGGGAGAGGCCTAGGTAAATCCGGGTCTCATATATCCTGAGAGGTGATGCATAGCCGATTGAGGCGAATTCGGTGATCCTATGCTGCCGAGAAAAGCCTCTAGCGAGCTCACACACGGCCCGTACCCCAAACCAACACAGGTGGTCAGGTAGAGAATACTAAGGCGTACGAGTGAACTATGGTTAAGGAACTCGGCAAAATGCCCCCGTAACTTCGGGAGAAGGGGACCTCTTACTGTCATGGCCTTTGCGGCCGGCAGCGGTGGGGGTGGCACAAACCAGTGAGAAGCGACTGTTTACTAAAAACACAGGTCCGTGCGAAGTCGCAAGACGATGTATACGGACTGACGCCTGCCCGGTGCTGGAAGGTTAAGAGGACCCGTTAACTCGTAAGGGTGAAGCGGAGAATTTAAGCCCCAGTAAACGGCGGTGGTAACTATAACCATCCTAAGGTAGCGAAATTCCTTGTCGGGTAAGTTCCGACCTGCACGAATGGCGTAACGACTTCTCAACTGTCTCAACCATAGACTCGGCGAAATTGCACTACGAGTAAAGATGCTCGTTACGCGCGGCAGGACGAAAAGACCCCGGGACCTTCACTACAACTTGGTATTGGTGCTCGATACGGTTTGTGTAGGATAGGTGGGAGACTGTGAAGCATGCACGCCAGTGTGTGTGGAGTCATTGTTGAAATACCACTCTGATCGTATTGGGCCTCTAACTTCGAACCGTATATCCGGTTCAGGGACAGTGCCTGGTGGGTAGTTTAACTGGGGCGGTTGCCTCCTAAAATGTAACGGAGGCGCCCAAAGGTTCCCTCAACCTGGACGGCAATCAGGTGTTGAGTGTAAGTGCACAAGGGAGCTTGACTGCGAGACTTACAAGTCGAGCAGGGACGAAAGTCGGGACTAGTGATCCGGCACCTCTGAGTGGAAGGGGTGTCGCTCAACGGATAAAAGGTACCCCGGGGATAACAGGCTGATCTTCCCCAAGAGTCCATATCGACGGGATGGTTTGGCACCTCGATGTCGGCTCGTCGCATCCTGGGGCTGGAGCAGGTCCCAAGGGTTGGGCTGTTCGCCCATTAAAGCGGCACGCGAGCTGGGTTTAGAACGTCGTGAGACAGTTCGGTCTCTATCCGCCGCGCGCGTCAGAAGCTTGAGGAAACCTGTCCCTAGTACGAGAGGACCGGGACGGACGAACCTCTGGTCCACCAGTTGTCCCACCAGGGGCACGGCTGGATAGCCACGTTCGGACAGGATAACCGCTGAAAGCATCTAAGCGGGAAACCTTCTCCAAGACCAGGCTTCTCACCCATTAAGTGGGATAAGGCCCCCGCAGACCACGGGATCGATAGACCAGACCTGTACACCTAGCAATAGGTTTAGGGAACTGGCACTAACCGGCCGAAAACTTACACACACCCAACCATGTTGGGTAGCAGATAAACCGTGTAAGAAAAAATTTGACGCACAACAAACGCGCTTGCAACCACAATCCACACCATGGAACACACGACATGACCAGCAATGGAAATGTCACACACTCCACCACCAAAACACACTCCCCCCACCCATCGTGTGGGGGCGCCCAGAAAAGGGTGAATAAAGTTACGGCGGCCATAGCGGCAGGGAAACGCCCGGTCCCATCCCGAACCCGGAAGCTAAGCCTACCAGCGCCAATGATACTACCCAAAAGGGTGGAAAAGTAGGACACCGCCGAACACACATTAAGACCCGAGCCCCCCAAAACACACCAATTTGGGGGGCTCGGGCATTTGTGCTTGATGGGGAATTGCATCCCGTTTTTCCATGCGAAATCAGTCGAACAGAGCCAATTCTGAACGGCTTCTTTCCATATCCAACAATGCTCTTTTGCGGTTCAACCCACCGCCATAACCGGTGAGGCTGCCATTGGCGCCGATAACGCGATGGCACGGAACAATGATGCCGATCGGATTATGTCCATTAGCCAATCCGACTGCCCGGAATGCTGTCGGCGATCCGACCTGTAAAGCGATCTCACCGTAGGTTTTGGTCTCCCCATAGGGAATTGTCAGCAGGGCCTCCCACACACGGCGCTGGAATGGTGTTCCGCCGAAATGCAGATCCAGATCGAATTCGGTCAGCGTGCCGGCGAAGTAGGCGGTCAGCTGTTCGACCGCATCCGGGAACGCCGAGTCGTCGATCTGCCAGCCGGCACGGTTCGGCTCGTAGGTCTGGTCTTCCATCCGCAGGTGCTCGAGACGTCCGTCGACGCCGGCCAGGGTCAGCAGCCCCACGGGGCTGTCCACGCATCGGAACTGCATGCCGGTCATGATTTCTCCCGCTGCGATCGTGGTGGCCATTCGTTGACGGCATGGTCGAGTGCTGTCCACAGATGTTGTGTCACATAGGCCCGCCAGGGGCGCCACCGGGCGCTGTGTTCCAGCAGGGCATCTGAGGCGGCAGGTAGGCCGACGGCCTTGGCGGCCGCTCGTACGCCCAGATCGGTCACCGGGAATGCGTCCGGGTCGCCGAACCCGCGCATCGCAATGACTTCGGTGGTCCACGGGCCGATCCCGGGCAACGCCGTGAGCTGAGCCCTGGCTCTGTTCCAGTCCGCTCCCGCGTCCACCTCGACATCGCCGGCGGCCATGGCGGCGACCAAGGTGGTCAGGGTGCGCCGTCGGGAGGCGGGCATGGCCAAGCGGTCCGGATCCAGCGCGGTCAGCTGCTCGGTGGACGGGAAGACATGGGTGAGGCCGCCCCCGGGATCGGTGACCGCCGTGCCGTACGCCTGCGCGAGGCGCCCGGCGTGCGTGCGGGCCGCCTTCACCGACACCTGCTGACCCAGCACCACCCGGACCGCCAGCTCCGCCTCGTCGACGGTGCGGGGGATGCGCTGGCCGGGTGCCTTGGCCACGACCGCGCCGAGGTGGGCGTCCTGGCCCAGCGCGTCCACCACGGCGACCGGGTCCGCGTCCAGGTCGAGCAGGCGCCGGCAGCGGGCGATCGCCGCGGAGAGATCTCGGAAGTCGTCGACGACCAGCCTGCACTGCACATGGTCGGGGTGGGGCGTCAGCGCGACCACCCCGGAACCGGAGGGCAGGCGCAGCGTCCGCCGATAGGCCCCGTCACGCACCTCCTCGACACCGGGCACCGCACTGGCGGCGAGATGCCCGAACAGCCCCTCATAGGAGAACGGTGCGCGTACCGGCAGGCGCAGCGACAGCACGTCGGTACCAACCCGTTCGTCGCCGCCGCGGCTGCGTGCGCGCTGCCGCAGCGCGGTCGGCGTCAACGCACTGACCGCTCGGACGGTCTCGTTGAATTGCCGGATACTGCTGAATCCCGCCGCGAATGCGACATCGCTGAACGGGAGGTCGGTGGTCTCGATGAGCACCCGAGCGGTTTGGCTGCGCTGCGCCCGGGCCAGCGCCAGCGGGTTCGCGCCCACCTCGGCCTGCAGCAGCCGCTCCAGTTGGCGGGTGGTGTATCCCAGGCGGCCCGCCAACCCGGTCACCCCGGACCGGTCCACGGTGCCGTCGGCGATCAGCCGCATGGCCCGAGCCACCACATCGCCGCGCACATTCCACTCCGGGGAGCCTGGGGAGGCGTCCGGGCGGCAGCGCTTGCAGGCGCGGAAACCGGCCTTCTGGGCTGCGGCGGCCGTCGGATAGAACTCCATGTTGCGTGCCAGCGGTGGGCGCACGGGGCAGCTCGGCCGGCAATAGATGCCGGTGCTGAGCACGGCGGTGACGAACCAGCCGTCGAAACGGGCGTCCTTGGACTGGACCGCCCGGTAGCAACTGTCGAAATCGTCGTGCATGTCTTCACCCTTACACCCGAGCACCGACATCACTGGCGGAAAACCGACATCGATGTCGCGGCGTCGGTGACCTCGCGAGCAGCCAAGCTGAGTGCCTCCTCAGCGACCCTTGGCCACACTGGAGATATCTGTCGGGGCGTCCGTCGCCCACCGATCCCGTACGAGCCAAGGAGTCGCTGCGCCATGACCTCGCCCGATGAGGCCATCCAACTCGACGGTGTGGCGGGATGGGCCGTCGATCTCATGGAGACCATGGGTGGCCCGGGAGCAGGCCTGGCCATCTTCGTCGAGAACCTTTTCCCGCCGATCCCCAGTGAGGTGATCCTGCCGATGGCGGGCTTCGCCGCCCGCCTCGGTGAACTGTCGGTGTTGAGCGCGATCGTCTGGACCACCGCAGGCTCGGTGCTCGGCGCCTGGATGTTGTACGCGCTGGGTGCGTGGTTGGGGCACGACCGGATCCGTCGGATCGTGTCCCGGATGCCGCTCATGGACGGCGACGACGTCGACAAGACCAGAGCCTGGTTCGAGAAGCACGGTCACAAGGCCGTGTTCTTCGGGCGCATGCTCCCGCTGTTTCGCAGTTTCATCTCCATCCCGGCAGGGGTCGAGCGGATGAACTTCGCGATGTTCACCGGGCTGACCACGCTGGGCAGCGCGATCTGGAACTCCGTCTTCGTGCTGGCCGGCTACCTGCTCGGCGCGAACTGGCACCGCATCGACCCCTATGCGGCCGCGCTGCAATACGTCGTGCTCGCCGCCGTGGTCATCGGCGCCGGCGGGTTCATCCGTTCGCGGCTGAAGCGCCGTGCCCGATCGGATCGTGCTGGGGATTTCTCGCCCGCGAACTAGGCGGCCGCTGCTATAACCGTGGTGGAGGTGCAGAGATGCCCGGTGGTGCGGTTTTCATAGGACGGGTCGGCGCGCTGGCGGTGGCACTCGGCGTTGGTGCCACAATCGCCTCTGGAGTCGCATCGGCGGACACCGGCGATCAGGGCTCGTCCCCGCGTGCCACGAGCAGCTCGGATTCAGGCTCGTCGCGCGCGTCGACGGCCGGGCGCGAAGCCAAAACGCCGGCACCCAATCGGAAAACAGGCGTGCGGACATCCCGCACGGTGCGCACCCAGGCGACGCCGCAACGTTCCGAGCCGGAAGAGGCACTGAAGCCGGCCGTCCGGGCGAGCAGCGAACCCGACGCGGAGCTGAAGGCGGCGCCCGCACCGGCAGTCACCGACACCCGGTCCTCGGATCGCCCCGTCGAGCCCGCCGAGCACCCGGCAGCGCTGGCCGCGCTCGCAGCGGCCCGCCGGGAGGTCGGGCACGAGGCGCAGACCGCGTTGACCTCGGTGGCGGACAGCCAGACAACCAGTGCGGCCGCCGTGGCCCCGGTCAGCCCGCTGGGTACCCCCGACCAGCTACGCGCCGAGAAGCTGGCGAATCGCATCGCGAATTCGTTGCCGGTGAAACTGATGAAGCTGGTGCTGCGATCCGGGTTCACCTGGGCCGCCGAACGGCAGTTCGACCGTGTCGACGGACCCGATCAGGAGAACATCGACCGCCTCAACGCCGCGGTCGACGCCTACGCGATGGCCTCGGCGTTCCAACAGCAGCTGCTGAACTCCAACAAGCCCACCGTCGTCATGCAGGTCGCGCCGCCGCATGCCTGGTACGGCCAGAATGTCGGGGCCTCCCGGATCCTGTACGACAACCCCGACACCATCTACCGCTTCATGGGCGTCAACGGGGCGTCGTCGTACGTGATCACCGGTAAGTTCGCCGATCTGGCCAACCTGCCCGCCGACACCAGCTTCAGCGTGCTGACGGGCCTGACCGGTAACACCGCCGCGGTGCTCACCAAAGACCAACTGGTCATCGGGGACGACGGCACCTTCACCATCACACTCGACAAGACACCGGCCAACGGTCGGCAGAACCATCTCCAGCTGACCGCCGACACCACCATCGTCGCGACGCGGAACACCTTGTCCGACTGGGCTAATCAGCAACCGATGAGCCTGGAGATCACCCGGGTGGGTGGCCCACCCAACAGCCTGTTCAGCCAGCTCGGTGGATTCGCCATCCCGGGTATCGGCCCGGCGGTGGTGCGCAGCAAGCTGCTGACCACGCTGGTCTCGTTGGTGCCCCCGCTGCCGTTCGTGCCGCCCGTGCTCCGCGGCGCGGTGACCGGGATCATCATGGCCCTCGGCGTCCAGCGTGAGGCGACGTACATGGCCGTCGCGACCACCGACCCGACCACCGGCGAACGCATCGAACCCAATGTGCTGAAGAACCCGACCCGCAATGCGGAATTCCTCGCCACCCAACTGCAGAGCGCGGGGTACTTCCAGCTCGCCGACGAGGAGGCGCTGGTCATCACCATCGACCGCGCCGGTGCCGGATACTTCATCGTCCCCGTCACCGACGACTGGACCATCACCAAGGACTACTGGAACGAGCAGACCAGCCTCAACAACGTCCAGTCGGTGGCCGACGACGCCGGCAACACCACCTATACCCTCGTCGTCTCGCCGAGGGACCCCGGCGTCGCGAACTGGGTGTCGACCGGCGGCCTCAACCAGGGCACCCTCTCGATCCGCTTCCAGGACATCGACCCCGAGGTGGCGCAACTGCCGACGGTGAGCGCGCGCGTGGTTCCGCTGAGCCAACTGGCGTCAGAACTTCCGCCCACCACCCAGTACGTCACCCAGGAACAGCGGGCGGCCCAGTTGGCCACCCGCAAGGCGGGATTCGACAATCGGTTCGCCCCGTATCCGCAGCAGTAGCGCTACTCTGCAGGCGTGTCCCACCAGGTCCAGCGCTACCTCGACCAGATTCGCGAAGAGTTCATCGGGGTCGACGACGGGGAGCTGGCCGACTATATCCCCGAGCTGGCCCGGGTGGACCCGACCGCCTTCGGGCTCTCGCTGTCTTCGGCGGACGGATTTGTCTACGAATCTGGCGATGCTGCAGTCGAATTCACCATCCAGTCGATATCCAAGCCGTTCACCTACGCGCTGGCGCTGGACACGTCCGGCGCCGACGCAGTGGACGCGAAGATCGGGGTGGAGCCCTCGGGTGAGGCGTTCAACGAGATCAGCGTGGACCGGTCCACCAAACGGCCGAAGAACCCGATGATCAACGCGGGTGCCATCGCGGCAGTATCGCTGGTCCCGGCGTCCTCGCCCGATGAGCGGTTCGCGCTCATCCAGGACTACTACTCGGCATTCGCCGGTCGCCGGCTCGAAATCGACGCCGAGGTATACGCCTCGGAGAAGGCGACCGGCGACCGGAACCGTGCAATCGCCTACATGCTGGCCAGTTTCGGTGTTCTCGACGATCCGGACGACGTGCTCGACGTGTACTTCCGGCAGTGTTCGCTGAAGGTGAGCGCGACCGATCTGGCTCGGATGGCGGCCACGCTGGCGCGCAACGGGGTGAACCCGCTGACCGGCCGTCGCGTCACCGATGCCGCGGTGGTGCGCCGGACCCTGTCGGTCATGGTGACCTGCGGCATGTACGACGCGGCGGGGGACTGGGTCAGTGCGGTCGGCATGCCCGCCAAGAGCGGGGTCGGCGGCGGCATCCTGGCGGTGCTGCCCGGCCAACTCGGAATCGGTACCTACTCGCCGCTGCTCGATGCCAAGGGCAACAGCGTTCGATCTGTGCTGTTGTGCCGCAGGCTCTCCGAAGAGCTCGGGCTGCACTTCCTGACGGTGTCCCGGGATGCGCGGGCCACGCTGCGGGCCGTCTACGAGCCGCACGACAACATCCGCGTCTACGAAGCCCACGGCGATCTGCTGTTCTGCGGTGCCGAACAGGTGGTGCGCACCGTCGACCGCGGCTGCGAGGACTTTGTGGTGGGGATCCTGGATGTGTCACGGGCCGACGATGTCGACGAGGCGGCCAAGGCACTGCTGTCCGGGATGAGCACCGCCCTGCACGACCGCGGCAAGGCCGGGTTCATCGTGGACCCCGACCGGCTGGTGATCGGGGAAGGTTCGGAGTTCGAGAGCGTCCGCTTCACCACGGTGGACGATGCCGTGGATGCCGCCGCGACGTTCGTCCGCGGACAACTCTCAGGCGGGTAGCGCCAGCCGGGTCGGCTGATCGAGGCCGCGCAGGCTCACCTGCTCACCCAACGACCAATGCGCACTTTCGGTTTCGCCTGCGTTGGCCAAGGTGTCCGATGAGGCCACCAGATGGCCCGGGACGGACTTCGCATGCTCACAGAGCCGGGCCGCCTCGTTGACCGGCTCGCCGATCACGGTGTACTCGAAACGCTCCTTGGCGCCCACGTTGCCCGCCACGACCTGGCCGGCGGCCACCCCGATGCCGGCGTCGAGTTCGGGTACCTCGGTGCGCAGTCGGGCCGCCATCGCCCGGGCCGCCGACAGCGCCTCCTCGTCGGCGTTCTCCAGTGACACCGGTGCACCGAACACCGCGAGCACCGCATCGCCCTCGAACTTGTTGACGAAGCCGTGATGCTTGTCCACCTCGTCGACGATGACGGCGAAGAACCGGTTGAGCAGTTCGACGACCTCGACGGCCGGCCTGCTGCTGACCAGCGCGGTGGAGCCGATGACGTCGATGAAGATGACCGCGGCATGCCGTTCTTCGCCGCCCAGTTCGGGCTGCTCCTTCTCGGCCAGCAGGGCGACCTCACGGCCGACGTGGCGGCCGAACAGGTCACGCACTCGTTCGCGTTCCCGCAGCCCGGCCACCATCGAGTTGAAACCCCTTTGCAGCTGGCCCAATTCGGTGCCGTCGAACACCACCAGGTTGGTGTCCAGGTCGCCCTGCTCGACGCGGTTGAGCGCCGAGCGCACCACCCGGACCGGCGTGGCCGTCAGCCAGGCCAGAATCCACATCAGGATGAAACCGAATGCCAGTGCGAAGAGCGCGAGGATCATCACCGCCACCGCGAACTGGGTCGGCGACACGATCTGCACCGAGAGCGTGATGATCGCGGCCAGCAGGATGCCCAGCACCGGCACACCGGAACCCAGCGCCCACACCGTCAGCGTCCGGCCCATGATGCCGGGCGCGAAACGGCGAGGGGGAGGGCCGACCTCCAAGGCCTGCGCGGCGACGGGGCGCAGCGCGAATTCGGTGAACAGATAGCAGCTGGCCGAGACGACGATGCCGGGGAAACTGATGCCCAACAGGACCTTTGGGATGTAGTTGGTGTCCTGCAGGCCGTAGAGCAGGGTCAGCACGATGGTGCCACCGCCCCACAGGGCCAGCAACACGCGGCTCAGGCGCCACGGCGCGAAGAAGGTGTTGCGCTGGTCCTCGGGTGTCGGTTCGCGTTCCTCGATGGCCCACCGGACGTTGTTGATGACCCGGTTGGTCGCCCAGATGACGCCGACCACGAAGGCCAGCACGATGTAGGCCGGGGCCACCGCGAAGGTGATCCACAGGACCCGCGAATCGAACACGCTCGGCACCGGGAACGTGACGGTGACCACCAGGCACGCGACCACGACCCCGATCAGGTTCGCGCCCAGCACCACGGTGGTGAGGATCAACTGGATGCGGACACGGCGGCGCTGCTGGCTCTCCGAGACGCGCCCGAGGATCCACGAGCCATACTCGGGTGTCCCCGTGACGCGGCCGGTCTGTCTCGTCATCCGCTCGAGGACCAGGCCGAGACGTTGGGCCGCGCTCTTCTTGTCCGTCATGGTGGCGTCAGCCTAGTGAACCGACGGCCGCAATCTAAGGTGGTTGAGTGCGTCTCGTCATCGCCCAGTGCACCGTCGACTACGTCGGCCGGCTCACGGCACACCTCCCGTCCGCGCGTCGTCTGCTGCTGTTCAAGGCCGATGGATCGGTGAGTGTGCATGCCGACGATCGCGCCTACAAGCCGCTGAACTGGATGACCCCACCGTGCTGGACCACGGAGGAGCTGGCCGAGGGGACAGCGCCGGTCTGGGTGGTGGAGAACAAGGCCGGTGAACAACTGCGCATCACGGTGGAGGATGTCGAGCACGACTCCAGCCATGAGCTCGGCGTCGACCCGGGACTGGTCAAGGACGGCGTCGAAGCCCACCTGCAGGAGCTGCTCGCCGAGCATGTCGAGTTGCTGGGTACCGGATTCACGCTGGTGCGCCGCGAGTACATGACGGCGATCGGTCCCGTCGACCTGATGTGCCGCGACGAGACCGGCCGCTCGGTGGCGGTGGAGATCAAGCGCCGCGGTGAGATCGACGGCGTCGAACAGCTGACCCGCTACCTGGATCTGCTGAACCGCGACACCGTGTTGGCGCCGGTCAGCGGTGTCTTCGCAGCCCAGCAAATCAAACCGCAGGCCCGTACCTTGGCGGTCGATCGTGGAATTCGTTGCGTGATACTCGATTACGACAAGATGCGCGGCATGGACAGCAACGAGTTCCGGTTGTTCTAGTGGGCGGCGCTATCTGATGGGGCGCAGGCGGCCCGACCGTCGTGCGGACAGACCGGTACCGCAGTGGCTGTCTGCGCGGCGGGTGGAATCCGGCCCGGACGGCTACGACTACGAGGTCAAGACGGTATCGGCGGCACGGGCGACCAAGGCCTACCGCTGCCCCGGTTGCGATCACGAGATCGCACCCGGTGTTGCGCACGTGGTGGTGCTACCGGTGGAGTACGGCGATATCGAGGACCGCAGGCACTGGCACACGTCCTGCTGGAACAACCGGGCCACTCGCGGCCCGACCAGACGCTGGTCCTAGTGAGCGGCGTCGGCGTTGGGTTCGACGAGTTCGATGAGCACGCCGCCGGCATCCTTGGGATGGATGAAGTTGATCCGCGAGTCCGCGGTACCGCGGCGCGGTGCGTCGTAGAGCAGCCGCACACCGTCGGCGCGCAACCGCTCCGAGAGGGCGTCGATGTCACTGGTGCGGTAGGCCAGCTGCTGCAGGCCCGGCCCGCGGGTGCTGATGAATTTGGCGATCGTGGAGGTCTCGTCCAGCGGAGCCAGCAACTGGATCTGGGCGCTGTCCTTGGCTGAGCCGCGCACCGAGAGCATGGCCTCGCGCACACCCTGGTCTTCGTTGACCTCCTCGTGCAGCACGATCATGCCGAGGTGGTCGTGGTACCACTTGATGGCCGCATCCAGATCGGGCACGGCGATCCCCACGTGATCGATCGCGGTCACCAGCGCGCTGGCGAGCGCCGGGCGGGCATCGACGTGGTCGGTGGTCATAAAGTAAAAATAACCCGATACGGCACATTTTGCGCCTGTGTGATGGGCCACACCCTGGCTTCTCAAGGCTTTACAAACTTCTTGGAGGATGGAAATGACGACCTCGGTCATCGTTGGGGGAGCACGTACCCCCGTCGGCAAGCTGATGGGCTCGCTGAAGGACTTTTCGGGTAGCGACCTCGGCGCCCTCGCGATCAAGGCGGCGCTGGAAAAAGCGCAGGTCCCGGCGTCGCTGGTGGACTACGTGATCATGGGCCAGGTGCTGACCGCCGGTGCCGGCCAGATGCCCGCCCGCCAGGCCGCCGTCGGCGCCGGGATCGGTTGGGACGTGCCGTCGCTGACCATCAACAAGATGTGCCTGTCCGGGATCGACGCCATCGCACTGGCCGATCAGCTGATCCGCGCCGGGGAGTTCGAGGTGGTGGTCGCCGGTGGGCAGGAATCCATGAGCCAGGCCCCGCATCTGCTGCCCAAGAGCCGTGAGGGCTTCAAGTACGGCGACACGACGCTGGTGGATCACCTGGCCTATGACGGCCTGCACGATGTGTTCACCGATCAGCCGATGGGCGCGCTGACCGAGCAGCGCAACGATGTCGATCAGTTCACCCGCGCCGAGCAGGACGAACTGGCCGCGCAGTCGCACCAGAAGGCCGCGGCCGCCTGGAAGGACGGTGTCTTCGCCGACGAAGTGGTGCCGGTGCAGATCCCGCAGCGCAAGGGTGACCCGATCGAGTTCAACTCCGACGAGGGCGTCCGCGCCAACACGACTGCGGAGTCCCTGGGCGGGCTGCGGCCGGCCTTCCGCAAGGACGGCACCATCACCGCCGGTTCGGCCTCCCAGATCTCCGACGGCGCGGCGGCCGTCGTCGTGATGAGCAAGGCCAAGGCCACCGAACTCGGGTTGAGCTGGCTGGCCGAGATCGGTGCGCACGGTGTGGTGGCCGGTCCGGATTCGACGCTGCAGAGCCAGCCCGCCAACGCCATCAAGAAAGCCATCGCGCGTGAGGGCATCACCGCCGATCAGCTCGACGTCATCGAGATCAACGAGGCGTTCGCCGCGGTGTCCCTGGCGTCCACCAAGGAACTCGGTGTCGACCCGGCGAAGGTCAACGTCAACGGCGGGGCGATCGCCATCGGTCACCCGATCGGCGCCTCGGGTGCCCGCATCACCCTGCATGCGGCGCTGGAGCTGGCGCGGAAAGGCTCGGGCTACGCCGTCGCCGCGCTGTGCGGTGCGGGCGGGCAGGGTGACGCCCTGATCCTGCGCCGCCCCTGACCGCTGAGGATGCACTCAGTTTGAGCAACGACGCAATGTAGTAGCTGGCCGCCCGCTGCGGCACAATGACGCCATGGCAAACAAATATGACGTCCGCAGCGTGGCGGGCTGGTTCCGGATCATCGCGATCGCGGAGGCGCTCAGCTGGGCCGGACTCCTGGTCGGGATGTACTTCAAGTACGTCGGTTCCCCGCAGACCGAGATCGGTGTGAAGATCTTCGGACCGATCCATGGCGGCATCTTCATGGCCTTCCTGGTCGGCGCCCTGCTGGTCGGGATCGCCCGGAAGTGGAACGTCGTGACCTGGGTACTGGCGTTGCTGGGCAGCATCGTGCCGCTGGGAAGTGTGATCTTCGTCATCTGGGCAGATCGGACCGGCCGCATCGGTGGACGTACCGTCGCTGCAAACAGCGGTGAGGACGTGCCAAACTTGGTGGCGTGACACGCCCACGCCCTTCCGTCGGACCGGCCCTGGCCGGTGCATTCGATCTGTCCGCACTCAAGCAGCCACCACCACCGCCACCCGGTGCCGCGGCGCCCGCCGAGGTGACCGGTGCAATCCAGGTCACCGAGGCGAACCTGGAAGCCGAGGTGCTGGTCCGTTCCGGTGAGATCCCGGTCGTCGTCCTGCTGTGGACGCCGCGCAGTGACGCGAGCGTGCAATTGGGGGACGCACTCGGCGCGCTGGCGCAGGCCGATGGCGGCACGTGGTCGCTGGCGATGGTGAATGTCGACACGACCCCGCGGGTGGCCCAGATGTTCGGCGTGCAGGCGGTGCCCACCGTGGTGGCGCTGGCCGGCGGTCAGCCGATCTCCAGCTTCCAGGGTCCCCAGCCCCCCGACCAGTTGCGTCAGTGGATCGACTCGCTGATCAGCGCGACGGCCGGCAAGCTCAGCGGCGTTCCCGAACAGCCCGAGCAAGCCGACCCGGAGTTGGAGCAGGCCCGGGCCTACCTGGACGACGGTGATTTCGACGCGGCGCTGACCGCCTACGAGTCGATCCTGGCGGCCAAGCCCAACGATGCCGAGGCCACCGGCGCTGTCCGGCAGATCAGGTTCCTGCAGCGGGCGACGACCCGCCCGGTCGAGGCGCTCGCGCTGGCCGATGCGGCTCCCGGCGACGCCGAGGCCGCCTTCGCCGCCGCCGACGTCGAGATCCTGCAACAGAACATCGAAGCCGCCTTCGACCGGTTGATCGGGTTGATCACCCGCACCGCCGGTGACGAGCGCACCGCCGCCCGCACCCGGCTGATCGAATTGTTCGACCTGTTCGATGCCGCCGACCCGGAGGTCATCGCGGCCCGCCGCAAGCTGGCGAACGCGCTCTACTGAGTTCTCTTTCTGCGCGAGCAGACACATATGGCCCCTACTTCGCTGGAAGTAGGGGCCATATGTGTCTGCTCGCCGGGTTACTGCTCCAGCTCGAACCAGAGCGCGGCCAGCGGCGGGAGTGCCATGACCGCGGACGCCGGGCGCCCGTGCCAGGGCTCGGCCGACGCCTGCACCGATCCCAGGTTGCCGATACCGGACCCGTTGTAGATCGTGGCGTCGGTATTGAGCACCTCTCGCCACGTCCCGGCCTGCGGCAGACCCAGCCGATAGTGCGCATGCTCGTTGCCGGAGAAGTTGAACACGCAGGCCAGCGCCGATCCGTCGTCGCCGAATCGCAGGAAGCTCAGCACGTTGTTCGCCGAGTCGTTGGCGTCGATCCACGAGTAGCAGTCGGGCACGGTATCGCGGGACCACAGCGCCCGGCGGCTGCGGTACAGCGCGTTGATATCGGTCACCAGGTTGGCGATCCCGGTCGAGAAGCTCTGTTCGGACAGCTGAAACCAGTCCACGCCGCGCTCCTCGGACCATTCGGCGCGCTGGCCGAACTCCTGGCCCATGAACAGCAGCTGCTTACCCGGGTGCGCCCACTGGTAGGCCAGCAACCCGCGTAGGCCCGCCGCCTTGTTGTGGTCGTTGCCCGGCATCCGGCCCCACAGCGTGCCCTTGCCGTGCACCACCTCGTCGTGACTGATCGGCAGCACGAAATTCTCGCTGAACGCATAGAGCAGCGAAAAGGTCAGCTCGTGATGGTGATAGCTGCGGTGAATCGGGTCGCGCTTGATGAACTCCAGGGTGTCGTTCATCCACCCCATATTCCACTTCATCGAGAAACCAAGGCCGCCAAGGTTGGTCGGTCGCGTGACGCCGGGCCACGAGGTCGATTCCTCGGCGATGGTGACGATGCCGGGGGTCACCTTGTGCACCGTCGCGTTCATCTCCTGCAGGAACTGAACCGCCTCCAGGTTCTCCCGCCCGCCGTGGATGTTCGGCGTCCAGCCATCGGCCGGCCGCGAATAGTCCAGGTAGAGCATCGATGCCACCGCGTCGACGCGCAGGCCGTCGACGTGGTACTCCTGCAACCAGTACAGCGCGTTCGCCACCAGGAAGTTGCGGACCTCGGGGCGCCCGAAGTCGAAAACGTAGGTGCCCCAGTCAAGTTGCTCACCGCGACGAGGATCGGAGTGTTCGTAGAGGGCGGTCCCGTCGAAGCGGCCCAACGCCCAGGCGTCCTTGGGGAAGTGCGCGGGCACCCAGTCGATGATGACGCCGATCCCCGCCTGGTGCAGCGTGTCGATCAGATAGCGCAGATCGTCGGGACTGCCCAACCGCGGTGCGGGCGCGTAGTACGAGGTGACCTGGTAACCCCAGGAGCCGCCGAACGGATGGGCGGCCACCGGCAGCATCTCGACGTGGGTGAAGCCGTGCTCGACGAGGTAGTCGGTGAGTTCGACCGCCAGTTCGCGATAGGTCAGGCCCGGCCGCCACGACATCAGGTGCACCTCGTAGGTGCTCATCGGTTCGAAGACCGGATTGCGCAGGGCGCGCCCGGCCATCCATTCGTCGTCGTTCCAGGTGTAATCGCTGGTGCTGACCCGCGAGGCCGTCCGCGGCGGAACCTCGGCGGCGAAGGCGAACGGATCGGCCCGGTCGCTGACCGAACCGTCGATCCCGTGGACCCGGAACTTGTAGAGGCCGTCCTCGGGGAAATCGGGCCAGAACAGTTCCCAGACTCCGGTGGAGCCCAGCACGCGCATCGGCGCCTGGCCGCCGTCCCAGTGATTGAATTCGCCGATCAGGCTGACGCCCTTGGCGTTCGGTGCCCACACTGCGAAGGAGTAGCCCTCCACCACGCCGTCGGGTGTGGTGAAGCTGCGACGGTGCGCGCCCAGGGTCTCCCACAGCCGTTCGTGGCGGCCTTCGGCGAACAGATGCAGGTCGATCTCGCCCAGGGTGGGCAGGAACCGGTAGGCGTCGGCGACCGTGATGGCCGGCGCGCCCGGATACTGCACCTCGAGGCGGTAGTCGATCAGCTCGGTGAACGGCACGGCGCCCGCGAACAGGCCGGCCTCCAGGTGATTGAGCGGGTAGCGCTCGCCGCCGACGAGCGCGGTCACCGATTCGGCGTGCGGGCGCAACGCCCGGATCACCGTGTGGTCGCCGTATTCGTGGGCGCCCAAAACCGAATGCGGGTCATGGTGCTCACCGGCGCTCAACCGGTGCAGATCGTCCGCACCGGGGCGCAGATGAATGTTGGTGTTGGTTTGAGTCACGATGTACTCACTCCCTCCGTAAGAGGTTCAGTCGAGATTCGTACGGGATCAACGGCATATTGAGGATGTGCGCAACCGCCCGTACCGGGTCCAGGCGCACGTAATTGGCCTGACCCCAATGGTATTCGTCGCCGGTGATCTCATCGCGCACCCAGTACCGGTCGTAGGCCTCCATGCCGAGCGCGGCCATGTCCAGCCAGATGGTGCCTTCTTCCGGGCCGAACGGGTTCAGCGAGACCACCACCAGCACGCAGTCGCCGGTGACCGGATCGAACTTGCTGTAGGCGAGCAGCGCGTCGTTGTCGACAGCGTGGAACGTGATGGTGCGCAACTGTTCCAGCGCCGGGTGCAGCCGCCGGATCTCGTTGAGCCTACCCAGGAACGGCTCCAGGGACTGACCGGTGGCCACCGCCGCCTCGAAATCGCGCGGGCGCAGCTCGTACTTCTCCGAATCGAGGTACTCCTCGCTGCCCTCGCGCACCGCCCGATGCTCGAACAGCTCGAAACCGGAGTACACCCCCCACGCCGAGCTGAAGGTCGAGGCCAGCACCGCGCGGATGGCGAACATGCCGGGGCCGCCGTGCTGCAGGCTCTCATGCAGGATGTCCGGAGTGTTGACGAACAGGTTCGGGCGCGCACAGTCGGCGTACTCGGCGATCTGCTCGCCGTACTCGATGAGCTCCCACTTGGCGGTGCGCCAGGTGAAGTACGAATACGACTGGGTGAAGCCGAGTTTGGCCAACCCGTACAACCGCGCGGGCCGGGTGAAGGCCTCGGCGAGGAACAACACGTCGGGATCCTCGTTCTTGACCTTGCCGATCAGCCAGGCCCAGAAGTTGGGTGGCTTGGTGTGCGGGTTGTCGACCCGGAAGATCTTGACGCCGTGCGAGATCCAGAACCGCACCACCCGCAGCACCTCGGCGTAGAGTCCGGCCGGGTCATTGTCGAAGTTCAGCGGGTAGATGTCCTGGTATTTCTTCGGGGGGTTCTCCGCGTAGGCGATGGTGCCGTCGGGCAGTACGGTGAACCACTCCGGGTGCGTCTGCGCCCACGGGTGATCCGGCGCGCACTGCAGCGCGAGATCCAATGCCACGGCCAGTCCCTGATCGGCTGCGGCCGAGACGAAATCGTCGAAGTCCTCGATGGTGCCGAGGTCGGGGTGGATGGCATCATGACCGCCCTCGGTACTCCCGATCGCCCACGGTGAGCCGACATCGCCCTCGGCGGCCGTCACGCTGTTGTTGCGCCCCTTGCGGTGCACCCTGCCGATCGGATGGATCGGTGGCAGATACACCACGTCGAAGCCCATCCTCGCGACCCGGGGTAGATCCTTGGCGGCGGTGGCGAAGGTGCCGTGGACCGGTTTGCCGTCGCTGTCCCAGCCGCCGGTGGAGCGCGGGAAGAGCTCGTACCAGGCCGAGAACCGGGCCTGCGGTCGATCGACCCACACGCCGAACTGTTCACCGCGGGTGAGCAGTTCGCGCAGCGGATAGCGACGCAGCAGGTCGGCGATGGCGGGGGACAATGCGGCGCCGGCGCGGGTGAGCGGATCACCGGGTTCACGCAGCGCTGCCGCCGCGTCCACCAGCGGTCGGCGCTCCTGACGCGGAACGCCGGTGGCGGCGCGCTCCAGCAGCTGGGCGCCGACGAGCAGGTCGTTGTTGAGTTCGGATTCGCCTTGACCGGCATCCAGCTTGGCGGTGACACCCTTGCGCCACGTCGCGATCGGGTCACCCCAGCCGTCGACGCGGAAGGTCCACATGCCGACCTGGTCCGGGGTGAACTGACCGTGCAGCACATCCGGGGTGCGGCCGGGCGCCATGGGAAGCACCAGCGGTTTGATCCGCGGTGGCGTCACCGGGGGTGCGGGCTCGGGCACCGAGCCCGGCGGGTCGGGGGCCAACTGGGGGTAGGCGGTGCCGTGGTAGCGCACGACAAGCGTGGCGGACACCGCGTCGTGACCTTCCCGCCACACCGTTGCCCGCACCGGCACCACCTCGCCGACGACCGCCTTCGCGGGGAATCGTCCACCCGACAGCGCAGGCGCGACGTCATCGATTCCGATACGACCGGTCACGCACGAATCTCCTCACTCGGCGCGGTCCCGACTTCGGTGACCGCGGTCCGTCTGGTCTGTAGGTTCTGCCTCGACGCGCTCGTTACCGACTCTGAGTACCCACCGTAGTGTCAGGGACACCTCATCGGGCGAGATGAACTCACTCCGGTGACCGAAGCGACATCCCGGGCCCGTCGCCGGGGTCGGTCAGTAAGGTGGAGCCGCGTGAAAGCCCTCCGCAGATTCACGGTCCGCGCCCACCTTCCCGAGCGCCTTTCCGCACTGGAGACACTGTCGGTCAACCTGCGGTGGTCATGGCACACGCCGACGCAGGACCTGTTCGCCGCCATCGACACGACACTGTGGGACCAGGTCGGAGCGGACCCGGTGGCGCTGCTGGGCGTGGTCAGCCCGACACGTCTCGACGAACTCGCCGGTGACGAGGGCTTCCTGCAGCGTGTCGACGCGCTCGCCGCGGATCTGGACGACTATCTGAGTCGTCCGCTGTGGTATCAACAGCAGGCCAGAGACGGGGTGGAGCTCCCCAACGGAATCGCCTACTTCTCCATGGAGTTCGGTGTGGCCGAAGTGCTGCCGAACTACTCCGGTGGCCTGGGCATCCTGGCAGGCGACCACCTGAAGTCCGCCTCCGACCTGGGCCTGCCGCTGATCGCGGTCGGGCTGTACTACCGGTCGGGGTACTTCCGGCAGTCGCTGACCGCCGACGGCTGGCAGCACGAGACCTACCCGTCACTGGACCCGCAGGGGCTACCGCTGCGGCTGTTGACCGAGGACACCGGCAAGCCAGTGCTCATCGAATTGGCCATGCCCGACGGCGCGCAGCTGTACGCGCACGTCTGGGTTGCGCAGGTGGGCCGAATTCCCTTGCTGCTGCTCGATTCCGATATCGGCGAGAATGCGCATGATCTGCGTGGGGTCACCGATCGGCTCTACGGCGGTGACCAGGAACATCGGATCAAACAGGAGATCCTGGCCGGTATCGGCGGCGTCCGCGCGATCCGGGCCTTCACCGAGGTGGAGGGGCTGCCCGCACCGGAGGTGTTCCACATGAACGAGGGTCACGCCGGTTTCCTGGGGGTGGAGCGGATCCGCGAGCTGATCGATGCCGGCCTGGACTTCGACACCGCGCTCACGGTGGTCCGGTCGTCCACGGTGTTCACCACGCACACGCCGGTGGCCGCCGGGATCGACCGGTTCCCCGTCGACATGGTCACCCGGTACTTCGGCGGCGAACGCCTGTTGTCGGGCGTCCCGCTGGAACGGGTGCTCGGCTTCGGCGCCGAGGACGATCCGTCCAAGTTCAACATGGCACACATGGGCCTGCGGCTGGCGCAGCGGGCCAACGGGGTGTCGTTGTTGCACGGCCGGGTCAGCCGGGAGATGTTCAACGAGCTGTGGCCGGGCTTCGACCCGGGTGAGGTCCCGATCGGCTCGATCACCAACGGCGTGCACGCACCGACGTGGGCGGCACCGCTTTGGGTGGAGTTGGCCCGCGAGCTGATCGGCAGCGACGATCTCGGCTCGCTCAGCGAAGCGGACACCTGGCACAAACTGCAGCAGGTCGATGCCGGTCGGCTGTGGCGGATCCGCTCCGAGCTGCGCGGTCTGCTCATCGAGGACGTGCGTGCCCGGTTGCGTCGCTCCTGGCTCGAGCGCGGTGCTTCCGAGGCCGAATTGGGCTGGATCGCGTCGGCCTTCGACCCCGAGGTGCTGACCGTCGGGTTCGCCCGGCGGGTACCCACCTACAAGCGGCTGACATTGATGCTGCGCGATCAGGAGCGGTTGGAGAAGCTGCTGCTCGACGCCGACCGGCCCGTGCAGTTGATCGTCGCGGGCAAGTCCCATCCCGCCGACGACGGCGGGAAGGCGCTGATCCAGCAGATCGTCCGGTTCGCCGACCGCGCGCAGGTGCGGCACCGGATCGCCTTCCTGCCGGACTACGACATGTCGATGGCCCGGCTGCTGTACTGGGGCTGCGATGTCTGGCTGAACAACCCGTTGCGCCCGCTGGAGGCCTGCGGCACCTCGGGCATGAAGAGCGCGCTGAACGGTGGACTGAACCTGTCCATCCGCGACGGCTGGTGGGACGAGTGGTACGACGGTGAGAACGGGTGGGAGATCCCCACCGCCGACGGGCTTGCCGATGAGAGCCGCCGCGACGATATCGAGGCCGGCGCGTTGTATGAACTTCTCGAACGCTCGGTGACCACCACCTTCTACGACCGCAACGAGCACGGTGTGCCGGCCCGCTGGATGGAGATGGTGCGCCACACGCTGCAGGCACTCGGACCGAAGGTGCTCGCCTCGCGCATGGTCCGGGATTACACCGAGAAGTACTACGCGCCCGCCGCGAAGTCGCTGCGCGCCACCATCGAGCCAGCCAACGACGCGACCGGGGTGCCGTTCGGTGCGGCGCGCCAGCTTGCCGCGTATCGCCAACGAGCACAAGAGCAATGGCCGAAGATCCAGATCACCGATGTGGACAGCTACGGTCTACCCGACACCCCGCTGATCGGCAGTGAACTGACGCTCACCGCGTCGGTGTACCTTGCCGGGCTGGCGCCCGACGAGGTCGTCGTGCAGGCGGTCGTGGGCCGCGTGGACGGCGCCGACATCCTGCAGCATCCGGTCACCGTGGCGATGACGCACACCGGCACCGTGGGCGGCAACCAGATCTTCTCGACGACGACGCCGCTGCCGGTGGCCGGTCCGGTCGGCTACACGGTGCGGGTGCTGCCGCACCACCGACTGCTGGCCGGGGAGAACGAGCTGGCACTGGTCACGCTGGCGTGAGTGCCATTCTGACGGTCGACCTTCCCAGCGGGCCGTACGCGCTCGCCGAGGGGCCCGACGGCGCAATGTGGGTGACCCTGGTGCACAGCGGGCAGATCGCCCGCGTCAGCGCGCAGGGCGATGTCACCGTCTACGACGTCGCGCCCGACAGCAGGCCCTCGATCATCACCGCCGGACCGGACGGTGCCCTGTGGTTCACTCGCAGCGGGGATGACCGGATCGGCCGGATCACCACCGACGGTGTGCTCAGCGAGATCGAACTGCCCTCCGGCAGCGCACCTTTCGGTATCACGGCAGGGCCGGGGGCCGCGCTGTGGTTCACCGCGATGAATTCCGGGGTGATCGGCAGGCTCGATCTCGACGGCACGGTCACCGAGGCGGCTCATCCCGGTGGAATGCCGTCGATGATCACCGCGGGTCCCGACGGGGCGCTGTGGTTCACCCTCAACGAGGCCAACGCGGTCGGACGGCTGGAGCCGTCGGGGTCCTTGCAGGTACGCGACGTGCCGACGCCGCGGTCCGGACCGGTCGGGATCGCAGCCACCCACGACGACGCCATCTGGTTCACCGAGGTCCTCGCCGACAAGATCGGCCGTATCCCGACCGACGAGGCCATCCAGGAACTGGATCTGCCCGGCAAGCCGCACGCGGTGGTCGCCGACCCGTCCGGTGGGGTGTGGGTCAGCCTCTGGGGCGCCGATCAGGTCGCCCGCATCACGGCCGACGGGGAGGTGAGCACCATCGACCTGATCGTGAATGGTGAGCCGCACGGCCTGGCCGTCGCCGCCGATGGCGCGCTCTGGGTGGCCATGGAGGCCGGCTGCCTGTGGCGGTTGCCGGTGGGCTGAGTCCCGCACTGGCCGTGTCCTTGCCGTGGCCGCAGAGTTACATAGGCGATGTAAGTTCCTCGAGGTGCCTATTGCGGGGTTTGTCGTGCCACGACCCTTTGCGCTGTTCACCGTGGTGATTACGGCTGCCGTGCTGTGCGCTCCGATCGCAGCGGGCGACCCGGGCACCGATCCGAACGAGCCCGATGTCGACCCGGTGTTCGCGCCCGCCATCGATCCCGCGCTGGAACCCCCGCTCACCCCGGTCATGCAACCCGTCGCCGTGGCGGTGCCGCCGTCGCCCCAACCGCAGCTGCACGGCCTCGTCGCCTCGCCACCACCGACCAGCACCGAGACTCCGGACGGCTGGAGGCTGACCCTGTCGGCGGTCAACGAGACCCAACTGGTCGCCGCTCCGCTGACCACCGCGCTGTCCTCACGCAGTTACATCGTCGGGGGCACCTTCAGCGGGAACATCACCGGGCCCGAGGGCGGTGAGATCCCGGAGGGGGTGCTGGAGGTCGGCTACCAGATCGGTTGCGGCGTCGACATGAGCACGTCCAACGGTGTCACGATCACCGGCACAGCCGGACTGTCGCCATCGGTCGGGCTGGCCGGTGTCGACGTGGGCTCGCCGGCGCTCGACGGTCTGATCCCGGTGCTGACCACGCCCGTCACCGGTGGTGCGGCCATCGGGTTGAAACCGGGCATCATCAACATGGTCCCGGTGACCCAGAAGGAGTTCCGGGGATCCAACCCGTGGGTGCTGGTCAGCAACTTCCAGGTCAAGATCGACGGATGCGTGGGCCAGTCCTTCATCCGCTCGTATGCCTTCCTGACCCGCTCGACGGACGAATCCGATTCGGTACTGGCCTATTACGGCGAGACCAAGGTGGTCTGATCCAGCCACCCCGAGTCGCTGCGCCCTTGCCCGCCGTCAGGGAAACCGCTTGAAGCAGCGGTCCTGCTCGCCGAGCACACCGACCCGGAACGCGTCGATCCGGGAGAAGCCCGACGGCACCGATTCGCCGTTGACATCGCTGGCAACCAGGCCGTTGAGCAGGATGCCCGACACCGCCTCGTCCACATCGCCCGCGGTGAGTGCAATGGTGTTGCCGTCCGGGGTGCTGACGTCGTCGACCATCTTTGCGGTCGCGACACCCGTCAGGCACGCGGTGCGCAGGGCGGCCTGCGCCGTATCCAGTTCGACGCCGCGCTGATGCTGGATCGACTGCATGTAGCGCGATACCAGCACCGAATACGCGGTGTTGTCACCGGTGGCCAGTCCGGTGTCCTCGTCATCGGATTGCGCGCCGAGCACCTCCAGTGCGGGCAGATCCACCGCGATGGTGTTGGTGGCCGGGCAGAACGTCACCGGCGCATCGGAATCGGCGTCTGCACAGTCATGCGGCTCGAAGGTGAGTTCGGGCGGCTCGGCCGGCTCGAACAGGATGTCCATCGCGTCCACGATGGAACGCACCGAGTCCTCGGTGATCTGCAGCTCCCCGGATTGGTTCTCCGGCAACAACACCGGCAGATCACCGCGGCGTTGCTTGATCTCGGCCGGGTCCATCGTCGCGCACGACCCGGCGCCGTCGGTGAAGCCGAACTGGAACGCCGAGACCCGCTCGAAGGCCGACCCGTGTTCATCGTCGCCGACCTCGGCATCACTTTCGCTGAGCAGGGGATCGCGAAAGGCGATCATCGCGGCCAGCAGATTGTTCAGTCCGTCACCGGTGGACAGCGTGAATCGCGGTGAATTCCCTTCGGCGACCCACCGCATGTAGACCCCGGCCAGACAGTCGGCCTGCTGCTCGGACACCAGCGTCGGCGTCGATCGGGTGACCATCCCGGCTTGTTGCTGCACCGCGTGCCCGTACTCGTGGGCCAGCACCATGGTGACGGCCATATCGCCGTTTTCCCCGCGCAGCGACGGTAGCAGTACACCACGGTCCCAGCCAATCGTCTCGTCGTCCTGGCAGAACGCCGCGTTGACCAGGTTGTAGGTATCGGTGTCGCAGAAGACACCGTCGAAACCGTCTGCATCCCAAGAGATCACGTCGGACACCGGGGTGAAATCAGCGCCGAAGGTCTCCGGGTAGGCGGTCTCCCAGAACTCCTCGATATCGCTGACCGCGCTGACCGCGAGATGATCGATCTCGCCGCCGTCGGTATCGGTCACCTCGCGGGTGGGTTCGGCGGCGTCATCGCGCAGGCCGGTCGGTCCGTCGGTGGCGGGCATGCCCGCCACCCGGAACGGATCGGCGAACACCGACACCGCGGTGCCCTGCAGTTCCTGTCCGCACCCGCTGAGGACGAGCGCAATGCCGGCGGCCAGCGCCGCACCCGCCAAACGAGGAGAATTTCCCCGTCGCTTCGCTCGCCCCGCGTGCCTCATATCGTGCCCCGCCTTTCGGTGCGCGGACGGGCTGCCGCGTTTGTGCAGCCAGGATAGAGACAAACTGCCGGCGGCGGCGGTTATCCGGGTTCAGAAGTCAGCCGGCCCAGCGCGGCGAGGACGCGCTCGTGATCGGTCGTCGCCCAGAAGGGCGGCAGCGATGAGCGCAGATAGCCCCCGTAGCGCGCCGTCGCCATCCGGGAATCCAGCACCGCGACGACCCCGCGATCGTCGACGCGGCGCAGCAGCCGTCCCGCACCCTGGGACAGCAGCAGCGCGGCGTGGCTGGCCGCCACCGCCATGAATCCGTTACCGCCGCGCGCCGCGATGGCCCGCTGGCGCGCGGTCAGCAGCGGATCATCGGGGCGCGGGAACGGAATCCGGTCGATCAGCACCAGTGAGAGGGTGCGGCCTGGCACATCGACGCCCTGCCACAGCGACAGGGTGCCGAACAGCGAGGTCTCCTCGTCCTCGGCGAACCGTTGCACCAGGGCGGCGGTGGTGTCCTCGCCCTGGCACAGCACCGGCGTCGACAGACGTTCGGCCATCACCTCGGCGGTGGCCTTGGCCGCGCGCATCGAGGAGAACAGGCCCAGGGTGCGCCCGCCCGCGGCGGTGATCAGCGCCTCGATCTCGTCGAGCTGGGCCGGCGATCCGGTGCCGTCACGCCCGGGCGGGGGCAGATGCTTGGCCACGTACAGGATTCCGGACTTGGCATGGTCGAACGGTGACCCGACGTCCAGCCCGCGCCACGTGGTCTTGCCCTCCCCGCCAGACAGTCCCCAGGCGGCGGCCATCCCGTCGAAGTTGCCCCCGATGGTCAGTGTCGCCGAGGTCAGTACCGCGGTGGAATGCTCAAACAACCTGGTGCGCAACAACCCTGACACCGACAGGGGCGCCACGCGCAGGATGGCCCGCTTTCCTCCGCCGCCCCGATGGTTCTCCTCGTGGTCGAGCCACACCACGTCGACGCGATCGGGGATCGCCGGGCCGAACGAATCCAGGATCCGTGCCGCGATGTCACCGATCTCGGTCACCGCGGTGACGGCCTCGGTGCGCGCGGCGGCCGCCTGCGGATCGGTGGGGGTGGTGTCGATCGCGGACCGGATGGTGAACGCCGCATCGCGCAGCGCGGTCAGGTAGGTGGCCAGCTCGTCATCGAGACGGTCGATGCGCCCCGGTTCGGCGTCATAGATGGCCGAGGCCAGATTGGCCCCGGCGGCCTCCAGACGGTCGGAGAGTTCGTCGGCAACCAGCCTGCCGATGCGCCGCTGCGCTGCGCCGAGCACGGTGGCAGAGAGTTCCCCGGTGGCCACGCTGGTGACCCGGTCGACCAGTTCGTGCGCCTCGTCGACCACCAGCAGGTCGTGTTCGGGCAGCACCGAGGCATCAGCGATGGCGTCGATGGCCAGCAGCGCGTGATTGGTGACCACCACATCGGAGTTGCCCGCCTTGGCGCGGGCCTTCTCCGAGAAACAGTCGGTGCTGAACGGGCAGCGTGACACCCCGATGCACTCCCGTGCCGACACGCTGACCTGGCTCCAGGACCGGTCGGGCACCCCGGGGACCAGGTCGTCGCGGTCACCGGTCTCGGTCTCCGAGGACCAGCTCGTCAGGCGCTTCACATCGCGTCCCAGCGCGGTTGCGGCCACCGCGTCGAACAGTTCCTCCTGCGGGCGGTCCTCCGCCGAATCCGCGGCACTGCCATTGTGGATCTTGTTCAGGCACAGGTAATTCCCCCGGCCCTTCAGCAGCGCGAAGGTGGGACGCCGGGGGAGCTGACCGGCCAGTGCATCGGCGAGGCGGGGCAAATCCCGGTCCACCAGCTGACGCTGCAGGGCGATGGTGGCGGTGGACACCACGACGGGTTCGTTGGCTGCGACCGCCCGCGCGATGGACGGCACCAGATAGGCCAGCGACTTACCCGTGCCGGTGCCCGCCTGCACGGCCAGATGCCGGCCCGTTTCGAAGGCTTCGGTGACGGCCTCGGCCATCTCGACCTGCCCGGGTCGCTGCGCCCCGCCGAGCGCCGCGACCGCCGAGGCGAGCAACTCGGTTGTCGGGTTGGGTCGAGCGGAGCGACGGGAAGAAGGACTACTTGTCACGAGGTCGGTTTGTCCGGTGCCACGACGCGGGTCGGGATGGCCGGTTCGCCCTTGGACAGCTTCAGGCCGTCCCAGGGCAGACTGCCGAGCCCGGCCGCCGCCCGAGCGCGGGCCTGCTCCAGGTTGTGTTCGTGCACGGGGTGCCCGCCCCGGACCAGTTCGACCGACAACGGCCGCGACTCGAACCCGACTTCGGTCGGCGGCGGATGACCGGCCGGATAGACGACCTCTTCCACGATCGTCCCGGAGGGTTTGGCAACCCGCAGCGCCTCCTTGGTGCCACCCGCCGACGCCTTGTGCGCACTGCGTTTCTGCACGGTGATGCCGTCGACCTCGACGAGCTTGTAGACCATGCCGGCCGTGGGCGCGCCCGATCCGGTGACCAACGAGGTACCGACGCCGTAGCTGTCGACGGGCTCGGCCCGCAGCGCGGCGATGGCGAACTCGTCGAGGTCGCTGGAGACCACGATCTTGGTGCCGGTGGCTCCGAGACCGTCCAACTGATCGCGCACCTGGCGGACCAGTACGGCGAGTTCACCGGAGTCGATGCGCACCGCGCCCAGTTCGGGGCCGGCGACCGCGATCGCGTTGGCGACGCCGTCGGTGATGTCATAGGTGTCCACCAGCAGGGTGGTGCCGACGCCGAGGGCATCGACCTGGGCCTGGAACGCGGAGCGTTCATCCGTTCCATCGGCGGTGGTGTGCAGCAGGGTGAAGGCATGCGCGCTGGTGCCCAGCGCCGGAACCCCGTGGCGCTGCTGGGCGGCCAGGTTGGAGCTGCCGTGGAATCCGGCGATCCAGGCCGCCCTGGCCGCGGCGACGGCGGCCTCCTCATGGGTACGCCGCGAACCCATCTCGATGAGCTGCCGGCCGCCGGCGGCCGACACCATCCGGGCCGCGGCCGAGGCGATCGCGCTGTCGTGATTGAGGATGGACAGCGCCAGCGTCTCCAGGACGACGCACTCGGCAAAGCTGCCACGCACCGAGAGCACCGGCGAGTTCGGGAAGTACAGCTCACCCTCCGGGTAGCCGTGTACATCGCCGGTGAACCGGAATTCCGACAGATACGCCAACGTGTCGGCGTCCAGGAAATCGGATACCGCCGCCAGGGTCTGCGGATCGAAGGTGAACTGCGCCAGCGCTTCCACGAAACGCCCGGTGCCCGCCACCACCCCGTAGCGCCGTCCCTCGGGCAACCGCCGCGCGAAGACCTCGAAGGTGCACCGCTTGTGCGCCGAGCCGTCGCGCAGCGCAGCCGCGAGCATCGTCAGCTCGTATTTGTCCGTCAGCAGTGCTGTGCTCACGCCGTGGCTCACGATCTCACCGTATCGGTACCGTTCCGGTTCGGGCGCGCAGTCGGCCCCCGGTATCCTGTGCGTCATGGTTACCCCAGCGCGGACCAAGCCGGGTACCCGGGAGGACACGGCGGCTGACGTCGACCGCCGAGAGGACGCCGCCACGGACAGTCCCTGGGTCACGGTCGTGTGGGACGACCCGGTCAATCTGATGTCGTATGTGACCTACGTATTCCAGAAACTGTTCGGCTACTCCGAACCGCACGCCACCAAACTCATGATGCAGGTACACACCGAGGGCAAGGCCGTCGTCTCGGCCGGCAGCCGGGAGTCGATGGAGGTCGACGTCACCAAGCTGCACTCCGCCGGGCTGTGGGCCACCATGCAGCAGGACCGCTGATCACGTGCGGAAATGGAAGCGGATCGACGGCGCCGACGGCCCCCGATTCCGGTCTTCGCTGGCCGCGCACGAGGCCGCGCTGTTGCGCAATCTGGTGACCTCGCTGACCGGGATGCTCGACGATCGCGAATCCGCCGCTCCGGCTGACGAACTCAGCGAGATCACCGGTATCCGCACCGGTCATTCGTCGCCGCCCGAGGACGAGACGATGAAGCGGTTGCTGCCGGACTTCTTCCGGTCCCGCAACGGCCATCCCGCGGGCTCCGCGGCCGCCGACAGCTTGAACAGCGCGCTGCGCAGCCTGCATGAGCCGGCCATCATCGATGCGAAACGGCAAGCGGCGCAACGCCTGCTGGACACCATGCCCGAGGGTGGCGGGAAGTTCGAGCTCTCCGAGGATGACGCGCAGGCCTGGGCGTCCTCGGTCAACGACGTGCGTCTGGCGCTCGGCGCGATGCTGGAGATCGGCCCCGAGGGCCTCGACCAGCTGCCCGTCGGGCATCCGATGGCCGGCCATCTCGACGTGTACCAATGGCTGACGGTGCTGCAGGAGTATCTGGTGATCAGCCTGATGGGGTCGCGTCCGTGACCGACTGGGGTTCCATCACCGATGTCGCCGGCATCAAGGTCGGTCACCATCAGCGGATCGACGACGACGCGACGCTGGGATCCGGGTGGGCGTGCGGCAGCACCGTGGTGCTGGCGCCGGAAGGCACGGTCGGCGCGGTCGACTGCCGGGGTGGGGCCCCGGGCAGCCGCGAGACCGATCTGCTGGATCCGTCCAACAGCGTGCGTCATGTCGATGCGGTACTGCTCACCGGCGGCAGCGCCTACGGGCTGGCCGCCGCCGACGGTGTGATGACCTGGCTGGAGGAGCAGGGCCGCGGCGTGTCGATGGACGGCGGCGTGGTGCCGATCGTGCCCGGCGCGGTCATCTTCGACCTGCCGGTCGGCGGCTGGGGCTGCCGCCCGGACGCGGAGTTCGGCTACCAGGCCGTGCGGTCCGCCGGCCGGACATTCGCCATCGGGAACGCCGGAGCCGGGGCGGGAGCACGGGCCGGTGTGCTCAAGGGCGGGCTCGGAACCGCCTCGCTGACCCTGCCCGATATCGGCGTGACGGTGGGCGCGGTCGTCGCCGTCAACTCCGGGGGCAATGTCATCGACCCGGCGACCGGGCTGCCCTGGATGGCCGATCTCATCGCGGCGTTCGGGTTGAGCTCTCCACCGCCCGCGGAGGTGGCCGAGTTCGCGAGCCTCGACACGTTGAGCGGTCCGTTGAACACCACCATCGCCGTCGTCGCGACCGACGCCGCGATCAGCCCGGCCGGGTGCCACCGCGTCGCCATCGCGGCTCAGGACGGATTGGCCCACACCATCCGTCCGGCGCACACACCGGTGGATGGTGACACCGTGTTCGCGCTGGCCACCGGGGCGGTGCAGGTGCCGCCGTCGGAGAAGGTTCCGGCCGCGATGTCCCCGGAGACGGCGATGCTCACCGCGATCGGTGCCGCCGCCGCCGACTGTCTGGCACGTGCCGTACTGGTCGGTGTGCTGGCGGCGGAATCGGTCGCCGGAATACCTACCTACCGTGGCCTGTTGCGCGGAGCGTTCCCGTGATGTCGCCGAAACAGAGAAACGGAGTTCTGACGTGCTGGTGATCCGCGCCGACCTGGTGGATGCCATGGTCGCCCACGCGCGCGCCGACCATCCCGACGAAGCGTGCGGCGTGATCGCCGGACCGGAGGGTTCGGATCGCCCGCAGCGTTTCATCCAGATGGTCAACGCCGAGCGGTCCCCGACGTTCTACCGGTTCGATTCCGGTGAGCAGCTCAAGGTCTGGCGCGCAATGGACGACAACGACGAGGTGCCCGTCGTGATCTACCACTCGCACACCGCCACCGAGGCGTACCCCAGCCGCACCGACATCTCGTTCGCGTCCGAACCGGACGCCCACTATGTGCTTGTCTCCACCCGCGACCCCGAGGCGCACGAACTGCGCAGCTACCGCATCCTCGACGGCGTCGTCACCGAAGAACCTGTCAGCATCGTCGAGCAGTACGGATAAAAGGAGCCACCGTGTCAGTAGTCGTGTCGATCCCCACCATCTTGCGCACCCACACCGGCGGGGAGAAGCGGGTGAACGCCGCCGGTGACACCCTGGCGGCCATCATCGCCGACCTGGAGAGCAACTACTCGGGGATCTCGGAGCGCCTCGTGGACAACGGCAAGCTGCACCGCTTCGTCAACATCTACGTCAACGACGAGGACGTCCGGTTCTCCGGCGGCCTGGAAACCGCCATCGCCGCCGGTGATTCGGTGACGATCCTGCCCGCCGTTGCAGGTGGGTAGGCCTTGACGCGATACGACTCGTTGCTGCAGGCGCTGGGGAACACCCCGCTGGTCGGGCTGCAGCGGCTGTCTCCGCGCTGGGAGGAAGACGAGAACGGTCCGCACGTGCGGCTGTGGGCCAAGCTCGAGGACCGCAACCCCACCGGCTCCATCAAGGATCGGCCCGCCCTGCGGATGATCGAGCAGGCCGAGCGCGACGGTCTCATCAAGCCCGGCGACACCCTGCTGGAGCCGACGAGCGGCAACACCGGCATCTCGCTGGCCATGGCGGCACTGCTCAAGGGCTACCGGCTGATCTGCGTGATGCCGGAGAACACCTCGATCGAGCGTCGTCAGCTCCTCGAGTTGTACGGTGCCAAGATCATCTTCAGCGCCGCCGAGGGCGGGTCGAACACCGCTGTGGCGCACGCCAAAGAGCTTGCCGCGCAGAACCCTTCGTGGGTGATGCTGTACCAGTACGGAAACCCGGCCAACGCCGCGGCGCACTATGAGGGGACCGGGCCCGAACTGCTGGCCGACCTGCCGGAGATCACCCATTTCGTCGGCGGACTCGGCACCACCGGCACGCTGATGGGCACCGGCCGATTCCTGCGCGAGCATGTGCCGGGTATCCAGATCGTCGCCGCCGAGCCACGCTACGGCGAGGGTGTGTACGCGCTGCGCAACATCGACGAAGGCTTCGTGCCCGAGCTCTACGACCCGGAGGTGCTGACCACCCGGTTCTCGGTGGGCGCGTTCGACGCCGTCAAACGCACCCGGGAGATCGTCGAGGTGGAGGGCATCTTCGCGGGGATCTCCACGGGCGCGATCCTGCACGCTGCGCTCGGCATGGCGGCCAAGGCGATCAAGGCCGGTGAACGCGCCGATATCGCGTTCACCGTGTGTGACGCCGGTTGGAAGTATCTGTCCACCGGTGCCTACGCCGGTAGCCTCGATGATGCAGAGGATGCGTTGGAAGGGCAGCTGTGGGCATAAATCTCCCGATCACCCCCGAGCCGAAGAAGAAGCCGGCCTGGGTGGTCGGTGGCGCGACGATCATCGGTTTCGTCACGCTGCTGTATGTCGTGGAGATCGTCGACACCGTCACGGGGCACCGCCTCGACAACGACGGCATCCGGCCGCTGCAGACCGACGGCCTGTGGGGGATCCTCTGGGCGCCGCTGCTGCACGGTGGCTGGCCGCACCTGATCGCCAACACCGTGCCCGCGCTGGTCCTCGGTTTCCTGATGACCCTGGCGGGCATGGGGCGCTTCATCGGGGCCACCGCCATCATCTGGGTGCTCGGCGGATTCGGGACCTGGCTGATCGGCAACATCGGTGCGCATTGCCCCTACGTGGGCGTGCAGTGCACCACCAACCACATCGGGGCGTCCGGGCTGATCTTCGGGTGGTTGACGTTCCTGATCGTGTTCGGATTCTTCACCCGCACGGCCTGGGAGATCGTCGTCGGCGTGATCGTCGCGCTGGTCTACGGCGGCATCCTGCTCGGGGTGGTACCCGGGACGCCGGGGGTGTCCTGGCAGGGGCACCTGTGCGGCGCGATCGCCGGGTTCATCGCGGCCTATGTGCTGTCCGGGCCGGAACGCAAGGCGCGCGAACGGCGCAAGACAGGCGCCCCGCTGGGCGCCTGAGGTCGCGTGTGCCGGTGTGCGTCGGGCCACTGCGCAGGTGCGATTGATGCGCAGCAGACGGACCGTCACTGCGCCGTCCGAGGTCACGGCGGGGACACAACATGAAACTTGTCGCCCAATGCGGTGATGCCTTCGCCCCGATGCTGTAGGGCATGGCAAGCTAGAGATGTGCGAGTCACCGTACTGGGTTGTTCCGGCAGTGTTGTCGGCCCTGATTCGCCCGCGTCCGGATATCTGCTGACCGAACCCGACACGGCGCCGATGGTGCTCGACTTCGGCGGCGGCGTCCTCGGCGCGCTGCAGCGGCACGCGGATCCGGGTGCGGTGAACGTGCTGCTCTCGCACCTGCATGCCGATCACTGCCTCGATCTGCCCGGGCTGTTCGTCTGGCGCCGGTATCACCCCAATCCGCCCGAGGGCCGCGCGATGCTGTTCGGCCCGACGCACACCTGGGAGCGTCTCGGCGCGGCCTCCTCACCAGAGGGCGGCGAGGTCGATGACATCTCCGACATCTTCGAGGTGCAGTCCTGGGTCGACGGCCGTGCCGTCACACTGGGAGCACTGACGGTCGAGCCCCGGTTGGTGTGCCATCCCACCGAGTCCTACGGCATGCGCTTCACCGACCGCGACGGCGTCACGTTCGCCTACAGCGGGGACACCGGAATCTGTGATGCGGTAGTCGAATTGGCGCGCGGCGTCGACGTGTTCCTGTGCGAGGCGTCGTGGACGCACTCGCCCGAGCGCCCGCCGAACCTGCACCTGTCCGGTACCGAGGCCGGCCAGATCGCCGCCCGCGCCGGGGTTGGCGAACTGCTGCTCACCCACATTCCGCCGTGGACATCACGCGAGGATGTCATCAGCGAGGCCAAGGCCGAGTTCGACGGTCCGGTGCACGCGGTGGTGTGTGGCGAGACCTTCGACGTGACGCGTCACTGAGGCCGGACATGGCTTGTCTGGAGCGTGCTCCTCAACGCGGCTCGTTCCTCACCGCTTGATCGTCGCGCGCTAGTGTTGCCTCGTGTCCAGACGAGAAGACGGCCGGCTTGACGACGAGCTGAGGCCAGTGGTCATCACCCGCGGTTTCACCACCCACCCCGCCGGCTCGGTGCTGGTCGAGTTCGGCCAGACCCGGGTCATGTGCGCCGCCTCGGTCACCGAGGGAGTGCCGCGCTGGCGGAAGGGCTCCGGGCAGGGCTGGCTGACCGCCGAATACGCCATGCTGCCCGCGGCCACCCACGAACGTTCCGGCCGTGAGTCGGTCAAGGGCAAGGTCGGCGGACGCACCCAGGAGATCAGCCGGCTGGTCGGCCGGTCGCTGCGCGCCTGCATCGACCTCGGGGCGCTGGGGGAGAACACCATCGCCATCGACTGCGACGTCCTGCAGGCCGACGGTGGCACCCGCACCGCCGCGATCACCGGTGCCTATGTGGCGCTCTCCGATGCCGTGACGTATCTGGCGGCGGCGGGCCGATTGTCCGATCCGCGTCCGCTGTCCTGCGCGATCGCCGCCGTGTCGGTCGGCGTCGTCGACGGCCGGGTCCGGGTGGATCTGCCCTACACCGAGGACTCCCGTGCCGAGGTCGACATGAACGTCGTCGCCACCGATACCGGAACCCTGGTGGAGATCCAGGGCACCGGTGAGGGCGCGACGTTCCCGCGCTCGACGCTGGACAAAATGCTGGACCTGGCGATGGCGTCCTGCGAGGAGCTGTTCACCATCCAGCGCGCCGCGTTGGAGCTGCCCTACCCGGGTGTGCTGCCCGAGCCCAGCGGGCCGGCGAAGAAGTCCTTCGGAAGCTAGGGATGTCCCGGCTGCTGGTTGCCTCACGCAACGCCAAGAAGCTGGCCGAGCTGCGCCGGGTGTTGGACGGCGCCGGGTTGTCCGGGGTGACGCTGCTGTCGCTGACCGACGTGCCGCCGTTCGAGGAGGCACCCGAGACCGGCGCGACCTTCGAGGAGAACGCGCTGGCCAAGGCGCGCGACGCCTACGCCGCGACCGGGATCCCGGCGGTGGCCGACGACTCGGGTCTTGCCGTCGACGCACTGAACGGGATGCCGGGCGTGCTGTCGGCGCGGTGGTCCGGGGCGCACGGCAATGACGTGGCGAACCTGGAGCTGCTGCTGGGCCAGCTGCGCGATGTGCCCGACGAGCGGCGCGGGGCGGCCTTCGTCTCGGCGTGCGCGCTGGTCTCCGGGTCCGGTGAAACGGTGGTCCGCGGCGAGTGGACCGGCGCGATCGCGCGGGAGCCGAGGGGAGAGGGCGGGTTCGGCTATGACCCGATCTTCGTGCCGGACGGGTCGGGGCGCTCGGCAGCCGAACTGACCCCGGCCGAGAAGGACGCGGCCTCGCACCGTGGCCGCGCGCTGGCGCTGCTGGTGCCGGCGCTGCGCGCGCTGTCGTAGCCCCCACCACTTTTCGGGCGAAACTCGCGTACCCGGGGTAAATCGGCGCCTTGGCTTCAAGGGGTGGATGCAACAGCACTGCTTGAGGAGTGCTGTTGTCTCGAAGGTCGCTCAAGGCTGTGCGTGAAGCATTCTGGACCCATATCAGTGCCGGTTTCACCGTATGTCAGGCCGCGGAGGCTGCCGGCGTGTCGGAGACGACCGGAGTGGGCTGGTTCACCAATGCTGGCGGGGTGAAACCCCAGTTCAGTGCCCCGAAGAAGAGCGGTCGGCGACGGCGCCTGGATCTGGCTGATCGAATCCGGATCCAGATCGGCGTGCACAACTACGAATCGCTGAACTCAATCGGACGCAGCCTGGGCCGGCCGGCGTCGACGATCAAATACGAACTCGACGTCAACGGTGCCATCGCCGCCCACAACGGCGGCAAGTCCGGCTATCGACGCAAAGAGCGCTTCGGGGCCCGCCAAAGCGGTCGCACCACGATGCTGAACTACGACGCGTTACTGGCCCAGGTCCGCTCAGAGCACCGAGCTCGGCGCCCCAGAGCGGGCAAGCTGGCTACCAACCAGCGGCTGCACGACGCCGTGCAATCCCGGTTGCTTGACCAGCAGCACAGCCCGGCCCAGATAGCCCACCGGCTACGGTGGGACTTCCCCGACGATCCGGAGATGTGGGTGTCTCACGAGACGATCTACCAGGCAATCTACGTGCAGGGCAAGGGGAATCTGCGCCGCGATCTGCACACCTGTTTGCGCACCGGTCGAGCTCTGCGTAGACCACAGCACCGCCCCGACCAGCGCCGCCCTCGCATCCGCGACATGGTCAACATCAGCGATCGTCCCGCCGAGGTCAATGACCGCGCCATCCCTGGCCACTGGGAAGGTGACCTCATCATCGGCGCCAACAGCAGATCAGCGATCGGCACCCTGGTCGAACGCAGCACCCGGTTCGTGATGCTGCTGCACCTGCCCGACAACCACGGCGCGCTCGCGGTGCAAGAGGCGATCGTGGACAAAGTCGCCCAGTTGCCCGCGATCATGGTCCGCACGCTGACCTGGGATCAGGGCATCGAGATGGCCAACCACGCCAAGATCGCTGCAGCCACCGATCTCGACATCTATTTCTGCGATCCGCACTCGCCATGGCAACGAGGCACCAACGAGAACACCAACGGCCTACTGCGTCAGTACTTCCCGAAAGGCACTGACCTATCAGGGTTTCCCGCCGACTACCTCGACTACGTCGCAGCCAAACTCAACAACCGACCCCGCCAGACCCTGGGCTGGAGAACACCCGCAGAAGCCCTCGACGCACTACTGTCGGACCCGCCTAAACCACCCGCTGTTGCAACCACGACTTGAAACCGCCCGCGCGTGAGCCACCGGTACGCGAGTTTCGCCGCATTGGGAGGGCTGAAATTTTGCATAGCGCAACTAACGTGTAATGCTCGCGGCCGTGGTCCCCACCGAGCAGCGACGGCCGCTATCGGCCCATCCCGGCGTTCTGATCGCCGTGCTGTGCGCCGCCGGTATCAGCGTCTCACTGATGCAGACCCTGATCATCCCGCTCATTCCGGAGCTGCCGAAACTGTTGCACGCCAGCCCGTCCAACGCATCCTGGGCCATCACCGCCACGCTGCTGACGGCCGCCGTCACCACCCCGGTGTTCGGCCGCCTCGGCGATCTCTACGGCCCGAAACCGATCCTGATCGTGTGTGCCGCGGTGCTGATCGTCGGATCGCTGGTGTCCGCGCTGAGCACGTCGCTGGTCCCGTTTGTCATCGGCCGCGGTCTGCAGGGGTTGGGCATTCCGATCATCCCGTTGGGCATCAGCGTGCTGCGGGCCTCGGTCCCCGCCGAGCGGGTGGGCAGCGCGATGGGACTGATGAGCTCCTCGCTGGGGGTGGGCGGCGCGCTCGGGCTGCCGCTCTCGGCCGCGATCGCTCAGCAGTTCAGCTGGCATGCGCTGTTCTGGTTCGCCGGGGGTCTCGGCGGCGTGCTGCTGGTGCTCTTCGTCGTGCTGGTGCCCGCGGTACCGGCCTCCTCGAGCGACCGGCTCGATCCGCTGGGCGCACTGCTGCTCGCCGGCGGTCTGGTGACGTTGTTGCTCGGGATCACCAAGGGCCGGGACTGGGGCTGGACCTCGGGGACCACCGTCGGGATGTTCGCCGCATCGCTGGTGGTGTTCGCCGTCTTCGTGGTGTGGCAGCTGCGCTTCGACTCACCGATCGTCGACCTGCGCACCACGGTCCGGCCGCCGGTCCTGCTCACCAACATCGCCTCGGTCGGGGTGGGATTCGCGATGTTCGCACTCACCCTGATCGCCCCGCAGGTGCTGGAACTGCCCACCGACACCGGCTACGGGCTGGGCATGTCCATGCTGGAGGCGGGGCTGTGGATGGCACCCGGCGGGCTGGCGATGATGGTGATGGCGCCGATCGCGGCGCGGGTGGCCGGGGCCCGCGGCCCGCGTTTCACGCTGTTCGTCGGCTGCGTCATCATCGCCGCGTCCTACCTGTCCGGGCTGTGGCTGCTCGGCAGCGGCCCGCAGGTACTCGCCCTCAACGTGCTCATCAGCATCGGGGTGGGTTTCGCCTACGCGTCCATGCCGGCGCTCATCAACGCCGCCGTGCCGATGTCGGAGACCGCGGCCGCCAACGGTCTCAACGCGCTGGCGCGGTCGCTGGGGACCTCGATCTCCAGTGCGGTGCTCGGCGCCATCCTGGCGGCGATGACGATGACCGCCGGTGGCCACGAGGTGCCCACCTTGGACGGGTTCCGGACCGCGCTGATCGTCGCGGCGGCGGTGTCCGCACTGTCGGCGGTGCTGACGCTGCTGATCCCGGTGGCGCGTCAGCCCGCCCCGGTCACAGACCGAAGCGCTTCTTCACGTCTTGCGTCTGGAAGTGCTCCACGATGAGACCCAGCAGGGGAACGGTGCCGGAGATCAGGGTGCCGATCGCGCGGCCCAGCGGCCAGCGGACCTTCACCGCCAGGTTCGCGGTGGCGATCAGGTAGGCGAAGTACACCCAGCCGTGGACCACGGCGATCCAGCTCAGTGAGTCGTCCTGGAACCCGTACTTGCGCACCATCTCGTAGCAGAGCGCGATCAGCCAGAGACCGGTCGCCCAGGCCAGCACCCGGTAGCTGGCCAGCGCCTTCTGGATGGAGGACAGCGGAACCAGCGGTTCCTGGCTGCCGGTTTCGGCCGGGGTCTCGGGCGTGCTCATGTGGTGGTCCTGTCGTCAGGGTTTTCGGATTGTGCGAGATCGGCGAGGTAGGCGTTGTACTCCCGCAGCGTGGGATCGTCGTCGGCGGGCGCCGCGGCCTTGGGGCGTTCCGGGAGAAGGCCGGCCGGGATCTCGGTGGCGGTGTCCGTCGGGTCGTAGGTCGGCGGCGCTTCCTCCAGGCGGACGAACTTGAAGTACGCGTAGACGCAGAATGCGGCGAACATCGGCCACTGCAGGGCGTAACCGAGGTTCAGGAACGTGCCCGAGTTCGACTCGTAGCGGGTCCACTGCCACCACGCCAGCAGCAGGCAGCCGCCGGCGCCGACGGCGGCCAGCGCGATGAGCGCCGGTCTCCTACGTCGTGTAGTGGACATGGGTCGACTTTACCGTCCGCCGATTCAGGCCTTGGGGCCAACGAACTCATCGAGGCGTGCGGTCGCGGCTTTTCTATATACGGCGATCACGTAGCGGCTGTTCTGGGTCCATGGGATGCCCAGGGTGTCGAGGGCCGCGCAGAACAGATTGCGGATATCGGTCGAGTGGTTGGTGAAGTGGTAGCGGACGCTGGCGACCCCGCGGTCGTTGGCCACCACGCGGCAGCCGTCGCTGTGGATGAGACCGCGGACGAAGTGCTCGGTGGCGGCGTCGACGTGGGCCTGCTGCCAGGGTTGTAGCACGATCGGGCGGAGGTGTTTCGGCCCTGGTCCGTGTTGGGGGAACAGACATGGCCAGTGCTTTGAGTACAGCGAAACATCGACGCACCCCGTGACTCGGGGAAACACCGTTGCATGCTGTCCGGTCATCACCGCATCGATGGCTCGCTGGCAGCTATCGATGATGCCCGGGTATTTCTTGTCGAGGGTGATGCGTAGGCGCCAGACTCGGCCGGTGCGGCAGATATAACCATCGCCGAGGTATATGCCCAAGAGGTAGGCATATGCGTCCGATCGCAAGCCCGAGTAATCGTGGGCGCCGCATGCGGACTGCCTCGGGGTGGTCAAAGCTAGCGGAGGCCGTACTCGCCAGTCGCAGATGGTGCGTCGGGGGACTCCGGTCTGTCGATGTATTTCACAGTCGTTGAGACCACTGTTGATGAGCGCGCGCACTTTCTCGAAGTCGTCGATTGAGTGCATGCCGATCTCCTGCCACTTGAGGTCGACATTAGGAGGGCCCTCCGACAGAAGAGCAATGATCAATACCTGTGGATGAGCCTCGGTGTGGGGGCGTGAAGATGGGCGCACCTTCCCGGGGATGATCTTCACGGAATCAGGTATTCGATCAAGACCGGCGTTGGCGCGCTGGTTGGGAAGGTACGCCCATGCTCACCGTAGTTCACGACACCGAGGACGCCAACGACAAGGCCAGCGGTGCTGGTCGGTCGTTGTTGGATGAGATCGTCCGCGACGGGGCCCGGCAGATGCTGGCCGCGGCGTTGCAGGCCGAGGTCGCCGCCTACGTGGCGCAGTTCGCCGATCAACTCGACGAGAACGGTCACCGGTTGGTGGTGCGAAACGGCTATCACCAGCCCCGGGAGGTGCTGACCGCCGCCGGCGCGGTGCAGGTGAAAGCGCCGCGGGTCAACGACCGCCGTGTCGACCCCGACACCGGTGAACGCAAGCGGTTCTCCTCGGCGATCCTGCCGGCCTGGGCGCGCAAGTCGCCGCAGATGAGCGAGGTACTGCCGCTGCTGTACCTGCACGGCCTGTCGAGCAACGATTTCACCCCTGCCCTCGAGCAGTTCCTCGGCTCCGGCGCTGGGCTGTCGGCCAGCACGATCACCCGGCTCACGGCGCAGTGGCAAGACGAGGCCCGCGCGTTTGGGGCCCGCGACCTCTCGGCCACTGATTACGTGTATCTGTGGGTCGACGGCATTCACCTCAAGGTGCGGCTGGACCAGGAAAAGCTCTGTCTGCTGGTGATGCTGGGCGTGCGTGCTGATGGCCGCAAGGAGCTCGTGGCGATCACCGACGGCTACCGCGAGTCGGCCGAGTCGTGGGCCGATCTGTTGCGCGACTGCAAGCGCCGCGGCATGACCGCCCCCGTACTCGCGATCGGCGATGGCGCGCTCGGGTTCTGGAAAGCAGTCCGCGAGGTTTTCCCGGCCACCAAAGAGCAGCGGTGCTGGTTTCATAAGCAGGCCAATGTTCTTGCTGCACTGCCGAAATCAGCGCACCCGTCGGCGCTGGCGGCGATCAAGGAGATCTACAACGCCGAGGATATCGACAAGGCCCAGATCGCGGTCAAGGCCTTCGAGGCCGACTTCGGCGCGAAGTATCCCAAGGCGGTCGCTAAGATCACCGACGACCTCGATGTGCTGCTGGAATTCTACAAGTATCCGGCCGAACATTGGATTCATCTGCGAACGACGAATCCGATCGAATCCACCTTTGCCACAGTGCGTTTGAGGACCAAGGTCACCAAGGGGCCCGGATCACGAGCGGCCGGACTAGCGATGGCCTACAAGCTCATCGACGCCGCCGCGGCCCGCTGGCGTGCCGTCAACGCCCCACACCTGGTCGCCCTGGTCCGCGCCGGCGCGGTCTTCCATAAAGGCAGACTGCTCGAACGACCCACCGACATCACCCCGCCAACATCGCCCTCAGACGGCGGTCAGCACGCCGGAACGGAGGTCGCCTGAAACACCCCGATCCACAGGTATTGACAATTCCTCCCGACAGAATCGGCCACGGCGGAAGGCGGTAGCATCGCCATCGCGCGGGCGTGGCGCAATTGGCTGACGCGCCGGCTTTAGGTGCCGGTGTTCGAAAGAACTTGTGGGTTCGAGTCCCACCGCCCGCACAGTAAAGCTCCTTCGATCTGGCGCTGCCGTTGGTTGTGCCGTTCCTACCCCGCGGCGGGCGGAGTTCCCCAGCACTCGACCACCTCGCCCATATGCCGCAGCATCACATAGCGGTAATCCGCCTCCCGGGCATCGGCGGACTGCTCGGCGAATTCGGTTCGAGCGCCCTCCTCGTTGCCCTGGTAGACGTCGGTGGGCACCGGCGGCACGCCCGTGTTCTGCGGATCATCGACGACACCGATCTGGACGGTCCATGAGTTGTCAGCCATCACCCTCTGGTACCCACCGGGGTGCCCGGCACACGCCATGTCACCGTCCCGCGTGAAATACGTCGGCGGGTCCGCACCGCTGTGTCATAGTCGTCCGGGCGTTTTGCTCAGACGAAGGAGTCCCCGTGCAGATCGATCCGGCCGCCACGGCCTGGCTGCTTGTCAGCACCGCCATGGTTCTGTTGATGACGCCCGGTCTGGCCATCTTCTACGGCGGCATGGTCCGCTCGACCGGCGTGCTCAACATGATCATGATGAGCTTCATCTCCATCCCGGTCGTCACGGTGACGTGGGTGGTGGCCGGCTACAGCCTGGCGTTCGGTGCGGATGCCGGCGGCGGTTTGATCGGTGGGCTGCAGCACATCGGGCTGTCCGGTATCGACTTGGACGCGGTGCGCTCCAATGTGCCCGAGCTCCTGTTCGTCACCTTCCAACTGGCGTTCGCGATCCTGACCGCGGCCCTGGTGAGCGGCGCCATCGCCGATCGCGCCAAGTTTTCGTCGTGGGTGTTGTTCGTCGCGGCTTGGACCCTGCTGGTGTACTCCCCGGTGGCTCACTGGGTGTGGGGGCCCGGCGGCTGGTTGGCGTCATTCGGTGCGCTCGACTATGCGGGTGGACTGGTCGTCGAAATTGTCTCCGGGGCATCGGCATTGGCCCTCGCGCTGGTGCTCGGTCCGCGTATTGGCTTCAAGTCCGAGGCGATGCGTCCGCACAATCTTCCGTTCGTGCTGCTCGGTGTCGGTCTATTGTGGTTCGGCTGGTTCGGATTCAACGCCGGGTCGGCCTTCGCCGTCGACGGCAAGGCGGCCGTGATCTTCCTGAACACGCTGCTCGCCGGATGCCTGGGCATGCTCGGCTGGCTGGCCGTGGAGCGGTTCCGCGACGGCCATCCGACCACCTTCGGCGCGGCGTCCGGTGTGGTGGCCGGATTGGTCGCCATCACCCCGTCGTGCGGGTTCGTCTCACCGCTCGGTGCCATTCTGGTCGGCCTCGCCGCCGGCGTGGTCTGCTCGTTCGCCATCGGCTGGAAGTTCAAGGCCGGCTACGACGATTCCCTGGACGTGGTAGGGGTGCACTTCGTCGGCGGCGTGGTGGGCACCTTCCTGATCGGACTGTTGGCCGCGGAAATGATCTCGGGCGGACCGGAAGGATTGTTCTACGGCGGCGGGATCACCCAGCTGGGCAAGCAGACGTTGGCGATTGTCGTCGTCGCCGCCTTCGCCTTCGTTGTTTCTTTCGTGCTGGCCAAGATCATCGCGGTGACGGTCGGCTTCCGGGTCACCCGCGAGGACGAACTGTCCGGCATCGACTTCACCCAGCACGCCGAAACCGCGTACGCGGAGGGAGTGCACGGCACACCGCACAAGCGCCCGGGAGCCTGACCTACCGGGGACCGTCGACCGCGAACGTGCCGTTGTCGTCCTGGAATTCGACGTACACGTGGCGAACGGTCCCGTCGATCTCGACAGCGCAGGTGAAGCTGTCACCCTTGGCCGCCGACGGGTCCCTGCCGTCATTGCACCGCAGCGCGCTGATGCTGTTGGCGCCGTACCCGTTGATCGGGTCCGACAGGATCTCGCGGACACCGGCTTCGGCCTGCTCGACGTTGATGACGGTGGTGTCGCGGAAGAGGAACTGCCACACGGCCACTCCGGTGAGGACCAGCGCGACGACCACACCGGCAGCGATGAGCACAGTGCGTCTGTCGGGCCCTGAGCGCCGGGACGGCGCGCGGTGCGGGGTGGGCGTACCCGGCGGCAGGGTGTAGCGGTTCGGGTCGATCACGGGCGCCGGGCGCTGCTGCTGTTGCGGCGGGTATTGCTGCGCCGGGGGGACCCGCTGCGGGGGCGGAGGGTACCCCGGCGGGGGCGGTGGCCGGCGCGGCGGATACTGCTGGGGGGCAGGCGGATAGGGCTGGCGGGGCGGCGGGCCCGACGGCGGCGGTGCACCGTACCCAGGCGCGCCGTGTCGCGGTGTGCCACGCTGCGGTTCCCCCGGTGCCGGCGCGCCACCCGGGCGCGCCCACCACGGCTGCTGGGCGGGATCCGGTGGCCGGGTCATGCAGTTCCCTCGCAAGCGTCGCTCATGCCGAGAACCGTTCGTAGCACTGCTCGGGATCCCCGGACAGCCCGGCCCGGTACGCCAGAATCCTGGTGAAACCGGCCGTGGCCGTCACTCCGTTGACATCGCTGGCCGCCAGACCATTGGTGAGCAGTCCCGAGATCGCCTCGTCGGTGTCCCCGGCCGACAGCGTCAACGGACTACCCGGCTCGGCCATCCGGCCCTGCGCCACCCCGGTGAGGCAGGCCGTGCGCAGCGCTGTCACCGGCGACTCCAGCGGGATGCCGCGCTCCTGTTGCACGGCAAGCGCATAGCGAGAGGTGATGATCGACAGCGCGGTGTTGTCGCCCTGCAGCAGCACACCCTGCTCCTCGGACTTCGGGGTGCCCAGCTCCTGCAGGGCGGGCAGGTTGACGTTGATCGTGTTGGTCGACGGGCAGTACGCCGCGGGCGAAATGGACTCCGCGTCCGGACAACTGGCCATCTCCATGTTCATCGCGGGCGGGTTGTCGGGGGAGTAGACGTCGCCGAGCGTGTTCATCAGACTGTTCAGCAGATCGGCATCGATGACGCTGTCGCCGGCGGTCGGATCGCCATAGGAGTCGTAGGACAGGAACTTCGGCAGGTCGCCCTGGCGTTCGATGATCTCCTCCATGTCGATGGCAGCGCACTGATCGGCGTTACCGCTGAACCCGATCTGGAAGGCGCTGATCCGATCCAGCGCCGATCCGTGTGCATCGCCGGTGAGGATCGCCTCTTCCTGCGTCATCAACGGATCGCGGATGTAGATCGCCCCGGCGAGAACGTGATTGAGGCCGTCGCCGGTGCTCAGCGCGAAGCGTGGTGACTTTCCGGCGGCGACCCAGTGCAGATAGACCCCCGCGAAGCAGTCGGCCTGCTGTTCCTTGACCAGCACCGGGGTGGACTTCTCCACCAGATGTGCCTTCGCCTGCACGGCGTGGCCGTATTCGTGGGCCATCACGCCGACGACGCCCATCTCACCGAAGTACTGCGCCGCCCCGGGGATGAACTCGCCGCGATCCCAGGCCATCACGTCGGCGTCAAAGCAATAGAACGCGTTGGACAGTCCGTAGAGATCGTTGCCGCAGACCTGCGGCGTGTTCGGGTCGTCGGCGTCATAAGAGACCAGCCCGGCGACCGGACTGTACGTGCCGGTCAGTGCCCCGTTCCAGTTCTCCGACCAGAACTGCTCCAGATCATCGATGGCTTGTAGGGCCAGCTGATCGACCGGGCCGCCATCGCTGTTCTCCGCGGTGCGCGTGGGTGCGGGCGCGTCGGGGCGCGGCCCGCTGGGGCCATCACTGGCGGGCAAACCACCGGCGCGGGAGGGGTCGTAGAGCATCGACACGGCGCGGCCGTCGAGCATGGTGGTGCCGCAACCGGTCAGCATCAGCGCCGCGATGAGTGCAACGCTGAGCCATCGAGCGAGGCGTCCGGCCCGTCGGTGCATGCCGACAGGCTAACAAGATGCGGCCCGGGACCTGTGTCCCCGACTACTGCGGCTGCTCGTCGACCTTGATGTCGAAGGTCACCTCACCACGGTTGACGGTCGTCACCGTCACGCCGTAGGTCTTGCCCGAATCCCTGAGTTCGCAGCGCAGCGTGGCACCTGCGTCGCCGCTGAGATCGGCCGGACAGGTCACCGATTGCGGCGCCCGGCCGATCTGCCTACTGATCTGCTCGGTGATCTGTCTCGCGACGGTGTCCTTGCCGATGGTCTGTGCGATGAGCAGGTCGACCTCGTCACCCTCGGTGCTGCCCACCGTCACGCTGACGCGGCGCTGCTGCCCCTCATCGGCCAGCGTGCAGTCCACACTTGCACCGACGAATGCCTGGAGGTCCCCCGGGCAGCTCACCGAATCCGGCGCGGCCCCCGACTGCTCGGTGACCTCTTCGACAATCTCGTCCTGCAGGCGTTCCCTGCTCACGCTCTTGTCGGTCGGCACCGAGCACGACACGAGCGCCGCCATGGCGACCAGCGCCGGCGCAACCATCGACCCCCGAGGCATAGCAGCACGATGGCACAAGTCCGACCGGTCGGCAGCGTTATCGGAAGCGCGTCGCCAGGGCGCGCCGGTGCGCGGTCGGCGACCCGAACAGTGACCGGTTCAGGGTCGCTCGCTTGAGGTAGACGTGCACGCCGCTCTCCCAGGTGTAGCCGATGCCGCCGTGCAGTTGCATCGCCTTGCCCGCGACGGCGACCGCAGTCTCACCGGCATAGGCCTTGGCCATGGACACCGCCGTCTGCGCATCGGAACCCGCGGCCACCGCGTCGACGGCGGCCTCGACCAGGCGGCGCGTCACCCGGATCTGCACCAGCATGTCCGCGCAGGCGTGTTTGACCGCCTGGAACGAGCCGATGGGTCGGCCGAATTGGTGGCGTATTCGGACATAGTCCACGGTGGCGGCCAGCATCGCCTCGGCCAGGCCGAGGCTGTCGGCGGCGACCGCGACGGTCCCGCGGTCCAGCAGGTGTTGCGTGGCCGGGAACGGCCATACCTGGGTGGGTTGCACACCGTCGGCGGTGACCGTGGCGAGCCGACGGGTTTCATCGAGCGTCGGCTGCGCCGTGATCAGCAGTCCGGTGGCTGCCGGATCGATCTGCACCAGCGCGGGCGTGCCCTCGGAGTCCTGGGCCGGAATCAGCAGCCGGGTTGCCTCGGTGGCGTCCGGCACGAAATCGGCAGTGCCACTGAGCCCGCCGGCCGTCAGGGTGAAACCGATGCTGGGGCGCTCACCTGTGCTCAGCACGGCGACCGGCAATTCCGTGCCGCCGGCGGCCGCGGACAACGCCTCATCGCGGCCGGTGTCGGGGGACAGCGCGAGCAGCGCGCCGATGCCGAGACTGACGCCGAGGTGGCTGCTGCGTGCGGCGGCCCGCCCGAGTTCCTCGGCGACGATCGCGGTTTCGGCAAAGGACACCTCGGCGCCGCCGAGTGACTCTTCGATCTCCAGGCCTGGCCAGCCCGCCTGGGTGAGCAGCGTCCAGTCCGGGTGCCCGGCGGTCAGCAGGTTCCTGGCCACCGCCCGCAGTTCCGGATGCAGATCGGCGAATTCGCGTGTCATCATGCTCCCGCCGGTTCACGTGGCAGGCCCAGTCCGCGCTCACCGATGATGGTGCGCTGAATCTCGCTGGCACCGCCAGGGATGGTCCATTCCCAGGAGCCGATGAAATCGAGCACCCACGCGCCGGATTCCCAGCCGCTCGATATGGGTTTGGCCAGCATGGTTTGCCCGGCCAGGCCGCTGATCTGGGCGCCGAAATCGGTGAGCCGTTGCAGCAGTTCGCTGTAGAACAGCTTCACCACCGACGCATCGGCTGGGCCGTCACTTCGGCCTTCGACCAGATCCCGGCACAGCCCCCGCAACCCGGTGATCTCGATTTCCAACTGTGCCAGCCGATCTGCCACCAGCGAGTCGGCGAGTACACCCGCGCGTGCACATTCGGCGACCAGCCAGCGGAAGCCGGCGTTGCCTAGTCGCTCGGCCAGCTCCAACATCGTCATTCCCCGCTCGGCGCCCAGGGTTTCCTGGGCGACCTGCCACCCCTTGTTCTCCGGGCCCACCAGGTTGGCGGCGGGCACCCGGACGTCATTGAGGAACACCTCGCAGAAATGCGATTCACCGGTGGCCTGTTTGATCGGCCTGACCTCGATGCCCGGCGACTTCATGTCCATCAGGAAGTACGAGATGCCATGCCTTTTCTTGGCATCCGGATCGGTGCGGGCCAGCAGCAGACACCAGTCGGCATGCAGACCGCCACTGGCCCAGACCTTCTGGCCGTTGACGACGAAATCATCCCCGTCGCGCCGGGCGGTGGTGCGCAACGCGGCCAGATCGGACCCGGCCTCGGGCTCGGAGAAGCCCTGCACCCAGATCTCGCCGTCGAGGATCGCCGGGAGGTGGCGGCGGCGCTGTTCCTCGGTGCCCGCGGCCAGCAGCGTGGAGGCGGCGTGGTGGATCCCGACGAAGGCCAGCACCAGCCGGGGTGCGTCATGAGCGGCGAGTTCGGAGTACAGCACGATCTGTTCGGCCACCGACATGCCGCCGCCCCATTCGGCAGGCCAGTGCGGCACCGCGAAACCTGCGGTGTGCAACTCGGCGAACCAGGACTTCTGGAAGCGCACGTATTCGTCGTCGCTCACCCCGGTCTGGGCGGCGCGCCAATCGGTGGGCACGTGTTCGTCGCACCACTGCCGGACGCGGTCGCGAAACTGCTCGATGTCCTGAGTCATACTGCGTCGCTGTACAGTCCGGTCAGGCCGCGGGTGCCCAACAGTGCGGTCAGTTGCGCGTGGGTCGCCGACAGCCCCAGCGGTAGCCGCCGCAGTGGCTGACTGTAGCGCGAGAGCCAGGACAGCACGGTCTCATCGCAGAAGCCGACGGCGCCGTGCAGTTGGTGGGTCACCCGGAACACCACCTCGGCGGCCTCCAGCGCGGCCAGTCGCAGGGCCAGCGCGTCGGCGAGCGCGTCGGGTCCGGTGACGGTGGACAGCGCATAACGGGCCAGCATCTCCAGGCCGCTGCGCTCCACCTCGGCGTCGGTGAGCTGGAACTGCACGCTCTGGAATCCCGACAGCGGCTGACCGAACTGCTGTCGCAGCTTGACATGGGCGATGGTGAGCGCCATGGCGCGGTCCAGCATGCCGAGCAGCGTCCAGCACGGCAGCACGAGGGCCAAAGCGACATCTGCGGCACCGGCGTCGTCGAGGTCGGTGAGTTGCAGCGACGTGACGAAGGCCGTCCGGGCGTCGGCGGTGCCCGTCACCCGCGCCCGGTGACCCTCCAGAGTGACTGTCGCCCAGTCGCCCTCGACACCGGCGATGGTGGCGGCCGGGGCGGGACCGGCGACCACGATCAGTCCGTCGGCGTCGATATCGGCGGGCCGGGCCAGCCGTTCGGCCAACGGGTAGGGCAGACCCCAGTATCCGGCGCTGCGGCACAACGCGGCAGCGGCTTCGGCGGAGTCGGTGTCGCTGCGCGGCTCCAGATCCCAGGCGCCCAGACTTTTCAGCACCGCCCCGACGAGCGATTCCCGTTGGGAGGGATCGGCTTCGGCGCGCTGCAACAGCGCATCGCCGCCCGCGGATTCGAAAGCGCGTAGGGCCTGCTCACCGTACTCGCGGGCTTCGGGACTCAGGTCGATGTTCACGATGCCGCCAACAGGGTGCGGGCCAGCAGGATGCGTTGCATCTCGATGCTGCCGGAGGACACCGTCGAGGGCTGCGAGTAGCGCCAGTGGTCCTCCACCTCGGCGGTGAAGATACGCGACACCCCCTCGGGTAGTGCGGCGATGATCTCCATGAGCACTTCGGCGCTGTCCTGGTCGAGTTTGGTGACCGCAATGCGGTACGCCGCCGAATCGGTGGGGCGAACCTGACCCTCGGCCTGCAGTGCCACCAGCCGGTAGGCCATCAATCGCGCCCGTCGGCAGTGCGTGAGCATCCGCGCCCAGCGGCCGCGCAGTTGCTCGGGCAGCTCGGCCCAGTGCTCGCCGAGGGCTTTCGGGGCCAGATGCAGCAGACGTTCGCAGCGGGCATAGCGGGCGATGCCGACGCGCTCGAAGGCCAGCACGCTCTGCACCACCGTCCAGCCATCGTCCACCGTGCCGAGCACATCGGCATCGGTCACCCGCAGATCGTCGAAGAACACCTCGTTGAGATGGTGCGGGCCCATCATCGTCTGGATGGGGCGCACGGTGATCGCCGGATCCGACATGGGCACCAGGAAGATCGTCAGGCCGTGTTGTTTTTTTCGAGCCGGTTCTTTTCCTATCTTGGACGTTCGCGCCAGCAGAAAGCACCACTGCGCCATCGTTGCGTAGGAGGTCCAGATCTTCTGGCCGTTGATCACCCAGCTGTCGCCGTCGCGCACCGCCGAGGTCCGCAGCGATGCCAGGTCCGAGCCGGCCTCCGGCTCGGAAAACCCTTGGCACCAGATCACGTCACCGGCCGCGATCGGCGGTAGGTGTCTGGCCTGCTGCTCCGGGGTGCCGTGGCGCATGATGATCGGCCCCACCCAGTTGACGCCCATGTACTGCGCGCCGCGCGGTTCGTGGTGCGCCCACATCTCCTCGCGCACCACGGTCTGCTCCCAGGGTGAGGAGGCCTGACCGCCGAACTCGGTCGGCCAGGACATGCACAGCAGCCCGCGCTCGGCGAGCAGTCGGCAGAAGGCCTGCGCCACCTCCAGGTCGTCGGGGTCGTGGGTGAAGGCGCCCAGATAATCCTCGGCGATGTGCGCTTTCACCAGGTCGCGCAGCTCGCCGCGCAGCGCCGCGGCGGCCGGCCCCATATCGAAGTCCACGTCCGCGATCGTAGGGCAATCCTTATAAGGATTGCTAGTATTTGTTCCATGCGCACCCCGCAACACCGCATCGCCGAGACCGTCGCGGGCGAGCTGCGGGACCGGATCCTGGCCGGTGCCGACCGGTTGCCGACCCAGGACCAGCTGGTCACCGAGTTCGGTGTCAGCTATCCCTCGATCCGTGAGGCGCTGCGCATCCTGGAGACCGAGGGGTTGGTGACGGTGCGCCGCGGCAGTGTCGGCGGCGCCGAAGTGCACCGGCCCAGCGAGTCGTCGGCGGCTTACCACCTGGGTCTGGCGCTGCAGGGCTCCGCGGTGTCACTCGGCGACCTGGCGGCCGGCCTGCAGTTGCTGGAGCCGTTGTGTGTGGCCGAGGTGGCGCGCCGCACGGATCGGCTCAAGACGGTGGTGCCGGCTCTGACCCGCAACGTCGACGCCTCCGCAGAAGCGGTTGGCGATGGCGCCGCGTTCACCCGCATCGCGCGTGAATTCCATGATCTGGTAGTCGAATACACCCCGAATGCCACCGTGCGTCACGTGGTGGGAAGTCTGGTCGCGCTGTGGTCGGCACAGGAGGAGAAGTGGGCCGACTACGTCGTCAAGCGCGGCGAATATCCGTCACCGGCCGAGGCTCGCGGCGCCGTGCGTACCCACCGCAGGCTCGTCGACGAGATCGCCGCGGGTAACGCGGCCGAGGCCGAACGCATCGCGCGCAAGCACCTCGCCGCCACCCAGGCCGTGCTGCTGGAACGCTTCACCGATGACGTCGTCCGTGCGGCACGTGGCGCAAAGCCGCACGAACGGCGCACCTGCTGACCTAGGTTCTGCCCATGGCAGCAGTGGTGGTCACCGGGGCGGCATCGGGTATCGGTCGGGCGAGCGCGCAGGCGCTGGTCGCCGATGGGCGGCGGGTGGTGTTGTGGGATCTCGCCCCCGAGGTCACCGAGGTGGCCGCCGCACTCGGGATGCCTGCCGCCGTCCTCGATGTCACCGACACCGCGGCGACGGCGGCCGCAATCCAGGCGATCGACGGGGTCGACGGTCTGGTGCACGCCGCGGGTCGGGTGATCCCGGAGCCGGTGGGCGCCTACACCGAGGAATCGTGGGACGCGGTGCTCGATGTGAACCTGCGCGCGCAGGCGATGCTGGTGCAACAACTGCTACCCCAGCTGGAGGCCAGTGCCCGCTCCGGCGGTGCGCCCGCGGTCGTCGGCATCTCGAGTATCGAAGGGCTGACGGCCAATCCGTTCATCCCGGCCTACTGCGCGTCCAAGGCCGGGCTGCTCGGGCTGACCCGGTCGATGGCCGCTCAGCTCGGCCCGTCCGGCATCCGGATCAACGCCGTGTGCCCGGGCTTCATCCGCACCCCGATGCTGCAGATCGCGCTGGATGTCGACGAGGTGCGCGAGAGTTTCGTGGCTGCCGCACCGCTGGGGCGCATCGGTGATCCCGAGGAGGTGGCCGCGGCGGTGGCGTTCCTGATGTTGAGGTGAGCCCTTCGTAGTGGTCCAGTCGTTGTGCGACTCTGTTGCCCGGTCTGCGGGCAAGGAAGAATCAACAACGACATGGCATCGAACAAGCGCCGGCGGCACACCCCGGACCAGATCATCCGCAAGCTCGCCGAGGGCAACAAGCTCCTTGCAGCGGGCCAGGAACTGAGCGAGGTGTGCCGACACCTAGAGATCGCGGAGTCGACGTGGCATCGCTGGCTTGCCCAGTACGGCGGCATGAAGGCCAACGACGCCAAGCGTCTCAAAGAACTCGAAGCCGAGAACGCCCGGCTCAAGAAGATGGTCGCCAACCAGGCCCTCGACATCGACATGCTCAAGGAGATCTCGGCGGGAAACTTCTGACCCCGAACCGCAAGCGCAGCGCCGTCACGGTGCTGCGCGAGCGGTTCGGGGTGTCTGAACGCCGCGCCTGCACGGTCGTGGGTCTGCACCGCTCCACGATGCGCCTGACGCCGGCGCCGATCGCCACCGAGGAGGCCGAGCTGCGGGCTTGGTTGCGCCGGTTCTCCACCGATCGACCTCGCTGGGGGTGGCGACGGGCAGCCAAGATGGCCCGCAAGGCCGGCTGGAAAGCCAACAACAAGCGCATCCGCCGGCTGTGGCGTGAAGAGGGCTTGCGGGTCCCACAGCGCCGCCGCAAGAAGCGGCTGACCGGCATCGGTGTCGCCGTGGGTGCGATGTCACCGATCCGCCCGAACGTGATCTGGGCGATGGACTTCCAGTTCGACACGACCGCCGATGGCCGCATCCTCAAGATGCTCAACGTCATCGACGAGTTCACCCGCGAAGCACTCGCGATTGAGGTCGACCGCGCCATCAACGCCGACGGCGTCGTCGACGTCTTGGATCGCCTGGCCCTCACCCACGGGGCGCCGCACTACGTGCGCTTCGACAACGGGCCCGAGTTCGTGGCCCACGCCGTGAGCGATTGGTGCCGATTCAACAGTGCCGGTTCCCTTTTCATTGATCCCGGCTCGCCGTGGCAGAACGCCTGGATCGAATCCTTCAACGGCCGCCTGCGTGATGAACTGCTCAACTCGTGGCGCTTCGACTCGCTTCTGGAGGCCCGGGTGATCATCGAGGACTGGCGCTGCGATTACAACGCCAACCGACCCCACTCCGCCCACGGCGAACTTACCCCAGCGGAGTTCGCTCTACAGTGGACCACGACCCACCAACCCCAAGTCGCATAGCGACTGGACCACCAAACGGGTCCCCCTCAATGTCACCGAAGGCGTCGTTCATCACCGGTACCTACCTGGTGGTCGACGGGGGAGTGACGAGCCGTCACGCCTGAGGCAGGTCCAGGATGCGCCGGGTGACCTTGAGGATCTGGGCCCGCAGGGTGTCGTCGTCGACGTCGGTGACCAGCGGGTGCATCACCGCCGCGCTGAGCGCCCCGGACATGACCGCCGCGTTGACCCGGGCCTCGACACCGACGCCGCCGCCGAGCAGGACCTGATACAGCCGCTCGATGAACTGCGCGAAGGGTCGGTGCTCGGCCAGCAGTCGCACCACCACCGGGTCGAACTGCAGCACACCGGTGAGCTGGCGGCGGGTGACGGCCATATCGACCACCCGGGTGAGCAGCACTTCGCGGGCGGCCACCTGGTCGGCTTCTGCTTCCGCGGCGTCCAGGGCGTCCTGGAGCGCGGCCAGCTCGGTTTCAGCGACCGCGATGACGACCTCGTCCTTGCTCTTGAACTGGTGGTAGACAGCGGCTTTCGTGACACCGATGGCATCGGCGATCATCTGCAGCGAGGTGCCGCTGACACCGTGTGCGCCGAACAGGTCCAGGGCGGCGGTGATGACACGGGTCTGCGCGGCGCTGTAGGTGGTCGGCGCCAGCCTGCCCTCGATGCTCACGCGGCCAGCGTAGCCGGTCGGCTAGGTGGGGCGGCCCATCTCGGGTCCATCCGGATGGCGCCGCGATCGCGCGTGCCGTCGGGGGTCACGCCGAGCGGGGCGCGCTTTCGCGTTTCGGGGGCCACGGCACGAACCGTGAGACGCGGTCCACCACGTCCTGATAGGCGGGACGGCGTGCCAGGCTGCGTTCCTCCATCATCGGGATGCTCGCCCCGAGGAACATCGCCAGAATGGCGAGCGCACCGAGAATCAGCCACCACCAGTCCGCCGGCGCCGCCGCGATCCCGAAGAGGGCCAGCGCCGCCCAGAAGCTGAACTCCCCGAAGTAGTTCGGATGCCGCGACCAACTCCACAGACCACGGTCCATGGCTTCGCCGGTGCGGCGCTCCGCGACGAAGCGGTGCATCTGCACATCGGCGACGAGTTCCAGCGTCACCGCGGCCAGCCCCACCACGAACGCGATCCAGGCCAGCCACACCAGTCCGGGTCCCGGCCGGGTCACCGCGACGTACACCGGCACCATGGCCAGGAAGACCTGCAGTGTCGGGATCAGATGGATGGCGACCAGGTCGGCGAGGATCTCGAAGCGGCCGGCGCGCTGCTTGAACATCGGGTAGCGCCAGTCCTCGTGGTGCAGCCCCGGGAACGCATACACCCAGTTCGCGGTCAGCCGGATCGCCCACAGCAGCACCACGATGGTGATGAGCCAGACGCGCAACAGGTCGACATCGGTACTGCGATACCACCAGTAGAACAACAACAGCGGCGGGATGACACTCCAATAGGCGTCGTAGAAGCTGGAATTCCGGTACACCCGGCTGAAGGCGAAGATCGCCACGGTGGCCAGCAGATCGGCGATCAGGGTGTCCAGCCACAGTCGATCGGTGCTGGGGCCCAGCCACAGCCACGCCACCGCCACTGCGATGGCGACGACGTAGGCCACGGTCACCACGCCCAGCGAGCGCGCCTTGCTGATGGTCGTCATCCTCGGAGCCTAACCAGGCTCTCGACTCAGTCGCTGGCAGGCAGCGGCTTTGCTTCCTTGATCGCCAGGGGTGTGGTGCCGATGCTGAGCGTGCCCGCGCCGGCCTTGGTCACCAGGATCTCCGCGCCGCTGTCGTCGACGTAGCGCTTACCCATCAGATTGCCTTCCGACAGAGCGGGATCCAGCGTCAGGCCCTCGGCGGCAGTCTCACCGACGGGGATCAGCGGTGCGCCACCGGCGCGCAGGTCGTCCAGACCCTCGGAGGCGCGCACCACGATGACCTGGGTGTCGCACACCTGACTCTGCAGGCGGGTGCCGTTCTTGATCATGCGGGCTCCTTTGCGTTCAATTCGCTGACGAGTTCGCGGCGCAGCACCTTGCCGGTCGCGTTGGTGGGCAACTCGTCACGGAAGACGACCCGGTCCGGGGTGCGGGATCCGCGCAGCTGCGCGCGGACGAACTCCCGGAGCTCATCGGGTTGCGGCTCGGTGCCGGCCGCGGGGACCACGACCGCGACGATGATCTGCCCCCATTCGGGATCCTCGGGACCCACCACCGCGCACTCGCGCACCTGTGGGTGCTCGACGAGCACGTCCTCGATCTCGGCGGGCGCAATGTTCTCCCCACCGCGGATGATGGTGTCATCGGAGCGTCCGCCGATGTAGAGGTAACCGTCCTCGTCGAGGGTGGCCACGTCCTTGGTGGGGAACCAACCCTGTTCGTCGAGCACCGAACCGATACCGGTGTAGCGCCCGGACACCTGTTCGCCGCGCACGTACAGTTCCCCGGTTTCGCCTGCGCCCAGGACGGTTCCGTCCTCGGCGCGGATCTGCACCTCGATGCTGGGCACCGGTTGGCCGACCGAGCCGAGTCGCCTGGCGACCGCGGCGTCATCGGAGCCCAGGGCGACCCGGTGATCGTCGGGGGTCAGTACGGCGATCGTCGAACTGGTCTCGGTGAGGCCGTAGGCGTTGACGAAGCCGACCGCGGGTAGCAGTTCAAGAGCCTTGCGCACCAGGGGAAGTGCGACCTTGGACCCGCCGTAGGCCAGCGTGCGCAGCGTCGGAAGTGCGGTGTTCTGGGATTCCAGGACGGTGACGATGCGGTCCAGCATGGTCGGCACCACCGTGGCCGAGGTGACGCCCTCGGACTCGACGAGGCCCACCCATTCCCGGGCGTCGAACTGGGTCAGGTACACCATCTTGCGGCCGGCGTACAGGTTCGACAGTGCCGCCGAGACACCCGCGATGTGATAAGGCGGAACGCAGATCAGCGCGGCGTCACCGGGCTCGGCCGAGGCGAACTCGACCGTGCCGGTGATATAGCTGGTGAGGTTGTTATGAGTGAGCTCAACGGCTTTCGGTGCCGAGGTGGTGCCCGAGGTGAACAGCACGACGCCCACCGAGTCCGGATCGGGGAACTGGGCGGCGGGTTCGGCGGTGCGGGCCGCCGCCAGGAACTCCGCGGACCCCATCACCCGGAACTCGTCGCCGACGGCGTCGCGGTACTCGTCATCGACCACGACCAGGGGATCCGGCAGCCGGGCGATCAAGGCTCGCAGGCCGTCGGCGCTCAATCGGTAGTTCAACGGGGTCACGGGCACCCCGGCGCGCGCCGAGGCGAACAGCAGCAGCGGCAGCAGGGCGCCTCCGGCGCCGACATAGGCGACATGCTGGGCGCCCGAGGCGGCCACCACACCGGCGCCGCCGTCGGCGAGATCGCTCAGTTCGCCGGCGCTCAGCCGCAGATCGCCCGACACGACCGCTGTGCGGTCCGGATCGGTCGAGGATGCCATCTCCAACAGCAGCGAGATACTCATGACTTGTCCACGAAGATATCCCAGATGGGATCGTCGCCACCGCCATAACGGGACAGGTCGGTGATTCCGGCACCGGCCAGCACGTCGGCGTCGATGAAGGTCTGGCCGTTGGCGTCCTTGGCCGGCCCGGTGAGGATCTGAACCGCGGCGTCGGCCATGATCTCCGGGCTGCGCGACGAAGAAGCCAGGTGGTCGCCGTCGGCCAGGTTCGTCACCGCCGATGTCGCGATATAGGTCTGTGGCCACAGGCAGCTGAACCCGATCCCGGACTCTTGGTACTCCTGCGCCCAGCCCAGCGACAGCAGCGTCATCCCGTACTTGGACACGGTGTAGACGGGGTGCGCGCCCAGCCAATAGGGGTTCAGATTCAGCGGCGGCGCCAAGGTGATGACATGCGCTTCTGCGGACTGCCGCAGGTGCGGCAGCGCGGCCTTGGTGAGCAGGAACGTGCCGCGCACGTTGATGTCCATCATGAGATCGAACTTCTTGGCCGCCAGCGCCTCGGTGGGCTCGGTGGCGATCGCGCTGGCGTTGTTGATGACGATGTCGACGCCGCCGAAGGTCTGTACTGCAGTGTCGATGGCCCGCGCGACGTCTTCTTCCTTGCGGACATCACCGACCACGGCCACCGCCTTGGCGCCGACGGCCTCGACGTCGGCGACCGCGGTGTGCACGGTGCCCGGCAGCTTCGGGTGAGGCTCGGCGGTCTTGGCCAACAGCACCACATTGGCGCCCCGCTTGGCGGCGCCTAGCGCGATGGCCAGCCCGATACCGCGGCTGCCGCCGGAGACCACCAGGGTGCGATCGGCAAGCGGACGTTGCTCGCTGGACATACTGACTCCTCATACGGAAGGGGTCTTGCTTCCCCTGATGGTATTGGCATTCTCATTTTCAGCAAGTGTCATAATCGCTCATGTCCAGGCACGACGTGTCGCCGGGGTGTTGTCGACGTGCGGACCACGGGCCGTCTTGTGTGCCTGGCAGGCCCTCACAGTGCATGTTTTCAGACAGCGGTATTGGCATTCTCATTTTGAGCAAGTACGTTATCCAGTGATGAACGACCAATCCGACTCCCCGGTAGCGACACCCTCGGGTATTCCCCTGGCCCCCGTGTACGGTCCCGCTGACCGTGCGGGAGATCCGCCTGCGCCGGGTGACTACCCGTTCACGCGCGGAAACTTCGCCTCGGGATACCGGGGCAAGACCTGGACCTTCCGGCAGTACTCCGGGTTCGGCACCGCCGAAGAGTCCAACGAGCGCTACCGGTACCTCCTCGGCCAGGGTGGCACCGGGCTTTCGGTGGCGCTGGATCTGCCCACCCAGTGCGGCTACGACAGCGACGACCCGGAGTACGGCGAGGAAGTCGGCCGCGTGGGTGTTGCCGTGGACACCCTGGCCGACGCCGAGATCCTGTTCGACAGCATCCCGCTGGACAAGATCAGCACCAGTTTCACCATCAACGGCACGGCCGCGATCCTGCTGGCGTTCTATGTCGCCGCCGCGGAGAAGAAGGGTGTGCCGCGACGGATGCTCACCGGCACCATCCAGAACGACATCCTCAAGGAGTACGCCTCGCGCGGCACCTGGATCTGGCCGCCCGAGCCGTCGCTGCGATTGATCGCCGACACCATCGAGTTCTGTGCCGCCGAGGTGCCGCGGTTCAACGCGATCTCGGTGGCCGGTGCACATTTCCGCGACGCCGGCGCCAACGCCGTCCAGGAGATGGCCTTCACCCTGGCCGACGGGGTCACCTACTGCGACACGGTCATCGAGCGTGGCCGTATGACCATCGACAAGTTCGCCCCGCAGATCTCCTTCTTCTTCTACACCCACGGCGACTTCTTCGAGGAGATCGCCAAGTACCGGGCGGGACGGCGGCGGTGGGCCACCATCGTGCGCGAGCGTTACGGCGCCACCACCGACAAGGCCGCGATGTTCCGGTTCGGTTGCGTGTCGGGCGGGGCGTCGCTGTACGCGCCGCAGGCCCAGAACAACCTGGTGCGCGTCGCCTATGAGGCGATGGCCTCGGTGCTCGGCGGGGTGCAGTCGATGTTCACCGCCGCGTGGGACGAACCGTTCGCCCTGCCCAGCGAGGAGTCCGCGACGCTGGCACTGCGCACCCAGCAGATCCTGGCGTACGAGACCGGGGTGACGAAAGTGGCTGACCCGCTGGGCGGTTCGTACTTCGTCGAGGCGCTCACCGACGCCACCGAAGAGAAGATCATCGAGATCATGCACGATCTCGAGCAGCACGGCGGCATGGTGCGCTGCATCGAGGACGGGTATCTGCAGGGCCTGATCGCCGACGAGGCCTACAAGATCCACCAGGAAGTCGAATCGGGTGTCCGGCCCGTCGTGGGCGTGAACACGTTCGTCGTCGACGAGCCGGCACCCGATCTGGCCACCTACGAACTCGACGCCGAGGGCCGGGACAAACAGCTCGCGCGGCTGGCCAAGGTCAAGGCCGAGCGCGACGATGTCGCTGTGAAAGAGGCCCTGGCCGCGCTGGCCCGGGCAGCCGAGGGAGACGCCAACCTGATGCACAATCTGATCGACTGCGCAGGAGCGTATTGCACGGTGGGCGAAATGGTTTCGACGCTCAAGGCCGTGTGGGGCGAGTTCCAGCAGCCGGTGGTGTTCTGATGGCGACACGCGTGCTGGTCGCCAAGCCCGGCCTCGACGGCCACGACCGGGGCGCCAAGATCGTCGCGCGCACCCTGCGCGACGCCGGGTTCGAGGTCATCTACACCGGCATCCGTCAGCGCATCGAGGACATCGTTTCCATCGCGCTGCAGGAGGACGTTGCCCTGGTGGGCCTATCGATACTCTCCGGCGCCCACGTCGCCATGACCACCCGCACCGTCGACGCGCTGCGCGCCGCCGATGCCGGCGACATCGCCGTCGTGGTCGGTGGCACCATCCCGGAGTCCGATGTGCAGAAGCTGTTGGATGCCGGTGCCGCCGCGGTGTTCCCGACCGGGACGTCGTTGGAGAAGCTGGTGACCGACGTGCGGGCGCTGACCGAGAAGGTGGCCGGCTGATGCGGCTGGGCGTGATGATCGGCGCCGAGCGCGGCGATATGGCGCGCAAGGTCAGCAAGCTGATCTCCGATATCGAATGGGCCGATACGGCCGGGCTGGCCACCGCGTGGATGCCGCAGGTGCCCGACGACTTCGACCTGCTGACGATGGTCGCGCTGATGGCCTCGCACAGCACCCGCATCGAACTCGGCACCGCTGTGGTGCCGCTGCAGGCGCAGCATCCCATCGCGCTGGCCCGCCAAGCGCTTTCGGTGCACGCCATATCGAACGGTCGCCTGGCGCTAGGCGTCGGGCCGTCGCATCACTGGATCATCCGGGACATGCTGGGCCTGCCGTATGACAAGCCCGCGGCCTACACCCGCGACTATCTGCAGGTGTTCAACGCCGCGATCTCCGGGCCCGGGCCGGTGGACGTCGAGAACGACACCTTCACGGTGCACAACCCGACCGCACTTGGCGCCGCAACGCCGATGCCGGTCCTGGTCGCTGCGCTCGGCCCGGTGATGCTGCAGATCGCCGGCGAGCACGCCGACGGGACCTCGCTGTGGATGGCCGACGAGAAGGCCATCGGCGAGCACATCGCCCCGAAGATCAACAAGGCCGCCGCCGGTGCGGGCAAGCCCGCACCGCGCATCGTGGCCGGCATCCCGGTCACGCTGTGCGCGAACTCCGAGATCGACGAGGCCAAGGACCGGGCCAACCGCATCCTGGCCGAGGCCGAGACCTCACCCAACTATCAGCGGCTGCTCGACCGTGGCGATGCCCGCACTGTCGGCGATCTCTGCGCCGCCGGTGACGAAGAGTCGATTCTCAAGCGGTTCAAAGCCTTCGCCGATGCCGGTGTCACCGACCTGTCGGTGCGGCTGCTGCCGATCGGCGATAACCGTGACGAGTTGATCGCGTCGAAGTACCGCACCCGTGAGGTGATCGCCGAACTCGCCAAGCAGGTCTCGTGACCGGCCCGCTGGCAGGCATCCGCATCATCGAGGTCGGCGTCATGCTGGCCGGCCCGTACGCCACCATGCTGCTCGCCGACCTGGGCGCCGAGGTCATCAAGGTCGAACCACCCGGCGGCGAGATCTCCCGGCAGGTCAGTGACAGCTACTTCGCCAGCCTCAACCGCAACAAGCGCAGCGTCTGCCTGGACCTGGCGTCCACCGACGGGCGCGCCAGACTCGGTGAGCTGGTGGCCGATTCGCACGCGCTGCTGGTCAACATGAAGCCGTCGGCGATCAAGAAGCTCGGCCTGACATATGAGAACCTGCGCCGGTACAACGAGAAGATCGTGTGCGTCGCGCTGACCGGATACGGCCTGCACGGCGGGGACGACCCGGCGTTCGACTACGTCATCCAGGCCGCGACCGGAGTGGCGGCGATGACGGGTGACCCCGAGGGGCCACCCACGCTGCCCGGCTACTCGGCGGCAGACAACTCGACCGGTCTGACCGCCGCGTTGGGCCTGCTCGCCAAGATTGTGTCCGGCCACGGCGGGCAGGTCGATGTGTGCCTGCGAGATGTCATGCTGTCGCAGCTGAACTACCGGGCCGCTGCCTACCTGAACGACGGTGCCGAACCGAGGCGCTACCCGTTCGGTGCGCACTCCTATTATGTCCCCGCACAGCTGTTTCCGACCGCCGAAGGCCATCTCGCGCTGTTCATCACCCACGACGGTTTCTGGCGGTCGTTCGCGGGTGAAGCGGGAATCGCCGGCTTCGAGACCATGGTCGAACGGGCGGCGGCACGCGAGGATGTCCTGGCGCTGGTCTCGGCCGCGCTGGCTTCCGACACCGCGGTGAACTGGGAGATCCGGCTCAAGCCGCTCGGTATCCCCGCCGCAGCGGTGCGCTCGCTGCCGGAGGCCTTGGAGGACACTCCGGAGATGGTGGTCACCGCGGGTGATTTCCGACTGGTGGGCAGCCCGATCCGGGTGCAGGGGTTCGAACCGGAGTACCGGCCGGCACCGGTGTTCGACGCTGCCCCTCAGTCGTCGTAATCGACCGTCAGCGGGCCCGGGTCCGGGATCGCCTGACACGTCAGCACGTAGCCCTCTTCGACCTCGTCATCGTCGAGTGCGTCGTTGACCTTCATGGTCGCGGTGCCCTCGGTGAGCTTGGCGATGCAGGTGCCGCAGTTACCGGCTTCGCAGGCGAACGGGGGAGTCAGGCCGGCGCGCCGGGCCGTCTCCAGCAGTGTCTCGCCCGCGACCGGCAGTGCCGTCGTGCGGGCACCGTCGAGCAGGATCGTCACTTCGTCGGCGGGCACTGGTTCGGCCGTCATCAAGCTCTCCTGGGCGTCGGATTCTGATAAAAGGAGAATAACATTCTCCGTTGCGGATAAGGTAGTCGGTTGATGCCTGCGAAGAACGATCCGGTCCTGGCTTTCGGGGACCGTCAGTACACCATGGCCGAGCTGGATGCGCTGTCCGACGCGATGGCCGCCACGCTCGCGGCGCGCGGTGTGCGCACCGGTGACCGGGTCGCCCTGATGTCGTCCAACCGTCCCGAGTTCGTCGTTGCGCTGCGGGCGATCTGGCGCCTGGGCGCGGCGGTGGTGCTGTTGAGCTCGGCATGGAAACACGCCGAGGTGGCCCATGCGCTGGAGCTGACGACACCGGTGCTGGGGGTCGGGGACGCCTCGTTGCTCTCCGAACTGATCCCGATGCTGCACTTGGACGAGCCGATCACACCGGCCGGCGGCACATGGGAACCGGTGTCACCCGAGGCCGATGCGCTCTTCGTGTTCAGCTCCGGAACGACGGGCATGCCCAAGGCCGTGCGGCACACCCACGCGGCGTTCGCCGCAGCGGTGCGGCACTGGCGGACCGCGCTGGAACTCACGGCCGTCGATCGCATGCAGATCATGACGCCGCCCTCGCACATCCTGGGTTTGCTCAACATCGCCACGATTCTCGACACCGGTGCCTGGATGCGCCTGCATCCGCGCTTCGACGTCGACCGGATGCTGACCCATATCCAGGACGACCGCATCACCATCGAAATGGCCGTCGCACCCATCGCTTTGGCCATCGCCGCGCATCCGGACCTGGAGAATTACGACCTGTCATCGCTGCGCTACATCATGTGGTGCGCGACGCCGGTTACCAAGAGCGTCGCCGACACCGTCACCGAGCGGGTAGGGGTGCCGTGGGTGTCGGCCTACGGCGCCAGCGAGTTGCCGGTCATCGCCTGCTGCCCGATCGGCGACGCACGTTTGGACACCGTGGGCAAACCGGTGCCCGGTGTGGCGGTGCGGATCGCCGAGAGCGGTGAGATCCAGGTGCGCTCGGAGTCGGCGATGGCCGGCTATCTGCCCGACGACGCGACGGCGGACGCGTTCGACGACGGGTGGTACCGCACCGGCGACATCGGCGAACTGGACGGCGAGGGCTGGCTGCGGATCACCGACCGGCTCAAGGAGATGATCAAGGTGCGCGGCTTCCAGGTGGCACCCGCGGAGGTGGAGGCGGTGCTGCACGGACATCCGGCTGTCGAGGACTGCGCGGTGTTCGGCGTCCCCGACGCAGTCAACGGCGAGGCGGTGGTTGCGGCCGTCGCCACCGGAAAACCGGTCACGGAACAGGAATTGATCGCCCTGGTGGTTGCGCGGCTGTCCTCCTACAAACGCCCCAGCCGGGTGGTCTTCGTCGACGCCATCCCGCGATTGCCGTCGGGGAAGGTGTTACGGCGGGTGCTGCGTGACCAGCACGGCTAATCCGCGGTCAGCTCCTCGGAACGCTGCACGGTGCCGGTGATCCCACTGGCATCCTGCGCGGCGAGCAGTACCGCGGCGCGCCCCATTGCTTCGGGCGGTTCGACCATCTCCGGCGGGACCTCGAATCCGCCCCCACCGGCCTGCCAGCCCTCGGTGAGCACGACCCGGGATGGGCTCAGGCAGTTCACCGCGATGTTGTCCGGGCGTAGATCGTCGGCCAGCCCCAGATAGAGCCGCTCGGCGGCGGCCTTGGACACCCAGTAGGCGTTCGCGCCGGGCATCCCGACACCGGTGGTGGTGATGGCCATCAGCGATCCGCCGCCGCGGGCCCGCACGTGCGGGATCACCGCCTTGGTTACCAGGAAGACGCCGGTCAGGTTGACGTCCAGGCACAGCTGCCAGCGTTTCAGCGGTGTCGATTCGACCGGTCCCAGCCACAGCACACCCGCGTTGGCGACCAGGATGTCGATCCCGCCGAACTCCGAAACAGCAGCGGCGACAGCGTCATCGACCGACGCTTCGCTGGTGACGTCACAGGGGACGGCCAGCGCCCTGCCGCCCTGCGCGCGGATCGACTCCGCGACCGAGCCGATGGTGCCGGGCAACTTGGCGGGCTGTTCGGACCGGGCCGCTACGGCCACCGACGCGCCCGCTGCGGCGAGCGCGTGGGCGATGGTGGCGCCGATGCCGCGGCTGGCGCCGGCGACGAACGCCGTCTTCCCGGCAAGTTCACTTCCCGGGTCGCTGCGCTCTCCCCCGCAAGCGGGAGGTGCCCCCTGCCCACCGAGCCAGCTCACTTGGGCGGGAACCGCAGTCCTCCGTCGAGACGGATGATCTCGCCGTTGAGGTAATCGTTCTCGATGATGCTCTGGGCGAGTTGGGCGTACTCGGTCGAGCGGCCCATCCGCTTGGGGAACGGGATCTGCGGACCCCAGTACTGTTCCAGCTGGTCGGCGGCCTTGCCGTAGGCCGGGGTGTTGATGGTGCCGGGGGCGATGGTGTTGACGCGGATTCCCAACGGGGACAGGTCGCGTGCGGCCACCAGCGTCATACCGAGCACGCCACCCTTGGCGGCGGCGTAGGCCAGCTGGCCGATCTGTCCCTCGTAGCCGGCGATGGATGCGGTGTTCACGATGACGCCGCGGCCGCCCTCTACCAGCGGTTCGGTGCGGGCGATGGCCGCCGCGGCCAGCCGCATCACATTGAACACCGCGGTCAGATAGAACTTGACCGTCGTCTCGAACCCCTCCAGCCCGTGCGGTGAGCCGTCCTTGCCGATGAGCCGGCCGCCGGCCGCCGGACCGCCGTGGGTGTCCACCGAGATACGCAGCGGGGCAAGGGCTTCGGCCTCCGCGATGGCGGCGTTGACCGATTCCTCGGAGGTGGCATCGGTACGGATGTACTTCACGCCGAGTTCGTCGGCGAGCTTGGGCCCCTTCTCGTCGGCCAGGTCCGCGACCACCACTTTGGCGCCTGCGGCGTGCAGTCGGCGGACCGTCGCTTCCCCCAGGCCTCCTGCGCCACCTACGACGAGCGCGGAGCTACCGGCGATGTCCATTCACTTCTCCTTCTTGCAACTGGCACTCTCGGACTGTGAGAATAACATTCTCATTCCAGTGTGAAAGGGGCAGTTTCGATGTCTGAGGCCGGGATCGGCTCCGCACCGCGCGCCGCGATCGGCACCGCCAAGGAGGGCACGCTGCGCGTCACCCTGGAACATGAACCGCGCAGGCGCGGAGGTGGTATCAAGGCGGCCCCGTTGTGTGCGGGTCGCGGCATGGGTACGGCCACGGTCAAGGAGGTCGCGCCATAAAGTCGCAGTCGATGGACATCCAGGAACTCCTCGACGCCGCGCGCGGCGGATCGCAGCGGGCTGCAGGCAGGCTGCTGAGCCTGGTCGAGAGCGACCGCCGAGACGACGTGCTGGCGGTGCTGCCCGCATCTGCGGTGCGCACCGTCGGGATCACCGGGCCACCGGGTGCGGGAAAGTCCACCACCGTCGCGGTACTCGTCTCGGCGTACCGGGCCGGCGGCTTGCGGGTGGCGGTGCTCGCCGTCGACCCGTCCTCGCCCTATAGCGGGGGAGCGCTGCTCGGCGACCGGATCCGGATGGCCGCCCACATCAACGATCCGGACGTGATGATCCGTTCGGTGGCCACCCGCGGGCACCTGGGCGGGCTGGCCGCCGCGGTGCCCGCGGCGATCCGGTTGCTCGCGGCGTTGCACTACGACATCGTCGTGCTGGAGACGGTCGGGGTCGGTCAGTCGGAGATCGAGATCGCCGCCGTCGCCGACCCGACGGTGGCCATCCTCAATCCGGGGGCCGGTGACGCGATCCAGGCCGCCAAGGCGGGACTGCTGGAGATCGCCGACATCATCGTGGTCAACAAGGCCGATCGTGACGGCGCCGATCAGACCGCCAGGGACCTGCACATCGAGACCGGTCTGCCGATTCTCAAGATCATCGCGTCGCAGAACGTGGGCATCGAGGAGCTTGTCGCCGCGATCGACGCCCACCACCGATCCGATACCCCCGAGCGCCGGGCGATCCGGGCACGGCTGCAGATTCTGTCGCTGGCCCAGAGTGCGCTGCAGTCCGATCCCGGTCTCGACGAACTGGCCGGGCAGGTGGCCGGCGGCGCCCTCGATGTCTACGCCGCGACCACGCGGTTGCTCGATGGTGCGCAGGTCAAACCTCGATGAGAATGTAGTTTCCACTTTCGAGAAATGATATTGTACGAATTCGTCAACACATTCTTCTACAGGTAGCCGAGGAGCCTGATGCAGAAGGCGCTTGCCCCCGAGATCTCCACCTGGCCCGATGAGAACCCGCAACTCATCGGCAGCCGGTGTGGCGCGTGTTCCGCGACGACGTTCCCGCGTCAGCTGCGCTGCCCCAGGTGCAGCAAGGCCGAGATGTCGGACCTGCTGCTGCCGCGCCGCGGCACCGTCGTGGCCTGGACCACGCAGGGGTTCCCGCCGGGAGCGCCCTATGCGGGACCGACCGGCAAGGACTTCGTGCCGTTCGGTGTCGGCCTCGTGCAACTGGGTGATCTGATTCGCGTGGAGGGTCGGCTCACCGAAAACGACCCCGCCAAGCTGGAATTCGGCATGGAGGTCGAACTGACCATGGCGCCGTTCGCCACCGATGCCGACGGCGACGAGCTCGTCACCTTCTGGTTCAAGCCCGTTGAGGAGACCAAGGCATGAGCAACGATGTAGCGATCATCGGCGTCGGAATCCATCCCTTCGGCCGGTTCGACAAGACCGCGATGGAGATGGGCGCCGAGGCGATCACCAGCGCGCTGGCGGATGCGAAGCTGGAATGGAAGGACATCCAGTTCGGGTTCGGCGGCAGCTACGAGGTGTCCAACCCCGACGCCGTCACGCGCCTGGTCGGACTCACCGGCATCACCTTCACCAACGTCTTCAACGCCTGCGCCACCTCGGCCAGCGCCATCCAGCAGACCGCCGACACCATCCGGTTGGGCAAGTACGACATCGGTATCGCGATCGGCCTGGACAAGCATCCGCGCGGCGCCTTCACCGACGACCCGGCCAAGCTCGCGCTGCCTCAGTGGTACGCCAACAACGGCCAGTTCGTGACCACGAAGTTCTTCGGTATCAAGGCCAACCACTACATCAACAAGCACGGCATCTCCGAGGAGACGCTGGCACGGGTGGCCAACAAGAACTTCCGTAACGGCGTGCTGAACCCGAATGCGTTTCGGCGCAAGGAGATCTCCGTCGAGGAGATCATGGCCTCACCGGTGCTGAACTACCCGCTGCGTCAGTACATGTTCTGCGCCCCCGACGAGGGCGCGGCCGCGGTCATCATGTGCCGCGCCGACATCGCCCACAAGTACACCGACAAGCCGGTGTACGTGCGGGCCAGTGAGATTCGTACCCGCACCTTCGGCGCCTACGAGGTGCACGCCACCTCGGCGCCACTGGACGAGGATCCTTCACCGACGGTGTTCGCGGCCAAGGCGGCCTATGAGGCCGCCGGCATCGGGCCCGAAGACGTCGACATCGCGCAATTGCAGGACACCGACGCCGGCGCCGAGGTCATCCACATGGCCGAGACCGGGCTGTGCGCCGACGGTGAGCAGGAAAAGTTGCTGATAGACGGAGCCACCGAGATCAATGGTTCGATCCCGGTCAACACCGACGGTGGTCTCATCGCCAACGGAGAGCCGATCGGTGCCTCGGGCCTGCGCCAGATGCACGAACTGGTCCGGCAGCTGCGGGGCGAGGCGGGGGAGCGTCAGGTCCCCGGCAGCCCGCGGGTGGGCCTGGCACAGGTGTACGGGGCGCCCGGCACCGCGTCGGCGACCATCCTCTCGCTGTAGTGTGCCCGGCGCAGTAACGGCGTTCTCAAAGGAATAGAGTGCGATTCATGGCTGACCAAACTCCTGAATACCGCTTCGTGACATACGAAACCCTCGACGAGGGCACCATCGCCCGGATCATGCTGAACCGGCCGGAGGCGCGCAACGCGCAGAACCGCGGCATGCTGGTGGAGCTACATGAGGCGTTCCTGCGCGCCGAGGCAGACGACACCGTGCGTGTGGTCATTCTCGGCGGCAACGGCCCGATGTTCTCGGCCGGACACGATGTCGGGTCGAAGGTGCAGCGCGCCGAGTACACCCCGGGGCCCGATCAGCACCCCAGCTTCGCGGTGAACGGCGGGACGCGCCACGGCGCGGAGAGCCTGATGCTGCAGGAGTGGCATCACTACTTCGAGAACACCCGGCGCTGGCGCAATCTGCGCAAGATCACCATCGCCTCGGTACATGGTGACGTCTACGCGGCGGCACTGATGCTCATGTGGTCCTGCGACCTGATCGTCGCCGCCGACAACACTCGCTTCACCGACGTCGTCGGCACTCGGCTCGGCATGTGCGGCGTCGAATACTTCGCGCACCCTTGGGAATTCGGCGCCCGCAAAACCAAGGAGCTGATGCTCACCGGGGACACGCTCTCGGTGGAAGAGGGCCACGCGCTAGGGATGGTGTCCAAGATCTTCCCGGTCGACGAATTGGCCGACAAGACGGTCGAATTCGCCCGCCGCATCGCCAAGGTGCCGACCATGGCGGCGCTGCTGGTCAAGGAGTCGGTGAACCAGACCCAGGACAACCAGGGGTTCTACAACTCGCTGAACGCCTGCTTCACCCTGCACGAACTGAACCACAGCCACTGGGCACAGGTGCACGAGAACAAGTTCCCGGTCGGACTGGTCGAGGACGGCCTTGAGGACTGGAAGACCGCCGGCCCGCCGAAGGCTGCGGTCAAAGACCAGCCCTAGCTTGCGATTTGTGGCGTTCTCGTCGGAACCATTCCGGCGAGAACGCCACAAATCACTCGAGGGATTCGCCGGTGGCGGCGGCGTACCCGCTGCGGTAGCCGAAGGTCATGGCCGGCCCCAGCGTGCCGCCCGCGCCGCCGTAGGCCTTCCCGGTCACCCCGGCCATCGCGTTGCCTGCGGCGAACAGCCCGGGGATGACCTTCCCGCTGACATGCAGGACGCGGCCGTCACGGTCGGTGCGCGGACCGCCCTTGGTCCCCATCGCGCCGACTGCCACCGGCACCGCGTAGAACGGGGCGGTGTCCAGCGGGCCCAGGGTCTGTAGTGCCGGGGTCGCCGCCGAGGGGTCACCCCAGTATCCGTCGTATGCGCTTGCGCCACGGCCGAAGTCGGGATCGTTCTCGTCGGCGACGTTGGTGTTCCAGGCGTCGACGGTCCGGGTGAGGCCTTCGGGGTCGATGCCGAGCTTTGCGCCCAGATCATCGAGGGTGGCAGATTCGTGGAACCAGTCCGGCGCCGGCCCGTCGGGATCCACCCCGAGAAATCCGTAGCGCTTGAGGTGCTGCGCGTCGAAGACGATCCAGGCCGGATCGTTGAGATAGCCGGACCGGGGGTCGAGGTGGTGGAACGGACCGGCCATCGAGTTGTACTCGCCGGCCTCGTTGAGGAAGCGTTTGCCCGCCCGGTTGACGATGATGCTGCGCGGGCGGGTCCGTTCCAGCCGGACGCTCCGGCTGCGGGGCTGCCCGCCCAGGGTGTCCCCGGGGATCTGCACGATGGGCACCCACCAGGCTTCGCCCATGTTCGCCAGATCGGCGCCGTGTGCCATGGCCATCCGCAGGCCGTCGCCGGTGTTGTTGGGCGGTGAGACCGCGCCGCGCATCGGCCCGCGCAGGTAGGCCTCCACAAGCTGGGGATCCCACTCGAATCCACCGGTGCCCAGGATCACCCCACGACGGGCCCGGACCGCGATGTCCCTGCCGCCGTGGTTGATCCGCACGCCGGCTATGCCCTGAGCGGATCCGATCAGTTCGACGGCGCGTGCGTCGGTGACCGGGGTGATGCCGAGGTCCAGCAGCCCCTTGAGCAGTCCCGCGATCAGTGCGGTGCCGGCGACACACGGTTCGGCCAGCGAATCGTCCACCGTGGCGTGAATGCGTGCCTTGGTCTCGGCGTCGATACCGACATTGCTGAAGTCCAGCGGAAACGCCGTGATGCGGTCGTGCCATGCACCGAGGGTGGCCAGATCGAACGGTTTGGCATTGAGCGACCGGCCGCCGCCCGGGCGCCCGCCGGGCAGTTCGGGTTTGTAATCGGGGAAGCCTTCGGCGATCTCGAATCGTAGATCGCTGTGCTGCTCCAGATAGTCCAGCATGGCCGGTCCGGTGCGCACGAAGGTCTCGACCAGGTCGCGGTCCATCGCGCCCAGGGATTGCGCCTCAAGGTATTTCAGCGCGTCCTGCACCGACAGCTCGGCGCCGGGGAGCCGGTCGTGGGCGGGTATCCAGGTGATACCACCGGATACCGCTGTGGTGCCCCCCACGGTCGGCGCCTTCTCATACACCGCGACACGGGCTCCGTTGGTGGCGGCGGTGAGCGCCGCGACCAGTCCGGCGCCGCCGCTGCCGAGGACGACGACGTCGACCTCGGAAGTCCATTCGATCTCTGAATCGGGCACTGCCACAGTCCTTCCTGTCAGCTGAGGATGTCGGAGAGTTGCCTGGCCGCGCGTACCACCGCGTCCCGACCGTTGAGGACGACGTCCTCGCGGTGCGAGATCAGGTTGATGCAGGTGGGCGGGGAGGGCCGTCGGCGGCGTACCGGGACGGCCAGGCCGTAGGTGTCCGGCTCGACCTCGCCATGGGTGATGACCCAGCCCTGCTCGCGCGCCTGACGCACGATCTCACGCTCACCGGGCCGGGGCGGCATGCTGGCCAGCAGTGCCGCGCCGGCCGCGCCCCGCTCCAGCGGATGGCGGCTGCCCTCATGGAAAGACAACTGGTAGAAGACCAGCGTCGGCACGATGACGGCGATGGCGACCTGTTGATCGCCCTCGGCGACCAGCAACGACACCGTGGTGCCCAGGTCGTCGGCCAGCAGGCGCAGTGTCGGGACGCTGAGCTGGCGCACGTTGTTGTCGAAGGACGCGCCGAGTACGGCGAGTGCCGCTGCCGGCCGGTATTTGCCGTCGGAGCCCTTCGTGATGAACCGGGCCTGAGCCAGGGTGCTCAGAAGGCGGTAGGCGATGGTGCGGTGTACGCCGACGAAGTCGGCGACCTCGGCCGCGGTGACTCCGGTGGGTGCGCTGGACACGGCCTGCAGGGCGGAAAGCCCCCTGGCCAGGGTCTGTGAACCGGCGACCGGGCGCACGGTGTCCGGCGCGTCCGACCGTGGCTCTGAGCTCGGGTCGAGTCCCTTGACAGACGTCATCGCGAGAGTGATGCTCTATGGATATTGCACATTAATGTTCGATATTAGCACATATGATTGCGCACAACCGAGAATGAGATTTCCGCAAGAGCGGGATCGGTGAGGAGCGGGATGTCCGTCCACGAAAGCGTCTGGAGTGATCTCCAGGGCGTTTCGTTCACCCAGGGCTACCTCGATGCGCGGGGTGTGCGCACCCGCTACCTGCACGCCGGCGACCCGAGCAAGCCGGCCCTGGTGCTGTTGCACGGCTCGGGGGGACACGCCGAGGCCTACGTGCGCAATCTGGAAGCGCACGCCGAGCATTTCTCGACGTGGTCGATCGACATGCTCGGTCACGGCTACACCGACAAGCCCGGACACCCGCTCGAGGTCGCGCACTATGTCGACCACCTGCTGGCGGTCTTCGACGCCATCGGCGCCGACAAGGTGTACCTGTCCGGAGAGTCCCTTGGCGGCTGGGTGGCCGCCCGCGCGGCCGCCGATCACCCGGAGCGAATCGAGCGACTGGTGCTCAATACCGCCGGTGGCTCGCAGGCCGATCCCGAGGTCATGAAGCGAATCATCACGCTGTCCATGGCCGCCGCGGAGAACCCCGACTGGGACACCGTGCAGGCCCGCATCACATGGCTGATGGCCGACAAGTCCAAGGGGTACGACGATATCGTCGCCAGCCGTCAGAAGGTCTACCAGCAGCCGGGTTTCGTCGCCGCGATGAGCAACATCATGGCGCTGCAGGATCCCGAGATCCGGGCCCGCAACCTGCTCGGGCCCGCCGAGTACGGCGCCATCACGGCGCCCACCCTGGTGCTGTGGACCAGTGACGATCCCACCGCGGACGTCAGCGAGGGCAGACGCATCTCGGAGATGATCCCGGGGGCGCGCTTCGAGGTGATGCCCGGCTGCGGTCACTGGCCGCAGTACGAGGACGCCAAGACCTTCGATCGCCTGCACATCGACTTCCTGCTGGGGCGTTCATGACCGACGGCCGCGCCACCGAACAGGTCGACATCCTGATCGTCGGCGCCGGACCCGTCGGGCTGACACTGGCGAACATCCTTGGCCTACAGGGTGTTCGGACCGTCATCGTGGAAGAACGCGACACCCTCATCGACTATCCCCGTGGCGTCGGACTCGATGACGAATCGTTGCGCACCTTCCAGTCCATCGGCCTCGTCGAGCAGATCCTGCCGCATACCGTGCCGAACCAGATCCTGCGCTTCTTCGACGGCAAACGTCGTCTACTCGCCGAGATGGCGCCGCCGGACGCCCGGTTCGGGTGGCCCAAGCGCAACGGATTCGTCCAGCCGCTCGTCGACGCCGAATTGCTGCGGGGGCTACAACGTTTCGACCATGTCGAGGTGCGGTGGGGCACCCGGATGGAGACGTGTGTGGCCGACGATGACGGTGTCACCGCCGACCTGCTGGCCGCCGGCGATCCGGTGAGCCTGCGGGCGCAGTACGTCGTCGGGTGCGACGGTGGACGCAGCGCCACCCGGCACCTGATGGGTGTCTCGTTCGAGGGCACCACCTCGGCGACGCGCTGGCTGGTCGTCGACCTCGCCTCCGACCCCCTCGGTCATCCCAACAGCGAGGTCGGCGCCGACCCGCACCGGCCGTACGCCTCCATCTCGATCGCGCACGGAATTCGGCGCTTCGAGTTCATGATTCACGCCGATGAGACCGACGAGCAGGTCGAGAAGCCCGAGTTCATCGCGCGCATGCTGGCACCGTTCGTGCCGCACCCCGACCGGGTCGACATCATCCGGCACCGGGTCTACACCCATCACTCCCGGATCGCCGGGGCCTTCCGCACGGGCCGCATGCTGCTGGGCGGGGACGCCGCCCACCTGATGCCGGTGTGGCAGGGCCAGGGCTACAACAGCGGGATCCGCGATGCCGCCAACCTCGGCTGGAAGCTCGCCGCAGTGGTCAACGGTGATGCCGGAGACGGACTGCTGGACAGCTACGACGCCGAACGCCGCAAGCACGCCCGGGCGATGATCGACCTGTCCACCCTGGTGGGCCGGGTCATCTCGCCGACCGATCCGCGCATCGCGACCCTGCGGGACAAGGTGATCCGCGCCGCATCGGTGGTTCCGACGCTGAAGCGCTACGTGCTGGAGATGCGGTTCAAACCCATGCCGCGCTACGACACCGGGGCGGTGGTGCACACCGAGTCGTCGTCGGCGATGCCACCGGCAGGCACGCTGTTCATCCAGCCCAACGTGGATACCCGCGATACCCAGAACATCCTGCTCGACGAGGTGCTCGGGACCGGGTTCGCCGTGCTGGCCTGGAACAACAATCCACGCGCCCTGCTCGGCGACGCGACCTTCGCGCGCTGGAAGAAACTGGGCGCCGCCCTCGTCGAGGCCCGGCCCAACACCCAGCTGCACTGGACCGGACACGACGACCCCGACGTCACCATCGTCGGCGACCGGACCGGCGCACTGAAGAAATTCTTCGATGCACACGCCGAGTCGGTGCTGTTCATCCGGCCGGACCGGTGCATCGCGGCGGCCTGCCTGGCCCAGTTGTCCGACGAGACCAGCAGCAAACTATTCGCTGTCCTCTGCCTCACCGCGGGAGGTGAAACCCATGTCCCAGATCGCCCTGTGCTGCATGTCGCACAGCCCCCTGCTTAACTTGCCGGGGCCCTCTGCGGAGTTGCTCGAGGACATCAACGCCCAGCTCGCGAGGGCTCGCGCCTTCGTGACCGACTTCGATCCCGAGCTCGTGGTCATCTTCTCCCCGGACCACTACAACGGCTTCTTCTACCGGCTGATGCCACCGTTCTGTATCGGTGGCGCCGCCACCGGGGTCGGCGACTACGGCACCTACGCCGGACCGCTCGACGTCCCCGCCTCGCTCGCCAACGAGATGGCCGCGGCGGCCTGGGAATCCGGGGTCGACGTGTCGCTGTCGGCGGCCATGGACGTCGATCACGGCACGGTGCAGCCATTGGAAGTGCTGTTCGGCGATGCGGCCTCGCGACCGGTCATCCCGGTCTTCATCAACTCGGTGGCCACCCCGCTCGGCCCGCTGAAACGCACTCGGGCCCTCGGCACCGCCCTGGGTGAGTATCTCGGCACTCTGGGCAAGCGGGTACTCGTCGTCGGATCCGGTGGGCTGTCCCACGATCCGCCGGTGCCAACGCTGGCCACCGCGCCGCCCGCGGCGCTGGCCCGGATCGTCGGTGGGGCGCCGATGTCCCCGGAAGGCCGGGCGGCCCGGCAGGACGCGGTGATCGCCGCCGCGCATGAGTTCGCGCACGGGCAGAGCCCGCTGCGGCCGCTGAACCCGGACTGGGATCACGCGCTGCTGGATCTGATCGACACCAACCGGCTGTCCGAGGTGGATGGCTGGAGCAACGAGTGGATCGCGCGCGAGGCCGGCAATTCGGCACACGAGATCCGCACCTGGGTGGCGGCTTTCGCCGCGATGTCAGCCCAGGGCAACTACCAGACGCAGCAGCGCTACTACCGCGCTGCTCCCGAGCTGATCGCGGGATTCGCGATCCGGACGGCGGTACCCGCGTGAACAACCAGTACGACCACACCGTCGACGTCCTGGTCGTCGGCTCAGGCGGCGGTGGCATGACCGCCGCGCTGAAGGCCGATGCGGCCGGACTCTCCACCCTGATCGTGGAGAAGTCGCCGAAGTTCGGCGGGTCGACCGCGCTGTCCGGCGGCGGCATCTGGGTACCCGGCGCGCCGTCACAGCGCCGTGCCGGCTACCGCCCGGACCCCGACGGCGTGTTCGACTACCTCAAGACCATCACCGGCGGATTGGTCAGCGACGAGCGGCTGCGCGCCTATGTCGACGCCGCGCCGGAGATGATGGACTTCCTGGAGCGCTCCAGCGACTGGTTCGAATTCGTCTGGAAGCCCGGCTATGCCGACTACTACCCGGAACTGCCCGGCGGGTCCGAGCGGGGCAGCACCATCAACGTCCCCGAGATCGACCTGCGCAAGCTCGGCGCCGAAGAGCAGAATCTGCTGGCCCCGTTGGCGCTCGCCCCGAAGGGAATCTGGTTCGCGCCCAAGGATCTACGGCTGTTCTATCAGGTCCGGCAGAACTGGCGGGGCAAGGCGGTCCTGGTGAAACTGATCTGGCGGATGTTCCGTGCCCGGGTGTTCGGGGACCGGATGGCCGCCATCGGCCAGTCGCTGATGGCCCGGATGCGCCTGGCGCTGCAGGAGCACGACATCCCGCTGTGGCTGTCGTCCCCGATGACCGAACTCATCACCGACGTGGACGGCCGGGTGGTCGGCGCCGTCGTCGAGCGCGACGGAAAGCCGCTGCGCATCGGTGCCCGCGGTGGGGTGGTGCTGGCCACCGGCGGATTCGACCACGATATGGAATGGCGCCGCCGGTATCTTCCGCTACTGGAGAAGGACTGGAGCTTCGGCAACCCGGCCGCCACCGGTGACGGTATCCGGGCGGGGGAGAAGGTCGGTGCCGCCACCGAACTGCTGGACGAGGCATGGTGGTTCCCCGCGATGTGCTGGCCGGACGGGCGGTTGCAGTTCATGCTCAACGAACGCATGATGCCTGCCCAGTTCGTCGTCAACGGCGCGGGTAAACGCTTCATCAACGAGGCCGCGCCCTACATGGACTTCGCGCACGCGATGATCGAGGGACAGCAGTCCGGCATCGACCATGTGCCCTGCTGGCTGGTCACCGATATCGCATCGTTCCACCGCTACGTGGTCGGCGGGCACCTGCCGATCCCGAAGGTGCCCTTCGCCCCGGTACCGACCGGGCGCAAGATCCCGCAGGCCTGGCTGGACTCGGGCATCGTGGCGGCGGCGGGGAGTTTCGAGGAACTGGCCACCAAGATCGGCGTACCACCGGCCGAATTGCGCAACACGGCAATGCGGTTCAACGATCTCGCGCGCCAAGGGCACGACGACGACTTCAACCGCGGCGACAGTGCCTATGACAACTACTACGGCGACCCCACCCTGCCCAACCCGAATCTCGCACCCCTGGGCAAGCCGCCGTACCTGGCCTTCCAGATCATCCTCGGTGATCTGGGCACCTCGGGCGGGCTGCTGACCGACGAACACGCCAGGGTGCTGCGCGAGGACGGCAGCGTGATCGCCGGCCTCTATGCCACCGGCAACACCTCGGCCGCGGTGATGGGCCGCAGCTACGCCGGTGCAGGCGCCACCATCGGACCCGCCATGACGTTCGGCTACGTTGCGGCACAACACATATCTGAGAACTCCAATAGAGAGGTAACCGCATGAAGATCTCGCTGTTCTACGAATTCCCGCTGCCGCGGCCGTGGTCCGAGGACGACGAGCACCAGCTGTTCCAGCACGGTCTGGACGAGGTCGAGGCAGCCGACAAGGCGGGGTTCTCCACGGTCTGGCTCACCGAACACCACTTCCTGGAGGAGTACTGTCACTCCACCGCGCCGGAGATGTTCCTGGCCGCGGCGAGCCAGCGCACCAAGGACATCCGGCTCGGCTTCGGCGTGATGCACCTGCCGCCGCCGATCAACCATCCCGCACGTATCGCCGAACGGGTGGCCACCCTGGACCACCTGTCCAACGGCCGCGTCGAGTTCGGCACCGGTGAGGGTTCCTCGGTCGCCGAACTCGGCGGCTTCGACATCGATCCCGCCGACAAGCGCACCATGTGGGAGGAGGCCCTGGAGGTCTCCATCCGTTGCATGACCGAGGCGCCGTTCAGCGGCTTCAAGGGTGAGCACGTCGAGATGCCGGCCCGCAACGTCATCCCCAAACCGCTGCAGAGTCCGCACCCACCGGTCTGGGTTGCCTGCACCCGACCGTCCTCGGTGCAGATGGCCGCTCAGAAGGCCATCGGCGCACTGAGTTTCGCCTACACCGGACCCGAGGCGCTCAAGGACCGGGTCGACGGCTACTACAAGACGTTCGAGGAGGAGGGGGCGCCGGTGACACCGGCCATCAACCCCAACATCCTGGCCATCGGCGGCGACCTGTCGATGATGGTGGCCAAGACCGAAGAAGAAGCCCTCAAACGCCTCGGCACCGGTGGTGGCTTCTTCTCGTTCGGGATCATGCACTACTACCTGACCGGCATGCACACCCCCGGCCGCACCGGCGTGTGGGACCTCTACCAGGAGGCGGTCAAGGAGGACCCGACGCTGGCCTACGGGCCGGGCCGCGGCGCCATCGGATCGCCGGACACCGTGCGCGAGTTCCTGCGAGGCTATGAGGCCAGCGGCGTCGACGAGATCATCCTGCTGCTCAACCCGCGCAGCCATGAGGGCACCATGGAGTCCATCGACATCATGGGCAGAGAGATCCTGCCGGAGTTCATCGAGCGCGACGCAAAGGCAGTGGCGGACAAGGCCAAGCGGCTGGCTCCGGTGATCGAGAAGGTCGAGGCCCGACGTCAGCCGTCGAGCGCCCCGCTGTTCGACGAGACGTACTCCTTCGGTGGCCTGCCCACCGGGCGGGGCGGGAAGTTCACCGCCGGCGAGATCCCCGAGGCGATGGCCGAGATCAATGAGGGCCGGGTCAAGGCCGCGCAGCTGGAGAAGGATCAGCGCGAGGCCGCCAAATAAGCATGGTTGACGACCGCTGGCGCTATGACGGGCGCCGGGTAGTGGTGACGGGATGCGCATCGGGTATCGGCGCGCATCTCGCCAGTCAACTGGCCGATCTCGGGGCGCACGTCACCGGACTCGATCTGCGCAGTCCGCAGGCCGGGCCTGTGGAGTTCATCGAGGTGGACTTCGCCGACACCGCGTCGATCGATGCCGCGGCCGCCGCCATCGAGGGACCGGTCGACGCGTTGTTCAACGTGGCCGGGGTGTCCTCCGGGATCGGCAAGCCGCTGTTGGTGGTGACCATCAACTTCCTCGGTATGCGGCATCTCACCGAGGCGCTGGTGCCGAAGATGCCGCGCGGCTCGTCGATCGCCAACGTGTCCTCGCTGGCGGCGGCCAATTATCTGGCCAACACCGCTGTCACGGCCGGACTGCTCGCGACAACCTCCATGGCCGAGGGCATTTCCTGGTGCGCGGCGAACCCGGCGGCGCTCGCCGACGGCGGTTACCGATTGTCCAAGGAAGCGATCATCCTCTACGGCATGACCCGCGCACTGGACCTGGGTGCTCGCGGCATCCGGATCAACTGCACCGGACCGGGGGTTACCGAGACGCCGATCCTCGATCAATTGCGATCGGCGTACGGCGAGAACTATCTCGACGCGTTCCCCACCCTGCTCGGCCATGTCTGCGGGCCCGACGAGCAGGCGTCGGTACTGGCGTTCCTGAACAGCCCGGCGGCCAGTTACATATCGGGACAGGTGATCTGGGTGGATGGCGGCAGCATCGCCGGTAGGATCGCCGCGACACTGGAGGTATCTGAATAGTGGCCACCATGAAGGATTTTCGCCGCGTCGCCGACGATGTGCGCAATTGGGGCCGCTGGGGTGATGATGACGAACTCGGCACGCTGAACCTCATCACCGCCGACAAGGTGGCCGAGGCCGCGGCGACCGTGAAGAAGGGCACCGTCATCTCGCTGGGCGGTGACTTCGGCGCCAACGGGCCCCAGGGCGCGTTCAAGTTCCGGTTCAACCCGATCCACGTCATGACGGTGGACGGCGGCGACGCCGAGACGCTGGTCAAGTACGCGCCCGAATGGGCCCGCAATTCAGTCGCCCAGGAGCTCAGTTCCTTCTTCGTCGACAACCCTTTCCGGTTCAACGACGACATGATCACCATGTCGCTGCAGGCGGCCACCCAATGGGACGCGCTGTCGCACGTCTACTACGAGGACAAGCTGTACAACGGATTCCCGGCGGACTCGGTGACCAGTTTCGGCGCCTATCACTGCGGTATCGACAAGGTGGACGTCAAGGGCATCACCTCGCGCGGAGTGCTGCTGGATGTGGTGGCCCACCGGGGCGCCGACGTCTTCTGCGAGCCCGGCACCCCGATCACCCCGGCCGAACTCGACGATATCGCCGCCAAGCAGGGTGTCGAGATCCGCAGCGGTGACATCGTCGTCGTCCACACCGGTTGGTGGACGCGGTTCCTGTCCACCGGTGACGGGCACGAGGCCGGCTCCGGTCTGGACTGGACCTGCGCGTCCTGGTTGCACGACCACGACGTCGCCGCGGTGGCCGCCGACAACCTGATGGTGGAGGATCCCGACCCCGCCAACGGTGTCGAGGGCACGTTCCTGCCGATGCACATGCTGTGCCTGCGCGATATGGGTCTGATGTTCGGCGAGTACTGGGATCTGGGTGGTCTGGCCGCCGACTGCGCGGTCGACGGTGTGTACGAGTTCCAGCTGATCGCACCGCCGTTGAAGGTCGTCGGTGCCGTCGGTGCTCCCGTCAGCCCGATCGCGATCAAATGAGCTTCGACCGCAAGACCATCTCCGTCGACTCCCTGAAGACCAGTTATCTGGAGGCCGGCACCGGTGAACCGGTGGTGCTGCTGCACGGCGGTGAATTCGGCGGCAGCGCCGAGATCGCCTGGGAGAACACCATCGATGCGCTCGCGCAGCAGTACCGCGTGCTGGCACCGGACATGCTGGGCTTCGGCGAGTCAGCCAAGGTCATCGATTTCACCGACGGGCGCGGTGTGCGGATCCGGCATATCGCCCGATTCTGCGAGGTCCTCGGGGTGAGCTCGGCCCACTTCGTCGGTAACTCGATGGGTGCGATCAATCTGCTCGTCGACGCCACATCGGAGCAGCCGGTGTTGCCGGTGCGCTCGCTGACCGCGATCTGCGGAGGCGGGGACATCCAGCGCAACGAGCATGTGGGTGCGCTCTATGACTACGATGCGACGTTCGAGGCGATGCGCGCCATTGTGACGGCGTTGTTCGCCGACCCGGCGTATCCGGGCGATGACGCCTATGTGCGGCGCCGCTACGAGTCCAGTATCGCGCCGGGCGCCTGGGAATCGTTGGCGGCAGCACGATTTCGCCGCCCCGGTCTGGAGTCCCCGCCGGCCCCGTCCAGCGTGCGACCCTATGGCCGCATCTCGGTGCCGGTGCTGGTCATCGAAGGTGCGGCCGACAAATTGCTGCCCGCCGGCTGGGCGGCCGTGATCGCCGGCCAGATTCCGGACGGGCGGTCGGCGGTGGTGCCGGACGCCGGTCACTGTCCCCACATCGAGGCACCCGACACCGTGAACGGGCTGCTGCTGGAGTTTCTGAAAGGCGTGTCATGAGCGAACTGGCCGGCAAGGTCGCCGTCATCACCGGGGGAGCCTCCGGGCTCGGCGAGGGCCTAGTGCGCCGATTCGCCGCGGAGGGCGCACGGGTCGTCTTCGGTGACGTCGACAAGGCGCGCGGCAAGGCGGTGGCCGACGAGTTGGGCTCGGCCACGCTCTTTCTCGCCACCGATGTCACCGATATGAGCCAGATCGCCGCACTGGTGGACACCGCCGTCGGGGAGTTCGGCGGCCTGCACGTGATGGTCAACAACGCCGGTATCTCGGGCACCATGCACCGCCGGTTCCTGGACGACGACCTCGCCGACTTCGACGCCGTCATGCGGATCAACCTGCGCGCGGTGATGGCGGGCACCCGGGATGCCGCCCGCCAGATGGCCGAGAACGGCGGCGGATCGATCATCAACCTCACCTCCATCGGCGGCATCCAGGCCGGCGGGGGGGTGCAGACCTACCGTGCGTCGAAGGCCGCCGTCATCCAGTTCACCAAGTCGGTGGCCATCGAATTGGCGCACCACGAGATCCGGGTGAACGCCATCGCGCCGGGCAACATCCGGACCGCGATCGTGCGCAAGAGCGCCGCGGGTGAGGACCGTGAGCACCTCGAGGAGTTCGAGGCCAAGATCCGCGCCCAGATGCGCAATGACCGGCCACTCAAACGCGAGGGCACCGTCGACGACGTCGCCGAGGCGGCGCTGTACTTCGCCACCGACAAGTCGCGCTACGTCACCGGCACGATTCTGCCGATCGACGGCGGAACGGTGGCCGGGAAGGTGCTCGTCCGCAAGGAGAAGGGCTAGCTGCACCGCTGGGGCAGCCGCCGAGCGCACCGCCGGTCGGCACTTTAAATCAATCGCTTGACTTAATTACAGGAGGGGCGTTGACTGTAACGGTGACCGCGGCCAGACCCCTGCGCACCGACCGGGCGAGCATCACCCGCGAGGCCATCCTCACCGCAGCCGAACGGCTCTATGCCGAACACGGCGTCTTCGCCGTGTCCAACCGCCAGGTCAGTGAGGCTGCCGGACAAGGGAACAACGCCGCCGTGGGCTACCACTTCGGCACCAAGACCGACCTGGTCCGCGCCATCGAACAGCGCCACCGCGAGCCGATCGAGGAACTCCGCCAGCGCCTCGTCGCCGATACCGACGAGCACACCGACCTGCGCGGCTGGGTGGCGTGCCTTGTCCGTCCGTTGACCGACCACCTCGAGGAACTCGGCAACCCGACCTGGTACGCACGGTTCGCCGCGCAAGCCATGACCGACCCGGCGTATCACGGGATCGTGGTGAAGGACGCCCTGAGTTCGGCCTCGCTGGTGCAGGTGATCGACGGTATCAACCGGTGCCTTCCCGATCTGCCCGTCGTGGTGCGGTACGAACGCAACATCATGGCCCGAAACCTGTTGATGCACAGCTGCGCCGACCGTGAACGGGCTCTGACCTCAGGTTCGGTCGCCGCAGGCCGATCCTGGAGTGCTGCCGGCTGCGCGCTGATCGACGCGATCGTCGGCCTCTGGCTGGCTCCGGTGACGGGGGAGTCCGCGTGAAAGTGACCGTGGATCAAGACAAATGCGTGTCATCGGGGCAGTGCGTGCTGAACGCGATGGACGTGTTCGACCAGCGCGACGAGGACGGTGTCGTGGAATTGCTCGACCCCGAACCCGGGCCGGACCATTACGAGAATGCCCGCGCCGCCGCGGCGGCCTGCCCAGCCCTAGCCATCCACATCGACGACTGAGGACCCATGTCTGAAACGCTGACCGAGACCGACATCCCGGAATACCCGATGGAGCGGGAGGCATCCTGCCCCTTCGCGCCGCCGCGACAGATGCTCGGCAATGCCAAAGGGCTGTCCCGGGTGCGCATCTGGAACGGTGACACCCCGTGGCTGATCACCGGGCACGAAGAGGCCCGCGCGCTCTTCTCGGATGCGCGGATCAGTGTCGACGACCGGCGGGAAGGCTTCCCGCACTGGAACGAGCACATGCTCTCCACGGTCGACAAGCGGCCGCGTTCGGTGTTCACCGCCGATGCCGAGGAGCACACCCGCTTCCGGCGGATGCTGTCCAAACCATTCACCTTCCGGCGCGTCGAGGGGCTGCGCCCGGTCATCCAGAAGATCACCGATGAGTGCATCGACGAGATCCTGGCCGGACCCCAGCCCGCCGATATCGTCGACAAGCTGGCGCTGCCGGTCCCGACGGTCGTGATCAGCGAGATGCTCGGTGTCCCCTACGAAGACCACGAGTTCTTCCAGGAGCACGCCAATGCCGGGCTGGCCCGCTACGCTGCGGCCGACGCCATGCAAAAGGGCGCGATGAGCCTGCACCAGTACCTGATCAACCTGATCGAGAAGAAGCAGGCCGATCCCGCCGAAGACGCGGTCTCCGATCTGGCCGAACGGGTGAATGCCGGCGAGATCAGCGTCAAGGAGGCCGCCCAGCTTGGCACCGGCCTGCTGATCGCCGGACATGAGACCACCGCCAACGTGATCGGCATCGGTGTGCTGGCGCTGCTGGAGAATCCCGAACAGGCCGACTTCCTACGCAGCGCCGAAGACCCCAAGGTCATCGCCAACGCCACCGAGGAGTTGATGCGCTACCTGTCGATCATCCAGAACGGCCAGCGCCGCGTCGCCATCGAGGATATCGAGATCAGCGGCGAGACCATCAGGGCGGGCGAAGGCGTCATCATCGACCTGGCCCCGGCCAACTGGGATGCCAAGACCTACCCGGAACCCGACAAGCTCGACCTGCGCCGCGACGCCGGACAACAACTCGGCTTCGGCTACGGACGGCACCAGTGTGTCGGCCAGCAGCTCGCGCGCGCCGAACTGCAGATCGTCTTCCACACCCTGCTGCGCCGCATCCCCACCATGCGCCTGGCGATTCCCTTCGATCAGGTGCCCTTCAAGCACGACCGCCTCGCCTACGGCGTCTACGAACTTCCGGTGAGCTGGTAAGCGCACCGAAACTCCATTCCAACAGCCCAATTGGAGACCGAAATGACAACCGCCGCACCAAAATCGCCAAGTCTCTACCCACCCCAAGGTTTCGGCGCCCCCAAGGATCGGCGCGGCCATGCGGCAAAGGACGGCCTCGCGGGGCTTCCCGAAGGCACCGAGATCTTCTCGGCCGACAACCACATCTCGGTCGCCGACGACATCTTCTACGAACGCTTCCCCGAGGAGCTCAAGGGTGCCGCGCCGCGCATCTGGTACGAGGACGGCGCCTATATGGTCGGCATGAAGGGCAAGGCCTGGACCGGCGGCGATTTCGGCCGGGTCCTCATGCAGTACGACGATCTCGCCGGCGCGGCATCGAACAACATCGAGGCCCGCATCCGCGAACTCAAGGAAGACGGCATCGACAAGGAGCTCGCGTTCCCGAACGCCGTGCTGGCCCTTTTCCATTACCCCGACAAGTCGCTGCGCGAGCGGGTGTTCCGGATCTACAACGAGCACATCGCCGACCTGCAGGAGCGCTCCAACGGGCACTTCTACGGTGTCGGACTGATCAACTGGTGGGACCCCAAGGGCACCCGCAGCACGCTTGCCGAATTGAAGGCGTTGGGGCTCAAGACATTCCTGCTTCCGCTGAACCCCGGCAAGGATGACGACGGCAACATCTACGACTACGGGGGCGCCGCGCTGGACGCGGTGTGGGACGAGATCGAGGACGCCGGCCTTCCCGTCAGCCACCATATCGGCGAGACGCCGCCCAAGACGCCGTGCGAGAACAACAGCGTCGTCGTCGGCATGATGGTCAACGTCGACTCGTTCCGCGAGCAGTTCGCCAAGTACCTGTTCTCCGGCATCCTGGACCGCCATCCGAAACTCAAGATCGGCTGGTTCGAGGGCGGTATCGCCTGGGTGCCGACCGCGCTGCAGGACGGCGAACACATGCTGGCGTCCTACCGGCACATGTTCAATCACGAACTGCAGCATGAGATCCGGCACTACTGGGACAACCATATGAGTGCCTCGTTCATGGTCGACCCGCTCGGCCTGCGGTTGATCGACGATATCGGCGTGGACAATGTGATGTGGTCCAGCGACTACCCGCACAACGAGTCCACATTCGGATACTCCGAGAAGTCGCTGGCCACCGTCGTCGACGCGGTCGGCCCGGAGAACGCCACCAAGATCGTCTCGACCAATATCCAGAAGTTTCTGGGGCTGTTGCCGGCATGACCACCTCGACTCGTTCCGGCGTGACCCAGATCGCGCGGACCGGGTTGAGCTGGCTCGACATTCCCGACGAGCCCGACCTCACCCGGATGCGCCGCGAGACAAGCATCCGCCTGCATGCCGCGATGGCCGACCACGGCGTCGACGCCCTGGTGCTGCTCGGCAACAGCAACGTCATGTACGCCACCGGCATCAGCTGGCCGCTGGCCGACGCCGGGTTGTCCCACATCGAGCGTCCTGTCGCGATCGTGGTGGCCGATGACGAATACCCGCACCTGTTCCTGCCGTTCCGCGAAGGGGCAGTGGATGAATCCGAGTTGCCCGAGGACCACCTGAACGGCCCGATGTACCTCGAATTCGACGAAGGCGTCGACCAGTTCGCCGGCATCCTGGCCGGGCTGGTGCCCGCCGGTGCCACCATCGGTGTCGATGAGCTGACCGGTTCGATGCGCAGGGCCGGCAACCGGCTGTTCCCCCAGCCCCCGGTCGATGCCGCTCCGGTCGTCGGCGCGGCCAAACTGGTCAAGACCGTCGACCAGATATCCTGCCTGCGCCGGGCGACGCAGATCACCGAGCAGGCCGTCTCCGAGATCCAGAAGTCGCTGACGCCCGGGGTCCGCCAGATCGATCTGTCTGCCGAATTCGTCCGCCGTACTTTCGAGCTCGGTGCGACCACCAACATGTTCGACTCGATCTGGCAGGTGATGCCGGCCTCGAAGGCCGAAGGCACCTGGACGACCACCGGTGATTTGGCGCTCCCGCTGCTGACCACCGAACGTCAGGTCGCCCGCGGCGATGTGCTGTGGACCGACGTGTCCATCGCCTACCACGGCTACTGCTCCGATCACGGGCGCACCTGGATCGTCGGACAGGATCCCACCCCGCGCCAGCAGCAGCAGTTCGACAAGTGGCGCCAGATCGTCGATGCGGTGCTGTCGGTGACCAGGGCCGGCGCCAGCTGTGGTGACCTCGGGCGTGCGGCAACCGAGGCTGCCGGCGGCCAGAAACCGTGGCTGCCGCACTTCTATCTGGGCCACGGCATCGGCACCAGCGCCGCCGAGATGCCGATGATCGGAACCGATCTGGGCCAGCAGTGGGATGACGACTTTGTGTTCCCGGCCGGCATGTTGCTGGTGTTCGAACCAGTGGTGTGGGAGGACGGCACCGGCGGTTACCGCGGCGAGGAGATCGTGGTGGTCACCGAGGACGGCTGGATGCCGCTGACCTCCTATCCCTACGACCCCTTTGAGGTGTCCGGTGGGAACTGAGATCGAGGCCGACGGCCGGGCGCTGCGGGTCAGCCGAAGAGAGCGTGCCATCGCGCAGATGGAGGTCCACGACCTCGACATCCTGGTGCTGGGACGGCAGGCCAATGTGCGCTACATCTCCGGTGCGCCACAGTTGTGGGTGGTCGGAACCAGGCCGTTCGGGCCGATCTGCTCCTACGTCCGCGAGACCGGTGAGATCCACCTGAACAGCACCTGGGACGAGGGGATCCCCGAGGAGATCCCGCACGAGAATCTGTACGGCTTCGCGTGGAACCCGATGACTCTGGTCGGCATCATGCAGAAGATGAAGGGTGCCGACACCGCGCGGCGGGTCGGAACCGACGCGCTGACACCGATGTTCGCCAAGCTGCTGCCGATGGTGTTCCCGAATGCCGAACTGGTCGACGCGGAGCCGGCCATGCGGGCCGCCCGGCGGGTCAAGACCCCCGAGGAGGTCACCGCCCTGCGCCGCGCCCTGAGCGTGGCCGAGCAAGGGCTGGCCAAAGGGGCGGCCGAACTGAACCCGGGGACGACCGAACAGCACCTGGCCGGTGTGATCCTCGAGGGCGAGGCCGCCGGAGGGGTCAGCACACCGGCAACCCAAGATGCCGCGTGGGTGACGTCGAAGGGGCACCCGTGGCGGCGCGACCGAGTTGACGGCCGGGTGCGCGAGGGTGACCTGGTGGCGTTGTCCGCCGGGGTGCTCGCCGACGGGTACGTCGGTGAGCTGGCCCGCACCTACTACGCCGGCGAACCGACCGACGCGGTGCGCTCGCTGTACCGGCGCCGAGACGCACTGTGGCACAGCCTGCTCGATGCATGCCGGATCGGGAACACGACCAGCGCGTTGTTGGCCGCCTACGAACGGGCCGGTGAGCGGCTGCCGGCCATGCCGGTGGCGCACGGACTCGGGCTGGGGTTCGACCCTCCTGTCGTGACCCCCCACCTGCGGGCCACCGCCGAACGCGAGGTGCTGGAGGAGGGCATGGTCCTCGCGCTGACCGCATACGTCTGGGAGGAGGGCGTGGGTGCCGTGTTCACCCGCGACGCCGTCCTCATCGGCGCCGACGGTCCGCATGTGCTGACCCGTGCCCCGTCCGGTGCCGGCGTACCGGCCCTGAGTTGAACCCCATCCATCACTGCCGCAGAGGAGCCCGCTGATGGCGGATCGTCCGTCCCCCGAAGAGATCATCCGCTACGAGAAGGACCCGAAGACCAAGATCGCGACCATCACGTTCGACCGGCCGGAGTTCCTCAACGCGCCGACGTCGATGGCCCGGCTGCGCTACGCCGACATCCTGCGAGCGGCCAACACCGACAACGATGTGAAGGTGGTGATCATCCGCGGTGTGGGCGACAACCTCGGCAGCGGTGCGGATCTGCCGGAATTCATGGAGGGCAACGACAATCCGGCGGCCCGGCTGGCCGAACTGCGGCTGGAGGATGACGGCGTCGGCGAGGTGACCTACCCGCCCAAGGGGACGTTCCGCAACGGGGCGACCATCAGCTCGTGGTACGCCAACTCGCAGGCCGGAAACCGTGCGCTGCAGGATTTCAAGAAAATCAGCATCGTCGAGGCCAAGGGCTACTGTTACGGCTGGCACTTCTACCAGTGCGCCGACGCCGATCTGGTGATCTCCAGCGACGACGCACTGTTCGGTCACCCGTCCTTCCGCTATCACGGCTGGGGTCCGCGGATGTGGACCTGGGTGCAGATGATGGGCTTGCGCAAGTTCCAGGAGATGGTGTTCACCGGCCGTCCGTTCACCGCCGCGGAGATGTATGACTGCAACTTCCTGAACAAGGTGGTGGCCCGCGATCAGCTGGAAGCCGAGACGCAGAAGTATGCCCAGGCCTGTACCCGGAACCGGCCGGTGGACACGGTGTTCCAGCAGAAGATGTTCTTCGAGATCTTCAAGCAGCACCAGGGCGAGTACATGGGCAGCCTGCTGAGCGCCTTCTTCGAGTCGATGGGCAACGGCGTGGCCAACGACAGCGATGACGACCTCGACATGTTCGAGTCGATCGACTCCGGGTTGTCGGCCGCCGTCAACGACAACGACAGCAAGTTCCCACCGGACTTCCGGCTGTCCAAGAAGAACCGGAGCAAGCCCGAATAGACATGAGCGCACCACTTTCCGGCTACACCGTCATCGACCTGTCCACAGGTATCGCCGGTGCTTACTGCACCAGACTCCTGGCCGACGGCGGCGCCGAGGTCATCAAGGTGGAGGCACCGGAGGGCGACCCGCTGCGGCGCTGGTCGGCATCGGGCGCCGCCATCGCCGCCGGGGACAGCGGTGCGCTGTTCAAGTTCCTGGCCGGGGCCAAGCGGAGTGTGGTGATCGACCCGGCAGCCGGCACCTCCCTGCTCGACCGGTTGCTGGCCGCCGCCGATGCGGTCGTGTGGTCGCCGGAATCTGCTGTCGCCGAGCTGATCTCACCGCGGGAGCTGCACCGGCGCCATCCGCATCTGGTCATCACCGCGATCACACCGTTCGGTCTGGACGGACCCTGGCACGACCGGCCGGCCACCGAGTTCACCCTGCAGGCCTGGTCCGGCGGGGCCATCGGCATTGGGCGCGGATCCCAGGACCGAGCTCCCGCACACGTCGGTGGTCGGCCGGGGGAGTGGGTGACCGGCGCCTACGCCGCGGCGATGACGCAGGCGTTCCGGGTCCGTGCCCTGCGAGACGGGTACGGAGAGCTGATCGACGTGTCCGCGCTGGAGGCGCAGATCCTGTGCCTCACCTACTATCCGGTGACCTACTTCGAGATGCTCGGTCACCCGTGGCGCACCGAGCGGCGGCCCACCGTGCCGGGTGTCGCCGAGGCCGCGGACGGACTGGTCGCCCTCGGTTGCGGCACCGCCCAGCAATGGCACGATCTGTGCGCCATGTCCGGCCACGATGAGTGGATCGACGAGAACACCACCCTGACCATCACCGAGCAAGCCAATCTGCACGCCGAGGAGCTCTACGCCTGGGTGCGCGAACAGAACGCCGACGATCTCCGGGATCTGGCCACGGCATTCCGCATCCCCAATGCGCCGGTGGGCAACGGTGCGAACGTCGCCGCCATGGACCATTTCGCGCAGCGCGGTGCCTTCGTCGAGCACCCGGGCGGGCAGTTCATGCAGCCCGCCCATCCGTACCGGCTCGGCGGTGTTCAGCTGCGCCCGCCGGCGACGTCGCCCGAACTGGGTCAGCACACCGATGAGGTGGCCGCCCTGGACCTGCCGCCGCGGCCCGGTCCGGACGGCGAACTGGACCGGAACCGGTTGCCGTTGAGCGGTCTCCGCATCCTGGACATGACCACCTTCTGGGCGGGACCGTCGTGCACGCATGTGCTCGGCATGCTCGGAGCCGAGGTCATCCACCTGGAGTCCACCGCGCGCCCGGACGGGACCCGCCTGATCGCGGGTATCCCGGCTACCGAGGAACAGTGGTGGGAACGGTCGCCGATCTTCTCGGCACTCAACACCAACAAGAAGGGCCTGACCCTCGACTTCCAGACCGAGGAGGGCCGTGATCTGCTGCGTCGGCTGATCGCCACCTGCGATGTGGTGGTGGAGAATTTCACCCCGCGGGTGATCGATCAGATCGGGCTGGACTTCGAGACGGTGCGCACCCTGCGCGACGGTGTGATCATGGTGCGGATGCCCGGATTCGGGCTGGACGGCCCGTGGCGCGACAACCCGGCGTTCGCCTACATCATCGAGGACGCGTCCGGTCTGAGCTGGCTCACCGGCTACCCCGACCGCACCCCGTTCGAGCCCTATTCTGTCGGTGACCCGAATGCCGGTGTGCACGCGCTGAATGCGCTGTTGCTGGCGCTTGAGCATCGCCGCCGGACCGGCGAGGCGGTGCTGGTCGAGGCGGCCATGGTGGACGCGGCGCTCAACATCGCCGCCGAGCAGGTGATCGAACATTCCGCCTACGGCGCGCTGCTGCAGCGCGCCGGAAACCGCGGCCCGGCGGCCGCGCCGCAGAATCTGTACCGCAGCGCCGATATCGACGAATTCGGTCGTGCCGACAGCTGGGTGGCCGTCGCGGTCGAGACCGACGCGCAGTGGGCGGCGCTGCGCGACGCGCTGGGCAGACCGGCCTGGGCGATGGCCGACGAGTTGTCGACCGCAGCCGGCCGCCGCGCACACCACGACCGGATCGACGAGGAGCTGGGCGCCTGGTGCGAGCCCCGGGCAGCCGACGAGATCGTCGAAACACTCTGGCCGGCCGGTGTTCCGGTGGCCAAGGTGATGCAGCCGCACCGGCAGACCGAACTGGCCCAACTGCGGCATCGGCGGTTCTTCGAGCACGTCGGGCATCCGGTGAACATCGCCGCGCCGCACAGCACGCTGCCGGTATCGGTGTCCCGTGGCCCGGACGTCTTTCATCGGGAACCGGCACCGCTGCTCGGCGAGCACAACCATGAACTGCTCACCCAGCTCGGCCTGACCGGCGCCGAGATCGATTTGCTGGAGGAGCAGGGCGTGATCGGCACCGAACCCGGTGTCGGCGGTCGGAGGAAGGCAGTCCGCTAGTGCCCTGAGCCGGTGATCCGAGCCGAAATACGCCCAAAGGCAAAGGCGCACAACGGCTATTTCTCGTCGCATTGGCTACGTTGATGTATCAAGACATCGGTGACACTTTGGTGGTCGGCACTGACGGACGGGCCGCAGCCCCTACGTCGGCATCCGGTCCAACAACGCGCCGAAGTCCTCGGTGTCCCAGAGGTACAGCGCATTCGACAGCATCAACAGCGGGGCTCGCACTGCTTCCGTGCCGGCGATCCGTGGATCGCGACGATCGGCCACATCGGCCAGGTCCGGCACCGCGGTGCGCACGATGTCGGGCACCTCCAGCAGCCACGCCACGCCCATCACCGCGACGTACAGCATCAGCTGGGTCCGCAGCAGCGAAAGATCCAGCGCCGGCCCGCCGGCGGCGGCGTATTCGGTGGCGAAGTGTTCGAGCAGCTCGTCGAGATGGTTTCGCCACAGGTCGGTCTCGGCGCTGCACAGCGCACCCCATAGCGCCATTGCGACATTCATGACACTGACACAGCCCCAGTCCATCAACCCGCATCGCAGGGCGCCGTCGTGCTCGCGCCAGAACCAGGCGTTGTCCACGTTGGCATTCCAATGGCACAGTGCCGAGTGCGCACCGGTGTCGTGCAGCCAGGACATCACAGTGTCCTCGGCCGCGGCAATGCGGCCGACGTCGGCGAGCATGCGGTCGACGAACCCCGCGCTGTTCGCCACCTCGGGCAGCAGACCCGGATGTTCGGCGGCGAACTCGGCGAGCCGACGGATGCGGTAGGCGAGCTCGGCATCGCCGTGCCGGACCCGCTGCCCGACGGTCACCCGCTCGGGATCGAATCGGAACTCGTCGTCGACCGACGGCGGCAGTTGGCCCGCCCGGTGCGCGCCGGCGAGCCGGGCCACGCCGCTCAACAGCGCGGTGTAATGGCCCAGCTGATCGGGCATCGAGTAGTCCAGACATTTGTCGTAATGCCTTTCGATACCTGCGGATTCGTAGCCGATCCGTTCGGTGATCAGAATGCCGCTACAGTCTTCGGCCTGGTAGGCGCCGAACACGCAGACCGGCACAGCGACGGGCAGCGCTGTCGTCGTCGACAGCGCGGCGAACCGGACCTCGAGATCCATCTGGGACTTGCCCCGGTCGCGGCGGGGGTTGTCGAAGTCGCGGGAGAACTTCACGAACAGCTCGGTTGGCAGCCCGGGCCGCAGGTATTCGACGTCGATCAGCGCCTTGCGGCCGGTGCTGCCGCCACCACATTCCTCGAATCGGGTCACCGCGGTGACCCGATTGTCGGCGTCCAACGTCCCGAAACCATGCAGTGCGGTGGTGAGGAACTCCACACCGGCGACCCGCAGGGCGTCCGGTTCGGCGGGGAACAGCAGACCGTGATCGGTTCGGGCCCAACGGGTCACGTTCGGTGGACAGCGAAGAACCGGACGGCGCGGCAGATCGAGTCCTCTACCGGCTCGGGCTGCCAACCCAGTTCGCGCACCGCCTTGGAATGATCGAGGCGGCCCATGTTCTCGACGATCCGCATACCGACGGTGGCGAACTTGAGGTCCCGGCGCAGCAGGCCCGCCGCCAGATCGTTGAGGCGGGCCCCGGCGTACAGCACCGGCAGCGGTATGCCGATTTTCGGGACGCGTACCCCGGCGGCCTCGGCTGCGATCCGGTGGACGTCCTGGGAGCTCATGAAGCGATCGGAGATGATGTAGCGCTCGCCGGGGCGGCCGCGCTCGGCGGCCAGCAGCATGGCGCGGGCAGCGTCCTCGATCCCCACCACCTCGAGGGAGTAGCCGAAGTAGACCGGCAGGCGGCCGGCACCGACCATGGCCAGTGCCTCGCCGTGCGGCGTCGGTTGCCAGTCACCCGGGCCGTAGGTGGTGGACACGCACAGCGCGACGGCGGGCAGGCCACGGTCGCGTGCGTAGCTCAGCACCAGAGCTTCAGCGGCCCTGCGCGATTCGATATAGGGCCCGCCGCCGTCCCAATCGGCCACATCCTTCTCGGTGACCGGCCGCTCGCCGGCCGCGGCCAGCGTGCCGACAGTGCTGGTGAAGACGAACTTGCCGATGCCGACCGCCAATGCGGCGTCCAGGACGTGGCGCAGCCCGTCGACATTGGTGGAAAACAGGGCGGCCGGATCGCGCAGCCACATCCTGGCATCGACGACGCAGTAGTAGACGGCATCGCAGCCCGTCATCGCCTCGCGCAGGGCCTCGTCGTCGAACAGACCGCCGTAGCGGCGGTCCACCTCGAGATCATCGATGCCGCGGGTATCGCTGGTCGTGCGCAGCAGCACCCGGACGTCGTCACCACGCTGCACGAGCTGGCGGGTCACGTGCGACCCGAGGAAGCCACTGGCCCCCATCACCAGCGCCGTCATGCCCGTGCGGCGTCCAGCCCGGTGTCACCGAGCCGTGCGCTGAGCACCCGCCACGGATCGGCGTAGATGCCCGGTGATGTGCGGTATGCGCCTTGTCTTTTCACGAAGGCGCGGGCCAGAGGGGCGATCAGCCGGGACGGGTGGCGCTTCCAGCCGGTTTGGGCGCTGATCTCGGCGAGCATGTCGGGCCAGGTGTGGTGCTGGAACTGCAGCGCCTGCTGGGCGCGGGTGGTGTCCATCCAGTCGGTGATGAACCAGTCGTCGTCACTGTCGGGGTCGCCGGGCCGTCCGGGCGGGATCACTCCGGGCAGCCCACGTGCGGCGGCCAGGGACGGGCCGACATCACCCTGAAGCATGCGGTGTGACGCGTCGCCGGCGATGAGCAGGATCTCTCCGGCGACATCGGCGGTGGTGGCCGCGGCGAAAGCGCTTGCCACATCGCGGACATCCACCATGTGGATCCGGTTGTCGACCGGCAGTGCGCTCTCGAAGTACAGCGCATCGAGGGTGAACGGCAGGGCACTCAAATCGGTGCTCATCACCCCGCCGAGTCGCAGCACCACCCATTCCAGGCTGGATGCCCGCACGTAGGTTTCGGATTCCAGTTTGTGTCCGCCGTACAACTCGGTGGGCCGAGGGGGTGTCTCGGCGGTGACGGGGTCCGGGTTGCGGTGCGGATTCCGGGATCCGTAGACGGCATTGCTGGACGCCTGGACGAATCGCGGTGGCTTCGGTGCGGCCGCCGCGGTGTCGACGAGTGTCTTCGTCGCGTCCACGTTGACCTTGCGGGCCAGACCGGGGTTGCGGTAGATCGGCGGGGGAATGACGGCGGCCAGGTGCACGATGGCATCCGGCGCGACGTCGGCGATCAGGCTCTGTACGTCCGGTGTCGAGGTCAGGTCGGCCCAGCGCGATTCCACACCGCTCGGAAGCGCTTGAGCCTTGACCCGATTCGCATCGTTTGCCAGGTCGGTGGCCACCACCCGGTGGCCGGCGGCGGCCAGCGCACGCACTGTCGCCGACCCGACGAGACCGAACGCCCCGGTGACCAGGACGGTGTCGGTCATCGGTTACTTCAGGCAGCTACCGGCGTCGACCGGCAGCGTGACACCGGTGATGTAACGCGCCTCGTCGGAGGCCAGAAACAGCACCGCATTGCTGATGTCCACGGCGTTGACCCACGGGATCGGCAGCGTATGGAACATCTGGCAGATCGGCGCCATGTCGTCGGGGCCCGGGTTCTCCAGGTCCGGCCGGAACATCTTGAAGGTGCCTTCGTTGTGCAGCATGTCGGTGTTGACGTGGGTGGGATGCACGGTGTTGGCGCGGATGTTGTGATGGCCGAGTTCGACGGCGAAGCCGCGCATCAGGCCCACGACACCGTGCTTGGCCGACACGTAGTTGCCGCAGTGCGGGTAGGCCTTCAGGCCGCCGACCGAGCTGGTCAGGATGATGGAGCCGCCACGTCCGCCGTTGATGATATGCGGCACAGCGGCTTTCACCGACTTCCACACACCGGACAGGTTGATGTCGATCATCTCGTCCCAGTCGAGTTCACTGGTCTCGTGCAGGGGGTCGCCACCGTTGCCGATACCGGCATTGGCCACCACGATGTCCAGCCGTCCGAGCTGCTCCACACCGCTGTCGACGGCCGCCTTGAGTGCAGCGGCGTCACGGACATCGACCTCGGCGGTGACGATGCGGCGATTGAGGCCCTTCACCAGGTTGGCGGTCTCGGCGAGATCGTCGGGGGTGGAGGCGGGAATGGCGGTCTCGACGCCGGGCCGGATCGGTCCGGCGATATCGATTGCGATGATGTCGGCGCCCTCTTCGGCCAGCCGAACGGCGTGGCTGCGGCCCTGCCCGCGTGCCGCACCGGTGACGAATGCGACCTTGCCTTCTACCCGCCCTGCCATGTGGTCCTCGATTCCTCGGTCATTCCTGCATCAGTACCTTTTGTGCACTTGCTCAGCACTCTTTCACCGGCAGAGACTCGTGTCAATGACAGACTCAAATCGGGATATTTGTACTCTTCGCTTAGAAGAATCAGGTTCTCATCGAGGTGCGGGGAGGAGGGCTCGGCCTCGGAGGGGCCTCGCCGCGCAGCTGTGCCCAGGGGCGTGGCGCCACCGATGTGCGATGCGGTCGGTGGGGGCGCGCCATGCGAGCTGCGAGCGACGCTGCGTGTCTTCGCGGGGCGGGTGCTGCACCCGCGAGAACGGGATTCTCAGTCGTCGGTGGCGAAGCCGTGGGCGACGAAATCCCACACTTCCTGCGCCGAGATCGGTGTGACGGCGACATCCTCGCTGCCGCTGGACTGTGCGACGAACATCACGGTCTGCATCGTCATCGCCGCCATCCGGCGGGGGCTGACGGTGGGCCGCAACTTGCCGGCCGCGGCGGCTTCCTCCATCAGCTCGGTGAGCAGCACCACCAGCGGTGCATGGGCCACCTTGACCTCGGACGGATGTGATACCAGCAGGCGCGGGGCGAAGTCGGTGAACAGTGGACGCTTCGCGGTCGGGTCGGGCCGAGAGGATTCGAAGAGCAGCTCGATGGCCACCTTGAGTCGCTCGATCGGATCGGTATGACCGGCGACGGCCGCCCGGATCTGGTCCGCGGATCGGCTGAGGGCGTCCTCGAAGAGTGCGAGCAGCAGCTCGTGTTTGCCGTCGAACTGCAGGTAGAAGCTGCGCAGTGACTGGCGGGAGCGGTCGACGACCTCTTGCACGGTGAAGTCCGTGCTGCCCTTCTCGATGATGATCGACTGAGCCGCGTCAAGGAACCGCTGGACGCGCTGAGCCGCGCGCAATTTGGCGGTCTTGATCGAGCGTTCGACCGCGCGCTGCTTCCAGGCGGGTTCTTCGCTTGCGCTGGTCACCGGCGCCTCAGCTGCGTGCCGAGTGGGAAAGACATGAATGGACTGTACCGGAGAATGCTTGGGCATCGCCGTGCTCCACCCCCTCGCGACGTACGTGTCGGAGACTCTAGCTTCCTCATGGCGAGAATACTATTCTCATTTTCGCAGTTTCAGAAGGTCTACCGGAAAACCGGCTTTCCCTGAACGGAAGGCGCGCCGAAACTACGGTTGGTGGGCGGAAATGGCCTCCGACCAGCAATGACCGTAGTTTCGGCGGTGAGAATCGCTCTACAGCTGAGCGAGCCGTGGTGCGGAGCCGCGTGCCCGCAGTCCCGCACCGGCTTTCTTGGTGAGTTCGCGCGAGCTGCCCAGCAGCCCGTCGAGCACCAGGGCCCGCTTCACATGGCGATGCAGCTCGTGTTCCTCGGTGAAGCCGATGCCACCGAGCACCTGCTGGCAGTTCTTGGCCGCGGTCAGCGCCGCCCTGCCCGCGGCGGCCTTGGCCAGCAGTGCGAGCAGGTCGGGGTTGTCCGCGCTCGGCAGGGTCAAGGTCGCTTCGGCGCCTTCGATGGCCACCAGCGTCTCGGCCAACCGATGCCGCACGGCCTGAAAGGAGGCGATCGGCTTGCCGAACTGAACGCGATCCAGTGCGTGTTGGCGGGCCAGCGCGAGCATCGCCCTGGCGGAACCGATCAGCCACCAGCTGACTGCCCGTCGGGCCTCGGTCACCCGGATCGGATAGCCGTCGTCCTCCCGGCGCAGCGGTAGCCCGCCCATCGTCGGCTCGGCGCTGACCGCACTGATGCGGTCCCACACCACCCAGCCGTTGCCGGTGTAGGGAATAGGCAGTTCCACGGTGTCGCCGATGGTGTTGCCCGTTGCATGTAGGACGACATCGACGAGAACCGAGGCGTGTGACCCCGTTTCGCCCAGCAACCGGAACACCAGCGGGATCGCCAGATCCGGCGCATCGGAGAGCATTTCGGCCCAGCCGAGTTCGGTCAGCGCCGCGTCCAGCTCCGGCCCCGACGCCGACAGCATGGTCTTGCGCAGGGATGCCTCAAGCATCTCGAGTGACTCGCGATCCATGTTCACTCCTTCCCGAGATCGAGCAGGCGGCGGGCGATGATGTTGCGTTGCACTTCTGCGGTGCCGCCGTAGATGGTGGCCGACCGTGAGTACAGGTACTCGGTGCGCCAGTCGGTGTCGTCGAGTTCGATGGCACCGGGCAGCAGGTCGTGCACGGTGTCGTAGAGACGCTGTTCGGCGGTCGCCAGCAGCACCTTGTCGATGGAGGTGTCCGGACCGAGCTTCTGGCCGTCGGCCAGCCGGTGCTGGGTGGCACGGGACCGGCACCGCAGGGTGTGCAGGGCCAGATATGCCTCGCCCATGTCGGCGTCGATGTCCTTCGGGCTGGACTGCCCGACCTCCTTGAGGTCATTGATCAGCGCGTCGAAACGTGAGTACAGGTACGCGATCCGCTGCCAGAAGCAGGTCGATCGCTCGTAGGGCAGCAGATCCATGGCGAGTTGCCAGCCGTCACCGGGCTTTCCCAGCATGCGGCTCGCGTCCACGACCACATCGTCGAAGTACACCTCGCAGAACTCGTCGACACCGTGCATGGTGCGCAATGGGCGCACGCTGATGCCCGGCGTATCCATGTCGATGAAGAACGCGGTGATGCCCGCGTGGGGCGAGCGAAGCGACGGGGAGTCGGGCGAGCCCTCTCCGGTGCGGGTGAGCAGGATGCAGCGGTGCGAGAACTGCGCGAAGCTCGTCCACACTTTTTGGCCGTTGATGACCCACTGGTCACCCTTCTGCGTGGCCTTGGTGGTCAGCGACGCCAGGTCGCTACCGGACCCCGGTTCGGAGAATCCCTGGCACCACTGCTCTTCACCGGACAGCAGTTTGGGCACCATCTCGGCGGCGAGTTCGGTTGTGGCGTAGTCGATCATCGTGGGGGCCAGCACCTCGAGCATCGAATAGGGCCCGGGCTCGGCAAGCCTGCGGCCCACGATCTCCTCGCCGACGATCGCCCGCAGAATCACCGGACCGCCGAGACCGCCGGCGTGCTCGGGCCAGCCGTACCGGCTCCAGCCGCCGTCGTACAGCGCCTTCTGCACCCGGGCGAACTGGCGCATATGCCCTTCCAGGGAGTGATCCTCGGGCGGGGTGAGGTCATTCTCGGCGAGCCACTCCCGCAGCGCCGTGCGGAAGGCCGCGGGATCGTAGAGATCACTCGGATCCATGATTGGCTTGCTGGGCTCGCTCATGCCGACGGCCGTCCGATGGCATGCGGCTTGCCGTGGTCATGATCGCCATTGCGCCGGATGAAGGTCATGGCCCTGGTCCGCAGCCGCCACCCGCCTTCGGTGCGCACGTAGGTGTCGCGGTAATACCCGATCCGCATGTCATGCGCCGAATGTTCGATGAAGCACAGGGGCTGGGTGCCGGTGGCGTTGTCGGCGCCCTCGACGAGATCCACGAGAGCGGTGCCTGTCATGAACAGCCCCTTGGGGGCGGCATCGACCAGCACCGGAAAACGTTCCAGCGCATAGGTTTCACCGAAGGCGCTGTAGGTGCCGTCCGGGGTGAAGACGCTGACCAGACCCTCGATATCACCCTGGGTGATGGTGACCGCGTATTTGGCCAGCAGCTGCTGGATTTCCACCAGGTCGTCAGTTCGGCTAGGAGCCATCGGCGTACTCATTCTTGTAGACCTTACCGCCCTTCATTACAAATGTGACATCCCGTGTAACGGTGATGTCTTCCAGGGGGTTGCCGGGGACGGCGATGATGTCGGCCAGCAACCCCTCGGCTAGCCGACCCCGGTCCGTGACGTTGATCAGATCGGCGGCGATGGTGGTTGCCGAGCGCAGCACCGCGGCCGGCGGCATGCCCCATTCGACCAGGGTGACGAGTTCGTCGGCATTCTTGCCATGCGGAATCGCCGGCGCGTCGGTGCCCACCGCGATCTTGACCCCGGCCTCATAGGCCGCCTTGATCGATGTCTCCGCTTTGGGGAACATGATGGCAGCCTTGTCCTGCAAGGCTTTCGGCGCCTTGGATACGTCCATTGCCTGCGCCAGCCGCCGGGTGGTCACCAGGAAGCGGTCGTTGTCGACCAGTGCCTGGATCGCCTCGTCGTCCATCAGGAAGCCATGCTCGATGCAATCGATACCGCACGCCACGGCGTGCTTGACGGCCTCGGCGCCGTGGGTGTGCGCTGCCACCCGCATACCGCGGCGATGCGCCTCGTCGACGATCGCGCGCAGTTCGTCGTCTGAATAATGCTGCGCGCCTGCCTCACCGGTCAGCGACATGACGCCACCGGAGACGCAGACCTTGATCAACTGAGCGCCGTGCTTGATCTGATACCGCACGGCCCTGCGGACCTCGTCGACCCCGTTGGCGATGCCCTCCTCGACGGTGAGCTCCAGCGCGCCAGGCATGAACGCGGCGAACATGGTGGGGTCCAGGTGCCCGCCGGTGGGGGTGATGGCGTGCCCGGCCGGCACGATGCGTGGGCCGTCCACCCAGCCGGCGTCGATGGCCTTGCCCAGCGCCACGTCCAGCAGATAGCCGCCGGTCTTGACGAACAGACCGAGGTTGCGCACGGTGGTGAACCCGGCGCGCAGGGTGCGCCGGGCATTGCCCACCGCACGCAGCACGCGGGTCGGCGGATCGTCCTGCACCTGGGACAGGCCGGGATTCTCGCCGCGTCCGCCCATCAGCAGGTTGACTTCCATGTCCATCAGGCCGGGTAGCAGATAAGCGTCGCCCAGATCGATGATCTCGCCTTCGGGCTCGCCACCGATGCCGATGATGCGGTCTCCGGAGACACGAACGATGCCGGGGCGGATGATCGCCCCGGCATCGACGTCGACCAGACCCGCGGCTTTGAGGGTCAGTACGTTCGACACGCCTAAACCACCGGCTCCTTGATCAGGTTGATATAGGCCGCGCCACTGTCGAGCACGCGCGGTTGCTTCCACACCTCGATCGGGAAGCTCACCATGACGATGGACTGGCCCAGGTGCACCAACGCCTTGGCGTCCTCGGGCATCGAAGCCAGTGGGAAGCGGGCGTCGACATAGACCATGATGTCTTCGAGCCGTTTCATGCCGGCGTCGTAGAGTTCCTGCATCTCGGCCATCGTCGAGTTGAGGCGCTTTTGGTACCGCTCTTCCTCGGTGGGAAGGCACCAGTCGGAGAATCGCTCCAAATCGGCGAATTCCTCGGGCAGCTTAGACATTTACCTGATCCTTTTCCGGCGCCTTCGCGCCCGTGGTTGCGGCGCCGTTCGCTGATCCGTCGGCCGTCTTTTCTTCGAGGCTGGCCTTGTACCTGTCAACGTACTGGTGCGCCGTCATGTGCAGGTGGCGAAGCAGGATCTCCTGATCGCACAGCGGGAACTCGGTGACGGCGCGGGTGCCGATCTGGGACTGGGTGGCTTCCAGGGTGTTGGCGTCCTGGAATGCGTACTCCTTGAAGGTGACCGCTGCCAGTTCCTGCGACAGGCGTTCGCGCAGGTTCTTCGGCGGCACGAAGTACAGGTCGGCCTCGAAGATATGGCTGTCCACACCGGTGGGCCAGTAGTTGTAGGTGAGGTACCAGCCCGGCGCCCAGAACAGCAGCGTCCAGTTCGGGAAGAACTCGAAAGAGTCGGTGCCCCAAGTCGCATGGCGGCCCGGGTTGATGGCCGGCGGCAACTCGTCGGGCAGGATGCCGTCGATGTCGGGCCGGTCCCACGGTCCGAACAGCCCGCTGTGCAGGATCTGCTCGATGGGCTTGACCATGTTGATGTCCTTCGGCGGTGACATACCGCCCCACGACGACACCATCGAGTGGTCGCCCTTGATGTCGTAGGCCAGCGCCTCGAAGCCGAACTTGGCCAGCTTCTCGGCCTCCTCCTTCTCGGCCTGCTTCATGTGCAGGATCGGTGCGTGGTAGAACTCGGTGAACGCGTCGATGAAGAGCTTCCAGTTCGCCTTGATCTCCGAGCGATAGCTGTAGTGCTCGGTCATCTCGTGGAACGGGTAGCCCTTCAGGCCCTCGCCGAACTCGCCGAGGTATTCCTGCAGCGACACCGCGTCATCGTCGAAGTTGACGAAGATGAAGCCTTCCCACACCTCGCACCGCACGGACTTGAGCGGGTAATCGGCCTTGTCCAGATCGAAGAACTCGCTCTCCTGCTGGACGAAGGTCAGATCGCCCTTGAGGTCGTAGCGCCACGCGTGGTACTTGCAGACGAACTGCCGGCAGCTCCCGGAGACCTCCTCGTTCGGGTAGTCGTTCCACACCAGCTTGTTGCCGCGGTGCCGGCACAAGTTGTAGAAGGCGCGGATCTCGTCGCCGTCGTTGACGATGATGATCGACACGCCGGGGCCGACCGACGGAAGTTCACGGGTGACGTAGCGGCCCTTCTTGGGGACGAGTTCCACTCGGCCCATGTGCAGCCAGGTCTTGCGGAAGATGGCTTGCTGTTCCAGCTTCCAGTGCTCGGGATCGATGGAATCGGTGTAGTCGACCGGTGCCGTGCCGAGTTCCGGCCAGTTCTCGGTCCAGCTTCCCGCTGCTGGTTTGGGGAAAAACGCCACGGTGCAACCTCTCTGGTGTGTTCGTTTCGGGTCCGTCGCTCGCTGCCGGGTGCTGGACTACCAGCGGACATCGGCGGCTTCTCCGGTACGAGAATCATATTCTCATAACTGACTAACAGATTTCCAGTCTTTGGCCGTAGGGTCTTCGAAGATGCCCGTGAATCAGCGTGCTCGTGGCCGCGTCGCGCGCCGAAATGCGCGGTCAGGGGCACCGAGAACACCGCCGGACGTTGATTCTCGTACTGTGAGAAGTTAGTTTGCATGTATCGAGAATCTCCAGCGTTGAACGATGGAACCCCGAAGGGACGGCCCATGCACCAGGACGACATGATTCTGATCAGCGTCGATGACCACATCATCGAGCCGCCGGATATGTTCAAGAACCACCTGCCGGCGAAGTATGTCGACGAGGCGCCGCGGTTGGTGCACAACCCGGACGGTTCCGATACCTGGCAGTTCCGCGACACGGTGATCCCGAACGTGGCGCTCAACGCGGTGGCCGGCCGGCCGAAAGAGGAATACGGACTGGAACCGACCGGACTCGACGAGATCCGCAAGGGCTGCTACGACGCCGCCGAGCGGGTCAAGGACATGAACGCCGGTGGTGTGCTGGCCACGATGAACTTCCCGTCGTTCCCGGGATTCGCGGCGCGCCTGTTCGCCACCGAGGACGCCGAGTTCTCGATGGCGCTGGTGCAGGCCTACAACGACTGGCACATCGATGACTGGTGCGCGTCGCATCCGGGCCGGTTCATCCCGATGGCGATCCCGGCGATCTGGGATCCGGCGCTGTGCGCGCAGGAGATCCGACGGGTGGCCGACAAGGGAGTGCATTCGCTGACGTTCACCGAGAACCCGTCTGCGCTGGGCTACCCGAGCTTTCACGACCTGGAGTACTGGAAGCCGATGTGGGATGCGTTGGTGGACACCGAGACGGTGATGAACGTGCACATCGGTTCGTCGGGCCGGCTGGCGATCACCGCCCCGGATGCGCCGATGGACGTGATGATCACCCTGCAGCCGATGAACATCGTGCAGGCGGCCGCCGATCTGTTGTGGTCGGCGCCGATCAAGGCCTATCCGACGTTGAAGATCGCCCTGAGCGAGGGTGGCACCGGCTGGATTCCGTACTTCCTGGACCGGGTCGACCGCACCTATGAGATGCATTCGACCTGGACGCATCAGGACTTCGGGGACAAGTTGCCCTCGGAGGTGTTCCGCGAGCACTTCATGACGTGCTTCATCTCCGATCCGGTCGGGGTGAAGAACCGGCACATGATCGGGGTGGACAACATCTGCTGGGAGATGGACTACCCGCACTCCGATTCCATGTGGCCGGGTGCCCCGGAGGAACTGCACGCGGTGTTCGACACCTATGACGTGCCCGACGACGAGATCAACAAGATCACCCACGAGAACGCGATGCGGCTGTACCACTTCGAGCCGTTCAGGCATGTCCCGCGCGAGCAGGCCACCGTCGGCGCGCTGCGCAAACAGGCCGAGGGCCACGACATTTCGATCCAGGCGACGAGCTCGCACGACAAGCGCTCGGGTGCCGATGTCGCCGACTTCACCGCCAACGCCCGCGCGGTGAGCGGCGCCAAAGACTAGCCAGAGAACGCATTGGGCGGACGGTGCAGGGAGACCTGCACCGTGGGCGTCGCGTGCACGGACTGAGGAGGAACTGTGTCTGAGGGTATGAACTTCGAACTCACCGAGGACCAGCAGCTGATCCGCAAATCGGTGGCCGAACTGGCGGCCAGGTTCGACGATCACTACTGGATGGAAAAAGATCAGGCGCACGAGTTCCCGACCGAGTTCTACGACGCCATCGCCGCCGGCGGTTGGCTGGGCATGACCATCCCCGAGGAGTACGGCGGGCACGGTCTGGGCATCACCGAAGCCACCATCCTCGCCGAGGAGGTGGCCCGCTCCGGTGGCGCCATGAACGCCGCCAGCGCCATCCACATGTCGATCTTCGGCATGCAGCCGGTGGTGGTCTTCGGGTCCGAGGAGATGAAGAGGGCGACGCTGCCGCGCATCGTCAACGGTGACCTGCATGTCTGCTTCGGCGTGACCGAACCCGGTGCCGGGCTCGATACTTCGCGGATCACCACCTCCGCCAAGCGGGACGGCGATCACTATGTGGTCAACGGCCGTAAGGTGTGGATCTCGAAGGCGCTGGAATCGGAGAAGATCCTGCTGCTGACCCGCACCACGCCGCGGGACGAAGCGGCCAAGCCCACCGACGGTCTCACCCTATTCCTCACCGATATCGACCGCGACCACGTCGATATCCGGCCGATCAAGAAGATGGGCCGCAACGCCGTCAGCTCCAATGAGGTGTTCATCGACGATCTGCGCATTCCTGTCGAGGACCGTATCGGCGAGGAAGGCAAGGGGTTCTCCTACATCCTGCACGGACTCAACCCGGAGCGGATGCTGATCGCCGCCGAAGCCCTCGGCATCGGCCGGGTCGCGCTGGACCGCGCGGTGAAATACGCCAACGAGCGGGTGGTGTTCGACCGTCCGATCGGCAAGAACCAGGGCATCGCGTTCCCGCTCGCCGATTCGCTGGCCCGCCTCGACGCGGCCGAACTGATCCTGCGTAAGGCCACCTGGCTATATGACAACGGCCAATCGTGCGGACGCGAGGCCAACATGGCCAAGTACCTGTGCGCCGATGCCGGGTTCGACGCCGCGGACCGTGCGCTGCAGACCCACGGCGGTATGGGTTACTCCGAGGAGTACAACATTTCCCGGTTCTTCCGGGAGTCCCGCCTGATGAAGATCGCCCCGGTCAGCCAGGAGATGATCCTGAATTTCCTGGCCGCCAATGTGCTCGGCCTGCCCAAGAGCTACTGACCTGAAGAGTCACGCGAGGTTGCGGTTATCGTCATGTCCACTCGCACTTTGTCGCGATAACGGCAATCTCGCGTTCAGGCAGAGGGGACCATCGTCATGAGCACCACCGGGCCGGCATTGCCGCTGGCCGGCATCACTGTCATCGCCATGGAACAGGCGGTGTCCGCGCCGATGTGCACCAGGGTGCTCGCCGACTTCGGTGCCCGGGTGATCAAAATCGAGAATCCCAAGGGCGGGGATTTCGCGCGCGATTACGACGATGTGGTCAACGGCCTGGCCGCGCATTTCGTGTGGGCGAACCGGGGCAAGGAATCGGTGACGCTGAACCTCAAATCGCCGGCGGGTATGGGCGTGCTGCACCGGTTGCTCGCCGGAGCCGACGCCTTCGTGTCCAACCTCGCCCCCGGGGCCACCGCGCGACTCGGGTTGGGCCCGGCGGACCTGCGCGTGCGCCACCCGCAGGTGATCCCGGTCGAGATCGACGGTTACGGCCCGGGCGGCCCGCTGTCCGAGAAGCGCGCCTACGACCTCTTGGTGCAGGCGGAGTCGGGATCGTGCGCGGCCACCGGCCACCCGGGGATGCCGGCCAAACCCGGAGCGCCGGTCGCCGATATCACCACCGGCCTGTATTCGGCGCTGTCGATCATGGCGCTGTTGCTGGGCCGGGCACGCAGCGGCGCCACCGAAGCCGCCCCGGCCGTGGCGGTCAGCCTGCTCGACACCATGACCGACATCATGGGCTACCAGTTGACCTACACCCAGCACTCCGGGATCGATCAGGAACCGCTGGGGATGAGCTCGCCCGCGGTCGCGCCCTACGGTTCGTTCGGTACCCGTGACGGGCAGACGGTGGTGCTGGGTACCACCAACGACCGCGAATGGCAGCGGCTGGCCCGGGAAATCATCGAGCGCCCCGATCTGGCCGATGATCCGCGCTTCGCGACCAACCCGCAACGCTGCGCCAACCGGGACGAGCTCAACGCGGCCATCGAATCATGGTGTGCACAGCATGATCTCGACGATATCCAGCGCATCGCCGACGCCGCCGGGATCGGCAATTCGCGCTACAACAAGCCCAGCGAAGTCATCGCACACGAGCACCTGAAGGCACGCGACCGCTGGCGGCAGGTCGACACCCCCAACGGCGAGATCGCCGCGCTGCTGCCGCCGCCGGTGATCAGCGGCCTGGAGCTGGGGATGGGTGCGGTGCCCGGGCTGGGACAGCACACCGACGACGTACTGCACGAACTCGGTTACACCGCCGAGGAATTGGCTGCAATGCGCGGCGACGGTGCGATCGGCCCGGTGTACTCGTGAGCATCAGCGAGGAGCCGAAGGCGGATCGCGCATGAGTGATGTGTTGTTGATCGAGGACCGTGGCGGGGTGCGCACGCTCACCCTGAACCGGCCGCACCGCAAGAACGCCATCGACGTCGAACTGTGGCACGCGCTGGCCGCGGCCCTGCGCGCGGTCGACACCGACGACTCGGTGCGCGCGGTGGTGCTGACCGGTGCCGGCGGGGCGTTCTGCTCGGGTGCCGATATCGGCACCGGCGAGGCGATCCATCCCCGGCGAAAGCTGCAGCGGCTCACCGATGTCGCGCTGGCACTGCACAACCTGACGGTGCCCAGCGTCGCCAAGGTCACCGGTGTCGCGGTCGGCGCCGGCTGGAACCTGGCACTGGGCTGCGACCTGGTGGTGGCGACCCCCGAATCGAAGTTCTGCCAGATCTTCGCCAAACGCGGGCTGTCGGTCGATCTCGGCGGCTCCTGGCTGCTACCCAAAATCGTCGGCCTGCAGCAGGCCAAACGCCTTGTGCTGCTGGCCGATATGATCGATGCGGCCGAGGCGCACCGGCTGGGGCTGGTCACCTGGGTGCGCGACGCCGACGCGATCGACGCGTTCGTCGATGAGGTGGCGCGGCGGCTGGCCGATGGGCCACCGTTCGCGCTGGCGCAGAGCAAGGCGCTGCTCAACGACGGGGCCACCGCCACCTTCGCTCAGGCGCTGGGCAACGAGGCACGGGCTCAGCCCGGCAATTTCGCGACCGCCGATTCGGGGGAGGCCTACTCGGCGTTCGCCGCCAAGCGCGAACCAAAGTTTTCCGGAGAGTGGGCGGTGCCCTCCTCTGCAGTTGTCGAGAAGGAGCAGAACTGATGCGTGAGACCGTCATCGTCGGAGCCGTGCGCACGCCGGTCGGGAAGCGGAACGGCGGGCTGTCCGGGCAGCACGCCGCCGACCTGTCCGCGGTGGTACTCAAGCAACTCGTCGAGCGCACCGGGGTCGACCCGGGCCTGATCGATGATGTGGTGTGGGGCTGCGTGTCGCAGGTGGGCGATCAGTCCAGCAATATCGGACGGTACGCGGTGCTGGCCGCCGGCTGGCCGGAGAGCATCCCGGGCACCACGGTGAACCGGGCCTGCGGGTCCAGTCAGCAGGCGCTGGACTTCGCGGTGCAGGCCGTCATGTCCGGCCAGCAGGATGTCGTGGTCGCCGGCGGTGTCGAGGTGATGAGCCGGGTCCCGCTCGGCGCCGCGCGTGCCACCGGTCAGCCCTATGGTCCGAAAGTCTTTGCCCGGTATGACGATTTCTCCTTCAACCAGGGCATCTCTGCCGAGATGATCTGCCAGAAGTGGGATCTGTCGCGCACCCGCTGCGACGAGTACTCGGCGCAGTCACACGAGCGGGCCGCCGCCGCGCAGGACGCCGGCGCCTTCATCGATCAGATCGTGCCCGTCTTCACCGACGATGACGTCATCACCGACGACGAAGGGATCCGGCGCGGCACCACCGCCGCGTTGTTGGCCGGACTCAAACCCGCCTTCACCGACGACGGCGTCATCCACGCGGGCAACTCCTCGCAGATCTCCGATGGTGCGGCCGCACTGCTGGTGATGACCGCCGATCAGGCGCTCAACCTGGGTCTGACCCCGCTGGTGTACTACCGCGCGGGGGCGGTCACCGGCGCCGACCCGGTGCTGATGCTGACCGGTCCCATCCCGGCCACCGAGAAGGTGCTGCACAAGGCCGGCGTCGGGATCGACGATGTCGGCGTGTTCGAGGTCAACGAGGCGTTCGCGCCGGTGCCGTTGGCGTGGCTGGCAGAAACCGGCGTCGACGAGGCGAAACTCAATCCGCTGGGCGGGGCCATCGCGCTGGGGCATCCACTCGGCGCCTCCGGCGCGGTGCTGATGACCCGGATGATCCATCACATGCGCGACAACGGCATCCGCTACGGGCTGCAGACCATGTGCGAGGGCGGCGGGACCGCCAACGCCACGCTGGTCGAGTACGTCTTCTAGTCGAAAGGACAACACGTGCAACGCAATCTGTTCACCGAGGATCACGAGGCATTCCGGGAACTCGCACGCGATTTCGTGGAGAAGGAAGTGGTGCCCGCCTACCCGGACTGGGAGAAGGGCGGCCGGATGCCGCGCGCGGTGTTCGAGAAGATGGGCAAGCTCGGCATGCTCGGCGTCGCCATCCCCGAGGAGTACGGCGGTGGCGGCACGCCGGACTACCGCTACAACGTGGTGCTCCAGGAGGAGGCGGCCCGAGCCCTGGTGACGCTGTCCACGGTGCGTACCCAGCTCGAGGTGATCCTGCCGTACTTCCTGCATTACGCGAACGAGGAGCAGCGCAAGCGGTGGTTCCCGGGCCTGGCCGACGGCACGCTGCTGACCGCGGTGGCGATGACCGAACCCGGTACCGGATCCGATCTGGCCGGCATGCGCACCACCGCCGTGCAGGACGGTGACCACTGGATCGTCAACGGCGCCAAGACGTTCATCACCGGCGGTATGCAGGCCGACCTCGTCGTCGTGGTGGCCCGCACGTCCACCGACCCCGACAACCGGCGCAAGGGGCTCACCCTGTTCGTCGTGGAGGACGGGATGGCCGGGTTCACCCGCGGCCGCGAGCTGGAGAAGATGGGCTGCAAGGTGCAGGACACCGCGGAGCTCTCGTTCGTCGACGTGCGGGTGCCTGCCGCCAATGTGCTCGGTGAGGTGGGGGAGGCGTTCAGCTATCTGGGTCACAACCTGGCTCAGGAGCGGCTGACCGTCGCGGTGGGCTCGGTGGCGCAGGCGCGATCGGCGATCGCCGCGGCCATCGACTACACCAAGGACCGCAAGGCCTTCGGTACGCCGGTCGCGTCGTTCCAGAACACCAAGTTCGAACTGGCGGCCTGCTCGACGGAGGTGGAGGCGGCCCAGGCGATGCTGGACCGGGCCGTGGCACTGCATGTCGACGGGGAGTTGTCCGCGCCGGACGCCGCGCGGGTGAAACTGTTCTGCACCGAAATGCAGGCCCGGGTGATCGACCGCTGCCTACAGCTCTTCGGCGGCTACGGCTACATGATGGAATACCCGATCGCCCGGCTGTACACCGATGCCCGGGTGGCCCGCATCTACGCCGGCACCAGCGAAGTCATGAAGGTGATCATCGCCAAGTCCCTCGGCCTCTGACGCGACGTGTGGTGCCGGCGCTCTGACCAGGCACGTGACACCTGTCGGAAGATTTGTTAAGTGAGACCCTTGTCACACGCCGCGAACCAACCTACTGTGTGTTCAGTTGGTTGGTTTGTCCCGGTGATGAGGAGAGCGGTGTCAGCGATATCTGCGGCGTCTGGGCCCCGGCCCTACGAGTCGCTGCTGGCCAAGGGAGAGGACCGCAAGCAGCGCATTCTTGCTGCCGCGGAGAACCTCCTGGCGCGAAACGGCTGGCGCAACACCTCGCTGGCCCAGATCGCCAGGGAGGCCGGAGTCAGCGCCGCCGGCCTGCTGCACCACTTCGAATCCAAAGAACAGCTGCTGCACGCGGTGCTCGACGCCCGCGATTTCGACGATGACACCCATGCCGACCGGGGCGGTGATCTGATCGCCAACATCGGTCGGGTGGCCGAGCGGTTCGACCGCGCTCCCGAACTCGTCGGAACCTTCACCGTGCTGCTGGTGGAGAACATTCAGCCCGACGCCCCGCTGCACGACCGACTGGTGGCCCGGCAGCAGGCCGCCGTCGGGATCGTCGCCGACGCGATCCGGCGCGGCCAGCTCAGCGGCCGTTACCGCTCAGACCTCGACCCGGCCGCCAAGGCCGTGGAGATTCTCGCCTTCGTCAATGGAATGGAGACAGCATGGCTACTCGATCCTTCAATCCCGCTGGCGGCAGTGTTCAAGGGATACACGGAGTCGCTGGCCCGCGACTTCGCTCCGGCCACCGAGAGGAGTTCGATATGAGGTACCGACTCGACGTGGTCGCACCCACCGTCGCCGAGGTGGTGCGCAACGCCGGCGGCTGGCTGGTCGACCGCGCGATGGCCGGCTGGGATGTCACGGTGCTGATCACCGGTGACGACGACATCCGTCCGTTGCAGATCCTCGGGGTGGACATCGGCGACCTGGAGACGGCGATGCAGCTCTGGGAGGAGCGGCCCCACCCGCAGACGGTGGCGGTGGCCGCCGAGCTGTTCGTCAGCGATGTGCGGGTCCGCGAAGGTGTGCTCGGCGCCCTGGATCAGGGCCTCACCGAGGTGACCCTCTGGGGCGACAGCTGGCCCGAAGAGCTGGACAGCACCGTCGGCTCGGTCCAGCACCAGCTGAGTGCGGCCGCCCGTGCCTTCAAGGCGCAGGCGCTGGCAGCCGCCGGCGACACCGCTCCGTTCGGTCGCACCGAGGCCTTCCGGTGCGGCGTCATGTCATGTCCGTCGGTGGCCGCAGACCTGGTGCCCGCCAGCTGAATTCGTCACCTCACAGGGACAGCGACGCGAGGAAATCCATCGTGCGGTCCCGGGAGGCGCGCCGCGCCGCGCCGTCGGCCCCGAGTGGCACGATCCGTGCGGCCAGGTCGGTGACGCCCGCGTCCCGGTAGCGCTGCAGTCCCTTCAGCACCGCCGCTTCGTCACCGGCGGCCATGGTGTCGCCGACGTCCTCGGCATCACCGTGCTCGAGTAACCGCAGGTAGTTCGGCGACAGATGAGCGTGCCCCAGCACCTCGCCGGCATGGGCGCGGGCGTCCTCGACATCGCCCGGCGCGCAGAGCGCGACAGGGACGCCGGCCACCACGCGCGGGCGGTCCCGTCCCGCGGCCTCGGCGGCGGCATTGATCCGGGGCGCGACGTGCTCGCCGATCGCCCGCTCATCCGCCATCCACAGAATCGTGCCGCCGGCGCGTTCACCCGCGATCCGCAACATGGCCGGACCGAGCGCGGCCAGCAGTACCGGCACCGTGTGATCGGTGACGTCCACCGGGCTGTGCACGGTGAAGGTGGCGTTGTCGACGTCCACCCTCCCCGCGCCGGCGCATCCGGCGAGCAGCACGTCGAGGTAGTCCCGTACCAGTGCGACCGGGCGGTCATACGGCAAGCCCAACTGCCCCTTGATGATCCAGTCATGCGACGGGCCGATGCCCAGGGTGAACCTGCCCGCGCAGGCGGCCTGCGTGGTCAGAGACTGCTGGGCCAGGATGACCGGATGCCGCGTCTGGATCGGGACGACCGCGGTACCGACTTCGATGCTGCTGGTGGCGACACCGATCAGGGCCATCGCGGTCAGTGCGTCGAGATACCCGGGCACCTGCGGGAACCAGAACGAGTGGAAGCCGGCCGACTCCGCGGCGACGGCATCGGACAGCAACCCGGCCAGCCGGTCCGCCCGGAGGCGTTCCCTGTCCGAGCCGACCATCAGTCCGATGCGCATGGCTGTCCCGTGCTCAGGGCAGCAGGGTGGGCATGGCGGCCCAGCCGCGCACCGCGGCCGTCTCCGAGGGCACGGCGTTCGGCCAGTCGACCTCCCACTCCGGAAAACGTTTGAGGATCTCCTCCAGCGCGATCCGGCCCTCGAGGCGGGCCAGCGCGTTGCCCATGCAGAAGTGTGTGCCCGCACCGAACGTCATGTGCGAGCGCTGCTCGCGGAAGATGTCGAAGACATCGCCGTCGGGTGCGAAACGCCGGTGGTCGCGATTGGCGGCGCCGACGAGCATGAGCATCGCCGACCCCTCGGGCACCGTCTGCCCGTAGTACTCGACGTCGCGGGTGACATAGCGGGCGATCTGCAGGGCCGGTGGCTCCCAGCGCAGGATCTCCTCGATCGCCTGCGGTATCAGCGCGGGATTCTCCGCGAGGGCGCGACGTTGCTCGGGATGATCGGCCAGCGTCTTACCGGCCCAGCCGATCAGCCGCGTGGTGGTTTCCGAACCCGCGGTAGCGATCACGATCAGGTATAGCAGCAATTCGTCACGGCGCAGTGTGCGCCGGGTCCCGGTCTCGTCTTCGAATTCGGCGTTCAGCAGGTCGGTCATGATGTCGTCCGAGGGATGTTCGACCCGCCAGTCGATGAATTCGGAGAACACCTCTCCGGTGGCCAGTCCCTCCAGGCGCTCGCCCTGCAGGGTCTCCTCGCCGTGGTCGGTGATCTGTTGCTGCCGGTCTTCGGGAATGCCCAGCAGCATCCCGATGACCCGCATCGGCATCTGTTCGCCGAGGTCGTTGACGAAATCGAAACGGCCCGAACCGATGAGCGGGTCGAGGCAGCGTGCGGTGAACTCCCGGATCTGCGGTTCGAGCGCGAGAACCTTGCGCGGGGTGAACATCCGGGACAGCAGATTGCGGTGGATGTTGTGGATCGGGGGGTCCTCGAAAATCAAGGTGCCGGGTGGGATCTCCATGCCGGACTTGATGATCTCGAGCACGGCGCCGCGGCCCGAGATGAACGTCTCGTGATCGATGACCGCCGCGTTGACATCGTCGTAGCGGCTCAGCGCATAGAAGTCGTGTTGTTCGTTGTAGTACAGCGGCGCCTCCTCCCTGATCCGCGCGAACACCGCGTAGGGGTCCATGTTCAATTCGACGCTGTACGGGTCGTAGTACAGGTCGGGTGCGGCGGCGGTCGACTGTGCCATCAGGGCTCCCTTGGGGAAGGCGAAGAGTGCGAATTTTCCGAACGGGCTGAGTGTTCTGTTGAGCACCTGCTTAGCAGGTGTATCGCGGCGCGGTCAAGGTTCTGGCACGGTTTACGCTATTGATGATGAATGTAAAGATGGGTCAACACCGGCCGAGGGGGACGCAATGACCGCAGAACAGATCGTGCGCGACGAGATCGCCGCCTGGTCCCGCAACGATGTCGACGACGTCATGAGTCACTTCGCCGAGGACGCCACCTTCGACATCGGCCCGGACTGGCCGAAGCTGTCCGGGCGCGCGGCGATTCACGACATGATGAAGGTCTTCTTCGCCGGCGGGCAGTGCGTCGATCTGGAGGTTCGGCACATCGCGGTGGACGGCGATGTCGTCTTGATGGAGCGGCGCGACCACTGGATCGTGGACGGTAAGAAGATGAGCTGGCCCGTCATGGGCGCCTACGAGGTGAAGGACGAGAAGATCACCGCCTGGCGGGAGTACTTCTACCCGCCGAAACAGGACTGACGGCCCATCAGCTGACGGTGATGATGACCTTGCCGATCGCGCGTCCGTCGGCCACATGACGTAATGCGGCGGCGGTATCGGCGAGTTCGTACGTCGCGCCGATGTGCGGTGCGACGGCACCGGAGGCCAGCAGTTCGGCCAGTTCGGCCTCATTGCGGGTGAACTCGTCCACCGGGATGTCTTGGAACTGGAACCCGAGGATCTGAATACCCTTGACCAGAACCAGATTCAGTGGGATGCGCGGGATGGTTCCCGATGCGAACCCGACCGTCACGAACCGCCCGCCGCGTTTGAGGGACCGCAGGGCGGGCTCGGATAGTTCACCGCCGACCGGATCGATCACCGCCGCCGCGCCGCCGGGAAGCAACTCGCGCAGCGCCTCACGAAGCTGCCCCCCATGGTGGTTGATTCCCTGCACCGCGCCGTAATGTTCAGCTGCCGAGAGTTTCTCGGGGGACGACGCCACCGCGATGACGCGAGCGCCGAGCGCGGTGCCCAGCGCGACCGCGGCCAACCCGACACCGCCGCCGGCCCCGAGCACCACGACATCGTCGCCGGACCGGATTTGTGCCGTGCTGTGCAGCGCGTGGTAAGCGGTCCGGAAGGCGACGCCGGATGCGGCGGCGGTGGGCGCGTCGATGCCGTCGGGGATCCTCGCCACACCGGCGATGCCTGCGCATACCTCCTCGGCGAAGGCGCCGAACATGGCGGTCCCGGTGACCCGGTCGCCCACTGCGAAATCGCCGGTGCCCCCAGATATCTCGGCGATGACACCGGCGAACTCACTGCCCGGCACGAACGGCGGCGGCACCGTGACCTGGTACTTCCCGGCAACCAGCAGCACGTCCGGGAAATTCACCGCCGCCGCGGTGACCTGCACCCGCACCTGGCCCTCGGCGAGGGCGGGGGAGGGCAGCTCCTGCACCCGCACCACCTCCGGCGGCCCGTACCCGCTGCAGACCGCAGCTCTCACCGGTAGTCGCTGGATTCGGCGAGTTCGGCGGCCGAGCGCATCAGATCGGTGACGACCGGGCCGAAGGCCAGCAGTTTCTCGTCATCGCCTGCCCGCTGAAAACCCTGCTCCAGCACGATGGCCAGCTTCCACTTGGCCAGCACCAGGTAGTAGTCCAGATCATCGACCTGACGGCCGGACACCTCGGCATAGCGTGCCACCACCTGATCGCGGGTCGGTGCGCCGCGCATGTCGACGTAGCTCATCGCGGCGGTGTCGTGCTCGTCGGCCGGCCAACTCTGCACCATCCAGCCGAGGTCGAGTTTCGGGTCACCGACCGTGCCCATTTCCCAGTCGACGATCGCGGCCAGCTGGGCGGGTGCGCCGTGGCGGTACATGACGTTGGCGAACTGGTAGTCGCCGTGCATCAGGCCGGGGATGAAGTCGAGCGGCTTACGCTCCTGCAGCCACGCCGTGGCGACGTCGAGCCCCGGCAGGTCGCGTTGTTTGATGCGCTCCAGGAAGCCGATCCAGCGGGCGACCTGGCGTTCGTGGAAGCCGTCGGGCCGGCCCAGGTCGTGCAGTCCCTTGGCCTTCCAGTCCACCTTGGAGAGCAGCGCGATGCCCTCGGCCAGTTGGTAACTCAGTTCCGGTCGGATGCTGAGATCGCTGTCGAACGGCTCGGGCCAGCGGGCGTGCTGGTCCATCGGGGACCAGCCGTCGACGAAGCCCATCAGATAGAACGGCCGGCCGAGCACGTTCGGGTCGTCGCAGACGCCGACGGCCTCGGTGTGCGGCACGTCGGTCCCGTCGAGTGCCTCGATGATGCGCCACTCGCGCAGGATGCCCTTGTCGCGGTCCGCGGGCGCGCCGGGCGGTGGCATCCGGATGACGCAGCGCTCGTCGCCGCGGGTCAGTTCGTAGATGACGTTCTGGGTGCCGCCCGAGAGGAAACGCGCCTGCAGCGGGGCTCCCTTGCCGGGCAGCCCGGCGTCGTCCATCCAATCGGCAAGGCGGGCAACATCGATGGCCGGAGCGTTCACAGGTTGCCCACCTCGGCCTCCAGATGTTCGGCGAACCGGGCCCGCGCGGCGTCCCGTTTACCGGGTATCCATTCGGTGGGCCACAGCCCTTCGGTGCCGGTGTAGTCGCGCAGCACCTGCTTGGCCACGGTGGTCTTGTGCACTTCGGTGGGACCGTCGGCCAGGCCCATCACCGCGGCCCCGGTCACCATCCCGAGGAACGGCATCTCGTTGGTGACACCGAGCGCACCGTGTATCTGCATGGCCCGCCAGGCGATATCGTGCAGAACTGTCGGCATGACGACCTTCACTGCGGCGATGTCCTTGCGGACCTTCTTGTAGTCGTTGTGCTTGTCGATCTCCCATGCGGTGAACAGCACCATCAGCCGGAACTGTTTGAGCTGGGCGTAGGAGTCGGCAATGTAGCCCTGCACAACCTGTTTGTCGGCGAGCAGGCTGCCGGCGGTGTGTCGCGACAGCACCCGTTCGCACATCATGTCCATTGCCTTCTGCGCCAGCCCGATGGTGCGCATCGCGTGGTGGATGCGGCCGCCGCCGAGGCGGGTTTGGGCGATGACGAACGCCTGGCCCTCCCCGCCGAGCAAGGCGGAGTCCGGTACCCGGACGTTGTCGTAGTGGATCAGTGCGTGCGAACCCTCGCCCTCGGCCTCTCCGTAGAGCCCCGAGTTGCGCACGATGGTCACCCCGGGTGTGTCCGTCGGTACCAGGAACATCGACATGCCCTGGTAGGGACTGACATCCGGGTTCGTCACCACCATCACGATCAGGAACGACGCGGTCGAGGCATTCGAGGAGAAGAACTTGTGACCGTTGATCACCCAGTCGTCTCCGTCGCGGACCGCGGCGGTCGTGAACTGGGTGGGATCCGCGCCGCCCTGCGGTTCGGTCATCGAGTAACACGAGAACACCTCGCCCTTCAGCAGCGGCCGCAGGTAGCGCTCCTTCTGGTCGGGTGTGCCGTAGTGGGCGATGATCTCGGCATTACCGGTGTCGGGGGCCTGACAGCCGAACACGATCGGCGCCCATTGGGATCGGCCGAGGATCTCGTTGAGCAGCGCCAGTTTCAGCTGTCCGTAGCCCTGGCCGCCGAGATCCGGACCGAGATGGGTGGCCCACAACCCTTTTCGGCGGACCCGCTCCTTGAGCGGATCCACCACGGCTCGGCGGGGATCATCCAGGGGAGTGAACTGCAGGTGCGGCCAGATGAGGTCCAGCGGTTCGACCTCATCGCGGACGAAGGCGTCCGCCCAGTCGAGGAGCTCCTGGAACTCCGGGTCGGTTTCGAAATCCCATGCCATCACGGTCTCCTTTGACTGGTGGTGCCTGCGATCAGGGTGGCGATATCGGTGCCGACGACGTCGACGAAGGAACGCCGGCCGAATGAGCCTGCGGCCCAATGTCGGGCGCCCTCGCTGACCAACATCATGGCCAGGTAGGCCAGATGGCCGGTATCGGTGCCGGCGGGCAGCTTCCCGTCGGCGAGCGCGCGGTCGAACAGTGCGGTGAACATGCCGCCGTCCAGATCCGGGGTTTCGGCGGTGCCCAGGATCCGGTGCTCGTGGCGGTAGCCCTCGAGGATGGTCTCGATCACCAGTTCGGCGGGATTGCGGGCCATCGAACGTTCCAGATCGGTCAGCGCCGCCTCGATGACGGCCTGGATGTCATAGTCGTCGCCGTCCAGCAGAGCGGCGACCGTGCGTTGCGCCGACCGGGTGGACATCACGCCGACCTCGAAGAGCACGTCCTCCTTGCGAGGGAAATAGAAGTAGAACAACGCTTTCGAGACTCCGGCTGCGGCGCAGATCTGGGCCACCGTGGTGCCGGCGTAGCCGTTGGTGCGCCACAGCGCCATCGCGGCCTGCACCAGCATGCGCTTGGTCTCGCGTGAGTTGGACCGCTGAAATGTGGCCCTGCGCTGACCACGGTCAGCTTCCGCGTTGCGCGAAGAGTGGGGCATTCTCTGACCGTACCTCGTCCGAACTAAGCTGACCAGAGTCCAACTAATCGAAATGGCAGACTGGTCTGATGGTGCTACGGGTGGCGGGGCTGGCCTTCGGATTGCTGGCGGTGGTCGCCGGTGGGTTGCAGCTGTGGGCATTCGGCCTGACCGGCGGTGCCCGCCATCTCATCCTCGGCGTGTTCGCGAGCTCCGTCGGCGCCTGCGTGATCGCTGCGGTGTGGCGCCGCCGGCGGCACTGACTAGAGCGGCCGCGGGCCAGCCCGTCGTGTCAGGTAATCGATCTGGCGGTGCATCGCGATGAGCGCGAAGAACGGCAGGATCATGAAAGGCACGTTCTCGGCGATGAACTTGAACCAGAGTCCGAAGGCGCCCTGGCCGATATCGCCGAATCCGGCCCGCACCTCGGCCAGGAAGTACACGGCGGTGCTGCTGATCAGCATGGCGCACCCGGTGAACGCCAGCCACAGGCACCTGATCCGCGCCTCGACCGGTAGATCGGTGCGCATCAGCCGGATCCACACGATGAAGAGCATGGTGCCGGTGATGACGCCGACGAGTTCGAGGCCGAAGATCCAGGTGTTGCCGCTGGTGTACCGGGTGTCGGCGAGCCCGTACTGCCACCACAGCCACTTCCAGCCCGGATCGGTGGTCGGCGTCCACCAGTTCAGCGGATGGCCGATGAGAAAGATGGTCTCGTAGCCGAGTTGGCTGCCCGCCGTGTAGGGCAGGTAGATCATCGTCAGCTCCGAGGCCCGTTCCAGTCGCGATCGTTGCTCACCGCGTCCGGTCCAGAAATAGACCAGCGGCAACACGATCACCGGCAGCCCGAACGCGAGATTGGCGATGACGTCGACGGTGAAGGTGGGCGGCAGGAGTCCGGTGCCGACCCCCACGACCGCGATGCTGAATGCGATGGCCGTGATGGCGGTGAGTGCGACGTAAGCCTTACGGCGGTGCGGCGCCCACGGACGCGCCAGGTTCGGCTCGCCGTCCGCCGAGACCTGCAGCTCGACATCCGATGTCATCTCGAGATCCTGTCCTTGCCGAATCGTGCGCCTCAGCGGAGGATAGGCCTCCGGCGCGGGCATGTTGAGCGAACGCTCAACATTTCGAGAATCTCGTTTTCTCTCGCCGTGAGTTGAGCGGGTCGGTGAGACGTTTGCCCTCGTTGACGATGAAGCGGCGCTGTGGAAATGTAATACTCATAGATGAGAGCCACATTCTCGTAGTGGCTGCTACTGCCTGGAACGGAGCAACGCATATGGCGATCGATCCCGCCGGCATCGACTGGTTCAAGGACCCGCGGCTGGTTGACGATCCCTACCCGTACTTCAACGCGTTGCGCAACCAATGCCCGGTCCAGCCCGAAGACATCTATGGCGTGACCATGGTGACCGGCTGGGAAGAGGCGGTTTCGGTCTACAACGACGCGGACACCTTCTCCTCGTGTACCTCGGTGACCGGTCCGTTCCCGGGTTTCCCGGTACCGCTGGAGGGCCGCGACGACGTCGCCGAGTTGATCGAAAAGCACCGCGACGAGCTGCCGTTCAGCGATCAGCTGCCCACCCTGGATCCTCCGGTGCACACCAACCACCGCTCGCTGATGATGCGGCTGATCACCCCGAAGCGCCTCAAGGAGAACGAGGACGCGATGTGGCAACTCGCCGACGGGGTGCTCGATGACTTCCTGGCTCCGGGCAAGGGCGAGTTCATCAAGGGCTTCGCCAGCCCGTTCACGCTGCTGGTGATCGCCGACCTGCTGGGCATCCCGCCCGAGGATCGCAACGCCTTCGTCGACGGCATTTCGCAGAACTCCGGCGGAGGCGTCGGCAGCACCGGTGCGGAATCGCTGTCGCACAGCCCGTTGGAGTTCCTCTACGCCCAGTTCGAGGCCTACATCGAGGATCGGCGGGTCAACCCGCGCGAGGACATCATGACCGGGATGGCGACCGCGCTGTTCCCCGACGGCAGCACGCCGACCCCCGGGGACGTCGCCCGTGTCGCCACCAACGTCTTCTCCGCGGGTCAGGAAACCACCGTCCGGCTGCTGGGCACTGCGCTCAAGGTGCTCGGTGACCGTCCGGACATCCAGAAGCAGGTGCGCGAGGACCGCAGTCTGCTGCCCAACTTCATCGAGGAGGCGCTGCGCCACGAAAGCCCGGTCAAGGGTGACTTCCGGCTGTCACGCACCCCGGTCACCGTGGGGGAGAAGGAACTTCCGTCGGGCACCACCGTCATGGTGGTCAACGCCGGGGCCAACCGCGATCCGCGCCGCTTCGAGGATCCCGACGAATTCGACCCGGCGCGCAAGAATGCCCGCCAGCACCTGGCTTTCGGTCGCGGCATCCACAGCTGCCCGGGCGCTCCGCTGGCCCGCGCGGAGACCCGGGTGGGCTTGGAGCGGCTGCTCGATCGCACCACCGACATCCGCATCTCCGAGGAGAAGCACGGTCCGGCGGACAATCGGGACTACCACTACATCCCGACCTTCATCCTGCGCGGACTCACCCACCTGCACCTGGAGTTCGACGTCACATGAGGGTCGGCGTCGACGAGGACCGCTGCGCCGGGCACGGGATGTGCCTGACGCTGTGCCCCGAGGTGTTCGACCTCTCCGATGACGGATGGGCGGTCGCTGCTCCCGGCGAGGTGCCGGCCGAACACGAAGCGGCTGTGCACGAGGCGATCCAGTGCTGCCCCGAGAACGCGATTCACGAGATCTGATTCAATCCGCTTCACCAACAAGGAGATTCGAAACTGTGCCCAAGGGTTATGTGATCATCACCGAAGATATCAAGGACCCGGCCGGGATGGCCGAGTACGGCAAGCTGGCCAGCCAGACGATGAGCACCGCGAAGGTGCTGGCCTTCAGCCCCGTGGTCGAGTCGCTGGAGGGGCAGTGGCACGGCACCCAGACCGTGCTACTGGAATTCGAGTCGGTCGAGGCGGCCAAGGAGTGGTACTACTCCGACGCCTACCAGGAGGCCGCGAAGCTGCGCCAGGCCGCGGCCGAGTGCAACGGAGTGATCATCTCGGGCTTCTAGCCTTTCTGCGCGAGCAGACACATATGGCCCCAAAAGTGCTTACTTTTGGGGCCATATGTGTCTGCTCGCGCGAGGAAATTACTCGACGATGGCGATCGCCTGCCGGGGGCACTGGCGCACGGATTCACGCACCTGCTGCTCATTTTCCGGGGTGACGTCCTCGGTGAGCACGTGCAGGTAGTCATCGTCGTCGAGGTCGAACACCTCAGGGATGATGCCCATGCAGACGCCGTTGCTCTCGCAGAGGCCGAAATCCACTTCGATCTTGCTCATGACGGCAGCCTTCGCACCGGCACGTGTGAGTATCCGGCCACGTTCTGCATGTGAACCCGCTGCAGCCCATCCCATTTCACCTCGTAGCGGGGCATGAAATCGAGCAGCTTCTCCAGCGCGATCACGCTCTCCATCCGCGCCAGCGCCGCACCCAGACAACTGTGGATCCCGTAACCGAGGCCCAGGTTCTGCGCCTCGGTACGGTCGCGTTCGATATCGAACTTGTCGGCATCGGTGAACGCATCGGTGTCACGATTGGCCGCGGCGCTGAGCAGGAAGACTGCCTTGCCCGCCGGGATCACGCCGCTGGGCACGCGTGCCTCCTTGAGCGTGTAGCGCACGTTGTACTGCACCGGTCCCTCGTAGCGCAGCAGCTCCTCGACGGCGGCGGGTACCAGGTCTCTGTTGTCGAGCAGCTTCTGCCACTGCTCGGGATTGCGCGCGAAGAGCACCATCGCGGTGCCGATCAGCTTGGTGACCGTTTCCGCGCCGGCCCCACCCAGCAGGGTCGCGAAACCGGTGATCTCGATGTCGTCGAGTTTGTCCAGGCGGCCGTCCTCGCGCGGGATCTCGGCGGCGATGAGACGGCTGATCATGTCGTCGGTCGGGTTCTCCCGGCGCTTCTGCACCAGCGAGTAGTAGTAGATCGCGGTGTCCATGTTGGCCTGCATGCCGGCCTCGGAAGTACCGACCTGCCCGGGTTCGCGGGACAGGCTGGTGTCGATCCAGTGCCGCACCATCTGGCGATAGTCGGGTTCCACGCCGGCCATCCGGGTGATCACCTCGACCGGGAAGGGGCCGGAGAAGTCCTGCACGATGTCGAAGTCATCGGAGGTGATCAGGCCGAGGTAGTGGTCGATCTGTTCGACGATGGTGTCGCGCTGGGCCTGCACGGCCCGCGGGGTGAAGGCCTTGTTGAGCAGGCTGCGCATGTGCCGGTGATCGGGCGGGTCCATGAAGATGATGGACTTCTGCGGGGGCTCGTCGGCCTGCACCATCGCCAGATCGCAGCCACGCGATGAGGAGAACGCCTCGTGGTCCTTGAGCGCGGCGGAGACGTCCTCGTGCCGGGTGAGGGCGTAGAAATCCCGGTCGGGGCAGTAGTAGAGCGGTGCTTCGGTACGCATCCGCCGGTAGATCTCGAACGGGTTGTTGAAGTACTCGTCAGAGAACGGGTCGAACACGAGTTCCGCGGTGGTCATATTGTGGTCCTCCTCCAGGGTGGCGCGCTCACCCGAAGCGTTACGGAAGGCTGTGAAACTGTAACGCTAACAGTAGTCCCGTCGACAGGATTGTGAAACAGGCAATTTGGGGCCGAACTCAGCGTCCCAGTCCGGCGTCGACCACGGCGTTCAGCGCGCCGAGGTCGGTGCCGAGTTCGGCCACCGTCTGCCGGATCACCGCGACGTCCTTGCCGATGAATTCGCCGACGGCGGCGACGAATGCGGCGGTCGAACCGGCACGCGCCACATTGTCCAGCGCCCGGCTGGCACCGCTGCCGTGCGGCAGCGCCTCCAGCAAGGCGGATTCCGCCAGCCCCAGGCTGTCGGCCAGTTGGGCCGCTTCGGCCAACAGGCCGATCTGCGCGGCGAAAAGCGTGTTGTTGATCAGCTTGACCTTCTGGCCCGCCCCGAGTGCCCCGACGTGCAGGACCGGGCTGCCGTAGGCGGTCAGCACCGGCTGCGCCCGCCGCACCGCATCGTCGGGGCCGCCGACGAACAGCGTGACCTGACCGGCGGCGATATCGTGCGGACCGCCGCTGACCGGGGCGTCCACCACATCAAGATGAGGTGCCAGCGCCCTCAGGTGCTCGACGGTGCGCGGGCTGCCGGTGGTGTGCACGATCAGGACGGCCCCGGCCGGCACCGCCGCCAGCAGCGCGGTGTCGACGACCGTGCGCACCTGCTCGTCGGTGAACAGGCAGATGACCACCGCCTCGGCGCCGTCGGCGACCTGGGCGGCATCGGCGACCGGGGTGGCGCCCAGTTCCGCGACGGCCCGGCGTTTCTCCTCGGTGCGGCCGAGGACGCGCACCTGGTGTCCGGCCTCGGCGAGACGGCGCACCATCGGTGCGCCCATCCGGCCCGCGCCGATGACGCCGACGCGCATCAATCGAGTCGCTTCTGCACGCCGGTGCACATCAGCGCGGGTGGTCCATGAGCGCCAGCGCGGCGTCGGCGGCGTCGAACACCGCGCCTTCGGGTGCCGATGCCTTACCGGCGAGCGTCGCGGCGTGCCGGCAATCCTTCTGCAACAGCGCACCGGCGATCGGGGCGAGGTTGTCCAGGCTGCCGCCGAACGCGGCGATACTGCTCAAGGCCTTGCTGGTGGCCGAACCGCGGGTGACGACCTCGCACAGGCGTTCTCGAGGCACCCCGAGGGATTCGCCGAGTGCCAGCGCGCTCATCGCGGCACCGAGGTTCGCGGTGAACAGCAGGTTGTTCAGGATCTTGGCGACCTGTCCGCTGCCCAGTGGGCCCAGATGCACGATGGGATCGGCGTAGGTGGCGAACACCGGACGTACCTTTTCCGCATCGGCTTCGTCGCCGCCGATCATGACCAGCAGGGTGCCCGCTTCGACGGCGGGGCCGCCACCACTGACCGGGGCATCGATCACCGTGACGCCCTTGGCGGCGGCCATTTCCGCGATCTCGGCACAGGTGTCTGGGTGCACGGTGCTGTGGATGGCGATGATGCCGCCGGGAGCCAGTCCGGCCAGCACACCGTGCTCGCCGGAGATCACCTCGCGGACATCGTCGTCGCCGACGACGCACAGACACACCAGATCACTTGCGGCGCCCAGTTCGGACGGCGTACCCGCCGTCTTGGCCGCGGTGTCCGCATAGGGCTCCAGCGACGCGGCGCGACGGGCCCACAGTGTCAGTTCGAAGCCGCCCTCGACGATGCGGCGGGCCATCGGCCCACCCTGACTACCCAGTCCGATGAATCCAACGCGCATCAACCAGCCTCCGCTTCTTCGGCGCCACCGGCTCCGGCGGCGATACATTCTTCGACAAATGACAACACCCGAAGGTGGTAGATCTGCGCCGACAGTCCGACGCTGAGATTGTGCCCGCTATCCGGCATTTCGTGGACCGAAACCCTTGGCGCAGTGACGAACAGGCCGGCGATATCGGCCAGTGCCGATGCCGAGGTGTCCCAGACGCGTTCGTGCTCGGCCGCGGTGTACTGGACGGGCACTCGCACCGCGGCGGCCAGTTCCGGGAAGTCCCGGCGCGACCAGTTGGCGGTCACCGGACCCTCGTAGGCGACACCCGGCGCGGACAGCGCGCCGGTCAGCACCTCGGCCGGATACAGTTCCGCGGGCTCCCACAACAGTTCCCGCAGTCCGGCTGGCCGGCGTGTCAACGTCGCCTGGCTGAGGATCTCCTTGGCGTCGGGACTGTAGCGCAGACCGGTCCCGGCGAGCTCGACGCCGATTGCGCCGGCGTCGGCGACCGTCATCCGCAGTGCCAGTTCGCATCCCAGTGAATGAGCGAAGACGAAGATGCCCGCCCCACGCGGGCCGCCGGCCAGGATCTTGTCCACCGCGCCGGAGACGAGCGCGACCCGGGCGGCCGGCTCAGCCATGGTGTCCTGGTACAGCGCCGACGCACCGTAACCAGGACGGTCCAGGGCGATCGCGGTGTAGCCGTGTGCCGCCGCGGTCCGCAGCAACGAGAGGTCGGGGCGACCGGGGCAGTCGAAGTATGCCGACGTTGTCGCGCCGCCGTGGATGGCGACGATCACCGCGCGTGGCTCGGGGACTTCGGCGACCAGGGCGGACATCGGCACGGCGCCGATCATCACCACCCGGGGCCGTGGCTGAATCATTGCTCGGCTCCCGCTCGCTCCGGTCCTCGCTCGTACCTCGCTGCGATCCTCACTCCCGCTCGCCTTCGCAACTAGTCATCGGTCCGCAGCAGCAGCACACCACTGGGGGTCAGCCCGCCGCTGCTGGCCACCGCGACCTTGGCATCGGCGACCTGACGTTCACCGGCGTGCCCGCGCAGTTGGGTGACGGCCTCATGGATGAGCCCCATTCCGTGGGTCCGGCCGTGCGAGAGCTGACCGCCGTGGGTGTTCAGTGGGATGACGCCGTCACGGGCGATGGCGTGACCGCCGTCCAGGAAATCCTTGGCCTCACCGATACCGCAGAAGCCGAGCGCCTCCAGCCAGGAAAGACAGTTGAAGGTGAAGCCGTCATAGAGCTCGGCGACGTCGACGTCGCTGGGCCGCAAGGACGTTCGCGACCACAGGTGCGCGGACTGGCCGAGCACCTGCGGTTCGTGGGTCAGTGTGGTCTGATCCCAGTCGAGGCGTTCGATGATCTGGGTGCCGACGGCCTCGACCCGGATGGGTTTCTGCGGCAGGTCGCGTGCCAGGTCGACGGCCGAGACGATGACGGCGACCGCACCGTCGCACGGCACATCGCAGTCATACAGCCCGAACGGGGTGGTGATCATCCGCGCGGACAGATAGTCGTCCATGGTCATCGGGTCGCGGTAGATGGCCGTCGGGTTGAGCGCGGCGTTGGCGCGCTGGTTCAGCGCGATCCAGCCGAGCGTCTCGCGGGTGGTGCCGTAGCGATGGAAGTGCCGGGAGGCGTTCTGCGCCAACGTGTGCGCCGCCGAGATACCGCCGAAGGGCTGTTGCCAGCCGTTAGCGCGGGCGCCGCCCGGCGGGGACATCTTGCCTTCCTTCATCAGCTGCTGGAAGGTGGCCTCCCACAGCGTCCGGAAGCACAGCACGTGGCGGGCCATCCCGGTGGCGACGGCCATCATCGCGGCGATGACCGATCCGCCGGGGCCGAACGTGTCCATGCCGCCGTTGATCCAGGTCGGCCGCAGACCGAGCGCGCCCTCGAGCGCGCTGACACCGCCTTCGCCCATGCCGGCGATGTCCAACCCCGGATAGGTGGACAGTCCGTCGATATCGTCGAAGGTCAGACCGGCGTCGGCGACGGCGGCCTCGCACGCCTCGATGGTCAGCGACAGCGGCGCCGCCATCAGTCGCCGCCCGAGCCGGGATGCGCCGATGCCGGTGATGGCCGCCTTGTCCTCGAACTTCTCAACCCCCAGCATCGGCCGCACGTGCTTGGCGAAATCCGTTGGCGGGATCAGGTCTTCGGGCAGCGCCGTCTCGGCGTCGGGGTCACTCGCCGGGATGAACACCGGCAGCCAGACATCATCGACATGCTGGAAGGCCACCTCGACGGGCTGGCCGATCTCCAGGGCGTCGGCATCGCAGTCGACGATGTTGGTGGTCAGCCGGACCCGGGGGTCCTCCAGGATGGCGACCTCGGCGATGACATACGGCGGGGGCAGATCGGGAAAGCCGAAGCGGTGGTTGACGCTGAAGCCCGATAGCGTGGCCCGTCCCGACACGACCCGCACGCCCAGGTCATGGCTGCGGCAGTACCGGCAGATGGGTGCCGGCGGATGGATCAGCGCCTTGCAGGCCTGGCACTCCTGGATGCGTAACTGTCCGTCAGCGCCCGAAGTCCAGAAGAACTCGTTCTGCACCGTGAGTTGGGGCAGTGGCCGGCCGGGTATGGCGGACAAGTCAGCTCCTTGCTGTAGTGGCCGCGGGGTCGGCGGCGTGATCCCGGTCCTGCTGCACCGTCGGGATCTCGATGATGGCGTGTACCGGGCAGTCCAGCAGTGCGCGCATCACCGCATCGCGATCCTGTTCGGGCACCTCGCCGTTGCCCTCCAGGCAGGCGTAGCCCCAATCGTCGAGCGAGAAGTACGTCGGCGCGTGCTTGGCGCAGATACCGAACCCGTCGCACAGGGTCCTGTCGAGTTTGATCTTCACGACACCGCCTCAACTTCGAAGGGACGCAAGGCCGAAAGCCCGGTGCAGTCGGCGCAACCGCCGTCGAGATGGCTTTCGACGAGTTCGGGGAACTGATCCAGCAGGCTCGCCGCGACATTGGCTGCACCGTCGAGCGTCGCGCAGGCACCCCGCCCGCGCAGCACCACCGACCAGCGACGCAGCCGCGCCACATCCTCGGCGGTGGCGGCGCCGTCGCGCAGCGCATCGGTGACCGCTGCCATCGCGGCGGTGCCGTTGAAGCAGGAACCACACTGCCCGGCGTTCTCCCGGTCGAAATAGGCAAGCACGGACGCGGCGACCGCGACCGGGCAGTCCTCGGTCAGCACCGCGATGGCGCCGCATCCGAGCCCACTGCCCAGAGCCCGCACCGATTCGTGGTCCAGGGTGGTGTCCACGATGGCCCGGTTGAGCAGACCGGCGAAGTACCCGCCCATCAACGCACCGGTCACCGACTCGGGATCAACTCCGTGCAGCACGAACAGATCGGCGGCCTTGGTGCCGTGCGGTAGTTCGTACAGTGCCGGTGGGCGGCCCGCGCCGGTGATGGTGGCCAGGAAGGTGCCCGGCGAGGACTGGGTACCGTACCTGCGGAACTCGGCCGGTCCGTTGCGCAGGATGAACGGCAGGTGCGACAGCGTCTCGACATTGCTCACCAGGGTTGGGTGGCCTGCGACGCCCACTTCGAATACGCGTGGTGGTTTGTCGGTCGGTTTGGCCGGTCCGCCGTTGATCACCCGGACCGCCGCCGACTCCTCGCCGGCGATATAGGTGGAGTCAACGGTCACCACGCTGACCTGTAGCCCTTCGAGTCGAGCGTCGGCGAGTGCCGACTCCACCGCGGTGGCGGCGTGCGGGTCGGAGACGTACACATAGCCGCGCTGGGCGCCGACGACCTCGGCGGCCAGTCGCAGGCCGTCGAGCACCAGGTGCGGCCGGTTGCGCAGCAGCCAGCGGTCTTTGACCGAAGCGGGCTCGCCCTCTTCGCCGTTGGCGATGACGACGGTCTGTTTGCCGGCACGTGCGGCGGCCCGCACCGTGCTCAGCTTGACCGACAACGGGAATGCGGCACCGCCGCGACCGAGCAGACCGGATGCTGCCACCGCGTCGAGCAGCACATCGGCATCGTCGATCTGTTGATAGCCCCCGGCGCCCGCGTATTCGTCGAGGTCTTCCGGCACCGACGACGTCCGCAGCAGCCTGGGGGTGAGCCCGGGCCAGACATCGACTCTGAGATCGGTTGCGGTGGTAGTCATGACCGGCGCTTCCTTTCCACCGTTAGGCTGACGGCCGTGAGAACTGCGGTGGTGCGCGTCGAGGTGGACCCGACGGGGCGGCTGACGCCCGCACAGTTAACCGAGGGCATGGTGACGCTCCGGGGACTGTGCGGCCCTATCGGCGCCGACGTGATCGATGCGGATCTCTCGGTCATGCCGGCCAACCGGCGTGAGGTCGAGGTGTTGTTGGCCGGTGATGATGCCGAGGCGCTGCGCAGTGCGGTGGTCACGTTGTGCGGCAAAGCATTCGGAACCGAAGTGGCGCCCGGGGTGCTGACCTTCGTCAGTCGTGGCACCGATGACGACGCGCATGGCGTACTGGCCGGCTTCGGTCTGACCGGCGATGTACACCGGTATCCCAGCGGGCAGGGCTGGGACGTGGTCGAGGTGACGCTGCGCCGGGCGGATCTGGAGCGGGTTCCGGAAAGCCGGATTCACACCGCGCTGGAGGCGTCGCTGAACAGTGAGGTGCGGATCCTGTTGCAGTGAGCTCATCAGGATCCGTCCGGGGCGCCCAGGAAGTCCAGGATGGGCGGCGCCGCCTGCACCCAGGTGTCGAACAGGCAGAAATTCTTGCCGCCGCTCTGGGCGAACTTCTCTCCGGCCCGCTCCCAGGCGTCCTCGGGCCACGGCGGGTCGATCAGGGTGGAGCCCTTGATCAGGCAGCTCACTTCGAGCGAGGTTCGCTTGGGATGGTCCCAGTCGTTCTCGCCGCCCCGGATGATCAGGGTGGGCACGGTGATGTTGTCGAACAACTCGTCGGGGACGCCGGGGATGGTCTGGCCGGGCTTGGGCACGTAGGCGTTCAGCCAGCGCAGCATCACCTTGAGATAGGCATCGGTGTCGAAGTCGAGCAGGCGCTGACGATTGGCCGGGTTTTGCTCGATGCGCTCGCGCCATTCCGGGACCTTGAGCAGTCCCTCGATGCCCAGGCCGCGCACCGCGAGGATGCTGGGCGTGACGTAGTGCCCGCCGAGTACGAAGGATCCGTACACGCCGCCGACGATGTTCCACACCACCAGTTTCCGGACGATCTCCGGGTACAGCATGGTGGTGATCATCGAGTCCCGTGCGCCGCCGGATCCACCGAGGATGTGGCACGGGCCCACACCGAGTTCGGTGATCAGCCGGAACAGCGTCTCGGCCCGCATGTGCGATTCGCTCAGGCCGTAGAACTGCACATCGGACTTGCCGCAATTGGGCCGGTCCCACAGCAATACCCGGTAACCGCCCGCGACCAGTGCCTCGGCCAGTGGCAGGAGTCCCGGGATGTCCTTGCTGAACCGTCCGCCCGGGGTGAGGGCGATGAATTCGCCGGTCTCACCCAGGATTTCGTAGACGACATTGCCGCCGTTGATCTCGATGGACTTCTCGCCGCCGGTCAGTGCCGGCCCGGTCTCTGCACTCATGCTTGCACCAGCACATCGTTACCGACCACCCGGACCGGGTAGGTGCGGATGCTCCACTCCGGTTTGACCGCGGTGGTGCCGGTGGCCAGTTCGAAACCCCACTGGTGCCATGGGCAGAAGATGTATTCCTTGTCGCGCACCATGACTGCATCACCGGGCACGCTCTCGTCGACGATGTTGAGCCCGCGTGCGCGGCCCGAACACAGCGGGCCACCCTCATGCGGGCAGTAGTTCGCGATGGCATAGAAGGTGCCGTTGACGTTGTAGACGCCGACTCCGTGCCGGCCGATCGGCACGAGTTTGTGTGCGCCGTGCGGGATCTCGTCGACAGTGGCGACGATGTGCTCGCGTCCTTGTGCCAGGCGGGGCTCCCGCCCAGCCTCCGTGTCGTTGCTCATGGGTTAGAAGACCCGAACCTGGCCCTCAAGGGCCGGCACAGTGCTCGGCACGTTGCGATAGGTCGACATCGCGTTGCGGAACATGATGGGTTCGCGGGCATGCTCGGGTAGGTGCTTGACCAGCCAGCGCGGATCGTCGAACGTCCAGTGTGGGTAATCGCTGCTGAACAACAGGATCTTTTCGCACTCCATCCACTCGAAGGCCCGGGTCAACTCGGTCTTGTCCTCCGGGTAGTCCAGCGGCTGGGTGGTGAACTTGATGTGGTCCTTGACGTACTCGCTGGGCTTGCGCTTGATGTCCACCCAGGACTTGCGGGCCTCATAGAGCGCGTCCATCCGCCACATCAGCGGCAGGATCCAGCTGAACGCGTGCTCGACGAAGACGATCTTGAGCGTCGGATGCCGGTCGAAGGTGCCGTCGAAGATCAGGCTCATCACCTGATTGGCCGCCAGCAGCGAGTAGGTGACCATGAAATCGTGGTTGTAGCTGGGCAATCCGACCGGCGGCATGGGCAGTTCGTCGTAGTGGCTGCGCGAAAGGTGGCAACTGACCGGGATGTCGTGCTTGGCGGCCGCCGCCCAGATGGGGTCGTATTTGGGATTGCCCCACGACGGGCGTGGCTCGGCCTTGATGAGTATCTGCGACATATAGGGGTGATCGGCCCAGCGCTCGATCTCCTCGACGCTCTTCTGCGGCTCCTCGATGGCCAGGCAGATCGACCCGCGCCAGCGCTCGTGCCAGTTGTTCTGGCTGTCCAGCCAGTGGTTGGCCTGCCAGTCGTTGAGCGCCATCGACATGGCGTGCTGCGCCTCAGGGATCCGCGCCGGGTAGGCGGCGGGCTCCAGGATCGCGACGTCCGCGCCGGCCTCCATGATCAGCTGCTTGAAGGCCAGTTCAGGGTCGCTGCACGCGAACTCGCCGTCCGGCGGAAAGGCATCCAGGCGCATCGCGTAGGAGTGCGCGTAATCCGGTGCGTCGTAGTAGATCTGGTCGCCGACCTTGTGCGTGCCGAAGTACTTGCTGCGCCAGGGCTCGGGAAGGTACTGGCCGAGCTCGCCTGAGCGCGGGGCCGGATGGACATCGGAGTCGACGCACCGCACGGCGATGCGCTCGGTGGCAGATACCCGCGGATTGGCTGTGGTGGTCATGATGTGTGCCTCCTCGTTCCCTCTACTGTGCCTCGGCGGCGGACGCGATGACCGGGCTTTGGATCCCGTACAGCTCAGCCGCATTGCGCCAGCACAATTTGTCGCGTTGCTCGGCGCTGTAGCTGCGCGGCACCGAGAGCTCGTTGAGCTGCCAGTGCGGATAGCTGGATCCGTACATCACCATGTCGTCCTTGCCGGTGAATCCAGCCCACTCGCCGGCGAAGTCGACGTCACCGGGTCCGTCCAGCGCGCCCTGCACGAAGTACACGTGGTTGGGGAGGTAGTCGCTGGGCATTTTCGGCGCCCACGGGGTCTGCTCGAGGTGGGGGCGGCCGAAGCAGTCCATCCGCCACATGAACGGCGTCAGCATGTCGGCAGCGCCGTCGGCCCAGACGAACTTCAGCTCGGGCAACCGCTCGAAGACGCCCTCGGCGATCATGTTCATCAAGTGGTAGAGGAAGTTCATCGCCGTGAACCCGACGTACTGCTCGTAGGTTCGGGTGATTCCGTTCGGCGTCGGTGGCAGTGCCACGCCCGAGCCGACCTCGAAGTGCACCGATACCGGGAGCCCGGCGTCGACGGCGGCCTCCCACAGCGGCCAGAACTGTGGCTTTCCGTAGAGCTCGCGGGACTGCAGCGGAATGCCGAGTTGCACCACCTGCGGATGGTCCTTGTACTTGTCGATCTCGCGCAGCGCCCCGACGATGTCGTCGGGGTTGACCCGGATGGTGCCGCGGAAGCGATCACCGAACTCGTCATGCGCCAGCCAGCGCGTCACCATCATCTCGTTGTGCGCCGCGGCGATCGCGGAGCCGAGGTGACGGTCGGGCATGATGCCGCGCGTCATCGGATGCAGGATCGCGATGTCGACGCCGCGGTCGGTGAACAGGTGCTTGGCCACGACCGCGGGATCCGAGCCGGGGTACTGCCCGTCGGGGCCGGTGGTGCGGGTGGCGTACTCGCCGCCGGGAGCCCCGTACCAGTCCATCTCGTAGTCCGGGAAGCCCCGGCTGCTGAACGGTTCCTTGAGGAAGTTCTTGCGGAGGTCCTTGTTCGACGCGACGAAGATGTGCACGCTGGTGTCGATAACGGGGGTCATCACGACGTTTCCCGCACCGTCCTGCAGTTCTTTCACCGTGGTCCATCCTTCAGCTCTGCGGCCGGGCCGTGGGCACAGCCCAGTGCGACGTCTCGAACCCCAGTGTAGATCCTTGTTCTTCAATAGCAAGAATATTGTTCTCCAGCGGAACGCTTACATCGTCGCTGGTGAGAGTGTCTGCTGGTCAGTCGCGTAGCGGGCAATTAGTGAAACTAGATAGTCGCAGAAGGAGAATCTCGCACCCTTTCGCGAGAATGCTATTCTCCTGCAGACGGAACTAGTGCAGGCGGGAGGTGCCAGATGCTTCTGGAGTTCGACTCTGATCAGCGGCTTTGGCAGGAAACGGTGCGTGACGCGGTGGGCAAACAGTGCCCGGCGTCGCTCATCCGAGGGATCGCAGAAGAGACGGGGAGCGACGACGCCGCCGACAAACTCTGGCACTCCTACCGGGAGGCGGGTTGGACCGAGCTGACCGACCCGGAGAACGCGGTCGAGCTTGCGATCGTGCTCGAGGAACTCGGCCGCGCCACCGACCCGACGCCGCTGCTCGCCACGCTGTCGCAGTTCGCACCGCTGGCCGGTGATCGCTACGACCCCTCGAAGGCCGGCGCAGCGATCTATGAGGGCATCAGCGCCAACTGGAGTCGGCAGGGCTGGGAACTGGACGGCACCTCGAAATTCGTGTTGGACGGGGACCGCGCCGAGCGACTGGCCGTCGTCACGCCCGCGGGCGTTTTCGTCGTCAATGCCGACGTGACCACCAGTCGGCGGCGGGACATCTTCGATCCGGTGCTGCATGTCGCCGAGGTGACCTTCGACCGGGTGCGGGTGGAGGAGACCGACCGGCTGGATCTCGATCCGTCGACCGCACTGGCTCTGGTCGAGCGATCCCGGCATATCGCGTTGATGGGTATCGCCATCACCACGGTCGGAGCGTGTCAGCGCATTTTGGATCTCGCGCTCGAGCATGCCAAGAGCCGCCACCAGTTCGGGGTGCCGATCGGATCGTTTCAGGCGATCCAGCACAAGGCCACCGACATGTACGTGGCCATCGAAAGGGCCCGGGCGCTGTCCTATTTCGCCGCGCTCACCATCGCCGCGGATGACCCGCGGCGCCGGATCGCCGCGGCGATGGCCAAGGCCAGTGCGGGGGAGTGCCAGACGCTGGTGTTCCAGCACGGCCTGCAGACCTTCGGAGCCATGGGCTTCACCTGGGAGAACGACCTTCAGTTCGCGCTGAAGCGGGCCAAGGCCGGCGAGCTGCTGCTCGGCGGTGCCGCTGAACACCGCGCCCTCATCGCCGAGGAGTTTGATGCAACTCGAATTTGATCCCGACGTCGAAGAGTTCCGTGCCGAGTTCTCGGCCTTCCTCGACGAGCACTTACCCTCTGCGGCAGACACTCTGGAGCGCCCGCGGTCGGTATCGCACATGCCGCAGTGGGCACGCGACTGGCAGCGACTGCTGTTCGACAACGGCTGGCTGTTGCCGGCCCAGCCGCCGGAGTTCGGCGGGCGCAACGCATCGGTGCTGCAGAGCTTCGTGCACCTCGAGGAGCTGTGCCGGCGACGGATCTACCACAGCTTCAACCCCCAGGGCGTCAACATCATCGCCGCTTCACTGCTGACCTTCGGCACCGACGAACAGAAACAGCAGTGGGCGGTGCCGGTGCTCAAGGGAGAGCGCACCGCCTCGCTGGGCATGAGTGAACCCAGCGCGGGGTCCGATCTGGCGTCTTTGCGCACCAAGGCCGTCCGAGACGGTGACGAGTTCGTCGTCAACGGTCAGAAGGTCTGGACCTCCGGCGCGCATGACGCCGATTGGCTGCTGACGTTCGTGCGCACCGATCCCGACGCGCCCAAGCACAAGGGCATCAGCGTGCTGATCATCCCCACCGATACCGAAGGCGTGGTGTGCCGGCCGTTCGCCGACCTCACCGGCGAGGAGAACAAGGACTTCAACGAGGTCTTCTTCGCCGATGTGCGGGTCCCCGCGGAGAATCTCGTCGGCCCGCTCAACGGCGGCTGGAAGGTGGCCAACGGGTCGCTGGGCCACGAGCGCACCATGATGTGGCTGGGGTTTGCGGACCGGATCGCCAACTCGATCGGTGACTTCAAGCCCTCCACACCGCTGGAGCGCGATCAGCTGGCGTCGACCATCATGGATTATCAGGCGCTGCGGTTGCTGGGATCGGTGGGGCTGGCCAAGGCGGCCCGCGGTGAGGTCGACGTCGCGGCGGTGTCAGTGCCCAAGCTGCTCGGCGCCGAGGCGGAGCTGCGGGCGGCGAACAACGCGCTCGTTGCGGCCGGGCCGGAAGGGCTGATCCACCCGTCCTTCAGCGGGCCGTACGCGCACATGAATTTGGACCACTACTACGCGAGCTGGTTCGAGCGCTACGCACGCAGCTTCTCCGGGACCATCGCCGGCGGGACATCGGAGATCCAGCGCAACATCATCGCCCAGCAGGTGCTGGGGTTGCCCCGCGGTTAGCGAGCACATGAAAAAGTCCCGCCTTCCGATACCGGAAGGCGGGACTTTTTTCAGGCTTGCTACAACTCAGTAGTTGTTGCAGGTCCCGGCCAACTGCAGAGTGGCTCCCAGGTAGCTCGCGGCGCCCGGGTAGGCGGCGATCTGGTTGACCGTGTTCTGCCGCTCCACCGGACCGGAGTTCATGAAGGTCCGCAGCATCCCCAGCGCCATCGGCTGAGCGTTGAACTGCGCGGCCAGGTCGGGACGTTCCGCGTTCATGGCGGCCATCACCTGGTCGTAGCTACAGGTCGTGTTGATGACAGGACCGAGGTCGGGCTGGGCTGAGGCGATCCCGACCGACATCGGCACCGACAGAGCCAGACCGCCAATCACGACGGCAAGCTTCGTGCGCGACACCTTGAGCATGTGGTTTTTACCTTTCCCCACCCGACTGATTCGGGCGACATCCTCCTTGTCGTGGAGGACATCTAATTTGTTACAGATCTTCTGGACAAAAGGCTAACAGGAGCGACGCTGCTCCACGCAAGTCCATTACCCAGGGGTAACGCTGGTCAAACGGGTGAAGTTCCCCGATCCGGGCGACCGAATTCGGCGGTATCACTTCCAGTCTATGACCGCGGTTTCCTTGCGTTCGGTGATCGGCCGGGCCAGTTCCTGCTCATCGCAGATGCGCTGCAGGTTGTCCAGCGTCTCGTCCAGGCCGGGCCCGAGCTTCTTGCCCGGTGTGAAGGTGGCGGGCAACTTCCGCATGCCCTGGATGACACCGATGCTGTCGTAGTGCACGGTGCCCGCGGGATCACAGCGGTAGTCCGGCATCCGGTCGAGCACCGCGGTCAGCATCGATTTGAACACCGTGCGGGCGACGTTGGAGCCCACACAGCGGTGCACGCCGATACCGAAGCTGAAGTGCCGGTTGCCCTTGCGATCCATGATGATCGTGTTGGGGTCTTCGAAGACGGAGGGATCGCGGTTGGCCATCGCCCATGAGATCCACAGCCGCTCACCCTCCTTGAACTGGGTGCCTTCGACCTCGACGTCCTCGGCGAAGGTGCGTCCGTCACCGGGGGCCGGGGTGAAGAAGCGCAGGAACTCCTCGGTGGCCGGGTTGAGCAAGGTCTCCCGTTCCCGGCTGAGCAGGCTGCGCTGATCGGGGTGCTCGCCCAGCCATTCCAGCGCATGCGCCGTCAGCGCGGTGGTGGTGTCGAAACCACCGCCGATGATCAGGCCCAGGTTGCCCAGGATCTCCATATCGGGTGCGGGCTCACCGTCGATGCGCAGCTGCAGCAGGGCGTTGATCAGGCCCGGTTTCGGGTTCTCCTTGAAGGCGAACATGTTGGTGAGCAGGTCGATGCCCATCTCACGGTGCTGTTCGTTGATCTTCTCGCGGTCCGGCGAGTGCTCGGGGGTGTAGACCGAGGCGTGCGTGGGCTCGCTGTAGACATGCCACTTCTTGAGGTCCAGCCCCATCATCGCCAGGGTGAGTACCGCCGGCACGACGTTGGCGAGGTGGTCGACGAAGTCGATCTCGCCGGTCTCGATGTGCTCATCGAGTGCCGCGCGGGTGATCTCGTCGACGAACGGGACCCAGCGCTTGATGGCTGCCGGCGACAGGTAGGGGTTCAGCGCGCCGCGGTAGGTGCTGTGGTCGGGCTCGTCCATCTCCAGAATGCCGCCGCGCACCGTCTTCGCGCGGCTGGCGACCGGAATGCTGATGCCCTGGTAACCGGTGCCCTCACCGGTGAGGTCGTGGTCGTTGGACACCACCGGGCAGCGGGCCAGCTCGAAGACGTGCTTGCTGTCCGCGGCGACCCAGTGGCCGTCGTAGACGTCGGTCCATGCCATCGGGCACCGGGACTGCATCTCCTCGGTGATCTTCTCGAACTGCAGCCGGTACTCGGGTGTGTGCCGGTCGAAGTGGTACGTGTTCCGCTTACGCGCGTCATCGGTGGTGACGTCGTCGGTGCTCACGGCGGTGTCTCCCTTGGTTATCGGAGTGGATGGCGCTGGGGTTCCGTCATGTCATTCGACGACGATCGCTTGCTCGGGGCAGGAGTGCACGGCCTCTTTGACCGCATCCTCCTGATCGGCGGGCACCACTTCCGAGGTGGGTGAGGCGTGGCCGTCGACATCGTCGAGTTCGAACGAGTCGGGGGCGATCATCGCGCACAGGGTGTGCCCCTGGCAGCGGCTTCCGTCGACCGAAACCTTCACTGCGCCAGCTCCTTCCGGATGTTTGGTTGCACCATCAGACGTGGTAGTCGTACCACTTGAGGTATCCGCCCGCATCGACGCGCAACTGCATGCCGGTGACGAATCGGGACTCGTCGGAGGCCAGCCACAGCACCGCGTTGCTGATGTCCTCGGGTTCGATGTAGTTGACCTTCATGGCCTGTTGCACGCCGAAGACCGGCTCCGCGTCGGCGCGGGTCGGATTCTCCAGGTCCGGGCGGAACGAGCGGTACATCGGCTCGCTCTGCAGCATGTCGGTGTTGCAGTTGGTCGGATGGATGACATTGGCCCGGATGCCGCGGACAGCGAGTTCGGTGGCCAGGTAGTGCACGTATTCGGAGATGAGGCGCTTGCTGACCATGTAGCCCATACCGCCCGGGTCGCCACCGGGGTTGGGCTTGTTGTGGGCGTCCATGAGTGCGGCCGCCGAGGCGGTCGCCACGATCGAGGCCCCCTCGGTCAGATGCGGCAGCGCCACCTGGATGGCATTGATGGTGCCGACGAAGTTGGTGTTGATGCCGTCGGTCCAGGCCTGCATCGGCGGCTGACCCTTCATCGCGGCGACACCGGCCTGCGCGACAACGATGTCGACCTTGCCGAGTTCGGCGAGCCCGGCCTCCAGCGCGCCGCGCAATTCGGCCTCGTTGCGAACGTCGGCCTGGGCTGTGACGATCCGGCGGCCGGTCTTCTCGACGTAGTTCTTGGTCTCTTCGAGGTCCTCTGCCGTGGCCATGGCATAGCCGACGGTGTCGTAGTTCTTACAGATGTCGACGGCGATGATGTCGGCGCCCTCTTCGGCCAGCCGAATCGCGTGGCTGCGACCCTGCCCGCGGGCCGCGCCGGTGATGAACGCGACTTTTCCGGCTACCCGGCCTGCAGTGTTTCCCGTGGTCCCCATGTTCAGCCCTTCTCGCTTCTAGGTGTTCCGGCCGCCGTTGACGCCCAGGATCTGTCCGGTGATGTAGCTCGCCTCTTCGGAGATGAAGAAGGCGCAGGCCGCAGCGATGTCCTCGGGCTTGCCCATCCGGCGCACCGGGGTCTGCTCGATCTGCTTCTCGGTATCGCCGAGGAACCCGCGGTCCTCGGCCTTGCGCAGCATGGGGGTGTCGATGAAGCCGGGCGGGACGGCGTTGACGGTGATGCCCATCGGCCCGTATTCGAGCGCCAACGATTTCGTCAGCCCGTTGACCGCGGATTTGGCCGCGACGTAGGGCGCCATGAAGGGCTGCCCCGAGTGGGTGCTGGAGGAGGAGATGTTCACGATGCGTCCCCAGCCGGCCTCGACCATCTCCGGCAAGACGGCCTGGATGCAGTGGAACGTGCCGTTGAGGTTCACGTCGATGACCCGCTGCCACTGCTCGAAGGTGGTGTCGGTGAAACGGCGGAAGCTGTCCAGCCCGGCGGCATTGACCAGTATCGAGACCGGGCCGAGCTGGCCGCGGACATCGTTGAGCGCCTCGTCCACGGCGGCGCGGTCGGTCACGTTCGCGATGAACGCGTTCGGTGTATCCGAGGGGTTCAGGTCGAGGGTGGCGACGTTGTAGCCATCCGCGCGCAGACGGTCGGCGATCGCACGTCCGATGCCCGACCCGCCGCCTGTCACGACAGCGTTCTTCACCTGTGAGGCCTCCTCAGTGTGGCGGCGATCTCAAGAATCGCCCTTTCGATTATGAGAACCGTACTCTCGGGTCGGGCGATCCCGCAAGATCGGCGGGTCTGAAAAGAGGAACAAAACTTTGGCCCGCAGCCCAGCTCGGGGTATACGACTAGCGCATCTACGCTTTCTTGCGTTCTCATGAACCGGATGTAAGATTCGCCCCTGATGAGAATGAAATTTCCATCACAGTGAGGAGCCTGATGTCGGAGACCCCCACGATCACCGCCCCGAGCGGCAGTGATTCGGTCAGCGGAACAGCCACTACGAAGGCCGATCGGCGGATGCTGATCGACGGACAACTCGTCGACGCCGCCCGCACCTTCGCCACCGTGAACCCCGCCACCGGCGAGGTGCTCGGCTACGCGCCGGACGCATCGGTCGCCGATGCCGAGGGCGCCGTCGCTGCGGCGCGGCGCGCCTTCGACGGCTCCGGCTGGGCCACCGATGTGGCGCTGCGGGTGCGGTGCCTCGAGCAGTTCCACGCCGCACTGCTGGCCAACCGCGACGAACTCGCCGCGCTGACCACCGCGGAGGTGGGTGCCACCGCCGCGCTGAACCTGGGCGCGCAGCTGGATCAGCCGATCGCCATCGTCGAGTACTACACGAACCTGTTGCGCGACTACCCGCTCACCGAGGACCTCGGTCACGTCGAGAGCCGCGGGCAGCAGCATCACCGCTGGGTCGAGAAGGAAGCCGGCGGCGTGGTGGCCGCGATCATCGCCTACAACTATCCGAACCAGCTGGCGCTGGCCAAGCTGGCGCCGGCGCTGGCCGCCGGGTGCACCGTCGTCCTCAAGGCAGCCCCGGACACCCCGCTGATCACCCTGGCCCTCGGCGAGCTGATCGCCAATCACACCGACATCCCGGCCGGCGTCGTCAACGTCATCAGCGGAGCCGACCCACAGGTCGGTGCCGTGCTGACCACCGATCCGGACGTCGACATGGTGACCTTCACCGGCTCCACACCGACCGGCCGGGCCATCATGGCGGCGGCGAGCACCACGCTCAAGAAGGTCTTCCTCGAGCTCGGTGGCAAGTCCGCCGCGATCGTCCTCGACGACGCCGACTTCGGCACTGCCGCACTCTTCTCCGCGTTCAGCATGGTCACCCACGCCGGCCAAGGCTGCGCGCTGACCTCACGCCTGCTGGTGCCGCGCACGCACCACGACGAGATCGTCGAACTGGTCAAGGCCAACTTCGGGCATGTGCGCTTCGGAGATCCGACCGACCCGTCCACCTACATGGGTCCACTGATCAGCGAGAAACAGCGCGACAAGGTCGACGCCATGGTCCAGCGAGCCGTCGCCGCCGGGGCAACACTGGTGACCGGGGGCGAGAAGAAGGGGCCGGGCTACTTCTACACACCGACCCTGCTCACCGATGTCGACCCCGACAGCGAGATCGCCCAGGAAGAGGTCTTCGGCCCGGTCCTCGCGGTCATCGCCTACGACGATGACGACGACGCGGTACGGATCGCGAACAACTCCATCTATGGCCTGTCCGGCGCGGTGTTCGGCAGCCAGGAGCGTGCGCTCGCGATCGCGCGGCGCATCCGTACCGGCACCTTCTCCATCAACGGCGGCAACTACTTCAGCCCGGACAGCCCCTTCGGCGGGTTCAAGCAATCCGGCATCGGACGCGAGATGGGTGTGGCCGGACTCGAAGAGTTCCTGGAGGGCAAGACGTTCGCCGTTCCGGTGGTGCCATCGTGAGCAAGCCGCTGGACGGAATCCGGGTCCTCGAGGTCGCGATGTACGGATTCGTCCCGTCGGCGGGCGCCGTGCTCGCCGAATGGGGCGCCGACGTCGTCAAGGTCGAGCACGCGGTCACCGGCGACCCCCAGCGCGGGCTGCGCCAGACCGGTCTGCTGCGGGTCGAGGGCGACCCGAACCCGAACATCGAGCACGCCAATCGCGGTAAGCGCAGCATCGGTCTGGACATGTCGGTGCCCGAGGGCAAAGAGGTCCTGCTCGAACTCGCCCGCCGCGCAGATGTTTTCCTGACCAGTTTCCTGCCTGGGCACCGCGAGAAGTTCGGCATCGACGTCGAGGACATCCGCACGGTGAACCCGAACGTCATCTACGCCAGAGGCAGCGCGCTGGGGCCCCGCGGCGAGGAGTCGGTCAAGGGCGGCTACGACATGACGGCGTTCTGGTGCCGCGCCGGCACGGCCGCGACCATCACGGCACCCGGCACGCCGGGCATGGTCGGCCCCCCGGGACCCGCCTACGGCGACACCATCTCGGGGACGAACCTTGCCGGCGGTATCGCCGCGGCGCTGCTCAAGCGTGAGCGCACCGGCGAACCGTCGGTGGTGGATGTCTCGCTGCTCGGCAGCGGCCTGTGGGCGCTGGGCCACACCGTGGCGCTGACCAATCATCTCGACCAGCGGATGGAGGCCTTCCCGCCGGGAATGCAGGGTTCGCCGCTGAACCCGCTCGTCGGGCTGTACCCGACCGCCGACGACCGCTACATCTCCTTCGTCATGATGCAGCCGACGAAGTTCTGGGCCGACGTGTGCCGGCACATGGATCTCGAAGAGTTGATCGACGACCCCCGGTTCGCCACCGCGGAATCGATCGGTGAGAACACCGCCGCCGCCAACGAGATCCTCACCGAGGCGATGCGCAAGCGCACGCTGCCCGAGTGGAGCGAGCGTTTCGCCACCCTCGCCGGGCCGTGGGCTCCGGTTCAGGACACGCTGCAGGCCGCCAAGGACACCCAGATCCGGTCCAACGAGTACATCGTGCAGGCCGGCGATCTCGAACTGGTGGCCAACCCGGTGCAGTTCGACGTCACCGCGCCGAGTACCGGTGGCGCCCCGGGATTCGCCGAGCAGACCGAGGAGATCCTGTTGGAACTCGGCCTGGACTGGGACCGCATCATCGAGCTCAAAACCGCAGGCGCCGTTACTTAAGTTCGTCCCGAGAGGTACCCACACAGCCCATGCCCTACGTTTCATCGATCGGTACCTATCTGCCGTGCTGGGGTACCCCCACACGGCGGGTGCCCGGCGATGACGAGGATGCGATCACCCTCGCCGTCGAGGCCGGCCGCGCCGCGCTGGAGTCCGGTGGCGCCGTCGAACGGGTGGTGCTGGTGAGCCGCAGCCTGCCGCTGGTCGAGAGCAGCAATGCCGCGGTGCTGCTGGCCGGGTTGGGGCTGGACCCCGAACTCGAGGTGGACGAACGGTTGGGCGGCGCACCCGCGACCGCCGACGCGCTGAGTTCGGCGCGTCCGCGCACGCTGATCATCGGCGTGGATCTCGATCCTGCCGGCGCCGCCGCCCTGGTCACCGCCGAACACGGGCTGCAGGTGCGGACCGCGGCCCGGCTGGCGCGCAGCCTGCCGGTGCGTACCCGGACCGAGGCGGGCGGCATCCAGGACTACGGCGACCCGAGGTTTTTGCACGAACGTGGGTTGATCGCGTCATTGGAGGCCGCCTGGCTGGACACCCCGGCGGCGGTGGCGGGGGTCGATCACACCCGGGCCGCCGAACTGTGTCTGCCCGATCCGCCGGTGCTACCGACCATGGGCGCCAGCGCCGGCATTTTCGCCCTCGCCGGATTGGCCGAGACGGGCCGGACCGGGCCGCTGGTCGCCGTCGAGCAGGCCATTCTGTCCGGGATCACGGTCAGCGGTGGATGCGCGACGGTTCATCGCCGCGAGATCCCGGCCCGGCCCGCCCCGGCGTACACCTGTGCCAAGGGCGCGGACATCCCGATCTCGCTGGCCGCCTATGAGCGTGCCTTCGAGGCCAAGGTGCGTTGGGAAGCGGGCACTTTCGCCGGCAGCGACGAACTCGACTTCCCACCGCGTTTCCGGGTGGCCCGCGACGGCACGCTGGGCACCGACTACGAGCTGGTGCCGTTACCGCGCACCGGCACCGTCTACACCGAGGTGACCGTCCACGTCCCGGTCCCCGGTCTGCGGACGCCCTACTCGCTGGTGATCGTCGAGCTCGACGGGGTGCGGGTGCGGGCGCTGGTCAAGGTCACCGGGGTGCAGCCCGGCACCGTCGACATCGGGGACCGCGGCCGGCTGGCGCTGCGGCGGGTCGCGATGCGTTCCGGTGTGCCCGACTACGGGTACGCCTTCGCGCCCGACGAGGCAGTCGCATGAGCGCCCGCGGTGCGTGCGGGGGCAGATTTGGCGAATATCGCCACGTTTACGGTAAAGCATTCGATACTGTCCCTCGCGGCACCGAGGGGAGGCCATGAGAAACGTCGCCATCGTCGGCGCGGGGATGACCACCTTTGGTGAGCACTTCGCGCTCGGCCTCAAGGATCTGCTGCCACTGGCATTCGCCGACTGCGTGCACAGCATCGACAAGGGCCTGGACAAGTTCGACCTCCAGGCGGCCTGGTACGGCTCGATGGGTACCGCCGACGGATTCCCGGCGGGGATCCTCGCCGATACGTTGGGGTTGCCCGACATCCCGGTGACGCGCGTCGAGAATTCCTGTGCCACCGGCAACGACGCGGTGCGCAACGCACTGTTCGGGGTCGCCTCGGGCGCCTTCGACGTCGCACTGGTCATGGGGGCGGACAAGCTGCGCGACACCACTTCGGCAGACATGCTGTGGGAGTGGGAGGCGATGGCGCGCGACAAGGCCTGGGACTACCCGCTGGGGCTGGTGGCGCCCGCCGGTTTCGCGCTGCACGTGCGTCGCTACCTGCACGAGTCGCCGGCGACCCGGGAACACCTGGCCATGATCGCGGTGAAAAACCACCGGCACGGGGTCACGAACCCCAAGGCCCGCTTACGGTTTGAGATCACCATGGAGCAGGCCATGACGGCGCCGGTGGTGGTCACTCCTTTCCATGTCTATGACTGTGCGCCGCAGAGCGACGGCGCCGCCGCGCTGGTGATCGCCGCCGAGGATGTGGTGGAACGTTTCACCGACCGGCCGGTGTGGATCCGCGGTGTCGGCCTCGGGCTGGATTCGGTGATGCATCAACACAAAGAGGACCTGACCACCTTCCCGGCGACCGTCCGGGCGGCCAAACAGGCCTTCGGGATGGCAAATATGACACCTTCGGACATTCATGTCGCCGAAGTCCACGATTTCTTCACCGGAATCGAGTTGATCAGCTATGAAGATCTTGGCTTTGCTGACCGCTTCGACGCGTACAAACTCGCCGAGGCGGAAGTCACCAGCGTCGGGGGAGCGCTGCCGGTGAATCCCAGTGGAGGTTTGAAGTCCAAAGGGCATCCACCGGGTGCCACCGGTGTGGCACAGTGCGTTGAGCTGTTTCAGCAGCTGCGCGGTGAGGCCGTCAACCAAGTAGATGGAGCCCGAGTCGCGTTGGCGCACAACGTCGGCGGCCCGACGGCAGTAGCAGCAGTCACGATCTTGGAAGGACCCGATGGGTATGGCAGGTAAGGGTCCGGACCGGTGGACTCCGGGTATCGCAATAGCTCGTAACGCCTCGGGGCCGATGCAGGCCGTGGGTGGTCTGTTCGCGATGAGCGCGGATGCGGTGAAGTATCTGTTTCAGCGGCCGTTCTTCTGGCGTGAGTTCCTGGAGCAGGCGTGGTTCGTCGCGAAGGTGGCACTGGGACCGACGCTGCTGGTGGCCATTCCGTTCACGGTGCTGGTGTCGTTCACGCTGAACATCCTGCTTCGCGAGTTGGGTGCGGCGGATCTGTCCGGGGCCGGTGCGGCGTTCGGCGCGGTGACCCAGGTGGGTCCGATGGTCACGGTGCTGATCGTGGCCGGCGCGGGTGCGACGGCGATGTGCGCGGATCTCGGCTCGCGGACCATCCGCGAGGAGATCGACGCCATGGAGGTGCTCGGGATCAACCCGGTGCAGCGTCTGGTGACGCCGCGGATGCTGGCCTCGGGTTTGGTGGCCCTGCTGCTCAACAGTCTGGTGGTGATCATCGGCATCCTGGGCGGCTACTTCTTCTCGGTGTTCGTCCAGGACGTCAACCCGGGTGCGTTCGCCGCCGGGATCACGCTGCTGACCGGTGTGCCGGAGGTGATCATCTCGTGTGTCAAGGCGGGACTGTTCGGTCTGATCGCCGGATTGATTGCCTGTTACCGCGGTTTGACGATCAGCGGTGGCGGTGCGAAGGCAGTCGGTAACGCGGTCAACGAGACGGTGGTGTACGCCTTCATGGCGCTGTTCGTGGTCAACGTGGTGGTCACCGCCATCGGTATCCAGATGACGGACAGCTGATCTCATGGGAAATGTCGCCGTACTGAAGTCCACCTATCCGCGGTTGGCGCGCACCTTCAAGCGCCCGGTCGTGTCGCTGGCCTCGCTGGGGGATCACACCCTGTTCTATGCCCGCGCCGTCAGGGGCATCCCGCTGGCCGCGTTGCATTACCGGCGTGAGGTGATCAGGCTGATCGCCGAGATCTCGATGGGCGCCGGTGCGCTGGCGATGATCGGCGGCACGCTGGTGATCGTCGGCTTCCTGACCTTGGCGACCGGCGGCACGCTTGCCGTGCAGGGGTATTCGAGCCTGGGCAATATCGGTATCGAGGCGCTGACGGGCTTTTTGTCGGCGTTCATCAACGTGCGCATCGCGGCACCGGTGATCGCCGGGATCGGGCTGGCGGCCACCTTCGGCGCCGGTGTGACCGCGCAGTTGGGTGCGATGCGGATCAACGAGGAGATCGACGCGCTGGAAGCCATGGCGATCCGGCCGGTCGAGTACCTGGTGTCCACCCGGATCGTGGCGGGCATGATCGCGATCACGCCGCTGTACTCGATCGCGGTGGTGCTGTCGTTCCTGGCCAGTGAGTTCACCACCACGGTGCTGTTCGGGCAGTCCAGCGGCCTGTACTCGCACTACTTCAACACGTTCCTCAATCCGATCGACCTGTTGTGGTCGTTCCTGCAGGCGATTCTGATGGCGCTGGCGGTGCTGTTCATCCATACCTACTTCGGGTTCTTCGCCACCGGCGGACCGTCCGGGGTCGGGGTGGCGGTCGGCAACGCGGTGCGGACCTCACTGGTCGTGGTGGTGTCGGTGACCCTGTTGGTGTCGCTGGCCATCTACGGCTCCAACGGCAACTTCAACCTGTCGGGCTAGGGGCAACGGTCGATGAAGCAAACCAGTAAGAGTGCCGTGGCCGGGCTGGTCACTGTGGTGGTGATCGGGCTGATCATCGGGCTGTCGATCGCCTTGTTCCGGGGCGACTTCACCAAAAGCGAGACCGTCACCCTGATCTCGGATCGCGCCGGACTGGTGATGAACCCCGATGCCAAGGTCAAGATGCACGGTGTCGAGGTGGGCAAGGTTGCCACGATCGAGGCGCTGCCCGACGGGCGCGCCGAACTGAAGCTGGAGATCAACCCCGCGCAGCTGAAGCTGATCCCCTCCAACGTCACCGCCGACATCGCCTCCTCGACCGTGTTCGGTGCGAAGTACGTGGAGTTGCTGCCGCCCGAGGACCCCTCCGCGGCAAGGATGTACGCCGGCCAGGTGCTGCAGGGCCAACACGTCACCGTCGAGATCAACACGGTCTTCCAGCAGCTCACCCGGGTGCTGGACAAGATCGACCCGGCCAAACTGAACGAGACGCTCGGCGCGATGTCGGCGGCCTTCGGCGGACGCGGAGAGAAGATGGGGCAGACCCTCACCGATTTCGAGGCGCTACTGGCCAAGCTGGAGCCCAGCCTGCCGAATATGGCCCGGGACATCGAAGACACCGCCGTTGTCGCCGGCGGCTACGCCGACGCGGCGCCGGATCTGCTTCGCACGCTGGACAATACGACACAGATCAGCCAGAGCATTGTCGACGAGGAAGAGAACCTCGACGCGTTCCTGGTCAGCATGATCGGGTTGGCCGATATCGGCAACGAGGTGCTGGGTGGGAACCAGCCCGCGCTGAGCGAAACGCTGCGACTGCTGGCGCCCACCACCGACCTGCTCAACGAGTACGCACCCGGCCTCAACTGCGCGCTCGAGGGCATGTTGTTCGTGAAGAACCAACCGCCGCTGCCGGATCCGGGCGTGCTGGTCAACGTGGCCTTCACGCTGGGAATCGAGCGCTATCGCTACCCGCAGAACCTGCCCAAGGTCGCCGCCAAGGGCGGGCCCAACTGCATGGGGCTGCCCTACATCGGATTCGGAAACCGGGCGAAGTACCTCGTCACCGACACCGATGCCAATCCCTGGCAGTACGGCAACCAGGGCATCTTGCTCAACTCCGACGGACTCAAGCAGATGTTGTTCGGCCCGCTGGACGGTCCGCCGCGCAACACCACACAGGTAGGACAGCCGGGATGACGCGCGCGACTGGCACTCTCATCAAGTTCGCGGTGTTCGCCGCCGTGATGGTGCTTCTGACCGCGTTCCTGTTCATGGCTTTCGGTCAGTACCGCAGCGGTTCCACCAACGGTTACTCGGCGGTGTTCACCGACGCATCCCGGCTGGAAGCCGGTGATTCGGTACGCGTTGCCGGCGTGCGGGTGGGCACCGTCACGGGCGTGGATTTGCAACCCGACCGTTCCGTGCTGGTGAATTTCGACTCCGACCGGACCATCGGGCTGACCACCGGTACCAAGGCGGCGGTGCGCTATCTGAACCTGGTGGGTGATCGCTATCTGGAGCTGATCGACGGGCCCGGATCCACCCAGCCACTGCCGGCGGGGTCACAGATTCCCAAGGACCGCACCGCCGCTGCCCTGGACCTGGACCTGCTGCTGGGCGGTCTGCGGCCGGTGATCCAGGGCCTGAACCCCCAGGATGTCAACGCGCTGACCACTTCGTTGATCCAGATCCTGCAGGGCCAGGGTGACTCCCTGAGCTCGCTGATGACCAGGACATCGTCATTCTCGAACACGCTGGCCGACAACAACGAGGTCATCCAGGAACTGATCACCAACCTGAACAGCGTGGTCGACACCCTGGCCAAGGACGGCGACAAGTTCTCGGCGACCATCGATCGGCTGGAACAGCTGATCGCCGGACTGTCCGAAGACCGAGACCCGATCGGTGAGGCGATCACCGCGCTGGACAATGGCACCTCGTCGATCGCCAGCCTGCTGACCGAGGCCCGTGCCCCGCTGAAAGGCACAGTGGACCAACTCAATCGGATGGCCCCGTTGCTCTATGACGGCCGGGCCGGTTTCGATGCCGGTCTGCAGAAGGCGCCGGAGAACTACAAGAAGCTCGCGCGGTTGGGCTCCTACGGCAGCTGGATCATGTACTACATCTGCGGTCTCTCGTTTCGCGTCACCGATCTACAAGGCCGCACGGCGGTCTTCCCCATGCTCAAACAAGAATCCGGAAGGTGCGGGGAGCCCTGATGCTGAAGTATCGCGGAGCCAATCTCATCAAGGCCGGCATCATGGGCGTGGTCTTGATCGTGCTCGTCATCTCGGTCGGGCTGCAGCCGGAAAAGCTGATCCAGTGGGCCACCTCGGTGCGCTATCAGGCGCTGTTCACCGAGGCCGGTGGCATCGCTATCGGAAACGACGTGACGATGTCGGGTATCAAAATCGGGTCGGTCACCGATGTCTCGCTGGAGAACGGTGATGCCCTGGTGAAGTTCACGACCGCGGGCAAGTACCCGGTGGGTTCTCAGACCACCGCGCACATCCGGACCGGGTCACTGCTGGGCGAGCGGGTGCTGACCCTGGAGTCGGCGGGTAGTGGAACGCTCAGCCAGAACGACGTCATCCCGACATCGCGGACCTCCTCGCCGTATTCACTCACCGATGCGGTCAGCGATCTGACCACCAACACGGCCGGCACCGACACGGGCCAGCTCAATCAGTCGCTGGACACGTTGTCGGCGACCATCGACCAGCTCGCCCCGCAGTTGGGCCCCACCTTCGACGGGCTGAGCCGGCTGTCGAAGTCGATCAACGGTCGCAACGAGGATCTGGCCACCCTGCTCAAGAGTGCGAGCGAGGTCTCGGTGGTGCTCGGTGAGCGCAGCACGCAGCTGAACACCCTGATTCTCAACGCCAATGACCTGCTCGGCGTCCTCGATGACCGCCGCGGCGCCATCGTCGACCTGCTGGCCAGTACGACGGCGGTGTCACAGCAGCTGACCGGGCTGGTCGCCGACAATGAGGCACAGCTGGCGCCCACCCTGGAGCGGCTGAACGTGGTCACCGAGGTGCTGGAGAAGAACCGCGACAACATCTCCAATGCACTGCCGAACGTCAAGAAATTCATGCTGTCGCAGGCCGAGACGCTGGCGAACGGTCCGTTCTACAACGCCTACGTGCCCAACCTGCAACCGGCTCAGATCCTGCAGCCCTTCATCGACTACGCATTCGGCTTCCGTCGCGGCGTCAACGCCGGGCAGCCGCCGGACAATGTCGGTCCGCGGGCCGAGCTGCCGTTGCCCTACAACGGGATTCCGGGAGGTTCGCGCTGATGAACCGCAAACGTTCGGCCGTGATTGCGGTCGCCGTGGTGGCAGTCTTGGTGGCGGGCGCCGCGTATCTGGCCCGCGAGATGTACTTCGGGCCACGCACCATCACCGCGCTGTTCACCAGCGCCACCGGCGTCTACCCGGGCGACGAGGTGCGGGTGTCCGGGGTCGTCGTCGGCACCATCGAGGCGATCGAGCCCGAGGGCACCCAGACGCGGCTGACCTTGAAGGTCGACCGCGGCGTCGAGGTGCCCGCCGATGCGAAAGCGGTGCTCGTGGCCCCCAACCTGGTGGCGGCCCGTTATGTACAGCTGGCCCCGGCCTATCGGTCGAGTGGTCCGACCCTGCCCGACGATGCAGTGATCCCGTTGGAGCGCACCGCGGTTCCCGTCGAATGGGACGAGGTGAAAACGCAGCTGACCCGGCTGGCGACCGACCTCGGTCCGCAGAGCGGCGTCGATGGCACCTCGGTGTCGCGGTTCATCGACAGTGCGGCAAATGCCTTGGAGGGCAACGGGCCGAAGCTGCGCGACACCATCAACGAATTGTCCGGGGTGGCCCGGGTGCTCGCCGAGGGTAGTGGCGACATCGTGGACATCATCGTGAACCTGCAGAAGTTCGTCACCGCCTTGAAGAACAGCGACCAGCAGGTGGTGCAGTTCCAGGATCGGCTGGCCACGCTCACGAGCGTCGTCAACGGCAGCGGGGACGATATCGATGCGATGGTCAAGGAACTCTCGGTGGCCATCACCGAGGTGCAACGTTTCGTGGCGGGCAGCCGCAATCAGACTTCAGAACAGGTCCAGCGCCTGTCCAATGTCACCCAGAACCTGGTCGACAACAAGATCAACCTGGAGAACGTCCTGCACATCGCGCCGAACGCGTTCATGAACGGTTACAACATCTACAACCCGTCCACCGGCAGTGCCGTCGGCCAGTTCGTGCTGAACAACTTCTCCGACCCGGTGTCGTTCATCTGTGCCGCCATTGGCGCCATCGAGAATGTGACCGGACCGGAGACCGCGAAACTGTGCTCGCAGTACATGGGGCCGGCACTGCGGTTGCTGAACTTCAATCATCTCCCGTTCCCGATCGCGCCCTACCTGATGCCCTCGGCCGAGCCGGAGGACATCGTGTACTCCGAACCCGGGTTGATGCCCGGTGGAGCGGGCGGTTCGCCGGAAGCGCCGGATCTGCCGCCGACCCTGTCGGCGTACAACCCCGGCCCGCCACCGCCGGCGCCGTTCACCGGCCGGCCGCCGGGGACCCCGCCGCCGGGTGCACAGCAGATGCTGCCGGGCGCTCCGCCGGTCTCGGTGCTGCCGCCCAATGTGCCGTCCTCGTTGCGCGACATGCTCAATCCGGCGGGGGCGCTACCCGGCCCCGCACCCGATGCACCGCCGCCACCGGCGCCGGATGCGCCGTTGTTGCCAGCGGAAGGAATGCCACCGGCATGATAGGCAGACGATCAATTGTGGCGGTCGGCGCTTGTGTGGCGATCACCAGCTCGGGCTGTGCGTTTCAGGGCGTGAACTCGCTACCCTTGCCGGGCGCGGTCGGTAGGGGTGCCGATGCGCTCGTCTACCAGGTGGAGATCGCCAATGTGGCCACCCTGGAGCCGAATTCGCCGGTGATGATCGACGATGTCGTGGTGGGCAGCGTGCGCAGCCTCACCGTGAAGGACTGGCACGCGGTCGTCGAGGTCTCGGTGAAGCCCGATGTCACGGTGCCCGCGAACGCGGTCGCCAGCGTGGGGCAGACCAGCCTGCTCGGGTCCATGCATGTGGCCCTGAACCCGCCGATCGGCGAAGCGCCCGAGGGAAAGTTGCCCGCGGGAGCGACCGTCGCACTGAGTGACTCGTCGACGTACCCCTCCACCGAGCAGACGCTGGCGTCGTTGGCGGCCGTCGTCAACGGTGGTGGGCTGGGTCAGATCGGTGACGTGATCCACAACTTCAGCACCGCGGTCAGCGGGCGGGAGACCGAGATCCGGGATCTGATCACCCGTCTGGACACCTTCGTCGGTGTGCTGGATGCACAGCGCGGCAACATCGTGGCGTCGATCGAATCGCTGAACCGGTTGTCCTCGACGTTCGCCGGTCAGCGCGATGTCATCACCCGGGCCCTGGACAAGATTCCGCCCGCGATGGATGTCCTGATCAAGGAACGTCCGACACTGGTGACGGCCCTGCAGAAGCTCGGCACCTTCGGTACGACGGCGAGCCGGCTGGCCAATGAATCGCAGGCCGATCTGGTGCGAAACCTGAAGAACCTGGAACCCGCTATCAAGGCGCTGGCCGATGTGGGCAAGCAGCTGCCCGATGTCCTGGAGTACGCGGTGCATTTCCCGTTCACCCAGAGCTTCATCGATCGAGCGATCCGCGGCGACTACTACAACCTGTTCGCCACGGTGGATTTCACGGTGCCACGTCTCAAGCGCAGCCTGTTCTTAGGCACCCGTTGGGGCGAGTCCGGCCTGCAACTGGTCCCCGCCCCGGGTGATCCGCCCTACCTCAACTACACCTACGATCCGCTCAAGACCGGCATCGAGCCGCCGCCGCCGGAGATCATCAACCCGGGCGAGCAGCCGCCGGCCGCGCCGCCGCCTCCGCTGCCATCGGGCCCGGTGCTGCCGTTCACCCCGCCGGTGAGCACGGTGGGTGGGCCGCTGCAGGTCGCCACGCCGATGACCGGTGGCGCCGCGCCCATCTTTGCCGGCCCCTATGGCCCGCAGGGTAATCCGCCCGTCGCGCCGCCTGCTGGAGGCAACTGATGCTGACCCGGTTCGTTCGCATCCAGCTGATTCTGTTCACCGTCGCCTCGGTGATCGGTGTCTCGGTGATGGTCTTCAACTACATGCAGGTACCCACCCTGTTGGGTCTGGGACGGATCACCGTCAAGGTGGAGCTGCCGGCCACCGGCGGCCTCTACCGGTTCAGCAATGTGACCTACCGCGGTTCGGAAATCGGCAAGGTTACCTCGGTGGAACTGACCGACAGGGGAGTGGAAGCCACGCTGTCGCTGGAGACCTCGCCGGAGATCCCTGCCGACCTGAAGGCAGAAGTGCGCAGCATGTCGGCCGTCGGTGAGCAGTTCGTCGAGCTGTTGCCCCGCACCGATTCCGGCCCGTTCCTGCAGAACGGTTCGGTGATCGCGATGGAGAACACCAGCGTGCCCCAGAAGGTCGGCCCGATGCTCGATCAGGTCAGCGCGTTGATGGACACCATTCCGCAGGACAAGCTGAGCCAACTGCTCGACTCGACCTACGAGGCGTTCAATGGCACCGGCTACGCGTTCGGCTCGATGCTGGACTCGGCAGAGACGATCACGAGGGACGCCAACGAGATCTCCGATCAGTTCCGCGCTCTGATCGACGATTCCGGGCCGTTCCTAAAGGCCCAGGCGCAGACCACCGAGCAGACCAGGACCTGGGCGGCCAGCCTGGCGGGAATCACGGATCAGCTGGCCGACAACGATATCCACGTCCGTTCGATCCTGCAGAACGGACCTGGATTCGCCAGTGAGACCTCGATGCTGCTCAACGATCTCAAGCCGACGCTGCCGGTGCTGCTGGCCAACCTGACCACCATCGGGCAGATCGGTGTCACCTACAACTCGTCGCTGGAGCAACTGCTGGTGTTGTTGCCGCCGTATGTCTCCCAGATCCAGACGTACGCGCCGACCAACAACCCCACCGGCCTGCCCAACGGTGAGTTCTCGCTCGGGCTCGGGGACCCGCCGTCGTGCACCGTAGGATTCCTGCCGCCCTCGGCCTGGCGGTCGCCGGCCGACACCACGACCATCGACACCCCGGACAACATCTACTGCAAGCTGCCCCAGGACTCGCCTATCGCCGTGCGCGGCGCGCGGAACTATCCCTGCCAGGGGCATCCCGGCAAGCGGGCGCCGACGGTCGAATTGTGCAACGATCCACGCGGTTTCGTGCCACTGGCCCAGCGCCAGCATGCGCTGGGGCCCTACCCGATCGACCCCAACCTGATCTCGCAGGGTGTGCCCCCGGACAGTCGTGTGCTCCCTGACGAGAACATCTACGGTCCGCTGCAGGGCACCCCGCTGCCCCCGGGCGCGGTGGTTCCGCCGCCGAACCCGCTCTCGCCGCCGCAGCCGCCTGCCAGCTTCCCGGGCATGCAGCCCGGGCCCATGCTGCCGGGCCGGCCGCTGTACACCGAGCCGCCGGTGGTCGGTCAGCCGCCGCCGCCCCAACCCGATTATGAGATCGTGCCGCTGCCACCCGGGGATCTGCCCCAGGCCACCGAGGTGCCGGTGTTCCCGGACACCGTCGTCGGCGTGCCCGAGGGGGGCGTACCGCTTCCGCCACCTGATGTCCCGGCGCCGGCCGTCGCGCCCAGTGCCTTCGAAGGTGCAGGCGCACAGGGGCCGTCGATGGCGGTGGCCAAGTACAACCCGCGCACCGGGGAGTACATGGGGGCCGACGGCCACCTGTACAGGCAGACCGATCTGGTGAACACCGCAACGTCCTGGCAGGACCTGATGCCGACATGAGGGGCTGGAGGCGTTCGATGATATCGATGAAGGCCGGCGCGGTGCTCGGCGCGGTGGGGATGGCGGTCGCCGTCGGTGTCGCGCCGCCCGCCGCGGCCACGATGTACCTGGGCAACTACAACGTCAACATTCCGGATCGGCGGGACTTCCACACCTGGATCTGGTCGGCCCTGACACCGTGCGAGGACGAGGAGCGCGTCCTCATCCCCGGCTGCATCAACGTGCTCACCATCCCACAACCGGTGGCCAAGGCGCAGTATACGAATGCCAACGCCACCATGGTCGACGGTCGATACACGATGACCATCGACGATCCGTTCGGTCTGCGTTGCGGGAACATCTACTACGGCCCGACGATCCCCACTCACGATGTGTACTCATGGGACGCAACGACTTTGGCCGGCGAGATGGTCTCCAGCTTTGCCGTCGGCTGCGATGGTGCGCCCGGTGGTTCGCTCACCTATCCGTTCAACCTGACGAGGATGTGACGATGCGTCGTGTATTGCCGCTCTGGGGTGCGCTGACGATGTTGTGCGGTGCCGTGGTCACCGCTGCGCCGGCGGCGGCCGAACCGCCGGCACCGCCACCACCGTTGCGTCACGTGCAGTACATCGTGACCGCCGATTCCCCGTTCTTCGTGGACATCTACTACCGAGAGGCCGATCCGCCGACCTGGTCGGACTACAGCCACAATCCGTACGTGTTCAGCCCCCGCGTGCAGGTCGAGGTCGCACCCGAACGCCCATGGGTCTTCGATGCGATGCTGGCCGATCCGGATATGTGGGCGATGGTCACTGCGCAGAGCGGGGAGTCCCCGAATGTGACGCCCCCGACGATCTACTGCACCCTGGCGGTCGACGGTGTGGTGCTCAAGACGGGCCGCGGCCCCAAGGGCGCGCTGTGTTCACTGCGGAGCTGGTAGCGGGTGTCAGGAATCCCCGCGCCGCCAGCGCGTGTCGCCGTTCATCGTCACGCAACTGAGGAACAGCCCGTCCGGTGCCTGCGCCACGGCGTTGTTCTCGTTGATGCAGAGGCTGTTCTCGTCACGGATGCCCATCATCGGTGGGGAGCGGAACCAGCGCGGCTCGTAGCGGCGCGGCGATCCGCAGAACACCAGTCGGCCCCAACCGTTTCGGGCGTCCACACCGAAGACGTAGTACGTGGTGTTGGTGCAGTAGTTGCCGAGGATGGCGTGCGGGTTGATCCCGGGAACGCAGAAGGCGTCGTTGCAGGTTTGCGGCTCTGCCGCTGCCCGCGGGGCATTCACCTGCGGAGCGACTATCGCTCCGGCAACAATCAACGCACTGGTCGCCAGTACTGTCACGCGCACGGTCCCTACTCTCGCACATTTGGAAACGAAATTCTTGTATCTGGAGAAGATTGCTCCAACAAGGGATCTCGGCGGGATGGGCCGCTCCCGATCGCTTCACTCCGATCTCGTCGTTACCCCCGGTCAGCGAACCTGTCGCTGATATTCTCCAAAACAGAGAATGCCACTATCGGTTCAGAGGAGCGGAATCATGTCGGCCAGTAAGGTGAGCGCGGTCATTGCCGCCGCCACGTTCATCGCGCTCGGGGGAGCATCGCCCGCCAACGCCGACCCGCTGGGTCCCGAACCGCAGTGGGGGATCAACGGCACGTTCCTCACATCGTCCAACGGTGACTGGGCTCAGTTGAACCAGCGCTACGAGGATCAGCCATCCACGCGCAGCACCTGGACCATCTCGACGCAGTGTGTCTCGCCGTCGGACTGCACCGGCACGGTGAACAGCGACGCCGGTTGGAGCGCCCCGATCTACACCACCAACGGACTCTGGTACGTCAAGCGCAAGGTGGCGAACTGGCGGTTCTGCGCCGACGGAGTGCCTGTCGAGGGTCTGCAGACCTACAAGTTCTACCCTGTCGGCGCCAACGGCCACGTCGACGCGGATGCCAAGGAGTACACCGGGTTCGACAAGACCGTCGGGCCCAGCGGGTCCTGTGGCCGCAACCAGTGGCCCACCATCGAGATGCCGTTCTACATGAAGCCCGCCGGCTAGCGGCACCCTGCAGGTGTGACTTCGGCGCGTTCCCGTACGCAGAAACGTACGGAAACGCGCCGAAGTGCTGAGGGGGCCTAACGCAGCGGGGTGTAGTTGATGTTGAGTTCGGTGAGTCCGCGCAGCACGAATGTCGGCTCGTAGTTGAAGTTCTGGTCACCGACGGGACCGTGCTTCTCGGGATCGACGGTGATATCGCCCATCCGGTCCAGCAGGCGCTCTATCGAGACGCGGCCCTCCACGCGGGCCAGCGGTCCGCCCGGGCAGGAGTGCACGCCGCGGCCGAACGCCATGTGCTCGCGCACGTTCTTGCGGTCCAGTCGCAGCTCGTGCGGATTCTCGAAGCGTTTCGGGTCGCGGTTGACCGCACCGGGCAGCACCATCACCGGGGCGCCCGCCTTGATCACCACGCCTCCGACCTCGGTTGTCTTGCGGGCCAACCGGAAATCACACTTGACGGGGCTCTCCAGGCGCAGCGACTCCTCGATGAACGTCGGGATCAGACTGCGGTCATCGCGCAGTTGCTGCTGCACCGCGGGATTCTCCGCCAACACCCGCATCGCGGCGCTGAGCAGCTTTGTGGTGGTCTCCTGGCCGGCGGCGAACAGGAACGTCGCCGAGCGCACCGGCTCGATGACGGGAGGAACTGAGCCATCGGGGTAGAGCGCGGTCGCCAGTGAGGTCAGGACGTCCTCGCGCGGGGTGGCCCGGCGGTCCTCGAGGTAGGCGATGAACTTGTCGTCGAGGAACTGCAGCGGGTTCTCCGCGACGGTCTCCTGCTCCAGCGAACCCACCCGGGCACCCGGGCGGTCGGCGCCCAGCACCGTGCGGAACTGCTTGTGGTCCTCCTCGGGCACGCCGAGCAGGTCGGCGATCACCAGCAGCGAGAACGGCTTTGCGTACTCTGCCAGGAACTCGCAGTGGCCGTTGTCGAGGAATTCGTCGAGCTGGACATCGGCCAGCTTCCACATGAAATCCTCGTTCTCCTTGAGCCGGCGCGGAGTCAGTAGTCGGTTCAGCAGGGAACGTGCCTTGGTGTGATCGGGCGGATCCATGGTGACCATGTGCTCGAACATCGGCAGCAGGTGCCGGTGTGCCTCGAGCTGCTCGGAGATGTCGTCACCCTCTGGGGTGAAGGGCAGCGGGGGGAACGGACCGCCGAGGGCGACCGCATTGGAGAACGCATCGGTGTTCTTGTAGACCGCGACCGCTTCTTCGTACCCGGTGACCGCGTAGCAACCCCACGGCGGCACCTGCAGCACCGGATTCTGCTCACGCAGGTAGTCGAAGTAGGGGTAGGGATTGGGAACCAGCGACTGGTCGGTGAGGAAATCCAGCGTCGCGTATTCGCTCATGTAGGTCGATCTCCCGGGCTGTGGGTGGGATGGTGTCGGCGTTGTCTTGCCGGCGGACTGAGAATCCGGCGGAAGCAATGCCGTTGAAAGTGCTGTGCACCTGCTTAGCATGTGGATAGAGTCGTGGTCAAGGTCACAACCGGCGAGTCGATACGATCCGTGGGCGGCCGTGCGGACGTACCGCAGATGTGTCGAGCAAAGGGTGGAGGGTCATGTCCACAGCGCGCAGGATCGGGGCGCCGGATGCCAAGAACCGAGGTGTCCTACTCGACGCCGCGCAGGCGCTGATGATCGACGAGAGCTACGCCGCGGTCACCTCGCGGCGGGTCGCCGAGCGGGCCGGGCTGAAGCCCCAGCTTGTGCACTACTACTTCCGGACCATGGACGATCTGTTCCTGGCGGTGTTCCGCCGCCGTGCCGAACAGGGATTGGTGGTGCTGGAGGCCGCGCTGAAATCGGCACAGCCGCTGCGGGCCATCTGGCTGTTCAGCACCGATCAGGAGTCCACCCGGCTGACCATGGAGTTCATGGGGCTGGCCAATCACCGCAAGGAGCTGCGCGCGGAGATCAGCTACTACGCCGAGCGCTTCCGGGAGGATCAGCGGGTGGCCATGTCCGCGGCACTGGAGCGCTACGGGGTGGACCCCGGTGACGTCCCGCCGGTGGTCTGGGCCGTCATCGGCACCAGCCTGTCGTGGGCCCTGGTGATGGAACAGGCATTGGGGATGTCGGCCGGGCACGCCGAGACACTGGAGTTCGTGGAGCGCTGGCTGCGCGAACTCGAAGGGGAGGCCCTGCCGTTGGAGCAGATCTTCGGCGACCTTGCGGGCAGTGGTTTCGAGGCGGCGGCCGGGAAGTTGCCGCCGGGTCCCGGTCAATAGCGTCACATCCCGACGAAGTACAGCCCCAGCAGCAGCGCAAAGAGGGCGATCACCCAGCCGGCGGTGGCCGCTTTCAGCCACCGCGGCGCGTTCCGGACCTCCATGAAATACCAGATCACCAGCTGCGATTTCACCGCGGCGATGAGCAGAACCGCCACCGTCACCGTCGCGTTGAGGACGTGCGCGGAGCCGGTGTCGCGTGCCGTCAGCCAGGACACCAGCGTGACTGCGGTGAGCAGCGCCCACGTGATGGTCAGCGGATTCCGCAGATACGACGTCATGTTCACCTCATCACGTAGAGCAGAGCGAACAGGACGAGCCACAGCACATCCACCATGTGCCAGTAGGTGGCGGCGGTCTCGACGAACGAGATCTTGGGTGCCGCAGGCCCTCTCAGGTCGCGGATGACGAAAGAGAGGATGGCCAGGCCGAGCATGACATGGCACAGGTGCAGTCCCGTCATGACGAAGTAGTACATGAAGAACAGATTCGTGCCGGGGGTGATGCCCGCGACGATCTCGGGAACGTACTCGAAGAGTTTCAGGACAGGGAACACTGCTCCCAGGGCGAGTGCAATTCCGAAGAGCCGCAGCCCATCCGACGTCTTGCCGTCCCGGGCAGCCGATGTGCCCAGCGCGACGAACAGGGAGCTGGTGAGCAGCACGAGTGTGTTGGCGGCGCCGATGTCCAGGTTCAGCCGTGCCTGGCTTTCGAGGAACAGTGCCGGCTGCTGGCCGCGGTAATACATGTAGGCGACGAAGTACGCGCCGAAGATGAGCAGGTCGCCGATGACGAAGAACCACATGCTCGAATCGCCGGGGATGTGTTTGTCCAAGCCGGAACTGCGTTCCGCGCTGCTGACGCGCCCGCCGTGCGCGACGCCGGTCATGCGTTCTCGAGTTCGTGGTCGGGTTGATTCTTGATGGACCGGTAGATGCAGACGTAGACGATGATCTGCCACGGCACGTAGATGACCATGGCGAACCAGAACGTCATCACACCGTTCCAGGCGAACGGTCCCGATGTGGAGATCCAGACCGGAGCGGCCATGAGTTCGGTGACGTACTGCCAGACGGTGTAGTAGCCCAGCCATTTCGGCAACACCCGGTTGCGGTCCAGGATGATGGCCAGTCCGAAGGCCATCCACATCACGCAGAAACACCCCAGCGACCCGATATAGGCGAGGTAGCCGAAGTCGTAGAGCATGGCCAGCACCGCGGGGTCATAGCCGGCGCGGAAGGACCCGAGGCCGAAGCAGAACATCGGGAACAGCATGCCGACGATCGCTCCGGACATGGAGCCGACCATCAACGAGTACCGGAATACCGGGCTCACCGACATGCGCTTGATCTGGATCAGGTACACCGCATTGGACAGCGGGGCCAGGCCGAAGGACAGCGTCAGGATGGCGCAGGCGATCAGCAGATTGTGCGACTGCATGAACTCGACGATCTGCGAGGCGGGGCTGCCCGGAGATCGTGGCGGCATCATCCAGCTCAGTGGGACGAACACGATGCCGAACAGGGTGAAGAAGAACGGCACGGTGCAGAAGGCGATCCATTGATCGAGCTTCCGGCTCCGCCGCCGCGGCGGCAGGGAATCGGCGGTAGGAGGCGCAGTCGCGACGCTGTCCGTCACACGAGCACCGCCTGCTCCTGTTCGCTTCCTTGGCGATTCACGACCTTCAGTAGCACCGGGAACATCACCATCAGATATGCCGCCAGCACCGCGATCCGCAGCGTGAAGGACACGGACCCGTCCCAGGCGAGAGGGCCCGAGGTGAACAGGACCGAGAACGCGCCGGGAATCAGCAGTGCGGCGGTCGCGATGTTGAAATGCGCCACCCAGCGCGGAAAGACCGGCTGTGGCTTCTCATCGAGATAGATGCTCGCCGCGAAGCAGAGGTTCTGCACGACGATGGTGCCGACCGGCGCGATGAAGAAGAACCACGCCATGTCGTTGAGCAGGCTGATCAACTGTGGGTCCCGGTCGGGCCTGAAAGCGGCGACCCCCCAGCAGTAGTCGGCCAGGATGAAAGCCGTTGTGCCGACCCCGACGCAGATGATGTAGGCGTAGCTGAAGACACTGCTGGAGGTGGCGGTGCGAGAAATCTGCACGGCGATCACCGCGAAGAGTGGCACCAGTGATCCGGCGATGAGATTGCACAGGATGACCACCCCGAGAATGCCGGTGTGGTGGTCGCGGAAGAATGTCGCGACCTCCTCGGGGGTCAGCGCCGGTGACAGCGGCGGCGAGAAGATCGGAAACAGCAGAAACGCGAGTGCGAACAGCGCCATGGCCGGCGGTGCGGTCCACAGCAGAATTCGTTGACCCCGGGTATTCATCGACACCTGCCCATCGCGTACCGGGTAGCCGTTCGGCTATCCACGACTCAGGGTAGCCGATCGGCTACCCTGGCTCAAGGGTCCGGGCTGAAGTCGTGGCGTGGACAGCCAACGTGTTCTGCCGGGCCCGGTGCGCCAGATCGGTTATGTGGTCGACGATCTGGACAAGGCGATGGCCGACTGGGTGACGCTCGGGGTCGGGCCCTGGTTCGTCATGCGGGGGTTGGTCCAGCGGGTGACCTACCGCGGTGCGCCGTGCGAGGTGACTTTGTCACTCGCGCTGGCCAATAGCGGCGAACTGCAGGTCGAGCTCATCGAGCAGATCGATGACACGCCGAGCATATTCGGCGAGTTCACTGGTTCGGGCTTTCATCAACTCGCCTACTGGACAGAGGATTTCGACGCCACCATGGCGGCCGTCGCGGCGGCGGGCTGGCCGGTCGTGTGGTCCGGCGGCGAGGACGGGGGAGTGCGCTTCGCCTACGCCGAACCCGGAGGGGTGCCTGCGGCCATCATCGAGATCATGGAACTCACCGACGCCTCGGCGGGGATGGCGACATTGGTGCGCCGAGCCGCTCAGGGCTGGGACGGCGGCGACCCGGTTCGCGAACTCGGCACCGGATGAGCCACGCCGAGCGGCCACTTGTCACACGCGAATCGCGCTGACGCGTGCGGCAAGTGGACATTGGACGCGGCTACTTCGCCTTCTTCATCACCTTGTCGGCGGCATCCCAGTGTTCCTGGGACACCCAGAGTCCGGCGAAGGCCGCGACCGCCTCGGTGGTGGTCGCTCCCTTGATGACCCGTTTGATCTCGCCGGCGGGTCGGCGGGCCAGCAGTTGCGCCGTCTCGCGCCACGAGGTGGCGAACTCGGCGCGGGGTACCACCTGATCAATCAGCCCGACTCGCTCGGCGGCGGGGGCATCCAGCACCCGCCCGGTCCCCGCCAACAGCAGCGCCTGGCTGCGGCCGACCAGATGGCCGAGCCGCTCGGCGCCGCCCCAGGCCGGCATGATCGCCAGCGAAATCTGATTGAAGCCGATCTTGATGTCATCGGCGGCGATCCGGATATCGGCGGCGACCGCCACCTCGGCGCCACCGCCGAGCGCGTGCCCGTTCAGTGCGGCGATCACCGGGCCGGGGAAGCCGGCGATGCGGTCACAGATCGCCCGCATCCGCCACGCCATCGAGGACGCCTCCAACTCGGTGCGTAGCAGTGCCAGTTCCTTGAGGTCGCCCCCGGAGACGAACGCCCGGTCGCCGGCCCCGGTGATCGCCAGCGCAGATGCCCCGGCGGCACCGTCGAGGGCCTTGTTCAGCTCGTCCATCGTCTCCAGCGAGATGGCGTTGCGGGCATGCGGGCGGTCGATGGTGATGACCGCCAGTTCGCCGTTCAGTTCGAGGTCGACCATCAAAGGTTCTCCGATTTCGGTATTGGCATTCTCGGCAGGTGAGAATAGCATCACCAGCATCTGCCCGGCGTTGCGGAGGTGCTGTCATTTCGATCCGAGAAATCCCTGCTGAGCTGAGTAAACGGTACGTGGAGCAGGGGTGGTGGACACCGGAAACGCTCGGCCAGCTGCTGGCCGACGGCTTGCAGGCCAGCCCCGACGCCGGGTTTTTCGTGCACTCCGAGATCCGGCCCTTCACCGGTACCTTCGCCGACGTCGAGCACCGCGCCCGTCGGCTGGCCGCCGGCCTGGCCGAACGTGGTGTCGGCGCGGGTGACGTGGTGGCCCTGCAGCTGCCGAACTGGATGGAGGCCGCCGTCGCGTTCTGGGCCTCGGCCTTCCTGGGTGCGGTCACCGTCCCGATCGTGCATTTCTACGGCCGCAAGGAACTCGGCCACATCATCGCGACCGCCCGGCCGAAGGTGTTCATCAGCACCGCGGAGTTCGGGCGGATGACCTTCCATCCGGATCTGTGCGCCGAGGTGCCGATCGTCGGATTGGTCGGCGCCGACGGCGAGTTGGCGTTCGACCGGCTGCTGGCCGGCGAGCCGATGACCGGGACCGTCGATGCAGATCCGGCCGGCCCGGCGCTGATCGCGTTCACCTCAGGCACCACCAAGGAACCCAAGGGCGTCATCCACAGCCACCAGACGCTGAACTGTGAGACGCGCCAGCTGCTGGCCAACTACCCGCCGGGTCGCGGGCGCCAGCTCACCGCCACCCCGGTCGGACACTTCATCGGCATGCTCGGCGCGTTCCTGATCCCGGTGCTCGAAGGTGCGCCCATCGACCTGTGCGACGTATGGGACCCGGGCCGGGTACTCGACATCATCGAGCGCGACGGGCTGTCCATCGGCGGCGGACCGCCGTACTTCGTCACCAGCCTGATGGACCATCCGGGTTTCACCGACGCGCATCTGGCCCGGTTCTCCACCGTCGGGCTGGGTGGGTCGACGGTCCCGTCGGCGGTCACCCGGCGCCTCGCCGACCTGGGGCTCTTCGTGTTCCGTTCGTACGGCAGCACCGAACATCCCTCCATCACCGGTTCGGGACCGACGGCGCCGGAGGACAAGCGGTTGTTCACCGACGGCAACGTCCGGCCCGGTGTCGAGATCCGGCTGGGACCCGACGGCGAGATCTTCAGCCGCGGGCCCGACCTGTGTCTGGGCTATACCGATGACGCGCTGACCGCCCAATCCTTCGACGACGAGGGCTGGTACCGCACCGGCGACATCGGCGTCCTCGACGAGGACGGCTACCTCACCATCACCGACCGCACCGCCGACCTGATCATCAGGGGCGGCGAGAACATCAGTGCCCTTGAGGTCGAGGAAGTGCTGCTGAGCATGCCCGCGGTGCAGGAGGCGGTCGTGGTGGCGGCCCCGGATGCGCGGCTCGGCGAGCATGTCGCGGCTGTGCTGCGAATCCGGCCCGGGGCGCAGGTGCCCACCGGGGAGCAGGTACGTGCCCACTTCGAACAGGCCGGTGTGGCTCGGCAGAAGTGGCCCGAGGAACTGGTCGCGCTGCCGGAGGGAGAGGACTTCCCGCGGACCGCGAGCGGCAAGGTGCAGAAATTCAGGGTGCGGCAGGCCGTGCGCGATTCGGCCACAGCCGCACCCAGGGGCATTGCGACATCCAGCACATGAGAATATGATTCTCACGAACTGAAAAGGAGCATCTCATGGGTCAACTGTCGCATCGGGTCGACATACCGTTTCCGCTCTTCGATGCGGACAACCACCTCTACGAGCCTCCGGAGGCGATGACCAAGTACCTCCCCAAGGAGTACAAGGACATCGTCCAGTACGTGGAGATCAACGGCCGCACGAAGATCGCCATCAAGGGCCAGATCAGCAACTACATCCCGAACCCCACCTTCTCGGTGGTCGCCAAGCCCGGCGCCTGGGAGGAGTACTTCAAGTTCGGCAACCCCGACGGCAAGAGCAAGCGCGAGCTGTTCGGCGAGCCGATGAAGGCCATCCCGGCGTTCTTCGAGCCCGAGCCGCGCATCAAGGTGATGGACGACCTCGGTCTGGACCGCACACTGATGTTCCCGACGCTGGCCAGCCTCATCGAGGAGCGCCTCGCCGACGACCCGGTCGCCATCCACGTCATCGTGCACGCGCTGAACGAATGGCTGCACGAGGTGTGGGGCTTCAATCACAAGGGCCGCATCTTCACCACTCCGGTGATCACCCTGCCCATCCTGGACAAGGCGCTCGAGGAGCTGGAGTGGGCCGTCGCGCGCGGCGCCCGCGCCATCCTGATCCGCCCGGCGCCGGTGCCCGGCTTCCGCGGCCCGCGGTCGTTCGCACTGCCCGAATTCGATCCCTTCTGGGAGCGCTGCGTGCATCACGACATCTTCGTCGGCATGCACTCCTCGGACAGTGGTTACTCGCGCTACACCTCGGAGTGGGATGGCGGCGCGCAGGAGATGCTGCCGTTCCAGACCAACGCGATGTCCATCCTCAACGAGTGGCGTCCGATCCAGGATGCGGTGGCCTCCTGGGTCATTCACGGCGCACTCTTCCGGCACCCGAAGCTGAAGGTCGGCATCGTCGAGGCCGGCTCCAAGTGGATGTTCCCGCTGCTGGACTCGATGGCCGAGGTGTACAAGAAGGCGCCGGAGGCGTTCCTCGGTAACCCGATGGAAGAGATCAAGAACCGCATCTACGTCAGCCCGTTCTACGAAGAGGGCATCGATGATCTGATCAACCTGATCGGCGTCGACCAGGTGCTGTACGGCTCGGACTGGCCGCACCCGGAGGGCCTGGCGGAGCCTACGCACTATGTGACCGCCCTGGAGCATCTCTCCATCGAGGACCAGGCAAAGATCATGGGCGGCAACCTCGGGCGCCTCATCACCACGTAATTTCGCGAGTGACGTATACCCGAGAGTGGCAGACCATCCCGGAGATGGTCTTGAGCGTCGGCGACCGCTTCGGTGCTGCCGAAGCGGTCGTCGACGGTTCGCTGCGGTTGAGCTATATCGAACTGGCCCAGCGTGTTCGGTGTGCCGCGGGAGCTTTCGCCGAGTTCGGCATCGGCAAGGGCGACCGGGTCGCGATCTGGGCGCCCAACTCCGCAGCCTGGCTGATCGCCGCCTTCGGCGCGGTGACCGCCGGTGCGGTGGTCGTCCCGGTGAACACCCGATTCAAGGCCGAAGAGGCCGCCGATATCATCACCCGCAGCGGCGCCAAGGCTGTCCTGGTCCAAAACGGCTTCCTGGGACAGGATTTCAGCGTTCCCGCCGGGGTCCCGGCGATCGAGATCACCTCGGGCTTCCTGGACAGCGGGCAGCCCTACGCGGCGAAGGGTCTGCTGGGCACCGATATCGCCGACATCATCTACACCTCCGGCACCACCGGCCGGGCCAAGGGCGTGATGATGAATCATGAACAGACGCTTCGGCTCTACACCGAATGGTGCGATCTGGCCGACCTGCGCCAGGGCGACCGCTATCTGATCGTCAACCCGTTCTTCCACACCTTCGGCTACAAGGCCGGCTGCATCTCCTCGCTGATCCGCGGCGCCACCATCCTTCCGGTTCCAGTGTTCGACGTGCCCGCCGTGGTGGACCTCATCGAGGCCGAAAAGATCACGATGCTGCCGGGCGCCCCGACGCTGTACCACTCACTGCTGGCAGTCACCGACAAGCATCGGCTGGCAACCCTGCGGGCCGGGGTCACCGGTGCCGCCGACATCCCGGTCGAACTCATCCGCCGGGTGCACGAGGAACTGCCCTTCCAGACGCTGACGACCGGATACGGACTCACCGAGGCCGGCACGGTCACCCTGTCCCGCCCCGGCGATACCTTCGAGGACATCGCGACCACCGCGGGCAGGCCCTGCGACGGCGTCGAGGTGCGTATCGCCGCGGACGCGGAAGTGCTGGTGCGCGGCTACACCGTGATGCAGGGCTACCTGGATGATCCGGTGGCCACCGCGGAGACGATCGACGCCGACGGATGGCTGCACACCGGGGATCTGGGGGCCGTCGACGACGCTGGACGGCTCACGATCGTGGGCCGCAAGAAGGACATGTTCATCGTCGGCGGTTTCAACGCCTACCCGGCCGAGATCGAGGGTTTCCTGCTCGAGCACCCCGCGGTCCGTCAGGCGGCGGTGATCGGCGTGCCCGACGAACGGATGGGCCAGGTCGGCAAGGCCTTCGTGGTGTGCCGCGAAGGCGACGAGGTCCTGAGTGAGACCGATTTGATCGCTTGGAGCCGTGACCGGATGGCCGGGTATAAGGTGCCGCGGTACGTAGAGTTTCTTGATGAGCTGCCCTTGAACGCCACGGGCAAGGTGATGAAGGATCGCCTTCAGGACCTCGCCCGCTGAGCGTACGCACAGCACGGAAATAGCGTTTCCGCAGGAAGAGCATTGTTTCTGGGCGAATCGCTGATGGGGTATCGTCGAATGAATAGTCGAATTTGATAACGCCATTCTCGTTTGGCGCAGGAGGTCATGATGTCGACCCGGAAGCCTGGCGAAACGTCGCCGGACGCCGATCAGGCGGACGTCGCGGATCTGTCCGCAGAGGAGGCCGAGGCGCTCGCCGCAGCCGCCGAGGCCGAAGCGGCGGCAGCCCGCGCGCGGGCCAATGTGCTCCGCGTGCAGCAGGCCAAGGCCACGCGGGCGGCTGAAGCCACGGCCGAGGTGGCCGCTGATGACCCGGTGGGGGTTGACGCCGACAATGACGTGGCCGCCGAGGATGCCGAGGACGGTGCGGTCGAAGACATCGACGCGATCGAGGACATCGACGCGGCCGACGATGTAGACGATGCCGAGGACGACTCGGACCCCGTGCGCCGCGGTGGAAAACTCACCAGCATCGTCAAGTACGCCGCGGTGATCCTCGCGGTCCTCGGAATCGCCGCGCTGGCCAGCACCAGCGCCTGGATTGTGGTCAAGCACCAGCAGGCCGAGCAGCGGCGGGACCTCAGCGCCCAGTTCTCGGCCGCCGCACGGCAGGGCGTGGTGTCGTTGATGTCGCTGGACTTCAACCGCGCGCAGCAAGACGTGCAGCGCATCATCGACAACTCCACCGGTCAGTTCCGCGAGGATTTCCAGAGTCAGGCCGAGGAGTTCGCGAAGGTCGCCGAATCGTCGAAGGTCGTGACCGAGGCGAACGTCACCGCCACCGCGGTGCAGACGATGACCGACGACACCGCCGATGTTCTGGTGGCGGCCGCATCCACCATCACCAATGCCCAGGGCGCCAAGGAAGACCCCCGCAGCTGGCGGCTGATCGTGAGCGTGGCCCGCGATGGTGACCAGATCAAGATGGCGAAAGTCGAGTTCGCGCCGTGACCGTGAAGAACGAAGAAGAACTGTTGACCGCTGTCGAGATCGACGCCGCGGACGGTCCCGAGGACACCATTGCCGCCGAGGAACCGGATGTGGCGGCGGGTGGACCGCCCGATCGCCCGGCGGGCCCGGTACGCCGGGTGCTCCACGGTGCCGCCCGCTTCTGGGTGGCCATCACGTTGGTGGTGTTGTTGGCCATCACCGGAGGCGTGACCGCGTGGCTGTACGTCAACCAGTACAAGCCCGATCAGGCCACCGGAACCGCCGCCGCCGACACCGTGCTGAGCGCCGCCAAAGACGGAACCGTTGCGCTGCTGTCGTATTCACCGGAGACCCTCAACGAGGACTTCGGCAACGCCAAGACACATCTGACCGGTGATTTCCTGAACTACTACAACCAGTTCACCGAGCAGATCGTCACGCCGGCGGCCACCAAGAAATCGGTGAAGACGAGCGCGGCGATCGTCAATGCGGCCGTCGCCGAACTGAATCCCGAATCGGCGGTGGTGCTGGTGTTCCTGAACCAGACCACCACCAGCACGGAGAACCCGGACGGATCGTTCTCCACCAGCGCCGTCAAGGTCGGCCTGACGCGGGTGGACGACGACTGGTTGATCTCGTCCTTCGACCCGGTGTAGCCGTTGCCGTCGCCGACCTCTCCTGCCGACCTGGTTCTCTCCGGTGGCGGGGTCAAAGGGGTCGGTCTGATCGGCGCGGTGGTCGCCCTGATGGAGGCCGGCTACCGGGCGCAACGGGTTTCGGGCACCTCTGCGGGCTCCATCGTCGGGGCGATCGTCGCCGCCGCGCGTGGGCAGCTCACCGGGGTTGAATTCAAAGCCATTGCGCTGGAACTGAAGTACCGGAAATTCCGCGACCCGGGGCTGGTCGGGCGGTTACCGGTCATCGGGCAACCGCTGGCCCTGGTGCGGGGCCGCGGCATCTACAAGGGCGACTACGCGCACGACTGGGTGCGCGGGCAACTCGCGAACCTCGGGGTCCGTACCTTCGGTGACCTCGCCATCGATGATGACGACCTACCAGCCGAGCAGCGCTACAACCTGGTGGTCACCGTCGCCGATGTCACCACCGGCCAGTTGGTGCGGCTGCCCTGGGACTATCGCAGGGTCTACGGTCTGGACCCTGATGAGCAGCCGGTCGCCGATGCGGTGCGCGCCTCGATGTCGATCCCGTTCTACTTCCGTCCGGTGACGCTTACCGATGCCGCGGGGCGGAGCTCCACCTTGGTCGACGGCGGCCTGCTGTCCAACTTCCCGGTCGACTCCCTGGATCGCGCCGACGGAGGTGTCCCGCGCTGGCCCAGTTTCGGCGTCACGGTACTGCCGCACCTGCCCAATGACACCGACCATCTGCTGCCGAGTTGGGGACCCCTGCGCCGTCTGGGGCCCTCGCGAATGCTCGACGATGTCATCACCACCGTCCTGGTAGGCCGCGATCAGGCGTACCTGAATCAGCCCTGGGTCAGCGCCAGGACGGTGCGCGTCGACTCGACCGAGGTGGGATTCCTCGATTTCGATATCAGCGACACCGAGGTCGAGGCGCTGTACACCAACGGGTACTCGGCGGCGCGGGATTTCCTGGCCGGGTGGGACTGGGAGGCCTACCTCCAGCGCTTCCGGTCGGCCCGCCCGCTACATTGACCGCGGTGAAACTCTCAGCGATCCTGCCGCTACCGGTCGCGGCGGCCCGGCACCCGGAGTCGGTCTTCACCCCCGTCGACGGAGAGCCGGTACTGGTGCGGATCGTGCGTGGTCTCACCGTGGAGGTCACCGAGGTGCTGGTACCGGCCGACGCGGCAATCTACGAGCGGGCGCGCGCCGGGCTCGCCGGATCGCCGGCCAGGGTCATCGCGGCTGGCGAAAACGCCAGCACCGCAGAGTGCCTGACCGCGGCGGGGCCGCAGTTGCAGGCCTCCGCGGCGACACACGCCCTGGTGGCCGACCACCGCCACCCGGTGCTGTCGCGTGATCTTCTGGCCCGTGTCGTCGCGGCGCTGGCCGACGGTGCTGAGCTGGTCGTCCCGGTGTTACCGGTCACCGACACCGTGAAAAGGGTTGACGGGCAGGGTGTAATCCGGTCGACGGTGGACCGTTCCGAGCTGCAGATCACCCAGTATCCGTACGGTGCCGCCGTGGCCCGGCTCGACGATCTGCCCGCCGTGCTGAGCGCCGCGGCCGACCTGGTGTGTGTCGCCGGCGACGCGGACGCGATCCCGTTCGACCTGCCGGCAGATGCCGCTTTGCTGGCGGCCGTCATCGCCTGTCGGCGTTGACCGTTCCCGCCAGCAGGTGCTCGGCAAGCCGGATGTCCGGCGGGTAGGTCACCTTGAGATTGGTTGCGGCCCCGGGGAACACCCGCACTTCGACCTCGGTGAAATGTTGTACGCACGCCGAGGTGTCGGTGCCGTCGAAGGCCTCGTCGGCGGCGCGTCGATACGCCTGCAGCAACGGCCCGGCCCGGAAGGCCTGCGGTGTCTGCACACGCACCAGTCGCTGCGTCAGCGGTTCGAACCCGCCGCCGGGTCGTGGCCGGGCCAGGCCCGTTGCCGCCACCGCGGGCACGGCGCCACCGTGGCGGCGGGCCGTGTCCAGCGCGGCGCGCATGAGATCCGGGCCGGCCAGCGGCCGCGCGGCGTCGTGGATGAGCACGACCTCGACGGTGCCGTCCTCGATATCGGCGGCGATGTGGCGCAGCACGTTGAACTCGGATTCGTGGCGGCTGTCACCGCCCTCGACGAGTTCCACCGCGACCCCGGGCAGGTCGTCGGCCAGGGCTCGGGCCGCCACATCGCGCTCGCCCCGCCGGTACACCAAGATGACCCGGCCAATTTCTGCGGTGCCGGCCACCGCCCGGACAGACCAGGACAGCATCGACCTGCCGGCCAGCCTCAGATACGCCTTGTTGCCGTCGGCGCCCACCCGCGCACCGATCCCGGCCGCCAGCACCACACCGACCGCGGTGCGGGGATCCGAAGCTGTGGACACGCGCTCACGCTAGCGTGTTGCGTCGGTGAGCCGGTGCGGGCCGGGTCCATCGGGGAGAGGATGATCGGGTGAGCGTTTCCACACCACAGCCTTCGGTTCCGACCCGGGCGCACCGGCTTCGCCGGATGTCGGGTCGCGATCCGCACGAGCAGCATCGGGCGGCCACTCCGCTGGAGTTGTTGTTCGACCTCACCTTCGTGGTGGCCTTCGGCGTCGCCGCATCGGAGCTCGCGCATGCGATGGCCGCGGAGCATGTGCGGGTGGGCCTGGTTGGCTTCGGGTTTGTGATGTTCGCCGTCTGCTGGGCGTGGATCAACTTCACCTGGTTCGCCTCGGCCTACGACACCGATGACTGGGTGTACCGGCTGATGACGATGCTGCAGATGGTCGGTGTCCTGATCCTGACTCTCGGCATACCGGACGTATACGCCTCGCTGGAGCACGGCGGACACGTCGACAACTCGGTGATGGTGGCCGGATACGTGGTGATGCGGGTCGCCATGGTGGGGCAGTGGCTGCGCGCGGCGCGGCAGGACCCCGCGCGCCGCAGTGCCTGTATGCCTATGTCGCGGCGATCTCGGTTGCTCAACTCGGATGGATCGCAGCCATTTTCGTGCACACCTCGCTGTCGGTGACGCTGTTGATCATGGCGGTACTCATCGGCGTGGAGATGCTGGGTCCGGTGATCGCGGAGCGCCGGGCCGGCGGTACCCCGTGGCACGCCCATCACATCTCCGAGCGATATGGCCTGATGGCGATCATCGCGTTGGGGGAGGGAGTGGTCGGCACTGTGGCGAGCCTGTCCGCGGTGGTGCACGACCAGGGCTGGACCTCGGACGCGATCCTGGTGGCGCTGGCCGGAATCGGGTTGACCTTCGGCATGTGGTGGCTGTTCTTCATGGTGCCCTCGGCCGAACTGCTGCACGCACACCGAGAGACGTCGTTCTGGTTCGGCTATCTGGCCATCCTGCTGTTCGGCGCGATCGTCGGTACCGGTGCCGGGCTGCACGTTGCGGCGTACTACCTGGAGGAGCATTCCGAACTCGGTTCGGTGGGCACGGTGTTGTCGGTGGTGATCCCGGTGGCGGTCTACATCGGGTTGATCTACCTGCTGCACTCGCTGTTGTTGCGCAGCGTCAACGCGGTGCACCTGCTGCTTGCGGCGCTGACCGCGGCCGTCCTGGTGGGTGCGGTACTGCTGGCGCTCTCGGGTGTTTCGATGGCGGTCTGCCTGGTGGTCGTCACGGCAGCGCCCGCCGTGGCGGTGATCGGCGACGAGTGGGTCGGACACCGCCGGACGGCGGCCGCGGTCGCCGCCCGAACCGGGGCTTAGCGTCCGGCCGGTTCGAAGGTCTCCAACAGCGACCGCTCCTGCTCGGCCTTCATCAGGCGCCGCGCCTTGCGGCGGGTGATCAGGATGCCGATGACGGCGAGCACCCACACCACGTACTGCAGTGTCCACGCCAGCCGGAACGAGTCGGTGGAGTAGCCGCCGGCGGCGTCGAGAATCCAACCCATCGCCTGCATCAGCAGCAGCGAGGCCAGGAACCCGCCCATGTTGACGAAGCCCTGCGCGGTGCCCAGGGTCGCGCTCGGGTTGAACGTGCGGGCGAAATCGAAGCCGACCATCGAGCCGGGCCCGCCGACGGAGATGATCACGACGAGCAGCACCAGCAGCCACAGCGGCGCCTGGCCGGGGATGGCCAGCACGATCGTCCAGATGAGCGCGTTGCTGCCGATGATGGTCAGCACCATCACCGACCGCTTGTGCGGATACCGGCCGGTGAGGATGCCGAGCACGACACCGGCCGCGATCGCCGTCACCACCGAGATGGTCAGCAACATGCCGGCCACCGTGCGGGTCTGGCCCTGCGCGGTGGTGACGTAGGGGACTCCCCACATCAGGGCGAACGCGGTCACCGAGAACTGGGTGCCCATATGGGTGAAGAAGCCGAGCCGGGTGCCGGGACGCATCCACACGGTGCGCAGGCTCACCATGGTGTCCCGCACGTTCATGGTCTCGGTGGTGACCAGGCGCCCGTTCGGGGTGTTCTGCAGCACTGCGGCGGCCAGCACCATGGTGAGCACGCCGAATGCGGTCACGGTGAGGTAGGCCGAGGTCCAGCCGTTGACACCCAGCAACGCCAGGAACGGCACCGCGGAGAGCACCTGACCGAGTTGGCCGCTGATCCCGGTGAGCTGTGTCAGCAGCGGCACCCGCTTGGCCGGGAACCAATGCGGCACCAGGCGCAGGACGGAGATGAACGTGACCGCGTCCCCGAGCCCGACGACGGCGCGCGCGGCCAGCGCCAGTGGCAGTGAATCGGTGAGCGCGATCGCGAGCTGGCCGGTCGCCATCAGCGTGGCGCCGGAGAGGATGAGGAGCTTCGAGCCGTAGCGGTCGAGCAACACGCCGGCAGGCACCTGGGCGCCGGCGTAGACGATGATCTGCAGCACCACGAACGTCGACAGCACGCTGGGACCTGCGTGGAAGCGGTCGCCGGCCTCCAGCCCGGACACTCCGAGCGTGGTGCGGTTGAGCACCGCCACGATGTAGGCGAGTAGTCCGGTCGCCCAGATGATCCAGGGACGCACGCGGACCTCGATTCCTTGAGCGGGTGGGGGGAGCAGGATAAGGGTCCCAAATTGGTGGGATGAATCGCCAATCATTTCTCGGTGAGATCGCTCACCGAGGTTGCCAGAATTTACATCTGCACTGTTTCGCGCGTATTTCACAGTTCGCTCGTTCTGCACGAGCCGGGCTAGACTGGAGAAATGCGCGCGCTCTGCTGTCGACCCGGTGTGGGGGCGCACAGGTGGCGCTGAACGAATACCGCATCGACGATCTGGCCCGGATCTCCGGCGTCACGGCCCGGAACATCCGCGCCTACCGCGAACGTGGCCTACTGGATCCGCCGCGCAGACAGGGGCGCTCCGCCCTTTACGACGACTATCACCTGGCCCAGCTGCAGACCATCGACGAACTGCTGGGCCGCGGGTTCACCTCCGCCCATGTCGCGGAGTTCTTCGAGACCGTGCGGGCCGGCGGGAGTCTGGCCGAGCTGCTGGGACTGCAGCGGGTGATCCAGCGTCCGAGCCCCGAGTCGGGCGAAGATCCGACGCCGGCCGGGATCCCCGTCGGGATCGATCCGGCAAGTGCGGAGGGTGCCCGGCTGGTCGAACTCGAGCTCGCCCACCCCTCGGGGTCGGCGCTGGTGTTCGCCAATCCCGACATCGGGCGGTGGGTGGCGCACTCCGTGGACCCGCTGGCATACGCCCGCATCGTGATCACGCTGCTGGATACGGGCCGGGACGGTGTGGAGTGGCTGGCCGATGCCGTGATCTCGGTGCTGGAACGTGAGGTGGCCGAGCGGTTCGGATCCATGGACCCGAACCAGGGCGACATTGACCGTATGGGCCGGTGGATCGCCGACTGCGTAGGGATCGGCCACGCCGTCATCGCCGACCAGCTGCGGCGGGCACTGCTGACGCGGCCGCTGACGGCGGTGCCCGGTGGCGACAGGGCCTGACGGGGGGCTGGCAACTACACGTCGCCGGGGCGGTCCGGTCGGCGCGCCGGTTCTACATTCCTCGATGGCGACGTCAGTCAGGGGCGGGGCAAGGGCACGTCGAAGCCCTTCCTGTGCGCTGGGAGTCGGTGCTCAGCCCACGGGCGCCCGGGTCCGTGAACATCTGTATCGGCCTCGTCGTGCGGGCCGGCGTCGGACGGGGTGCAAAAACTTACCGATCAGTAATAATTTCCAGCAAACAATTTTCACCAGCCGTCACCGGCGGGTGGACACTTCGGCGCAATATGTCCTTTCGGGGGCGCGGTTCGAAGCGCCGTCGGTGGTGCCGGCGAACACCAAATTCTTAGATAACGATTTCATAACGGCATCGCGCTGATCTGGGAAGTTATAGCTACTCGACCGTAACCGCCTGCATGCAGGACGTTTGTCCCGCAGAACTTTGGGCGGCGCGGGGGTCGTTGTTACCCGACGTATGGTTACCCGTCCGTAGACTCGCCAGTAACCATTTAAGGTCGGAAAATCGCTCTAGTTCTTATGACACTCTTAGTGGGGTTGGGCTGCCCTCTGGGCGCGTCTGGAGCCGGCTTCCGGTGCTCCCGGATCGCGCCGATGAGAACCAGCCCGACGGAGATTCAAAGCTGAATCACCAGGACCAACAGGACGACGGGGCCGTCGGGGATCCCGTACGCATCCTCGCCGCGACGACGCGGCACACCGGTACGACCAGCGATATTGCGTGAAAAAGACTGCACCGAGGGAGATACACAACGTGACGATCAACGAGCACGACAGGGTGACAGCCGGCAGCAAGCACAGCCTGAACGAGGGATCCTTGACCGGTGCACATGCGCTCGTCGATCTGCTGAATGCCGGTGAGCCGTATGCGGTCGCGTTCGGTGGTCAGGGCGGCGCCTGGTTGGAGAGCCTGGAGGAGCTGGTCAGCTCCGCGGGTATCGAGTCCGAGCTCAGCGAGCTGGTCGGCGAGGCGGCGTTGCTGCTGGAGCCGGTGGCCCGCGAACTCGTCGTGGTGCGCCCGATCGGCTTCGAACCGCTGCAGTGGGTGCGCGCGCTGGCCGCCGAGGAGCCACTGCCCGACACCAAGCAGCTCACCACCGCCGCCATCTCAGGGCCCGGCATCCTGCTCACCCAGATGGCCGCGATCCGCGCGCTGACGCGCCAAGGCCTGGACCTGATGGGCACTCCGCCGGTCGCGATGGCCGGGCACTCCCAGGGCATCCTGGGTGTCGAATCGCTCAAGGCCAAGGGCACCCGCGACGCCGAACTGCTCGCGCTGCTCCAGCTGATCGGCGCCGCCGGTTCACTGATCTCCCGCCGGCGCGGCATGGTCGGCCGCGGTGACAAGACCCCGATGGTCTCGGTCACCAACGTCGACCCCGACCGGATCGCCGAGCTGCTCGAAGAGTTCTCCACCGACGTCCGCACCGTGCTGCCCCCGGTGCTGTCCATCCGCAACGGCCGCCGCTCCGTCGTCATCACCGGAACCCCCGAACAGCTCGGGCGCTTCGAGCTGTACTGCTCGAAGATCACCGAGAAAGAAGAAGCCGAGCGCAAGAACAAGCTGCGTGGTGGCGCGGTGTTCTCGCCGGTGTTCAACCCCGTCCAGGTCGAGGTCGGCTTCCACACCCCGCGGCTGGCCGACGGCATCGCACTCGTGGACCGCTGGGCGGCCAAGTGCGGTATCGACGCCGAGCTGGCCCACCGCATGGTCGAGTCCATCTTCGTCAGCCCCATCGACTGGGTCGCCGACGTCGAAGCCCTGCACGACGCGGGCGCCCGCTGGATCATCGACCTCGGCCCCGCCGACACCGTCACCCGATTGACCGCCCCGGTGATCCGCGGGCTGGGGGTCGGCATCGTGCCGGCCGCGACCCGCTCCGGTCAGCGCAGCCTGTTCACCGTCGGCGCCGTGCCCGAGGTGCCCGCACCGTGGACCAGCTACGCGCCGTCGACGGTCACCCTGCCCGACGGCTCGGTGAAGCTGTCCACCAAGTTCACCCGTCTCACCGGACGCTCGCCGATCCTGCTGGCCGGGATGACTCCGACCACCGTCGACGCCAAGATCGTCGCCGCCGCCGCGAACGCCGGGCACTGGTCCGAGCTTGCCGGTGGTGGCCAGGTCACCGAGACGATCTTCGACGACCGCATGGCCGAGCTCACCGAGCTCTTGGAGCCGGGCCGCGCCATCCAGTTCAACTCGTTGTTCCTGGACCCGTACCTGTGGAAGCTGCAGGTGGGCGGAAAGCGCCTGGTGCAGAAGGCCCGTCAGTCCGGCGCACCCATCGACGGTCTCGTCGTCACCGCCGGCATCCCGGAACTCGACGAAGCCGTGGCGCTCATCGAGGAACTCAACGAGATCGGCATCACCCACGTGGTGTTCAAGCCGGGCACCATCGACCAGATCAAGTCCGTGATCAAGATCGCGGCCGAGGTTCCGGGCAAGGATGTCATCGCCCACATCGAGGGCGGCCGCGCCGGTGGCCACCACTCGTGGGAGGACCTCGACGATCTGCTCCTGGCCACCTACGCGGACCTGCGCAAGCTGTCCAACATCACCATCTGCGTCGGCGGCGGTATCGGTACCCCCGAGCGTGCGGCCGACTACCTGGCCGGTCGCTGGGCACACGACTACGGATTCCCGCTGATGCCGGTCGACGGCATCCTGGTCGGCACCGCCGCGATGGCCACCCTGGAAGCCACCACCTCGCCCGCGGTCAAGCAGCTCCTGGTGGACACCAAGGGCACCGATGTGTGGGTCGGGGCCGGAAAAGCCCAGGGCGGCATGGCTTCCGGGCGCAGCCAGCTCGGCGCCGACATCCACGAGATCGACAACACCGCATCGCGTTGCGGCCGTCTGCTCGATGAGGTCGCCGGTGACGCCGACGCCGTCGCCGAGCGCCGCGACGAGATCATCGCGGCCATGGCCGACACCGCCAAGCCGTACTTCGGTGATGTCTCCGACATGACCTACCTGAAGTGGCTGGACCGCTACGTCGAGCTGGCCATCGGTGAGGGCGATTCCACCGCCGACACCAAGGCCGCCGATTCGCCGTGGCTGGACGTCACCTGGCGGGACCGCTTCGAGGAGATGCTCAAGCGCGCCGAGGCCCGCCTGCATCCCAGCGACTCGGGCCCGATCGACACCCTGTTCGCCGGCGACGCCGAAAGCCAAGCGCTGCTGGAGCATCCGGCCGCTGCCGTCGACATCCTGCTGAACCGGTACCCGGACGCCGAGACCATCAAGCTGCACCCGGCCGACGTGCCCTTCTTCACCACCCTGTGCAAGACCCCGGGCAAGCCGGTCAACTTCGTGCCGGTCATCGACAAGGATGTGCGCCGTTGGTGGCGCAGCGATTCCCTGTGGCAGGCCCACGATGCCCGCTACACCGCAGACCAGGTCTGCATCATTCCCGGCACCGCCGCCGTCGCCGGTATCACCCGGGTCGACGAGCCCGTCGGTGACCTGCTGGACCGCTTCGAGCAGGCCGCCGTCGACGAGGTCGTGGCCAGCGGAGCCGTCGCCGTTCCGGTGGTGTCCCGCCGCCAGGCCAACGCCGCGGTCACCGGACCCATTGCCGTGGTGCTGGATTCGCCCGATGTGCTGTGGGCCGGCCGTACCGCGATCAACCCGGTGCACCGCATCGGCGCCCCCAGCGAGTGGCAGGTCAACGAGAATCGTGCGGCCACCCATCCGTCCACCGGTTCGCGGCTGGAACTCACCGATGAGGGCGTCACGCTGAGCGTGCCGCTCTCAGATATCTGGATCAACATCAAGCTGACGCTGCCGGGCGCCACGGTCAACGGCGGCATGCCCGTCGTCACCACCGAGGATGCCGCCGCCGCGATGCGTGCGGTGCTGGCCATCGCCGCCGGCGTCGACGGGGTGGATGCACTGCCCGCCGTCGTCGACGGCACCGCGACGGTCACCGTCGGCTGGGACCCGGAGGAGGTCGCCGATCACACCGGCGTCACCGCCACCTTCGGCGCCCCGCTGGCCCCGGGCCTGACCCTGGTGCCCGACGCCCTGGTCGGCCGCTGCTGGCCCGCGGTGTTCGCCACCATCGGTTCGGCCGCCACCGATGCCGGTTTCCCCGTCATCGAGGGCCTGCTCAGCCTGGTGCACCTGGACCATGCCGCGCACCTGCTCGCCCCGATGCCCACATCGGAATCCGAATTGACGGTCACCGCAACGGCTTCGGAGGCAGTCGACACCGAGGTCGGACGCGTCGTGCCGGTCAGCGTGCTGATCACCGATGCCGAGGGCACCGAACTGGCGCGCCTGGAAGAGCGGTTCGCGATCCGCGGCCGCACCGGTGCCGTCGAGCTGGAGGACCCGGTTCGTGCCGGCGGCGCGATGACCGACAACGCCACCGACACCCCGCGGCGCCGTCGCCGTGATGTCACCCTGACCGCGCCCACCGATATGAGCGCGTTCGCCGTGGTGTCCGGTGACCACAACCCGATCCACACCGACCGCGCCGCAGCGCTTCTGGCCGGGCTCAAGGGCCCGATCGTGCACGGCATGTGGCTGTCGGCCGCCGCTCAGCACGTGGTGACCGCCACCGACGGCCGCGCCACCCCGCCGGCCCGCCTGGTGGGCTGGACCTCGCGCTTCCTGGGCATGGTCCTGCCCGGTGACGAGATCGAATTCCGCGTCGACCGGGTCGGCATCGACCGTGGCGCCGAGATCATCGAGGTCACCGCGAAGGTCGCCGGCGATCTGGTGATGGCCGCGACCGCACAGCTGGCCGCCCCGAAGACGGTGTACGCCTTCCCCGGCCAGGGCATCCAGCACAAGGGCATGGGCATGGAGGTCCGGGCCCGGTCCAAGGCCGCCCGCAAGGTGTGGGACATCGCCGACAAGTTCACCCGCGACACGCTGGGCTTCTCGGTGCTGCACGTGGTCAAGGACAACCCGACCAGCCTGATCGCCTCCGGTGTGCACTACCACCACCCCGAGGGTGTGCTGTACCTGACGCAGTTCACCCAGGTCGCCATGGCGACGGTGGCCGCCGCGCAGGTCGCCGAGATGCGGGAGCAGGGTGCCTTCGTCGAAGGTGCCATCGCCTGCGGGCACTCCGTCGGTGAATACACCGCGCTGGCTTGTGTTTCCGGCGTCTACGAGCTGCCCGCGCTGCTCGAGGTCGTGTTCCACCGCGGCTCCAAGATGCACGACATCGTCCCCCGCGACGAGAAGGGCCGCTCCAACTACCGGTTGGCCGCGATCCGCCCGTCCCAGATCGACCTGCCCGATGACGATGTCACGGCGTTCGTCGAGGAGATCTCCCAGCGCACCGGCGAGTTCCTGCAGATCGTGAACTTCAACCTGCGGGGCTCGCAGTACGCCATCGCCGGCACCGTGCGCGGCCTGGAGGCCCTGGAGGAGGAGATCGAACGTCGCCGCGAGATCAGCGGTGGCAAGCGGTCGTTCATCCTGGTGCCCGGTATCGACGTGCCGTTCCACTCCGAGGTGCTGCGCGTCGGTGTCGCCGACTTCCGCCGCTCCCTGGAGCGGGTCATGCCGACCGACGCCGACCCGGACCTGCTGGTGGGCAAGTACATCCCGAACCTGGTGCCGCGGCCGTTCACCCTGGACCGCGACTTCATCCAGGAGATCCGCGATCTGGTGCCCGCCGAGCCGCTCGACGAGATCCTCGCCGACTACGACACCTGGCGTAACGAGCGTCCGCGCGAGCTGATGCGCAAGGTCGTGATCGAGCTGCTGGCATGGCAGTTCGCCAGCCCGGTGCGCTGGATCGAGACCCAGGACCTGCTCTTCATCGAGGAGGCCGCCGGTGGTCTCGGGGTCGAGCGATTCGTCGAGATCGGCGTCAAGACCGCGCCGACCGTGGCGGGGCTGGCCACCAACACGCTGAAGCTGCCCGAGTACTCGCACAACACCACCGAGGTGCTCAACGCCGAGCGCGACGCCGCGGTGCTGTTCGCCACCGACACCGACCCGGAGCCCGAGGAGGAGGTGGCCGCTCCCGCGGCTGCCACCGAGGCCGCCCCGGCGGCTGCGGCTCCCGCGGCCGCTCCGGCACCGGCGGCAGCGCCGTCCGGTGGCCCGCGCCCCGACGACATCGGATTCGACGCTGCCGACGCCACTCTGGTGCTGATCGCACTGGCGGCCAAGATGCGTCCCGACCAGATCGAGGCGCTGGACTCCATCGAATCCATCACCGACGGTGCGTCCTCGCGGCGTAACCAGATGCTGGTGGACCTGGGCTCCGAGCTGAACCTCGGCGCCATCGACGGTGCGGCCGAAGCCGATCTGGCCGGTCTCAAGTCGCAGGTGACCAAGCTGGCCCGCACCTACAAGCCGTTCGGCCCGGTGCTGTCCGACTCGATCAACGATCAGCTGCGGACGGTCTTCGGGCCGTCGGGCAAGCGGCCGGCCTACATCGCCGAACGTGTCTCCAAGACATGGGAACTGGGCCCCGGCTGGGCCAAGCACGTCACCGCCGAGGTGGCGCTGGGTACCCGCGAGGGTTCCAGTGTCCGCGGCGGCAACATGGGCGGCCTGCACGAGGGCGCACTGGCCGACGCCGCTTCCGTCGACAAGGTCATCGACGCGGCGGTGCAGGCGGTCGGTGCCCGCAAGGGCATCCCGGTCAGCCTGCCGTCCTCCGGCGCGGCCGCCGGCGGCGTGGTCGACTCGGCGGCACTCGGCGAGTTCGCCGAGCAGGTCACCGGACCCAACGGTGTGCTGGCCAACGCCGCGCGCACGATCCTGGGCCAGCTCGGACTGGACAACCAGGTCAGCGCCGAGGAAACCGTCAGCGATGCCGATCTGATCGACCTGGTCACCACCGAACTCGGTTCGGACTGGCCGCGTCTGGTGTCCCCGGTGTTCGACGCCCGCAAGGCAGTGGTGTTCGACGACCGGTGGGCAAGTGCCCGTGAGGATCTGGCCCGGTTCTGGCTGCTCGACGAGAGCGAGATCGACGCCGACTGGCAGCGCCTGTCGCAGAGCTTCGAGGGTGCGGGCAACATCGTCGGCACCCAGGCCAGCTGGTGGCAGGGCCGCGCCCTGGCCCACGGCCGCAACGTGCACGCCGCGCTGTACGGCCGCGCCGCCGCCGGTGCGGAGAACCCGGACAAGGGTGGCTACGCCAACGAGGTGGCCGTGGTGACGGGTGCCTCGAAGGGGTCGATCGCCGCATCGGTGGCCGCCCAGCTGCTGGAGGGCGGCGCGACCGTCATCGCCACCACGTCGCGACTCGATGACGACCGGCTGGCGTTCTACCGCACGCTCTACCGCGATCACGCCCGCTTCAACGCCACCCTGTGGGTGGTCCCGGCCAACATGGCGTCCTACTCGGATATCGACGCACTGGTCGAGTGGGTCGGCAACGAGCAGACCGAGAACCTGGGCCCCAAGGCCATTCACCTCAAGGACGCGCAGAACCCGACGCTGCTGTTCCCGTTCGCCGCACCGCGGGTGGGTGGGGATCTCTCCGATGCGGGTGCGCGCTCCGAGATGGAGATGAAGGTCCTGCTGTGGGCCGTGCAGCGGCTCATCGCCGGCCTGTCGCATCTGGGCGCCGAGCGTGACATCGCCTCGCGTCTGCACGTGGTGCTGCCGGGCTCGCCCAACCGCGGCATGTTCGGTGGGGACGGCGCCTACGGTGAGGCCAAGGCCGCACTCGACGCCGTGGTTACCCGCTGGAAGGCCGAATCCTCATGGAGCCAGCGTGTTTCGCTGGCGCACGCGCTGATCGGCTGGACCAAGGGCACCGGTCTGATGGGCCACAACGACGCCATCGTCGGCGCCGTCGAAGAGGCCGGCCTGACCACCTACACCACCGCCGAGATGGCCTCGAAGCTGTTGGCGCTGTGCGATATCGAATCCAAGGTCGCCGCCGCCCGGGCGCCGATCGAGGTCGACATGACCGGCGGTCTCGGCGAGATCGAGATCGACATGGCCGAGCTGGCCGCCAAGGCCCGCGAGGAGATGTCGGCCGCGGCCGACGATGACGACGACGATGACGAGGCCGGCAAGATCCGCGCCCTGCCTTCGCCGCCGCGCGGCTACGCCGCGGCACCGCCGCCGGCATGGGACGACCTGGACGTCGACCCCGCCGATCTGGTGGTGATCGTCGGTGGTGCCGAGCTCGGACCGTACGGTTCCTCGCGTACCCGCTTCGAGATGGAGGTGTCCGGCGAGCTGTCGGCCGCCGGCGTCCTGGAGCTGGCCTGGACCACCGGGCTGGTCAAGTGGGAAGACGATCCCAAGCCGGGCTGGTACGACACCGAGACCGGTGATCTGGTCGACGAGGCCGAACTGGTCGAGCGTTACCACGATGCCGTGGTCGCCAAGGTGGGCATCCGCGAGTGGGTCGGCGACGGCTTCCTCGACGCCGATCACTCGGCGCCGCTGCTGGTGTCGGTGTTCCTGGACAAGGACTTCACCTTCGTGGTGTCCTCGGAGACCGATGCCCGCGAGTTCGTGAAGTACGACCCGGAGCACACCGTCATCGCACCGGTCCCCGACAGCGCGGACTGGCAGGTCACCCGCAAGGCCGGCACCGAGATCCGGGTGCCGCGCAAGGTGAAGCTGTCGCGCACCGTCGGAGCCCAGATCCCGACCGGCTTCGATCCGCAGGTCTACGGCGTCACGCCGGACATGGCCAGCTCGATCGACCGGGTGGCGCTGTGGAACCTGGTGACGACGGTGGACGCGTTCCTGTCGGCGGGCTTCAGCCCGGCCGAGCTGATGCGGTGGGTGCACCCGAGCCTGGTGGCCAGCACCCAGGGCACCGGCATGGGCGGCATGACGTCGATGCAGACCATGTACCACGGCAACCTGCTGGGCCGGAGCAAGCCGAACGACATCCTGCAGGAGGTGCTGCCGAACGTCTTCGCCGGCCACGTCGTGCAGTCCTACATCGGCAGCTACGGCTCGATGATCCACCCGGTCGCGGCGTGCGCCACGGCGGCGGTGTCGGTCGAGGAAGGCGTCGACAAGATTCAGCTGGGCAAGGCCGAATTCGTGGTCGCCGGTGGTTATGACGACCTGACGCTGGAGGCCATCACCGGCTTCGGCGACATGTCGGCCACCGCCGACACCGAGGCCATGCGGGCCAAGGGCATCAGTGATTCGAAGTTCTCCCGCGCCAACGATCGTCGCCGGCTCGGGTTCGTCGAATCCCAGGGCGGCGGAACGATTCTGCTGACCCGCGGTGACCTTGCGGTTCAGATGGGTCTGCCGGTGTTGGCCGTGGTGGCCTACGCCTCGTCCTTCGGTGACGGTGTGCACACCTCGATCCCCGCCCCGGGCCTCGGTGCCCTGAGTGCGGGTCGCGGTGGCAGCCAGTCGCGGCTGGCCCGTTCACTGGCCAAGCTGGGGGTCGGTGCCGATGACATCGCGGTGATCTCCAAGCACGACACCTCGACGCTGGCCAACGATCCCAACGAGACCGAGTTGCACGAGCGGCTCGCGGCCTCGCTGGGACGCTCGAAGGGCGCACCGCTGTTCGTGGTCAGCCAGAAGAGCCTCACCGGTCACGCCAAGGGCGGCGCCGCGGCCTTCCAGATGATGGGTCTGTGCCAGATCCTGCGTGACGGCGTCATCCCGCCCAACCGCAGCCTGGACTGCGTCGACGATGAGCTGAACCACGCCAAGCACTTCGTCTGGGTGCGCGAACCCCTGCACCTGGGGGAGAAGTTCCCGCTCAAGGCCGGTCTGGTGACCAGCCTCGGGTTCGGCCACGTGTCCGGTCTGGTGGCGCTGGTGCATCCGCAGGCGCTGCTGGCCGCACTGCCGGCCGATCAGCGTGCCGACTACCAGGCCCGGGCCAACGCCCGCGTGCTCGATGGTCAGCGCCGCCTCGCCTCGGCGATCGCCGGTGGGCCCGCGCTGTACGAGAAGCCGGCCGATCGCCGGTTCGGCAACGACACCCCGGAGAAGCGTCAGGAAGCGGCCATGCTGCTCAATCCCGACGCCCGCCTGGGTGCTGACGACCACTACTCGAAGTGACGGAAAGCGAGTCGGCTAGCGTCTCCGGAATGGGCATTGTTGGGGTAGGGATCGACCTGGTGTCGATTCCGGATTTCGCCGAGCAGGTTGACCAGCCTGGCACCGTTTTCGCCGAGACCTTCACGCCGGGGGAGAGGCGCGACGCCGCGGACAAGAGTTCGTCGGCGGCGCGTCACCTCGCGGCGCGGTGGGCGGCCAAGGAAGCGGTGATCAAGGCCTGGTCGGGGTCGCGCTTCTCGAAGCGGCCGATGCTGCCGGAGGGGATCCACCGCGATATCGAGGTGGTCACCGATATGTGGGGCCGCCCGAAGGTGCGGCTGTCCGGTGCCATCGCCGAGCACCTCAAGGATGTGACGATCCACCTGTCGCTGACCCATGAGGCCGATACCGCGGCCGCGGTCGCCATCCTGGAAGCCTGATGCCGCGAGCGTGCGTGTCTGAGGCTGGACACGCGCGCTCGCGCGGGAGTGTGCGCACGCTCGCGGGTCAGCGCCCATAACGGGAGCTCGGACCTGCTGCATGGTCACACGTTCCTACCTGGCTTCAGTCTGGCCACGGGTGGACCGTGCGAAGCTGAAGCGGTGTACGTGATCCGGCGGTGAGACGTACACAGTTTCAGTTTCGAACGGCGGGGAGTGTGACGTCTTGCGGTCGCTCGTGCACGGCGGCCGCGGGCTAGCCTTGAGCCATGACCGATGTTGCCGCGCGTGTCCAGGAACTGCTGCCCTCGGTGCGTGCCGATCTCGAAGAGCTGGTGCGTATCGAATCGGTGTGGGCGGACCCGGCGCGGCGTCCCGAGGTGCACCGCAGCGCCGAGCTGACATCGAAGTTGTTGTCGCAGGCCGGTTTCGGTGACATCCGCACCGTCAGCGCCGGCGGTGCACCCGCGGTCATCGCCCGGCACCCCGCACCCGAGGGCGCACCGACGGTGCTGCTGTATGCCCACCACGACGTGCAGCCCGAGGGTGACAGCGCACAGTGGCACTCGCCGCCGTTCGAGCCGACCGAACGTGACGGCCGGCTGTACGGCCGTGGCACCGCCGACGACAAGGCCGGTATCGCAACACATCTGGCGGCGTTCCGGGCGTTTGACGGCAATCCTCCCGTGGGCATCACCGTCTTCGTCGAAGGCGAAGAGGAGTCCGGGTCGCCGTCACTGCCCGCGCTGCTGGACGCCCATCGCGACCTGCTGGCCGCCGACGTCATCATCATCGCCGACTCCGACAACTGGGGTGTCGACATCCCCGCGCTGACCGTTTCGTTGCGCGGGCTGGCCGACTGTGTGGTGGAGGTCGCCACCCTGGACCACGGGCTGCACTCCGGGCTGTGGGGCGGTGTGGTGCCCGATGCGCTGAGCGCCCTGGTCCGGGTGCTGGCCAGCCTGCACGATGACGACGGCAACGTCGCTGTCGAGGGCCTGCACGAGGCGACGGCCGCCGAGGTCGAGTTCCCCGACGAGCGGGTGCGGGCGGACTCCGGCCTGCTCGACGGTGTCCGGCAGATCGGTTCGGGCCCGGTGGTGCAACGGATGTGGGCGCGCCCGGCCATCACGGTGATCGGTATCGACACCACGCCGACCGCCTTGGCGTCGAACACGCTGGTGCCCAGCGCCCGGGCCAAGGTGAGCATGCGGGTCGCGCCGGGCGGGGACGCCCGGGAGCACCTGGCGGCCCTGACACGGCATCTGGAGGCGCACGCCCCGTGGGGCGCGCGGGTCACCGTCACCCCCGGCGATGTCGGGCAGCCCTACGCGATCGATGCGACCGGCCCGGTGTATGACGCTGCCCGGCAGGCCTTTCAGATCGCGTGGGGCCGCGAGCCGATCGACATGGGGATGGGCGGGTCGATCCCGTTCATCGCCGAGTTCGCCGCGGCCTTCCCGGATGCCAAGATCCTCGTCACCGGGGTGGAGGATCCGGGCACCCAGGCGCACAGCATCAACGAGAGCCTGCACCTCGGTGTGCTGGAGCGGGCGGCGACCTCGGAGGCGCTGTTTCTGCAGGCGCTGGGGAACGACTCAGACCGATAGGTCGCGGCGCAGCTTGGCCACATGCCCGGTGGCCTTGACGTTGTACTGCGCGGCCTGCACGACGCCCTTCTCGTCGACCAGGAAGGTCGACCGGATGACACCCTGCACGGTCTTGCCGTACATGGATTTCTCGCCGAACGCGCCCCAGGCGGTCAGCACCTTCTTCTCCGGGTCGGACAGCAGCGGAAAGGTCAGTCCTTCGGCGTCGCGGAACTTGGCCAGCTTCTCGGGCTTGTCGGGGGAGATGCCCACGACATCGAGGCCGGCGTCGTTGAGCTCGGCGAGGCTGTCCCGGAAATCGCAGGCCTGCTTGGTGCAACCAGGGGTCGAGGCCGCCGGGTAGAAGTACACGATCACCTTGCGGCCCGTGAAGTCGGACAGCTTGACGGTGTTGCCGTCGGCGTCGGGGAGGCTGAAGGTGGGTGCCTTGTCGCCGACTGCCAGCCGCGGGGTCTGTGCCATGCGTGGATACGCCTTTCTTTCTCGACCGGGGCAGCGTGGTCGGCTCCGGCTGCTCTAGGGTAATTCGGTACGCCGACGACATGGAGGACACAGTGGCTGATCGGGATCCCGAGGCGATCAAGAAGGACATCGACCAGGCTCGTGATCAGCTGGCCGCGACGGTGGACAGTCTCGCCGTGCGCGCGAATCCTCAGCGCCTCGCCGACGATGCCAAGGCAAAGGTCGTGGCGTTCGTGACGAAGCCGCCGGTTCTGGTGTCGCTGGTAGGCGTGGGCACCGTGGTCGTGGTGCTGGTGATCCGTCGGATCAGGCGCCGCTGACGCTGTTGACGCGGCGGCGACGCGGCCGCAGCCAGTCCGTCAGAGAGAAGGTGGGCGGGTTCGCGGTGCGGCCCAGGCGGCTGCAGCTGATGACCGCGGCGACGCCGTCGAGCGGCGCGCCATCCGGCGTGGCGGCCGAGGAGCTCGGTGCGCTCTGGGCTGGCATCAGCTAATACCTCGTTTCCTACCTCGGCGGTGCGCTGCATCTGGATCTGCTCGATGTTCAGCTAACTTGACACTAGCACGGGTATGGGTTCCGGGCCGAACTTCTTCCTGCGTATCTACCTGGAACTTTGCGTTTCACAGCTACTGTTTCGTTCGGTGGCAGGTGGTGGAACTCCGCCATCGGATGGCGTTTCAGCACATCGGATCGAATTTCCCAGACGTTTGCAGTGCTAATTGACGTCAACGTCGGCGGCAACGCTACCTCAGGGTGCGCGAGCGGGGGAACGATTGGTGTGAATATCGGGTTACGCCGGCCCGATGACCGGTTGGTACCAGTACTCACTCGTGCCGGTGAGCACGGCGCCGACGAGTTCGTCGGTGACAAGCACCCCGGGGGTCGGGGTGGCGACCACCGGTTGCGGGGTCAGCACCTGTGGAGCGCGTTCGATGATGTCATCGAGCGGAATGTTCGTATCCGGATTCGGTGCGCAATCTGTGCGATATCGATCTTTGCCGACGAGTAGGTCGGCGATTGCCGAAGCGGCATGCCGGAGCGGTTCGGCATTGGCCGAGACACATGGGGCAAATATCTGCGAAGCGGCAGGCGACGGGTCGCGGACCGCGGCCGGTGCCGTCTCGTACAGCAGCGGTTGGGCGATCGTCTCGACGTGGATGCCGCATCCACTCAGCGTGGTCATGCCTAGTAGAAGGCAGGGGAGTGTCAACCGGTAGCCGATGTTGCGGCAGCGTGTCATCGCTGGTCCTCTCGCCTCGGCACCATCCCCGCGGGGTGCTGATTCCCAATTCCTCCGTGTTCACCAGCCCCGTGAGGGTACTGGAAATAGCTCGAAATAATTGACGCTCAAGGAAATTCAATGTGCAGGTAAATCAATTTGCTGAGTGAATTGTGATCATTGCACAGGGTGTCGTGCGATGGCGGGTTTTCGTTTCGCCTATGTTGATTGGTTCGGCCGCCGTGTCATCGGGGGCGGCGGGTCGCTCTGCCGGTGGCGCGCGCGATCGCGGCGTCCTCGCCCACCTTCGTGAGCCGGACGACGAAGATGTCCTCGCGGGCCAGCCGTTCACCGACCGATGCCGCGGCCGTCGGCCGGGCGGGCGGGCGGGCGGCGGGGAAAGCCTGCGCGACATCGCACTGCCGGTCATGAACGACCTGCAGTCGGCGACCACCGAGACGATCCACCGGGCCGCGCCGGACGGCGACTTGCTGGTGCTCGTCGAACGCCTGGGCACCTCGCACCGGTTGCGCGACGCCGCGGCCCGGATCAGCGGTGCGCTGGGCGGCGCACCGTGGTGCACCGGCAGGCCGGGTCAACGACCAAGCCACCAAACGACAATGTCGATGAACGACAATGCCGTCACACGACAAAGGCCCTGCCGAAGCAGGGCCTTTGCGGTGGTGCGCCGTCAGGGTTTCGAACCCCGGACCCGCTGATTAAGAGTCAGCTGCTCTACCAACTGAGCTAACGGCGCGCGTTGGAGACAATAACAGCACCGACGCTGTGAGGTGAAATCCGCATGACGATCACAGTTCCACCGCTTCGTGGACGGCCGGTTGTCGGAGGTTCCCTTAGACTATTGCCAAGTCTCCGTGATCCCGCGGGTCCTTGTGAAACAAAGTGGAGCAGAACAGATGGTGCAGGTCTCGCCGGTGGGCAGCGCGCGTCGGCGCAAGACGTGGCCAACCGTGATCGCGGTGGCGCTGACCACGGTGTTCACGGTGGCCGCGTGCAGTGGCAATCAAGCCCCCGAACAACCGAAGACCATCGCGGACAAGGGCACCCCGTACGCGGATCTGCTGATACCCAAGCTCACCGCGTCGGTCACCAACGGTGCCGTCGGCGTCACCGTCGAGGAGCCGGTGACCGTCACCACTGCGGGCGGAGCCCTCGGGCCCGTCAGCCTGACCGACGAGAACGGCGCACCGGTCCCCGGTGAGTTCAGTGCGGACGGCCTCACCTGGTCGAGCAGCGACCCGCTGGAGTACAACGCGAGCTACACCCTCAACGCGCGCTCCTCGGGCCTCGGCGGCCAGGCCGCCACCCAGGCGACCTTCGAGACGCACTCGCCGGAAAACCTGACGATGCCCTACCTGCTGCCCAACGAGGGCGAGGTCGTCGGCGTCGGTCAGCCCATCGCGGTCCGCTTCGACGAGAACATCACCAACCGCGCCGCCGCCGAGAAGGCCATCGAGGTCACCACCACCCCCAAGGTGGACGGCGCCTTCTACTGGCTCAACAATCGCGAGGTGCGTTGGCGCCCAGCCGAATACTGGAAGCCCGGCACCAAGGTCAACGTCGAGGTCAACACCTACGGTGTGGAGGTCGGCGACGGCCTGTTCGGCCAGGACAACGTCAGCACCAACTTCACCATCGGCGATCAGGTGATCGCGGTCGCCGATGACGCCACCAAGACGCTGACCGTGCGCCGCAACGGTGAGGTGGTCAAGACGATGCCGATCTCGATGGGCAAGGACAGTTCGCCCACCAACAACGGGGTGTACATCGTCGGTGACCGGTACGCCGAGCTGGTGATGGATTCGTCCACCTACGGCGTTCCGGTCAACTCACCCAACGGGTATCGCACCGAGGTGGACTACGCGACCCAGATGTCCTACAGCGGCATCTATGTGCACGGCGCCCCGTGGTCGGTGGGCAGCCAGGGGTACAGCAACGTCAGCCACGGATGCCTCAACGTGAGCACCTCCAACGCGCTGTGGTTCTACGAGAACACCAAGCGCGGCGACATCGTCGAGGTGGTCGGCACCGTCGGCTCGCAGCTTCCCGGCACCGACGGTCTCGGCGACTGGAACATTCCGTGGACACAGTGGAAGGCCGGCAACGCCAGCACCTGAGTCGTTGAGGGCTAGGTCGCGCAACGCTCCAGTGCGGCAAGGGATTCCTGGATATAGGAAGCCGGGAACGGCGGCATGCCGCCGACCTGATCGCGGAAGCTCTGCGGCGTTGCGGTCCAGTCGTAGGTGATCGTCACATCGGTGCCCGCACCGTTGGGCGCCAGGTCATAGCGCCACCACCAGCCGCCCGGCTCATGCTCGCCCGCCGCGTTGAGCTGGCCGGGCAGCCAGGCGATGGTGCGGTCGCGCTCGAACTCGGTGACCAGGTTGTGCATGACGTAATGGCCGCCGGCGAACTCCAGGAACATGTTGATCACGAAGATCTGACCGGTCCCGGTGATGGGCTCGGGGTCGACGGCATCGCGCACCCAGTCGCCGGGTTCGGTGTCCTGATGGCGTGCCGGGTCGGCGAGCACATCGAACACCGCCGTCGGGCTCGCCGGGATGGTGCGGGTCACGACGTAGCGTTCCTGGTCGGTCTGGGTGCTCATGCGTGGGCTCCTTCGCCGTAGGCGCGGGCGACATCGGGTGAGTCCAGCCAGTTCGAATAGGTCGGTGACTGGGGCCAGCCGTCGGGGGAGTCCTGCCACACCTCTTGGCGGCCGAAGGGCAGCAGATCGATGAGCGCGAAGGTGTGGCTGAGCTGTTCGGTGCCGCGGCCGTCGGTGTGCCAGGTGCGGTAGACGGTATCGCCGTCGCGCAGGAAGACGTTCACCGCGAAACCCGTGCCGGGAGCGGCGCCGACGTCCGCACCGAAGGAACTCTCCGATGCCGAGTACCAGTCCATCGTGTTGCCGACCTTGCGCTTGTAGGCCAGTGCCTCGTCGATGGGCCCGTTGGTGACGATGACGAACCGCGCGTCGTAGTTGTCCAGGAACTCCAGCCGGGTGAACTGCGAGGTGAAGCCGGTGCAGCCGCCGCACTGCCACTCCGCGCCGTCGGACCACATGTGGTTGTAGGTGATCAGCTGGGAGCGGCCCTCGAACACGTCGGCCAGTCGCACCGGCCCGTCCGCGCCGATCAGGGTGTAGTCGGGCAGTTCGACCATCGGCAGCCGGCGGCGCTGGGCCGCGATCGCGTCGAGTTCACGGGTGGCGGCCTTCTCGCGGCGGCGCAGGTCCTCCAGGGCGGTCTTCCAGGTGGCGGCGTCCACCACGGGTGGTTTCGCGGTCGTCATGAAGAGTCTCCTTTCACAGCGGTTCGTGTCTGTGTAGACCCACTGTGCGGTCCGAACTCATCGCGCGCGGTACTGTCCGACGAACAAAGGGTGTCCTAAGCCCGGATCGACCGAGGGAAAGCGAGCTCTACAGACCATGAGTGGTGAAGGTTCCGATATCGCCGGATTGCGTGTGCTCATCGTCGGTGCCTCTTCGGGGATCGGGCATGCGGTCGCCATTCGCGCGGCGGAGCGCGGCGCCAAGGTGGCGGTGGCCGCGCGTCGGACGGACCTGCTGGAAGCGCTGGCCGAGCAGACCGGCGGCACGGCCTTCGAACTCGACGTCGAGGACCAGGCCGCCATCGCACGGGTGGTGGCCGCTGCCGCGGAAACCCTGGGCGGCTTCGACGCCGTCGTGTTCACCAGCACCGTGGCCCCGATGGCGCACATCGAGGACACCGACATCGCCACCTGGATTCACGCCTTCAACGTCAACACCCTGGGCGCGAACAGTGTGCTGCGGGCGGTGCGGCCGCACCTGTCCGACACCGGCGTCGTGCTGATCACCTCCAGCCACGACGTGGGCCGGCCGCGGGCCGGCGTGGCGGCCTACAACGCCAGCAAGGCCGCGCTCAACGAGATTTTGCACTCCTGGCGCAGCGAGCACCCCGAACTGGCGATCGTGCGGGTCGGCATCGGCCCGACCGAGGACACCGAGATCCTGCGGGGCGCCGACCGGGAACTGCTCGCGCTGCTGTTCAAGTCGTGGACGAAGCACGGCCAGCTGCCCGAGCAGATGTCGGCGCTCAATGACGTTGCCAACACCCTGGTTTCACTCGTCGGCACCGCCTACCTGAACCCGAGCGTGGTGCCCGAGGTCGTGCAGCTGGCGCCCAGAGTGCGGCGGGGTTAGCGCGGGCGAATTCCGATGGCGCCACGATGTGCCGGTCTGCAGTCTGTGCTCAACCTGCAGCGGTGAGGGGCTGAATGCTATCCAGTTCGGCGCTGTGCTCGGCCCGGGCCCGATCTGCGTCGTAGCGGGCCTGCAAGTTGATCCAGAACATGTCCGACAGTCCCAGTGCACGCGACAGCCGCAGGCCGGTGTCGGCGGTGATGGCCCGTCGGCCGCGGATGATCTCGCTCAGTCGGGTCTGGGGCACGTCGATCTCCTGAGCCAGCCGGTAAGCGGTGATCCCCATCGGTGCGAGGAACTCTTCGGCGAGAATCTCACCGGGGTGGGTCGGGGCGAAGCCGGCCATGGGGTTCTCCTCTCAGTGGTAATCGGTCAGCTCGACATCATCAGCACCACCGTCGCGCCAGGTGAAGCAGATGCGGAACTGGTCGTTGACACGGATGCTGTGCTGTCCTGCGCGGGGTGGTTGTAGTTTTTCCAGCCGGTTGCCCGGCGGGACGCGCAGGTCGTTGATGTTCTCCGCGGCGTCGAGGATCTGCATCTTGCGCCGCGCCGCCTTGGCGAGTTCGACGCTGAACGCCTTGGGGCGCCGCAGCTCCCAGACCTTCTGGGTGTCGCCGTCTCTGAACGACCGGATCACGCCCAATGCTAACGCGGTGCGTTAGTAACGTCAATCGATAGGGTCAATGGCTTACGGGCATCGTCGCTCCCTGAAACGCAAACGGTGGGAGGGCCAAAAGGCCCTCCCACCTGCGGGGTGGCTGACGGGACTCGAACCCGCGACAGCCAGGATCACAACCTGGTGCTCTACCAACTGAACTACAGCCACCATTGCCGCCGCAGCGGCGTTGACGATCTTAACCGCATCGAGGCGGTTAAGCCGAATCGGATTCCTTCGGCGCGCTGCCCGCCGGCCCGAGCTCGGCCGCTACGGCGGCGATCTCGCTGGTCGACGGCCCGGGAGCGGCCACGAAGGCGGTCTGCCGGTAGTACTTGAGCTCCTGGATCGACTCGTGGATGTCGGCCAGGGCGCGGTGCGCGAGGCCCTTCTCCGGCTGGCCGAAATAGATGCGCGGGTACCAGCGCCGGCACAATTCCTTGATGGAGCTGACGTCGATCATCCGGTAATGCAGGAAGGTGTCCAGCGTCGGCATGTCGCGGGCAATGAAGCCACGGTCGGTGGCGATCGAATTACCGCACAGCGGAGCGGTATTCGCCGACTTGACGTGACTGCGGATGTAGTCGAGCACCATCTTCTCCGCGGTGGCCATGTCGATGTCGGAGGCCAGCACCTCCTTGTCCAGCCCGGACTTGGCGTGCATCTTCGCCACCACCTCGACCATCCCGGACAGGTCGTCGGGCTCGGCGTGGATCACCACGTCGATACCGTCACCGAGGACGTTGAGGTCGGCGTCGGTGACCAACGCCGCAATCTCGATGAGCTTGTCGGCCTTCAGATCGAGCCCGGTCATCTCACAGTCGATCCACACGAGTTCTTCACGCACGGAGATCCACAGTATTCCCACCGCCGACAAGTTGCTGCCTGCACCTACCCGGTAGATGGGTGTTCAGTAGTGTCTGGACCCATGACCGCTGAATCGACCGCGACCCCGGCGCAGCAGATCGCCGCAGGTTATGCCGTTGAAGGCCAGGCTTTGGAGCTCGGTTCCGTCGTCGTCGACGGGGTGGCCGATGCGGGCGCACAGGTGCGGATTCCGTTGGCGATGGTCAACCGGCACGGCCTGGTCGCCGGGGCGACCGGCACCGGCAAGACCAAGTCCCTGCAGGTGATGGCCGAGCAGCTGTCGGCCGCGGGCGTGCCGGTGCTGATGGCCGATGTGAAGGGCGATCTGTCCGGGCTGTCGCGGCCGGGGGAGGCGGGCGACAAGATCGCGCAACGCGCGACCGACACCGGCGACACGTGGGCCGGCACCGCCTACCCGGTGGAGTTCCTGTCGCTGGGCACCGAGGGCATCGGGGTGCCGGTGCGGGCCACCATCACCAGCTTCGGGCCGATTCTGCTGTCAAAGGTGCTGGGGCTCAACGCCACCCAGGAGTCGACGCTCGGCCTGATCTTCCACTGGGCCGACCAGAAGGGCCTGGCCCTGCTCGATCTCAAGGATCTGCGCGCCGTCATCCAGTTCCTCACCAGCGATGAGGGCAAGCCCGAACTCAAGGCGCTGGGTGCGGTGTCGACGACGACGGCCGGGGTCATCCTGCGAGCCCTGGTCAACCTGGAGGCCGAGGGTGCGGACACCTTCTTCGGCGAGCCCGAACTGGAGCCCAAGGACCTGATCCGCCTGGACGCGCAGGGCCGCGGCGTCATCTCGCTGCTGGAGCTGGGCGCCCAGGCCGCCCGCCCGGTGATGTTCTCCACCTTCCTGATGTGGGTGCTGGCCGATCTGTTCACCACGCTGCCCGAGGTCGGCGACGTCGACAAACCCAAGCTGGTGTTCTTCTTCGACGAGGCCCATCTGCTGTTTGACGACGCGTCCAAGGCGTTCCTGCAGCAGGTCGAGCAGACCGTGAAGCTGATCCGGTCCAAGGGCGTCGGCGTGTTCTTCTGCACCCAGCTGCCCACCGATGTGCCCAACGATGTGCTCAGCCAGCTCGGCGCCCGGATCCAGCACGCGTTGCGCGCGTTCACCCCAGACGATCAGAAGGCGCTGTCCAAGACGGTGCGTACCTACCCCAAGACCAAGGTCTACGACCTGGAGAGTGCGCTGACCTCACTGGGCATCGGGGAGGCCATCGTCACCGTGCTCTCGGAGAAGGGCGCCCCGACGCCGGTGGCGTGGACTCGCATGCGGGCACCGCGTTCACTGATGGACACCATCGGTCCGGACGCCATCAAGGCCGCCGCGGCCGCCAGCCCACTGCAGGCCACCTACGGGCAGACCATCGACCGCGAATCGGCCTATGAACGGCTCACCGCGCGTCTCGCCCCGCCCGAACCTGCGCCCGCCGACCAGTTGCCGCCGCCGCTGCCCACCTCGGGTGGTTCGGCCGAGGCCGGCGGCGCGGTGACATCGCGCGGCACCGCCGAGCCGAGCCTGCTGGACAAGATGGCCGCCAGCCCGGCGTTCAAGAGTGCGATGCGATCGGCCGGCACGGTGATCGGCCGCGAGATCACCCGCAGCATCTTCGGCACCGGCCGGCGGCGTCGCCGCTGACCGAGCAGCGCCGAAACTGTGTTCCAGACGGTCGTTACTCGAACTTCGCCGTCTGGAATACAGTTTCGGCGAGCAGCGGCAAAGCTACTGGCCGCCGAGCTTCTTGTAGACCGCGCCGACGATCGGGGTGACGATGGCCCGCGGTGCGTACCCGCTGGCCACCGACATCGCCTTGGACGTCAGGCCGGGCACGATGCGCATCTTGTTGGCCTCCAACGCGTCGAGCGACACCCTGGCGGTGTACTCGGTGTCGATCCAGAGGAAGTCCGGGATCAGCCGCTCCACCAGCGACTGCTCGGAGACATCCGGCAGCTCGGTGCGCACCGGGCCCGGTGCCAGCAGCGTGACGTGCACGCCGTCTTTCTTGACCTCACCGCGCAGCGACTCACTGAAGGTGTTCGCGAACGCCTTGGTCGCCGCGTAGGTGGCGTTGTTGGGGATCGGGGAGTTGCCCGCCGCGGAGCCCGAGATCAGGATGCCGCCGGCCCTGCGCTCCAGCATGCCGGGCAGCACCGCCAGGCAGAGGTCATGCACGGCAATGGCATTGAGCTGAACCTGGGCCTTCTCGCCGGCCGGGTCGAGCTTGGCCAACGGGCCGAAGGTCGCCGTCCCGGCATTGGCGCACAGGATGGAGATGTTGCGGCCGGCGAGCTCGTCGCACAGCACGTCGCGGGCCGCCGGGTCGGCGAGGTCGACCGCCCGCACCTCGACGGTCACGCCGTGTCGTTCGGTGATCCGCTGGGCGAGCTCGGTGAGCACCTCGCCGCGGCGCGCGGTGATGATCAGGTGGTGGCCGCGGGCGGCCAGATCGAAGGCCAGGGCCTCACCGATGCCCTGGGAGGCTCCGGTGACGACTGCGCGGGCGTCGGGATGGGGCGCGGGTACAGGCATGGAGAAATCGTAGGGACCATTAGGGTGGCGCCCATGAGCAGCCCCGGGTCGGCGCCACCTTCGGCCCGGCGGTCACAAATTCTGTCCTGGGTTCTCTACGACTGTGGGGCCACCGGCCTGAACGCCATCGTGGTCACCTTCGTGTTCTCGGTGTACCTGACCAGTGCGGTCGGTGAGGGCCTGCCGGGGGACACCACACCGGCCAGCTGGCTGGGCCGGGCGCTGGCGGTGGCGGGAGTCATCGTCGCGCTGCTGGCGCCGGTGACCGGTATCTGGGTCAACGCCCCGCACCGTCGCCGTCGCGCACTCGCCCTGCTCACCAGCGTCGTGGTGATCCTGGCGGCCTCGATGAGCCTGATCCGCGCGGACTATCACTATCTGTTCGCCGGGCTGGCCCTGCTGGCCCTCGCGGCGGCCTGCAATGACCTGGCCACCGTGCCCTACAACGCGATGCTCGGGCAGCTCACGACACCGCAGAACTCGGGTCGGGTATCCGGTGCCGGCCTGGCGGTCGGTTACGCCGGCACCGTCGGGCTGCTGCTCATCGTCTACGTGGCCTTCATCTCCGGCGACGGCGGCATCCTCGGGCTGCCCACCGACGACGGCCAGAACGTCAGCGCCGCGATGCTGCTCACGGCGGTCTGGTTCGCCGCGTTCGCGGCGCCGCTGCTGCTGAGGGCACCGTCGCCGCCGGCCGACGAGAACCACCGTGCGATCGGCTTCTTCGCCTCCTACCGGGTGCTGTGGACGGAGGTGAAAAGCGAATGGCGGCGCGACCGCAACGTCGTCTTCTACCTGATCGCCAGCGCGATCTTCCGGGACGGGCTGACGGGGGTATTCACCTTCGGGGCGGTGCTCGGCGTCAACGTCTACGGCATCTCACCGGCCAGCGTGCTGCTGTTCGGGGTCTGCGCATGTCTGGTGGCGGCCATCGGGGCGGTGGCCGGTGGGCTGCTCGATGATCGGTTCGGCGCCAAACCCGTCATCGTCTGCGCGCTGACGTTGATGATCGCGGTCGGGCTGACGTTGATGATGCTGTCCGGGCAGTTGGCGTTCTGGATCTGCGGGCTGCTGCTGTGCCTGTTCATCGGCCCGACCCTGTCGGCGGCGCGCACCCAGATGCTGCGGATGTCCACCGAGGGCAAGGAAGGTGTCGCGTTCGGTCTCTATACGACGACCGGACGCGCGGCCGCCCCGCTGGCGCCGTGGCTGTTCTTCGTGTTCATCGACGCCTTCGGCACCGATCGCGCGGGAATGGGCGGGCTGTGCGTGGTGCTGGCGCTGGGTCTGTTCTTGATGCTGGGGGTGCGCACCCGACCTGCCGCCCAACCGGTTTAGCCGATCGGGCTGCAGATCGTCAGACCGGATCCGGTGCGCTGTTGAACCTCCGCGCCGTCGATGCTGATCGAGCAGTTCACCTCGCGGCCGACGTTGATGATGGTCACGCTGGCCGACCGTTTGGCCGGCTGGGCCAGATTGACCGTCTTGCTCCACGGCAGCAGCACGTTGAACTCGGTCTGCAGCACACCTCCGTCATCGACGTAGGTGACGTTGATGGCCCGCCCCTCGCCGGTGACGTTGTAGGTCACGCTTTCGGTGGCGCCGGGCACTGTCGACCCGCCTGGGACCGACGGTGTCGTGGTGGCCGCCGGGGCGGGACGGCTGGTGGTGGTCGGTCGGCGCGTGGTGGTCGGTGGGGCGGTGCTCAGCGTCGGCTCGGCGATGCTGGGCTCGGACAGGGTGGGTACCGGGGCGACGACGGTCTGCTGCTGGGAGCTGTTGACGATCACCAGCGCGATGACCAGACCGATGACGGTGACCACGGCGACGGCGGCCACGATCCACAGCCAGCGCGGTGTGCCGGGGGGTTCCGGCGGCGGGGCGCCCGGGGGTGGCGGCGGACCGCCGTAGGAACCGCCGCCGTACTGGTCATATCCGTACGCCGGGTACGCGGGCAGCTTCTCGGTGGGGTGCACGCCATACGGGGGCTGACCCGAATAGGCGGGATCCGGGTAGCCCGAATATCCCGAATGGCCACCGTCGAGCCGCTGCGTCGGCTCGTCTCTGCGTGGAGAATCGGTCATTGCCACCTCATGTGCTCACACGCTACCCGCGCGGCCTGGGAATCGGTGCCGACCGATCGGTCGCTGTGCCCGAGCGAAACTCAGCGCGCGGCCGCCAGGGCCGCGACCGTCATGGCGCGCAGGATGCTCCGCGAGGCATGGTCTGTACTGGGCATTTTGACGCTGTGCGGGGTGGAGTTGAGCAGGCCGAAGACGGCGTGCGCCTTGAGCCGGGCCTCGGCCTCGTCCAGGCGAGCATCGACCTGCCGCAGGACGTCGACCCAGATCTCGACATATTGCCGCTGCGCCTTGCGGACCTGGCGTTTGGCCGCCGGCGGGAGGTGCCCCAGGTCGCGGTCCTGGATGCGGATCAGATCCGATTCGCCGAGCACGAAGTCGAGGTGGAAGTCGATCAGGCCGTCCAGCGCGGCGCGGTCATCGGTGGCCTCCGCGACCACCTCGCGCGCCCCGGCGAGCAGCCGGGTGCTGATGCCGACCAGCAGTTCGACCAGCAGTGCTTCCTTGTTGGGGAAGTGCCGGTAGATCGCCGGCCCGCTGACCCCTGCCGCGGCGCCGATGTCCTCCAGCCGGACCGACAGGTAGCCGTGTTCGGCGACCAGCCGTTCCGCGGCGGCGATGAGTTGGGTCCTGCGATCGGATTTGGCCCTGCTGCGCGGAGTCTCAGTGTTCATGCCCGGCTCCGTCCCGCCCATAGACATTTGAGTTAGTGGCAATTAACATCGTATGAGTTAGTCGTCATTAACTCAAGTGGAACGGTTCATCGATGACACATCGCGACGCGCACGTCGCCCTGGTGACCGAACTGCGCGCCAAACTGGCGGCAGTTGCGCTGGGTGGCCCGGAGAAGGCCCGAGAACGCCATGTCGGACGCGGGAAACTGCTCCCGCGCGAGCGGGTGGACGGACTGCTCGACCCGGGCAGCCCGTTCCTCGATGTGGCGCCGCTGGCCGCCGACGGCATGTACGACGACGACTGCCCGGGTGCGGGCATGATCGCGGGCATCGGCCGGGTGTCGGGGCGCGAATGCATGATCGTGGCCAACGATGCGACGGTCAAGGGCGGCACCTACTACCCGATCACCGTGAAGAAGCACCTGCGCGCCCAGGAGATCGCCGCGCAGAACCGGTTGCCGTGTCTCTATCTGGTGGACTCCGGTGGGGCGTTCCTGCCGCGCCAGGACGAGGTGTTCCCCGACCGTGAACACTTCGGCCGGATCTTCTTCAACCAGGCCACCATGAGCGCGCAGGGCATCCCGCAGATCGCCGCCGTGCTCGGATCCTGCACCGCCGGTGGCGCCTACGTGCCGGCCATGAGCGATGAGGCCGTCATCGTGCGCAACCAGGGCACCATCTTCCTCGGCGGCCCGCCGCTGGTGAAGGCCGCGACCGGTGAGGTGGTGACCGCCGAGGAACTCGGCGGCGGTGACCTGCACTCCAAAACCTCTGGCGTGACCGATCATCTGGCGCACGACGACCGGGATGCGCTGCGCATCGTGCGCCGCATCGTCGGCACGTTCGGGCCTCGGCAGGACCCGCCGTGGGAGGTGCGGCCCACCGTCGCGCCGATCGCCGATCAGTCCGAGCTCTATGACGTGGTGCCGGTGGATTCGCGGGTGCCCTACGACGTGCACGAGGTGATCACCCGCGTCGTCGATGGTGGCGAGTTCCAGGAGTTCAAGGCCGAATACGGCACCACGTTGGTGACCGGGTTCGCGCGTATCCACGGCCATCCCGTCGGCATCATCGCCAACAATGGTGTGCTGTTCGGGGAGTCGGCGGTCAAGGGCGCGCACTTCATCGAGCTGTGCGACAAACGCAATACCCCGCTGGTGTTCCTGCAGAACATCGCCGGGTTCATGGTGGGCCGCGACTACGAGGCCGGGGGCATCGCCAAACACGGCGCCAAGATGGTCACCGCGGTGGCCTGCGCCCGGGTGCCCAAACTGACGGTGGTGATCGGTGGTTCCTACGGTGCGGGTAACTACTCGATGTGCGGTCGGGCGTATTCGCCGCGGTTCCTGTGGATGTGGCCGAATGCCCGCATCTCGGTGATGGGCGGTGAGCAGGCCGCCTCGGTGCTGGCCACCGTGCGCGGTGACATGACACCGGAACAGGAGGAGGCGTTCAAGGCCCCGATCCGCGAGCAGTACGAACACCAGGGCAACCCGTACTACTCGACCGCCCGGCTCTGGGATGACGGTGTGATCGATCCCGCCGACACCAGAACCGTGCTGGGACTTGCCCTGTCAGTTGTCGCACAGGCTCCGCTGGAGCCGGTGTCCTACGGCGTCTTCCGGATGTGAACCAGATGTCTACTGAGCTTTTCCATACTGTCCTTGTTGCCAACCGCGGTGAGATCGCGGTACGGGTCATCCGCACCCTGCGCGATATGGGTATCCGTTCGGTCGCGGTGTACAGCGACGCCGACGCCGGTGCGCGGCACGTCCGTGAGGCCGACACCGCGGTGCGCATCGGGCCGGCTCCGGCACGTCAGAGCTATCTCGACATCGAGGCCATCGTCTCGGCCGCGCGGCGCACCGGAGCCCAGGCGGTGCATCCCGGATACGGATTCCTGGCCGAGAACGCCGAATTCGCGGCCGCCCTGCACGCCGCGGGCATTGTGTTCATCGGCCCGCCGGTGGCGGCGATCAAGACCATGGGGGACAAGATCGCTGCCAAGGCGGCGGTCTCGGAATTCGATGTGCCTGTGGTTCCCGGTATTTCGCGGCCAGACCTGACCGATGACGATCTGATCGCCGGGGCGCCCGGGGTCGGCTTCCCGGTCCTGGTCAAACCTTCGGCCGGCGGCGGCGGCAAGGGCATGCGCGTCGTGCACGACGCGGCCGAACTTCCCGCCGCGCTGACGAGTGCGCGCCGTGAGGCGGCGTCGGCGTTCGGCGACGACACGCTGTTTCTGGAGCGGTTCGTGTTGCGCCCCCGCCATATCGAGGTGCAGGTGCTCGCCGACGGACACGGCAACGTGATCCATCTCGGGGAGCGGGAGTGCAGCCTGCAGCGCCGTCATCAGAAGGTCATCGAGGAAGCGCCCTCGCCGCTGCTGGACGAGGCGACCCGCGCCCGCATCGGCGAGGCCGCCTGCAACACCGCGCGCAGCGTCAACTACAGCGGTGCCGGGACCGTCGAGTTCATCGTGTCCGCGGACGCGCCCGATGAGTTCTTCTTCATGGAGATGAACACCCGGCTGCAGGTCGAACACCCGGTCACCGAACTGGTCACCGGCGTGGATCTCGTTGCCCAGCAGGTCCGTATCGCCGCCGGTGCCGAACTCGGGATCGCCCAAACCGATATCGTGCTGACCGGTCATGCGATCGAGGCCCGGGTCTACTCCGAGGATCCCGGCAACGGTTTCCTGCCCACCGGCGGCACGGTGCTCGACGTGGTCGAACCTGCGACCGGCGGGCAGGAGCGCAGCGACCGGGGATTCGACACAGTGCGGGTCGATTCGGGGATCTACCCGGGCACCGTGGTGGGAAGTGACTACGACCCCATGCTCGCCAAGGTCATCACCCACGCCGCGGACCGGGACGCCGCAGTGCGCGCCCTTGACCGCGCACTGGCCGGGTCCGCCGTGCTGGGCGTGACCACCAATATCGATTTCCTGCGCTTCCTGCTGGCCGATGAGGATGTCGCCGCGGGTCGGCTGGACACCGGCCTGCTGGACCGGCGCACCCCCGATTACATTGCGCCCCAACCCACCGATCACGAACTGATCGCCGCGGCTGCCTACCGCTGGCTTGACACCTGGGCGGCGGCGGACGGCAATTTGTGGTCGGTGCCCTCGGGCTGGCGCACCGGTACGGCCGCCCCGACCGTCCTCCGGCTCGGCGGAGGCCAGCGGGTGGACCATGTCCGCATCACCGGGACCCCTGAGGCCGCAACTGCCGAGGTCGAACACGGGGCGACCTATCGGATCAGCGCGGCGCGCCGGGGACGGCAGCTGAACCTCACCGTCGACGATATCGGCGTCGAGTACGTGGTGGCCGCCGACGGCGGGTACGTCTGGCTGGCCGGGCCGCAGCGCACCGTCGCGGTACGCGAGGTGCGGGAGGCGCCGGTGCGTCCCGACGACGAACACGCCGGTGATGCCGAACTGCTCAGCCCGATGCCGGGTTCTGTTGTCGCCGTGGGCGTCACCGATGGCGCCGACGTCACAGCCGGAACCGTCGTCGTCACCGTGGAGGCGATGAAGATGGAACACGCACTGTCCGCACCCGTCGACGGGACGGTCGAATTGCTCGTCGCCGTGGGCGATCAGGTCAAGGTGGGCCAGCCGTTGGCCCGAATCACCGCAGCAAAGGAGGCTCAGCAATGAGCGACTATCTGTCCACGGGCGCACTGCCGGACGACTACGCACAGCTGGCCAAGACGGTGCGTGATTTCGCGCAGAGCGTGGTCGCACCAGTGGCGGCCAAACACGATGAAGAACACAGCTTCCCGTACGACGTGGTGGCCGGGATGGCCGAGATGGGGTTGTTCGGCCTGCCGTTCCCCGAGGAGTACGGCGGCATGGGTGGGGACTACTTCGCGCTGTGCCTGGCGCTGGAGGAACTGGGCAAGGTGGACCAGAGCGTGGCCATCACCTTGGAGGCCGGAGTCTCGCTGGGCGCGATGCCGGTGTACCGGTTCGGCAATGACGCACAGAAAGAAGAATGGCTGCCGCTGCTGGCCAGCGGTAAGGCGCTCGGCGCCTTCGGGCTCACCGAGGCGGGCGGGGGCAGCGACGCCGGTGCCACCAAGACGACCGCCAAAGCCGACGGCGGTGACTGGGTCATCAACGGCTCCAAGCAGTTCATCACCAACTCCGGTACCGATATCACCAAGCTGGTCACCGTCACCGCCGTCACCGGGGAAACCGGTCACGGGGATTCCCGCCAGCACGGCCGGGGCAAGAAGGAGATCTCGTCCATCCTGGTGCCCGTGCCCACCAAGGGGTTCACCGCCGAACCCGCCTACAACAAGGTCGGCTGGAACGCCTCGGACACCCACCCGCTGAGCTTCGACGATGTCCGGGTGCCCCAGGAGAACCTGCTCGGTGAACGCGGCCGCGGCTACGCCAACTTCCTGCGCATCCTCGATGAGGGCCGCATCGCGATCGCCGCGCTGTCGGTCGGTGCGGCGCAGGGCTGTGTGGACGAAAGCGTGAAATACGCCAAGGAACGCGAGGCGTTCGGCGCCGCGATCGGCAGCTACCAGGCCATCGCCTTCAAGATCGCCCGCATGGAGGCCCGCGCCCACGTGGCCCGCACCGCCTACTACGACGCCGCCGCGCTGATGCTGGCGGGCAAGCCGTTCAAGAAGGCCGCGTCGATCGCCAAGCTGGTGGCCAGTGAAGCCGCCATGGACAACTCACGCGATGCCACCCAGATCTTCGGCGGCTACGGCTTCATGAACGAGTACTCGGTGGCCCGTCACTACCGGGACTCCAAGATCCTCGAGATCGGCGAAGGGACGACCGAAGTGCAGCTGATGCTGATCGGGCGGGAGCTCGGACTGTGACCGATACGCCCAAACGCATTGTCGAGCAACGCGGTCTCTGGTTCGAGGAGTTCGAAACCGGTGTGCTGTACCGGCACAAGCCGGGCCGCACCATCACCGAGGCCGACAACGTCCTGTTCACCACGCTGACCATGAACACCCAGGCACTGCATCTGGATGCCGCGTTCTCCGATGCGCTGCCCCCGTTCCACCAGCGGCTGGTCAACTCGATGTTCACGCTGTCGACGCTGGTCGGGTTGTCGGTCACCCAGCTGACCCAGGGCACCATCGTCGGTAACCTCGGCTTCTCCGATATCGCCTTCCCCAAACCGCTGTTCCACGGCGACACTCTCTATGCGGAGTCCGAAGTGATCGACAAGCGGGAGTCCAAGAGCCGCCCCGGCGAAGGTATCGTCACCTTCGCGCACACCGGCCGCAATCAGCACGGCGACATCGTGGCCACCGCATCGCGAAAGACCATGGTGCGCAAGAAACCTCAGGAGGCCTAGTGCCGCTCGACAACATCGGTCCGGCGTGGATCTTCTGCCCGGCCGATCGTCCGGAACGATTCGAGAAGGCCGCGGCCGCAGCCGATGTCGTCATCCTCGATCTGGAGGACGGCGCCGGTGACAAGCCGGCCGCGCGTGCGGCCATCGTCGACACGCCGCTGGACCCGTCCCGCACCGTCATCCGGATCAACCCGCACGGCACCGAGGACCAGCGACTCGACCTGGAGGCGCTGCAGCGCACCGCCTATACGACCGTCATGCTGCCCAAGTGCGAGGCCGCCGAGCAGGTGAGCGCGCTGGCGCCACTGGAGGTGGTGCTCATCGTGGAGACGCCGCTCGGGGCGCTCACGGTCGCCGACACCGCCGCCGTCGCCAACACCATCGGGGTGATGTGGGGCGCCGAGGACCTGTTCGGCTCGCTGGGCGGGACGCTGAACCGCTTCCCCGATGGCTCCTACCGCGGCGTGGCCCTGCATGTCCGCTCGCAGTCGCTGCTGGCCGCCAAGGCCCACGGCAAGCTGGCGCTCGACTCGGTCTACATCGACATCAAGGATCTCGACGGGCTGCGCCGTGAGACCGATGACGCCGTCGCCGTCGGCTTCGACATCAAGGTCGCCCTGCACCCGACGCAGGTCACGGTCATCCGGGAGGGCTACGCGCCGTCGGACGATCAGGTCGACTGGGCGCGACACGTGCTGGCGGCCGCGACGAACCAGCGGGGCGCATTCGCTTTCGAGGGCATAATGGTGGATGCCCCGGTACTGCGGCGGGCGGAGCGGATCGTCCAGCTTGCGCCTCACCCCGGTAGCTAGCCGGCGCCCCTGACCAGGGGTCGCACCGACCGCAGCCGTGCCGAGCACCTCACGGAATGGCGGCCGAACATGCCGCCACCTGAAGGAGGCGGTATGGCTGGGTTCGATGGCGTGACGGTGGACGACGCCGGTCTGGTGCAGTTGCTCCGGCCCGACGGGACGCCGAGCGATGACACCCGCTACCGCCGTGACCTGCCGCCCGAGACGCTGGCCTGGCTCTACGAGCAGATGGTCGTCACCCGCGAACTGGACATCGAGTTCGTCAACCTGCAGCGCCAGGGCGAACTCGCCCTGTACGCCTCCTGCCGCGGCCAGGAAGCAGCCCAGGTCGGCGCGGTGGCCTGCCTGCGCAAAACCGACTGGCTGTTCCCGCAGTACCGCGAACTCGGCGCATTCCTGACCCGCGGTATCGCGCCCGCCCACATGGGTGCGGTGTGGCGTGGGACCTGGCACGGCGGGCTGTCGTTCACCGAGAAGTGCTGCGCGCCCATCTGCATCCAGATCGGCACGCACGGCCTGCACGCCGTGGGTGCGGCGATGGCCGCCCAGCGCCTCGGCGAGGACTCGGTGACGGTGGCCTTCATGGGTGACGGCGCCACGTCCGAGGGTGACGCCCATGAGGGGCTGAACCTGGCCGCGGTGTTCAAGGCGCCGTGCGTGTTCTTCGTGCAGAACAACCAGTGGGCCATCTCGGTACCCGTCGCCCGCCAGCACGCCGCGCAGTCGCTGGCGCACCGCGCCGCCGGGTACGGCATGCCGGCCGTCCGCGTCGACGGCAACGATGTGCTGGCCTGTTTCGCGGTGATGAGCCAGGCCGCTCAGCGTGCCCGCGAGGGCGGCGGACCCACGTTCGTCGAGGCGCTGACCTACCGGATGGGGCCGCACACCACCTCCGATGATCCGACCCGCTACCGATCGGCCAGCGAAGTCGACCAGTGGGCGGCGCGTGACCCGATCCAGCGGTACGAGACCTATCTCAGATCCGTTGGGGTGCTCACGAATCGACTCACCGAGCGGACCGCGGCGCGGGCGGCGCGGCTGCGTGGTGAGTTGCGCGATGCCCTGGTCGGCGCTCCCGATATGGACATCGCCGAGGTCTTCGACACCGTCTATCACGAGATCACCCCGGAGCTGGCCAGACAGCGCGATCAGCTACTCGTCGAGTTGGGGAAGGACTGAGGACATGACCCAGATCATCGAACGGCCCGCGATGCACGGTGACGACCTACCCGAACCCCGGCCCTCGTTGTTGACGATGACGATGGCCCAGGCCATCACCCAGGCGCTCCACGATGCAATGGCGGCCGATGACCGGGTGCTGGTGTTCGGCGAGGATGTCGCGTCGCTGGGCGGGGTCTTCCGGGTGACCGAAGGGTTGGCCGAAACCTTCGGACCGCAGCGGTGTTTCGACACACCCCTGGCCGAATCGGCCATCATCGGTATCGCCATCGGGATGGCCGTGCGCGGGTTCGTCCCGGTGCCCGAGATCCAGTTCGATGGATTCTCGGCCCCGGCCTTCGACCAGATCGTCAGCCACCTCGCCAAGTACCGGATGCGTACCCACGGCGATATCGACATGCCGGTGACGGTCCGCATCCCGTCCTTCGGCGGTATCGGTGCGGTGGAACACCATTCGGAATCCACCGAGAGCTACTGGTTGCACACCGCGGGGCTCAAAGTGGTGTCGCCCTCGACGCCGTCCGACGCCTACTGGCTGCTGCGGCAGTCGATCACCTGCCGGGACCCGGTCATCTATCTGGAGCCCAAACGCCGCTACTGGACCCGGGGCACCGTCGACACGGAGGCGCCGGCGTTGCCGTTCGGGCGCGCAGCGGTGGTGCGCAAGGGCTCCGATATCAGCGTGCTGACCTACGGCGGGTTGGTGGACACCGCACTGAGCGCCGCACAGCTGGCCGCCGAACAGCACGGCTGGGATCTGGAGGTGATCGACCTGCGGACGCTCAACCCGCTCGACTTCGACACCGTCGCCGACTCGGTGCGCCGCACCGGCCGCTGCGTGGTGATGCACGAAGGCCCCCGGACCCTCGGGTTCGGTGCCGAACTCGCGGCGCGGATCTCCGAGGAACTCTTCTACGATCTGGAAGCTCCGGTGTTGCGCGCCACCGGATTCGACACCCCCTACCCGCCCGCCCGGTTGGAGAAGATCTGGCTGCCCGGGGTGGACCGCCTGCTGGACTGTGTGGAGAGGTCGCTGGGGCATGAGTGATACCGATGGGCCGCAGCTGCTGGACTTTCTCGTCCCCGACCTCGGCGAGGGGCTGGAAGAAGCCACCATCACCGGTTGGTCGGTGGCCGTCGGTGATGAGGTGGCGCTGAACCAGACGCTGTGCACGCTGGAGACCAACAAGGCCGAAGTGGAGATCCCCAGTCCCTACGCCGGTCGCGTCGCCGAACTCGGTGGGCAGCAGGGGGACACGTTGGCCGTCGGTGCGGTGCTGGTGCGCATCGCCGGGACGGCGCAGAAGTCGGTGCTGGTGGGTTATGGCACCGACGATCGGATGGACACCTCCCGGCGGGCTCGGGCCAAGCCGCCGGTTCGCAAGCTGGCCCGCGAACTACAGGTCGACCTGACCGCGGTGGCACCGTCGGGCCCGGATCACATCGTCACCCGCGATGATGTGCTGGCCGCGGCGGCCACCCCGGACATGCAGGTGCCCTCGGGTGTCCAGGCCGAGATGGCCAGGCGGATGACGTTGTCCCGCAGCCAGATTCCTGACGCACATGCGGGCGTGCAGGTGGACTGTGCGGCATTGCTGAGGCTGCGGGATCGGCTGCAGGTCACGCCGTTCGTGCTGACCCTGCGGCTGTTGACGCTGGTGCTGCGCCGCCATCCGTTGCTCAATGCGACATGGGTGGACACCGCCGACGGCCCGCGCATCCACCCGCATGCGGCGGTGCATCTGGGTATCGGGGTGGCCACCCCGCGCGGGCTGCTGGTGCCGGTGGTCACCGACGCCCTGCAGCGCAGCACCCGCGAACTCGACGCCGAGGTCAACCGGTTGATCGAGGGCGCGCGCCACGGCGGGCTCCGCCCGACCGAGCTGATGGGCTCGACGTTCACGGTGTCCAACTTCGGGGCGCTCGGTCTCGACGAGGGGGTACCGGTGATCAACTACCCGGAGGCCGCCATCCTGGGGATTGGTTCGCTGAAGCCGCGGGCAGTGGTGATCGAGGACGAGGTGGTGGCCCGCCCGACCATGTCGCTGACGTGCGCGTTCGACCACCGTATCGCCGATGGCGCCCAGGTCGCGGCGTTCCTGACCGATCTTCGCGAGCTGATCGAAACCCCCGAGCTGGCGCTCGCCGACCTGTAGCCCTGCCGACGTCGTCAGCTCTTCTTGGCCGCGGCCAGCCGGCTCTGGAACTCCGGTGATTCGATGGACCGCGCCTGCGGGGTGATCTCGACGTCGACGGCGATCGCGTGCTGCGCGCTGTCGATAAATCCCGGGTTGGCGGTCGCGCGCATCGAGGCCTTGGTGGCGATCACCACGTCGCGGGGCGCGGAGGCCGGGCCGGCCGCGAGTTGCTGCGCCGCAGCGACCGGATCGTCTGCGACCTCGAGCGCCAGGCCGTAGCGCACCGCCTCGTCAGCGTCGAAGCGCTTGCCGAACAACAGCGCCGCGCGCGCCACCTGGGGGCCGACACCGCGCTGCAGCATCCAGGTCGCACCGCCGCCGGGGTGGATGCCGAGCTTCTGGAAACGCGGATCGAAAAGCGCTGCGGGACCGGCGATTCGGACATCGGCCGCGAGTGCGAGGTTGAGTCCTGCGCCGACGGCGGCGCCGTTGACCGCGGCGATGGTGGGCAGCGTGCAGTCGGCGACGGCCAAGAACCCGTCGTAGATGACGCGCAGTCCTTCCTCGGCGGCTTCACCGAGTGCGGTCAGGTCCGCACCCGCGCAGAACGCCTTGCCCGCGCCGGTCACCACGACGGCATGCACATCGGTGTTTGCTTCGGCGGCGTCGATCGCGGCCCGCAGGGCTGCCGAAATCTCGGCGGTCACCGCGTTGCGGCGGTCGGGATCGTTGACGGTGACGGTGGCGACGTGATCGGCGACGTCGACGAGAACGAGGTCTGACATGGCATCAGGCTACGTACCGGGTGTGGTGTCGGGAGCCGGAGGTCGGTCGTGTCGCCGGAACGCCTGATCAGGTGCGCTGTCCAGGTATTTTGCCCGCTTCTGTCACAGCCCCGGATCTCCTTTGCATCGGAACGGTAACCGTCCCTTCTGTCGCGCCGGGAAGTTGCATGGATGTCATTTACCTTTCTCCCTGACTGCGACGTCAATATGAAAGCGCTTGGGGATGACATGGTGAGTAAGTCGAATCGGCTGGCCGTCAGCATGATTGCTGCGGCGGCATTGTGCACGCCGCCTCTTTTGCTGAGCGCGGTGGCTCAGGCTCAACCGGCGTTGCAGTCGAGCGCGGGCGGTGTGCCCTGTGTCGGCATGGTGCAGCAGCTGGCTGCCTCCCCGCCTGATGTGGGTCAGTCGCTGCAGGGCATTGCGGCACCGTTCACCGGTGCCGGCACCCCGCCTGTGGTCATCCCGCCCGCGACCGCGGCCGGCGCGATTCCCGCCGCGGGTGCGGCCGGGGGCGGCGCCGGTGGCGCCGGTGCTGCTGGTGGTGGTGCGGGTGGTGCCGGTGCTGGTGGTGGCGCGGGTGCTGCTGGTGGTGGTGCGGGTGGCGCAGGCGGTGCCGGTGCGGCCGGCGGTGCGGGTGGGGCCGGAGCCGGAGGTGCCGGCGGTGCCGGTGCACCGCTGGCAGGCGGCGCGCCCATTGCGGGTGGAGCACCCGCAGGCGCTCCGCTGGCGGATGCCGCGGGCGTTGCGGGCGGCGCCCCGGCCGGAGTCGTGGATACCGCCGGCGCACCGATCCCAGGTGCCGTCGGTGATGGTGCGCCGCTGGCAGATGCCGCGGCCCATGTCGGCCAGGGTGGCGTGCCGGGCGCCGGTGGTGGCGGCGGTGGTGCGCCGGGTGGCGGAGTGATTCATCCCGCCGCCGCGAATGTCGGGCCCGCCGGCCCGCCGGCCGGCCCGATCGTCGATGCAGCTGCGGTCGTGCCGCCGGCAGTTGACGCAGGTGTTCCCGCGGCGGCAGTCATCGATGGCGCCGCGGCTGCTCCCGCGGCCGCCGCGCCGGTGATCGGTGGCGGTGAAGGCGCGGCTCCCGCCGCCGCGATCGGTGGCGGTGACGCAGGTGGTGGCGCCGGCGGTGCCGGTGGTGCCGGAGGCGGTGGTGCGGCCGGTGGTGGTGCTGGTGCCGGTGGTGGCGCGGCAGGCGGAGGCGGAGCCGGCGCTGGTGGCGGAGGCGGTGGTGCGGCCGGTGGTGGTGCAGGTGGCGGTGGTGCTGCCGGCGGTGCCGGTGGCGGAGCGGGTGGCGGAGCGGTTCCCGTCGGAGCAGTGGTCGAAGCCGGTGGCGGCGGGGTGGGCGGTGCTCCGGTCGAGCTCGCCGTGGCCGCACCTCCGGTTGAGGTCGCGTTGCCTCCGGTGGAGGTGGCTGCCCCTCCCGTAGAAGTGGCTTTGCCGCCCGTGGAGGTGGCCGCACCTCCGGTTGAGGTCGCGTTGCCGCCGGTCGAGGTGGCCGCGCCCCCGGTGGAAGTGGCGGCACCTCCGATCGAGGTTCACGCGCCGCCGGTCCAGGTGGCCGGGCCCCCGGCCGAGATTTCTGTGCCCGATATCGACATCGAGGTACCCGATATCAGCATTCCTGGCATCGATGTGCCCGGCGGTGTCGGCGTTCCCGGGGGAGTTGTCGGTGGCGCCCCCGGTGCTGCGGTCGGCGGTGCTCCCGCCGCAGTGGTCGCTGATGCAGGAGCCGCGGCCGCCGCGCCCGGTGGTGCCGTTGTCCACGCTGCGGCACCGGCGGTGGCCGGAGGAGGTACTGCCGGCGGCGGTGCTGCCGGTGGCGCCGGAGCGGCGGGCGGTGGCGGCGCTGGTGCAGGTGGTGCCGGAGCAGGTGGCGCAGGTGCGGGCGGGGCCGGTGCAGACGCAGGTGCCCTCGGTGGCGGTGCCCCGGCGGCCGGTGCAGCGGGTGGCGGAGCCCCCGCCGGAGGCGGCGCGGCAGGCGGCGCTCCGGCAGGTGCCGGAGGTGGCGCCCCGGTTGGTGGTGGCGGCCCGGTTGGTGGTGGCGCCCCTGTTGGTGGTGGCGCTCCCGTTGGTGGAGGTGCCCCGGTTGGTGGTGGCGCGCCCGCTGGCGGCGGTGGCCCCATCGCGGGCGGCGCGCCTGCCGGTGCTCCGTTGGTGGACGCAGCCGGTGTGCCGGCGGGAACTCCGCTGGTGGACGCTTCGGTGGTCGGACCGTTGATGGCCAACACCGGACTCAACGGAGGAATCCTCGACAATGCCGCAGGCGCGGCACCCGGCGGCCTCGCCGCTGCCGAAGGTGCCATCGCCCAGGGCTCCGGCGGTGGCGGACTTCCGCTCGCCGATGCCGCGGGCAGCGGTGGTGGACTCCCGCTCGCGGACGCAGCCGGTGTCGGCGGCCCTGCCGCCGGTGCGATCGAGGACGCGGCCGCGGTGGCGATCCCCGCGGGTGACGCGGGAGCCGGAGCCGGCGGTGCCGGAGCCGGTGGTGGCGCTGGAGGTGCTGGCGCCGGCGGCGGTGGTGGCGCCGGTGGTGCCGGAGCGGGCGGCGGTGGCGGAGCGGCCGGCGGTGCAGGTGGCGGCGGCGCGGGTGCTGGTGGTGCCGGAGCGGGCGGCGGCGGCGCGGCGGGCGGCGGTGCCGGTGGTGCCGGAGGAGCCGGAGCTGGTGGCGGTGGCGGTGCAGGTGGTGCCGGAGCGGGCGGTGCGGGTGCCGGCGGCGGTGGCGCTGCCGGTGGCGGTGCGGCCGGCGGTGGCGCAGCGGGCGCAGCCGGGGCTGGTGGTACCGGAGCCGGTGGCGTGAACGCCGCGGTCGTCGGGCCGCTGATGGCCAGCACCGGCGGACTCGGAGCCGTGCAGGCCGTGACCGCACCCGCGGTGGCAGCCGTTCAGGCGGCGGCCCCTGCCGCCGCAGTGGGCGGCGGCGCCGCGGGCGTGAGCGGTGGTGGCGGTACCGCCTTCGCTGGCATACCCGGTGTGATGGCACCCGCAGCCGGTGCAGCATCAGGTATCCCGGGGATGGTCATGGCGCCGTTGGCCGGTGTGACCGGCATCCTGGCCGAGATGCTGCCGCAGCCCTCGCTCGGCATGCCGAGCGGAACAGGTCTGACCGGCATGCTGCCGACACCTCAGCTCAACATGCCTTCGGTGAGTGGACTCCCGGTGCCGGTGCCCACACAGGTGTCCATGCCGACCGACCTGGTCTGTGAGGGTGTGGGCGGATGGTCGTTGTCGACGCCGGGAACCGGCAGTGTGATGCCGGACGCCACGGCAGCGGCAACGGTCCGCCAAGACGACTGGGACCAATCACCCAAGCGTGCAGGTCAATAGGTAGCGGTAGTACAGGGCGCGCCGGATCACGGCGCCCGGCAGCACGTCGCCGGCCACGCGTCGAATCTCGTCGAGAGACTCACGCGGGTCGGCGACGGCCACGCCGATATCCGGGACCTCGGAGTTCCGCCACGACCCGACACGCACCGCGGGCAGGCAGATCGCCGACCAGATCCAGTCGCGGACAGTCTTGTTCGCGCTGAGCCCCACGACGGCGATGGTGCCGCCCGGGTTCAGCATGCCGCGCGCCCGGACCAGCGCCGCCCGGGTATCCATATGATGCAGGCTCGCCACGAAGGTGATCAGGTCGAATCGCTGCGATCCGGGATCGAAGGCGACGAAGGTGGATTGACGCACCTGGACCCCGGGCAGCGCGCCGAGTCGTTCATCGGCCCGTTGCACCGACGACGGGTCGGGATCGATCGCGGTGACGGTGCGTGAGACCGGTGCCAGCCGTTGGGCCAGCAGCCCGTCGCCGCAACCGACATCGAGCACATCACCCGCTCGTTGTGCGGCGATGCCGAGCAACCACGGGTGGTAGGCGGTGTTGTGGTTCCAGTACTGGTCGTCGGATGCTCCCATGCCCACCCACTGTGCCAGCGCCGCCAAAGAGGTGCGGCGACCGCCGGCGGCGCCGACGAGATCACCCTCGATCAGGCCCGGGCCAGGCGGTCCGGCGGTACCGCAGCCAGCAGCGCGCGGGTGTACTCGTGCTCCGGCGCGGCGAAAAGCTCAGCGGCGGGCCGGTACTCGACACATTCACCGGCGCGCAGCACCAACACGTCGTGGCTCACCCGTTCGATGACCGCCAGATCATGCCCGATGAACAGGTAGGTCAACCCGAGATCGCGCTGCAGCTCCAGCAGCAGCTCCAGCACCTTGGCCTGCACCGACACATCCAGGGAAGCGGTGGCCTCATCGAGGATCAGCAGTTCGGGCTGCACGGCCAGCGCCCGGGCGATGTTCACCCGCTGGCGTTGCCCACCGGAAAGCTCGTGCGGGTAGCGGGACGCGAACGATGCGGACAGGCCGACGGCATCCAGGAGTTCGCCGACCCGGGCGTCGCGCTTCGTGCGGTCCGCCACCAGCCGGTGCACGACGAGCGGTTCGGCGATCGACGTCCCCACCGGCATGCGGGGGTTCAGCGAGGCGAACGGGTCCTGCATGACCAGGCTGATGCGCTGCCGCACGGTTTTGCGCTGTGCGCCCGGCACATTGAGCACATCGGTGCCGTCCAGCGCCGCGCTGCCCGACTCGGGCGCAACCAGGCCGGTGAGCGCCGAGGCGACGGTGGACTTCCCCGAACCGGATTCGCCCACCAGGCCCAGGGTGGCGCCCCGACGGATCCGGAACGACAGATTCTTGACCGCGTGCACCACCGACCTCCCCGTCGGGGTGCTCACCGGGAACCGGATGTCGAGGCCGTCGACATCCAGCAACACCGGCGCGTCGGACGGCGGAGCGGGCGGACCACTACCGCCCAATACCGGCCGGGCGCTGAGTAATTCGCGGGTGTAGGGTTCGCGGGGCCGATCGAAGATCTCGTCGACGCTCGCCTGCTCGACGACCTCCCCGCTGCGCAGCACCGTGACGGTGTCGGCCACCTCGCCGATGACCCCGAGGTCATGACTGATCCACACCACCGCGGTCCCGAAATCGCGCTGCAGGTCCCGGATCAGTTCGATGATCTGGGCCTGGGTGGTGACGTCGAGCGCGGTGGTGGGCTCGTCGGCGATCAGCAGTTCCGGATCGCAGGCCAGCCCGATGGCGACCATCACGCGTTGGCGTTGCCCGCCGGAGAGCTGATGTGGATAGCTGCGCAGCCGGTTCTGCGGTTCGGGCAGACCCACCGCCTCCAGTAGTTCCAGTGCGCGGGTGTGGGCCTGTCTGCGCGTCTGATTCTTGTGCGTCTCCAGGGATTCGGTGATCTGGCGTTCCACCGTCAGCAGCGGGTTCAGTGAGGTGCCGGGATCCTGGAAGACGAAACCGATCCGGCCGCCGTGCACCCGGCGCAGCGTGCGTGCCGACGCGCCGACGAGTTCCTGGTCCCCGGCGAGGACGCTGGACCCGCTGACCTGGGCGCCCGGCGCGTCGAGCAGTCCGGTGGCGGCCAGCACGGTCATCGACTTGCCGGAACCGGACTCACCGACGATGCCGAGAGTCTGTTCGGGTTCGACGACCATCGACACCTCGCGCACTATCTCCCGGCGCCCGATGCGCACCCCCAGCCCGCTGACGGCCAGCACTGAACCACTCATCGTCGCCTCCGCGCTTCGATCATGGTGCGCTGCTTGGGGTCCAGGACATCACGAAGGCCGTCGCCGAGCAGGTTGCAGGCCAGCACGATGACGAAGATGGCCAGACCCGGGAACACGGCCATCCACCAGGCCAGCGTGACGAAACCCTGGGAGTCGAAGATCATCCGTCCCAGCGAGGGTTGCGGAGGCTGTAATCCCAGCCCTAGGAAGGACAGCGCCGCCTCCGACAGGATCGCGAAGGCCAGCGACAGCGATGTCTGCACGATCAGCGGGCCGGTGATGTTGGGCAGGATGTGCCGGGTCAGGATGAAACCCGAGCCGGTGCCCATGGTGCGCGACATCGCCACATACGGCTCCACCCGGACCGAGAGCGTGCTGGCGCGGGCCACCCGCGCGAAGATCGGCACGTAGACGACGCCGATCGCCAGGATCGTGGTGGTCAGGCCCGGCCCGAGGACGGCGACGATGGCCAGGGCCAGCAGCAGCACCGGGAACGCGAACATCACATCGACGATCCGCATCACCACGGTGTCCAACCAGCCGCCGCGGTAGCCGGCGAGCACGCCCAGCGTGACACCGACCACGGCGGCAAAGGCGACGCTCACCACCGCCACCTTCATCGAGGCCTGCACGCCCATCAGCACCCGTGACAGCACATCGCGGCCCAGTTCGTCGGTGCCCATCCAGTGCGCGCCGCTGGGTGGACGCAATGCCTGGGGCACATCGACGTCGTTGACGCCGTACGGCGTGATGAAGGAGGCGGTCACCGCGATGACGAAGACCGCGCCGAGCACCAGGGCGCTCAGCACGGTCACCGGGTTGCCGGCCAGCAGCCGCCAGGCCCTGGTCCGCTGGTCGCCGGCGAGTCCTTGTTCGGTCATGACAGCCGGATCCTCGGATCGACAACCGCGTACAGCAGATCGACCAACAGGTTGACCACCAGGAACAGCACCGCCATCAGCAACACCGCGCCCTGGATCACCGGGTAATCCCGCGCGGCCACCGAGTTGAACACCAACCGGCCCAGGCCGGGCCAGGCGAACACCACTTCGACGACGATGATGCCGCTGAGGATGGTGGCCAGCTGGATGCCGGTGATGGTGAGGATCGGGACCAGTGCGTTGCGCACGGTGTGGCGCATCGTCACCACCCGGGGTGGAAGGCCTTTCGAGCGGGCGGTGCGGACGTACCCCATGGCGGTCACCTCCAGCACCGCCGACCGGACATAGCGGGTCAAGATGGCCGCGGCCACCAGGCCCACGGTCAGCCCGGGCAGGATGACGTGGCGCAGCCAGCCGCCCGGGTCCTCGAACAGCGGGCGGTACCCCGAGGTCGGCAGCCAGCCCAGCACCGTGGAGAACAACGAGATGAGCAGGATGCCGAGCCAGAAGTCGGGCACCGACACACCGAATTGGCTGGTGATACGCACGATCGCGTCGCTGGCCCGGCCTTCCCGCAGCGCGGAGTAGATCCCGGCGGGCAGCGCGATCGCCAGCGCCAGGGTAATGCCGACGAGCGCGAGGGACACCGTCGCCGGCAGCCGCTCCAGCAGGATCTCGGTGACCGGGTCGCCGTTGCGGAAGCTGACGCCCAGGTTGCCGGTGGCCGCATGCCCGAGATAGCCGAAGAACTGGCCGATCAGTGGCTGGTCCAGCCCACTGGCCTGGCGCAGCGCCGCGTACGCCTCGGGCGTGTAGCGGGTACCGAGCGCGATCCGCACGGGATCGCCGGGAACCAGATGGACCAGCGCGAACACCACGATGAGCACACCCACCAGCACCACCAGCGAGTACGCCAGCCGCCGGGCCAGGAACGTCAGGACCGTCACCGCGGGCACCCGCTCTTCGCGCACGCGCTCATCGGTCCGCACCACCGGAGTCCAGGACGGCGTCGCGGAACCGGATCGCCTTGTCGCGCCGTGCCTCGTACCCGGACAGGCCGGGGGTCCAGGCCTGCAGCACCGCCGGGTTGTACAGATACAGGTAGCTCACCTCATCGGCGATCAGGGTGGCCGCCTGCGCGTAATCCTCTTTGCGCGCTTGCTGATCGGTTTCGGTGCGGCCGGCATCGAGCAGCGCGTCCACCCGCGGGTCGGAGAATTTCTGGGCATTGCTCGTGCCGTCGGTGTGGTGCTGGGCGTAGTAGAAGTCGTCGGGGTCGATATTGCCCAGCCAACCCATCATCAGCATGTCGAACCGTCCGCTGTTCTGTTCGTCGAGCCAGGTGGCGAAGTCGACGGTGCGAATATTCGCGGTGATGCCAAGGGGCGCAAGGTTGTCGGCGATCACCTGGGCGGCGGTGACGGTCTGCGGATACTCGGTGGTGACCAGCAGGTCCATGGTCGACGGTGTCACGCCGGCCTCTTGCAACAGCGCCCGGGCCTTGTCCAGGTTTTGGCTGTAGCGGTCATAGGGCACGAACCACGGGTTGCCTTCGGGGATGGCCAGTTGATTGGCCTGCGCCGTACCGTAACTGGTGGCCTGCACGATCGACGGCCGGTCGATGGCATAGGCCACGGCCTGCCGGACGCGCACATCGTTCCACGGCGGCCGGGCCAGATTGAGTGCCAGATACCAGTAGTCGTTGCTGGGTGTCTGGGCGAGATGCAGCGAGTCGTCGTTGCGCAGCTGGGTGACCCGCTGCGGCGGCACGGCGTCGGTCCAGTCGACCTCACCGGCCTGCAGAGCGGACAGCGCGGTCGAGGGTTCACTGATGAACCGGTAGGTCACCCCAGGGACCTGCGGGGCGCCGCCCCAGTACCTATCGTTGGCGCGCAGGGTGATCGAGTCACCGCTCTTCTGCCCGACGAAGGAGAACGGGCCGGTGCCGATCGGGTGCGTCGCGATCTGTCCGTCTTCGACATTCGCGCGCTGCACGATTGCCATCCCCTTGAATCCACCGAGGTTGGTCAGCAGATTCGGGGTCGGACGCGCCAGGGTGATGCGAACCGTGAGGTCGTCGGTGGCGCTGACATAGGTGATGGCACTGAACTTGTCGACGTTGGTCAGTTCCTCGTCGATGATGCGGCGGTAGGAGTAGACGACGTCGTCGGCGGTCAACGGGCTGCCGTCGTGGAAGGTGACGCCGGGCCGCAGCCGGAAGGTCCAGACCAGCTGGTCCGGGGAGGTCTCCCAGGACTCGGCGAGTGCCGGGCGCATGTTCAGATCGGCGTCGGGTTCGACGAGCGTGTCGTAGACGTTCTCCAACACTTCGAACGAGAAGTAGGCACTGGTCTTGTGTGGATCGAGCTGGTCGGGTTCCCCCGAGATCGCGGCGATCAGATTGCCTGAGTCCTGGCCCAGATCGACGCGCTGCCCGGTGGAGCATGCCCCGCAGGTGAGGACGACCATTGCGGCGAGCACGGCCGCGAGCAGTCGCATATCCGTCACTTTCCGCCTCGGCCTACAGGTCACCGACGTCTACCCGCCTCGTTCGGCTTTTACACTTCCCGGGGTTCGGGCAGCTCAGAGCGCTTTGACACGGTGCCGACCGTCTGACGCGCTCAGACGTCGCTGGTGGTGTACCGCGTCTTGACCGGAGGTGCGGTCAGCAACGCGGGCACCTCGGTGAGCTTGCCTTCGCCGGCCCGGAAGGCGCGGTAAGCCTCATCGTGTTCGACGGACTCCCAGAGTTCGTAGATCAGCCAGTGGCCCTCGTCGGTCTCGTCGACGAGGACATCGGTGCCCAGATTGCCGGGGAACGCCCGGGTATCGGCGAGGGCCCGGCGGAAGATGTCGCGCGCGTCGGCGACGGATTCGGGCTTGATCTTCAGTTCGAGGACAACGGTGACCGGCATGGACGACAACATACCGCCGCGCGTCACAGGCGTTGCAGCGTGATGACGGTGACGTCATCGTCGGTCTCGCTGGATGCCAGTGCATTCGAGATACCCGACGCGGACAGATCACCGGCCTGGCCGAGCACGCCGGCCAGCCTGTCGATCCCGTCGTCGATCGTCGAGTCGCGTCGCTCCACCAGGCCGTCGGAGAACATCACCAGGCCCTGGCCGTGATCGAGGGTGAAGGTGCTCGGCACGTACTGCACACCCCGCACACCGATCGGCGGGGACAGCTGCACCGGTGCCTGCTCGACCACCGGGCCGGTGCGATAGGGCATCAGATGCCCGGCCGAGGCCGCCTCCACCTGACCGGAATCCAGATCGACCCGGGCGGCGATCACCGTCGCGAACGTCCGGGGCATCAGATGCAGGCTGAACGCATTGAGCTGACTCAATGCCTGAGCCGGTGTGGCCCCGGCGAACAGCTGTGAGCGCAATGCACCCCGCAGTTGTGCCATCGCCCCGGCGGCGGGCAAGCCATGGCCGGCGACATCACCGAGCAGCGCGATGAGCCGTCCGTCCGGGAGCTGGAAAGCGTCATACCAATCGCCGCCCACCCGGCCGCCGGCGGCGGGACGGTAGTCCGCCGACAGCTCCCAGCCGGGGATGAACGGCAACGAGGCGGGCTGCAGGCTGCGCTGCAGCATCTCGGCGGCCCGCAGCGCCCCGCGGGTGCGGCGGTACAGCTCCTCGACGAGGTGGCGGCGCAGTGTCTCGGCGGTCTCGAGCTGGATGGGTCCCCAGGGCTCACCGCATCCTTGGACCACCTCGCGCCAGCGTTCGAAAGACTTGCGCGGACTGAGCCGGACCCCGTCACCCTGCTGCACCGCGATGGCCTTGTTGTGCGGGTCACCGCCCCAGTCCACCGCCCGCAATGCCTCCTGGCGGAACCAGATGATGTATTGCTCGTCGGGCAGATTCAACGCCAGAGCACCCGCCGCGACACCGGGATCCAGTCCGGGGAGATCGTCGGCCAGGCATTCGGAGGAGGCGATTTCCGTACCGGCGCCCCGCGCCCAACCCACGACCTGTGCCACCACCTCTGCGGTCGGCACGGCCCCCAGTTCGTGGTACTCGCCGCCGAGGCTGACCGCCACGCCGGCGGCGGGCAGCAGGTCCAGCAGGCTGGGGGAGCGCAGCAGTGCCGACGCGACGGATTCACGCTCGTCCAGTGTTGCCGCGGTCACGTGGGCGAGCATGGACTGGGCTGCCAGGCGCTCGCGCAACTGGTCGTCGTCGAACCGGTCGATGAGGCGCAAGGACAGTGTGGAACCGAGGAATTCGGCGGCGGCCCGGGCGCCGTACGGCGGCAGGTGCGGCCCGGCGTAGTGGTGGCACGCGATCAATCCCCAGAGCCGGCCGTGGCGCAGCAGCGAAATCGACATCGACGCACGCACACCCATGTTCTGCAGGTATTCGATGTGGATCGGCGAGACGCTGCGCAGGGTGGCGTGCGTGAGATCCAGTGGCGTGCCGCTGTCCGGGTCCATCGTCGGCACCAGCGGCGCCGGCGTGTAATCGACATCGGAGATCAGGCGCAACCAGCTCTTCTCGTACATCGCGCGGGCCTGCGCCGGGATGTCGCTGGCCGGATAGTGCAGGCCGAGAAAGGAATTGAGGTCGTCGCGTTTGCTTTCGGCAACGACTTCGCCGTTGTAGTCACGGTCGTAGCGGTACACCATCACCCGGTCGAACCCGGTGAGATCGCGGATCGCACGGGCGGTGGTCTCGTAGAGCTCGCCCATGGACGAGGCCCGGTTGAGTTCCTCGACCGAGTTGCGCACCGCCTGATAGGTGTTCGGGAAGGAGAACGGCCGTTCCCCGTAGGCGATTTCGAGCTCGACCAGCAGCACGCCGCCAGGTTCACGATGCATCAACGCATCGAACGGCCGGGACCGGCCGTCAACGGTGAGCTCCAACTCCAGCGGATTACGTTGTCGCAGATCGCCGAACGCCGCCGCCGACTGCTGGACCCGGGCGGCCTGCGCGGTACCGATCAGCGCCGACAGGTGCCGGCCCAGAACGTCGTCGACGGCCACGCCGAGCAGATCGGCGACGTTGGCGCTGACCTGGCGGATCTCGAAGTCGGGCTCGCGGACGACGGCGAGCACTCCGCGCGGCTGGATGCTGCCCGGGATGTGGATCGGCTCGCGCGCGCAGTTGTCGAGATCGATGGGCGTGCCGGCCGGCAGCAGATCGTCGGCGGCGGCGCCGTCGGTAGTGTCACGCGACATTGGTCCACCCCCAGGTTGCGGTCCTGACTTCCCGTCTCGAGAGTGCCAGGCCACCCCTTGTCTGGTCACACCGACGTGGCGGTTGCCGTAAGCTCAAGATCAGTAAGCGTTCTAACTTGCCCGGTTGAGCCACAGCCCGCGAGACATTGCGCGCCGAATCTACGCTTCCGCGAGGTATTCGATGACTCAGCAATTCGTATCCGGTCCGTCGTCGTTGGTATGCACCGAGACGTGGCACGCCACGACCGTGGTGATCAGCTGCTCCGGCGTGGTTGACATGCTCACCGCTCCGCACATGGGCCAGCTCATCGCGACGGCCCTGGACAAGCGACCGTCGATGGTGATCATCGACCTGACCGAGACCACCATGTTCGCGTCCTGCGGTATGTCGCTGCTGGTCGAGACGAAGGAAAAGCTGTCCGAGGACGCGTCGCTGGTCGTCGTCGCCGACGGGCCCATCACCCGGCGTCCGCTGGAACTGGTCGGGCTGTCGGCGTTCCTCACGCTGCGCTCCACACTGGCTGAAGCGCTCGGGGAAGTGTCGGTCGCCGAGGGCTGAGACACCCGCACGCGCTTCGTGCACGATGACCCCATGACTGTCGTATTCGTGCATGGGAACCCGGAGACGAATGCCATCTGGGGGCCGTTGATCGATGCCCTCGGGCGTGACGATGTCGTCACCCTGTCCCCGCCCGGGTTCGGTGCGCCGCTGCCGGATGGATTCGACCCCACCTACCTGGCCTACCGGGACTGGCTGGAACAGGAACTCGAACGGATCGAGGGGCCCATCGACCTGGTCGGTCACGACTGGGGCGGCGGGCATGTCGTCAACGTCGTCATGCACCGCCCCGAACTGGTCCGGAGCTGGGTCAGCGATATCGTCGGCGTCTTCGATCCCGAGTACGTCTGGCACGACATGGCGCAGATCTGGCAGACGCCGGAGGTCGGCGAGCAGTACGTCGTGGCCATGATGGCCGGAACTGCCGAGGAGCGGATCGCGGCGGTGGCCGCCATGGGTATCGGACCCGAGATCGCACCGGCCCTGGTGGCGGCGCAGAACGCCGACATGGGCGCGGCGATCCTGCGGCTGTACCGCTCGGCGGCCCAGCCTGTGCTCGCCAAGGCGGGAGGCGCACTCGAAAACGCCGCAGCTCGTCCCGGGCTGGCCATCCTTGCCACCGAAGACCACTTCGTGGGTTCCGACGAGATCAGGCGCCGGGCGGCGGGCCGTGCCGGTGCCCGCACCGAGGTCCTCGACGGACTGGGGCACTGGTGGATGATCGAGGATCCGGCCCGCGGCGCCGAGGTGCTGACAAGCTTCTGGGCCGCCCTCTGACGCTCGGCGAATAGGAACTCGGGGCCTGGTCGCCGTACCCTTGCGCGGTGACTGCGATCGATCCGGACAAGCTGCGCGCCTGCCTTCAGGTGCTGGCCGAGGTCGAATCGCTGCCGCCCGAGCACCCCGACGCGGTCGCCGTCCGACGCGCCACCGCCGGCATCTTCAAGTCGGTGCGCAAGGCGCGCAGGCACGCCAAACGCGACGCGGTGGCCGAGGCCGACAAGGCCGTCATCGCCGCGACGGCCACCGGGGCGCCCGGGCGTATCGACGACGAGACCGCCGGCCTGCCGCTGGTGTCGTCGGTGACCGGTGCCTCCGCGGGAACCCTGCTGCGGTCGCGGGCCTGCTACATCTGCAAGAAGCAGCACACCGTCGTCGACGCCTTCTACCACCAGCTGTGTCCGGAGTGCGCGGCGTTCAGCCATGCCAAACGCGATGCTCGCACCGATCTCACCGGCCGCACCGCGCTGCTGACCGGCGGGCGCGCCAAGATCGGCATGTACATCGCGTTGCGCCTGCTGCGCGACGGCGCGCACACCACCATCACCACCCGATTCCCGAATGACGCGGTGCGGCGCTTCGCCGCCATGGAAGACAGCGCCGACTGGCTGCACCGGCTGCGGATCATCGGCATCGATCTGCGTGACCCCGCCCAGGTGGTGGCGCTGGCGGACACGGTGGCCGCCCACGGCCCGCTGGACATCCTGATCAACAACGCCGCCCAGACGGTGCGCCGGGCGCCCGGCTCCTATTCGGCACTCGTCGAGGCCGAACGCAGCGCGCCGCCGGAGCTGGCACATGTCGACGTGGTGACCTTCGACCGGGTCAGCGACGCGCACCCGGCGGCACTGGCGGGCAGCCTCGCCGACCACCAGACCCCGCACGCCCTGACCGAGCTGGCCCTGACCGCCCGCAGCGCCTCACCGGAACGGATCGCCGCGGGCACCGCCATCGATGCCGGCGGGCTGCTGCCCGACACGGCGCCGATCAACAGCTGGACCCAGCGGGTGCACGAGGTCGATGCGATGGAGCTGCTGGAGGTGCAGCTGTGCAACCAGACCGCGCCGTTCATCCTGGTCAGCCGCCTGCGCCCGGCGATGGCCGCCTCACCGGCCCGGCGCAAGTACGTCGTCAACGTCTCGGCGATGGAGGGCCAGTTCGGCCGCCGCTACAAGGGGCCCGGGCACCCGCACACCAACATGGCCAAGGCCGCGTTGAACATGCTCACCCGCACCAGCTCCGCGGAGATGCTGGAGCAGGACGGCATCCTGATGACCGCCGTGGATACCGGTTGGATCACCGATGAGCGTCCGCACCCGACCAAACTGCGCCTGGCCGAGGAGGGCTTCCATGCCCCGCTCGATCTGGTCGACGGCGCCGCCCGCGTCTACGACCCGATCGTGCGCGGTGAGGCCGGCGAGGACCTGCACGGCTGTTTCCTGAAGGATTACGCGCCCAGCGAGTGGTAGCTGGGCCACTGTTCACGAGATTGCAGATATCGCGTGGAAGTGCGAGTGGCTCGCGCAGAAACAGCAATCTCGCGGTCCAGGGGCTCGCCACAACTGAAGTCCACCCTGCCCATTAACTTCACTTAGCTCGATAAGTGAAGTTAAAGTATCTCGATGACTTCACTTCGTCCCATCGCCCACGAGGACGTTTGTTGGGAACCGCAGGGGATGAGGTACTCGCGCGTCGCGCGGCCGAGGTACGGCACTTATCACCCCTGCGTGCCGGTCGCCATTGCAGACCTGGCACTCGACTTGCCGCCGTCGGTGCTCGTCGAGGCTGAGTCGGCCAGCCGCGAGATCGCACGGTTTGACGCCGAGCTCGGCGGCGAGATCGCACCGTTTGCTTCAGTGTTGCTGCGGTCGGAATCCGCCGCGAGCTCGCAGATCGAGAACCTGACCGCATCGGCACGCGCGATCGGCGAGGCCGAGCTGCCCGGCGGCAAAGCCAAGCGCAACGCGGCAATGGTCGTCGCCAACACCGCGGCGATGCGGGCGGCGGTCGCACTGTCCGATACCGTCGACGCCGAGGCTGTCCGGGCGATGCACCGTGCGTTGATGATCAACGATCCGAGTCACACGCCGGGCGAATTCCGCACCGAGCCGGTGTGGATCGGCGGCGGGTCGACTCCCATCGGCGCGACATTTGTCGGCCCGCGCCATGAGTTGGTCCCCGGGGCGATCGACGATCTGGTCGCTTTCGCGCAGCGCGCTGACCTTCCCGCGCTGCCGCAGATAGCAGTGAGCCACGCACAGTTCGAGACCATTCACCCCTTCACCGACGGCAACGGCCGCACGGGTCGCGCCTTGGTGCAAGCGATGCTGCGCAACAAAGGTCTGTCGCGTCAGGTCACGGTGCCGGTCTCAGCCGGGTTGCTGGCCGACACCGATGGGTATTTCGCCGCCTTGACGAGCTACCGCGAGGGCGATGCCGCCCCCATTGTCGGGCGGTTCTCGCAGGCCACGGTCCTGGCCATCGCCAACGGACGACAGTTGGTTGACGAACTGCGTGACATCCGGGAAACCTGGAACGACGTGATCACCGCACGTGCCGACTCCGCGGTCTGGAAGGTCGCAGATTTGTTGACCCGTCGCCCGGTTGTGAATGCCGCGTTGCTCGCGCAGGAGCTGGGCATCGAGTCCACCAACGCACACCGCTACCTCAACCCGCTCACCGAGGCGGGAATCCTCGTCGAGTCAACGAATGGAGCTCGGAACCGGGTGTGGCGTTCTCCCGACGTACTTGCCGCGCTCGACGCCTTCGCCGAACGCGCCGGCCGGCGCGGCTGATCAGCTGTTTCCTCAAGGACTGCGCGCCCAGCGAGGCCATCGGGGTTTGTCGGACCGACGCGCTACGGTGCACTCAAGAACGAGAAGCACACGGCAATTGATCGAAATGTAGTACCCCCGACAGGATTCGAACCTGCAACCGACCGGGTAGAAACCGGATGCGCTATCCGTTGCGCCACGGGGGCAAGTCGGACCACCGTAATCTACACCGCGGCGATGTCTTTGAAGAAACGGATGCGCACGACGTGGGCTGCTCGCACCGCATTCGACGAAATGGGCGATCAGTGGTTCGACATCACACCAAAGACAAGGGCGACCTCGGTGTCGCCAAAGCACACGCCGACCTGGTGAGCAAGGGGTTCTACGTGCTTTTCCCGACTACCGAGCACGCGCCGTTCGACCTCGTTGCGTACGCGGACGGTGCGTTTCACCGGGTCCAGGTGAAATATCGGTCGGCGCGTGGAGGCGCCGTCCACCTCAACCTCCGATCCACATCTGAAGCCGCGATGAATTCCGACGTCGCCGCCGGATGACAGCTACGAAAGCTGCGTCGCACCCCGGCGCCGCCGACTAGCGTGGACGCTGCACGGTGACCGCTGGTGGAGCGCCGCGCAGGAGGAGAGTTCGCGCGATGAGCAAGGTGCCGTTGGATGCGGCGGGGCTGCCCAGAAACTGAACGGCGTCGACACATTGCTGCACCGCGGGGAGGCCAATCCCCGCACCCGGTCGGGCATCATGGGCGTCGAACTGCTTGACACCACCCCCGATTGGGAGCGGTTTCGCGCCGTGTTCGAGCAGGCGTCGCGCAAGGTGCTGCGGTTACGCCAGAAGGTCGTGATGCCGACGCTGCCCACGGCCTCGCCGCGCTGGGTGGTCGACCCCGACTTCAACCTCGACTTCCACGTGCGGCGGGCGCGGGTCCCGGAACCGGGCACCCTGCGCCAGGTGCTCGATCTGGCCGAGATCGCGCTGCAGTCCCCGATGGACATCACCCGGCCGCTGTGGAGTGCCACCCTCGTCGAAGGGCTGGCCGACGGTCGGGCCGCCACCATCCTGCACCTGAGCCATGCCGTCGCCGACGGGGTCGGCACGGTCGAGATGTTCGCCCACATCTACAACCTGGAACGCGATGTCGAGGTCGGTGAGCTTGCACCCCTGCCGATTCCGCAGGATCTGTCGGCCAATGACCTGATGCGGATGGGCATCAACCGGCTGCCCATGAAGATCACCAACAGCATGCTGGGCCTGCTCGGCGGTGCGGTGCACGCGGTCACCAACGTGGTGCGTGATCCGGCCGCCGCGGTCAGCGGCGTCGTGGACTATGCGTTGTCGACCACCCGGGTGTCCCGGCCGGTCGCCGATCACTCGCCGCTGCTGCGCCGCCGCAGCCTCACCTCGCGCAGCGAGGCCATCGACATCGTGTTCGCCGACCTGCACAAGGCCGCCAAGGCCGCGGGCGGATCCATCAACGACGTCTACCTGGCCGGGCTGTGCGGCGCGCTGCGGTACTACCACGAGGCCCTCGGGATGCCGATCGACACCTTGCCGATGGCCGTCCCGGTGAATCTGCGCTCCGATGACGACCCGGCCGGCGGAAACCGTTTTGCCGGCATCAATCTCGCCGCGCCCATCGGCATCGCCGATCCGGAGCGCCGGATCAAGGCGATCCGCTCGCAGATGACCAGCAAGCGCGAGGAACGCGCCATCGACATGGTCGGCACGATCGCGCCGATCGCCAGCTTCCTGCCCGACGCCGTCCTGGAATCGGCGGCCAGTTCGGTGGTCAACTCCGATGTGCAGGCCAGCAATGTTCCAGTCTACCCCGGGGACACCTTCATCGCCGGGGCAAAGGTGCTGCGGCACTACGGACTCGGGCCGCTGCCGGGAGTGGCGATGATGACGGTGCTGGTATCGCGCGGCGGTTACGTCACCGTCACCACCCGCTACGACCGGGCCGCCTTCGTCGACGACGCACTGTGGGCGCGGTGCCTGCTGCGGGGCTTCGACGAGATTCTGGCACTCGGCGGGGAAGGCCGGACCGTGCCGGCCTCCTTCGCCGACCCCGAAACCTCTTCGTCGAATGGGAGTGCTGCGCAATGAGTTCGGCGGACGGACAATCAGGCGGCTCGAAGATCATGCGGCTGCCCGGCACCGTGGCCGAGATCGAGGCGAGCCCAGAGGGGCCCCAGGTGGGCGCCTTCTTCGATCTGGACGGCACCCTGGTCGCCGGATTCACCGGCGTGCTCATGACGCGGGATCAGTTGCGGCGCGGCCAGATGAGCGTCGGCGAGTTCATCGGCATGGTGCAGGCCGGTGTCAACCATCAGCTGGGCCGCTCAGAGTTCGAGGACCTCATCGGCAAGGGTGCGCGCATGCTGCACGGGAACTCGATGAGCGATCTCGACGAACTCGGTGAGCGGTTGTTCATCCAGCATGTCCGCGACCGCATCTACCCGGAGATGCGGGCCATGGTGCGCGCGCACCAGGCCCGCGGCCACACCGTCGTGCTCAGCTCCTCGGCGCTGACGGTGCAGGTGGAACCGGTCGCCCGGTTCCTGGGCATCGACAAGGTGCTGAGCAACAAGTTCAAGGTCGACGATCACGGACTGATCACCGGCGAGGTCGAGGAGCCGGTCATCTGGGGTCCGGGCAAAGCCCATGCCGTACAGAAGTTCTCGGCGGCCAACGGTGTTGATCTGAGCAAGAGCTACTTCTACGCCGACGGCGACGAGGACGTCGCGTTGATGTATCTGGTCGGCAACCCGCGGCCCACCAACCCGGCCGGGAAGCTGGCGTCGGTGGCGCAGAAACGGGGCTGGCCGATCCTGAAGTTCAGCAGCCGCAGCGGCAGCAGCCCGGTGTCCCAGCTGCGCACCCTGGCCAGCCTGGCGACCATCCCGACGGTCGCGGCGGGTGCCATCGGGCTGGGGCTGCTCACCCGCAACAAACGGGTGGGCGTCAACTTCTTCACCTCCAACTGGAGCAGGCTGCTGATGCTGACCACCGGCATCGAGCTCAACGTGCTGGGCGAGGAGAACCTGACCGCGCAGCGCCCGGCGGTGTTCATCTTCAACCACCGCAACCAGGCCGACCCGATGATCGCCGGCCGGCTCGTCAACGTCGACTTCACCGGGGTGGGTAAGAAGGAGCTGGAACGCAACCCGTTGATGGGTCCGCTCGGCAAGGTGATGGACGCGGCCTTCATTGACCGCGACGACACCCAGTCGGCCGTCGAAGGACTGCGCAAGGTGGAAGAGCTTGCCCGCAAGGGTCTTTCCATCCTGATCGCTCCCGAGGGCACCCGGCTGGACACCACCGAGGTCGGCCCGTTCAAGAAGGGGCCGTTCCGCATCGCGATGGCGGCGGGCATCCCCATCGTGCCGATCGTGATCCGCAACGCCGAGGTCATCGCGGCCCGCGATTCCAGCACCTTCAACGCGGGCAAGGTCGATGTCGCGGTGTACCCGCCGATCCCCACCGACGACTGGACCCACGACAACCTGGCCGACCGCATCGCCGAGGTGCGCCGGCTCTACCTGGACACCCTGCTGGACTGGCCGCGTGAGTCGCTGCCCGATGCCGCTGTCTACCAACGTATGCGGGGAGAAGAAGCGTGAAGCAGGTTGTCGAGGACTTCGCCAGTTTCAGCCCGACCGGCGACACCCTCGTGCTGGCCGCGGTGGCCTCGCCGGCCGAACAGGAAATGCTCGACGACTGGCTGCGCCAGCAGCGCCGGGACCGGCCCGAGGCCCGCGTCGAGGTGCTGCTGCTGCCGACGCATTCCGATGACCCGCCGGCCACCGTGATGGCGCGGCTGGTGGAACTGCTCTCGGCCGACCCCGATCGGTCGGTGGTGCCGGTCCGGGTCTTCTGGGTGCCCGGCGGTCTGCCCACGCGGTCCAAGGTGGTCTCGCTGATCTCCGGCCGCGACACCTACCGGCCGCCCGAGCTGCTGCAGCGGCGCATCCTGCGCAAGGATCCCGCGCGCGCCCGGGTGGTGGCCGGTGAACCCGCGAAGGTGTCCGAGCTGCGCCAGCAGTGGAGTGACACGACCGTTGCCGAAAACCCCAGGGAGTTCGCCCGTTTCGTGATCCGACGGGCGATCCTGGCGATCGAACGGGTAGAACTGCGGCTGCTGGGGCCCGAATACAAGTCACCGCGTCTGGTCAAGCCCGAGATGCTGGCCTCGGCGCGGTTCCGTGAGGGCCTGGAGAAGATCCCGGGTGCCACGGTCGACAAGGCCGGCGAGATGCTCGACGAGCTGTCCACCGGGTGGAGTCGCTTCTCCGTGGACCTCATCCCGACGCTGGGCCGGGCCATCTTCAGCCGCGGCTTCGATCCCAGGATCGACTACGACAGCACCGAGATCGAAGCGATGCGACACAGCCTCGAGACCCACCCGGCGGTGCTGCTGTTCTCGCACCGGTCCTACCTCGACGGCGTCATCGTCCCGGTCGCCATGCAGGAGAACAGGCTTCCGCCGGTGCACACCTTCGCCGGAATCAACCTGTCCTTCGGTTTCATGGGACCGATCATGCGGCACTCCGGCGTGATCTTCCTGCGCCGCAAGCTCGACGATCCGCTGTACAAGTATGTGCTGCGTCAGTACGTCGGGTACATCGTGGAGAAGCGCTTCAACCTGAACTGGTCCATCGAGGGCACGCGGTCCCGCACCGGAAAGATGTTGCCGCCCAAGCTCGGACTGTTGTCCTATGTCGCCGACGCCTATCTCGACGGGCGCAGCGAGGACATCCTGCTGCAGCCGGTGTCGATCAGCTTCGACCAGCTGCACGAGACCGCCGAGTACGCCGAGTACGCCCGCGGCGGGGAGAAGACCCCGGAAAGCCTGGCCTGGCTGTACAGCTTCATCAAGGCGCAGGGCGAACGCAACTACGGCAAGATCTACGTCCGCTTCCCCGAAGCGGTGTCCATGCGCCAGTACCTGGGCGAACCCAACGGTCCCATCGCCCAGGACGAGGACACCAAACGGCTGGCCATGCAGAAGATGGCCTTCGAGGTGGCGTGGCGCATCGTGCGGGTCACCCCGGTCAATGCGACGGGACTGGTGTCGGCGTTGTTGCTCACCGCCCGGGGCATGGCACTCACGGTCGGGCAGCTGCACCACACTTTCCAGGACGCACTGGATTATCTTGAGCGCAAAGAGATTCCGATGACCAACAGTGTGCTGCGGCTGCGTACGCCCGAGGGTGTGGGCGCGGCGGTGGATGCACTCTCGGGTGGTCACCCGGTGACCCGGGTGGACGGCGGCCGCGAGCCGGTGTGGCGGATCGCCAGAGACGACGAACACGAAGCCGCGTTCTACCGGAACTCGGTCATCTACGCGTTCCTGGAAACCTCACTCATCGAGCTGGCGCTCGCGCATGCCGCGCGCGCCGAGTCGGACTGGCTCGAGGTGTTCTGGACCCAGGTGATCCGTCTGCGCGATCTGCTGAAGTTCGAGTTCTATTTCGCCGACTCGGCCACCTTCCGGGAGAACATCACCACGGAGATGTCCTGGGTGCCGGACTGGGAGGAGAAAATCGCCTCCGGCCCGACGGCATCGACGCCGTCCTGCAGACCAAGCGGCCCTGCTCGGTTCGGCGATGCTGCGGCCGTTCTTCGAGGCCTACAGAATCGTGGCCGATGTGCTGCGTGATGCCGCGGCGGAGATCCCGGAGGCGGAGCTGACCAAGCTGGCGCTCGGGGTCGGCCGTCAGTATGTGGCCCAGGCCAAGGTGCGTAGCGCCGAGTCGGTATCGGCGCTGCTGTTCACCACCGCGCGCCAGGTGGCCGCCGATCAGGGGCTGCTACGCCGCGCCGATGATCTGTCGGCGCGGCGGACGGCGTTTCTGACCGAGATGCGCGGCATCCTTGCCGACATGGACACGGTCGAAGTCGCCTCCCGCGAGCAGTTCCTTGCGCGTGAGCGGGCCTCACGCCAGTCCGCGGGTCGCTGAGCGCGCCACTTACCCTTGACGGCATGACGATCGTCGCGCCACCCGTGCGCATCAGCGCCGTGTGGCCGATTCTCTGGGGCGTCGCGCTGCTGGCCGGCGCGGTGGCCGCCGGAATCGGCGGGCTGTCCATCGTGGACGCGCTGGCCGCGACGGGGCTGCCCGACCCGGGCCCGGCCACCACCTACGGGCTGCCGTTCGTGCGTGCGGTGGGCGAGATCGCCGCGGCCATCGCCGTCGGCTCGTTCCTGATGGCCGCCTTCCTGGTGCCACCTCAGCGCAGCGGCGTGCTCGATGTCGGCGGCTACCGGGCGCTGCGCACCGGCACCATCGCCGCCGGGGTGTGGACCGTGTGTGCGGTGCTGCTGGTGCCGCTGACGGTCTCCGATATCACCGGTGCACCGTTGACCAGCCGGCTCAGCCCCATCGACGTCTGGACGGTCGCCAGCATGGTGGAGACCGCGGGTACCTGGCGCTGGACGGCCCTGCTGGCCGGGATCGTCACCCTGGTCAGCATCCCGGTGCTGCGCTGGGCCTGGACCCCGGCGCTGCTGGCCGGATCGCTGGTCACGCTGCTGCCGCTGGCACTCAGCGGGCATTCGTCCTCCGGTGGGGCCCACGACGTGGCGACCAACAGCCTGCTCATCCACCTGGTCGCCGGGGTGGTGTGGGCCGGCGGCCTGATGGCGCTGTGGGCGCTCGCGGTGCGCGGCGGCGAGCATCTCGACGTGGCGGCACGGCGGTTCTCGGCGATCGCGCTGTGGTGCTTCGCGGCGATGGCACTGTCCGGCATCGTCAATGCGCTGGTGCGGGTGCGTCCCGGCGAACTGTTCAGCACCACCTACGGCTGGCTGCTGCTCGGCAAGGCCGCAGCGCTGCTGGTGCTCGGTGTGCTCGGCCTGTTGCAGCGCCGCCGCAGCGTCCGCGCGCTGGCCGACGATCCCGTCGCCCGCCGTCCGCTGATCCAGCTGGCGCTCGTCGAATCGATGGTGTTCGGGGTGACCTTCGGTCTCGCCGTCGCCCTCGGGCGCACCCCGCCACCTCCGCTTGCCGAACTGCCGTCGATCACTGCGGTGGAGATCGGCTACGACCTGGCCGGCCCGCCCACGTTGGCCCGCGTGCTGTTCGACTGGCGTTTCGACCTCATCTTCGGCACCGCCGCCATCGTGGCGGCCGCGATCTACATCGCCGGTGTGGTGCGGCTGCGCCGCCGCGGCGACGCCTGGCCGGTGGGCCGGACCATCGCCTGGCTGTGCGGATGCGCGACGCTGTTGTTCGCGACGTCATCCGGGGTCGGGCGCTACATGCCCGCGATGTTCAGCATGCACATGACGGCCCACATGATGTTGTCGATGCTGGTGCCGGTGCTGCTGGTGCTGGGCGCACCGGTGACCCTGGCGCTGCGCGCGCTGCCGACGGCGGGCAAGGACCGCCCACCGGGCATGCGGGAGTGGCTGCTGGCCGCACTGCACAGCCGGGTGTCGAAGTTCTTCACCAACCCCTTGGTGGCGACCGCAATCTTCGTGGCCGGGTTCTACGGGCTGTACTTCGGCGGCATCTTCGATGCGGCCGCCGACAGCCATGGCGCGCACCTGGCGATGAATGCGCACTTCCTGCTCAGCGGCTACCTGTTCTACTGGGTGGTCATCGGGGTGGACCCGACGCCACGGCCCATCCCACCCCTGGCCAAGCTTGCGATGGTGTTCGGCTCGCTGCCGTTGCACGCGTTCTTCGGTGTGGTGCTGATGGGGACGCAGAAGGTGCTCGCCGGCGATTTCTACCGGTCCCTCGACTTGCCGTGGCACACCGACCTGCTCGCCGATCAGCGTCTCGGCGGCGGCATCGCCTGGTCGACGGGCGAGGTCCCGCTGGTGCTGGTGATGCTGGCGCTGCTCATCCAGTGGCGCCGCAGCGACAACCGCACCGCCAAACGGCTGGACCGGGCCGCCGACCGCGACGAGGACGCCGAACTGGCCGCCTACAACAACATGCTGGCGAAACTGTCCAAGCTCGAAGACCGCTAGCTGCCGTAGTTCACCGTGATGGTGCCGTCCCGGTTCACGCCGGTGCCGGGCGCCGGGACCTGCTGCACCACCTTGGCGCGCCGGTCGCCTCCGGCGTCCATATCGGGCCCCTTCAGGAACTGGCCGTTGAAGCCCAGCGCGTTCAGCTGTGCCAGCGCGTCGGCGTAGAGCAGCCCCCGTAGGTCGGGCATGGAGAACTGGTTGCCCCGGGAGACCTTCAGGGTGATCGGGGCATCCGAGGCCACCGAAGCACCGGCCGGCGGGTCGGTGGCGGCCACCTGGCCGGGCGGCAGTGTGCCGTCGGCGTCGGCCTGCAGGATGGTGGTGAAACCGGCGGTGTCGAGGTTGCGGATGGCCTGATCCACCGTCTGGCCGACCACATCGGGCACCGTCCGCGCCGACGGTCCCGAACCGACGAGGATGGCGATCTCGTTGCTGGTGGCGGTGTCCTGCTGAGCCGCCGGAACCGTCCCGATGACCCGGTCGAGTTCCTCGCTGGTCGACGCCTGCGGCATCCGGCGCACATTGTCGAAACCGGCATCGGCGAGGGTTTTCACCGCCTCGTCGTAGGACAGTCGGGAGACATCCGGGATGCGGCGCTGCTCGGGCCCGGTCGACACGTTGACGGTGATGTCACCACCTGAGGAGACGGAGCCACCGGCGGCCGGGTCGGTGCCGATCACCCGTCCCGCTTCGACCGATCCGTCGGGTGTGGCGTCCACCACGGGGGTCAGGCCGCTGTCCTGGAGTTGGTTCAGTGCCTCCTGCTGGGTCAGCCCCTGGACATCGGGCACGCGCACGCGGTTCATGGCGCCCACGACGTAGACGCCGGCGATCACCAGCAGCGTGACGGCCACCAGCGCACCGGCCATCACCCAGCGCCGCGATCTCCTGGGCTGTTCCTGCACGGGGAACTGCAGGGTGTTCGGGCCCCGGGGCGGCGGGGTGTCGTCGGTGTCATGGGCTTCGGGGGCCTGTGGCGACTGCGCCTCGGGGGTGTTGCCGCTGCCGACCCGCCGCAGATCGGCGTGCATCTCGGCCGCGCTCTGGTAGCGATTCTCGGGTTTCTTGGCCAGCGCCTTGAGGACCACGGCATCGAGGTCTCCGGAGATGCCGCTGTGCCGCTGTGACGGTGGGACCGGCCGCTCCCGGACATGCTGATAGGCCACCGACAGCGGCGTGTCCCCGGTGAAAAGCGCTTGGCCGGTCAACATTTCGTACAGCACGCAGCCCAGCGAGTACACATCGGTGCGGGCGTCGACCTGCTGGCCACGGGCCTGCTCGGGGGAGAAGTACTGTGCGGTGCCGACCACCGCGGAGGTCGCGGTGAGCCGGTCCCCGGTGGTCGCGTTCATGGAGCGCGCGATGCCGAAATCCATCACCTTCACCGCGCCGGTCGGGGTGATCATGATGTTGGCGGGCTTGATGTCGCGGTGCACGATGCCACGGCTGTGGCTGAACTCCAGCGCCGTGCACACATCGGCGATGATGGAGATCGCCCGACGCGGGGGCATCGGTCCGTGGCGCTGGATCAGCTTTCCGACGGTGTGACCGTCGACGTACTCCATCACCAGGAACGGCAGATTGCCCCCGGCTGTCTGCGCCTCACCGGTGTCGTACACCGCCACGATGGACGGGTGGTTCAGCGATGCGGTGTGCTTGGCCTCCCGGCGGAACCGCTGATAGAAATTCGGGTCCCGGGCCAGGTCGGCGCGCAAGATCTTGATCGCCACATCGCGGTGCAGCCGCACATCGCGCGCCTTGTGCACCTCCGACATGCCACCGAAACCCAGGATTTCGCCCAGCTCGTAGCGGTCGGTCAGCTGCTGCGGCACGGTCATGGCGCGCTGCCGATCACTTCGATGCCTGTACAACCCACTCGTTGATCTTCTCTCAGTGCCGACGCGGCGGGTTGCGAGACCCCGGTAAGTGCCGGTTGTGCACAATGCCCGATCCATCCACAGCCGGCGGTGCGGTGCAGCTGCCGCCGGTGGGCCTGTCGGTGTCGGTCGGGTCAATGGATGCACAGGCCGGCGACGTCGCCGGCATCCAGAAATGAGCGAAAGGCAATGCCATGTTCGAGACCCCGTTCTCCGTCGTCGGCACCGTGGTCAACGACCCCATCCTGCGCCGGATCGGCGAACAGGAATTCCTCAAGTTCCGGTTGGCCAGCAACTCGCGTCGGCGCAACCCCGAGGGCAGCTGGGAAACTGCCAACTCCCTCTTTGTGACCATCAACTGCTGGGGAAAAGTTGCCCAAGGTGTGGCCGGGGTGCTGTTCAAGGGTGACCCGGTGGTCGTGGTGGGCCAGATCTACACCGACGAGTATGAGGACAAGGAGGGCAACCGCCGGTCCACCGTCGAGGTGCGCGCGGTGTCGGTGGGGCCGGATCTGACCCGATGCCGGGCGAAGCTGGACAGGGCCCGGCCTGCGGCCGACCCGGTGTCCGCCTCCGCACCCGACGGTGGTGAGGACACCGAACACACCGACGAGCCGGGGGAGCTGTCGATCTCGGCGTAACCGGGCCGCCCGGTCGTGCCTAGGATGGTGCCGCGAGACTTTGGCGAACGAAAGGCAAGACGACGGCATGGCCGAATTCATCTACACGATGCGGAAGGTGCGCAAGGCGCACGGCGACAAGGTCATCCTTGACGACGTTTTCCTGAACTTCCTTCCGGGAGCCAAGATCGGCGTCGTCGGTCCCAACGGGGCCGGTAAGTCGAGTGTCCTGAAGATCATGGCCGGTATCGACCAGCCCAACAACGGCGACGCTTTCCTCCAACCGGGCGCGTCGGTCGGCATCCTCATGCAGGAGCCGGAGCTCGACGAGACCAAGACCGTCCGGGAGAACGTGGAGGACGGCGTCGCCATCAAGGGCAAGCTCAACCGGTACAACGAGGTCGCCGAGCTGATGGCCACCGACTACACCGATGAGCTCATGGAAGAAATGGGCCAGCTGCAGGAGGAGCTCGACGCCGCCGACGCCTGGGATATCGACTCTCAGCTGGAGCAGGCGATGGACGCGCTGCGCTGCCCGCCGCCCGACGAGCCGGTCACCCACCTGTCCGGTGGCGAGAAGCGCCGCGTGGCGCTGTGCAAGCTGCTGCTGTCCAAGCCGGATCTGCTGCTGCTCGACGAGCCCACCAACCACCTCGACGCCGAGAGCGTGTTGTGGCTGGAGCATCACCTCGCCGACTACAAGGGCGCGATCCTGGCGGTCACCCACGATCGCTACTTCCTGGACAACGTCGCCGAGTGGATCCTGGAACTGGACCGCGGCCGCGCCTACCCCTACGAGGGCAACTACTCCACCTATCTGGAGAAGAAGGCCGAGCGCCTGGAAGTTCAGGGCAAGAAGGACCAGAAGCTGCAGAAGCGGCTGAAGGATGAACTGGCCTGGGTGCGTTCCGGCGCGAAGGCCAGGCAGGCCAAGAGCAAGGCCCGCCTGGACCGTTACGACGAGATGGTCGCCGAGGCCGAGAAGACCCGCAAACTCGACTTCGAGGAGATCCAGATCCCGGCGCCGCCGCGGCTGGGCAACCTGGTGGTCGAGGTGAGCCATCTCGACAAGGGCTTCGACGGCCGCATCCTGATCAAGGACCTGTCCTTCACGCTGCCGCGCAACGGCATCGTCGGTGTGATCGGTCCCAACGGTGTCGGCAAGACCACGCTGTTCAAGACCATCGTCGGTCTCGAGGCGCCCGACAGCGGCGAGGTCAAGGTCGGCGAGACGGTCAAGCTGAGCTACGTCGACCAGAATCGCGGCGGCATCGACCCCAAGAAGAACGTGTGGCAGGTGGTGTCCGACGGCGCGGACTACATCGAGGTCGGGCAGAACGAGATCCCCTCGCGCGCCTACGTGTCGGCGTTCGGTTTCAAGGGCCCCGATCAGCAGAAGCCGGCCGGTGTGCTGTCCGGTGGTGAACGCAACCGGCTGAACCTGGCGCTGACCCTCAAGGAGGGCGGCAACCTGATCCTGCTCGACGAACCGACCAACGACCTCGACGTCGAGACGCTGTCCTCGCTGGAGAACGCGCTGGAGCAGTTCCCCGGTTGTGCCGTGGTGATCTCCCACGATCGCTGGTTCCTGGACCGCACCTGCACGCACATCCTGGCCTGGGAGGGTGACGACGACAACGAGGCCAAATGGTTCTGGTTCGAGGGCAACTTCGGTGCCTACGAGGAGAACAAGGTCCAGCGACTGGGTGCCGACGCGGCACGCCCGCACCGGGTCACCCACCGCAAACTGACGCGGGACTGAAACCTTCGGGACGCCGCGCGTGACGGCGGTGTTTCACTAAGGTTGCAGGCGTGTCCGGAACCACCGAGCAGTTGCATCTGAGTCAGGACGCGATCGCACAGCTGACTCACGCCTATGTCGAAACCCATCACGGCCCACACGGTGACGCGCCCGCGGCCGACACCGCGGTCACCGCTCCGATCGACCGCGGCGCGACGAAGGTGACACCGCAGCTGCTCGCGGCCCACACCGCAGTGGGCCGCCGCCGCGCACCGGGGGAGACCCTGGTGGCGGTGTACCCGGCCGATGACCCGGGAGGCTTCGGTCCGGCCATCCAGGTGGTCACCGACTACAGCGCGATGCTGATGGATTCGGTGACGGTGCTGCTGCACCGGCTCGGGGTCGCCTACGCGTGGGTGATGAATCCGGTGCTGCGGGCCCGCAGAGGGCCAGACGGTGAGTTGCTGGCGCTGGCGCCGGCCTCGGATGCGGATGCCCCGGACGGGGCCGACGAGATGTGGATCCACGTCCGGCTGGCCTCGACCGCAGATCCGGCGGCGGTCAACGAGGTGGCGGGCCTGCTGCCGTCGGTGCTTGCCGACGCCCGGCAGGTCGCGGCCGATTCGGCGTCGCTCAACGCGACACTGATCGGGTTGGCCAATGCACTGGATTCCGATCATGCCGGGCACTTCCCGGGCCCGGACCGCCGCGATGTCGCCGCTCTGCTGCACTGGCTCGGTGACGGCCACTACGTGCTGCTCGGCTATCAGCGGTGCGCGGTGCACAACGGGCAGGCCACCGTCGACCCGGCCAGCCGGCTGGGCATCCTCAAGTTGCGCACCGATGTGCTGCCGCAGTTGACCGGGGCCGAGGATCTGCTGGTGCTGGCGCAGGCCACCATGCCCAGCTTCCTGCGGTACGGCGCCTATCCGTACATCGTCGTGGTCCGCGAGTACCCGGCCGGGCCGGCGTCCAACCAGGCCGTCGAACACCGATTCGTCGGGCTGTTCACGGTCGCCGCGCTGAACGCGAACGTGCTGGAGATCCCGTTGATCTCGCGCCGCGTCGACGAGGCGCTCGCGCAGTCGCACTCCGATCCGAGCCATCCGGGCCAGCTGATGCTCGACGTCATCCAGACCATTCCGCGGTCCGAGCTGTTCGCGCTGCACACCCCGGATCTGCTGGAAATGGCAAGGGCGGTTGTCGATCTCGGATCGTTGCGGCGCACTTTGCTGTTCCTGCGTGCCGATCAGCTCGGTCACTTCGTCTCGGCGCTGGTGTACCTGCCGCGCGACCGCTACACCACCGCGGTGCGGTTGGCGATCCAGGACATCCTGGTCCGCGAGCTCGGTGGGGTCAGCATCGAGTACGCCGCCAGGGTCAGCGAATCACCGTGGGCTGTAGTGCATTTCACCGTGCGGATGCCCGACGGCAGCCAGCGTGCCGATATCGACACCTCGGCCGACAACGAAGTCCGGATCCAGCATCTGCTGACCGAAGCCGCCCGTACCTGGGCGGACCGCCTGATCGGTTCGGTGAAGACCGAATCGATCAGTCTGGCCGACGCCGAGTACTACGCCGGGGCCTTCCCCGAGATCTACAAGCAGGCCTTCACTCCGCAGGCGGCCATCGAAGACATCGCGATCATCGAAGAGCTGCAGGATAATTCGGTCAAGCTGGTGTTCCGCGACGGCGGTGCGGAGCGGGTCGATCTGCTCACCTGGTACCTGGGTGGCCGGTCGGCCTCGCTGTCCGAACTGCTGCCGATGTTGCAGTGCATGGGTGTGGTGGTGCTCGAAGAGCGGCCGTTCACCGTCACCCGACCCGACGGACTGGTGGTCTGGATCTACCAGTTCGTGGTGTCCCCACACCAGTCCATCCCCACCACGCCCGAGGCCGAGATCGAGGATGTGGCCCAGCGTTTCGCCGATACGGTGACCGCGATCTGGCACGGGCGCGCCGAGATCGACCATTTCAACGAACTGGTGTTGCGGGCCGGACTGACCTGGCAGCAGGTCACCATCCTGCGGGGTTACGCGAAGTACCTGCGCCAGGCCGGTTTCCCGTACAGCCAGTCCCACGTCGAGGGCGTGCTCAACGGCAATCCCCGCACGGCGCGGTCCCTGGTCGAGTTGTTCGAGGCTCTTTTCACCCCGGAGGCCGATGTCGCGGACGCGGGCCGGAAACTGGACGCCCAGGCCGCGGCGGCCGCGGTCGCCGCCGATATCGATGCCCTGGTCAGCTTGGACACCGATCGTGTGCTGCGGGCCTTCGCCGGCCTGATCCAGGCGACGCTGCGCACCAACTATTTCGTCGACAGCCCTGATTCGGCGCGCGCCCAGAATGTGCTGTCCTACAAGCTCAATCCGGGGTTGATCGATGAATTGCCGCTGCCCAAGCCGCGATTCGAGATCTTCGTCTATTCGCCCCGTGTCGAGGGCGTACACCTGCGTTTCGGTTTCGTGGCCCGCGGTGGCCTGCGCTGGTCGGATCGCCGAGAAGATTTCCGCACCGAGGTTCTGGGCCTGGTCAAGGCGCAGGCCGTGAAGAATGCCGTCATCGTCCCGGTCGGTGCCAAGGGCGGCTTCGTCGTCAAATCGCCACCGCTGCCCAGCGGGGACGCCGCGGTGGACCGTGATGCCACCCGTGCCGAAGGGGTGGCCTGCTACCGGCTGTTCATCTCGGGGCTGCTGGACCTGACCGACAATGTCGACACGTCCAGCGGCGCCGTGGTCACCCCGGCCGGGGTCGTGCGACGCGACGGGGATGACGCCTACCTGGTGGTCGCCGCCGACAAGGGCACGGCCACCTTCTCCGATATCGCCAACGACGTTGCGCAGTCCTACGGTTTCTGGCTCGGGGACGCCTTCGCCTCCGGCGGATCGGTGGGCTACGACCACAAGGCGATGGGCATCACCGCCAAGGGCGCCTGGGAATCGGTGAAGCGGCACTTCCGCGAGATCGGTGTCGACACCCAGTCCCAGGACTTCACCGTGGCCGGCGTCGGCGATATGAGCGGTGACGTGTTCGGCAACGGCATGCTGCTGTCCCCGCACATCCGGCTGATCGCGGCCTTCGATCACCGCGACATCTTCCTGGACCCCAACCCGGACGCCGCCACCTCCTTTGCCGAACGGGAGCGCATGTTCGCCCTGCCACGATCCAGCTGGGCGGATTACGACCGCACGCTGATCAGTGAGGGCGGCGGGGTGTTCAGCCGGCAACAGAAGTCGATCCCGATCAGCCCGCAGGTGCGCCACGCGCTGGGCCTGCCCGACGGCGTCGAGGAGATGACCCCGCCGGCACTGATGAAGGCGGTGCTGCTGGCGCCGGCCGACCTGTTCTGGAACGGCGGCATCGGCACCTACGTCAAGTCGGAGACCGAATCCGATGCCGACGTCGGCGACCGCGCCAACGACGCCATCCGCGTCAACGGAAATCAGTTGCGGGTCAAGGTGGTCGGGGAGGGTGGCAACCTCGGCGTCACCCAGCGTGGGCGTATCGAGTTCGATCTTGCCGGCGGCCGGATCAACACCGACGCGCTGGACAACTCCGCGGGTGTGGACTGCTCGGACCACGAGGTCAACATCAAGATCTTGATCGACTCGCTGGTGACGGCGGGCAAGGTGAGCGCCGATGAGCGCACCCCGCTGCTCATGTCGATGACCGACGAGGTGGGCCGGCTCGTGTTGGCCGACAACATCGATCAGAACGACCTGATGGGCACCAGCCGCGCGAACTCGGCCAGCCTGCTGCAGGTGCACGCTCGACTGATCAAGGAGTTCGTCACCGAGCGGGGACTCAACCGCGAGTTGGAGGCGTTGCCGTCGGAGAAGGAGATCCTGCGCCGCCACGAGCTCGGGATCGGCCTGACCTCACCGGAACTGGCCACCCTGATGGCCCACGTCAAGCTCGCGCTCAAGGACGAACTGCTGCGCACCGACCTGCCCGACCAGGAGGTGTTCGCGGTGCGGTTGCCGCAGTACTTCCCGGTGGAATTGCGGGACCGATTCACCAGCGAGATCCGATCGCATCAGCTGCGTCGCGAGATCGTCACCACGATGCTGGTCAACGATCTGGTCGACACCAGCGGGATCACCTACGCCTACCGGATGACCGAGGACACCGGTGTCGGTCCGGTCGACGCGGTGCGCGGCTTTGTGGCCACCGATGCGATCTTCGGGATCAGCGAGATCTGGCAGGGCATCAAAGACGCCGGGAACACCGGGATTCCGTGCGCGGTGACCGACCGCATGACGCTCGACCTGCGCCGGGTCATCGACCGGGCCGGGCGCTGGCTGATCAACTACCGGCCGCAGCCGCTGGCGGTCGGCGCCGAGATCAACCGGTTCGCCGATAAGGTCGCGCTGCTGTCGCCGCAGATGCCGAAGTGGCTACGCGGTGACGACAAGGCGATCGTGGCCAAGGAGTCCGGCGAGTTCGAAGCCCAGGGTGTGCCCAAGGAACTTGCCTACACCGTCGCCACCGGCCTGTACCGCTACAGCCTGCTCGACGTGATCGACATCGCCGACATCGCCGACCGTGATCCCGCCGAGGTGGCCGACGCGTACTTTGCGCTGATGGACCATCTCGGTATCGACGGCCTGCTCACCGCGATCTCGCAGCTCGAGCGTGACGACCGGTGGCATTCGTTGGCACGCTTGGCCATCCGCGACGATATCTATGGGTCGCTGCGGGCGCTGTGCTTCGATGTACTGGCCGTCGGCGAGCCCGACGAGACCGGTGAGCAGAAGATCGAGGAGTGGGAGCTGACGAACAGTTCACGCGTCGATCGAGCGCAACGCACCCTCGATGAGATTCACGCCGACGGCCAGCTCGACCTGGCGACCCTGTCGGTGGCGGCCCGCCAGATCCGCAGCATGACGCGAACAACAGGAACGGGAACAAGTGGCTGAGCGTTTCACCACACCGGTGCCGGTGCGCTGGTCGGATATCGACATGTACCAGCACGTCAACCACGCCACCATGGTGACGATCCTGGAAGAGGCGCGGGTGCCCTTCCTGCACGAGCCGTTCGTCAACGACATCGACACCATCGGATTGCTCATCGCCGAGGTGAAGGTCACCTACAAGGGCCAACTGCGCCTGATGGATTCGCCGTTGCAGGTGACCATCTGGGTGAGCAGGCTGCGGGCGGTGGACTTCAACCTCGGCTATGAGGTGCGCTCGGTGCACGCCGATCCGGAGTCCAAGCCCGCGGTGATCGGCGAGACCCAGCTGGCGGCCTTCAACATCGAGGAGCAGAAGCTGGTGCGACTGCTTCCGCATCACCGCGAGTATCTCCAGCGTTTTCAGCGATGAGCGCCTGCGCGAAGAGCAGACGGCAGCGGTGAGCTCACCCGAACGCGGTGTGTGGCTCGACACCGCGCACCGAAAAGACCTGTCCACCTTCGTCGACCGGGCGCTGCGGCTCGATGACGCCGCGGTGATCCGGTTCCGCGAACGCCCGGGTACCGACCAGGTGGTGGCCTGGGTGTCGACCGGCTTCGATGTGCTGGCCAGCCGGGTGGTGGCCGGGCGGGTGCGCCCCGCGGACCTGTCGGTGGGCGCCGACACCCTGGTGCGGTCGCTGTCGGCGGTGGATGACTCCGGGTACGTCGAGCCGGGTTTCGCGATGGATTCGGCGTGGCGTGGGGTGCTGCCACCCGATACCGGATTCGTGCATCTGGACGACGTGCCGGCCTGGGCGATCCTGGAGTTGGTGGAGCGGGGCACCGCGCTGGCCAAGGAACACAGCAGTGCGCACGGGCCGCCGGCCTCGCTGCTGGATCAGGAGGTCCTGGCGGTCAGCGCCGGCGAGACCACCGTGGGGATCCCGATGCGCTGTGTGTTCGCGTTGACCGCCATGGGATTTCTGCCGCAGAGCGCCGATGTGCTGTCCACCGATGAGATCGTGCGGGTCCGGGTGCATCCCGCGTGGTTGCGGGTCGATGCGCGGTTCGGCACGGTGTACCGGCGCCTGGGTGACCCGGCGATGGTGCTGCGCTGAGCTACACCAACCAGGCGGCGGTGTCCGGCGGCAACAGCCCGTCTTCGAGCGGCCCGCTGGTCAGCAGCACCTCGCCGACCGGGAGCTTCATGGGCGCGCTGCCCGCATTGAACGTGCACACCAGACCGCCGGGTCGCCGGAACGTCGAGTCACCGAGCCATTCCACAGCATCGCCGGCGAATTCCGTACGCCCGGTGCGTAACCCGATGGCGCGCCGGTACAACATCAAGGTCGATGACGGGTCCGCCAGCTGGGCCTCCACCGTCAGGGAGCTCCAGTCGGCGGGCATCGGTAGCCAGGTCTCGGTCGACGCGGAAAACCCGTACGGCGGCGTGGACCCGCTCCATGGCAGCGGCACCCGGCAGCCGTCACGGCCACGCTCCACCCGCCCGGAGCGTTCCCACACCGGATCCTGCAGCACCTCGCCGGGCAGTTCGACATTGGGCAGTCCCAGTTCCGCACCGTTGTAGACGAATACGGTGCCCGGCAGTGCCAGCTTCACCAGTGCCATCGCGCGGGCCCGCCGCAGTCCGGCGGTCCCGTCGCCGTAGCGGCTGACCTCGCGCGGCACATCGTGATTGGACAGCGTCCAGGTCGGTGCCGCCCCGGCCAGCGCCGCGGCGTCCAGCGAGTTGTCGATGGCCGCCCGGATGCCTGCCGCGTCGTAGTCGGTCTGCACCAGTTGGAAGTTGAAGCCCAGGTGCAGTTCGTCGGGGCGCAGGTACTTGGCGAACTGCTCGTTGCCGTGCACCCAGATCTCGCCGACGGTGACAGCGTCGGGATAGTCGTCGAGCACGGTGCGGATGAACCGGTGGATGTCGTGCACCGCGTCGTTGTCGAAGCGTGGGTCGTCGGCCTTGTTGCGCAGCAGCTCGTTCTCGGTCAGATCCATGTCCGGCAGCGTCGGCGGCTTGGCCATCCCGTGCGCGACATCGATGCGGAACCCGTCCACACCGCGGTCCAGCCAGAACCGCAGCGTCTTCTCGATGTCCTCGAAGACCTCGGGGTGCTCCCAGTTCAGATCGGGCTGGGCGGCGTCGAACAGATGCAGGTACCACTGCCCGTCGTCCACCCGGGTCCAGGCCGGGCCACCGAAGATCGACACCCAGTTGTTGGGCGGTTCGTCGCCGACCCCGTCGCGGAAGATGAAGCGGTCCCGCCGCGAGGGATCGGCGAGCGCCTCGACGAACCACGGATGCGCCGAGCTGACGTGATTGGGCACCAGGTCCATGGTGACCCGGATGCCGCGGGCATGCGCCGCTTCGAGCAGCCGGTCCAGCGCGTTCAGGTCACCGAAGAGCGGATCGATATCGCGGGGGTCGGAGACGTCGTAGCCGTGGTCGGCCATTGGGGACACCATCACCGGATTGAGCCACAGGGCCTGCACGCCCAGCTCGGCGAGGTAGTCCAGCCGCTCGGTGATGCCGTCGAGATCGCCGACGCCGTCACCGTTGCTGTCGGAAAACGAGCGCGGGTAGACCTGATAGAAGACCGCCCGGGACCACCACTGGGGGCGAGCGAAGCGACGGGGGATGGGCGGCGCCATCAGAACGCCGAGTTGACCATCGAATCGGCGGCCATCTGCAGGTAGTCCAGCAGGGCCCGCCGGTGCGCGTCGTCCAGGGTTGCCGAGTCGATGGAGGCCACGGCGGTGTGCATGCACCGCAGCCAGGCGTCACGTTCGAGGTAGCCGATCCGAAACGGTGCGTGCCGCATCCGCAACCGGGGGTGTCCGCGCTGATCGGAATAGGTACGAGGGCCGCCCCAGTACTGCTCAAGGAACAGCCGCAGCCGCTCCTCGGCGCCGTCCATATCGTCCTCGGGGTACAGCGGCAGCAGGATCTCGTCGTCGCGCACCTGCTCGTAGAACCTCGCCACGATCGCGGCGAACGTGGCGTGGCCTCCGACTTCGTCGTAGAACGAGCGTTGCGGCTGAGTCACCGCACCCATTGTTCCCGATCAGCCGTGGCGCCATGGCGGTGGGAGGGGCCTGGAAGCCTCGGCGATTAGCTCATCTAACGGAATTTTCACCGGAAGTTCACCGGACTGACCAGCGAACACCGACAAAATTGCCGTGCGATCGGCGTCAAATCGTGGTGAACTGTCTTTCCGGAGGACGAATGTCGCAGCGCAAGAAAAGCCCTGCTCGACGACAGGGCTACCGATTCCCCACGGCCGTGGCCGATTCTGCCGGCGCGCACTCCTTACAAGTCGCGGACGTTCCGCCTGCCGCCCACCAGGGTTCGGTCTGGGGGCGGCGCAGGGTGCTGCTGCTGAATTCCACCTACGAACCTCTCACCGCGCTGCCGATGCGTCGGGCCGTCATCATGCTGATGTGCGGTAAGGCCGACGTCGTCCACGACGACCCCTCCGGGCCGGTGATCCATTCGGCGACCCGCACCATCGTGGTGCCGTCGGTGATCCGGTTGCGCACCTTCGTGCGGGTGCCCTACCGCGCCCGCATCCCGATGACGCGCGCCGCGCTCATGCACCGCGACCGGTTCCGCTGCGCGTACTGCGGCCAGAAGGCCGACACCGTCGACCATGTGGTGCCACGCAGTCGCGGTGGCGAGCACTCGTGGGAGAACTGCGTCGCGGCGTGCTCGTCGTGCAACCACCGCAAGGCCGACCGGACGCTGGCCGAACTGGGCTGGTCGCTGCACTCGGCGCCGATGCCACCCAAGGGACAGCACTGGCGACTGCTGTCCTCGGTGAAGGAATTGGACCCGGCATGGGTCAGATATCTGGGCGAGGGCGCGGCGTGATGCGCGCTGCGATACGGTTTGCATCGTGAGTACAGGCTTAGCCCATGCCCTGATGGGTGGGATCCCGATCGTGGTGTTTCTGGTATTGGCTGCGCTGGCCTACCGCCACAAGGGTCCGCACCCTGAGTCCTACAAACTCGGCGACGAGTGGACCCACGACCCGATCCTGTGGGCGGCCGATGAGCCGGCCGATCACGGCCACGGTGGCCACGGATCGCACGTGACGGTGGGAGGTGGCGCAAGTGGCAAGTGGTAGCCATACCAACGAGATCGCCAGGACGACCACCGACGTCGACCTGCCCTACGGCTACGCGCTGACTTCCAGCGGCCGCATCTCGGGAGTCACCGAGCCCGGTGAGCTGTCGGTGCACTACCCGTTCTCGACCAAGGACCTGGTGGCCCTCGACGTTGCGCTCAAGTACGGCTCGCGCTACGCCAAGGCCCGTTTCGCGGTGTTCATCGGTGATCTCGGTGCCGATACCGCCGCCACGGCGCGCGAGATCCTGGCCAAGGTGCCGACTCCGGACAACGCCGTGCTGTTCGCGGTGTCGCCCAATCAGAAGGCCATCGAGGTCGTCTACGGCGCCGATGTGAAGGGGCGCGGCATCGAGACCGCCGCACCGCTGGGCATCTCCGCCGCGCTCGGCTCGCTGCGCGACGGCAACCTCATCGACGCTCTCGTGAGCGCCATCAACGTCACCTCCGCGGCGGTCTCGCCGCGCTGACCGCTGTGCACATCGGCCCCGGTATCGAAACTCGGTACCGGGGCTGATTGCGTTACAGGACGGCTTGGGTCATCGACGTGCGGATCTCGATGTAGCGCGTCAGGAAGGTGCGCTCGTCGAGCCGCTTGCGCCGCATCCAGTGCGTGACTTCCTCATTGCACTTGCTGGCATTGCAGGCCGCGCACGCGGGCACCACGTTCTCGACCGTGTACCTGCCGCCGCGTGAGATCGCCATGACGCAGTCGCGCTGCATCGGCTTGTCGGTCACCCCGCAGTAGGCGCAGCCACCCCAGGCATCCCGGATGGCCGACCACTGTTCGGGGGTCAGGTCGTTGACGACGGCCTTGACCCGGCGGATGCGCTTGCGCGCCGCCCTGGCCCTACGACTGTTGCTGGCCGCCATCCCCACAGCGTATTGCCGGCGAGCGACCGCGTTTGTGCGCGAAGTACGGCGTGTCGGCGCACAGACGCGGTCGCTCGAGCAGAGATCAGCTCACATCGAAGGCGCGGGCCCGCAACGAGCGCTCCACGCCCGCACGTCCCTCCAGCACCAGGCGGTGCAACGCGGGCGGCACATCCGGTCCGGACAGGAAGGCATCCGCGGCGTCCAGGCCGCCCTGGCTGATATCCCACGACGGGTACAGCCCGATGACCACGGTCTGGGCGACCTCGCTGGACCGGCGTTCCCACACGCCCGGGATGGACGCGAAGTACAGGTCCCTGAAGCGCGCGAGCACGCTGGCCTGCCCGGCCTGCGCGAACCCGCCGACGATCGCGCGGGTGGTGATGTTGGCCAGGGTGTCGTCCTCGATCACCTTCTGCCAGGCGGCGTTCTTCACCGTCACCTGTGGGCGGGCCGCGGCCGCTGCGGCCGCGTTGCGCTTGCCGGCGGCGGTCGGGTCGCGCTCGGCCTCGGCGTCGATGAACGGGCTCTCGGTACCGTCGGCGTCGATCACACCGGCGGCCGCCAGCGCGGTCACGATGCGCCAGCGCAGGTCGGTGTCGATGACCAGGCCGGCCAGGTTGACCGCGGCGGGCTCGTTGTCCAGCAGCGTCGACAGCACGGCGATGTGGTTGGGCGCCAGCACCGAGGTGCACAACGCGTTCACGAACGCCAGCTGGTGATCCGAGCCCGGCGCCGATTCGCGGGCCCGGTCCAGCAGGGCGTCACCGAAGGCCGGCCAGCCGGTTTCCCTGGCCCACTCCGGATCGGCATACGAGTTCAGCGCGGTCTGGGCCTGCAGCAGCAGCCGCTGTGCCACACCGACTTCGGTCTCGCCGTGAATGCCGCCGATGACCAGCGTCACGAAGTCGCGGGCCTTCATCTCGGCCTCGCGGGTCATCTCCCAGGCCGCCGACCAGGCCAGCGTGCGGGGGAGCGGTTCGGCAATATCGGCGATGCGGGCCAGCACCGTCTGCAGCGACTGGGGGTCCAGCCGTGACGAGCAGTAGGTGAGGTCGTCATCGTTGATCAGGACGAACTGGCCACGCGGAACACCGACCAGCGCAGGCACATCCGTGCGTGCACCCTCGACGTCGAGTTCCTCGCGGTGCACCCGCACCAACTTGCCGGAGGCATCTTCGTCGTAGACGCCGACGGCCAGGCGGTGCACCCGGGTTTCGCCGGCGCCCGGGGCCGCGCCGGACTGCACCAGCGCGAAACGGCTGAAGGCGCCGTCGGCGTCGACGTCGAAGTCGGCGCGCAGCGTGTTCAGCCCGGTGGTCTTGAGCCACTGCTGTCCCCAGCCGGACAGGTCGCGGCCCGAGGACTTCTCCAGTGCGCCAAGCAGATCACCGAAGGTCGCGTTGCCGAACGCGTGGTCGCGGAAGTAGTCCCGCAGGCCGGCCAGGAACGCTTCCAGACCGACATAGGCCACCAGTTGCTTGAGCACGCTGGCGCCCTTGGCGTAGGTGATGCCGTCGAAGTTCACCTCGACCGCATGCAGGTCCGGGATGTCGGCGGCCACCGGGTGGGTGGACGGCAGCTGGTCTTGGCGGTAGGCCCAGGACTTCTCCACGTTGGCGAACGTCGTCCAGGCCTGGGTGTACTCGGTGGCCTCGGCCTGGCACAGCACCGACGCGAAGGTGGCGAAGGATTCGTTGAGCCACAGGTCATCCCACCACTGCATGGTGACCAGGTCGCCGAACCACATGTGTGCCATCTCGTGCAGCACGGTCTCGGCGCGGCGTTCGTAGCTGTACCGGGTGACCTTGGACCGGAAGACGTAGTCCTCCAGGAACGTCACCGCGCCGGCGTTCTCCATGGCGCCGGCGTTGAACTCCGGCACGAACAGCTGGTCGTACTTGCCGAACGCGTACGGTTCACCGAAGTTGCGGTGGTAGAAGCCGAAACCCTGCTTGGTCTCGGTGAACAGCCGCTCGGCGTCCATGAACTCCGCCAGCGACGCGCGGCAGAAGATGCCCAGCGGGATATCGCCGTGGTCGTCGGTGTAGATGTCGTCCCAGCGGGCGTACGGCCCGGCGATGAGCGCGACGAGGTAGGTGCTCATCTTCGGGGTGGTGACGAAGGTGTGCAGGCCGTCCTGCACGGATTCGGTGGCTCCGTTGGAGATCACCTGCCAGTGCTCGGGCGCTGTGACGGTGACGTCGAAGGTGGCCTTCAGGTCGGGCTGATCGAAGCACGCGAACATCCGCTTGGCGTCCGCGGTTTCGAACTGCGAGTAGAGATACACCTCGTGGTCGACGGGGTCGACGAAGCGGTGCAGGCCCTCGCCGGTGTTCGAGTACAGGCAGTCGGCGTCGACGACGAGTTCGTTGTGCTCTGCGAGCCCGCTCAGCGCGATGCCGGCGGACTCGTCGTACCCGGAGACATCGAGCGCGCGGCCGTTGAGGGTGGCGCTGCGCACGGTGTCGGCGGCGAGGTCGATATAGGTGTCCGCGCCGGCCAGGGCGCTGAACGTCACGGTCGTGACCGACCGGAACGTTTTCTCACCAGTGGTGAGATCCAGATCGATGCGGTAGTTGTCGACGGTCACCAGCGTTGCGCGTTCGGCCGCCTGGTCGCGAGTCAGATTGGGGAGTGCCACGCCGACCAACTTAGTCGCAGCCGGGGAACATATGCCGAGCGGCGACAGTTGTGCCGTTGTGGAGACTGCCCGCACGTACTGAGAGGACTCAGCCGATGGCTCAGGAGACGGTTCAGAAGGACACCGCAGGTTTCTGGTTCGACCCGCTGTGCCCGTGGTGCTGGATCACCTCGCGCTGGATCCTCGAGGTGGAGAAGGTCCGCGATATCGAGGTGAACTTCCACGTGATGAGCCTCGCGGTGCTCAATGAGGGCCGCGACCTGCCGGAGAACTACCAGGAGATGATGCAGAAGGCCTGGGGTCCGGTACGGGTGGCGATCGCCGCCGAGCAGGCCCACGGTTCGGAGGTGCTGTCACCGCTGTACACCGCCATGGGCACGTTGATCCACAACGAGGGCAACAAGGACTTCGACGACGTCATCACCAAGTCGCTGGAGCAGGCCGGCCTGCCCGCCGAACTGGCCCAGGCCGCAACCAGCGACGCCTACGACGACGCGTTGCGCAAGAGCCACCACGAAGGCATGGACGCCGTCGGCGATGACGTCGGCACCCCCACCATCCACGTCAACGGCGTCGCGTTCTTCGGCCCGGTGCTCTCGCGGATCCCGCGCGGTGAGGAAGCCGGCAAGCTGTGGGACGCCTCGGTGATCTTCGCCTCCTACCCGCACTTCTTCGAGCTCAAGCGCACCCGGCACGAGTCGCCGGAATTCGACTAGTCACAGCCCCTGCAGCTGCGACAGCGTGGCGTGGGCGATCATGAAGTAGATGATCAGGCCGGTGCCGTCGACGATGGTGGCGATCATCGGCGCCGACACCACGGCCGGATCGACGCGCACCTTCTTGAGCACCGGCGGTAGGATCGACGCCACGAACGAGGACCACAGCACGATGGCGGCGACGGTCAGGCACACCGTCAGCGTGATCTCTGGGCCCACACCCAGCATCCAGGAGCGGATCAAGGCCGCCAGCGCCATGGTCAGCGCGATCATCATGCCGGTGGACATCTCCTTGGCCAGCACGGCGGGCACATCGCGCAGCCGGACCTGACCGGTGGCCATCGCTCGCACCAGCGTGGTGGTGATCTGGGTGCCGGTGTTGCCTCCGGTGCCGATGAGCAGCGGGATGAAGAAGGCCAGCGCGACGACGGCCTCCATCTCCTCCTCGAAGTGCCGCAGCACCGTCCCGGTGTAGGCCTCGGCGACGAACAGCAGCAGCAACCATCCGATGCGTTTGCGCCACAACAGCCACGGCGAGGCCCGCAGGTAGGGCACCTCCAGCGGCTCCGAGCCGCCCTGGCGTTCGGCGTCCTCGGTGACCTCCTCCTCGGTGATGTCACCGGCGGTGTTCTCGGTCAGGATCCCGAGTAGCCGGTTGTCGGCATCCACCACCGGAACCGCGACCAGGTTGTGGTCCATCAGCGCCTGCGCGGCCTCCTCGGCGTCGGTCAGCGGGGACACCGACAACACGTCGCTGTTCGTCAGCGCCGACACCGTGTCGTGCGGATCGCTCAGCACCAGGTCGCGAAACGCCACCACACCGAGGAGGCGATTGTCGTCATCGGTGACGTAAACGTAAGCGCCCGTCCGGGAATCGCTGCGTGAGGTCGCGGCGTCATCGCGCAGGGCGGCGACCGCTTGGCCGATGGTCATCGCGGGCCGCACCGTCAATGCCTCGGGCACCATGTGCGCGGCCACCGAGTCCTGCGGCCAACTCAGCAGGCCGCGCAGCGCCTCCGCGCGGTCCTGCGGCAGCGCGGACAGCAGTTGCTCGCGCGGGCCGGCCTTGATATCGCGCAGGACGTCGGCGGCGTGGTCGAGGTCCAGCACGTTCACCAGGTCGGCGGCATCCCGGGCGTGCATCGCTTCGAGCACTCGAGCGGCCAAGGCGTCATCGATCGACTCGAACAGGTCGGTGGCGCCCCGCTGATCGAGCAGGGCGCCGAGCGCGCGTAGCTCCTCGGCGGGCAGCTTGGCGAGCTGATGGGTGCGCTCGGCGGGATCCTTGACCGATCGCAGCCAGGCGGACATGTCCTCAGCCGCGATCGCCTGCCGTATCGAGGCCGCGGTTGTGCTGCCCATTCGAGTCTCCCTGTCTGCCGATTGCGAAGGACACCCTAGCGCGCCCGCTGACCTGCGGAATAGCTTGTCGGGCACAGCATTAACAGGTGAACAACGGTGGACGCACGGGTGTAGCGGGGGAGTACGACGACTGAATCCGAAGGTGTGACATTGGGTCGTTCCGGTTGCAAGCATGTGCCGCGCGCGTCAAAGTGCTCAGAATGACAGCGGCTGAACCCAGCACCGACGGCACCTACCGGGACCGCCTCGTCGCGGTCGAACCGGGTGGCAACGAGTTCATCGCCGAGGCCGACCGCCACGGTCGCCCGAGTCAACTGTTGTGGACCTGGGCGTCTCCCAACCTGGAGTTCGCCACCATCTTCCTGGGCGTGCTCGCCGTCTCGTACTTCGGCATGAGTTTCTGGCAGGCCGCGGCCGGCATCATCGTCGGTGCGGGCCTGGGCGCCGTGGCGCATTACTTCCTGTCCGCGCGTGGGCCGCAACTCGGTGTCCCGCAGATGGTGATCGGCCGGTTGCCGTTCGGTTTCAAGGGCAACGCGGTGCCCTCGGTGCTGATGGCGGTGACCGCCGGTGTCGGCTGGTTCGCCACCAACAGTGTCAGCGGCGCGTTCGCGCTCTCGACGTTGTTCGGAATCGGCCCGCTGCTGGCCCTTGTCCTGGTGGTCGTCGTGCAGACCGCGCTGGCCTTCTTCGGGCACAACCTGGTGCAGGCCTTCGAGCGCTGGGCGTTCCCGGTGCTCGCGGTGATTTTCGCGATCACCTCGGTGGTCATCTTGACCCAGGCCGATCTGGGCGCACCCGCCGTCGACGGCGGTGTCGGCGGGCTGGGCGGCTTCCTGCTGACGGTGGGCACCACCTTCGGCTATGTCGCCGGATGGGCGCCGTACGCCGCCGATTTCAGCCGCTACCTGCCGGCCACGGTCTCCCCGGTGCGCACCGGTTTGTTCGCCGCCGCGGGCCTGTTCTCGGCGTGCACCATCCTGGCGATCGTCGGCGCTGCCTCGGTCACCATCGTCACCGCGGCCACCGACAATCCGACGGACGCGTTCACCAGTTCACTGCCGGCCTGGCTGGCCGCGGCCACCCTGCTGGCCATCACCGTCGGCGCCATCGCCGCCAACGCGATCAATGTGTATTCGGCCGGGATGGCCTTCGTCACCACCGGGATCACGCTGCCCGCGCACATCGCGCGGGCGCTGGCCACGGTGTTCTTCGGCGTGGCCGGGTTCCTGGTCGCCTGGTGGGCGCTGGCCGATGCCGCGACCAGCTACAAGAGCTTCCTGTTCGTGATCGCCTACTGGGTCGGCCCGTGGCTGGGTGTCGTGTTCGCCGATCAGTACCTGCGCCGCGGGCATCGGGTGGACGGATTTCTCTATGACCGCAACTACTCCAACTGGCCGGGGCTACTGTCGTTCCTGATCGGTCTGGTGGTGTCGGTGCTGCTGTTCTGCAACCAGGAGTTGTTCGTGGGATTCGTGGTCCGCGCGGTGCCCGAGCTGGGCGATATCGGCTTCTTCGTCGGGTTCGTCCTCGCGGCGGGCAGCTATCTGGTGTTGTGCCGGTCCAAAATCCAAGCGGAACAGGTGGCTTTGTGAGTCCTGAGGACATGCTCGACGTCGCCGTCGGGGAGGCTCGAAAAGGGTTGGCCGAAGGTGGGATTCCGATCGGCGCGGCGCTGTTCACCGCCGACGGTGTGCTGCTGGGCAGCGGGCACAACCGGCGCGTGCAGAATGACGATCCGTCCGTGCACGGCGAGACCGACGCGTTCCGCAACGCCGGGCGCCAGCGCGACTACCGGTCGACGGTGATGGTGACGACACTGTCGCCGTGCTGGTACTGCAGCGGGCTGGTGCGCCAGTTCAACATCGGTGCCGTCGTCATCGGGGAGGCCAAGACGTTCTCCGGTGGGCATGACTGGCTGGCCGAGAACGGGGTGCAGGTCACGCTGCTCGAGGATCAGCGCTGCGTGACGATGATGGAGGAGTTCATCGCCGAGCACCCGGAACTGTGGAACGAGGATATCGGGGTGGCCGAATGAGTGCCATTGCCACGGTGGACATCTCACGCTGGTACGCCGGTGGCGATGACGCCGACGCGCTGGCGGCCGAGGTCGACGAGGGATTGCAGCGGGCCGGGTTCATCGTGGTCACCGGCCACGGTGTCGACGCCGGACTGGCCGCGCGGGTGCGCGCGGCCAGCCGGGAGTTCTTCGCGCTGCCCGACGAGGTCAAGCACCGCTATTCGGTGCCGGTCGGCGGACATGGCTGGATCGGCCCTGGCGCGGAAGCCAACGCCTACGCCGAGGGCACCGAAACCCCGCCCGATCTGAAGGAGAGCTTCAGCCTGGGTGCCGAAACACGCACCGGGGACCCGGAGGTGGACCGAATTTGGTTCGCGCCCAACGTCTGGCCTGCCGAGGTGGCGCACCTGCAGAGCCTGGTCGACGAGTACACCACGGCCATGCGTCGACTCTCCGATGACCTGCTCGCGCTGTTCGCCCGGGCGCTGGGGCTGTCGGACAACCCGTTCGTGGCGTTGGCGAGCAGGCCCACCTGGACGATGAACATCAACCACTACCCGCCGGTGAGCGTGGTCGGTGAGCCCGAGCCGGGGCAGTTCCGGATCGGCCCGCACACCGACTTCGGTACCGTCACCGTGCTGGATCGTGAGCCGGGAGCCGGTGGCCTACAGGTGTATTCGGAGGCCGAAGGGTGGGAGGACGCGCCCTGGGAGCCCGGCGCGCTGACCGTCAACATCGGTGACCTGCTGGAATACTGGAGTGGGCGGCGCTGGCCGTCGGGGCGGCACCGGGTGTTGCCGCCGCAGCCGCACGCCCCCGAAGAGGATCTGGTCTCGCTGATCTACTTCTACGAGGCCAACCACGACGCGATCGTCACACCGCTGGAGCCGCCGATCGGCCGGGTGTCCGGGCTGGCTTCGGTGACCTCGGCCGATTTCATCAAGGAACGCCTGGACGCCATCACCGTGTCCTGACTCACTGGGCGAACGAGAAGCCGCCGTTGACCGGGATGGTCTGGCCGGTGATCCAGGCGCCGTGATCGCTTGCCAGCATCGCCGCGAGCGGAGCGACGTCCTGGGGCAGGCCGGGGCGGCGTACGACATAGTTCCGCAGGATCGACGAGGCCTGCGGCGAATCGGGCTCGGCCCAGAGCGATTCGGTGGCGGGTGTGCGCATGGTGCCGAGCGCGACGTTGTTGGCGGTGATCCCGTATCGGCCGTGTTCGAGCGCGACGGACCGCGTGAATCCTGCTGCCCCGGCCTTGGACGCGGCATACACGGCAGAGCTGGGATCGCCGACCCGGCCGGCATCTGAGACGATCGTGATGACGCGCCCCCATCGGGCGGCGATCATGTCCGGCAGGACGGCACGCGTGCAGTAGAGCACTCCGTAGAGATTCACGCGCAGGTAAGGCTCCCAGTCCTGCGGTGCCGATTCGGCGAATCGTCCGCGGGTACCGAACCCGTGCGCTCCGGCATTGCCGGCATTGTTCACCAGGATGTCGACCGAGTCTGTGGCTGCGAGGGCGGCGGTCACCGCGTCGTAGTCGGTGACGTCGAAGGGTGCCGGCTGCGCTGCCCAACCTGCGTCTCGCACATCGGCGACGACCGCATCGGCGAGGTCCGGCCGCAGATCGTTGACCAGAATTTCGGCGCCGGCCGACGCAAATGCAAGGGCCAGGCCGCGCCCGACCCCCTGGCCGGCGCCGGTGATCAGCGCGCGGCGTCCGGACAGATCGATGTGCAGGCTCATGGGCCGGTCTCCTCAGATCGCTGGACATTCCGGCACGACTCTACGATAGTAGAGAGATGTCGCGATGTGACCTGGCCCATATCTCTCGGGAGAGCGGTCGCTAGTCATGCCGATGAACGCCACCAGCCCGGAAGCGCCCCCGGGGAACCGGCGCAAACCCGACCCCGACTCGCGGCGTCGTGAAATATGCGACGCGGCAATCGAACTCTTGGCCGAGGACGGCGTGAAGGGGCTCAGTCACCTGAAGGTCGACCGCCGTCTTGCCCTGCCCGACGGCACGACGTCGTTTTACTTCCGGACCCGGTCTGCACTGGTGCACGCGCTGGCCCAGCGCGTCGCCGAGCGGGATCTGTCCGAACTCACCGCGGCGACCGAATTTCAGGCGAATGCGGCACCCGGCCCGTCCGGACTGGCCAGGCTGGTGATGGCGGCGGCGACGGGCGAGCCGTTCGCGAGGACGAAGGCCCGGTACGAGCTCATGCTGCAAGCCAACCGCGATCCTGATCTGGCCGCTGTTGTGCACAGCAATTCCGACCGCTTCCTGGGTTTGATCCGCGACTTCGTCGAGCGGATGAACCCCCAGGGCGCTGCCATCCCGCGGATGGTGCTCGACCAGCAGGCCTATGTGCTGACCCAACTGATCAGCGGCATCATGCTGGCGTTCACCGCCGGCGACGGCACCATCACCGACGCCGGGGAACTCGACCGCATCATGGCCGCTGTCGTCGCGGGGATCGCCGGCGCGCACTGATACCTCGGCGACGCCATACAGAAGTCCGAAACCGGCTGCGGTCGGTCCTTATTCAAGGAGTGATGATCGATGGGCGATACGACGCTGGAGACCGGAGTGCTGGCCGGTGACGGTCGGATGCTGATCGGCGGTGAACTTCAGGGCACGGCGAGCGGCGCCGTGTTCGACGTGGTTCACCCGGCGAATGAGCAGGTGGTCGGTCAGGCCGTGGACGGAACGGTCGACGATATGGCCCGCGCGGTCGAAGCGGCCCGGCGTGCCTTCGATGGCACCGATTGGTCGCGCGATGTCGAATTCCGCCATCACTGCCTGTCGCAGTTGCATGCCGCGCTGGAGAACAACACCGAACGTCTGCGCCGGATCTTGGTCACCGAGGTGGGGTGCCCGGTGACGGTGACCGGTTCGCAGATCGAGAGCCCCATCGAGGAGGTCAGGCATTGGGCAGCGTACGGTCGCGACTTCGACTACGTGGTACACACCGGACTGCATGACACCCCGATGGGACCCGCACGCCGCCAATTGCACTACGAGCCAGTGGGGGTGGTCGGTGCCATCACGCCGTGGAATGTGCCGTTCTACCTGAACATCGCCGAGACGATGCCGGCGTTGATGGCCGGAAACACCGTCGTTCTCAAGCCGGCTCAACTCACACCGTGGTCGGGTACCGAGCTGGGACGCATCGTTGCCGAGGAGACCGATATTCCTGCCGGGGTGTTCAATGTGGTGTCCTCGAACGCCAACGACGTCGGTGCCGCGTTGTCGGCCGACCCCTGCGTGGACATGATCACCTTCACCGGATCGACCGCCACCGGGCGGGCAGTCCTGGCCGCCGGTGCACCCACGGTGAAGAAGACCTTGCTGGAACTCGGCGGCAAGTCCGCTCACGTTGTGCTCGAAGATGCCGATTTCACTTCGGCGCTGCCCATCGCCGCGATGATGGCGTGTGTGATGTCCGGGCAGTCGTGTGTGCTGCCCAGCCGGATACTGCTGCCGCGCAGCCGCTACGACGAGGGCCTGGAAATTCTGAAGGTCTCGATGGAGAACTTTCCTATCGGAGATCCCTGGACGCCGGGGATCATGCAGGGCCCCCAGATCAGCGAGCAGCAACGGCAGAAGGTGCTCGAACTGATCAGAAGCGGGATCGAGTCAGGTGCGCGGCTGATCACCGGTGGGGGCATCCCGGAGAACCTGCCGGTGGGTTACTACACCGAGCCGACGTTGCTCGCCGATGTCGACCCCGATTCGCGAGTGGCCCAGGAAGAGATCTTCGGCCCGGTGCTGACCGTCACACCCTACGACACCGAGGACGAGGCGATCGAGATCGCCAACAACACGATCTACGGCCTGTCCGGTGAGGTGTCCAGCGCCGACGTGGACCGGGCATTGGCCGTCGCCAAGCGGATTCGCACCGGCAATGTGTCGATCAACGCCAAGAGTCACTTCGGCATCAACAGCCCGTTCGGCGGCACCGGGCAGTCTGGCCTCGGCTACCGCAACGGAGCCGAAGGCTACCGAGAGTACCTGTCGATCAAGACGATCGGACTCCCCGAATGAGCGTGCCGACCGCGAACCGCATAGCCGAGGTGAATGCCGCGTGAAGTTCGCCTTCGGGTTGCCGCACACGCTGCGGATCAAGGCGATGGTGCAGCCGTGGGAGGCGGGCGTCACCGGCGCGGACCAAACCCGGATGGTCAAGCTGGCCGACGACCTGGGCTATGACATGGTCGCCGTCCCAGAGCATTTCGTCATCCCGCGCGACCACGTGGAGGTGTCCGGGCCGCACTACTTCCACGCGGCGTCGGCGCAGGCCTATATCGCGGGAGCCACCGAGCGCATCGTGGTGAACTCATGCATCACCATCCTGCCGCTGCAGAATCCGATCGTCCTCGGCAAGGCCCTGGCCACCGCCGACTGGTTGAGCAGTGGCCGAATGATGATGTCGGTCGGAGTCGGGTGGCTGGAGGAGGAATTCCAGGCCGTCGGCGTTCCGTTCCGGGAACGGGGCCGGATCTGCGACGAGTATCTGGCCGCGATGATCGAGTTGTGGACGAGCGACACCCCGGAGTTCGAGGGCAAGTACGTCTCCTTTCGCGATATCGCGTTCGAGCCCAAACCCGTTCGGCGGCCGCATATCCCGATATGGATCGGCGGCGATGTCGAGGCGTCGTTGAAGCGCGCAGCACGGTTCGGTTCGGGCTGGTGGCCCTTTCTGAGCGACCCCGACGACATTCCGGCCCGTCTCGACTACATCAAGTCGCAACCGACGTACGTCGACAAGCCCTTCGATGTGATGTTTCCGGTCAAGGTGCCGCCCATCAACGCGCGCCACGAAGCAATCGGCGATGCGGCGGACCGCCGGGTGATGAGCGCCGAGCAGATAGTCGACCGATTGGGCAGGTTGGCGGAACTGGGCGTCACGGTGAGCTCCGTGCCCCCGCAGGGAGTAGGCGATATCGAGGGCTACCTGGACTTCGCGCGCTGGGTGATCGAGGAGATCAAGCCACGGGTCGGTTGAGGAACGGTGCTCAGCCCTGGACCGTCGGCCGGATCGAGAGCTCACCGATCTCGACCTCCCAGGGCTGATCGATGACGTACTCGATTGCCCGTGCGATCGCGTCCGGCTCGATCCCGGATGTGCCCATCGTGGCGCCGATTTCGGCGCGGATGCCGGGGTCGGTGATGGAATCGACGAACTCGGTGCGCACCACACCCGGTGAGATCGCGGTGGTCTTCAGCGTCCCGTCGGTGGACTCCTGACGCAGGCCTTCCAACAGGGTGCGCACCGCGTTCTTGGTCGCCGCGTACACCGCCATGGTCGGCACGATCTTGATCCCCGCGGTCGAGACGATGGTGACGAAGTGGCCGCGCCCCTGGTCCTGGAAAACCGGTAGGGCGGCGTCGATACCGTGCAGCACCCCGCGCAGATTGACATCGATCATCGCGTCCCAATCTGCGCGGCGGCGCGCGGTCATCGGGGAGATCGGGCCGATCCCGGCACTGCTGACCAACACGTCCAGCCGTCCGTACTCGGATACCGCAGTCTCGACGAGCCGTTGCAGATCCTCGGCGCGGGTGACGTCGACCGTCACCACACTGGCCCGGCCCCCGGCCGCTCGGATCTCTCCGGCCAGCGTGTCCAGGCGGTCGGCGCGGCGCGCACCGAGGACGACGGCGGCCCCGCGGCCCGCGAGCCGGCGCGCCGCGGCCGCCCCGATCCCGCTGCTGGCGCCCGTTATCGCCACCACCTTGTCGACGATCGAATCCATCGTTAACCTCCTGAGTGATTACGGACAAACTGTCCGTTTCCATATAAGCGGACAGTTTGTCCGTTTTCAAGCTGAAGGGGTGGGTCATGTCCGAGCGCACCGATGCGGCACGCAGTCGCGCCGCGATCATCGAGGCCGCCCGGCAACTGATCACCGAGCCCGGAGAGCTCAAACTCAGCGCGGTCGCGCGGCGGGCCGGCGTCGGGCAGGCCACGCTTTACCGTCACTTCGCCACCCGTGACGAGCTCGTGCGCGCGCTCTATGACGGAGAAATCGATGAACTCGTCGCCCTCGCCCACGCGCTGCTCGATGAGCACCCGCCGCGTGAGGCGCTCGAACTGTGGTTCACCCAGCTCGCGGCCTACGCGCGGGTCAAGTTCGGGGTGATGGCCGCGGTCGAGGCCTCGATGTGGCAGGACCTCGGGGCACAGACGCTGGGCAAGCTGGGTGAGGCGCTCAACGCGTTGCTGGCTGCCGGTCGCGAGGCCGGCGTGCTGCGCGGTGATATCGACTCGCGCGATGTGATCCTGCTGTCCTGGTTCTTGGCCCACGTCGAGGATGACGAATGGGCCGAGCGCACCCCACGTCTGCTCGAGGTGTTGCTCGATGGCCTGGCGGCTCGCGGATCCGTTGTCTCAGAACTCGCCATGAAGGGACTGACTCCCGCCTAGGTTGCGACCGCCGACGACATCCCGGTGATTCGCGTCCCGGCAGGTACGGCACCGATCGCCCCCGACATGGTGCGTCGCGCGCTTGACGAAGGCTGACGCACCAGGAGTGCCATCCTGGTCGACGTGAACGCGCTGGTGGCGCTGGCGTGGGATTCCCATATCCACCACACAGTGATTCGGTCCTGGTTTCGCCGAGCGTGCGGCCGATGGATGGGCCACCTGCCCGGTCACCGAAAGTGGCTTCGTCCGAGTGTCCTCGAATCGAAGAGTCCTGTCCGCTCCGATCAGCGTGCCGCAAGCGCGTCAGGTCCTCGCTGCGTTGCGTGGTGTGGCTGGGCACCGCTTCGTCACAGGCGACGTGTCCTTTGCAGACGCCGATATCCTACAGGTCGCGGGCTACCGCCAGATCACCGATGCTCACCTGCTGGTGTTGGCCCGCCGCCACGGTCTTGCCGTGCTGACGTTCGATTCAGGCTTGGCAGCCATGTCGGGCCGGAACGACGTCGAGCTTCTCGGCATGCTGTAGCCGGACGTTCGGGGTGGCCGGTTTCCTGGTCGCCTGGTGGGCGTTGGCCGATGCCGCGACCAGCTACAAGAGTTTCCTGTTCGTGATTCCCGTCCGCACCCTCCGCATCCGCTGACCTGCCCGGATAGCGAGTCTCAAAAATGGACTTGCAAGTCCATTTTGGGTTCTGCACGCTGGCACTCGACGCTGAACCGGCATGCAAAGGGAGTGCGAAATGACAATTGATCGGTATCACCTCCTCGGACGGTCCGGGCTGCGTGTGAGCTCGCTGGCGCTTGGCACGATGAACTTCGGTACGAGTGGCTACCAGGCCGCCTACGGAAAGACGCTTGAGGAATCCAGGCCGATCCTTCGGCAGTATCTGGAAGCCGGAGGCAATTTCATCGACACCGCCGACTTCTACACCGAAGGAGAGAGCGAGACCATTTTGGGTGGGCTCCTCAACGAGTTCGGGGTGCGCGACAGCGTCGTGTTGACCACCAAGTTCACCAATGGAATGTTCCCCGGTGACCCCAATGGCGGTGGCAATGGCCGCAAGCACATGATCCGTGCTCTGGACGCGTCGCTGCGCAGGCTGCAGACCGATTATGTCGACCTCTATCTGCTGCACTCCTGGGACCGACTGACCCCGGTGGAGGAGGTCATGCAAACGTTCGACAGCCTGGTGCGGGCGGGCAAGATCCGGTACGCGGGGCTGTCGGACACCCCGGCCTGGTATGCGGCACAGGCGCAGACGTTCGCCGTCGCCAACAATCTCAGCCCGCTGATCAACATCCAGCTGCCGTACTCGCTGATCGAGCGCACCATCGAGACCGAACACGTCCCGATGGGCCAGCACCTCGGGCTCGGGGTCACCGCCTGGAGTCCGTTGGCGCAAGGTTTCCTCAGTGGCAAGTACCACGCCGAGGACAAGGGCGCAGTCGGCGGCGACGGCCGGTTGACGGGTGCGGGTGCGTCGATGGATCTGCGCGACCGAGATTGGGAGCTGCTCAAGCCACTGGCCCGGGTCTCCGCCGAGTTGGGGGTGTCGATGGCGCAGGTGGCGATCAACTGGGTGGCGACCCGACCCGGAGTTGCGGCGGCGATCGTGGGTGCGAGCAGCGCACAGCAGCTGGCGGCCACGATGGCTGCGCTGGACTTCGTCATACCCGGCGAACTACATGCGTTGTTGGACGCCGCCGGGGAGCCGACGCCGGAGTCGGTGTACAAGATGTTCACCCCGGGGTATCAGAATCTGATCGTCAGCCCGGGTGTGAAGGTCGGCGACAAGCCGGCGGGTTACCTTCCCGGCGTGCGCAATTGGGTGTGATCGCGACACATGATCCCGCGGGAGCGGACAGATCGGTCGTCGGCCGTCATTCAAGGAGCGGTTCGACAGCATCACGACGTAGTTCGGTGTAGGGCTGGACGTCGTGGTAGACGGTCTGGTGGCCACCGGCCGACACGTTAGGGTTACCGCCATGCGCGTCTACATCGGTGCCGACCACGCCGGATTCGAGTTCAAGAAGACCATCATCGAGCACCTCAAGAGCAACGGCCACGAGCCGATCGACTGCGGTGCCTACACCTACGACGCCGAGGACGACTACCCGGCGTTCTGCATCGACGCCGCGGTCAAGACCGTCGCCGATCCGGACAGCCTGGGCATCGTGCTCGGCGGATCCGGCAACGGCGAGCAGATCGCCGCGAACAAGGTGCCCGGCGCCCGATGTGCGCTGGCCTGGAGTGTGGAGACCGCACAGCTGGCCCGCCAGCACAACAAGGCGCAGCTGATGGGTCTCGGCGGTCGCATGCACACCGAGGAGGAGGCGCTCGCCATCGTCGACGCCTTCCTGTCCACCCCGTGGTCCGAGGCCGAACGCCACCAGCGCCGCATCGACATCCTGGCGGCCTACGAGGTCGACCACATCGCACCCCCGGTGCCCGGCGCGCCCGCCTAGACGTGCCCGAAGGGCATACCCTGCACCGGCTCGCCCGGCTGCATCAGAAGAGGTTCGGTCGTAAGCCGGTCATCGTGACCAGCCCGCAACAACGTTTCGCCGAGGGCGCGGACGCCGTGAGCGGTCGGGTGCTGCGCCGCGCCGATGCCTGGGGCAAGCATCTGTTCCACCACTACGACGGCGGCCACATCGTGCACGTGCACCTCGGGCTCTACGGCACCTTCACCGAGGCGCCGCTGCCGCTCGACGAGCCCGTCGGGCAGGTCCGGATGCGGATGATCGGCACCGAGTACGGCACCGACCTGCGGGGGCCGACGGTGTGCGAGGTGATCGACGCCGGCGCCGTCGATGACGTGGTGGCACGGTTGGGCCCCGACCCGCTGCGCCCGGATGCCGACCCGGCGCCGGCATGGAGGCGAATCGCCAAGTCCCGCAGGACCATCGGTGGGCTGCTGATGGATCAGAAGGTGATCGCCGGAGTCGGCAACGTGTACCGCAGTGAGTTGCTCTACCGCCACCACATCGACCCGTTCCGGCCCGGGACCGATATCTCCGCCGACGAGTTCGACGACATGTGGACCGATCTGGTGGCCCTGATGAAGGTCGGTGTGCGCCGCGGCAAGATCGTGGTGGTGCGCCCCGAGCACGACCGCGGCGCTCCGTCCTACCGGCCCGGCCGGCCGCGGACCTACGTCTACCGCCGGGCCGGTGACGCCTGCCGGGTGTGCGGCACGACGGTGCGCACCGCAGAACTGGAGGCGCGCAACGTGTTCTGGTGTTCCACCTGCCAGACCTGACGCGACGGCACCGTCACCCAGACCACCAGGGAGAATCCCCGGAGTGGAACTCATTCTCGTGGTCGTCGGAGCCATCGTGGTCACCGCCATCGCGCATCGGCGGGGGCTCGAACCCGCGCTGATCATCGTGGTGGTGGGCATCGCGGTCTCGTTCATGCCGGATTTCGAACCGCCGGAACTGGACTCGCACATCCTGCTGACGGTGGTGCTTCCGCCACTGCTGTATTCGGCGGCACTGAACTTTTCGTTCCCGACGTTCCTGCGCAATATCCGGCCCATCCTCGGCCTGGGCGTCGGACTGGTCGTGGTCAGCGCCTTCACCGTGGCGCTGGTGTCGTCCTGGCTGGTGGTGGTGCCGCTGACGTTCGCGACCGCCCTGGTGCTCGGCGCCATCGTGGCCCCGCCGGATGCGGTCACCGCCGTGGCCCTAGGCCGCAAACTGGGGCTGCCCAAGAAGGTGATGGCGATCCTGACGGGGGAGAGCCTGATCAACGACGCCGCCGCGCTGACCTTGTTCAGCGTCGCGGTGGCACAGGTGGCAGGCACTCACACCTTCTTCGACAACCCGTTCCTGCTGTTCACCTACAGCGCCCTGCTCGGGCCGGTGGTGGGCGGCGTCCTCGGCTACATCACGCTGTGGATCCGCAGGCGGCTGGCCAATCCGGGCCTGGAGACCGTGCAGGGTCTCGTGGTGCCGTTCGCGGCGTTCATCCTGGCCGAGGAGATGCACGCCTCGGGTGTGCTGGCAGTGGTCGTCGCCGGATTCGTCGTCGGCAACGGCACCCTGTCGGCGGGATACCAGACCCGGTTGCAGGAGCGCTACGTCTGGAACTCGGTGGACGTGCTGCTGGAGGCGTTCGTGTTCGCCTACATCGGGCTGCACCTGCGCTTTGTGCTCGACGATCTGCACGCCGCCCACGAATCGGTGGTGGAGGTCCTGATGGCCTCGGCGCTCGTGCTGCTGATTGTGTTGGTGATCCGGCCGCTGTCGGTGCTGCTGATGTTCGGTCGCGGTCAGCTGGCCCGCCACGTCGGGGCCCGCTGGAGCGTGCCGGCTCCCGATGGCGACGCGCGCGACGGGCGGGGGCGGGGGAGACCGCGCAGGGAGCCGGGGAAGTGGCGGTCCAAGATCGACCGCCGCTCACTGACCTGGCAGGAGAACGTGGTGGTCTCGTGGACCGGGATGCGCGGGGTGGTGACGCTGGCCGCCGCGGCCGCCATCCCGGTGACGACGGCGAGCGGGGAGCCGTTCCCGGAGCGGGCCACCATCCAGGCGATGGCGTTCGTGGTGGCCATCGGCACCCTGCTGATCCAGGGCTGGACGCTGCCGCTGCTGATCAAACGTCTGCAGTTGTCCCGGTTCAACGATGATCACGAGGCCGACCGGGCCGAGGAACTCAAGGCCGAAACGGTGGTCCACGACGCCGCCGATGAGGTGCTCGCGGAGTTCCGGGCCAATCCGCCGGCCGGGATCAATCCCCAGCTGGTCGCCGAGATCCGGGCCACCATCGCCCGGCACTCCCAGGATGCCGATGCGATGCCCGATCCGGAGGCACACACCAAACGCGCCGAGATCTTCTCCACTGTGTACCGCTCGGTGCTCGCGGCCCAGCGGGCCGCTCTGATCGCCGAACGCGATGAGGGCCGCATCGAGGATGAGGCGGTGCGCGCCATGCTGGAGCGCCTCGATCTGCAGGAGGCCGGTGTCAGCGCGCGGCTGGAGAGCCGGCTCTGATCGGGAAGGGTCAGAACCCGCCGAAATCTCCGCCGAAGTCGCCGCCACCGAAATCGCCGCCGCCGTCCCAACCGCCGGAATCCCAGCCGCCTTGGTCGCCGCCGCCGTCCCAGCCGGCCTGGTCGGCACCGCCGCCATCGCCGAGCTGGCCCTGGTCCATCCCGTCCTGGAACCCGTCGCCGTAGCCGTTTTCGAAGGCCTGGGCGTCATAGCCGACGCCGCTCATGCCGCTGAACATCGTGCTGAACAGCAGCGCCGATCCGATACCCCAGGCGCCCGCGACGAGCGCGGGCTTCCACCACGGTTCGGAGTACCAGCCCGCGGGGACCGGACGCCCGGCGACGCGCCCGCCGGGGTAATAGTTCGGGGTGCGCTCCGACGGGGACGGCGAGGCTTCGATCTGGCGACCCTCGAACTCGACGCGCCGATCCTCGGTGACATTGCCGGCGGTGCGTTGTCCGGCAAGGGATTCCAGCTCCGGTCCGGGGTCCATGCCCATCGCGACGCGGGCGGCGCGCACATAGTAGAGACCCTCGATGGCGCTCTCCTTGGCCAGCAGCGCCTGCTTGGCCGTGGTGGCCTGATCGATCTGCGAAGAGGCCGCGGTGTAGCGCTCGGAGGCATCGGCCATCGCCTGCTTGGAGGCGTCGTCGTTGCCGTTGAGGTTCAGCACCTGGCCGCCGAGCCGCTCGATCACGCGGCGGGCGTCGGCCTGTGCGTCGGCCAGCGACTCGGCCGACTTTCGGCCGTTCGCTTGAGAGGAGCTGTAGACGACGAATGCGATCGCCGCGATGACGAGGACGATGAGGATGAGCAAGACGCCGTTCATGGTCCCAGCGTACCGACAGGAATCGGCCCGGCCGTCTGTTGCGGGATGCGGTCGGTGCTCGCGGGAAACAACAAAATCACGCAAACCGGAGCCGACGCGCTGTTAGGTTTGGCACCCCGTCGATTCGACCCCGCGAGAGGGGCGCCCAATGCAAAGCCGGGTACGTGTGGCAAGACGGCTCGCAGTGATCGCCGTGAGTGCCGGGATGTCGATGGCGCTTGTCGGTGGTATCGGAGGTCCCGGCACCGAGTGGTCTGCGAGGGCGGCGAGGCACGCGGTGCTGCCGGTGGCGGCCATCGTGGAATCGCCGAGCACCATCGGTGTCGCGGAGGGGCATGACTTCTACCTGATGTCGGAGACCGATATCGAACGGACTCTGGACGCGATGCAGAGCCTCGGCGTCAAGAACGTCCGGATCGGGATCTTCTGGGCGGACGTCGAAGCCGAAGAAGGCGTCTTCAAATGGGAGAATATCGACCGGATGGTCGAAGCGGCCGACCGGCGGGGCATGGGCATCCTGGGCACCGTCCTGTACACACCGCCGTGGGCGGGTGCCGCTCAGCCGCCGGAGGAGACGGCGTGGATCAGCCACCCCGACCCGGTGAAGTTCGGGACCTTCGTCAGCGAGGTCGCCGAGAAATACTCGGGCAGGATCTCGGCCTACGAAATCTGGAACGAACCGACCGCCAACCTGTTCTGGGATCCGGTCGACCCCGCTGCCTACACCCGAATGCTGCAAGAGGGTTACGAGGCGATCAAGCTGGCCGACCCGTCCGCGGTGGTGATCGCCGGGTCGGTGGTGGCGGGCCCCACCCGCCCCGACGGTTCGACCATGAGCCCGGTGGACTTCTTGGCGGGAATGTACGACGCGGGCGCCCAGGGTTACTTCGACGCGTTCTCGTACCACCCGTATCTGTATTCCATGCCGTTCTCCGGTGGGCAGGGACAGCCCCATTTCGATTACCCGATCGAACAACTCGATCAACTGCGTGCGCTGATGATCGAAAAAGGCGACGGCGATATCAAGGTGTGGATCACCGAATATGGGCAACCGACAACCACTTTGGACGGCAATGTGGTCCTCACCCAGGAGCAGCAGGCGGCGTTCATCGAGGATCTTCTGCGCACCTGGCAGAACATCGACGGCGCAGGGCCGGTGTTCATCTACCAGACGCGGGACACCGAACCCGGCAGCTTGGATCCCGACAAGAACCTCGGCCTCTTCGACCACGACTGGCAGCCCAAGCTCGCCGCCGATGTCCTCGCCGACCTGATCAAAGAGCTGCGCCCGACGACGGCGCAGCCGGTGAACCCGCTGGCGGCCTTCTTCCAGCAGATCGTCCGGGCGGTCGGCCAGGCGGTCGCCTTCGTTCCGAAGCTGATCACGCAGGTCATCAAGGCGGTGGCGAACTTCGTCGGGTCGGTACTGGGTGTCGGCGCCGGTAAGAACGCGAGCTCGTCCGCAGTCACCCGGAGTGCGACATCTGAGATCAAAACGTCGGTGATGGAACGTGTTTCGCAGATGGATGAGGGTCGACGGGTGTCCGGCGCGAACACGTCCTCGCCCGCTGACGCCGCGGAGCGCGTGCGGCCGTTCGAGGTGCCAGGAGCGCAGCGGCCCGAAGAGCGGCCGGACGCCGAGCCGGCACGAGCCCGCGGCGGTGATCGAGACGACGTGTCCTTCGATGGCGGCGAGGAGGATATGGGCGAACAGGGGCCGACGGAGATCGCCGAGACGGCAGACTCGGATGTCGCTGGCGTGAGCGATGAACCCGACCGACTTTCCGCCGAGACGCCCTCGGAGGGTCGGAACGACGAGAAGGGTCTCGAAGCTGAGGCAGATTCGCAGGAATCCGCTACCGAGAGCGAACCCCCGGCAGCTGACAGGCCGGGGTCCCGCCCAGGGGTGACCATGCGGTCGGCGCCACGCTCGCACGTGTCCCCGGCGAAGGCACCCGCCTAGAGGTCATGCGAAGCGAATGACACGGGCCACGAAAAACGGCCCTACCAGCGTTTCCGCCGGTAGGGCCGTTTCTTTCGAGAGCGGGCGACGGGAATCGAACCCGCGTAGCTAGTTTGGAAGACTAGGGCTCTACCATTGAGCTACGCCCGCGTGCGGTGCATCGGAGACTGTACCGGCGAAGGCGCAATCAAATCCAATTGATTGCTCCACGACACGTGCCCGTAGTATCTCGCGTGGTCGGCGTGCGTGCGTGCCGACCAGGCAGGCACGGATTAGGCACGGGGTGTAGCGCAGCTTGGTAGCGCATCCGCTTTGGGAGCGGAAGGCCGCAGGTTCAAATCCTGTCACCCCGACCGCACGACTATCGAGAACCACACATACAAGGAGTAACGCAGTGAAGAGCACCGTCGAGAAGTTGAGCCCGACCCGGGTTCGGATCAACGTGGAGGTGCCCTTCACCGAGTTGGAGCCCGACTTCGATCGCGCGTTCAAGCAGATGGCCACCCAGGTCCGGCTGCCCGGCTTCCGTCCCGGCAAGGCCCCCCGCAAGCTCCTCGAAGCCCGCATCGGCCGCGGCGCCGTCCTGGAGCAGGTCGTCAACGACGCGCTGCCCAGCCGCTACAGCGAGGCCGTCAGCGCCGCCGAACTGCAGCCCCTCGGCCAGCCCGAGATCGAGGTCACCAAGCTCGAGGACAACGAGGAACTGGTCTTCACCGCCGAGGTGGACATCCGTCCCGACATCGAGCTGCCCGATCTGAGCGCGCTGAAGATCACCGTCGATCCGATCGAGGTCGGCGACGATGAGGTCGACACCGAGCTGCAGAACCTGCGCGCCCGCTTCGGCACCCTGACCGGTGTCGAGCGTCCCGCCGCCGAGGGCGACTTCGTCTCCATCGATCTGTCGGCCACTGTCGACGGCGAGGACGTGCCCGAGGCCGCCACCGAGGGCCTGTCCCATGAGATCGGCTCCGGCCAGCTCATCGAGGGCCTCGATGAGGCGATCGTCGGCCTGAAGGTCGACGAGAGCAAGACCTTCACCACCACCCTGGCCGCCGGCGAGCATGCCGGTAAGGAGGCCGAGGTCACCGTCACCGTGAAGTCGGTCAAGGAGCGCGAGCTGCCCGAGGCCGATGACGAGTTCGCGCAGCTGGCAAGCGAATTCGACACCATCGCCGAGCTGAAGGAAAGCCTCGTCGAGCAGGTCAGCCGGGTCAAGCGCATCCAGCAGGCCGAGCAGATCCGCGACAAGGCGCTCGAGGTGCTCCTCGATGACGTCGAGGTGCCCCTGCCCGAGGCGATCGTGAAGGCTCAGGTCGACGACGCCCTGCACAACGCGATCCACGGCCTCGAGCACGACGAGGACAAGTTCAACGAGCAGCTGACCGAGCAGGGCAGCAGCCGTGAAGAGTTCGACGCCGACAACCAGAGCAATGCCGAGAAGGCCGTCAAGACCCAGCTGTTGATGGACGCTGTCGCCGACAAGCTGGACATCCAGGTCGGCCAGGGCGACCTGACCGAGCGTCTGGTGCTGATGTCGCGTCAGTACGGCATCGAGCCGCAGCAGCTGCTGCAGGTGCTGCAGCAGAACAACCAGCTGCCGGCGATGTTCGCCGATGTGCGCCGCGGCCTGACGATCGCCGCGGTGGTGCACAGCGCGACCGTCACCGACACCGACGGCAATGTCATCGACACCGCCGAGTTCTTCGGACCGGCCGGTGACGCCGAGGCCGACGCGGCCGCCGAGGCCCCGGCCGAGGTCGAAGCCGATGACGCCGACGACGAGGCCGAGAAGAAGGCCAAGAAGGCGGAGAAGAAGGCGAAGAAGAAGGCCGAGAAGAAGGCCGACGCCGAGGAAGCCGACAGCGCGGAGTGACGCCGCGCGCGTGACGCTGTGAGCGAAAGCGCGCGTTTCAGGGAGTGCACGGTCGCGCCGGTTGGTTAGTGTTCGTGTGTACGTAGACGAGAAAGCAGGTATTCAGTCGTGACTGAGATGCGATCGGGCGCGTCGGGGCTCAACCTCATCGACTCGGTGTATGAGCGGTTGCTCGCCGAGCGCATCATCTTCCTGGGAACCCAGGTCGATGACGACATCGCCAACCGGCTGTGCGCGCAGATTCTGCTGCTGGCCGCGGAGGATCCCACCAAGGACATCCACCTGTACATCAACTCGCCGGGCGGCTCGGTGACCGCGGGCATGGCCATTTACGACACCATGGTGTTGGCGCCGTGCGACGTGGCCACCTACGCGATGGGCCTGGCCGCGTCGATGGGCGAGTTCCTGCTCGCCGCCGGCACCAAGGGCAAGCGTTACGCCCTGCCGCACGCGCGGATCATGATGCACCAGCCGTCGGCGGGTATCGGCGGTAGCGCCGCTGACATCGCCATCCAGGCCGAGCAGTTCGCCCTGACCAAGAAGGAGATGAACCGGCTCAACGCCGAGTTCACCGGTCAGACCCTGGAGCGGGTGGAAGCCGACGCCGATCGCGACCGTTGGTTCACCGCGCCCGAGGCACTCGAATACGGCTTTGTCGACCACATCATCACGAGCGTCAGCGTCAACGGTGAGGGACCAGGAGCAGGAATCAAATGAACCCGATGCAGTCGCGCTACATCTTGCCGTCGTTCATCGAGCACTCCAGCTTCGGCGTCAAGGAATCGAACCCGTACAACAAGCTGTTCGAGGAACGCATCATCTTCCTCGGTGTGCAGGTCGACGATGCCTCGGCCAACGACATCATGGCCCAGCTGCTGGTCCTTGAGTCCCTGGATCCCGACCGCGACATCACCATGTACATCAACTCGCCCGGTGGTTCGTTCACCTCGCTGATGGCGATCTACGACACCATGCAGTACGTGCGTGCCGACATCCAGACCGTCTGCCTCGGGCAGGCCGCGTCGGCCGCCGCCGTGCTGCTGGCCGCCGGCACCCCGGGCAAGCGCATGGCTCTGCCGAACGCGCGGGTGCTGATCCATCAGCCCGCCGTGGGCGGCGCCATCCAGGGGCAGGTCTCGGATCTGGAGATCCAGGCCGCCGAGATCGAGCGCATGCGCACCCTGATGGACACCACGCTCGCGCGGCACACCAACAAGGAACCCGCGCAGATCCGCAAGGACACCGACCGCGACAAGATCCTCACCGCGGCCGAGGCCATGGATTACGGGATCATCGACACGGTTCTGGCCTACCGGAAGCTTTCGGCGCAGAACGCATAGTCACCAGCGCACACACTCGACCCCGGTTCGCCTTCGCGAGCTGGGGTCGAGTTTTTGTCGTTCGCGTCAAAATGCGTCGCCGGACCGGTACGCGTGCGATTCTTGTTGCGTCGGGAAACTCCGAGGGAGACGACTATGACCACGCACAGACGCCGGGCGATGCTCGGTGCGTTCTTGTTCTCTGCCGGGCTGTGCACTCAGATCGCCGCACCGGCCATCAGCCTGGCCGAGGATCCGGTGTGCCCGTACGGGATGTACTGGAACCCGGTGGTGGTGCAATGCCTGCCGATCGGCGTGAACCCCGTCGTCGGTCCGGCCGGCCCGATCGGTGTGGGCGGCGTCGTCGGACCGGTCGGTGTCGGGCCCGTGGGCCCAGGGCCGGTGGGCCCGGGCCCGATCGGCCCAGGGCCGGTGGGCCCCGGGGGACTGGGTCCGCGCTAGCGATTCCGAATACCGGCCGGGCACCCGGCTGAGAGTCCGGACCGTCACGTACGGGTACCGGCGTACCCGCGCACGCTTTCAGCGCGCCGGGGGGAGGGCCCGATCTGTATCGACACCCGATTGGGCTCGCGTCGCGCGCACGGCTATTGCCGCGGCCGCCGGCTGGGGCCGCCAGGTACTGTGGAAGCCGGTGCACATCGGATCCGACCAGGTGGTCAAGACCGCAATCCCGTCACGACGACGACACGCCAGGGACACGGACCGCGTGCCGCCGGGTGGTAGGCCACCAGGAGAGATATGTTCTCCTGCACGCGAACAAATACCACCGACGCGATTCGGCCCTTCGGTCGCACCGTGACGGAACGAACGGGTAGCGTCGGGTTCACACCCGGGGCAACCCACATTTGAGTGACAGCCAAACAGGAAGTAGGACCCCCCCACATGGCTCGCATCGGAGACGGCGGTGACCTGCTGAAGTGCTCGTTCTGTGGGAAGAGCCAAAAGCAGGTGAAGAAGCTCATCGCTGGGCCGGGCGTCTACATCTGCGATGAGTGCATCGATCTGTGCAACGAGATCATCGAGGAGGAGCTGGCTGACGCCGACGACGTCAAGCTGGACGAACTCCCCAAGCCCGCCGAGATCCGCGAGTTCCTCGAGGGTTACGTGATCGGACAGGACACCGCGAAGAAGACACTCGCGGTCGCCGTCTACAACCACTACAAGCGCATCCAGGCCCAGGAGAAGAGCCGCGACTCGCGTGTCGAGCCCGTCGAGCTGGCCAAGTCCAACATTCTGATGCTCGGCCCGACCGGCTGCGGCAAGACCTACCTGGCGCAGACGCTGGCCAAGATGCTCAACGTCCCCTTCGCCATCGCCGATGCCACCGCGCTCACCGAGGCCGGCTACGTGGGTGAGGACGTCGAGAACATCCTGCTCAAGCTGATTCAGGCCGCCGACTACGACGTGAAGCGCGCCGAGACCGGCATCATCTACATCGACGAGGTCGACAAGATCGCCCGCAAGAGCGAGAACCCCTCGATCACCCGTGACGTCTCCGGTGAGGGTGTGCAGCAGGCGCTGCTCAAGATCCTGGAAGGTACCCAGGCGTCGGTGCCCCCGCAGGGCGGGCGCAAGCATCCGCACCAGGAGTTCATCCAGATCGACACCACGAACGTGCTGTTCATCGTGGCGGGTGCGTTCGCGGGCCTGGAGCGGATCGTGTCGGACCGCGTCGGCAAGCGCGGCCTGGGCTTCGGTGCCGAGGTGAAGTCGAAGGCCGAGATCGACACCCAGGACCATTTCGCCGAGGTCATGCCCGAGGATCTGATCAAGTTCGGTCTGATCCCCGAGTTCATCGGCCGTCTGCCGGTGGTCGCCTCGGTGACCAACCTGGACAAGGAATCGCTGGTTCAGATCCTGTCGACGCCGAAGAACGCACTGGTCAAGCAGTACACCCGGTTGTTCGAGATGGACGGTGTCGAGCTGGAGATGACACCGGAGGCCCTGGACGCGATCGCCGATCAGGCCATCCACCGCGGTACCGGTGCCCGTGGCCTGCGCGCCATCATGGAAGAGGTCCTGCAGCCGGCGATGTACGACATCCCCAGCCGCGACGACGTCGCCAAGGTCGTCGTCACCAGGGAGACCGTGCAGGACAACGTGCTCCCGACGATCGTGCCGCGCAAGCCCCCGCGCAACGAGCGCCGCGACAAGACCGCATAGGTCACGCTTCAAATAGACGAAATGGCTGTTCTTCCCTCGGGGAGAACAGCCATTTCGTCTATCTCGACCATGCTCAGGTCCGGCGGCGGACCCGGTCGGGCCGGCTGTAGACGTTCATCGAGTCGCCGCGCAGGAATGCCACCAGCGTCAGACCGGACTGCGCGGCCAGATCCACCGCCAGCGACGACGGTGCTGATACCGCCGCCAGCAGCGGTATCCCGGCCATCACCGCCTTCTGCGTCAGCTCGAAGGAGGCCCGCCCGCTGACCAGCAGCACCGTGCCGGTCAGCGGCACCCGGCCGGACTCCAGCGCCCAGCCGATCACCTTGTCCACGGCGTTGTGTCTGCCGATGTCCTCACGTACCACCAATGCGGTGCCGTGCGCGTCGAACAGGGCGGCGCCGTGCAGTCCGCCGGTGGCCGCGAACACCTTCTGCCGGTCGCGCAGCTTGTCGGGCAGCGCGGAAAGCATGTCGGCGTCGACGACCAGCGGATCGTCGCCGGGGGCGTGCTTGCTGCTCAGCCGCACCGCGTCCAGCGAGGACTTGCCGCACACCCCACACGAGGACGTCGTGTAGAAATTGCGGGTGACATCCACGTCCGGCATCGGGACACCTTGCGCCAACGTCACGTCCAGCACGTTGTAGGTGTTGAAACCGTCCGGCCCCGCACCGCTGCAGTACTGCACCGCGGCGATGTCTTCGCGCCGGGACACGAGTCCCTCGGTGAGCAGAAACCCCTGGGCCAGTTCGACATCGGAGCCGGGGGTGCGCATCGTCACGGTCAGTGGCGTGCCGTTGACACGGATCTCCAGCGGTTCCTCGACGGCCAGCGTCTCGGGACGGGCGACGGCGTCGGCGGCGGTCACATGCTGCGCGCGGCGACGTGCGGTGACCCTACCCATCTTCGTCTCCCGTGGCTGGGCTCGCCAGGGCGGGTGTTTCCAGTCGGATCACCACGGCCTTGGACACCGGTGTGTTCGACCGTGCGGCAACGTGATCCAACGGGACCAGCGGATTGGTTTCCGGGTAGTACGCCGCGGCGTTACCGGCCGGGGTGGCATAGGCCACCACTCGGAAGTCCTTCGCCCGGCGCTCCTGGCCGCCGAACTCCGAGACCAGGTCGACGCGGTCACCGTCGTGCAGGCCGAGGTCGGCGATGTCGCCGGGGTTCACGAACACCACCCGGCGTCCGCCCTTGACCCCGCGGTAGCGGTCATCGAGCCCGTAGATGGTGGTGTTGTACTGGTCGTGGCTGCGCAAGGTCTGCAGGATCAGCCGCCCGGGCGGTACCGGAACCCATTCCAGCGGGCACACCGAGAAGTTGGCCTTGCCGGTGGTGGTGTGGAATTCGCGGGAGTCCCGCGGTGGGTGGGGGAGCTGGAAGCCATCGGGTTGGCGCACCCGGGCGTTGTAGTCGGTGCAGCCCGGCACCACGTCGGCGATGGCGTCGCGGATGCGGTCGTAGTCGGCGTTGAACGCTTCCCACTCGACCGGATGGTCGGGGCCCAGCAGGGTGCGGGCCAGCTGGCAGACGATGGCCACCTCGCTGCGCAACTGGTCACTGGCCGGGGTGAGGCTGCCGCGGGACAGGTGCACCATCGACATCGAATCCTCCACGGAAACCAGCTGCTTGCCCGACTCCTGGATGTCGCGGTCGGTGCGGCCCAGGGTCGGCAGGATCAGCGCGGTCCGACCGTGCACCAGATGGCTGCGATTGAGCTTCGTCGAGATCTGCACGGTGAGAGCGCAATTGCGTAGCGCGGCCTCGGTGACCTCGGTGTCGGGGGTGGCCGAGACGAAGTTCCCGCCCATCCCGATGAAGGTCTTGGCGTGCCCGTCGCGCATCGCACGGATGGCGTCGACGGTGTCGTGGCCGTGCGTGCGGGGGCTGGTGATGCCGAATCGTGAATCGAGCGCCGCGAGAAACGATTCGGGCATCTTCTCCCAGATCCCCATGGTGCGGTCGCCCTGCACGTTGGAATGCCCGCGCACCGGGCACACCCCGGCACCCCGTTTGCCGATCATGCCGCGCATGAGCAGCAGGTTGGTGGCCTCCCCGATGGTGGCCACCGCGTGCCGATGCTGGGTCAGACCCATCGCCCAACAGATCACCGTCCGCTCGGAGCGGATCAGAATGTCGGCGACCCGGCGCAGCTGGGCCTCGTCGATACCGGTCGCCTCCAGCACCGTGGCGAGATCGACTGCCCGGGCTTGGCGTTCGTAGTCGTCGAACCCCGCGCAATGGGTGTCGACGAACGGCCGGTCGACCACGGTCCCGGGTGCGCGGTCCTCGGCTTCGAACAACAGCCGGCCCAGCCCGGCGAACAGCGCCATGTCGCCGCCGATCCGGATCTGCACGAACTCGTCGGCAACCGGGATGCCGTCGCCGATCACGCCGTGCACCTTCTGCGGATCCTTGAACCGGATCAGTCCGGCCTCGGGCAACGGGTTGACCGCGATGACGGTGGCGCCGTTGGCCTTCGCCTTCTCCAGCGTCGACAACATCCGCGGATGGTTGGTACCCGGGTTCTGTCCGGCGATCAGGATCACGTCGGCGTGCGCCACATCGTCGACCGTGACCGAGCCCTTGCCGATGCCGATGGAGTCCGTCAGCGCGGTGCCCGAGGATTCGTGGCACATGTTCGAACAGTCCGGCAGGTTGTTGGTGCCGAAGCTGCGGACCAGCAGTTGGTACAGGAAGGCGGCCTCATTGCTGGTGCGCCCGGAGGTGTAGAACAGCGCCTCGTCGGGGGAGGCCAGATCGTTGAGGTGATCGGCGATCAGCCGGTAGGCGTCGTCCCACTCGATGGGTTCGTAGTGGGTGGCACCGGGACGCAACACCATCGGATGGGTGAGCCGGCCCTGCTGGGAGAGCCAGTACTCGGGCTTCTGGGACAGCTCTGCCACCGAGTGGCGGGCGAAGAAATCGGTGGTGACGGTGCGCTTGGTGGCCTCCTCGGCGACGGCCTTGGCGCCGTTCTCGCAGAACTCGGCGAGCTTGCGGCCGCCGTGCTCCTCAGGCCAGGCGCAGCCGGGGCAGTCGAAACCGTGCCGCTGGTTCAGCCTGGCCAGAGTGGCGGCCGTGCGCAGCGGACCCATCTCGGCGAGGCCGCGCCGCAGGCTGACCATGACCGCCTTGACGCCGGCCGCCTCGTGTTTCGCGCCGCTGACGGTGACATCGCGCTCGTCATAGCTCGCATCGACATCCTTGGCCATATCTTCCAGGCTAACCGTCGCCGGCCGACGGGCGTGCCGATCGGGCGCGGTGCGTATTTGCCATTTCACATGCAGTGATAGACGGTATCTATCGATGGCAAGTGATGTCCTGCTCCAGCACCTGGATTACCTGCTGGCACTCGCGGCCGAACGCCACTTCGGGCGGGCCGCCGCGCGCTGTCATGTCAGCCAACCGACGCTGTCGGTGGCGATCCGCCGCCTGGAGAAAGATCTGGGCATCGTCATCGTGCAGCGCGGTCACCGCTTCGAGGGTTTCACCGAGGAGGGGCGCCGCGTCGTGACGTGGGCCCAGCGGATCATCGCCGAACGCGATGAGATGCTCGCCGATCTGGAACGCATGCGGGGCAGGCTGACGGTGACCGCCCGGCTGGGCGCCATCCCGACCGCGATCCCCGCAAGCCCGTTCATCACCACCGATTTCCTGCGCCGCAACCCGGCCGCCTCGGTGCGCATCGAGGCACTGTCATCACGCGAGATCGCCCGGCAGCTGGCCGATTTCGAGATCGATGCCGGGTTGACCTATCTCGACGATGAGGCGCCGCCGGGGACGCGTGCGGTCGAGCTGTACCGGGAGCAGTACGTCCTGGTGGCCCCCGCCGACAGCTCGCTGATGGGCGAACCGGAAGTGGCCTGGTCGGATGCGGCGGCACTGGAATTGTGTGTCCTGACCACCACGATGCGGAACCGGCGCATCCTGGACGCCAACATGGCCGCCGAGGGCGTTCAGTACCGCCCCGTCGTGGAGGCCTCGTCGGTCGACGCGCTCTATGCCCACATCGCCCATTCGCGACGAGCGACCATCGCGTCCACGGCGTGGTTGCCGCGGCTCGGAGTGCCGGCGGGTTTCGCGGCGCGGCCGATGGTCCAGCACGGGCCCCGGCCGGCGATCGGACTCGTCGTGCTCGATCGGGCACCGGCGTCGATCGTCGCGGCCGCCCTGGTCGAGGTCGCCGGGGCAGTGGACCTCGGCACCCACATCGACCGCGCGTGGGACGCCGCTCGGCTCGGATAGATCAGGGGCCACGGGTGCCGGTGTCGCCATCGCAGTGGTCGGTGGGTGCGCTACCGGGGCTCGACGATCTGGACCACGCCTGCCGTCACACCGGCGATGAACAGCCGGCCGGTGTCCGCGTCGACACCGAGCGTGTAGGGATTCTGGACGGTCGCGATGCGGTCCACCTCACGGGGCGTCGGCTCCGCCATGTCGTAGCCGACGACCTCGTTGGTGCCCGAGGACGCCACCCACAGCCGGTCGCGGGCCGGGTCGTAGGCGATTCCATACGGTCCGCCGGGCTGGGTGATCTCGGCGATCTGCCGGGGTTCGGTGTCGAACACCCGGATCGCGTCGCCCCGGGTGTCGGTGGCGATGTAGCGGCCGTGCTTGTCCGCCACGAGGTGGGTCGGTCCCTGACCCGCCGGGGTCGACCCCTTGATCGTCAGCGCCTCCGCGTCGTACACCGTCAGGTCGTTCTTGCGGACGTCCAGCATGCCCATCAGATTCCCGACGGGAGCCATACCCGCGGGCTGGACACTGTCGGTGAAGACCTTGGCGATGTCCTCGCCGCGCAGCACGGTCACGGTGCCGCCGAGTTCGTTGGCGACGAAAACCGTGCCATTCGGCGCCTCCGCGGCGTCGTGAGGGACGGTGCCGGTGATGATCTGCGGCGCCGCGCGTCCGCCGGGGAGGTCGACCCGCACCAGGGCGTTGGCACTCTCGACGGGGACCAGCACCGGGCCGCCGGGCTTGGCGAGCTGCAGATGCCGGACGAACCCCGGCAGTGGGACGCGCATCGTGGCGGTGCCGCTGTCGGCGTCGATGAGGACGAGTTCGTTGGGGTTGCGCTTGGCCACGGCGACGGTGCGGGTCTTTGCGTCGACGACGACACCCTCGGGCGCAGCGCCGACGCGGAGTTGGCGGCCGGGCAGCCCCGCTGCCGGTGCCGGCGCCCGCTGGGGTTCGGCGGGCGGCGGCAGGCCGTCGACCGGCGGGCGGGTGCCCTCGGTCGGAACGCCGGTCGGCAGCAGGCCGGTGGTGGTCGCGCTCGCGGGTGGAGTGCCGGCGCTCGGACCAGGCTTTTCTGCCGGTTGCGCGCAGCCCGCGACGGTCAGGACCAGTACCACGGCGAAAACACGGTCTCGCATGGTCAGGGGCTACCCATCTGAGCGACTTTGACCCACTGTTCGGCCGCCGCGACCGAGGAATTCACCCGCATTCCGCTGTTGACGCCGGCGTAACAAGTTCGGCATCCATTGTTCCTATCGTTGGCCGGTCAACGTCCGTCGAGTAGCTGGCGGACCGCAGTGCAAAGGAATTCCATTGAGCGGAAATTCGGTACGCCTCCAGGCGATCAACAGCGTCGAGGCCTACGTGCCCCCTCCCATCAGTTTTGATCCAGGCGAGGCCCCCGGGGAGATCTTCGGTACCAACGTCTTCACGCTGGCCGAGATGCGGCTGCGCCTGCCCAAGTCGGTCTACAAGTCCATGGTCGCGACGATGGAGAAGGGCGCCAAGCTGGATCCGGCGATCGCCGACTCGGTCGCCTCGGTGATGAAGGACTGGGCGCTGTCGAGGGGTGCCACCCACTACGCGCACGTCTTCTACCCGATGACAGGGCTGACCGCTGAGAAGCACGACAGCTTCCTCGACCCGGTGGGCGACGGAACCACGTTGGCCGAGTTCGCCGGCAAGACCCTGCTCCAGGGTGAACCCGACGCGTCGAGCTTCCCGTCGGGCGGTCTGCGCAGCACCTTCGAGGCGCGCGGGTACACCGGATGGGATATCACCAGTCCCGCTTACATTCTGGAGAACCCGAACGGCAATACCCTGTGTATCCCGACGGTGTTCGTCTCGATGACCGGCGAGGCGCTGGACTACAAGACGCCGCTGTTGCGTAGCCAGCAGGCCATGGGCGCCCAGGCCGAGCGCATCCTGAAGCTGTTCGGCCACACGAACTTTGACAACATCGTGTCGTTCTGCGGCCCCGAGCAGGAGTACTTCCTGGTCGATCGGCACTTCTTCCTGTCACGGCCTGACCTCATCAACGCCGGCCGCACACTCTTCGGCGCGAAGCCGCCCAAGGGTCAGGAGTTCGACGACCATTACTTCGGTGCCATCCCGGACCGTGTGCTGGCCTTCATGATGGACACCGAGCGTGAGCTGTTCAAGCTCGGCATCCCGGCCAAGACCCGGCACAACGAGGTCGCCCCCGGGCAGTTCGAGATCGCGCCGATGTTCGAGCGGGCCAATATCGCCGCCGACCATCAGCAGCTGCTGATGACGATGTTCAAGACGATCGCCAAGAAGCACGGCATGGAGTGTCTGTTCCACGAGAAGCCGTTCGCCGGCGTCAACGGCTCCGGCAAGCACGTCAACTTCTCGCTGGGCAACTCGCAATTCGGCAGCCTGCTGGTGCCCGGTGACACCCCGCATGAGAACGCGCAGTTCCTGGTCTTCTGTGCCGCGGTGATCCGTGCGGTGCACAAGTTCTCCGGGCTGTTGCGGGTCTCGGTGGCATCGGCCACCAACGATCACCGCCTCGGCGCCAACGAAGCCCCGCCGGCGATCATCTCGATCTTCCTCGGCGACCAGCTGGCCGACGTGTTCGAGCAGATCGCCAAGGGCGCGGCCACGTCCTCCAAGGGCAAGGGCAGCATGATCATCGGTTGCGACACCCTCCCGGTGCTGCCGACCGATCCGGGCGATCGGAACCGCACCAGCCCGTTCGCGTTCACCGGCAACCGATTCGAGTTCCGGGCGCCGGGTTCGGGCCAGACGATCAACGTTCCGATGATCATCCTGAACACGATCATGGCCGACTCGCTGGACTACATGGCCACCGAGTTGGAGAAGGCCGTCGAGGGTGGCACCGAGTTCGACGCCGCCGTGCAGACGCTGCTGACCGACATCATCACCGAGCACGGCGCGGTCGTGTTCAATGGCGACGGCTACTCGGAGAATTGGCAGATCGAAGCTGCCGAGCGTGGTCTGCCGAACCTCAAGACCACCCTGGACGCGATCCCGGAGCTCATCAAGCCGGAGGCGATCGAGGTCTTCGAAAAGTACGGTGTGTTCAGCGAGCGCGAGCTGGAGAGCCGCGTCGAGGTCCGGTACGAGATGTACGCGCTGACGGTCGCCGTCGAGGCCAAGCTGGCTCTGGAGATCGGTTCGACCGTGATCCTGCCTGCCGCGGTGCGATACCAGACCGAGCTGGCGCAGAACGTGGCATCGCTCAAGGCGGCCGGCGTCGAGCCGGATCTCACACTGCTGCAGATGGTTTCCGAACCCATCGGTGCCCTCACCGCAGCCTTGGCCACCCTCAAGGAGGGGCTGTCGCATCACGCGGACAGTGCCACCGAGGAAGCCAAGCACGCCCAGTCGGCGTTGCTGCCCGCGATGGAAGCCGTGCGGGCTGCGGCGGACACCCTGGAGAGCATGGTGGCCGACGATCTCTGGCCGCTGCCCACCTATCAGGAGATGCTCTACATCCTCTGACGCGGCGGCGACATCGGACATCGCCGGGTGCGGGGGTCAGGCCCGTCCGGGGCCTCTGGTGACCTCAGCCCCCGTGCCCGGCGATCATCCGCGCGACGTGCATTCCGGCGTCGCCTGTACCGCGGCGGTATCAGGGACTTAAGTCTCTGCTGCTGCGTGCCCCGCGCGGCATACGTTGGGCGCATGGGAGATCACGATCATCACGCCGCTGTTCTTGCCGAATTGAAGCCGCAGCATCGCGCGTTGCGTCAGATGATTCCAGAGGTCTACGACGGTTTCGGCGCGTTGAGTCGAGCGGCGCTGGGCGCCGGCGCGATCGATGCCAAGACCAAGGAATTGATCGCGATGGTGATCGGCGTCGTACAGGGTTGCGACGGCTGCATCGCCTCGCACGCACGTGGAGCTGTCCGCGCGGGTGCCACCAAGCAGGAGGCGGCCGAGGTCATCGGTGTGAGCATCATGATGCATGGCGGACCGGCCACCATCTACGGTGCGCGCGCCTACGCGGCATTCTGCGAGTTCGACGAGGCGGGTGATGGATAGCCGCTCACTTCGTGTCCTTCACCCGGATGGCCGCCTCGACCTCGTCGGCTGAGATCTCCTTGGTGCAGAAGAACCAGTCCTCGCACGTGACGCCCTCGTTGTGGCCGTCCATGCGTTCCTTGGCAGTGCCGCACGAGCCGGCAGGCGGAACGATGACGGGTTCGCCCGGGCGCCAGTCGGCGGGTGTGGCAACCGAGAAGTGGTCGGCGGTCTGCAGGGCCTTGATGACGCGTAACAACTCGTCGAAGTTGCGGCCGAGGCTCAGCGGATAGTAGATGACGGTCCGGATTCTGCCCTCGGGGTCGATGACGAAGACTGCCCGTACCGCCTTGGTCGAATCCTCGCCGGGCATGATCATTCCGTACAGTTCGGCGATCTTCATCGATGTGTCTTCGATCAGCGGGAACGTGACCTCGACGTTCTTCATGTCGCGGAAGGCAATCTTCTCCTTGATCGTTCGCAGCCAGGCGATGTGGCTGTAGAGCCCGTCCACCGACAGCCCGACCAGCTCGGTGTTGTAGGCGGCGAACTCCTGCTGCATCGATGCGAACGTCATGAACTCGCTCGTGCAGACCGGGGTGAAGTCGGCGGGATGGGAGAAGAAGATGACCCATCTACCCGCGTAGTCGGCGGGGAAGGTGATGTCGCCCTGGGTCGTCACGGCGGTGAAGGCCGGAGCCGGGTCGCCGATTCGCGGCATGCCCGGCGCGGCGGGCGTGGTGGGAGAGTCAATATCGGTGCTGGTCATGGTAATTCAGTCCACTTTCTTTGATGTCCCCGGGTGACGGACCGTCGCCAGGAAGGCCATATATACAGTGGGGGGTATATCAGTCTCCATCGTACACATACCCCTGGGGGTACATGCAAGCGCGGAATATTTGTGTATTCCCGTGCCGTTGATATACCCGTAGGGGTATAAATGAGTGTCGGCGTGAACCCGGCACATCGACGACGCCACCAGGCGTACCGAGGAAGGGAAACCGCGATGTCAACCACGACCATGACCACTGCCGATTTCGAGACCACCGTTGCCGAAAATCCGATCGTGCTCGTCGACTTCTGGGCATCTTGGTGCGGCCCGTGCCGCGCCTTCGCCCCGGTCTTCGAACGCTCGTCGCAGTCCCATCCTGAGGTGGTGCACGCCAAGGTCGATACCGAAGCACAGCAGCAACTTGCCGCTGCTCTGGAGATCCAGGCGATCCCCACGATCATGGCGTTCCGCGACGGAATCCTCGTCTACCGCCAACCCGGCGCCATGCCGGCCCCCGCCCTGGAGGATCTCATCACCAGGGTCAAGGCTCTCGATATGGACGACGTCCGCACCAAGATCGCCGCCTCGACACCCTAGCCGAATCTCAGATCAGCCAAGGAGAACCCATGTGCTACCCAGAGAAATGCCCGAAGTGCGGCAAGACAGGCTGGGCCGGCTGTGGCCAGCACGTCGACGATGTGATGCGTTCGGTGCCCGCAGGGCAACGATGCACCTGCGGGCCTGATGCCGCACCGCAACCCCGTGCCCGCTGGTGGCGCCGGTGATCACTTTGCGGTGATCTGAGCGCAAACGTCAGCCGACGAGTGCGGCAGACGACGCCCGGCGCAGCTTGCCCGACGGCGTCTTCGGGATCGAACCCGGTCCCAGCACCGCCACGTTGCGTGGCCGCATGTCGACCTCGGTGACGACCTCGTGTGCGACCTCGTGTTTGATCCGGCGGACCGCGGCGGCATCGTCGAAATCGTTGGATTCGACCACGACGGCGAATGTTTCACGGGCCTCCCCGGCATCCAGTCGCACCGCGACCGCGCACCCTGGGCGCACACCCCGGACTCGGCTCGCGGCCCGCTCGATGTCGGTGGGGTAAATGTTGCGACCTGCCATGATGATCACGTCCTTCACCCGGCCGCAGACCACCAGATTGCCGGTCTCGGTGAGGTACCCGAGATCGCCGGTGTCATACCACCCTTGGGCATTTCGGGCCCCGACGAATCCGCCCGTGGTGAGGTAGCCGCTCGTCACGGGCCCGCCGCGCAGTTCGATCACGCCAACACCGCGCGCCGCCATCAGGTCACCGGTCTCGCCGACGATGCGGGCCTCGAGTCCGTCCAGCAAGGGGCCGAGGCAGGCCAGTCTGGTGGTTCTGCTGCTGTTGTTCGCCGGAACCGCCTGCCGCAGCACGGCCAGCAGATCGGTGTCGACCTCGTCGACCACAAGCCCACCGCCACACTCCGAGAAAGACACCGCGACAGTGGTTTCGGCCATTCCGTAGGCAGGTAGTACCGCTTCCGGGCGCAGCCCGAAGGGTTTGCCCACTTCGATGAGTTCTTCGACGTCCGCCGGTTCCACGTGTTCGGACCCGGACAGTGCCCAGCGCAGGCTGGAGAGGTCGAAGTCACCGACTCTCGCCTGTCTGCGGAGCCGCTTGGCGAGCAGGGCGTACGCAAAGTTGGGCGCCGCGGTCATCGTGCCCGCGTACTTGTCGATGAGCCTCGGCCACAGCAGGATGTCGGTGAGGAAGTCCATCGGCGTGATCTTGACCAGTTCGGCGCCGAAATACATCGGTACCGTGAGGAATCCGGTCATGCCCATATCGTGGAACAGTGGCAGCCAGCTCACGATCACGTCGGTGTCGGTATTGACCTCTGCCCCGACGAACATCGCATCGGCGTTGGCGACCAGGTTGTCGTGGGTGATCTGGACCGCCTTGGGCGACCCTGTCGAGCCGGATGTCAGCTGCAGCAATGCGATGTCGTTGCCGGTGGTGCGGACCGGTTCGATGCCGTCTGCGGCCAGCAACTCGGCCACCGTCAGGACCGTGACGCCATGCTCTTCCAAGATGGGAACGGCCGCCATGAAGGGCTCGGAGACGATGACGGTCTTGGCTGCGATCATGTCGATGACGCTGATGGTGTCCAGGGCCCACGAGACCAGGTCGGTCCGTGGCGTCGGCTGGTGCAGCATCGTGATGCTGGCACCGCGCATCCACAGTCCCTGTGCGGTGGGCGCAATCTCCACCGGCGCGCCCGCCAGCACGCCGACAGCGTCGCCGTGCCCGACGCCCGCGGCGGCGAGGCCGCCGGCGACCCGGCGCGCGCGGTCGTGGATTTCACGCCAGGTGTGGCGGACCGGGTGGTCGGGTTCGCCCGTCACCATCCCGTTGACGCTCCACTGAGCGTTCGCAAACATGTTGTCCGTAAAGCGGCTCACGACAATCCTCCGGATCAGGGCGCACATCCCGAGGTCCGGGGGATAGGCGTAGGCCAGCCAGCTCATTCTAGGGCCGGGTCGCCGCATGCGGGGTGTCGATCGCCGTTGTGTCGATGAACGCGAAGGGTGGGTGGGTCGAGGTCGCTGTTCAGACGAGTTGGGGTGCGGACACGGATCCTCCTCGATCGCGAGCGTGCGCCATGTCCTCCCACACGCCGCGTGTCGGCTTCAGACACGCACGCTCGCGGGAAAGTAGGTCAGGCCCCGGTGATGGATGCGCGATCCACCATCGCGACCTCGACGGGCAGGCCGCTGTTCAGCGATTTCACGCCGGCCTCGCAGACCGCGGCCGCGGCGTAACCGTCCCAGGCGCTCGGACCGTCGACGTAATTGGTGGCGGAGTCACCGCCTTTTACACCGGCCAGTACCGCGTCCACCCAGCGCTGGAACTCGGTGTCGTAGGCCTGCCCGAAGCGCTCACGGAAACCGGGGGTGATCTGGCCTCCGCGGGTGCCGTCGCTGCGTGAGCGGACCAGGTTCACGTCCAGGCCGATCATGGCGCTGCCCTTCTCGGCCACGACCTCGGTGCGCACCTCGTAGGCGACCCCGGTGGTGACGAAGAGCTCGACGTCCACGTGCCGACCCGATGCCGTGCGCAGGATGGCGATCTGCGGGTCGGCAAGACCTTCCGGCGCACCGGGATTGGCCGACGGTCTGATGATCTGGATCGAGACAATCTCCTCGTCGAACAGGAACCGCGTCACGTCGACCTCATGCACCAGCGAATCGCGGACCACCATGGCGCTGTCGAATCCGTTCGGCACGGTGGGATTGCGGTGTGCGCAGTGCAGGACCAGTGCGCGGCCCAGGTCCCCCGAGTCCAGCAGCGCCTTCAGCTGCGTGTACTCGTGGTCGAAGCGCCGCATGAAACCGACCTGGATGAGCCGCTTACCCAGCTCTGCCTCGCGCTTGACGACCTCCAGGGAGGTGGCCACATCGGTGGTCAACGGTTTCTCGCACAGCACGGGTTTGCCGTGTTCCAGGCAGGCCAGTAGCTGCTTCTCATGCGTCGGGCCGGGCGTGGCCAGCACCACCGCGTCGACCTCGGGGTCGGCGATGGCGTCGAGCGGGTCGCCGATCGCGCGGCAGCCGTCGATGCCTGCCGCGATCTGTTCGGCCTTCTCGGTGACATAGTCGTTCACGACAACAACCCGGGCTCCCGAGATCCGGCTGGTCAGGCGGGCGACGTGATCGGCGCCCATGATGCCGACACCAAGAACGGCCACACGCAAATCGGACATGTCGTGAACTCCTACAGATCTAGGTGAAACGAACGGAGGGAACGCCACACGAGCCCAGGTATGTCTGGGTGCGCTTGGCGATGGGCAGGGGCGCGTCGACCTCACACGGGTACATGTCCTGCTCCACGATCGCGAACACATCGATGCCGAGCTTCTCGATCTCGGCCAGCAGCGGCGGCATCTCCGGAATGCCCAGCGGCGGTTCGGTCATCGCGCCCAGCTTCACGGCCTCGCCGAAGGGCAGATCCTCCGCCTCGACCTTGGCGCGCACCTCGGGGTCGACCTGTTTGAGGTGCAGATAGCCGATGCGCTCCGGGGCGCGCCGGATGATCGCGATGTTGTCGCCGCCGCAGTAGCTGATGTGCCCGGTGTCCAGGCACAGATTGACGAACCGGCCGTCGGTGCCGTCGAGGAAGCGGTACACGTTCTCTTCGGTGTCGACGTGGCTGTCGGCATGCGGATGGTATTGCGCACGCACGCCGTACTTCTCGAACATGGCCTTGCCCAGTTCGTTCATGCCCTGGGTCTTCTTGCGCCACTGCTCGGGCGTCAGGTTGCGGTCCTCCAACACCGCGCCGGTGGCCGGGTCACGCCACATCTCGGGGATGACGACGACGTGCTTGCCACCCACGGCGGCCGTCAGCTTGGCCACGTCCTCGATCTGGCTCCACACGGCATCCCAACTGTCATCTTGATGCAAGTGCTCGAACACCGTGCCGGCCGACAGCTTCAGGTTGCGCTTCGCGAGCTCATCGGAGAGTTGCTTCGGGTCGGTGGGCAGGTAGCCGAACGGGCCCAGTTCGATCCACTGGTAACCGGATTCGGCGACCTCGTCCAGAAAGTGGTTGTACGGGGTCTGCTGCGGATCGTCGGGGAACCAGACGCCCCAGGAGTCGGGTGCGGAGCCCACGAGAATTGACGACATCGAACGTTCCCTTCAGCGGTCGGACGAGAAGTGCTCAGACGGGCGCAGAAGAGGCCGTTGCACCTTCTTCCAGTCCGAATACCGTTGGTAGGCATCTTGTGTGGAGGCCAGTGTCGATACTTGACTGACCGGGACGTCCCACCAGGAGAAGCTGTCCGGGGCGTAGATCCGCGGGTCGGTCTCCACGTAGATGACCGTGGTGACGTCGGCGGACTTGGCGACCTTGACCGCGTCGGCGAATTCGGCTGCGGTGGCCACCTTGATGACATCGGCACCCAGGCTGGCGGCGTTGGCGGCCAGATCGACCGGCAGCTTGTCGCCGTCGAGTCGGCCATCGGCACTGCGGTAGCGGTAGGCGGTGCCGAACCGCTGTGAGCCGAGGGATTCCGAAAGCCCGCCGATGGAAGCGAATCCGTGGTTCTGCACCAACACCGGGATCACCTTGATGCCTTCCTGCACCGCCGTAGCGATCTCGGTGGCCATCATCAGGTACGAGCCGTCCCCGACCATGATGAACACATCGCGGTCCGGTGCGCCCATCCGGACCCCGATACCACCGGCGATCTCGTAGCCCATGCAGGAGAAGCCGTACTCGACGTGGTAGCCCTTGCGGTCCCGGGTGCGCCACAGCTTGTGCAGATCACCGGGCATCGAACCGGCCGCGCACACCACCACATCGCGCGGGTCGGACAGCGTGTTGATCAGGCCGATGACCTGACTCTGGTTCAGCTGGACGCCGTCCTCGGTGGCGTAGACGGAGGACACGGTGTCGTCCCATTCTTTTGCGAGTTCGGTTACCCGGGAGCGGTATTCGTCGCTCACGCGGTAATCGGACAAGGCGGGCGCCAGTGCCTCGAGCGCCTCGCGCGCGTCGGAGACCACGCTGATGCCGCCCTGCTTGACCGAGTCCAGCGAGGCGACGTTGATGTTCACGAACCGCACATCCGGGTTGTTGAACGCCGTGCGTGAAGCGGACGTGAAATCGCTGTAGCGGGTGCCGATCCCGATGATCACGTCGGCCTCTGCGGCCAGCGCGTTGGCGGCGGTGGTGCCGGTCGAACCGATAGCGCCGACACTCTGCGGGTGGTCGTAGCGCAGCGAGCCCTTACCGGCCTGACTCTCCGCGACCGGGATCCCGGTCTGCTCGCAGAACGTGGCCAGCGCCTCTTCGGCGAATGCGTAGTGCAGTCCGCCGCCGGCCACGATCAGCGGTTTGCCGGCGGAGGCGATGACCTCGGCGGCCCTGGCGATCACCGAGCGTTCGGGTAGCGGACGGGCGATGTGCCAGGTGCGTTCGGCGAACAGTGATTCCGGCCAGTCGTGCGCCTCGGCCTGCACATCCTGCGGGATGGACACCGTCGCCGCGCCGGTCTCGACGGGATCGGTCAGTACCCGCATGGCGCCCAGCAGCGCGGCGGGCAGTTGCTCGGGTCGCCACACCCGGTCGAAATACCGGGACAGCGGCTTGAACGCATCGTTGACGGTGACATCGCCGGAGGCCGGCAGCTCGAGTTCCTGCAGCACCGGGGAGCTGACCCGGGTGGCGAAGGTGTCGGCGGGCAGCAGCAGCACCGGCAGCCGGTTGATCGTCGCCAATGCGGCACCGGTGAGCATGTTGGTCGAGCCGGGGCCGACGCTGGCGGTGACGGCCCAGGTCTGCAGGCGGTCCTTCTGCCGGGCGTAGGCGACGGCGCTGTGCACCATGGCCTGCTCGTTGCGGCCCAGCACGTACTTCAACCCGGGTTCGCGGCCGGCCTGCCGCGACTCGACCTCATCCTGCAGCAGCGCCTGGCCCAGCCCGGCCACGTTGCCGTGCCCGAAGATGCCGAAGCAACCGGCGAAGAATCTGGTGCGCTCACCGTCGTGTTCGACGTACTGGTTGGCCAGGAACCGAATGGTGGCCTGGGCGACGGTGAGTCGCACCGCTGCCTCGTTGGCGGCCAGCTTCTCGCCTCCCTTCGGAGCGGTGGAAACCATGGTCACTCTCCTTGGGTCGTGCGCATCGGCAGGCGCGGATCGATTTCCTGGTGTTCCCAGCTGCTGCGCAGCCAGGTGTGGTCGGGGTTGTCGCAGATCAGCCAGGCGCGATCGGGACCGGACCCGGCCATCACGTTGAGGTAGTACATGTGGTGGCCGGGCGCGGCGATCGATGGCCCGTGATAGCCGTGCGGCACCAGTACGACATCGCCGGAGCGGACCTCTTCGAGCACCTCGATGGGGCGCGCCGGAGTGCCGAACACCCGGTGGTAGCCGAAACCCGGTGTCCCGGCCGGGCTGTCATCGATCTCGAAGTAGTAGATCTCTTCCAGCTGGGTCTCGAACTCGGTGTTCTCGTCGTGCTTGTGGGCGGGATAGCTCGACCAGTTACCGCCGGGCGTGATGACCTCACAGGCGATCAGCGAGTCGGCCTCGAAGGCGGTGGCGGTGCCGAAGTTGTGCACCTGCCTGCTGCAGTTACCGGCGCCGCGCAACTCGACGGGCACGTCGGCCGCGGCGACCCGGCGGTTCGGGAACGGGCGGCCCGCACGCGCACCGCAGATGGCGACGCGGCCGTGCCCGGACAGTGAGTAGGCCTGTTTGATCCCCAGGTAGACCATATCGGCCGGCCCGTCGAAAACCGATGCGCGGGGTGAGAGTTCGAAGGTTTCGCCGTCGCAGGTGACGGTGCCGCCGCCCGACAGCGGCAGGATCATGACCTCGCTGTCACCGGTGCGCCTCGTGACGGACTCGGCATCATCGAGATCGACGACATGCAGGCTGGACTCGGCCCAGCCGGCCGACTCCGGGGTGACGTCGACGGTGTAGGGGGTGACCGCGGTGTTCGCCGGGATGTACCACTTGCTCTTCATGGTCAGCGCACCAGCTTCACGGCGGTTGCCACGGCTCCGGCGACATCGTCATCGTGCGGGTAGAGCAGGGTGCGCCCGACGATCAGGCCGCGCACCGTGGGCAGGGACAGGGCCTTCTCCCAGCTGGCGAACGCCTCGTCGGGGTCGGTGGGATCGCCGCCGAGCAGCAGTGTCGGCATCGTGGTGGATTCCATGACGCGGTCCATCTCGTCGACGACCGGCAACTTCATCCAGGTGTAGGCCGATGTCGAACCCAGCCCCTGACCGATGTGCACGGACTTGATCACGGCATCGGGGGAGAGGTCGTTGCGGACCTTGCCGTCGACCCGCGAGGACATGAACGGCTCCAGCATCGCGATCAGGCCGTTGGCAGCCAGGTCGTCGACGGCCTGGGCGCACGCCGCGAGGGTGGACACCGTGCCGGGATCGTCGAGATCGATGCGGCACAGCATCTTTCCGCCGTTCATCCTGGCCGCTGCGGTGGACGCCGCGGTCGCACCGGTCATCCGGTCGTCCAGCTCGAACGAGGATCCGGCGAGTCCGCCGCGGTTGAACGAGGAGAACACCACCTTGTCCTCCAGCGCCCCGAGCAGCAGCAGGTCGTCGAGGATGTCGGCGGTGGCGAGCACCCCGTCCACACCAGGATCGGCGAGCGCGGCACGCAGCCGGTCCAGCAGATCGATCCGGTTGTTCATCGCCGTCGGGCGCGACCCGACCGCGAGCGCGCCGCGGGCCGGGTGGTCGGCGGCGACGATCATCAGCTGGCCGTCGCCGCGCACGGTGGGCCGGGTGGTGCGGGCCTGCCAGGCCCTGGCCACGGCGGCAGGATCGGCGGCGCGAAGGTTGGTGACGGCTGCGTAGTCGTTGCACAACAGGGGGGATGGGGGCGAGCTAGACATTGACGGCCTCCACAGCGGTCTGTTCGGCGAGATCGGCCACCTCGGCGGCGGTCGGCATCGCGGTCGAGCATTCGAGGCGGGACGCGACGATGGCTCCCGCGGCATTGGCATAGCGCAGCGTCTTCTCCAGTGGCCACCCGCGAAGCAGACCGTGGATGAGGCTGCCGCCGAAGGCGTCTCCGGCGCCGAGGCCGTTGATGACGTCGACCTCGTTCGGCGCGACGGTCACGGAGCTGTGCTTGGTCTTTCCCAGCACGCCGCGCGGGCCCTGCTTGACGATGGCGAGTTCGACGCCGAGGTCGAGCAACGCGTCGGCGGCCTTGTGCGGGCTGGTCTCGCCGACGGCGATCTCGCACTCCTCGCGGTTGCCGACGGCGACGGTGACGTGACCCAGCGCGCGCTGCACCTGCTCGGAGGCCGCAGCCGGCGTCTCCCAGAACATCGGGCGATAGTCGAGGTCCAGCACCGTCAGTGCCTTCCGTGCCGTGTCATTCCCCGTCGCTGCGCTCGCCACGCGCGCCGCCCAGGCGGCGAAATGAGCGCTGCGGCTCGGCTCTTCGGACAGGCCGGTGACCGTCGACCAGTACAGCCGGGCGTCGCGGACGGCGTCCACGTCGATCTCGGCGGCCTCGATCTGCAGATCGGGCGCCGACGGCTTGCGGTAGAAGTACAGCGGGAAGTCGTCGGGCGGAAAGATCTCGCAGAAGGTGACCGGGGTGGGGTACTCGCCGTGGGTGCGCACGTACCGGTTGTCCACTCCGAGTCGAGCGAGCTCGTTGCTGACGAATCGACCGAAGGGATCGTCGCCGGTGCCGGAGATCAGCGCCGTCCGGTTACCCAGGCGGGCGGCCGCAACCGCCACATTTGCTGCACTTCCGCCGAGGAACTTGCCGAACGATTCGACGTTCTCGAGTCCGACGCCGGTCTGCAGGGGGTAGACGTCCACGCCGCTGCGCCCGATGGCGATGACGTCGAACGGTTCCGCGCTGGACGGCCTTTCAAAAGACACTGTGGCTCCCGAAGATGGTGGGCGGGCTCTTCACGTAAAGACTGTGCCTCGCGTCACTCACTCATGTCAATAGTTTGTCCTGACATTCGAACTTTCAGTCATGCTGCTATGGTTCAGCTAATCTGTCTGATCATCGGCCGCAGATCGGAGTGGACGTGCCTTTAGCTGTTGAGCTCGACAGGTCCAGCCCTGTTCCCCTCTATTATCAGCTCGCTCAAGCGATCGAAGCGTCGATCCGCAACGGCGATCTGGCCCCGGGCGACCGTTTCGAGAACGAGCTGGCGCTGGCGAGCAGGCTCGCGTTATCGCGCCCGACGACCAGGCGCGCCATCCAGGAACTCGTCGACAAGGGCCTGCTGGTCCGTAAACGCGGCGTCGGCACCCAGGTCGTGCAGAATCCCGTGCACCGCCGGGTCGAGCTCACCAGCCTCTTCGACGACCTCGCGAAGTCCGGCCAGGAGCCGACGACGCAGCTGCTCGAATACCACTGCGGTACCGCCGATGAGGAGATCGCCGCCGAACTCAACCTCGGCAAGGACCATGAGATCGTCACAATCCAGCGTCTTCGCTGCGCCAACGGCGAGCCGCTCGCGGTCATGACGAACCATCTGCCCGTCGAGATCGCACCGGATGCCGAGGAGCTCGAGGCCAGCGGCCTGTATCAGGCCCTGCGCGGGCGTGGAGTGCACATCCGGCTGGCCCGGCAACGGATCGGCGCCAAGCCTGCCACCCGCAACGAGGCGCGGCTTCTCGACGAGAAGGCCGGTGCGCCGCTGCTGACCATGAGCCGGACGGCGTTCGACGACTCCGGTCGTGCGGTCGAGTTCGGTAGCCACTGCTATCGCGCGTCGCGCTACTACTTCGAGACCACGCTCGTCGACCGTTAGCTTCCTGCGATTTCGGCGTGATCGGACGCGGTCAACGCAACCGATCACGCCGCAACCGATCACGCCGAAATCGCTCAGGAGAAGGCCGCGCGGAACGCCTGCAGGGCCGCCGTGCTGTCGCTTTCGGCGTACGCCTCCATCCCGACGGTGCCGGCATAGCCGATATCGCGCAGTGCCTGTGCGACAGCGGGATAGTGGATCTCACCGGTACCGGGCTCGCAACGGCCGGGTACGTCGGCGACCTGGATCTCGCCGATCGCATCACCGCAGCGGCGCACGAGTTCGACGAGATTCCCTTCGCCGATCTGCGCGTGGTACAGGTCGAGCATCATCTTCACGTTCGGGTGCCCGACCCCCTCGATGAGCGCGAGCGTGTCCTTCGCGCGGGCCAGCGGCACACCCGGATGGTCGACGATGGTGTTGAGGTTCTCGACACAGAATGTCACCCCGGCGGCGGCCCCGAGTTCGCCGATGCGCTCCAGAGCACGTAGCGCCGTCGACCACATCTGACCGGTTGCGCGCTGGCGTGGGCGGGCGGCCTGGCCGTCGACGAGTTCCGCGGTGTGCAGATTGAGCCGCGGAACACCCAGCACCGCAGCGGCTTTGATGCTCAGCTCGGCAGTCCGGACCACCTCGTCGGCGCTCTCCGGGTCGATGAGGTCGCCGTGCAGGTAGCCGGTCATCGACGAGAACCGCGCGCCGGTCGCGGCCAGCGCGTCGAGGTCCTTGTCGTGCCAGCTCCAGATCTCCACGTCGAAGCCGAGCTCATCGATCCGCTTCACCCGGTCGAGCAGGGGCAACTCGGTGAAGACCATCTCCGAACAGACCGCCAGTCTCATGCCGGCACTCCGCTCAGCATCACAGGCGCCTTGGTCTCGATGGATTCACGGGCCGCCAATGCTATTTCGAGGGCAACGCGGGCGTCGGCCCCCGTCACGGACGGCTCGGAGCCTGCCAGCACGCTATCGGCGAAATGGGCGAACTGCGCGGTATAGGCGTCGGCGAACAATTCGGTGTTGATCCGGCCGGCGTGCTCGGGTGCCAGTCCGGCCTGCAGTACGCCGCCTGAGCCGAAGACCTCGCCGCGGATGTCGTAACCGTACACGGCCTGGAAGCTGGCTTCCGCGATCGCGAACGCGCCATTGTCGAACCGGATCTGCACCACGGAGGTGTCCCGGAAGCCCCGGTCGGCGAACTGCGGATGGACCAGCGCATCGGCCTGCGCGTATACCTCGGTGACCCGCGCGCCGGGATTGAGCCAGCACAGGGTGTCGAAATCGTGGATGAGCGTCTCGTTGAAGATCGTCCACGGTTTGACGCGGGCGGCGACCTCGGCGGAGATGCCGGGATCGCGGGTCAGGGAACGCAACAGCTGCGGGGTACCGATGTCGCCGGCATCGACACGCGCCCGCATGGCGGCGAAATCGGCGGCGAAGCGCCGGTTGAAACCGACCTGCAGTGCCACGCCGGCGGCGTGTGCCGCGGCGATGGCCCGGTCGGCGTCATCGAGTGTCAGCGCCATCGGCTTCTCGCAGAACACGTGCTTGCCCGCCTGTGCCGCCGCGACCACCAGGTCGGCATGGCTGGTGGCGGGGGAGCAGATGGCGACGGCCTGCACATCGGGATCGGCGATGAGCTCCAAGGGGTCCTGGTAGGCGCGTGCTCCCGAGAACCTTTCCGCTGCGCCGGGTACCGGATCGGCGACGGCGGCGAGTCGGGTGTTGGGCAGGCGCGCGGCAAGGGTCTCGGCATGGAAGCTGCCGATCCAGCCGGCGCCGATGAGGCCGAAGGACAACGGGGACGACATGGTGGACTCCGATCGACTAGAACGTTCTAGGGACGGTAAGCGGATCGGGCGTGTTTCGTCAACAATCTGCCTAGAACGTTCTAGAATCCCACCGTGCAACGACGCCCGACGCTGGAGGACGTGGCCACGCGCGCCGGTGTGTCGCGCGCGCTGGTTTCGATCGTCATGCGTGATGCGCCGGGTGCCAGCGAGCAGACGCGTGACCGGGTGCGCCGCGCCGCCGACGAACTCGGGTATCGGCCCGATCACCGGGCGCGCAGGCTGCGCCAGCTGCGCACCAAGCTCATCGGCGTCACCTTCACCGCCGGCCAGGAGTTTCATGCCGATCTCGTCGACGGTGTCTACGTCGCGGCCGAAGAGCTCGGCTATGACGTGGTGCTCAGTGCCATCACCCCGCACCGCGACGAGGCTCGCGCGCTACGCACGCTGATCGATGAGCAGTGCGAGGGTCTGGTGCTGATCGGCCCGCAGGCGCCGGCGCGGCGCCTCGCCGAGCTGGCCACGCGGGTACCGGTGGTGGTGCTGGCCCGCCGGATCCGCGGTGTCGACGCCGTACGCAGCGACGATGTCGTCGGCGCCCTCCTCGGCGCCGAGCACCTGATCGAGCTCGGCCATCACCGGATCGTCTATCTCGACGGTGGCCGGGCGCCCGGCGCGGCCGAGCGGCTGCGGGGCTGCCGGCGGGCCGCCGATGCCGCGGGAGTGGCGTTGGAGGTGCGTTCCGGTGGGCTCACCGAACGTGAGGGCGCCGCCGCGGCCACCGCCATGCTGGCCGAATCCGAGCTGCCCACGGCGGTATTCGCGTTCAACGACCGCTGTGCCCTCGGCGTGATAGATGTCCTGATTCGAGCGGGAGTGCCGGTGCCGCAACAGGTATCGGTGCTCGGCTTCGATGACAGCCCGCTTGCCGGGCTTGCTCACGTGGACCTGACCACGGTGCGCCAGGACGCGCTGGGCTTGGCGGCGTCGGCGGTGCAGCGTTTGGCCGGCCGCCTCGATGATCCGGACGGGCCTTGCGGGACGGTGGACGTGGTACGCGAGCCGGCGCTGGTCGTGCGGGGCTCGACGGGTGCCCCGCGGGTATCGGCCTGCGGAAACGGGTCGAGCAAATGACTTGCAGTCCTAATGTCAGGACAAAGTGTTGACTTTCCGGTGTGAGCCGTATTACATCAATCCTGCAGGCGTAGCGTCCGGCACTCGGTCCGCCGGGCCGATATGGGCGACACGGCGATCTTGAAACGAGGAGAGACAATGGCGTTGAAGCGGCTCGCGGTACTGGCCGGAGCGGGCGTAATGGCGTTGAGCATGGTGGCGTGCTCGTCCAGCGGCGGCAAGCAGGACGGCGCCGGCGAGGGTAGCGGCGGCGGCACCGTCGACACCCCGCGCATGACGATCGCGATGATCACCCACGAGGTGCCCGGTGACTCCTTCTGGGACCTCGTCCGCAAGGGCGCCGAGGCGGCAGCCAAGAAGGACAACATCGAGCTGCGCTACTCCAATGATCCCGAGGCGCCGAACCAGGCCAACCTGGTCCAGGCCGCGATCGACAGTGGAGTCGACGGCATTGCGGTGACTCTGGCCAAGCCCGATGCCATGCAAGCAGCGGTGAACGCCGCTGCGGACAAGGGGATTCCGGTCGTGGCCTTCAACGCGGGCATGGACTCGTGGAAGGCGATGGGCGTCAAGGAGTACTTCGGACAAGACGGGTTCATCGCCGGTCAGGGTGTCGGTGAGCGCCTCAGCGCCGAGGGCGCGACCAAAGCGCTGTGCGTCATTCAGGAGCAGGGTCACGTGGACCTGGAAGCCCGCTGTGCCGGTGTCAGGGACACCTTTCCGGCCACCGAGATCCTGAACGTCAACGGCAAGGACATGCCGTCGGTGGAGTCCACCATGACCGCCAAGCTCCAGCAGGATCCCAGCGTGGATTACGTCGTCACCCTCGGTGCTCCGTTCGCGCTCACCGCCGTTCAGTCGGCCGCGAGAGCCGGCAGTGACACCAAGATCGGCACCTTCGACACCAACGCCGCACTGGTGGGTGCCATCGAGTCCGGTGATGTGCAGTGGGCCGTGGACCAGCAGCCCTACCTGCAGGGCTACCTCGCCATCGACTCACTGTGGCTGTATCTGAGTAACGGCAACGTCCTCGGTGGTGGCGAGCCCACGCTGACCGGCCCCGCGTTCATCGACTCGTCCAACATCGAAGCGGTGGCCGAGTATGCGCAGCGCGGGACCCGGTGATGACGGTGCGGAGAAGGAAGGAGCGTCATGATGACTACCCAAACTGAGGTGGGCACCGCACCCAAGGTGGCCCGGGACGAACGTGTCAAGGAACGAAATCGGTTGCAGCGATTGCTGATCCGGCCCGAGGTGGGTGCGGCGATCGGCGCAATCGGGATCTTCGTGCTCTTCCTGGTCGTGGCCGAACCGTTCCGTGAGGCGGCCTCGTTGGCCACCGTGCTGTACGCCAGTTCCACCATCGGCATCATGGCCTGCGGGGTCGCGGTGCTGATGATCGGTGGAGAATTCGACCTATCGACCGGCGTCGCGGTGACTTTCAGCTCGCTGGCTGCGTCGATGCTGGCCTATAACCTGCACCTGAACCTGTGGGTGGGGGCGGCACTCGCGCTGGTCCTCGCGCTGGCGGTCGGCTTCTTCAACGGTTTCCTGGTGATGAAGACCAAGATCCCCAGCTTCCTGATCACACTGAGCACCTTCTTCATGCTCGCGGGCATCAACCTCGCCGTCACCAAGCTGGTGGCCGGCCAGGTGGCGACTCAGAGTGTCAGCGATATGGACGGCTGGGATTCCGCGCGCGCGGTGTTCGCCTCTTCCTTCACCGTTTTCGGGGTCAGCATCCGCATCACCGTGGTGTGGTGGTTGATCTTCACCGCGGTGGCAACCTGGGTGCTGTTCAAGACCAAGATCGGAAACTGGATCTTCGCGGTCGGTGGCGACAAGGACAGTGCTCGTGCAGTGGGTGTTCCGGTGACAGCGGTCAAGATCGGGCTGTTCATGTTCGTCGGGTTCTGCGCTTGGTTCGTCGGCATGCACCTGCTGTTCTCGTTCAACACCGTGCAGTCCGGGCAGGGCATCGGCAACGAGTTCTTCTACATCATCGCGGCGGTCATCGGCGGCTGTCTGCTGACCGGTGGCTACGGCACCGCCATCGGTGCCGCCATCGGTGCGTTCATCTTCGGCATGACCAACCAGGGCATCGTCTATGCGGGCTGGGATCCGGACTGGTTCAAGTTCTTCCTGGGTGGCATGCTGTTGTTCGCGGTGATCGCCAACAACGCCTTCCGTAATTACGCAGCGAAGAGGTGACCCGATGACCACAACAGTCGAAAAGGCCAGCAGCGAAACGCCATCGGGCGCCAAGGTACCGCTGGTCGAACTGAAGAACGTCGGCAAGTCCTACGGCAACATCACCGCGTTGAAGGACATCTGCCTGCGAGTGCACGCCGGTGAAGTGACCGGCATTCTGGGCGACAACGGTGCGGGAAAGTCCACCCTGATCAAGATCATCTCGGGGCTGCATCAGCAGACCGAGGGCGAGCTGCTCGTGGACGGAGAGCCGGCCTCCTTCGGTTCGCCGGCCGATGCGCTCGGCAAAGGGATCGCCACGGTGTACCAGAACCTGGCCGTGGTCCCGCTGATGCCGGTGTGGCGCAACTTCTTCCTCGGTCAGGAACTACGGAAGAAGTCGTTCCCGTTCTCGCTGGACGCCAACGCGATGCGCGCGACGACCCTGACCGAGTTGTCCAAGATGGGCATCGAACTGCCCGACGTCGATGTGCCGATCGGCTCACTGTCGGGCGGCCAGAAGCAGTGTGTGGCGATCGCGCGCGCCGTGTATTTCGGGGCCCGAGTGCTGATTCTCGACGAGCCGACCGCTGCGTTGGGTGTCAAGCAATCCGGTGTGGTGCTCAAATACATCACGGCGGCCAAAGAAGCCGGTTTCGGCGTGGTGTTCATCACCCACAACCCGCACCACGCGCACCTGGTAGGGGATCACTTCGTGCTGCTCAACCGCGGTCGGCAGAAGCTGGACTGCACCTATGACGAGATCTCGCTCGAGCACCTGACCCAGCAGATGGCGGGCGGCGATGAACTCGAGGCGCTCTCGCATGAGCTCGGACGCAAATAACGCCTGACGAAATCGGCGCGGTCCTCCGGTTGACCTCGGAGGGCCGCGCCGATTGCGTGGGCACCGTGTATCGCAGGCAGAGTCCGGGTATACGGGCCACCATGACCACGTCAACACTGAAGACAGAAGATGCCGGGCCGCGCACCGTGAGCCGCAGCGTCCAGGTGGCCGCGCCGGTCGCGGCGCTGTTCGACCAGATCGCCGACCCGCACCGACACCATGATCTCGATGGTTCGGGAACCGTGCGAGATGCCGACGTGAAGGGGCCGCACCGGCTCACCGAGGGTGACAAGTTCACCGTCGCCATGACGCAGTACGGCCTGCCCTACTCGATCACCTCTAAGGCCACCGCGGTACAGGAGAATCACCTGGTCGAGTGGGAGCACCCACTGGGTCATCGGTGGCGCTGGGAGCTCACCGAGGTGAGTCCCGGCACCACGAAGGTCACCGAGACATTCGACTATTCAACGGCCAAGGTGCCCTTCGTGGTGGAACTGCTCGGGTTCCACAAGAAGAACGCCGAGGGCATCGAGTCCACACTGACGGGTCTGGCCAGTCGCTACGAAACGCACTGAGTAACCGGGACGTACTCCCACGGCCGCGAGCCGATGAGACCTACATACCGCTCAACGACGGATTCAACTGGAGTCGACGGCTCCAGGTCGAGCGAAGGTGCGCGTGAGCGCCGCCGACGCCTACAGCTTCGCCATGCGGCGGGGTGCGCGGGTCAATTGTTGGACCAATCGAAGTCGTACAGGATCCAGTTCGTGTCCGTGAAACCGAGCCGAATGCCCTCGGCCTCGACCTGAAAAGTCCCGATCCCACACTCACCCTTGGTCCAGATGAAGCCGTCGGGCAGCACGATCTGAGCCTGGTGGGCCTCGCCGGTCACCGGGTTCTTGAAGGCATCCCCGGTGGCGCGACCATAACCCTCGGCCGTCATCGTGGTCTGCAGCCCGGTGCCCTCGAAGCTGATCGGAGCCTTGGCGAGCCCGACGACCTCGAAGGTCGTGCCGAGAATTCCCCACGGGTCGCCACCGAGCTGCCCGGTATAGATCTGGGACAGGCTCGAGATTTTTTCGTCGGTGGTATCCGGCTCGACGATGAACACTGCCTTGCCGTTTCCGTCGTGAATCGCTTTGGGCCAGTCGATCACTGCGATCGCCTTGACCCCGGAGAGGTCGACGTCGCCGCAGGATCCCTCCAGGATGTGGTTGCCGACCATTGCCTTGCAGCTGCCGTCCGGCGAGGTCGGAAAACCGTGGAAATTGCACCCGCAACCGGGCGCGCAGTTGCAGAACTCATATCCGCGTCCCTTCAGCTGCCACCGTGTGCGTTGTTCGGTCGTTGTCATTTTCACCCTCCAGCTAGACGAGATGGGTTACGAACGTGGGTTGCACCAGCAGCACCACCCCCAGCACAACAAGTGCCGCCCCGGTCACTCGGGCGAGCAGCTCACCGAACGGTGCGATCTTCTCCAGCACAATGAGCACCGCGAGAACCAGCATCCACACCAATTGCATTGTGCCGAAGGCAATGAGCACAGCCATTAACGTCCAGCAGCAGCCGACGCAGAACAGGCCGTGGTGGGCGCCGGCCACGAACGCCCGTGCCGGACGGTCGAGACGTTTGCCGTGGCGCAGGAAGAACGACATGGGCGATCGACAGTGCCGCAGACACATCGACTTCAGCGGCGTGAGCTGATACAGGCCGGCGACGATCGCCACCGTGCCGGCAACCCGCCCCGCCCAGGGACTGCCCTGCCCTGCATCAGGGGTGCTTCCAAGCGTCGCCACGCGAAGTACGCGGGAATGCCGACGAGGGTCCACAGTGCGATGTACCCCATGACGAACACAGCTACGGGTGCCACCTGGTCATTGGCGGCAGCGCGGGCATAGAGCCGGACAACGGGTACGACTGCGGGAAACATCATCGCCGCCATCATCGCCACCCATGCCACCAGGAAAGCTGCGAAGGACATCGTCGGCATCGGCTGCATGGACATGCCGCCGGTGTCCATGTCGCCGGCGCTGACCACCGACCACCACCAGCCCACGGCCGCCAGGGTCAGCAGCGCCACCGGCAGCCAAAGCTCAGCCCGGCCCGCCTTACGCTGTTCGCCCACGCTCACGTTGGTCCCGCCGTCGGTGCCTCAACCAGTATCGCACCGGCGGCACGCGAAGGGAACGGGCTTGCCTCAGGCGATGCTGCAACCGCCCGGGAGTTGATCAATCCTCGACGATACGAAGCGCGCCGGACGGACACATCCGCACCGCGTTGCGGGCGATGTTCTCACTCGCACGCGGCACCTGCTCGGCGATGAGCACCACGATGCCGTCCTCGTCCTGATCGAAGACCGCATCGGCGGTCATCACACAAACCCCTGTGGCCATGCATATCTCGCGGTCGCCGATGACCCTCAACGGGTGAACGCCTGTAGCGTGCGAGCCGAATTCATGAAATCCCGGAAGTACAGCCAGCGACCGTCGCGCAGCGTGATGATGTGCGCGAACTCCGACTCCCACTCGAAACCTGTTGCGAGCCGGCGGAACCGCTGGCGGCCCCACGCCGCCAGATCGTCACCCTGGGCGATGAACTTCCACGCCTGCATTTCGGTGATCGCGATATTCTCACCCACTGCGGTGAAGAACTCGACGGCTTCATCGATGCCTCGATAGTCGCCCGCGTACGGGATGGCGTCGACACCGTAGTAGGTGATGCGGACGTCCGGGTCCATCAGATCGAGAGCGGCCTGAAGATCACCTGCCGGCACCGCGGCGTAAATGGCCTTCGTCGCTTCGATATTGCGCGACTCGGTCACGGACGCGGTCATGAGAGGTGCAAGGGGAGACGGACGAAGGCATGGGTCAGCAGGCTCGCGGTCTGCTTGGTGCCGGGATCGTCGGTCAAGGCGATGGTCTGGTACCTGTCCAGAACCGCATTGATCACGGCCACGACTTCCAGGCGTGCCAGTGCGGCGCCGAGACAGAAGTGCAGGCCGTGCCCCATCGACAGCTGCTGGCGGATGTTGGGTCGGTCGATGTCGAGCACGTCGGGGTCGGCGAACACGGCCGGGTCGCGATTGGCCGAACCGAAGAACAGCGCCACCCACTCGCCCTTGCGGATCAACTTCCCCCCGATCTCGACGTCGCGGGTGGCGATGCGGAAGAGCCGCTGCGGCGGCCCGTCCAGTCGCATCGACTCCTCGACGAAGACGTTGACCAGGGCGCGGTCGGCACGCATCCGTGCGCAGACCTCGGGTTTGCGTGCCATCGCGTGCAGCAGGTTGCCGATCAGGAACGTGGTGGTCTCACTACCGGCGACCACCAGCGTGACGCAGAACCGGACGATCTCCTCGGGGGTGAGACGTTGTCCGTCGATCTCGGCGCGCAGCAGCGCCGAGATGAGGTCCTCGGCATCCTCGACATCACCGCTGGGTGGGCTCTCGGCCAACCGTGCGGTGTGCTCGGCAAGCCGGGTGGCGAACGTCGTCACCATCTCCTCATTGCTGGACATGCGTTCCTCGGGGGTCAGCGATGAGGAGAGCATGAACGCGTTGGCCCACTGCTTGAATCGGACGTGGTCCCCGTCGGGCAATCCGAGCAACCGCACCATTGCGCGGGTGGGAATCTCGGCGGCGAACTCCATCATCTCGACATCGCCATCGCCGAGCTCGTCGAGCAGCCGCGGTACCAGTTCACCGAGCCAGCCCTCGAGCCGCTTGACCCGGCGCGGCGAGAACGCCTGGCTCACCAGCTTCCGTTCGACCTCGTGTTTGGGCGGGTCGGTGTTGACGAGCATCAGGCTCGGTGCCGACGACGCCTCTTGGAGCGGGTCACGCGACGAGAACGTCGTGCTGTCCCGGGCGGCTTCGAAGATCTGGTCGTAGCGAAACAACGCCCACGCCGTGACGGGTTCATCGGCTCCGGGAATCGTTCCCGGCGGCCAGTCCCGGTAGCCCGCCACCGGCGACGCCGGCCGCAGTGTGTCGTACAGCGGGTACGGGTTGGCGATGCCCTGCGCGGTGGTCAGCAGATCCAGAGCCGAGACAGTGGTGGATGACATGGTCTTCAGCCTCTGACAGCGCGCGCGCCGAAACGATCCCCCGTAGGGGAGGACTCGTGCCCCCAAGGGAGGCCAATTCCGGCCTTGTCGGGAAAACCACCGCACCTGCCCGCCGTATCGGAGGACAGTCGAACCGTGACCGACATCTCCGAGACGCCCTCCATCGGTGATCTGGCCGACGGTGACCACCCGGGCTGGGCGTCGCGGCAGCCGGGGGAATCCGCCGCTGCCCGGCGCTACCGGGAGATGTTCGAGTGTTGTGACATCGACCCGACCGACGACCCGATGACCGTGGTGGCCGAAGCGGTCGACGCGAAGGTGACGGTGGTGCGCGGCGCGTTGGAAGCACTCGGCGACGAGGCGGCACTCAACGCGCTCGAGGCGGTGCTGGACCTCGCGTCGATGGAGCGTGAGCTGATCGAGGACGGTGCGCGGCGGCGCACCTTCGCGCTGCTGCAGGTGCAGGAAGCGCTCAGCAAGCTGCGCGTCGTCGACGATGTCGCCACCATCGTCGACCGGGCGCCGCGCGAGCTGGTCGAGTCCTGCGGGTTCGACCGCGCCGTGCTCTTTCGCGTGCACGAAAGCCGGATGGTGATGGAGTCGGCGTACTTCGGCGATGACCGTGACGGGGCGGAGAAGATGGTCGCCTTCGCGCAGTCGGTGGCTCCGCCGCTCAACCACATGCTGCTCGAGACCGAGATGATTCGCAGGCATGCACCCGCGATCGTGCGTGACGCCCGCAATGATCCGCGCGTGAACCGGCCCATCGTCGACTTCTCGATGACCCACTCCTACGTGGCCGCGCCGGTGATGCCGACGGGCAAGGTGATCGGGTTCCTGCACGCTGACCGGCTCTACTCGGGCCGTCTGGTGGACGAAATCGACCGCGACACGGTGTGGGCCTTTGCCGAGGGTTTCGGATATGCCTACGAACGCACGGTGCTGTTGGAGAGAACGCGTCGCCAGCATGCCGAGGTGCGGCGCGCATTGAACGCGGCCGACGAGGCCGTGCGTGCGTTGCAGGACGCGGATCTGGACCTGCGCAAGATCGAACCGGTGGAGCGCAGCCCGGCCGCGCAATCGTTGGCCGAGGTTCACACCCGGGTGCTGTCGATGCTGACACGTCGCGAGATCGAGGTGCTCCGCCTGATGGCCGCCGGCCGGACCAATCAGCAGATCGCCGACGAACTCGTGATCTCGACGGGAACGGTGAAGTCGCACGTCAAGCGTGTTCTGCGAAAACTGCGGGCCACCAACCGTGCCGAGGCTGCGTCCGCGTACGTGCGGTTGGCAAGCGCCCCGGCACAAGGCGGCCAGCTGCACTGACCGACGCCGGCGTTCGGGTGGCGCGTGCGGCGGAGAGCACTGATCCGGGGTGCTGCGGAAAGTCGCCGTGGGTGACATCTGTTTGCCAATATTTACGCAAAAGTCAATTTCTTGACGACCGCCCTCCATGGCGTCGACCGTTGCCGGCTGCCCGCAGGATGCCGCAGTTCCTCAGCAAACGTTGAGCCTGGGCGAGCGGTGCGCCGACGCCACAGGTAGGCGTGAACTGGGAATATTGCAATAACAAATATGCCTGGCGGCGAGCGGCTTCCTGGGACGCGGGTGCCGAAACGGGCGTCGGTCCCTTTGCGTGTCATGGTTGCCCACGCGAACACTGTTGCGCACCAGGGGGATCGCGCCGTGAACAACCGGGGCGCGCCGGGCATTTGCCGGGCCGTGTGGCGTCGATGGCGCCGGGTTCTTTCTTGACATAAAGCACCCACTTGTCAACTTACTTCTGAGTAAATTACTCACCGTTCACAAATGTGTGCACACCAGAGGAGGATCCATGCACGCTGCAATCAGGCCATACCTGGCAACCGGAGTCGCGTTGGTGGGAGCCGCGTCCATCGCGGTCATGCCCGTCCAACCGTCGAACCCGTTGCTCACCGTTCCGGCGGTTCCGGCCATCTCGTCGCAGGCCTTCACGCTCACCGCGCAGACCAACCCCATCGCACTGTGGGCAAGCGTCTTCAATGACGCGATCACCAACGTCGGCGCGCTGGGTGGGGACGTGCTCTCCGACCCCGCGCCGGTCGTGCGCCAGCTCCTCAAGAACCAGCTCGGATACCTGGGCACCGCGGTCGGTGCCGGCAAGTCGATGGTGGACGGGGCCGTTCAGTACCTGACCCCGAGCAACCCCTACAGCCTTCCCGCCGGCATCGAAACGGCCGTCGGGCAGCTGCGGTCGGGTCAGATCGCGGAAGCTTTCATCACCCTTTCGCAGACGCTCATCTCCACGCCCGTCGGCATGATCATCGGACTGCCACTGGCTGGTTCGGGTCTGCTGGATGTTCCGGCGAAAATAGCCCAGAATCTGACCGACGCGCTGTCCGCGGCGCTTTCCCTCAGCAACGCGCTGCCGCTGCTGTCGGGCGCGATGGGTCCGGCCATCGGCGCCATCGACGCCCTCGGTGAATCACTGCAAGACGTTGTCCAGGCCTTGGGCAGCGGTCGCCTCGTCGAGGCGCTCACGGCGGTGATCAACATCCCCGCGCAGCTGACCTCGGCAGTGCTCAACGGCTACACCGATGTCCAGGGCACCAAGGTCCCGGGCTTGCTGACCTTCAGTGCTGATCCGTTCAGCGGCGGTCTGCTGCAGACGCTTCTTGTGACGATTCCGCGCGCCATCGCGACGGCCCTGGGCGCTGCCCCGGCCGTCGAGCCGGCGGGCGCCGCAGCCCTCAGCGCGGCCTCTGCGCCGCCCGCTGCGTCCGCGACGGTGGTCACGCTGAGCGTGTCTGCAGCCGAAAGCCCAGCGGTGGCAGATGACGTCGACGAATCAACGATCGACGCGGAGTCGGGTTCCATCGGTCCGGACGCTGTGGAGGTGCAGGCGCCCGTTGCGGCCCCGGACCCCGAGCCTGCCACCGAGATCCCCGCCACCGACGTCGCTGATGACGTCGACGCGGCCGAGCCCACGGACGGGGAGGAGCAGCCGGCTGACGGTGCGGCCACCGAAACCACCGACGGTGTGTCCGAGGACGGCGAACCGAAGGCCGATGAGACCGAATCCGCGGATTCGAGCGACCTCGACGCCGAGGCGGACGACTCCGAGGTCGCCGACGCAAAGGTCACCGGGACGCTACGCGGCGCCAAGAGCGCAAAGGACGGCGCACGCAGCGCCGCCAGTGTCCGGACGGCAAAGCGCATTTCCGCACGGGGGTAACACATCCCAGGCCGCGTCGCGGTTGACGGCGCAGGTCCCGGTTCCACTCAGGGCCTGCGTCCGTCACTTCTACCTCGGGTCGAGGCCGGCCGCCCGGTAGGCCGCGTCCACCAATGCCATATTGGCCACCGCGTCATCGACCCCGAACGGCAGCGGCGCACCGCTCTGCACGTGCGCGGCGAAAGCTTCCAGCTGATGGCTGTAGGACGGCCGGGTGCCGTGTCGCTCGACGGTGGTGCCGCCGCCGGCCGTGGTCAGGGTCAGCCGGTCGTCGGCGGCGGGGTGGATGAAATCGTGCACGAAGGCCTCACCGGCGCTGCCGATGATCTTCAACGTGAACGAATAGCCCGGCGCCACCATCGAATTGGTGGACAGTCCGGTTGCTCCATTGGGGAATTCGAGCTCGACATCGCAGCGTGCGTCGACACCGGGGGAGCGCAGTTCGGCGCGCGCCCGGGTAACGGCCGGATCGCCCGAGCCGAGCCTGCCCAGGCTCCGCATGATGTGCAGGCCGTAACAGCCGAGGTCCATCAGCGCGCCGCCGGCCAGATCCAGTGACCAGCGCGGATCGTCGTCGCCGGGTGCGGGCATCGCCATCCGGACCTCGACCCGGCGGATCTCACCGAGCTCACCGTCACCCGCCAACCGGAACGCCCGGCGGGTCACCGGGTGGAAAAAGTAGTGGAACCCCTCCAGTACGGGCACTCCGGCGGCATCGGCGGCTCGGGCCACCCGAACCGCCTCGCAATGATCGCGGGCAAACGGCTTTTCGCTCAGCACCGGCTTGCCCGCCGCGATGGCGGCGAGATTCCACGGCGCGTGCAGTGCGTTGGCCAGCGGGTTGTAGATCACGTCGACCTGCGCGTCGTCGATCACGTCCTGGTAGGAATCCAGCACGCGCTCGACGCCGTACTTGTCGGCGAAGGTCTCGGCGCGACGGCGGTCCCGGGCCGCCACGGCCACCAGACGGTGACCGAGTTCGGCCGCGGGACCGACGATCGCGACCTCCGCGATCCGGGACGCGCCGAGCACCCCGATGCGGAGTGGGCTCATCCAGTCACGCTGTTCAGATACGCGACGCTGGCACGCACATCGGCCAGCGGTCCGTCACCGCCGGGCGCACCCTCGAGGATGGTGTCCTGTTCCATCACGAACCAGCCGTCGAAGCCGTTGTCGCGCAAGATGCGGACGATAGCTGCTATATCAATGTCGCCGGTTCCCAGCGGCGTGTACATCCCGGCCTTCACGGCATCGGTGTAGCTCAGCTCCCCGGACTGCACCTTGGCGGCCAGCGCGGCGTCCACATCCTTGAGGTGGGTGTGGGCGATGCGCTGCGGTACCGCTTTGGCCAGCTCCAACGGATCGGTGCCGCCGATGAGCAGGTGCCCGGTGTCCAGGCACAGCGGAATCGTCGATCCGGCCAGCACCCGGTCCACCTCGGCGCGGGTTTCGACCATGGTGCCCACATGCGGGTGCAGGACCGCGAGCAGACCCCGGTCGGCGACGATCCCGGCCAGCCTGTCCAGATTGGTGAGCAGGGTGGCCCATTGCGATTCGTCGAGGACCGGACGCGAATCGTAGCCGTCGGCGCCCGTCGCGGCGGCCAGCACCACCACGCCGGCGCCCGCGGCCACCAATGAATCGAGTGGTCCGGCAAGGTCGTCGGCAGGATCATGGTCGGCCTTGTGGAGCACGACCGGGACGAAGCCGCCCACGCAAGCGAGTTCATGCTGCGCCAGAACGGATTTCAGCTCTTCGGTGTCGGTGGGCAGGAATCCCTCCGGCCCCAGCTCGGTGGCGGTCAGCCCGACACCGCGCATCTCGGTCAGCACACGGTCGGGTTCGAGCTGGAAACCCCAGCCGGGTACCTCGCACACGCCCCAGGAAATGGGTGCACCGGCGATCTTGACAGCGGCGGTCATGCTTTGCTTATCTCCTTTTTAACCGACTCAAGTGCTACCGGGACACCCCGGCGCAGGGATTCGGTGGCGGCTTCGGCCAGCCAGGCCACCTCGACGGCGTCGGCGACGGTCGCGCCGCGGACCGGTCCGCCCTCGGCAACCTCGACGAAACCGGCCAGCTCGGTGCGGAACGCCTCGGTGAAGCGGTCCATGAAGAAGTTGTGTGCCGGACCGGTCGGGAAGTCCGACGGATCAGACAGGCGCGGGTCCGTGTTCAGCAGCGGCACACCGTGATCCCAGCCGGCGGCGACGCTGTCGACGAAACCGTGCACCTCGAGGCGGCAGTCGTAGCCGCGGGCGTTGTAGCGGGCGTTGGAGACGACGCCGAGTGCGCCACCGTCGAAACGCACCACCACTGCGGCCGAATCGACGTCGCCGTATTCGGCGAACAACGGGTCGCCCTGCACCGTTCCGGTGGCGTACACCTCGACGGCGTTCTGGCCGGTGATCCAGCGGATGGTGTCGAAATCGTGGACGGCGCAATCCCGGAAGATGCCACCGGAGCCCTTGATGTAGTCCATCGGCGGGGGAGCGGGGTCCATCGAGGTGCTCCGCACGGTGTGCAGGATGCCCAACGTGCCCGCGTCGACGGCACTCTTGGCCGCGGCGAAGGCGGCGTCGAAGCGCCGCTGGTAGCCGACCTGGACCGGAACGCCGGAGCGGCTGATGATCTCGGCGACCCGCGCACTCTCGGCGGCCGTGGAGGCGATCGGTTTCTCGCAGAACGTCGGGATACCGCGCTCGACGGCCGCCAGGGTGAGCTCGGCGTGCGCCGGGGTGGCCGCGGCCACCACCACGCCGTCGACGCCCGAGGACAACAATTCCTCGACGGAACCGACGGCCTTGGCGCCGTGCTTGGCAGCCACCGATGCCGTCACGTCGGCGCGTTCATCGGTGATCACCAACCCGTCGATTCCGGGCAGCCCGGAAAGGGTTTCGGTGTGGAATGCGCCGATGCGGCCCAGTCCGATCACGCCGATGGTGGTCATGGGGTTCTCCGTTCGTTTTGTGCGGTGAGTACGTCATCGAGTTGGGCGGGCGTGAGCCCGTCGGCCAGGGCAGCCAGCACGGTGTCGACCTGGCTGGGTGGGGCGAGGCTGCCGATGGGCTGGTCGCTGTCGAGGTTGGTCGGGAACGCGTAGCCCTCGGCGGTGGCATTGACGATGTTGGCCAGGTCGGCGGGCGGCCGGCCGGCCTGCTGCATCTGTAGCAGTGCGGGGTACACGGCCTTGACCATCGCGGTGCGATCCAGTGATTCCATCGCGCGACCGAAGGGCGACGAGATCTGCAGCAGGTTGGCCATCCGGCTGATATCGGCCGACGTGTTTTCTCCCGCACCGTGATAGAGCGCCGGATTGAAGAACACCGCGTCACCCTTGCGCAGCGGCACCTGGACGTGATGCTCGGCGAAGAACTCGATGAACTCGGGCCGGTAGAACGCGATATAGCCGGCTTCGAACCGCTGCGAATACGGCAGCAGCATCGTCGGCCCGCTCGCCAGCGGCATATCGCAATGCGCGACCGCACCCTGCAGCGTCAGTGCCGCGGACATCCGGTGCAGGTGTGCCGGATACTGCGCCAGCTGGTCGGCATCGACGAAGCCGAGATGGTAGTCCCGGTGCGGAACCTGCGCGGCGCCGCCGGGATTGACGACGTTCACCTGCGAGGTCACCTGATAGCGCGGACCGAGCCAGGCCTGCGACACCAGCGCCAGGGTGTCGGCGGCGTAGTACTCGGCGTACGCCTCGGGAGCGTGCAGGGCGAGTTTCTGCGCGGCGTTCCAGACCCGGTCGTTGGCCCCGGCCGCACCGAAGTGGTCTCCGGCCGCGCCGCCCCGAGCGCGCTGGGCGGCGATGATGTCGTCGAACGCCGCGGAGACCCGGTCGGTGACCGCACCATCGAAGGCGTTCTCGAAGACCACGACGCCGGGCCCCTCGCTGAGCGCGCGGATCACCTCGGACTGCAGCGCCCGGCGATCGGCCGCGGCGATGCCGGCCGCCGAGTACACCAGGACGTTGCGCCGGACGTCGACGGCGTGCGGGTAATCGGCCAGATCGGTGTCGCGCAGCACCTGACGACGGAACTCATCGAGGTCGCAGGCGGACTCGGTGATCCACTCGGAGGAGGTGAGCGACGCGGGCATGGCGGTTAGTCTTGCTGTGATACCCACCGCAATCAACAGCAAAAAGCCATCAAAAAACCATCACATAGCGTCACCATCCAGTCGCGAGCAGACGCGAATGGCCCCGGAAGCTCGACAATGTGGGCCATTGACGTTCCCCCGCAAGCGGGAGGTGCCCCCAGCTCGGGGAGAACTCGCGGGAGAGAGGCGCCGCACGATGCACCGCTACAAGGTTCGCGAGATCGCTCAGCAATCCGGGCTGAGCGAGGCGACCGTCGACCGGGTCCTCAATGCCCGGCCCGGCGTCCGGGAGAACACCCGCGCCGAGGTCATGCAGGCCATCGCCGACCTGGACAAGCAGCGAGCCCAGCTGCGGCTCAACGGTCGCCGCTACCTGATCGACGTGGTGATGCAAACCCCGCAGCGGTTCTCCGATGCGTTCCGGTCGGCGATCGAGGCCGAACTGCCCGCCTTCGCCCCGGCCGTACCGCGGGCCCGGTTCCATCTGTGGGAGTCGGGCTCGGCCGCGCAGACCGCCGAGGTGCTGGCCCGCATCAAGGGCAGCCACGGTGTCATCCTCAAGGCCCAGGACGAACCCGAGGTCGCCGAGGCCGTGGACCGGCTCGTCGCCTCGGGCGTGCCGGTGGTCACCTACAGCACCGACGTGGCCAACAGCGACCGCTGCGCCTACGTCGGCATCGACAACCACGGTGCCGGCATGACAGCGGCGTTCCTGGTGGACCAGTGGCTCGGTGACGCGTCGTCAGGAGTGCTGATCACGTTGAGCCGCACGGTATTCCGTGGTGAGGGTGAGCGCGAGGTCGGGTTCCGGTCCGGCCTGCGCGGTACTGGGCGCGACATCGTGGAGGTCAGCGACAGTGACGGTATCGACGCCACCACCGAACGGCTGGTGCTCGACGCGCTGAAACGTCATCCCGGGATCGAGGCCGTCTACTCGCCGGGGGGCGGCAATGACGCGACCGTCCGGGCATTCGAGAGATTGGGGCGGGAGTGCAGAGTCTTTGTTGCCCACGATCTCGATGTCGACAACCGCAGGCTGCTGCGCGCGGGCAAGCTCTCGGTGGTCCTGCACAACGATCTGCGCGCGGACGCCCGCCTGGCCATCCGGGTCATCTTCGCCCAGCACCGCGCCCTTCCCGAGGAACCGGTGCGGCCCACTCCCATCCAGGTCATCACCCCGTACAACCTGCCTGGGTGACGATCGGCACAGGCCCGCGAAGGCTGCGGAATCGCTGAAAGGGTGCCGCGCGGACTACCATTTCCGCGCACGGCCACGTCACCATGTGCCGACGACAGGACAAACCACAAGCAGGGGAATCGATTGATGGCGCCAGAGCTCGTCCCGGGCGTGACAGTGCTGGGGAACCTGGCCATCGACGTCATCAACGGAGCTCCGCCGAGCCCGGGTGGGTGTGCTTCGTTCGCCGGTGTGGCGCTGGAAGCCGCACCGGGCACCGCGCACATCGTGGCGATGGGCGAGGAAAAGCACCATGAACTCTTCGACCCAGTGCTGGAGCGGTTCGGCTCCCTGGTGCGGCTGCTGCCGTCGGACCGCACCAGCGGATTCAGCCTGGACTACGACGACACCGACCACCGGCACATGGGCGTCCAGGCGATCGGCCCGGTGTGGACCCCACGCGATGTCGACACCGACGATCCCCGCACCACGTGGATCCATCTGGCCCCGCTGCTGCGCACCGATTTCCCCGCCGAAACTCTCGCTCATCTGGCGGCCCGTGGGCACCGGATCGCCTACGACGGCCAGGGCCTGGTGCGCGCGGATCACGTCGGTCCGCTCAAACTGGACCGGCACTTCTCCCCGGAGCTGCTGCGCCACCTCGATGTGCTGAAGCTCGCCGAGGACGAGGCCGTCATCGTCGCCGACGGCGCCTTCGACATCGCGACGGCCCAGGCGCTCGGGGTGCCCGAGATCCTGGTGACCTATGGCTCCGAGGGCTGCGACATCTACAAGGACGGCGCTGTCGTGCGGGTTCCCGCGGCGTGGCGCGTGATGGACGTGCAGACGACCGGCGCCGGCGACATGTTCACCGCCTGTTACGTCGCCCACCGGGCTGCCGGGGCCGACCCCCGGCGCGCCGTCGAGGTCGCCAGCGAACTGGTGGCCCGCGAATTGCAGAAGCGTGTCCAGGTGCGCTCGGCACCGGCGTAGGCCGCGCCGGTTGAAACGATCCACTTGACACCCGTCAAGTTCGACCGGCAGAGTGCTACTGCGCGGTAACCAGTTCCTTAGAGAATGACATTCTCCAAAAGTGATGAAGACCACATCACGACGGGAACCCGGAGTGCTTCACTGCGCTGAACAGGCAGTTCTTCTGGACGAAACCCGCGTGTCGCCGGCCCGCCCGGCATTGGTCACCCTAAGAGAAGTGCCATACTGGTTACCGGCAGTGACACCAAAAGTTTTTGATGCAAACGCCCCGCGACTGAAGCGCGACTCGCGCGGGTGTGAAAGGCAGGAAGTCGTGGCTCAGAACGGCAACGCGGGGACTCCCCGGCAGAAGCTGGAAAAGGTGGTCATCCGCTTCGCCGGTGACTCCGGTGACGGCATGCAGCTCACCGGTGACCGGTTCACGTCTGAGGCCGCGCTCTTCGGCAATGACCTTGCGACGCAGCCCAATTACCCCGCGGAGATCCGCGCACCTCAGGGAACTCTGCCCGGTGTGTCGTCCTTCCAGATCCAGATCGCGGACTACGACATCCTGACCGCCGGCGACCGTCCCGATGTTCTCGTCGCGATGAATCCTGCCGCACTGAAGGCCAACGTGGGGGACCTACCTCGCGGCGGCCTGATCATTGCCAACTCCGACGAGTTCACCAAGCGCAACTTGGCCAAGGTCGGCTACGACGCCAACCCGCTGGAGAGCGAGGAACTGTCCGACTACGTCGTGCAGTCGGTGGCGATGACGACCCTGACCCTGGGTGCCGTCGAGGCGATCGGCGCGACCAAGAAGGACGGCCAGCGCGCCAAGAACATGTTCGCCCTCGGCCTGCTGTCGTGGATGTACGGCCGCGAGCTGGAGGCCAGCGAGGCCTTCATCCGGGAGAAGTTCGCCCGCAAGCCCGAGATCGCCGAGGCCAACGTGCTGGCGCTCAAGGCGGGCTGGAACTACGGCGAAACCACCGAGGCGTTCGCCGTCACCTACGAGGTGGGCCGGGCGAAGCTCAAGACCGGCGAATACCGGCAGATCTCGGGTAACACCGCGTTGGCCTACGGTGTCGTGGCCGCGGGACAGCTCGGCGATATCCAGGTGGTGCTGGGCACCTACCCGATCACCCCGGCGTCGGACATCCTGCACGAGCTGTCCAAGTACAAGCACTTCAATGTGCTGACCTTCCAGGCCGAGGATGAGATCGCCGGAATCGGCGCCGCCATCGGTGCGTCCTACGGCGGTGCGCTCGGCGTCACCAGCACCTCGGGCCCCGGTGTCTCACTGAAGTCCGAGGCCATCGGCCTCGCGGTGATGACGGAACTGCCGCTGCTGGTCATCGACGTGCAGCGGGGCGGCCCGTCCACCGGTCTGCCGACCAAGACCGAGCAGGCCGATCTGCTGCAGGCGCTGTACGGCCGCAACGGCGAGTCGCCGGTCGCGGTGCTCGCGCCCTGCTCACCGTCGGACTGCTTCGACATCGCGGTCGAGGCGGTGCGGATCGCCATCGGTTATCACACGCCGGTGATCATCCTGTCCGACGGCGCGATCGCCAACGGTTCCGAGCCGTGGCGTATCCCGGACATCAGCACCTACCCGGCCATCGAGCACACCTTCGCCAAGTCCGGCGAGCCGTTCGAGCCCTACGCGCGCGACCCGGAGACCCTGGCCCGTCAGTTCGCAGTGCCGGGCACACCGGGCCTGGAGCACCGCATCGGAGGGCTGGAGGCGGCCAACGGCTCGGGCAACATCTCCTATGAGCCCAAGAACCACGATCTGATGGTTCGGCTGCGGCAGCTCAAGATCGACGGCATCACGGTGCCCGATCTGGAGGTCGACGACCCGGATGGTGACGCCGAACTGCTGTTGCTCGGCTGGGGCAGCTCTTACGGCCCGATCGGCGAGGCCTGCCGGCGCGCCCGTCGCAGCGGTATCAAGGTCGCGCACGCTCAACTGCGCTACCTCAACCCGTTCCCGTCGAACCTCGGTGAGGTGCTGCGCCGCTACCCGAAGGTGGTCGTGCCGGAGATGAACCTCGGCCAGCTGGCGCTGCTGCTTCGCGGCAAGTACCTGGTCGACGTGCAGTCGGTCACCAAGGTCGAGGGTATGGCGTTCCTGGCCGACGAGGTCGAGGGCATCATCGGCGCGGCGATCGACGGGACGCTGCGCGAGAAGGAAACTGACAAGGCCAAATTCGCCCGGCTGGCCGCGGCCACCGTGGAATCTGTGGGAGCGAGCGCATGACCGATCTGATCGGCTCTGACCTGGGCTTGACCGAAGCCCTCAGCAAGACTGCGCTGGTACCGACGACGGACCAGCCGCAGAAGGGCAAAGACTTCACCAGTGACCAGGAGGTCCGCTGGTGCCCGGGTTGCGGTGACTACGTCATCCTCAACACGATCCGTAACTTCCTGCCGGAGCTGGGGCTGCGCCGCGAGAACATCGCGTTCGTCAGCGGCATCGGCTGCTCCAGCCGGTTCCCGTACTACCTGGAGACCTACGGCTTCCACTCGATCCACGGTCGGGCGCCGACCATCGCCACCGGTCTCGCGCTGGCTCGTGAGGATCTGTCGGTGTGGGTGGTCACCGGTGACGGTGACTCGCTGTCCATCGGCGGAAACCACCTCATCCATGCTCTGCGACGCAATATCAACATCACGATCCTGCTGTTCAACAACCGGATCTACGGCCTCACCAAGGGGCAGTACTCGCCGACGTCCGAGGTCGGCAAGGTCACCAAGTCCACGCCGATGGGCTCGGTGGACTACCCGTTCAACCCGGTGTCGCTGGCACTGGGCGCCGAGGCCACCTTCGTCGGACGTGCACTGGACTCCGACCGCAAGGGGCTGACCGAGGTGCTGCGCGGTGCCGCGGCCCATCGTGGTGCCGCCCTCGTCGAGATCATGCAGGACTGCCCGATCTTCAACGACGGTTCGTTCGATGCACTGCGCAAGGAAGGCGCCGAGGACCGGCTGATCAACGTCACCCACGGTGAACCGATCACGTTCGGCGCCGACGGCGAATACGCAGTGGTGCGGTCAGGGTTCAGCCTGGAGGTCGCCAAGACCGCCGACGTACCCGCCGATCAGATCGTGGTGCATGACGCGACGATCGACGACCCGGCGTACGCCTTCGCGTTGTCGCGGCTGTCCGAGCAGAACCTCGATCACATGGTGATGGGCATTTTCCGCCAGGTGAACAAGCCGACCTACGACGACGCCGCGCGCCAGCAGATCAGCGCGGCCCGCGAGGCCAAGGCGCACGACACGGCCGCACTGCAATCGCTGCTTCGCGGCAAGGACACCTGGTCGGTCGACTAACGTCAGCTAGGTGACCGGATCCCAGGGGCCCTCAGCAGACGCGGGCCTGGCTGGGATCGTGCTGGCCGGCGGCGCTTCGCGCCGCATGGGGCGCGACAAGGCCACCCTGGTGGTTCGTGGTCAGACACTCGTCGAGCGAGTGGTGAGCACCGTCGGCACTCGCTGTGCACCGGTTTTTGTCATCGCAGCTCCCGGCCAGGCGCTTCCCGACCTGCCTGCGCAGGTCCTGCGCGACGAGGTCCGCGGCCTCGGTCCGCTGTTGGCGACGGCACGGGGATTGCGGGCTGCCGCGGATGCGGGCGGGACATGGGCCTTCGTCTGCGCGGTCGACATGCCACACCTGGACGCCGGCATCATCGATGAACTGACCGGGGCCGCCGCGTCCTCGGTGGCCGATGTGGTCCTGCCCTGGGACGGGCGCGACCACTATCTCGCCGGGCTCTACCGCACTGCGCTGGCGGCCAGAGCCGATGAGCTGGTGGCGGCCGGCGAGCGCAGCATGCGTGCGCTGGTGGATGCCGCAGACACCCAGCGCATCGTCATGGAGCAACGCCGCGAGCTGACCAATGTCAATACGCCGCAGGATCTGGACTGACCGCTCGCCAATCCGCGGCCGATGATCCAGCAAATTTGCAATTGATACGCAAATCCCGCTCCATTTGCGTGCAACTGAGTTTATGCGCTCCGATCACGTTCGAATAACGTGCACGCAATTGTTGTATTGCGTGTGTACGTGGGCGGGTGGTGCCGGTGCCGGTCTGCCGCGGTGCTCCCAGATACCCTCTGGCTGAGATGATTTGAGCCACCTGGGCGCACGCTGTCAATGTTCTATGCGGCAGTCTGATTGGGCGTTCAGCCTGCCGTCGGGCCGAAATGCGAGGTGTGTGCGCCGAGTCGGCGACCGTCGCGCCGGGGTATCGGCACACGAGTGTCGCCGGCATGTCGCACTGCGGTTCTGCTGGCGCCAAAAGGACTGTAGCGCAGTGTCTCTGGCCTTCGAATTGCGAATATAGCTGCGTCACTATGTAGTTGCCCTATCTAGCTGTAAAGTCACGAAAACGCGTTCATGGCAACAGAATTGATGTTCAAGACGAATCCAGGTGGAAGGTCGACGGTCAGCGAACAGATCGTGGCCGGGGACCGCTTTCCGGGTGTGTGAGGGCGGCATTTTCGGGGAACCCTGAGCCAGCGCTGCCGCCACCACGCAATATCGGTGGTGCAGCTCACAAAAACCCTGTGATCTGCCTCACCGAACGGGTCTCGACCTGCAATTCAGGTTTAGCCGCGGAATTCCGTGCTGACCTGCGCTGTCTGAGCGGATCCCCGCCGTGATCGTCCTGTTATCTGAAAGCGACACGTTCGACATCGAAGTGACTTCGCTGCGCGATTTTTGTACGTTCATTTCAACTCCAGAGCCGGAGCAAATAACTACATAATCAAGAACCTGCGTGTGAGTGGGCCGACGACGGGCCGAGATGTCCGTCGGGCAATCGGATGTGTCATCCGGTGAGACGTCATGTGTCTCCACTGTCGTGCCTGACCGAGATGGCACGCCCCAAATTCTGCGCCTGAGTATTCAGGCATTCCGTCCGCGTTCGCGCGGGCGCTCCTTGGCGCGCGCTTGGCGAGAGGATTGACGTTGAAGAACATCCGCAAAACGTTCGGTATGGCCACCTTTGCCGGGGCGATCGCTATTGCTCCGCTGGCTATGGCCACAGGTACCGCACATGCGGACTCCGTGAACTGGGATGCCGTCGCGGCCTGCGAGTCGGGCGGCAACTGGGCCATCAACACCGGTAACGGCTACTACGGTGGCCTGCAGTTCTCCATGGGAACCTGGCGCTCCAACGGTGGTTCGGGTGCGCCCCACGCCGCCAGCCGCGAAGAGCAGATCCGCGTCGCGGAGAACGTTCTGCAGAGCCAGGGCATCGGTGCCTGGCCGTCCTGCGGCGGCCGGGGATAACCCGATATCAGACGAATCACAATGGCGCCGGGCTTTCCGCCCGGCGCCATTGTTTTCTCATGAACAACGCTGATATCCAGGCGCCTCATAAGAAACTGCTAAAACTTCCGCCCCCTCCGTAACGGGTGACGCCGATCACCCGAAACACCGGATAACCGCGTCGCAAGAACGCTTCACACCTTGTTCGCGGCCCTCGTGTCACCGGTCGGGGAAGGACCGCAAATGAAGAACATCCGAATCGCCATCAAGAACATCCTGACGAAGAGCCTGTGGGTGGCCGCCGCGACCGGCGCGCTCTCGGTGGCTCCGATGGCCATGTCGGCCACCGCCAGCGCCGACAGCGTCAACTGGGACGCCATCGCGCAGTGCGAGTCGGGTGGCAATTGGGGCATCAACACCGGCAACGGTCACTATGGCGGCCTGCAGTTCAAGCCGGCGACCTGGAGCGCCAACGGCGGGGTGGGTTCGCCGGCCGGCGCGTCGCGGGCCGAGCAGATCCGCGTCGCCGAGAACGTGCTGCGGACCCAGGGCCTGGGCGCCTGGCCCAAGTGCGGCCCCCGCGGCGCCACCCCCGCGGTCTTCAGCACCCCCGGCACCCAGACGCCCGCCCCGGCGGCCGTCGGCTGCCAGGCCATCCGCGGCGGCGCGGTGTTGGGGATCTTCGACTTCCGCAAGATGTGCACGATGGTGCAGACCGCGGCTTCGGCCTTCCAGCCGCGCTGACGTCAATTGCCGGGTCGCACTCGGTCGCCGGGCAGTGCTCAGCCGCCGGGTAACACGAAGGCCGACCGCCCGGCCACTGCGGCCAGATGCCGGGCCAGCACCGCCTCGGGAATCAGCGCCGTGGCCCTGCCGGCCAGCCCACCCAGTGCAGCGGGTCGCATGTTGATGACGCGCCCGACGGTCCGGGATTCCAGGACCAGTGCCCGCACCCGACGCCTCCGGAACTGCGCGAAGCGCTCGAATGCGCCGGACAGATCGGTCTCCCCGCCGACGGTCAGCGCCGCGAGAATCGCCGCATCCTCCAGGCCCTGGCATCCGCCCTGGCCGAGGTGGGGGCGCATCGGATGCGCGGCGTCACCGACGAGCACCGCCCGGCCGCGGGCCCAGGTGGCGGCGGGAGCGCGGTCGTAGAGATCATTGCGGAGCACCGCCGCCGGGTCGGTGGCCGCCAGCAGGGCGGGAATCGGTTCCGGCCAGTCGCCGAACACGCGCTGCAGGTGTGCGTGCTCCCCGCCGGCTGCCGTCTGGCCCTGCGGTACCCGCTGGGTGGCGAACCAATAGGTGTGCGCCGCGCCCATCGGCACATGGCCCACCTCGAGTCCGGGTCCCATCGTTTCCCCGGCAAGATCGGGATCCAGTGCATACGAGGCGATTCCGCGCCAGGCGGTGTAACCCGCGTACTGCCGGGAGAGCTCGCCGTTGAGATGCCGTGCCACCAGTGAGTCCACGCCGTCGGCACCCACCACGGCATCGACGGTGGCAACGGACCCGTCCGACAACGTGATCCGGGCTCCGGTGCCCGACACCTCCAGCGCCGTGGCGGCGACGCCGCGGGTCACCGTGTTCCCGGGCAGGGCCGCGGCCAGAATCTCGGTGAGCGTGCCGCGGTGGATGATGACCAGTGGTTCGCCCAACGCCCGCACGATCCGGTCGGCGGCCGGTCTGCGCAGCCACCGGCCATCGCGCCAGCGCAACGCGCCGGCGCTGACCCTGCCGCCGGCGGCGCGCACCTGCTCGCCCAGGCCCAGCACGTCGAGTGCGGCCAGTGCATTGGGCCAGATGCTGATACCGGCACCGATGGCGGTATCGGTGCGCTGTTCGATCACGGTCACGTCATGACCCACCCGGCGCAGGGCCACCGCGGTGGCCAGTCCGGCGATACCGGCGCCGACGATCATGATGCGCTCGGACATGTCGCCGACCATATCGGGCGCCACGTCAACCAGACGAGACAGTGAGGTCACATCACCGAAACGCGCCTTTGGTTTCCTGAAGGGCCACGTCGTCAACCACTGGTGTCCACGGGAAGGGCTCATGCGACCGGACCTCGAGCTGACAAGTGTGCCCGGCTGGGCGCTGAACCCCACCCAACCCGATGCCGATCTCTCCGGGCGGGCCTGGACGATCATCGCCTTCGGGCCGCGCGGCGCCGACGTCGCACGGGGCTGGATGACCCAGATCGTCTCGGCCGGTCACGAATCCGCGGTACGCCTGCACCAGGTGGATGCCGGGCAGGCGCGCGCGGCACTGACAGCCGACCTGGCCGACGCGCGGGTGGGGTGGCGGCTGATGATGGCCGGACCCGCCGATGCGTGCCTGGAACTGCGGGGCGCCGCGACCGGGCTCGGTGTCGCGGATGACGAGATGACAGTGGCGTCCACCGACGTCGATTCGCGCGCGGTGCACTGTGTGCACTGTGGGTTCGTCACCCGCGCCCGGGTGCAGCTCGACCAGGTGCTTCCCTGCGCATCGTGTGAGCGAAAATTGCTGGTATATCACCATGTTTCGCGGCGGGGCGGTACGTATCTGGGCTTCATGGTCGATGCCGAATGCCCGGCCGAGGTCGTGTCGTGAACACCCTCAAACTCGTCGTCACCGCGGTCGATGACAGGATCAGCGGCATCCGGACGCTCACCTTGGCCGATCCCGAAGGAACGGCCCTGCCGTCCTTCACGCCGGGCAGCCACATCGTCCTGGAGTGCGGTGGTAGCGCCAACGCCTATTCGCTGACCGGTGACGGCAACTCGCCGATGGGGTACGTGATATCCGTGCTGCGCTGTGACGACGGCGCCGGTGGTTCGCGGTGGATTCACGACGAACTGGCGCTGGGTGACACCGTCGCCGCAAGCCCGCCGCGCAGCGCGTTCGCGCCGGTGCTGCGCGCGCGCCGACACCTGCTGGTCGCCGCGGGAATCGGTATCACCCCGATGGTGTCGCACCTACGCAGTGCCCGGCTCTGGGGACGTGACGTCCGCCTGCTCTACATCCACCGAGAGGGCAGGGCGGCCTATGCGGACACCATCGCTCAACTCGGTGGACATGCCTCGATCCATACCAGGCGTGCGGATTTCACCGACGAGCTGCTCGTCGCACTTGCCGACCAACCCTTCGGTACCCATCTCTACGTGTGCGGACCGGCCTCGTTCATCGAGTACGTCACCGTCGCGGCCGCGGATCTGGGCTGGCCGGCCAGTCGGATCCACCTGGAACACTTCGGATCCGACGCGCTCGATTCGGGCGAGCCGTTCGCCGCCCGGGTCACCTCCACCGGTGAGGAGTTCGTCGTCGACGCCGGCGTCTCGCTGCTGGAGGAGTTGGAGCGCCGGGGCTTCGAGGTGCCCAATCTGTGTCGCCGCGGGGTGTGCGGAGAATGCCGCCTGCCGGTCGCGGCCGGTGCGATCACGCACCGCGACCTGTACCTGACCGATGCCGAGAAGAAAGCCGGTGATGCGCTGATGGCCTGTGTGTCGCGTGGCGGAGCCGACACCCTGGAGGTAGCACTGTGATCTCGACACCCGATCTCGTCCGCACCTTTCCTTTTCCCTTCGCCGCGGACACGTACCGCTACACCACCAATGTCGAGCCTGCCGGGTCTGCGGTGGCGACCCCGGTGGGCCGGTGGGGCGAGCGGGTGGTCGATGTCGACAGTGAGTACGAGCACGAACTGGCCGAGCGGTCGGCCATTCTGGCCACCGATCCGACCCGGAGTGCGGTCCTGCCGCATATGCGTCCGGCCTGCTGGGACACCATGCTGACTCTGATGCGCGAGCTCGCGGCCGGCTATCCCGACATCATGTCTCTGCACCGGCACGGCACCGGTTGGCGTTGGCGCAACGACAGATTGGGCATCGAGCAGGACTTCGTCCTCGGTGATGAGAGCACGCTGCCCACGGAACCGCTTGCCTACATCGCCGGCCAGGTGCAGGAGGACATTGTCCTGCTCGATCAACGCGATGGCGATCTGTTCGGTGATGCGGGTGTGGTCACCTTCGCCGCCGACTGGTCGTTCGGGTTCGATGTCGGCATGACGTTCTTGGAGATCCACGGACCGGTGCCCCGGCTGCGGGCTACCGGGGTGATCACCCGTGCCCGGGAATTCCTGATGCGGTTGCAGCCCGGTGAGACCTACCGGCGCACGAACTGGACGCTGACCATCGGTCGTCGCCTTGATGTCTCGACAGAGCTGTATCACGAGTGGGGCCCGGACCGCGCGATGATCAACGGTGTCACCGACGAGGATTTCGGGCGACTGGTGCACCTGCGGGTCGAGGTGCAGCATCTGATCCGACTGCCGGAGTCGGGTTCGATCTGCTTTTTGATCCGCACCTACATGTTGCCGCTGTCCGATGTGGCTGCCGTCGACGCCTGGCGGGTGCGGGCGGCGGCCGTACTGGCCGAGCTGCCCGAGGACATCGCCGACTACAAGGGCATCATCGGGTACCGCGACCGCGCGGTGCAGTGGTTGCGCTCCGCCGGGTGAGCGCTGCCTGCTGCCGAGATGCCGAATCGCCCCGAATCCGTGCGGATTCGGGGCGATATCGGCGTGCTGTCTGCGGTCAGTAGACGGGCGGTTCCCCCTCGGCGGCGGGGCCCTTTTCGACCGGGGTGTGTTCGATGATCGCCTTGTAGGCGTGATTCTCGTGCTGGATCATTCTCACGAAGAATCCCACGAAGAGCACCACGGCGAGAATGAAGAACAGCCAGGTGCCAACGCTGTTGCCGCCGAAGGTGAATACCACGCCCGGCTCGTCATAGCTGGTGATGGGGCTGAACATCTACTTGACCTCCTCGGTGATGACCAGAACCGAAGATCCGTTGACCTTCATGGCGGTCACCGGGATGCCCTCGGGGTAGGGGGTGGCAGGAACCTCGGACAGGTCCAGGCCCTGTTCCTCGACCTCCGGTGGGATCCGCAGCAGACCAACCTTTTTCAGGCCCAGCGACACCAGGTATGCGGGGATGAACCCGAGAGCGGCGAAGACAACGGCACCGATCAACTGACCCCAGAACGAGATCGACGGGTTGCCGTCGGTGTTGGGATACCCGGCGAGGAAGATCCCCGCCATGACCAATGAGTAGAAGCCCATACCGCCGTGCACGGCGACGGCGCCCACGACGTCATCGATCTTCATCTTGTCGAGCAGTTTGCCGATGAAGGGGACGAGGCCGCCACCGACAAGCGCAATGACGAAGGTGAGCGCGGGGTGGTACAGATCCATCCCCGCCGCCACGGCGATGACACCGGCAAGGCCGCCGGAGATCGTCCAGAACGGCTCACCACGTGACATGACATACGCGCCGATGATGCCGCCGACCATGCCCATCAGCGTGTTGAAGGCAAAGGCGCTCAACGTCGTCGGGCTCCCGTAGATCGTCGCATAGCCCCCGGGACCGTAGATGACACATCCCATCAGGAAGCCGAAGAACCCGGTGAAGATCAGGAACAGGCCGACCATGGTCAACGGCAGGTTGTGCGGGCGGATCGTGACCGCCGTGCCATCAGGGAGGAACCGACCGATGCGCGGGCCCAGGTTGATCAGAATGCCCAGCGCTGCGAATCCGGCGATCATGTGCACGCATCCGGCCGCGCCGACATCGTGGAAGCCCATCTGGGTGAGCATCCAGCCTGCGCCGTGCCAGCCCCAGGCGGCGCCGACGATCCACACCACGGAGCCGACGAACACCGTCAGGACCAGGAAGCCGCTGGTCCGAATACGCTCGAGCACGGCACCGGACATGATCGAACCGGTGGTTGCTGCGAACAGTGCGAAGGCACCCCAGAAGATGCCGCTCGCGGGGTCAGCGGTGTTCGGGCCCATGTTGTCGCTCCATGGCAGAGCCGCCTTGGCCGCGTCGGTCATCTCGAGGAAGCCGCTGGGCATCGCGTTGTACAGGAACCAGCCGACGAAGAAGAACGACGCGACGATCGTGGCGAACGCCAGCAGATTCTTCATTGCGGTGGCGAGCACGTTTTTCGAGCGCGACGCGCCGATCTCGTAGGCGAGGAAGCCCGCGTGGATGAGCATCATCAAGGCTATGGACATCCAGTAGAAGAACTCGTTGTTGACGGCCGCCATCGTTGAGAGGGCGTCCTCCACTTCAGGTGTCAAAAGGACCTCCGCCGATCGTTTCTGGGGATGTGGGGTGGGGTGGGGAGGCACTGCGTTTAATCACAGTGGCCTTGAGGTACTGACGGTGTACCGGATTGAAACTAACTGCGCGAATGTGTCCGAGCGGTCAATGCGAGTTAATTCCGCGTGAAGAGGTGTGCCGCACCACCGCCGTCGCACAGCTCAGCGACACGGCCGGGGGACTGAACGACCTCGCCGCAGGCGAACTGCTCACCGTCGACGGAATCGACGCGGCGTTCGCCGCGATCTCCGAGCGCGCGGGTGCCGACCCGATGAACGTGGTCGAGATCGTCATCACCGGGCAGGTGGTCACCGTCCAGGCCGTCGACCCGGCCGCGCCGACGGAACTCAACCAGTGGACCTACACCGCAAGCCATGTCGGCGATCTGCGGCCCGTCGACTACAACGACGACACGGAGGCGCTGCAGCAGAACCTGTTCCCGGTGACCGATGTGCCCGCCACCGCCATCATGACCGCGGTCGACAACGCGATCGGGGCCAGCGGTATCGCCGACGGCGCGGTGCAGTCCGTCGTCGTCAAGCGAAATCTGCCCTTCTCGGACGATCTGCAGATCCTGGTCAGTGTGCAGGGCGAGCGCAGCAACAAGCAGGTGCGTGCCGATGCCACAGGTCAGGTCACCGACGTCCTTTGAGTTGCGGAGCGGCCCGGCCGATGGATCACAGCGATACGGTGATGCCATGACGCCGTTCGACGATCTGGATGCCTACTTCGCGTTGCCCAGGGTGGCCGGCCTGGCCGTTGCTCCCGACGGTGAGCGCGTGGTGACCACGATCAGCGAACCGAATCACGAACACACCGAATACATCACCGCCATATGGGAATTGGATCCCAAAGGCGTCCAACCCGCCCGGCGGCTGACGCACGGCGTCAAGGGCGAGTCCGGGCCCGTTTTCACCGCCGGCGGTGACCTGCTGTTCGTCGCGGTCCGTCCGCGGGACGGGCAGGACGACCCACCCGCAGCGCTGTGGAGACTGCCCGCCGCCGGGGGTGAGGCGGTCGAAGAGCTTGCGCTGCCGGGCGGGGTGGCCGCGGTGCGCACGGCGCAACGCGCCGCGCGGACCGTCGTCACCGCGCCGGTCTTGTCCGCGGCGACGAATCTTGACGAGGACAAGCGTCTCCGTACGCTGCGCAAGGAGAACAAGGTCTCGGCGATCCTGCACACCGGATATCCGGTGCGGCACTGGGATCACGACCTGGGTCCCGACCAGCCCCACCTGTTCGACGCCGGCGCCCTGCAGGACCTGACCCCCGCCCCGGGCAGTGCCCTGCGTGACACCGCGCTCGATATCAGCGCCGATGGCACGTTCGTGGTCACCGCCTGGAACGCCGCGGCGCCCGCGGTGGCGCTGCGTTCGCGCCTCATCCGTATCGATATCGCCACCGGCCGGCACAGCACGGTCGCCGATGATCCCGGCGCCGATCTGGGGCAGCCCGCCATTTCTCCGGACGGAAGCCGGCTGGCGTTTCTTCGCGAGACAACCTCCACGCCCACCGAAGCGCCGCGGATCACGTTGTGCTGCATGAGCTTCGGCGACGCCTGGGTGGAGCTCGGCGACTGGGACCGCTGGCCGACATCGGTGAGCTGGTCTGCCGACGGCGCACAGTTGATCGTCACCGCGGACGAGGGCGGGCGCGGGCCGATCTTCGCCGTCGATCCCGGCACGGCCGCGGTCACCCGCCTCATTGCCGACGACTACACCTACAGCGATGTGCGGACCGCGCCCGGCGGCGTGATCTTCGCCGTGCGCAGTTCCTATCTCACGCCGCCGCACCCGGTGCGCATCGATCCCGGCGGTTCCGTCACGGTGTTGCCGTGCGTCCCGCTGCCCGAGCTGCCCGGGCACGTCGAGGAGGTGGTGGCCACCGCGCATGACGGCGCCACGGTCCGGTCCTGGCTCGTGCTTCCGGACAGTCCGGAAGAAGACGGTGCCGGCCGGGCTCCCTTGCTCCTCTGGATTCACGGCGGTCCGCTGGCCAGTTGGAACGCCTGGCACTGGCGGTGGAACCCGTGGCTGCTCGCGGCGCAGGGTTACGCCGTGCTGCTACCGGACCCGGCGCTGTCGACGGGATACGGCCAGGCCTTCATCCAGCGCGGTTGGGGAGCGTGGGGTGCGGCGCCCTATACCGATCTGATGGCGGTCACCGACGCCGCCTGTGCGCACCCGCGGGTCGATGAGTCGCGCACGGCGGCAATGGGCGGATCCTTCGGCGGCTACATGGCGAACTGGATCGCCGGGCATACCGATCGCTTCGACGCCATCGTCACCCACGCGAGTCTGTGGGCCCTCGATCAGTTCGGCCACACCACCGACGGCGCCTACTGGTGGGTGCGTGAGATGACCGAGGAGATGGCGCAGCGCAATTCCCCGCACCACCACGTGGCCGACATCCGGACTCCGATGTTGGTCATCCATGGGGACAAGGACTATCGCGTGCCCATCGGCGAGGGACTTCGGCTGTGGTACGAGCTGCTGAGCATGTCCGGTCTGCCCGCCGATGACGACGGCAACAGCGCCCACCGGTTCCTCTACTACCCGTCCGAAGGACACTGGGTCGGCGCCCCGCAACACGCCAAGATCTGGTACCAGGTGGTCATCGCATTTCTGGGCAACCATCTATTTGGTCGGGAGGTGGGCCCGCCGGAGGTCCTCGGGTAACTTCGGGACCCATGACCTCCTCACAGCGCGAATTCGACATCGTCCTGTACGGCGCCACCGGGTTCGCCGGCAAGCTCACCGCGCAGTACCTGGCCGAGGCCGGGAGGGGCGCGCGGATCGCCCTGGCCGGGCGTTCGCTGGTGAAGGTCCGCGATGTGCGCGACACCCTCGGCGCCGAGGCGCAGTCCTGGCCGTTGATCGAGGCCGACACCGCACAACCGTCCACGCTGGCCGATATGGCCGCGCGCACCCAGGTGGTCATCACCACTGTCGGGCCGTACACGAAGTACGGGCTGCCACTGGTGCAGGCGTGTGTGGCGGCGGGCACTGATTACGCCGACCTGACCGGTGAGACGCTGTTCATCCGGGACAGCGCCGAACAGTTCCACAAGCAGGCTGTCGACACCGGCTCCCGTATCGTGCATTCCTGCGGATTCGATTCCGTGCCTTCGGATATCACCGTCTACGCTCTGCACGACAGGGTGCGCAAGGACGGCGCGGGTGAACTCGCCGAGACCGCGCTGGTGCTGCGCTCGTTCGCCGGCGGCGTGTCCGGCGGCACCGTTGCCTCGATGATCGAATTCATGCGGACAGCGGCGGACAACCCGCAGTCGCGCGACGATCTCGCGGACCCGTACACGCTGACCACCGATCGCGGTGCCGAGCCGGAGCTGGGCCACCAGTCCGACAATCCGTGGCGCCGCGGGCGTGAGATCGCCCCCGAACTCGACGGCGTGTGGACCGGTGCGTTCGCCATGGCCGCGCCCAATTCCCGCATCGTGCGGCGCAGCAACGCCCTGCTGGACTGGGCGTACGGGCGCACCTTCCGGTACTCCGAACAGATGAGCATGGGTTCTTCGGTCGTCGCACCGGTGGCCGCCGCACTCGACACCGCGGTCAATGTGGGGATGTTCGGTCTGGGCACCCGGTACATCAACAAGGTGCCCAGCGGGCTCCTCGAGCGCGTGCTGCCCAAGCCGGGTACCGGGCCGAGCGAGCGGACCCGGGAAAAGGGGCATTACCGCGCCGAGACGTACACCACGACCACCACCGGCGCGCGGTATCGGGCCACCATCGCCCAGCAGGGGGATCCCGGTTACAAGGCCACCGCGGTGCTGCTCGGGGAGTGTGGGCTGGCGCTCGCGCTCGACCGGGACAAGCTCTCGGATCTGCACGGGGTGCTGACACCGGCCGCCGCCATGGGCGACGCGCTGCTGACCCGGCTGCCCGCTGCCGGGGTGACGCTGGAGACCGCTCGCCTCAACTGATTCGGGCGGCATGAGGCGGGCCGCGCCGAACACCTGTGGGCCATGATCGAAAGGGTTAGGGTCCAGGTCAGGGGTACCTGACATCGACAGAGGTGAGTGGGAAATGGCCGGTCTGGATGAACTGTTCGCACAAATTCCGGTACAGGACATTGCGGCGAAACTGGGTGCGGATCAAGGCGAGGTGAACAACGCCATCCGGACGTTGGTGCCGGCACTGGTGGGTGGGCTGCAGGCCAACGTCGCCGCCGATGACATCGATTCCACCGACCTGGAGGCCGCGGTCGGCTCACAGGCCGCGAGCGGCCTGCTCGACGGCGGGGTCAAGGTCGACGATGTGGACGCCGGTGAGGGCGACAAGATCGTCGCCAACATCTTCGGCGGCAACGACAGCAATTCGGTCGCCTCGGCGCTGGCGGGCACGGGTGCCGGCAGCGGCGATCTGATCAAGAAGCTGCTGCCGATCCTGGCGCCGATCGTGCTGGCCTATATCGGCAAGCAGTTCTCCGGCAACTCCGCCCCCGCGCAGCCGCAGGCCGCGCCCTCCGGGGGTGGGCTCGGCGATGTGCTCGGCAGCATCCTCGGCGGCTCCGGTGGCGGCGGCAACAATCCGCTGGGCAGCATCCTGGGCAGCGTGCTCGGTGGTGGTGGCCAGGGCGGCAATCAGGGCAATGTCATCGGGGACATTTTGGGTGGCCTGTTGGGTGGGAAGAAATAGCCCAGCGCGGTTTCCCTAGAATCGACGGGTGACCGACAGCCCGCGTGACCGTGCCGATGCCCTCCCCAAGTCCTGGGAGCCGAGCGCGGTAGAGAGCGAGCTGTACCAGGGCTGGGTGGACGCCGGATATTTCACCGCCGATCCGGCCAGCGACAAGCCGGCCTACTCGATCGTGCTGCCGCCGCCGAATGTGACCGGCAGCCTGCACATGGGCCATGCGCTGGACCACACCCTGATGGATGCGCTGACCCGGCGCCGCCGCATGCAGGGCTATGAGGTGCTGTGGATGCCGGGGATGGACCACGCCGGTATCGCCACCCAGTCGGTGGTGGAGAAGCAGCTCGCGGCCGACGGGAAGTCCAAAGAGGACTTCGGGCGCGAACTGTTCATCGACAAGGTGTGGGACTGGAAGCGAGAATCCGGCGGCACCATCGGTGGGCAGATGCGCCGCCTCGGTGACGGCGTGGACTGGAGCCGCGACCGGTTCACCATGGACGAGGGCCTGTCCCGCGCGGTGCGCACCATCTTCAAACGGCTCTACGACGCCGGGCTGATCTATCAGGCCGAACGCCTGGTCAACTGGTCCCCGGTGCTGCAGACGGCCATCAGCGATCTCGAGGTCAAGTACGAGGACGTCGAGGGCGAACTGGTGTCGTTCCGGTACGGCTCGATGAATGACGACGAGCCGCACCTCGTGGTCGCCACCACCCGGCTGGAGACGATGCTCGGTGACACCGCCATCGCGGTGCACCCCGATGACGACCGCTACCGTGCCCTGGTCGGACAGACGTTGGCGCACCCGTTCCTGGACCGGCAGATCATCGTGGTGGCCGACGGCCACGTCGACCCCGAATTCGGCACCGGTGCAGTCAAAGTCACCCCCGCCCACGACCCGAACGACTTCGAGATCGGGGTGCGGCACAACCTGCCGATGCCCTCGATCCTGGACAAGGCCGGCGCCATCACCGGCACCGGGACCCGGTTCGACGGGATGGACCGGTTCGAGGCCCGCGTCGCGGTGCGCGAGGCGCTGGCGGCCGAGGGTCGCATCGTCGCGGAGAAGCGGCCATATCTGCACAGCGTGGGGCACTCCGAACGCAGCGGCGAGCCGATCGAGCCGCGGCTGAGCCTGCAGTGGTGGGTGAACGTCGTATCGATGGCCAAGGCCGCCGGCGATGCGGTCCGCAACGGCGACACCGTGATTCACCCCGCCAGCCTGGAACCGCGCTGGTTCGCCTGGGTGGACAACATGCACGACTGGTGCATCTCGCGGCAGCTCTGGTGGGGCCACCGCATCCCGATCTGGCACGGGCCCGACGGGCAGCAGGTGTGTCTCGGCCCGGACGAGACCCCGCCCGAGGGCTGGGTGCAGGATCCCGACGTGCTGGACACGTGGTTCTCCTCGGCGCTGTGGCCGTTCTCTACGATGGGCTGGCCCGAGCGCACTCCCGAACTCGAAAAGTTCTACCCGACAACTGTTCTGGTCACCGGCTACGACATCCTGTTCTTCTGGGTGGCGCGCATGATGATGTTCGGTACCTTCGTGGCCGGCGATGACGCCATCACCACCGAGGCCGCGCACGGGCCGCAGGTCCCCTTCCAGAACGTCTTCCTGCACGGCCTGATCCGCGACGAGTTCGGCCGCAAGATGAGCAAGTCCAAGGGCAACGGCATCGACCCGTTGGACTGGGTCGAGAAGTTCGGTGCGGACGCGCTGCGCTTCACCCTGGCCCGCGGTGCCAGCCCCGGCGGTGACCTGTCCATCGGCGAGGATCACGCCCGGGCGTCGCGCAACTTTGCGACCAAGATCTTCAACGCGACGAAGTTCGCCTTGATGAACGGTGCGGCGCTCGCCCCACTGCCGGTGCCCTCGGAGCTGACCGATGCCGACCGCTGGATCCTGGGCCGCCTGGAAGAGGTTCGCGCCGAAGCCGATTCGGCCTTGGAGAGTTACGAGTTCAGCCGTGCCTGCGAGTCGATCTACCACTTCGCCTGGGACGAGTTCTGCGACTGGTATCTGGAACTGGCCAAGGTGCAGTTCGGGCAGTCCGACCACGCCGCCCACACGGGCACGGTGCTGGCCACGGTGCTGGACAGTCTGCTCAAGCTGCTCCATCCGGTGATGCCGTTCGTCACCGAGACGTTGTGGAAGACGCTTACCGGCGGGGAATCCCTCGTCATCGCCGAATGGCCGTCGCCATCCGGCGTCGCCGTGGACTCCGTTGCCACCCAACGCATCACCGATATGCAGAAGCTGATCACCGAGGTGCGCAGGTTCCGCAGCGACCAGGGTCTCAACGACCGGCAGCGGGTGCCGGCGAAGGTGGTGGGTATCGATGCCGTGGGCCTGGACGCCCAGTTGCCTGCGATTGCCGCGCTGGCCTGGCTCACCGAGCCCGCCGATGGGTTCACCCCGTCGGCGGCCGTCGAGGTGCGGGTGACCGGGGGCACCGTGCTCGTCGAACTGGACACCTCAAGCACCGTCGATGTCGCCGCCGAACGCAAACGGCTGGAGAAGGATCTGGCCGCCGCGCAGAAGGAACTGGCCCAGACCGCAGGCAAGCTCGGCAACGAGGCGTTCCTGGCGAAGGCACCCGACGCCGTCGTCGACAAGATCAAGGCCCGTCAGCAGCTGGCACATGAAGAGGTCGAGCGCATCACGGCTCGCCTCGGCGGGCTGGGATGAGCGCTCGCGCGGAGAACCGGCGGACCCGATGAACCAGCCCGCCCCCGACGAGATCGCGGCGCTGCTGCAGGTCGAGCATCTGCTCGACCAGCGGTGGCCGGAGACCAAGATCGAGCCCAGCACCACACGGATCTCCGCACTGCTGGAGTTGCTGGGCTCACCGCAGCGCAACTACCCGGCGATCCACATCGCCGGCACCAACGGCAAGACATCGGTGGCCCGCATCATCGACGCGTTGCTGACGGCATTGCACCGGCGCACCGGGCGCATCGTGAGCCCGCACCTGCAGTCGGCGGTCGAGCGCATCTCCATCGACGGCAAGCCGATCACCCCGGCCCAGTACGTCGAGACCTATCGGGAGATCGAACCGTTCATCGAGTTGGTGGACCAACAGTCCGAAGCGGCCGGGGGTCCGCGCATGAGCAAGTTCGAGGTGCTCACCGCGATGGCATTCGCCGCGTTCGCCGACGCGCCGATCGATGTGGCGGTGGTGGAAACCGGGTTGGGCGGGCGCTGGGACGCCACCAACGTGATCGGCGCCCCGGTCGCGGTGATCACCCCGATCGGGCTGGACCACACCGACTACCTCGGTGACACCATTGCCGAGATCGCCGGTGAGAAGGCCGGAATCATCATCAAGGCCGAAGACGACCTGGTTCCGATCGACACCGTGGCGATCATCGCCAAACAGGATCCCGAGGCGATGGAGGTGCTGCTGGCCGAGGCGGTGCGCGCCGATGCCGCGGTGGCGCGCGAGGATTCGGAATTCGCGGTCCTGGAGCGTCAGGTCGCCATCGGCGGTCAGCTGTTGACCTTGCAGGGACTCGGCGGGGTGTATCCGGAAATGTTCCTGCCCCTGCACGGTTTGCACCAGGCGCACAACGCCGTGCTCGCGCTGGCCGCGGTCGAGGCGTTCTTCGGGGCCGGCGCCGACCGTCAGCTCGATGTCGACGCGGTGCGCACCGGCTTCGCCTCGGTGAGCAGCCCGGGCCGGCTGGAACGGGTGCGCAGCGCGCCGACGGTGTTCATCGACGCCGCCCACAATCCCGCCGGCGCCGCGGCCCTGACCCAGGCCCTGGCTGACGAGTTCGACTTCCGCTACCTGGTCGGCGTGGTGTCGGTAATGGCGGACAAGGACGTCGACGGCATCCTCGCGGCGCTGGAGCCCGCGTTCGACATGGTCGTGGTCACCGACAACGGTTCACCCCGGGCGATGGAGGTGGAACTGCTCGCCGCCAAGGCCGAGGAGCGGTTCGGCCCGGAACGGGTGGTTGCGGCCGCCGCGCTTCCCGATGCCATCGAGACCGCGACGGCGCTGGTGGAAGAGTCCGGCAACGACGGCGAAGGATATTCGGGGAGCGGCATGGTCATCACCGGTTCGGTTGTCACCGCGGGTGCGGCGCGCACCCTGTTCGGGCGGGATCCACAGTGAGCGCCACGCCGACCGGGGAGACACCGGACCCGGATGCGACACCGCAGGCGCCGGTACCCGGTGACCCGTGGCGCAGCTTCCGCGGCATCATGGCCGCCGCACTGATCCTGGAAGCCATCGTCGTACTGCTGGCCCTTCCGGTGGTGTCGGCGGGGGACCAGGGCCTGACCGCGCTGAGCGGAACGTTCCTGATCGGTATGGCCGTCGTGCTGGTGCTGATGTCCGGGGTGCAGGGCAGGCCCGGCATCATCTGGGTGAACCTCGGGATCCAGGCGGTGTTCGTCGCCGGCGCCCTGATTCACGGTGCGATCGGGTTCATCGGCGTGGTGTTCGCCGGGGTCTGGGCGCTGATGATCTACCTGCGCAGCGAGGTCAAACGCCGCCAGGACCGCGGGCTGTTGCCCTTCCAGCAGGCCGCTCCGCCACCCGAGCGGGACTAGTCATTACTGCCCGGTAGGCTGTGCGCCGTGACTGAGCGGACCCTGGTTTTGATCAAGCCTGACGGCGTACAGCGGCACCTGATCGGTGAGATCATCGGCCGGATCGAGCGCAAGGGGCTGACGTTTGCCGCTCTCGAACTCAAGGTCGTCTCCGACGACCTGGCCCGGCAGCATTACGCCGAGCACGACGGCAAGCCGTTCTTCGGCTCGCTGCTCGAATTCATCACCTCCGGTCCGGTGGTGGCCGCGGTCGTCGAGGGCCCGCGCGCCATCGCAGCGTTCCGGCAGGTTGCCGGTGGCACCGATCCGGTGGAAAAGGCAACACCCGGCACCATCCGTGGTGACCTGGCACTTGTCACTCAGGACAATCTGGTGCACGGCTCCGATTCGCCCGAGTCGGCGGCCCGCGAAATCGCCCTCTGGTTCCCGGAACTGACCGGCGCCTAGCCGCACGTTCTCACCGCTTCGTCAGATTCCGGCGAGCGGTGTGGGATACTTACCCCGGGAGTCCGGCGCCACAACAGGGTCGGTCACCCGGATGAAGACTTCGACGAGCGCGACCATCGCGTTAGCGGTGCGGCGCCAGAGCGTCCAGCCATCATTCAGCCAGGCGCCGAGTTTGTTCCTTGCGAACCGCTCGGGGCGAGACCATAACAAGTTCGGGAGAAGCTCCCCGGACCCATAGCGGAAGCCCTCGCGTGGCCGCGTCATCACGACGCGCCCGGGGGCTTGAGGAGAATTTGTGGCCGAAGACGCCCCTACCCAAGACCTGTCCGAGAACACCCAGATCGAAGAACTGCCGGCGAAGCTGAGAGTTCACTCGCTGGCCCGCGTGCTGGGCACCACCAGTAAGCGCATTGTCGATGCACTCGCCGAGCTGGACGGCCGGGCCCGCAGCCCGCACTCGACCGTCGAGCGAGCCCAGGCCGAACAGGTCCGCGAGGTCCTCAACGCCGAAGCCGCCGCAGCCGCGGCCGAGGTCCCGGTCGCCGAGACCCCGGCTGACGCCCCCGCCGCCGAGGCGCCCGCCCCTGAGGCACCGGCCACCGTGCCGGAGCCCGCCGCGGTCGTCGAAGAGCCCGAATCCCGCCTGCTGCTGGAGGCCCCGCCGGTCCCCGACGCGGTGACCGAGGACGGCGAAAAATCCACCGAACCGGCGCCCTATCTGCCGCTGTTCGTGGCCCCGCAGCCGGTGACGGCGCTCAAGTCGCGTCCTGCGCCCGCTGCCGAGGTCACCGAGGACGCCGACGACGACACCGATGAAGCCGACGGCGACGACGCCGGTGACGATGACCAGTCCGAGCGGCCCGCCGCCCGGCGGCGCCGTCGGGGCCGCCGCGGCCGTGGCCGCGGACGCGGTGAGCAGAGCGCCGAGGACGGCGACGACACCGGTGACGACGAGACCGATGGCGCCGATCATGCCGGCGCCGACGACGCCGATGGCGAGGACACCGACGGCGAGGACGCCGACTCGGAGGACAACGATTCCGACGATGACGGCGGTGAGGACGGAGCGGGCTCGGAGGCGGGCAGCCGTCGCCGTCGCCGTCGCCGGCGTCGCAAGTCGGGTGGGGCAGATTCCGACGAACCCGTCGCACCTGACGATCCGCCCAACACGGTCGTGCACGAGCGCGCTCCCCGGGCGAAGTCGGCGAAGGCCGGCCGCGACCCCGACGAGATCCAGGGCATCTCCGGGTCCACCCGACTGGAGGCCAAGCGCCAGCGCCGCCGCGACGGCCGCGACGCCGGGCGTCGGCGTCCGCCGATCCTGAGCGAGGCCGAGTTCCTGGCCCGCCGCGAAGCCGTCGAGCGCACCATGATCGTGCGCGACAAGATCCGCACCGAACCGCCGCACGAGGGCGCCCGCTACACCCAGATCGCGGTCCTCGAGGACGGCGTCGTGGTCGAGCACTTCGTCACCTCGGCGGCCTCGGCATCGCTGGTCGGCAACATCTACCTCGGCATCGTGCAGAACGTGCTGCCTTCGATGGAGGCGGCGTTCGTCGATATCGGCCGCGGCCGCAACGGCGTCCTCTACGCCGGCGAGGTCAACTGGGAGGCCGCCGGTCTCGGCGGTGCCCAGCGCAAGATCGAACAGGCCCTCAAGCCCGGCGACTATGTCGTCGTCCAGGTCAGCAAGGACCCGGTCGGTCACAAGGGAGCCCGGCTCACCACGCAGGTCTCGTTGGCCGGTCGCTACCTGGTGTATGTGCCGGGTGCGTCGTCCACCGGTATCAGCCGCAAGCTGCCCGACACCGAACGGCAGCGCCTCAAGGAGATCCTGCGCGAGGTCGTCCCGGCCGGTGCCGGCGTGATCATCCGCACCGCGTCGGAGGGCGTCAAGGAAGACGACATCCGTTCCGACGTGAACCGGTTGCAGGAGCGCTGGTCGCAGATCGAGGCCAACGCCGCCGAGGTCACCAAGAAGAAGGCCGGCGCCGCGATCGCGCTCTACGAAGAGCCCGATGTCCTGGTGAAGGTCATCCGTGACCTGTTCAACGAGGACTTCTCCGGCCTCATCGTGTCCGGTGACGATGCCTGGAACACCATCAGCAACTACGTCAGTTCCGTTGCCCCGGAGCTGGTTCCGCGGATGACGAAGTATGAGCCCAGCGCGCCGGACGGCCCCGACGTGTTCGCGGTGCACCGCATCGACGAGCAGCTGGCCAAGGCGATGGACCGCAAGGTGTGGCTGCCCTCGGGCGGCACCCTGGTCATCGATCGCACCGAGGCGATGACGGTCGTCGACGTCAACACCGGCAAGTTCACCGGGTCGGGCGGCAACCTCGAGCAGACGGTCACCAAGAACAATCTCGAGGCCGCCGAGGAGACGGTGCGCCAGCTGCGGCTGCGCGATATCGGCGGGATCATCGTCATCGACTTCATCGACATGGTGCTGGAGTCCAACCGCGACCTGGTGCTGCGCCGGCTGACCGAGGCGCTGGCGCGGGACCGCACCCGCCATCAGGTGTCGGAGGTGACCTCACTCGGCCTGGTGCAGCTGACCCGTAAGAAGCTCGGCACCGGCCTGATCGAGGCGTTCTCCACGACCTGCACGCACTGCGCGGGCCGCGGCATCCATCTGCACGCCGATCCGGTGGACTCGGCGGGGCCGTCCGGGGGCGGCGGCGGGCGCAAGTCCGAGCCTGGCTCCGGCAACAGCCGCCGCAGCAAGCGGGGCAAGAAGGCGGCCAAGCCCGAAGAGGTCGCCGACGACATCCAGATGGCGAAGGTGCCGGCCCACGCGGCCGGTGAGCACCCGATGTTCAAGGCGATGGCGGCCGGCGTGCACGGACCGGACGACGACGCCCCCGTCGACGTCGACGATGACACCGGCGACTCCGACGAGCCGACCGTTGACGGTGCCGAGACCGAGGAACCGGCCATCGGTGCCGGCCTCGGGGAGACCGCCGACGACTCGGAGGACGACGACACTGACGACGACTCGGACGATGACGATTCGGACGATGACGATTCGGACGATGACGATTCGGACGATGACGAGTCCGATGAGGACGATCTCGACCTCGACGACGACGATGACGAAGAGGACGACGACGAGATCGAGGTTCTCGACGACGAGGACGACGATGACGACTCCGATGAGGATGACGACTCCGAGGACGACGAATCGGCGGCATACGAGCCCCCGGTCGCGGCCCCCAGGGGTCGGGTCCGCAGGCGGGCGGCGGCCCGACCGGCAGGCCCACCGGCCGGCTAGACGGGATCGAACAGGCGGTTTGACCCTCTACCCGCTGGTCACGTACCCTTGACCAGTTGTCGCGGGGCTTGCAGCCGCAACTGCTGGCTCGGCCCGCACCCAAGACCCGCACGTGCATATCCCAATTTGCGCGCGCCCAGACGAACGAAGCAGAGGTAGATCCACGATGGCAGCCGATAACGCCACGTACGCAGTCGTCAAGACTGGCGGCAAGCAGTACAAGGTCGCCGTCGGGGACATTGTCAAGGTCGAGAAGATCGAGTCCGAGCCCGGCTCGTCGGTCTCTCTGCCGGTTGCTCTCGTCGTCAACGGCGCCACGGTGACCACCGCGGCCGACGATCTGGCCAAGGTCGCCGTCACCGGCGAGATCCTGGAGCACACCAAGGGCCCCAAGATCCGTATCCACAAGTTCAAGAACAAGACCGGCTATCACAAGCGCCAGGGCCACCGTCAGCAGCTGACGGTGCTCAAGGTCACCGGAGTCAAGTAGGAACGGGAGCGAACAGACATGGCACATAAGAAGGGCGCTTCCAGCTCTCGCAACGGTCGCGACTCAGCCGCCCAGCGGCTCGGCGTCAAGCGTTTCGGCGGCCAGGTCGTCAAGGCCGGCGAGATCCTGGTCCGTCAGCGCGGCACCCACTTCCACCCGGGCGTGAACGTCGGCCGCGGCGGCGACGACACCCTGTTTGCCACGGCGCCCGGCGTCGTGGAATTCGGCGCCAAGCGCGGCCGCCGGACGGTCAACATCGTCCGTCTCGTGCGCTCGGAAGCCTGATAACCCGAGGACTTTCTGCGAACGTGAAGCTGCTGCGGGTTCTCTGAAGAAACTCGCAGCAGCTTTCGTTTTTCGGAAGGACTTATCCCATGCCCCGTTTCGTCGATCGCGTGGTCATCCATGCGCAGGCCGGCAACGGCGGTAACGGCTGTGCCTCGGTGCACCGCGAGAAGTTCAAACCCCTCGGTGGCCCCGACGGCGGCAATGGTGGCCGCGGTGGTTCCATCGTGCTGGTGGTGGACCCGCAGGTGCACACCCTGCTGGACTTCCACTTCCATCCACACGTGGTCGCCACCTCGGGTAAACCCGGCGCCGGTAGTAACCGTGAAGGTGCCAGCGGCGCTGACCTCGAGGTCAGGGTTCCCGACGGCACCGTCATCCTCGATGAGGACGGCCGGATGATCGCCGACCTCGTGGGTGCGGGCACCCGTTTCGAGGCCGTTGCCGGTGGCCGTGGGGGACTGGGCAACGCGGCATTGGCCTCCCGTTCCCGCAAGGCCCCCGGTTTCGCCCTGCTCGGCGAGAAGGGCCAGGCCCGTGATCTGACCCTGGAACTCAAGACCGTCGCCGATGTCGGCCTGGTCGGGTTCCCCTCGGCCGGCAAGTCCTCGCTGGTCTCCACCATCTCGGCGGCCAAGCCCAAGATCGCCGACTACCCGTTCACCACCCTGGTGCCCAATCTGGGCGTGGTGTCCGCCGGTGACCACACGTTCACCGTCGCCGATGTGCCCGGCCTGATCCCCGGCGCCTCCGCAGGCCGCGGTCTCGGCCTCGATTTCCTGCGGCATCTGGAGCGCTGCGCGGTGCTGGTCCATGTCGTGGACTGCGCCACCATGGAACCCGGCCGCGACCCGATCTCCGATATCGAGGCTCTGGAAGCCGAGCTCGCCGCCTATCAGCCGACCCTGCAGGGTGACTCGACGCTCGGGGATCTCGCCGACCGTCCGCGCGCGGTGGTGCTCAACAAGATCGACGTTCCCGACGCCCGCGAACTTGCCGAGTTCGTCCGCGACGAGGTCGCCGAGAAGTTCGGCTGGCCCGTCCTGGAGATCTCAACGGTGAGCCGGGATGGCCTGCGCCCGTTGATCTTTGCATTGTGGGACATGGTCGCCGCCTACCGTGCGGCCCAGCCCGAAGTGGCGCCGCGCCGCCCCGTGATCCGCCCGATCGCGGTCGACGAGACCGGTTTCACCGTGACTCCGGACGGCCAGGGCGGTTTCGTGGTGCGTGGCGCCCGGCCCGAGCGCTGGATCAACCAGACTCAGTTCGACAACGACGAGGCCGTCGGCTACCTCGGGGACCGGCTCGCCCGCCTCGGCGTCGAGGACGCCCTGCTCAAGCTGGGCGCCAAGCCTGGGTGCGCGGTGACCATCGCTGACGTCACCTTCGACTGGGAGCCGCAGACCCTGGCCGGTATCGACACCCAGATGTCCGGTCGCGGAACCGATCTGCGCCTGGAACAGACCGACCGCATCGGTGCGGCCGAACGTAAGGTTGCCCGCCGGGAGCGTCGTCTCCCCGACGTGGACGAGTCGTGAGCCTGCACCGGGAGGCGGTCCGCACGGCGCGCAGCGTCGTCGTCAAGATCGGCACCACCGCGCTGACCACCCCCTCCGGCGTGTTCGACGCGGGCCGGCTGGCCGGACTGGTCGAGGCCATCGAAGGCCGGATGAAGGCCGGCTCGGATGTGGTGATCGTGTCCTCGGGTGCGATCGCCGCCGGCATCGAACCGCTCGGATTGAGCAGGCGCCCCACCGATCTGGCGACCAAACAGGCCGCTGCCAGCGTCGGGCAGGTGGCTCTGGTCAATGCCTGGAGTGCGGCGTTCGCACGCTATGAGCGGACCGTCGGACAGGTACTGCTGACCGCCCATGACATCGCGATGCGGGTGCAGCACAACAACGCTCAGCGCACCCTGGACCGGCTGCGTGCATTGCACGCGGTCGCGATCGTCAACGAGAACGACACGGTGGCCACCAACGAGATCCGGTTCGGCGACAACGACCGGCTCTCGGCATTGGTCGCGCATCTGATCGGTGCCGACGCGCTGGTGCTGCTCTCCGATATCGACGGTCTATACGACGGCGATCCGCGAAAGGCCACGGCCGACAAGCCGGCCCGGTTCATCCCGGAGGTGGCTGCCGACGGTGATCTCGACGGTGTGATCGCCGGGCGGGGGAGCAGTCTGGGCACCGGGGGAATGGCCTCGAAGCTGTCCTCGGCCCTGCTCGCGGCGGACGCCGGGGTGCCGGTCTTGCTGGCGGCCGCAGCCGATGCCGCGGCCGCTCTCGACGATGCGTCGGTGGGCACGGTCTTCGCGCCGCGCCCCGAACGCATGTCGGCGCGGCGGTTCTGGGTGCGCTACGCGGCCGAGGCCAGTGGCGCCCTGACGTTGGACGCAGGCGCGGTCCGCGCGGTCGTCAGCGGCAGGCGATCACTGTTGCCCGCCGGGATCACGGCGGTGTCCGGCAAATTCCACGGCGATGACGTCGTCGAACTGCGCGGGCCCGATGGCGAGCCGGTCGCCCGGGGCGTGGTGGCCTACGACGCGGCCGAACTGGTCGCCATGATCGGCCGGTCCACCCGCGATCTGCCACCGGAACTGCGACGTCCCGCCGTGCACGCGGACGATCTCGTCGCCACCTGAGGCAAAACCGCCGGTACCGGCATTTCACAGGTACCTGTGAAAACCAGCTAATGCCGGTTGGCAAATTTGTCAGATGCAAATGCGGCGTTGCCTGCACCTTTGCGGTCGGCCGGCGTTGGCACTGATCATGATCACAACGCCCCTGCATGACGCCACTGCGAGCTAATGCCGACACCGTGCGTAACAACGCGGTATGCTCCGAATCAATTCGGTGTCAGCAAAGGGGAAGTAGGGGCATGACACGTCGATCGGTACTCGCGGTGGGGGCCCACCCCGACGATATCGAGCTCGGCTGCGGGGGCGCCTTGGCTAAGCATGTCGCGGCCGGTGACAAGGTCGCCATGCTGGTGGTCACCCGCGGCGAGGAGGGCCCCGGCCGGTCGGCCCAGCGTGTTTCCGAGCAGCTTGCCGCCGTCGATGTGCTGGGCGTGGACACCTTGCTGTGGGGCGAGGGATTCCTGGATTGTCGGGTGTCGCTGCAGGAGTTCGAACTCGTGCACTTGATCGAAGACGCGATCGAGCAGGTTTCGGCCACCGTCATCTACACCCACATGGCCAATGACAGCCATCAGGATCATCGGGTCGTCTCGCGGTGCACCATGGGCGCCGCGCGCTGGGTGTCGACCATCATGGCCTACGGCGGTCCGTCGGCGGTCAGCTTCAACCCCACCTCGTTCATCGACATCTCCGATTCCCTCGACAAAAAGGTCGAGGCGCTGATGTGCCACGTCTCGCAGGCCGAAGCCAGTGAGAAGGTCAGCGCTTCCTGGGTGCGCAGCTCGGCCGAGCATTACGGATTCCTGTGCAGGCGCCCGTTCGCCGAGGGTTTCGAACCGATCCGCCAGGTCGTCGACTTCTAAGCTGTGCCAACGTTTCTCGTAGTGGGCGCCGGCACCACCGGCATCGGCGCCGCGGTCCGCCTCACCGAACTCGGTATCGATCACCTCGTGGTGGATGCCGGGGAACGGCTGGGCGGTATGTCCGCCTCGGTGACCGACGACGCCGGTTTCACCTGGGATCTGGGTGGTCATGTACTGCACAGTCACTTCGCCGACTTCGACCGCGCCGTCGAGGCCAGCGGAGTCGCCCTCAACCACGTCACCCGCAACGGCTGGGTATGGCTGTCCGGCGACGGGCCACAGAGCTTGGTGCCCACGCCCATTCAGCAGCAGCTCAGCGAGCTACCCCAGGATCTGGACCCCGAGGCCCCGGTCGCCCATCTGGCCGATTACTACCGCAACAACTTCGGTCGCCGCCTCTACGACGAGTTCTTCGAGCCCTACAACCGCAAGATGTGGACGCTGCCGCTGGAGGACGTCGACCACGAATGGACCTCATTGCGCAGCGGAAGCGCCGCGCGCAATGTCCCGGTGCTCGGATTGGCCGGCGGACCGCCGCCGCCGGCATCGACGTTCCCGTATCCGGTCGGGGGCACCGGCGCGCTGTGGCAGGCGGTACACGACCGGTTGATGACACCGGGGTCGGTTCGGCTGCGCACCCGGGTGCTCGGCATCGATACCGCTGCCCGGGAGGCGCACCTCGATGACGGCAGCACGGTGGGGTTCCGGTTCTGTATCAGCACCGCCCCGGTCACCACCGCGCTGAACTGGATCGGCTGGTCCGAGCCGGCGCAGACCCTGCGCGCCAGCCGGGTCCACGCGGTCGGTCTGGGCTACGACGGGGAGCCACCGGCGGCGCTGGCGGACAAGACGTGGCTGTACTGCCCGGCGGAATCCGTGCCCTGGTACCGCGCGACGATGCTGAGCAATTACGACCCGGCCAATGCCGGACCCGGGCGGTGGAACATCCTTTGTGAGGTACCGGTTTTCACCGGTGACCCGATATCGGCGCCGGACGCGGTCGAGGGTGTGCAGCGTTCACTGCAACTGCTGGGCGCCGACCCGGCACGGGTGGTCAGCCGTTTCGCCGACACCCTCGAATTCGGCTATCCGGTGCCCACGCTGGGGCGCGATCGACTGCTGCGTGCGGCCGACGAACAGCTACGTGCACACGGCATCTACAGTCGGGGTCGCTTCGGAGGGTGGCGATACGAGTCGTCGAACCAGGACTACGGCTACGTCCAGGGCCGCCAGGCCGTCGACAATGCGCTGACCGGTGCGCCCGAGGATGTGTATTGGCATCCGGAGCGGTTCTGAAGCTCTCCAGCCTCATCCCTCCAAATACAGTGCGCCCCTGATGATCTGGGTTAGTGATGCGGCCAGTTCGTCATCATAGGAGCTCGGCTGCGTCGGCAGGTTCTGCTGGCAGACCCGTTCCACCATCCAGACCAGGCTGCTGGCCGTGGTGGCAGCGGGCAGGGTGGTACGGATGGATCCATCTGCCTGCCCGGCCTCGATGACGGCGGCGAACTGCTCGCCGATGCCGGTGAGCAGCTCCCGATACGTCTCACCGACCTGGGCGTCGTAACCGGCCATCTCGTTGAGGGCGATGAGCACGGGTTGGTGGCGCCGGTAGCTGGCGATGATGCGGGCCATGGCCGAGTGGATGTCGCTGGGGTCGCGGCGTCCGGCCACCGTCCACCACTGGGCGGCATCGGTGGTCAGATCGCCGAATACCTGGCGGGCCAGCCGGCGCAGCAGGTCGCCCTTGTCCTCGAAGTAGATGTAGAAGCCGGCGCGCGAGATGCCGGCCTCGGTGGCGAGCCGGTCGACGCTGAGCTCGGTGAAGCTGGTGCCGTCGGCCATCAGCCGGTCGGTCGCGTCGAGCAGTTGGCGTTCGATCTGTTCGCGGCGTTCCTGGCGGCTGACCTGTGGCTTGCGGGTCGTTCGAGTCACCGATGCCATGCGGTCAGCGTATCCGGCTGCTGACCATCTTGCTTAGACACTGCGTCTAGGCTTATTGTCAGCATCATGACTGTGTCGCCCCTCACATCTACCGGTGCACGCTCCTACGACCCCATCGACATCTCGTCGAAGGCCTTCTGGTCCACGACGGCGGCCGAGCGCGAGAAGTCGTTCGCCCAACTGCGGGCCCAACGCCCGGTGAGTTGGCATCGGCCCGTCGAGGAGACGCTCATGCCCGACCCCGAGGATCCCGGCTATTGGGCCGTCACCCGCCATGCCGACATCCAGGCGGTGAGTCGCGACAGTGAGACGTTCCTGTCCGGGAAGGGCGTGCTGTTCGACACCGTGCCCGAGGAGCTGCTGGAGGCATCGCAGTCGTTCCTGGCCATGGATGCGCCGCGGCACACGCTGATCCGCAAGCTCGTGCATTCGGCCTTCACGCCGCGGCAGGTGGCCCGGATCGAAACCTCGGTCAAGGCCAATGCCCGCGCGATCGTCGAGGAGCTCAAGGACACGGGCAGCGGGGTCGACTTCGTCGACCAGTGCGCCAAGGAGCTGCCCATCCGCACGCTCTCGGACATGGTGGGTATCCCGGCATCGGAGCGCCAGCAGGTGGCTCACGCCGCCGACGCGTTGGTGTCCTGGGCCGACCCGATCTACCTGGCCGGCCGCAACCCGCTGGAAGTGCTGGTGACCAACCAGATGTATCTACATCAGGTGGCGCAGGCGCTGGCCGCCGACCGCCGGCAGAACCCGGGCACCGATCTGATCAGTGCGCTGGTGCACGCCGAGGTCGACGGTGACCGGCTGACCGATGCCGAGGTGTCGGCGTTCTTCGTGCTGCTGGCGGTCGCCGGAAACGACACCACCCGCCAGGCCAGCAGCCACGCCCTGAAGGCGCTGACCGACTTCGGTGACCAGCGGGCCTGGCTGATGGAGGATTTCGAGGACCGCATCGGCGGCGCGGTCGAGGAGTTCGTGCGCTGGGCCAGCCCGGTGATGACCTTCCGGCGCACCGCCGCCGTCGACGTCGAACTCGGCGGCCAGCAGATCGCGGCAGGCGACAAGGTGGTGATGTTCTACGCATCGGGTAACTGGGACACCGAGGTGTTCGACCGTCCCGAACGGTTCGACCTCAACCGGAAACCGAACGCGCATCTGGGTTTTGGTGGCGGTGGACGGCACTTCTGTCTCGGCGCTCACGTCGCCCGGACGCAGCTTCGGGCGCTCTTCGGTGAGCTGCTGACCCAGTTGCCGGATATCGCCGCCGGCGAACCCGCCTATCTGCAGGGCAACTTCGTCCACGCGATCCGTGCGATGCCCTGTACGTTCTAGCGCACGGCGGGTGCGGTGAGCTCACCGGCGAGCAGGGTCAGCAGCTCCGAGCAGCCGGCCTCGACCTTGACGGTGGCCAGCGCGTCACCGCGGGTCGGGCCACGGTTGACGATGGCGATCGGCATGCCCGCGGCCGCGGCGTGGCGGACGAACCGGTAGCCGGAGAACACCGTCAGCGAGGAACCCGCGACCAACAGGGCGTCGGCGGCCTCGACCAGTGAGAATGCTTGCTGCACACGCTCCTTGGGCACGCTCTCGCCGAAGTAGACGATATCGGGCTTGAGCATGCCGGCGCAGCGCGGGCAGTCCAGATACCGGAAGTCCGAAGTGTCGGCCACCACGGCATCGGCATCGGGGGCGACCGCGATGCCGCCGACCTGCTCTGCGCGTTCGGCGAACCCGGGGTTGAGTGCTTCCAGTTCGTCGGCGAGGGCCTCCCGCGACATGGTGAGCCCGCAGTTCAGGCACACCACCTGGGCGTAGGTGCCGTGCAGGTTGACCACTTGCCGGCTGCCGGCCTTCGTGTGCAGCAGATCGACATTCTGGGTGATCAACCCCGACACCACCCCGGCAGCCTCCATGCGTGCCAGCGCGCGGTGCCCGGCATTGGGCGCGGTGTCGTCCATGTGGCGCCATCCGAGATGGTTGCGCGCCCAGTAGCGCTGCCGGAACACCGGGTCGGAGCGGAACTGACCGATCGTCATCGGGTTGCTCGGCGGGGAATCCGGCCCGCGGTAATCGGGAATCCCCGAATCGGTCGACATTCCCGCACCGGTGAGGACCGCCACCCGGCGTCCGGCCAGAGCCGCGACCAGTTCGGGAGCATCCACCCCACCGAGGATAGGCGCGTCCAGCCCATCGACGCATGGCATGGTGGCCCCATGGTGTGGCTCTCACCCGATCAGCTTGCCGACCGCCGCCGGCGCGCCGCGGAGGCGGCACTGGAGGCCGGTCGTGCGCTCGGACTGGGGGCCGAGTGCACGACCGTCCTGCACGACGTGTTCTCGGTGGTGGTGCGCCTGGACCCGACCCCGGTGGTGGCCCGGGTCCCGGTGGTGCTGCCGCCGGGATATACGCCCGAACTGCAGCACGCCCGCCAGCAGCGAGAGTTGGACGTGGTCGCCTGGCTGGACGCCAAGGGCGTGCCGGTGGTGCCGCCCAGCCCGTTGGTGCCGCGGACCCCGGTGCGTCAGGGCGGATTCCCGATGACGTTCTGGGAGTTGGCCGACGTGGCCACCGATCACGAGCCGTATTCGGGGGTGGCCATCGCCAAGAGCGCCGAGCTGCACGCCGGGCTGTCCGGGTACCGTGCACCGCTGCCGTTCCTCGCCCCGTTCAACGAGGCGGGGCCCGGCATGTTCGCCGCCCTCGAGGAATCCGACCTGCTGAGCGCCACCGATATCGAGCGGGCCCGCGCCGAGTACGCCGCGCTGCGCACGGTGCTCAGCGATCCGGCCGCGTTCGCCGCGCGGCATCCCGGTGTCAGCGTGCAGGCCGTGCAAGGAGATGGTCCGTCGCACAACGTCATCCGCACCACCAGCGGTGTCCGGTTCTCCGACTTCGAGGACGTATCTCTGGGGCCCGTCGAATGGGATCTGGCAATGCTGGGCCCCGAGGCGGTGGCCGAGTACGACGAGGCCGCCGTGCGGCTCGGGCTGCGACCCACCGACTTGGCGGTGCAGCGTCTCATGGACGCCGCCCGTGCCCTGCAGTTCATCAGCTGCGCGACGTTGGTGCCGCAGCTGCCGATCCTGGCCGACGGGCTGGCCTCGGTCATCGAGGAGTGGCGGCGCTCGGCCTGACCTGACCTGACGTGGCGTGTTTGCGTCTGATGCCAGAATGACCGGGTGGACTTCTACTCCGCCTACCGACACGGGTTCGTGCGGGTGGCCGCTTGCACCCACCACACCACGCTGGCGGTTCCCGCTGCCAACGCCGAATCGGTGCTGCGGCTGGCCCGGGAATGCCACGACGAGGCCGTCGGGCTGGCGGTGTTCCCGGAACTGACGCTGAGCGGATACTCGATCGAGGACATCCTGCTCCAGGACACCCTGCTCGACGCGGTGGAAGAGTCGCTGGCCACCGTGGTCGACGCGTCCGTAGACCTGCTGCCCGTGCTGGTCATCGGCGCGCCGCTGCGGCACCGCAACCGGGTGTACAACACCGCCGTGGTGATCCACCGTGGCGCGGTTCTCGGGGTGATTCCCAAGTCCTACCTGCCGAACTACCGCGAGTTCTACGAGAAGCGCCAGCTCGCCGCCGGTGACGATATCGACGGGATGATCCGGCTCAACGGGGTGGACGTGCCCTTCGGGCCCAACCTGCTGTTCGCCGCCACCGATCTGCCGGACTTCGTGCTGCACGTCGAGATCTGCGAGGACATGTGGGTTCCGGTGCCGCCCAGCGCGCAGGCGGCGCTGGCCGGCGCCACGGTACTGGCAAACCTGTCCGGCAGTCCGATCACCATCGGCCGGGCCGACGACCGCAAGCTGCTGGCCCGGTCGGCATCATCGCGATGCCTGGCTGCCTATGTCTACGCCGCTGCAGGCGAGGGCGAGTCGACCACCGATCTGTCCTGGGACGGGCAGACGATGATCTACGAGAACGGCGTGCTGCTCGCCGAGTCCGAGCGCTTTCCGAAGGGGGAGCGACGCAGTGTCGCCGATGTGGACACCGGGTTGCTGCGTGCCGAGCGGCTGCGGATGGGCAGCTTCGACGACAACGCCCGGCACTACCGCGTCGCCGGCGATGCCTTCCGCACCATCGAGTTCACCCTGAATCCGCCGGGCGGCGACATCGGGTTGCGCAGGCAGATCGAGCGATTCCCGTTCGTGCCCTCGGATGCCACCCGGCTGCAACAGGACTGCTACGAGGCCTACAGCATCCAGGTCGCCGGACTGGAGCAGCGGCTGCGGGCATTGAACTTCCCGAAGGTCGTCATCGGGGTCTCCGGCGGGCTGGACTCCACCCACGCCCTCATCGTCGCCGCCCGCGCGATGGACCGGGAAGGCCGGCCCCGTAGCGATATTCTCGCGTTCACCATGCCGGGGTTCGCGACCGGTGATCGCACCAAGGGCAACGCCATCGCATTGAGCCGGGCGCTGGGCGTGACGTTCGCCGAGATCGACATCCGCGAGACGGCGCAACTGATGCTCACCGAGATGGATCATCCTTTCGGCCGCGGCGAGAAGGTTTACGACGTCACCTTCGAGAACGTGCAGGCCGGGCTGCGCACCGACTACCTGTTCCGGCTGGCCAACCAGCGCGGCGGGATCGTGCTGGGTACCGGGGACCTCTCCGAGCTGGCGCTGGGCTGGTCCACATACGGTGTGGGTGACCAGATGTCGCACTACAACGTCAACGGTGGTGTGCCGAAAACGCTGATACAGCACCTGATTCGGTGGGTCATCTCATCAGGTCAGTTCGAGGACGCCGTCGACGAGGTGCTGCAGTCGGTGCTGGACACCGAGATCACCCCCGAGCTGGTGCCCGCAGGCGAGGACGAAGAGGTCCAGAGCAGCGAGGCCAAGGTGGGCCCCTATGTGCTGCAGGACTTTTCGTTGTTCCAGGTGCTGCGCTACGGTTTCGGCCCGTCAAAGGTGGCATTCCTGGCCTGGCATGCCTGGCACGACGCCGAGCGTGGGCACTGGCCGTTGGGGTACCCGCTGGACAAGCGGCCTCAGTACTCGCTCGCCGAGATCCGGCGCTGGCTGACGGTGTTCGCGCAGCGCTACTACTCGTTCTCCCAGTTCAAACGATCGGCACTGCCCAATGGTCCCAAGGTCTCGGCCGGCGGCGCGCTCTCGCCACGCGGTGACTGGCGTGCGCCCTCGGACATGTCCGCCCGGATCTGGCTGGACGAGATCGAGCGACATATCCCGGAAAGCTAGCCAAAGCTCATACGGCTGATGGTGTTTCGGCTGTGGATAGGCGAGGCTGGTGGGGCTCATCGGTGCGCATGCGGGCGGCGGCGTGGACCACCACCCCGAAGCAGATGGTGATCGGGATGCCGGCACCGTCCATGCCGCCGGCGATGATCGCGTCGGCAGCGGTGAACGTGGGTGGCACGATCAGCGAGAACAGGGTCACCGACACCGGGGCTGCGGTGAATCCCCAGAGCAGCCATCGCCATTGCCGCTCCCGGGCCGTGTCACGCCGTTTGCGGGAGCGGGCCACGCCGACCGCGGCCAGCGCGATGGCGATCCAGAGTGGCACCAGGTGGAAGGCCACCAGAGTGTGCGGTATCGGTTCGGGCAACCGCAGCGTCATGGCGGTGTAGGTGAGCGAGCCCGCCACCGCCACCGCCACCGCTGCGCCGTACCGCCATGCCGGCACGGGTGTGGTCACATCGTCGGGAGGGGGTCGCTGGGAGACCATGAACGCCGCTGCCGCGGCGCCCGGCGCGACGACACCAAGAATCAGGGAGGCCACCCCGATGTTGGTCAGCAGGTCATGTTGGGGGATCAATGGCTGAATCCCGATCCAGATGAACCGCAGCAAGGGGGCGGTCAACATGAAGGCAATGCTGTAGGTCATCCACGCCCGGTGGCTGATCACATCGCGCTTGCGGATCGCGTACACCGCGTACCACGCGCTGGCGAAGGTGGCTATCGCCAGTGCCCGCAGCTGAGTCTCGAACGCGGGCCCGATGAAATGCTCAGCCGGAGGGGTGGCGTACAGGAATATCAAGGCGGTCAGCATGCTGACCGACATCAGCGCGAGATAGGCGCGACCGATCCATCGATGCGCAGCGGGCCGACGTGTGCGGAGTCGGGCCGAGAACTGGAACAAGGCCAGTGCCAAGGCCAATGCGCCCAGCGTGGTGTGCACCAGCAGCACCACCCGATGCTCGGCGTAGGCGGCGTGGCGGACCGACTGCACCGATCCCTCGTCCAGGGCGTACCCGCGACCGTTGATGGCCGTGTTGATCCCGTCCTGCCAGTTGGTCACCTCGGGGTGGAAGAGCGGCCAGGTGTAGTTCAGTGCCAGTGGGAGATAGAGGGCAGCCACGACGGCGGTGACGATGAAAAGCCCCCGCGAAACCGCCCTCTGCTTGTGGTCGTCCATTTCAAGATCAGATATTAGGCGGCGATATCGACGTGTCGCTCCGTTCGGCTGATCTTGATACGTTCGACCGACGGGGAGCAGGTTCTAGAGCCGGCCGTCGATACGCAGGTCGGGGTGCACCCAGTCCGGCGAGCGGCGCTCCTTGAACGCCACGAAGCCCTGGCGGGCCTCGGGTCCGCTGTAGCTGGCCTTCATCCCGATGCGGTCGAACAGGCCCAGATAGTTGTCCAGGCTCGACTTGATCACCGACCGGGCGGCCGGCGCGGTCCGACAGACCTGTGCCAGCACCTCTTTCGCCTCGGCGAGCAGATCGTCATGGGCCACCACCCTGGTCACCAGGCCCCAGTCGAGTGCCTCGGCGGCCGTGAGGACCCGGCCGGTGAACATCAGGTCGCGGGTGCGCACCGGGCCGATGAGCCGGGCCAGCATCTGGCTGTAGTAGGTGTCGGCGATGCCGCGGAACAGTTCGGGCACCCGGAAGGTCGCGCGTTCGCTGACCACCGCCATATCGCTGCACAGCGCGATCTGCATACCCCCGCCCTGGGCGAGACCGTTGACCGCCGACACCACCGGCTTGACCGACTGGCGCAGCGTCTCGAACGGCGTCACGTCCATCGACAGTGCCGAGCCCCACGGCATCCAATCGTCGGTTCCGTCACCGCCGCCCAGATCACCGCCGGGGGCGAAGACGTCGCCGGTGCCGGTGATCAACAGGCCGGCCAGAGCGGGATCGGTGTCTACGAGGCTGACCGCGTACCGGATGCCGAAATACATGGCCGGGGTCATGGCGTTGCGCGCCTCGGGCCGGTCCAGGCGCACCACCCCGAACGGGCCGTGGCGCTCGAACTTCAGGAACGGGGTACCGAGCCAGTCGCCCTCGGGCGGTCGCGGTGTCATGGCAGCCGACTATAACGGCAACTGTTGATGTTCCAGTTGAGCGCCGTTTCAGCCGAGCGCGTCCTCGATGGCCTCGTCATCCGGGGCGCAATCGCCGGCGCCCGGTATCAGCGTGGCCAGCGCGCCCGCCGCACAGGCGCGCCGCAACGCGTGCGGTGGGCCGGCCGCCCAGCCGGCGGCAAGCACTCCCGCGAATACATCGCCGGCTCCGGTGGTGTCCACGGGCTCGACGTCCGGGGCCGCGACCGCGGTCTCGTCGTCGGCGTTGCGGTGGGTGGCCCCGCGGGCACCCAGGGTGGTGACCAGATGTGGCACCGGCCAATTCCAGCGTTGTGCCTCGGATTCGTTGACGATGACGACATCGGTGACCTCGGCAAGCTGCGCCAGGATGGCCGGATCGGCGCCCACCGGGGAGGCATTGAGCACAACGGTCGCCCCGGCGTCCCGCGCGATCCGGGCCGCGGCGAGCGCCGTCTCGCCGGGGATCTCCAACTGCAGCAGCAGTACCTCACAGCCGGCGACCAGATCGCGCAGATGCGGCGAGCTCAGACTGAGATGCCGATTGGCCCCCGGTGCCACCACGATCACGTTCTCGGCGTGCGCATCCACCACGATGCTGGCCGTTCCGCTGGGTATCGGTAGCGCGACGAGCCCGCTGACGTCCACCGTGTTGGCTTCCAGATGGGCCCGAAGCGCCGCGCCCGTGTCGTCCTGGCCGACCGCGGCCACCAGCACGACATCGGCGCCGGCGCGGGCCGCGGCCACCGCCTGGTTGCCGCCCTTGCCGCCGGGGGCCCGAACCATCGACGAGGCCAGCACCGTTGCGCCGGGTGCCGGCAGTGCCTGCACGGCGAAGACCAGGTCCATGTTCACGCTGCCCACCACACATACCCGCGTCACGCACCAACGGTAACCCCACCGGGCCGGGCCCGGGGATGCCCGATACGCTGGCTTAATGAGTGTGCAGACACCTGTCACGACCGACCTGCGACAGCAGGTCCACGATGCTGCGGCGGCCGCCCGGATCGCGTCCCGCGCGCTGGTCACCCTCAGCACCGTGACCAAGAACCGCGCGCTCCATGCCGCCGCGGACGCGGTGCTGTCGCACGCCCACGACATCCTGGCCGCCAACGCGGAGGACCTGGACGCGGCGCGTGCGGCGGGCACCGCCGAGGCGATGCTGGACCGCCTGGCCCTGAATCCGCAGCGCATCGACGGCATCGCGGCCGGGTTGCGCCAGGTGGCGGGCCTGCCTGACCCGGTGGGCGAAGTCCTGCGCGGGAGCACCTTGCCCAACGGTCTGCAGCTGCGCCAGCAGCGGGTGCCCCTCGGCGTGGTCGGCATCGTCTACGAGGGCCGCCCCAATGTCACCGTGGACGCTTTCGGTCTCACCCTGAAGTCCGGTAATGCGGTCCTGCTGCGCGGCAGCTCCTCGGCGGCGCGTTCCAACGCGGCGCTGGTGTGGGCGCTGCGCGAGGCGCTGGTTGCCGAAGGGCTGCCCGCCGATGCGGTGCAGTTGCTGCCCTGCGAGGACCGGTCCAGTGTCACCCACCTGATCCAGGCCCGCGGCCTCGTCGACGTCGTCATCCCACGTGGCGGGGCCGGACTGATCGCCGCCGTGGTCCGCGATGCCACCGTCCCCACCATCGAAACCGGTGTCGGCAACTGTCACGTGTTCGTGCACGCCGCCGCCGATCTCGATGTGGCAGAACGCATCCTGCTGAACGCCAAGACCCGGCGGCCCAGCGTCTGCAATGCCGCCGAGACACTGCTGGTGGACCGGTCCGCCGCCGACACCGTGTTGCCGCGACTGCTGGACGCGCTGCAGGGCGCCGGCGTCACCGTCCACCTCGACCCCACCGACGAGGAGCTGCGTGCGGAGTTCCTGTCCATGGACATCGCGGTGGCACTCGTCGACGGCGTCGACGGTGCCATCGAGCACATCAACGAATACGGCACCGGTCACACCGAGGCCATCGTCACCACCGAACTTGCTGCCGCGCAACGGTTCACCGAGCGGGTGGATGCCGCCGCGGTGATGGTGAACGCTTCGACCGCCTTCACCGACGGCGAGCAGTTCGGTTTCGGCGCCGAGATCGGCATCTCCACCCAGAAGTTGCACGCCCGGGGCCCGATGGGGCTTCCCGAACTGACCTCCACCAAATGGATCGTGTGGGGCGACGGCCAGACCCGTCCTGCCTGAACACCGCTGCGAAAAGAGCACATGTGAGCCTCCCGCCCGCCCGGCCCCGCTGTTCACCGATATCGACGATGTCGCCAAGCGGCTCGCCGAAACCGGCTACCTGCCCGACAAGGCCACCGCCACTGCGGTGTTCCTGGCCGACCGTCTCGGTAAGCCGCTGTTGGTGGAGGGTCCCGCCGGTGTCGGCAAGACCGAACTGGCCCGCGCCGTCGCGCAGACCACCGGATCGGAACTGGTCCGCCTGCAGTGCTACGAAGGCGTGGACGAAGCGCGTGCCCTCTACGAGTGGAACCACGCCAAGCAGATCCTGCGGATCCAGGCGGGAACCGCAGGCACCGGTGACTGGGACCAGACCAAGACCGACGTGTTCAGCGAGGAGTTCCTGCTGAGCCGTCCGTTGCTGACCGCGATCCGGCGCACCGACCCGACCGTGTTGCTCATCGACGAGACCGACAAGGCCGATATCGAGATCGAGGGTCTGCTGCTGGAGGTGCTCTCCGATTTCGCGGTGACGGTGCCCGAACTCGGCACCATCAGAGCCGAGCGCACCCCGTTCGTGCTGCTGACCTCCAACGCCACCAGGGAGCTGTCCGAGGCGCTCAAACGGCGGTGCCTGTTCCTGCACATCGACTTCCCCGACCCCGATCTGGAACGGCGCATCCTGCTTTCCCGGGTTCCCGAGCTGCCCGAGCGGATCGCCTCGGAGTTGGTGCGGATCATCGGGGTGCTGCGCGGGATGCAGCTCAAGAAGGTGCCGTCGGTGGCCGAGACGATCGACTGGGGCCGCACGGTGCTCGCGCTGGGCATGGACACCATCGACGACGAACTGATCGCGGCGACGCTCGGGGTGGTGCTCAAACACCAGTCCGATCAGGTCAAGGCGGCCGGCGAGCTCAGGCTGAACTGATGGCGTCCCGCCGCACCCGCCCACCACAGCCGCTGGCCCCCAACGGAATCCCCGGACACCTGGTGGAGTTCGTCGAGGCGCTGCGTGGTGTGGGCATCGCGGTGGGGCCGTCGGAGACGGTGGACGCCGGCCGGGTGATGACCGTGCTGGGGCTGGGGGACCGGGAGGCCCTGCGCGAGGGCCTGGCCTGCGCGGTACTGCGTCGCGCCGACCACCGCGACACCTACGACGCCATGTTCGACCTGTGGTGGCCGGCCGCGTACGGCGCGCGGACCGTGATCGAGGACGAACCCGATGCCGAGGCCGGCCCGGAGGGTGTGCCGCCCGAGGACATCGAGGCGATGCGCGCGGCGCTGATCGACATGCTGGGCCCCGACAGCGATCTGGAGAACGTCGACGACCGGTTGGCCGCGATGATCGCGCGGATCGTGGAGGCCTACGGTCGGTACAACTCCAGTCGCGGTCCGTCGTACTCGTCATATCAGGCGCTCAAGGCGATGGCGCTGGACGAACTGGAAGGCCGGCTGCTGGCGGGGTTACTGGCGCCCTACGGGGAGGAACCCACCCCGACGCAGGAAGAAATAGCCAAAGCGATGGCTGCGCAGCGTGTTTCGCAGCTGCGCCGGATGGTGGAGGCCGAGACCAAGCGGCGCACCGCCGAACAGCTCGGCCGCGACCATGTGCAGATGTACGGGGTGCCGCAGCTCGCCGAGAACGTCGAGTTCCTGCGTGCCTCCGGCGAGCAGCTGCGCCAGATGCGCAAGACCGTGCAGCCGCTGGCCCGCACGCTGGCCACCCGGCTGGCGGCCAAGCGGCGGCGGTCGGCGCACGGCCAGATCGATCTGCGCAAGACGCTGCGCAAGTCGATGTCGACCGGCGGGGTACCCATCGAAGTCGTGCTCAAGAGACCACACCCAGCCCGGCCGGAACTGGTGGTGCTCTGTGATGTCTCGGGCTCGGTGGCCGGTTTCAGCCACTTCACGCTGATGCTGGTCGCGGCGCTGCGCCAGCAGTTCTCCCGGGTGCGGGTGTTCGCCTTCATCGACACCACCGACGAGGTGACCCACATGTTCGGGCCGGAAGCCGACCTGGCGGTGGCGGTGCAGCGCATCACCCGTGAAGCCGGCGTCTACACCCGCGACGGGCACTCCGATTACGGGCACGCATTCGTGTCGTTCGCGCAGAACTTTCCCAACGTGCTGTCACCGCGTTCCTCGCTGCTCATCCTCGGTGACGCCCGGAACAACTACCGCAACCCCGAGACCGAGCTGCTGACCCGGATGGTGAACGCCAGCAGGCACGCGCACTGGCTCAACCCCGAGCCCAGGCACCTGTGGGGCAGCGGTGACTCGGCCGTCCCGCGCTACACGGACCTGATCCCGATGCACGAGTGCCGGTCGGCCAAGCAGCTCGCCGCGGTGATCGACGCCCTGCTGCCGGTCTGACCCGTCGGCACCGACGAGCGGGCCCGGAACACTGCCGTAAGCTGGCTCTTCGTGGCAGCACGGCGCAGGTTGGGTGTGATGGGCGGGACGTTCGATCCCGTGCATCATGGGCACCTGGTCGCCGCCAGCGAAGTCGCCGACCAGTTCGAACTCGACGAGGTCGTCTTCGTGCCGACCGGGCAGCCCTGGCAGAAGCGCGACCGCCACGTCACCGCCGCCGAGGACCGCTACCTGATGACGGTGATCGCGACCGCGGCCAACCCCCGTTTCTCGGTGAGCCGGGTCGACATCGACCGTGGTGGCGCCACCTACACGACGGACACGCTGCGCGATCTCGCCGCCCAGAATCCCGACACCGAGCTCTACTTCATCACCGGGGCGGACGCGCTGGCCTCGATCCTGTCCTGGCAGAACTGGGAGGAACTGTTCTCCCTGGCCCGTTTCGTCGGGGTGAGCAGGCCCGGGTACGAGCTCGACGGCGAGCACATCGCCGCGGCCATGAAGGAACTGCCCGAGAACGCCCTGACCCTGGTGGAGGTGCCCGCATTGGCGATCTCGTCGAGTGACTGCCGGCTGCGTGCCCAGCAGTCCCGACCCATCTGGTACCTGGTGCCCGACGGTGTCGTGCAGTACGTGTCCAAACGCAACCTCTACCCCGCATCGGCGGCGACCGGGGACAACAAACAGGAGACAAAGTCATGACCGCCACCCAGGAAGCCGTCGAGATGGCCACCGTCGCGGCCCGCGCCGCCGCGGACAAGCTCGGCAATGACGTCTTGGTCATCGATGTGTCCGAGCAGCTGGTCATCACCGACTGCTTCGTCATCGCGTCGGCGTCCAACGAACGCCAGGTCAACGCCATCGTCGACGAGATCGAGGACAAGATGCGCGCCGCCGGGCACAAGCCCGCCCGCCGCGAGGGAACCCGCGAAGGGCGCTGGACCCTGCTCGACTACGTGGACATCGTGGTGCACGTCCAGCACACCGACGAACGCGAGTTCTATGCGTTGGAGCGGTTGTGGCGGGACTGCCCGGTAGTGCCCGTGGATCTCGGCGAGCCAGACGCGCCGCAGGACGGCAAGTGAGTGTGCGCCGGCTGGTGCTGTTGCGGCACGGGCAGACCGAGTGGAACGCCGGCAGCCGGATGCAGGGCCAACTCGACACCGACCTGACCGACCTGGGACGCGAGCAGGCCAACGCGGCCGCCGAGGTGCTGGCCAAGCGCCAGCCCCTGGTCATCGTGTCCTCGGATCTGCGGCGCGCCCTGGACACCGCCACCGCACTGGGCGAGCGGTCCGGCCTGGAGGTGTCCATCGATGAACGCCTGCGCGAAACCCATCTGGGGGACTGGCAGGGTCTGACCCACCTCGAGGTCGACGCGGTGGCGCCGGGTGCCCGGCTGGCCTGGCGCGATGACGCCCGGTGGGCCCCGCACGGCGGGGAGAGCCGGGTCGACGTCGCGGACCGCAGCGTCCCGCTCGTCACCGAAATCGTTGCCGCCCAACCGGGCTGGGGTGAGCCGGACCGCCCGGTGGTGCTGGTGGCGCACGGCGGGTTGATCGCCGCGCTGACGGCCGCACTGCTGGATCTGCCGGTGGACAACTGGCCGGTGCTGGGCGGTATGGGCAACGCCAGCTGGGCGCAGCTGTCCGGGCACGACGTGGGCAGTGCCATCAAGTGGCGTCTGGATGTGTGGAACGCCTCGGCGCAGGTGGCCAACGATGTCCTCTGACGGCCCCCGCCGCAAGACCCTGCTGGTCTTCTGTGATTCGCTGTCCTACTACGGGCCGACCGGCGGACTGCCCGCCGACGACCCCAGGATCTGGCCGAATATCGTTGCAGAACAATTGGGTTGGGATGTCGAGCTGATCGGCCGCATCGGCTGGACCTGTCGCGACGTGTGGTGGGCGGCCACCCAGGACCCCCGTTCCTGGGCGGCGCTGCCGCGCGCCGGCGCGGTGATCTTCGCGACCTGTGGCATGGATTCGCTGCCCTCACCGCTGCCGACCGCGGTGCGCGAACTGATCCGCTACGTCCGCCCGCCGTTCCTGCGCCGGTGGGCGCGTGACGGGTACGGCTGGCTGCAGCCGCGACTGTCCCCGGTGGCGCGCCCGGCGCTGCCCCCGCACCTGACCGTCGAATACCTGGAGATGACCAGGGCCGCTCTGGATTTCAACCGTCCTGGGTTGCCTGTGGTGGCCACCATCCCGTCGGTGCACATCGCCGAGACCTACGGTAACTCGCACCGGTGGCGTGAACCCATCGTCAAGGCCATCACCGGCTGGGCCGACGAGCATCAGGTGCCGGTGGTGGATCTGAAGGCCGCGGTCGGTGACGAAGTGATGTCCGGGCGGGGCAATCCCGACGGGATCCACTGGAACTTCGAGGCGCACGCCGCGGTCGCGGATCTGATGCTCAAGGGTCTCGCCGAAGCCGGTGCCTACCAACCGGACACCTCCGTCCGGTCATGACCGTCCAGGTGGTGACCGATTCGTCGTCACGGCTGAGTCTCGACGAGCTCAAGCAATGGTCGATCCGGCAGGTGCCGTTGCACGTCCTCGTCGACGACCTCGACCTGCGTGACGGCATCGACGAGATTGCCAACGACGTGTTCGACCGCCATCAGGTGACGACCTCGGGCGCCTCGCCGTCGGATCTGGCGCAGGCCTATCGGGAGGCGTTGGCCGACAGCGACGGTGACGGTGTCGTCGCGGTACATCTGTCGGCGGCGCTGTCCAGCACGTTCAGTTCCGCCGCGTCGGCCGCCCGCGAGTTCGGTTCGGCGGTGCGCGTGGTGAACACCCGCTCGGCCGCGATGGGGGTGGGCTACGTCGCGCTGGCGGCGGCACGCGCCGCCCAGACCGGCGCCGAGCTCGACGCCGTGGAGGCCGCTGCCCGTGCGGTGGTTCCACGGGGGCACGTGTTCATCGTCGTGCACCGCCTGGACAACCTGCGCCGCAGCGGGCGCATCGGTACCGCGGCGTCCCGGCTGGCCACCGCGCTGTCGGTGAAGCCGCTGCTACGCCTGGATGTCGACGGTCGCTTGGTGCTGGCGCAGCGGGTGCGCACGGTGTCCAAAGCACATGCCGCGATGGTGGATTCGATCGCCGAGGTGGTGGGTGAGCGTTCCGCGTCGATCACGGTGCACCATGTGGACAACCACGACGCCGCCGCCGAGATGGGCGCGGCGCTGACGGCCCGGTTGCCGCAGCTGGAGTCGCTGACGGTCCGCGATATGGGAGCGGTGCTGGCCGTGCATGTGGGTGCCGGCGCCGTCGGGGCGTGTGTCACCCTCGCCGAGTGATTCAGCCGGCGAAGCGTCCGGTCACCGGCGGCAGGTCCTTGAGGGTGGCGATGCCCGGGGCCGCGGCGACCACGGCGGGTACCGCATTGGTGACCGGCAGCGCGGTGTAGATCATGCCCAGGCCCATGAACCCGGGTTCGGTCCAGTCCCTGGGTGGCAGGCAGTGCAGCACGGTGCGCATGTTGGGCACCCCGAAGACCTGGATGACGTGGCCGTGCTCAAGGGGTTTGGGCGGTGTGACGTGGTCACCCATCGTCCAGTTGAACCCCACGCTGACGACATTGCGGTCGCCGACCCAGCCGCGGTGGTAGCCGAGCACGCTGCCGACGGTGCCCTTCGGAATCGTCATGAAACCGAGGTCGGAGTCGCCGGTGGCGGCGGTGAAGGTGACATCGAAGGTCATCCGGTCCAGTTTTGCGCCGATCGCATCGGCCATCATCGCCGCTGATTCGGCGAACACCTCGCTCTCCCGGCGCACGCTCTCGGCCAGCCCGGGGGTGTCCGGGTCCTGGGAGAATCCCATGGCGGTCTGGGTTTCGGCAGATTCGTAGGTCGAGCAGTCCACCGATTCGGTGATCCTGATCTCGTCGACCCGCTCGCACGAGCCCGAGAGCACCATGGCGACCATGTTCGTCATTCCCGGGTGTGCGCCGCTGCCGAAGATGGTGGAATTGCCTGTTGCGCAAGCCTTCCTGATGCGATCCAGATCTTCGGGCGACTGCTTGCCACCGGTGATCCAGGCCGCACTCGAACAGACGTTGACGCCGGCCTCCAGCAGGGCGACGAGTTCGTCGATGCTCGGCCACAGCGGGTTGTAACAACAGGCGTCCGGTTTGAGGGCGATCAGCGCGTTGATGTCGTTGGTGGCCTTGATGCCGGTCGGAGTCGGCCAGCCCGCGAGGTCGGCGGCGTCGACCCCGACCTTGTCCGCTCCGTGGGCGTAGACGCCGACCAGTTCCATATCGTCGCGGCCGATGATGGCGTGCAGCGAGCGGGTGCCGATGTTTCCGGTGGTCCACTGGATGACGCGGAGCGGGGAAGATGCAGTCATGCGGTGAACACTATTCCGGCAGTGTGCACTGGTGTAACTCGGGTCACACCACGGGTTGGCCGGCGTGCCGAGACTGCGTGGCGTGCTCTGCAGCGATGTACCCGAACGTCATGGCGGGCCCGATGTTGATTCCTCCGGCGGGGTAGTGCCCGCCCATGACGCTGGCTTGATCCGATCCGACGGCGTAGAGGCCAGGTATCGGGACATCGGCGTCATTGAGGACGCGGGCGGACGCACGGGTGACCACGCCGGCGAACGTGCCGAAACTGCCGGGGACCACCTTGACGGCGTAGAACGGCCCCCTGGCCAAGGGGGCAAGCGACGGATTCGGGAACGGATTGTCCGGGTCGCCCGAGCCTCGGTTGAAAGGTGTCTCGCCCCGGTGAAAGTCCGGATCCTCGCCGCGCCGGGCGTGTTCGTTGAACGCCGCAACTGTGGACTGCAAGTTCCCGGCATCGATTCCACACTTGCGTGCCAAGTCGGCGACGGTGCGACCCCGCTTGAGGTATCCCGACCGCTGATAGGGCCAGACCGGTATGGGACGTGGTTTCGACATCCCCAACGGGTACCGGCGCTGGAACCGGTGGCTCAACGTGTTTCTGGGTCGATCCCGAACGTGAGATCCCCTACGTCTTTCTTCCGCCGGTCTCATGGAGGACTCTTACAGCACAGCGCTGCAACAGCGCTACGCAGGTCTCGTCCAGTCTAGTCTGCGGTCCTCGACTGAGATGCCTCCCGTGGCGCGCCGGCGCGGCTAAAGCTGCAGCTTCGCGGCGAACAGCTCGAGCGCCGGGAACGGGTCGTGCGCCGTGGGCAGGGGCATGATGGCCACGTGGTCCGCCCCAGCCTTGAAGTGCTCGCCGATCCGTTGGAGGCTGCCCTCGACTCCGTCCAGCGGAACGAGTGCCTGCAACAATTCCTCGCTCGGTTCGTCACCTACGTGTAGATCGGGGAACCCGTTTTCCTGCAGATTGCTCACGTAGTTCTGCAGGCCCAGGTAAAACGCCGTGTGTTCGCGGGCGGTGGAACGATTGACGTCGCGATCGTCGTCTGTGGCGACGAGTTGCACCACCGCCAACGTCCGGTCGGCGCCCAGTGCCGAACGTGCTTTCTCGGTGTGTGCAACGGTGGTGAAATACGGCAGTGCGCCTGCGGTCTTGGATTTGGACAGTTCCAACACCTTCGAGCGCAGCGCCGCGAGAATGATCTGATCGCCGGGGACGCCGAGTTCGAGCAAGCGATCGACATACTTGGTCAACGTGGGGAACGGTTTCTGGTAGACGTCGCCGGACATCTCACGGTGTCCGATGCCGACGCCGAGCACAAACCGTCCCGGATGACGGCCGTCCACCCGGTGGAAGGCTTCCGCCACCACGTCGGCATCCTCGGCCCAGACATTCACGATCGCGGTGCCGACGGCGATCGACTCGCTCTCGTCGAGGAGTCTTTCCGGGATGGCCAAGTCTCCCGGTGCATTTCCGGCAATCCACACCGTGCCATACCCGCTGTCTTCGAGGCCCTTCACCCGTGACGTGAGGGACCGTGTCTCGAAGTCCTGGACGAGTAGATAAGCGGCTCTTCCGACTTAGCAGGGGCGGAGCCTGGTTCTGGATGGCGCTCGCCGTGATTGGCGGGTGCAGGCCCACCGTACGCGGCGGCGTTGATTGTCTGGTGTTCTGAATCCGAACGCGATGCGGCCGACGTGTTTGACGATTCTGTTGAAGCCCTCGCTGCGGGCGTTGGACAGCCCGGTGGTGATGGCCAGGATCATCGGTTCCTGCCACGCTGAGATGGTTTCGGCGAGCTTGACGATCTCGGGCACCGAGCACGCCGCGCAGAACGTGTAGAACCGGTACAGCGCGTCACGGATCTCATAGCGCAGACCGCCACGGTCGGTGCAGGCCAGCACGTCTCGCAGCAGCTCCTTGGCGATCCAGGCCGCCGCGATGTCCCCGTTGGGGTCCGCGCAGGTCAGTTTCTCGAACAGCGTGTGTCGTTGATCGTCGGTGAGACGCTCGGCCGCGCGCAGTAGCCGGCGGCGGTTGATCCACTCCGGATCGCTCTTGTGCCCGCGGCGGCCGCGGTAGGCCTGGGTGACGCGGCGGCGAACCCGATCAACCATCTCGTTGGCCTTCTTCACGAGATGAAAGCGATCCACGATCAGCTTCGCGTGCGGCAAGGCCTCGCGGGCGGCCTTGGCGTAGGCCCCTGACATGTCGATCGCGACGAACTCGATGCCGTCCCTCCACGCCTGGTCGCGCTGGGTGAGCCAGTCGGTGACCGGCTGCGCGGCACGGCCGTTGACCTGGACCAGCAACCCGCCGGTGCCGGTGATGTCGACCAGGCCGCTGTCCCAGCGGTCCACCCACGCGCGGGCCCCGGTCTCCGAGCAGGTCTCCCACTTGGCCTTCCCGCGGCGGGTCTCATCGATGCCCAGCACCCGCACCGGGGGCGGTTCACCGGCCAGGACCGGGTCGGCGGTGGCGATCACCGCGTCATGGCAGGTGTTCCAGCTACAGCCATACGCGGCGGCGACCGCGGTGACCGAGCGGTCGTCGTCGAGGACCGCCAGGGCCATCTCTGCCTTGGCTCGTACCGTCACCCGCGCCCGCGGCGGGACCGACGGCGTGGACTCAGTGAACGACTTCCGACCGCAGGAGGCGTTGGTGCACAACCACTTCCGTTTGTGCCACACGATCAACGGCCGGTCCGCACCGATCCTGACGTCTCGGGGCCGAGTCGTGACCCAACCCCTCGACCGCAACGATCTGGTTCGGCAGTCCGGGCAGATCCCGACCCACTCGAGCGCTGTGCCGACGTGAACGACGCGGACATCGCTGTCATCGACCTGCACGGACTCCACGGTGATGCCGTCGAGTCCAAGCAGCAGGGAACCACTATTGTCAGACATGCTCGCGCCTTTGCTCTGGATGCGTAGAGAACACCCAGTTGACAAGGGCGCGAGCCCTCAATCAGTCACCGACACGAACCCAATCGGTCACACCAGACCCCCATCAAGTCGGAAGAGCCAGATAAGCACCGTAGCGCCCGAGTGGGGGAGTCGACATGTGAGTTCCCAGCACCGCTTCGTCGGTCTTTATTCCGCGAGGAGCGCCCGTCCCCGCGTCACCCCCGACCTGGGGTGCACGCGAACGGGATCCAACGACACCATGGTCGCGTTGACCGAGACGCAGCTGCGCACAGGAATGAGGAGTCGACGATGACGCCGAGCGGGCGCTTGACGCGCTCAACCGGTCCGCTGTGGCTCGGAGTGGACCTGGGCACCCAACAGGCACGCGCGCTCGTCGTCGACGATGACGGACACGTGTTCGGAGCGGGATCGGCGCCGCTGACGAGTACCCGCGGGGCCGGCCGCCATGAGCAAGATCCCCGGCAATGGTGGGCCGCGGTCGTCGACGCGACCAGAGCGGCATTGGCGGGCCTGCCCGCGGACGTGGTAGCGGCCCTCGCGGTCACCGCCACGTCCGGCTCGGTACTGCTCGTCGACAGCGCTGGAAATCCTCGCACCGAGGCGTTGATGTACGACGATGCGCGGGCGGTGACGGAAGCGGGCGCCGTCGACGATGCCGGCGCGGCACTGTGGCGTTCCCTCGGGTACACGCATATGCAGCCCACCTGGGCATTGCCGAAGCTGTTGTGGCTGCTGAACAGACAACCGGAACTGGTCGCCGACACGACGCGGTTGTGCCACCAGGCCGACCTGATCACGGCTCGGTTCGTCGGTCGTCTCGTCCCCACGGACGCCAGCAATGCGCTGAAGTCCGGATACGACCTTGTCCGCGAGCGCTGGCCCGACGAGGTGTTGACCATCCTCGGAATCCCGCCGCAGCTGCTGCCTGCAGTGGTTCGCCCGGGCACGGTGCTCGGCCGGGTCGGTCCCGATGCCGCCGCGTTGACCGGGGTGCCCGCCGGAATACCGGTGGTGGCCGGGATGACCGATGGTTGTGCGGCCCAACTCGGTGCGGGTTGCGTCGAGATCGGCTCCTGGAATTCCGTTCTCGGCACCACCTTGGTGCTCAAAGGCGTTTCAGCCCAGCTGATTCACGACCCGGCGGGTTCGCTCTACTGTCATCGCGGCCCGGACGGGACGTGGCTGCCCGGAGGCGCTTCGAACTGCGGGGCAGGGGTGGTGACCGAGTGGTTCCCGGGTGCCGACCTTGCTGACCTGACCGCGAGGGCGGCGAGGTTGCCCATCGGTCCGATGGCGTATCCGCTTCTCGCCCGAGGTGAGAGGTTCCCTTTCCGGGCACTGGATGCCGAGACGTTCCTGCTCGGTCGGCCGCACACCGGCCCAGGCGTCTTCGCCGCCCTGCTCCTCGGTGTCACATGCCTGGAACGGCTCTGTTTCGACCGGGTCACCATGCTGGGTGCCCCGACGCACGGCACCCTGACCTTCACCGGCGGGGCGTCCCGCAATGAGTACTGGTCGCAGATGCGGACCGACATGCTCGGCAGACAGGTCCACATACCCGAACAGAACGAACCGGCCCTGGGGATGGCGATTCTCGCCGCGACCTCGAGTGGCCGGTCCGCCAAGGAAGCTGTCGCGACCATGGTGCGCCGTCGGGGGGAGCGAACACCGAACACCGCACGGGTGTCCGAACTGACCGGGCATTACGCCCAGTTTCTGGAGGCGCTGACCGCGCGCGGCTGGCTGGACAACGCCACGGCAACCTATGCCGCGGCGAGGCTATAGGCGCAGCCCTACCTCGTGATCACCAACCCTGGATCGAACTGCGCCCGCGTGCGCACCGAAGTGGACGCGGCCGACACGAGCATTCCGGCGTCCGAATCATGGCCCTTGGGGAACGTGATGGCGGCACTGTCGGGATCCTCGCGGTGCGCCATCAGCCAGTCGTACAGCAACCAGTCCAGTGCGCAGGCCACGGTCAGCGGGTCGGCCTCGGCGCCACTGCGCACGCACGCCTCGATGACGTCCCGGTGCTCGCGCCGCGCGGCGTCCTTGTTCACACCGGAGCTGTCGAACAGCATGGTGGACAACGTCAGTGGATAGCGCTGTCCGGTCTCGGACCGAAGGATCCATCGGCCGCCCTTCCAGGGCATACTCGGATCGACCAACTGCATCTCGCCGTAGCCGGCGATGACCCCGATGGGTGCTTCATCGAGTTCACCGTCCAGGGGTGCCGGCCCCAGCAGCTCGAGAGCGAATCGAGCGCAGATCGAGAAGAGCGCTGCGGTGCCGATGATCTTGCCGGCCCGCACATCCGGTACCACCGCGCACGCGTCGGCAGATGACGCGTATTCGTACACGAGCCGGTCCAGGCACTGGTAGAGGGCGGCGAGGTCGTCGCGTTCCTGCGGGGTGGGGAGCTTGCCGCCGCCCAGTAGCTCACCGAATCGCCCGGCGGCGATGATCAACGCATCGTCGAGAGCCTCGAGGTGAGTCGCGACGAGGCGATCGGGCTCGTCATCGCCCGCCACGAGGACCTGGAGTGGGCTGGGCACGCCGGCGGAATCGGCCCAATAGAAACCGATCTGATCGTCGGTCTGTACGATCCGCGGTCTCATCAGCGCAACCAACGCAGGCGGCGGTTGGTGGCCTGCAACTGCTGTTGCGTACTCGTTTCCAGCGCGGCGAACTGTTCGGAGGTCAGCCGGGCGCATACCCGCCCCCAATGCATCGCGACGAGATCGCCCGTCGTCACCGGCGTGTCCGTCGGCGCTTCCTCACCGACATCCACCCGAACGGTGGACTCGGCGGGCAGCGACAACGCCGAACCGTTCCAGGCCAGTTTGCGACACTCCACGACGGCAGTCACACCATCACTGGAAAGCACGGTGCCCCAGGTGATCCGGCAATTGTCCAAGACCGCCAACGGGTGCTCGTCCATACCGTTACCCAGCAGCCGGGTCCACGGGTACACACCCAGGACATGGAAGCCGTGGTTCGGTGCGGCCTCCTCTGCGAGGTCGGCGCTCAGGTGCGCCCAATAGTGGCCGGCCTGAGGGCCGATCACCCCGAGCAGCGCCGCAGTGAACGCGTGCGGGTCCAGCTCCGCACCCACCCCGCCGCCGAGCCAGTACGATTCGACGATCCGGTGATCCAGCGGGTCGGGGATTCCCGTCATCTGGGACAGCACCACCAGATAAGGCCAAGCACCGGTGAATTGCCTTGCCGCGCGCTCGATATCAGCACGAGTACCGCCGACCAGCCGTGATGCGTCCGACGGTCCGCAGTAGCCCAGCCGGTTCGGGGCATATGCGTAGTGCGCGAACATCAGTGCGCCGTCGGTGCCGGTGGCACCGCCGGTCACGTCGGTGCACCGTGGCCGATGAGCGTGGCGGCATCACGGTGCAGCCGGCCGAAGTTGTAGTAGGCCGCGCAGGCGCCTTCCGGGGAGACCATGCACGTCCCGATCGGCGTTTCCGGTGTGCACGCCGTGCCGAACACCTTGCATTCCCATGGTTTCAGCACGCCTTTGAGCACTTCGCCGCACTGGCAGGCCTTCGGGTCGGCCACCCGGACGCCGGGCAGCGCGAACCGCTGCTCGGCATCGAACTGTGCCAACTCGTCGCGCAACCGCAGGGCACTTTGCGAGATGAAACCCAGACCGCGCCATTCGAAGTGCGGGCGCACCGCGAAGACCTCGCTCATCAGTGCCAGCGCGGCCGGGTTGCCCTCCTCGTGGACGACCCTGGAGTACTGGTTCTCCACCTCGCAGCGGCCCTCCCGGATCTGCCGGAGCAGCATCGCGATCGAGGCCAGGATGTCCAGCGGTTCGAAACCGGCTACCACCAAGGGTTTCTTGTACACCGCTGGCACGAACCGATACGGCCGGTTGCCGACCACCGTGGACACGTGGCCGGGCCCGAGGAAACCCGACAGACGCAGATCGGGGGACTCCAATATCGCCTTGATCGGCGGAACTATCGTGACGTGATTGCAGAAAACGGTGAAGTTCGGCACGGCGAGTTCGCGGGCGCGCACCACGGTCACCGCGGTGGACGGCGCGGTGGTCTCGAAGCCGATAGCGAAGAACACCACCTGCTTGTCGGGGTTGTCGACGGCGATCTTCAGCGCGTCCAGGGGCGAGTAGACGAAGCGGACGTCGGCACCGTTGGCCTTGGCGTCCAGCAGGCTGCCATTGGATCCGGGGACGCGCATCATGTCACCGAAGCAGGTGAAGATGACCCCCGGCCGCTGGGCCAGCCAGATGGCGTCATCGACACGTCCCATCGGAATCACACACACCGGGCAGCCCGGACCGTGCACCAGCTCCACATTGGCGGGCAGCAGGTGTTCGATACCGTGCCGATAGATGGTGTGGGTATGTCCGCCACACACCTCCATGAACTTGAAGTGTTCGTCGGGTCCGCCAGCGCCGGCCAGTGCGGTGATGGCGGACAATAACTTTCGCGCTGCCGCGGGGTCGCGGAACTCGTCAACGAAACGCATGGTGGTCTCCAGCTCAGATGATGGCGGATGAATCGAATGCTTGAATCTCGTCGGAATAGGCGTCACCGAGTTTCTGAACGGCCGCGAGCGTCAACAGCGCCTCGGACTCGTCGATCCTGGCCATCGCGAAGCCGACGTGGACCAGTACCCAGTCGTCGGGTTCTGGCATGTCCCTTTCCAAAAGGCGCACGCTGATCACCCGTCGTACACCGCTCACGTCGACCTTGGCCAAACAATTGTCGACATCGGTGATCTCGATGATCCGTCCCGGAATTCCCAAACACATGACGTGACCTTCCTCAGCAGATGCGGGGTAGTGGGTCGCCGACGAGCATGTCCACGATGCGCGTGCCACCGAAAGCGGTGCGCAATACGACGGTGGCCTCGGGTTCCTCGGCGATGCGGCCGATCTCGATGGCCTCGCCGCCCCCCGGCTGGGCCCGCAGCGCGGCCAGCGCGGCATCGACTTCGGCGGGCGCGACGACGGCAAGAAACTTGCCCTCATTGGCCACGTACAGCGGGTCGATGCCCAGCATCTCGCACGCCCCGGCGACCTCCGGCCGCACCGGGAGCCGATTCTCCTCCAGCACCACGGCCAGGCCGCTCGCCTGCGCCAGTTCGTTACAGACCGTTCCGACGCCACCGCGGGTGGGGTCCCGCAGCCACCGGGTCGAGGGTGCCGCGGCCAACAGGCTTTCGACCAGTCCGCTCACCGACGCGGTATCGGATTCGATATCTGCCTCGATCGCCAGATCCCCGCGGGCCAGCATCACCGCCATGCCATGGTCGCCGATGGTGCCGGAGACGAGCAGTCTGTCACCGGGCAGCACCTTGTCAGCGGTCAGTTCCCGTCCGGCAGGCACGAGCCCGGCGCCGGCTGTCGTGATGTACAGCCCGTCGGCGGCGCCGCGTGGCACGACTTTCGTGTCGCCGGTGACGATCTGGACCGACGCGGCACGGGCCGCGGACGCCATGTCCGCGACGATGTCCTTGAGGTCGGCAATCGGAAAACCCTCTTCGAGTACGAATGCCGCCGTGAGCCAGGACGGAACGGCACCGACCATGGCCAGATCGTTGAGGGTGCCGTGCACCGCCAGATGCCCGATCGAGCCGCCGGGGAAGCGAAGCGGCTGCACCACGAACGAGTCGGTCGAGAACGCGATCCGCCGGCCGCCGGGCAGGTCGATCACCGCGCCGTCACCGAGCGAGTCCAGGTGTGGATTGCGAAACGCCTCGACGAAGACCGCATCGACGAGCGCAGCCGATGACTTGCCGCCCGCGCCGTGGGCGAGGGTGACGACAGTGTCCCGCAGCCGGGGTCGCCGCCTGCGGAACGCCTCGATCCGTTCGATCACCTCACCTTCCCGGAACGATGGCCCCGAGGAGAGATATTCGGCTACGTGTTCGGTCATGGCCCTACCTCCGCTTGGACGGTGACCCAGAGTTGATAGCCGAGCAGGGCCTGTGACTCCTGAATCCGGTGCACGCTTTGAGAATCGACGACGAAGCACACGTCGACGTCGGGGTTGTCGGCGAATGCGCCACCGTCATAGCCCGCGAATCCGATGGTGTAGAGGCCGCGGCGACGCGCTTCCCGCAAGGCGATCAGCAGATCGGCAGAGTTTCCACTGGTCGACATCGCCACCGCGATATCGACCGGGCCCGCCCTGGCGATCAGCTGCCGGGCGAACACCAGGTCGAACCCGACATCGTTGCCCAGCGCGGTGAGCACCGCTTGATCGGCGGCGAGTGACCAGGCCGGCAGCGGCCGGCCGGCGGCCGGTTGGGCGAACAAGGCGGCGATCGTCGCGGCATCCGTCGAACTGCCACCGTTGCCGAAGGTGAACATCCTGCCGCCGGCGGTGAATCGGCGGGCCAGCTCGGCGCCGGCTTTGTCGAGCAGCTCACGGCAGGCCTGCAAGCTCGACAGCCGAAGGGCCGCACTGTCGGCGGCTTTGGCCTGAGCCGATCTGCTGAGGTCGGCCAGCAGCGCGCCGGCGTCGGATTCGTGTGAATCGATGAACGGGTACAGGAAATTGGTCGCTTCGTCGAGCGGATCGACGTCGAAATCTTGTCGGTTCATCGCGTCACTCCTCGGCCATCGTGCTGATCACCATTCCGGCGTGCACCAACACCAGGTCGCCCGCTGCCAGCGGTCCGACCAGCGTCGCCAGCACCGTTTCGGTGCCGTCGGCGGAGCGCACCGTCGCCGTTCCATCGGTGGTGGTGGCGATCACTTCGGCGAGGCGGCCCTCATCGCTACAGGTGATGCACACCTCTTCTGTGCATTCCTCTTTCGAGACGGTCAGCAGCCCGGGGTGTTCGAAACACACATGGGTCAGTTCCCACAGCAGGTGGTACATCAGGACGAACTCGCCCGTCGCGGGCAGCGTGGGATCCGGATCGTCGAGCCAGAGCACATGGTCGGCGGCGCCCGGAGCGGGGCGGGCACCGTTGCCGATCCAGATGGTGGTGACACCCCAGGCCGGGGCGCGCCGCATGATAGCCGAGACCACGGGATCGTCCGCGGCCGCAACGGCGATCACCACATCGCCTGGCCGGGCCGAAACCCGCACCTGACCGACCAGGTCGGTGCCGGTCAGCGCGACCGCCGGGAGGGCGCGCTTCCCGACGATGACCGGGTGCACGAACTCCACCGCGATGTGCTGGGCGTGCGGCGGGAACGCCGGGGCGACGCACCACGCCGTGGCGGAATCGCAGAACCGCCGGGCCAGCGCGAGCGATGCGCCGGCCAGATCGGCGGACAGCGGGGCCGATATCCCCTGCGGCGCCACGGCGGTCATGACACCTCCTGCTCGCCGAAGACCCCGTACTCGCGCATGGTGGCCAGGGTCAGTTGCGCCGACTGCTCATCGATACGAGTCAGGGCGAATCCCGCATGCAGGATCGTGTAGTCACCGACCGCCAGGTCGGGAAGATAGGCCAACGATGCGGTTTTCACCTCGTCGCCGAAGGCCACGTGGGCGAACCGTCCACCGGTGGGTGCATCCCAGATTTCGGTGATGCGACCGGGTATCCCTAAACACATCGCGGTGTCCTTTCGCCGAGTCGGTGGTGTGCGGTATCGGGCCCGGATTCGGCCAGCGCGGTCAGCACCGAAACCGCCGCCTGACCCAGTGCCAGTCCGCCGTCGTTGGGCGGCACTTTGCGGTGGATCAACACGCGAAACCCAGCTTCCTGCAACAGCTGCCGACAGGATCGGAGCAGCAGCACATTCTGGAAGACCCCGCCGGTCAGGCCCACCGTGCGGGTGCCTCCGGCGACCTGTTGGACGACTTCGGTGACGGCGACAGCGACGGCGTGGTGGAACCCGGATGCCAGCGCGGCGGTGTCGGCACCGTCGGAGGCGGCCGACGCCAACGCCGCGATCAGCGGCACCGGATCGAGCACGCCATCCGGGCGCACGTCCACCCGCAGTGGCACCGGTCCCGGCCCGGCGACGTCAGCGCAGGCCGAGGTGGCCAGCGATTCCAGCTCGATGGCCGCCTGACCTTCGTAGTCGATGTGCTGGCGTACCCCGAGCAGCGAGGCCACCGCATCGAACAACCGGCCCATGCTGGTTGTCGGCACACACCCGCGGCCGGTCGCGAACTGTGTTCGCAGCAAACGCAACTCGGCGCTGGTGGCCGCAGCTACCGGCGCCATATCCGAGTGCCACGGCACGCGGGCCTCCCACAAGTGGGCCAGCCCCATCCGCCATGGGTTGCGTACTGCTGCGTCGCCGCCGGCCAACGGCACGGCGGCAAGGTGTCCGGCGCGGGTGAACCGATGCGAGTCATGGTCGAGGCGCAGAATCTCACCGCCCCATACGGTGTCATCGCATCCGTAACCCGTGCCGTCGAACGCGACCCCGATGATCGGCTCGCCGAGCATGCCGTGTTCGGCGAGAAGTGACACCACATGCGCGTGATGGTGTTGCACCAGATCCAGCGGCCGCCCGCCGGTGTTGTGCTCGGCCCAGTTCCGGGTGACGTACCGCGGGTGCAGATCGGTGGCGATGCGGGCCGGCTCGCGACGGATCTCGCTGAGCTGGCGCACCGACTGCGTGAACGCTTTGAGCGTGGCCACACTGCCCATATCGCCGATATGGGCCGAGCAGAACGCGCGGCGTCCGTCGGTGAGGCAGAACGTGTTCTTGAGCTCGCCGCCGACAGCCAGGACAGGCGGTCCATCCCGGCCCAGGTCGATGGGCAGCGGCGCATAGCCGCGGGAGCGTCGGATCGGCAGTTCGTGGCCGTCCACGACTCGGACGACGGAGTCATCGCACGGTATGTGGATGGGCCGGTCATGATCGAGCACGGCATCGGCCAGCGCGGGTAAGCGGCGAGCGGCGTCCTCGGCGGTGCAGCAGATGGGTTCATCGGAGCGGTTGGCACTGGTCAACACGATGGCATCGATAGTGTCGGCCCCGGAGTCCGGTGCCGGTGTCAACAGCAGGTGGTGGATCGGTGAATACGGCAGCATCAGCCCGATCAAGGGGCTTCCCGGGGCCACGCCGGCGGCGACCGGCGCACTATCCCGGCGCCTCAGCAACACGATGGGCCGCGCCGAGCTGGAAAGAACCCGCACTTCCGCAGCGTCGATATGTGCGTACTGTCGCGCCACGTCGAGATCACGGACCATGAGTGCAAAGGGCTTGCCGCCCCGTGCCTTACGTCGTCGCAGAGCGGTGACTGCCGCATCGTCGCCGGGTCGGCACGCAAGGTGGTAGCCGCCGATACCCTTGACGGCAACGATGTGTCCAGCGGCCAGGCGCCGCCGGGTCGCGGCCAGCGCAGCATCGACACCGTCGACCCGCCCGCCCGGACCGGTGAACCACAGGGACGGTCCGCAGTCGGGGCAGGCGATGGGCTGAGCATGGAATCGGCGGTCTGCCGGGTCGTCGTACTCCTGCGCGCAACGCTCGCACATCGGAAAGCCGGCCATGGTGGTGGCGGGCCGGTCATAGGGCAGGCCCCGGATGATCGTGAACCGCGGGCCGCAGTCGGTGCACGTGATGAACGGGTGGTGATGGCGGCGGTCGGCGGGGTCGAACATCTCGGCAAGGCAGAGGTCACATATCGCCACATCCGGCGGGATGGCGGTGGGGACCGATGCCGATATACGGCTGGTGGCGATCTGGAAACCACTGTGCCACTGACTATCGGAGCGAATCTGTCGACTCGACACATCGTCGATCACCGCGAGCGGTGGTGCATCCAGACGCAGTCGTTTGCCGAATTCGGCGATGGTGGCAGCGGGGCCCTCGATATCGATGAACACGGTCGCCGAGTCGTTGCCCACGACGCCGGCCAGACCGAGTTCGGTGGCGATCCGATGTACGAACGGCCGGAAACCGACGCCTTGTACGACACCGGTCACGATGAATCGGTGCCGGGTGGCAGCTGCGGGCAATCCCTGCGGCGACATCAGCGCCGCCGCCAGATCATGATGCGGTTGTTGCCCGAATCGGCCACCGCGAGGCGGTCACCGCGCAACCACACACCGTACGGCCAGCACAGGGAGTCGTGAGTGACGGCGTCCCAGCGATTTTCGCCATTGGCGGCGAATGAGGGTTGCGCAAGCACGTGATCGGCGGGGCGGCCGTCGGCCGGCAGTGCGTCCCACAACAGGATGCGGTTGTTGGCGGTGTCGGCGACCGCCAACCGCTGCGCCGGTCCGCCGGCGGCGTCGAGGCAGACGGAGTACGGGAAACGGAGCCGGTCGCCCTTCTGGGGGCCGTACGGCCATTCTTGGGCCGTCGTGAAATCGGGCTGTCCCAGAACCAGATCGGCGGGCTGGTCGTCGGAGGGCAGCGGCGACCAGCCCAGGACCCGGTGATCACCGGCATCGGCGACCAGCAGCAGCCGGTCGGTGCCGGTGAGACTGTGTGGCCAGCGGAAGCTGTGCGGGCCCACCTCTTCGCCGCGGTTCTCCTCACGGTGGTGGGCATCGGGCTGGCCCAGCACGATATCGGCGGGTTGACCGGGCTCGGGTATTCCGCCGCTCCAGCCGAGCACCCTGCGGTTGCCGGTGTCGGCGACCCAGAATGTCGATCCGACCATCGCAACGCCGAACGGCCAGTACAGCGTTGCCGCGTTGCACTCACGTCCGGAGTTGGGCTCCACGGATGACAGGTCCGGTTGGCCGAGCACCAGATCGGGTGGGGTGCCGTGCTCTTCGGGAAGTTCACGCCACACCAGGATGCGGTGGTGCCAGGCGTCGGCCACGATGAGCTGCCCACGGTGAATCAGCACTCCGGTGGGCAGATTCATCCCGTTCTCGGGGCCACGGCCGCCGGCGGCGCGTCCCTCCGACGTGGCATCGGGCTGGCCGAGCACCACATCGGCGGGCTGTCCGTCCCGGGTCGGGACACCGTTCCAGATCAAGACCCGGTGATTGCCCGAATCGGCGGCGACCAGGTGATCGTCATCGAAGAACACGCAGCGCGGGGAGTACATCCAGGCCGGGGTGGGGCTGGCGGCAGGCAGCGTCAGCCCGCCCGACGCGGGTGCCCCCAGCCACACCTCCGGAATCCAGCCGCCCGTCATGTCGGGCCCGACGGCACCTGCCGGGCGCGGTGTCGCCCGGGAAAGACTGGTTCGTACCGTGAGGCTCGTCATGGACCGACTCGGATCCAGATCTGACCGTTGTTCACCCGCAACGGCAGCTGCTCCAGCTGGGCTTCCGGCGCCGTGAGGCATTCGCCGGAGCCGGCGTCGTAGCAGAAGCCGTGCCACGGACAGGTCAGGGTGCCGTTCTCGGCGTCGAACACCGCGTTGTCCAACGGCAGCGCCTCATGCGCGCATTCGTTGACATAGCAGGACAATTGGCCGCTCTGGCTGACCAGTAGCACCGACACCTCCTGCCCGGTGGGCGGTGTGGCCAACAGCTTGGCGACCAGACCGTTGTCGGGCATGTCGGCGACGGCGCCGGCCTGCGCCCAACCATCCTCGGCATGAACGGTCGAGAACAGCGATTCCGGCGCGATCACCGTCTGCTCGGGCTCATTGGGGACGACTTCGATGCCGTTGATCGACGCGATGCCCTCGACCAGCGCCTTTTCCACCAGGTTGCGCAATGTCACCGATGACATCGAACACCCGTTACAGGCGCCCGTCAGGCGAACGAATGCGATGCCGTCGTCGATACGCACCAGAGTGACATCGCCACCGTGTCCCTGCAGCTGTGGCCGAACCTCCTGAAGAGCCTTGGCGGCCTCGGTCATCGGGTCCGGTCGCACGATCTGGTGCAGTGACAACAGCAGATGCACCACCGGGTCGTCGACGAGGTCGAACAACACCGGCCGGGTGGCATCGCCGGCTCGCAGGCTGCGCACGATGGTCACCAGACCGGCGCGGTGGATCGCCTCGACCGCAGCCTTGAGTTCCTCGGCAACGGTGCGCGCGGCCGGATCCAGTGCCTCCAGCGCCTTGACGGCGTCATCGACGCGGGTCGCCAGCTGTTCGAAGGTCGGTTCGGCGGTCACCGCCGGCGGTGCGGCGGTGAGCTGCGGCACGGTGGTGGTCATCCCGGCACCTCCGAGTCGGTCCCGGAAAGCACGCTCTGGCGGGCGATCTCGTCGAGCACGCCGCGCACCGTGCGCACCGACTCGTTGTCGCCGAGGTCCTCGAACAGGAACCGGGCCTCGTAGAGTTTCGCCTTCGCCTCGTCGAAGACACCGAGATGGGCCAGCACATTGCCTTGATTGGCCAGGACTCTGGCCCGGCCGAGGGGGTCGGTGTCGCGGTCGCGGGTCTGCAGAACGGACTCGTAGATCTCGACCGCCTCGACCAGGTTCTCTTTCTGATGTCGCGAAGGCGTGTACACCAGCGAGTTGGCCAGGTTGAGCTGGACGCTGGACCACTCCTGCAGATGTGTTTCGCGGCTGTAGACCGTCAATGCCGCCCGCAAGGACTGTGCCGCCACCCCCAGCCGTAGCTGACCGGAGGCTTCCACCATCGGCATGGTCAGGTACGCGGTGGCCAGCCCGGAGTGCGCGGCGGCCCACATCGTGGGCGCATCTTCACATTTGATGAGCTGAAGCGCCGCGTGATAGTGCGGAACCGCGGCCGGCAGCAGTTCGGGGTGGTCATCCGCCTGTTCGTGCAGAGCGCCGGCCAGATAGAGGTGTACTTCGGCGCGCTCCACTCGCAAGTCGTCGGCATCGTCCAGATCGGCCAGTGCCCGCTGCAGGCGGGGGACGCAACTGGCATCGCCGATGTCCCGGCACACCGCCGCTGCCGCGCCGCGCAGCAGCCCGGTCAGCGGGGTGGACGCCGTGGTGCTCAGCTCAATGGCCTGGTCGAGCAATTCGACTGCCGCAGCGGGGTTCTGCTCACCCAGTGCGTGGCTTGCCTGGGCGGCCAACACCGCCGCGGCCACTTCGCCATCGGCATCGTCGGATCGCGGTGGGATGTCGGTGCGGCCGAGCACGAACTCCACCACGTCGACAAGAACCGCGAATTCGCCGAGTTCGGTGCGCAGTTTCCCGGCGTCGACGCTATCCGGGTCGAGCACGAAACGGTTGTAGAGGGTTACCGGGTCGGGGGTGTCACCCGCGGCGGCCGCCAGCGATCGGACGGCCGCTTCGCGATCACCTGCCGCCGCCAGTTCGTGCGCCCGCAGGGCCGGGGGCCAGTGGTCGGGAAGCCGGCCCTGCAGCATCGCGGCGCGGGCTTGTTCGGTGTCGGCGCCGGCCGGAATCAGCAGGTAGCCGAGCGGCAGCGGAAATGTGCCCAGCGGCTGTGGCCGCACCGCGAGTTGGGATTGCACCAGTGCGTCAACCATTGAGAGGTCCTCGGATGTCACGTTCGGCGGCCCGTTTGATCATGCGTGCCGAGAGTTCGGCGCGGGCCTGGGTGGGATGGGTGTCGATGCGTTTGCGCACAATGCCGTCGGCGAACACCACGATGATGTCGACAGCCCATCGGCCGCGTTCGGGTACGACGACGGTCTCGACGGCTAGCACCGCTTCGGCGGTGCTGTCCTGGCGCCTGCGCGTGCGTGGTGGCGTAGGTTTTCCGTCGTTCTGGTCGCCCTCGTTGTCATCGGAGTGCGGCTGGGTATCGGATCGGTCGGCCATGATCAGCACTTCTGGTGCTCCAACGGGATGCGCAGCGCGCCCTGCGCGTCGTCCCAGAAGGCCTGACGGGTGCCGGCGGGAATGCTGTCGTCGAGCAGCTCGCGCACCAGCAGGGCGCGGTCGCCGGCGGGGGTGCGCTGTTTGAGCAGCAGCCCGCCGCTACGCGGCCCGCGCAGCGGCAACAACCAGAGTTGCTCGTCGCGCACCATTCCGGCCGCCACGTGTGACGGGAACCGGGCCGCGGACAGCTGTGCCCCCAGACGCAGGTAGCCGTCCTCGGTGAATTCGACGGTGGTCTCGTCGGGGTCGACCGGTCGCAACGGTGAAATGTATTCGGATTCGAGTATTTCGATCACCTGCTCCATGGCCGTGGTCACCGCCGGTGACAGGTCGGCTCCGAACGACACATCGGCAGCCTCGATGAGGAAGACGGTGATGTCGGTGGGGCATGCGTCGCCCAGCGCCCAGCGTGCGAACGCGATGGCATGGTCCCAACGGAACGAGTGCGTATGGAGGCCCTGCAGCGGTGGCAGCTCGGCGAGCTCGGCACCCGGGACGCGGTACGTGGTTCCGGCCGCGGCGCCGGTGGCCGATGCGTCGATGATGACCACCTTGCCCGCACCGCGCATCTGGAACGCGACATCCATTCCCGCGGTGCCGCCGTCGACGATCCGAAGTCCTTCGGGCATACCGCGTTCCCACAGGTGACGGACCAGGATGGGGCCGACTCCGTCGTCACCGCGCAACAGGTTTCCGCACCCGACAACCAGCACGTCGCATCCCGGTGGGTCGAGCAGTGGATCCGACTCACCGGCATGCGTGCCGTCCGGGGTTGTTGACGTGGGACTCACACCATTCCGTTGATGACAAACTTCGACAGCTCGCGGCCCGTTTTCCCGTCGTAGGCGTGCACCGTGCACACCAGGCAGGAGTCGAAGCTACGGGCCACGTGTCCCAGTTCCACCGGATCGTCCACGTCGACGATCGGGGAGCCGACCAAGGCGTTCTCGATCGGGCCGAGCACCGACTCGCCGTCGCGCGGCCCGATGTTCCAGGCGGTCGGCGTGACGACCTGATAGTTCTTGATCTTGTTGTCCTCGATGACGATCCAGTCCGACAGCGACCCGCGGGCCGCCTCGGTGGAACCGAAGCCTTTGCCCTCGGCGTGCTCAGTGGGCTTGGTGTAGAAGCTCTCCTTGAGGTCGAGCTGGTTGAGCCATTCCCGAGTCCACTTGTAGTACTTCGGCGCCTCATGCATGCGGGCCAGCTGACGGACGAACACGCTGGGCCCGATCTTGTTGTACAGGTCGACGAACAGGGGGTCGTTGTCCTGGTGCGCAGCGGGATTGGGGCCGCCGGCGGCCAGCCGGCGTGCCAGCGGCCCGGCCTCCAGGGGGACCGTGCCCAGATCCGGCACGTCGTAACGCGGTGACTTCGCCCAGCTGTACTTGCCCTGTTTACGTCCGGCCTCCGGGTCGACGGGAATGGTCTCCCCGTCGAACGGATGCAGCGGACGGTCGCCTTCGTAGAAGGAATGTGTCACATCCTCGGTGACCCTGGCCTGGTCGAACTCGGTCCACTTGCCGCCGGCGAAAATCCCGGACCGGCCGATCAGCGCGTCGTTGCGCCCATCGATGGTCGGGTTCTCATAGAGCGACGGTTCGAAATAGGTGCCCGTGGCAATGTAATTGCCGACCCCCTGACCGTATTTGTCCAGGCCGACATCCAGGCAGAACCGGATGAAGAAACCGCAGTCGCTGTTGTGCTGTTCTTCGTTCTCGTCGACCCATTCCAGGATGTCTTCCCAGGTCTTGTTCTCCAGCCAACGGTCGACCGAGCAGCCAAGCCACTGCTTTTCCAGCCAGTTGTCCTTCCAATGCTCCAGGATGGCGATCGAACGGGTCACATCGGACAAGGTCGGAGCGCACATCACTCCGCCGGGCACCATGAAGCTGGAGTGCGGCCACTGGCCGCCGAAGATGGCGTACACCTCAACGGGTTTGGCCGACAGCACCACACCGGGTTGATAGCTGGTACCGACGTAGGGTGCGAACCGGCGCACCGATTCGGCGTACAGCTTCGACTTCGCGTAGTTCTTGTTGGTCAGGTCGATGGCGAACAGCGCGTAGAAGTAGCGCGGAATGGACTGCAACGTCTCGGCGGCCTGGCAGATGTTGCGGATCAGTGTCGCGTTGGGTGGCATATGCGTGCGCCAGGCGGTGTCGAGAGCATAGGCCGACTTGTACAGGTGACTGCCGCCACATATGCCGCAGATCCGTGGGCAGACGACCAGGCCGGCTTGCGGATCTTTGCCGCGGAGAATGATCTCGAAGCCACGGAACATGGCGGCCTCGGTCCACGCCGACGTGACCACTCCGTCTTCTATGGTCACGCGCACGTCGAGGTCACCCTCGACGCGCCCGAGTGGGCTGACAAAAAGATCGAGCGCGGTCATGGGTGTCCTTTCGAGACTTCGGTTCTGGGGCTGCGGCTGGGCGTTGTTAGACGACGAACATGTCTTCTTTGGACCACTGCGGTGCCGCGATGCGGGCCGCGGCGGCGTGCGCCATGTAGGTCAAGTGGTCGCTTCCCTCCGGGACCTCCTTGGGGATCATCCCGCTGACCTTCTGGGTCTTGAACACCGTGCCGGGGGCCAGGTCGAAATGGGGGAACTCGGGTTCGGTGCAGCCCAGGCACGGCATGCCGGCCCGGGTCTTCGACGACTGCCGGTTCCACAGGATGCGATTGCACGGTGAGTGGGTCATCGGCCCGCGGCACCCGAATTCGTAGAACAGGCAGCCGGTGCGGGTGCCTTCACCGAAGGACATCGTCGACTGCTTGTACTCGAAGAATTGCACACGGGTGCAACCGGTCTGGGTGAAGGTCTTGAAGAAGGTCTCGGGTCGGTGCAGCTCGTCGAGCGTGATATCACCGGCCCGACCGGTCGCCAGGGCGACGATGATCTGGGTGATCCAGTCCGGATGGGCCGGGCACCCGGGCACATTGATCACCGGCAAACCCATCTTCGAGGTGAAGTTCGGTCCGAGGAAGCCGCCCTTCTTGCGCTTGTGGAACTGCAGGCCGGTGGATCCGGACGGATTGGGCTCCATCGCCGGAATACCGCCCCAGCACGCGCAATCGCCGATCGCGACGACGATCTGTGCGGCGTTGCACAGGTCCACGACCCAGTCCTTCATCGGCCGGTCGGCGAAGATGTCCATCCGGCCGGTGCCGTTCGGCGCCTCGATGACCGAACCCTCGAAGACGAAGATGTCGAGCGGTCGCTCACCGCGGGCGCAATCCCAGAACACCTTCTGGGCATTGGCGCCGAGCTCCAGTCCCAACGACGGGTGCCACAACAGATCCAGTCCGAAGTCGACGATGAGGTCGACGACGTTGGGTTCCTCGGCGTTCAGGAACGACATCGTGTTGCCGCTGCACGCGCCTCCTTGCAACCAGAGCACGGACGCCATGGGAACTCCTCTCGAAAGGTTGTCGGATTCAGGTTGTTTGATGGTTTTGGTGACTTCTTGGGCGTGCGCGGTCAGCGATGTGGACCGCTGCTACGGGCTGTCGGTGGGCGGCGCCAACCGCTTACCGAATGCGCGTGCCACCTGGATCATGAAGCCGAGTCCTCGTGATACGTCGGGATCCTTGGTCACCCGCATCAGGCCGAAGACGCCCTTGGGGCCACGTGAATCGGCTTCGGCCGCCTTCTTTCCTTCCAAGAGCGCGTCACCGGCTTGAGCCAGCACATCTGCGGTCTGGGGGTCGATCAGTGCCGAGTGCAGCAACCGATCCAGGGCGGGTGCGGCGTCGAGTGCCGCGGACGCCAGCCGGGTGACCGTATCGGTGAGCGCGGCCAGGTCGATATCGGGGAAGGAGCGTTCGCCCGTGGCGGCGACCAGGCCCTGACGGGCGTCGGCGACCGTGGCCGATACCGAGTCGCCGATGACCTCGGCGCGGCGGACAAGCCCGTCGACCGACACGATGAGAATTGCCAGCAAATCAATGTGATCGAGGATGAGCGACAGCGATGACGCGACACCAGGGTCGTCGAGTCGTTGGATCAGTCGATCACCCGGGGTCTCGGCGAGGAGGTCAGCCTCGCCGGCACCCGGTGCGAGCGCAGCGTGTACAGCCACTCAATCCTCCTCGTTCAGTGTGTCGGTGCTCACACGGTAGACCGGGGACGGGCGCGGGCCTATCGCATTAGCGCAATTCCTGTGAGAATTACGCAGACATAGACTCGTAAATGCGCGCAATAGGTCGCGGAATATTGAATGATCGCCGCAGACTCTTGACAGATCGGTGCATTTGTCTACCGCGGAATAGTTAGGTTGCGGTCATGTCACGGCTGACCAGGCTCGGGTTCATCGACACCCGCCGGACCGGCAACCCGGTGCGGCGAAAGGTGCGTTCCCGCGGTGTGCCGCCAGCTCTGGCAAACTCCGAGATCTTCTATACCGAGAATGTCCGGGAGGCCGCCGCCCTGCTGGGAAAGGCACTCGCGCCCGGCCGCATAACGGTGGAGAGCGCGGACTCGGGGTTCGCGGCGAGCATGCACGGGGTGCGGTTGCGCAATATCAGCATGCTGTATGTCGACCTGCATGTGCGCGCCACGCTGGAGATACCGGTGCTGGGCCCGTACTTCGGCGTGCACATGCCGATGAACGGACGCGCGGTGTGCGCGCACAACGGACACCGGTTCGAAGCGACCACAATCTGTGCACTGGTGACCAGCCCGGGTTCGCCATTGACGATGGAACTCGACGAGGACTCACCGCAATTGCTGTTCCGCATCGAGGAGCCCGCGATGCGCGAATACCTCATCCGGCTGCGCGGTCGTCGGCTGACGCGGCCGCTCATCTTTCATCCGGAATTCGATCTGACGAGTGAGGTGGCGGTGCGCTGGCACGCGGCAGTGCAGTTGCTGCACACCGAGGTCTACCACGAGGGATCGCTGGTGCAGCACGGCCACGGGATCAGCGGGATCGAGGAATTGTTGATGAACAGTCTCCTGCATATTCAGCCTTCGACATACCACGAGGAGTTCGTCCGCCCCGCCGTACAATCCGTTCGCCCCGTGGTCGCCGACGCGATGAAATACATCGATGCACACCTGGCCGAGGCGATCACCATGGATTCGATCGCCCGCGCCGTCCATATGAGCGTACGGTCCGTCCAGCAGGGCTTCCGGGACGAGTTGGGTATGTCGCCGATGACCTACGTGCGTGACCGACGCCTCGAGCGGGTGCATCACGATCTTGCCGATGCGATGCCGGGGGATGGGGTGACGGTCACCGGTGTGGCGACGCGGTGGGGCTTCAACCACTTGGGCAGTTTCGCCGCGGAGTACCGCAAGAGGTGGGGGGTTCCTCCTTCAGAAACGTTGCGGCAGTGACGCATTCTGCGGTGTATGGTCGCTCATCTGAGGAGGGCAAGGTGCACGAACTGTCTATCTGCAATTCCATGGTGCGCATCGTGCAGAGTCATGCGCAGGGGCGGACTGTCCGCGCGGTCAACGTCCGGATCGGGGCAATGCGGCAGATCGTCCCGGAGACCCTGGTCTACTGCTGGTCGCTGGTGACCGAAAGCTCCGATCTGGCAGGTGCTGAACTCCTGGTCGAGCGTGTCCCGGCCAAGATCCGATGCGGCGTGTGCGGCCGTGAGCAGATTCTCGACCAACCCGTCCTCACATGCGACGGTTGCCCGGACGGACACCTCGACCTGGTCGAAGGTGACGAATTCCTGATCACTTCACTCGATTTGGCGGAGGTATGACCCCATGGGCAGATTTCATCGGCACGAGGACGGCACCGAACACGATCACGATCACGATCACGATCACGATCATGACCATGATCATGACCACCAGGATCCGGTGCATGAGCACGGCGACCACTCCGGATACGTGACGGGAGCCGACCGGGTGGTGGTGCTGGAAAGCATCTTCGCGGAGAACGACAGGACCGCGGCCGCCAACCGGCGTGACTTCGACGAGGCCGATGTCACGGCGGTGAACTTGATGTCTTCGCCCGGTGCCGGCAAGACCACACTGCTCGCAGAGACCCTGCGCCGACTGCAGGGCCGGCTGCGCACCGGAGTCATCGAAGGTGACATCGAGACCAGTATCGACGCCGACCGACTCAGCGGATTGGGCGCAGCAGTAGCGCTGATCAACACCGCCGACGGGTTCGGCGGGGAATGTCATCTCGACGCCCCCATGGTGCGTTCGGCGTTACCACGTATTCCGCTGCAAGCCCTCGATCTCCTGGTGATCGAGAACGTGGGAAATCTCGTGTGCCCCGCGGAATTCGACGTCGGATCGCATGCCAGTGCCATGGTGTACTCCATCACCGAGGGCGAGGAGAAACCTCTGAAATACCCGGTGATGTTCCGGTCCGTGGACCTGGTGTTGGTGAACAAGATGGATCTGTTGCCTCATCTGGACTACGACCTGGCGGCATTTCACGCCAACTTGAAGGCCGTCAATCCGGGCGTCGCCGTGATCGAGACCAGTGCCCGTACGGGTGCGGGCGTCGACGCGTGGTGTGACTGGCTGTCTGCCCTCCGACCATGAGCCACCCGCGCCGCCACCCAGATTGGGGATGGCTGACATATTCCCGCGAGTCATTCTCGGAGCCATGCTGACTGAACGCACCACCTTGGTGCAATTTCTCATAGAAGAGCGTCGACGGCATCCCGGAGCGTCGGGCGAACTCAACCGCCTCGTGGTGGATGTCGCGTTGGCCTGTAAGGCGATCGCGAATCGGGTGGCAGGAGGCGCACTGGGCGGGGCCCTCGGTTCCGCCGACGAGGTCAATGTGCAGGGTGAAACCCAGCAGAAGCTGGACGTGTTGGCCAACGACTACTTCCTTCGGGCCACGGAATGGAGCGGATACGTCGCCGGCATGGTTTCTGAAGAGCTGGCGGAACCGTATCGGATACCGGACTGCTTCCCACGCGGGAAGTACCTGCTCGTGTTCGATCCGCTGGACGGCTCGTCGAATATCGATGTCAACGTCTCCGTGGGGAGCATCTTTTCGATTCTTCGTGCCCCGAACCCCGGTGCCGAGCCGGAGCGGGAGGATTTTTTACAGCAGGGAACCGAGCAGGTCTGCGCCGGCTACGCGATCTACGGTCCGTCGACGATGATCGTTCTTTCGATGGGTACCGGGGTACACGCTTTCACGCTCGATCCCAGTCTCGGCGAGTTCTTCCTGACCCGTGAATCCATCAAGATTCCCGCCACCACTGGGGAGTTCGCCATCAATGCGTCGAACCAGCGATTCTGGGAGCCTGCCGTGCAGCAGTATGTGTCAGAATGCCTGGCCGGCAGATCAGGGCCGCGGGGCAAGGACTTCAATATGCGCTGGGTGGCCTCACTGGTGGCCGAGACGCATCGGATACTGACCCGCGGCGGAGTGTTCCTCTATCCGCGCGACTCGAAAGAGCCGGCGAAAGCGGGACGATTACGGTTGCTCTACGAGGCGAACCCGATGGCGCTTCTGATCGAGCAGGCCGGTGGCTCCGCGAGCACCGGCCGGCAGCGCGTTCTGGATGTCGTCCCGACTGATATCCACCAACGCATTTCGCTGGTCTTCGGTGCCAGCGAGGAGGTGGCACGGGTCGCGTCCTATCACGATCAACCCTACGAACCGCCCACGACACTCCCGTTGTACGGGACCCGTGGCCTGTTCCGTGAAGTGGCGGGCTGAGGACCATGTCGCGCATACATCCGATCGTTTCGGTCACCGGGTCCTCAGGAGCCGGTACCACCTCAGTGATGCGTACTTTCCAGCAGATATTTCGTCGCGAGGGTGTCAACGTCGCCTATGTCGAGGGCGACAGCTTTCACCGTTTCGACCGGCTCGAGATGAAGGCGGAGATTGCCGAGGCGTACGCGCGCGGCGATCACACCTTCAGTCATTTCGGACCGGCGTCCAATCTGTTCGAGGAACTCGAGGATCTGTTCCGTAATTACTCCGAACAGGGGACCGGCAAGTTCCGCAAGTACCTGCACGACGACGCCGAAGCAGAACCCTACGGACAGGAACCGGGCACGTTCACGTCCTGGGAGGAGATATCCCCGGATACCGATGTGTTGTTCTACGAGGGGCTGCACGGAGCGGTGGTCACCGACACCGTGAACGTCGCGCAGCACGCCGATCTGCGGATCGGTGTCGTCCCCGTGATCAATCTGGAGTGGATTCAGAAACTGCATCGCGACCGGGTGGTCCGGGGGTACACCTCAGAGGCGGTCACGGACACCATCTTGCGTCGAATGCCCGACTATGTGAACTACATCTGCCCGCAGTTCTCCCACACCGATGTCAACTTCCAGCGCGTTCCGGTGGTGGATACCTCGAATCCCTTCATTGCCAGGAGCATTCCGTCTGCCGACGAGTCGATGCTGATCATCAGATTCCGCGACCCGCATGGCATCGACTTCCCGTACCTGCTGGACATGTTGCACGATTCGTTCATGTCGAGGCCGAACACCATCGTGTGCCCCGGCGGCAAGATGGATCTGGCCATGCAGCTCATTTTCACCCCGATGATCTTGCGGATCGTGGAGCGGCGGAAGGCCGAACTGGTGGCTCGATAAGCGTGCGCCGACCGTCGGTCGGGAGAATGTCGGACAGGGGACGATTTGAGGAATACGGATGGCCGATCGGGCAGTTGAACGTCGTCGCCTGTGGTCATCGAGCGTGCGGGACGCACTGACGTCGAGGGAATGGCTGCGCTTGGCGTCGATGTTCCTCGCGATCTTCGCCCTACACGCGGTGGGCTGGCTGACGTTGCTGCTCGTTGTCGTTCCAGCGCATTACAGCGTGGGGGACAAGGTTCTGGGCGTGGGTATCGGGATGACAGCCTACGCACTGGGTATGCGGCACGCCTTCGATGCCGACCACATCGCTGCCATCGACAACACCACCCGCAAACTGATGGGCGACGGACAGCGCCCACTCGCGGTGGGGTTCTTCTTCTCCCTTGGGCACTCCACTGTGGTCTTCGGACTCACGGCACTGTTGGCTTTCGGAGTGACGGCCGTGGTGGGACCCGTACAAGACGACTCCTCGGCACTGCATCACTACACCGCGTTGATCGGGACCGCCGTCTCCGGGATCTTCCTGTACGTCATAGCGATCGCGAATCTGGTGATCCTGGTCGGCATCGTTCGGGTGTTCACTCAGATGCGGGATGGCACGTACAACGATTCCGAGCTGGAGGAGCACCTCAACAACCGCGGATTCCTGAACCGGTACCTCGGCAGGTTCACGCGCTCCATCAAGCAGTCGTGGCACACCTATCCGCTCGGCGTGCTCTTCGGCCTGGGGTTCGACACCGCCAGCGAGGTCGCGCTTCTCGTGGTGGCGGGCACCAGTGTGGCGGCCGGCGTTCCCTGGTACGCGATACTGTGCCTGCCGGTGCTGTTCGCGGCGGGCATGACCCTGCTTGACACCATCGACGGCTCGTTCATGAATCTCGCATACGGGTGGGCACTTTCCGAGCCGGTGCGCAAGGTGTACTACAACCTGACTCTCACGGCAATGTCGGTCGCCATCGCCCTGATCGTCGGAAGCATCGAGCTGCTCGGCGTGCTGGTCGCTCAGCTCGGCTGGACCGGCGGTGCCTGGGACTGGGTCGGTGACGTCGACCTCAACATCGTCGGCTTCGTCGTGGTGGGTGTCTTCGTTGCGACATGGATCGTGGCCCTGTTGGTGTGGAAATACGCGCACGTCGAAGAGAAGTGGACGACCGACCGGCCAAGGTGACCGTGAATCGTCCTACACCGACAGGGTGTGCATCACGATCTCGGTACTCAGCTGGGCGATGAAATGACGTGAACCTCGTGTTCCGGCCAGATCAGCGATCCTGAAGTCCCCGCGAACGTGGCGCCGGCTGGCACGCGCAATCGAGCCGGCGCCGCGCGAACTGACCAGAGCTGTCGTGTCGGCGAAGACCTGCGGGCAGAGGGCGTCCCCGCTGTCATTGTGTGCGGTTCCGGGATGGCCGCCGTCGATCACCACCAGGCCCGTAATGCGCTGCGGGTGATGCGCCGCTGTCAGCCAGGCGATCTCGGCGCACCGCCCGTCGCCGACGAGTACCGCGCAGCGGATGCTCAGCGAGTCAAGGATGGCAACGATGGCTTTGTCGGACAGCGGTGAACGCGCGCTGATACCGACTGTCTGCACCTTCGCCACGTGCAAGCGGTCCCTGAGTTCCTGATAGGGGGATCCGGCGGTGCGAGACATGTCCAGCAACACCACCGTCCGGCCGTCCGGCGGACCCTGTGCACTGACCTGGACGGGGAGCCCGTCGATCGTATATAGGCGATCGACGGGCTCCATGTCAGTCGGTATCGTTGTCATTGCCGTATCGCTGGCCGGACGGTTTCGTCGCGGCGTAGGCGAAGGTGGTGTATCCGATTCTGCGATCGGAACCTTCGGCTCGGTCGAGGCGGAAACCCGGCTCTTCAGCCGGGCGTTGCACGATGAAGGAGAATGCGGTGGTCTGCCGGCCGAGACGAGCGTCATAGGCGTTGAGACGCACATAGGCGTTGGGGTAGGCGGTGCGGCAGGCATTGACCTCGAGCAGCACTCCGGCGGCGTCCTTCAGGTCGAACATCGGCAAGCCCCACATCTCCCAGTAGACATTTCGGGGATGCGGATCGTCGGTGAACTCCACCGACAACGGCCAGTCGTTGTCCAAAGCGTAGGTGATTTGCGCGGTGATCTCGTCGTCGGTGAAGTCGGGCAGGTATGAGAAGGTGCCCTGGGTGATTCGCATGTGCATTCTCCGCTCTGGTTCAGGAACTTGTCGACGTCGCGACGACGTCGGGAGTGTCGGTTGATTCGTAGTTGAACGAAATGTCGCCCCATGTGGCGAGCGCGGTGTCGAGTGCTCGGTTGCGCGACGCCGCCTTCTTGAGAATTTCCGGACCTTCGGCGTAGAAATCGCGACCTTCGTTGCGCGCCTTGAGCATTGCTTCGAGTGCAACGCGGTTGGCTTCGGCGCCTGCGGAGATACCCATCGGGTGACCGATGGTGCCGCCACCGAACTGCAGAATGACGTCTTCACCCAGGTAATGGAGCAGTTGGTGCATCTGTCCGGCGTGGATGCCGCCGGAGGCGACGGGCATCACGCCGGGCATCGACGCCCATTCCTGGTCGAAGTACAGACCTTTGGCCGGGTCGGCGGAAATGCTGTCCAGCCGGAGCGTGTCGTAGAAGCCGGCGGTGCTGTACGGGTCACCTTCGAGTTTGCCGACCACGGTGCCAGCATGGATGTGATCGACGCCGGCCAGGCGCATCCACTTCGAGATCACCCGGAAACTGATCCCATGTGCCTTTTGCCTTGTGTAGGTGCCGTGCCCGGCGCGGTGGAGGTGCAACAGCACACCGTTGGCGCGGGCCCACTTGGCCATCGACTGGATTGCGGTGTATCCGATCGTGAGGTCGATCATCACCACCACGGAGCCGAGTTCTTTGGCGAACTCCGCGCGCTCGTACATCTCTTCCATCGTGCCCGAGGTGATGTTGAGGTAGTGGCCCTTGATTTCGCCGGTCGCCGCCTGCGCCCTGTTGACGGCCTCCATGCAGAACAGGAATCGGTCGCGCCACCGCATGAACGGCTGGGAGCAGATGTTCTCGTCGTCTTTGGTGAAGTCGAGTCCGCCACGCAACGCCTCGTACACCACGCGGCCGTAGTTGCGGGCCGAAAGACCGAGTTTCGGCTTCGTGGTCGCGCCCAGTAGCGGCCGCCCGAACTTACCGAGATGCTCACGTTCCATTACGATTCCGTGTGCGGGTCCCTGGAACGTCTTCACGTAGTGGGTCGGGATTCGCATATCCTCCAGGCGAAGCGCCTTGAGTGGTTTGAAGCCGAAGACATTGCCGATGATCGAGCTCGTGAGGTTGGCGATCGAGCCTTCTTCGAAGAGGTCGATATCGTAGGCGATCCAGGCGATCCACTGCCCAGGCGTATTCGGAACCGCTTCGACGCGATAACACTTCGCCTGATAGTGCTCGAATGTGGTGAGACGATCGGTCCACACCACCGTCCACGTCGCGGTGCTGGACTCACCGGCGACCGCGGCGCCCGCTTCCTCGGGCGGGACGCCCGGCTGCGGTGTTATGCGAAAGGCGCACAGCACATCCGAATCTTTGGGCACATAGTCGGGCTGCCAGTAGCCCATCTCTGCGTAGGGGATCACTCCTGCATTCCATCGTTCGCTCATGACTCCGATCGTGGCAGCGAACAGTGAACATGTCTATTGAGAATTACCCACCGACCATCAAGTGTTCAGTTGACTGTATCCCCCTGGGTATCCACCTCCTAGGTGAGGGCGGCGCCGCGGAACCTGGATAGCGTCCTTGTGTCAACCACACCCGAAGAAGGACACCGCGCATGACTAACTGCCGACAGATCGCAGCCGCAATGATGGCGCCCGGCAAAGGTATTCTGGCCGCAGACGAGAGCATCGCGACGATGTCGAAGCGTCTGAAAGACAACCGAGTGGAGCCGACCGCAGAGAATCGGCGCTACTACCGGGAAATGCTCGCATCGGCGCCCGGGTTGTCCGACGATATTTCCGGGATCATCTTCTGTGATGAGACGCTCAAGCAGAGCTTCAGTGACGGGACGCCGTTCCCGCAGGCAGTCGGGGAACTCGGAATTCTCGCCGGTATCAAGGTCGATACCGGTGCCAAGGCCTGCCCAGGCCTGGACGGGGAAACCATCACCGAAGGCCTCGATGACCTGCCGGCGCGACTGGCCGAGTATGCGAAATTGGGAGCTGCCTTTGCCAAGTGGCGCGCCGTATTCACCATCGGTTCCGAAACGCCGACCCAGGGCGCGATTCGATCGAACGCGAACGCACTGGCCCGCTACGCGGCCGCATGCCAGCAGGCGGGGCTCGTTCCGATCGTCGAGCCGGAGGTGTTGATGGATGGCAGCCACAATCTCGCGGTGTGCCGGGACGTCACCGAGGAGGTGCACACCGCCGTTCGCGCCGAACTGGGATTGTTGAACGTCGATCTGGCCGGGATCATTCTGAAGCCGAATATGGTGATCGAGGGTGACGGCCACGGCAGGGTGTCCAGCCCGGAAGAGGTTGCCGAAGCCACTGTCACAGTGTTGCGCTCGTGGCCAGGAGCTTTGGCCGGTGTAGCCTTCCTGTCCGGTGGCCAGGATCCTGAGCGGGCGACAGACAACTTGACAGCGATGCAGCGGCACTCCACGCCGTGGCCGCTGACGTTCTCCTTCGGTCGCGCCCTGGTGTCGCCCGCTCTGTCGGCCTGGCAGGGAGATCCGGATCGGCGATCCGACGGCCAGGCAACGTTGCTCAACCGGGTCAAGGCCAACGGTGCCGCGGCGGGTCTGCGCGCCGCATTGCGCTGACGCACAACGAAATCTCCGATGCGAGTCGCAGCCGGCAGCTGTCCACGCAGCGTGGCGTGGGCCCGAGGGGTCATCACGGGTGTGATGACCCCTCGGTGGTTTCGCCCACCATGTCCGGCGGTGAACAATGGCAGCGGTGACGAGTGCCGAGGTCAGGCTTTGCCGAATCCCCAGACCAATCCGGCGAAGATACCGCCGACCACCAACACGTCGGCTATTCGGAGCAGCCACCAGAGAATTGCCCAATGCACGGTGCTGCGGGCCGCATTGCCGACTTGAGAAGTCATCGCAGGAGCCATATCTGGCGCCGCGTGGGATCCACGAGCTCGCGCGCGCCATCGTCGTAGTGGACGAAGATGTAACCCGGCGACGTCGAGGAGACTCGGCCGACGCGACCGAGTATGCCCTGCGACACCCGAACCCTGTCGCCCGCAACCAGTACGGGTACGGTGCAAGCGATTGCTTCGGTATTGATCATGGGCTGGCTCCGATCCCTTGTCCTGGCTGAAGTTCCATTGGTGAGCATGCCCGCTGAGCAGAGGCGAGACGACCCTCGATTGGGGGTCCGCACGGGTGTCGAGACTTTCAGATCAGTGCAGGAACTCGGCTGCCTGGGTGGCGAGCGTCAACAGTGTCTGAGGTGCGATCCCGAGCAGCACGGTCAGCGCGGCCGCCGCCGCGACAGCGACGGCGGCCAGGGGCCCGGGCCGCGCCGGCACTGCCGTACCTTCACCGGGTTCGTCGAAGAACATCACGACGATGACCCGTGAGTAGGCGACTGCCGCAATGACGCTGCACGTCAATGCCACCAGCACCAGGGCCGTGCCGCCGTTGTCCAGTGCGGCCTTCAAGACCCCGAACTTGCCGATGAATCCGCTCGTGAGCGGAATTCCTGCAGCGGCAAGCAGAAACAGGGCCAGGGCGGTGGCCAAGAAAGGTGATCGTCGCCCCAAGCCACGCCAATGGGTGATGTCGGCGTCCTCGGTGTCGCCGCGGCCGTGGATGAGGCCCGCCACAGTGAACGCGCCCAGTGCGCTGATGCCGTAGGCGAGGAGATAGAACATCGTCGGCGCCAGACCCCCCGCAATCATCGTTGCGCCGGTGAGAATGAAGCCGACATTGGCCACCGAGGAGTAGGCCAGTAACCGTTTGATGTCGAACTGACTGACCAGCAGAACACTGCCGACCACCATGGTGAGGATCGCGACCGCCCACAATACCGGCCGCCAGGCCTCGATGAGGCCGGGCAGGGCGACGTGGAGCAGACGTAGCAGCGCCCCGAACGCCGCGATCTTGGTTCCGGCCGACATGAAGCCACTGATCGGTGTGGGGGCACCCTGGTACACGTCGGGGACCCACGAGTGGAACGGCACGGCTCCGAGTTTGAACAGCAGTCCCACCATGATCAGAGCGGTACCCATCAGCGCCATCGTCGTGTCACCACCACCCTGCTGGATCGTGCTTGCGATAGCCGACAGGTTCAGCGTGCCTGCGTAGCCGTACAGCAATGCCACGCCGTAAAGGAAGAAGGCTGAGGAGAATGCGCCAAGCAAGAAGTACTTCAACGCGGCTTCCTGCGCGAGGACGCGGCGGCGACTTGCCAAGCCGCACAACACATAAAGCGGAAGCGAGAGGACCTCCAGAGAGACGAACATCGTCAACAGGTCTGCTGCTGCGGGGAGGAGCAACATCCCGCTGAGTGCGAACATCAGAAGGGGAAAGATCTCGGTTTGGATCACGCCGGCACCTGCTGCCGTGCGTTCGGCAGCACTACGCGGAGCCAGCGCGCCCTGCGGAGCGAAGGCGACCAGGCGGCCCCGCGCGACGGGGGCGATGGCGATGAGCCCGGTCACCAGGATGCCGCCTTGAAGGAACAGCGTGGGCCCATCGATGGCCACTGAACCGACTAGGGCGCTGCTGCGGTGCCCAGTCAGTGAGATCACCGCGCCCAGGGCGGCGACCATACCGGTGACGCTGACGGCAAGCTGTGCGCGGTAGCGGATCGAGCGGGGCAGAAGTGCTTCGATGAGCACGCCGGTGACCGCGGTGCCGAGCATGATCAGCATCGGCATCAGCAAGCTGTACTCGATACTGGGCGCGGGGATGCTCATGGATGCTCCGCCATCGCGGCCGTGGGTGTGCGGTCATGTTCTCCGACAATGAACATCGTGTGGGCCACCGTCGGGTCGATCAGCTCCAGAACCGGCTTCGGGTAGACCCCGAATCCCAGCAGAACTGCGAGAAGCGTTGCCGAGACCGCAAGTTCCCGAGGACGCAGGTCGATGACCCGCTTACTGTTGTCGGTGACGGGCCCAGTCATGATCCGTTGGTACATCCACAGGATGTAGATCGCGGAAAGAACAAGCGCCAGCGCCGAGCAGATCGCCATCACCGGATAGCGGGTGAACGTGCCGATCAGCACGAGGAACTCGCTGACGAACGGCGCCAGTCCGGGCAGTGCCAGGCTGGCGAGTCCAGCGACCAGGAACGTGCCGGCAAGGACAGGTGCCACCTGCCGGACACCACCGTATCCGCCGATGCTCTGCGTGCGGCCACGCAACACCAGAAAACCCGCGATGAGCAGTATCGCGGCGGTCGAAACACCGTGATTGACCATGTAGAGGATGGCGCCGCTCTGGCTCTGGCTGGTCATGGCGAAGATACCCAGGGTGATGAACCCGAAGTGGGACAGCGACGCATAGGCGATCAACCGCATCATGTCCGTCTGGCCGATGGCAAGCACTGCGCCATATACGATCGCGATCACCGAGAGTCCGACGATCAGTGGCCGGAAGTACGTGGCCGCTTCCGGAAACAGTTGCAAGCAGTACCTCATCATCCCGAATGTCCCGATTTTGTCCACGATGGCCATGATCAGCACCGCGGTTGCCGGTTTCGCTGTTGCCACCACATCGGGAAGCCACGTGTGCAGCGGCCACATCGGAGCCTTGACCGCGAATGCGAACATGAAGCCGGCGAAGAGAAGTCGGGAGGTGGTACTCGATCCGTGCTCGCCGCCAGCCAGGTCGCGGATATCGAAACTCGCGGCACCCGATGCGGTCATCACGTACATCCCGATGACTGCGGCGAGCATGATCAGCCCGCCCGCAAGGTTGTACAGCAGGAACTTCATCGCGGCGCGGGAGCGGTCCGGACCGCCGAAACGCCCGATGAGCAGATACGTGGGAATCAGTATTGCCTCGAACAGCACGTAGAACAGCAGCACGTCCAGAGCGACGAAGGTCAGCAGGGCCATTGCCTCGACGGCGAGTATCAGTGCGACGTAGGTATGAACTGCGCGCCCTCCGGCGGGTACATCGTTCCAGCCTGCGACTATCAACAGCGGTACCAGCCCCGCCGTCAGGACCACCATCGACAATGCGAGGCCGTCGACACCGACAATGTAAGCGGCACCGAAAGACGGTATCCAACTGTGCTTTTCGACGAACTGATAGTGCTGCCCGGTGGCGTCGAAACCCGACGTCAGCACCGCCGAGACCGCCAACGGAGTCAGCGCCGCGCCCAGTCCGAGGTATTTGGCGAAGGTGTGCCGGTCGGACGGCACCAGTACGACGATGCATGCGCCGACAGCCGGGGCCAGCCACAGGACGGTCAACCAGGGGATGCCGTTCACCAGATCCTCATTCCGACGATGGTCGCGATCGCTGCGGCGGCGCCGACGAACACACTGAGCGCATAGGACCGCACGAAGCCCGTCTGAAGCGGGCCCAGCCTGACACTCACCCCACTGACGAGCGCTGCGATTCCCAGGGCTATGCCGTTGATACCTCGTTCCCCGACGTCCGAGGCGATGGCGATGACGCGTCGGCCGGGCCGTATGAAAGCCGCCTCGTTGAAGCTGTCACCGTAGAGATCACGGCGGGCTGCGATGGTCACGGGTGATCCCTCTGGTGCATTAACCGACACTCCCTGTGCTGCATGAATTCGGACGGCGATGAGAACGCCCGCGGCGACCGCGACCAGCGTCATCGCCGTGACGGTCCACGCGGTGGCGTGCGTCTCGTTGTCGATTCCACCCACCACGGGTGCAAGCCAGTCATGCAGTGTGCCACCAACAGTCAGTAGTGCACCCATGGATACCGACCCGATGGCCAGCACGATCATCGGCAAGAGCATGGTGGCCGGCGCTTCGTGGGGATGCGTGTCGGCCGGCCAACGCCTGTGGCCGGCGAAGGTCATCAGCATGATTCGTGTCATGTAGAACGCGGTGAGACCGGCACCGAGCAGTGCGGCGCCGCCCAACAGCACTCCGCGTGTCCCCCCCGCAGCGAAAGCGACTTCGATGATGGCGTCCTTGGAATAGAACCCCGCCAGCGGTGGCACTCCGATGATGGCCAGATATCCCAAACCGAATGTCACGAAGGTGGCGGGGAGAACTCTGCGCAGACCGCCGAACCGACGCATGTCCACGTTGTCGTCCATCGCGTGCATCACCGAGCCGGCGCCCAGGAACAAGCCCGCCTTGAAGAAGCCGTGGGTGATCAGGTGCAGGATCGCGACCGGATAACCGGCGGGACCGAGTCCCGCGGCCAGCACCATATAGCCGATCTGGCTCATCGTCGAGGCCGCCAGTGCCTTCTTGATGTCGTCCTTGGCGCAGCCTATGACGGCCCCGAAGAGCAAGGTGGCGGCGCCCACCGTGACCACGGCGGTCTGTGCCGCCGGGGCCAGGTCGAACACCGGCCCGGACCGCACGATGAGGTACACCCCTGCGGTCACCATGGTCGCCGCGTGGATGAGGGCCGAGACCGGCGTCGGCCCTTCCATCGCATCACCGAGCCACGACTGCAGCGGCAACTGAGCGGATTTCCCGCATGCGGCGAACAACAATGACAGGCCGATAACCGTCAGGGTGCCGTGCCCCAGCTCCGGTGCGGCCCCGAACACGGCGTCGAAGGACACCGATCCCACGGCGCTGAACATCACCATCAGGGCCACTGCCAGGCCGATGTCACCCACTCGATTCATGACAAACGCCTTGCGCGCCGCGGTGGCGGCGGCAGGCTTGGCATCCCAGAATCCGATCAACAGATAGGACGCCAGCCCGACGGCTTCCCAGCCCGCGTACAAGCCCAGATAGTTGTCGGCCAGTACGAGCAGCAGCATTGCCGCGATGAAGAGGTTCAGGTACGCGAAGAACCGGCGCCGATAGGGATCGTCGGCCATATAGCCGATCGAGTAGATGTGAATCAGCGATCCCACACCCGTGATCAGCAAGGCGAAGCACATCGACAACTGATCCACGTGCAATCCGAGGTCCACCTGCAGAGCGTCGGCGGGAATCCAGGAGAACAGCAACCGGCTGATGGTTCGGTCCTCTACGGGACGGTCCAGCATTCCGATGAACAGCCGTACGGTGACCGCGAAGGACGCGATGGCCGCCGCGCAGCCCAGGAGGTGCCCCCAGCGGTCGGTGCGCTTTCCGCCCAGCAGTAACAACACGGCGCCCGCGGCAGGCAGCGTGATCGACAACCACAGCAGATGTCCCACGTCGTCAGCCCCGCAGCAGGCTGGCAGCGTCGACATCAGCAGACCGGCGGGTGCGGAATATCGACATGATGATCGCCAGTCCGACGACGACCTCGCATGCAGCCACCACCATGGTGAAGAACGCCACGATCTGTCCGTCGAGATTGTCGTGTGCCCGGGAGAACGTGACGAGGGCCAGGTTGCCGGCATTGAGCATGAGTTCCACGCACATGAAGACGACGATGACGTTGTGCCGCAAGAGCACTCCCAATGCGCCGATGCTGAACAGGATCGCCGAGAGGTACAGGTAGTTGTCATGATTCATCGGTCGGTGCCTTCCGCCGAGAAGCCCGGATACGTCTCACCGTCGTTGGGCGCCGCGTCTGTCCAACGCTCCACCCAGACCGGCGCCTCGGCGGAGACCACCGTGACCAACTGCAGCCGAAGCTGTGAGCCTGCCTGGGTCTGTGACGGAGGCACCCGGCGGGGGAGCAGGCTGCCGGCTACGGAGTCGGGAGCGCCGGATCCATCCGGCAGCCGTGCGGGGAAGTCGACGGCATTGTGGCGGGCGTAGACGCCAGGACTGGGTAGGGGCGTCGGCCGCCCACCGGGCCGGAATCTCTCGATGGCCAACTCCCGCTGGGTCTTACGCCGTTCGAACCGCTCGCGATGGGTCAACACCATAGCCGCCATCGCGGCGGTGATCATCAATGCGCCTGTCAGTTCAAAGGCCCAGATGTAACGGGTGAAGATCAGGACCGCCAGGCCTGCGACGTTGTCGTCCGCGTTCGCTTCCCGCGCACCGACCAGCTCGGTTCCTGCTGATTGCCCGATGCCGGAAACCAACAGCACGGAGAACCCGATCGCCACCAGAATCGATGCCCAACGTTGTCCACGAATCGTTTCGCGGAGCGATTCGGAGAGGTCGACGCCGATGAGCATCAGCACGAAGAGAAACAGCATCATCACAGCACCGGTGTAAACGACAACCTGTACGACACCGAGGAACACGGCGTCGAGCGCCACGTAGAACGCCGCCAGCGTGATCATCGTCATGCCGAGAAACATTGCCGAATACACCGCGCGGACGGCTGCCACCGTGCCGATCGCACCTGCCACCGCGACGGTACCCAGTGTCCAGAACGCCACGGCTTCACCGGCCGAGGTGACCGGGAGGGCCTCCGCCATCAGGGTGGTCACGCCTGCTCCGGACGACCGTAGTAGTCCTTGGCAGTACTGCCGGGCGCCAGGGGATGTGGTGGTGCCGTCATCCCCTGCATTAGTGGCGCCAGCAGGTCCTCCTTCCCATAGATCAGGTCGGTGCGGTTGTCATCGGCCATCTCGTAGTCGTTCGTCATCGTCAGCGCGCGAGTGGGGCATGCCTCGATGCACAGCCCGCAACCGATACAACGCAGATAGTTGATCTGATAGACGCTTCCGTACCGCTCACCGGGTGAGAAACGCTGTTCGTCGGTGTTGTCGGCGCCTTCGACGAAGATGGCGTCGGCCGGGCACGCCCACGCACACAATTCACAGCCGATGCATTTCTCCAAACCGTCGTCGTAGCGGTTGAGCTGGTGACGTCCGTGGTAGCGCGGCGCGGTCGGAGCCTTGCTCTCCGGATAATGTTCGGTGGCAGTCTTTTTGAACATGGTTTTGAATGTGACGGCGAATCCGGCCAGTCCGGCGAGCTTAGACATCAATTTCCTTCCGGTGCACGACGAGGTCCGATATGGGGTCGATGGCGCGGGCGCGCCGTGCCCGCACGCGTGTGCGCAAGGTGGCGGTCAACACGGCGGCGAGGATGGCCGCCGCGCCGGCCAGGGATGTCCACGGCACACGGGCTCCCTGATCGGGAAGGCTGCTCGAGAGAGCGACGACCATCAACCAGGCCAGCGCGGCCGGGATCAGGAGCTTCCATCCCAGCGCCATGAACTGGTCGTAACGCAATCGTGGCAAGGTACCGCGCAACCAGATGAAAAAGAACAGGAAGATCCATATCTTGGCGGTGAACCAGAGCAGCGGCCACCAGCCGAGGTTGACTCCGTGGATCATCGACAGCGGCCACGGCGCCTGCCATCCACCGAAGAACAAGGTGGTTGCCAGGGCGGACACCGTGGTCATGTTGATGTATTCGGCCAGCATGAACATGGCGAACTTCAACGACGAGTACTCGGTATGGAAACCTCCGACGAGCTCACCTTCGGCCTCGGGCAGGTCGAACGGTGCGCGGTTGGTCTCTCCGACCATCGCCGTCAGATAGATGAGCAACGATGGCGCCAACACGAATGCGAACCACGTGTGTTGTTGGGCGGTGACAATTCCCGAGGTTGACATGGTGCCGGCGGTCACGAACACGGCGGCGAACGAAAGAGCCATGGCGATCTCGTAGGACACGACCTGAGCCGCGGAACGCAATCCACCCAGCAGGGGATAGGTGGAACCGGACGCCCACCCCGCCAGCACGATGCCGTAGACACCGACCGAGGTCACGGCGAGCACGTACAACACCGCCACCGGCATGTCTGTGAGTTGCAGCGGGGTGGTGTGCCCGAATATCGAAACCTCGGGCCCCATGGGGATCACCGCAAAGGCCATGACCGCCGGCACCACGGAAATGATCGGGGCAAGCAGATACGTCGGCTTGTCCGCGCGGGCAGGGATGAGCCCCTCCTTGAGGGCGAGCTTGATCCCGTCGACGAGCGACTGCAGAAGGCCCCGCGGCCCCACCCGGTTGGGGCCGAGCCGCATCTGCATGCGGGCCAGGACTTTACGTTCTACCAGGATTGCCACCAAGACGGTCACCACCAGGAATGCGAAGATTCCCAGCGCCTTCAGTAGCACCAGCCACCACGTGTCGTGGCCGAAGGCGCTCAGATCGGCAACAGGCATCAGCCGGCCCTCCCGATGTTCACCACTGCTCCGGCGGTGACGCCGAGTTGAGCATTGACCGCACTTCCGGATGAGTTCATCGGTACCCACACCACCCGATTCGTCATATCGGTGATCTTCACGGGCAGTGTGATCGCACCTCTGGCGGTCGATATCGACACCTTTTCGTGCTCAGCGACCCCGATCTCAGCGGCAGTGGCCGGGGAGAGCCGGGCCACCGCGGCGCGTGCTGTGCCCGCCAGGAACGGTTCGCCGTCCTGCAGCAGACCGGCATCCAAAAGTTCGCGCCACGTCGACAGGACGGCCTGCCCCGGTCCCGGGCGGGCGCCGGTGGGCGCCGGTACGGGTGGACTCACGGACTGCGCGGCGGGCCGCGCACCGAGTCGGCGTAGGTCCTCGCGTGCGGTGGCGTCGTCGGGCAGGCTCAGCGGGACGCCCATTTCGGCGGCGAGTGCGTCGAGCACCCGCAGATCGGACATGGCTCCGGTATCGGGTATCGATGCGGCGAAATAACGTTGCCGCCCTTCCCAATTCAAGAAGGTCCCGGACTTCTCCTGGACTGGTGCCACCGGGAGAACGACGTCGGCGTGTCGCGTGACAGTGCTCTCGCGGACCTCAAGGCTCAATACGAACGGAGTTTCCTGCAGTGCTCGCCGGGCTGTCTGCGGATCTGTCAGATCGTCGAGCTCTACACCGCCGATCACCAGGGCGGCCAGGTGCCCCTGTGCGGCATCGCCGATGATGGCTCCGGTATCGCGGCCAGGATGGCCGGTGCGGCGCCCGCCGGGTAGCAGCGTGGGAAACGCGCCCGCCTCCAGTGCGCCGCGCTCGCCGGCGCGGCGCGGGATCCAGGCCAGTTTTGCGCCGGTGCCGTCGGCCAGGCGTGCGGCCGCCGTCAGGGCACCGGGGCTGGCGGACAGGCGTTCCCCGACCACGATCACCGCGCCGCGGCAACGTAGCAGGTCGGCAACGTCCCCGCGGTGCAGCGCGTCGAGGACCGCACTCTCGCCACCTGGCGCGGCAGCCAGCAGCTGCCCGCCCATCTTGGTGAGGCCACGGCTGGCGAAGGGCCCGATCGAATAGACCGGCAGGCCGCCGCTGCGCACGGCCTTGCGTAGCCGGAGGAAGAGAATGGGTGACTCGTCTTCGGGTTCCAGCCCGACCAGCAAGACCACCGGTGCGACCGACATATCGGCGTAGGTCACGTCCAGCGGGCGCCCGGCGATACGGTTGGACAGAAACCATGTCTCCTCGGCAGAGTGTGCGCGAGCACGGAAGTCGATATCGTTGCTGCCCAGCGCCACTCGGGCGAACTTCGCGTAGGCGTAGGCGTCCTCCATGGTGACCCGGCCACCGACGAGAACGCCTGTCTGCTGCTTTGCCCGCCGAAGGCCGGCTGCCGCCGTGGCCAGCGCTTCTGACCACGATGCCGCGATCAGTTCGCCGTCTTCGCCCCGGACCAGCGGTTCGCGGATTCTGTCGGGCTGCGTCGCATAGTGGAAGGCCCACCGCCCCTTGTCACAGTTCCACTCCTCGTTGACCTCAGGGTCATCGGCTGCCAGCCGGCGCACCACTTTTCCCCGGCGGTGGTCGGTGCGCTGAGCGCACCCCGACGCACAGTGCTCACAGACGCTGGGCGTGGATTGCAGGTCGAAAGGCCGGGCCCGGAATCGGTAGGCTGCGCCGGTCAGGGCACCGACAGGGCATATCTGCACCGTGTTCCCCGAGTAATAGGAGTCGAACGGTTCACCCTCGGCGATCCCGATCTGTTGGGCGGCACCGCGTTCCATCAGGTCGATCATGTGATCGCCGGCGATCTGGTCGGCGAATCGGGTGCATCGTGCGCATTGGACGCACCGCTCGCGGTCCAGCAGAACCTGCGTGGACAGGTTGATCGGCTTGGCGAAGGTTCGTTTGACATCGGTGAAACGAGACTCGGTGCGGCCGGCGGACATCGCCTGGTTCTGCAACGGGCACTCGCCGCCCTTGTCGCATACCGGGCAGTCCAACGGGTGGTTGATCAGTAGCAGTTCCATCACGCCACGCTGGGCATCCGCGGCGACCGTAGAGGTCAATTGAGTGTTGACCACCATGTCCGGCGCGACGGCCGCGGTGCATGACGCGAGCGGCTTGCGTTGACCTTGGACGTCGACCAGGCATTGCCGGCAGGCGCCGACCGGCTCCAACAACGGATGATCACAGAATCTCGGAATCTCGATACCGGCAAGCTCGGCAGCTCTGATGACCAGGGTTCCCGCGGGAACTGTCAGCGCCTGCCCGTCGATCGTGAGGTGCACCGACGCGGCCGCCCGGGTCGGCGCTTCGTGGACTGGCTCGATTACCGTCATCAGATTCTCGACTCCTGTGTCTCCAACAAAGCGGACTCCGCGGGATCGAACGGACAGCCACCCAGTGTGATGTGGGCCCGGTATTCATCGCCGAAATGCAACAGCGATGACACGATGGGGCTGGCCGCACCATCGCCCAAGGCGCAGAAAGACTTTCCGTTGATGCTGTCCGCGATTCGGCGAGCGCACCCAGGTCCTGCGAGGTCGCGGACCCGAGTTCCAGACGCTCGTAGATCTGGGTTAGCCAGTACGTCCCTTCCCGGCATGGTGTGCACTTCCCGCACGACTCGTGCGCGTAGAACTGGGTCCAGCGCCGGACCGCACGCACCACACATGTGGTGTTGTCGAAGATCTGCAGGGCCTTGGTGCCCAACATCGAACCGGCCGCCGTGACGCCCTCGTAGTCCAGGGGCACGTCGAGGTGTTCGGCGGTCAGCAAGGGGGTGGATGATCCACCTGGTGTCCAGAATTTCAGTGCGCGCCCGGCGCGCACTCCGCCGGCGTAACCGAGGAGTTCACGCAGTGTGATGCCCAGCGGCGCCTCGTACTGACCGGGGGAGGTGACGTGTCCGGACAACGAGTACAGGGTGAAACCGGGGGATTTCTCGGTCCCCATGGTGCGGAACCACTCATCCCCGTTGGCCAGTATCGACGGCACCGAGGCGAGCGATTCGACATTGTTGACCACCGTCGGGCACCCGTACAGTCCGGCTTCGGCTGGGAACGGCGGCCGGAGCCGAGGTTGTCCGCGCCGCCCTTCCAGGGAGTCCAGTAAGGCGGTCTCTTCGCCGCAGATGTAGGCGCCGGCACCGGCGTGTACCACCATGTCTAGGTCGAAGCCCGACCCATGAATATTCGTGCCGAGATGGCCGCCCTGGTACGCCTCGGCCACGGCTTGTCGCAGGCGGCGCACCACGGGTACCACCTCGCCACGCACATAGATGAACGCATGGTGGGCGCGAATCGCGTACGCGGCGATGATCGTGCCTTCGATCAGCAGGTGCGGGGCGGCCAGCATCAGCGGGACGTCCTTGCACGTACCGGGTTCGGATTCGTCGGCATTGACCACCAGGTAATGCGGCGGCGGGGTTGGGTCCGACGAATCCTGTTTGATGAAGGACCATTTCACCCCGGTGGGAAATCCGGCCCCGCCCCGGCCCCGAAGGCCGGAACGTTTGACCGTGTCGATGACCTCGTCGGGGTCCATGCGCAATGCTCGTAGCAGCGCCGCATAACCGTCGTGCTCGCGATAGGAGGCCAGGGTCCAGGATTCGGGGTCCGCCCAGTGCCGGCTCAGGACCGGAGTCAGTGCTGTTGCGTCACCGGGCGTCACAGTTCGGCGTCCGTAATGGGCTGCGCGACCCCGGCCAGGATGCGTCCGGTCTGCCGGAACGTGCACAGTGGGGCGCCGCGCGTCGGCGTGACACCATGACCGGCACGCAGCGCATCCACCAGGTCCCTGGCCGAACGTGGTGACTGGTTGTCGAAGAACTCCCAGTTCACCATGACCACCGGGGCGTAATCGCATGCGGCGTTGCACTCGACATGCTCGAGCGTGATGCGGGTGTCCTCGGTGGTTTGGCCCGCCTGCACGCCGAGATGCTGCTGTAGCGACTCCAGGATCGCATCACCGCCCATCACCGCGCACAGTGTGTTGGTGCACACGCCGACCAGATAGTCACCGGTGGGCGAGCGGCGGTACATCGAGTAGAACGACGCCACGGCGCTGACATCGGAGCGTGTCAGGCCGAGTCGGTCGGCGCAGAACCGGACTCCGGCGGGCGTGATGCACGAGTCCACCGACTGCACCAGATGCAGCAGCGGTAGCAGCGCCGAGCGCATGTGCGGGTATCTGGCGATGATCGTCTCGGCATCCGCTTGCAACCCGGCGAGCACAGGCTCGGGGTAGGACGTGCGTCCGCTGAAACGGTGGCTCTCATCGGCTGCGAGACCTAGTTGCAAGAACGTTTTCATCGGTCGACTCCCCCCATCACAGGATCGATACTGGCCAGCGCGGCGATCACGTCGGCGATCATGCCGCCCTCGCACATCGCTGCCACCGCTTGCAGATTCGTGAACGACGGGTCGCGGTAGTGCACCCGGTAGGGCCTTGTCCCACCGTCACTGACCAGATGGGCTCCGAGCTCGCCGCGGGGCGATTCGACGGCCGTGTAGACCTGGCCCGCAGGCACCCGGAAGCCCTCGGTCACCAGTTTGAAGTGATGGATCAGCCCTTCCATGGAGTCACCCATGATCTGGGTGACATGCGCCTCAGAGGTCCCCAGACCGTCCGGACCCAACTCGAGGTCGGCGGGCCAGCCGAGCTTCTTGTCGTCGATCATCACCGGACCCGGCCGCAACCGGTCGAGACACTGCTCGACGAGCCTGAGCGACTGATACATCTCGCCGACCCGAATGAGGTAGCGGCCGTATGAATCGCATCGATCATCGGTGACGACGTCGAAATCGAATGTCTCATAGCTGCAGTAGGGCTGGGCTTTTCGGAGATCGAGGGCGAGACCGGTGGAGCGCAGGATCGGTCCGGTCACTCCCAGCGCCAGGCAGCCGTTGAGGTCCAGGTAGCCGATCCCTTGTGTGCGGGCCTTCCAGATTCGGTTGGCGGTGAGCAGGTCCTCCAGGTCGCGTAGTCCTTTGGGCAGACTCGTCAGCAATTCCCGGACCTGTCCTAGGGCTCCGTCCGGAAGATCCATCGCTACTCCGCCCGGGCGGATGTAACCGTGATTCATCCGCAGCCCAGTGATGGTCTCGAAGACAGCCAGGATCTGCTCCCGCTCCCGGAATCCGTAGAACATCGGGCCCATGGCACCGAGCTCCATCCCGCCGGTGGCGATCGCCACCAGGTGTGAGGAGATGCGATTGAGCTCCATCAACATCACGCGTATCACCGTCGCACGTTCGGGAATGTCATCGGTGATGTCGAGTAGGTTTTCGACCCCGAGGCAGTAGACGGTCTCGTTGAAAAACGGTGACAGATAATCCATCCTGGTCACGAACGTGACTCCCTGGGTCCACGTGCGGTACTCGAGGCTCTTCTCGATCCCGGTGTGCAGGTAGCCGATACCGCAGCGTGCCTGAGTGACGATCTCGCCGTCGAGTTCCAGGATGAGGCGCAGCACGCCGTGCGTGGAGGGATGTTGTGGACCCATGTTGACGACAAGCCGCTCGCCGGCCTGAGCGTTGTGCGCGTTGGCGAGTACCTCGTCCCAGTCCTGTCCACCGACATCGACGACAGCGGGATTGCGCATGTGTGAGCCCATCAGTGATACGCCCGGCGCTGGTCGGGGGGCGGCACCTGAGCACCGTGGTACTGCACCGGAATGCCACCGAGCTGGTGGTCCTTGCGCTGCGGATGGCCGACCCAGTCGTCGGGCATCTCGATACGACTCAGGGCTGGGTGTCCGTCGAAGATGATCCCGAAGAAGTCGTAGGTCTCGCGTTCATGCCAGTCACAGGTGGGATAGACCGCATAGAGTGACGGGATGTGTGGATCCTCCTCAGGGGCAGTGACTTCGAGGTTGATCCGACGATTGTGGGCGATCGACATCAACGGGTACAGCGCATGTAGCTGTGCGCCGGCCTGGGTCGGGTAGTGCACGCCGCTGACTCCGGCACAGAGATCGAAACGCAGTTTCGGATGGTCGCGCAGGATCTCGGCGATCGCACGGATATGCCGGCGGGCCACCGTGACGGTGAGTTGGCCACGGTGCATCGTCACGTGTTCAACGGCGGTATCGAACGTCCCGGAGCCGACGGCACCGGCAAGGGTGTCGATCAACTCGTCGTAGTATCCGCCGTAGGGTCTCGGGGTGCCGGCCGGCTGCGCCGAGGCTCTGACAAGGCGCCCATACCCCGAGGTATCGCCGGATCCGATCGCACCGAACATGCCGGCCGATGTGCGGTTGGGCGTCACTGCGGTGGACCTTCGTGGCTACCTGGCCCCATGGCCGCAAGGGCTGCCGACTCTGCGGCGCGCACCGCTTCTTGCCGGTTCACTCCAAGCGGCATCTGCTGGATCTGGTCGTGCAGTTTGAGGATCGCATGCAGCAGCATTTCCGGCCGGGGCGGACATCCCGGCAAGTAGATATCGACGGGCACAACATGATCGACACCCTGAACGATGGCGTAATTGTTGAACATTCCGCCCGAGCTTGCGCACACACCCATGGCCAGCACCCACTTCGGCTCAACCATCTGGTCATAGACCTGTCGCAGCACGGGGGCCATCTTCTGGCTGACCCGCCCGGCAACGATCATCAGGTCTGCCTGTCGCGGGGTGGCAGAGAAGCGCTCCATTCCGAATCGCGCGATATCCACGCGTGGCGAAGCGGTCGCCATCATTTCGATGGCGCAGCACGCGAGGCCGAAAGTGGCGGGCCAGAGTGACCCTTTGCGCACGTATCCGGCAAGTGTCTCAACCGTCGAGAGGAGAATTCCGGCGGGTAACTGCTCTTCTAGTCCCAATTCAGACCTCCCCGCCGCCAGACATATGCGTAGGCCACAAACACTGTGAACGTGAACAGTGCCATTTCAGCCAGGGCGAAGAGGCCGAGGCTGTGGAACGAGACGGCCCAGGGGTAGACAAAGATGATTTCGATATCGAACACGATGAACAGCATCGCCGTCAGGTAGTACCTCATCGGGAAGCGCGAAGGCGCAGCTCCCGGCTCCACGGGTTCGATACCGCATTCGTAGGCAGCGCTTTTCGCGCGGTTGTAGTGGGACGGGCCGAGAACCAGGGACATGGCGACAGATCCGATTGCGAACGCAGCGCCTATCGCCGCAAGCACGGCGACCGGTGTGTAGAGATTCACAGTCTACCTTTCTCCTCGTTCTGACAAGAACCACGATGCCTAGGTCGCCATGCGTACGGTTACCCCAATGTGGGGGAAGGGGACGGGGATTCACGTGCGGCGGATCAATCGTTAGCATGCGGACATGAACCAGTCTTTGGCCCGACGGGATATCTATACCCCGCTACAGATCCTTGTTTTCAGCAACAACACCGAAACTCGCCGGCAGATCGAGCTGGCGCTCGGCCGATTCTCGGATTCACGTCTCGGCACGCCCATGTTGCGCACATATGCGACTCAGCCCGCTCTCATGGATGAGATCGCCAACGGCACAGTAGATTTGATCATCGTGGACGCTGAAACGTCGCCGTTCGGCGGTATGGGGGTTTCCAAGCAACTCAAAGACGAGTTACTGCAACGCTTGCCGGTGGTGCTGGTCATCAGCCGGGCGGCGGATCGTTGGCTGGCCAGCTGGTCACAAGCCGATGCTGTCGTGATGTCGCCCATCGATCCCGTCGCACTGCGGAAAGCGGTGGGCTCGTTGCTGCAAGAGAATCTCAGGAATTAAGCTGTCGGCCGGCGAAGTTGGCGGACATTGTGCGGATGTTCGGATTCCCAGCGGCTTTCGATTCGAAGCACACGACGGTGCTCGATCACAAGCCACGCAGCACCTCCGGTGATCGCGAGAACGCCCACGGCGCCTGCGGTTGGAATCCACTCGTGGCGCTGATAGGCCGCGGCCACCACGCCCCCGACGAGTGACATCGTTCCGAAGACGATGGACAGGTACCCCGGCCAGCTGTAGACGTCGATGAAATGTTCACCGGTGTGCGGGAGAGTGGTGCGGAAATGGTCGGTGGGATCCTTGTAGTTCGCCATGGCAGCCTCCATTGTTGGGTACATACCAGAGCTAACTCGGTCAGCGCTGCCGACCATCCCCCTTCTAGGTGGACTGAAGGGGGTTACCCGCCGGTCGCCAGCCGAGATCTCGCCGGCCTAGCAGGTGCGCGATCAGCAATTCGGTGGACCCGGTGGAGGATGACTGCGTGACGACGTGCCATGGCCGGTCCAATGCCTCGACGTGCAGTGGCAGCTCCGACAGTGTGCCTGCCTGCAATTCGCGATGCACCGCCTGGCGTGAGACCAGCGTGACACCGAGGCCCGCCACCGCCGCCGCGACAACGGCCCCATGCGATCCCAGGACCATCTGCGGCGGCGAGATACCCAGTTCTTCGAGCAGCGTCATGGTGGTAGCCCTTGTGCCTGAACCGGATTCCCGTAGCAGCCAGGTGGCTTCCGCCGGCTCGAACCCACGGTGCGTGTCGGCGGATCCGACCAGCACCAGCGTATTGGGGCTGACCGCGCGCAGTTGGATCTGACGGAGGTCGGATGGCGGTCGACCTGCGACCACGACATCGGCTTCGTGCCGAGCGAGCATCGGCCAGATTGCGGTGCGGGAAGCCACCTCCAGCTTGCAGTCGACGCCCGGATACTGGGATCTGAACGAGGCCAGCAGCGCGGGGATCAAGAGTTCGCCCGCCGTGGTGACGGCGGCGAGCCGGATCGAGCCGTGCTCGGGGTCGGCCTCCCCGTGTGCTGCCAGAATGGCCTCGGCGTGGAGTCCGAGAATGGTGCGCGCGTAGTCGACATAGCGCTTTCCGGCGGGGGTCAGACGCACCCCTCGACCGTGTCTGTCCACCAGCGGTACACCCACTTCGGCGCTGAGACTGCCGATCGCGGACGAAATCGCCGACTCCGTCACCACGAGTGATTCGGCCGCTCCCCGCACCGAACCGCTGTTGGCGAGTTCCACCAACGCGCGTAACCGGGCATTGGTGGTCACGAGTTGTCCGCCGTGATGTCTGTCTGCTCGAACACGCGGCTTGCGAGGAGGTCTGGAGCTTCGATCGTGGTGAGAGCCGCCAGGTCCACCTGTTGGTCGGCGCCGTTCATCAGGCGCCTTGCGTGGCGTAGCCGCGCTCGCTCCATGGCGTTGCGGACACTGCGGGCATTGGCGAACCAGGGTTGGTCGATCCTTCGGATCAGATACTGCTGTAACGCTTCTCGTCCGCCGGCTGACAGCTTGTAGCCGAGCTGCTCGGTCATCTGTCCGGCAATCTGTTCCAGTTCCGCGACCGTGTAATCGGGGAAGGAGACATGGTGAGCGACCCTGCTCTGCATCCCGGGATTCGCCGAGAAGAACTGGTCCATCTTGTCGGCGTAGCCGGCCAGAATGACCACCAGGTCGTCACGGTTGTTCTCCATCACCTGGAGCAGGATCTCTATGGCTTCGGACCCGTAGTCGCGCTCGTTCTCCACCTTGTACAGGTAGTACGCCTCGTCGATGAACAGCACGCCGCCCATCGCGCGTTTGATGATCTCTTTGGTCTTCGGAGCGGTATGGCCGATGTACTCGCCGACCAAGTCGTCCCGCGTGACGCTCACCAGCTGTCCGCGCCTGAGGTAGCCGAGCTTGTGCAGCATATCGGCCATTCTCAGGGCGACGGTTGTCTTGCCGGTGCCCGGATTACCGGTGAAACACATGTGCAGGCTGGGCTGCGGAGCGCTGACACCGAACTGACTGCGCATCCGGTCGACCAGAAGCAGCGCGGCGATCTCAGCGATACGGGTCTTCACCGGAGCGAGGCCGACGAGTTCGGTGTCGAGTCGGTCGAGCACCGCGTCGACGCCGGTATCACGGCGCGCAGCGGCGAGATCGACGACGGCGTCAACGGGTAACAGCTCGACGTGCGGCTCCGGTTCGGCGGCAAGTTGCGGGCCCGACCGCTGGCTTGCGCTCAACCCGAACGAGTGTCCCATGGCCTGGATGCTGCCACGGGTCACTGAACATGTCTATTGAGAATCACGATAGGAATATCAATCGTTAGGTTGATTATCTCCCCGTGGAATCCACCACCTGGGTGAGGCGAGCCACCCTTCACCGGTTCTATCGTCGGTGAATCGGACGCACGGACCAGGTGCATGGGAGGGCGCGCCAATGCCCACTGCTGGACTGTTAGGCAAACTCGAACGCCGGGTGATGGATGAGCTCTGGAGCGCAACGGAACCGCTGACGGTCCGACAAGTGCACAGTATGTTGGTCACGGACCGCGCCGTGGCTTACAACACCGTGCTGACGGTGCTGCGGAGGCTGGCCGAAAAAGGTGTCGCCCTACGGCACAGGGAATCCCGAGCAGACCGGTACGCCCCCGTCACCGCCCTCGAGCAGATGGTGGTGGCGCTGATGATCGACGCATTGGGTCAGGCGACCGCATCGGGCGACCGCTACTCCGCCTTGGCCCACTTCGTGGAACGTGTCAGCACCGATGAAGCGATGCTGCTGCGGAAAGTGCTCTCCGACATCGACGTCAGTCGACAAGAACGCCCAGGCTAGGTGGCTGCAACGGGATGGTGGCGGTCACCGCGGTGCCCGATCCCCGGCGCGACCGGATGGTGAGCCGGCCACCGACCAGCTCGGCGCGCTCCGTCATCGACAACAATCCGTAACCACGAGTCTGGGGGTCGCCGCCCGCACGTTCGGCAGCATTGAAACCGACGCCGTCATCGACGATCTCCAGAATCGCGATGTCGTCGTGCACCACGAAACTGAGCTTGGCCACACTCGCCGCGGCATGCTTGACGACATTCTGCAGGCACTCCTGGGCAATGCGATAGAGCGCCAGTTCGACATGCTCGGCCAGTCGGCTTTCCGCCAACTGGACCTCCAGGTCCAGTTGGGGTATCGAACGGGCCAGACTGGCCAGCCCCCCGGCCAACCCGAGATCGTCGAGAACCGGCGGGCGCAAACCACTGATCGCCGCACGGGCCTCCTCCAATGTGAGTCCCACGAGTTCGCGCGCGGCGCCGAGCTGCTCGGATGCCTCATCCACATCATCGTGCATGGCCCTTGCGGCGGCGTCGAGACGATAGGCAAGGGTGATCAGCCGCTGCGAGATGCCGTCGTGGATATCACCGGCCAGATGCCTGCGCTCGGTCTCTTGTGCCTCGATGACCTGCTCGACGAAACTCTCGTGAGCGCGCTGGCGAGCCAACAGCTGCCGGTGTAGCCGGGCCTGATGCAACGCGCCGGCAATCAGCCGGCCGATCACCCTGAGCAGCTCGACGTCGCGCGGCGTGAATTGCCGTCGCTCCACGGTGTAAACCGACAATTCGCCGACCAGTCCACCCGGATCGGTTTCCATCGGCACCGACACCATTGAGGTGAATCCGGATGTGCTGAATGCGGCGATGGGGACGTACCGTGCGTCGGACTCCTTGTCCTCGGTGATGACCACCGCTTCCCGGTGGCTCGCCACCCACCCGGAGATGCCCGCGCCAAGTGGTAGTTGGACGCGCCCGACCTCCTTGTCGTAGGGCGGAGTCGCCCCGGCGAGAGTCAACGAGCGGTCGCCGTCATCGAGAACGTGGACGAAACACACATCGGCGCCGGTGGTGTCGATGATCATGCGTGCTGCGGCGGCTGCGAGAGGCTCGACGGTCGGATCTCTCGAGGTGGCCTCTATCAGCGCACGCAACAGCGCCAGTTCCCCGTCAGCGTCGACGAAGTCACGTACTGCGTTCTGTCCGTTCGCCTGACCGGGCACCCGTTGCGGAGTAGCGGTACTCTTCACCTGAAAATGCCCTCTCGCAACGCGGCCGCCACGGCGCTCGTGCGGTCACCGACACCGAGCTTGCGGTACATCGATCGCAGATGGCTTTTCACCGTCTCGTCCCCGATGACCAACCTGACTGCGATGGCCCGGTTGGACAAGCCGCTGACCATGAACGACAGAATCTCGCTCTCCCGCTGGGTCAGTCCCTGCCGGGCGCCGGGCCAGAATTCGTCGCGCTGCAACCTGGCCGCCGTGTCGACCGCGCGAGCCGCCAGGCCGGGATCGATTGCCATCTCGCCGTTTTTCACCAACTCCAATTGGTGCACGAGATCGTCGCTGCTGATGCTCTTCAGCAGATAACCCGATGCACCGACTCTCATCGCCTGAAAGAGGTACTGCTCGTCGTCGTACACCGACAACATCACGATTCTGCGATCGGGATTGCGTTGCCGCAATGTCAAACACAGGTCCAGTCCGCTGGAGCCCTGCATCCTGACATCGCACAGCACGACGTCGGGGTCGAGACTCTCGACAACCTGAACGGCCTGCTCGACACCTACCGCCTGCCCGACCACGCGGACTTTGCTCTGAAAGCCGGTGAGCATGGCCTTGAGACCTTCGATCACCATCTGGTGATCGTCGACGAGCACAACCCGAACCGGACCCGCAACCGTCGCTGTCATCATGGCAACACGATAGGAGTGCAAGCCGGCGGAGTCACGCAAGTTCGGCCCCCAGCGCGCAATCTCACCCGTACAACCCCCCGTTACGGGGGAACCCGGGGCCTACGCGGGTTCCTAACATCGCGTTGACTCAAGGAGGTTAGATGGACAGGCGCTCGCCAACCATCGTCGCATCGGTTCTGCCCGCTGATTATTCCGACCTCGGTCAGGAGTTGCGGCACCTGGAGAAGGCGGGCGTCGACCGCGTCCAGTGGGACGTGATGGACGGTCAGTTCGTGCCGAACCTGACCTTCGGACCGGATGTCATCGCCGCCGGACGGCCACATGTGTCGATGGGCTTCGAAGCGCATCTGATGGTGAACGAGCCGGATCCGATGCTGGCCACCTGGGTGCAGGTCGGCTGCGAGATTGTCATCGTGCACGCCGAGGCGACCAGGCACCTGCACCGCACCCTTTCTGCGATCGCCGATCTGGGGGCGCGCGCGGGTGTGGCACTGAATCCGGCAACACCACTGGAGGTCGTCGTCAATGTCCTCGACCTCGTCGACCTGCTGCTGGTGATGACGGTGAATCCGGGGTTCGGCGGCCAGCAGTACATCGCGTCGATGGAGACCAAGATCGCCGCGGCGCGCCGCGAAATCGACCGCAGGGGAGGCGGTATCGAGTTGGAAGTGGATGGCGGGATAGGGCTGACAACCATCGACGGCGCCGCCCGGTCGGGAGCCGACGTGTTTTGCGCGGGATCCTCCATCTTCAAGGGATCCGGAACGATGTCCGATCGTGTCGGCGCGCTGCGCAGCGCCGCGGCATCGGGGGCAGAGAGCCGATGACCGCCGACAGTGTGACAGCCGCCGAGCTCCCAGAGCTCACCCCGGAGATCGATGAACTGGCGATCACCACGCTGCGCTTCTTGGCCGTTGATGCTGTGCAGGCTGCCAACAGTGGTCACCCCGGCCTGCCATTGGGCGCCGCGCCCGCCCTGTGGACACTGTGGTCACGACATTTACGGCACGATCCGGCGCATCCGGACTGGCCCGATCGGGACCGGTTCATCCTGTCGGCCGGGCACGGTTCGGCCTTGCTGTACGCGCTGCTCCATGTGTTCGGTTACGGCTTGGAGACCGCCGAACTCGCCCGATTCCGTCAGCTGGGGTCCCGTACGCCAGGACATCCGGAACTGGGTCAGACCCCGGGTGTCGAGACCACGACCGGCCCGCTCGGCCAGGGACTTGCCAACGCGGTCGGCATGGCACTCGCCGAACGGATGCTGGCGGCTCGTTGCAACGACGAACAGCACACGATCGTCGACCACCGAACCTGGGTCCTGGCCGGTGACGGTGACCTGATGGAGGGAATCAGCCACGAGGCGGCGTCGTTGGCTGGGCGCCTGGGCCTCGGCCGTCTGGTGGTGCTCTTCGATGACAACAACATCACCATCGACGGCACCGCCGACATCAGCTGTGGTGACGATGCGACAGCACGATTCGCGGCGTACGGATGGCGCACGCTGTCGGTCGACGACGGTAACGATATCGACGCCGTCGATCGGGCGTTGGCTGTTGCCCGCAAGGATGATTCGGCCCCTACGTTCATCCGGGTGCGCACCACCATCGGCTACGGAGCGCCGGGTGTCGAAGGCACTTCCAAGGCGCATGGCAATCCGCTCGGTGCCGAAACGATAGCGGCAATGCGTGCGCGTTGCGGCTGGCCCAGCACCGCATTCCACGTGCCGGACGAGGTCGCCATGTGCGCGGGCCGACTCGCCGCCGAAGGCGCCACCACACGGGCCGGCTGGGTCCGCGACTACGCAGAATGGACGGTGGACAATTCGAGATTGGCCATCGATCACCGGCTCGATCAGGTGCCGGGTCCGCCCGAAGCAGAGGCAGCGGGTATCGATGCGCCGACACAGAAGCCCATCGCGACGCGGCAGGCCTCCGGCATCGCGCTCAATCATCTGGCATCCCGGTACCCGGCACTCGTCGGGGGATCGGCTGACCTGGCCGCCTCGACCAATACCGGAATTCCCGGTGGATCTGTGAGTTCCGACGACTTCTCTGGCCGCACCATACATTTCGGCATCCGCGAGCACGGCATGGCGGCGGTGATGAACGGTATCGCCGTACATGGCGGCCTGCGGCCGTTCGGTAGTACATTTCTGGTGTTTGCCGACTATCTGCGCCCGGCCTTGCGCTTGTCCGCGTTGATGCGGCAGCCGGTCATCTACGTCTTCACCCACGATTCGGTTCACGTCGGTGAGGACGGGCCGACGCACCAGCCGGTCGAGCATATCGAATCGCTGCGGCTGATCCCCGGGGTGACGGTGCTGCGTCCGGCAGACAATGGAGAGACCGCCATCGCGTGGGATATCGCGGCACGCAACCTCACCGGGCCCACCGTGCTGATCTTGACCAGGCAGAGTCTGCCGAATCTCGGTGAGAACGGGCTCGATGATCTGCGCCTGAACGGATTTCGGACAGTAGGCGGATTCCTCGATCAACCCGATGTGCTGTTGGGTGCCAGCGGTTCGGAGGTGTCCCTGGCGGTTGCGGCGGCCGAGCTCCTGGCCGAACGTGGTGTGCGGGCGGCGGTCATCTCGGTGATGTGGCGTGAGCGGCTCGCCGAGGTGCTGTCCGAGCGACGCGCCGTCCTGCCCGACGTACCTGCGGTGTGGATAGAGGCCGGTGTCACCGTCGGTTGGCGCGCCCTGGCGCGGGACCGCGACGATGTCATCGGGCTGAATCGGTTCGGCGAAAGTGGGCCGGGTCCGCAGGTGGCCGCCCACCTGGGCCTCACTCCGGATGCGATCGTCCAATCGGCACTGGAGACACTGGCCCGGACCGATCACCGTGGTTAGGTCCCCCCGTGTCCGACAAACGGTTTAGGATCAGCCGCGCTGCCGATACTCGCCCTCGGCCGGTCATGCTCGCGATCGCCGGGGACAGTGCCGCGGGAAAGGCCACGCTCACACGGGGGCTGGCGCATACCCTCGGAACCGATCGGTGTGTTGTCTTCTCCGCCGACGACTATCAGCGTTTCGATCGCACCGAAAGAACCGGCACGGCGCTGACTCCGGTGCATCCCGACAGTAACTACCTCGCCATCCTGGAACAGCATCTTCAGTTGCTGGCGACCGGTCAGCCGGTGCTCAAGCCGGTCTACGATCACACCACCGGTCTGCGCACCCGGCCGGAACTTGTGGAACCCAACGACTTCGTCATCGTGCACGGGGTGCTACCGCTGCACAGCAAGCTGGCGCGAGCCTGCTTCGACGTCAGTGTCTACCTCGACCCGGCCGAGGACCTCCGCCGATGCTGGAAACTGCGGCGAGACACCGTGGAACGTGGATACACCGACGAACAGGTGCGGGAATCACTCGCGGCCGCGGAGAGCGCATCGGTGTCGGTGATAAGGCCGCAGCGCGCCGAGGCCGATATCGTCGTCCGGTTTGCCGGGATCGACGGACGTGACGATCCGCCCGGGACTCCACTGTCGGCAGAGGTGTTGCTACGCAACACCATCGCGCAACCGGACCTGGCGCAGATCCTTCAGCCGACACTCACCCGGACCGCACACCTGCGGTTGACCCGGGACACCGACGGAAGGCCGGTGGACAGTCTGCACATCCACGGCTATGCCTCGGCGGAGGAGAATGCCGCGGCCGAGCTACTGATCTGGCGTGCGCTCGGCGAACCCGACGCCGAGGTACCGATCTGCCTGGGGAACACCGGCACCGGAACCCGAAGCACACCGTTGGCCATCACGCAGATGCTGTTGCGGTATCACATGATGCGTGGCTCGCGATGATGTGTGAACGCCCATCGCTTCGCGCTGTGATCTTCGATGTCGACGGCACGCTGGCCGACACCGAACGTGACGGCCATCGTCCCGCGTTCAACGACGCCTTCGCCATGCATGGCATCGATGTGACGTGGGATCCCGAGCAATACGGCCGACTGCTGCAGATGACCGGCGGGCGCCGTCGCATTGCGGCCGAACTGCACCGCTTGGGCTATGCGGAGGCAGAACGGCGAGCCGCCGAGATCCATGCCACCAAGACCGCCTTGTTCCGGGACCGCATACTGGCCGGCGAGGTGCTGCCCCGCGTCGGGTTGCGGTCATTGCTCAGCAGTCTGGCCGACACCGGTATCACCATCGCGGTGGCGACCACCGGCCGCCGTGCCTGGGTGGAACCACTGGTGGATCAGCTCATCGGTCACGGCGTGGCCGATGCCGTGCTGACCGGTGACGACGTCGAACAGCTCAAACCCGATCCCGAGGTCTACCTCAAGGCCCTCGATCGGCTCGGCATCGCGGCCGAACAAGCGCTCGCGGTGGAGGATTCCTCCGTCGGCTTGCGCGCCGCGGTCGCCGCCGGAATCGCGACGGTGGTGGTCACCAACGACTACACCCGTGCCCAGGACTTCGCGGCGGCGGCCGCGGTGCGTGCCGGATACGGTGGGCCGCAATCCCTCACCGCCGCGATGTGTCAGCGCATCCATCGGCAGTGGTGGGGGAGATGACCGTCGCTGCCGAATCGCTGGTGTCCGAACACGATTGCCTATTGCTCGATCTCGACGGCACCGTGTACCGGGGAGCCGAACCCGTCGACGGGGCGGTCGCCACCTTGACCGGCCTCGGTGTGCAGAGCCTCTTTGTGACCAACAACGCCTCACGCGGACCCGGTGAGGTGGCGGCGCGGATGCGCCGGATGGGGTTCAGCCTCCGGGACGACGACGTGGTCACCAGTGCACAGAGCGCGGCCCGGCTGCTGGCGAGCCGGCTGCGTCCCGGCGCACGGGTACTCGTGGTGGGAGCGGATGCGCTTCGTGCTGAAGTGAGTGATGTCGGTTTGTGCCCGGTTCGCGCGGCGGCCGATGATGCGGTGGCCGTCGTACAGGGCCACTCCACCAGAACCGGATGGGATGATCTCGCCGAGGCGGCGCTGGCCATTCGAGGCGGGGCCTGGTGGCTGGCCACCAACCTCGATAGTTCGTTCCCGACCGAACGTGGGCTGCTTCCTGGAAACGGGTCGATGGTGGCGGCGCTGCAGACAGCGACCGGCGCCATTCCTGACGTCGCGGGCAAGCCACAGCCGGTGATCCTGCGGGATGCGCTCGCACGGGGCCGATTTCAGTCGCCGCTCGTTGTCGGCGACCGGCTTGACACCGATATCGCTTGTGCGAATGCTGCGGGCCTGCCGAGTCTTCTGGTGTGCAGCGGTGTGGCCGGGCCCGGGGACGTGCTCACGGCGACGGTTGGGCAGCGGCCCACACATGTCGCAATGGATATCCGAAGTCTCAGATACCCGAGTGTGAGCACTCGGGTCGGCCAACAACCCTATTGGCTTGTGGAGGCCGACGGCGATGCAGTGACGGTGCTGTCGACGGGAGTCGCCGACGATGGCGATGGCTTGTCGATCATCCGAGCGATCGCCCACGAGATCTGGCAGATCGATACCGGTGAAGGCGGGGTTACGTCGGCAATCCGCGCGGGTGACGACCATGCCCGGCGTGCCTTGGCGGCCGTGGAGGTGGTCGAGCGGCCAAGCCGAGACCACACCGCCGTGTAGTCGGCAAACATTCGTTGTTCCTGCGCAGTCTGGAGTTGTATTGCGCCCATATGTCGGGAGCCGTCCGAGCGGATCTGCACAATCCGGCGTTGAGCGCCTACGACCGGCTGGTGGCCCACGTTCGCGGGCTCACCTGGGCGATGGCCTCCGATACCGACCGTCGAGGTTGCCTGATGGCCAAGAGCGCCGACGAGCTCTTCCCTGCCGGCCCCGACGTCGCCAAACCGGTGAAGCGCACCCTGGACGGATGGCTGCGTGAGTTGACCGCGACGATCACCGCCGCTCAGGCAGACGGTGACATCCCGGCCGGCAGTGACGCGAAGGCCCTGGCGAGCCTGCTGTCTGCGGTGTTGCGCGGGATGGAGGGGCGTGCGCAAGGGCGGGGTGGCGGCCTCGAACGTAGAGGCAGCCGCCGAACAGGTCATCACCTTGATGTCCCTCCAGCCGCCCGCGGCAACCTGATCACAAACGCTTGTCTCGACCTAGACCTCTAAATCTCACCTGCACCACCGTGCCGGCGGCTTCCCGCGCTCAACCGCGACCATGGGAATGCTCGTATCTGTTCATTCACAAACCCGGATTCATCCACAACCTGAGGTCTCACGGGCCACGACGAGACCGGTAGGTCGGTCGGCGTGCCTACCGTCGGCTCATGGACACCGAATCGCCCGCGCAGCGCCTGACGCGACGTATCGGGACCGATCGTGACGCGGTAACCGAAGTGCCAGAGGAGGAGTCGGACACCGTGCTGGCCCGGTGGCTGCCCGATGGAGACAGGCCGTCGGCACGGGATTGGCTCGGTACGCTGCGAGCAGACCCGGGCCGGGCCGGTGTGATCGCGTTGCTCGGCGTCGGGATCATCGCGGTGCTGGTCACGGTGTTCACCGTGTTGCGTGATTCACCTGCGCCGGTCTCCTCGGCGAATCTCCCTGCGGTGCAGATGGTTTCCGGATCTCCCACCGCACAGGCCGGCGCCACCGCAGGCCCGCCGGAGCCACCTGATGGACCGGTGGTGGTCAGCGTCGTCGGCCTGGTCAACACGCCCGGGCTGGTCACGCTGACGGCGGGGGACCGGATAGCCGACGCACTGGAGGCCGCCGGCGGCGCGGTGGACGGCGCGGATCTGGTCGGGTTGAATCTGGCCCGCCGCGTCGCGGACGGGGAACAGATCATCGTCGGGTTGGCCGCACCACCTGGATCGCCGTCACCGATGGGCAGCTCGGTGAGTTCGGCGGCTCCACCCGAACAGGCACCCCCTGCGGGGCCGAACGCCACCGCCACGCCCGGGGCCCCGGTCAACCTGAACACCGCGACCCCGGAGGATCTCGACGCCTTGCCCGGTGTCGGGCCGGTCACCGCCGCGGCGATCATCGCGTGGCGGGAGGCCAATGGACGATTCACCAGCATCGACCAGCTCGGCGAGGTGGACGGTATCGGCCCGGCCCGCCTGGACAAGCTCCGTGGCCTGGTCGATGTGTGAACACCGACGAGCGCCACATCGATATCCGGCTGGTCCCGGGCGCGCTGACCTGTTGGACGGTGACCGCCGCCGGAACCCTCTGGTCGCCCGCGGTCATCGTGGCGATCGTGGTCGGCGCCGTCGCGGGGACGGCGATGGCGGGGCGGTGGTGTGCGCGGCGCGGGATCGCGCTGGGAGCCGCCGGGGTGGCCGCGGTCGCGGTCATCGGCACGGCCTTCGGCCTATCGATCGCCCTGCGTGCCCACGATGCGCGGCATCATCCGATCACAGCGCGACACGGCCACACCGCGACCGTCGGTGTGGTCCCCACGGAGTCGCCGCGATCGCTGGGGCAGGGCCGCATGATGTTCCGGGCCGGTCTCCTGGAACTGGACGGCAACCCGCTGGCCGGCATGGTGCTGGTCTTCGCGCCGGTGACGGATTTTGCCGAACTGACCGTGGGCCGCCCCGCGACCTTTCGGGCACGCATCGGGCGTCCGCTGCGGCCAGATCTCAGCGTCGCCGTGCTCACCGCGATCGGCGAGCCGACGCTCGGAGCAGTCCCTGCCGTGCGCCGGCTGTCCGGGCACATCCGCTCGGAGTTCGCCGACACCGCGCGCCGGGTGCTGCCCGCCGAACAGTCCGCGATGCTGCCCGCGCTGGTGCTCGGCGACATGTCCGCGGTCCCTGCGACGACGGCCGATGACTTCAAGATCGCGGGCCTGACCCATCTGACGGCGGTTTCGGGTGCCAACGTCACCATCGTGTGCGGCACCGCCCTGCTCGCCGCCGCGTTGGTCGGACCCCGGCTGGCGGCCCTGCTGGCGTTGGCGGTGCTGATCGGTTTCGTCGTCGTGGTCGAACCGTCGGCGAGCGTGCTGCGAGCGGCTGTCATGGGCGGTATCGCCCTGCTCGCGGTGCTCACCCATCGCCGTCGCCAAGCGATCCCGGTGCTCTCGGCGAGCATCGTCGCGCTGATGGCGGTGGCGCCACAGCTGGCCGTCGATGCGGGGTTCGCGCTGTCGGTGGTGGCCACGGCCGCCCTGGTCGTGATCGCCCCGATCTGGTCGGCACGCCTGGTCGAGCGCGGCTGGCCCACACCGCTGGCCGCCGCGGTGAGCATCGCGCTGGCCGCTCAGCTGGTCACCGCCCCGCTGATCGCCGGGATCTCGGGCCGGTTCAGCGTGCTCGCGGTCCTGGCCAATCTGCTGGTCGCCGCCGTCATCCCGCCGATCACGGTGATCGGCACCGCCGCGGCGGCGCTGTCGGCCTTCTCGCCGGCGGCGGCGGGCATCCTGATCCGCTTCACCGGGCCGGAGCTGTGGTGGCTGCTGACGGTGGCGGACCGGATCGCGGCGGTGCCGGGGGCCTCGGTCACCGTTCCGTCCGGCTTCCTCGGTATGGCGTTGGTCACCGCGGTGAGCATCACGCTGATCCTGACTTGGCGGCGGCGGTGGGGCCGGATGGTGAGCGCCGCCGCGGCCTGCTGCCTACTGGCCTGGACCCTTTCCGGGGTTGTCGGCGCGGCGTGAAACGATCCTTGGGTGACAGACACCGCGGAACTGCACCTCGTCCTCGGCGACGAGGAACTGCTCGTCGAGCGTGCGGTGGCCGGTGTCCTGAAGACCGCCCGCAAGAAGGCGGGCACGGTCGATGTCCCGGTGGACCGGTTGCGCGCCGGTGAGGTGAGCACCAGCGAGCTCGCCGAACTGCTGAGCCCGTCGCTGTTCGCCGACGAGCGGGTCGTGGTGCTGGAATCCGCCGGTGAGGCCGGTAAGGAGGCGGCAGCCCTGATCGTCAGCTCGGCGGCCGACCTGCCGCCGGGTACCCAGCTGGTGGTGGTGCACTCCGGCGGAGGTCGCGCCAAGGCGATGGCCGACCAACTCAAAAAACTTGGTGCTCAGGTGCATCCGTGCGCGAAGATCGCCAAACCCGGCGACCGCGCCGACTTCGTGCGCCGCGAGTTCCGGACCTTGAAGGTCAAGGTCGACGATGACACCGTCACGGCGATCCTCGACGCGGTCGGTTCGGATATCCGCGAACTGGCGGCGGTGTGCTCACAGTTGGTAGCCGACACCGACGGCACCGTCGATGCCGCCGCGGTGCGCCAGTACCACCAGGGCAAGGCCGAGGTGAAGGGCTTCGACATCGCCGACAAGGCGGTCATGGGTGACATGTCCGGAGCGGCGGAGGCATTGCGCTGGGCCATGCTCAGCGGGGAACCGCATGTGGTGCTCGCCGATGCGCTGGCCGAGGCGGTGCACACCATCGCCCGGGTGGGCTCGCTGCAGGGCGATCCCTACCAGTTGGCCGGCGAGCTCGGTATGCCGCCGTGGCGGGTGCAGAAGGCACAGAAGCAGTCACGGCGCTGGTCGCGTGACCGGGTGGCCGAAGCGCTGCGGGTGGTCGCGGCGCTGAACGCCGATGTCAAGGGCGTGGCCGCCGATGCGGACTACGCGCTGGAGGCCGCCGTGCGGAAGGTCGCCGAACTCGCCACCGACGCGTGAGCGTCAGCGGCACTCCGACCGAGCCCGGGCACGCAAAAACCCGCGCGTGACAGTGGATCGTCGACGCGCGGGTGTGCGGGGTGAAATCAGAGCTGGTTGACGGCCAGCGACAGCGCGGACTTCTTGTTCGCGGCCTGGTTCTTGTGGATGACGCCCGCGCTGGCAGCCTTGTCCAGCTTGCGGTTGGTCACGACCAGCAGTTCGCCCGCCTTGTCCTTCTCACCGGCGTCGATGGCCTCGCGCAGTCCGCGCACAGCCGTACGCAGCGACGACTTCACCGACTGGTTGCGCAGTCGACGACGCTCGTTGGTCTTGATGCGCTTTTCCTGCGACTTGATGTTGGCCACGCGTGTAGTTCCTTCGTAAAACGTCGGTTGGGATACGTCTTGGACGCCCCGCCGTGCAATCGCGGCTGGGCAGCGGTTGTTCAGGTTACCAGCGGGGGCGCCAAACCCCCAAAGCGGAGCGACTGGCCTGCCGAAATGCCGGACTTACGGCAGCATGGCAGTGGTGAGCCTACGAACCCTGCCGAACGAAACTGCCCGCACGTCGCGCTCGGGTTCCCGCGCCGTCAAACGCCAGGCCGGCATTTTCGACGGCTATGAGAATCTGGGCAGATACTCGGCGGCCTTCGACGAGATGTTCGACGCCGACGGCAACGTCCGCGGGCCCTACAAGGGGATCTTCGCTGAACTTTCGCCGTCGGACGCCTCCGAGCTTGCCGCCCGCTCCGAAGCCCTCGGCCGCGCCTTCATCGACCAGGGCATCACCTTCTCGTTGTCCGGTCAGGAACGCCCGTTCCCGCTCGACCTGGTGCCCCGCGTCATCTCCGCGGCCGAGTGGTCACGCCTGGAGAAGGGCATCGCGCAGCGCGTCAAGGCGCTCGAGCTCTACCTCGACGATATCTATGGGGAACAGGAGATCCTGCGCGACGGGGTGATCCCGCGCCGGCTCATCACCTCCTGCGAGCACTTCCACCGCGAGGCGGTCGGCATCGTGCCCCCCAACGGCGTGCGCATCCACGTCGCGGGCATCGACCTGGTCCGCGACGCGCAGGGCACGTTCCGGGTCCTGGAGGACAACCTGCGTTCGCCGTCGGGGGTGTCCTACGTGATGGAGAACCGCCGCACCATGGCACGGGTGTTCCCGAACCTGTTCGCCTCCCACCGAGTTCGGGCGGTGGGCGACTACTCCTCGCACCTGTTGCGCGCGCTGCGCAAGGCGGCGGCCACCAATGAGGCCGATCCGACCGTCGTCGTGCTGACCCCGGGCGTCTACAACTCCGCCTACTTCGAGCATTCGCTGCTGGCCCGCCAGATGGGGGTCGAACTGGTCGAGGGCCGAGACCTGTTCTGCCGCGACAACACCGTGTACATGCGTACCACCGAGGGGGAGCGTCAGGTCGACGTCATCTACCGCCGCATCGACGACGAGTATCTGGATCCGATGCAGTTCCGGCCGGATTCGGTGCTCGGGGTGGCCGGCGTGCTGAACGCGGCCCGGGCCGGCAACGTGGTGATCTCCAGTGCGGTCGGCAACGGCGTCGGGGACGACAAGCTCGTGTACACCTACGTACCGACCATCGTCGAGTACTACCTGGGCGAAAAGCCGTTGCTGGCCAACGTCGACACCTTCCGCTGCTGGCTCGACGAGGAACGTGAAGAGGTCCTCGACCGAGTCGACGAATTGGTGATCAAACCCGTCGAAGGCAGCGGCGGCTACGGCATCGTGTTCGGTCCGGACGCCAACGAAAAGGAACTCGCCACCATCAGCAAGAAGATCCGCGCCGACCCGCGGGGCTGGATCGCCCAACCCGTGGTGCAACTTTCGACCGTGCCCACCCAGATCGGCGACCATCTGGCGCCGCGCCATGTGGACCTGCGTCCGTTCGCGGTCAACGACGGTGACGATGTCTGGGTGCTCCCCGGCGGATTGACCCGGGTTGCGCTGCCGGAGGGTTCGTTGGTGGTGAACTCCAGTCAGGGCGGCGGCTCCAAGGACACCTGGGTGCTGGCCTCGCGGACATCGGCCGCCGATCGTGAGCTTGCCGCCGCCGAGGTGGTTCGGGCGCTGCCCGATGCCGCCAAGGTCGGCAAACCGTCGGTCGCCGAGAAGGTTTCGCGCAACGGCAAAGCCGGCCGTGAGGTCAAGGGCGAACAAACCCAACAGCAGCAGACCCGAGACTTCCGGGGCACGTCCACGCAGAACGAACAGCAACAGCAGCAGCAACAGCAGGCGGTGGTCGACTGATGTTGGCACGTAACGCGGAATCGTTGTACTGGATCGGCCGCTACGTCGAGCGCGCCGACGACACCGCGCGCATCCTCGATGTCGTGGTGCACCAGCTGCTGGAGGACTCCAGCGTGGACCCCGACCACACCTCGCGGGTGTTGTTGCAGGTGCTCGATATCGAACCCCCGGAACAGCAGCTGGATGTCTGGTCGCTGACCGATCTGGTGGCCTTCGGCAAGGACACCAAGGGCGGGTGTTCGATCGTCGAGTCCATCACCGCGGCGCGCGAAAATGCCCGTGGCGCACGTGAGGTCACGTCCACCGAAATGTGGGAGTGCCTGAACACCACCTACAACGCCCTGGCCGAGCGGGAACGTGCGGCCCGACGGCTCGGCCCGCACGAGTTCCTGGCCTATGTGGAGGGCCGGGCCGCGATGTTCGCGGGCCTGGCCGATTCGACGCTGTCGCGCGATGACGGTTACCGCTTCATGGTGCTGGGGCGCGCCATCGAACGCGTCGACATGACGGTGCGCATGCTGTTGTCGCGGGTCGGTGACAGCGGTTCATCACCGGCCTGGGTGACGGTGCTGCGTTCGGCGGGCGCCCACGACACCTACCTGCGCACCTACCGTGGTGTCCTGGACGCCAGCAGGGTCGTCGAATTCATGTTGCTGGACCGGCTTTTCCCGCGCTCGATCTACTATTCGTTGCGATTGGCCGAGCACAGTCTCGACGAACTGCTGCACCGCAGGCACAGTCGGGTCGGATCGACCGCCGAGGCGCAGCGATTGCTCGGCCGGGCCCGTAGCGAGCTGGAGTTCCTGCCGCCCGGCGCCTTACTGGAGTCGCTGGAGGATCAGTTGGCGGCCCTGCAGCAGACGTGCGTCGAAGTCGGAGACGCCCTGGCGTTGCAGTACTTTCACTCGGCGCCCTGGGTGGCGTGGACCGACGCCGGTCGCGCGGGTGGCACCGTCATCGAAGAGGGGGAGATCTGATGTGGCGCATGCGAGTGGTCCACGCAACGGGCTATGCGTACAAGTCGCCGGTCACCGCGTCGTTCAACGAGGCGCGGCTGACGCCGCGGTCGGATTCGCGCCAGAACGTGATCCTCAACCGGGTGGAGACCATTCCGGCCACCAGGCAGTACCGCTACGTGGACTACTGGGGCACCGCCGTCACGACCTTCGACCTGCATGCGCCGCACGCCGAGTTGGAGGTCACCGCATCCTCGGTGGTCGAGACCGAGAAGCCGGATGCCCCACAGTCAACGGTGACGTGGGCGGACCTGGAGACCGCGGCGGTGATCGACCGTTTCGACGAACTGCTCACCCCGACGGTCTACACCCCGGCCAGCAAGCGCATCGAGCGGGTGGGCCGGCGCATCGCCAAGTACCACGAACCGCAGGAAGCCGTCATCGAGGCGGCGCGCTGGGTGCACGGTGAGCTCAAATACGTTGCCGGCACCACCGGGGTGCACTCGTCCGGCCTGGACGCGCTGCGCGAGGGCAAGGGCGTCTGCCAGGACTTCGCGCATCTGACGCTGATCCTGTTGCGCGGCATGGGCATTCCGGCCCGCTACGTCTCGGGATACCTGCATCCCAAGCGCACCGCGAAGGTGGGCGACACCATCGAAGGTCAGAGCCATGCCTGGATCCAGGCCTGGACGGGTGACTGGTGGCACTACGACCCCACCAATGACAAGGCCATCAACGAGCAGTACATCAGCGTCGGCGTCGGCCGCGACTACGCCGATGTGACACCGCTGAAGGGCATCTACTCCGGGGAGGGCTCCACGGACCTCGATGTGGTCGTGGAGATCACCCGGCTGGCCTGACCCGCTTCGTTTCGCAGCGTGGCGGTCAGCGCAGGAGTGATCGCACGCCGTTGAGCAGCCGGACGGCGTCGTCCATGTCGCCACTGCGGGCGCGTGACAGCGCACCCAGCACACCGGCCTGTAGTGCGGCGGCGAAGGGCGCGGGTGCGGCGGCCTGGAGCTCGCCGGCGTCGGCGGCCCGTTGAACCGCCGCGAGCAGGCCTTGGCTCAGGCGATTCAGGTGCTGATCCGTCAGTGCCCTGATGGTTGGGTCGCCGTTGACCGGGTTCTGCATCGTCTCGACGACGAGGCATCCGGCCGGGCCCATCGGGCCACGTAGCCAGTCCTGCATGTTGTCGAGGAAGGTCTGCAGGTCGGCCATTCCACCATCGCCGCGCTCCAGCGGGGCGAACAGGATCGATGCGTACCCGGCATAGTGCCCCAACACGGCGCGGAGGATATCGGCCTTGTTCCCGAAGGACCGGAACAGCGTCGATGAGGACAGCCCGGTGGCGGACAGCATCTCCTCCTGTGTCGCTGCGTCATAGCCCTTGCGCCAGAACAGGCTCAGGAGTTGATCCAGCGCGTGTTGACGATCGAGCAGCGAGGGGCGCCCGGGACGCCGTGTGCTGCCATCTGAGACCGTTGACATTTGGAGTAAGACTACTCAATACTGATGGCAATGGGAATGGAGTCACTTGACTCAATATTGAGAGGGGCGCGTAGTGCTCGACATCGGAGACACCATCGCGACGCGGACGCTGACCACCATCGACGGCACGGACGTGGCGGTCCCCGCCGCGGACTCCGTCGTGCACCTCCAGTTCCGGCGCTTCGCGGGTTGCCCGATCTGCAGCCTTCACCTGCGTGAGGTGGCCCGTCGCCACCAGGAGATCGCCGATGCCGGGGTCCGCGAGGTCGTGTTGTTCCACTCCTCGGCCGACCAACTCCGCGAGTACCAGGCCGATCTGCCCTTCGCGGTGGTGGCGGATCCGGATCGTCTGGTCTACACCGAGTTCGGCGTCGGGTCGTCGCTGGCCGCCGTGCTGCATCCCGGTGCCTTCGCCGCGGCGGTGCGGGGACTGCGGCACACCGGATTCAAAGGCGCGCTTTCACCCGGCGAGGACCACGCCGGCAAACCGGCCGATTTCCTCATCGACCCCGATGGCACCGTCCGTGCCCGCAAGTACGGCGCGCACGCCGACGATCAGTGGTCGGTCGACGACCTTCTCGCACTGGCGGCGCGCTGAGCACTGCTCAACGGGCGGAGCAGACGCCGGGATGGACCTGCACCCGGTGCAGGTCATCGCCGAGTTCGATCTGGCGGTCGAACACCGTCGCCGCCAGGGCACGCCAGTCCTCGTACTGTCCGCGGGCGGGGCTCGGCACATAGTGGGTGAGGATCAGGATGCCCACCCCGGCGCGGGCGGCGGTGTCGGCGGCCTGCTCGACCGATGAGTGGTAGTCACAGATATCGCGGAACCGCTGCAGCGGCATCGCGTCGACGAGATCGTGGCGGATTGCGGTGTGCACCAATGCCCCTGCGCCCGAGGCCAGTTCATCCAGGCTGTCGCACGGCACGGTGTCACCGGCCAGCACCACCGACGCACCGTCGTGTTCGACGCGGAAGCCGATGGTCGGTGCGACCGGACGGTGATCGGTGGGCGCGGCAAGAATCCGGACGCCGTCGGCGTCCCACACCACCCCTTCGGTGTACTCGTGCACCTCGATGGCCGGTGGCGCGGTGATATCGGCGTGATGGGCGATGCGATAGCCGATATCGCGACCGAACGCTGCCAGCGTCGCGTCCACGACCTCGGCGGTGCCCGGCGGCCCGATGATCTGGAACGGTGCGGGATCCGGGGTGAACGTGGAGATCCAGCGGGTGATGATCAGGTCGCCCAGATCGGCGATGTGATCACTGTGCAGATGGGTCAGCAGCAGCGCCGTCAGCGCATTGGCGCCGGATCCGGCGGCGGCCAACCGCAACTGGACCCCGCGACCGCAGTCGACGAGGAAGGTCTGGCCGCCCGCGCGGATCAGCGTGGACGGCCCTGCCCGGTCGGGGTCGGGGATGGGGCTGCCGGTGCCCAGGAGCGTCACCTCGATCATGGCTCACATATACGCGTCCATCGGCGTGGGTTCCACTCAATCGACCAAACAGATACGGATCCGACGTAGCCTGGATTGTGTTCGAGATCACATTCTGACCCGGGGAGGGTGCCATGCGCATCGCCGACGTACTGAAGGCCAAGGGCGCCGCCGTCGCGACGATCACCCCGGAGACACCGGTCGCCGTGCTGCTCACCGGCCTCGTCGACCGCAACATCGGTGCGATGGTGGTCGTCGGCCCGGACGGACCGGTGGGCATCGTGTCCGAACGCGATGTGGTGCACAAACTGCACGATCTCGGCGCGGATCTGTTGAGCAGGCCGGTCAGCGAGATCATGACCAAACATCTGCTGTTCTGTTCGCCCGAGGACTCGGTGGACAGCCTCAGCGCCGCGATGACCCACAACCGGGTCCGCCATATCCCGGTTCTGGTGGACGGTCGGCTGGCCGGCATCGTGAGCATCGGTGACGTGGTCAAGACCCGCATGCAGGAGCTGGAGTCCACCAGGGAGCAGTTGCAGGCGTACATCACGCAGGGCTGAATGGACGGCGTGAACAACTCCGACGACGTCGCGGTGCGGCCCGCGGCGCGAGCCGACATCCCCGCGCTGTCCCACGCGCTGGGCCGCGCGTTCTTCGATGATCCGGTGATGATGTGGCTGTTGCCCGACGCGCAGGCCCGGCGGCGCAAGCTGCACAAGCTGTTCGCAGCGCTGACCCGCCATCACCACCTGGCGCACGGTGGCGTCGAGGTCGCGTCGATGGGGACGACCATCGGCGCCGCGGCACTGTGGGATCCGCCGGGCAAGTGGCAGCACACCGCCGTCGAGGAGTTGCGCGCCGCGCCGAGCATGCTGCTGACCTTCGGCACCGCGGTGCGTCGCGGCATGCGGATCACCGAACTCATGAAACACCAGCACCCCGAAGAGCCGCACTGGTATCTGGGGGTCATCGGCAGTGACCCGCAGGTGCGCGGAGCCGGCCTCGGGCACGCCTTGATGCGGTCCCGGCTGGACCGTTGCGACGCCGAATTCGCACCGGCGTATCTGGAGTCGAGCAATCCCGACAACATCGGTTACTACCAGCGGTTCGGTTTCGAGGTGACCGGGGAGATCGAGCTGCCCGACGGCGGTCCCGTCATGTATCCGATGTGGCGGAATCCACGATGAGGTGCAAGCGGTAGAGTGCGGGTGCTGACCTGCAGGGAAATCCGGTGAGAACCCGGAGCTGACGCGCAACGGTATGAGGCCTGACCTCTGAGCCCGAATGCCTGCGGTCGCTGAACCGTCGACGGCTCCGCGCCTGGGCCCTGCACCGAAGGAAGTCACCGCCGTGCGTGCATTCATCACGCTTGTATCCCTGCTGCTCCTCGTGACCGCGTGTACCCGCACCGAGCCGCCGGCGCCTGCACCGTCGCAGGCCGACCACCCCGACGCCACCAGTTACCCTCTGACACTGCAGAACTGCGGCGTGGAGGTCACCTTCGAACACGCGCCGCAGCGCGCGGTGTCGCTGTATCAGGCCTCCACCGAGATCCTGCTCTCTCTCGGGCTGGCCGACCGCATGGTGGGCACCTCGACCTGGTTCGACCCGGTGCTGAACGAACTGGCGGCCGACAACGACCGGGTACCCCGCCTCGCGGACAATGACCCGAGCCTGGAAGCCGTGCTCGATCTGGAACCCGACATCATCACCTCCGCGAGCGCGCACACCTTCACCCCGGCGGTCGTCGGTGAACGTGTCCGTCTGGCCGAACTCGGGATCCCCACCTACCAGTCGCCGTCGGTGTGTACCGACGCGGTGGTGGAGGGCGAGACGGTGACCCGCACCGCACCGCTGGAAATGGACACCCTGTTTCGTGAGATCACGGAACTGGCACAAATTTTCGATGTCCAGGACCGCGGTGCTCAGCTGGTGCGTGATCTGCGGCAGCGCCTCGGCGACACACCGGCGATCCCGCAGCAGGGTGCCACCGTCGCATTCTGGTTTTCCGGGCTGCGCACCCCGTATCTGGCCGGATGCTGTTCGGCTCCGGGCCTCTACGCCCGGGAGGTCGGTGCCACCAACGTGTTCGCCGATGCCACGGAGGACTGGCCCGAGATCAGCTGGGAGGCACTGGCCGATCGCGACCCCGACGTGCTGGTGCTCGCGGATCTGAGTCGCAAGCGCATCGACGGTGACGCGCTGGACACCAAAATCGCTTTCCTGGAATCCAATCCGGTGACCCGCAACATGACGGCGGTGCAGCAGAAACGCTATGTGGTGCTGACCGGTTCGGAGCTCGATCCGGGCATCCGGCAGGTCGACGCCGTCGAGAAGCTCGCCGCGGGTTTCGCGAACGTCGGGCAGCCGGGATGATCGGCCGCCGGATTCTCGTCGTGGCGTCATTGGTGGTGCTGACCGCGTGCGGTCAGCCCGAGGCTCCCGCCGAACGCGGTCAGACGGCAGCGGGTTTCCCGATCACGGTGCAGAACTGCGGTCGTGACGTGGTGATCGACACCCCTCCGCAGCGGGCGGTGTCGCTGAACCAGGGCTCCACCGAGATCCTGCTGTCGCTGGGCCTGGCCGACCGCATGGTCGGCTCCGCGACGTGGACGGATCCGGTGCGGGAGAACCTCGCCGAGGACAACGCCAAGGTGCCACAGCTGGCGGTCAACAAACCCTCCCTGGAGACCGTGCTGGACGCCGAGCCGGACTTCGTGTCCGCATCGTTCGCCGGGACGCTGGGACCGGGTGGTGTCGCCGACCGCGATCAGTTCGACTCGCTGGGTGTGCCCAGCTATCTTGCGCCGAGCGACTGCGTGGGCAAGGTGTCGGTCAACGCCGACGGTGCCCGCACCGAGCCGTTCACGATGGATGCGATCTATGGCGAGATCCGGGATCTGGCGCGGATATTCGATGTCCCCGAGCGTGGAGAGGAACTGATCGCCGGTCTGGAGCAGCGGATGCGCGACAGCAGGCTGCGCGCCGATGCCGACCTGGCGTACTGGTTCTCCGATATCCGGGCTCCGTACTTCGGCGGCTGCTGCGGCTCACCGGGGGTGATCACCGACACCGTCGGTGCGCGCAACATCTTCCTGGACACCACCGAGGAGTGGCCGCAGGTGAGCTGGGAGGTGATCGCCGACCGAGACCCGGATGTGCTGGTGCTTGCCGACCTGAGTCGGCGCACCATCGACGGCGACGCGCTGGCGGCGAAGATCGCGTTCCTGGAATCGAATCCGGTGACCTCGCGGTTGACCGCCGTCCGGGGGAAGCGCTATATCGTGGTCAACGGCGCTGATCTGAATCCCTCGATCCGGACCGTCGACGGCACCGAGAAGGTGGCGGACGGCCTGCGCCGGCTCGGATTCGCCCCCGGCCGTTGACCGTGCGTACGCGTTCGCTGCCCGTCCTGTGGGTGCTCGGACTGGCGTTGCTGGTCGTCTCGGCGGCGGTGGCCATCACGATCGGTCCGGCGGCACTGTCGGTGCGCGATGTGTACGGGATCGTCGCCGAGCATCTGGGCGCCGGACCGTCGGGTGCCACCCGGATCCAGGACGGCATCGTCTGGCAACTGCGGCTGCCCCGGGTGCTGCTGGCCGCGGTGTGCGGTGCGGGCCTGGCGCTGTGCGGGGCGATCCTGCAGTCCTTGCTGCGCAACCCACTCGCCGATCCGTTCGTGCTGGGGGTCTCCTCGGGCGCGTCGACCGGGGCGGTGTTGATCGCGGTGCTCGGCGTGGGTGCCGGCACGCTGACCCTGTCCGGTGGCGCGTTCGTCGGGGCGGTGCTGTCCTTCGGGGTGGTGCTGCTGCTGGCACACGCCGCGGGCGGCGGTACCGATCGGGTGGTGCTCGCCGGAGTGGCGGCCACCCAACTGTTTTCGGCGCTCACATCATTCATCGTGCTGTCCTCGGCGGATGCCGAGCAGACCCGCGGGGTGCTGTTCTGGCTCCTCGGCTCGCTGGCCGGGGTGTCCTGGAACGATGTCGCGGTGTGCAGCGTCGTCGTCGGGGCCGGCCTGATGTGCTGCCTGGCCTACGCACGCGCCCTGGACGCCTTCGCCTTCGGCGACGATGCCGCCGCCACGCTCGGCGTGTCGGTGCGGCAGGCGCGGATCGTGCTGCTGGTCATGACCGCCCTGATCACCGCGTCACTGGTCAGCGCGGCGGGCGCCATCGGCTTCGTCGGACTGGTGCTTCCGCACGCGGCGCGATTCGTCGTCGGGCCGGCGCACCTGCGGCTGCTGCCGACGGTCGCCATCTTCGGCGCGGTGTTCATGGTGTGGGTCGACACGCTGGCCCGCACCGTGTTCGCGCCGCAGGAACTGCCCACCGGTGTGGTGACGGCGCTGCTGGGTGTCCCGGCGTTCGCGCTGATCCTGTTGCGCCGTCGGGGGATACCGTCGTGACCCTGCGCGCGGACCAGGTCAGCTGGACGCGGTCGGGCCGGCTCGTGCTGGACGGTGTCACGGTGGAACCGGCGCCCGGCGCCACGGTCGGCCTGCTGGGGCCGAACGGCTCCGGTAAGTCTTCGCTGCTGAAACTGCTGGCCGGGGTGGACCGGCCGAGTCGTGGGACGGTGCACCTCGGTCACGAGCCGGTGGCCCGGATGCCCCGGCGTGCACTGGCCCGCCGGGTGGCGATGGTCGCCCAGCACGCCGAGACCGAACTGCACGTCACGGTGCGCGATGTCGTGCGGCTGGGCCGCATTCCGTACACCGGGATGATCGGCGCCGACCCGGACGGCGCGCGGGTGGTCGACGCCGCGCTGGCCGCCACCGGGCTCGTCGACATGACCGACCGCTACTGGCACATGCTCTCGGGCGGGGAGCGCCAGCGGGTCCAGATCGCCAGAGCGTTGGCCCAGGATCCCGATCACCTGCTCCTGGATGAGCCGACCAACCACCTCGACATCGCCCACCAGCTGGAGATCCTGGCCCTGGTGCGGCAATTGAACGTCACCACGGTGGTGGCGCTACACGATCTGAACCTGGCCGCGATGTTCTGCGACCACGTCGTGGTGCTCTCCGCCGGTCGGATCGTGGCCACCGGCGCCCCCGTTCAGGTGCTCACCGAGCCTCTCATCGCCGCCGTCTACGGCGTGCGGTGCCGCGTCAGTATCGAGGACGGCCTGCCGCACGTGCGGTTCGCGCGGGGTTGATCAGGCGCTGGTGCCGATACTCTGTCGCTGGTGCGGGGCGGGCTCCGGCACCTGATCGGCCAGCGAGTTGCCGGTGAACGCGCCGCGATACCTGGCCGCCGGATGACTGGCCGGCAGCCGGTCACCGCGCCCGAGCAGCTTCTGGCGCAGCGTGCCCGACTTGTCGGTGCCGATCAGCCCACGCTCGCGCAGGGTCGGGAACAATCGGTCTGCCACCTCGCGGAACGACTGGGGCACGGTGGCGTGGTAGACGTTGATGCCGTCGACCCCGGCCTCCCGCCACTCTTCCAGGCGATCCGCGATCTCCTCGGGCGTGCCGACCACCCGGTTGGCGCCCTCGAGCACCCAGGCCATATCGCGGATGGTGGGTTCCTCGTTGCCGGATACCTCGGCGGCCCAGCGCTTGAAGCTCTGGATGCCGGTGAACTCGCCGAGTTCACTGATCGGGGTGTCCAGCGGCAGACCACCGGCGTCGATACCGGCATCGCCGAGCGCGTGCAGGGCGATGCCCTCCAGATCGAGATAGCGCTTGAGTTCGTCGTTGCGGCGGATCGCGTCGGCATGGCTGTCACCGATGACGAACGACAGGCCCTGCGCGAAGGTGATGTCCTGCGGGTCGCGGCCGTGTTCGGTGGCCAGCGCCCGGGTTTCGGTGGTCAGCGTGTAGGCGTCGGCCGGCGTGGGGCTCCCGATGTAGACGCCTTCGGCGTTTCGGGCGGAGAACAGCTGGCCCGCCGGCGACGAGCCGGCCTGGAAGAGCGCCGGCGTGCGCTGCGGGGACGGGGAGGTGAAATGCGGCCCCTCAACGCTGTAGCGCTGCCCGACATGGTTGATCTTGTGAATCTTGGCCGGATCGGAGTGCACGCTGCGCTCCTTGTCCTGCACCAGCGCGTCCTCGTCCCACGAGCCCTCCCACAGCTTGTAGGCGACGTCGACGTATTCGTAGGCCCACTCGTAGCGCTCGTCGTGGGCGAGGGTGCCTTCGTGGCCGAAGCTGCGAAACATGTTGGCGTTGAAGCTGGTGACGATGTTCCAGCCGAGCCGGCCCTCGGTGTAGTGATCCAGCGAGGACATTCTTCTGGCGAAGTTGAACGGGTGGTCCTGGATGATCGAACTGGTGAACACGATGCCCAGGTTGTCCGTCGCCGCCGCCAGTGCCGACGCCAGTACGGAGGGATCGTTGACCGGGATCTGGATCCCGCCCTCGACCGACTTGCGCCAGTTGCCGTTCCACGGCGCCCGCAGACCGAACACGTCGGCGAAGAACAGCAGGTCGTAGCCGGCGCTGTCGACCTCGGCGGCCAGCGACGTCCAGTGCCGCAGCGAGTTGAACTTGTGGTTCTGCGCTTCCGGTGCCCGCCAAAGACCGTGCAGCACATGGGAGGCGGTGTTCATGACGAACGCCGAGTAGTAGAGCGGCTTCTTGCTGTTCACGACGTGGATTCCGCGCTCTCGGTGCCGGACGCACCGATCGGTCCCAGGGTGTCGCGAATCAGCGCATTGTCGGTGGTCTCCAGGAACTCGGCGATCCTCGGATCTTCGAAGGTGGCGATCAGCTTCTGTACGTTCGGGTCGTCGAGATGCTTGTTGCTGACCACCAGGCCGCCCTCACTGCCCTCCGGCGCGGGGTGACGGTCCAGGATCTGATCCTCGCGAAGGCCGGCCGCGTACACGTCGGAGATGTGCACGACGACGGCGTCGACATCGGGCAGGCTGCGGGCCAGCTGCCCGATCGGCACCTGGACGAACTCGTAGTTCTTCGGGTTCGTGGCGACATCATCGAGCTGGGGCAGCCCCGCGACGGTGTCCTTGCCCGGCTTCAGCGTGATCTGGCCGGCCTCGGCCAGGTCGAGCAGCGCGATGGCCTGACCCGCCGGATCGTCGCGCAGCGCGACCTTCGCCCCGCGGGGCAGCTCATCCCAGCTGTTGTACTTGTCGGAGTAGGTGGCCTGATCCCAGGTGAATGTCGGTGCGGCCAAGGTGAGTTCGAAATCGTTGGCGGCGATGGCGTCGTTGAGGAAGGGCTGGTGTTCGAAGAAGTTCCCGGCCACGGTGCCCGCGTCGACGGCCCGGTTGATCTCGATGAGATTGTCGATCTGGACCGGCTTGATGGTGATGCCGTGCTCGGGCGCGACATTCTCGGCGATGTAGGCCAGCAGGTTCTCCGCGGCGATATCGGTGCTCCAGGTTGCCACCTCGAGCTCGGTGCCGAACGGCTTGTCGCGGTGGGAGAGCTGACCGTAGGCCACTCCGCCGGCGATCGCGACCACCGCCACCACCGCGCCCGCGACCCAGGGCCACCGCGTGCGCTTCTTGATCTCGATCTCCAGGCCGGGAGTGCTGCTCTGATCTGCCACAGTCGTTCCTTCTGTTTGAATGGGGTGTACGGGGTCAGCGGGTGAGCGCTTTGACGGCACGATCCCCGGTGAACTGCACCAGCTGAATGGTGAGGATCAGCGCGATCACCGTGGCGATCATGATGTTGTCGTCAAAGCGGTTGTAGCCGTAGGTGATTGCCAGGTGCCCGACACCACCGGCGCCGATGGAACCGGCGATCGCCGAGTACTCGATCATGGCGATGGTGTTGACCGTCAGTGCCCCGGCAAGCGCAGGCAGCGCCTCGGACAGCTGTACCGACCGGATGACCTGGACGTGGGATCCGCCCGACACCAGACCCATATCGGTCACATCCGAGCGGACCTCGCGCAGCGCGTTCTGGACGAGGCGGGCGAAAAACGGCACGCCCGCAACCGTCATCGGGACGATCGCCGCCGCGACACCGATGGTGGTGCCGACGATGAATCGCGTGACCGGGATGATGGCTGCCATCAGGATGAGAAAGGGCAGCGAACGGCCGACGTTGACGATCGTGTTCAGCACATTGAACACCCGCGGGTCCGGAAACAGCCCGAGGTTCGAGGTGTTGTGCAGCACGATGCCGACCGGGGTGCCGATCAGCACGACAAGCGCCATCGTGATACCCACCATCAGCCAGGTTTGGCCGTAGGCGGGCAGCAGTAGATCGGGCACCCTGGACCACGGTGTGCTGAAGTCGTCCTGGGCCAGATAGTTCACGCCGCTTCCTCGTCGGAGGTGGTGTTCACGTTCCGTACGTGCAGGCCGCGGTCGCGCAGCTGCCGCTCGAAACCGGCTGGGGTGGTGGGGGACAGGGCCAGCACGGCGCGGCCCACGGCGACCCCGCGAATGGCCTCGACACTGGCGCTGAGCACGCTGACCCGGGTACTCGCCAGGCCCGGGATCGATTGGATGGAGGTCAGCCAGTCCAGCGGGACATCGCGGGACGCGTAGGACACTTCCCAGACGTCACCGGCTCCGGTCAGCGCCACGCCGGGCCGGTCCGGCAGGAGTTCGTGGGCCAGCGGCGACGCTGGGTCCAGGATGATGTCCTCGACGGAGCCGCGTTCGATGATGCGGCCGTCCTCGATCCGTGCCACCGAGTCGGCGACCTCCCGGACCACCTCCATCTCGTGGGTGATCAGGATGATCGACAGACCGAACTCGTCGCGAAGATGACTGAGCAGGTTGAGGATCGACTTCGTGGTGGCCGGGTCCAGACCCGAGGTCGCCTCGTCGGACAGCAGATTCGACGGCCCCAGCGCCAGGGCGCGGGCAATGCCGACACGCTGCTTCTGCCCGCCGGACAGCTGAGCCGGGAAGAACTCGCGACGATCGCTCAAGCCCACCCGGTCCAGCAGCTCTGTGACCCGTGTGTCGACCGAGCCGTCGGTGGCGTGCAGGTACTGCAGGGGCAGCGCGATGTTCTGCGCCACGGTGCGGCGCCGCAGCAGCGGCGCGGTCTGGAAGATCACCCCGACACTGCGCCGCGCGGTCACCAACTCGTCGGCGTCGAGGCGGGAGAAGTCCTTCCCGTCTACCCGCACGGTGCCGCTGGTGGGACGCTCCAGGAAACTGACACACCGCGACAACGTGCTCTTGCCGGCGCCACTGGGCCCGACCACGGCCAGGATTTCTCCGCTGCCGACGGACAGGGAGATGTCGTCGAGGACGGTGCGGTCACCGAACCGTTTGGTCAGGTTTTCGATCTCGATCACGGGAATGCTCTCTTGGTCGAACGGCTTTCGGTCGCGAGGCGTCGCGCTCCGTTGTGTGGCAACACATGTGGGTTGATCGCAGCTGGATCCGTCTTGCGGTTTGGTGGGGTTGTGAGGTTCGCCTTCGGACCACGGTCGAGGGACGTACCGAAGCTACGCATGCCGGCGGATCGGCGAAAGAGTAGTGATCTGGCTGATCCGAAGTAGCTCTGATCTGCTCAAAGTGTTTGCACGCGAGTATCTTTGCAACGTGTCATCTGAAAATCGTCATCCATGAAGTTCCATTGGTACCTGCCGACCCATGGCGACACCACCACCATCGCGGACAATCGGGGTAGCGCCTCGGAGCGGGTGCAGTCGCATCTTCAGCCGACGTTGGAGAACCTCACCGCGCTGGTGCGCAGCGCCGAGGATCTCGGCTTCGAGGCGGCGCTGACCCCGACCGGCTCGCACTGCGAGGATTCCTGGCTGGCCACCGCCGCACTGGCGCAACACAGCCGCCGGCTCAAGTTCCTGGTGGCGTTCCGCCCTGGAGTGCTGTCGCCGACGCTGGCCGCCCAGCAGGTCAGCACCTACCAGCGATTCACCGGAAATCGGTTGGCGCTCAACATCGTCACCGGCGGTGACGATCTGGAGATGCGCCGCTACGGCGACGGCGTCGACAAGGCCGCCCGGTACCGGCGCACCGCAGAGTTCCTCACGGTGGTGCGCGGCGCCTGGAGCAATCCGGAGTTCAGCTTCCGCGGCGAGTTCTACGACGTGGCGGCGGCCAGGATGGCGTACCCGGTGGACACCCTGCCGACCGTCTACTTCGGCGGGTCTTCACCGGAGGCCATCGAGGTCGCCGCCGAGCACGCCGACGTCTATCTCACCTGGGGTGAGCCGCCGGAGCAGGTCGCCGAGAAGATCGAGCGGGTGCGCGACGCCGCCGCACGACGCGGACGGGAGCTGAGGTTCGGTCTGCGATTGCACACGGTGGCGCGCCCCACCGAGGAGCAGGCCTGGCGGCGTGCCGACGAGCTGATCGCCGGGCTGTCCGCCGATGAGGTGCGTCGCGCCCACGAGCGCTACCTGGCCAGTGGATCGGAGGGTCAGCGCCGGATGGCGGCGCTGACCACCGGCGAACTGGTCGATGCCCGCAGTCTCGAAGTCCATCCCGGGCTGTGGGCCGGGCCGAGCCTGCTGCGCGATGGCGCAGGCACCGCGGCGATCGGGAGCTATCGGCAGGTGGCCGACGTGTTCGCCGAATACGCCCGCCTCGGCATCAGCGAGTTCGTGTTGTCGGGCTACCCGCAGGCCGACGAGATCCGCCATGTCGGCGAGGGGGTGCTGCCGCTCGTGCGGGCGGGCGTCCCGGTCGGCTGATTCAGCTCCAGGAGAACTCGGCGCGCAACCGGGTCGCGATGATCTCGAAACGATCCTTGTCGAGGATGGCACCCTCCCGGCGGATGCCGTCCTCGGGCACGTCGAGCACCCGGTCCAGCCGCACCCAGGAGGGCCGGCCGTCGTAGTCCCAGCTGCCCGTCCCGATTCCGACCCAGCCGTCGTCACCGGCATGGTGGTCCTGGCTGGACAGCATCAGTCCGAGCAGGGTGCGCTGATCGCGACCGACCACCAGCACCGGGCGGTCCTTGCCGCGCGTCGGATCGTCCTCGTAGACCACCCAGGTCCAGACGATCTCGCCCGGATCGGCCCGGCCGTCCAGGTCGGGGGAGTAGGAGATGCGCCGGGCCCGCTGTGCGGTGGGCACGCCGGTGCTGGTCACCGGTCGTCCACTGGTGAGGGCGGCCGGCGACGGGTTGGCCTGGGCTGCCAGCGCCTCCATGCCGATCCGCAGACCCTGTTGAAGGACGCGTTCGGGGTTGGGCAGCTGGCGGATGAGCTTCGGGGCCTCGCTGAACACGAGTTTCTCCGCAAACCTCTGGAAGGCCTTCCACTGGGACGCCATAGCCGCCAAGCATAGCGAGGGCGCCGCATGCCCGATTGTGTCCAGCGGGCCCGCTGTCGATACCCTGGGACTACACGATCACGCCAGGACCAGGAGATTCCCATCAGCAGTTTCGCCGACAAGACGTTCACCGCGCCGGCGCAGATACGGAACTTCTGCATCATCGCTCATATCGACCACGGCAAGTCGACGCTGGCCGACCGCATGCTCGGCATCACCGGGGTGGTCGCCGACCGCGATATGCGGGCCCAGTATCTGGACCGGATGGATATCGAGCGGGAACGCGGTATCACCATCAAGGCGCAGAACGTCCGGCTGCCCTGGCAGGTCAATGGCGAAGACTTCGTCCTGCACCTGATCGACACCCCCGGTCACGTCGACTTCACCTACGAGGTGTCCCGGGCCCTGGAGGCCTGTGAGGGTGCGGTGCTGCTGGTCGATGCCGCCCAGGGCATCGAGGCGCAGACGCTGGCCAACCTCTACCTGGCCCTGGACCGGGAACTGACCATCATCCCGGTACTCAACAAGATCGACCTGCCCGCCGCCGACCCGGACCGCTACGCCGGCGAGATCGCCCACATCATCGGCTGTGAACCCAGCGATGTGCTGCGGGTCTCCGGCAAGACCGGTATGGGCGTGCGTGAGCTGCTCGACGAGGTCGTCCGTCTGGTCCCCGCCCCGGTCGGGAAGGACGACGCACCGGCACGGGCGATGATCTTCGACTCGGTCTACGACATCTACCGCGGTGTGGTGACCTACGTCCGGGTGGTGGACGGCAAGCTCCATCCCCGCGAGAAGATCAAGATGATGTCCACCGGGGCGACCCATGAGCTGCTCGAGGTCGGCATCGTCTCCCCGGATCCGAAGGCCTCCGACGGGCTCGGCGTCGGCGAGGTCGGCTACCTGATCACCGGTGTGAAGGACGTCCGGCAGTCCAAGGTCGGCGACACCGTGACCTCGGCGCGGCACGGTGCCACCGAAGCGCTTGTCGGCTACCGCGAGCCCCGGCCGATGGTCTACTCGGGCCTGTACCCGGTGGACGGCTCGGACTATCCGGTGCTGCGCGAGGCCCTGGACAAGCTGCAGCTCAACGACGCGGCGCTGACCTATGAGCCGGAGACCTCGGTGGCGCTCGGGTTCGGTTTCCGCTGCGGCTTCCTCGGGCTGCTGCACATGGAGATCACCCGGGAGCGCCTGGAGCGCGAGTTCAACCTCGACCTGATCTCCACCGCGCCCAACGTCGTCTACCGCGTGGTCAAGGAAGACAACACGGAGATGATCGTCACCAACCCGTCGGACTGGCCCGAGGGCAAGGTCCGCGCGGTCTACGAGCCGGTGGTGAAGACGACGGTCATCGCGCCCAGCGAGTTCATCGGCACCATCATGGAGCTCTGCCAGGCCCGCCGCGGTGAACTGGGCGGGATGGACTATCTGTCCCCGGAGCGCGTCGAACTGCGCTACACGATGCCGCTCGGCGAGATCATCTTCGATTTCTTCGACTCGCTGAAATCGCGCACCCGCGGTTACGCCAGCCTCGACTACGAGGAGGCCGGTGAGCAGGAGGCCGACCTGGTCAAGGTCGACATCCTGCTGCAGGGCGAGGCCGTCGACGCGTTCAGCGCCATCGTGCACAAGGACGGCGCGGCGGCCTACGGCAACAAGATGACCACCAAGCTCAAGGAACTCATCCCGCGCCAGCAGTTCGAGGTGCCCATCCAGGCGGCCATCGGATCGAGAATCATTGCCCGCGAGAACATCCGGGCCATCCGCAAGGACGTGCTGTCCAAGTGCTACGGCGGTGACATCACCCGTAAGCGCAAGCTGCTGGAGAAGCAAAAAGAGGGCAAGAAGCGGATGAAGACGATCGGCCGGGTCGAGGTACCCCAGGAGGCGTTCGTCGCCGCGCTGTCGACCGATGCGGCAGGCGACAAAGCCAAGAAGTGACTCCGGGGCCGCCATCGGTCACAATGACGCGGTGAACAGTGCCGCAGTATCGCCGCGCGCGCGGTATGCCCGTCCTGCCCTCGTCGCCGCGGCGATCGGGTGCGTGCTGCTGACCAGCTGTTCGGCCACGGTCACCGGTCAGGCCGTCCGGGACCAGAACGCGGCGCCCGTCGACGCGCCGCCGCTCAAGGAGAGCCAGCTCGACGACGTGTTGCTGTCCATCGGCGACATCAACGACATCATGGGCTCGGACACCATGGAGGTCACCGGTGAGCTCGACCAGATGGTCGACCACTCCAGCGATGTGTCCGAACCGGATTGCCTCGGTTCGATCTTCGGCGCCGAACAGCCGGTCTACGGGGACAGCGGGTACACCGCGGTCCGTGACCAGGTGTCGCGCGAACCCGACGACGACAACGCGCACTGGGTGGAACAGACCGCGGTGCTCTACCCGTCGGCGGACAAGGCGCAGCGCTTCTTCGACAGTGCGCAGTCCAGCTGGGACGCGTGCGCCGGGACGTCGATCGCCATCGACGACGGGATGGACAGCTACACCTGGCAGATCGAGGATCTGACGGCCACCGACACGGTACTGACCCAGATCACCACCCAGGATGACGCCGACGGCTGGGAATGCCAGCATGCGCTCTCCGCGGTCACGAACGTGATCGTGGAGGCCTGGGCGTGCAGCTACGGCGCGGGCGACGAGGCGGCCCAGATCGCGGCGAAGATGGTCGAGAACGCCGTCGAGTAGTGGGCGACACCGACCGCACCCGCTGGGACGCGGCGTACATCGACCGAGACGCGGCGCCGACACCCGCGCTGCCCACGGTGTTCGTCGGTTACAAGGACCTGTTCCCGCGCCGCGGCACCGCACTGGAGATCGCCTGCGGTGCAGGCGGTGCCGCGGTGTGGCTGGCGCAACGCGGTCTGGACGTACACGCCGTCGATGTCTCGGGAATCGCCATCGGACAGGCTCGGGTGCTGGCCGAACAACACGGTGTCACAGCACGTTTCGACACTGTCGATCTCGATGGCGGGCTACCGCCCGGCGACCCGGCCGATGTGGTGCTGTGTCACAAGTTCCGCGAACCCGACCTCTTTGCGGATCTGTCCGCCCGGCTGAAGCCAGGCGGCCTACTGGCCATCTGTGTGCTCAGCGAGGTCGGCGCCTCGCCTGGGCGGTTCCGGGCTGTTGCCGGTGAACTGCGCTCGGCGTTCGCCGGCCTTGATGAGCTGGCCGCGGGGGAGGGCGACGGGCAGGCCTGGTTGCTCGCCCGGCGTCGCTGACCGCGGGCCGTCGGTACGGAAAAACTTGTCACACCTGTGATGTCTCAGGACATCGGTGACAGTTCTGCATCAGGACATCGGTGACAGTGGATGTCTCAGGACATCGGTGACGGTTTCTCGTTCTTGGGGCGTGGACCGCGGGGGCGTCCGTTGCCGACGTACTTCACCCCCGGTGCGGGTCGGGTGTGTTCGATGAGGACTTCGCCGTCCAGGTCAGCCACGGTGATCTTCTCGCCGTCGACGACCACCAAGACCTGTTCGAAACCGCGCCCACCGTCGACTTGATAGCGAACTCCGGCGAGGACGAATGCGCCGGCGCTGGTCAGGGTTGCGACGGTGGTGCCGGCGGGAAGGTCGGTGGGCGCAGACCTGCGCGGTGTGGTGACCGCTGGAAGAACCGGCGCGTCGGGCCTGGGGCGCGGTGGTTCAGCTTTGGGGATTGCCTCCCAGGCCGTGCGCGGTGTGACGCGTCCTGGCAGCCCTTGGTGGGGACGTTCGGTGTTGTAGATGTCGTCGAACGCGTCGACCTGGGCCTGCAACTCGGCCAGCGTGCTGGCAAGCGGCTGCTTGTCGAGGTAGCGGAACAAGGTCTGATGGAAGCGTTCATTCTTGCCCTGCGTGGTGGGCTTGTCGGGCTTTCCGGTGATCGCCTGAACCCCTAGCCGCGAGAGGTGTTTGACGAGTCGGCCGAGGTAGCCACGCCGCGAGGGGTTGAGCGCAATTCCGTTGTCCGACAATAACCGTTGGGGAACACCACAGGCTGCCACGCCCTTGTCAAACACTGCGATGGCCGCTTCGGCGGTCTCTGTCCACGCCACATGGGAGGCCACTGCGTAGCGGGAGTGGTCGTCGATGAGTTGGAAGATCACACACGTGCGGCCACCGGTGAGCACGTACTGGGTGGCGTCGACTTGCCAGCACGCGTTCGGGGCCGGGTAGACGAACCGTCGCCATGCCGAACGGGGCTTCTTCTTGGGCTCAAGACGAGCCACACCGGCCTCACGGAAGATCCGTGCCAACGCTGCGATGGAAGGGACCTGCGGCAGGCCCATCGCGTGCATTTTGTCGTACACGCTGATCGGTCCATGGTCGCGGCCGGAAGCCTCCAGAGCGGCACGCACGGCCACGGCCTGCTGCCTAACCTCCTCAGTTAACTTCGACGGACTCGACTTCGGCCGCCGAGACATGGGTTCGAGCACCTCGGCCTGCCCATCGGTCTTCGCGCGCTGACGTAACGCGTAGAACGACTTTCGGGAGATGCCGTGCTCGGCGCAGAACGTCGAGACCGCCCCACGCGGCGCGTCATCAGGCCACTGTGAGATCGCCAACCGGACACGAGGATCGATAGGTTCATTAACAGCCACCCCCGCAGCCTCGGCGCAGAAGTGTCACCACCAAGAACCCTCGAAGTGTCACCGATGTCCTGATACAGAACTGTCACCGATGTCTTGAGACATGACAAAAACTTGTCACACCCGCGTGGCATACTCGAACACATGTTCGAGATCCGAGGTGTCGCCGTCCACCTCGATGCTGCGCGCGATCAGCTTCGGGCCGAACGCAAGGCCATCGCGCACAAGTTGATCGAAGCGGGGACGTTCGCCCTGGCGCGGATGGCCGAGCTGGGCCACAGCTTCGAGGACCGGATCGTGGACGACTGGGAACTGGTGGCTGCCGAGGTCGGTATCGAGCTCGGGATCAGCCGCGGCCGGGCATGCACGCTGATCACCCAGGGCCGTGACCTGATCGTCAGGCTCCCAGGGTTCGCCGCGGTATTCGCAGCCGGCGACGTGGATCTGCGGGTGCTTCGGGTCATCCTGAATCGCACGGCTCTGATTCTCGATCCCGACATCATGTCGGTCATCGATGCTCATCTTGCCGAGCGGGCTCCGTCGTGGAACGCGCTGTCTGATGACCGCATCGGCGATCTGGTCGATTCGATGGTCGTCGACGTCGACCCCGATGCGGTGCGCCGGGCGCGGGAGGCGCGCCGCCGCCGCAGTATCACTGTCGAACCGATCGGTGACGGCATGGTCGAGATCCACGGCCGCGTCGATGCCGCCAAGGGCGCAGTCTTCGATCAGGGCCTGGATGCGTTGGCGCGCACCGTGTGCCCCGATGACCCGCGCACCGTCGATGAGCGCCGAGCCGACTCCGTCGAGCCCCTGACTCTCGGCGCGACAAGCATCCCGTGCCTGTGCGGCAACGACGGTTGCCCGGCCGCAGGCAACGAGGTGCCCAAGGGGCACATCATGATCCATGTGCACGCCGAACAGGGCACCGTCACCTGCGAGGCCGAGCGCCCGGCGCTGATCCCCGGTTACGGCATCGTGCACGCCGAACAGATTCAGGAAATCATGCCGCAGGCCGACGTTCGGCCCGTGCCCGAGGCAGCGGATCTGGGTACCGAACGCGGCTATCATCCGTCCCGCACGCTCGCCGACTTCATCGGGTGCCGTGATCTGACGTGTCGCTGGCCCGGCTGCACTGTCCCGGTTGCGCACTGCGATATCGACCACACCACTCCGTGGCCCTACGGCCCGACGCATCCGTCCAACACGAAGTTGTATTGCCGAATCCACCACCTGATCAAGACTTTTCACTGCGGCCCGGGCGGTTGGACCGATCAGCAGCATCCCGACGGGACCATCACGATCACCGCACCCAACGGGCGGACGTACACGACCAAGCCCGACAGCGCCCTGTACTTTCCACAGTTCGCGGTGCGCACGGCTGAACTGGGGCCGATCACGATGCCGCCGCCGAGCCCGCATCGCGAACTCGCCGCACCCAAGCGCTCCCGCTCCCGCGCGCAGAACCGCGCCTACCGAATCGCACGCGAGCGAGCGCTCAACCGTGCGGACTACGAGGCCAACCCACCGCCCTTCTAGGCGCGAACCGTCAGGCCGGCGCGTTCGCGGGCTGGAAGACGCCGGTACTGTCGGCCTCCTCCTCGGCCCGGATGACGTGCACCACCGCGTTGATCAGGGCCAGGTGGGTGAACGCCTGCGGGAAGTTGCCCAGGTGGCGTCCGGTGCGCGGCTCGATCTCCTCGGCGTAGAGGTGCAGTGGGCTGGCGAACGACAGCAGCCGCTCGCACAACCGCTTGGCGCGGCTGACCTCGCCGATCTCGACCAGCGCCGACACCAACCAGAACGAACAGATGGTGAAGGTGCCCTCCTCGCCGGACAGGCCGTCGTCGGTTTCCTCGGTGCGATAGCGCAGCACCAGCCCGTCCTCGGTGAGTTCCTCGGCGATGGCCAGCACGGTGGCCCGGATGCGCGGGTCGTCCGAGGGCAGGAACCGGGTGAGCACCGCGAGCAGCAGCGACGCGTCGAGGGCATCGTCGCCGTAGCGCTGGGTGAGCACCCCTCGGGAGTCCACACCGTGGGCCAGGATGTCGGCCTGGATCTCCTCGGCGATCGTGCTCCACTGCTGGGCGTAACTCTTCTCGCCCTGCAGTTCGGCCAGTTTGGCCCCGCGATCCAGCGCCACCCAACACATGATCTTGCTGGAGGTGAAGTGCTGCGGTTCGCCGCGGACCTCCCAGATGCCGCGGTCGGGTTCGCGCCAGTGCTTGATGGCCTCCTCGACCTGATTCTTCAGGATCGGCCACAACGCCTCGGGCATCTGCTCACGCGACTTGGCGTGCAGGTACACCGAATCCAGCATGGTGCCCCAGATATCGTGCTGCATCTGGTTGTACGCGCCGTTGCCGATGCGCACCGGCCGGGAGTTGTCATAGCCGGACAGGTGGTGCAGTTCCTCCTCGACCAGGCTGCGTTCCCCGCCCACCCCGTACATCACCTGCAAGGGGTGCCGTTCGCCGTTGGTGGCCCCGGATACGTCGGCGATGAAGGAGAAGAAGTCGTCGGCCTCGCGGTCCAGTCCGAGGGTGTACAGGCCCCACAACGCGAAGGTGGAATCCCGTATCCACGAATAGCGGTAGTCCCAGTTGCGTTCTCCCTGAGGAGTTTCCGGCAGCGACGTGCTGCTGGCCGCCAGCAGCGCGCCGGTCGGCGAATACACCAGGCCCTTCAACGTCAGCGCGCTGCGTTGCAGGTACGCCCGCCACGGATGGTCCGGGAAGTCGCCGATGTTGATCCACTGCCGCCACGACTCGCTGGTCTTCCACATCTTGTCGGCGGCTTCTTCGAAATTCTGCGGCGCGGGATGCTTGGACCAGCTGAGTGCCACGAACACCTTGTCGCCCTCGGTGAGCCGGGTGCGCGCGCGGGCCTCGTGGCCCTCCAGGCCGATGCGCAGGTTGGTGGTCAGCCGCAGCGTCGGATTGGCCTCGGGATCCTTCCGTGCGCGGGCGATCGCCTCACCGTAGGCCGACGAGGAGTACTCCCAGGTCGCCGGGCTGCGGCCGTAGTCGAAGTTGGGCTCGCAGCTCATCACCAGTTCAACGGTGCCGCTGACACAGCGCACGGTGCGCAGCAGGATGTGCTCGGCGTCCCAGTCGGTGGGGGTGCGGCGGTGGGTTCGCGAACGGGTCTCCGTGTCGTGCCAGGGGCCCATCACCAGGGCGTCCCGCACGATGATCCAGCCGGTATGGGTCTGCCAAGTGGTTTCCATGATGAGGCTGCCGGGCAGGTATCGCCGCGCCGAGGGCACCGAGACGCCGTACGGGCTCAGCTTGAAGTGACCGGCGCCACGGTCCAGGATGGCGCCGAACACACTGGGTGAATCCGGCCGCGGCACGCACAGCCATTCCACGGCCCCCGCCGAGGACACCAGGCACGTGCTCTCGCAGTCGGACAGGAACGCGTAATCCGCGATGGGCGGGAACGGGTTTCGCAGGGCTCCGGACGGGGCGTAAGCGATGGGAGCCGATGCCGTGAACGGTGTCGGCGTCGGATCGTGCTCGGTATGTTCCAGAACCATGTCGCCCATCATGGGTGCAGAATCCGCCGCCGTCTAGTCGCGGCGAACCGGGTGTCAGCGCCGGGCGAAGCCGGGTATGTGCTCGGGTAGCGGCCCGATCGCGACGCCGTAACCGATGATCCTGCGCAGCAGCGCAACCCGGCCGACCAGTCGCACCGCGGCCGGTGCCCGCACGGGGGCGCCCTCGGTCACCGCGACCGCGATGACCCGGTTGTGAACGGTCTTCTGCACACCCTGGACCAGCACCGTGGGCAGCCAGCGGCGGGCCTGGATGCGCCGCAGCCGGCGCGTCGGCACCGCACCGGAACGCAACGGGGCGGCGAGCAGCCGGGCGGCCGCCACGGCGTCGGCCACCGCCAGATTGATGCCCACCCCGCCCACCGGCGACATCGCATGAGCGGCGTCACCGATGAACAGAAGTCCGTCGGCATACCAGCGCCGCAACCGATTGAGCTGCACATCAAGCAGTTTGACCTCGTCGAAGGATTGCACCGAGCCGATCCGGTCGGCGATCCACGGGACGACCGCGGTGACCCGCCGGTGCAGCGACTCGATGCCCTCGGAGCGCAGGCGCTGATCCGACCCCTTCGGGATGACGAACGCGCACTGGTAGTAGTCGCCACGGTCGATCATGGCCGCCACGTGACCGGCGCCCATCGCCCCGGCAAGGCCTGCGGGGTCGTTCTCGGTGCGCGGCACCCGGAACCACCAGACATCCATCGGTGCGCCAAAGCTCCTGGGCACCAGCCCCATTGTCGATCTCAACGTCGAGCCCCGGCCATCGCAGGCCACCGTCAACGGGGCGTGGATCTCGCGTTCGGCGCCGTGCTCATCGCGGTAGCGCACGCCGCGCACCCGTCCCGAGCGCAACACCGGTCCGAGCACCTCGCTGTTGCGCAACAGGGTGAACGTCGGCTCCCGCTCGGCCGCGTCGGCGAGCAGTTCCAGAAAATCCCACTGCGGCACCAGGGCGATGTGCTGATGTGCGCCGGGCAGGTGGCGCAGATCCACCTCGACCGGGACTCCCTGCACCGACAGGCGCAACGATTCGATCAGCCGATGCGGTAGCGCGGCGAAGCGGTCACCGAGCCCGAGCTCGTCGAGCAGGCGCAAGGTGCTGGCATGCACGGTGTCCCCACGGAAATCGCGCAGGAAGTCGGCGTGCTTTTCCAGCACGGTGACATGCACGCCGGCCCTGGCCAGCAGCAGGCCCAGCATCATCCCGGCCGGGCCGCCGCCGACGATCACGCATCCGGTGGACATGGCTCCATGGTCGCACCGAAACCCGTCGCACTACTGTGGTTCTCATGGGTGGATTCCTGAGCTGGTGGGACGGCGTCGAGCTGTGGCTGTCCGGGCTCGGTTTCGTTGCCCAAACCGCCATCGTGATGCCGGTCGTGCTGCTGTTGGCCTACGGGATCGCCGTCGTTCTGGACGGCGCGCTCGGCAACGGCATCCGGCTGCTGCGCCGGGCATCGCACCAGGATGAGGAGCCCTCGTGAACCAGATGCCGCGGTCGCGGGTGACGCTGGCGCTGGTCGCTCTACTGGCGCTGGTGATCCTGATGTGGTTGCTGGCCCGCTGACGTTGCCCTCATCAGGCGAAGCAGGTCAATTCTGATACTCTTCCGGCCATGCGCGCAGCGACCGGCAACAAGAGCGGCCACATCTTGGCCCTCATTGCCGTGGGTTTCTCCGCTGTTGCTGATGTCTGTTGTTGTCGCTGACACCACACCCGTCTGCGGTTTGGCGTTGGTAGCGGCACGTGAACGCGTCGCGCACTGATCCATCACCTTTCCGTGTGTACGGCAGCCCTGCCCCGTGTCCCGCCCTGGAAAGGTCCTCCATGAACAACATCCGCACCACTACCAAACGTTGGAGCGCGCTCACCGCGTTCGCGCTGTCCACCACGCTCATCGCGGCCTGCAGTGGCGGCGCCAGCGATGTCGCCGGCGAGGGGAACACCGCGGCCGCCGACACCACCCTGACCCTGGTGGCGTTCGCGGTGCCGGAGCCGGGCTGGTCGAAGATCGCCCCGGTGTTCGCGGGCACCGAGGAGGGCAACGGCGTCGGTGTGACGGCCTCCTACGGCGCTTCGGGGGATCAGTCCCGCGGTGTCGAATCCGGCAAGCCGGCCGATGTCGTGAACTTCTCCGTCGAGCCCGATATCACCCGGCTGGTGAAGGCCGGGCTGGTCGACGAGGACTGGAACGCCGGCGCGCAGAAGGGGCTGCCGTTCGGTTCGGTGGTCACCTTCGCGGTGCGGGAGGGCAACCCGAAGAACATCCGCGACTGGGATGACCTGCTCAAGCCGGGTATCGAGGTCATCACACCCAGCCCGTTGAGCTCGGGTGCGGCGAAGTGGAACCTGCTGGCCCCGTACGCGGCCAAGAGCAACGGCGGCCAGGACCATGCCGCGGGCATCGCCTACGTCCAGGAGTTGGTCAGCCAGCACGTCAAGCTGCGCCCGGGCTCGGGCCGTGAGGCCACCGATGTGTTCCGTCAGGGCACCGGCGATGTGCTGCTCGCCTACGAGAACGAGGCACTGCATTACAACCTGGAGCACGTGAACCCGCCGCAGACCTTCAAGATCGAGAACCCGGTCGCGGTGGTCAACACCAGCAAGCACCTGGACAAGGCCACCGAGTTCGTGAACTTCCAGTACACGCCCGAGGCGCAGAAGGTGTGGGCCGAGGCCGGTTTCCGGCCGTCCGACCCGGCGGTCGCCGCGGAGTTCGCGGACAAGTTCCCGGCCCCGGAGAAGCTGTGGAGCATCACCGATCTCGGTGGCTGGTCCGAGGTCGATCCTCAGCTGTTCGACAAGGACAACGGTGAGATCACCAAGATCTACAAGCAGGCCACCGGGTGACAACCCCGATCAGCGCCGCCGGGCGGCGGTTGTCGCCGCGTCCCAACGCCGCCACCCTGCAGGTCGGGGTGGCGGTGCTGTGGATGTCGCTGATCGTGCTGCTGCCGCTGGCGGCGATCCTGTGGACCTCGGCCGAGGGCGGTTGGGGCGCGTTCTGGTCGGCGGTCACCTCGCCGTCGGCGCTGGCCTCGTTCCGGGTCACGTTGACCATCTCGGTCGGCGTGACGCTGGTCAACGTGCTCTTCGGCCTGTTGATCGCCTGGGTCCTGGTCCGGGACGACTTCCCGCTCAAGCGGGTCGTGGACGCCATCATCGATCTGCCGTTCGCGTTGCCGACCATCGTGGCCAGTCTGGTGCTGCTGTCGCTCTACGGGCCCGGCAGCCCGGTGGGCATCCACATCCAGCACACCGCGTGGGGCGTCGCGCTGGCGCTGGCCTTCGTGACGCTGCCGTTCGTGGTCCGCGCCGTGCAGCCGGTGCTGCTGGAACTCGACCGCGAGGTCGAGGAGGCGGCGGCCTCGCTGGGGGCCAACAGCGTGACGATCTTCCTCAAGGTCATCCTGCCCGCCCTGGCCCCGTCGCTGTTGTCGGGCGCCGGCTTGGCGTTCTCCCGCGCCATCGGCGAATTCGGGTCCATCGTGCTGATCGGCGGGGCCATTCCCGGCGAGACCGAGGTGTCCTCGCAGTGGATCCGCACACTCATCGAGAACGATGACCGGGTGGGCGCGGCGGCGATCTCGATCGTGTTGCTGCTCATCTCCTTTGTGGTGCTGTTCGTGCTGCGCTACTTCGGTGCGCGGGCGGCCAAACGGGAGGAGTCCGCCCGATGACGCTGTCCCGGTCCACCCGGCTGATCCTCCGGGTCATCGCGCTGGTGTACGTCTTCGCGCTGCTGGTGGTGCCGTTGGGGGCGATTCTGTGGCGCGCACTCGCACCCGGGCTGGGGGAGTTCTTCGCCTCCGTTTCCACGCCCGCCGCCCAGTCCGCGCTGCAACTGTCGCTCTTGGTGGTGGCCATCGTGGTGCCGCTGAACGTCCTGTTCGGTGTGCCGACGGCCATCGTGCTGGCCCGGCGCAAGTTCCGCGGCAAGAACGCGCTGCAGGCCGCGATCGACCTGCCGTTCGCGGTGTCCCCGGTGGTCATCGGTGTGGCACTCATCGCGTTGTGGGGCAGCGCCGGCCTGTTCGGGTTCATGCAGAACAGCTGGGGCCTCACGATCATCTTCGGCTTTCCCGGCATCGTGCTGGCCAGTCTGTTCGTCACGATCCCGTTCGTCATCCGGGAAGTCGAACCGGTGCTGCACGAGGTCGGCACCGACCAGGAGGAAGCGGCGGCCACCCTGGGCGCCAACTGGTGGCAGACCTTCTGGCGGATCACCTTGCCGTCGATCCGGTGGGGCCTCACCTATGGTGTGGTGCTCACCGTGGCCCGCACCCTCGGCGAGTTCGGCGCGGTGCTGATGGTGTCGTCCAACCTGCCCGGCCAATCGCAGACGCTGACCCTGCTGGTGCACGACCGCTACACCCTGGGCAATCCGTACGGCGCGTACACCATCTCGGTGGTGCTGATGGCGGTCGCGCTCATTGTGCTGGTGGCCCAGATCGTGTTTGACGCCCAGCGCTCGCGTGTCAAGACTGAGGACTGAAGGAGACCACCCGATGAGCGATATCGCCATTTCGGTGCAGGGCGCGAACAAGCACTACGGCGCGTTCGCCGCGCTGGACAACATCGACTTCGTGGTGCCCAAGGGCTCGCTGACCGCGTTGCTGGGGCCCAGCGGGTCGGGTAAGTCGACGCTGCTGCGCGCGATCGCCGGTCTCGATCAGCCCGATACCGGCACGATCACCATCAACGACCGCGATGTGACGGGAGTACCGGCGCAGAAGCGCGGTATCGGGTTCGTCTTCCAGCACTACGCCGCGTTCAAGCACCTCACGGTGCGCGACAACGTCGCGTTCGGCCTGTCGATCCGCAAGAAGCCCAAGCACGAGATCAAGGAGAAGGTCGACAACCTGCTCGAGGTGGTCGGCCTCGCCGGCTTCCAGACCCGGTATCCGGCGCAGTTGTCGGGTGGGCAGCGCCAGCGCATGGCGTTGGCCCGGGCCCTGGCCGTCGACCCAGAGGTGCTTCTGCTCGACGAGCCGTTCGGCGCACTGGACGCGAAGGTCCGGGAGGATCTGCGGGCCTGGCTGCGCCGGCTGCACGACGAGGTCCACGTCACCACGGTGCTGGTCACCCACGATCAGGCCGAGGCGCTCGACGTCGCCGACCGGATCGCGGTCCTCAACAAGGGCCGGATCGAACAGGTGGGCTCGCCGACCGAGGTGTACGACGCACCGGCGAATCCGTTCGTCATGTCCTTCCTCGGCACGGTGTCACTGCTCAACGGAATCCTGGTGCGCCCGCACGATATCCGGGTCGGCCGCAATCCCGACATGGCCATCGCCGCCGGTGACGGGACCGCCGAGTCGACCGGTGTCACCAGGGCCACCATCGACCGGATCGTCACCCTGGGCTTCGAGGTACGCGTCGAACTGATCAGCGCCGTCAACGGCACGCCCTTCACCGCGCAGATCACCCGCGGTGACGCCGAGGCCCTGGGGCTACGTGCGGGGGACACCGTGTACGTGCGGGCCACCCGGGTGCCGGCCATCGCCGGTGAACTGCAGAGCGCCGAGGCGCTCACCTAGCAGGGGGCTACCCGGTCGGCCCACGGCAGCGCCACCTCGAGTTGGGCGGCCAGCCGGATCAGTAGGGCCTCGCCGGCCAGTGGCGCCACGAACTGGACGCCGAGCGGGAGGCCGTCCGCGGTCCAGTGCAGGGGCAGGCTGATCGCCGGGCGTCCGGTGAGGTTGGCCAGCTGGGTATAGGGCACCCAGCCGAGGTTCTTGTCGACCATATCGTCGACGATCGTGGTGTAGCGCAACAGTTTTGCGGTCCGGGTCCGCAGCAGCAGGTCCGCGCCCCGCGCCAGGGCGGCGGGCAGCTCGAACTCACCGATGCGCGGTGGCGGGGTCGCTAAGGTGGGGGTGAGCAGCAGGTCGTAGTTCTCGAAGTAGGTGCTCAGCCGTCGGGTGTGTTCATGGCGGCGCTGCACCGCGTCGACGTAGGCGACACTGCTGGTCGCCCGGCCGAGGGCGGCCATGATGAGGGTGTCGCGCTCGAAGGCGTCATCGCCGGCACCGGACAGCCGTTTGGCCTCGTCGACCTCCCACGCCAGGTAGACGAACCAGGTGAGCAGGAAGTCGCGCGCCAGCTCGGCATCGTCGAACGGCGCGGTGGGGAGTTCCTCGACGTGGTGCCCGAGATCGGTGAGGACCCGGATCGCCGTCTCCACCGCGGCGTACGCCTCGTGATGGGGCTGCGGTGTGATCGCCGAGGGCACCCGGACGCCGATCCGCAACGTGCCCGGATCCTGCCCGACCGCCGACGCATAGGACGACTCGGCCAGCGCCGGTGAATAGGGTCCGAACGGTTCACCGCCGGCGATGACATCGAACATCGCGGCGGTGTCCCGGACGGTTCGCGAGACCACGCCCTGCACCGCGGAGCCATGCATCGACTCGGCGTTCGTCGGACCCATCGGGGTGAGTCCGCGCCCCGGTTTGAGGCCCACCAGCCCGCAGCAGGCGGCCGGGATGCGGATCGACCCGCCGCCGTCGTTGGCGCCCGCGCAGGGGACGATGCCCCCGGCAACCGCGGCCGCCGAACCGCCGGAGGAGCCCCCGGGTGTCCGGTCGAGGTTCCACGGATTGCGGGCGGGACCCCACAGCTGCGGTTCGGAGACCCCCTTGGCGCCGAACTCGGGCAGGTTGGTCTTGCCGAAGATCACCAGCCCGGCATCGAGCCAGCGCGCCACGATCGTGGAATGCTCGGCGACCGGTATGTGCCGCAACGACCGGGAGCCCGCGGAGCTGGGCAGCCCCGCGTAGTCCTGGGCGAGATCCTTGATCAGGAACGGCACCCCGGCGAACGGCCCGGTCAGCTCGTCCGACGGCGTGGCGGGGACATCGCGCACGATGGCGTTGATCTTCGGATTCACCGCCGCGGCACGCTCGGAGGCCAGCGTGAGCAGCTCGGAGGCCTGTATCTGCTTGTCGGCGACCAGCTTCGCCAGTCCGGTCGCGTCATGGCTGCGGTACTCGTCGAACCTCATGGCGTCAGACTAGGCGAGCCGCCCGTCAGCGACGTGTGCTTGCAGGTTCCCGCTCTGGTGCGGCCGCGGCGGCATCGGTCCACCCCGGTGGCCGCAGCAGGTGGCCGGCCCGCGCCCGCCAGCTCGTGGCGCGCCAGACGTCGCCGACCATCAGCGCGAACTCGTGGAAGTTCACCTTGATCGGGTTGTAGGTGTCGATGTTGTGGGTGAGGCCGTAGCGGACCTGCTCGACCTCGTCGGCGTAGCTGTTGAACAGCCGGTCCCAGATGATCAGGATGCCGCCGTAGTTCTTGTCCAGGTAGGGGTTGTTGGAGCCGTGGTGCACGCGGTGGTGCGATGGCGTGTTGAACACGAATTCGATTGCCGGGTGCAGCTTTCCGATGCGTTCGGTGTGCAGCGGGTACTGGAACAGCAGGATGATCGCCTGCGAGAGGAAGATCACCCAGACCGGCACGCCGACCACTGCCAGCGGGATGTAGACCACCGATGTCAGGAAGCGCCCCGGAATCAGCCACGGCAGCCGCACCGCGGTGGACATGTTGAAGTGCTGACTGGAGTGGTGCACGCTGTGCGCCGCCCAGAACAGCCGGACCCGGTGCTGCATCCGGTGCTGGGCGTAGTAGCCGAGATCGGCCCCGATGATGGCCAGCACCCACACCCACCAGTCCGATGCCGACAGCGAAATCGGGGCGAGCATCGCGGCGAGCAGCACGATGGGCAGCTGGATGAAGTCCTCGACGAGGTTGGCGAACCGGCCCAGCCCGTAGACGCCCAGGCTGGCGAAGGTGTCGCGGGCCGAGAAACCCACGCGTCGAGGGCTTTCCGTGGAACCTCCGGTCCGGCGGTCGCGGCGGCGTTCCAGGTAGTCGCCCAGGAACTCGATGCCGAGCAGCACCAGGAACGCCGGGATCGCGTACAGGCCGATATTGCCGATCCACTCCATGTCAGGGTGCCTCGTTCGCTTTGCGGGGCATGCCGGCGATCTGCCAGCGCAGCGCCTGGCCGAACATCTCCTCGGTGACCCGCTCGGGTTCGATGCGGCGCTGCCGGATCAGGCCGCCGAACAGGGCGAGCGTGGTGGTGGCGAAGTCGTCGATGTTGATCGCCCCGACATCGACCCCGTGGCGGTCCAGCATCTCGGTGAGGATGCCGCGCACCGATTCCAGCGTCTTCGCCGAGGAGGCCGCCTCGATCCGCATGAGTTCGGGATTGCGGACCGCGTGCAGCCAGAACTCGGTACGCAGCACGGCGACGTCGATCTCCTTGTCCGCCATGGCGATCAGCATCGCGCCCAGCGCGCGCAGGGGATCACCGGCCGCGGCCTTCGCCTCCCGGATGGCCTGTGCCACCTCGCTCATCCGGTCGACGGCGCGATCGGTCATCAGCGCTTCGAAGAGCTGTTCCTTGTTGCTGAAATTCGAGTACACCGCGCCGACGGAATAGCCCGCCGACTCGGCGATCTCCTCGACCGACGCGGCGGTGTACCCGCGGTGCGCGAACACCTGCGCCGCCGCATCGAGGAGTCGTCGCCTGGTCTGCTCTTTGCTCTCGGCGCGGGTGAAACGCCGCGGTTTCTCATCGGAGGCCATATTCAGATAGTAGCCACTATTTGAATTGCGCGCACTATGCCGACTGGTGCGGGGCGAGTGTCGATTGTGAAATCTCGGCGGTGATTCGGCCGACTTTTCGACGACGTTGCACACCCGGGTCGGTGGGTGCCGTTTGTGAGCCGGCTCAGGCGGCGGCGGACAGCGCCAGGGCCGCGTCGAAGCGGTCCAGCACTGTCTCGGCCACCAGGCGGTGCGCCCCGAGTGGAGACGCCATCGGAATACCTTGCGCCGCAGCGAAATCGGCGACCCGGTCGGTGATCCTGCCATGCGCCAGGAACCACGGTGCGATCACGATGCGTTCGGCGCCACAGCGCTGCAGACGCTGCGCGGCGGCCGGCAGCGACGGTTTCGGTCCGGTGGCGAACGCGCTGGTCGTGCCGATCCATCGGGTGCCGACCGCGACGGCGGAGGCGACCGTCGAGGTGCGCGCGTTGGCCCCCTGGCGCGATGACCCGACCGCCGTCACGATCACACCGACATCCGAATCCTCGGCGGCGACCCCGACTTCGGCGATCCGGCGGCGCAGCACGGCGAGCAACTGGTCGTCCTCGCCGAGCACCTGCGCCTGCCGTGCGCGCACGCCACTGGCCGCGATCATCGCCGGGATATCGGTGCGCGCATGGAACGCATCGGCCAGCAGCAGGGGAGTGACCACCGCGCGGTCACCGACCTCGCGCAGCACGTCGACCAGGTTGGGCGCGGTCTGCTCGCAGAACGCGGGCACCACCTCGAGATCGCGCCGCAGTCTGCGGATCGTGTCGGCCACCGCGTACGTGGTCATCGCCGAGCGTGGGTCGGCGCTGCCGTGCGCGGTCAGCACCAGTACCGGTGGATTCACCACCGGACACTCACGAGGCGTGTAGTCCGCATTCCGTTTTCGCCTGCCCGGCCCAGCGGCCGCTGCGCGGATCGGCGCCCTCGACCGGCTTGCTGGTGCACGGGGCGCACCCGATCGACGGGTATCCCTCGTAGACCAGCGGATTGACCAGGATGCCATTGGCGTCGATGTAGGCCTGCATGTCCTCGTCGGTCCAGGCGGCGATCGGATTGATCTTCACCAGGCCGAAGGCGGCGTCCCAGCTGATCAGCGGCGCATTCGCGCGCGTCGGCGCTTCGACCCGGCGGATGCCGGTCACCCACGCCGAGTATCCGTGCAGCGACTTGCCCAGCGGCTCGACCTTGCGCATCCGGCAGCAGGCCGCGGCGTCGCGGGCGAACAGATCCTTGCCGTGCAGCTCGTCCTGACGGGCCACGCTGTTCTCGGGGGAGACATTCACCACATGCACGCCGTAGACGGCCTCGACGGCGTCGCGGGTGCCTATCGTCTCGGCGAAGTGGTACCCGGTGTCCAGGAACAGCACGTCCACGCCGGGCCGCACCTTGGCGGCCATCTCGACGAGTACGCCGTCCTGCATGTTGGACGCCACGATGTAATTGCCGCCGAAGTTCTCGTCGGTCCAGCGCAGCAGTTCCTCGGGACCGGCATCGGCCAGTTCGGCCGCGCCGCGCTCGGCCAACTGCTGCAATTCGCTTTCCGAATGTGTCACCGCTGTCACACCATCACCTCAAGTCCGCTTCGTCGGCGCGTATCGCCCACTCTGCGAAACGCTCGCCGCCCTCGCGTTGTTTCACGAAGTTGCGAACGACTCGCTCGATGTAGTCGCCGAGCTCGGTGGAGAGCACCTTGTGCTGGCGCAGTTTGCGGCCGAAACCGCTGTCCAGGCCCAGGCTGCCGCCCAGGTGGACCTGGAAACCCTCCTCGGGGCCGTTGCCCTCGTCGATCATCTGACCCTTGAAGCCGATATCGGCGACCTGGATGCGTGCGCACGAGTTGGGGCAGCCGTTGATGTTGATCGTCACCGGCACGTCGAGCTGGGCGTTGATGTCTTCGAGCCGCTTCTCCAGCTCGGGCACCAGCACCTGCGAACGGCTGCGGGTCTCGGCGAAGCTCAACTTGCAGAACTCGATGCCCGTGCAGGCCATCAGATTGCGACGCCAGTGCGACGGGGCCGACGGCAGGCCCAGGGCGTCCAGGCCCTCCCTGAGCTCGGCCAGATTCTCGTCCGGGACGTCCAGGACGATCAGCTTCTGATACGGGGTGAAGCGCACCCGGTTGGAGCCGGCGGCCTCGGCCAGATCGGCGACCTTGCTCAGGATGGTGCCCGAGACGCGGCCCGCGATGGGCGCGACGCCGACGGCGTTCAGCCCGTTCTTGAGCTTCGTCACGCCGACGTGGTCGATGGGCCGCGGCACCGGTGCCGGCGCGGGACCGTCGATCAGCGGGCGCTTGAGGTACTCGGTTTCGAGAACCGCCCTGAACTTTTCCACGCCCCAGTCCTTGATCAGGAACTTCAGTCGGGCCTTGGCCCGCAGCCGGCGGTAGCCGTAGTCACGGAAGGCGCTGACCACGGCTTCCCACACGTCGGGCACCTCGTCCAGCGGCACCCAGGCGCCGAGGCGCTGGCCCAGCATCGGGTTGGTGGACAGCCCGCCGCCGACCCACACGTCGAAACCGGGTCCGTGTTCGGGGTGATCGACCCCGATGAACGCGACGTCGTTGATCTCGTGCACGACGTCCTGCAGCCCGGAGATCGCGGTCTTGAACTTGCGCGGCAGGTTGGAGTACTCGGGCTTGCCGATATAGCGCTTGACGATCTCGTCGATGGCGGGCGTGCCGTCGATGATCTCGTCGGGGTGCTCGCCGGCCAGCGGGGAGCCCAGCACGATGCGGGGGCAGTCGCCGCAGGCCTCGGTGGTCTGCAGGCCGACCTCGTCGAGGCGACGCCAGATCTCCGGCATGTTCTCGACCTCGATCCAGTGGTACTGGACGTTCTGCCGGTCGGAGATGTCGGCGGTATCGCGGCCGAACTCGGTGGAGATGCCGCCGAGGGTGCGCAGCGCGGCAGTGGTCAGGGCGCCACCGTCGCTGCGTACCCGCAGCATGAAGTACGAGTCCTCCAGCATGTCGGTGTTCTCGTCACCGGTCCAGGTGCCGTCGTAGCCGGGCTTGCGCTGGGTGTAGAGGCCCCACCAGCGGAAACGGCCACGCAGATCACCCTTGTCGATGCTCTCGAACCCACCGGCGGCATAGATGCTCTCGATGCGCTGGCGCACATTGAGCGGGTTGTCGTCCTTCTTGGCCTGCTCGTTGGCGTTGAGTGGCTCGCGGTAACCCAGCGCCCACTGGCCCTCGCCGCGGGGCCGCTTGACCGGCTTCGCCGGCTTCTCGGGGGCGTTGGAGACGGTGTCTGTCATGTTGTCGGTGGCTCCTTGTCGGAGGAGCGGGCTCGCAAATCGCGCCATCGCCGGGGGCTGGCCGGCGGCGCAGATCCGGCGGCCGGCTCAGGATGTGGGCGGGCTGATTCCGATATCGACGCGGGTCAGGACGGACAACAACAGCTGCAGATGCGCTTGAGGTCGACATGCCGACGGACCACCAGCGCAATGCGGGTGGTGCTGTCAACGGCGGCGGTCACGCCGGCCATTCTGCCACGGAAGCCCCCACCTGCCCTAACCGGGCCAAATTTGGGCTCAGGGTGAGCAAAACACGTCTGGGATGATTCCGTGCATGAGCAGTGAGGGCCCCTTCGGCATCTACATCCATGTGCCGTTCTGTGCGACCCGCTGCGGTTACTGCGACTTCAACACCTACACACCGTCCGAGCTCGGGGGCGCCAACCCCGACGGCTGGCTGGCCGCCGTGCGCGTCGAATTGGAACTGGCGGCCCGCCAGGTCGGCCCACGGGCGGTCGACACCGTCTTCGTCGGCGGCGGCACGCCGACGATGCTGGGTGGGCACGGGCTGGCGGCGGTGCTGGCGGCGGTGCGCGACCACTTTCAGCTGGCGCCCGGCGCGGAGGTCACCACCGAGGCCAACCCGGAGTCCAGCTCGCCCGAACTGTTCGCCACGCTGCGCGCGGCCGGCTACACCCGCATCTCGCTGGGTATGCAGTCGGCGGCGCCGCATGTGCTCAAGGTGCTGGACCGGGTGCATTCGGCGGGCCGGGCCCCGGCCGCCGCGCTGGAGGCCCGGGCCGAGGGGTTCGAGCATGTCAATCTCGATCTGATCTACGGCACACCCGGCGAGACCGACGATGATCTGGTGCGTTCCATCGAGACCGCACTGGGCGCGGACGTCGACCATGTGTCGGCCTATGCGCTGATCGTGGAGGACGGCACCGCGCTGGCCCGCCGGGTGCGCCGCGGCGAACTGCCGGCACCGGACAACGACGTGCTGGCCGACCGCTACGAACTGCTCGACGCGCACCTGTCGGCGGCCGGTCTGCAGTGGTACGAGGTGTCCAACTGGAGCCGTCCCGGCGGTGAGTGCCGGCACAACCTCGGGTACTGGGACGGCGGCCACTGGTGGGGCGCCGGGCCGGGCGCACACAGCTTCCTCGGGGCGCGCAGATGGTGGAACATCAAGCACCCCAACGCATATGCACAGGCACTGGCCGAGCGCCGGCTACCGGTGGCGGACTCCGAGGAGATCGATGCCGCCGCCCGGCACATGGAGGACGTGATGCTGCGGATGCGGCTGCGCAGCGGCCTGCCGCGCGGGGTGCTCACCGAACCCGAGCGGCGGCGCGCCGATATCGCGCTCACCGATGGGCTGGTGGTGGCCGCCGCGGACCGGCTGGTGCTCACCGACCGGGGCCGATTGCTGGCCGACGCGGTGGTGCGTGACCTGCTCGAGGACTGAGATCCCCGGGTCAGGGGCAGGCCCCGACCTGCTCGGTCACCGAATGGTCATGCGGCGCCAGCATTTCCACGATCCTGGTGGTCACCGCGGCGGCGGTCGGGTGCTCCCACAGCAGGGTCGGCGGCAACGCCAGCCCGGTTTTGCGCTCCAACTGCTTGCGCAACGCGACCGTCATGATCGAGTCCACACCTATCTCGGCCAGCGGCGAGCGCGGGTCCACACCGTCGTCGGGCAGGCCCAGCTCGGCGGCCACCGTGGCGACCACCAGTTCGGCCACCCACACCGCGGTGTCCACCCCGTCGCGCCCGACCGGCAGCGCCAGCCCGTCCAGGCCGGCGTCCTCGTCGTCGCGGGGTGCGATATCGGCGAGCATCGGCACCGAGGCGGCATCGGCGGTCACCGGGAGCACCACGATATGGGCCTGATCGGCACGCACCGCGAGATCCAGTGCACGCATCGCGTCGTCGGCCCCGACGGTACCCATGCCCAGCGCGTTCAGCTGTGCGGCGACAAAGCTTGACGCCGAACCCATTCCGAGGCCACGCCAGGCGGTCCAGGCCACCGCGGTCGTCCGGTCGCCCAGACTGCGGCGGTGCTGGGCGAACGCGTCGAGGAAGGCGTTCGCGCAGGCGTAGGCGCCCTGGCCGGGGAACCCCGCCAGGTAGCCGCAGGAGGAGAACAGCACCAGCCAGTCCAGCTCGCCGGGCGGGAACACCTCGTGCAGGGTCAGGGTGCCGTCGACCTTGGGCCGCATGGCCTGGGCGAAATCCTCGACGGTGGTGCCCGCCAGCAGGGCGCCGGCCTCCACGCCGGCGGCATGCACCACGCCGCGCACCGGGGGCAGATCACCCAGGACGGCCCGCAGCTCGTCGGCGGCGCCGGGTGCGGCGATGTCGACGGCGGCCACCCGCACCGACACGCCGCGTTCCTCCAGCGACAGGATGGTGCGTGCGGGCTCGGCCCCGGTATCCCAGGACGCGCGGTCGGCAATACCGCTGCGGGACACCAGCACGATGCGGCGTGCCCCCAGATCGGCCAGTCGCGCGGCGACGCGCACACCCAGCGTCCCGGTGCCGCCGGTGATCAGGTAGGTGCCGGCCGGCGAGCAGGACAGCGTGGCTCGCCTGGTCGACTCGGCGTGGGTCAGGCGTGCGGTCAGCGCGATATCGTCGCGGACCACGACGACACCCTGGCCGCCGAGCGTGGCGAGCGCCCCGATGGGCAGTGCGTCGTCGGCCACGTCGAGGATGCCGCCCCACACTCCGGGGTGTTCGGCGGCGGCGATGCGGGAAAAGCCCCACAACGGTGAACTGCCGATATCGCTGCCCTCGTAGACGCCGCGGGTCAGCGCCCACAGCTGAGCCGGGGCCGCCCGGTCCAGCAGCGTGGTCAGCGCCTGATGCAGCAGGCCGACTGTCTCGATCGGCGCATCCGCGGGCCGGGGCAGCACCAGCACCACCGCACCGGGGGCCAGCGCGGCGGGGATCTCGTCCGGCGATGTGCACAGCCGGTGGTCCACATCGGCGGCGGCGAGATCGCGCATGCACCAGGCCAGGGTCGGTGCGTCGCCACCCACCAGGATCACCTGCGACGGCCGTGCTGATTCGGTCCAGCTCGTCGGATGCCACTGGAGTTGCTGCATCATCCGGTTGACATCGTTGCCGCCGGGATTCTCCAGCTGATCGAAGAACATGCCGTCGATCGCACCGACCGCCGTGCCCGCGGCGTCGGCGATCGTCACATCGGCGATCGTGCCGTCGGCCGTGCGGCGAATGTGCATCAGCGCCAACGCAACCGGTGCGCCGCGCAGCGTCACCCGGTCGATGCGGGCCGGCATCCGCAGCCGCAGCGGGCTCTCGAACACGGTCGACGCCGCCGACGTCGCGGCGTCCATCAGCCCGGCCCAGGTGGGCGGCGCGGAACCGTCCGGCTCGGCGCGCACCACCGCCAGCAACTCGCCGTCACCGCGCAGCAGTTCGGTGATCTCCCAAGGGAATCCCATGGCCGCCACGCCCAGCTCGGCCAGCGTGTCCACGACGTGGCCGGCCGGCAGCGTCTCGGTGCAACGCGCCCGCGCGCCCGCGATATCGAATGCCGGTAGCGGGGATTCGGCACTCGCCGCGGACACGGCGGTGCAGTGGGTGAGCCAGCCGCCATCGGAATCGGTGCTCGCGTCGGTGTCGTCGATCCGTGAAGCCAGGGCCAGCGCTCGGTCCTGCAGCACGACCTGCACCGAACGGGCCCGCGCCGGTGCCACCGGGGTGCGCAGCCGCACATCGGTGATATCGCCACCGGTCGCGGTCAGGAAGGTGTTCAGCAGCACCGCGGCCGGGATGATCTCGGTGCCCTGTACCGGGTGATCGCCCGGATAGGGCCGGGTGTCCATGTCCAGCTGGGTCTGCCAGACCTTGGCGGGTACCGCGGCGGTCACCTCGAGGCGGCCGCCGAGCAGCGTGTTGGTCTGCGGGTCGTGCACCGCGCCGCCACCGGGTGGCGCGGCGGGGGTGCGCCAGAACCGGCGGTGCTGCCACTGCGTGCCGGGCAGGCCGTGGGCCCACCGGGTGTGGGACGGGCGGAGTGCCACGGGAGCGCCGTGACAATGCAGGGCGGCGATCGCGGTGGTGACCGAGCGCACCTCCGGCATGTTGCGGCGGTGCAGGGGCACCACCGCGAATTCTTCGATTCCGTTGTGCGACAAGGTGTCGACGATCGAATGCGAGACCACCGGGTGCGCGGCGATCTCCAGGAACAGGCGGTGGCCGTCCTCCGCAGCGGCGGTGACGGCCTCGGTGAACCGGACCCGTCCGCGCAGATTCGCCACCCAGTAGTCGGGGCCGCGCAGCGCGGTCGACCGCGGATCGGCCATGGCCGTGCTGTAGAGCGGGATGCTCGGTGCCTGCGGTGACAGCGCCCCGGTGAGGCGGGCCAGTTCGGCGGTCAAATCGTCCATGGCGGGGCTGTGGAACGCGACATCGGTGTTCACCGCGCGGGTCACGATGCCCTGGGCCGACCAGTCGGCGGTGATCGCCCGCACCTCGTCGGCGGTGCCGGAGATGACGGTGGACTGCGGTGCCGCACTGATCGCGGCGACCACCTGGGTCTGCCCGGCGAGGCGCTGCTCGGCCTCGGCGAAGGACAGTGCGACCAGCGCCATCGCACCCTGGCCCTGCACCGCGCGGAAACCGCGGGCCCGGTAACAGGCGATCCTGGCGCCGTCGGTCAGGTCGAACACCCCGGCGATGACGCACGCGGCGACCTCGCCCACGGAGTGCCCGATGACCGCGGCGGGCGCCGCCCCGCGGGAGCGCAGCACCGCGGCCAGCCCGACCTGCATCGCAAAGGTCAGTGCCTGCACCTGATCGGTGCCACCATGCTCGCCACTGGAGAGCGCCGCACGGGCGGAAAAGCCCAGCTCGGCGTCGAAGATCGGGTCGATCGCGTCGATGACGGCGGCGAAATCCGGTTCCTCGCGCAGCAGCTCGGCGCCCATGCCGACCCAGTGCGAGCCGTGTCCCGAGCACACCCAGACCGCACCGTCGGCGGCGCCGGGCACCACCGAGCCGGTGGCCACCGAGGAGTGGCGTTCGCCGCCCGCCAGTGCGTCCAGGCCGACGACCAGTTCCTTGTGGTCCTCGGCGATGATCGCGGCGCGCACGGGTTCGTGGGACCGCCGCGACCACAGCGTGCCGGCCACCTCGGTCAGTGCGTGGTGCGCGGAACGCAGCTGGTCGCCCAGCGCCTCGGCGTTGGCAGACAGCCGGGACGGGGACCGTCCGGAGACCGGAATGACCTGATAGGTGCCGTCTTTCGGGGTCTCGATGAGCACCGGTGCGGGCGCCTCTTCGAGCAGGACGTGCGCGATGGTCCCGCCGTAGCCGTAGCTGCACACCGCCGCGCGGCGAGGCCGCTCGGTGCGCGGCCAGCTCTCGGTCTCGGTGTTGACCCGCAGGCCGTTGGTGGACCAGTCCACCGCGGTGGTGGGGGTCTGCACGCCGGCGGTCGGCGGGATCGCCTCGTGGTGCAGCGCCAGCGTGGCCTTGACCAGACCGACCACGCCGGCGCCGCCCTCCAGGTGCCCGGTGTTGGGTTTGACCGAGCCGACCACGCACGGGCGATCCGCCCGACCCGCCCCGTACACCGCCGACAGTGCGGTCAGTTCCACCGGGTCGCCGGTCGGGGTCCCGGTGCCGTGCGCCTCCACGAAGTCGATAGTTGCCGGGTCGATACCCGCGGTGCGGCAGGTGAGCCGGAACATCTGCTCCTGCGCGTCACCGTTGGGCGACATGATGCCGACGGTCCTGCCGTCCTGGGCGACCGCGCCGCCGCGCACGATCGCCAGCACCCGGTCGTTGTCGCGCTGCGCGTCGGCCAGGCGCTTGAGCACCACCACGGCGGCACCTTCGCCGCGGCCGTAACCGTCGGCGGACTCGTCGAATGATTTGCACCGTCCGTCCGGGGCGGTCGCCCCGGCCACGTCCAGCACCCGGGTCAGGCCGGGACCGATCAACGCGCTGACACCGCCGGCCAGCGCCAGTGATGTCTCGCCGGCCCGCAACAGCTGGCAGGCCTGATGCACGGCCACCAGGGAGGCCGCGCAGGCGGCGTCCAGGGCGACACTGGGGCCGCGCAGATCGAGCAGGTGCGAGACCCGGTTGGCGATACCGCACAGCGCGGTACCGATCCCGGTCCAGGCCTCGATGCCGGGCAGGTCCTCCATGACGAGCTTGCCGTAGTCGTCGGAGTTGACGCCCATCAGCACCGCGGTGTCGCTGCCGGCCAGCGAACGAGGCGGCACACCCGCGTCCTCCAGCGCCTCCCAGCTGACCTCGAGGGCCAGTCGCTGTTGCGGGTCCATGAGCTCGGCCTCGCGCGGGGAGACGCCGAAGAACTCGGCGTCGAAGCCGGGCAGGTCGGACAGGAAGCTGCCCCAGGGCGTGGTGGCCTTGAGGATTGCGGCGTTGCGGGGATCCCGGCGCAGATACGGCTCCCACCGTTCGGCCGGGACCTCGCCCACCGCGGTACCGCTGTCGAGCAGGAACCGCCAGAGATCGGCCGGGGTGTTGACGTCGCCGGCGAGCCGGCACCCGATACCGACGATGGCGATCGGTTCCAGGGTGGGGTCCTGGTTAAGCGTCACGGCTGCGAATCCTCTTCACATCATTGGCGTTGACTGAGATCGTGGCACGCGACGGCGGTCGATGGAGGGCTACCTGATGTGCCCCAGAGCACACTGACCGGCGAGAATTGAAGTAGGTGAACGGATTAGCGGTCACAAAGACTCCAGCAGCGCGATGATCTGTTTCTTGTCGACCTTGCCGACTGCGGTCTTGGGTAGCGCCGGCAGCGGGGCGAGCATGTCCGGCTTGGTGTGCGCGGACACGCCGCGGGTGTCCAGGAAGCTGTTCAGCTCGGCCAGTGTCAGCGCCTTCCCGGAGAAAACGACTGCGGCGCAGATCTTCTCGCCGAGATATTCGTCCGGCATGGCTACCGCGGCGGCGGCGTAGATGCCCGGGTGGGCGAACAGGTGTTCCTCCAGATCGGAGGCCGACACGGTCTCGCCGCCACGGTGGATGACGTCCTTGATGCGCCCCGTCACCTCGACGTAGCCGGCCCGCGGGCCGTCGGTGAAGATCCGCACCCGGTCCCCGGAGCGGTAGTAACCGTCCGGGCTGAACGAGCGCGCGTTGGCTTCCTCGGCGCGGTAGTAGCCGTTGATGGTGTTCGGCCCGCGCACCAGCAGTTCGCCCTCCTGGCCGGGGGCCACGGCATCGCCGTGCTCGTCGACGACGAGCATCTCGTCGAGTGGGGACATCGGCCGGCCCTGGGTGTGCAGCAGCACGTCGACCGGGTCACCGGGACGGGTGAAGTTCAGCATGCCCTCGGCCATCCCGAAGATCTGGGACAGGCCACCGGTGAGGTTGTCGAGAATGAACTTCGCCTCGTCCGCCGTCATCCGCGATCCGCCCACCTGCACCACCCGCAGCGACGTCGGCAGTACCGGTTCCCAGTCACAGGCCTGTGCCCAGACCTTGGCCAGGGCGTTGACCAGGCCCGTCACCGTGACGTGGTGCTTGTCGATGAGCGCGAATGCGTTCTCCGGGCTCGGGTCGTGGGTGAAGACGGTGGGGGCGCCGACGGTCATCGCACCCAGCAACCCGGGGCAGCCCAGCGGGAAGTTGTGCCCGGCGGGCAGTGCGACGAGGTAGGTGTCGTCGCTGGTCATGAGGTATTCCTGGGCCGAGGCGACCGCGGTGTAGACGTAGTCGTCATGGGTGCGCGGGATCAGCTTGGGCAGGCCGGTGGTGCCGCCGGAGACGAGCAGCAGCGCGGGTTCGGCCGGGTCGACGTCCCCCCGGGCGGGCGCCGTGGTGGGCGCGTCGCCGGCCGGATCGGTCAGCGCGGACCACGGGAGGTAGCCGCCGGGGTCGCCGTCGACGATGACATGGCGCAGCGCGGTATGGTCCTTCTGCAGTTGAGCGGCCATCGCGCGGAAATCGAAACCGGCTGCGGTGTCGGTGATGACGAGCCCGACCGCGCCGCTGACACCGGCGAAGTGGCTCAGTTCGGCCGAACGGTGGCCCGACAGGCACATCACCGGCACCACGCCCGCGCGCAACAGGCCGAAGAAGGCGACGGCGAACTGGGTGGTGTTCGGCAACTGGAGCAGCACCCGGTCACCGGGCCGCAATCCCAGGGCGGTGAGCCGAGCAGCCACCAGGTCGGCGGTGGCATCCAGTTCGGCGAATGTGTAACTGCGCTCGCTGTCGACGATCGCGGTGACGTCGGGCCATGTCGCGGCGCCGTTGCTGAGAATGGAATCCAGCGGCGCACCGGTCCAATAGCCTGCCTGCCGGTACGCGACGGCGCGTTCGGCCGGGAACGTGACGAAACCGTCGGTCAGGCCGTCGTGTTCCTGCGAAAAAACCGTGCTCATGCTGGAAAAACCGTCCCTCTGGGTAGGTGCGTTGCCGATACGAATATAGGGTAGCCTCACTGCAGTTAGGGCAGCCTGTACTAAATATTCGGAGGAAACGCGTGTCCGTCGCTGCGACGACATCAGAATCGGTGCGGTCCGAGGTGGCAGAACTTCTCGGGGTAGCCCCGGAATCGCTGGACCCGAATGCTGATCTCATCGCCTCCGGACTCGACTCCATCCGGATGATGTCGCTGTCCGGGCGCTGGCGTAAGCAGGGCATCGAGGTCGGTTTCGCCGCGCTCGCGGCCAATCCCACCGTTGCCGCCTGGCAGGACCTGGTCGCCGAACACGCTCCCGCCGGTGCGGCACCCGTCGCCGAGGTCGCCGCCGGTGATGCCGACGCGCCGTTCTCGCTGGCCCCCATTGCGCACGCGATGTGGGTGGGCCGGCACGGCGAACAGGAACTCGGGGGAGTCGCTGCACATCTATATGTCGAATTCGACGGCGCCGGCGTGGATCCCGGGCGGTTGCAGCGGGCGGCGTCCAAACTGGTTGCGCGCCATCCGATGCTGCGCCAGGAGATCCTGCCCGATGGCACCCAGCGGATCAGTGATCGGGAGCTGCCGGTCACCGTCCACGACCTGCGCGACGCGGTAGATGCCGACGAACAACTGCTGAGGATCCGCGACGACAAGTCACATCAGTTGATGGACAACGAGGTTCTGCAGATCTCGCTGTCCCTGCTGGCGGATGGACGGACCCGTCTGCACGTGGACATGGACATGCAGGCCGCCGATGCGGTGAGTTATCGCAACTTCATGGCCGATCTGGCCGCGTTCTACCGCGGTGCCGAACTTCCCGAACTCGGATACACCTACCGTGAATACCGGGCCCGGCTGACCGCGTCGACGCCGCCGCCCTCGCCCGAAGACCTGCAGTGGTGGGCCGATCGGATCCCCGATTTACCGGAACCGCCTGCGCTGCCGCTGGTTCCGCGGGATGAACAGCGCAACCCGTTGCGCAGCATCAGGTTGTGGCACATCTTCGATGTGCCGACCCGCGATGCACTGTTCGCCGCGGCGCACCGGCGTGGTCTGACCCCGGCGATGGCCGTCGCCGCCGCCTACTCCCATGCGCTGGCCCGCTGGTCGACCGATTCACGTTTTCTGCTCAACCTGCCCATGTTCGGGCGCGAGCCCTACCACCCCGACGTCGACAAGCTGGTGGGGTGTTTCACCTCGTCGCTGATGCTCGATATCGACCTGGCCGAGACCGGCTCCGCCGCGGCGAGGGCGCGGGCGGTGCAGGAAACCCTGCACGCCACCGCTCGGCATTCGTCGGTGTCCGGGCTGACCGTCCTGCGGGATATGAGCAGGCACCGGGGCAGCCAGACGCTGGCGACCATCGTCTACACCAGCGCGCTGGGCCTGGGCGATCTGTTCGCCGGTGACGTGACCGACCAGTTCGGTGAACCGGTGTGGACCATCTCGCAGGGCCCGCAGGTGCTCATCGACGCCCAGGCCACCCCGCTGGCCAACGGGCTGATGATCAACTGGGACGTGCGGGTGGAGGCCTTCCCGCCGGGGGTGCCCGAGGCGATGTTCGCCTACGAGGTCGCCGAACTCGCCCGCTTGGCCGCGGATGACGCGGCCTGGGACGAGCCGGACCCGCCGGCGCTGGCCGAGGCCTCGCGCGCGGTCCGGGACGCGGTCAATGCGAGCACCGCGCCACCGTCCGGCGACACTCTCGTCGACGGCTTCTTCCGTCACGCCGCCGCGACCCCGGAGGCCACCGCGCTGATCGCGCGTTCGGAAACGCTGCGCTACGGCGAACTCGCCGACCGGGTGCTCGCCGTCGCCGGCACGCTGCAGGCCGCCGGGATCGGCCCCGGTGACATCGTCGCCGTCACGGGACCCAAAGGCGCCCAACAGGTTCCCGCTCTGCTCGGCATCCTGACCGCCGGTGCCGCCTACCTGCCGATCGGCGTCGATCAGCCTGCCGACCGCGCCCGCCGCATGCTGGCCACCGGGGGAGTGACATTCGCACTCGTCTGCGGTGACGACATCCCCGACGTCCTGGCGGACGCCGATGTCCCCGCCCGGCGCATCGTCGATATCGACACGGGGGCAACGACGTTCGATGCTGTCACCGTCGCACCGACCGATCTGGCCTATGTGCTGTTCACCTCCGGCTCCACGGGTGAACCCAAGGGCGTGGAGCTGACCCACGACGCGGTGATGAACACCCTGGAGTTCCTCTACCGGCACTTCGAGGTCGGACCCGAGGACCGTGAGCTGGCGCTGTCGCATCTGGAATCGGACATGTCGGTGCCCGATGTGTTCGGCATCCTGGGGGCCGGCGGCGCCATCGTCATGGTCGACGAGGACCAGCGTCGTGATCCGGACGCCTGGGCGCGGCTCATCGAGGCGCACAACGTGTCGGTGGTCAACTTTCTGCCCGGGTGGTTGCAGATGCTCACCGAGGTGCCCGGCTCGCTGGAGTCGCTGCGGGTGGTGCTCACCGGGGGTGACTGGGTGCGGCCCGACATGGTCAGGGCGCTGCGCGCGCGGGCGCCGCGGATGCGGTTCGCCGGGCTGGGCGGGGCCACCGAGACCGCCATCCACGGCACCATCTTCGAGATCGGGCCCGCCGACCAGATTCCCGCGAAGCCCTCGGTGCCCTACGGGGTGCCGTTCCCCAACAACGCCTGCCGGGTCGTCAGCCCCAGCGGTGCGGACTGCCCGGACTGGGTGCCCGGCGAACTGTGGTTCACCGGGCGCGGTATCGCCCGCGGGTACCGTGGTCGCCCGGACCTGACCGCGGAGAAGTTCGTCGAGCACGACGGCCGCACCTGGTACCGCACCGGAGACCTGGCCCGCTACTGGCCGGACGGCACCCTGGAGTTCATCGGCCGCACCGATCACCGCGTCAAACTCAGCGGGTATCGCATCGAACTCGGCGAGGTGGAAGCGGCGCTGAGCCGGGTGCCCGGAGTCGGCGCGGCGGTCGCCGCGGTGGTCCCCGTTGATGGAGGGCGCGACGTGCTCGGCGCGTTGGTGCGGATCGACGATCCCGGCCTCGGCGCCGACGCGGTGCTGAACGCGATGGCCGACCTGGTTCCGCCCCATATGATTCCGCAGGTCATCGTGCCCACGGACCGGATCCCCTTCACCATCGGCGGCAAGATCGACCGCAAGGCGGTGGCGCTGCGTCTGGCCGCGGCCGAACTGCCCGCCGAGCGCGGCTACCGCGCCCCGTCCACCGCGCTGGAAACGGCCATCGCGCGGATCATGTCCGACCTGCTGGGCCGCGACACCATCGGCGTCGACGACGACTTCTTCGGGCTCGGCGGCGATTCGGTGATGGCCACCCAGGTGGTGGCGCACGTGCGCGACTGGCTCGACACGCCGACGATCATGGTGCCCGATGTCTTCGCGACCCGGACGGTGGCCGCGCTGGCGCAGCGCCTGATCGAGCAGGAATCCGACGCGCAGCGCCTCGAACTGGTGGCCGAGCTGTACCTGGAGGTCGCCGCCATGGACGACGCCGACGTGGTGGCCGAGCTGGATACCGCGGGCCGATCGTGAGCGCCTTCAAGCCGTGGATCAAGCGGTACTCGGGATCCAGGAATGCCGCGGCCCTGGTGTTCCCGCATGCCGGGGGCGCGGCGCTGGCCTACCGCTCGCTGGGCACCGCACTGGCCGCGGCGGGCGCCGACACCTACGTCATGCAGTACCCGCAGCGCGGGGACCGGCTGACCCACCCCGCCCCGGATACCGTCGGCGAACTCGCCGCGGACCTGTTCGAGGGCGGTGACTGGGCCGCGCTCGGCCCGCTGCGGCTGTTCGGGCACTGCATGGGCGCGGTGGTGGCCTTCGAGTTCGCCCGCGTCGCCGAGAGCAAGGGCGTCGAGATCAGCGCACTGTGGGTGTCGGCCAGTGAGGCCCCGTCGACGGTCGCCGCGGCGCCGTCGCTGCCGATGGCCGAGACCGAGATCATCGCCGAGATGGTCGATCTCGGCGGCACCGACCCGCAGTTGCTGGCCGATGACGACTTCGTGGAACTGCTGCTGATGGCGGTGCGCGCGGACTACGCCGCCTTCAACCGATACGCCTGCGACGACGATGTCCGCATCGCGGCCGATATCCACACCCTGGGCGGCCGAGGCGATCACCGGGTCAGCGAAAACATGTTGCGCCGCTGGGAAACCCACACCGACGGGGCGTTCACGGTCTCGATGTTCGACGGCGGTCACTTCTACATCAACGACCACACCGCGGATGTGGCGGAGCTGGTCAATGTCCTCTGAGGGCCGCGTCGGCGACCACGATCCGGTGGTGATCATCGGCATGGCGGTGGAGGCGCCCGGCGGTGTCGACTCCGCCGACACCTTCTGGGACCTGCTGTCCGGGCGCCGGGAGGCGCTCGGCCCGTTCCCGACCGACCGCGGCTGGTCGGTGTCCGAGCTGCTGGAGGGATCGCGCCGCGACGGCTTCAAGCGGATCCACGACCTGGGTGGATTCCTTTCCGACGCGGCCAGTTTCGACCCGGCATTCTTCGGTATCTCGCCGCGGGAGGCGGTGGCGATGGACCCGCAGCAGCGGGTGGCGCTGCGCCTGGCCTGGCGTGCCCTGGAGAACAGCGGAATCAACCCCGACGATGTCGCCGGCCACGACGTCGGGTGCTATATCGGGGCATCGGCGCTGGAGTACGGACCGCCGCTGTCCGAATACTCGAAGCACAGCGGCCATCTGATCACCGGCACCTCGCTGGGCGTGATCTCCGGTCGCATCGCCTACACACTGGACCTGGCCGGACCCGCGCTCACCGTGGACACCTCGTGTTCCTCGGCACTGGCCGCACTGCACACCGCGGCCGGTGCGGTGCGGGCCGGGGACTGCGATATGGCGCTGACCGGCGGGGTGTGCGTGATGGGCACTCCCGGCTACTTCGTCGAATTCTCCAAGCAACACGCCCTTTCCGATGACGGCCACTGCCGGCCCTACAGCGCCGCCGCCAGCGGCACCGTGTGGGCCGAAGGGGCCGGCCTGTTCGTGCTGGCGCGCCGGTCCGCGGCGATCCGTGACGGCAGGCAGATACTGGCCGAGGTGCGCGCCACCGGCGTCAACTCCGACGGCCGCACGATCGGGCTGACCGCACCCAGCGGCGCCGCCCAGCAGCGGCTGTTCACCCGCGCCATCGAGCGCGCCGGGGTTCGGCCCGAGGACGTCGGCATGATCGAGGGCCACGGCACCGCCACCCGGCTCGGTGACCGCACCGAATTGCGGGCACTGGCCCAGACCTACGGTGCTACCGCACCCGGCGCGGGTGCGCTGCTCGGCTCGGTCAAATCCAATGTGGGACACGCCCAGGCCGCCGCCGGTGCGCTCGGGCTGGCCAAGGTGATCCTGGCCGCTCAGCACGGGGCCGTGCCCGCCAGCCTGCACATCGACACCGCCAGCCGCGAAATCGACTGGCAAGCACAGGGTCTGCGGCCGGCCACCGAGCTCACCGCATGGCCCGCGGTCAGTGGTGAGCGGATCGCCGCGGTATCGGCGTTCGGGATGAGTGGCACCAACACCCATGCCGTGGTGGCGATCCCGGACACCGCCGGGCAGGCCGCCTGATGACCATCACCACACTGCCCGACGGGCGCATCCCGGTCCTGCTCAGCGCGCACGCCGAAGAACTGATCGGCCAGGACGCCGGCGCCATCCTGGATCACCTGCACCGCCGACCGGCGCTGCGCACCGCTGCCGACGTGGCCCGGGTGGCCGCGACCCTGGCAGCGACCCGGCGGCTACGCACGTTCCGGGCGCTGATCCGGGCCGCCGATATCGCCGAACTCAGCGACGCCCTGCGTGCGCTGCAGGCTGGTGTGGACCACCCGCTGGTCACCCGGTCCGCGCAGGCAGGGAAACCGTGCGTCGCGTTCGTCTTCCCCGGGCAGGGCAGCCAATGGCCGTCCATGGGGGTCGAGGCCTACGACCGGCTGAGCGTCTACCGCGACGAGGTCGACCGCTGCGCAACGGCCTTCGCCGATGCCGGGCACGCGTCGCCGCTGTCCTATCTGCTCGCCGACCCCGGCGCACAGACCAACGATTTCTCCCAGGTGCAGATCCAGGGCGCGCAATTCGTGCACGGCGTCGCACTGGCCCGGGTGTGGCAGTCCTGCGGGGTGAGCCCGGACATCACCGTCGGGCACAGCCTCGGCGAGATCGGCGCGGCCCACATCGCCGGTGCCATCACGCTGGCCGACGCCGTCGGCGTGGTCGCCGCGCGCGCCACCGTGCTGGACGGGCTCACCGGTCCGTACCGGGTCGCCGTGCTCGGAATCGACCAGGAGCAGGCGCGGGAGGCGATCGCGCGCACCCCGGGCTGGCTGGAACTGTCGGTGGTGAACTCGGCATCGTCGGTGGCGGTCTCCGGTGACACCGAGGCCATCGCCTCGGTGGTGCGCCGGGTCAGCGAGGACGGCCGGTTCGCCAAAGAGATCGAAATGTGGTTTCCCGCCCACACCACCAAACTGGACACCAAGCGCGCGGAGCTCGAATCCATGCTCCCCGTGGGCACATTCGACGCCACGCCGGTCCCGTTCATCGGTTCGGCGACCGCGCAGGTGGTGCCGGACGGCACCGATTTCGCCGACTACTGGTACACCAACCTGCGCAGCACGGTGCGCTTCGATGATGCGGTGCGGGCCGCGGTCAGCGCAGGTGCCCGGGCATTCGTGGAACTTTCGGCGCATCCGGCACTGCTGTACGCCATGGCCGAGGTGCTCGACGATATGCCCGACCCGCCGTCGATGGTCGGGTCGGGCCGCCGCGACGAGCCCCTGGTCGAGCGACTGGCCGGCAACGTGGCCGCGGTCGCATCGGCCGATCCGGGATTCGGCCGGGGCGGGCAGTCCGCAGCGCTGTTGCGCGACTTCCCGTTCGCGCCGATGCGTGCCCTGCATCACTGGGCCGCAGCCGAACCGCTGCCGCCGGTGCCGGGTCTGACGGTGCTGACCGAACGGTGGGAACAACGTGCACCCGTCGCTGCCGGCCCGCGCCGCGCCGCGATCGTGGACCTCGGCGCGGACGGCGGGCTCGCCGCCACCCTGGGATCCCGGCTGGAGATCACCGATCCGGTCGAGGCCGACCTACTCGTCGTGCTGGCCCCCGTGGTCGACCAGCTGGACGTGGTCGCCGCCGGCCATGACCTGGCCGCCCGCATCGACGCCGGGCTGCTGGGCTACACCGACGCCATCGGGCCGCGCTGCCGCGACGTCTGGCTCGTCACCGTCGGCGGTGAACAGGTGCGCCCCGGTGAACCGGGCCCGCTGCCGGCCCAGGCCGCGCTGGCGGCCATGCACCGCAGCATCGGGCTGGAGCTGCCCGATCAATCCTTCGGGCATCTCGACCTGCCGTCATGGGATCTCGATCACGCGGCGGCCACCCTCGCAGCCGTCGCGCTGGCCGGCGCGGCCACCGAAGTGGCGCTGCGCCATACCGATTCCGGTCCGGCACTGTTCGGGCGCGGCACCGTCGAGAACCGGCTGCCGCAGCCGGGCTGGGGCGCACCCGGTGTGCTCGACGAGGTGGTGATCACCGGCGGCTCCGGAGCGGTCGGCACCCACTTCGAGAATTACCTTGCCGCGCAGGGTGCGCGACGCATCGTGCTGCTCGGCCGCAGCGGTGCGGACCCGCGCCGGGTGGCCGGTGTCGAGGTGCTGGCGCCACCGTGCGATATCACCGACCCCGTCGCCCTGGCCGCCACCGCGGCCGAGTTCGGAGGCGGTGGCGCATCGCTGGTCATCCACGCGGCGGGTGCGGCCACCATGGTCGGACACCGCGACCTCACCGGCCCGGTGTTCGCCGCGGCCGTGTCGGCCAAGGTCGGCGGGCTGGCCGCGTTCACCGCGCACTGGCCGCTGCGCGCGGATGCCCGCATCGTGGTGTGCTCTTCGGTATCCGGTCTGTGGGGTGGCAGCGGGCACACCGCTTACTCGGCGGCCAACCGGCTGCTCGATGTGCTGGCCGGCCAGTTGCGGGCCGACGGCAGCCACTGCACCTCGGTGCGCTGGGGGCTGTGGCCGGGCGCCGGCATCATCGACGCCGACGAGATCGCCCGTGTCGAACGGTCCGGCCTGCAGGCCATGACCCCGGAGCGGGCCGTCGAGACCTGCCTGCGGGACTTCGCCGCCGACCCGCTGGTGTTCTCCGCCGACCCGGCGCGACTGCGGGTATTCCTGGGGGAAGCACAGGCCGAACCGGCACCGGGCCGGCCGGAACCGTCGGTGGACGGACTCGATGCGGCGGGCGTGCTGCGGGTCGCACTCGGGTCGGTGCTCAACCTGCCCGCGGGCACCGCGCTGGAACCGTCCGCGTCACTGCTCGATCTGGGCGTCGACTCGCTGTTGGCGCTCGACCTACGCAAGAAGCTCAAGAAGGCGGCCGGGGTCAATGTCCCGCTGGCGACCATTCTCGGCGGCGCCACCGTCGCCGAGGTGCTTGGGCACCTGGAAGAACCCGACAAGAAGGCACGTCTGAAGTGACTGACACCGTAGCCGCATCCGTTGACTCGTCCCGCCTGGAGTTGATGCGCCGCAAGCTCGCCGAGCGCGGCCTGTCCTCGAGCACGGCCGACGAGATCGATGACAAGGCACTCTCCGACGGCCAGCGCCGGATGTGGTTCGTCCAGGCCTTCGACCCCACCGGTGTGCTGCTCAACATCAGCCTGTCCTACCGGCTGACCGGCGCGCTGGATGCCGACCGCCTGCACTCCGCGCTCAACGCCGTGGCGCGCAGGCACCCGTTGCTGCGCACCACCTACGCCGCCGACGAGAATGGCGAACCGCAGGCCGTCCTGCACGATGACCTGAACCCCGCGTGGGCCTTCCACGACCTCTCGGCGATGTCCGAGCGGGCCCGCGGGCTGCGCCTGGAGGTGCTGGCCCAGCGTGAGTTCGGCCGGAGCTTCGACCTTTCCGCCGACTCGCCGCTGCGGATCACCCTGGTGCGCCTGGCCGCCGACGAGCACATGATGCTGCTGGTCGCTCACCACATCGCCTGGGATGACGGCAGCTGGAGGGTGTTCTTCGGCGATCTGACCACCGCCTACGGCGGGGCCGACCTCGGGCCGACCCCGCGCCCGCCCGCGCCGGCCGCCGACACCGGAGCGCAGGATCTGGCGCACTGGCGTGCGGTGATGACCGACCCGCCCGAGCCCCTGGAACTTCCGGGCCCCACCGGATCGGCCGTCCCGACCGGATTCCGTTCCCAGCGCACCTCGCTGGCGCTGGCGCCGGAGACCGTCACCAAGGTGTCCGCCCTGGCCCGCGACACCGGCGCCACCCCGTACATGGTGCTGCTCGCTGCCTTCGGCGCCCTGATCAACCGCTACACCCACACCGATGACTTCCTGGTCGCCAGCCCGGTGCTCAACCGCGGCACCGACGATGCCATCGGCTACTACGGCAACACGGTGGCCCTGCGGCTGCGCCCGCAGCCCGCGAAGGGTTTCCGCGACCTGGTGCTGGCCACCCGCGACACCGCGCTGGGCGCGTTCGCGCACCAGCGCATCAACCTGGATCGGGTGGTGCGCGAACTGAACCCGGACCGTCGCCACGGCGCCGAGCGGATGACCCGGGTGAGCTTCGGCTTCCGCGAACCCGACGGCGGCGGTTTCCGCCCCGACGGTGTGCAGTGCGTCCGAGGTGAGCTGCGTGGGCACGTCACCCAGCTGCCGCTGGGCTTCATGGTCGAGTTCGATGGCACCGGAGCCGTTGTCGAGGCCGAGCACCTCACCGAGATCATCGACGCCGACCTGGCCCGACGCATGCTCACGTCATTTGCGGTGCTGCTGGACAACGCACTGGCCGACCCGGAGCGCCCGCTGGCACGGCTGGACATTCTCTCGGCCGAGGACGCCGAATGGATGCGGACGATGTCGCACGGTGAGCGGTTCGACACCCCCGCCACCACGCTGACCGCGCTGGTGCAGGAGCAGGCCGCCAAGACCCCTGATGTCACCGCCGTGGTGTACGAGGGCCGCCACTACAGCTACCGCGAGATCAACGAGACGGCAAACCGTCTGGCGCACAAGCTCATTGCCCAGGGCATCGGCACCGAGGACCGTGTCGCGGTACTGATGGAGAAGTCGCCGGAACTGGTCATCACCGCCCTCGGGATCGTCAAGGCCGGTGCGGTGTACCTGCCGGTCGACCCGACCTACCCCGAAGACCGGCTCAGCTACATCCTGTCGGACTCCGACCCCAAAGTCGTGCTCCGCGAGCTCGACACCGACCTCGACGGCTACTCCGCGGCCGACCCCACCGACACCGACCGGGTGCGCCCGCTGCTGCCGGAGAACACCGCCTACCTGATCTACACGTCCGGTTCCACCGGCCTGCCCAAAGGCGTGCCGGTGCCGCACCGCCCGATCGCCGAATACTTCGCCTGGTTCGGACCGGAATACCAGGTCTCCGATCAGGACCGGCTGTTGCAGGTGGCCTCGCAGGGCTTCGACGTCTCGATCGGCGAGATCTTCGGGATGCTCGCCGCCGGCGCCCGCCTGGTGATCCCCAAGCCCGACGGCCTGACCGACATCGGGTACCTGACCGACCTGCTGCGCAACGAGGGCGTCACTTCGATGCACTTCGTCCCGTCGCTGCTCGGCCTTTTCCTGTCGCTGCCCGGGGTCAACGAATGGCGCACCCTGCAGCGTGTCCCGATCGGCGGCGAGGCACTGCCCGGCGAGGTGGCCGACAAGTTTCACGCCATGTTCGACTCGCTGCTGCACAACTTCTACGGCCCCACCGAGACCGTGCTCAACTGCAGCCGTTTCAAGGTCGAGGGCAAGCAGGGTTCGCGCATCGTGCCGATCGGTACCCCGAAGATCAACACCAGCATGCACCTGCTCGACGACTACCTGCAGCCGGTGCCGGTCGGGGTGATCGGCGAGATCTACATCGGCGGAACACATGTCGCGCACGGATACCATCACCGCCCGGCGCTGACCGCCGAACGTTTCATCGCCGACCCGTTCAACCCGGGCGGGCGGATGTACCGCTCCGGTGACCTGGCCCGCCGCAACGCCGACGGGGACATCGAATTCGTCGGGCGCGCCGATGAGCAGGTCAAGATTCGTGGATTCCGGATCGAACTCGGTGAGATCGCCGCCGCCATCTCGGTGGATCCATCGGTGGGACAGGCCGTGGTGGTGGCCGGCGACGTCCCCGGACTGGGCAAGAGCCTGGTTGCCTATGTCACCCCGGCCGGTGAGGCCGGCATCGTCGAGATCGACCGGATCCGGGCCCGCGTCGCCGCGGCCCTGCCGGAGTACATGATCCCGGCGGCCTATGTGGCCATCGACGAGATCCCGATCACCGCGCACGGCAAGATCGACCGAAAAGCGTTGCCGGAGCCGGAGATCGTGGTCGCCACCGCGTACCGCGAGCCCGCCACCGACACCGAGCGCCAGGTCGCCGAGCTGTTCGCCGAGTTGCTCAGCCGCGACACGGTGGGCGCCGACGATTCCTTCTTCGAACTCGGCGGTCACTCGCTGCTGGCCACCAAACTGGTGGCGGCGGTGCGCTCGCGCTGCCGCGTCGACATCGGGGTGCAGGAGATCTTCGAGATCGGCACCGTCAGCGGTATCGCCGCGCACATCGATGCCATCGCTGCCGCCGGTGGCCGCTCCGACCGTCCGGCCATGGTGGCCGTCCCGCACGAGGGCCCGCTGCAGATGTCGGCGGCCCAGCTGCGCCAGTGGTTCCAGTTCCGCATCGACGGCCCGAACCCGGTCAACAACATCCCGTTCGCGGCCCGCCTGAGCGGACCGAACAATCCGGAGGCCTTCGTCGCCGCCATCACCGATGTGGTGAACCGGCACGAGATCCTGCGCACCACCTACCGCGAGATCGACGGGTCGCCGTTCCAGATCATCAACCCGGGAGCCGCGGTGCCGGTGCGCCGGGCCCGCGGCGACGGCGAACAGTGGCTGCAGGCTGAACTGACCGCCGAGCGGCGCTACTGCTTCGACCTGGAGAACGAGTGGCCGATCCGGGCCGCCGTGCTCTCCACCGCGAATGAGCACGTGCTCTCGCTGGTGGTGCACCACATCGCCGCCGACCACTGGTCGGCCGGGGTGCTGTTCACCGATATCCTGACCGCCTACCGGGCCCGCAGTGCCGGGCAGACACCGGATTTCGAACCGCTGCCGGTGCAGTACGCGGACTACGCGGCCTGGCAGGCCGAACTGCTCGGTGGCCGCGCCGAGAGCATCGTCGCCCAGCGTGACTACTGGGTGGAGCAGCTGTCTGGCCTGCCGGAGGAGAACGGGCTGCGCCCGGACTTCCCGCGCCGGCCCGTCCCCGGCGGTGACGGTGATGCGCTGCCGTTCACCATCGACACCGGTACCCGCGCGAAACTGACCGAACTGAGCCGCGAGCTCGGCATCACCGAATTCATGCTGCTGCAGGCCGCCGTCGCCGTTGCCCTGCACAAGGCGGGCGAGGGGACCGACATCCCGCTGGGCACCCCGGTCGCCGGCCGCACCGAACCCGAACTCGACGGCCTCATCGGGTTCTTCATCAACATCGTGGTGCTGCGCAACAGGCTGGACGGCAACCCCACCGTGCGTGAGGTGCTGAGCCGGGCCCGGGAGATGGCACTGGGCGCCTACGCGCATCAGGACCTGCCCTTCGACCGCGTCGTCGATGCCGTCAGCCCGGTGCGCTCGCTGTCGCGCAACCCGCTGTTCGGGGTCGTCGTGCACGTGCGTGAGGAATTGCCCTCGGACCAGGTGATCGACACCTCGGCGGACGGGGAGACCCGATTCACCGCGCTGGAGCCGACATTCGATGTGGCGCATGCCGATCTGTCGCTGAACTTCTTCGCCGAGACGACGGCAGACGGCACGCCGGCGGGCTACGCGGGCACCGTCATCTACCGCACCGAGCTGTACCGGCAGGAGACCGCGCGACGGCTGATCTCCTGGCTGGAGCGGGTCGTGCGCGCGTTCGCCGACGACCCCGACCGCACCCTGCGCGATATCACCATCGCCGACGGGGACGACGGGCTCGTTGCGCAGTGGAGCCGATCGGCCACGCCACTGGAGGGTCTGCCCCAGACCGTGGGCGCCGACCGCGTGTACGTGCTCGACGAGTGGCTGGCGCCCGTCGCCGCCGGTGTCACCGGCGATGTGTACTACGCCGGTGGGGCCATCGACGACTCCTGCGAAACCGCGGGACCCGCAGCGGCTTTCCGGTATCCGGAGAACCCGTTCGGGACGAGTGCCCGGCTGTACCGCACCGGCGACCGTGCCCGGTGGAACTCCGAGGGCACCCTGGAGTACCTGGAACGCGGCGAGCATCGGGTGCAGGCCGCACTCGAGGCGGCCCCGGGCGTCGCGGTGGCGACCACCCGGTACTGGGAAACCCGCAGCGGGCCGGCGCTGGGCGGCTACGTGGTGGCCACCGAACCGGTGACGGATGCGGACACGTTCGTCGCGGCGCTGCGCGCAGCGCTACCCGAACAGCATGCGGCACTGCCGATCACCGTGCTGAACTCGCTGGACGGTGCGTTGTTGCCGCGTCCGGTGGTGGTGTCCACCGCGCCGAGCGAACCGGCCCGCACCGAGACCGAGCGGGCGCTGGCCGCCATGCTGGTCGACTTGCTGTCGGTGCAGGAATTCGGGCGCCACGACGACTTCTTCACCCTCGGTGGCGACAGCATCCTGGCCGTGCAGCTGGCCGCCCGGGCACGTGATGCCGGTGTCCCGCTGACCGCCCGGATGGTGTTCGAGCATCCCGAGCTCGCCGAACTCGCCACGGCGATCGACGCCAAGGCCGGACAGGCGCAGCTCGCCGACACCCGGCACGAGCCGATGGCGGCGTCGGGGCTGTCCGACGACGAACTGGCCGCGCTGACCGCGGGGTGGGGCACCGACCAGACATGACCTCGCCCCCTCCGGCCATCGCCGATGTGATGGCACTCAGCCCGCTGCAGCAGGGGCTGTACTCGCTGGCCGGTCTGACCGACAGCGAGGCCGGGGCCGACCCGTATTTCATCGCGATGGCCGCCGACGTCGAGGGCGACCTGGATGCCGGCCTGCTGAAGTCCTGCGCCGAGGCGATGCTGGAGCGCCACCCCAATGTCCGGGTCAGCTTCTTCCAGGGAAATCTGAGCAGGCCGGTCGCTATCGTCCCGGTGAGCTTCGAGTTGCCCTGGCAGCACATCGTCGCCGACGCCGACGAGGCCGCCGCCCTGGAGGCCGAGGCGCGCAGCCAGCCCTTCGACCTCGGCAAGGGTCCGTCGATCCGGTTCCTGCTGGTGCAACTGCCGCAGCAGCAGTGGCGGCTGGTGGTGGTCGCGCACCACATCGTGATCGACGGCTGGTCGTTGCCGGTGTTCGTCAGCGAGCTCATCGGCCTGTACCGGGCCGGCGGTGATCTCGCCGCGATACCGCCGGCGCCGCGGCCCTACCGCGACTACATCGGCTGGCTGGCCGGCCGTGACCCCGACACCAGCAAGCAACGGTGGCGCACCCACCTCGCCGACCTGGACGGCCCGACGCTGCTGACGCCGGCCCTGGGCGGCGAGGCAGTGCCCGGCCTGCCCGCCCGCACCGAGATCGAACTGGACGAGCAGGCCACCGCTGAACTGATCGAAACCGCCAGGAGCCGCGGCGTCACCGTCAGCACGCTGTTCCAGATGGCCTGGGCCACAATCCTGTCCGCGTTCACCGACCGCTCCGATGTGGTGTTCGGGGTGACGGTGTCCGGCCGGCCCGACGAATTGTCCGGCGTGGAAGCCATGGTGGGGCTGTTCATCAACACCGTGCCGCTTCGGATCCGGCTGGACCCGAGCGAACGGGTCGGGGCGCAATGCCTGGCGCTGCAGCGGGAAGCGGCCGAGCTGCGGGATCACGGCTACCTCAGCCACACCGAACTGCGGGCCGCCGGCGGTATCGGCGAGCTGTACGACACGCTGCTGGTGTACGAGAACTTCCCGCCCGGCGGACTCGTCGGCAGTGGCGAATTCGACCTGGGCTCGGCGGTGATCCGGCCCGCCGCGCTGGAGAGCCTGTCGCATTTCCCGGTCACCATCGCCGCCCACCCGACGCACGGTCGGCTGACGGTGCTCGTCGAAACCCTGGACGGCGCACTGGGACCGCTTGATCCGGCCACGCTGGGCCAACGGGTACTGATCGTCGTGCAGCGCCTGCTGCACGCGTGGGGACGCCCGATGCGCGAGGTGAACGTCACCCTCGACGGTGAGGTCATCACCTCCCGCCTCGCCGAAAACGCCGGCATCGCAGGTGGTTTCCATACCGCGGTCGCCGCTGTGGCGGCCGAACGCCCGGACGCGATCGCGCTGAGCTGGGATCCCGCCACCTCGTCGAGCTTCGGGGACCGCAGCGCGCTGAGCTATCGCGAATTCGACGCCGCCGCCGACCGGCTGGCCGCGGACCTGCAGCGCAGGGGAGTGCGCGCCGAGACCCCGGTGCCGATCCTGATGCGCCGCGGCCCCGATTACGTGGTGGCCATGCTGGCCGTACTGAAGGCGGGCGGCCTGATCGTGCCGCTGGATCCCGGCATGCCCTCCGAGCGCATCCGCGAGATCGTCGGCCAGACCGGCGCCGAGCTGATCGTCGACGACGCGCTGCTGGCAGACGGCGGCGCCCAGGAACCGGACTACCGCCCCGCGCAGATACGGCCCGGGCAGGGTGCCTACATCATCTTCACCTCCGGCACGACCGGAAAACCCAAGGGCGTCATCGGAACCCACAGCGCGCTGCTCGCCTACGGGGAGGATCACGTGCGCAACGTGCTGGGGCCGGCGCAGGAGCGGCTGCACCGCACGCTGAGCATCGCCCATGCCTGGTCGTTCACCTTCGATGCGGCGTGGCAGCCGCTGGTGGCCCTGCTCGGCGGTCACCGCGTGCACATCATCGGCGACGACGTGCAGCGCGACGCGGAGGCGCTGGTCGCCACCATCGGCCGTTTCGGTCTGGACATGATCGACACCACCCCGTCGATGTTCACTCAGCTGCGTGCCGCCGGGCTCTTGTCGACCGTGCCGCTGGCGGTGCTCGCGCTCGGCGGCGAGAACATCGACACCGCGGCCTGGCAGGGTATCCGCGCCGAATGTGAACGCACCGGGATGCGGGCCCACAATTGTTACGGCCCCACCGAAACCACCGTCGAGGCCGTCGTCGCCGCGATCTCGGACAATGATCAGCCCTGCATCGGCCTACCGACCGATCCGATGACGGCGCACGTGTTGGACAGCTGGCTGCGCCCGGTCCCCGCGGGGGTGGCCGGTGAGCTGTACCTGACCGGCGGGCAGCTCACCCGCGGCTACCTGGGGCGCGCGGGGGAGACCTCGGGCCGCTTCGTCGCGGACCCCGTCACCCCTGGCGCCCGGATGTACCGCACCGGTGATGTGGTGCGCCGCCTTGCTGGGAATGCTCTGCAGTTCCTGGGCCGCAGCGATGATCAGGTCAAGATCCGCGGCTTCCGGGTCGAACCCGCGGAGGTGGCCGCCGCCCTGCACCGGCATCCCGATGTCCGGCACGCGCATGTCGCGGTGCGACAGCACCGCAGCGGGCCCCGGCTCACCGCTTACGTGGTCACCACTGCGCCGGTGACCGAGCTGCGCCGCATGCTGACCGGCACCCTGCCCAGATACCTTGTGCCGCATCACATCATCGACGTCGAGGCCATCCCGCTGACCTCACATGGCAAGGTCGACGACGCCGCGCTGGCGGCCCTGGACGCCGACCGCGGGGTCGGTCGGACCGATGAGTTCGCCGCCCCCGGCACCGATACCGAGATCGTGCTCGCCGAGGTGCTCGGCGAGCTGCTGGACACCCCGGTCGTGGACGTCAACGCCGACTTCCTTGACCTCGGCCTGGACAGCATCGTCGCGCTGTCTGTGGTGCAGGCGGTGCGCCGGCGTGGCGTGTCCCTACGGGCCCGGCTGATGCTGGAATGCACCACCATCCGCGAGTTGGCCGCCGCGATCGATACCGATGTCGAGGCCGAGCAGATCGACATCGAGGACACCGGGCCGATCCCGCTGCCACCCGCCGGGCACTGGCTGCTGGCCCACGGGGATCCGCGGCGGCTGGCGTCCACCGAGGCGATCCGGCTGCCCGACGGCGCCACCCGCGAGCAGGTGGACGCGGTGCTGCGCAGTGTGGTCGATGGCCACGCGGCGCTGCGCAGCCGATTGGACCGCACGGCAATGGCTTTGGTCGACCACCCGGTGGTCGACGTCCTCGCCGAGGTCGAGGTGTCGGGTGAGCTGACGGCAGCGGTCGCACAGCACACCGACGCCGCGGTGCAGCGGCTGGACCCCGACCGGGGTGCGATGTTCAACGCGGTGTGGCTGCACCACGACAGCGGCGCCGAGGTGCTGCTCGTCACCGCCCACGTGCTCGCCATGGACCCGGCCTCCTGGCAGATCGTGCTCGGCGAGCTCGAAACCGGTTGGCACGCCGCGTCCGCCGGCCGCACGCCCGCCGCAGTGCGGGAGCACACCTCGCTGCGGCAGTGGTCGCGGCTGCTGGGCGAGCGCGCCCTCAAGCTCGACACCTGCGATTTCTGGGCACGCCAGCTCGACGGTGCGGACCCCGATATCGGCACCCGGCGGGTCCGGCCGGACTCCGACCGCGCCGGCGATGTTGTGGTGTCGATGTCCTTCGTCGGCCGCGCCGTCACCGCGCAGGTGCTGGCCGCGCCGGTCCCGGTGCCCGAGGTGCTGGCCGCGGCGACCGCCCGGGCGCTGACCGCGTGGCGCCGGCGGCGCGGGCAGGACACGCCCGCGCCGCTGCTGGCGTTGGAGACCTATGGGCGTGCCGATGGCGTGGTTTCGGCCGGACTCCTCGACGATTCCCGTCAGATCGACACCGGGGACACGGTCGGGCTGCTCAGCGCGATCTACCCGGTGCGTCTGGAATCCACGGATGTCCGCGGGGTCGCCGACGAACTCGCCGCGATCCCCGGTGACGGTATCGACTACGCGCTGCTGCGCTACCTGCGCACCGATACCGCCGAACGGCTCGGTGCCCACCCCGGCCCACAGATCCTGCTGAACTACCTGGGCCGGATGCGCCAGGCGCCGAAAGGTTCGGCGCTGGCGCTGGATCGGGAGCTGCTGACCCAGGTGTCCCGGATCCCCGAACCGAATCTGGCTGTGCGCCATGAGATCACGCTGAACGTGGCGATGGTCGACAAGGACGGCTCGCCGGTGCTGGGGACGCAGTGGCGCACGCTGCCCGACATTCTTTCTGCCGATGACGTCGCCACCCTGCAGGCGCTGTGGCAGGACGCTCTACGAGAGGTGATTTCATGACCACGACACTCGCCGTGATCGGTGCCGGCGTGAAGGCGATCGCGGTGGCCGCCAAGGCCGCCGAGCTGCGCGCCATGGGCGTGGCCGCCCCCGATGTGGTGGCGATCGAACGCACCGCGGTGGCCGCCAACTGGCAGCCCGCCGGCGGCTGGACCGACGGGCAGCACCGGCTGGGCACCGGCCCGGAGAAGGACATCGGGTTCCCGTATCAGTCGGCGCTGGTGCCGCGGCGCAATGCCGAACTGGACCAGCGGATGATGGGGCACAGCTGGCAGTCCTACCTGATCTCGACCGGACAGTTCGCCGAGTGGATCGACCGCGGGCGGCCCGCCCCTACGCACAAGCGCTGGAGCCAGTACCTGACGTGGGTGGCCGACAACACCGGGATGACCGTCCGCCACGGTGACGTCTCCGAGATCGGGCTGCAGTACGGCGATGACGGGGTGCGCTGGGAACTGGGCACCCGGGAGGGCGCCGTGCATGCCGACGCGCTGATGATCACCGGGCCGGGACAAGCCGAACGGTCGATTCTGCCGGGCAACCCGCGAGTGCTCTCCATCGCCCAGTTCTGGCACCGGGCGGCCCAGCACGAGCTGATCGCCGCGGACCGGGTCGCTGTGATCGGCGGCGGCGAAACCGCGGGCACCATGCTCGATGAGCTGTTCCGGCACCGGGTTTCGACCATCACCGTGATCTCGCCGCAGGTGACGTTGTTCACCCGCGGCGAAGGATTCTTCGAGAACGCCCTGTACTCCGACCCCATCCACTGGGCCGGTCTGACGCTGGCCGAGAAGCGCGACGCCATGAACCGCACCGACCGCGGGGTGTTCTCGGTGCGGGTGCAGGAGGCGCTGCTCGCCGATGACCGCATCCGGCATCTGCGCGGCCGGGTGGCGCACGCGGTGGCCCGCGACGAACGCATCCGGCTCACCCTGCAGACCGAGCGGGGTGGGGAGCGGTTGGAGACGGTGCACGGTTTCGATCTGGTGATCGACGGATCCGGCGCCAACGCCATGTGGTTCGTGCCGCTGCTGCGTCAGGACGCGCTCGACGTCCTGGAACTGGGGATGGGCAAGGCGCTGGACGCCGACAGCATCCAGGAGTCGATCGGCTACGACCTGTCGGTCAACGATGTCGAGCCCAAGTTGTTCCTGCCGGGCCTGGCCGGGCTGACACAGGGCCCCGGATTCCCGAACCTGAGCTGTCTGGGCCGGCTGTCCGACCGGGTGCTGGGTTCTGACATTTTCAGCAAGACCGACGCCACTGCGAGGAGAGCCGATGAGCAACAATCCGTTCGATGACGAGGACGGCGCCTTCTTCGTCCTGGTGAACGACGAAGAGCAGCACAGTCTGTGGCCCACGTTCGCGCAGGTGCCCGCCGGCTGGCGGGTGGTGTTCGGGGAGAGCACCCGCGCGGATTGCCTGGCCTACGTCGAGGAGAACTGGTCCGACCTGCGCCCCAAGAGCCTGCGCGACGCCATGTCCTAACCCGCCTCTCGCCGAAACTGTATTCCGGACGGTGGGTAATCGAACATTCCCTTCGCGCTTACAGTTTCGGCGATGCGGGTGTGCATCTGGCCGTCCCATCCGCCGGCGCGTAGTGCACGGTAGGCGCTGTCGACGACGTCGGCGCCGCGGTCTTCCCTGATGACTTGGATGACGTTCCACCCAAGCTCCCGCAGCCTCGGCAACACCCAGTGGTCCTTGACGTACTGCGGACGACTGGTCTGATGCTGGTCACCGTCGTATTCGAGCGCCACTTTGAACTCTTCCCAACCCATGTCGAGTGTCCGTACGTGTCGTCCCCACTGGTCAACCACGGCGATCTGCGTCGTCGGCCAGGGCAGGCCGGCGTCGATGCACATCAGCCGTAGCCGTGTCTCCTGGGGCGACGCGGCTCCGCCGTCGACGAGCGGGAGAATCGCCTTGAGCCGCGCAACCCCGCGCGCCCCGCGATAGCGCTCCGCGAGCGCCAGCACTTCGACGGGATCGAAGGCGACCGCGCGCATCAGCGCGTCGAGACGCGCCAACGCCGGCCCCCGAGACAGAAACCGCCCCAGATCCATGGCGGTACGTGCCGCAGATGTGGTGGGAATGCCCGACAGGCATGTCATCTCGTCCTCGGCGAGTCGTTCATTGCGGACGACCAGACCACGCGGTGGCCTGGTGCAATTCCAGATCAGCTCGAGCGGAATGCCGGTGTCCACCCATTCGGCACCGTGCAATGCCGACGCCGCCACACCCGTCACCACGCCGCGACGGCGTGTCCACAGCCACGCTGCATAGGTGCGATCCTGCAGAGTGAGGATCTGATTCTTCGGCGCGTGGACGTTCGTGAAGACGGGACGATGGTGATGCTGCAGTTCGTGGCGGGTGAGGATGCCGTCGTTCAGCGCTTCACTGCCGATGATGATGTGCCCCATGGCGTGATCTTGGTTGTCCCCACCGACAAGCGCGTCGAGACTGTACTGGTGATGGAAAAGATCGAGTGAGGACCTTCTGGAATACAGTTTCGGCGAAAGGGGGACTGGCGGCGCTGCTGTGGCTGCTGGCCGCGGCCGGGTATCTGGCCGCCGAGGCGTCCGCCGCGGTGGCGCTGCCGGGGTACCGCTACGGCACCGACTACATCAGCACCCTCGGTGACCCCACCGTCTCCCCGCAGGCCCCGCTGATGAACGCCGCCTTCGCCTTTCAGGGGGTGTGCTTCGCCGTCGCCGCGGCCCTGTTCGCGACCGCCGCGCCGCGATCCCGGAACCGCTTGTGGTTCTTGGTGTTCGCCGGCGCCAACGGTATCGGCAACGTGCTGATCGCCGTCGTGCACAGCGGGCAGGGCAACCCGTGGCATGTCATCGGCGCGGTACTGGCGATCGTCGGCGGAAACGCCGCCGCGCTGGCGGGATCGGGCCTGCTCGCGTCGACGGCATACCGGGCCACGTCGATCACGCTGGGCGCGTCGGGTCTGCTGTGCCTGCTCGCGGTGGGAGTGGGGGCAAATCCGGTCGGTCTCTGGGAGCGCGGCAGCGTCTACCCGATCTTCGCCTGGCAGATCCTCACCGCGCTGGTGCTGCTGCGGCGTCAGGCCGGCAGCGCGTCGTCCATCTCGTAGACCCGGGCGTGCAGCACCGTCCGGTTGCGCAGCGCCGCCCGCACCGCATGGTGCACGCCCTCCTCCAGATAGACGTCGCCCTGCCAGCGCACCGCGTGCGGGAAGAGATCGCCGTAGAACGTCGAATCCTCGGAGAGCAACCGGTCCAGCGCGAGCACCGTCGTGGTGGTCACCAGCTCGTCGAGCCGGATCTGGCGCGGGGGGATCTGGGCCCACTGCCGGTAGGTCAGATTGTGTTCGGGATACGGCTTGCCGTCGCGGACACCTTTGAAGATCACCGGCGGGCTCCCATGAAGGTGAGATTAACCGCAATCGACGGGCAATGTCGGCGAAGTCTTTGCCTACGGAACGATGCCGGGGAGGCCGGTGCGCGACGTGATCGGTGTCGCGGTGAAGATGCGCTGCTGATCCCCGTAAAATGGCGGCAGACCGGATGACAAAGGGCAGGTGAACAATGGGTAGTGCAGACGATCGTCGCTTCGAGGTGTTGCGCGCCATCGTCGCCGACTTCGTCGCGACCCAGGAGCCGATCGGGTCCAAGACCCTCGTCGAACGCCACAACCTCGGTGTTTCGAGCGCCACGGTGCGCAACGACATGGCCGTCCTGGAGGCCGAGGGCTACATCGCGCAGCCACACACGAGTTCGGGGCGGGTGCCCACCGAGAAGGGCTACCGCGAGTTCGTCGACCGCCTCGACGATGTGAAGCCGATGTCGGCCGGCGAACGCCGGGCCATCATGACGTTCCTGGAATCCGGCGTCGACCTCGACGATGTGCTGCGCCGTGCGGTGCGCCTGCTGGCCCAGCTGACCCGCCAGGTCGCCATCATCCAATACCCGACGCTGTCCGCCTCCACGGTGCGTCACCTCGAGGTCGTCGCGCTGACGCCGGCCAAACTGCTGCTGGTGGTCATCACCGACAGCGGCCGCGTCGACCAGCGGGTCGTCGAACTCGGTGACGCCATCGACGATGGGCAACTCGCTCAGCTGCGCGAACGCCTGGGTTCGGCGCTGGAGGGCAAACCGCTCTCGGCGGCGTCGGTGGCGGTCGCCGATCTGGCCGGCACGCTGGACGGTCACGGCGGTCTCGGCGACGCGGTGGGCCGCGCGGCGACCGTTCTGGTGGAGACCCTCGTCGAGCACACCGAGGAACGACTGCTGCTGGGCGGCACCGCGAACCTCACCCGCAACACCGCCGACTTCGGCGGTTCGCTGCGCTCGGTGCTCGAAGCGCTGGAGGAACAGGTCGTGGTGCTGCGGCTGCTCGCCGTCCAACAGCAGGCCGGTAAGGTCACGGTGCGTATCGGGCACGAGACCGAGGCCGAGCAGATGCTGGGAACATCGGTGGTGAGCACCACCTACGGCAGCTCGGGCAAGGTGTACGGCGGAATGGGCGTGGTCGGTCCCACCCGGATGGACTATCCGGGAACGATTGCGAACGTCGCCGCCGTTGCCCTCTACATAGGTGAAGTCCTGGGCACCCGATGAGGGAATGCCGCCGCCGGCGGCACGAGAGAGGTTTTTAGCGTGGCACGCGATTATTACGGTCTGCTCGGCGTGAGCAAAGGCGCCAGTGATTCGGAGCTGAAACGCGCCTACCGCAAGCTGGCCCGTGAACTGCATCCCGACGTCAACCCGGACGAGGCCGCCCAGGCGCGCTTCACCGAGATCCAGCTCGCCTACGAGGTGCTCTCCGATCCGGAGAAGCGCCGCATCGTCGATCTCGGCGGCGATCCGCTGGAGGGCGCGGGCGCGGGTGGCGGCGGTTTCTCCGGCGCCGGCTTCGGTGGACTCGGCGACGTGTTCGAGGCGTTCTTCGGTGGCGGCGCGGGCTCGCGCGGGCCGATCGGCCGGGTGCGCCCGGGCTCGGATTCGCTGCTGCGGATGCGGCTGGACCTGACCGAGTGCGCGACCGGTGTGACCAAGCAGGTGGCGGTCGACACCGCGGTGCTGTGCGACCTGTGCCAGGGCAAGGGCACCCACGGCAACTCGGTTCCCAAGACCTGCGATACCTGCAAGGGCCACGGCGAGGTGCAGACGGTGCAGCGCTCGCTGCTCGGTCAGGTGATGACCTCGCGCCCGTGCCCGGTCTGCGGCGGCGTCGGCGAGGTCATCCCGGATCCGTGCCACCGCTGCGGCGGCGACGGCCGGGTGCAAGCCCGCCGCGAGATCAGCGTCAAGATCCCGGCCGGTGTCGGCGACGGTATGCGGGTGCGCCTCGCCGCCCAGGGTGAGGTCGGCCCCGGTGGCGGCCCGGCCGGTGACCTCTACGTCGAGGTGCACGAACAGCCCCACGAGATCTTCGTCCGTGATGGCGATGACCTGCACTGCACGGTCTCGGTGCCGATGTTCGACGCGGCGCTGGGCACCTCGGTCACCGTCGACGCCATCATCGACGGCCCCACCGAGCTGGTCATCCCGCCCGGAACTCAGCCCGGCTCGGTGACCACCCTGCGCGGGCACGGCATGCCGCATCTGCGTTCCGGGGTGCGCGGCAACCTGCACGCCCACATCGAGGTGCTGGTGCCGACCCGCCTGGACGGTACAGATTCGGAGTTGCTGCGCAAGCTCAAGGAGCACCGCCCGCGCGATGTCGCCGAGGTGAAGTCCAGCAGTGGCGGTGCCGGGGCCAACAACGGCGGGCTGTTCAGCCGGCTGCGTGAGACGTTCTCGGGCCGCTAGTTGTCGGCTCAGCGGGATCGCGCATGAGCAGGGCGCTCTTCTACGTCGACGCGCTGCCCGGTGCGGGCGGTATCGCCGTCGTCGACGGTGACGAGGGTTTTCACGCGTCCAACGTGCGCCGGATCCGGCCGGGCGAGGAACTCGATCTGAGCGATGGCAACGGGACGGTCGCGCACTGCGTGGTCGAGGAGGCCGCCAAGGGCCGGCTGTCCGCTCGGGTGCTCGACGTCACCGCGGTGCCCCGCCCGACACCGTCGGTGACCATTGCCCAGGCCCTGCCCAAGTCCGAACGTTCCGAGCTGGCAATCGAATTGGCCACCGAGGCCGGTGCCGACGGCTTCCTGGCCTGGCAGGCGCAGCGCTGCGTGGCCCGCTGGGAATCGGCGGCCAAGGTCGACAAGGGGTTGCGGCGCTGGGGTGCGGTGGCCCGCTCGGCCGCCCGGCAGTCCCGACGCGCCCACGTCCCCGAGATCGAGGGGTTGGTGTCCACCGCCCAACTGCTGACCCGGGTGCCGGGCGCGCTGACGCTGGTGTTGCACGAGTCCGCGACGGTGCCGCTGGCCGATATCGGGCTGGCCGACGCGGCGGCGGTGCTGCTGGTGGTCGGTCCCGAGGGCGGGATCAGCGATGAGGAGTTGGCCGAACTCACCGGTGCCGGTGCCCGCACGGTGCGGCTCGGGCCGTCGGTGCTGCGCACCTCGACAGCCGCGGCGGTGGCGCTCGGCGCGATCGGGGTGCTGACCAGCCGCTGGGATATGACGTACTGACCATTGGGTCAGGTCGGTGACCAGCGGTAAACTCGGGACCACCATTTCCAGAGAGCACAGGAAGCAGGCACGAAACCGCACGTGACGCCCCGCGAGACGACCGCTGGTCCGATTCCCGGACCGGTACGAAGCAGCATCACTGTTCCGCCCGACAGCATCGTGGGCCTGCTGGGTTCGGCCGATGAGAACCTGCGTGCCCTGGAAGAACTGCTCACCGCCGACATCCATGTCCGCGGTAACGCCATCACCATCAGCGGCGAGCCCGCCGACGTGGCACTGGCCGAGCGTGTCGTCGCCGAGCTGACCGCGGTGATCTCCCGGGGCCAGCCACTGAACCCCGACGCCGTCCGGCACAGCGTGTCGATGCTGACCGGCACCGACGACGCCTCGCCGGCCGAGGTTCTCACCCTGGACATCCTGTCCCGGCGTGGGAAGACCATCCGGCCCAAGACGCTCAACCAGAAGCACTACGTCGACGCCATCGACGCGCACACCATCGTCTTCGGGATCGGCCCGGCCGGCACCGGCAAGACCTATCTGGCGATGGCCAAGGCCGTGCACGCGTTGCAGACCAAGCAGGTCAACCGGATCATCCTGACCCGCCCCGCGGTGGAAGCCGGTGAGCGCCTCGGCTTCCTTCCCGGCACGCTGACCGAGAAGATCGATCCGTACCTGCGCCCGCTGTACGACGCGCTGCACGACATGATGGATCCGGCCGCCATCCCGAACCTGCTGGCGGCCGGTGTGATCGAGGTGGCGCCGCTGGCGTTCATGCGCGGCCGCTCGCTCAACGACGCGTTCATCATCCTCGACGAGGCGCAGAACACCACGCCCGAGCAGATGAAGATGTTCCTGACCCGGCTGGGGTTCAACTCCAAGATGGTCGTCACCGGTGACGTCACCCAGGTCGATCTGCCCGGTGGCGCGCGCTCGGGTCTGCGCGCGGCCAGCGACATCCTCGACGGTATCGACGATATCCACTTCTCGGAGCTCACCAGCGCCGATGTGGTCCGCCACCGGCTGGTCTCCCAGATCGTGGATGCCTACTCGCGGCACGAGGCGCAGCCGGAACTGATCAACCGCGCCCAGCGCAGGTCTTCGGGCGGGCGTCCGCGCAGATGAGCATCGAGGTCTCGAACGAATCGGGGATGGACGTCTCCGAACAGGAATTGGTCAGTGTCGCGAAGTTCGTCATCGCGCAGATGGACGTGAACCCGGCGGCCGAGCTGTCCATGGTGCTGCTGGACACCGCGGCGATGGCCGACCTGCACGTGCGCTGGATGGACCTGCCCGGGCCCACCGACGTGATGAGTTTCCCGATGGACGAGTTGGAGCCCGGGGGTCGCCCGGATGCGGCCGAACCCGGCCCGTCCATGCTCGGCGACATCGTGCTGTGCCCCGAGTTCGCGGCCGTTCAGGCCGAGAAGGCCGGGCACTCTCTCGGACAGGAACTGGCGCTGCTCACGGTGCACGGTGTGCTGCACCTGCTGGGTTACGACCATGCCGAACCCGATGAGGAGAAAGAGATGTTCGCCCTGCAGCGCCGCCTCCTCGAGGAATGGGTGGCCGACCAAGTGGAGTCCTACCGCCAGGATCTGCAGATCGAGAAGGATCGCCGGCTGTTGGACAAGTCGCGATACTTCGACCAGCAGTGACCGGCCTCGCCCCACTGCTCGCTGCAGTGCTGCTCGTCGGGCTCGGTGGGCTCTTCGCCGCGGTGGACGCCGCGATCAGCACCGCCTCGCTGGCCCGCGTCGAGGAGATGGTCCGCGACGAGCGGCCCGGCGCCGCCCGGCTGGCCCGGGTGCTGCTGGACCGGCCCCGCTATATCAATCTCGTGGTGCTGCTGCGTATCACGTGTGAGGTGAGCGCGACCGTCCTGCTGGTGTCCTATCTGGACGGCTATCTGGGCGTTGCCTGGGGGCTGTTCGCCGCGGCGGCGACCATGGTGGTGGTCAGCTTCGTCGTCATCGGTGTGGGTCCGCGGACCGTCGGCCGGCAGAACGCGTACACCATCGCGTTGGCGGCAGCGCTTCCGCTGCATGCGATCTCGGTCCTGCTGACCCCGATCAGCCGGCTGCTGGTGCTCATCGGTAACGCACTGACACCCGGCCGGGGCTTCCGCAACGGACCGTTCGCCTCGGAGATCGAACTGCGCGAGGTGGTCGATCTGGCCCAGCAGCGCGGTGTGGTGGCCGATGACGAACGGCGGATGATCCAGTCCGTCTTCGAGCTCGGTGACACCCCGGCGCGTGAGGTGATGGTGCCGCGCACCGAGATGGTGTGGATCGAATCGGACAAGACCGCGGCGCAGGCGCTCTCATTGGCCGTGCGCAGCGGGCATTCCCGGCTGCCGGTGATCGGGGAGAACGTCGACGATGTCGTCGGTGTGGTCTACCTCAAGGATCTGGTGCAGCAGACGAGCACCGAGAACGGGCGCGTCGACACCCGCGTCGGCGAGGTGATGCGCCCGGCGGTGTTCGTACCGGACTCCAAGCCGCTGGACACCCTGTTGCGTGAGATGCAGCGCGACCGCAAGCACATGGCGCTGTTGGTCGACGAATACGGCGCGATCGCCGGTCTGGTCACCATCGAGGACGTGCTGGAGGAGATCGTCGGGGAGATCAACGACGAGTACGACGCCGACGAGGTCGCACCCTGGGAGGTGCTGGGCTCCAACAGGTTCCGGGTCTCCACCCGGCTGCCCATCGAAGACCTGACCGAACTGTACGAGGACCTCGACGTCGGCGAGGACCTGGAAGTCGACACCGTCGGCGGGTTGCTCGCCCACGAACTCGGCCGGGTACCGCTGCCCGGCGCCCAGGTCAGCTGGAACGGATTGCGATTGCGGGCCGAAGGCGGCCCGGACCATCGCGGAAGGGTGCGGATCGGCACAGTGCTGATCGCCCCGGAAGCGCCACCGGAGGAGGACACGTGAGCGATCTGGACGCCGAGGACGACAAGCTGGTGGTGCTGGCGCGCGGAGCGATGGGCCGCGCCGAAGCCGCCCAGGGTGCGGCCGTGCGTGACCTCGACGGCCGCACCTATGCCGGTGCGCCCGTGCACCTGTCGGCGCTGAGCCTGACCGCGTTGCAGGCGGCCGTCGCCGCCGCGGTGTCCAGCGGCGCGGCCGGACTGGAAGCGGCGGTGCTGGTCGGCGGATCGGCGGAGGATCCCGGTGTCGGCGCGGTGACCGAGCTGTCCCCGACGGCGACGGTGATCGTCACCGACCGCGCCGGTACGCCGTTGGTGTCCCCGTGAGCGACGAATTCCGCTCCGGTTTCGTCTGTTTCGTCGGCCGGCCCAACACCGGCAAGTCGACACTGACCAACGCGCTGGTCGGCGAGAAGGTGGCCATCACCTCGAATCGGCCCCAGACGACGCGGCACACCATTCGCGGCATCGTGCATCGCGACGACTTTCAGATCATCCTCGTCGACACCCCGGGTCTGCACCGGCCGCGCACCCTGCTCGGTGAGCGGCTCAACGAACTGGTCAAGGGCACCTACTCCGATGTCGACGTCATCGGGCTGTGCCTGCCCGCCGATGAGGCGATCGGACCGGGCGACCGGTGGATCTACGAGCAGATCCGGGCCGTGGCGCCCAGGACCACTCTGATCGTGATCGTCACCAAGATCGACAAGGTGCCCAGGGACAAGGTGGCGGCGCAGCTGATGGCCGTCAGCAACTTGGTCGGGGACACCGCCGAGATCGTGCCGGTGTCGGCGACCAAGGGTGAGCAGCTCGATGTGCTGATCGACGTCCTGGTGAGCAAGCTTCCCCCGGGCCCGGCGTTCTACCCCGACGGCGAACTGACCGACGAGCCCGAACAGGTGCTGATGGCCGAGTTCATCCGTGAGGCCGCGCTCGAAGGCGTCCGCGACGAGCTACCGCACTCGCTGGCCGTCGTGATCGACGAGGTGACCCCGCGTGAGGGCCGCGACGACCTGATCGATGTGCACGCCATCGTCTATGTCGAGCGCGACAGCCAGAAGGGCATCGTGATCGGCAAGGGCGGTGCCCGGCTGCGTGAGGTGGGCACCGCGGCGCGCACCCAGATCGAGAAGCTGCTGGGCACCAAGGTCTATCTGCAGCTGCAGGTCAAGATCGCCAAGAACTGGCAGCGCGATCCCAAGCAGCTCAGGAAGCTGGGTTTTTAGGGCGTCCAGCCCGGTACCTGGCCGAAGTCCCGGATATCCGACGGGACCGGCGGGGCGCCGTCGCCCTTGCCGTACACCGCGACCACCACGGTGCGGTCCAGCATGCTCTCCGACCACACGCCGATGTCCACGTTCGAGCAGTCGGACATGATCGCGTGATAGTCGGGCCGGTGGAACCACTGGTTGATCAGCTCGATGCCGCTGATCGCCAGCGCCGGGTTGATCGCGACCGTCTCGGCGACCGCGCCGGCGTATCCGGCGTTGCGGGCCCGGTCGGCGACCGTGGTGCCGTCCGAACCGATGTCCCCGTCCAGCGCCCGGTTGTTCAGCACGTCGTTGGTGTGCCACTGCGCAGCCAGCCGGAGCTTCGGGTTCACCTTGATATCTGTGTCACAGCCGGCCTTGTGCTGCATCGTGTACACGTTGGCGACCACGCTGTTGTTGAGCCGGCGGTTGTCGGCATTGGCGGTGGGCGCGGTGAGTACCGCGCCGGCGGCCAGCGCGACGACAGGAAGGGCCGTGACGCAACGGTGGACGTTGTTCATAGCCGGTGACCTTACGTCAGGGCGTCGGCGTCCCACCAGGGATCCGGCTGTTTGACCCCCCAGCCGTTGACCGCCTCCAGCGCGGCGGCCAGTGAGATGAGCATCGGTTCGCTATCGGCCGGCCCCATCAGCTGTACGCCGATCGGCAGGCCGTCGGAGGTGAAGCCGGCCGGGATGTTGATCGAGGGCCAGCCCAGCAGGTTCCACGGCCAGGTCACCGGGCAGGCCCGGATCATGGCCCGGTCGGTGGCCAACGGCCCGCGGTCGTCGTACTCGTCGACCCGGGGTGGCGGCAGCGCGGTGGTGGGGGCCAGCACCACGTCGGCGATGTTGAAGATCCAGCCGATCCGGCGCTGGGCCTGCGCCTCGGCCGCGCGGGCCTTGCGCAGGGTGTGCTGGGACAGCAGCCAGCCGGTGCGGATATTGCTCCGGGTACGCTTGTCCAGCGGCACCTCGGAGCCCAGGCGGTGCTGCCAGTCCACCAGCCCCGCGGTGGAGCGGGCCAGGAAGTTCCAGGACATCCGCAGCCCGTAATCCGGATCGGCCTTGATGACGGTGTGCCCGAGCTGTCCGAGCTGATCGGCCACACCCTGCAGCGCTGCCGCGATCTCCGGGTGCAGCTCGGAACGGAACCCGTTGAACGGAAAGGCCGTGGACATCGCGACGCGCAGCGGGCCGGGGGCGCGACCGACGTGGTCGGACACCTGGACCGGAGCCGGTTTGTGCAGATCGCCGTCGGCGTTACCGGAGGCGGCGTCGAGCACGATGGCGGCGTCGGCGACGGTGCGGGCCAGCACGCCGTTGACGGTGATGCCGTTGAACGCCTCGGGCAGCGGCCAGGTCGAGATGCGGCCGCGCTGCGGTTTGATCCCGACCAGATGGGTCCAGGCCGCCGGTATCCGGACACTGCCCGCCCCGTCGGATCCGATCGCGGCGGTCACCAGACCGGCGGCCACCGCGGCGGCGCTGCCCCCGGAGGACCCACCCGGACTGTGCTCGCGTGACCACGGATTGCGGGTGTGGCCGAATCCCGGGCCGCTGGTGAACGGCCACTGACCCAGCTCGCAGGTATTGGTCTTGCCGACGATCACCGCACCGGCCGCCCGTAACCGCCGCACCACCTCGGCATCGGCGGTCGCGACCGGCCGTTCCCCGTCGGTGCCGAACCGGGTGGGCACCCCCGCCACGTCCACGTCATCCTTGACTGCGATCGGGATTCCCAGTAGTGGAAGTTGTTGCCCGGCAGCGCGTTTGCGATCAGCTTCGGCGGCATCGGCCAGCGCCTGCTCGGTCAGCACCACCCGGAAGGCATTCAGGGTGGGCTGGCTGGCCTCGATGGCCGCCAGGGACCTGCGTACCAGTTGGTCGGACGTGGCCGAGCCGCTGGCGAGTCGGTACTGCAGCTGGGTGAGGGTGGGAAATCTGGGTGCAGGAGTCATGCGGACGGGCGTTTTCTGGGTGAGAGCCATACTGGGTTCGAGGATATCCGGCGTTGCGGTGCGGTCGATGTCACCGCGCGGTGACACACTGTCCGGATGCGGTTGTACCGGGATCGAGCGGTGGTGCTGCGCCAGCACAAGCTCGGCGAGGCCGACCGGATCGTGACTCTGCTCACCCGCGAGAACGGCGTGGTCCGTGCGGTGGCCAAGGGAGTGCGCCGTACCCGGAGCAAGTTCGGGGCGCGGCTGGAGCCTTTCGCGCACATCGACGTTCAGCTGCACCCGGGGCGCAATCTCGACATCGTCACCCAGGTGCAATCCATCGATGCGTTCGCCGTCGACATCGTCAGCGACTACGGCCGCTACACCTGCGCCTGTGCGGTGCTGGAGACCGCGGAGCGCCTCGCCGGTGAGGAACGCGCCCCGGTGCCCGCGCTGCACGGCCTGACGGTGGCGGCGCTGCGTGCGGTGGCCGAGGGTCGTCGTCCCCGCGAGCTGGTTCTCGATGCGTACCTGCTGCGGGCGATGGGGATCGCGGGCTGGGCGCCGTCGCTGACCGAATGCGCCCGGTGCGCGGCGCCCGGTCCACACCGGGCCTTCCACGTCGGCGCGGGCGGCAGCGTGTGCGTGCACTGCCGGCCGTCGGGGGCCGCGACCCCCGCGCAGGCCGTGATGGATCTGATGATCGCGCTGCACGACGGTGACTGGGAGTTCGCCGAGGCGTCCGCCTCATCGCATCGCAGCCAGGCCAGCGGGCTGGTGGCCGCGCATCTGCAGTGGCACCTGGAACGTCAACTGCGGACATTGCCACTGGTGGAGCGCGTATACAGAGTTGATACCGCGGCCGTTGAACGCGGCGCGGGGGTGGTCGGGCAGGATATGGCCCATGGCTACCAAACGGGGCAAGACCACGTACCCGCAGCTGCCCCCGGCGCCTGAGGACTACCCGGTTTTCCCGGACGTCTCGAGGTGGCCGGTGGTGTTCCCGGAGCTGCCGCCGCGCACCAACGGCGCGTTCTCCCGGCCGCCGCAGCACCCGTCGAAGGCGGCTGCTCCGCAGATCCCGGCCGACCAGGTTCCCAACCACGTCGCCGTCGTCATGGACGGTAACGGCCGGTGGGCCACCCAGCGCGGGCTGGGTCGCACCGAGGGACACAAGATGGGCGAGGCCGTCCTCATCGACATCACCTGCGGCGCCATCGAACTGGGCATCAAACATCTTAGCGTGTATGCATTCTCCACCGAGAACTGGAAGCGCAGCACCGAAGAGGTGCGTTTCCTGATGGGCTTCAACCGCGAGGTGGTGCGCCGCCGCCGCGAGAACCTGGACGCCATGGGTGTCAACATGCGCTGGGTGGGCTCGCGGCCGCGCATGTGGAGCAGCGTCATCAAGGAGTTCGACATCGCCGAGCAGATGACGGTCGGCAACGACGTCATCACCGTCAACTACTGCGTGAACTACGGGGGCCGTACCGAGATCGTCGAGGCGGCAAGGCAACTCGCCGAAGAGGCGGTCGCGGGCAAGGTCAACCCGAATCGCATCAGTGAGGCGTCCTTCGCCAAGCACCTGCACCGCCCCGACATTCCCGATGTCGACCTGTTCATCCGGACATCGGGGGAGCAGCGGGCCAGCAACTTCCTGATCTGGCAGGCGGCGTATGCCGAGTACGTCTTCCAGGACAAGCTCTGGCCCGACTATGACCGCCGCGACCTGTGGGCGGCGTGCGAGGAATACGTCAACCGCAACCGCCGGTTCGGGCGGGCCTGATGGCATCCGGCGGGCAGGAGCGCAGCGACCCGGGAATGTCTTCGCTCGAGGATCGGCTCGCGGCCATCGCCGAGGCGTTGCTGACCGCCACCCGTGAGGACGACGGCGCGCTGACCGTGCACCACGACGGCACGTTCGCCTCGCTGCGGGTGGTGAGCGTCGGCGAGGGGCTGGACATGGTGTCGCTCAACCAGGTCCTGGCCTGGGACCTGCCGCTGGACGACGAGCTGCGCGCCACGGTGTCCGGGCACACCCGGGGCACCCTGCTGGGCACGGTGTCACTGGCCGAGAAGGATGACACCTCAGCGGATGTGCTGCTGCGCTACAACTTTCCGGGCTCGGGCCTGTCCGACGAGGCGCTCGGCACGCTGATCATGATGGTGCTGTCCACCGGCGCCGACGTGCGGCGCACGCTGACGTGACTCCGGTGATCCGGATCGTTGCGGCCGTCGTGCTCGACGACCGCAACCATGTGCTGGTGGTCCGCAAGCGCGGGACCACGGCGTTCATGCAGCCCGGCGGAAAGATCGAACCGGGGGAGACGCCGGTGCAGGCGCTGCGCCGGGAGATCCGCGAAGAACTCGGCGCCGGCGTGGTGGAGGAATCCATCCGCTCGCTGGGACATCACGATGCGGCGGCGGCCAATGAGCCCGGCCATCGCGTCGCCGCCGACCTGTTCCTGGTCAGCCTCGATGATCGACCGCAACCGGGCGCCGAGATCGTCGAGATGGCGTGGGTGGACCCACACGCACCCGGTGATATCGAGCTCGCCCCGCTGACCGTCGGCGCGGTGCTGGAGTTCGTGCGCGTCAGCTGACCTTCGCGCACTTCCCGCACACCCCGAAGATCTCGATGGTGTGGCTGACATCGGTGAAACCGTGCTGCGCGGCGACCTGGTCGGCCCACACCTCGGCGGCGCCGCCCTCGACCTCGACGGTGGCACCGCAGATCCGGCACACGAGGTGATGGTGGTGATGTTCCGAGCACAGCCGGTACACCGATTCCCCGGTGTCGGTGCGCAGGGTGTCGACCTGGCCGGCGGTGGCCATGGACTGCAGTGTCCGGTACACGGTGGTCAGCCCGATACCTTCGCCGCGCTTGCGCAGTTCGTCGTGCAGTTCCTGCGCGGACCGGAAGTCCGCGATGTCGTCGAGCAGCGCGGAGATCGCCGCGCGCTGCTTCGTCGAGCGCACCACGGGGGTCATGCCGGGTCCTCGGCGGCGTGGGTGACGGCCGCCACCACGATCTCGGCGAGGTGATGGTCGACGAGGCGGTACATCACCTCGCGGCCGCTGCGTTCCCCGGCCACCACGCCGGCGGACTTGAGGATGCGCAGGTGCTGGCTGACCAGCGGCTGGGGCACGTCCAGCGCGTCGACGAGTTCGTGCACACAGCGCTGGGATTCGCGCAGTTGCAGCACGATGGCGATGCGCAACGGTGCGGCCAGCGCGCGCAGCAGATCCCCGGTGATGTCCAGGATCTCGCGTGACGGTAGCTCGGGGAACGGTGAGCTGGCATGCTCGTGCTCGTGGCCGGTAGTGGAAACGGTTTTCATTATGAAGTCAGATTACATGCGCATCTGCGCATGTCAATGGTTGGGCAGGGACTCCGCGGCGAGGGGGTCGCGATCTCATCGCTACGCTGTTGACCCGTGGCATCCCTCATCGACACCGTTGCAAACCTGGCGAAACGCCGTGGCCTCGTCTACCAATCGGGCGAGATCTACGGCGGTACCAAGTCCGCCTGGGACTACGGACCACTCGGGGTGGAGCTCAAGGAGAACATCAAAAAGCAGTGGTGGCGTTCGGTGGTCACCGGCCGCGATGACGTCGTCGGCCTGGACAGCGCCATCATCCTGCCCCGCCAGGTGTGGGTGGCCTCCGGGCACGTCGCGGTGTTCAACGACCCGCTCGTCGAATGCCTGAACTGTCACAAGCGGCACCGCCAGGATCACCTGCAGGAGGCCTACGCGCTCAAGAAGGGTGGGGAGCCCGATGACGTCCCCATGGGTGAGATCGTCTGCCCGGACTGCGGGACCAAGGGGCAGTGGACCGAGCCGCGCGATTTCAACATGATGCTCAAGACCTACCTCGGGCCCATCGAGTCCGAGGAGGGTCTGCACTACTTGCGTCCGGAGACCGCGCAGGGCATCTTCGTCAACTTCGCCAATGTGGTGACCACGTCCCGCAAGAAGCCGCCCTTCGGTATCGGCCAGATCGGCAAGAGCTTCCGCAACGAGATCACCCCGGGCAACTTCATCTTCCGCACCCGTGAGTTCGAGCAGATGGAGATGGAGTTCTTCGTCGAGCCGTCCACCGCGCCGGAGTGGCACAAGTACTGGATCGAGACCCGGCTGAAGTGGTACACCGATCTGGGGATCAACCCGGAGAATCTGCGCCTCTACGAGCACCCGCTGGAAAAGCTGTCGCACTACAGCGCGGGCACCACCGATATCGAGTACAAGTTCGGTTTCTCCGGCAACCCGTGGGGCGAGCTGGAGGGTATCGCCAACCGCACCGACCACGACTTGTCCAGCCACGCAAAGGCTTCCGGTGTCGACCTGACCTACTATGATCAGGCTTCGGACACCCGCTACACGCCCTACGTGATCGAGCCGGCGGCCGGTCTGACCCGCTCGCTGATGGCGTTCCTGGTCGATGCCTACACCGAGGACGAGGCGCCGAACGCCAAGGGCGGGGTGGACAAGCGCACCGTGCTCAAACTCGACCCGCGGCTGGCCCCGGTCAAGGCGGCGGTGCTGCCGCTCTCGCGGCACGCCGATTTGTCGCCCAAGGCAAAGGATCTCGCCGCCGAGTTGCGGCAGAGCTGGAATGTCGAGTTCGACGATGCCGGCGCGATCGGGCGGCGCTACCGCCGCCAGGACGAGATCGGCACCCCGTTCTGCGTGACGCTGGACTTCGATTCGCTCGAGGACCAGGCGGTCACCATCCGCGAGCGGGACGCCATGACCCAGGAGCGGGTGGCGATCTCCGAGGTCTCGAATTATCTTGCCGTGCGGTTGAAGGGCTGCTGACCTACTTCCCGCGAGTAGACGCAAAAGGCCCCAATTCCCATCGGAGTTGGGGCCTTTTGCGTCTGCTCGTCAGCAGATTACCTTTGACATATTCCTTGACGGGAATACGTCGATCGGCTTATGGTGGCTGACATGCAGGCGGCAGTGTTCGTGGCGCTGGGGGAGCCGAGCCGCTTGCGGATCGTCGATCTGCTCAGGGCAGGGCCACTGTCGGTCGGCGCGATCGCCGAGGCGCTCGGAATACGGCAGCCGCAGGTGTCCAAACACCTTCGGGTGCTTGGTGATTCGGGGCTCGTCAGTAGTCAGGCCCAGGCGCGACAGCGGATCTACCAGCTCGAAGCCGAGCCGTTCGAGGATATCGGCCAGTGGGTCGCATCCTTCGAACGGTTGTGGGATGACCGGCTGGACTCCCTTGGTGACTTCCTGAATTCGATGGCACACGAGAAGAAAGACGAAAGCCCATGATTCTGCAGCTGTTCAAGAAGAAGAAAGAGTTCACCCTCCAGCGGACCTACGGTGCGCCGATCGCCACCGTGTGGGACGCCTGGACCCAGGCAGAAATGCTGCAGCAATGGTGGGGCCCGAAAAACACCTTCGTCCCCGAATGCCGGATCGACCCGGCCGTCGGCGGCGAGGTCTTCGTCGTCATGCAGGCCGGTGAGGGCATGGGCAAGTACGCGGGCACCCGCTGGCCGATGGCCGGCACCTTCACTCGGGTCGACCCGGTCACCCGGCTGACCTATGACGCGCGGTCGTGGACCGACGGCCAGGAGTCGACGACGACGATCGAGCACACCAACGACATCACGCTGAGCGAGCAGGACGGTCAGACCACGATCACGCTGGAGGTGACCATCACCAGCATCGGCGACAAGGCCAAGATGGCCGCGTTCGGCATGAAGTTCGGTTACAAGGCGCAGCTCGACAAGCTCGCCGACCAGCTGAGCGGGTAGCCCGAATTGCTGCGCCGGAGGAGGTCTGGGCTCATTTAGGATTTGAGTCGAGCGATCAAAGGGGGCGGCGATCAGCGTGCTGGGGGCATTTCTTTCGACGTGGGACAGCGCCCGCGCGACGCTCGGCGAGGGCCCGCCGGTCGGCGGGGCCGAGTTCGACCGCAGCGGCACACTCGACGAGTTGCATCGCATGATCGCCTCGGCCGGGCCCGGTGAGCACTGGACGGGCGCCGCGGCCGAGGCCTACTCGGGCCGCAACGAACGGCTGGTCGGCACGATCGGCGGGCTCGCCGAACTCGATCGGCGCCTCGGATCCGAGGTGGACCGGTCAGCGCAGGTGGTGGCAGCCGGACGGCGGGACCTGGACGCGGTCAAACAGTGGGTGCTGAGCGCCGCGGCCAGCGTGCCGCCCAACACGGCCGGTGAACGTGCCCTCATCGCGGTGGTGTCACGCGGTGTCGGCGAGGTCGCCGACATCCTGCGCCGGTCCAACGCCGATATGAACGGCATCGCGGCCCGGATCCGCGATCTCGGCGAGGGCTATCAGACCCTGGGCGACCGCCAGGGCCGTGACGCTGACGCCGATGATCCGAACGGGCAGGGCTAGAACCGACCGCCGCCGCCGCTCATCCCGCCCCCGCTGAACCCGCCGCCGCCGGAGCCGCCGAACGTGGTGGAACTCCATCCGCCGCCACCGCCCATACCGCCGCGCAGCGCCCCGGACAGGATGTTGCCGATGATGATGCCGCCGATCATCGCGCCTGTATTCGAGCCGCCGCCACCACCGAAGCCGCCGTAATTGTTGTACTGCTGTTGGGTTTTGGCGACATCGCTGTTGGCGATCGTCTGGGCCTGCCCGGCCAGCATCGCCGCACCGTTGGCGTGCGCGATCGCCTCGGGCAGATTGGTGCCCTGCTTGTCCTGCGCGGCCTGCAGTTGGCGCACAGCTTCGGCGAGGCGGGTGCGGGCCTCCGGTCCGATGCTGCCGCGGCGGGTGTCGATGAAATCCGAGACGCCGCGCACCCGGGACTGCGCGGAGAACAACGCCTGTTCGAACGCGCGGCGTAGCCGTTCGGCGGCCGCGCGTTCCTCGGCGACTGTGTCCAGCAGCCGGTCCAGGTCGGCGTCGGCCTGGGTCAGCGCGGTGAAGGCACCCAGCGGGTCGGTGCCGCCGTTGGCCTGCGCTTCGGTGACCGCGCGGGTCGCGGCATCGCGGGCGGCGGTCAGGGCCTCGGCGCCGGCGATACCGCCTTGCGCCAGTTGGGTACCGGCGGCCTTGATGCCGTTCTGGATATCGGTGATCGCATCGGGCAGGGTGGCGATCGCGCGGTTGATATCGGTGGCGGCGCTGTCGATCGCGTCCAGCATGGTCCTGGCCTGGCCGAGCGCGGACTCGGCCGCCCGGATCGAGTCGACGAGCCCGCCCTGGCGTCCCGCCGGCCGCGCCACCAGTGTGCGGGCGTTGGTGATGTTCTGATCGGCGAAGGCCAGCCGGTGCTTGGCGGTTTCGGCGTTGCGGGTCACCGAGTGCAGCGCGGTGGGGGAGAACTGCTGGTGCAGGGTGGCCAGCGTCTGTTCGGCCGGTGCGATGCGGGCGGTGAGATCGACCATCTGCTGGGTGAGTGCGTCGAGCCGGGTGGGCGCGTTGATCACCAGATCGCGGAGCTGCGAGAACGCCTCGCGCTGTGTGTCGAGTTCGCGGTCGGCCTTGGCCGCCGCCACGATCACCCGGGTCAGCAGATCACGGCGCTGCTGCGGGGATTCGGGCACCGCATCGTCGAGGATCTGGCGCACGTTGAACGCCTGGGCCAGCGTCGTCTTCGCGGCGCTGACCGCGGTGCTGAACGGCGCGGTCTCCTTCTCGCCGAACTCCTCGACGGCCAACGCCAGTTCGTTCTCGCTGGTGCGCACCGCGTTGTCGACCTCGACCACGATGGAGCGGGACAGCTCGTCGAGGGTGTCCAGCGGCACCGCCGCCAGTGCGCTCGGGTCGGCCGGATCGATGCGCTGGGCGGCCGCGAGATCGGCCTCCCGGCGCTTGCGCTTGCGGCGCCGGGACCACAGCAACAGGCCGGCCACCGCCGCTGCGATGACGGCCAGCATCACCAGGACACCGAACCAGTTCAGTTCGGAATCAGAGGATCCCGACGACCTCGAGGACGAGCCGGCGGGCCCGTCGAGACCCTCGGCCGCCGCGATCGCCGCCTCGGCCCACTGCTGAGCGCGCAGCGCGGGCTCCACCTGATTGCGGCGCAGGGCATCCACGTCGACACCGCCGGCGGCCGCGGTGGGCGCCAGCAGCGCGTAGGCGCGGTCGCTGGTGGCCACCGCCAGCAGCGCGTCGTGGTCGCCGAAATCGCTGGTCCGCATGGTGGCCCGGGCCCAGTCCGCGGCCGGTGAGCCGGAGAACGAGTCGACGAACACCACCCAGAGCCGGACCTTGCGGTCGGTGTAGAGCTTGTCGATCGCCTGAGTCACGTCGGTCATGTCGGAGGCGCTCAGCGCGTTCGCCTCATCCACCACATAGCTGGCCAACCGGAACGGCGGCTGCCCCGCGGCGGCGGGTGCGAGCAGGAGGCCGGCGGTCAGAACCGCGAGGGCCACACTGAGCAAACGGGCGATACGCATGACGTCAATCTAGTGAACACGGGCGCTCCGCGGCGGCGGCATGTCCGAACGGCGGCAGCGCTGCTGGCAGACTGTGCGGCGGTGGCCACGCAACGCGACACATCCGACCCCTACGACGACTTCGACCGGCAGCGGCTGGTGCCGGAGTCGGCGAAGGGTAGCGCGCTGCCCGGGACCGACACCGAGCACCGCACCGCCTTCGCCAGGGACCGCGCCCGCGTGCTGCACAGCGCCGCGCTGCGCAGGCTCGCCGACAAGACCCAGGTGGTCGGTCCCCGACACGGCGACACCCCACGCACCCGGCTGACGCACTCCCTGGAGGTGGCCCAGATCGGCCGCGGTATGGCCGTCGGGCTGGGGTGTGACCCGGATCTGGTCGATCTGGCCGGGCTGGCCCACGACATCGGCCACCCGCCCTACGGGCACAACGGTGAACGCGCGCTCAACGAGATCGCCGACGCCTTCGGCGGGTTCGAGGGCAACGCCCAGAATCTGCGGATCCTGACCCGGCTGGAACCCAAAGTGCTTGACGCCGAGGGCCGTTCCGCGGGACTGAACCTCACCAGGGCGGCGCTGGACGCGGTCACCAAGTACCCGTGGACCCGTGCCGAGAATCCGAAGAAGTTCGGTTTCTACAGCGACGACCTCGTCGCGGCCGGCTGGCTGCGCGACGGGGCGCCCGCGGGACGGCCGTGCCTGGAGGCCCAGGTGATGGACTGGGCCGACGACGTCGCCTACTCCGTGCACGATGTCGAGGACGGCGTCATCTCCGGACGCATCGACCTACGGGTGCTGGCCGACGCCGATGCCGCCACCGCATTGGCGGACCTGGGCGCGAAGGCGTTCCCGGCGATCAGCCATGACGAACTGCTCGACGCGTCGTCGAGGCTGTCGGAGATGCCGGTCGTCGAGGCGGTCGGCAAGTACGACGGCACGTTGACGGCCTCGGTGGCCCTGAAGAATCTGACCAGCGAGTTCGTCGGCCGCTTCGCCAATGCCGCGATCTCGCAGACCCGCGCCGCGGCGGGCCCCGGACCGCTGCGCCGGTTCGACACCGATCTGCAGGTCCCGGGTCTGGTCCGCGCCGAGGTGGCCGTGCTCAAGATGCTGGCCCTGCAATTCATCATGTCCGACCACCGTCACCTGCAGGTGCAGGCCGACCAGCGCACGCTCATCCGTGAGGTCGCGCTCGCCCTGTGGGCGCAGGCGCCCAGCGGTCTGGATCCGCAGTTTGCGCTCGAATTCGCCGAGGCCGCCGACGACGGAGCCCGGCTGCGTGTGGTGATCGACCAGATCGCGTCCTACACCGAGTCCCGGCTGGAGCGAGTGCACGAAGTGCGCTCACCCAGACCCTTGTGACGGGCCGATAGACTGCCCGGATGGCCGGTATCGACACGACGCGGGGTGGCCGGGGCCGCATCCCCGATCGCGATATCGCCGCCATCCGCGAACGTGTCCGCATCGAAGATGTGGTGGGCGACTACGTCCAGCTGCGCAAGGCCGGGGTGGACTCGCTGAAGGGGCTCTGCCCGTTCCACGACGAGAAATCCCCGTCCTTCCATGTGCGACCCAACCACGGGCACTTCCACTGCTTCGGCTGCGGAGAGGGCGGTGACGTGTATGCCTTTCTGCAGAAGATCGAGCACGTCACGTTCGTCGAGGCCGTGGAACTGCTCGCCGACAAGGTCGGCTACACCGTCACCTACACCGGGGCCTCGGCCACCCACGTGCAGCGCGACCGGGGCAGCCGCAGCCGGCTGATCGCCGCCAACGCCGCGGCCCAGGAGTTCTACGCCGAGGCTCTGCGCTCCGAGGAGGCCGCACCGGCCCGCCAGTACCTGATCGAGCGCAACTTCGACGGCGAGGCCGCCGCCAAGTACGGCTGCGGTTACGCGCCGTCGGGCTGGGACACCTTGACAAAGCACATGTTGCGCAAGGGTTTCGAGTTCAAGGAGCTGGAGGCGGCCGGGTTGAGCCGGGAGGGCAAACGCGGCCCGATGGACCGGTTCCACCGCCGGCTGCTGTGGCCGATCCGGGTGTCATCGGGGGAGACCATCGGGTTCGGTGCCCGCCGGCTCTTCGATGACGACCATATGGAAGCCAAATACGTCAACACCCCGGAAACGGTGCTGTACAAGAAGTCTCACGTGCTGTTCGGTCTGGACCTGGCCAAGCGCGATATCGCCAAGGGGCATCAGGCCGTCGTGGTCGAGGGCTACACCGACGTGATGGCCATGCACCAGGCCGGGGTGACCACCGCGGTCGCCGCCTGCGGTACCGCGTTCGGTGACGAGCACCTTTCGATGTTGCGCCGACTCATGATGGACGACAACTTCTTTCGAGGTGAGCTCATCTACGTGTTCGACGGCGACGCCGCCGGCCGGGCCGCCGCGGTGAAGGCCCTGGAGGGTGAGCAGAACCTGGCGGGGCAGTCGTTCGTCGCGGTGGCCGCCGACGGGATGGATCCCTGCGATCTGCGGCTGCGCTCCGGTGACGGTGCGCTGCGTGACCTGGTGGCCCGCCGTGCCCCGCTGTTCGAATTCGCCATCCGTACCGCGCTGACCGATCACGATCTGGACAGCGCCGAGGGCCGGGTGTCGGCACTGCGGCGCTGTGTCCCGATGGTGGCGCGCATCAAGGATCCGACGCTGCGCGACGAGTACGCCCGCCAGTTGGCCGGCTGGGTGGGCTGGCAGGACGTCGGCCAGGTGCTCGGCCGGGTCCGTGAGGAAGCCGGCCGCAAGGGCGGACGCACCAATGGTCGTGGCGCGGCGACCTCGAACCGGCGCTCCGGCGCCGAACCGCCGTCACGGCCTCAGGTGTCGGTGTCGCGCCCCGATCCGCGGGACCCGATCCTGCGGCCCCAGCGCGAGGCGCTCAAGTCGGCGCTGCAGTACCCGGGGCTGGCCGGGCCGGTGTTCGACAGCCTGTCGGTCGAGAACTTCACCCACCCCGGCTATGCCGCGGTGCGCACGGCGATCGCCGCCGCCGGCGGCATGACGTCCGGGCTCTCGGGTGGCCAGTGGATCGACACCGTGCGGGATATGGCCGGTTCACCGGAGGCGGCCAAACTGATCAACGAACTCTCGGTGGACGCCATCCGCATCGAGGACGACGAGAAGCTGGCCCGCTACATCTCCGGGGTGCTGGCCCGGCTGCAGGAAGTATCGGTCGGCCGCCAGATCGCCGAGGTCAAGTCGAAGCTGCAGCGGATGTCCCCGGTGGACAACAGCGACGAGTACCACGCCCTGTTCGGGGACCTGGTGGCCATGGAGACCTACCGCCGCAGCCTGCTGGAGCAGGCCAGCGGCGATGACTTGACTGCATGATCGTGACGCACGCGTTACAGTGAGTGCGCAGCTAACTGTCTAGAAAGGCTCCGCCGTGGCATCTCTGAGCGATCAGACACGCAAGTTCCTCTTCGCCGGCGCCTTCGCGGTCGCCGCCGTTGCGGCGCCCGCGCTGGCACTTTCTACGACTCCCGACGCCTCCCCGCAGGCCGGTCCGGCCTGTCTGGCCTGGTTCGGCAACAAGGAAGACGGCAACTGCCTGTCGACCTCCAACGGCAACGGTGTGGCCGTCGGCACCCCCGGTGCCGGGCTGTGCAACGGCGGGTTCTGCACCTCGCCGATCTTCCCGGGCAACACCTGGAACACCAGCATCCCGTTCGGCTGAGTTAGAAGCGCTTCCCGTTCTGCGGGTTCGGCGTCTCGACGTCGACCTGCTCGGGGTGCAGCACCGATGTCTCGGCGTCGATCGCCGTCAATCTCACCATCGCCGGATCGGGTGATACCCGATCGGCGACCTTGCGACGCCCGGCGTCCAGCACGGCCTTGGTCGCGGGGTTCTCGGTGACCGCTTTATAGGTGGCAGAGATCTGCTCGTATCGGCGCCGGCCCGCTTTCGCGCCCAACACATAGCCGACCCCCAGTACGAACACGAACCGGAACACAGGGCTCCCCTCACCGTGACAACAGATTGCTTCTATCCTGCCTCACGCACCCGGAACGCGGGTGAAGGGGCATCTGACATGGCGATTCGGGAGCAGCCGGGTGCATACGCTAGAGTCTGTTCCGCATCATTCCCCTGTAGCTCAATTGGCAGAGCTTCCGACTGTTAATCGGACGGTTGATGGTTCGAGTCCATCCGGGGGAGCAGAAGTACACAGGTCAGAGGTTCGCAACCTCTGGCCTTTCTGCTTTCCAGGGGGCCTTACCCGATTGCTCCTTCGCGAGGTCCGCCGAGGCCGCCGGCGACGGCGCGATGCGCTCACGCCTGGCCGCAAGCGTCGCACCAGCACCCGACGACGCCTCCTACGACATGCGACACAGTGGCGAGCCGGGGTGCTAATCGGTGTGTTGATCGTCCTTCGACATGCCCGGCGGGATCGTGTAAGCCTCGGCCATCTCGCTGGCCATCGTCAATGGCCCCGGCTGAGACCGAATCGTCTCTTGCAGAGATTGCGCCAGCTCGACGATCGCGCCGACCTGCGCCACTAGCGACCCGGGCGCCGGCTCGCGGAGCTCGGCCACCAACTTCAGCAACTGCTCCCGCGCCACCGTTGACACCGGCAGCTCTCTGCGCGCAGCAATCGCCTCCAGCGCGTCGAACTCATCCGGATTCAGCCGCACCTGCAGCACCTTTGACCGTGCCCGGCCTGGCCGCGACACGTCCACGTTGGCGGGCAGCGGACGGTCTGACTGGTCAGTTTCGCCGGCCTCGGCCTCCGCACCGATCCGTGCCAGCCGATCCTCAAGGGACTCACTCATCGTCCATGCCTCCCTGCTCGTAGTAGCGGCGGTCACGTGCATTTGCTCTCCACGCGTTCGCCCCGTAGGTGACGTTGTCTTCGTGACTGAAAACGGTGATGACCGTCAGGACCGCTCCGGCACTCTGTGAGTAGCCGATGATGCGGGCACTGTCGCCGGACCTGCTGTTGTAGTCCGGGACGATGAGCACCCGATAGGGGTCGTCGAGGGCCTCGTCGGCCTGAGCCGGAGTGAGGTTGCGTTTGGCGATGTATCCGCCTCGCTTGCTCCAGTCGACCGCCACGCCGGTATCGTACTACAAGTGTAGTACGAAATGTGGTGGGCGGCGGTGGGTTCACCAGCCCTTGCGCTAGGCGATCCTGCCCGCGGCGGCCGCCGCTGCTGCGTCGGTCAGTCCGTTGTAGGGATAGGTCGCATGGGCCAGCGAGCCCAGCAGCGACGCCGGCGAGCCATCGCAGATGTTGTCGCCCGGTGCGCACAGGTCCAGTGACTTGCCCGCGTACGCCGGTGCGATGTTGGCCGGCGGCGCACCGTATTGGGCCAGCAGCGACGGGCTCGGTTTGCCGAACAGCACCAGTCCGGCGACCCGGCTCTGCACGTCGGCGGGCAGGTCTGCCGTGGCGTAGGCGGCGACGGCTGCGCCCTGGGAGTATCCGCCGACGATGAGTTTGGTGTTCGGGCAGTTCGCGGCCGTCGCCCGCACCCGTGCGGCGGCGTCGCCGACGCCGTCGAACATGGTGGCCGGGAACACCGCCCGGTTCTCGAAATCGCCGGTGGCCGGGTAGTTGACCGGGTAGACGCCGATGGACTTACCGGGGGACTGCGCGCGCAGGGTGTCGACGAACGCCTGGCCGGTGGCGCCGAGGCCGGGCGGCTCGTCGCTGCCGCGGGCGAAAACCACCTCGGCATCGGGGCATGGTTCGGCCGAGGCGCCGGGGGCGGAGCCGGTTGCCAGCATCGAAGCGGTGAGCGCGCCGACAACAACCAACCGGCGTAAATGGCGTATTCCCATGGTCCGGATGCTACGCGGAGTGTTCGCTGAGCACATCCGGGCGCCGGGACTGGCCCGCGCCGGAGCATCGGGGAGAGCCATGGTCACTCCGTAAGCTCACTGCCATGCGGCTCACCCGGATCGCCTCGGCCCTCGCGGCCCTCACGTTCGCCCTGGCCTCGTGCGGGTGGAGCCCACCCAACTCGGCGCCGCAGTCCACCTCGGACTGCCCGGCCGAGGACACCCCGACCGCCGAGACCGTCAAGACCGCCGTGCAGCAGGTCGGTGAACGCTGGTCGGAGGTATCGCGGGGTAACACCGGTGATTGCCGCCTGCACTGGGTGGTGATCGGCACCGGGGACACCGCCCCGGATGCCGCCGTGCAGGTGCTGTTCTTCGATCGCGATGCGCCGCTGGGTCCGCCGACCCCGCGGCCCCGCCCGTACACGACCGTTGTGCCGTTGGGGGAGAAGATCGCCACGGTGCAGTACCAGTGGCTGCAGGGCCAGGACGAGCCGTGCTGCCCGACCGGGATCGCTCAGGTGCGCTTCCAGATCGGCGAGGACGGTGCGCTCCAGGCGTTGGATCCGATCCCGACCCCTATTCCTTAGTGGCGACTTTCGACTCGTAGAGCTCGATCAGCGCGTCCTCGACATGCTGCAGCGGCTCGGCCGATTTGGTGGCCTGGCACACGACGATGGCGCCCTCGACCGCGGACACCGTGACGCTGGCCAGCCGCGCGGCGTCCTCGGCGCTGACATCGGCGGCCTCGAGGTGGCGGGCCAGCCGGCGTTGCCAGTCGATGAAGACCGCGCCGGCGTTGTCGGCGGCCTTGTCGGCCTCCGAGCGTCCCAGTGTGGCGGCCACGATCGGGCATCCGGACAGAAAATCGCTGTGGGTGAGGGTGTCTCGCCATGCGGCGACGAAGGCCCGCACCGCGGGAACCGGGCCCAGGGTGGCGGCCAGGTGATCGATGGCGTCACCGGTGTAGCGGCCCGCGGTCAGGGTGGCATCGGCGACGAGTTCGGCCTTGCCGCCGGGGAAGTTCAGATACAGCGACCGGCGCGCGGTGCCGCTGAGCTCCAGTAACAACGACAGACCGGTACCCGCGACGCCGTTGCGCCGGATCAGATCGATGGCACTGGTGACGAGTCGGTCGCGGGCCTGCATACGCGTATTTCCTACCAGGGGATGATTGCGGTGTACCGATCAGTCTACTAACGTCTGCCCGGTCCGGTAGACCAATTGGTCTACTGCATGACCAGGGGGCGGTAATGCAACACAGTGACAGTCGGCGCTTCGGCGCGTTCAGCAGGTTCTGCGCCCGCTACGCCTGGGTGGTCATCGGGTTCTGGGTGGTGCTCGTCGCCGCACTCAACATCGCCATCCCACAGCTCGAACAGACCGTGGCGGAGCGTTCCGCGCCGTTCATGCCCGCCGATATCCCGGCCGCGCAGACGCTCCGGCAGATGTCGCAGGCGTTCGGGGTGCCCGAATCCTCGGCCATCGGCAGCGTGCTCATCGTCAACGAGCAGGGCATCGGACCCGCGGAGGAGAAGCTCTACGGCGAGCTCGTCGAGGCGCTGCGCGCCGACACCGGCAATGTCGCCTACGCACTGGACGTGTTCGGCAACGAGCGGTTGCGCGATATCGCGCTCAGCCCGGACGGCAAGGCCATCAATGTGCTGGTGGCCGGCGTCGGCGACGTCGGCTCCACCGAGGCACACAAGAACACCGTTGCGATCCGCGACACCATTCACTCGTTGCCGACCCCGCCGGGCGTGCAGCTCTACTACACCGGCCCGTCGCCGACACTGGCGGATCTGTTCAGCTCCATGGACTTCTCGCTGCTGATCATCACGGCGGTGTCGGTGGTGCTGATCATGGCGGTGTTGCTGATGGTCTACCGATCGGTGGTCACCGCGCTCATCCCGCTGCTCACCATCGGGATCGCGATGGGGGCCGCCCGCCCGGTGGTGTCACTGCTGGGGGCATCCGGCACGCTGACGGTCTCGAACTTCACCATCGCGCTGATGACCGCGATGCTGCTCGGCGCGGCCACCGACTACGCGATCTTCATCCTCGCCGGCTATCACGAGGGACGCCGAAAGAAGTTGTCCGTCAACGATTCATTGGCCTACGCCGGTGGGCGGGTGTCGGGCATCCTGATCGCCTCGATGCTCACCATCGCGGCCGCCGCGACCGCGATGGGCTTCACCGAACTCGGCATGTTCAAGGCGGCGGGCCCGCCCATCGCGATCGCCATCGTGATCGCACTGGCGGTGTCGATGACGCTGCCCTACGCCCTGTTGTCCGTGCTCGGCAGGCGCGGGCTGGCCGAACCGCGCCGACTCGACGAACGGCGTTGGCGCCGCATCGGATCGACCGTGCTACGCCGGTCGGGTGCGCTCGCGGCGGCCTCGCTGGTGCTGCTGATCGCCGCGGCCACGGTGCTGCTCACCTTCCGGGTCAACTTCGACGAGAACGCCATGCAACTCGACGCCACCGAGAGTTCCGCCGGCTACCAGAAGGCCTACCAGCATTGGGGCGTCAACGAAGTCGCACCCGAGTACCTCATCGTCACCGCCGACCATGACATGCGCAACACCAACGATCTCGCCGCGCTGGACCAGATCGCCGAACGGATCACCAAGCTCCCCGAAGTCGCCTACGTGCGCGCATTGACACGCCCGGACGGACACCAGCTCGAGCAGACCACCGTGGGCTATCAGGCCGGTGTGGTCGCCGATCGCCTCGGTTCGGCCCGCGACCGCGTCGACGCCGCGCACCCCGATCTGCAGCGGCTGGCGTCGGGCACCACCGCGCTGCGTGACGGTGCCGCCACCGCGGATGCCCAGCTTCCCCAATTGGTCACCGGCATCAAGCAAGTCACCGCGCTGGCGCATGAGGTGCTGGGCAGTTATGAGTCCGCGAACACCGCGCTGGCCACCGCGACCGGTGCGCCCGCCGACCTGGAGGTGGTGCTGGCCGACCTGAACTCCGCGGTGAATCTGCTCGACGTGGGCCTGCAGGTGCTCACCCAGAACACCCAGGTGCTCGATGCGGGCCGCACCATGAGCGCAGCGCTGGGGCCGGCGCTGGCCGTGGAGGCGCGACCGGACTGCCTGGCCGACCCGGTCTGCGCGCGGGCCCGCGCCGGCATCGCCGATCTGGACGCGATTTCCGGCGGGGCGGTCAGCCGGGCACTGCGCCAGGTACAGCTGGCCGCGGGGATGCCGCAGGAGACCGTCGACAGGGTGCGCGCGGCCGAACCCGCGATCAGGAACACGGTGGCGCGCCTGCAGAAGCTGGTCGCCACCGCACCGGGGGGCTCACCATCGCAGAGCCGGGCCCGGCTCGACGAACTGGTACGCGGCGCGGACCGGCTGTCCGACGGAGTCTCCGAGCTGTCGGCCGGTCTGGATCAGGTCAAGGGCGGCGTCGATCAGGTGGTCAGTCTCACCGCAGCGCTCAGCGACGGGCTCTCGGAGGCCACCGACTATCTGTCCACGCTGAGCGCGCACACCTCCGACGGCCCGGGTGCGGGCTTCTACCTGCCGCCCCAGGGGCTCACCGACGCCGGTTTTCGCGCTGCCGAGCAGTTGCTGTTCGCCCCCGACGGGAAAAGCGCCCGGCTGCTGGTGATCTGGCAGATCAACCCGTACAGCGCCGAGGTGCTGGATGCGACCCGGCTGTTGCCGGTGGCGGCCGGGGAGGCCGCCACCGGGACCGCGCTGGCCGGTGCACAATTCGCCAGCACCGGGCTGGCCTCCCTGTCGGCCGATATGCGCGATCAGGTGTGGCGGGACTTCGCCGTGTACGGCGCCGTCGCCATCGCCGGTGTCCTGCTGGTGCTGATCGTGCTGCTGCGCAGCATCGCCGCACCGGTGTTCATGGTGGCGGTGGTGACGCTGTCCTTCGCCGCGGCGGCCGGAGTCAGCGTCCTCGTCTGGCAGCACCTGATCGGCATCGATGTCGACTGGTCGGTCTTCCCGGTGTCGTTCATGGCACTGATCGCCGTCGGCGCCGACTACAGCATGCTGTTCGCCGCCCGCATCAGAGACGAATCGGCCGACGGGATGCGGCGCGGCATCCTGCGCAGCTTCGCCAGCACCGGCAGCGTGATCACCACGGCGGGCGTGGTTTTCGCGCTGACGATGTTCGCGCTGATGAGCGGACGGGTGATCAACCTGCTGCAGATCGGCTTCACCGTCGGCGTCGGGCTGCTCATCGACATCACGCTGGTGCGCACCATCCTGGTGCCTGCCGCCATGTCGCTGATCGGTGACCGGATCTGGTGGCCGGGCAGGGCCCGGCGCGGCTGAGGCGCTACTTCGGCTCGATGGTGCCCGAGCTGACGGCGTCCTTCTCCTCGTGTTCGTCGGCGTCAGGGATGTGCTCGGGATGCAGCATCTCGGCGTAGCGCAGCTGCTCGGGGATCCCGAACCCGTCGACGAGCAGTTCGGCGTGCGGGCGCAGCTTGCGGCACCGGTCGTTGATGGCGCGGGTGACGGCCTTGGAGCGTTCGACCGACAGGAAGCGGTGCTCGACGAACCAGGCCTTGTCGTCTTCGATCACCGTCAGCGCGTACAGATCACACACCAGGCCGAGGATCTCGCGGGCATCCTCATCCGGGCAGGCGTCGATCCCGGCGACGAAGGCCTCCAGGATGATCCGGTCGATGTGGGCCTGCGCGGTGTGCAGCACGTGGTCCTGCACCGCGTTGAACGCCTCGAACGGTGACATCTCCTTGGCCTTGCTCTGCAGTCGGCGCGCCACCGAGGCGAGCATGTACTCCTCGCGGTCCTCGAACATCTTCACCTGGGTACCGCGGTTGAACAGCGAGCCCTCTTCCTCGTTGTCCTCGCGGGTGTCCACGATGGTCTGCATGATCGTCTGTGCGGCGGTGCGCTTGAGCACCCGCTCGCCGGCGAAGTTGGCGGCGAAGCGCACCCATTCCACCGGGCTCATGCCCTTGATGTCATCGGCGTAGGCCGTCAGCAGTTCCTTGGCCACCAGCTGGGTCAGCACGTGGTTGTCACCCTCGAAGGTGGTGAACACGTCGGTGTCCGCCTTCAGCGCGATCAGCCGGTTCTCCGCCAGATAGCCTGCGCCACCGCAGGCTTCACGCGCCTCCTGGATCGCCGCCGTCGCATGCCAGGTGTTGGCGGCCTTCAGACCCGCGGCGCGCGATTCCAGCTCGCGCTGCTCCTCGGCGTCCGGGTTGTCCGAAGTCTGTAGCTCGTGGGTTTTGGCCACCAGTTCGTTCTGCGCGAACTGTAGCGCGTAGGACTTCGCGATCAGCGGGAACAGCCGGCGCTGGTGCACCAGGTAATCCATGATCAGCACTTCCTGATCGGCGCCGGGAGCATCGAACTGCCTGCGCTCCAACGCATATCGAGTGGCGATGTCCAGCGCCACCCGGGCTGCCGCGCCGGCGCTGCCGCCGACGGTGACGCGGCCACGGATGAGTGTGCCGAGCATGGTGAAAAACCGCCTGCCGACGTTCTCGATCGGTGAGGAGTAGGTGCCGTCCTCGGCGACGTCGGCGTATTTGTTGAGCAGGTTTTCCCGCGGGACGCGCACCTGGTCGAACTGGATGCGGCCGTTGTCGACGCCGGGCAGCCCGCCCTTGTAGTGACAGTCCGAGGTGGTGACACCGGGCAGGTCGTTGCCGGCATCGTCGCGGATGGGCACGACAAAGCAGTGCACACCGTGACCCTCGCCGTCGGCGGTGATGAGTTGAGCGAATACCGCTGCCACCCTTGCTGTTTGGGCAGCGCCGCCGATGTAGTCCTTACGCGACGACGGGGTGGGGGAGTCGATGATGAACTCCTGTGCCGCCGGGTCGTAGGTGGCGGTGGTCTCCAGGGACTGGACGTCGCTGCCGTGACCGGTCTCGGTCATCGCGAAGCAGCCCAGCAGTTCGAGGTTGATGATCTTCTTGACGTAGGCGTTGTGGTGCCGTTCGGTGCCCAGGTTCTCGATGGCCCCGCCGAACAGGCCCCACTGCACACCTGCCTTGACCATCAGCGACAGATCGCTCATCGCGAGCATCTCGATCTGCGTGACCGCGGCGCCGACGTCGCCGTTGCCGCCGTGTTCCTTCTTGAAGCCGTCCTCGGCCGCGCCGCGGGCGGCCATGATCTTCATCTGTTCGCCGACCTTGGTGCGGGCGATGACGGTGTTGGGCGTGTAGTGCGGCCGGAACACCTCACCGGACAATTCGGCACGTACCTCGTTCTTGACATCGCGCCAGCGGCCGTCGAGCGCGTTGCGGAGATGATCTGCGGTAGTGGTCATAGTTGACGGTAACTTGCCCCCGCATCGACGAAGGTAAACCTGAGTACAACGGTGAAAAATCGTCGGCGTTGAATTTGCGACATGACCGAGCGGTCCGAACCCGAATCACCCACCGGCCTGCCCCACGTGGCCGACCATCAACACGCTGACGTGACCGGTGGGTGGCTGCGCGCGGCCACCTTCGGCGCGATGGACGGCCTGGTGAGCAACACCGCACTGATCGCGGGTGTGGCGGCCGCGGCGAATGCGCATGCCGTGGTGCTGGCCGGGATCGCCGGTCTGCTGGCCGGGGCCTTCTCGATGGCGCTGGGGGAGTACACCTCGGTGACGACGGCCAATGAGCAGATCGACTCCGAGGTGAAGGTGGAACGCCGCTCGTTCCGCCGTCACCCCGATGCCGAGCAGGCGGAGTTGACCGCGATGCTGGTCGATATGGGCATGACGCCGGCGACGGCCGCCACGGCGACCACCGAGATCCACCGCGACGAGACGCGGGCGCTGAATTTCCACCTGGTGCAGGAACTCGGGGTGGACCCCCGCGAGAAGCCCTCACCCTGGGTGGCCGCGGGATCGTCGTTCGTGATGTTCACCCTCGGCGCGATCGTGCCGCTCATCCCGTACCTGCTCGGCTTCGCATCGCTGTGGGCCGGGCTGGCCTGCGGCGGACTGGGTCTGCTGATCACCGGTGGTCTGGCGGCGAAGTTCACCCGCAAGCCGCCGTGGTGGTCGGCGCTGCGTCTGCTTTCCCTCGGTGGCGTCGCGATCGCGATCACCTACCTCGTGGGTTCCGTTGTCGGGGTTGCGGTTACCTGAGCGCGTCAGTTCCCGACGGTGACCGCGGTGGCCTCATCGGTCAGTTCGTCGATCTCGTCCTCGGGGCCGTCGATCCCGCTCAGATGCCCGCGGGCGGTGAAAAGCAGTGCGGCACCGGCCAGCACCGCGCCCGCGCCCACCCAGTAGGGCAGGTGCACGCTGACCCGCTCACCCAGCACGCCGGCCAGCCACGGCGCGACGGCCGCGCCCCCGAAGCGCAGGAAGCTGTAGGCCGCCGATGCGACGCCCCGCTCGACGGGCGCAGCTTTCATGACCGTCTCGGTGATCAGGGTGTTGTTGATGCCGATGAACAACCCGGCCACCACCACACAGGTCGCCAGCACCGCCTTGCTGTCGGTGCCGATCGCCATCACGGCCAGCGTCACCGTCAATGCCAGCAGGTTGACCACCAGGGTCGGCACCGTGCCGAACCGGTGCTGCAGACGCGGGGCCACCACCACCGAGGTGAACGCCAGCGCCAGGCCCCAGCCGAAGAAGATCAGGCCGATCTGATGGGCGTTCATGTCCAGCGGGAACGGGGTGAAGGCCAGCAGGGTGAAGAAACCGAAGTTGTACAGCATCGCGGTGACCGATACGGCCAGCAGCCCACGGTGGCGTAGCGCGCGGAACGGGTCGATCAGGCTGGTCGCGCGTTGGGGCCGCGGGGTGGACGGCAGCAGGAAGACGGTGACCACCAGCGCCACTGCCATCAGCGCCGAGACCCCGAAGAACGGGCCGCGCCACGAGATCGAGCCCAGCACGCCGCCGACCAGTGGGCCGACCGCGATGCCCAGGCCGAGCGCCGCCTCGTAGAGGATGATCGCCTGGGCCACCGAACCCTTCGCGGAGTTGACGATGGTCGCCAGCGCGGTCGCGATGAACAGCGCGTTGCCCAGACCCCACAGCGCGCGCCAGCCGACGATCTCCATCACCGTCGCCGACATGCCGGCCAGTCCGGCGCCGGCGATGATGATCACCAGCCCGAGCAGCAGCGTGTTCTTGGGGCCGATCCGGCTGGACACCACCCCGGTGATGAGCATGGCCACTCCCATCACCGCCATGTAGCTGGTGAACAGCAGCGACACCTGCGACGGTGAGGCGTTCAGGTTGTCCGCGATGGGTTTGAGGATCGGGTCGACCAGGCCGATGCCCATGAAGGCGACGACGGAGGCAAAGGCAACGGCCCAAACGGCTTTCGGTTGACGCCACATGGCGGGCGAGCTCCTCACTGACTAGCGGCGATCATGCTGGGCGTCGTCGAGCAGCCCGCGCAGGACCTGGATCGCGTCGACGAGCGCGGTGCGTTCGGCGTCGTCGAGGTGTTCCAGATAGGGGTTGATCGCGGCACTGCGATCGGCGCGCACCCGGCTGAGGATCTGGCGGCCCTCTTCGGTGATGCCGATGAGGACGGCCCGGGCATCGCCGGGGTCCTCGGCACGCTGCACCAGGCCGGCGTCCTCGAGACGGCGCACCTGGGTGGTCATCGTCGGTTGCGAGCAGTGATCGAGGGCTGCCAGATCGGAGATGCGGGTCTGCCCCTGATCTTCGATGGTCGACAGCAGTCGGGCCTGGGCGAAGGGCAGCGGAAGCTCGATGCGCTGATTGGCCAGCCGGTTGATCCGTGCGACGACGGCCAGCAGGTCGGCGCCGAGAGCCGCGGTGTTGTCCGGACGAGTCACCTGCCCCAGGTTACATAGAGACACTATGCATAGGCAAAACGGGGTGACGTGGGAGCCGTCACAGTGCGGACGACCGAAGCACTCCGGCGAACTGGCAGAATCGGGTGATGCCTCCCGGTTCGCCAACGTTGCGCCGGGCCGGGTCATTGCAGCCGAACGAACTTGCCCAGGCCGCCGTGATGGCGGCTCTGTGCGCGGCCATCGCGATCATCGCCGTCGTCGTCCCGTTCGCGGCCGCGCTGTCCCTGCTGGGCACCGTCCCGATGGGCCTGCTCGCCTACCGGTACCGGCTGCGCGTCGTGCTGGCCGCGACCATCGCCGCCGCGCTCATCGCCTTCCTGATCGGCGGCTTCGGCGGCCTGATGACCGTCATCAACTGCGCCTACATCGGCGGACTCACCGGCATCGTCAAACGCCGTGGCCGCGGCCTGCCGGTCGTGGTGCTGGTATCCGTGATCGCCGGCGCGGTATTCGGCATCGCGGCCGTGGTCGCGCTGCTGATCGCGTCCCGGCTGCGTGAGCTCGTGTTCACCGCCATGACCGCCAACGTCGACGGCTCCGTCGCGATCTGGAGCTACATCCCCGAGCTGCGTCCCGCCGCCGAGAAGTTCCGGGAACTGTTCGGGGTGGCCCTGGAGCACTGGCCGATCCTCATCTTCTGCTACGGGCTGTTCGCCATCATGGGCGTCAGCCTGGTCGGCTGGTGGGCACTGTCGCGGGTGCTGGCCCGGCTGCTCGGGGTGCCCGATGTACACAAGCTGGAGACCGTCATCACCGACGGACCGGTCGTGCCGGTCCCGATGGCCCTGCGCGATGTGGTGTTCCGCTATCCCGGGACCACCCGCGACGCGCTCGGCCCGCTGTCGATGGACGTGCACCCCGGAGAACACCTCGCCGTCACCGGCGCCAACGGATCCGGCAAGACCACGCTGATGCTGATCCTCGCCGGACGCGAACCCACCGAGGGCACCGTGCAGCGTCCCGGCGGGGTCGGGCTCGGCGCCCCGGGCGGCACCGCGGTGATCATGCAGCACCCCGAGAGCCAGGTACTGGGCACCCGGGTCGCCGACGATGTGGTGTGGGGATTGCCCGCAGGCACCCACGTCGACGTGCCCGAACTGCTCTCCGAGGTCGGGCTGGACGGGCTGGGTGAACGCGACACCGGCAGCCTGTCCGGGGGCGAGCTGCAACGTCTGGCCGTGGCCGCCGCGCTGGCCCGCAAGCCCGCGCTGCTGGTCGCCGACGAGGTCACCAGCATGGTCGACCAGCAGGGCCGTGACGGACTGATGTCGGTGCTGGCCGGGCTGACCCGCAAGCGCGACATGTCACTGGTGCACATCACGCACTACAACGAGGAAGCCGAGGCCGCCGACCGGGTGGTCAACCTGGCCGGCGGATCGGAGATGGTGCAGTCCGCCGACGTGCCCACTCCCAGTGGTGAGACCCGCTCGGAGGTGCCGGTGTTGGAGCTCACCGGCGTCAGCCACCGCTACGCCGACGGAACTCCATGGGCCAAAACCGCTCTGCGCGATATCAACCTGGTCGTGCACGAGGGTGACGGTGTGCTGATCCACGGCCTCAACGGCTCCGGTAAGTCGACGCTGGCGTGGATCCTCGCCGGGCTGACCCTGCCCACCACCGGAACCTGTCTGCTCGACGGCAAGCCGGTCTCCGATCAGGTCGGCGCGGTCGCGCTGTCCTTCCAGGCCGCCCGGCTGCAGCTGATGCGCAGCCACGTGCACCGCGAGATCGCCTCGGCCGCCGGTTTCCCCGCCCGCGACCGGGCCCGGGTGGTGGCCGCGCTCGCCACCGTCGGGCTGGAACCCGCACTGGCGGACCGCCGTATCGACCAACTCTCCGGGGGGCAGATGCGCCGCGTCGTGCTGGCCGGGCTGCTGGCCCGTTCACCGCGGGCCATCGTGCTCGACGAACCGCTGGCCGGACTCGATGCCGCCAGCGCCCGCGGACTGCTGCGCCTGCTGGAGGAGCTGCGCCGGGGCGGGCTGACGGTCGTCGTGATCTCCCACGATTTCGCCGGGCTGGAAGAGCTGTGTCCGCGCACCCTGCATCTGCACGAGGGCGCACTGGTGCCCGTCGCGTCGGGAGCCACCCCATGAGCTCTGCACAACGCCGCCCGGTCGTGCTGCTGCGACCCGTGCCCGGCGACTCCGTCATCCACCGGCTGTGGGCCGGAACGAAACTCGTCACCGTGCTGGCCCTTGCGGTGCTGTTGATGTTCTACCCGGGTTGGCTGCCCATCGCGCTGGTCACGCTGCTGGTGGCGGCCGCGGTGGTGCTGGCGCGGATCCCGCGGGGCGCGCTGCCCTCGATTCCGGGCTGGCTGTGGTTGATCGTGCTGCTCGGCGGAGTCACCGCGGCCTTCGCCGGCGGCACCCCGATCGTCGACCTGGCCGGCCTCGAGCTCGAACTCGGCGGGCTGCTGAAATTCCTGCGCATCACCGCGGTGTCGATCGTGCTGCTGGGCCTGGGCGCTCTGGTGTCCTGGACCACCAACGTCGCCGAAATCGCGCCCGCGGTATCGACGTTGTGCCGGCCGCTGCGCTGGCTGAAACTGCCCGTCGATGACTGGGCCGCCACCCTGGCGTTGGCGCTGCGGGCGTTCCCGATGCTGATGGACGAGTTCAGCGTGCTGTACGCGGCGCGGCGGCTGCGCCCGCGGGTACGGGCGCAGACCCGTCGTGAACGACGCAAGCAGTGGGTCTCCGAGGTGATCGACCTGCTGGCCGCCGCGGTGACGGTGGCGCTGCGGCGCGCCGACGAGATGGGTGATGCCATCACCGCACGCGGCGGGGCCGGTCAGATCGCGGCCGCCCCGGCGCGCCCCGGCGCGGCCGATTACGTGGTGCTCGCGCTGGTGGCGGTGGTCTGCGGCGCCGCCGGGTACCTCGAAGCGGCGTCCTTCCTCAGCACCAGCTGACACACCCGGACCGGTCCGGCCGGCGATTGTCGGGACCCGACAATCGGCGCGCGGCGGATTGGCCGATTCCGCAGCGCCTTCGCGCGGCGGCCCTCCCATGATGGTGTCACTACCAGCCAAGGAGCGGAGGGATCACATGGTCGGCGTCGATCGCGTCGGCGAGGGGCCGCGCAGTGTCATCGTGGTGGGAGCCGGGATCGTGGGGTTGTCCACGGCGTGGTTCCTGCAGGAGCGCGGTGTCGCGGTCACCGTGGTGGACCGCGAGGGGGTGGCGGCCGGTTCGTCCTGGGGTAACGCCGGGTGGGTCTCACCGGCGCTGACCCTTCCGCTCAACCAGCCCGGCGTCCTCGGCTACGGGTTGCGTTCCCTGTTCAATCCCTCGGCCCCACTGCATATTCCACTGCGCGCCGACTTCGGGCTGGCCCGGTTCCTGGCCACCTTCGCGCGCCACTGCAACCATGCATCCGCCGAGCGGGTGGTGCGCGCCAACCAACCGCTCAACGCCGAATGCGTGGAGGCCTTCGACGTACTCGTTGCCAACGGGGTGGACGCGCCGGTCACCGACTCACCGATCATCGCGCTGTTCGAGAACGACGCCCTGGCCGACGAACTCCGTGCCGAGATCGACATGCTCGAGCGCGCCGGACTGCCGGTGCAGACCCGCCGGCTCAGCGGGGCGGCGCTGCGTGACGCGGTGCCGCTGGCGGCACCGGATGCCCGGGTGGCACTGGCGGTGGACGGGCAGCGGTATGTCGACCCCGGCCGGTTCGTGACCGCGCTGGGGCAGGCGGTGATCGAACGCGGCGCCACCCTGCGCACCGAACGCGTCGTCGATGTGAGCACCCACGGCCGGGTGGTCGTGCGGACCGCCGGCGGGCAGGACCTGACCGCCGACGCCGTCGTCCTGGCCACCGGCGCCTGGCTACCCGACCTCGCCGAGCACTGGATCCGGGTGCCGATCCGGGCCGGGCGAGGGTATTCGTTCACCGTCCCACTGGACCGTGCGATGCCCGGCCCGATCTATCTGCCGACCGTGCGGGTGGCCTGCACGCCCTACCGCGGCGCGATGCGGGTGGCGGGCACCATGGAATTCCGTGGGCCCGATGAGCCCGTGGTCCCCGCCCGGGTGCGCGCGATCGTCGACTCGGCGGCCCGCCTGCTCGACGGTGTGCGCTGGGAGGGACGCAGCGATGTCTGGGTCGGCCCGCGCCCGGTGAGCGCGGACGGCCTGCCGGTCGTCGGGCAGGTCAGCGCCGGGCTCTATGTGGCCGGCGGGCACGGCATGTGGGGCCTGGCACACGGACCGGTCACCGGCCGGCTGCTGACCGAACAGATCACCACCGGTAAGCAACCCGAAGCCCTGCGTGCCTTCGACCCGTTGCGCTAGCGCCTTCCTCCCGTCGTCAGGGGCGGCGCGGCGACCACCCGCCCCTGACGACAAACTCCTGCCATTACGGTGGGTTCCGTGACACGTCGAACCGTCGACCCCGACTTCCTCGCGCTGCCCCGCCGGGCGCTGGCCGATGCCGCGTTGTCGGCGGCCCGCGCGGCCGGGGCCAGCTACGCCGATCTGCGGATCCACCGCCTCACCACCGAAGTCGTGCAGCTGCGCGACGGCGAGCTGGAGAACTCCACCCTGGACCGCGAGATCGGGCTGGCGGTGCGCGTGATCGTCGACGGCACGTGGGGCTTCGCCTCGCACGCCGAACTGGATCCGACCGTGGCCGCCGACACCGCGCGCCGCGCCGTGCGGGTCGCGACCACGCTGGCCCCGCTGAACGCCGAACGCATCGAGCTGGCCGCCGAGCCCGTCTATGACGATCTGAGCTGGGTGTCGGGCTACCGCATCGATCCGTTCACGGTGCCCGGACCGGACAAGATCGCCGTGCTCGCCGACTATTCGGAACGACTGCTGGCCGCCGACGGGGTGGACCACGTGTCGGCCAGCCTGCAAGCGGTCAAGGAGCAGACCTACTATGCCGACACCTTCGGCACCTCCACGACTCAGCAGCGGGTGCGGGTGCAGCCGTCGCTGGAGGCTGTCAGCGTGGACCCGTCGGCCGGATCGTTCGAGACGATGCGCACGCTGGCGCCGCCGACGGCGCGCGGCTGGGAGGCCGTCGCCGATGACAGCGTCTGGAACTGGAGCGCCGAGCTGGCCGAGTTGCCGGCGCTGCTCGCCGAGAAGGTGAAGGCGCCCAGCGTCACCGCCGGCGCATGCGACCTGGTCATCGACCCGTCCAACCTGTGGCTCACCATCCACGAATCCATCGGGCACGCCACCGAATACGACCGGGCCATCGGCTACGAAGCGGCCTACGCCGGCACCTCGTTCGCCACCCCGGACAAGCTGAACAGCATGCAGTACGGCTCACCGGTGATGAACGTGACCGCCGACCGGACCGTCGAACACGGCTTGGCCACCATCGGTTTCGACGACGAGGGGGTGCGCGCGCAGAGTTGGGACCTGGTGCGCGACGGACTGTTCGTCGGCTACCAGCTGGACCGGGTGTTCGCGCCACGGCTGGGGGAGTCACGGTCCAACGGGTGTTCCTATGCGGACTCCGCGCACCACGTGCCGATCCAGCGGATGGCGAATGTCTCGTTGCAGCCGGGCGCCGAGGACCTCAGCACCGACGACCTGATCTCCCGGGTGTCCGAGGGCATCTACATCGTCGGCGACAAATCCTGGTCAATCGACATGCAGCGGTACAACTTCCAGTTCACCGGGCAGCGGTTCTTCCGTATCCGGGACGGCAAGCTGGATGGTCAGCTGCGCGATGTCGCCTACCAGGCCACCACGACCGACTTCTGGGGATCGATGGAGGCCGTCGGGGGTCCGTCCACCTGGCGGCTCGGCGGAGCGTTCAACTGTGGTAAGGCCCAACCCGGTCAGGTCGCGCCGGTCAGTCACGGCTGCCCGTCGGCACTGTTCCGAGGAGTGAATGTGCTGAACACCCAAGCCGAATCGGGCCGCTCATGATCGCCGCACAGCAGCTCGTCGATCAGGTGCTCGCCGAGGCCGCACGTCTCGGCGGTGCCGACGAGACCACCGTCATCGTCACCGACCGCGCCGATGCGTCGCTGCGCTGGGCCGGGAATTCGATGACCACCAACGGCGAATCCCGTGGCCGCAGCACCACGGTCATCTCGGTGGTGCGCCGCGGTGAGCAGGCCCACGTCGGCTCGGTGAGCTCCACCGAGGTCGATCAGGCCGCCCTCGCGGCGCTGGTCGCGGCGTCCCAGGCCGCCGCGGCATCGGCGCCGGCGGCCAGCGACAATGCCCCCGCGCTGCCCGGTGGACCGGCCCCCGCGGACTGGGACACACCGGTGCCGAGCACCGGCGCGGACGTATTCGCCGATGTGGCAACCAGTCTGGTGCGCGGCTTCCGCGGCGAGGACCGGCTCTACGGGTACGCCCGGCACATCCTGGAGACCACGTTCGTGGCCACCTCGGGCGGGCTGCGTCGGCGTTTCACCCAGCCGACCGGCTCGGTGGAGATCAACGCCAAACGCCACGGCGCCAGCGCGTGGGCCGGCGTGGGCACACCGGATTTCGTCGACGTGCCCACCGACGGTCTGCTCGACGAGTTGTCGACCCGGCTGGGCTGGGCGGCGCGCACGGTCGGGCTGCCCGCCGGTCGCTACGAGACGCTGATGCCGCCCTCGACCGTCGCCGACATGCTCATCTACATGGGCTGGAGCATGGACGGCCGCGGTGCGCAGGAGGGTCGCACCGCGCTGTCGGCGCCCGGCGGCACCCGGGTGGGGGAGAAGCTCACCGACCTTCCGCTGACGCTGTACTCGGATCCGGCCGCGCCGGGTCAGGAGTGCACGCCGTTCGTGGTGGCGTCGCGTTCCTCGGAGCAGTCCTCGATCTTCGACAACGGGATGGACATCGGCCGGGTGGACTGGCTGCGCGACGGCACCATCAACGCGCTGGCCTACCCGCGGGCCGCGGCCGCGGAATTCGATGCGCCCGTGACGGTTCCGGCCGACAACCTGCTGATGACGGGCGGGACCAGATCGCTGGCGGACATGATCGCCGGCACCGAACGCGGGCTGCTGCTGACCACGCTCTGGTACATCCGCACCGTGGACCCGGCGGTGCTGCTGTTGACCGGGCTGACCCGTGACGGGGTCTACCTGATCGAGGACGGCGAGGTGCGCGCCGCGGTCAACAATTTCCGGTTCAACGAGAGCCCGCTGGATCTGCTGCGCCGCGCCACCGAGGCCGGCATCAGCGAGCCGACCCTGCCGCGGGAATGGGGCGACTGGGCGACCCGGGCGACCATGCCGTCCTTGCGGATTCCCGACTTTCACATGTCGTCGGTGAGTCAGGCGCAGTAGTCGGTCTCCGAGGCCGTCAGGTCAGATGGGGGTAGGCCTCGTCGCGGCGCTGGAATTTCAGGATCTCGGGATTGATGATGGTGCCTTCTCGAATCTCGATGGCGCGCGCAATCGTCGTGCTGGCATCCCAGGCGGCAGGTCCGCTGAGCACCGTTTCGATATGCGGAAGCAGGGCCTCGCTGATTTCCCAGGTCGCCGAGTTCCACAGGTAGGACGGGCTGTGATCCACCGCGTAATAGTGGATGCCATTGGCCTTCTCGATCACCGGGTCGGTGAACGAGGTGGGGCGCGCCCAGCTGAAACCCATTCCGGCGTCACAGGACACGTCGATCAACAGGCTGTCCGGGGTGAATGCCGCGAGATCGTCCTCGGTCACGAATATCAGGGGCGCGTTGGGATCCTGGAGCACACAGTTGACGACGATGTCGTTCTCGGCCAGCAGGCGTGCCACCGGTACGGCGCCGTCCTCCGGGGTATCGGCCAGTATCTGCTCGGGGTTGTCGTCATCGGGGCGCATCTGGATGATCTGAGTCGACGGGATCGGTGACCCGACCGCGGCCACGTCGCGGTTGGTGAGCACCCGGACGTCGTCGACACCGTGTGCGTTCAGGGCGGTGACCGCGCCGCGGGCCGTCGCGCCGAAGCCGAGGACGGCGGCCCTGAGTCGGCGACCGTAACTGCCGGTCACGCCGGCCAGTTGCATGGCGTGCAGCACGGAGCAGTAGCCCGCGAGTTCGTTGTTCTTGTGGAAGACGTGCAAGCCGAAGCCGCCGTCGGCCTGCCAGTGGTTCATCGCCTCAAACGCGATCAGCGTCTGCCGCCGGTCGATGGCGACCTGGGTTTGGGTGAAATCCTGCACGCAGTGCGGCCACCCCCACACGACCTGCCCGACTCTCAGCTCCGCGAGGTCCTCGGCCTGCACCTTGGGCAACACGATGACGTCGCACTCGGCGATCAGCTCGGCCCGGGATCTCATTCCGCCGACGAGTTCGGCCAGCCCCTCGTCGGTGGCGCCGAAGTCCTCGCCGTAGCCGTGCTCCAGGAAGATCCGCTGCCGAAGTTCGGGTTCGATCCTGCTGAAGTGTGCCGGGTGAATTGGCAGCCGCTGCTCGTTCGGTTTCCGCGAGCGGGCCATGACGCCGAGTGAAAGTAGTTCCGCCTCAGAGGTTGTCATGCGCGTCCCGCTGCACACGCGGCGCCGGACTGCCCGGTCAGAGATTTTCGATCAGATTTATCAGACATAGCGAGCCCTTTACTATGAGGCCTGAGCGGCCCCTATGCCCGCAACATTACCTCGCCCACCACATCGCACTTTCACACCTGAAGTTTCGAGTTTCCGCCGACTCAGGGGCGTTGTGGGGGAGGATCAAGGCCGTGCTGGACCTACTGACCGATCTGGTGGCGCTCTCCCCGGACGGGCTCACCCGCGAGAACATGCTGATGCGCACGGTGTGCGCCCAGGCGGTGGGGCTGGCGCCGCTGCCCTTCGAGGCGGTGACGGCATCCGCGGAGGCGGATCCGGTGCTGGCCGAGTTCGCCGAGCAGTTCAGCGTCGACGTCGCCGGGGTGTCCGCCGAGCAGCGGGCCGCGCTCGTCTCGGCGTACGGGGCCGAGGTGCTCGGGGTGGCGGCGCTGATGTACGTCGCCGATTTCGTGCCCCGGGTGCGCGCCGGGCTGAACGCGCTGGGCATGACATTCCCGGACCCGGACGGCTGGGACCACGCCACCCATCCGGCGGATGCGCTGCTGAACCGCTTCACCTCCGCGGTCGGCGCGATGCGCGGGCTGGACCCGTTGACCACCGAGATCATCCGGCTGCGCGGGGCCACCCAGCACAACTGCCGGCTCTGTAAGTCGCTGCGCGAGACGACCGCCCTGGACGCGGGTGGGACCGAGTCGCTGTATGACGACATCGGGGCCTACAGAGAGTCCGAGCAGCTGACGCCGGCGCACAAGGCGGCGCTGCGCTATGTCGATGCGCTGATCTGGACACCGACATCGGTCGACAAGGCGGCCGCCGTTGTGCTCGAACACTTCTCGGCCGAGCAGGCCCTGGAGATCACGCTGGACGTGATGCGCAACGGCACCAACAAGATCGCGGTCGCGCTCGGTGGCGATGCCCCGCGGGTGGCCGACGGGGTGGAGCACTACCTGCTGGGTGCCGACGGGCAGCCCGTCTTCAGCTCGTAGCGGCCTCCTTCTTCAGCACCAGCGCCGGCAGGATCAGGGTGGCGATGGCGGTGACCAGCCAGACCACCACGGTGGCCGCGATCCAGGAGCCGGTGCCGCGGATGCTGATACCGCTGGAGAACAGCGAGGCCAGGATCAGGGCGGCCAGGGTGGAGACCAGGCCGATCCCGCCGAGGAAGGCCGAGGCGTAACGGCTGGCCATCTTCAGGAAGAACGGCGACAGGATGCCCTGCGCGACGGTGAAAATGACCACCGCGGTGAGGAATCCGAGCGGGCGCAGTGTCATGCCGGGCACGATCAGCGAGGCGACCAGCAGCCCGATGGCCGAGGACCCCAGGAACACGGCGATGCGCAGCAGGAATCTGATCACCCGGTGAGCGTAACCGGGGTGCGGGCCAGGTGGGGGTGCTGTGCGAACATAGGTGCCGCTATACGCGTCGGGGCGGTAGCTCAGTTGGTCAGAGCCGGGGACTCATAATCCCTTGGTCGCGGGTTCGAGCCCCGCCCGCCCCACTTCAACGGATTACTCGCGCCCACGCGTCGTGCACCGCGGACAGGGCATCCCTCGACGAGACGGTGAGGCGGGTTTGGCCGGAGAGCTGGTTCCGCCAGTCGGCCTCTGTCGGCGCCTTCGTGAAGTCGCGCAGAGCCGGCGGTTTGTTGGTGGGGCCAAGACGGCGGTACAGGGTTCCGGCTTCGGCGTCGATGGCGCCGATCTGGTCAAGCGCCCACAGATCCCACAGATCACGGGATGCGCGGCGGTCGAACCATGTCGCGGTCTTGGATGCCGCGAAGGCGGGCAGGGTCGGCACCAACAGGTCGGCTGCGGGCGCATCGGCGTACCGCTGCACCAGTGATCGCCGCTCCGCCGGCCACACGGTCCGGTCCCGGGAGGACAGCAGTTGGATTCTCACCGTCAACCCTTCCGAGGTTCGCAGGACGGCCGCCCGTGTATCGGGAACGCTGCCGAGTGCCGGGTTGAGGGTGAGTCGCCCGTGAGTGCGGGCGAGAGCCCGGGGCAGCGCGTCGTCCAGATCGGTAGCTATGGATCTGCGATCGGCGACGGCAATGATGTCGATGTCCTCGCTCAGGCGTCCATTCGGGAGATGCGTACGCGCGAGTGCGGTTCCACCGATGAAATGGATTCGGTCGCCGAAGTTCCGGCTCAGGAAGGCGAGGAGGTGGGAGATGAGGTGATCCCGTTCGACCTGCTCGGCCGCGACGCCGAATTGCTCGGCAACAGCTACCTTTTCGTCGCTGTTCATCGTCGGGTCCAGGTCTCCGCCCGGCGCAGGGATGCGACGCGCCGCTGTTCGGTCGCCAAGACCTGTAGGCGGTCCTTATCGCTGCGTTCATACAGCGCCGCGACCGCACTCGGGACATCGACCTCGGCACCGCCGAGTTTCGGGCGGTGCGCGAGGTCCAGGATCGTCTGTTCGGGTGTGGTCACCAGTGTCGAGCCGAGTTCGGTGTCGTAGCGTTCGGCATCCAATTCATGTGTGTTGCGTTTGACGAACTGGACCATCGCAGCGCGGTCGGACAGTGGGATGGGGCGGTGCTGGGCAGGCACTGCGACGGTGGCGGTGGCCAGCGCGCGCGGAATCGCTCCGTGGAGCCGGGCGGCGCTGACGCCCATGACGATGATGCTGTCCGGGTCGTAGATCGCCGAGGCGATTCCGGCTGCGGCCGTCTCCAGGCCCGGCATCCAGCGGCGCCCAACCATGTCCCGCGGCACGACGACGTAATAGCCATCGGCCAATCGGTGCAGGAGACCGCGTTCGTGAAGACGGGCCACCTCGGCCGCCGGATGCGCGTACGTATGTTTCGCCTGTGCCGGGCGGAAGGTCCCGAGCGGATGCGCAGCAAGGCTGCCGGGTACCGCTGTTCGGTGTGCGCGTCCCATAATCGCTCCTTCAGTATGCAGATCATAGGCTAATGGCCTATGAAATGCATACTCGTGACCGTCTGGCATCGCAGCGCGCGCCGGCCCCTTGTCGACCCTTGACCACGCACCAGTCGGCTGTCAGTATGACCAGTGGTCATAAAACATGACCACTGGTCATGTTCGCTCGGGAGGCCTCATGCCGACGGTCACCTGGGACCGCCTCGACCCGATCCGTCGCGCAGCCGTGGTGGAAGCAGCCGAGACAGAGTTCGGTGAGCACGGGTTTTCGCAGGGCAGCCTCAATGCCATCGCCCGGCGCGGCGGCGTCGCCAAGGGGAGTCTGTTCCAGTACTTCACCGACAAGCGTGATCTGTACGCCCACATCGTCGATGTCGCCAGCGAGCGGGTGCGCTCCGAGATCGAGGGCCGCATCCGCGAGTTGGACCCCAGCCGACCGTTTTTCGAGTTCCTGACCGACCTGCTCGATGCGTGGGTCGTCTACTTCGCCGATCATCCGCGGGAACGGTCGCTGCATGCCGCGGCCGTCCTGGAAGTCGACATCGATGCTCGCGTCAGTGTGCGGACCGTCATCCACCGGCACTACCTGGACATTCTGCGGCCGCTGGTGCACGACGCGCGGCTACGCGGCGACCTCCGCGCCGACTCCGACACAGATGCGCTGCTGTCCCTGCTGTTGATGATCTTTCCGCACCTGGCGCTGGCACCGTTCGTGCGCGGCCTCGATCCCATCCTCGGACTCGACGATCCCACCCCGGAGCAGCCGGCACTGGCGGTGCGCAGGCTCGTCGCAGTGCTGGTCGCCGCGTTCGCACCTCACCCGTCCACGGTCGTCGCAGTTCTGCCAACACCATCAGCCCCGAACCTGATCTGAGGAGGTCAAAAGTCCATGACACGAACACGATTCGACGCGCTCGACGCAAGCAGACCCGGCGCCCGTGAGGTGGCTGCACGATGAGGAGCCTCGACGAGATCCGTGCCGCCACCGAACGGTCCTTTCAGGCCACGGAGACCCTCTGCGCCGGACTGAAGGACGCCGACTGGCAGGCGCAGTCGCTCTGCCCGGACTGGAATGTCCGAGCCGTCGTCAGTCATGTCACCAGCATTGAAGCGGTGCTGGCTGATTGGCTGCCCGAGGATGCCGCGGCGCTTCCGCCGCTGGAGAAGATGGCGGAGTTCGAACGCGACACCGCAGGCCTGGACAACGCGGCCTTCCTCGAAAAGGTCCGCGCCATCTACGAACACCGCCGGCGCAATCTCGCATCCCTCACCGACGCGGATCTGCAACGGCCCTCCTGGACACCGGTCGGCCCGAAAACTTACGGGCGATTCCTGGAGATCCGGGTCTTCGACTTCTGGGTCCACGAACGCGATATCGCCACCCCGCTGGCCATCGAGACCGACGACACCGGCATCGACGCCGAGATCGCACTCGGCGAGGTGGAGGGTTCGCTGGGCTACATCGTCGGCAAGAAGATCGGACTGCCCGACGGCACGAGCATCGCCTTTCACCTCACCGGGCCGATCGTTCGCGACCTCAACATCGCCGTCGAGGGCAAGGCCACCAGGGTCGACCACCTGCCGCACCCGGACGTCGAGATCTCCGCCGAATCAACCACATTCATCCAGCTCGCCTGCGGACGCATCGATCCTCAGGGTGCGATCGACTCCGGCGCGATCAGATGGAACGGTGACGCCGAACTCGGCGAACGGGCCGCCCGCAACCTCAGGTTCACGATGTGACGAACCCACCCGCATCCGTCGATTTTCACTTCGACATCATGTGCCCCTACGCATATCAGACCTCGTTGTGGATCCGCGACGTGCGCGCGCAGACCGGCCTCACCGTGAACTGGCGCTTCTTCAGCCTCGAAGAAATCAACCGGAAGGAAGGCAAAAAGCACCCGTGGGAACGGGATTGGTCCTACGGCTGGTCGATGATGCGCATCGGAGCCCTGCTGCGCCGCAACTCGATGGAAGACCTGGACGCCTGGTACGGCCGCGCCGGAAAGGCTCTGCACGTCGACGGGCACAAGCCGCATGAGAAGGCCGTCGCCGAACACCTCCTTGCGGAACTCGGCTTCGACCCCAGTCTCGTCGAGGCGGCGATCGCCGACCTCACCACCAACGACGAGGTGCTGGCCGAACACCGGCGGGTGGTCGATGCCGACGGTTACGGCGTGCCGACGATGTTCTTCCCCGACGGGCAGTGCCTTTTCGGGCCGGTGCTCATCGATCCGCCGACCGGGCAGGCGGCCGTCCGACTCTGGGATGCCGTACTGGCCTGGACCGAGTTTCCACATCTCTACGAGCTTCAGCGGCCCAAGACCCGCGCCGACGAGCGGCTGATCGCCGAGACCTTCCGCCCCTATCTGGAGGCGCGCGACTGGGTGTCGATCAACCGCGGCGAAGTGATCAGCTTCGGCGGCCCCGAGGCTCCGGATCAGCCCGCCCAGACGTCCTCGACGTAGTGGTCGGAGGCGACCAGGCCCTCCAGCCAGTCGCGGGCGGCGTCCTCGTCGGCGCCGGTGCGGGCCCGGTAGATGTCGCGGAACGCCGCGCGTACCGCCGGGGCCATCCGGCCGCCGTCCCCGCAGATGAACACGTGGGTGTCCTTGGCCGGATCCCCGATCAGCTCCCAGACAAGGTCGGCGTCGGCGGCGATCCGGTCCTGGACGTAGCGCACGCCGTTCTGCGGCGCCCGGGAGAACGCGGGTCGCATCGCGACGATGCCCTGGCGCTCGGCGTCCTCGAACTCTGCCCGGAAGATGTAGTCGACGTCGGGGTCGCGCACCCCGAAGAAGCACAGCGCCGGTGCGAACGGTGCCCCGGCTTGTTTGGCCGCCAGCCGATCGCCGAGGAACCCGCAGAACGGCGCCACACCGGTGCCCGCGCTGACCAGGATCACGTTCTTCTCCGGTTCCGCGCCCGCGCGGAACGCCTGGCGGGCCGGGTCCACCCTGGCGCGGATGTGCGCACCGGGGGCGATGTCCGCCAGATGGTTTGACGCGACTCCCTTGAACAGTCCCTTGCCCGACCGCGCCGTGGTGTCGAGCACGCTGACGATCAGTGCCACCTCTTTCGGTGAGAGCCGGGACGAGGACGCGATCGAATAGTGGCGCGGGGTCATGGGTTCGAGCAGTTCGAGAAGTTCGGCGCCGGTCAGGGCGCAGGCCGGGAATTCCTGCAGACATTCCAACGGGCTGAGCGCGCACTGCTCGTCGGACGCGGCGAGTTCTTCGAGGCGCTGCTTTTCGGGGACGCACGGGTTGGTGGCGGCAAGCCGGCGGAGCTGACTCTGGGTCGCAGGTTTGCGGAGCTCGACGAAGTGGGTGAGGAGTTCGCGGACGCTCACCTCGCGGTCGAGTGCGATGAGCCGCCGCGACGTGCGGCGCGGGTTGATCGACAGCCGCAGGTTCGCATCGATGCCCAGTAGTTCGAGCACCATGTCAACCACCTCGGGGGGATTGTCCGCGAGCACGGTGAGGTGATCGCCGGTGTGATAGTCCACGTCATCCGGAAGAGTCACGCGGACATAGCGTTTGGCCTGGCCCAGCGAGTTGTCGGCGCTCACCAGTTCATCGTTGAGCACCACGGTCATCGGCTCCACCGCAAACCTGGTGTCGATGGCCGCGGTGACCGGGCCGGTGATGAGCTTCAGATCGTAGAGCGGTTCGTTGTTGTCGGTCAGCGGTGCCGCGTCGGGGTCGCCGAACTGTTCGGACAGGGCTGCCCAGAACGCGGTGGTGAATTCCTCCAGTGCTCCGGTGAGGTCACCCGAGGTGTCGGCGGCGGCACGCGGGACCAGGGGTTGGGCCCCAAGTTCGTTCAGCCGCTGGTCGATTCGGATCGGTACGGCCTGGTAGGTGTCCGCCCAGTTGTGATCACCGACGCCGAGCACGGCGAAGCGCGGGCTGCCGCCGAGAACAGTGTCCTCGCTGAACAGCCAGTCCACGAAACCGCGAGCGTCATCGGTCGGCTGCCCGTTGTAGGACGACGCGACGATCAGAACGGCATCGGCGTCGGGTAGCCCGCCGGCGGCGTCGTCGAGGGGCGCCACGGTTGTGGCACAACCGATATCGGCGGCCTCCTCGGCGAGTTGCTTGGCCAGCGCCCGGCAGGTGCCGAGGTTGGATCCGTGCAAGATGGCCAGCGTGGTGCCCGCTCTGACGGGCATCGAGGTTCCCACCACGGCCGGTGTGGACGGCTCTGCCACCGCGACGCGGCGATCCGCGGGGGAGCGGCGGATGAGGTCGAGCTGGAAGCCGACGGGCCGACGGCTCAGACCTTCCCACTGCAGCACATAATGCTGCGAGTCCACCAGGCGGTAACGGTGTACGAGGCGGGCGATCAACATGGCCGCCTCGTGCAGCGCGAACTGCCGCCCGATACAGGAGCGCTCACCGGTCCCGAACGGCTTGAACAACGACGTCGAGCGGCCCTCGGCGGTGTCCGGGTCGAACCGGGACGGGTCGAACCGGGACGGGTCGAACAGCTCGACGTTGTCGCCCCACTGGGGCTGGCGGTGCAACGCACCGGTGAGGATGGTCACCGCCTCGCCGGCCTTGATCGGGTACTTTCCACCGATGACGGTGTCCACCAACGCCATCCGATCGAAGTTCAGCACCGGTGGGGACAGCCGCAGGGTCTCGCTGATCACCTGACGCAGATAGGAGAGCTTGCCGATATCGTCGTAGCTCGGCAGGTATTCGTCGTCGGATCCGAAGACCGCGTCCACTTCGCTCTGCACCCGGGCCAGCACCGCCGGGTGGTGCACCAGGTTGTAGACCGTGTTGGGCATGAGCTCGGAGGTGGTGAGCTGGCCGGCGATCAGGAACGTCATGATCTGGTTGCGGATGTTCGCCGGGTCGAGCAGCGGTTGACCTTCGCCGCTGTCGCCGAGCATGACGTAGAGCAGGTCGTCACCCGTGCCGGCCGCGCGGTGCCCGGCGATCAATTCGTCGAAGTAGCTGTGCAGGGTCGCGCGGTCGGCCGCCAACGCGGTTGTCTCGCCGTTGGTTACGGATTCGACGAGCGCGGAGGTGAAGCACGCGGGGATGGGGGCCAATCCGTCGTGTTCGAACGAGTCGAATCGTGCCCCGAACCCCGCCAGCCCGACGGTGTCCATCGCCAGCTTCTGCAGATCGTCGGAGACGTTGACCGGCGTACGTCCGGCGGCCGCATCCCACCGGTCGACCAGTTGCACGTTGATCTCGAGCATCGCGTCGTGGTAGTTGCGCAACCCCGCATAGCTGAAGCCCGGCAGGAGCACGTCGTGTGCCTTCTGCCAGTTCGGTTCGCCGTGGTACGCGGTGAACAGGCCGTCCCCGGCCAGTGGACGCACCCGGGCAAGCGTCTGGGTCATGTTCTTGGCGAATCTGCTTTCATCGCAGAGGTCGTCGACGAGTTCCATCGAGCACGCATAGAGCTTGCGGATGCCGTTCCAGTCCGCATAGAAGATCGGCCCGTGCCGCTCGGCCAGGATGTCGATGGGCAGGGCGTAGGGCCGTCCGGCCAGATCCGCCGCCGTGGGCAGGGGCTGCCCTTCGATAGACGGCACGTTGTCCAATGTCGGCGGCAGCGACGGCGAAAAGTCGGGCATTGACGCAGCGTATGCGCTTGTCGGGGTGTGTCTCAGCCGATCGCCCGCAATTTACGACTTCGACATTTAATCGTTGGGTGCAGGGTGACCGGATGATGTCAGGCGGGTGGGGCCTTCGCCGTCAGCTTCTGGATGGTCGCGATCTCGCTTGCACGGTACGCGCTGCCGTCCGGCTGGATCAGGTCGTGGAACCAGGTCTTGGGGGCCTCTTTGTAGGGCTTGTCCCAGGAGTCCCACGGAAGGTAGGTCTGCGTGCGGCCCGCGATGAGTCCCCAGTTGTAGACGCCGACACCCCGCTTCTTCGCGATGGGGAGAATGCCCTCGACGGTGCTGCCCTCCTCGCGGGCCAGATACTCGGTGCACATCATCGGACGTCCCAGCGGCTCGAGTTCGTCTATGCGAGCGTCGAATTCGTCCGGGTTGCCGTAGCTGTGGAAGGTGATGACGTCGGAGTTGTCCAGCTGAATCGAGGCGATGGCGCTGCGGCGGCCGGAGGCCCAATTGCCCTGCCACACCCCGCTGGTCAGCGGTTGGACCGGATCAACCGACCGTGCCCACTCGAAGACCTGCGGCAGGAGTTTCGCGACCACCTGCTGCTTGTCGGCGCGTTCGACTTTGCGGTACTGCTTCGCGGGGTTGTCGGGTTCGTTCCAGAGGTCCCAGCCCAGGATGCGACTGTCATTGCGGAACGCCCCGATGACCCCGGTGACGTAGTCACGCAACACGGGACGGTAGGCGGGGTCGTCGATCAGGTCGGCGCCCGGGCCCTGCACCCAGCCCGAGTTGTGCACCCCCGGAGTCGGCGCGCGCTGCGGACCGACCTTCGGATGCGGATCCCAGCAGGAGTCGAAGAGCACGAACAGCGGCTTGATGCCTCGGTTGGCAGCTATGTTGACGAACTGCTGCACACGGCGCAGGAATCCGGCGCGGTCCTGAGCCCATAACTGATCGTGCAGGAACACCCGCATGGTGTTCATCCCGACCCGCCGCGCCAGCTGGAGTTCACCGTCGATGCGCCGCGGGTCATACGTGCCCGCCTGCCACATCTCGATCTGATTGCTCGCCGTCACGGGAACATAGTTGGCGCCGACCAGCCAGCCTTGGGCCTCATACCAACTGTTCGCACGGGCCGCCGGCCAGCGGGTCGCCGCCGCGGAGGCGGTGGGCAGGTGGGTCAGCGCGGAGCCCGCTGCCAGGAAAAGGGGGAGCTTGAGGGCCGTCCGACGGTGCACCTACAGAATCTACGGTGCGGCGATCGTCGACTTCGACCCCGCGAACTGCTTCGCAATCACTCGGAGGTCAAACCGTGATGATCAGTCCGTCTTCCCGAGCCCCTTGGCCATGAATTCCCCGATGGACACCACCGCACGCCGGCGTGACATCAGCCGGGTCTGGGCGAGCAGGAACAGCCGGTTGGGCAGGCTCGGCACCAGCATGTGCTTGCGGCCCACCGCCGTGAGCACCCGGCGCACCACCGCGTGCGGTTCGGAGATCAGCCACTGGGGATACCTGTCGAAGAGGTCACCCTGGGTGTTCATCAGCCCACCCACCATCACCAGCACGTCGACCCCGCTGCCGAGCAGTTCAAACCAGAGCGCCTCGCCGAGGCCGATCTGGAAGGCCTTATTCGCGCCGTAGGCACCCGTGAACGGACTCGAGGTGAGACCGACGCCGGATGCGACGATGACTATCGAACCCCTTCCCCGAGTGCGCATCTGATTTCCGAAGCGGTGCACGAGGTCGGTGTACCCGCGGGCATTGATATCGATCATGCGGCGGTGCACATCGAGCGGCATGTCCAAGATTCTCGGAGTGTCCGCGGGCGTGAACATGTGGTTGCACACCAACAGATCGATCTCGATGCCGCTGGCGGCTTGCTCGATCTGCTCAATCGCGTTGGTATCGGCCATGTCACAGGGCACTGCCCGCACGTCGATGCCGAACTCGGCGTGCAACTCCGCGGCGCGGGCGGTCAGCTCCTCGTCGAGCACGTCGACGAGAATCAGGTTCATCCCTTCGGCGGCCAACTGCCGTGCGAACGCGTAGCCGAGGCCGACCTCGCGGGCCGCGCCCGTCACGACCGCCCAACCGCCCCGGTAGGCGCGGATGCGCGAACGGCGCAGCGGCCTCAGACGCCGGCGGTGCGAAGCCGTGCGATCCATCGAAATCCTCCTCGCGGTAGCCCTGCGAAGGTAGCCGAACGTGTCGGACCATCTCGTTAGAATCGTGGTATGCCGCCGCCGACAACACCTTTCGCCGCACACGCACCTCGGGTGTCGCGGTTGGAGGTGTTGTTCGAGGAGATGGCGGAGTTGACCGGGCAGCGCAATGCGATCGATGGCCGGTTGGTGGAGATCGTCGCCGAGATCGACGGCAGAGGCACCGATGACGGGAACTCGTTGTGGGGTGCGACCGGCTGCCGATCGATCGAGGCACTGGTGGCGTGGAAGACGGGGGTCAGCCCGCGCCGGGCCGAGACCATGGTCGCCGTCGCGCACCGCATCGACGAACTTCCCCGCTGCACCCAAGGGTTGCGGGACGGCCGGGTGTCCCTCGATCAGCTCGGGGTCATCGCCGAAGGTGGTGGCCAGGGCTGCGATGAGCACTACGCCGAGCTGGTGAAGGTTGCCACCGTCAGCCAGCTACGCACCGCGGTCAAACAGGAACCCCGCCCCGACCCCGAGCCCAAGCCCGAACCCAAGCGCAGGATCACCAAGATCGAGGGTGAGGATTCCACGACGTGGCGGATCACCCTGCCCAAGGTGGAGGCCGCGAAGTTCGAGGCCGGCCTGCAATCCCACCGGGACAAGCTGGTCGCGGACTGGAAACGCGACCACGATGCGCACGACAGCATCGACCCCGAGGACGGCTGGGCACGCGACGGCGACGCCGAGACCACGGTTTCCGGGCAGGCCCCGCCGTTCCCCGACGCGGTCGATGCGTTCATGAGCCTGATCGAGGCCGGCTGGGACACCGACGTGGCGGCCCGCCCGCACGGCCAGCACACCACGGTCGTCATGCACCTCGACCTCGAGAAACGCGTCGCGGCCCTGCATCTGGGCCCCGCCCTCACCACAGACGACCGCCGCTACCTCACGTGTGACGCGACGTGCGAAGTCTGGTTCGAACGCCACGGCCGCCCCATCGGCGTCGGCCGGGCCACCCGCACCATCAACCGCCGGCTACGCCGCGCCCTGGAGCACCGCGACCAGACCTGCGTGGTCCCCGGCTGCGGGGCCACCCGCGGTCTGCATGCCCATCACCTGGTGCACTGGGAGGACGGCGGCCCCACCGAACTGTCCAACCTGGTCCTGCTGTGCCCGTTTCACCACCGCCTGCACCACAAGGGCGTCATCACCCTCACCGGGCCCGCCGAACAGCTGAAAGTCACCGACGAAAACGGTGACACCCTCACCGACAGCTCCCGGGCCCGCCCACCGACCACACCGCCACCGGACGTGCCACCGTGCCCCGGACCAAAGGGCGAACGCGCCCAATGGTGGTGGTACACCCCCTACACACCACCACCGACCACGACGAACTAGTCGACCGATGTGTGGGGCCGGACCGGCAGCCGCGGACCAGCCGAACGGGATCACTACAGTCACCCCCATGGGGACCGAGATGACAGAGCCCGGGCACGAGCAGGCCGGCTCCGGCGTCGAGCCACCGATCCCAGCCCATGTGCGGGAGCGGTTCGACCTGCTGGAGCGGTTCGCGCCCGGTGAGGGGGCCCGGTGGGCCACCGAATTGTGGTGCACCCCGCCGGCGGTGGAGATGAGTCTGCGGATGCCGCCCGGTGTCCCACCGAGTCAGGCCATCGAAGCGGCCTGGGACGGAAACCGGATCGTCGGCGAATCATGGGGCGAGGGTGACCCGGTGTACCTGGTGCACGGATGGGGAGGCTGCCAGGCCCACATGGGCGTCTTCGTCAAACCTCTCGTCGAGGCCGGCCACCGCGTCATCGCGTTCGACCTGCCCAGCCACAACGGTTCCGATCCGGGTGCGATGGCCCCGGGCCGCACCACCATCGTGGAGTGCGCGCGGGCCGTGCACGCCGTCGTCGACGAGTTCGGTCCCGCGCACGCGATCATCGGGCACTCGCTCGGCGCCAAGGCGACCTCGCTCGCGGTGGCATGGGGGACCGCCGCGCAACGTCTGGTGTTCCTCGCGCCGATGGGCGACTTCTCTTGGTACATGGACGTTTTCACGCAACGCCACGGTTTCGGGCCGCGCATCCGGGACGGGCTGCACCGTCGGCTGGACCAGAAGCTGAGGATGCCGCTGTTCGACACCGACATTTCCGCGGTGGCCGACCGCCCCGAGAACCCGCCGCTGCTGGTGATCCACGATCCCGACGATCCCGACAGCCCGTACCGGTTCAGCGAACAGATCGTCGCCGCGTGGCCGAACGCGAAGCTGCACACCACCAAGGGCCTGGGACGCCTGGCGCACTACCGCCTGTTGCGGCACCGCCCGGCCCTGGACGCGGCCGTCGCGTTCATCACGACCTAAGCCGTGCGGGCGTTCTTCGCCTCGTACATCAGCTCATCGGCGCGAGCCAGCAACTCATCGACGGTGCTGGTGTCATCGGCGGGCACGGCCATCAGCCCGATGCTGGTGGACACCTCGTAGGAGCGAACCTCGGTATCGTTGAAATGCTGCATCGCCGCGGTGATCCGCGACTTGAGGGCCGCCGGTTCGCCCTCCGCGCCGACGGCCAAGACGCAGAACTCGTCACCGCCCAACCGGGCCAGCACGTCGGACGTACGCAGCGTCGCGCGCAACACCTGCGCCACATCGATGATGAGGGCGTCCCCGACGACGTGCCCGTGCCGGTCGTTGACCTTCTTGAGCCCGTCCACGTCGATGAACCCGAACAGACAGTCGAGTCCGTCGCGGCGGGCGGCCAGCAGCACAGATTCGGCCAGCAGGTAGAAACCACGCCGGTTGGTGACGCCGGTCAGGTCGTCGGTGACCGAGAGTTGCAGCATCTCGTTGCTGACCCGCTCCAGGTCGGCGGTCCGGTCGAGCACCCTCTGCTCGAGCTCGGCATAGATCTGCACGTTCTCCATGGCCACCGAGGTGGCGTCGGCCAGCGCCTGTAGCAGCGACACTTCCTGTTCGGTCGGCATGTGCTCGTCGGCCCAGTAATTGCCGATCGCGCCCACCGGGTCGAGCGTGCGGATGGGCACCATCACCAGGCTCTGCACGAACGTCGGGCGGTACGCCTCGTGCGGGATGCGGCCATCGTCGTAGATGTTCTGCACGACGGTGGCTTCCCGGTGCAGCATCGTCCAGCCGCTGATGCACGTCTCCATCGGGAAACGGCTGCCCTTCCACAGCGGGGCGATGGCGTCCTCGTCGGCGTAGTAGCACATGCCGTTGTCCCGCAACACGAAAGTGGCGCCGTCGCAACCGGTGAGTGCACGGGCCGCCGCCCGCACGATCTGTTGGATCTCGGGCAGGCTGCGGGCCAGCGAGAGTTCCTGGACCGCGCGCAGCAGCAGCTGCATGCTGCCGACGTAGTCGGATTCGACGGACAATGCCTTGGTGGATGGGCCGGTGCGCGAGGGATTCTCGACGCTCATCCGGCCTCCGTCTGGTCTCGTGCGGTGCCCGGTGTGGGCGGTCCGATCAAAGCGTACGCAGACACTGCGCCGTTGGCTCAGCAGACTATTCGCTGAACGGAGATTTCGGTAGACCCTTACACGGCTTGCCTGCCTTCAAAGGCGGTGCCGGGCCGGATGTCTGACCCATTCAACATTTGCTGAAACCGTACCCTCGGGACGGAAGCTACGGGGCGGGCTCCAGCGGCCGCGGCGGCGTGGCCGGCTGCGCGGGCCGTTGCCGGACCCGCTGCGGCCACCAGAACCACTTGCCCATCAGCGCGGCGATGGCCGGGGTCATGAACGACCGGATCACCAGCGTGTCGAACAGCAGGCCGAGGCCGATGGTCGTGCCGACTTGCGCCACCACGGTCATCTCGCTGACCACCATCGCCATCATCGTGAGGGCGAATACCAGGCCGGCGGCCGTCACCACCGAACCCGTGCCACCCATCGCCCGGATGATCCCGGTATTGAGACCCGCGGAGATCTCCTCCTTCATGCGCGCGACGAGGAGCAGGTTGTAGTCCGCACCGACGGCGAGCAGCACGATCACGGCCATGGCCATCACCATGAAGTGCAGCTCGACACCCAAGATGTGCTGCCAGACAAGGACGGACAGCCCGAACGACGCACCCAGCGACAACACCACGGTGCCGACGATGACGGCCGCGGCCACCAGCGCTCGGGTGATGAGCAACATGATGATGAAGATCAGGCTCAGCGCTGCGATCCCGGCGATGACCAGGTCCCAGTTGTTGCCTTCCTGCATGTCCTTGAAGGCCGCCGCGGTACCGGCGAGGTAGATCTTCGACCCTTCCAGCGGGGTGCCCTTCACGGCTTCCTTCGCCGCGGTCTTGATCTCGTCGATCAGCTTGATGCCGTCGGAGGTCAGCGGGTCATCCTGGTGGGAGATGATGAACCGCACCGATTCACCGTCGGGGGAGATGAAGCTGTCCATACCGCGCTTGAAGTCTTCGTTGTTGAAGGTCTCCGGCGGCAGGTAGAAGGTGTCGTCATTCTTGGCGTCGTTGAACGCTTCGCCCATGGCGTGCTGGTTCTCCGACATCGCCATGCCCTGGTCCTGCATGCCCTTCTGGGTCTGATACATCCGCAGCATCATGTCGCGGGAGGACTCCATGGTCGCGATCTGCGCCGGCATCGTCTCCAGCATCTGCGGCATCAGCGCGTCGAGCTGCTGCAGGTCCGGAATGACCGATTCGAACTGCGTCGTCAGCCGGTCGGTGCCGTCGAGGGCGTCGAACACCGAGCGCATCGACCAGCACAGCGGGATGTTGTAGCAGTGCGGCTCCCAGTAGAAATAGTTGCGGATCGGCCGGAAGAAGTCGTCGAAATTCGAGATGTTGTCGCGCAGTTCCGCGACGTCGACGGCCATGTCCTCGGTCTTGCCGACCATGCTGTGTGTGGTCGCGCTCATCTCGCGCATGAGCGCCACCATGCGGTTCATCGTGTCGATGGTGGACTGCATGTCGTCGGCCTGCACCAGCATGTTGGCGAACATGTCTTCCTGGTACTTCTGGTTCATCTGTTGACTCGCGCCACTCATGCTCATCTGAGCGGGAATGGTGCTGAACTCCAGGGGCTCGCCGGACGGGCGGGTGATGGCCTGCACATTGCCGACGCCGGGCACCTTGAAGACGGCCTTGGCGATCTTGTCGATCACCAGGAAGTCCGCCGAGTTGCGCAGATCGCGGTCGGTCTCGATGAGCAGCAGTTCGGGGTTCATCCGGGCCACGCCGAAATGCCGTTCGGCCGCCGCGAACCCCTGCTGGGCGGGTAGGTCCTGCGGCAGATAATTGCGGTCGTTGTAATTGGTCTGGTAGCCGGGCAGCGCCAGCAGACCGATCAGCGACAGCGCGATGGTGGCCAGCAGCACCGCTCCGGGCCAGCGCACCACGACCGCGGCCACCCGTCGCCAGCTCCGGATGCGCATGGCGCGCTTGGGTTCCAGGACCTTCCCGAACCGGCTGGCCACGGTGACGATGGCCGGGCCAAGGGTGAGCGCGGCCATCACCACCACCACCATGCCGAAGGCCATCGGGACACCCAGGGTCTGGAAGTACGGCAGCCGGGTGAAGTGCAGGCACAGCATGGCGCCGGCGATGGTCAGGCCCGATCCGAGCACCACGTGGGCGGTGCCGTGAAACATGCTGAAGTAGGCCGATTCCCGGTCCTCGCCGACCGATCGCGCCTCCTGATATCGGCCGATCAGGAAGATCGCGTAGTCGGTGGCCGACGCCACGGCCAGCGTCACCAGCAATTGGGTGGCGAACGTGGAGAGCCCGATCAGCTCGTGATAGCCCAGGAAGGCGACGACGCCGCGCGCCGCGGTCAAGCCCAGCACCACCATGACCAGCACCAGGATCGTGGTGATGATCGAGCGATACACCAGCAGCAGCATCGTGATGATGACGACGAAGATCGCGCCCTCGATGATCTTGACGCTGCGATCACCGGAGATCTGCTGATCGGCGGCCAGCGCCGACATACCGGTCACATAGACCTTGACCCCCGGCGGCGGAGGTTCGGCCTCGATGATCTTCTTCGCGGCCTCCACCGATTCGTTGGCCAGCGATTCGCCCATGTTGCCGGCCAGATACACCTGGACGTAGGCCGACAAACCGTCCGAACTCTGTGCCCCGGACTCGGTCAGCGGGTCGCCCCAGAAGTCCTGAACGTGCTCGATGTGTGCGGGGTCGGCAAGCAACCGGTCGACCATGTCGTTGTACCAGTAGTGCGCATCGGCGCCCAGGCGCTCCTCGCCCTCCAGCACGACCATCACCGAACTGTCCGACTTGTACTCGTCGAACACCTGGCCGACCCGCTTGCTGGCGATCACCGACGGGGCGTACTCCGGGGTCATCGACACCGAGCGCATCTGGCCGACGGTTTCCAGCGGCGGAATCGTCAGGCTGAGCAGGGCGACGACGCCGATCCAGCCGATGATGATCAGGACGGCGAACTTGCGGATGAAACCGGCGATGCCGCCGCGTCGCTGCTCGTGATGGGGGGTGACGACCGTGGCCGCTGAAGAGTCGGGCACGTCCGGTCGCTCTCCTGATCATGTTTAGAGGTACTTAATTTTTACCAGATCCGTGATGCCGATGGCAGGACAGCCTGTCCTCACCTGAGTATGTCAGTGCAGCGTTGCCAGCTCGGCGGGTGAATCCGAGGGCAACATCCCGTCGGTGACGGCGCGGACGTTGAGCAGGCTGAGAAAGATCGACCCGTTGTGGTTGTCCAGGAACGCGGTGTCCGCGGCATCGCGTCCGGTGGCGATGCGCACCAGGCTGTCCCGCGGGGCCAGGAGCGTCGCGTCGACCACGCGCCACTGCCCGTCGACGAACGCCTCGGCGACGGCGTGGAAATCCATCGGGTACAACCCCGGCGCATAGACCGAGACCAACCGGGCCGGCACCTTGACCGCACGCAGCAGCGCGACCACCAGATGTGCGTAGTCCCGGCAGACCCCGGCGCCGGCCAGCATGGTGTCGACCGCGCCGTCGATCGGATCGCTGGAACCCGGCACGTACAGCAGGCGCTGTCCCACCCAGGAGGAGACGCGTTCCAGCAGGGTCGCCGAGTCGTTGAGCTGACCGAATTCGGTTCCGGCAAAACCGAAGAGCTTGTCGGACTCCGCGTAGCGGCTGGGTCGCAGATACATCGACTGGTCGTAATCGGTGACCGGCGGCGGATCGGCATAACCGACGATGGTGGCCGAATAGTCGACCCGCAGATGGCCGACCCCGGCATCGAACTTGTGGATGCGGTTGCCGTGGGTACCGCTGATCTCCAGGGGTGTGATCGGCTGCCCGTTCAGCACGAAGCTCAGCGACTCGGTCACCTCGGCACCGGGGTGTGGTGCCACCGCGATCTGAAACTCCAGTGTCGTCGGCGCATTGATCTCGACCTCGAGCTCGGCCCCGACATCCCGTTGCATGCCCCGATCATGCGTGAGTCGCGGCGAACATGCGAACTGGCGTGCCTTCGGTGCGCTACTCGGCCGAGTCGGTGCGGCTGGCGCGCCAGCCCCGATAGCCGCGGTGCGCGGCGAACGCGCCGATCACGGCCGTCGCGCACCACACGGCGATGGCCACGTACACCAGCGGTGAGGACAGGTCGCCCACCGACGCTCCCAGCGCGGTGTAGACGAACGCGCGTGGCGCGGATCCGATGAAAGCTCCGATCATCATCTGCCACAACGGAACTCCGAAGGCCCCGAACGCATAGGACGCCATTGCGTCGGAGATGCCCGGCACGAAACGCTGCCCGACCACAGCCCAGAGCCCGCCCCGGGCGATGAGAGCGTCGATACGGTCGGCCCGATCCGCACCGAGCAGACCGCGGGTGCTTTCTCGACCGGCACGGCGCCCGGCCAGGCTGGCGATCGTCGCGGTACCGACCGTCGACCCCAGGGTGACGAAGGTGCCCAGCACCGGACCGAAGAGCAGACCGCTGCCCGCGGCCAGCAGGGGCCCCGGTACGAACAAGCTGCCCAGCACCGCGGACACCGCGACATAGACCAGCGGGGCGGCCGGCCCGGTGGAGGCCACCGCATCGCGGATGTCGGTGATGTCGAGAACGCGGGCGACGCCGATCAGGTACCACAGCCCCAGCAGGAACGCGGCCAGCAGGACGAGCCGGACGATATGGGCTCGCCGGTCGGGCTTGACGACGTCGACGACCCTCACACCCCGATCAAGGAGTCGACCCAGCCGCGCGCGAAGTACAGCAGGAAGCCCGCCGCGACGACCCACAGCAGCGGGCTGACCTCACGGCCCTTACCCGCTGCCGTCCGCACGATGGCCCAGGAGATGAAACCGACACCGATACCGTTGGCGATCGAATAGCTCAGTGGCATCACCGCGACCGTCAGCACCACCGGCAGGGCGATGGAGAAATCGGCGAGGTCGATCTCACGCAGATGCGAGGCCATCATGGCGCCGACGATGACCAGCGCGGCGGCCGCCACCTCGGTGGGAACGATGGCGGCCAGCGGCGTGAGAAACATTGCGGCCAGGAACAATCCGCCGGTCACCAGGCTGGCCAGTCCGGTCCGCGCGCCCTCGCCGATACCGGCGCCGGACTCGATGAACACCGTGTTCGATGACGCCGAGGCCGCGCCGCCGACCACCGCGCCGGCACCCTCGACCACCAACGCCGACTGCAGCCGCGGGAAGTTGCCGTGCTCGTCGGCGACACCGGCCTGGCGGGACAGGCCGGTGAAGGTGCCCATCGCGTCGAAGAAGTTGGTGAACACCAGGGTGAACACCAGCATCACCGCGGCCAGGATGCCGATGCGCCCGAAGCTGTCCAGGCTGAACTCGCCGACCAGCGAGAGGTCGGGCAGCGCGAACGGGGATCCGCTCAGCGTCGGCACCGACAGCCCCCACCCGCCGGGCTTCTCGGTGGCCGACCCCAGATGCCAGATGGCCTCGACGATGACGGCGACGACGGTGCCGGTGATCAGCCCGATCAGGATGCCGCCGCGGACCTTGCGGGCGACCAGGATGCCGGTGATCAGCAGCGTGAAGACGAACACCACGGTGGGGATGCTGGTGACCGACCCCTCGCCCTGGCCGCCGAGGCCGACCGGTGGGGACGGGCTTCCGGTGGAGGCGACGAACCCGGCGTCGACGAGGCCGATGAACAGGATGAACAAACCGATACCGGCCGTGATGGCCAGTTTCAGCGGCATCGGCACCGCGTCGAAGATCATCCGGCGCAGCCCGGTGACCGCCAGCAGGACGATGATCAGCCCGTTGATGACCACCAGGCCCATGGCCTCGGGCCAGGTGAGCGATCCGACCACCGAGGACGCCAGGAACGAGTTGATGCCGAGGCCGGCCGCGAAGGCGAACGGCAGCCGGGCGACGACCCCGAACACGATGGTCATCACACCGGCGGCCAGCGACGTCACCGCCGAGACCTGGGTGAAGCCCAGCTGATCGCCCGCGACGTCCGGCGACCCCGACAGGATGATCGGGTTGAGCACGATGATGTAGGCCATCGCGATGAAGGTGACGACACCGCCACGCATTTCGGAGGCGATCGTCGATCCGCGCGCGGTGATTTCGAAGAAGCGGTCCAGCCGGTTCACGGTACGACCTTAAAGGTGCCCCGCGGGGTGCGCGCGCGATGGCCCGCCCGAAGTCACCCAGGCCAGGAAGTCGTCGGCCGAGATCACCGGCTTGCCCAGTTCGTGGGCCTTGCGGGCCTTGCCCGACTGGGTGCCGACCTCGGCGGTGATCAGCACCTCGCAGCGGGTCTTGGTGACCGTTTTCACCGGCGCCAGTCCGGCCGCCTCGGCGAGCCGCGACATCTCCTCCCGGGAGACCTCGCGGCCGGCGGCGTCCTGCGCGGTGCCGGTGAAACAGACGCGGGCACCCGGCACCAGCACCGATTCGATCGAGGTGCCGGCCAGCGCGGATTCGACGGTGTCATCCACGATCTCGACGCCGAGCAAGTGTTGCGCGACCCGTAGCCGGGCCACCGCGTCCGCGGTGAGGCGGACCCGGGTGGCCGCCGCGCGCAGCTGGCCGGCTACCGAATGCCGTGCACCGGCGATCCACGGGGTGGCCGGCAGGTCCTCGACGGGATGCTGCGCACCCAGCAGTGCGGGGCCGATCTGGCGGCTGACGGCCAGCAGCGCCGAGAGTGCGGGCAGCGCCGCCAGCGTCGGCGTCGCCAGCGTGTGGCTGCGGGTGACCAGATGCCCGGACCACGATTCCGGGGGATCGCCGAACGGGGTCGCACCCGAGGGGCCGGCACCCGATGCGGTGAACGCGGCCAGCGTGGCCGTCGCCTGCTCCAGCGCGGTGCCCGACGACGCGACCGCGCGGCGCCCCAGTTCCGCACCGAGCGGCATCACCGTGACCTGGCCGAGGCGTTTGAGCTCGAAGTCGATCAGGCCCAGCGTCTCGTCGATGCCCGCGCCCACCGGTGTACAGCCGGTCAGCATCGGGGCGATCACCCCCCATGCCTCGGCCAGCGTCGGTGCGAGCAGGATGTCGGACACGCCGATCCCGTACGCCGTGCGCGCGTCGGCCAGATCGCGTTGCGGGTTGACCAGGGTGCTCACCGCCGTGCCGTCCTCGAAGGCGACCGCGAGCTCCACCGGGCGGGGCCGCGACATCCGCCCCTCGTCGCCGACGGTCGATATCGCGATCGCACAGAACCGGCGCGGTCCGGCGTCGCCGCCGTCACCCTGCAGGAACCGCGCGATGCGGCGGTCGGTCTTCAGATCCTTGGGCAGCACCGGGCGTTTGAGCACCAGCCCGCTCATCGATGTGCACCGGCTGAGCGCCACATACAGCTGGCCGTAGGAGAACATGCCGCCGGTCAGATCGACGACGAGGCGGTCCAGCGTCTGGCCCTGGCTCTTGTGGATGGTGATCGCCCAGGCGAGCTTGAACGGCAGCTGGGTGAAGGTGCCGCAGACCTCGTGGCGCAGCGAGCCGCCGTCCACGACCGGTTGGGTGGCCTCCCAGGTGTTGAGCCCCACCTCGGCGCGGCTGCCGTCGGTGAACTCGACGACGACGGCGGCCTCCGGGCCGGCGACCCGGGCGATCACCTTGCCCAGCGTCCCGTTGACCCAGCGATCGGACTGGTCGTTGGTCAGCATCATGATCTGGGCGCCGACCTTGAACCGCAGGGTGTCGTCGGCCGGTGCGTCGAACAGGCTCAGGTCACCGGTCTGGCGGGCGTGCTGCACGATCTCCTCGCCGGCGAGGCGCTCCAGTTGCTGACGGTTGCGGGCGGTCACCAGCCGGTTCGTCGGCGCCAGCGTCAACCAGAACTCGTCATCGGGTGGCACGAAATCGGGATCGGTGCGCGCGTTGAGCTCCTCCTGGGCATGCCCGAGCAGCAGGCCCTCGCGGATCTCGTTGAGGATCGCGGTCATCCGGTCATCGCCGAGCTGGCGGAACACCGTCGTCAACGCCACCATCGGGAATTCGTCGCGGTGGAACGTGTCGGCGGAGAAGAAGTACGGGGTCGCGTAGCGGTCGGTGAAGAACGCGGCCTCGGCCTCGGTGACGACCGGGGGCAGTTGGTACAGATCGCCGACCAGGACGATCTGCACGCCCCCGAACGGGCTGCCCGGGTCGGGGCCGAAACGGTGCAACGCGGCGGCGATCTTGTCGAACAGGTCGGCGCGGACCATCGACGCCTCGTCGATGATGAGGGTGTCCAGCGCCTTGAGCGTCCGGGCGAACCGGCCGGGGTAGTAGCGGCCGGTGCTGATGTCGCTGAGGCTGGTGGTGCTGGTGAAGCCGAACAGCCGGTGGATGGTGTAGCCCTCGACATTGAGGGCCGCGATGCCGGTGGGCGCGACGACGACCACGTTGCGATCCGTCTGGGACATGAACCGGCGGATCAGCGTGGACTTTCCGGTGCCGGCCTTGCCGGTGAGGAAGACGTGTCTGCCCTGCGCCAACAGGGCCATGGCGGCGCGGAACTCGTCGGTCAGTACGAACTCGCGGGCGGGCACGCGACGATGGTGTCAGATCGCTCTGAGCGAACACGCGGCATTCTCCCGCTTCGGGTTGTAACACCGCGGCGTTCACGGCGATGAACTATTCGAGACAGCTGCTGGGCCAGAGGGCCGGTGTCGGGGGAGATGACTGCGAATCGCAGTAGTGGCTGAGAATTGCCCTGCTCCGGAAATCGAGGAGTCGAAGCACGATGGGTGCAGCGCGTGAGGAATTCCTGAGGCGAAGCATGGTGGCCGGATTGGCCTCCACCGTGGTGATATCGCTGACCGCACTCACCGCCGGCGTGGCACCGGCGGCCGCCGAACCCGAGATCGTGGCGACGACGACGGCGCAGGCTCCGCAGGAGTCCGGCGGATCGGGCGGCCAGGGACGTGGCGGTGGTCGCGGCAGCCAGGAGGAGTCGCCGTACGTCGAACCGGCCGTGACCGCGGAGGCGCCGGCGCAGACGCAGGCCCCCGCCGCCACCCAGGCCCCCGCGGCCACCCAGGCGCCGGCCCAGACCGAGGCACCCGTCGTGACGCAGGCGCCGGTGCAGACCGTCGCGCCGGTCGAGACGCCGCGCGCGACCGTCGCCCCCGAGACCGTGGCCCCGACGCCCAAGCCCGAGCCGGCACCCACGCCGCAGCCCGCCGTCGAGCAGCCGACGACCACCAGCACCAAGCGGCCGAGCACGCGGGTCACCACGTCCCCGTCGGCGCCGACCGCCGAACCCGAGGCCACACCGTCATCGCGGCCGGCGCCGTCCAGCTCGGCTGCCCCGAGCCCGGCATCCTCGTCCGCGTCCGCCGAGCCCGCACCGTCCAGCGAGGCGCCGTCCAGCACGGATGTGCCCCGGACCGCGGACGAGGCACCGGAATCCAGCGCGACCCCCACCGAGACGTCCGCTGAAAGCTCTGCCGAGACATCGGCCGAAACCTCTGCCGAGGAAGGGGTTTCCGAGACATCGGAGGTCGAGCAGCAGGCCGCGCGCGTCACCGAGACACTCAAGCCCGAGGTTCTGGACGCCCCGGTCGCCGACGTCCAGCTCGCCAGCAGCGCCAAGCCCGTGGAGGTCAACCCGGAGCCGGCGAAGCTCGAGGAGCTCGCGCAGCTGTCATCGTTGGTCGGCGTGTCGAATGAGCGGGACCGCCTCGACGAGGAGCGCCGTCAACTGCGGGAAGACCAGCGCGAGTTGCGGGACGACCAGCGGGAACTGCGGGACGACCAGCGCGAACTGCGCGCCGAGCAGCGCGACTGGGACAACCGGGTGCGCCAATGGAGCCCGGATTGGGTGCAGTACGACGAGTTCTACCGGCCCATGATCGTCAACCCCTACCGGGATCCGGTGCGGATCGTCTACGAGTACGAGAACCGGCCGCGGGTCGTGACGATCCCGCCGTTGCAGCGGATGGTCATGTACGTGGCCGACCTTGCGGCCTACAGCTTCACCGCGGTGGTGCTCAACACCGTCAACACGGTGGTCAGCACCGCGGTGGGCGTGGCGGTGGGCAGCTTCTTCGGCGGCGGCTTCATCCCGAACATCGCGAACATCGGGAACTTTGCGCCGCCGCCCCCGCCGCCGCTGTTCCGCTATGACGACGTGCCGGTGCAGGTGCGTTACTCGGACGCGGTGTACGAGCCCTTCCGGGTGCAGCGCATCGTCGACGTCGGCGACGACGCACGCTACGGCGAGCGCCGGGTGCTGCTCGACGGAGTGACGCCGGCCTGGGGCGTGTGGAAGCAGAACGCCGCCGGCGAACGGCAATTCGAGATCCACCGCACCCAGCAGTACCCGGGCCTGGACACCCCGCGTGAGGGCCCGCTGCCCGGTGACTACCGGTTGCGGCTGGCGTCGGAGGAGGCTCCCTCGAGCTCCGGCGGCGGGCAGACCGCATTGATCATCGCGGCCGTCGCCTGCGCGGTGCTCAGCCTGGGAGCTTTCGGTGCGGCGGGTCTGATGGGTCGGCGCCGACAGCTGTAGCCGGGCCCCTCGGCGCGCTCAGGCGTGCACGTTGCGCAGGCCGACGGCACCGCGCAGGCCCGAGCAGTTGACACATCCGACGCAGCCCACGCAGTCGGTGCAGGCCACGCAGCCGATGCAGGCCCGGCATTTCTGGCAGGCCACGCATCCGACACAGGCCACGCACCCGACGAGCGCCGCGCACAGCAGCAGGAACGCGCTGCCCACCACGGCGAAACCGCCGGCGACCCCGGCGCTGCCGCCGGTGCCGATCGAGCCGGCGACACCGGCGCTCTGCACGGTGGCGATCGACCCGGCCACTGCGGCGCTGCCCACGGTGCCGACCGAACCCGCCACCGCCGCGCTGCCGACGGTGGCGATGGAACCCTGCACCGCGATGCTGCCCACGGTCGCGAGGGAGTCGGAGCCGACCGCGTCTGTCCCGGAGCGGATCTCGTCCACTAGTCGGCACCCTTCCCGTTGTCGACGCGGTACACCGCGCCGTGGATCGCGGCCGCGTCATCGCTGGCCAGGAAGGCGATGGTCTTCGCGACGTCGACCGGATCCATCATTCCGCGCGGGGCGGCGATCCGCATGATCAGCTCCCAGTCGGCGTCCTCCGGCGCGGAGAACTCGGTGACCTGCGCGGTCAGCATCCCGCCCGGGCACACCGCGTTGACCCGCAGCGTCTCCTTGGTGAACTCGACGGCCATCGCGCGGGTCAACCCGATCAGTCCGTGCTTGGCCGCGCAGTAGCCCGCCGAATACACCTCGCCTTCGACACCGGCCACCGAGGAGACGTTGACGATGTTGCCGCCGGATTCCAGCAGATGCGGCAGCGCGGCCCGGCTCAGGTAGAACGGCCCGTTGAGGTTGACCGCAAGATCGAGATCCCAGTCCGCGTCGGTCACCGAGGCGGTGCGCCGCATCTGATGGAAGCCCGCCACATTGGCCAGCACGTCGATGCGCCCGAACGCCGCGACACAGTCTTCGACGGCCTGCGTGCACGCGTCGGCGGTGCCGATGTCATAGGACCCGAACCGGCCGCCGGGCACCTCGGCGAACACGTCGGCCATCCGATCACTGTCACGGGCCACCCCGTACACCGTCGCGCCGCTTTCGGCGAACAGCTTTGCCGTCGCCGCGCCGAGCCCGGCCGACGCGCCCGTCACCAATGCCACTTTTCCGTCCAATGAGGTCATGTTCGTGACTCTCTCACGGGGCAAACCGCGGACGTGCCCGAGGCGTGCTGCAATACTGCGAGGCGTGAACATACTTCGCGGGTTGTTCAGTGTCGTGTTGCTCGCCCTGGGCATGGTCGGGTTTGCCGCACCGGCCCAGGCGAACCCGCAGCAGCAGGTGCTGGAGGGGAACTACACCTTCCGTCAGGACGGACTGCCCGAGGCCAATTGGTCGATCTACCCGGTCTGTGTGCCGGTGGTGGGTGACCTGCGGGCTGAGATCCGCGACCCGGTCGCCTGCATCCTGCATGTCAGCTCCACCCCGACCGCGGTGGCCAAGGGCGGCGACGCCAAGCTCACCGGTGGCATATGGGCCTACAACGTGAACACCATGGACGGCTTGACCTGCCCGGACGGCAGCACGGCGCCGCTCTACGAGACGTTCAAATTCGACACCAGAACCATGACCGGCACCCGCACCATGTCGCACAACCAGGTGTGCGGGCTGCCGGCGACGCTGGACACCAAGCCGTTCTCGATCAGCTTCCGCGACCCGTTGCCGATCCCGGTCAACAAGTACCCGCTGGTCTGCGAGCCCGGCGGCCTCAAGCGCTGCTGGTAGATCGGCCGTTGTCTCCGAGAGGAAGTACGTGACCAAACGCGTCGTGGTCTGGGGTACCGGTTTCGTCGGGACGATGGTGATCGCCGAGATCGTCAAACACCCGCACTTCGAGCTCGTCGGGGTGGGGGTGAGCAACCCCGACAAGGTGGGCCGCGATGTCGGCGAGATCTGTTCTCTGGGCGCGCCCTTGGGGCTGACGGCCACCGACGACATCGACGCGCTGATCGCCCTGAAAGCCGATGCCCTGGTGCACTACGGGCCGACGGCCGCGCAGGCCGACGCCAATATCGACCTGATCACCCGGTTCCTGCGGGCCGGTATCGATGTCAGCTCGACGGCGATGACACCGTGGGTGTGGCCGAAGATGCACCTCAACCCGCCGAACTGGATCCAGCCGATCACCGATGCCTGCGAGGCCGGGGGAGCGTCGTGCTTCACCACCGGTATCGACCCGGGATTCGCCAACGATCTGTTCCCGCTGACGCTGATGGGCCTGTGCTCGGAAGTGAAGACGGTGCGGGCCTCGGAGTTGCTCGACTACACCAACTACACCGGCGATTACGAGTTCGAGATGGGCATCGGCCGCCCACCGGAGTACCGGCCGCTGCTGGAAAGCCCGGAGATCCTGATCATGGCGTGGGGCGCCACGGTGCCGATGATTGCCCACGCGGCCGGCATCACGCTCGACGACATCACCACCAGCTGGGAGAAATGGGTGACCCCGGAGGACCGTAAGTCCGCCAAGGGAGTCATCGAGGCGGGCAAGGTGGCCGCGGTCCGGTTCACCATCAACGGCCGTTTCCGCGGTGAGACCCGCATCCAGCTCGAGCATGTCAACCGGATCGGGCTCGACGCCGCCCCGGACTGGCCGACCGGCAACGACAGCGATGTGTACCGCGTCGATATCGAAGGCACGCCCAGCATCTCACAGGAGACCGCCTTCCGCTTCACCGACGGTTCCGGGCGTGACGCCGCCGCCGCGGGTTGTCTGGCCACCGGACTGCGGGCGCTCAACGCGGTGCCCGCCGTCAACGATCTGCCGCCGGGCTGGGTGACCGCGCTGGATCTGCCGCTCATCCCGGGTGCCGGCACCATCCGTTGAGTAACGCCTACGGCGCGGGACGCGATTTGACGGTGTGATGAAAGCACCGGTGGGGCTGTCGGTCGGTGCCACCAATGTGACGGCGGTCGCGGTGGGCCGCACCTCGGTCACCCGACCGGCACAGGTCGGCGCCTCCGGCCGGGAAGTGACCGACTTCGTCGACCGGTTGGGCGACCCGGTCGGGATTCTGGCGCCCGACGGGTCATCGCACCGCCCGGAGGCGCTGCTGGCCGAGGCACTGCGCACCATGCTGCACAGCGTGGGCGGCGCTGCGCAGCTGGCGGTGACCCATCCGGTGCACTGGCGCCCGGTCGCGATCGACGCCCTGCGGGCGGCGCTGGCAACGGTGCCCGAACTGGCCGATGCCGCACTGGTCGACGACGCGTGGGCCGCCGCGACCGCGCTGGCCGATGACCCGGGCCTGCCCGCCCGTGGTGCCATCCTGGTGTGCGATTTCGGTGGGTCGGGCACCAGCATCACCTTCGTCGACGCCGCCAACGGCTATCGACCGGTCGGGCCCACGGTGCGCCATCTGGAGTTGTCCGGAGCCCTGATCGACCAGGCGTTGCTGCGGCGCGTGCTGGCAGATCTACCGGGTGCCGTGACCAACGCGGACGGGACCTCGGCGCTCGGTTCGCTGTCGCGGTTGCGAGATCAGTGCCGGGCGGCCAAGGAACGGCTGTCCGATGTCGTCGCCACCGCGCTCGTCGTCGATCTGCCGAATCACCGGACCGAGGTGCGGCTCACCCGAGACGAGGTCGACGCGCAACTGCGCGCACCGCTGGCCGAGTTCGTGGTTGTGCTGCAGGATGCCATGCACCGCAACGGAATCCGTTCGGGAGATCTGGCGGCCGTGGCGAGTGTCGGTGGCGGGGCGCGAATCCCGGTCATCACCACCACGCTGTCCGAACATCTGGGTGTCCCGGTCGTCACCCAGGCGTTTCCGGGACTGTCCGCCGCGATCGGAGGCGGTCTGCTGGCGGCGGCTCGTGCCGACGACGGTGTGACGGCGCTGGCGCCGGTCGCATCGCTGGTCGAAGCGCCTGCGCCGGCGCCCGGTCCACCCCAGTTGGCCTGGTCGCAGGACACCGGTGCCATCGCAGAACCCGCGCCGTGGTCCGGTCCGGCGGACGACCCTCGGCCGGAACTGCGGTTCTCCGACGGTGACGACCCCGAATCCCTTCCCGCCGTGCCCGTTCCGTGGTACCGCCGTCCGCAGGTCGTCCTCAGGCTGGGGGCGGCCGTGGTGCTGACGGCCGCCGTGGCGGCGGCGATCCTGGTGCTACGCGCCGATGAAACGCCTTCTCCGTCCATCAATTCGACCGTCACGACCACCACCGACACCCCGGTGACCTCGGAGCCGCCCTCGCCGGTGCAGCCTCCCGCGTCGCAGGCCCCGGCCCCGACACGGACCCGGACCGTCGCACCGCCGCCCCCGGTCGCCCAGGCACCTCCGCCGGCGACCGCGACCGAGCTACCGCCGGCGAGCGAGCCGCCCCCGCCTACGACGCCACCACCGCCGCCCACGACGCCAGCACCCCCGCCGGAGACGACACCGCCGCTCATCCCGACGATCCCCACCATCCCGCCGATTCCCACAATTCCCGGGTTGCCGCCGTTCCTTCCACAACCCGGGCAGCTGGTTACGCCGTAGGCAGCGGCGGGAGTCGGATCTAACGCACCCGGGGGCGCTTGTGCAGCACCACCTGGGCCATCGGGATCTGCATCTGTTCCGGGGCGTCTGCCAGCCGGGCCGCCACCCCGGATTCGAGCGCATCGCAGAACTGCGCACGCAGATCGGCGTCGAGGGCGCCGGCCAGCGTCTGGAATACCGCCGCTCGCAGGAAGGAGGCCCACTGGGATCCGAAAGCTGTTGCATCCCGGTCTTTTTGGTACTGTCTCCAGAACCGGTCCTCGGCGTCGAAGACCTCCAGGTGTTCAATGGTGAGCTGCTCCAGGCGCCCGGACGGGGCGAACGGGGTGGTGAAGTCGACCGCCCGGCGCCCGCTGATCGGGATGCACATCCCGGTCAGTTCGTCGGCGGAGATGACCTCGCGCTGCACCAGTTCGGCCAATTCGGCCATCAGCGCCGCGAACAACGGCCGATAGCCGAACTCGCCGTTCTCGGCGACGGCCATCGTCATCACCACCACCCGTCCGCCCGGACACAGTTCGCGCCCCCGGTAGGCGACGAACTCGTGCCAGTCGCGGGCGGCGAGCCGCTCGTGGGCCGCACGCGTCTCCTCGTCGGCGCTGAACGAGGCGTGGACATGATCGGTGACGGGCGCGGGCAGCCTGCTCAGCCACAGCACCGACCACGAGGACCAGCCCAGGCTGACGGTGTTGGATGGCAGGATCTGGCTGTAGAACGACCGGCCGACGGCCGAGGAGAACGCCGCCTGATCGTGGCGCAGATAGCTGTCGGGATCCTCGCGCAAGGTGCTGAACAGGGCGCTGAAGTCGTTCTCCGGTACATCGGTGTGCGTGACCAGCACGGACTGATCGGGACGGGTCCGTTTCCGCAGCGCCGAGATCGCCGCGTTGATCGGCAACAGCGAATTGTGGCCGTTGGCGGCGCCGTAGTCCGCGATCACGATCGGCAACGGCGCCGGTGGGATCGGTATCGCCCGGGCGGCCTCCTCGAACAATGCGATCGCCTGCGTCAGCCCGGCGGCCTGCAGCCGTGCACTCGCGCTGTAGTCACCGCTGCCTACCGGCACCGGACGCACCACCACGCTTGATTCGGGCATGCCGTGAGGGTAGTCCCGTCCCGCGGTACGCGCCGTCAAAGCCGGCGTCGTGCCAGACTTCCAGCCATGAGTCCGGCAACGGTTCCGCGTGTGCTCACCATCCTGGCCGGGGTGGGCATGGTGGTGGCCGGCATCGGGTTCATCGTGGCACTGATTCTCAACGCTTTCGTCTTCGACAGGTACAACGCGTACGGCGAGGTGCCGATCCCCGGCGCGGCGACACTGCAGCTCCCCGCCGGCGAGGTCACCATCAGCTTTCACACCCAGATCATCGGCAGCACCAGCGGTGGTGGCCTGCCGATACCGGACCTGCAGATGGGCATCGACCCACCGGCCGGGGCGCCCGAACCCGTGATCGCCGAGAGCATCGGCGGCACCACCACGGTGAACAACGATGCCCGGGTCCGGGTGTGGGTGGCCCGGATCGCCGAGGACGGCGCCTACCGGATCCGCACCGACGGCAATGTCGGGGCATACCTGAGCCCGCGGCTGGCCTTCGGTCACGGCAGTCAATGGGGCGCGCTGCCGTGGTGGTGCGCGGCGGCGTTCGGGGTCGCCGTCGTGGGGCTGGTCATCGCGCGGGTCTGGGCCGCCAAGGTGCGCCGCGCGCCGCGCCCGGTACCCACCGGTCCTCCGCCGCCGACCTTCTCGATCGGTGACACACCCGCGGTGGGGCACTCATACATCCCCACCGAGGACGGTATCCGCATCGAGCAGCTGAAAAACCTGGCCGCCCTGCGTGATTGCGGCGCGCTGACCGACGCCGAGTTCGAATCCGAGAAGCGCAGGCTGCTCGGCGGCCGGTGATGCGCGGAAGCGTCAGCCGGGGGCGGTCCCGACCAGTCGCATCAGCGGGTCGGCAGGCCCGATGTCGAGGGTGCATTCCCGGGGCCGCGGGTCCGGGACGAAGGCCCAGAACATCGCCCCGGCGGTGCCCTGCCTGCGCATCTCGGTGAAGGCGTCGCGGAGGACTCGTTCCCGCTCGTCCAGCGATCCGCAGGAGCCGGCCGCCATCCCGATCTCGGTGATCAACAGCGGCTTGTTCAACGCTCGGGCCTGCTGCGCGCGCCGCGCGAGCCCGTCGAACGCGTTCCCCGGCAGGTAGTCGATGCCGTGGTAGAAGTGATATTCCAGCACGTCGACCCCGGGTGAAGCGTTGACGTAGGCGAACGCCGCACCGGCCGAACCGCACTGACCGCCACCGGCGTGCCCGCTGAATATCGTTGTGCCGGGATCCAGTTCGCGGATTCGGGCGCCGGTGGCGTCGTAGAAGGCGCGCAGCACGTCCGCCGAGTCCGGGTGACAGTAGCGCCGGGTCCAGTCGCACTGCGGATCCCGGCAATCCGACGGTTCGGGTTCGCCCACGGCCGTCCAGCCGGCCAGCGCCGGTGAATCGGCCCAGCGCCGCACCGCGGCGTCCATCCACGCCTGGAAGGTCATCGGCAGGCCGGGCGCGATCTCGGTGTGCCAGCCCCCGGCGTACCACCCGTAGTCCTTGAAGGAGTCGCCTTCGCAGCTGCCCTCGTTGCTGGAGAGCACCGCGATGAGCAGTTGGCCGTGGCGTTCGGCGGCGCGGACCACCGCGTCGAGCGCGCTGAAGTCGAGGAGCCCGGTGTGCTTGTTCACCGCGAGGCTGGAGAACGCATTGAATCGGGTCAGCGAATGTGGTTGCAGCTGACTGAAATACGTGTCGAGATCCACCTGGGCGCCGCATCCGGCATTGACCGACCAGTCGGTGGCCAGCTGGTAGGCGTTGATGCCGATCGGCCACCAGGGTTGGCCGTCCAGGGTCAGCGACGTCCCCGACACCCCGAGACTGGGGATCTGCGGTGCGGGCGCCGCCGTCGTGCTCGGCGCGGCCCGGTGCTGGTCATCCGGCGGCGGTCCGGCGCACGCGATGGCCAACGCCATGATCAGGCACAGCGTGAGAGTCCGTAAAGACCGGCGTGCCATGAGCCGACTCTAGCGCCCGCTGAGCATCTTTCGCGCGCCTGACCAGCAGATTTGATTGTCGGCGGCGAGCGGCGCCGTCTCAGCAACGTCAGTGACGGGGCGTCATCGGCGAGATGCACGAAATGGTCGCTCGTGGTGTCGTCGCAGCAACCATTTCGAGGATCTCGGTGGCTCAGTGGCCGCGCGCCACCCATTCGTCGTAGTGCACGATCTCGCCGCCGATCGTCGTCGTATCGCCGTGGCCGGTGTAGACGACGGTCTCACCGGGCAGCGTGCCCAGCTTCTTGGAGATCGAGTCCAGGATGGTGGGGAAGTCGGAGTAGGACCGCCCGGTGGCGCCCGGTCCACCCTGGAACAGGGTGTCGCCGGACACGACGGCATTCAGTTCGGGAGCCGACCAGCAGACCGAACCCGGTGAGTGTCCGGGGGTGTGCAGGGCGTGCAGTTCGATACCGCCGGCGGTGAGCACCAGGCCGTCTTCGACGCGGTGGAAGTCCTTGTCCGGGTGGATCTCACGCCACAGCATCTCGTCGGCCGGGTGCAGGAACACCGGGGCGTCGAGGGTCTTGGCGAGTTCGGGGGCCACGGTGATGTGGTCGTTGTGCCCGTGGGTACAGATCACCGCGACGACGTTGCGTCCCGCCACGGCGTCGACGATCGGTGCCGCGGTGTGGGCGGCGTCGAAGACGATGACGTCCGAGTCGTCGCCGACGAGCCAGATGTTGTTGTCGACGTCCCAGCTGCCGCCGTCGAGTTCGAACTTTCCGCTGGTGACCACCCGTTGCACGCTCACAGCACGACCACCGATCGCAGCACCTCGCCGGCGTGCATCTTGTGGAAGGCGTCCTCGACGGCGTCCAGCGTGATGCGTTCGGAGACGAACTTCTCCAGCGGCAGCCGGCCCTGCAGGTAGAGGCTGATCAGGGTGGGGAAATCGCGTTCGGGCAGGCAGTCGCCGTACCAGGAGGACTTCAGCGAGCCGCCGCGGGAGAAGAAGTCGACCAGCGGCATCTCCAGCTTCATGTCCGGGGTCGGCACCCCGACCAGGACCACGGTGCCGGCCAGGTCGCGGGCGTAGAAGGCCTGCTTCCAGGTCTCGGGACGCCCGACCGCGTCGATGACGACGTCGGCACCGAAACCGTCGGTGAGGTCCTGAATGGTCTCGACCGCATCGAGGTCCTTGGCGTTGATGGTGTGGGTGGCACCGAATTCGCGCGCGGTGTGCAGTTTGCGGTCGTCGACGTCGACGGCGATGATGCGGCGCGCGCCGACCAGGGCGGCGCCGGCGATGGCGGCATCCCCGACGCCCCCGCAGCCGATCACCGCGACGGTGTCATCGCGGTTGATCGCACCGGTGTTGATCGCGGCGCCGATGCCGGCCATCACACCGCAGCCCAGCAGACCGGCGACGGCCGGGTCGGCGGCGGGATCGACCTTGGTGCACTGGCCCTCGTGCACCAGGGTCTTGTCGGCGAACGCGCCGATGCCCAGCGCGGGGGACAGCTCGGTGCCGTCGGTCAGGGTCATCTTCTGGGTGGCGTTGAAGGTGTCGAAGCACAGGTGCGGGCGGCCGCGCTTGCAGGCCCGGCACTCGCCGCAGACCGCGCGCCAGTTCAGGATGACGAAATCGCCGACCTCGACATGGGTGACGCCCGCCCCGATGGTCTCCACGATGCCGGCGGCCTCGTGGCCGAGCAGGAACGGGTACTCGTCGTTGATGCCGCCCTCGCGGTAGGTCAGATCGGTATGGCAGACACCGCAGGCCTGGATCGCGACCACGACCTCGCCGGGACCGGGATCGGGGATGACGATATCGACCAATTCGACGGGCTGACCTTTGGACCGGGAGATGACACCTCGCACTGTCTGACTCATGCCTATAACCTAATACGCGCCTCCCGCAACCGCCGGACAGGTGTCCAGTTCGGGGCTTTGGTGCCGCATATTGCCTGATGCCAGGGCCGCGCCGTACTACCGTGAGAACAAATGACTGCCTTTCGCAGTGTCGAGGATCTGCTGCACGATGCGCGTGCGGCGCATCAGCGACTGGATTGGCAGCAGAGCTATCAGGGGTTCGAATCAGCAAGCCGGCACACGGCGTTGCGCACCGACGACCTCGAGGCGTTCGCGTTCGCGGCCTGGCGGCTCGGACATGTCAAAGAGTCCAGCCGCGCCGCGGAGCGGGTGTTCGCCGAGTTGACCCGCACCGACCCGGTCGCCGCCGCGATGAAGGCCAACGACCTGGCGCTGGCCTGGCTGATCCGCGGCGACGTGAACATCGGGCAGGGCTGGATGAACCGGGCCCGCCGGCTGCTCGCCGACACCGAGGAGAGCCCCGCTCACGGCTACCTGGCCTATCTTGACGCCGCGGTGGCTGCCGTGTCCCTGGACCTCGACGGCCTGGCGGTCTCGGTGCGGGCACTGCGTGAACTGGGCGGGCGGCTGGACGCGCCGGCGATCTCGGCGCTGGCCCTGATCGCCGGTGGCATCGAAGCAATCCTGCACGCGCGCACGGCCGATGGTTACGCATTGATCGACGAGGCGATCCTGCCGCTTGTTGCCGACCAGGTTCCGATCGAATGGGCCGGCGACATCTACTGCATCGTGCTGCACCACTGCCACAAGCTTGCCGACCTGCCGAGGATGCGGGCCTGGACGCAGTCGATGGAGCAATGGTGTGGCCTGTCGGGTTCGGTGCCCTATGGCGGGGTGTGCGATGTGCACCGGCTGCAGGTCCAGGTGGCCACCGACGACTACCGCGGTCTTGAGGACAGACTCGTGCTGGCCAGTCGGGCGCTCGAAGAGGCCAACGCCTGGGCCGCAGCCGAGGGGTACTACCAGCTCGGTGAGGTGCGCCGACTGTTGGGTGACTTCGACGGCGCGGCAAGCGCATTCGCTCAAGCTCGGTCGATGGGCCTGGATCCACAACCCGGGGAGGCATTGCTGGCGTGCCGGCGCGGCGACGCAGCGGCCGGGTGGACGTCGATCCGGCTTGCGCTGGCCGGCGGCGATCGGCTGGGCCGAGTCCGATTGTTGCGCGCCGCAGTCGAGATCACGTTGGGCCGGGACGCGCTCGATGAGGCCGAAACCTATTGTCGCGAACTGGAAGCCGATGCCAAGGCCTACTCCACCCCGGGGTTTCGGGCCTGGGCGGCGCATGCCCGCGGCGCCATCGCGGTGCGCAGGGGAGAGTTCGAACCCGCACTGGAGTCTCTGCAGATCGCCTTGCGGGAATACCGAACCCAGCAGTCCCGCTACGAGACGGCCGAGGTGTACGAGTGGATGGCGCTGGCGCGGTCCGGGCTCGGTGACAACGCCGCCGCTGCTGCCGACGCCGCGACGGCCGACGCCATCTATGCGCAACTCGGCGTGGAACCCGCGGGCATCTGCGGCACGGCCGCACCCGGCGGGCTGACCCGGCGCGAGCTCGAAGTGCTGGTCGGCATCGCCCGCGGCGCCACCAATCGTCAGGTGGCCCAGGAGATGCACCTCTCGGACAAGACCGTGGGCAGGCACCTGGCCAATATCTATACCAAGCTCGGGGTCTCGACCCGCACCGCCGCAGTTTCCTGGGCTCATCAGAACAAGGTCATTCGGGAGGGCTGACTACATCATTCGCACCACACGCTGACCTGGTGAAACGCATCATCTGCCCGATGATGAGAACGCCTCGTCCGCCTAACGTTCGAGCTATGACTGAAACCATCGAGGCCATGACCGAATCCACCGAAGAATTCGCCGGACGCATCGTCGGCACCATCGACGCGGCGAGTATCGCGCTCCTGCTGTCCATCGGGCACCAGACGAAGCTGTTCGACACGCTGGCGAGCCTGCCGCCCGCCACCAGCACCCAGATCGCCGACGCGGCCGGACTCAACGAACGGTATGTGCGCGAGTGGCTCGGTGGCGTGGCGGCCGGCCAGATCGTCGACTATGACGCGCCCACCCAGACCTATTCGCTCCCACCGCACCGTGCGGCCGCCCTCACCCACGCCGCGGGTCCGGACAACCTGGCCCGGGTGGCGCAGTTCATCCCACTGCTCGCCGAGGTCGAGCAACAGGTGATCGGCTGCTTCCACCACGGCGGCGGACTGTCCTACGCTGAATATCCCCGCTTCCACCGTTTGATGGCCGAGGAGAGCGGGGAGGTCTTCGACGCCGCGCTGGTCGACGGCATCCTGCCGATGGTCGAGGGGTTACCGCAACGGCTGCGCGACGGAGCCGATGTCGCCGACTTCGGTTGCGGCAGTGGCCACGCCGTGAACGTGATGGCCGCTGCCTTCCCGGGCAGCCGGTTCGTCGGCATCGACTTCTCCGAGGAGGGGCTGTCGGTGGGCATGCGCGAAGCGCAACAGCGCGGGCTGGGCAACGTGCGTTTCCAGGCATCCGACGTCGCCGGATACGACGTCGCGGAGGCCTTCGATGTCATCACGGCGTTCGACGCCATCCACGACCAGGCCCACCCGGGCCGGGTCCTGCAGAACATCCATCGCGCCCTGCGCCCGGGCGGCACCTTCCTGATGGTCGACATCAAGTCGTCCAGCCGGGTGGAGGACAACATCGGGGTGCCGTTCGCGCCCTACCTGTACACGGTCTCGACGATGCACTGCATGAGTGTGTCGCTGGGGCTGGACGGCGACGGACTCGGCACCTGCTGGGGGCGCGAGCTCGCCACCGCCATGCTTGCCGACGCCGGGTTCGCCGATGTGCAGGTGCGCGAGATCGAGTCCGATCCGATCAACTTCTATTACGTGGCGCATAAGTAGCATCTGCCCGGTGGGCGCACTCGAGCTTCTCGATGACTGGCCGGTCCCGACTGTCGCCGCCGCGGTGGTGGGGCCGGCCGGTCGGGGCGAGCGAAGCGACGGGAGAGTTGCCGTACTCGCGACCCACGGTGACACCACCCACCGGTTCCGGCTTGCCTCGGTCACCAAGCCGCTGGTCGCTCGCGCCGCACAGGTCGCGGTGGAGGAGGGCGCCTTCGAACTGGACACGCCGGCCGGCCCGCCGGGTTCGACGGTGCGCCATCTGCTGGCGCACGCCTCCGGGGTGGCCATGCAGTCCGGTGAGCTCTTGGCTGCGCCCGGGTCGCGGCGCATCTACTCCAATCACGGATTCACCCTGCTCGCCGAGGCGCTGGAGGACACCACCGAGATCGAATTCGGGGAGTACCTGCGTGAAGCGGTGTTCGAACCGCTGGGGATGACGGCATCGACGCTGGCCGGGGGCGCGGCGGCCGCCGGGTACGGCGGCGAGTCCTCGGTGGACGATCTGGTGCGTTTCGCCGCCGATCTGCTGCGGCCGGCGCTGGTGACGCCCGAGTTGCACGCCGAGGCGACGACGGTGCAGTTCGCCGGCCTGAACGGGGTGCTGCCCGGGTTCGGATCCCAACGCCCGAACGACTGGGGGCTCGGGTTCGAGATCCGGGCTGAGAAAGAGCCGCACTGGACCGGTACATCCAACTCGGCCCGGACCTACGGGCATTTCGGCCAGTCCGGGACGTTCCTGTGGGTGGATCCTGCGGTTGACCTGGCCTTTGTGGTATTGACCGACCGGGACTTCGGGGAGTGGACGTATCCGCTGTGGCCGGCCATCTCTGATGGAGTCCTGAGAGAATTCGGCGCACACTAGCGCAACACGCGTCCCACGGGGCACAATAGACACGCACGAAACAGCTGCACAGTTCGGTAACACCAGGTCGTTGGGGAAGACGTCCCTAGTGGAGCCGAAGGAGCAGAAGTATGCGTGCGTCGAACCAGTTCGCCGAGGCGACAACTGGCGTGGTCTACGTTCACGCCTCGCCCGCGGCGGTATGCCCACATGTCGAGTGGGCTCTTTCGTCGACCCTGTCGGCGCGGGCGAACCTCAAGTGGACGCCCCAACCAGCCATGCCCGGACAACTGCGGGCCGTCACCAACTGGGTGGGTCCGGTAGGTACCGGGGCCCAGTTGGCCAACGCCCTGCGGTCCTGGTCGGTGCTCCGCTTCGAGGTGACCGAGGACCCCAGTGAGGGTGTCGACGGACACCGCTGGTGCCACACCCCGCAACTCGGTCTGTGGAGCGGCGCGATGAGCGCCAACGGCGATGTGATGGTCGGCGAGCAGCGGCTGCGCTCCCTGATGGCCTCCGGCGCCGACGCGCTGGCCGCCGATCTGGACTCGGTGCTCGGCACGGCATGGGACGAATCGCTGGAGCCCTACCGCGGCGGTGGCGACACCGGCGAGGTCAGCTGGCTGAACAGAGGTGTCGGCTAACCACCGACACTGAGGCGCACCCGCACCACATCGCCGTCATCGATGCCCTCGGGCCGGCGTAGCGCCACCTTCAACGGCACCAGGTACACATCGTCTTTCGGGATCAGCGAGGTCGTCACCTCGGTGGCCCCGATGCGCACCCGTGCCGGGATGACACCCCAGCCGTAGGTCAGCTCGCCCAGATGCGCGTGCAGGAAATCGTCGACCTCTGCCGGTGTGGCGACGAAGAAGTACGGTGCCGGTCCGCGCCACTGGAACACTTCACCGTCGAACTCCCAGTCCACGGCTCGATGCTAAGGCGTGAGGACCTTCAGCGCGCCCGGTACCGCGGTCACGGTGACGGGCAGCGGGCACACATATTCACCGTCGGCGTAGGCGTTGATCCCGGGTGAATCGACCGTGATCGTCTTCGCGCGTGCGGTGCGCACCTCGTCGAGATCGACATGGGTGCCCTTGAACACGGTGGGGAACAGGCGGATCAGCTTCATCCGGGATGCCGAGGCCACCATCGTCGCGTCGAGCAGACCGTCCCGTGGGTCCGCGCCCGGGCAGATCTTCATCCCGCCGCCGTAGCTGCGGGTGTTGCCGAACGCGGCGAGGGTCAGCTCGGTGACGAGTTCTCGGTCACCGTCTGGGCAACCCGTGAACGTGAGCCGGAACGGCAGCAGCCGCAGCTTGGAGATCTCGGCCACCATGGCGAGGTTGTAGCGCATCCGGCCGTGCGGCCAGGTCATCCGGTTGGTGCGGTCGGTGACCAGCGAGTCGAACCCGGCTGCCATCACGGTGCCGAACCAGCGGTCGGTGCCGTCGGAGCCGGAGATCCGGCCGAGATCGACCTGGCTGATGTTCCCATTGGCGATGACATCGGCGGCGGCCTCGGGATCCTTTGCCGGGATGCCGAACTCGCGGGCGTGATCGTTGCCGGTGCCCGCCGGCACGATGCCCAGCGGGATATCGGTCTGGGCGAGCACCTGCAACGCCAGCGAGATGATGCCGTCACCGCCGACGACGACGAGCGCGTCCATGTCGCGTTCCAGCGCGCCTTCGACGAGCTGGCGGGCATGCGTGGAGTCGCGCCCGGCAATGGCCACGACGTCCACACCGCGCCGGTGCAGCTGGGTGATGGCGCGCTCCGCGGCATGAGACGCGCTGCCGTGCCCAGAGGCCGGGTTGGTCAGGACGGTGACCCGCTTGATCACGGAATCAGCTTGCCGGGGTTGAGGATTCCGGCCGGGTCCAGGGCCGCTTTGACCGAGCGCAGGATCTCCACTCCGAGTTCGCCGATCTCGGCCTGCATCCACGGCCGGTGATCGGCGCCGACGGCGTGATGATGGGTGATGGTCGCTCCGGTGCGCACCATGGCATCGGAGGCGGCGGTCTTGGCGCGGCGCCACTGCTCGATCGGGTCGCCCTGCTGGGCGGCGACGACCGTGAAGTACAGCGACGCTCCGGTGGGGTACACATGCGAAATATGGCACATCACCAGTGCCTGTCCCAGCGATTCGGACAGCGCCGCGGTGACGGCGGCCTTGAGGGCGGGCACGTTGGACCAGTTGGTCGCGGTCTCCAGGGTTTCGCACAGCGCGCCGGCCGCCAGCAGCGAGTCCCGCAGGTACGGAGCGCCGAACCGGCCGTGTTCCCAGCCCCTGGCCGGCGCTTCGCCCAGGGAGGTGGCGCCGTGGGCCCGCAGCAGCGCGGCGGTCTCGGCGTGGCGGCTCTCGGCGTGGGCCGCAGTGCCCTCGAACGCGGTGATCGCCAGACAGCCGCCGGTGATGGTCTGCTCGCCGATGCTCTCGGTGGTGGCCAGGTTGACGCCGGTTTCGGCCTCGTCGGACAGCCGGATCACGGTGGGGCCGGTGCCGGTCTGGATGACGGCGCGCAACGCGTCTGCGCCGGTGGCGAAATCGGGAAAGGACCAGGCCTCGTAGCGGGTGGACTCCGACACCGGGTGCACCCGGACCCGCACGCTGGTGATGATGCCGAACACGCCCTCGGATCCGACGATGAGCTGGCGCAGGTCGGGGCCGGCGGCCGAGGCCGGGGCGCGGCCCAGGTCGAGCACGCCGGCCGGTGTCACCACGCGCAGCCCGCGGACCATATCGTCGAATCTGCCGTAGCCGGCGGAATCCTGGCCCGAGGATCGGGTGGCGGCGAACCCGCCGATGGTGGCGAACTGGAAGCTCTGCGGGAAATGCCCGAGTGAAAAGCCGTGTGCGCCCAACAGTTCCTCGGCCCGGGGGCCGGTGGCTCCGGCGCCGAGTTCAGCCTCCCCGGAGACCGCGTCGATGCTGTGCAGGTCGTCCAGGCGTCGCAGGTCCAGTGAGATGACCGAGGCGAATCCGCCGCGCTCGGGATCCACACCGCCCACCACGGTGGTGCCGCCGCCGAACGGGACGACCGCGATCCGGCGCTGCGAACAGATGCGCAGCAGCTCGACGATGTCATCCTCCCCGCCGGGAAGCAGCACCGCGTCCGGGGCATCCTGCACGCCGGTGTCCTTGCGGCGCAACAGGTCCAGGGTCGACTTGCCGCCGGCGTGCAGCAGTCGGCTGGTGTCGTCGGTGCGGCAGAACTGCGCCCCGACGACCCCTTCCAGGGCCGCGCGGTCGCTGTCGGTCAGCGCCGACGGGCGCACCTGCACCTCGGTGATCGCCAGTTCGGGGGTTGTCGGGCCCTCGATGCCCAGCGCCTGCTTGAGCAGTGCCTTGATGCCGTCGGAGAGCGGCTTGGCGGCCTGCGGGTCGCCCCAGGCATTCCACTTCATCGGGGGCTGCAGGGCTACATCGGCGTGCGTCATGCGTTACAGTATTACACATCATGTCAATCAGTAACGATGAGGCTCAAGCCGATGAGGGCGACGTTTCGGTAGCCGCTCGGATCCTCGACGCCGCCGCCGCCTGCGTGCTCGCCTACGGCATCGACCGCGTCACGCTCGCCGAAATCGCCCGCCGCGCCGGCGTCAGCCGCCCGACCGTGTACCGGCGCTGGCCGGACACCCCGTCGATCCTGGCCGCGCTGCTCACGTCCCGGGTCACCCGCGTGCTCGACGATGCCGGTGACCGCGAGATCGGCCGGGAGGCGCTGGTGGCCCGGATCGTCGCGGTCGCCGAACGGCTGCAGCACGACGAGATCGTGATGTCGGTGCTGCACAGTGCCCCCGAACTGGCGATGGTCTACATCGCCGAACGGCTGGGCACCAGCCAGCAGATCCTCATCGATGCCACCGCCGCCCAGATCGCACTGGCGCAGCAGCACGGCAGCGTGCGCGCCGGCGATCCGCGCCGGCTGGCAGCGATGTGCCTGCTCATCACCCAGTCGACCGTGCAGTCTGCGCAGATGGTCGAGCCCATCCTCGGCTCCGCGGACCTGGCCGCCGAACTCGCCCACGCTCTGAACGGATACCTGCAGCCATGAACCCTGCGCCCCTCAAGGACAGCGCCCTCAACCGCGAGCGCCGCGGCGCAGAGCTCGAGGCCCTGGCCGACGGCAAGCCCGTCGACGTCCTGGTGATCGGCGGCGGGATCACCGGCACCGGTATCGCCCTGGACGCGGCCACCCGCGGGCTACGTGTCGTGCTTGTCGAGAAACACGATCTGGCGTTCGGGACCAGCCGCTGGAGTTCCAAACTCGTACACGGGGGGCTGCGCTACCTGGCGACCGGCAATGTCGGCATCGCCCGCCGCAGCGCCATCGAGCGCGGAATCCTGATGACCCGCAACGCACCTCACCTGGTGTCGGCCATGCCGCAGCTGGTGCCACTGCTGCCCGGTATGAACCGCGCTTCCCGCGCCCTGGTCCGGGTCGGCTTCGTGGCCGGCGACGGGCTGCGCAGGCTGGCGGGGACCTCGGTGGCGACGCTGCCGCGATCGCGCCGGATCGATGCCGCCCGCGCGGTGCAACTGGCGCCGACGGTACGCCGCGACGGACTCGACGGCGCCTTCCTGGCCTACGACGGTCAGCTGATCGACGATGCCCGGCTGGTCACCGCCGTGGCCCGCACCGCCGCGCAGCACGGAGCCACCGTGCTGACCCGGGTGTCCGCGCAGGCCGCACAGGGCGATTCGGTTCACCTCGTCGACGAGCTCACCGGTGATTCCGTGGACGTGCGCGCCCGTGCGGTGATCAATGCCTCCGGTGTATGGGCGGGGGAGGTGGACCCGTCGATCAGGCTGCGGCCCAGCCGCGGCACCCACCTGGTCTTCGACGCCGCCGCATTCGGTAATCCCACTGCGGCCCTGACGATTCCGATCCCCGGGGAATTGAACCGGTTCGTCTTCGCGATGCCCGAGCAGCTGGGCCGGGTCTATCTCGGGCTCACCGACGAGGATGCGCCCGGACCCATTCCCGATGTGCCGCAACCCACTCCGGCCGAGGTGTCGTTCCTGCTCGACACCGTCAACACGGCCCTGGACACCGCGCTGACCCAGTCCGACGTGCGCGGGTCCTACGCCGGGCTGCGCCCACTGATCGAATCCGGCGGGCACACCGCCGATGTGTCCCGGGAACACGCGGTGACCGAGTCACCCAACGGCGTGATCAGCGTGATCGGCGGCAAGCTCACCGAATACCGCTACATGGCCGAGGACGTGCTGGACCGGGCGGTGGCGCTGCGTGGGCTGGCGTCCGGGCGGTGCCGCACCCGTAACCTGCCGCTGGTCGGTGCACCGGCCAACCCGGTCGCCACGCTCCGGGAGTCGGTGGAGATGCCGTCCTCGCTGGTGGCCCGCTACGGTGCGGAGGCACCGAATGTGATCGCCCGGGCCACCTGCGACCGGCCGGCGGAGCGGGTCGCCGAGGGAATCGACGTCCTGCGTGCCGAGTTCGAGTACGCCGTGAGCCACGAGGGCGCGCTGACCGCCGAGGACATCCTGGACCGGCGCACCCGCATCGGCCTGGTGGCCGCCGATCGTGAGCGGGCCGAGACGGTGGCCGCCGAGTTCGTCTGAAACGCCGAATTGCCAGTTATCACACGACTTTTCGATGAAAGTGTGCGATAACTGGCCACTCGGGCGTCGAAAGGTTACAGCGGGATGTTCTTGTGGCGACCGCGCCGTGCGGGCGCCTCGGCCAGGGCCTGGGTGATCACGCTGCGAGTGTGGGCGGGATCGATCTTGGCGTCGACCACGCCGATGTCGATGGCGCTGTCCACGCCACCGGCGATCCGCTCGTGCTCGGCGGCCAGTTCCTCGTGCAGGGCGTCGCGCTCGTGATCGGCGGCGGCGGCCAGCTTGCGCTTGTGCAGGATGCCCACCGCGGCCTTGGCGCCCATTACGGCGACCTCGGCGTCCGGCCAGGCGAAGACCTTGGTGGCGCCCAGCGAGCGCGAGTTCATCGCGATGTAGGCGCCGCCGTAGATCTTGCGGGTGACCAGCGTGACGCGCGGAACGGTGGCCTCACCGAACGCGTGCAGCAGCTTGGCGCCGCGGCGCACGACGCCGCCCCACTCCTGGTCCACACCGGGCAGGTAACCCGGGACGTCCACGACGACGACGAGCGGGATGCCGAAGGCATCACACAGGCGCACGAAACGCGCCGACTTCTCTGCACTTTCGGAGTTCAGGCAGCCGCCCAGGCGCAGCGGGTTGTTGGCGATGACGCCGACGGTGCGACCGGCCAGCCGGCCCAGGCCGACCACGATGGACGGGGCCCAGCGGGACTGGAACTCCTCGAAGTGGGAATCCTTGTCCAGCAACGCTTCGACGATCGGGTGCACGTCGTAGGCGCGCCGCGCGGAGGCGGGCATCAGGGCCTTGAGGTCGGTATCGCCGGCCTCGGCCTTGGCGCGGTCGAAATGGCCCTGCTGGCAGAAGAATCCGACGAGGCGACGGCCGCGCTCGTAGGCGTCGAGCTCATCATCGGCGACGATATGGCAGACACCGGACTTCTTGTGGTGGGCTTCCGGGCCGCCGAGGGACACCATGTCGACGTCCTCGCCGGTCACGCTGCGCACCACATCGGGTCCGGTGACGAACACCTTGCTGTCCGGCGCCATCACGATGACGTCGGTCAGCGCCGGACCGTAGGCGGCGCCACCGGCGGCGAAGCCGACGACCACCGAGATCTGCGGGACATACCCGGAGGCACGGATCATCGCCTCGAAGACCAGGCCCACCGCGTGCAGGGCCTTGACACCCTCGGCCAGGCGCGCGCCCCCGGAATGCCAGATGCCGACGATCGGGCTCTGCTCCTCGATGGCGAGGTCGTAGGCGTTGACGATGTGCGCGCAACCCTCGACGCCCATCGCGCCACCCATGACGGTGCCGTCGGTGCAGAACGCGACGGTCTTCACCCCGTTGACGGTGCCCGAGGCGGCGAGCACACCGGACTTGTCACGCTCGTGCAGCACCGTCACGCTGCCGTCGTCGAAGAACGTCTTCAGCCGGAGCAGTGGGTCGCGCGGGTCGAGCGACTCAGCTGCTGCTTCGGGAGCCATCGTGGTCATCCAGTCCTCCTGGTTACGCGTCGGAATGGTGACCGGCGCCTTCGGTACTTCTGTCAGTACTTTCCGAAGGTGAGCGCCACATTGTGCCCACCGAATCCGAACGAGTTGTTGATCGCGTACTTGTAGTCACCGGTACGGGGCTCGCCAGCCACCACGTCCAGGTCGATCTCGGGATCCAGATTCTTAAGGTTAAGCGTTGGGGGGACGATCCCGTCACGCAAGGCGAACACTGTGAGAATGGACTCCACCGCGCCGACGGCGCCCACGGAGTGGCCCAGCGCCGATTTCGGTGCGTACACCGCGGGCTTGTGGCCCTTCATCGCATTGTTGATGGCCACACCCTCGGCGACGTCGCCGACGCTGGTGCCCGTCGCGTGCGCGTTGATGTGGTCGATATCGCTCGGCTGCAGGCCCGCGAGCTGGATGGACCGCGACATCGCGTGGCCGGCCTGCTCGCCGTTGGGATCGGGCGCCACGATGTGGAAGCCGTCCGAGGTGACGCTGGCACCCATGATGCGGGCCAGGATGTTGGCGCCGCGGGCCTTGGCGTGCTCCTCGGTCTCGATGACCATCATGGCGCCGCCCTCGCCGAACACGAAACCGTTGCGGTCCCGGTCGAACGGCCGGCAGGCACCGGCCGGGTCGTCGTTGGTGTTGGAGAGCACGATGCGCATCTGGGCGAAGCCCGCGATCGGCACCGCTTCGATCTTCGTCTCGACGCCGCCGCAGATGGCGATATCGGCCTCGCCGAACACGATGTTGCGCCAGGCGTTGGCGATACCTTCCGAACCCGACGCGCACGCCGAGATCACGGTGGTGACACCGGCTTTGGCCTTGCGCTCCAGGCCGACGGCAGCGGCCGCGCCGTTGGGCATGTACATCTGCACCACGAGCGGCGAGACCGCGCGCAGGCCCTTGGCCCGCATGCCGTCGTAGGCGAAGACGAGTTCCTCGGCCGATCCCAGGCCGGTGCCGATGGAGACCATCAGCCGCTTGGGATCGACCTCGGGGGAGCCTGCGTTCTCCCATACCCGACGGCCGATGACCGTCGACATCTTCTGCAGGTATGACAGGCGACGCAGTTCGACCCTGGTCAGCTCGCTGTCGAAGTCCTCGAGCAGATGGCCGCCGATGCGCACCGGCAGGTCGTACATCTCGATGAAATCGTCTTCGAGTGTCCGGATGCCGCTTTCACCCGCCAGCAGCTTCTTCCACGTCGTATCGGCGTCGGTCGCCAACGCGGTCGTCATGGCAACGCCAGTGACGACCACGTTGGGAAGACCGTTCCCCGTAGAGAGCCCAGTCACGCTGTTCCCCACCTCTTTACTGCCGCATTGCTTGGAGGACTCTCCCCTGAATCCTCAGTAACGTCCGAACGCCAATGCCACATTGTGGCCACCGAAACCGAACGAGTTGTTGATGGCGTACTGGTAGTCGCCATAACGAGGCTCGCCCGCAACAACATCGAGATCGATCTCAGGATCGGGGGTCTCGTAGTTGAGGGTCGGCGGGATGACACCGTCACGCAGTGCCAGCACGGTCAGGATCGACTCGAGGGCGCCGACGGCACCGATCGAGTGGCCCAGCGCCGACTTGGGCGCGTACACCGCGGCATGACCGACTCCGGCGACGCGCAGCGCATTGGCCTCTGCGGTGTCACCGATGGGGGTTGCCGTGGCGTGTGCGTTGACGTGGCTGATGTCCGAGGGGGACAGCCCCGCCGTCTCCATCGCGCGCTTCATCGCGTGGCCGGCCCGAAGACCGTCCGGCGCCGGCGCCACCATGTGGAAGGCGTCCGACGAGATGCCGGCACCCATGAGACGGGCCAGCGGCTTGGCGCCGCGAGCCTTGGCGTGCTCCTCGGTCTCGATGATCATCATCGCCCCGGCCTCGCCGAAGACGAAGCCGTCACGGTTCTTGTCGAACGGTCGCGACGCCCCCTCCGGGTCGTCGTTCTTGGTCGACATGGCCCGCATCATCGAGAACGCCGCGATGGGCAGTGCCTCGATCATGCCTTCCACGCCACCACAGACCGCGATATCGGCATCGCCCATGACGATCTGACGCCATGCGTGCGCGATGGCCTCCGAACCGGACGAACACGCCGACACCGGGGTGATGACCCCGGCGCGGGCGCCGAGTTCGAGACCGACGACGGCGGCGGCACCGTTGGGCATGACCATCTGAACGGCGAGCGGGGACACCTTGCGGGGCCCGCCCTCGTTCATCGCGTCATACATCTCGACGATCTTCTCGCCGCCACCGAGGCCGGTGCCGATCACGACCGAGAAACGGTCGGGATCGACCTCGGGCTTACCGGCGGATTCCCACAGTTGATTGCCGACGTACTTCGACATGCGCTGGACGTACGACATGCGTCGCAGTTCCAGGCGGGACATCAGCGGATCGAGGGGCTCCGCGAGGTGCCCGCCGATCTTCACGTTCAGATCCCACTTGCCCACGAAGTCGTCTTCGAGGACGCGAATGCCACTCTCGCCCGCCAGCAGACCCTTCCACGTGCTCTCGATGTCCGGCGCGAGCGCAGTGGTCGCCGTGACGGCGGTCACGACGACGTTGGGGAAACCGCCATTAGCAGTGGAAGGACGTGTCACTGTGCGAACTTCTCGCGCAGTGCGGCGGCGGCCTCGGGGTTCTCTTCTTCGAGCTTCTGGATGTAGGAGACGACGTCACCGACGGTGCGCAGGCCGGCCAGATCCTCATCGGGGATCTTCACGCCGTACTTGTCCTCGGTCTGCACCGCGATCTCGACCATCGACAGCGAGTCGATGTCCAGGTCGTCGACGAAGGACTTCTCCATCGTGACCTCGGACGGCTCGATGCCGGTGACCTCTTCGATGATCTCGGCGAGACCGGCGATGATTTCTTCTTGGTTGGCCACAATGGCTCCTTCTTGTTACGGCACTCCGGCTGTCGGAGTGAGGTTGAACGTCTTTATCGGTGTTACCCGGACTCAGAGCTCGGCGAGTCCGTCCAGGTCTGACGGGGCCTTCACCGCATGTGTCGGTGTGCCCTTCAGTTCTCGTTTGGCGATGCCGACCAGGGTTCCCGCGGGCGGGAACTCCACGATGGCCGTCACCTCCAGGCCGCGCAGCGTCTCGTTGCACAGATCCCAGCGCACCGGCCGGGTCATCTGGGCGACGAGCTTGGTCATCGCGTCCGCCGCCGATTCGACGGGCTTGCCGTCGGCGTTGGACAGCAGTGTCGCGGTGGGCTCGTTGGTGGCCACGGTGGCGGCCGCCGCGGCATAGCCCTCGGCGGCGGGGGCCATGTAGTGGGTGTGGAACGCCCCGGCGGTGGCCAGCACGCGGACCCGGGCCTTGGCCGGCGGATCCTCGGCGAGCTTCTCCAGCGCCGCGACCGCTCCGGCGGCGACGATCTGGCCGGCGGCATTGCGGTTGGCCGGGATGAGATCGAGGGACTCCAGGCGGGCCAGCACCTCGGCCTCGTCACCACCGAGCACGGCGGCCATGCCGGTCGGCTCCAGTGCGCAGGCCTTGGCCATCTCCGCACCGCGGGTGGCGGCCAGCTTCACCGCGTCATCGGCGGAGATGACCCCGGCGATGGCGTAGGCCGCGATCTCGCCGACCGAATGTCCGGCCACGGCGGCGGACTTGCCGCTGATCAGGCCGCGCTTGGTCAATTCTTCGTGTGCCAGCAGGGTGGCGGCCACCACGAGCGGCTGGGTCACCGCGGTATCGGTGATCTCCTCGGCGGTAGCGGTGGTGCCCAGGCGGGCCAGATCCAGCCCGCTGATCTCCGACCACACGCTCAGCCGGTCGACCGCCCCGGGCAGCTCCAACCACGAGGTGAGCATGCCGGGGGTCTGCGAGCCCTGTCCGGGCGCAAGCAGGGCAAGCACATTCTTTTGGGGCACGGATTAAGAAAACACTGTGAGAGGCCCATAGTGCGGTGTAAGAGATTATGAACCTTGTCTTATTCTTTTGTGGAGTTTCCACAAAAGCGCACGTGAAGCGACCGCGCCGAGACCTGGCCGCAACCTGGGCTCACGGGTTATATCCGCCCCACCGGGTGAGCTGTTGTCCACCTGACGCGCCGGAATAGCCATTTGGCGAGCTGAAGTGGCTTGCGTCACCTTTCAGCCGTCCCACCGTGGTGGCGACCCGCAGCACGTACGCATCGCGGGGGACCGTCGGATCCCGGCCCGTGAAATCGGTGATTCGCTTGAGGCGATATCGCACGGTGTTTGGATGAACCGTCAATTTCCGCGCGCACGCCTCGATGGCGCCGCCGGAGTCGAGGTAGGCGTCGAGCGTCTTGGTCAGCGCAGGGTCGGCATCGGCGAGCGGTCGCATCACCTCGGTCGCCAGCACGGCCACAGCGCTGGGGTCGCCCAGCAGGGCTCGCTCGGGGAGCAGCTCCCGTGACGACACGGGACGCGGTGCGCCGCTCCAGCCTGCGACGGCGTTCATACCGGCAATGGCCTCGGCGGCGCTGCGATGGGCCGCCCCCAGCGTCGGCACCGTCGGCCCGATGACCACCGGACCGTCGCCGAACACCGTCATCAGCTCCGACAGGAACCGCTCGGTCGGCGACAGTCCACCGGTGACGATGGTGACCAACCAGGTGCCGTGCACATCCGACAGGGCTGCCCGGCCGCATTTCCTGGCCGCGGCGTGCACGTCGTCACCGGTCTGCTCAAGGCGATCCGGGCGCGGCAGCCCGACGATGACGGTGGCCGGTGCGGTCGCGTCCCAGTTCAGGGCGGCCGCCTGGGATTGCAGTTCGGGTCCCATGTCCCCGCGCACCACGGCGTCGACCAGGTTGGCTTCCATCCGGGTGTCCCAGGCGCCGCGGGCCTCGGCCTGATCGGCGTAGGCGGTGGCGGCGGCGAACGCCAGGTCGCGGCTGTAGCGCAGGATGCCCGCGGTCAGTGCCGTGAGCTGCTCCTCGTTTCGGGCCAGCAGGGGCACGACTTCCTCGAAGTACTCCATGGTGACCCGCACCATCTCCACCGACTGGCGCAGCGCGACGCGGCGGCGCAGGTCCTGGGGCACCACCTCGAAGGCCTGGGCGGTGTAGCCGACATCGCTGTTGGGATCGCGCATCCACTCGACGAAGTTGATCACCGCGGTCTGCACAACGAGCTGCACGCTGGCGCGCTGGGAGGCCTCCAGGTCGGCGAAGAACGGCAGCCGGGTCTCCAGGGCGTGCACCGCCTCGGTCGCCAGGCGGCCCGAATACTGCTTGAGGCGGCGCAGCGCCGACTCGGGGACGCTCTGCAGCACTTCCAGCGTCGACGCCGGAGGCGGGGCAAACCGATTGTCGGGCATCCCCAAAAGATACGCCTGATTTTTGTAGAGGTTTGTGGAGCGTCAGCCGTCACGAGGGCGGCTGACGCTCCACAACTCGCTAGGCGCTTCCGGTGTCGGCGTAGGAGACGCCGGCGGCCTTCACGTCGTCGATCTGGTACTCCTTGGCCGCGGCGATGGCCACCGACGGATCGATCTCACCGTCGCGGGCCAGCGCCTCCAATACAGCCACCACCACCGACTCGGCGTCGGTGTTGAAGTAGCGGCGTGCCGCCGGCCGGGTGTCGGAGAAGCCGAACCCGTCGGTCCCCAGCGTCACATAGGTGCCCGGCACCCAGGGCCGGATCTGCTCGGGCACCGCACGCATCCAGTCCGAGAACGCCACGACCGGTCCGGTGGCATCGGCGAGCACCTGGGTGACATACGCCGTCGGTGCGGGCTGATCGGGGTGGCGCAGCCGTTGCTTCTCCACCGCGACACCGTCGCGGTTGAGCTCGCCCCAGCTGGTCACCGACCAGACGTCGGCGGCGACATCCCATTTCTCGGCCAGCATGTCCGCGGCCTTGATGGCTTCGGGCATCGACACCCCGGACGCCAGGATCTGCGCGGTGCTGCTGCGCTTCTCCGGGGCGGCCCGGAACCGGTACATCCCGCGCAGCACACCCTCGGGATCGAAGTTCTCCGGCTCGGCGGGCTGCACGTAGGGCTCGTTGTAGATGGTGATGTAGAAGAACACGTTCTCCGGGTTCTCCCCGTACATCCGCGTGAGGCCACTCTCGACGATGTGCGCGATCTCGTAGGCGAACGCCGGGTCATAGGTGACCGCCGCCGGGTTCGTCGAGGCGAGCAGCAGCGAGTGCCCGTCGGCGTGCTGCAGTCCCTCGCCGGTCAGCGTGGTGCGACCGGCGGTGGCGCCCAGCACGAAGCCGCGGGCCATCTGATCGGCGGCCGCCCAGAACCCGTCACCGGTGCGCTGGAACCCGAACATCGAATAGAAGATGTAGATCGGGATCATCGGCTCGTTGTGCGTGGCGTACGAGGTGGCCACCGCGGTGAACGATGCCGTCGAGCCGGCCTCGTTGATGCCCTCGTGCAGGATCTGGCCGATCTCGGATTCCTTGTAGGCCAGCATCAGCTCGGAGTCCACCGCGGTGTAGAGCTGCCCGTTGCGGTTGTAGATCTTCAGGCTCGGGAACCACGAGTCCATCCCGAACGTGCGGGCCTCGTCCGGGATGATCGGCACGATGCGCGGCCCGATGTTCTTGTCGCGCAACAGTTCCTTGAACGTACGCACGGTCGCCATGGTGGTGGCCACCGGTTGCTTGCCCGAACCCTTCTTCAAGGCCTTGTAGGTGTCGCCGGGCGGGAGCTTGAGCGCCTTGGACTTGGTGCGGCGCTCGGGCAGGAACCCACCCAGGGTGCGCCGCCGGTCCAGCAGGTAGCGGATCTCGGGGGCGTTGGGCCCGGGGTGGTAGTACGGCGGCAGATAGGGATCCTTCTCCAGATCGGCATCGCTGATCGGTACCCGGGTGACATCGCGGAACGCCTTGAGGTCTTCCAGGGCAAGCTTTTTCATCTGGTGCGTGGCGTTGCGGCCCTCGAAGTGCTGGCCCAGCGTGTAGCCCTTGATGGTCTTGGCCAGGATGATCGTGGGCTGGCCCTTGTGCTCCATCGCCGCCCGGTAGGCCGCGTACACCTTGCGGTAGTCGTGGCCGCCGCGCTTGAGGTTCCAGATCTCCTTGTCGGTCATCGGATCCACCAGTGCCTTGGTGCGCGGGTCCCGACCGAAGAAGTGATCGCGGACGTAGGCGCCGTCGTTGGCCTTGTAGGTCTGGTAGTCGCCGTCGGGCGTGGTGTTCATCAGGTTGACCAGCGCGCCGTCGCGGTCGGCATGCAACAGGGCATCCCATTCGCGGCCCCACACCACCTTGATGACGTTCCAGCCGGCACCGCGGAAGAACGATTCCAGTTCCTGGATGATCTTGCCGTTGCCGCGGACCGGGCCGTCCAGGCGCTGCAGGTTGCAGTTGACCACGAAGGTCAGGTTGTCCAGCGCCTCGTTGGCGGCCACCTGGATCAGGCCGCGGCTTTCGGGTTCGTCCATCTCACCGTCGCCGAGGAACGCCCACACGTGCTGATCGGAGGTGTCCTTGATGCCGCGGTCGTTGAGGTAATGGTTGTAGCGCGCCTGATAGATCGCGTTCATCGGGCCCAGGCCCATCGACACGGTGGGGAATTCCCAGAAGTCGGGCATCAGCCGCGGGTGCGGATAGGACGGCAGTCCGCCGCCGGCATGGGAGTGCTCCTGGCGGAAACCGTCCAGTTGGTCGGTCGACAGCCGGCCTTCCAGGAAGGCGCGTGCGTAGACGCCGGGGGAGGCGTGGCCCTGGATGAAGATCTGATCGCCACCACCGGGGTGGGACTTGCCGCGGAAGAAGTGGTTGAACCCCACCTCGTACAGCGACGCCGACGATGCGTACGTCGAAATGTGGCCGCCCACACCGACTCCCGGGCGCTGCGCGCGGTGCACCATGATGGCGGCGTTCCAGCGGATCCAGGCCCGGTAGCGTCGTTCGACATCCTCGTCACCGGGAAACCAGGGCTCCAGTTCGGTGGGGATGCTGTTGACGTAGTCGGTGGAGGTCAAGGCGGGAATGGCGACACGCTGCTCGCCGGCGCGTTCCAGCAGACGCAACATCAGGTAGCGCGCCCGAGCGGGACCGGACCGTTCAACCAACTGGTCGAACGACTCCATCCACTCCGCGGTCTCCTCGGAATCGATATCGGGCAGATAGGAGGCAACGCCCTCCCTGATCACGCGAACCCGGTCGGGTTCGCCTGTGGTGCCAGAGTTTTGGGCCAGGTCTTGGCGCGCGAACTCGGTGGTCAACTACGGCTCCTCGGTTGAAAGGTGCTTGGTGTCGGATAATTGATGCTTGTGGCACCCTCTATCGTCCCCCTATCCTGCCGCAGATCACCGGGCGGGGTTGCCTACTGCAATGATCTGCCCATCACGGCGGCGAACCGGTAAGTTTGGCGACGATGCTGAACAGTTGGCGGAGGTCCGCGGCACCGAGGCGGACGCGCATCGCCGCGCTGGCACTGGGCGTGCCCGCCGGCCTGGCCATGATCGTGGTGGGATGCTCAAGTGTCACCAGCGGTACCGCAACGGTGAACACGGCCGACGCGCCGATCTATCAGGCCTCGGTGTCGGCATCTGCTGCCGAGTCGGCGGCAAGTTCGAGCGCCAAGGAGTCCGAGCGCCAGGTGTCGATCACCAAGAGCGCGGTGCACTCCTCGTGCGAGGCGATCAGCAACAGCAGCGCGGACGCCATCAGTTCGGTCAACGCCTATGTCGACGCGTACAACCAGAACGCCGACGCGGCGGCCACCGCGGGGCCGGCGATCGACGCGCTGAACGGCAGCGCGGACCTGGTCGCGGGCAGTCTGTCCGATCCGCTGGGGCCCGAGTTGAGGGGTGCGCTCACCCGCTGGGTCGACGCCGCGCGGGCGGTGGCCTCGGCGATCGCGACAGATATCGGGCCGAGTCCCTTCAATGACGCCATCAACGAATTGAACGATTCCCGGACGGTGGCGCTGGACCTCTGCGACGCGGCTTACTGACGAACTGGGTCAAACTTGCCGCCAGGGGGCGGCTACCACAACACGACGTGCGACGATAAGGCTCCAGAAGTTCGGAGGCGCATACGAAGCAGGATGAGGGAGGACAGAAGGTGGTCGCGGCGGGGAAGGATTCCGACCCGAATTACGCCCAGAAGTTGGGTATCGAGAAGGGTCAGGTCGTCCAGGAGTTGGGCTGGGACGAGGACACCGACGACGATATCCGGTTTGACGTCGAGGATGCGTGCGGCGGTGAAATGCTGGACGAGGACTCCGACGAGGTTGTCGACGTGGTGCTGCTGTGGTGGCGCGATGACGATGGTGACCTGGTGGACCGGCTGATGGACGCCATCACCCCGCTCGCCGATGACGGCGTGATCTGGGTGGTGACGCCGAAGACCGGCAAGCCCGGCCACGTGCAGCCGGCCGAGATCGCCGAGTCCGCGCCCACCGCGGGGCTCATGCAGACCTCGTCGGCGAATCTGGGCGACTGGAGCGCCAGCCGGTTGGTGCAGCCGAAGTCCAAGGCCGTCGCGAAAAGCCGGTAGGCATGCTCGCTGTCGGCGACAGCGCGCCGGACTTCACGCTCAAGGACCAGCACGGCCGCGCCGTCACGCTCTCGACGATGCGTGGCAAGAACGTGCTGCTGGTGTTCTTCCCGCTGGCGTTCACCGGGGTGTGTCAGGGCGAACTCGGGGAGATCCGCGACCAGCTGCCCGAGTACCAGAACGACGACACCGCGGTGCTCACCATTTCCGTCGGACCGCCACCCACCCACAAGGTCTGGGCCACCGACAACGGCTTCGACTTCCCGGTGCTGTCCGATTTCTGGCCACACGGTGCGGTGACGCAGTCCTACGGTGTCTTCAACGCCGACGCCGGCTACCCCAATCGGGGCACGTTCGCCGTCGACCGCGACGGCATCATCCGTTTCGCGGAGATGATGCAGCCCGGCGAGCTTCGCGACCAGTTGGTCTGGCGACAGGCGCTGGCGGCCTTGCGGGGCGGCTGAGGATTTCACCGCACGCGGGCGCGACGTGTAAGTTGCCTGCGACGGGGCGCGTAGCTCAGTGGTAGAGCTCTGGTTTTACACACCAGCGGTCGGCGGTTCGATACCGTCCGCGCCCACCAGTGTTACTGCAGTTCCAAGGATGCCGGGGCCGGGGTATTCCCGGCCACGGGGGTACAACCGATCCCTGCCTGCGCCCAATGAACTGCGCCGTACTCGATGCATGGCCAACAATGACACCCTCATCGCGCTGGTAACCGGAGCCAACACCGGTATCGGATTCCACCTGACGCAACAACTCGCCCGCACCGGGGTCCGCGTGCTGCTGGGATCCCGCGATACGGCGCGCGGTTCACACGCTGCCGGCCAACTGAGCGCGGACGGGCTCGACGTGGATCACCTCACCGTCGATGTCACCGACGACCGGACGATCGGGGGCGCAGTCGAACACGTAGCCGCGACCTACGGCCGGCTGGACATCCTGATCAACAACGCCGCCATCGTCGGTGACGGACTGCCGGCCTCAAAGGTCAGCCGGGCGTCGCTGCTACAGACATTCGACACCAATGCCGCCGGGATCGTCGCCGTCACCAATGCGTTCCTGCCCCTGCCGCGGAAATCCGGAAGCCCCAGGGTTCTGAATGTGCCGAGCGAACTGGGATCGACCCGCCTGGTCAACGATCCGGACTGGGCGCACAGTTCCGTCGCCGCGGCCGCGTATCAGGCCTCCAAGAGCGGCCTGGACATGCTGACCGTTCTCTACGCCAAAGAGCTTGCCCACGAGAAGATCTCGGTACTGCCGGCGATCCCGCCGAGGGTGCGGCCGGCATCGTGGCCATTGCGCTGGCCGCCGGGCCCGCCACCGGCCAGTTCTTCAATTGGCAGGGCGAGGTGGTCAATTGGTGATCGGTTTACCGCCTGAACTGCGTGTGGATCGTGCACATCGCGATGAGACAGGACAGGACCAGGGCGGCACGGCGGGCCGAAGGACGTGCTCTTAGTGGCGGCCGACACAATGGATGTGAACCCGCCCGCGCGCACTATTGACACCGCACGGGTCGGACAGAAAAAGCAGGGCGGGCCCGAATGATATTCGGACCCGCCCGTACTTAATGGAAATCGGTCAGTCGTTCGGACCTTCGACGGTCTGCTGCGGCGCCGTCACCGGGGGAGTGAATACGCCACCGCCGGGGTTGAGCGACTTCTCGGTGGGGGTCAGTGAGACCTCCGTGGTGGTCGTGGTGGTGGTGGGCGTCTCTTCGGGCGTGTCGCTGTCACTGCTGCACGCTGCGGTGAAGCCGATCATCGCGATGATGGCGCCACCGCCAACCGCTGCCGAAATCCGACGACGAGCCAGACGATTTGTTGCCATCTTCATGTCCTTTACGTGTGGTCAATGTGGTGAAACGTGGGTCGGCGCGATGGTCTGGGAAAACCGGCGATCCGATGTCACAAACTGTAACGCAGCACCTGCATCGGTACATTCCCTATCCTGTGCTCCGCGCGTATGGATTGGCGCGGCCAGAGGTTGAGTAAGTGGCCGTATATCGAATCCGTGACATTTGTTGTCGACGTACAAAACGGGCCTCCCCGGGGCCACACCTGGGCCTGGACTCCGCCGGTCCTGGGGATAACCCCCGGATGACACGCGGGATTCCCACCTGGACAACCACCTTGGTGAAATTCGACCATAGATGTGGAATGTCCACCGGCCGAGAAGTGTTGGTGATTGGTGTGAGTGCCGTGCCAGTGATGACGCGGGCTCATACGTTGAGAGACAGCACACGTCTGGTTCAGCGGAAGGCGGGTCACGTGCCTGAAACCTACTGATATGCCGATAGATAACTCCTAGAAACCACAAGTCACAACTTCAGAAATCACAGAGTCACGCCCCGGGTGTCCCTTGCGCGCCGCCGGGTGGTTGAACTGTGCCGGAAAGGAACACGAAAATGCAGAAAATCCTCCTGGCCTCGGCAGCCTTCATGGCATTGGCGGGCGGCTCATTCGGGTTGGCGGCCACCGCGTCGGCGGCCCCGGCTGGAGCGTCGTCGGTCGAGAAAACTATCTATGACCTGCGCACTCAGGGCTACAACGTGCAGCTGAACGGCACCCGCAACGGGCCGTTGTCCAATTGCTCGGTCGACTCCGTGCGCGGAGCGTCCGACGCGAGCGTTCCGGGTGCGACGGTCTACGTGGACCTGTCCTGCCCCGCCGAGTACCAGTACTGATCGCTACCGGGTCGCGGTGCCGCTCACCCCGTGAGCGGCACCGCGACCTCATTGCGGCGCCGGAAGGGCAGCGTCCATGGCGGGTCGTAAAACCATGCCACCGGCTGCCCGTCGGTCTTGAAGTCGGTGCCGTGCAGGGCCGTCAGGAGCTCGGCCGATTTGGCCGTGATGGCCGTCGAACTGCGGTCACCGCTGAAGCGCAGCACGGCGAAGCGTTCGGATGGCACCTCCACCACCGTCACTGAACTGTCGTCGGGTTCGGGCAGCGTCTCCATCGACCACTTCGAGGGCATGTAGAACCGGATCACCGAATCGCCGGTGCCCCCGGTTTGGGTCTGTGCGACCGGAGCCGTCATGGCGATCTTCTCGCCGTGCTGCGCCACCGGGGCCGTCATCGCGATCGTCGTCTTGCGGTGATTGCCGCCGAAGATGTAGCCGGCCAGCCGCCGGAAGCCCTCGCTGCGCGCATCCTGACCGTCGCCGTGCACGCTCGTCTGTGCCGCAACGCGCGGACCATACCGACGGATCTCGATCTCACCGAGGTTGTCCTCGTGAACGTAGAGCGGTTCTTCGGTACCCGCACGGATACCGAAGACACCCCCGACTCCCTGGACGAACTGGGTGGCAGCACCTGCGATCTTCGTCAGCATGACCTAGCAAGTACCCGCTCGCGCGTCCCTCACACCACCGGTTTGCCGCGTCGCGCACGCGATCGCATATCCCAGAGATAGAGCTGGTAGCCGAACAACCACAGATCGCGCGGGACGACGCGGTCGGCGATCCGCAACGCGACGAGCAGGGCGTCGAACGCCCGTTGCTGGCGGCCGGTCCAGCGCAACCGCATCAGGGTGCGGAACTCGGCGGGCAGGAATCCGGTCGTCGCGAACAGGTTCAGCGGGCCGGCCACCTGGCGCAGCGGGGTCGGCAGGAACACCAGCGCCGCCACTCCGTAGAGATGCCTGCGCACGGGCTCGTCGATCCGCAGATCGTCCAGTGATCGTTTCCAGTACTCCTCGAACGCGACCCGATCCGCCGGCCACATGTCCTCGCGTACCTGCAGCGTGGTGCCTAGTCGTGCGGCGTCCCGGTACACCGCATCGGCGGACTCGTCATCGAGTGGGCCGTAGAGGAACTCGTGCTGATCGAGGTAGTAGCGGTACAGGCAGGCCGCCACCCACAGTTGCAGCGCGGGATCGAATGCGTGGTAGCGCACGGGGCTGTCCGCACGGGACCGGATCTGGCGGTGCGCGGTGTCGACGGCCCCGCGGATCAGTGCTCTGTCGCCCTCGGTTCCCACGGTGGCCGCCGCCAGATAGGTGCCGGTGGTGCGGGCCCGTTTGAACGGATGCTGATAGACGTTGCCGCGGTCCACCGGGCTCTCCAGGACGCCGTACCCGACGCCGGGGGACGCCAGCTGCATAATGACGTTCGCGGCAGGTGCCAGCGCCGCGGCCGGATTGATCAGATCGGCGACACGCCTCGGATTCCGTGGGGGACCGAGCCTCATGCAACCGAGTACACCACCTTGTGAGACGCTGCCGACGTGTTTGCGTCCAATGGCTGTGCCCGCGCGATCGGCCTGGCGGCCGGTTACCTGGCCGACGTGTTCCTGGCCGACCCGCAGCGCGGTCATCCCGTCGCCGCATTCGGGTCCGCCGCCGCGGCGCTGGAGCGCCGCACCTACGCCGACAACCGGGCCGCCGGCGCCGCCCACACCGCCGCGCTGCTCGGCGCCCTGGCGGTACTCGGGGTGGCCGTCGAGCGCACCGCGCGCCGGCGCGGCCCGGTGTGGGTGGCCGCGGCCACGGCGGTGAGCACCTACGTGGTGCTCGGCGGAACATCGTTGGCCCGTACCGGTGCCCGGCTGGCGGACACCCTGGAACACGACGATATCGACGGGGCCCGTGCGCTGCTGCCGTCGCTGTGTGGCCGTGACCCTTCGGCCCTGGACGCCGACGGTCTGGCCCGTGCCGCGCTGGAATCGGTCGCGGAGAACACCTCCGACGCGCAGGTCGCGCCGATCCTGTGGGGAGCGGTCGCGGGCGTGCCCGGCCTGCTGGTCTACCGAGGCGCCAACACCCTGGACGCGATGATCGGGCACAAGTCGCCCAGATATCTGCAGTTCGGTTGGGCAGCAGCCCGATTCGACGATGTGGTGAACTATGTGGGGGCGCGTGCGACCGGGCTTGTCGTGGTGGCGGTCAGCGGCACACCGAGCGCCGCCTGGCGGGCCTGGCAACGCGACGCCGGCAAGCATCCCAGCCCCAACGCCGGTGTGGCCGAGGCGTCCTTCGCCGGGGCGCTGGGGGTGCAGCTCGGTGGCCCCACTCAGTACGCGCACCGCCTCGAGATACGTCCCACCCTGGGTGAAGGGCCGGCCCCCGACGCCGCCGACCTGCGTCGCGGGGTGCGCCTCTCGCGGGCGGTGCAGGCCGGGGCGACCGTGCTGGCGGTGGCTGTCAGTGCCGTTTGCCGTACCGGTCGGCGAGCTTCTGCTCGGTGCTGACCGGCTTCGGGGCCGTCGTCTCGGGCTCGGAATCCTTCTGCGGGTTGGCCAGAGCCTTCTCCCGGCGCCGGACCTTCACCTCGGCGAGGATGAAATACCCCACGCCGATCGGGGCGATGATGCCGAACGCGATCCACTGGATTCCGTAGGACAGGAACGGGCCGGCATCCAGCACGGGCAGCGGGATCACGCCGAGCCCGCCGGGCTGGTCCTCGACCAGTTGCAGATACGAGCCCGTCAGCGGGACACCGGTCACCTGGGAGACCTGCCCCGGATTGATCGAGTAGACCTGCATTGCGCCCTCGGCCCGGAACGGCTCCCTGCCGACGGCCAGCATCTCCGAATCACGCAGCCGCCCGGTGATGGTGACCGGCTCGACCGGCGCGGGCGCAATGGTCGGCACCGCGGTGCCCTGGTCGGGTTTGACGTAGCCGCGGTTGACCAGCACGGTCGGGCCGCCGTCGACGACGAACGGGACCAGCACCTCGTAGGCCGGCGCACCGTCCACCGACCGCAAGCGGGCCAGCACCTGCGCCTCGGGCAGGTAATGGCCCGACGCCGTCACCCGCTGCCACTGATGCTCGTACGCCGACGAATCCTGCTGCGGCAGATAGTTTGTCAGCGGCACCGGATCCGTATTCAGCGAGTTGGCGATCTGAGTGTTCTCGCGTGAGGTCGTGGTGTTCTTGCCGAGCTGCCAGGGCGCCAGCACAGTGAAGCACAACCAGGCGAAGGCCGCCACGACGACATAGAGCGCCAGCCATTGCGGCCGGAACAGAAATCCGAAACGCTTCATGGCTGTTTCCTCTTTGCGCAAGCGCTCATCGGTGCCGCCCCAATTGCTCGTCGATCCAGTCGTGCAGGCCGGGCAGCGCGGCCTCGATGACGGTGAAGACGGCCTCGAAATCCTCCGGACCGCCGTAGTAGGGGTCCTCGACATCCAGGGTGAAAGCGCCCGAGCGTGGGTCGAAGGAACGCATCATCCGCAGCCGCTCCGGCGGGACACCCATGTCGGCGAGCATGCGGGCGTGGTTTCGCCCCATCGCAACGACCATGTCGGCGGCCAGGTGATCGTCGTCGAGTTGGGCCGCGCGGTGAGTGGTCGGATACCCGTGCGCCAGCAGAACGGCGTTGGTGCGGTGATCGGCGCCGTCACCGGCATGCCAGCCGCCGGTCCCGGCGCTGGTCACCCGCACCTGTTCGGCCAGACCGCGGCCCGCGATCTGATGGGCCAGCATCTTCTCGGCCATCGGGGACCGGCAGATGTTGCCCGAGCAGACGAATGTCACATGCACCAACTGTTCCCCGGGTCGCTGCGCTCCTGCCCGCCGACTAGACACCCAGGACCCTCCGCAGTTCAGCCATGGTGGCCACCCGGTGCAGCGGCGCGGGGGCATCGGGCCCGTCGAAATCGGTGCCGCCGTATCCCCAGTCGACCACCACGGTGTCGATACCGTGGAAGGAGGCGCCCTCGACATCATGGCTGCGGTCACCCACCATCAGCACCCGCTGCGGTCGCGGGCCCAGCTGCGCCAGCGCATAGGCGATGACCTCGGCCTTGGCGGCCCGACTGCCGTCCGGGCTGGCGCCGGCGATGACCTCGAAATACCCGTCCATCTCGAAGTGGGTCAGGATGCGCTGCGCGGTGGGCTGTGCCTTCGACGTCGCCACCGCGAGCCGCACGCCCGCGCGCTTCAGGTCCGCCAACAGCTCGGGGATGCCATCGAAGAGCCGGTTCATCGACCAGCCGCGGGTGGTGTAGTCGGCGCGATAGGCGGTCATGGCCTCGTCGGCGCGGTCGCCGAGGCCCATGGACGTCAGCGTGTGATGCATGGGTGGGCCGACGATCCGGCCGGCGAGATCGCCGTCGGGGACGGAGGCGCCGATGCTCTCCAGCGCGTGCCGGAAGCTGGCGACGATGCCGTCCGCTGAGTCCGTCAGGGTGCCGTCGAGGTCGAACAGCACCAACTGGGGAGCTCGGGTCACGGTTTCAGTCACCCCACCATTGTCGCCGATGTTCCGGTGCCGCTGGTCGGCGCACTACTGTCGTGCTGTGGTTCATGAGGTTCGGCAGGCGGCGCGCTATCACGGCGACCAGGCCGTCACGCCCGGGATGCTGGACTTCGCCGTCAACGTCCGGGCCGCCGGGCCGCCGTCCTGGCTGGTCGAACGCCTCGGCGGGCGGCTCAGCGACCTGGGGCACTACCCGAGCGCGGCCGACGTCGCCCGCGCCACCGAGGCGGTGGCCGCGCGGCACGGACGCGAGGTCGACGAGGTGGCGCTGCTGGCCGGCGGTGCCGAGGGTTTTGCGCTGCTCCCGAACCTGGACCCGCGGTTGGCCGCGCTGATCGCGCCGTCGTTCACCGAACCGGAGGCGGTGCTGAGCGCCGCCGGGGTGCCGATTCAGCACGTGGTTCTCGACCCGCCGTTCGGGCTGGCCGGCGCGGCGGTGCCCGCTCGGGCCGACCTGGTCGTGGTCGGCAACCCCACCAACCCGACCTCGGTGCTGCACCCGGTGCGGGACATCCTCGCGCTGCGCGCGCCCGGCCGGATCATCGTCGTCGATGAGGCCTTCGCCGATGCCGTGCCCGGCGAGCCCGAATCGCTGGCCGGGATGTCGCTGCCCGATGTGGTGGTGCTGCGCAGCCTGACCAAGACCTGGTCGCTGGCCGGTCTGCGCGTCGGCTACGCACTCGGTACGCCGGAGGTGCTGGCCCGGCTGACGGCCCGGCGCGCACACTGGCCGCTGGGCACCCTGCAACTGGAAGCTGTCGCGGCCTGCTGCTCCCCGGACGCGGTGGCCGAGGCGGACGCCGGCGCGCGCAGGCTTGCCGCCCTGCGTGCGGAGATGGTCACCGGGGTGCGGGCCACCGGGGTGGACGTGGTGGACGGCTGCGCACCGTTCGTGCTGCTGCGTGTCGAGGATGCCGAGCTGACCCGAAAGCAACTGGAAACCAAGGGGATTGCGGTGCGCCGTTGCGACACCTTCGTCGGTCTGGACGGCGAGTATCTGCGGGCGGCGGTGCGTCCCGAATGGCCGCGACTGGTGGAGGCCCTGACATGAGTGTCTCGCTCGCCGAGGTGATGGACGTGCTGGACGCGGCGTATCCGCCTGCGCTGGCTCATGACTGGGATTCGGTCGGGCTGGTGGCCGGTGACCCGACAGAGCCGGTCACCTCGGTCACGGTGGCGGTGGACGCTACCGACGCCGTGGTCGCCGAGGTTCCCGAGGGCGGACTGCTGCTGGCACACCACCCGCTGTTGCTGCGTGGTGTGGACACGGTGGCCGCCTCGACCGCCAAGGGCGCCCTGATCCACCGGATGATCCGGTCCGGGCAGGCGCTGTTCACCGCACACACCAACGCGGATTCGGCCTCACCGGGCGTCTCCGATGCGCTCGCCGAGACGCTGGGCCTGGTGGTCGAGGACGTCCTGTCGCGTGGGCCTTCCGGACCCGAACTGGACAAGTGGGTGGTGTTCGTTCCGGTCGAACAGGCTGCGCAGGTGCGGGATTCGATGTTCGCCGCGGGTGCCGGGCAGATCGGTGACTACTCCTGCTGCAGCTGGAGTGCCACCGGCACCGGCCAGTTCCTGCCGCACGTGGGTGCCACGCCGGCCATCGGCGAGGTGGGCACCGTCGAACAGGTCACCGAGGACCGGGTCGAGGTCATCGCCCCGGCGCGGCTGCGCGCACGGGTGCTCACCGCGCTGCGCGCCGCTCATCCCTACGAGGAACCTGCCTTCGACGTCTTCGCGCTGGCACCGCTGCCCGCCGACGTCGGGATCGGCCGGATCTGCACACTGCCCGATCCGGAACCGTTGTCGGCGTTCGTGTCTCGGGTTCGCGCCGCACTGCCCGCGACCACCTGGGGTGTGCGCGCCGCCGGCGTCGCCGACGCCGTGGTGTCCCGGGTCGCCGTCTGCGGCGGCGCGGGCGACTCGCTGCTCGGGGCGGTTGACGGCGCCGGGGTACAGGCTTATGTGACCGCAGATCTGCGGCACCACCCGGCCGACGAACACGGCCGGATCTCTGATGTGGCACTGGTCGACGTCGCGCATTGGGCAAGTGAGTTCCCCTGGTGTCACCAGGCGGCATCGCTGCTGCGCGGCAGTTTCGGCGAGGCATTACCGGTGCGCGTGAGTACCGTGCGCACCGATCCGTGGAATATCGATGGAGGTTCCCAATCATGAAAGCCGAAGTGAGTCAGCAACGTTCACTATTGGATCTGGCCGAAGTCGATGCCGAATTGCGTCGCGTCGACCATCGTGCCGCCAATCTGGCCGAGCAACAGGAATTCGAACGGGTGCAGGCGTTGTACCAGGAGGCCAACGACCAGCTTGCGGTGGTCGGGATCGCCCTGGAGGACCTCGACGGCGAGATCACCAAGTTGGAGGGCGAGATCGATTCGGTGCGCCAACGCGAGGACCGTGACCGCACACTGCTGCAGGGCGGCACGGTGAACGCCAAGCAGCTCAGCGAACTCCAGCACGAGCTGGAGACATTGGAGCGACGCCAGTCCTCCCTGGAGGATTCGTTGCTGGAGGTGATGGAACGCCGGGAGGAGCTGCAGCGGCAGCAGTCCGAGCACCTGGCCCGCATCGACGCCTTGCAGAACGAGTTGTCGGCGGCTCAGTTGGCGCGCGACGCGGCACTGGTGGACATCGAGAACGTCCGCCAGGTGTCTGCGGGTCGGCGCACCGAGCTGGCGTCGCTGCTGAATTCGGACCTGGTCGCCCTCTACGAGAAGCAGCGCGCCGGTGGCGGCGCCGGGGCCGGCCTGTTGCAGGGAAAGCGTTGCGGGGCATGCCGTATCGAGATCGACCGTGGTGAGATGGCCAGGATCCTGGCCGCCGATGACGACGAGGTGCTGCGGTGCCCGGAATGTGGAGCGATCCTGTTGCGGGTCAAGCAGTGAAGGTCGTCGTCGAAGCCGACGGCGGATCGCGGGGGAATCCAGGTCCGGCAGGCTACGGTGCGGTGGTGTTCAGCGGGGACCGATCGGCGGTGCTCGCCGAGCGTCAGGAGTCGATCGGGCGGGCCACCAACAACGTCGCCGAGTATCGCGGATTGATCGCCGGCCTGACCGCGGCGGCCGAACTGGGTGCCACCGAGGTGGTGGTGTTCATGGACTCCAAGCTGGTGGTGGAACAGATGTCGGGGCGCTGGCGGGTCAAGCATCCCGACCTGCTGGAGCTCAATCGGGAAGCGGCGCAACTGGCCCGGCAGTTCGGGCAGATCGAGTACGGCTGGATACCGCGGGCGGAGAACTCCCATGCCGACCGGTTGGCCAACGCGGCGATGGATGCTGCAGCGGCTCCCGTGTCGGCGCCGGCCTCGCCGGGTTGGAGCGGCGCTCGTGGCGAACCGACCCGGCTGATGTTGTTGCGCCACGGGCAGACCGAGCTCTCGGTGGACCGCCGGTACTCCGGCCGGGGCAACCCTTCGCTCACCGAACTCGGACGTAGCCAGGCCGCGGCGGCGGCTCGCTACCTGGGGGAGAAGGGCGGCATCGACGCGGTCGTCTGCTCGCCCTTGGGGCGCGCCCGGGAGACAGCCGGTGCTGCCGCGAAGGAACTCGGCCTGGACGTGGTCATCGACGAAGATCTCATCGAAACCGACTTCGGTGGATGGGAGGGCTTGACGTTCTCCGAAGCGGCGCAACAGGATCCGGACCTGCACGGCAGGTGGCTGCGTGATACCAGCGTGACGCCGCCGGGTGGGGAGAGCTTCGATGCGGTGGCGGAGCGGGTGCGCAGGGCCCGCAACCGGATCGTCGAGGAGTACGCGGGGTCGACGGTGCTGGTGGTATCGCATGTCACGCCGATCAAGACCATGTTGCGGCTGGCGCTGGACGGTAGCGCCGGGATTCTGTACCGGCTGCACCTCGATCTCGCATCGCTGAGCATCGCCGAGTTCTATCCCGACGGGCTCGCCTCGGTGCGGCTGGTGAACCAGACCTCCTATCTCTAGCCTTTTCAGCTGGAATGCAGGTGCAGCCGTTCACCGTGGACATCGAAGATCATGATGGCCTCGACCGGTCCGTCGACGGTGCCGAACCAATGCGGCGTCCATGTTGAAAATTCCACAGCCTCACCGGGTTTGATGATGAAATCGCGTTCTCCCAGGACCAGGCGCAGCTGCCCGGAGAGCACGTACATCCATTCCTGACCCTCGTGGACGGGAAGTTCGGCGGGCGGCGTGTTGCGTTTGGTGCTGACCCGCACCTTGAACGTGTGCCGTCCGCCGGTGGGGCCCTGGCGGGTCAGCGGCCAATAGGTCACGCCGTTGCGGGTGTGCGAGCTGCCGCGGACACGTGGGTCCTCGGACTCCGGCTCGCGCAGCAATTCGTCGGTGCTGACCGACAGCGCGAGGGCCAGCCGGGGCAGGTGATCCAGGGCCAGCCGGCGCTTACCGGATTCCAACCGGCTCAGCGTCGACACGTCGATGCTGGCGCGGGCGGCCACATCTTGCAGCGTCAGACCTTGCTGGGTGCGCAGATCCCGCAGCCGCTTGCGGACGGTGTCATCGACACTCTTTGCCTCCATGGCAAACGAGCTTGGCATTTTGTCCGGCGATCGGCAAGCTCGATGACATGGACAACCAATGGGACTGCATCATTGTCGGTGGCGGCGCGGCCGGTCTGAGCGCGGCGCTGGTACTCGGCCGCGCCCGGCGGCGCACCCTGATCCTGGACGACGGTGAGCAGAGCAATCTGGCTGCCCACGGTATCGGCGGGCTGCTGGGGCACGACGGCAGGCCGCCCGCCCAGCTGTACGAGGCGGGCCGCGCGGAGCTCACGGAATACCCGAACGTCACCTTTCGGTCGGCGCGGGTGACCGCCGCCAAAGCGGACGGGCCGGACTTCGTCGTCGAACTCGCCGACGGGGGCCACGAACACGCGCGCCGGATCCTGCTGGCGACCGGTATGCAGTACCGGCCGCCGCAGCTCCCCGGTCTGGAGGCACTGTGGGGCGGTTCGGCTTTCCACTGCCCGTTCTGCCATGGCTGGGAGGTTCGTGACCAGCCGCTGGCCGTGCTCGCCGACGGGGATCGGGCTGTGCACATGGCGTTGATGCTCAAGGGCTGGACCGACGATGTCGTCGTGCTCAGCAACGGCGCCGGCCTGGAGAGCGACCTGCTGGCGGCCGCCGGCATTGCGGTGGACGACCGCCAGGTCAGCGAATTCCATTCCGAGAGCGGTGTATTGACCGAAGTGCGGTTCACCGAGGGTGCACCGCTGCCGCGACGCGGTGTACTGGTCGCAGCGGTGCTGCATCAGCGTTCACACCTGGCCGCCCATCTCGGCGTGACATTCGCGCCGGCGAGTCCCGTTGCGGCAGATGCCATCGTCGTCGACCAGTTCCAGCGCACCACGGTGCCGGGAGTATTCGCGGCCGGTGACGTCAGTGTGCAGATGCCCCAGGTGGCGGCCGCGGTGGCCAGTGGGTCGCTCGCGGCGGCTGCCGTGGTGCAGAGCCTGCTGGCCGATGACGTCGGCCTGCCCGTCCCGCCGTGGCCGGCACCCGATGTCCAACAGCACTGGAACGAGCATTACGGGCAGCGCGATCGGGTGTGGAGCGGACGGGTGAACCTGCGGTTGTCCGAGGTTGCGGAGTCGCTGCCGGCCGGGCGTGCTCTCGACCTGGGATGCGGTGAGGGCGCAGACGCCGTCTGGCTGGCGTCACGGGGATGGTCGGTGGTCGCCACCGATGTCTCACAAGTGGCTCTGGACCGCGCCGCGGTCGACGCGGGGGAGTTGTTGAGCAAGATTGACTTTCAGCACCACGATCTTGAGGTGAGTTTCCCGGACGGCGAATTCGATCTGGTGTCCGCGCAGTTCCTGCATTCGAAAATTCCGCTGGACCGGGCGCGGGTGCTGAAGCGGGCGGCGGCCGCGGTGGCGCCCGGGGGGCTGCTGGTGATCGTGGACCACGGTGAGGCGCCACCCTGGTCGAACCACCGGCACGTCGAATTCCCCGGCGCGGAGGAAGTCGTCGGATCGCTCGACCTCGACGACAGCTGGGAACGCGTGCGGGTGGGCCCGGTCGAGCGCGAGGCCACCGGACCCGATGGGCAGCCGGGGCATCTGATCGACAACGTGATGGTGTTGCGGCGGAAGTGAAGTGACCCCGGACGGTCAGAACGTGTTGTCGGCCGTCCGGGGGTCGTCGAACGGAGGGTTGTTGCGGGCTCTCGGCTCCGGTGCGTGCAGGGCTGGTGAGATCTATCCACAGGTCGCGAAAACTATCTTCGACTCGTGTCACAGGCGCGGCGTAGTATCGCACATATGTTCGAAGTCTTGGATCGGGTCGCACTCGCCGGGTTGAGCGATGAGGCGCTCATCTCGGCGGTCACGGCCATGACCCAGACCGAGTCGATGGCTGCCGCGCAGCGTTTGGTTTTGATCGGTGAGGTGGTGGCCCGCCAGTGTGATGACGAGGACGACACGGTTGCTCATCAGGTGATTGATGGTTGGGCGTGGGCCCAGGCCGCGGTCGCGGCGGCCTGCAATGTGAATCCGTATGCGGCGTCCAAGCAGATGCGCATCGCCCAAGCCTTGCGTGACCGGCTACCCAGCACCGCGGCCTTGTTCGCCAAGGGTGCGGTGTCGGCGACGGTGATCGATGCGATCACCTGGCGCACGCATCTGGTCGTCGACGAGGACGCGATCGCCCTGATCGATGCGGCGATTTCCGGCGAAGCGGGCGCGTATGGGGCGCATTCGGAGAAACAGCTGATCGGCGCGGTTGATCTGTGGGTGGAGAAATTCGACCCCGACGCCGTGGTGCGGTCCCGGCGGGCCGCGAAGGACCTCTATGTGGAGTTCGACGACAAGGACGACCCCAACGGGGTGGCCTCCTTCTGGGGGCGCCTGCGGATTACCGACAAGAAGATCCTCGAACAACGGCTCGACGCCCTGGCCGACACCGTCTGCCCGAATGATCCGCGTAAGCGTGGGGAACTGCGTGCCGCGGCCCTGGCCGCCTTGGGTGCGGTCGGACCTGCCCTGGAACGGTTGGCCTGTGAGTGCGGGGACGTGAACTGTGCGGGCAGCGGGAAAGATCCGCGTGCGGGCGCGATCACCATCTATGCGCTCACCGACCAGGTGCCCGCCGCCGGTGAGGACATTCCGCCGCAGAGCGCCCCGGGTACTGCGGGCACCCCGGAGACCGAGCCAACCGCGACCGAGGCTGCGCCAGACAAAGAGGAGCAGACACCGGCCGCGTCGGGTGATGAAAAGGCGCCCGCGGCCTGCAACCCGAGCCCCGGGGTGATGCTCGATGGCGCCATCATCCCCGCCGCCATGCTCGCCGAACTCGTCGCCGCCGGCGCCACCGTCAAGCCGCTATCGGAGATCGCCGCCCTGCCCGCTGAACGCCAATACCGGCCCTCCACAGCCCTAACCGCGTTCGTCCGCATGCGCGCCTGACCTGCAGCTTCCCCGGCTGCAACCGGGCCGCCCACCGCTGCGACCTCGATCATCTGACCCCATGGCCGGCCGCGGCCACCCATCCGGGCAACCTGGCCCCGCTGTGCCGTCTGCATCATCTGCTCAAAACTTTCAGCGGCTGGACACCCAGCGCGAAACCTGATGGTCGAATCCAGTGGAATGCCCCTACCGGCCACAGCTACGAAAAGGCTCCGGGGGCGGCAATCCTGTTCCCGCACTGGAACATTGAAGCCCCCATCCCCCGAAAACGCGCGATCAGCCTCATCAACGACACCGACCGCGACACCACCGCGCCCCGCCGACAAGCGATGCCGGTCCGACAACGCACCCGCGCACAAGACCGCGCCCAACGCATCAACACCGAACGCGCCCGCAACCGAATAGAACTCGCCCTCGAACGCGCGGCCAGCGACAGCGATCCGCCACCGTTCTAAAGGGGTTGACGATCTAAAGGGGTGACTGCGATCAGCGATTGTCGGGCTGTCGTTACCTGCTCAGGGCGCCTAAGGGTACGGTGATCGGCGCGGACGAGTTGGCCGGGCGACCGCGGAGTTCAGGTTTCCACCTGGGCGTCGAGGAAAGTCCGGACTTCACAGAGCAGGGTGATTGTTAACGGCAATCCGGGGAAACCCGCGGGAAAGTGCCACAGAAAGTAGACCGCCTCCGCTGTCCTCGTGACAGCGAAGGTAAGGGTGAAACGGTGCGGTAAGAGCGCACCAGCATCCCGGGTGACCGGGGTGGCTAGGTAAACCCCACCCGAAGCAAGGCCAAGAAGGCCACAACCTGGTTGTGGCTGCGCAAGCGTCCGAGGGCTGCTCGCCCGAGCTTGCGGGTAGGCCGCTTGAGGCACCCGGCGACGGTGTGTCCAGATGGATGGTCGCCGCCTCGCCGGACACTCCGGAGAGGAACAGAATCCGGCTTACAGGCCAGCTCGTCCGCCCCCTACTTCTTGACGGCCTTCTTCAGGGCCTTCAGGGCGCCGTCGATCCCGTCCTCGGCCTGCAGCGCCACCTCGGCCTCCTTCTCGTAGAGCAGTCCGTAGGTGAAGGTGTCCTCACCGGCGGCGTGCGCGGCGTCGGCCTCCTCGAGCAGGTGTGTCCGGCTGACCACGCTGTCCTGGTGATCGCCGAGCAGGCTCTGGATGGTCTTGGCGCCATCGGCCACCGCGGAATCCCCGGTCGCCGCGGCGGTGTAGCGAAGGCGCTTGGCGCGCTTGCGGATTCGGTGCAGGGACTCGTCGGTGCCGTCCTCTTCGGCCTTCTTTGCGGCCTTGTGGACCTTCTTGTAGGCCGCGGCCACACTCGCCGCAGCGGATTCCTCGCCGGATTTCTCCGCAGTCGCCGACGGTGCGGCCACCAGCTCATCCAGGGCGTCGAGCAACCGGAAGTAGCGCTCCGAGCGCATCGCCAGCAGCGATCGTCGCCACCCGCCGGCATAGCGCTGCTTGGCGCCCTCGACCAGCCGCTCGCGTACCGGGCCGCGCACCAACTCCGGCGCCAGCCCGTCCAGTGCTTCCTCGTACTTCTCGGCCAGCACCTCGGCATCGCGGGCCACCCCGAGAATGCCGGCCAGCAGCTTCAGTTCATCGAGCACCCAGGCGTCATCGGCGAGACCGAACGACTCGTCGGCGATGAGACTGCGGATCTTGCGGGTGGTGACCCGCATCTGGTGCACGGAATCGTAGACATCGGCGCGCACGGCCCGATCCCACGCGACCAGTTCCTCGACGTTTGCCGCGACGGCCCGCCGCACCGGGTCGGCTGATTCGACCGTCGGTGCCTCCGGCTCGGCGGTGGCGAGCACCCTGGCCAGTTTGGAGCCGTGCCCGGCCGGTACCGCGCCCGCGTCGAGCAGCCGGTTCGACAGCCGGTCCAGGATGTCGGTGGAGCCGGCGCCCTCGGCCAGTTCCAGCTCCCATTCCCGCCAGGCCTGCGGTTCGCTGTCCGGGCGCAGCGCGGCCGCGGTTACCTGGTCATCGCAGAACTCCGCGATCGGGGCGTCGTCGGCACCGAACAGCAATGACACGGCGCGCTGCGTGGTGATGCGGGCGACGGCACCCAGCGGCCGGTCCCGCACGATCGCCGCCACCACATCCCGGATCTCCTCGGGAACCGAGTCGGCCAGCGGTGCGCGCACCTCGGTGCGGGCGTCCGGGCCCGCGGGCAGCTTCACGTGCCAGCCGGCGTCGCCCCCTCCGGTACGCCTGCGCAGGGTGATGCGCTTGGCGGCCAGGTCGTAGTTGGGTGTGTCGAAGTACACCGCTTCCAGCGTCTGGGTGGGTGCGTGTTGCACCCTCGACACCACGGCCAGGCCGTCGAAAGACGGCGAGACGGTGGTCTCGACCACGTCAAACTTCCGCTCAACCTCGGTGTGGCGCGACGCTTTTGGCTTATCAGCAGGCATGTTCACCCTTGTTCGGTACCGCATCTGTCAGACGTTGTGAACAGCGTGCCACATCCAGGTGAACAACCTCCGGGCGTAGCAGGCGCCCGAATCCGGGGGCGCGTGTTACACACGATGGCCCTGCCGTAATACGGTGAGCGCCATGACCGCATTCGAGACGCTGAAGTTCACCCGGGCCGGATCCGTCGTCAACATCGTCCTGGACCGGCCCGACGCCGCCAACGGGATGAACGCGGCGATGACGCGCGACCTCGCCGACGCGGCAACCTTGTGCGACACAGCGGAGACGAAGGTGGTCACCCTGACCGGAGCGGGCCGGTTCTTCTGCGCGGGCGGTGACCTCAAGGCGATGGCCGCGGCCGATGACCCGGGCGTCTTCGTCAAGGGCATCGCCACCGATCTGCACCGCGCCATGTCGACCTTCGCCCGGATGGACGCCGTCCTGATCACCGCGGTCAACGGTGTGGCCGCCGGCGCGGGATTCTCCCTCGGCGTCTCGGGTGACCTGGTGCTCGCCGCGGAGTCGGCGTCGTTCACGATGGCGTACACCAAGGCGGGCCTGAGCCCCGACGGCGGCGCCTCCTATGTGCTGCCGCGGCTGGTGGGCCTGCGGCGCACCCAGGAACTGATGATCACCAACCGGGTGCTCAAGGCCCCGCAGGCACTGGAATGGGGCCTGGTGACCATCGTGGTTCCCGACGCCGACCTGCCTGCCAAGCTCGAGGAGCTCGCGGCCGAGGTCGCTGCCGGCGCAAAGGGTTCCAACTCGGCGGTCAAGCAGCTGCTGCTGAACACCTACGGCGCCGACTACGAAGCGCAGCTCGAACTGGAAGGCCGGTTCATCGCCCGCAACGCCGCCGGCGCCGACGGCAAGGAAGGCATCGCCGCATTCCTGGGCAAGCGCGCCCCGGAGTTCGGTTAGATCCGACGGGCAGGAGCGAAGCGACCCGGGGAGAGGGTCAGTAGGAGTGCTCCTCGGCGGGGAAGACCCCGCTGGCCACCTCATCGGCGTACTGCGCTGCGGCGCGCCGCAACTCGGCGCCGACATCGGCGAACCGCTTCACGAACTTCGCGGTCTTGCCCGATGTCAGCCCGGCCATGTCCTGCCACACCAGCACCTGGGCATCGCAGTTCGGGCCGGCGCCGATACCGACGGTCGGGATGGTCAGCTTGCCGGTGATTTGGGTGGCCAGCTCGGCGGGGACCATCTCCAGCACGACGGCGACCGCGCCCGCCTCGGCCACCGCGATGGCATCGTGGATGGTCTGATCGCCGGCGTCGCCACGTCCCTGCACCCGGAATCCACCGAGGCCGTTCACGCTCTGCGGGGTGAAGCCGATGTGCGCGATCACCGGGATACCGGCCTGGGTCAGCGCCGCGATCTGGGCGGCCACCCGCTCGCCGCCCTCCAGCTTGACCGCGTGCGCGCCGGTCTCCTTCATGAAGCGCGTGGCGGTCTCCAGCGCCTGGTCGGCGCTGCGCTCGTAGCTGCCGAACGGCAGATCGGCGACCACCAGGGCGTGCTCGGCGCCGCGGACGACGGCCCGGACCAGCGGGATGAGTTCGTCGACGGTGACCTGCACGGTGGTGTCGTAGCCATACACGACGTTGGCGGCGGAATCGCCGACCAACAGCACCGGGATGCCGGCGTCATCGAAAATTCGGGCGGTGGAGAAGTCGTATGCGGTGAGCATCGACCACTTGTGGCCTTCGGACTTCCACTTCTGCAGGTGGTGGGTGCGGACCTTCACGGGCGCTTTGGTGGCACCATAAACGGACTGCTCAGACATCATTGTCCCTCGATGTGTGGTTGTCGGGTTGATCCTCGTGGCCCATCCGGGTCCCCGGGTCATCTGACGACGTCCAGTGTGCCACCCCTGGGCGTGAAGGTGAACGACCGGTTAAGTGGATTTCCTCACATCGACACCGCGCGGTCCTACCATCGGCACCATGCAACGTCTGAGCGGGCTCGACGCCAGCTTCCTGTATCTCGAAACCGCGGCCCAGCCCCTGCACGTCTGCTCGATCCTGGAGTTGGACACCTCGACGATGCCCGGCGGCTACACCTTCGACCGGCTGCGTGACGAACTGACCATGCGGATCAAGGCGATGCCGGAATTCCGGGAGAAGCTCGCCGACAGCCGACTGAACCTGGATCACCCGGTCTGGGTGGAGGACACCGACTTCGACGTACAGCGCCATCTGCACCGCATCGGGCTGCCGTCGCCGGGCGGGCGCACCGAACTGTCCGAGATCTGCGGGCACATCGCATCGCTGCCGCTGGACCGCAGCCGGCCGCTGTGGGAGATGTGGGTCATCGAGAACGTCGCGGGCACCGACGCACACGCCGGCGGGCGGCTGGCGTTGCTGACGAAGGTGCACCACGCGGCCGTCGACGGCGTCACCGGCGCCAACCTGATGTCCACACTGTGCACCACCGAGCCCGACGCCCCGCCCCCGACGCCGTCGACGGCGTCGGGGAGCGTCCGAACTGGAGATCGCCGTGGGCGGCGCGGTCAAGTTCGTCACCCGGCCGCTGAAGCTGGTCAACATGCTGCCCGCGACGGTGTCCACGGTCGTCGACACGGCGCGCCGGGCCACCAAGGGCCTGACCATGGCGGCGCCCTTCGCCGCACCCAAGACGGCGTTCAACGCCAACGTCACCGGGCACCGCAACATCTCCTTCGCCGAGCTCGACCTGGCCGACATCAAGACGGTGAAGGACCACTTCGGGGTCAAGGTCAACGATGTCGTGCTGGCCCTCGTCTCCGGAGTGCTGCGGCGTTTCCTGCTCGACCGCGACGAGCTGCCGGAATCGTCTCTGGTGGCCATGATCCCGGTCTCGGTGCACGACAAGTCCGATCGGCCCGGACGCAACCAGGTGTCGGGCATGTTCTCCGCACTGCACACCAACATCGAAGACCCCGCCGAACGGTTGATGGCCATAGCGTCGGCCAACTCGGTTGCCAAACAACATAGTTCGGCGATCGGCGCGACCCTGCTGCAGGATTGGACCCAGTTCGCCGCGCCCGCGGTGTTCGGGGTCGCCATGCGGGTCTATGCCCGCAGCAAGCTCTCGGCGGCCGCGCCGGTGCACAACCTGGTGGTCTCCAATGTGCCGGGCCCGCAGGTGCCGCTGTACCTGCTCGGGTGTGAGGTCAGGGCCATGTATCCGCTGGGCCCGATCTTCCACGGCTCCGGGCTCAACATCACCGTCATGTCGCTGACGGGCAAGCTCGACGTCGGGCTCATCTCCTGCCCCGAACTGCTGCCTGACCTGTGGGAGATGGCCGATGACTTCGCCGTCGAACTGGCCGAGCTGGTGGCGGTCAGCGGCTAGCCTCACCTGCTCCGATGTCGGCACATGGCAGCATGGTCAGCCATGAACCTCACGCGCGGGGTCCCCGCGGCCGCCATGGTGCTGCTTCTGGTCGCCGGATGCAGCAACGCAGTCGACGGCCGCGCCGTGATTTCGGCCCCCCGGCCGGGCACCCCGGTGCAGTGGGCGCCGTGTGAGGCCGCGTCGGGGGAGTCGCGGATTCCCTCCGGCGCGGAATGCGGGTTGCTGTCGGTGCCGGTCAACTACGACAACCCCGACGGGGACGTGGCGCAGATCGCGATGATCCGGATCAAGGCGACCGGCGAGAAGATCGGCTCGCTGTTCGTCAACCCCGGCGGTCCCGGCGAATCGGGTGTGGAGGCCGCGGTCAACATCGTCGGCACCATGCCGCAGTCGGTGCGGGCACGATTCGACCTGGTCGGTTTCGATCCGCGCGGGGTCGGCCTGTCCAAACCCGCGCTGTGGTGCAACTCGGACGAGGACAACGACAGGTTGCGTGCGGATCCGACGGTGGAATACACCGACGAAGGCGTCGACCACATCGAGACCCAGACCAAGGAGTTCATCGACCGCTGCGTCGAGAAGATGGGCGAGGAGTTCCTCGCCAATGTCGGAACCCAAAGCGTGGCAAAAGATCTCGATGCCATGCGGGAGGCTGTCGGTGACGAGAAGCTGACCTACCTCGGCTACTCCTACGGCACCCGGATCGGCGCCACCTACGCCGAGCTCTTCGGTGACAAGGTGCGCGCGATGATCCTCGACGGGGCGGTGGATCCCAATGCCGACCCGGTGGAGGCCGATATCCGGCAGGCCGAGGCCTTCCAGACCGCCTTCAACGACTACGCCGCGGACTGCGCGCAGGATCCGAACTGCCCGCTGGGCACCGACCCCGCGAAGGCCACCGAGGTGTATCACGACCTGGTCTACCCGCTGGTCGACGACCCGGCGCCGACCAGCGATCCGCGCGGCCTCGGCTACAGCGATGCGATCGTCGGCACCATCCTGCCGCTGTACTCACCCAACCTGTGGCGCCACCTCACCGACGGCCTGACCGAGCTGCGCGACGGCCGCGGCGACACCATGCTGGCGCTGGCCGATCTGTACATGGGCCGGGATGCCAACGGGCACTACAACAATTCGACCGATGTGCGGGTCGCCGTCAACTGTGTCGACGAGCCACCCATCACCGACCGGGAGACCGTCATCGAACAGGACCGGAGGGCCCGCGAAGTGGCCCCGTTCCTGAGCTACGGCGAGTTCACCGGCAACGCCCCGATGGGCACCTGCTCGTTCTGGCCGGTGCCGCCCACCTCGGAACCACACGAACTGAACGTGCCCGGGCTGCCGCCGACCCTGGTGGTGTCCACCACGAACGACCCGGCCACCCCGTATCAGGCGGGTGTCGACCTGGCCGAACAACTCGGCGGCACGTTGCTGACGTTCGAGGGCACCCAGCACACCGTGGTGTTCCAGGGCAACGCCTGCGTGGACGACATCTCGGCGAAGTACGTCATCGACGGAGTCGTTCCCCCCGAGGGCACCCGCTGCAGATAACGGCGCTGTCACCGTCTGGTTCCCGGGTGGTCTCTGCCTGGATCCGCCGGCGATGTCGCCCCGTCCCGCGTGCAAACATGAGGGCCATGTGGCTGGCGGGCAGGATCTTCGCGGTGCTGCTGGCCCTGCTCACCACGGCCGGCATGCTGTCCGCACCGGTGCAGGCAGCACCGCCGTCCTGGGGTGGCTGCGCGCAATTCCTCGGCGACGCCCCGGTCATCACCACCGCGCAGTGCACCACCATCGCGGTTCCGGTCGACCGGGCCAATCCCGAAGGCGCACAGGCGCAACTGGCCGTCATCCGGATTCCCGCAGCGGGCAACCGGATCGGCACGCTGATGGTCAACCCCGGCGGCCCGGGTGCGTCGGCGGTGGACACCGTCGCCTCGATGGGCACCGCCCTGGCCGCCTCCCCGATCGGGCAGCAGTTCGACCTGGTGGGCTTCGATCCGCGCGGTGTCGGCTACTCGACCCCGCAGCTGCGCTGCCGCACCGACGCCGAATTCGACTCCTACCGCAGCGATCCGATGGCCGACTACAGCCCGGCCGGAGTGGCCCATATCGAAGGCAGGTACCGGTCGTTCGCGCAATCCTGCCTGGACAACGTGGGGCGGGAGTTCCTGGCCAGTGTCGGCACCGACTCGGCCGCTCAGGACATGGACGCGGTACGCGCGGCCCTCGGTGAGGAACAGCTGAGCTATCTCGGGTTCTCCTACGGCACCGAACTCGGCACGGCCTACGCACACCGCTACCCGGAGCGGGTCCGGGCCATGGTGCTCGACGGTGCGCTGGATCCCGGCTCGGATCCGATCAGCGAGAGCGTCTGGCAGCTGACCGGCTTCCAGCGAGCGTTCGACGACTACGCCGCGGACTGTGCGCAATCGGCCGACTGCCCGCTGGGCACCGACCCCGCCCAGGCCGTCGCGCGGTACCACCAACTCGTCGACCCGTTGGTGCAGCGGCCCGCGGCGACCCCGGGTCCGCGCGGACTCGGCTACGCCGACGCCATCACCGGAACCGCCAACGCGCTCTACAGCAAGCGCTACTGGCCGTACCTGACCAGCGGGCTGCTCGGCCTGCAGCGCGGGACCGATCCCAGCGACCTGCTGCAGCTCGCCGACGACTACTGGCGTCGCGATGCGTCGGGGCACTACCGCACCCAGCAGGACGCGTTCACCGCGATCCGCTGCGTCGACGCGCCGTACCCGACGGACCCGGCGGCCTGGGTGGATGCCGACCGGCGCACCCGCGCGGCCGCGCCGTTCATGGAGTACGGCACCTTCACCGGCTATGCGCCGCGCGACACCTGCGCGCTGTGGCCGGTGCCGTCCACGTCGGCACCGGCGGCCGCGACCTCGCCCGGCCCGGGGAAGGTGATCGTGGTGTCGACCACGCGCGATCCCGCCACACCGTACGAGGCCGGCGTGGAACTGGCCCGCCAGCTCGACGCGCCGCTGGTGACCTTTGAGGGCACCCAGCACACCGTGGTGTTCAACGGTGACGAGTGCGTGGACACCACGGTGCTGGCGTTCCTGCAGGACCTGGTTCAGCCGCCGCCCGGGCTGCGCTGCTGAGCCTTCTTCTGGGCCTATTTCCCGGGTCGCTGCGCTCTCCCCCGCAAGCGGGAGGTACCCCCAGCCCTCCGGAACGGGATCATCTCGCGGGACAGCAACGCCCGCACCCGGGGATCGCGGCTGCAGGCCACCGCGAACACCGTCAGCAACACCCAGCTGCTCAGCGCGCTGGCGAGCACCAGCCCGAAGGCGGCCCAATCGCCGCCGACGAGTTCGCGGGCCGCGTACTGCCGGGACCAGAGCCGCCAGTAGATCATCAGGTTGACCGTCAGCCCGACCCCGTAGGACAGCGCGAACGAGAACAGGAAAGGCTTCCAGGTGCCGTCGTGCAGGCGCGCCGAAACCGGTTCGTGGCGAAGCGGATACAGCACCGACAGCACGTTCGCCACGCCCAGCCAGATGAACACCATCGTCACCAGCTGGTCGATCATTGCGACGGGATTACCGTCCCCGATCGCGGTGAGGGCGCCGATCACCGGCAGGCCCGCCCCGATCACCAGCACCGCGATGGTGATGTTCTTGACCACCAGAATGCGCCAGATGCGCTCGCCGGCGGCCAGCGCCTGGCGCACCCGTTCGGCCTCGAAACACAGCGCGTTGGTGCAGATCACGCTGCCCACGATCGCCGCGAACAGGTAGAGGGTCAGTCGGCCGGCGTCATAGCGGACCAGGCCGGAGAAGTGATAGAAGCCGACCAGTGACAGCGCGATGCCCAGGGTGATGGCGGTGCGGACCAGGATCGCCCGCGGTCTGTGGAACAGGACGTGGCGCAGTTCGGCGCCGACCCGGCGTGTCAGACCGGGCAGCAGCGGCCGGACACCGCGCATCACCGCGGCCCGGGTCGGCTCGGGTGCCACCTGCCGGGCCAGGGCGACCTGGGTGACCGCCTCGGCGACCGCCGCCCGGGCCAGGCCCACCGCCACCACCACGTTGGCCGCGGCCTGCTGCGGGGTCTGCGGCAGCAGATCCCGGGTCGAGTCCACCGCGTCGGCGTGCCCGGTCGCGCGGGCCAGCCACTGTTCGGACGCCCCGGCCGCCCCGACATCCGCGCCGACGACACGCCCGAGCTCGACGCGGGCTCGCCGGGCCTCCTCGGCGAGGGCGGCGTCGTCACCCCATTCGGCGGCCGCGGCCGCCGCTTCGGCGGCCCGCAAGGCGCCGGTCAGGGCGCGTAATTCCTGGATGGCCGCGAGCGACTGGGACTCCCGGTCGGCATCTTCGATCACCGCAACACTGAATCACGTCGAGGTCGCCGGAACCGCGACGCGTGTGTAACACAGATTTAACAGCCGGTACCTAGGCTTCCAGCATGGACCGCCAGAAGGAATTTGTGCTGCGCACGCTGGAGGAACGCGATATCCGCTTCGTCCGGTTGTGGTTCACCGACGTGCTCGGATACCTGAAGTCGGTGGCTATCGCACCCGCCGAACTCGAAGGCGCCTTCGAGGAGGGCATCGGCTTCGATGGTTCCTCCATCGAGGGTTTCGCCCGGGTCTCGGAGGCGGATATGGTCGCCCGACCCGATCCGTCCACCTTCCAGGTGCTGCCGTGGTCGGACAGTGCCGGCAAGCACCACTCCGCGCGGATGTTCTGCGATATCACCATGCCTGACGGCTCCCCGTCCTGGGCGGACTCCCGCCATGTGCTGCGCCGCCAGCTCGCCAAGGCCAGCGACCTCGGGTTCTCCTGCTACGTGCACCCGGAGATCGAGTTCTTCCTGCTCAAGCCGGGTGGTGAAGGGGACATGCCGGTGCCCGCGGACAACGGCGGTTATTTCGACCAGGCCGTCCACGACTCGGCGCCCAACTTCCGCCGCCATGCCATCGATGCGCTGGAGCAGATGGGCATCTCGGTGGAGTTCAGCCACCACGAGGGCGCGCCCGGCCAGCAGGAGATCGACCTGCGCTACGCCGATGCGCTGTCGATGGCCGACAACGTGATGACCTTCCGCTACCTCGTCAAGGAGGTCGCGCTGGCCGACGGCGTGCGGGCCTCGTTCATGCCCAAGCCCTTCGGTGAGTACCCGGGCTCGGCCATGCACACCCACATGAGCCTGTTCGAGGGCGACACCAATGCCTTCCACAGCGCCGATGACCCACTGCAGCTCTCGGATGTGGCCAAGTCGTTCATCGCGGGCATTCTCGAGCACGCCAGCGAGATCAGCGCCGTCACCAACCAGTGGGTGAACTCCTACAAGCGGCTGGTGCACGGCGGCGAAGCGCCGACCGCGGCTTCCTGGGGTGCGGCCAACCGCTCGGCCCTGGTCCGGGTGCCGATGTACACCCCGCGCAAGGCCTCCTCGCGCCGCATCGAGGTGCGCAGCCCGGACTCGGCGTGCAACCCGTACCTGACCTACGCGGTGCTGCTGGCCGCCGGTCTGCGCGGTGTCGAGAAGAACTACGTGCTGGGCCCGCAGGCCGAGGACAACGTGTGGAGCCTGACCTCCGAGGAGCGTCGCGCGATGGGCTACAAGGAGCTGCCGGGCAGCCTCGGGGTGGCGCTGACCGAGATGGAGACCTCCGAACTCGTCGCGGAAGCGTTGGGGGAGCACGTGTTCGACTACTTCCTGCGCAACAAGCGCACGGAGTGGGAGAGCTACCGCAGCACGGTCACCCCGTTCGAGTTGAAGAACTACCTGTCGCTGTAGTTTGGGTGGGTGGCCAAACCCGCGACGCAGCGCCCCAAACTGCCCGGTGTGGGCCGGCTCGGACTTGTTGAGCTCACCGCGCGGGAGGACCTGAACCGGCTCGGCTGGACCACCGATGACCACGTCGAATTGCTGTGGTCACTGTCCAGGGCGCCCGACGCCGATGTGGCATTGCGGGCCATGGTGCGCCTCGCCGACGCGCTGGAGTCCGACTGGACGGAACTCAACCAGGCGCTGCTGAAGGACAAGGCACTGCGCGGACGGCTGTTCTCGATCCTGGGCGGGTCGCTGGCCCTCGGCGATCACCTGATCGCCCGGCCGCAGTCCTGGCATCTGCTGGCGGGTGCGGTCACGCTGCCGCCCGTCGAGGACTTGCGGCAGGCGTTCGTCGCCGAAGCGGAGAGCATCGCCGACCCGCGCACGGCGAGCCTGCCGCTGCAGACCCTCTACCGGGACCGGCTGTTGGTGCTCGCCGCGCTCGATATGGCGCCGACGGTCGAGAACGAACCGGTGCTGCAGTTCAGCACCGTCGGCGAACACCTCTCGGATCTGGCCGATGCCGCGCTGGCCGCGGCGCTGACCATCGCCGTCAAGACGGTGTGCGGCGACGCTCCCGCGCCGGCGATCTCGGTGATCGCGATGGGCAAATGCGGTGCCCGCGAGCTGAATTACGTCAGCGACGTGGACATCATCTTCGTGGTGGAGAAAGCGGATGCGATCACCACCCGGGTGGCGGGCGAGATGATGCGCTTCGCCGGCGACACCTTCTTCGAGGTGGATGCGGCACTGCGGCCCGAGGGCAAACAGGGCCAGTTGGTGCGCACCCTGGAATCACATATCGCCTACTACGAGCGGTGGGCCAAGACCTGGGAGTTCCAGGCGTTGCTGAAGGCACGACCGGCCGCCGGCGACCCCGAACTCGGTGCCCGCTATATCGAGGCGCTCATGCCGATGGTGTGGACCGCCTGCGAGCGCGAGGATTTCGTGGTCGAGGTGCAGGCGATGCGCCGCCGCGTCGAGGAACTGGTCCCCGCCGGGGTGCGGGCGCGCGAGCTCAAACTGGGCACCGGTGGTCTGCGCGATGTCGAATTCGCGGTTCAACTCCTGCAATTGGTGCACGGCCGCAATGACGACGCGCTGCACGTGGCCTCGACGGTGGACGCGCTGGCCGCCCTGAGCGCGGGCGGTTACGTCGGCCGTGACGATGCCGCCAACCTCACCGCGTCCTACGAGTTCCTGCGGCTGCTCGAACACCGGTTGCAGCTGCAGCGTCTCAAGCGCACCCACATGTTGCCCGAGTCCGATGACGAGGAGGGGATGCGCTGGTTGGCGCGCGCCGCGCACATGCGCCCCGATGGTCAGCACGACGCGCTCGGGGTGCTGCGCCAGGAACTCAAACGGCAGAGCATGCGGGTATCGCGCCTGCACGCCAAGTTGTTCTACCAGCCGCTGCTGGAATCGGTGGGCAAACCCGGCTTCGCGGAGGGGATGTCGACCGAGGCCGCCGAGCGCCAGCTTGCCGCGCTCGGCTATGAGGGGCCGCAGAGCGCGCTGACCCACCTGGCCGCGCTGGCCGGCGAGGGCGGCAGGCGTGGCCGGGTGCAGCAGGTACTGCTACCCACGCTGCTGGACTGGTTGTCCGACACCCCCGACCCGGACGCCGGACTGCTGTCCTACCGGCGGATCAGCGAGGAACTGGGGGACCTGCGCTGGTATCTGGCCACGCTGCGCGACGAGGGTGCGGTCGCCAAACGACTGATGCGGGTGCTCGGCATCTCGGCCTACGTGCCGGATCTGCTGATGAAGGCCCCCGAGGTCATCCAGCTCTACGCCGACGGCCCGCAGGGGCCCAAGCTGCTCGACGTCGACCCCGACACCGTGGGCCGGGCCCTGGTCGCATCGGCGGGGCGCCACCAGGATCCGGCGCGGGCGATCGCGGCGGCGCGCACCCTGCGGCGTCAGGAACTGGCCCGCGTCGCCTCGGCGGATCTGCTCGGCATGCTCGAGGTCTCCGATGTGTGCCGCGCCCTGACATCCATCTGGGTCGCGGTGTTGCAGGCCGCGCTGGAGGTGGTGGTCCGGGACAGGTCACCGGAGAGCGGCCCACCGGCGCGCATCGCGGTGATCGGGATGGGCCGGCTCGGCGGCCGTGAACTGGGGTACGGATCCGACGCCGATGTGATGTTCGTCTGCGAGCCCGCCGACGGAGTCGAGGAAGCCGTGGCGGTGAAGTGGTCGGTGACCGTCGCCGAACAGGTGCGGGCACTGCTCGGAACCCCCAGCGCCGACCCGCCTCTGGAGGTGGACATCGGCCTGCGCCCGGAGGGCCGCAACGGCCCGCTGGTGCGGACGCTGTCCTCGTATGAGGCCTATTACGCGCAGTGGGCACAGCCCTGGGAGATCCAGGCCCTGCTGCGGGCGCACCGGGTGGCCGGCGATGCCGACCTGGGCGAGCGGTTCCTGTTGATGGTCGACAAGACCCGCTATCCGGCGGGCGGGGTGTCGGCCGAGACCGTGCAGGAGATCCGTCGGGTCAAGGCCCGGGTGGACGCCGAGCGACTGCCCCGCGGTGCGGACCCGAACACCCACACCAAGCTGGGCCGCGGCGGCCTCGCCGATATCGAGTGGACGGTGCAGCTGCTGCAACTGCGCTACGGGCACAAGATCCCGGCGCTGCACAACACCTCGACGCTGGAGACGCTGGACGCCATCGGTGCCGCGGAACTGGTCGCCGAGGGCGACGTCGCGCTGCTGCGCGAGGCCTGGCTCACCGCGACCAGGGCCCGCAATGCGCTGGTACTGGTGCGCGGCAAGCCCACCGACCAGCTGCCCGGCCCGGGACGCCAGCTCAATGCCGTTGCGGCCGCAGCCGGTTGGGCAGGTGGTGACGGCGGGGAGTTCCTGGACAACTACCTGCGGGTGACACGGCGCGCGAAGGCCGTGGTGCTCAATGTCTTTGGGGGCTGAACCGGTCAGGTTAGCCGGTCGGCGACGATCCCCACGGAGTCGAAGGCCGTCTTGATGGCCTCGATCTGAGCGGCGCCGAAACCCTCGGCGCGTGCCGACGCGATGATCGCGTAGCGGGCGTCGACGAACTTCGCCGTCGAGGGCAGCCGGTACAGCGAGTCGTAGAACACCCGCGCCCACTGTTCGCCGGACACCTGATTCTTGGTGGCTTCCATCATCTTGTAGGCGGCGAAGTTCATGATGCCGCTGTTGCTGTGCACATAGTCGAAATCGTCGTCGGCGGTGCAGCCACACGGGTCGACAAGGCGGCCGCCGTAATGCTCGGGCTGCCGGTAGTCCGACGGATCGGCCATGTCGCGGTACGGGTAGCCCGCGGCATCCTCGGCGAAAAGCCAACGGGCAGAACCGGTCTTGTTCTCGATGAGAGCGCCCATGATGTCGGCATAGGACTCGTTCATGGCGCCCGACTCGCCCAGGTAGGCCAGCCCGTTGATGTACTGGATGACCGCGTGGGTGTATTCGTGGGCCACCAGATCCAGGGCCGCCTGGGTGTTGCCGGCATCCCCGAACACCATCACCGATCCGGTCCAGGCGGCATTGCGCCAGCCGCTCGCCGCCACGCCGCCGGGGTTGTAGTCGATGCTCATCATCAGCGCTGCGCCGTTGTCGTCGAACGAATCCCGGCCCAGCACGTCGGTGTAGTAGTCGAAGACCCGAATCATGTTCGCCTGTGCCGACACCGCGGACCGCAGCCAGCTCGTCGTATACCCCACCACCTCGCCGGGGATGCTGGGCAACCCCGACCACGTGCTCTGGTACCTGGTCGCGTAGGTGGTGATGTTGCGGCCGATATCGGTCAGCACGATCGAGGACCCGGTGTTGGCGGCGGTCACCGTGCGCACCTTGCCCAGCTGATCGGTGCCCGAGGAGCGCACCGGGGCCACAGCGTGCTGAGCGGTGGAGAATTCGGAGATGATGGCGCCGGGTTTGGCCCCGTTCGCGGCGATGATGTAGCGGGTGCCGATCGAGGGGTATCGGCTGTCGGCCGCGGAGGTCACGTCGACCCGCCAGGCCAGCCTGGGCTCGTTGTTCAGATCCTCGTGGTAGATCACCAATTCGGTGTCGTAGTGCAGTGTCGCGAAGAAGGCATCCCTGGTGGCCTGGCTGGGAGCGCCGCCGAGATCGGAGACCAGGTCGGTCTTGATCAGCTCGATGACCTTGGACGCCCGGTCCACCGTGCCGATCGGGACGGTGCTGACCCCGGTGATGTCCGTGTCGTAGTTGCTGATCAGGCTCGTCACCGTGCCGGTGCCGTCGGTGGTGAGCACCAGTTCGCCGCCCAGCACCCGCAGCCCGTTCACCGTCGGGTTCAGCCGGTAGGACTTCGTGCCGAAGTCGTTGGTGGCCATGGTGATCTCACCGGCCTTGGCGAACCCGGTGGGCACGCCGAGCAGGATGGAGATCCGGTTCAGCAGGGCCGCAGCCGACACCGCATCGGTGACGGTGTCGACGGTGAAGGTGCCGTCGATGCTGCGTACCTTGCCCGCCGCGTTCCGGCCGACATCCAGGTAGCCGGTCGCCGCCAGGTTCCGCAGCTCGGCAAGTGTGAGCGTGCCGTCGACATCGGGGTGCACCGCCGCGATCGGGATGTTGAGGTCGACCGGTATCCCGTGCGCGCCGTCGAGCGCCGACACGGTGACGTTCAGTGCATCGGGACCGGGTGTGAACCAGGCGCGGTAGCGCGCAACGGTATTCGGCGTGAAGGTGAATGCGCCCGTGTTCTGGTTGATGGTCAGCGTGCCGTCGGTGGGCGTCGCCGAGGCGAGCAGGTAGCTCAACGGGGACGAGTCGGTCACCTGGATCTGACCGCTCACCGCGCCGGTCACCGCGTTCACCGTGTACACGACGGTGCCCGCCACCGGCAGGTCGTTGCCGGGTGTCGATCCCGCCACGGTGACCGACACCGTGAGTGTCTGTGTCGCACCGTGTCCGTCATCGACCCGCACGGTGAACGAATCGGTGCTGTTGCCGGCGGCGCGGGCGGCGGTGGTGGGGGTGTACCCGAAGCTGCCGTCGGCGTTGACGACGACGGTGCCGCGCGCCGGAACGGTGGGCACCACGAACGTCAGCGGATCGTGGTCGGCATCGGTGACGCCGATCTTTCCGGTGACCCGCCCGGTCGCCGGGTCGGCGGACAGCCCGCTGATCGACGCGGCGGTCGGTGCGGTGTTGCGGGGACTGATGGTCACGGTCACCGGCACCGTCAGGAGACCGCCGTGCCCGTCATCGACGGTGACGGTGAAGGTCTCGGTTTTCGCCGACGGGTCCGCGGTGGCCGCGGCATGCCGGGCGGTGACGGTCGGGGTGTAGGTGAACTTGCCGTCGGCGGCGACGACCAGGGTGCCCTTCAGCGTGGCGGTGGTGCCGTCGTAGTAGATGCGGTCGCGATTGGCGTCAGTTCCCTTCACGGTGCCGGTGATCACGCCGGTCGTCGAATTGGGCTTGCCCACTGTCACTTTCACCACGGGGGCGGTGTTCGCCGGGACCACCGCGACGGTGATGGTCTGCTGGACCACCCCGCGCCGTCCGTCGTCGACGGTGATGGTGATCGTGTCGGTCAGTGCGGACAGTGGCGCGGTGTCGGCGGCCGCGGCATGCCGGGCGCTCGCGGTGGGGGTATAGGTGAAGGTGCCGTCGGCGCCGAACGTGATGGTGCCCTTGGTGGGTTTGGCCAGGACGGTGATCGTCAGGGCATCGCCGTCACCGTCGGTGACACCGGTCGTACCGATCACCTGACCGGTGACCGCATTGCCGGTGCCGGTCGCCGCCGCCACCGTGGGCCGCTGATTGGCGGGCACCAGCGAGACCACCCGCAGGGCACCGGCGGCGGTATCGGTCAGGTACAGCTGCATACCGTCCGGGCTTGCGGCCAGGCCACCGATGCCGATGCCGGTGTCCACGGTGGTCTGCAGGGTCCGGCTCGTGGTGTCGTAGACCGCCACGTCGCCGTCGGCGGCGGCCAGGAACAACAGTGATCCGTCCTTGCCGACGGTGGCGCTCAGGGTGGGCTTGGCGGCGGTGAACTCGCCGAGGACGCCGAAGTTGGCCGCGCTGAGCACCCTGATGGTGGTGCCGCCGGTCACCGTGTAGAGGGCCGTGGAATCTCGGCCCACCGCGAGCACCGTGGAATCGACCGTCCCGGCAAGCAGTTTCGCCGAGTTCGACCACGACGAGGTGCTGTAGGCGGCGATGCCCGCAGGTGTGGTCGCGTACACCCGCTTGCCGTCGGGGCTGACCACCAGCGCCGTGGCACCGGTGGTGTTGCCGATCCAGGCGGAGATGCGATTTGTCGACGTGCTGAGTTTGGCCATCTTGCCGGTGGCATTGCCGATGTACACCGCGCCACCGGACGGGCTGATCGCCAGCGTCGTGGGGGTGAAGCGCAGCGCGATCTGGCGCCTCACGGTGTTGGTGGCGGTGTCGATCACCGCGATCGAGCGGCCGGCGGCGTCGGCCACATAGACCGCCTTGCCGTCGGCCTTGACCACGATCGAGACGGGATCGGTGCCAACCGGGATCGTCGAGATCACGGCGCCGTTGAGGGTGTCGACCACCGTCACGGTGCCGGTGCTCGCATCGACCAGGTAGGCGCGGGTGTCGGTGGCCGCCACCGCGCCCGGGCGGCCGGTGGTGGGCACCGGGTCGAGCACGTGGATCGGGACCGGATCGATCGGGACGGCGGCCGCCAGGGCTGCCGGGGCGGAAGCCGCCGCGGCGGTGGGGGTGACACCGAGTTGGCGGCGTGCCGCGGCCAGCAGCACCCACAGGCCGGGAAACTCGACCGTCGGGCCGGGCCGGCTGCCCTGGAACGGTGCCGCCAGCGCGGACAGCAGGGTGTTGATCACCTTCGCCGGTGTCGGCAATGTCGGCTTCGGAACGGACTGGGGGACAGTGCTACTCGCGATGGCGGCGGCGATCACCGGGGTCGCGGCGGCGACCGGTTCTGGGGTCACGGGGTGCGCCAGGGCCGGTGCCGCAGGCTCGATGGTCTGCCGCGGCGCCGGTGCCGCCGCGGTCTTGGTGGTGCGCCGCTGCGTGAGGGCGGTGCGGGGTTTCTTCTTCGGCGACGCCGTCCGGAGCGAGGGACGCTCGGATGCGGTGGCCGCCGGTCCGGGTTCGGCGCTGAGCTGCGCGGTGCCGGTCTCCGACCCGGCGGTCTCCGGTGTCGTCTCGGGCGCTGTCGGGTCGGTCGATGTCGGTTCGGACGCGGAGGTCGCGCTGTCGGACTGGCTGGTCTCCGAGCCGCCGGTGCCGGGATCGGCCCAGGCCGGTGCCGGGACCGCGATCGCGCTACCGATTCCCAAGGCCACCGCGAGCGCGCCGACGCGGCCCACGTGACGGGCACAACCCGCTGCCGTCGAGTCCCTCACGATCACGCCCCCGCCTTGTGGCCGAACAATTGACGGCAACGACAACACTGCCTGGAAGTAGACCACAAAAACGCCCCGACCGGAGACGATGGCGCGTTTGAGTGCCGGCCCGGCTACTGATAGACCGGCTAATGATAGAACCATCTGATGAGCCAGCCGTTTTCCGAGATCAGCGCCGATGAGCACGACCGCCAGCAGGCGCTACACGGGCCGCTGGCCGCCGCGGTGCGCAGGCTGGTGGCGGCCGGCATCACCACCGGGGCCGACAGCGAGACGATCCGCCGGGCGCAGGTCACCCTGGACGCTGTCGCCGACACCTTGGAGCAGCAGCGCCACGACGGTCCGCGGACCATGCTGCATGCCGATACCGGCAGGCCCATCACCTGGGCCGACCCGGTGATCGGTCTGCGCAATGCGATTGCGCCGCCGCTGCTCATCGAGCACACCGAATCAGGGCGCTGCTGGGCCGAATTCGAGCTCGGGGCGCCCTACGAGGGCCCGCCGGGGCGGGTGCACGGCGGCATCTGCGCGCTGGTGCTCGACCACATTCTCGGGGAGGTGGCCAGCGAGGGTCTGCGCAAGCCGCGCTTCACCGGCACGCTGACGCTGAGGTATGTGCGCGGCACCCCGCTCGGGCCATTGCGTGCCGAGGCCTGGGTGGATCGGACCGAGGGGATCAAAGCCTTTGCGCGCGGGCAGATCCTGGACGCCGAGGGCGTGACGGTCGAGGCCGAGGGCATCTTCATCATGCCCGCGTGGGCGCGCGAAGCGGTTTAGCGCTTCCTTCGGATGAAGGTGTCCAGGGCGATCGAACCGCCGCCGAGGAACACCAGCAGCAGGAACCCGAAGCAGAACAGCACCGCGGGTTCGCCGCCATTGTCGATGGGCCAGAACGCCGTCGGCAGGTGCGCGCTGAAGTACGCGTAGGCCATCTCGCCGGAGGCGATGAACGCCGCGATGCGGGTGAACAGTCCCGTCAGGATGAGCAGGCCGAGCACGAGTTCCAGGACCCCGGCGTACCAGTACGGCCAGGTGCCCATCGGGACGGTGCCGGTTTCCATCGCGGTCGGGAATCCCAGCAGCTTCTGGGTGCCGTGCAGCGTGAAGAGCAATCCGAACACGATCCGGAAGATCGAGAGGACCACGGGCGCGAACTGCGTCAGCTTGGTGTCGATAGTGGGCGAGGCCATGCGCCAATAATAGGACTACGGTCCGCTTATTTCCTAGTGCTCGGGTGTCCGGGTCCGCAACCTGTCCACGGAATACGGGCCCGGGCCGGTGAACACCAGCAGAAAGAAGACGAAACAGAACAGGATCGGGGACAGGCCGCCGTTTCCGCCGTACTCCGGCGGGACGATCGGCCAGAGGCCCATCGGCTGATGCTGCCAGAAGTAGGCCACGGCCATGGTGCCGGAGGCGACGAACGCCGCGGCGCGGGTGAACAGGCCGAACATGATGAGCAGCCCGGCGACCAGTTCGATCAGCCCCGCGTACCAGCCGGGCCAGGACCCCGTCGGCATCGTCATCGCTATGGGCCAACCGAACATCTTGGAGGTGCCGAACGCGGTGAACAGGAATCCGAAGACGATCCGGACGAGACTCAGTATCGACGGTGCCAGCGCGTCCAGTCGGGCGGACAGATTGATCATGTATTCGGACACTACCCATTGCGGGCGAGAGGTTCAGGGGCACAGACGAAACCACCCGCCCCACGATCGGTTGGCGATCGCGGCGCGGGTGGCGTCGTCTGGTGCAGCTCCCGGTGGGATTTACACGTCGTAGTACAGCGAGAACTCGTACGGGTGCGGGCGGATCTGGATCGGCATGATCTCGTTCTCCCGCTTGTAGGAGATCCAGGTCTCGATCAGGTCGTCGGTGAACACGCCACCCTCGGTGAGATATTCGTGATCCTCTTCGAGCCTGTCGATCACCGCAGCCAGTGACGTCGGGGCCTGCGGGATGTTGGCGGCCTCGTCCGGCGGCAGCTCGTAGAGATCCTTGTCGACCGGTGCGAGCGGCTCGATCTTCTTCTTGATGCCGTCGATACCGGCCATCAGCATGGCCGCGAACGCCAGGTACGGGTTGCCCGAGCTGTCCGGGCAACGGAATTCGAGGCGCTTGGCCTTCGGGTTGTTGCCGGTGATCGGGATGCGGACACAGGCCGAGCGGTTGCGCTGGCTGTACACCAGGTTGATCGGCGCCTCGTAACCCGGCACCAGACGCTTGTAGGAGTTCACCGTGGGGTTGGTGAACGCCAGCAGCGACGGTGCGTGGTGCAAGATGCCGCCGATGTAGTGGCGCGCCATGTCCGACAGACCCGCGTAACCCGACTCGTCGTGGAACAGCGGCTTGCCGTCCTTCCACAGCGACTGGTGGGCGTGCATACCCGAGCCGTTGTCACCGAACAGCGGCTTGGGCATGAAGGTGACGGTCTTGCCGTTCTGCCACGCGGTGTTCTTGATGATGTACTTGAACAGCAGCACATCGTCGGCCGCGGCCAGCAGCGTGTCGAACTTGTAGTTGATCTCGGCCTGGCCGGCGGTGCCGACCTCGTGGTGGCCGCGCTCCAGGGTGAAGCCCGCGTTCTGCAGGTTGGTGGCCATCTCGTCGCGCAGGTCCACATAGTGGTCGTACGGAGCGACGGGGAAGTAGCCACCCTTGGGGCGCACCTTGTAACCGCGGTTGGGGGATCCGTCGGCCTCATAGGGTTCGCCGCTGTTCCACCAGCCCGACTCGGAGTCGACCTCGTAGAAGGTGCCGTTGATCTTCGAGTCGAAGCTCACCGAGTCGAAGATGTAGAACTCGGCCTCGGCACCGAAGTAGCAGGTGTCGGCGATGCCGGTGCTGGTGAGGTAGTTCTCCGCCTTGCGGGCGACGTTGCGCGGGTCGCGCGAGTACGCCTCACGGGTGAAGGGATCGTGCACGAAGAAGCTGAGGTTCAGCGTCTTGGCCGCCCGGAACGGGTCGATGCGTGCCGTGTTGGGATCGGGCAGCAACATCATGTCGGACTCGTGGATCGACTGGAAGCCACGCACCGAGGAGCCGTCGAAGGCCAGCCCGTCCTCGAACACGCTCTCGTCGAATGCCGCTGCCGGGATCGAGAAGTGCTGGACGACACCGGGCAGATCGCAGAACCGAATGTCGACGTACTCGACATTCTCGTCCTTGATCAGCTTGAAGATGTCATCGGAGGTCTTTTCTGCCACTACAAGTTCTCCTTTTCTGGTGACCCGCGCGTTGACGCTAAGGACACGATGTTGCACGGTCATCAACCATATGTTGCGTGGACGTTACGCAATGCCTTCCGCTCTATGCTTGGTCGTATGGCCCGTGAGCTCTCATCCTGGTTGTCCGGACCGGAACCTTCAAGGTCGGGCAACCCCGCCGACGGGCCCGACGAGTACCCCGGGCACCGGCTGGGCCTGCCGCAGCACGGGTCGGGGTCGATCGCCGGATTCGGGCGACGCACCGCGGCGCTGCTGGTCGACTGGATGATCGCGTACGGCCTGGCGGCGCTGGCGATGAGTCTGGGGCTGCTGTCGCTGCAGACGTTGTCCACCGCGGTCCTGGTCATCTGGCTGCTGCTGGGCGCGGCATCGGTGCGGCTGTTCGGTTTCACTCCGGGCCAGATGGCCCTCGGGTTGATGGTGGTGTCGGTGGACAATCGCCAACATGTCGGGATCGGTCGTGCGCTGGCCCGCGGTGTGCTGGTGGCGCTGGTGATCCCGCCGCTGTTCACCGACAGCGACCAGCGCAGCCTGTCCGATCTGGCCACCAAGACCGCCGTGGTCAGGCGCTGACCGTTCATACCTCGTGGCGGACCTTGCCGTCCATCATCGTCATGGTGATGGTGGTGCCGTGGATGTCGTGGGGGTCGATCTCCAGGATGTTGCGGTCCAGCACGATCAGGTCGGCGCGCTTACCCGCCTCCAGCGAGCCCACCTTGTCCTCCAGCCGGATCTGATACGCCGCGCCCAGCGTGTTGGCGTGCACCGCCTGCTGCACGCTCAGGCGTTGATCGGCCGGCGCGAGCACCTCGGCGCCCGGATCGCCGATCAGCTGGCGGGTCACCCCGATCTGGATCGAGTCCAGCGGTTTGTACGTGGAGAAGTACCCGGCGGCCGGCCAATCGGTGCCCAGCGACACCCGCCCGCCGGATCGCAGTACATCCTGGATCCGGTAGAAGTTGTCCTTGCGCGGCGCCCCGTAGCGCGCGGCCATGTTCAGCACGGTGTCCGGGTCCGCTGAGCACCAGTTCGCCGAGAACTGCGCGAGGATTCCGGTCGTGCCGAACCGGGCGCTGTCGGGGTCTTCGACGTACACCAGGTGTGCGACGGTGTGGCGGCGGTCGCGCGGCGGGTTGGCGGCGATGGCCTGCTCCAGGGCGTCCAGCGCCACCCGGGCGGTCCGTTCACCGCAGGCGTGCACATGCACGTCGATCCCGGCGGCGTCGATCCGGCCGATCATCTGGTGCCACTGGTCCTCGGTGAACGGCGACCCGCCGGTCGAATCCGGTTTGTCCGCATAGGGTTCCAGCAGCCAGGCGGTGTACCCGCCCTGGGTGCCGTCACCGACGATCTTGACGAAGCCGACGCTGACCAGATCGGTGCCGATGCGCTGCCGGAGCGAGTTGAACTGTGTGACGGCGTCGTCGAACGGCGGCGATTTGACGCTGTAGGACGCGACCACGCGCAACGGCAGCGCGCCGCTGTCCTCGATGGCGGCGTACAACTCGATGATGGCCGCCTGATCCCCGCCGACCGGGGGTACGCCGGCGTCGAACACCGAGGTGATGCCCGCGGCGGAGGCCTTGGGTAGCCACTCCACGAGCATGCTCTGCATACCCTCGGGTGAGATCGGGTCGATGGCGTCGACCAGGCTGAGCACCGCATCCACTTCGAGCACATAGCCGGTGGGGTCACCGTCGGCATCCCGCTGGTAGTAGCTGAAGCCGGGCACCGGGTCGGGGGAGTCGCGGTTCACCCCGGCGAGCTCGAGGGCCTTGCTGTTGGCCCACATGCTGTGTGCGTCGATGGCGAAGAAGAAGCCCGCGCGGTCGGGTAGTACCTCGTCGAGTTCGGCGCGGGTCGGGCCGTCGGGGCCGAACATGTCCACCCGCCAACCGAATCCGCGCACGGGGCCGTCCGGATTGTCCTGGGCGTACTGCGCGATCGCGGCCAGCGCGTCGTCCTTGGTGGGGACCTGCAGGTCGACGCCGTGACTGAGGAAGGCGCCCAGGAACGGGTGGATGTGGCCCTCGACGAACCCGGGCATCAGCAGCTTGCCGCCGAGATCCACGACGCGGGTGGCCGGGCCCGCCAGCGCCATCGCGCCGGCTTCGTCACCCACATAGGAGATGCTGTTGCCGGTGACGGCCAAACCCTGCGCCCAGGGGTCGGTGCCGGCGACGGTGTAGATCGGGCCGTTGCGGAACACGAAGTCCGCGCCCGGATCGGCGCCGGGCGCGGGTGTCGTCGCGGGGACAGGTGCCGAACCGTCGGCGCACGCCGCGATCGTGCCGACGGTCGTCGCCGCCATCACCACGGTGGCGGCGCGTAGCACCGTCCGGCGGCTCGAAGTCAGGTTCAGTGCGGCGAAATGCGGTGCCCAGTCACATGCGGTGCACATGCACCCGCCCAGATGTCATGCGAGACATCTAAGCAATCCGGCGACGCCCGTGACGGGGACTCGCCGAATATTTGCGTGTGCGACTATTTGCGGCGCACGGTGCGCTGCACACCGCGCATCTTGGCATTGCCGGGCATCGGGCCCTTCGGCATGGCGGCCGGGCCGATCTTGGAACCCAGTGCGACCAGACGGGACTCCAGCGAATCCATCTGCTTGACGGTGATGTTGGCCGGCAGCTTGTTCAGGTGACGCTCCAGCTTGGCCAGCGGGATCTCGCCCTCGCCGTTGCCGACGACGATGTCATAGATCGGGACATCGCCGACCAGCCGGGCGGTGCGCTTCTTCTCCTGGGCCAGTAGCGGTTTCACACGGGAGGCCGCGCCTTCGCCGACGAGCAGCACCCCGGGGCGGCCGATCACCCGGTGCACCGCGTCGAAGTGCCCGGTCGCCGCGACTCCGGGCGTGACCCGCCACTTGCCGCGCAGGTTGTCCAGCGCCCAGGCCGCCGCGCCGGTCTGGCCCTCGGCCTTCTTGTACACCGACTTCTGCGCGCGACGGCCGAAGATGATGAACGCGACCAGTGCGCCGAGGATCACGCCGAGCGGGATCAGCATGTAGGTGGTGAAGCCACCGGCGACGATGCCCAACGCGACCGACGCCGCGACGATGACGACGAAAGCACCCACCATGTACGGCAGCAGGCGCTTGTCCTCTTTGCGCTGGATCTGGAATGCCTGCCAGAGCTGACTGCGCCGCTGCTTCGAGGCCGCCTTGCGGGCGGCCTTCGCCTCAGCCTTGGCGGCCTTGGTCTGGGCGGGGTTACGCGATTTCGCCATTGGATCAGGATACGGGTGGTGTGGCGGATGCCCGAACCCGTGCCGCCTGCTCGTAGAGCCGGCCGGCGCGGTAGGACGACCGGACCAGCGGACCGGCCAGCACGCCGGCGAATCCGACGCCCTCGGCGAACGCGGTGAAATCGACGAACTCGTCGGGATGCACCCACCGGTCCACCGGGTGGTGCCGCGGCGACGGGCGCAGGTACTGGGTGATGGTGACGATGTCGCAGCCGGCCTCGTGCAGGTCGACCAGCGCGGTGCGCACCTCATCGGGGGTCTCGCCCATCCCCAGGATGAGGTTGCTCTTGGTGACCAGACCGAAGTCGCGGGCGGCGGTGATGACATCGAGGCTGCGCTGGTAGCGGAAGGCGGGCCGGATCCGCTTGAAGATGCGCGGCACCGTTTCGACGTTGTGCGCGAACACCTCCGGACGCGACTCGAAGACCTCTTCGAGCAACGCGGGCACCCCGTTGAAGTCCGGGGCCAGCAACTCGACACCGGTGTTCGGGTTCAGGGCGTGGATCTGGCGCACCGTCTCGGCGTAGAGCCAGGCGCCGCCGTCGGGCAGGTCGTCGCGGGCCACACCCGTGACCGTCGAGTAGCGCAGCCCCATGGCCTGCACGCTCTCGGCGACGCGGCGCGGTTCGTCGCGGTCCAGTTCGGCGGGCTTGCCGGTGTCGATCTGGCAGAAGTCGCAGCGCCGTGTGCACTGCTCGCCGCCGATGAGGAAGGTGGCCTCGCGGTCTTCCCAACATTCGTAGATGTTGGGGCAGCCGGCCTCTTCACACACGGTGTGCAGGCCCTCGCGCTTCACCAGCGATTTGAGTTCGGTGTACTCCGGGCCGGTGCGCAGCTTGGTCTTGATCCACGGCGGTTTGCGCTCGATCGGCGTCTCGGCGTTGCGCACCTCAAGGCGCAGTAGCTTACGGCCTTCGGGGACGACACTCACCGGGTCAATGCTACGCGGATCTGTCCGTCCAGAGCACCGGAGACGGCGTCGGCGACGGCGGTGGTGACATCTTTCACTCCGACCTGTCGGCCCAGTTCGGCGGTCAGCGAGGTCACCCCGGCATCGGCGATGCCGCACGGGATGATGCCGCCGAACGCGCCCAGGTCGCAGTCGCAGTTCAGGGCGAACCCGTGCAGGGTCACCCCGCGCGCCACCCGGATGCCGATCGCACCGACCTTGCGGGCCGGCCGCCCGTCGTCACCGGGCACCCAGACACCGGAGCGGCCCTCGACCCGGCCGGCGTCCACCCCGACATCCGCGCACACCGTGATGAGCGCCTCCTCGAGACGGCGGACGAAATTCACCACATCCAGCGGTTCGGTGAGCCCGACGATGGGATAGCCGACGAGCTGGCCGGGGCCATGCCAGGTGATCTTGCCGCCCCGATCGGTGTCCACCACCGGGACACCGTCGGCGGGTCGTTCCTCGGGCAGGGTGCGCTTGCCCGCGGTGTAGACGGGCGGGTGCTCCAGCAGCAGCAGGGTGTCCGGACCGCCGGCCACCCGCTCCTCGGCGATCTCGCGCTGCAGCTGCCAGGCCTCGCGGTAATCGACCGTGCCCAGCAGCTTGACCTGCAGGGGCACCGGGGATGAACGGATGGAATCCATGACCATCACGCTACGCGGGCGGCGCGCCCGCGGTGACATAGGCGAGCGCCTCGCCGACCGTCTTGTGGTGGAACACGAACCCGGCTTCCTCCAGCGCGGCCGGGATGGCCCGCTGCCCGCCGAGCAGACCCTCGTCGGCGAACTCGCCGAGCACGGCCCGCAAGGCGAAGCCGGGCACGGTCATCGGGGTCGGCCGGCCCAGCGCGCGACCGAGCGCGGAGGTGAACTCGCCGTTGGTGACCGGCGCCGGCCCGGTGACGTTGACCGGCCCGGACAGCCCGGTGTGCGAGATGGCGAACAGCATCGCCCGCACCTGGTCCTCCAGGCTGATCCACGGGAAGTACTGCCGTCCATTCCCGAGCCGGGCCCCCAGGCCCAACCCGAACAGCGGGCGCAGCCGGTTGAGCATGCCGCCGCTGGGGGACAGCACCAGCCCGGTGCGCAGCAGCACCACCCGGGCACCGGCATCGGCGGCCGCCGCGGTGGCCGCCTCCCAGTCCACGCACAACTGGGCCAGGAATCCGGCGCCGTGCGGGGTGCTCTCGTCGACCACCCGGTTGCGGGTGTCACCGTAGAAGCCGACCGCGCTGGCGTTGACCAGAAGCGGCACACCGGCTTCGGCGACCGCGGCGGCGAGCACGTCGGTGGGCCCGATCCGGCTGTCGCGCAGGCTCTGCTTGAACGCACCCGACCACCTCTTGGCGCCCACATTGACCCCGCACAGGTTCACCACGACGTCGACGCCGGCCAATTCGCCGACATCGAACTCACCGGTGTCGGGATTCCAGAACACCTCGTCGGCGTTCGACGGGCGCCGACGCACCAGCCGGATCACCCGGTGATCGGCGGTGCGCAGCGCCGTGGTCAGTGCCGAGCCGATGAGACCCGAGGATCCTGCGATGGCGACGACCATGCCCGCCACCGGCTACAGCCCCAGGTCGGCCTCGAATGCGCCCTCTTCGAGACGGCGCTTGACGGTGGTGAGGAAGCGACCGGCGTCGGCCCCGTCGACCAGGCGGTGGTCGTAGGTCAGCGGCAGGTAGGCCACCGAACGCACACCGATCGACTCGTTGCCGTTGTCGTCGACGACGACGCGGGGACGCTTGACGATCGCGCCGGTGCCCAGCATCGCCGCCTGCGGCGGGACCAGGATCGGCGTGTCGAACAGCGCACCCTGACTGCCGATGTTGGTGATGGTGAAGGTGCCACCGGACAACTCGTCGGGCTTCAGGTTGCCCGACCGCGCGCGGGCCGCGATATCGGCTATCGCGCGGGCGAGCCCGCCCAGGGAGAGGTCGCCGGCGTTGTGCACGACGGGGGAGAGCAGGCCCTGCTCGGTGTCCACCGCGAAGCCGAGGTGCTCGGCGTCGTAGTAGGTGATCGCCTTGCTGTCCTCGTTGTAGCTGGCGTTGACGTTCGGGTGTGCCTTGAGTGCGTCGACAACCGCCACGGCGAAGAACGGCAGGAACGTCAGGTTGACGCCCTCACGTTCGGCAAAGCTGGCCTTGGCCTTGGCCCGCAGCGCCACGATCTTGGTCAGATCGACCTCGTGGGTCTGGGTCAGCTGGGCGGTGGTCTGCAGGCTCTCGCGGGTCTTCTTCGCGGTGATCTGCCGGATCCGGTTGGCCTTCTGCGTGGTACCGCGCAGGTGCGCCAGCGCGGGGGCCGCGGCGGGCTTGGCGGGGGCGGCAGCGGCGGGCGCGGACGCGGCAGGTGCGGCGGGTGCCGGCGCCTTCTTGTCCTCTGCCGCGGCGAGCACATCCTGCTTGCGGATCCGCCCGCCGACACCGGTGCCCTTGACCGCGTTGAGGTCGACACCGTTCTCGGTGGCCAGCTTGCGCACCAGCGGGGTGACATACGGCGACCCGTCACCCGACGGGGCGCTCTCGGCGGCCGGCGCGGGCTTGGATTCCGGCTTCGGCTGTTCCTTGGGCTCCGGCTCCGGTTCGGGCTTGGCTTCCTCGGCGGGCTTGGCCTTCGGCTCGGGCTTGGGCTCTTCCTTCGGTTCTTCCTCGGGAGCCGGCTCGGGCTCGGGCTCGCTCGCAGCCGGCGCGGCATCGGCCGAACCGATCTTGGCGAGTTCACCACCGACCGGGACGACATCGTCTTCCTCGGCGGTGATCGACAGCAGGGTGCCGGCAACCGGCGACGGGATCTCGGTATCGACCTTGTCGGTGGACACCTCGACCAGCGCCTCGTCGACGGCGACCTCGTCGCCGACCTTCTTCAGCCAGCGGGTCACGGTGCCCTCGGTGACGGACTCGCCGAGTTCGGGCATGGTGATCGAGGTGGCATCGCCGCCACCGGAGGCGGCGGGCTTCGCGGGCGCGGGCGCCGCGGCGGGCGCCTCTTCTTCGGCTTCTTCCTCGGGTTCCGGCTCGGGCTCGGCTTCTTCGGCGGGAGCGGAATCGCCCGAGTCGCTGCCGGTCGACTCCTCGGCCGAGGCCTCGTCGGAAGACTCGCCCTCTTCGCCGATCAGCGCGAGGTCGCCACCGACCTCGACGACGTCATCCTCGGCCGCGATGATCTTGGTGAGGACACCGGCGGCGGGCGACGGGATCTCGGTGTCGACCTTGTCGGTACTGACCTCAAGCAGGGGTTCGTCGACGGCGACGGTGTCGCCCTCCTGCTTAAGCCATCGCGTGACGGTCCCCTCGGTGACGCTCTCACCGAGTGCGGGCATCTGGACGGAGATTGCCATGGGTTTTGACTCCTCGAAAGTCATCGTCACGTGTCGTATGAAATGCCCTTCTATCCTGTCACGTCCGTCGCGTGCGGTCGTGACGGACCGCCCACTCGATGCTCTGGCACCATCGAAGGAGGCGTCCGAGAGGAGTAACCCCAGTTGGGACTGTTCGACAGGTGGCGGCGTCCGCGTGGCGGATCGCGATCACAGACCCGAAAACAGGCTTCTGCCGACCTGGCGTATCTGCGTGACTGGGTGGCCACACACATCGGGGTGGAGGCCTTCGTGGAGCCTCAGACCACCGTCACCGAGGTCACCGTCGTGCTGGTGGCCGCCGACGGTGAATGGACCCGACGGCGTACCGGCGGTGACGCCGGGGCCCGCAGATTGAGCACGCAACTCGACATCCCGGTCTACGACGTGCAGAAAGTGGGCTACCCGCAGCGCATGCGCGATTACGATGCGCGTCGCCGCATCGAGCGCGACCGTGCGATGCGCAAAGACCTCGAAGGGTAGGCCATGACCGACATCACCGAACGGTTCGTCGACAGTGCCGACGGGACCCGCATCGCGGTCTACGAACAGGGCAATCCGGACGGCCCGGCGGTGGTGCTGGTACACGGCTGGCCGGACTCCCACGTGCTGTGGGACAGCGTCGTGCCCTTGCTCTCTGGACGCTTCCGGGTGATCCGCTACGACAATCGCGGCGTCGGGCAATCGGCGGTGCCCAGCCATCATTCGAGCTACACCATGGCGCGTTTCGCCGACGATTTCGCCGCGGTGGCCGCGGCGGTCAGCCCGGCGGCGACGGTGCACGTGCTGGCGCACGACTGGGGTTCGGTCGGGGTGTGGGAATACCTGGCCCGGCCCGGCGCGGCGGATGTGGTGGCGTCGTTCACGTCGGTGTCTGGGCCCAGCAGCGACCATCTCAATCGCTTCGTGATCGACGGACTCACACAGCCCTACCGGCCACGCCGATTCGTCCGCGGCCTCAGCCAGCTCGCGCGGTTGTCCTACATGGCTGCGTTCTCCACCCCGGTGCTGGCGCCGGCGGCGGTCCGGATCGCCGTCGGGCGCGGCGGCATGCGGCGGCGGCTGCTCAAGGACGGCATCGCGCCGGAGGCCATCCACCATTCCCGGGGATTCGTCGGCGACGCGGTCAACGGCGTCAAGGTGTACCGGGCCAATTTCTTCCACGGGTTGCGCCACGCCCGCGCCGACCATCGTGTCGACATCCCGGTTCAGCTGATCGTGAACACCAAGGATCCCTATGTGCGGCCCTACGCCTTTGCCGATATCCCGGACCGGGTGCCGCGGTTGTGGCGGCGCGACCTGATCGCCGGGCACTGGGCGCCGCTGTCGCATCCCGGTGCGCTGGCCCGGGCCGTCACCGAGCTCGTCGATCACCTGGGCGGCGCCCCGGCCGGACGTGAGCTCGCACGGGCCGAGGTCGGTGTGGCGCGTGCGCCGTTCGGCGATCAGCTGGTGTCGGTGACCGGGGCGGGCAGCGGTATCGGGCGCGCCACCGCCCTGGCCTTCGCCGCCTTGGGCGCCGAGATCGTGGCGAGCGATATCGATGAGGGGGCGGCGGCCGCGACCGTCGCGGAGATCACGGCCGGCGGCGGAACCGCGCACGCCTACCGGCTGGACGTGGCCGACGCCGAGGCCGTCGGTCGGTTCGCCGAGCAGGTGTGCGCCGCGCACGGGGTGCCCGATGTGTTGGTCAACAACGCCGGTGTCGGGCACGCCGGGCTGTTCCTGGACACCCCGGCCGACCAGTTCGACCGGGTGCTGGCCATCAACTTCGGCGGGGTCGTCAACTGCTGCCGGGCATTCGGGGCGCGGATGGTCGAGCGCGGCACCGGCGGGCACATCGTCAACGTCGCGTCGATGGCCGCGTATTCACCGACGCAGGCGATGAATGCCTATGCCACCAGCAAGGCCGCGGTGTTCATGTTCTCCGACTGCCTGCGCGCCGAACTGGATTCGGCGGGGATCGGACTGACGACGGTGTGTCCCGGCGTCATCGACACGAACATCATCGACGCCACCCGCTTCGATGTGCCCACCCACAAGCGGGCCGACGTGGAACCGCTTCGGGCACAGCTCAAGAACGGATTTGCGCTGCGGCGCTACGGCCCGGAGAAGGTGGCCAAGGCCATCGTCTCGGCGGTGCAGAAGAACACGCCGATCCGCCCGGTCACCCCGGAGGCGTACCTGGTCTACGGGGTGGCGCACGCGCTGCCGCAGGTGATGCGCAGCACCGCGCGGGCCAACCTGGGCTGAGGATCAGCCGTTGGCGGCGATGTCCTCCAGCACCGCGAACATGGTCCGGGTCGGCACCCCGGTGCCGCCCTTGGGGGTGTAGCCCCACGGCCCGCCGGTGTTGTAGGCGGGCGCGGCGATGTCGATGTGCGCCCACTGCACGTCATCGGCGACGAACTCACGCAGGTACACCCCGGCCACGAGCATGCCGGCGAAGCGCGAGGAACTCACATTGGCCAGATCGGCGACCGTGGACTTCAGATCGTCCTTGAGCTCCTCGGGCAGCGGCATCGCCCAGCCGTTTTCGCCGACCGACTGCGACAGCGTGGCCACCCGGTCGCGGAACTCGTCGCTGCCCATCACGCCGGGGGTCCGGGAGCCCAGCGCCACGGTCTGCGCACCGGTCAGCGTCGAGGTCTCGATCAGGTAATCCGGGTCGTCCTCGCAGGCCCGCACGATGGCGTCGGCCAGGATCAGGCGGCCCTCGGCATCGGTGTTGAGCACCTCGACGGTGATGCCGCCGTACTGGGTCAACACATCGCCGGGACGCTGCGCGGTGGCAGAGGGCATGTTCTCGGCCATCGGGACGGTGGCGATCACATCGATGGGCAGCTTCTGCGTGGCGGCCAACACCACCGTGGCGATGACGGCGGCCGCGCCACCCATATCGGAGGTCATGTGGTGCATGTTGGCGGCGGGCTTGATGGAGATGCCGCCGGTGTCGAAGGTGACGCCCTTGCCGACCAGTGCGACCCGCTTGCCGCCGCGCTTGGCGCCCTTGTAGGTCAGGCGCACCAGCCGGGGCAGCCGTGACGAACCCTTGCCCACCCCGACGATGCCGCCGTAACCGGCCTTGGTCAGCGCCTTGTCGTCGAGCACCTCGACGACCAGACCGACGGTCTCGCCCAATGCCTTTGCCTGCTTGGCGAATTCGGCCGGGAACAGGTGGCTCGGCGGGGTGTTCACGAAGTCGCGGGCGGTACCGACGGCGGAGGCCACATCGACGGCGCGGACGGCGGCGGCCTTGGTGGCGGCCTTCGCGTCGCCGGCGAGCGCGACGATCTTGGTCAGGCCGGTGTCCTTGGGCGCGGTCTTGTCGCTGCGGAAATCGGTGAACCGGTACCCGCCGAGGATCAGGCCCTCGATGGCGGCCTCCAGGTCCAGGGTGGACAGCGCGGTGACGACGGTGGCGACCTTGTCCAGCGAGCGCGCCGCAGACCCCGCGGCGCGGCGGATCGTGTCGGGCTGCCATTCGTCGCTCGGATCGCCCAGGCCGACGGTCAGCACGCTGGCCACCGGCAGCGCGGCGATCACCAGCCGGTGCAACTGACCTTCGCCGCCGGTCCCGTTGAGCGCCCGCAGGCCGGACTCGATGGCCCCGATGGTGTCGGCATCCAGCACGGAGTCGACGCCGATGACGGCCGGACCGGCGTCGCCGGTGACCGCCGGTACGACGAGCACGGCGTCGGCCATGCCCCTGCCGGGCAGGGACGAGCTGACGGTGACGGTGGGGGCCTGGTATCCGGGTGCGCTGCTCATCCGCACAACCCTAATCAGGTCAACGCGTACGCGTTGACCGGCTCGTCGAAGCCCTTCAGCCGCAGCGGTGCCGCGGCGGCGGTCTGGCGGCCGGGGGAGAGCTCGTGCACGGACTCCGAGACCAGGATCTGGCCGGGGGCCGCGGCGGCCACCAGTCGGGCGGCGCGGTTGACCGGGTTGCCGAAATAGTCCCCGCCGAAGGTCAGCACCGTGCCGTAGTCCAGGCCGGCCCGGATCAGCAGGCCGGCCTCTGCGGCGCGCGGATGTCCGACGATGTCCTCGGCGACCCGCACCAGTTGCTCGGGGCTCGGTGCCACCCACATCACCTCGTCGCCGATGAACTTGACCAGCCGTGCGCCCAGGCCATGGATGATATCGGCTGCGGCGGCGCTGAATTCGTTGAGCAGTGCCGTCAGTTCGGGGATGCCGAGAGTCTGGGTCAGCGAGGTGAAACCGGACAGGTCGGCGAACCCGACGCCGCACACCACCGTCGCCGGATCCTCGCGGGCTACCTGCTCGAAATACATCCGGGTGGTCCGCAGGTGATGACGGTGCACGGCGTCCATCAGTGCGCCGAGCCGCGGGACGAACTCCGCGGCGACCCGATAGGCCCTGGCCGTGCGGAATTCGTCATGGGACTGCTCGATCTGGATGTCCGGGGTGTTGGCACGGATCATCGAGGCCACCGCTTCGGACAGCCGCGCCATCCCGGCCCCCACCACCCGCAGCAGCGCGGTGGCGGCCTCGTCACCGAGCGGCCCACGCATATCGACCCAGGTGGCCAGGCCATCCACATCGGCCTGGCTGAGCACGAACTCGTCGGGACCGGCGACGGTGAGTCCGAGCGCGGCCCAGGCCTTCGCCACCTCGGCGACCGGGAGCCCCAGCGCGTGCGCCGCGGTGGTCAGGCTGTGGATCGGCGGACCGGTCAGCTGGACCGCGTCACCGGCCAGCCCGAACAGGCGTCCGCGCCGTTCGGCGTCGACCATCTCCTCGGGGCTGAAGCCGAGCCCGGCCAGGTATTCGATCAGGGCCGCCCGGCCGCGCGCGTCGGCGATCCCGGCGGCCTGGAGCGCGTCGAAATCCACCACCGGGCCAGTGTGACAGCAGGGAGGCTCGCACTAGGGTGAGTTCGTGAGTGAGAACCTGCTGCACGGCCCGCTGGAAGAACAACACCGCGCACTGGGCGCCAGTTTCGCCGAGTTCGGTGGCTGGCTGATGCCGGTGTCGTACGCGGGCACCGTCGCCGAGCACACCGCCACCCGCACCACCGTCGGCCTGTTCGACGTGAGCCATCTGGGCAAGGCGCTCGTGAAGGGCCCGGGTGCGGCCGACTACGTCAACCGCGCGCTCACCAACGACCTCAATCGCATCGGACCGGGGAAGGCGCAGTACACGTTGTGCTGCAACGAGACCGGTGGCGTGATCGACGATCTGATCGCCTACTACGTCGCGGACGACGAGATCTTCCTGGTGCCCAATGCCGCCAACACGGCCGCCGTCGTCGCCGAGTTGGTGCGCCACGCCCCGGACGGCCTGACCATCACCGATGAGCACCGCTCCTATGCGGTGCTGGCGGTGCAGGGACCCAAGGCCGCCGAGATCGTCGCGGGACTGGGGCTGCCGACGACGATGGATTACATGGGCTACGCGGACGGCGAGGTGGCCGGTGTGCCCACCCGGGTGTGCCGCACCGGCTACACCGGGGAGCACGGATTCGAGTTGCTACCGGAATGGGATCGCGCCGGGGCGGTGTTCGACGTTCTGGTCGAGGCCGTGCGTGTCGCGGGCGGCGAGCCTGCGGGCCTGGGCGCCCGCGACACCCTGCGCACCGAGATGGGATACCCGTTGCACGGGCACGAACTGTCGTTGGACATTTCCCCGTTGCAGGCCCGCACCGGCTGGGCGGTGGGCTGGAAGAAGGACGCGTTCTGGGGCCGCGACGCGTTGCTGGCCGAGAAACAGGCCGGACCGACCCGGCTGCTGCGCGGCCTGAAGGCGCTGGGCAGGGGCGTGCTGCGGGCCGATATGACGGTGCTCGACGGAGATACCCCGGTGGGCGTCACGACATCGGGAACGTTCTCTCCCACACTGAAGGTCGGCATCGCGCTGGCCTTGATCGACACCGCCGCCGGGATCGAGGACGGCGCGACCGTGACCGTCGATGTGCGCGGGCGGGCCCTGGAATGCGAAGTGGTAAGCCCGCCCTTTGTCCAGGCGAAAACCCGTTAGCCTTGGGTTATACAATCGGTTCATGACTGACCGCCCCCTCGAATTCACGCTTGCCCGCAACACCTCCCCGGCAAGCGATGAAGTACGAGCGGGCATCCTGGCCGATCCCGGCTTCGGGCGGTTCCACACCGACCACATGGTGTCGCTGAGCTACACCACCGCCAACGGCTGGCACGACGCGCAGGTGCTGCCGTACGGCCCCATCGAACTGGATCCGTCGGCGATCGTGCTGCACTACGCGCAGGAGATCTTCGAGGGACTGAAGGCCTACCGCTGGGCCGACGGTTCCATCGTGTCGTTCCGGCCGGAGGCCAATGCCGCCCGGCTGCAGACCTCGGCGCACCGACTGGCCATCCCCGAACTGCCCACCGAGCTGTTCCTGGAATCGCTGCGCCAGCTCATCGCGGTCGACGAGCAGTGGGTGCCGGCCGCGGGCGGCGAGGAATCGCTGTACCTGCGTCCGTTCGTGATCGCCACCGAACCCGGACTGGGCGTGCGGCCCTCCGACGAGTACCGCTACCTGGTCATCGGTTCGCCGGCCGGGGCGTACTTCAAGGGCGGCATCAAGCCGGTCAGCGTGTGGCTGTCCAACGAGTACGTGCGGGCTTCCCCGGGCGGCACCGGTGCGGCGAAGTTCGGTGGCAACTACGCGGCCTCGCTGCTGGCCCAGGCCCAGGCCTCCGAGCAGGGCTGCGATCAGGTGGTGTGGCTGGATGCGATCGAACGCCGCTACGTCGAAGAGATGGGCGGGATGAACCTGTTCTTCGTGTTCGGCAGCGGCGGATCGGCGCGCCTGGTCACCCCGGAGCTGTCCGGCTCGTTGTTGCCCGGCATCACCCGGAACTCGTTGCTGCAGTTGGCCACCGACGCCGGCTTCGCCATCGAGGAACGCAAGATCGATGTCGACGAATGGCAGAAGAAGGCAATCGCCGGCGAGATCACCGAGGTGTTCGCGTGCGGGACCGCCGCCGTGATCACCCCGGTGTCGCACGTCAAGCATCGCGAGGGTGAGTTCACCATCGCCGACGGGCAGCCCGGGGAGATCACCATGGCGCTGCGCGACACCCTGACCGGGATCCAGCGCGGCACCTTCGCCGACACGCACGGCTGGATGGCCCGGCTGAACTGAGTCAGGTGCCGCAGAAGGTGCGGTAGCCGGCGGCGAAATCCTCCGATGCGGGCAGCGCGTAGCGCTGCAGGCCGGGGCGTTCGGTGAACGGATCCCCGATCGCGTCCAGCAGCGTGCGTGCCGGTCCGACATCTCCGGCGGTGGCTGCCGCCAGCGCCTCCTCGACCAGGTGGTTGCGCGGGATGTAGACCGGGTTCGCCGCATCCATCGCCGCGGTGTCCGGGGAGTGTGTGCGCCAGCGTTTCACCCAAGCCATGAATCCCAGCGGCATGTCACCGTGCGCCAACGCGCGGAAGAACGAGGTGTGATCGGTGCGGTGCTCCGCCATGAGCGCCGGCAGCTCATCGATCAGGGCATCGTCGGTAAAGCCCTGAGCCAGGCCGAGTTTGGCGCGCATTCCCGCACGCCACGCCGTCTGGTAGCGCGGGGCGAACGCGCCGAGCGCGGCGGTGGCCAGTTCGATGGCGGTATCGGCATCGTCGTCGATCAAGGGCAGCAGCGTCTCGGCGAAGCGGGCCAGGTTCCATCCGGTGATCGCCGGCTGATTGCCGTAGGCGTAGCGGCCCCAGCTGTCGATCGAGCTGAACACGGTGGCCGGATCGAAGGTGTCCATGAACGCGCATGGCCCGTAGTCGATGGTCTCACCGGAGATGGTCACGTTGTCGGTGTTCATCACGCCGTGGATGAACCCCACCAGCATCCACCGGGCCACCAGTTCGGCCTGCACCGAGATCACCGCGTCGAACAACGCCAGGTACGGGTTGTCGGCCTGCGCGCAGCCGGGATGATGGCGGGCGATCGCGTGGTCGGCGAGGCGGCGCAGCAGTGCTTTGTCCCCGGTACCCGCGGCGTACTGGAAACTGCCGACCCGCAGGTGACTGGCGGCGACCCGGGCCAGCACCGCGCCCGGCAGCGGGGTCTCCCGATGCACCGTCGCACCGGTGGCCACCACCGCCAGCGATCGGGTGGTGGGGATCCCCAGGGCGTGCATCGCCTCACTGATCACGTACTCACGCACCATCGGGCCGATCGCGGCCAGGCCATCACCGCCGCGGGCCAGCGGGGTTCGGCCCGAGCCCTTGAGGTGCAGGTCGCGGCCGTCCTCGAACTCGCCGAGCAGCAGCGCCCGGCCGTCACCGAGGCGCGGCTGCAGCCCACCGAACTGATGACCGGCATAGACCTGGGCGACCGGCGTCGCCGAGGCGGGCAGGGTCGTCCCGGTGAGCAGACCGATACCGGCCGGGCTGCGCAGCCAGTCGGGGTCCAGTCCCAGCTCGTGGGCCAGCGGTTCGTTGAGCAGCAGCAGGCTGGGTTGCGGCGGGTTCTGCGCCTGCCAGCTGATCGCCAGCTCGGGAAACTCGGTGGCGAAGCGGTTGCCCAGCGAGAGGGTCGAGGTGGTCATCTTCTCGACGCTAGTTGATGGCCAGTCCCAGTGCGGTCAGCGTCGTCGTGACCTCCACGGATGCCCCGAGCACATCGCCGGTGATCCCACCGAACCGGCGCACACAATGGGCGACCAGCGCCGCGCACAGCCCCAGCGCCAGCAGCACCACCAGCGGACCCTGCCACGGCCGCGGGGTGGCGAAGGCGGCGGCCGCGGCCAGCGCGACCGTCCAGGCCGCCACCACCGGCAGCGGTTGGGAGCCCGCGACCATCGTGCCCAGCGTGCTGCCCGGCGCGGCCGGCACCGAGCGGCGACACGTCAGCACCACCGCGACCCGGCCCGCCAGCACCGCCACCACGATCCCGGCCGGCGCCAGCGTGCCGAAGGTCAAGCCCTGCACCGCGATGGCGATGACGACGGCGGCGACCCCGAACGGCCCGGCGGTCCCGTCACGCATCACCGCGAGCGCCCGCTCGGGCGGGCCGTAGCAGCCCAGTCCGTCGACGGTGTCGGACAGGCCGTCGATGTGCAGGCCGCGGGTGAGCAGCAGCAGCGCCGTGACCGCCAGCACGCCGGCCAGCGCATCCGGCCCGAACAGCTGTCCGCCCGCCCAGACCAGCCCGGCGGCCACCGCCCCCAGCGCGGCGCCGACCACCGGTAGCGCGGTCAGCGCGCCGCGCCCGAACGGCGTCGCCGATCGCACCGGCAGCACCGTGCCGAATGCGAAAGCCGAAGCAAGCGAACCGATCATCGTGCTCTGATCACGCCGGGGCGGTGGAGATGCCGGCCACATCGAAGGTCGCCATGGAGGCCAGGGTGGCCACCGCGGCGCGCAGCACCGGGAGCGCCACCGCCGCACCACTGCCCTCGCCGAGGTGCATCCCGAGGTCCAGGATCGGCTCCAGGTCCAGGTGCTGCAATGCCAAGGTGTGCGCCGGTTCGGTGGACCGGTGCCCGGCCCGCCACCAGGCCCGCGCGCCGGGGGCCAGCTGATCGGCGACCAGGGCGGCGGCGGTGACCACGACACCGTCGAGCAGCACGGGGGTGCGCCGCACCGCGGCCTGGGCCAGAAAACCGGCCATCGCGGCCAGGTCGGCGCCGCCGCACACCCGCAGCAGACCGACCGGATCGGCGACCACACTGCGGGCCCGGTACAGCGCATCGCGGATCGCCGAGGCCTTCCTGGCCCAGCCCTCGTCGTCGATGCCGGTACCGCGACCGACCACCGCGACGGGTTCCGAGCCGGTCAGTGCGGCGATCAATGTCGTTGCGGGCGTGGTATTCCCGATGCCCATATCGCCGGCGATCAGCAGGTCGGCCCCGCCGTCGACCTCCTCGTCGGCGATGGCGCGCCCGGCCTGCACGGCGGCCTGCGCCTCCTGGGCGCTCAACGCGTCCTCGACGGCGATGTTGCCGCTGCCGCGGCGCACCTTGTGCGCGCCGATCCCGGTGCCGGCGGATTCGGCGTCCACCGCGATATCGGCCACCCGCACGCCGGCGCCGGCCAGGTCGGCCAGCACGTTGATGGCCGCACCCCCGGCACCGAAGTTGGCGACCATCTGCGCGGTCACCTCGGACGGGAACGCCGAAACCCCCGAGGCGGTCACGCCGTGGTCGCCGGCGAACACCACGACCCGGGCGCGGGCGAACTGCCGCGGCGGGCAGACGCCCTGGCAGGCCGCCACCCAGACCGACAGTTCCTCCAGGCGGCCCAGCGATCCGGGGGGCTTGGTCAGGGTCTGCTGGCGGGACCGGGCGGCGCGCTCGGCCTCGGGGTCCGGGCCGACCACCGCGGGGAACGCACTCACCTGATCTCCTTCACGGCCAGTGGTTGCCCGGCGATGACCAGCACCACCCGGTCGCACAGTGTGGCCAATCGCTGGTTCACCGTGCCCAGTTCGTCGGCGAACCGCCGGCCTGCCGCGGTCGCGGGCACAACCGTCAGCCCGACCTCCGGGCTGACCAGCACCAGCGGGCCGGAGAAGCCGTCGACCGCGCGGCACAGTGCCTCGACGTCGGCCGTCACCGAACCCCCGGTCCATGCGTCCCGGCGGTCCATGGCCGCGGTGAGCCAGCCGCCGATATCGTCGACCATCGTGGGTGCCATGGGGTCGGCGTGCAATTGCGTTGCGACATCCGAGGTTTCGACGGTCGACCAATGCGGCGGGCGCCGGTTGCGGTGCGCGTCGACGCGCACCGACCAGCTGTCGTCACCGTCGGGGGAGGGTCCGGTGGCCAGGTAACGCACGGCGCCGGCCTCGGCGAGCATGCCCTCCGCATGGTGCGATTTGCCCGAGCGGATACCGCCGAGAACCAGCACGCGCACCCCAGGGCGAGCGGAGCGATCGGGCATCTACCGGGTTCAGACGTCGGCGCCGCGGTTGACCATCGGGCGGGGTGCGCGCATCCGGCGCAGCTGCGATGCCCGGCTGCCCGCGTAGAAGCCGAGCTTCCAGCCGGTTTCGGTGTTGTCCGGGAAACGCTCGTCGACGCGACGGTTCACGTGGCGGCCCAGGATGACGCCGTCGATGGCCATCACGATCAGCAGCACCGGCATCGCGAACGACAGCGGTTGCTGCACCGCCGGGGTCGGGACGGACAGCGTGACCAGGATGAGGGCCAGCGCGATCGGCATGAAGAGCCCGAGCAGGTTGCGGCGGGAATCGACGAGATCGCGCGCGTAGCGGCGGACCGGACCTTTGTCGCGGGGCAGCAGGTAGGCGTCCTCGCCGGCCATCATCCGCTCGCGGCGATCGGCCATATCGGCGCGCCGGGTCAGCTTCTCGGCCTTGCGCTCTTCCTTGGTGAGCTTGCGGCCACCGACCTCTTTGCGACGCTTGCGCGCCTCGGCGGTGGTCATCGGCGCCGGCGCCACCGGGCCGCGCCTGCGCGCCGCCTCGCTGCGCTTGGGGGTCGGCCGGCCCTTCGGGGCGGTCGCCCGGGCGTCGCCGGTGTCCACCGGTGTGCCTGCGGAATCGTCATCCTCCGGGGGCGGGTTGTCCTTCTTGCGGCCGAGCAGATTCACACCGACCAGATTACTTCCCGGGCGGCCGTCGCCCGCCATGCACCTCGGAAAGTGAGGCTCTACGCTGCTGGAATGACGGGCCTTGCAGTGCTGATAGCGCCGGATTGCTACGGAGACAGCCTCACTGCGGTGCAGGCCGCCGGCGCCATCGCCGACGGCTGGCGGCAGGCGCGCGGCGAGGACCGGTTGACGCTGGCCCCGCAATCCGACGGTGGGCCCGGGTTCGTCGACGTGCTGGCCAGCAGGCTGGGCGGCCTGCGGACCGCCACCGTCAGCGGCCCGCTGGACACCCGGGTGACCGCGCAGTGGGTGTTGCACGGGCAGACCGCATATATCGAGTGCGCGCAGGCATGTGGGCTGACGCTGCTCGGCGGACCACCGACGGTGCACACCGCGGTCGCAGCGCACAGCGGGGGAGTCGGAGAGCTCATCGCCGCCGCAGTGCACGCCGGTGCCCGGCGCGTCGTGGTCGGGCTCGGCGGCAGTTCCTGTACCGACGGTGGGCGCGGACTGGTGCAGGCACTGGGCGGACTCGAGGCGGGCCGGGCCCGGCTGGCCGGGGTCGAACTGATCGCCGCCAGTGATGTCGAGCACCCGCTGCTGGGGGCGATGGGTGCCGCCGCTGTCTTCGGGCCGCAGAAGGGGGCCGACCCGGCCACCGTGGAGCTGCTCGAAGCCCGGCTGACCGCATGGGCGGCCGAACTGGGTGACGATATCGCCGACCAGCCGGGAGCCGGGGCCGCCGGCGGGATCGGCGCGGCCCTGCTCGCACTGGGCGGACGCCGTGAACCGGGGGCGGCCGTCATCGCCGAGCACACCGATCTGGCCGCCGACGTGGCACGGGCGGACCTCATCATCACCGGTGAGGGCCGTTTCGACGATCAGTCGCTGCACGGAAAGGTGGTCAGCGCGCTGGCCGGCGGGGCGCGGGAGCGTGGGACCCCGGTGCTGGTGCTTGCCGGGCAGGTCACGCTGTCACCGGCCGCTCTCGCACCGGCGGGAATCACCGCGGCCTACTCGATCACCGACTTTGCCGGGTCCGTGCAGCGGGCCATGGACGATGCCGAGGTTCAACTCACCGGGCTGTCCCGGCGGACGGCCGGTGATTGGCCAGGACACAACTCGGGAATAGCGCCCGAGCAAGGTACCGTTGAGTAGATCGCGAATGCACTAGCAGTTCCGGGTACGTCAGGGAGAAATGCAATGACTGTTCAGGACACCACCACCGAAACCCATGGTGCGGTGCTGACCGACGCGGCCGCCAGCAAGGCCAAGGCACTGCTCGACCAGGAGGGCCGCGATGATCTGGCCCTGCGTATCGCCGTGCAGCCCGGTGGCTGCGCCGGCCTGCGCTACAACCTGTTCTTCGATGACCGCACCCTCGACGGCGACCTGACCTCCGACTTCGGTGGCGTCGCGCTGACCGTCGACCGGATGAGCGCGCCCTACATCCAGGGCGCCACCATCGACTTCGTGGACACCATCGAGAAGCAGGGCTTCACCATCGACAACCCCAACGCCACCGGCTCCTGCGCCTGCGGCGATTCGTTCAACTGATCGTCACAGCTCAGCTGCTGCGCTGCACGTAGGAGCAGACGAGGATCTCGTCGTCGGACTGCAGCAGCTGGGCCACCACCTGTATCTCGCTACCGGCATCGGCGGATCCGCGTCCGCTACCGGGTGCGATCACCGTCATGGTGAACAGTGCCTGGGCCTGATTCGTCGACCACGGCACCACCTTGTCCACCGAGGTCACCTCGACCTCGGTGAACTGCTTTCGGAATGCGTCCGAACTCAGGTCGGCCAGCGCGAGATCCGAATTGCGGTCGTCCACCGCGTCGTACAGCCCGCACAGCGCGTGCCGGGCGATCGCCTCGTCGTCACCGTCGGTCAGCGCGTCCAGAAAGCCCTGGATGGCGGGCCGCACATTCTCGGTGTCCATCGCCACCGGCGCGTCGTCATCCCCGTCGGCGAAGACCAGCACGGCACCGGTGGCGGCGGCGACGACCGCCACTGCGGCACCGACGGCCGCGATCGCTTTCCAGGGTGTGCGTTTCGGGTACTGCACCGGCGGCGGCAGTGCGCCGGGGTACGCGCCGGGAAATGGCGGAAACCCCTGTGGGGGAGTTGATTCGGGATACGGCACGGGACCGGACATCGGTGCTTTCTCAGGTGATGGGGCGGCTGACGGACTCGCATGCAGGCTATCGCACGCCGGTCAGCACCCCCGCGGACCGAAGCATCGGCCCCGACGCGTCTGTAGTGTTCGCCTAGCTATGTACATGAACTGAAGGGCTGTATTCGTGACCATCGCCGTGACCGGCTCCATTGCGACCGACCATCTGATGAAGTTCCCCGGCAAGTTCTCCGAGCAGTTGCTGCCGGACCACCTGCAGAAGGTGTCGCTGAGTTTCCTGGTCGATGACCTGGTCATCCACCGCGGTGGCGTGGCCGGCAACATGGCCTTCGCCATCGGGGTGCTCGGCGGCGACGCCGCGCTCGTCGGGGCGGTCGGCAAGGATTTCGACGACTACCGGGGCTGGCTCACCCATCACGGCGTGAACTGCGACAACGTGCTGGTCTCGGAGAGCGCCTACACGGCACGGTTCGTCTGCACCACCGATGAGGCAATGGCCCAGATCGCGTCGTTCTACCCCGGGGCCATGTCCGAGGCCCGCAACATCGATCTCGCCGATGTGGTGAAGCGCAGCGGCACACCGGAACTGGTGATCGTCGGCGCCAACGACCCGGACGCCATGTTCCGCCACACCGAGGAATGCCGTTCGCTGGGCCTGGCGTTCGCCGCGGACCCGTCCCAACAGCTGGCCCGGCTCTCCGGCGAGGAGATCCGCCGCCTGATCGACGGCGCGACGTACCTGTTCACCAACGACTACGAATGGGACCTGCTGCTGCAGAAGTCCGGGTTGTCCGAGGCACAGGTCATGAGCCAGATCGAGCTGCGCATCACCACGTTGGGCGAGAAGGGTGTCGACATCGTGGGCCGCGACGGCACGTTCGTGCACGTCGGCATCGTCCCGGAAACCCATCAGGAGGACCCGACCGGCATCGGCGACGCCTTCCGCGCCGGCTTCCTGACCGGGCGCGCCGCCGGCTTGAGCCTGGAACGCTCCGCGCAGCTGGCCTCGATGGTCGCCACGCTGGTGCTGGAGGCCCCCGGGCCGCAGGAATGGACCTGGGACCGTGACGCGGCCGTCAAGCGACTGACCGACGCCTACGGCGCGGAGGCCGGCACCGAAATCGGCGCCGCCATCTGATGCGGCATCGCCGGATCTAGATCTGCACCGGATAGGTCGGTTCGCTGATCTGAGGGGTCACGCTGCCCTCGATGAAGATGGCGTGCCACAGCATGAAGATCAGCACCGTCCACAACCGGCGGCTGTGATCGCTGTCGCCGGCCCGGTGCTCGTCGAGCATGGTGCGCACCGCGTTCAGGTCGATGAGATCGCCGGTCTGCGACGCCGCGACCATGGCGTGCGCCCAGTCGAGCAGCTCGCCGGCCTTGAGCCAGTGCCGGATGGGCACCGGGAAGCCGAGCTTGGGCCGGTTGAGCACATGCGCGGGCACGATGGGTTCCAGCGCGCGGCGCAGTGCGTATTTGGTGGTGGTGCGGGTGATCTTCTGGTCATGGGGCAGCCGCGAGGCCACCGCGAACACCTCGGGGTCCAGGAACGGCACCCGTAGTTCCAGCGAGTTGGCCATCGTCATCTTGTCGGCCTTGACCAGGATGTCGCCGCGCAGCCAGGTGAACAGGTCCACATGCTGCATGCGGGCCACCGGATCCCAGCCCTGCGATGCCGCGTACAGCGGGGCGGTGACATCGGTGTGCGTCCAGTCCGGGCGGAACCCGGGCAGCACCGCCCGCAGTTGCGCATCGGAGAAGCTGCGGGCGTTGCCGTAGTAGCGCTCCTGCAGCGTCAGCGAACCGCGATGCAGCAGGCTCTTGCCGCGCATCCCGTCGGGCAGCGGCTGCGATGCCTTGCCCAGCGAACGTCGCACCGGCTTGGGCAGGTAGTCGAAAGGCTTCAGCGACAACGGTTCCCGGTAGATGGTGTAGCCGCCGAACAGCTCGTCGGCGCCCTCGCCGGAGAGCACCACCTTGACGTGCTTGCGCGCCTCGCGGGCGATGAAGAACAGCGGCACCAACGCGGGATCGGCGACAGGTTCGTCGAGATACCAGACGATCTCGGGAAGCGCGGCGACGAACTCGGCCGCACTCACCACCTTGGTGACATGCCGGGCGCCGATCGCCTTCGCCGATTCCACGGCGACGTCGACCTCGGAGAAGCCTTCCCGCTCGAAGCCGGTCGTGAACGTGATGAGGCGGGGGTTGTGCCGCATGGCCAGCGCCGCGATGGCCGTGGAATCGATACCCCCGGACAGGAACGCGCCCACGGTGACATCGGCGCGCATGTGCTTGGCGACGGAGTCCTCCAGCACCGCGGTGATCTCGTCATAGCGGGCCTGCTCGCCACCTGCTTTGAACGGGACAGCGGCGAACTTCGGCTCGAAGTAGCGCGTCAGCACCGGTGCCTGCCCCGGACGGACCAGGGCATAACTGCCCGACTCCAGTCGGCGGATGCCGCGCTGCAGGGTTTCGGGTTCGGGCACGTACTGCAGCACGGTGTAGTGCTGCACGGCGCGCTCGTCGATACCCAGGTCGATCCCGGCGGTCGCGGCGAGGTCGAGGAGGCACTTCTTCTCGCTGCCCACCACGGTGCCGCCCGGGCCGGTGGCCAGATAGAGCGGCTTGATGCCGAACGGATCCCGCGCGCACAACAGTTCCGCGGTCTGGGTGTCCCACAGCGCGAAGGCGAACATGCCGCGCAGCCGGGTCAGGACATCGCTGCCCCAGTAGTGGAAGCCGGCGACGATCGCCTCGCCGTCACCGTCGGTGTGAAACACCGCACCGTGCTCGGAATGCAACGCGGCACGCAGTTCCAGATAGTTGTAGATCTCACCGTTGAACACCAGCGCGTAGCGTTCCGGCGACTCCGGCGGGCCCCAGCGCAGCGGTTGATGACTGTGCGCGATATCGATGATCGAGAGCCGGTTGAAACCGAGCACGATATCGGCATCGGTCCAGGTCCCGGGCTCGTCAGGACCTCGATGACGCATCAGATGCGAGGCTCCCGAAACCGCTTCGACCAGCGCAGGGGAGGTCTCCACGGACGGGTCGGTCAGATACGCCAGCAGTCCGCACACCGGGCCAGTATGCCGAATCGTCCAGTCGCTTCGCTCGACCCGGCGGGCGTGGTCTACGCTGCGTAGTATTCGCCAAGTTTCACCGACCGCCCTGCGGTTCACCGACTTCATTTAGGAGGCGCCAACGTGACCGCTCGCGGGTACCGTTTGGTGGCGTTGTCAGTGGTTCTGGGTGGCTCGGCCATCCTGCTCAGCGGTTGCAGCTACCAGGAGATCTTCGGCCTGGGCTGGCCGGAGGGCATCACCCCGGAGGCCCGGCTGAACCGTGACCTGTGGGTCTGGTCGGTCATCGCGTCGTTCGTCGTCGGTGGCATCGTGTGGGCGCTGATCTTCTGGACCAGCGCGTTCCACCGCAAGAAGGACACCGACACCGAGCTGCCGCGTCAGTTCGGCTACAACATGCCGCTGGAACTGGTGCTCACCGTGGTGCCGTTCCTGATCATCTCGGTGCTCTTCTACTTCACCGTCGTCGTGCAGGAGCGGATGCTGCACAAGGACCCCAACCCCGAGGTCGTCATCGACGTCACCGCCTTCCAGTGGAACTGGAAGTTCGGTTACCAGAAGATCGAATTCGGTGACGGCACGCTGTCCTACGACGGTGTCGACAACGAGCGCAAAGAGGCCATGGCCTCGGCGCCCGAGGGCGTCGACGAGCACGGCAACGAGCTCGTCGGCCCGATCGCGGGCAAGAACGAGACCGACCGGACCTACCTGAACTTCGACAAGATCGAGACGATCGGTACCTCGACCGAGATCCCGATCCTGGTGCTGCCCAAGGGCAAGCGCATCGAGTTCCAGATCGCCTCGGCCGATGTCATCCACGGTTTCTGGGTTCCGGAGTTCCTGTTCAAGCGGGACGTGCTGCCCAACCCCAAGGAGAACAACTCCGACAACATCTTCCAGGTCAGCGAGATCGAGCAGACCGGCGCCTTCGTCGGCCGCTGCACCGAGATGTGCGGCACGTACCACTCGATGATGAACTTCGAGGTCCGTGTCGTGGAGCCCAACGATTTCAAGGCCTACCTGGACGCCCGGACCGGCGGCATGACCAACGCGCAGGCGCTGGAGGCCATCAACCAGGCTCCGCTGGCCACCACCACGGCGCCGTTCGACACCCGTCGCGGCGAGCAGGTCGGCGTTCCCGCACAGGCGAGCAAGTAAGGACGACTCATGCATATCGAAGCCCGGTTGTTCGAGTTCCTGACCGCGTTCTTCCTGCTGTCATCGATCGTGTACGGCGTGCTGACCGCGATGTTCGCCACCGGCGGCATCGAGTGGGCGGGCACCACCGCCCTCGTGCTCACCACCGGCCTGACGCTGATCACCGGTACGTTCTTCCGGTTCGTGGCGCGACGTCTGGACACCCGGCCCGAGGACTACGAAGACGCCGAGATCAGTGACGGCGCCGGCGAGCTGGGCTTCTACAGCCCGCACAGCTGGTGGCCGATCCTGATCGCGCTGTCCTTCTCCACCGCGGCCGTCGGTGCCGCGCTGTGGCTGCCCTGGCTGATCGTCGCGGGTGTCTGCTTCGTGCTGGCCTCGGCCGCCGGCCTGGTCTTCGAGTACTACGTCGGCCCCGAGAAGCACTGAGGTCTTCCGCCAGGTCACAACCGTGCGTCAGTTCGCTGACGTGGTGTCGTGGCGTGGTCCCCACCGTCGCCTGGTTGGGTAGTGTTGCCGAGGCAGCAGTCGAGAAGGATAGGCCGAGGTTTAGTTGCAGATGAGCGGGCCGTCAGGACCGGAGCAGTCGGGTGCGGACAAGGATCGCAGATCCCGCGCCGATGAGACCGACATCCAATCCCGGGCGTACTCCGCCCCGGAATCCGAGCAGTTCACCAGCGCTCCGTACGTGCCGCCGGATCCGGCGCTCTACGACTACGACAACTACGCGCCCGCTGATCCCGATCAGGACGCACCCCCGAGATGGCCATGGGTCGTCGGCGTGGTGGCCATCGTCGCCGCCGTGGCCCTCGTCGCATCCGTGGCACTACTGGTGACCCGCACCGACAACACCGGACTGGCCAACCCCGAGACGTCGACCACGACGGCGCCGCCCGTGCAGGACGCGATCACCACGACACCGCCGCCGCCGCCGCCCAGCAGCGAGCCGCCGCCTCCGCCGCCTCCCACCGAGGAGCCGCCGCCCCCGCCCCCGGAGACCGTCACCGTGACGCAGGAGCCGCCACCACCCCCGCCACCCAGTGCGGAGGCGCCGCCGCCGCCTGCCACCACCGAGGCCCCGCCGCCCCCGCCGACGACGACGCGGCCCGCGGGACCCCGGCAGGTGACCTATTCGGTCACCGGCACCAAGGCACCCGGCGACATCATCACCGTCACCTATATCGACGCGTCCGGGCGCAGCCGCACCCAGCGCAACGTCTACATCCCGTGGTCGCTCACCGTCACCCCGATCTCGCAGTCTGAGGTCGGGTCGGTACAGGCGTCGAGTTTGTTCTTGGTCAGCCGGCTGAACTGCTCGATCACCACAAGCGATGGCACCGTGCTGTCGTCCAACACCGGCAACGCCGCACAGACAAGTTGCTGATGCTCAAAGACACTGAACTCACCCCGTCACCCCGACGCACCCTGTCCGGTCCGGAGAACCTGGAGCGGATCCTGATGGGCGCCTGCGCCGTCATCTGGCTGGCAGCGCTCGGCGCCGCGGTCGCCGCCACCGTGTCCCTGGTGGACATGGCGAGCGGCCGGGGTACCGTCCGCGCCGAACTGTCCGAGGCCTCCGGCTCGGACACCCCCTGGGTGCTCTACACCGTGATCGGCATATCGGCCGCGGTGATCGTCGTGGCGATCCCGCTGTTGGTGCGGGCCCGTCGGCAGAGCTCGCACCGGCCGATCCGGGACACCCCGGCCGGAGGGTCGGTGGTCGAGGACATCGCCGCCGTGTCACCGCGCGAGTCCCGGCGCAGGCTTGCCGAACCGGGCCCGGAGGCCACCACGCGTGCCGCCGCGCTCCCGGGTGTGATCGATCAGGTATGCGCGCGGTTCGGGCTGTCGATCGCGTGCGCGGTCGGGCTGGGCACCCTCGCCGTCGGTCTGGCCACCTACCTGACGGCCAATGACAGCGGCAGTGCCGCCGTGGCGTTCTTCATCATCGCCGGGATCGTCACCGTGGCCATGCCGGTGCTGCTCTGGTTCTATCTGCGCGAGCTGCGCGGCGTGCTCGGGCCGGCCGACAAGCCCGCCGCCTGACTCAGCCTGCTCCCGGGCGCCAATCGGGTGGCGGGTCTTCACCGACGCGTCCGTCGAGTGCCTCGCGCAGCAGATCGGCGTGGCCGGTGTGGCGGCCGTACTCCTCGATCAGGTCACACACGCTGCGGCGCAGGCTCGCCCGGCTGCCGTCCGGCCAGGCGATGCACACCAGCTGATCGAGGCCACCATCGGCCAGCGCCGCTGCGAGCCTGGCCCGGGACTGCACGACGGACCGGTCCCACAACGCGTAGAGCTCGGCGGGGCTGTCCTGCGCAGCGGAAGTGAAATCCCAGTCCGGGTCGGAGTCCCAGTCGGCGGCATCCCACGGCGCACCCATGGGTGCGTCATCGAGATCGGGGCCGAAACGCTGCGCCTCGGCGCGCGCGAGGTGCTTGAGCAGACCTCCGAGGGTCAGCGATGACGCCCCGATTGCGCTTCCCAGTGCCGCCGGGTCGAGCCCATCGGCCTTCCACCGGAACGTCATTCGCAGCCGCTCCAGCGCGCCGACGAGGTGCTGCTCCTCGGTGCCTGCCAGCGGTGGCTCCCATGGCGGATCGGCGACCATGCGGCTCAGCGTACTGCCGGCGGGGTAGGGGAGAGGCGCCGAACGACAGAAGGCTCGCGCAGCGTGCTGCGCGAGCCTTCTGTCGTCGTGAACTACTAGTGGTGCCCGTTGGATCCGTTCGACCCATGGGACCCGTTGCCGTTGCCGTTGCCGTTGCTGCCCTGGTGCTCGGCCAGCACGGCCAGCGCCCGGTGCTCGGAGGCGTGGGCGGCCTCGGTGAGCGCATCGTGCTCTTCGACGGGATCGGCGAACAGGAAGCTGCCGCTACCCGGTGCGCCTGCGGACCCGAGCTTGTTCATCCGCTTGGGCAGAGGCGCGCCCTGGTACTCCAGCGGAACCGGGTGCCCGTGATCGTCGACCGGGCCGAGCGGCTGGTGCAGCTCGATGTAGGCACCGTGCGGCAGGCGCGTGATGATGCCCGTCTCGATACCGTGCTCCAGCACCGCGCGGTCGCTGCGCTGCAGGCTGATCGCCCACCGGTAGGTGATGTAGTAGACGATCATCGGCAGCACCACCATGCCGATGCGGCCGATCCAGGTGGTCGCGTTCAGCGAGATGTGGAACTTCAGCGCGATGATGTCGTTCATGCACATGAACGTCAGCAGGATGTAGAACGAGATCGCCGCGGCGCCCACAGCGGTACGCGTCGGGGCGTCACGCGGACGCTGCAACAGGTTGTGGTGTGCGGTGTCGCCGGTGAGCTTGCGCTCCAGGAACGGGTAGACCGACAGCAGCACGAACACCAGGCCCATGCCGACCGCCACCCACACCGACTGCGGAATCGTGTAGTTGCCGATGTAGAACTCCCAGGCCGGCCAGGTGCGGGCCAGGCCGTCGGTCCACATCATGTAGAAGTCCGGCTGGCTACCCGCCGAGATCTGCGAGGGCTTGTACGGGCCGAGCACCCAGATCGGGTTGATCTGCAGCAGGCCGCCCATCAGGCCGAGCAGGCCGGTGATCATGGCGAAGAAGGCACCCGACTTCACCGCGAAGACCGGCATGACGCGCACGCCGACGACGTTCTTCTCGGTGCGGCCGGGACCGGGGAACTGAGTGTGCTTCTGGAACCACACCAACGCCATGTGAGCGCCGATGAGCGCCAACATGATTCCGGGGATCAGCAGAATGTGCAGGGCGTACAACCGCGGGATGATGATCTCGCCGGGGAAGTCGCCGCCGAACAGCGCCCAGTGCAGCCAGGTGCCGATGACCGGCATGCCCAGGGTGATCGAGGAGAACGCGGCGCGCAGGCCGGTGCCCGAGAGCAGATCGTCGGGCAGCGAGTAGCCGAAGTAACCCTCGAACATCGCCAGGATCAGCAGCAGCGAGCCGATGACCCAGTTGGCCTCGCGTGGACGCCGGAACGCGCCGGTGAAGAAGATGCGCGCCAGGTGGACCATGATCGACGCCGCGAAGAGCAGCGCCGCCCAGTGGTGGATCTGGCGGACGAACAGACCGCCACGGACTTCGAAGCTGATCTCCAGGGCCGATTCATAGGCCCGCGACATCTGCACACCGCGCAGAGGCTGGTACACACCTTCGTAGGTCACGTGCGCCATCGACGGATCGAAGAACAGCGTCAGCCACACACCCGTGATCAACAGGATGATGAAGCTGTACAGCGCGATCTCACCCAGCAGGAACGACCAGTGCGTGGGGAAGACCTTGTTCAGGATGCCGCGACGTACCGCCTCGGAGGGGTGGTACCGGGAATCGATCGCATCGCCTTGTGCGGCCGCGATATCTCCGAGCTTGGGACTCATGATTTGCGCTCCCAGAATGCCGGTCCGACGGGTTCGATGAAGTCGCCGTTCGCGACCAGATAGCCGTCCTTGTCGATGGTAATGGGCAATTGCGCCAGCGCACGTGCGGCCGGACCGAAGATCGGCCGGGCGAAGTGCAGCGCATCGAACTGCGACTGGTGGCACGGGCACAGAATGCGGTAGGTCTGCTGCTCGTAGAGCGAGGACGGGCAGCCCAGGTGCGAGCAGACCTTCGTGTACGCGAACAGTTCGCCGAAGTTGAAGCTCTCCTGGCCCTGGCGCTTGACGACCTTCTTCATGTCCTGGGGCTTGATGCGGATGAGCATGACCGGGTTGCGGACACCCATCGCGACCTCGAACAGGTGGTGGCTGGATTCCACCGTGACGCCGTCACCGTCGGACTCACGCCACGGGAAGACCGTCTCCATACCGCCGGCGTCGATGTCCTCGGGACGCATCTTCACGAAGGGCGATTCCCCGGGGATGCCGGTGGCTCGGGCCAGGTAGATGGTCTCGCCCTCGAAGCGCGGGGTCCATCCCGAGGTCCACAGCACGGCCTTCTTGCCCTCGGCGGTCTGCACGACCGGCTTCCACGGATTCTTGATCAGACCACCCATGAAGGCCACCAGGGTACCGAGACCGAACGCCCCGAGACCGATGCCCATCGACAGCCCGATCAGCTTGCGCCGCTTGATGGTCGAACCCTCAAGGGCGTCGCTCAGGTTCGCCACGATGGTCTTGCGGTGGATCTCCGCGGAGGCGCCGTCGTGGCGGTCCTGGATGGTGATCTCTTCGGGGATGAACTTCTTCTGGAAGAGCACCGCACCGATACCGATGCACAGGATCGACGCGCCGAACGTCAGGCCGTACAGCGGGGTGGCCAGCGTGTAGATCCGCTCGCCCTCGGCGCCGTAAGGGACGTGCTCCCACGGCCAGAACAGGAAGACCAGGACCAGTGCGAGGCCGAAGAAACCGCCGAGCAGCAGCCAGTAGGAAACGGTGCGCGAGGCACGCTTCTCGGCCTTGGTGCCCTCGACCGGCCAGCGAGGTTCCTTGAAGACGACCTCGACACCGTCGAGCTTGCCGCCGAGCGCGAGTAGTTCCTCGCGCGACATCTCGGCCAGTTCGGCGTCGGTGGGCTGACCCGGAACCGGACGTCCCGAGGTGTCGCCGCCCTGGATATCCCCGCTCATGCGCGCGCTCCGATCCACAACGTCATGCCGACGGCAGCCACGATCCCGATGATCCAGATGGCCATACCTTCGGTGGTCGGGCCGAATCCACCGAGGCCGTAGCCGCCGGGATCCGGAGTGTTCGACGCCTGCCGCACGTAGGTGACGATGTCGGCCTTCTCCTCGGGGGAGAGCTGGCGATCGGAGAACTTGGGCATGTTCTGCGGGCCGGTGAGCATGGCGGTGTACACCTGCGCGGGCACCTTCGAGGCCTCGCCGAGATCCGGTGCGTACTTGCCGGAGGACAGGGCTCCGCCCTTGCCGGTGAAGTTGTGGCAGGAGGCGCAGTTCAGCCGGAACAGGTCGCCACCGCGGGCGACGTCACCGGACAGCAGGGACTCGTCGGCGATCTGTCCGTTGGCTTCCCGGGGCACGACGGGGCCGCCGCCGTTGGCCTGGACGAAGGCGCCGAGCGCGTCGATCTGGTGTTCGTCGAAGACCGGCTCCTTGCGGGGCGCCTGGGCCTCACCGCGCATCGCGGGCATCCGGCCGGTGGAGACCTGGAAGTACACGGCCGCCTCACCGGTGCCGATCAGGCTGGGGCCGCGGTCGGGCACACCCTGCAGGTTCGCGCCGTGGCAGCTGATGCAGGAGGTGTCGAACAGTTGCTCGCCGGTGCGCAGCAGCGCCGACTGGGATTCGTCGGCGACGGCGACCTGGGGGGTCGGGGTCAAGGTGGCGGCGGTGACGCCCGCCACCGACAGCCCGAGCAGCAGCAGCACGGCCGCCGACGCGCGCCGGCGCAAGCGACGTTGCTTGATCGTCTTCCCGGCTGCGCCGGACTTGCTGGTCATCGAACCCCTTCTCATCGTCGAGAGCATCGGACGCATCGGCTTGCCGATCATCGGACGAAGTAGATGACGGCGAACAGGGCGATCCACACGATGTCGACGAAGTGCCAGTAGTAGGACACGACGATCGCCGCGGTCGCCTGCGCAGGCGTGAACTTGGACAGCCTGGTGCGGATGAGCAAGAAGATGAAGGCGACCAGACCGCCGATGACGTGCAGTCCGTGGAAGCCGGTGGCCAGATAGAACACCGACCCGTAGGCACTGCCCGGGATGGTGGTGCCGTGCTCGACGAGGTGGACGTACTCGTAAGCCTGGCCGAGGACGAAGAACAGTCCCATCAGGAAGGTGATGACGTACCACCGGCGCAGGCCGAACACGTCGCCCCGCTCGGCGGCGAACACGCCCATCTGACAGGTGAAGGAGGAGGCGATCAGCACCGCGGTCACCGGTACCGCGAGCCACAAGTTCAGCTCGGTCGGCTCGGGCGGCCAGGCCCCTTGGGCCTGCGCACGCGCGGTGAAGTACATCGCGAACAGACCAGCAAAGAACATCAGCTCACTGGAAAGCCACACAATGGTGCCGACACTGACCATGTTCGGTCTGTTCAGCGAATGTACGCGGGAGGTAATCGCGGTCCCCGAGGTCCCAACAGCGCTCGTCACAGGTGCAAGTATGACGCTTTGTAGTTGATCAACACCACCCGGGTTCGTAATTGAGTTGAAACGTGTCTTGGTATGCAGTCGTGACAGGCTCCGGACGGTGGGTGTGCGGGCGATAGCATCACGGCGTGTCATCCGCTCAGAGCGCATCCGAGAGTCCGTTCACCTGGCCGCTGATCCTCGGCCGTCTGACCACCCACCGGGATCTGGAGCGTGGTCAATCGGCGTGGGCCATGGACCAGATCATGACCGGTTCGGCGACGCCGGCGCAGATCTCCGGCTTCGCGGTGGCGATGCGGATGAAGCGCCCGACGTCGGCGGAGGTCACCGAGCTCGCCGACACCATGCTCAAACACGCCCGCCGGATTCCCGACAGTGCGGTCGGCGCCGACGCCGTCGACATCGTGGGAACCGGGGGCGACGGGTCCAACACGGTGAACCTGTCGACGATGGCCTCGATCGTCACCGCGGCGGCCGGGGTGCCGGTGTTCAAGCACGGCAACCGGGCGGCGTCCTCGCTGTCCGGCGGAGCGGACACCCTGGAGGCGCTCGGGGTGCGCATCGATCTCGGGCCCGAGGAGGTTGCGCGCAGTGTCGCCGAGGTCGGTATCGCCTTTGCGTTCGCGCCGCAGTTCCATCCCTCCTACCGGCACGCCTCGGTGGTCCGTCGCGAGATCGGCGTGCCGACCGTGTTCAACCTGCTCGGTCCGCTGACCAATCCGGCGGCACCGCGGGCCGGTCTGTTCGGCTGTGCCTGGGGGGATCTGGCCGAGGTGATGGCCGGGGTGTTCGCCGCCCGCGGCGCCAGCGCCCTGGTGGTGCACGGTGACGACGGTCTGGACGAACTCACCACCACGACCACCAGCACCATCTGGCGGGTGCAGGCCGGCACGGTCGAGCGCCTCACCCTCGATCCCGCGGCCTTCGGGTTCCGGCGGGCCGATCTGAGCGAACTCGTCGGCGGTGACGCCGAGGCCAACGCCGCCTCGGTGCGGGCGGTGCTCAGCGGCGCCAAGGGGCCGGTGCGGGACGCGGTGGTACTCAACGCCGCCGGCGCGATGGTCGCCCATGCCGGACTCTCCGGTGACGCGCAGTGGGTGCCCGCGTGGCAGTCCGGTCTGGCGCGTGCGGTCGAGGCCATCGATTCCGGTGCCGCAGAACGACTTCTGGCGAACTGGGTGCGGTTCACCCAGAAGGCTGCCGGCTGACTCAGACAGCTCTGGCGTGGGCGCGCCGGGGTTTGTGCACGCCGTACCGATCGTCCAGATCATCTGTGTGGGTGTCTGGCTGCGCGGCGGCCAGGCGCGCCGAACGCGCGGTGGCGGCCCAGTCGGACCACCGGGCCGCCGACCCGATCGGGCTGGCGTACCCGCTGGGGCAACTCACCACCCGGACGCCGGGCCCGGCCAGCCACCGGGTGATCAACGCCGTCTCCTCCACCAGGGCGCCGCCGAGTGGGGCCGTTTGCGGCAGGATCGACTGTGCCGCAAGGGTTATGGCGTCGACGACGGGCATGGGCGGCACCCCGCGGCGTGCGCACCCGGCCGAGGCCAGCTGTCCGTGCCGGATCACGGCCAGCTCCCAGCCGCCGAGCCCGTCGGGCCGCGCCGCGATCAGCTCGTCGACCGCGGCCAGCGCTTGGAGCCGCTGACCACGCCACGTCGTCTCCACGGCGGCCGCGGCGTGATCGCGCAGCCGGGCGGCGGTCTCATAACGGTGCAGGCTCGCCAACGCCTCGATCTGGCTCAGCACGGTGCCGAACGCGGCGCTGTCCACACCGTCGAGCAGATCGGCCGCCCGCTGCGCTGCGCCCGCGTACTGGGCCATATCGGCGCCACGGGTCGCCGGGCATCCGGAGAGCTCGCGTTCCTCGCAGGCGTGGCGCGCGCTGCGGGCCAGCCGCGTGCTGCAGGTTCGTACGCCGGTGCCGCGGGCCAGCACGTCGACGGTCGTGACGGCGTCCGCGCGGGAGGTGAACGGTCCGATCGCGCGCGGACTGCGCGGGGACCGCACCACCGAGAAGCGCGGGAACGCCTCCTCGGTGAGGGTGATCCACCACCACCGGCGCGGGAACTTGGACCGGCGGTTGTACGGCGGGGCATGCGCGGCCAGCAGCCGCAATTCGCGCACCCCGGCCTCCAGCTCGTGCGCACACTCGACATGGTCGACCCGGGTGGCCAGCGCCACCATCTCCTTCATCCGGGTGCGTGGGTCGGCCCCGGTGAAGTACTGGCCGACCCGGCGGCGCAGATTCACCGCGGTGCCGATGTAGAGCACCTCATCGGCGGGTCCGCGGAACAGGTACACGCCCGGCCGGGACGGCACACCGTCGGCCAGGTGGCGCTTGCGACGCTGCGGGGCGGTGGCGTCGGGCAGGTAGGCGCGCAACTCGGGATAGGTGCGCACCCCCTGGTTCCCGACGCGCTCGATGAGCCCGTGCAGCACATCGACGGTCGCGCGGGCGTCGTCGAGTGCCCGGTGGTTCGGGGTGGTGGTGGCCGAGAACAACCGCGCCAGGGCCGAGAGCTTCACGCTGGGCGCCTCGTCACGGGTCAGCACCCGCCGTGCCAGCCGCACCGTGCACAGCACCGGTGGGCGCGGCCAGGTGATGCCCAGTCGCTGCGCCGCGGCCCGCAGGAACCCGATGTCGAATCCCGCATTGTGGGCGACCAGCACCGCGCCCCGGGAGAACTCCAGGAACGCGGGCAGCACGGCGTCGATGCGCGGTGCGTCATGGACCATCGCCGAGGTGATGCCGGTCAGCGAGACGATCTGCGGCGGAATGCTGCGGCCCGGATCGACGAGGGTGGCCAGTTCGCCGAGCACCTCACCGCCGCGGATCTTGACCGCGCCGATCTCGGTGATTGCATCATGGTCGTCGCCGCCGGGAGTGCTGGCGGTGGCGCGGCCGCCGGTGGTCTCCAGGTCCACCACCACGAAGGTGGTGTCGGCCAGCAGCAGATCGGCCATCGGATCCACATCGGCAAAGCTGAGCTGCTGCACACCGGTGACGGTAGGCCCCGACCCTGACAAGCCGGGCCAGCGTGTCGTCGCTCGGCGGGCGTGTCGGTACCCGTCGTTACGGTGCGAAACATGAATCAAGGCCCGATGAACGAACGTGCGATGGAAGAGCCCGATCACGCGCTGGACACCGGCTCGGTGGTGATCGACTGTGATGACTGCGCGGTGCGCGGTCCGGGCTGCCAGGATTGCGTGGTGAGTGTTCTGCTCGGCGTGCCGGAGACTTTGCTGGACGACGAGCGTGAAGCACTCGCGGTGCTCGCCGAGGTCGGGCTGGCGCCCCGGTTACGGCTCGTTCCGATCCATCGGCATGAGCGCCCGGATGGTAGAACTGGTGTGGCGTGAGGACACGCGAGTGACCTCCGGCAACGCCGGTAAGTCCGAATTTAATCCCGGTCGCCTGTTAGGTTCACGTCTTCCGTTGGACAAGCCCGATGCCGTTTCGTAACCTATTCGAGACCTAACAGAAGTTCGTCGCGGCTGAATCGCAGTTGTAAGGACGCAATATCTTGAGGCCTGATCGCACACACCGACGTAAGAGTGGCGTCCGGCGACCCCTGATCGGTGCGTTAGCGGCCCTGACCGTGTTCGGCGGGATCCTCGCCTCCGGCGTGCAGGCCGACCCGGCCGACGATGCACTGGCAAAGCTGAACGAGTTGTCGCATCAGGCCGAGATCGCCACCGAGAACATGCACGCCGCCCAGCTCGATCTCGACACCAAGCTGGTCGCGCAGCGTGCCGCCGAAGAAAAGCACGCCGCCGATATCGCGGCGGTCGAGGCGGCCAAGGCCGATCTCGCAAAATTCCAGACCTCCGTCGACAAGATCGCCGCCGCCCAGTACATGGGCGGCCGCACCGATGGCCTGGATTCCATGCTCACCGCGAGCTCGCCGCAGGTGCTGATCGATCAGCTGGCCGTGCAGCGCGTGATGGCTACCGAGATGTCGGCGCAGATGCAGAACTTCCGGAACACCAACGTGCGGGCCGCGCAGGCCGAATCGGCCTCGGCCCAGTCCGCCGCCAACGCCAAGACCGCCGCCGAGCAGGCCGCCGCGGTGCGTGCGGACCTGCAATCCAAGCAAAGCAAGCTGCAGGTCGAGATCGCCGTCGTCAAGTCGCAGTACGAGGTGCTGACCCCGGCCCAGCGCGAGGCGCTGGCCGCCATCCCGCCGGTGCCGGCTTCGGTCCCGGTGCCGGCTCCGGAGGCTTTGCCGAACAACGACCCCGGCGTGCTGGCCGCCCCGCCCGCAGGTATCCCGCCGGGCGATGTCGCGCCGCCGCCCGCCGCCGCACCCGGCTCGGGCCCGGCCGTGGTGGCCGTGCAGGCCGCACTGACCCGGATCGGTTCGCCCTATTCGTGGGGTGCCGAAGGCCCCGGCGCGTTCGACTGCTCCGGTCTGGTGAAGTGGGCCTTCCAGCAGGCCGGTGTCTCGCTGCCGCACTCCAGCTACGCGCAGGCCGCCGGTGGCCAGGCGGTCTCGACCGATCAGATGCAGCCCGGCGACGTCGTGTCCTACTACTCGGACGCCTCGCACGTCGGCATCTACATCGGTGACGGCATGATGGTGCACGCCTCCACCTTCGGCAAGCCCGTGGTGGTGGCCCCGGTCAACAACGCACCGATCTACAACGTGCGTCGGTACTGAGACACGCACTGTGCGGCGCGCTGACCGCCGCGGTCCTGTTGTCCGGGTGCCAGGCTGAATCACCGCCTGCGCCGCCGGAACCGAGTCCGACGTCGAGTACTGCCGCGACGACCAGCATCTCGCTGCCCGACGGGCGCACCGCGCAGTTGCGCGGGCTCGGCGGTGTGCGCAGCGCGCCGATGATCGAGCGGATCGGCGCCGAACTGCCCGGCGCGGCCGCCGCCGTCACCGCGTTCTGGGGCCCGGACTGGCCGCGCGAGATCGTGGTCGTGGTGACCGAATCCGACGAACAGTTCCGGGTACTGGCCCACGGCAGCCCCGATATCGCCGCGGCCACCACCGCCGACGGCATGGTATTCGCGCCGGGCGCGGCAGCCATGAGTGACACCGCGCTACGGATCGTGGTGCGCCACGAACTGTTCCACTACGCGGCCCGCCCGCACACGGTCGCCGATGCGCCGCTCTGGGTCACCGAGGGTGTCGCCGACTACGTCGGCCGGCCGGCGCCGGGCCCACCCGGGCCCGCACAGGCCGATCTGCTCGCCCGGTTGCCCGAGGACGCCGACCTGCAGACCGAGGGACCGGCACGCTCGCTGGCCTACGACCGGGCCTGGTGGTTCAGCCGCTACGTGGCGCAGCGGTACGGCCCTCAGACATTGCGTGCGCTGTATCTGCGGGCATGCGGTCCCGGCCATCCCGACCCGGCCACCGCCGTTCGCGAGACACTGCACGCGGACCTCGATGAGGTGCTGGCGCAGTGGCGCCGGTGGATGACCGGATAGCGTTGCCGGTCGGTATCGGCGGTGCCGGTAGTGAGGAGAACGATGACACGGGTGTTGTTGGTGACCAACGACTTCCCCCCGCGCCGCGGCGGCATCCAGTCGTACCTGGAGGCCTTCGTCGGGGAACTGACCGCGACGGGTGGCCACGAGCTGACCGTGTACGCGCCCTCGTGGAAGGGCGCCGCTGATTACGACAAGGCGGCCGCCGAGGCATCTGGCTACCGGGTGGTGCGACACCACAGCACCCTGATGGTGCCCGAGCCGACGGTCGCGGGCCGGATGCGCGCCCTGATCGCCGAGCACGGCATCGAGACGGTGTGGTTCGGCGCGGCCGCCCCGCTGGCGTTGCTGTCACCGCTGGCCCGGCGTGCCGGGGCGACCCGGGTGGTGGCCAGCACGCACGGCCATGAGGTCGGCTGGTCGATGTTGCCGCTGGCGCGCAATGCGCTGCGCCGCATCGGCGACGACGCCGACGTCGTCACCTATGTCAGCGGCTATACCCGGGGCCGGTTCGCATCGGCATTCGGCCCGCGGGCGCGCCTGGAGCGACTGTCACCCGGGGTCGACATCGACCGCTTCGCGCCCGATACCGTCTCGCGTGCGCAACTACGCGCCCGCTACGGGCTGGGGGACCGGCCGGTGGTGTTGTGCCTGTCCCGGCTGGTACCGCGCAAGGGCCAGGACATGTTGATCCGCGCGTTCGGCCGGATCCGGCGGCGGGTGCCCGGCGCGGCCCTGGTGATCGTAGGCGGTGGACCGTATCGGGAGAACCTGGAGAAGCTCGCGCAGCGTTCGGGCGTCGCCGACGATGTGCTGTTCACCGGCGCCGTCCCCGGCGCGGAGCTACCGGCCCACCACGCCATGGCCGATGTCTTCGCCATGCCATGCCGCACCCGCGGCGCGGGTCTGGACGTCGAGGGCCTGGGCATCGTGTTCCTGGAGGCCTCGGCATCCGGCGTGCCGGTGGTGGCGGGCCGCTCCGGCGGCGCCCCGGAGACGGTGCGAGACGGTGAGACCGGTTGGGTGGTCGACGGCACCGATGTCGACGCCATCGCCACGGCGGTCAGCGATCTGCTCGCCGACCCCGCCACCGCCACCCGGATGGGGGCGGCGGGGCGGGACTGGGTCGTGCAGAACTGGCAGTGGCGTACCCAGGGCACGCGACTGCAGCGACTGCTGACACCCTGATGCCAGGGGATCAGGCGTAGATCGCCGCGATCTGGTCGGCGAACTTCTCGGCGACCACCTTGCGCTTGACCTTCAGCGTCGGCGTCAGCTCACCGGTGTCCTCGGTGAAGTCGACCGGCAGGATCCGGAACGTGCGGATCGCCTCGGCCTTGGACACCGCCTGGTTGGCCTCCTTGACCGCCAGCTCGACCTCGCCCTTCAGCTCCGGGTCTTCGGTCAGATCCGCCACCGACGCCGACTCGGCCTTGCCGTTGCGCTGTTTCCAGCCGACGAAGGCCTCGGGGTCGATGGTGATCAGCGCGGCGATGAACGGCTGAGCGTCGCCGACCGCCATCGCCTGGCTGATCAGCGGATGCGCGCGCAGCCGGTCCTCCAGCACGGCCGGGGCGACGTTCTTGCCGCCCGCGGTGACGATGATCTCCTTCTTGCGGCCGATGATCGTCAGGAAACCGTCGGCATCGATCGCGCCGAGGTCGCCGGTGTGGAACCAACCGTCGGTGAACGCATCCGCGGTGGCCTGTTCGTTGCGCCAGTAGCCGCCGAACACCACACCGCCGCGCAGCAGCAGCTCATCATCATCGGCGAGCCGCATGCTGTTGCCGGGCAACAACTTTCCGACCGAACCGACCTTGACCGCGCCCACCTGGTTGGCGGTGACGGCGGCGCTGCTCTCGGTCAGTCCGTAGCCCTCGTAGATGGTCAGTCCGACCCCGCGGTAGAAGTGCCCGAGCCGGGCACCCAGCGGTGCGCCACCGGAGATCGCGGCACGGCAGTTGCCGCCGAGCGCGGCCCGCAGCTTGCCATAGACCAGCTTGTCGAACAGCGCGTGCTTGAGCTTCAGGACCAGACCGGGGCCGTTCCCGTCCTGAGCCTTGCTGAACTCGATGGCGGTGTCGGCGGCGATCTCGAAGATGCGGCCCTTGCCGTCGTTGCGCGCGTTCTGCTCGGCGGTGTTGTACACCTTCTCGAAGACCCGCGGCACCGACACCACCAGCGTCGGTTTGAACACCCCGAGGGCGGGCACCAGGTTCTTGATGTCGCTGGTGAAGCCGAGGGTGACCTTGTTGGCGAACGCGCCGATGGTGATCGCCCGGGCCAGCACGTGCGCCAGGGGCAGAAACACCAGCAGCCGCTCACCCTTGCGCAGCAGCGTCGGGAAGGCCGCCTTGGCGCCGCGGATCTCGTAGAGCAGGTTGGAATGGGTGAGCTGGCAGCCCTTGGGCAGGCCGGTGGTGCCCGAGGTGTAGATCAGCGTCGCGGGATCGGTCGACTTGATGGCCCCGACCCGGGCTTCGAGGGCAGCGGCGTCCTTGGTCTGCCCGGCCTTGGCCAGCACGTCGAGGGCGGGCTCGGCAGTGCTGCTCTCGATGCGCAGCACCGCACGCACGTCGGGCAGCTGGTCGGTCAGTTGTTCGACCCGGTCGGCGTGGGCATCGGTCTCGGCGATCACCAGGACCGCGCCCGAATCGTTGAGCACGTGCCGGATCTGCTCGGGGGCCGATGTCTCGTAGATCGGGACGGTGACGGCGCCGATAGACAGGATCGCGAAGTCGAAGATCGGCCATTCGTAGCGGGTTGCCGACAGGAGGGCGACCCGGTCGCCGGCCTGAACGCCGTGGGCGATCAAACCCAAAGCCGCCGAACGGATCTGGGCTGCCGCCTGGGCGCAGGTGACATCGGTCCAGGCGCCGTCGACCAGACGCTGGAAGATCACCTGGTCGGGATCCTCGCGTTCATGTGCATAGACCGAGCTGACGACGGTGTCATACTCGGCGATCTCGAACGATGCCGGAACGGTGAACTCACGCACGATCTTGGCCCCTCGGGTCCTGGTTACGGGTTACTGGCGAGTAAGCCTAATAGGCCGCACGTCGGCCAGGTCACAGTGTTGCCTTTCGGATGTGTGAAGCTATTGGGCGATGAACAGCGTGCAGATCGCCGATGAGACCTTTGTGTGCGCCGACCCGGCCGATGTCGGGCGGGCTGTCGCCGACCCGGCCAGCTGGCGGCGCTGGTGGCCTGATCTGCGGCTCACGGTGGTCGAGGATCGGGGTCCGGCAGGCCAGCGCTGGACCGTGGCGGGCGGTGTGACCGGCACCATGGAGGTGTGGCTGGAGACGATGATGGACGGCGTCATCCTGCACTACTTCCTGCATGCCGAGCCGTCCGGTGGCCGCGCGCAGCTCGATCTGGCAAAGCTCAACCACAGCCGCCGGGTGGCGGGCAAGAGGATGGCCTTCGAGATCAAGACCCGCCTGGAGGCGCAGCGCCCCGTGGGGGTCTCCCGCCTGGCCTGATGCGATCGGCGTGCGACGGGGAGCCGGGCCTGGTGCGGTGAGGGTAGATTTCTGGGCGTGGCGGAGAAGACGGCGCAGACGATTTACATCGAGGCTGATCCCTCGACGGTGATGGACGTGATCGCCGATATCGGCTCTTACCCGGAATGGGTGGCCGAATACAAGGAAACCGAGGTGCTCGACACCGACGGCGCGGGGAACCCGAAGACGGCCCGGCTGGTGCTGGACGCCGCGGTGCTCAAGGACACGATGGTGCTGTCCTATGTCTGGCCCGCCGACCGTCAGTCCGTCACCTGGACTCTGGTCTCCAGTTCTCTGTTGAAGGCGCTGCAGGGCGCGTATCGGTTGTCGCCCAAGGGTTCCGGTACTGATGTGACCTATGAACTCTCCGTCGACCTGGTCATCCCGATGATCGGGCTGCTCAAGCGCAAGGCGGAACGCCGGCTCACCGACACCGCGCTGAAGGATCTCAAGAAGCGAGTCGAGGTGCAGTGATCTGAGTGCGGAGAATTCACCCGCGCCCGCCCGGGTCAGCCTGTTCGTCGGCAAGGGTGGGGTAGGCAAGTCCACGTTGGCCACCGCCACCGCTGTGCGTCATGCGCGCAGCGGTCTGCGGGTGCTCATCGTGTCCACCGACCAGGCCCATTCCACCGGCGATGTGCTGGGTGTCAGCATCGTCCCGACGGGGCGGCGCGAGCCGACCAGGGTGCTGGCCGACCTGGACACCGGGACCGGCGACGGCGGGGGCGGTTTCCTGGACGCGCTGGCCCTGGACACCCTGGCGCTGCTGGAGACACGCTGGCGTGACATCGCCGGTGTCTTGGAGCAGAAGTACCCGCTGTCAGATCTGGGAACCGTTGCTCCTGAAGAGCTTTCGGCGCTACCCGGCGTCCAGGAGGTGCTCGGGCTGCATGAGGTCGGCGAGCTCGCAGACTCCGGCCAATGGGACCACGTGGTGGTGGACTGCGCCTCTACCGCCGATGCGTTGCGGATGCTCACCCTGCCCGCGACCTTCGGCCTCTACCTGGAGCGGGCCTGGCCGCGGCACCGCCGCCTCGCGCAGCCGGCCGCCGACCCGGCCTCGGCCGCCGCGGTGATGTGGGTGGAGCGGATCGCCGACGGCACCGAGAGCCTGTCGGCGCTGCTTGCCGACGCCTCGCGGGTGAGCGCGCATCTGGTGCTCACGGCCGAGCGGGTGGTCGCCGCCGAGGCGGCCCGTACCCTCGGCTCGCTGGCGCTGATGGGCGTGCCCGTCGCCGAGCTGCTGGTCAACCAGATTCTGGTGCAGGACGATTCATTCGAGTATCGGAACCTGCCGGCCCACCCGGCATTCGACTGGTATTCCGAGCGGATCGCCGAGCAGCAGGCAGTGCTCGACGAGCTGGACGCGGCCATCGGCGATGTGAAGCTGGTGCTGGTGCCGCATCTGGCGGGAGAGCCGATCGGACCCAAGGCGCTCGGGGAACTCCTGGATGCCGCCCGGCTGCGGGACGGATCGCCGCCGCCCGGGCCACTGCGCCCGGTGGTGGATCGCGAATCCGGAACCGGCCTCGATACGGTGTACCGGATGCGGATAGAGTTGCCGCAGGTCGACCCCGGTGCGTTGACACTCGGCCGGGTCGACGATGACCTCATCATCGGCTCCGGCGGCATGCGGCGGCGGGTTCGATTGGCCTCGGTGCTGCGCCGCTGCAGCGTGATCGGCGCGCAGTTCCGGGGCGGGGAGTTGACGGTACGTTTCAGACCGAATCCGGAGGTGTGGCCGAAGTGAGCGGGCAACACTCCGACATCCCGCCGGAACTGCGGCAACTGGCCCAGGCGATCCTGGACAAGCTCGATCCGGCGGTGCGGCTGGCGGCCGCACGTGCCGGCGCCGAGGGTGCCGGGCCCGGGCCGTGTCAGCAGGTGTGGTGCCCGGTCTGCGCGCTGGCCGCGCTGGTGAACGGCGAACAGCATCCGCTGCTGTCGGTGATCGCCGAGCACAGCGTGGCGCTGCTGACGGTGGTCCGCGCGATGGTCGGCGATCCGGAGCCGCCCCCACCACCTCCGCCGCCGCCCGCCGAGGGCGATCGGCCGCCCAACGGATTCAGCCGCTACGAGCAGATCCCGGTGACGTTGGACGACTGACGGATCACGTGTGGTCGCACTCACGCAGCCTGGGTACAGTTGTCCCCGTCCGGCCCGGTCTCGGAACCGGGCGACGTTGCAGGAGGGTCCATGTGGTTCTGGTTCTACAAGTACATCTTGATGGGCCCGTTGCTGTCGCTGCTGGGTCGGCCGAAAGTGCAAGGGCTGGAATATGTTCCGGATTCCGGTGCGGTGATCCTGGCCAGTAATCACCTGGCCGTCGCGGACAGCTTCTATTTGCCGCTGGTGCTCAAGCGCCGCATCACCTTCCTGGCTAAGGCCGAGTACTTCACCGGCACCGGCCTCAAGGGCAAGCTGACCAAGTTCTTCTACTCCTCGACCGGCCAGGTGCCGATCGACCGCACCGATGCCGACTCCGCGCTCGCTGCGCTGACGACGGCACAGCGAATTCTCGGCGAGGGCAAATTGCTCGGGATGTACCCCGAGGGAACCCGTTCGCCGGACGGCCGGCTGTACAAGGGCAAGACCGGCCTGGCCCGGGTCGCCCTGGAGAGCGGTGTCCCGGTGATTCCCGTCGCGATGATCGGGACCAACGTCGTCAACCCGCCCGGCAGCAAGATGTGGCATTTCGGCCGCGTCGAGGTCCGTTTCGGCAAGCCGATGGATTTCAGCCGGTTCGAGGGATTGGCCGGTAACCGGTTCATCGAGCGCGCCGTCATCGACGAGGTGATGTACGAGCTGATGCGTCTCGGTGGTCAGGAGTACGTCGACCTGTACGCCGCCGATCTCAAGCTGGCGGCCGAAGAGGCCAAGGCCCCGGCCGCGGTCACCGCGAAGGCCGGTTAGGGCGTCTTCGCCGCGGGCAGCGGGTCAGCGGGTTGGTCGCCCTCGACGGCGGCCGCCGCCGCGGGCACGGTGCCCGCCGCGATGATCACCGCGAGCGCCCACCACAGGTACGAGCCGCCGGCCAGTCGGCGCCACAGTGCGGCCGCGGTCTCCTGATGCTCGGGCATCAGGGTGATCGGCGTCCAGATCGTCAGCGCCAGACCCGCCAGGCCGGCCAGCTCCAGCACCAGATGGTGACGGCGCAGTCCCACCACCACGGTCACCACCACGGTGGGCAGCGCCCATACCCAGTGATGTGACCACGACACCGGGGACACCACGAGGCCGAACATCGCCACGCAGATCACCGCCAGCACCGCCTCGTCGCTCTCGGGGCCGGCGCGCAGCAGTCGCAGCACCGCCCAGACGGTGAGCCCCAGCACCGCGAAGCACAACACGACCCACAGCCCGAAGCGGGCGTCCTCACCGGCGCCGAGCCGGGCCAGCATGCCGGAGATGTTCTGGTTGGTGTTCAGGGTGGCGGACCCGATGCGGTCGGTGTCGCGCAACGTCTCGAACCAGTACACCCAGGAGTCGCGCCAGGCCAGGGCGAACCCGAGCAGGGTGGCTGCCAGCGCCGAGGCCGTGGTCACCAGCAGCGCCCGCACATCGCGGCGCAGCAGGAAATACAGCAGGAAGACCGCCGGTGTCAGCTTGACGGCGATGGCCAGGCCCAGCAGCAGGCCGCGCGGCCACGGTGTGCGGCGCGGCACGCAGTCGGCGATCACCAGGGTCATCAGCACCACGTTGATCTGGCCGAACTCGAAGTTGGCCCGGATCGGTTCCACGAAGATCACCGCGGGGGCCACCAGCGCGGCGGCCAGCCAGCCGCGGCGCGCCCAGGCCGGCGTCCGCAACGACGACGTGTCCCACACCCGCAGCCGGGTCAGCACGATGTGCGTCGAGACGATGAGCAGCACCAGGGTGGTCAGGGTGATCGCGGCGCCGGCCGCGGGCAGTGACAGCCAGGCGAACGGGGCGAACGCGACGGCGGCCAGCGGGGGATAGGTGAACGGCAGGTCCAGCCCGGCCTGGGTCTGGAAGACGGTGGCGTCGTTGTAGAGTTCCGTGCCGTCCAGCCAGGCGCGTCCACCCATCCGGTACACGTCGATATCGATGCGATAGATGGCGTGGCCGAGCAGTCGCCACCCCGCCCAGGCCAGCAAGCCCAGCGTGGCCAGCTGGAACAGCCGCCACAGCAGCACATGGCCGGGCCCGGCCCGCCCGATGGCAGATGGCCCAGCCGGCCCGTCGGGCGTCCACCGAATCCTCATTTCGCCGACCAGCCTATCGGGGGCCGGCGACGCGATGGACGGCACACGGCGGCCGATGCCGCAGAGCCGGTACCGACCGGCGTATCTTCTCGACCGTGCATCTGAACGTCCAGCTGGACTTCATCACCGGGGACCGCCTACCACTACTGTGCTGCCTGATCGCTTTCATCCTGACGTTCTTCGTGACCCGTCTGATCGTCCGCTACATCCGCAGCCACCCCGGCACCGACGCGCCGCGCAAATGGTGGCAACCGCGCAACATGTCCGTCGGCGGCGGCGTTCACCTGCACCATGTGGTGATCGGCGTCGTGCTGGTGATGGTGTCCGGGGTGGCCATGGTGACGCTGGCGGTCAGCGGAGGGGTCGCGGAGTTCACGGTCGCCGCAATCTTTTTCGGTATCGGGGCGGCATTGGTGCTCGACGAGTTCGCGCTGATCCTGCACCTGCAGGACGTGTATTGGGCCGAGGACGGCCGGACCTCGGTGGACGCGGTGTTCGTGGCGATCGCCGTGGCGGGCCTGCTCATCCTCGGGTTCAACCCGCTGTCCTTCTTCGATATCAACATCTGGCGGGCCGATGACACCCTGGCGGCCCGAGCGCTGGTCATCGTGCTGGCGGTGCTGACGCTGGCGCTGGCGGTGGTGGTGCTGCTCAAGGGCAAGGTGTGGACCGGTCTGGTGGGGATGTTCATCACCCCGTTGCTGTTCATCGGCGCGCTGCGGCTGTCCCGGCCGCACGCGCCGTGGGCCCGCTGGCGCTACACGACGCGACCCCGCAAGATGCACACGGCGCTGGAACGGGAACGCAGGTTGCGCCGGCCGGTGGTGCAGGCGAAGTTATGGGTGCAGCACGTGGTCGCCGGCGAACCGCACTTCCCGGACGATGCCAAGGTCAACGAGGAACTGGACCGCGAGATCCATGCCGCGCCGGCACCGCCCGCCCCCAGCCAGGGAGTTGCTTGATCCATGCGCTTTTTCTATGACACCGAATTCATCGACAACGGTCGCACCATCGAGCTCATCTCGATCGGGGTGGCCGCCGAGGACGGCCGCGAGTATTACGCGGTGTCCAACGAATTCCCGCCGGAGCAGGCGGGCAAGTGGGTCCGCACCCATGTGCTGCCGAAACTCCCGCCGCCGTCATCGCAACTGTGGCGCTCACGCAGGCAGATCCGGGAGGACCTGGAGGAGTTCTTCGGCATCGACGGTGACGAGGCGATCGAACTGTGGGCCTGGGTGGCGGCCTATGACCATGTGGTGCTGTGCCAACTGTGGGGGCCGATGACCAGCCTGCCGCCGCAGATCCCCCGGTTCACCCGGGAGCTGCGGCAGTACTGGGAGGAGCGCGGCAGCCCGCGGATGCCGCCGCGCCCCCGCGACACCCACGACGCACTCGTCGACGCCAAGCACAACCTGCGGCGCTTCCAGATCATGACCGAGAACGACGACGACTACGCCCGGTGGGCCGCCGGTCGCTGATGGCTACCATGGAGCGGTGAACTGGACCGTCGACGTGCCCATCGACCAGCTGCCCGCGCTCCCGCCACTGCCCGAGGACCTGCGCCAGCGCCTCGATTCCGCACTGGCCAAGCCGGCGCTGCAGCAGCCCAGCTGGGATGCCGGTCAGGCCAAGGCGATGCGCACGGTGCTGGAGAGCGTCCCGCCGGTGACGGTGCCCTCGGAGGTCGAGAAGCTCAAGACCCAGCTCGCCGCCGTCGCCCGGGGTGAGGCGTTCCTGCTGCAGGGCGGCGACTGCGCCGAGACGTTCGTGGACAACACCGAACCGCATATCCGCGCCAACATCCGGACCCTGCTGCAGATGGCCGTGGTGCTGACCTACGGCGCCAGCATGCCGGTGGTCAAGGTGGCCCGGATCGCGGGCCAGTACGCCAAGCCACGCTCCTCGGACACCGACGCGCTGGGCCTGAAGTCCTACCGCGGCGACATGATCAACGGGTTCGCCCCCGACGACGCCGTCCGCCAGCACGACCCGTCCCGATTGGTACGTGCGTACGCGAATGCCAGTGCCGCGATGAACCTCGTTCGTGCGCTGACCTCCTCGGGGATGGCGTCGCTGCAGGCGGTGCACGACTGGAATCGCGAGTTCGTGCGTACCTCGCCCGCCGGGGCCCGGTACGAGGCGCTGGCCGGTGAGATCGACCGCGGGCTGCGCTTCATGACGGCGTGCGGGGTCAACGACCGCAACCTGGACACCGCCGAGATCTACGCCAGCCACGAGGCGCTGGTGCTCGACTACGAGCGCGCGATGCTGCGGATGGACTCCGGTGCCGCGCCGGACTCGACCGACGAGCCCAAGCTCTACGACCTGTCCGCGCACTACCTGTGGATCGGTGAGCGCACCCGGCAGATCGACGGCGCCCATGTGGCGCTGGCCGAGGTGATCTCCAACCCGATCGGTATCAAGATCGGCCCGACCACCTCGCCGGAGCTGGCCGTCGAATACGTGGAACGGCTGGACCCCCGCAACGAACCGGGCCGGCTGACCCTGATCAGCCGGATGGGCAACGGCAAGGTGCGCGACGTGCTGCCGGCCATCATCGAGAAGGTGCAGGCCTCCGGGCATCAGGTGATCTGGCAGTGCGACCCGATGCACGGCAACACCCACGAGTCCTCGACCGGCTACAAGACCCGGCACTTCGACCGCATCGTCGACGAGGTGCAGGGATTCTTCGAGGTGCACCACGCGCTGGGCACCCACCCGGGCGGTATCCATGTCGAGATCACCGGTGAGAACGTCACCGAATGTCTCGGTGGCGCACAGGACATCTCCGATTCCGATCTGGCCGGCCGCTACGAGACGGCCTGCGATCCGCGGCTGAACACCCAGCAGTCCCTGGAGCTGGCGTTCCTGGTCGCGGAGATGCTGCGCGGTTAGTCAGATCGGATCCGGCGGGCCGGCGCGGAGCGACCCGGGGTCAGATGAGGTTGGGCAGATTGTTGCCCAGCGTCCAGGCGCCCATCGCCAGCAGTCCGGCCAGGATGAGCACGATGACCACCCAGGCCGCCAGCACCCGCTTGCTGCGCTGCCGGGCCCAGTGGAAATGCTCGAGTTCTATATCGGCGAATTGGCCTGTGACGGAGTGATATTCGGCTTCGTCTCGCAGGGGGTCGGCCGGCATCGGTAGTTCGGCCGGCGTGAACACCCTGGTGTCGCGGCGCGGGTCCGGCTGGCGGACCGTCTCGGTGCTGCGGTCCTGCAGCATCCGGCTGTGGAATTCGGTGGCGGCGCGGTGCTGGGCCGACTGGTTCGGTGCCGGAACCCGGAATGCGGGCAGCCCGAGTTCGTCGATCACCTCGCCCAGCGCATCGCCCAGTTCCGCGGCGTCGGCGAACCGGGCGGCCGGGTCGCGTTCGGTGGCCCGGCGGATCAGTTCGTCGAACTGTGCGGGCACCCCGGCGATGGCCGAACTCGGCGGCGGCACATCGTTGTCCATCCGCTGGTAGGCCACCGACAGCGCGGTGTCCCCGGTGAACGGGGTGCGCCCGGTGAGCAGTTCGTAGGCCAGGATGCCCACCGCGTACACATCGCTGCGGGGGTCCGCATCGCCGGAGCCGACCTGCTCGGGGGACAGGTACGCGGCGGTGCCGAGAATGACGCTGGTAGAGGTGATTCCGGCCTCGGCGACGGCCCGCACCAGGCCGAAATCGGCGATCTTGACCTCGCCGTCATCGGAGATCAGCACGTTCTCCGGTTTCACATCGCGGTGCACCAGCCCCGCGGCGTGTGCGACGGCCAGCCCCTTGCAGATCGGCGTCATCACCGCGGCGACCGCGTGCGGCGGCATCGGCCCGCGTTCGCGCAGCAGCTCACGCAGGGTGCCCCCATCGACCAGTTCCATCACCAGAAACGGCGGCTCGTCGCCGGGGGCTCCGCCGCCCTGGTCGTACACCGCCACCAGGCCGTCACCCTTGAGCCGCGCCACCGCCTTGGCCTCGCGCTGGAACCGGGTGAGGAACTGGACATCCCCGGAATAGCGCGAGTCCATCACCTTGAGCGCGACCGGCCGGTCCAGCCGGGTGTCCAGGCCGCGGTACACCGTGGACATCCCGCCGGTGGCGATCACGGCGTCGACCCGGTAGCGCCCTTCCAGCGCGGCGCCGATGAGCGGGTCGGCTCGCTGGTAGGTCTCCATCGAAGTCATGGTACGGATCTCGATGACTCCGCTTAGAATCTGTGCGGTGAGCATCCCGGCGGCCAAAGACATCCTCGACCCCGACGAAATCGTCCTCGAACTGGCCGAGGTGTCGAAGCTTCTCGGCGTCTCGGTCACCAAGGTGCATCAGCATCTGCGCGACGGTCACCTGATGGCGGTGCGCCGCAATGGCTCCCTCGTCGTGCCGAAGGTGTTCTTCGACGAGAAGGGCGCCGTGGTCAAGCCCCTTGCGGGTCTGCTCGTGGTCCTCAAGGACGGCGGTTTCGACGTCACCGAGGCGATGCGCTGGTTGTTCACCCCGGATCCATCGTTGACGCTGAGCCGGGACGGCAGCACCGAACGCCTGGAGAACGCCAGGCCGGTGGACGCGTTGCGTTCCCATCAGGCCCGCGAGGTGCTGCGGCGCGCGCAGGCTATGGCCTACTGACCGGGCACCGGTCGTGGCCTACTGACCGGATGCCGGTCGCTACTGACCGGATGCCGGTCGCTACTGACCGCAGGTTCCTCGGGGGCCCGCGACAGCGAGTACCAGGCCGCCACCGCACACGCCGTGGCCAGCGCCACGTGAATCCACGAGTACATGCCGTGCGAGCCGTCGGGTTTGAAGATCACCATGATCCATGTCGAGAAGCCGGCGATCAGCGCGATCGCGGCGCGGCTCTGCCACAGCGTCGAGAGCACCGCCAGCGGCCAGGTGTAGTACCAGGGCAGCGCGGCGGGTACGAACAGCACCACCACGCCGAGCGCCAGGGTGATACCGGTCAGCGCATCGCGGTCGGTGTGCCGGAAACGCCACCACAACAACGGAAGTGAGATCGCGATGATCGCGATTCCGATGATGCGGGTGACTTCGAGCACCGCGTAGAAATTGACCGGCATGACCAGTCCGCCGACGGCGTTGATCAGGTTGGCCGTCGCGGTGGGCAGGGTGAGCCAGTTGATGATCTTCACCGAACCGGCCAGTGCGGTCAGCCAACCCAGGCCGACCCCGGCCAGCAGGGACAGCACGGCGAACACCGCCCCGAAGATCGCCACCGACGCCGCGGTCGCGAAGGCGAAGGCCGGCACCGGACGGTACCCGCGGGTGTCGCGCAGTCGCCGCATCCAGACCCACACCATGAACGGTAGGGCGATACCCGCGGTCGCCTTGACCGCGACCGCGGTGGCGATGAAACCCACCCCGATGATCGGTCTTCCACCGAAGGTCAGCGCGATGGCGGCCATCATCAGCCCGACCATCAGCATCTCGTTGTGCACGCCCCCCATGAGGTGGATGATCACCAGCGGATTCAGCACGCAGATCCATAGGGCCGCAGCCGAGTTGGCGCCGATATGGCGAGCGATCCGGGGCGTCGCCCAGATCAGCAGGGCCAGCCCCGGCAGCATGCACAGCCGCAGCAGCATGGTGCCCTCGACGACATTGTTGCCGACGATCATCGTGACGAACTTCGCCACCAGGATGAACGCCGGTCCGTACGGGGCGGTGGTGGTGGTCCAGATCGGGCTCACATCGTCGAGCAGCGAGTTCTGGTTCTCGATCGGGCCCACGACGTAGGGGTCGAAACCGTCCCGTAGCAGTGCGCCCTGGGCCAGATAGGAATAGGTGTCGCGGCTGAAGACCGGCGCGCTCAGCAGCAGCGGCGCCAACCAGAAGCCGGTGGTCGCCAGCATCGTGTACTGGCTCGCGGTGCCATCGACGACGCGCCGGCCCAGCCACATCCAGGCCAGCAGCATCAGCGCGACACCGCCCCACAGCAGGACCGAGGACAGCACCAGGCCGTGGCCGAATCGCAGCCAGGACATGTGCAGGGACTCCAGCAGCGGATCGTGCAGGCGGGTGCTGCCCGCGCCGAGACCGCCGGCGGTGATCAGCGCGGCGCCGAGAAAACCCAGCCGGGCCGGCCGCGCCTCGGGCGATGCGGCGAAGACCAGCAGGCGGGAAAGCTGCGTGCGCAGACCACGTCTCGTGGACTCGACCGATGCCGGGGTGGTCATCTCCTCAGGCGGACCGGTTCGACGCCAGACTGGCCAGCTCGGCGAGGCCGATCTTGGCCTGCGGATCGATCTGGGCCTCGTTGAGCGTCTCGATGGCGCGGCGGTTCAGCATTTCGATGCGGCTCTCCACGGCGGCCAGCGCACCGACCGATTCGATGGCCATGCACACCTCTTTGACGGCCACGTCGGTCAACTCGGTGCCGATCGACTCGCGCAGCAGCTTCGCCGCCGCCGGGTCGCTGCGTTCGGCGAGTTCGACCGCCTCGGCCAACAACACCGTGCGCTTGCCGGAACGCAGGTCGTCACCGGACGGCTTCCCGGTGACCTGCGGATCGCCGAAAACGCCGAGCACGTCATCGCGCAGCTGGAAGGCGACGCCGAGGTCGGTGCCGATCTGGTGGAACACGGCCTGCACATCGGGCCGGTCGGCCGCGGCGGCCGCTCCGAGCTGCAGTGGGCGCGAGACCGTGTAGGAGGCGGTCTTGTAGGTGTTGACGTTCATCGCCGACGCCACCGAGTCCGCACCGCTGGATTCCGCCACGATGTCGAGGTATTGCCCGCCCAGGACCTCGGTGCGGATATCGGCCCACACCTTGTGCACCCGGACGTGTGCGTCGGCGGGCAGGTCGGCGGTCGCGACGATGTCATCGGCCCACACCAGGGACAGGTCACCGAGCAGGATCGCGGCCGACAGGCCGAACTGCTCGGACGAGCCGAGCCAGCTGTTGGTGCGGTGCCGGTCGGCGAAATGCCGGTGCACGGTCGGAAGTCCGCGGCGGGTCGCCGAGGCATCGATGACGTCGTCGTGGGCCAGCGCGCAGGCGTGCAGCAGTTCCAGCGCGGAGAAGAGCCGCAGGGCCTGTGCGTCGGACTGCCTGTCTTCGCCGGCCACCGCGCGCCAGCCCCAGTAGGCGAAGGCGGGTCGCACGCGTTTGCCGCCGCGGAGGACGAATTCTTCGAGGGCCGCCGTCAGCTCGGCGTACTCGGGACCGATGTAGGCGGAATCGCGTCGGCGTTCGGCCAGATACTGCCGAAGCTGCTCGACGACGGCGTTCACCAACTCGGCGGCCGACGGTGCCGCTGTGTACACGCTCAGCGGTCGCCCCTTTCTGATCCCGATTTGCTCCCCCGAGCGTCTTCAGCGTAGAGCGTCGCCGGTGCCCCATGGCAGTCAGGCACGCCTACAACCACGCAATTATGCGGTCGTCAGGCCAAATGTGCGCGGTGGCCCGTGTCAGTCGGCGCCGATCTTCGGGGACTGGTCGCGGCTCACCCAGGCGACCGAGGCGAGGATGCCCGCCACGATCAGCGATCCGACGCCCAGCCAGATCGCCGCACCGGTGAACGATCGCGCGCTGGGATCGGTATAGCGGGCCTGGGCGTTCATCGTGGTCACGACGCCGGGCTTGAGCTTCCATTCGACGACGTCGCTGGATATCTGGTCGCCATTGGTGGAGGTCACCTCGCCGGGAAAGGAAACACTCAGCGAGACGTCGGCCTCGGGGTCGCTCACCGAGGTGAGGTCCACCCGTCCCTCCAGGATCACCAGGTTGCCGGCGCGCCGCAGGGAGATGTCCACCCCGGCGGCGTCACGGTTCATGTTCGCCAGCTGCGGCAACTCGGCGAAGGTCAGGTCGGAGAACACCGCCTGGGAGCCGACGTAATCGCCGCGCTCGTACCGCGAGACCGCCACCTTGTTGCTGAACGGCAAGGAGTTCAGCAACTGCGGCCCCTTGTCATCGTCGTCGCGCGGGATGGCGGCGGCGACGATCTGACCGGACACCCGGTCATCGGGGGACACCGTGATCGAGGCGCGTACCCGGACACATCCGACGGCCAGCGGGACGAGGATCAACAGCAGCAGGACCAGGGCGGGAAGCCGGTGGCGGCGGGGGCGCGCATGCACCTGGCAATCGTGCCAGACCCGGTCAGTCCAGGGGCAGCGACCGGCCAAGGATGGCGAAGGCCCGGGGGTCGCCGGCGAAGTGGTAGTCGCGGATCACATCGCCGAACCCGAGTCTGCGGTACAGCCGCCAGGCCCGGTTGGCCTCACCGTTGATCTCCGGTGTGGACAGCAGCACGTGTGCCTCGGTGCGCCCGGCGAGCAGCCGGCGGGCCAGCGCCTCACCGAGGCCGTGCCCCTGGGCGCGTGGGTGGATGTGCAGTTCGGTGAGCTCGAAATAGTCTCCGAGCAGCGCCTCTGCCCGCTCCGGATCGGTGCCGATGCGGCGCAGGCCATGCACGACCTGTTGTTGCCACCATTGATCGGGTGCCCCGCTGTAGCCGTAAGCGACGCCGAGCAGTTCGGCGCCGTCGAGCGCTGCGACGGCTTTCCAGCCCACCCTGCGCGTGTGCTCCAGCCACATCGACGCACGCTGCTCTTCGGTGCCGCGCGGATAGTGCATCGCCTCGACGTAGACGCTCAGCGCCTCGGGTAGCCGCCGGCGCATCACATCGGCCGAGAGATCCACCAGATATGTCGGCAACGGGTGTCCTTCGCGGTCTTGTTCGGTGCGCACGGTCGGGGTTCATTATCGGGCCCCGGATCGGGGTTGTGGTCGCGCGGGTGAGGTGATGACCGACTTTGGTGCCGTACGTCATACAATCGTGTACCAAGTAGGTGGTACGGCTCAGATTGACCTCGTATCATGGACATCAGACGTCCGTGATCGCGGGCGCACCACACACGTTGATGACACGGTTCCGGATTCACCGGGCCAGGGCGCGGACAAGGAGGGACGGATGCCACTCTCCGATCATGAGCAGCGCATGCTCGACCAGATCGAAAGCGCGCTCTATGCCGAGGACCCCAAATTCGCTTCCAGCGTTCGGGGCGGCAATCTGCGGGCCCCCTCGGCGCGGCGTCGGTTACAGGGTGTCGCACTCTTCATCGTCGGCCTGGCGATGCTGGTGTCCGGTGTCGCCATCAATGCGACCTGGATCGGTGGTCTGCCGATCCTCTCCGTCATCGGCTTCATCGTGATGTTCGGTGGCGTGGTGTTCGCGATCACCGGCTCGCGGGCGTCGGGTTCGGCCGACAAGTCGGCGCCGTCCCCGGGTGCGGCACGGCCGAAGCGCGGTAAGAGCACCGGCGGATCGTTCACCAGTCGCATGGAGGACCGCTTCCGTCGTCGGTTCGACGAGTAGCGGCCCACCCACTTCTCCCCACCGGGGTAGCTCCGTCTCGGAGCTGCCCCGTTTTTTTGTGCTCGTGGGCGCCCGGAAACATCGGCGTGTCGGACCGGGCAGGGCGCTGTACCCACAATCTCCCCACCGCTCCCGACCTGTGGCCACGCCGCCGGTGGGTGCGCATTGAGCTGCGGTTTCACAGTCTTCGGCGGGTGCCGTACCGATCCGAGGGGTGGGGCAGGAGGTGACTTCTGATCCGTAAGTGGGGCGTGGGGATAACTGGGTGGCAGCAAATGGAGCTAAGTGGGGGATTGTGGGGTAAAGTGGCGGACAACGGAGCAACCGGAGCTCCGCCAAGCGGGCAGAAGCGACTCGGGATCCAGCCGAGTGGTGGGAGGTGGCGAGATGTTTCTCGGTACCTACACGCCCAAGCTCGACGACAAGGGGCGGCTCACACTGCCCGCCAAGTTCCGCGATGCACTGGCAGGAGGGTTGATGGTCACCAAAAGTCAAGATCACAGCCTGGCCGTGTACCCACGGACGGAGTTCGAAAAGCTGGCTGAAAAGGCGATGCTGGCATCGCGCAGCGACCCTCAGGCCCGCGCTTATGTGCGGAACCTGGCGGCCGGTGCCGATGAGCAACATCCCGATGCGCAGGGCCGGATCACCCTGTCGGCCGAACACCGCCGGTACGCCAACCTGTCCAAGGAATGCGTGGTGACGGGTTCACTCGGTCACCTGGAGATCTGGGACGCCCAGGCTTGGCAGCAGTACCAGGAGACCCACGAAGAGACCTTCTCCGCGGCCAGCGATGACACTCTTCGCGACATCATCTGACCATCCTGTCCGTGCAACGCGGCCTCTGTCCGAACCGGCCCTGGCGTACTTCCCCGACGCCAGGTCCGCACCCTCGGACAGGGACCCCGTTGCAGGGGCGCCCCTTCGTAACAGGGGAGCCGCAGTGCCAGACGATCCCGATCATGGCCACGTCCCCGTCCTCCTCGACCGCTGCGTCGAGCTACTGAGGCCGGCGCTGACCCGTCACCACCCTGACGGCACCGGAGCCGTCCTGGTCGATGCGACCCTGGGCGCCGGCGGGCACACCGAACGCTTCCTCACCGAACTGCCCGGGCTGCATGTCGTCGGTCTGGACCGCGACCCCGATGCGTTGCGCATCGCCACCGAACGGCTGGCGCCCTTCGGCGACCGCTTCCGGTTCGTCCGCACCCGCTACGACGGCTACTGGGCCGACCGGGACGAGAACGCCATCGACGGAGTGCTTTTCGATCTCGGTGTCTCCTCGATGCAACTGGACCTGATCGATCGGGGCTTCTCCTACGCACACGACGCCCCGCTGGATATGCGGATGGATCCCGACGCCGAGCTCACCGCGGCCGACATCCTCAACACCTATGACGAGCGGGCGCTCACCAGGGTGCTCCGTGAGTACGGTGAAGAACGGTTCGCCAGCCGGATCGCCTCCCGCGTTGTCAAACGTCGTGCGCGCCAACCGCTGAACAGCACCGCCGAACTGGTGGAGCTGCTCTACGAGGCGATTCCGGCCGCCACCCGGCGAACCGGTGGACACCCGGCCAAGCGCACCTTCCAGGCGCTGCGGATCGCGGTCAACGCCGAACTCGATTCGCTGCGCGACGCCTTGCCGGCCTCGCTGGCGGCGTTGTCCGGCGGTGGGCGCATCGTCGTGATGGCCTACCAGTCCCTGGAGGACAAGATCGTCAAGGGCCTGTTCGCGGCCGCCACCGCATCGCGCACGCCGCCCGGGCTTCCGGTCGAATTACCTGGGTATGAGGCCGAATTCGTAACACTGACCCGCGGTGCCGAACAGGCCGACGCCGACGAGATCGAGCGGAACCCGCGAAGCGCCTCGGTGCGGTTGCGGGCATTGGAAAAGGTTGCCGGAAAGGATGACTCATGAAGGGTAAGCGACCCGCACCGGTGCCCCGCGCCGACGAGCGTCGACGCGGCAACCCCCAGCGTGCCCGGGCCCGGCAGGCAGAAGCGCCGGCACGTAAGCGCCGCGGCGCACCCGAACAACGTCCGCAGCGGCCGGCGCCGAAGAGCACCCCGATGCGGCGTCCCGTCGACGCGCCCGCACGGCCCAAGAACGCCAGCCAGGCCAAGGCCCGCGCCAAGGCGCGGAAGGCCAAGGCCCCCAAAGTCATCCGTCCGCCACTGCGCGAACGGCTGATCACCCGGCTGTCCGAGATCGAGTTCAACCCACGGACCCTCGCGGCGCGGGTGCCGTTCGTGGTGCTGGTCATCGGTGCACTCGGTATCGGGCTCGGCGTCACGCTGTGGCTGTCCACCGATGCCGCCGAACGCTCCTATCAGCTGGGGCACGCACGCCAGCTGAACCAGGCGCTGGCCCAGCAGAAAGAGGCCCTGGAACGCGACGTGCTGGAGGCGCAGGCCCCGCCGGCGCTGGCCGAGGCCGCCCGCGAACTGGGCATGATCCCGTCCCGTGACACCGCGCACCTTGTGCAGGACCAGACCGGCGCGTGGATGGTGGTGGGCACACCCAAGCCGGCCGAAGGCGTACCGCCCCCACCACTGAACTCCCCGTTGCCGGACGAGACCCCGGTGACCGAACGGCCGGCGCGTCCCGCCGCCGACGCACCGCCGGCGCCCCGGGTCGTGGATCCGCGTGAGGTTGTGGTGCGGGTACCGCCGCGGGAGCAGACTCCGGTCCCCGCGACGCCGCTGACCGCACCGGTCGCGCCGCTGGCCGCACCGGTCGCGCCGCTGGCCGCCCCGGCTGATCCTGCGGTGCTGCCGCCGGCCGCCGTCCTGCCACCCGCTGCGCCGCCCGTGGACGGTCTTCCGCACCTGGCCGCTCCGGCACAGCCGGCTCAGCCCGGTCCGGTTGGCGGCATCGAAAACGTCGGGCCCGCACCGGTTGAGGCCCCGGCCCCGGTCGAGGTCCCGCTGGTACCCGAAGTTCCCGTCGCATGAGCCGCAAGTCGCAGGAACACGCCGCCACCGACCGGCGTATCCGTCGCCCCGAGCCCCAGACCGGTGTGCGCAGTTCGTCCTTCGTGTTCCGGCACCGGGCGGGCAACGTCGTCATCTTTCTGGTCCTCGTGGTCGCCGCGGCGCAGCTGTTCAACCTGCAGATCTCCAATGCCGCCGGATTGCGCGCGGAGGCCGCCAGTCAGCTCAAGGTGACCGATGTGCAGAAAGCGGTGCGCGGCAGCATCGTCGACCGCAACGACGACAAGCTCGCCTTCACCATCGAGGCGCGGGCGCTGACCTTCCAGCCCGTCAAGGTGCGCAAGCAGCTGGAGGAGGAGAAGGCCAAGGATCCTGACGAGCCGGATCCGGACACCCGGCTGCGGGAGATCGCCACCGAGATCGCGACCCGGCTGAATAACCGGCCCGACGTGTCGACCCTGCTGAAGAAGCTCAAGAGCAAGGAATCCTTCACCTATCTGGCCCGCGCCGTGGACCCGGCCGTCGCCGAGGCCATCATGGCCAAGTTCCCCGAGGTGGGCTCCGAACGTCAGGACATCCGCCAGTACCCGGGCGGTTCGCTGGCCGCCAACATCGTCGGCGGAATCGATTGGGACGGACACGGTCTGCTGGGGCTGGAAGACTCGATGGACGCCAAACTGGCCGGCACCGACGGCTCAGTCACCTATGACCGCGGTTCCGACGGCGTGATGATCCCGGGCAGCATGCGCAACCGCCACGAGGCGGTCGACGGTTCCACCGTGCAGCTCACTCTCGACGACGACATCCAGTTCTACGTCCAGCAGCAGGTCCAGCAGGCCAAGGACGTCTCGGGCGCGGGAAATGTCTCCGCCGTGGTCCTGGACGCCAAAACCGGTAAGGTGCTGGCGATGTCGAACGACAACACGTTCGACCCCTCGCAGGACATCGGCAGGCAGGGCACCCGGCAGATGGGCAACCCCGCCGTCGCCTCACCCTTCGAGCCGGGCTCGGTGAACAAGATCGTCACCGCCGCAACGGCCATCGAGATGGGACTGACCAATCCCGACGAGGTGCTGTCCGTCCCGGGCTCCATCGACATGGGCGGGGTGACCGTCAAGGACGCCTGGAACCACGGCGTCGACCAGTACACCACCACCGGCGTCTTCGGGAAGTCCTCCAACGTCGGCACCCTGATGCTGGCACAGCGCGTCGGGCCCGAGAAGTTCGCCGAGATGCTCACCAAGTTCGGTCTGGGCGAGCGCACCGGCGTCGGGTTGCCGGGGGAGAGCGCCGGACTGGTGCCACCGATCGATCAGTGGTCGGGCAGCTCGTTCGCCAACCTGCCCATCGGGCAGGGTCTGTCGATGACCCTGCTGCAGATGGCGGGGATGTACCAGGCCATCGCCAACGACGGTGTGCGCATCCCGCCGCGGGTCGTCAAGGCCATCGTCGCCGCCGACGGCACCCGTACCCCCGAGGAAGCGCCGGAAGGCATCCGGGTGGTCTCCCCGGAGACCGCGGTGGCGGTGCGCAACATGCTGCGCGCCACCGTGCAGCGCGACCCGCGCGGCGTGCAGCAGGGCACCGGCTGGCAGGCGGCCGTCGAGGGCTACCAGATCGCCGGGAAGACCGGAACCGCCCAGCAGATCAACCCCAACTGCGGCTGCTACTACGACGACCACTACTGGATCACGTTCGCCGGGCTGGCTCCCTCGGATGATCCGCGCTACGTGATCGGCATCATGGCCGACAATCCGCGCCGCACCGCCGACGGACAGCCGGGCACCACCGTGGCCCCGCTGTTCCACAACATCGCGGCCTGGTTGCTGCAGCGCGAGAACGTGCCGCTGTCCGCCGATCCCGGTCCGCCGCTCACGCTGCAGGCCACCTGAGCGGCGTCCCAGGCCTCGACAGGCAGCCCGGTACTGTGTCAACGCCATGAAACTGCGTCCCTCCCAACCTCTCGGTGAGCTGCTCGGACCGCTGGCCGAGCGGATCGGGGTGCCCATCCATTGCCGGACGGGGGTCAGCGCGCACACCCGGGTCACCGGTGTGACGCTGCGCAGTCAGGACGTCCGGCCCGGGGATCTGTTCGCCGCGCTGCCGGGTGCGTCCGCGCACGGAGCCCGGTTCGCCGCCGACGCCGTGGCCGCCGGCGCGCTGGCCGTGCTGACCGATCCGGCCGGCGCCGACCAGCTGCCCGCCGATCTGGACGCGGCCGTGCTGGTGCATCCCGAACCGCGCGCGGTGCTCGGCGCGCTGGCCGCCCACGTCTACGGCCATCCGTCCCGGACGCTGCGCGTCATCGGTGTCACCGGCACGTCCGGCAAGACGACCACCACGTATCTGATCGAGGCGGGCCTGCGGGCCGCGGGCCGGACCGCGGGGCTGATCGGCACCGTCGGCATCCGCATCGACGGACGTGACGAGCCCAGCTCGCTGACCACCCCGGAGGCCCCCGATCTGCAGGCGCTGCTGGCGGTGATGGTGGAGCTCGGGGTGGACACCGTGGTGATGGAGGTGTCCAGCCATGCACTGACGCTGGGGCGGGTGGACGGGACGGTCTTCGAGGCCGGCGGATTCACCAATCTCTCCCGTGACCACCTCGACTTCCATCCGACGATGGAGGACTATCTGGACGCCAAGGCCCGGCTGTTCGAACCGGATTCGCCCACCCATGCCGCACGCGCGGTGGTCTGCGTCGACGACGACTGGGGCCGCCGGATCGCGGAGCGGTCCACCTCGCCGGTGCGGGTCAGCGCGGGCGGTGCGGACGCCGACTGGGGGATCGACGCGGTGCGCGCGGTCGGGCGGGGCGGCCAGGAGTTCGTCGCCGTCGACCCCGCCGGGGTCCACCACACGCTGCAGATCGGGCTGCCGGGGCGCTACAACATCGCCAACGCGCTGCTCGCGGTCGCGCTGCTCGACGTGGTCGGGGTGTCACCGGAGCAGGGCGCGCCCGGTCTGCGTGGCGCCGCGGTGCCGGGCCGGCTGGAGACCATCGACCGCGGTCAGGATTTCCTGGCGCTCGTCGACTACGCCCACAAGCCGGGCGCGCTGGAAGCGGTGCTGCAGACACTGCGGGATCAGGAGTCCGGCGCCCGTATCGCCGTCGTGATCGGCGCCGGCGGTAACCGCGACGTCGGCAAACGGGAACCGATGGGCCGGGTCGCCGCTGCACTGGCCGACCTCGTCGTCGTCACCGATGACAATCCGCGTGACGAGGACCCGGCGGCGATCCGCGCCGCCGTGCTGGCCGGGGCGGCCGGGCAGGTCGGGGAGGTGGTCGAGATCGGGGATCGCCGCGCCGCCATCGACTACGCCGTGGCCTGGGCACGCACCGGGGATGTGGTGTTGATCGCCGGGAAGGGGCACGAGTCGGGGCAGACCAGCCGTGGCGTCACCCGCCCGTTCGACGACCGGGTGGAGCTCGCCGACGCACTGACCGCCCGCGGGCGCACCCGATGATCGCGCTGACGCTGGCCCGGGTTGCCGAGATCGTCGGTGGGGAACTGACCGATATCACCCCCGCAGAGGCCGCAACGGTCCGCATCACCGGCACCGTCGAGTTCGACTCGCGGGCGGTGACCCCCGGTGGGCTGTTCCTGGCCCTGCCGGGCGCCCGCTCCGATGGCCACGACTTCGCGGCCGGGGCCATCGCTTCGGGGGCGGTGGCCGTGCTGGCCGCGCGCCCGGTCGGCGTGCCCGCGATCGTGGTGCCCGCGGTCGCGGCCGCCGATACCGCGTCGGGCGCGCTGGAACACGATGACGCCGCAGGGTCCGGTGCCGCGGTGCTGGCCGCGCTGGCCAAGCTCGCCGCCGCGGTGGCCGCCGAGTTGGTGGCCGGGGGCCTGCGCATCATCGGGGTCACCGGGTCGTCGGGCAAGACCTCGACCAAGGATCTGCTGGCCGCGGTGCTGGCACCGCTCGGCGAGGTGGTGGCCCCGCCGGGTTCGTTCAACAATGAGCTCGGCCACCCGTGGACCGTGTTGCGGTGCACCACCGACACCGACTTCCTGATCCTGGAGATGTCGGCGCGCCATCCCGGCAACATCGCTGCACTGGCCTCCATCGCGACCCCGTCCATCGGTGTGGTGCTCAACGTCGGCACCGCCCATCTCGGTGAGTTCGGCTCACGGGAGATCATCGCGGCCACCAAATCGGAGCTGCCGCAAGCCGTTCCGTCCTCCGGCGTGGTGGTGCTGAACGCGGATGATTCGGCGGTCGCCGCGATGGCCGACAAGACCGCGGCGCGGGTGGTGCGGGTATCACGCAGCAGCGGTGCCGACGTCTGGTCGGCCGACGAGCGTCTCGACGAGCTGGCGCGCCCGCGCTTCACGTTGCATGCCGGCGACGGTGCGGTCGACATCGCGCTGGCGGTGCACGGCGAACATCAGGTGTCCAATGCGCTGTGCGCCGCGGCGGTCGCGCTCGAATGCGGGGCGACGCTGCAGCAGGTGGCCGACGCGCTGGCCGCGGCCGGTCCGGTGTCGGCGCGCCGGATGCATGTCAGCACCCGCGCCGACGGCGTCACCATCATCAACGACGCCTACAACGCCAACCCGGATTCGATGATGGCCGGGCTGAAGGCGCTGGCCTGGATGGCGCGTGAGTCCGTCGCGAGGACAGGCCGGAAACGCCGTAGCTGGGCCGTCCTGGGTGAGATGGGCGAGCTCGGGGATGACGCGATATCCGAACACGATCGCATCGGCAGGTTCGCCGTGCGCTTAGATGTGTCTCGTCTGGTTGTCGTGGGAACCGGGAGACCGATGAGCGCCATGCTCCAGGGGGCGGTGATGGAAGGCTCGTGGGGCAGTGAAGCGGTGCTGGTTCCCGACGCCGACGCCGCGCTGGATGTGCTGAGGGCCGAACTGGCCGAGGGAGACGTTGTACTTGTGAAGGCCTCGAACGCCGCCGGACTCGGTGCGCTCGCCGATCTGCTCGCCGGGCAGGGGGATCGGTAGCGGTGAAGCAGGTCCTGTTCGCGGTCGCGATCGCGCTGGCGGTCTCGATCATCCTGACGCCCGTGCTGATCCGGCTGTTCACCAAGCAGGGGTTCGGCCAGGAGATCCGTGAGGACGGCCCGCCCAGTCACCAGAAGAAACGCGGCACGCCGTCGATGGGCGGCGTCGCGATCATCACCGGCATCTGGGCGGGATACCTGGGCACCCACCTGGTGGGACTGGCGTTCAACGGTGAGGGTCCGTCCGCGTCCGGCCTGCTGGTTCTCGGGCTGGCGACCGCGCTGGCGATCGTCGGCTTCATCGACGACTCGATCAAGATCCGCCGGTCCCGCAACCTGGGCCTGAACAAGACCGCCAAGACCGTCGGACAGCTGACCGCGGCGGTGCTGTTCGGCGTACTCGTGCTGCAGTTCAGCAATGCCGAGGGGCTGACGCCGGGCAGCGCCCAGCTGTCCTACGTGCGCGAGATCGCCACCGTCACGCTGGCCCCCCTGGTGTTCGTGCTGTTCGTGGTCGTGCTCGTCAGCGCGTGGTCCAACGCGGTCAATCTCACCGACGGACTGGACGGCCTTGCTGCCGGCGCGATGGCGATGGTCAGCGCCGCCTACGTGCTCATCACGTTCTGGCAGTACCGCAACGCGTGCGCGACCAGCCCCGGACTCGGCTGCTACAACGTGCGTGATCCGCTGGATCTGGCGTTGGTGGCCGCCGCGACCGCGGGTGCCTGCATCGGCTTTCTGTGGTGGAACGCGGCCCCGGCCAAGATCTTCATGGGCGATACCGGATCGTTGGCGCTGGGCGGCATCATCGCCGGCCTGTCGGTGACCAGCCGCACCGAGATCCTGGCTGTGGTGCTGGGTGCCCTCTTCGTCGCCGAGGTGACCTCGGTGGTGGTGCAGATCCTGGCTTTCCGCACGACCGGGCGTCGGGTGTTCAGGATGGCGCCGTTCCATCACCACTTCGAGTTGGTGGGCTGGGCGGAGACCACGGTGATCATCCGGTTCTGGCTGCTCACCGCGATCGCGTGTGGTCTGGGCGTCGCACTGTTCTATGGCGAGTGGCTTTCCATCGTCGGCGCTTAGGCGTCTCGTCGGCGCGTAGGCGCCGCGGCGGCGTTTCGCCGAGACCCGCGCAATGGCTGCTTTTGTGGCCGTCACAGCGACCGCTTTGCGTTTCTCGGATTAGCTGACCACCGTCGATCGGACCGTTACCGCGACACGCCCCAGATATCCGCGCCGTCCGGCGCGGGACGGGGGAGGATTCTGGGGTGCAGGGGACTAGTGGGGCTGGCGTGACGCCTGTGACTCTTGTGAGCGGCGGGTGAACAATCTTCTGACCGCGGCGCGGTCGCGGTTGCGCCGTCCCGGCAAGTCCGGTGCCGATGAGGCCGCCGCCAAGAAACCCGCCACCATCGCGGCGACCGAACAGCCACGCAGCCGCTTCGGTGTCTGGCTCAGCCGGCCGATGACATCGTTCCACCTGATCATCGCGGTGGCATCCATCCTGGTGACGCTCGGACTGATCATGGTGCTCTCCGCATCGGGGGTCTACTCCTATGACGCCGGCGGCTCGCCGTGGACGGTGTTCCTGAAGCAGGTGGTCTGGACTCTCGTCGGTCTGGTGGCCTTCTATATCGCGCTGCGGATGCCGATCCGGATCATGCGCAAGCTGGCGTTCCCCGCCTTCGCGTTCACCATCGTCCTGCTGGTCCTGGTGCTGGTCCCCGGAATCGGCAAGATCGCCAACGGTTCCCGCGGCTGGTTCGTGTTCGGCGGGTTCTCCATGCAGCCCTCGGAGCTGGCCAAGATGGCCTTCGCCGTCTGGGGCGCACACCTGCTGGCCGCCCGCCGGATGGAGCAGGCCACGCTGCGCCAGATGCTGGTGCCCCTGTTGCCCGCGGCGGCGCTGGCGCTGACGCTGATCTTCATGCAGCCCGACCTCGGGCAGTCGGTGTCGCTGAGCATCATCCTGCTCGGCCTGCTCTGGTATGCGGGTCTGCCGCTGAAGTTGTTCGTGAGCACGGTGTCCGGCGCGGTGATCGCCGCCGGCATCCTCGCGGTGTCCGCCGGGTACCGATCGGCGCGTGTGCAGTCCTGGCTCAACCCGATGGCCGATGCCCAGGGCTCGGGATATCAGGCCCGGCAGGCGCGCTATGCGCTGGCCAACGGCGGGTTGTTCGGTGACGGCCTGGGCCAGGGCACCGCCAAGTACAACTATCTGCCCAACGCCCACAACGACTTCATCTTCGCCATCATCGGCGAAGAGCTCGGCTATATCGGTGCCGCCGGGGTGCTGTGTCTGTTCGGCCTGTTCGCCTACACCGGTATGCGGATCGCCCGCCGCTCTGCCGATCCGTTCCTGCGCCTGCTCACCGCGACGGTGACAATGTGGGTGATCGGACAGGCCTTCATCAACGTCGGCTACGTGGTGGGTCTGCTGCCGGTGACCGGGCTGCAGCTGCCACTCATCTCCGCCGGCGGAACATCGACCGCGACAACGATGCTCATCCTCGGCGTGATCACCAACGCGGCCAGACACGAACCCGAGGCGGTGGCCGCGCTGCGGGCCGGCCGCGATGACCGGGTCAACCGGCTGCTGCGACTGCCGCCGCCGGTGCCGTACGTGCCCAGCCGCCTCGAAGTGGCCCGCGACCGGCTGCGCACCAAGGAAGGTAAGACACCCGGCAAGGCCGTCAAGAAGGCACCGCCGAAGTCGCCCCCCAGGGCCGCCGCGAAGGCTTCGGGGAAGGCCGTCGCCAAGGCCTCCTCGAAGGCCTCCTCGAAGGCCAAGGCCAAGCAGCCCCGAAAGGCCCCGGCGGCCGATGCACGCCGAACTGCCCAGCCGGGCGAACGGACGGCACGGCGCGCAGGGCATCATGGAGAGGGCCGAAACGGCCGCCAGGGGCGAGGCCAACAGGGCCGTGCCCGGTCATTGGAAGGTCAGCGTTACGGGTGAGCACGATATCGGTCGTTCTGGCGGGGGGCGGCACGGCGGGACACGTCGAACCCGCGATGGCCGTGGCCGATGCACTGACCGAATTGGACCCACAGGTACGGATCACCGCGCTGGGCACTGCGCGCGGCCTGGAAACCCGCCTGGTCCCTGAGCGCGGCTACGACCTGCAGCTCATCACCCCGGTGCCACTGCCGCGCAAGCCTTCGGCGGATCTGCTCCGGTTGCCGCTGCGGGTGCGCACCGCGGTCCGGCAGACCAGGGCCGTGTTCGACTCCGTGCACGTCGACGTCGTGATCGGGTTCGGCGGGTACGTCTCGGTTCCCGCCTATCTGGCGGCGCGGCCCGGCTTGCGCCGGTCGCGGGTGCCGGTGGTGATCCACGAGGCCAACGCCAGCGCCGGCTGGGCCAACCGGTTGGGTGCGCGTTCCGCGCAGCGCGTGCTGGCCGCGACACCCGATCCCGGGCTGGGGCATGTCGAGGTGGTCGGGGTGCCGGTGCGCGCGAGCATCACCTCGCTGGACCGCGCCGCGCTGCGCGCGCAGGCGCGTGCCGCGTTCGGATTCGACGAGGACGCCCGCGTGCTGCTGGTGTTCGGCGGATCCCAAGGCGCGCAGTCGATCAACCGCGCGGTATCCGGTGCGGCGGGAGCGCTTGCCGCCAAGGGTATTTCGGTGCTGCACGCGCACGGGCCGAAGAACACCCTGGACCTGCCCGAGCCCTCGGGGCCGCCCTATGTCGCGGTGCCCTACCTGGACCGGATGGACCTGGCCTACGCCGCCGCCGACCTGGCCATCTGCCGATCGGGTGCGATGACGGTGGCCGAGGTCAGCGCGATCGGACTGCCCGCCGTCTACGTGCCGTTGCCCATCGGCAACGGCGAACAACGGCTGAATGCGCTGCCGGTGGTCGACGCCGGCGGCGGACTCCTGATCGACGACGCCGACCTGTCACCGTCGTTGATCGCCGACACCGTGGCCTCGGTGCTGGCCGATGCCGATCGCCTGCAGCAGATGACGGCGGCCGCCGCACTGGCCGGGCATCGCGACGCCGCCCGCCGGGTGGCCGAGGTGGCGCTCGAGGTGGCGCGGCAGTATCGCGCGGACCGGAAGTCAGTGCGGTGAAGGGCCTACCGCCGGAGTTGCAGCGCGTGCACATGGTGGGCATCGGTGGCGCCGGGATGTCCGGTATCGCCCGCATCCTGCTCGATCGCGGCGGGCTGGTCTCGGGTTCGGATGCCAAGGAGTCCCGCGGTGTGGCCGCGCTGCGGGCCCGGGGCGCCGAGATCCGGATCGGGCACGACGGCTCGGCGCTCGACATGCTCGACGGTGGCCCGACCGCGGTGGTCACCACGCACGCGGCCATCCCGAAGACCAACCCCGAACTCGTCGAGGCCCGCCGCCGGGGTATCCCGGTGATCCTGCGCCCGGTGGTGCTGGCCAAGCTGATGGCCGGGGACACCACCCTGATGGTCACCGGTACGGCCGGTAAGACGACCACCACGTCGATGTTGATCGTGGCGTTGCAGCACAGCGGATTCGATCCCTCGTTCGCGGTCGGCGGGGATCTCGGCGCGGCCGGGACCAACGCGCACCACGGCAGTGGCCCCTACTTCGTCGCCGAGGCCGACGAGAGCGACGGCTCGCTGGTGCAGTATCAGCCCGATATCGCCGTGGTGACCAATATCGAGGCCGACCATCTCGACTTCTTCGGAAGTGAGCAGGCCTACGTCGCGGTGTTCGACGCATTCATGGAGCGCCTGACGCCCGGGGGCGCCCTGGTGGTCTGCGTGGATGATCCTGGCGCCGCCGCGCTCGCCGAACGCACTGCGGCGCTGGGCATCCGGGTGCTGCGCTACGGGAGTGCCGGTCAGCCTGAGCTCGCCGGTGCCCTGCTGGATTGGGAGCAGCACGGCACCAGCGCGGTGGCGACCGTGCAGCTGGCGGGGGAGGCCGGCCCGCGCACCATGCGGTTGTCGGTGCCCGGCCGGCACATGGCGCTCAATGCGCTGGCCGCACTGCTGGCCGCGATCCAGGCCGGCGCTCCGGCCGACGTCGTCCTCGACGCCTTGGCCGAATTCGAGGGTGTGCGCCGCCGGTTCGAACTGGTGGGTGTGGCGGCGGAGGTCAAGGTCTTCGACGATTACGCGCATCACCCCACGAAGGTGTCGGCCGCGTTATCTGCGGTGCGTGCGCTGGCCGCCGAATCACATGGCCGTGCCATCGTCGTCTTCCAGCCGCATCTGTATTCGCGCACACAAACTTTCGCGCGCGAGTTCGGTACCGCGCTGAGCGCGGCCGACGAGGTGTTCGTGCTGGATGTCTTCGCGGCGCGTGAGCAGCCGATCGCCGGGATCAGCGGGCGCAGCATTGCCGAGCATGTCAGCGTGCCGGTGCACTACGTGCCGGATTTCTCGGCGGTCGCCGAACAGGTGGCGGCCTCCGCCGGACCGGGTGACGTGGTGGTGACGATGGGCGCCGGCGATGTCACCCTGCTGGGCCGCGAGATCCTGGACGCCGTGAGCGCGCGTGCCGACCGGGCGGCGCGGTAGATGACCGGCCCGGCCGACGAGCGGGACGAGCCCGAGACCATGGCGGCGGCCGCACACGCCGCCGAGGAAGCGGCGGCGGCCGCCGAGGACCCGCAGCCTGCGCAGGACGTCGGCGCGCCCGAAGCGGACGCCGCGGCCGAAGACGCCGCGGCGGAAGAGGATTTCGAAGGGCCGCGTCGCCGCGCCCGGCGGGAACGCGAGGAACGGCGCATCGCGCAGGCACGCGCCCAGGCCATCGAACAGAACCGCCGCGAAGCCAAGCGCCGCGCCTTCGGCCACACCGAGGAGGCGCCGGCACCCAACCGACGCGGGGTGATCCGCGGACTGAAGGTGCTGATGTGGTCGGCACTGCTGGCGGTGCTGGCCGTCGGTGCGGGCCTGTTGCTGTATTTCACGCCGATCATGTCGGCGCGGGCGACGGTGATCACCGGTTTGACGGCCATCACCGAGGACGAGATCCGGCAGGCCGCGGCCGTGCCGTCCGGCACACCGCTGCTGCAGATCAACACCGACACGGTGGCCGAGCGGGTGGCCTCCATCCGCCGGGTGGCCAGCGTCCGGGTCCAGCGCGAGTACCCGTCGACGCTGCGCATCACCGTCGAGGAGCGGATCCCGTTGGTGGTCAAGGACTATCCGGATGGCCCGCACCTGTTCGACAAGGACGGCGTCGATTTCGTGACCGCGCCGCCGCCACCCGGCCTGCCCTATATCGACACCGAGACACCGGGCCCGAATGATCCGGCGACCCAGGCGGCGCTCGAGGTGCTCACCTCATTGCCGCCGGAGGTGTCGGGTCAGGTGAGCCGGGTCGAGGCGCCCTCGGTGGCGGCCATCACACTGATCCTGTTCGACGGCCGGAAAGTGGTGTGGGGCACCACCGACCGCACCCAGGAGAAGGCGCTCAAGCTGGCCGCGCTACTTACCCAGCCCGGGCAGACCTACGACGTCTCCAGCCCGGATCTGCCGACGGTCAAGTAGGACACCGCGCGCAGGCGCCGCGAAGACACCGCGCGCCGAAGCGAGAAATTGTCGCGCCGTGTCGGCGCGCCTGCGGGGTTCCTGCGCCGGGTCGCCCTACCGTTCTGGTTGCGCGGAACTACTTGACATAACTCTAAGCCTATGGTTGAGGTTGAGGGTTTCGCTCACCGACATCGACATTCAGGTCAGGAAAGGGCGATCCGCGATGACCCCCCCGCATAACTACCTCGCCGTTATCAAGGTGGTCGGCATCGGCGGCGGCGGCGTGAACGCCGTCAACCGGATGATCGAGCACGGACTCAAAGGCGTCGAGTTCATCGCCATCAACACCGACGCGCAGGCGTTGCTGATGAGCGATGCCGACGTCAAGCTCGACGTCGGTCGTGATTCGACCCGCGGCCTGGGCGCCGGCGCCGACCCGGAGGTCGGCCGCAAGGCCGCCGAGGACGCCAAGGACGATATCGAGGAACTGATCCGCGGCGCGGATATGGTCTTCGTCACCGCAGGCGAGGGTGGCGGCACCGGCACCGGTGGCGCACCGGTGGTGGCCAGCATCGCCCGCAAGATGGGTGCGTTGACGGTCGGTGTCGTGACGCGGCCGTTCTCCTTCGAGGGCAAGCGCCGGTCCAACCAGGCCGAGACCGGCATCACCGCGCTGCGGGAAAGCTGCGACACGTTGATCGTCATCCCGAACGATCGGCTGCTGCAGATGGGCGACGCGGCGGTCTCGCTGATGGATGCCTTCCGCAGTGCCGACGAGGTGCTTCTCAACGGCGTCCAGGGCATCACCGACCTGATCACCACTCCCGGCCTGATCAACGTCGACTTCGCCGACGTCAAGGGTGTCATGAGCGGCGCGGGCACCGCGCTGATGGGCATCGGTTCGGCCCGCGGCGACGGACGCGCGCTCAAGGCCGCCGAGATCGCCATCAACTCACCGCTGCTGGAGGCCTCGATGGAGGGCGCGCAGGGCGTGCTGCTGTCGGTCGCCGGTGGCAGTGACCTGGGCCTGTTCGAGATCAACGAGGCCGCCTCGCTGGTGCAGGAGGCCGCGCATGCCGAGGCCAACATCATCTTCGGCACCGTGATCGACGATTCGCTGGGCGACGAGGTGCGGGTCACCGTGATCGCCGCCGGTTTCGACACCTCCGGCCCGAGCCGCAAACCCGTTGTGGGGGAGGGCGCGCCCTCTGTCGCCGCCGGTTCGGCGGGCAAGGTCAGGTCCAGCGTGTTCGAGCCGGCCGACGCCATGTCGGTGCCGGCTCACACCAACGGAGCGACCGTCCGGATCGGTGGTCCGGACGACGGCGGCATCTCCGACGACGACGTCGACGTGCCGCCGTTCATGCGCCACTGATCCGTCGTGCCGGTTCGGGTTCGGCGCGTGACCACCACCCGTGCGGGTGGGGTATCGGCACCGCCCTTCGACACCTTCAATCTCGGTGACCATGTCGGCGATGATCCGGTCGCGGTGGCCGCCAACCGGAGACGGCTGGCCTCATCGATCGGCCTGGCCGAGGACGCCGTGGTCTGGATGAACCAGGTGCACTCGGCCAATGTCGCGGTCGTCGAGGGTCCGCAGGGCGCCGCCGTCGACCAGACCGATGCGTTGGTGAGCACCACCCGCGGTCTGGCGCTGGCGGTGGTGACCGCGGACTGTGTCCCGGTGCTGCTGGCCGACGCGCGGGCCGGGGTCATCGGCGCCGCCCATGCGGGCCGGGTGGGTGCCCAGATCGGCATCGTGCCCCGCACTGTGGAGGAAATGGTGAAGGTGGGTGCGTCCGTCGCCGATATCTCCGTGCTGCTGGGCCCGGCGGTGAGCGGCCGCAACTATGAGGTACCCGCGGAAATGGTCGACGAGGTGGACGCCGTGCTGCCGGGCAGCCGGTGCCGGACCGCCAGGGGCACCCCGGGCCTGGATATCCGCGCCGGAATTGCGCGACAGCTGGCGGCATTGGGTGTGAAGTCCGTTGACATCGATCCCCGCTGCACCGTCGAGGACGCCGCGCTGTTCAGCCATCGGCGTGATGCTCCGACCGGACGGCTGGCGTCATTGGTGTGGATGGAATGAGCACCCACCGCGACGTGGAACTGGCCGGAGCGCTGGCCGCGGTACGGACCCGGTTGGCACGTGCCGCCGAGGCCGCCGGCCGGCCGGTGCGGGAAATCGAACTGCTGCCGATCACGAAGTTCTTTCCCGCCTCCGATGTCGTGATCCTGCGGCGGTTGGGCTGTACCGAGTTCGGTGAGTCGCGCGAGCAGGAGGCCGCCAGGAAGGTGGCCGACGTCCGGTCCGCGTTTCCGGGCGACGAGATCCGCTGGCACATGGTCGGCCACATCCAGCGGAACAAGGCGCGCGCCATTGCCCGCTGGGCCTACGCCGCGCATTCGGTGGACAGTGCCCGGCTGATCGCCGCCCTCGGGGGAGGCGCCGAGCAGGAGCTGGACGCGGGCGGGCGTACCCGACCGCTGCGGGTCTATCTGCAGATCAGCCTCGACGGCGATCCCGATCGCGGCGGGGTGGATGTGAACAAGCCGGACCTGATCGACGAGCTATGTGCCGCAACACATGCCATCGACGCACTGGAGTTCGCCGGGTTGATGGGCATCCCGCCGCTGAGCTGGGATGCCGAGGATGCGTTCGCGCGGCTGCAGGCCGAACGCGACCGGGTGCAGCGGTCGTTCACTCAGCGGCTGGGGCTGTCGGCGGGCATGTCGGGAGATATGGAGACGGCGGTGCGATATGGATCCACGTGTGTGCGTGTCGGAACCGCGTTGATGGGTCAACGTCCTCTAACGTCACCCTGAGTAGTCACTCCAGTCACATCTTCATCACAGACAACACAGACACAAGTCGTTAAAGGGGCAGGCGATGAGCACTCTGCACAAGGTCAAGGCCTACTTCGGTATGGCGCCGATGGACGATTACGACGACGAGTACTACGACGACGAGCGTGGGCCGCGTGCGTACCCGCGACGCGCCGCCGAAGAGCGTTTCGAGGACGAGGGTTACGGCCGCGAGCCCCGGGCGTTCGACGACCGGATTCCGGCCCGCGAGTACGACGACGTCCCCGGCGCGTACCGCGGCGGCTACGGTGACGCCCCGCGCTTCGAGGGTCGGCTGCGCACGCCCCGCGAGTTCGACCGCCCGGCGCCGCGCTTCGCGGGTGCTCCCACCCGCGGCGCGCTCGCCATGGAACCGCGACGGATGGCCGAGCTGTTCGAGGCCGGCAGCCCGCTGGCCAAGATCACCACGCTGCGCCCCAAGGATTACAGCGAGGCGCGCACCATCGGTGAGCGTTTCCGTGACGGCACCCCGGTGATCATGGACCTGGTGTCGATGGACAACGCGGACGCCAAGCGACTGGTCGATTTCGCCGCCGGCCTCGCGTTCGCGCTGCGCGGATCCTTCGACAAGGTCGCCACCAAGGTGTTCCTGCTCTCACCGGCCGATATCGACGTCAGCGCCGACGAGCGCCGCCGGATCGCCGAGGCCGGTTTCTACTCCTACCAGTAGGGCCTCGGCCTACTACGGCATTGCGCCACCCAGTCCGTTCCGGTCCGCCAGGTAGGCTGACGTCCTGGGATCGCATGCTTGTCCCACCTGCTCGAATGTCCCTATACCTGCCCGTCTGTGTATGCAGTAGTGAGGTCGGCTCAGTTGTCGATGGTCTTTCAAATCCTGGGTTTTGTGCTGTTCGTCTTCTGGCTGTTGCTCATCGCCCGGGTCGTTGTCGAATTCATCCGGTCGTTCAGTCGCGACTGGCAGCCCAGCGGTGCCACGGTGGTGGTGCTGGAACTCATCCTCAGCGTCACCGATCCGCCGGTGAAACTGCTGCGCCGGATCATCCCGCAGCTCACCATCGGCGCGGTGCGATTCGACCTGTCGATCATGGTGTTGTTGCTGGTCGCGTTCATCGGCATGCAGCTGGCATTCGGTGCCGCAGCCAGCGCCACCATCTGAGCGGAATCGTCACCGCGGGTCACTGTCGAACATTGAAATTCGCTCTTATTTATGAACCTCAAGTGCAACCGTAGAGTCTGCTGTGACAGGATGGACGCCAGTTACTTCTACTGACGCTCTACACTTCGAAACCGGTTGACGGTCCAGACTTCAAGGGGGCAGACAATGCCGCTCACTCCAGCCGACGTTCACAACGTCGCATTCAGTAAGCCGCCGATCGGCAAGCGCGGCTACAACGAGGACGAGGTAGACGCCTTCCTCGACCTGGTCGAGAACGAGCTGACCAGGCTCATCGAGGAGAATGCCGACCTGCGTCAGCGGGTGTCCGAGCTCGACTCGGAGCTTGCCGGTGCGCGTTCCGGTGGCGGGATCCAGGCGACGCAGACGATCCCGCCCTACCAGGCCCCGCAGCCGGAGCCCGAGCCCGAGCCGGTCCAGCCGGTGTACGAGGCGCCCGCGCCGGTGGCACCCGTGGTGCAGCAAGCCCCGGTCTCCGAGGATTCGCATCTGCGGGCGGCCAAGGTGCTCAGCCTGGCCCAGGACACCGCGGACCGCCTGACCGGTACGGCCAAGGCCGAGTCGGACAAGCTGCTCGCCGATGCCCGCGCCGAGGCCGACGCCCTGGTCAGTGAGGCGCGCAGCACCGCCGAGACGACCGTCGCCGACGCCCGCGCCAAGGCCGACGCCCTGCTGTCTGATGCCCAGACCCGCTCCGAGACGCAGCTGCGTCAGGCGCAGGAGAAGGCCGATGCCCTGCAGGCCGACGCCGAGCGCAAGCACTCCGAGATCATGGGCACCATCAACCAGCAGCGCACCGTGCTGGAGGGCCGACTCGAGCAGCTGCGCACCTTCGAACGCGAGTACCGCACCCGCCTCAAGACCTACCTGGAGTCTCAGCTCGAAGAGCTGGGCCAGCGCGGTTCCGCGGCACCGGTCGATTCCGCTGCCGGTAACGAGGGCGGCGGCTTCAACCAGTTCAACCGGGGTAACAACTGACCGGCCCAGCACCGGCTAAGTTCGTCGCATGCTGATCATTGCGCTCGTTCTCGCTGTCATCGGTCTGGTCGCCCTGGTGGCCGCCGTCGTCACCAGCAACGAGCTGATCGCCTGGGTGTGCATCGGTGCCAGCGTCATCGGCGTGCTGTTGCTCATCGCCGATGCGCTGCGTTCCCGGCGCGACGGTGACCCCGACGTGGATGCCGCCGACGCGGACGAGGACGAGCAGGGTGTCCAGGATTACCCCGAGGAGCCGGAAATGACCGAGTCCGAGCCGATGGCGTCCGATCCGGCCGAGTCCGACACGGCCGCGTCGGAACCCGAGGTCGCCGGCGTGACCGACACCGAGGATGCCGCCGACGACACGTCCGGCGGCTCGGTCGAGATCTCGCCCGACCCCGAGGAAACCCCGAAGAGCTAGGGGCGCCGGGCCAGCAGCGCACGCACTTCGTCGTCGCTGGTCTGGGTGAAATCGGCGTAGGCCTGCCCGACCGCCCGGAAGTCCGGCGGTTCGTCCAGGCACACCAACTCGTCGGCCTCACGGCCGACCAGGCGGGTCGCGGTGCGTGAAGCCACCGGGACCGCCACCACCACGCGCGCAGCTCCCAGGGCCCGAACGGCCCGGATCGCGGCGAGCATGCTCGCGCCGGTGGCGATGCCGTCGTCGACCAGGATCGCGGTGCGCCCGGCCAGTTCCGGGGACTCCCCGACACCGTATGCCGCCTCGCGGCGGCGCAACTCCAGGCGCTCGCGCTCGATGACCTCGCGCAGCTGGTCTTCGGTGACCGCCTGGCTGCGGATCACATCCTCGTTGCGTACCACCGTGCCGCCGGTGGCCAGCGCCCCCATCGCCAGTTCGGGCCAGTGCGGCAGGCCGAGCTTGCGGACCAGAAAGGCATGGAACACCAGGCCGAGCGCGGCCGCGACCTCCCAGCCGACCGGGACGCCGCCGCGCGCCAGCCCCAGCACCACCGTTCCCGCCGCGCCACGATGGTGCGCCAACCCGGACGCCAGCACCCGGCCGGCTTCCCGGCGGTTCAGAAAGCCGGCGGCCGTTTCTCCCATACGATCCGGGGTACCCCCGGGCCGGGCGGGACCAACCAAGGGCGGACACCAATGGGCATCGAGTACGACAGCATCGTCGACCATCCGATCGACGAGGTCTTCGCCTGGCACACCAGGCCCGGGGCCATGCGACGGCTGGTGCCACCCTGGCAGCCGATGACGGTGATCGCCGAGACCGACTCGCTGGCCGACGGCCAGGCGGTGCTCGGGCTGCCCGGCGGGCTGCGCTGGGTGGCCCAGCATGAGCCTGCGGAGTTCGATCCACCGCACCGATTCGTCGACACCCTGGCCGCCGACGGTCCGGCATCCTGGCCGGCGCGGGTGATCGGCACGTGGCGGCACACCCACGAGTACGCCGAGGCGGGCACCGGCACCCGGGTGTATGACCGCATCGACGCGGTGGTTCCGGCGGCGGCGTTGCGGCCGATGTTCGTCTACCGGCACACCCAGCTGGCCGAGGATCTCGACGCGCACCGCGTGGCCGGCCTGGCGCCGATGGTGATCGCGGTGACCGGCGCCGGCGGTCTGGTCGGCGATGCCCTGACCGCGTTCCTGAGCACCGGTGGCCATCGTGTCATCCGGCTGGTGCGCGGCGCCCCGACGGGTTCCGATGAGCGCCAGTGGGATCCCCACAACCCCGCACCGGACCTGCTGGCGGGCGTGGATGCCGTCGTGCATCTGGCCGGGGCCTCGATTGCGGGACGGTTCACCGATGCGCACCGCGCCGCGATCCGGGACAGCCGGATCGGGCCCACCCGCAAGCTCGCCGAGGTCGCCGCACATGTCGCCGACGGCCCCAAGATCTTCGTCAGCGCCTCGGCCGTCGGCTATTACGGCTACGAGCGCGGGGACTCGCTGCTCACCGAGGACGCCACGATGGGCGGCGGGTTCCTCGCCGACGTGGTGGCCGACTGGGAGGCCGCGACCGAACCCGCCGCGGCCGCAGGCCTACGCGTGGTCAACGTCCGCACCGGTGTGGTCCAGTCCGCCCGTGGCGGCACCCTGCGACTGCTGCGCCCACTGTTCGCCGCCGGTCTTGGCGGCCGACTGGGCAGCGGAACGCAATGGCTGTCCTGGATCGGCATCGACGATCTACTCGACGTGTATCACCGTGCGCTGTACGACGCCCGGTTGGCGGGACCGGTGAACGCGGTGGCGCCAGAACCGGTGCGCAACAACGACTACACCGCCGCACTGGGCAGGGTGCTGCATCGGCCGACGCTGCTGCCGGTACCGTCCTTCGGTCCGAAGCTACTGCTGGGCGCCCAAGGCGCCCGGGAACTCGCCGAGGCCGATCAGCGGGTGGTGCCGGCCAAGCTGGCCGGGTTGGGCCATACCTTCCGTCGCCCCGTCATCGACGCGGCGCTCGCTCACGAACTGGGGCACGGCTGACGCGCCGTATATGCCAGGAAGCCCTGTACCAGGCGCCTGATCCGCCGGGCCGCATCATCATGTAATTCGGCTGTGCGCGAACGTAACTCATCGTGGGTGCAGCCGCCCAGGGTGGCCTCGCCGGCTTCGCGGTCATCGTCGAGCCAGAGTTCGAGCAGCGCCGGATCCAGTTCGGGATGGAACTGCAGCGCCACCGACCGACCGAGAGTGAAGGCCTGCGAAGTGCCCGGTGTCCGTCCGATCTCGGTGGCGCCCGGCGGCAGCGTCCAGCGGTCGAAATGCCATTCGAACCACGGGCCGTCCGGGATCAGCTCGTGGCGATCGGATTCCAATTCATACCAGCCGATCTCGGGGGTTTCCGAACGGAAGACGCTGCCGCCGAAGGCCTGCGCCAGGAGTTGCCCGCCGAAGCAGACGCCGAGGGTCGGGATGCCGGCGGCCGCGGCCTGGCGGACCAGTTCGGTCTCCGCGCCCACCCAGGTGGCCCTGAGGGCTTCGTCGTACACCGGCCAGCGTGCCCCCAGCGGCACGATGACGTCAAAGCCGGTGGGGTCGGGAAAGTCGACGGCGACGGCCGGGTCGGCGGTCCGTGACGACGGCACGACCTCGAAGGTGTGCACGTCGTAGCCGGCGTCGGTGAACGCCTCGCCGAGCATCGCCTCGGTCGCGATGGGGTCGTTGTAGAGGAAAAGAACTGTGGGGGCCACCGGACAAATCTACTTCGGCGCGCCCGGCGGTGTCGGGGGAGCGTCGTCGGGGGCCAGTTCCGCCCCGACCGCACGGAACAGCGCCTCGGCCGCGTTCGGATAATCGCCGGTGTCGTCGAAGGCCTCGGGCAGATAGGTGACCGCGATCGCGACGGCGATCTTCTTCGCCGGCAGGTACGCCGCGACCCCGGACTGGCCGGCGAACAACGGGTTCTGCAGCAGCCAGCCACCGGAGATGACGATGCCGACACCGTAGGTATAGCCCTCGGTCTGCGGTGCGCAGGTGGGGCAGCCCGGTAGGGCGAAGGTTCTACCGCGCAGGTCCGGTGCGGTCATCGTCTGATACGACTCGCGGGTCAGCAGCGTGCCCGAACCGATGGCGGCGGCGCCGGCCTCCATATCGTAGATGTTCGTGGTCTGCACGGCGCCGCGGGTGATCGTCCAGGACGGGTTCCAGAAGGTGGACTCCTCGTAAAAGGCTGTGCCGCTGGGGATGCCGAGCGTTTCGCGGCGTTCCGAGGTGAATGCGTGCAAGGTCGGCGCGGGTACCTCGGCGGTGAACGAGTTGGCGGTGCTGGTCAGTCCCAGCGGGCCCAACACCTCGTCGGCCAGCAGGTCGGCCATATCGCGGCCGGTGGCCTTCTCCAGCGCCAGCCCGAGTAGTACGTAATTGGTGTGGGCGTAGTTCCAGTTGGTGCCCGACGGATAGTACAGCGGCTTGGCGGTCGCGAATCGCAGTAGCTCCTCGGGCGCCCACTGTCGGAAAGGGTTGTCGTAGAACGCTTTCTGAAACTCCTCGTTGCCGATCACATAGTCGGCGTACCCGGAGGTCATCCGGGCGAGCTGGCCCAGGGTCACCCGATCGGCGTGCGGGGTGTCGGGCAGCCATGTCGAGAGTTTGTCGTCGAGGCTGACCGTGCCGCGCTCGACCAGCTTCAGCAGCACGGTGGCCACATAGGAGATCGCCACCGCACCGTTGCGGAAGTGCATGGCTTCGGTGGCGGGCACACCCGTCATGGATTCACCGAAAGCGCGGGTCAGCACCTCCTGACCATTCTCGGTGACCCGGATCAGAACGGCCTTGAGGTGCCCACGTGTCATTGCCTCGTCGACGATGCGGGCCACCGCATCGGCCTGACCGGGATCGGTGCGGCTTTGAGGTCGGCCGGCTCCGGTCGAGCACCCGGCCAGCACCACAAGGGTGAGCAGCACCGCAAGCGCACGCCGGATACTCATGGGTGCCTCAACCCGCGGTGCGGTAGCGGCGCTCCGGCCGGCCCACGCCGTACTGCAGACGGAGTTCCAGCGCGCCGGCGGCCAGATAGTGCTCCAGGTAGCGGCGGGCGCTGACCCGGGAGATCCCGACCAGATCGGCACATTCGGCGGCCGAGACCTCGTCGGCCGCACGTACCGCGTCGAGCACCAGGCGCCCGGTCTCGGCGCCGAGCCCCTTCGGTAGGACCTCGGGCGCGGCGGCCGTCGCGGGGCCGCCGAAAAGTGCGTCGATCATCGACTGGTCCGCCCCGCCGTCGGCGGCCAGCGCGTCGGCCCGGGCGGCGAAGGCGGTCAGCTTGGCCTGCAACTGGTCGAACTCGAAGGGTTTGATCAGATAGTCGGCCGCACCGCCGTCCAGGGCGCCGCGGACGGTGTCCAGCTCACGGGCCGCGGTGATCATGATGACGCCGACGTGATCGCCTTCGGCGCGCAACCTGTGCAGTACCTCCAGGCCCGTCATATCGGGCAGGTACACATCCAGCAGGATCAGGTGCGGCTGGTGGGCCGCTGCCGCCGCGAGCGCCTCAGTGCCGCTGCGGGCCACCGCGACCGGCTGGAAACCCTCGATTCGCTGCACGAACCGGCGGTGGATCTCGGCCACCATGAAATCGTCGTCGACGATCAGCACATCACGCACGGGCTGACTCGCTGCTTCCCCGGCGCTGCCCTCGCCCGGCCGCCAGCGCCGACTCCGGTAGCCGAACCACGAACGACGCACCACCGCCGGGCGCGTCGTCGATCCGGGCGTGCCCGCCGTGCTGGGCTGTCACCAGCCGCACCAGGGCCAGCCCGATCCCTCTTTTCTCGGCGGGCCCACCCGCACCCTCGGATTTCGAGGTGACACCGCGGGCGAACACCAGTTCCCGACGTTCAGGTGGCACACCCGGACCGGAATCGGTGACCGCCATCAGCAGGCCGTCGGTGTCATCGACGTGCACGGTCACCTGGGCGCGCTCGGAGCCCATCGAGACGTCGACGGCATTGTCGATCAGATTGCCCAGCACGGTGATCGCATCGGTGGCCAGCGCCGGCGGCAGCGCGCGCAGGTGACTGTCGGTGTGCAGGCTCAGCGTCACCCCGCTCTCGGCGGCCAGCGATGTCTTGGCGATCAGCAGGGCCGCCACCGCAGGGTCGGAAACCCGTTGGGTGACAGCATCGTTGAGCTCGGCGCGGCGCCGCGTCAGGGTGCCCACCAGATCGTGCACCGCGTCGAACTCGCCCAGCTGGACCAGGCCGGAGATGGTGTGCAACTGATTGGCGAACTCATGGGTCTGGGCCCGCAGGGTGTCGGTGACACTGCGGTGCGAGGACAACTGCGCCTGCAGGGCCGCCAGTTCGGTGCTGTCACGCATCGTGGTCACGGTACCGATACGCCGGCCCTGGCTGCTGGCCGCGCGCCGATTCAGCGCCAGTACCCGGCTGCGGGTGGCGATCACGACATCGTTCTCACCTTCCCCGGAGAGCAGGAAGTCCACCACCGCCTGCTCGAGGCCGACGGCGTCGGCGCGTCGGCCGACGCTGTCGGTGCCGATCTCCAGCAGTTCCTGCGCGCTGTCGTTGAGCACCGTGATCACCCCGTCGGGGTTCACCGCCACCACCCCCTCACGGATGCTGTGCAGCAAGGCCTCCCGATGATCGGCCAGGCCGGCGATCTCGGTGACCTCCAACCCGCGGGTGTGCCGTTTGATGCGGCGCGACAGCAACCAGGAGGCCGCCAGCCCGAGCACGGCACCCAGACCCAGATAGACCAGCAGCCGTTCGCCGGCGCCGCTGAACAGCTGCCATACCGAGGGATAGCCCTCGCTGACCGAGGCGATCGCGAGCACCTCGCCGTCACTGGACAGGATCGGGACCTGCCCGATGAGGCTGTGCACGCCCGCCACGTCGGCGTCACCGAACCACGCCCGGCCCTCGTCGGCCCGGCTCGGACCCAGATCGGTCTGCACTCCGATGCGGGAGGGGTCCGTAGAAGCCCGCACCGTGCCGTCGGGGCCGAGGATCTCGGCGACGCTCGCACCCGACAGCGCCACCGCACGGTCGACGTCGGCGGCCAGGTACTTCTCGGCGAACGGATCGGAGAAACGGTCGCGCACGATCGGCGTCGAGGCCATGTTCTCGGCGACGGCGATCATCCGCAGGCCGCGGACCTCGCGGAACTCGCTGGTCGACTGCGCCACCGATACCGCCGCGACGGCAACGAGCACCACCGCGACGACGACCAGCTGAAACACCAGGAACTGCCCGGCGAGGCTGCGGCTCCAGCTCGTGTTCTTAATGACCACTACTTCCTTTGCGTCCATATCAGTGACCTGAGTCACTACTGGGTCCAGTATTGCTGAGCATCACAAACAAGTGATTGGGGACGACATGTTCAAACGGGGTCGGGTGACCACAGGCGTGGTCATCGCCGTGATCGCCGCGCTGCTACTTTCCGCGTGCGGAGTCACCCGCGGCGAGGAGACCGGGCTGCACCGCCTGCGCATGATGGTGCCCAACAGCCCCGGTGGAGGTTACGACCTCACGGCGCGCACCGCGGTCAAGATCATGGAGGACGACGAGATCACCGGTCGCGTCGAGGTGTTCAACGTGATCGGCGCCGGTGGCACCGTCGCGATGGCGCGCCTGATGAACGAGCGGGGCAACGGCGACCTGATGATGATGATGGGCCTCGGCGTGGTCGGCGCGGTCTTCACCAACGGCTCGACCGCGCGCGCCTCGGATGCCACTGCGCTGGCCAAGGTCGTCGAGGAGCAGGAAGGCATCCTGGTGCCCGCCGACTCACCGTTCCAGACGGTGCAGGATTTCGTCGACGCGTGGAAGGCCGATCCGGCCAAGGTCACCGTCGGCGGGGGATCCAACCCCGGCGGCCCGGACCACCTGTTCCCGATGGAGACCGCCAAGGCGGTCGGCCTGGACCCGACCAAGGTCAACTTCATCTCCTATGACGGTGGCGGCGATCTGCTGACTGCTCTGCTGGGCAACAAGATCGCGGCCGGCACGTCAGGCCTGGGCGAATACGTCGACCAGATCGAGGCCGGCCAGGTGCGGGTGCTCGCGGTGTCCGGGGAAGAGCGGGTCGAAGGTGTCGATGCACCGACGCTCAAGGAGGCAGGCATCGACCTGACCTTCACCAACTGGCGCGGAGTCCTGGCCCCGCCCGGGATTTCCGAGGACGACCGGGCGGCGATGGTCAAGATCCTGGAAGAGCTGCACGCAACCGACGCATGGAAGGAGGCGCTGGTGAAGAACGGTTGGACGGATGCCTTCATGACCGGCACCGCATTCGAGGAGTTCCTCGACGAGCAGGATCGACGGGTCGAGACGACGCTGACGGATCTGGGGCTGGTGTGAGTACCGAATTGGACACGGCCGAGAAGTCCCGGCCCGATTACGCGCAGTACGTCGTCTGTGCGGTGATGGTCGCCGTCGGCGCCTTCCTGCTCTATGACGCGCTCACCATGCCGGGCGGATACGCCGAGGTGGATCCCGTTGGGCCGCGCTTCTTTCCGATCGTCATCGGCGCGGGGCTGCTGGTGATGTCCGTCGTCCTGGCCATCGCGATCCCGCGTGGTCTGAAGGGTGAGGCCGATGCCGGTGAGGACATCGACCCGGATATGCCCAGTGACTGGCGCACCGTCGGGCTGCTGGTCGGCCTGTTCGTCATGCTCATCGTCCTGGTGAATCCGCTCGGGTGGGCGATCACGAGCGCGCTGTTCTTCGCCGGGTGCGCCACCGTGCTGGGCAGCAGGCATTACGTGCGCAATATCGCGATCGGTGTGGTACTGGCGCTGGTCAGTTTCTACGCGTTCTACTCCGGGCTCGGAATCCCGCTGCCCGCAGGAATTTTGGATGGGATTCTGTAGATGAACAACTTCGACTGGCTCATGCAGGGGTTCGCCGAGGCGGCCACCCCGATGAACCTGCTGTATGCCGTGATCGGCGTGTTGCTGGGCACCGCGGTCGGCGTGCTGCCCGGTATCGGTCCGGCGATGACGGTGGCGCTGCTGCTGCCGATCACCTACAACGTCAGCCCGAGCGCAGCGTTCATCATGTTCGCCGGCATCTTCTACGGCGGCATGTACGGCGGGTCGACCACCTCGATCCTGCTGAACACGCCGGGTGAATCGTCCTCGGTGATCACCGCGCTAGAGGGCAACAAGATGGCCAAGGCCGGCCGGGCCGCGCAGGCACTGGCCACCGCGGCCATCGGGTCCTTCGTGGCGGGCGCCATCGGTACGGCGCTGCTGGCCGCATTCGCGCCGGCGATCTCCCGGTTCGCGGTCACCCTCGGGGCACCGTCCTACCTGGCGATCATGCTGTTCGCCCTCGTCGCGGTGACCGCGGTGCTGGGGTCTTCCAAGATGCGCGGCGTGATCTCGCTGCTGCTGGGTCTTGCGATCGGCATCGTCGGCATCGACTCACTGACCGGACAACCGCGCGCCACCTTCGGTCTGCCCTTGCTGGCCGACGGCATCGATATCGTCGTCATCGCGGTGGCGGTGTTCGCGCTCGGTGAGGCGCTGTGGGTTGCGGCGCATCTGCGGCGCCGTCCGGCCGATGTCATACCGGTTGGCCGGCCGTGGATGGGCAAGGAGGACTGGAAGCGGTCCTGGAAGCCATGGCTGCGTGGCACCGCCTACGGGTTCCCGTTCGGTGCGCTGCCCGCCGGCGGCGCGGAGCTGCCGACGTTCCTGAGCTACATCACCGAGAAGAAGCTGAGCAAGCATCCCGAGCAGTTCGGCAAGGGTGCCATCGAGGGTGTCGCCGGGCCGGAAGCGGCCAACAATGCCTCGGCCGCAGGCACTCTGGTGCCGATGCTGTCGCTGGGTCTGCCGACCAACGCGACTGCGGCGGTGATGCTGACCGCGTTCGTTTCCTACGGTATCCAGCCCGGTCCGACGCTGTTCGACAAGGAACCGCTGCTCATCTGGACGCTGATCGCGAGCCTGTTCATCGGTAACTTCCTGCTGCTGGCGCTGAACCTGCCGCTGGCGCCGCTGTGGGCCAAACTGCTGCGCACGCCGCGGCCGTATCTGTATGCGGGCATTCTGTTCTTCGCCGCGCTCGGCGCGTTCGCCGTCAACCTGCAGCCGCTGGATCTGTTGTTGCTGTTGATCTTCGGATTGATGGGCCTGATGATGCGACGGTTCGGGCTCCCGGTGCTGCCGTTGATCATCGGGGTGATTCTCGGGCCGCGTATCGAACGGCAACTGCGGCAGAGCCTGCAGCTCGGCGGCGGCGACTGGGGCAACCTGTTCACCGAGCCGGTCGCGGTCGTCACCTATGTGCTGATGGCACTGCTGCTGCTCGCACCGCTGGTGCTGCGGCTGTTCAACCGCAGCGAGGAGAGTCTGTTGATTGTCGAGGACGACAAGGACCAGAAAGCGAAGGCGTCCCAATCATGACGATCGTCATCGGATACACCGCCGACCAGTTCGGGCATGCGGCTCTCGAACACGGGATCGCAGAGGCGAAGCTGCGCAACACCAGTCTGCTGGTGATCAATTCGACCTCGGGGGAGTCCTATGTCGACTCGCGTTTCGCCGATGCGACCCAGGTGCACGATGTGGAAGCCCGGTTGGCCGAATGCGGGGTTCCGTTCGAGCTCGCCCAACCGGTAGGCGTGGACGCCGTCGAGGAGCTGCTGACGGCGATGGACCGCCCGGAGGCCGAGTTGCTCGTTGTCGGCATCCGGCACCGCAGTCCGGTGGGCAAGCTGCTGCTGGGCAGTGTCGCGCAGAAGCTGATCCTGGAGTGCCCGAAACCCGTTCTGGCGGTTAAACCTTCCGAGTTCTGACCTCATCGGTCATCGTCCTCTCCGTCGGCTTGTGGTGGGAGGAGTTCTTCGGGGTGGAAGTGGTGGTTGAGGGTGTCGCCGCCGGTGTTCATCAGTGGTGGTGGGTGCCAGTGCACGCGGCCGGTGACGGGGTCGATGGTGTTGGTCCAGCCCAGTTCGGCGAGCAGGTTGTCCGGTGCGCAGCCCAGTCCGAGGTCGGGTGCGTCGGTGAGTCCGCCGTTGTTCCAGCTGGGGTTGGCGTGGTGGGCTTGGCAGCGACATGCTGCTTGGGTGCAGCCGGGTCGGGTGCAGCCGCGGTCGCGGTGGTAGAGCAGCAGGCGTTGGGCTTTGGTGGCCAGGCGTTTGGAGCGGCCCATGTAGAGCGGTTCGGCGGTGTGGTGCCGGTAGACGATCAGGTAGTGGTGGGCGTGTTCGGCCAGCCGGATCAGATCGCGCATGGGCATCAGGGTGCCCGCTCCGGTGACCGCGATCCCGGCAGCGGCTTCGAGTTCTTTGAGGGTGGTGGAGACGACCACGGAGACGGGTAGGCCGTTGTGCTGGCCGAGCTTCTTGGACATCAGGGTGTCGCGTAGGACGGCTTTGAGGGCGTCGTGGTTGCGTTGGGACTGGGTGCGGGGGTCGCGCAGGAATTCGTCGAGGTCCCACGTGGGCGGCGACTCGGTGCCCCCGGGCACCTCCGGCTCGGTCTCGGTCTCGGGCTCGGTCTCAACCTCCGATTCGGCCTCTGCCGATCCGGCCTCTACCTCTGCTTCTGTCTCTGTCTCACCCTCGAACCCGCACTCAACCTCGGATTCGAAGTCGAACTCGGGTTCGGTGTCGGGTTCGGTGTCGGGTTCAACGGGGTCATCCTCGAGCGGATTGGGGTCCGGATTCTGTTGGGGCTGAACATCGTCGGGGTTGTTGATCCCGGGGCGTGCCCAGACGTCCAGGATGGTGCGTAGGTAGGCGGCGAACTCCGCATCCACCCAACCCGACACTTTGGCCATGCCGTCGACGTCCTGGGCGCTGATGCTCAGCCCGCGCCGGTGCGGTGCCAGGTCGGGGCCATCACCGTCAGGGTTGAGCAGAGCCAGCGCGTGATCGGCGGCCTTCTGCAACGTTTCGGGGGTATTGGTGGTCGCGATGTCGACCAGCGTGGCTTCCAGCTGCCCGCGCGCGGTGGCGTCCAGACGAGCCGAGGCCTTGTTCAGCGTGGTCCGGATGATGGCGATATGCCCGCTGGTGATCATCCCGGCGGCCAACGCGGCCGCGCACGCCACCAGCACCGGTTCCAGGACCTCACCGGTCATGGTGTGCCGGGGCCCGAGGTCGCGGGCCGCGGTGATGCGCCGTCCGGCTTCGGTGGCGCTGAGGCGGTCGCGGGTGGCCAGCACATCGGTCCAGGTTTTCCCGCCGATCTCATGCGGGGTGGCCCGGTCCATCAGGGCGGCTAGGATCCGGTGATCGACCGCGGTATCGGCGCGGGCCTGCTGCTCACGCTCGGACAACAGTTCCAGCAACTCGGCGGTGTCGAACATCGTGAAATCGGCGTCCAGCAGCGCTTTGACCGACGCGGCGCGGTCGGACAGTGCGTGTTGCACCGCTTCCCGACCGCCGGCCACATCACTGTTCATGACTCGAACATACGTGCGACCACCGACAAATCCGCCCAGAAAAGTGACCGGTGTGATCAATGGGTCCAAAGAAATTACTGAGACTGGCCTGCCGCTCGAAAGTCGCTGACAGCCGGGCGATTTCATGACCATCCTGCTGACGCGACCGCGGTGTTCCGGGCGGGCGCTAGGGTTCGTCCATGAGCAATCCGGATCTCACCGAAGCCACCGCCACCGCGGGAGCCGCCATCGAACAAGCGGTGGCCGTCTTCATGCTGCATCCCCAGACATATGGCGAGAGTGTCGCCGCCGGCTATCAGAATCCGCTGGCCGGATACGTGGCCGGGCGTGGTGGCGTGCTGGGCGAGGTCACCGGTGCGACCGTCAGCGCGGTGTTCGCGGTCTTCGAACCCACCGGCCTGTCGGCCATGTGGGACGAAGGTGTCGCGGTGCATGGCGCCGCCGGTGCGTCCCAAGTGTATTGGCAACAGGCCGCCGAGTTCGGTCGCGCGTATCTGGCCGGTGCGGACGGGCTGGACCGTATCGCAGCGCTGGGGGAGAAGCTCATTGCGACGGCGCCGACCGCGGCGTCGCCGTTGTTCGCGGGCTGGCGGGCCATGCCGCTGGCCGACGACGCGCCCGCCCGCGCATTGCAGGTGATGTTCGTGTTGCGGGAGCTGCGGGCCGGACTGCACTTCAATGCGCTCAGTCTCTCTGGTATCACTCCCATCGAGGCGCACATGCTCAACAAGGGCCCACGGTACGCGGCCATGTTCGGCTGGCCTGAGCCGTTCCCCGACGGCGCGGACAAAAAGGACCGCTACGCCGAGATCGAGCAGGCCACCAATCGCCGGATGGCCGAACTGGTTGGCGCCGCGCTGGATCTGGGCGAGGCGGCTGAGTTGGCGGACCTGACCACGGCGGCACTGGCCACCTTGAAGGCGAACGTCCCGCGTTGACCGGTCCGTCACGCTGGCGATTCGGACCGACTGGTTAACCTGACGCATGCCCGCGGAAATCGCGATCCACTTCTTCCTTCAGCTCACCGTCATTCTCGCCGCATGCAAGCTGGCCGGACTGGCCGCTCAACGGGTGGGGCAGCCGCAGGTCGTCGGCGAGATGATCGCCGGCGTCGTGCTGGGTCCCTCGCTCCTGGGACGGATGGCCCCCGATCTGCAGAGCCATCTGTTCCCCACCGGCACGCCGAACCTGGTCCTCTACACCGCGGCGCAGCTCGGGCTGGTGCTCTATATGTTCATCATCGGGCTGAACTTCGACGTCGATCACGTCCGGCAGCGGGCCGGAACCGCCGCCGCAGTGTCCATCACCGGCACGGTCGCACCATTGTTCGTCGGTGCGCTGGCGGCCATACCGCTACTGGGCGCCGGCGGATTCTTCGGTGACGGCGTCAACCTCGGGATGGCGATGATGTTCCTCGGGGCCTCGATCGCGATCACCGCCTTCCCCATGCTCGCCCGGATCATCTTCGAAAAGAAGCTGACCGGAACCTCTTTGGGTACCCTGGCGCTGGCGTGCGGCGCGACCGCAGATGCCATCTCATGGTGCATCCTGGCGGCCGTGCTGGCCATCCACCGGAACAGCCCGATGCTCGCCGTCATCGCGATCGGTGGCGGTCTGCTCTACACCCTGGTGCTGCTGACCATCGGTCGCCGCGGCCTGAGTCCGTTGGGCAGGATGACCGAAGAGAACCAGGGCGTCTCGCCGTCGATGCTCAGTACCGTGCTGATCCTGTTGATGGCCTGCGCATGGTTCACCGACATCATCGGCATCTACGCGATCTTCGGCGCCTTCCTGCTCGGCGTGGCGATGCCCTCGGGATTCTTCGCCGCCAATCTCACCGACAAACTGGAGCCACTCACCACCAAGCTGCTGCTGCCGCTGTTCTTCGTCTATTCGGGTCTGAACACGCAGATCGGGCTGGTGAACACCCCGGCGCTGTGGGCGGTCACTCTCGGTCTCATCGTCGTCGCCGTCGTGGGGAAGGGCGTGGCGTGCGCGGTGGCGGCGCGGCTGAGCAAGGTGCCCATGCGCGAGTCGGTGGCGCTGGGTGCGCTGATGAATGCGCGCGGACTCATCGAGCTCATACTCCTCAACATCGGGCTCGAAGCCGGGATCATCACCCCCACCCTGTTCACCATCCTGGTGATCGTGGCGGTGGTGACCACCCTCATGACGTCACCGATCTTCGAAGCGGTGTACGGCCGTCACCAGCGTGTTGCCGAGAGTGTGTAGCGCGGGTTGCTGTTCTGCCCCCTGTCGTTTCACGGCTGAACCCCGCCCATTGTGGGTATGTTGAATTTATGCGGCCCCAACTCTCGCGACTCGACGCGCAGGCCCGGGCGGCCCTCGCGCGCAAGATCAGAAGCCAGCTGCCCGCGGCCGATGCTCCAACGACCGACCACGATGTGGCGATCGCCGGCGGCGGCATCGCGGCCATGGCGCTTGCGCTGGAAATCAGGCAGGCGCGTCCACAGACGCGCATCCTGCTGATCGAGCCGAACACCCATCCGGTCTCGGAGATCACCCATACCGTCGGCGAATCGACGGTTGAGGTGTCCGCTCACTATCTGCGTGATCGCCTTGGCCTCGGTGAGCACCTGCAGGCGGCGCACATTCGCAAGATGGGCCTGCGAATGTTCTTCTCGCACGAACACAACAGCGATATCGCGTCCCGAATGGAGTTGGGCGGCTCGTCGTTCGTTCCGCTGGTCACTTATCAGATAGATCGGGGGCGGTTGGAGAACGAGCTGCACACCCGTTGTCTGGCAGCGGGTATCGCCATCCGGCGTGGTCGCGTGGCCTCCGTCGCCCTCGGTCATGACGGCACGTCGCACACGGTGTCTGTCCAGGCCGATGAAGAACGCATGGACACCACGGCCCGGTGGGTGGTCGACGCGTCCGGACGGAACCGGATGCTGCCGCGGCAACTGAACCTCAAACAGCCCAACGAGCACCACTGCAACGCGGCATGGCTGCGGGTGGCCACCGAGATCGACGTCAACGGCTGGAGCGACGCCCCCGACTTCCACAGCCGTCTTGTCGAGGGTAACCGGGCCATGTCGACGAACCATCTGATGGGGGAGGGCTACTGGGTCTGGCTGATCCGACTGGGCTCCGGAGCCACCAGCGTCGGCATCGTCGCCGACCCTGCGCTGCATCCGTTCGACGGGTTCAATACGTTGCCCAAGGCGATGGCGTGGCTGCGTGCACACGAACCGCAGTGTGCTGCGGTGCTGGCCGAGCACGAGCACCAGATCAGGGACTTCCGGGTGATGAAGAAGTACAGCCACGGCGCCACCAAGATCTTCGACGGTGCCGACCGCTGGTGCCTCACCGGAGACGCCGGTGTGTTCCTCGACCCGCTGTACTCGTCCGGTCTGGACCTCGTGGCGATCGGCAACGGCCTGATCACCGACATGATCGTCCGCGACCTGGGCGGCGAAGACGTGCTGGCACGTGCACAGGTCAGCGACACACTGTTCCGGTCACTCACCGAGATGTGGCTCGCGGTGTATCAGGACCAGTACGTACTGATGGGGACGCCCGCGGTGATGTCGGCGAAGGTCGTCTGGGACATCGCCTTCTACTGGGGTTTCATCGGCCTGCTCTATATGAATGATCGGTTCGTTCGCATCGCGGATGACCCGGAGTTCGTGCCTCAACTGGAAGGCCTCATCGCGCTGAGCAATCGGGTTCAGCGCTTCTTCCGCGAATGGGCCGCGTTGGAGGGCCGTGGGCCCGAGGCCGAGAAGGCCACGGTGCCCTTCCTGGACCTGTACGCGCCCCTGAACTTCATGGTGTCGCTGCACACCGCGATGGTGGAACCCAGCCCGGATTTCGGTGCTCAGTTCGACACCAATGCTCGGTTGCTACACCAGATTGCGGGTCAGCTCGTCGAGACGGTGCTGGCGGCAAAAGCCGTGGTGTTCGAGGACGACGAGGCCGTGCGCCAGGTGCAGACCTGGCAACGCGATCCGTTGCTACGCGAATTGCGGGCAATCTACCGCCGGGATCAGGAGACCGCCCCGATCAGCGCTGACTGGATCGTCACCGGATCGGCGGTCCTGCAGCCGAACTGAACCCGACGCCAGACGCACGAAATTCATCAGTCCGGGATCCCATCCATTGTCGCTGCGGCTACGAATACCTCGCGAAGTGTGTAGCGCGACGAGAAAGTGCCGATGCCAGTGACCGAATCACTGCCCATAGACCGTGAACCGCTGGCGATAGTCGGGATCGGATGTCGATTCCCCGGCGGTGCCGATTCGGCGCAGGCCTTCTGGCGGCTGCTGTGCGACGAGGTCGATGCCACCGGTGACGTTCCTGCGTCACGGTGGGATGCGGCGCGCTACCACGACCCGAACCCGGCGAAGATGGGCAAGGTCGTCACACGCCGGGGCGGGTTCCTGTCCGAGATCGATCAGTTCGATCCCCAGTTCTTCGGCATCTCGCCGCGCGAGGCCCATTCCCTGGACCCCAGCAGCGCCTTCTGCTGGAGGCCACCTGGGAGGCGTTCGAAGACGGGGGGATACCCGCCGATCGGCTGGCTGGTACCGACGTCGGCGTGTTCATCGGCGGCTTCACGCTGGACTATCAACTCCTGCAGAACCAGGGCCGCAGCAGTCGCTACCGGTTCAAGGCCCATTCGGCCACCGGGATGATGATGACCATGCTGGCGAACCGCATCTCCCATGCGTTCGACTTCCGCGGTCCGAGCATGACGATCGATACGGCCTGCTCGAGCTCGCTGGTCGCCGTGCACCTTGCGGCGCAGAGTATCTGGAATGGCGAGTGTGCAGTGGCGCTCGCCGGCGGTGTGAACATCATGGGCGGTCCCAATACCGCGATCGCCGAATCGAGAAGCGGATTCCTCAGCCCCGAGGGGCGGAGCAAGGCCCTTCTCCGATTCGGCGGACGGGTATGCACGGGGTGAGGGCGGCGCAGTCGTCATCATCAAATCGCTCGCGCAGGCGCTGACCGACGGCGACGACGTCTACGCGCAGATTCTCGGGACCGCCGTCTCGCAGGACGGGCACACCGACGGAATCACGGTGCCGCGTGAAGAAGCTCAGGAAGCCGCGATCCGAACGGCGCTGCGGCGCGCCGGCGTCACACCCACCCAGGTCGGGTATGTGGAAGCGCATGGGACGGGTACGCCGGTCGGTGATCCCATCGAGATGCGGGCGTTGGCACACGCACTCACATCAGACCGTTCGGCCACGCAGCCCCTGCTGATCGGTTCTGTCAAGACGAATATCGGTCACCTCGAAGCCGGGGCCGGAGTGGCCGGGCTGATCAAGGCGGCGCTGGTCGCCAAACACGCATATGTCCCGGCCAACCTGCATCTGCAGAACCCGACCACGCACGTCTCGGTCGCTGAACTCAAACTCGACATCCCCTCCGCGGGAAGGCCCTTCCCCGAGACCGGTCGTCGGGTGGTCGGGGTCAACTCGTTCGGATTCGGGGGCACCAATGCCCACGTGGTCCTGGCCGAACCCCCGGTCGCGCGGCGGGAGACCGCAGCAGACACCGAGGCCCTGCCGCTGACCGTGCTGCCGATATCGGGGCGCAGCGAGCAGGCGCTCATTGCGTCGGCCGCTCGGTTGGCCGACCACCTGGACAGCCATCCCGACATCACGCTGCCCGACCTCGGCTACACCCTGGCCCGGCGGCGGGCGCACCTCAGCCATCGGCACACGCTGATCGCCGAAGACATCGCCGATGCGCGTGAACAATTGCGTGCCGTCGGCAACGGCGGTGAGATCACGACCGGTCGAACCGCATCCACCGCGCCCAAAGTGGCCTTCGTCTGCACCGGCATGGGTCCGCAGTGGTGGCAGATGTGCCGGGGATTGCTGGACGTGTTCCCGGTCTTCACCGCGAGCATCCTGCGCAGCTCGCGAGAATTGTCGAAGTACGCGGACTGGTCGCTGATCGAGGAACTGCGACGTGATGAATCCGCTTCCCGGATGGGTGACACCGAATTCGCCCAGCCGGCCAACTTCGCGATCCAGGTCGCCCTGGCCGAACAGCTCGCCCACTTCGGGATCACACCGGACGCCGTGATCGGCCACAGCGCAGGTGAAGTCGCGGCCCACCACCTCGCCGGGCTGCTCTCTTTCGAGCAGGCCATCGAGGTGGTCCATCACCGCAGCCGACTGCAACAGCGCACCAGTGGGCAGGGCCGGATGCTGGCCGTCGGCCTGGACGCCGAAACCCTCATGCAGACTCTCGACGAGAAGATGATCGACGAATTCGGTCGACGGGTGTCGATCGCCGCCATCAACAGTCCTGCGGCGGTCACCGTCGCAGGCGACGGTGATGTCCTGGAAGACATTGCCCGCCAATTGGATGAGGCGCAGATCTTCAACCGGTACCTCACGGTGAAGGTCCCGTACCACACCCACTACATGGACGCGATCAAGGACGAGCTCTACGGCGCCCTCTCGGGTCTGTCGTCGAAGTCCGCTGAGCTGCCGCTCTATTCGACGGTCACCGGTGAACTGTTGACCCGCTATGACGCCGGCGCGGCCTACTGGTGGCAGAACACCCGGGCCACCGTTCTCTTCGAACCCGCGCTGCGCCGGATGCTCGACGATGGTTACACCCATTTCATCGAGCTCGGACCGCACCCGGTGCTGGCCGCATCCATCTTGGAGATCGCCGGAACGCAGCGGGTCTCGGTGACGGCCACGCAGCGGCGCGAGGACGACGACGTTCGTGCGCTGTTGAACTGTGTCGGCGTTCTGCACAACGCGGGCCACGATATCGCCTGGGACTGCGTGCATCCCCGCGGCGACGCTCGGTTGCTGAAAATTCCGAGCTATCCGTGGCAGACCAAACGCTTCTGGTACGACAATTACGAAATCGACGAGACGTTGTTCTACCGGCCGGTGCATCCGCTGCTCGGCCAGCCCATCCGCGGGGTACATCCGACCTGGGAAGCCGAGATCAGCACCGCCACCCTCGAATTCCTCGCCGATCACCGGGTTCAGGGCAGCGTGGTCGTTCCCGGAGCGGTGTACGTCGAGATGGCGCTGGCCGCAGCCAGGGAAACCTACGGATCCGACCACAGCATCGACAATCTGGTGCTGCACCGTGCCGTCATCCTGGACGACACGTGCGATCCCATCATCAGGACCACCCTGAACAAGGACGACGGCACACTGGAATTCGCGTCCTTCACGGTCACTTCGGACGGTGATCTCAAGTGGGCTATCACCGCGACCGCCGAACTCGGCACACTTGCGGCGCCGACCGATCCGGGCGGTGTGCAGGAGGTGGGCCCGCGCGCCGAGATGGACGGTGAGCAGTTCTACCGCCGCACGAGTGACCTCGGATTCGACTACGGCGATGCGTTCCGGGCGGTCTCCGGTGTGACAGCCGGTCACGACTGGGCGGTCGCCGAGCTGACGATACCCGCCCGGGTCGCCGCGGAGGTCGGGCAATACCGCTTCCACCCCGCACTCATCGACGGGGCCTTCCAAACCCTTTTCGGCGCACCGTTCTCCGGGCAAGAGGAGAACGAGGACCCCTACCTACCCACCCGCATACGGCACTGCGCCGTCTATGGGCCGCCTGCTGCGGACATGAGGGTGCAGGTGCGCGTGGTCTCGGCAACCAGAGATGCGGTCGAATGCGATATCTCGATCACCGATGACCGGGGTGGTGTGCTCGCCGTGTTCGACGGGTTCACGGTGCAATCGTTGAGCTCGTCTTCCAGGATGTCGGTCGAGCACATCGACAAGGGACTGTACGAGTTGCAGTGGTCCGAGATGGCCGACACCGCAACGGACACCGTCGCCGGGTCCGACGTCGAAGCCCTGTGCTGGCTGGTGCTGGCCGACGATTCCGGTGTCGGAAAGGCGCTCGCCGACGACATGCGGTCACGCGGTCACCGCGTCGACACCGTGCAGTACCCGGCTGACGGCGTCGACTGGAACGCGCTGATCGACGGACTCACCACCGGTGAGCGCGGACTTGCCGGCATCATCGATTGCTGGCCGTTGGACATGTCGGCGGACAACGGCGACTCCGACGACATCGGCCCATTCACCGTTCTTCGACTGGTGAAGGCGTTGGCCGAGTTGAGGGCCGGGAACCCGAGACTCTTTCTGGTGACCGCCAACTCGCAGGCAGCACCCGGCACCACGCTGACCGGCGCGGACCAGGCCTCGATATGGGGTCTGGGCCGCGTCATCGGCCACCAGGAGTTCTCCACATACTGGGGCGGCCTCATCGATATCGACAGCGTCGACAACCAGGTGGAGATCGCGAAGCGAATCTCCGACCATGTGCTCGGTGACGGCAGCGAAGATCAGATCGCGATCCGGGGAGCCACGACGTTCGTCCCTCGACTCCGGCTGTGCAAGGACCTGACCTACCCGTTCCCCACCAAGCTTTCCGCCGATGCGACGTACGTCGTCACCGGCGGGGCCGGAGCGCTGGGCAGGGTCGTGGCCACCTACCTCGCCGAACGCGGTGCACGCCACATCACCCTGCTCGGGCGGACTCCCGTCCCGCCGAGATCCCAATGGGCCGAGCTGGTCGATGGTGATCGGCACTTCGAGACCGTCACCGCACTCCGGATGATCGAGCGGCTCGGTGCTCATATCGAAACGGCCAGTGTCGATGTCACGGTTGCCGATGACGTCACCTCGTGGCTGGCCGACCATCTTTCGCGCGGCGGGCGGCCGGTGCGTGGAATCGTGCACGCCGCCGGTGCGGTGAGCGACCAACTGCTGATCAACATGCGCGAAGAGGACTACGCGAAGGTGACCGCACCGAAGATCACCGGTGCCAGGGTGCTTCACCATGCCTTCGAGGGGCAGAATCTGGACTTCTTCGTCATGTTCGGTTCCGCCGGTTCGACCATCGCTGCCCCTGGGCAGGGAAATTACGCGGCCGCCAACGCCTTTCTCGATGCCTACGCGTACCAGCTTCGCGGGCAGGGACTTCCGGCCCTCACGATCGGTTGGGGGCCATGGTCGGTCGGAATGGTCGAAGAGCTCAAGCTGGAGAAGGTGTACGCGCAGCGGGGGATCGAGCTCATCACGCCCGCCGTCGGCGCTCGAATCCTCGATAGGCTGATCAAGCAGACCGTGCCCAGTGTCGTGGCGATCACCGTTGATTGGAGCCGGGCCCGCCAGGCAGCAATGGGCGGGCCGCTGCCGGCGATGTTCGGCGAACTCGAATCCGTCGACACGGGCGCGGCGCAGGACGCCTCGGGATCGTCGATCCTCGACGTGCTCGCCGCGACCCCGGAGACCGGTCGCGCCGCTCTCATCTCCGAGCGTGTCCTGGAGGTCGTGGCCGACGTGTTCGACTGCGGCGTGGCCGATATCGACACCGGTGCCATGCTCGACGACATCGGTCTGGATTCGATGATGGCGATGGAGTTCCGGGTGCGCATCAACGTGACCTTCTCGATCGATGTCCCCGTGCTGGAGATACTGCGTGGTGTCAGCGTGAACTCGCTGTCCGACCGGATCCTCACCGAGTTGGAGGCGATTCACGGTGATGCGCCCGCCTCGGACGAGTCGGCGGCCGACGACCAGCCAGATGTGGACGATGACGATGTCGACGTCTTGCTGGACGATCTGTCCGAATCAGAACTGCGAGCGCTGCTGGCGGAGATCGAGGCCGACGGCGCACAACCGGATGCCGGAAGACTCCAGTCGTGAGTGGTGCGGCCCCCTCCCGGGCTGTCCAGGTGCGGGGTCTGTCCAAGTCGTACGGAACACTGCGTGCGGTCGACGATCTCGACCTCGATGTCGAATACGGGGAGATCTTTTCGATTCTCGGGCCGAATGGCGCGGGCAAGTCGACGACCGTCGAGATCCTCGAGGGAAACCGCAGGCGTGATGCGGGGCAGGTGAGCGTGCTCGGAGCAGACCCGGGCACGGCGGGCAGACAGTGGCGCGCACGGATCGGCATCGTTCTCCAAGAGGTCAGTGATGCCGGGATGCTCACCGTGGGTGAAACCGTGCAGATGTTCGGTAGTTGTTACGGTGCGGCCAGGGAACCGGCGGAGGTGCTCGATCTCGTCGGTCTCGCATCGGTCGTCGAGGCGAGGGTCGGGACACTGTCGGGCGGTCAGCGCCGGCGCCTCGATGTCGCCCTCGGCATCGTGGGCCGGCCCGAGTTGCTGTTCCTGGACGAACCGACCACCGGATTCGACCCCGAAGCCCGGCAACAGTTCTGGGAACTCATCAGGCTGCTGGCGGCAGACGGCACGACGATCTTGATGACGACGCACTACCTCGAAGAGGCGGCCGCACTGGCAGACCGGGTCGCCGTCGTCGCCGGCGGGGCGGTGGTCGCGGTCGACTCGCCTGCCCGGCTGATCGAACATGTCGACACCGCTGCGACTGTCCGGTGGATGGAGGGCGGCCGGGAGCGGGTGGAACGGACAGCAGCACCCACCGAATTGATCCGCCGCCTCAGCAGCGGTGGCGCCGAACTGGATCGCCTGACGGTGACGCGCCCGACCCTCGAAGACGCCTATCTACAGCTGATCGGGCATTCGTGAGCACCGCCGGGCAGCACACCCGCACGCCGCTCCCGTCGGTGCTGCGCATCGGGTGGTCCCGGGTGGTCCCGGAACTGAAGATGTTCTACCGCAGACCCGAGCAGGTGGTGTTGACCTTCACGATGCCGGCCGTGATCTGTCTGCTGCTGGGGTCCATATTCTCGGCGGAGTTGCCCTACGGCAACGTCAGCACCGGCGCGGTGATCGCCGCCAGCATGCTCGCCTACGGCATCCTTTCGACGTCTTTCGTGAACTTGGGCATCAGTATCGCCGCTGATCGGGAGACCGGGGCCCTGCGCCGCCTGCACGGAACGCCGACGACGGCAACGTCCTACTTCATCGGCAAGATCATGTTGGTGTTCGTGGTCAGTCTGGCCGAGGCGGTGCTGCTGCTGGCGGTGGGTGTGCTCGCGTTCGGACTTCGGCTGCCCACAGACGTTTTCGGGTGGTTCACCCTGACCTGGGTGTTCCTGCTGGGCGTCATCAGCTGTTCGTTGCTCGGCGTGCTGATCAGCAACGTCGCAAGCAGTGCGGTATCGGCCGCCGCCATGACCAACGGTCCCGCGGTCGGTCTGCAGTTCGTGTCGGGAACCTACGTCCCGATCATGGTGCTCCCGACGTGGATGCTGGTGATCGGCTCGTTGTTCCCGGTCAAATGGATGGCGCAGGGTTTCCGATCGGTGCTGCTGCCACCCGAAATGGCCGCCATCGAACCGGCAGGCAGCTGGGAGCACTGGCGGATCTTCTTCGTGCTGGCGGCATGGAGCATCGGGGGGCTGATCGGTTGCCTCACCGTCTTCCGCTGGTCGGAATCACGCTGACCTGCTTGCGAACTGATCGCGGATGAAGGCGAGTAATCTCCGGCTCGCCGGTGTGGCGGCCGTCGGTGACCACGCGAGTGCGATCTCGCGCCGGTAGCTGCTCGGGGACAGTGCGATCTCTACGATGTCCGGTGCGCTGCGTTCGTCGTGGGGGAGCAGCGCGATGCCGAGTCCGCGGCCGATCAGCTCGTGCATGGTGGCGAACTCGGTGAGCTCGACGGCGATCTTCGGGGTGAAACCGGCTTCTGCGCACCAGCTCTCGGTCAGTTGGCGCAGGTTATAGCTCATCGGGTTCGCGATGAACGCTTCGTCGTGCAGCTCTTTGAGGCGCAACCTCTTGCGTCCCGCAAGACGGTGCCGCACCGGCAGTACGGCGAGGATCGACTGCGCCCCGATCACCTGGTGGCGCACCTCATCCGACGCCGGGATCATCACCGCCACGTCGAGCTCACCCGACTTGAGATCGGAGGTCAACTGCGTCCCGTGTGCCTGTTTGATCTGCAACCGGATCCCGGGTGCGCGACGACGGAACTCCGCGATCAGGGTCGGCAACCGGCCCGAGCCCATGGTCAGCGGGAAGCCGAATCGCACGGTGCCGTGCTGCGCGTCCGCCTCTCCGGCGATGGCCTCCACCGCTGCTTCCAGGGCGTGCAGCGGGCCTCGGGCCCGATCCACCAGCCGGACGGCGGCCGGTGTCAGTCGCACCGTGCGGCCGTCCTGGATGAGCAGGCGAAGCCCGAGCGTCTTCTCCAGGGCGTGGATCCGCCTGCTCATCGACGACTGGGGGATGCCGAGACTGTCGGCGGCCCGCGTCATGTGAGCCTCATGCGCCGCCAACTCGTCCAGGGCGCGCAGCTGCGGTGCGAGCTCGCCCATCCAACGATCCATATACGGATCATAATCACCTGAACATTCATTGGACGGATCAAAGCTGCGGGCTCATGGTGGATTCATGAATGAGCATCAAGCAGTCGACATCGTCCTCATCGGCGGCGGCATCATGTCCGCGACCCTCGGCGCCATGCTTGCGGTGCAGGAGCGCACGCGGCGGATCGTCATCATCGAACGCGCCGACGACGTGGCCACCGAGAGCAGCCAGGCCTGGAACAACGCCGGCACGGGCCATTCCGGCTTCTGCGAGCTCAACTACATGCCCGACCCCACCGACGGCGCCGCAGCGATCGGGATCGCCGAGCAGTTTCAGTTGTCCCGGAGGTGGTGGGACCGACTTGCGGCCCAGGGGCTGCTGGATCAGAGCACCTTTCTGCACACCGCGGCGCACATGGACGTGGTGTTCGGCGACCGAGATATCGCCTACCTACGCCGGCGATTCGAGACGCTGCACCGCGATCCGATGTTCGCTCACCTGGAGTACAGCGAGGACCCGGCCACCATCGCGGGCTGGGCGCCACTGGTGATGGAAGGCCGTGCAGCGGATGAGCGGGTCGCGGCGACCCGGCATCCTGGCGGCACCGATATCGACTTCGGCGTGCTGACATCCGCTCTGGTGCGGATCATCACCGATCGGGGAGGCCGGCTGCTGCTGCGCCACGATGTACGGGCCGTGGCGCGGGCGGCCGATGGATCCTGGCGGGTTTCCGGCCGGAATGCCGAGGGTGTCTTCGACGTACGGGCACCGGTGGTTTTCGTCGGGGCCGGCGGGAATGCCCTGCGGCTGCTGCAGCGTGCGAAGATCCCGGAGGTCCGCGGCTACGGAGTGCTGCCGGTGGGCGCGGCCTTCCTGCGCTGTTCGGACCCATACGTCGTAGCCCGGCACGACGCCAAGGTGTACGGGCAGGCCCCGACCGGGGCACCGCCGATGTCGGTGCCGCACCTGGACAAGCGAGTCGTCGACGGCGACGGTCACCTGATGTTCGGTCCGTACGCCACGTTCAGCACCAAACTGCTCAAGCACGGCCGCCGCACCGACTTCTTCACCACGCTGCGTTGGCACAACGTGGCCGTGCTCGCAACCGCGGTGTGGTCGAACCTGGCGCTGGTGCGGTATCTCATCGGCCAGTTGCTCGCGGGGCGCCGGCGACGGCATGCGCATCTGCGGCGGTACTACCCGAACGCGGATCCGGGGCAGTGGGAGCTGATCACCGCGGGGCAGCGAGCCCAGCTGGTCACCCCGGACGCCCGGCATCGGGGAGTGCTGCGCTCGGGTACCGAATTGGTGGTATCGGCTGACGGCACAATCGCAGGGTTGCTCGGAGCCTCGCCAGGAGCGTCCACGGCAGTGCCGATCATGATCGATCTGCTGCAGCGCTGGGGTCACCGCGTCGGCACCGACCATCTGGCATCCTGAGGTCATGACGGATCCGCAGTCGTACGGGGGCGACCCGGGCAACTTCCCACCGCCGGGCTACCAGCCGCCGCCCGGCGGTGCCGGTTTCCCGCCACTCGGCCAGCCGGGTTACCCGCCGCCCCCGGGTGCGTACTTCGATCCGCTGGCCCCCTACGGGCGGCATCCCATGACCGGGGAGCCGTTTTCCGAGAAGTCCAAGGTCATCGCCGGCCTGCTGCAGCTGTTGGGGTTGTTCGGCATCCTCGGCATCGGACGCTTCTACCTGGGCTACACCGGACTGGGTGTGGCGCAGCTGCTGGTCGGCATCTTCACCTGCGGAATCGGTGCCATCATCTGGGGCATCATCGATGCAATCCTGCTGCTGACCGACAAGGTGCGCGACCCGCAAGGCCGCCCGCTGCGCGATGGCACCTGAGAGCGCGACCACCCGAGCCGGGCTGATCGGCGCCGGGGCGGCCGGCGCCGGCGCCCTGGCCTATATCGGCCTGGCCGACCCGCACCGGCCCGGGTTCCTGTTTCCCGGCTGCCCGTTCAAGGCGCTCACCGGCCTGGATTGCCCGGCGTGCGGTGGGCTGCGGATGACGCACGATCTGCTGAACGGCGATCTGACGGCCGCCGTCGTGGACAACGTCTTCCTCCTGGTGGCGTTGCCGGCGTTGGCGGTGTGGCTGGTGGTGCGGTGGCGGCGCGGCCTGACGCTCATGCCGATGGCGGCCACCGTCACGGTCGTCGTGGCCGCGGTGGCATGGACCGTGGTCCGCAACTGGCCGGGGTTCCCGCTGGTCCCCACCGTTCTCACCGGCTGAATATCGCCGGGAAGTAACACGTTCTCGCTGATACACTGCAGCTTCGGGCCGATGCAGTCCCTCCTATCGTCACGGAGACTGCGGAGGTAGATTCGCTTGCTGTTCTCGGCACTTCCCAAGGCCCAAGGCTTATACGACCCGGACAACGAATCGGATTCCTGTGGCGTCGCCATGATCGCCGATATCGGGGGTCGACGCTCACACGGCATCGTCTCGGACGGACTCACCGCGTTGGAGCACCTGGAGCATCGCGGCGCGGCCGGCGCCGAGCCGAACAGCGGCGACGGCGCCGGAATCCTGATCCAGCTGCCGGTGGAGTTGTTCGCCGCAGTCGTCGATTTCGAGCTTCCGCAGCCAAATGCAGACGGCGCCAACACCTTCGCCGCCGGAATCTGTTTCCTGCCGCAGGATCCGGTCGCCCGCGCCGCCGAGTGCGCACGAATCGAGGCCATCGCCGCCGAGGAGCACCTGGCGGTCCTGGGCTGGCGCGAGCTGCCGATCGATCCCGGCGGCGCCGAAGTGGGTGCCACCGCGGTGGGCTGTATGCCTTATATGGCACAGCTTTTCGTCACCGCTTCCGGCGGCTGCGGCGGCATCGACCTGGACCGCCGGGTGTATCCGTTGCGCAAGCGGGCCGAACAGGGTGCGGTCTACTTCCCGTCGCTGTCCAGTCGAACCATCGCCTACAAGGGCATGCTCACCACGATGCAGCTGCCGCAGTTCTTTCCGGATCTGCGCGACGATCGCTGCATGAGTGCCATCGCCATCGTGCACAGCCGCTTCTCCACGAACACCTTCCCGTCGTGGCCGCTGGCGCATCCATTCCGGTTCGTGGCGCACAACGGGGAAATCAACACCGTCCGTGGCAACCGCAACAGGATGCATGCCCGCGAAGCCAAGTTGAGCAGCTCACTCATCCCCGGTGAACTGAGCCGCCTTTCGCCGATCTGCCCCAAGGACGGGTCGGACTCCGCGTCGTTCGATCAGGTACTGGAGCTGCTGCACCTGGGTGGCCGCAGCCTGCCGCACGCGGTGCTGATGATGATCCCGGAGGCCTGGGAGAACAACGCCACCATGGACCCGGCGCGGCGCGCGTTCTGGCAGTTCCATGCCTCGCTGATGGAGCCGTGGGACGGCCCCGCGTGTGTGACCTTCACCGATGGCACCGTCGTCGGTGCGGTTTTGGACCGCAACGGATTACGGCCCGGCCGCTGGTGGCGCACCATCGACAACCGCATCATCCTGGCCAGTGAGAGCGGCGTGCTCGACGTGCCCAGCGCCGAGGTGGTGGCCAAAGGGCGCCTCGAGCCCGGCAAGATGTTCCTGATCGACACCGCCGCAGGTCGCATCGTCTCCGATGACGAGATCAAGGACGAACTCGCCGGTGCGCACGCCTACGGCGAATGGCTGCATGCCGGGTTGCTCGATCTCAAGACCCTGCCGGATCGCGTTCGCGTGCAACCCAATCACGAATCGGTGGTGCGCAGGCAGGTGTCGTTCGGCTACACCGAGGAAGAACTGCGGGTGTTGCTGACGCCGATGGCGGCATCCGGGGCCGAACCGCTGGGCTCGATGGGCACCGACACTCCGATCGCGGTGATGTCGCAACGATCCCGGCTGCTCTACGACTATTTCGTCGAACTGTTCGCCCAGGTCACCAACCCCCCGCTGGATGCCATCCGCGAAGCCGTCGTCACCTCCATGAGTCGGGTGATGGGCCCCGAGGAGAACCTGTTGGAGCCGACAGCGGCATCGTGTCGCCAGATCAGGCTCGGCTGGCCGGTGCTCGACAACGACGATCTCAACAAGATCGTGCACGTCAACGACGACGGCGAGCAGCCCGGCCTGCGCACCGCCGTGCTGCGCGCCCTCTACGACGTGGAACGCGGTGGGGAAGGCCTCGCCGAGGCGCTGGAGGAGCTGCGGATCCGCGCGTGCGAGGCAATCGCGAAAGGCGCTCGTACGCTGGTGATCTCGGATCGCGACTCCGACCACACCAGGGCTCCGATACCGTCGCTGCTGGCCGTCTCCGCGGTGCACCACCACCTGGTGCACACCAAGGAACGCACCGGTGTCGGGCTGGTGGTGGAAAGCGGTGATGCCCGCGAGGTGCACCATATTGCGATGCTGATCGGTTTCGGCGCCGCAGCGGTCAACCCGTACCTGGCCTTCGAATCGATCGAGGACCTGATCCGCGAAGGGGAGCTCACCGGTATCGAGCCGGCCACCGCGGTGCGCAACTACCTCACCGCGCTCGGCAAGGGCGTGATGAAGGTGATGAGCAAGATGGGTATCTCGACGGTGTCCTCCTACACCGGCGCCCAGGCGTTCGAGGCGATCGGGCTGGACCGCGCCGTCATCGACGAGTACTTCACCGGCACGCCGATGCAACTCGGCGGTATCGGCCTGGACGTGCTGGCCCAGGAGGTCAGGTTCCGGCACCGGCGCGCCTATCCCGAAAACCCCACCGAACGGGCGTACCGGCGGTTGTCGGTCGGCGGGGAGTACCAGTTCCGCCGCGATGGCGAGCTGCACCTGTTCACCCCGGAAGTGGTCTTCCTGCTGCAGCATTCGACCCGCACCGGACGCCACGACGTCTTCGCCAAGTACTCCGAGGAGGTCAACCGGCTCTCCCGTGAGGGTGGCGCGCTGCGCGGGCTGTTCGGCTTCAAGACCGGAATGCGCGCACCCGTGCCGCTCGAGGAAGTCGAATCGGCGGAAGCGATCGTGACGCGGTTCAACACCGGCGCCATGAGCTACGGCTCGATCTCGGCCGAGGCGCACGAGACGATGGCCATGGCGATGAACAAGCTTGGCGGACGCTCGAACTCCGGTGAGGGCGGCGAGGATGCCGACCGGCTGTATGACCCCAAACGGCGCAGCGCCGTGAAGCAGGTGGCGTCCGGACGGTTCGGCGTGACCAGCGACTACCTGGTGAATGCCACCGATATCCAGATCAAGATGGCCCAAGGCGCCAAACCTGGTGAGGGTGGCCAGCTTCCGGGGTACAAGGTGTATCCCAATATCGCCAAGACCCGGCATTCCACTCCCGGAGTGGGTTTGATCTCACCGCCACCGCATCACGACATCTACTCGATCGAAGATCTGGCGCAGCTGATCCACGACCTGAAGAACGCCAACGACAAGGCCCGTATCCACGTCAAGCTGGTCAGCTCGGTGGGTGTCGGTACGGTGGCCGCGGGCGTCTCGAAGGCACACGCCGACGTCGTGCTGATCTCCGGGTATGACGGCGGTACCGGCGCGGCGCCGCTGACCTCGCTCAAGCACGCCGGGGCACCGTGGGAGATCGGACTGGCCGACACCCAGCAGACACTGATGCTCAACGGCTTACGTGACCGCATCACCGTGCAGTGCGATGGCGGGATGCGCACCGCCCGCGATGTCATGGTCGCTGCATTGCTGGGGGCCGAGGAGTACGGATTCGCGACCGCGCCTCTGGTGGTCGCGGGCTGCATCATGATGCGGGTCTGCCACCTGGACACCTGCCCGGTCGGGGTGGCCACCCAGAATCCGGAACTGCGCGCGCGGTTCAACGGCAAACCCGAGTTCGTGGAGAACTTCTTCCAGTTCATCGCCGAGGACATCCGGACGATGCTCGCCGAACTCGGCTTCCGCAGCCTCGACGAGGCGATCGGGCGGGTGGAGATGCTCGACACCGCCGAAGGTGTCGCGCACTGGAAGAGTCACGGCCTCGACCTCAGCCCGATCTTCGCGGTCCCGACGGATGCGCACGGCGCCGAGATCACCGAGCGCCGCAGGTTGCGCGATCAGGATCACGGTCTGGCCCAGGCGCTGGACCAGACGCTGGTGGCGCTCGCCGACGGCGCTCTGGAGGACGCTCACCCGGTCCGGCTGGAACTGCCGGTGCGCAATGTGAACCGCACGGTGGGCACGCTGTTGGGTTCGGAGGTGACCCGCCGCTACGGTGCCGACGGTCTGCCCGATGACACCATCCATGTCACGCTGACCGGTTCGGCCGGGCAGTCGCTGGGCGCATTCCTGCCCCCAGGTGTCACCCTGGACCTGATCGGCGACGCCAACGACTATGTGGGCAAGGGCCTTTCGGGTGGACGCGTCATCGTCCGACCGCCCGATGATGTGCTGTTCCTGCCCGAGGACAACGTCATCGCCGGTAACACCCTGCTGTTCGGGGCCACCTCCGGCGAGGTCTTTCTGCGCGGACGGGTCGGGGAACGCTTCTGCGCCCGCAACTCCGGTGCGCTGGCCGTCGTCGAAGGCTGCGGCGACCACGCCTGCGAATACATGACCGGTGGGCGGGTGGTGGTGCTCGGCGACACCGGACGCAATATGGCGGCCGGGATGTCGGGCGGTATCGCCTTCGTGCTCGGCCTCGATCCGGCGAAGGTGAACACCGAGATGGTGGATCTGCAGCGCCTCGATCCCGAGGACCTGACCTGGCTGCATGACGTGGTGGCGCGGCACGCGCAGGCCACCGGGAGCACCGTTGCGGGCTCGCTACTGGCGGACTGGCCGCGCCGCAGCGCGCAGTTCACCAAGATCATGCCGACCGATTACGAGCGGGTGCTGCGCGCCACCCGGATGGCGAAGGCCGAAGGGCGAGACGTGGACACCGCGATCATGGAGGCCAGCCGTGGCTGATCCGAACGGTTTTCTGAGGGTTCGCAAGCTGGACGCGGCCAAGCGGCCGGTCGACGAGCGGGTCGGCGACTGGCATGAGGTGTATGAGAGCCAGGATCCGCACGAGCGGGCCGGCGAGGTCTCCCAGCAGGCCCGCCGCTGCATGGATTGTGGAATCCCGTTCTGCCACTCGGGAACTGCGGGTTGCCCGCTGGGCAATCTGATACCGGAGTGGAACGACCTGGTGCGCCGCGGGCGGTGGGACGCAGCCAGCGACCGCCTGCACGCCACCAACAACTTCCCGGAGTTCACCGGCAGGCTCTGTCCGGCTCCGTGCGAGGCGGCCTGCGTGCTGTCGATCGCCGAGGAGACCACAGGCGGCAGCGTCACCATCAAACGGATCGAACAGTCCATCGTCGACCACGCCTGGATGACGGGTTCGGTGGAGCCGCAGCCGCCGGCCATCGCGTCGGGACGCAGTGTGGCCGTGGTGGGTTCGGGCCCGGCCGGGCTGGCTGCCGCCCAGCAGCTCACCCGGGCCGGACACCACGTCACCGTCTACGAACGGGACAACCGCATCGGCGGGCTGATGCGCTACGGCATCCCGGAGTACAAGCTGGAGAAAGCGACCCTGAACCAGCGGCTGTCCCAGATGCGCGCCGAGGGAACGCGTTTCGTCACCGAGTGCGAGGTCGGCGTCGATCTCTCGATCGAGGCGCTGCGGGCCCAGCACGACGCCATCGTGCTGGCCGTCGGTGCGCTGAAGGGGAGGGACAACGACGTCGAGGGACGCGATCTCAACGGTGTGCATCTGGCGATGGAGCATCTGGTACCCGCCAACAAGGAATGCGAGGGTGACGGCCCCGCCGAGCTGACCGCCGCCGGCAAGCACGTCGTCATCATCGGTGGCGGCGACACCGGCGCTGACTGCCTGGGCACCGCGCACCGGCAGGGCGCCATCTCGGTGACCCAGCTGGACTACAACCCGGCACCGCCGGAGGCGCGCGACGACGAGCGTTCGCCGTGGCCCACCTGGCCGCTGCTGCTGCGCACCTCGCCGGCGCACGCCGAGGGCGGGGCTCGGCACTTCGAGGTGGCCGTGCAGCGGTTCCTCGGCGACGACCAGGGCAACGTGCGGGCCATGCAGATCGCCGAGGTCAAGGTCGAGCGGGACGGTCTCGGCCGCCGCGTGATCACCCCGGTCGGGGATCCCATCGAATTGCCGTGTGACCTGGCGCTGCTGGCCATCGGGTTCGAGGGTGTCGAGGAGATGGCGCTGCTGGACGGTCTCGGGCTGCGGCGCAACGGCCGCGGCACGCTGTCCTGCGGATCGGACTGGCAGACCGAGGAGCCCGGAGTCTTCGTGTGCGGCGACGCGCACCGGGGCGCGTCGCTGATCGTCTGGGCCATCGCCGAGGGCCGCAGCGCCGCCCACGCCGTGGACGCCTACCTCATGGGGGACTCGGACCTGCCGGCACCCGTGCGGCCCGGTGCCCTCCCTCTGGCCGTCATCTGAATCGATTAACGACTATGCTCATGCGACGTGAATAGACGCGGAAAGATCGTCTGTACCCTCGGCCCGGCAACCTCCACCGATGAGTCGGTACGTGCCCTGGTCGAGGCGGGCATGGACGTCGCACGACTGAACTTCAGCCACGGCGATTACGCCGACCACGAGGAGTCCTACCGGCGTGTCCGGGCGGCCTCCGATTCCACCGGTCGGGCCGTCGGCATCCTCGCTGACCTGCAGGGACCCAAGATCCGGCTGGGGCGCTTCGCCGACGGCCCCACGGTGTGGAAGAACGGCGAGACCATCCGCATCACCGTCGAGGACTGCGCGGGCACCCACGACCGGGTGAGCACCACCTACAAGCGACTGGCCAAGGACGCCACGCCCGGCGACCGGGTCCTGGTCGACGACGGCAACGTCGGTCTCGTCGTCGAACACATCGACGGTGACGACGTGGTGTGCACCGTCACCGAGGGCGGCAAGGTCAGTAACAACAAGGGTATGTCGCTGCCCGGGATGAACGTCTCGGCGCCCGCGCTGTCGGAGAAGGACATCGAGGACCTGGAGTTCGCGCTGCGGCTCGGCGTCGACCTGGTCGCGCTCTCGTTCGTGCGCTCGCCCGCCGATGTCGAGCTGGTCCACGAGGTCATGGACCGGGTGGGTCGCCGGGTCCCGGTGATCGCCAAGATGGAAAAGCCCGAGGCGATCGAGAACCTCGAGGCGATCGTGCTGGCCTTCGACGCCATCATGGTGGCCCGTGGTGACCTGGGCGTCGAGCTGCCGCTCGAAGAGGTGCCGCTGGTGCAGAAGCGCGCCATCCAGATGGCGCGGGAGAACGCCAAGCCGGTGATCGTCGCCACCCAGATGCTGGAGTCGATGATCGAGAACTCGCGTCCCACCCGTGCGGAGGCCTCCGATGTGGCCAACGCGGTGCTCGACGGCGCCGACGCGGTGATGCTGTCCGGTGAGACATCGGTGGGCAAGTTCGCGCTCGAAGCGGTGCGGACCATGGGTCGCATCCTGTCGGCGGTCGAGGGGAACTCCACCGAGGCGCCGCCGCTGACCCACGTGCCGCGCACCAAGCGCGGCGTCATCTCCTATGCCGCCCGCGATATCGGCGAGCGGTTGGAGGCCAAGGCGCTGGTCGCGTTCACCCAGTCCGGTGACACCGTGCGCCGGTTGGCCCGGCTGCACACCCCGCTGCCGCTGCTGGCGTTCACCGCGCTCCCCGAGGTGCGCAGTCAGCTGGCGTTGACCTGGGGCACCGAGACGTTCATCGTGCCGCACATCGACACCACCGACGGCATGATCCGGCAGGTCGATCAGTCGTTGCTGGACCTGGGCCGCTACAAGCGCGGTGACCTGGTGGTCATCGTCGCAGGCGCGCCGCCTGGCACAGTAGGCTCGACCAACCTGATCCATGTGCACCGGATCGGCGAGGACGACCACTAAGAGACCGGAGCCAGACTTGTCGGCGGAGCATCTGCAGGAACTGCTGACGGTTCTCGATCTCACCCGGGTCGGCGAGGATGCGTTCACCGGCACGCATCCGAGCCGCAACCCGGTACGCACCTTCGGTGGCCAGATGATGGCGCAGGCCTTCGTGGCGGCGAGTCGCACGGTGCCCGACAACCTGCCGCCGAGCACGTTGTCGATGCATTTCATCGCCGGTGGTGACACCGAGAAAGACCTCGAGTTCGAGGTGGTTCGCCTGCGCGACGAACGGCGGTTCGCCAACCGCAGGGTGGACGTCACTCAGGACGGCGTGCTGCTGGGCACCGCGCTGGTCTCGCATCTTGCCGGTGGCCGTGGGCTTGAGCACAATATCGCCGCACCGCAGGTACCCGCCCCGGCCGCGCTGCCCACCATCGATGAACTGCTGGTGGGCTACGAGGAGACGGTGCCGCACTTCGTCAGTGCCCTGCGGCCCATCCAGTGGCGCTACACCAACGACCCGGCCTGGGTGATGCGCGACAAGGGCGCTCAGCTCGACCACAACCGGGTGTGGCTGACCGCCGACGGTCCGATGCCCGATGACCCGGTGCTGCATGCCGGCGCCCTGGTCTACTCCTCGGACACCACGGTGCTCGATTCGATCATCACCACGCACGGCCTGTCCTGGGGTTTCGACCGGATCTTCGCGGTGACCATGAACCACACGGTGTGGTTTCACCGACCGATCCGCTTCGACGAGTGGGTGCTGTACTCGACGTCGTCGCCGGTGGCTGCCGACTCGCGCGGACTGGGCGGCGGACACTTCTTCAATGAGCGCGGCGAGGCGCTGGCGACGGTGATGCAGGAAGGGATCGTCAAGTATTTCCCGGCGCGTTAGCCGCCGGAAAGACCGTAGTCCCGCTCGACCCGCTCGCGGAAGGTGTTCTCGCACTGTCCCTGTGCGGTGCGGTCGGTGCCGGCCTGCTCCATGCACCTGACGTAGTCGCCCATGCCGGCCTCGGTGAAGAAGCCGATCCAGATCGGGACGAAGGCCACCCCGACGATGACGGCCAGTGCGCCCAAACCGATCCCGGCGTTCGCGATCGGGCCGTTGTCGGCCTCGCCGCGCGCCGCCCGGCCACGCCCGGCGAATCCCAGCACCACCGCGATCGAGCCGCCGATGACAGCGCCGACGATGCTCCACGAGAACAGCAGCGCCAGCATGGCCAGCACCAGTGCCCAGGAACCCAGCTGGTTGCGGGGGCCGGTCGGCGGATGGCCGGGGTACGGCGGATGGTGCGCGGGATAGGGCGCGTGCGGCGCAGGGTACGGCCCTGGGGAGCTCATGGCGGTCCAGACTACCGGGCTGGGCCTTTCTCCGAGCCGAGCCGGATCGCCGGGCACTCCAGTGCGGCGGGCAGATGATGGGTGGCGACGACGACGGTCCGGTCGGCGGCCAGCAAGCCTCCTGGGGTGAGCAACTCGGTGATGAGGCGATCGCTGTCGGCGGCGTCGAGATGCTCGGTCGGCTCGTCGAGCAGCAGGATGGGGAAGTCGGAGATGAGCGCTCTGGCCAGCAGCAGGCGCCGGCGCTGCCCTGCCGAGACGGCGGCCGCTCCGCCGGTCAGCATGGTCGACAGCCCGTCGGGCAACCCGGCCAGCCACCCGCCCAGCCCGACATCGCCGAGCGCCGCGGTGAGCTGCCCGTCGGTGGCATCTCCGCGTCCCACCAACAGGTTGTCCCGCACCGTGGTGTCGAACAGGTGGGCATCCTCGGCGAATAATGCTGCGGTCAGCGGGCTCTCGGGATAGCCGGCGGCGATGGACATCAGCAGGGTGGTCTTCCCGCATCCGCTCGGCCCGAGCACGGCGAGCCGGTCACCGGGGGACAGGTTCACCCGGCCGATGTCGGGCCGGTGCCGGGTGGGCGACACCGGCGCGGTCAGGTCGGTGAGCATGCGTGCGGCGATCCGGGAGCGCACCAGCTGAGCGGCGGCGGCGGGCAACGCCGCGGTTGCCTCGAATGCCGACAGCGGCACCAGCATCAGGATGGCCAGGGACATCGGGCTGGTGTGTCCGGCGATCATGATCCCGACGATGACGGCGCCGAGCACCGAGATTCCGACCGCAGCCGTCGACACCGCACCCGCGGCCGCGGCGGGTGTCGCCGCGCGGTCCTGAGCACGCCCCAGTTCATGGTGCTCCCGGGCAGATTCGGCGATCACCTCATCGAGGCGACCCGCCACCCGCAGTTCGGCCGCATGCTCCAGCGCCTGCACGGTCGCGGTGTCGCGGGCGCTGTGGTGCCGGGCCGCCAGCGCTTCGGTGGCGACGGTGGCCCGTGCCGACAGCCACGGTGCGGCCACGCCGGCCAGTAGCAGACAGACCGCCAGGATCACCGCCGCCGCCGGTGAGATGACCGCGATGATGATGACCGCCGCGCCGGAGAGCACCGTGGCCACGGCCATCGGCAGGATGGCGCGCACCAGCACATCGGCGAGGTCGTCGACCGAGGCGCCGACCCTGGCCACCAGATCGCCGCTGTGCCAACGCATCGCGGTCTCGGGCGGTACGTCGATCAGCCTGCGGTACAGGCCGACACGGGTCATACCCGCGGCGCGTAACGCGGTGTCGTGGATGGCAAGTCGTTCGCAGTAACTGAACACCCCGCGGGAGATGCCGAGGGCCCGGACCGCCACGACGGCCACCGTCAGATCGAGCACCGGCGGCATCTGCCAGGCTCGGGTGATCAGCCAGGCCGCGACGGTGGCCAGCGCCAACGCGCTGCCGAGCGCGAGGGTGCCGAACAGCACCGCGAGCAACAGGCGGGCGGCGCGGGGCTGCAGGAGCAGCCACATCTCACGGAGAGACATGTGCACCGTCCAACCGCACGACATCGTCGCCGATGGCGAGTACCGGTCTGCGGTGGCCGACCACCACGACGGTCGCACCGGCCGCGGCCCGGGCCGAGATCGCCGACAGCACGCGTGCTTCCGCGTCATCGTCGAGGTGCGCGGTCGGCTCGTCGAGGAGCAGCACCGGCGCGTCGGACCCCAGCGCCCGCGCCAGCCCGAGGCGCTGGCGTTGCCCCAGGGACAGTCCGGTGCCGCCGCGCCCGATGACCTCGTCGAGGCCGTTGGGCAGGGTGGCCAGCACCTCGTCGAACGCCGCGGCCCGGCAGGCGGCGTCGATATCGGCCAACGGGCCGAACATCTCCAGATTGCTGCGTACGGTGCCCGGCAGCAGCGCCGGGCGCTGCGGGAGCCACGAGACCCGGTGCCACCACTGCGCCAGGTCGATATCGGCGATGTCGATGCCATTGATGAGAACCCGGCCCGAGGTGGGTTCGGTCAGCCCCAGCACGGCGGCCACCGCGGTGCTCTTCCCGGCGCCGTTGGGTCCGGTGAGCACGGTGACGCGGCCGGGCTCCATGGTGGTACTCAGGCCCTCGGGTGCCAGGCCGTCCCGCCCGGCGACCGACAGCCCCTGCACCCGGATCGTGATGGCCGCGGCAGCGGGCGCGATGGTTCCGTGCGCCGGCGGGGGTTGCGAGTCGAGCAGTGTCAGTGCGGCCTCGGCGGCGGCCTTGCCGTCCTGGGCGGCGTGGAACTGCACGCCGACCCTGCGCAACGGCCAGAACACCTCCGGGGCCAGTAGCAGCGCCGTCAGCGCCGCGACCAGCGTCATCTCCCCGAACACCAGCCGCAGGCCCACGTTGACCGCGACCAGGGCGACACCGAGGGTGGCGATCAGCTCGAGCACCGCCGCCGACAGGAAGGCGATACGCAGTGTTTCCATCGCCGACCGACGATGGGCGGCACTCAGTTCCGAGATGCGGTGCGCGGGACCGGACGCCCTGCCGAGCGACCGCAGGGTCGGTATCCCGGCGACGAGGTCGAGCAACCGGGACTGCAGGGTGGTCATGGCGGTCAGCGCGGCGGCAGACCGGTCGGCCGTCAGGCGTCCGATGAGCACCATGAACAACGGGATGAGCGGCAGGGCAACGGCCACCACGGCGGCGGCCTGCAGATCGGTGACGGCGAGCACCACGACGGTTGCGGGGGTGAGAATCCCGGCCGAGATGACCGCGGGCAGGTAGCCGGTGAAGTACGGCCGCAGCCCGTCCAGGCCACGGGTGACCACCACGGTGGCCTCGTCGCGGACCTCCTGCAGACGCTGCGGCGGCAGCGCGGTCACCGCGCGCAGCACCTTCGTGGACAACTCTGCGATCACCGCGGTGGCCGCTCGCTGGCTCAGTCCGGCCTGAAGGCGTTGTGCGACAACCCGCGCCGCCCACACCACGGCCAGCAGTGTCAGTTCGGTGGTCCAGTGCCCGAGCGTGCGGGTGCCGGGGTCGGTGATGACCCCCGCGACCACCCGGGCCAGCACACACGCGCCCGCGATGGTGGCCGCGCTGATCACCGCGCCGTACAGCACCGCCGCGGCGAGGTAGCGGCGCATTCCCGGGGTGGTGTCGAATCTCACGGTATCCGCGGGGACAACCCCGCGGGGTCCGGTATCCGTTCGGCCGAGATGCGTTGCCGGAACACCCAGTACGTCCAGCCCTGGTAGACGAGAACCAGCGGGGTGACCAGGACCGCGGCCCAGGTCATGATCTTCAGCGTGTAGTCCGAGGAGGACGCGTTGTCGATGTTAAGGCTCCAGGCCGGGTCGAGCGATGACGGGATGAGGTTCGGGTACAGGCAGCCGAAGATCAGTACCACCACGGCGATCACCACGGCGGCGGTGGAACTGAACGCCAGGCCGTCACCGCCGTCGGTGAACACCAGCATGACGACGCTCAGCTGACACACCACCGCGAACCCGAGCACCAGCCAGGTCCAGTGGGTGCCGTACGCCACCTGCGTCCACAGCCCGAAGACGAGCAGCGCCGCGGTCACCGGCAGCGCCAGTCGGCGCGAGTAGCGGCGGGCGTCGGTACGCACTGCGCCTTCGGTTTTCAGTGTCACGAACACCGCGCCGTGCAGCAGGAACAGTCCGCACGTCGACAGCCCGCCCAGGATTGTGTACGGGTTGAGCACATCGCCGAACCCCAGCGAGATCTGTTGCTCGGCGTCCACCGGCAGGCCGCGCAGCAACGCCGCGAAGGTCACGCCCCAGAGCACCGCGGGCACCCAGGATCCGACCGCGATGGCGATATCGGCCCGGCGGCGCCACGTCGGATCGTTGACCTTGCCGCGCCATTCGATGGCGCAGACCCGCACGATCATCGCCACCAGAATGGCCAGCAACGGGAAGTACAGGCCGGAGAACAGGGTGGCGTACATCGCCGGGAACGCGGCGAACATGGCGCCGCCGGCGGTGATCAGCCACACCTCGTTGCCGTCCCAGACCGGGCCGATGGTGTTGAGCACCGCGCGCCGCTGCTTCTCGGGGTCCCGGGATGCGGCGGCGGCGCTGCGGCCGAAAATGGCCATCAGCATCCCGACCCCGAAGTCGAACCCCTCCAACACCAGGAAGCCGACGAACAGCACTGCCAGCGTGACAAACCAGAAGATCTGAAGGTCCATGGTGCGCCTCCTAGTACGCGAACGAGAGCGGTGCGACCTCGTCCTCGCCGGGCGGGCTCGGTGGGATGGGTTCGGTGTCGTGCTCGAGCGGTCCTTCGACGACATAGCGCCGGATCAACCAGAACCAGATCACCGCCAGCACCGCGTAGATCGCGGTGAAGATGATCAGTGAGGTCAGCACCGTGCCCGCGGAATGATTCGATACACCTTGGGACACGGTGAGGCGCAGCACCGGATCGCCGGTCGGGTTGGGGGCGACCACCCACGGCTGGCGGCCCATCTCGGTGAACACCCAGCCGGCGCTGTTGGCCAGGAACGGAGTCGGCAGGGTCGCCAGCGCGAACACGGCGAACCAGCGCTGCCGGGGGATCCGGCCGCCGCGGGTGAGCCACAGGGCGGTCATCGCGAATAGCATTGGCACCGCGAGGAAGCCGATCATCGCCCGGAACGACCAGTAGGTGACGAACAGGTTGGGGCGGTAGTCGCCGGGGCCGAACTTCTGCTCGTATTCGGCCTGCAGGTCCTGTACGCCCTGCAACTCGACGCCGCTGAACTTGCCCTCGGCCAGGAACGGCAGCACGTAGGGCACCTCGATCAGGTGCGTGACGCTGTCGCAGTTGTTGTGCGTGCCGACGGTGAGGATGGAGAAATCGGGGTCGGTCTCGGTGTGGCACAACGATTCGGCCGAGGCCATCTTCATCGGCTGCTGCTGGAACATCAGCTTGCCCTGGACGTCGCCGGTGTAGGCCAGTGCGGCCGCGGAGACGAACGCGACCAGGCAACCCAGGATGGCGGCCGGACGGTGCATGGTCCTGGCGTCGGGATTGTCGGGGTCGCGCACCATCCACCACGCGCAGATACCCGCGACGAATGTTCCGGCCACCAGGAACGCACCGGCCACCGCATGTGGGAAGGCCGCCAGCGCAGTGTTGTTGGTGAACAATTCGACGATGCTGGTCAGTTCGGCGCGCCCGGTCTCCGGGTTGTACCGCGCACCGACCGGGTGCTGCATGAAGGAGTTCGCGGCGATGATGAAGAACGCCGAGGCGTTGACGGCGAGCGCGACGATCCAGATGCAGGCCAGGTGCACCAGCCGGGGGAGCCGGGTCCAGCCGAAGATCCACAGGCCCAGGAAGGTCGATTCGAAGAAGAACGCGACCAGGCCCTCCATGGCCAGCGGTGCGCCGAAGACGTCACCGACGAATCGCGAGTACTCGCTCCAGTTCATCCCGAACTGAAATTCCTGGACGATGCCGGTGGCCACGCCGAGCGCGAAGTTGATCAGGAAGAGCTTGCCGAAGAACCTGGTCAGCCGGTACCAGGCGGTGTTGTCGGTGATGACCCATAGCGTCTGGAACACCGCGATCAGCGGCGCCAGGCCGATCGTGAGCGGCACGAAGATGAAGTGGTAGACGGTGGTGATTCCGAACTGCCACCGTGCGACGTCGAGCGCTTCCATGTGCACCAACTTCTCGGCTGCGGGTCGAGCTCCATTGCTCGGCTACGACAGAGTGTAGTAGTTCCCCCATCCGCATGCAGGAATCGTGGCGCGGATTACTCAGCTGGTCGGTGCGGCCACCGCGGGCGCCGGTGGCTCGGTGGGCGGTGCCTCCGGCGCTGCGGGCGCGAGCTTCCTGGAGGCCGACCGGATGCCGAACGCCGTGACAACCTCCATGACGCCGATGATGATCAACGAGAATCCGGCGACCAAGGTCAGCGTTCCGAGCGATTCGAACGGCGCCGCCAGCACGATGATGCCGGCGATCAAGCTGATCACGCCGACGAAGATGTTCCACGCCCGACCCGGCAGCGTCGGGTCGCTGATCGCCGACATGGCCGTGGCCACGCCCCGGAAGACGAAGCCGACACCGACCCAGATGGCCAGCAGCAATACCGCATCGGTGATCCGAATCAATGCGAGCGCCCCGAGAACGACGGATGCGGCGCCGCTGATGAACAGCAGCACCCGGCCGCCGGTCGACACCTTGAGGCTGAACGCCAGCACGATCTGCGAGATGCCGGTCACCAGCAGGTAGGCGCCGAAGAAGATGGCGGCCACCAGAATGGTCTTGCCCGGCCACACGACCACGGCGATGCCGAGGGCAACGGCGAGCAGACCCGAGACCAGGGTCGCCTTCCACAGTTGCGGCAACAGGGTTGGGGCAGCAGCGGTTTGCATGGGGTGAGTGTCGCACAGGACGGGGTCCGCCGGTCCGTAATCTGAGCCGCTTCGAGATGCCGGGCAGGCCCGCGGCGGTGCGAAACCGCCCGCGACAGTAGCCATGTCCACCCTGGAGGTACTGATTCCGCAGGCCCGAAGGGTGCGCCGCAGTCACGGCAATTTGATGAGGACTGTCGCGTTCTCCTGCTTGGACGTTACGGCTCCACTACTGTTCCGTTACCGGCGCTGCGCGCCGGGCCATCGGTCGTTAACGTCCTTGGCTGGAGATGTCGACAGACGAGACTGCGACAACTCATACAAGAAAGTAGAGGGATACCGTGTTCTCTGGAATCCAGGACCGGACCAAGCTCTGGCGCATCGCGGCCGTGTTCGTCGCGACCGGTGCCCTGACGCTGTCCGGCTGTTCGAACTCGGAGCCGAGCGGTGGTGAAGAGTCGCCGACCGCGGCCGCGCCGGCCGACAAGGTGGAGGAAATCGCGAACACCGTCCCGGAAGCGATCAAGGCTTCGGGCAAACTGATCATCGGCGTGAACATCCCGTACGCGCCCAACGAGTTCAAGGACGAAACCGGCAAGATCGTCGGATTCGACGTCGACCTGATGAACGCGGTCGCCGGAACGCTCGGGCTGACCCCGGAGTACCGCGAGTCCGACTTCTCCAAGATCATCCCGTCCATCCAGGGCGGAACCTTCAACGTCGGCATGTCGTCGTTCACCGACAGCAAAGAGCGTGAGGAGCAGGTCGACTTCGTCACCTACTTCTCCGCAGGCACCCTGTGGGCCCAGCCGGCGGGCGGTGCCATCGACCCGGAGAACGCGTGCGGGAAGAAGGTCGCGGTGCAGGCGACCACCGTGCAGGAGACCGAGGAGCTTCCCGCCCGGAACGTGAAGTGCACCGAAGCGGGCCAGCCGCCCATCGAGATCATTCCGTTCGACAGCCAGGACGCGGCCACCAACGCCGTCGTGTTGGGGCAGGCGGACGCCATGTCGGCCGATTCGCCGGTGACGCTGTACGCGATCAAGCAGACCAACGGCAAGCTGGAGCAGGCCGGCGAGACCTTCGATTCCGCGCCGTACGGCTGGCCGGTGGAGAAGGAATCCCCGCTGGCGCAGTCCCTGCTGCAGGCACTCGAGCATCTGATCGAGTCCGGCAAGTACAAGGAGATCGCCGCGAACTGGGGTCTGGAAGAAGGCATGATCGACAAGCCGGTGATCAACGGCGCGGTTTCCTAGGGGAATTCGACACCTATGAGTGATGCCGGTTCGCCGCCACCGTCCGATCCGGTGGAATCCACCCCACCGCAAGCCATCGACGCAGTCCCGCTGCGCCATCCCTGGAGGTGGGTGGCGGCAACCGTCATCATCATCGTGGTCGGCCTCTTTCTCTATGGAGCGGCCACCAACCCGGCATACGGCTGGTCCACGTTCGCCGAGTATCTGTTCAACGAGCGGATTCTGCTCGGCGTGTTCAACACCCTGCAGCTGACCGTCTATTCGATGGTCATCGGTGTCGTGCTCGGCGTGATCCTCACGGTGATGCGGCTGTCGGCGAACCCGGTGCTCAGTTCCGTCGCATGGGTGTTCCTGTGGATCTTCCGCGGCACGCCGGTCTATGTGCAGCTGGTGTTCTGGGGGCTGATGCCGACGATCTATCAGAAGATCCAGTTGGGGGTGCCGTTCGGCCCGTCGTTCTTCGAGATCGACCTGCAGAGCCTGTCGTTCCCGTTCGCGCTGGCGGTCATCGGCCTGGCACTCAACGAAGCGGCCTATATGGCCGAGATCGTCCGCGCCGGCATCCTGTCGGTGCCCGAGGGGCAGCTGGAAGCATCCACGGCGTTGGGTATGTCCTGGGGGCTGGCGATGCGCCGTACCGTGCTGCCGCAGGCGATGCGGGTCATCATCCCGCCCACCGGCAATGAGCTGATCAGCCTGCTCAAGACCACGTCACTGGTGACTGCGGTGCCCTACGCATTGGACGTCTACGGCATCGCCACCCGCGAGATCGCCGCCCGCATCTTCGAACCGGTGCCACTGCTCTTGGTCGCCGCCACCTGGTACCTGGTCATCACCAGCGTGCTGATGGTCGGCCAGTTCTACCTGGAGCGTCACTTCTCCCGGGGCGTGTCGCGCAAGCTGACCACCAAGCAACTCGAGGCGCTGGCGAAGGCGCAGATGGATACCCTGCCGTGACGACACCGGAGAAGGCCGCTCAACCCATGGTGAAGGCCGAACTGGTCTGCAAGGACTTCGGGGCCCTCAAGGTGCTCAAGGGCATCACGCTGGAGGTGCAGAAGGGTCAGGTGCTGGTACTCGTCGGGCCCTCGGGCTCCGGCAAGTCGACGTTCCTGCGCTGTATCAATCACCTCGAAACCGTCAGCGCCGGTCGGCTCTACGTCGACGGCGCGCTCGTCGGCTACAACGAGCGCGGCGGCAAGCTGTACGAGATGAAGCCCCGTGAGGTCGCCAAGCAGCGTCGCGACGTGGGCATGGTGTTCCAGCATTTCAACCTTTTCCCGCACCGGACCGCGCTGGGCAATGTGGTCGAGGCGCCGACCCAGGTGAAACGCGTCAACAAGAAACAGATGATCGAGCGGGGGATGGATCTGCTCGATCAGGTCGGACTGGCGGACAAGGCCACCGCCTACCCGGCCCAGCTGTCCGGCGGGCAGCAGCAGCGGGTCGCGATCGCGCGCGCGCTGGCCATGAGTCCCAAGCTGATGCTGTTCGACGAGCCGACCTCCGCGCTGGATCCCGAACTGGTGGGCGAGGTGCTCGCGGTGATGCAGAAGCTCGCCTCCGAGGGCATGACGATGGTGGTGGTGACACACGAGATGGGCTTCGCGCGCGAGGTCGCCGACGAACTGGTGTTCATGGACGGCGGAGTGGTCGTCGAACGCGGGGACCCCGTCGACATCATGGGCAACCCGCAGCACGAGCGGACGAAAGCCTTTCTGTCCAAGGTCATGTAGGCCGTGTCCGCACACCCGCCGGTCGACCCGGCCGCCCCGCTGTGGCGGGCCGCGCAGGTGTTCCGGCTGCTCAGTTGGGGCTATGCGGTGTACTTCCAGGCGTCGAAGAACGCCGAGTTGGATCGTCCGGTGCTCGGCTGGGTGCTCGTCGGCGTCCTGACCGTGTGGACCCTCGCCTGCGGTGTGGCATACCTGCAGGGATTCGGCCGGCGCCGGGGATGGGTGCTCGCCGAGGCCGCGATGGTGGTCGCGCTGATGGCCAGCACCCTGCTCGTCGCGTCGGAACAGTGGGTGCTGGCCAACCAGTCCTGGCCGACGACGCTGTGGGCGACCAACGCGGTGGTGTCGGCGGCGATCCTGGCCGGCCCGGTGGCGGGGATGGGCATGGGGCTGGCGGTGATGGCCACCGCCGCCGCCCTCAAGGGCGCCATCGCGGTGGACCTGGTGCGCAGCCCGACGATCCTCATCGAGCTCAGCGTCGGACTGGCCATCGGGATGGCCGCGAACACCGCGCGGCGTGCCCACGCGGAGGTGGAAAGAGCGGCGCGGCTGAGCGCGGCGCTGGCCGAGCGCGAACGGCTGTCCCGGCACGTGCACGACGGGGTGATGCAGGTGCTGGCGATGGTGGCCCGGCGTGGTCGTGAGATAGGCGGGGAGACAGCGCAATTGGCAGAGGCGGCCGGCGAGCAGGAACGCGCGTTGCGTCGTCTGCTCAGCGCGGTGGACGTCGAACCGGATATGGCGGCCGCCGCCGACGGTGATCTGGGGTTGTTGTTGCGCAGGCATGCCACCGATCGGGTATCGGTGAGTGTTCCCGCGGCCGCGGTCTACCTGGATCCGGTGGTGGCCGCCGAAATCGAGGCCGCGACGATCAATGCGCTGACCAATGTCGAGCGCCATGCCGGTCCCGGGGCCCGGGCCTACGTGCTGTTGGAGGATCTCGGTGACGAGGTGGTGGTCAGCATTCGTGACGACGGGCCGGGGATACCCGCGGGCAGACTCGAGGCCGCGATCGGTGAGGGACGGGTGGGCGTGAGCAAATCCATCCAGGGTCGGCTCGCGGCGCTGGGCGGGCGCGCGGAACTGACCGCTCCGGCCGGTGGGGGCACCGAATGGGAATTCACGGTGCCGCGATGAGCGACCCGGCGACCACGGTGATGGTGGTCGATGACCATCCCATCTGGCGAGACGCGGTGGCACGCGATCTCGCCGAGGCCGGTTTCGAGGTGGTGGCCACCGCCGATGGCGTCGGGTCGGCTCGCCGACGGGCCGAGGTCGTGCAACCGGGCGTGGTGGTGATGGACATGCAGTTGGCCGACGGTACCGGCGCGCAGGCGACCGTCGAGGTGCTGGCGGTGTCCCCGTCCTCGCGGATCCTGGTGCTCTCGGCGTCGGATGAGCGTGCCGACGTGCTCGAGGCGGTGAAGGCCGGCGCCACCGGGTACCTGGTCAAGAGCGCCTCCAAAACTGAACTGGGCGAGGCGGTCCGGTCCACCGCGGCCGGTCGGGCCGTGTTCACCCCTGGCCTGGCCGGGCTGGTGCTGGGGGAGTACCGGCGCATCGCCCAGCAGCCCGGCACGGTCCGGGCCGGAACTCCGGTGCCGAGTCTGACCGAGCGGGAGACCGAGATCCTGCGCCATGTGGCGAAGGGCCTGACCGCCAAACAGATCGCCGAGCGGCTGTCGTTGAGCCACCGCACGGTGGAGAACCACGTACAGGCCACCTTCCGCAAGCTCCAGGTCGCCAACCGGGTCGAGGCGACCCGCTACGCCATCGAACACGGACTCGACCGAGACACCGATACCTAGAGCACGGGCCCCGCGTGCCGGCCGAGTAGTCCTACTCATCCGTTCGGTGCCCGTCATGGGCGACGATGACAGGCATGACCGAACCACAGCAGGTGCTCGCGCGGCTGTCCGCCGACTTCGCGACGATGTCACAGCAGTTGACCCGCGCCTCGGCCGAACTGACGCAGCTGGCCGCCACACTGGGCGGCGCCGCCCCGGCGCCCGCTCAGCCCGCGGCGCAGCCGCTGCCGTGGACCTACGCGCAGTATCAGCAGTACTACGCCCAATACCCACAAGCCCAGTACCCACAAGCCCAGTACCCACAGGCCCAGTACCCACAGTACGCCCACTATCAGCACGCGCCGGCCGCCCAGCCGGTGGCCGCCGGGATTCCGGAGTCGGCGGTGCCGCCGGCGACCGCGGCTCCCTCCGATTCCGAGGCGCCGCAACAGCCCTCGCAGAACTGGATCGGCAAGGCGTTGGCCGCCGCCGGGGTGGCGGTGACTCTGATCGGCGTCGTGCTGCTGGTGGTGCTCGCCGCTCAGGCCGGTCTGCTGGCCCCGCCCGTGCGGGTGGCCGCCGGTGCGGTGCTGGCCGGGGGCCTGATCGCGGGCGCACTCTGGCTGTCCGCGCGCCCGGATGGCCGGGTCGGGGCGATCGCGTTGGCGGCCACCGGTATCGCTACCGGCTATATCGACGTCATCGCCGTCACCACCATCTACCTGTGGTTGCCTGCGGCGGCCGGACTGGTGATCTCGGCGGTGATCGCCGGCGGCGGGCTCACGCTGGCCCGCCGATGGGATTCCGAACACCTCGCCCTGCTCGTGCTGGTACCGCTGACCGTGCTGGCCCCGGTGGTCGTCGGCGACATCACGCTGCTGCTCATCGGTTTCATGCTCGCGCTCTCGGCGGCGACCCTGCCGGTGCAACTGGGCCGGGACTGGAGCTGGATGTTCGCCGCCCGTACGGCGGCGGGCAGCGGCTCGGTGCTGCTCGGTCTGATCGGCGCCGGCTTCGGATCGAGCCAGCACCCGTGGCTGGCCGGGGCCGCCGCCATCGCGGCGCTGCTGGCCATCGGTTCGGCACTGATACTGCTGCCGCACAGCGCACACCGGACCGGTCTGGCGCTGCTCGCCGCGGCAGGCGCGCTGCCCGTGCTCGGGGTGTCCGCGGCGGTCGATCGGGTGCCCGCCGCGCTCATCATCGCGGCGGTGGCGGCCGCCGTGCTCGCGGTCGTGCTGCTGGGCGCAAGCGTGCCCGGCGTGACATCGGCTGTGCGGCAGGTGTGGTCGGCGCTCTCGGCGGTCGCCGCACTGGTGGCCGTCACCGTTGCCTTCGACGGTGAGGTGGCCGGGCCGGTGCTGCTGGCGCTGGCCGTCGTGGTCGCCGTCGCCGGACGGCACAGTGTTCCCGCGCAGTGCGCGGCTCTGGGCTTCGGCGCCATCGGCGGGCTCTACTTTCTGGCGCTGGCGGCACCGCAGACACTGACCACCGCCACGGTCATGGCCACCACCGAGGCGGTCTCGGTGCTCGTGTCCAGCGTGCTGCTGACGCTGTACGCGTTGGCCCAGACCTGGTCTCTGAGCCGGCGTCGGGACGCCGATACCGGGCGTGTGCTGATGGCGGTCGCGGCGGTGGTCATCGCCTATGCGGTGACCGTCTTCACGGTGACCGCCGGCGTGCTGATCGGTGGCACGGGCGGCGGGTTCCTGGCCGGGCACATGACCGCCACGATCTGCTGGATCGTGTTGGCGGCCGGTCTGTTCGGATATGCCGCGCGGCTGCATCGGGCGGATCGCTCGGTGCCGATCGGCGGCGGTATGGCGCTAGTGGCCGCCGCCGTGGCCAAATTGTTCCTCTTCGACCTCGGCACGCTGGACGGCATCTTCCGGGTGGCGGTGTTCATCGTCGTCGGGTTGGTGCTGCTGGGTATGGGCGCCGGCTATGCCAGGCTGCTCACGCAGCAGGATCAGCAGCGACAAGAACCCTGATTCTGGAATGATTCCAGAAAATGGGTGGTTGGACTGATCATGACTACGTCAATCACAGCAGGCAAGCGCCGTACCGATACCGATGTCCAGGGCTTCCAGGCCTCGCCGGAGTTGCATGCGAGTCTGCAGCAGGTCCTGGTCGACATGATCGAACTGCACCTGCAGGGCAAGCAGGCGCATTGGAACGTCGTCGGGACCAACTTCCGCGATCTGCATCTGCAACTCGACGAAGTGGTCGATTTCGCCCGGGAGGGTAGCGACACCATCGCCGAGCGGATTCGTGCCCTACGCGCCACGCCAGACGGCCGCACCGACACCGTGGCCGCCGATACGACGCTGCCCCAGTTCCCGCCGTACGAGCACAGCACCGCCGAGGTGGTGGATCTGATCTCCACCCGGATCTACGCGACCGTCGACACCCTGCGCGGGGTACACGACGCGGTGGATGCCGAGGATCCCACCACCGCCGACATCCTGCATCAACTGATCGACGGGCTGGAGAAGCTGGGCTGGCTGATCAGTTCGGAGAACCGCAAGGTGTGATGCCGGCGGTGAGCGTGGCCGGCTTACGGCCGACGAGATACCAGGTGTGTATGGGCCCCTTGCCCTTCACGTCGACATCGCCGCGTTCCTCGAACAGATAACTGCCGTGGATGCGGTCGTAGACGTCCTGGGGCACCTGAATGCGGCCCTCCACGTCCGTGCTCTCCATCCGGGAGGCCACATTGACCGCATCACCCCACACGTCGTAGAAGAACTTGCGTGAGCCGACCACGCCGGCCACCACGGGTCCGGCCGCGATGCCGATCCGCAGCGGCACCTCACGACCCTGCTGATCGCGCAGCCCGGCGACCGCATGGGCCATGTCGAGCGCCAGGCAGGCCAAGGACTCCAGGTGATCGGTTCGGGGATTGGGCACGCCGCTGACCACCATGTAGGAATCGCCGCTGGTCTTGATCTTCTCCAGCCCGTGCCGGTCGACCAGCCGGTCGAAGTCGGTGTAGAGCTGATTGAGGAACAACACCAGGTCGGCGGGGTCGGTGTCACTGGCGCGTTTGGTGTAGCCGGCGATATCGGCGAACAGGATCGAGGCGTCGTCGTACCCGTCGGCGATGATCGAGTCGTCACGATCCTTGAGCCTGGTGGCAATGCTCTCGGGCAGGATGTTGGCGAGCAGCGCCTCGGACTTGGCAAATTCCTGCTTCAGCGCACTTTCGGCATGGTCGATCCGGCGCATCGCCGACCCCACCACGATGATCATCATCAGGCTTGCTGCGGCCACCGTGACGCCGAAGCTGATCCGCATGGCGGACTCCGAATACACCCCGGTATTGCGGGGACGAGCCATTCGAGCGCCACCGCCAGCGCGGCCCCGGACGCGGCCAGCACCGACGCGATGATCATGTGGTCGCTGCCTATCACGAGGATGATCAGGGCCGCGCCCACGAAGAAGTAGAACTGCAGACCGCTGTCGGTGCCGAGCTGGCTGCAGACATAGACGGTGAAGAGGTACGCGGCGACGACGAACGCCGTCGCGGCGACCAGCGGGCCGAATCGGTAGAGCAGCGGAGTGGCCATGAAAACCGCTGCGCTGGCGAGATTTATCACCCCGATATGCGGTACTTCCGGTATCAGGATCATCTCCGCAATGCCGTAGATAGCCACGATTCCGGCCGCAATCCGGGTGCTGATGATCAGCGTTGCCCGTCGCCTACTGGCCGCATCCGAGTAGTCCCGACGCCCTTCCGGAAGGTCGGGCAGGCACCCGCGGGGCCCCGTGACAGCCACCAACGGAGCGTACCTCCGGAGGCCGGGGCCGAAGGGCTCGATTTGGTGGATCTGCGCGCGCGACGGGCAGCGCTTGTCCAAAAATTGACGGATGTGTCATGTCCACCGTTCGGTGGACAGGGCGACATATTAGCTAACGATTGCGTCAATATTCGCTAACCACACCTCCGGCGTGTCGTGATCTTGAACCGCCGGCGCGAAATCCGTGCTCCCGTCAGCAAACTGCTGTGACTCAGGTCACAGACCGGTCTCGGTTGGATCCCGATCTTGTTCCGGCATTTCTTTGCCAGTTCCGCATTGAACCGTCTCAATTCGAATTGTGCAGTCCATGACACGAGTTTGCTAAAAATGGCTAATAGCGCGTAACAAAATGGGCCCAAACAGTACTTTTGAGTAAGTTTCGCAATTTGCTATCGCATGGGTTAATTTCAAGCAGAGTGCGAGGTCAATGTCCGAACCTGCGCCGTTAGAGGGGAAGTCGCCATGTGGGATCAGATGCGGAAGCCCATCCGCCGAGTTGCCATCAGAGGAATGATTGCTTTGGTAGCTGCATCTCTTTTCGCGGCTACCGCGACCCAACAGGTCTTGCCACTGACCAAGCAGCGGTCATACAACGTGATGCAGGTCGCGCAGATCGACGAGGCTCCGTCCACGATCGGCATCGCCGATTCCGAGCTGTACCTCTCGGCATCTCTGGAGGAGATAAACGCCAGGTTGGACCTCATGCAGTCACTCGGGGTGACCAACGTCCGGATCATGGTGCCGTGGGCCGGCGTGCAGCCCTTGCACCCGGACACCCCGTTCGGCCTCGGCGCACCCCGGTGGGACCAGCTCGACAAGGTGGTCAATGCCGCCGCCGCGCGGGGGATGGGCATCCTCGGAGTGCTCAACTCGACCCCTATGTGGGCGACAGGCAGCACCCCGATCAACGGCCAGCCGACCGACTTCGACCGGTTCGCCGCCTTCGCGAAGTCCGTCGCGCTGCGCTACGGCGACAAGATCTCGGCCTACGAGGTATGGAACGAACCCAACTCCATCCAGTTCTGGAACACCCTCGACCCGGCCGCCTACGCGGAGATGCTGAAGAAGACCTACACCGCGCTCAAGCAGGCCGCGGCCCAGATCGGCACGGACATCACCGTCATCGGTGGCGTCATCGGTGCTGGTAAGACCTGGCCCGGATTGACCATGAACCCCGTGGACTTTGTCCGTGGGATGTACGAAGCCGGTGCCCACGGCTACTTCGACGCGCTGTCCTTCCACCCCTACAACTTCGAATGGAAGTTCTCAGTCGGGGACAGCCTGCCGTGGAAAGAGGGCATGCCGCTCTACCAGCTGAACCAGATCCGCGAAATGATGGACTCCTTCCTCGAGGAAGGCCAGGAGCAGATCAAGATCTGGATCACGGAGTACGGCCTGCCGACCAACAAGGTGTCCGACGCCACGCAAGCCGCCTTCGTCCGCGACCTCATCGAGTTCTGGCAGACCATGCAGGGTGCCGGTCCGATCTTCCTGTACACCATCAAGGATTGGCTGAACCCGCCGGCCGACAATGATGAGGCCAACCTCGGCATCTTCCGACCGGACGGCACCATGAAGCCTGTCGGGCAGGTCATCCAGGAGCTGATCGCCTTCCTGACCAAGCCACCGACCGACCCCGGCACCGACCCAGGCACGGGCCCCGGCCCGGGTCCGGGAGCGGAAGCGCCCCCTGCGAACCCATTCGCTGTCTTCCTTCAGGCGATCTCGCAGGCCATCGCCGGAATGTTCAACGTGGTGCCGAACCTTTTCACCGCCATTGGCGCGATCTTCTCCAACCTGCTCGGTGGGCTCTTCGGTATGAGTCCCTCTTCGGCGCGGACCACGGCGCTGAGCGCTAGGACCGCGAGCGCCGGGGTGGACGGGCTGCAGGAGCCCGTCGAGAGTGCCGAAGGCGTCGAGGAAGTCGTGGCCGAACCCGGCCAGGTTGTCGAAACCGGTTCTGAGGCAGTGCAATCCGTGCAGTCGGTGCAGCAGGTTCAGCAGGCCACCGGCGGGGAAGCGGTCACCGAGGAGCTGCCTGTCGCCGAGGTGCCGGTCACCGAGGAGTTGCCCGTCGTCGAGGTGCCGGTCACCGAGGAGGTCACCGAGGAGGCCCCGGTCGTGGAGGTGACCGACTCCGAGGAGACGGTGACCGCACCGGCCGAGGAGTCCACGGAATCCACCGAGACGGTGAACGAGACGGTCACCGAAGAGTCCGAGGCGACCGAGAAGCCGTTGGCCGGCAACCAGGAGGCCGCGGTCGCGGAGAGCACGGACACCGTGGGCCCAGAGGTCCGGAAGGTCGCGGTGCCCAACCTGAAGGCGCGCCAGACGCTGAGCACGCGGACACCGCGGGGACCGCGTGTCGCAGCGCGGGCCACCAGCGACAGCGGCCAGGGCGGGTCCGCGCCCACCCGCCAGCGCGCCGCGGCCGGATCACCCTCGGGTGGTGACCGCTAAGACTCGGGAGGGGGCGAGAGGATCTGCCGCTGTGGGAACTCGGACATTCCCACGGCGGCAGATCCGCGTCTGCGGTCGTACACCCGTACTGCTCGCGTCTCCTCGCACGATTCACCGATTTCACCGTGCGCTACGTACGATTTCGTCGGGTCGGATCGACTCGGCATCACCATGTTCGGTCGCTGTGGTGCCTCCGGGGCGAATGCTGCGCGGTCTGGCCGCGCGTGGAGTAGCGTCAGCCCTCCCTGGGGTTTTGGAGGTCGGGAATGAGTTCCTTGCCGACGAAAGCTGTTGGGGAGCCGGTGTCGAGCAGCCCCTAGGCGCCCTTCTCATAGGAGTCGGCCGTGCGTATTGTGGTGGATCTGAATCGGTGCCTCGGATACGCGCAATGCGTCCCGCTGGCGCCTGAGGTACTTCAGCTCAGCGGCGAGGAAGCACTGACCTACGATCCGAATCCCGATGAGTCTCAACGTCAACAGGTCGCGCGGGCGGTGGCATCATGCCCGGTGCAGGCGATCATCGCCGAGATGGATCCGCCGTCGGACCGGGTGACGCTGTGAGGTCGCTGATCGATGACATCGTCAGGACATTCAAGACCGAGGGCCGGATTGTCATAGTCGGGGCATCGCTGACCGGGCTGCGCGCCGCAGAGGCCCTGCGGGACGAGGGATTCACCGGCGCACTCACCATCATCGGCGACGAGCAGTGCGAGCCCTATGACCGCCCGCCGCTGTCCAAGCAGGTGCTCAACGGTTGGGTGCCGGCCGGGAACACCAAACTGCCTCGGTTGCGGGCCGTCGACGCCGACTGGCGGTTGGGCGTCGCGGCCACCGGACTTGATCGCGACAACCGCGAGGTGCTGCTGGCCAATGGCGACAAGGTGCCCTTTGACCGGCTGCTCATCGCCACGGGTGTCCGTTCGCGTGCCTGGTTCAACCCCGAGGAAGCGAAACTCAAGGGCCTGTTCACCCTGCGTACCAGTGACGACGCCGACGAACTGCAGCAGGCGTTGCAGGCAAGGCCCAAGCGCGTGCTGATCGTCGGCGCCGGTTTCATCGGCTCCGAGATCGCCTCGGTGTGCCGGGAACTCGGACTCGACGTGACGGTCGCGGAACGGTCCAGCGCGCCGTTGGTCGGCCCACTCGGCGGGGTGATCGGTGACATCGCAGCCAAAATGCAACGCGACGCCGGGGTGGACCTACGGACCGGGGTGGCCGTCGAGGCACTCAAAGGCGACGCCGACGGTCACGTCCGGCAGGCTCAGTTGTCGGACGGCACCCTGCTCGACGTCGACGTCGTGGTGGCATCGCTGGGATCGATCCGCAATGTCGAATGGCTGGAGGCCGCCGAGCTTGCCAGCGGATTCTGGGGAGTGGCCTGCGATGCGGGCTGTCGGGCGTTCGACATCAACGGGGTGGTGACCGACAACATCTTCGTTGCGGGCGATGTCGCGCGGGCACCGCATGTGCTCTACGAATACCAGTTCATGGCCATCGAGCATGTGGACGCTGCGGTGCTCGGCGCGCGCACCGCAGCGCACAACATGGTCAATCTCGAAAGAGCGCGTCGCCCGCACCTGCCCTTGCCGCAATTCTGGTCCGGCCAGTTCGGGGTGAACATCAAGGGCGTCGGCGTGTGCTCGTTCGGCGACGAGATCGCCTTCACCCAAGGCTCGGTCGAGGATCTGCGTTTCGCCGCCGCCTTCGGCAAGAACGGCCGGATCGTCGGTGCCATCACCTTCAATCATGGCAAGTGGCTGGAGTACTACGCGCGTCTCATCGAGCAGTCGGCGCCGTTTCCGCCCCCGCCACCGGGATATGACGCACCGGATAATGCCGCGCCGATGTCGGCTCGCTTCCCGGACCCCCGGGAGCCCACCGGCATTCCCGACGTCGTTCTCACCGGCCACGACCCGACATCGCGGGGCGCCGAATTCCGCCCCAAGCCCCGCCGCTAGGAGCGTGGGTCAGTAACACGCCTGGCGGGATGTCTGGTTGATGGTGGTGTATCAGCGATGATGGGGTATGCCTGATGATCTCGATCCGGATGGTTTGTTCGAGGTAGACCCTTCGGACAGGGTTGAACCGCATTCCGTGGCGTCAAAGGCGCCGGTGGATAAGACGTTTCGGGTGTTCGCCCCGGATCAGGACCTGTTGTTTCCGCCCTCGCTCGATGATTGGCTACCGGCTGAGCATCTGGCCCGGTTCGTCGCCGAGCTTGTTGATGAGCATCTGGACCTGTCCCGGATCCATGGCGTCTATACCGAGGTCCGTGGCGGGCCGCCGTATGACCCGCGGTTGATGGTGCGGATCCTGCTCTACGGCTACACCACCGGGGTCCGCTCCTCGCGCAAGCTGGAGGCGGCCTGTGTTGATGTGGTGGCATTTCGCTGGCTGGCCGCCGGATCGGCCCCGGATTACCGGGCGATCGCCCGGTTCCGTAAACGCCACCTCTCCGCGTTGGGGCACTTGTTCGTCCAAGCGTTGGCGTTATGCCAGGCCGCGGGCATGGTCAGCCTGGGCCGAGTCGCCCTCGACGGAACGAAAGTCCGGGCCAATGCCTCTAAACGTAAAGCGATGAGTTACGCCCGGATGACCGAGAAGGAAAAGGTCCTCGCCGGGGAGGTCTCGGCGTTGTTGGCTGAGGCCGAACGTATCGACACTGCCGAAGATAAGAAGTTCGGCAAGAACCGCCGCGGTGATGAACTACCCGAGGAACTACGGCGCCGTGAAACCCGGCTGGCGGCGATTCGGGAAGCCAAGGCCGCACTGGAAGCCGAAGCCGCCCAAGCGGCGCGTGAACACGCCGAGGCCAAAGCCCGCGAGCGCGGCGATGACGACGACACCGCCGCCGAGAAAGGGACCGCCGCCGCCGAGGAGGCGACACCGAAACCCAAGTCGCAACGCAACTTCACCGACCCTGAGTCGAAGATCATGCTCACCGGCGATGGGGCGTTCCACCAGTGCTATAACGCCCAGGCCGTGGTCGACTCCGACCATCAGGTGATCGTGGCCACCGAGTTGGGCACCAACGCCTCCGACGTCATGAACTTGATCTCGATGACCGAACAGACCCTCACCAACACCGGGCAGGTCCCCGGCCAGATGCTCGCCGATGCCGGCTACTGCTCCGCGGACAACCTCGATAAGGCAACGCAATTCACCGCCACCCACGGCACCGAGTTCTTCATCGCCACCGGCCGCCGCCGCCGCGACGAACCGACCCCGGCACCGCCGCGCGGGCGGATCCCCAACAACGCAACCGGCAAGCAGCGGATGGCCCGCAAGCTCACCACGAAGAAAGGCCACGCGGTCTATGCCCGCCGCAAAGCGATCGTCGAACCGGTGTTCGGTCAAATGTCGACCCTGCAGAACGCCAAAGCGCTACTGCTGCGCGGGTTGGACCAAGCCCGCGGGGAATGGCTACTTCTGGCTGCCTGCCACAACCTGCGAAAATTGCACGGCCACATCGGAATTACCGGACTCACCGCCCTGCCAGCCTAACGGGGCATCCGCTGGCCGCCCCAGTTGCCGACACACGACTCATCGGGGCACGTCTACACCGAACATCCACTCAGAACGCCGCAGACCCCGCAATACCATCTCTACCCAGACTCGACGCCACACACCCGCTCGAAGCCTTACCGACCCACGCTCCTAGCCCGTCGCTCCAGATAGGAAGTCCCATGACCACCGCTGCAGCGAGCGCCTGGACCGAGGCGATGAAGTACGAGAACCGGCACGATCCCTACCGGTTCTTCGACGAGCTGCGCAAGACTCCGGTCGTCCAGGTGGCCGACAAGGTCTACGTCGTCACCGGTTACCGCGAGCTGCTCCAACTCGCTCACGACCCGCACGTCAGCTCCGATATCTCGAAGAGCCCGATCAGCGCACAACCTGCACAGCCCGATATGGGTGCCGAACACATGCAGGCCTATGGCCGCGAAGCCAGCCTGATCGTGTCGGACCCGGCCAAACATGACAGGCAGCGCAGGCAGGTGATGCGGCACTTCGCCCCGCCGCACTCACCACACGTCATCCCGAACATGGCCGCCGGTATCCAAGCGCTCTGCGACGAATCGTTGAACCGGATAGATGCCAAGGGCGACAAGTGTTTCGATGTCGTCGATGACTACGCCTATCCGGTTCCGGTCGCGGTGATCTGCCAGATCCTAGGTGTGCCGTTGAAAGATGAGCCGACCTTTCACGGCTGGATCTTCGATTTCATGGCCGGCGCGGATATGGGGCCGGATGCCGCGACCGAGGAGGGACAGGCCCGCAAGCGCAAGGGGCAGGAGAGCACCGCGGCGCTGACGGCGTACATGGCGGCCCTGATCGAAGGCTTCCTGACCGAACCCCAGGATTGCGTGCTGTCGAAGCTGGTGAACGACAAGGACGGTCCCGACGGGCCGATGACACCGCGGGAAGCTGCGGCCAACGCGATGCTGCTGCTGATCGCCGGCCACGACTCGACGGTCAACACCATCGCGCACTGCGTGCTCCTGCTGCTACGCAACCCCGAGTCGATCGAACTTCTCCGTGACAAAACCGAATTGATCCCGAAGGCGATCGAAGAGGTACTGCGGCTGCAGTCGGCGGTGCAGTTCTTCCCCAGCCGCAGCGTGACCGCCGATATCGCAGTGGGCGGCACCACAATCCCGGCGGGCTCGGCGGTACATCTGCTCTACGGTGCAGCGAATCGGGATCCTCACCGGTTCCCCGATCCGGAGAAGTTCGACATCCAGCGTCCGGACAACCAGCATGTCGGCTGGGGTCGTGGGGTGCACAGTTGCGTCGGGGGTCCGCTGGCCCGCCTGGAAGTGAACATCGCCTTGGAGACGTTCCTGCGGCGCGTGGAAAACCCGCGGTTGGTCGTGGACCCGCCGCCGTACCGGGTGAATCAGGTGTTCCGCGGTCCGTTACACCTCGAAATCGAATTCGACCGCATCACGAACTCCTTGTGAAGGCGTTTCAATTCGTCGAATGGCAACGGCCCGGCCAACTTCGGGATGTTCCGGTACCGGAACCGGGGCCGGGCGAGGTGCTGGTGAAGGTCAGTGGGGCCGGTGCCTGCCATTCCGACCTGCACCTGTTGGAGGCGCCCGCCCAAGTGTTCGCATTACCGTTCACGCTCGGTCACGAGAATGCCGGGTGGGTCGAGAAGATGAGTTCCGGCGCAGCGGGATTCGCGGTCGGCGACCCGGTGATCGTCTACGGTCCGTGGGGTTGCGGGTTGTGTATGAACTGCCGGGTGGGCATGGAGAACTATTGTCAGACGCCCGGAAAGCCCAGCCCCGGAGGGCTCGGCGGCACCGACGGCGGCATGGCGGAGTACCTGCTGGTGCCCGCGACCCGCTACCTGATTTCCCTCGGCGAGCTCGACCCGCGTGAAGCGGCGCCGCTGTCGGATGCCGGACTGACCAGCTATCACGCCGTCAAGCGGTCCTTGCACCTGCTCGGCCCAGGATCCACCGCGGTCGTGATCGGTGCCGGCGGACTGGGGCAGATGGCGATCCAGGTGCTGCGCGCGCTGGCCGGCGCGACAACCATCGTCGTGGTGGACACGTCCGAGGACAAGCTGAAGATCGCCAGGAGTCTCGGCGCCGATGCCACGCTGATCTCCGGTGACGCCGCCGTCACGGCCATCATGGACATCACCCGGGGCCTGGGCGCGGAGCTGGTGCTGGACTTCGTCGGGGTCGACGCGACGCTCGGCATGGCCGCCCGCGTCGCGCGGGTACTGGGCCATCTGACCATCGTCGGGGTCGGTAACGCGGCGCTACCGGTCAACTTCCACAGCCCACCCCACGAATGCTCGGTGGCCGCGCCGTTCTGGGGTTCGATCCCCGAACTGATCGAGGTCATCGCGCTCGCGCGGAGCGGGAAGATCAGCATGCTGGTCGAGCATTTCCCGCTGGACGAGGCGGGGCACGCCTATGACCTGTTGCATCACGGCGAGATCACAGGCCGCGCGGTCATCACGCCGAACGATTGACAGCGTGATGCGACCGGCCGGAAGCGGCGTTGATCACCGCGTGAGCGGCAGCGTGACCTCCACGATCAGACCGCCGTCTGGGCGCGAGCTGGCCTGCACCTGCCCCCCATGGGCGTTGGCGACCGATCGCACGATGGACAGGCCCAGTCCGGTGCCGCCGACGGTCGTGGCCGTTCGTGTCAGCCGGCGGAACGGTTCGAACAGCCCTTCCACCTCGGCCGGGCCCACCGCGGGCCCGCTGTTCTGCACGGAAAGCAGGGCCAGTCCGTCGCGGACGCTCACGCTGAGATCCACCCATCCGGCCTCGACGTTATAGCGGATCGCGTTGTCGAGGAGGTTACCGATCAGTCGTTCGAGCAGCGCGGGATCACCGCGAACAGCGCAGGGATCCAGGCTGATTCGCAGCACGATGCCGGCACTCTGGGCCGTTGGCTGGGCGGTCCGAAGCGCACGACGGGCAATCTTGGCGAGATCGACACGCTCGTGTGTCTGCAGTTGCTGATCGCTGCCGGCCAAGACCAGCAGGCCGTCGATGAGACGCTCCTGGCGCTGATTCACCGCGAGCAGCGTCTCGCCGAGTCTGCGGGTCGAGTCCGGGGTGGCGGGATCCTCCAATGCGACCTCGATGAGGGTGCGGTTGATGGTCAATGGCGTGCGCAGTTCGTGGGATGCGTTGGCCACGAAGCGGTGCTGGCTGTCGAACGCGCGGTCAAGGCGTTCGAGCATGGCATCGAAGGTATCGGCGAGTTCCTTGATTTCGTCGTCAGGTCCGTGCAGCGCTATCCGCTCATGCAGGCTGCGCCCGGCGACGCGTCGGGCGGTGGCCGTGACCTCTTGCAGTGGGCGCAGTGCCCGGCCCGCCAGCAGCCAACCCGCGCCGCAGGCGAGCACGCTGACCATGATCAGAGCGGTCAGTGACCAGCGCAGCATGCCGTGCATGAGCGCCTGCCGCTGCTGCTCGGCTTGATTGGTCACCATGGTCAGCAGATTGTCCAGACGCGGGAAACTGCGTCCTCCGCGCTGCTCGGCGAAGTCGCGGATGGTTGCCTGCAGAGCCGCGCCGGGGCGATGGTCCAGCGACTGTTCGAGATAGAAGTAGATCAGCCCGATCAACAGGGCGCCGGCCAGGAACAGCGCGCCGGCGTAGAGCACGGTGAGACGGGTCCGGATCTTCATCGCAGCCGGTACCCGACGCCGGGCTCGGTGTCGATCACCGAAGGGTCTCCGAGCTTGCGACGCACCATCATGATCGTGTATCGCACCACACCGGTGAACGGGTCGGCGTGCTCATCCCATGCTTTCTCCAGCAGCCGCTCGGCCGACACCACTCCGCCGTCGGCGAACAACAGTTCGGCGAGCACAGAAAACTCCTTGCGTGACAGTGCTATTGGCACACCGTCGCGGGTCACCGTGCGTTGATGGGGATCGAGTCGGATGCCGCCACGCTGCAAGACGGGTGGACTTGCAGCGCGTGATCGCCGGGCGAGCGCCTGAACGCGCGCAACCAGTTCGGCGAACGCGAACGGTTTGTAGAGGTAGTCGTCCGCACCCAGGCCGAGGCCGGCGACCCGGTCCGCCACCGTCCCCGCGGCCGTGAGCATCAGGATGCGAGCGGCTCCTCCGCCTTCGGCCAGCCTGGCGCAGACGGTGTCGCCGGACAGCACCGGCAGATCGCGGTCGAGTATCACGACGTCGTAGTCGTTGACGGTGGCGTATTCCAGCGCCATGGCTCCGTCGTAGACCACGTCGACTGCCATGGCATGCCTGCGCAGACCGTCGGCGACGGCGTCGGCGAGGAGGCGTTCGTCCTCCACCACGAGTATTCGCACCCCACCATGGTGCCTGCGGGCACGTTTGGTCGCCGTGAGGTTGTTGCGTTCGGCGACGGCGCCCCGTCGGGGGAGACGGGGCACGCGTCGCCGCACCGGTCTAGTAGTTGTGGCAGGTTTCGGCGATCCGGTTCAGTTTCGCCACCGTCTCCTGGCCTTCCGGGGTGGACCTGCGCCTCTCGACGGCCGCGCGGACATCCGGGTTGCGGTCGAGGAACCCCTGAACCCGGTCACGGCGCTCGGGAACCGGAAGTGCCAGCAGTTCTTGCACTTTCGACTGCGCCTCGGGCCGGCTGTGCAAACGGTCCGCCAACTGCGGGGCCTCGGCCTGTAGCGCGGCATCGACTTGCTGGTAGCTGCAGGTGGTTTCGATCAGCTTGCCGGAAGGTTCGGCGGCCGCCGAGGAGGCGAGCGCCAAGGTGGCTGCGGCTGCCGCGGTGAACCCGGCGAGCACGCGTACTGCGGGGTGGGAAAACGTCATATCTGTCGGTTTCTTTCGGGTCGGGATGGGCGTGCACTTCACGTCCTCGGACCATTGGAGCAACAGTGGTGTTTGGCGCATGTGAGGTCGAGCGCCCCTGCGCCGGCGCGACAGCGTGATCGGTGACGGTAATTTGAGGGCGTACGTGCCCGGTGGTGATAGCCGTTGTCCCCGAGAGGAAGAACTGTTGCGTCGGTGGATCGTGGTGGGGCCCTTCAGTGTCGTCCTGCTGTTGGCGGCCTGTTTTGCGACATACGGCCTTTCCCGTTCCCGCACCTACCAATTGACCGGTGATCTGGTCAGTCGGGTGGCCACTGCCGAGAAGGTGGTTGCATTGACCTTCGATGACGGACCGGGCGACTCGACGCCTGAGATTCTGGACATGCTGGCCGCGGCCGGCGTCTCGGCGACGTTCTATCTCAATGGTGCCGACGTGGACCGTCACCCGGAGTACGGAGCGGCGATCGCACGGGCCGGGCACGAGATCGGCAACCACACCTATACCCACCGTCGCATGATGTTCGTGGCACCGGGCACCGGGCACCGGGCACCGGGCACCGGGCACCGGGCACCGTCGCGAGGGAAGTCGAGACAACCGACGCCGCGATCGCGCGAACTGGGTACCGAGGTCCCATCACGTTCAGGCCTCCGTATGGCAAGAAACTATGGACCCTGCCCCACTATCTGGCGGAACGTGAGCGCACCACCGTGATGTGGGACGTGGCGCCGGACTCGGCCGGCGCTCCGGACATTGGGCGGATCGTCGACGTGACCACGGCGAACGTTCGCCCAGGATCGATCGTGCTGCTGCATGTCATGATGCCGAGCCGGTCCGCGTCCAGGGCCGCAGTGCCGCGGATCATCGAACGACTCCGGGCCGAGGGATACCGATTCGTGACGGTGAGCGAACTGCTGTCCTACCGGCCGTAGCGGCACGGCCCACTCTGGTGCCTGTGGTGCCCTCGGTGAGATTCGAACTCACACTGCACGGGTTTTGAATCCGTTTCCTCTGCCAGTTGGGATACGAGGGCGCGAGCCCCCACCTTAGTAGATGCGTGCAGTCACCCTTCCCGGCAGGCACTGTTAACCCCAAGCTCGCCCCGGGACCACAAAGGCGCGACAATGTGCGTCATGACCGACGCTCCTGCACCCCGCCGCGTGCTCATCGCCGAAGATGAGGCGCTCATCCGAATGGACCTGGCAGAGATGCTGGGTGAGGAAGGCTATGAAGTAGTCGGGCAGGCCGGAGACGGTCAGGAAGCGGTCGATCTCGCGGAAAGCCTGAAACCGGATCTGGTGATCATGGACGTCAAGATGCCCCGCCGGGACGGCATCGATGCGGCATCGGAGATCGCCACCAAGCGCATCGCGCCGATCGTCATTCTGACCGCCTTCAGCCAGCGCGAACTGGTCGAACGCGCCCGCGATGCGGGTGCGATGGCCTACCTGGTCAAGCCGTTCTCCATCACCGATCTGATCCCGGCCATCGAGGTCGCGGTCAGCCGGTTCGGTGAGATCGCGGCCCTGGAGCACGAGGTCGCGAACCTGTCGGATCGGCTGGAGACGCGCAAGCTGGTCGAGCGGGCGAAGGGTTTGCTGCAGGCCAACCAGGGGATGACCGAGCCCGAGGCGTTCAAGTGGATTCAGCGTGCGGCGATGGACCGCCGCACCACGATGAAGCGGGTGGCCGAGGTGGTGCTCGAGACTCTCGACACGCCGACCGAGGATGCCACCGGCGCCGAGAAATGAGCGTCCTGACCGCCTCTGCCGGTTAAGTCTGCGTTTCCGGCGGCTTCGTTTGACCGGCTAACCCGGCTGATCTGCGCAACGCGTCGCTCAACATGGCGCGACGGAGCCCCGGAATGGTTATGGTTTTCCGCGAAGCATCCCCGTCCCGGTCGTCCCGACCGGAACGAAGGTGCCGACCTGAAAACGGAACCGGAGGTGAGACGTGCGCGGTCACGTGGCACGCAAGGCATTTGCTCTCGGAGGCGCGGGCCTGATGGCCCTGGCGATTGCCGGCTGCAGTCAGAGCACGCCCGAAGAAGAGGCGTCCCAGACGAACCTCAAGATCGTGGAAAAGGTGCAGATCGACGAGAACGGCGCCGAGGTTGCGGCGGCCGAGGGCGCTGCACCCGCCGATCCGGCCGGTGACGGCAACGCCACCTGCCCGCCGGTGTCGATCGCCATGGCCGGTGCCCTCAACGGACCCGATGCCGCGCTCGGCATCAACATCAAGAACGGCGTACAGCTGGCCATCGATCAGCACAACGAGGCCAATCCGGGCTGCCAGGTGCAGCTCAAGCCGTTCGACACCGAGGGCGACCCGCAGAAGGCCTCCAACATCGCCCCGCGGATCGTCGAGGACCAGTACACGATCGGCCTGGTCGGACCGGCTTTCTCCGGTGAGACCAAGGCCACCGGTGGTGTCTTCGACCAGGCCGGCCTCGCTGCCGTCACAGCCTCGGCCACCAATGTGACACTGTCGGAGAACGGTTGGAGGACCTTCTTCCGCGGACTGGCCAACGACGGCGTGCAGGGCCCGTCCGTCGCCAACTACCTGAAGAACAATCTGGGCCATCAGAAGATCTGCGTGGTCGATGACAGCACCGATTACGGTCTGGGGCTGGCCACCGCGGTGCGCGACACCCTGGGCCCCGTGGCCGATCCCGCCTGCAACATCTCGGTGAAGAAGGGCGACAAGGACTTCTCCGCTGCGGTCACCCAGATCAATGGCGCGGCACCGGAATCGGTCTTCTTCAGTGGCTACTACGCCGAGGCCGCGCCGCTGGTTCAGCAGCTGCGTGACGGTGGCTTCGAGGGCGTGTTCGCCAGCGCCGACGGCACGAAGGATCCCGAGTTCGTCAAGCAGGCGGGCGAATCGTCCAAGGGTGCGGTGCTGGCCTGCCCGTGCGGCCCGGCCACCGGGTCGTTCGCCGAGGAGTACACCGCGAAATTCAACACCGAGCCCGGCACGTACAGCGCCGAGGGCTATGACCTGGGCACCATCCTGCTCAAGGGCATCGACTCCGGCGCGATCACCCGCCCCGCGTTGCTGGATTTCGTGCGCAACTACCAGGGCCAGGGTGTGGCCCGCGAATACCAGTGGACTCCGGAAGGTGAGCTCACCACGACGCTCATCTGGATCTACGACGTTCAGTAACAGCTGAGACGAAAGCGCGTCCGAGAGCGCATGCCTCGGACGCGCTTTCGTCTTCACACCACTGCCGCAGCAACCGTCATCGCGTCAGCGAGGAGCTCACCACCGGATGAACCTGGCCGCCAACATCAACTTCAATGTCGGGGCATTGTTCGACAGCTTCTGGCAGTTGACGATCGACGGCCTGTCCTGGGGCGCGATCTACGCCCTGGTCGCCGTCGGTTACACCCTGGTCTTCGGCGTGCTGCGGCTGATCAACTTCGCGCACTCCGAGATCTTCATGCTCGGCATGTTCGGCGCCTACTTCGCGCTGGACATCCTGATGGGCTTCACACCGAGCGGCAACGCCTACAACAAGGGCGTCGCGCTGACCATCCTCTACTTGGGCTTCGCGATGCTGTTCGCGATGCTGGTGTCCGGCGGCGCCGCGGTCGGCCTGGAATTCATCGCCTACCGCCCGCTGCGTAAACGCAACGCCAAGGCGCTGACCTTCCTGATCACCGCGATCGGCATGTCCTTTGTGCTGCAGCAGTTCGTGCTGTTCATCCTGCCCAAGCTGATACCGGGCTACGGTGGCCCGAACGCCCAGCAGCCCATCGTGTTGGTGCAACCGAAGACCCAGTTCGAACTGTTCGGTGTCGCGATCTCCAACACGACGATCGTCATCATCGGGTCGGCACTGGTGCTCGCGCTGCTCACCGATGTGGCACTCAACCGCACCAAACTCGGCCGCGGTGTCCGCGCGGTCGCCCAGGACGCGAACACCGCGACGCTGATGGGGGTGTCCCGTGAGCGCGTCATCATGACGACCTTCCTCATCGGCGGCCTGCTCGCCGGTGCCGCGGCGCTGCTGTACACCCTGAAGGTGCCCCAGGGCATCATCTACTCGGGCGGATTTCTCTTGGGTATCAAGGCCTTCTCCGCCGCGGTGCTCGGCGGTATCGGCAACCTGCGCGGTGCGCTGCTCGGCGGTCTGCTGCTCGGCGTGATGGAGAATTACGGTCAGGCGGTATTCGGCACCCAGTGGCGTGACGTCGTCGCGTTCGTCCTGCTGGTCCTGGTGCTGTTGGTCAGACCGACCGGCATCTTGGGCGAGAGCCTCGGGAAGGCGCGCGCATGACTACTTCTACCGGCCCGGCCACCCGTTGGGCGAAGGTCATGGACTGGTGGGACGGCCTGACCCGAGCCCAGAAATGGGTATTCGGCGTCGTGCTGTTCGCGGGGATCGCGCTCTCGCCGCTGTTCACACCGGCGTTTCTGGACACCCCGGGAATCAGCTTCGGTGGCACCATGGCCCAGTTCGCGATGGTCGCCATCATCGCGATCGGCCTCAATGTCGTTGTCGGCCAAGCCGGTCTGCTCGACTTGGGTTATGTCGGCTTCTACGCCGTCGGCGCCTACACGGTCGCCCTGCTGACCAGCCCGGAAAGTCCGTGGAACCAGATGGGGGCGTCGGGTTTCTTCAGCACCCCGTGGGCTTGGCTGTCCTGCGTGCCGATCGCGATGGCGGTCACCGCGTTGAGCGGCCTGATCCTCGGCACCCCGACGCTGCGCCTGCGTGGTGACTATCTGGCCATCGTCACCTTGGGGTTCGGCGAGATCATCCGCCTGCTCGCCGACAACCTGGCCGATGTCACCAACGGCCCGCGTGGCCTCAATGAGGTTGCCTTCCCGCACTTCTTGGAAAGCGAGCAACATCCCGAGGGTGTGTTCTCGGTGTCCAACTCCGCCGGGGACGCCAACTACGGAACCTGGTGGTTCTGGCTGGGTCTCATTCTGATCGTCGGCATCCTGCTACTCGTCGGCAACCTGGAACGCAGCCGGGTGGGGCGCGCCTGGATAGCGGTCCGCGAGGACGAGGACGCTGCGGAAGTGATGGGCGTCAACGCGTTCAAGTTCAAACTGTGGGCATTCACCATCGGCGCGGCCATCGGTGGTCTTTCCGGTGCGCTGTACGCCGGTCAGGTGCAATACGTTGCGCCGCCGACGTTCAACATCATCAACTCGATGCTGTTCCTGTGCGCGGTGGTGCTCGGCGGTCAGGGCAACAAGCTCGGTGTGATCCTCGGCGCGTTCATCATCGTGTACCTGCCGAACCGGCTGCTCGGTGTGCACTTCGCCGGCATCGACATGGGCAATCTGAAGTACCTGTTCTTCGGGCTCGCACTGGTGGTGTTGATGATCTTTCGGCCCCAGGGCCTGTTCCCGGCCCGGCAGCATCTGCTCACCTATGCCAAAGCCGCGCGTGAGCTGTTGCGGAGCAAGCCGAAAGATACGGAGCCGGTGAAATGACCGACGCCGAGAGCTTCGAGAATGTCGCCGAGATCGCCGGCGTGCACCGCGAGATCACGGTCGATGAGGGCGAAGTCCTGCTGCAGACCAACGATCTCACCGTCCAGTTCGGCGGTCTGACGGCCCTGGATGCGGTGTCGTTCAACATCAAACGCGGAGAGATCCTCGGGCTGATCGGGCCCAACGGGGCCGGCAAGACCACCTGCTTCAACGCGATCACCGGTGTGTACCGGCCCAGTTCGGGTTCCGTCACGTTCGACGGGTCACCGATCGGGCGGATCAAACGGCATCAGATCACCCGGCTCGGGATTGCCCGCACCTTCCAGAACATCCGGCTGTTCGGTGAGATGACCGCGCTGGAGAACGTCATGGTGGGCACCGATGCGAGGCATCACACCTCGGTGCCGGGTGCGCTGTTCCGGTCATCGCGGCATCGTCGTGAAGAGAAGTCGGCCATCGAGAGGTCGGCTGCGCTTCTGCATTTCGTCGGTATCGCGCACCGTGGCGAGGAGAAGGCCAAGAACCTGCCCTATGGCGACCAGCGCCGCCTGGAGATCGCTCGGGCGCTGGCCACCGAACCCAAGCTGCTGTGCCTGGACGAACCCGCGGCCGGATTCAACCCGAGCGAGAAGTCGGCGCTGATCGACCTGATCCGCAAGATCCGCGATGACGGCTACACGGTGCTGCTCATCGAACATGACATGCGCCTGGTGATGGGGGTGACCGACCGGATCGTGGTGCTGGAGTTCGGTCGCAAGATCGCCGACGGTCTGCCGGCCGAAATCCGCGAGGACCCCAAGGTCATCGCCGCATATCTGGGGGTCCCCGATGACGAACTCGCCTGAGGCCGCCGAGCGTCCGGTGCTGTTGGAGGTGCGGGACATCGTCGTGCACTACGGCAGAATCCGGGCACTGCACGGTGTTTCGCTGGTGGTGCACGAAGGTGAGCTGGTCACTCTGCTGGGCTCCAACGGCGCCGGGAAGACCACCATGATGCGGGCCATCTCGGGACTGCTGCCGCTCACATCGGGTTCGGTGTGGTTCGACGGCAAGGACATCGGCAAGGTCAAGGCGCATCGGCGGGTGTCCGACGGACTGATCCAGGCCCCCGAGGGACGCGGCGTCTTTCCCGGCATGACCATCATCGAGAACCTCGAAATGGGTTGCTATGGAAGGAAATTTGCCTCCAAGGCCGAGCATGACGAGAAGCTCGACTGGGTGCTGACCACCTTCCCGCGACTCGCGGAGCGCCGCAACCAGGTCGGTGGCACTTTGTCCGGTGGCGAGCAGCAGATGCTGGCCATCGGCCGCGCGCTGATGGCGCGACCGAAGGTGCTGCTGCTCGATGAACCCTCGATGGGTCTGGCGCCCATGGTGATCTCGCAGATCTTCCGCATCATCTCCGAGATCAACAGCCAGGGCACCACGGTGCTGCTGGTGGAACAGAACGCGCAGCAGGCGCTCAGCAGATCCGACCGGGCCTACATCCTGGAGACCGGCGAGGTCACCCGCACCGGCGTGGCAGCCGATCTGCTCAAGGACGACAGCATTCGGGCCGCTTACCTCGGCGTGGCCTGACCGGGCCGCCCTGCCCGCGAGCGTGTCTGCTCCCCGACACGCCGTCGCCCGGAAGTAGTTCACGCACGCTCACTTCACGAGATGCGGAAGCGCTTCATCCGCGACGTCGCCCCCGACGCGAACTCGACGCGACTGCGCGGCACGCCCAGATGCTTGGCGAGCAGGGCGACGACCGCGTCGTTGGCCTTGCCCTCGACCGCCCGCTCGCGTACGTAGATCGTCAACGCGCCGTCCGGTCCCGCCTCGACCAACGGGCCCTTCTTGCTGCCGGGCTTGACCCGCACTGAGACGACCTCTGTCATCGGCCCATTGAACCGAAAGGTCCGCGCTACCGGGCGACGATCACCGAGGAGCCGTGGCCGAAGAGGCCTTGGTTGGCGGTGATGCCGACGGTGGCGTTGTCGACCTGGCGGCCGGTGGCCTGGCCTTTGAGTTGCCAGGACAGTTCGCAGACCTGGGCGATGGCCTGGGCGGGGATGGCTTCGCCGAAGGAGGCCAGGCCGCCGGAGGCGTTGACCGGGATGCGGCCGCCGAGGGTGGTGGCACCGGAGCGCAGCAGCTGTTCGGCTTCGCCCTTGGCGCACAGGCCCAGGTGCTCATACCAGTCGAGTTCCAGGGCGGTGGACAGGTCGTAGACCTCGGCCAGGGACAGGTCTTCGGGGCCGATGCCGGCTTCGGCGTAGGCGGCGTCGAGGATCTGGTCTTTGAACACCCGCTCGGGTCCGGGCACCACGGCGGTGGAGTCGGTGGCGATATCGGGCAGTTCGGGCAGATGCTGGGGGTATTGCGGCGATTGCAGGCTGACCGCGCGTACCGAGGGCACGCCGGCCACGCTGCCGAGGTGTTTTTCGGTGAAGGCTTTGGAGGCCACGATGAGGGCGGCGGCGCCGTCGGAGGTGGCGCAGATGTCGAGCAGGCGCAGCGGGTCGGAGACCACGGGGGAGGCCAGCACGTCCTCGACGGTGGCTTCTTTGCGGTAGCGGGCATTGGGGTTGTTGAGGCCGTGGCGGGCGTTTTTGACTTTGACGTGGGCGAAGTCGTCGACGGTGGCGCCGTAGAGGTCCATGCGTCGGCGGGCGAGGAGGGCGAAGTAGACGGTGTTGGTGGCGCCGATGAGGTGGAAGCGTTGCCAGTCGGGGTCGTTTTTGCGTTCGCCGCCGACGGGGGCGAAGAAGCCTTTGGGGGTGGTGTCGGCGCCGATGACCAGGGCGACGTCGCAGAATCCGGCCAGGATCTGGGCGCGTGCGGATTGCAGGGCTTGGGAGCCCGAGGCGCAGGCGGCGTAGCTGGAGGTGACGGGTACGCCGTTCCAGCCGAGTTTTTGGGCGAAGGTGGCGCCGGCGACGAAGCCGGGGTAGCCGTTGCGGATGGTGTCCGCGCCGGCGACGAGTTGGATTTGGCGCCAGTCCAGTCCGGCTTCGGCCAGGGCGGCGCGGGCGGCGACGACGCCGTATTCGGTGAAGTCGCGGCCCCATTTGCCCCAGGGGTGCATCCCGGCGCCCAGGATGTAGACCGGTTCCGGACTCATTTTGCGATCCTCCAGGCGTGGGTGGTGCGGACGACGCCCGCGTCATCGGTGTAGAGCGCCATCGTGGTCAGTTCCATCTCCATGCCGACTGTGAGGTCGGCGGCCAGGGTGCCTTCGACGACCTTGCCCAGCACGATGAGGCCTTCTTCTTCGAGTGCGACGGCGGCGACGGCGAACGGTTCGAACGGATCCGGGGACGGGTACGGCGGGGGCGGGGCGTAGCGGTTCTCGGTGTAGCTCCACACCGTGCCGCGCCGGGACAGCGGGACCAGTGCCAGCGTGTCGCTGTCACAGGCCGGGTTGGGGCAGTTGGTTTCCCGCGGCGGGAACACATAGGTGGCGCACGCGGTGCACTTGCCGCCGATCAGATGGGTGTCACCGGAGTCATCGGTGGCGAACCACCCTGCGAACGCGGGTTCTGTGGTTGCTGCTGGCACGGGGGTCAGACTACCCATTCCGAGGGTAAAACTGAAACGTGTTGCAGTTTGGCCGTGGCGCGCGAATCGAGTGTCGGCCCGCGTGCCACATTCTTCGGCGATCGCGGACACGAGCAGAACTCGCTCGGACCAGAGGACGGGGCGGCGGGCGGGATGAACTCCCCGACAGCGTCGCCCGCCTGTCGGGGTGGGTGCCTAGAGTTGGGTGCGTGAGCCCCGCCAAGACTGCCGCCGAGGCATCCGAGAAGAAGCCCGGCACTGACGAGAAACCCACGTTGATGCTGCTGGACGGCAACTCGCTGGCCTTCCGTGCGTTCTACGCGCTGCCCGCGGAGAACTTCAAGACCCAGGGCGGTCTGACCACCAACGCCGTGTACGGGTTCACCGCCATGCTCATCAACCTGTTGCGCGATGAGCAGCCCAGTCACATCGCCGCCGCCTTCGATGTGTCCCGGCAGACCTTCCGCAAGGAGAAGTACCCCGAGTACAAGGAGGGGCGGTCGGCGACCCCGGACGAGTTCCGCGGCCAGATCGACATCACCAAGGAGGTGCTGGGCGCACTCGGCATCACGGTGCTCGCCGAGCAAGGTTTCGAGGCCGATGACATCATCGCCACGCTCGCGACCCAGGCCGAGGCCGGCGGCTACCGGGTGCTGGTGGTGACCGGCGACCGGGATTCGCTGCAGTTGGTCAGCAGCGATGTCACCGTGCTGTACCCGGTCAAGGGGGTCAGCGAGTTGACCCGCTTCACCCCGGATGCCGTGCAGGCGAAGTACGGCCTCACCCCGGAGCAGTACCCGGATTTCGCGGCGCTGCGCGGCGACCCGAGCGACAACCTGCCGGGCATCCCGGGCGTGGGGGAGAAGACCGCGACCAAGTGGATCGTCGAGCACGGCTCGCTGCAGGCTCTGGTCGACAACGTCGACACCGTCAAGGGCAAGGTCGGTGATGCGTTGCGCGCCAACCTGTCGTCGGTGGTGCTCAACCGCGAGCTCACCGAGTTGGTGAAGAATGTGCCGCTGCCGCAGACCCCCGACACGCTGCGCATGCTGCCGTGGGACCGGGACCACATCCACCGGTTGTTCGACGACCTGGAGTTCCGGGTGCTGCGCGACCGGCTGTTCGACACCCTCGCCTCGGCCGACCCGGAGGTGGAGCAGGGTTTCGACGTGCGCGGCGGCGCGCTGCAACCCGGCGAACTCGCCGCGTGGCTGTCCGAACACAGCCTGGGTAACCGATTCGGCGTCGCGGTCGTCGGCACCCACCTGGCCTTCGACGGGGATGCGACGGCGCTGGCCATCGTCGCCAACGACGGCGACGGCCGGTATATCGACACCGCGACCCTGCAACCCGACGACGAGGCCGCGCTGGCGTCCTGGCTGGCCGATCCCGGCCCGCCCAAGGCGCTGCACGAAGCCAAACTGGCCATGCATGATCTGGAGGGCCGCGGCTGGAAGCTCGCCGGGGTCACGTCGGACACCGCGCTGGCGGCCTATCTGGTACGGCCGGGGCAGCGCAGTTTCGCCCTCGACGACCTGTCGCTGCGCTACCTCAAGCGTGAGCTGAGGGCGGATAACCCTGAGCAGCAGCAGCTTTCACTGTTGGATGACAACGACGGCGTCGACGAGCAGGCCGTGCAGGCGGTGCTGCTGCGGGCCGGGGCGGTGATGGATCTCGCTGACGCGCTGGACGAGGAGCTGGCCCGCATCGACTCGTCCTCGTTGCTGCACCGGATGGAACTTCCGGTGCAGCGGGTGCTCGCCGAGCTCGAAAGCACCGGCATCGCAGTCGATGTGGCCTTCCTGAAGGAGCTGCAGAGCGAATTCGGGGATCTGATCCGCGATGCCGCCGAGGCCGCCTACGGGGTCATCGGCAAGCAGATCAATCTCGGCTCGCCCAAGCAGCTCCAGGTGGTGCTCTTCGACGAGTTGGAGATGCCGAAAACCAAGAAGACCAAGACCGGGTACACCACCGATGCCGATGCGCTGCAGGGCCTTTTCGACAAGACCGGGCACCCGTTCCTGCAGCATCTGCTGGCACATCGGGATGCCACCCGGCTCAAGGTCACCGTCGATGGCCTGCTGAACTCGGTGGCCTCGGACGGCCGTATCCACACCACCTTCAACCAGACCATCGCCGCCACCGGGCGGCTGTCGTCGACCGAGCCCAACCTGCAGAACATCCCGATCCGCACCGAGGCGGGCCGGCGCATCCGCGATGGGTTTGTGGTGGGTGCGGGGTACGCCGAACTGATGACGGCGGACTACAGCCAGATCGAGATGCGCATCATGGCGCACCTGTCCCGCGACGAGGGCCTCATCGAGGCCTTCAACACCGGGGAGGACCTGCACTCATTCGTGGCGTCGCGGGCGTTCGATGTGCCGATCGACGAGGTCAACGCCGAACTGCGTCGCCGCGTGAAGGCGATGTCCTACGGCTTGGCCTACGGCCTGAGTGCCTACGGGTTGTCGGCTCAGCTGAAGATCAGCACCGAAGAGGCCAAGAATCAGATGGAGCAGTACTTCGACCGTTTCGGTGGCATCCGCGACTACCTGCGCGATGTGGTCGACCAGGCCCGCAAGGACGGTTACACCTCAACGGTTCTCGGTCGCCGCCGCTATCTGCCCGAGCTGGACAGCAGCAACCGCAATGTCCGTGAGGCCGCCGAACGCGCGGCGCTCAACGCCCCCATTCAGGGCAGTGCCGCCGACATCATCAAGGTCGCGATGATCAACGTCGACGAGGCGATCAAGGCCGCCGGCCTGCAGTCGCGCATGCTGCTGCAGGTGCACGACGAACTGCTGTTCGAGGTGGCCGAGGGGGAGCGCGACACCCTCGAAGCCCTGGTGCGCGAGCACATGGGTAACGCCTACCCGCTCGATGTGCCGCTGGAGGTGTCGGTGGGCTACGGGCGCAGCTGGGACGCCGCGGCGCACTAGCGCCGCGCACGATCCGGGCGCACAGGCCTGATGACCGACACCAGCGATCAGCAGATCCGGTTTCTGGCACGCCTCGGTGCCGCCATGTGCGCGGCCAACTACCCGGTGACCCTGGTGCGGCAGATGCTGGACCGGACCGCGGCGCACTACGGCGTCCGAAACGACGGCATAGCTCTGCCGAACCACGTGCAGGTGGTGGGGCCCGTCACCGCCGGGGGCACCGTGGTGCGTGGCGCGCGCGTCGACGAGGACCTGCGCTTCGACCAGATCTTCCCGCTTGCGCGACTGGTGTCCTCCGCGATGGCCGGGCGGATCTCGGCGCACGACGGTGAAGCCAGACTCGACGAGATCCAGGGTGTTGCCCGCCGCTACCCGGCCTGGGTCACGGTGATCGGCTACGGAATCCAAAGTGCCGGACTGTCCCTCGTCCTGGAGCCGACGCTGTTGAACGTGCTGGCCGCCCTGCTGCTGGGGGCGATGGTCGGTGGGTTCCTGGTCGCGAGTCAGCGTGTCCCGGCGCTTGCCCAGCTGGTGCCTGCGATCAGCGCGTTCGCGGTCGCCTCGATCTGCATCGTGGCGGCACTGCGGCTGGACCTCGATCACGTCGGCCTGCGGGCGCTGATACCGCCACTGGCAGTCTTCCTGCCCGGCGCGGCGATCACGCTGGCCGTCATCGAACTGACCTCCAGAGACGTCATCGCCGGAACCAGCCGCCTGATCGCCGGTTTCGTGCAGATCATCCAGCTGGCCTTCGGCATCCTGATCGCCACCCAGCTACTCGGCATGCGCGAGGACCAACTCAGCTCGGAGGCGGTCAACCACATCGGTCCGTGGGCGCCGTGGCTGGGTGTCCTCGTGTACGGGCTGGGCGTGATGCTCTTCCTGGCGCCGCCCGTGTCGTTTCTGCCGTGGCTGGTGCTCATCACCTACACCGCGTACACGGCTCAATACCTGGGCGATCTGGTGCTGGGCAGCTACGCCAGCGGCTTCTGCGGTGGGCTGGCGCTGACCCTGGTGGCGCTGGCGGTATCGCGCCGGGGCAGCGCCCCGCCGGCCATCACCATGATCCTGCCGGGGTTCTGGCTACTGGTACCCGGATCGATGGGTCTGATCGGTGTCACCGAATTGTTCGGCGCCGACGGTGATTCGGCGCTGCCGGCCACCTTGATCTCGATGATCTCGGTCGCCTTCGGACTGCAGGCCGGACTGGTGCTCTGGCAGGTGGCCCGGCGTAGCCGAGCGCGCCGAGTTCAGGGAACCCGGTAGCCGGCCAGGTACTGCAGTGTGGGCGCGGCGGCCTCCCGCGCCGCGTGCACGCGGTAGGACTCCTCGGTCAGCAGCGCGTGCACCCGATCGTCACCGAAGCCTCGGTCGATGCGGTCACGGATGAAGGCCAGCTCGACCACCTGGGTCGCGAAGGCCTTCACGTCCTTGCCGGCAGCCTTGCCGCCGTGCCGGGAGGCCGCACCGATCGCCAGCTTGCGGTTGCGGATGCTGCCCAGCCAGCTCGCCTCGTTGGCGGTGATCAGGTTCGCGGCCACCATGTTCGGCAGTTTGGCGGCGACCACCAGCTGCTCGCGACGCCGGCTGCGCACCGCCAGCCAGATCGCCAGCCCGAAGATGGGCATCATCCACAGCAGGTACACCAGGAAGTAGGCCTCGATGCCGATCACCGAGGACCCGTTCCACAGCGCGTGCATGACCACCGCGGCGATATAGCCGGCGCCGATGCAGGCGACCTTGCCGATCACATGACGCTGTTTGAGCGCGAAGTAGACGCCGATCGCGAGCATCGACAGGAACAGGGAGTGCGCGAAGGGCGCCATGATCAGTCGCAGCGCGGCGGTCACCAGGGATGTGGCCACGTCCTCGCCGTTGGCGATGTAGAGAACGTCCTCGAACCAGGCGAACCCCGCGCCGACCAGGCCCGCGTAGACCAGGCAGTCGGTCAGCGAGTTCAGTTCATGGCGGCGCCGGCCGGTCATCATGATCAGCAGGAACAGGCCCTTGGCGGCCTCTTCGATGATCGGTGCGCGCAGCGCGGTCGATTCGAAGCCCTCCGGCAGCCCCGGGGTGGGCAGGAAGACTGCGTCCGCCCACAATTCGAGGGCCAGCGACAAGATGATCGCCACCGACGCACCCCACAGGAACGCCAGGATCAGCAGCCGCGGCGGCTCGGGTTCCCAACGGTCCAGCCACAGATAGCAGGCCACGACCACGGCGATCGCGATGCTGGAGAGCACGAACCCGATGGTCGTGCCGACCGGATTCGTCGCGGTCAGCAGGATCATCAGCAGGCCGACGATGACGCTGAGCCCGATGATCACCGCCAGTGGCGCCCCGACTTTGCGGACGGTCGGCGGCCAGGTCGGCAGATGGGGGTGCGGAGGTGGTGGCATCGCGGGCACCTGAGGAGGGTAACCAGGCACCGGCTGCGGGGACCGGGTTTGTCCAGCGTGTACCCGTTCTAGTACCCTTGAGCAGTACCTGTGTGCCCAGTCATGTTCCGGGCCCCGCGGGCACACCGCACATCGGGGCGCCCATGCTTAACAGCCCTGTGTGCAGCACAAATACACAAACCGTCCCTACGATTAAAACTGTCCGGAGCAACCCACCACATGCCAAGCCCCTCCATCACCTCGCCGCAAGTAGCCATCAACGACATTGGCTCGGCCGAGGACTTTCTCGCCGCAATCGACAAGACCATCAAGTACTTCAACGATGGCGACATCGTCGAAGGGACCATCGTCAAGGTCGATCGCGACGAGGTTCTGCTCGATATCGGTTACAAGACCGAAGGCGTCATCCCCTCCCGTGAACTCTCCATCAAGCACGATGTCGACCCCAATGAGGTCGTTTCCGTGGGCGATGAGGTCGAGGCTCTCGTTCTCACCAAGGAGGACAAGGAAGGTCGCCTGATCCTGTCCAAGAAGCGCGCTCAGTACGAGCGGGCCTGGGGCACCATCGAGGAACTCAAGGAGAAGGACGAGGCCGTCAAGGGCACCGTCATCGAGGTCGTCAAGGGCGGCCTGATCCTCGACATCGGTCTGCGTGGCTTCCTGCCCGCATCGCTGGTCGAGATGCGCCGGGTCCGCGATCTGCAGCCGTACATCGGCAAGGAGATCGAGGCCAAGATCATCGAGCTCGACAAGAACCGCAACAACGTGGTGCTCTCGCGCCGCGCGTGGCTGGAGCAGACCCAGTCCGAGGTGCGCAGCGAGTTCCTCAACCAGCTCACCAAGGGCGCCATCCGCAAGGGTGTCGTGTCCTCGATCGTCAACTTCGGCGCCTTCGTCGATCTCGGCGGCGTCGACGGCCTGGTGCACGTTTCCGAGCTGTCCTGGAAGCACATCGATCACCCGTCCGAGGTCGTCACCGTCGGCGACGAGGTCACCGTCGAGGTGCTCGACGTCGACATGGACCGCGAGCGGGTTTCGCTGTCGCTCAAGGCGACTCAGGAAGATCCGTGGCGCCACTTCGCCCGCACCCACGCCATCGGCCAGATCGTGCCGGGCAAGGTCACCAAGCTGGTGCCGTTCGGTGCGTTCGTCCGCGTCGAAGAGGGCATCGAGGGTCTGGTGCACATCTCGGAGCTGTCCGAGCGCCACGTCGAGGTCCCGGACCAGGTGGTCCAGGTCGGCGACGACGCGATGGTCAAGGTCATCGACATCGACCTGGAGCGTCGCCGGATCTCGCTGAGCCTCAAGCAGGCCAACGAGGACTACACCGAGGAGTTCGACCCCTCGAAGTACGGCATGGCCGACAGCTACGACGAGGCCGGGAACTACATCTTCCCGGAGGGCTTCGACGCCGACACCAACGAGTGGCTCGAGGGCTTCGACAAGCAGCGCACCGAATGGGAGGCCCGGTACGCCGAGGCCGAGCGTCGGCACAAGATGCACACCGCGCAGATGGAGAAGTTCGCCGCAGCCGAGGCGGAGGAAGCGGCTCGCCCGTCGACCTCCAGCAGCTCGTCTCGCCCGGAGGGTGAGTCCGGTGGTGGCTCGCTCGCCAGCGACGCTCAGCTCGCCGCGCTGCGCGAGAAGCTCGCGGGCAACGCGTAACAAAGACACTCATTCGCCGAGTGAAGCCGCGCAGCACGTCCTCACGGACGTGCTGCGCGGTTCTTTTTGCACCTGTGAGGGGAGCGTCATGCTGAGGATCGGACTGACCGGTGGAATCGGGGCCGGCAAGTCGACGGTGTCGTCCACGTTCAGTGAGCTCGGCGGCATCGTCGTCGACGGCGACATCATCGCCCGCGAGGTGGTCGAGCCGGGGACCGAAGGCCTGGCCAAACTCGTCGACGCCTTCGGCCGGGACATCCTGCACGACAGCGGGGAGTTGAATCGCCCCTCGCTGGCGGCCGTCGCGTTCAGCGATGACGAGAAGCGTCAGACGCTGAACGGCATCGTGCATCCGCTGGTGGCTCATCGGCGCTCTGAATTGATCGAAGCCGCCTCCGAGGATGCCGTGATCATCGAGGACATCCCGCTGCTGGTGGAGTCCCAGATGGCGCCGATGTTCCCACTGGTCATCGTGGTCAATGCCGATGCCGAACTGCGCGTCAAGCGGCTCATCGAGTACCGCGGGTTCACCGAGCAGGATGCCAGGGCCCGCATCGCGGCTCAGGCCACCGAGGAGCAGCGCCGCGCCGTTGCCGACGTCTGGCTGGACAACTCGGGCAGCGCGGGCGCGTTGGTGGAGCAGGCCCGTGGCCTGTGGCATGACCGCATCCTGCCGTTCGCGCACAATCTGCGGCTTGGACGACCCGTTCATGTCGAGCCGGTCGTGGTGCCGTCCGACCCCAGCTGGCCGGATCAGGCCCGCAGGATCGTGGCGCGGTTGCAGACCAGCTGCGGGCACCGGGCCGTCCGCGTCGACCACATCGGTTCCACCGCGGTGCCCGGGCTGGACGCCAAGGATGTCATCGACGTCCAGGTGACCGTTGCCTCGCTGGAGGTTGCCGACGAGCTTGCCGAGGGGCTACTCGCCGCGGGGTATCCGCGGGTGGCCGCCATCACCGCGGACAATCCGCATTCGGCGGATACCGCCCTGTGGCACAAGAGGTTTCACGCCTCGGCCGATCCGGGTCGGCCGACACACGTGCACATCCGGGTGGATGGCTGGCCGAATCAGCGGTTCGCGTTGTTGTGCGTCGACTGGCTGAAGGCCAATCCCGGTGTGCAGCAAGATTATCTGGCGGCCAAGCAAGCCGCTCTGCGTGCGCCCGACTACGCGGAGGCCAAGGAGCCCTGGTTCCTCGACGCGTATCACCGCGCCTGGGAATGGGCCGAGACCACCGGCTGGCGTCCCTGACGCTCGTGCGTCACTCCGCGGGAACGGCCTCCGAGGCAGGCTGCGGCGGATAGTCCGGCATGCCGGCCTCCGGCACCGGCGCGGGCAGGCCGCTCGCCGGATTATCCAGCGGTGCACCACACTTCATCACCCCGTACAGCGGATCGTCCTTGGCGCGAAACAGTCGCGGCGCGATGAACTGGTCGGCCTGCGCAACTACCTGGTCGTCGACCAGGATCTCGCAGTGCAGGTTCGAACCGTACGGCCACTGGATGGACAGCTCCATCCCGGCCAGATTGGGATCGGACAGCACCGTGTTCACTTCGAACGTCTGTCCCGGCAGCATGGTCGGCTGTTCGCTGTTGACGTTCTGATCGTCGGCCTTGTAGGCGACGACGGCGCCGCGCGAGGTGCCGTCCGCGCGGGCCCGGTAGGTGACGTTGTGCAGTAGGCCGGGTGCCGGCTCGGTCACTTCGGGCTGAGCGGGTTCGACGTCGGGTTCGGCATAAGCAGGTGCGGCAACCAGTTGGGCCGCGAACAGCAACGTGGCTGCCGCGGCAGCTGTCACTCCTGAACGCCTGGTGACACTCATGATCTTGACTTTACCGCTCGCCAGGTCAGCGTCACATCGTGTCCGTGCAACCACCGATCGAGGTCATAGTCGTGCCGGGCCAGGCCGTCCACCGTGGCGACGGCCGTCGCGACGGCCTGCTCGGCGCTGGCGGCGTCCAGCAGACCCTCGGAGACCGCGGCGAACAATTCGTCGATATCGGTCAGTTCGACGTCACGGCCGGTGCGCAGCACCAGATCCAGGTAGTGGTCCTCGGACTGCCAGCGTTCGGCGCCCGCGGTGTATCTGCCGATGTCCAGGTAGAAGTCCTGGTCACGCTCGTATCCGGGGTTGAAGTGGAAGACCGTGACCCGCAGATTCAGCGCCGGCAGCAGCCAGGTTTCCAGATAGTGGAACTGCGCGCGCCCCGGTGCAGGCCGGGCCATGTACAGGCCCCATGGGCGCACGACGAACTCCTCGACATCGCGCACGACGCCCTTGGGGTCGGTGTTGGAGCGGCCGCCGAGGTCGAACGTCTCACGTTTGGGAGGGTGCATGTCACCGCCGCCGGCGCAGGTCCAGCACGCGCGGACCCCTCCCGGCCGGACGCGTCATCAATCGCAGCACGGCGCCGATCACGATGGCCAGCCAACAACCGGTCCACAGCAGGTCGGCGGCCTCCAGCCAGCTGCACTGGCGCGACGGTCGCAGTCCGCCGTCGCCGCACGTGGAGCCCAACCGTGCGGCGATCTCGTCGGGGCCCGGCCATACCAGCAGGACCGCGCAGGCCAGGCCTGCGACCAGCAGGATCAGACCCAGCAGGCGCACTGCAACACGCACGGGTTCGGCCACGGCGTCACCGTATCGCGCACGTTGCGCCGGCGGGGAATGAACTTGTCGGACCGCACGCTTAACCTGGAGACCATGGCTTTCGCGACCGAACACCCCGTGCTGGCGCAGTCGGAGTATCGACCTGCTGCCGACGCCGTCGACGGCGTGGTACGTGCCGGTGGACACTTCGAGGTGGTCAGTGAGTACGAGCCGGCGGGGGACCAGCCGGCCGCCATCGCCGACCTGGAGCGCCGGGTGCGTGCCGGTGAACGTGACATCGTGCTGCTCGGTGCCACCGGAACCGGTAAGTCGGCGACCACCGCGTGGTTGATCGAGAAGCTGCAGCGCCCCACGCTGGTGATGGCGCCGAACAAGACGCTGGCCGCGCAGCTGGCCAACGAACTGCGGGATATGTTGCCGCACAACGCCGTCGAATACTTCGTGTCCTACTACGACTATTACCAGCCCGAGGCGTACATCGCGCAGACCGACACCTACATCGAGAAGGACAGCTCGATCAACGACGATGTCGAGCGTTTGCGGCACTCGGCCACCTCGAGTCTGCTGTCGCGTCGCGATGTCGTCGTGGTGGCGTCGGTGTCCTGCATCTACGGCCTTGGTACCCCGCAGTCCTATCTGGATCGGTCGGTGGAACTGAAGGTCGGCGACGATGTGCCCCGCGACGGGCTGCTGCGCCTGCTGGTGGACGTCCAGTACGACCGCAACGACATCGCGTTCACCAGGGGCTCCTTCCGGGTGCGCGGCGACACGGTCGAGATCATCCCGGCCTACGAGGAACTGGCGATACGCATCGAGTTCTTCGGGGACGAGGTCGAGGCGCTGTACTACCTGCACCCGCTGACCGGCGATGTGGTGCGCAAGGTGGACTCGGTGCGGATCTTCCCGGCCACCCACTATGTGGCGGGGCCGGACCGGATGGCCACGGCGATCTCCAGCATCGAAGCCGAACTGGAGGGCCGACTGGCCGAGCTGGAAGGCCAGGGCAAGCTGCTGGAGGCCCAGCGGCTGCGGATGCGCACCAACTACGACCTGGAGATGATGAAGCAGGTCGGGTTCTGCTCGGGCATCGAGAACTACTCCCGGCACATCGACGGCCGCGGGGCGGGGACGGCGCCCGCCACACTGATCGATTACTTCCCGGAGGACTTCCTGCTCGTCATCGACGAGTCGCACGTGACGGTGCCCCAGATCGGCGGTATGTACGAGGGCGATATGTCCCGTAAGCGCAACCTGGTGGACTTCGGCTTCCGGCTGCCCTCTGCCGTCGACAACCGCCCGCTGACCTGGGAGGAGTTCGCCTCCCGAATCGGCCAGACGGTGTACCTGTCGGCGACGCCGGGCAACTATGAGATGGCGCAGGCCGGCGGCGAGTTCGTCGAACAGGTGATCCGCCCGACCGGGCTGGTCGACCCGCAGGTGCACGTCAAACCCACCAAGGGCCAGATCGACGACCTGATCGGCGAGATCCGGCTGCGCACCGAACGTGATGAGCGGGTGCTGGTCACCACGCTCACCAAGAAAATGGCAGAGGACCTCACCGATTACCTGCTGGAGATGGGTATCCGGGTGCGCTACCTGCACTCCGAGGTGGACACCTTGCGCCGGGTGGAACTGCTGCGGCAGTTGCGCCTGGGCGAGTACGACGTGCTGGTCGGCATCAACCTGCTCCGCGAGGGCCTGGACCTGCCCGAGGTGTCTCTGGTGGCCATCCTGGACGCCGACAAGGAAGGGTTCCTGCGGTCGGCGCGCAGCCTCATCCAGACCATCGGCCGTGCGGCCCGCAACGTGTCCGGTGAGGTGCACCTCTACGCCGACAAGATCACCGACTCGATGAAGCAGGCGATCGACGAGACCGATCGCCGCCGGGCCAAGCAGATCGCCTACAACAAGGAGCACGGCGTCGATCCGCAGCCGCTGCGCAAGAAGATTGCCGACATCCTCGATCAGGTGTACCGGGAAGCCGATGACACGGAAGCCACCGTGGACGTCGGCGGGTCGGGACGCAATTCGTCCCGCGGTCGCCGCGCCCAGGGTGAGCCCGGCCGTGCGGTCAGCGCCGGGATCGTCGAGGGACGCGATACCGCGAACATGCCACGCGCCGAGCTCGCCGACCTGATCAAGGATCTCACCGAGCAGATGATGACTGCCGCGCGCGATCTCCAGTTCGAGCTCGCCGCGCGGATCCGCGACGAGATCCAGGATCTGAAGAAGGAGCTGCGCGGCATGGATGCCGCCGGCCTGAAGTAGTGCCTCGGGGCGAGCGGAGCGACGGGAAGCAACGCTCGGGGTGAGCGAAGCCACCGGAAATCACACTTGAGCTCAACAATGGTTGAGCTTCTAGATTGTCGGTGTGACCGACACTCAAGCGTTGACCGGCGGCAGCTGGCGTGACCTCCTCGGGCCGAAAAACCTTGGCGCCGCGACGGTTCTGGCCGGTGGCGTGGCGCTCTACGCCACCAACGAGTTCCTCACGATCAGCCTGATGCCCAGCGCGGTGGCCGAGATCGGTGGCCACCGCTACTACGCGTGGGTCACAACCGTCTATCTGGTCGCCTCGGTGGCCGCCGCGACCACCGTGAGCGCCACGCTGGCGCGGGTGGGCCCGAGATCGGCCTACCTCGGTGCGCTGACGGTGTTCGGCGTGGGCAGCGTGTTGTGCGCCGTCGCGCCAACCATGGAAATGCTGCTGGCGGGCCGCACGGTGCAGGGCGCCGCCGGGGGGTTGCTCGCCGGTCTGGGCTACGCCGTGATCAACGCCGCGCTGCCCCGCGCCCTGTGGACCAGGGCGTCCGCCCTGGTGTCGGCAATGTGGGGAGTGGGCACCCTGCTGGGCCCGGCCGCCGGCGGGCTGTTCGCCCAGTTCGCCTCGTGGCGTTGGGCATTCGGGGCGCTGGTCATCCTGACCGTCGCGATGAGCGTGCTGGTTCCGCTGGCGTTGCCCGGCCGGGCCCAGGGGGACAGCACGGCGGTGACCCGTGTCCCGGTGTGGTCGCTGATCCTGCTCGGCGCGGCCGCGCTGCTGGTCAGTGTGGCGGGAATCCTGCCCGACCTGTTGTCCACCGCCGCGGTGCTGGCCGCGGCGTTGGCCCTCATCGTGGTTTTCCTGGTGGTCGACCGGCGGCGAGTGGCCGGGGCGAGCGTGTTGCCTCCCACGGCGTTCCGGCCGGGACCGCTCAAATGGGTGTACCTGACGCTCGGTCTGCTGATGGCGGCGACGATGGTCGACATGTATGTGCCGCTGTTCGGGCAGCGGCTGGCCCACCTGGCGCCACTGACGGCCGGATTCCTGGGTGTCGCCCTGTCCGTCGGTTGGACGGCCAGTGAGATCGTCAGTGCCTCGGTGGACCGACGGAGCTCGGTGGTGCGCATCGTGCTCGTGGCACCGCTGGTGATGGCGATCGGGCTGGGCGCCGGCGCGCTGCTGGTGCGCGACGGCATGCCGGGGTGGCTCGCGCTGCTCTGGGCGCTCACCCTGGCGGTGACCGGAACCGGGATCGGGATGGCCTGGCCGCACCTGTCGGTCTGGGCGATGACCGGTGTCGACGACCCCAGCGAGGGGCCGGTGGCGGCCGCGGCGATCAACACCGTTCAGCTGATCTGCGGCGCTTTCGGTGCGGGAGTGGCCGGCGTCATCGTCAACCGCGCCGCCGGCGCCGAGGTTGCGGCCGCGCGCTGGCTGTTCGCCGGTTTCGCGGCGCTGGCGGTGGTCGGTGTCATCGCCTCCTGGCGCGCGGGTGGTCGAACGCCGAGATGAGTCTCGGGGCGTTGCGGAGTCTGCACACCAAGGTCCCCCTACGACTTCCGCTAGGAGAAACAATGTCGCAGAGCGCCGGATATCCCGACGTCGTATCGCGAGAACAGTGGTTGCAGGCGCGTCTGGAGCTGCTGGACGCCGAACGGGCGGCCACCCATCTGCGTGACGCCGTCAACGCCGAGCGCCGGCGGCTTCCGATGGTCAGGGTCGAGAAGGACTACCTCTTCGAGGGTCCGCGCGGACCGGCCCGTCTCATCGACCTGTTCGAGGGTCGCCCACAGCTCTATGTCCATCACTTCATGTGGCTCGATGACATCGATCAGGGCTGCCCCAGCTGCACAGCCGCCGCCGATCTGACGTTCACCGAATCCGACCGGACACTGCTCAGTGCGAAAGGCGTGACCTTCGCCTGCATTTCACGCGCACCGTACGCCAGCATCGCGCGCTACCGCGATGCGCACGGCTGGACATTTCCGTGGTACTCGACCGGTGACGGCGATTTCAGCTACGACTTTCATGTCACCCTGGATCCGGCGCGTGCCGAGGTGCAGTACAACTACAAGTCGCACGACGACCTGCGTCGCGATGGATGGACCGAGCGTGACCTCCGCGGTGACTGGCCCGGCGCCAGCGTTTTCCTGCGCCGCGGGCGCGAGGTATTTCACACCTACTCCGCCTACGCGCGGGGCCTGGACCATACGGCGGTCGGCTACCCGTTCCTGGACCTGACGCCCTACGGACGCCAGGAGCCGTGGGAGGACTCCCCACCGGGTTGGCCGCAGCGCGGGATCGCCGCGGGTATGCCGCACCAATAGCGGCCCCAGCGAACTTTTCCCACATTCCAGGATGATGCCTCCCCCGGGGCATCGAACCTCTCAGTTGACACGTGTTGTCTAGCGCAGGCGGTGGGACCCGTGTCCGCCGATCGGTCGACCCGAGAAGAATTTGCTGAAGGGTCAAAGAACTGAGCCGGTCCGGGCTGTTGTGGTTCGGGTCAACCCGAGTTGCGCATGGGGGAAATCGTTCCTAACTGGACTGTTGTGGCGGCAGGGATTGGCAGAACGGGCCGTCCGCCGCTCGCGACCGACCGCGGATCGTTTGCTAAAAATGCAATTCGCGGAGCGTGGACCTATATTGCGGAGTGGTAAATTGTTTGCCTTGAATTCGGCATCGGCGACATTCTGAGAATGGTGATATTACTTCCAGGTAAGTTGCGCAAATACGCGGCGCTTCGGCTAATTTCCGAGCAGTGTCAAGCCTGACATTGGTTGGTGTCGCGTCCTGGGAATTGGGTGGTCAATATGTGGAAATGCGTCCCACCGTCGGTGCGGGGTATCGCGAACAGAGTGGTCATCGGGGTGACCACGGCGGCGCTGGTCGCGGCCACCGGCAGCCATTTCGTGATGCCCGAGGCGAAGCAGCTCGTTTCGTACGAGGTGATGAATGTGGCGGCGATCGACGAGTCACCGACCACCGTTGGCATTGCCGACTCGAACATCTATTTCACCGACAGCCTCGATGAGGTGATGGAGCACCTCGACCTGATCGAGTCCCTGGGTGTCAAGAATGTCCGGCTCCTGGTGCCGTGGATCTTCATCCAGCAGCAGGATCCGATGGGCGGACCGGTGGACTGGGATCAGGACCTCGACTGGGCGAAACTCGACCAGATCGTCCAGGAGGTCGACCGTCGGGGTCTGGGCATCCTGGGTGTGCTGCAATGGTCACCCGACTGGGCGACCGAAGGAACGGTCGGCAGCGGGCATCCCACCGATGTACAGGATTTCGCCGATTTCGCGGCGGCGGTTGCGGAACGCTACCGCGATGAGATCACCGCCTACGAGGTGTGGAACGAACCGAACGCCTCGTTCTTCTGGAATCCGATCGACCCGGCTGAGTACACCAATCTGCTGAAGGCGGCCTACACCTCGTTGAAGGCCGTCAATCCGGATATCACGGTGGTCGGCGCGGTGGTGAGCGCCACGCTGACCTGGGGTGACACCACCATGAACCCGGTTGATTTCGTCGCAGCCATGTACGAGGCCGGCGCCGACGGCTTTTTCGACGCCATCTCGTTTCACCCGTACAACTTCGACACCAAGTTCTCCGAACAGGATGACCTCGACTGGCGGGAACTGATGCCGCTGTTCCAGGTGCAGAAGATCCGTGAGTTGATGGATCAGCACCTTGCGCCCGGGGAAGAACAGCTCAAGATCTGGATCAGCGAGTACGGCCTGCCCACCAGCGTGGTGACACCGGAGAAGCAGCTCGCTTTCATGACTGATCTGCTGAATGCATGGCAATCATTTTCCGGTGGCGGGCCCGTCTTTCTCTACACCACCAAAGACGATATGAGTGCAATCGGAGATGAACGATTCTTCGGGCTCTTCGACGAGAACGGAAATTTCAAAGGCGGTGAGGCGGCATACCAGGAATTCAAGCGGCTTATCGACTGCCTCGGTGGTTGCTCGCCGTCGAACCCGTCCAACCCCGTGGGATCGCTGCTGCAGTTCCTGCAACAGGTCATCACGCAAGTCCTGAGCTTCGTGCCGAACCTGGTAGCTGGAGTCGTGTCGGCCGTATCGAACCTGATCAGCTCGATCTTGAACGGTCTCTCCGGGCTTGCAGGGGGATCGGCCGCGCCGGCCGGGGTTGTCGGCGCTTCGCTGCGGTCCGCCATGGCAACCACCGATGCGGACGTGACCCCCGCCGCCCCGGTGACCGGTGATCTTGAATCGATCGAGGCCGGCACTGAGGCACCTGGCGCAGAGACGGCGGCGCAAGAGGTCGCGGTCGCCGAGGATCTGGTCGCCGTCGAGGACGCGGTGACCGAAGAGGTCGTCGCGGAGGTGCCGGTGGTTGAGGACGTGGTGACCGAAGAGGTCGTCGCGGAGGTGCCGGTGGTCGAGGACGCGGTGGCAGAAGAGGTCGTCGCCGAGGTGCCGGTGGTTGAGGACGTGGTGACCGAAGAGGTTGTCACGGAGGTGCCGGTGGTTGAGGACGTGGTGACAGAAGAGGTCGTCGCGGAGGTGCCGGTGGTTGAGGACGTGGTGACCGAAGAGGTCGTCGCCGAAACACCTGGCACCGAAGAGATCGTGTCCGAGGCACCCGCCGTCACGGACCCGACCACCACCGATGACGGTACGGACACGTCGGTGGATGAAGCCGGGGTCGCCGAGGGGTCGGCGCCGGAGCTGAGCGATAAATCGGTATCGAAGCTCACGGACACCGAGGAGCCGGCTGCCGAGACGAAGGTGACCCGGTCGGCACCCAAGGCCGGCGTGGGCAGCACGGCGCCCAGGCAGCGGTCGGTACGCAGCGTCCGGTCGAGCGCCTAGGAGCCGCATTCACGCTTGACGACCGGACCTCTCGAGCGCACTGTGATACACATCACGCGCGAGGTGTCGGGAGGACGTGTCAGATGTCGACCAGAGACAAATACACGGAGATCCCCGAGCCGTACTCGTGGCAGGTGCCGAGCGTCGGAGACGCACGCTTCACGTGGGAATACGACGGCGGACGTGCCCGTCTGCTCTCCCTTTATCAGAAGGGCAAGGACAAGCAGTGGGACGCCCAGTCCCGCATCGACTGGAGCCAGGACGTCGACCCGCTGAACCCGATCGGGCTGCCCGACGAGTTCCACCCGCTGTTCGGCAGCCCGATGTGGGACGCCGCCGATGACGCCCGTCGCGCGGAGTTCCGCCGGCACTCCCAGTCCTGGCAGTTCTCGCAATTCCTGCACGGCGAGCAGGGGGCCATGGTGTGCGCGGCCAAGATCGTCGAGGTGGTGCCCGACATGGACGCCAAGTTCTACGCGGCCACCCAGACCATGGACGAGGCACGGCACGTCGAGGCGTTCGCAAAGTTCCTGCAGGACAAGGTCGGAATGGTCTACCCGGTCAACACCAACCTGACCGCGCTGCTCGAGGACACCCTGCGCGACTCTCGTTGGGACATGCCGTATCTGGGTATGCAGGTGCTCATCGAAGGGCTCGCGCTGGCCGCGTTCGGGGTGCTGCGTGATCTGACACCGCCGTCGTCGCTGGCCAAACAACTGCTGGCCTATGTCATGCAGGACGAAGCCCGGCACGTGGCATTCGGGCGAATCTCGCTGAAGGACTACTACGCCGCGCTCACCACCGCCGAACGTGACGAGCGCGAAGAGTTCGTCGTGCAGGCCTGCTATCTGATGCGCGACAGGTTCCGCGGCGAGGAGGTGTTCGAAACGCTCGGGCTCGATGTCAAGGAATGTTCCGAATGGGTCGAGCACTCGCCACTGATGATTCAGTTCCGCTCGCACCTGTTCAGCCGAATCGTGCCGATCGTCAAGGACATTGGCCTCTGGGGCGACAAGGTGCAGAAGGCGTTCGCGGACATGGGGGTGCTCGACATGGCCGCCTTCGACATCGACGCGCTGATGAAGGCCGACGAGGATCAGGCGGACGCGCTGGAGAAGGCACACGCCGAGATGGCGGTCCGGGTCGATGAAGTGGACCAGGCGATCGCGGCGGGCGCTGACTGAGTCTCGCGACCAATAGGAATCAGCGCGATCGAAACGATGTACCCGCAGTTTCGTCGATGGCAGGGTGATGTGTGCTGCGGGTGTGGCTGAGTGGCTAGGCACCGGCCTGCAAAGCCGTTTACACGGGTTCGATTCCCGTCACTCGCTCCAGCACAGCCCTACGGGCCGACGACCACCAGGTCGTCCCAGATGGCTGTGATCTCGGCGGAATTGTCGCCGATGGCCTCGCGCAGCACCAGTGCGGCACCCGCTCGCAGCGCGTCCCCGTCCTGCAGGTAGGTCCGGTCGCGTTCGTCGGCGCCGATGCCGATGAGGTGAATGTGCACCGCCGCCAGCGCACGGTCCTTGACCGTAACCTCCACGTCGGCGACCGCGGCCGCCACCGCGGCTGCCGGCTCGGCCAGCGCCCATGTCAACAGTTTGGCGAGCGCGATATGGCTGACGCCGATCCCCGGCTTCGAAGTCCGGATCAACTTGCCCTGACGCGGCAGCGCCGAAATGCGTTGCGCGATACCGGCGCGCAGCTGGCTCAGTGCGGAACCCGTTTCGGCCCAACGCGGATCGGCGTCGGCATCCGCTTCGGCGAGACCGGCGAAACGGCGCGTGGCATCAGCGATCCACGCCGCCGACTCGGCGGTCGCCTCGTAGTCGTCTTCGGCTGCCGTGCTCATGTGTCCTCCAGTCTTACCCACGTGGCTGCCGCTGTACAGCCGAGCGGTTCTCATGGACGAAACTCCTCGAGTGTTGTGGCCAGGCGTTTTCGGGTGCGCTGCAACAGGCCGCGTACCGAACCCTCCGTCGTGTGCAGCACCGTGGCGATCTCGGCCAACGGCAGGTCGTAGACCTCACGTAACCACCATGCGGCGCGGGCCGGATACGGCAGAGTGGCCAGTTCGCGGTGCAGCGCCGCCAAGAAGGCCGCATGCTCGGCCCGCTGTCCCGGGCCCGGCTGAACATCCACGGTCTCCGGAGCCGAATCGAGATCGCTCTGTGGGCGCCGCCGGCGCAGGGCGTCGATCGTCTTCCGTGACGCCAAGGAGTACAGCCAGGTCCGGAACTTGGACCGGAAGGCGAACGTCGGCAGCGCCTTCCACGCCGCGATGAACGTCTCCTGGACGATGTCGTCACAGTCGCTGGACTCAGGATAGGTTTGCCTGACAAATTTCAGCAACGCGGGTGCATGTCGCACGACCAGCACATCGAACGCTGCCGAGTCGCCCCGTTGAGCCCGTCGGGCAAGCGTCTCGTCGGGCAGTGAGTCCAGCACCCCGGCATGTTGTCCACAAAACGAAGAACTCAAACACAGTGTGTTCTACATCTCGTGGGCGTGCACATCGCGCACCCCGCCGCGTCTCACCCAGTGAGCCGGATGAACGCATCCGAGCTGGAAAGCAACCGAAGGAGACAACGATGACCGCCGCAACCCAGTCCCGTGAGGTCAGCTCTGCCGCCCAGGCCGACACCGCAGGCAAAGAACTGGAGAAGCTGGCATCCGACCACGGCGTGACCACCATCGCCGACGTCGTGGTGTCCAAGATCGCCGGTATCGCGACCCGCGAGGTGGACGGTGTGCATGATCTGGGCGGGCAGACCGCTCGGGTCGTCGGGAAACTTCGCGAGACTTTGCCAGGAAGCACGAGCCTCACCCAGGGCGTCAGCGTCGAGGTCGGCGAGCGGCAGGCGGCCGTCGACATCGGCATCGTCGCCGAGTACGGCGTGGCCATCCACGATCTCGCCGACGGGATCCGCAACAACGTCATCTCCGCGGTCGAGAACATGACCGGTCTCGAAGTGACCGAGGTGAACATCACCGTCCACGACGTCCATTTCGCCGAAGACGAGGACGGCACGGCGCTCGTGGCCGATGCACAGCCCCGGGTCCAGTGACCTCGAGTGAGCGGATCGATCTCGTCATCGCGGCGGTATCCGCCGTCGATGGCGTGATCGGTCTGCATTCTGGGCCGGGCGTGCCCGCCACGTATCTGCCGGGACGCATCGTCGGAGGAGTCCGGCTGGACGGCTCCGGGGGCAAAGTGCACGTGGTCCTCGAACTTCGATCGCCGCTGCTGGAAACCGCGGAGCGGGTACGACACGCCGCCAGCGCCGCCGCCGGAGTCCCCATCGATGTCGTCGTCGGCGATGTCTCGGCACCCGAATCAACCTCACCCCAAGCCAACAGATAGAACCCTCAACACATAGGAGAAGCAATGACCGAAAAGTTGCTGCTGCCAGGACTTTTCGCCGGGCTGCTGCTGGCCATCGCCGCCGTTGCAGGCGGATTGATCGGCTTCTTGCTGGCGCTCGTACTGGGTGCCGCCGGCGCGGCGATCGGTGCCCACCTGGACGGAACGATCGACCTGACCGCACTCGGTCGCGGGTCCGGGCGCTGACGTGACCAGCGATGTGACGGCGCAGTTGCACGCCGGGCGCGGGCGCACGGTCATCGACGACCGCGTACGCCGGCAGCTGGTCGAGCGAGCCGCACTCTCGGTGCCCGGTGTGGTGGCCCGACGCACCATGGTTCCCGGCCGCACCCTGCCCTCCGTCGGTATCAGCGGGGGACAAGGAGCCCAGACCGTCGACGTACAGGTAGCCGTCACCTGGCCGGTCGACGGTGCCGCGGTCCTGGACTCGGTGCGCGCGGCGGTGGCCGACGAGCTGGAGGCGGCCCTGGCCGAACGCCCGGACCGTGTCGACGTCGCGATCACCGTCGTCGAGTCCGATCGCACGCCGGCGCAGGTGGCCGATGCATACGACGCGGACCCGGCCGCTGAGCCGATCGGCGTCGCGCACCGACGCTTCGCGCCGCGGCGCGCCGCCACGGCCACCTACGGCGGGGTGCTCGTCGCCGCCGTCCTGATCGCGGCGGGAGGGGTGGCGATCCGGGATGCCCTCAGCTCCGCCGACCCGTGGATCGCGCCCCCACTGCGGTGGGTGGCCGATGCGCAGTGGCAGTGGTGGGTCTGGCCGATCGCCGCCGTGGCCGCCCTCATCGGGCTGCTGCTGCTCGTGTCGTCGGTGACCCCCCGGCGCCGGACACACGTCTCCGTGGGCGACCACATCTGGGTGCCCAGGAACAAGGTCCGGGACTGGACGGCCCCCGACGCTCTCACTCCCGACAACACCCTCGACAACGGAGGAGAACCCCGATGACGCCCTTCCTGCGGGTAACGGACCGGCTGCTCACCGCGGTGGCCGCCCTGCTGCTGCTGGCCGGGTCGGCGTGGGTGCTCGGCTACGGCCTCGACGTCGCATTCGCACGTACGGCCGCAGCCCGGATCGATGCTGCGGCGGTGGGCCGTGCCCCGGATTGGCAGTGGTGGTCGGTGGCGCTCGGCGCGGGCGGCGCGATCGCCGTGCTCATCGGCCTCTGGCTGCTTCTGCTGCATCTGCGGCCCCGATCGGTGCGGGCGATGGACACCGAACACGTCGGCGCGGTGGATCTGGCGCGGGTGGCCGATGCCGCGGCCGCCGACCTCGCCCGGCACCCCGCTGTGCAGTCGGCCAAAGCGGCGACCCGTACGGCGAGCGGGCGCCCGACGGTGCGCATCACCACCGATGTGCCGCCGACCACGACGGCCGCGCAGGTCCGCCGGCTCGCGCGGCACTGCGCCCAGGATGTGCGGCGTGCAGCCGACACCGATATCGAGTTCCAGCTGCTGGTGCGCCCGGTGCCCGCGGCCACGTCGCGGCCGAAGCCGGCCTGATGACGTCGCCCCGTGCAGACAGCGACGAGGGGACTGCACGGGGCGATTATCGGGGTCGCAACGTCTTTCGGTGGCGGCGCCAGCCAGCCCGGGACGCAGAGCAACCGGCCCGCACCGCTGCCGTCAGGCCTTCGGTGTGCCTCGGGCAAAGCGCCACAGGTAGCGCGGGAGCGCGCGGGCCGGCACACCGTTGGGCCAATCGTCCGTGCGGAAGAACGCATCTGTTCCGACGTCGACGAAAATGACGCTGCCGCACAGAAAATCGGCGGAATCCGACAGCATGAAGGTGATCCAGTCCGCCAGCTGGTCGGCCACGCCGAACCCGCCGACAGGAATCGGGAACCTGCGCACCGCCCTGCCCTCCATGGGCTCGGCGAGCTGGGCTTCCAGCAGCGGCGTCAGAATCGCGCCCGGCGCCAGCGCATTCAGCCGAATTCCCGCGCCCGCCCACAGCGGCGTCACCGCGTGCCGGCGCACCCACCGGCTGACCGCGATCTTGGAAGCCGCGTACATCAGTGCCGAACCGTGCCTGCCGAGCAGCCGGAGACTGCGGACCGCCTTGTCCGGGTCGTGTGCGAGCAGGGCGTTGATGGTGCGACGAGGCACCATCGGCACCGTGGTGGTGGAGTTGCTCGCGATCACGACCACCTTCGCGCGGTTCGCCGCGGCCAGGGCCGGACGCCATGCCAGGAGTGGTTCGACGACGCCGAGGAAGTTCACCTGTGCGATCAGCCGATTGCGATCTGTGCCGGATCCGGGACCCAGGCCGGCCGCCAGCACGGCCCCGTCGAGCACGCCACCCGCGGCCGCGAGCACCTCTGCTGCCGCGCTGCGTCGCCCCGCAGGCTCGGAGAGGTCTGCGATGATGTCGGCGTCGCGGAGGTCGACACCGATCACCCGGTGTCCGCATGCCGTGAGCTGCCGGGCCGCCTGTGCTCCCATGCCGGATGCCGATCCGGTGATGGCGTAAGTACCGATACCTCTCAACTTAAGTGACACCCGTCGCGTCATCTGTATCGGGTTGACCCGGCTCACTCCGGGGCCCGCATGCGGTCCGCAAACACCCCGACCGGGAGCGTCACCTTCCTCACTGATACCCCGCACGTGCTCGGTTTCGGACTAGCATCAACACCCGAACAGCGCCGACGAGACAGTGCAGGACGCGCCGCGTGTGGTGAATCGGCCCCACGGCCGTCGAGCAACGCGTTAATGTCTCGGGTGGCTTAGCAATCGACACTGGGAGGGCATGAATGAGCGCCTATCGGACCGTGGTGGTCGGCACGGACGGATCTGATTCGTCGTTGCGTGCAGTGGACCGGGCCGGGGAGATTGCCGGGGGATCGGGTGCACGAGTAATCGTCGCAACCGCCTACTTCCCGCAGAGCGAGGATCATCACGCCGCCGACGTCCTCAAGGACGAGGGCTACAAGGCCACCGGCAACGCACCTATCTACGCGATCCTGCGGGAGGCCACCGATCGGGCCAAGGCCGCCGGCGCCACCGAAGTGGTGGAGAAGGCCATCGTGGGTGCCCCCGTCGACGCGCTGGTCGAGCTCGCCGAAGCCGAGAAGGCCGACCTGCTGGTGGTCGGCAACGTCGGTCTGAGCACCATCGCGGGCCGCCTGCTCGGGTCGGTGCCCGCGAATGTGGCCCGTCGATCGAAGATCGACGTGCTCATCGTGCACACGTCCTGACCCTCGTCAGACTCACAGGCCGAGGCCCGGCGTCGCCGTCATGCGGTGGCGCCGGGCCTCGGCTTTTGGCGTGCCCGCGGCAACCTTTACAAATAGTCGCGCAAGTGTCACGGTATCGGGGTGGATTTCTCTCGGGTGGAGCTGTCGGCCGAGGACGAGGCGTTTCAGCAGGAGCTGCGCGGTTTTCTCGCTGGGGTCGTCACCGAAGAGGTGATCCGCCGAGATCGTGAGACCGGCGAGAATTTCGACGAGACAGTGCATTTGGCCCTCGGCGCGGCCGGATATCTGGCCGCCGACTACCGGTCCGAGGCCGACGGCGGATTCAGTGCGGTGCGACGGCGCATCTGGGAACTGGAGATCGGCCGCGCGCACACGCCCTGGTTTCATTGGGGCACAACGGCCATGGTGGCGAAATCGGTGCAGGCCTTCGGCGCTGCGGGGCTCGCCGAACGGATACTGCCCGGTGTGCTCTCCGGTGAACTGCGGCTCTGTCTGGGTTACACCGAGCCCGAGGGCGGCTCGGATGTGGCCACCTGCAAGACGCGTGCGGCACGGGATGGATCCACCTGGGTCATCAACGGTTCCAAGATGTTCACCTCGAATGCCCATAACGCCCAGTACGTCTTCCTGATCACCAATACCGACCCGGTCGCCCCCAAGCATCAGAGCCTCACCATGTTCCTGGTGCCGATGGATTCGCCCGGTGTGCAGATCCAGCCCATCCGCACGGTCGACGGCGATCGCACGAACATCACCTTCTACACCGATGTACGGGTGGATGACGAGTACCGCATCGGGGACGTCAACGGGGGATGGGCGGTGCTGCGGGAGGCGCTCAACGCCGAGCACGGCACCATCGAGCGCGAAGCGGGTGGCCTGCAGAAGATCGCCACCATGACCGAGCACATCCTGCTGACCGCCGACGCCGTCGACGGCGTTGCCCGCACCGTCGCGCCCGATTACCGGTTGGGCCGGGCGGTGGCGCGCCTGGAGGCGGCCATGAGTGCCTCCGATATGTACGGCCGGGTCGCCATCGCGCAGACCATGCGGGACATCGCGCCCGATCTGATGGACCTGCTCGGTTCCGCGGGTGCGTTGCCGGTCGATGCCTCGGGCGCCGCCGACAACGGCGGAGCAGAGCACATCTTCCGGCTGGCCGGGCCGACCGGTATCTACGGCGGAACGCTCGAAGTGTTCCGCAACATGATCGCTGCGCACGCACTCGGCCTACCGCGGCCGAACTACGCTCCGCCGAAAGGAGTTCGATGAAATTCGCCTTCACCTATCCGATGCACAGCCATCCCTACAACCCGGAGTTCGTCACCGGGGCCGGGGTGGCGGCGGTGGCCGCGGCAGCGGAGGCGGCGGGTTTCGACGGGTTCGGATTCACCGATCATCCTGCGCCGACCCAGAAATGGCTGGACGCCGGCGGACACGATGCGCTGGATCCCTTCGTGGCCATGGGTTTCGCTGCGGCCCACACCACCACGCTGCGGCTGATCCCCAACGTGGTGGTACTGCCGTACCGGAATCCCTTCGTCGTCGCCAAGGCCGGCGCGACGCTGGACCTGCTGTCCGGCGGCCGATTCACCCTTGCCGTCGGTGTCGGCTACCTCAAACGTGAATTCGCCGCGCTCGGTGTGAATTTCGACGAGCGCGGCGCGCTGGTCGAAGAGGCGCTGGGAGTCATCCGCGCGGTCTGGACCGGTGATGACATCAGCGTCGAGGGCCGGCATTTCACCGCTGCCGGGATCACCGCGCACCCCCGGCCCACCGCACCGCCGCCGATCTGGATCGGCGGCAACACCGCCGCCGCGCGCCGCCGCGTCGCCACGCATGGTGACGGCTGGTGCCCGTTCCCGGCGGCCGGTGTGCTGGCCCAGACCGCGCGGACCGACCCGATGGATTCGCTGGAGACCTTGAGGGCCGGGATCGACGATCTCCGACGGCGCCTGGACGAAGCCGGCCGGGACCCGGCAACCGTCGACGTCACCTTCAGCAATGCCGTCGGTGGTGTGCCCGGCACCGATGACTTCGACGCCGCCGCCTATCTGGGCGGCGTGCAGCAGCTCGCCGATCTGGGTGTGACCTGGATTCAGGTCCAGGTGCCCGGCGAGAGCCTGGCGCGGGCGACCGACGTCATCGCGCAGTTCGGGGAGCAGGTCATCGCGAAGCTGGCGAAGCTCACCAGCCCATCGAGCCGGGTATGCCCTTGAACGGGCCGGTCACCCAGCTGGTGATCCAGCCGCCGTAGAACCCGCCGGGTTGGGCAATGACGTCCTCGCCGTTGACCGTGGCGCGGTCCACCGCGGCGGCCATCACCGCGATGGCGCCGGTCAGGGCTGCGAACCCGGCGGTCGGTGCCGGATACGTCCACGCCGCCCGCGGCGCCACGGTGTCCCCGGCGACCAGGTCGAAGTAGGCGGCCCGGCCTTTCCATTCACACCATGACGACCCGGTGGCCTCGCGCAGCACACCGGGGGCGAAGGCCGCGCGGGGCAGGTAGTACGTCGGAGGGTGGCTGGTTTCCAGTACCCGCCAGCCGTGATCCGTCGACGCGATCCGCTCGCCACCCAGATCGATGGTGATCGAGCCACGGAACTCCTCGAGCCGCGGCGGGCGCGGGTAGTCCCAGACCGATTCCTGGCCGGGACCGGGTTTGTCCGGGGCGGGCCTCACCATCCGCGTTGTTTCCATTCGGCCAGGTGCGGCCGTTCGGCGCCCAGGGTGGTGTCATCACCGTGGCCGGGGTAGACCACGGTGGAATCCGGGTATACGTCGAACACCTTGCTCGACACGTCGTCGAGCAACCGGTCGAAGTCGCCGTCCTTCCAGGTTTTGCCGATCCCCCCCGGGAACAGGCAGTCCCCGGTGAACAGGTGGGTGACCTCGCCGTCGGCGCCCCTCAGGGCGAGAGCGACCGAACCCTCGGTGTGTCCTTGGAGGTGAATCACGTCGAAGGTGAGTTCGCCGACGGTGACGGTGTCGCCGTCGGCGAGGATGCGGTCCGGGGTCACCGGCAACGGCTCGGCGTCCAGGGCGTGTGCCGCGGTCGGGGCGCCGGTGGCCGCGGTGACGGCCTCGAGGGCCTGCCAATGGTCGTAATGCTGGTGGCTGGTCACGATGAGCGCGATGTCGGGGGCGTGTTCGGTGATCAGCTCGATGAGGGAATCGGCGTCGTTGGCGGCGTCGATGAGCAGGGTTTTGCCGGTCGCGGAACACGAGACGAGGTAGGCGTTGTTGTCCATCGGGCCGACCGAAGCCTTGACGATGGTCGCCGCGGGCAGGGTGCGCCGTGCCGCGGTACCGGGGTCGACATGGCCGGTGTAATTCTCGACGAGGGCTGTCATTCGTCCCACGCTATCCGGCTCGACTCGGGCTTGTCGGTGGGTGCACATAGCATTGGCCGTGAATTCTGTCTTGGGAGGAAACCCCGTTGTCTGACCGTCTGATCGTCAAGGGTGCGCGTGAGCACAACCTGCGTGGAGTCGACCTTGATCTGCCGCGTGACGCCCTGATCGTGTTCACCGGCCTGTCCGGTTCCGGGAAGTCCTCACTGGCCTTCGACACGATCTTCGCCGAGGGGCAGCGCCGCTACGTCGAATCGCTGTCGGCATATGCGCGCCAGTTCCTGGGGCAGATGGACAAACCCGACGTCGACTTCATCGAGGGCCTGTCCCCGGCGGTATCCATCGACCAGAAGTCCACCAACCGCAACCCGCGCTCCACCGTCGGCACCATCACCGAGGTCTACGACTACCTGCGTCTGCTCTATGCACGCGCCGGCACCCCGCACTGTCCGGTCTGCGGGGAGCGCATCGCCCGGCAGACCCCGCAGCAGATCGTCGACCAGGTGCTCGCCATGGAGGAGGGCGCCAAGTTCCAGGTGCTGGCCCCGGTGGTGCGCACCCGCAAGGGTGAGTTCGTCGACCTTTTCGACAAGCTCAACTCCCAGGGCTACAGCCGGGTGCGCGTCGACGGCGTCGTCTACCCGCTGACCGACCCGCCGAAGCTCAAGAAGCAGGAAAAACACGATATCGAGGTGGTCGTCGACCGCCTGTCCGTCAAGGCCAGCAGCAAGCAGCGGCTCACCGACTCGGTGGAGACGGCGCTGGGGCTGGCCGACGGCATTCTCGTGCTCGAATTCGTCGACCGGGAGGAGGGGCATCCGCACCGCGAACAGCGCTTCTCGGAGAAGCTGGCCTGCCCCAACGGGCACCCGCTCGCCGTCGACGATCTCGAACCGCGCTCGTTCTCCTTCAACTCGCCCTACGGTGCCTGCCCCGAATGCACCGGCCTGGGGATCAAGAAGGAGGTGGACCCCGACCTGGTGGTGCCCGACCCGGAGATGACGCTCGCCGAGGGCGCCGTCGCTCCCTGGTCGATGGGCCACACCGCCGAATACTTCACCCGGATGATGTCGGGCCTCGGCGACGAGCTCGGCTTCGATGTGGACACCCCGTGGAAGAAGCTGCCCGCCAAGGCGCGCAAGGCCATCCTGGAGGGCTCCGACCACCAGGTACACGTGCGCTACAAGAACCGCTACGGACGCACGCGCTCGTACTACGCCGACTTCGAGGGTGTGCTGGCATTCCTGCAGCGCCGCATGGAGCAGACCGACTCCGAGCAGATGAAGGAGCGCTACGAGGGCTTCATGCGGGACATCCCGTGCCCGGAATGTTCGGGGACCCGGCTCAAGCCGGAGATTCTCGCGGTCACTTTGGCGGCCGGCACACACGGCGCCAAGTCGATCGCCGAGGTCGCCGAGCTGTCGATCGCCGACTGCGCCGAATTCCTCAACGCCCTCACCCTGGGCACCCGTGAGCAGGCCATCGCCGGCCAGGTGCTCAAGGAGATCCAATCCCGGCTCGGCTTCCTGCTCGATGTGGGGCTGGAGTACCTGTCCTTGTCGCGGGCGGCGGCGACGCTGTCCGGCGGTGAGGCACAACGGATCCGGCTGGCCACCCAGATCGGCTCCGGCCTGGTCGGCGTGCTCTATGTGCTCGACGAACCGTCGATCGGTCTGCACCAGCGCGACAACCGCAAGCTGATCGAGACGCTGGTGCGACTGCGCAATCTGGGCAACACGCTCATCGTGGTCGAGCACGACCTGGACACCATCGCGCACGCCGACTGGGTGGTCGACATCGGCCCGTACGCCGGTGAACACGGCGGGCGCATCGTGCACAGCGGAACCTACAAAGATCTGCTGAAGAACCCGGAATCCCTCACCGGCGCTTATCTTTCCGGCAAGGAGAGCATCGAGGTGCCCGCCATCCGCCGCCCGGTGGACCGCAAGCGCCAACTCACCGTTGTCGGCGCGCGGGAGCACAACCTCAAAGAGGTCGACGTGACCTTCCCGCTCGGGGTGCTCACCTCGGTGACCGGAGTGTCCGGTTCGGGCAAGTCGACGTTGGTCAACGACATCCTGGCGACCGTGCTGGCCAACAAGCTCAACGGCGCCCGGCAGGTGCCCGGGCGGCACACCCGGATCAACGGCATCGACCAGCTCGACAAGCTGGTGCGTGTCGACCAGTCGCCGATCGGGCGGACCCCGCGGTCCAACCCGGCCACCTACACCGGGGTGTTCGACAAGATCCGCACCCTGTTCGCCGCCACCACCGAGGCGAAGGTGCGCGGTTACCAGCCGGGCCGGTTCTCGTTCAACGTCAAGGGCGGTCGCTGCGAGGCCTGTTCGGGTGACGGCACGCTGAAGATCGAGATGAACTTCCTGCCCGACGTCTACGTGCCGTGCGAGGTTTGTCACGGTGCCCGGTACAACCGCGAGACGCTCGAAGTGCACTACAAGGGCAAGACCATCTCCGAGGTGCTGGACATGCCGATCGAGGAGGCCACCGAGTTCTTCGAGCCGATCTCCTCGATTCACCGTTACCTCAAGACGCTGGTGGACGTCGGGCTCGGTTATGTGCGGCTGGGACAGCCCGCGCCGACGCTGTCCGGTGGCGAAGCCCAGCGGGTCAAGCTGGCCGCCGAGTTGCAGAAGCGGTCCACCGGTCGCACGATCTACATTCTCGACGAACCGACCACCGGCCTGCATTTCGAGGACATCCGCAAACTGCTCAAGGTCATCAACGGCCTTGTCGACAAGGGCAATACGGTGATCGTCATCGAGCACAACCTCGATGTCATCAAGACTTCGGACTGGATCGTGGACATGGGCCCGGAGGGCGGTGCGGGCGGTGGCACGGTCGTATCGGCCGGCACCCCCGAGGATGTGGCGGCGACCCCGGAGAGCTATACCGGGCAGTTCCTCGTCGACATGCTCGAGGGGGCGGCCGAACCGGTCGAGGTCCCGGCGCCCAAGACCCGCCGGCGGCGCAAGGTCAGTGCCTGAGCGCTGAGGCCAACAACCGGGCGGCGTCCACGCCGGCCGGCTGGGTCCCGTCGGACAACACGCTGAGGTAGACGTGGTCGGCGCCGGCAGCGAGCTGTTGCCGGGCGCGGGCCGCGATGTCGGCGGCGTTGCCCCAGGCGACCATGCTGTCCACCAGGGCGTCGCTGAGCGTCGCGATATCGTGGTCGGTGAAGCCTTGGCGGCGTGCAGAATCCGTGTAGCTGCGCATGTCCATCAGGAACCGCAGCGGCGTGCGGGCCGTCGCCCTGGCCTTGTGGGGATCGGTGTCGAGTACCGCGTACTGGCCGACGATCAGCTGCGCGTCGTCGCCGAGCCGCTGCCTCGCCGTCGCGGTGTAGTCCGGGGTGACCATTCCCGGCATGGCGCCGGCGAAGCGGTTCCGGGCGATATCCAGTGTGCGTGGCCCGAATGCCGCCAGCAGACGCCGATCTCGGGGTATCGGGTCGAGGTCGTCCACGTACGCGGACAGGGCCGCCAACGGCTTCTGGTGCGATGAGCCCAGACCGATCATCAACCGACCCGGTGCCGCTGCCTCGGCATTGCGGTACAGCTCGATCACCTCGTCGGTGCCGAACACGTCCGGCGGGATGATCGCGGGCGCGATCACCGCTTGCCCGGTGGCTGCCAGCAGATCGGTCAGAACGTCCAGCCGGTCGATCTGGCCGCCGTTGACCCACAGCGTGCCGAACCCGAGGTCCTCGATCTCGTGAGCGTGAGGTGAGGCCGGGTCGACGGTGAATCCATAGTGGCCGAGGTTCATGCCGCCACGGTAGGACCCCAACGGTGGTTGAGGTCAAGGCGAGTGAGGCGCGCGCATGCGGCCGCGTAGCTCACCTCTTCGACAACGGGGACGGGAACCGTGGTTTGATCACCGCTCCGCCGAGCCATTCGGTCAGCTCATCGGCCTTGCGCTGCAGCGCTTTCTGAGTCCCACGGTTGACATCGGCGATGACCTGCAGCTCGACCCGGCCATCGCCGGACTGCCGCCATCCTCCGACCACACGGCCATCCGCCCACGCCGTCGGCCCCGCGTTTCCGCGGGTGTCGAACACCGCGCCGCGCAGACCCTCCAGGTACCAGTCCCGATCGACCCAGCCCATGGTCGTGACATCGAGACCCGGCAGCAACGCACACCACGGCTCGGTATCCGGTTCGGGTTCCAGGTCATCGGGCAGGGCCACCGCCGGTGTCCCGTGCATCTCCACCTCGACGGCGCCGATATCGGCCAGGGCGCGCCGGGTCCAGGTCAGGGTGTGGCCGAACCACCACTTGATATCGGCGACGGTGGCCGGGCCGAACGCCCGCAGCCAGGTGCGCACCAACTCCGCGCTCGCGGCGTCGGGCTCGGCGGAATCTGACGTGTCGAGCCAGGAGGCCGCCGACACCCACAGCGGACGCGACGATGTCCAGCCGCCCTGATTCGGGCCGCGGACGACCTCGCCGCGGACGGCGAGCACGGTGATGACCCGAGGCGACAGGGGAGTGGCTCCACCCCAAGGCTTTCCGGGTGCCTGATCGTAGGTCCCCGCCAACTCCGGTAGCGCCACGCGCAACTGGGTCGCGCTGGTCGGGCCGTTGGCCTCCAGATAGGCCAGCACCGCCGCGCACGCCGTGCGCAACCACTCGGCGCCGTCGGTGGCCACCCCGGCCTTCTCGACGTCGGCAATGAGCTTGCGGCTCTCGCTGTCGGCCACCCGATCACTGGATGCCGCCTGCACCGTCGCTATCGCCTCGGCGCGCACCACCCACAACGTGCGCCGCATCGCGAGATGCTTGACCAGCGTCCGCTGGTGATAGAGCGTGGCGTCCAGGTCGGCACGGTCGAAATCCGGAATCCTGGCCCACAGCGACAGATACGGGGTAGCCGGATCGGTGGCATGCAGGCCCACCAGTGCCGATGTCACCGCCGATGCGTCGGGGCCGTGCTCGCCGAGAAAGTGCCGCCGGGCCAGCCGGGCGCGCCTTTCGGCAAGGGTGAACGAGCGCACTAGTCCCGGTTCATCGATTCGCGGATCTGCTTCAGCCGCTCGGCGGCTGCCTCCTGCCGCTGCTCGTACTGCTCGGCCACCGAACGGCCCTCGGGTGTGTCCTCGGCGAGCTCCGCCGACCCGATGGCGGTGCCGAAACGGGTCTCGATCTTCTCGCGCACCGAGTCGAAGGTCGGCACCCCGGCGGTGGTGTAGCCGGTATCTACCGGAATCGGGGTGAGCTCCACCGGAGCCTGCCCGGCGGGTACATCGTCGGCCGGAACTACCTCGGCGTCGATCGGCTCACCCGCAGAAGGCTGCTGGTCATCGGGCATGACGACACCGTACCCGCTGCAGAAGTTGGGATCGGTAGCGATTCGTCACGGATGTACTTGCCCTACGACGGCGCCACAGGGGCGGCGGGCAAAGGAAAAGGACATACACATGACGAAGAATCGCGTTCTGGCCGCCGGGATCGGGATGCTCGCCACCGCGGCGGTACTGGTGGGTTGCTCGGACGACAAGGGCAGCGAGCCCGCCGCGTCGGGCGCCGGCAACACCAGCGGCAGCACCGCTGCGGTCGCCAGCGGCGGCAGCACCCAGGTCAAGGTGGAGGGCCAGGACCTGGCCGGCCTCGACCTCAACTCGGTGACCTGTGTCAAGGCCGGGGGCAAGATCAACGTGGCCAGCGCCGCCGTCGGCGGCCAACAGGGCCTCGGCGTCGTGATGACCGACGATGCCGCTCCCAAGGTCGAGTCGGTCGGACTGGTGGTCGACGGAAATGCCCTCGCGGTGGCCTCGATGGCCGGGGCGAGCTCCGGAAAGGCCGACGTCACCGTCGACGGCAGCACGTACACCATCACCGGTGAGGCTGTCGGCGCCGACATGGCGAACCCGATGGCCGGGATGATCACCAAGAAGTTCGAGATCAAGGTCGACTGCAGCTGACCACAACCGGGCGGCGGGCGCGGAAACGCGTCCGCCGCCCTCGGCCGTCCTATGATGACGCGGTGTCGATCGCGGGTGACCTGGATCGAGCCCGGCGGCTCGCCTGGGCCGCCGACGAATCCGGTGCCAAGGACCTGCTGCTGTCGCTGCTGCCTGCCATCGAGGCAGCCGACCGCGACGACCTCGCACTGGAGGTATTCGCCCAGCTCGGCGAGATCTACCTGGTACGCACCGCCTACGACGGTGTCGGCGAGTGCATCCGGCGCATCCGGGACTGCATCGCGGCGTATGCGGCCCTGCCGGAGTGCAGCCTCGACACCCGCCACATGATGCAGCGCTACACACGCCGTGCCGACTTCCTGCAGGCCGGCCTGCACGCCGCACGCGGCGAGCACGAGGAGGCCGCGGCATCGGTGTCGGCGCTGCTGGGCGCCGACGGCCCGCCGGATCTGGCCGATGAGCACCGGTACCTGGTGGGTTTTGCCAGGCTGCTCTGCGCGATCGCGCTCTCCGATGACGATCTGCACCACCTGGCGGTCCCGTTGTGGGAGCAGGTACTCGACGTCGTCGACGTTTCGGCGGCGGACGGCAGCCACGAGGACCGCCTGCTGGTGCTCGCCGGGATCGGGTACGGCGGATTCTGCGTACAGACCGGCAGGCTCGACGAAGCCGGACCCTGGCTGCAGCGCGCCGGCGCCCGCGCACAGGCGCACGGCTGGGAGCTCGACACTGCGCGAACACAACTGGAACGTGCGATCGCCTGCTGGTCCGTCGGCGACCACAACGGCGTGGACCGCCTCATCGATCAGGCCTACCCGGTCATCGCCAGATACGCTCGCGCCCATGACGTGTCCCGGTGCTGGTTCTACCGCGGCTTCACCAAACTGGCCTCGGCGGCCCTGGAGGAGGCCGATCAGTGCTGGGAACATGCCGAACGGCATTGGCGCGAACTCGGCAAACCGCTCTACCTCCACCGCATTCTGTTGCAGCGCAGCTGGATACCCATTTTCTTCGGTCGCTTCGATCAGGCGACCGAACTGATCGCGCAGGCCCGCAGCCTGCTCGACGAATGGCCGCGCAGTAGCTGGTTGCAGTACGCCCGGCTCGACGATCAGCTGGGCACGGTGTGGCGGGCCGACGCGCTGGGAGATCTGGGATTCGACGGCTCCGGTGATCCGGAGGACACCTGGGATGAGGTCGAGGCCAAACACGAAGCCTCACTGGGCATCACCAATGCCGCGACCGGCAGCCCCGGCTTCGCCCGCGCCATGGCCAAGCTCGAGCAGGCCGCGGAACTCAAGGTGCCTGCGGCGCTCGCGGTGGATTCGGTGCGCTACACGATCATCGATGCCCATGCCCGCGCGCAGTGGGCGACCAGGGTGTCCGCACCCATGCTGGCCGGCGCCTTTGCGGTCTCCTGGGAATGGGAGAACACCGCGCTCACCGCCGAACTGATCGAATATCACAGCGCCCGAGGTAGTTTCAGCACCGACACCGGCGGCGATGCCGAAGCGCCGATCTGGGCGGGAGCCCAGGCGGTGCTCGTCGACGCGGAGTCGGAACTGCCCGACCTCGAGCTCGCCGATGTCGCCGCCGGGTCGGTCAGCGGAGGGCCGTCGTTGACCAGGCTCGGCCCGCTGCCGCCGCTGCAGATGGATCCCGGTGCCGATCCGATCCTGGGGCGTTACCGCGCCCTGGCCAAGCAGCGCTACGGCCGCACCATCACCACCGACGCCCCGGCCTGGCCCACATGGTCGTGATCGACCGGACGACCCTGATACTGCGCTTCGCCGATGTCGGTATCGCCACCTACGCCAGCCTGCGTGTCGTCGGGCAGCCCGAGCGCACCGTCACCTGGGTGGTCGAGGAGACCATTCTGCTTGCGGCACTGGAGGAGATCGCCACAGCGCTTCCGGATCCCAGGGGCGCCGAGGCGGCGGTCGACGCACTGCAGCGCGCCCTGACTGGTGGCGCATTCACCACCGCCGGCGCCGAGCTGACGCTGGCGTACCGCCTGGGCGTGCTGCTGATCTCGGCTGCCGGCTGGGATCTGGTTTCCGAGTGCGTGAACGACCCGCGCGCGGTGCTGTTCGTCGCGCCGAGCGCGCGCCTGGGCCGGGTGCCGTGGGGGTTGCTCGCGCTGCCCGCGGTGCGGCCCGAGGTGACCGCGATGCTGGCGGCGCGCCAGGAGGCCATCACCCCCGATGGCCCGATGCCGGCCACCATCCCGTGGCCGGCCGGAGAGATCGGTGTTCTCACCGAAGGCTTCCGGCTGCTGGAGTTCGCCGATGTGCTGATGGCGGTACCGGCCAATATCGCGCACTCGCGGCGCGTCAACACGCCACGCCCGGAGGCAGATCCGCTGCTGATCCTCGACCCTCGGGTGCCCGGCCAGCGGCCGGATTCCGCACTGGGGTCGGTGCTGGGCAGGCCGGTCCCGGATGCCGTGCTGGCGCGGCATTACGCGGACCTGATGGACCGGCGAACGGTCTTGCCGAGGGTCGGCACCGTGCTCGAGCTGTTCCGGCGCACCGACACCGACCGGCACTGGCTGGCCGACGTGCTGTCCCAACGGCCGGGACGCCTGGTCTATGTCGGACACGCCAGCACCGGCGACGGCGCCGAACGGGCGGCGCTGCATCTGGCGTGCCGCGCCTCGGTCGAGGGGTACAGCGATCCGATCGGTGACCATCGACCGCTCACCGCGGCCGACCTCATGTCGGCAGGGCTGCCCCTTCCGACCCGTGTTGCGTTGCTGGCCTGTGCATCCGGTGGCGACTACCGCTTCGACGAGGCCACCGGGATCGTCGCGGCGATGGTGCTCGGCGGAGCGGAACTGGTGACCGCCACGCTGTGGTCCCTACCGACCAGCGCAGGGTACCGGCGGTTCGTGTCCGGCGCGCCGGCCGACCCGATGGGTGAGCTCATCGCCGCGGTCGACACCGCGCATCAGGCGGGCACCGATTTCGAGGCGGCCTGCGCGGTGAACCGCTGGCAACGCGCACAACTGCGGCGCTGGCGGGACGGCGACGCCGCCGCGGCACCGGTGTATTGGGCGGCGCTGGTGAGCTTCGTGATCCCTCAGGCGGGCGGCACCGCCACCGCGACGGCGGATTCGTCCCCACGCCGGTAGTAGGCGTCGATGACGCTGCCCGGGCAGACCCGATCCAGCGAGGTCGCCGGGATGAGCGTCGTCTCGTGGGCCGGGAACTGCCCGCCTTCGGGCCTGCGGACCATCAGATCGACCACCACCTCGCGGTAATCCTCCCGTTCGACGCCGGTGGTGCGCACGGCCGTCACCACGCCGCTGGACCTGGTGCCGTGCCGGATGAGATCCAGCTGCGCATCGGTGACCAGGCCTTTGTCCACCAGCATCCGGTCGAAGGCCGCGCGGATGGCGACCATGTCGTCGGCCAGTGACAGCTGTTCACGGGAGTCGGGGTCAAAGGCCACCAGTAGCACCGCACCGGGCCGGATCTCGGCGACCACCGGGTCATCCGGGGCGCCGCGCAGGCGACCGGTGAATTTCTGCCCCGACACGCTCACCACCTCGACGGTGATCCTGTCGGAGACCTCGCTGACGGTGCCGATACCGACGGCCGGTGCGCCCGTGGGCCTGGGAGCGGCGCGGCCGCGGGGGAACACGGCGTCGACGGTGACCATCAGGATGGTGACGACGACAAAGGCCAGCAGGATCCACAGTGATTCAGGCATGGAGCAAAGGGTCGCCCCGCGCCGCGGCTACCGAACCCAACTTTCTGCCATCCGCGGCGAGCGGCGCGACCGGGAAGCTCCGGTGCCTATCCTGATCGGGTGAGTACCGTTCCGGAGGTCGCCGCGCGGGAGGCGGGCGCTCCGCCCGCGCAGCCGCGCCGCGCGGTGATCGACCGCGCCTGGCGGGCGCTGGGCCCGGGTGTCCAGGTGCTCAGCGGCGATGACGGCGGACCGCTGAGCCGGACCGTCAAACGCATCCTGGATCCGCTGGTGCTGCGATTGCGCTCCAATCCGCAGTATTCGACGCCGGTGGTGTCCGGCGAGGTGGCCGCAGAGATGCACCAGCTGGTCGTGGCGCAGCGCGATCAGCTGTGTGCCACCGCATCCTGGTTTGCCGTGCTCAAGCGGCAGCGCCGCAAACTTCGGCTCACCACGGGTAACGCCCAGGAACTCTACTTCCCGGTGTGCTTCGAGCTGGCGGTCACCAAAGGTGAACCGGTGCATGGTGATTGGGATACCGCGGAAGCGGTCCTGCGCGAGATCCACGAGGACCGGGACCGCACCGCCATCGAGGTGCTTAACCGCCACGTCGCCGACGCCAGGGTGGTCGACGCATTGACGCGGCAACTGCGGGCCAGTTGGTCCGATGTGGCGCCGACCGCGGCCATCACCGACCCGTTCCTGGCCGGCCTGAACACCGTGCTGGGTGACGCTGCCGGCCACACCGAGTCCGTGGCCCGCCAACGGGTCTGGACCGCGCTGGTGGCCGATGCGACGCCCTACAACCTGGGTGCCCGGGCCCGCGGCCCGGCGCCGGATCTGCCGTGGTCGTTCATCGACCTCGGCCTCACCACGGTGGTGCCGCAGCAGCCGCCGCCCGTGCACGGCGGTGCCGATTCCGACCGTCCGCTCAACCGCAGCGTCGTGGACCGGGTGCGTGCCACGTTGCGCCGCGCCCTGGACCGCGACGAGCTCCCCGATGTACCGCTGCTGTGCGCGGAGGAAGTGGACCGGGCCTGCGCACCATGGGGGCTGCTCGCCGAGGACATCCAGGCCACGATGGTGGCCGGGGTGGAGATCGCCGTCGAACTGGCACCGCTGAACGAGGCCGCCACCCCGCGCTACCGGCTGGCCGCCCAGATCCAGGCCAGGCTCCGTAAGGAGGCCTATGTGCTGCACGCGCGGCGATACCTCGCCGACGGAGGCGCGCTGCATCCGCGCCAGCAGCAGGTGACCGACGAGCTCGCGGCGTTCTCCCGGCCCTACCTGAGCCGGCTGTGGGCCCGGCTGCACGGTCGTGACGTCTGGCAGGAGTCCTGTGCGGATGTCGATGATGTGCGGGCTCTCCTGGAAGGGGTCGCCCGGTCGGTGAGCCTGGATCACCGGCAGCGGATCAAGGCCATGCTGGAACTGGAGGCGGTCCGATGAAACTGATCGCCGAATCCGGCCTGTGGACCGTCGGCGCGCAGGTAGCGTCCCCGCCCGCGGTGGCGGTCGTTGAGGTCGCCGGAGCGGTGCTGGCGTGGACGGTCGACGATCCGGGCGCGGCTGCGCAGCTCACTTTCACCGATGTGGCTGCCGCCGACTGGTTGTGGCGGGTCACCGGTGAGCGGGGGCATGTGGCGGTGATCGAGGCGCTGCGAGACCGCGCTGCCGATCCGCAGGCCAGTGTCGATATCCCGGATCTCGAACTCTCCCGGCAGGTGCTGGCGCCGCTGCGCCGGCTCGCGCTGGGGCACTGGTTGCGGCGGTGGTGGCCGGCCAGTGTCCGCGACGGTATCGCCGATCTCGACATCGCGGTGCTGGATGCCGAACTGGCGGTGCTGACGGGGGCGGCGCAGGAGTTCTTCGGCGAGGACACCCTGGACTCCGATATCGAGGCGCTGCTGCGGCCGCACCGCGACGCACTGTTCGCGCACCTGCGGGACGGCGACCCTCGGGTGGCTACCCTGGTCGAGTCCTGCCTGGAACTACTGGATTGCTCGGAATCGACAGAGCACGAAGAGCTTTCGCCCGACCGCCGCCGAGATGACTATGCGCTGGCAGCCGGTGGGCAGATCTCGCACACCGACGCCATCGGTGCCGGCACCGCGTCGATCAGTTGGAGCGCTGTGCCGCCGGGGGTTTTCGATGCCGCCGAGGACACCGTCGACTGGTCGGTGCGTGGGGACGGTGCCGGGGGAGCCGTGGCCGAGGTGCGTGCCCTGCTCAGCGCCTCCGCCGCCGGGGTGCCGGTGCAGCTGCGCAGCGGCGACGTCACCGCCACCGGTGCGCTCGATGACCGCGGCATCGCGACGCTCACCCTGCCGATCTCGGAATCGGCGGCGTGGAACCATGATTGGACATTTACCACGGTCACCGTCGGGCGGGTGGCATCGGCCGGGGAGGACCGGGCGACCCGGGACCGGCTGCGGGCCTTCGTGCGGTCCCGGTTGGCGGTACCTGCTGCAGACGCGTTCCTGGCGGAGATCCTTGCCGCCGAATCCGATTACTGACTCGGTCGCCGGTCGGCCACCTGCACCGCCGACGGCGCCTTGGCCGGCTGCTGCAATGCGGCCCTCGGCACGTCCGGCGTGCCGATCTGGCCGGCCAGCCACGGGAGTGCCTCGGCGAAAGCACTTGCCGCGAAAGGCCAGTCGTGCTGGCCGGGCCGGCTGACCACCGCACAGTCGATACCGTGGGATGTGCCCAGCGCGCACAGCGACTGGGCGGCCGCGGCGGTCTGCGGTGGCGGTGACACACCCGCCCCGTTCACCGAGAACCAGCCCGACACCCCGGTATACGGACCGTGCCGGGTGATGACGGTGGTCGGATCGAATGCGGCGTAGGCGGCGGCGTCACCGCCGAACAGACGCTCGATTGTCTGCGCCTTCGTCCCCGAGTTCGGGCTCAGGTCACCGGCGATGTCCACGAACGCCGAGAACCGGTCGGGGTGCATCACGGTCAGGTCGACCGCGCAGGTACCGCCCATCGACCAGCCGACGACACCCCAGTTGGCCGGATCCGGGCTGACCCCGAACTTCGAGACCATCGCCGGCACGACATCTTTGACGAGGTGATCGGCGACCTTGCCGCGGCGGCCGTTCACGCACTCGGTGTCGTTGTTGAACGTGCCGCCCACATCGGCGAACACCAGCACCGGCGCGTTGCCGCCGTGCGTTGCGGCGAAGGCATCGGCAGTCTGCACGGCGTTGCCCGCGCGCGCCCAGTCCGCGGGGGTGTTCATCTCGCCGCCGATCATCATCACGGTCGGCAGCCGGGGCGGCGGATCCGAGGCGAACCAGGCCGGCGGCAGATAGACCAACTCACCGCGGTGCGTGAAACCCGAGCCGGCGTCCCCGGTGTCCACCGGCACCAGAGAACCGTTGCGCGGCACCGCGTGCCGGACCTGGAATGCGGCGACGGTCGCCATATCGGTCTGATCGGGCAGCGGTCCCGCGGTCAGCTGGCCCCAGGCCGTCTGCATGGTGGGGAAGTACCCGGTCCACAGATTCAGGGCCAGCGCCGCGCACAGAGCGCACAGCGGGACGGCCGCGACGGCGGCGGTGCGTCGCCACCAGCGCGCTCCGGGCCCACCGGATACCAATGCCGCGGCAGCGAATCCGGTCAGTCCGATCCAGACCCACAGTGCGTACGGTGCGGGTTCGCCGGCCAGCCCCTGGCTGGTCACATACCAGTGCGCGGCCACGGCCAGCGCTGTCCCGAAGGCTGCGGCGGCGACCAGTCGGCGTCGCAACCGCAGCGCAACCAACAGCACCAGACCGGTGATGACCTGAGCGGTCACCGGCACCCAACCGTGCATCAAGGAACCGTGGTGCTGCAAGAGCCCGGACATCAGCGTCACGAGATCATCGTGACGCTGCTTCCTGGAAAGCAGCTGTGGGAAGAGTCAGCGCGGTTTGGCCAACGGGAACGGCAGGGTCTCGCGGATGCTGCGCCCGGTGATCAGCATGACCACCCGGTCGACCCCGACGCCGAGGCCGCCCGTCGGGGGCATGGCGTATTCGAGGGCCTGCAGGAAGTCCTCGTCGAGTTCCATCGCCTCCGGGTCACCGCCGGCGGCCAGCAGGGACTGCTCCTGCAGACGCTTGCGCTGCTCCACCGGATCGGTAAGCTCGCTGTAGGCCGTTCCCAGTTCGACACCCCAGGCCACCAGGTCCCAGCGCTCGGCGACACCGTCGATGCTGCGGTGCGGACGGGTCAGCGGCGATACCGTGGTGGGGAAGTCCTTGTAGAACGTCGGGCGTTCGGTCTGCCCTTCGACGAGCCGCTCGTAGAGTTCGAGGACCACCGCACCGGCGTCCCAGTGCATCAGGTAGGGCACCCCGGCTCCGTCGCAGAGGCTGCGCAACCGGTCCAGGCCGGTCTCCGGGCCGATCTGTTCACCGAGTGCGTCGGACACCGCGCCGTGCACCGTCTTCACCGGCCAGTCTCCGGAAATGTCGACCGCCACCAGACCGCCGTCGGGCCCGGGGCGCATCACCACCTGGGCGCCATTGGCAGCTTCGGCGGCATTTTGGATGAGCTCGCGGCAGCCGTGCATCCACACGTTGTAATCGGCGTGTGCCTGATACGCCTCCAGCAGCGTGAACTCCGGGTTATGGCTGAAATCCACACCCTCGTTGCGGAACGCGCGGCCCAGTTCGAAGACCCGTTCCACGCCGCCCACGCAGAGCCGCTTCAGATACAGTTCCGGCGCGATGCGCAGGTACAGGTCCAGATCGTAGGCATTGATATGGGTGGTGAAGGGGCGCGCATTGGCGCCGCCGTGGATCTGCTGCAGGATGGGCGTCTCGACTTCGAGGAATCCCTTGCCCACCAGCGTTTCCCGGATGGCGTGCAGGATCTTGCTGCGCGCGGTGATCAGGTCGCGGGCCTCGGTGTTTATGGCGAGGTCGACGTAGCGGGAGCGGACGCGGGCCTCCGGGTCGGTGAGGCCCTTCCATTTGTCGGGCAGCGGCCGTAGGCATTTGCCGATCAGCCGCCATCGGGTGACCAGCAGTGACGGGGTGCCGTTGCGGCTGAGCCCCATGGTGCCGGTCACCTCGATCAGGTCACCGAGGTCGATCGAGCCGGTGAAGTCGGCGTTGGTGCCCTGGGTGAGACGCGAGTTGTCCAGCAGCAGTTGTACGTCACCGGACCAGTCGCGCAACGCGGCGAACAGCACCCCGCCGTAGTCCCGCAACCGCAGGATCCGGCCCGCCACGGTGACGGTGACATCGGCAGCGGTGGTGGCCAGGGCCTGCTCGACGGTGTGGCTGGGCGCCTCGCCGACCGGGTAGGCGTCGACGCCGTTGTCCTGCAACGTTTTCAGCTTGGCCATTCGGACCCGCACCTGCTCGGGCAGCCGGTTGCGGTCGTCATCGGGCAGATCATGTTGCAGGGCAAGGGTGTCCGGGGCGCTGCCGTCGCGGTGCAGCAACCCGCTGTCCACCAGGTTCTTCGGCGCCGCGACGTGTTCGCCGGTGTGCTCCTTGCGGCGCGAGAACGGCAGCACCAGGAATCCCTCGGCGATCACCGAGGCCACCCCGACGCGGGGCACCTCACGGGCGTCCTCGTAGCAGGCGAACCGCGGAACCCACTCCGGCTGGTACTTCATGTTGGAGCGGTACAGGGTCTCCAGCTGCCACCACCGGGAGAAGAACACCAGCAGTGCACGCCACAGCCGGGCGACCGGGCCGGCGCCCAGTTGTGCGCCCTGCTCGAACGCCGACCGGAACATCGCGAAGTTCAGCGAGATCCGGGTGATGCCGAGATCCTCGGCCTGCAGACAGATTTCGCTGACCATCAGCTCGATGGTGCCGTTGGGGGACTGCGGTGACCGGCGCATGACGTCCAGCGACACTCCGTTGGTGCCCCACGGGACCAGGGAGAGCATCGCCACGACGTCGCCGTCGTTGTCATTTTCCCCAGTGCCGCCGGCCGCCACGGCCTCCACCAGCATGCAGTCACCGTCGGCGGGATCACCCAGGCGGCCCAGCGCCATCGAGAAACCACGCTCGGTCTCGGTGTCTCGCCAGGCATCGGCGCGGCCGACCACCATGGCCATGTCATCGGAGGTCAGTTCGCGGTGCCTGCGGATGCGGACGGTCAGACCTGCGCGGCGGGCCCGGGTGACGGCCTGGCGCACCGGCTTCATGTCCGGGCCGGACAACTTGAAGCGGTCGGGGTGCAGGATGGCCTCATCGCCGAGTTCGATCGCGTTGAGACCGGCATCGCGAAACGCCTGTGCGGCGGTGGCACTGGCACCCATCACGCCGGGGGCCCAGCCGTAGGATTTGCACAGCTTGAGCCAGGCGTCGATGGCGGCAGGCCAGGAGCGCGGGTCGCCGACCGGGTCCCCGCTGGCCAGGCAGACGCCCACCTCGACGCGGTAGGTGACGGCGGCGCGCCCGTTGGGAGCGAACACCACCGACTTGTCGCGGCGGGTGGCGAAGTAGCCGAGCGAATCGTTCTTGCCGAACAGTTCCAGCAGCCCGCGGATGGCGGATTCGTCCTGGCCGGTCAGCGCGTTGGTGGCGCGTTGGGACCGGAACAGCACGATGGCCGCGACCACCAGTGCCATCGCGCCGAACAGGCCGAGCAGTGCGTTGACCAGGACGCCGGGATGCTGACCGTCGAAGACCGCGGAGTCGACGCCGGCGAACGCCACCACCCGGTTGAAGGCGTAGCCGAGCCGGTAGTCGCGTTGCAGCGTGCCGGGAAACAGTTCCAGCAGACCCCACCCGACCCCGATTGCCAGCGCCATCCCGGCGAGCAGGGTGCCGACGGCCTTGAACAGGGCGCCGCGGCGCACCTTGGCCCAGAACTCGTGCCGGGCCAGCACCAGGAACGCGATGGAGGCCAGGTGGAAGACCAGGCCGATGATCTCGCCGAACTCCTCGAGCACCGATTCGTCACCGGCGATCAGGTCGGCGATGTTCACGGCCGCCGCGGCGACCATGTAGAACACCAGAATCCACCAGGCGATGCTCTTGCGGGCGGCCAGCGCGGCGGCCAGCAGCGCGAGCACCGTGGCCCAGGCGAAGCTGGTGTCGGGGAAGTTGAAGATGTAGTCGTTGACGAACTCGCGGGGCACCCGGATCGCGGACCGGACGAACGGGGAGATGCTCGCCACCAACGACAGCGTGGCGATGACCCCGACGATCCAGCCCGCGGCGGTCGGAACCCACGAGAATCCTGACGGTCGCCGGGTCGTCGACGAATGCGGGACTGTGGTGGCCGTCATAGGGCGCGAGAATATGCCCTAAGCGGCCGAAATGGGTGCTTCTACAGCGCCTGGGTGTCGGCCCGGATCACCAGACCGGACCGGTGAACTTCTCACCGGGGCCCTGGCCGGGTTCCTCGGGTGCCGCGCTGGCCTCCCGGAACGCCAGCTGCAGGCTCTTCAGTCCGTCGCGCAACGGCCCGGCGTGCAGCCCGAGGTATTCGGCGGACGCGGTGACCAGGCCGGCGAGCGCGGTGATGAGACGGCGGGCCTCGTCGAGATCGCGGTGCGGACTGTCATCGGGATCCGCGGACCCCAGGCCGATCTTCTCCGCGGCCGCACTCATCAGCATCACGGCCGAGCGGGTGATCACCTCGACGGCCGGAATCTCGGCGAGCTCCCTAACCTGCGGGTCTGCGCCGGGAGGAGTTTTCTGATCATCGGTCATGCCTGTTAGACTTGCACGATCGACCGTCCCGGCGAACGCCAGGGACAGTAAGTGGAGTCCCGCTCCCACCGCTGACCATACCGGTCCAGCGGTCCGATCACAGGCATCCGCGGATGTCCTGTTCTGCGCATGCGCAGACGGCGAAAGCCGTGATCGGTCGGCATCGGGCCCTGCTGTATGCAGGGCCTTTCTGCTCTCCGGAGCGGAATGCTGGTGGTGTGGTCCCTCCCTGCTGGCCCGGCGCTCCATGCGGTCGTGGCACGAGCAGACAACGTAGGAGGCCCCATCAGCACTGAGACCCGCATCAACGAGCGCATCCGCGTACCTGAAGTCCGCTTGATCGGACCGAACGGTGAGCAGGTAGGCATTGTCCGCATCGAAGATGCTCTCCGCGTCGCCGTCGACGCCGATCTCGACCTTGTCGAAGTAGCCCCAGACGCCAAACCACCGGTGTGCAAGATCATGGACTACGGCAAGTTCAAGTACGAGACGGCACTCAAGGAGCGCGAGTCTCGCAAGAACCAGCAGCAGACCGTCGTCAAGGAACAGAAGCTTCGGCCGAAGATCGACGACCACGACTATCAGACGAAGAAGGGCCATGTGGTCCGCTTCCTCGAAGCCGGGTCGAAGGTCAAGGTCACCATCATGTTCCGCGGTCGCGAGCAGTCCCGGCCCGAACTGGGCTACCGACTGCTGCAGCGTCTCGGCGCGGACGTGGCTGACTACGGCTTCGTCGAGACCTCCGCCAAGCAGGACGGCCGCAACATGACGATGGTGCTGGCACCGCACCGTGGCGCGAAGACCCGCGCCAAGGCGGCGCACGACGCCGACGCCCCGACGCCGCGCTCCGGCGGCGAGGCGGCGGCACCGGCTGCACCGGCCGAACCGAGTCAGCCCACCGAGCCCACGCAGAACTGATCCACCACAAGAACTGAGGACACATGCCCAAGGCAAAGACCCACAGCGGCGCTTCCAAGCGCTTCCGCGTCACCGGAAGCGGCAAGGTCGTCCGGCAGAAGGCCGGCAAGCGCCACCTTCTCGAGCACAAGGCGAGCAAGCGCACCCGTCGCCTGGACGGCCGCGTCACCGTTGCCGCCAACGACACCGCCCGCGTCAAGAAGATGCTGAACGGCTAACTCGGTCGAGCGGCCGAAAAGCCGCTTCCTCCCTCCAGACTTTCCCCGCAAGAATAGGAACACCCTCATGGCACGCGTGAAGCGCGCAGTCAACGCTCAAAAGAAGCGGCGCACAGTACTCAAGGCTTCCAAGGGCTACCGCGGCCAACGGTCGCGCCTCTACCGCAAGGCCAAAGAGCAGCAGCTGCACTCCTTGACCTACGCATACCGGGACCGCAAGGCCCGCAAGGGCGATTTCCGCAAGCTGTGGATCTCCCGGATCAACGCTGCGGCCCGCGCCAACGGCGTCACCTACAACCGCCTGATCCAGGGTCTCAAGCTGGCCGGCGTCGAGGTGGACCGTAAGAACCTGTCGGAGATCGCGATCAGCGATCCGGCCGCGTTCACCGCTCTGGTCGAGGTTGCCAAGGCAGCCCTGCCCGAGGATGTCAACGCACCGTCGGGCGAAGCCGCCTGACCCTCCTCAGCGAGAAGTCCAATCGGGTAGCTGCGGCGATCAAGCTGCAGCGTCCCGCCGGACGTCGCCACGCCGCACGCTTCCTCGCCGAAGGTCCCAACCTGGTCGAGGCAGCGCTGCGGCGTGGTCTCGTCCATGAGGTCTTTGTCACCGAGGACGCGCACGTGCGGTTCGCGGATCTGCTCTCCGGCGCCTCGGTGCACGAGGTGACCGACCGCGCCGCAAAAGCACTGTCGGACACCGTGACCCCGGTCGGGTTGATCGCCGTGTGCGAGATCCCCGATGTCGTCCTGTCCGAGGTGCTCGAGTCGCCACGGCTGGTGGCCGTCGCCGTCGAGACCTCCGATCCCGGCAACGCCGGCACGTTGATCCGGCTCGCCGACGCCATGGGTGCCGATGCGCTCATCCTCTCCGGCGACAGTGTCGACCCCTACAACGCGAAATGCCTGCGGGCCTCGGCGGGCAGCATCTTCGCCCTGCCTGTGGTCCAGGTCCCGGATACGCCCGAACTCATTGCCGCACTGCGGAGTGCGGGTCTGCAGGTGCTGGCCACCACCCTGGACGGCGAGACTCCGCTGCAGTCGGTCGATCTGAGCCTGCCCACGGCCTGGCTACTGGGGTCGGAGGCGCACGGCCTGGCGCCCGCTATCGCCGCGGCCGCCGACGCGCAGGTGACCATCCCCATGCGCGGCAGTGCCGAGAGCCTCAATGTGGCTGCGGCGGCGGCCATCTGCCTCTATGAGAGCGCGCAAGCGCTGTCCTGACTCCCTGGCTTCAGCCTCGGCGGGCCGGTGCTCGCCATATTGCACTGGTGTACGCCAGAGCGCCGGACTGTCTACCCGATTTCAGTCTCGGCGGGGTGAGTCGCGTTATCGCTGAGGCCAAGTAGGTCCTGCCGAGCAATGTGCGTACTGTCCGTCGAACCATTGCTTCATCGTCTCGAATGTCGCCACAGCCGGTGAAGGCGGAGATGCGGGTTCTGAGCACGCGAAGAACCGGCCGGTCTCTCGTGATGGCGCACCTGCTAGCCGCCACTGGATTCCGACAGGGTGTTCTCTCGACGGCCTGACCGCGGCAAGCGTGGCGGCGGCGTTGTCGTACGCTTGTGTCGGGTCGCCCAACTCCACGACAAGGTCGACGATCGTGGCCCCACGGACCTCGAGCTGGAACACGACCACGGGAAGGCTGTCCCGCAACGAAATGACCCGGCTCACTTCTGCTGGTGACAGCGGAAGCCAGACGGTCCAACTGCTGTGCAGAGCCGGTTCGGGGGAACGTATTTCGGCCACGACCGGCAGTGTGGCGTCGAGCGAGTCGATCACGACGGCCAACGACCGCACGGCTTGGTCGGTATCTGCGGGACCGCGGAGCATGTCCACCGTCATCCGGCTTTCATCGAGACGAACTTCTATCGTCCCGTCGATGATCTGCGGTCGCACGCTGCGCAGCATCCGCGCCGCGACCGACACAGATTCGGCGTTCGTCATCGGCCGCTTATCCACGATCGACCCCTCGGCCAGTGCGTAGGTGATCCGATTCCGGTGCCCGGCGAAGCTATCGCCCATCAACTCGTGCACTCGTGACGCGACGGCGGCGATCTGCTGTTCGGATGCAGTGCCGACATTGATCTCGAGGTTGAGTTGTGCGCCGTTCTCGAAGTCGTTGACGTAGTCGTGTGCAACCGCGTCGACTCCCGGCAGCAGGGGGATCTGATCAGCTATTTGTTCGGCGACCGTGCTGCGGTCGGGTGGCGTGCAGCCGACCACGACAAGAGCGACGAGTGCCGTGAAGGCGACAAGCTTGGCGCGGATCACGCTGTCATTGTCGCCGGCGCCGATGACGCGTGGATGAGCGTTTCTACCTATTTCCGGCGAGCAGCCCCTTGGCCACATGGGTGATCTGCACCTCGTTGCTGCCGGCATAGATCATCAGCGATTTGGCATCGCGCGCCAACTGCTCCACCCGGTACTCGGTCATGTAGCCGTTGCCGCCGAAGAGTTGCACGGCCTCCATCGCCACATCGGTGGCCGCCTGCGAGCAGTACCATTTGATCGCCGAGGCCTCGGCCAGCGAGATCGGTGAGCCGGCCTGCGCGGATTCGATGACCCGGAACAGCATGTTGCGCACGTTCATCCGGGCCACCTCCATGGTGGCCAGCTTGAGCTGGATCAACTGGAACTGGCCGATCTCCTTGCCCCACAACACCCGGTTCTTGGCATAGTCCACCGACAATCGCAGGCACTCCTCGATGACGCCCAGGGACATGGCGGCCACGCCGATCCGCTCGGCGGAGAAGCTGGACCGGGCGCTGTCCCGGCCGTCACCGGAGGCGTTGTTCTCGGTCTCGCCGAGCAGGCGGTCACGGCCCAGTCGGACGTTGTTGAAGAACAGCTCACCGGTGCGCGAGCTGTGAATGCCCATCTTGTGGAACGGCTTCGACTGCACGAAGCCCTCCATGCCGCGTTCCAGGACGAAGGTCAGTACCTTGCGGTCGCGTTTGTCGACACCTGGCTCATCGAGCTTCGCGTACACCACGACGATGTCTGCGTCGGGTCCGTTGGTGATGAACGTCTTCTGCCCGTTGAGCAGGTAGTCCTCTCCGTCGCGCACGACGTAGGACTTCATGCCGCCGAACGCATCCGAACCGGAATCCGGTTCGGTGATGGCCCAGGCGCCGATCTTCTCGTAGGTCACCAGGCCGGGCAGCCAGCGTTCCTGCTGCGCCAGGGTGCCGCGGCTCTGGATGGTCGGCACCGTCAGGCCCAGGCTGACACCCATCCCGGTGACCAGGCCCATGGACACCCGGCACAGTTCGCTGATCAACACGAAACCCATCCCGGCCTGGTCGGGTCCGCCCCCGAACATGCCGCCGGAGGACTTGGAGGCCTTCGATTCGCCGCCATCGCGCAATCGAGACAGCCTGCGCTCCAGGGATTCTCGCGCCATGGCATCGATGCCGAAGGCGCTGAACAGCTTGCGGACGATGGGGTAGGGCTCCATATCGCCGCTTTCCAGCGCGTCGATATGCGGCCGGATCTCCTTGTCGACGAACTCGCGCACCGCGTCGCGCACGGCGATGTCGACGTCAGACCATTCCAGCATCGTGTCAAGCGACCTTTCGTTTGGCTGCCGGCCGGGACAGACCCGCCAGCGAGAAGGTGGTGTGGACCAGCGAGCCCGCGCGGTCCAGCAGCGACTTCGGCCCGGATGGTCGCTGCCTCGGCTGGTAGTGCATCGCCAGGCCCTTGCGGTCCGCGGGCGGGGCCATGAACTCGGGCGCCTCCACCAGTGGCGCGTCCTCGGGAATGCTCCCGGCGGCACGGCGATAGGCCGAGATCGCCCGCGGGTGCAGTCGGATCTCGTCGGGCACCACGGTGAACGCCAACTCGACGGCCTTCCCGAACAGCCGCAGCAGAATCTCGTCGCCGGGTGTCCAGTGCATCCCGGCCTTCTCCCGCACCGGTGCGTCGAACACTCCGGCCGCAACCCAGCGCTGCGCCCCAATCATCGGCTTGAACAGCTGATCCCACACGCCCGTCGGCATCAGCACGAACCACGGCTTCGGGATGCGGATGGTGAAGATGTCCAGGGTGGCGCGGTTGATCTCCAACTCCTCGCGGCACTTGTGGTCCCAATAGACCAGGAAGTCCTCCCAGCTCTCCGGGACCGGGCGCATGCTCATGCCGTACATCCGGTACCACTGCACGTGCTCGTCGAACAGCTGATGCTTCTCGGCCTCGGTCAGGCCGCCACAGAAATAGTCGGCGGTCTTGATGATCAGCATGAAAAAGGTGGCGTGCGCCCAGTAGAAGGTCTCGGGATTGAGCGCGTGGTAGCGGCGGCCCTGCCCGTCGACACCTTTGATGTCGTGATGAAAGCCCTTGATCTGGGCGCCGGTCTCGGCGGCACGGTCGCCGTCGTAGACCACCCCCATGATGGGGTACACCGACCTGGCCACCCGCTGCAGCGGCTCGCGCAGCAGGATCGAGTGGTCCTCGACGCCCGCGCCGAGCTCCGGATACATGTTCTGGATCGAGCCGATCCAGACGCCCAGCAGTCCGGTCCGGAGGTCGCCGAAGTACTTCCAGGTCAGTGAATCGGGACCGAGTGGGATCGCCGCGTGCTCGATCGACGGCGCGGAATCTGGCGATGCAGCAGTCATGGCGTCCTCGTCGAGCCTTGAAAACTACGGATGTGCCGACCATATGCTTGACAACGCACGTTGTCTATACGCCGTCGCGGTGTGGCGGGCCGCCGTTATGTGTTGGCTACCGTGCCTCCACGTGCTCGCGATCTGCGCTGCGGGATCCACCTCACGCGATCGCCCACAACCCGAGGCTGATCGCGAAGGCGCTGAGGCCGAGGGTCGTCTCCATGACCGTCCAGGTCTTGAGTGTCGTCTTGACATCCATGCCGAAGAACCGGCTGACCAACCAGAACCCCGAGTCGTTGACGTGGGACAGCACCGTCGCCCCGGCGGCGATCGCCACGACCAGTGCGGTGAGCTGGAGACTGCTGAGGTCGGCCGCGGCGACGGCGGCGCTGAGCAGGCCGGCCGTCGTCGTCAACGCGACGGTCGCCGAGCCCTGCGCGACGCGTAGCAGGGTGGAGATGAGGAACGCCTGCAGGATCAGCGAGATGCCGAGATTCGACAGCGAACTGCTCAGTGCGTCGCCGATACCGCTCAACCGGAGCACGCCACCGAACATGCCGCCCGCGCCCGTGATGAGGATGATCGCGCAGATCGGGCCGAGTGCCTTGTCCAAGATGTCGCTGACATCGGCCATCGACCGGCCCCGCAACCCCAGCACCAGGGTCGCCACGATCACGGTGATCAGCAGTGCGATCGAGGTCGTGCCGAGCAGCTTGAGGTATTCGGCCCAGGTGGCGCCGTCCTCGATGATGCCGGCGGTCATCAAGGTGTTGAGCACGGTGTTGAACGAGATCAACACGAAGGGCAGCAACAAGATCCCCAGCACCGTGGCGAAGCTGGGTGCGGTGCGCGTGGCCGTGCCTCCCGCCGCGGCGGTCGACGGGTCTACGTCCTCGGTGCCTGCGGCGATATCGCGCCCGCCGTTGATCTCGCCGAACAGCGAGGCCGGGATGTCGACGTGTATCCGCCGCCCGATCGCCTGGGATACCAGGTAGGCGCCCACGTACCAGGACACGACGGCGACCGGCGCACCGACGATCAGGGTGAGTCCGATGTTGGCGCCGAGCAACTCCGCGGCCGCCACCGGCCCGGGATGCGGCGGAACAAGGGCGTGCATGGCCGCGAACGCCCCGGCCGCCGGGAACGCGTAGAGCAGCATCGAGCCGCCGAAGCGACGTGCCACCGTCATGATGATCGGGAGGAAGACGACCAGTCCGGCGTCGAAGAAGATGGGAAAGCCGAAGAGCAGTGCGGCCACGCCGAGCGCCAGTGGCGCCCGTTTCTCGCCGAACCGTCCGATCAGGGTGTCGGCGAGTACCTGTGCACCGCCGGTGATTTCCAGGAGCCGGCCGATCATGACGCCGAAACCCACAAGCAGGGCCACCGAGCCGAGCGTGTTGGAGAAACCGAAGGACAGGGCGCTCGGGACGTCGGCCACCGGGATCCCGGCCACCAGTGCGGTCAGCGCACTCACCAGCACCAGCGTGACGAAGGCATGCAGCTTCACCTTGATGATGAGGAACAACAACAGCGCGACCGCCCCGGCCGCGATCAGCAGCAGCGTGGTGGTTCCGTATGCCGGATCAATGGCCTCCACGAGATACTCCGTCCCCTGCGATTTCCGTGCCCCTGGTCATCGGTCCTCCTCGGTCGAGCGTGCTGTGGTTGTGGTGACGTAACTTTCGATGATCGAGTCGATGCTCTGGTCGACGCCGATGGCGACACCGTGCTCATCGGATTCGAGCGGCTCGAGCGTCTCGAACTGGGACGCGAGCAGAGCGGCGGGCATGAAGTGCCCGGGCCGGCTGGCCTGCCGCCTGCCGATGGTCTCCAGTGATCCCTCCAGGTGCAAAAAGTCGATCACGGCGCAATGCCGGCGAAGCTGGTCGCGATAGCTGCGTTTCAGCGCCGAGCAGCTCATCACGCCGCCGTCGCCGTGCGACGCCAACCATTCGCCGATCGAGTCCAGCCAGGGCCCCCGGTCATCGTCGTCGAGCGGGTGACCGGCCGACATCTTTGCGATGTTCGCGGGAGGGTGGAAGTCATCGGCATCGGCGAACGGCACCCGCAGCCGCTGAGCCAGCGCCGCGCCGACGGTCGATTTGCCCGACCCCGAAACCCCCATCACCACGATCGGTGTTGTCATGCCCCTCCGCCTGTTCTGTGTGTGACATCACATAGCTTGTCTCAATCGTCATACGATTGCAAGGGATTCTTCGAGAATTGATCACTTTCGCCGGCGACATGCGTCTGACATCATCTGTTTATGCGCGATCGTCCGAGGGCCAGCGCTCTCCACGGCAGTCTGCTGGCTGCACTGGGAACGGCCATCGTGTCGGGGCAGTACCCGCCCGGTCGGGTGCTCACACTCGACGGTGTGAGCGCCGAGCACGAGATGTCGCGCAGCGTTGCCCGTGAGGTGATTCGGGTGCTGGAGTCGATGGGGCTGGTCGAATCGCGGCGTCGGGTCGGGATCACCGTCCAGCCCGCGGAGAAGTGGAATGTCTTCGATCCGGAGGTGATCCGGTGGCGGCTCGATGTCGGTGACCGTGCCGCCCAGCTGGCCTCCCTGTCGGAGCTGCGCGTCGGATTCGAGCCCGCGGCGGCGGCGTTGGCTGCTCGTCGGGCCACCCCGCATCAGTGCCGGATCATGGCGGCTGCGGTATCCGACATGGTCGTGCACGGGCGATCGGGCGACCTGGACGCGTACCTGCTGGCGGACAAGATGTTTCACCAAGCGCTGCTGGAGGCCAGCGGCAACGAGATGTTCCGGGCGCTCAATGGCGTCGTCGCCGAACTGCTCACCGGCCGGACTCATCACGGGATGATGCCCGAGCGGCCCAACCTCACGGCGATCGCTCTCCATGACGAGGTCGCCCGCGCCATCAGGATGGGCGAGGAGAAGCTGGCTGAGCAGGCGATGCGCGCGATCATCGACGAGGCGGCAGCGGCGGTCGCCGATGAGTCGGCTCGCTGACCCTCAGTCGGCCGGCTGACGACGTCGTGATGTGAGCAACGTCTAGGGCGGGCGTCGTTGCCGGTGTCGGAACAGCCGCCTAGGGTTGCGTTGTGGATGTCGAATCGTTCGAGGAACGATCCGCACGCACCGGGGAGATCGAGGGCACCGATGCGCCGCACCGTCAACCGGGACCGCTGGGATGGCTCACCGCCACAAATCACAACGCCAACGTCATCGCCATGATCCGGCGCGCGCGGCGGGCCCTGCCCGGCGATCCGGAATTCGGGGATCCGCTGTCGGCCGCCGGTGAGGGCGGCCCGCGCGCCGCGGCCCGGGCGGCGGATCGCCTCCTCGAGCGGGAGGCCGTCTCCCGCGAGGTCAGCCTCGGCGCCCTGCAGGTCTGGCAGGCGTTGACCGAACGTGTCTCGGGCCGACCCGCCAACCGGGAGATGACCTTGGTGTTCACCGATCTGGTGGGTTTCTCCGCCTGGTCGCTGGACGCCGGCGACGACGCCACCCTGCGGCTGCTGCGGCGCGTCGCGCAAGTGATGGAACCTCCGCTGCTGGCCGAGGGCGGCCATATCGTCAAACGGATGGGCGACGGTGCCATGGCGGTGTTCCGGAATCCGGAGACCGCGGTGCGCGCGGTGCTGGTCGCCCTGGACGCGGTCCGCGATGTCGAGGTGGACGGGTACACCCCGCGCATGCGGGCCGGTATCCACACCGGCCATCCCCAGCGGATCGGTTCGGACTGGCTCGGTGTCGACGTCAACATCGCCGCCCGGGTGATGGAACGCGCCACCAGGGGTGGCCTGGTCATCTCGCACCCGACGCTGGAACGCATCACCGAGAACGGCGACCTGGCCGCGCTCGGCGTGACGGTGAAGAGGGTGCGCAGGCAGCTGTTCGCGGCCAAACCCAGCGGGGTGCCCGAAGACCTGCAGATGTACTGGGTCAAGCGGATTCCGCAGGCCGGGGGGGCCGAGCGGTTCGACGAAGATGCCGAGGGTGCGTGACGTCGCTCTCATCCGGGCATCACCTATGATCGCCGGGTGGCGGAGCTCTCAGAAGAAGGCCTGATCAACGCGGTGAGCGCGGCCCGGCAGGCCTTCGAAGCGGCCGCCGACCTGGATGCGCTGGCCCGGGCCAAGACCGAACACCTCGGTGATCGATCCCCGATCGCGGTGGCGCGTCAGGCGCTGGGGTCGCTGCCCAAGACCGAGCGTGCCGATGCCGGCAAGCGGGTCAACGTCGCCCGCACCGAGGCCCAGCAGGCCTATGACGAGCGGCTGGCGGCGCTGCGCGTCGAACGCGACGCGGCGGTGCTGGTGGCCGAGCGCATCGACGTGACGCTGCCGTCGTCCCGGCAGCCGATCGGTGCCCGCCACCCCATCACCCTGCTGACCGAGCGCATCGCCGACACCTTCGTCGCGATGGGCTGGGAGCTGGCCGAGGGACCCGAGGTCGAGACGGAGCAGTTCAACTTCGACGCACTCAACTTCGGCCCGGATCACCCGGCGCGCAGTGAACAAGACACCTTCCAGATCGCGCCGGACGGCTCGCGGCAGGTGTTGCGCACCCACACCTCGCCTGTGCAGATCCGGGCGCTGCTGGAACGCGAACTGCCGGTGTACATCATCTCGCTGGGTCGCACCTTCCGCACCGACGAGCTCGATGCGACCCACACGCCCGTCTTTCACCAGGTGGAAGGCCTCGCCGTGGACAAGGGGCTGACGATGGCCAACCTGCGTGGCACGCTGGATGCGTTGGCCCGCGCCGAATTCGGGCCCGCGGGACGCACCCGGTTCCGTCCGCACTTCTTCCCTTTCACCGAACCGTCCGCCGAGGTGGACGTGTGGTTCGAGAACAAGAAGGGTGGGCCCGGCTGGGTCGAGTGGGGTGGTTGCGGCATGGTCAATCCGAATGTGCTGCGCGCCTGCGGAATCGATCCTCACCTGTACTCGGGCTTCGCGTTCGGGATGGGCCTGGAGCGCACCCTGCAGTTCCGCAACGGCATTCCCGATATGCGGGACATGGTCGAGGGTGACGTGCGGTTCTCCCTGCCGTTCGGGGTGGGTGCCTGATGCGCGTTCCCTACAGCTGGCTGCGTGACACCGTCCGGGCCGGCACGCCGGGCTGGGACATGTCGGTCGAGGACCTCGAGCAGACGCTCATCCGGATCGGTCATGAGGTCGAGGAGATCATCCCCGTCGGCCCCGTCACCGGTCCGCTGACCGTCGGCCGGGTCGCCGAGATCGAGGAACTCACCGAGTTCAAGAAGCCCATCCGGGCCTGCAAGGTCGACGTCGGTGAATCCGAGGCCCGCGATATCGTCTGCGGTGCAACGAACTTCGCCGTCGGTGATCTCGTGGTGGTGGCGTTGCCCGGCACCGTGCTGCCCGGCGATTTCACGATCGCCAAACGCAAGACCTACGGTCGCACCTCGGACGGGATGATCTGCTCGGCATCCGAGCTCAACCTGGGCGGCGACCACTCCGGGATCCTGGTGCTGCCACCGGGCACCGCCGAACCGGGCGCCTCGGCCATCGACGTCGTCGGCCTGGACGACGTGGTCTTCAACCTGGCGATCACCCCGGACCGTGGTTACTGCCTGTCGATGCGCGGTATGGCCCGCGAGATCGCCTGTGCCACCGACCTGGAGTTCGTCGACCCCGCCGATATCGCGCCGCTGCCGGTGCAGGGCCAGGCCTGGCCACTGACCGTGCAGCCCGGCACCGGTGTGCAGCGCTTCGGGCTGCGTCCGGTGAGCGGTATCGATCCGTCCGCGGTATCGCCGTGGTGGCTGCAGCGTCGGTTGCTGCTGTCCGGTATCCGCGCCATCTCACCGGCTGTCGATGTCACCAACTACGTGATGCTCGAGCTCGGTCACCCCATGCACGCGCATGACCGGTCGCTGATCACCGGTGCGTTCACCGTGCGGTTCGCCGAGGCGGGGGAGAAGGTCACCACACTTGACGATGTCACCCGGACCCTCAACGACGGCGACGTGCTGATCGTCGACGATGTCGCGACCGCGGCGATCGGCGGCGTGATGGGTGCCGGCACCACCGAGGTGCGCGACACCACCACCGATGTGTTGTTGGAGGCCGCGGTGTGGGATCCGGCGGCGGTCTCGCGCACCCAGCGCAGGCTGCGGCTGGCCAGCGAGGCCGGACGCCGCTACGAACGCACGGTCGACCCGGCGATCTCGGTGGCCGCCCTGGACCGCTGCGCCACGCTGCTCGCCGAGATCGCCGGTGGCACCGTCGATCCCACGCTGACCGACTGGCGGGGTGACCCGCCGCGTGAGAACTGGTCGCCCGCAGCTGTCAGCATGCCGGTGGATCTGCCGGACCGGGTGGCTGGCGTGACCTACCCGGCCGGTGTCGCGGCGCGACGGCTCGCCCAGATCGGCGCCGTGGTGACCGAGGACGCCGACCAGATCACCGCCGTGCCGCCGAGTTGGCGCACCGATCTTCGCGAACCTGCCGATCTGGTCGAAGAGGTGCTGCGGCTTGAGGGCCTGGACGCCATTCCGTCGGTGCTGCCGCTGGCGCCTCCGGGGCGTGGCCTGACACCAGTGCAGAAACGTCGTCGCGCACTCGGGAAGTCGTTGGCGCTCAACGGCTATGTCGAGGTCCTCCCGACACCATTCCTGCCGGCCGGTGTGTTCGACACCTGGGGGCTGCCCGCCGACGACCCGCGTCGCTCCGTCGTCACGGTGCTCAACCCGCTGGAGGCCGACCGGCCGCACCTGGCCAGCACTCTGCTGCCCGGGCTGTTGGAATCGTTGTTGCGCAATGTTTCTCGCGGCGCGGTCGATACTGCGCTGTTCGCGATCTCGCATGTGGCGCTCAAAACCTCGGATACCCGCGCGATGGAGCGTATCCCGACCGACCGCCCTCCCACCGCCGCGGAGATTGCCGGCCTGGACGGCTCGCTGCCGAGTCAGCCCGAGCATGTCGCGGTGGTCCTGACCGGTCTGCGCGAACCCGCCGGGCCGTGGGGCGCGGGCCGGCCGGTGCAGGCAGCCGACGCCTTCGAGGCCGTCCAGGTGATCGGGCGCGCGGCCGGGGTGGAGTTCACCCTGCGCGCCGCCCAGGAACTGCCCTGGCATCCGGGTCGGTGCGCCGAGGTCCTCATCGGCGATCTGACGATCGGCTACGCCGGACAGTTGCATCCCGCCGTCATCGAACGGGCGGGTCTGCCCGCCGAAACCTGCGCGGTGGAACTGAACCTCGACGCCATCCCGATCACCGAACGCCTGCCCGCGCCCGCGGTCTCGCCGTTCCCGGCGGTGTTCCAGGACATCAGCCTCGTCGTTGCCGAGGACGTCGCCGCCGCCGCGGTGGTCGAGGCGGTGCGTGACGGCGCCGGTGAGCTACTGGAGGATGTGCGGTTGTTCGATGTGTACACCGGCCCGCAGATCGGGGACGGGCGCAAGTCGCTGACCCTGGCACTGCGGTTCCGGGCTACCGACCGGACGCTGACCGAGGACGAGGCGAGCGCTGCGCGCGAGGCCGCGGTGGCCGCCGCGGGCGAGCGCGTGGGAGCGGTCCAGCGGGCCTGATTCCCCCGCGAGCAGACACAAATGGCCGCGAAAACACGTCAAAATGCGGCCATTTATGTCTGCTCGCCGTTACACCTGCTAATGGGTTTGCACTTGACTGCATAACAATGCAAGGATTGGGTGTATGACCTCCGTAGCCGTCGCCGGTGCCAGTGGGTACGCCGGCGGAGAGATCCTGCGCCTGCTGCTCGGCCACCCGGCCTACGCGGACGGACGCCTGACCATCGGGGCACTCACCGCCGCCGCCAGCGCGGGCAGCACGCTCGGCGAGCATCACCCGCACCTGCTGCCACTGGCCGACCGGGTCCTGCAGTCCACCGACGCCGCCCTGCTGGCCGGCCATGACGTCGTGTTCCTCGGCCTGCCGCACGGGCATTCCGCCGAACTCGCCGCGCAACTCGGCGACACCGTCATCATCGACTGCGGCGCCGACTTCCGGCTGGCCGACGCCGCCGACTGGGAGAAGTTCTACGGCAGTGCGCACGCCGGCACCTGGCCCTACGGCCTGCCGGAACTGCCCGGCGGCCGGGACGCGCTGGCGGGCGCCACCCGCATCGCCGTGCCCGGCTGCTACCCGACCTCTGCGCTGCTGGCCCTGCTGCCGGCCGTGGCCGCCGATCTGGTCGAGCCGAACGTGACCGTCGTCGCGGTCAGCGGCACCTCCGGCGCGGGCAAGTCGGCCAAGGTCGATCTGCTGGGCGCCGAGGTCATCGGATCGGCACGGGCGTACAACATCGCGGGCAAGCACCGGCACACCCCGGAGATCGCGCAGGGGCTGCGCGCGCTCACCGACAAGAAGGTGACGGTCTCGTTCACCCCGGTGCTCATCCCGACCTCTCGGGGCATCCTGGCCACCTGCACCGCGCCGACTTCGGCCTCCGAAGGCGAAATCCGCGCCGCCTACGAGAAGGCCTACGCCGCAGAGCCGTTCATTCATCTGCTGCCCGAAGGTCAGTTGCCCAAGACCGGATCGGTCATCGGGAGCAATGCCGCACAGGTGGCGGTCGCCGTCGACGAGGAGGCCGGTGTGCTGGTCGCGATCTGTGCGATCGACAATCTGACGAAGGGCACCGGCGGTGCTGCGGTGCAGTCGATGAACCTGGCCCTGGGTTGGCCCGAAACCGAAGGACTGTCGACCGTGGGAGTGGCACCGTGAGCGGAGCGAACCATCCGACCCCGAAGCTCGTTCGAACTCAAGGTGTGACCGCGCCCGCCGGTTTCCGCGCGACCGGGATCCGGGCCGGTATCAAGGCATCCGGGAACCTGGACCTCGCGCTGGTGTTCAACGAGGGCCCCGACCACCACGCCGCGGGTGTGTTCACCCGCAACCAGATCAAGGCCGCCCCCGTGTTGTGGTCGCAGCAGGTGCTGACCACCGGCCGTTTGCGGGCGGTCATCCTGAACTCCGGTGGCGCCAACGCCTGCACCGGACCGCTGGGCTTCCAGGATGCCCACGCCACCGCCGAGGCGCTCGCCGCGGCGCTGAGCGACTGGGGCACCGAGACCGGCGCCATCGAGGTCGCGGTCTGCTCCACCGGGCTGATCGGTGACCGGCTGCCCATGGACAAGGTGCTGGCCGGTGTCACCGAGATCGTGCACGAGATGGCCGGCGGACTCACCGGCGGCGAGGAAGCCGCCAGGGCCATCATGACCACCGATACCGTGCCGAAACAGGTTGCGCTGCACGCCGACAGCTGGACGGTCGGCGGGATGGCCAAGGGCGCCGGCATGCTCGCGCCCTCGCTGGCCACCATGCTGGTGGTCCTCACCACCGACGCCGTCGCCGATTCCGCCGCGCTGGACACCGCACTGCGGCGGGCCACCGGTCGTACCTTCGACCGCCTCGACATCGACGGCAGCTGCTCGACCAATGACACCGTGCTGCTGCTGGCCTCCGGTGCCAGCGAGGTCACGCCCACCCAGGAGGAGCTGGACGCGGCGGTGCTGGCCGTCTGCGATGACCTCTGCGCGCAGCTGCAGGCCGATGCCGAGGGGGTCACCAAGCGGATCTCCATCACCGTCGCCGGCGCCGCCACCGAGGACGAGGCGCTCATCGCCGCCCGGGCGGTGGCCCGCGACAGCCTGGTCAAGACCGCGCTGTTCGGCTCCGACCCCAACTGGGGCCGGGTGCTGGCCGCCGTCGGGATCGCTCCGGTGGCGCTGGACCCACAGCGAATCAGCGTGTCGTTCAACGGCTCACCGGTGTGCGTCGACGGTACCGGCGCTCCTGGCGCCCGCGAGGTCGACCTGTCCGGTGCCGACATCGAGGTGCTGATCGAGCTGTTCGCCGGTGACGCGACCGCGTCCATCAGGACCACCGATCTGTCGCATGCGTACGTCGAAGAGAACTCGGAGTACAGCTCATGACACCCACCACCACCAAGGCAGCGGTCCTCGCCGAGGCGCTGCCCTGGCTCAAGCAACTGCACGGCAAGATCGTGGTGGTCAAGTACGGCGGTAACGCCATGACCGATGACGCGCTGAAGGCCGCCTTCGCCGCGGACATGGTGTTCCTGCGCAACTGCGGTATCCGGCCCGTCGTCGTGCATGGTGGTGGCCCGCAGATCAGCGCGATGCTCAAGAAGCTGGGCATCGCAGGCGATTTCAAGGGTGGCTTCCGTGTCACCACACCCGAGGTGCTCGACGTGGCGCGGATGGTGCTGTTCGGTCAGGTCGGCCGGGAGCTGGTCGGGCTGATCAACGCGCACGGCCCGTACGCGGTCGGCGTCACCGGCGAGGATGCGCAGCTGTTCACCGCGGTGCGGCGCAGCGTCACCGTCGACGGAGTGGCCACCGATATCGGGCTGGTCGGCGATGTCGAGCGTGTCAACGCCGGGTCACTGCTGGATCTCATTGCCGCGGGGCGTATCCCGGTGGTCTCCACCATCGCCCCGGATGTCGACGGGGTGGTGCACAACATCAACGCCGATACCGCCGCCGCCGCGCTGGCCGAGGCGCTCGGTGCCGAGAAGCTGCTGATGCTCACCGATGTCGAGGGGCTCTACACCGACTGGCCGGACCGCACGTCGCTGGTCAGCGAGATCGACAGTGCCGCGTTGACCCAGCTGCTGCCGAGGCTGGAAACCGGCATGGTGCCCAAGATCGAGGCCTGCCTGCGCGCCGTGACCGGCGGGGTGCCCAGTGCGCACGTCATCGACGGCCGCGTCGAACACTGTGTGCTGGTCGAGCTTTTCACCGATGAAGGAACCGGAACCAAGGTCGTGCACACATGAGTGACCCGAATCTGCAGCACCGCTGGGAAGCGGTGATGATGAACAACTACGGCACCCCGCCGTTGGCCTTGGCCACCGGTGACGGTGCGGTGGTCACCGATACCGACGGCAAGAATTACCTGGATCTGCTCGGCGGTATCGCGGTCAATCTGCTCGGGCACCGTCACCCCGCCGTCATCGAGGCCGTCACCGCGCAACTCAACACCCTGGGACACACCTCGAATCTGTACGCCACCGAACCGGGTATCGCCCTGGCCGAAAAGCTCGTCGATCACCTCGGCCATCCCGCGCGGGCCTTCTTCTGCAACTCCGGTACCGAGGCCAACGAGGTCGCGTTCAAGATCAGCCGGCTCACCGGACGCACGAAAGTCGTTGCCGCCGAAGGCGGATTTCACGGCCGCACGATGGGATCACTGGCACTGACCGGCCAGCCGGCCAAACGGGCCCCCTTCGAGCCGCTGCCCGGGGATGTGACCTTCGTGCCCTACGGGGACGCCGAAGCGCTCGCGTCCGCGGTCACCGAGGAGACCGCCGCGGTGTTCCTGGAGCCGATCATGGGGGAGGGCGGCGTCGTCGTGCCCCCGCCGGGCTATCTGGCCGCCGCGCGTGAGATCACCACCAGGCACGGCGCGCTGCTGGTCCTCGACGAGGTGCAGACCGGCGTGGGACGCACCGGGGCCTTCTACGCCCACCAACACGACGGCATCACCCCCGATATCGTCACGCTGGCCAAGGGCCTGGGCGGCGGGCTGCCCATCGGTGCCTGCCTGGCGCTCGGCGCGACCGGCGACCTGCTCACCCCGGGCCTGCACGGCAGCACATTCGGGGGTAACCCGGTGTGCACGGCGGCCGCGCTGGCCGTGCTCGACACACTCGCCGCCGAGGACCTCGTCGCGAAGGCCGGCGCGCTGGGCAAGACGATCAGCCACGGTGTCGAGGAACTGCACCATCCGCTGGTCAGCCATGTCCGGGGCAGGGGCCTGCTGCTGGGCATCGTGCTGACCGCCGAGAAGGCAAAGGCCGTGGAGACGGCCGCGCGGGAGGCCGGGTTCCTGGTCAATGCCGCCGCGGTCGATGTGATCAGGCTGGCCCCGCCGCTGATCATCACCGAGACCCAGATCGACGAATTCCTCACCGCGCTGCCCGCGGTGCTCGACAAGGGAGCGCTATGACGTCCAGAACAGCGGCGACCAGACATTTTCTGCGCGACGATGACCTGACACCCGATGAGCAGGCCGAGGTGCTGGCGCTGGCCGCATCGCTGAAGGCGGCGCCGTTCAGCCGCCGGCCGCTGGAGGGGCCGCGCGGTGTCGCGGTGATCTTCGAGAAGAACTCGACCCGCACCCGGTTCTCGTTCGAGATGGGGATCGCCCAACTCGGCGGGCACGCCGTCGTCGTCGACGGGCGCAGCACCCAGCTGGGCCGCGAGGAGACCCTCGAGGACACCGGAGCCGTGCTGTCGCGCTACGTCGACGCCATCGTGTGGCGCACCTTCGCTCAGGAACGGTTGACCGCCATGGGATCCGGGTCGACGGTGCCGATCGTCAACGCGCTCTCCGACGAGTTCCACCCGTGCCAGGTGCTGGCCGATCTGCAGACCCTCGCCGAGCGCAAGGGCGCGCTGCACGGTCTGAAACTGACCTACTTCGGTGACGGCGCCAACAACATGGCGCACTCGCTGATGCTGGGTGGGGTGACGGCCGGGATCGACGTCACCATCGCCGCACCCGCCGGCTTCGAACCGCACCCGCAGTTCGTCGATGCCGCCCGGCGCCGCGCCGCCGAGACCGGTGCAAGGGTGACACTCGCCCACGACGCGAGAGCCGCCGCCGAGGGCGTCGACGTGCTGGTCACCGATACCTGGACCTCGATGGGGCAGGAGAACGACGGTCTGGACCGGGTGCGCCCCTTCCGCCCGTTCCAGCTGAACGCCGAGCTGCTGAGCCTGGCAGATCCGGAAGCAGTTGTGCTGCACTGCCTTCCGGCGCATCGCGGTCACGAGATCACCGACGAGGTGATCGATGGACCGCAGAGTGCGGTGTTCGACGAGGCCGAGAACCGGCTGCACGCGCAGAAGGCGCTAATGGTCTGGTTGTTGGAGAACTCGTGAGTTCACCCACCCGGGTCGGCCGTCAGGCCCGCATCATCACCCTGCTCTCCGCGAACGCGGTGAGCAGTCAGGGTGAGCTGGCCGCGATGCTCGCGAGCGAGGGCATCGAGGTCACCCAGGCCACGCTGTCGCGGGACCTGGAGGAGCTCGGCGCGGTGAAACTGCGCGGCGCCGACGGTGGCGTCGGGGTCTACGTCGTCCCCGAGGACGGCAGCCCGGTGCGCGGTGTCTCCGGCGGCACCGAACGGGTGACCAAGCTGCTCGGTGAGCTGCTGGTATCCACCGATGCCAGCGCGAACATCGCCGTGCTGCGCACACCGCCGGGGGCGGCGCACTATCTGGCGAGCGCCATCGATCGGGCATCGTTGCCCCAGGTTGTCGGCACCATCGCCGGTGATGACACCATCTTCGTGATGGCGCGTGAGCCGATGACCGGTGCCGAGCTCGCGATCATGTTCGAAAACTTGAAGTGAAGCAGTTCTACACAAGGGAGATTTTGCATGTCCGAGCGCGTCATCCTGGCGTATTCCGGCGGTCTGGACACCTCGGTCGCGATCAGCTGGATCGGCAAGGAGACCGGGCGTGAGGTGGTGGCCGTGGCCATCGACCTCGGCCAGGGTGGTGAAGACATGGAGGTGGTCCGGCAGCGAGCTCTGGACTGCGGCGCCGTCGAGGCCGTCGTGGTCGACGCCCGCGACGAGTTCGCCGACGAGTACTGCCTGCCGACCATCCAGTCCAACGCGCTCTACATGGACCGCTACCCGCTGGTGTCGGCGATCAGCCGCCCACTGATCGTCAAGCATCTGGTGGCCGCCGCCCGCGAGCACAAGGGCGGCACCGTGGCGCACGGCTGCACCGGCAAGGGCAACGATCAGGTCCGCTTCGAGGTCGGATTCGCGTCGTTGGCGCCCGAACTCAAGGTGCTGGCTCCGGTGCGTGACTACGCATGGACGCGGGAGAAGGCCATAGCCTTCGCCGAGGAAAATGCCATCCCGATCAACGTCACCAAGCGCTCACCGTTCTCGATCGACCAGAACGTCTGGGGCCGCGCGGTGGAAACCGGCTTCCTGGAGCACCTCTGGAACGCACCCACCAAGGACGTTTACGACTACACCGAAGACCCCACCCTCAACTGGAGCACCCCCGACGAGGTCATTGTCGGCTTCGAGAAGGGTGTGCCCACCTCCATCGACGGCCGGCCCGTCACGGTGCTGCAGGCCATCGAGGAGCTCAACCGGCGTGCCGGTGCCCAGGGTGTCGGCCGGCTCGACGTCGTCGAGGACCGCCTCGTCGGTATCAAGAGCCGCGAGATCTACGAGGCGCCCGGCGCCATGGTGCTGATCACCGCACACACCGAACTCGAGCACGTCACCCTGGAACGCGAGCTCGGTCGCTACAAGCGTGGCACCGACCAGAAGTGGGGCGAGCTGGTCTATGACGGCCTCTGGTACTCGCCGCTCAAGCGCGCGCTGGAATCCTTCGTGGCGCACACCCAGGAACACGTGACCGGCGAGATCCGACTGGTGCTGCACGGGGGGCACATCGCGGTCAACGGCCGGCGCAGCCCGACCTCGCTGTACGACTTCAACCTGGCCACCTACGACGAGGGCGACAGCTTCGACCAGTCCTCGGCGAAGGGCTTCGTGCACGTGCACGGGTTGTCCAGCAAGATCTCGGCCAAGCGCGACCTGGGCTTGTGATGAGCCGCGTGGGCGAAGAACGTCGATCATGAGCTCAACCAACGAAGGTTCGCTGTGGGGCGGCCGGTTCGCCGACGGCCCTTCCGATGCCCTTGCCGCGCTGAGCAAGTCGACGCACTTCGACTGGGTGCTGGCGCCCTATGACGTCACCGCCTCCAAGGCGCACGCCCGGGTGCTGCACCGCGCCGGGCTGCTCACCGACGAGCAGCGCGACGGGCTGCTCGTCGGGCTGGACAGCCTGGGCGAAGACGTCGCCGACGGCAGCTTCGGGCCGCTGCCGACCGACGAGGACGTACACGGCGCGCTGGAACGCGGGCTCATCGATCGGGTCGGCCCGGAGCTCGGCGGACGGCTGCGCGCCGGCCGGTCCCGCAACGACCAGGTGGCCACGCTGTTCCGGATGTGGCTGCGTGACGCCATCAAAGTCGTCGGTGCCGGTGTGCTGGACGTGGCGGCCGCCTTGAGCACCCAGGCAGCCGCGCACCCGACGGCGATCATGCCCGGCAAGACGCACCTTCAGTCCGCGCAGCCGGTGTTGCTGGCGCATCATCTGCTGGCCCATGCCCATCCGCTGCTGCGCGACGCGGGCCGGTTGGTCGACCTGGACAAGCGGACCGCGGTGTCGCCGTACGGTTCCGGCGCCCTGGCCGGGTCCTCGCTGGGTCTGGATCCGGATGCCATCGCCGAGGAGCTGGGCTTCCATTCGGCGGCCGAGAACTCGATCGATGCCACCGCCGCGCGGGATTTCGCCGCCGAAGCGGCTTTCGTGTTCGCGATGATCGCGGTCGACCTGTCCCGGCTTGCCGAGGACATCATCTTGTGGAGCACCACCGAATTCGGCTACGTCAAGCTGCACGACGCCTGGTCGACGGGAAGCTCGATCATGCCGCAGAAGAAGAACCCGGATATCGCCGAGCTCGCGCGCGGCAAGTCCGGGCGGCTGATCGGGAACCTGGCCGGCCTGCTGGCGACGCTGAAAGCGCAGCCGCTGGCCTACAACCGGGATCTGCAGGAGGACAAGGAGCCTGTCTTCGACTCGGTGGCGCAGCTGCAGATGCTGCTGCCCGCGATGGCCGGGCTGGTCGGCACGCTCACCTTCGACATCGATCGGATGGCGGAGTTGGCGCCGCAGGGCTACACGCTGGCCACCGATATCGCCGAATGGATGGTGCGCCAGGGTATTCCGTTCCGGGTTGCGCACGAGGCGGCCGGGGCGGCGGTGCGGGCGGCCGAGGCGCGCGGGATCGGGCTCGAGGAACTCGCCGATGACGAGCTCGCCGGCATCCATCCCGGACTCACCGCGCAGGTGCGTGAGGTGCTGACCATCGCCGGTTCCGTCGACTCCCGCGACGCCCGCGGCGGCACCGCGCCGATCCAGGTGGCACGCCAGCTCGGCGCGTTGCGCGACGCCGCCGATGAACTACGGATCAAGCTGCGCTAGGTAGCATCTGCAGCCATGGAACCGGCTCGGGGGAGCGCCGCCACCACACTCACTGGACGTCTGCGTCGATGGCTGGCGGGCTGGGGCCTCAAGGAGTGGCGCCGAGCCGGACTGGTGGCCGTGCTGGTGGCCACCGCCGCGTTCGGCGGGCTCGACACGGTGAACAAGAAGGTCGTCGACATCAAGCCGGGGGAGACGTTCGATACCGGTCGGTTCGAGATGACGCTGCATCGCGCGACGCTGGTCGACGAGGTCAAGTCGGACGCAGCTCGGGTGTTGGCTCCGAGGCCGGGCATACGCTATCTCGGACTGGTGTTCGAGATTCGTAATCACGGCACGCTGCCGGGCAATGTGTATAACCCGGTGGACTTGGTCGGTCGTCCGGACGCGTCTCGCATGGGTGCGGTGCGGATGGCCGACGGGACAGTGTCGGTGGTCCTTGGTCCCGGGCTCGGCGACCAGATCGTGCTGCTCTGGAGCGTGCCGACCGGCACGATCGAAGTCGGAGACGACCTACCGTTGCGATTGCGCAAAGAGGTCAAAAAGTCGAGTGCGACCTCATCTCAGGGTTGGGCGCGAAGTGAAACGGAGTATGCGCGGCTCAGCGTTCGGGTGGGGGGCCCGCGGTGAAACAGGCCAAGTGGCCACGAGCGCTGCACGCCTTCGGCACCGCTGTGGTGATTGCCGGCGGTGCGTTCTTGTGGCACAACCTGCCCACACCCGACGATGTGTATGGCCCGTTTGACGTGCACGCCGGTCTGGGCCAGAAGGCTGTGGGCCGCGCTATCAGCGTGGAGGTGAGCGGGGCTCGGATCGCGCCTCGCCTACGCCAGGCACTCGGCTCGAATCCGGAGCTCGACGCGGTGGGCACCTGGGTCGCTGTCGACGCCGAGGCGGTGGCCTTGCGCAGTGATGATGTGGCGAATGTCGAACTCTCGGTGGGACCGAACACCTATGTCCCGACCACGCGCACACGTGTGACGCCTATGGTCGGGGCCCTGGCGCCCGGCATCGCGGTACGCGGTCCCTGGGTGTTCGACGTGCCGGCAGATCTGATGGCGAGCACCCGGCAGATGACGCTGCGGGTGTGGGTCCGCGACGGACGCATGGATTCCCGGCTCGTAATCGACATCCCGCTCGATGACCAACGGGTCAGCCGCAGCGATCTTCTGGTCATGGAACCGGACAGGTTGGCGGGCACGTGACCCTTCAGCTGTGGAAGCGCAATGCCATCGGGGCAGTGGTGTCGGCCGCCGCGCTGGCCGTCGCCGGCACGTTCATCCTGTTGCCGCCGTGGGAGCGTTACCGGCAGACGGTGGCGCCGCGACACATCGCCGCAGCCGGGCAAGAGATCACCGCCGACGGACAGACCTGGACAGTTCGACGCGTCAATCGCTCGACCCATCGGCGCGGTTCCCGTGCACCGCTGCCCGAGAACACGGTGGTGGTGAATGTTCTGGTGGAGCGCATGGGACCGTCTTTGGCCGGTACCGGTTGTCGGGTCTACCTGGTCGAGGGTGACCAAACGTGGCGCGGCGACGGCGGCGTGTGCAGTGCCGAGACGTCGATGTCGGTCGAGTTCCTGGTTCCCTCCGATACGGAACCCACGGCGGTGGATATCAAAGCGGTCAACGCAGCGATACTGGTTCGTTTGGAGCTGTAGTGGTGGTGTCCCTGAGCCGCATTCGGTCCAGGCACCACCCGAGCGTCACGGCGACCAAACAGATTCGCAGCGGCTCCGTGATCACATGGGAGATCAGTTCGATCGGCTCCCAGATGCCGAGCCAGAACATGATGTCGTGCGGGCCGAGCAACCCGGCCATGCCGCGGAACAGATACCCCGGCCCGATCTGGGTCCGTAGGTAGCTGCCCGACATGTCCAGCCAGGCCAGCCCCAGGTAGGCCAACACGTACAGGGACAGTGCGAACACACCGCCGGCGATGATGACATGCGCCGAGTCCACGATCGGCTTGAACTTTCCGATCTGTTGACCGACCTGCTCGCGTAACTCCGTCCGGACCTTTCCTGGCACGCGCTTCCAACGGGTGTCCAGGCGGGTGCGGGTGGATTCGGGATCGATCCAGCGCCCGGCCCGGTGACCGCCCAGTCGTCGCCGGACCTCGCTATGCCAGTCGGCCTTCTCGGCGGCACCGTAGACAATGCATGCCACCGCGAGCCAGACGAGCGGGACCGCTGCGCCACCGAAGACGGTCCCGACCGCCCACATCAGACCCTTCCAAACCGTCTCGAGCAGTTGGACGTGTGAAAACACGCTCTCGCGGGTCTCGTTGAACCACACGATGATTCGTCGCTCAGCAATCCACGCCGACGGGTTGATCACCAAAGTCACGCCTCGACTGGCCGAGAACGTCAGTATCAGGAAAACCCAGAGTGCGTCCAGATAGAGCTGCACCGCCAGCAGCCAAGCCGGTAGCCGGTTCTTGTAGCGCGCCAACACGATGCGGACGACAAACGCGGCTCCGATGACGACCAACGTGACGGTGCTGACCGGGAGCATCCGTGGGTCGATCTCGGTTGCGGTGGCACTCGCGGGCCCGCCCACCTTGTAGGCCAGAGTGGCGTACAAGAACGTGATCCAGTCCTCGCGGAACATCTGCCAGGCCAGATAGATCGCGAAGAACGGCACGATGATCGTGGCGAACATGTCCACTTGTCGGGCCTTGCGGGCGGGCAGCGCGGCCAACGTGGGAATGCCGTGCCGGATCACCAGGAACATCGCCACGTAGGAACCCAGCCGGGCCATACCGGCCAGCGGCATGATCAGGGACGCCCACAGGTCATTGTCGTAGCCGACCCGGGCGGCCAACTCGATGGCTCCGGTGCGGCCGAGGTAACCCAGCAGATAACACGCCGCGAGCTGCGGAAAATACCGGACACACAGCGTCACCGGTTGCAGGAGATACCGCACCGGCTCATCGTAGAGACCCCGAACCTCAGCCGAGCGACTCGGACAGTTCGAGCCACCGCTCCTCCAGCGTGGCGACCTCGGCTTCGAGCTCGCGGACGCCGGCGGTCAGGGCCCTGAGCCCCTCGTAGTCACCCTGGTCGTGCTCGGCCTGGCGGCGCTGGGCGTCCTTGATCTGACCGTCCAGTTTCGTCAGTTTGCGCTCGATCGCCGAGATCTCCTTCTGCGTCGCACGCAGATCGGCCCCGGAGATCGAGTTCCCGTTCAGCGGGGCCGGTGTGAGTGCCGCGGCGCCGGTGGTCGCCTCGTGCGAGGCCCGCAACCGCAGGTACTCGTCGACCCCTCCCGGCAGGTGCCGCAAGTGCCCGCCGAGGATGCCGTACTGCTGATCGGTGACCCGCTCCAGGAAGTACCGGTCGTGGCTGACCACGATCAGGGTGCCCGGCCAGGAGTCCAGCAGATCCTCCATCGCGGCCAGCATGTCGGTGTCCAGGTCGTTGGTCGGCTCGTCGAGGATCAGCACGTTGGGCTGCCCGAGCAGGATGAGCAGCAGCTGCAGACGTCGTAACTGCCCGCCGGAGAGATCCTTGATCGGCGTGGACAGCTGCGCGCTGGCGAAACCGAGACGCTCCAGCAGTTGGCCCGGGGTGAGCTCCTGCGCCTTGGAACCCGTCCCGACGGTGAAGGTGGCGGCCAGCTGACTCAGCACCACCCGCACCGGATCGTCGAGGTGATCGGCGAGCTCGTCGACGCCCTGGGTGAGGGTCGCGATCTGCACCGTCTTGCCGTGTTTGACCCGGCCCTCCGTCGGCTGCACCGAACCGTCGATGAGGCCCAGCAGCGTCGACTTACCCGCACCGTTGACACCGAGGATGCCGGTCCGCTCGCCTGGGGCCACCCGCCACTCGACCTGCTTGAGCACCTCACGGTCGGCATAACTCACCGACACGTCGAGCAGATCCACGACCTGCTTACCCAGCCGGGTCACCGCCAGTGACTGCAGGGCCACCTTGTCCCGGATCTCGGGGACGTCGGCGATCAGGGCGTTGGCCGCATCGATGCGGAACTTCGGCTTGGTGGTCCGGGCCGGTGCGCCGCGGCGCAACCAGGCCAGTTCCTTGCGGGCCAGATTCTGCCGGCGGGCCTCACTCGACGCGGCCTGCCGATCACGTTCCACCCGCTGCAGGATGTAGGCGGCGTACCCACCGTCGAACGGTTCGACGATGCGGTCGTGCACCTCCCACGTCGTCGTGCACACCTCGTCGAGGAACCAGCGATCGTGGGTGATCACCAGCAGTCCACCCGAGGACGGTGACCAACGCCGTTTCAGATGTTCGGCCAGCCAGGTGATTCCTTCGACGTCGAGATGATTGGTCGGCTCGTCGAGCGCCAGCACGTCGTGATCACCGGCCAGCAGTTGGGCCAGCGCGACCCGGCGCCGCTGTCCACCCGACAGCGTGCCGAGCGGCGCGTCCCAGGCCAGGCCGCCCAGCAATCCGGAGATGACGTCGCGGCCGCGCGGGTCACCGGCCCACTCGTGTTCCGGTGTGTCACCGACGACAGCGTGCCCGACGGTGTCGTCGGGATCGAGGGTGTCGCCCTGGTCCAGCACGCCGACGCGGATGCCGCCGCGCACGGTGACCCGCCCGGAATCGGGCGTGACGCGGCCGGCCAGCATGGCCAGCAGGCTGGACTTTCCGTCGCCGTTGCGGCCGACGATGCCGATGCGGTCACCCTCGTTCACGCCGAGCGAGACCGCGTCGAAAACCACTTTGGTCGGGTATTGCAGATGTAGGGCTTCGGCCCCGAGAAGATGCGCCATGTCCCCACCAGGCTAGGCCGACCGGCGGTGCACATTCGCAGCGGCCGACCAGCAACGCTGTGCCATGATGTCGTGGCACTCGGGGGATCGGGAGTTACACAGTCAGGGAGCGCGCGTTGGTGGATTTCTCGTTGATCACGGGTCCGGTGAGCCGAATTCTGGCCACCGCGCAGAACGGCATCGAAGTTCTGCGGTACGGCGGTCTGGAAACCGGTGCGGTCCCCTCGCCCTACCAGATCATCGAGAGCGTGCCGATGTACCGGCTGCGGCGGTACTTCCCGCCCGACACCCGGCCCGGTTCGGCCACCCCCGGCCCCCCGGTGCTGATGGTGCACCCGATGATGATGTCGGCCGATATGTGGGATGTCACCCGCGAGGACGGCGCCGTGGGCATCCTGCACGCCGCAGGGCTGGATCCCTGGGTCATCGATTTCGGTTCGCCCGACCAGGTCGAGGGCGGCATGCAGCGCAACCTCGCCGATCATGTCGTCGCGCTCAGCGAGGCCATCGACACCGTCAAGAGGGTCACCGGCAGCGATGTCCATCTCGCCGGTTACTCCCAGGGCGGGATGTTCTGCTATCAGACCGCGGCATACCGGCGCTCCAAGGATCTCGCCAGCATCGTCGGGTTCGGCTCCCCGGTCGACACCCTGGCCGCCCTGCCGATGGGCATCCCGCCGAACGTGGGCGCGGTCGCCGCCAACTTCATGGCCGACCACGTGTTCTCCCGTATCGACATCCCGGGCTGGCTGGCCCGCACCGGGTTCCAGATGCTCGACCCACTCAAGACCGCACAGGCGCGGCTGGATTTTCTGCGTCAGCTCCATGACCGTGACGCGCTGCTGCCGCGTGAGCAGCAGCGCCGCTTCCTCGATTCCGAGGGGTGGATCGCCTGGTCGGGCCCGGCCATCTCCGAACTGCTCAAGCAGTTCATCGCGCACAACCGGATGATGTCCGGCGGCTTCTCCATCCGCGGTGAGCTCGTCACCCTGGCCGATATCACCTGCCCGGTGCTGGCGGTGATCGGTGAGGTCGACGATATCGGTCAACCGGCGGCGGTTCGCGGCATCAAGTCCGCCGCTCCCAGGGCCGACGCCTACGAATATCTCATCCGCACAGGACATTTCGGTCTTGTCGTCGGATCCAAGGCGGCGAATCAGACCTGGCCGACGGTCGCCTCCTGGGTCAAGTGGCTCAGCAGCGACGGACTGCCGCCCGAGGATGTCGCACCGATGGGCTCTCAACCGTCCGAATCCGCCATCGACGCAGGTGTGGCATTGACCTCCCGGGTGGCACACGGTGCGGCCGCCGCCTCCGAGATGGCCTTCGATCTGGCGCGTTCGGCGGCCGGAGCGATGGTCGCCACGAACAAGTCCGCGCGCACCCTGATCGTCGAAACCGCGCGCACCCTGCCCCGCCTCGCGCGGCTCGGTCAGATCAACGACCACACCCGGATCTCGCTCGGACGCATCATGACCGAGCAGGCCGAGGGCCACCCGGACGGCGAGTTCCTGCTGTTCGACGGTCGTGTGCACACCTATGAGGCGGTCGACCGCCGGGTCAACAACGTGGTGCGCGGGCTGATCGAAGTCGGTGTGCGCCAGGGCGTACGGGTCGGTGTGCTGATGCAGACCCGTCCGAGCGCGTTGGTCGCGATCGCGGCGCTGTCGCGCTTGGGTGCGGTGGCTGTGCTGATGCCCCCGGATGCCGACCTCGCTTTGGCCGCACGACTCGGCGGTGTCGCCGAGGTCCTGACCGATCCGGCGAATCTGGAGATTGCGCGCACACTGGACCTTCGGGTGCTGGTTCTCGGTGGTGGCGAGTCCCGTGACCTGGATGTGGCCGACGGCACCGACGTCGTGGACATGGAAAAGATCGACCCCGGCCGGGTCGAGCTCCCGGGTTGGTATCGGCCCGATCCGGGCTTCGCCCGTGACGTGGCCTATGTGGCATTCGCGACGATCAACGGTGAACTCGTCGCCCGGCAGATCACGAACTACCGGTGGGCGTTGTCCGCACTGGGCACCGCGTCGGCGGCCAACCTGGGCAACCGCGACACCGTGTACTGCCTGACCCCGCTGCATCATCCGTCCGGCCTGCTGGTGAGTCTCGGCGGCGCGGTGGTCGGCGGTGCCCGCATCGCACTGTCCCGGGGGCTGGCCCCGGACCGCTTCGTGCACGAGATCCGGCAGTACGGCGTGACGGTGGTGTCCTACACCTGGGCGATGCTCGGCGAGGTCATCGACGATCCGTCGTTCTCGCTCGTGGGCACCCACTCGGTGCGACTGTTCATCGGCGCGGGTATGCCGACCGGTCTGTGGCGTCGCGTCGTGGAGGTGTTCGCGCCGGCCAAGGTCGTCGAGTTCTTCGCGACCACCGACGGTCAGGCGGTGCTCTCCAACGTGGCGGGGGTGAAGATAGGCAGCAAAGGCCGCCCGCTGCCGGGCGGGCCTCAGGTCGAACTGGCCGCCTATGACGTCGACGATGACCTGATCCTGGAGGAGGACTCCGGTTTCGTGCGGCGCGCCGAGGCGGGTGAGGTCGGGGTGCTCCTGGCCCGCCCGCGCGGACCGGTGGACCCGACCGCATCGGTGAAGCGTGGCGTGTTCGCGCCCGCCGACACCTGGGTGTCCACCGAGCAGCTCTTCCGCCGCGACGAGGACGGTGACTTCTGGCTCGTCGACAACCGCAGCTCGGTGATCAGGACGCCCGACGGACCGTTGTTCACCGCGACGATCAACGACGCCGTCAGCCGGGCGGCCGCGGTTGACTTGGCGGTGACGTACCGCCTCGAGGTGCGTGGCGAGCCGCTGGTCGTCACGGCGGTGACGCTGCAGCCTGGCGGCAGCCTGCCCAGTGCGGAGCTCAATGAGGCCATGGCGACGTTGCCGGTTGGCATCGGGCCCGCGGTGGTCTACGTGGCGCCGGAGATGACACTCGGGGCGTCCTACCGGCCCGAGATCGGTCCATTGCGAGCCGCCGGCGTCCCGAAGGCATCGCGTAACACCTGGTACTTGGATACCGATACCAAGCAGTACAAGCGCATGACGGCTGCCGTGCGCGCCGAGCTCATCGGCAATCAGCCGTGATGCCCCGCGTGGTGTGCACTGTTAGGCTCGCCGAGACGGCAAGGGAGAGGTTCAGATGACGACGGAGAACTCCGTGACCGGCACAGCATTGCGGCGCTGGACGGCAGGCGCCCTCATCGGCGCGGCCGCCGTCGCGGGTCTGGGCCTGGCGCCGGTGGCGTCGGCCGAACCGGACTCCTCCCAGGAACAGCCGGCCCAGCGGATCTCCCCGGATCAGGTGCTGATGATGATCTCCGATCAGTACCAGACCGGTAGCGGTGGCGGACAGGTCTCCAAGCTCATCGAGCAGGTCATGACGCTGCGCCAGCGCGGTGTGCGGCCCTCGGCGGCCAACTCGCAGGCCCTGCTCGACGGGCTGAACGCGCGTCCCAACCAGAAGCCGCTGATCGAGGCGCTGCAGTCCACGTTGTCCTACCAGCGCCGGATGATGAACCAGCAGGCCAACGCCGGCTCCGGCGCACCTGGTCAGGGCTCGGCGGGCTCCGCTGCGCCCTGGGCGCCGGTCGCCGGCGACGACGGAAACAATGCGCTGATCCCACCCGGCTGGGGTGGGGACATGTCGCCGTGGTGACGAGGGTTCGGTGAGCCTCGACGCGAAGCTGCTCGACATCGTGGTCTGCCCCGAGGATCACGGGCCGCTGGCCTACATCCCGGGGGAGTGCCTGTACAACGCCCGACTGCGCCGCGCCTACCCCATCGTGGACGGCATCCCGGTGCTGCTCGTCGACGAGGCGGTACCCGTCGCCGACGATGGCGAGCACGAGCGGTTGCTCAGCGCAGCGCAGGCAGATCCCCGGTGAGATAACGCTGCAGGTTCGGCGCGATGGTCTCGGCGATGACCTGCGGCGCCAGCCCGGCGAACGGCTGCAGTTCCAGGATGTAGCGCACCATCACCACCCCGACCAACTGTGATGCCAAGAACTGCACCCTGATCGCGCCGGAACCGGGCGGGTTGTCCACCCGGGAGCCGATCTCGACGGTGATGACCTCCTGCAGGAACGATCGGACCAGCCCGACATCGGCACCTGCCAGCAGTGAACGCAGCGTGGCGATGAAACCCTTGCCGAGTTCGGAATCCCACAGCGGCAACAGGATTGACGGAAGCACAGCGCCGATCTGTTCGACCGGGGTTTCCCGCAGCGGACCGATCACCTGCATCGGGTCGATGGGGATCGCGATGGCGGCGGCGAACAGCTGCTGCTTGTTTCCGAAGTAGTGGTGCACCAGGGCACCGTCCACGCCGGCGCCCGCGGCCACCGCGCGGATCGATGTCTTGTCGAAACCGTTGCGCGCAAACAATTCCCGCGCGCTGTCCAGGATGCGCTGGCGCCGCTCGGAGGTGCCCGGCGGTCGCCCGGGGCGTTTGCGATCAGCGCTGCTGCTCACGTTTTCCTCTCTACTACGAGGGCCACCCGGTTACGGGGTCCGGCGTCGCAGGGTCCCCGCCGCCAAACCCAGCGCGACGAGTGCGAAGCCGATCACGACCGCGATATCGCGAACCGCGATCGCGGTTGGCTCGGCATACGCTCCGACCTGTTGCAACGCTTCCAGAGCGTAGCTGGCGGGCAGCGCATTGCTGATCCACTGCAGCCAGTCCGGCAAGGCCTCGCGCGGCACCAGAATCCCGCACAGCAGCAGCTGGGGGACCACGACCACCGGCATGAACTGCACCGCCTGGAACTCGGTGCGGGCGAAGGCGCTGCACAGCAGGCCCAGGCCGACACCCAGCACGGCATTGACGATGGCGATCACGAACACCCATACCGGGCTGCCCGCGGTATAGAACCCGAGCAACCAGAACGAGACACCACACGCCAGCGCGGCCTGCGCGGCGGCGGCGATGGAGAACGCCGTGCCGTATGCGGCGAGCAGGTCGAACCGCCGCAGCGGGGTGGTCAGAATCCGCTCCAGCGTGCCGGACACGCGTTCGCGCTGCATGGTGATCGAGGTGATCAGAAACATCACCACCAGCGGGAACACCCCAAGCATGATCAGACACGCGTTGTTGAACGGCGATGGCGTACCCGGGGGGTGCGGTACCTCGGCGAACATGAAGTACATCAGCGTGATGACCAGCGTGGGGACCAGCATGATCATCGCCATGCTGCGGTGGTCGGCGGCCAGCTGGCGCAGGATGCGGGCGGTGGTGGCCTGATAGGCCTGCAGACCGAACATCGCCGGGCGACTCACGCCGCGGTGCCGTGCCGGATGACGGACAGAAATGCGTCCTCCAGTGATGTGCATCCGGTGTCCTCTCGTAGTTGTGCGGGTGTGGTGTGCGCGAGCAGTCGTCCTTCCCGCAGGAGCAGCAGGTCGCCGCAGTGGTCGGCCTCGTCCATGACATGACTGGAGATCAGCAGGGTGGTGCCGTTGCGGGCGAGTCGGTGGAACTGATCCCACAGGTCGACCCGTAGTACCGGATCGAGGCCGACGGTGGGCTCGTCGAGCACCAGCAGGTCGGGGTGTGACACCAGTGCGCAGGCCAGCGACACCCGGGTGCGCTGTCCTCCGGAAAGGTTGCCGCACAGAGCGGTTCGATGGTCGTTCAGGCCGACCGCCGCGATCGCGTCGTCGGCCGCGCGGGCATCGGTGCCGTACAGCGCGGCGAAGTAGCGGGCGTTGTCGATGACCCGCAGGTCGGGGTAGATGGTCGGCTCCTGGGTCACGTAGCCGACGCGTCGGCGCAGTGCAGCGCTGCCGGCCGGCAGGCCGAGCACGGTGACGGTGCCGGACGCGATCACCTGGGTGCCGACGATGGACCGGATGAGTGTGGTCTTGCCGCAGCCCGAGGGGCCGAGCAACCCGGTGATGGAGCCGGGCGGGATGGCGACCGAGATGTCCTCGAGGGCGGTGCGTCTGCCCCGTGTGACGTGCAGGTTCTTGATCAGAATGGCGTGTTCGGGGCGGCCGTGCGGTAATTCATCGCTTGATGAACTCATCATGCGATGAATATCCGCCCGATGACCGCCGGTGTCAAGGGAGCGGGCACAATCAGTGACGTGGGAGCCATGACGCTGGCGGTCGATCCGGTGGCAGCGGCCCGTCGTCTGCTCGGCGCACGACTGCACGGCCGGGACGTCACCGCGACGATCGTCGAGGTCGAGGCCTATGGCGGCCCGCCGGACGGCCCCTGGCCGGACCCGGCGTCGCACTCGTTTCGCGGGCCACGTATGCGCAATACCGTGATGTTCGGTCCGGCCGGTCGGATGTACACCTATCGCAGCCACGGCATCCACGTCTGCGCCAATGTGGTGTGCGGCTGGGAGGGTGTCGCGGCGGCGGTGTTGTTGCGCGCGGCCGTCATCGACGACGGTGCGCCGGTGGCTCAACAGCGTCGCGGCGTGACCCCGGCACTTCGTGCGCTGGCGCGCGGCCCCGGAAATCTGTGTTCAGCACTGGGAATTACCATGGACGACAACGGGATTGACCTTTTCGATAGGACCGCTCCGATCCGCATCGAGGTGGGCGCAGCCGTGGATGCGCTGGCGGGCCCAAGGGTCGGGGTGAGCGCCGCGGCCGATCGCGCCTGGCGGTTCTGGCTGCCGGATCACCCCGAGGTCTCGGCCTACCGCCGCAGTCCGCGGGCTCCGGTACCCGGTGGCAGTGACTGATACAGGATGATGGCCGGGTGAGCAAAGGCATCCTCGATGAGCTGGAATGGCGCGGCCTGATCGCGCAATCGACCGACCGGGACGCGTTGGCGGACGCGCTGGCCAATGCGCCGCTCACGGTCTATTCGGGGTTCGATCCCACCGCGCCCAGCTTGCATGCCGGCCATCTCGTTCCGCTGCTCACGCTGCGCCGATTTCAGCAGGCCGGACATCGTCCGATCGTGCTGGCAGGCGGCGCCACCGGGATGATCGGCGACCCCCGCGACAGCGGGGAACGCACCATGCAGACCGCGGACACCGTCGCCGAATGGTCCGGACGCATCCGTGGCCAGCTCGAACGGTTCGTCGAATTCGACGACGGGCCGACCGGGGCGATTGTCGAGAACAACCTGTCCTGGACCGGTGAGCTGTCCGCCATCGAGTTCCTGCGCGACGTCGGCAAGTACTTCTCGGTCAACGTCATGCTCGACCGCGATACGGTGCGCCGGCGCCTGGAGGGCGAGGGCATCTCCTACACGGAATTCAGCTACATGCTGCTGCAGGCCAACGACTACGTGCAGCTGCACGAACGGTATGGCTGCGGACTGCAGATCGGCGGGTCCGACCAGTGGGGCAACATCGTCGCCGGCGTCCGGCTGGTGCGGCAGAAGCGCAGCGCCACGGTGCACGCGATGACGACACCGCTGGTCACCGACTCCGAGGGAAAGAAGTTCGGTAAGTCGACCGGTGGCGGCAACATCTGGCTCGATCCGGAGCTGACCAGTCCGTACGCCTGGTACCAGTACTTCTTCAACACCGCGGACGCCGATGTTCTCGGCTACCTCAAATGGTTCACGTTCCTGAGCGCCGAGCAGATCTCCGAGCTGGGCGAAGCCACCGACACTCGCGCTCACGAACGTGCCGCGCAACGGACGCTGGCGCGTGAGTTGACCACGCTGGTGCACGGTCAGGCCGCCACCGATGCCGTCGAACTGGCCAGCCAGGCGTTGTTCGGGCGGGGCGAGTTGGGCGATCTCGACGAATCGACGCTGGCCGCGGCCTTGCGGGAGGCAAGCAACGGTGCGGTGACAGAGCTGGCGGTCGGCGGCCCGGATGCGATCACCGATCTGCTGGTGGGCACCGGACTGTCCAAGAGCAAGGGCGAAGCACGCCGAACGGTGGGCGAGGGCGGCGTGTATGTGAACAACGTGCGAATCGAAAGCGACGAGTGGATACCACAGTCATCGGACTTTCTGCACGACCATTGGCTGGTGTTGCGACGTGGCAAGCGCAACATTGCCGGCGTACTGCGGGTGGGCGCCGGTGACCCGTCGGCGTAGCCCGCTGACCTGCGCAGACTCCGCGCTGACCAGGCGATTTGACTCGCTGTTAGCCCTGCCGTAACTTATTGCAAGTCAGAGCGACACGGCCTCGGCCGGAGAGCGAAGACAAATCCGAGCGAATCACCCATTAACGTGGGGGTTCCTCACTGCCCGCTCTACCTACTGCGGCTTTCGAGCCGGGGTTTGTGGCGCGGACAAATGAAGGTCTGTTGTTTGAGAACTCAATAGTGTGTTTGGTGGTTTTTGTTTGTTGTTTTTTGCCACTCATTTTTGGGGGACTTCCCGTCTTCCCGAGTTTGGTGGGTGGTTTGTTTTTTGATGCCAGTTTTTGGTGTCTTTTGTTTGGATATCAGGTTTTTCTGATTCGAATTCCACCTGGGCTTTGGTCCGGGTTGTTTTTGTTTGGAGAGTTTGATTCTGGCTCAGGACGAACGCTGGCGGCGTGCTTAACACATGCAAGTCGAACGGAAAGGCCCTTCGGGGTACTCGAGTGGCGAACGGGTGAGTAACACGTGGGTGATCTGCCCTGCACTTTGGGATAAGCCTGGGAAACTGGGTCTAATACCGAATATGACCATGCACTTCCTGGTGTGTGGTGGAAAGCTTTTGCGGTGTGGGATGGGCCCGCGGCCTATCAGCTTGTTGGTGGGGTAATGGCCTACCAAGGCGACGACGGGTAGCCGGCCTGAGAGGGTGACCGGCCACACTGGGACTGAGATACGGCCCAGACTCCTACGGGAGGCAGCAGTGGGGAATATTGCACAATGGGCGCAAGCCTGATGCAGCGACGCCGCGTGAGGGATGACGGCCTTCGGGTTGTAAACCTCTTTCAGCACAGACGAAGCGCAAGTGACGGTATGTGCAGAAGAAGGACCGGCCAACTACGTGCCAGCAGCCGCGGTAATACGTAGGGTCCGAGCGTTGTCCGGAATTACTGGGCGTAAAGAGCTCGTAGGTGGTTTGTCGCGTTGTTCGTGAAAACTCACAGCTTAACTGTGGGCGTGCGGGCGATACGGGCAGACTTGAGTACTGCAGGGGAGACTGGAATTCCTGGTGTAGCGGTGGAATGCGCAGATATCAGGAGGAACACCGGTGGCGAAGGCGGGTCTCTGGGCAGTAACTGACGCTGAGGAGCGAAAGCGTGGGGAGCGAACAGGATTAGATACCCTGGTAGTCCACGCCGTAAACGGTGGGTACTAGGTGTGGGTTTCCTTCCTTGGGATCCGTGCCGTAGCTAACGCATTAAGTACCCCGCCTGGGGAGTACGGCCGCAAGGCTAAAACTCAAAGAAATTGACGGGGCCCGCACAAGCGGCGGAGCATGTGGATTAATTCGATGCAACGCGAAGAACCTTACCTGGGTTTGACATGCACAGGACGACTGCAGAGATGTGGTTTCCCTTGTGGCCTGTGTGCAGGTGGTGCATGGCTGTCGTCAGCTCGTGTCGTGAGATGTTGGGTTAAGTCCCGCAACGAGCGCAACCCTTGTCCTATGTTGCCAGCGGGTTATGCCGGGGACTCGTAGGAGACTGCCGGGGTCAACTCGGAGGAAGGTGGGGATGACGTCAAGTCATCATGCCCCTTATGTCCAGGGCTTCACACATGCTACAATGGCCGGTACAAAGGGCTGCGATGCCGTGAGGTGGAGCGAATCCTTGTAAAGCCGGTCTCAGTTCGGATCGGGGTCTGCAACTCGACCCCGTGAAGTCGGAGTCGCTAGTAATCGCAGATCAGCAACGCTGCGGTGAATACGTTCCCGGGCCTTGTACACACCGCCCGTCACGTCATGAAAGTCGGTAACACCCGAAGCCGGTGGCCTAACCCCTTGTGGGAGGGAGCCGTCGAAGGTGGGATCGGCGATTGGGACGAAGTCGTAACAAGGTAGCCGTACCGGAAGGTGCGGCTGGATCACCTCCTTTCTAAGGAGCACCACGAGACTGCGGCCCGCCCACATCGTGTGGGGGTTCGGTGTTCGCAGCGATTCGTTGGATGGCCCTCTTACCTGTAGTGGGTGGGGGTCTGGTGCAACTCAACAAACTTTTGGGTGTCCCGCTTTTTGTGGGTGCCTGGCTGCCAGACACACTATTGGGCTTTGAGACAACAGGCCCGCGGGACATCTGCGTTGGTGGGTGTTGCCGGCCGTGAGTCCGCGAGTCCCCAAGTGTTGGGGGTGATCGGTGAGCGGTTCTTGTTGTTGCCCCGCTTTGGTGGTGGGGTGTGGTGTTTGATTTGTGGATAGTGGTTGCGAGCATCTAGCACGCAAGGAGACTGGTTCTTCGGGCTCCCTTTTGGGGGGTGTGGGGTTCTGGTGTTGTTGTGTGTGTTTGATGTGCAATTTTTTTCTTTATTTGGTTTATCTGTGTTGTAAGTGTTTAAGGGCGCATGGTGGATGCCTTGGCATTGGGAGCCGATGAAGGACGTGGGAGGCTGCGATATGCCTCGGGGAGCTGCCAACCGAGCGTGGATCCGAGGATGTCCGAATGGGGAAACCCAGCACGAGTGATGTCGTGTTACCCAACGGTGAATATATAGCCGTTGGGGGGGAACGCGGGGAAGTGAAACATCTCAGTACCCGTAGGAAGAGAAAACAAAAGTGATTCCGTGAGTAGTGGCGAGCGAAAGCGGAGGATGGCTAAACCGTATGCATGTGATACCCGGCGGGGGTTGTGTGTGCGGGGTTGTGGGGCGTTTCTTCTCTGGTCCGCCGACCAGGGCAACAGTGAGAAAAGTGTGTGTTAGCGGAAGTGGTCTTGGGATGGCCTGCCGTAGACGGTGAGAGCCCGGTACGTGAAAACACATGCTCTGTTGTGGGACTGTCCCCGAGTAGCAGCGGGCCCGTGAAATCTGCTGTGAATCTGCCGGGACCACCCGGTAAGCCTGAATACTTCCCAATGACCGATAGCGGATTAGTACCGTGAGGGAATGGTGAAAAGTACCCCGGGAGGGGAGTGAAATAGTACCTGAAACCGTGTGCCTACAATCCGTCAGAGCCCTCGACTTGTCGTGGGGTGATGGCGTGCCTTTTGAAGAATGAGCCTGCGAGTCAGGGACATGTCGCGAGGTTAACCCGTGTGGGGTAGCCGCAGCGAAAGCGAGTCTGAATAGGGCGTATCCAATCCAGAGGGGTTGGTGTAGTGGTGTGTTCTGGACCCGAAGCGGAGTGATCTACCCATGGCCAGGTTGAAGCAGCAGTAAGATGTTGTGGAGGACCGAACCCACTTAGGTTGAAGACTGAGGGGATGAGTTGTGGGTAGGGGTGAAAGGCCAATCAAACTCCGTGATAGCTGGTTCTCCCCGAAATGCATTTAGGTGCAGCGTTGCGTGTTTCTTACCGGAGGTAGAGCTACTGGATGGCCGATGGGCCTCACAAGGTTACTGACGTCAGCCAAACTCCGAATGCCGGTAAGTGAAAGCGTGGCAGTGAGACGGCGGGGATAAGCTCCGTGCGTCGAGAGGGAAACAGCCCAGATCGCCGGCTAAGGCCCCTAAGCGTGTGCTAAGTGGAAAAGGATGTGCAGTCGCGAAGACAACCAGGAGGTTGGCTTAGAAGCAGCCACCCTTGAAAGAGTGCGTAATAGCTCACTGGTCAAGTGATTGTGCGCCGATAATGTAGCGGGGCTCAAGCACACCGCCGAAGCCGCGGCAATCAACTTTGTTGATTGGGTAGGGGAGCGTCCTGCATCCAGTGAAGCAGCGGAGTGATCCAGTTGTGGAGGGTGTGGGAGTGAGAATGCAGGCATGAGTAGCGATAAGGCAAGTGAGAACCTTGCCCGCCGAAAGACCAAGGGTTCCTGGGGCAGGCCAGTCCGCCCAGGGTGAGTCGGGACCTAAGGCGAGGCCGACAGGCGTAGTCGATGGACAACGGGTTGATATTCCCGTACCCGTGTGTGCGCGCCCATGATGAATCAGCGGTACTAACCGCCCAAAACCATCGTTACCGATCGCCTTCGGGTGTGAGGATTGATGGGGCTGCGCGGGACCTTCTCTGGTAGTAGTCAAGCGATGGGGTGACGCAGGAAGGTAGCCGTACCAGTCAGTGGTAATACTGGGGCAAGCCTGTAGGGAGAGGCCTAGGTAAATCCGGGTCTCATATATCCTGAGAGGTGATGCATAGCCGATTGAGGCGAATTCGGTGATCCTATGCTGCCGAGAAAAGCCTCTAGCGAGCTCACACACGGCCCGTACCCCAAACCAACACAGGTGGTCAGGTAGAGAATACTAAGGCGTACGAGTGAACTATGGTTAAGGAACTCGGCAAAATGCCCCGTAACTTCGGGAGAAGGGGACCTCTTACTGTCATGGCACTAGCGGCCGGCAGCGGTGGGGGGTGGCACAAACCAGTGAGAAGCGACTGTTTACTAAAAACACAGGTCCGTGCGAAGTCGCAAGACGATGTATACGGACTGACGCCTGCCCGGTGCTGGAAGGTTAAGAGGACCCGTTAACTCGTAAGGGTGAAGCGGAGAATTTAAGCCCCAGTAAACGGCGGTGGTAACTATAACCATCCTAAGGTAGCGAAATTCCTTGTCGGGTAAGTTCCGACCTGCACGAATGGCGTAACGACTTCTCAACTGTCTCAACCATAGACTCGGCGAAATTGCACTACGAGTAAAGATGCTCGTTACGCGCGGCAGGACGAAAAGACCCCGGGACCTTCACTACAACTTGGTATTGGTGCTCGATACGGTTTGTGTAGGATAGGTGGGAGACTGTGAAGCATGCACGCCAGTGTGTGTGGAGTCATTGTTGAAATACCACTCTGATCGTATTGGGCCTCTAACTTCGAACCGTATATCCGGTTCAGGGACAGTGCCTGGTGGGTAGTTTAACTGGGGCGGTTGCCTCCTAAAATGTAACGGAGGCGCCCAAAGGTTCCCTCAACCTGGACGGCAATCAGGTGTTGAGTGTAAGTGCACAAGGGAGCTTGACTGCGAGACTTACAAGTCGAGCAGGGACGAAAGTCGGGACTAGTGATCCGGCACCTCTGAGTGGAAGGGGTGTCGCTCAACGGATAAAAGGTACCCCGGGGATAACAGGCTGATCTTCCCCAAGAGTCCATATCGACGGGATGGTTTGGCACCTCGATGTCGGCTCGTCGCATCCTGGGGCTGGAGCAGGTCCCAAGGGTTGGGCTGTTCGCCCATTAAAGCGGCACGCGAGCTGGGTTTAGAACGTCGTGAGACAGTTCGGTCTCTATCCGCCGCGCGCGTCAGAAGCTTGAGGAAACCTGTCCCTAGTACGAGAGGACCGGGACGGACGAACCTCTGGTCCACCAGTTGTCCCACCAGGGGCACGGCTGGATAGCCACGTTCGGACAGGATAACCGCTGAAAGCATCTAAGCGGGAAACCTTCTCCAAGACCAGGCTTCTCACCCATTAAGTGGGATAAGGCCCCCGCAGACCACGGGATCGATAGACCAGACCTGTACACCTAGCAATAGGTTTAGGGAACTGGCACTAACCGGCCGAAAACTTACACACACCCAACCATGTTGGGTAGCAGATAAACCGTGTAAGAAAAAAATTTGACGCACAACAAACGCGCTTGCAACCACACATCCACACCATCGGACACGAGACATCACCAGCAATGGAAATGTCACACACTCCACCACCAAAACACACTCCCCCCACCCACATCGTGTGGGGGCGCCCAGAAAAGGGTGAATAAAGTTACGGCGGCCATAGCGGCAGGGAAACGCCCGGTCCCATCCCGAACCCGGAAGCTAAGCCTACCAGCGCCAATGATACTACCCAAAAGGGTGGAAAAGTAGGACACCGCCGAACACACATTAAGCCCTCGGCCCTCCAAACACCGTTTGGAGGGCCGAGGCATTTGTGCATCCGATGCAATTCACCAGCCATTTTACGATTCGAATTGAATGGCAGTAAATGGCCGATATTCAGGCAACTGTCGTGTTTCGCCGGCTCCCGGCTATCCTTTCGGAAAGACGGTTGATCAATCAGGAAGGCGACTGTGGCCGAGGACAGACAAGCCGGCAGCGGCGAACGGCCCTTCCGCCGGGCGGCGGGCGACGGTCCGCGTGCCGGCGGGAACTCCGGACACCGTTCCGGCGCCAACGGCGCTCAGCGTTCCGGAGCCGGCGGCGCGCCTCATCGAGGTGGTCGTGATCGGCCCAGCCCACCATGGTCTTCCGGGCCCAGTAGCCGGCGGGATCAGGATGGCGAAGACCGTCCGGTCGGCCCGCGCATTCCACCGGAGATCGAAGCAAAACAGCTCTCTCCCGAGATCCGCAGCGAGTTGATCACCCTGGACAAGTCCACGGCCGACGTGGTGGCACGCCACCTGGTGGCGGCCGGGGAACTCCTCGAGGAGGATCCTGCGGCCGCGCTGGAACACGCCCGCGCCGCGCGTGCCCGTTCCGGCAGGATCGCCGCGGTCCGCGAAGCCGTGGGTATCGCGGCGTACTACTGCGGTGACTGGGCGCAGGCGCTTGCCGAATTGCGTGCCGCCCGGCGGATGGGCAGCAAGTCTGCACTGCTGCCCTTGATCGCCGATTGCGAACGTGGTGTCGGACGTCCGGAAAGGGCCGTCGAGTTGGCCCGTAGCGAAGAGGCCCTGCAGCTCACCGGCGACGATGCCGATGAATTGCGCATCGTGGTGGCAGGGGCCCGATCCGATCTCGGCCAGCACGAACAGGCGCTGGCGCTACTGTCCAGCCCGCCACTGGACGCGACCCGCCTCGGGACCACCAGTGCCCGGCTGTTCTACGTCTATGCCGAGACCCTGCTCGCGCTCGGTCGCCCCGATGACGCGGTGCAGGCCTTCATCAACGCCGCCGCCGTCGACGTAGAGGGTGTCACCGACGCCGAAGAACGTCTCACCGAGCTGACCTGAGATGGGCACACTGGCGCGGGAGCATGATTGTCTGCTCCTGGATCTCGACGGCACGGTGTTCCGCGGCCACGAACCCACCACCGGAGCGGTGGACAGTTTGGCGACGCTGGACGCCCGCACGCTCTACGTCACCAACAATGCTTCCCGGTCGGCCGCCGAGGTCGCCGGGCATCTCCAGGAGCTCGGCTTCAGCGCCCGAGCCGATGACGTCGTCACCAGCGCGCAGAGCGCCGCCCGCTTGCTGGCGAGCCAATTGCCTGCCGGCGCCGCCGTGCTGGTCGTCGGCACCGACTCGCTGGCCGCCGAGATCGTCGCCGTCGGCCTGAAGCCGGTCCGCGCGTTCGAGGAGAGTCCCGTCGGTGTCGTCCAGGGCCACAACCCCGAGACCGCCTGGCCGATCCTGTCCGAGGCTGCGCTGGCCATCCGTGCCGGTGCGGTGTGGGTCGCCGCCAATGTCGACCGCACGCTGCCGTCGGAACGCGGGTTGCTGCCGGGCAACGGCTCCATGGTCGCTGCGCTGCGTACCGCCACCGACGCCGAACCTCAGGTCGCCGGGAAACCGGCCCCCACCCTGATGAACGACGCGCTGGCCCGCGGCGATTTCCGGACACCTCTGGTCATCGGGGATCGCCTCGATACCGATATCGAGGGAGCCAACGCTGCGGGGCTGCCCAGCCTGATGGTGCTCACCGGGGTGAACAACGCCGCCGATATGGTGCACGCCGCGTCCGGCAGCCGGCCCGATTTCGTGTCCGAGGATCTGCGCGCCCTGCACACCGATGCCGAGGTCCTGCGGATCGCCCCGCACCCGGCCTGGCAGACCCAGACCAGCGGTTCGACGCTCACCGTGCGGGCGACCGGAGCCGATGCCGGTGATCCGCTGAGCGTCGTGCGTGCCACCGCGCACGCAGCGTGGGCCGGCGGTGGCAGCGTCACCGTCGCAGCCGGCGATGACACCGCGCGCGCTGCACTGCAGCGCTGGTCGCTGCTGACCTGACCGCATCGGCTAGCGTGATCAGCGATATGAGTACCGATCCTGAGCAGATCCGCACCCAGATTGCGGCACTGTTGGCAGACCTGCCGGATATCGAATCCGGGGGGCTGGAGGACTCCGAAATCGACGCCGTCGCAGCGCGCCTGGAAGAGGCGCATGACCTACTGGTCCGCGCCCTGGAATCGGTGGAGGGCCGGGGCGACGCGATCCGGGGGCACTGACCCGATGACGCGACGAGCGCGGGTGGATGCCGAGTTGGTGCGGCGTGGGCTGGCCAGGTCCCGGCAGCAGGCCGCCGAACTGATCGGCGCGGGCCGGGTCCGCATCGATGGCATGCCGGCGGCCAAGCCGGCCACCGCGGTATCGGTGGACGCCCATCTCACCGTCGCAGCCGACGAACGCACCTGGGTATCGCGAGGTGCGCACAAACTGATCGGTGCGCTCGATGCCTTCGGTGTGCCCGTCCAGGGCCGCCGCTGCCTGGATGCGGGCGCATCGACCGGCGGATTCACCGAGGTGCTGTTGGACCGTGGTGCCGCCGAGATCGTGGCCGCCGACGTCGGCTACGGACAGCTCGCCTGGTCACTGCGCTCCGATGAGCGGGTGGACGTGCTGGAACGCACAAATGTCCGGACTCTCACACCCGATGCGATCGGCGGCCCGGTCGACCTGGTGGTCGCCGACCTGTCCTTCATCTCGCTGGCCACCGTGCTGCCCGCGCTGACTGCGTGCTGCAGCCGTGACGCCGACATCGTTCCGATGGTCAAACCACAGTTCGAGGTCGGCAAGGACCGGGTCGGTGCCGGTGGCGTCGTCTCGGATCCCGCGCTGCGCGCCGAGGCGGTCCTGGCCGTCGCACACCGTGCCGCCGAATTGCAGTGGCACACAGTCGCTGTCACTGCAAGCCCATTGCCGGGGCCGTCCGGCAATGTGGAGTTCTTCCTGCGGTTCCGGGCCGAAGCCGACGAACCTCTCGTCGGTGAGAGCCTGGAAGACGCTGTTGCTCGTGCCATTGACGAAGGGCCACAATGACATCCGAACGATCCGTGCTGGTCGTCGTGCATACCGGGCGTGACGAGGCCACCGAGACCGCCCGCCGGGTGGAGAAGGTGCTGGGCGAACACGGGATCGGCCTGCGGGTGCTGACCGCGGAAGCCGTCGACCGAGGTTCGCTGCACCTGGCACCGGACGAGATCCGGGCGCTCGGTGTGGACATCGAGGTCGTCGACGCCGACGAACGGGCCGCCGAAGGCTGTGAGCTGGTGCTTGCTCTCGGTGGCGACGGCACCTTCCTGCGGGCTGCCGAACTTGCCCGCAACGCCGAGATTCCGGTGCTCGGGCTCAATCTCGGTCGCATCGGCTTTCTCGCCGAAGCGGAGACCGAGGCCCTCGACGACGTTCTCGACCATGTCATCGCCCGCGACTACCTGGTCGAGAAGCGGATGACCCTCGACATCGTGGTTCGCGCGGGCGGCACCATCCTGGACCACGGCTGGGCGCTCAACGAGGCCAGCCTGGAAAAGGGCCCGCGGCTCGGCGTGCTGGGCGTGGTGCTGGAGGTCGACGGCCGACCGGTGTCCTCGTTCGGGTGCGACGGTGTGCTGGTCTCGACGCCGACGGGTTCCACGGCGTACGCATTCTCGGCGGGCGGACCGATCCTGTGGCCGGATCTGGAGGCGATCCTGGTGGTGCCCAACAACGCTCATGCGCTGTTTGCGCGGCCGATGGTGACCAGCCCGAACGCGTCCATCGCCATCGAGATCGAGGCCGGCGGCAATGACGCGGTGGCCTTCTGTGACGGCCGGCGCAAGATGATCGTGCCGGCCGGCGCACGCCTGGAGGTGACACGCTGTGAGACGTCGCTGAAATGGGTGCGGCTGGACAGCGCGCCGTTCACCGACCGGCTGGTTCGGAAGTTCCGGCTGCCCGTCACCGGATGGCGTGGCCAGTAGTGCTTTCCGAGATACGTATCGAATCGCTGGGCGCGATCAGTTCGGCGACGGCCGAGTTCGATCGCGGCCTGACCGTGTTGACCGGCGAGACCGGCGCAGGCAAGACGATGGTGGTCACTGGCCTGCACCTGCTGGGCGGAGCACGGGCCGACGCCAGCCGGGTGCGTACCGGTGCCGATCGGGCCGTGGTGGAAGGACGTTTCGCCACCGTTGATCTCGGTGCCGATGTCACCGGTCGCATCGACGAGATCCTGGAGTCCTCAGGCGCAGACCGCGACGATGACGACAGCGTCATCGCGGCGCGATCGGTCAGCCGTGACGGGCCGTCGCGGGCCTACCTCGGCGGGCGCAGCGTGCCGGCGAAATCGCTGAGCGGGTTCACCAATGAGCTGCTGGCCCTGCACGGACAGAACGATCAGCTGCGGCTGATGCGCCCCGATGAGCAGCGCGGCGCGCTGGACCGGTTCGCCGATGTGAGCACACCGCTACGCAAGTACCGGGCGCTGCGCGAGGAATGGCTGACCGCGCGCCGCGACCTGATCGACCGTACCCAGCGGGCCCGCGAACTCGCGCTCGAGGCGGACCGGCTGAGCTTCGGGCTCAACGAGATCGACACCGTGGACCCGGCGCCGGGTGAGGACGATGCCCTTGTCGCCGATATCCGTCGGCTCTCCGAACTCGACGCACTGCGCGAATCCGCCGCCGGGGCACGGGCCGCGTTGGCGGGCCCGCCCGATGACGACGGCACCGATGCGGCGTCCGCGGCGGCCAATGTCGCCTCGGCCAGGGCCGCCCTGGAGGGCACCGATGACGGCGTCTTGCAGGCGTTGGGCGAGCGACTGGCCGAAGCGGTCGCCGTGATCGCCGATGTGTCGACCGAGCTCGGTGGATTCCTCTCCGAACTGCCCAGCGATGCCAGCACGTTGGAAGGCAAGCTGGCGCGCCAGAGTGAGCTGCGCGGACTGACCCGCAAGTACGGTGCCGATATCGACGCGGTGCTGGCGTGGGCGAGAGAATCCCGGGACCGGCTGTCGCAGCTCGACGTCTCGGAGGAGGCGCTGGCGGGATTGCAACAGCGTGTCGATGACCTGCAGGCCAAGGTGGTCGCCGCGGCCGCCGATCTGACCAAGGCGCGCACCAAGGCGGCCAAGGGGCTGTCCAAGGCGGTGACCGCAGAATTGGCCGGTCTGGCGATGACCGGGGCCGACTTCGGTATCTCGTTGGCGCCGTTGGCTGCCCGTGCCGACGACTCGGCGCCGATCACGCTGGCCGGTGGCGTGGCGGCGCACGCCGGTCAGCACGGGGTGGACGCGGTCGAGTTCGGGTTCGCCGCGCATCGTGGCACCGAGCTGCTGCCGCTGGCCAAAAGTGCCTCCGGCGGTGAGCTCTCGCGCGTCATGCTGGCCCTCGAGGTCGTGCTGTCAGCGTCGGCGGAGGGCACCACGATGGTGTTCGACGAGGTCGACGCCGGAGTCGGTGGCCGTGCCGCGGTGCAGATCGGTCGCCGGTTGGCGCGGCTGGCCCGCACCCATCAGGTCATCGTCGTCACCCATTTGCCGCAGGTGGCCGCCTACGCCGATACCCATCTCGTGGTGGAGAGCGGCCCGAAATCCAGCCGCGTCGTCCGTCTGCAGGACGAGGACCGGGTGGCCGAACTCGCCAGGATGCTGGCCGGGCTCGGCGACACCGACAGCGGCCGGGCCCATGCGCGTGAGCTGTGGGAGTCCGCCCAGCGCGACCGCGCCGAGTGATCAGGCCGGGTTGGCGGGCGACAGTTCCGCGCTGCTCCAGCGCAGCGGGCTGACACCGGTCAGTTCGAGAACCTCGTCGACGGTGAATTCGATGGAACACTGTGCATCCGGTTCGCTCTGCCAGATGATCTCGGCGGTGCCGGTCAGCTGCAGCGTGGTCCCGGTGTCCCAGTCCGGGATCAGCAGCCCGGCCCGCGGGTTGGCACTGATATTGCCCAGCGTCATGAACATCGAGTTGCCCCGGTAGTCCGGCCACCGCAGCCGGGTGGGTGAAAGCACCTGGAGGAAGCCCGGATTGCCGCCCCGGTGCGAGGCGTCGGTGTTGCCCTCGGTATCCGCGGACCCGATGAAGAAGGTGTCGGCCGCCGCGATGATCTGCTGGGCGCGCGCGTCGAGGGCGTCGCCGTGGTGCCGCACGTGCCTGTCGGGCGCGCTCACCACACCCTCGATATGCCTGCGGGAGATGTATTTCGGGCAGTTCGAGTACACCTGATCGGGCTGGATCAGCAGTCCGGCGCCGGTCGGGACGGCGACACCGTTGACCCGCATGCGGCGCCGGGTCTGCGGCTGCACGGCGATCATGCCGACCCGGTGGGTTTGTCCGGTCAGCACCTCGCGCAGGGGATCGCCGGTGACGGGCAACGCATCGACGGCGATCTGCTCATCGGTGACGTGCACGAAACCGGGCGGGCCGGTGACCAGGCCGGTCCATATCCGGTCGGCGTCGTCGGCCGCGGCGAGCACGACCATCGGTTGATCGGCCAGGAATTCGGCGGCGGCGTCCGGGATCTCGTCGCGGACCATCCGGCTCAGCCGTGCCGCGATGTCGCTCTGGCCCAGTCTGCGCTGCACCGCCAGCTCGCCGGGGTGATAGACGGTCATGGCGCGCCTCAGAAGAATCCGCAGGTGGGTGATTCGCCGTTGGGGGCCGGCTCGGCCTCGGCGCCGCGTGGTGCGAAGACCTCGAGCCGGATCCCGTCGGGGTCGGTGAAGAAGATGCCACCCGACGACGCGCCCTCACCGTGCGCCACCACACCGTCATGAGCGAAGGTCACGCCGAGCTCCTTGAGTGCGGACTCCACGGTTCGGACCTGCTCGATGGTGTCGACCTGGAAGGACAGGTGGTGCAGGCCCGGGGTGCTGCTGGAGAACTCTCCGTCGCTCTGCTGCCACAACGTCAAACGCAGGTCGCCGTCGATGCCCAGGAAGGCGAAGCGGCGGTCACCCTCGTTGTGGATCGCGAGCTGTTCGAAACCCAGTGCCCGCCGGTAGAAGTCCACCGATCGGGTGAGTTCGGTGACGTTGAGGCCGACGTGGCCGGGGGCGAGCTGTGGGGCGGTGGGTGTACTCATCCTGATCCTCCATGTAACCGGTGTAATTTATTTCAGAGGTTAGGACGATTCGCGACCGGTGTCAACCAGCTAAATCTATTTCGGTGGTTAGTGCGCTACGCTGGGGTATGGCTGATCCGCGCCCGCATGTCGGGGAACCTCTCGCGCTGGATCTGCTGAACACGGTGTGGATGTCCGCCGACGGGCCGCAGGACCTGCTCGAGGACGTGCCCGGCCTGCGTATTTGGCTGTTGGCCAACGGTCTCGACGAGCGCTGCCCGGCCGACGAGAAGACCCGTGCCGCACTGGTACGCGCCCGGGACGCGGTACTGCGGGCGGTCGCCGACAACGACATCGATGAGCTGAACGCGGTGCTCGACCAGGGGCGGGTTCGTCGCATCCTCGCCGAGACCGGTCCGCGCGAGGAGCCCGATGTCGCGCGGGCGGAGTGGCTGCCCGGCTGGCTGGCCGCCGACGATCTGTTGCGGCTGCTGGCGGTGGCTCCGGGTCGGATCAAGCAATGCGCCCACGAGCACTGCGTGCTCTGGTTCCACGACACCTCCAAGAACGGCACCCGGCGGTGGCATTCGATGACCACATGCGGCAACCGCGCCAAGGCCGCACGGCACTACGCGGCGAAGCGCGATTGAGATCGCGATGATGTTGCAGATGTGACAAAAGAAAACTTGTGGGGCTGGTGTTACGGCGCGCCTCCACCTCAACTTGAGGGTTTATGGCCAGAATCGCCGCATGAAGATGTCAGCGTTGCTATCGCGTAATGCCAGCTCAAAGCCGGGCGTCATCGGTACTGCCCGCGTTGACCGCGACATTGATCGATTGCTCCGGCGCATCGGGCCCGGCGATATCGTCGTCCTGGACGCACAGGACCTCGACCGCATCACCGCGGACGCCCTGGTGGAGGCCGAGGTCGCCGGTGTGGTCAACGCCTCACCGTCCATCTCGGGCCGCTATCCCAACCTCGGTCCCGAGGTGCTGGTGGCCAACGGCATCGTGCTCATCGACGAGGCGGGCCCGGAGGTCTTCAAGAAGATCAAGGACGGCGCCCGCATCCGGCTCAACAACGGTGGCGTCTACGCCGGTGACCGCCGGATCGGGCTCGGTACCGAGCGCACCGACCTGGAGATCCACGAGCTCATGGTGGAAGCCAAGAGCGGACTCGTCGCGCACCTGGAAGCCTTCGCCGGCAACACCATCGAGTTCATCCGCAGCGAGAGCCCGCTGCTGATCGACGGGATGGGCATCCCCGATATCGATGTCGACATGGACCGCAGGCACGTCGTCGTGGTCGCCGAGGGGCCCGCCGCCGCCGATGACCTGAAGGCGCTCAAGCCGTTCATCAAGGAGTATCAGCCCGTTCTGGTCGGTGTCGGTGCCGGCGCCGATCTACTCCGCAAGGCCGGTTACCGGCCCGCGCTGATCGTGGGCGACCCCAGCTCGATCAGCACCGACGCGCTGCGCTGCGGAGCGCAGGTCGTACTGCCCGCCGACGCCGACGGTCACGCCCCGGGCCTGGAGCGCATCCAGGATCTCGGTGTCGGAGCGATGACCTTCCCGGCCGCCGGGTCGGCCGCCGACCTCGCGCTGCTGCTGTGCCACCACCACGGCGCCTCGCTGATCGTCACCGCAGGCCACAGCGCCACCATCGAAGAATTCTTCGACCGCTCCCGTCAGCAGAGCAACCCGTCGACGTTCCTGACCCGGCTCAAGGTCGGCGAGAAACTCGTCGACGCCAAGGCCGTGGCCACGCTGTACCGCAGCCGGGTCTCGGCCGGCGCGATCGCCCTGCTGGTGCTGGCGATGCTGATCGCGGTGATCGTTGCACTGTGGGTGACCCAGGTCGACGCCACCGTGATCGACTGGGTCGTCGACTACTGGAACCGCTTCCTGCTCTGGGCGCAGGGCCTGGTGTCCTAGATCCTGCGGCATCCTCGCTGAATCCTCCCGAAGGGTGGCATCATGATTTCGCTGCGCACGCATGCCATTTCGTTGGCCGCGGTCTTTCTCGCCCTGGCCATCGGTGTGGTGTTGGGCTCGGGGCTGTTCTCCGACACAGTGCTGTCCGGGCTGCGCAGCGACAAGGCCGACCTGCGCACCGAGATCGAGACGCTGACCGACGAGAAAAACGAACTCAACGAAAAGCTCAGCGCGGCGGGGGAGTTCGATGAGATCGTGGCGCCCCGCATCCTGCGCGACACCCTGCGGGGCAAGTCGGTGGTGATCTTCAGGACCCCCGACGCCGCCGACGACGACGTGGACGCCATGGTGCGGCTGGTCGGGCAGGGCGGCGCCACCACCACCGGAGTCATCGCCCTGACCCCGCAGTTCGTCGACGCGAACTCCTCGGAAAAGCTGCTGTCGGTGGTCAATTCACCGATCGTGCCGGTGGGCCGTCAGCTCAGCACCACATCGGTGGACCAGGGCTCCCAAGCCGGTGACCTGCTCGGGATCGCGCTGTTGCGGGGCAAAGAGCAGGCCGTCCCCGAGGACCAGCGTGAGACCGTGCTGGCGACGCTGCGCGACACCGGTTTCATCGCCTACGACGCGCAGGGCATCGACGCCGCGGACACCGCCGTCATCGTCACCGGAGGCTCGCTCGGCGATGACGCCGGCAACCGGGGGACCACGGTGGCACGATTCGCCGCCGGCCTGGCCCCGCACGGCGGCGGCGTCGTGCTCGCCGGGCGCGACGGGTCGGCCACCGGGACCGCCGCCGTCGCGGTGACCCGTTCGGATGCCGGGCTGTCCGCAGCGGTCAGCACCGTCGACGATGTGGACCTGGTATCGGGACGCATCACCACCGCCCTGGCGCTGAGCGATCTGCTGCGTGGCGGCCAGCCCGGCCGCTACGGCATCGGGCAGGGTGCGAACTCCGTCACCGTCCCGCAGTAAACAGCCCCGGCGCGTCAGGCGCGGCTTGTCGGCGCTGGTGTTAAGGTGAGATTCCGTGGGTCGCAGGCCCTGAGTTGATGCAAATCAACTCGCCCCATCGCCACGGAGGTTGCACTTGCCCGGTCAAGCGAAGTTACGCAAGCACCCGCAGACCGCGACCAAACACCTCTTCGTCAGCGGTGGTGTCGCGTCCTCACTCGGGAAAGGCCTGACGGCCAGTAGCCTCGGCCAGTTGCTCACCGCCCGCGGGTTGCAGGTGACGATGCAGAAGCTCGACCCCTACCTCAATGTCGATCCCGGCACCATGAACCCGTTCCAGCACGGTGAGGTGTTCGTCACCGAAGACGGCGCGGAGACCGACCTCGACGTCGGCCACTACGAGCGCTTCCTGGACCGGAACCTGTCCGGGTCCGCCAACGTGACCACCGGTCAGGTGTACTCCTCGGTGATCGCCAAGGAACGCCGCGGCGAGTACCTCGGCGACACCGTCCAGGTGATCCCGCACATCACCGACGAGATCAAGAGCCGCATCCTGGCGATGGCCGAGCCGGACGCCCAGGGCAACCGGCCCGATGTGGTGATCACCGAGATCGGCGGCACCGTCGGCGATATCGAATCGCTGCCGTTCCTGGAGGCCGCCCGGCAGGTCCGCCACGAGGTGGGCCGCGACAACGTGTTCTTCCTGCACGTCTCGCTGGTGCCGTACCTGGCGCCCTCCGGTGAGCTCAAGACCAAACCCACCCAGCATTCGGTGGCCGCCCTGCGCAGCATCGGTATCGCACCCGACGCGCTGATCCTGCGATGCGACCGCGACGTGCCCGAGGGCCTGAAGAACAAGATCGCGCTGATGTGTGACGTCGACATCGACGGGGTCATCTCCACCCCGGACGCGCCGTCGATCTACGACATCCCCAAGGTGCTGCACCGCGAGGAACTCGATGCCTACGTCGTGCGCAAGCTCAACCTGCCCTTCCGCGACGTCGACTGGACGCAGTGGAACGACCTGCTCCAGCGCGTGCACGAACCCCAGGAGACCGTCCGGATCGCGTTGGTGGGCAAGTACATCGACCTCTCCGATGCGTATCTGTCGGTGGCCGAGGCGCTGCGCGCCGGCGGGTTCGCCCATCGCGCCAAGGTCGACATCCGGTGGATCGCCTCCGACGACTGCGAGACCGATGCCGGTGCGATCGCCGCGCTGGAGGATGTGCACGGCGTGCTCATCCCCGGGGGCTTCGGTATCCGCGGCATCGACGGCAAGATCGGCGCCATCCGCTACGCCCGCAAGCGGGGTGTGCCGGTGCTCGGACTGTGCCTGGGTCTGCAGTGCATCGTCATCGAGGCGGCGCGCTCGGTGGGGCTGACCGAGGCCAGCTCCGCCGAGTTCGATCCCGACACCCCGGACCCGGTGATCGCCACCATGGCCGATCAGCTCGACGCCGTCGCCGGCGAGGCCGACCTGGGTGGCACCATGCGCCTGGGCGCCTACCCGGCGGTGCTGGAGCCGGGATCGATTGTGGCGCAGGCCTACGACGCCACCGAGGTCTCCGAACGGCATCGGCACCGCTACGAGGTCAACAACACCTACCGGGACCGGATCGCCGAGAGCGGATTGAAGTTCTCTGGCACCTCACCGGATGGGCACCTGGTCGAATTCGTCGAGTACGGCGCCGATGTGCATCCGTTCCTGGTGGGCACCCAGGCGCACCCCGAGCTCAAGAGCCGCCCGACCCGTCCGCATCCGTTGTTCGCCGCCTTCATCGGCGCGGCGCTGGACTACAAGGCCGGCGAGCTGCTCCCGCTGGAGCAACTGTCGCGCTCCAACGGCGCCGAGGTCGAGGAAGCCGAACCGGCCCACCGTGGCTGAACACGATTTCGTCACCGAGTCCAGCGAGACCGTCTACGCCGGAAAGATCATCGCCCTTCGCCTCGATGAGGTGCAGATGCCCCACGGCGTGGTGGCCCGGCGCGAGGTGGTCGAGCATTTCGGTGCGGTCGCCGTCGTCGCCCTCGACGACGACGATCGGGTGGCCATGGTCTATCAGTACCGGCACCCGGTGGGTCGCCGGCTCTGGGAGATACCGGCCGGCCTGCTCGACGTGGGTGGGGAAGCCCCGGCGCTGACCGCCGCCCGGGAACTGCACGAGGAAGCCGGCCTGGCCGCCGAGAACTGGTCGGTGCTGGCCGACATCGTGACCTCACCCGGTTTCAGCGACGAGAGCGTGCGGATCTTCCTGGCCACCGGGCTGTCGGAGATCGGGCGGCCCGAGGCCGAGCACGAGGAGGCCGACCTGAGACTGGACTGGCTGCCCCTCGCCGCGGCGGTGCAGCAGGTGCTGGCCGGTGAGATCGTCAATTCGATTGCGGTGGCCGGGATTCTGGCCGCGCACGCGGTTTCCGACCGATCCACGCTGCGGCCGGCCGACAGCCCATGGACGGATCTGCCCCACGCGTTCGCGGCCCGACAGGACTGAACCGTGACGACCGCGATGGGTGTGCTCGACGAACAGATACAGGGCTATCTGGACCACCTCACCATCGAGCGTGGCGTCGCGGCCAACACCCTGAGCTCCTACCGGCGCGACCTGCGCCGCTACGCCGACCACCTGACCGGTCGCGGCATCGCGGATCTGCGGGCGGTCGGGGAGACCGATGTCAGCGACTTCCTGATCGCGCTGCGCAAGGGCGACCCGGACAACGGCATCACCGCGCTGTCGGCGGTGTCCGCGGCGCGCACGCTCGTCGCGGTCCGCGGGCTACACCGCTTCCTCACCGCGGAGGGCATCGTCGAGGTCGACGTCGCCCGCGCCGTCAAACCCCCCACCCCGACCCGGCGGCTGCCCAAGAGCCTCACCCTCGACGAGGTCGTCTCGCTGCTGGAGGCCGCCGGTGGCGAACGCGAATCCGACGGGCCCCTGACCCTGCGCAACCGCGCGCTGCTGGAAGTCCTGTATTCGACCGGCGCCCGGATCTCCGAGGCGGTCGGCCTGGACATCGACGATGTGGACACCGAATCCCGCTCGGTGCTGCTGCGCGGCAAGGGCGGCAAGCAGCGGCTGGTGCCGATCGGCAGGCCCGCGGTCAGCGCCCTGGACACCTACCTGGTGCGCGGGCGCCCCGACCTGGCGCGCCGTGGCAAGGGCAGCCCGGGCATTTTCCTCAACGCCCGCGGTGGCCGGCTGTCCCGGCAGAGCGCGTGGCAAGTGCTGCAGGATTCCGCGGAGGCGGCGGGGATCGCCTCGGCGGTCTCACCACACACCATGCGGCACTCGTTCGCCACCCATCTGCTCGACGGCGGCGCCGATGTGCGCGTCGTGCAGGAACTGTTGGGGCACGCCTCGGTGACCACCACGCAGATCTACACGCTGGTGACCGTCAGCGCGCTCCGCGAGGTGTGGGCCGGGGCGCACCCGCGGGCCCGTTAACCGCCCAGGTAATCGGACTCCAGTACCAGATCGGGCAGCAGCGTCTGGTACTCGGCGTGTGTCTTGTGCTCGACGGTCCGCCACGAGGCGCCCTGGTGTTCCTTCATGTACGCGCGGTACTTGGGGGCGCCGGGGATCCCGACGTTGTCGGCGACGACCACGGCGCCGGTACGCAACCACCCCCGGGACAGGATGGCCTGCAGATCGCTCAGGTAGGCGTCCTTGTCATGGTCGAGGAACAGAAAGTCCAGCTCCCCGGGCGCGAAGCCCAGCGCGTCCAGGGTGGCGCCGCCGTCGCCGATGGTGCCGACGACACAGCTGACCCGGTCGGCGACGCCGGCGTGGGCCCAGATCCGGCGGGCCACCTCGGCGTTGGCCGCCGACAGTTCCACCGAGAACACCTGTGCCTGCGGGGCGGCGCGGGCGATGCGCAGCGCGCCGTATCCGCAGTAGGTGCCCAGCTCCAGCGCAGTCGAGGGCGACGCCCGCCGGACCGCGTCGTCGAGCAGCAGGCCCTTCTCGTCGCCGACGTTGATCAGATAGGAGTGCTCGTAGGCGAAGCGGTCGATGGCGGCGATGACGTCGTCGACGTCCCCGGCGCGGGCCCGGGTCTCCACGAAGTCCGCGGCGGCCGCTTCCCGGCCGTCGCCGATCTGACCCGTGGTGGTGATGTTGCGGGCGCCCCAGGCCAGCCGGAGGAACGACCAGCGCAGGAACGGCAGCCGTCTGGTCAGGCTCATACCTGCGACATTAGCCAGCGGGTCTGCAGTACGGGACTGTTATCCACAGCTAGACTCTGCTGCGATGTTCGCCATGGATGAGGGCCACCCGATCTGCGTGGCTGCAGCGTGAGCGAAGACGAGTCGGCCCCGGAGATCGGCCTCACCGGCCGCCCGCCCCGCGACATTCCCGAGCCCCGCCCACGCAGCGTGCACGGGCCCGCGAAGGTCATCGCCATGTGCAATCAGAAGGGTGGCGTCGGCAAGACCACCTCGACGATCAACCTGGGCGCCAGCCTGGCCGAATACGGTCGCCGGGTGCTGCTGGTCGACCTGGACCCGCAGGGCGCGCTGTCCGCGGGACTCGGGGTGCCGCACTACGAACTCGACCACACCGTGCACAACCTGCTGATCGAGCCGCGGGTGTCCATCGAACAGGTGATCATCAACACCCGGGTCCCCGGGCTGGATTTGGTGCCCAGCAATATCGACCTGTCGGCCGCAGAGATCCAGCTGGTCAACGAGGTGGGCCGCGAACAGTCGCTGGCCCGTGCGCTGTACCCGGTGCTCGACCGCTACGACTACGTGCTCATCGACTGCCAGCCGTCGCTCGGCCTGCTCACCGTGAACGGGCTGGCCTGCTCCGACGGCGTGATCATCCCGACCGAGTGCGAGTACTTCTCGCTGCGCGGGCTGGCGCTGCTCACCGACACCGTCGAGAAGGTGAAGGACCGGCTCAACCCCAAGCTGGAGATCAGCGGCATCCTGGTCACCCGGTTCGACCATCGGACCGTCAACGCCCGCGAGGTGATGGCCCGGGTGGTCGAGCGGTTCGGCGATCTGGTGTTCGACACCGTCATCACCCGCACCGTGCGATTCCCGGAAACCAGCGTGGCCGGTGAGCCGATCACCAGTTGGGCGCCGAAATCGACTGGGGCACTGGCATATCGCGCCTTGGCCCGCGAGGTGATCGCCCGGTTCGGGTCGTGACGGAGGCGGCTGCTCCCGACGCTCCGGAGGCCGCCCAGGGTTTCCAGGTCCGGCTGAGCAACTTCGAGGGCCCGTTCGATCTGCTGCTGCAGCTGATCTTCGGCCACCGCCTCGATGTCACCGAGGTCGCGCTGCACCAGGTGACCGACGAGTTCATCGCCTACACCAAGGAGATCGGCCGCCAGCTCGAGCTCGACGAGACGACGGCGTTCCTGGTGATTGCCGCCACACTCCTGGACCTCAAGGCCGCCCGGCTGCTGCCGGCCGGCGAGGTGCACGACGAGGAAGATCTCGCCCTGCTGGAGGTGCGCGATCTGTTGTTCGCGCGGCTGCTGCAGTACCGCGCTTTCAAGCACGTCGCCGAGATGTTCGCCGAACTGGAGGCCGCCGCGCTGCGCAGCTACCCGCGCGCAGTCTCCCTGGAACCGCAGTTCGAGGAGCTGTTACCCGAGGTCATGCTGGGTGTGGACGCCGACCGGTTCGCTCAGATCGCCGCGACGGCGTTCACCCCGCGACCGGTCCCGACGGTGCGCCTGGACCATCTGCACATCCAGCCGGTCTCGGTGCCCGAGCAGGCCAAACGGCTGATGGGGTTGCTGGAGACCCGGGGCGTGGGGCAGTGGGCGTCGTTCTCGGAGCTGGTGGCGGACTGCGAGGGGTCGATGGAGATCGTCGGCCGCTTCCTGGCGCTGTTGGAGCTGTACCGGGCCAGGGCGGTAGCATTCGAGCAAGTAGAACCGCTTGGTGTGCTCCAGGTTTCGTGGACCGGAGATCGGCCAACCAACGAACACCTCGCAGCCGCCGTGGAAGAAGACCAATGACCAACGATGTGACCGATACCGAAACGGGCGTCGACCCGGCCCCGGGCTCGGACGCCGAGTTGATCGCCGACGAGACCCCGGAGCCGACGGCCGAGGCTCTCGATGACGCCGAGTTCCGCTCGGTCATCGAGGCGCTGCTGCTGGTGGTGGACACCCCGGTGACGGTCGAGGCGCTGGCCTCGGCCACCGCCAACACCGAGGATCGGGTGGCGGCCACGCTCGCCGAACTGGCCGCCGAGCTGACCGAGCGGGGCAGTGGTATCGATCTGCGCGAGGCCGGTGGCGGCTGGCGGATGTACACCCGGGCCCGCTACGCCCCGTACGTGGAGCGGCTGTTGCTCGACGGTTCGCGGTCCAAACTGACCCGTGCCGCGCTGGAGACACTGGCGGTGGTGGCCTACCGGCAGCCCGTCACCCGCGCCCGGGTCAGCGCGGTGCGCGGCGTGAACGTCGACGCCGTGGTGCGCACCCTGGTGGCCCGCGGTCTGATCACCGAAGCGGGTAACGACTCCGACAGTGGCGCCGTCACTTTCGCCACCACCGAGCTGTTCCTGGAACGGCTCGGACTGTCCTCGTTGGCAGATCTACCCGATATCGCGCCCCTGCTGCCCGATGTCGATGTCATCGATGACCTGAGTGAAAACCTCAGTGCCGAACCGCGTTTCGCGAAGCTCGACGGTTCGGCTGCTGTACCCGGCAAGCAGTCGGGTTTCGATGTGGACAAGGATTGACATGGTCGAGCAGGATGGTGTTCGGTTACAGAAAGTGCTGTCGCAGGCGGGAATTGCCTCCCGCCGGGTGGCTGAACGGATGATCCTCGACGGCCGCGTCGAGGTGGACGGCCGCATCGTCACCGAGCTGGGCACCCGGGTGGACACCGAGAACTCGGAGATCCGGGTGGACGGCAGCAAGGTGCAGCTCGACGACACCCTGGTGTATCTCGCGATCAACAAGGAACGCGGCATGCACTCGACGATGTCGGATGACCGGGGCCGGCCCTGCGTCGGTGATCTGGTGGAGCACCGGGTGCGTGGGAACAAGAACCTGTTCCACGTGGGGCGCCTGGACGCCGAGACCGAGGGACTGCTGATCCTGACCAACGACGGCGAGCTGGCCCATCGCCTGATGCACCCGTCCTACGAGGTGCCCAAGACCTATCTGGCCACCGTCGTCGGCTCGGTACCGCGCGGGCTCGGCAAGAAACTGCGCGCCGGGGTGGAACTGGACGACGGGCCGATCGCGCTCGACGACTTCGCGGTCGTGGACACCCTGCCCGGCAAGTCGATGGTGAGAGTGACGCTGCACGAGGGCCGCAAGCGCCTGGTGCGACGGCTGCTGGCCTCGGTGGGTTTTCCGGTCGAGAGTCTGGTGCGCACCAGCATCGGTGCTGTCGAGCTGGGTGATACCCGGCCCGGCAATATCCGGGTGCTGACCCGCAAGGAAATCGGCGATTTGTACCAGGCGGTGGGAATGTGAGTGACGTGCTGATGATCGCCCTGGACGGGCCGGCCGGAACCGGAAAGTCCTCGGTGTCACGCGGTTTGGCGCGCACCCTGGGGCTGCGCTACCTGAACACGGGGGCCATGTACCGGGTCGTCACGCTCGCGGTGCTGCGCGCCGGGGTGGACGTCACCGATGCGCAGCGGGTCGCCGATATCGCCGCCGATGTCGACCTGGCCGTCGGGTACGACCCCGACGAGGACCGGGCTTTTCTTGCCGGCGAAGATGTTTCGTTCGAGATCCGCGGTGACGAGGTCACCGGCGGGGTGTCGGCGGTTTCCGCGGTGCCCGCGGTGCGGGCCCGGCTGGTGCAGCTGCAGCGCGAGCTGGCAGCCGGTGATGGCGGGGTGGTGGTCGAGGGCCGCGATATCGGCACCGTGGTGCTGCCGGATGCCGACGTGAAGATCTTCCTGACGGCGTCGGCGGAGGTGCGTGCGCAGCGGCGCCACGCGCAGAACATCGCGAACGGTATCGAGGACTCCTACGAGGCCGTGCTCGCCGACGTGAAGCGCCGTGACCATCTCGATTCCACCCGCGCGGTATCGCCGCTGCGGGCCGCGCAGGACGCGGTGATCGTGGACACCAGCGAAATGAACGAGGCACAGGTGATTGATCACCTCCAAGAGCTGGTACAGCAGCGGGCCGGAGCGCACCGATGAGCGAAGACGGCACCTGGTACGACGAAAGTGACTGGGCAGAAGGATCATTCGAGGACGACGGTGCCGAGGAGGATTTTGCTCCACCGCCGGTGCTGGCCGTGGTGGGACGCCCCAACGTCGGTAAGTCCACGCTGGTCAACCGGATCCTGGGCCGCCGTGAGGCCGTCGTCCAGGACATCCCCGGAGTGACTCGCGACCGGGTCTCCTATGACGCGCAGTATCTGGGCCGCCGGTTCGTGGTCCAGGACACCGGGGGCTGGGAACCCGACGCGAAGGGCCTGCAGCAGAAGGTGGCCGAGCAGGCGTCGATCGCGATGCAGACCGCCGACGCCATCGTCATGGTCGTCGACGCCATCACCGGCGCGACCTCGGCCGACGAGGCCGCGGCCAAACGCCTGCAGCGCGCCGGGAAGCCGGTGTTCTTGGCGGCCAACAAGGTTGACAACGAGCGCGGTGAATCCGACGCGGCCGCACTGTGGTCGCTGGGACTGGGGCAGCCGTACCCGATCAGCGCCATGCACGGCCGCGGTGTCGCCGACCTGCTGGACAGCGTGCTGGAGAAGTTGCCCGAGGCCTCCGAGGTCGCGGGCGGTCCCGGCGGTCCGCGACGCGTCGCGCTGGTGGGTAAACCCAACGTGGGCAAGAGCTCACTGCTGAACCGGCTGTCCGGTGACGAACGTTCGGTGGTGCACGATGTCGCGGGCACCACGGTGGATCCGGTCGACTCGCTGATCGAGTTGGGCGGCAAGCCTTGGCGTTTCATCGACACCGCCGGGCTGCGGCGCAAGGTGGGCCAGGCCAGCGGGCACGAGTTCTACGCCTCGGTGCGCACCCACAGCGCCATCGACGCCGCCGAGGTGGTGGTCGTGCTGATCGACGGCTCGCAGCCGCTCACCGAGCAGGACCAGCGGGTGCTGACCATGGTGATCGAGGCCGGGCGTGCACTGGTGCTGGCGTTCAACAAGTGGGATCTGGTCGACGAGGACCGGCGCTATCTGTTGGACAAGGAGATCGACCGGGAGCTGGCGCAGGTGCAGTGGGCGCCGCGGGTCAACATCTCGGCCACAACCGGTCGTGCCGTGCAGAAGCTGGTGCCCGCACTTGAGGCCTCGTTGCGGTCCTGGGATGCCCGCATCCCGACCGGGCGGCTGAACACGTTCTTCAAGGAGATCGTCGCGGCGACCCCGCCGCCGGTGCGCGGAGGTAAGCAGCCGCGCATCCTGTTCGCCACCCAGGCGGCCTCGCGCCCACCGACATTCGTGTTGTTCACCAGTGGCTTCCTGGAGGCCGGTTACCGCCGGTTCCTGGAGCGCAAGCTGCGTGAGACCTTCGGATTCGAGGGCAGCCCGATCCGCATCAATGTCCGGGTCCGGGAGAAGCGCTCCGCCCGGAAGTAGCACCCACCGCTTGAGTAGGGTGGCCACAGTGTCGACCACCCACATGATCCTGATCGCGTTGGCCGGAGTGGGTGCCGGAGCGATCAACGCGATCGTCGGCTCGGGCACTCTCATCACCTTCCCGACCCTGGTCGCCCTCGGCTTCCCACCGGTCACCGCGACGATGTCGAACGCAGTAGGGTTGGTCGCCGGCGGAGTGTCGGGCACCTGGGGGTACCGCCGCGAACTGCGCGGCCAGTGGAGCCGCTTGCGCTGGCAGATCCCGGCCTCGCTGGTCGGCGCCGGTGTCGGCGCCTGGCTGCTGCTGCACCTGCCGGAAAAGGTGTTCATCCGTATCGTCCCGGCGCTGTTGATCCTCGCGCTGGTCCTGGTGCTGCTGGGTCCGCGCATCCAAGCCTGGGCGCGCCGGCGGGCCGAAGCATCGGGCCAGACCGCCGACCATGTGTCGGCGGCCCGGATGACCGCCCTGGTGGCGGGAACGTTCGCCGTCGGCATCTACGGCGGCTACTTCACCGCGGCGCAGGGCATCCTGCTGGTGGCGGTTATGGGCGCCTTGCTGCCCGACGATATGCAGCGCATGAATGCGGCCAAGAATCTGCTGTCGCTGCTGGTCAACGTGGTCGCCGCGGTGGCCTACACGGCGGTGGCGTTCGACCGGATCAGCTGGGTGGCGGCCGGACTGATCGCGGTGGGATCGCTGATCGGCGGCTTCCTCGGTGCCCACTACGGGCGGCGGCTGTCACCCAGTGCGTTGCGGGCCGTGATTGTCGTGGTGGGATTGATTGGGCTGTATCGGTTGTTGTCCGTGTAGTCTGGCCTGCGGCTTGAGAATCTGGGAGGACTCCGATGAGTGAACGCGCTTTCGCGGCGTCACCGTCCGAGTTGTGCGCGCTCGAGCCGTTCTGGCCGTCGCGCCGGTTGATGGCTTTCGACGAGTGGTGTTGTCGGCGTCCCTGACGTCCGCCCCACCCGTCTCAAGGCCGCCCATGGCCTCCTGATCGAAAGCAGCCGAACCAGTGCGTTCGCTCATCATCTTCACGCTTGTCGGTGTCGGCGCCCAGCTCGTGGACGGCGCGCTCGGCATGGCGTTCGGCGTCACCGCCACCACCCTGCTGGTGCTCTCCAACGTCGGCGCCGCGCAGGCCAGCGCCGCGGTGCACCTCGCCGAGGTCGGCACCACGTTCGCCTCGGGGCTCTCGCACTGGAAGTTCAAGAACATCGAGTGGGCGCTGGTGGCCAAACTGGGTGTGCCCGGCGCTGTCGGCGCCTTCCTGGGTGCGACGGTGTTGTCGTCGTTGTCCACCGAACATGCCGCTCCACTGATGGCGGCCATCTTGATGGCGATCGGTCTGTACGTCCTGCTGCGGTTCTCGCTGCGGACACCGCTGACGTTCGGTGGGCGGGGGACCAGCCACAGCACGAAGTTCCTGGCCCCGCTGGGGCTGTTCGGTGGATTCATCGACGCCTCGGGCGGCGGTGGCTGGGGCCCGGTGACGACCAGTACCTTGCTCTCCCAGGGCAAGACGGCGCCCAGGACGGTCATCGGCTCGGTCAGTGCGTCCGAGTTCCTGGTCTCGGTGTCGGCGTCACTCGGCTTCCTGATCGGCCTGCGTCAGGAGTTCCTGGAGAACTGGCCGGTGGTCGTGGGGCTGATGATCGGTGGCGTGATCGCGGCTCCGTTCGCCGCGTGGTTGGTGACCAAGGTCAGCCCGGCACTGCTGGGCACCGCGGTCGGCGGTGTCATCGTGCTGACCAACAGCCAGAAGCTGGTGCATTTCTTCGACATCCAGTGGCCGTGGTCGACGGCGATCTACTCGCTGATCGTCGTGGTGTGGGTGTCGTTGGTGATCTACGCCTGGCGGGTGACGCGCGCGCCACGCTTTGCCCCCGAGGCAGGAGCCGTGGCGGCGGGTGAGACGGAGTCAGAAGCGATCACGCGCTGATTCCTGCTCCAAGACGGCCTCGAGGTCGGTGAGCCGGTCCATCGTCGAGACGCTGCGGCGGGTCCGGTTGTTGCGGGACAGCAGGTCCCGGTGCTTATGGGTGAAGGCCCAGTAGCCGGCGGTGAACGGGCACGCGTCGTCGCCGACCCGTTTCTTCGGGTCGAACGCGCAGTCACCGCAGTGGTCGCTCATCTTGTTGATGTAGGCGCCGCCGGAGGTATACGGCTTGGTCGCGAGCAGACCGCCGTCGGCGTGCTGGCTCATGCCCACCACGTTGGTGGGCATCACCCAGCGGAAGCCGTCGACGTAGGCGGTGGCGAACCAGTCGGTGAGCTCGTCGGGCCGGTAGCCGCGCTGCAGGGCATGGCTGCCGAGCACCATGAGGCGTTGGATGTGGTGGTTCCAGCCGCGGTCCCGGACGCCCGCCAGCGCGTTGTGCAGGCATCGCGCGGTGACGGCGTCGGCGTCGAGATCGGCCCACCAGTCCGGCAGCGGCGCCCGGGCGTTCAGTTCGTTGTTGTCGGCGGTGTAGTCGGGGCCGAAGTGCCAGTACAGGTGCCACATGTATTCGCGCCAGCCGAGGATCTGCCGGATGAACCCCTCCACGGCGGCCAGCGGTGCCTGGTTGTCGCGGTACGCCTGCTCGGCGGCTTCCACCGCGTCGAGCGGGTGCAGTACGCCCAGGTTGAGCGGTACGGACAGCAGTGAGTGCGACATCGACCAGTCCTGGGCCATGATGGCGTCCTCGTAGCGGCCGAAGGCCGGCAGTCGGTGTTCGACGAAGCGGGTCAGCGCGCGCTTGGCCTCGGCAGGAGTGACGGCGAACAGGCGCGGGCCGTCGACGCCGACGGTGTCGAGGTCCATCTGGTCCAGGTCGCGGCGGACCTGCTCGTCGATATCGTCCTCGCGGGGTTGGTACGGGGCGGGGACATCGAGGGTCTTCTGCTTCTTCGGCGGGGGCTCCCGGTTGTCCTCGTCGTAGTTCCATCGGTTGCCGACCGGGTCCTTGCCCTCCATCAGGACGTCGAAGCGGCGGCGCTGGTCACGGTAGAAGTCCTCCATCCGGAAGCGGGTCCGCTGGCCGGCCCACTCCTGGAAATCCTTGCGCGGCAGCGCGAATGTCGGGGTGGGCAGGATGTCGGCGATCAGACCGTTGTTGCGGAGTCGGTGGACGAACTTCTCGGCCGCATGCGAGGTGGGTTCGAACACCAGGACGGGTCGCTTGAACTGGTGCAGCGCGTCGGAATAGGTGTCGGCGTGCAGCAGGGTGGCACGATCGTCGAGGTCGTGCGCGGCGTGCCTGAGCGCGGACAGCACCAGATGGAGTTTCTGGCGGTGGTAGCGGCGCTTGGCCAGCGCCGAGGTCGCCTCCACCAGCAGCACCTCACGGTGGGCGTGCTCACCGCCGTAGGTGGCCGGGCCGAGCTGATCGGCGAACAGCCACAGGGGAGTGTCATCGCGGGTCTGCGCCACCCGTCCTTGATACCCCGATTTGGTAGGGATGACGCGGTTGGGATTTGGGTAGGGGGCTGAGGTAGAGTTTCGCTCGCCTACCGGCGATCCCGGAAGGCAACTCGGGCTGTGGCGCAGCTTGGTAGCGCACTTGACTGGGGGTCAAGTGGTCGCAGGTTCAAATCCTGTCAGCCCGACCAAGGGAAACCCGCTCCGACCTGTGTCGGAGCGGGTTTTGGCGTCTCGAGGCGCTCTAGCGCTCCTGGCAGCTCAATGGACAGTGGAAGGTCCCGGAAACTACGGGGTGGGTTCCAGTCAACGTCGCAACACTGTCGGACCAGATGATGTTGGCAACGCGGCCGCTCTCTCAGGAGAACTGAAGCGGCACTTCTAGCGCGTTCGGGGTTGCGTCCAGCAGAGTGGTGTACGAGTCGGACCTGATCGGCGGTACCGGCGTGTCGTAGCCGAATGATTGAAGGTCATCGCGTGATTCTTCGAGAGACCGACCAAAGTCACTCGAGCAAAGAAGGAACACACGCGATGACCACTGCCCACAATATCGACCTGCCCACCGTGCTTGCCGAACGACTCACCACCACCCACCCCGACGTGCTGCGTGAGCTGCTGGCCACGTTCATCCATACGCTGATGGGCGCGGAAGCCGACGCGCTGTGCGGCGCCGGATACGGTGAACGCAGTACCGAACGGACGAACTCCCGCAACGGGTACCGGCACCGCCAATTCGACACCCGCACAGGTTCATTGGATCTCGCAATTCCCAAGCTGCGCCACGGTTCCTACTTCCCGGAGTGGCTACTGGAACGCCGCAAACGCGCCGAGCGGGCCCTGACCACCGTGGTGGCCACCTGCTACCTGCTCGGAGTCTCCACCCGGCGGATGGACAAGCTCGTCGAAACCCTGGGCATCACCAGTCTGTCGAAGTCGCAGGTGTCGGTGATGGCCAAGGAACTCGACACCGCAGTCGAGGCGTTCCGCAGCCGCCCGCTGGACGCCGGCCCGTACACGTTCGTCGCCGCCGATGCGCTGGTGCTCAAGGTGCGCGAGCAGGGACGTGTGGTCAACGTGCACGCGCTGATCGCCGTCGGGGTCAACGCCGAGGGCTACCGCGAGATCCTGGGCATCGACGTCAGCACCGCCGAGGACGGGGCGGGCTGGCTGACGTTCTGGCGGTCGTTGACCGCCCGCGGCCTGTCCGGGGTCAAGCTCATCACCTCCGACGCGCACGCCGGGCTGGTGGCTGCGATCGGGGCGACTCTGCCCGGAGCTGCCTGGCAGCGCTGCCGGACCCACTACACGACCAATCTGATGGCGATCACCCCGAAGTCGTCGTGGCCATGGGTACGCACCCTGCTGCATTCGGTGTTCGATCAGCCCGACGCGCAATCCGTTGCTGCACAATATGATCGCATCATCGATGCACTATCGGACAAGCTGCCCAAAGTCGCCGACCATCTGGAGAACGCCCGCGCGGACCTGCTCGCGTTCACCGCGTTTCCCAAACAGATCTGGCGCCAGATCTGGTCGAACAACCCCCAGGAACGACTCAACAAGGAGATCCGGCGACGCACCGACGTCGTCGGAATCTTCCCCGACCGAGGCGCCCTGATCCGCCTCGTCGGAGCGGTCCTGGCCGAACAGCACGACGAATGGGCCGAATCCCGGCGCTACCTCGGCCTCGACGTCCTGAGCAAATCCCGAGCCGACCAGAACTCACCAACCGAACAGGAGGACGTGCCGGCGGCACTGACCGCCTGAACCATCACCTCGAAGAATCACACGACAACGTCGTACACCACGTCCCTGGACTTGACCGCGTTCGGGTGAGCCGGGAGGAAGTCCAAGCCCACCGCTCGCAGAATGGGAGGGTGGATCGTCTGTGACCTGTGGCTTGACTCGCGACCTGTCAGCCTAATTCGAGCGAGACGCGGGGGACACATGGTGGACACGATGCCGAGATTGGATTTCGCTGACAGTTCACTCTCATCAATGAGGACAGATGCCAGCAAAACCGTTCCACCTCGGATGGTTTCAGACTTTCCAGGCCAACGAGTGGAAGACTCCGTACACGCTGTCCGAGGGGGTTCCCTTCACCGGGGACTTCTACGTCGAGCTGGCACAGGCGCTCGAGCGGGCCTGCTTCGACTTCCTGATGCTGGAAGACACCGTCGGGATCCCGCGCGGTCTGGAAGGCACCACGGCTCGCGCCCTGGAGAACGGCGACTCCTGTCCGAAACAGGATCCGGTGCCGCTGGCCGCGAAGGTCGGCGCGCTGACCCGGCAACTGGGCATCGTCGCGACGATGTCCACGACGTTCTACCACCCGTATGCTTTGGCGCGCCTGGCGTCCACTATGGACTCGCTCACGAGTGGGCGCTTCGGCTGGAACGTGGTCACCAGCGCCAAGGACGAAGCGGCCCAGAACTACGGCCTCGATGAGATGTCGGAGCACGATTTGCGCTACGAGATCGCCGACGAGTTCGTGGAGCTCGTGAACGCCCTCTGCGACAGCTGGGAACCGGGAGCGATCGTGCGTGATCGCGAGAAGGGCATCTACATCGATCCCAGCAAGGTCCATGACGTCGACTTCGTCGGCAAGCACTTCAAGTCGCGGGGCCCCCTGACGTGCGTCCGCTCACCGCAGGGGCGTCCCGTCTACCTGCAAGCCGGGGGTTCCCCCGCGGGGCGGGCCTTCGCCGCCAAGCACGCCGATGCGATCATCGCCTGGGCGACCGGAGTCGAGGGGATGAAGGAGTACCGAGCGGACATCCGCGCGCAGGCCGCCGCCGCTGGGCGCGATCCTGATGACGTGAAGGTGATGTTCCTGTTCTCCCCGATCCTCGGCGAGACCGAGGAGGAGGCACGAGCCAAGGTCAAGCCGATGAGCGAGGAGGAGATCCCGGCGCGGCTCAAGGCGTTGAGTTCGAACTTCTACGCGGACTTCACCAAGATGGACCTTGACGAGCCGGTCCCGTACTTCGTCACGCGCGGCGAACAGGGATCACTCGCTGGGTTCGCCCAGTGGGGAACCGGCAAGACGCTGCGCCAGTGCATGCAGGCCCGATCGGCAGGCGGCGCCAGCTCCTTCGAGGCCATCGGTACGCCGGACCAGGTCGCCGACATCATGGCGGCGGCGATGGAAGAGGTTGGCGGCGACGGCTTCCTGTTCCCAGGGGACGGCGGCTCGCTGACGCGTCACAGGATCATCGAGATTTGCGACGGGCTGGTGCCGGCGCTGCAGGCGAGGGGTCTGACCCGGACGAGCTACTCACACAACCTGTTGCGGGACAACCTACGGGCGTTCTGAGCCCGATCCCCGAGGGTGATTCGGGATCGGTGACTCCGGCGGATGGTGCGGTGGACTCGCGCCGCGGGGAACATTCTGATCTGGTGCGCACAGCCCTCGGACGCCGTCGTCGTAGATCTGTGACCGGACATCCTCACAGAATGGGACGACCGCCGGTCACCGCGATGCGCGCACCGGAAACGTAGCTGCCCTCATCGGAGGCCAGCAGGACGTACACCGGGGCCAGTTCGACCGGTTGGCCGGCGCGCCCGAGCGGAGTGTTCTCGCCGAACTTCGCCACCTTCTCCGGCGGCATGGTCGACGGGATCAACGGAGTCCAGATCGGTCCCGGCGCCACACTGTTGACCCGGATGCCGTCCGGCCCGAGGAGCTGCGCGAGGCTGGCGCTGAAGTTCGCGATCGCTGATTTCGTCGCCGCGTACGGCGCCAGCGTCGGGTTGGGCGAATCGGAGTTGACCGAGGAGTCGCGATGATCGAGGAACCCGCGGGCATGTGCGGAGTCGCCGCCTTGGCCAGGTAGAAGAACGCCCCCACATTGAGCTTGAACGTGTAGTCCCACTCCTCGTCGCTGATCTCCTGCAGATTGTGGTGGGTCATCTGGTAGGCCGCGTTGATCACCAGCACATCGAGACCGCCCCATTCGCCGACCACGGTGTCGATCACGGAGCGGCAGTGCGAGGCCTCGGAAAGATCGCCGGGGATCGAGATGGCACGTCGGCCCTCGGCCTCGATCAGCTGGTGCACCTGCTTGGCGTCGTCGTGTTCGTTGAGATAGGCATTGGCGACGTCGGCGCCCTCACGGGCGAAGGCGATGGCGGCTGCGCGTCCGATCCCGCTGTCGCCGCCGGTGATCAGGGTGCGCTTTCCGGTCAGCTTCCCCGAGCCGCGGTAGCTGTCCTCGCCGCAGTCCGGCACCGGGTTCATCTCCGATTGATTGCCGGGCGGAATCTGTTGTTGCTCGGGAAATTCCATGGTGTGTCCTTTCCGGCCGCTCAGGCCATGCTCGTGGGCGCTGCCCTCGGGACGTCGGATTGTGGGGCCGACGGGCGGCGAAACAATGCGCCCCAGCGGTGTTCCGCGACGCGCGCGGCCGGGTCGACGGTCGTGTCGCGGTAGCCGCCGGCGGCTAGCACCAAACCTCGGGCGAGCGCATAGGTCGAAAGGCCGGCCTCTCGTCCCGCGGATACCAGCTCGGCGATGGCCTGTTCGGGCGAGCACCGACGTAGTCCGATCAAGATTCCCTCGGCCAGGTGCAGCGTTCGGGCACGGGCCATGGAATCGTCGATGCGGGAAAAGGCGCCCTCCGGTCCCGGTTCATGTAGCACGATGTGCACCCCCTGGCGATTGGCTGTAGCCGAGTGAGTACCCATTGCGGTTGGCGGTAAGCGTCATCGACGGCCAGCAAACGAACGAACCGATGAGGCGGGCGGGCGAGACCGACCACATGGGGCATACCACCTGGAACGCCAACGGTTTTGGAGACTCCCACGGGCATCGAGGATTCGGATGCCCCTGAACGGGGTAGTCAACGCTTGCCTTCCGCGTACAGCCAGCCTGCGCGGCTCCCACATCTCGCTCGCAGGAGTTCGACATGCCCCCAGCACGCAAATCCGATCAAGCCGCCGCGAAAGCCGTCGGACCGACCGGCAGCGCCGCGCAGCCAGATCCCGACTACCGCGCCCAGTCCGGTGAGTATCTGACCACCGCACAGGGGCTGCGGTTGTCCGACACCGACCATTCGCTCAAAGCCGGATCTCGCGGACCCACGCTGCTCGAAGACTTCCACCTGCGGGAGAAAATCACCCACTTCGACCACGAACGCATCCCCGAGCGCGTCGTGCACGCGCGTGGTGCGGCCGCCCACGGCGTATTCGAGTCCTACGGCACCGCATCCTCGGTGACCAGGGCCGGTTTCCTGGGTAAGCGCGGCACCAAAACCGAAGTCTTCACCCGGTTTTCGACGGTTCTCGGCTCGCGGGGCTCGGCGGACACGGTGCGTGACACGCGCGGGTTTGCCGTGAAGTTCTACACCGCCGAGGGTGTCTTCGACCTGGTGGGCAACAACATGCCGGTGTTCTTCATCCAGGACGGCATCAAGTTCCCGGACATCATCCATGCCGGAAAGCCGCACCCCGACCGCGAGATCCCGCAGGCCCAGTCGGCGCACGACACATTCTGGGACTTTGTCTCGCTGCACACCGAGGCGACCCATCACGTCTTCTGGAATATGAGCGACCGCGGCATACCGCGCTCCTACCGGACGATGGAAGGTTTTGGCGTGCACACCTTCCGGCTGGTCAACGCGGACGGTAAGACCAGCTTGGCGAAATTCCATTGGAAGCCCGCCGCGGGCGTGCACTCGCTGGTCTGGGAGGAAGCCCAGATTACGGCCGGGGTCGACCCGGACTTCCACCGTCGCGACATGGCCGACGGCATCGAAGCAGGCGCGTTTCTCGAATACGAACTCGGCATCCAGGTCATGCCGGACGACGGGACCGACAGTTTCGAGGGGATCGACCTGCTCGACCCGACCAAACTGGTGCCCGAGGAACTGGTTCCGGTGCAGGTCATCGGCAAGTTGACCTTGAACCGCAACCCCACCAACTACTTTGCCGAAACCGAGCAGGTCGCCTTCCACACCGGCAACCTCGTGCCCGGCATCGAGGTCACCAACGACCCGCTCATGCAGGCCCGGCTGTTCTCCTACCTGGACACCCAATTGACCCGGCTGGGCGGGCCGAACTTCACCCAGTTACCGATCAACCGCCCGCATTGCCCGGTCAACGACATGTTGCGCGACGGCATGCATCAGACAGCGGTCCACACCGGCCTGGCCCCGTATCACCCGAACAGCATCGACAACGACGAACCGAAGCCCGCCGACGTCGATGAAGGCGGCTACGTCCATACTCCGCGTGTCATCGAGGGCACGGCCGTTCGGGCCCAGCCTGTTTCGTTCGATGATCACTTCACGCAGCCGGCCATGTTCTACCGCAGCCTCAGCCCGATCGAGCAGGCGCATGTGGTCGAGGCCTTCACGTTCGAGTTGGGGAAGGTCTACGAGCAGTCCATCAAGGAGCGTCAGCTCCAGGTGCTGGCCAACGTCGACGCCGACCTGTGCCAGCAGGTGGCGGCCGGGCTCGGGCTGCCCGCCCCGGCCGGCGAGCCCGTACAGGACGTACCGGTGTAACCGGCCCTGTCGCAGATCGTGACCGACCCGGGACCCATCGATGGCCGCAAGATCGGCATCATCGCCGATGCCGGGTCCGACCTCGCCGGGGTTGCGGCGCTGGTGAAGGCGATGTCCGGGTTGGGCGCCACGGCGCTCGTGGTGGCTCCGGTGGGTGGAGAGCTCAAGGCACGCCGGCGCACAGTCACCGTCGACCGCACCTTCGCCACGGCGCGCTCCATCGAATTCGACGCGGTGGTGGTGGCGGACGGCACGACGGCCGGTGCCGACATCAAGCTGGTGGTGTTACTGCAGGAAGCATTCCGGCACTGCAAGGCACTCGGAGCCTGGGGCGATGGCGCGGCGGTCCTGAAGACCGCCCGGATCCCGGCGAAGGGCCCTGGCGTGGAAGTCGCGAAGGCCGCCGACAAGGCGTTCGTCGCCGCACTGGCCAATGCCCTGGGCGTGCATCGCGCCTGGGAGCGGGCACCGAAGGTGATGGCCTCCGCGGTGCCGCCGGTGAGCTGAGCGCGCCGGGCTGTGTCGGACCGAGCTACGGAGTGAACTCGGCGGGCAGCTGGATATCCGCGATCGCGAGGTTCTCCTCGAGATGGGCCACCGATGAGGTGCCCGGGATCAGGAGGACGTTGGGCGCGACCGACAGCGTCCACGCCAGCACGATCTGGGCCGGCGTATAACCCAGCTCGGCCGCGGTCTGCCTGACGGCGGGATTGCCGAGCACCGGGTTGTCGGCGGTGAACCCAGAACCGAGCGGGAAGAACGGGACGAACGAGATGCCGTGCTCGGTACACAGGTCGAGCACAGGCTGCGAGGAACGGTCCAGGACATTGAAGGCGTTCTGCACGGTGACGATCTCGGTGCGGTCCAACGCGATTCGCAGGTGTTCGATCGAGACGCTGGACAGGCCGATGCCCGCGATGAGGCCCTCGTCGCGGGCGGCGATCATGGCGGTCAGCTGACGGTCGAACAGCTCGCGCTCGACCGCGCCGACACTGCTGGGGTCACCGGAGTGGATGCGAAGATTCACGGCGGCGAGCCGATCGGTACCCAGGGTCTCCAGGTTGGCTTCGATGTCGGCGCGCAACTCGTCGGGTTGCTGTGCGGCAATCCACTCGCCCCCGTCGTTGCGACGTGCCCCGACCTTGCTGACCAGCGCCAGGTTCGCGGGGTAGGGGTGAAGGGCTTCGCGGATGAGCTCGTTGGACACGTTGGGCCCGTAGAACTGCGCGGTGTCGATATGGTCGACGCCGAGTTCCACGGCCCGCTTGAGCACAGCGATGGCCTGATCGTGATCGCGCGGTGGCCCGATGACGCCGGGGCCGGGAAGCTGCATGGCCCCGAATCCGACGCGACTCACCGTGAAGGGGCCTAGCGGGAAGGTTGTCGTCATTTTTCGAACTACCTCGCCTTCGTCGGGGTTATTCCCCGAGCCCGTTGCGGGCTTGACGCCGACGATAGCCCGTCCTTCAGAAGATGCCGCTGTAGGCGTTCAGCGCCGGCTGGCCGCCGAGGTGTGCGTAGAGCACTGTGGAGGTGGGTCCGATCTGCCCGGACTGGACCAGGTCGATCAGTCCGGCCATGGACTTACCTTCGTAGACCGGGTCGAGGATGACGCCTTCGAGTCGGCCGGTCAGGGTGATCGCATCGATCGTGGATTGCACCGGTATGCCGTAGAGGTCGCCCGCCCAGCCCTCGAGAACGGTGATCTCGTCATCGCGGAGTTCACGGCCGAGGCCGATGAGCTCGGCGGTGTTGCGGGCGATACGTTCGACCTGGGCTCGGGTCTTCTCCAGGGTCGCCGAGGCGTCGATACCGATGATGCGCCGTGGCCGGTCCTGGCCGGCGAACCCCGCGATCATCCCGGCGTGGGTGGAGCCGGTCACGGTGCAGACCACGATCGTGTCGAAGAAGATGCCGAGGTCCCGTTCCTGCTGTTGGACTTCGTAGGCCCAACGGGCGAAGCCGAGTCCGCCCAGCCGGTGATCGGAGGCGCCGGCGGGGATGGCGTAGGGCGTGCCGCCCGCGCGTTTGACGTCCTCGATGGCGTTCTGCCAGCTGTCCTTGAAGCCGATGCCGAAGCCGGAGGGATCGAGTCGCACGTCTGCGCCCATGATGCGCGACAGCAGAATATTGCCGACCTTGTCGTTGACGGAATCAGGCCAGTCGACCCACTTCTCTTGCACGAGCACGGCTTTCAGGCCCAGGCTGGCGGCGACGGCGGCCACCTGGCGGGTGTGGTTGGACTGGACGCCCCCGATCGAGACCAGCGTGTCGGCGCCCTGCTCGAGTGCCTCCGGGATCAGGTACTCCAGCTTTCGGGTCTTGTTGCCGCCGTAGGCCAGCCCGGCGTTGACATCCTCGCGCTTGGCCCAGATCTCCGCGCCACCGAGGAACTGGCTCAGGCGGCGTAGCGGGTGGACGGGGCTCGGGCCGAACGTCAGCGGATAGCGCTGGAAGTCTTCGATAACCATGGGTATCTCCTGGGACGCTGGACGTGGCCGCTGTGAAATGCAATATATCGCATGGCGGCGACGATGGCAGCGGAGGGTTCACCGAGGCATGCCGAGTTCTTGGCGAGGTCGATTTCGAAAGAACAGCACCCGGGCACCTCCGTTGCTGACCCGAGCCATCTCCTCGAAGAGCCGAACACCGTCGAAAATGCCCGCCGAAGAGGGCATTTCGATCCGCCGACGTGGATGGTACGGCCCGGCCGTATCGCCGTGGCGACTCCATCGGGGGATTGCGGGCTGTGGTTAGCTGAAGTGGTGTCTGATGCCGGTCGCACCACCGCAGAGTTGATCGTCGAATGCCTGGAGAACGAAGGGGTCACCCATGTGTTCGGCATCCCCGGCGAGGAGAACATCCTGCTCATCGAGGCGCTGTCGAGGTCATCGATCGAGTACGTCCTCACCCGCCATGAGCAGGGTGCGTCGTTCATGGCGGAGGTTTACGGTCGACTGACCGGCAAGGCCGGGGTGTGCTCGGCGACCCTGGGGCCCGGCGCGATCAACCTGCTGCTCGGCGTTGCTGATGCCACCACGAATTCCACTCCGGTGCTGGCGCTTTCAGCACAAGTAGGAATGCGGCGCAGTTACAAGGAGTCGCATCAGAGTGTGGATCTGGTGTCGATGTTCGCGCCCGTCACCAAGTGGTCGGCGCTGGTCGCCACGCCGGGTTCGGTGCCGGAGATGGTCCGCAAGGCCTTCAAGCTCGCGCAGACCGAGCGTCCCGGAGCGGTGTACCTCGCGGTGCCCGAAGACGTCGAAGACGCGGCAGCGCCCGCAGACACCACCGCACTGCGCATCAACGTGCCGCGCCCGGACGACCCGTCGGAAAAGCAGATTGCGCGGGCGGCGGCGATCCTGAACTCGGCGCGCAATCCGGTGCTGCTCGCCGGCCACGGCGCGGCCCGCGGCGGGGCCTCCGCGGCGGTGCGACGTTTCGCGGAGACACTCGGAATGCCGGTGGCCACCACATTTCACGGCAAGGGCGTGATGCCCGATGACCATCCCTTGGCCCTGGGCGCGGTCGGGTTCATGCGCCACGATTACGCCAACTTCGGTTTCGACCAGGCCGATGTCATCGTCGCTGCCGGCTACGAACTGCAGGAATTCGATCCGGTCCGGATCAACCCGCGTGGGGACACCAAGATCATTCACGTGCACCGGTTTCCGGCTGAAGTCGATGTCCACTACGACGTCGCCGTGGGGTTGCACGCCGACATCGGGCAGTGCCTGGACGCGCTCGCCGCCGCGGCCGACCGCGACGAGCTGTATTCGTCGGGCCAGGAACGCATCCGCGGCCTGCTGGCCGAGGAACTCGATCGTGGCCGCGCCGATGACAGCTTCCCGTTGACCCCTGCGCGCATCGTCGCCGACACCCGTGCCGCCTTGGCGCGCGAGGACATCGCGCTGGTGGACACCGGTGCCTTGAAGATGTGGATGGCGCGGCTCTATCCCACCTACGAGCCGAACACCTGCCTGATCTCCAACGGGCTCTCCACGATGGGATGGACGGTGCCCGGCGCGATCGCCGCCAAGATCGCACGACCTTCGGCCAATATCCTCGTCGCGACCGGGGATGGGTCGTTCCTGATGAACTCCCAGGAGATCGAGACGGCGCTGCGCGTCGGCACGCCGATGGTGATCCTCATCTGGGTGGATGACGCCTACGGTTTGATCAGCTGGAAGATGGACCTGGAGATCGGGCACAACGTGGACACCCGCTTCGGCAATCCCGACTTCGTGGCCTATGCCGAGAGTTTCGGCGCCACGGGGCATCGCATCTCTTCGGCCGGCGAGTTGTTGCCGACCCTGCGGGAAGCGTTGTCGGCGGACACCGTCAGCGTCATCGCCTGCCCAGTGGACTACAGCGCGAACAGCGCCCTGATCGCCGCACTGGGAGAGCTCGACGAGTCCTGGTCGTGAGTTCTGCCGGCACGCCCTCTCGAGACCGTCTTGGAAGCCGTTGTCATAAAGCGCTTTACGTCACCGTCCGCAGATGCGCCGTGTCAGGCACTCAGACCGGTGGTGAGAATGGCGGCAAGTTCGCGATAGGCGCTCGCGTCATCGAGTCCGGTATTGGCGCGCACGGTGCGTTGCTGGATGCGCACCATCATGGTGGCGGCAAGATCGGCCGCGAACGCGGCATGCACATCGCGGAATTCGCCGCCGGCGACACCGGCGGCGATGATGTCCTGGACCCGGCCCGCCGCGAGCGCGGTATTGCGTTCGTACACATCGCGAGAGGGCGGGAAGGCGTCCAGGTCGGCCATGAATTGATCCGACGCCGCATCGAGCGCCGTTCCGACCGCCGATAGATACGCGGAGATCTGGGCGCGCGCGCCATCGGCCTCGGCGACTTCGGCCTCGACATCGGCGGTCGCACGGCGGAAGAAATGCACCGTCGCCATCTGCACGAGCTGCTCCTTGCTGCCGGCCAGGGTGTACAGCGTCGACTTGGAGCAGCGCAGTCGTGCCGCGATGTCGTCGAGGGTCAGATGCGCGAATCCCTCGGCCAAGAACAGCGCGATGAGGGTGTCGAAAAGCACCCCGCGTCGCCGGGTGCCGAATGCGTGTTCTGAAGATCCACTCACGGCGTGATGGTACTGCAGCGAGTTGAGCAGTACCGATATGCGAATGTGTGATGAATCGGTGGGACGATGTCGGTCAGCGAGGCCGAGGACATCATCATGGACCGGCTGGCCGACATGGTCGCCGTGTGACCGGGCAGTTGCCTGGCGGAATCGCTTGAACGACGGGTTATTTCGTCAGCGTGAACTGCCCGACGTCGATCAGGCCGCTGCGGAACAGCGGCGGGCAGCCGAGTAGGTACTTCATGTAGCGGTCGTAGACCTCCTGGGACTGCAGGGCGATGGCTTCGTCCTTGCGTGCCTCCAGCGCCGCGGACCAGTAGTCCAGGGTCGTGGGGTAGTGGGGCTGCAAAGACTGGAACCGGGTCACGGTGAAACCGGGCTTCACGGCGTGCGCGTTGACCATCCGCACCGACGGCAGCCGGCCGCCGGGGAAGATCTCGCGGACCATGAACAGGCAGAACCGGGCCATCTCCATGCTCAGCGGGATGGCTTTTTCACGGACCTCGTCGGGATGCAGACCCAGGATGGTGTGCAGCAGCAGGATGCCGTCGTCCGGCATCGCGTTGTAGGCGAAGTCGAAGAAATCGTCGTAGCGATCGAAGCCGAAATGCTCGAAGGCGCCGATCGACACGATGCGATCCACCGGCTCGTCGAATTGTTCCCAACCACGCAACTCGACCCGCTTGGAGCTCGGGCTCTCCGATGCGGCGAACAACTGCTCGACGTGCGCCTGCTGGTTCGCGCTGAGGGTCAACCCGATCACGTTGACGTCGTAGCGTTCCAGCGCGCGGTTCAGCGTCGAGCCCCAGCCGCACCCGACGTCGAGCAGCGTCATACCCGGCTGCAGATCGAGCTTGCCCAGGGCCAGGTCGATTTTGGCGATCTGCGCCTCTTGCAGCGTCATGTCGTCGCGCTCGAAGTAGGCGCAACTGTAGGTCTGAGTCGGGTCCAGGAACAGCCGGAAGAAATCGTCGGACAGGTCGTAGTGCGCCTGCACGTTCTCGAAGTGCGGCTTCAGCTGCTTGGACATTGGCGTGAGAGCCTTCCTGAAAGTCCGGCAGCGATCACACAGGTTCCCCGACCGTGCGCCACCCGGATGGTTCCGACGTTAGTCCCTTTCGGGGTTCTCCGACGGCTAACGATTGCTGCCGATCCGAAAACGGATATCCTTCGCGGTGAATTGACGGCGCCCCGACGTGGCGAGGCGTCACGGCATGAAGGGCCTCAAGGGCTGGTTCAGAGAAGGCAGCATCGGGGGAACGGATTGCCGAAGTATTCGATCAGTTTCGCGGTATTCGCTCGCCTCATACGTGCCTGGTGGAGCGAGCCGGTCGCCTATGCCACCCAGGTGCAGTACTTCACCAAGCGGACCATGTCCAAGACGATCCAGGTGGCGATCGGCGTCGGCACCGGCATCGACGGGATCGTCTCGCTGGTGCTGCTGTGGCCGGCCGCCGGTAACCCCGCGTCCGGTGCCGCCATGGCGACGTTCGCCGCTCTCCAAATTGTGTGGGGGCTTGCGTGGTGTGTCCTGCCCTGGCCCACGCGGTGGATTTCGCTCGCCTTCGTCGTATCCGCCGATATCGCGATCGCCGCGGTGGTGCTGCTGGATGGGAGCTGGCTGTTCGCGCTGTTCGGTTGGTACTTCTTCGCTCTGATGTCGGTGTACGTGATGTTCTTCGACGGCGCGAAACTAGCTGTGGGGCACGCCCTGTGGGTGGTGCTCACGGCATGCTTGTTCGTCACCGGCACCGGCTCGGCGTTCGGCGGCCTCAACCCCCTGGTGACGACACTCGTGTGGGTGGTGCCGATGGCCGCGGCGCCATTGGGCATCCAGTGCGGCATCTGGGCCATGCGCAACGATGCCTACGAGGCGGTCACCGACCCGCTGACCGGATTGCTCAACCGGCGCGGACTGCACCTGCACATCGACGACCTCTTGCACGGCAGCTCCTCCGACGAGGCAGAGGTGGACGTCATGGTGGTGGATCTCGACCGTTTCAAGGACATCAACGATGCCTACGGCCATCCCATCGGCGACGAGGTTCTGATCCGTAGCGCGCGACGTATCAAGGCCGCCGTGCGCGGCAGCGCGTTGGTGGCCCGCGTCGGCGGTGAGGAATTCGTCGTCATCGATCTGGCCGAACCGGACCGCACGGAGCGTGAATCGGACCGCGTGCGCGATGCGATCGCCGCTCCCGCGGACCCGCCGATCACCGCCAGTGTCGGTGTCACCAGTGTCGCGGTCGCCGACCTCGGCGATCGCGGCGTCGATTCGGTGACCGTGCTCGACACCATCATCGAACGCGCCGACCGAGCGATGTTCGACGCCAAACGCGACGGCGGCAACGCGACGATCCGCATTCGGCCCTGACCGCGCATGTCGGCGTCGCCCGTCAGGAGACCCTGACCAGCTCCACCACCGGGATGACGCGCTCGGTCTTGCGCTGGTACTCGCCGAATTGCGGTTCGACGGCAACCTGTTTCGCGTAGACACCGTCGCGTTCGTCGCCCTCCAGGACCCGTGCGGTCGCCGCGAAGGTATCGCTGCCGATCTCGACGGTGATGTCCGGATGGGCAAGGAGGTTGCGGTACCAGTCGGGGTGGGTATCGGCTCCGCCCTTGCTGGCGAAGATGTAGATTCGGCCGTCGTCCAGCAGCGGCACCAGCGGTGCGATGCGTTCGATTCCGGACTTGGCGCCGGTGTGATGCACCAGGACCAGGGGCTTGCCCTCGAACACCCCGCCCGCCTTGCCGCCGGTCTCCCGGAATTCGGTGATCACGGCGTTGTTCATCTGGTCGAATTCGTGCTTTTCCATCTGCCCAACGGTAGTACTGCTAGACGGTATGAGGTGACCGTCGGCTGTTGTCGGGGGTTGCGGGCCGGGGCCTCGCTCACCCATGTTCGTGGGTTACCGGGTGGGTAGTGGGCCCGCCCGGTCTATCCAACAGTGTTGGGAGGCCCCGGTGTTCACTGAGCGTACGAGTATTGGGCTGGACGTGCACGCACGTTCGGTCGCGGCGGCAGCAATCGATGGGATGACCGGTCAGGTGACCCAGACCCGGTTGACGCCGTCTTACGAGCACATCCAGGACTGGATCAAACAGATGCCTGGTCCGGTGGCGGTTGCCTACGAGGCCGGCCCCACGGGTTTTGGACTGTATCGCGCACTGACCAGTGCAGGAATTCGGTGCGAGGTGCTCGCACCATCGAAGCTGCAGAAACCCGCCGGAGATCGGGTGAAGACCGATGCTCGCGACGCCTTGCACTTGGCCCGGCTGCTGCGCTTAGACGAGGTCACCTCGGTTGCGTCCAGCAGAGTGGTGTACGAGTCGGACCTGATCGGCGGTACCGGCGTGTCGTAGCCGAATGATTGAAGGTCATCGCGTGATTCTTCGAGAGACCGACCAAAGTCACTCGAGCAAAGAAGGAACACACGCGATGACCACTGCCCACAATATCGACCTGCCCACCGTGCTTGCCGAACGACTCACCACCACCCACCCCGACGTGCTGCGTGAGCTGCTGGCCACGTTCATCCATACGCTGATGGGCGCGGAAGCCGACGCGCTGTGCGGCGCCGGATACGGTGAACGCAGTACCGAACGGACGAACTCCCGCAACGGGTACCGGCACCGCCAATTCGACACCCGCACAGGTTCATTGGATCTCGCAATTCCCAAGCTGCGCCACGGTTCCTACTTCCCGGAGTGGCTACTGGAACGCCGCAAACGCGCCGAGCGGGCCCTGACCACCGTGGTGGCCACCTGCTACCTGCTCGGAGTCTCCACCCGGCGGATGGACAAGCTCGTCGAAACCCTGGGCATCACCAGTCTGTCGAAGTCGCAGGTGTCGGTGATGGCCAAGGAACTCGACACCGCAGTCGAGGCGTTCCGCAGCCGCCCGCTGGACGCCGGCCCGTACACGTTCGTCGCCGCCGATGCGCTGGTGCTCAAGGTGCGCGAGCAGGGACGTGTGGTCAACGTGCACGCGCTGATCGCCGTCGGGGTCAACGCCGAGGGCTACCGCGAGATCCTGGGCATCGACGTCAGCACCGCCGAGGACGGGGCGGGCTGGCTGACGTTCTGGCGGTCGTTGACCGCCCGCGGCCTGTCCGGGGTCAAGCTCATCACCTCCGACGCGCACGCCGGGCTGGTGGCTGCGATCGGGGCGACTCTGCCCGGAGCTGCCTGGCAGCGCTGCCGGACCCACTACACGACCAATCTGATGGCGATCACCCCGAAGTCGTCGTGGCCATGGGTACGCACCCTGCTGCATTCGGTGTTCGATCAGCCCGACGCGCAATCCGTTGCTGCACAATATGATCGCATCATCGATGCACTATCGGACAAGCTGCCCAAAGTCGCCGACCATCTGGAGAACGCCCGCGCGGACCTGCTCGCGTTCACCGCGTTTCCCAAACAGATCTGGCGCCAGATCTGGTCGAACAACCCCCAGGAACGACTCAACAAGGAGATCCGGCGACGCACCGACGTCGTCGGAATCTTCCCCGACCGAGGCGCCCTGATCCGCCTCGTCGGAGCGGTCCTGGCCGAACAGCACGACGAATGGGCCGAATCCCGGCGCTACCTCGGCCTCGACGTCCTGAGCAAATCCCGAGCCGACCAGAACTCACCAACCGAACAGGAGGACGTGCCGGCGGCACTGACCGCCTGAACCATCACCTCGAAGAATCACACGACAACGTCGTACACCACGTCCCTGGACTTGACCGTCACCTCGGTGGCGATCCCGAGCCTGAACCAGGAAGCATGCCGCGATCTGGTGCGCGCTCGCGAAGACTGCCGCGGTGATCTGATGCGGGCCCGTCATCGACTGTCCAAGCTGCTGCTGCGCCACGGCATCGTCTACTACGGCGGCCACGCCTGGACGGGTACCCATGATCGCTGGCTGCGCACTGATGCTGTGACCCGGTTGCAGATGCCAGCCACACGGATGGCCTTCGACGCCGATTACGAGCATGTACTGATGCTGCAGGCCCGACGCGACCGCTTGGACGCAGCGATCCACGAAGTCGCCGCCGACAGCGAGTTCACCCCCATCGTGCGTCGGGTGTCGTGTCTTCGCGGCGTAAGCACCTTGACCGGCTTCGCACTGGCGGTTGAGATCGGCGACTGGAACAGATTCACCGGCAACACGATCGGCTCCTTCGTCGGACTGGTGCCCTCGGAACACTCGTCGGGTTCGGCACGGGTGCAGGGACCGATCACCAAGACCGGCAACACCCACGTACGCCGCCTGCTCGTCGAAGCAGCCTGGCATCACCGACCTCGCTATCGTGTCGGACCGGTGATGCGGTCACGGTGGGACCTGGCCCCGGTCGCCGCCCGTGCCCGTGGTGACGAGGGCAACCGACGCTTGCATCACCGGTGGGTGGGCTTTCTGGCCCGCCGCAAGCGGTCCACGGTGGCCAATGTTGCGGTCGCCCGCGAACTGGCCGGCTGGTGCTGGTCGCTGGCGGTCATGGACGACTAACCGCCACCCAAGCTGCTTCCTTGGTCACGGTGGTGGCAGCGCGTGGATCGACCCGCGACCGGCCTATGAGCAGACCCCTGAAAGGGGGCCGACGCTCGATTCTAGACACGCGGATACGATCCAGCCGAAACACCGTCCTGCGGTAACCAATCCGCGCATATCAGTCTGACCGCGCGTCGCCAACCGACACGCTCACCACACGGACCCAGGAAGCAACGAGGCGCCGCCGGGATAACTTTCCCGGCGGCGCCTCACCCTGCCTATTGACAAACTTCCCTACATATCAGGCCGGGGCGTTCAGGGTCAGCACCGAGATGTCCGGTGGTGCACCGACCCGCACCGGCGGGCCCCAGAACCCGGCCCCGCGTGAGACGTACAACTGGGTGTCCTGATGGGTCGACAGCCCTGCCAGCGACGGTTGCACCGCCTCCACGATGTACTGGAACGGCCAGGTCTGCCCGCCGTGGGTGTGCCCGGACAACTGCAGGTCCACTCCGCGGGCCGCTGCCTCTGCGACCATCACCGGTTGGTGGGCCAGCAGCACCGTCGGTCGTGACGGCTCGGCACCGGCCAGTGCACGATCGAAATCCGGCGGGTCGCCGCGCTCTTCGCCGGCCAGGTCGTTCACGCCGGCCAAGTCGAACGCGGCGCCGCCACGCCGGATCGCGGTGTTCTCGTTGCGCAGCGACGACACACCCAACCGCTCCAGCTCATGGATCCACGGCATCGTGTCCTCGACGAAGTACTCGTGATTTCCGGTGACGAAGAAGGACCCTTCGCGAGACACCAAGTCCTGCAGCGGCTCTGCAGCATGGCCGAGCTTTTCGACGGTGCCGTCCACGAGGTCGCCGACGATGGCCACCAGATCGGCGTCGGCTTCGTTGATCAGCCGGACGATCCGCTCGGTGTGCCGCCGCCCCAGCAGGGGACCCAGATGGATATCGGAGACCACCGCGATCCGGAACCCGTTGAACGCCGGATCCAGCCGGCCGAGCCGGACCGGTACCTGCAGGACGTTGGGCGGGCCGAGTGCTGTGGCGGCACCGTAACCGACCAGCCCCGAGGCCGCGACACCCGCCGCAACCGCACTGGTGCGCGCCAGGAAGACCCGCCGGTTGACCGCCGGTGCGGGCTCATCGAGAGCGGCGGGCTCGACCGTCGAGCCGCGTTTCACCCAGCCGCGCAGAATCAACCTCACCGGCTCCAGCAGCAACAGGGCCAGCAGCAGGTACCCGACCAGCGCGAACCAGAGGTAGCCCGGCCACGCGAACCAGGCGGACTCGTCGATCCCGGTGATTCGCGGAACCATCAGCGTCATGACCAGCAGGGCGGCCAACGTCAGGAACACAGCCGTCAGCACCCAGCGGGTGCGCCCGGGGACGGTGGTGTCTCGGATCAGCCGTTTCCACACATAGAGGTGCGCCAGCCCGAGGACCGAGGTCAGAATGATGATGAACATGCAGGCGATCAGCCCCGCGCCCGGACCAGACTCATGTCAAAAGCCTAGCCATGGGTCCCCTTGTCCAGGTTTGCTGTGACCACGCTCACCGGCGATTCCAGAATCGGTGGTGGTGCATGGCATGATTCGCCCTCGCACCGGGTACATGGGTGCGGACGGCGAAAGGAACTCCGATGGCTGGTGCCGCTGCATTGAGTGGACGCACAGTTGGTACCTGCCCGGGATGCGGCTACCCGGTGATGGGCCCGCATCCGTGCGCGGCGTGCGCACCGCTGATGGCGGCTGCGCAGGCTATCGCCGCGCAGGATGGTCCGGTTGTCGCTGCCTGAGCACACAGACGTCCACCGCAGTGCCGCCGGCGGTGACAGGTCATGCGGCAGGCCATGTCGCCGTCAGAACCTCCGGCGTCCACGCCGGCCATGACGGCGTGCCCACCGCGAACCCCGAGTTGAGCTGGGCCACGATCCGAGGTCCCGTCCGCGCACTGTTGTCGTAGCAGCTGGTGGACTCGGCGCGCATCCCCGCGACGGCGACCAGGTCCCACAATCGCCGGTAGCGTCGCCGGATCTTGTCTTCGGGCACCTGGTGTCCGCCGGCCCGAACCCGGTGCCGCACCCGCTCGACGGCCAGTTCCTCGGGGATCAGCACCACGTGCAGCACCACCGCGTAGCCCGCCGTCTGCGCGGCGTCGATCAGATCGAGTTTCGACGGATGCGAGAACACCGTCTCGGCGATGAACGACTCACCGAGCTCGATCAGCTTCGCCCGCGTGTCGGCCGCGATGCGGGCCGCCTCGTAGGCGTGATCGGCGGCGGCGCCCGGCCACCTGTGCCTGGCGATCTCATCGGCGTTGACCACCGGGCTGCCGGGAAGCAGCGGCGCCAGCGTCAACTCGATGAAGGTGGACTTGCCCGCACCGTTGGAGCCGACGACGAGGTCGAGGCGTCTCACCGGCGGGGGTGCAGCACCGACGAGCTGCCGTCGGGGCGGTATTCGATGATCTGCCCGGATGCATCCAGTGCGACGGTGGTGATTCCACGCGCGGCCAGCAGCGCCCCGTAGTCGGTGTCGGCCAGGCTCTCCTCGATGGCCGCTGAGATCTCGGCGTTGAACACGACACCTTCCTCGGTGGTCAGCTCGGCCAATTCCACCCCGCCCGCCAACGCGGCCTCCACCTTGCGGCGTGCCGCGCTGTGCTGGGCCGACACCGACCGCCCGATCCGCGCCCAGTGGTCCAGCTGCTGTTTGGCCGAGCGACTCTGCCGGGCGCCTTCGGCGGCGGCGCTGTCCATGAGGTCAGCGGCGACCCTGGTCACGCGATCAGCGGCATTGGCCATGACGAGCTCCTTTGCATGTAGCAGTCTGCTACAACTGTAGCAATCTGCGACGATGCCTACTGCGGATGAGCTGCCAGGTACTCCGCCACCGGGATCGTGCTGGTCCGTGCGTAGCCGATGGGCAACAGCACGTCACCGGCCGTCGTCCGGTAGTACACCTCCCAGTCGTAGTAGCCGGCGAACGCCACGGGATCGGCGGCCAGCACGGCTGCGTAGTTCTTGACCGCCTGCACGTAGTGGTCGGAGTTGTTGTATCGGTACAGGGCGTGATCGGGATCGGTGACGAAACCGTTGGCGGCCAGATACCGTCCGGCGGCCATGATGCTGTCGCGCGGCGCGTGGATATCACCGCCCCCGCCGTAGGCGGCGAACGTCGACGGCAGAAACTGCATGGGCCCCTGCGCGCCCGCGGTGCTGGTGCCCGCGATGCTTCCCAGGCGGGTCTCGATCAGATTCACCGCGGCCAGATAATTCCAGCCGACACCGGAGGCAGCCTCGGACTCGCGGTAGTGGGCCAACAGTTCCTCGGCGGGACGCGGCGCCTCGATCCGCCATGCGGGCAGGGTGTCCTTGGCTTCACCGGTCAGCAGCGCGTCAAGGTGCCGCCGCGCCTCGATGTTCAGGTCGTAGACCGCCAGCATCGGCGGCGGGATTCGGGGACGGGTCAGGCCATCCCATTCCGGGTGCCTGCCGATGACGCGGTAGGCGGCCTGCTGGCGACGGGCGGCGGCGCGGCGTGCCTCGGGCGTGGACGACGGATTCCGTAGCGTCTGCTCGTCGGCCACCAGGTCGTCGGCCACCTGAGCCGGCTCAGGTGCCAGCCGGGGCTAGGCCGTCGCCGGTGCGGGCGGTGTTGGTGGTGGTGTTGTGGGCGTTGAGGTTTGCGTCGCCGCCGGGGGAGTCGAGGACGATTCCACCGCCCTCGGGTCCGACCTGTCCGAGCATCCCGCGAGCACGATGAGCATCCCGAAGGCCGCAACGAGCCGGGCGGCGACACCGCGAATCGGCGTGGGGCCAACTCGTGCATTCGTGTCCATCGGGTGGTGTCCGAGCGGTAATTTGCGGTACAGATTCGGCGAGCAGCGTGTGGCAACGATGAGGCGACGATAGCAACGCCGCGCAGCGAATCGATCGCAACCGTGCGCCGCCCCGGCCCGCGGACGTCGGAAGGAACTCCATGGGTTACGCCAAGCACATCGGTCGGGTCGGCGCTTTGGCGGTAACTCTGGGGGTGGGGGTGGCGCTGGCATCGGCGCCGACCGCTTTCGCCGAGACGGGCGACTCGTCGTCCTCCTCGTCCTCTTCGAGTTCGACCAGTTCCGCAAGCTCGTCGAACACCGGCAGCAGCAGCACGTCGTCGGACTCGAGCTCGTCGAGCACCAGCGGGCAGAAGACCACCCGGTCGGCCCGGTCTGCCGCCGGCTCGGGCTCCGGCGCCATCACCGTGCCGCTGGCCGACCGCACGTCCCCGGTGCGCGCGAAGACCGCACGCACCGCCAAGACCAGCCCGTTGTCTGCGGGCGCGCCGGCCGAGCCCGCCGTCACGCTCATCACCATCCCGGTGAACCCGGCGGCCCCGCTGGTCAATCCCGATCCCGGAACTCCACCGGTGGAAGCGCCCGCGGCGTTGGCGGCCCTCGGCGCGGTACGTGACGAGCTGGAACGCAACACCTTGCGCCGCAACGCCACCAGCGGACCGCAGGTCGGCATCGCCTCGGTGGACACCCCGAACGTCTTGGTCATCGGAGTGGACGGCGCCAACCTCAGTCGGGTGCTCGCCGACCCGGCCAACGTCAACTTCTTCAGCCTCATCCAGGGCAGCTCGACCGCTCCGTCGAGCATCGTCGGGCACACGACCATCTCCAACCCGTCCTGGTCGACCATCCTGACCGGCAACTGGGGTGAGACGACCGGCGTCATCAACAACATCTTCACGCCGTGGACGTACAACAGGTGGTCGACGGTGTTCAACCAGCTCGAGGAAGACCACGATGACGGCATCCAGACCACGGCGGTGGCCAACTGGGACGTGATCGCCGCCATCGCCGCCGCGGGTGGTGACCTGGGCGCAGACCTGGTGCGCTACATCGGGAAACGCGAGGATGACCCGAATTGGCTGAAGACCGATGACGCGGTCGGTGACACGACCGAGCTGATCATTGCCGGCTCGAACCCCGACGTCGCGAATTTCGTCTTCAGTTACTTCGTCGGAGTCGACGAGAACGGCCACGCGTACGGCGGCGCCTCCGAGGAATACAAGCTGGCGCTGAACAACTTCGACCGCAACCTCGGCGAGATCATGGCCGCGGTCGAAGCCTGGGAGACGGCCAACAACGAGGAGTGGACCATCGTCCTGGTCACCGATCACGGACACCAGCCGCAGCGCGGACTCGGGCACGGCTTCCAATCACCGGATGAGACCGAGACATTCGTCATCGTCAACGGCCCCGGGTTCACGCCGGGCGCGATCAACCTGCAGTACCAGATCGTCGATGTCACTCCGACCGTGGTGACGCTGTTCGGTGGGACCCCGCGGGCGAGCGACGGCACGTCGATGACCGAACTCACCAACAATGTCATCCCGATCAACAACGATGCGGCGCTGCGCGAGGCGCTGCAGGACCTCATCTCCAAGAACGGCTACCCGGACACCATCACCAACATCTCCCTCGGGGTGCGCACCATCTTCACCTCGATCCCGTACTTCCTGGTCGATATCGTCGACGGCATCGTTGGCGGCATCAAATCGGTTGCTGCACAGAATATTCCGATAGTGAGCCTGCTGGCCGGGCTGGCGGTCGGGCCGGTGCAGTTCATCGGGGATCTCGGGTATGTGGCGACGAACTTCGTGGCTCAGGTCGTTGCCCGGATCACCGGTGTCACCGGCGCCAGCATCTACCCGTTCTGGCCGCCGGCAGCACCGGACTTCCCGTCGTACACCCCGCCGGCACCGCCGTCGATGCTGGCCGGACTGCAGGTGTGCGGGGATCCGGCGCTCGGCGCCTGCGTGGACCCGTCGATCGCGGTCTGAGGCTCAGGGCTTCATCGAACCGAGGTAGTAGGACTCGCGGCCGGTGGGGTAGCCGCCCCCATCGGTCGCGATGTGGATGTGGTCGAAATGGTTCAGCGTCTCCGAGCCGTAATCGGCGGTCCAGCTGGGTGCGCCGATGCCCGGGTAGAAGCCCTGCCGCCAGATGACGTGGATGACGCCCCAGCGTTCGGCGTTGGCCAGGGCGAGCCCGGCGATCTGGTTGCCGAGTTCGATCCCGGCGTCGCTGCCGTGGTTGGGGATCATGACGTCGATGGCCAGCCCGTTGGGATGCCACTTCAGCGGATCCTGGCGGTAGCCGCCGATGGTGGTGATCTCCGGATACATCATGCTGATGGCGCGGGCCACCCAGATGGTCTTGACCTGCAGGCCCTGCTCGGGCGTGACGCCCGCGTCGAGCGGGAAGTCGAGTACCCGGGTGTCCACCGGTGCGCTGACCGCCAACAGTTCGGCCTCGGTGGGGGCCTGGGCGGCGTTGTCCGGCAGCAGGGGAGCCGCGGGCTCGGCCGACGCCTGTCCGGGCGCGGCGGCCTCCGGAATGCCAAGCGGGCGGGGGGCCGCGTTCTGGGCGTACAGCACACCTCCGGAGATGACGATGGAGCCGGCGATTGCCAACCACCGTCCCCGGTTCGCGGCTAACAGGTTTCTGCCCACGCTGAGCACTTTAAATGCCGGATCCCGCGAGCGGTGTCAATGTCGGCGAACTGTTTGCGCGTGCCGGGGCGCCACCTCGGCCCCGACGGCTCCTCTCGTACGGCAGCAACCGGGTCACGCGACTTGCGACCAGTGCGGAAACGGACCCACAGCAAAATTGTGGCGATGTCAAGAGGTACGTCGGTGGACACCGTATTGCCGAGAAAAGTGCGGACAGTGGCCGATGTGGGACGGTAGGCGCAACACTTTTGTCCGGTTTGCCGCAAACTGAGAGATTTCTAAGCGCGCGTCTGACATACTGCGGGCGGCAAATCGGGTCAGGTTAAGGAGCAGCGGTGGGAAACGTGCCCAGCACAATCTTTTCGGCATTGGCGGCGGGTGTACTGGCGACGACGGGTGTCACCGTCATCTCGGTAGACGGTAACGGGACGGAGGTAGCCGGCCCGGCAGCGGTGTCTGCCCCCGCGGTGATCAACGCCCAACCGGTGCTGGCGGCCGCCGTGTCGCCCAGTCCGTCGCCCAACGCGCTGTACGGCGCTCAGATCGCCGGCGGCGGCGCGCCCGAGGCGGCGGTGCCCGGCGCCGCAGATTCCGGCGGCACCCTCATCACGTTCGCCCCCACCGGTGGCGGCACCGACGGCGCATCCGCCGAGCGCGGTTCCTCCTCGCGCGGGGCCGCCGGAAGTGGCGCCGCCCCCTTCACTCCCGAGGTCCTCGCCGACGCCGTCGCGCGTACCGGCGGAGACTCCAACACCGAGGTCACCGTGATGGTGGCCGGCGCCACCGGAGCGCTGCAGGTGGCCCAGACCACCCTCGGCGATCTGCCCGGTGCGATCGCCGGACTGCTCGGCGACATCGGCGGCCGCATCCCGGTCGTCAGCTTCTTCGTGCGCAACGGCACCCTGTCCAATCCGGATGGCGGCCTGCTGATCGGCAACGGCTTCAGCTCCATCACCGCAGGCGTGAACGGCGGCCGTGGCGGTCTGCTGTTCGGTAACGGCGGTGCCGGTGGTTTTGGCGCCGACGGTGGCCAGGGTGGTCTGCTCGGCAGCGGTGGCGACGGCGGCCTCGGCGGCGGAAATGGCGGAGCGGCGGGCCTGCTGGGCAATGGCGGCAGCGGTGGTGACGGTTCCGGCCTGAACGCCGACGGCGGCAACGGTGGCCGCGGCGGTCTGCTCTTCGGCAACGGCGGCAGTGGCGGAGCCGGTGATCAGGCCGGCGCGGACGAGACCGGTGGCGCGGGTGGCGACGGTGGCGCGGCCGGCCTGATCGGCGGCGATGGCGGCCACGGCGGCGCGGGCGGCACGGCCGAGGGCGCCAACGCGGTGGGCGGTGCCGGTGGTAACGGTGGCACCGCGGGCATCGTGGGCGGCGGCGGTAGCGGCGGCGCCGGTGGCGCCGCGCAGGGCGACGGTGCCGGCACCGCCACCGGCGGCGCGGGTGGCGACGGTGGCCAGGGCCTGTACGACCCGGGGCGCGGCGGTGATGGCGGAAGCGCCACGGCTGGCGCCGGCGGTTCGGCGGTCGGCGGCGCCGGTGGCACCGGTGGTGTGGTCGAGGTCGGCAGCGGCGGATGGGGCGGCACCGGCGGTGATGCCACGGCCACGGACGGAACCGCAACCGGCGGTGCTGGTGGCACCGGCGGCGGCAATGCCATCGTCGGCAGCGGCGGACGCGGCGGCAACGGCGGCAACGGAACCTCCGAGACCGGTGAGGCCGCAGGCGGATCCGGCGGCTCCGGTGGCGGCAGCGGCCTGGTGCTCGGCGGTGGCGGCCGCGGCGGCAACGGTGGCAACGGCACCAAGGAAGCCGAAGGCGGAATCGGCGGCGACGGCGGCTCCGGTGGTGACGGTCGCGGAATCCTGACCGGTGGCGGTCGCGGTGGCAACGGCGGAAACGGCGTCGGCGACCAAGGTCTCAACTCCGGAACCGGCGGCAGCGGCGGCAACGGCGGTAGCGGCAACTTCGGCGGCATCGGTGGCAACGGCGGCAACGGCGGCGAGTCCAACGGCGCCCCCGGTCAGGGCGGCGGCCCCGGCGGGCGCCCCGGCAACACCGGCGGCAACGTCGTCTGATCGCAACACGCAGTAGGAAGGGCCGGTCCTGGAACTCAGGACCGGCCCTTTCTCGTTGGCCACCTGGGTGTTGCCCGGCGTTCATCCGGGTTGGTCAAGATCACTCGACTTCACCGCCAACTGAACAGGGGTCCCCATGACGTCGAACCTGGGTCGCGTGACGGCCGCGGCCGCGGTCACCGCACTGCTCGCGGCCGCCTGCTCGCCGAGCACGCCGGAGGACAACGCCGGTGCGCCCGCCCCGCAGACGCAGCGCGCGACCTCGCCGATCGACTTCGATCTGCCCGACGCCGAGCGCTACCACCGTCTGGCGACCTACCCGGTGTACCTGAACCGTCCGGCCGGGGAGGACCCCGCGACCGAGACCGTCGCCGAGATCTCGACGGTCACCCCGGACGGCAACACCGTGATCTACACCGATGCCGCGGCCAAGCGCATCGGGTTCGCCGACATCCGAGACCCGCTGAACCCTGCCGGGCTGGGCACACTGTCGCTGGCCGAGCTCGGGCACGCCGATGACCAGCCGACCTCGGTGGCCGCCCACGGCGAGTTCGTCCTGGTCGTCGTCGACACCACCGGTGGTGACTTTGCCAACCCCTCCGGCCGCGTCGACATCGTCCGCGTCGCGGACCGGACTCGGGTACACAGCATCGACCTCGGCGGCCAGCCGGACTCGATCGCCATCAGCCCGGACGGATCCTTCGCCGCCATCGCCATGGAGAACCAGCGCGACGAGGAGTTCACCCCAGAAGGGGGCGAGGAGGGCGACCTGCCCCAGCCACCGACCGGGTTCCTGCAGCTGCTGACCCTGACCGGGGCGCCCACGGCCTGGACCGCACGCAAGGTCGATTTCGACGTCGAGCAGGCCCGCGCCGCCGGCCTGGACACCCCCGAAGACCTTGAGCCCGAATACGTCAGCATCAACTCGCGCGGTCAGGTCGCGCTGAGCCTGCAGGAGAACAACGGCATCGCCATCATCGACGGCAAAACCGGCACGGTCTCCTCGATCTTCACCGCCGGCACCCAGGCCGTCGACGGTATCGACACCGCCGAGGACGGCGCCATCGACCAGAGCGGTGTGATCGAGGCCGTGCCGCGCGAGCCCGACTCGATCGGCTGGATCGGCGACGATCATGTGGCGACCGCCAACGAGGGGGACTGGAAGGGCGGCACCCGCGGCTGGTCGGTCTTCGATGCGGCCACCGGCAAGGTGGTGTGGGATGCCGGGAACTCCTTCGAGCAGCTCGCGGTTCGGACCGGCCTGCACATCGAGGGGCGCGCCGAGTCCAAGGGGCCCGAGCCCGAGGGCCTGGCCATCACCGAGATCGACGGGCGTCCAACGGCCCTCGTGGCCTCCGAGCGGAGCAACTTCGTCGCCGCCTATGACGTGAGCGATCCGGCGGCCCCGGTGTTCCGGCAGATCCTGCCCACCACACCAGGACCGGAAGGCATCCTGGCCGTCCCCGCACGCAATCTGCTGGTCATCTCGTCGGAGGCCGACGACGCCGAGAACCGGGTGCGAGCGTCGGTCACCATCTACGGTTACGGCGACGCGTTCGCCGCCGATGGCGGCAGGCCGGCGTTCCCGTCGATCATCTCGGGTGACCTCGACGGCGCCCCGATCGGCTGGGGTGCGCTCGGCGCGCTCGCCGCGGACCCGGCCGCGCCGGAGCGGCTGTTCACCGCCACCGACAACGCCTACGGCCCGGCCCGCATCCTCAGCGTCGATCTGTCCGAGACGCCCGCGCTGATCGACAGCCGGCTCGTCGTCACCGAGGACGGCAAGCCCGTCAGCCTCGACATCGAGGGAATCGCCGCGCGTCCCGACGGTTTCGTGCTCGCCGTGGAGGGCGAGGAGGGTTCCGGCAACGAGCTGATCAACGTCGCCACCGACGGCAGCATCAAGGATCGGATCGCGCTGCCCGCCGAGATCACCGCGGAGCTGGGCGGCCAAGGTCTGGAGGGCGTGGCCGTCGACGGTGACCACGTGTGGGTGGCGCTGCAGCGCGAGCTGAAATCCGACCCGCCGGGTGTGGCTCGCATCGGCCGCTACGACCCGGCCGACAAGTCCTGGCAGTGGTTCGGCTACCAGCTGGATTCGACTGACGCCGAGGGTGATTGGATCGGGCTGTCCGAGATCGCGGTACATGACGGCGCGTTGCTGGTGCTCGAGCGGGACAAGCTCAACGGGCCCGATGCCCGCGTCAAGGCCATCTACCGGGTGCAGATCCCCACCGAGGACGGGGTGAGCGGCACCGAGGTGCCGAAGGTCCTGCCCAAGACGCCTGCCCGGGATCTGCTGCCCGATCTGCAGGCCACCAGGGGATTCGTGCAGGAGAAGGTCGAGGGCTTCGCCGTCGCCGGCAACGGCAACCTGTACGTCGTCACCGACAACGACGGGCTCGAGGATGCCAACGGCGAGACCGTGTTCCTCGACCTGGGGCCCGCCGAAGAAGCGCTGCGCGGATAGCGGCTCGCACTGCCCGCGAGATTGTCGTTATCGCGCGAAAGCTCGAGTGGAGGCATCGATAACGGCAACCTCGCGGGACAGACCGTATCCGGCGGACGATAATCACCCCGATGAAGACTGTCGGCACGATCATCTGCCTGCTGGGCGCCGGCGCCGCGATATGGCTGGCGTTCACCACCTCGATGGACGTGTCGATGGCCGGTTTCCCGGACGGTCACGTCACCGATTACGGGGCGGCGGTCGACACACCGCTGCAAGTGGTCATGTGGGCCGCGGTGGGTTTCGCCATTCTGTTTCTGGGCCTGACCTTTTCACCGGTACGCTCACGCTCCGGCGCGATCGGGTTGCCCGTCGCGGTGCTCGCCTTCGTCGCCGTGGCGCTGGTCGCCAAGGTGGGTGTGCCGTGGTACTACGGCACCCACCTCGGTCTGGACAACGGAGCCGGCGGTTAGCCGAACCGCTAATCCTCCTTGCGGATGAGCTTGCCCAGTGCCTTGCGGTCGGCGGACAGCAGCTCGTCGATGCGCTCCTGGTTCACGTCGGCGACGATGATCTCGCCGACCTCCTGGTAGACATTGCTGAAAATGCCGTGCTTCTTCATCTTCTCGGTCTGATAGATGTTGTCCTCGGTGGGCGTCACGTAGTACACGATCTCCGGCTTGAACCGGTGGATGAGCCACAGGTGGATCACGTCCATCAGGCGCTTCTTACGCAGCTTCTCGGCGTAGGTGTTCTGATCGCGCACCGTCAGGATGTTGCGTCCGTGCCGGTCCTTGATGGGGTCGACCACCACATCGGCGAGCTTGTCGTCCCCGTCGCCGTAGATACCGAGCTCGAGCACATCGGAACCGGCCCGGCGGGGACGCAACTGCACCCGAAGGGTCTCGCCGATCTGGTAGTGCTCGCCCCACAGCGCCAACCATTCCTCCAGCAGCTTGCGGGGGACCTCGGTCTGCACCAGATGCTGATGCTGGGTGGAGCCCTTGCCCATCGATTTGGTGGTCGCCGTCCGCCCCGAGGAGGCGGCCAGCGCCGCATCGCTGCGCGGCCCACCGACGAGGGTTTGCGGTGTGCGGTAGGGGGATTCGACGAGGCGCATCTTGCGCTGCAGCCGGGCCAGCGACAGCATGCCGTCCTGCAGCAGCGCGGTCGCGAACTCCTCGGCGGCCACACCGTCGATCTGATGCCCGCCGTAGGTCATGAAGTTGAAGACGAACCCGAGCTTGCCGATCTCCTCCGGGAAGGCCCGCATCTCGTCATCGCTCATGCCGGTCGTGTCCCAGTTGAACGACGGTGACAGGTTGTAGGCCAGCATCTTGTCCGGGTAGACGGCGTGGATGGCGTGCGCGAACTCGCGGGCATCGGCCAGATCGGCGGTCTTGGTCTCCATCCAGAGAATGTCGGCGAAGGGTGCGGCCGCCAGCGACTTGGCGATCGCATACGGGATGCCGCCGCGAATCTGGTAGTACCCCTCGGGGGTTTTCACCCGCTCCGGATCCCACGCCACGTCGGCGCCCAGTTCCTTGGCCTTGCCCCGCGCCACGTACAGCGACGCCTGCGCGGCGAACGCACGCCACTCCGCCGCGCTCAGCTCGGCCTTCTCGCCCTCCCGCTCCCGGAACTCCAGCAGCTCGGCGACCGCGTCACCGTAGGTTTCCAATCCGGCGTCGTTCTGCCAGGCCTCCACGAACTGCGATTCCACCCCGTCGAACAGGGCGTCGACGGATTGGCCGGGATCCTTCTTGTAGGCCTCGACGGCGGTGGCGATCGCGGCGAGGATGCCCTGGCTCTCCAACCAGGCCTCGGCCGCGGCGTATTCGCCGTCGGGCAGCGCGTAGAGCAGGTGACCGTTGAGTTCGTTCACCCCGAGCGCGTGGAAATGCCGGGTCATCGCCAGGAAACACGACTTGTACGGTGGGATCTTCAGATTGGTGGCCCCCAGCAGGAACGGCTGGTCGCGCTCGTCGGCCCGGCCGTCGATCAGGTTGGCCGCCTCGGCATCGGTGCGGGCCACGATGATGCCGGGTACCCGCATGATGTCGAGCTGGAACCGGGCGGTGTTGAGCCGCTTGATCTGTTCGTCCGACGGAACCAGCACCTTGCCGCCCTGGTGGCCACACTTCTTGGTGCCGGGCCGCTGGTCCTCGATGTGGTAGCCGGGCACGCCGGACTCGACGAAACGGCGAATCAGGTTGCGCACGTGTGGATCACCACCGTGGCCGGTATCGGCGTCGGCGATGATGAACGGCCGGTAGTCCACCGCCGGGGTGGCCGCACGCTGCTCGGGGGTCATCTTCAGCCGCAGGTACTGCTGATTGCGGTCGGCGGTGAGCAGGGCGCGCACCAGGCCGGCCGCCTCATCGGGAACCTGGCTCAGCGGGTAGCTGGCCAGATCGGGTCCGGGGTCCTCGTTGATCGAGCCCTTGGCCGAGGTGGCCCAGCCGCCCAGATAGATGCCCTCGATGCCCATGCGCTTCATCGTCACGGCCTGGCCGGGGGAGTAGGGCCCGAAGGTAGTGATGCTCTTCTTCTGGCCGAACAGTTCGCGCAGCCGGGGGAAGAAGGCCGTCGCGGCCTCGCGGGCCACCGGGTAGTCCGAGGGGATGGTGCCGCGCTGTTCGGCGACCTGACGGGCCGAGTAGAGCCGGGTGATGCCCTCGAATCGGGGGCTGTCGAAGTACTCCTGGGTTGCCGCCACATCCTGTTCGAAAGCCTGTTCTCCGGATGCGGCGCCGGCTGCGCGTTTGGCCATGTGTCTGCTCCTCTTCGAGCTCGGGTCCCTTGATTATCGCGGGGCGCGCCGTGCGCCGGAGGCGAGTTGGGCAATTGTGCACGGCCGCAACGGACTGAGCCCTAGGCTGCCCACCATGTCTATCGACCGGGCGGCACTGGCCGTGGGCGGTATCCGATTGGCCTCGGGCATCTCGTTTCTCGTCGATCCCCTGCGGGCCAACAAACTGTGGGGTTCGCCGGACAAACCCGACGCCACCGCGCAGCTACTGTTGCGCTCGATGGGATACCGCGACGCGCTGATCGGCGGCTTGATGCTGTCCGCGGCGCTACGCGGAAAGGACACCCGCGGCTGGTTTTTGGCCTCCGGCGGGGCCGACGCCGCCGACCTGCTGGGCGGCGCCGGTGTGCATCACGAGATGCGGCGCTCCCAGCAGGTGATCGGGCTCGGCGGTGCGGTGCTCGGGATCGGGGTGGGGTTGTGGGGTGCGACCCGGCGCTCAGATACCGGCGAAACCCGCGTACCCGGCGCGCCCACGGGCGGGTGAGCCCCCGGTACGCGAGTTTCGCCGTGGTCGGGGTCAGGGCTCCTCGATGATGTCGCGGCGATACCGGTGTGCGGCCAGCGCGTAGCAGCCGATCGCGAGGAACTGCATGGTCGGCACCAGGATCAGCAGCGCGCGGCCGAGCGCCTGCGGGCCCAGCTCGGCGGTCAGCGAATCACTGATCATGCCGGTCAGGAACGGTCCCACCGAGCCCAGCGTCGCATTGAAGAACAGGAAGATGGCGGATGCCGTCGCGCGTTGTTCGGGCAGCACCAGCCGCTGGATCGCCGCGATGGACGGTGCCAGGTACGCGGTGCCGATGACATAGCCCAGGGCCAGCAGCCAGACGCACGCCAACTGGCTCTCGACCACGAATGCCAGCGCCGACGCCGGCAGCAGTACCGCGATCAGGATGACCACGATCCACAGCAGCCAGCGCGGATCCCGGGATGCCAGCCGGTCGGCGATGCGGCCCACGATCAGCAGCCCCAGAATTCCGAGCAACCCGGTGGCCAGGCCGTAGGAGATGCCGACCTCGCCGAGTGACATCCCGCGGGTGCGCATCAGGAATGCGGGGGCGAAGGTGGTCAGCGAGTAGCCGGCCGCCGAGACCAGCGCGGTGCCGGCCACCATGGCCAGGAAGCTGGGCTTGCGCAGCAGGTCCCACCAGTTCACCGCCGCGGCCCGCTCGCGCGGCGGCGGGGTGGGCAGACTCTGGCGGCTGCCGACCACCCACAGCACCAGCGGCGCCAGCAGCACACTGATCCCGCCCATCACCACAAAGGCCATCCGCCAGCCCATGCTCTCGGCGAGCAGGCCGCCGCCGAGCAGGCTGGCGGCACTGGCCAACGGGATGGACATGGTGATGACCGCCAGCGGTGCCGACCGCTTCTCCGGGACGAAGTTGCGCGCCACATAGGCGTGCGCGGCGGGGGTGCTGCCCGCCTCGCCGACGGCCACGCCGACCCGGGTCAGGGCGAGCTGGAAGCCGGACTGGACCGCGCCGCCGAGCATGGTCATCGAGCCCCACAGCGTCAGACAGCCGGCGATGACCGCGCCGAACATGCCGCGGTCGGCGACGCGGGCGATCACGATGCCCAGCACGGCGTACACGATGAGAAAGCCGAACCCGTTGATGACGCCGATTGCGGTGTCCGACAACGCAAGATCCTGCTTGATCGGTTCGGCCAGCACACCCGGCAGGAAGCGGTCGACGTAATTGAGTGTGCCGACAGCGGCGAGCACCGCGACGGCGGCCCACGCGCGACGCGGCCCATGCGTGGCCTGGGGTTCGAGCGGGGCGGTCGACATCGTCTCCTCCGGGTCCGGAACTGGCCGACGTAGCTTTACAGAGCCGTTTCAGATTGTCAGGTGTTTCCTGGTGGGCGCGGCCCGGGCGGCGAAATCGCTAACACCGGATTGACCAATTGTTAACACAGGGCAACCTTGCCTTTGCAACGATGCATGGCGGAAACGCCCGCGTGTTCAACCTACGGACGGAGTTGCCGTCGTGACCGAATTCCTCAACACCCTCAACGGGTACATCTGGAGCAACGGGCTGGTTTATCTGTGCCTGGCCGCCGGCGTGTACTTCTCCATCCGCTCCCGGTTCGTCCAGGTGCGTCAGTTCAAAGAGATGATCCGGCTGATGCTCAAGGGCGAGAAATCGCCCTCCGGTGTCTCCTCCTTCCAGGCGCTGACGATGTCGCTGGCCGGCCGGGTGGGCACCGGCAACATCGCCGGTGTCGCCACCGCGATCGCGTTCGGCGGCCCGGGTGCGCTGTTCTGGATGTGGGCGGTGGCATTCCTCGGTGCCTCGACGAGCTTCGTCGAGTGCACCCTCGGACAGATCTACAAGACCCGCGACACGCTCACCGGTGAATACCGTGGCGGACCGGCCTACTACCTGAGCAGGGCGATGGCGCACACCAAGGCCGCCCCACTGTTCAAGGTGTACGGCCTGGTCTTCGCCGCGGTCACGGTGCTGGCCTGCGGTGTGCTGCTGCCCAGTGTGCAGTCGAATTCGATGGCCTCGGCGATGAACCAGTCCTGGGGCGTGTCCAAGTGGGTCGTCGCGGTGTGCACCGTGATCCTGCTGGCATTCGTGATCATCGGCGGCGTCAAGCGTATCGCGGCGTTCGCCTCGATCGTGGTGCCCTTCATGGCGGTGGTCTACATCGTGCTTGCGATGATCATCGTGTTCGCCAATGCCGATGCGCTGCCCGGAATGCTCAAGCTGATCTTCGAGAGCGCCTTCGGCCTCGACGCCGGATTCGGTGCCATCGTCGGCGCCGCAGTGATGTGGGGCGTCAAACGCGGCATCTACTCCAACGAGGCCGGCCAGGGCACCGGCCCGCATGCCGCCGCGGCCGCCGAGGTGTCCCACCCCGCCAAGCAGGGACTGGTACAGGCCTTCGCCGTCTACGTCGACACCCTGTTCATCTGTTCGGCGACCGGCTTCCTGATCCTGTCGACCGGCGCGTACCGGGTGTACGAGGGTGAAAGCGACACCGGAGCCGTACTCGCCGAGGGCGGCGCGCTGGGCGCCGACGCCGAGGTGGGGCCGTCCTTCGTGCAGACCGGTTTCGACACCCTGTGGCAGGGCGGCGGGTCGAGCTTCGTCGCGGTGTCGCTGGCGTTCTTCTGCCTGACCACCATCATCGCCTACTACTACATGGCCGAGACCAACCTGCGTTTCCTGCTGGGCAAGGCCGCAACGATCAAGGTTCCGGTGATCCGCGGGACCGTCGGTGGCGATGCCACGTTGGTGTTGCAGGCGGTGATCCTCGGATCGGTCGTCTCCGGTGCCGTGTCGACGGCGACTGAGGCCTGGACACTCGGCGATATCGGCGTCGGCCTCATGGCCTGGCTCAACATCATCGGGATCCTGATCCTGCAGCAACCCGCCTACAAGGCGCTGCGCGACTACGAACGACAGAAGAAGGAGGGCCTCGACCCGATCTTCGACCCGACGGCGCTGGGCATCGTGGGCGCCACGTTCTGGGAGACCCGGGACCCGTTGACCGGCAAGGAGCGGGTGCCCGAAACGTCGCGTTCCTAGAATCGGGGCATGGCGAAAAGGGCGGTGGCGGTGGTCCTGGTGCTGGCCGTCGCGGGTTGCACCCGTCCGGTCGACGCCCCGCAGGCCCGACCGGCACCCCCGGTCGGGCCGATCTCGCCGCTGCAGGTCGGCGACCTGCTCAGCCCGGAGATCGTGCACAAGGACGGCAACCTGTTCGCCACCGTCGAACCGGAACGCTGCGCCGGGGTGGCCCGCGAGGTCGATCCGCCGTTCATCGTCGAGCACGCCCCCGAGGCGCGCGACGGCGGGCACTGGTCGACCGGTGTCGGCGGGGTCGAGGCCGTGGTCGAGGAGATGGTGGCGGTCATGCCGTCGGACTTCTCGGCGCGGGATGCGCTGACCGCGGCGCGCGGCACCGTCGACGCGTGCCGCGACACCCCGGTCACCGTGACGACGATGTACGGCCGCACGTACACGTTCAGCGTGGAATCGGCGCCGGATGCGCCCGAGGGTGCGGTGCTGTGGTCGTTGCGGGCCGCCGAGTGGAACTGCGACAACCTGTTCGTCGCCGCCCACAACGCCGCCATCGAGATGACCAGCTGCGGCGCCGCCGGCGGCATCGACGTCGCCACCGCCGCCGAGGACGCCCTCACGCGCATCGAGGCGTTGGCCGACAACCGCGCCTAGACACGGCACAGTCGGGTAGTCCTACTCATCCCGCCGGTGCCGCGGGTCGGGCACGCTGTACCCATGCCGCTCGTCAGACTGCTTCCCGCACGCGACAGTGTCGCGAACCCCGCGCCCGGCCGCGACCGCGCCATCGATGTGGCGCGGCTGTCGGCCCTGGTGACCGTCATGTTCGGGCACTGCGCACTGCTGCTGGCCACCGTCAACGAGAACGGCCTGCGCATCGGGAACATCCTCGGGGAACTGCCGCAGCTGTCGCCCATCACCTGGGTGGTGCAGGTCATGCCGCTGTTCTTCTTCGCCGGCGGTGCCGCCGGCGCCTACGGCTGGCACCCCGACGGGTCGGCGGCCGGCAAGGCCTGGGGCAGCTGGCTGGTCAGCCGGACCCAGCGGTTGTGCCGGCCGGTGTTCTGGTATCTGGCGTTCTGGACGGTGGCGCTGCTGGTGGCCCGGCTGACCCTGGGGGCGGAATCCGCCGACCGGCTCGGCCGCGAATGTGTGGCACTGCTCTGGTTCCTCGGCGTCTACCTGGTGGTCATCGCCTTCGTGCCGGCCCTGACCCGGCTGCGCAGCGCGGGTGCGTTCGCCGCGGTGATCGCGGCGCTGGTGGTGGCGGCCGCGCTGATCGACCAGGTGCGCTTCGCGGTCGGCTCCGCCGAGGCCGGGGTGCTGAACTTCGTCATCGTCTGGCTCATTCCGGTCGTCATCGGCGTCGGCTACGCCCGCCGCCTGATCCGGCCGCGGATGGCGCTGCTCACTGCCGCTGCGGCGCTGGCGACGCAGGTGCTGCTCGTCGTCTACGGGCCCTATGAGGTGGCGCTGGTCACCAACGGCAGCACCGAAGGGGTGTCGAATGTGTCCCCGCCGACGGTGCTGCTCGCGGTGCACTGCATCTGGATGACGGGTCTGTTCGTGGCCATCGCCGGGATCGTCGAGCGGCTCGCCGAACGCCCGCGGGTCTGGTACGTCGTCGCCGTCGGCAACGGGGGAGCGATGACCCTCTACCTCTGGCACATCCCGGCCATCGCGGTCGCGGCGTTCAGCCTCAACGCATTCGGCCTGGACGCCTGGGATGTGCACGCCCCGAACTTCTGGGCACTGCTCGCCCTGCGCGCGGTGGTGTTCGCCGTCGTGATGCTCGCGACGTTCCTGCTGCTGTCCCCGCTGGAACACCGCAGGCTGCCGTGGTGGGATGACGCGGTCGGGGCCACCGGTGCCCGCTCGACGGTGGCCGGGGTGCTGGTGTGCCTGGCCGGGGTGGCGATGCTGCTGGTCGCCAAGAACGGTCTGGCCGGTGCCGACGGCTGGGTGCCGCTGGCCTGCTTCCTGGTCGCGGTGCTGGCGGCGCGCGCATGCGCGGGCGTCAGGGGACATGTCAGCGGGGTTCGGTAGGGTCTGCGGGTGACTTCGAGTGCACCCGTAGGGACCATCACATCTGTAAATGCCCGTCTCGCTGCGGAACTGGCCGTGGCCGAGGGGCAGGTGGCCGCCGCTGTGCGACTGCTCGACGAGGGGTCGACGGTGCCGTTCATCGCGCGGTACCGCAAGGAGGTGACCGGCAGCCTCGACGACGGGCAGCTGCGCACCCTGGAGGAGCGACTGGCCTACCTGCGCGAGATGGACCAGCGCCGCGAGGCCGTGCTGGCCTCCATCGAGGAGCAGGGCAAGCTCACCGACGAGTTACGCGCAGCGCTGTGGGCGGCCGACACCAAGGCCCGTATCGAGGACATCTACCTGCCCTACAAGCCGAAACGGCGCACCAAGGCGCAGATCGCCCGGGAGGCCGGTCTGGAACCGTTGGCCGACCGGTTGCTGGCCGACCCGACCGTGGCACCTGAAACCGTCGCCGCGGAATTCCTCGGCGAGGAGGTCGCCGACGCCGCGGCCGCGCTCGACGGGGCACGACACATCCTGATCGAACGGGCCGCCGAGGACGCCGAACTGGTCGGCGAGGTGCGCACCACATTCTGGAACGACGGCACGCTGCGCACCGCCCCGTGGTCCGAGGAGGCGGCCAAAAGCCCGGCGGGACAGAAGTTCCGGGATTACTTCGAGTTCTCCGAGCCGCTGGAGAAGATGCCGTCGCACCGGGTGCTCGCGGTCATGCGCGGTGAGAAGGAGCAGATCCTTGCGCTGAACTTCGACGGCGGGGATGAGCTGGCCTATCAGGCCCGCATCGCGCGGAGCCTCGGTATCGACATGACCGCCGGGGCGGCCGCCACCACCTGGCTGGCCACCACGGTGCGGCTGGCCTGGCGCACCAAGCTGATGATCTCGGCCGCCGTCGACGCCCGTATCCGGCTGCGGCAGCGCGCCGAGGCGGACGCGGTGGCCGTGTTCGCCCGCAACCTGAAAGACCTGCTGCTGGCCGCTCCCGCGGGCACCCGCACCACGCTCGGCCTGGATCCGGGCTTCCGGACCGGCGTCAAGGTGGCCGTGGTGGACAGCACCGGCAAGGTCGTCGACACCTGCGCGATCTTCCCGCATCAGCCGCAGAAGCAATGGGACACCGCCAAGGCCACGTTGGCCGCGCTGGTCGCGCGTCACGGTGTCGAGCTCATCGCGGTCGGCAACGGGACGGCGTCACGGGAGACCGACGCGCTGGCCGCCGAACTGATCGCCGAAATCCGCGCCTCCGGTGCGAACCCGCCGCTGAAAGCGATGGTCAGCGAGGCCGGCGCCTCGGTGTACTCCGCGTCGGCCTATGCCGCGCACGAGCTGCCGCAGCTCGACGTCACGCTGCGCGGCGCGGTGTCGATCGCGCGCCGGTTGCAGGATCCGCTGGCCGAGCTGGTGAAGATCGAGCCCAAGTCGATCGGCGTGGGCCAGTATCAGCACGACGTGACGCCGGGAACCCTGGCGCGCAGCCTGAATGCCGTCGTCGAGGATGCCGTGAACGCCGTGGGTGTCGATCTCAACACCGCGTCGGTGCCGCTGCTGTCCCGGGTGTCGGGGGTGACGGATTCGCTGGCCGAGGCCATCGTCGCGCACCGGGAGAACACCGGGCCGTTCCGCAACCGCACCGCGCTGCTGAAGGTTCCCCGCCTGGGCCCCAAGGCCTTTGAACAGTGCGCCGGATTCCTGCGGATCCGCGAGGGTGACGACCCACTGGATGCCTCCGGTGTGCATCCCGAGGCGTATCCGGTGGTCCGGCGGATCCTGGACCGCGCGAATGTCACGCTGGCCGAACTCATCGGCAACGAGCGCACGCTGCGCGCGATCAAGCCCGTCGACGTCGCCGATGACCGGTTCGGTGTCCCCACCGTCACCGATATCCTCGCCGAACTGGAGAAGCCGGGACGCGACCCGCGGCCGGCGTTCTCCACCGCGACCTTCGCCGCCGGGGTGGAGAAGGTCGGCGACCTGAAGGTGGGCATGGTGCTGGAGGGTGTGGTCACCAACGTGGCGGCCTTCGGCGCCTTCGTCGATGTCGGTGTGCACCAGGACGGTCTGGTGCACGTGTCGGCCATGTCGGATCGCTTCGTCTCCGACCCACACGAGGTGGTGAAATCCGGTCAGGTGGTCAAGGTGAAGGTGCTCGAGGTCGACGTGGACCGCCAGCGGATCGGATTGTCGTTGCGGCTCAACGACGCTCCCGGTGCCGGCAAGCCGAAGCAGTCCGGAAAGCCTGCGCCCGACCAGAACCGCGGCGGCAATCAGCAGCGCAATCAGAACCGGGCCAAGACCTCCGGTCGCCGGGAAACCGCGGCGCCCACGGGATCGATGGCGGACGCGCTGCGCAATGCCGGTTTCGGGCGCTGAGACCGGAGCTACCCTGAGGTAGTGACTGACCGGATACCCGGTGGGGTGGTGCACACGATGCCCGCCGATCTGCGCACCGCGCTGCTCGCCAACGACACCGCGCTGACGGCGTGGAAGGACATCACGCCGCTGGCGCGCAACGAGTTCATCTGCTGGGTCGAGGACGCCAAGCAGGAAAAGACGAGGGAGCGCCGCATCCGCCGGACCACCGAAGAGCTTGAGGAGGGCCAGCGCAGGCCCTGCTGTTGGCCCGGATGCAAGCACCGGGAGCGCACCGGCAGGGCTTAGGGATTGATGGTGTCCTCGCCGACCTGACGTCCCCACACGTACTCCGCCGTCAGCGGCCGGCCGATCTCGAAGTGGTTGTACGGTGCGATGCTGGCTCCGGTGTCCATCACCAGATAGGGCATCGGGAACAGTTCCCGGGTGATCGGCTGCCAGCATCCGGGCCGCCCGCCGGGGGCCGCGGGCATTGACCCGCGGAAGATTGTCGGGGAACACATAGCGATTGCCCGCGCCCACCAACTCATTCCGCAGCCGCAGCGAGTAACCGTTGCCGCCGAGCATTTCGGCGAATCGGGGCGCGACATCGCTGTAGTTACGCAGCGTGCACAGCAGTTGTGGACTGTAGTAGTCCAGCAACGCGCCCGTCGGCAGCAGATCCTGGGCGCCGCGCACAAGGTACGGGCCGCCACGCTCCAACACGTCGGCGGCGGTGTCGGCGAAACCCACCGCCGACATCAGCGCCTGATCGACCGTGCGCCGTTCGGCGTTGAGCGTGCGCGCGGTGTCCGTGGCGTGGTCGAGCCCGTCGAGAAGCTCGCCGGCGGAGTCGGCATAGATCGTCGCGAGATCGGCCAAACCCGCTGTGTCCCGCCGAATCTGCGGCATCCGGGGGTTGAGCTCGCCCAGGATGTCGTGCCCGTCGACGACGGCACGACCGAAACTGTCTCCCAACCCGTTGAGTGCCTGGGCCGCCGCCGTCAGCGTCTGATTGAGTTTCACCGGGTCCACCTGCTCGGCGATTCCCATGATGGTCTCGAACACGGTGTTGAACTCGGTGGTGGTCGCCGACGCCTCGATCACCGCGTCCGGCCGCAGCCTGTCCGTCGCCGGATTCGCCGGGGACAGAAACGATATGTACTTGTTGCCGAACACCGTTGTCGCCCGCAGTTGCGCATCCACGTTGGCCGGAATGAGCGGCAGATACTGCGGTTTGACGTCCAGAACCAATCTGGCCCGGGCTCCTCGGCCATCGGTCACCACACCGGCCGACTTCAGCCGTCCGATCGGGACACCGTTGAACGTCACCTTCGAACCCGGATCCATGGACAGCCCGGCCCGCTCGGCCATCACCACCACCGTGACACCGGAGTCGAAGTACCCGCGGAACAGCGCCCACGTCATCCCGAACACCAGCGCGACGATCAGCAGCAGCACCGTGCCCGCCATGCGGTACGGCGGCTCCTTCGGGTCGTTCAGTGGGCCCTCGTCCGCCGCATCGACCTGGTCGGCCTCCGGCACCGTGATCATTGGCCAAGTGCACCACAGCGCAAGGCTTTTGGCGTTCTCGCCGCATTGTGACGCTGATGGTGTGCGCCGGTGATTGTGACGGCGATAACAGCGCCGCTAGAGTCCCATGTCCTTGGCGATGATCATCTTCATCACCTCACTGGTGCCGCCATAGATCCGGCTGACCCGGTTGTCGGCGTAGAGCCGGGCGATCGGGTACTCGTTGATATAGCCGTAGCCACCGTGCAGCTGCAGGCAGCGGTCGATGACCTTGGCGGCGATATCGGTGCAGAACAGCTTCGCGGCGGCCGCATCGGCGGCCGTCAGCTCGTCGCGGTCGTGGGCCTCCATCGCGCGGTCGACGACGGCCTCGGCGGCATCGACGTCGGCCTTACAGGCTGCCAGCTCGAATTTGGTGTTCTGGAACGCCGCGACCGGCTTACCGAACACCGTGCGGTCCTTGGTGTACTGCGCGGCGAAGGCGACAGCGGCCTTGGCCTGGGCGTAGGAGCCGACCGCGATGGCAAGCCGCTCGCGGGGCAGGTTCTGGCCCAGATAGGAGAAGCCCATGTGCAATTCACCCAGGACGTCCTCGACGGGCACCTTGACATCGACGAAGTTGAGCTCGGCGGTATCGGATGTGCGCAGGCCCAGCTTGTCGAGCTTGCGCCCCACTTCGTAGCCGGCGGACTTGGTGTCGACCACCAGCAGTGAGATGCCGTAGCGGCGGTCGTCCTCGCGCGGGGCGGCGGTCCGGGCGCAGACGATGACGCGGTCGGCGTGCACGCCGCCGGTGATGAAGGTCTTGGAGCCGTTCAGCACGTAGTGCGTACCGTCGCCGGAAGGCTTTGCGGTGGTGCGCATTCCGGCCAGGTCGGAACCGGTTCCGGGCTCGGTCATGGCGATGGCGAACATGATCTCGCCGGACATCATGCCCGGATACCAGCGCTGCTTCTGCTCCTCGGTGGCCAGCGCCTTGAGATAGGGCAGGCACAATCCGATGTGCACGCTGGAACCGCCGAAGGACACCGCCGCCCGGGACAGTTCCTCGGTGACGATGGCCTGGAACTTGTAGGAATCGATACCGGAGCCACCGTACTCGGTGGGGATCTCGATACCGAAGATGCCCAATTCGCCCAGCTTGTAATAGAAGTCGCGGGGCGCGATACCGGCCTCGAACCACTCGTCGTACACCGGGACGACCTCGGCGGCGATGAAGTCGCGGATCATCGCCCGGAAGTCTTCGTGCTCCTGGTTGTAGACGGTCCTCTGCATCGGTACCTCTCCTTGGCGAACAGTGTTAGCTATTGAGTTCACTATAAGCTAACGTCGTTCACCAAGGCAATCGTGGGGGAGGTGCGGAACAGGTGGGAAGACCACGTCTGCTCAGTCGCGAGCGCATCCGGGACAGCGCACTGATGATCATCGACCGCTCCGGCCTCGGCGAGCTGTCCATGCGCAAACTTGCCGCCGAACTCGGGGTGCAGGCCGCCTCGCTGTACAAGCACTACCCGACCAAAGACGACGTCCTCGACGATGTCGCCAGCCTGATCGTCACCGCCGTGGACACCTCGGCCTTCGACGCCGACGAGGACTGGGATGTGGCCCTGGCCGGGTGGGCACGTTCCTACCGTGCCGCGCTGGTGTCACATCCCAACATGGTGCCGTTTCTGGCCGGTGGCCCCGGCCAGCGCGACGAGAGCCTGCGCATCGCGGATTCGGTCCACGGCGGTCTGGTGCGGGCCGGCTGGCCGCCCCGCGAGGCGACCCTGATCGGCGCGGCCACCCGGTCGCTGGTGCTCGGGTCGACCGTCGGTTCGTTCTCCCGGGGATTCGTCGACGACGTCCAGGTCTACCGCGACCGCTACCCGCACATGGATCAGGCGCACCTGCTGCGCGGTAAGGCCAGCGAAATCGACACGGCGAGCTTCGAGCTTGCGCTCACCGCATTCATCCAGGGCCTGAAAAGCCAGTTCGCGGCGATCGGGGAACGCAGGCGGCGGCGCCGCCCGGCGACCGTGTGACGGCACGGGGTGCGAACGCCCCGACGGTGTTGCGATCGAAGTGAACGCTCGGTGAATGTCTGTCGCCGGATCGGGCAACCCGGCCACCCACCGATGAGTCGGTCGAGGACCGCGCTCCAGCTGGTAACACCGCCGGACGCACGCCCGATAAGCGGTTACACAGCCGTGAAAACGGCCGTTTCGCCGAGATGCCGAACGCGAACGAGCAAACTAGGCTCGTCCGCGACCAGCACCAGACCCGGGACAGGAGTCGGAACCGAGGGTGAAGACCGTACTTGGACTGTCGGTGACAGCGGCCGGTGTCGGCTGGGTACTCGTCGAGGGCACCGCCCCCGTGGACGACGACAAGTTCGCCGTCCGGGGCCTGGAAGACCTCGTGCCCCGCTGTCTCGCCGCGGTACGCGGCGCCCAGTCCATCGCCGCGAGCAGCGGCCGCCGGATCGACTCGATCGGGGTCTGCTGGAGCCCGGAGGTCGAGCAACAGGTCATCACCCTGCTCGCGGAACTGCGGACCGCCGGCTGGCCCGATGTGCGCTCGGTCCGCCAGGTCACACCGGGCAACGGCGATGTTCCGCCCGCCCAGCGCGCCGAGCGCACCGACCTCTGCGGCCTGCTGGCCGGGATGCTCGCCGACGACCCCGAAACCGACGCCGATGACGAGACGGCGTTCGTCGATCACGACATGATCTGCGGGCCCGATGCCGGACGGACACCGGCCTATGACGCCGCACGGGCCGTCGTCACCGGCGTTGCGCCGGCGGAGCCCGTGCCGGCGGCGCGCTCGCCCCGAAACTGGGTACCCGAGTGGACCCCGGCGATCTCGGGCACCCGTCTGGTGTCGGCGGCCGCGGTGACCGCGGTGGTGGCGCTGTTCGCGGTCGGATCCCAGTTCATCGGGACGGCGAAGCAGCAGCCTGCGGAGGCGGCGCTGGCCGGGAGCAGCACGGCGCCGACGGCGCAGACCACCCAGGTGGTGCCGCAACAGCGGCCGGCGGTACAGCCGATGGCGGCGGCGCCGGAGCCTACGCCCGCCCTCGCCGAGGTGAGCGAGCCGCCGGTGCAGCTGGCACCGCCGCAAGCGCAGCCGGTGGCCGAAGCGATGCCCGAGCCGGCTGCGCCCGTCGAACCACCGGCGAGCGCCGAGCCGCTCGCGGCACCGCAACTGCCGGCACCCGAAGCGGCCCCGGCCCCGGCGGCCGAGCCCGTAGTCCCTGAGCCGGCCGTGCCGCTTGCCGCACCCGTTCCGGCGCCGGAGGCTCTTCCGCCGGCACCGGTGGTGCCGCCGCCCCCGTTCTGGATGCTGCCGCCGTTCGTGCCGGCCCCGCCGCCGCCACCGCCGCCGGTCCTGCCACCGGCGCCGGAGGCGCTCGCCGCTCCGGTCGAGCACCTCCCACCGCCCGCTGCGCCCGTCGACCCGGTGCTCGGCGCCCTACCCTGACATCGGGTCTGCGTTCAGATCCGCATCCCACGGGCCGTAGTACACCTCGTCGGTGGCGCCGGCGGGCATCGTCGGCTCCCTAGAAGCTCAGTCCGTGTTTCTCGAAATGCCGTGCCAGTGCCTGCATGTAGGAATCTCCGTGGAACGGTCCGCGCGCCCCGATGGCAGCCTCCAGGAAGGGGCCGTATTCCTCGTCGTTGACGTAGGTCGACCAGTGGGTGATCTGGGCGTCGTCGTTGGTGTCGACGAAACTGATCGAGTAAAAGCCCATCACCTTGCCATCGTTGACGTTCGTGCCCTGCCAGCGGTAGCGCATCACGAATCCGTTCTCGGCCGGCCACACCTTGTAGTCGACGGGCTTCCAGTCCGGGAAGGTGATGCCGTAGGCCTTTGCCTCCACGGTGGCCGCGGTATCCCAGTGCGTCGCCACGTCTTTGAGTACCAGTTCCTGATCGGCGACGAAGTAGGGGGAGGTGTAGACCGCATCCTCGGTGAACTCCCATTCGTCATAGCTCTCGCCGTCGGCGACCTTCTGCAGCACGTACTTGTCGCGGTAACTCTCGGCCATCCGGCGGTGCTTGGCGATACGGTCTTCCAGGTTCACTGCGCGTGCTCCTCTTTCGTCTCTTTTGTCGTCGAGTCCGGTGGCAGCGGTGCGCTGCCCGGTTTGGGCTGTAATCCCCAGGTGCCGAAGGCCATGGCGGTCAGGGTGTAGGTGCCGACCAGGAAGATGACCTCCATGGCGGCGTGTTCGCCGAGTTCGTCGACCAGACGCTGCCAGGTGGGCCACTGCGCCTTTCCGTCGGCGATGACCTCGTCGACGGCGTCGAGCACCAGTCGGTCGGTGCCGTCGAACCCGTCGTTGCCGGCGGCCAGCGCGGTGACATCGTCGTCGGTGACACCGACGGCGGCGCCCAGCCTGACGTGCTGACCCCATTCGAAGGCCGAGCGGTGCCGGTGCGCGACCCGCAGGATGATCAACTCACGCAGCCGCCCCGGTAACTCCCCACGCTGCAGCAGGAAACCGTTGAAGCGCAGGAACACCTCCGACATCTCGGGGTGCCGGGCCAGCATCCCGATGATGTCGAAGTTCAGCGGGTCGTAGGGCTCGCCGGACCCGGCCCTGGGCACTTTGTCGGCGGGCAGCCCGAGCAGCGCGCCGAACGCGGCGTACTCGGGTTCGCTCCATCGGTCGGCGGCCAGCGGGGACATCCGCGGTGCGTCGGTCACGAAGGCGGCTCCATCTGCAGGTACAGGTCCAGGCGCCGGATCCGCCCGTCATCGCTGAACTCATAGACCGACAACGAGTTCACCACACTGCGGAAATCCCCGACGACACTGCGCTCTTCGAGTTCCAGGAACACCAGGTCGCCGTGCTCGGTGATGCGTCTGAAGGTGCCCTCCCATTCCGAGGTGGTCGCCCAGCCGGTGAGGAAGGCGACATAGCCGGCCCAGTCCATCTCCTCCTTGAACGCGCCGACCCGTAGGAAGTTCTCGGTGTCGACCAGCGCGGCCAACGGCGCCCAGCCCGCCTCATCGAACCCGGGTGCCTTGGCCTCGGTGACGAGGCGACCGGTGGTGGCGGCGTATTCCAGCACGGTGCGGCTGTGTCCGGTGTGCTGCGCGACGATCTCGGCGAGTTCGGGCATCAGAGCGCGCCCAGGTAGCGGTCGATGACGGAGTGGTAGTGCGCGATGACCACTTCCTCGTTGACGAGCGCCATATGGTCGAGGCGGGCATTGCGCAGACCGACCTGTTGACGTGGCATCTGTTCGTAATCCTGTTGCAGTGCTTCGAAGTACTTGAAACTGCCCGGTTCCTGGACGTCGATGAGGTCCGCGGCGAACGCGGTGCGGTGTTCTTCGGGCAGCCACATGAAACTGGTGATGTGCCAGATGCAGCGGTTCGGGTCGCCGTCGGGGTGCGGGGTGGCCATGATGACGGTGGCCTCGCCGGCCCGGATGGTCATGAAGAAGTTGGGGAACAGAACCCAGCCGTGGTTGTCGCTCATCTGGGCGTCGGTGAGGCCGTCCACGTCGAGACCGTCGCGGGACAGGGTGTCGCGGGTGGCCTGCTGCAGCAGGGTGCGCCCGGTGACCCCCTCGGGGAACACCAGAGTCCCGTCCGCCGTGCGGTTCTCGTCGACCAGTTCGGTGAACCGGGGGAGCACCCGCACCACCCCCGGGAAGGTCTCGGGGAGCTCCATGATGCCCTCGACCTGTTTCTCCGGTCCCATGCCCTCGACGTGGGCGACCTCGAACGGGGCGACGGCGATGCTGTGTTTGTCCAGGAACCGGTACTTCACCTTGCTCGGGTCGATGACCAGTACCCGCAACAGCTGTGGGTGGATTCCGGAGACGTGATAGCCCTCCTCGAAGGCGTCCATCACCACCTTCCAGTTGCAGTCCAGCGCTTCCCGGACGTTGAGCACCGTGGTCATCTGGTCGAGGTGGTAGGGCTCCAGGATGCGGATGACGTCCTCGCCCAAGAAATCGCACAGCGGTGCGGCGCCCGGGTCGGGGTTGAGGAAGACGAAACCGGCGAAGGTGTCCACCGGGACCTCGAGCAGGCCGTAGTCGTCCTTGTCGATCTCGGGTTTCGAACAGCCCCGCAGCTTTCCCTGCTGGTCATAGGACCACAGGTGATACTGGCACACGATGCGCTGCTTGGCGTGTCCCTGACCGCTGAACAGCGGGTTCCCGCGATGCCGGCAGGCATTGACGAAACCCCTTATCTCGCCGTCATTTCCGCGCATCACCACGAAGGACTGGTCGAAGATCCGGTACTCCTTGAAGTCGCCGGTCTGCTCCAGTTCGTCGACGCGGCCGACGATCTGCCAGACCCGCATCCAGATGGCCTCGCGCTCCCGGCTCACGAAGTCCTTCGATGTGTAGCGGTCGGTCGGGATCTGCATGCGGAACAGCGCACTCGCATCGTCGGGGCTCAGGCCTTCGGAGTCGACCCATTCACCGGGACGGGCGGCTTGCGCGGAATCGATGGACATATCGAGGGTTCCCTTCTGCGGGCGGGTGTTCGCGAGGACGCGAAGGCGGCGTCGGGGGCTGTGACGGCAGTCACGATAATACAGATGTGAATGTCAGATACAAGACTGTATTTGTGATCGATGTTTGCGAGAATGGACCGATGACCGAGCGCTGGACCAGGGAGCGGCGCATGGAGCAGACCCGCACGGTGCTGCTCGATGCGGCGGAGAAGATCTTCGCCGGCCGTGGGTACGCGGGTTCGCTGGAAGACATTGCCGAAGCTGCCGGCTACACCCGCGGCGCGATCTATGCCCAGTTCGGCGGCAAGGATGAACTGTTCCTCGCGGTGATCGAACGGCACCGCCAGCGCTTCCTGGATGGCTTTGCCGATGTGATGGAATCGTTCGACCGACTCGCCGACATCGATGTCGAAGGATTTGCCGAACGCTGGCGGGTGCTCAGCGCTACCACCGACGCGCAACAGGCCGCCGCGCTCAACCATGAGTTCACGCTGTTCCTGCTGCGCAATCCCGCCGCTCGCGACCGGGTGGCCGTCCAGCGCCGCGAGACGGTGCGCTCACTGGCCGAGTACATCGCCAAAGGCGTTGCGCGCCTGGGTGGCTCGCTGAAAATACCAGCCGAGCCGCTGGCCCGGGTGCTGCTGGCCACCAACGACGGCGTCACACTGGCCAGCCATCTCGACGGCGAGGACCTCTACCGAACCTTCCTGCAGTTGGTGCTTTCCAGCGTCGGCCCACCCGAGGGGTGACGCGACGAAGCATAGGCTATCTAACTATGGGACGGACCGAGAATGACACCTGGGATCTTGCCTCGAGTGTGGGCGTGACGGCCACGGTGGTGGCCATGCAGCGGGCCATCGCCACCCGATCCGGCACCGCGGGGGTCAAGGATCCCTACGCCGAGCCGCTGGTGTCGGCGGTGGGTGTGCCCACCTACATCCGGCATGCCCGCGGCGAATCCGGAGACGAGGCGCCCGCCGACGCGGTGCGCATGGCCGATGGCATCGCGGCCCGCACCCGCTGGTTCGACGAATTCGTCACGGAAGCACTGGCGGCCGGTATCCGGCAGTTCGTCATCCTTGCCTCCGGTCTGGACGCGCGCGCCTACCGGCTGCCGTGGCCCGCCGATGCGACCGTCTACGAACTGGATCGGGCCGAGGTGATCACGTTCAAGACGCGCACGCTCGCCGACCTGGGTGCGGTGCCGGGCGCCGAGCACCGCCCGATCGCCGTGGACCTGCGTGACGACTGGCCCGCCGCGCTGCGTGGCGCCGGCTACCCGATCGACCGGCCGACGGCCTGGCTGGCCGAGGGCCTGCTCATCTACCTTCCGCCCGAGGCGCAGGATCGCCTGCTGGACAACATCACCGAGCTCAGCGCCCCCGGTAGCCGCATTGCCACCGAGAACACCCCGACGGTCAGCGTCGAGGACCTGCAGGAGATGAGCGAACGGATGCGCGCCACCCAACAGGAGTGGCGGGCCAAGGGGATGGACCTCGGTGACGAGGTGGACGTGGCCGAACTGTTCTACGCCGGCGACCGTACCGAGGCGGCCACCCACCTGGCCGGGACCGGCTGGACGACGACCCTGCGCACGGGCACCGAACTGTTCGCCGAGTACGGGCTGGCGCCGTCGGCCGAGGGCGTGTCGTCGTTCGGTGACGTCGTCTACGTCAGCGCCACCCTCGGGTGAGCGCGCAACGCACGATCAGCGAGGTCATTCCGGCCGCGCCGGACGTGGTCCGCGATTTCTATGTCGATCTGGACAACCTGCGGACACTGCACCCGCTGATCGTCGCCGTGCAGCGCACCGCGCGCACCGTCGGACCCGACGGCTTCGTGTCGGACTACCGGGTGCAGGATCGAATTCCATTCGGTCGCACCACGTTACCGGTCACCTATACCGCGACGCTGCATGTGCCGGTCGAGGGGGAGGTCTGGACCGAGGCCCGGCAGTTCCCGCGGGTGCGGCTGCGGGGCCGGGTGTCGTTCGACGAGGTCGATGCGGGAACCCGGCTCACCGAGCGGTTGAGCATCACCGCGCCGTGGCCGCTGGCCGGGTTCACCGCTCGCCAGGCGGTCGCCGCGCACGCCGCGATGTTGGCCGGGATCCGCCAGCATTTCGCGTAGTCGGCGCCGCACCGCCGGAGCGGGCGGTAGAAAAGTGTCAGCCGGTGCGGGCGAGCAGCTCGCCCGCCGACGCGAGTGACCGCAGCGTGTCGTCCCGCGCGTCGCCCATTCCCACGATGCAATCGACCGTCAACGGGGCAAGTACTTGCGTGAGGCCGTGGCCCTCGTGGCCGAAGAAGCCGGCCAGCTCGAGCATCACGGCTCCGTGCACGAGGCTCCAGAGCCGGCCGGCGACATTCAGTTCGCCGTCGTCGCGGATACGGCCCGAGGCGATCATCCGGCGAACGGCATGTCGCAGTGCCTCAAAGGATTCCGCCTGCTCGGCACGATCGTTGGCGCTCCCGGTGCTGGTGACGTCGGTGCGTTGACCGACCACCGATGCCGGGGACGTGGTGCCGAAGATCAGCTGATAGCGCTGCGGGTCCGCGAGCGCGAACGCTCGATACGCCGCGCCCATGACGAAGAAGTCGCAGACCGGATCGTCGGTCTGATCGGCGTCGGTCAGGACCCGGGTGAACCGCGCGAACGCCTCGTCGGCAAGCGCGTCGATGACGCCGGTCATGCCGCCGAAGTGGGTGTACACGGCCATTGTCGAGGTTCCGACCTCCGCGGCGAGGCTGCGGACGCTCAGTGCGTGCAGCCCGTCGCGCTCGAGTACGCGCATACCTCCCTCGATCAACCGTTGCCTGATGTCGCTCACCATTGCAATCTTGCCATAACGCTGTTATAACGGAGGAATCAATAACGTTGTTATGGAGGCGTTCGTCATGACCAACCGCTATCTGGAGGGGCCGTTCGCCCCGATCGGCGAGGAGGTCACACTGACCGACCTCGAGGTGTCCGGCACGATCCCGGACTACTTGGACGGCCGTTACCTGCGCAACGGCCCTAACCCGATCGGTGAGATCGACCCCGAGCTATATCACTGGTTCATCGGCGACGGCATGGTCCACGGTCTGCGCATCCGCGACGGAAAGGCCGAGTGGTACCGGAACCGGTGGGTGCGCAGCCCGCACGCCACCCGCATGCTCGGTGAGCAGCGGCGCACCGGGCATACCGGGGTCTCCGCGCTCGGCGCCAACACCAACGTGATCGGACATGCCGGCAAGACGGTCGCGCTGGTCGAGGGCGGCATCGCCAACTACGAACTGACCGACGAACTCGAGACGGTCGGGCCCTGCGACTTCGACGGCACGATCACGGGCGGGTACACCGCACACCCGAAACGCGACCCGGACACCGGGGAACTGCACGCGGTGTCCTACAGCATGTATCGCGGCAACACCGTGCAGTACTCGGTGATCGGCGTCGACGGCCGAGCGCGGCGCACCGTCGACATCGAGGTCACGGGCAGCCCGATGATGCACGACTTCTCGCTGACCGAGCGACACGTTGTCTTCTACGACCTACCGGTCACGTTCGACAATCGCCGGGCCGCGGAGATGGCGGTGCCCCGCGGACTTCGGCTGCCGGCGCGACTGCTTTTGTCCGCGTTGATCGGTCGCGTCCGGATCCCCGACCCGATCAGCGCGAGGACGCCGTCCGGGATGAGCGCCGACCGTCGGTTCCCCTACTCGTGGAACCCGCGCTACCCCGCCAGGGTCGGGGTGATGCCGCGCGAGGGTGGCAGCGCCGACGTGCGGTGGTTCGACGTGGAACCCTGCTACGTCTTCCACCCGATGAATGCCTACGACGACGGTGACACGGTCGTGCTCGACGTGATCCGCCATCCCAAGATGTTCGACACCGATCAGCTCGGACCCAATGAGGGTGCGCCGACGCTGGATCGCTGGACGATCGACCTCGCCGACGGCAAGGTGCGTGAGTCGCGGATCGATGATCGTGGCCAGGAGTTCCCGCGCGTCGACGAGCGGCTCGTCGGCAAGCGGCACCGCTATGGCTATGCGCCCGCGGTCGGCGAAGGCACCGGTGGGACCGGGACCCTGCTCAAGCACGACCTCGTCGGCGGGAACAGCCAGGCCCGGTCCTTCGGTGTGGACATGTCGCTGGGCGAGTTCGTCTTTCACCCGTCCGCGCCGGACGCAGACGAGGACGACGGTGTGTTGATGGGCTACGTCTACGACCGTTCCACCGATCGCAGTGAGCTGGCGATCGTGGATGCCCGGACGCTGGAGTCGGTGGCCGCGGTCAAACTGCCGCACCGGGTGCCCGCCGGCTTCCACGGCAACTGGGTGCCCACGGGCCAGGTCTGATCCGGCGCAGGATCAGCTCGCGGGCACGGCCTCGCCGCCGGCGACCGCCTTGGCCCACCGATAATCGGCCTTGCCGGCCGGTGAGCGCACGATTTTCGGCTGGCGGATAAAGGCTTTCGGAATCTTGTAGCGCGCCACCGACTGCCCGCACACTGCGGCCAGGTCCTCGTCGTCGGCGCTGGCGCCCTCGGCGAGTTGCACGACTGCCACCACCTCCGAGCCCCAGCGTTCCGACGGTCTGCCCACCACCACGACGTCGTAGACGGCCGGGTGCGCGGCGATGGCACGTTCCACCTCTTCGACGAAGATTTTCTCGCCACCGGAATTGATGGTCACCGAATCGCGGCCCAGCAGCTCAATCCTGCCGTCCGCCAAGACGTTTGCCCGGTCACCCGGTACCGACCAGCGCACCCCGTCGATGGTGGGGAAGGTGCGGGCAGTCTTGTCCGGATCGCCGAGATAGCCCAGCGGGATCAGATCACGGCGCGCAAGCCAGCCGCCACCCTCGCCGGGTGCCAGCACCCGGCTGAAGTCCTCGGCGACGACCGCGGTATCGGACTGGGCGTCGAAGACGGCCGCCGTCGTCTCGCCGCCGGCGGTGGAGAAGGTGCTCAACTGGGCACCGGATTCCGAGGCACCGACGGCGTCGAGCAGCATCAGGTGCGGCAGGGCGCTCAGGATGCGCTCACGCACCGTCGGCGAGAGGGCGGCGCCGCCGTTGGTGATGGTGAGCAGCCCGGACAGGTCGTAGTCGCCCTTCTCGATCTCTTCGACCAGCGGCCGGGCCACCGCATCGCCGACGACCGGAATCGTCAGTACCCGTTCACGTTCGGCGAGGCGCAGCACCTCGGCGGGACGCAACCGCTCCACATCGTCGGGGATGACCAGCCGGCCGCCCATGGTGATCGCGTTGTAAGCCGCCCACTGCGCGGCGCCGTGCATGAACGGCGGAATCATCAGCATCGACATGGCGCCCGCGCCGGCGCGGGCCTTCTCGGCGAGTTCCTCGTGAGAGGTCAGGGCCTGATTGCTGCCGAACGGACGCCCGCCCATGGAGGACAGGAAGATGTCGTGCTGGCGCCACAACACGCCCTTGGGCATGCCGGTGGTGCCGCCGGTATAGAGAATGTACAGGTCATCACCGGACGCGGCGGGAAGCCCGCCGGCCGGTGCCGGCGTACTCAGGATCGCCTCGTAATCCACGGCGCCGGGCAGGAGCTCGTTGCCGGATTCGTCGGAGACCTGAACCAGCACCTGCAGATGCGGGACGCGGTCACGGATCGCAGCCACCCGGGGTGCGAACTCGGCGTTGTAGATCAGCGCACGGGCCTTTGAATCATTGAGCAGGTAGACGAGTTCTTCCTCGACGTAGCGGTAGCTCACGTTGAACGGCGCGACCCGAGCGCGGTACGCGCCGATCATCGACTCCAGGTACTCGTTGCCGTTCCGCAGGTAGATGCCGAGGTGGTCCTGTCCGGACTCGTGGCCGTCGAGGGCGTCGCGTTCGGTGTGGCAGCCCAACCCAGCCGAGGCCAGGAAATGGGCGAACCCGTCGACCCGGGCATCGAACTCCGCATAACTGAATCGGCGGTCCCGCCAGACCAGAAAGGTCTGTTCGCCGATGGCACCGGCCACCGTGCGGAATACCGAGGACAGGTCGAAGGTCACGCCACTCATGACAACAGACCATACATTGATCGAATATGCGTATGGTCGAGTTTAGTCAGTCCGGCGCATCCCGCGGGTCCCGAAAAGACGCCGCGGTCCGCTGAGCTCCCGCGTGTCGATCGGCAGCTGAGCCGCCGGCTCAGGCCGGGAAGAACCCGTCTCCGGTCAGCACCCCGGGCTGCCAGCCCTGCGCGCCCCGACAGAGCATGGGGCGACCGTCGGGTGTCTGTGCGGCGCCCTTGGCCACCGAGCACGGCGCACCGGTCTCCTGCACACCGTGCAGTGGATAGGAGATCGTCCAGAAGCCGGTGTAGACGGGCGGCCACTGGTTGGGGATCCAGCTGCACTTCATCGCCTGCCCACCGCGGCCGCGCCCGAAGGTGAACAGCTGGGTGTTGTCGCACGGCGCGCCGAGCGCGGCGTGATAGTTCATCCCGGGCACATCGGTCGGGTAGCGGCCCGACTCGTCATCGGCCGCGGCGGGCGCGGCAAAGCTCAGCGCAGCGGCCGCGATCGATACAGCAACCGTCAGTTCACGAATCATGTCCCACCCTTTGCCAGGTCCTGCCCGTACCGCGGCAAAGTTTAGTGGTGCGGACGCTCCGCGCGGGGCTATTCGGGCGCGTCGAGCACACTGACCGCGATCCCGTACGGCAGGAAACGGACGCGGCGGGACGGGTCGGTGTTGTTCTTGTTCGCCCGCAGCGCATCCAGCTCGCTCGGGTACACCTCTTCGATGTGGGCTCCGCCGGCGGCATCGACGCTGTAGATCGCCCACACGCCGTCGCCGGTGTCACCGGTGGTCTCGGGCCGGGTGGGCTGGGCCTGGCTGGTGAACTGGTCGATCAGGGTGGACCAGCCTGCACGCTTGCCGAACCGGTCCAGCGCGTCGCGCAGCCCCTCGCCGGCTTCGCGGGCGAGCCTGTCAAACTCTTCGGGGTCGATACCGAACGGCCCGTTCTGGCTCATCGCCGTCCTCCTTCACGCAGGGGTGGTAACCAAGGATATGTCCTTAACACGAAGTGCGGTTCTGGCAACGGTGGAGCGCTCGCCGGCAGCGGCCGGCGCCCATGATCGGGCCGGCTGGGTCGGGCTGTTCGCCGGAGACGGCAAGGTCCAGGACCCGGTCGGTTCGCGTCCTCATGTCGGGCATGCCGAGATCGAGAGGTTCTACGACACCTTCATCGGCCCGCGGGACATCACCTTCCACCGTGCGGTCGACATCGTCCACGGCCACACGGTGCTGCGCGACCTCGTGCTCGAGGTGGCGATGGGCTCTGCGGTGACGATGCACATCCCGGCCATCCTGCGCTACGACGTGCACACGGCCGCAAGCCCCGACGAGCTGCGCATCGCCCGGTTGCAGGCGTACTGGGAGCTGCCGGCGATGGCATGGCAGTTCGCCCGCAACGGACCCGCCGCGGTCCCCGCCGCGCTACAGCTGACCCGCGCGCTGCTGACCAATCAGGGGCCGTCGGGGACGGCCGGATTCATGTCCGGGGCGGTCGGTGCCGGCCCGCGCGGCAAGCGTCTCATCGCACAGCTGATCGACGATGCCTGCGCAGGCAACGAGGTCGCGGTGAAGCGGGTGCTGGGACCCGACGTCGACATCACCGCGGGCGACGACGACCGGCTGAGGCCCACCGAACTGGTGGCGGCGCTCAACGGTGCGCGGCGCCGCACCACGATCGTGGCCGGCCGCCATGTCGCCGTCAGTGTCACCGGACCCGGCGGCGATGCGATCCTGATCGCCGATGTCGGCTCGCGGCCGAGCCGGGTGCAGCGGTTGCGGTTGTTCGTCGAGGCGGGGTAGAAGCCCAGCCGGGGGATCGCGGCGACGCGGCGACATGAGACGGTGGTATCCACCATGGACAGTTCTTCCCCCGGGTCTGCCGCCGGAAACACACCGCAGTACCTGAGCTACGAGGATTTCGGCCGGCGGTTCTTCGAAGTCGCGGTCTCGGAGAAGCGCGTCGCGGACGCGATCGGCGCGATCGCCGGGGACGAGTTCGAGATGGGGCCGATGGGCCAGGGTCCCGGCGGCATCGCCAAGGTCACCGCCAGGGTGCGCATCCAGGCGCCGCGGGTCACCCGGCACGTCGGCCCGACCATCACCTTCGACATCCGCATCCCGCTGGAGATCAACATGGTGATCGACCTGCGGATCGACCGGCCACGATTCATGGTGTTCGGTGAGATCGCGCTGCAGGCGGCGGCGCGGGCCGCCGACCCGCTCCTGCTGATCATCGACGTCGACAAACCGGGACCCCGAGACATCTCGATTCACGTGACGTCGGGGACACTGCGGGCCGAGGCGCTGCGGGTGCTCGCCGGTATCGACGCCGAGATCAAACGGTTCATCGCCGCGCACGTGGTCGGCGAGATCGACAGCCCCGGCGCGCGGCAGGCCAGGATCATCGACGTCGCCGCCCAGATCGACGCGGGCTGGGCCGGGATCTGAGCACCGTAGAATTGCCACCCATGCGTCGTATCTCGCTGTGCCTGCTGTCCACCCTGACCGCGGCGACCGCCGCGCTGGCCGTCGCCGCGCCGGCCGGCGCGGACTCCGTCACCGACAGCTTCCTCAACGCCGTCGACCAGGCCGGGGTGACTGCCCCGAACATGGTCGACAACGCGGCACTGGGGCAGTCGGTGTGCCCGATGCTGTCCGAGCCCGGTCAGAACGTCGCCGACGTCGCGGCCCGGGTCGCCGATACCGCGGGCATGCCACTGGGACCGGCCACCATGTTCACCGGGCTCGCGATCTCGGCTTTCTGCCCGGCCGCGGTGGCCGGTATCGGTGACGGCAAGGTGTTCGGGTTCGACGTACTGGGCTTCTGAGCTCCCCGCGCGACCATCGGGCTGCTGAGCCCGTCACGCGGTTATTGGGCTTCGGTGCGCGCTGACACCGGAGCCAGTTCCGGGTGGCGTGGTACCCGCCCGTGCCCGGCGCCCCGTCCGCGCAAGTGCCGCCAGATCCACGGCATGAACATGTTCTGCGTCCACAGCAGCTGTGAGTACATCCGGGACCGGAACGTCTGATGGTCCGTGACGCCTGCGCCGGCCAGCGCCCAATCATGGTTGCTGCCAGGCAGACCCAGTGCCTCCGCGGCCGCCGCGGCGAACAGCAGATGACCGTTGCGGGAACCGTGCACCCGGTCCGGGCTCCACACCTCGGGGTCGGTCATCGATTCGGCGTAGTACAGATCGACGAGCCGGAAACCGTGGTCGGTCGCCGCCGCGCGGATGACGTCGTTGATCTCCAGCACCCGCGGCACCAGCAGCCGCCCGGCCGGCAGGATGCGAGTGATGTCGGGAAACGTCGTCGTCACGACGGTCGCCCCCGATGACGCCAGCCGTCGGTGCAATTCGTCGAGGTCGACGAGCGCCTGCCGGAACTTGCGCCCCGGACGGGTCACGTCGTTCATCCCGACGCACACCGTGATCAGATCCGGCTGCATCGACAACGCCTGTGGCAGCTGCACATCCAGCACATCGCGCACCCGCTTACCGCGGATGGCGAGATTTGCGTAGCGCAGCCCGGGGGAGTGCGCATCGATCATCCGCGCCAGCCGGTCGGCGAAGCCGATCAAGGCTCCCGCATCATCGAGGTCCCAGAGCCCTTCGGTCTGGCTGTCGCCCACAGCCACGTATCTGCGGTACCGGTGGTCGGCCACGGATCAGACTGTAATGGGCAGAACGGGTTCCGCGCTGCGCGGTGTGTGCTCGGCCACACCGTGTCGTCAGCCGGCGTCGATCAGAACGATGGACCTGTTCAGCTCAAGGGGAGCAAGGCCGGGTCCCACGCCCGACATCTTGCTCCGGTTCAAGGCGACCGGCCCCCATCGATCAACCACCACGACGCTGCCTTGACGTGCCTGCTCAACAACGGTTTCGTCGACGGTGTCGGGTCCTTCCGGGGCCGCGTGAGCGGGGGTGGCGAGTCCGATCGACAGACCCCCCAGTGCTACTCCGAGCGCGGTACCGATGTGTGCGCGCGGGGTCCGGAGACCTCTTGCCCTCATGGCCAACTGCCTTCTTTCGCTGCTATTCCCGGTTCAACAGGCGATCGCGGCGGCGAATTCCACCGGAGCACCCTGACGTATATGTGACGTTCACCGCGTATTAACCTGCGGTATGCCGCGATTGAGTGCTGGGCTGTTGGTGTACCGCATCGTCGAGGGCATTCCCGAGGTGCTGATCGGTCACCCGGGAGGCCCGTTCTGGGCACGCAAGGACGACGGGGCCTGGACGATTCCCAAGGGCGAATACGACGACACCGAGGATGCGTGGACGGCGGCCCGGCGCGAGTTCGCCGAGGAGGTCGGTCTGCCGCCGCCGGATGGACCGCGGATTGCGTTCGCACCCCTGCGGCAGCCCAGCGGCAAGGTGGTCACGGTATTCGCGGTGCAGGCAGATCTGGATGTGCGGGACGCGGTGAGCAACACGTTCACCCTCGAGTGGCCCAAAGGGTCCGGGACGTTCCGGGAGTATCCGGAGCTGGACCGGGTCGGCTGGTTCGGTGTGGTGGAGGCGCGTGACAAACTGCTGAAAGGTCAACGGCCACTGCTGGATCTACTGCTGGAACAGCTGGATCACCGCGGGTAGCTCAGGGTAGCCCGTTGCTCTGGCGGATCTGCTCACGGCATTCGCGGCGGGTCTGCCCGGTCTGCTGCATGCACACCCGCACCGGAGACTCCTCGGCGGCCGGCAGCGGTTCGTCGCCGGGGTCGGTGGTGACCGTCGGAATGGGCACCGCGCCCGGCGTCAGCGACCACACGGTGGCGTCGGTGTCCTGAATCGACGAGCAGTAGGCCGTTGCTCCCGCCGCGGTGACCGCGGTGCTGCCCTCCGGCAGACAGTCTGCCCCGATGACCACGGGCGGCGTGGCCCCCGAGGTGTCCGACGTCGTGACGGTGGTGACCGCCGTCGAGGATTGCGCGGAGGGCGTCACCGGCGCGGCGGAACGAGCCGTCGACGACGGGGGCGGCGCGGCGGTGGGGCGCTCGTCGTCGGCGCGGTTGAGCTCGAAGACGGCCGCCGCCACGGCGGCGCACAGCATCACCGCGAGCACGGCGACGACGGCGATCAATGTGCGTGACCGGCGTGCATGGCCCGCGGGTGCGCTCGCCGCGGCGCTCTGCGTCAGTCCGAGGGTGTCGCCTTCGAGTTGATGTCCGAGCGCCCGCGCGAAATCGGCGCACCGGTCGAACCGGTCGGCAGGGTCCTTGGCCAACGCCTTGGCGAACACCGGGTCCAGGTGGGCCAATTCGGGGCGGTGGTCCCCGATTGCCGGAGGCAGCGCCGACAGGTGCTGGCTGATGACCACCGCCGGATTGGAGTTCTGGAACGGCGGCCTGCCGGTGAGCAGCTCGTAGGCGGTGGCGGCGAGCGCGTACTGATCGGCGCGGCCGTCCACGGTGTTGCCCATCAGCTGTTCGGGCGCGGCATAGGACACCGTGCCGACCGTCATATTGGTCGCGGTCAGGCCGCTGACGTCATCGGACCACCGGGCAATGCCGAAGTCGGCCAGCAGGATCCGGCGATCGGCGGACTGCGTGTCGGAGAGCAGGATGTTGGCGGGTTTCACATCGCGATGCAGCAGGCCGCGTTGATGCGCATAGTCCAGCGCGTCGGCGACCGCGCTGACGATCTCGGCCACGTATTTCGCCGGCAGGCCCTTCCGATGGTGTTCGCGCACGAACCGGGCGGTGTCGGTGCCCGGCACGTAGTCCATCGCGATCCACAACTGACCGTCGTGCTCGCCGCGATCGTGCACGCCGACGATATGGGGATGCCACAGCGTCGCGGCGATATCGGCCTCGCGTTCGAACCGCTGCCGGTACTCGTCATCGGCCGAGACACCGGCGCGCAGAACCTTCAGCGCGTCCTGGCGGGGGAGGCGGGGGTGCTGGGCGAGGTAGACCTCACCCATCCCTCCGGTGCCCAGGCATCGGACAACGGTGTACCCCGCAAAGTTCGCTCCGGCTGCCAGTGGCATGGGCGAATATTAGACGGCGGACTCAGCCTGCCGGCGGAGGCACAGGTGCGGGCGAGGTCGGAACCCCTGCACCCGGCGGGGGCACCGGCGTGGGCGTCACGGTGGTGATGCCGTTGGCGCCGATGGTGCGCCCACCGGGACCGGAACCGCTCGACCTGTTCAGGCCGGCCTCGTCGAAGGCCGCCTGGGTGCAGTTGAGCATCAGCTGCACGCGTCCGTTGCTGGTGAATTTCTGCTTCTCCACGACGCAGAGGCTCTGCTGCATATCGCTGCCCACGGCGCCGCCGAAGGTGGCCTTCATGCCGGCGCCGGCCAGGATCTGCACCGCGCGGCCGTAGGGTTCGCCGACGACGTTGTAAGGGCTCTCCGCAGCCGGATCCGAGCTGGCGGTGCCGGCAGTGATCAGTGCCGCCAGTGCTGCGGCGCTGGTGCCGAGGCCTAGCGCGATGAGCTTCTTGTTCACGTGCCCTCCGGGTGTCGCGGTGCGGTGCGAACATATCGCAGAACCGCACCTGTAGAAACTCCAGTCACGTTTCCATCGTCCGTACCTGGCTTTTCATTACTTCGGCCAGCGCGTTGGCGCGCGGGTCGGCGAAGATGTCCTCGACGCGCAGCCGTCGGCCGTCCGGGCCGGCCAGCGGCACCCGCCAATTCGGGTACTCATCGGTGGTGCCCGGCTGATTCTGGGCCCGGACATCGCCGACCGCGTCGGGCAGCGCCAAGGCAAGCAGCTTGGACGGTGTACGCCCCAAGTAGGCGTACAGACCGCGGATCATCTCGTCGATACCGGGGTCCGCGCCGACGAGCCCGAGCCGCTGCAGCTCTGCCAGCCAGGCCGCCTGCTCGGCGCGGTCGGCGGCGAGTTCCTCCTCGGCCGGCCGGGTCAGCAGGCCCAGTTCCTCCCGCAACCGGATGTGCTCGCCGGCCAGATATCCGGCCGTGGGCGGCAGATCGTGGGTGGTCACCGAGGACAGGCAGGCCTCCCGCCACCGGTTGGCGGGCAGGGGCTTGTCCGGTTGCCCCCACTCGCGGTCACGTTCGAACCACAGGATGGAGGTGCCGAACAGTCCGCGTTCGCTCAGGTAGTCACGCACCCACGGCTCGACGGTGCCCAGGTCCTCGCCGACCACGACCGCACCGGCACGCATCGCCTCCAGCGCCACGATGCCGATCAGCGCGTCGTGGTCGTACCGCACGTAGGTGCCCTCGGTCGGCGCGGCGCCCTGGGGGATCCACCACAGCCGGAACAGTCCGATGATGTGGTCGATGCGCACGCCGCCCGCGTGCCGCAGCACCGCCTCGACCAGCGCGCGGAACGGCGCGTACCCGGACTTCTCCAGCTGATCGGGCCGCCACGGGGGTTGGGACCAGTTCTGGCCGAGCTGGTTGTACTCGTCCGGTGGCGCGCCGGCACTGACGCCGAGGGCCAGCACGTCCTGCAGCGCCCAGGAGTCGGCGCCGTTGGGATCCACCCCGACCGCCAGGTCGTGCATGATGCCCAGCGACATCCCGGCCTGGATCGCCGTGGCCTGCGCCGCTGTCAGTTGGTCGTCCAGCAGCCACTGCAGCCAGCGGTGGAAGTCCACGGCCTCGGCGTGGCCGGCGGCGAACTCCGCGACGGCCGGGGCATCCGGATGGGTCAGCGGCTCGGGCCAGCGGTGCCAGTCCGAGCCGTGCACCTCGGCCAGCGCGCACCAGACGGCGAAGTCGTCGAGGCTGCGTCCGGCACGGTCCAGGAATGCGGCGTAGGCGAGTTCGCGGCCCGCCGAGCGCGGTACCCGGTACAGCTGCTTGAGGGCGGCCCGCTTGACCTTCCACGCGGCGTCGCGGTCGATCCCGTCGTGCCGGCGCGCGCGGGCGGCGAGATCGGCGCGGGCCTTGCGCAGCGGCCCGCGCTTGCGCAGGTGGGCGTATTCGGGGACGGCCTCGACCCGCAGGTAGAGCGGGTTGACGAACCGGCGGGAGGTCGGCAGGTAGGGCGACGGTTCCATCGGCGCGACCGGCGCGGCGGCGTGCAGCGGGTTCACCAGGATGAACCCCGCACCGTGCCGGGCTGCTGACCAGACCGCCAGGTCGGTCAGATCGGTCAGATCGCCGGTGCCCCAGGAATTTTCGGAGGTGACGCTGTACAGCTGGGCGGCCAGGCCCCATTGCCGTGTGGTCGGCGCGGCCAGCGTGGCGGGCGCGACGATGAGGGTGGTGCTGATGTCGAGCTGGCCGGCCTGAGCGTGCAGCCGGTGATAACCGGGTGGGAGGTCCGCGGGTAGTTCGAAAGTGGCTTCCCCGATCAGCCTGCCGTCCAGATCATATGGGGGACGGTTGTTTTCGAGCTGGCGTAGCCCGGTGCGCACCGATCCGTCCTCCAGTCGGATCCACAGCCCGACCGGGTCGCCGTGGGTGACGTGCACCCAGAACGAGGACGCGGTGCCGCAACGCGCCACGACGGTCGGGGGCAGGGTGAAACCCCAGTGCTCACGGTCGTGGTTGCGGGCGGCCTCGTCGCGTTCGGCCGCGGAGCCGGCCGGCACGCCGAGCGAGGCCAGCACCCCGATCAGGGTGTGCTCCGGGACCGGAACCCGGTGCCCCCGCCAGTCGATGAAATCGGTCGCCACCCCGTACCGCTGTGCGAGGTCGGCAAGTTCGGTCATGCCCGCAATCTTGCCGGATCCGCCGGCGCATCGCTGTCCGCCCAGCGACCAGTACTGTCTGCGGGCATGGTTTCCGGACCGATCGACACCGTGCGGGACCGGCGGGCCCGGGTCGCGGTCGGCGCCCTGTTCCTCACCAACGGCGCGGTGTTCGCCAATCTGTTGCCCCGCTACCCCGAGATCAAGACCGATCTTGCGTTGACCAATGCCGAGTACGGCGCCGTCGCGGCCGCCTTCCCCACCGGTGCGTTGGTCGCCGGTCTGGCCGCGGGCATGGTCATCCGCCGGCTCGGCTCGGCGCGTGCCGCGGTCAGCTCGACGGTGATGCTGGCCGTGCTGCTCGTGGTCGCCGGCTATGCGAGCGGCCCGGCCGTGCTGGCGGCCGCCCTTTTCCTGGGCGGGGCCTGCGATGCGGTCACCGATGTGGCGCAGAACGCGCACGGTCTGCGCGTCCAGCAGCGCTACGGGCGGTCCATCATCAACTCGCTGCACGCGGTGTGGGCCGCCGGTGCGATCCTGGGCGGGATGATGGGGGCGGGCGCCATCGCGCTGGGCATCGACCGGGGACCTCACCTGGCCATCTCGGCGGCGCTGTTCGCGGCGGTGGCGCTCGCCGCGTATCCGTTCCTGCTGCCCGGGCCCGATCGCGCCGAGGGCGAGACATCGCCTACCGGGTCGGGGTTCCGTGCGGGTCTCGCCGTCTACGCCGTGCTGGCGGCGCTGATCGCGATGGCCATCGCCGGTGCGGTGATCGAGGATGCCGGGAGCACCTGGGCCACCCTCTACATGCGCGACGGTGTCGGGGCGCCGCCCGCGGTCGCGGTGTCCGGTTACGTGGCGCTGATGGGCGCCATGTTCATCGGACGGCTCACCGGCGATCGGCTGGTGGACCGGTTCGGGGAACGCGCGGTGACATTGTCCGGCGGTCTGGTGATCGCCGCAGGCATGGGTGCGGCGTTGGCGCTTCCGAGTGTGCCGGGGACCATTGCCGGTTTCGCGGCGGTGGGTCTGGGGGTGGCCACCCTGGTGCCGGCCGCCATGCACGGCGCCGATCGGCTGCCGGGGCTGCGGCCGGGGACCGGGCTGACCGCGGTGGCCTGGTTGATGCGCCTCGGGTTCGTGGCGTCCCCACCGGTGGTCGGCCTGATCGCGGACGCTGCGGGGCTGCGGGCCGGGCTGCTGCTGGTCCCGGCGGCGGGGCTGTTGGTGGCGTTGCTCGCCTGCTGTCCCGGTGTGCTCAGTGGGCGGCACCGCCCATCTCGATCGTGAGGACTCCGGCGATGATCAATCCGATCCCGGCCAGCATCCGCCAGGTCAGCGGATCGTGGAACAGGAATCGTGCGGCGATGGCCACCAGTGCCACCCCGCATGCGGTCCAGATGCCGTAGGCGACACCGACCGGCATGCCGAGCGACAACGACAACCACAACAGATAGAAGGACACCAGGTACCCGGCGGCCACCGGCGCGATCCACGCCCTGCGGCGGAATCCGTCGGAGGCCCGCAGGGACAGCGTCGCCAGCACCTCCATGCCGATCGCCCCGGCCAACGCCAGCCACATCATGCGGGCGCCTCGGGTGTGCGCTCGTGCGAACCGAACTCGACCAGCAGCACCCCGGCGATGATCAACGCGATACCCGCCGCCAATGGCCAGGTGAAGGCCTCACCGAAGATCACCGAGGCGGCGAGTGCGGTGACCGCGGTGCCGATGGCGCCCCAGATGCCGTAGGCCACCCCGACCGGCATTCCCGCCCGCAGTACGGCCGCCATCAGGATGAAGGACGAGATGTAGCCGACCGCCACGACGATCAGCCAGGCCCAGTGGTCCTGAGAGGCCCGCAGGGACAGGGTGCCGGTGACTTCCGTGGCGATCGCCGCACTCAGCAGCCCCCACTTTCGCATCGCGGCAGCCTAGCCGCGATCAGGCCGGCATGGTCTGCCGGGTTCGAAGAGGTCATCGAGGGAAGGCACCACGCCGCGTCTCATTCGACCAGAGTCTCAGCGCCGTCTGGAACGCATGCGTACCGTGGAACAACGGAAGGTAGGACTGAACATGAACGACTCGCTCATCGTCGATACCAGCAACGGACCCGTCCGCGGGATCAGCGACGGCACCGTCTCGGCATGGCTGGGCATCCGCTACGCCGCACCGCCGACCGGTGACCTGCGCTGGCGGGCTCCGCAACCTCCGGCGCCGTGGACCGAACCGGCCGACGCCACCGAAGTGGGCCCGGTGTGCCCGCAGCCGACCGACCCGCGGATCCCGCTCGATCTGGGCGCCCCACAGGGCGAGGACTGCCTCACCCTCAACGTGTGGGTTCCCTGTGGGGGCGCACGCAGCGACGGGGAACCGGTGAGTGGGTCGGACAACAAGCCGGTACTGGTGTGGGTGCACGGCGGGGCCTACGTGCTGGGGTCGGGTGCTCAGCCGCTCTACCACGGCAGGGAACTGGCCGTCGGCGATGACGTCGTCGTGGTGACCATCAACTACCGCCTCGGCGCGTTCGGCTTCCTCGACCTGTCCTCGTTCGGGGATGCCTTCGACACCAACAACGGCCTGCGCGATGTGCTGTTCGCCCTGCAGTGGGTGCGCGACAACATCGCCGGATTCGGCGGTGACCCGGACCGCGTCACGCTGTTCGGGGAATCTGCCGGCGGCGGCATCGTCACGACGCTGCTGGGCAGCCCGGCCGCCGCCGGGCTGTTCCACCGTGCCATCGCCCAGAGCTCACCGGTCACCTCGGTCTACGACCAGACCCGGGGTCGGCGGATCGCCGAGGAGTTCCTCACCGAGTTGGGCATGTCGGCCCGCGACGCCGGACAGCTGCCCACCCTGCCGGTGGCCGCCGTGGTGGCGGCCTCCAAACACCTGTTCAACGACGTGCCGGCGCGTGCACCCGGGACGCTGGCGTTCGTGCCGATCGTGGACGGCGACCTGGTGCCCGACTACCCGGTGCAACTGGCGCGGGCCGGGCGCACGCTGCCGGTACCGCTGATCATCGGGACCAATGAGCACGAGGCGGCTCTGTTCCGCTGGATGAAGTCGCCTCTGCTGCCGATCACCCCGCAGGCCATCACGGACATGTTCACCGCGATCGCCGCCGAGCAGCCCGGTCTGCAGATCCCCAGTCAGTCCGAGATCGGGTCCGTCTACCGTGGCCGCGGGAAGAAGCCGGGGATGGGCGTGGCCCGCGACGTCGGCTTCCGGATGCCCTCGATCTGGTTCGCCGAGGGACACAACCGGGTCGCGCCGGTCTACATGTACCGATTCGACTGGGCCACCCCGATGTTGCGGGCGCTGCGCCTGGGCGGTGCGCACGCCACCGAGCTGCCGTATGTGTGGGGCAATCTGGTTGCCGGACCGAAGGACCCGACCTTCAAGCTGGGCGGCCTGGCGACCGGTAAGGCGGTCTCGCGCCGTATGCGGGCCCGCTGGACCGGTTTCGCCGCGGGTGCCGAGCCCGCCGCGGGACCGGCGGACCCGGTCTGGCGCCCGTACCGCGACGACGATCGGGCCACCCTGCTGATCGGCGCCGAGGACGTGCTGGCCGACGATCCCGACCATGTGCAGCGCGCGACATGGGGCGCCGAAGTGCTGAGCTTCCGATGACCGTCATGGGTGTGTGCGGCTCGGCATCGGTTGCCGAACGCGGCGATTAGGCTCACCGCCATGGATGCGTTGCTGAGGGTGCTCGACGCGCTGCCACCGCAGATGCGGGACCCGGTGCTCTTCGCCATCCCGTTCTTCCTGCTGCTGTTGGTGCTGGAGTGGACCGCCGCGCGCAAGCTGGCCCACCTTGAGCCCGCCGACCGTACCCCGGCCGGGGCCTATCACCGCCGCGACGCCTGGGCGAGCCTGTCGATGGGGCTGGTCTCGGTGGTCACCACCGCCGGCTGGAAAGTGTTGGCGCTGTTGGGCTATGCGGCGATCTATGCCTACCTGGCGCCGTGGCATCTGCCGTCGGACCAGTGGTACACGTGGGTGATCGCGCTGGTCGGCGTCGACCTGTTGTTCTACGCGTATCACCGGGTCGCGCACCGGGTCCGGCTCATCTGGGCGACGCACCAGGCGCACCACTCCAGTCAGTATTTCAACTTCGCCACTGCGCTCCGGCAGAAGTGGAACAACAGCGGAGAGATCCTGATGTGGATTCCGCTGCCGCTGCTCGGGGTGCCGCCGTGGATGGTGTTCGCGAGTTTCTCGGTCAACCTGATCTACCAGTTCTGGGTGCACACCGAGCGAATCGACCGGCTGTGGCGGCCCGTCGAGTTCGTGTTCAACACACCGTCGCATCACCGGGTGCACCACGGCATGGATCCGGAGTATCTGGACAAGAACTACGCGGGGATCTTCATCCTGTGGGACAGGATCTTCGGGACTTATCAGGATGAGTTGTTCCGGCCGCACTACGGGCTGACCAAACAGGTCGACACCTTCAACATCTGGAAGCTGCAGACCCACGAATACGTCGCGATCGGCCGGGATGTCCGGGGCGCAAGGCGCTGGCGCGACAAGTTCGGCTACGCGTTCGGGCCGCCCGGCTGGGCACCCCGGGAGGCCGGGCGCACGGTGTCCAGCAGTGCGGGCTGAAGTCTGCTCGCAAGACCCGCAGACCCCGTAGTCTCATGCTGTGAAGACCGTTTTCGATGCCCACGTCGACCCCGCACTCGTCGAACGTTCGCTTGCCGCAAGCGCGTTCGCGCCGATGTGGCTCGACATCCGGCGGCCCGAACATGCCGCGCTGACCGGGGCGGTGAGTTGCGACCTGCTGGTCATCGGCGGTGGCTACACCGGTTTGTGGGCGGCCCTGCACGCCGCCGAGCGCAATCCGGGCCGCAAGATCGTGTTGATCGAGGCGAACCGGATCGGTTGGGCGGCTTCGGGGCGCAACGGCGGTTTCGTCGACGCCAGCCTCACCCATGGCGCCGAGAACGGAAAGTCGCGCTGGGCCGACGAGTTCGACACGCTGCAGGCGATGGGCATGGAGAACCTCGACGGCATGGCTGCCGATATCGAACGGCTCGAGCTCGACGTGGAGTGGCAACGAACCGGCATGCTGTCGGTGGCCACCGAACCACACCAGGTCGACTGGCTGGCCGAATCCGCAGCGGCCGGGGAAGGCCGTTTCCTGGATCAGGAGCAGGTGCGTGCCGAGGTTGCGTCGCCGACCTATCGGGCGGGACTGTTCGAGCCAGACACCTGTGCGATCGTGCACCCGGCCAAGCTCGCGGTCGAGCTGGCGCGGGCGTGTCGCGAGGCCGGCGTGCAGATCCACGAGCACACCCGGGCGGTCTCGGTGCAGGCGTCGGGCAGCGGTCTGCGGGTGGGCGCCGAGACTGCCGTGGTGAACGCCAATCAGGTGGTGCTGGCGACCAACGTGTATCCCAGCCTGGTGCGCCGGAACCGTTGGTACACAGTGCCGGTGTATGACTACGTGCTGTCCACTGAGCCGCTGACCGCCGATCAGCTGGACCGGATCGGCTGGCGGAACCGGCAGGGCGTCGGCGACTGTGCGAACCAGTTCCACTACTACCGGCTGACCGCGGACAACCGCGTGGTGTGGGGCGGCTACGACGCCGTGTACTACTTCGGGCGGCGCGTCGATGCCGTGTACGAGGACCGGCAGCAGACATACCGCAAGTTGGCCGAGCATTTCTTCATCACCTTCCCGCAACTCGACGACATCCGGTTCAGCCACCGCTGGGCAGGGGCGATCGACACCAACACCAGATTCTGCGCGCACTGGGGGACCGCCCACCGCGGCCGCGTCGCCTACGTCAACGGGTTCACCGGCCTCGGAGTCGGGGCCACCCGGTTCGCCGCAGACGTCTGCCTGGATCTGCTCGACGGTGCAGCCACGCCGCGCACCGAGTTGGAGATGGTCCGCAAGCGGCCATTGCCGTTCCCGCCGGAACCGGTTGCCAGCGTGGGGATTCAGGCCACCCGCTGGTCGCTGGATCGCGCCGACCACTCCGCGGGCAAGCGCAATGTGCTTTTGAAGACCCTGGACACGCTGGGCCTGGGTTTCGACTCCTGATCGTCTCGCACCAAATGTTCGCCGAGCGTTCGGCTTCGGCGAGCAGAACCGGATACCGGAGCTCCCGAGATCACTAGGCTCGGCATATCAATTGTCGAAAGGGGAGAGCGACATGGGTGACAGACTTCAGAAGGGCGGGAAGCTCGGACCGGGGGAGTCGCTGACGTCCAAGAACGGGGCCTTTTCCGTGGTCCTGCAGGATGACGGCAACCTGGTGCTCTACAGCGGTGACACCGCGGTGTGGTCGACGGAGACCAACGGCCAGAACGTGGTCAGGGCCGAGGTCCAGGACGACGGCAACTTCGTGCTCTACACACCCGACAAGCCGGTCTGGCACACCGACACCAAGGGCGCCAAGGATGTCCGGCTGATCATCCAGGACGACCGCAATCTCGTGCTCTACGGTTTCGACGGGGTCGCCTGGGCCTCGGGTACGGAAACGACCGAAGCCACGCCCGCGCCGACGCCACCCCCGCCGGCCGCCGAGCCGGAGGTCGAGCTCGCCGCCGCCGAGGAACCCGCACCGGCGGCCGAGGCTGCCGCACCGCCGCCACCCGCTCCGCCGGCCCCGCGCACCTACACGGCGGTGTCCGGGGACACGCTGTGGGCGATCTCGGAGCGCTTCTACGGCGACGGTAACCAGTATCAGCGCATCGCCGACGCCAGCGGCGTCGCCAACCCGGACCTGATCCACCCGGGTCAGGTGCTGACGATCCCGTAGAACTTTCGCTCCACGTGTTGCACGTGTGACACGCGAGTCGTTACGAGAACTGTGATGTAACGAGATCTATCCGTTATCCGATTCACCTCTCAGCACCCCGGTAGCGTCGATTCCTGTGTGGGGTGGAGGATCGGAGGGCTCGATGCGTGCACGCCTTTTCCTGGGACTGATGGCGGCGGCGCCGGCGATGGCGATGACGTTGGCCGTCGCCCCCGCGGCAAGCTCCGAGCCGGGGGTGACGGTGTATCCGGGGATGGAGATCCGGCAGGGCAGCACGCTGTGCACGCTGGGCTTCGTCGATCCGGTGGCCCGCGCCGCGTTCACCGCGGGGCACTGCCGCGGTGACGGCCCGGTCACCGACCGGGCGGGCAATGTCATCGGCGCGATGGCGCTGTTCGACGACAACACCCCCGACGGCGCGACCGTCACCGGCGATCATCAGATCGCCGATTGGGGCGCCATCACGCTGGCCGACGACGTGCAGATCAATTCGGTGCTGCCCGGCGGACGGGCGCTCGTGATCGACGAGGCGCACGCGGTGAGCCAACCCGGTCAGCAGGTCTGTCACTTCGGCGTCGTCACCGGAGAGAGCTGTGGCACCGTCGCGGTGGTCAACAACGGCTGGTTCACCATGGGCAACGGCGTGGTCAGCCAGAAGGGCGACTCCGGCGGCCCGGTCTACACCCTCACCCCGGACGGCCGGGCGGCGATCGTCGGACTGTTCAACAGCACCTGGGGCGGCGCCCCGACGGCGGTCTCCTGGCAATCCACCGGCCAACGGATCCGTGAGGCCGTCGCGACTCAGCCGGCCAGTTCGAACACCGGTATCGAGGCGGCGATCTCTTTCACCTCCGAGTCGGTCGATACGGGCGTCAACCCGCCCGAGTGACCCTTGACCTCCCAGTACCACCTGTCCAGATAACGCCGGATGAGTTCCGGCTTGGCCGCATCGGGAACCTCCCGGACGCTCGCCCGGCGCCGGTGCCAGCGCGGGCCGGTCTCCACGGTTCCCGCGGCCCGGGCATTGCGCACCCATTGGGTGTTGCCGCGCGGTGAGACGACATAGTCGCGACCGTCGACGGTGAGTACGTTCACCACCACCGACCGCCACTGTCCCGTCGTTCGGCCCCGCACCCGCAGTGCTCGGCTGCCGGCTATTTCGATTCCCAGTTCGGCCAACTGCCGGATCACCTCGTTGAAGGCCCGGGCGGCCCGGTTCGGCTGGTCGTAGCGCGTGGTCATGGCATTCCCTTCACTTAGAGAGCACTGCTCTTTGATGAAGCGTGGCATGCCGCGCCCCGAAATTCAAGAGCAGTGTTCTCTTTTCTGGCACACTGGGCCGGTGGGCAAGAGGCAGCAGGCGCGCGACCGGACCGAGGCGCAGATCATCGAGGTGGGCCGGCGCCACCTGGTCACCGACGGGGCGGCGGGGCTGTCGCTGCGTGCCATCGCCCGCGAGATCGGCCTGGTGTCCTCCGCGGTCTACCGCTATGTCGCCAGCCGTGACGATCTGCTGACCCTGTTGCTGGTCGACGCCTACACCGAACTGGCCGACACGGTGGACGCCGCGGCCGCGGCGGTGCCCGGCGACTGGGCGGCGCGGCTGATGGCGATGGCGCATGCCGCGCGCCGGTGGGCCGTCGGGCAGCCGGCGCGCTGGGCGCTGCTCTACGGCAGTCCGGTGCCCGGCTATCGCGCCCCGGCGGAATTGACGGTCGGCCCCGGTACGCGGGTCGTCGGCGCCCTGTTCGCGGTCATCGCCGACGGTATTCGCGACGGTGCGGTGCCCAACCCCAAAGGTACTGCACCGCAACCTGTATCGGATGACCTGAACCGGGTGCGAGCGGAGTTCGGTTTCGCCGGTGGCGATCCGGTGCTACTGCAGTGCTTCCTGGTGTGGGCGGCGCTGGTGGGGGCGATCAGCCTGGAGGTGTTCGGCCAGTACGGCCCGGACACGCTCTCGGCGCCCGAGGTGGTCTTTGACGGGCAGATCCGGTTGTTGGTGCAGGCCCTCGCCTCGTCAATCGGCGATTCGTGGCCGGACACCGGGAAAAACTAGAACACGTTCTAGCCATCGCGGCGCGGTGGCGATATCCTCACTGGCGATGCTGAATCAGACACCTGTCCAGGTTGCCTGGGTGACCCGCGACCTCGACGCCACCGAGCAGACCCTGTCCGCGTTGCTCGGGGCCAAGAAGTGGGTCCGCATGCCCGGTGTTCACTTCGGTCCGGACAGTTGCACCTATCGCGGTCGGCCCGCCGATTTCACCGCCGACATCTCCCTGAGCTACGCAGGTGACATGCAGCTCGAGCTGATCGCCCCGGTCGGCGGTGCGAACGTCTACGCCGATTTCCTGGCAACCTCCGGCCCCGGTCTGCACCACATCTGCATGGCCGCCGCCGACGAGGCCGCGTTCGACACCGCGCTGCACGATGCATGCGCCGGTGGCGCATCGGTCGTCATGCAGGGCGTGCTGCCCGGCGGGATGCGTTTCGCCTATGTCAGCGCCGCCGGCGCCGGGGTGCCGTTCATCGAGATCGCCTACATCCCGCCCGATATCCAGGCCGTTTTCGACCACATCAAGAACGAGCAGAAGTGAGAGATATGACACTGCAACAGATCCCGGACACCATGGCCGTCGCCGAAGCGACGGCTTGGTCCGACGACGTCGACGTCGTGGTCATCGGTTTCGGTATCGCCGGGGGATGTGCGGCGGTATCGGCCGCCGCGTCCGGCGCCCGGGTACTGGTGCTGGAACGCGCCGCCGCAGCCGGCGGCACCACCTCGATGGCCGGCGGCCACTTCTATCTCGGCGGTGGTACCGCCGTGCAGGAGGCCACCGGACACCCCGACACCGCAGACGAAATGTACAAGTACCTCGTCGCGGTGACCGAGGATCCCGAGCTGGACAAGATCCGCGCCTACTGTGACGGCAGCGTCGAGCACTTCAATTGGCTTGAGTCACTGGGATTTCAGTTCGAGCGCAGCTACTACCCGGGCAAGGTGGTGGTGCCGCCGGGCACCCAGGGGCTGTCCTACACCGGCAACGAGAAGGTGTGGCCGTTCATCGAGCAGGCCAAGCCCGCACCGCGCGGTCACTCCGTGCCGGTGCCCGGCGAACTCGGTGGCGCCAACATGGTCATCGAACTGCTACTCAAGCGTGCCGCCGAACTCGGCGTGCAGATCCGCTACGAGACCGGGGCCACCAACCTCATCGTGAGCGACGGCGCCGTTGTCGGGGTGAACTGGAAACACTTCACCGAAACCGGTGCGGTCAAAGCGAAGTCGGTGGTCATCGCCGCGGGTGGGTTCGCGATGAATCCCGACATGGTCGCCCAGTACACGCCGGCGCTCGGCCAGGAACGCAAGACCAAACACCACGGCATGGTGGCGCCCTACATCCTGGGCAACCCCAACGACGACGGGCTGGGCATCCGGCTCGGGGTGTCGGCCGGCGGGGTCGCCAGGAACCTCGATCAGCTGTTCATCACCGCTGCGGCCTACCCGCCGGAGATCCTGTTGACCGGGATCATCGTCAACAAGGACGGGCAGCGGTTCGTCGCCGAGGACTCCTACCATTCGCGTACCTCGGCGTTCGTCCTCGAACAACCGGATCAGACCGCATACCTCGTCGTCGACGAGGCGCATATGCAGATGCCGGAGATGCCGCTGATCAAATTCATCGACGGTTGGGAGACCATCGCGGAAATGGAGTCGGCGCTCGGCATCCCGGAAGGCAAGCTGGCCGCATCGTTGCAGCGGTACAACGAGAACGCCGCGAGCGGAACCGACCCCGACTTTCACAAGCAACCCGAGTACATCGCGGCGCAGGACGCCGGCCCATGGGCCGCCTTCGACCTGACGCTCGGGGTGGCGATGTACTCCGGTTTCACCATGGGTGGGTTGACGGTGTCGATCGACGGTGAGGTGCTGCGCGCCGACGGCAGTCCCGTGCCCGGGCTGTACGCCGCGGGGGCATGCGCCTCCAACATCGCCCGAGACGGTAAGGGATACGCCAGCGGTGTGCAGCTCGGTGAGGGATCCTTTTTCGGGCGACGGGCGGGAGAGCACGCCGGCAGGCGCAGCGGCTAGCTCGGCTCGGGGTCCTTGGCGGGCTTGTCGATGTCATCGTCGACATCGCCGAGGACCCAGTTACCGCCGCCGAGCAGGTGCAGATGCCGCTCATGGTGCTGGCCGACGGTGCTGCGGTGGGTCACGCTGACCAGGATGGTGTCCGGCAGTTCGCGGCGCACCAGGTCGTACATGCTGTACTCCAGCCCCTCGTCCAGCGCGGAGGTGGCCTCGTCGAAGAACACCACCCGCGGTTTGGTCAGCAGCACCCGCGCGAAGGCGATGCGCTGCTGCTCGCCCGGTGAGAGCACCTTGGCCCAGTCGGCCAGCTCGTCCAGGCGCCTCGCGCACTGCGGTAGCGAGACCTTGTCCAGGGCGACCCGCAGCTCGGAATCCGAGAGTACGTCGGGCCCCTTCGGATAGGACACCACGGCCCGCAGATCACCGAGTGGCACATACGGCATCTGGGACAGAAACATGGTCTCGTTGATGCCGGCGGGGCAGCGCAACGTGCCGGTGGTGTATGGCCACAGCTGAGCGAGGCTGCGCAACAGGGTGGTCTTGCCGGTGCCGGACTGGCCGGTGATGATCAGGGTGTCACCCGGATACATCTCGAAGTTCAGACCGTCGATGAGCACCTCACCGGTGGGGGTGTGCACGTCGATATCGTGCAGCTCGACCGGGCAGCTGCCGCAGGGTTCGACGTTCAGCTCGGGGAGCGCGCGGCCTTCCTCGTTGGCGATCACCAGTCCGTGCAGACGGATGATCGAGGCCCGCCAGCCGGCGAAGGCGTCATAGGAGTTACGGAAGAACGACAGCGACGTCTGGATCTGGCCGAACGCCGAACCGGTCTGGGAGACATCGCCTAGCTGGATGCTTCCGTTGAACAGGCGCGGTGCCTGAACGACCCAGGGCAGCGGGTTGATGATCTGGCTGATGGTCAAGTTCCAGCCGTAGAACCCGACCGACCGATTGATGAAGCGCTGATAGTTCGACACGATCGGCTCGAAACGCTTGCGCAACTGCACCCGCTCGGCGACCTCGCCGCGGTAGAAGGCCACCGACTCCGAGGCGTCGCGCAGGCGGACCAGTGCGTATCGGAACGCGGCGTTGTACTTCTCGTTGTCGAAGCTCAGCCGGATGATCGGGCGGCCGATCCAGAACGCGATAACCGTGGCGATGAACACGTAAAGGAAAGCGATCAGGAACATCGCGCGCGGCACGGTGGCACCGAAGACCTCCAGATCGCCGGAGAGGTTCCACAGAATCGTGGTGAACGAAATCACCGAGACGATCGCCGTGATGGCACCGAACAGCAGGGTGGAACCGCTGGTGTTGTTGGGCGTGTTGGGCAGCGGGCCGACGTTGGTGGTGAAGATGTCGATATCTGCCTGGATGCGCTGATCCGGGTTGTCGATGGTGTCATCGATGAACCGGCTGCGGTAATAGGCCTTGCCGTCGAGCCAGTCCGAGGTCAGCCGGTCGGTCAGCCAGGTCCGCCAGGCAAGCATGAAGCGCTGCATCATGTACAGGTCGAGCATCACCCGCGCGACGTGGATCGTGGCGAGCAGAGCGAACAGCCACAGTGCGGCCCAGAAACCGTCGCGACCGGACTCGGCGATCGCTTCATTGCCACTGGACAACCCCTGCACCGCCACCTGGGCGCCGGTCATCATGTCGTTGCCCTGGAAGCTGAACAGCACGTCGAGCCGGACCCCGGCGATCACCGACAGCAGGATCGCCCCGAGCCACGCCCAGACCTTCACCGACTCGCGCCCGGTGAAGTAGGCGCCGGTGATGCGCCAGAACTGGCGGCCCCAGGAGGTGAACCTGCCGAGCAGGACGAGCACGAGCAGAGTGCCCGCCGCGGCCATCGCCCACGCCTTGGCGATCCAGATCAGTGAGGTGACGAGCTCACTGCCCCAGTCGAGGGACGTGGTGAACATTTCCATGCGGGCAAGGTACCCCTAGAACCTGTCGAGAGGCGGCTGGAGGGTCGTGGCGTCCCAACGGCCGTCGCCCAGCAGATCGAGCCGCTGTTCGTGGAAGCGGTGCACCGTGTGTCGATGGCTGACACTGACCAGGGTGGTGTCGGGCAGCTCGGCGCGCAGCAGCTGGTAGAGCGTCAGCTCGAGTCCCTCGTCGAGGGCCGAGGTGGATTCGTCCAGGCACACCATCGGTGGCCGTTGCAGCAGCACCCGGGCGAAGGCGATGCGCTGTTGCTCACCGGGCGACAGGATGGCCGCCCAGTCGCGCGTGTCGCCCAGCTGCAGCACCAGGTGCGGCAGCACCACCTGCAGCAGGGCGCGCTGGATGGCCTCGTCGCCGAACATCTCACGGTCGTGCGGGTAGGCCACCACCGCGCGCAGTGTTCCCAGCGGGAGGTAGGGCACCTGCGGGATGAACATGCAGTTCAGCGGGTACTGCGCATGGCCGGAGGTGTACGGCCACAAGCCGACCAGGCTCTGCAGCAGGACGGACTTGCCGACCCCGGACTGCCCGGTCACCAGCAGAGTGGCCCCGGGCTCCAGCGTCAGGTCCAGGCCGTCGACCAACTGGCGGCCGTCCGGGGTGTGCACCTCGACGCCGCGCAGCCGGACACCGTCATCGGTCGCCGGGACGTAGTCGATGCCCGGCATGGCCCGCGCCCGCCGGTTGGCGTCCAGAAGTCCGTCGAGCCGGATCAGCGCGGCGCGGAAGCCGGCGAACACGTCGTAGCTGGTGCGGAAGAAGGACAGCCCGTCGTGGATGGCGTGGAAGGCGGTGGCAGACTGCATGACGTCGCCGAACGATATCTGCTGGGCGAACAGCCGTTGGGCCTGAACGACATAGGGCAGCGGATTGATGGCCTGACTCATCGACACGTTCCAGCCCAGGAACAGCATCATCCGGTTCAGCCAGCGCCGGTAGTTGCCGATCACCCCGCCCAGGCGTTCCTCGAGCATGCGGCGCTCGGCCGGTTCACCCCGGTACAGGCCGACTCCGGCGGCCGCTTGCTTGAGCCGGATCATGGCGAACCGGAAACCGGCGTTGCGCAGTTCGTTGCGGAAGCTCAACCGGATGAGCGGGCGCCCGATCCAGAACGCGACGACGGTCGCGGCCAGCACGTAGACGATCACTGTCCAGAACAGCGCCCGCGGGATGACGATGCCCAGCAGGTTCAGCGGCCCGGACAGGTTCCACAGGATCACGCCGAACGAGGCGACCGTCAGCATCGACTCGATCGCGCCGAACAACAGGATGTGGTTCGACCCGTGTGCCGGGTTGTTCGGGTCCGCCGAACCGGTGGTCACGATGTCGACATCGGCCTGGATCCGCTGGTCGGGGTTGTCGACCGCGTCGCGGATGAATCGGCCGCGGAAATAGGCGTGTCCGTCCAGCCAGTCGTCGAGGACGTGGCGGGTCAGCCACAACCGCCACCGGATCAGGAAGCGCTGGGTGAGATACAGGTCGGCGAAGTAGCGCGCCATGAACAGCAGGGCGAGCACCAGGTAGATCAGCAGGGCATCCCAGAAATGCGCGATGCCATCGGCCTTCAGCGCGTCGTCATCGGTGCCGCTGCCCTGAAACGCCATCTGCAGGGCGGTGAACAGGTCGTTGGTGTAGTAGCTGATCAGCACGCTGAGACGGACCGCGATGATCGTCGAGAGCAGCAGAGTCCCCACGAGCAGCCAGACCTGCACGCTGCCGCGGCCGGTGAAGAAGCGTCCGGTGATGCGGACGAACTGACGGCCCCACTCGGCGCGGCGGGCGACCACGGCGATGACGACCGCCAGGCATGCCGCGGTGATGCCGAACGCTTCGAGGACCCACAGTGCCGAATGCCCGAACTCGGTACTCCAGTCGATCGACGGGCCGAGCGTGGCTGTGTCCATCTGTGTCCGTTCGACGGTCCGGTCCGTTCGGCGTGCTGCTGGGCAGGAAGCCACCGCAGCGCAACTGCCGTGGCGCCCTGCCACGGCAGTGCGGCCGCCGTGCCGCTGCCGCGTACCGTATGACTGTGGCTGTGAGTTCCAAGACCTCGAAGGCGTCCAAGTCCGGTGGCTCGAAATCCGGCGGATTGAGCAACCGGTTCTGGAAGTTGCTCGGCGCCAGCACCGACAAGGACCAGGCGCGCTCCATGACCCAGGTCAGCGCCTCGTCGAAATTCGACGAGAAGGCCGCCGACCTCGATGATGAGCAGTTGCGCAAGGCCGCCGGACTGCTGAACCTCGACGACCTCGCCGACTCCGGCGATATCCCGCAGTTCCTGGCCATCGTGCGGGAAGCGGCCGATCGGTCGATCTCCCTGCGGCCGTTCGACGTCCAGCTGCTCGGGGCCCTGCGGATGCTCGCCGGCGACGTGGTCGAGATGGCCACCGGCGAAGGCAAGACACTGGCCGGCGCCATCGCCGCGGCCGGCTACGCCATCGGGGGCCGAAGTGTGCACGTCATCTCCGTCAACGACTATCTGGCCCGCCGCGATGCCGAATGGATGGCCCCGCTGCTGGAGGCGCTCGGTCTGACGGTCGGTTGGATCACCGCCGACGCGACCCCCGCGCAGCGGCGCGCGGCCTACGCCTGCAACGTCACCTACGGCTCGGTCAATGAGATCGGTTTCGACGTGCTGCGCGATCAGCTGGTGATCTCGGTGGACGATCTGGTCTCGCCGCGCCCGGATGTGGCCCTGATCGACGAGGCCGACTCGGTGCTGGTCGACGAGGCGCTGGTCCCGCTGGTGCTGGCGGGCACCTCGCACCGCGAGACCCCGCGGCTGGAGGTCATCCGGCTGGTCGGCGAGCTCCGCGAGAACACCGAGTACGAGACCGACGCCGACCGGCGCAATGTGCAGCTCACCGATGCCGGTGCGCGCCGGCTGGAGGCCGCGCTCGGCGGGATCGATCTGTACTCCGAGGAACACGTCGGCACCACCCTCACCGAGATCAACGTCGCCCTGCACGCGCATGTGCTGCTGGAACGCGATGTCCACTACATCGTCCGCGACGATGCGGTGCACCTGATCAACGCCTCACGGGGCCGCATCGCGTCGCTGCAGCGCTGGCCCGACGGCCTGCAGGCGGCGGTCGAGGCCAAGGAGGGCATCGATATCACCGAGACCGGTGAGGTGCTCGACACCATCACCGTGCAGGCGCTGATCAATCGGTACCCGCGGGTGTGCGGGATGACCGGCACCGCGCTGGCTGCCGGTGAGCAGTTGCGGCAGTTCTACAAGTTGGGTGTCTCGCCGATCCCGCCGAACAAGCCCAATGTGCGCGAGGACGAGTCGGATCGCGTCTACATCACGGTGGCCGCCAAGAACGACGCCATCGTCGAGCACATCGCCGAGGTGCATGAGTCGTCGCAACCGATCCTGGTCGGTACCCGCGACGTCGCCGAATCCGAGGATCTGCACGAGCGGCTGGTGAAGGCCGGCATCCCGGCGGTGGTGCTGAACGCCAAGAACGATGCCGAGGAGGCGGCCGTCATCGCCGAGGCCGGTGCGCAGGGCCGGGTCACGGTGTCGACCCAGATGGCCGGCCGCGGTACCGACATCCGGCTGGGCGGGTCCGACGAATCGGGCCACGATCAGGTGGCCGAGCTGGGCGGGCTGCACGTCATCGGCACCGGACGGCACTACACCGAACGGCTGGACAACCAGCTGCGCGGCCGGGCCGGGCGCCAGGGCGACCCGGGCTCCTCGGTGTTCTTCTCCAGCTGGGAGGACGACGTGGTGGTGTCGTTCCTGGAACCCAACAAGCTGCCGTTGCAGACCGACGAGGACGGCAAGGTCACCAGCAACAAGGCGGCGACCCTGCTCGACCATGCGCAGCGGGTGGCCGAGGGCAAGACGCTGGACCTGCACGCCAACACCTGGCGCTACAACCAGCTCACCGCCCAGCAGCGCGCCATCCTGGTGGATCGCCGGGACACTCTGCTGCGCACATCCACGGCGCGCGAAGAACTGCAGGAGCGTTCGCCGAAGCGCTATGAGCAGATCGCGGAATCGGTGTCCGAGGAACGGCTCGACGAGATCTGCCGACTGATCATGCTCTATCACCTGGACCGCGGCTGGGCCGATCACCTGGCCTACCTGGCCGATATCCGGGAGAGCATCAGCCTGCGCGCCCTCGGTAACCAGAGCCCGCTCGACGAGTTCCACCGGATGGCCGTGGACGCCTTCGCCTCGCTGGCCGCCGATGCCATCGAGGCGGCCCAGCAGACCTTCGACACCGCCAACATCGTGGGCGGTGAGACCGGCCTGGACCTGACCCGGCTGGCGCGGCCGACCTCGACGTGGACGTACATGATCCACGACGATCCGTTGGCCGACAACGTCATGTCGGCGCTGAGCCTGCCGGGCGTCTTCCGCTAGGTTGACCCGTATGCAGCCCGGGGCGAGCGGAGCGATGGGGGATGAGCCCGGGGCGAGCGGAGCGACGGGAAATCGGCCTGGGGATCGGGTGCTCACCATCCCCAATGCGTTGAGCGTGCTGCGCCTGCTGCTGGTGCCGGTGTTCCTGTACCTGCTCTTCGACGGTGCCATCGGCTGGGCGGTCGCGGTGCTGATGTTCAGTGGTTTCTCCGACTGGGCCGACGGCAAGATCGCTCGGCTGGTCGCCGATCAGTCCTCCCGGCTGGGCGAGTTGCTCGACCCGGCCGTCGACCGCATCTACATGGTGGTGACCCCGGTGGCGCTCGCCGCCGCCGGCGTGGTGCCGTGGTGGTTCGTGATCGTGCTGATCGGCCGGGATCTGGTGCTGGCCGCGACGCTGCCGGTGCTGCGCAGCCGCGGGCTCACCGCACTGCCGGTCACCTATATCGGCAAGGCTGCGACGTTCGCGTTGATGTCCGGGTTGCCGCTTGTGCTGCTGGGCCAGTTCGATGCGCTGTGGAGCCGGGTCATCCTGGCCTGTGGCTGGGCATTCCTGATCTGGGGGATGGTGCTGTACCTGTGGTCGGCGGTGCTGTACCTGGCGCAGGTGGGGCTGGTGATCCAGCGACTGCCCCGCACCGCCGCAGCGAACCGGGGAGCACCGGGGCATGGTTGATCCCGCGAGTTCGCTGGGCGGCTTTCACCCCGAGGCCGGCCTGAACCATCACGAAAAGGATGCGCCGCAACGCATCCCGGTGCCGTCGCTGCTGCGTTCGCTGCTCTCCGACCATCTCGACCCGGGCTATGCGGCGGCCGCCGCGGCCCGCCACGACCACCCTGCGGGCCGGCTGCGCGCCGGGGGCTGGACATTGCTGGCGGGGCTGACCGTGGCGGTCGTGTTCGCCGCGGCCGCCTCGCAGGCGCAGTCGGTGGCGCCGGCGAACCGGCAGACTCAGCTGGTGCTCGCCGACAGCGTGCGGGCCGGCGAGAGCCGCACCGACGCCGTCGAGGTGACCAGGGATGAGCTGGCCGCCGAAGTCGAGACCGAGCGGCGCAGCCGCCTCGCCGGTGACGAACAGGGCCGGGCACTGCTTGCCGCGCTCGACGAGGCGGAGTTCTCCGCCGCCGTGACGCCCGCGATCGGGCCCGGGCTCGAGGTCGCCGTCACCGACCCCGGTATGTCCCGGGATCTCACCGACGTGTCCAAACAGCGGGTGACGGGCAGTCAACAGGCGATCCTGGACCGCGATCTGCAACTCGTGGTCAACTCGTTGTGGGTCGGGGGAGCCGAGGCGGTGGCGGTCGGTGGGGTGCGGATCGGGCCCAACGTCACCATCCGGCAGGCCGGCGGCGGCATTCTCGTCGACAACCGGCCGATCACCAGCCCGTACGCCATCGTCGCACTGGGGCCGCCGCACGCGATGCAGGACGTGTTCAACCGCAGTCCCGGGATGCAGCGGCTCACGCTGCTGCAGCAGTCCTACGGCGTCGGGGTTACGGTCAGTACCGGTGAGGCGCTGAGCGTGCCCGCTGGTTCGGTACGAGAGATCCGCTTTGCCACACGGATTGAGCGGTGAGGTATGGGGAAGAGTTGATCTACAGGTTGAACCAGAAGTTGGTCCAGACGTGATCGGTATCGCCGCACTCGTCGTCGGCATCGTGCTCGGGCTGGTCTTCCACCCGAGCGTGCCCGAGGCGATCCAGCCGTACCTGCCCATCGCCGTGGTGGCGGCGCTGGACGCGGTGTTCGGTGGCTTGCGCGCCTATCTGGAGCGGATCTTTGATTCGAAGGTGTTCGTCGTGTCCTTCGTCTTCAACGTGTTGGTGGCCGCGCTCATCGTCTACGTGGGCGACCAGCTCGGTGTCGGTACCCAGTTGTCCACCGCGATCATCGTGGTGCTCGGTATCCGGATCTTCGGCAATGCAGCCGCGTTGCGGCGCAGGCTGTTCGGAGCGTGAGCGATGGCTGAGCACGCCGCGAACGAGCAGCCCGAGCACGGCCGCCACGAGTTGCCGGAGGACGCCGCCGCGCCCGCCGGTCGCACGCGCTCCCAATGGATTTTTGGCGCTCTGGGCGTCGTGCTGTGCATGCTGCTTGGGATCGCGATCGTCACGCAGGTGCGGCAGACCGGATCCGGTGATTCGCTGGAGACCGCACGGCCGGCCGATCTGCTGGTGCTGCTGGACTCCCTGCAGCAGCGGGAGGCCGCGCTCAACACCGAGGTCGCCGATCTGCAGCAGACCCTGAACTCGCTGCAGGCATCCGGCAGCAGCGATCAGGCGGCCATCGAGAACGCCCAGGCCAGGCTGGCGGCATTGTCCATTCTGATCGGCTCCGTGGCCGCCGTCGGCCCGGGTGTGACGATCAGCGTCCGGGACGATGCCCGCGGCGTGTCGCCGGAGACGATGCTCGACGTGATCAACGAGTTGCGGGCGGCGGGCGCGGAGGCCATGGAGATCCGCGGCGCGGGGACCGGCGGGCTGGCGGCACCTCCCGCCCGCGGGGGAGAACGCAGCGACCCGGGGAATGCGGCGCAGGGTGTCCGGGTGGGCGTCGACACCTGGGTGATCGGCGCGCCGGGCGCACTGATCGTCGACGGGGTCACCCTCGGGTCTCCGTATTCGGTTCTGGCGATTGGTGATCCGCCCACGCTCTCGGCCGCGATGAACATCCCCGGCGGGGCCATGGACAGCGTGAAGCGGGTCGGCGGCACGATGACGGTGACCCAGTCCGAGTCCGTAGAGGTGACCGCCTTGCGGCAACCGAAACCTCGCCAATACGCTCAGCCCGTCAAGTAGTGCCCGCGTCCCGCCGCCGAAGGAGTCCCGTGAGCGAGATCCCGTCCGATCTGCAGTACACCGCCGAGCACGAGTGGGTGCGACGCACCGGCGAGGACACCGTGCGGGTCGGCATCACCGACTACGCGCAGGCGGCCCTCGGCGATGTGGTGTTCGTGCAGCTGCCCGACGTGGGCGCAGCGGTCGCCGCAGGCGATGCGTTCGGGGAGGTCGAATCCACCAAATCGCTGTCGGACCTCTACGCGCCGATCACCGCGAAAGTCGTTGCGGTCAACGGTGAGCTCGAGGGCAATCCCGAGTTGGTCAACTCCGATCCCTACGGCGCCGGCTGGCTGGTCGAACTGCAGACCGACACCGCGGTGCCGGCAGGTCCGCTTCCGGACCTTCTGGACGCGGACGGCTACCGCGGGATTCTTCCCGAGTAGGTGTTGTTAGGGTTTTGCGGATCTGTTGATCAGCGACAAGCGTTGAGCAGGTCTGCGTGACCGGATCCGGCGGTGGTGGACCCAATGGCCTGCCCGGCGCGGTACGGTCGTCGTGAGACGCAACTAAGGCCGGACGGGCGCGCGGATGGTCCCATACGGCCGTCGGACAAGCACGCCACAGCAGCCAGTAGAGGAGCAGCGGGTGACGGAAAACAGCAACTTTCAGGCCGACCAGTCCGACGAAGTCACGGTGGAGACGACATCGGTTTTCCGCGCTGATTTCCTGAACGAACTGGATGCCCCGGCCAGTACCGGCACCGAGAGTTCGGTGTCGGGTGTCGAGGGTCTGCCTGCGGGTTCGGCCCTTCTCGTCGTCAAGCGGGGCCCCAACGCGGGCTCGCGCTTCCTGCTCGACCAGGCCACCACCTCGGCAGGCCGCCATCCGGACAGCGACATCTTCCTCGATGACGTCACCGTGAGCCGTCGGCACGCCGAGTTCCGGCTGGAGTCCGGCGAGTTCCAGGTCGTCGACGTCGGCAGCCTCAACGGCACCTACGTCAACCGTGAGCCGGTGGACTCCGCCGTGCTCGCCAATGGCGACGAGGTGCAGATCGGCAAGTTCCGGCTGGTCTTCCTGACCGGGCCGAAGACGGACGACGCCGGCTAACTGCCGAGCGCCGCTTGCGCGAGGATTAGATGACCCAGCCCGAACCGGCACCCGCCGGGATGTCCATCGGAGCGGTTCTGGACCTGCTGCGCCCCGACTTCCCGGATGTCACGATCTCGAAGATCCGGTTCCTGGAGGCCGAGGGGCTGGTCACCCCGCAGCGCTCGGCGGCCGGCTATCGCCGGTTCACCGCCTACGACTGCGCCCGGCTGCGGTTCGTCCTGACCGCGCAGCGCGAGCAGTATCTGCCACTCAAGGTCATCAAGGCCCAACTGGACGCGCAGCCCGACGGCGAGCTGCCGACACTCGGATCCGCGTACACGGTTCCGCGCCTCGTCCAGATCGCCGGGGATGTCGGCACGGGCACCGATCCCGCGGGCACCGAGGCGGTGGCGCCGGCACAGGTGCGGCTCAGCCGAGAGGATCTGCTGTCCCGCTCCGGTGTGGACAACGCCCTGCTGGCGGCCCTGGTCACCGCGGGTGTCATCAAGCCCGGACCGGCAGGGTTCTTCGACGAGCATTCGGTCACCATTGCCCAGTGTGCCCGCGCGCTGGCCGATTACGGTGTCGAGCCGCGGCACCTGCGGGCGTTCCGGTCGGCAGCCGACCGGCAGTCCGATCTGATCGCCCAGATCGCCGGTCCGGTGGCGGCCGCCGGCAAGGCCGGGGCGCGCGACCGCGCCGATGACCTGGCCCGCGAGGTGGCGGCACTGGCGATCACCTTGCACACATCGCTGATCAAGTCCGCAGTGCGAGACGTTCTCGATCGTTGAGGACTAGACTTTGCCTGGACGGCTTCGTTGCGGAGGGCAGGCGCTGATGGGTGAGGTTCGGGTAGTCGGTATTCGCGTGGAGCAGCCCCAGAATCAGCCTGTGCTGTTGCTGCGGGAGTCCAACGGTGACCGCTACCTGCCGATCTGGATCGGGCAGTCCGAGGCCGCCGCGATCGCGCAGGAACAACAGGGCGTCGAGGCCCCGCGCCCACTCACCCATGACCTCATCCGGGATCTGATTGCTGCCCTGGGCCATTCGCTCAAAGAGGTACGCATCGTCGATCTGCTGGAGGGCACCTTCTACGCCGACCTGATCTTCGATCGCGATATCAAGGTCTCGGCGCGGCCGTCGGACTCGGTGGCCATCGCGCTGCGCGTCGGGGTGCCGATCTTCGTCGAGGAAGCGGTGCTGGCCGAGGCCGGGCTGCTGATTCCCGACGAGACCGATGAAGAGAGCGACGGACCGGTCCGCGAGGACGAGGTCGAGAAGTTCAAGGAATTCCTCGACAGCGTGTCACCCGACGATTTCAAGGCGACCTGACGCTGCTCCTCCCGCACCATGGTCAAGATCACGGATGCGTCTCGTGAGTTCGACACGCGGGCCGGGTGTGAGCCGCAGGGGAAACGGGCAGCCATAATTTTGATCGACGACGAGCAGTAGCAGCAATGTGTTGAGCGTATGCTCGACACATTCAAACTCGGACGTGACGCGCGACGATCACGGGCCCGGGGGCGACGGCGAGAGGATGGACTGTGGGCGACACGCCACATCAGGGGGAGCTGGATCTGTCTTCCGCCGGCGGTGCGACTCCGCCCGTGAGCAGCGCACCCGGCGAGCCCGTGCAAGGCGGACTGTTCCCGGACAATTCGATCCCGGACGAGCTGGTCGGATACCGCGGGCCGAGCGCCTGCCAGATCGCCGGCATCACCTACCGCCAGCTCGACTATTGGGCGCGCACCTCGCTGGTCGTGCCATCGATCCGGGGCGCCGCCGGATCGGGCAGCCAGCGCCTGTACTCCTTCAAGGACGTCCTTGTCCTCAAGATCGTCAAGCGACTGCTCGACACCGGAATCTCACTGCACAACATCCGTGTCGCGGTGGATCACCTGCGGCAGCGCGGTGTGCAGGACCTCGCCAACATCACGCTGTTCTCCGACGGGACCACGGTGTACGAGTGCACCTCCGCCGAAGAGGTTGTCGACCTCCTGCAGGGCGGCCAGGGCGTGTTCGGGATCGCGGTGTCGGGTGCCATGCGGGAACTGACCGGCGCGATCGCCGACTTCCCGGGAGAGCGCGCCGACGGCGGCGAGTCGATCTCGGCGCCGGAGGATGAACTGGCCTCGCGGCGCAAGACCCGGGACCGCAAAATCGGCTGACCGCTCACTCACGAATGTGACGAAGATGGCGAGGAATCCTTGATTCCTCGCCATCTTCGTCACATTCGGCCCGGCTGAATCCGGCGTGGACGGTGCTGGATCTGGCCGACCGGTAGAATCAGCAGCGCATCGCCCTTGCGCGGGAGAGTTCCGTGACGGCCAGTCACGGGCGCCGAAGGAGCAATACCTCTCCGTCAACCTCTCAGGCACCCAGGACCGCGGACGGCCACGATGCCTCTGGAAAGTGGTGCCCCGCGCACCCGCCCATGGGGAAAGGCCGGACCGGCTGAATCTCTCAGGCGCCCCGACAGAGGGAGAGGGACTGGCTGTCCGCGCCCTCGAACAGGGGAGATCACGTGTCTGTTGACCATTCCGGCTTCGTCGCCCGCCACATCGGGCCCGACGCCGACGCCATCGCCACCATGCTCGATGTCATCGGCGTCGGCTCGCTCGACGAGCTGGCCGACAAGGCACTTCCGGCCGGCATCCTCGACGCGGTCGGCGCCGACGGCCTGGCACCCGGCCTGGAACACCTGCCGCCGGCGGCCACCGAGGAAGAGGCTCTCGCCGAGCTGCGCGCCCTGGCCGACTCCAACACCGTGGCCGTGTCGATGATCGGCCAGGGGTACTTCGACACGCTGACCCCGCCGGTGCTCAAACGCAACATCCTGGAGAACCCGGCCTGGTACACCGCCTACACGCCGTACCAGCCCGAGATCAGCCAGGGTCGGCTGGAGGCGCTGCTCAACTTCCAGACCATGGTCAGCGACCTGACCGGCCTGGATGTGGCGAACGCCTCGATGCTCGATGAGGGCACCGCCGCCGCCGAGGCGATGACGCTGATGCACCGTGCGGTGAAGGGCCCGTCCAACCGGCTGGCCGTCGACGCCGATGTGTACGCCCAGACCGCGGCGGTGATCGCGACCCGCGCCGAGCCGCTGGGCATCGAGATCGTCACCGCCGACCTGCGCGACGGCCTGCCCGAGGGCGATTTCTTCGGTGTGATCGTGCAGTTGCCGGGCGCCAGTGGACGGGTCGACGACTGGAGCGCACTGGTTGCCCAGGCCCATGAGCGCGGCGCGCTCGTCGCCGTGGGGGCCGACCTGTTGGCGACCACCCTGATCACCCCGCCCGGCGATATCGGCGCCGACGTCGCCTTCGGCACCACCCAACGTTTCGGTGTGCCCATGGGATTCGGCGGCCCGCACGCCGGTTACCTGGCCGTGCACACCAAGCACGCCCGCCAGCTTCCCGGCCGCCTCGTCGGTGTCTCCGTCGACAGGGATGGGTCGCCGGCGTTCCGCCTGAGCCTGCAGACCCGCGAGCAGCACATCCGGCGCGACAAGGCGACCAGCAACATCTGCACCGCGCAGGTGCTGCTGGCCGTGATCGCGGCGATGTACGCCAGTTACCACGGCGCCGCCGGCCTGACCGCGATCGCCCGCGGGGTGCACGATCAGGCGGCGAAGATCGCTGCGGCCCTTGGTGATTCGCTGGTGCACGAGAGGTTCTTCGACACCGTGCTGGCCGAAGTTCCCGGCCGGGCCGATGAGATCGTCGCCGCGGCCAAGGCCGCGGGTGTCAACCTGTGGCGCGTCGACGCCGATCACGTGTCGGTGGCCTGTGATGAGGCCACCACCGATGCGCATGTCGCGGCCGTGTTGGAAGCGTTCGCGGTGACCCCCGCGCCGGCTGCGGGAACCGATATCGCCACCCGGACGTCGGATTTCCTGACCCACCCGGCGTTCCACCTGTACCGCACCGAGACCTCGATGATGCGGTACCTGCGGTCGTTGGCGGACAAGGACATTGCGCTGGACCGCAGCATGATCCCGCTCGGGTCGTGCACGATGAAGCTCAATGCGGCCGCCGAGATGGAACCGATCACCTGGCCGGAATTCGCCAAGCAGCATCCGTTCGCCCCGGCGTCGGACAATCCGGGCCTGCGCCGCCTGATCGCCGACCTGCAGGACTGGCTGACCGGCATCACCGGCTACGACGAGATCTCGTTGCAGCCCAACGCCGGATCGCAGGGGGAGTACGCCGGGCTGCTCGCCATCCAGGCCTACCACCGCGACAACGACCAGGCCGACCGCGACGTCTGCCTGATCCCGTCCAGTGCACACGGCACCAATGCGGCCTCCGCCGCACTGGTCGGGATGCGGGTGGTCGTGGTGTCCTGCCGCGCCAACGGTGACGTGGACCTCGATGACCTGCGCGCCAAGGTCGCTGCGCACGCGGATCGGCTGGCCGCGCTGATGATCACCTACCCGTCCACCCACGGGGTGTACGAGCATGATGTCGCCGACATCTGTGCGGCCGTGCATGATGCGGGCGGCCAGGTCTACGTGGACGGCGCCAACCTCAACGCGCTGGTCGGGCTGGCCCGACCGGGTCGTTTCGGCGGCGATGTCAGCCACCTCAACCTGCACAAGACGTTCTGCATCCCGCACGGTGGTGGGGGTCCCGGCGTCGGACCGGTCGCGGTGCGCAGCCACCTGGCGCCGTATCTGCCCGGCCATCCGCTGGCCGACGAACTCGGCGACAGCTACACCGTCTCGGCGGCCCCGTACGGGTCGGCGTCGATCCTGCCGATCACCTGGACCTACATCCGGATGATGGGCGGGGCCGGGCTGCGGGCAGCCTCGCTGACCGCGATCGCGTCGGCCAACTATGTGGCGCGCCGCCTCGACGAATACTTCCCGGTGCTTTACACCGGCGAGAACGGCATGGTCGCTCACGAGTGCATCCTGGATCTCAACGGCATCACCAAGGCCACCGGCGTCACCGTCGACGATGTGGCGAAGCGGTTGGCGGACTTCGGTTTCCACGCACCGACGATGAGCTTCCCGGTGGCCGGCACGCTCATGGTGGAGCCCACCGAGAGCGAGAGCCTGGCCGAGGTGGACGCGTTCTGTGACGCGATGATCGCCATCAAGGCCGAGATCGACAAGGTCGGTTCGGGGGAGTGGCCGGTGGAGGACAACCCGCTGCGCGGTGCCCCGCACACCGCGGAGGCTCTGCTGGTGCCGGAGTGGTCGCACCCCTACACGCGGGAGCAGGCCGCCTATCCGTTGGGCAAGGGATTTCGTCCGAAGGTGTGGCCGCCGGTCCGCCGGATCGACGCCGCCTACGGCGACCGCAATCTGGTGTGTTCCTGCCCGCCGGTGGAGGCATTCGCTTAGCCTGACCCGGTGCTGCCTGCAGATGTGCAGAACTGGGCCGACGGTGGACGCTTCCTGGCCACCTCCGCCGGTTCGGTGTTCGTCCGGTCCGCGCCCGGCGAGGGGCCGACGGTGCTTCTGCTGCACGGATTTCCGTCCAGCTCCTTCGATTACCGCGAGGTGGTCACCGAGCTGGCGGGCCGGTCGTGGGTGACGCTGGACTTCCTGGGCTTCGGTCTGTCGGACAAGCCTCGGTGGGCAGGAGCGCAGCGACCGGGGAGTCGGCGCCGACCGCACACCTACAGCCTGCTGGAACAGGCGGACCTGGTGCAGCAGGTGCTGGCCGAGACCATCACCGGGCCGGTCTCGATGGTGGCGCACGATATGGGCACGTCGGTGGCGACCGAGCTGCTGGCCCGCGATGTGGAGGGCCGGCTGCCGTTCGATCTGCGTTCCGCGGTGCTGACCAATGGCAGCGTGATCCTGGAGCGGGCCAGTCTGCGCCCGTCCCAGAAGGTGCTACGGGGACCGCTCGGACCGGTGATGTCGCGGCTGATCGGCCGGGGCGGTTTCGTGCGCGGCTTCGGCCGGCTGTTCGGTGCGGATCATCCGCTGACGGCGCAGGAGGCCGCGGCGCAATGGGCGTTGTTGGCGCACAACGACGGTCACCGGATCACGCACCTGCTGTGTGCCTATCTCGACGAGCGGGTGCGCTATGCGTCCCGGTGGCACGGTGCGATCAGTGCGTGGCAGAAGCCGCTGAGTTTCCTGTGGGGGCTGGACGATCCGGTGGCCACGGTCAACGTCCTCGCCGGACTGCGTGAACTGCGCCCGGCGGCGAAGGTGGTCGAACTGCCGGGCATCGGGCACTATCCCCAGGTCGAGGTGCCGGATGTGTTCGCCAGAGAGGCTCTCGGTCTGCTTCAGCTGTGAGCGGCGTCGAACTCCCGACGCGCCGCTGCGATATCGCCCTGGTGGCGTTCGGTCCACCGGACCAGCGATTGGACGGTCTGGTGCAGGGTGCGCCCGAGATCGGTGAGTTCGTAGTCGACCCGGGGCGGGACGACGGGATGCACGGTGCGGCGCACCAGGCCGTCGCGTTCGAGCTGGCGCAGCGTGACGGTCAGCATCCGCTGGCTGACGCCGTCGATCATGCGTTTGAGCTCGGTGAATCGCATGGAACCGTCATCGAGCAGGGCGATGACGAGCAGCGACCATTTGTCCGCGATCCGGTCGAGGATCTGGCGGACCTCACAGTCCTCGCGCCGATCCCACTGGAAGGCGTCCGGGCAGCAGTCGGTTACCTCAGGGGTACCGGCTGACTTCGAAGTGCCTTCTTCCGCCACACCGCCATGGTGCCTGATGATGTGGTCAGTTACCAATAGGAACTCAAGGTTGGGGTAGATGGACACAGTTGCGGCACATCCCACACGTACGCCCTCGCGGACCCGCTCGGCGCTGCTCCTGGTGGCGCTCTGCGGGGCGGCTTTCCTGGAGGGCATCGACATCGCGATGTTCAACATCGCCCTGCCGGTGATCCGCGAGGCGCTGGGGCTGCCGACCGTCCAACTCCAGTGGATCGTCAGCGGTTACGTCATCGGCTACGGCGGTTTCATGTTGCTGGGCGGGCGCACCGCCGATGTCTACGGGCGGCGGCGGGTGTTCCTGATCGCCCTGGTCGTCTTCATCGGCGTCTCCGCGCTGGGGGGCGTCGCCCCCAGTGGAGCGATGATCATCGCGGTCCGCGTCATCACCGGGATCGCGGCGGCCTTCCTGATGCCGGCCGGGCTCGCGATCATCACCACCAGCTTTCCCGAAGGCCCGCAACGGGATCGCGCGGTGCTCATCTACGCGGGCATCGGCGCGGCCGGGTTCTCGCTCGGGCTCGTCGCCGGCGGCGTGCTGACGGCCTTCGGCTGGCGTTGGGTCTTCTTCGCTCCCGTCGTGCTCGCGCTGGCCGTGCTGGCCCTGGGTTTTCCGCTGATCCCACGCGACACCGTGGCAGCGCGCCGTTCACTCGACCTGCCCGGCGCTCTGCTGATCACCGGCGCGGTGGTCCTGACCGTCGCCACGATCGAGAATGCCGCGCACGCCTCCGTTTTCGCCTCGGCAGCGACAGGTGCCGTCGCGCTCATGCTGTTCGCCGCATTCACCGTCCGGCAGCGCACCGCCGCCGACCCGCTCGTCCCTCCTGGTCTGCTGCGCAACGACAGCCTGGTCAACGCCTACATCGGTGCCGGCTGCCTGGCGGGTGGCTTCATGGGATTCCAGTTCATCGTGGTGCTCTACCTGCAGGAATTACGCGGTTGGTCGGCACTGACGACGGCGTTGGCGCTGCTGGTGGTCGCCATCGACGCCATCCTCGCGCCGACACTGACCCCGGTCCTGGTCCGCAGGTTCGGGCTGTGGCGGGTCATCGCGGCCGGCATGTTCTTCTCGGCATTGTCGTTCGCCTTGTTCACCGGTGTCGAGGACGACTGGGTCTATCTGAGCATGCTGCCGAGCTTCCTGGCGCTGGGGATCGCGTTCACCCTGGCCTACGGCCCACTGACCATTGCCGCCACCGACGGCGTCGAGGAATCAGCGCAGGGCCTGACCGGGGGGTTGCTCTACACCACGTTCCAGTTCGGCGCGGCGATCGGGCTCGCCGTCACCACCGCCGTTCAGGTCGCCGTCCTGGCAACTGGTGCCGACCTGCTCGAGTCATACCGTGCGGCGCTGCTGGTGCCGCTCGGGGTCGGACTGATCGGCATCGCGGTGACACTGCCGCGGGCGTGGCGGGCTCCGCGGGGGTGCGCCACCGCAGCGGAGTAGCTTGGGCACCATGGACCGGCTGTGGCACAGCTATTTCCGTCGCCCGGCCCACGTGCCCGTGCTGCGGTTCGATCCCGGTCGCCAAAGGTGGATCACCGCACGCGAAACGGCCACGCCATGCCACGTCGACCGTCTCACCGTCACGACGTACAACATCTGGTTCAACGACAAGCACGCCCGGCAGCGCCACCGCACCATCGCCGATCTGCTGTCCCGAGAATCCCCGGACATCATGGCTTTTCAGGAGGTGACTCCCGATGCGCTCACCGTGTTCGGAGAACAACCATGGATCCGGGAGCACTATCGCAGTGCCGCGGTTGTCGGGGGCCGCCGGGGCAACTATGGCATGCTGCTGCTGTCCCGCGTCCCCGTCGACAGCGTCACCTACACGCCGCTGCCGACCCGATTGTCCCGCGGATACCTGACCGCACAGCTCACCGTCAACGGTGAGCGGCTGACCGTCGTCGGTATCCATCTCGAGAGCGGAAAGGCGTCAGCGTCTCTGCGTGCCCGCCAACTCGGGCGGATCTTCGCATCCCAGCGCGACGCCGAGAACGTGGTGATGTTGGGCGACTTCAACATCCGTGACTCCGAGAACGCCATCATCGACCCGGACTACCGGGACGCCTGGCCGGTGCTGCGCCCGGGAGAACCCGGGTACACCGAGGACACCACCATCAACCACATGCGGTTCGACATGAAGGACAAACGCCGCCACGTCCGATTCGACCGGGTGCTCACCACGGGTGACGCCTGGGTGCCCGAATCGATCGAACTACTGGGCCGCGAACCGATTTCGGCCGCACTGCCGCGGGTGTTCCCGTCGGATCACTTCGGGGTGCGCTGCGTGCTGCGGCGGCGCTGAAGCGAGGAGCTCAGCCCAGGAAGTCGGCGACCGCATCGGCCAGACCGGGATCGGCCGAGCTGGGCACATTGCGGTACTCGCCGCCACTGGCCCGTGCCACCTCTTCCCACGTCGAGCGGTCCGGGTCGTCGCCGAGATTGATGACGTTCACCGCGACCGGCCGGTCCGTGTCCACCGCGCCCTGGATGTAGGAGATCAGTCCCGGGCCGTCCAGGCTGCGGTCGGTGTGCGGGCCGGAGGTGATCACCAGCACCGAATTCGGTTCACCGGCGCGGAAGTTCGCCAGCGCGTCGGCGTAGATCAGCCGCAGCGTGGTGAAGGACACCGCGCCGCCACCGGAGCTCGTCTGGGACTGCAGATTCGTCGACAGCGCCGCCGAGCGGGGTTCACCACCGACATCGTCGCCGAGTGGTCCGGTGGTGGTCACCGAGCGTCCCGCCACCCCGTCGAAGGTCCACAGCCCCACCGACGATGTCGGCGACAGCATCTGCAGCCGGTCGTTGAGCGCGGTGGTCACATTGGCCAGCCGGCTGCGGCCTCCCTCGTCGACGGGCATCGACTGATCGAGCATCACGGTGACCGTGCCGCTCTGGGCGGGTGCGGTCATCCGGGTGGCCAGGGTGGCGCGGGACTGCGCGTCACCGAAGGACAACGGCTGGGCGAGCGCCGGGAAATCGGTGACCGGGCTGCCCGGCGGTGCCACCCCTTCGACCCGGAATCCGGCCTTGGCGAGTTCGGCGAGTTGCTCGGGTTTGCGCATGAAGCGGTCGAACTCGCTTGCCGCGGTCAGCTGTTCCTTGGACAGCCAGTCGCCGCTGAGCAGCACCGCGGGGAAGTCGGCGACGGCGGCCGGCCCCGAGGGGATCCAGGAACCGAGCTTGCCGGCAGCATCGTCGAGGTTCGCGCCCCGCTCGAACAGCTTCTGTTCGGTGGTGGCGACGGCGTGCACCGGTGCGGTCGCGGGGTCGGCGGCGTTGACGAGGGCGTCCAAAGCGGTCGAGGCCGCGGCGTCGGCCAACTCGGGTTGCCCGGCAAGCAGGCGTTGAGCCGCGCCCGCGCCCGCGCTGCCCGGCGATCCGGCGGGCGCCGAGGCGGCGGCCACCGCTTCGGAGGCCAGGTAGGCGGCGTCGCTGTTGTCGGTGAGCGGCAGCGCCAGTTTCAGGCCACCCCAGCCCGGCAGGTTGAGCCCGTCCAGGCCGGCCGGGTCGCTCTGCAGCCCCGGCAGGGCCGACCAGCTCTGCTGGCCCAGCGCATCCTTGAGCTCGGGCCGGACGGCCAGCACGACGGGGGAGCTCACCAGCGGCCGGCTGTCGATGACGGTTTTGCCGCCGCTGGCCGTCTCCAGCCGTGCCTCCGAGATCGAGCTCGCCGGAATCCACAGGGCCGGGCGGTCACCGAGTTCGCCAGGCCAGGACTCGGCGAAACCGTTGATCACCGCGGTGGAGTCCGCGGCCCGCACCGCGACCTGCACACAACGGTCGCCCACCGGGTCGGCGGTCGCGCTGTACTGCTCGGCGAAGGTGCCCACCTGTTCGGCGATGGCAGGGTCGGCGATGACCGCGACGGTCACCTCGCCCTCGACGCAGCGATCGGCGGAGGCCTGGCTGCGGTTGGACAGCGCGTCACCGAAGAAGCGCCACAGGATGACGGCGCCGACCACCACCACGACGGTGATGAGAGCGCCGATGACGACGGGGCTGACCTTGCGCCGCCCGGTGGTCACCGCACGGTGACTGCCGGTCCACTCGCCGTCCTCGTAGGTGCGCTGGCGGCCGGTGACCGAGAAAGCCTGGGTCGGCGAATCCTCGTCGGCGACGGCGGGGAAACCTCGCGGCGCCGGGTCGGGCTCGTCGTACCCGCGATCGACTTCGTACTGGTAGTCGTCCGGACCGTACTCATCGGACCCGTAGTCATCGGACCGGTATTCGCCAGGACCGTATTCGTCGGCCCCATAACCGGCGTCGCGGAAACCTGCATCACTGTCCCCGGCGGGTTCCGACCCGTAACCGGCGTCCGGCCCGTTGCCGGTCCGGTCGTCGGCCTCGTCGGGGTCGGGAATGCTGTGCCTGCCCATCCCTACCCTCTTAACTCGTCGTGTCGAATGCCCCGCCGAAGTCTAGTCACTGGCTTGCGGCACGCGCCTTGAACTCGCGGCGGCGCCGGTGCAGGATCGGCTCGGTGTAGCCGCTGGGCTGCTGGGTGCCCGACAGGATCAATTCCTGCGCGGCCTGGAAGGCGATGCTGGCCTCGGGATCGGTGGCCATCGGCAGGTAGTCGGGGTCGCCGGCGTTCTGCTGATCGACGACAGCGGCCATCCGGCGCAGGCTCGCCTTGATATCGCCCTCAGTGATCACTCCGTGGCGCAGCCAGTTGGCCAGCAACTGACTCGAGATGCGCAGCGTGGCACGGTCTTCCATCAGCGCGACATTGTGGATGTCGGGCACCTTGGAACAGCCGACACCGGCGTCGACCCAGCGCACCACGTAGCCCAGGATGGACTGGCAGTTGTTGTCGACCTCTTCGTGGATCTCATCGGTCGACCAAGCCAGTTCACCGGCCAGCGGAATGGTCAGCAACTCGTCGATGGTGGCGCGCTGCTTGCCTGCGAGTTCCTTCTGCACCGCCGCCACGTCGACCTGGTGGTAATGCATGGCGTGCAGGGTGGCCGCGGTCGGGGAGGGCACCCACGCGGTGGTGGCGCCTGCGCGGGGCTGGCCGATCTTCTGTTCGACCATGTCGGCCATCAGATCGGTCATGGCCCACATGCCCTTGCCGATCTGGGCGCGCCCGGACAGGCCGGTGGCCAGGCCGACGTCGACGTTGGCGTCCTCATAGGCCTTGATCCACGGCTGGCTCTTCATGGCGCCCTTGCGGATCATCGGGCCGGCCTCCATCGAGGTGTGGATCTCGTCGCCGGTGCGGTCCAGGAAGCCGGTGTTGATGAACACGACACGGTCGGCGGCGGCCTTGATGCAGGCCTTCAGATTCAGCGTGGTGCGGCGTTCCTCGTCCATGATGCCGACCTTGAGGGTGCCCTGGGGCAGACCGAGGACATCCTCGACTCGGCTGAACAACTCGCAGGTGAACGCGACCTCGTCGGGCCCGTGCATCTTGGGCTTCACGATGTAGATCGATCCGGTGCGACTGTTGGCGTGCGGTCCCGTCTCGTCGCTGACCGTCAATCCGTGGGTGGCGATCAGGCCGGTGAACAGGGCGTCCTGGATGCCCTCGGGGACCTCGTTGCCGTCGGCGTCCACGATCGCGTCGTTGGTCATCAGATGCCCGACATTGCGGACGAACAGCAGGCTGCGCCCGGGCAAGCTGAGCTGGCCGGTGCCGTCGGGGGTGCTGAACGTCCGATCGGGGCTGAGCACCCGGGTGAAGGACTTGCCGCCCTTGCTGACCTCTTCGGCGAGATCGCCGCGGTTGAGCCCCAACCAGTTGCGGTAGCCCAGGACCTTGTCCTCGGCGTCGACCGCGGCGACCGAGTCCTCGAAATCCATGATGGTGGTGATGGCGGACTCCAGCACGACGTCCTTGATGCCGGCCTTGTCGGTCGATCCGACCGGTGAGTCCGCGTCGGTCAGGATCTCGATGTGCAGGCCGTTGTGCTCCAGCAGCACCGACCAGGCCGGAGCACCGAGTTCGCCGGTGTAGCCGACGAATGCGCTCGGATCGGCGAGCTCGACCGACGAGGGCTCGCCCGAGGAGTCGACGGTCAAAGTCAGCACGCCGTCGGTGATCGTCACCTCGGTGATGTCGGCCCAGGAGCCCGAGGACAGCGGCACGGCCTCGTCGAGGAAGTTGCGGGCGTAGGCGATGACCTTGTCGCCGCGCACCCGGTTGTACGAGGAGCCCTTCTCGGCGCCACCGTCCTCGGAGATCACGTCGGTGCCGTACAGCGCGTCATAGAGCGAACCCCACCGCGCGTTGGCGGCGTTCAGGGCGAAGCGGGCGTTGAGGATCGGCACCACCAACTGCGGGCCCGCGGTGCTGGTGATCTCGGCGTCGACACCGGAGGTGGTGATGCTGAAGTCGGCGGGCTCGGGCGCCAGGTAACCGATATCGGTGAGGAACTGCTTGTACTCGGCGGCGTCGAAGGGGCCGATGACCCGGGCACGGTGCCACTTGTCGATCTGGGCCTGCAGGTCATCACGACGGGCCAGCAGACCCTGGTTCTGCGGGGTGAGGTCGGCGATGACCTTGTCCACGCCCGACCAGAAGGTATCGGGGTCCAGACCGGTGCCGGGTAACGCTTCGGTCGTGATGAAGTCGTGCAGCACCTTGGCAACCCGCAGGTTTCCCACCGTCACGCGCTCGGTCATGTTTCCTCCCTTAGCAGTCGGACTAGTTTACCCGCCGGTAACTACCGGTGATCCGGCGGAGGACCGGGTGAGCAGCAGGTCACACCGGCGGGCCAGCTCCGCACGCAACGGCGCGGCCCGTTCGGTGATGCCCTGCTGCGCTGTGACGTACTCGGCGCGGCCTGCGGCGGTCTCGATGGTAATCGGGTCGAAACCATAGTCGGTCAGGTCATATGGGCTGGCACACATGTCGACCGCCCGCGCGTCGGCGGCCAGTTCCAGGCAGTCCATCACCAGTTCCGAGGGCACCAGCGGCCCCAGTTTGTAGGCCCACTTGTAGCAGTCCATTGCTGCGTGAATGCAGCCCGGCTGCTCGGTGACGAGCTGGGTGTCGCGGCGTAACTGCTCACCGTTGCGCTCGGCAGCGGCCGGGGTGAAGAACCTGAACGCGTCGAAATGGCTGCATCGCAACGGCATCGAATCGACGACGGCGTCGGTGCCCGTCGCCCCGAGACGCAGCGGCACCTGGCCGTGGCGCACCTCCGGCGAGCGGTAGACCATCGCCCATTCATGCAGCCCGAAACAGTTGAACCGGGCGGGCCGCTGGGCGGTACCCGACAGCAGGTCGGCGATGAACGCCACGGTGTCGCGCCGGGCTTTCAACAGCTCATCGGTCACCGTCACAGTGCCCTCGATGCGGTGGTAACCGGTGCGGGTGGCGAAGCGTTCGGCGGCGGGTCCGGCCAGCGCGACGCCGAAGCCGGGATGCCAGCGCCGCAGCTGGCGGGGCCGCAGGCTGTAGTAGGTGAACAGGAAATCCCACACCGGATGCGGTTCGCCGCGTCGCGCGCGGTGCTGGTGCGGCGCGGTGAACCGCGCGACCCGCTGCTGGTGCGCGGCCTCCCGAGCCAGCCAGTCCGATTCGGTGAGGACGGTCACCATCAGATCCGGTTCGTCCCGTCGCGCACCGTGCCGACCAGATCTTCCACCAGGTCCTCCAGCGTCACCATCGCCGTGACCCGGCCACCGTCGGTGACCAGTGCGAGGTGACTCTTGTTGCGCCGCAACCGGGTCAGCGCGTCGGGCAGCGGCAGCGTGGATGCCACCTCGATCAGCGGGCGCACCATCGCCGCGTCCAGCGTGGTGCGCTCCTCGTGGAGCACCGGCAGCACATCCTTGATGTGCAGGTAGCCCAGGTAGCTGCCGTCGGCATTGGTCACCGGGAAGCGGGAGTACCCGGTCTCCGAGAGCGCCTGCTCGACGGCCGCGATCGTGGGTCCGGACCCCGGTGCCGCCGAGGGCACCGCGTGGATCCGGTCCAGCGGGATGGCCAGATCCGCCACGCTGCGATCGCGGATCTGCAGGGCGCGGGTCAACCGGGTGTGCTCCTCCCGGTCGAGCAGACCCTCCGACAGGGACTCGGCGATCATGTCGGACAGCTCGACGGTGGAGACCGTGACGTCGAGTTCGTCCTTGGGTTCCACCCGCATCGCCCGCAGCGTGGTGTTGGCGGCCCAGTTGTAGAAGGCGATGAGCGGGCGCACCGCACGGATGTACATCAGGTACGGCGGTACCAGCAGCATCGCGGTGGCTTCCGGTCCGGCGATGGCGATGTTCTTGGGCACCATCTCGCCGAGCAGCACGTGCAGGGTCACGACCACCGCGAGCGCGACGATGAACGACACCGTGTGCAGGACGGCGTCGCCGACGCCGAGCAGCGCGAACGGTTTCTCCAGGAGATGGGCCACCGCGGGCTCGCCGACCCGGCCGAGCAGGATCGAGCAGATGGTGATGCCCAGCTGCGCGCCGGCCAGCATCAGCGAAAGGTTCTCCGCCGCACGCATCACCGTGACGGCGCGTTTCTTGCCCTGCTCGGCGAGCGCTTCGAGGCGGTCGCGCCGCGCCGAGATCAGGGCGAACTCGGCGCCGACGAAGAACGCGTTGAGGCCCAGCAGCAGGACGGTCAGTGCGACCGCGAACAGGTCACCGCCCATCGGTGGGCTCCTTGCCCTCGGCGGGTGACGCGTCGGCGCCGGCGGTCTCGACGAGTTCCAGCAGATCGATACGCCGGCCGTCCATCCTCAAGATCCGGGCCTGCCAGCGCACCGGGTCCTCACCGGGCTTGTCCGGGTCGAACTCGGTGAGCTCCACGGTTTCGCCGACGTCGGGGATGTGTCCGAGCTTCTCCAGGACCAGGCCGCCGATCGTCTCGTAATCACCCTCGGGGGCCCGGAACGGTGTCTCGGAATCGACCTCGTCGATCCGCAGCAGTCCGGAGACCTGCCAGCCGGCCCGGCTCTGCACCACATCCGGTGTGGCGTCATCGTGTTCGTCGCGCACATCGCCGACGATCTCCTCGATCAGGTCCTCGAAGGTGACCATGCCCGCGGTGCCGCCGTATTCGTCGACGACCATGGCGGTCTGGATCCCGTTAGCGCGGATCTGGGTCATCACCGCGTCACCGTCGAGCGACGCGGGCACCGTCGGCACCGGCACCGCCAACCGGGACAACGGGGTGGTGGCGCGCCGTTGCGCCGGCACCTCGAAGACCTGCTTGACGTGCACCATGCCGACGGTCTGGTCGAGGTCGCCGTCGACGATCGGGAAACGCGAGTAGCCGGTGCGGATCGAGGCGTCCAACAGGTCGGAGACGGTGTCCTCCAGTTCCAGCGATTCGATCTTGGACCGTGGGGTCATCAGTTCCTCGGCGGAACGGTCGCCGAACTGCAGTGAACGGTCGACCAGGACGGCGGTGTCGGCGTCCAGCGCGCCGCTGCGTGCCGAGGTGCGCACCAGCGACACCAGTTCCTGGGGGGACCGTGCCGAGCGCAGTTCCTCGGCCGGTTCGATGCCCAACCGGCGCAGGATCCAGTTGGCGGTGCCGTTGGTGGCCTTGATGACCGGGGTGAACAGCTTGGAGAAGTACCACTGCGGCGCGCCGGCGAATCGGGCGGTGGGCAGTGGTTTGGAGATGGCCAGATTTTTTGGCACCAGCTCACCGAAGATCATCGACACCGAGGTGGCGATCAGCAGCGCCAGCACCAGAGCGATCGGGCTCACCCAGTCGGCGGGGACGTGCAGCGCGGTCAGCGGCGCGTAGAGCAGCCGGGCCACCACGGGTTCGGCCAGGTATCCGGTGGCCAGGGTGGTGATCGAGATGCCGAGCTGCGCGCCGGACAGCTGGAAGGACAGGGTGCGGTGTGCCTTGAGGACGAACTGATCGCGCCGTCCGCCGGTCCGTGCGTTGGACTCGACGATGCTGCGTTCCAGTGCGGTCAAGGAGAACTCGGCCGCGACGAACAACGCGGTTCCCGCGGTCAGCAGGATGAACGCGAGCAGGCTGAGCAGCGTCATGGTGAGATTCATCGTCTGCTCACCGCAGGTGTGCCGGGCCTGGTGCCCGGCCGGCTACTGGACGGCTCGGATTCACCGGGTTCGCTGGGCGAGGGCGGTGTGCCGAGCGCAATCCCGGAGCCCATTCGATCTCCGTGGGCTTCCACGGGTGCCTGTGGCACGGGGTCCCTCTCTGTATTGGCGACGGATGTCATTCGCGACGGAATCGGTACATGGTAACTGCCCGGATCGGGCCCGCGGAATCACCAACCGGTGGGCAGCGGGTGTCCTTCGGCGAAGCCGGCGGCCGACTGCACGCCGAGGACGACCTTGTCGTGCAGTTCGGGCAGCGTCGTGGCGCCGACGTAGGTGCAGGTGCTGCGCACCCCGGAGGTGATGTGGTCGAGCAGGTCCTCCACACCGCCGCGCGCCGCGTCGAGAGCCATCCGGGAGCTGGAGATGCCCTCTTCGAACAGACCCTTGCGGGCCCGGTCGAAGGCGCTGTCGGCGGCGGTGCGCGCGGCCACCGCGCGTTTGGAGGCCATCCCGTAGCTCTCCTTGAAGGGCTGTCCGTCCCGGTCGCGCAGCAGGTCGCCGGGTGATTCGTAGGTGCCGGCGAACCAGGAGCCGATCATCACGTTGGAGGCACCCGCGGCAAGGGCCAGGGCCACGTCGCGGGGGTGGCGCACCCCGCCGTCGGCCCACACGTGACCGCCGAGTTCCTTTGCTGCCGAAGAACATTCGACGACGGCGGAGAACTGTGGGCGCCCGACGCCGGTCATCATGCGGGTGGTGCACATCGCGCCGGGGCCGACACCGACCTTGACGATGGAGGCACCCGCGCCGATCAGGTCGCGGGTGCCCTCGGCGGACACCACGTTCCCGGCGGCGATCGGCAGACCCAGATCGAGTGAGGCGACCACCGCGATGGCCTCGAGCATCTTGGCCTGATGACCGTGTGCGGTGTCGATCACGAGCAGGTCCGCCCCGGCCTCGGCGAGGCCGCGGGCCTTGGCGCCGACGTCACCGTTGATGCCGACCGCGGCGGCGATGCGCAGCCGACCCGAGGCGTCCACCGCGGGGGTGTAGATGCCCGCGCGGATGGCGCCGGTGCGGGTCAGCACACCGGTGAGTTCGCCGTTGTCATCGGTGAGCACCGCGATGTCGACGGGGGCATGCTCGAGCAGGTCGAACACCTTGCGCGGTTCGGTGCCGGCCGGCGCGGTGATGAAGTCGCTGATGGCGATGTCGCGGACCCGGGCGAACCGGTCCACGCCCGCGCAGGAGGCCTCGGTGACCACGCCGATCGGCCTGCCCTCGAAGACCACCACCGCCGCGCCGTGCGCCCGCTTGTGGATCAGCGCCATCGCATCGGAGACGGAGTCCTCGGGGCCCAGGATGACCGGGGTGTCGACGACCAGATCGCGGCTCTTCACGAAGTCCACGGTGTGCTGCACCACCGACAGCGGCAGATCCTGGGGCAACACCACGATGCCGCCGCGGCGCGCCACCGTCTCGGCCATCCGGCGGCCCGCGACGGCGGTCATGTTCGCCACCACCACCGGGATGGTGGTGCCCGATCCGTCGACAGTGGACAGGTCCACATCGAAGCGGGACGCCACATCGGAGTGTCCGGGCACGACGAAGACGTCGTTGTAGGTCAAGTCGTAGGGCGGGGTGTGACCGTTGAGGAACTGCACGCCCGTAAGTCTAGTGGGCTCCGAACATCCCGCGAGCAGACGCAAATGGCAGAGATAGCTGCCCTATTTGGGGCCATTTATGACTGCTCGCGGGTAAAACTCAGGCCTCGACCTCGCTGCGGTCGCCGCTCCACAGGGTGTGGAAACGCTTGTCGCGGTCGGTGTCGATGCGGCCGTAGGTGTGCGCGCCGAAGAAGTCGCGCAGGCCCTGGGTCAGCGCCGCAGGCAGCCGCTCGGTGCGCAGGCCGTCGTAGTAGGACAGCGCGGAGCTGAAACCGGGGATCGGGATGCCCAGTTCGGTGGCCTTGACCACGACGCGGCGCCAGCTGTCGATGGCAGCCTCGATGGCGTCGCGGAAGTACGGGTCGACGATCAGGGTGGGCAGGTCGGCATCATTGTCGAAGGCGTCCTTGATGCGGTTGAGGAACTTGGCCCGGATGATGCAGCCGCCGCGCCAGATGGTGGCCATGTCGCCGGGGGTGATGTCCCAGTTGTACTCGGCGCTGCCGGCCTGGATCTGGTTGAAGCCCTGGGCGTAGGCGATGATCTTGGAGGCGTAGAGCGCCTGCCGGATGTCCTCGGTGAATTGCGCTGCATCCGTTGGTTTTTTGCCGAGATCGCCGGAGGCCAGGCCGGTGGTGGCCTTGCGCTGGGCCACCGAGCCCGACAGTGCGCGGGCGAACACCGCTTCGGCGATGCCGGTGACGGGTACACCCAGATCGAGCGCGGACTTCACCGTCCAGCGTCCGGTGCCCTTCTGCTCGGCCTCGTCGAGGATCAGATCGACCAGCGGCGTGCCGGTCTTCGCGTCGACCTGGCGCAGCACCTCGGCGGTGATCTCCACCAGGTAGCTGTCCAGATCGCCGGAGTTCCAGTCGGTGAAGACGTCGGCGATCTGTCCGGCGGCCAGGCCCAGGCCGTCGCGCAGCAGTTGGTAGGCCTCGCCGATGAGCTGCATGTCGGAGTACTCGATGCCGTTGTGCACCATCTTCACGAAGTGCCCGGCGCCATCGGGGCCGATGTGGGTGCAACACGGCACCCCGTCGACGTGCGCAGAGATCTCCTCCAGCAGCGGACCCAGCGAGACATAGGACTCGGCGGGGCCGCCGGGCATGATCGACGGGCCGTTGAGCGCGCCCTCCTCACCGCCGGAGATGCCGGCGCCGACGAAGTGCAGACCCCGCTCCCGGATCGCCTTCTCGCGGCGGATGGTGTCGGTGTAGAGCGCGTTGCCGCCGTCGATGATGATGTCGCCTTCCTCCATCGCGTCGGCGAGCTCATTGATGACGGCGTCGGTCGGGTCACCGGCCTTGACCATGATCAGCACGCGGCGCGGCTTCTCCAGCGCGTCGAGGAACTCGGCGATCGTCTCGCTGCGCACGAAATTGCCCTCGGAGCCGTGCTCGGCCAGCAGCGCATCGGTTTTGGCGATCGAGCGGTTGTGTAGCGCAACGGTGTAGCCGTGCCGGGCGAAGTTCCGCGCGATGTTGGATCCCATGACCGCGAGGCCGGTGACCCCGATCTGTGCCTTACCGGTGTTGCCCGAACTGGTCATGCGGCAGCCTTTCGTGTCGTCTACGTCTTCGATGGTTGAATCGCCGCCGGTTCGGGGTTTATGCCCTAGTGACTGAACAAGCGGTGCAGCTCGGTGAGCCAGGGAAGTGCCAGCGCCACCGTGGGAATGATCAGGATCGCAGCCGCGGCGGTGTAGGCCGCCACTGCCAGGGCAAGACTATTGCCCTCGCCGCAGAGCCGCTGCACGCGCACCACGGTGGTCGGTCCGCCGGCGGCCAGCGCACCGGACGGGGTGCGCCCGCCGGCGCACGCGACCAGCGCACGGGCCAGGGGAGTGGGCCCGGCGACCCGGACGGCGGCGTCGTCGGCGAGCAGTTCGATGAGCAGCCGGACGGCGTCGAGGGCGTTACCGCTGCGGACGAACCGCGGAAACGCGGCGTGCACGGCGGTGAACATCTCCAGCACCAGATCGTGGCGGGCCCGCAGGTGGGCTCGTTCGTGGCTGAGGATGGCCGAGACCTCGGATTCCGAGAGCGTGGTCAGCGCGCCCTCGCTGACCACCACGCGGCTGCGCACACCGGGCAGGCAGTAGGCCATCGGTTGGGCGACGCCAAGGACGCGCAGTCCGCTGGGCCGACGGGCGGGGGTGCGCACGACGTCGCGGGACATGCCGACGAGGTCGACGACCATGCGGTGATGGGCGCGTCGTCGCCGGGTGGCGATGGCCACCAGCACGACCGCGATGATCAACCGCGCGCCGATCATCAGGGTGAGTGCGAAGACCACCACGTACAGCGCCCACAGTGGCCAGCCCAGGACCGCGATTTCGCTGGTCAGTGTGGCGGTGGGGCGGCCGTCGGGGCCGGGGACGAACAGCCGGCTGGCGATGGCGATACCGGCGGAGAACGCCGAGAGCACCGCGGCGAGTGCGATGGCCTGCCAGAGCACGATGGCGGCGCGCGGCGCGCGTAGGGGCCAGGATGCGCGCGCGAGGAGCGCGGGGACCGGACCGACGAGCACCAGCGCGACGATGGAGAAGGCCAGCGCGGACACGTCGTCAGTGTCCCTCAGCCGGTACCCGAATTACCAGCCGGTGGGACAACCCGGTGCTTGGATTCCAGTTCGGCGAGTGCGCGGCGCAGCGCGTCAGCCTCATCCGCGCCCACTCGTTCGACGAAATGCACCAGAGCGGCCTCCCGGCTGCCGGAGTCCGAGACCTGGTCGAGTGCGTCGACCATCAGTCCGGCGACGAGCTCGTCGCGGCCGTGGGTGGGGGCGTAGCGGTGGGCGCGGTCATCGCGATGCTGGACGACGAGATTCTTCTTCGCCAGCCGCTGCAGGACCGTCATGATCGTGGTGTAGGCGAGGTCGCGGCGCGCAGCAAGGGCCTCGTGGACCTGCCGCACCGTTTGTGGTTCGCGCGATGTCCAGAGGTGGTCCATCACTTCGCGCTCGAGTTCCCCGAGCCGCGTCAACTTGGCCATGTTCTGTTCACTCTCCTGAGCAATGGAACAAGGGTACTACGCGGTTACTACCGTGCGTCGTATCCCATCTACGCGCCAGGTCGGTTGCCTGGAGCCGTACTCTCCTGCGCCGGTCACGGCCCGTTTCCGAGATACCTGTGAGTCGAGTCACAGGTACTGGCCCGCTTGACGCCGATGACTATAGTAAGGCTAACCTAACCGAAGAAGGAGGTGCTGATGACGGTCGTGGTCGACGATCCGCTGATCGCACGCATGTCGATTAGGCGGGCACTGCCGCTACATGAGTCCAGCCGGCGACTGCGGGAGCTCTATCCCGAATGTCCGCGGGTCTACGGCGTGGCGGTGATGGGTGATCTGTCCCGGCGGCGTTGGTGGCCGCTGGTCGAGGTGATGACCACCGACCGCCTGCGCACCATGTTCGACGCCGCGGTCGCCGAGACCGACAGCCGCGCCGCGGTCGCGCAGCAGCTGGCGGCGACGCTGTCTCATGTCGTGATCGGGCGGGTGGTGCCATTGATCGCGCTGGAAGGCCGCGCGTGGGACACCGGGCTGGAGAACCTGTGGGTGCACGTCGATTCCGAAGGTGCCATCGACTGGGTCGGGGTAGTTGACCCGACGCTGCGCGCACTGCCGGACGATCCCCACCTGGCGCAACGTGCCACGGTCGGCACGGTGCGCACCACGCGCGACGGCATCGTGGCGCTGCCCAGTGAGGCGGCCCTGACGACCTGGGTGGCCCATCGCAGTCACCGGGCGCTGGCTCCGCTGTTCGCCAAGCTCTATGAGGTCAGTGACGGCGCCATCTCGATCGCGTCGATGTGGAACATCGTGGGAGCGGCCGTGGTCGGCGCGTCGACCCAGGTACCCCTGCTGGCCGGGTCCAGTGAGCTGACGAGCATGTGCCGCGGCCAGGCGATCCTCGACGCCTTGGTCGGGTTCGGCCTGCCGGTGCGCGGCGCCAGCAGGATTGCCGCAGGGAAGGCCTTGCTAAATTAGGGCAGCCTTGCCTATTATTTAGGTGCGAGGCTAACGGACCGAGCCGGAGTCCTGAGGGCTGCAGAGACCCCCGGTCCACTCGAAGGAAGGGCCCCACGCATTACGCGTGGGGCCCTTCCGCATTCGGTGATCAGACCGTGTAGACACAGATCTCGTGACCGCATCTCTGCCTCCCGGCCTCGGCGCCGGCTTCGACAGCGAATTGGGACTGCAATACCTGGAGGTGACCCCCGACGGCGGACGTGCCCGTCTGGAGATCACCGACAAGGTGAAGCAGCCCTGGGGGATCGTCCACGGCGGCGTCTACTGCGCCATCGTGGAAAGCCTCGCCAGCGTCTCCGGACACGTCTGGCTCGCCGAGCACGGCGGCGGGACCGTCGTCGGTGTGAACAACAACACCGATTTCCTGCGTGCCATCAAATCCGGCACGGTGACGGCGGTTTCGACGCCGATCCACCGGGGCCGGCGGCAGCAGCTGTGGCTGATCACCATCACCGACGAGGATGACCGCACGGTGGCGCGCGGCCAGGTTCGGCTGCAGAACGTCGCCGAATAACGGTGAGCGCTGCTGATTCGCCCGAGGCGTGGCAGTATCGCGCACTATGCGTTTAACGCCGCATGAACAAGAGCGGTTACTCATTTCCTACGCGGCCGAGCTCGCTCGGCGACGGCAGGACCGAGGGCTGCGGCTGAACCATCCCGAAGCCGTCGCGCTGATCACCGACCACATCCTGGAAGGCGCGCGCGACGGACGCACGGTGTCCGAGCTGATGGTCAGCGGTCGCGACGTGCTGACCCGTGAGCAGGTCATGGACGGTGTGCCGGAGATGCTCCATGACGTCCAGGTCGAGGCGACCTTCCCGGACGGCACCAAGCTCGTCACCGTCCACCATCCGATTCCGTGACAGGGGTGTGCCATGTACCCAGGTGAGATCGTCTTCGGTGACGGCGATATCGGCCTCAGTCCGGGCGCGCCGCGCATCTCGCTCGATGTGGTCAACAGCGGGGATCGGCCGGTGCAGGTGGGCAGTCATGTGCACCTGCCGCAGGCGAACTCGGCGCTGGAATTCGATCGCGATGCCGCGCACGGGCACCGTCTCGACATCCCCGCCGGCACCGCGGTGCGCTTCGAACCCGGCATCGCCCAGCACGTTTCGTTGGTTCCACTGAGCGGCACGCGTGAGGTGTACGGGCTTTCGCTGAATCCACCGGGCAGATTGGACGCGCCACAGTGACCTACCTCTCCCGCGACCGTTACGCCGCGTTGTACGGTCCCACCGCCGGCGACCGGATCCGGCTGGCCGATACCGACCTGTTCATCGAGATCACCGAGGATCGCAGCGGCGGACCGGAATTGGCCGGTGACGAAGCGGTGTTCGGTGGCGGCAAGGTGCTGCGCGAATCGATGGGCCAGAGCCGGGCCACCCGGGCCGACGGTGCGCCGGACACCGTCATCACCGGTGCGGTGATCCTCGACTACTGGGGAATCATCAAGGCCGATATCGGGATCCGCGATGGCCGTATCGTGGCGATCGGCAAGGCGGGAAACCCCGACATCATGTCCGGGGTGCACCCCGACCTGGTGGTCGGCCCGTCCACCGAGGTCATTTCCGGCAACGGCCGCATCGTCACCGCGGGCGCCATCGACTGTCACGTCCACCTGATCTGTCCGCAGATCATGGAGGAGGCCCTCGGCGGCGGCATCACCACCATCGTCGCCGGCGGGACCGGGCCGGCGGAGGGCAGCAAGGCCACCACCGTGACCCCCGGTTCCTGGCACCTGGCACGGATGTTGGAAGCGCTGGACACCTGGCCGCTCAACATCGCGCTGCTGGGCAAGGGCAACACCGTCAGCCATGAGGCGATGTGGGAGCAATTGCGCGGTGGTGCAGCCGGATTCAAGCTGCACGAGGACTGGGGCACCACGCCAGCCGCGATCGACGCCTGCCTGACCGTGTCCGAGGCCGCCGGCGTGCAGGCCAACATCCACACCGACACACTCAACGAGATGGGGTTCGTGGAGGACACCCTGGCCGCGGTGAAGGGCCGGTCCATCCACGCCTACCACACCGAGGGCGCGGGCGGCGGGCATGCACCCGACATCATCACGGTCGCGGGGGAACCCAACGTGCTGCCGAGTTCGACGAACCCGACCCGCCCGCACACCGTCAACACTCTCGACGAGCATCTGGACATGTTGATGGTGTGTCACCATCTCAACCCGCGAATCCCCGAAGATCTCGCGTTCGCGGAAAGCCGGATCCGCCCCTCGACCATCGCCGCAGAGGATCTGCTGCACGATATCGGCGCGATCTCGATGATCGGCAGCGACGCCCAGGCCATGGGGCGTATCGGCGAAGTGGTGTTGCGCACCTGGCAGACCGCGCATGTCATGAAGCGCCGCAGAGGCTTCCTGGAAGGCGACGTGCGGGCCGACAACAACCGGGCCCGTCGCTATGTCGCGAAGTACACCATCTGCCCCGCGGTGGCGCACGGGATGGATCACGAGATCGGTTCGGTGGAGGTCGGCAAACTGGCCGATCTGGTGTTGTGGGAGCCGGCCTTCTTCGGTGTCCGCCCGCACGCCGTCATCAAGGGCGGCATGATCGCCTGGGCGGCGATGGGCGATGCCAATGCCTCCATTCCGACCCCGCAACCGGTGCTGCCCCGGCCGATGTTCGGCGCCGCGCCCGCCGCTGCGGCGGCCACGTCGGTGCATTTCGTGGCACCGCAAGCGCTCGAGGACGGCCTGGGCGACCGGCTCGACGTCAAGCGACGGCTGCTGGCGGTGGGCAACGTACGGCAGGTGGGCAAGGCCCAGATGCCGCTCAACGACGCATTGCCGCGGATCGAGGTCGACTCCGATAGCTTCACCGTCCGCATCGACGGCGAGGTCTGGCAGGAGCAGCCGGCCACCGAACTGCCGATGGCGCAGCGTTACTTCTTGTTCTGATGTTCGCCCATTCCCCGTCGCTGCGCTCGCCCGAGCCGAACTTCCCGTCGCTTGGCTCGCCGTCGTCCCTGGCAACACTTCTCACGCTGGCCGATTCCCGGCTGCCGACCGGCGGTCACGTGCACTCCGGCGGCATCGAAGAGGCGATCACCGCGGGGCGGGTCACCGGCGTCACCACGCTGCGGGCCTACCTGTGTCGCCGGATCCGCAGTCAGGGCCTGGTGAGTGCGTCCCTGGCGGCCGCGGTGCACACCGGCAGTCTGGCGATCGATGCCGCCGACGCCGAAACCGATGCCCGCACGCCGTCGCCGGCGGCACGGACGGCTTCGCGGGCGCAGGGCCGCGGACTGCTGCGGCTGGCCAAACGGGTGTGGCCGGAGCACCCCTGGGGTGCACTCGGATCCAAGCCGCACCTCGCAGTGGCGACGGGCGCGGTCGGTATCGCCGGCGCGATGGCTCCCGAACACACCGCGCTGTCGGTGGTGTACACCACCATGACCGGGTCGGCCACGGCCGCGCAACGGCTGCTGGCGCTGGATCCGGCCGATGTCGCGGCACTGACCTTCGAGTTATCCGCGCTGTGCGAGCAGACCGCCGCACTGGCCGTCAAGGAGCTCGCCGACCTGTCCGATCCGCTGCTCGACGTGCTGGCCGAGGGGCACGCTGCGCGCGAGCGGCCACTGTTCTTCTCCTGAAATTCCTGAGCCGAGTCGAAAGGTCCATATATGCCACCACATTTCATCGACGGCGAACCGCACACCCATGCCGACCGGCCCAAGCGGGTGCGTCAGCCGGGGGAGCCGCTGCGCATCGGCGTGGGCGGCCCGGTGGGGTCCGGCAAGACGGCCCTGGTGGCCGCGCTGTGCCGTCAGCTGCGCGATGAGATCTCGCTGGCCGTGCTGACCAACGACATCTACACCACCGAGGACGCCGACTTCCTGCGCAGGCATGCCGTCCTGCCCGACGAGCGCATCGCCGCGGTGCAGACCGGAGGCTGCCCGCACACCGCCATCCGCGATGACATCACCGCCAATCTGGATGCCATCGACGATCTCATCGCCGCCAATCCGGGTCTGGATCTGATCCTGGTCGAGTCCGGCGGCGACAACCTGACCGCCACCTTCTCCTCCGGCCTCATCGACGTGCAGATCTTCGTCGTCGACGTGGCCGGCGGTGACAAGGTGCCGCGCAAGGGTGGGCCAGGGGTGACCTTCTCGGATCTGTTGGTGATCAACAAGACCGACCTCGCACCCATGGTCGGCGCCGATCTGGACGTGATGCGCCGGGATTCCACCCAGGTGCGGGGAGACCGTCCCTTCGTGCTCATCTCGCTCACCGACGACCCGACCGCCGGCCCGGTGCTGCAGTGGGTGCACAAGCAGCTACGGGTACCGGTCGCGGGCTGAGATGCGTTCCGACGTCCTGCTGGTGGCGCGGCCCGGCCGCGGCCCGCACATCGAATGCGCGGGCGGGCTCGCCGCGCGTCGCACCGAGCCCGACGTCGTACACCTGCTGTCGGCCGCGGCGACACCGCTTGGCGGGGATGTCATCTCGGTGCGGATCGTCGTGGAGGCCGGTGCGCGGCTGCGGGTGCGCAGTGTCGCGGCCAGCGTCGCGCTCCCGGGTGCGGGAAGCGTGGTGTCGCACAGCTTCTGGGATCTGGAGGTCGCAGGTGAGCTCGACCTCGATCCCCAGCCCACTGTCATCGCGGGCGACGCGTGCCACCACACCAGCACCCGGCTGCGGGTAGGCCAGTCCGCGACGGCACGGGTGCGCGAAAGCGCGCAGATCGGCAGAACCGGTGAGGACCAAGGATTCTGGACCTCGGCGCTGCACGCCGATGTGGACGGCACGCCGCTGCTACGGCACCGGGTGGAGCTGGGCGCGGGATCGGTGGCCGACGACGAGCTGGGCACACCGCTGGCGTGTGTCAGCGAACTGCGTTATCCGGAAACCGGATTCGACAGCCCCGGCACCGTCCTGGAACTGGCCGGTGGAGGCAGTCTGTCGACGTGGCAGGGACAGCGATTGGGCGGCTAACTGGCCGCCTTCTCGCGTTCCTGCACCGAGGCGGCGATCTCCTCGAGTTCCTCGATCCTGGTGCGGGCGTAGGCCTGCTGCTCGGTGATGGTCAGCTGACCACGCTGGCGGCTCAGGAACGTCACCGCCCAAGAGAGCAAGGTGGCGATCTTGGTCTTGAAGCCCACCAGGTAGATCAGGTGCAGCCCCAGCCACGCGAGCCAGGCGATGAAGCCGCCGAACTCGAGCTTGCCGACCTTGGCCACGGCGTTCCACTTTGACACGGTGGCCATCGAGCCCTTGTCGAAGTACTTGAACGGCACCCGGGGCTTGGGCTTGGTGCCGTGTGCGCGTGCAGCGGCCTCGTTCTTGATGATCGCGGCGACGTACTTGGCGCCCTGGATGGCGCCCTGTGCCATACCCGGCACGCCGTCGACGAACGCCATATCGCCGACCACGAACACGTTGGGGTGACCGGGGATCGACAGGTCCGGGTTGACCTTGACGCGGCCGGCACGATCGATCTCGGTCTCGGACTGGGCGGCCAGATCCTTACCGAGCGGGCTGGCCTGCACGCCTGCGGACCACACCTTGGACGCCGATTCGATGCGTCGGATGGTGCCGTCCTTGTCCTTGACGGTGATGCCATTGCGGTCGACATCGGTGACCATGGCATTGAGCTGAATCTCGACGCCCATCTTCTCCAGCCGCTCCTTGGCCTTGAGGCCGAGCTTCTCGCCCATCGGCGGAAGGACCGCGGGCGCGGCGTCGAGCAGGATGACGTGCGCCTCGGTGGGGTCGATATGCCGGAAGCTGCCCTTGAGCGTCTGGTCCGCCAGCTCCTGGATCTGGCCGGCCATCTCCACGCCGGTCGGTCCGGCACCGATGACGACGAACGTCAGCAGCTTCTTGCGGCGCTCCGGATCACTCGACCGCTCGGCCTGCTCGAAGGCGCCGAGGATGCGGCCACGCAGCTCCAGCGCGTCGTCGATGGTCTTCATGCCGGGTGCGAACTCGGCGAAGTGATCGTTGCCGAAATATGACTGACCTGCACCTGCGGCCAGGATCAAGGTGTCATACGGCGTGCGGTAGGTATGGCCCAGCAGGACGGAGTCGATCGTCTGGTTCTCCAGGTCGACATGGGTCACGTCACCGAGCAGCACCTGGGCGTTCTCCTGCTTGCGCAGGATCAGCCGGGTCGGCGGCGCGATCTCGCCCTCGGAGATGATGCCGGTGGCCACCTGGTACAGCAGCGGCTGGAACAGGTGGTGGGTGGTACGGGCGATCAACTTGATGTCGACATCGGCACGCTTGAGTGCCTGTGCGGTGTTCAATCCACCGAAACCCGAACCGACGATGACGACCTTGTGCCGATCCGATGCCGTAGCTCCCGGGTGGCTCATCTGACGCTCCTAGCGAAGTACTTTGTCAATACAACCCTAGGGTAGTCGGTGGCCATCCCACCAGCGCGGTGAGATGGCGCACCGACCAAGAGTTCACCCGCCGATCACGGGCTTCAATGCCTCGGCCACCGCAGTGACGCCGCCGGGTACGTAACCGCCCATCGTCACCGGGCTGAGGATGACCCCGTCGACACCGACGTCGTAGACCTTCTCCTTGATCTGCTCGGCGACCTGCTCCGGCGTGCCGAAGACCGCCTGCTGTTTGAAGTCGTCGGGGATCATGTCCGCGGTGAACTGCTCGCCGATCAAGGCGATCACCAGCATGCTCGTCTCCAGCGTGGCGGGATCGCGGTCGATCTTCTCGCAGTTCTCCTTGACCACAGCCAGCTTGCGGGGCAGCTCGTCGAATCCGGCGATGATGTTGAGGTGGTCGAAGTGCCGCGCGGCCAGTGGGATGGTCTTCTTCTCGCCGCTGCCGCCGATCATCAGCGGAATGTGCTCGCGGAAGCGGGGATTGGCGAAGGCTTCCTGAGTCTTGTAGTAGGCGCCGTCGACGGTCACGCGCTCGCCCTTGAGCATCGGCACGATGATCTGCAGGGCCTCGTCGAGCTTTTTGAAGCGGTCGGTGAAGGTGCCGAACTCGAAGCCCAGGCTGTCATGCTCCAGTTCGAACCAGCCGGTGCCGATGCCCAGGATGGCGCGGCCCTGGCTGATCACGTCCAGCGTGGTGATGGCCTTGGCCAGCACCGTGGGATTGCGGTAGGTGTTGCCGGTGACCAGGGTGCCCAGTTGGACCCGTTCGGTGGCGGTGGCCAGTGCGCCGAGTGCCGTGTAGGCCTCCAGCATCGGCTCCTCGGGTGCGCCGAGGCCGGGCAGTTGGTAGAAGTGGTCCATCACGAAAACCGAGTCGAAGCCGGCATTCTCGGCTTCCTTCGCCTGCGCGATGACGGTGGGGAACAGTTCGGAGATGCTGGTGCCGTAGGAAAAGTTGGGGATCTGGAGTCCGAGTCGAATCGCCATGGGACTCACGAAACCACAACTAAGCGGAGCGGTCACCCCGTTTTAGCTCGGGGCGAACACGGGAATATCTCAGCCGAAGTTGGCGAGCGCACCCTGGCTGACGTGCAGCGTCTCGCCGGTGATGTGCCTGGCCGACGGTGTGGTGAGAAACAGTGCCAGACGGGTGATTTCATCGGCAGTCGTGGTGGGGGAGCCGCCGAGGCCGTCGTAGCCGGGGTCGACGCCACGGCCGGCTGCGACGAGGTTGATGGTGATGCCGCGGACGCCGAAGTGGGCGGCCTGACCGGAGGTCCAGTTCGACAGCGCCGCCTTGACAGCGGCGTCGGCGCTGCCGTCGGCGGGATTCGACGCCACCACGTTGACGATCGAGCCGCCCGAACTCAGCTGGTCGCCCAGTATCGACACCGTCAGGACCGCGGACAACACCGTGGTGTCCAGCGCGTGGCGCCAGGCCGACGCACGGTCGGTCAGCGTGTGGGTGCGGGGGTCGCCGGCGTCCCAGCGCGGGGCGGGCACATTGATGATGCCGTCGAGGTGCTGAGGGAAGGCGCCGCGAGCGGCTTCGAGACTGGCTGGATCGTTGTTGTCGAAGACCACGTAGTCGACGTCGAGTTCCTTGGCGGCCACTTCGAGCTCGGCGCGCTGCGCTCCGGCGATCACCACGTTGTGGCCCTCGTCGCGGAACCCACTTGCGATGACACGGCCCAGTTCGGTATCGCCACCGGTGACGAGCAACTCCATGGGACCTCCTTGGTTCAGCGCTGAAGCCAGCGAGTGACGGTCATGTTACTGGACAGTAGCTAGCTGGGGAAATCAGACGCGCCGGGTGTGCGAATGGCCGGCAACGTCGCGTAACGGATCCCGGGGCGCCGGCGACGTAAGGGGTGAGAACCCCACCGGGGCGTGGACGGCACACCCGAGCGCCATCGGTGGACTCCGTCGTGGGCACGTAAAATCAGCAACGCTGCGCATCGGTATCTGCGTAGGCTTTAGAGGTTCTCAGCAACGTCTCAGCTTGACACTCAATGAGCAACTCACACTTGCGTCACGGCCGTAACACGGTAGTTTCTTCACCATGGATCAGTCGGACGTGAATTCCTCACACCGCAAGCGGCTCGGCAAGAGGCTTACGGTCGCTGTAGCGGTTGCGTCCGCGGCGGCCCTGACCCTTCCGGTCGCGGTGTCGCACGCGGAACCGGTGCCACCCGCGCCGGCCCCCGCCCCCGCTGAACCGACGCCGCCGCCCCCGCCGCCGCCGGCCGATCCGAACGCTCCGCCGCCGCCCGCCGCTCCGCCGCCGCCCGCCGCACCGCTGCCTCCGGGCGTGCCGCCACCACCGCCCGATCCGAACGCGCCGCCCGTCGATCCCAACGCTCCGCCGCCCCCGCCGGAGCCGGAACCGGGCCGCGTCAACAACGCTCCCGGTGGTTTCAGCTATCTCCTGCCCGAGGGGTGGAAGGTGGCCGACGCCACCCAGTTGTCCTACGGGCAGGCGCTGCTGACCAAGATCCCGCCGCCCGGTACCGAGCAGCCGCCGAACGACACCAGCGTGCTGCTGGGCCGCCTCGACATGAAGTTGTTCGCCGGTTCCGAGGCCGACAACGCCAAGGCGGCAGCCCGACTGGCCTCCGATATGGGCGAGTTCTTCATGCCTTTCCCGGGGACCCGCCTCGGCCAGGAGACCGTGCCGCTGACGGCAGGTGATCTCACCGGCACCGCCTCCTACTACGAGGTGAAATTCACCGACACCAGCAAGCCGACCGGACAGATCTGGGCCGGTGTGGTCGGTGCCCCCACCGCGGCAGCCCGCGGTCAGCGCGCACCCGAGCGCTGGTTCGTGGTGTGGCTCGGTACGGCGAACAACCCGGTGGACAAGGGTGCCGCGGTGACGCTGGCCCAGTCGATCCGGCCGTGGAGCCCGCCGCCACCGCCGCCGCCGCCGGACCCGAACGCGCCTCCGCCGCCGCCGGATCCGAACGCACCCCCGCCGGACCCCAACGCGCCGCCGCCGCGTCCCGGCGTCGGTGTCCCGGTGCCTGTCGACCCGAACAGCGCCCCCGGGATGCTGCCGGCGTAGTCGTCACGACCGACGCAATGTCGCCCTGAGGGCCGCAGCGCGGATCCATATCCGCGGCGGCCTCCTCAGGGCGACATTGCGTCTCAGGGCGACATTGCGTCGCCGTGGCGATGGGAGATCGTGGCCATTTCTTGGGCATGATCGTTACCTTGGGTTGGTATTCCATAGATATGGGCCTGTCAGCCATGTCGGGCCCAGGGAGGATGTCTCATGGGCACCATCATCGGAACCATCATCTTCGGCGCAGTGATCGGCGTGCTGGCGCGTCTGGTCATTCCCGGTAAGCAGTCGATCGGATGGGTGATAACCATCGTCTTAGGCATAGCCGGTGCCCTCATCGGTTATTGGGTCTGGGGCCTCGTCGCCAGTGAGGGAAACGCCAACACCGGCGGTATCGACTGGATTAGGTGGGCAATCAGCATCGCTGCGGCAGCGGTTCTGACCCTGGGCTACACCGCGGCGACCAAGAAATAGCCAGGATGAAAATGCTTGCCGGTCAAGAATTTTTGGCCTTTGCGCCGCCGACGGCTGTGAGCTGGCTGAGCTACATCGTCATCGGCGGTATCGCGGGTTGGTTGGCCGGCAAGATCATGCGCGGCGGTGGACAAGGCATCGTGCTGAACATTGTCGTCGGTATCATTGGCGGTTTCTTGGGCGGTTTCTTACTGGAAAAGCTCGGCGTCGATGTCGTTGAGGGCCGACGGTGGTTCACTTTCTTCACCTCGCTGCTTGGCGCGGTGCTTCTTTTGTGGATCGTCGGTCTCATCCGAAAGAAGTCCTGACTTAGGCGCATGGGCGCCGCGCTCAGGTGGACGCGTGCCACACGAGCGCGGCGGCCAGTGCGCCCATCCCGTTCAGTGACCAGTGCAGTGCGATCGGCGCGATCAGACTGCCACTGCGCCGGCGCAGCCAGGTGAAGACGAAGCCGGCCGCTGCGGTCGCGATCACTGCACCGACGACGCCGGCCACCATGCCGAACACACCGCCACCGAGGATGCGGGAAAACCCGACATTGCCGCTGGTGAGTCCGAACGAACTGGCGATGTGCCACAGGCCGAACAACAGCGATCCGGCGGCGGCCACCCCGCGGACGCCCCAGGCGCGGTCCAGCGCACCGTGCAGCACACCGCGAAAGGCCAGTTCCTCGGGGATGACGGTCTGCAGCGGGATGATCACCATCGACGCGAGTAGCGCGCCCGACAGCGTCGCGTAGTGGTTGTTCATGAACATCGGGCGCGTCCACGGCAGTAGGGCGCCGATCGCGATGACCAGCAGCACGATCCCCACGACGGCCGCGGCGTACCCAGCGCCCGAACGCCACTGCTCGCGGCCCAGGCCGAGCTCGGACCAGCCGAGACCGCGCGAGCGCACCAGGATGACCAGACCGACTGCCGCGGCGGGCACGATCACGACATTGGCCCACGGAGTGGTGAAATGCGCGACCAGATTGGTGAGGGCGAGCACCACCACGACGACACCCACATCGACGTAGACCCGAAAATGGTGCAGCGCCGACAGCTGCCCAACCAGCGGATGGGCAGGCATTTCGATCGGTGAAGCCATCGCGCCGGCGTCAGACATTGTCTGCAAGTGTACGTGCCGTGGTTGTCTACCTAAGTTAGCGAACTGACACGCTATGGTGTCGAGCGTGCTGAGGATGACGCGGTGACGGCGCAGGGGCCACTGCTGGGTGGCGTGCGGGTGCTCGACCTCGCGGGCGCCGAGGCTGCGGCGATCACCCGGCTGCTGGCCGATCTGGGTGCCGATGTGCTCAAGATCGGGCTGCCCGGGGACGACCGCGACCGGCACACCGCGCCATTGGTGGGTGCCACCAGCGTGCCGTTCGCCCTGAACAATGCCAACAAGCGCGCCACGACGCTGGATCCCTCCGACGAGGCGGACCGGCGCCGATTCGACGAACTGGTCGCCGGGGCGGACATTCTTGTCGCCGCCGGCGGTTCCCTGACCGCTGCTTTCGGCGCCTCCTGCGCCGAACTCGCCGACCGCCATCCCGACCTGGTGGCGCTGTCGGTCACCGATTTCGGGGCCGACGGGCCGTACCGGTCCTGGGTGGGCACCGACGCGGTGTTCTACGCGATGTCGACCGCGCTGTCGCGTTCCGGCCCGGCCACCGGGACACCGGTGCTGCCGCCGATCGGTATCGCGTCGGCGACGGCGGCAGCGCAGGCGGCGTGGGCGGTGCTGGCCGCCTACTACCACCGGTTGCGCCACGGCGGCGGTGACTACATCGATTTCTCCCGCTTCGAGGCCGTCGTGCAGGCGCTCGACCCACCCTTCGGCTCGCAGGGGCAGGCGGCATCCGGTCTGAAGCGCTCCGGTGGCTGGCGTGGCCGGCCCCGCAACCAGCAGATCTATCCGACGTTCCCGTGTCGCGACGGGTATGTCCGCATCTGTCTGCTCTCGGCGCGGCAATGGCGTGGAATGCGAGCCTGGCTCGGTGAACCCGAGGAATTCAGCGGGCCCGAATTCGACTCGATCGCGGCGCGATTCGCCGCGTCCGTCCGGCTGAATGCGGCGATAGCGGCGTTGTTCGCACCCGGGACCATGGCCGATCTGGTGGCACAGGGGCAGTCGCGGGGCGTGCCGATCGCCGCGGTGCAGACGCCGGCCGAGGCACTGGCCTCCGAGCACTTCCGTGCCGTCGGTGCCCTGGCGCCGCTGCCGGTGGCCGGCGGCGCCGTGGCGGTGCCGGTCGGCCCGTTCGTCGTCGACGGTGCGCACCGCGGTATGACCGCCCCGGTAACCGAGGACGCGGTACCCGAGTGGTTGGGCCCGACCAACACCCTCGGGCGGCCGCGCAAGAGCGGGAAACGTCCGTTCGACGGACTGCGGATCCTGGATCTCGGGGTGATCGTCGCCGGCGGCGAGCTCGGCCGGTTGTTCGCCGACCTAGGAGCCCGGGTGGTGAAGGTGGAAAGTGCGGCCTACCCCGACGGGTTGCGTCAGACCGCGCCGGGACAGGCGATGAGTTCATCCTGGGCGTTGACCCACCGCAACGAGCTGAGCTTCGGGGTCGATCTGCGCCGACCGGAAGGCGCGGAGATCTTTGGCAGGCTGGTCGGTCGGACCGACGCGGTGTTCGCCAACTTCAAACCGGGAACGCTTGCGGCACTGGGGTTCTCCTTCGATACCCTGCGTACGTTGAATCCCACTGTGGTGCTGGCCGAGAGCAGCGCCTTCGGCGACACCGGCCCATGGAGCGACCGGATGGGTTACGGCCCCTTGGTCCGTGCCACCACCGGCGTCACGCGGCTGTGGCGGGGTGCGGGATCACCGGCCGATCAGTTCTTCGATGCGACCACGATCTTCCCCGATCACGTGGCGGCCAGGATCACCGCGATCGCCACCCTGGCCGCGCTGATCCGCCGGGAACGCACCGGAAGCGGTGCACACGTGCACATCTCGCAGGCCGAGGTCGCGGTCAACCAACTGGCCGTGGCGTACGTCGCCGAGGCCGCCGCGCAGGCCGGTCTGCCGCTCACCGAGGACGCCGCCGTGCACGCGGTCTGCCCGTGCGCCGGCGAGGACGAATGGTGTGTCATCTCGGTGCGCGACGAGCGCGATCGCGCCACGCTGGCGGCCCTCATCGGCATCGACCTGCCCGCCGACGCCGCGGCGCTGACCGCCATCCTCGGGGCGTACACCGTCAGCCGCGACAAGCACGTCCTCACCGAGGAACTGCAGGGCGCCGGCATCCCGGCCGGGCCGATGAACCGGCCGGGCGATGTGCTCGACGATGTGCAGCTACAGTTCCGGTCGCTCTACGCCGATCTGGAGCATCCGCTCTTCGACGAGCCGATGCCCAGCGAGACCGGGCCCGCACCCTTCCGCACGATTCCGCGCGGCGAACTGCGCCCGGCACCGGTGGCCGGGGAGCACACCCGCGATATCGCCCACCGAGCACTTGGCATGGACAACGACGAGATCGACCGGCTCATCGCCGAGGGTGTCTTGTTCGAAAGCGACGGACTGTTCAAAAGCGACGTCGCGTCCGAGAGCAGCGTGCCTACCGAGAGCACCACCGACCAGAGGAGTGCACCGTGAGCACCGCATCAGTCTTCATCGCCGGACAGTTCCGCACCGCATCCGAGCACGTCGCCGTGATCGAGGCGGCCACCGAGGAACAGCTCGGGCTGGGCGCGGCGGCAACAGAATCCGAGATCGACGACGCCGTGACGGCGGCCCGCACGGCACTGCCGGGATGGGCGGCCACCCCGGCCGGTGCGCGGGCCGGCGTGCTGCGGTTGATGGCCGATGCGCTGCAGAAGCGGGCGGCAGGCACCCTGGAGCTCTGTTCGCGTGAGAACGGGATGCCGATCCGGCTGTCCAAGGGTGCCAACGGCATGTTCCCCGCGGTGCTGCTGCGCTACTACGCCGACCTGCTGGACACGACCGGCCAGGAGGAGGTGCGCCCGGCCGCCATCGGTCACACCATCGTGCGGCGCGAGCCCGTCGGTGTCGTCGCCGCGATCACCCCGTGGAACTACCCGCAGGCGCTGGCCATCATGAAGATCGCGCCGGCACTGGCCGCGGGATGCACCATGGTGCTCAAGGCGGCACCCGAAACCGCTTTGGATGCCTTGGTTTTCGCCGAGGCGGCCGAAGAGGCCGGATTGCCGGCCGGTGTGCTGAACGTCATCGCCGGCGGCGCGCAATCGGGCGCGCATTTGGTGTCGCACCCCGGGGTCGACAAGGTGGCCTTCACCGGGTCGACGGTCGCCGGACGCATCATCGCCGAGACCTGCGGTCGGCTGCTGCGGCCGGTGACGCTGGAACTCGGTGGTAAATCGGCCGCGATCATCCTCGACGATGCGGACCTGGACGCCACCGTCAAGGGGCTGAAGTCGGCCTCGTTCGTCAACAACGGGCAAACCTGTCATCTGAGCTCCCGGATCCTGGCGCCGCGGTCGCGCTACGCCGAAGTGGTCGACGCGGTTGCGGCACTGGCCGACGGGCTGGTCGTGGGCGACCCGCTGCAGAAGTCCACCGATATCGGGCCCCTGGTCAGCCGTCGCCAGCAGGAACGCGTGCTCGAATACATCGGAGTCGGTAGGTCTGAGGCCAAACTTGTTGCCGGCGGCGCGATCCCGGCCGATCAGCCGCGCGGCTGGTTCGTCTCGCCGACGGTGTTCGCCGATGTCGACAACTCGTCGCGCATCGCCCAGGAGGAGATCTTCGGCCCGGTGCTGACGGTGATCCCGTACGGCACCGATCAGGAGGCCATCGACATCGCCAACGACAGTGAGTTCGGCCTGGGCGGCACGGTGTGGTCACCCGATGTGGATCGCGCCACCGATATCGCCCGCGCGGTGCGCACCGGCACCATCGGCGTCAACGAATACCAGTTGGACGTCAACGCCCCGTTCGGTGGCGTCAAGGCCAGCGGGCTGGGCCGCGAACTCGGACCCGAGGGGCTGGCCGCCTATCAGACGCTGAAATCGATCTACCGGGTCGGACCGGCCTGATTCCGCGCGAGCGTGCGGGTCTGTTGCCCGACACGCCGCGCGTCACACCAAGTTTCCGCACGCTCGTGGAGAGGACCCCAATAGTGACGATCGACCCCAGAACCCCGGTGCTCGTCGGGTACGGACAGGTCAACCAGCGCGACGAGAGTTCGACGACCGAACCCGTCGACCTGATGGAGGCTGCCGCCCGCGCCGCCGCCGATCCCCGGGTGCTCGCCGCCGTCGACTCGGTGCGGGTGGTCAATCTGCTGTCCTGGCGCTACCGCGATCCCGGCCTGCTGCTCGCGCAACGTATCGGCGCCCAGAACGCGGCCACCCGGTACACGCCGATCGGCGGCAACGTGCCGCAGTCACTGGTGAACCAGGCCTGCCTGGACATCCAGCAGGGCCGCAACGATGTGGTGCTCATCAGCGGCGGCGAGACGTGGCGCTCGCGGACCCGGCTACGGGCCCGCGGTGAGAAACTGGTCGGCACCAAGCAGGACGAATCGGTGGCGCCGGCGCCCGGCTCCGATGACGAATTCCAGCTGGCCGGGCCCGGTGAGTTGCGCATCCATCTGGACCGACCGGCGTTCGTGTACCCCATGTTCGAGCAGGCGCTCCGGATCGCGGCGGGCGCCAGCCCGCAGGAACACCAGCAGCGCATCGGTGAACTGTGGTCACGATTCAGCGCGGTGGCCGCCGGCAATCCGCACGCCTGGAGCAGGGAGGCGCTCAGTGCCGAGGAGATCGCCCGACCCGGACCGAAGAACCGGATGATCAGCGCCCCGTACACCAAGCTGATGAACTCCAACAACATGGTCGATCAAGGTGCCGCCCTGATCCTGATGTCCGCGGAGAAGGCGACCTATCTGCAGATCCCACAGGAGCGTTGGGTGTTCCCGTACGCGGGCACCGACGCGCACGACACCTATGAGATCAGCCACCGCGCCGAGTTCCACGGATCGCCGGCCATCCGCATCGGCGGGAAGCGGGCACTGGAACTCGCCGGACTGGGCGTCGATGACATCGCCCTCGTGGACGTCTACTCGTGCTTCCCGTCCGCGGTGCAAGTCGCGGCCAACGAACTCGGCCTTGGTCTCGACGACCCACAGCGACCGCTGACCGTGACCGGCGGACTGACCTTCGCCGGCGGGCCATGGAACAACTACGTGACACATTCCATCGCCACCATGGCCGAGCGGTTGACCGCCACACCCGGAGCGGTCGGCCTGATCACGGCCAACGGTGGCTACCTCACCAAGCACAGCTTCGGGGTCTACGGTACCCAGCCACCCAGTGGTGGATTCCGCTGGGAAGATGTGCAATCCGACGTCGATGCCGAACCCGTCAGGGCCGCCGAGGTCGAATGGGAAGGCGTCGGCACGGTCGAAACCTGGACCACACCGTTCGACCGCGAAGGCGTACCGGAGAAGGCGTACCTGGCGGTCCGGACACCGGCGGGCACCCGGACGCTGGCGGTTCTCAACGATCGCTCCGAGGCAGCGACCAGCGTCGCCGAGGACATCGCGGGTGTCAAGGTCACCGTACGGGCCGACGGCACGGCCACACTGGGCTGACTACAGCAGTCCCAGTGCCGCGACGGCGTCGCGTTCCGCGCGCAGCTCGGCGACCGACGCGTCGATCCGGGCGCGGGAGAACGCGTTGATGTCAAGGTTTTCCACGATCTCCCAGCGACCCTCACGCGATCGGCACGGGAACGAACACACCAGGCCCTCCTCGATGCCGTAGACACCGGGGGAGGGCAGTGCCACCGATGTCCAGTCGCCCTCGGGCGTGCCGTGCACCCAGTCGTCGATATGGTCGATGGCGCCGTTGGCCGCCGACGCCGCCGAACTCGCGCCCCGCGCCTCGATGATGGCCGTTCCGCGGCGTGCCACCGTGGGGATGAAATCGTCGGCGAGCCAACGGGTATCGGCGGCGAAGTCGGCACCGGAGCGGCCGCCGACGATCGCGTGGAAAATATCCGGGTACTGCGTCGGCGAGTGGTTACCCCAGATGCTCATCCGGCTGATCTCGGTGACCGGCGCGCCGGTGTGTCGCGCCAGCGCCGCCACCGCGCGGTTGTGATCGAGACGGGTCAGTGCGGTGAATCGCTCGCGCGGAATGTCGGGGGCGTGCGCCGAGGCCACCAGCGCGTTGGTGTTGGCCGGGTTTCCGACGACGAGCACCCGGATGCCGGGCGACGCTCCGGCGTTGAGTGCCTTGCCGGCCGTCGCGAAGATCTGCGCGTTGGCACCGAGCAGATCAGCGCGCTCCATCCCCTTGGTGCGGGGCCTCGAGCCGATCAGCAGGGCGACGTCGACACCGTCGAATGCCCGCACCGGATCGTCGTGGATTTCGGCGCCGGCCAGCAGCGGGAAGGCACCGTCGTCGAGTTCCATCACCACGCCCTCGGCGGCACGGACGGCGTCCGGTAATTCCAGGAGTCGCAGTCGGACCGGGGTGTCGTGGCCGAGCATCGCTCCGGCCGCGATGCGGAAGAGCGCGGCGTAGCCGATCTGCCCTGCGGCGCCGGTGACGACGACAGTGATCGGTGATGGGATCGGGGACATGTACCCGACCCTAGTCAACGATTCCTAGACCAGTTCGGACAGCGGGACTTTGGGGTCGGCCAGTCGATCGGTGTCGATCTTCGCACCGGCGCGGATGATCGCCTTGATGTCATCGAGACCATCCCAGATGTTCACGTTCATCCCGGCCAGTACCCGCTTCTTCTTGTCGAGCCAGAACACGGTGAACTCGCGCTTGTCGACGTCACCCCGGAACACCGCCGCGTCGTACTTCGGTGCGTGGCCGACGTATTCCATGCCGAGGTCGTACTGGTCGGTGAAGAAATACGGGAGCTCGTCATAGCTACCCGGGCTCCCGAGCATGCCGCTCACCGCGACGGCCGGTTGCTTGAGCGCGTTGGCCCAGTGTTCGGTGCGGACGCGCCCACCGAAGAGCGGATGTCGCGCGGCGGCGATGTCACCGACGGCGTACACATCGTCGTCGCTGGTTTTCAGCGACTCGTCGACGGCCACACCGCCGTCGTCCAGCGTGAGCCCGGCTTTCTCGGCGAGCGCGATATTGGGTTCCGCGCCGACGGCGATCAGGACCAAGTCGGCCGACACGGTGGACCCATCTGCGAGTCGCAGTCCACTCGCGGTGCCCTCGGCGGTGGTGGTGACGGCCTCGACCGTCGTGTTCAGCCGCAGATCCACACCGTGGTCGGTGTGCAGGGCCGCGAACACCTGCGCGACCTCGGGTCCGAGGGCCCCCAGCAGGGGCAGTTCTGCGCTTTCCACAACGGTGACCTGTGCGCCACGGGTCCGGGCCACGGCGGCGACCTCCAGCCCGATCCACCCGGCGCCGACGATGGCGAGCCTGCTGCGCTCGGTCAGCGCCGACAGCAGCGCGGAGGCATCGTCGGCGGTGCGCAGTACGTGCACGCCCTCGGCGTCGGCGCCCAGCAGGTCAAGGCGGCGAGCCCGCGAGCCGGTCGCAAGCAGCAGCTTGTCGTAGTGCTCATGGCGGCCGTCATCGAAACCGACGCTGTGGCCGCCCGTGTCGATGACCTGCACGCCGGTGCCCAGGCGCAGGTCCACATCGTGCTCGGTGTACCACTCGGCGGGGTGCACGGTGAAATCCGCCAGTGACTTCTCGCCGGCGAGGTAGTCCTTGGACAGGGGCGGCCGCTCGTAGGGGAGTTGTTCTTCGTTCCCGAACAAGATGATCTTGCCTTCGAAGCCGTTGTCGCGCAGTCCTTCCGCGGCCTTGGCGCCGGCCAGGCCGGCACCGACGATGACGTATGTGGGCATGGTGTTCTCCTTTGATCAGGGCTATGCGGACAGCCGCTCGCGCAGCTGTTGGTCGAGCGATGCGCGCACCAGGGCGGCAGCCAGCTCAGCGGGCCTGCCCTCGGACAGTTCGAGCAACTGTTCGGGATCGCCGGGAAGTCCAAGTTCGCGGGCCGTCCTCACTGCGCGGTCGTCGAAATAGGGCTGGGCCCATGGCCATACGTTCTGCACTTCACGCAGGAAAATGTCGGCTCCGGTGGGACCGATGCCGTCGAACTGCTGTAAGGCCTGGGCCGCGGCTCGAGGGTCATGCCCGGCTTCCTCGGCCAGGTTGCGGAGGTCACCGGAGTAGCGGTCTCTCACGGCGGTGGCGAGTTCGGTGAGCCGGGTCGCCGAACTCTCGTCGTACCGGGCGTAGCCGGCACGTCCGAACGCTGCGATCATCGTCGGCCGGTCGGCGCGCAGCACATCCGCCGGCGTGCGTAGCCCGGCACCGAACAGTTCCCGGGCGGCGGCGACCGCGACCGAGGCGGCAATGGGCTTGCTGGCCAGCATCGTCAGCGTCAGCAGCTGGAACAGCGGTTTGGGTTTGTCGCGCAGCGTGATGCAGGCCTCGTCGGCGTAGGTGGTGCCCGCCTGCTGGAGCAGGCGGCTGATCGAGGTGGTCGAGCCTGCCATCGGGTAGTCATACCCCGGTGCTCCGGTGCCTAATCGGGCCTACTTGGGCGGCAGGGTCGACGCGTACTCGACGCCGCGGGTCACCCACGGTTGCAACTGCCGTTTGGTGGTCACACCGGCCGCCGCGACCCGGACCCAGCCGCGAGTTTCCCTGCCCGCCATGATCATCGGTTCGACGTGCGCACGGGTGAGCAGGGCGGCGGTGTCCTCGGCCGGCACCCGCACCATCAGGCCGCCGGCCCCGGACACGCAGACGGCCATATGGCCGTGCACGAGGAAGGCCAGCCCGCCGAACATGCGTCTCTCGTCGACGCCGGCGGCCATCGCCACCAGCTCCCTGACCCGCTCGGCCAGATCCTCGTCGTAGGCCATCGGTCTAGTCCAGGTCGACGCGGATGGTCAGGAGGTCACTGCCCATCACCCGGACCATCGAGCTGTTGAGCTGCGGCAGTTGGGCCAGCCGGGCGATCGGGTCGTCGGAGGGCAGCAGGTGCGCGGTGCCCGTGCGCCACCGCCCGCGGATGCGTACCCGGACAGCAGGATTGGCCTTGATGTTCAGCACGTAGTGCGAATGCTCCCCGTGCTCGGACACCATCCAGAACTGGTCGTCGACAACCCGGCCGCCGACGGCGGTGCGCCGCGGCAACCCGGATCTGCGCCCGATCGTCTCCAGCATGGTGACGGGCAGCTTACGGCCGATCGGGTTGACGACGCGGCGCTGTGCCGCGTGCACGACGCGGCGCTTGGCGGTGTTGAAGTCGGTCATCGGGCTCCCCGAGTTGCTGGTCAGCCGAGTCTATTCGGTGACCGGACCTCACACCTGGACAACGACACGCGGCCGGCAGCCGACATCGAAATTGACCGAGTTGGCGATGAAGCAGAGTTCGTGTGCACGCTCGTGGATGCTGGTGAGCGCCTCGGCGTGCTGCGCATCGGTGATGTGCACGGTCGGTCGCAGCACGACTTCGGTGAAATGCCCTCCGCCGTCGGCGGTCTGGGCCATGGTGCCCGACGGGTGGTCGGTGTAGCCGGTCACCGTGACACCGTCCTGCGCGCACAACGCCAGCACCCAGAGCATGTGGCACTGTGACAGCGACGCCACCAAAAGCTCCTCGGGGTTCCAGCGCTCGGCCGCGCCCCGGAAACTGGGATCGGCGCTGCCGGGGATGGTCGGCTTACCGGGTGCGCTGATGTCGTGGGCGCGTTCATACTCCCGGTAGCCGCTGGTGCCGGAGCCGGTGTTGCCGGTCCAGGTGATGTCGAGCTCGTAGTGATGCGTCTTGTCGGCCATCGGGTCACCCTAGCTGCGCGAACAGACACAAATGGCCCACAAATCCGTCGGATTTGGGGCCATTTGTGTCTGCTCGCGAGGGCGAGGGTCAGGCGGCCTGGGTAGCCGGTTCCGCCACCGGCTCCAGCGCCAAGGCGACGATCTCGGCGACATCGGTCATCGGCCTGACCTCCAGCGCCTGCAACACCTCGGCCGGGACCTCGTCGAGATCCGGCTCGTTGCGCTGCGGAATGAAGACCGTCTTCAGCCCCGCCCGTTGCGCGGCCAACAGCTTCTGCTTGACGCCGCCGATCGGCAGCACCCGGCCGTTCAGCGTGACCTCACCGGTCATGCCGACATCACCGCGCACCTGCCGGCCGGTGGCCATCGAAACCAACGCCGTCACCATGGTGACGCCCGCCGACGGGCCGTCCTTGGGCACCGCGCCCGCCGGCACGTGCACATGGATCTGGCGGTCCAGGGCCTTCGGATCCACGCCCAACTGCTCGGCGTGGGCCCGCACGTAGGACAGCGCGATCTGCGCAGACTCCTTCATGACGTCACCCAGCTGTCCGGTCAGCTTCAAGCCCGGTTCGGCATCCACCGCGCCGGCCTCGATGTAGAGCACATCGCCACCCAGGCCGGTGACGGCCAGGCCGGTCGCCACACCGGGCACCGCGGTGCGTTCGTCGGAGTCCGGCGTGAACCGCGGACGGCCCAGGTACTCAACGAGATCCGGCTCATCGACGATGAGGCTGGTCAATCCTCCGGGTGCCAGCTTCGTGGTGACCTTGCGCAATGCCTTGGCCAGCAACCGCTCGAACTGCCGCACCCCCGGTTCGCGGGTGTAGTCCGCGGCGATCTTGCGCAACGCCGCGTCGGTGAGCGTGACCTCGTCGGAGGTCAGCGCGGCCCGTTCGGCTTGCCGGGGCAGCAGGTAGTCCCGCGCGATGGCCACTTTGTCGTCCTCGGTGTAGCCGTCGATCTGGATCAGCTCCATGCGGTCCAGCAGCGCCGACGGGATGTTCTCGATGACGTTGGCCGTCGCCAGGAACACCACATCGCTCAGGTCCAGATCCAGCTCCAGGTAGTGGTCGCGGAACGTATGGTTCTGCGCCGGATCCAGCACCTCGAGCAGGGCCGATGACGGGTCGCCGCGGTAATCCGAGCCGACCTTGTCGATCTCGTCGAGCAGCACGACGGGGTTCATCGACCCGGCCTCGCCGATGGCGCGGACGATACGGCCGGGTAGCGCGCCGACGTAGGTGCGCCGGTGGCCGCGGATCTCCGCCTCGTCACGCACGCCGCCGAGGGCGACCCGAACGAACTTGCGGCCCAACGCCCGTGCCACGGATTCACCCAGGGACGTCTTGCCGACACCGGGAGGACCGGCCAGCACCATGACGGCGCCGGAGCCGCGCCCACCGACGACTGACATGTTGCGCTGCGCGCGACGGGCGCGCACGGCCAGGTACTCGACGATGCGGTCCTTGACGTCGTCGAGGCCGTGGTGATCGGCATCCAGGATCTCGCGGGCCGACTTCAGGTCGGTGGCGTCCTCGGTGGTGACGTTCCAGGGCAGGTCCAGGACGGTGTCCAGCCAGGTGCGGATCCAGCCGCCCTCGGGGCTCTGGTCGCTGGAGCGTTCCAGCTTGCCCACCTCGCGCAGCGCGGCCTCGCGGACCTTCTCGGGCAGGTCGGCGGCCTCGACACGCGAGCGGTAATCGGCCTCTTCTGCAGTGCCGTCCGGACCCAACTCGCCCAATTCCTTGCGGATGGCGGCGAGTTGCTGGCGCAGCAGGAATTCCTTCTGCTGCTTGTCCATCCCGGACCGGACATCCTCGGCGATCTTGTCGTTGACCTCGACCTCGGCCAGGTGTTCACCCGTCCACTCGATGAGCTGACGCAGCCGCTGCGAGACATCCTCGGTCTCCAGCAGTTCACGTTTCTGCACATCGGTCAGGTACGACGCATAGCCGGCGGTATCGGCCATGGCGGACGGATCGGTGATCTTGTTGACCACGTCGACGATCTGCCACGCCTCGCGCCGCTGCAGCATCGCCAGCAGCAGCTTCTTGTACTCGGCGGCCAGCGCGCGAGTCTCCTCGTTGGCCTCGGCATCGGCCACTTCGGTGACCTCCACCCAGAGCGCCGCGCCCGGTCCGGTCGTCCCGGTACCGATGTGGGCACGTCGTTCGCCCTTGACGACGGCAGCGGCACCGCCGCCCGGAATGCGTCCGACCTGCACGATCGAGGCAAGCACACCGTAGGTGGGGTAGCGGTCATCCAGGCGCGGGGCGATCAGCAGCTGTCCGGAGTCGCTGGACTGGGCGGCGTCGACGGCGGCCCGGGCGGCGTCGTCGAGCTCGATGGGCACCACCATTCCTGGCAGCAGGATGGGCTCACGGACGAACACGACCGGGACGGAGATGGGTTCAGACATCAATCCTCCAAAGTTGATTCTGTTGCACTCAACTCAGTGGCGGTGCGGATTGTTCCCGCGGGAGTTCATCGGGTCGTGCTCTCAGGAGCGCGGCAACCGTCAGCGGAGGTCGAGCAGGCGTTGCACGGGGCTGTCGGCGAGGTGGGTGCAGAGGTCGAGAGCGTTGTCGAACACCACCTCGGCGCCGGCCTGCTCGAGCTCGCCGCGTGAGACGCCCCCGCTGAGGACGCCGATGCAGGCCACCCCGGCAGCGACGCCGGCCTTTGCATCCCACACGGCGTCGCCGACGAAAACGGCGCGCTGCGGACTGACCTGCGCGCGCGCCAAAGCGATGTGGACGATATCGGGCTCGGGCTTAGCCGTCTCGACATCCTGCGCCGAGGTCGCGGTGGAGATCAGGTCGTCACGGTCGAGCACTGCGCGTAGCGTGGCGAACTCGTCTTCGGGAGCGGAGGTGGCCAGCACGACCTGTAGTCCCATCGAATCGATGAGTTCCAGGATTTCGCGTGCACCAGGCAACGGAGACAGCAGCGATGCCGTCTCCTGGTAGTACTGCTTGTGGAGATCTTTGAGCCGGTTGCGCGAGTCCTCTTCTGCTGCAGTGGCCAACGTGTCGAGCAGCTTCTCGCCGTCCATACCGATGGACCGGTGAATCTGCCAGCTCTGCACCGGAATTCGCAGGTCGGTGAACGCACGGTGCCAGGCGTGCACGTGCAGATAATTCGAATCGACCAAGGTGCCGTCGACATCGAACAGCACGGCAGGGGGATGTACGTCGTCAGGCACGTCGTCAGGCATGCCCATTCGGCGCACTGTCAAACCCCATCCCACCGATCTACGTGATGGACCAGAACTCGAGCAGGGTGCGGATGGTCGCCACCAGGGGGAGAGGTTGGTCCAGCATCGGGTGGTGCCCCGCCTCGGCGAGTTCGACGAATGGGCCCCGCAATTGCAGCAGGGAACGGATCTGATCGGCCATCGGCGGTGGCACCAGACCGTTCTCGCACCGCAAATATCCTATCCGGCAGGGAATTCGGGCGAAGACGTTCTCCAGGATCTCGTCATCGGCCGGCGTCTCTTCCAGCCGCAGGCCGCCGAAGATCTCGGGGTCGAACTTCCACACCCATCCGCTGTCGGCCTTGCGCACCGACTGCGCGGCGATATGGCGTTCGATGAACGGCAGTGTCACCGCTTGGGTGGGCACCGCTCGGAAGCGTGCCAGGATCTCTGCCTCGGTGCGGTATCCGGGAGTGTCGCGGCGACGGGTGGCCAACCGCGACTCCTCGGGAACGCGGTCGCTCAGCGGTGAATCGATGACCAGGACGCTGTCGATCTGCTTCCCGTACCGGGTGGCTGCCGCCGCGCCGACCCATCCGCCCATGCTGTGTCCCACGACAGCGGGCCGGGCCGACGACCCGGAGGCCTCCGCCGCGGCGAGCACCTCGCGCGCCCACATCGACATGGAGTATTCCGGGCGCGTGCCGCTGTCACCGTGCCCGCTCAGGTCGAGAGCGACGACCCGGTGGGTGACGGTGAACAAGGGAGCGATGTGATCCCACCATCCGGAGTGCGCGCCGCCACCGTGGACGAACAGCAACGGTGGCTTGTCGGTATCGCCCCACAGACGTAGATGGATGCGGCACCCGCGGACGTCGATCGCGGAATGTTCGGGCCTGACAGCCAGGGCGGCGCTGAACCATTCCGGCACGTCGACCACCGGTTCCGGGTCCGACGGCGTTCCGCGGCGGAACTTGAGACTCATCGTGAGGAGTCTGTCTCATCGCCTGACCTGCCCGATATCCGGCCCGCGTGTGTGCGGTGGCCTTGTTGCCTGGGCTGGTGTTGCTGCAAACGGTGCAGGTATGGTCAAACCTCGCTGGGCCCAACGCCAGCTGACGGCCAGAACCTGACTGGCGCACGTGACGAGACGATGACGATGACGAGGTCTGTTGATGCCCCGCAATTCGCGATCTGTGATGCCGAAGGCGTTCCGCGCCTTGAAACCGCAGGTGTTCATACCTTCCTCGGTGGTGATCATTGGTCTCATCGTGTTCGCGGTGGCCTTTGCGTCCATTGCCGAGGGTGCTTTCACCGGACTCAATGAAGCCATCGCCTCCACTGTTGGCTGGTGGTACATCCTGGTCACGACCGGGTTCGTGCTGTTCGCTGTGTACTGCGGAGCGTCGCGCATCGGCACCATCAGGCTCGGCGCCGATGACGAGGAGCCCGAGTTCACCTTCACTGCCTGGCTTGCCATGCTGTTCAGCGCGGGCATGGGTATCGGCCTGGTGTTCTACGGGGTCGCCGAACCACTGACCCACTACATCAATCCGCCCGCGTCGTTGGGAGTGGACGGCGCCACCGCGCCGGCGGCGAACCAAGCACTGTCGCTCACACTGTTCCACTGGGGTCTGCACGCCTGGGCCATCTATGTGGTCGTCGGCCTGGGAATGGCCTATATGACCTACCGACGCGGGCGCCCGCTGTCGGTGCGGTGGCTGCTGGAACCACTCATCGGCAAGGAACGCGTCGAGGGGCCCATCGGCCATACCGTCGACGTGGTGGCCGTGGTCGGCACCCTGTTCGGCGTCGCGACCTCACTCGGCTTCGGCATCACGCAGATCGGGGCCGGGCTGGAGTACCTGGGCTGGATCGAACTCGACGCCACCTGGACGATCGTGCTCATCCTCGTGATCACCACGATGGCCACATTTTCCGTGGTCAGCGGTGTCGCCAAGGGCTTGCAGTGGCTGTCGAACATCAACATGGGCATGGCCGCGGCGCTGGCCCTGTTCGTCATGGCGCTGGGTCCGACGCTCTTCCTGTTGCAGGCATGGGTGCAGAACCTCGGTGGGTATGCCCAGGCGCTGCCACAGCTGTCCCTGCGGACCGGACCGTTCAGCGACGGCAGCTGGCTGGGATCCTGGACGATCTTCTACTGGGGTTGGTGGATCAGCTGGGCGCCGTTCGTCGGGATGTTCATCGCGCGCATCTCCCGCGGTCGCACGATCCGGGAGTTCGTCGCCACCGTCCTGCTGGTACCCACGGTGATCGGTTCGTTGTGGTTCACCATCTTCGGGGACTCGGCGATACTTCGGCAGCGGACCGACGGCGACATGCTGGTCGACGGTGCGGTGGACTCGAACACCTCGCTGTTCCAGCTGTTGGCGACACTTCCGTGGCCCACAATCACCAGCGTGCTGGCCGTGCTGGTGATCATGTTTTTCTTCATCACGTCATCGGACTCCGGCTCGCTGGTCATCGACATCCTCTGTTCGGGCGGTGACCTGGACCCGCCCAAGGCCACCCGGGTCTACTGGGCGGTGCTCGAGGGTGTGGCCGCAGCGGTCCTGTTGCTGGCCGGCGGCGCGGGATCACTCACAGCCCTTCAAACGGCGTCGATCGCCACCGCAGCGCCGTTTTCGATTGTGATGGTGGCCGCGTGCGTGGCGATGTTGCGGGCGTTCCGCTACGACCTCGCCACGACGCCGCGGCTGTTGCACGTCAGTGCACCCGACCTTTTACCGGCGCATCGCCGACATGACGTGTCGGCCACCATGGCCGGGTTGATCTCGGTACGCACGATCACTCCGGCCGACTGGGAGATACACCCGACCACCGGGGAGCTCTCCATCACCGAACCGACGGATCCGTTGGCCGAGGGCGAGTCGTCGACCGATTCGGAGTCCGAACCGGCACAGCAAGTTCCGGACGAGTTGCGGTGAGACACGCGCGATCTTGCTAGCGACCGCGTGGAGGTCGTACTACGACGGCGCGCTCCCGGCGTTGCCGGCCGCGGCCTGCCAGTCCCGGGCCGCGACCAGTTCCGGAATGAGCGTCTCGGTCAGCAGGCGCACATCGTCGACATCGTCCCCGGGATAACGCACCGTGTGGGTGGCGGTGGGCACGTCACCGCCCACGCCGACCACCATGGTGTCGCGCGGCCCGGTCCATTCGGCCATCTGGGCTTCCCATTTCGACCCGGCGAACACGAGCATCCGCAGATCGCTGTTCTTGGTGCGGTACACATCGACATGACTCCAGTCGCCGCTCTCACAGCCGATGGCCGAGCGCCGGGGCCCTTCCCGAAACATCAAGGCGCCCTGCTGCGCAGACGACAAGCGGTGGGCCGGGGCCACCAGATGCGTCTCCGCCTCGCCGAGTAGCAGGTCGGAAACCGGGGGTCGCCAGTCGCTTTCGGTGGACAGCAGCCAGTCGCTCGCGCGAGCCGCCGACTCCACGGCGGTGACCAGGTCGTCGGTGCGGGTTCCGGTGAGGTGACATTCGAGCGCCATCAGCATCGCAAGGGTGTGCTGATAGCTGCGGCAGGCGACCCCACCCACTTCGGGCTCGGCCAACAACTCGACCGTCTCCCGGCAGCGCGTGGTGATGGTGGATCCGGGTGTGTTGGTCAGCGCCACCGTATGTGCCGAACCATCGAGACGTTCCAGCGCATCCAGGGTCTCGATCGATCCACCGGTCGCCGAGGTGGCCACCACGAGGGTGCCAGCACCCCACCGGGGCAGCAGTTCCGTGGACGCGATCTCGGAGACCGCGCAGATCCCGCGGGCCCGCAGCCGCGCGGCCGCGACCCCGCCGGCGTAGGCCGACGATCCCATGCCGAGCAGGACGACGCGATCGACTTCGGCGGGAACGATGTGCGCCCAAGGGTTCCGAGCCGCCAGCGCGTCGGCCAGATTGGTCAGCACATCGGGCTTGCGGGCGAGATCGGCGGCGAATCCGTCGGGTTTCATGAGCTCATTTCGGTGAGAAGGGCGGGAAGCGCCGCATCCGGGACGTACATCCAGCGCGGCAGGTGGCGGCCTGCGTAGACGATCTCGCGGAGCACCTGTTGCAGGCGGAAGGCGCCGAGGGCGTGTTGGATGTGCAGGTTGGCATTCCCGACCTGCGTCAGCCGGTCGATGTAGGCGTCATTCAGTGCCGTCCGCGCAACTCTATCGACCTCGGCGAATGCGTCCGCGCCGAGATCTGAGCGTTTCACGGCGACGATGGCGACGTGCGACAGCGACTGCAGGATGCCGGCGAGGTCGACGGCCGCCGGTACGGGCAGAACACGTTCGGCCGGCGGGAGTACCGGATTGCCGTCGAAGTCGGTGATGACCAGCAGATCGTCGGTGCGCAGCACCTGACCGACGTGCAGGTCGCCGTGTGCGCCGAGGACCGGCACGTCTACCAGCCCGGACAAACCGTCCAGGATGTGCTCGATGTCGTCGGCATGCTCGGCGAGCAGCTTCGCGTTGGCCGGACCGGCCAGCAGGCGCGCCTCGGCCAAGGTGTCGAAAGCGCTGTCGCGCCAGCGTTTCGCGTCTTCGGATGTGGACCGGATCGATGTCTTGCCCAACGCGCCGTGCAGGTCGGCGACCACAGCGCCCAGCGCGCGGGACGTGGCGGCCACCGCGGACAGATCGCCGCTGCGGGCCGCGGCGATGAACAGATCCTTGGCCCAGGTCCAGCCGTCGACCGCGCCGGGCAGGTACCCATTCACCGTCGCGACCAGGGTTTGTTCGCCGGCCTGGGGTGTCCAGGTGACCACCCCCCACGGGGGCGGCGTGGCCGTGAACCCGGCGGCGGTCAGGGCCGCCAGCCTGCCCGGGGCGGGATGCGGCCCGGGCTGCAGGTGGGTCGCCCACTTCACCACGGCCTGCTCGCCGACGATGACCGACTCGTTGGTCTGGTCGACGGTGATCGGACGTTCGCCGCCCGGCAGGTACCGGTCGGTCCACGAGACCACGGAGAACCGGCCGTGCGTCGCGTGCCCGGGCGTCCGCGCAAGCAGCCGTACCAGCGCGTCGGCGGTGCCGTCGCCTGCCGCCGCTCGCCGCCAATCCCCGGGTGTGCCGACGACGGGAACTGCCGACAACGACCCGTCGCGCTCGACGATCGCCAGCGCGTGGCCATCATCGAGCGTGAGGAGATCGACAGCGGACTGCACGAATCAGCCGGTGGTGCTCAGATGGGACACACCGGTGCGCTCGATGACGTCGGCGGCCACGCTGAGGCCGTCACGCTCGCGGACGGCCACACCGATCGCGGACACCCTGTCGCGCAGTTCCTGATCGGCCAGGATCCGGTCCAGGGCGCCGGTCAGTTCGGAATCGGCGAAATGGTAGGTGTCCAACCGAATGCCCAGTTTCAATTCGTCTATGCGCTGGGCATTTTCGTACTGATCCCAGAACAGGGGCAGCACGATCAGCGGTTTCCCGAAATGCAGCGCCTCGGTCGTGGTGTTGTTGCCGCCGTGCGAGATCACCGCGTCCACCAGGGGGATGATTCTGGTCTGCGGCAGCATCTGCGCTCCGACCATGTTGTCGGCCAGCGTGATCTTGTCCGCTTGCGGGCCCTTGCTCACGATGAAGCGGTGCCGGGTGGTGCCGAGGATGTCGACCAGCCGTTGCATCAGCGACACATCTGCTGCACCAAGCGAACCCAGCGACAGATAGATCAGTGCGCTGTCACCGGGGCGATCGGCCATTTCGGCGGGTAGCTCGTAGTCCTCGTCGGTCTCGCGGATACTGGAGTCCACCCGCGTCCACGACGTGTCCAGTGGCCGCCTGTCGACGTAGTCTGCCTCTTCCGGATAAATGTAGATCGTGGCCGCGTTGTCGCGCGGCATGAACTCCAGATCCGGCAGAGGGGCGCCACCCTGTTGGCGGACCCAGGCGTCGAAGTCCTCCCACATCGGCCGCAGGACGCGGTCGAATTCGGTGCGGTAGGCCGCCCAGCCGGACCTGTCATCACTGGGCAGACCCGAAAACGGCGGCGGGACATCGGCTCCGGGAACCTCCAGTGGGCTGCACGAGATGAACCGCACGAACGGCTTGCCCGCGGTGGACAGTGCGGGAAAAAGGACCACGTTGTCTTCGACGATCACGTCGGGTCGGTGCTTGTCGACGATCTCTCGCAACCGTGGCTCGCAGTATTTCGCGCCGTCGATGAGCGCCTGGTAGGTGGGACCGATGAAGGTTTCCAGTTGGTCGAAGGTCGGTTTGGCGAACTCAGGTGCGGTCTCGGCGATGAAGTCGGTCCAGAACTGGCCCGCGTCACCGTCTTCGGCGCCCTCGACGGGCGCGGCAAGGTCGACGAGTTCCTCGATGAATCCGTAGGTGGCGATCTTTCCCGCCCATGATGACTCGGCGGCGAAGACGATGGTGTGGCCGCGGTCGCGGAGCTTGGCGGCAACGCCGATGCATTGATTGGTGGGTCCGTAGGCGGATTCCGGCCAGAACATGATGGTCAATGGCTGGGACATCATTGCGTCCTTTCGCCGTCAGCGCGGCGGGGTAGGGGATGGCCGGTTGCCACCCGCGCGTAATCGAGGATCAGTTCGGTGGACGCGTCGGCATCGAGGCTCGGATGGCGGGCGACCATGCGGTAGCCGTAGGCATCCTCGAGTGCCACGATGTTGCGGGCAATGGTCAGCGAGGGCGAGGTCAAACTGAAGACACCCTGTGCGGCACCGGATTCCAGAATGATCTGGTACATCGCCACCTGTCGGTCGTACAGTGCGGTGAGCAGCACAGCGTACGTCGGGTAGCGTCCGGCCGCCCCGCCCAGCTCACACAGCAGCTTCACCGCCGGATCGTCGGAGTCGACCGGCAGGCCGGACTCGATGGTGAGTACCAGGCGGCGGTCGGGTTCGGCGATGCCCTCGATCCGGCGGAGACGATCATCGTAGAACCGCTCCATCCCCGCCCTGTTGGCCTCCACGAGGAGCGTCTGCACGTCGGGGAAGTGGTAGAGAACAGCACCCGAGGTGAGCCCGGCCTCCGCTGCCACCTGGTTGAGCTGGACGTCCGCGCCGTGTTTCATCACTGCGCGCTGGGCGGCGTGCAGCAGGTTCGCGCGTCGTTCCGTGCGGCTCACCGCCACCTGGGTCCCCTCCCCTCGGGCAATCTCCCACGAAGTATGTCGTGTGTCACGGTGCCAGACAACGGGGCATTCCGGAAGCATTTCTTGAAGAGAAACTCAGGATTCACGTTTGTAACCCCATTGACATGCAATTTCTGGTCTTGTGTTCTCTGAATGGCGGTGCAACTATCGTCCCTGCCGTCGTGGGACTCGCGGATGGGCGGCACCGATCGACGATGGAGCAAAGCGTGAGAACGACCGACGATCTGCGTGACGCAGAGCCCCGGCCCGTGTGGTGGGACGGCGCACACACCGGACCGCAGGCGCCGGCGCTGCGCGGGCGGGTCAACGCCGATCTCGTCGTCGTGGGTGGGGGATACACCGGTCTGTGGACGGCGATCGAAGCTCTCACCGCGGACCCGGGCCGCCGGGTCGTCGTGCTCGAACAGTCGTGGGTGGGCGCTGCCGCGTCGGGGCGCAACGGCGGCTTCGTCTCCGAGTCGCTCACGCACGGCATCGCCCATGGCCTGGCGAGGTGGCCGGACGAACTCGACGAGCTGCAGCGCCAGGGCCGCCAGAACGTCGAGCAGATCGCAGATGTCCTGCAGCGCAACCATATCGACGCCGATCTGCGCTTAGTCGGCAAGACCACGCTGGCCAGAACTCCGCACGAGGTCGAGGCGCTGCGCCTCGCCGTGCCGGGCTATGCTCGCCACGGCGAGGCCGTCGAGTTCCTCGACCGCGATCAGGTTCGTGCGGACATCCACTCGACCGCCTTCCACGGCGGACTGCGGATCCGGAGCGGCGGCCTGGTGGACCCGATGGCGCTGGTGCTCGGGTTACGCCGCCTTGCAGAGCAATTGGGTGCCGTCATCTTCGAACGATCCCCGGTGACCGGTATCACCAGGACTGGTGGCAACCTGACCGTGCGCAGCACGCACGGCGAGGTCGACACGTCCCACGTCGTGCTCGCCACCAACGCCTACCCGCCCCTGCTGCGACGGCTGAAGTCCTGGGTTCTCCCGGTCTACGACTACGTGCTGGCGACGGCACCGCTGACGACCGGTCAGCTGGACTCGATCGGCTGGTCGCAGAACCAGGGCCTCACCGACGCCGGCAACCAGTTCCACTACTTCCGCCGGACCCGCGACGACCGCATCGTGTGGGGTGGCTATGACGCGATCTACCACTACGGCGATGCCATCGGCCCCGAACTCGAACTGCGCGATCGATCACACCGACTGCTGGCGCAGCACTTTCGCGAGACGTTCCCACAGTTGGCTGATCTGCCGTTCACCCACCGTTGGGGTGGCGTCATCGACACCACCAGCAGGTTCACCCCGATCTTCGGGACAGCCTTCAACGGTCGCCTGGCTTACGCGGTCGGATTCACCGGCCTCGGTGTGGCATCGACGCGCTTCGGTGCGCGGGTGGCACTGGACCTGCTGAGCGGGCGGGAGACCGAACGCACCTGTCTTCGGGCCGTCACCGGCAGCGCTGTGCCGTTCCCGCCCGAGCCCTTGCGCTGGCCCGCCGTGGAGATGACACGCGCCGCCCTAGCCCGTGAGGACGAAACAGGCCGTAGGGGACTGCTTTTGCGCACCCTGGACCGCTTCGGTGTGGGATTCAACAGTTGACGAGGAGTGTGCGAGTGACCGCAGGACTATTCCATCGGGGCGAGCGGGTCGCCGGCTCCGGGGGCGCACGTACCCTGATCGACCCGGCGACGGGGGAGCCGACGACGACGATCTCCGAGGCCTCGGTCGGCGACGCCGCACGCGCCGTCGCCGCGGCCGCCGAAGCCTTCCCCGCCTGGTCCGGCCGGACCGCCGGCGAGCGGGCACGGGTACTACTGCGGTGGGCCGACCTGATCGACGCCCATGCCGCGGAACTGACCGCACTGGAGGTCGCCGAAACGGGTAAGCCGGAGGCGGTCTTTCGCGACGGCGAACTTCCCTTCGGCACCGACAATCTGCGGTTTTTCGCGGGAGCCGGCCGTTCCCTGGAGGAGACCGGTGCCGGCCTGCTGAGCGCGGGCTACACCTCGATGGTCGTCCGCCGGCCCGTGGGTCCCGTGGTGGGCATCGCCCCGTGGAACTTCCCGATGATCATGGGGCTGTGGAAGATCGGGCCCGCCCTGGCTGCGGGCAACACGATCGTCATCAAGCCGGCGCCCTCGACCCCGTCGAGCACGCTCTACATCGCCGAACTGGCGATCGAGGCGGGTGTACCACCGGGAGTACTGGAAGTGGTGACCGGTGATCAGGCCGTCGGCGAGACATTGGTCGCCGATGAGCGTGTGCACCTCGTCTCCATCACCGGGTCGACACGTGCCGGACGCCAGGTGATGTCGACAGCAGCGGTGCGCGGTGCGCGGGTTCATCTCGAACTCGGCGGCAAGGCGCCGTGTCTGGTGTTCGAGGATGCTCACCTCGATGATGCGGCGCACGGTATCGCGATGGGCGCCACCTACAACTCGGGCCAGGACTGCACCGCGGCGACCCGCGTGTACGCACATGAGTCGATCATCGACGCACTCGTCGAACGTCTCACCGAGGCTTTCGGTGCGATCCGGGTCGGTGATCCGCACCAGTCGTCCACCGACATCGGTCCACTGATCAGTGTCGAGCACCGCGAGCGGGTGCACGGCTTCGTCCAACGTGCGGTGGCGGCGGGAGCCACGGTGCGCGCGGGCGGTGTGCTGCCGGAGGGCCCCGGTGCCTACTATCCGCCGACGCTGATCACCGGAGTGCCACAGACCGCCGAAATCGTGCAGGACGAGGTCTTCGGACCGGTGCTGGTGGTGCTGCCGTTCGGCGATGAGGCGGAAGCTCTTCGGCTGGCCAACGACTGTCGGTACGGACTGGCGTCCTCGGTGTGGACCACCGATGTGGCGCGCGCACTTCGCACCGCGCACGCGATCGAGGCCGGTGTGACGTGGGTCAACGACCACCTGCCCATCGCGTCCGAGGCGCCGCACGGCGGTGTCAAGGCAAGCGGTTTCGGCAAGGACATGAGCCAGGCCGCTGTCGCCGAATACACCGTCGCCCGGCACATCATGGTCAAACACGCGCCGAGGGCGGCGCATGCCTCCTTCCGGCCGTCCTGAATCACGTTCATGCCGAACCGATCTGATACCCAATTCCCAAACGGAGGTACCCCCATGACATCCAACAGTCAGTCAGCAGAACTACATTCGGTGGACGAGGTGCTCCCCCGGAAGATGCGGTGGTTCGACGGCTTCGCGATGGCGATGACGATGCCCGCCGCGCTGGTCGCCACCCTGGGCGCCTCGATCGCCGGGCTCGGCGGCTGGGGTGCCGCGGTGCTGTGGGCCATCTCGATGGCCATATCGCTGGCCGTCAACTGGATCTATATCGAGTTGGCGGCGATGTTCCCCAATGCCTCGGGCGGCATCTCGGGCTACGCGGCCGAAGCGTGGAAGCGACGCGTGCCCTGGTTCGCGCCGCTGGCCGGGGTCGGGTATTGGCTGCCGTGGGGATCCAACCTGGCGACCTACGGTTCGTTCACCGGTCTGCTGGTGCAGTCCCAGTGGTTCCCCGACCAACAGTGGACCTTTGATCTGGGTCCACTGCACTTCAGCTTCCCGATTCTCATCGGGCTGATCGTCATCTTCGTGCTGTACGGCATCAATGTCATCGGCGTGCGGGTCACCATGGCGTTCGTCTATGTCACCGCCGCGATCCTGATGATCCCGCTTGCCGTGTTCATCTTCTTCCCGCTCTTCAACGCCGACTGGGCGCCGATGGACCTGACGTGGAACCTGCACGGCCTGGAGGGTCTACACACCGCGATCGTCTGGCTGTATGTGATGGCCTGGACGACGCTGGGCATCGAGGTCTGCGCGACCTTCGCTTCCGAGTATCGCGATCCGGTCCGGGACACCTCGCGGGCGATCCGTGCGTCGGCGCTGTTCTGCCTGGGGGTGTTCTTCCTCGTCCCGCTCACCCTCGGCGGTTTCGCCGGCGAGGAGGCGATCGCGGCGGACCCGTCCACCTTCTTCGTGGCGAGCTTCTCGCAGTTGACCGGCGCCGGTGCGGACGTCATGGTGTTGTGTCTCATCGCATCCCTGGTGTTGGTGATGCTGACATCTGTCGCCGATGCCTCGCGCGTCCTGTTCAACATGGGCAAGGAGGGCATCACCGTGCGCTCCATGGGCAAGCTCAATCGTCGCGGTGTTCCCATCCGCGCGCTGAACGTCATGCTGGTGCTCAACATCGTGCTGCTGGTGGTGCTCCAACAACCGCTGGCAATCATCGTCACCGGCAACCTTGGTTACATCCTGGCCCACGTGCTGGCCGTGGCCGGCTTCGCGCTGCTGCGCAAGGACCGGCCCACCGCGCCGCGTCCCATCCGGCTGCCGCGGGTCTTCGTGCCGGTCTCGGTGGGCCTTGCGATTCTGCTGACCGTGATGCTGGTCGTCGGAGCCACCGGGTTCTCGGTGACCGGGTACGGCGGCGTCCTCGAACTCGGCATCGCCCTGTCGATTCTGGCCGCGGGCGTGGTGCTCTGGTGGTTCGTTCAGCGCAGCGACCGACGCAACGAGGCGCAGGCGGACACGGCAGGCTGATCGGCGTCACTGACCGTAGGTGTAGCGCAGGTTCGCGTTGATGAGCTCGTTGAGGCGGTGCCGCAGATGGCCGACCAGACCGGCGTCGGGCTCGGGCTCGTCCAGGTACAGGGTCCACCGCAAGTCCGTTCCGCCGTCACTGGTGGCCGAGAGATCGAACCGCACGATGGCGTCGGGGCGCCGGGGCCACAGCGATGACCAGACCACCAGGCGTGCCTGATCGCTCTCGGTGACGGTCGGGGCGATCTCGTCGACCCTCAACTCGAGCCACGGACGCGCCGGTTGGCGATGCGGGTCGCACAGATCCTCGAACAACGCCCACGGGGGCGCGGGTTGGCTGCGTCGGCGGGAGCCGAATTCCTTCATCGTCGGCCGCCTACCGGGCCCGATCCAGCCAGCGCGCAATCCGCGGCTCGAACACCGCCAGCAGTATCGCTGAGACGAGCCACACCCCCGATAGTGCGACCGTGGTGTTCCACGCGTCCATCGAGAAGCCCTCGTCATCCTCGGTGTGGAAGAACGGCGTGATGATGCCGTATTCGATCGCCGGGGCGACCGCGATGCTGAACGCGAGACCCGTTGTGGCGCCGAAGGCTCCGCGCAGCAGATAGGAGCGCGGGCTCCCGTCGGTCGGCGCGGCGTGATGGTGGGCCAGCAGGATGAGCAACAGCATCAGGCCGATGACGACGGCCAGGACGTCCCAGTCCTCGCCGGCGAAGATGAAGGCGACGGCTCCGCCGACCGTGGCCAGGGCCAGCGCGCCGGGATCCACGCGGTGCTGGACGTGCAGTGTCGGCGGTGGGCCCTGGTCGTCGGCTGGCATGACCGAACTTTATTGCTGCGAGCCAGATAATCCGCTGCGAATCGCCGCTCGCGCAACGCGCAAAAGCAGGGAGCCTGCCGTTCGGGGGGTACGGCAGGCTCCCTGGGTTTTGTGGATCAAGCCCTCATCAGGCGACGGCTTGGGCTCCCAGCACACGCTGGATATCCGGCTTCATCATCTGGAGCTGCTGGCCCCAGTAGCCCCAGCTGTGGGTTCCGTTCGGCGGGAAGTTGAACACACCGTTGGTGCCACCGGCCGCGATGTACTTGTCGCGGAAGGCGACATTGGTGCGCAGCGTGAAGCCCTCCAGGAACTGGGCGGCCATCAGGTTGGCGGCGTTGCCGCCGGCGTCCAGGTCCGACGGGGTGCCGGTGCCGCAGTAGATCCAGACCCGGGTGTTGTTGGCCACCAGCTGGTTGATGTTGACCATCGGATCGTTGCGCTTCCAGGCCGGATCAGAGGACGGGCCCCACATGCTCTCGGCGTTGAAGCCACCGGCGTCGTTCATGGCCAGACCGATCAGCATCGGCCACCAGCCCTCGGACGGATTGAGGAAGCCCGACAGGGTTGCCGCATAGATGAACTGCTGCGGATGGTGGATCGCGTAGGTCAGCGCCGCACTGCCGGCCATCGAGATACCGACCGCCGCGTTACCGGTGCGCGACACGCCCTTGGCGGCTTCCAGGTAGGTGGGCAGCTCCTGGGTCAGGAACGTCTCCCACTTGTAGGTGTAGTTCTGCCCGTTGCCCTTCGAGGGCTGGTACCAGTCGGTGTAGAAGCTGGACTGACCGCCGACGGGCATGACCGTCGACAGACCGGATTCGTAGTAGTACTCGAATGCGGCGGTGTTGATGTCCCAGCCGTTGTAGTCGTCCTGGGCGCGCAGACCGTCGAGCAGATAGACCGCGTGCGGTCCGCCGCCCTGGAACTGCACCCGGATGTTGCGGTTCATGGACTGCGAGAACACGTCCAGATACTCCACGGGCAGGCCCGGGCGCGAGAACGCTCCCGCTGTCGCCGAACCCCCGGCGAAGCCGATCAGCCCGGGCAGTACCAGGACTGAAGCGGCGACCACCGCCGCCCTGCGTAGCACTCCGCCTCGGATATTTCTGATGAACTTCATAACGGCAACCAACCCACCTTTCTTCACGTGTTAAGCAAGCGCCGCTGCTTTCTTCGTGAGGTAGTTGAACATGCGCCTCACCAGTCACACACGTAACAGCGCGGCGTGGTGTGGTCGCGGGTTGCTAACGATTGCGACTCGGGGTCGAGACCAGCTCCGACACCGGTGTTCAGTCGATCGCGGACAGTGCCTGTCGCACGGCGATCTGGCGTTCCTCGATGGCTCTGCCGAATTCCTGCAGCAGCACCGGTTTGCGGGCCACGAGCTTCTCCAGGTCCACACGTTCGATCTGCACCACGGTGACCTCGTCGAGTGCGTACGCGCCCGTCGTGACGGGCTCGCGGGTCAGCGTGGTCTGGCCGAGGAAGTCGCCCTCCTCGGCCGTGCGGACCGTGACGGTCATGCCGTCATCACGCACCGCCGTCAGTTTCACCCGCCCTTGCACGATGAACGTCATCCGAGTCGGCACCTGACCGGGCGACTGAATGGACTCCTCGGCGCCGTACCGGGCCAGCCGCACTCGGGACGTCAACTCGTCGAGTTCGGCGCCCTTCAGGCGCAGGCTGGACGCCACAACCGTCATGGCGTCGGCGACCCTTTCCGGCGTCGCGAAATCGTCGTCGGCTTCATCGAGGTGAAGCCCGGCCCGACGCGACGCGTACCAGATCCAGCGCAGGAACGTCGCCCTGGCGGCGACGTCGTCGGTGGGGGAGCGCAGCGGGATGGTGGCCTGGTAGTCCAGCCCGCCGCTGTACGCGGCGGTGGCCTTCGCACCGGCACGGAGGTGCGGCAACGCGTTGGCCGCCCGGGACAGCAAGGCACACACAACATCCGGCGAATCTTCGACACCGAACACGCAACGCACCGTGATCGAGTGCTGACCGGCCGGCCGGCTCAGATTGGTGAACGACGCACCGGCGAGCACCGAGTTGGGGATGATCTGCATGCCGCTGCGGGTGTCGATATGCGTTGCGCGCCAATTCACCTCGATGACACGCCCACGTGCGCTCGGTGTGTCGAGCCAGTCACCCAGACGGAACGGCTGCTCGAACAGCAGCAGAAGACCTGACACGATCTGGCCCACCGAATTCTGCAGCGCCAGACCCAATACGATCGAGGTGATGCCCAGGGCGGTGAACAGACCGCCGACGTTGGCGCCCCACACATAGGAGAAGATCAACGCCAGCCCGACGGCGATCACCGCGAAGCGGGCCACGTCCAGAAAGATCGACGGCATGCGTTTGCGCCAGCTGTCGTCGGGAGCGCCCTGGAACAGGGTGGCGTTCAGCCCCGACAACAACAGGATGAGAACGACGAATCCGAACGCTGTGGCAATGATCCGCACCGGCGTGGCATCCGCGGACACCTCATTGGCTTTGGTCAGCAGCAGCAGCAGTGCGCCAAGCGGCAGGATGTAGTTGCGCAGCAGTCCGACTGCGCGAGCCAGCGTGTTGCCCCTGCGCACCAGCGCGTTGCGCAGTTCGGTCAGTAGCACGATCGTCAGGGGCAGACCGATGGAGATGCCCACCGCCCAGGCGAACCACGGTGCGCCGGTGATGTCGTTCACGGCTGGGTCTCGGTGAGCCGCCACACCGGCTCGGCCCCGTCTGCGCCCACGATCTCCCCGGTCTGGACGAACCGGTGTTCCTCACCCAGCGAGTCGTACACCCGGGCCGTGACATAGATGCCGCCCTGGTCCGAGCCGGTCTGTACCCTGTTGGCAAGATCGACCGTGGCGCCCCACATGTCGTAGGCCAGGGTCGAGCGCCCCACCAGTCCGCTCGTGACGGTGCCGGTGTCGATACCGGCCCGGAGCGTGAGCGCGCTGCCGGTCTCGCCGTTGAAGCGGTTGACGATCAGCTGCATCTCCATCGCGAAATCCACTGTGCGCCGTACATTGTCTAGGCGAGGCACGTTCAGTCCGCAGCTGGCCAGATATCCGTTGTGCAGAGTGCGGATATGTTCCACCCCGAGGCTGTCGGCCGCGGCGTCGAACTGGCGGACCAGCCTGTTGACGATGGCCAGCGAATCCTCCGAGCTCAGATTCGCCGAGAGTTCCTCCAGGCCGACGATATCGGCGAAGATGACCGACACGTCCTGATGATCCTGCGAGATGGTTTCCTCACCGTCGCGGTAGCGCGCCACCGCCGTCTCCGGCATCAGCGACAGCATGAGTCTGTCGTTCTCACTGCGTTGCTCGTTGAGCAGATCTTCCTTGATGGCCAGGTTGCGACTCATATCGTTGAAAGCCACTGTGAGGTCGCCGAATTCATCCCTGGATAGCACCGGAACCGTGACGCCGTAGTCCCCGGAGCTGATTCGTCTGGCGCCGGCTTCAAGCCGGCGGATGGGTCGCACGAAGAACCGCGCCAGCAGCATGGCCGCGATCGACACCACGAAGATGATCGCTGCGGTGGACAGCACCAGGGTGCGGGTAAATGCCGACACCGGCGCGAAGGCCTCTGCGGTATCGATCTCGGCGATCACTCCCCAGTGCAGACCCTCGATCTCCACCGGTCCGTACGCCTGCAACGACTGCTGCCCGAGGTAGTCGTCGGTGACGACCGTGCCGCGTTCACCGCGCAGGGCGCGCTCGGCGGACGGACCGTCGACCGGCTGCACCAAGGTGGTGCCGTTCTGCCGAAGCGAGTCCTCCGCGATCTCCGGGGGCGTCCCGGCCTCGATGACGGCGCGTTTGAACGCTTCGGGATCCTCCACGAACAACCGTGAGTCCGAGCGCATCAGACCGTCCGGCCCGACGATGTACGTTTCGCCGGTCCGGCCCATCCCGGACGCCTCCCACTGCTTGTCCACCGTCATCAACCGGTTGATCTTCGAGATGGGAAACTGCATGGCCAGCACGCCCGTGGCGCGGCCCGCGCCCCCGACCGGAGAGACCAGCCATGCCGTGGGAGCGGGTGCCGGCTGGTATTGACCGAAATCGGTGACCGCCACGTAGTCCACCGTGTTGGACTGCATGGCCTTGATATAGGCCTCGGTGAGGTTGCCGCCCTTGTAAGGACCGTTGAGGATGTTGCTGCCGAGTTCGACACCCTTGTTCGCGGTGTAGACGATATTGCCGCGGGTGTCGATGAGCAGCGCGTCCTCGTATTTGAAGCGGGTGACGATTTCACGGAAGAAGTCGTTGTATTTGGCGTTCGCCGCCGACCATGCGCTGCGGTCACCGGCGTCGTCGAACAGAATGGACTGCTCGTCTTCGGTGAACGGCGTCGTGTACATGGCCTGCAGGTAACGCTGAGCATTGCCGTAGGGCAGCAGCGCGGCCACATCGATCTGGTTGCCGGTCTGTTCCCTTTCCTCCCTGGCGAACGGCCCGGTGTAATAGTCGGTGAGGCGCTGTTGCTGTTGCGGCGTGATGGTGGCGTTGGCCAGCTCGTCGAAGCCGGCGGTGAAATCCTGTAGCGCCTGGGTCGCCGTCGCGCCGCGGCTGTAGATCACCAACGAGTCCTTGAGATCCGCCACACCGATGCCCAGCGTCCGTGTCTGTGCCTCCCGGATCTCGGTCAGCCGGTCGAACACCGACGCCCGCAGCGACTCATGGCCGGACTGATATCCGATGAAGCCGACGATCACCGCCGACAGCACGCTCGTCGCGAGCAACATCAACAGCAATCTGGATTGGATACTGGCTCGGGAGAACAGGTGGCGCCGGCTCAGGTGTGGTGTCGACGCTGTCGCGTCGAGATCGGCGGGCGGCCCGGGCGCAATCATCGTCGGCATCAGTTCGGCAGCCTATCCCGGCGACGAGCGGTGTCGCGCCGCTTGGCCGATGCCGGCCGTCGGCACCGAAGATGCAGCTACCCTCGAAGCGGTGAGCGACGAACGCACCAGGGTGCTCATCATCGGTGGCGGATTCGGCGGGCTGTTCTGCGCCCGCAGGCTCGGCAGGCACGATGTCGACGTCACCCTGCTCGATCGGGGTGCCGGCCACATCTTCCAGCCGCTGCTCTACCAGTGCGCCACCGGAACCCTGAGCATCGGGCACATCAGTCGGTCGCTGCGTGAGGAGCTTGCGCGCCACCGCAATGTGACCACCTTGCTGGGTGAGGCGATCCGGCTGGATCCCGGCGCCCGGACCGTCACGGCGATGCGTCCCGACGAGACCACCTTCACCGTGGGTTACGACGTCCTGGTGGTCGCCGCGGGTATGAAACAGTCCTATTTCGGCAAGGAGCATTTCGCCGAATGGGCGCCGGGGATGAAGACCCTCGATGACGCCCTGTGTATCCGTCAGCGGCTGTTCACCGCGTTCGAGATCGCCGAGACGCTGCCGCCGGGACCCGAACGGGACAGCTGGCTGACGTTCGCCGTCGCCGGCGGCGGCCCGACCGGCGTGGAGATCGCCGGGCAGATCCGCGAGGTGGCCAGCCGTACGCTGGCCAACGAATTCCACAGCATCGCCCCCGAGGACGCCAGGGTGTTGTTGTTCGACGGCGGCGACCGGGTGCTCAAGAGTTTCGCTCCGGGTCTGTCCGACAAGGCCGCCCGCACACTGACGTCACTCGGGGTCGAATTGCACATGGGCGTGCACGTGACCGATGTCGGCCGCGACGGGGTGACCGTCACGCCGAAATCCGGTGGGGCGGCCGAACAGTACGCCGCGCGCACCGTGTTGTGGACCGCCGGTGTCGAGGCCGTGCCCTTTGCCCGGCAGGTCGCCGAGGTCCTCGGGGCGGACACCGACCGCGCCGGCCGGATCAGCGTCGAGGACGATCTTTCGGTGCCCGGGCATCCCGAGGTCTTCATCGTCGGGGACCTTGTCGGTCGCGACGACCTGCCGGGGGTCGCCGAGAACGCCATGCAGGGCGGGCTACACGTGGCCGCCTGCGTGCGCCGCGACCTCGACGGTAAACCGCGCCGGCGCTACCGCTACCGGGATCTGGGATCGGCGGCCTACATCAGCCGGGGCAACGCGCTGCTGCAGGTCGGGCCCGTCCGGGTGTCCGGTTTCGCCGGCTGGCTGGGCTGGGGCTTCATCCACATCGCGTTCCTCACCGGTCTGAGTAACCGGGTCAGCACCGTGTTCACCTGGATGGCCGCCATCGGTCGGGCCGATCGTCATCATCGGGCGTTCATGCTCGGTGGTGCCACCGCGGCCGAGCAGCACTACACGTGGTCCGAGTGTGACGAGACGCCAGGCTGATCCCGTCAGCCGACGTCGACGATCACCCAACCGTGCGCAGGCACCACGAGCTGCTGCACGCGTTCGGCGGGGGGAGCCCCGGAGCCGGCGACGACGTGCCCGGCCTCGGGTAACTGCGCCGACAGCGGCTGGTCGTCGATGTTGAGCGCCACCACCAGCGCCCGGTCGGCGGCGCTGGTGCGGTAGACGTAGCCGGTATTGGTCAGCTGCACCGCCTCGGTGGTCGCGGTGTGCAACCACGGATTCCGGCGCCGCAGGCCGATCAGATACTGGTGCAGCGACAGCGTGTCGTGCGGACCGGGCCGGGGGTGCCCGAACTCGGGGCGCACCGCGTCGTCACCGCCGACGCGTTCCTCCTTGACACCCTGGGCGGCCCATTCATCGCCGGCATAGATGCTCGGTGTTCCGCCGGTGGTGAGCAGCAGCACCAGGGCGTGCTCAAGGTGGCGGACATCGGTCAGCTGGCTGGCGATCCTGCTGACATCATGGTTGCCGATGAAGGTGAGCGGCACGAAGGTGTCCAGAAATTCGTTGTGCCGCTGCAGCGCCCAGTCGAGTTCGTGGAAGTTGGCGTCGTTGAGGCTGCTCCAGATCGCCTTCCACAGCTCATACTGGGTGATCGAATCCAGCGTGCCCGCGCGCAGCTGAGCCGGGTAGTCGCCGTGGATGACCTCGCCGACGAACCACGCCTCGGGGTGCCGCCGGCGCACCTCGGGTAGCACCGCGGCCCAGAAGGACGGGGCCACCGCATAGGCCGCGTCCAGGCGCCAGCCGTCGGCTCCGCGTCCGAGCCAGTGGTCCATGACCTCGATCACGTAGGCGATGACCTCGGGGTTGTCATGGTTCAGGGCGATCAGTTCACCGTGACCCTCGAAGGTGGCAAAACCGTTGCGGTTCTTGCGGAACCAGTCGTCGGGCCCATCGGCCAGCGCTTCGCGGTAGCGGCCGAAATCGGTGCCGACATGGTTGAACACGCCGTCCAGCAGCACCCGCAGTCCGCGCTGATGGCAGGCGCCGACCAACGCATCGAAGTCGGCGTCATCGCCGAGGCGCGGGTCGATGCGCAAGTGGTCGGTGGTGTCGTAGCCGTGGGTCCGGGACGCGAAGACCGGGCCCAGCGCGATACCGGAGGCGCCGAGTTCCACTGCGTGGTCCAGCCATTCGATGATGCGTCGCAGCCGGTGCTCGTCGGCAGTCGGTGGGTTCTCGGCAGGGAACGCTCCGACGAACCCCAGCGGGTAGATCTGCCACCAGATGACGTGTTGCACCCAGTCCGGATCGCTCATGGGCGGAACGTCGCTTCGTAGAGTGCGCGCATCTCGTCCTCCAGTTCCGGCGCCGGCCCGTCGCAGCGGATGCCGGGCGCGATGGTGGTGACGGGCAGTGCGGCGACCGGAGCGGGTGGGGTACCCCATTCGGTGCACCACCGGCTGAGCTGCTCCGAGGAGGTGGCATAGACGATGCGGCCGAGCCCGACCCAGGCGTGCGCGGCCGAGCACATGGGGCAGTGCTCACCGGAGGTGTAGACGACGGCGCCGGCTCGCTGCTGCGGGGTCAGGCGCTCGACGGCCCACCGTGCGATGGCGAACTCGGGATGCTGGGTGGCGTCGCCACCCTGGACACGGTTGTGATCTTCGAACAGCACCGTGCCCGACTCGTCGACCAGGATGGACCCGAAGGGTTCATCGCCACCCTGGTGCGCGGTGCGGGCAAGTCCTACACAGCGGCGCAGATACTGGAGGTCTTCGTCGCTGATCGGCACACCGGCAGTTTACGCGGGCATGCGCGCCATGCCCGGAGGCTCGGCGTCGGCGGTCGGGGCGGAGCCCCAGCACCACGCGGCGTAGGCCGCCGCGACGGCGATCGCCTCAAGGTCGTGATCGTCGCCGCCGGCCGAGCGAACCGGGTCCTCGACGGCCCCCCGGATCATCCGGACAAGGGCGAACAGGGGCTCTTCTGCATGGCGTTCGCACGTCATCGGGCGTCCTCTCCACAGCGGATGGCGGCACCTCATCCAGATGCGTGCGCGCCCCCCGTATCGCTTCTGGGGCCAACAGTAGCCCTCACCACCGCAAATGGTGGCATGACACATTGAGAGGCAACCAAATTCATTCAATCGCAACATTGGGTCGGCTCGTTCGTGACATCCGCCCTGCAGGCGCAGGACGCCAGCACCGGAACATCGGCCCGCGCCTGCGCCACCTCGAGCTCCGCGGCGACGGTGTCGGCCTCCTCGTCGCGGCCCAGCCGGCGCAGGCTCTCGTGGTATCCGTGCAGGCTCCAGACGTTTCCCGGGTGCTGGCATGACCGACGCAGCGTGTCGTCGAGCCCGAGGTCGGCGGCGTAGACGGCGGCGGCCTTCTCGACGAGCCCCTGTTCGAGCAGCAGGGCCCCGTAGGCGTGCCGGGTCGGCTGCATCCAGCCCCACGGTTCGTCGTAGGGCAGCCCGTCGTCCAGCGCGATGGCATGCCGCAGATGGTCGAAGGCTTCCTCGAATCGTCGCTCCCGATAAGCGATTTCGCCGTCGAGCATGGCCACCGCCACCGCCAGGATGTCGCGGCTGGTGTTGTTGAACAGGTAGCGGGAATCGGGAATGCGTGCGTAGCTCGCAGCAAGCGCCTGCCGTTCGGTATGCGCCTGGGGTAGCTGGCCTTTCGCCGCGTGCGCGACACCGCGGCCGTAGTGAATGGTGGCGGTGGTGGTGCAGTAGAGGTCCGGGTCCGCGGGCAGGGGGAGGGCGATCAACTCGTCCCACCGGCCGAACCGCACCAGCACGTGCACCCGCAGCCCCGCGAACGCTTCCAGCCAGTCCGCCATCGGTGGCGATTCGATGGCCAGCAGCTCGGGTGTCAGCTGGCCGGCGAGTTCGGCGGCGGCGTCCTCGGCAACCTGGAATCTGCCTTCGAACATGGCCGAATAGACCACGAAATGCAGGTCGTGCGCGCGGTAGAGAGAGTAGAAGTTCAGCGGACCGGACCGCGCGACGAACTTTCGGTCCGCGGACACCGCGGCGTGGTTGGCGATCACCGACGCCCCGTAGTCGCCGCAGAGCACATCGATGTGGCTCGGCATGTGTTGCAGGTGTCCGGCGTCGGGCACCAGGCCGCGCAACAGATCGGCTGCGGGCCGCGCATCCTCCGGGTGCGCCGACATCTCCATGGCGTGGATATAGAGGTGCAGCACGCCGGGGTGGGTGCGCCCGGCCGGGGTGGCGAGGGCGGCCTCGAGAATGGCCTTGGCCTCGACCACTCTGGACCCTTCGGCGGGTTCCCCGGTGACGCTGTCCCACAACGCCCATGCGGTGACGTTCAGCAGCGCATCGGCGGCCAGTACCTGGACGTCGACATCATCGGGATGGCGCTGCGCCACCGCCGACATGGCCTCGGCGTAGGCCAGGTGGCCCTCGGTGAGCGCGGCCTCGTCGGTCGGGTCGTCGGTGCGGAAACGCATCGCTAACGCGTCGATGAGCGCGCGCTCGGTCGCCGATGCCCGGCCGCCGCCGGTGGCGGCCAGTTCCGCTCGGGCCCGGGCCAGCGCACCGGCGAGTTCGACCGGATCGAACGCCTCCCACGCCTTGTTGTAGTTCGGTCCGACGGCGTAGGCGATACCCCACCGGGCGATCGCCAGATCGGGGTCCAGTTCCAGCGCCCGCTCGAAACAGTGCACGGCTTCTTCGTGATTGAACGCGTAGGCCCACACCAGTCCGCGGTCGAACCACACCTGAGCCTGCGGAGCGGAGGTCTCGATCGGCCGGTGATAGGACCCCAGATCGTAGTACGGCTCGCTCATGGCGAGAACGATAGTTCGCTCAGGCGCGGGTGGTGACGCGTTGCCACAACTGCCGGGTGCCCGGCATTCTCACGGTGGTGGCCAGCACCGCGAGGACGCACCCGGTGGCAGCCCAAATCATCAGCGTGCCAAGCGGTGTCAGCGCTCCGTTGCCGCCGAAGTACTCGATGCTGCGCAGCAGCGATACCCCGGATCCCTGCGGAACGACATGGTTGAACGTCGTGTAGAACCCCGACAGCAGCGGGCGCCCGATCGGTCCGGCGGCCGCGGCGTTGCCGACGACCACCAGGAACGCGGTCACCGCCATCGCCGCCACCGTCCCGAATGCGGCAGCCACGCCGGTGACCGCACCCCCGACGGCCATCGCATAGAGCCACAGCGCCCCGAACACCTGCCACGGGTGGCCGGTCAGCGCGCCGAGTGCAGCGTCCACGTAGATGGTGACCACACCGGCCAGCAGCGCGGAGTAGGCCGAAAGCGTGAGGGTACGCAACCCCAGCGTCCAGGGCCGCCGGACCGCCCCGACGAGCCGGCCGAACGCGGCCGCGCCGACCGAGGCCCCGATGGACACGAAGATGACCGCGTAGAACTCGACGGTGCCGGACGGGTCGCCCGCCGACGTCGGCGCGATATCGGTCACCACGGGTGCCAGGCCGGCCTCGGTCGCGGTTGCGCGGCCGACGGTCTCGGCGGCGGTGGCGACGCTGCGCCCGCCGCCCCCGGCGACATAGATGTCGAGGCCGCCCGCGGGAGTGGCGACGAAGGCCGCGTCGGCCTTTCGTTCGAGGATCAGAGCGCGGGCCGCGGCGTCGTCACCGACCGCGGTGACATCCAATTCGGAGCGGGTCTCGAGCGCGTCGAGCAGCTGCTGTGGGGCCGCGACGGCGATGTCGAGGTGGTGCAGGGTGGGCTTGGCGAAGGCGCCGGCATAACTGGCGATCATCGCGAGCACCAGCAGGGTGAAGGTGACCATGGCCAGCACCACATGGCGGACCTGGGTGCGGGTGATCCCGTGTCCTGTCGGTATGGACGGTGCGGTGGTCTGGCCGTTGTGCTTGCCCATGTCATGGCCTCCCAGCGGTGTCGGGCAGCGTCAGGAGCGCGTTGACGGTGTCGAAGGCGGCGGCGACACGGTCGCGGAGGTCTCGGGCGTCGCGCGCCTCGGGCTCCTCCATCCAGGACCGCAGTACCTCCATGAAGCCGCCCACCAGGAAGCGGGTCACGGCTTCGACGGTCAGTCCGGCGATCGGCGTCACCACGGCCATGCCCTGGGTCGCGATCTCGGCGCAGGCGGGGGCGAGTTCGGCGCGGAAGGCGCTGACCACCCGTTGGGTGACCGAACTGGGCACCACATTGCGGTACATCGCGCGGTGTTCGCCGGCGAAATCAAACAGGCGCATGATGCGCACCCGTGCGTCGCCGCCGTTATCGGCGCATGCCTGTCCGAAGGCGACCGAGAAGGCCGCCGCGACGGCGTCGTCGCGGTCGCGGAAGTGTTGGTAGAAGACCTGCCGGCTGACACCCGCCCGGCCCACGATGACGGCCACGGTGAGTTCATCGACCGGGCGTTCGTGGGCGAGCGCGAATGCCGCCTCGTGCAGGAGAGTGCGGACCCGCTCGGCGCGCGGGTCGGCGCTGTGTGTGCGTGCCGCCATGAATCACAGCGTAAGCCACTTCGTAGACACATGACCACGAAAGCTTAGGTTAACTATGACACCTGCCGCGGCCCGTTGTGACCCGCGCCGCAGACCTGGCGAAACTCGCGTACCGGGGGTTGTGAGCCCCCTTTCAACCCCGGGTACGCGAGTTTCGCCCGGCGTCAGTGGCCGGCGACGATATCGGACTCGTCGACGACCACCGGGTCTTTCGCGCCGGGCAGCAGCGAGTACGCCAGGCAGACCGCGGCGAAGAACAGATAGCCCAGCGCCACCGCGGGACTGGCCGCCCAGGACACCTCGGGTGCGTGGATCAGCCCGATGAAGCTCAGCACCGCGCCGACAGTCGCCGCGATCGCCGCATAGTGGAACTTCTTGTCCAGGATGAAGGTCACCATGGTGCCGAGGATCAGACCGACGAGCACCGCGCCCTCGCCGAGGGTCTTGAGCCCCTCGTAGACCACCCCGGCGCCGTTGAGCGCCTCCATGCCGACCTCGGAGGCCGAGGTGCCCGCGGCGTTGAGCGCGTTGTCGACCTGTGTCTTGGCCCATTCGGCGAGGTTGGGTAGCAGCGCGGCAACCACCGCGATGGCATGCAGGCGGGGGACCGCCTGGAACGCCTGGGCGCCGATCAGCAGCCCGATGTAGAGCAGGATCGGCACGATCGCGGGCACCGGTAACAGCGCGTCCAGGATCCCGAACAGGCCGACGAAGCAGAAGATCCCGATCATCAGTCCGCTGGCCAGTGAGTAGCTCGCCCGGCCGCCGGCGTCCTTCCAGCCGGGGTGGCCGATGTACACCGCGGGCGGGAACGGCGACCCGAACGCGGATCCGACGACCGCGCCGGCGCCGTCGGCCAGCAGCACGCTGCGCAGGTTGTAGTTGTCGCCGGCGGCCGCCGCGCTCTCGACATTGCTCATCGCCTCGGTGAAGTTGTACACACCCAAGGGAATTGCGGTGCCCAGCAATGGCGCCAGGTTGGACAGTCCGGAGAACAACAGGTCCAGGCGCAGGTCGGGGACACCGACGGCGATATCGGAGAAGGCCTGCCCGACATCGGGAGCCGACATGTAGCCGCCGATCCAGCCGATCGCGGTGCCCACCAGCAGCGCCGCCAACCCGACCGGGATGCCGAACGGCAGTTTCACGTCGGTGAAGAACCCGATCAGGATGATGGCCAGCACGGGCAGGCCGATCCACGCCGCCTCCCACATCTGGGCGGCCGGTCGCATCGAGATGAAGGTGATCGAGATGCCCGCCAGGGTGCCGAGCATGGCCGCCCGCGGGGTCAGCTTGCGGATGTAGGGGCCGACGAAGGCGCCGATCATCACGATCACACCGATCATGAAGGCCCACGCCAACCCGGCAGACCAGGCCTGCACCGCATCGTCGGTGTTGAGGTACACCGGCAGCATGACGACGAACACCACGATGAACATGTGCGGGACCGACGGCCCGTACGGCAGCGCGGTGACATCGGAGCGGTTCTCCCGCTTGGCAAGTCGGCGGGCCAGGAAGGTGTAGTACAGGTTGCCCAGGATCAGCGCGACGCCGAGCGCGGGTAGCACGGTGCCGAGCACGTCCCCGGCCGGCACGGCGATGACGCCGATCATCAGGCCGGTCAGCGTGAGGACGTTGACCAGGATGTTGAAGCCCAGGCCGAAGAAGGCGTTGGTGTCGCCCCGGGTCCACCACGCGACGGTCGGCGCGGGTTTCTCGGCGGGGGGATCGACGGGGGGATCGGAGATCTCGGTGCTCATGAGCAGGTCCTTTCAGGCAGCGGACAACGCGAGGGTGTGCAAAGCGGGAATGACGGCAGAGGTGTCGGCGACCCAGCCGAAGATGCCCCCCTGGGCTTTGATCATTTCCAGCCCCACCCGCTGGAACTCCGGGAAATACGAACCCACACAGTCGGATACCACCAGGCACTCGTATCCGCGATCGTTGGCCTCGCGGGTGGTGGTGTGCACGCACACCTCGGTGGTGACGCCGGTGACGAGCAACTGGGTGATGCCGGCGCCGGTGAGCACGTCCTGTAACTCGGTGGCGTAGAAGGCGCCCTTGCCCGGTTTGTCGATCACCACTTCACCCTCGACGGGGCTGAGCTCGTCGACGATGTCGTGGCCGTACTCGCCGCGGATCAGGATGCGGCCGTACTTGCCGGGATCGCCGATGCGTTTCGACGGGGCGCCGCGGCTGAGTTTGGCCGGCGGGCAGTCCGACAGGTCGGGCACATGGCCTTCCCGGGTGTGGATCACCAGGATCCCGGCCTCGCGGGCCGCGGCGATCAACGCGGCCAGCGGCGGCACCACCTTGAGCAGCTGGTCGACATCGTTGCCCAGGCTCTCGCCGAAACCGCCGGGCAACAGGAAGTCCCGCTGCATGTCGATGACGATCAACGCGGTCCTGCCGGCGATCAGGGGGAACGCCGACGGTTCGGCGGGCACATCGATGGGACTCATACCTGCTCCTTGTGGCGGGTGGTGGCTGGTGTTTCGGTGTGGGTTCGGGGTTCGTCGAGGATCTGGGCGGCCAAAGCCAGTGCGGTGTCATCGGATCCGGCGTCGGCCAGCAGCATCGCGCTGTGCGGCCTGCCGTCGGTGGTGGTGCCGGCGGGGACCGCAACCCCCAGCAGATCGAGCAGGTTGCCGAAGTGGGTGTAGTGCCCGAGCATCGTGTTCGTCTCGATGGGACGTGCCAGCACCTCGTCGACGGTGAAGGTGGTGCCGATGGTCGGGAGCACCAGCACATCCATGCTCTGCCACACCCTGGCGACGTGCGCCTTGAGTTCCTGCAGGCGCTGCAGCGCGGCGAACGCATCGACCGCGGTGTAGTCCAGGCCGCTGCGGAAGATGTCGCGCACCACCGGATGGATCGAATCAGGTTGAGCGGCAAGGAATTCTCCGAACTCGACCAGGCGTTCGGCGACCCATGGCCCCTGGTAGAGCAGTGCTCCCGCGGCCAAGAACGGCTCCAGCGACACCTCGACCACGCTCACCTGGCGGCTCAGCTGCTCGCGGAAGCCCAGATGGGCCGCCCGCACCGCCTCGTCGCCGAAGAACTCCAGGTCGGCCACCGGCGGCAGGCCGACCCGGATTGTCCGGCCATCGTGACGCGCGCCGCGGTCGCGCGACCAGGCGTCGTCGTCATCACGGCCGGCCATCACGTCGAAGACGCGGTCGACGTCGGCGATGCAGCCGGCCATCACACTGATGCAGTCCAGCGATTTGCACGCGGGCACCAGGCCTACCGTGCTGATCACGCCGCGCGACGGCTTGAACCCGACGACGCCGTTGAGCGCGGCCGGCACCCGCCCCGACCCTGCGGTATCGGTCGCCACGGCGAACGGAACCTGCCCGAGCGCGACCGCCAACGCCGAGCCGGAGCTGGAGCCACCGGAGATCATCTCGCCGCCATAGACGCTGCGCGGCAACGGATACGGGGTCCGTGTTCCGTTGAGGCCGGTGGCGAACTGGTCCAGATTGGTCTTGCCGACGTAGAGTGCGCCGGCGTCGAGCAACCGCTGCACGGCCGGTGCGGTGCGCTCGGCGACATAGGCGTAGTCCGGGCAGGACAGCGTCGTCGGCACGCCGGCGACGTCGATGCTGTCCTTGACGCCGAAGGGGACGCCGTACAGCGGCAGCGTGCGGGCCGCCGGGCGGCTCTCTATCTCGGCGGCCGCCGCCAGCAGTTCGTCGCGGGGCACCGTGGACAGCCACGTCCCGTCGTCCCCGCGCGCGGCGATGGCATCGGCCACCCGCGCGGCCGTCTTCGTCGGTGAACCCGTCCCGCCCGCGTGTGAGGCGAGGATCTCCGCGACCGACGGTCCGATGGACGGCCCGCGTGTGTCAAATCCCATAAATGGAAATTGTCGACAAAATGATGGCGTTCGCGGAACGCCCGTGTGTCGATCGTGTTAGCGATTCGGCGGCAGGTCCAGGTATTGCAGGTGTCCGTGATCGGCCAGCGCGGTGATCACGGTGTCGGAGTCGTTGCTCTCCAGGGCGGTGAGGATCGCCAGGTGCCGGTCGATCCCGTCACCGGCGCGATGGTGTCGGGCCTCCTCGCGCAGGTTCATCGCCATCGGCAGCTGCAACTTGAGCAGTATCGGCTCCAGCGCGATGTCGAGCTGACGCTGGCCGGCCAGTCCGACGACTGCGGCATGAAAGCGCCGGTGGGCGTCGTCGCGTTCCAGGTCGTCTGTGGCACTGCTCATTTCATCGAGAACCCGACGCACCGGTTGCAGCGCGGTCTGCGGATCGGCCAGCGGTAACGCTGTCTCGATCGCATGCCGTTCCAGCACATGCCGCAGCGCGAACAACTGCAGGATCTCCTCCGGGGACCAGGCCGCCACCCGTGACCCGCGCCGGGGCAGCCGCTCGACGAGTCCCTGCTGGGTCAGCAATCGCAGTGCCTCCCGCAGCGGCGCCCGGCCGATGCCGAAATCAGCGCACAGCTGCTCCTCGACGAGCTTGTCTCCGGGACCGAGTGCGCCGCTGAGGATGGCGGCACGCAGCCTGCTGCCCGCGATATCGACGAGCGTCGCGGGCGAGCCGTGCCGCGATCCGTCCATCCTGGGTGCCGCCATGGCGGATTCGGTGCCCCCTCATGCCGGCGCGTGCCGACTCAGAGGCCATCGTAGGAACTTTTGCCCTGCGCTGCCGCGTCGGCGCCGGTGATGACTCGACAGCGTGGATAGAACGTGTTCTAGTTCTCGGATGCTGGACTTCACTCTCGAGGACCTCAGTGCCGAGGACGTCGAGCGCCTACGTGACATCTACCGCCCGCTGACCGAATCGGTGCGTGAACTCATCGACGCCACCATCCGCACGGCGGCGGACGCGGACACGGTGGCGGCCGCGAAGGCCCAGATCGATGCCGCGACGGCGGCCTTGCGTGCCAACCAACTCGACGGCCCGTTCGGTGTGCGGTTCACCGCGCACGGCGACCGGATGCCCTGGGGCAACGCCGTCATCGGACTGCGTAACCCGATCGCGCCGCCGCTGCAGGTCCAGCACGAACCCGACGGTGGGGTGTTCGCCGATTTCACGCTGGGCGCCGCGTACGAGGGACCGCCGGGGCATGTGCACGGGGGAGTGGCCGCGTTGATCCTGGACCATGTGCTCGGGGAATCGGCCAGCCCCGCCGCCAGCCCGCGGTTGACCGGCACCATCAGCATGCGCTACCTGCGTCCGACACCGCTGGGCGCGCTGCACGTCGAGGCCGCGATCGTCCGCACCGAGGGTGTGAAAACCTATGCCGCCGGCGTCATCTCGGATGCCGAGGGTCCCACCGTCCAGGCCGAAGGGGTATTCATCCGGCCGAAGTGGGCCCGGGACTAGAGAGCCCGATATCGCGGGTCGCGATCTCGGTGACCACGCCGGTGATGGTGGCGATCTCGCCGACCAACAGTCGCTCGGCGGCGTGCGCATCGGTCAGCGTCGCCGCGGCATCACGCACGCCGGCGCTGGCGGCCAGCAATGCGTCGGTGTCGACACTCCACGGTGCGGCCGGGGTGGCCGGATCGCCGCACAGCGCCTTGACATAGTCGTCGACGGCGGCCACGAATTCGCGGTTCAAGTTGGGCGGCGGGTGCGCAGGTAGATGCGCCTCCAGGGTGGCGCACGATGTGGTCACCGAGTTCAGTGCGGCCCGATAGCCGCGCATCCACCGCCGCAGCGCTCCGGACTCCGTGCCGGTGGCACCCGCGGTGGCCTCGAACGCAGCGCGTGCGCTGACCGCACGTCCCCACGCCGATTCCAGCTGTTCCTTCGGATGATCGAGGTCGTGCACGAAGGCCTTGACCACTGCAGCGGCATAGTCGATTTCGGTCTTCAGCAGTTCACCGGCGCGTTGTCGCAAGCGGACCAACGCGTTGTCGGGCACCAGCACATGGACGGCGACCGCCAGCCCGCCGCCGGTCACCACCGCCAGTAGCTGATCGCCGATCGCCCCCGCCCCGCCGGCGCCTGCGGTGTCGATCAGAAAGACGAGCGCGCCCGCGATGGCCGTATTCACCCCGACATAGCTGAATTCGGCGGTCAGGTACCCCATGGCCAGGAAGCTCACCGCCAGCACTGCCGACACCAGCGCGGACGGCTCGGTCAGGGAGGCCAGTAGCGCGGCAACGGCCACCCCGACGGCGGTGCCTGCGATCCGGCCCACACACCGGGTATAGGTGTGCGCGGTCTCGGGGCGCAGCACCATCAGCACGGTGAGGGGCACCCATACGCCGTGCGGCATGCCGCCGAATCGCCACAACGCCACGCCGATGGCGGTCGCGGCGGTCAGTCGCACCGTGTGACGCAGGATCGGGGAGCTGCTGGTGAGCTGGGCGCGCACCAGTCCGGCGATGGCGGTCAGCGCGTGGGGTACACCGCCGTGGCCCAGGGACACCACCTGTTCGGGTTCGAACTGCCCGAACCTCAGTTCAACGGCCTCGCGGAGTTGCGTCGACAACCGCAGCGCAGCCTCGCGGGCCCCGCCCTGGACGCCGTCGGCCGCACCGTCCAATTGGCCGGTCGCATAGCCGAGTTCGCCGCGGGACCGGCGCCGGGCATGGGCGACGATGACCAACAACTCGGAGGCACTGTGCAACACCCGCACGACGGCGTCGTCGTCGTTGTGCACACCGAGCACGGCCAGCGATTCGGCGATGCGCTCGGGCAGGCTGTACCAGCCCCGATAGATCGGCGGTCGACGTTTGGCCAGCGCCTCGCTCACGGTGAAGGCCTCGCGCAGCCGGATCAACGGTTCCGTCTCCACACCGGTGTCCGAGTCGACGGCGATCCGGTCGGCATCGGCGGCCAGTGAGAGGTAGGCGCGGGTGAGTGCGCTGCGCTGGATGCGCCAGCGGCGCTGCGGCCAGATCGCGATCAGGACGGCCTGCGACAGTCCGCCCGCCAGGGCGAGTGCGACGGTGGCCGCCACCGATGCCACGGTGTGCGATGTGGGCGCCGTCGTCAGGATGAGCGCCGCGCCCGCGGCCGCCACCAGCCCCGCATTGGCGCCGATCGACCAGTGCAGACCGGCCGCCACACACCACAGCGCCGCCACGATGACGAACGCGATGGTGTTGCCCTCGGTCAGTGAGCCCAGGAGGACGGCGAGGGCCATCTCCAGCGACACCACCACGACGGTGAGGAACCGGCTGCGTGGACTGTCTTGCAGGGCGCTCGCCCCCGCGACGATGGCGGCGGCGCCGGCACTGACTGCGGCGGCCGGTGAGCTCACCCAGGCCGCCACCAGCACGATGGCCAGCACACCGGCGAGGCTGCGCGCGACCGCGCCGGCGTCATACAACGTCAGTCGCAGTTGACGGCCGATGGTCACCCCGCCATTGTGACCCCGCGGACGGGTGTGGCAGGTGCGATCGTCTTGTTAGGTTCAGCGGGTGGAAAAGGTGATGGTCACACTGCGCTCGACGACTGCCGACGAACAATGGTGCACACGGTTGCGGACCCGGGTCGCCACCGAGTTGTCCGAACTCGATCTCGCCGGCCTGACGGTGAACGTACGCGACGCGGTGGTCAGCGCATCGATGATGACGCTCACCACACTGGATCCTCCGGTCTCGGCGGTGATCAGCATCTGGACGCAGCAGTACTACGGTGCGGCGCTGCTCAAGGCGCTGGATCTGCTCGCGGCCGAATCCCAGGAAACGGCCGCCTATCTGGTCACCGAGTCGGTCCCCTTGGTGGGCCCGGACGTCGCGCCGAGCGCCAGGACCCCGGGACTGGCCAATATCGCGTTGCTGCGCCGACCGCAGGACATGGACGTGGCGACCTGGCTGCGGCGGTGGCACGTCGACCACACGCCGGTGGCGATGGCGACCCAGGCGACCTTCGGGTACACCCAGAACACCGTGGTGCGGGCGCTGACTCCGGATGCGCCGCCGATCGACGCCATCGTCGAAGAGTTGTTCCCCATCGAGGCTGTTTCGGACCTGCACGCATTCTTCGGGGCCGCCGATGATGCCGATCTGGGCGACCGGATAGGCAAGATGGCGGCCAGCGTGGCGCGTTTCGGTGCGGATCGGGACATCGACACGGTGCCGACCAGTCGCTACGTGCTGTGGACTCCGACCCTTACGCTGCAACCGTGACTCTGTTGATCGCCGATGAGAATCGGGTACGCACCCTGACGTTCAATCGCCCGGAGGCGCTCAATGCCTTCAGTGAGGCGCTCTACGACGCGACGACGGAGGCGCTGCTGGCGGCGGCCGAGGACCCGGAGGTCTCGGTGGTGCTGCTGACCGGTGCCGGGCGCGCCTTCAGCGCGGGCAACGACCTGGTGGAGATGCAGAAGCTGGTGACCGACCCGAACTACCAGCCGGGCAAGCACGGGTTCCGCGGCATGCTCGAGGCGCTGGCGGCGTTTCCCAAGCCGCTCATCTGCGCGGTCAACGGCGTCGGTCTGGGCATCGGTACCACCATCCTCGGCTACGCCGACCTGGCCTTCATGTCGAGCACCGCCCGATTGAAGTGCCCGTTCACCAGCCTGGGCGTGCCGCCGGAGGCTGCGTCCTCATATTTGTTGCCGCGGTTGATCGGCAGGCAGAACGCGGCCTGGCTGCTGTTGTCGTCGGAGTGGGTGGACGCCGCCGAGGCGCTGCGCATGGGGTTGGTGTGGAAGGTCTGTGCGCCCGAGGATCTGCTGGCCGAGGCACGTCGGCATGCCGAGGTGTTGTCCTCGCGGCCACTCAACAGCCTGCTTGCGGTGAAGCAGACGATGATGGAACCGGTCCGCCCGGGTATCGCGGCGGCCAGCGAGCGGGAGAACGCACTGTTCGCCGAGCTGCTGGGACAGGCTGCCAACGTGGATGCGCTGGCCTCGTTCGTGGACGGCCGCGGGTAGGGCCTCAGCGCACCGCGTGCACCGGGCAGTCGACGGCGGTGCGGGAGGCCGCGAGGATGGCCCGTACCGTGCGACGGCACCGTCCGCAGTCCGAGCCGGCGCCGCAGGCGTCTGCGACCTGCCGGGACGTGGTCGCGCCGCCGGCCACCGCGTCATGGACGGCCTGGGTGGTGGCTCCGGTGCACAGACACACGAACATCGGCTCAGGCCGCCGTATCCGTCGACCGAATTGAACCGGCGTGCGCCACGCCATTGTTTTCACGCCCGAATTCCGGTGAGCATCCGTATGAAAAGCGGGCATTCATGTTCGCCGTCGAATGGCGATCATCCATTGTGGATGCCGGTAGGAGATACGCGTTGCACCGACGGAATTCGCCAGCCGGAACGAATGACCGGGAAGTGTGTTCCGCCACCGTTCCTCCCATTGCATCCGCGTTGATCCGGGGTGCCGACGTCGACCGCCAGCGAGTTAGGTCAGTGTAACCTAACTAAGGGTAGCCAGTCCATAACAAGGGCGCTGACTAGGGTTAGCCTCACCTACGGCGCGCCGCAGCCGCCCCAAAAATGTTCCCGAACCGCCGCCGCCGCTCTCGCCGGGCCCCGTCTGCTGGACTAGATTCAGATGTGCACGGCTTTAGCGAACTTGACCAGCCCTCAAGGTGCCTAGGAGCGATATGCAAGGCGATCCGGACGTTCTCAAACTGCTCAATGAACAGTTGACCAGTGAACTCACGGCGATCAACCAGTATTTCCTGCATTCGAAGATGCAGGACAATTGGGGATTCACCGAATTGGCCCGCCACACCCGGGAAGAATCATTCGAGGAAATGCGTCACGCGGAAACGATCACCGATCGGATTCTGCTTCTCGACGGCCTGCCGAACTACCAGCGGCTGTTCTCCCTGCGTGTCGGCCAGACCCTGCGCGAGCAGTTCGAATCCGACCTCGCGGTCGAATACGAGGTGGTGGCGAGGCTGAGGCCCGGCATCATCATGTGCCGTGAGAAGCAGGACGCCACCTCGGCCGGCATCCTGGAGACGATCCTCGCCGACGAAGAAAGCCACATCGACTACCTGGAAACACAGCTGCAGTTGATGGACACCCTCGGCGAAGAGCTCTTCTCCGCGCAGTGTGTGTCGCGCCCGCCCGGCGGGGGTAGCGGCTAGGCGCGAGGCCGCTGGCCCAACCCCGCGTATGTTAGGTAGCAAAGCTAATATTCTGCTGGGTCGGGGAGGACCGGGGAATCGTGACGGCCGCTGACACCGGCGCGGCGACAGCACCGATCAGTCTGCAGCGACGAAACATCATCTTCGTCGCTGTGTTGCTCGGCATGCTGCTCGCTGCGCTCGACCAGACCATCGTCGCCACCGCACTGCCCACGGTGGTGTCAGATCTCGGTGGAGCGGGCCACCAGTCGTGGGTGGTCACCAGCTATCTGCTCGCATCGACCATTGCCACCGCGGTCGTCGGCAAGCTCGGCGACCTGTTCAGCCGCAAGTCGGTGTTCCAGGTCGCGGTCGTGTTCTTCCTCGCCGGGTCGGTGCTGTGCGGGCTCGCCGGTTCGATGTCGATGTTGGTCGGCGCCCGCGCCCTGCAGGGCATCGGCGGCGGTGCGCTCATGGTCACGGCGACCGCCGTGATCGGTGAGGTGATCCCGTTGCGCGACCGTGGCCGCTATCAGGGGGCGCTGGGTGCGGTCTTCGGTGTGACCACCGTGATCGGACCGCTGCTCGGCGGATTTTTCACCGATCACCTGTCCTGGCGCTGGGCGTTCTGGATCAATGTCCCCGTCGCGGTGGTGGTGTTTCTGGTCGCCACCATCGCCATCCCGGCGCTGGCCAGGAAATCCCGGCCCGTGATCGACTACGCCGGGATCGCGCTGGTCGGAATCGGCGCATCCGGGCTCACGCTGGCCACCAGCTGGGGCGGAGCCCAGTACGCATGGGGATCCCCGATGATCATCGGGCTTTTCGTAGGGTCGGTCATCGCCTTGGCGGCGTTTGTCTGGGTGGAACTGCGCGTGCCGGAGCCGATTCTGCCGATCAGGCTGTTCGCCGGGCAGGTGTTCTCGGTCTGCTGCGTGCTGGCGTTCATCGTCGGTTTCGCGATGCTGGGCGCGATGACGTTCCTGCCGACGTTCATGCAGTTCGTGGACGGGGTATCGGCGACGGTGTCGGGCCTGCGCACGCTGCCGATGGTGGCCGGCATGCTGATCACCTCGATCGGCAGCGGTTCGATCGTGGGTCGCACCGGGCGCTACAAGATCTTTCCGGTCGCGGGTACCGCCATCATGTTCGTCGGCTTCCTGTTGTTGTCCACGATGGACGCGCACACCTCGCTGCTGAAGCAATCGCTGTATCTGTTCGTCCTCGGCTCCGGTATCGGACTGTGCATGCAGGTGCTGGTCCTGGTGGTGCAGAACACCGCCAACTTCTCCGATCTGGGGGTGGCCACCTCGGGTGTCACTTTCTTCCGGACAATCGGAAGTTCCTTCGGTGCAGCGATTTTCGGTTCACTGTTCGCCAACTTCCTGTCTGGCCGCATTGCGGGCGCGCTGGCCACCAGTGGTGCGCCACCGATCGCCGCCGAGTCGCCGCAGGCCTTGCGGGAACTGTCGCCGGAGATGGCCGCACCGATCATCGACGCCTATGCCGACTCGCTGGGTCTGGTGTTCTTGTGCGCCGCCCCGGTCGCCCTGGTCGGCTTCGCGGTCTCGTTGTTCCTCAAGGAGATTCCGCTGCGTGAGATGGAAACGGTATCGGCAACCGACCTCGGCGAGGGTTTCGGGATGCCGGCACTCGAGACGTCGGACGAGATTCTCGAGATGGCGGTGGCCCGGATCTTCCGGGACTCACCCGATATCCGGCTGCGCAGGCTGGCCGACCATCCCGGCTGTGAGCTCGATGTCGCGCGGTTGTGGGCTGTCGTTCAGATCTACCGACACAACCAGGTCTACGGCTCGGCCACGCTCGGCCAGATCGCCGAACTGCGGCGGCTGCCGCCGGAGGTGCTGGAGCCGACCTTCGAGCGATTGGTGGATAGCGGATACGCCCTGCGTACCGGCGATCAACTCTGGCTGACGCAGTCCGGGGCGCGACAGGTGGATGTGGCGGTGGACGCGCTGGTGAGCAAGCTGGTCGAAAGGCTGGCCGGCGGGGCGAGCGCGGCGACGGGGGATGAGCAGTCGCCGGGCTACCACGGGCGGCCGGACCGAATCCAGGTCGAGGCCGCGCTGGAGCGCATCGCGCACCGGATGGTGCTGCAGCCCCAGTGGGTCGAAGACCGGGCCGAGTTGACCGCCGCGGGCGGACCAAAAAACTAGAACACGTTCCAATTCAGGGTGTGCGCGCGTATTCTTCGGGCATGAGCCGTATCGGAGATTTCGCTGATGACGACGCCGCCGCATGGATCACCAAGTCACCCGACATCGGTGTCGCGATGGCCGGATACACCCACGCCGTCTACAACAAGAACCGGCTGCCGATGCGGGTCCGGGAACTGGCCCGGATGGTGATCGCGCTGGACAACGAGTGCGTCGTCTGCCAGAACACGCGCGACTCGGCGGGTGCCGAGGCCGGCGTCGACGAAGACCTCTACGAGCACGCCGCAGTGTGGCGGACCTGGCCGGGCTTCAGCGAGCAGGAGCGTATCGCCGCGGAGTTCGCCGAGCGTTTCGCCGCCGATCACACCGGCCTGCGCGATGACGAAGAGTTCTGGGAGCGCTGCCGTGCGGAGTTCAGCGACGAGTTGCTGACCGACCTCGCCCTCTCGTGCGCGATGTGGTTGGGCATGGGCCGCATGCTGCGGACCCTCGACATCGGCCAGTCCTGCAAGATCACGCTCTAGCCGCAGCGCCGGGTAGCACAATGGCTGATGTGAGTATCCCGGCAGCCACACCCCATGGCGCTTCGGCCATCGCAACATTAAAGGGCGCCGGCGTCCGGACCGTGATCGGCACCGTGGTGAATCCGGCCGGCCTGACGATGGCCAAGGCGGTGCCGTTGCGCAGGACCACGCATTTCGCCGAACCGGGTCTGGGTGCCAGCCCGGTCTGGCATGTGTTCGCCATCGACCAGACCGGCATCGTGTTCGGCGACCACACCGGCGTCATCGGAGACCAGCGGGTCCGGATCGATCTCGCGGGGCTACGCATCGTGGACGACGGAATCGCTTGGGCGCCAGGGTCTTTCTTCGCCCAGGACGGCACCCCGGATCCATACTGCGCGCGCGGCACCCTGCAGCGGGTACAGCGCCGGCTGGCCGACGCCGGTATCGACAGCAGGGTCGGCCACGAACTCGAGTTCGTGCTCGTCGGCCCCGACGGCGCGGCGCTGTCGTCGGCGCTGTGGGCGCAGTACGGCCTGGCCGGCATGCTCGAGTTCGAGGGGTTCGTCCGTGACGTGATCGATGCGGCGGACCGATCCGGGCTGGCCATCGAACAGATCCATCCGGAGTACGGTGTCAACCAGTTCGAGATCTCGCTCGCTCCAGCGGATCCGGTGACAGCGGCCGACCAGCTGATCCTGGCCCGGATGGTGGTCTGCCGAACGGCGCGCCGGCACGGTCTGCGGGTCAGCCTGTCCCCGGTACCTTTCGCCGGCAGTGTGGGATCCGGCGCGCATCAGCACTTCTCGATGACCCGCGATGGCGCCCCGCTGTTCTCCGGCGGCGCCGGCGTGCACGGTATGACGCCGGAGGGGGAGTCGGCGATTGCCGGTCTGCTGGCCGGTCTGGCGGACGCCCAAGGGGTGCTGTGTGGTTCGATCCTCTCCGGCCTGCGCACCCAGCCGGGCCACTGGTCGGGTGCGCACGTCTGTTGGGGAACCGAGAACCGGGAGGCCGCGGTGCGCTTCCTGCTCGGCGGGCCGAGCAATCCCTACGGTGCGCACGCCGAAGTCAAAGTGGTCGACCCTGCCGCGAATCCGTATCTGGCAACCGCGGCGATCCTCGGATTGGCGCTGGATGGAATCACCCGCGGGCTGCCGATTCCGGGCGAGATCCGCGTCGACCCGGCCACGCTGAGCGAGGGCCGGCGCATCGATGCCGGGGTCACCACCTTGCCGGCGCAGCAGGCTGACGTGCTCGACGCGCTGGACCGCTCGACACTGATCCGCGACATCCTGGGCGATGCCGTGGTCGACGCCACGGTGGCAGTCCGCCGCTATGAGCAGCAGACATACGCCGACCGCGCAGACTCTGAGCTCGCCGACCAGTTTCGGCTGGCCTGGAGTCTGTAATGGAAGATCCGCTGGCCGAACACATTGGCGCGGTCCCGTTGATCGATCACCACGTGCATGGCTATTGGACGCACACCGGGCCTCGGCGCACATTCGAGAACGGCCTCAACGAGGCCAACACTGAGCCGTTGGCCACCTTCGATTCCGGGTTCGACACCCAACTCGGCTTTGCGGTGCGTGCGCACTGTGCACCGCTGTTGGGCCTGCCCGCCCATGCCGATGCCGACAGCTATTGGGCGGCCCGCAGCATGGTTTCGGATGACGCACTCGCACGACGCTTTCTGGGTGCCGCCGGGGTCACCGACTGGCTGGTGGACACCGGATTCGGGGAGGGCATCAGTGATCTGCCCGCGATGGCCAACGCCGGCGGTGGCCGGGTCCATGAAGTGGTCCGACTGGAAGCGCTGGCCGAAGATGCTGCCGCGCAACCGGGGGACTACGCGGCCGCATTCGAGGCGGTACTCGCCGACCGGGGCGCCCGGGCGGTGGCCACCAAATCGATCCTGGCCTATCGGGGCGGCCTGCGTGGAGACCTGTCCGAACCGTCGCAGCGCGACGTCAGGGAGGCGGCGCAGCGTTGGCGCGCGGCGGGCGGACGACGCCTCACGGACCGAGTTCTGCTTCGTTTCGGTCTGCACCAGGCGCTCCGGTTGAACAAGCCGCTGCAATTCCATATCGGATTCGGGGACAGGGACTGCGATCTGGATGCCGCAAATCCGTTGCACCTGTCGAGCTTTCTGCGTGAGGCCGGTGACACGCCGATCATGCTGCTGCACTGCTATCCGTTCGAACGGGAGGCCGGCTATCTGGCGCAGGCGTTCAATCACGTCTATCTCGACGGCGGCCTGGCGATCAACCACCTCGGTGCAAGGTCGAGCGCGTTCATCGCCCGGTTACTGGAGATGGCCCCGTTCCGCAAAATTCTGTACTCCTCGGACGGGTTCGGCCCGCCGGAGCTGCACTATCTGGGAGCAATGCTGTGGCGCAGGGGAATTCATTCGGTCCTCGACACCTTCGTGCGCAGCGAAGAGTGGGGTCTGGCCGAGGCCATCCGGGTGGTCGATTTGACGGCGTACCAGAACGCGCGTCGCGTCTACCGATTGGAGTAGTTCGATGACACCGGCGGCGGGAATCGCGGCGGCGCTGACATTTGTGTGGCTGGGCATGGTGGTTGCGATCTCGTTCATCGAGGCGCCGCTGAAATTCCGGGCGCCCGGGGTGACGTTGCAGATCGGGCTCGGGATCGGCCGACTGGTTTTCCGCGCGCTCAACGGCGCCGAAGTCGTTCTGGCCGTGTCCATCATGATTGCGCTGCTGCTGACCGGCGCATCAAGGCTGGAACTGATCGCGGTCACCATCGCGGTGATCGCGCTGGCCGCCCAACTGATGGGCGTACGGCCGCAATTGACCAAACGCTCCGATGCCGTGCTGGCCGCCGGACCGGAGGCCGCGCAGCTACCTCGGTCCCGCGCACACTACGTCTATGTCGCCCTCGAGTTGGTCAAGGTGGGGTCGCTGGGCGTCGCCGGGGCCGCGCTGCTCGCCGGCTGAATCCGAACGCGACCCACCGGGGTATCACCCACCCCGCGCGGGTTCGGTTCGAACATCGGCGGGTTCGTGGGCCGGGCACGTTACGGGCGGGGCGGCGTCGACCGCCCTGGCGCGGATCCTGGCGCCCCGGTGCGGGACCAGGATGACGCCCTTGACCCGTGACCGCTCGGCGCGAGCAGTGCTGGTGTGCAGATCGACGCGGCGCAGCACCTCACCCAACACCACCGCCATCTCGACCAGCGCGAAGTTCGCGCCGAGGCACCGGCGATTGCCGCCGCCGAACGGCAGCCATGTCGTCGGGCCGAGGGCGGCGCCGAGCATGCGGTCCGGGTCGAACCGGTCTGGATCGGGGTACTGCCCGGCGCCGCGGTGCACCAGTCCGATTCCCGGTGCCACCATCACACCCGCCGGCAGCCGGTACCCGGCGACCTCCGTCGGCTCGGTCAGGATGCGACCGATATCGAACACCACCGGCCGGATCCGCAGCACCTCCTTGCACACGGCGTCGAGGTATTCGTCGGCGCCGGTGCGTGCCGCGTGCACGGCCTTCGCCAGCACCGCCGGGTGCCGGGTCAACCGTTCCAGCGCCCACGACAGCGAGGTCGCGGTGGTGTCGTGACCGGCGACCAGCAGGGTCATCAGTTGATCGCGGAGTTGGGAGTCGGTCATGTCGCCGGTGCGGATCATCATCGCCAGCGCGTCGGTCCGGGCGTTCAGATCGGGATCGGCCCGGCGTTCGGCGATCTCGGCGTAGAGCAGGCGGTCGGCCTCGCGCAAGCGGTCCCGGAACGGGCGCCACGGCGCGAGGCGCTGAAGACCGGGGGTGTTGATCGCCAGGTATTCCCACACGCCGATGCTGAGCAGTTTCGGCATGATGGCGCGCAACTGGGTCAGCCGGTGTTCGTCAGTGGCCCCGATGACGGTCCGCAGGATCACCTCGAGCGTGATCTCGGACATCTTCGGGGCCACCGCGAACCGACGGCCGACCGGCCAGCCCGCGATGTTGTCCGCGGCGATCCGGGCGATCAGCCCGGTCTGGCGGGCCACCGCCTCCCGGCGGAACGGTGCCAGCATCAACCGCCGCCGATCGCGGTGCTCTTCATCATCGACGACCAGCACGGAGCTGGATCCCAGCAGCCCGGCGAGCATCGAATTGGCTTCGCCGGCATGGTAAACCGCCGGATCGCCGCCGAAGACGGTCTTGATGTCATCGGGCCGGGCCAGGTAGATCAGGGTGCCCATGGAGGCCACCCGCAACGTGAACACATCCCCGTAGCGGCGATGGCAGGCCGAGACGAACCGGGGCCAGAACTTCATCATCAGCCCGGCCTGGACTCCCGGCGGCAGCGGTGGCCCGGGCGGTAACGCGGTCTCGGTCACGTGTACGAGTCTATGGCGCGGACCGCGGTCCTCAGAGCAGATCGGTCGCGTCGTAGACCCAGGACATGTCGGCGGTGGCGAAATCGTCCAGCCAGTTCGGCGGGGCGAAGTTGGCCAGCGCACTCATGTCCCAGTAGTCCTTCCAGATGGTGATCCTGTCGTCGACGACCTTGTGCACCGTGACGAAGCGCAACTGTGCGACCTCACCGGTCGGCCACGTCCAGGTCTCGGAGTGCTCGTACATGACGTTCGGTCCGTCGGCGACCAGCAACCCGTCGTGGTTCTCGTACCCGGCAAGGACTTCGAGCCCGATCTTGAGACGTTTGACGATGTCCTCAGGTCCGCGCGCGGCGGCGGCCGGGCCCACCGGCATATCGGCGTAGATGCAGTCCGGTGCGAGATACGTCTTCACCTGATCCCAGTCGCGCGCCGACAGTGCCCGCCACATGCCCAGGATCGTTGCAATTTCCCCGCGCTGCGCTAGGCCGTGCGTCTCAGCTGACATGGGCCAGTTCGTTCTTGTCGGTGGGCAGAGCGGGGGAGCGGTGCGCCGCCCGCAGGAACCGTCCGGTGCGCTGCGTGCCGACCAGGTCGGTCGGCCGGCCCTCGAGGAACACCGCGCGACCACCCACCAGGACGGCGTTGACGGTGTCGTCGTTGCGGTTGACCATTCGAGACAGCCCGCCGTAGCAGTCGACGGTGTGCTCGGCGTAGGCCTCCAGGGAGGCGTCCAGGCGGGCGGGATCGACGATGACGACATCGGCGCGGTCCCCGATGCGCAGGTGCCCGGCGTCGAGGCGGTACCAGTCGGCCAGTTCGCCGGTGAGCCGGTGGACAGCCTGTTCGATCGTCATGAACGGCGTGCCGGCGCTCTCGGCGTCGCGGACGTGCTTGAGCAGCCGCAGGCCCATGTTGTAGAACGCCATGTTCCGCAGGTGCGCCCCGGCATCGGAGAATCCGAACTGGATCCCGGGCTCGCGGGCCAACTTCTTGAGCACGTCGGGCCGGTGGTTGGAGATGGTGGTGCGCCAGCGCAGGGCGCGCCCGTGCTCGCACACCAGGTCCAGGAAGGCGTCCACCGGGTGCACGCCGCGGTCCAGACCGACCTGCCCGAAGGAGCTGCCGATGACGGTGCTGTCCGGGCAGTCCACGATCTCGGCATCGTGGAAGTCGCGCTGCCAGACCCGGAGGCCGAACCGGTTCTCGTAATCCTTGCGGAACTGCCTGCGGTACAGCTCATCGCGCAGCAGATCGTTGCGTTCCACTTCGTCGCGCAGGTGCAGGGCGGCGGCACCGGCGCCGAATTCCTCGAACACCACCAGGTCGATACCGTCGGCGTAGACCTCGAATGGGACCGGCAGGTGTTGCCAGCGGAAGTTGCCGCCCAGGCCGTTGATGACCCGAGCGAGCGGGCCGAGCAGCTTGATGGCGTGCGGATTGGCCTTGATATCGGCCGCCGACAGCAGGCTGGTCTTGAGGGGATTGCGGAAGACGCCCAGTGACTGTGCCAGCTGCGACGCCAGGTTGAGTGGATTCTGGATGTCCGGCCCGGACTGCAACACCCGGCCGGCGCGGCGCAGCAAGGACTTCAGCCGGCGTAGCTCGCGTGGCCCGGCGTAGGTCGAAGGCAGCGTCCGTGATCGGCAGATGTCTCCGTCGATCTTGTCGAAAAGGAGTTGTTGTGAGGACATTCCGACGAACCCTGCGTCGAGCGCCTCGGTGAGCATGGCTTCCATCCGGGCCTGCTCGCGCCGGGTGGGGCGGTGCCGTTTGCGGGTGGCGCGGTCCAATCCCATCACCGCGGTGCGCATATCGGAGTGACCGATGAAGGCGGCGAGGTTGGGGCCCAGCGGCAGCGACTCCAGTGCCTCGACGTATTGCTCGGCCCCGCTCCAGGTCTTGTTCTTCTCGACGGTGTCGATCACGAATTCGCGGGGGATGGCCTCCACCCGGCCGAAGAGATCGCCCGCATCGGCGCCACCAACGTGCACCGTCGACAGCGAGCAGGAGCCGAGCATCACGGTGGTGACGCCGTGGCGCAGTGATTCGGCCAGTGATGGCAGGCCGAGCACCTCGATGTCGTAGTGGGTGTGGATGTCGAGCATGCCGGGCAGCACCCATTTCCCGGAGGCGTCGAGGATCTGGGGACACCCGGTTTCGTCCAGGGGTTCGGCGCTGATCGTGGCGACCTGGCCGTCCCGGATGCCGATGTTGCGGACCGCCGACGGCGCGCCCGTCCCGTCGAACCAGCGGCCCCCGCGGATGATTGTGTCGTAGGTCACCCAGACATCAGAGCAGTGCGGTCGAGCGGGTGTCAACGAAAATCGTGAACAGATTCCAAAAGGTGTCTACTGGCGGAGGCGCATAATCGTTAAGTGTGACCCCGTTGCAGCGGTACATCGCCGAAGAGATCGCGACCGACCACGTCGACGGGCTGCTGTCGCGGCGCGAAGCGATGCGCCGGCTCGCGCTGCTGGGCGTTGGCGCGTCCGCGGCGACCGCGCTGATCGCAGCCTGCGGATCGAACTCCGCTCAGCCGACCCCGGCGTCGACAGAGACAGCCACCCCGACGGCGTCGGCTCCGCCGGGAATGGACACCGCGGTGGAGACCACCGCGATCACCTGGGCCGGCCCGAAGGGGGAATTGCAGGGCGCGTGGGCGCAGGCGGCCGAACCCAAGGGCGCCATCCTGGTGATCCACGAGAACAAGGGCCTCAACGACTGGGTGCGCACGGTGGCCGGCCGGCTCGCCGGAGTCGGCTACTCGAGCCTCGCGATCGACCTGCTCTCCGAGAACGGCGGCACCGCCACCTTCGCCGACCCCGCCGAGGCGACCGCCGCACTGGGTAACCGCGCTCCCGAGGAGATGGTCGCCGACCTGAAGTCGGGGATCGGCGAGGTCTCGGCACGCACCCCGGGGGCCGGGATCGCGGCCGTCGGCTTCTGTATGGGCGGTGGACTGGTGTGGCGGCTGTTGGCCGCCGGCACTCCCGAACTGGCCGCGGCCTTCCCGTTCTACGGGCCCACCCCTGACGCCCCCGACTTCGCCGGGTCGAAAGACGTAGCCGTGCTCGGTTTCTACGGTGAACTCGACCAGCGGGTCAACGCCACCGAGCCCGTCGCCCGCGCCGCGCTGGAGCGGGCCGGGCTGGTCCATGAACTGGTGACCGAGCCCGGGGCCAATCACGCGTTCTTCAACGACACCGGTGACCGGTATGACGCTGGCGCCGCCGCCGACGCCTGGCGACGAACGTTGGATTGGCTGTCCGTGCACGTCGGCTGACCGGCGCTCAGTCCGTGCCCCAGCCGTCCGGGCAGTAGCCGTCGATATCGGTGAACCCGTACTCCCTGGCCAGCTCCACCGAGGTGACCGACCGCTGATTCCAGCGCGTGCGCATCTCATCGGCCGCCATCGCGGCGACTCCTCGTCCGACGAACCGCGGCGTCTCGGACTCGGCGAATCCCGGCGGCGCGCTGGGGTACCCGTCGTCACGGCCGGCGTGTAGGGCGGTGCGCCAGTTGTCCTCGGTCACTCCGTAGTTGTCCAGCATCATCTCCGAGCGCAGCCAGCCTGGGCTGACCGCGACGGCGGTGGCGCCGACCTGTCGCAGTTCGTGGCCGTGGCTGAAGGCGAGCCGGTTGACGGCCATCTTGGCGAGATCGTAGAACACCGACAGTCGAAACGTATCGGCATTGTATTCCGTTGTGCCATCGGTAATTTCGACCAGCAGGCCGCCGGGTCGGGTGACCAGCAGCGGGAGCAGGCAATGTGAGGTGATCAGGTGCGTGCGGACACCGAGATCGATGATGCGCAGCCCGTCGTCGAGGTCGTGTTCCCACATCGGCCGCCCCCAGGTCGCCGGCGGCCCCTTCAGCACTTCCGCGCCCCAGATGTCGTTCACCAGAATGTCGATGGTTCCGTGATCGGTGCGGATACGGTCTGCCAGCGCACGAACCTGGTCGGGCACCAGATGGTCCACCTGGACCGCCACCCCGGTGCCGCCGAGCGTATTGACCAGTGCTGCAGTCTCTTCGATGGTTTCCGAGCGGTCATAGTCCGAACCGCCGCGTCCTGTCACACTGCTGCGGCCGGTGCAGATGACGGTCGCCCCCGCCTCGCCCAATGCCGCAGCGATACCCCGGCCGGCGCCTCGGGTGGCGCCGGCCACGACGGCGACCCGGCCGCGCAGTGCCCCGGGGCCCGGTAATCCGGCCATGGACGCAAAGTATGCGCGTGGACACCGAACCTCGTGGGCGAACCCGGATAGCGCACATTCACCCTGCGTTAACGCACCGGTGGGCCCGGCGTGTTCGTACGCACATGGGTGGCGGCTGTGATGGGCACATGCGAGTCGTGCAGGTCGCGAACTTCTACGGTCCGCGGTCCGGGGGGCTGCGGACCGCCATCGACCGGCTTGGTGCGGAGTATGCCGCGGCCGGTCACCAGGTCACCCTGGTGGTACCCGGTGACCGGGCCGCGCGCCACACCTTGGAAACGGGTGTCACCCGGCTGTCGCTGCCCGCGAAGCTGATTCCCCTCACCGGTGGCTACCGCGCGGTGCTGCCCGGCCCGGTCACCGCGTTACTGGCCGAGTTGGAGCCCGACGCCCTGGAGGTGTCCGACCGGCTCACGCTGCGCTCGCTCGGCCCGTGGGGCAGGCGGCGGGGCGTCGCCACCGTGATGATCTCCCATGAACGGCTGGACCGCCTGGTCGGGCAGATCCTGCCGGCGAGCGCGGCGCGCGCGGTCGCCGACATCGCCAATCGCCGCACCGCACACAACTACGACGCGGTGGTCTGCACGACAGCCTTCGCCCGCGAGGAGTTCGACCGGATCGGTGCAGACAATGTCGTCACCGTGCCCCTCGGAGTCGACCTCCATCAGTTCCATCCGCGGCACCGCAGCGCACAGCTGCGCAGCCGCTGGGCACAACCGGAACAGACTCTGCTGGTGCACTGCGGCAGGCTGTCGGTGGAAAAGCACGCCCACCGCAGTATCGACACCGTTGGTGCGCTGCGCGATTCGGGTATCGATGCGCGTCTGGTGGTGGTCGGTGAAGGCCCGTTGCGGGCCCGGCTCGAACGGCAGGCGGCCGGGCTGCCCGTGGATTTCACCGGTTTCATCGGGTGCCGCGATACCGTCGCCGGCATCCTGGCCTCCGCCGATGTCGCGCTGGCGCCGGGCCCGCACGAGACCTTCGGCCTGGCGGCGCTGGAGGCACTGGCCTGTGGCACGCCCGCGGTGGTGTCGCGCACCTCGGCGCTCGCCGAGATCCTGACCGCCGACAGCGGTGCGACCGCGGACAACGATCCGGCGGCCATCGCGCGGGCGGTCACCTCCGTGGTCTCCCGGCCCGAGACGCAACGCCGGATCGACGCGCGGCGCCGCGCCGAACAGTTCACCTGGCCGCGCGCCGCTGCAGGCATGCTCGACGTGCTCGCCCGGCGCTGACACCGAAATTGCGCAGCCGGGTATGGATGGTGCGCCGGTGCCATACGATTCCCGACATGGTGGTCTCCGCGGTGGCATGGTCCGGGTTGGCGATACCCGCTCTGATGGTGGCTGCGCTGAGCGGCGGGGGCCAGGCCGTCGCGGCGCCCGCTGACCCCGGCTGTGCGACGACGCTGACGGCACCGCAGGTGATCGACGTGTCCGGCACCGCCATGGTGTCGGCCTCGGCATCGCCGGGGGCCTGTAACCGTGCCGCGCCGCAACTGCAGGTCGCCTGCCTGCAATTGGTGGGCAGCACCCTCGCGCCGGTGTGTGTACAGGCCGAGGGGCCGGGCACCGCGCGGGTGTACTTCGCCCCGTACACCCCGGGGGCCAGCTATGTGGCCACCGGCCGCAGCTGCGCCAATGCCGGTAGCCCGCCGGTCACCTATTGCCGATCTGCCGGACCGCTCACCGCAACGCTGTAGCGGCCCGTGGCCTAGCCTGCGCGCGTCCACCGCACCGGCAGGCGCTTGATGCCGTGGATGAACGGCGACAGCAGCCGATCCGGCTCGGCGTCGGCCGCCATATCCGGTATCTGCCGGTGCAATTCCTCGAACGCGACCGTGATCTCCCGACGGGCCAGGTTGGCGCCCAGGCAGAAATGTGCACCGCCGCCCCCGAACCCGACATGCGGGTTGGGGCTGCGCCGGATGTCGAAACGCCAGGGGTCGAGGAAACGTGTTTCGTCGCGGTTCGCCGATCCGTACCACAGGGTGACCTTGTCGCCGGCGGCCATCGCGACACCGCTCAGCTCGGTATCGCGGGTGAGGGTGCGCCGCATGTAGGCCACCGGGGAGGCCCAGCGGATGATCTCCTCGACGGCGGTCGGCGCGAGCGCGTCGTAGTCCGACCACCAGAGGTCGCGTTCTTCGGGAAAGCGGCTCAACGCGGCGACGCCATGGCTGATCGCATTGCGGGTGGTCTCGTTGCCTGCGACCACGAGCAGGATAAAGAACGACGCCACTTCCGCCGATGTCAGCTGTTCACCGTCCACTTCGGCGGCCACCAGTGCGGTGGTCAGGTCATCGCCCGGTCGAGCCCGACGGTCCTCGGCCAGATCCTTGGCGTACGCGCCGATATCCATGGCGACGCGCGCGAATTCGTCGAAATCGGTGGTGAGGTCGGGGTCTCCGAAACCGAGGATCACATTCGTCCAGTGGAAGATCTTGTCGTGATCGTGCTCGTCGATGCCCATCATGTCGCAGATCACCTGCAGCGGTAGTGGGCCGGCCAGCGTCGTCACCAGGTCGGCCCGGCCGTCGGGATGGTCGGCGACCATCCGCGACACCAGGTGGCGGGCGCGTTCGCGTACCGATTCCTCGATCCGGGCGAGCACCTTCGGGGTGAAGGCACTGCGCACGATATTTCGCAGCCTGCTGTGCCGCGGGTCGTCCATCGCGATCATCGATCCGAAGTACTCGGCGAGCTCGGGTGTCTGGTCGCCGATGGTGATGTTCGGGCTGGAACTGAACACGTCGGGGTGCCGGCTCGCGAAGTGCACGTCGTCGTAGCGGGCCAGCGCCCAGTGTCCGGCGCCGGCGTCGACTCCTTCCCCGGTGATCGGCGCGTGGAAGGAGACCGGCGCTTCGCGGCGCAGGGTGGCGAAGGCGGCGTCGCGGAAGTCGTCGTCCCGCGACCAGAAGCGCCAGGACCCCAGATCGACCTCGGCCAGGTCGACCTGCGGGGGCTGCGAACCGTTGACCCGTGTCGCGATCGGCATGGCCGTAGCTTAGGTTCGCCGCGCCGCGGGTCACCGGGTTTTGAACCGGCCGCTCAGTCGGGCAGGTCGTGACGCACCACGCGGACGCGGCCGTGTGGCAGGCACGCCGCGTACCCGTGGCGCTTGCCGTACAACTCCCACGAAGTGTGCGCATCGTCGCTGGGAACGTCGATGTGCTGACCGCCGGAGAACTGCAGGTGCAGGCTGCCGTCCTCATCCCAGTCGGCATGTGTGCACGTGGTGCCGGCGAAATCGAAGAGCGGCTTCTGCTCGTTGCGTACCACGGTCGGATCGATGGCGACCACCTCGGACGCTCCCGAGGGGGCGCCGGCGATATCGGGCAACGTCAGCTCCAGCGGTGCGGAGATGACGAGTTCGTTGTATTCGTCCAGGTTGAGCACCAGACCGTCGCGGAACATGATCCGCTGCAGCGTGCGCCCCTGGATCCATTGTTCGGTCATTTCTCCACTTTGGGCCGTTGCTGGGCCCAGCACAAGAGATGATGGGCTGTTCGCTCCGGCTCGGGTTCTGCGCTGTTGTCCAGACCGGCGATCGCAGGTGAAAGCCGCTGTTTGAACGCCTGACGAAGCGGGCCGCACGCCAGACACTGTTCGCTGATGTAAACGCTTGCGGCTCCCGGGCGTAAACTCCACGCAACGGGGGAGGGTTCACGCAACGAGCCGGTCCATGTACGTGTCACTAGTGAAAGGGCTGACTTGCCCGCATCAGACAACCGAGTTCCCGAAACCGGTCTCAAACCGCACTTCGAGGACGTACAGGCGCATTACGACCTGTCGGACGACTTTTTCCGGCTGTTTCTGGATCCCACCCAGACCTACAGCTGTGCCTATTTCGAACGCGACGACATGACCCTGGAAGAGGCTCAGTACGCGAAAATTGACCTCTCGCTGGGCAAACTTGGACTTGAGCCCGGAATGAAGCTCCTCGACGTCGGCTGCGGGTGGGGCGCCACCCTGAAGCGCGCCATCGAACGTTACGACGTCGACGTGGTCGGGCTGACGTTGAGCCGCAACCAGCAGGCTCATGTCCAGGAGCTGTTCGACGGACTGGACACCGAGCGGTCCCGCGAGGTCCTGCTCGAGGGCTGGGAACAGTTCAGTGGGTCCGTCGACCGGATCGTGTCGATCGGCGCCTTCGAGCATTTCGGAGCCAACCGGTACGACGACTTCTTCAAGATGGCCTACGCCGCGCTACCGGCCGGTGGCTCGATGCTGCTGCACACGATCGTCAAACCCAGTGACGTCGAGTTCGGGGACCGCGGGCTGCCGCTGACCATGACGAAGCTCAAGTTCTTCAAGTTCGTCATGGACGAGATCTTCCCGGGCGGAATGTTGCCGTTCGTCTCGGTCGTGGAGGAGCATGCCGCGAAGGCCGGATTCCAGGTGCAACGGGTGCAGTCGCTGCGATTGCACTACGCGCGGACGCTCTCGATCTGGGCAGACGCCCTGGAAGCTCGCCGTGACGAGGCGATCGCCATCCAGTCCGAAGAGGTCTACGACAGGTATATGCGGTACCTGACCGGCTGCTCCGAGCTGTTCCGGGACGGATACACCGACGTCTGTCAGTTCACGCTGCACAAGGTCTGATCGGTTCACCTCGCGGCTTCGAGGGCTTGGCGCAACGCATCGGGTAGTTCGCGTTTCGCCCAGCCGTCGGTGGACACCACCACGTAGACGTTGCGCCCGCGCACCGCGACCTGTTCGATGTCGCATGGGTCGCCGGGTGCGGTGCGCGACACCGTGAAGCTCACGGCGAAGCTGGTGGTGCCGATGTGGTCGCACACCGCGTCGACCCGGACATCGTCGCGCCAGCGGACCGACGTCAGGTAGTCGATCTCGCTGTGGACGACCTGGAAGTCGACGCCGGTGGTCGTCAATTGCGCGTCGTCGACGCCGTGGCCGTCCAGCAGCGCGGTGCACGCCTCGTCGAACCACGTCAGGTAGTGGCCGTTGAACACCACGCCCTGCTGATCGATCTCCGCGTACCGGGGCACGATCTTCAGTGAACTCACGTCAGCCACCATGCACGACGACCGCGGGTCACCGCTAGCATCGAGCGGTGACGTCTGCGGCGATGGAATCCCGATGAGTGCGCCCACCCTCGTCACCGTCGGCGAGATCAGGGCGGCGGCGGATCGGTTGCGCGGCAGCATCATGCGTACTCCTCTCATCCCGGCGCCGTGGGCGGATCCCGGCCGGCCGCTGTTCATCAAACCGGAGAGCCTGCAGGTCATCGGCGCGTTCAAGGTGCGCGGTGCGCTCAACGCCATCGGCCGCATCGATGACGGGCTCCGGCAGCGCGGCGTCGTCGCCTATTCGAGCGGAAATCACGCGCAGGCAGTTGCTTACGCCGCCGCCCGATTCGGCATCGACGCGCACATCGTGATGCCCGAGGAGACACCCCGGGTGAAGGTGGCGCGAACCAGAAGCCACGGCGCCCGGGTGGTGTTGTGCGGTGCGGGTCAACGAGAAGTGGTTGCCGCGCAGCTCGTCGAGGACACCGGAGCCACGTTGGTGCCGCCGTTCGACCATCCCGATGTCATTGCCGGCCAGGGCACGATCGGTCTGGAGATCGCCGAGGACATGCCCGATGTCAGGACCGTGCTGGTTCCGGTCAGCGGTGGCGGGTTGGCCTCCGGTATAGGCACCGCCATCCGCGCGTTGTGCCCGGATGCGCAGATCTTCGGGGTCGAACCCGAACTGGCGGCCGACACCGCCGAGGGGTTGCGTCGGGGAAGCCGGGTCAGCATGCCGATCGAAGACCGTAACCGCACCATCGCCGATGGTCTGCGGTCCGAACCGTCGGAACTGACCTTCGCGCACCTGCAGCAGGTGCTCACCGATGTGCTGACCGTGAGCGAAGACGAAATTCGTTCCGCGGTAGCAGAACTGGCTGTGCAGGCGCGTTTGGTCAGCGAGCCCAGCGGGGCGGTGGCACTGGCCGCCTACCGGCGTCACCGGACACCGGCGGGCAAGACCGTGATGATCCTGTCCGGCGGCAACATCGAACCGGCGCTGCTGGCACAGATCGTGGCGGAGTCACCAACGGTCGGGGTTGACCAAGGGGACGGACACGGCGCAACCCCCACGCGCGCAGTGTGACCAGGCATCCTGTTCGGCAGCGGCCTTGAGTCGGCGGCGCTGTCCGGCCCATCCGCACGAGCAGGTCGCCGTGGAATGGCCGAAGCCGCGGTTGAACACGTAGACCGTTCCGTGTCCGGTGGTCTCCGCGAAAAGATCTTCGAGCAGCATGGATTTCATCGGTTTATCTCCTTCGTCGACCTGACCTCGGTGTCATGTAGACGCACTGGCGCAGTTCGATTCTGCGCCGCAGCACCTCGGAATGGCGGGACCTGCGGGTCACGAGTCGGCGCAGATCCAGTCAAGCCGAAGTAACTGGTGATCCGTCTCTACCCGGGGTCTGGAGTTGCTAAACCCGGTGCCCGTCCACGTAATTGACGCCGCGGCAGGTTGCTGTGCTAGTGCACACCCTCCATCAACCGGCTGATGCGTCCGGTCAATGCCAGTACCACCAGACCCGCGCCGATCGCCGTCAGACCGAGGATGCCGAAGTAGGCGAACTCGTGTGCCGGGTCGTAATAGCCGGCCAGCACCCCGGACATCGACGTCCCGAGGCCGACGGAGAAGAAGTACAGCGCCATCATCTGCGCCCGGAAGGCCTCCGGCGCAAGTTGAGTCGTCACGGCCAAGCCGATCGGGGAGATCATCAGCTCGGAGACCGCGAAGGCGGCCATGACCGCGACGATGAACAGTGCGGGTACCGCTCGTCCGGTGGTGCCGGCGAACGGCAGGAACAGCAGGAATGCCACACCCATGCCGATGACGCCGTAGGAGAACTTGCGCGGCGTGGTGGGTGCGCGTTGCCCCAACCGCGTCCACATCACGGCGAACAGCGGTGACAGCAGGATGATCCAGACGGGCTCGATCGACCCGATCCAGCTCGACGGGGCCGTCCATCCGAAGATCGACCAGTTCATCCGTTCGTCCGAGTAGACCGCCAGCACGGTGAAGATCTGCTGGAACAGCGACCAGAACACGGCATTGGCGATGAACAACGGAATGAAGGCGCGGACCCGGGTGCGTTCGAGAGCAGCGACTTTCGGGCTCGTCAACAACAGGATGAAGTAGCCGATGGCGGCGACGATGATGACCCCGGTGGTCACCTGGGACAGGTTCTCCAATGTCACCAGACCGGTGGCAAAGACCAGGACGGCGATGGCGACCACGCCGACGGCGACCCCGACGGCCGGCAGCACACCGCTGCGCGGCAGCGGGTTCGGCACCTCGCGGCCATGGTTACCGAGGTTGCGCCGGAACACCACATACTGGGCCAGGCCGAAGGCCATACCGATTGCGGCGGCACCGAATCCGTAGTGGAACCCGACGTGTGTCTGGAGCAGGCCGGTGATCAGGGGCCCGGCAAAGGCGCCCAGGTTGATACCGAGGTAGAACAGCGTGAATCCGCCGTCGGCGCGCGCGTCGCCCTTGTCGTACAGCGTGCCCAGCAGCGACGAGGCGTTGGCCTTGAGCGCGCCGGAACCGAGTGCGACGAGAACCAGACCTGCTGCCACCCCGGTGATTCCGGGCAGTACCGCCAGCGCGATGTGTCCGAGCATGACGACGATGCCGCCATAGAACACCGTGCGTTCCATGCCGAGGACCCGGTCGGCCAGCCAGCCGCCCAGCACCGTCGACAGGTACACCAGCCCGCCGTACGCGCCGACGATGCCGGTCGCCGTGGTCTTGGACATCTCGAGGCCGCCATCGGTGGCCGAGTAGTACAGGTAGTACCCGAGGATGGTGAGCATCCCGTAGAAGGAGAACCGTTCCCACAGTTCGACGCCGAACAGATTCGTCAATCCGATCGGGTGACCGAACAAGGTCCGTGCTGCCTGCTGATCCGTCTGGCCGCCCCCGGCCGGTTCCGCCCCAGTCATAGCGCCACCTTTTCACGATGTCTCCCCGGCCCGGTGCATTGTCGGGAAGTCCTGGCGGGTCGCCCCGGTCCCGACGTTATGGGCAAATCAGCCGATGCGCTTCACATGGCTATTTACTGCTGCAGCAAACCGAAAGGCGAAGATTTGCGTGCACGGGTGGGTTCCCGGCTGCAACGAAGGTAGTCTCAGCCGGATAACGGGACGGTGGCTGCATCGTCACGACGCGGTCGCCTGCGCGTGGCCGAAGAGGGTCCGAAGGGGTACATGTGGACGCGGTGCTCGGCTTGTCGATGACACCAAGGTCGCTGTCAGTGGTGGTTGTGGGCGGCGGCGACGACCCGGCCGGCAGCCGTAACGACGCGTTCGAGGTCGCCGTCGACGGCTCCGATGGGCGGTCGGCCACCGAACGTGCGACCGCTGCGGTGGAGGCGATCGCGGCCTCGCGCGGTGATCGGCTGAAATCCATCGGCATCACCTGGAGCGACGATGCGGACGCCGAGGCGTCACTGTTGATGGAATCGCTGACCGAATCGGGATTCGACAATGTCGTGCCGATCCGCCTGCCGGAGGCGACCGAGGCCCTGGCCCGCGGGATGGCCGATGTCATCGGCTACCGGACCTCCGCGGTCTGCGTCATCGAGCCGGACACCGCGATCGCCCTGATCGTGCACACCGGCGACGGTGCGGTGCAGACCGCGATCAACCACACCATCGACTCCGACGAGAGTCTCGTCGGCTGGCTCAGCACCGTGTTCGCGCGCGCCGACTGGCAGCCCGAAGCCCTGGTGGTGGTCGGGTCGGCCGGCGGGTTCGACACCGTGCTGCCCAAGCTGGAGGAAGCGCTGTCGGTGCCGGTCTTCGCGCCGGCCGAGGCGCCCTTGGCGTTGGCACGAGGTGCGGCACTCGCCTCCACCCACAACGCCGGGCTGCCACTGGACACGAGCCCGTTGTTTTCGTCCGGTGCCACCGGTCGGCACGCCGCCGCCGAAGCGTCCCGGCTGTCGCCCTCACGGCTGCTGGCCGGGCTGCTGGTGGCCGGAGTGGTGACCTTTGTGGCGTCGGCGTCCGTGGCGGTCGCCGTTGCGCTCTCCCCGCGCCCGCAGGACGCACCGCCGCCGGCGGTCAGCGCCGAGCGCGGCGTCGATGAGGCACCGGTGGTCCGGCCGGCGCCCAGTGCCGCGGTCCCGCCGCCTGCCGAGGCTCCCGTTGTTGTCCCCGAGCCCGTGGAAGCGGTCGCACCGGTGGTCGAGCCCGTCGTCGAGTCGGTGCCGCCGCCCGAGGTCAACCCCGTGGCGGACAACATCCCCGCCGAGGGGCCATACGTACTGGAAGCCCCGGCCCCGCCGCCACCGCCGCCCGTCGTGGCGCCGCCGACCGTGGCTGCACCGCCGCCGGTGGTGGGTCCGGTCTATGACCAGCCGAAGAGACCGTTGCTGCAACGCATCAGGGACAAGTTGCGGATCGGTGGCGACGATCAGCCGCCGCCGATCATCATGAATCCACCGATGGGCTGAGCGTCGACCCTCATCGCTGGCTAACATTTCCCGCACTCGGCACGATCTACGATGTAGTTCAGTACGCCAGGTCCGGATGTCCGGAACGAGGGAGGTCGGGAACTTGCGCAGAAATTTTCGTCATGTGCTGCTCATGGCGGGTGTCACGGTTGCCGCACTGATGACGTCGACCGGTACCGGTGTGGCGGCGGTGCCCATGCTGCCGGCGGCCGTATCGGTGTCGCCCGCGCCCGGCGACGTCGTCGGGGTCGCCTATCCGGTGACCGTGGCATTCGCCGATCCGGTCCGGAATCGCGTTCAGGCCGAACGCGGTATCACGTTCTCGGCCGACACCGTCCCGGCCGGCACCTTTGACTGGCTGGACGATTCGACGGTGCGTTTCACGCCGGTCGACTTCTGGCCGGCGCACTCGACCATCTCGGTCCGGGCGCTCGGTTTCAAGTCCTCGTTCGAGACCGGCGCTCAGGTGGTCGGCGTGGCCGATATCAGCGCGCACACCTACACGGTGAGCATCGACGGAGTGGTCGCCAGGGAGATGCCGGCATCGATGGGCAAGCCGGGGTTCGCCACCCCGATCGGCCGGTTCACCGCGCTGGGCAAGGAGAGCGTGGTGGTGATGGACTCCCGCACCATCGGCATCCCGCTCGATGATCCGGAGGGCTACAAGCTGACCGTGTACGACGCGGTGCGGGTGACCTGGGGTGGCGTGTACGTGCACGGTGCACCGTGGTCGGTCGGTTCTCAGGGATACGCGAACGTCAGCCATGGCTGCATCAACCTGAGCCCCGACAACGCCGACTGGTACTTCAACAACGTCAGCATCGGTGACCCGATCATCGTGCAGGCCTAGCCTCGGGCGTGCAGGTTGCGCGCCGTCGGTGAGGTTTCGGCGGATCCCGGATCCGGATAGGTGCCCAGCACCCGGTCGGCGGTGCCGCTGCTGGTGACAGTGAACCAGTAGTGCTCGTTCTTGAAGTGGTGCTGGCGGTGGTTGCGCCAGATCGACCGGTAGACAGTCGATTTCGGCCGGTAATCGGTGTGGATCAGGTAGTGGCACCATTCGTAGCCGATGCCTAGCAGAGCGAGGAAGGTCAGGAACGTCAGGCCGCGCCCGAGGCTGGGGAACGCGATCAGGGCAACCGCCACGGCCAGCGGCAGCACCCACAGCAGCGACTGCCAGGGGATGAACACCAGCGGGAGATCGCGCGGTTCGACGTGGTGGTCGCGGTGCTTGCGTGACAGCAGCGGATCCACCGTCACACCGGCGATCCGGCGTGGCCGCCAGTGCAGGATGACCACGTGGATCATCCATTCGGCGAACGGGAACACGGCGAGCATCGCCAGTGGTACCAGGGCATCGGTGAGCTGCCAGTCGCCCGCGGACACCCGGGCCGCCGCGGCGGCGATCAGCGTCCCGGTGAGCATCCAGGGGGTGGGGTGGCGCAGGAACTCCCGTCCCGCACCGGCCAGCGTGACGCCGCGACGCGTGCTCATGAGAGGTCCTCCAGTTCGGTGAGCGCGCCCAGCAGGGCGGTGGTGGCGGGCTCCAACAAGGCGCGGGCGGCGGCCGCGGCCGCCGCCGCGTCGCCGGCGCGCACGGCCGCGGCGATCGCTCGATAGGCCGCGGGGTTGCCGACCTCGGCGGCCATCATGACGGCCAGCGCGGGCAGGGCGGGCTCGTAGGTCGCGCGCAGCGTGTTGTACATCAACCGGAAGGCGATCGAATCCGCGCCGTCGACCAGGTGATCCCAGAACATCAGCGCATGACGTTGCCGCTGCACCGGGTCGTCGTCCGCGCTCAGGGCGTCGACCGCGGCGTCGAGCAGGGCGGCCCGTTCCGGACCGCGCCGTGCGGCGGCGAGTTCGGCCACCTTGGGGCCGTTGTGCAGCCGGGTTTCCAGGATGGAACGCACGACGGCGACGTCGAGTTCGCCGGCCCGGAACAGCAGCCGGGGGAGCAGGTCGAGGCCCGCGTGCCTGCGGAAATCACGCACCGTGGTGGTGTCGCCCTGGCGGATCTCCACCAGACCGGTCGACGTGAGTCGCTTGAGTGCCTCGCGCACCGCGGGCCGGGACACCCCGAGGACCTCGGCGAGGCGACGTTCGCTGGGCAGCGCGTCGCCGGGCTTCATCTCGCCGCTGAGGACCTCGGCGACGATCTGTTCGAAGACGTCGTCGGGAACCGAGCGCCGGTTGACCGGTTGCAGTGCCATGGATCGAGCATGACACCGCCAGCGGTAAGAGGTCAAGTGGTCATACCAGTGTTGGCGGAACTGGCGGCACCCCGTAGCGCTTCGGCGGTCGCGTCGTCAGCGGGCAGGAACGCCTCGATGCTGAGTTCGGCGGCGGTCAGATCCAAGGCGGTGCCGAAGGTCGTGACGGTACTGAGGAAAGTGAGGATCTGCCCGCCCGGCCCTTCCAGTTCCAGGGGCACGACGACCCCGCCCAGATCGGTGCTCGCATCGAGCCCGCCCGGATACGCCTCGATCTCGGCGAGCAGTTCGGCCGACCGCGCCGAACCGCTGATCGCGGACTCGCGCCGCAACCGCCCGATGACGTGGTGTCGCCATTGCGCCAGATTCCGGATCCGCGGTGCGAGTCCGTCGGGGTGCAGCGAGATCCGCAGCGCGTTGGGCTGCGCCAGCAGGTGGGTGGCCACCCCGTCCAGCAAAATCGCTGCACCGGCGTTGACCTGCAGCACATTCCACCCGCGGTCGATGGCCAGGCACGGAAAGGGGTTGTACGCGTTGAGAACTCGCTCCACACCTGTCCGTACCGCGGACATCCCGGGGTCGTCGAGGGTGCGTTCGGAGTACGCCGGGGCCAGCCCCGCGGCGATCAGCAGCTGATTCTGCTCACGGGCCGGCACCTCGAGCGCCGTGGCCAGTCGCAGCACCATGGCGCGGCTGGGTGTCGAGCGGCCGGTCTCGATGAAGCTCACGTGCCGGGCCGACACATCGGCCTCCAGCGCGAGGTCGAGCTGGCTGAGCCGTCTGCGTTGTCGCCACGACCGCATCAACGCACCGAACGGGGGAGTCTGCAGGTGAACACCGGTCACCCCGCCAGTCTCGACCACAACCGGTCGCGGCACCATTACCTCACCGGTAATTGCGGTGCTGACCTCCGCGGACGACGGTGGGGACATGAACGAGACCCGCAATCCCGACGTCCCCCGGTGGCTTGGCCTGGTGCTTCGCTGCGACCGCGCCGGATCATCCTGGTACATCGGTACCGGTTTCTTCTTCGCACCCGCGCTCGCGGTGCTCTCACCGTGGCCGGCGCTGACCAGCGTGCTGTGGGTGCTGATCGCGCTGGCCGGCCTGTGGCTGGGACTGCTCGGCATCGCGATGGCAACCGGTCTGGCCATGGTGCTGCGGCGCAACGGGGAAATCGACGAGGACTACTGGAGGTCCATCCTGGACTATCGGGACGCGCCCGGAGTCAGTGCGCGACAGGCTGCCTGGTCGCACCGGCGTAGTCGACCTGCCAGTGCTTGATGCCGTTGAGCCAGCCCGATCGCAACCGTTCGGGCTTCTCCAGCGGGGTGAGATCGGGCATGGCATCGGCGATCGCGTTGAACATCAGGTCGATGGTCATCCGGGCCAGGTTCGCGCCGATGCAGTAGTGCGCGCCGGTGCCCCCGAAGCCCACGTGCGGGTTGGGATCGCGCAGGATGTTGAACGTGAACGGATCCTCGAAGACCTCTTCGTCGAAGTTGGCCGAGCGGTAGAACATCACCACCCGTTGCCCCTTCTTGATGGGAACCCCGCCCAGTTCGGTGTCCTGCAGGGCGGTGCGCTGGAATGACGTCACCGGGGTCGCCCACCGGACGATCTCGTCGGCGGCGGTGCCCGGGCGTTCCCGCTTGAACAGCTCCCACTGATCGGGGAAGTCGGTGAACGCCATCATCCCCTGGGTGATCGAATTGCGGGTGGTCTCATTGCCGGCCACCGCGAGCAGGATGACGAAGAACCCGAACTCGTCGTCGGATAGCTTGTGTCCCTCCACATCTGCCTGCACCAGTTTGGTGACCAGATCGTCGGTGGGGTTGGCCGACTTCTCGGCCGCCATCTGCATGCCGTAGGTGATGAGTTCCACCGACGCGCTGATCGCGTCATTGTTCTCGAACTCGGGATCCTGGTCACCGACCATCTGATTGGACCAGTGGAAGAGTTTCATCCGGTCTTCCTGCGGCACACCCATCAGGCCGGCGATGGCCTGCAGGGGGAGCTCGCAGGACACCTGCTCGACGAAGTCGCCGCGGCCCTCCGCGAGCGCGGCCGCGGCGATCTCACGGGCCCGGTCGGCCAGATCGGCGCGCAGCTGCTCGACGGCCCGCGGCGTGAACGCCCGCGACACGATCTTGCGCAGGTGGGTGTGGTGCGGCGCATCCATGTTCAGCAGCACGAACTTGCCGGAGTCGATCTGGGCCTGGACGGTGCCGTCCTTGTAGCGGGGCAGGGCCGTCTTCTCCAGGCTGGAGAACACGTCGCTGCGCCGCGACACCTCCTTGACGTCCTTGTGCTTGGTCACCACCCAGAAGCCGCCGTCGTTGAATCCGCCGGCGCCATCGGGTTGCTCGTTCCACCAGATGGGGGCCACCTTGCGCATCTGTGCCAGCTCGTCGACCGGTAGTCGTTCGGCATAGATGTCCGGATCGGTGAAGTCGAATCCGGCGGGCAGGTCGGGTGTCGGCATCGCGCAAGCCTCCGAGGTAGGAACTGGTGTCGCTATCGCATTGCTACACCAGAGATGCACCCTGCGTCCTGAAGTCGGACAAGGTGACCGAGGCTGACAGCACGGAGGCGGAACTCCTAGGAAAGTCACAGCAGTCGCAGCTGTAACGAAACCGACGCCGAGACGGAAGATCATAGGGCAGGGTCCACGAGAGAGGAGCGTCGCCGATGATCGATGTCGGAGCGAAGGTACTCAGCGCGGCGATCGGCGGCGGATTCGCCGCGTTGATGTTCGCATCCCCGGCCGCCGCCGCGCCCGCCCCCATCCCGCCTCCCGCTCCTGTCACGGACGGCGCCGTCGTGCAGGCGGCTCCCGTGCAGGCCGGCCCGGAGGGCGTGCCGCACCTACCGAGCCCGGAGGCGCTGCCGCCGGGTTCGACGATGGATCCCAGCGTGATGGCCGGCGGTGAGTCGCCGAACGTGAGTTACCTGCGGGATCTGTGGCATGCGGTGCAGAACCAGGAGCTCAGCGGGAGGGAAGCCCTGCTGCTCGGCATCTCGCAGCGCAACCTGAACACCCCGATCCCGGCCCAGGCGTCCGGACCGAACGTGCCGATCACGCCCGCCGGTCCCGCGTCGGTACCCACCCCGCCGCCGGCTCCCGCCGCTCCGGTCCCGGCCCCGCCCGCTCCCGTCGCCCCCTAAACGCCGACGGGGTCGATACGCGCAGGCACGTGTTTGTGCCACGGCGTGCCGGCGTAGGCATCGCGCCAATCAGAGGCGGTCAGGGCATTGGGCGCGACCCCCGGTGCCGTGACGGTGCCATCGGTCGCGGCGAAGTCCAGCCCGTAACCGTTGGGCAACGAGGCATGCCCGGGCAGCATGGCGTCGCTGATCTCGATGCAGGCCTCCGCGGCCCCGGATGCGGTCGTGATGCGGGCCCGCCCGCCGTCGACCAGGCCCAGTGCGCGGGCATCCTCGACGCTGACCCGCAGGGCGCCGTCGGTGTCGCGTTTACGCCAGACCGGGTCTCGGATGATGTCGTTGGCCGTGAACGCGCGGCGCTCACCGGCCGACAGCACGATCGGATACTCGCTGGTGGTCAGCAGTAGCCGGTCGGTGGCCAGCGCGGTGAGTTCGGTGACCAGTTCCGGGATCTCGAGCGCGATGCGGCGGTCCGGATGGGTGATCAGAGCCCAGTCGTCGGCGTACTCGTGTTCGGTGAACGTCACCCCGGACCGGGCCTCCAGGATCGCGGTGAACAGGGCGTTGCCATCGGGGTGGCCGGCGCGTTGCATCGCCTCCGGATAGGTCAGCGCCACCTTCTGGGCCAGCCCCCACAGGCCCGCCGCGCCGGCCAGTCCGTCGGGCAGGCTGGGGCCCAACGTTTCGTACAGCACGTAGGGCAGGACCTTGCCCAGCATCGGATTCGCGCCGACCGCGGCAAAGAAGGCCTGGGTGTACGCGTCCAGTCCGTCTGCGGCGGCCCGGCGTAGCGGCTGCAGTTCGGCATCGTCGACGACGCCGAGTTCGCGTACCAGCCGCGCCCAGATCTCCGGCTCGGGCAGAGTGCCCGGCAGTGGCTCCAGCAGGGGATGGCGCAAATGGAAGGTGTTGTGCGGGAATTCGAGATTGAAGAAGGTCGCCTCGGCCTTCTCGAACTGGCTGGCCGCGGGCAGCACGTAATGCGCCAGCCGGGCGGTCTCGGTCATCGCGACGTCGACCACCACCAGCAGTTCCAGCGCGCGCAGCGCCTCGCCGACGGCCGTGGAGTCGGCGATCGAATGGGCCGGGTTGCTGCTCTCCACGATCATGGCGCGGAACCGGTCGGGATGATCGCCGAGAATCTCCTGAGGCACCACATTGGAGGGCACCAGTCCGGCGATGATCGGCGCGCCGGTGACCGGTGTGCGGCCCACCCCGCCGGCGCCGAACAGTGACGCGAAACTCGAATGCAGATGCTGGGCACCGCGTTTGGCGAAGTTTCCGGTGAGGATCCACAGCAACTTGTTCAGGTAGGAACACAGCGTGCTGTTGGGCGCCTGCTGGATGCCGAGGTCCTCGAACACCGAAACACTTGCGGCGGCGGCGATCCGGCGCGCCGCGTCACGCAACAGCTCGGCGTCCACGCCGCACCGCTGCGCGTAATCGTCGACATCAACCCCGGCCAGCGCCCGTCGCACCGGTTCGACGCCGGTGACATGTTCGGCCAGAAACGCCTCGTCGCACAGGTTTTCCTGCACCAGTACTGCCGCCAGCGCACTCAGGCACCAGGCGTCGGTCCCGGGCCGCACCCGCAGATGGAAGTCGGCCAGCTTGGCGGTGTCGGTGATCACCGGGTCGATGACGATCATGGAGCGCGCCGGGTCCTTGGCGATTTCGTTGAGCACGGTGCGCGCCCGCGGAAAGCTCTGCGACATCCACGGGTTCTTCCCGACGAACACCGCGACCTCGGCATGCTCGAACTCGCCTCGGGTGTGCCCGCCGTAGAGCTGGCTGTCCACCCAGAACTCGCCGGTCTTCTCCTGCGCCAGTGCATTCGAGCGGTACCGGGCGCCCAGCGCTTTGAGGAAGGCGCCACTGTAGGCGCCGCCGAGGTGGTTGCCCTGGCCGCCGCCCCCGTAGTAGAAGATCTTGTCCCCGCCGTATTCGTCGCGGATGCGGGCGAAGCCTTCGGCGATCTCGGTGATCGCGGTGTCCCAGCCGATCTCCTCATAGTCGCCCGCGGGGGTGCGACGCATCGGCGAGGTCAGCCGGGCCCGGTTGTTCTGATAGTGGTCCAGCCGCAACGCCTTGTTGCAGGTGTAGCCCTGTGAGGCCGGATGCTGCTTGTCACCGCGGATCTTGGCCAGCGTGCGGCCCTCGAGCTGGACCACGATGCCGCAGTTGCATTCGCAGAGGATGCACGCCGTGGGTTGCCAGTCCGAGGCGGTCGACGAGGTGTCACGCATTTCCGGATTTCCCTTCGCCGGTGGCGGCGGTCACGAGGGCGCGTAACTGCCGGTGGACCATGTCGAGTGCGCCGGTGTCACCGGTCGTGCGGGCGACCAGGACGGCGCCCTCGATCGCGGTGGTCGTCAGCATCGCGAGTTCGGCAGCACGGTCCGCGGTGGCGCCGTCGCTGCGCAGCAGTTGCTCGATCAGCCCGGTCCAGCGGACGAATGCCGCTGCCGCCCGTTCGACGACCGGCGGATTGTCGGCCTCTACGGCGACCGCGGCCACCGGGCAGCCGGCCCGGAAACCGGTCTCGGTGAGCTGGCTGCGGAACCCGTCGACCACGGTGTCGAGCGCGTCGAGTGCGCTGGTCGCGGCGGTTATTCGGCGCGCGATGTGATCATTGGCGAAATCGACTGCCTCGCAGAGCAGTTGGGTACGCCCGCCGGGGAAGTGGTGGTAGGCCGAACCGCGCGGTGCGCCGCTGTGCTCGAGGACGTCGGAGATCGCCGTGGCATGCGCGCCACGTTCGCGGATGAGCAGCGCAGCGGAGGCGACCATGCGGTCACGGGGCGAGGCCATACGACATCCCTTCGCAGTAGATTATGTAGAGCATCATACATAAAGCTGCTGACCGGGCCAGAGGCGAAAAAATGGCTGCCCCCGCGATCGCGGGAGCAGCCATCTCGGGTGGCTTGGCGGGCTAGACCGAGGCCGCCTCGTTGAGCTCATTGAGGGTGTTGGTCGCCTCCAGGTATTCCTGCACCCAGCGCTCGATGACCGCCGAGGTCTTCTCGACCTTGGCGAACTGACCGACCACCTGGCCGACCGGGTTGAATGCCACGTCCACCGACTCGTTGGGGAACTTGTGCGTCGCGGCCACGGCCATGCCCGAGACCATGTACTGCAACGGCATCCCGAGGGGCTTCGGGTTCTCCGGGTTCTCCCAGGCCTCGGTCCAGTCGTTGCGCAGCATCCGGGCCGGCTTCCCGGTGAAGGACCGGCTGCGCACGGTGTCCTTGCTGGTGGCTTTCACATAGGCGGCGTGCTGCTGCTCGGTGTGCTCGGATTCCTCGACCATCACCCACTGCGAGCCGGTCCAGGCCCCCTGCGTGCCCAGGGCCAGGGCCGCCGCGATCTGCTGACCGCTGCCGATTCCGCCGGCGGCCAGCACCGGGACCGGCGCGACCTCCTTGACGACCTGCGGCCACAGCACGATCGAGCCGATCTCGCCGCTGTGTCCGCCGGCCTCGCCGCCCTGGGCGATGATGATGTCGACCCCGGCGTCGGCGTGCTTGCGGGCCTGTGACGGCGAGCCGCACAGCGCCGCGACCTTGCGGCCCTCGGCGTGGATGTGCTTGATCATCTCGGCGGGCGGGGTGCCCAGCGCATTGGCGATCAACGTCATCTTGGGGTGCTTGAGCGCGATCTCCACCTGCGGGGTGGCGGTGGCCTCGGTCCAGCCGAGCAGCTGCAGCGCGTCATCGTCGCTGTGGTCGACCGGGACGCCGTGATCGGCCAGGATCTTCTTGGCGAAGTCGATGTGTTCCTGCGGGACCAAGTCGTTGAGCGTCTTCTTGAGCACCTCGGGATCCATATCGGTGGCGTCCATGCCCTCGTACTTGTTCGGGATCACGATGTCCACGCCGTAGGAGTGGTCGCCGATGTTCTCGTCGATCCAGTTGAGTTCGATCTCAAGCTGCTCCGGGCTGAAGCCGACCGCCCCCAGCACGCCGAACCCGCCGGCCTTGCTGACCGCGACCACCACGTCGCGGCAGTGGGTGAAGGCGAAGATGGGGAATTCGATACCCAATTGGTCGCAGAGGGGAGTGTGCACGCAGGCTCCTATGTTGGGCGATCGCGAATCGCAGACTGAAACGTGTTCTAGTTTAGTATCCCGGCCCTCGTTTTCCGCAATGCTCACGGGCTCATTTGTCGCCATCGGCATCCGCACCATGCGAGAATGCGATTACCGTTTTTCGGAAGTTCCATTAACAGCCGCCGTATCCACGATCCCGGGAGGGCCACGATATGAAGGACTGGCTGGCCAACTCTTTGGTGCTGGTGTCCGACTACCGCGTGCCCGACCCGACCGCCGTCTGGCCGCTGTTGCAGCGCCGCACCGACGCACTGGCGGGCATGGGTGTCCACCACGTACTGGTCTACACCTCGACGACGGATCCCGAGCGTGTTCTGGTGATCCTCGGCATTCACGCCCACGAACCGGTGCTGGATCTGCTGCGGTCCCGGGTGTTCTTCGACTGGTTCGACGCCGTCGGCGTCCAGGACCTGCCCGCGGTGTTCGCCGGTGAACTGTTCGAACGGATCGACTTCGACCACGATGAGCATCCCGCCCCGCCGGTGATGGTGTCGATGGTGACCTCGGTCGCCGATATCACCGCACTGAACACGCGGGTGCGGGGCGCGGCCAAGGCCTTCCATGCCTCCGGAGTTCAGCGCTTCTGGAGCTTCCGTGCGCTCGACGATCCGCACGAGGTGCTGATCCTGCAGCAGATCGACGACGAACTCAGTGCCCGGCGCTGGCTGCACGATTCCGACGATGCGGCCGAATGGCTCGCCGAAGCCGGTGTGGGAGCCTACCCGCCGGTGTTCATCGGCCAGTTTCAGCAGATGATGCGCATCGAGGGCTGATGTTCGTCTGCCTCTGCAACGGCATCACCAGTCATGAGGTGGCTGATGCGGTGGACGGCGGTGCCGCCACCACCAAACAGGTGGCCGTGGCCTGCGGGGCCGGCGCCGACTGCGGACGCTGCCGGCGCACGATCCGCGCGATCATCGAATCCCGGGGCGCTGGGCGCGCGACCACCACCGCCGGTCCTCCTCGGAGCTGACCCGAAGCACCGGCCAGCCGTTCCTGGCCGCGGCGGCCGCGAGGCCCGGCCGGGGATTGACCGCGCTGGGATGTCCGACCGCATCGAGCACCGGCAGATCCTCGGTGCCGTCGGCGTAGCAGAAGCTCTCGGCCAGATCGATGCCGCGCTGCGCGCTGAAGTCCATCACCGCTCTTGCCTTCTGGCTTCCCCACACGACGGGTTTGGCGATGTACCCGGTCAGCTTGTCCTCGGCGTCCACCTCGAAGTGGTTGCACAGCACATGCTCGATGCCGAGATGGCGGGCGACCGGCCCGGCGTGCATGGTCAGGGCCGACGAACTCATCGCCACCGTGTGCCCGCGCTCCTGGTGTGCGGCGACCACGCGGGTCATCACCGGGAAGAGTCGACCGGCGATGCGGGTGGTGAACAACTCGTCTCCGAGGGCCTCGAGCTCGGCCAGCGGTTCGCCTGCGAGGTATCCCGCCGCGCGCTGAAGCAGCCGGGCGAACTGCATCCGGCCCAGTTTGTAGCGGAGGCTTGCCTCGAAGATCCCGGACAGTTCCCCGAATCCGGACTGCCCGTTGCGGATGCGGTGTCCGGCGTGCACCGTCGCGGTGAACCCACGCACCAGCGTCCCGTCGAGATCGAAGAACGCACCGATGTGTGGGCCTTGCGGACTCGCGAGTATGGCTGGCAGCGGGTCAGTCACTCTTCCATTGTGCGTGTTGCCGGAATCAGGCCGGATACACCAGACCCTTGCCGGTGCCCAGCGGCAGATCGAGCGTGGTGCGGATGCCGGGTGCGGCGGCCACCACATCGGGGATGGCGTTCACGATCCGGCCGGCGGCGGCCAGGATGGCGGCGTAGTTGTGATCACCGCGGCTGCTGGTCGGACAGATGTCGACCACATAGGACGGTTCGCCGCTGATCTCGACGCGGTAGGACCCGCCCGGTTGCGCGGGCTGAGCCCAGTCCGGGCGCAGGTCCTCGCGCACCCGGGTGATGTGTTCGACGACGATCACCGGTTTCCCGCCGACCATGCCGTTGATCTCGAACCGCATCGCGGCCACGGTGCCCTTGGCGATGACGCCGGTGGCGACGGGGATGTCCTCCGGTGCGGGCTCCAGTTCGTAATTCTCGGTGATCTCGTCGACCTCGACGCCCAGACCGGCCGCCAGCATCCGGATCGCCGTGCCCCAGGCCGCGCTCAGGATCCCCGGCAGGAACAGCATGCCGGGCTGATCGATGGGATTGCCGAAGCCCATCACGATCGACATCACCTCGGCGCCGTCGTAGGTGGCGTAGTCGGCGATTTCCATGGTCTTGATCTGGTCGATGCGCTGGCAGGTGCTGGCGATCGCGAACGGGACCAGGTCGGTGGCGAACCCGGGATCGACACCGGTGATGTACACACTCGAATTACCTTGTCGTGCCGCATCTTCCACGCGTGCAATGGCCTTCTCCGGCATTGCGCCCCACGGGAACTGCAGACCGCCCGGAGCGGAGCCGACCACGTTGATACCGGCCGCGAGCGCTGCCATCACATCGCGGGTCGCCTCGACGGGGCGGGTGTCGCCCATCGCGCAGTACACGAGGCAGTCCGGCTTCGCGGCCAGCGCGTCCTCGATGCCCAGCGTCGCGGTCACCCCGGTGACGGTGTCCAGTCCGGCGAGCTCACCGGCGTCGCGGCCGACCTTGGCCTCGGTCGAGGTGCCCACCGCGACGAGCTCGAACCGGGGGTCACCGATGAGCTGAATCAAGGACAGCCGGCCGCAGTTTCCGGTGCCGACGAGTGCCACGCGAATGGCCATACAGGTCTCCTCACGGTGTTTGGTCTGGTCGCAGTATGCGGGGGCCGGACACAAATTGGAACAGGTTCTAGTTTATTTCGGGGTTGAGGTAGCCTGACGCCTCATGGGACGCGTGGACGGAAAAGTGGTACTCATCAGCGGCGGCGCACAGGGAATGGGTGCCGCCCACGCCAAGATGCTCATCGACGAAGGCGCCAAGGTGGTCGTCGGCGACATCCTCGACGAGAAGGGTACGGCGCTGGCCGCCGAACTCGGCGACTCCGTCCGGTATGTCCACCTCGACGTCACCGACGCCGACCAGTGGGCCGCAGCGGTCAACACCGCCGTCGAGACCTACGGCAGCCTCACCACCCTGGTGAACAACGCGGGCATCGTCGCGCTCGGCAAGATCGGCCAATTCGATATGGCCAAGTGGCAGAAGGTCATCGACGTCAACCTGACCGGGACCTTCCTGGGCATGCAGGCCGTCGTCGAACAGATGAAGGCCGCCGGCGGCGGCTCGATCATCAATGTGTCCTCGATCGAGGGCCTGCGCGGCGCACCCATGGTGCACCCGTACGTGGCGTCCAAATGGGCGGTGCGCGGGTTGGCCAAGTCCGCCGCGATCGAGCTCGGCAAGTTCAACATCCGGATCAACTCGCTGCACCCGGGCTTCATCCGCACCCCGATGACCAAACACTTCCCCGACGACATGGTCACCTCGCCGCTGGGCCGGCCGGGCCGCTCCGAAGAGGTCTCGACCTTCGTGGTGTTCCTGGCCAGCGATGAGTCGTCGTTCTCGACCGGCGCGGAGTTCGTGGTCGACGGTGGTCTGATCACCGACGTCCCGCACAAGGACCTGTTCTGATATGGGGAGCTGATTGTCAACAAGGCAGGGTGAAGCGGCGGCCGCGACCGTCGCCGTGGCCGCCGCTTCGTTGACCAGATGAGTGTCTCGGTGCTGTCGAGCGTGTCGTGTCGACGCGTTGTCAGTCTGGTATGCGCGGGTTGGTTACCGCAGGATCGGGACTTCGAGTCGGAGTTGGCCGCCATCTAGAGTCGAGCGTGATCATGTTGCCGTGCAACGTGATTGCTCATAGAACGGACGCGGATCACTCCAAGACGCTTGCCGTCACCACTGAGGTCGTCATCTGGAAAATTGTGGGCCGGCTACTCGTCGAGGACCGCCAGCGACCAGCACCAGCCGGCCAGTTCCCTGGCCACCGCGATGTTGGCGACCACGGATCGCTTCCGGCGTTGATCAAAGCCGGTCCAGCGGTAGTGCAGGCGTCGGTTGGCGGCCTGTCCGCGAGCCCGTGCCGCCGGGGAGGCCAGGTCCCATCGTCGTCGCAACACCTGCCCCGGCCGATACGGGCTGCGGTGGTGCCATGCCGCTTCGACCAACAGGCGCCGTACGTGTTTGTTGCCGGTCTTGGTCACCTCGCCCTGGACCCGACTGCCACCGGAGGAGAATTCGGACGGGACCAGCCCCAGGTAGGCGCCGATCGTTCGTCCGGTTAGTCGGCGCCAGTCGCCGATCTCGGTGGCCAACCCGAACGCGGTCAACGTGGCGATCCCGCGGATGCACCCCAGCCGTCGGACTACCGGAGTGAACTCGCTGTCGGCGGCCATCGCGTCGATCGCGGCCTCCAGGCGTTCCCGCCGGTCGATGCAGGCGCTCATGGCGTCGAATGCGGCGTCGTAGGTCAACTGCAGTGCCCTGTTTTCGAAGCGCTGCTTGCGCAGCCACAGTTCGTGACGATTGGTCCAGGCCGCGCCGTCGTAGTACACGATGCCCTGCCGCAAAAGCAGTTTCGATAGTCGGTGCCGAGCGGCCATCAGATCGCCGCGGCAGTCCTCGCGGGCCCTCACCAGATCACGAGCCGCTTCCTGATCGGCAGTGGGAACCGCAACCGCGGTGATCTGGCCCAGATGCAACAAACGAGCCAGATGCGCCGCGTCGCGAGCGTCGGTTTTGACCCGATCGCCAGCGGGACGGATCAGTTTCGAGGGCGCGGCGACCTGGCACTCTATCCCCGCCACCGCCAGAGCCCGGGCCAGGCAAAATCCGGTGGGACCGGCCTCATAAGTCACCGACACCGGACCGGGCAACCCGTTGATCCAGCTCAGAATGTCGTGATGATCCGGCGTCAGCCGCCGCTCAACGACTTCACCTGTTTCTCGGTCCAAACCGCACGCGACAACCGAACGTGCATGCACATCCAACCCAACGCTCGTACGCTGACTCACCACTGGGGCCTCCTACATCTGTGGCTCTACCGGCCAGGACCCAATTCCTGTCGGCAACCCACGTTCACATGCAGTGAGGCCCCAGCCTCCTCATACGATCTAGGGGCGGTGGTCTGGTTCCTGGGTGACGACCGGTCGCCGGACAGGGCGACCCGGCAGGGCAGGATGGGGGTCAACCCATCACAGGAGGACACCGTGCCCGATTCGACGACGAGGCCAGACGCAACCGAACGGCAGGCCCTTGCCGAGATCACCGCGGAGCGCGGGTGGACCCGGCGCGTCGCCGACCGGGTCGACATCTACCTGCGCGGAGCGGCGCGTATCCGGGTGATCTGGCAGGGCGACGAGGCCATCAGCGGGGGATCCCGCTACCACGACGACGGCATGGAGCAATACACCCGCGACCTGGCGACGGTGAAGGGCTGGCTGACGCACTGACGGCGTCGCTGCCTAGGCTCATACCATGACTGTGCGCGCGGCGATCGTGGTGACCGGAACCGAGGTGCTGACCGGGCGCATCCAGGATCTCAACGGGCCCTGGCTCGCCGACCGGCTGCTGGAGCTGGGTGTGGAACTGGCCTATGTCACCCAGTGTGGTGACCGCGCCGACGATATCGAGGCGCAGCTGCGCTTCCTCGCCGACCAGGGTGTCGACCTCATCATCACCAGCGGCGGCCTCGGCCCGACGGCCGATGATCTGACGGTGGCCACCGTCGCGCGATTCGCCGGCCGCGAACTGTTGCTCGACGGCCCCCTCGAAGTCCGCATCGCCGAGATCCTGCGCACCCTGATGGCCGGGCGCGACGGAGTCGACTTCGAGGCGGTGATGGCCGCCAACCGCAAGCAGGCGATGGTGCCCGCCGGTGCGGAGATCCTGGATCCGGTGGGCACCGCGCCCGGGATTGTCCTGAGCCCAACTGGGGACGGGCCGACCGTGGTGGTGCTGCCCGGCCCGCCACGTGAACTGCAGCCGATGTGGTCGCGTGCGGTCGAGACCCTCGCCGTGCAGCAGGCGATCTCCGGACGCACCGAATACCGCCAGGAGACCGTCCGGATGTTCGGCCTCGCCGAGTCCGGGCTGGCGGATACGTTGCGGGAGGCCGAATCCCGTATCGACGGCTTCTCCGGCCTGGAGATCACCACCTGCCTTCGCCGCGGTGAACTGGAGATCGTCACCCGCTACGAACCGCCCGCCGCCGGTGCCTATGCCGCATTGATCGACCTGCTGCGGGACCGCCATCGAACCGAACTGTTCTCCACCGACGGTGCGCTGGTCGACGATCAGGTGGCCGCGCTGCTGGCCGGGCGCCGCTTCGCCACCGCAGAATCGTGCACGGCGGGCCTGCTGGCCGCCCGCATCGCGGACCGGGCCGGGTCGTCGGCCTATCTGGTCGGCGGGGTGGTGTCCTACTCCAACGAGGCCAAGGTGGAACTCCTCGGCGTGGACGCCGCACTGATCGACGAGCATGGCGCGGTGTCCGAGCCGGTGGCGCGCGCGATGGCCGAGGGTGCGCTGGCCCGCTTCGATGCCGACACCGCGGTCGGAATCACCGGAATCGCCGGGCCGGGCGGTGGGTCGGCGGAAAAGCCGGTCGGCACGGTGTGTTTCGGGGTGGCGCTGAGCGGCAGGCCGACGCTGGTGCGTACGTTGCGACTGCCCGGTGACCGCAGCGACGTGCGTGAGCGCTCGACGACGGTCGCCATGCACATGTTGCGCAACGAACTGTTGTCGCTGCCCCCGGACTAGCCCGCGAACTCGGAGATGATCTGGGAGGCAAGGATTTCCAGAGTTTGATCGGAGGCGCGGTCGTGGGTGAACAAGACGACCTGGCCGAATCCCAGATCCCGCCAATGGCGCAGTCGCTCGACGATCATGGGTGCGGTGCCGATCAGCCCGCCCTCGGTCAGTCCGAACCCTGGTCCACCGAAGCGCTTCTCGGCGAACTCGCGGACCTTCGGCAGGGACTGCTCGTCGGGCGCCAGGGCCATCACCGCCTCCACCGACATCACGATGGTGGACGGATCGCGTCCGATTCCGGAGCAGATGGAGCGCAGCACGGCCAGTTTGTGCTCCAACTCGCCGAGTGCGTAAGTGGGCACGTTCCACACGTCGGCGTAGCGCGCCACCAGTGGCAGCGTGTACTTTTCACCCACGCCGCCGACCACGATGGGCGGCCGCGGCTGCTGGAACGCGCCGGGACGGATGGGCATATCGCGGATGGCGTAGTGCTCGCCGGTGAAGTCGACGGTGCCGCTGCCGAACGCCTGGGTCAGGATCTCCAGCGATTCGGCCAGTCGCGCCGAACGGGTGGCGAACGAGCCCCAGTCCAGGCCGGTGCGCCGGTGCTCGTCCTCGATGGAGCCGCTGCCGATCCCGAGTTGCAGGCGGCCTGCTGATATCTGGTCGAGCGTGGTGGCCATCTTCGCCAGCACCACCGGATGGCGGAACTGGTTGCACAGCACCATATGTCCGACCCGCAGCCGCTCGGTCCGGGCCAGCAGTGCAGTGGCCAGTGTCCAGGCCTCCAGGGAGTCGATCTCGGGCATGCCCGGGCCGTACAGATGGTCGTACAGCCACAGCGACCCGATGCCGAGTTCCTCGCAGCGCTGCGCACGATGCAGCACGTCGGCAAAGGAGAAACCCATCTGCGGGACGTAGACACCGATATCGAGCTCACCCATCGGCGGATATCAGTTCAGTACGGGCGCAAGCCGACGCCACTGCTGCATCGGCAGCGCTGTCGGATCCGCGTCGAGCACCTGGACGCACACATGGTCGGCGCCGGCGGCCTTGTGCTCGTTGACCCGCGCCAGGATCGCTTCCTCGTTGCCCCACACCACGATTGCGTCGACCAGCCGGTCGCTGACCGAAGCCACGTCGTCTTCGGTGAACCCGGAGCGCAGCAGGTTGTTCGCATAATTCGGCATGGCCAGGTAGCCACGCACCCACTCGCGTCCGATCTCGCGGGCGGCGTCGGCGTCGTCGCTGAGCACGGCGGTCTGCTCGGGCAGCAGCAGGGGTCCGTCGCCGAGGCGCTCCCTGGCGGTGGCGGTGTGCTCGGGGGTGACCAGGTAGGGGTGTGCGCCGCGTGAGCGGTCGGCGGCAAGGCGAAGCATCTTCGGCCCGAGCGCGGCGAGCACCCGGTCCTCGGCCGCGACGGGCTGCTCGGCGTTGTCCAGTCCGTCCAGGAAGGCCGCGGTGGCGGCCAGCGGCTTGCGGTAGGTGCCCGGGGACTTCGAATCGATCAGTGGCGCGTGGCTGACGCCGATACCCAGCAGGAACCGACGGCCGTGCGCCGCGGAGAGCCGTGCGTGTGCGGCCGCCACCTCGGCGGGCTCGTGCATCCAGAGGTTGAGGATGCCGGTGGCGATGGTGACGGTCTTCGTGGCGGTCAGCAGGTTCTCGACCGAGTCGAGCACAGGTCCGCCGACGTCGGGAATCCACAGCGCGGTGTAGCCGAGCTCTTCGAGTTCGGCCGCTGCCTCGGCGGCGTGGCCGGCATCGCCGTACCGCAGATGTGAGCTCCAAATTCCGGTTCCCGAAAGTTCCACGTGCCGAACTCCTTTCAGCGGGAGCCGCGGCCGTCGCGATCCCAGATGTCAAGCATCGTACGGAGGATCTCTTCGGCGCAGCCGAGCCCCCCGAGGTGGCTCTCGCCGGGCAGCACCGTCATCTCGGCCTCCGGCAGTCGTGACACCACGTGCGCGCCGTGCGCGAACGGGACGATGTGGTCCTTGTCGCCGTGCCACCAGTGCACCGGGACCTTGACCTCATCGAGGCGGAATCCCCAGTCGCGGACGAAGTCGACGATGTCGTAGAACGGTGCCGCCAGCTGTTTGCGGCCGCCGTTGAGCAGGTCATCGAGGAACATCGCCTTGAACTCGGGGCGTGCCAGCAGTCGGCGGTCTCCCTCCGGGGAGATCCGCGCGTACATCTCCAACGCCGGTGAGCCGACCGGCGCGATGAACTTGATCAACGTGGCAGCGGCCAATCTGATGGGGGCACCCGCCAGCTCGAGTACCGGGGCGACCGTCGAGCCGAGGTTCATCAGGCCGCTCGCGATCCCATCCGGCCCGACATAGGGGGCCACGCCGCCGAGCACACCGGCGGCGACCACCCGGTCGGGCATGGCGGCCGCGGCCGCCAGCGTGTACGGCCCACCACCAGAGAGGCCGATCACGGCGAAGTTGTCGATGCCGAGGGTGTCCGCGATGACGCGCAGGTCCTCGGCGAAGGCCAGCACGTTGGGATACTGGTGCGCCGTGGAGGACCCGATGCCCGGCCGGTCCACTCCGATAAGCCGGACCTTCTCCAATCCGGCGTAGGCACGTGCCTCGGCGGGTATCTGCCGGCGCGCGCCGGGGGTGCCGTGCAACCAGAAGACCGCCCGGCCCCGGGGATCGCCGAACTCGGCGAAACCGAGTTGGCGGTCAGCGCTGACGGCGACATTGCCCTCGAGCTTGGGGCGCGCGATGGGAGGAACCATCAGCCGAGTGTGTCATGGATTACAGGTCGGCAATATCGTGCCCTTCGCCACGCGCGGCACGTCCTCATGGAATGGTCGGGTGCACGCTGGCTTCGTGGTCAGCCCTGCGATCGAGGAGGACACCATGGACGATCCGATCGACCGAGGCGCCGTCGCGCTGGCGTTCTCCACCCATCGTTTCGAGGAGTCCCTGCCGCATCTGGCCAGAGACGTCCAGTGGACGATCGTGGGCTACATGGTGCTCGAAGGTGCCGACGCCGTCATCCGCACCTGCCGCGAAACGCGCGAGAGCCTGGCCGACACCGAGACCAGCATGCAGCGCTGTGTGGTCGCCGCCCAAGGCGATGTGGTGGCGGTGGACACCGTGGCCCGCTACAGCGGGCCCAACGGCGTGACGGCGGTGGCCGGCTGCGACATCATCGAGTTCACCGGAACCCAGATCAGCGCCATCACCTCGTATGCGGTGCAGGTCGACCCCGATTGTTCGGGTGCGCCGCCGCGATAGGTCGCTGATCCGGGGCCGGGTGCGATCAGCGCCGCGCCGCCACTCCGTTGCGCTCGGCCAACGAGCGCAACTGTTTCAGCGCGAATTGCCGGCTACGCCCGGCCGGCGGCAGCACGATACCGGCCCACAGACCCTCCGCCCCCGGAGTCGCACAGGCCTCTTTGGCGCATTGCCAGCGGCGCGGGCACGCTCGGCACAAGGCCTTTGCCCCTTCATCCGCCGTCGTCGTCCATCGGTCGGGATTCTGTGTGCACGGTGCCGTCCACACTCCGTCTTCGATCGATATCGGATACACGTCCCCCCACCATCCCTTCCGTCTCGATTCATCGAGCTACTGGACCATACGTTTGTATCGTACTTACGATACAGACGTATCGGCCAGCCGTGGTGGAGTGAGATTGACTACGGTGGCAATTGTGAAGTCTGAGGCCGGCGGGACGGGCGTTGAGGTACCGCGCAGCGTCGAGAAAATCCGTACCGCGGCGTTGCAGAGTTTCGCGGTGCACGGCACCGCCGCGACGACGCTGCGCGGGGTCGCCGCGGCGGCCGGGGTGTCACTCGGGCTCGTGCAACATCATTTCTCCACCAAGGCCGGATTGATCGAGGCCGTCGACCAATACGTGGTCGACGTGGTGATCGCCCCGATGGCACAGCCCATCTCCGAGCTCGCCGCCGACTCGGTCTCGGAGGTCGGCAACCGGGTGAACAAGATCTTCGCCGAGCACCCCGATGTGGCGGCCTATGTGGGCCGTGCCCTGGTCGACGGGAGCCAGTTGGGCACCACGATCTTCGACAGCCTCTACCAGATCGGCATGGTGCGCTGGCAGGAGCGCGCCGAGCGTGGGGAGACCCGCCCGGATATCGACCTGCCCTGGGCGGTCATCAACGCGCTGATCCTGCCGCTCGGCGCAGTCAGCATGCGCGGCCATATCGAAAGGCACCTGCCGGGGTCGTTCACCGCTCCGGAGCAACTGCACCGTTGGCGGGACGCGGTGAACGAATTGTTGCGCCAGGGTCTGTTCCGCGGGCCATAGCGCATATCAATCCTTTTGGCCGGCAACCCTTTTGCGGTAGGCCGATGGCGTCTCGCCGCAGAACTGGGCGAAGCTGCGGGTGAACGAGCTCAGGTTGTCGAAACCCACCGCCGACGAGGTCGCCTGTACCGACTAGCCGGGTGCGGCCAGCAATGCCATCGCGCGCAGCATCCGGGCGTGCAGCAGATAGGTCCGCCAGGACAGCCCGAGGGTGTCGGAGAACAACCTGCGCAACGTCCGTTCCGAGACCGCCACCGCGCGACTGACATCCTCGGCGGTCACCGATGCGAGGTGCTCCTTGGTGTAGGCCAGCGCCGCCGCGACGATCGGATGATCCGACGTCGGCAGGCTCAGCGGTGCCTCGTGGTCGAGTGCCTCGGTGACCAGGTGGGCCATGGTGCGGAAGAAGTCGTCGGATATCTGATCGCTGTGGTCCCGGTCGATCGGCCAGCGCAGGGCGTAGATCATCATCTCGCGGATGAGCGGCGACACCGCGATGATCCGGGCCCGGTCACCGGTGTCGGTGATCATCTGCGCGTCGAACATCACCGCGACGGTCTTGACGTCCGGGTTCATCACCGCCTGGTGTTCCAGCCCGGCCGGGATCCAGGCGGCCTGCTGGGGTGGCAGCAGATAGTGGCCCGCATCGGTCTCCACCTCGACGACACCCTGCAGCGCGTATTCGATCTGATGAACCTCGTGGGAGTGCCAACCGGTGATCAACCCGTCGCCCTCGTAGAGATAGCTGCCGGCGACCGCGTGCCCGCCACGGCGCAATTCGATGACCGGCCGGCCGGGTTCATCCACATTGGCCGAAAAGGTCAAACCTCTGTCCGATAGCGCAGAGACGGTCACGGAATCCGAGGGTACTAGTTAAGTATGCAGACCGACGACCTGATTCTTGTGAGCATCGACGACCACGTCGTCGAGCCTCCCGACATGTTCCTGAACCACGTACCGGCCAAGTACAAATCAGAGGCCCCGATCGTCGTGACCGACGACAAGGGCGTCGACCAGTGGATGTATCAGGGCCGCCCGCAGGGCGTCAGCGGCCTCAACGCCGTGGTGTCCTGGCCCGCCGAGGAATGGGGCCGTGATCCCGCCGGGTTCGCCGAGATGCGCCCCGGCGTCTACGACGTGCACGAACGGGTCCGGGACATGAGCCGCAACGGCATCTTGGCCTCGATGTGCTTTCCGACCTTCACCGGATTCTCCGCGCGCCATCTCAACATGCACCGCGAGGACGTCACGCTGGTGATGGTGTCGGCCTACAACGACTGGCACATCGACGAGTGGGCCGGCTCCTACCCGGACCGCTTCATCCCGATCGCCGTGTTGCCGACCTGGAACCCGGAGGCGATGATCAAGGAGATCAAGCGGGTCGCCGCCAAGGGGTGTCGCGCGGTCACGATGCCGGAACTGCCGCACCTGGAAGGACTTCCGAGCTACCACGACGAGGACTACTGGGGCCCGGTCTTCCAGGCGCTCTCCGACGAACAGGTCGTGATGTGCCTGCACATCGGCACCGGTTTCGGAGCGATCAGCATGGCGCCCAATGCGCCCATCGACAACCTGATCATCCTGGCCACCCAGGTATCGGCGATGTGTGCCCAGGACCTGTTGTGGGGACCGGCGATGCGCAACTACCCCGACCTCAAGTTCGCATTCTCCGAGGGCGGTATCGGCTGGATCCCGTTTTATCTGGACCGCAGCGACCGGCACTATACGAACCAGAAATGGCTGCGCCGCGACTTCGGTGACAAGATGCCCAGCGACGTCTTCCGCGAGCACTCGCTGGCCTGCTACGTCACCGACAAGACCTCACTGAAGCTGCGCCATGAGATCGGCATCGACATCATCGCGTGGGAATGCGACTATCCGCACTCGGACTGCTTCTGGCCCGATGCTCCCGAGCAGGTGCTCGCGGAGTTGAATGCTGCGGGCGCCGACGACGCCGACATCAACAAGATCACCTGGGAGAACTCCAGCAGGTTCTTCGGCTGGGATCCGTTCAAGCTCACGCCCAAGGAGAAGGCGACCGTCGGCGCGTTGCGGGCTACCGCCACCGATGTCGACACCTCCATCCGGCCGCGTGCGGAGTGGGCACGGCTCTACGACGAAAAGCGGTTCGCTCAGGTCTGATCGAGGTCACCGGATCCGATGCCGGCACACGCGGCGCTTGATCTAGGCTTGGCAGCATGACCGATCTGGATCGTGCCGCCGCCCGCCGTGAAATCGCCGAAGCCCTGCTGAAGGCACTCGACCGCCGGCACGAGGTGCTCGACATCATCGTCGACGCCACCGATCGGGACGCGGCCGTGACGGCCATCGCCGACCTGCTCGGCACCACCCACCTGGGCAGTGAGGCGGTTTTCGGGCTGTCGTTCCAGCAGCTGACCAAGGACGCCCGCCGGGGCATCGCGGCCGAGCTGGACGATCTCAACAGCCAGCTCACGTTCACTCTCAACGAGCGCCCGGCATCGTCGGCGGAAACGCTGGTGCTGCGCGCCTTCTCGGGCGAGACCGACCGCGACATCTTCGCCGCCCGGGTGGACGAGTTGCACACCGCAGGCGACGGCAAGGGCGGTCCCGCAGGCAGCCTCGATGACGAGATCACTTCTGCGCTGGGTCGTTTGGACGCTGAAGAAGCGGCCTGGTTCGTGGCTTTGGAGGGCGAAGAGAAGGTCGGTCTGGTCCTCGGCGAGCTCGTCGACCACGAGGTCGAGGTGCGTATCTGGATTCGTCCCGATCTGCGCAAGAAGGGCTACGGCACGGCGGCGCTGCGCAAGTGCCGCTCCGAGATGGCGATCTACTTCCCGGCGGTGCCTGTCGTGGTGCGTGCTCCAGGAGCCGTCGCTCGCTGACGGATCACGCTCGGCAGTAGTGCTTTTCGGGCGCTGATCACCAGTCGGCGCGGCCCGCGCCCTCCGGCGTGGGTGCCGCCGCGCCGGGTTCACCTTCGGGCGCGGTGGCCGACCATGCGGTGCCTTCGCACACCAGGTCGGTCGGCAGTGAGATCTCACTCGGAAGTGTCACCGGCAAGCCGGGCACGGTCGGCAGGGCCAGCGGGGGCGGCGGTGTCGCGGCCAGCACGGACGGGGCCGATGCCAGCATCGGGAGAACATTGCCCGCCGCCTCTGCGACGCTTGCCGCGGCGGGTGCCCCGATCCCCACCGGTGGCGCGACCGCGGCCTCGACCGGCGCGGCGGCGGCAATGGGTGCCGCGGCGTCCACCAGTGCCACATCCGCCGGTGGTGGCGGCGCGTCGACCGGCGCGGGAGCCACGATCTCGGCAGGCGGAGCAACGGCCTCGACCGGTGCGGGCGGTGCCGCCGCTACGGGTGCCGGTGGCGGTGTTGCCTCGATCGGGGGTGGCGGCGGTGCTGCCGCGATCGGCGGTGGCGGGGGAGTCGCGGCGAGTGGCGCCCCGGCCTCCACCGGACTGACTGCGGCTGCCTCGATCAGCGGCGCGGCCACCGGCGCGGCCGGTGCGGCCATCGGGATGCCCGCCGGGACGGGCACCGGGGCCGGCGGAACGCCGACGGGCAGCGGCGGGGTCACGACCGGTACGGCCGGGGCCGCGATCGGCGCAGGAACCGGGAGCGCGGCGGGCACCGGAGCCGCCACCGGGGCTACGGGCGGTCCGGCCATCGCGCGCTCGAGCACCGACATCGCCGCGGGGGTGGCCTCGCTCGCGGCGGGAACCGCCGGAACCGCCGGAACCGCCGGAACCGCGATCTCCGCGGGCGGAGCGGGGACCGCAGGGGCCTCGATCAGGGGTGCCGCGATCTCCATGGGTGCCGGAGGTGGAGGTGGTGCGAAGGCTTCGTTCAGCGCCGCCGTGCCACCCTCCAAGGACTGCGGGATGATCTCCGGAGCGGCGGCGAGGTCGGAGACCATGTCCAGACACGGCACTCCAGGGCTGGGCTCAGCAAAGACCGCCGGGCTCAATGCGAGCACACCGCAGTACAGACCTGCCGTCGCAAACGATGTCAGCACGATCCGATTTGTGGTGCGTGGCATAGATTTCCCGGTCTCCCTGCGACTGACGACGAGGGGAACCTATCGCGATCTCGAAATTGCGCAAACCGCTAATTTTGGCCGACACCGATCCGATGCGAAGCGGTGGCCGTCCTGTGACTGCCACGGGGCACGCCGTCGCGTCGCCGTTCAAAAGCGGAGCGCGCGAGCCCATTTCTGCAATCCCGCGGCTGGTCAGAGTCCGGCGGCCTGTTCCAGCGCGGCCAGCGAATCCTCCAGGTGGGTCAGCAACCTCTGTAGATGCGGCACGCTGCGGCGGCACCCGACCAGTCCGAAGTCCAGGTTGTCGGCGTTGTTGGTGAGGGTGATGTTCAGTGCCTGCCCGTCCAGGGCGATGGACATCGGGTAATTGCCGTCCAGCCTGGCGCCATTCCAGTACATCGGTTCCCGCGCTCCGGGAACATTGGAGATGACGATGTTGAACGGCGGCGGTGCCGAGGACACGAATCCGGGCACCAGGCTGAGTCCGAGCCCGGCGACCAGGAAGCCCGACAGCGCCAGCGCCTGGGTGCGCGGTAGCTCGCTGAAAACCTGCTTGTTGTCCCGCATCGATGCGCTGATGGCTGCCAGGCGTTTCATCGGGTCCACGACGTCGGTGGCCAGATTGCACAGGATCGTGCCGACCATGTTGCCGCCGGCGTCTTGCTCGTGTTCGCCGCGCAGGCTGACCGGAACCATTGCCACCAAGGGTGTTTCGGGCAGTGCGTGCTGCTCGTCGAGGTAGGCGCGCAGCGCTCCCGCGCACATCGCAAGCACCACATCGTTGACGGTCGATCCCGGAGCGGCCTCCTTCACAGCGCGAAGCCGGGCCAGCTTCCAAGACTGTGCCGCGCACCTTCGGGCACCGCCGATGGGCACGTTGAACATGGTCTTGGGCGCCCTGAAGGGGAGGGTGAGTTGCTGTTCGAAGAGCGCCGAGCGGGCGAGGGAGATGGTCGAGGGGGCGATGCCGGCCACCGCTCCTGCGGCACCGGTGAGCGTGCCCACCAAGGAGGAGCCCGGACTGGCGGACTTCACCGCCCGCTTCTTGGCCCGCAGCGTCCAGGGCACCCGGACTTCGCGGTCGGCCGGATCGGAGGCCAGCGTGCGAATCATCAGCCGCTGGGCGGACACCCCATCGATGAGGGAATGGTGGATCTTGGTGTAGATGGCGAAGCGTCCGTCGCTGAGGCCCTCGACGAAATAGGCCTCCCACAGTGGTCGGTGCCTGTCGAGCAGTGTGCCGTGGATCCGTGAGGTCAGCTCCAGCAGCTCGCGGACCCGCCCGGGGCGCGGCAACCCGGAGCGGCGCAGGTGGTAGTCGACATCCACCTCGCTGTCCAAAGTCCAAGCGACATTGGATATTCCACCAAAAAGGCTGGCCGGGTGTTTGCGGAACGTCGGCTGAAAGTCATCACACTTGGTGATCGTCCGGTACAGGTCACCGACGAAATCGGGTCCGGCGTCGGCCGGGGGTTCGAACAGTTGCAGCCCGCCGACGTGCATCGGGTGTTCCCGTGACTCTCCGACGAGGAACAGTGCATCGGTCGGTGAGATCAGCTTCATGCCGCCACGCTACCGATACCGTCGGCGGGTGGTAGGCGATTGCTCAGGCGGGCCGGGTGGCGACGGGCACCCGGACCACCGGGGCCGGTACGACCGGGACCTGCACCGCAGGTGCGGGGGCGACGGGGGCCGGCACCGCGGGTGCGGGCGCAACGGGTGCGGCCGGCGGCGGAGCGGGCGGGGTGACACCGAGCACGCGCAGCAGGTCCGGCTTCATCGCCTGCAGCTGGGAACCCCAGTAGCCCCAGCTGTGGGTGCCGTCCTTGGGGAAGTTGAACACCCCGTTGCGGCCGCCGGCAGCCAGATACCGTTGCTGGAAGGTCTTATTGGTGTTCAGCGTGATGTTCTCCAGGAACTGGGAACTGAACATGCCACCGAAATCGCCCGCGTTGTCGAGTTCGGACGGTGTGCCGTCGCCGCAGTACACCCAGACCGCGGTGCGGTTGGCGGCCAGCATGGCGACGTTGACCATCGGGTCGTTGCGGCGCCAGGCCGGATCGCTGGTCTGTCCCCACATATCGGTGGCGTTGTAGCCGCCGGCATCCCGCATCGCCAGCCCGATCAGTGTCGGCCACAGGCCCAGTGACGGGTTGACGAAACCGGACAGCGAGGCGGCGAAGATGAACTGGGCGGGGTGCCAGATGGCCAGCGTCAGCGCGGAACCGCCCGACATTGACAGGCCGACAACGGCATTGCCCACTGGACTGACTCCACGGTTGGCGGCCAGCCAGGCCGGCAGCTCCTGCGTCAGGAAGGTTTCCCACTTGTAGGTGATAGGGCCGGCGCTGCCCACCGCGGGCTGGTACCAGTCGGAGTAGAAGCTCGACTGGCCGCCGACTGGCATCACCATCGACAACCCGGAATCGTGGTACCACTCGAAGGCGGCGGTATTGATGTCCCACCCGCTGAAATCGTCCTGCGCGCGCAGTCCGTCGAGCAGATAGACGGCGTGCGGCCCGCCGCCCTGGAACTCGACGCGGATGTTGCGTCCCATCGCCGCGGATGGAATGTCCAGTTGTTCGATGGGCAGACCGGGGCGGGAGAACGCGGCGGCGGGCGGCGCGCTGGCCAGCGACCCGAGCACCATCGTCGCGAGAGCGGTGGACATGCCCCGGCGCAGCCACCGACGCATCGTTTTCGAAGGCGTCATACCCGGCAAGTTAACAAAACCACGAGGGCCACCGGTGGTCCGACGCGGGCTGTGATCGCGTTGTGATGTAACGGTTTTGACTCAGGCCGGTACGACGATGACGAGATCGTTGCCGGTGCGCTCGACCCGCATACCCGCCTTTCGTGCGACGGCGGCGACCTTGGCGGCGTCGTCGGGTTCGGACCGGCTGCTGACCAGCGCGCGGGCCAGCTTGCCCTTGTGTGCCTTGTTGAAATGGCTGACGACCGTGCGGTGTCCGTCGGCATGTTCGGCCAGCACGTTGACCCGGACCGCGCGGTCGAGCCGGCCGAGTGCGGCATAGGATCCCGAACGCAGATCGACCACCAACTCGTCGGCGGCGATCTCGGCCAGCGCCGGCTCGAGCACGGGTTTCCAGCGGGCCGCCAGCGTCGGCCGGCCGGGCAGTTTGGCGGATGCCGACAATCGGTACGCCGGTACCGGATCGTCGGCACGGAGCAGCCCGAACAGCGCCGATCCCACGGCGAGCCGGGCCCGCGCGCGGGCCGCGCTCGCCCCGCGCAGCGATCCGATGTCGAGGGCGTCATAGAGCACGCCGGTGTAGCGGTCGATCGCCGGCAGCGTCGGTGTGGTCATCAGCGTGGCATTGCGCTCGATCTCGGCGTCCTGTTTCGCGGTCAGGCCGAGAGCCCGGCGGCTGGCGGGTACGTCGGCGGCCAATGCGGCGACCTCTCCGGTGAGTTCGGTACGTACGCCGGTCAGTGCGGGGAAGCTGAGTTGGTCGAGTCGCAGCGGTGGGCCCTCGCCCCCGGATCGCTTGGTTTCCGACGGTGGCAGCAGCACGATCACGCTGAGAGGTTAGCCGAGCCTGGAGCGCCGGCCGACCGCACAGTCCGAGCAAGCGCTTGGTTTGACGCAACGAAGAAAATGTCGATGGATTAGCTGAATTACGCGCATTTGCGCGCGGGCACGAAAACCTTGGGTAATCGCTCAGCCAAGGCATTGACAATGCTGCATTCGGTATTCGACGATCGGCGTGTTCGATCAGGTGAGGATCGGTGCGGGGGCCGATCGAGGTTTGTTGCAACTGCGGTGCAGAAGGATCGCAGGAGTATTGCAGAACGATGTAAAGGATCCGGTTGTGGAGTCGACGCACAGAATGTCTGCGATCATGGGCACCGGACGACGCGCGGTTGCTCTGCGCGGTGTATTAGCTGCCGCCGTTATTCACTCGGCCAAGCGCGTTGACTCCGCACATTCCGTGTCCACGATTCGATCGCACGACGACCGCTTGCCGCGGTCGCCGCAGATGACAGGGGAGCTCCCGTGACAGCTCAGGACATTGTCGGCGCCGAGCCCGGCGGCACCGACGACCATGGAATCGCGGTGGATGTGCGGGTACGTGTGCATGCCGGGTCCGATGACGAGGAACTCGGTCTCGTCGTCGATGACTTCGGGGACAGTGCAGGCTATTCCGTGGACATCGGTGACAACCACATCGCCGATCCCGCCCGCCGTTGGGCGGTTCTGCTCGACACGGGCTCGTTGACCTTCCTCAACAGCGACGCGCTGACCCCGGAGTAACCCGGTCAGGCCTTGTCGGGCAGCCGGTCCAGCAGGTCGTCGAGGAAGCCGCCGGCTTCCCGGCCCGCCCGTGCGGTGTCCTGCGCGGCGATCGCCTCGATCAGCCCCCGGTGTCGGGCGAACTCGGCGACGGGCTGTACCTCTTGGGTGGTGATCACGCTCGCCGACACCACCTCGGTGAGACCGCGATAGAGCTCGGTGAGCACGGGGTTGTGCGAGCTCTTGACCACCGCGAAGTGCAGTTCGGCATCCGCTCGGGCGAATTCGTCGCCGCCTTGTTCACGCAACGCTTCGCTGCGATCCAGGAGCTTCCAGAGCTCATCGAGATCCTCGGACGTCCGAGCCGTCGCGGCCAGCCGGGCACCTTCGACCTCCAGGCAGCGACGGACCTGCAGGACGTCTCGAAATTCGGTGCCGCACAACCTGTGAAGCGCTCCGGAGACCTCACTGGTGGCCCGGACATAGGTGCCGTCGCCCTGGCGGACTTCCAGGATGCCGCTGTGCGCGAGTGCTCGGACGGCTTCGCGCACGGTGTTGCGGCCGACACCCAGCGTCTCGGCGAGTGCGGGTTCGGTCGGGATCCTGGTGTCGACCGGCCACTCGCCGGTGCTGACCGACGAGCGCAGCTGTTCGATGACCTGGTCGACCAGGCCCGTGCGGCGCGTGGTGGCCAAAGGCACAGAAACCCCTTTCATCCAATCATGGGATGTATGGCAGGGTAGTTCAGGTGAATGGAAGTCGCCACACGAGCGCGCTCGACGACCTTGAGCCCGACCTCGACGGATCGGTGGAGCTGCGGCCCTCCGAAGTGGCGGCCGGTGGTGCCCTCCTGGTCGTGGCGGTCGTCCTCACCGCTCTGAATCTGCGGCCCGCGATCACCAGCGTGGGCCCGTTGCTCGGGGATATGCGTGACGATCTGGGCACCTCGGCGCTGTGGGCCGGGCTGCTGACGACCCTGCCGGGTTTGTGCTTCGCCGCGGCCGGCCTCACGGCGCCGTGGCTGGCTCGTCGCTTCGGCATCGGTTCGGCGATCGCGGCCGCGCTGCTGGTCCTCACCACCGGGCTGCTGCTGCGGGTGATCGACGGTCCGCATGTCGTCATCGGCGGCACCCTGGTCGCGACCGCGGGTATCGCGTTGATCAACGTGCTGATTCCGGTGGTGATCAAGGGCTCCTTCCCCGCCCGGATCGGCTTGATGACGGGTATCTACACCGCCGCGCTGCAGGGCGGCGGGGCGGCAGGTTCGGCCGTCACGCCGGCGCTCGACGAGAAGCTCGGCGGCTGGAGATTTGCGCTGGGCGCCTGGGCCGTCCTGGCGGCCGCGGCGCTGATCGTGTGGTTGATCGCGATGCAGCGCCGACGGGCCGCGGCCGGGCCCGCCCCACGGATGGTGACGGTGGTTCCGCACGGGCGCTCGCTGCTGCGCAGCCGGCTGGCCTGGATCATCACCGGGTTCTTCGGCTGCCAGTCATTGCTGGCCTACGTGGTGATGGGCTGGCTGCCGCAGGTGTTCATCGACAACGGCATGAGCAAGGGCGATGCCGGTCTGCTCCTCGGTCTCAACGCCGTGATCGCGGTGCCGATCAGCATCGTGGTCGCCCCGATGGCCTCGCGGCGACCGAGTCAGAGCGGCTGGATTGTCGGCCTGGGCCTGCTGGGCATCAGCGGTGTGGCGGGCCTGGCGATCGCGCCCGCCGCGGCGCCCCTGCTGTGGACGGTGTTGTTGGGGCTGGGGATGAGTGTGTTCTCGCTGGCGCTTGCGGTCATCGCGTTGCGGGCCCGGACCGCCGAGGACACCGCGCGGCTGTCCGGCATGGTCCAGGGTCTGGGATATCTGCTGGCCGGCGCCGGACCGTTCGCGTTCGGTCTGCTGCATGAACTCAGCGGCGGCTGGACGGTGCCCTGGGTGATGTTGATGGTGGTCTACGTCATCCAGATCATCCTGGGGGCCCTCGCGGGCCGGCCCAGGTACGTCTAGAAAGTCGCTACAGCGGGAACGTCGCCGGGGGAGCCGGGGGCCGGGGATCCAGCGGAGCCGGTGGCGGAGGCACATCCAGCGGTACCGGCGCCATCGCGTCGGCGGGCGGGGGTGGCAGCTGGCCCGGGGCCGGGGGAGCGAAGCCGGGTGGCGGAGGCGGAATCATGCCGTCTGGCGCGGGCTGTGCGGGCGGATCCATCGGCAGGTACATGTGCTTGGTGAACTGCGGCTGGTAGGCGCCGCCGCCACCGATCTTGACGCCGCCACCCTCGCCGGAGGAGACGGGCGTGCCGTCGGGCAGGGTGACGGCCGTGTGGCCGCTGTTCCAGCCGATGACGAGTGCCCCGGGTGCAGTGCCGTACCGGAAACCGCGGGCCAGCAGTGCGCTTTCCTGGTTTCCGGTGTTGAACCGGTCACCGAACACCGGTCGGTTGGTCGCGGCGTTGCTGACCCATGATGCCAGGCCCGAGCAATCGGTCCCCGCGGGGGAATCCCCGCCCGACACGTACGGCGTCCCTGACACCTGGCTCACAAGCGCCAGAAGTGAAGCTACAGCAAACATGCGGACGGACGTTAACAGAGCGGTTTGTAGGCGGGCAAAATTCTGTGACCCCCTTCACATCTCGTCAAACTCCCAGTACAACTCACAAAAGGGCGCATGAACGGCTTTGTACGAGGGCGCAATTCAAGGGTGTCTCTGCATCGATCTTGAGTTCTCGCAAATTTCTTGGGGGCCCGGCGTTGTCGCTCGTAGCGCGCGAAACCTGTTGAGCTGCTTCACCATCCAAAGCTGCTGGGATGCAACGTATTTCGGACCGCTGGTCCAGGTGCCCAAAATGGCTGCCCCGAACGCCGGGAGCAGCCATCTGGTGTGGTTCGCGCAGCGGTCTACCAGGTCCAGACGGACATGTCGTCGGGTGGGTAGTTCATGCAGACTGCGGTGGATGCGGCGACGACGCCCTTGTTGTTGAAGAAGATCTTGGCCCAGTTGGGCCAGTTCCAGGCCAGCTGTTCGTAGAAGGCGTTGGTGGCGGTGTCTTCGGAGTACTGGCGACGGCCGGCGTAGTCCATGGCGAAGAACCAGTGGATGCGGTCCTGCACGGCGCGGTGCACCTCGGGGGACTTGTTGTTGTAGTCGATCATGTAGCGCTCGTAGTACACCGGGTTGGTGTCGCGGGTGGCGGCCAGGATCTGTTCGGCGGTGCACGGGGTGTGCAGGATCTTGCGCGGGATCGGGTAGTCCTCGGTCGCGTCGGCGGACGCGGTGGGGGCGAGGGTCAGGGCGGCGGCCGCGGCCAGGGCGGCCAGGCTGAGCTTCTTGAGTGGCGTTTTCTTGAGTGGCATTGGTCTTCCCTACTGTTGGGTGAGCAGGACGCGCTTGTCCGGGCAGTAGTAGTTCATTGCCGCGCAGACGAATTGGTAGGCCTGCTCGGAGCTGGAGCCGCGCAGCAGTTGGTCGGAGACGAACGTGGCCGAGTCCGCCGCGGTGACGTCGACGGCCGCGCTCGATTTCATGACCGACCCCGCTCTGGTTCGGGCGCACCGGCGGCGACCGGCTGCTGGGGCCACGGCTGCGGCACCGGGCGCCGGCGCATCCGCTGCGGCCACCAGAACCACTTGCCCAGCAGCGCCGCGATGGCCGGTGTCATGAACGCCCGGATCACCAGTGTGTCGAACAGCAGACCCAGCCCGATCGTCGTGCCGACCTGTCCGATCACCGTCAGCTCGCTGACCGCCATGGACATCATGGTGAACGCGAACACCAGACCCGCCGAAGTCACCACCGAACCGGTGCCGCCCATGGCCCGGATGATGCCGGTGTTCACGCCCGCGTGGATCTCTTCCTTCAAGCGCGCGACCAGCAGCAGGTTGTAGTCCGCGCCGACGGCCAACAGCACGATCACCGCCATCGCCAACACCATCCAGTGCAAGGGGATCCCGATGATGTGCTGCCAGATCAACACGGACAGCCCGAAAGCCGACCCCAGCGAGACCGTCACCGTGCCGACGATGACCGCGGCCGCCACGACGCTGCGGGTGATGATCAGCATGATGATGAAAATCAGTCCGATGGAGGCGATTCCGGCGATGATCAGATCCCACTTGGATCCTTCGGCCATGTCTTTGAACACCGAGGCGGTGCCGGCCAGGTAGACCTTGGAGCCCTCCAGCGGAGTGCCCTTGATGGCCTCCTTCGCTGCCTGCTTGATCGCCTCGATGTGGGCGATCCCCTCCGGGCTCATCGGGTCGTTCTCATGACTGATGATGAAGCGCACCGCGTGTCCGTTGGGGGACAGGAAGTTCTTCATCCCGCGCTTGAAGTCTTCGTTCTCGAAGGTCTCCGGCGGCAGGTAGAAGGAGTCGTCGTTCTGGGCGGCGTCGAAGGCCTCACCCATGGCCGACGAGTTGTCCTGCATCGCCGACACCTGATCCTGGATGCCCTTCTGGGTCTGATACATGGTCAGCATGTAGGTCTTCATATTCTTCATCGTCGCGATCATCGACGGCATCAGCGCGACCATCTGCGGCATCAGCGCGTTGAGCCGCTCCATGTCCGGAATGAGGTCTTCGATGCCGTCGGTCATCACGTCGATGCCGTCGAGGGTGTCGAAGATCGAGCGCAGCGCCCAGCAGCCGGGAATGTTGAAGCAGTGCGGTTCCCAGTAGAAGTAGTTGCGGATCGGGCGGAAGAAATCGTCGAAATTGGAGATGTTGTCCCGCAATTCGGCGATGTCGAGCGTCATCGCCTTCATCTTGCCGACCATGGAGTTCGTCACCGCGGCCATCTGCACGGTGATCGAACTCATCTTCTCCATGTTCTCGATGGTCGACTGCATGTCGTCGGCCTGCCTGAGCATGTCGGCCATCATGTCCTGCTGGTACTTCTCGTTCATTTTCTGCGTGGTGCCCTGCATGCTGATCTGGAACGGGATCGAGGTGTGCTCGATCGGCGTTCCCTGCGGGCGGGTGATGGCCTGCACGCGGCCTACCCCGGGCACCCGGAAGACGGACTTGGCGATCTTGTCGATCACCAGGAAGTCCGCAGAGTTACGCAGGTCGTGATCGCTCTCGATCAGCAGTAGTTCCGGGTTCATCCGGGCCTGCGAGAAATGCCGGTCCGCCGCGGCGTAGCCGACCTGCGCGGGAAGATCGGCGGGCAGGTACTGGCGGTCGTTGTAATTGGTCTGATAGCCGGGCAGCGCCAGCAGGCCGACCATCGACAGGGCGATCGTTCCCACCAGCACCGGTCCGGGCCAGCGCACGATGACCGCGCCGATCTTGCGCCAGCCGCGGGTGCGCATGGCGCGCTTGGGCTCCAGGATCGTGCCGAATCGGGTGGCGACCGAGATGACGGCGGGTCCCAGCGTCAGGGCCGCCAGCACCGCCACCACCATGCCGATGGACAACGGGATGCCCAGCGACATGAAATACGGGAGCTTCGTGAAATGCAGGCAGAACGTCGCACCCGCGATCGTCAGGCCCGAGCCGAGCACGACGTGCGCGGTGCCGTGGAACATGGTGTAGTACGCGGATTCCCGGTCCTCACCGGCCGCACGCGCCTCCTGGTATCTGCCTATCAGGAAGATGGCGTAGTCGGTGGATGCGGCGATCGCCAGGGTCACCAGCAGGTTCACCGCGAACATGGAGAGTCCGATGATCTCGTGGTAGCCCAGGAAGGCCACCACGCCGCGGGTGATGCCGAGTTCGACGACGACCATCGCCAGCACCAGCACCGTGGTGACCACCGACCGGTAGATGATCAGCAGCATGGCGATGATGACTGTGAAGGTCAGCAGCTCGATGACTTGCACGCTGCGGTCGCTGGCGATGTGTTGATCGGCGGCCAACGCCGACGGGCCCGTGACGTATGCCTTGACGCCGGGTGGTGGGGCGAGGCTCTCGACAATCTCCTGGGCGGCCTCCACCGACTCGTTGGCCAGCGCCTCACCCTGGTTGCCGGCGAGATACACCTGGACGTAGGCGGCCTTGCCGTCGGAGCTCTGCGCGCCCGAGGCCGTCAGCGGATCGCCCCAGAAATCCTGGATGTGCTCGACGTGCTCGGCGTCGGCTTCCAGCTTGTCGATCATCTCGTCGTAGAACGCGTGCGCCGCCTCGCCGAGTGGCTCGTCGCCTTCGAGCACGATCATGATCGAGCTGTCGGAACTGAATTCCTCGAAGACCGAGCCGACGCGTTTCATCGCGATCATCGACGGTGCGCTGTCCGGGCTCATCGACACCGCGCGCATCTGCCCGACCGTTTCCAGCTGCGGGACGATGGTGTTGAGCACGATCAGCAGCCCGATCCAGGCCAGGATGATCGGGACGGCCAGGGTGCGGATGGTGCGCGGGATGGCGCTCCGACGCTGCGGCTCGGCGGCCGGGAAGGCGTCGGTGCGGGGCTCGTTGCTGAAGGTCATGCCGATTTCACCAGGCAGTAGGTGTGGGCGCCCACGCCGTCGACGGTGCGCTCATCCTTCACCTCGTCATCGACGGTGATCCGGCACGACAGCGTGCTGCCATCGCCCTGCCCGGAAATGGTCGGGAACACCGAGGGCGCGGTGGTGCTCAGCGTGATCTCCCACGGCAACGTCACATTGTCGGCGCGCACCGGGCGCGCATCGAGATCCATGTAGTTCACATTGGCCGTCGCCCCGGGCTCGCCCCACACCTCGTACTTGACGACCTTCGGGTCGAACGGCTCGGTGTCATCGGAGGCGCTGTTCTCGGTCGAGATATAGCCGGGGCCGGTGCCGAAGAACGTGCGCACCCGCATCACGGTGAACGTCGCCACCAGGACCACCGCCACGATGACCAGGGGGATCCACGCGCGTTTCAGAATCGTCGTCATCGTGAATCGAGTTCCCCGCTGCCTTTTCTCACCTCGTCGCGACCTCGGGAGTCGTTCAACACCGGTGCAGGCCGGCGACTTTGAAAACTCTCACCTTCGCCACAGGTTAGCTAAGGTAAGCGAGAGCTTAGCTCATATAACAGAGTTGCGCCCCCTCGATATTGTGCAGTCGCACAGCGCGCCGACCGGTGCCCGTTTTCATGCCCTCTATCAGCGGCGATGTCATAGTGCACCACGCCCTCCGGTGCCGGCGCGCGGGCTCGGCGGAGCTTTCAGCAACCTCTCAGCCGGCCTCCGCGAGGCTCCTGTGACGCCACCCACGGAATTCCGGTTTGCGCCGGATCGGGCCTACCCTTGTCGGTCATGGGGTTCACAAAGCCGATGATCACCGCTGCCGGGCTGGCGCTCGCCGGACTGATCGCCGCGGGTCCGGCAGTCGCCGAGCCCGCCGAGCCGGCCCCGCCGGCTCCGCCCGTCAGCTCCGAACCTGCGCCCGATGCGCCGCCACCGGCCGCACCGTTGAACGTCATCGACAAGGACGGCACCTACCAGGTCGGCACCGATATCGTGCCCGGCGTCTATGCCTCCGCCGGTCCGTTCCCCGAGGGCACCTGCTCCTGGCGGCGGATGGCGCCGGTCGTCACCGAGGGCGAGCCCGGCGAGACGCTGGACCGGGCCTTCACCAAACAGCCCCAGATCGTCGAGATCAAGGCCGACGACGGCTCGTTCAAAACCACCGGGTGCCAGACCTGGACGCTGACCAACCAGCCGCCACCCGCGCCCGGGATGTCTCCGGTGATGGCCGCGCTGCAGTGGAAGCTCTATATGGACACGCTGAACCGCAACGCCGCGCAGTTCGAGGCAAACCCGCCGCAACCTGCGCCCGCGCCGCCGGGTGCGCCCGGATCGTAAAGCTTCAGCAACGGCCCGTTTTCGGCCTCACCCAGCCGAGCCGGTAGCGCTGTTATTCTTCGATCACTGCCGGCTGCCTGGACGTTGGGGAGCGGTCCGCCCGGCCAGCGCGCGTAAGCGTAAGTGAAAAGCCGGAACTCGGGGAAAGAGTGTTGTGCGTAGCGGAGAAATCAAGGCCCTCACCGGTCTTCGTTTCTTCGCCGCAATCTGGGTCGTGCTGTTCCACTTTCGCCCGCTGCTCGCGCAGGCGGTGCCGGATGTCAGTTCCGCGCTGGCGCCCGTGCTCGACAGCGGCGCACAGGGCGTCGATCTGTTCTTCATCCTGAGCGGTTTCGTACTGGCCTGGAACTATCTGGACCGGATGGGTCCGTCCTGGTCGACCCGCGACACCCTGCATTTCCTGTGGATGCGGCTGGCCAGGGTGTGGCCGGTCTATCTGGTGACCCTGCATCTGGCCGCGCTGTGGATCATCTTCACCCTCAACGTCGGGCACGTCCCGGCAGAGAACGCCGACACCCTGACCGCGACCAGCTACATACGTCAGCTCTTCCTGGTGCAACTGTGGTTCCAGCCTTACTTCGACGGCTCCAGCTGGGACGGCCCGGCCTGGTCGATCAGCGCCGAGTGGCTGGCGTACCTGACCTTCGGCTTCCTGGCGCTGGTCATCTTCCGGCTGGCGCGGGCCACCCGCGCGCGCAGCCTGCTTCTGCTGGCGTTCGCGACGACCCTGCCGCCGGTGATGTTCCTGCTGGCCAGCGGCCAGTTCTACACGCCGTGGAGCTGGTTGCCCCGCATCCTGCTGCAGTTCACCGCCGGAGTGATCGCCTGCGCGGCGGTGCGCCGGCTCGATCCCGGCGATCGCACCCGGATGCTGGCGGGCGCGGGTTCGATACTCCTGTTAGGGGCGATCATCGGCACGCTGTACTGGCTGGACGGGCATCCCATTCCTGGGGTGATGGACAGCGGCGGCGTGGTGGATCTGCTGTTCGTCCCGCTGGTCGTGATGCTGTCCATCGGGGCGGGCACGCTGCCCGCGCTGCTGTCGACCCGCATTCTGGTCTATGGCGGGCAGATCTCGTTCAGCCTGTACATGGTTCATGAGCTGGTGCACACCGCGTGGAACTGGGCAGCAGAGCAGTTCGCGTTGGTGTTGGCGTCCCCGGCCGGGCCGTGGTGGTTGACCGCGATCTTCGCGGTGACGCTGGCCTGCGCGGCGCTGCTGTATCACGTGGTGGAGGAGCCGGCCCGGCATTGGATGCGCCGCATGGTCGACATCCGGGGAACCGTGCCCAGAATGCAGGCGGCCGACACCGACCGCACCGAGTCCAGATTGTCGGCCTGACGCGAATGCTTCTGTGCGGCAGTTTATCTGCGTGGTCCAGTACGCTTACGCGGGTACTTCAAGCAGGAGGATGTCGTGCGTCGTGTGGCCGGTCTGGTGGTCTCGCTTGCGCTGTTGGTCACCGCTGTACCGCTCGCGGCACCGTCGGTGCAGCTCGCCGGGCGGGAATCAGCGCTCAGCCGGGTCGCCGTCATCAGCGACTCCTACACCACCGGCACCGACCTCGGCGGTCTCGGCGTCAATGGCTGGCCGGCGCTGGCCTGGCGGATCCTGGCCGATCAGGGCAGGCCGGTCGCGGCCGACGTCGCGGCCGAGGGGCGTGCCGGCTACGGGGTGCGCGGAGATCACAACAGCACGTTCGGTGACCTGACCGCTCGGGCTGTCCGGCCCGATGATGCTCTGGTGGTGTTCTTCGGGTCCCGCAATGACCAGCCGGTCGACGCGGTAGATGTGGCCGGATTGGCCAGAAGCGCTTTCGATCTCGCGCGGCACCGGGCGCCGGCGGCGCGCTTGCTGGTGATCGGGCCACCGTGGCCCACCGCAGACGTTCCCGTTCGGATCACCCAGATCCGGGATGCCCTGTCCATCGTCGCCATGGCGTCGGGGGCCCGATTCGTGGATCCGCTCGCCGAACGCTGGTTTGTCGGCAGACCCGATCTGATCGCCGTCGACGGAGTGCACCCCACCGATGGCGGGCATCGCTATCTGGCCGAGCGGATCGCCGGACTCATTGCGGCGGAGCTGCCTCCGGTCCGCTAGGCGTGCGCGCGGCGGCGTGCCTTGTCCTTCAACGGTTCCGGCAGGGCGTCGGCGACGAGCAGTGACGGCAGCAGGCTTGGATCCTTCATCATCGCGCGGAACACCAGCGCGATCGTCACATCATGGCCGGGGCGCTCCAGGATCTCGATCGAATCGCCGGCACGCACCACTCCGGGCGTGATGATGCGCAGATAGGCACCGGGCACACCACGATCGGTGAATCGCTTGATCCAGTTGTCGATCTCCAGCCACGACGAGAACGTCCGGCACGGTGTGCGGGGCCGGGTCACCTCCAGGACCAGGCCGCCGTCTCCGACGCGCCAACGTTCACCGACGACCGCGTTCGTGACGTCGATGCCCGCCGTGGTCAGGTTCTCCCCGAAGGCGCCGTTGCCGATCTGCCGGTCGAGTTCGCTCTCCCAGGCATCGAGATCCTCCCTGGCGTAGGCGTACACGGCTTGATCGTCGCCGCCGTGGTGCTTCTGCTCGCTCACCAGATCGCCCACCAACCCGCTGCCCAGACCACCACGCATCGGACCGGGCGGGCGCACCTCGACGGCGGTATCGGTGGGGCGCTTGTCGATGCCGGTCGGCTTCTTGAGGGTGTCGGGGTTGGTCCGCGGATGGGCGATGTTCACTGTCAGCACGCTCGACATGCGGTCAGCCTAGTGGCACCCGGACGGTACGGCCTTCCGCATAACCTGACACCCATGTTCGTCACTCCGCACTACGGCGACGGAGCCCTCGCCGATCTGGTCCCCTCGGTGCTCGGCGTCCTGGGGGTGGCCGGGGAAACCGACCGGGTCGGGCTGGGTCTCGACGGCGTGCGGCGGGTGGCGATCCTGCTCATCGACGGTATGGGTGCCGAACTGGTCGCCGCCCGCCGCGAGGTCGCGCCGTTCCTGGCGGCCCGGACCGCGCAGTCGCTGACGGCGGGGTTTCCCAGCACCACGGCGGCCAGCCTGGCCTCGCTGGGCACCGGCCTGCCCGCCGGGGAGCACGGCCTGGTCGGTTACCTGCTGGCGGTGCCCGATCACGATCGGTTGATGAACCCGCTCAAATGGCGGCTGATGGGCGAGGGGCCGAAGGTCGATCTGCTCAAAGAGATCGTTCCCGAGCAGTTTCAGCCGGTGGCGACCGCGTTCGAGCGGGCAGCTGCCGACGGCGTGGTGGTGACGCAGGTGGCGCCGATGTATCAGGCGGGTTCGGGTCTGACCCGGGCGGCATTGCGCGGCGGCGAGTTCCGGCCCACCTTCTCGTCCGGGGACCTGGTTGACGGGGTGGTCGGTGCGCTCGGTGCGGGGGACCGCAGCCTCGTCTACGCCTATCACGGTGACCTGGATCTGACGGGTCACGTGCGCGGGCCCGCCTCGGAATCGTGGGCGCTGGAATTGCAGCAGATCGACCTGACCGTCCGCCTCATCGCCGAGCGGTTGCCGCCCGGTTCCGCCCTGATCGTCACCGCGGACCACGGCATGGTCCACGTGGAGGATCCGGTCGACTTCGATCACCGCGCCGAACTGCGCGCCGGTGTGCGGGGGCTGGGCGGGGAACCGCGTGCGCGGCATGTGTACACCGAACCCGGGGCCGCACCGGATGTGGCGGCGGCCTGGCGGGCGGCGCTCGGCGACGACTTCACCGTCCTCACCAGGGCCGAGGTGATCGGCGCCGGTTGGTTCGGCCCGACCGTGCAGGCGCGCGTCGAGCCCCGCATCGGAGATGTCGTGGTGGTGGCCAACGGTGATCGGGCGATCATCCGCTCGGGTGCCGAGCCGTTGCAATCGCAGCTGGTCGGTCACCACGGATCGCTGACACCGGCTGAAATGCTGGTGCCGCTGTACACAATTCGATGATGTCCCCGCCGCCGGCTCGATTATTTCCCCGTCGCTGCTCTCGCGCCGGCAAGAACTCGGCTAGCGTGCAGGTCTTGTGCAGACGCTGATCGATCTGGACACCGCTGCGGTGTTCGCCATCCCCATGCGTGACGGCACCACCATGCACGAAGGCGTCCTCGTGGAGGGACCGCAGGGCTGGGGGGAGTTCAGCCCACCGCCCGGGTGCCCGGACCATCTGCTCGTGCGCTGGCTCACGGCCGCCACCGAACCCGGCACCGTCGGCTGGCCGGACGCCCGGCGCGGACGTGTGCCCGTAGCGGTGACCGTTCCCGTGACGGATCCGGCGCGGGCCCATGACGTGGTCGTGGCTTCGGACTGCCGGACGGCTGCGGTCGAGGTGGCCGATCCGGCGTGCACGCTCGGAGACGATGTCGCCAGAATCGCCGCGGTGCGCGACGCGCTGGGCCCGGACGGCATCATCCGCTGTGACGCCAAGGGCAGGTGGTCGGTCGATGCTGCGGTGACCGCGGTCCCGGCGCTCGATCGTGCCGCGGGCGGCCTCGAGTTCGTCGAGCAGCCATGCCGGGGCATCGCGGAACTCTCCGCGGTGCGACGACGGGTCGATGTCCGGATCGCCATCGCCGATTCGCTGGAGCGGGCGTTGGGCGATCCGGGGCTGGCCGAGGCCGCCGATATCGCTGTGCTGCAGTGCGGGTCACTCGGCGGGGCGCGACGGGCGCTGCGCATCGCCGAAGCGTGTGGGCTGCCATGCTCGGTCACCTCGGGGGTGGAGACCAGTATCGGGGTGGCGGTCGGCGTGGCGCTGGCCGGCGCATTGCCCGAGCTTCCGTTCGCCGGCACCCTGGGCTCGGGCTCGTTGCTGGACGGGGACCTGGTGGCCGACTCGCGCAGGCTGATTCCGATCGATGGATTTCTGCCGGTCGCGCCCATGTCACCGGCGCCGCTGCCCGAGCTGCTGGACCGGTATTCGGTCATCGATCCGGCCCGAATCCGGTGGTGGCGTTCCCGGCTGGAAAGCGCGATTGCACAATGAGGAGATGACTTCGGTGTCCGAACCGGCGGTCCTGCTCGGGCAGGCCCTTGCCCCGTCCAACCGCGTCGACCCCTATCCGGCGTACCGCGCGCTGCGCGAACACGGTCCGCTGCAGATCCCCGAGATCAGCCTGACGGTGTTGACCTCGTACGCCGACTGCGACGCCGCGATCCGGCATCCGGCGTCGTCGAGTGACCGGATGAAGTCGGCCATCGCGCAACGCCAGATCGCTGCCGGTGAGGAACCGCGACCGTTCGGACTGGCCGGACTGGTCGACAAGCGCCGCACCCCGGCCTTCCTTTTCCTTGATCCGCCCGACCACACCCGGCTGCGCAAACTGGTGGCCAAGGCATTCGCGCCCCGGGTGATCAACGAGCTGCGCAATGAGATCGTCGCCACCGTCGATGGCCTACTCGACGCCGCGGAGGAACGCGGCGAGTTCGACGCCGTCAGCGGCCTGGCCTACCCAATCGCGGTGGCGGTGATCTGCCGGCTGCTCGGTGTACCCGTTGAGGATGAACCCAAGTTCGGGCACGCCTCCACCCTGCTCGCGCAGACCGTGGACCCGTTCCTCACCGCGACCGGCGATGTGCCGGAGGGGTTCACCGACCGCATCGAGGCCGGAAAATGGCTGCGGAAGTACTTCCGCGAGCTGATCAGCCGCCGCCGCAGCAGTCCCGGCGATGACCTGATATCCGCGATGATCGCGGTCGAGGAGTCCGGTGATCAGCTCAGCGAGGACGAGATCATCTCGACCTGCAATCTGCTGCTGATCGCCGGACACGAGTCGACGGTGAGCCTGATGGCGACCTCGGTGCTGGCGATGCTGCGGGATCGCACGCAATGGGCGGCGCTGGGGGCCGATCCGTCGCGGGCGCTGCGCGTCATCGAGGAGACGCTGCGTTTCGATCCGCCCGCTCAGCTGCTGGGTCGGGTGGCGGCCGAGGAGATGCGGCTGGGGGACACCGTGATTCCCCAGGGCGACACCATCATCGTGCTGTTGGCCGCCGCGCACCGTGACCCGGCAGCCAACCCCAACCCCGATGTCTTCGATCCCGACCGGGCCACCATCAGGCATTTGGGTTTCGGACACGGCGCCCACTTCTGTCTCGGTGCGCCGCTGGTGCGGCTGGAAGCCTCAATCGCCTTGTCTGCCGTGACACAGCGTTTCCCGAAGGCCGAACTCGGCGGTGACCCGCGGTACAAACCGAATGTGACGCTGCGCGGCATGCTGTCGTTGCCGGTCAGCGTGTCGGGCTGAGCTGCATCGCTTCGCGGTCAAAAGGGCGGCGGGTCGCTGTCGTTGTCGGCGCGTTCGAGGGCGAGTTCTAGTTGGTTGCGTGCGCGTTCGGTGTTGATGCGTTGGGCGCGGTCCTTGAACCGTCCTGGTCTGGATGGAGACCTCGGTTATGCCACCTCTGTTGTTGAGGCGACGGTGTGACGGTACCGGTCCTCGTACTCCGAGGGCGAGAGATAGCCCAGGGCCGAGTGCAGGCGGGTGGTGTTGTACCAATGCACCCAGGCGGCGGTTTCGCGTTCCACCTCGGCGCGCCCGGTCCAGGACTGGGCCCGATTGATCAACTCGGTCTTGTAGAGACCGATCGCTGATTCCATCAGTGCATTGTCCAAAGCATCACCGACCGAGCCGATCGATCCTGCGATTCCCGAGTCATGCAGAGCATCGGTGAAGACCAGCGATGTGTACTGACTTCCGGCATCGGAGTGATGGATCAAACCCGTTGTCGTAAAACGGAAATCGGTTCTGCGACGGGTGAACACAGCCTGTTCGAGCACGCTGTGAACGAGCGGTGTCGCCTTGGTCGACATCACCCGCCACCCCAGAATTCGGCGTGAGTACACATCCACGCAGAACGCGGTGTAGACGAATCCCGCCAAGGTCCAGGTGTAGGTGAAATCGGCCACCCACCATTGATCAGGCCGTCTCGGAGCACCCCACTGGCGGGCGATCAGATCGGGATGGCGCGGTGCGCCCGGATCAGCGGTCGTGGTGACCGTGGTGCGCCGCCGGCCACGAACGGCTCCGCTGATGCCGCAGATGCCCATCAGCCGGCTGACCTGGTCACGGCCCACATCATGGCCTGCATGTTTCATCGCGTGCCACATCTTGCGGACCCCGTAAAGCCGCCGGTTGGACACAAACAACCGGTGCACGGTGTTGGCGGCGTGCGCCTCGGTCCAGGCAGTGTCGCTGACCGGGCCGCGGGCTTTGGCCGCGTAATAGGTGGACGGGGCGATCTTGACGCCGTAGCTGGTGAGCACGGTGCAGATCGGGTCGACCCCGAACTGGTGACGGTGGGCATCGATGTAATCGATGATCACCGAAGTCGGCGGTCGACCTCCGCCGCTGCGAAAAACGCTGTCGCCGTCTTGAGAATCTCATTGGCCCTGCGTAGCTCGGCGTTCTCTCGGCGCAACGACTTCAATTCCGCAGAAGAATCCACAGCCCCATCGACAACCGCCGAGTCGCTGCTGCCGTAGCGATTCTCTACCCAGTTGCGCAACGTAGCTTCATTGATTCCGAGGATCTCGCCGACATACCGGCGGGCCCCTCGCTTGGAATCCCCAGTCTGGGAAATCCGGTCCTGATACATCCGTACCGCCCGCTCACGGGTCTCTGGGTCAAACTTCCTCGGCGCAGCCACAACAACATCCTCCTGGTGCGTTCACGATCTCCACCAGACCCAGGACGGTTCACCTGGGCGCGGGTGCGTTGTCGGACCGGCATCTTGGTGTCGCGGTCGGTGTCGTTGATGAGGCTGATCGCGCGTTTTCGGGGGATGGGCGTCTGGATATTCCAGTACGGGAACAGGATTGCCGCGCCGGGTGATTTCTTGTAGGTGTGTCCGGTGGGCGCTGTCCATTGGATGCTGCCGTCGGGTTTCGCGCTGGGTGTCCAGCCGCTGAAGGTTTTGAGCAGATGATGCAGACGGCACAGCGGGGCCAGGTTGCCCGGATGGGTGGCCCCGGCCGGCCATGGGGTCAGGTGATCGAGGTCGCAGCGGTGGGCGGCCCGGTTGCAGCCGGGGAAGCTGCAGGTCATGGCGCGCATCCGGACGAAGGCGGTCAAGGCTGTGGAGGGCCGGTACTGGCGCTCGGCGGGCAGGTCGGCGATCTCCGATAGCGGCTTGACGGTGGCGCCGCCGGCGACTAGTTCGGCGAGCATGGCGGCGGGGATGATGGCGCCATCGAGCGTGACGCCGGGGCTGGGGTTGCACGCCGCGGGAGCCGCAGGACGGGCGCTGGCCGCGGGCGCGGCAGGCTGGGAGCTGGCCGCGGCTGGTTCGGTGCGGGCAGCCGGCGCGGCGGGTTCGGACGGCCCAACGGGCTCAGACTCCGCAGCCGGAGTCTGCGGCTCGTGCTCGGCAGTCCGCTCCTGTTGCTCTGGCGCGGCCTCAGTCGCGGCAGGCTCGGAGTCCGGGGTGCCTGCAGTACCAGGCGTGCTCTGCGGCGGGGTGTCTTCACCGGCGGCGGGCACCTGGTCGGTGAGCGCATAGATGGTGACCGCGCCCGCACGCGGATCCTTCCCGCTGCCCGCACAGTTCACGTCCCCGCACTCGCAGGCCAGGCGCTCCAATTGTGGGCCCACCGCACCCAGGGCGGCCAGGGCCGCGGCACGCAGTTCCCCACGCTTACGGGGGTCATTCGGGCAGACGGTGTCGGCCAGGGCGTCGAGGCGTTGTTCGAGGATTTTCTTGTCGGTGATGCGCAGTCTGCCCCAGAAGGAGGCGACCCCGTTGGGGTCGTCCTTGTCGTCGAACTCGACGTAGAGGTCTTTGGCGGCCCGTCGGGAGCGGACGACGGCGTCGGGGTCGAATTTTTCCACCCAGAGGTCGACCGCGCCGATCAGCTGTTTCTCCGAATGCGCCCCGTACGCGCCCGCTTCGCCGGAAATCGCCGCATCGATCAATACCAGCGCGTCCTCGTCGACGACCAGATGGGTGCGCCAGGTGATGGCATCGATCACGGTCGCCGAGATCGCGCCGGTGGCGAACAGGGCCGCGGTGCGGGGTAGCCGGTCACGCAGGGCTTGGGCGATGCGCATCTGCTTGGACGCGGCATAGGGGTTGAGGTTGCAGGCAGCCGCGACCGCGGCCTGGGCCCATGCCCAGCCATCGATCACCTGGTGGGCGACCGTGTCGTCTTCGTCGTCGCATTGGCGGGCGATCACTTCGCCGATCAGGGCCAGCCGTGCCGCGGCGGCCATGGCCTCGGTTTGGGTCAAGGTCGTGACCGCGGAGATGAGCGCTTCATCGCTCAACTCCGCGAGTGCGACCCGATCCAAGACTTCGAACATATGTGCGATACTACCGGCCGGTTCCGACACTGGCAGCAGCATTCTCGCGGCTGTGGATGAACTGGATTGAGGCTATTCCTGGACCGCTTTGGCGACGGCCACGCAGGTGGTCAGCCACTTCGCGTCCGGCACCGCGTTCTCGGTGAGTTCCCACATCGCGTTGTGCATCATCCGCACGATCACCCACGCCCGCGCGCGGTCGACGTCCAAACCGGCGGCCTCGGACAGGGTGTAGAAGCGGCGCCGCACACCTTCGCGGACGTAACCGGCAAGCTCGTCCCAGCGGTCCCACAGCATCGGCGCGATCTCGTAATGGGGATCGCCACTCATCGGCTTCGGGTCGATCACCAGCCACGGTTCGCGGTCGCCGGCCAGCACGTTCTCGTAGTGCAGGTCGCCGTGGATGAGCGTGCCGGTGCTGGCCGGGTCGGACACGAAATCGGCGCCCAGTGACAGCGCCTGCTCCACGAGCCGGTGGGGCAGAGCGGCGCTGCGCGGTAGCTGCGCCAGATCGGTATTCCATTTTTCGATGAAGCCGACAAGCGGACGCAGCTGCGGCAGGGCGGGGACATGGATTCGCCCGTACAGTCCGGCGACGATCTCACACGCCTCCAGGTCCCAGACGTCGTTGAGGTTGCGGGCATGCAGCCGCTCCAGCAGCATTGCGCGGCGGTAGGGATTGGCGCGCAGCAGGCGCACGGTTCCCTGGCCGTCCCAGCGGCGCAACGCCAGGTGTTCGTGTTCGGATTCGTCGTCGGGGAATGCGATTTTGAGCATGGCGGATTCACCGTCGCCGGCGCGAACCGGCAGCACGATCGAGCAGAATCCGTATTGGGGTGCACCGTCCGGGGTGAGATCCCACTCCTGAAGCTGGCTGCCTACCGACCTGGGCAGGTCGTCGACCCAACGCTGCCATTCGTGTCCGCGGGCGGCCATCGCGAGGACCGCGTCGGGCAGGACGATCACGATTCGATGGTGCCATGCATCCTCACCTACCCCTGTGGCACCCGAGCGCTCCAGTCTTTGACAGACTGGTGGCCATGGCACAGATCACCATCAAGGGAAACCCCATCAACACGGCCGGCGAGCTGCCCGCAGTCGGCACGTCGGCTCCGGCCTTCACCCTGGTCGGTACCGACCTCGGCGCGGTCACCAGTGACCAATTCAGCGGCAAGGCCGTACTGCTCAACATCTTCCCGTCGGTGGACACCCCGGTGTGCGCGACGAGTGTGCGGACGTTCAACGAGCGCGCCGCATCGACCGGAGCGGCGGTGCTGAACGTGTCGAAGGATCTGCCGTTCGCGCAGAGCCGTTTCTGCGGTGCCGAGGGCATCGAGAACGTGGTGACGGCCTCGGCGTTCCGGGACAGCTTCGGCGAGGACTACGGGATCGTCCTCGTCGACGGCCCGTTCGCCGGCCTGCTGGGCCGCGCCGTCGTGGTGATCGGTGCCGACGGCAATGTCGCCTACGCGGAGCTGGTTCCCGAGATCGCCCAGGAGCCCAACTACGATGCCGCGCTCGCCGCACTGAAGTAATCCGGCTTGCCGCAACGGCACCGGTCAGCACAGCCTTCGGGTCGCGCGGACCGGTGCCGTTCTGCATTCTGCGCACCGTCGCGATGGTGTCGGAACGGTCGCGGATCGATCACGACCCGGGTACGGGAGTCTCTTTCCGGTCACGGATCGGCATCTCATTTGCGCTGTCCTGCAGTCGAATTGGGAAACGACTGAATCGGTCGGTAGAAATAGCGGTGACGCCCGTCAATTATGGGTCGTCGCGGTATCCGCCCTGATTGAAAGAGTTGACGACCCGATGAGACGCTTCTGTGCCCTGCTGCTCGGCCTGGCTGTGTTGACAGTGACTCCTGGTGTCGCATCGGCTGATCCGTTCAATACCCGCCCGGCTCGCAACCAGCAGGCGGTCGACTATGTGATCGCGCGGGCGCTGGCCCAGCGCGGCGTGCCGTTCGCCTACGGCGGTGGTGACGCCAACGGTCCCACCCGTGGTGTCGTCCGCGAGACCCCGGCCGCAGCGGAACCGGCTGCCGCCGCCATCCCCGGCGGGGTACCTGGCCTGAACTTCCCCGGGCTGGCGCCGCCGGCCCCGGTCGCGTCGCCGCTCGTTCCGAGCCTTCCCGCGGCGCCTGATCCGGCCGTCAACGTGGTGGGGTTCGACGCCTCGGGCATCATCGTCTACGCCTTCGCGGGTGTCGGGGTGAAGCTTCCGCGCTCGTCCGGCGAGATGTACAAGGTCGGCCAGAAGGTGCTGCCGGATCAAGCGCTGCCCGGCGATCTGATCTTCTTCGGTCCGGAGGGCACCCAGAGCGTGGCGCTGTTCGTGGGCAACGGGCAGATGCTGGAAGCCACCGACTCTGGAGTTGCGGTCTCGGCCGTGCGCACCGCCTCGATGACGCCCTATCTGGTGCGCATCATCGCCTGAGTCGGACCGCAGACCTACCCGACCGGCAGCGAGTCGTTGCGCTGCAGAACGAAGAAATATGGGCGTTTGCCGCCCCGGTAGTCCATCGCGCCGATCACGGTGTCTTCGGAGACCTTGCGGAACACGTCGTTGATCGGCAGGTTGTCGTAAATCATTGTCGCGCTGTCTATCCCGCGGTAGCGGGTGGTACGTAGCCGCGCCTTGGGCGCCTTGGTCCGCAGCGCCGGCCGCAAGGCCGAGATCGGCTGCACCAGCGACAGGTTGCGCACCAGGGGCACCTTCGTGGCGATGCCCAGGCCGCCGAACGCGAGCACCGGATTCAACGGCCACAAGGCCGTGCCCCCGTCCTTCGGGAAGAGCAGGGGATGCACGGTCTCGGCGTCGACGAACTGTTTGCCCCACCAGCCACTGGCGGCGAGCAGTCCGTCCATTGGGTGCGCGGTCGGCAGTTCGGCGCCGTGCCAGGTGCCAATCATGAAATCCGGTTCGACACCGGGGGCGGCGTCGAAGAGGTCGAGCGCCTCTGCTGTCGTCGTCGGCACGGTGGTCAGAATGTCCTCGGCAAGCATGCCCGCACCTTACTTGACACGTGTCAAGTTCTCAAAGCCGATTCGCCTGCCCTCTCGTCATGCAGCAGCACGAAACGAACCGCTTCGGTTCGCGAAGCGACGCCGAGTTTTCGGTAGGCGCGGTAGAGGTGGTTGGCCACCGTTTTTGCGCTCAGGCCGAGACGCTTGGCGATCTGTTGGTTCGTCAGCCCGTTGGCGACCTCGGTGAGCACCCGGCCCTCCGCCTCGGTGAGCGCGCTGAGCTCGGGGGTACGCCGGTCGACCTTTGCCGCCCATGCGGCGGCGCCGAGCCTGCTGAATCCGTTGCGTGCCTCGGCACGTGCGTGCTCGCGGTCTGTCGCGTCATCGGCCAACCGCGCGATGTCATGGAAGGTGCGCGCCCGGTCGAAGGCGTCGTGCGCGGGATCGTAGATTGCCGTTGCCCGGTGGAGAAGGCGAAGTGATCCTGCCGGATCGGTACCGCGGAGCAGTAGTGCCTCGGCGCGGCAAGCGGTGGCCTTGGTCCATCGGCTGGACCCGACGGCTGCCGCAACCGTCTGGAGGTGCTCCACCACCGGTCGGGCGTCGTCGCTGCGCCCCACTGCGAGGTAGGCCTCGACCAGGTCGATGTGCCAGCGGGCCAGCTGTGGGGCGAGGAGTCCGCCGACCTGTTCGAATGCCCAGCACTCGGAAAGCGCGGCGACCGCGTCGTCGGGGCGACGTGCGGTCAACGCGGCCAGTCCCGCATTGGCCAACAGAAAGTAGCGCGCGCCGAAGGTGGACAGTTCATCGGAGATCGCGAAGCCGAGTTCCAGGTCTGCGGCGGATGTGTTGTCATCGCCGCGGATAGCGTGCACCCGCGCACGGAGCGAGAGCCAGAACGGCGCGAATGCTCGTTGGCCGGTTGCCAGGCTGAGCGCAGTCGCCTCATCCAGACACATCAGGGCATCATCGAAGCGCGATGCGCGTACATAGGTTTCGCCGAGTGCACCGAACACCATGGCGAGCGCAGACCGCGCTCCCTCGCCCCGCAGTTGGGCGCTGAGTTCGGTCAGCGCCGCTGCCGAGGCCTCGTATCGTTCGGCGATCGACAACGCCCGCCCGTAATGCAGGCCGATCATCGGGTCGCTTGTGACGGCGGCGACGAGGTCCAATTCCTCCGGTATGCCATCGACGAGTTGGTCCGATCGATTCTCGTGCCGGGCGCTGAGTGCATGGGCGAGGATCACCCGCGCCACATGGGAATCGGTCGACAGTGGGTCGCTGAGAGCGACCGCCGCCGTAGCGGTGTCGATGATCTCGCCGACCATCCCGAGCATCCCCAGCGGTATGGCCATCCGGGCGTGCACCATGCCGGCCTCGGCCGGTGAGGCCAAGATGGCGCATTCCTTGAGGCGGTGCAAAGCCATTGCCGGCGCTCCGCCCACCGCTTCCAGCGTGGCAAGCAACACCGTCGCCGCGACGTGTAGCTCGTGGGATGCGGGATCTGCCAACACCGTTTCTAGCCGGTACCGCGCGGAGTCGGTCTGTCCGGCCGTCACCAGTTGCCGGGCAGCCAGCACCCTGAGCTCGGCGCGGCGGGAGTCATCACCGGTCAGATCGATGGCACGGTCCAGCAGACGTGCGGCCGGCTCCGTTCCGCCTCTGGACCTAAGCGTGCGCGCTGCGCCGACGAGCTCGTCAACCAACGCTTCGTCCGGTCCCAGAGTGCCGTGCGCGCGGTGCACGAGCCGGACGGTGTCCGAAAGTGCCGAGCAGTCGGCGAATTCCAGGTGCAACCGGCGCTGGTGTTGGTGGGGCATGGCGGCAACGGTCGCGCTGCGCAGCAACGGGTGCTGCAGGGTCAGCCTTCCGGAGTGCAAGGCGGCCAGGCCGCTGTCCTCGAGGGTGTGCAGCGCCGCCTCGGCGATGCCGGGGCGCATCGACCGCAGTACCGACCAGGATCCGTCGGCCGACAGCGAGGCCAACTCCAACAGGGTGCGCCCCGCGGTGCCGGGGCGGGGTAGCTGTCGGCTGAACACGGCGCGGAGATCCCCGACGAGTGGGATGTGCTCCGGCAGCAGGTGCGCACCGGACAGTTGCTCCGGTGTCAACGCGCCGGGGAGATGGCGCAGCACCAGTGGATTACCGGCCGCCACATCCAGGAGCTTCTCGATGACCGCCGGGGCGATGGGCACGGTGCTCGCCGCTTCCAGCACCGCAGTGGCGGCCGGCCGATCCAGTCCGGGGAGCTCTTCGACGTCGAACCCCTCGGCGAAACTCTCGGCCGACGGAACCCGGCGACCGGTCACCACCACGAAGACGGCGGCATCCGTTGACCTCCGCATGGCGAGGTTCAGCGCTGTTCGGCTGGCGGCATCGGCGTCGTGGATATCGTCGATCAACAGCGTTGTTCCGGCGGCCCTCGCCAGTCCGGCGCTGAGGATGTCGGCGACCCGCAAGGCGTCCACCTCGCCGGCCACCGATCCCACCGGTGTCATGATCGGCAGCACCGCGGCGATCTCGGCGGCGGTGGACATCGGTGCTGCGATATCGCCGCCGCGGCAGCTCACCAGATGGGCTGTCGGCCCGATGCGGTGCGCGAGCTGAGCGAGCGCACTTGACTTTCCGATGCCGGGATCGCCGAGCAGTACGACGATACGGCCGGCTCCCGTGCAGGACTGCAGCCACGCCTGTTCCAGGCGATCGCCGAGTGTGCCTGCCGATGTCGAACCCACCATGTAGGAGGCAGGCTATCGCAGGTGACGCCGTACGGCGCCGATCGGCAGGACTCAGTTCACCCCGATGAGCTCCCAACGATCGTCTTCGTCGACACCGCCGGGAGTGACCTTCACCGGACGGGTGTCTCCACGCCGGTCAGCCGCGGTGCATTCGAACGATTCACCGACCTCGACGACCTTGAGCCCTTCGCCGCAGGTCACCGTGACGGCGAATCCTCTGTCGGCAGAGATCTCCTTGGTCAGCCCCTGTGCTGTCTGCGACAGATCGAAGATGACGTCGAGGGTGCTGAACTCGACGTTGTCCTCGTCGTCGCTGACAACCACCTGCACTCGCACCGTTGAGCCGTCGACATCGGCGTTGCAGAGAAACTTGTCACCCGCCTTCGGCGCCTTCTCGGGTTTCTCACAGGCGACGTCGGACACCTCGCGGTCGATCTTCTGGTAGCTCGAGTTCAATTCGTCGGTGATGGCGCTCTCCAGCTTCGCGTAATCCGGGCCGCCCGCGGACATCGAGAACGAGCAACTGGCCAGGGCCGCGGGCAGCATCAACAGCATCAGGCGCGATCGATTGGACACCTCACGAGGCTAATCTCCCATCGCCGGCGGGGGATATGGGTAAAAGTTCTCACCCGCGGATGGCCGCGCCGACATAGTCGGCCAGGTGCTGTCCGGTCAGCGTCGAACGATCGCCCACCAGGTCCCGCGGGGTTCCCTCGAAGACGATCCGCCCGCCGTCGTGTCCGGCGCCCGGGCCCAGGTCGATGATCCAGTCGGCGTGGGCCATCACGGCCTGATGATGCTCGATCACCACCACCGACTTTCCGGCGTCCACCAGCCTGTCCAGCAGCGCGAGAAGTTGCTCGACATCGGCGAGGTGCAGGCCGGTCGTCGGCTCGTCGAGTATGAAGACCGCACCGTCGTCGGCGCCCTTGTCGCTGAGGCGGGCGGCCAGCTTGAGGCGTTGCCGCTCGCCGCCGGACAGGGTGGTCAACGGCTGGCCGAGGGTCAGGTAGCCCAGCCCGACATCGGACATGTGGCCCAGGATCTTCTGTGCTGCTGCTACTTTGGCCGCACCGCTGGCGAAATGTCGCACGGCTTCGGTCACCGGCATGGCGAGCACCTCGGCGATGTTCTTGCCCGCCAGCGTGTATTCCAGCACCGAAGCCTGGAAGCGGCGTCCCTCGCACTCTTCGCAGGTGGATTCCACCGTGGCCATCACGCCGAGCTCGGTATAGATCACGCCGGCACCATTGCAGGTGGGGCAGGCGCCCTCGGAGTTGGAACTGAACAGGGCGGGTTTCACACCGTTGGCCTTGGCGAATGCCTTGCGGATCGGCTCCAGCAGGCCGGTGTAGGTGGCCGGGTTGCTGCGCCGCGAACCGCGGATCGCGGCCTGATCGATGGTGACGACGCCGTCGAGACCGGCCACCGATCCGTCGATCAGCGAACTCTTACCCGAACCGGCCACCCCGGTGATGACAACCAGGACGCCCAGCGGGATGTCGACATCGATGTCACGCAGGTTGTGGGTGGCGGCCCCGCGGATCTGCAAAGCCCCGTTGGGCTCTCGCACCGACTCCTTCACCGCCGCGCGGTCGTCGAGATGGCGGCCGGTGACCGTGCCGCTCTTGCGCAACGCCGCGAGGCTGCCCGCGAACACCACTTCGCCACCGGCGCTGCCGGCACCGGGGCCCAGGTCGACGATATGGTCGGCGACCGCGATCGTTTCCGGCTTGTGCTCGACGACCAGCACGGTGTTGCCCTTGTCCCGCAACTGCAACAGCAGATTGTTCATCCGTGCGATGTCATGCGGATGCAGCCCGATGGTCGGCTCGTCGAAGACATAGGTGACATCGGTCAGCGCCGATCCCAGGTGCCGGATCATCTTCACGCGCTGGGCTTCTCCGCCGGACAGGGTGCCCGCCGGGCGCTCCAGTGACAGATATCCCAGGCCGATCTCGACGAAGGAATCCAGGGTGTGCCCGAGTGCGGTGAGCAGTGGCGCCAGTGGTTTGGCCGCCGGCTTCTCGCTGAGCGTGCCGACCCACCGGGCGAGATCGGTGATCTGCATGGCGCACACGTCGGCGATGTTGACGCCCTCGATCGTCGATGACCTGGCAGCCTCGGAGAGTCGGGTGCCGCCGCAGTCCGGGCAGGTGGTGAAGGTGACGGCACGTTCGACGAAAGCGCGGATATGTGGCTGCATCGCGTCCACATCCTTGGACAGGTACGACTTCTGGATCTGCGGGATCAGTCCGAGGTAGGTCAGGTTCACCCCGTCGATCTTGAGCTTGGTGGCCTCCTTGTACAGCAGAGCGTCGAGTTCCTTGTCGGTGAAGGTGTTGATCGGCTTGTCCGGGTCGAAGAAGCCGCAGCCGTTGAAGATTCGGCCATACCAGCCCTCCATGCTGAAACCCGGGATCGTGAGCGCGCCCTCGTTGAGCGACTTGCTGTCGTCATAGAGCGCGGTCAGATCGATGTCGTTGACGGCGCCCCGCCCCTCGCAACGCGGGCACATGCCGCCGAGGACGCTGAAATCGCGGCGCTCCTTTACGGTCTTGCCGCCCTTCTCGAACGTCACCGCGCCGGCACCGCTGATCGAGGCGACGTTGAACGAAAAGGCCTGCGGGGACCCGATGTGCGGTGTACCCAACCGGCTGAACAGGATTCGCAACATCGCCCCGGTGTCTGTGGCGGTGCCGACGGTGGAGCGTGGATCGGCGCCCATGCGCTGCTGGTCGACGATGATGGCGGTGGTCAGGCCCTCCAACACGTCGACGTCGGGGCGGGCCATGCTGGGCATGAAACCCTGCACGAACGAGCTGTATGTCTCGTTGATCAGTCGCTGGGACTCGGCGGCGATGGTGTCGAACACCAGCGAGCTCTTGCCGGAGCCGGACACGCCGGTGAACACCGTCAGACGGCGCTTCGGCAGTTCGATATCGACGTTCTTGAGGTTGTTCTCCCGCGCTCCGGTCACCCGGATCAGGTCGTGGCTGTCGGCGGCATGCGGCATGGAGGACGATGTTGCCATGCACTGGATCGTGGACGCCATGAACGTCGTGGGTTCGCGACCGGATGGCTGGTGGAAGGACCGCCGGGGCGCGCTCACCACCTTGATCGGGCAGATCGAGCGCTGGGCGGCGGCGGGCGCCCACGATGTGACGGTGGTGCTGGAGCGGCCGATGTCACCTCCGCTGCAGTCGGCGGCGATCGGCGTGGCGCATGCGCCACGGGCGGCAGCGAATTCCGCCGATGACGAGATCGTCCGGCTGGTCGGTGAGGCCGACGCGCCGCGGGACATCACGGTGGTGACCTCCGATGGTGCGCTGGCCGCCCGCGTTCAGGCCGCCGGCGCCGCGACGTTCCCGGCCGGCCGCTTCAGGGAGCTGCTGGACTGATCGGCAACACACCGTCGATGACGTTGGCAAGCAACCCTTTCCGATCGAACTTCCCGCTGGGCAGGGTCGGGATCTGGTCAGCGGTGGCGATCACCCACCGGGTGGGAACCTTGTAGACCGACAACTGCTCACGCGCGAGTTGCCGGATGCCGTCCAGATCCAGACCTGTCACCGCCGGGACCACCACGGCGCATACCTCCTCACCCCGCTGCGGATGCCGGAGCCCGAGCACCACACACTGCGCGATATCGGGCAGCGCCGAGATCACCGCCTCGACTTCCAGCGGTGACACATTCGCGCCGCCGGCCTTGATCAGGTCGGTGCTGCGGCCGACGTAGAACAGCCGCGGGTCACCGGTTCGCCGGTAGACACGGTCGCCGGTGTGGTACCAGCCATCGGCGTCAAAGACCTCGGCGCGTTCGCGTTTGTTGTAGCCGGCCATCACCCCGACCCCGCGGATCCACAGTTCCCCGGTGGTGCCGTCGGGAACGGGCCTGCCGTCGGCATCGACGATGGCGAGTTCGGTGTGGACGAATCCGCCCGCGGTCTCGGACATGGTGCGGTGCACCGGAAATCCGTCGGGCACATCGGTCATCGCGATGTCGAGCGGGCCGTCCCGCAGCATCGGTGCGCTGGACAGGTCGCGGTCGGCGAACCCGGGGTGGTCGCGTAACCGCTGGGTGAACGCCGGCCAGCCGATGATGCCGGTGGCACGTTCGGACTCCATCAGGTCCAGGGCGGTCCCCGGGTCGAGTCGCGCCATGACCAGCAGCGTGATCGTGTCCTGCAGGGCACCCATGGCGGCGAGCAAACCGCCGATCCAGAAGAACGGCATGGCGCACAGGATTCGGGGCCGGTGATGGGTCCCGGTGACCGCACGGATCGCGACCGGCCAAGCCGATGTCTGTCGCACCAGGGTGCCGTGGGTGTGCAGGACACCCTTGGGGTCGGCGGTCGAACCGGAGGTGTGCACCATGATCGCCAGGTCGGCGGGGGACACCTCGTCCTCCACCGCGGTGAGCACCTGCGGTGAGACCTGTTGTGTCAGATCGTCCCACCGGGTCGCCCAGCGGTACCCGGTGTCCTCGGTGAGCACGATGCGGCGCAGATACGGTGCGGCGGTGAGCGCGAGGGCGTCACGGTCCTGACCCCGGAGTTCGGGCAGCGCCGACTCGAAGCGGCCGCCGACATCGGTGCCGAGTACTTCGGCCGGCGCGATGAGCGTGCCGATATCGGCCAGCCGCAGCACCTTGGCGATTTCGGCGGGCGCGTAGAGGGTGCTCAACGGCACCACCAGCGCGCCGATCCGAGACAGCGCCAGCCACCAGCTGATCCAGTCGAGCCCGTTCGGGAAGAACAGTCCGACCCGGCTGCCCTTGCCGACGCCCGCGGCCAACAGCCGGCGGGCGATATCGGCAGAGCTTGCATCGGCCTGTGCGTAGGTCAGCCGTCCGTTCGGCGCGACGACATAGGTGTCCTGCCCGGATGCGCGAACCCGGCCGGCCAACAACGCGGGAACAGTCAGCGGCGTTACAACAGTGTGCGGAGATGTCACCCCTTGATCATCGCCGATGAACTGCGCACCTCAGCGGTCGCCGTACGCGTCGTGCCATCTCCACCATTGGTAGGGCGGGGTCTGGGGGTAACCCGCCGGGGAGTCTTCCCACGATTCCTGACGGCCCAGCGCCGTGATGTCCAGATAGCTCCAGGTGGTGCCGAACGCCTCGTCGCCGCGGTTGTTGACGAAATAGGTCCGGAAGATCTGATCGCCCTCGCGGATGAAGGCATTCGTGCCGTGCCATTGGTCCACGTCGAAGTCGGCGTCGAAGGCGAGGCCCGATTCCTCGACGATGGTGTACCAGGGGATGGTCCAGCCCATCTTGTCCTTGATCCGCGTGATGTCCCGCTGCGCGCCGCGCGACGCGTAGACCAGTGTGGTGTCGCGGGCGTTGAGATGGCTGAGGTCGCCCACGTGATCGGCCATCAAGGAGCAGCCGGTACAACCGTGTTCCGGCCAGCCGTGTACGCCGGGGTCCATGAACGCGCGGTAGACGATCAGCTGCCGCCGGCCGTCGAACAGATCGGGCAGGGCAACCCTGCCGTTCGGTCCGTCGAAGGCGTAGTCGTTCCGCACCGGGGTCCACGGCATCCGGCGGCGCTGCGCCGCAAGTGCATCCCGGGCCCGGGTGAGTTCCTTCTCCTTCACCAACATCTCGGAATGGGCGACCGCCCACTCTTGAGCGCTGACTATCGGTGGTGTCTTCATCGTGTCTCCCTGTCGTCCGAGCTTGCTCAATCATTCAACAACATTGTTGAATATTAACCGAGGAGACCACAGCCGACCCGATATAGTCAACAGAATGGTTGAAGATCAGCTGCTCGACCGGGCGTATGCCGCGCTGGCGGACCCGACGCGTCGCCGATTGCTGGAGGCCTTGCGGGAAGGGGATGCCCGCATCACCGATCTGGCCGCCCCGATGCCGATGACGTTCGCGGGAGTCTCCCGCCATATCGGAGTCCTGGAGACAGCAGGTCTGGTGACCCGCGAAGTGCGTGGTCGTGAACACTGGCTCTCGCTGCGCGAGGAGGGCCTGACCCCGGCCGCACAGTGGATGGGGGAACAGACCGACTTCTGGTCGACTCGCGCCGATGCACTTGCCGAGCGGTTGCGTCGCAAGAAGGACGGGCGATGACCGAGGCGCGCACGGTGCACGTGCAGCGGATCATGCCGGCCGGCCCAGAGGAGGTGTTCGACGAGTGGCTGGACCCGGAATCGTTGCGAGAGTGGATGTGTCCGCGCCCCACTCGATGTGTCACGGTGACCGTCGAACCGCGGGTGGGCGGGCTGTTCCGCTTCGACGTCGACGACCGGGGTGCCAGTGTGCTCATCACGGGGCAGTTCGTCAGTATCGAACGGCCACGGTTGCTGAGATTCACCTGGACCAATTCATACTGGGTGGACCCGACGGCCTCCAGCATGGTCACGGTGACCTTCGAACCGGTGCGGGACGATCAGACCTTGATGTCCATCGAGCACGTCATGCTGCCGCCGGAGGAGTACGAGAACTTCCACGACGGGTGGCTCAAGACCGCCGATCAGCTGGCGGATCGCTTGAACGCCTGAAGGCGGTTGCTTCCGCCGCGGAAACGCCGGCCGGCGCGAAAATTAGGTCGTCGGACGTGCAGTTGGTACGCTGGCCGAATACGTCGCACTCGTGAATCGACGTGTCTGTGTTCGGCCGAATCGCGGCCGGGGTCAGTATCACCCCTTTACGGCCTGTGCCGGCATCGCACACCCCAGAACCCCACTGAATTGAGCGACCATCGGTCGCACAACCAGGCTTGGTCGACATGACGTTCGGCCAGTAAAAAAGAAGAAAGAAGTAAGAACATGGCAGAAGGAACCGTTAAGTGGTTCAACAGCGAAAAGGGCTTCGGCTTTATCGCTCCTGACGGCGGTGCACCGGACGTTTTCGTGCACTACTCCGAGATCCAGGCCGGCGGATTCCGCAACCTGGAGGAGAACCAGCGGGTGAAGTTCGACATCACCCAGGGCGCCAAGGGCCCCCAGGCGGTCGGCGTCACCGGCCTGTAAAGACCTCCTCGAGCCCCCGGACCGATATCACGCTCAGCGTGAGTCGGGCCGGGGGTTTCGTGTATCGCAACCCTTCGCGATGACTTTCCGCACGCAACCCGGTCTGATCAGTGTCCGTTGACGGTCTGAGGAGGAACGCGTGGCTCAACTGCTGAGAGTGCACAATTTCGCGGTATCGCAAGACGGTTTCGGAGCCGGCCGCGACCAGAGCTTCGAGCGTCCCTTCGGGCACGCAGACCCGGCGGATTTGATGTCCTGGGCGGGTGCCACCGCGAGCTGGCCCAATCGCAAGGATCCCGGTGGCAGTCGGGGTATCGACGACTACTTCACCAGAGAGTTCGCCCGCAACATCGGGGCTGAGATCATGGGCCGCAACAAGTTCAGTCCCCATCGCGGCGCCTGGGCCGACCACGACTGGCAGGGCTGGTGGGGCGACGAGCCGCCGTTCCACACCCCGGTCTTCGTGCTGACACACCATCAGCGCCCGTCGTTCTCCTTGTCGGACAACACATTTCACTTCATCGACGCCAGCCCGGCCACTGCGCTGAAGCGGGCCAAAGAGGCCGCCGCGGGCAAGGACGTCCGGCTCGGCGGCGGGGCGCACACCATTCGGCAGTTCCTGCAGGACGATCTCGTCGACACGCTGCACGTCGCGGTGGCGCCGGTCCAGCTCGGTGGGGGGTCGCGGCTGTGGGAGAGTTCCGATGACCTGCTCGACAGATTCCATCGCGATGTCGTGCCCAGCCCCAGCGGCGTCACGCATCACCTGTTTTGGCGACGCTGACGGCTACCTGCACGGGCCCACCCGACACGCCGGAGGCGTCGTCTCGGGCGCCGACCTGCCCGGCTTGACTTCCTTCCTGGGCCGCGATCCGGAAAGCGATGTGACGCTGGTGATCTGGGCCAATCTGACCTTCTCGGCGGACGGCTAAACGACCGCCAACGCCATGCTGCGACCGATTCTCGATGAGATCGACGTGGGCCTCGCGACGGCGTCCTGCCCGATCAGTATCGTGTCCGGTGATGGTTTTCGATCGGTCTGAAGAAACGGCCCGCGCACGTCGCAGCCTGCGGGGCGCGCTTCGTGGTCGCCGTGATCCTGCGCCGATCGCCGGACAACGCAGACGCAGCGCCAACCACGTCGGTGACGTGTACACCCGCAAGGTTCTCGACCTGACCATCCGGCTGGCCGAGGTCATGTTGTCGTCGGGGTCGGGCACCGCCGATATCGCCGCGACCGCTCAGGATGTGGCTCAGGCGTATCAGCTCTCCGACTGTGTCGTCGACATCACCTTCTCCACCATCATCGTCTCGGCGTTGCCGACCGCGGATAGCCCGCCGCTGACCATCGTGCGGTCGGTGCGCGCCCGCGCCACCGACTACACCCGGTTGGCCGAGTTGGACAAGCTGGTCCGCCGGATCACCTCCGGCGGCGTCACCGTCGATCAGGCCCATGAGGCAATGGACGTGCTCAGTGAGCGTCCACATCCGTATCCGCGCTGGCTGGCCACCGCCGGCTGGGCGGGCTTCGCGCTCGGTATCGCCATGCTGCTCGGCGGCAATTGGCTGGTCTGCATACTGGCGGCGGTCACCTCGGCGGTGATCGACCGGGTCGGGCGGTACCTCAACCGGATCGGCACACCGTTCTTCTTCCAGCACGCGGTGGGGGCCGCGATCGCCACCCTGGTGGCGGTGGCCGCCTACCGGTTCGCTGATCAGGGCCCGACGGCGCTGGTGGCCACCGGCATCGTGGTCCTGTTGTCGGGAATGACGCTCGTCGGTTCTGTTCAGGATGCGTTGACCGGCCACATGCTGACGGCCGTGGGGCGCCTCGGCGACGTGATCTTCCTGACCGCGGGGATCGTGGTGGGCATCGTGGCAGCACTGCAGATCGCCACCCTGGCCGGTGTCACCATCGCCCTGCATGTCGACGCCACCGAATCATTCGTGGTGCCGAGCGAACCGCTGCCGATCTTCATCGCCGTGTTCGGTGCCGCCTTGGCCGGAGTGTGTCTGACGTTGGCGAGCTACGCGCCGCTGCGTTCGGTGGTGACCGCCGGGTTCGCGGCCGGTGCGGCCCAGTTGGCGCTCATCGGCCTCGGCCATGCCCAGATCGGGCATATTTTCGCCACCGGGATTGCGTCCGTCGGCGTCGGCCTGCTGGCCACACTGATCTCGATCCGGCGTCAGGCACCGGCACTGGTGACCGCGACCGCCGGCATCACGCCCATGCTGCCGGGTCTGGCGGTCTTCCGGTCGGTGTTCTACTTCGCGGTCGACGAACGATTCCTCGACGGCATCGCCCAGTTGCTGTCGGCCGTGGCGATCGCGCTGGCGATCGGCAGTGGCGTGGTGATGGGGGAGTTGCTGGGCTCACCGCTGCGCTATCGGGCCGGTCGAGTCGGCGACTTTCTCCGCATCGAGGGGCCGCCGGGCCTGCGCCGCGCAGTGGGCCGGGTGGTGCGTCTGCAGCCGGCCACGGATGTACCCGCGCCCCGGGCGCAGAGTGTGGCCCTGGAGCCGGAGACGTCGGCCGAGGATTCCGACGGCGACGAGCCACCGAAGGAGACGGTCGACACCGACGACGGCAGTCCCACGAACTAGCCGCTTACAGCGCGTCGAGCGTCTGGGCGGCCAGCCCGAAGGCCAACGTCATCCCGAGGCCGGTCGTCACGGTCACCGAGCTGACCGTGGGCTCATGGCTCGCACGCAGCACATCGGTGCGGCCGCTGGAGGCGTAGATGCCCTGCCAGCGCTGCAGCACCTGCAGATGGTCGACCCCGAGGATGCGGCTGACCCCGCCGAGCAGATGCGCGGACATCTGTTCGTCGAGGAAGGGTGGCGCAGTGCGGCCGTAGTGGTGCGAATCGCCGACCAGCAGGGTGCCGTCGGGCCGACGGGTGAACATCATGTTTGCACCCAGCTCCAGCAATTCGGGGTTGCCGCGTTCCAGCTCGGCCCGCACCGCCACCGCGGAAGGCAGATTCGCCATGCCCTCGTACCGCAGCATCGAGGTGCCGGTCAGTACCGCCGAATCCAGGGCATAGCCGGCCGGCGCCCCCACCAGTGCCATCTGCAGCCGGCATCGCACCACCTCGTTGGCCTCGGCGGTCGCCGGATACAGCCGGTCCAGGTCGTGGCCGACGCACACCAACACGTGCCGTCCGCGCACCACGCCTCGGCTGGTGTGCACCGCGGCATCGGTGCACCGCACGGCATTGGTACGCCAATGGAATCGCACCCCGGGCTGCTCGGCGAGCCATGCGGCGATGGTGGCCACCGTGGTGCGCGGATCGACCCGCAGATCCGCCGGGAACCAGGCGGCGCCGACGATCGCGGGATCGGGCGTCCGGCCGGGCCCGGCCAACCGGGTATTCACCTCACCCGCGGTCAGCAGCCGGACGGCTTCGGTGCCGCGTGCGTCGCGGAACTCCTCGATCAGGGCGGCTTCGGCGGAACTGCGCGCGAGTACGACGGCGCCCGCCTCCGGCGCCCAGAACCCGCTCTGTGCCGCGGTGCGCAGCCATCCGCGCCGGGACGCCTGGGCCGTCTCCAAGAGGGCGGGGCCCTGCGCGGTGATGCAGGCGTGGCCGAAATTCCGGACCGAGGCGCCGACGGCCTCGGAGTCGCGTTCCACGATCTCCACGGTGAGTCCGCGGTGCACGGCCTCGGCAGCGTGGGCGAGGCCGATGATCCCCGCTCCGACGATGACCAGATCAGGGATTGCAGAATTCATGCGGCCATCTTCGGGTGCCCGCGAATCCCGCGGTGCGCGGGGTGGATTCGTTCACCGGGGGTTTGACTGCTCGTCACCTTCGGCGCCGTCGGGATGTTCGGCGTGGTCTATCGGCGACGCCGACGGCGCCGAGGCGCTAGCCTTTTGACCCATGACCGATCGACAGCGTGCCGCGACGCGCTCCACCGTCAAGCTCGCGTTGGCGACGACCTTGCTCACCGGGGGCGCGTTGTTCACCGCCGGGCTGGCCGCTGCCGAGCCGGCGCCGCTGGTGCCACCGGGGGACCCGGCCGCGCCGATCCCGGGTCAGCCGGTGGCAGTGAATCCCGAAGAATTGGTGGCCGCGCCGCCGGCACCGCCGCCGGTCGGCGCCCCGCCGGTACCGGCGATGACGAACCCGGCCTACGGGCAGGGCTCCTCCGGTGGCGGACTCGGCTACATCAAGGATCTGTGGAACGCGGCCAGGTCGAATGACCCGATGGCGGCGTTCTCCGAGGCCGGGACGGCCGGAATGCCGACCGGTGCACCGCCGGGGGCGGGCCCGGCGCCCAAGCTCCCGCCGGGCTACATGTCGCTGACCGATCCATCGTCCTCGACCCCGTCGTTGCAGGGCACGCCGCAGGTCGGTGGCCCGCCGCTGCCGCCGGGCTTCGTCTCGCTGTCGGATCCCAATCCGCCGGCAGAGGCGCTGCCCATCGGTGCACCCGGCGCCGCTCCGGCCGGGGTTCCCGCGCCGGGCGCCCCGGCACCGCCGCCGGTTCCGGCCCCCGCCCCGATGCCGCCGACCATCATCCAGCAGGGTCCGCTGGGCTGATTCAGCCCAGTCCGGCCCGCCATTTATCGAGGACCCGGCGGTCGCGTTTGGTCGGCCGCCCCGCGCCGCGGTCGCGCACGGCCACCGGCACCACGGTCGTCGGCGGGACCACGGGCGTGCGATCCAGGTAGCAGGTCACCGCGTCGGCGGCACCGACCCGTTTCTGGATGACCCGCACCACCTCGACGATCCGGGTGCGATCACCGACCAGCGCTTTGACCGTGTCGCCGGGGACCACGGTCGCCGACGGTTTCGCGACCCGATCGTTGATCCGCACGTGTCCGCCCCGGCAGGCCGTCGCCGCGTCGGGGCGGGTCTTGGTCAGCCGGACCGCCCACAACCAGCGATCCACCCGCGTCGACTCCATGGCTCCATCATCGCGCACCGAGGTCGAGGGCGCGGGCGCCCGGCTCAGGAAGCCGGCCGCCGGGCCACGATGGCGAAGTTCAGCGGGATCCGCGGCGTCCCCGACGGCATGGTCCACCCCTGAGGGCCGGACACCAGGGACGGAAACGCGGGCCAATCCATGTAGGGCAGTTCGCGGAACTTCTCGATACGCAACCCAGCCCCGAGTAGCGCACTGACCACCTCTCCGAGGCCATGACGCCATTCATGGTTCGTGGTGTGGGTGATCTCGCCGGACGAATTCTCTGTGTAGGTGCCCGCATCGTCGTAGGTCCTGGTCCCACCGCCGGCCAGATAATCATCGGTGATCTGCCAGGGCTCGAACTCCATCGCAGCCAGGAGTGGGTGGTCATCGCGGATCAGAAAGAGCCCGCCCGGGTTCAGCAGATCGTGGATCGATCGAGCCCAGTTGACGAGTTCCGGTAGCCACACGATGGTTCCGGCACTGGTGACGACGATGTCGAACCTGCGATCGATCTTGGCGGACGCGAATCGGGCATCGCCCTCGACCCATTCGATGTGCCGGCCGTCGGCTTCGGCGATACGGGCCGCGTGCTGCAGCGAATTCGGGGACAGATCAAGCCCTGCGACGTCGACCGCGCCCAGTCGTGCCCAGGACACCGTGTCGGTGCCGATATGGCACTGCAGGTGCAGCAGGGACCGACCGCGCACGCCGGTGGCGGGTAAGTGCTCATTCAGCATTGCCAGATCGCGTTCGACGACATCCGAGATCTGGGTCGGATCGGCCAAAAAGCCTTCCACGTCGTACATTTGGGAACGCACGTGCACATCGGCGCGCTGATCCCAGTTGGCTCTGTTGGAGGCGATCGCCTCGCTGTCACTCATGTGTCCCCCTGCGGACAAGTGTGACATCCGCGGGGGAGCGCTTGCTGCTATACCCTGCCTGCCGCGTAGGCGGCCGCCTCATTGGCGATTCCGTTGATCCCGTACATGGCGTGCGCCATCGACGGCATGCCGCCGGGGGTCCCGTCGCAGATGGTGTCACCGGGTGCGCAAAGTTCGACCGTCTTCGGCGCATACAACGGACCGACGGTGCTCAACGGGGCGCCGAATTGGTTGAGGAACGCATCGGACGGATTGCCCAGCAGCACCACCGCGGCCACATTCTCGGACACGGCGTCCGGCAACGGATTCGGGATGGAGGGCAGGTACTCCTCGGGCACACCGTCGGGGACGGAATCGGCCGTGACATAGCCGGCGACCACCGCGCCCTGGGAGAAGCCGCCGAGCACGATACGGGTGTCCGGGCACGCCGCCGCAGTTGCCTCGATATGGGAGCCGGCATCACGCACTCCGTCGACCACGTTCTGCCCGAACGCAATTCGGTCGCCGAAGTTGTCGCTGGCGGGATAGTTCACCGGATACACCGACACCGTTTTGCCGGGAGTCTGGGCCCGGAACGCATCGACGAAAGCCTGACCAGTACCGCCGACGCCCGGCGCCTCGGCGGTGCCGCGGGCGAACACGACCTCGACATCGGGGCACGGCTCAGCGGAGGCGGCCGGAACGGCGGTTGCGGCCACCAGACCCGACGCGATCAGGGCGCCGGCCCCCAGAAAACGCACGGATTGACGAATACTCATCAGCGAACTCCTTCGGGATACGGCGCGCGCCCTTGCTGCAGACCGGCCTGCTGGTCTGTACCCGTGATATTTGCCACTGAAACAGCAGCGGTGAGTTCTGCGGCCCGGTCGGGTCGATATCTGGGCACGGTTTCCTACGAGAGGAGCACACCAGCATGGTCATCGTGGCAGGACACATCACCGTCGACCCGGCGCAGCAGGACACCTATCTGGCCGGGTGCGTCAGCGTCGTGGCAGCGGCGCGTCGGGCAGAGGGCTGCCTGGACTTCGCCATCGCCGCCGATGCGGTGGAATCCGGCCGGATCAACATCTACGAACGCTGGGAATCCCGAGCGGCGGTCGAGCAGTTCCGGGGTAGTGGCCCATCCGACGAGCAAGGCACGGCGATGAAGTCGGCGGCAGTCGCCGAGTATGACGTTGCGGGCGTGCGGAGTCTGAGCTGACCCGCCAGGATCAGGTGGCCGAGACGGGCGCGGCGGAGACGGCGCGGGCCACGAAGTCCGCCGCCTGTTCGGCCATGCCGTTGGATTTGTAGGAACTGTGTGCGCTGCGATCCAGGCCGCCCGGGAAGCAGACCGGGTCTCCCGATGCGCACAGCTGAACCGTCTTCGCGGCGTACTGCGAGCCCACCGTGACAGGTGGCGCGTCATGGTCGACGAGGTTCAGGAACCAGTTGTCGGGGGTGCCGAACAGCGCCACCGCCACCACGTGCGGTGACACCGAGGCGGGCATGGGCCCGATACCGGCGGGAAGCGTGAGCCCGGCCGGCACCGTGTCGAAGGTGGTGTAGCCCGCGACAGCCGCGCCTTGCGAGTAGCCGCCCAGGACGATCTTGGTGTCCGGGCACGTCGCGGCGATGTCCTCGATCCTGTTGCTGGCATCGGCGATCCCCGCGGTGGCGGCCTGGAAGTCCAGGGACGCTGGGTAGTTCACCCCGTAGATGTCGACGCTGTCGGCGCCCAGCCGGCTGGTGAGCGCGTCGACGAACGCCTGACCGGTCGCACCGACGCCCGGGGCTTCGAACGTGCCGCGGGCGAAGACCACTTCCACATCTGGGCACGGCGCCGCCGGATCGGCGAATGCCTTGGCGGTCGCCAGCGGTCCCATGGTTGCGGCCAGGAACAACACCGCGGCGGCGGCGTATTCGACGCGGTGCGACCGCGGGGTGTCTGACATCTTGGTGGCCATTTCGATCCTTCGTCTGCAGTGGGCGATCTTGAATGTGGTCATCAGCATCCCGCGATCGCCGCACCCGCACATTGACGCAGACGCCACTGCTTATGTTCCGGCTAGCACTACCACCGGCTCAGTCGACATCCCCGACAAAGGTCACCGTTTCTGCCAATGGGGCGCGCATGGTGCGGATGTAGTCGACGGCAGGATCCTCGTAGCCGATCGACATGCCGCAGAAGAGCATGAGCTCTACCGGGGGAGTGAGCGCCTCTTCGACCGATTTGCGCACCTGCGACCACGCCATCTGCGGGCAGCTGTGCAGGCCCTCGGCGCGCAACAGCAGCATCACCGTCTGCAGGTACATCCCGAGGTCGGCCCACTGGGGACGGCCCATGCCACGGTCGATGAAACAGAACAGGGCAGCCGGGGCCCCGAAGCACTCCCAGTTGCCGATGGCCGCGCGCTGGCGGGCCTCCCAGTCCTCGCGGGCGATGCCCAGCGCCGTGTAGCGCTCCCTGCCGAACCGGGACCGACGCTCACGGTAGGGGGAGACCAATTGCGGCGGGTACATCTGGAACTCACGCTCGTCCCAGGGTTCGCCCGCGGCGACGCGTTCGACGGCGACCTTCTTGAGCTGCTCCAGCGGCGCACCCGTGACGACATAGCTGTGCCAGGGCTGCAAATTCGACCCCGATGGCGCCCACGCGGCTGCGGAAAGCACCCTCTCCAGCACGTCCACCCGGACCGGCTCATCGGTGAACCCACGCACCGCCCGCCGGCTCTGCACTGCCTCATATACGTTCACGACCCGCCTGCCTCTCTGATCTGTTTGAGATCAAGCCTGGCAGCGGACGTATGGGTGCGAGCCCTTGAAATCCCGTGGCCGGTGCGTGGTCCTACACCCGCGCGGCGGCGAAGCCGGCGGCCTCGGTGACCATGCCGTTGGCGGTGTAGAGGTTGTGCGCCACCGGATCCAGTCCGCCCGAGCAGATCGGGTCGTTGACGGCGCACAGGTCGAGAGTCTTGGCCGCGAACGCCGAGCCGACGGGCACGTAGGGCTGGCCGATCAGGAAGAGGAACCGGTCGTTGGGTTTGCCGAACAGCACCACGGCGTCGACCTGGCCGGCGACATCGGGTGCCAGCGGCGTGGTGGTGCCGAACGCGAACGAGTTCGGCGGAATCGCCGGGGCGTCTGCGGTCACGAGCTGGGCGACGGCGGCGCCCTGGGAGAAGCCGCCGAGCACCACCTTGGTGTCGGGGCAGTCCGCCGCGAGTTGGCGGATGCGGTTGCCGGCATCGTTGACGCCGATGACCGAGGTGGGCCAGTCGTGGTTCGCCGGATAACTGACCGGGTATAGGCCGACGGTCTTGTCGCCGACCTGGCTGCGTAGCGCCTCGGTGAAGGCGTTGCCGACGCTGCCTGCGCCCGGGCGCTCGGTGGTGCCCCTGGCGAAGACGACCTCCACGTCGGTGCAGGGTTCAGCGGAGGCGGGTGGCGACCCACCGAGCACCGTGCCTGCGCCGGTCAGTGCGGCGGTTGCCAGCAGCGCGGCGACTGCTCGGGACTGAACTCGCATCGTTGTCGTGCCCTCCTCGGTGTACGGACGGATCTGCTCGGTGTCGGCGAAATGTCCTTCGTCGACGATGGTAGTGACCGCGTGACACAGCCCACGTCGCACATGAATAGACTCACCTTGTCGGGTCGCGCGCACGCGCGGTGCTCGTGAGTTACGAATCGTTTCTCGGTTGTAAAGTTTGGTAGTGCGTGTCGGGCCGTCTCCGGCGGCGCGAAGCAGCTGTTACTTCAGCCCATGTCCGGAAAGGCAACTCGTTGAACGCGGTTCTGGCGCGCACGGCCATTTTTCAGGATGTCGATCCCGACGCGATGGCGGCGCTCGAAGCCGAGTTGGAGTGGATCACGTTCCGACGCAATCACACGGTATTCACCGAGGGAGAGCCCGGCGACCGGTTGTATGTCCTCGTGCAGGGCAAGGTCAAGATCGGCAAGCGTTCGGTGGACGGACGCGAGAGCCTGATCGCGGTGATGGGGCCGGGGGAGACGTTCGGCGAACTCGCCCTGTTCGACCCGGGTCCGCGAACGGCGACGGTGACCACGCTGACCGAGGTGCGGGTGGCGGCGGTGGCGAGGCAGGCGCTGAGTGGCTGGATTTCCGAGCGCCCCGAGATCTCCGAGCAACTCCTGCGGGTGCTGGCGCGTCGGTTGCGGCGCACCAATGACGATCTCTGCGACATGATCTTCACCGATGTGCCCGGGCGGGTGGCCAAGCAATTGCTCGACCTCGCCAAGCGTTTCGGTAAGACCGAAGGCGATGTGCTGCGGGTGGACCACGAACTGACGCAGCTCGAGCTCGCGCAGTTGGTGGGATCGTCTCGCGAGACGATCAACAAGGCGCTCTCGGAGTTTGCGAACCGCGGCTGGATTCGTCAGCAGGGCAAGACGGTCTTCGTACTCGAACCGGCGAAACTGGCCCGCCGGGCCAGGTAGCTAGCGGCCCGGCGGCACCGACTGTTCGGGTGCGGGCCGACCCCACAACGAACCGATAGCATTGGCGCGCAGAGCATCCCAGCGCGGGCCGTGCGCCGCCCCCGTGCATTCGGCGCGCCTGACCACGCCGGCCGACTGCGTTTTCTCCCCCTCGTTCATGTGGTGTCACTCAACGCCGGGCGGGCACGTCTTTGCAACCGATTTTGTTCCAGGGGGTGCCGCGTCGCGGCTTCACAACCGGGCGTCCACGTCCTCCCGGAGCGCCAGGGAGGACGTGGACGCGGGCTGAGCGTCTAGTTCGAGGCTTCCAGGATCTTGATGGCGAAGATGAGCGTGTCGCCCTTCTGGATGCCCGCGGCGGGCTGGCCCTCCGCGTAGCCGTCTGCAGAGGTCATCGCGACCGCGACGGTGGATCCGACCGTCTGGCCGGCGATGGCCTTCTGGAATCCCGGGATGACACCGTCGAGCGGGAAGTCGACGGGAGATCCGGTCTGGTAGCTGCTGTCGAACACCGACCCGTCGCGTCCGTTGACACCCATGTAGCAGACCGACACTGTCGCGGTCTCCGGAACCACCGGGCCGTCGCCGGCCTTCAGGGTCTGGACCTGTGTCTCGGTGACGCTGAACGGTCCTTGCACGTCCACGACCGGCGAGGCGGTGTCGGTGGATCCGGTTACCGCGACGCTTCCGGTGGCGCCAGAAAGCGTCCACTCCGGTGTGCCAGGGGTTGCCGGTGCGGCCGACGGGCACGGGCTCGCGATCGGTGCGTTGTCACCAGCGGTGGCCGGGATGTCGAACACATCGTTGGTGGTGGAGGCGCTGGTCGAGGCTGCACTTTGGGTGTCAGAGCCGCATGCGGACACTGTCATGGCGATGGCCGCAGCACCGGCGAGGAGCGCGATGGAGGAGGGGACGCGAGAGCAATTCACCTTCGCCACGCTACCGGCGCAGCGCTTTCGTTTGGTCAGAAGGCCCGGTCGGCGCACCTGTCATCGACGGCGCAGTGGTGGCGGCCGGTGACCGGTGCGTGCTGAGTTGTTGTGCTGCCGCTGTTTTCGTCAGGTGTTCACCGGCGCGGGCGGCAAATCGGATTGCGTACACGCCGCGCGGCCGCCAACATGGAGAACCAGGGGACTGCCCGGCGGGGGCCGGGCACATCATGAGGGGGAACGACATGGGGTTTCGCAAAGGTGACATCGTCACAGCTCGTCGTCGGATCGAGGGGATCGACGTCCCGGTCGTGCCGGCCGGCGCCACCGGGACGGTGACGACGACAACATTGTTCGGAGGCCCCAAGCGGGTGCACTTCGAGGTGTCCGACGGCTGGGGGGAGAAGAGCTTCCAGGTGCGCGTGCGCCGGCGAGATGTCGTACCGGGCGACGCAGGCTAGTTTCGGGAGCGGTGGGCTCAGAGCGGGCTGCGCCGGGACGCCGACGCCATACCCAGCCAGGTGTGTCGATTGCCCGCCCAGCACCAGCCCACCTTGGGTGCACCGCGATTCGCGACCCCGTCGCGTCCGGTTCCGCCGCTGATCCAGATCGCCGGTGTCCTGGCGTCCAGGCCTTGTCGGGCACGTTTGCGCGATGCGATCGTCATGAAACAGTGATTTGCTTCAAGGTGTTTGGGTTCTTGCAACAGCCAGCTGATCCCTTCGCAGATGGTCAACGGGGTGCGTTCCCGTTCGGCAATCACCGGTAGCGACTCCTTGGGGCTCCAGTTGCGCATGTCGTCGCCGCGGTCGACGTCATGGACCAGGTACAGCGGCGTGTCCGGTATCGCGACACCGGCGATCGGTTCGAAGGCCTCGAGATCGGTCAGATCGGTCACCACGAAGCCGGCCTTGTCGTCATGACGCAGGAGCGGGGCGAGAGCCCGCGCCGGCGCGAGCCGGGGGTGCACGGCAATGACGGCACCGGGCTCGTCGGGCAGCGCGGCCGCGTACCCGCGCAACTCGTCGGCGGATATCGCGGCGGCCTCGGCAACACCCGCGTCGAGCAACGCGGTGAGCTGGTCTGTCAGGGACATCGACACTCCAGGGGGATGGGCACGCTTCCGGGCAGCGCACTCCGTACAGTGTACGGAACAACGTATGGGGGTGTGATGCCGCGATCAAAGCCACACGTGGGCGACCCGGTGCGGCTCTCGCAGCTGCTCTGGTCCCACGAACGGCCGGTCGGCCGATCGGGCCTGTCACTCGGGATGATCGTGGGTGCCGGAACCGCGGTCGCGCGGCGCGAGGGAGCCGACGCGATCACCATGCGGCGGGTGGCCGCGGAGCTCGAGGTCGCTGCGATGAGTCTGTACTCGCACATACCCGGAAAGGCCGAACTGCTGGAGTTGATGCTCGACGCGTGTGCGGCAGCGGTCTATGAGGCGGACGACCTACCGGCCGCCCGCCCTGACCGGCGGGCCGCCGCGCTGTTTGTCGCCGAGCGAAACTTCGACGTGGCCGTCGCCCAGCCCTGGACATTGGAGATTCCCGCCGACCGACTGGTGCCCGGCCCGGGAACGACCGCGAAGTACGAGGCTGAACTGGCTGTTTTCGACGGAGTCGGACTCACCGATGTCCAGATGGACCACGCACTGACCGGGTTGCTCGGCCTCGCATCGGCCATGGCGCGCCACCAGGTCGGGCTCGTACGAGCCCGCGCGGCCAGCGACCGCGACGACAACCAGTGGTGGCAGCAGGTGGGGCCGGCGCTGGCCACCGCCATGCGTGGGCGCGAATTCCCTTTGGCGGCGCGGGTGGGAACTGCCGCTTCACTGGCCGCGAACGCCTCCGCAGATCCCAGGGCGGCACTCGACTACACCGCAGGACTGTTGCTGGACGGACTGGCGGCGAGCGGCGCTGATCTGTGACCGATGTCATCGGCGCATCCGCCGCTGGGTGTGGTCCGATCGGCGGTTGTGGGTATGGGAGTCGAGAGGGATGTCCGTACAACAGGAAGCGCTGAGGAGAAATGGCGAAAGTCGATGTGTCGGTGTCGTCGGATCTGGCGCCAGATCAGGCCTGGAAGTTGGCCTCCGACCTGCAGCGGTTCGACGAGTGGCTGACCATCTTCGCCGGTTGGCGTAGCCCGCCGCCCGCGGTGATCGAAGAGGGCACCCAGGTGTCGTCATCGATCAAGGTCAAGGGTTTTCGGAACACGATCCATTGGCAAGTCACCGAATACGACGAACCGCGACAGATCCGGTTGCAGGGCCGTGGCCGCGGAGGAGTGCACATCTCGCTGACGATGACCGTGGCCGACGACCGGCCGGGCTCCAACTTTCACCTGGTGGCCGAACTTTCCGGGGGGTTGCTCGGTGGGCCCGTCGGATCACTGGTCGCCAAGATGATCACCTCCGACGTGCGGAACTCGGTGCAGAACCTCAGCTCATTGCGCTGACCAAAAGCGACTCCTCAGAACAGCTTGAGGGCCTCGGCGATCATCCGGTGGCCCTGTTGCTCGAACGGTTCGTCACCGACCTGGTGAGCCCACACTGCGGTTCCGATGGCCTCATGCACGGCGAACATCCGCCACTGCCCGGGTGTTCGGGGATCACCGCCGTACCCGGCGAAGAAAGCGTCCTCCAGTTGCGGATGCTGTCGCCACTGTTGAGCCGCCAGTCGGCAGAAGTCACTGATCGCGGGACGCCAGGAAAAGCGCCCGAAGTCGATGGCCTTGACCGTGCCTGCGTCGATGACCCAATTCCGCGGCTGCCAGTCACCGTGGGTGGGCACCACCGCGACGGGTCTGGTTCGGTGAGAGTTCAGCACGGTGCGTAGACCGGCAGAGGTCTGCGGCGCGATGCGATGCGGCTTGTCGAGCCAAGCGAGCGATTTCGCCACCGCGGCGGGCTCCCAACCGGGGTCCACACGTTCGCCTTGATCATGAAATGTGCGCGCCAACTGCCCGGCCTGCCGGTGGGTGTCGATCGTGAGTTCGGCGGCCGACCCCTCCACGAGGTGGCCGTCGAGGAAACTGACCACGAGAAGCCCCGCCGCCCGGTCTTGATGGAGCAGGCGGGCGGCGTGCCCGCTGCGCGCCAGGCACTCGGTGTAGCCCTCGAAGGCAGTGATCTCGCGGCCGAGGTGGTGATCCAGTGGGCCGGCCGCCTTGATGACGACTCGCCCCCGACTGGAATCGGCGTCGAGAACCACCGTGTCCACCAGGTTCCAGCTCATATCGCGGCGGACCTGCACGCCCGGCAACCAACGTTCCAGCAGGGCGGCCTGTTGATCGCTGAGTCGCCCACCATGCCAAGACCGCACTCGCGTCACGCTATACGCATGCCCCGGCGAAACCGCCGGGTCGCTGGGCGCACCGACCACGATCGACGCGCAATCGGGATAGTTCTCACGTATCAAATATGCTGGCACACAAAGAATTCACGAATATTCTTGATAGTGTCCAAGAAACGGGCCACACTCGAGTGGATGGCTGACGTCCCAGGCTCCACGTCGTTGTTGCGGGCGGCCGGACTCCGTGTGACCCGGCCCCGGCTGGTCGTGATGGACGCCGTCGAGATGAATGCACACGCCGATACCGACACGATCTTCACCGCCGCGCGACGGCAACTCCCCGATATCTCCCGCCAGACCGTGTACGACATCCTGAACGCACTGACGGCGGTCGGTTTGGCTCGTCGCATCCAGCCTGCCGGGGCCACCGCCCGCTATGAATCCCGCGTCGGTGACAACCACCACCATGTGGTGTGTCGGTCCTGCGGCGTCATCGCCGACGTCGATTGTGCCGTCGGCGGGGCGCCGTGCCTGACTGCTTCCGATGACCTGGGTTTCGATATCGACGAGGCGGAGGTCATCTACTGGGGTCTGTGCCCCGACTGTGTGAAATCGGGGACCACCTGACTGATCCGACTTCCTGATCCGACCATTGTGCAGCCCGTATGAAACCGACGAAAGGCGAGAAGATGACCGACACCTCCGATGCCCGGCCCCCGCACTCCGACACCAAGACAGACAGCGGGAGTGAATCCGAGAACCCGGCCATCGACTCACCGCACCCCAAGTCACATGCGCCGCTGACCAATAAGGACTGGTGGCCGGAGCAGGTCGATGTGTCGGTGCTGCACCGCCAGTCCTCGAAGGGCAACCCGTTCGGCGAGTCCTCGAACTACGCCGAAGAGTTCAAGAAGCTCGACGTCGAGGCCCTCAAGGCCGACATGCTTGCGCTGATGACGTCATCGCAGGACTGGTGGCCTGCGGATTACGGCAGCTACGCCGGTCTGTTCATCCGGATGAGCTGGCACGCCGCCGGTACCTACCGGATCCACGACGGGCGCGGCGGCGGCGGCCAGGGCGCGCAGCGCTTCGCCCCGCTGAACAGCTGGCCCGACAACGCGAACCTCGACAAGGCGCGGCGGCTGCTGTGGCCCATCAAACGCAAGTACGGCAACAAGCTGTCGTGGGCGGACCTGATTGTCTACGCAGGCAACGTCGCCCTCGAGTCTGCGGGCTTCGAGACATTCGGTTTCGCTTTCGGGCGCGAAGACATCTGGGAACCCGAGGAGATCCTGTACGGCCAGGAGGACACCTGGCTGGGTACCGACAAGCGCTACGGCGGAGCCAACGACAGCGACAAACGCGAGCTGGCTGAGCCGTTCGGCGCCACCACCATGGGGCTGATCTACGTCAATCCTGAAGGGCCCGAGGGGAAGCCGGATCCGCTGGCCGCTGCGCACGATATCCGTGAAACCTTCGGTCGGATGGCGATGAACGACGAGGAGACCGCAGCGCTCATCGTCGGTGGTCACACGCTCGGCAAGACGCACGGTGCCAGCGCCGACGATGTGGGTCCCGAACCCGAAGGAGCGCCGATCGAGCAGCAGGGTCTGGGCTGGAAGTGCCCGTTCGGCACCGGCAACGCCGGTGACACCATCACCAGCGGCCTGGAGGTGGTGTGGACCGGTACACCGACGCAGTGGAGCAACGGTTATCTGGAGATCCTCTACGGCAACGAGTGGGAGCTGACCAAGAGCCCGGGCGGGGCCTGGCAGTTCGAAGCCAAGGACGCAGCGGCGACCATCCCGGATCCGTTCGGCGGACCACCGCGGAAACCGACCATGCTGGTCACCGACGTGTCGATGCGGGTGGACCCGATCTACGGGCAGATCACCCGGCGCTGGCTCGATCACCCGGAAGAGATGAACGCGGCGTTCGCCAAGGCCTGGTACAAGCTGCTGCACCGCGATATGGGACCGGTGAGCCGCTACCTGGGCCCGTGGGTGGCCGAGCCACAGCTCTGGCAGGATCCGGTACCGGCGGTCGACCACCCCCTCATCGACGACGCCGATATCGCGGCGCTGAAGAGTAAGGTCCTCGAATCCGGGCTGTCGGTCCCGCAATTGGTGAAAACGGCGTGGGCATCGGCATCCAGCTTCCGCGGCACCGACAAGCGCGGTGGAGCCAACGGCGCCCGGATCCGTCTGGAACCGCAGCGCAACTGGGAAGCCAACGAGCCTTCGGAACTGGACAAGGTGCTACCGGTGCTGGAGAAGGTCCAGCAGGACTTCAACGTTTCCGCCGCCGGAGGTAAGAAGGTCTCGCTGGCCGATCTGATCGTGCTTGCCGGATCGGCTGCGATCGAGAAAGCAGCCAAGGACGGCGGTTTCGACGTCACGGTGCACTTCGTACCCGGGCGCACCGATGCCAGCCAGCAGGATACCGACGTGGAGTCGTTCGCGGTGCTGGAAACGCGCGCGGACGGTTTCCGTAACTATGTGCGGCCAGGCGAGAAGACGGCGCTGGAACAACTTCTGGTCGACAAGGCGTACTTCCTGGACCTCACGGCACCCGAGTTGACGGTGCTGGTGGGCGGGCTGCGTGCCATCGGCGCCAACCACGGCGGCACCAAGCACGGCGTGTTCACCGATCGGCCCGGTGCGCTGACGAATGATTTCTTCGTCAATCTGCTTGATATGGGCACGGATTGGAAGGGGTCGGAGTCAGCCGAGAACGTCTACACCGGGTACGACCGCGGCACCGGCGAGGTGAAGTGGACGGCCACGGCCAATGACCTGGTGTTCGGCTCGAATTCGGTGCTGCGCGCTCTGGCCGAGGTCTACGCGCAGGATGACAACAAGGGCAAGTTCGTCGAGGACTTCGTCGCCGCATGGGTCAAGGTCATGCACAACGACCGATTCGATCTGGACTGATCTACCCACATCGAAAGGGGCGGGATCCTCGGATCCCGCCCCTTTCGCTATGACTATCTAGGGCGTACCGACGCAGACCGATCCGACGCACGCGCCGGCACCGTCGGGACCGGCGCCCGCGCCCGCTCCGGGAACACCGACGGAAGCGCCGCCGGGACCGGCTTCCGCGCCCGCTCCGGGAACACCGGCAGATGCGCCGCCGGGACCGGCTTCCGCGCCCGCTCCGGGAACGCCCGCGGTAGCTCCGCCCGGGCCTGCCCCTGCACTGGCGCCGGGTGCGGTGGCCGTCGCGCCACCGGGCCCGGCGTCGGCACCCGGAGCCGGGGCGGATGACGACGGCGCAAGCGTGGTGGTGGCCGCGCCGGTGGAGGGAGTGGTCGTCATCGTCGACTCTGTTGTCGAGGTCTCGGTCGAGGTTCCGCTGTCGGAACTGCAGGCGGTGAGCCCGCCCGCCAGTACTGCGCCCGCCACTGCGGCCGCGAGGGGTAGACGACGGACAATCTGAACGACGGTCATATGTGACTCGATTCTGCTAGTACGGCTGCCGAACAGTGCGAACACTGCTCTGCGGGAACGACCCCGATGTGTTACCCGCTTTCAATGCGGGTTAAGCACGGAATCCCGCCGTAGAGTTTCGGTGCGGGGGAGGAACGCGATGTCGACGCAGTCAGCGGTGGTGTGCGGGGCAAGCATGAGCGGCCTGTTGGCTGCTCGAGTAATGGCCGAAACGTGCGACTCGGTGACGGTGATCGAGCGCGACAAGCTTCCCGACCAGGTCTCGCAACGGCCCGGAGTGCAACAGGGCCTGCACCTCCACATGCTGCTCAGCTCTGGCCTCAGAGCGCTCGAGGATCTCCTGCCGGGCGTCAGTGAGGAACTGCGGTCAAAGGGCGCGCCGGTTCTCGATTCCCGCGACCTGTCGCAGGCTTACCTTGACATCAACGGGCGCGTTCTGTGCAGGCGCGGGACCGTGGCTGATCCCGATGCCATAAGGGTCGTCCTGGCAAGCAGACCACTGCTGGAATCTGTTGTCCGTGAGCGGGTTCGCTCGTTGTCGAACGTGACGTTCCTAGACGGTCATGACGTGATCGAACCGACGCTGAGTGGGCGCACGGTGACGGGAGTAAAGGTCGGTAGCCGCTGCACAAAGCGTACGTTCGAGGTGCCGGCCGATGTCGTCGTCGACTCGTCGGGCCGATCGGCCCGGACACCGGCATTCCTGGAGGCTCACGGGTTCGGTCGGCCGGTCGAACAGACCTACCGCGTGCAGCTCAGCTACACCAGCCAGCTTTTTCGAGTCCCCGGCGGATTGCTCCACGAAAAGGCCGCCGTCATCAGCCCGACCTTGCAGCGTCCCACCGGCGCCGGAATGCTCGCGAACGAGGATGGCACCGTGATCTTCACGCTGATCGGTACCGGAGGGCAGCGGCTCCCGGCCGATCTGCCTTCCGTCCTCGAGGGCGCGGCCCGGCTCCTGCCACGGCATATCAGCTCGGTGCTCAAGGCGGCAGAGCCACTCGGCGAACTTCACCACCGTCGGTACCAGGCCAGCGTGTGGCGGCGCTACGACAAGCTGACATCCTTTCCCGTCGGACTTCTGGTCACCGGTGACGCGGTGTGCAGTTTCAACCCGGTCTACGGGCAGGGCATGACCTCTGCGGCGCAGCAAGCCCTCGCGCTGCGAAAGGCCTTCGCCGACAATGATATTCCCGATCTGAGCAGAGCATTCTTCCGCAAAGCCGCCCGCCGGATCGCGCCGGTCTGGCATGCCAACCGGCTCAACGATTTTGCCGTCACGCCGGCAACCGGATGGACGATGTGGCCGCAGCGGGCGTTCAACACCTACACGACGGCCTACATGGCCGCGGCCTCCGACGACGCCGGGCTCACCGAGGCGTTTCTCCGGGTCCTACAGGGCATGGACTCAGGGTTCACGCTCGCCTCTCCCGTGCGTGCGGCGCGCGTCATTGCGCATTCGGTCCGGCGGCGATGAGTTCCGGCCGTTCCGCGGGTCCAACCACCATGGGAAAGAAGCTCTCGCGAAGCGGTCACCTACCGATCAACGGTCTGGATCTGTACTACGAGGTGCACGGCGACCTCGCTGCCCCCGGGATTCCGTTGCTGCTCATCCCGGGCGCGTTCATGGCCACCGACTCGATGCCGGACTGGGTGGACGCCTTTGCAAAAACCCGCACCGTCATCGTGTTCGACCAGCAGGGGCACGGCCGTACCCCGGACACCGCCCGAGCCATGTCCTATGAGCAGTTCGGGGACGATGCCGCCGAGCTGTTGCGTGCGCTCGGGGTGGCACGAGCGGATGTGATGGGCTACTCACAGGGCGGTGGCGCTGCCATGCAACTTGCCATCAGGAATCCCACCCTCGTGAGCAAGTTGGTGGCCATGTCGGCGACGTTTAACCGCGACGGCTGGCATCCGTCGGTGGCCGAAGCCATCGCGGCTATGCGTGCCGCCGACTTCGCCGGCACGCCCGTGCACACCGCGTTCACCGCACACACCTCTGCGCCGGGTGCCTTCGATGCCTACCTGGAGAAGATGAAGGCACTCAACATCGCGGATCAGCAGATCGGCGAGGAGCAGGTGCGAGCCATCGCTGCCAGGACGATGGTGATCGTCGGTGACGCGGACTCGGTGATTCTGGAGCACGCGCTGACCTTGTTCAGGCTGCGCGGGGGAGTGGACGACGACGCGGCCAAAACGGGACTATTGCAGAGTGTTCCGCAGGCGCGCCTGGTGGTGTTGCCGGCCACATCGCATATAGGCCTCGCCGGGCAAGCTGATGTGTTGGTGCCGTTGGTGACCGCGTTCCTTGACGACGTGCCGCCGGTGGCACCCGATCTTTTCTGATCGGGATCACTGCGGCCGGTTGTCCAGGATCACCTTGCCGACGGTGCGCTTGGATTCCAGCAGCTGGTGCGCGCGAGCGGCTTCGGTCAGGGGAATGACGGTGTCCACGACGACACGGACTGCCCCGGAGGCGAACAAAGGAAGGACATCGCGGGTCACGCCGCTGATGATCTCGGCTTTCTGGTGCAGCGGGCGCGCCCGCAGCATGGTCGCAGACACGGTGGCGCGTTTGGACATCAGGTAGCCGATGTCCAACTGCGTGGACCCGGTGGTGCCGCCGATGATCACCAGATGTCCGTCGGGTGCCAAGCATTCGAGGTTGCGCCCCAGGTAGTCCGCTCCCACGACGTCGAGGATGCTGTCGACGCCGCGCCCGCCGGTGGCTTCCAGGGTGGCGGCGACGAAATCCTCTGAGCGGTAGTTGATCGCGGTCTGAGCGCCGAGACTCAGGCCTGCCTGCACCTTGGCGTCACTGCCGGCGGTGGTGATGACGTGGGCGCCGATCGCGACGGCCCATTGGATCGCGAAGGTGCCGATACCGCCGCCCGCGCCGTGGATCAGCACGGTGTGACTCTTCCCGAGTCCGGCGATCATGGCGAGGTTGGAGTAGACGGTGGCGGCCACCTCAGGGATCGCGGCCGCTTCGATCATGTTGACACCCTGGGGGATCGGCATCACCTGGGCCGCGGGCACGGCGACTTCGTCGGCGTAGCCGCCGCCGTCGAGCAGCGCGCACACATCATCTCCCGGTGACCAGGCCGCGACATCTGCTCCGACGGCGGTGATCGTTCCGGAGCACTCCAGCCCCAGCGGGCGCGGCGCCCACGACGGCACCGGATAGTGCCCACGGCGCTGTAGCAGGTCGGCGTTGTTGATCCCCGCCGCCGCAACTCTGATCACCACCTCGTGGGGCCGGGGCTGCAAGCGCTCGACCTCCCGCCACTGCAGCACGTCCGGCTCACCTGGGTGATCGAACAAGATCGCGCCGTTCATCGCGCGGCTGCCCAGCGGGCGATGCTCTGTGCGTACAGCGGTGTCTCGACGCGGCAGTGCCGCCCAGACGCCTCCTGCCGCGCATCGGCTGCCTCGCTGAAGGTCTGGCCGTTCTCGGCGATGAACTTCAGAAACGCCTCGGTGGGATGGGAGGTCACGGTGTTGGTGTAGCGGCACCGGTCACCGTCGAGCTGCTCCATGCGAAGCTCCCAGATCACCTGGGTGGTTGTCCACCCGGCGGGGGTGAGAATGTCTGACAACGACACCATCTTGCAGTAGTGGGTTTCAGCGACCTCGAATCGGTACTGCTGGATGACCAGCCCGGTGCCGATCATCTCGATGTTGATCGACATGGGTGTGCCGTCGTCGTCGACCGTATATCCCGCAGCCTTGTGATCGCCAGGCGCGCAGCGCTGATACTCATGTGTGGGAAGGGTTTTCAACCATTGGGCGATATCCACACGCTCGAACGGCGCCTCCACGTCGGCGGTGATCGCTGCGTGCGAGAGCACCAGTTCGTCGCGCACTGCCTTGCTCATGTTCTGCTCCTGTCATCGATGGGGAGGCTTACACCACACAGCATGTCCGGGTGACCGCGGTGTGGACAATGACGCTGGCGTGACCTCATCGGGTAGTGCTAGCCGCCACCGGCTTCGATCTGCTCGCGCAGGATGTCGGCGTGTCCGGCATGCCTGGCGAACTCCTCGATCATGGCCAGCAGTGTCCACCGCATACTGAGTTCACCCTCGACGGGATTGACCTTGGTGTCATCGAGGTCGAACCGTGCCGCAATCGTGCGGGACAGCCGGCTGGACCGCTCGAATTCGGCGATCACACCGGCGAGCGACTCGTGCGCGCCGACGTCGAAGGTGCCCTCGTCACGCTCGGCGTATCCGTCACACTCCGCAGCGTCCAGGCCGGCCCAAAAGCGTTGGAACCAGATGCGTTCGGCGGCCGCCGCATGCTTGATCAACGAGATGGGCGTGGTCAGCGACGCGACGAGCCGGCGCCGGGCGTCTGACTCGGAGAGCCCGCGCACGGCGTCGATGAGGGCCGATCGGTTGCGATCCAGGGTGTTCTCGATGATCAGTCGCTCGGTGCCGCTCCTGATGATGTTGACAGACATCGGCTTTCTCCGTTCTGGTGAGATGAGTGAAGGCACGACAGGTCCCGTCCCGTCAGGGGAAAGAGTCGAGGGAGGGAGATAGGGATTGTGGGCCTACACCGATCGGGGGCCGCGCCTGAGATCAGTATGTCCCACCCGCCCGGTTCTGCGCCAGGGGCATGAAAACAAGTGGGCAATCCGCCGCGAGGCGTGCCACCCTTCCACGATGACGCAGACGATGTATGTGTTTCTGTGGGCACACCCCGGAATGGAGCAGGCGCTCAGCGACTACGAGGACGCGGTGCTTCGACTGGTCACCGAGCACGGCGGAAGCGTCGTCCACCGCGCGTGGACAGATGGCGCCGAGGGCCGGCCGTTGGAGATCCAGCTGTTCGAGTGGGCATCGGCGGCAGCGATGGACCGATACATGGCGGACCCGCGTCGCACCGCGCTGTCGGACGATCGGGAACGGGCGATCGCCCGCACCGAGATCGTCCCCGTGTACACCTGCCTACCATCGACCTATGAGCGAGCGGCCGCAGACAACAGCTGATGGTCACCATGTGGTCATCGACGGGAGGCGCTGGCGCGCGACGGATCCGTCGATACCTGAGAAACGCCGGACCGAGCTGGTGCGGATATTGATGGCGTGGCGCCGAGAGGTGCGCAGGACGAAGGGGACGCCGGAGGAGCCGGCGGCCCGCGCCGGCGTACAGGCCGCCAAGGTCGCCCTGGGGGAGCGGGGCCAACCGCCGTGGTGGGAGCAGACCGACGAGCAGCGCCGAACACGTTGGCAGGAGCCGCTTTCCGAGCCGAATTGATGTCGCGACGCACCAGATGGGGCGCGGACGGTTCAGGTCAGCGGCGGTAGTCCCGCAGTGCGGCAGCGTCGAGTCTCTGGTAGGCCGCCCACATATCGCGCCCCAGGGCTCGGACGCCTTCGGCGTTGTAATGACGATCGGCCAGACTGTTGATCGAATCCCTGTTGCCGGGCACAAATGCCGTCCGCGGCAGGCGATTCGGGGTGTCCTGGTGCACGGCGTCGATCACCGTATAGTCCTTGCCGCTGAGCTCCATCTCCTCGGGCACCATGCCGCCGAGGATGATCGGAGTCTCGGCCCCATAGCGGGCGCGAAGATCGCCGAACAGGGCGTCGAGCTTGCGCTGGTAGTCCGGCCCAGTCGTCAAGGGCACATCGGATTCCCCCTGGTGCCACAACACGACAGCAACGGTGCTTCCCGGATGTTGTGCCAGGGCAGCGTCGATCGAACGGACCGCCTCACGGTAGAGATTGCGTCGGGTCTTGGTGTCCTCGATGTCCCAGGTGTACCCGTTCTTCGGATGAAACGAGGTGTCGCCGCGGGCGCAGGGCACCAGCAGAACCGAGCGATTGGTCGCCTCGGTCAGCGCCTTGCCGAACGTCACGCCGAAACCGACACGCCGCGAGGGTGTCTCGTGCACCAGCGGATCCGCGCCGAGGATGACGGTGTTCTTCGACGGGCCACTGTTGGCCCACTGGTGCACATTCGGGTGCGGTTTGTCGGCCCCCTCCCGATCCAATGGCAGGCCCATCCCGAACGCGTTGGACTGCCCGAGGATCGGCACCACCAGGTACGGCTCGCTCGGTGGCGCCACTGGGACGCCCTTCGGTGCGATCCGGCGTTTGATGAAGCACTTCAGTTCGAAGGCCGCCCGCTTCCACAGCGGGGCGTCGCCATCAGGATTGCGGGGCGTGCGCATGGCCAGGACAGTACAACCGCCCCGACCGGCACACATCTGAACCCGGGAGGTATGCGCGGTGCGGCTTGTTGACACCCGTCGAGTGCCACGTACGATCTGTTGACTACAAGCGTTGTCAAAATCAGCTCAAAGGGGAGCAGCGATGACTGTAGGTGTCCCGAGCAGGCATCCTGCCGGACCTCGTCCGGTGCCGGGGATGATCAAGCTCTTGGCCACCGGCCTGGGTATACGCAGGCCAGGCCCGGGGCAATGGCATCGACTCGGGGAGCGGCTCACCGTCGGTGACGAGCCCATGGATCGACTGCTGGACTGGATGGTGGTCACCGGCCTGCCGCAGACCCGTCCGCTGTTCGACCGGGCACTGGTCGAAGGCATCGCGAATGTGCCGGAAGCGCCGCAGCCGCTGCGGGACTTCTTCTCCTCGGTGGAGACTCTGCCGGACTGGGTCGATCCCGGGCTGATCCGGCGCGGGCAGCGCGCCATGCGGCGGGGCGGTGCCGACGGCATGTATATCGCGCGCGATGTGTCCTTGCTGGGCGGTTACCAGTTCTCCGGCTTCAACAAGACCCTGCTGCGCACCGGAGCGCTGGAGAAGGGCTCCAACAAGCGCTTCGCCGAGACCATGCAATGGGCGATGGACGTCATCGCCGAAGACGGCCTCGAACCACTGGGGGTCGGTTATCGGTCCACGATCCGGGTGCGGCTCATTCACGCCTTCGTGCGCAGGCATGTCGGTGCGATGCCGGACTGGCACCCCGACGACTGGGGCGTGCCGGTCAACCAGACTGATATGGCGGCCACCTTGATCGGTGCCCTCATTGCTCCGCCGGCGGCCAGCCTCGGAATGGGAATCCTCACCGCGCCTGATGATCTGGATGCTGTGGCTCACCTGACGCGCTATGTCGGGTGGCTCATCGGTGTCGAGGATGAGTGGTTGCCGCACAGCTTCCGCGACGGCATCAGGGTGCTTTACCACACCTTGACCGCGCTCTCGGCGCCGGATGAGTCCACGCGGCAACTGGCCGCACCGATGGCCGACGATCCGCTGGCCTGGCATTTCGACAGCCTTCCCGCGCTGCGCCGGCAGCTGGCGCGGGCCCAGCACCTCTCGGTGACGAGCGCCTTCCTGGGACCCCGCGCGATGCGGATGCTGGGACTGCCGACCTTCGTGCTGCCGTGGTATCCGCTGCTCAAGTTGCCGGTCAATGTCGTGCGCAGTGCGGTCGACCTGACGCTGCCCGGCGGTATGGACCGGGCTGCGCGTCGCGGTCAACGCGAGCAGGCGGAGTTGCTTCGCACCATGATCGGCGGAAGCGAGGTCGCCATCGGGGATTCGGCAGCGCACGTGAGCAGGGTCGTGGCCTGAGATCCGTCATTGTTTAGCGACGCGGCCATGTTGGGCACCCCGCGGGTATGAGCAACGAAGCAAAGGTCACCGTCGAACGAACCATCACCGCCCCGTCGATGCGGTGTTCGACATCCTGTCCAACCCGAGCGGCATCCAGTGCTCGACGGGTCCGGGTTTGTCCGCAGTGTCGACCATGCCGATCGGATTCAGAAGGTCGGCGAGGTGTTCACGATGAACATGCAGGGCGACCATATGGGCGGGGAATACAAGACCGACAACCACGTCACCGGGTATGCGAAGGACAAGCTGCTGGCCTGGAAGACGGCGCCCGCGGGTACTGAGCCTCCCGGCTGGGAATGGCTGTGGGAGCTGGAAGCGCACGGCCCGGGCGAGACGCTGGTCCGTCATACCTATGACTGGTCCAAGGTCACCGACAAGAAGCTGCTCGAAAAGGTCAAGTTCCCGCTCGTCACCGAGGACCAATTGGACGACACGCTGTCCAGGCTCGCCGCCGAGGCGACGTCCTGAGCCACCAGGCTGGACGTTGCGTCAACGAGGTACGTGCGTGGGTGCGCTGAGGCGACGAACCGGCCCGGTCAGCCGCGCCCGGTCTTTTGTTGCAGCTCCTCGATGAGGTCGGAGGCTTGCGCTTTCGTCACGTCCTCGGGAACCTCCGCGCCCGCCTCCTGGGCAAGCGTGTGCAAATAGCTGCGTTGCGGGCCGGTCATCGGCTCATCGCCGGTGACCCACTGCGATGTATCCTTCTCGGCGTTTTCGTTGGGCGCTTGTGTGGTGTCATCATTCATGACCAGATAAATGCCCGTAGCACGTATGTTCGAAACCTCGGGTTCAGCCGAGGATCGGGAATCGGCGTTTGCGGGCCAGATCGTCCAGGGCGCGCTGCATCACCGTTCGGACGTGGTCATCCACCTCGTCGATGTCAGGGTCATCCCCGAACTGCTCGGTCACATCGATCGGGGCGAGCACGCGCATCACAATCTTGGACGGCAGCGGAATGTTCGCGGGCAGCACGGTGGTCAGGCCGAAGGGCAGGCCGAAGGTGAGCGGAAGGGCGTTGAACCGGATCCGGTGCAGTCCGAGGCGCCGCGCCAGACCGTCGCCGCGGGCCAGGAACCACTGGGTTTCCTGGCCGCCGATCGACACCATCGGCACGATCGGCACACCCGACTGGATGGCGGTCCGGACGTAGCCGGTACGCCCCTCGAAGTCGATGACATTGGCTGATTCCGACGGACGGAATGCGTCGTAATCGCCGCCCGGGAATACGAGGACCACCGCATCGGAGCGCAACGCCGCCGCCGCGTTGTCCGGTGTGGCCTCGATGGCGCCGGCCTGCGACAGGGCCGAGCCCCACGGCCCCAGCAACACCCCGTAGTGCGCCAAGATGTGCAGCGGCCGGTCATAGCCGAATGTGTTGTAGAAGGCCGGCGCAAAGATCAGCACGTCGGGTGTGAGCACGCCGCCGGAGTGATTGGAGACGATCAACGCCCCGCCGAGGGCGGGCACATTCGCGAGATCCTTGACCTCCGCCCGAAAGTAGCGGGCCACGATCGGCCCGATCGCATTGCTGATCCGGCGTGCTACGGATGGATCCCACTTGGCGATTTCATTGTGTGTTCCGCCCATTCCACTCCCTGACTGCGTCGGGCCGGAGTTGTGATCCAGCGCACAGAGCGGATGCCCTTTCTTGCGTGGGTTCAATCGTCGGTGAAGATCTCGCGGATGGTGCCCACAAAGCGCTCGCCGACACGTTGGTGAACCTGCGGGCCGGGATGCACGTTGTCGGCGAGAGGAAGCTCGGAGAAGTCGTCGGGCCCATACAACGTCAATCCGTCGAGGTAGCGAAGGTGTGGGTCGACAGTGGAGCGTTGTTCGACGATGGCCGCCAGTTCGTGACGGATGACGCTCAGCGTGAGCTTGCCCGCCCTGGTCTCTGCCGGATCTCCGGTGGCGACAAATGTCATTGTGCCGCTGCTGAAATCGGGAGCCAGCGGTCCGGGGGTGTCTTCGTGGATGGGGCAGTAGAGCGCGGAGACGACGACGATCGGAGTTGTCGGGTGACCGTCGCGGATGGTGTCGAGAAAGCCGTGTACGGAGGGCCCGAACGCGCGAAGGCGCATCAGATCGGCGTTGACGACGTTGATGCCGATCTTGATGCTGATCAGATCGGCCGGAATGTCGCGCATCGTGCGTGCGGTGAAAGGATCCAGCAGGGCCGAGCCACCCATACCGAGGTTGATCAGTTCCACGCCGGCGCCGGCAGCCGCCAGCGCGGGCCAGGTGCCGGTGGGGTGAAGTGCGTTGGAGCCGTGGCTGATGGAGCTGCCGTGATGTAGCCAGATGGGCCGGGTGATCGGGCAGCTTTCCAGCTGCTGGTCGCTGCGAAGTGCGATCAGTTCGGTGGTTTCGTTGTGCGGCAACCAGATCTCGACGGTCTTGTGGCGATCAGGAAGATCGGCGAAGCGAATCGTGCCGGGTGCACCGGGCAGGAGTTCCTCGGTGCCGCTCGCGGCGTCCTTCATCAGCACGTTGCCGCCGGTCAGGCTCGCCTGCGCGGCGAGTCGGCCGTCGATCAGCAAGTCGTAGACGCCGTCGGGCCGCATCGGCATCCCCCGATAGGCCGCACGGGTGCGCAGCGCATCCAGTTCGATCATCGTGGACAGGGTGCGAAACACCAATCGGCAACCGGCGGGCTGGGATTCGGCCATTGCCAGCTGAGCATCCGCGCATTGCGCTCGTGCCCAGCCAGGCAACCGATGCGGAAGCAGGCCGTGCGCCGTCGGTTCCAGTTCGCGCGCACCGCGCACGATGTCCATGGAGATCGGGGTGGTAACCGGCATGGCCGTAGGGCTCCGTTCAGTAGTTCGGTACTGGCATCAGTTGCTGATCGAACGAAGACTGTACGTTCGGACCGGACCTGCCGTGGTTGCTCGGCACTGTGAGAACAGCGGCCTGGACATCGCTTCGTTCAAGAGGACCTCGACCGCGCCGTTGTCGGCCGCCAACACAACCCGGACGACTCCGTCAGCACTGTCGACGGTGACGGGATTCAGTGCTTCGATCCGGTCGTCGCCATAGGCTTCGCGGGCGAAGTGTTGCGCAGCCTGCACAGCGTGGGGGACAGAGGTTCTGCCGCGCAGGTATCGGTCGTCGAGTCTGCCGTCGAAGTACAGCCGGAGGAATTCGGCGGCGTCGGTGCTGTCGGCGCGGCCGTAGCACAGGCCCTCCGGCAGGATCAGCATCGTCGCGGCAAACCGATCCCCACCCAGATGCGAACACTCCCAGACTATCTCGGGATACGACGCGGCGATGGCGGCTGCTGCTGCCCGCCCCCGCACAGCGCAGCACTGGTCGTGCTTGCCGTGCGCGCAGACAGCCACGAGCGGATCTTCCGATCGGACACCGTCGCCGCCGCCGAGGTCGAGGTCCAGGTACTCACGTGCCTCACCGACCTCGCCGTGAAAGAGGGCATGCTGTTGTCCCACCGTGGAATTCGCCACGAACCACCGCCATCGCGGGCTCGACGACCGCCGTCCGTGCCGCCGGATCGCGGCGATGCGCATCCCCGCCGACTCGGCGCGCCGCACGATCGACCGTCCCAGAGTCGGGTCGATACAACTCGGCGACTGCAGGAACGCCGACGGGCCCCAGCCGCCTTCGAGTTCGAGCAACAGCCAGGACGATCCGGCCGACGCCGTGCCGTACATCGGCTCGTCACGAGCCAGGGACTCAACGCTGCACGGCGGGCGTTTCTCCGGCGTCACCAGCTCAGCCTAGGGGTGGGCCCGGTCGGCAGGGCAGGGCACCAGCACACCTTCTCGGAGCAGCCGCCGAATCAGCACTGCGCCATCGGCGCTGTCCAGACCGGGTAACGCCGCTGCGTCGGCGGTCCTGCCGGTGATGAGTTCCCGTAACGCACCGGAGCACACCACCGGGAAACGGATGGTCTTGTCCGCCAAGCTCAGGGCCACCCGGCCATCGCGTTCCTCCGAGATGGTGGCGGTCAGGCCGCGACGCCACCGCACATGCATGGTGTCGGCCTGCTCAGCGGCACGCATCATCGCCAGCGGGCGGACCGCTTCGGCTCTGGTTCGCGATCCGTGCCGGGTGATCAACCGCTCGGCGGCAGCAGTGCTCAGCACTTCTGCGTTGTCGCGGAGATGGCCGGCGATCTGCGCGATGACTTTGGCTGTAGTTGCCGCGACACCGTCTTTGTCGACCGGATTGATGCCCAAGGGGAGTGGGGCCCGGAACTCTTCGACGGCGCCGAGCTGGTCGAGTACGGCGCGCGCGATATCCACCGCCGTCGTCGCCTCCACACCGATCGTCAGGTGGATGGAGGTCGTGTCCAGCGTCTGCGCCGCATGCACCCACCCACGTGGTAGATAGAGCGCGTCGCCCTGCGACAGCTCGGCGTCGATGACCGGCTCGCCGGTGACGCGCTCAGCGATCTGGTCGCGATGGTCGGTCCACGACTGCGATGGCAGCGGATGAACGTGCACCGGTTCATGCACGATCCAGCGTTTGGTTCCAGATACCTGCAGGACGAACACGTCGTGCACATCGTAGTGGAAGTCGAAGCCCCGATTGCCTGGTGGCGTGATGTACGCATTCGCCTGAACCGGATGACCGATGTCGTCGACGGCATGACCGACGAAGTCGATGAGTGGCGGCCAAAGCCGGTGCAGCCCTTGCAGAACGACGGTGGCGCCCGACCCGAGCCGGCTGAGCACCTTCGCCGAGTCGACCTGGTCGGCGATTTCCGCACCGAAGCCGGCAGGCCCGAGGTAGGAGTCCTTGGACAGGACGTGCCCTTCCTTGGCCAGCCGGATGAAAGGCGCGCGCACCCCGCGCTCTGCAATGAGCTCGTCGACCGTGTCGGGCGACAACAGATCGCAGAAGTCGCGGGGTAGCGCAGCCGAGCGGCTCAGCAGTGGCTTTTGACCCCAGTACTCGGTGGCGAAGACATCAGTGTCGATGCCTATACAACGGCTGAGCACCACGGACTCTCAGGCGGTGCCGTCGGCGCCGCCGTCGTGGCCTTCGGGGTTGCTTCCGCCGTCGGCGGGGCCTTCGCCACCGGCGGTGCCGTCAGCGCCACCGTCGTGACCTTCGGGGTTGCTTCCGCCGTCGGCGGGGCCTTCGCCACCGGCGGTGCCGTCAGCGCCACCGTCATGGCCCTCGGGGTTGCTTCCGCCGTCGGCCGTTCCTTCGCCGCCGGCTGCCGGCGAGGTGCTGATGTCATTGTCGTCGAGCGCCATGTGAGTCTCTTTCCGATGTGATCCCCATGGGGATTGCTTTCGCTTCCGCGTCGCGTCAGCGTGCGCAGGCTGTGCGCGTCGACGGTGTGCCCCGCCTGGGGGCACCCGAAACCCCAGGGTTGGCTTACCTGCTCACCCGTTGTCCCGCCAGGTGAGCACCTCTTTCAGAGACGTGAGGTCGTAACCGTTGTCGGCGGTGAGTTCGGTCTGAAATAAGCTCACTCCTGCCTCGCGGAAGGCATCGGCGCCCTCGGCGTTCGCCCAGAGCGTCGAGCGCTCGATATCGGCGCCGTTGCGGCCGAACGTTTCTGCCAGCTCATCGACGCGGTCGCTGGACCTACGGAAGGCGTCGAGGTCGGCGAACGCGTGCCAGATGTCGGCGTGCCGGGCGACGGCGGGCAGCGAACGCTTGGGCCCGGTGCCCCCGATGAGGATGGGTAGCTTGCGCACGGGCGGCGGAATCAGCGCAGCGAGCCGGCTTTCGATGCGAATCAAGCTCTCGTCGAACAGATCGAACCGGGAGCCAAAGGTGCCGAAGTCGTAACCGTAGGTGGTGTAATCCTTTTCGTACCATCCCGCGCCCAGGCCGAGGATGAGCCGACCGCCGCTGATGTGGTCGACGGTGCGCGCCATGTCGGCGAGCAGGTCGGCGTTGCGGTACCCGACGCCGGTGACAAGCAACCCGATCTCGGCGTGTGAGGTGATCTCGCCCCACGACGCGAGTGCGGTCCAACCTTCGAAGTTGGCGACGTCGGGTTGCTCGTCGTACATGACCGGCTTGCCGTCGACGAGGGCCTTCATCGCCGGGAGGTGGAAGTGGTCGTAGCCGAAGATCACGTCAACACCGAGGTCGTCGGCGGCCAGGACGGCGTCGCGCCAGGTGCGGTAGTCGGGCGTGCCGCCGGGCTGGATCTGTACGGCGACGCGGACGGGACGGGTCATGGATGCTCCTGAGTCGGGGAAGGGGCGACCCTTGAGCCAAGTTCACCGGGCGCGGGGTTTATTCCGGCGGAGGGCGCCGAGCGGTTCAACCGAAACTTGACCCACTCCAGAGCAAGACGCGAGAGTGAGCCAATGAGGACAACCGAATACCGCTACACAGCAGTCGTCGGCATGGCTGTCGTCGCACTGATCACCGTGGGCTGCAGCAATGGTGAGACCGTCGACACGTCGGTGCCGCCGCAGGTCGGGTTGATCGCCACCTCCGAGACGGAGGCCCCGCCCGCCGAAGTGAAGCTCATCGGGGAGAGAGACGTCGAGGTGACGCTGACCGGTCCGATTGCGGCCAAATATGCGTCGGCATCCGAATACCAGCGGCAGGCTCTCGGCAAGCCGCTGACGGGTGACCGCAATGCGGGGGCACGCGAGAGCGGTGTGTTGTTCCAGCAGTTCCAGGGCGGCGTGATCACGGCCAAGAATGGCGACGCCGGCACGCCTGGTTACATCACCTGGGGCAAGATCCGGGAGGCCTGGAATGTCCCGCGGGACCCAGCGGGCGTACCGGTGGTCACCGGCGAGAACGGCTCAGTGGGTCCCCTGGGCGCGCCCACCAGTGACGAGGATACCGTCGGCGATCTACTCGTGACGACCTTCGAACACGGCAAGGTCGAGTACGACGCGGAGATGGACCAGGTCGCGGTAACGGTCAACGGCAAGGTCGTACCGTCCGGTCTCTGATGGACACGGCCTTCGGCGAAAGTCGACGGGCTCATGCCAGGATCGCCCGGGCCGCGCGTTCGGCAATCAACATGACCGGCGCGTTGGTGTTCCCGGATGTGATGGTCGGCATCGCCGACGCATCGACCACTCGGAGACCCGCCACGCGGTACACGCGGCAGTCGGTGTCGAGCACCGTGGCGGCCGACCGTGGCAGTCCTCGTGTGTCAAAGGCTCCCATGGTGCAGGTGCCGACGGGATGAAAGATGGTCGTTCCGAGCTCGCCGGCCGCCCGCAGGAGGTCTTCATCGCTCACCAGTTGCGGGCCGGGCAGCAGTTCTTCCGGGTGGTATCGGGCCAGGGACGGCGCCGCCATGATCTGCCGGGTCATCCTCAAGCCCCGCACGGCGGTTTCGCGATCGGCGTCGGTGGACAGGTAGTTGCAGGAGATCTTCGGGTAAGTCAGCGGATCTGCGTCGGCGATGCGTACGTGGCCGCGCGAGCTGGGTCGCAGATTGCACACCGAGGGCGTGATCGCTCCGAAACGGTGTAGCGGTTCGCCGAACTTTGCCAACGACAAGGGCTGTACATGCCACTCCAGATCGGGACTGGTCAGCGTGGGGTCGCTCTTGGCGAAAGCGCCCAGCGTGGAAGGCGGCATGGTCATGGGTCCGGATCGCAACATCAGGTACTGAAGTCCCATGCCTGCGCGGGTAAACCAATTGCGGTACAGGGAGTTGACGGTCCGGGCACCCCGCACCCGGTAAACCGTGCGCAGCTGCAGGTGGTCCTGGAGGTTCTCACCTACCCCTGGCAGATCGACGGCCACCGACACGTGATGCTGAGCAAGCAGCCCGGCCGGTCCCAGACCTGACGCCTGCATGAGCTGTGGCGACCCGATCGCTCCGGCGCTCAGGATCACCTCTCGCCGGGCCCGGACCTCGATGATGCGCCCGTTCTTGAGCAGCCGCACACCAGAGGCGCGGTGCGCAGCTGTGGTCCAGGCACCGCGACGCTGGCCGTCGTGGACCTGGTCGTCCATCAGCAGCTGCAACGCCTGGGTGTGGGTGTACACGGTGAGATTGGGTCGGTGGGCGACGGGATGCAGAAAAGCATCGGCCATCGACCAGCGACGGCCCCGACGTTGGTTGACGTGAAAGTACGCGCTGCCGGCGTTGTTACCGCGGTTGAACTCGGCGATCGGGGCGATGCCTTCCTGGGCCGCGGCGGCCTGCCAGGCGTCCAAGATTTTCCAGCGCACCCGCGGCCGCTCGACGGCAATCTCGCCGCCGGCGCCGTGCCATTCGTCGGCGCCACCGAAGTAGTCTTCCAACTCCTTGTAGATCGACAGCGTCTCGCCGGCCCCGCCCTGTCCACCCCACCGCCAGCGATCGTCACCGGTGGCCTGCGCCCACAGCTCGTAATCGCTGGCTTGTCCACGCATGTGGATCATGGCATTGATCGACGAGCTGCCGCCGATCACACGGCCGCGCGCGTAGTGGATGCTGCGATCGGCCAGACCGGGGTCTGCCTCGGTGGTGAAGCACCAGTCGGTGCGGGGGTTGGCGATGGTGTACAGGTAGCCCACCGGGATCTTGATCCAGAACCAGTTGTCCTTGCCGCCGGCCTCGACCAGGAGCACCCGGTGATCGGGGTTGGCGCTGAGCCGGTTGGCGAGCAGGCAGCCCGCACTGCCCGCTCCCACGATGACGAAATCGAACTCGGCAGCGGGGCTCATTTCCGGCATCGGGGGAGACTAAGGCTTTGCGGCACGTCGTTGTCGCGAAATTGGACGCATCATCGACAAGCTCACAACCTGCCTGTCGACTCGGTACCCAAACACCGACATACCGTTGTCGCAACCATGTCTGATGCTGTCGCCATGAATGAGAACCCGAACATGGTTAATACAAACCGGGCTGCTGCAGATGCGGCGCTCGCGGTGTGGTTGGAGATGTGGAACACCGACAGTCAGATCGCGCGCCGGATCTGCAGTGCTGATTTCCGGATTCATTTTCTGGTCTCCGAGACCGATGGGTCGAACCCGGGGGATGCCGTGCTGGGCGCGCAGAGCTTCGCCGGGTTCCTCGATCGGTATCGCGAGCAACATCCCGATGTGGTGTTCACCGAGATCGCACGGGCTGTGGACGGCGCGCACGGGCGGATGCTGTGGAATGTGCAGGACGGGGAACTTGCTGCGGGCGGCATCGATGTCTTCGACTTCACCGACGATGGGTTGATCCGCGAGGTGTGGTCGACGACCGGGACGCGCGCGCACCTCACCTGAGATCGAGGAGACTCGAAATCATGAGGAGAGCCGAGCGGTTGTACGCGCTGGTGGATCTGTTGCGGGGATCTCGCCGGCCGATGTCGGCCGCTCGGCTCTCGGAGGAGTTCGCAGTGTCCAAACGCACGATCGAGCGTGACATCCAGTCGCTTCAGCGTGCGGGTGTCCCGATCTATGCCGACCACGGAATGTCCGGTGGGTATTCGATCCTGCGCGAACATTCCCTGCCGCCATTGAATCTCACGGTGCCGGAGTCGCTGGCCGTGCTTGCGGGGCTGGGCTTGCTGGAGTCCTCGCCCTACGGTGCGGTGGCGCGCCGTGCGAGGGCGAAGATCCTTGCGATCAGCCGCGAAGAACAGCTTGCGACCGTCGACGAGGCCTTGGCGTCGATGTTCGTCATCGAGTCTCAGCCGCCGTCTGAGGCGGCGATCTCGCTGGTTCCCGAGGCTATCGCTGCGCGCCGAGTCGTGCGGTTGGACTACACCGCTGAGGACGGCGCAACGCGCACCACCCGTGACGTGGAGGCGATGGGTCTGCTGCGTGGAGGTGATGCGTGGGTGTTCGCGGGATGGTGTCGGCTGCGCGACGCCATCCGGGGATTTCACCTCGACCGCATCCGGCACCTGGAGATCACCGAAGAGGTGTTCGCCGAACGCGATCCTGCGGTGCTCGAGGAGGATCTGTCACGGTGGCGCACTCGGCGGCTGGGTTGACGCCACCAAACCACAAGCAGATCGACAGGCGAGACGCGTTGGACTGCAGTGACAATGCGTCCACCTGGAGTCGTTCACCGGTGTCACCCGGTGAACGCTCGGAACACCGAAAGACTGTCCTCGTAGATGTGGTGGCCGGTGATCAGGCCATCTACCACCGTCAGGTGCAACGCGAATGCAGCCTGATAGCTGCGGCCAGTCGGTGCCGCTGTGTTCTGGAGCTCGCCGAGCACGACGGCGTCTGCGTCGTCGACCAGCACCAAACTCACCTTGGCGGAACTCAATTGCGCGATGTGGTGTTCGGCGATGAGTCGGTAGTGCTGCTCGACGCCAGCTCGTGTGGACCGTTGTTGAATCCAGGGCACTGTGTCTGTGTAGTCGCCGGACGGCCAGGCCAGTTTCCACGAGATCTGCTCGGCATAGAGCTCAGCGATTTTCGTGTGGTCACCGACTGCGATGCGCCGTAGCAGTTCGTTGACCGTCTCTCGGGTATCCACAGATTTGAGTGTGCCCCTCGCAGGGTCGCCCGGCGATTACGTGACAGGTCATGGTCTTTGGCCAAACCTGCCGGCAAAGACGGCGCCCGACTCAGCTGTACCGCGCGACAAGCGCACCGCCGATCGAGGCGAGGTGGTCCCGCACGCCCTGCGGGCTGGTGACGTCGAGCCATTCGATGAACCCGGCAAGTTCGACAGCGAGTGAGTACTCGCTACGGCCGCGGACCACGATCGCGATCCGGCCGTCGGGCGTGGAACCTCCAACGTCGAGGCGACCCCCGAGCACCGTTCGAAGCAGGCCGAGCCCGTCGGGAGCGCACAGGGCCTGAACCTCAAGGGGAGTGCGCCTTCGGTCGACCTCGTCGGCGATCTCGCGCCAGCTCTCGGCAAGGTCGAATCCCTCGGGCCGTTGGACGGGAACGTCGGTCAACTCGACCGACGAGACACGGTCTATCCGAAAGGTCCGTTGGCCGTCCGCTGTATGGGCGACCAGGTACCACGTCGAGCTCTTGGCGACGATGCCCAAGGGGTGGACATTCCGCTCGGTCTCGGAGCCCTTGCGGTCGACGTAGCCGAGCCGCACCTGGACGCCGAGGATCACCGCCTCCTGAAGTTCGTCGAGAAACCGGGGTGGTCGGCGCTCGAGCCGGCTGGATCCCCAGTGTCGTGGGTCCACGACGACTGATGTCGCCGCTCTCGCGGCCTGCTCCCGGAAGGGCTCAGGAAGCGCGCGTACGAGCTTGCGCAGAGCGGCCTTCGCGCCCGGGGTTGCCGTCGAAGCGGCCCCGGCAACCAGAAAGAGGGCGCGAGCCTCGCCCGCGGTCAGGCCGGAAAGGTCGGTGCGAGCGCCGCCCAACAGACGCCACCCACCCCCTCGGCCTTGCATGGAGTACACCGGCACCCCGGCGACGCTCAACGCTTCGAGGTCACGGCGGGCGGTGCGCTCGGACACCTCCAGCTCCAGGGCGACCTCCTGCGCGGTGACCTGCTCGCGCTGCTGAAGCAGCAGGAGGATGGCTATCAGCCGGTCGGCGCGCACCCAACCACACTCCCACATCAAACAGGCCATCAGATGACCGGTTTGAGTCGGCACAATGCCGTCATGACCACACAGACCAGTGTCACCACAGACCGCCCCCACGATCCCAGGCCAATGCTCGACCGCGCCATCGATACCGTCGGGGTCGTCGTTGCCGGCGTCCGGTCAGGGCAGCTCAGGAACCCGACACCGTGCCCAGGCATGGACGTGCGAGCACTGCTCGCCCACCTCATCGGCGTGCTGAACCGAGTTGCCGCGCTCGGAAACGGCGAAGATCCCTTCGCAGTCACCGATACCGCAATCGCCGACGACCGCTGGCCCGACGCGTGGCGGGAGTCGGGGAGGCGCGCCGCGGATGCCTGGAGCGACGACACCGTGCTCGAACGACCCATGGCGCTGCCGTGGATCCAAGGAAGCGGCGCGCAGGTACTGGCGTCATACTTCTCCGAGCTGACCGTCCACACGTGGGACCTTGCGACAGCGACCGGTCAGCAGCCCGACTGGGACGTCACGGTCGTCACCGCGGCGCTCGAAGCGGCCCGCCAGATGCTCCCGGCCGAGAACCGCCGAGCGCTCTATGCGGAGATCTCGGCCGCGAGGGGACTCGACGAGGTCGGCATCCCGTTCGCCGAGGCCGTCCCGATCCCCGACGACGCTCCCGCCATCGACCGCCTCGTCGCCTGGAACGGTCGGGATCCGCGCGGCCGATAGTGACGAGCCAGTCCAGGCCTCTCCCTGTCGACGAAAACGACTGCGGCGGAATGGAAACAGCGACCTCTACCGGCAATCCGCCAGAGTTGATGCCGGCGTATTCCTCGCCGCCCCGGGCAGTGAAACGGTCTAGAGTTGTCCCAGAGGTCGGCAGACATTGGACAGGGCGTTCCAGTACTGACCGGGCGCACAGTTCTCCGCCGGACGTGGGGTCTGGCAGGTGTTGGTGATCGGATCCCAGAATTGTCCGTTGACGCAGTTCGGGGGCTCAGCCGAACCGATTCCGGCGCCGAACAGCGACCCCGCAGCAATGGGAGCGGCCGCAAGGATGGCGATGGCCGAACGGCGCAAAAGATGATTTCGCATACGCGTATCTTGCCCGACGATCTGAATTTCCAAACGCTGTCGGTGCCCACCGGCAGCGGTGGGAGCAGGCTCTGATTGTTGGCAACGGTCGACTCGGCCTCGGACCCCGCCGCCGCGGCCGGACGCCTTCGTTCCCTAGGTAGTACACGCAACGCGTGCTGCAGGGTCGCGTAGATTCTTCGAGAACAATCCCGAGCACCTGCCGCACCATTCGACGAAGGCCATCATGTCCGAGGACCAGAACGCAGACGTTCCACCGAATCACCTCTCGATCGACCCGCGCAGCCCCTTCTATAGCGAAGAGGTGCTTCGCCGCGAAGTGGGTATTCGCTTCAACGGCGTCGAGAAAACCAACGTTCACGAATACAACGTGGCCGAAGGCTGGGTGCGTGTCGAGGTCCCTACGGCGAAGGATCGCCGCGGAAATCCTATGGTCGTCAAGCTCAGCGGCACGGTCGAACCGTATTTCCGCTGAGCAAGACAGCGGACGCCGCGCGCGTCGGGCCCGGCGCGTGGTGACGGTTCACGCGACGCTGCTCATGATCGCGATAACCAGCCCGCCCAGGGTGAGTGCGCCGACCATCACCGCGGCCGCGATCGCCCGTCCCCGGCGATGTCGGCGCGCGTCGTAGATACCCACCGCGATGCCGGCGAGGATCAACGCTGCATAGGCCGACAGTCCCAACGTCAACGCCGCCGTTGACGCGGCGCTGGACAGGGTCACGGTGTGCACGCCGTGAGCCTACGGCGCGAGCGCATCGCTGCGTCGGCGAGTTCGGACCGGTACCCGCGGAGGGGGGAGTTGCCTCATGGCGATCTGGCGGGCCTACACCCGGCCGGGGCGGTTGTCGCGCGGCCGCCTCGTCAATTGGTAAAGGCTGTGCCCACGAAGGACGATATTCGTCGCCTGGCTTCCTTCGACTCTGGAGCGGGCAAAAGGATGGGGTGGATCCCAAAGTGCCGCTGGCCGACCAGATTGGTGAGCTCAAGGCGCTCCAGGATGAGGGCAAGATCCGCGAGATCGGAATGCCGCAATGCACTGTGGCGCAGCTCGACGAGGCGCGGCAGATCGCCAATATCGTCAGTGTCCAAAGTCGGTTCAACGTCATCGACCGGAGCGCCAACGACGTTCTGGAGGTGTGCGAACGCGATGGGCTCGCGTTCATTCCATGGGCGCCCGTGGCACAGGGCGGGCTCGCCGCCGCCCATCAAGCGCTCGCCGACATCGCCCGGGTGCACCAGTGCACTGAGGGCCAGGTGGCGATCGCGTGGTTGTTGCATCTGTCACCGGCGATGCTCCCCATCCCTGGCACATCGCGCCGCACGCATCTGGAAGAGAATATGGCTGCCGCTGAAGTGCAGTTGACACCGGAACAGATCGACGAGCTCAGCGCCGCTGCCAGTTGATCGAGCATGCCCAGTGGTACTGCGCCTGAGGCGATTTCAACCGAGGAACTCCACCGGGCCGGCGCAGCCAAAACCGAATGGGGGATTGCTTTTAGCGCGCCTTGGAGGATGTCGTCGTCAGGGTCGGGGTGTTTTCAGGCCCGCGAACAGATGAATCATCTGTTGCATCATCAATTCCAAGTCTCGCCAGATGCAATATGCAGTGCTTTGCAGGTAACCCTGCATATTCGATGCGTCCATAATCGCTCCGTGTCCGCCCCGCAGGAAGCGGCAGGGGGAGTGCATTACCGGCTCGATGCCGGAGCTGCGTCCGTCTCCTACCGCCTCGGCAATCAGCGGTAGCGTTTCGCATCCCACATCGGTACCATCTCGCTATGAGCAAGCAGATCGCCGTTCGGCTTCCGGACGACGTCGTCGATTTCATCGACAGGGAAGTGGACCAGCGGCACGTCGAGAGCCGCGCGTCATTTGTACTCAAAGCGCTCGAACGCGAGCGTCGCCGGCTGATCGCTGCCCGCGACGCGGCGATTCTCGCCGAGCGCACCACCGCGGACGATGACTTCGACGAGCTCGCTGCTCACACCTCCACCTTCGAATTGGATATCGATTGAGGCCAATTCACGTTGCCCAGCTAGATAAGGCTCGGCCGGTTCTGATCCTGACTCGGGAGCTCGTGCGGCCCCACCTAACCAGGGTCACCGTGGCACCGATCACCGGAACAGTTCGCGGCCTGTCGACCGAAGTTCCAGTAGGTGTACGTAACGGGCTCGAGAGAGATTCCGTCGTCAGCGTCGACAACATTGTCACGATCCCGGTTGCGGCTCTGGGCCGTCAAATTGGGTTCTTTCTTCCTGATCAAGAGGAATCGCTGACAACGGCGATCCAGCACGCGTTCGATCTCGACTGACAAGCAAGGGCGACCGCGGTGCGGGGATTCACAATGCTTCCTCCAAGGCATCCCTTCTGGATCGAGCGGCGACGCAAGTGCGCCGGGGAAGGCTGGAGGACCTGATCTTCATAGTGGCGACGGGGTCAATGCGAGCGATGTCCGAGACGATCCGGATGCGCGTGCTCTGTTTGCTGCAGGGCCACACCGGGGTTGTCGGCGGGTAGGCGCCACTGGCGTTGCCGCTGCTGTGCGAAAACAGCGCTGATGAGGATCTTGTGACTTCTTGGACCACGTCAGACGCGGCGGCAGTACCTGCGAGACTGGACGCATGAGTACCACACCGCAGTGCTGGCTGACCGACATGGATGGCGTCTTGGTCCGGGAGGAGCACGCCCTGCCAGGGGCCGCGGAGTTCCTCCAGGCGCTCAGCGACCGGCAGCGGCCCTTCCTGGTACTCACCAACAACTCGATCTTCACGCCACGTGACCTGGCGGCCCGGTTGGCGCGGTCGGGCCTGATTGTGCCCGAGGAGTCGATCTGGACCTCGGCCCTTGCGACGGCGGCCTTCCTGCACGACCAGCTGCCGGGCGGCTCGGCCTACGTGATCGGCGAGGCCGGCCTCACCACGGCGCTGCATCACGTGGGCTACACGTTGACCGACGTCGGTCCGGACTTCGTCGTGCTGGGAGAGACGCGCACGTACTCGTTCGAGGCCATCACCAAGGCGATCCGCCTGATTCTCGGCGGGGCGCGTTTCATCGCCACCAACCCCGACGTGAGCGGTCCGTCGGCGGAGGGTCCGCTGCCTGCCACGGGCTCGGTCGCCGCGCTGATCACCAAGGCGACCGGCAGGGAGCCCTACTTCGTCGGCAAGCCGAATCCGATGATGTTCCGCAGCGCGATGAACCGCATCGATGCCCATTCGGAAGGCACCGTAATGATCGGCGATCGGATGGACACCGACGTGGTTGCGGGCATCGAGGCCGGGCTGGAGACGATCCTGGTGCTCACCGGCTCGACGACGCGCGAGGAGATCGAGCGCTATCCGTTCCGGCCCAGCCGGGTGTTCGAATCCATCGCCGACGTGATCGAACTCGTCTGACGCGACGTCCCCACGCGTCAGACGAGGGGGTCACTTTGAAGTCACTCGAAACAATGCATGGTTCACCTGGTGAACACGGCACACTCAACTTGACATAATGTAGATTATCGGCACAAATCTGAACTGGGTGGATGGGCTGAAGCTGCACATGCTGCCGTCTTGCCGTCTGTTTTCCGAACTGGACGTCGACAGTCCCCGGACAGCGTTTCCGGCTGCGCCCTGTTCGAAGCCGCGTCCGCGCCGCGGTCGCCTGACGCGTCGCTGTCCCGCCCTCGCCGCGTTGCTTCCGCCTGGATCGACGCACCGTTGCCTCGCCGGCGCGGCGCCCCCTGGATTCGATGCCGCCCATCGCCCACACTCCTCGCCGACCTGACCCTAATAACGTCACAGTGACGAAACGATGGAGTGCGCCTGGATGGCGATATTGCACACACATGCGAGGATAATGACGCATCGGCACGCGCCGACGGGATCGGAGTCGGTTCATGGAGCGACCGCATCAGGTGGTGGTCCTCGTGCTCGAGGGGGCGCTCCCCCTCGACGTCGGGATCCCGGCGGAGGTGTTCCATCCCGAGACGGGGTTCGGATACGAGGTGTCGGTCTGCGGGGTCACCGCCGGAACGGTGCCGTCCCACGGGGGCTTCGGCTACGCGGTCCCGCGGGGCCTGGACGCGCTGGCCGACGCAGACACGATCATCGTCCCGGGGTACGCACCGGCGGGTCGGCCGATACCGGTTCAGGTGCGCGACGCGCTCCGCAGCGCCGCATCCCGCGGGGCCCGTATCGCATCGATCTGCTACGGCGCCTTCGCGCTTGCGGAGGCCGGCCTGCTCGACGGCCTGCGAGCGACGACGCACTGGGACGCGGCGGAGAAGTTCGCGGCGCGATATCCGCAGATTGCGGTCGAGCCGAACGTGCTCTTCGTCGACCAGGGATCCATCCTCACCTCGGCCGGCGCCGCCGCCGGTCTGGACCTGTGCCTGCACATCGTTCGGTGCGACCTCGGCGTGAGCGCGGCGAACGAGATCGCACGAGGCCTCGTCACTGCGCCGTACCGCACCGGCGGTCAGGCCCAGTACTTGCCGAAGACCAACTCGGCGGCCCATGGTGAAACCCTCGCCGAGACGCGCGAATGGGCCATGGCGCGGCTGGACCAGCCACTCACGATCGCCGGCCTGGCCGCACACGCGCAGATGTCGCCGCGCACGTTCCTGCGCCGCTTCGCCGAAGAGACCGGCAGCACCCCACTGCAGTGGATTCTCCGGGCACGGGTCGACACCGCCCGCGAACTGCTGGAAAGCACGAAGCTGTCGGTCGACCGCATCGCGGAGCAGGTGGGCCTGGGAACCGGATCGAACCTCCGACTGCACTTCCGCCGACTCCTGGATGTGTCCCCCTCGGAGTACCGGGACACCTTCGCCGGGCGGAGCTGATACCTACGAGATGCGGGGAGGCAACGCGACAGTGTCTCCCGCCACATCGATCGCGACCTTGCCGCGCAGCGCAAACGACCGCCTGTTCTCCAGGAGCTCATGAGCCTCACCGGTCCGGGCGAGCGGAAGAGTCGCGCCGATGACCGGCTTCACGAGGCCGCGCTCGACCAGCGTGGTGAGCGCGTTCAGCTTTCCGCGGTTCTGTCGGGTGAAGACGAAGTGGTAGGCGGCGTTCTTGCCCCACGCCTCGATGAGGTTCTGCGGCTGCGCGATGTCGACGATGCTGACGACGCGTCCGGAGTCGGCGAGCGCCAGCGGGCTTCGGGTGAGCGCGTCGCCACCGATGGTGTCGAAGACGACGTCGACACCCACGCCCGAGGTCAGCTCGGACACGGCGTCGACGTAGTCCGTCGACGTGTAGTCGATGGCCGCATCCGCTCCGAGCGAACGCACGAACTCATGGTCACCGGCTTTCGCGGTGGTGATCACTCGTGCGCCGATCGCCGCCGCGACCTGGATCGCGATGGTGCCGACACCACCCGTGCCGCCATGGATGAGGATCGTCTCGCCGACGGTGAGTTGAGCTCGCGTCACCAGGGCCTCCCAGACCGTGCCGCCGACCAGGGTCAGGCTCGCCGCCTCCAGGTGACTGACGTTCTCCGGCTTCCGGCCGACGAGTTCGACATCGGCGACGTGCTGCTCGGCGTAGGAGCCGGGGCCACCGAAGATCTGGGGCGTGTAGTACACGGCATCGCCGACGCAAAACTCGGTCACGTGCGATCCGACTTCCTCGATCACGCCGGAGATGTCATGCCCGATGATCGCCGGGAGCGGCACCAGATCCACGTAGTCTCCGCGGCGGATCTGAAAGTCGAGCGGGTTGATGGCGGTGGCATGGACGCGCACCCGAACCTGACGGGGCCCGACGTGCGGCACAGATACCTCGCGCAGTTCGAAAGCATCGGGCCCTCCGAAATGGGTGAGCACAACGGCCTTCATCTGTTCGGTCATATCGGTGATCCTCATCGTGGTTCTGGGTGCGCGCCGCGGCGATGTGGGGCGGCTCCTTCCCAGTGTCGCGCACAGAATCCGCACTTTCCAGTGGCGTGAATGCCAGTATCCACAAGGATAATGACAGCTGTCGCGCGGTGCTCGTGGATGATCCCTCGGGACGGACCAAGCCTCCGCGAGGCCACCGCACCGAACACATAGGCTGGCTCGGTGAGTCTTCTGCTCGGTCCTGTGCTGCGCCACGTCGGCGAAACCACCGCGATGGTCTGGGTGCAGACCGACGAACCCGCCGAGGTGGAAGTGCTGGGATGCTCGGCGCGCACCTTTCAGGTGCAGGACCAGCATTACGCGCTCGTCTCGGTGCAGGGGTTGGCCCCGGATTCGACCACCGAATACCAGGTGCACATCGACGGCACGCAGGTCTGGCCAGAACCCGATTCCGAGTTCCCGCCGAGTGTCATCCGCACCCGTGGTCCGGCGGCGTCAGACCGGTTGCGACTGATCTTCGGTTCGTGTCGCTATCCCAAGACCGGCGACGCCAAGATCGACAGCAAGCTCGGTCTGGATGCGCTGGACTGCTACGCCGCACGGCTGACCTCGCAGCCGCACGAGCAGTGGCCGGACGTGTTGATCCTGCTCGGCGATCAGGTCTACGCCGATGAGCTGACTCCGGAGGCGCGGCAGCAGATCACCGGCCGACGCACCAACAAGAAGCGGCCACCGGACGAGGTGGTCAGCTTCGGCGAATACGTCGGCCTCTATCGGCACACCTGGGGCGACCCCGAGATCCGCTGGGTGATGTCGACGCTGCCCACCGCAATGATCTTCGACGACCACGACATCCGTGACGATTGGAACACGTCGGCGGCGTGGCGGGCAGCGGTCAACAAGAAGCCGTGGTGGCGGGACCGGATTCGCTCCGGTCTGGCCTCGTACTGGGTCTACCAGCACATCGGCAACCTGAGCCCGCAGCAACTGGAGCAGGATGAGGATTATCAGCAGATGCTGGCCACCTCCGGTGACTGCTGGCCGCTGTTGTCAGAACTCGCCGACCGCGCGGACCGGGAAGTCGACGGCGCGAAAGGCCTACGGTTCAGTTTTCGTTGGGACCTCGGGCGCAGCAGGCTCATCATGATCGACTCGCGGAATTCCCGGATTCTGGAAGACGGCAATCGCAAGATGTTGGGCGACGGCGAATTCAGCTGGGTCGAGAAGCATGTCAACGTAGGCCTGGAAGATCTCGACCATCTGATTCTGGCGTCCTCTCTGCCGTGGCTGCTGCCGCCGGCGATCGGTGACATGCAAACCGTCAACGAGTTCGCGGCCAACCGATCGGGCTTGCGCGGCGCGGTGGCCGAGAAGATCCGACAGACAGTCGATTTCGAGCACTGGCCGGCCTTCTTGACGTCATTTCTGCGGTTGAGTCAACTCATCATCGAAGCAGCCGGCAGTTCGGACCGTGGGCCGGCGACGGTCAGCGTGCTCTCCGGCGATGTGCACCACAGCTACGCAGCGCGAGCCCACTTCCCGGGCGACTCCGCCGCCCGCGTCCACCAGCTTGTCTGCTCCCCCGTCCACAACTACGTTCCGTTCTTCATCAAACCGGTGTTCAAGTTGGGCTGGTCACCGCGGGCGGCGGGGGTTGCCCGACGGTGGGCGCGGCGCCATGGCGCACCCGACCTGCCGATGTCGTGGCGCAACCTGAGCGGTCCGCTGTTCGGAAACACGATCGCCACGCTGGAGACGGCAGGCCGCACCGCGCGAGTGATTTTCGAACAACCGGCCGACGACAGCGAGCTGATAGCCGTGACAGAAATTTCGCTGACCGACTGATCGGCCCCCGCCGTAACGGCACCGCGCACTACCGCGATGACATGAGCGGCGACTCGCACGAGAGCCACTTTTACGGCAGGTGGCCAATAACGCCGCCGCCTGCCACGGGGGTCTGGCACAGTCTGCGCAGGGCTGTTTGGGGAGGATTGAATTGGTCATTGGAGTGCGAATCGTCGGTCGCCTGGTTGCGGCGACTGTCCTGGCGGCCGCGGCGCTGCCCGTCATGGTGCCGACTGCGGTTTCGCAGCCGTGCCCGGACATCGGCGTGGTGTTCGCCAGAGGCACCTCTGAGCCGCCCGGCGTAGGGGGCGTCGGTCAGCGGTTCGTCGAAGCTTTACGTGCGCAAGCCTTTCCGCGCACGGTCGGTGTACACGGTGTCAATTATCCGGCGAGCAACAACTTCACCGGCGGCCCGGCATTCCAGATGAACGTCGTCGAGGGTGTGCGCGACGAGTCCATCCATGTGCAGGGCGTGACCTCGGTGTGCCCGAGCACCCAGATGGTCCTCGGCGGGTACTCGCAGGGGGCCGTCGTGACAGCTCTGGCCACCTCCGGCGTGGTGCCCGCAGGTCTCGCGCCGGGGACTGCTCCCCCGCCGTTGCCCGCCGACGCCGTCGACAATGTCGCCGCGGTGGTCCTCTTCGGGACACCCGCGGGTTGGTCCGCGGAGAAGTACGGTACCCCGGCGATCGACGTCGGACCCGCCTACGCCGCCAAGTCCCTGGAGTTGTGCGCTCCCGGCGACACCGTCTGCTCGGGCGCATTGCCGTCGGGATCGAGCGGTCCTCATCAGCAGTACGGCGTCAACGGGATGGTCGACCAGGCGGCGGCCTTCACTGTCAGCAAGTTGGTGCGGTCGCCTGCGCCCGTGTAGCGCTCGTTGCGGTTGGCGTCGGCGTGATCCGCGGGATGCGCCCATGGGCGCCGCGCTCTGAGAGCCTGCGCCTCCCGTGAGATAGGGAACCCGTCCTATCCCGGTGGATGGGCGTGCGTTCAGAATCGTTGCAACGAGTGACGACGGAAGCCCGATCACGAGGAGCAGCCATGACCACACCGAAGAACTCCCCGCTGGCAGATCTCGGTATGAGCATTCCGCTGATCGCCGCCCCGATGGCCGGCGGTGCCACCACGCCGGCCATGGTCATCGCCGCTTCCCACGCCGGCGCGCTGGGGTTCCTGGCCGCCGGCTACAAGACTCCCCAGGCCCTGGAGTCCGAGATCGCCGCCGTACGAGCCGCGTCAATCCCGTTCGGCGTCAATATTTTTGCCCCCAACCCGGTGCCGATCACCGGGCAGGACTATCGCCGCTACGCAGATGCCCTGCGCCCCGACGCAGACCGCTTCGCGCTCACCTTGCCCGCCGACCCCATCGATGACGATGACGCTTTCGGCGCCAAGATCGACCTGTTGTCGGCGAACCCGGTACCCGTGGTGAGCTTCACCTTCGGGCTACCGAGCCACGACGTCATCACCGCCCTGCAGCGGGCCGGGACAGCCGTTGTGCAGACCGTGACGACGATGGCGGAAGCCGAACTGGCCGCCGCGGCGGGCGTGGACATGCTCGCCGTGCAGGCCAGCGCGGCCGGCGGGCATTCGGGCACGCTGACTCCGAACCGCTTGCCGGCACCGGTTCCGATCGGTGACCTGATCCGGCAGGTGACCCACGGGGTGAAGGTGCCGGTGATCGCCGCGGGTGGTCTGGCCACGCCGGAAGCGGTCGGTGCCGTCCTGGATGCCGGCGCGGTCGCGGCCGCCGTCGGGACGGTGCTGCTGCGCGCCGACGAAAGCGGCGCCTCGGCAACCCACAAGGCCGCACTCATCGACCCGTCGCGCACCGATACCGTCCTGACCCGCGCTTTCACCGGGCGGCCGGCCCGCGGTCTGCGAAACGGCTTCATCGACCGTTTCGAATCGGTTGCGCCGCTGGGCTACCCCGCGATTCACTACCTGACGAGCCCGCTTCGCAAGGCAGCCGCTGCGGCAGGCGACGCCGATCTCGTGCACCTGTGGGCCGGCACGGGTTACCGTCACGTCCGCGATGCATCGACGGCGTCGATCCTCACCTCCCTGGCCGGCTGAAAACTCCTTGCTCGCGCTGCGAGCGGTCGTACACAGTGGGTCAGGTGATGACGCATCCAGACATCCGGGCGGCGATGAGACGCGATCTCGTCGCCGCGCTCAAGGCCCGCGACACCGACACCGTCTCGGCGTTACGGACCGCGATCGCCGCGATCGACAACGCCGAGGCGGTCGACACGGCTGCGCCGGCGCCAGTCCACAACGAGGGACGGGTCGCGGGCGCCACGGCCGGACTGGGCTCCAGCGAGCTGGCGCGCCGGATCCTGTCAGTGGCGGACGGGCAGTCCGTGGTCTCGGCCCTCGTCGCGGAGTACCTCGATGAAGCCGGGCGCTATGCGGAGCTCAACCGGGATGACCTCGCCGAGGGTTTGCGCCGGCAGGCCGCGGTGCTGCGTTCCTATGTTTGCTGATCAGCCGGGCGGGCTAGTTTGGAGGCATGCCGTCCGTGTTGTGGTTCCGTCGTGACCTCCGGTTGACCGATCTCCCCTCGTTGCTGGCCGCGACCGACGGTGACGGGGACGTACTCGGCTGTTTCGTGCTCGACCCCCGCCTGGAGGCGTCCTCCGGCCCGCGCCGCATGCAGTACCTCGGTGACAGCCTGCGTCACCTGCACAACGAACTGGACGGTCGGCTGCTCGTGGTCCGTGGTCAAGCTGACAAGCGAATACCGTTGATCGCCAAAGATATCGATGCGGATGCGGTGCACATCTCCGGTGACTTCACGCCATACGGCCGACGCCGTGACGAACAGGTGCAAAAGGCGCTCGACGGCATCCCATTGGTGGCGACCGGCTCCCCCTATCTGGTGTCGCCGGGCCGGGTCCGCAAGGACGACGACAGCCCCTACAAGGTGTTCACCCCGTATTTCCGCCGGTGGCAGGAACACGGCTGGCGCGCCCCCGCTGCGTCGACCACGACGTCGGCGCGCTGGCTCGATCCCGCGGATCTGTCGCACAAGACACTGCGGCCGGTGCCGATTCCCGACCCCGGCGTGGATATGGACGTCACCGCTGGGGAAGCCGCCGCACTGGAGCAGTGGAAGAACTTCGTCGAGGACGACCTGCAGAATTACGAAGAGGACCGCAACCGTCCGGACCTCGCCCGCACCAGCCGGATGTCCGGTCCGCTGAAGTTCGGCACCATCCACCCGCGCACCCTGGCCGCCGACCTCGATGCCCGTCGGGCCGGCGACGCCGCGTACCTGCGGGAGTTGGCATTTCGCGACTTCTACGCCGACGTCCTGAACCACTGGCCGCGCAGCGTCTGGTGGAACTGGAACGCCGACTTCGACGCGATCGAAGTCGACGAGGGCTCCGATGCAGAGCAGCTGTTCGCGGCGTGGAAGGCCGGCAAAACCGGGTTCCCGATCGTCGACGCCGGCATGCGACAGCTGCGGGATACCGGTTTCATGCACAACAGGGTGCGGATGATCACCGCGTCCTTTCTCGTCAAAGACCTTCACCTGCCCTGGCAGTGGGGTGCCCGCTGGTTCCTGGAACAGCTGGTCGACGGTGACATGGCGAGCAACCAGCACGGGTGGCAGTGGTGTGCAGGCAGCGGCACCGATGCCGCGCCCTACTTCAGGGTGTTCAACCCGACCACTCAGGGGCAGAAGTTCGATCCCGCAGGCGATTACATCCGTCGCTGGGTCCCCGAACTCGTGGATGCCGACGACCCGCACCTGAAGAAGGGGCAGCGGCCGGCGGGCTACCCGGATCCGGTCGTGGATCACAGCCAGGAACGTGCCGAGGCCCTGCGCCGCTATCAGGTGATCACGGGTAAATGATCTCGTGGCACTGATACGGTCGCGGTATGCGTGATTCCGCCACCGTCGTCATCGATGTCCCGGCAATCGATGTGTGGAATGTGGTGTCCGATATCCGTAACACCGGGAAGTTCTCCCCGGAGGTCTTCGAAGCGGAGTGGCTCAACGGAGCGACCGGCCCGGCGCTCGGCGCGAAGTTCCGCGGGCACGTCAAGCGCAACGAGATCGGACCGATCTACTGGACAACCTGCCGCGTGACCGCCTGCCAGCCGGGTAAAGAGTTCGGGTTCGAGGTGCTCATCGGCGACCGCGCGGTCAACAACTGGCATTACCGGTTCGAGCCCAACGGCGCGGCATCGACGAAAGTGACCGAGTCCTTCTTCCTGCCGCTGCCGGCGCTGGTGCGACCGTTTGAGCCGCTGTACTTCCTGCGCCGCCGCCGCAACGTCAGGGACATGACCACGACGCTGAACCGCATCAAGGATTACGTCGAGCAGGGTTAGCGGGTGCGCACCGGTAATTGCGCCCACCCGCGGACACTCGAGGTATGCGCCCGTCGCGCGTTGTCGTAGTCGACATCCCAGTCGGTCCAGCGTTTGAGCACCTCCTCGAACGCCACTCGTGCCTCCAGGCGCGCGAGCGCCGAGCCTAGGCAGAAGTGGATGCCCTGGCCGAACCCGAGATGCGGTGCCTTGCGGTGGATGTCGAAACGATCAGGGTCGGGGTGCCGCGCGGGATCACGATCGGCCGAGGCGTTGATCAGCAACATGTACGAGCCCTCGGTCACGGTGTGTCCGTAGTGCTCGACATCGCGGGCGACGTAGCGGGCCTGCACCGGTGACGGCGGTTCGAAACGCAAGGTCTCCTCGACTGCTGCAGGGATCAGCGACGGGTCGGCGACCAACTCATGACGCTGATCGGGATGCTCGCCCAGCAACTGCCCCATCGCCCCGATCAGTCTCGCGGTGGTTTCGTTGCCCGCGCCGGCGATCATCGCGGTGTAGGCCAGTACCTCCCCGCGCTCGAGCTTGCGCCGGTTGCCGTCGGCTTCCTCGATCTCGGCGTTGAGCAGGTCGGTCATCAGATCGTCGGACGGGTGGGTGGCGCGCCATTCGATGTACTCGACGAACATCGCCACGGCGTCCTGGAATATCGTCGGGCTGATATCGCCATCCCGGTTCGGGGCGACGGTGATGGCGGTGTCATTGCGATCCCGAATACGCTGCTGCTCCTCTTCGGGGATGCCCAGCAGATAGCCGATGGTGCGCATCGGCATGATGGCACCCAGATCGACGACGAAGTCGAAGCGGTCGGATCCGACGATCGGATCGAGGGCCCGCGAACAGAATTCGCGCACCAGGTCTTCGACGGCCAGCATCCGCCTGGGCGTGAACACCCGCGACAAGAGCTTGCGATGCAGGTCGTGCAGCGGCGGGTCCTCGAAGAGCAGGATGCCGGGTGGCACTTCGATACCGCTGAACAGGATGTCAGCGGTGGTGCCGTGGCCCGATCGATAGGTCTGCCAGTCCGGCAGGGCCGGTGCGACATCGTCGTAGCGGCTCAGCGCGTAGAAGTTGTACTTCTCGTTGTAGTAGAGCGGCGCCTCTTCGCGCATCCGCTTCCAGATCGGATAGGGGTCGTCGTCGATGTCGTTGTCGAACGGGTCGTAGTACAGCTCTGTCGTCGGATGGACGGTCACAGCGGGTTTCCTTCCACTACCGGTGCACGAATTACCTGGGCTGGTTGGGCACACCGGGAAACAATTGCTCGGTCGGACCGGAGGTCACATAGCCAGCGAGCTTCGTTGCCAGGTGGGGGGCGAATACCGCGCCGTAGGCGAGATGCCCGGCCACGATCATGGCCGCCACCGATAGCAGGGCGGCTCCCCCGCGGGACTTCGACCGCGTGTCGGCCCACACTTCGACGACATTGCGGCCTTGCCCGTCGGTGCGCCCGAGCAGATAGGTGAACACCATCATCTGTACGGCCATGGCGATCGCGTCATAGATCGGGTATTGGTACCTGCTGCCCTCGAAAAGTGCCAAACCCGGAATGACCAAGCCGTAGTAAAAGATGCCGAACCGCGGACCGAAGAAGGCGTTGAAAAACACGGCCCAGCAGAACCCGACGAGCAACCCGACGACAAGCAGCGTCTGCGGCCTGCGCCACCCGAATCGCCGGATCGCCCAGCGCCCGAGTGCGGCACCGATCACCGCGGGCAGCACGAAGTAGGCGACATAGCCGATGGGTACCGCCGACGGCAGTCCACCGCCCCAGGTGAAGTTCATCGGCCACCAGGACGGCATGCGTGGGAGTGCGGGCGGGAACTGCGCGTACATCGCCCAGTCATACGGCGCTTCGATCCAGGAGAACGAGATGGCCGAAATGGACACCAGCAACAGCGGATGCAGGCGGCCACGCCGGTAGCTCAGGTACACGCCGTACGCCAGGAACAGCACACCCCCGATGTAGGCGAAGGACAGGCCAATGATGAGCGCCGGCGTCAGCCCGGTGCTCACCGATCACTCTCCGGCGCTGCGCCGTGCACTGCGCGAGGCCCGCGCGCCTCGGGATCGAAGTACCAGACGAGCCCGAAGATCAGGAGAATGAGTCCGAACAACGTTCCGAGCATGATGAATTGGCCCACGATACGTTCCTTCCGCAGGGCTGATGGCCAGAAAAAACATCGGTCTAACCGCCAGGCCCGTTGGGCCACTTGAGAAGTGATCCGGCATCCACCCGAATGTGCTGTCCGGTGATGTAGCGGCTCTCGTCGCTGGCCAGGAACACGCCCAGGTTGGCCATGTCCTCAGGCTCGATGTATGGGATCGGCATCGCCTGAAACAGACTGAACAGGGGTTCGGCGTCTTCCCGGGTGGCGACCTTGCCCTCGGCCTTCAGATCTGGCCGGAACACCCCGTACATGCCCTCGTTCTGTAGCAGATGGGTGTTGCAGTTCGTCGGGTGCACGGCGTTCACCCGGATCATCCTCGGCGCCAGGTGCAGACACATCTCATCGACGTATTCCATGACGATGCGCTTGCTCCAGCCGTAACCGGCTCCCCCGGGCCCCATGTCCGGGCTGGTGGTGGTGCCGCGAATCATGCCCGCGGTGGAGCCGGTGACGATGATCGATGCGCCCTCGGGAAGATGCGGAATCGCCACTGCCACCGTGTTCATCACGCCGACCAGATCGACGTCGGAGGCATCGACGAAACCCATCGGGTCGGGGTTGCCCATCGCCATCGGCAGGATGCCGGCGTTGGCGACGACGATGTCGATCTTGCCGAAGTCGGCCACCCCCGCCTCGACCGCATCACGCAGCTCGTGGCGTTCGCGCACGTCGGCGATCCGGGCCAGCACCCGCCGGCCCTGCCCCTTGATCGAGCGTTCCGTCTCGGCGAGATCCTCGGGTGTGGCCAACGGGTACGGGTTGGACGCTATGTCGCGGCAGATGTCGACGGCGATGATATCGGCGCCCTCTCGAGCCATCGCTATCGCGTGCGCCCGCCCCTGCCCGCGTGCGGCGCCGGTGATGAAAGCGACCTTGCCGTCCAGCTTTCCGGGCATGTTCTGTGATCCTCTCGTCAGCCGGCGGGCGCAAAGGTGATGTGTAGCTCGCTGAGTCCACGCATGATGAAGGTCGGCTCGTATCCATAGCGTCGGTCCTCGGCGGGCCCGTGATGATCCTCGGAGATCGTGATGTCGTGCATCCGGTCCAGGATGCGTTCGAGCGAGATGCGGCCCTCCGCTCGGGCCAGCGGGGCTCCCGGGCAGGAATGCGCGCCGCGGATGAAGGCGATCTGCTCGCGCGCGTTCGGGCGATCGGTCTGGAATTCATCGGGTTGCTGAAATTTTCGCGGGTCCCGGTTGCACGCACCCGGTAACACCATCACCGTCGTTCCCGCCGAGATCTTGACCTCGCCGATCGTCGTGGACCTGCTCGCCATCCGAAAGTGGGATTTGACCGGGCTTTCCAGCCGTAGGGTTTCCTCCAGAAAGGCGGGAATCTTGCTCCGGTCGTCACGCAGCAGCTTCTCGAAGCCGGGGTTGTCCCCGATGAACCGCACCGCCGAACTCACCAGCTTCGTCGTGGTTTCGGTGCCGGCGGCGAACAGGAACGTCGACAGGTTCATCACATCCTCGATGTCAGGTGTCGAACCGTCCTCGTGCTTGGCCTGCGCGAGTTCGGTCAGGACATCGTCGCGAGGTAGTCGTCGGCGATCCTCGATGTAGCCGAAGAACTTCTCATTGAGCCATTGCAGTGGATTGTGTGTGGTCGGGGCTTCCTTGCCGAGTTCGCCGACGGTCTCCAGCGCAAAGACCGCCTTGAACTCCTCATGGTCCTGCTCGGGCACTCCCAGCAGATCGGCGATGACCAGTAACGAGAACGGCTTTGCGTAATCGGCCAGGAACTCCGCACTCCCCCGGGCCAGAAAGGTGTCGAGCTGCCGGTCCGCGAGCCGCCACATGAAATCCTCGTTTTCCTTGAGGCGTTTCGGAGTGATCAGCTTGCTCAACAAACCGCGCGTGCGGGTGTGCAACGGCGCGTCCTGAGAGGTGATGTGTTCGGCCATCGGCACCTGGCCACGGTGTTGCTCGATGAGATCGCTGACGTCGTCACTCTCACCGGGGCCGAACGGCAGGCCGGAGAACGGTCCGGCCACCGAGTTGCAGGAGGAGAACGCCGGGTTCTTGTACACCGCGAGCGCTTCGTCGTAACCGGTGATCGCGACGACGTTGAACGGCGTCGCCTCGGTCACCGGGCACTTGGCGCGCAGATGGTCGAAGTACGGATAGGGGTCCGAAACCAGCGATTCGTCGGCGAAGTAGTCCACCGTGTCGAAGTCGGTCACCGCGCGCTCCTGAACGATCCTGTGGCCACAGCCGTAAAACCTAACGTTTGTTACAGCTCACCCTAATACTTGTTCCACATCGCGGTCAACGAGTGACTTGACAACGTTTTTTGGTGCTGACTGCGCGTACACGTTCTTGCCGGATACCTAATATCGGGTTTCGCAGGGGCGTTCCGGGTGAGTCAGTCCGTGCTCCAGAGCAAGCCCCGCATGAGTGCGGACTGTGGAACGTCCTCGACGGCGATCAGTCCGGCCGGTGCATTGCACACCCAGTCGATGGCGTTCACCACGCGTGCCGCCGTCGAGATGCACCCCGCGTCGGTGGGATCGAGGACCGGGTGCGACAGGTGCGTGTTGAGTTCCACGCGGGGATCCCCGTCGACGACGACCCGGTGGACCCCCACCTGCCCGTCGGGCGGAAAGTCCCAATCCGGCGCGGCCGCGGTGGTCAGCCGGTTGACGTGCTCCAGCGTGATCACCGTGCGACCATCGAGCACTCCTTCGGTGGCGAAGCGGATGGCGGCCATCTGGCCCGGCTGCACCGACATCATGGCGCACTCGATGGGTGCTGGGGTGAACCACCGTTCGGTCCGCTGGCGGATTTCGTCGAGCGTCACGCCGAGATTGGCCGCCAGCCCGCGCACCTGCGGACCCCATATTGATTCGACCACGCCGGGAAGTAGGAGCGGAGGTGGATCATCCGCCTCAGAGGTGCCGAACCCCATTGAGGCACCTGTGAATTCGGCGTCATCGTAGTTGCCGTAGTCGAAGATCTCCTGCACGGTGATACTTTCGACGCGGGTCGCCAAGCTCGCCGCGGTATGGACGAGCGTGTCGCCGGAATAGCCGGGGTCGATGCCGTTGATGTACAGCGAGGCGTTGCCCGCCTCGCACGCGGCCTGGAGCGGCTCCGTCACCCAGCTCTCGGCATGACGTGACGCGGCCATCCAGACCAGTGACGTGCCCACGACGTTGATACCGGCGCCGAGAAACCTGGCCAGCTCCTCGATGGCCTCCATCGGCCGGGTCTCGGCGAGTGCGGTGTAGACGACGCAGTCCGGTGCGAGGTCGATCAGGGCGCCGATATCGTTGGTGGCGATGACACCTGTCGCCGTCGGCAGACCGCACACGTCGGCGGCGTCGCATCCGATCTTGTCCGGCCCGGATGCGTGCAGCCCGACAAGTTCCATATCGGGTCGCCCGATGACGGTCTGCAACGCATGGCGGCCGACGTTGCCGGTGGAGAACTGAACCACTCTGCGCATGTATGGCTCCTCGAAGACTGTCCGCAATGTCAACCGAAGTACTTACAGTACTGATGACGGCATCCATCGCGAGGCACTATCGGAATCGACAGAGATACACCGTTCGGCGCGCCAACATCACCACCGCACCGGATTCGGGCTCTGACCCGATGCTGACACTTTCGGTGCGACACGTAACGTGAGCGCATGGGCTACCTCGGGGAGCTTCGGACCAACTGGCAGCCATTGGCGGCGGCAACCGCGGGTTTGAGCGCAGGACTGAGCCTCAGCGCATACACCAACGCCGCCATGGCCCCGCAGTTCCTCGAAGAATTCGGCTGGAATCGTTCGGAGTTCGTGTTGACCGGCGTCATCACGCTACTGACGTTCGTGTTCCTGCCCATCTACGGCAGGCTCACCGATCTGTTCGGAGTCCGTCGAATCGCGGTGATCGGCGTCGTCGGACTACCGCTGTGCTGGGCCGGCTATACGCTGATGTCCGGGCCCATCTGGCAGTACTTCGCGATCAACGTCGTGCTGATCGGGCTGGGCGTCACCACGACGCCGGCGATCTACAGCCGAATCGTGGCAACCTGTTTCGACAAGGCTCGCGGTCTGGCGCTGGCCATCGCCATCTCCGGACCACCGCTGCTGGGAGCCGTCGGCGCACCGGCGCTCGACGTCATCAACCGGGTCTACGGCTGGCGAGTGGGCTGCCTGGCGATCGCCGTCACGATCGCCCTGATCGGCGGCCTCGCCTTGTGGCTGATTCCGGCCGACGGGGCCGATGCCCGGCGCACCCGCCGAGAGGGCAGGACCGGCAACGACTACCGCCTCATCGGCCGCACCCGGGTGTTCTGGATTTTGTTCGCCGGCGTACTGCTGTGCAACCTGTACCACACGGTGACCACCACCCAACTCGGTGTCGTCCTCGGTGATTCGCTGGGTACCGGAGGTGAGGTCGCGTTGCTGATCTCGATATTTGCCACCGCCGTGATCGTCGGAAGATTCGCGTGCGGTATTGCGCTGGACCGCTTTCCGGCGCAGCGGGTGGCGGCGGCCGCGATGGCACTGCCCGGCCTGGGATGCCTGCTCATCGCCTCGACCTGGGACGGCTTCACGGTGCTGGTCGTCGCGGTCTGCTGCCTGGGGGCGGCGTGGGGTGCCGAAGGCGATGTCATCGCCTATCTGGTGGCGCGGCGGTTCGACCTGACCCTGTACAGCACCGTGCTGAGCATCCTGTCCGCGGCCATCGGGGTGTCCTCGGCTCTCGGTGCTTTCATCCTCAGCAGGACCCTGCAGGTGAGCGAGAGTTTCAACGGTTTCCTCGTGTTCACCGGAGTGGCCGCGTTCGTCGGTGGCGCCTTGTTCCTGCTGCTGGGCAGCCGGTCGGCCGTTGCAGAAACCGCCGAGACCGGCGAACCGACGCACTCGCGCTAGTCGCCGGAGGGCCGGCAGACCCCGACCGGAAGCGGCGAATGGTGCAGCAGGTTGAGGCTGGTCGATCCGATCAGCGCACTGGCCAGCGCCCCGTGACCGCGGGTCCCGACGATGACGAGTTGCGCACCGTCGAGGTGTTTCAGCAGCGCCTGGCTGGGCTTGGCCGGCTCGACGAAGAAACTGACATCGACCCCTGGATGGCGTTGTGCCCAGGGGCCGACGGTCGCAGTCAGCGAACTCCATTCCAGGGCTTCCAGTGCGTCCCAGTCGATCAGGAACGGGATGGTGACGTCACCGGGTGCGCGACGCGACGACGAGGACCGCACGGCCCACAATGGGACGTGTAGTGCGCTGGCAAGGTCGAAGGCCAACTCGAGGGCGGCATCGCTGTTGTCGCCGTCGACCCCGACCACGATCGGTTGCGTTGTCGGAGAGAGAATCTCGCCACGCCAAGCAATGACCGGACAAGCCGACCGGGTGATCGTCTTGAGCGTCAGAGACCCGATCAGCAACGCGGAAGCCGCCGATACGTCCTGTGAGCCCAGCACGATCAGCCGAGACTGTGCGCTCAAGGATTCCAGCACTTCGTCGGCGGCTTCGGCAGGTGCGCTCGTGGTGACACTCAGATCGGGTTCGGCACTGCGCACCGCGTCCGCCGCGGCGCCCAAGATGGATACCGCGGCCTCCCGCTGCCCGGTGATCGCCGCCGCCCGGACCGCCGCCGCCGCGTCGCTGAAATTGTGGCCGAGATAGGGCGTGGCATACACGATGTGCAGGGGCGCTCCCAGCCGGGCGGCCAACGCGCCTGCCCAGGTTGCCGCACCCACCGCGTTCGCGGAACCGTCCACTCCGACCACGATGGGTTGTGCCGTATCGGTCATGTCACTGGTGTCCTCTCGGAGTTACTGTGCCGCTGCGCACACTACGCGCCGCCGAATCGCCCGCTCGCCGCTTGTGGCGGAACCGCGCAGCACTAAGGACTTTGGACCCTGCCGGTGCGCGGCCGACTCGACTAGCGTCGACTGTGAACATCACAGAGGAGCATCGCATGTCTACGCCAGCCGAGAACGCAGGAATCCTCGTCGCGGTCGACGGCTCACCCGGTTCGGACGCCGCGGTGATCTGGGCCGCGCGGGAAGGGCTGCGCCGCAAGGTGCCTGTGACGCTGCTCCATGTCATCGCGCCGATGATGGTCACCTGGTCGTCTGCCGTCGCCGAGTCGAGTATCGCTGATTTGCAGGAGGATTCATCCGCGAGGGTGCTCGTGCATGCTCAGCAGGTCTTCGAGTCGGCACTCGAGGATCCGAAATCAGTGTCGTTGCGTACCGAGTCGCGACCGTCCCCGGTGGTGGGATCGCTGGCTGAGGCTTCGCGGTCGGCGCTGATGCTGGTGGTCGGCAACCGGGGCGCCGGTGGGCACAAGCGTCTTCCCCTGGGATCGGTGGCTGCCGGCCTGCTGCACCACGCGCACAGCCCGGTCGTGGTGATCCACGAGGACGACGTTGCCGACGCCACGGCCCCGGTGGTGCTCGGCGTGGACGGGTCCCCGTCCTCGGAGGCCGCCACCCGGTTCGCCTTCGAGGAGGCGGCGCTGCGCGGCGTGGACTTGGTGGCCCTGCATGCCTGGAGCGATATCGGGGCGGTTCCGCTGTTCGCCCTGGACTGGCGGGTGTACGAGGAAGAGGCACAGGAGACGCTGGCCGAACGGCTTGCCGGATGGCAGGAGCAATACCCCGATGTCCAAGTCCAGCGCCGGCTGGTGCGGGATCGTCCCGCGCACTGGCTGGTCGAGGAGTCGCAGCACGCGCAGCTGGTCGTCGTAGGAAGCCGTGGGCGCGGCGGCTTCACCGGACTGTTGCTGGGTTCGGTCGCCTCGACCGTCGCTCAGCTCTCGCACGCCGCGGTGGCCGTGGTCCGCATCCACTGAGGGGTGATCACCACCGGCAGTAGTTGGGTTGTCCCGGCTGGATGTAGCGGAAGTCCATCAGGTAGAGCTGCGGAGTCAGATCATCCGTGCGCCAAGTGGGATCGGTGACGATGTCTGCGGTGGTGTAGCGGTACCCGTCGTAGGCGTACGTCATCGGCACCGTATAGCCGGCCTGGTCCCACGCGTGGATCCATTTGCGGAATTCCACGACCGGCAGCGCGTAGCCGCGCGGGGACCCGTCGTAGTGGTAGATGATGTCGCCGTAGCGATCATCGATATCGAGGATCCAGACCACGTCTTCCTGATACCCCCACACCTTGATCGGATTGCTGCCCAGCAGAAGGTGGTTGGACGACTCCCCCTCGGTACGCAGATTGCTGAACATGGAGAAATTGCCTGCGGTGCGCAAACCCAGGTAGGGCGTCAGGCCGATGAAAATCAACAGGATCGCAAAGATGTAGAGCAGCGCAGGCATCCGCGGGTCGACAATGCGCACCCCCTCCCAGCGGGGGGCGCGGTCTGCCGAGAACACCGTCGCCAGCAGCGGCCAGATCGCGATGAGGACTGCGGCGTCGAGGGCCAGTCCGGTGAGCAGTGTCAGCTCGGATATGCGGTGAACGTGCGCGCTCCACCCACACACCAATGCGATGCCGAAGCAGATTCCCGCGTAGGCGCGCACCCGGGGCGCGGTCAGCAGCTGCACGTGGCTGGCGGGGACAAAGGTGAACAGCAGGGCGACGGCCAGCGCCCCGAAATCGACGAATCCGATCAGCGCGAGCGCGGCGTGCATGGTCAGCGAGAACGCCAGGATGCCCGCCTGCAGACGCGGAACGGACAGCAGCAGGCCCCCGCCCAGCTCCCACCCGATCACCGATACCGCCGCGATGACACCGATCATCGGTGCCACGGCACCCAACCGCGGCGCGAACAGCACCAGCACGACCGCCGCGAGCCCGGCGGCAGCGGTACCGACCACCACTACGGTGAACATCCGGTTCCCTGCGGTGCCGAATCTTCCTCGTCGCAGCAACCGATAGCCGAGGTAGGCCATCACGACGGTGACCGGCACCACCAACGGCACCCCGAGGAACCGGGTCTGCATGGCGGCGATGATCGATTGCAGCATGCCGGCCGCGCATGAGGCCGCGGGGTCGAAAAAATCAGAGTTCAGCTTGTCGAACCCGGCGATGACGTAGACGAGGATCAGACCGATGCGCAGCACCGGCAGTATCGCGGCGTAGTCGTGATCGGGTGCATCCCGGCGCCGGATCAGTGAATGCGCGAACACCAGGATCATTGCTACGTTCAGGCACAGCATCAGGTTGACGTGGTTGGCCACATCCGGGAATCGGAAGAGCAGGAAGTACGCCGTCGAAGCGGCCAGCAACACCAGGAACTTCGGGCGGGTCATCCCGGTGGCGATCGCGGCACCGGCGAGCAGGATGAAGGCGCCGGTGAACCAGGGATCGATCCACTGCTCGCCCAGTTCCATGACGACGGCAACGGTGTAGAGCAGTGCGAACACCGAGAACGGGCTCAGCGCAGGGTCGTCCCGTCCGGCCACCTGCGTCACGTGCGCAGTTTAACCGCGACTCACATCGTCACCTGTTGTAGCGGATCTCAAGATCGGCCGAGCACACCGCGGGGCCATCGGCATCGGCGGTGACCCGTACGCCTACCGGCCGGCCCTGCCGATCGAAGAAGGACAGCGGCGGCTTGCCGTCCTGCAGGTGCGCGTCGCCCCACTGCATCAGCGACAGGAAGACCGGCAACAGGTCCTCCCCGGCCGGGGTCAGGTGGTACTCCTCGCGCGCCCGGCTACCGGGCTCCCGATAGGGCGCTCGCTGGACCGCACCGGCGGCCTCCAACTGCTTCAGCGCACGCGACACCGCGGGTGCCGAGGTTCCGATGCGCTCCACGAAGTCTTCGAACCGTTTTGTGCCGTAGAAGCATTCGCGGACAGTGAGGAACACGGTCTTGGTGCTCAGCAGATCCAGCACCCTGGCCACCGAACAGCGCTCGCCGGCGGTCCAGGATTCGCGATCCTGAAGCTGTCGCTCGAATGTCATCGCCATCACCCCAGTGTAGCTAATGGTTGCGTTACTCAGCTACCTGTGGTTGTATCTCAGTAACGTATTCGTTATTCAGACTGGGAGGAGCGGTCATGGTTGCAGTCAGAGGCACGACGGTGTTGGTGACCGGAGGCCGACGCGGTCTCGGCTCGGCACTGGTAGACGAGGTACTCTCCCGCGGCGCGGCAAAGGTGTATTCCACTGCGCGCGAGCAGTACTCGGACAGTCGCGAAAAGGTGGTCAGCGTCCCCCTCGAGGTGCAGGACGAGAAATCAGTCGGCGCGCTCGCGGCGATCGCCTCCGACGTCGACATCGTCATCAACAACGCCGGGATCCTGCTGCCTAGCTCTCTGCTGACCGGAGCCTTCGACGACATCACCACGACGTTCGACATCAACACCCTCGGTCCGTTGCGGGTCACCCGGGCATTCGCGCCGATACTTGCCGGCAACGGTGGCGGCGCGCTGGTGAACGTGCACTCCGTGTTGTCCTGGGTGGGGGGCAGCGGAGCCTACGGCGCCTCCAAGGCCGCCATCTGGTCGCTGTCCAATTCCCTGCGCATGGAACTGCGAGCCCAGGGCACCCAGGTGCTCGGCGTACACGTCGGCTTCGTCGACACCGAGATGGTCTCCGACGTCGCCCTCCCCAAGACCGCTCCGGCCGATGTTGCCGCCACTGTGATCGACGCCCTGGAAGCCGGAGCCCACGAGGTCCTGGTCGATGAGGTGTCCGTCGCAGTCAAGGCACAACTGTCCGGACCCGTCGAAAACCTCGTCTTCGACCTGGCGCACTGACCGGGCTAGCGCAGGAAGGCCGAAACCCATGCCGCTCTGGACCATTCACCACACCCCAGGCATCTTCACCGACGCCGAAAAGCGCGAACTCGCGTCGCGCATCACCGATCACTACGAGAAGATCGGGCTGCCGCGCTTCTATGTGGTCGCCGTCTTCAACGAGACGACACCGGCGAATCTGTACGTCGGTGGCGAGCCCACGCCGGTCGGGGTGCGCGTCGTCATCGAACACATCGCCCGCAGCAGCGTGGATTCCGCAGGTAGACAACGCACCAGTCGATGGATCAAGTCGATTCTCGAGCCCTACCTCGACAGGCACGAGGGATTGCACTGGGAGTTCCACGTCGACGAGACCAGCGAGGAGCTCTGGATGATCAACGGGCTCATCCCGCCGCCGGCGGGTTCGGAGGCCGAACGCGAATGGGTCCGGTCCAACGCCGCATCCGTGTACTGAGAACTGTTCGCCCAGCGTTCATTGTGCGGTGTGGCGGCGGCATTGCGTCACTGCAAGGGTCCTCGCATGCCCGTCACCCATCGTGTCGTCCCACTGCTCTCGCTCGTCGCCGTCGGCGCCCTCACGCTGAGTGCATGCAGTGACCCGGCCGCCGAATCCGGGGCGTTGCCAGAGAATCCCAGCGTCATCATCCTCAGCGGAGACGGGATGGGTTCTCAGCAGCGCACCGCGATCCAGTACCACTCCTACGGGCTCGACGAGCGCCAGCCGATGGATGCACTGCCTTTCGCGGGCATGCTGGACACGATTCCGGGTGACCCCGAGTACGCGGTCAGCGACTCGGCCGCAGGGGCCACCGCGTGGGCCATCGGCCAGAAGGTCCCCAACGGCACCACCGGTCTGGGGCCGGACGGTGATTCGGTGCCGACGCTGCTGGACATGGCCAAGGACCGCGGCATGTCGACGGGCCTGGTGAACGACCACGACGTCACCAACGCCACGCTGGCGGCCTTCGGCGCACCGGTTGCCGACCGGGATCTCAAGGTCGAGATCGCCGAGGGCTACCTGGAGCGCGGTGTCGACGTGCTGTTCGGTGGTGGCGAAAAGTACTGGTACCCAGAGGGTGACGCCGGCAGGATTCCCGACGTCGGCGAGGACGATGTCAGCGAAGGCACCTCGAACCTCGTCGAGCGCGCCGAAGAACTCGGCTACGGCTACGCGTACGACCGCGACACCTTCGATGCACTGGCCGGGCCCAGGGCGCTGGCACTGGTGCAGGACAGCGCCAAGCGGCGTTCCACCGAGATCGAAGGCTATGACTACCAGAACGACCCGCACTACGTGGCACCGGAGAAACTGGTCGCCAAGGCGCTGGACATCCTGGGTCAGAACGACAAGGGATTCTTCCTCGTCATCGAGAGTGATGACCTGGACTCCGACGGCCACGAGCACGACGCCCAGAACATGATGCTGGCCGGTGAATCCGTGAACGCCATGGTTCAGGTGATCACGGAGTACCAGAAGGAACATCCCGACGTTCTGCTGATCGTCACGGCCGACCACGAAACCGGTGGTATGGCCATCGAAAACGTGCTCGACGACGGCGAGCCCGAGCCCAACAGCGATCAGATCGCCGATGACCCGGTGCCGTACTGGGCCGAAACGCCGGAGAACATGCCACTGCCGGGCGGTGGTGTCCCCAAGCGCAGTGGTCCCTTCACCATCAAGGGCACCGATCGACAGTTCAAGGTGGACTGGACGACTCCGGAGCACACCGGAACCATGGTGCCGGTCACGGCCGCCGGTCCGCTCGCCGAGCGGTTCACCGGCGTGCACCACAACACCCACGTCTACGACGTCGTGACCGAACTGTTCGGCAACTGAGTACAGCTTTATCGACCGTCATGCCGCGACATTGCCGTTGTCGCGCGGTTCTTCGAGTAACAGCCGCAACAACAGCAATCTCGCGGGGTCGGCTCCGGGTTTCGCGAGCTCTCGCCGCCGGTCGGGACACGTCACCGGTTGCGTTCAGGCGGATCCGATTGCCGGGGCCTTACGCTGAGGCGATGACCCACAGCGGCGGCGACGACGAGAACCCTGGTCGAGCCCGTGCCGCTGCGCGGATGGCGCTGGGCGTTGCCGTCATGATCGCTGTGCTCGCGGGATGCGGCTCCCCCACCATCGTCAACACCGGTGAGCCCTGGACCCCGGTCGAAACCCCGGCACCGCCGCCGCGATTACCGGACCACCCGACGAATCGGTTGCTGGCCGACGCGTCGGAGTACTACGTCGTCACCGAGACGCCCAAGGTGTATCGCTTCGCCACCCCCAGCGGTCGTTGGCAGTGCGAGATCGTGCCGCACGCCTCGGCGGGCTGCCGGCCGGCGACGTCGTCGACGCTGGGCATCACGGGCGCGCCGACGACGGTACCCGGAGCCGACGGTGAACCGGCCGCGCCCAACACCATCGTCATCGATCGCGGCTCCGACGTCCGGTTCGTCGAGACAGCCACCGATACCGATACCGATACCCCGATCGTCACGCTGCCGTTCGGCAAGGTGCTGCAGGTCGCGGGATTCCGGTGCAATGTCCAGGAGGCCACCGGGGTGTCCTGTGGCAGCGAATCCAGCGGCAAGGGATTCACCTTCTCCGCCGAGGGCTACGCCGCGGTGTACACCGATGTCCCCCACTAGAGCGGTCCGCTTCACGGCCGGTCTCGTCTTCGCACACCTGCTCACCTCCGGCGAGGTCTTCATCGTCCTGATGTCGCTGCGCCGTCAGAACCACAGCGGGGCAGAAGTGTTGGTCCCGCAGGGTGATCTGTGGACCATCCTGGTCGTGGTGCTGCTGGGCACCGCGCTGGCAGGTATCGGGGGCTACCGCATCATCGCGCCGTCGCTGCGCTGGTTCGAAGCCGGAATCGAACCGAATGTGCGCCAGCGTCGCGCCGCCATCAACATGATCCGGCGCCAGTCGGTGTTGCTGTTGTCGATCTGGTTGCTCGGCGCGGCGATCTTCATCGTCGTCAGCGGCATCACCGGCTGGAAGCCGATCCTGCTCATCGAGGTATCGGCGCTGTTCGGCGGCATCTCCACCGCCAGCAGCAGCCTGCTGTTCACCCAGCGGGTCACCCGGCCCGTGGTGGCCGCGGCGTCAAGGGATTTCGACGGCCGTGTGACCGCCCCCGGCGTGCAGGCGCGACTGGTGCTGATGTGGACGCTCACCACGGCAGTGCCGAGCCTCACCATCGCGATCATGGTGGTGGCCCGCGCCAACGGCTGGCTGATCCCGGAGTCGGCGTCGGTGGATGTTCCGGTGGTGCTGCTCTCACTGGTCTCGGTATTCCTCGGGCTGCGCACCCTGATGCTGGTCTCCATCTCCATCTCCGATCCACTGCGCGAGATCATCGACGCGATGGCCGATGTCGAGCAGGGCCGCATCGGCAAGCAGGTGGATGTCTACGAGCAATCCGAGATCGGTCGGTTGCAGCACGGGTTCAACCGGATGGTGGCGGGCCTGCAGGAGCGTGACCGGCTGCGCGACCTGTTCGGCCGGCACGTCGGCCCCGAGGTGGTGAGTATGGCCATCGAGACGGGTGCGGTGACTGATGACGTGCTCTCCGGCGATGTGCGCGAGGTGGCCGTCCTGTTCATCGACGTGACGGGTTCCACCGCCCTGGCGATGACCCGCACCCCGGCCGAGGTGGCCGACGTGTTCAACGATTTCTTCCGGATCGTGGTGGCCGCCGTCGAGGCCCACGACGGGCTGATCAACAAGTTCCAGGGCGATGCGGTGCTGGCCGTGTTCGGCGCTCCCCTCGCCTCGCAGACGGCGGCCGCGTCGGCGCTGGCGGCGGCCCGCACCCTGGGCGCGGCCCTCGGGCGCCAGGAACTGGACTACGGCATCGGGGTCTCGGCGGGGCCCGCGTTCGCGGGCAACATCGGTGCGGAGAACCGTTATGAGTACACGGTCATCGGGGATCCGGTGAATGAGGCTGCGCGGCTGGCCGATATCGCCAAGACACTGCCGGCGCGTATCGCGTGTTCCGGCGCCGCCATCGAGCGGGCCGGCGACGAAGTCAGGCACTGGGACCGACACGGCGAGGTGACGTTGCGAGGGCGTTCCGAGGCGACGGATGTCCACGTGCCACGATGATCGCCATGAGCGAAGCTTGCGCGCGAATCGTCAACCCATGAGTGAGATTGCGCCCTTCCGGATCGCGGTGACCGACGACGAACTGGACGACCTGTTGCGCCGGCTGACGCATACCCGGTGGCCCGAGGCCGAATGCGTCGACGACTGGAGCCAGGGCATTCCGCTGGCCTACACCCGTGAACTCGCCGCGTACTGGGCTGAGGGCTACGACTGGCGGGCACGGGAGGCCGCACTGAATCGCTTCCCGCAGTTCGTCACCGCCATCGACGACTTGGACATCCACTTCATCCACCAGCGGTCCCCGCACGAGGACGCGTTCCCGTTGGTCATCACCCACGGCTGGCCGGGATCGATCGTCGAGTTTCAGAAGATCATCGCTCCACTGACAGATCCCACGGCGCACGGCGGGCGCGCCGAGGATGCGTTCCATGTCGTCTGCCCGTCACTGCCCGGCTATGGCTTCTCCGGCAAACCCACCACCACCGGATGGGGTGTCGAACGGATCGCGACGGCCTGGGACACCCTGATGGGCCGGTTGGGCTATGAGCGTTACGGCGCTCAGGGCGGCGACTGGGGTGCGGCCGTCACGACGCAGATCGGGCGAAATATCGGCCGGTGCTGCGCGATTCATACCAACATGCCGATCGGGCAACCCACCGCCGAGAGCATGCAGAACCCGACCGAAGACGACCAGGCGGCCTTCGCCGCGATGAAGCACTACCGGAAATGGGAAGCGGGTTACTCCATGCAGCAGTCCACCCGGCCGCAGACGCTGGGCTACGGTCTGGTCGATTCGCCGGTGGCTCAACTGGCCTGGATCGTCGAGAAATTCTGGTCCTGGAGCGACTGCGACGGGCACCCGGAGAACGTGTTCAGCCGGGATGAGCTGCTGGACAACGTGATGCTGTACTGGCTCACCGGCAGCGGGGCGTCATCGGCGCGGTTGTACTGGGAGAGTTTCGGCGCCTTCGGTAAGCGCGAACCGGTGTCTCTGCCCACCGGTGTCGCGGACTTCCCCAAGGAGATCCTGCGTTCGCCGCGTCCCTGGTGCGAACCGCAGTACAACATCACCCGGTGGACGACGATGCCGCGCGGCGGGCATTTCGCCGCGTTCGAACAACCCGAATTACTGATCGAGGACGTCAGGACATTCTTCGCGACGGTGCGAAGCTAATCGGCCCGGCCCGCCCGACGGGCGAGCAACCGGTAGCCGCCGTAAAGCAGCGCGGCCACCGCGAAGTTCACGAAGTACGCGATATCCGCGCCATGCCAGGCGGCCGCGACCGGTCCCTTGATCAGCGTGGTGTTCATGAACGGCATCGCCGCGGCATAGGAGAGCACGAAGACCGCCAGCGCGGCGATGGCGTGCCGACGTTCGGTGAACGCCGAGGCCACATCGACGGCGGGACCGGCGCCGCGGGTACGCAGCACCCAGTCGATGCCGATGATCGCCACGAAGGCCGGAATCCAGTACCCGATCAGCAACAGGACGTCGAGGAACCTCGTCGAGGTGTCGGCACCCTCGAGCCACAGGATGAGAAAGAACGCGAGGACGGTCACCACGACCGCGGACACCGGCCGCCGCACCCGCACGCCGAGCGTCTGCAAGGCCAGCGAACCGCTGTAGTCGTTCATGACACCGGAGCCCACCGAGGCCAAGGCGATGATCAACAGTGCCACCGCGCCCAGGGCGCCGCCGCCCATCACATCGCGCACGCCCTCGGCAGTGTGCGCACCGATCACATCGGCAGCGGCGATCCCGATGCCCTGCACGAAGATGTATGCCGACACCATTCCGCCGAACGTGTACCCGAATACCTTGGCCTTCGGCGACTCCACCGGTAGGTAGCGACTGAAGTCCGCGGCATAGCTTGCCCAGGAGATCGTCAAGCTGAGCGCGATGGTGACCTCGAGCACGAACGCGCCGATGAGATCGGCACCGGTCAGCGCCGCCGGGGTGACGACCTCATGGCCTTCGACGAGTTTGACGGCGAACACCACGAAGGTGGCGAACAGCACCACCGTCAGCACGGCTTGCAGTCGGTGGATGAGTTCGTAGCCGACGAATCCGACCGCGCCCTGCACGGCCAGCACGATCAACACGGCCACCCAGAACGGGATGCCGAGCAGCAGGGCCAGCGCCTGCCCGCCGAACAGGCCGACCAGCGCGTCCCACGCGATCGAGGACAGCCACTGCAGTGCGGCCGGCAACGCCACACCCGGACCGAAGGCGAGCCGCGCCGACGGCAACTGCGCGGTGCCGGTACGCGGACCCCAGGTGGACAGATAGGCCACCACCAGTCCGCCCAGCACGGTGCCGATCACCATCGCCAGCAGTCCCAGCCAGAACCCGAGGCCCAGCAGGATGGCCAGGGTGCCGGTGAAAACGCCGGTCATGTTGACCTGGGGTGCGAACCACACGGTGAACAGCCGCGCCGGCTTCCCGTAGCGGCGGTCCGCGGCGACGGGCGCGATACCGTGCGTCTCCACCGAGAGATCGCCGGCCCCAGCCGGGGACCTGCCACTGAACGACGGCGCATCAATCGCCCGGTTGGATGTCTGAGAGCCACTTGCCGCGCCGCCGGTCATGCGAGTATTCGATCACGCCACCCCGGTCGGTCCGGGCCCACACCTCCGATGACTGTGCACGTCACCACATCGGCGCAGCGGATTCTGTCTCCATCGCCGCGAACAAGCTATGGATTCCATTGTCGGAATGTAAATTCGTTGCGGAATCGCTTGCGAAGGGAGTGGTGATCGGCAATGGTTGATCAAGTCCACCGCAATGCCCGAGGGAGGCTCCGCCCTGACCGGTACACACGCCACCGCCACTGACCAGACCGTCGGCGAGAATGGGACCACCCTGCGCAAGGGCGAGCCCGTGATCGAGATCGACCATGTGGTCAAACGCTTCGACGACTACGTCGCCGTGGCCGATGCCGACTTCACGATCGCCGCCGGCGAGTTCTTCTCCATGCTCGGGCCGTCGGGCTGCGGGAAGACGACCACCCTGCGGATGATCGCCGGGTTCGAGACACCCACCGCGGGCGCCATCCGGCTGCAGGGTGTCGACGTGTCGCGGGTTCCCCCGCACAAGCGCAACGTCAACACCGTCTTCCAGCACTACGCGCTGTTCCCGCACATGACGGTGTGGGACAACATCGCCTACGGCCCGCGCAGCATGAAGATCGACAAGACAAAAGGCAAAGGGGAGGTCAAGCGGCGCGTCGACGAGATCATCGAGATCGTCCGGCTCACCGACTTCGCCACGCGCAAACCGGGCCAGCTGTCCGGTGGCCAGCAGCAGCGCGTCGCGCTGGCCCGGGCGCTGGTCAACTACCCCAGCGCGCTGCTGCTCGACGAACCGCTGGGCGCGCTCGACCTCAAACTGCGCCATGCCATGCAGTTCGAGCTCAAGCGCATCCAGCGCGAGGTCGGCATCACCTTCATCTACGTCACCCACGACCAGGAAGAAGCGCTGACGATGAGTGACCGCATCGCGGTCATGAACGCCGGCAATGTCGAGCAGATCGGGAGTCCGGCCGACATCTACGACCGTCCCGCCTCGGTCTTCGTCGCGGGCTTCATCGGGCAGGCCAACCTGTGGGCGGGCAAGCAGACCGGCCGGGCCAACCGCGACTTCGTCGAGATCGACGTGCTCGGCACGACGCTGAAGTCGCGCCCCGGCGACACCGCCATCGAATCCGGTGGGCAGGCCACGCTGATGATCCGGCCCGAGCGCGTCCAGGTCTCCACCGACCAACCCAGCGGCGATCTCGCGGTGGTCCGGGCGACCGTGCGGGATCTCACCTTCCAGGGTCCGGTCGTGCGGCTGTCGCTCGCCGCACCCGACGATTCGACGGTGGTCGCGCATGTCGGCCCGGAGCAGAGTCTGCCGCTGTTGCGGCCGGGTGACGAGGTCTACGTCAGCTGGTCTCCGGAAGCGTCGCTGGTGTTGCCGGCGGCGGACATCCCGACCACCGAAGATCTCGAAGAGATGCTCGACGAGTCCTGATCTCTTCGCTTCACTCCCCCTCCCTCACGAAAGGCACCGCATGTCCAACGAGATCGATCCCCGGCTACTGTCCCGACTGGCTGCCAACCGCACCAGCCGGCGACGGTTCATCGGCGGCAGCGCCGCCACGGCCGCGGCGGCGATCCTCGGGTCGTCGTTCCTCGCCGCGTGTGGATCCGACAGCAGCAGCTCCGGTTCGTCGAGCACCCAGGATGACGGTGGACCCGCCAGTGGCACGCTGCGCGTGTCGAACTGGCCGCTCTACATGGCCGACGGATTTGTCGCCGCGTTCCAGACGGCGTCCGGCATCACCGTCGACTACAAGGAAGACTTCAACGACAACGAGCAGTGGTTCGCCAAGGTGAAGGAACCGCTGTCGCGCAAGCAGGACATCGGTGCCGACCTGGTGGTGCCCACCGAGTTCATGGCCGCCCGCGTCAAGGGCCTGGGCTGGCTCAACGAGATCAGCGACGCCGGGGTGCCCAACCGCAAGAATCTGCGGCAGGATCTGTTGGACTCCAAGGTCGACGAGGGACGCAAGTTCACCGCGCCCTATATGACGGGCATGGTCGGTCTCGCCTACAACAGGGCGGCCACCGGGCGCGATATCAGGACCATCGATGACCTGTGGGATCCCGCCTTCAAGGGCCGTGTCAGCCTGTTCTCCGACGTCCAGGACGGCCTCGGGATGCTCATGCTGTCCCAGGGCAATTCGCCGGAGAACCCGTCGACGGAATCCATCACGCAGGCTGTCGATCTGGTCCGTGAGCAGAAGGACCGGGGGCAGATCCGCCGCTTCACCGGCAACGACTACGCCGATGACCTGGCCGCCGGCAATATCGCTGTCGCACAGGCGTATTCCGGTGACGTCGTGCAGCTGCAGGCCGACAACCCCGACCTGCAGTTCATCGTCCCCGAGTCCGGCGGTGACTGGTTCATCGACACCATGGTGATCCCGTACACCACGCAGAACCAGAAGGCCGCCGAGGCGTGGATCGACTACGTCTATGACCGGGCCAACTACGCGAAGCTGGTCGCCTTCACCCAGTTCGTCCCGGCGCTCTCGGACATGACCGACGAGCTCGCCAAGGTCGATCCGGCATCGGCGGAGAACCCGCTGATCAACCCGCCCGCCGAGATGCAGGCGAATCTGAAGTCGTGGGCGGCGCTGACCGACGAGCAGACCCTGGAGTTCAACACCCTGTACGCCGCTGTGACCGGCGGCTAGGTCGATGGCTCGGCGAATGCAGGGAGCATAAATGGCGGGAGTCGCCACCAGCAGTCGGCAGCGGAGCAAGATCGCCCCCTACCTGATGATCTTGCCCGCGCTGGCCTACCTCGCGGTGTTCTTCGTGGTGCCGTTCTTCTCACTGGCCAGGACGTCGCTGTCCTCGTCGGGTGGTTCGGTGTACCTGCCGACACTGACGTTCGACTGGAACTTCGGGAACTTCATCGACGCGTTCAAGCTCTATCAGGACCCGATCCTGCGGTCGTTCGGCTATGCGGCCGCGGCGACGGTGTTGTGCATGCTGCTGGCCTTTCCGTTGGCCTATGTGATCGCGTTCAAGGCCGGCCGGTTCAAGAACCTGATCCTCGGCCTGGTGATCCTGCCGTTCTTCGTCACGTTCCTGATCCGCACCATCGCCTGGAAGACGATTCTCGCCGACGAGGGATGGGTGGTCAGCGCGCTCGGCACGATCGGACTGCTCCCCGAGGAGGGTCGGCTGCTCTCGACGAGTTGGGCGGTGATCGGTGGGTTGACCTACAACTGGATCATCTTCATGATCCTGCCGCTCTACGTCAGCCTGGAGAAGATCGATCCGCGACTGCTGGAGGCTTCCCGGGATCTGTATTCCGGTGGCACCCGCAGTTTCCGGAAGGTGATCTTTCCGCTGGCCGTGCCGGGCCTGCTGGCGGGCAGCCTGCTGGTGTTCATCCCGTCGGTCGGTGACTTCATCAATGCCGATTATCTGGGTAGCACCCAGACCACGATGATCGGCAACGTGATCCAGAAACAGTTCCTGGTGGTCAAGGACTACCCGGCCGCTGCCGCGCTCAGCCTGGGTCTGATGGGTCTCATTCTGGTCGGGGTGCTGATGTACACCCGGGCACTGGGTACGGAGGACCTCGTATGACCGCCGGGGCGCGCGAAGCGATGGGGAATCGCGCCGGTACCGAACGGCCGGCCGCGCCCAAACATGTTCGTTCCCGGCCGAAGTGGGGCGACGTCTCGCTGCGTATCGTCGCCGGACTGGTACTGCTGTACCTGTTCTTGCCGATCATGGTGATCGTGCTGTTCTCGTTCAACGATCCGGCGGGCAAGTTCAACTACACCTGGCAGGGATTCACCCTGGACAACTGGGCCGACCCCTTCAAGTACCCGGCACTGACCGAGGCGCTCAAACTCAGCCTCAACATCGCCTTCGTGTCCACGCTCATCGCACTGGTCCTCGGCACGCTGCTGGCCATCGCCCTGGTGCGCCAGCGCTTCGCCGGGTACCGGGCCGTCGACACGTTCATGATCCTGCCGCTGACGGCACCCGAGGTGGTCATGGGTGCCTCGCTGCTGACGCTGTTCCTGGACTTCGGTTGGGCCGCGGGCTACACCACCATCCTGATCGCGCATGTGGCCTTCGAAGTCAGCTTCATCGCGATGACGGTGCGGGCCCGGGTGCGTGGTTTCGACTGGACACTGGAGGACGCGTCGATGGATCTGGGCGCCAGTCCGGTACGGACGTTCTTCAAGGTGACATTGCCGCTGATCGTGCCCGGCATCGTGGCCGCGGGCATGCTGTCGTTCGCGCTGTCACTCGACGATTTCATCGTCACCTATTTCGTCAGCGGATCCACGGTCACCTATCCGCTCTACGTCAACGCGGCGGTCAAAGCCGCTGTGCCACCCCAGATCAACGTGCTGGCGACGGCGATTCTGCTGGTGAGCCTGGTGCTGCTGGCAGCCGGTACCCTCTACCGCCGCAAGAAGGTCGTCATCTGAGATCAGGTGAGCCGAACGTCCACCCGCACCCGTCCCCGGTCGTCACGGGTGGCCACGGCGTGGCCGGCGCGGTCGCTGCCGCGGAAGTTGAGCAACGTGATCGGCGCGCCGTCGCCGAGGAAATTGCGCCACCAGCTCTTGGCGTCCGGCGACATGACGGCGATGGTCACCCGGTCGCCGTCGAGTCGATAGTTCACCGGGGTCTGGAAATCGCGCCCGGATTTGCGCCCGGTGTAGCGGATCTCGACCAGGCCGCGACCGACCAGGCCGCCGAGCACGGGCAGGTTGGTCAGGGCGACGGCCCCCCGGTTGAGCGCACGGGCGACCGGGTTGTCGAACATTCTGCTGGACATGCCTTGAGGCTAACCTCCCCGTGCCAGGTCCGCCGCGACATGTGACGCCCGACGGTCACCGGATCGCGCCGCGCCGACACCGGCGATGACGACCGCGACGATGCCGATGACCCCGAGCGCGGCCGGGACCTGATCCAGGATCACCCACCCCATCAGCATCGCAAACGCCGGCTCCAGGCTCATCAGCGTTCCGAACGCGGCGGTGGTGAGCCGGCGCAGAGCCAGCAATTCAAGGGCAAATGGTATGACGGGCAACAGCAATGCCAGCCCGATGCCGGCCAGCCACAGGTGCGGTGTCATGTGCCCCAGCACGGCGGGCCCCGTGACCACCGACGCAACGATGGCGGCCACCGGCATGGAGACCGCCAGACCGCTCAGTCCGCGCACCTCGTCGCCGACGCGCTGGGTCAGCAGAATGTAGGCGCCCCAACAGAATCCGGCGGCGAGCGCGAAACCGACCCCGGCCAGGTCGACGGCACCGGCCCACGGTTCGGTGAGCAGCAGCACTCCCAGTGCCGCGAGTCCGGGCCAGACGATCCTGCCGGGCCCGTTGCCGTGTAGTACCGCGACGCCGAGCGGCCCCAGGAATTCCAGTGCGCTCGCGGTACCCAGCGGGATGCGTTCCACAGCCATCATGAACAGCACGGTGATACCGGCGGTGACCACGCCCAGCAGCACGGAGGCCAGAAATGACTTCCGGGTGAACGACGACGGGCGTGGCCGCACGATGACCAGCAGCAGCAGGGCCGCCCAGAACAGGCGTAGCCAGGCAGCCCCGGTGGCGCCGATATCGTCGATCAACCCCACGGCGATGGCGGCGCCCACCTGTACCGAACACATCGCGGCCACGGCCATCAGCGCGCCGTTACGTGCCTCGCTGGATGCCACCCCTGCATTCAACGGTGCCCGCGCAGTCCTGTCCACGAGTTTTCCCGAGTGGTGCCGGTGGGGACACCCGGCGCACCGGTGACGGCCGGCGGATGAAGCTAGGCGATCCCGGCGGCTTGCCGGACATCATCGGCGATCCGCTGATGTCCGGCACCGTTGGGGTGCGGATCGTCGTCGCTGCAGTAGTAACTCAGCGCGCATATCTCATCCACCGACGTGGCGATCGGCTCTACGAACCTGGCGCCGGACCTCGAATAGGATTCCCGCAGAGCGGGATTGAAGTACCCGTCGAAGACGGCGGCCGCCGGCTCGGCGTGCTCCCCGGCGACGAACACGTTCAGATAGGACAGGCCCACCACCGGAACGCCGGCGTCGAGCACGCCCCCGAGCTTGCCCAACATGTCGTCGAGCGCGGCTGTGGCGGATTCGGTTGCGGTTTCCGAACACGCCAGCACGCCGTCCGGCGGCGCCTCGGCAATACAGGGCGCGACATCGTTGCCTCCGGCGACGATGGTCACCAGACCCACCTGCTCGCGATGATCGGATATGAACTGCACTGCCGCATCCACCTGTGAAACGTCGTCATAGGCCGGTCCGTCGTGCGCCTTCGCCTCGACATCGCAGCCGGGTTGATGGACCATCTGCTCCGCGGTCGCTCCAGAGCAACCGAAGTTGATCAGGCGCCACTGCTCGTCGACGTTGCGCCGCAAAGCGCTTTCGGTGCGGTACGCGAATCCGTCGGTGGATTTCGAACCCGCACCGGTGCCGTACGGACTGTCGCCGGCGGCATACGAGTCACCGATGGACACGAAGTAGGTTATTTCGGTTGCAGGCTTGGCCGGTTCGCTTCCACATGCCGTCGACACAACTGCGGCGATCCACATCGAAATCAGCACTCGTACACGCGTAGTCGCGGAGGCCACGCTTCGAGAATACCCCTGGCGCCGTACCGAGATCAGCGAGTGCGGTCGGGAAACGGGTCATTTCGAAAGTCGATCTGTGCGTCCGGGTTGCTGACGGCGGTGACCATCCCCGATCCGATGGCACCGTGGCTGTCGAACAGCGTCGCGGTGCCGACCGCGATTCCGTCTGCCGCCCAATGAGAATCGGCCTGCACGCCGATCCACTCGTCGCGCGGCAGCCGGGCCAGCGCGACGGTGAGATCGCCGTTGATATAGCCGACGCCGTCGGTACCGAGGTTGGTGACCAGGCTGGTGCCCTCGGCGGCCATGGAGGCACGCACGAACGGCGTGTTGCGGTAGCCGTCGACGACGTCGATGGTCCGATTGATGAACCGCTTGCGCGACGCATTCTGGTGATCTGCGATGGCATCCGTCCACCCGACCTCGTCACTGCCGATCCCGATGCCGCGGCTCTCGTCCCGATCGGGCGGGCCGACGAACTCGGCGGGCGAGACCCATTCGGTGCCCCGCGGAGGCGCCGAGAGCCGGTACTGGACCAGCGTGGCCCGCACCACCGTCACCCCGTCCTGGATCAGTTCGCATTCCGCATTGCGCACCCGCCGGCCATCGCGCACCAGCGTCAGTTTGGTGATCGTCGGAACACCGCGGGCGGCCTTGAACAGGTCGACGGTGAGCCGGGACGGCAGGAACTCCGGGTCACCGAAGCTCGTCTCCAGTGCTCGTGCCGCCAGCCCGACCAGGGCCGGGCCGTTGAGGTGGTCGGGACCCCAGTGACTCTGCGCATAGGTGCTGGGCGCGTAGGTGTCGTGCTCGGTCTGGGTGAAATGAAACGGGCGCGCGCTCATTTGCGCATCGTCGCACACCTATTGCGGGGCGACGATGCCGTGGTCATAGGCGTAGACGATCGCGGCGGCGCGATCCCGCAACCGGAGCTTGTCGAAGATCCGCCCGATGTGGCTCTTGACCGTGACACCGGAGATGAACAGTTCCGCGGCGATCTCGGCGTTCGTGTGGCCCTTGCCGATCAGCGTCAGGACATCGAGTTCGCGCCCGGTGAGCTCGCTGACCTCGACCTGCTGTCGGCCCTCGGCGGACTTGCGGTACGTGTCGAGCACTCTGGCGGTGACCGCCGGATCCAGGTAGCTGTCGCCGTGGGCGACGGCGCGGACGGCCCGGATGAGCTCTTCGGCCGAGGAATCCTTGAGGACGAAGCCGGCCGCACCGGCGCGCAGCACGCCGGACAGCAGATCGTCCTCGTTGAAGGTGGTCAGTGCCAGCACCGGCGGGCCGCCGGCTTCGGCCAGCCGTCGGGTCGCCTCGATACCGTCGACCCGCTTCATCCGCAGATCCATCACCACCACGTCGACCGACTGCTCGGCCAGGGCGTCGAGGACCTCGTCACCGTCCGAACATTCGGCAACGATCACGAATCCGTCCTTGCGCCGCAGGATCCGGCGCAGCCCGGAGCGCACCAGGTCCTGGTCGTCGACGAGCAGCACTGCGATATCGCTCAATCCCCCGTCGCTTCGCTCGCCCCTGACTGCCACCGCTATCCCCCGCACCAGGTGGCCGCGGGCATGGTGCCGGAGTCGCCCAACGGCACCTCGGCGTGCACCGCCCACCCCTCGCGGGTCAGTCCGATATCGATGACGCCGCCCAGCAACTCGACCCGCTGGCGCATCCCGCGCACACCGCGGCCATCGGGTGCGCGGCGACCGCTCGCCGACACCGCCACCGGCAGCTCATTGGTGATCGAGAGTTCGGCATGGTCCCCGATGACCGCCACGGTGACCGCCGACCGCGATTCCGGGGCGTGCTTGGCGACATTTGCCAGCGATTCCTGAGCGATCCGGTACAGCGCCAGCCCCACCGCCGGAGACACCCTGGTGGTGGAACCCTCCGTGCGCAACGTGACGGTCAGGCCGGCGCGGGCGAAATCGTCGGTGAGCCGTGCGATGTCATCGACGCCGGGCTCCGGTGCGATCCGCATCGGAGCCACATCGAGCAGTCCGACGGTGCGCCGGATATCGGCCATCGCCTCGCGGCCGAGCTTCTCGGCGTCCACGAGCGCATCGACCGCGTCGTCGACATCGCGGTCCTCCTGCAGCGCGCGGCGGGCACCGGTGAGGTGAAGCAGCGTCACCGACAGCGAATGCGCAATGACATCGTGCACCTCGCGCGCGATCCGACGCCGCTCATCGGCGGCGGCATGGGCGGACAGCGCATCCTGGGCGGCGCGCTGCGCGACGATCAGCTGCTGCTGAATCCGCATCAGATAACCCACCAGCCAGCCCATCCCCAGCACGCTCAGATACAGCCAGACCCCGTCGAGCCGGTGTGAAGCCGCGGCGGCGCCCAACATGGCGGCCGCCGATGCCGTCGCGGCAAGTCCGCCGGCCAGCGGTGTCATCGCACCTACAGCGCCGACCATCAGCACCAGGATCAGCGGGGCGAAATCGAACGCGATCGGGGTCGACGTGCCGAACAGGAAGATCGCCGCGGCACCCGACCAGGCTCCCCAGATGAGCAAGGGGTTGAACGATGCGCCGGCGGCAAAGAACACGACCAGCGGGCACATCGCGACCATGATGCCCACCGGCACCGCGACCAGGTAATCCGAGGCGGGGCGTTGCAGCGTGCAGATCAGGGCGATCAACGCCAGCGCGGTATCGGTGGTGATGACGAACATCGGGCTCCAGCCGAGCTCGTTGAGCTCGCCGTGCCGCGCGAAACGCGCACGCAGGAATTCGGGCACACCCAAGCGCATCGAACAATGGTAGGTCCGAAAGGCCGTCTAAACCATCATGCTGCGGGCGGGTTCACGGTCATACCTAGGGAGGAGACGCGGCTAGGGCCGTTGGCACGACGCGCCGCGGCAACCTGGATCCCTAGCGTTTCTGCCATGGGGTGGCGGGCGCCGGGGTCGCGGCGCGCAGCGGTGCTGATCGTCGGGCTGTGGCTTGCCGTCGCGGGCGCGGCGAATCTTGCGGTACCGCAACTGGAACGGGTGGTGCACGAGCACGCCCGCTCGTTCATGCCGGACGACGCACCGAGCTCGGTGGCCGCCGTGCGGTCTGCGCAGCTGTTCGGTGACTCGACCGACAACAACCTCAACTATGTGGTGCTCGAGCGCGCCGGCGGTCCGCTCGGAGAGGACGACCGCGCCTACTACGGCCGCCTGACCGCAGCCCTGCACGCCGATACCGAGCATGTCCGCACGGTCACCGACCTCTGGTCCGACCCGCTGACCGAATCGTTCGCCGTCAGCGCCGACGGCCACGCGGTCACGGTGATGCTGCGGCTTACCGGGGTGCTGGGCACCACACCGGCGGCCGAGGCGGTGCAGGCGGTCCGGTCCGCCGTCGACGCCGCGAATCCGCCGTCCGGTCTGGAGGTGTTCGTCACCGGTCCCGGTGCGACGATCGTCGACGAGTTCACCGCGATCGACCGGCAGCTGCTGATGATCACGGCGGTGACCGTCGGGCTCATCCTGGTTCTGCTGCTGCTGGTCTACCGGTCCCCCGCAGCGGCGATGATCCCGTTGTTCTCGGTGGGATTGGCGTTGGGCGTCGCGCGGCCGATCGCCTCGGCGTTGGGCGCCGCCGGTGTGATCGAGGTGTCGTTGTTCTCGGTTGCCCTCGTGGCGGCCATGATGCTCGGCGCGGGAACCGATTACGCGATCTTTCTGATCGGACGGTATCAGGAGGGTCTGCGCGACGGGCTGGACTCGACCCGGGCCCTCGCCGCCGCCCAGCGCGGTGTGGCCCCGGTGGTTGCGGGGTCGGCGCTGACTGTCGCCATCGCGCTGGCCTGCCTGGGGTTCGCCGAGGTCGGCATGTTCCGCAGTGCCGGAATACCTTCTGCAATAGGCATTCTGGTGGTGATGGCGGCATCGCTGTCCCTGACGCCGGCACTGATCGGCCTTTCCGGCGGCGCCGGCATGTTGGCCACCAAACCGAGTCGCACGACCCGGCGCTGGCGCCGGGTCGGAGCGGTTCTGGCCCGGTGGCCGGCGCCGATTCTGGTCACCGCCCTGGCCGCGCTGGCCCTGCTGGCGTCGCCGGCGGCCGGCATCCGCATCGGCTGGGACGAGCCCGCCGCGGCACCCGCAGGCACCGGGTCGAACCTCGGATATGCGGCGGCTGAACGGCATTTCGAGGACAACCAGCTGCTGTCGGCCGTCGTGGCGGTGCAGGCCGATCACGACGTGCGCAACCCGGCCGGGCTCATCGCCGTCGAACGCGTGACCCGCGCGGTGATGGAGATCCCGGGAGTGCGGGTGGTGCAGTCGCCCAGCAGGCCGGCGGGCACCGTGCCGGAGGAGACCACCTTGGCCGGTCAGCTGGGCCGTATCGGTGACGAACTCGCGGCCGGTGTCGGCGAATTCGATGACCGGCTGGGCGGCATCGATGAGCTGGACGCGATCCTCGACGACATGGCCGCCGCGCTGTCCGGGATGCGGCACGGACTACGGGGCAGCGCAGCCGGGCTTGGCGAGGTGTCCGAGGCCGCCGCGGACATGCAGCGCGGCACCTCCGATCTGCAGTCCACCGCCGAGTCGGCGGCGGGCCGGCTGGACCCGTTGCGCGGGTTCGTCGCCGCGACACCGCACTGCTCAGCCAACCCGATCTGCGCTGTCGCGCAGCAGATCGTGACACCGGTCGACGATGTGGTGGCAGGGACGGCGGTGCTGACAGCCGGAGTGCACACGCTCAGCGGTGGCACCGTCACCGCCACCAGTGCGCTCGGCGGGCTACCCGCGGATATCGACACCATGACGGCAGCCCTGGCACGGGCCCGTGCGGCGATGGCCGACACCACATCCCAACTGGGTTCGGTGGGCCCGCGGCTCGATGAATTCACCGGCTATCTGCGCGAAGCGGCGACCGCCTTCGAAGGCAGCGCGGCCGGCGGGTTCTACGCGCCGCACCGCGCCCTGACCGATCCGCGGATGGCGGCGGCCCTGGACCGGCTGATCGCACCGGACGGGCGAGCCTTCTATCTGCTGGTGTACGGGACCGGCAAGGAATGGGGCGTGGACGGGGCGGCCCGCACCGTGTCCATCGGATCGGCGGTGACCGAGGCGACCAAGGAAGGGACGCTGCGGCCGGTGGCCGTGTACCTTGCCGGCGTCGGACCCGCCACCCTGGATCTGCAGCAGATGGTGGCCGGCGATACTCGGTTGCTCGTCATCACCACGCTGGCACTGATCTTCGCGATCGTCGCGCTGCTGATGCGCAGCCCGGTGGCCGGCCTGGTGATCGTGGGCACGGTGGCGTTGTCCTACGCCGCGGCACTCGGCGCGAGCGTGTTCATCTGGCAACATCTGCTGGGGCTCGAATTGCACTGGGCGGTAGGCCCTATCGCCTTCATCGCGCTGGTTGCCGTCGGTGCGGACTACAACCTCTTGCTGGCCATGCGCATCCGTGAGGAAACACGATCGGTCAGATTGCGCACCGGCATCATCCGCGCCGTCGGAGCCACCGGCGGCGTCGTGACCACCGCCGGCGTGATCTTCGGTATCACGATGCTGGCACTGCTTGCCAGCAGCGTGCTCAGCATCGCCCAGATCGGGCTCACCATCGGTGTCGGACTGCTCATCGACACGATGATCGTCCGCACGTTCGTCCTGCCCACGCTGATGGTGCTGCTGGGTCGCTGGTTCTGGTGGCCGCGCCGGCCGTGGTCAGGTCGTGGTGACGAGCAGGTGGTCGGCGGGTTCGTCCCAGTGGTCCAGGTTGACGGCGTGGGTCAGCGGGCGGCGCCGTAGCCTGCCGTGCCTGCCCTTGGGCCAGCCGATGACGATGTGCCCGCCGAGCATCCAGTCGTCGGGGACGCCGACGGCGTCACGCAGCAGGGCTTCGCCGCCGTAGGACGCCCAGCTCGTCAGGCAGGCACCGAGACCTTGTGCGCGGGCAGCCAGCAGAAAGTTCTGCATCGCCGGGAAAATGGACCCGCCGAGTAGCAGGTCGGACGCGGTGGGAAAGCGCTTCTGCACGAACAGCACCGAGGTGAACTCCTCGGCGCGGTCGTGCAGTTCGTAGGTGGCCCGGTTGTTACGGGCCACCAGGTCGGTTTCCTCATCGGTCGGCCTGCTCATGCCGTAGACCGGTTCGATGACCGACAGCGCATGCCGCGCGGCTTCGGCCACCACAGCCCGTTGTTCGGGTGAACGCAGCACCACGAACCGCCAGGCCTGCGCGTTCGCGCCGGACGGGGCCCAGGTCGCGGCCTCCAGGCAGCGTGCCAGCGTCGCATCGTCCACGGGTTCGTCCGTGAAGCGCCGGATGGTCCGCGCCGTCGACAGCACCTCCCAGATGTCACTGCTCGCAGTTGCCATGTCGGCACCCTAGCGTGCGTTCACCCCATCGTGGCGGCGCCTGCCGCCGTCAGCAGTTCCACGGCCTGCCTGCGGGTCAGCGTTCCCAGTATCTGGGCGGCCGCCTTCATCACGTCGCCGACCAGCACGGTGGGCCCGTTGTCCAGGTTGTCGAATGCCTCGGTCACCACCTCCTCGACGGTGGCCGCATCGGCGGGGGCGTCCGTCGATGGCAGGACGCTTGTGCTCAAGGGTGCGCAGCGACGGGGTGTCGGTCTTGCCGAGAATGAGCCCGATGACGTCGACGCCCTTGTCGTGCAGTTCGGCCCACAGTGCCTCGGCGAACACCATGTCGAAGGCCTTGGAGGCGCCATAGGCAACCATGTTGGGCGCGCCGGCGAATCCGGCGCCCGACCCGAACAGCACGATGCCGCCGCGGGCACGGGACACCATCGGCGCGGCAAAATGATGGCACAGCCGCATCGGTACGACGCAGTTGCGTTGCACCATCGCTTCGGCCGCCGCCAGCGGACTGTCCAGGAACGGTTGATAATTGGGGTCGGCGCCCGCGCAGTAGGCGAGGAAGCCGATCTCCAGATCGCCGGTCGCCTCCGCGATCTGCGATGCCGCGGTCTCGGTGGCGAGATCGATTGCCAGTGTGCGCGTCTGGACGCCGTGCCGGTTCTCGATTCCTGCGGCGACCTCGTCGAGGAGGGGTTGGCGGCGGGCCAGCAACACCACGTTGACGCCGCGCTGCGCCAGACCGTCGGCGAGGGCGGCCCCCACGCCGTCGGAGGCGCCGGCCACCAGCGCCCAGGGGCCATACTTGTCGGCGAACATGGATCAGCCTCCGACCGTGGTGATCCGGACCGCAGTGAACACGCGCCGGGCGATGCGCCACCCGTGATCGGTGCGGACGATGTCGTCATCGTAGATGCCGACGGCGTTGACTCCGGAGGCATTGTCGGGAGCAAGGATCAGCCCGTCGACATAGGTGCGGGCGGTGGCACGGTCACCGTCGAGGGTGATGACGATATTGCTGAGCCGGTGCATGGTGTGGCCGGCCATCGCGTGTGACCGGTCCATGAACTCGGTGACGGCGTCGACGCCGTTGAAGCTGCCGATCTCGCCGTAGTCGAGTGCACAGTCCGCGGTGAAGACGGTGCGGAAGGTGTCCCAGTCCCTGCGGTCGATTCCGGTGGCGTAGCGCAGCAACACCTCGGTGATGTCGGCGCGGTCGCGGTAGGCGGTTGATTCCGTCATCGGGGGGTCTCCGTTCGGGTGGACGTGCGCCCCTGACGTTACGGGCTCACTGGATCGAAGAGCACCGGCAGCGCGGTTGGCGAACGGAACACCTGACCGCGGATGTGTGGATCTCCTCCGTCAGGGTCCAGGCGCAGGTTGGGTAGCCGATCCAGTAGCAGGTTGATCGCCGTGCGCATCTCGAGGCGGGCCAAGTGCATGCCCAGACACACGTGCACGCCGTAACCCCAGCCGACGTTTGCCTTCTGCTTGCGGAAGATGTCGAAGGTATCCGGGTTCGGGTAGCGGTCGTCCTGACGGTTGGCCGCGCCCAGCATCGGCATCACCGTGGCACCCGCCGGGATCTGCACGCCACCGAGTTCGGTGTCGCGGGTCGCCACCCGGGTGATGGTGAGCAGCGGTGACTCCCAGCGCACACCCTCTTCGATGGCCTGCGGCAGCAGGGTCCGGTCGGCCCGGATCGCCTCCAGCTGAGCGGGGTCGGAGAGTAGCGCGAAGAGCAGGCTGCCCAGGGACCGGTAGGTCGTCTCGACGCCGGCCGGAAGCAGCAGCCGCAGAAAGGAGAAGATCTCCTCGTCGTCGAGCTTGTTCCCGTCGATTTCGGCAGCGGCCAATGCGCTGATCAGATCGTCCTTGGGTTCGGCGCGTCGGGCCGCCAGGATCGGGGCGAAGTAGTCGCACAGCGCCGCCGATGCCGCGAGTCCGCGCTCGGGGTTCATCAGCCAGCTCAGCAGCGAGATGGACCATCGCTGGAACTGCGGGAAGTCCTCCTCAGGGAGCCCCAGCAGTCCGGCGATGATCTGGCTGGGATAGTCGAAGGTGAACTCCTTCACCAGATCTGCCTTGCCGTTCGCCTCGAACTTGTCGATCAACGCGTTACCGACCCGGCCGACGAGTTCATCCTCCCAGCGCGCCAGCGACTTCTGGGTGAAGGCCTTCTGCACCAGTGCCCGCAGCCGGCCGTGCACCGGTTCGTCCATCCCGAGCATCACCCGCTCCCCCAGTACCGGGCCGAAGGCCGCGATGACACCGGCGGACGAGAACGTCTCGTTGTCGCGCAGCATCTGCTGGATCTCCTCGTGCCGGTACACGATGAACATCGGCAGCGATTCCTCGTGCGGCAACATCCCGGAGGTCTCCAGCCGCTGCACCGGCTCCTCCCGGCGCAGCCGCGCCATCTCGGTGTACGGATCACGCACGTCACCGGAGATGGCGTCGTCGAAGGAACCGAAGTCCTCCAGGTCATCGAAAAGTTGTTCCACGGTTGCAGACTCCCTATTGGGCCGGGTAGGCGATGGATTTGATCTCGGTGTACTGGTCGAAGCCGGCGGTGCCGTTCTGCCGGCCGACCCCGCTGTTCTTGTACCCGCCGAACGGGGTGTCCGCTCCGTAACCGGCAGTGCCGTTGATGCCGATGAAGCCCGCCCGTAGCCGCGTGGCCACCGCCAATGCGTGATCCAGCGATCCGGACATGACGTTGCCGGCCAGCCCGTACGGGCTGTCGTTGGCGACACGTACCGCGTCGTCCTCGTCGTCGTAGGCGATCACCGAGAGCACGGGTCCGAAGATCTCTTCCTGGGCGATCGCCATCGAGTTGTCGACATCGGCGAAAAGCGTTGGTTTGACGAAGAATCCCTTGTCCAGGCCATCGGGCTGCTCGGATCCGCCGACCACCAGGCGCGCCCCTTCGGCCATACCTCGATCGACGTACCCGCGGATGCGTGCACGCTGCCGGCCGGAGATCACCGGACCACACAGCGTTGCGGCATCCTGCGGATCACCGGGTTGCACGCCTTCATAGATGCCCCTGAGGATCTCGATACCCTCGTCGTAGCGCGAGCGCGGAAGCAGCAGCCGTGTCGGGTTCGCACATCCCTGGCCGGCGTGTACACAGGGCGCGATGCCCATCATGCAACCCAGTGCGAAGTCGGCGTCCTCCAGCACGATGGTGGCCGATTTGCCCCCGAGTTCGAGGAACAGCCGCTTCATGGTGGCCGCGCCCTTCTCCATGATGCGCATACCGACGGTGGTGGAGCCGGTGAAGGAGATGAGGTCCACCTTGGGCGAGAGCGTCAACTCCTCGCCGACCAGATGATCCGAGGCCGTGACGACGTTGACGACACCGGCCGGAATGTCGGTGTGCTCGGCGATGAGCCGGCCGACCCGGGTGGCGTTGAACGGTGTGTTGGGGGCGGGCTTGAGGATCACCGTGTTGCCGGTGGCCAGTGCCTGTCCGAGCTTCTGGATGGTGACCTCGAAGGGGAAGTTCCACGGCACGATTGCGCCGACCACGCCCACCGGTTCGCGCCACACCTTGCGGGTGGTGTTCACGCCGGTCACCGACACCAGGGCGTCACCGAGCGAGGTTTCCCAGGGGTATTCGTCGATCAGTGCGGCCGGATAGGTGAGCGCATCGCTGAGCGGGGCATCCAGTTGGGGCCCGTAGGTCAGCGAGCGCGGGCAACCGACCTCGGCGATCAGTTCCTCGCGCAACTCTTCGCGCTCGGCTTCCAGCGCCTCCTGCAGCTGGAGCAGACACTGTTGCCGCAGAACGCGATCGGTCGACCAGCCGGTGTCGTCGAAGGCCCGCCGGGCGGCATCGATGGCGCGACGCATATCGGCCGCCGACGCGTCGGTGACTTCGCCGATCACCTCTTCGGTGGCCGGATTGATGTTGACGAATGCGCCCGCCGTACCCTCGACGAGCTTGCCGTCCATCAGCATCCGGGTTTCGTGCCGGACGGTGGTCTCAGCCATGCGCTCGAACTTCTTCCTCATCGGTGGCAGCTGCCGGCGGAGCTGGTGGCGGGGTCGGCGCGAATCGCATGGCCAGTCCGACGACCCGCTGCAGGACCGGCGCGGGTAGGACTTTCGTGGCGAGTATCAGCGCCTGCTGGGCGGGCGTCAGCGTGCCGGGACGCATGACGCCCATCCGCGGCAGCCCCATGGCCAGTCGAGCCATGTGGTGCACACCGGAGCTGGGCAGAATTCGGTTGGCGATCAACAGCATCCGTGCATCCGGACCGAGCGGGCGTCGCACGAAGGCCGACGTGTCGTGCAGTGCTTTGGCCAATCCCACGGCGAAAACCTCCGGTGGACGGGCGAGTGTCATGGCGAACCGGCCGCGGCGATCGATCGTCGCATGATGGCGGGCGTAGGGCCCGTCGAAGTCGCGGCAATCCGTGGTGCCGGCATCGGTGATGATGTCCGTGTCATACGTACCTGTCACGAGGATGGTCACGCCGATGCCGAACGGCGCGACCTCGCCGGCCATCGACTCTCCCCAGCGTTCCAGCGCACCCTTGGCGGCTGAGTAAGCCGCGATGGAGGGCATGCCTCGGACCCCGCCCTGGCTGGAGATCAGGACGATCCGACCTCTGCCCGCCGCTCGCATGGACGGCAGCAAGGTTTTGGTCAGCAGTACCGGACCGAGCACGTGGGTGCTGAACATCTTCTCCCACAGCTCCATCGGCGTCTCTTCGACCATGCCGGCGGCGGAGATTCCCGCGTTGTTGACGATCGCATCCGGCGCGCCTACGGCGTCCTCGATGGCCGCAGCCGCCGCGAGCACCGAATCAGGATCGTCGAGGTCGAGTCGAACCCCGAACAGCCGGGAATCGGTGTCGGAGGCCCCCGTCGCCGCGCGCAGGCGGGCCATCCCGGTCTCCGGTGACCGCATCGCGGCGACGACTTGCCAGCCCGCTCGGTACAGGTGCACGGCGGAGGCCATGCCGAGCCCCCTGGACGCCCCGGTGACGACGACACTGCGTATCTCAACCATTCTGCTCCTCCGGTGCGCAACGATTGCTCCTGGCGCCGGGTTCGACATCGGGCCTGCCATCGGGCTGCCCGCTCATCCAGGTGGACATGATGCCCACGGCGAACGGACCCTGGGCACCGTTCTCTTCGTAATAGCCCTGTGGGTCATAGACTTTGGCTTCTGGGTAGGGCCACGGGCAAGCCACTGACGTCGCGGTTCCCGACATCCGGATCAGGGTGAAGCCCAGACCATAGGCGAAATACGCGACATTGATGATCACGAACATCACCACGAGCATGCCCAGCCGGGGTCGGTTCAGGAACAGCCGTGAACGCTGCGCCAGCTTCTCGGCGACGGTTCTGCCCGTATCGTCGCGGTAGACCAGTAGACCGGCCGGCACCATCACGAAGGTCACCATCACCGATTCCCAGAGCAGCGGGAATTGGAACGTGGTTCCTACGAAGATCGATCCGAACGGAATGACCTGCGAGTAGATGTACAGGCCGGTACGGACCAGGGTCAGCTCCAGCACCATGTCGAACAGGAATCCGATGACGAAGATCAGCATCCCGAGGCTGATCAGCGGATGACGCCAGACGAACGAGTCGACCGGCCTGCGGGACTGGATCTTTCGCAAAATCCATACTGCCGGGAAGTAGGGACCGAACTGGAACATGACGTAGCCGATCACGACGAACGGTTCGACCGTCGGCGACAGCGAGACCCACGGCCAGTCCACCGGCCAGTGCCACAGTTCCGGGTTGTAGACCGCGTACGGCGCCCAGTTCATGTACGGGTCCTGCCACACGATCAGGGTGGTGATGGCGGCCATCATCACGATGGGACTGCCGGGATTGCCGCGCCACGCGATGATGCAGGCGATGAGCAGTGCCGGCACCGAGAAGATCGTGAAGATCTGCCAGAGATCGATCCAGTGCTCGAAGCCGAACAGGAAATCGACGGGGCGCGGCGTGCCCTCGACGTCAGGGTTGGCGATTCGCGGTGACGTCGGCCCGCTCTGTGCGTGATACGCAATCACCGCGATACACAGCGCCGCGGTAACGATCCACGCGGCGCCCCAGGGGAAGCGGCGGGGGCGAGTGGGGGGCGCCTCGGCGCTGGGCGTGACGTGGTCGGTGCCCACGTCTACTCTTCCCCGAAACGGTCGACCAGATGCGAGTTCACGCCGTCGGGGTCCAGGCTGCGGGCCACCAGGTAGCCGGCTCCCATCCAGGCACGCCGCGTCCAGTTGCCGAACGAGACCCGGGTCCCGGGGGCACCGGCGGCGGCGGGCAGCATCTTGACCCGCTCGAGTGCCTCCTTGACACCCCGCGGACTGAGCGGATGGGCGTCGATGACAGCGTGCAGCAACGCATTGGCGACATCATGGTTGACCACGGGCACGCAGTACTCCGGGCGCCTGCCGTAGGCCTGCTGGTAGCGGTCCAGGAACCGTTGTCCCACTTGGTTGGACTCGTCGTACTGATCGATACCGGTCCAGCCCGAGAAGGCCTCCCACATCACCGGGTTGATCCAGGCGTTCTGGAAAGCGGTACTCGTGAAGCGGGGCGGATCCCAATCCAATTCCGTGAGAACTGCATTGAGGAACACGATGCCGAAGCCGAAGCCGAAGCCGCAGTGCACCAGCGCGCTCGGCTTGGCCTTGTGCACGATGTCGACGGCCTCGTTGATGTTCTGCGCGGTCTGGGCGATGGTCGCCTCCGCGACGATCCTGATGTTCTTGCGCCGGCATGCGCTCCGGAAGTTCCGCAGGTAGGTCTCCCCGACCAGTGACGCCTCGATGAGCACCCCGACCTCGGTGTGGCCGCCCTTGGCCAGCAGATCCGCCCAGAAGATCGGTTCGTCGGTCAGTGAGCCCTGCGGGAAAGCGAAGGTCCATTCGCCCAGCCAGTCATCGCTGCCGGTGACACTCAGCGCCGGTACCCGAAACCGTTCCTCGATGGCTTCCCGGGTCGGCACCGCGTTGTCGGTGATGTGTGGGCCGAACACCGCGAGACACCCCTCGTCGACGAGATCCCCGTAAGCGTCGATGACCTTCTTCACCGACCCCTTCGGCAGACCCTCCACCTCGCGGTACACCAGTTCGATCTTGCGGTCGATACGGCCATCGGCCAACGCTTCGTCGAACACGAGCTCGAACGTCTGGAAGAAGTCTTTCTTCATCTCCGGCGGGAACGATTCGGGCAGCTTGAAATCCATCAGGTAGCCGATTTTTATCGGCTCCGTCGAACTTTCGTAACTCACGTTCAATCTCCGTCCGCGGGAAGGTATACGTCGATCATCTCGATGAGTCCGCGCGTGACCGTCGAGTCATCGGTGAGGGGACCGGCGATCGCGGCGCGGGCGGCGACCTGTGGCGTCAGCCCCTCGGCGATGAGCCGGCCCGCTGCGATCAGCACCCGTGTCGATGCGACCTCGCGCAGACCACCGGTCTCCAGACGCCGGATCGCCTGCCCGAGCCGCACCAGGTCGGCAGCGCGGCGGTGGTCGATGCCGGCCTCCTGGGACAGGATCTTCTCCTCGACATCCGGTGCCGGGAAACCGAACTCGATGGCGACCATGCGCTGGCGGGTCGAGTCCTTGAGATCTTTGAGCACACTCTGGTAGCCCGGGTTGTAGGACACCACCAGGCAAAAGCCCGGAGCGGCGGCGAGAGTGATGCCGAGCCGGTCGATCGGCAGCTCGCGACGGTGATCGGCCAGTGGGTGCAACACCACCGTGGTGTCCTGACGCGCCTCCACCACCTCGTCCAGATAGCAGATCGCACCGTCGCGGACGGCGCGGGTGAGTGGGCCGTCCACCCACTCGGTCTCTCCCCCGCGTAGCAGGAAGCGACCGACCAGGTCGGCGGTGGTCAGGTCGTCGTGGCACGACACGGTGATCAGCGGACGCCCCAGGTCGTGGGCCATCGCCTCGACGAACCGCGTCTTCCCGCAGCCGGTCGGGCCCTTGAGCACCACCGAGAGTCCCTGCCGGTAGGCGGCTTTGAAGACCAGTTCCTCGTCGGCAACCGACACGTAGTACGGGCGAGGTTGCGTGGTGGTTCTCGGCTGAGCCGGATGCATATCGTCCTCTCGGGCAACCAGGTTGGATCACTGTAGCGCGGAACAGATGTTTGGTTCAAGCATTTGGGCGGGTTGTCAGGAGACCCGGCGCCGGAGGTCCGCCGAGCGCAGCGCGGACCGGAACAGCGGTCCGATGATGTCGCCGAGTTGTTCGGGCCGTCCAATGGCGGCGTGCGCGGCACTGCCGAACACTCGTCTCAGTTCGTGCGCGTCGGTGCCTGCCCCGACGGTCAGGCAGACGGCGCCGGTCCCCTGTCGACGCACTTCGGCCAGGGCGCGCCGGGCATCTGCCGCACCGTAGGCGCGTTCATAACCGTGGTCATAGGCCAGCCCGTCGGACAGCACGACGAGCAACCGCCGGGAGGTGCCCGCCTTCGCAGCCATCAGCGCGGTGCCGTGCCGGATGGCCGCACCGAGGCGGGAGTACGCACCCGGGGTCAGGGCCGCCAGACGATGCGCGACAGCGCTGTCGACGTTGTCCTCGAAACGTTTGACGGGCAGCACCTGCACCGACGAGCGGCCCTGGGACCGAAATCCGTAGAGCGCCACCCGGTCGCCGAGTTCGTGCAGCGCCACCGTCAACGCGTGCGCGGCCAGAATCTGCTGCTCGTGCACGGTGCGCCCGGCTGTCCCTGGCTCGTTGACCGACCCGGACACGTCGAGCAGCACCAGCACCGCGAGATCTCTGCTGCGTCGCAGGCTCTCGATATAGACGGCGGCATCACCGGCCGTGCCGGACAGCGTGTCGATCCTGCTGCTCACCGCGGCATCGATATCGATATCGTCGCCCTGGGGACGGCGCCGGCAGCGGTCGAGCCCGACGCCCAGCCTGGTCAGCGGACGGCGCAAGGCATGGACGTCGGGTCTCGGTGCCGGCTTGACGTCCCGCTCAGGCACCTCGACTTCTTCTACCGTGCACCAGTTCTCGCGATAGCGGCGCTGATTGGCGTCCCATTCGGGGTACGTCGCGCCCCCGTGCCCCGGGATCGTCGTCGTAGGAGGGTCCGACGGTGGTGGACAGCACGGCGGCCGCTCCCCTGGTGCCGGAGCGGGTCCGGCGGGTGGCCGAATCCGTTCCGGGCGGGCCGCCGCCGCTGCCTCGGCGGCGCACGCTTTTCATCATGCGCTGCAGAAGTTTTCCGATCGAGCCACCGCCGCCGACCGGGCTGGTGAGGTTGTCCAGCGCGTCGAGATCGGGATCGTCGGCCGCATCCTCGACGAGTTCGTGCAACTCGTTGCCGTGCCCCCTGCGGGCCAGGTGGCGGCCGGGCCGGCCCGGGTCGTTCGCACCGGTCGCCATGCTGCGTGGCCGCAGGATCCCGAAGGCGGCGGGTGGCTCGGGCAGCGCCACCCGGCTCAGTGCCAGCTCCAGCGATGCCTGCGCCGAATCGGTGCCGGCTGCGAGCTCGGGATCCAGCAGGGCTCGGATGTCGCGAGACAGCAACTCCTCGTTGCAGGCCAGGGCGCGGTGACCTTCGATCGCGAGGTAGCGCCGCGCGAGTGCGGCACGCCGACCGAGCGTGCGCAGGATCGCGGGGTTCAGACTGTCGGCGGCCAGCATCGACGCCTGAACCGCCAGGCACCGTCGCTGGAACGCGATATCGGTCGCGGCGTCCAGGTACACCGCGACGCCGTCGGTCCAGGCGGGATCCCCGGGCGGGATGGACCGCACCGCCACGGTACGTCCGGCCAACGCGCAGGCAAGCAGGGCATGGACCTGCACGTCGGGCGCAACGTCATCGGTCGTCACCGTGCTGTGCACCTCGATTTCGTGCCGGACCACATTTGTTGACCAAATATCTGTTCCACCGTAGAGTTCGGGTCACAACGAGTCAACGTTCGACATGACGAATGTGCGATATGAAGAAGGCCCCTTGGAATCCTTCGGTTTCACCTACCCGCCACACACCGAGCAGTTCCGCAAGGAACTGCGGGCCTGGCTGGCCGAGCATCTGAGTTCCGAGATCCTCGGCGCGGCCCAGTGTTACGGGCGTGACGAGGACGCCTTCGACATCATGCGACGCTGGAATGCCCAGATGGCGGATGCGCGCTGGGCGGCGGTCTCGTGGCCCGCCGACTACGGTGGCCGCGGCGCGGGCGTCACCGAACAGTTGGTGTACGCCGAGGAGACCACCTGGGCGCGAGTGCCGCACCCGCTCAATGTGATCGGTATCAACAACATCGCGCCTGCACTCATGCATTACGGATCCGAGCAGCAGAAGCGTGATCTGCTCCCCCGCATGCTGCGCGCCGATGACATCTGGTGCCAGGGCATGTCGGAACCCGAAGCGGGTTCGGATCTGGCGTCCCTGCGCACCCGCGCCGTCGCCGACGGCGGAGATTTCGTCGTCAACGGTCAGAAGATCTGGACATCACTGGGCCACCGCGCGGACTGGTGCCAGCTGTACGTCCGCACCGACCCCGATGCACCGAAGCACCGAAGCATCTCCTGTCTGATCGTCGACCTGTCCCTGCCCGGGGTCGAGGCCCGTCCCCTGGTCACCCTCAACGGTGACGCCGACTTCGCGGAGATCTTTTTCACCGACGTCCGGGTACCGGCGAGCGCGCTGCTCGGCTCGCTGAATCAGGGCTGGCAGGTCGCGACCACCACGCTGTCCCACGAACGTGCCGGTGCGGCACGGCTGTACGCCGAGATGCAGACCCGCCTCACCGACCTGGTCACCGACCTCGACGCCGCGGGCCACCCACTCGACGACCCGTCGACGCTGCGCAGGCTCGGCGAACTGGAGATGCGGATCAATTATCTCCAAACGCTCTGCCAGCGTTCGATCTCGGCCACCGCGCACGGCAAGGACGGTTTCGGCACCGCGAGCCTGGCCAAATCGGTGTGGGCGGAGATCGGGCAGGATGTCGCTGCGCTGGGCTATGCGCTGCTCGGCGACGCCGGCGCCGAGGGTCGATGGGCCGAGCGCAGACTGACTTCGCGTGCCTTGAGCATCGCCGGCGGCACCACCCAGATCAACACCAACATCACCGCCCGCCTCCTCGGACTGCCCCGCCGATGAACCTCGAGTACAGCACCGAACAGGTGGCACTGGCCGACACCGTGCGGGCATTCCTCGCCGAGAAAGCAGGTGTCACCGACCACGTCCGTGCCCACCTCGACAACCCGCGAGGCACCACCGACACGGTGTGGCACGGACTTGCCGCCCTCGGCATGACGGGTCTGCTAGTGGCGCCCGAGTACGGCGGGTCCGGTGCGACGATGGTGGACGCCGGCATCACCGCCGAAGCGCTCGGTGCGGCCGTCAATTCCGGACCCTGGTTGTCCTGTGCCGCCGCCTCCCGCGCACTCTTCCGATTCGGTCTCGAAGACGAATCCTCCGCGCTGCTGTCCGGTGTCGCCGACGGGTCGGTGATCGCGACGGTGGGACCGCTCACCGGACCGGGGCCCGAGAGTGTCGGCAACGGCCCCCAGGTGCACTTGCGCGGCGAGATCGGCAGGCTCCGGGACGCCGCGGCAGCCGACATCGCGTTGATCCCGGTCCGCGGGCAGGCAGGCTGGGCACTGCACGCGGTGTCCACCGACGACCTCGAGCTCACCGAGGTGGCCGGCATCGACTGCACCAGTAGGGTCTTCCTGGCGCGATTCGACGACGTGCCCGCCCGCGTGCTCGGTGTGGCAGGCGACGATGCGATGGCCGCCCTCCGCGACGACGTGCTGGCGCTGGCCGCGGCCGATGCGTTGGGCGCCGCGCAGCGGCTGCTCGACCTGACGATCGGGTACGCAGTCAGCCGCAGGCAATTCGGCCAACCCATCGGCAGCTTTCAGGCCGTTCAGCAGCTCTGCGTGAGCATGTTCCAGACCGTCGAACTGGGACGCGGTGGGGTGCTGCGCGCGCTGTGGGCCGCCGATGACGCCGACGGTGCCGAACGACGGCTCGCGGCCGCCCGGGCCAAGGCATTCGGCGCCACACTGGCCACCGTCGGCGACACCGCGATCCAGGTGTTCGGCGGCATCGGCTACACCTGGGAACACGATGCACACCTCTACCTCAGGCGGCTGTTGGGATTCTCGACGTTTCTCGGCGGCAGCGACGACCATCTGGAACAGCTGGGTGCCGAGTTGGTGGCCGGCTGCCGACGGGGAAAGGACACCGTCCAGTGAACGATCCGATCGATTTCACCGGGCAGGTGGCCATCGTCACCGGCGCCGGTCGAGGACTGGCCCTCGGCGGGAATGTTCGGCCAGCCGTGGGAATCGCACTACGCCGCCGCCAAGACCGGACTGGTTGGCCTGACCAATGTCATCGCCCTGGAGGGCGCCGAACACGACATCAAGGCCAATTCGGTTCTGCCCTTCGGGTTCTCGCGCATGGTGACCGAGACACTGGGTGACGCGGCAGCGCTCGAGGAGACCGGGTTCCCGAAAATGGTCGACCCGGCGCCGGTCGTGCCGATCGTCACCTATCTCGCCGGCCGGGACTGCGAGGTGTCCCATCAGAACTGCTCCGCAGGTACCGGGCACTTCGCGCGGGTGTTCGTCGGCCTTTCCGAAGGCTGGGGCGCGCCGGCGGGTACCGTCCCACGGGCCGAGGACATCTGCGCACACCCGCCCGAGATGTCGTCCACTGATCGGTTCACCGTGCCGGGCTCGATCTTCGAGGAGGTCTTCGCCATGTGTGAACGGCTAGGCGTCAACGCGCTGGGATAGCCGGCCTGCAGACCGTAATGCCGGGCTGGCGAAGGGCCAGGTCGTAGAATCGGAAGTTCAGATCAGATCCGGACGCGACAGTGAGGGAGCCGATGGCCGTTTCCGCGTCAGACTCCCCCGATACCCGGCGGATCCAGATTCTGCAGACGGCCAACGACGTGATCGCCGAATCGGGTCTGCGCACCTCGCTGCAGCAGATCGCCGATGCGGCCGGAATCCTCGCAGGCAGCCTGTATCACCATTTCGAATCCAAGGAAGCCATCCTGGTCGAGTTGACCCGGCGCTACCACGCCGCACTGGACCTGGTCGGCGAGCAGGCGCTGGGTGAACTCGACGCCCCGGATCCGCGCCCGATCGAGGATCAGATCACCGGCCTCGGGTGTGCCATTGCGCGCTGCGCGGTGGCACACCGGGCGGCGCTGCAGATGTCGTTCTACGAAGGCCCGAGTTCGGATCCCGAGCTGATGGAACTGACCAAGCGCCGTCCGGCCGGCATCCAGTCCGCGATGCTGCAACTGCTGCGGGCCGGGCGGTGGAGCGGGTTCATCCGACCCGACATGGACCTGCCGACGCTGGCCGACCGGATCTGCCAGAGCATGCTGCATGTCGGACTCGACGTGATCCGGTACAAGGGCAGCAGCGATCAGGTAGCGAGCCTGCTGTGCCGCATTCACCTGCACGGGCTGGCCAGCCACGACCTCACCGATGCCCAACTGGATCGGTCGGCCGCGTTCGCCGCCGCCGATGAGGTGGTGAAGAGCTGGTCGGAGAACACCGAGCCGGACACGAGCGACAAAGCCGCCCACGTCCGGGCCGTCGCCCGAGGCGAATTCGGCCGGCGCGGCTATGAGATGACCACGATCCGCGATATCGCCTCGGCGGCAGGTATGGGCACCGGCACCGTGTACCGGATCATCGGCTCCAAGGACGAACTGCTGATGTCGATCATGCTGGCCTTCGGCCGAAAGGTCGGCGGGGGTTGGAGCGAGGTGCTGCGGTCCGATTCCACAACCCTGGAGAAGCTGGATGCGCTGAGCTGGCTCAATATCAATGCCCTGGAACAGTTCCCGGACGAGTTCCGCATCCAGCTCGCATGGATGCGGCAGACCCCGCCCGATGTGGCCGACCCCGGCTGGTCGTTCTCGACGCGGGTGCGGCAGATGAAGACGATGCTCTCCGAGGGCATCCGGTCCGGGGAGATCCGGGTGGACAGCCCCAACGCCGAGATGCTGTCTCGCGGTGTCATCGGTGTGCAGTGGATTCCGGAGAACATTCTGCGTGAGCTCGGCATCGATCGAGCACTCACCCACTCCCGCGATACCGTCATTCGAGGTGTCGCGGTGCGCTCGGAGTAGAGCGCCGTGCACCGCGGGGATCCGGACGGGGTTCATCACTTGCCGATATCGCCCGGGCGAGTAGGTTCTGCAGGCATGACCACAGGTGGATTCGATCCTCAGCCCGGCATGTACCCGACGCCCAGTGGGCAACCGGGCGGACTTCTCCCCCGCTGGCTGGCCCGCATCATCGACGGCATCGTCATCGCGATCGTCGCGTTCTTCCTGGCGTTCGTCACCGACTCGTTGTCCAACGTCTGGGTCACCGGCCTGTTCACCGGTGCGCTGACCTTCGTCTACTTCATTGCGTTCGAGACGACCCAGGGATGGACACCGGGAAAGAAGCTGCTGGGCCTGAGTGTCCATGGCCCGGCCGGTGCCGCGAAGCCGACGCTGCAGCAGTCGGCGATCCGGAATGCGTTCACGCTGCTGCCGATTGTCCCCTTCGTCGGCGGCTTGCTGGGTGTCATCGCGATCCTCGTCATCGCGGTCACCATCAACAGCAGTACCACCAAACAGGGCAAGCACGACGAAATGGCCGGCGGCACCCAGGTCGTCAAGCGCTGATCTCACCGAGGGCACTGAAGGCGCACGGTCGCTGTTTGATTGACTGTCGGGGTGAGCAGACCAACGACCGTCGCGCGGCGCCTGTTCGATCGGCTGGAGCCTGTCCACGCCGTCACGTACTTCGCCCCGGAATCACGAGCCGCCCTTGACGGGCTCGGTTTCCGCGGATTCTGGATGGGCTATTTCGCTGCCCGGTCGGCGCCGCTGGGGCCGGTGGCACCCGAGGTGGTCACGGCGGTGTTCGGCAATTTCGCGCCGCAGCGGGTAGCCAAGGCGCTGCCCGCCGCCTGGGAGATCGCCGCGCCGGCGACGGTGCTGCAGGCCCGCAAGGATGCTGCGGTGGCCGCGCTGCGCCGCTACGGATGCACCGATCCCGATGCGGTCGCCACGGCAGCGGATCTGCTGTCCACCGCGGCGCGCAACGCGGCGTCGGAGGGTCGGCCACTGTTCGCGGCGAATCTGGCGTTGCCGTGGCCGCAGGAGCCGTTGGCCCGACTGTGGCACGCCACAACGCTGTTGCGGGAGCAGCGCGGTGACGGCCACATCGCAGCGCTCAATGTGTTCGGGATCAGCGGGCGCCAGTCGAATGTCCTGCATGCCGCCGCGGACCGGGTGCCCCGCGAGATGATCATGCGCAGCCGCGATTACGACGAGCAGCAGTGGCAACACCATGTCGCAGAACTGGCCGACCGCGGCCTGCTCGACGGTGCCGGCACGCTCACCCCGGCCGGCGCCGCACTGAAGGCCCAGATCGAGGAGACCACCGACCGGCTGGCGCTGTCGGCGTTCGACGTGCTCGACGACGCGGATCTGGCCACTCTGTTCGGTGTGCTCACGCCGCTGACCCGGCTGGTGGTCGCGGCAGGCGATGTTCCGGCGGCGACCCCGATGGGGCTGGACCGCGGCGATCTCGGCAATGACCACCTCTGATTCAGCGCGGCGCGTACATGATCAGGCCCACCCCGAGCAGACACACCAGCGCACCCGAGATGTCCCAGCGGTCCGGCCGGAACCCGTCGGCGACCATGCCCCAGACCAGCGACCCGGCGACGAACACCCCGCCGTAGGCGGCCAGTACCCGGCCGAAGTTCGCATCGGGCTGGAATGCGGCCACGAAACCGTAGGCGCCGAGCGCGATCACACCCGCCCCGACGAACAGCCAGCCGCGGTGCTCGCGCACCCCCTGCCACACAAGCCAGGCACCGCCGATCTCCAGCACCGCGGCGAGCAGGAACAGCACCATGGATTTGAGCACCATCACCCGCGCCAGTCTGGCACGCGGCGGGTCAGAGGTTGCGGTTCCACTCCAGCCAACCGACGCCCTTGCGGCCGTCGGCGGTCGTGACCGTCGCCCAGGCGCGCGGGAATTGGGCGACCCGTCCGTCGGCTGCGGTGAGCAACACCGGCGCGTGGCCCTTGATGTCGACGGTCAGTTCGGTATCCCCCGGTTGCAACGTCAAGGTGGCCGTCAACGGCAGCTCGTCCTGGCCCAGAGTGTGCTTGGCGGAGACGCTTTCGAGTTCGATGAGCGCCTCGCCTTCGCGCTGCGAGTAGCCGATGCCGATCGGCGCCATCCCGGGTATCCGGATGTCCACCCCGTGCAGGTGGGTGCCGTCCTCGAGGTGCAGGGCGCTCCACGTCCAGTCCATGCCCCACCAGTCACGCACACCCCAGGAATGGTCCCGCTGTCCGGGAACGGCGTTCAACGGATACTGCTGACCGTCGACGGTCGCGGTACCCGATACCGTGCAGGCGATCTCGTAGCGCGGCGTGATCCGGTACAGGTAGGGCGTGCTGACCGAGCGGAACTCCAGGTCCAGGCCCACCTCGACCGGTCGTCCGGATTCCCCGCGCAGCAACCCGGCCGGGTCGTCGTACGCCTCGCCCTGGGCCCGCAGCGTCACCCGGTAGCGCTGCAACGGCGCCGTTGCGGACAACCCGAGATCGATCTGCCCGGTACGCACCCGGGCCGGGTCGGCGGGCAGCGCGGCCCGAAAGTCGGTGACCGCCACCGTTGGCATGCCGGGGCCGCACAGCAACGCGTTGATCCAGGAGATGCCCTGGTTCGGCATCAGGCCCAGGCGCACCCAGCCGCCCAGACCCTGTGCGGTATCGACGAAATCGAAGTACCAGCTCTCGTTCCACAACTCCTCATCGGTGGGCGCATGCGGGCCCTCGTCGGCGGCGTTGGGCGTCAACGCTGCGGGCGCCGCGGCAACAGGCAGCACCGCCAGGGCATCGGTGTCGAGCACATGAGCGCAATGGCGCGCCAGCATCGTCATGAACATCTCATCGCCGCGCTCGGTCTGCGCGACGAGCATGGAGGACACGATCGCCATCATCACGCCGAAGAAGCTCTGCCGCCGCACTCCTGCCCTGACATCGTCGTACGACAGCCGTGATGTGTCGCCGAGCGCCTCGTGATAAGCGCCAAGCAGCGCGTCGTAGTGGGCGCGCCGCACCTCGTCGGGCAGCGCGCACCCGATGAAATACGCGACGTCGGTGAACGCAGGTCCGCGGGTGACGGTCTGCCAGTCCACCACGGTCAGAGGCCGTTCCGCGCCGTCCGTACCGAACAGCATGTTGTCCAACCGGTAGTCGCCGTGGACGAGCCCCTGCAGCGCGGCGGCCTCCTGGGCCAGATACGCGTCGAAGGAATCCACCAGGCGTTCGCACACCAGTCGGTGCGCCGGGGCGATCCGATCACCGAACCGGTCGGCGAATCCGGCCCACAGTCCGCCCAGCAATGCCTGGCTGACCGGGGCCTCGCGGTTGAGCCAGGCCGCCTCCGCGAGTCCCTCGTCGCCGAGCAAGGGGCCGTGCACCCGTCCGAGCTGGGTCAGTGCCAGAAACGCCTGTTCACTTGTGGCGCCGCGGATCTCGTCACCCACCTCCGCGGGCGCCGCGTCGCCCAGCAGCAGGTCGAACGCGCCGGTCGTGGCGTCATAGGCGTGGTGAAAGCAGGGCGCGAACGGCGCTGACGATTCCCCGTCGCTTCGCTCGCCCCCTGCCAACGCTCCCGCGATCTCGGCGTAGAACCGCACCTCGCGCTCGTAGAGACCCAGCGCGAGACCGGTCTGGCGGCTGTTCGGGTCGGCGGCGGCGACCTTGAGCACCACGGTCGCCGGGCCGGTGTCGCCGTCGGCATAGGTCAGTGTCACCCGATAACACTCGCTCATCTGCCCGGTGCCGATGCGTTCGAATTCGTGACCGGTCACGGCACCGGCGCCCAGCACCGCCGTGAGCCATTCGTCGGTCAGATCGGTGGGACGCTCGATGAGTTGGCTCTGCACGGATGTGAACCTAGCAGTGGCCCCGATCACACATGACGGGTGTCAACTCTTATGGCATTCCCCGGGGCTTTCCGCCACATCCAGTGCCGGGTTGCGGTCGAAGAAACCGAACGGCTTCAGCCAGAACGACACCACATCCACCGGCATCACCGGCCAGTCCTCGGGCCGGGTGATGTGGTGGATGCCGAAGACATACCAGAGCACCACGTCGGTGTTGTCGATCGAACGGTTGGCCTTTGTCCATTCGCCGAGGCCGGTGTCAGCTACCGACTGGTTGACGAATTCCCCGGCCGGCCAGCGCTCGCCGGGGTGATTCGGTGTCACCCACAGCGCGTGCCCGATGACGTTGGCGCGCCGCAACACCGGGGACTGCGCGTCGAACATCGCGGGCAGCGCCCCGGTGGGTACCAGCTTGTAGGACGGGTGGGTGCCCAGGCCGTTGACGACGTTGGTGTTGACCACCTTCCACCCGCGCTGGGTGGCGAAGTCGACATCCTGTCTGCCCTCGTCCTCGGTACGCAGCGCGACATTGCGGGTCACCAGCGACAGCCCGTACGGATTGTCCGGTCCGGTCGGCTCGGCGTAGGACTCCGACATGTAGACGGTGTTGTCGGGGCCGTCGACGTCGAGGTCGAGCCGTGCCACCAGGAAGTGCTGGTGGAAGGGGGCGTAGGTGCGTTCGTCGACAAGCGTGCCGTTGGGGTTCGGCTGCCCGGCCGCCAGCGGTGTGGTGACCATGATGCCGGTGGCGCGCACCTCGCACTCGATGTTGCCGTCCTGGTAGAGGCGCCAGTAGACCAGGTACTCGTAGTTGGCGACCGTGACATGGAATGACAGTGTGAGCCTGCGGATCCGGCGCACCTCGGCGCCGGTGTCATGGTCGACGTGCTTCCAGAGGACGGCGGCGTCCTCCTCGTGGATGCAGATCGCGTTGGTGATGGTGTACGGCTCGCCCTTGCTGTTGTGCAGCACGGCATCGAGATAGCGGATCTCGCCGAGGCAGTCACAACCGAGTTCCAGGGACTGCGTCATGAAACCCAGTCCCCACTCCCCGATGTCGAACGCGGTGCGGCGGTAGTGGTCCACCGAGGAGTCGCGGTAGGGCACCACCATCTCTGCGAACGACATCCGGTGCGCGATCGAGCGGTCCCGGTCACCGTCCTGGTACCGCACGGTGTGCAGGGTCATGCCCTCGCGATAGTTGAAACCCACCCGCAGCGACCAGTTCTGCCAGCGCAACAGGTTGCCGTCCAGGGTGAAAGACGGACCCTCGGGCTGGGTGATGTGCAGCGGTTTGAGCGGTTCCCGGCGTGAGCCTGCGCGGATGTGCTCCGGGATGTGCCGCGGCGTGTATTCGCCCATCACGTCCGGGGTTTCGACGTTGACCGTGTCCTCGACACGCAGCAACTCCATGGTGTTGAGGTCGATCACGCAGTGCAGTCCGCTGACCAGGTGTGCATACGGATTCATCCCCGGCCCGTCCTTGAGCCAGGTGTCCGACCAACCCAGCCGCCGGCCGCGGAACTCGTCGGGGATGACGGCGTCCCCGTAGGTCCAGGTGTCGACGAACACCAGGTCGATGTCGGTGATACCGCGACCGGCCAGGGCGGCGAGGAAGTCGGGGTGGCGGCGCAGCATCTGGTCACACTCGAGGAACTCGTCGACGGTGAAGTTCGGCTGCACGCCGGGCACATGCTCGAACGACTCGACCCGGCCCTCGGTCAGCGACACCACACTCTTGTAGGTCGCATTGGCGGACCGCTCGAAGCACACGACAACGGCCCTTCGGGCCGGGACCGGCCCGCCGTTCTCGAAGGCCGCGAGTTCGGCCTTGCCCGGCTCCGCCATCTCGATGGACGCGTATCGCCAGCCCGCCGCGACGCCGTGTTCGCGGCCCAGGATCTCAGCGACAGCGGTGAATTCGTCGTGGCCCAGCGGGTCCAGCGGGTGCGTCATCGGACCAAACAACCACACCCGGCGCGGCGGCGCAGCCAGTTGCTCCTAACCGCTATCGCGCGGCCAGTGTGAAACCTTCCCAGGCACGCCGACGGTCCGCGTTCGGGTCGTACTCAAGCCGGGTCCGGCGGTCGAACACCAGCACGGCGCGCATGGTCTCGTCATACCGCGGCCAACTCTCGCCGGGGCTACCGGTGCGGCTGAATTCACCCCATCTGGCTTGTATTTCCCGGCTGACCCGCTTCGCCGAGGCGCGGTCCCCGCCGGCGGTGAGCAGCGCGCCGAGCCGGGTCCGGTAGATGCCGAACACCGCGAGCAGTTCGGTGGCGTGGGTGGCGCCCATACCGGACCAGTTCAGGATGCGCGGGGCGTAGTCGTAACGATAGAAGTACGTCGGGGCGTGCGCTTGGTGCGCCTCGGCGATATCCCATGCCGCCGTGCCGAATGCGAAGTCGCCACCCAGTCGGATGCAGGCCTGTTTGCTCGGATAGCCCGGGTAGGCCGACACGATGCGGTCCCGGGTGCCGGTGTCGGAATCTGCCAGCAGCATCTCGATGGTCTGCTCGGTCATCGGCAGCAGCTGCATGAACCGGGTGAACAACTTGCCCTCGTCGGCGTTGGTGCCCACGATGAGCGGCACCCGGTGCGCGGTGCCGGTCCGCATGGCGTGCAACGGATCCTCGGGCAGCAGCTCGGTGCCGCTGGTGGGGCCGGCAGGGAAGGCGCCCGGCATGTCCCGACCGCCGCGCGCGATGAGCTTGTCCAGGGCGGTGACCAACTCGCCGGGGCGTGCCGACATCACGGCCGCCGCGCCGTCGGACATCGACGCCCCCAGCAGGCCGGCGAACTGCTCGGCGAACACCGGGGCGGCCTCGGCGGAGCGGACCATGCCGCTGGCGGGACTCTCCGAGATCGCTTGCGCAAAGAGCCCTTTGGCGTCGGGAACGGCCATCAGGGTGGCAACCGCATGTGCCCCGGCACTCTCACCGAAGATCGTCACGTTCTCGGGGTCGCCACCGAACACCGCAATGTTCTCTCGCACCCAGCGCAGCGCCAGCACCAGGTCGGCCAGGTACAGGTTGCCGTCGATCGGATGCTCGGGCGTGGACAGCGCGGAGAGATCCAGACAGCCCAGCGCACCCAACCGGTAGTTCACCGAGACGTAGACGCATCCGCGCCGGGCCAGCGCGACCCCGTCATAGATCGGTGTCGCCGAACTGCCCATGATGTAACCGCCGCCGTGGATGAAGAACATCACCGGGAGCGGTCCCTCGGTGTCCGGTTCCTCGGGTGCCACCACGTTGAGCGTCAGGCAGTCCTCGCTCATCGGCTGGTATCTGCCCACGCCGAGCAGGGTGTACATCTTCTGTTGCGGGGCGCAGTAGGTGAACCCGTGGCAATAGCGCACCCCTGGCCACGGTTCGGCCGCAACGGGTGCGCGGTAGCGCAGCGCGCCCACCGGCGGCTTGGCATACGGGATCGAGCGCCAGCGGTGCACGCCGTTGCGGGTGAAGCCCTCGATGGTTCCGGTGTTGATACGAACCCGGACGGTGTGTTCGTGCATGGGGCCGACGTTAGCGAAGATCCGGCGGTTCGCCGCGCCGGGGCGCGCCCGCTACCCTGGCCGAATGCGGTTGGTGCTGTTGCTGATGACGTCTGCGCTGGTGGCAGGCTGTTCGCAGACCCTGGATTCGGAGAGTTCCACCGCCCGCACCCCGCTGTCGGTGCCGTCCTCGAGCGCCACGAGCAGCGCTTCGGCGGCCCCCGGCAGTACATCGCGCGCCGCGCAACCGTCCGGAGCCATCGCACCCGACGCCGAGATCGGTGAGGTCATCTCCCGGATCGAGGACGGTGCGCCGGCCGTGCCCGCGGACTTCGGGTCGCTCACCCGCGACGGGGTGACCACCACGCTCGACGGCGGTATCGCCTTCACCACCGAGACCGTGAGCTGCATCAGCACACCGAAGTACCGGGACGGGCTGTTGGCCTGCCTGGTGCACCTCACCGATCCGCCGCCGCGGCCCCCCGACGTGTTCACCGTCTGGAAGGGCAACTGGGTCGACTTCGACGGCTCCAGCGTGGATATCGGATCTCAGCACGGAGATCCTGGCCCCTTCGTCGAGGGCGATGGTGCGGCGCTCGCGGACGGGTCGTCGCTGGCATTCGGCGATTTCCGCTGCCGCGCCGACACCGACGCGGTGCTGTGTGTCAACTACGCCCAACGCGCCGCGGTCCGGCTGAGTGCCGACGGCGTCGACGGGTTCGGGTGCCTCGCCGCGGTGGAGGCACCGCCCGGAATCGGCGTCCGGCTGTCCTGTTAGGGCGGACGGTGGTGCGTCAACGCCAGCCGTCGGCGGCCTTCGCCGCCTGTAACAGCACCTCACACAGCTCACGCAGCTCGGTGCCGACGACTCCTTCGTCGGCGGCGGTGACGACGTCCTCGGCCGCACACCGGACCTGGTAGATGCGATCGGAGAGGTCGGCGGCCTCATCGGCAGTGAGCACCACCGCATCGGGCGCCACCGAGGTGCCCTTGACCTGCGCGCGCTGTTCGTAGGCGCGCTGGCGGCAGGATTGCTTGCAGTACTGGCGCCGTCGGCCCATGCCCGCATCGGGAACTTCGCGGCCGCACCAGCGGCACGGCTGGGGCCGATTGCGCCTTCGCGCAGCGGATGTACCAGGCGTTGCGGATCTCACGCGCCGACTGTAGACCGCCACACCCGAGGTGCCCAGCTTCTGCCGTATCCTGGTGGATTGAGTCGGGAACTTCGCGCGGGTCCGCCGCGTTGATCCTCCGGACGAAATCGCGCGTGATTGAGGAGAGTGGACGATGGCTGATCGTGTTCTGAGGGGCAGCCGGCTCGGCGCCGTGAGCTACGAGACCGACCGTAACCACGACCTGGCGCCACGCCAGGTGGCGCGCTACCGCACCGACAACGGTGAAGAGTTCGAGGTTCCGTTCGCCGACGATGCCGAGATCCCCGGTACCTGGCCCTGCCGCAACGGTATGGAGGGCACGCTGATCGACGGCGATGTCCCCGAGCCCAAGAAGGTCAAGCCGCCGCGGACGCACTGGGACATGCTGCTGGAGCGGCGTTCGGTGGAGGAGCTCGAAGAGCTGCTCAAGGAGCGCCTCGACATCATCAAGACCCGTCGCCGCGGCTGACGCCGCCCGACCCGAACCACACGAGCGTGCGTGATCGCGCGCCGGCACCCGGTGTGCCGGCCGCGGACGCGCACGCTCGCGGTCGTTAGAGGGAGGCCGGCCTGCCGCTGACGCCCCGGGCGCGATCCAGCCGTCCGCGCATCCCCCACTCGGCGACCTTGAACATTGCCTCGCGGATGTTCGACCCGCTCATCTTGGAGACGCCCAGTTCCCGTTCGGAGAACGTGATGGGCACCTCGACGACGGTGAAACCGGCGTTGATGGCCCGCCAGGTCAGGTCGATCTGGAAGCAGTAGCCCTTCGAATCCACCGCGGACAGGTCGATCTTCTCCAGCACCTCGCGGCGATACGCGCGGTAGCCGGCCGTGATGTCGTTGATGCCGACGCCCAGCAGCACCCGGGAATAGGTGTTCGCCGTCCGGGACAGCGCCAGCCTGCGCCATGGCCAGTTGCGCACCGTGCCACCGGGCACATAGCGCGACCCGATCGCCAGATCGGCGCCACCGTCGACGGCCGACAGCAGCCGGCCCAGTTCCTCCGGGGCGTGACTGCCGTCGGCATCCATCTCGACCAGGACGGTGTACTCGCGGCTCAGACCCCAGGCGAAACCGGCCAGATACGCTGCTCCGAGCCCGTCCTTGCTGACCCGGTGCATGACATGGATGCGGTCCGGATCGGCGAGCGAGAGCTCATCGGCCAGCCCACCGGTGCCGTCCGGGCTGCCGTCGTCGACGACGAGGATGTGCACGTCCGGCTGAGCTGCATGAACCCGCCTTACGATCAGCGGTAGATTTTCCCGCTCGTTGTAGGTGGGGATGATCACCAGCGTGCGTCGGCTGGGCGCCATCAGATCGCTCATGCTGTTCTCTCGTCCTCACTGCCCGCTTCGGGCGAATCTTGTCCGGAGGCCCTGCGCTGCGGGCCGACCGGGGCGCGCACCGCAGAGTCTCGCCGTCTGCGCACGAGCTTCCCATTGTGCAGCATGGCGGCGATCACAGCAGCAACGCCGAGTCCGACCAGCACCCATTGCACGGTGGGACCCCAGTCGGTGGCGAAGGTGATGTTCGATTTCAGCCGCACCGCAATGTCGAGGTAGGCCGGTTCGAAAAACTCCGTGGTGGCCAGCGCATAACCATCGGGGGCGACCACGGCGCTGATCCCGGTGGTCCCGGACACCACTACGTACCGGTCGTGCTCGACGGCCCGCAACCGGGCGAACGCCAACTGCTGGGCGCTCATGGCCGCGTCGAACGTGGCGTTGTTGGCCGGAACCGCGAGCAGCTGGGCGCCACCCCGAACGGAGTCGCGGACGGCCCGGTCGAAAATCACCTCCCAGCAGGTGGCGATGCCGATCGGGATGCCGGCGGCCTGCACGACGCCGGTGCCGTCACCGGGCAGGAAATAGCCGGCCCGGTCGGCGTAGGACGAGAACTTGCGGAAGAAGTCCCGCCAGGGCAGGTACTCACCGAACGGCTGGATGATCCGCTTGTCGTGCCGGTCCTGCGGGCCGGTTTCGGGATCCCACACCAGCACCGTGTTCGTCGCCACCGGGGAGTCTCGGGTGTAGCCGGGGGCTGCCAGCACCGTGCCCACCAGGATCGGGGCCCGGATGGCGCGCGCGGCCGCCGAGATCTGCGCGGCGGCGTCGGTATTGCGCAGCGGGTCGATATCGGAGGAGTTCTCCGGCCAGATCACCACCATCGGTTGCGGCGCGCGACCGGCCCGGACGTCCTCGGCCAGTTTCAGGGTCTGGGCGACGTGGTTGTCGAGCACGGCGCGGCGCTGCGCGTTGAAATCCAGCCCCAGCCGCGGCACGTTGCCCTGCACCGCGGCCACCGTCACCGACGGGTGCTCGCCTGCCCCCGCGCCGGCCTGCCGCACACCCGGCCACACGAGCGCGGTGGCCAGCAGCACCACGCAGATGATCACACCCGGCAGCACCGCCTCCGGCCGGGCGGCATCGGAGCCCTCGGCGCTCGGGTGGCTGCGCCGCCACCACATCACGATCTCCAGGCTCAGCGCGGTCAGACTGAACCCGACCAGCGCCACCGCGACCGATACCAGCGGGGCGCCCCCGAGCTGTGCGAGCGGCAGCAGCGGCCCCTCGGCCTGCCCGAAGGCGACGACACCCCACGGGAAGCCGCCGAACGGCACACTCGATTTCAGCCACTCCTGCACCGCCCACTCCGAGGCGAACCAGAGCGGCCAGCCCGGCAACCCGCGCACGGTGACGGCGAGCAGCCCAAACAGGGCCGGGAACAGCGCCTGCAGCAGCGACAGTGCCAGCCAGGGCCCGGTCCCGACGAACAGCCCCACCCACGGGATCAACGGCAGGTAGAAGGCCAGCCCGAACAGCAGGCCGTAGCCGAATCCGCCCGCCCGGGTGGTCTGTCTGCGGGTGAGCACCCAACCGAGCAGGGCCAGCGACGGGAACGCCGCCCACCACCAGCCCACCGGGGGAAGCTGAGATACAACAGGACACCGCCGATCACCGAGGCGGCCAGCCGGATCAGCCGCCCGCGCAGTGCACGCCAGGCGGCGATCCGGGCGCCGCGGCCGGGAGCCGCGGCGTCCGCGGCGCCGGCAGGGGCGTCGTCGACGGTATCGGCGGTATCGGCGTCAGCCATGAAGCACCGTGCCGCGGTGAACGGTTCGCAGGCAGCGCGGGAAATCCGCCGCATCGTCCAGCTGCGGCAACGCGGGCACCCGCGAGCGCGGATCGGTGGACCAGCGGGCCGCGGTGTCGGACGCGGGGGTGCTGACCTCGAGATCACCGGCCTCCCAGATGGCGTAGGAGGCGGGTGCGCCGGGCACCAGGGTGCCGGTGACGCCGTCACGCACGCCGCCGGCCCGCCAGGCGCCGCGGGTCGCCGCGGAGAACGCCGCCCGGGCCGACACACCGCTGCCCGGGGTGCGGTGCCGGATCGCCGCCCGCACGGTCGCCCACGGGTTGAGCCCGGTGACCGGACTGTCGGAGCCGAAGGCGAGGGGCACGCCTTGGGATGCTAACAGCGCAAACGGATTGAGCGTTGCCGCTCGGGAAACCCCGAGACGCTGGGCATACATCCCGTCCGGCCCACCCCAGTAGGCGTCGAAGTTGGGCTGCACGCTGCCGATCACGCCCCAGCTGCCCAGGCTGGTGGCCTGTTCGGCGGTCACCATCTCCAGATGCTCCAGGCGATGCCCGCAGCGCGCGACCGCGGGGCCGCCGAAGTGCTCGACGACGCGCCGCAACGCATCGGTGACGGCGGTGACGGCGGCATCACCGATGACGTGGAATCCCGCGGTGATCCCGGCCTCGGTGCAGGCGTGCAGATGCGCGGCGATCGCATCGGTGTCCAGGTAGGTGTTGCCGCAGGTGTGGGCGGCGTCGGAGTAGGGCTCGTGCAGCCAGGCGGTGTGTGACCCCAGCGCACCGTCGACGAACAGATCCCCCGCCAGGCCCGCGGCGCCGGTCGCGGCCATCAGGTCGCGGGCCTGGGCAGCGCTCTGGACGGCCTCGCCCCAGTAGCCGGTGACCTGCACGCCGTGCTCCAGTGCGTGCAGCGCATGCCAGTCGTCCAGGCCGCCGATATCGGGCCCGCCGCATTCGTGCACCGCGGCGATGCCGTGGCCCGCCGCCGCGTCCAGCGCGGCGAGTTGGGCTGCGCGTCGCTGATCCGGCGTCAGCAACTCGCGCGCGGCCGCGCGCGCCCGATGGTGCGCCTCGGCGGTCAGCGGTCGCTGCGGATCGAACCCGTCGGCGTCGGCGATACCGCCCGCGGCCGCCCGCAGCGCGCTCGACGCGGCGGCGGAGTGCACGTCGATCCGGCTCAGGTAGGCCGCTCTGGCGCCCAGCACCCCGTCCAGGTCGGCGGTGCTCGGCGGAGTCCGGTCCGGCCACGCCGACTCGTCCCAGCCCGACCCCCACACGATGCCGGTGGGATGACGTCGGGCATGCTCGGAGACCAGCGCCAGACAGTGCTCGCGGGAGGTCGCATCGCGCAGATCCAGGCCGGTGAGGCTGAGCCCGGTGGCGGTCAGATGCACGTGGCTGTCCACGAACGCCGGGGCCACGAACCCGCCGGCCAGATCGATGGTGTCGGCACCGGGGAACTCCGCACGGGCGGTGTCGTCGGCACCCAGCCACACCACCGCGCCGTCGGGGCCGTCGCTGAAGGCGATGGCCGTGGCGTCGGGGGCGGCCGGGCTGTGTACCCGTCCGTTGATCAGCAGAGTCGTCACGAAGGTGACAGGTTAATCGGGGGTGATGGTGCGGTGCTCCACTGAGGTCGGTTCGGTGGTGTGCTCGACATCGACCACGTCGATCACCTCACCCTCGACGTAGTCGGTCCGCGTGGGCCGCCGGTACCCGGGCTGACCGGCCGGGTAGGTCATCACCAGCGGGGTGGCCTTCGCGAGACTCCTGCCGATCACGGCCGTCGCGACGGGCCGGGCGATGCGCCGGGTGGGCGGCATCAGCAGCAGCGCGCCCAGCACCGAACTGGCCACGCCCGGGATGAAGACCAGCACGGCACCGAGCGCCACCAGGGCGCTGTCGGAGGCCAGCTCGTCGGAGGACGTACGCGAGTTCAGCGCCGACTGCAGGCGCGCCAGGTGCCGGGTGAGCTGTCGGCCCGCCAGCGCCAGACCGACCAGGAAGGTTCCCAGCACCGCCAGCACGGTCCAGCCGAACCCGATGGTCGAAACCAGGGCGACCAGCACCGCCAGCTCGACCAGCAGGTACACCAGGAACAACCGCTTAACCATGTGAGGACAACGCGCGAGGCACCGTTTGGGTTCCTACCGGTGCGACTCGACCGCTTCGATTTCTATCGCGGCGTGCACCTTGTCCACCCCGCCGCGGATCAGTGCCTGCGGTATCCACCACCAGGCGTGCCACCAGTAGCGCCGGGTCACCATGTCGAAGACTCGCCGGGTCTCGGATTTCGGCAGATTGCGGGCGACAGCTTCGACGGGCTCGCCCTTGACCTTTCCCAGCACACCGCACTTCTGGATGGTGACCCGCGGGGTGTTGTTGATCCGCTTGGTCTTCCAGGAACCGTCATCGGTGCTGATCAACAACTTGCCCTCGTGCGGCACGCCCCATACCGGGGTCGGCTTGGGCCGCCCGTCCTTGGTGAAGGTGGTCAGCAGCAGGTACTTCTCGCGATAGACATCATCGAACGTCGGTGACATGGCACCAGTTCACCACGTCAAATGACGATCTGCTCAGAAGACAACGGCCTCATTGTCGTGCTGGACGACGCGATCCTGGCAGTGCCACAGCACCGCCCGGGACAGCACCGCGCGTTCGACATCGGCGCCCAGGCGCACCAGGTCCTCGACGGTGTGGGTGTGGTCGATGCGGACCACGTCCTGTTCGATGATCGGGCCCTCGTCGAGGTTCTCGGTGACGTAGTGCGCCGTCGCCCCGACCAGCTTGACGCCACGCTCCCTGGCCCGCCGATAGGTGTTGGCACCGATGAAGGCGGGCAGGAACGAATGGTGGATGTTGATCAGCGGGGCGCCGACGGCGGCCAGGAAGTCGGGGGTGACGATCTGCATGTACCTGGCCAGCACCACCAGGTCGACGTTGCCGCGCAGCAGTTCGAGCTGGCGCGCCTCGGCTTCGGCGCGGGTCTCCCTGGTGGCCGGGATGTGCACGAAGGGAACGCCGAACGGGCGCACCTGATCTGCCAGATCCGGATGGTTGGCGATCACCATGACCACCGACATGTCCAGTTCGCCACGGCGGTTGCGCCACAGCAGATCCAGTAGGCAGTGATCGGCCCGCGACGCCAGGATCGCGACGCGCTTCGGCTTGGCGGCGTCGGTGAACCGGTAGTCGATCTCGAATTCCGGCGCGACGCGCGCGGCGAACTCCCGTTCCAGTTCGGTGCTCGCGGCCGCCAAGCCGGGCAGGTGAAAGACCGTGCGCTGCAGAAAGACTCCACCTTCGGGCTGGGTCGAGTGCTGGTCCAGGGAGATGATGTTGGCGCCGGCGGCGGTCAGGAACGTCGACACCGCGGCGACGATTCCGGAGCGGTCCGGGCAGCGCAGCAGCAAGCGTCCGATGTCCTGGTGGCGGCCCGCTGTCGGGGATCCCGCGGGATGGCTCATCTATGCGGCCGCACGCAGCTCCAGCGCAAGGTTGTTCTTCATGCCGCCGCGCAACTTCGAGAACAGATTGAAGACCTTGCCGATCAGTCCGTAGCGCTTGCCGATCCCGTCGTAGACCCGGGCGACCTCGGACTGCTCCAGGATGGCCGCCACGGCATCCACTGCCTCGCTCTTGGGGTTACCGCTGCGATCGCAGACGGCGACTGTGACGCGCGGGGTGTTGCGAATGCGCTTGACCTTCCAGGCTTTCGCCTGTGTGATGGCCAGCAGCCGGTCACCGTCGGGGACGGCCCAGATGGCGGTCGGCTTCGGCCGGCCGTCCTTGGTGAACGTGGTGAGCAGAACGTAGTCGGCCTTGGCGACGTCGGCGAAGGTGAGAGCCATGGCGCAATCCTATGTGCACCTCGCACGCGCCGGCAGCACGCGAGTCAGCCTTCCAGTTCCCCCTCGGTCTCCAGCATCACCTGCTTGAGGCCTTCGAGGGTGGCGGGGTCCGGTGCGGCCCACATTCCTCGCCCGGCCGCCTCCAGCAACCGCTCGGCCATCCCGTGCAGTGCCCAGGGGTTGGACTCGTTCATGAACTTGCGGTTCTCGTCGTCCAGCACGTAGCTCTGGCTGAGTTGCTCGTACATCCAGTCCGCCATCACATGTGCGGTCGCGTCGTAGCCGAACAGGTAGTCGACGGTGGCGGCCATCTCGAAGGCGCCCTTGTAGCCGTGCCTGCGCATGGCGTTGATCCAGCGCGGGTTGACCACGCGGGCGCGGAACACCCGGGTGGTCTCCTCGCTGAGGGTCCGGGTGCGCACCGCGTCGGGGCGGGTGTTGTCGCCGATGTAGGCGGCCGGGTCCTTGCCGGTGAGCGCGCGCACGGTGGCGATCATGCCGCCGTGGTACTGGAAATAGTCGTCGGAGTCGGCGATGTCGTGCTCGCGGGTGTCGGTGTTCTTCGCCGCCACGGCGATCCGCCGGTACGCCCGGTTCATCTCGTCGGTCGCCGGGGCACCGTCGAGGCCACGCCCGTAGGCGAAACCACCCCACGCGGTGTACACCTCGGCCAGGTCCTGATCGTCGCGCCAGTTGCGGCTGTCGATGAGCTGCAGCAGACCCGCACCGTAGGTTCCGGGCTTCGACCCGAAAATTCTTGTGGTGCTGCGGCGTTCGTCACCGTGCTCGGCCAGGTCGGCCAGCGAGTGGGCTCGCACGTAGTTGTCCTGCGGCCCTTCCTCCAGGCCGGCCACCAACGCGACGGCGTCGTCGAGCATGGTGACCACATGCGGGAAAGCGTCCCGGAAGAACCCGGAGATGCGGACCGTCACGTCGATGCGCGGCCGGCCCAGTTCTTCCAGCGATATTGCTTCCAGGTCCACCACCCGGCGCGACGCGTCATCCCAGATCGGCCGGACACCGAGCAGCGCCAGCACTTCGGCGATGTCGTCGCCGGAGGTGCGCATCGCCGAGGTCCCCCACACCGAGAGGCCGACCGACGGCGGCCAGATCCCGTGGTCTGCGCGGTACCGGGCCAGCAGCGAATCGGCCAGGCCGACACCGGTTTCCCAGGCCAGCCGGGACGGCACCGCCTTGGGATCCACGGAGTAGAAGTTGCGCCCGGTCGGCAGCACGTTGACCAGACCGCGTAACGGGGAACCGGACGGCCCCGCCGGGATGTAGTGACCGTCCACGGCCCGCAGCACCGCCTCGATCTCCCCGTCGGTGCCACGCAGCCTGGGCACCACCTCGGTGGCGGCGAAGCGCAGGATCTGCGCGATCACAGGGTCATCGGTGAGCCCGTCGACCGCCCCGGCATCCCAGCCGCTGTCCTGCAGGCCGGCCACCAGCTTGCGGGCGGCCGTCTCTGCGGCGTCGACGGCGGTGCGTTCGTCGGCGCCGTCCTCGGCGAGTCCGAGGGCCTGACGCAGGCCGGGCACGGTGTGCTCGCCGCCGAACAACTGGCGGGCGCGCAGGATGGCCAGCACCAGATCCAGTTCGGATTCCCCGACCGGCGCCTGTCCCAGGATGTGCAGGCCGTCGCGGATCTGTACGTCCTTGATCTCGCAGAGCCACCCGTCGACGTGCAGCAGCATGTCGTCGAAGGCGTCCTCGTCGGGGCGATCCTCCAGGCCGAGGTCGTGGTCCATCTTCGCCGCGCGCATCAACGTCCAGATCTGCTGACGGATGGCGGGCAGTTTCGACGGGTCGAGTGCCGAGAGATTCGAGTGCTCGTCGAGCAGCTGTTCGAGCCGGGCGATGTCACCGTAGGTCTCGGCGCGGGCCATCGGCGGGATGAGGTGGTCGACGAGTGTCGCGTGCGCGCGGCGTTTGGCCTGGGTGCCCTCGCCCGGGTCGTTGACGAGGAACGGGTAGATCAGCGGCAGGTCGCCCAGCGCCGCATCGGTCCCGCAGTCCGCGCTCATGCCCAGCGTCTTGCCCGGCAGCCATTCCAGGTTGCCGTGCTTTCCCAGATGGATGACGGCGTCGGCCTTGAATGCCCGCGAGTCACCGAACTGCCCGTCCAGCCAGCGGTAGGCGGCCAGATAGTGATGGCTCGGAGGCAGATCGGGGTCGTGGTAGATGGCCACCGGGTTCTCGCCGAACCCGCGCGGCGGCTGTACCAGGATCACCACGTTGCCGGACTTCATCCCGGCGATGACGATCTCGCCGTCGGGGTCGTGGCTGCGGTCGACGAACAGCTCACCCGGCGGCGGGCCCCAGTGCCGCACCACCGCGTCGGCCAGTTCGGTGGGCACCGTGGCGAACCAGCGCCGGTAGTCGGCGGCCGATACCCGGATCGGGTTGCGCGCCAGCGTTTCCTCGGTGAGCCAGTCGGGATCCTGGCCCCCGCGTTCGATCAGCGCATGGATGAGCGCGTCGCCGTCCTCGGCGTCGACACCGGGGACCTCGCCGATGTCGATACCGTGCTCGCGCATGGCCCGCAGCAGGGCCACCGCGGAGGCCGGGGTGTCCAGGCCGACGGCGTTGCCGATGCGCGCGTGTTTGGTCGGGTAGGCCGAGAACACCAGCGCGACCTGCTTGTCGGCGGCCGGGACGTGGCGCAGCCGGGCGTGCCGCACGGCCAGACCGGCCACCCGGGCGCAGCGTTCCGGGTCGGCGCTGTAGGTGATCAGCCCCTCGTCGTCGATCTCCTTGAACGAGAACGGGACGGTGATGATGCGGCCGTCGAACTCCGGCACCGCCACCTGGGTCGCGACATCCAGCGGGGACATGCCGTCGTCGTTCTGCGCCCAGGTGGCCCGGGAACTGGTCAGGCACAGCCCCTGCAGGATGGGGACATCCAGCGCGGCCAGATGCGCGACGTTCCAGCTGTCGTCGGTCCCGCCGGCGCCCACGGTCGCCGGGGTGGCGCCACCGGCGGCGAGCACCGTGGTGATCAACGCATCGGCGGTGCCCAGCAGCTCCAGCAGTTCGGGTTCGGCGGTCCGCAGCGAGGCGCAGTACACCGGCAGCGGCCGCCCACCGGCCGCTGCGATGGCGTCGCACAGCGCAGAGATGTAGCCGGTGTTGCCGGCCAGATGCTGGGCGCGGTAGTACAGCACCGCGACGGTCGGCCCGGTGACCTCGGTCTGCGGGTGTTCCAGCACGCCCCAGCCGGGAATGGAGACCGGCGGGTCGAAACCTTCGCCGGTCATGAGCAGGGTGTCGCTGAGGAAGGCGTGCAGGCCGCGCAGATTCTCGGTGCCGCCCTGCGCCAGATAGATGTGGGACTGCAGTGCCACGCCGGCCGGGACGGTCGAATGCCGCATCAGTTCGGCGTCGGGCGCCTGCTCCCCGGACAGCACCACGGTGGGCACGCCGAGGCCGACCAGTATGTCGATGCCGTCCTGCCAGGAGCGATACCCGCCGAGGATGCGGACGACGGCGATATCGACGCCGGCGACCAGCTCACCGAGCTCGCGGTCGAGTTCGTCCTGCAGCAGCCGGGCCGGATTGGCCCATCGATAGTCGGCACCGCTGGCGCGCGCGGTGATCAGGTCGGTATCGGACGTAGACAGCAGCAGCACGGTCGGCACCGCTCAATCCTGCCTCACCACGCGCGTCGCGTGGTCTGCCGGTCAGCGGTCGGAGCGGCTCCAGCGGCCGTACCAGGAGTCCTGGTACGGGACGGAGATGGCAGCGAACACCAGGGCCACGCCGGCGGCGATGGCGATGAGTGAGGCCATGTCATGGCCTCCTTCCTGAAGAGGTACCGGCGGTACCGGGTTGATGATCGAAACGTAGCCCCCGCAAGCGCCGGCAGCGGCATTCTGTGCCTGAGCAGACAGGCTCCCGAAAACTGTGACGTACGTCATAAAAGCCCGGGCCGAGCCGCCGCCAGCTGCGCGTTCTGGAGTTCGAATCCCGGCGGAGAACGCGTGGTGAGTACCGTGGTCACGTGAGCCGCGCCCGTGATCAGGACGCCTGCCCCGGCGCCCTGCAGTTCCACCAGGCGGCCGACGGCGCGCTGATGCGGGTGCGGCTGCCCGGTGGCGTCATCTCAGCCCGCGGTCTGGAGACCCTGGCCCACCTCGCCGCCGACCACGGCGGCGGGGCGCTGGAACTGACATCGCGCGGCAGCCTGCAGATCCGCGGCATCACCGATCCGGGACGGGTGGCCGACGGACTCACCGGCGCCGGCCTGCTGCCGTCGCCCACCCATGAACGGGTTCGCAACATCGTGTCCTCGCCGCTGTCGGGCCGCAGCGGCGGTCTGGCCGACGTGCGCGACTGGGTGGACGCCCTGGACCGGGCGCTGCAGCGCGACGAGGCGCTGGCCGCCCTGCCGGGCCGATTCTGGTTCTCCATCGACGACGGCCGCGGCGATGTCTCCGGGCTGCGCGCCGACGTCGGCGTACAGATCGGTGACACGGGTGTCGCCCTGCTGCTCGCCGGAACGGACACCGGCGTCCGGCTGTCCCCCAACGACGCGGTGAACACCATGGTCGAGATCGCCCGGCGATTCCAGGCCGTACGCGGGAAGCGTTGGCGTGTCACCGAACTCGACAACCCCAGCGAACTGATCGGCGATTTCGCCGTCACCGTGCCGGACCCGGCCGGCCGGTACCCGCACGACGCCGGCCGGCCTCCGGTGGGCTGGATAGCGCAGACGCGCGACCCGGTCCCGGACCGGGTGGCGCTCGGCGCGGCGGTACCGCTGGGCGTGCTACCGGCCCGCACGGCGGAGTTCCTCGCGGCCATCGAGTCGCCGATCGTGGTGACACCCTGGCGTTCGATCCTCGTCTGCGATCTCACCGAGGAGGTCGCCGACACCTCGCTGCGGGTGCTGGCCCCGCTGGGCCTCGTCTTCGACGAGAACTCCCCGTGGCTGACCGTGAGTGCCTGCACAGGAAGTCCGGGGTGTGACAAATCTCTCTCCGATGTGCGCGCCGACGCGCGGGCCGCACTGACCGAGGGCGCCGCGGGGGTCCATCGCCATTTTGTTGGCTGCACACGGGCGTGCGGCAGCCCGCTGGGTGCCGAGGTGCTGGTGGCCACCGGACACGGGTACCAGAGGCGTCACCCGTAGGGTGATCGGGTGCTCGAATACACCCGCGACGCTGCGGAAATATACCGGCAATCCTTCGCCACCATCCGGGATGAAGCGGACCTGACCCCCTTCCCCGATGACGTCTCACGCGTCGTGGTCCGGCTCATTCACACCTGCGGTCAGGTCGACGTCACCGGCCACGTCGCCTTCACCCCCGATGTGGTCGCCCGCACGCATGCGGCGCTGGCCGCGGGTGCACCGGTGCTCTGTGATTCGTCGATGGTCGCCGCCGGCATCACCCGCTCCCGACTGCCCGCCGACAACGAGGTCGTCTCGCTGGTCGCCGACCCGCGCGCCGCCGAGCTGGCGTCCACCTTGGGCAGCACTCGCTCCGCAGCAGGCGTCGACCTGTGGGCCGACCGGTTGGGTGGAGCCGTGCTCGCGATCGGCAATGCCCCCACCGCGCTGTTCCGGCTGCTGGAACTGCTCGACGAGGGCGCGCCGGTGCCCGCGGCGGTGCTGGGTGGACCCGTCGGCTTCGTGGGCTCCGCACAGTCCAAGGATGAACTGATCGCCCGGCCACGCGGCATGTCATACCTGGTGGTGAAGGGCAGGCGCGGGGGCAGCGCGATGGCCGCCGCCGCCGTGAATGCGATTGCGAGCGAACGCGAATGACTCTCACGACAAAAGGCACCCTCTACGGCGTCGGCCTCGGCCCCGGTGATCCCGAACTGGTGACGGTCAAGGCCGCCCGACTCATCGGCGAGGCCGATGTCGTCGCGTACCACAGCGCACGCCACGGCCGCAGTATCGCGCGCCGGATCGCCGCGCAATATCTGCGCGAAGGTCAGATCGAGGAGCATCTGGTGTATCCGGTCACCACCGAGACCACCGAGCATCCCGGTGGCTACGCCGGTGCGATGGAGGATTTCTATGCCGAATCCGCCGATCGCATCGCCGTACACCTGGAAGCCGGGCGCAATGTGGCGCTGCTGGCCGAGGGTGATCCGCTGTTCTACAGCTCCTACATGCACATGCACACCCGGCTGACCGCGCGGTTCGACGCCGTCATCGTGCCCGGTGTGACATCGGTGAGTGCCGCCTCGGCGGCCACCGGCACCCCGCTGGTGCAGGGCGACGAGGTCCTGACGATCCTGCCCGGCACGCTGCCCACCGCCGAGCTGACCCGCCGCCTCGCCGATACCGACGCCGCCGTCATCATGAAACTGGGTAAGTCGTATCCGGAGGTGCGGCAGGCACTTTCGGAGACCCATCGGCTGGACCGGGCGTTCTACGTGGAGCGGGCCAGCACCGATCAGCAGCGCGTACTCGCGGCAAGCGAGGTCGACGAAAGCTCGGTCCCCTACTTCTCCATCGTGATGGTGCCCGGGGAGGCGGCCGTGCCGCGCACCGGCGGCAGCGTCGCGGTGGTCGGGCTCGGCCCCGGTGACCTGGACTGGATCACCCCGCAGGCGCGTCGCGAACTGGCCGCCGCCACCGACCTGATCGGCTACTTCCCGTATCTCGACCGGGTCGGGGCCCGCGCCGGACAGACCCGGCATGCCAGTGACAACACCGATGAACCGGCGCGAGCCCGGCTGGCCTGCGAACTGGCCCGGCAGGGCCGCGCGGTGGTGGTGGTGTCCTCCGGTGACCCCGGCATATTCGCGATGGCCACGGCCGTCCTCGAGGAGGCCGTCGACTGGCCCGATGTCGAGGTCCGGGTGATTCCGGCGATGACCGCGGCGCAGGCGGTGGCCAGCCGGGTCGGCGCGCCACTGGGCCACGACTACGCCGTCATCTCGCTGTCTGACCGGCTCAAGCCATGGGAGATCATCGCCGCCCGGGTCAGTGCGGCGGCAGCCGCAGACATGGTCATCGCGGTGTACAACCCGGCGTCGAAAACGCGGACCTGGCAGGTCGGCGAGATGCAGAAGCTGCTGCTGGAACACCGCGATGCCGCCACTCCGGTCGTGATCGGGCGCGATGTCGCGGGCCCGAACGAGACGGTGCGGGTGGTGGCCCTCGGCGATCTGGATCCCGGCGAGGTGGACATGCGCTGCCTGCTGATCATCGGGTCCTCGCAGACCCGGTGGCACGGCGACACGGTGTTCACCCCCCGCAACTACCCGGGCTGACAACCGTCGAGTTTCATTGACAGTTGTCAGAAGCAGGGCTACTGTCCCGCTGGTGCAGCGGGGCAACGATGTCGTCGAGCCGCCGGTGTCGGCTGCGCGCTCGGTGACCGACCGGCGCCAGCCGCAGCGCAGCGATCAGCGTCGCAGCGCCATCCTGACCGCCTTCGACGAAGCCCTTCGGGCCCGGGGGTTCGAGGCGGTCAACATCGCCGATGTCGCCGCCGCTGCCGGTGTCGGCCGGTCGGCGTTCTATTTCTACTTCGAGAACAAGGCCGCGGCCGTGGCAGCCCTGCTGGAGTCGATGTACGACGACGTCTTCGCCGCCAGTGACATCGTGACCGCGTCCAGCGGTTCGCCGCGGTGGCGGATCCACGCCATGCTCGAAGCGCTCATGGAAACCGGTGCGGCGCATCGATACCTGTTCACCGCCATGCTGGATGCGCGCGCGGCGAGCAGCGCGATCCGCGAGATCTGGGACAGTTCCCGGGAGGCGTTCGTCCCGGCCATCGCGGCAATGATCGAGACCGAGCGCGCCGCCGGTCGCGCGCCCGCCGGTCCCGCCGCCGACGTGCTGGCCGGCCTGCTGCTGGAACTCAACGACCGCATTCTGGAGCGCTTCACCCTCGGTGGACCCCGGTCCCGTGATGAACTCGTCATCGGCGCGGAAACCATTTGGCTGCACACCATTTACGGCACGGCGATCGGAGTAGATGACATGCGAGAGACCTCATGACCACGCCGATCCCACGTAGCCCCGAGGACGTCACGCCGGCCTGGCTGGGCGGTGTGCTCGGCGCCGATGTGCGCAGCGTCGACACCGCACCCATCGGCACGGGCCAGACCGGCGCCACCTACCGGCTGACCGTGCAGTACGGCACCGAGACCGACCTGCCGGCCAGCTTCGCGATCAAGTTGCCGTCTCAGGACGACACGGTCCGCGACCGGGTCGCCATCGGCTACCGGTCCGAGCACGCGTTCTACCGCGATGTCGCCGACCTGGTGCAGGTTCCCATCCCGCGGAACTTCCACTGTGAGATCGGCGGTGAGGGAGCCGAATTCGTGCTGCTGCTGGCGGATATGGCGCCCGCCGAACAGGGTGACCAGATCGCCGGGTGCAGCGCCGAAGAGGCTCAGCTGGCCGTGCGCGCCCTTGCCGGGCTGCACGCTCCCAGTTGGTGTGATCCGAAACTGACCGACTTTCCCGGTATCGCCATGCCCAAGCCGGACGCCGCAATGGCCTCCGGCATGGGCGATGTGGCCAAGATGGCCACCGACATCACCCTGGAGAAACTCGGCGACCGGATGACCGCCGAGGACCGGGCCACCCTGTCGGCGTCCATGGCGATGGTGACGCCCTGGCTGCTGACCGAGCCCGACCGGTTCGCGCTGCTGCACGGTGACTACCGGCTGGACAACATGCTGTTCGATCCGGACCGCACCCGGGTCACCGTCGTGGACTGGCAGACACTGGGATCCGGCCTTCCGGCACGTGATCTCGCGTACTTCACCGCAACCAGTCTGGACCCGGTGACCCGCGCGGCCGCCGAACGGGACCTGGTGGCCGAATACCATGCCGGCCTGGTGGCGCTCGGTGTCACCGGCTACGACGAACAGACCTGCTGGCGTGACTACCGACTGGGCATGCTGCAGGCACCGCTGATCATCGTGTTCGGGGTGGCTTTCGCCAACGCCACCGAGCGCGGTGACGAGATGATGCTCGTGATGGCCGAACGTTCGTGCCGGGCGATCCGCGAGCTGGACACCCTCGCGCTCATCTGAGGCCGGTCAGCCAATCGACGGCCGCGTCCACGGTGTGCACGATGCGCACACCGCCGGGTAGTGCGGGCCTGCTGACCATGATGACGGGCACCCCCACCTCGGCGGCGGCCTCGAGTTTCGCGTGCGTCATGGCGCCACCGCTGTTCTTGGTCACCAGCGCATCGATACCGAACTCCCGCAACAGATCACGCTCGCCCTCGACGCGGTAGGGGCCACGCGAGAGCAGCACCTCATGGTGGGCGGGCATCAACTGGTCCTCCGGGGCGGTCACCGCACGGATCAGGAACCACGCATCGGAGTCTTTGAAGGCCGCGGTGCCCGAACGCCCGGTGGTCAGGAACACCCGCCGATAGCCATGGCGCGCGACCACCTCGGCGGCCTCGGTGTCCGAGCCCACCACGGCGGCGTCACCGTCCGGCCAGGGCGGGCGGGCCAGCACCAGATGTGGCAGACCTTCCCCTGCGGCAGCCTGTGCGGCGTTGGCGGTGATGGTCGCAGCGAACGGGTGGGTGGCATCCACCACGGCGCTGATGTCGTTGCCGCGCAACCACTGTGCCAGGCCCTGGGCACCGCCGAAACCGCCGATACGCACCTCGCCGACCGGTAGCGCCGGGTCGGGCACCCGTCCGGCCAGTGAGCTGATCACCGGGACATCGGGGTGCAGCCGGGCGGCCAGCGCCCGCGCCTCTCCGGTGCCGCCGAGGAGCAGGACCCGCACTAGTGCCGGCTTCCGCGCCGGCGGCCCGACGAATACAGGTAGCTGTCGGTGAAGCCCTCGGCCGCCAGCACGTCGCCGACGATGATGACCGCGGTGCGGGTGATCCCGGCCGCATGCATCTGCCCGGCGATCTCGCCCAGCGAGCAACGCAGCACCTGTTCCTTGGGCCAGCTCGCGAAGGCGACCACCGCACAAGGGGTGTCGGCGGTGTAGCCGCCGACGGTGAGCTGCTCGACGATGGTGTCGATCTGTGCCGCCGCCAGATGCAGCACCAGGGTGTTCCCGGGCGTGGACAACACGGCCAGGGTTTCCTTTTCAGGCATCGCGGTGGACAGGGTGGCCACCCGGCTCAGCGTCACGGTCTGCGACACCCCCGGCACGGTCAGCTCACGGCCCACCGCGGCGGCCGCCGCCGCGAACGCCGGCACACCGGGCACGATCTCCCAGGCGACGCCCAGGGCGTCGAGCCTGCGGCACTGTTCGGCGAGCGCGCTGTAGATCGACGGGTCCCCGGAATGCAGGCGCGCCACATCCAGCCCGGCGGCGTCGGCGGCTGCCAATTCGTCGATGATCTGTTCCAGGTTCAGCGGCCCGGTGTCGACGATCCTGGCGCCGTCCGGGCACTCGGCGAGCAGGTCCTCGGGCATGATCGAGCCGGCGTACAGGCACACCTGGCAACGGTTCAGCAGCCGCTGGCCGCGCACGGTGATCAGGTCGGCCGCACCGGGGCCCGCGCCGATGAAATAGATGGTCACTGCTTGCTCACCGCCCATTGGGTGACGGGGTAGGCCGGCCGGAATCCGGTGAATCCGCCGATCGGTTCACCGTGGTAGTGCTGGAACCGGCGCAACTGGCCTCCTAGCGTCGAGTAGCGAGCGATGACTGCGGCTTCCGATTCTGCCGTGACGACATTGGCCACCAATCGGCCCCCGGCCGGTAACCGCTCGAAGCAGGCGTCGAGCAGACCCGGCTCGGTGATGCCGCCACCGATGAAGATCACCGCGGGCTCCGCGGCGCCGTCGAAGTCGGTCGGGGCCGGGCCGCGCACCTCGACGTTCACCCCGAACGCGACGGTATTGGCGGCGATACGCGACCGCCGTTGCTCGGAACGCTCGAAAGCCACGGCGGTACAACCCGGTGCGCTGCGGCACCATTCGATGGCGATGCTCCCCGAGCCCGAGCCCACATCCCACAGCCGTTCACCAGGGCGTGGCCCCAGCGCGGCCAGTGTCACCGCGCGGATGCTCTGCTTGGTGATCTGCCCGTCATGGAGAAACCTGTCATCGGGCAGCGTGTGGTAGCGGCGCTCATCGGGCAGGTACTGCACCGCAACGACATTCAGGTCATCGATATCGTCCGCACCGGCGGCGGCCCAGTCCCTGGCCAGAGCCGCACGGCGCCGCTCCCCCGGCCCGCCCAGCTGCTCGAGCACGGTCAGCTCGGATTCGCCGCGGCCGGTCTCGGTCAGCAGCGCAGCCAGGGCAGCCGGGCCGGTGGCGTCGCGGCTGAGCACCACCGCGCGCCCACCGCGGCGCACCGCGGTGTGCACCGGTGCGGTCACGAGGCTGACGACCTCGGTGTCCTGCACCGTCCAGCCCATCCGGGCGCACGCCAGCGTCACCGAGGACACATGCGGCAGCACCCGCACCGAGTCGGCGCCGAATCGGCGGATCAGGGTCGCGCCGATACCGTGCAACATCGGGTCACCGCTGGCCACCACGTGCACATCACCGCCATCGGTGCGGATGAGTTCGTCGAGTGCGGGCAGCAGCGGCGACGGCCACGTCCGGCGCTGCGCACCGACGGTGCCGTCGAGCAGATCCAGCTGCCGGGGCGATCCGAAAATGACGGTGGCCGTGGCGAGTTCGGCCCGCGACGACGCACCCAGACCCGGCATACCGTCGGCTCCGATGCCGATCACGATGATCATCTGTGTCCTCTGCTCTTCGCGCAGGCGCTCATCGCCGTCCTCTGCTCTTCGCGCAGGCGCTCATCGCGGCAGCCTCCGCCAGATCGGGCCGGGCAGGATCCGGAACACCGCGGCGATGACCCCGACCTGCCACGGCACCCACACCGTACGCCGCCGCCCGGCCAGTGCCTTTGCCGCTGCGGTGGCGACCTGGGCGGGCGTGCTGGAGAACGGCGCCGGAGCCATGCCCTCGGTCATCCGGCCGATCACGAAACCGGGTCGCACCACCAGCAGACGCACCCCGCAACCGTGCAGCGCATCGGCGAGCCCGCTGCAGAAACCGTCCAGCCCCGCCTTGGCCGACCCGTAGACGTAGTTGGCCCGGCGCACCCGCACCCCGGCAATCGAGGAGAAGGTCACCAGGTCCCCGCCGCCGCGCCGGCGCATCGAGTCCGCCAGCACGGTCAGCAGACTCACCTGGGCCACGTAGTCGGTGTGCACGACGGTGACCGCGTGACCGGCATCGGTCTCGGCGCGCGCCTGATCACCGAGCACCCCGAAGCTCAGCACCGCGGTGGCGATCGGCCCGTGCGCATTTTCGATGTCCTGGACCAGGCCCCGGTGGGATGCGGTGTCGTCGGCATCGAACTCGTGTACGTGCACCGCGGTCGCGCCGGCGGACCGGACCGCCTCGACGTGCTCGGTCAGTTCATGGGCGCGGCGCGCGGCCAGGACGACGGAGCGCCCACCGGCGATACGCCGCGCCAATTCGACACCGATCTCGCTGCGCCCGCCGAATATGACGACGAGCCCCGTGTCCTCCATGGCTGTGATTATGTCCTGCGCTAGGTTGGACCCCGATGGCCAAGGCAACAACCCGACTCACCAACGACGCGCTGGCATTTCTGACAGAGCGTCATCTGGCGATGCTGACCACGCTGCGGGGTGACAATTCGCCGCACGTCGTGGCGGTGGGTTTCACCTTCGATCCGACCACGCACATCGCCCGGGTGATCACCACCGGCGGTTCGCAGAAGGCCGTCAATGCCAAGGAGCGTGGTGTCGCGGTGCTCAGCCAGGTCGACGGCGCCCGCTGGCTGTCGCTGGAAGGTGCGGCCACCGTCAGCGGCGACGCCGATGACGTGCGCGATGCCGAGCTGCGGTATGCCCAGCGCTACCGCACGCCGCGGGCGAACCCGCGGCGCGTGGTGATCGAGGTGCGGATCGAGCGGGTGCTCGGATCCTCGACGCTGTTGGACCGCAGCGAAGCCTGAGCGGTCAGACCGGCACCACGACCAAATCGTGCGGGCGCTGGTTGACCGATTCCACACCGTCCTCGGTGACGATGACGATGTCCTCGATCCGGGCGCCCCACTGGCCCGGGAAGTAGATGCCGGGCTCCACCGAGAACGCCATGCCCGGCTCAAGGGTGATCTCGTTACCGGCGATGATGTAGGGCTCTTCGTGCACCGACAGCCCGATTCCGTGCCCGGTGCGGTGCACGAACACCTCGGCCAGCCCCTCGGCGGCCAGCACGTCGCGGGCGACCGCGTCGACCGAGCCGGCGGTGATACCGGGGCGCACCGCCCCGACCGCTTCGGCCTGGGCGCGCTGCAGCACCGCGTACCGGCGGGCGACCTCGGTGTCGGGCTCGCCGATGCTGTACGTGCGGGTCGAGTCGGAGTTGTAGCCCGGCGCATAGGGGCCGCCGATGTCGACGACGACGATATCGCCAACGCGTAGCTCGCGGTCCGAGCATTCGTGGTGCGGGTCGGCACCGTTGGGTCCGGACCCGACGATGATGAACGCCACCTCAGAATGGCCTTCGGCGACAATGGCTTCGGCGATGTCGGCGGCGACGTCGGCTTCGGTGCGACCGGGCACCAGGAACTCCGGAACCCTGGCGTGCACCCGGTCGATCGCCGCGCCGGCCTTGCGCAGCGCGTCGATTTCGGCCGGGTCCTTGATCATCCGCAGCCTGCGCAGCACGTCGGTGGCCAGCACCGGCACCGCGCCGAGCACCTCGGCCAGCGGTAGCAGGTGCAGGGCCGTCATCGAATCGGTGACCGCCACGGTCACCGGTGCCGCGGCCGATCCGCGCAGTGCCTGCGCGACCAGCGCATAGGGATTCTCACCGTCCACCCAATCCTGAACCGTCGCACCGATTTCGGTGACCGCGGACTCACGCAGCGCGGCCAGCTCCAGGCGCGGGACCACCACGGTGGGGGCCGACCCGTCGACGGGAAGTACCAGCGCGGTGAGCCGCTCGAAGGTCTGCGCCCGCGAGCCCACCAGATAGCGCAGGTCGTAGCCGGGGGTGATCACCAGCCCTGCCAGCCCGGCGCTCGCCGCGCCTTCGGCGGCCGCCCGGACGCGCTGCGCGTAGACCTCGGTACTGAAACGACTGCCGTCCATGGGGACGAGGCTAGTGGGTGACCCGATAGGTGGCGACCTCGACCAGGTTGCCCTCGGGGTCGCGGCAGTAGTGCGAGGTCATCGGCCCCAGCGCACCGGTCTTGGCGACCGGCCCTTCGATGATCTGCACCCCGGCGCCGAACTCCTCACGGCGCATGTTGAGCACCCGGACGTACCAGTCGATGGTGGCTTCCGTATCACGGCAATTCAGCACGACGTGGTCGATGCGATCCACAGCGAAGGTCATACCCCACGCTACTGTCAGGCGATGCGCAGGGATATCCGGGAGCTGACATGACAGAGAATCCGCCGGTGCTGCTGCTCGACGGCGCCAGCATGTGGTTCCGCTCGTTCTTCGGGGTGCCATCCTCCATCACCGCCCCGGACGGCCGGCCGGTCAACGCGCTGCGCGGTTTCCTCGACGCCATCTCCACACTGGTCACCCAGCACCGGCCGTCCCGGCTCGTGGTGTGCCGCGACGACGACTGGCGACCGCAGTGGCGGGTGGACCGCATTCCGTCCTACAAGGCCCACCGCGTCGAGGAGACGCGTCCCGGCGGCGCCCCCGATGTGGAGGAGGTGCCCGACGAGCTGACCCCGCAGGTCGACATGATCATGGCGATCCTCGACGCGTTCGGCATCGCCACCGCAGGCGCCGCGGGCTTCGAGGCCGACGATGTGCTGGGCACGCTGGCCGCCGCCGAGCAGCGCGACCCCGTCATCGTGGTCAGCGGGGACCGCGATTTGCTGCAACTGGTCGGCGACGACCCGGTCGCGGTACGGGTGTTCTACATCGGGCGGGGCTTGAGCAAGGCCATCCTGTTCGGGCCCACCGAGGTCGCCGACACCTACGGGGTGCCGGTGGACCGTGCCGGACCGGCCTACGCCGAATTGGCGCTGCTGCGCGGTGATCCCTCGGACGGTCTGCCCGGCGTGGCGGGCATCGGTGAGAAGACCGCGGCGACCCTGATGGGACAGCACGGATCCTTGGCCGCGATCGTCGCGGCTGCCGCCGACCCGTCGTCGAAAATGCCTGCCGCTCAGCGCAAGAAGCTGCTGGCCGCCGATGAGTACATCATCGCCGCCGAACCGGTGGTCCGGGTCGCCACCGACGCACCCGTGACGCTGTCACGGCCAGACGACGTGCTGCCGCTGTCCGCGGCGGACCCGGCCCGGGTTGCGGCGCTGGCCGAGGAGTACGGCGTGGTGTCCTCGATCGGACGACTGCAGAAGGCATTGGACAAGCTGCCCTAGCCGGCGAGCAGACGCATAGGGCCCTGAAACCGGTGTTTCAGGGGCCCTATGCGTCTGCTCGGAAGGAAAAGCGGGTGCTACTTGGGGCGGCCGACCTCGTAGGTGCCGTTGTCGTCCTGGAACGTCACGGTGACCTGGCGTTTGGTGCCGTCGATGCTGACCTGGCAGGTGAAGGTATCGCCCTTCTTCACCACGGGGCTGACGCCGTTATTGCACTGGACGTCCCTGACGTTCGTGGCACCGTATCCGTTGGCCTCGTCGGTCAGGATCTGCTGCACACCGGTCTGCGCGGCATCGACATCCAGGGTGGTGGTGACGAAGAAGCCGGGCTTCCAGAATCCGAGGACCAGCACCACCGCGACGATCACCGCGACCAGCAAGCCGACCACGGTGCCGATCACGGCCAGCGATTTCTTCGAACCCTCTTCGGTGCCGGTGGGTCCGTAGGGAGAGTATTGCTGCTGGTCGTACTGACCGGGCTGGCCGTAGGGCTGTTGGGGCTGGCCGTAGGGGGGTTGCCCGTAGGGCTGACCCGGCTGCTGCTGACCGTACTGCGGGTATCCCTGCGGCGCGTACGCCGTGGGCTGTTGGCCGTACTGGTCACCCTGCGGCGGCGGGTTGTACGCCGGCTGCTGGTACTGCGGATACTGCTGTGGCGCCTGCGGCTGCTGGTAGGCGGGTTGCTGCCAGGCGGGTGCATCGCCCGCGGGCTGCTCGGGCGTGGGCGGCGGCTGCCAGGCGGGCTGTTCACCCGGCGACGGGGCACCGCCGGACTGCGGCGGCTGACCTGACCACGCCTGCGTGGGGTCAGATCCCTGCGGTCCGCTCATCGTGTCTCCTTGATCCGGGCTCGTTCTACGCCGCCACACTACCCTGCATCAACTGCTACGACGCCTCGTCGAATGTCGGTGATGGCGCGTTTCGCGGCGGCCCGCAGAGCCGGTGTGGGCGCGGCGTTGCGGACCTGGTCCAGCAGATCGAGGACCTGGCGGCACCAGCGCACGAAATCTCCCGCCGACAGCGGGGATCCGCTGCCGCTGACATCCGATGCCGCCAGCGAGGACGCCAGGTCACCGGTGGTGGTCCATTGGTGGATGGCGGCGACGAAGCCGTCATCGGGTTCGCGGCTGTGCGCAATGCGTTGCCGCTGTTCATCACTGCGGATCTGGGCCCACAGCCGGCGGGTGTCCGCCAGTGCGCGCCGGATGCCTCCGGTGGGGATCTGCAGGCCCTGCGGGCCGGTCCCGTCGCCGCGCGATTCGAACTGCACCGCCGAGACGACGGCTGCCAGCTCGGCCGGTGCCAGGCCCTCCCAAACCCCCTGGCGAAGGCATTCGGCGACCAAAAGGTCACTCTCGCTGTAGATCCGCGCGAGAAGCCGGCCGTCCTCGGTGACCTTCGGCGTGTCGCCCGCTCGATCGATGAAGCCTCGCTCGGTGAGCAGCACCAGAATCTTGTCGAAGGTGCGCGCCAAGGAATTGGTGGCGGCGGCGACCTTCTGGCGGATCTGCTCATTGTCCCGTTCGATGCGCAGATAGCGCTCGGCGGCGCGGACCTGCGCCTCGCGGTCGGCCGCGCCGTGGGCCCGATGGCGGCGCAGTTGGTCGCGCAGGCCCGCCAGTTCCGGGTCCACATCGCGGTCACCGCCCTGCTCCCGGCGCCGGGACGGCACATCCAGGCCGGCGGCCGCGGACCGCAGGGCCGACGCCAGGTCGCGGCGTACCCGCGGCTGGCGGTGCTCGACCCGTTTGGGCAGGGTCATCGCCCCCAGCCGGGCGGACGCCCCGGAGTAGTCCGCCGACGAGATGCGCCCGGCCCAGCGGTGTTCGGTGAGGATCAGCGGCCGTGGATCGTCGCTGTCCTGGGCGGGTTCGAGCACCACCGCCAGACCACCGCGGCGGCCCTGGCTGATGGTGATGATGTCGCCACGGCGCAACCCGGCCAGCGCTTCGTCGGCCGCTCGGCGCCGGTGCAGCCGCGACGCCCGCGACTGACTGCGTTCCCGGGCGCTGATATCGGCCCGCAGCCGGGCATATTCGAGCATTTCGGGCTCAAGCCCGGCGGCGATCTCGGCGAGCATCCGCTCGCCGCGCTCGATCCCGCGCACCAGTCCCACCACCGAGCGGTCGGCCTGGAACTGCGCGAAGGACCGCTCCAGCAGTTGGCGTGCCAGGTCGGGCCCCATCTGCTGGACCAGATTGATCGTCATGTTGTACGACGGAGCGAAAGAACTCTTCAGCGGGAAGGTGCGGGTGGAGGCAAGCCCGGCCACCTCTGCCGGTTCGGCGGCATTGTCGTCGGCATGCCACAGCACCACTGCGTGGCCCTCGATGTCGATCCCGCGGCGGCCCGCTCGCCCGGTCAGCTGGGTGTACTCCCCCGGTGTCAGCGGGGCGTGCTGCTCACCGTTGTATTTGACCAGCCGCTCCAGCACCACGGTGCGGGCCGGCATATTGATGCCCAACGCCAGTGTCTCGGTGGCGAACACCGCCTTCACCAGCCCCGCGGTGAAGAGTTCCTCGACGGTGTGCCGGAACACCGGCAGCATGCCGGCGTGATGGGCCGCCAGCCCACGCAACAGACCTTCGCGCCACTCGTAGTAGCCGAGCACGCCCAGATCGGACTGGGCAAGGTCGGCGCACCGCCGATCGATCACCTCGGTGATGCGGGCCCGCTCGTCGTCGTTCGTCAGACGCAGGGGCGCGCGCAGGCACTGCTTCACCGCCGCATCGCAGCCGGCCCGGGAGAAGACGAAAGTGATTGCCGGAAGCAGCCCTTCGGCGTCGAGGGTGGCGATGACATCGGGTCGAGACGGCCCACGGTTGCCGCCCGGACGGCCCTGCCTGCCCCGGTTGCGGCCGCGCGGCTGCCAGTCCGCCAGCCGGTCGGCCTCCCGGCGGTGCGCGATGTGACGCAGCAGGTTCGGGTCGACCAGCGTGGTCTGCCCGCCGCCCTCGAACAGGTCGAAAAGCCGTTTGCCGACCATCATGTGCTGGGACAGCGGCACCGGGCGGTGCTCGTCGACCACCACCGTGGTGTCCCCGCGGACGGTCTGGATCCAGCCGCCGAACTCCTCGGCGTTGCTCACCGTCGCGGAGAGGCTGACCAGTCGTACCTCTTCGGGCAGATGCAGGATCACCTCCTCCCACACTGCGCCGCGCATCCGGTCGGCCAGGAAATGCACCTCGTCCATCACCACGTGCGAAAGTCCCTGCAGTGCCGGTGAGTCGGCGTAGAGCATGTTGCGCAGCACCTCGGTGGTCATGATGACCACCGGGGCGTCGGCGTTGATCGACTGGTCTCCGGTGAGCAAGCCGACCCGGTCGGCGCCGTAGCGGCGCACCAGGTCGAGGTGCTTCTGGTTGCTCAGCGCCTTGATCGGGGTGGTGTAGAAGCACTTGCGGCCGGCCGCCAGCGCCAGGTGCACCGCGAACTCACCCACGACGGTCTTGCCCGCGCCGGTCGGCGCGCAGACCAGCACCCCATGGCCGGACTCCAGCGCGGCGCAGGCACGTATCTGGAAGGGATCGAGGCCGAACGGAAGTTGCGCGGAGAATCCGAGCAGTTCCGGCCCGGACTCGGGTGGCCCGGATTCAGGTGACATCGTCGTCGGACAATCCCTGGGAGGCCACCGCGGTCGGCGGGGCGATCGGTTCGGCCGCCGGGATCGGCGCCGCCTCGTCCTCGGGGACCTCGGCCAGCGCTTCCCGCCTGGCCTTTCGTCTGTCGTGTATCCGGGTGATCTGGATGGCGAACTCGAGCAGCAACGTCAGTGCCAGCGCCAGCGCCAGCATCGAGAAGGGGTCGGAGCCCGGGGTGGCGAACGCGGCGAACACGAACAACGCGAAGATCAGGCCCCGGCGCCATTCCTTGAGCTTCGCGTACGGCAGCACGCCGATCACATTGAGCATGATGATCAGCAATGGGAACTCGAAGCTGATCCCGAACACCAACAGCAGGTTGATCAGGAAGCCGAAGTATTGATCACCCGACAGCGCGGTCACCTGGACGTCGCTGCCGACGGTGAGCAGGAAGCTCAACGCGGTGGACAACACCACGTAGGCCAGGACCGCGCCGCCGATGAACAGCACCGCACCGACACCGACGAACGCCATCCCGAAGCGGCGTTCCTTGCGGTACAGCCCGGGGGTGATGAACGCCCAGAGCTGATACAGCCATACCGGGCAGGCCAGCACGATGCCGGCGGTGAGCGCGACCTTGAGCCGCAACATGAACTGGTCGAACGGGCCGGTGGCCAGCAACCGGCACTGTCCGTCGGGGGCGATGGTGGCCCGCGCCGACTCCGGGAGCGAACAATACGGACCACGCAGCCAATCGCCGAGGCTGTTCATGCCGAAGATGCCGTGGGTGTACCAGAGGAACCCGACGATGGTGGTGAGCACGACTGCCGCGGTGGCGATCAGCAGCCGGTTACGCAGTTCGGCGAGGTGATCGACCAACGACATGGTGCCGTCGGGATTCGCCCGGCCACGGCGTTGACGCGGATCGAATCTCTTCAAAATTCCAGGGGTGTGCACGGGCAGCCTTAACGTCGATGCAGGCAGGCGCGCGCTATCGACGCGACATCACACCGCGATGGGACGGACTGGGCAGCTATCAGGCCGACCGCTTGTCGCCGGTCTGCTCGGGCGCCGAGGTCTCCACGCGCTCCGAGGTGACCGGGGTGGCGGGAAGCGGTGCGGCTTCCGGCTTGTCGGCGCCGTCGGACTGCATCTCCTTGATCTCGGACTTGAAGATGCGCATCGATTTACCCAGCGAACGCGCTGCGTCCGGGAGCTTCTTGGCGCCGAACAACAGAATGAAAGCCGCGATAACGATCAGCCAGTGCCACGGTTGAAGACCGCCCAATTCAAACACCTCCGCAAGTTGTGGTCGAGTCTACTCGTCTTCGTAAGCGCGTAACGCAGCCGCGGCAGTCTCGCGGACCTTCTCGGCCAACGAGTGCGGAGTCAACACCCGCACCGCCGACCCGAAGCCCAACACGAACCGCGCCATCCACTCATCGGAAGCGTAGGTCATGGCCGCTTCGCACGCACCGTCGTCGAGTTCGGCGATCACCCGCAACGGGTAGTAATCGAACATCCATTCCGCGGAGCGATCGATGAGCAACGTCGCCGACGGTAGCGAGGGGTCTGCATCGAACAGGGCGGTGTCGGGGCCTGCCTGCACCGCCGGCGCCGGTGGCCGGGCGGGCTCGTCGAGCACCCGGGCATCCACGATGCGGTCGAACCGGAACAACCGCACCCCTTCGGCCGTGCGGCACCAGGCTTCCAGGTAGCTGCGATCGCTGACGAGAACCACCCGGATGGGGTCGACGACGCGGCTGGACACCGTGTCGTGGGAGGCCGAGTGGTACTCCAGCGAGAGTGCCTTGCCCGTGCGGGCGGCGTCGCGCACAGCCGCCGCCGAAGCACTCTCGGGTTCATCGCCGTCGAGTTCGTCCAGATCGGCGTTGCCGACCGCCGCGACGGTGCCCGCGGCCGATTCGATCTTGGCGATGGCCGAGCGCGCCGCCCGAGGATCGACCATGCCCGGCACGTCGAGCAGCGCGCGCAGCGCGACCAGGATCCCGGTGGCCTCGGTCGAGGTCAGCCGAAGCGGGTGGTCCACCCCGGCGGCGAAGGTCACCTCGATGGTGTCACCGGTGAAATCGAAGTCGATGAGATCACCGGGGCCGTATCCGGGCAGCCCGCAGAGCCACAGCTGCTCGAGATCGGCATCCAGTTGCTTGCGCGTGACACCGAGGGCCGCGGCCGCCTCATCGCGGGTCACCCGGGGATTGGCCTTGAAGTACGGGACCATGTTGAGCAGCCGGACCAGCCGGCTCGAGACCTGACTCATCGAATCTCGGCCTGCCCGCGCAACCGCGCCACCACGTCGTCGCGCAACTGCGGTGGATCGAGTGCGACGGCATCGGTTCCGTAGCTGGCGATCTCCCGGGCCAGCCGGTCGTACATGCCGATGTCGACGGTGATCTCCTCCCCGGCGCGCCCGCGCCAGACGCTCGGGGTGGCCGAGGCGGCCTGGCGGCGCAGTGCGGTGGCCCGCCCCTCGGCGATCCACACCCGTGCGCGCTCGCCGGTGGGCACATCGGCGACCACGCGCTGCACGATCTGTCGCAGGTTGACGCCGTCGGGCGGGGTCACCGCCCCCGCCGGGCCGACCGGTGTGGCGCCCACGATGCGGGAGAGCCGGAAGGTGCGGGTGTCCGCACGGTCGCGGTCGTGCCCGACCAGATACCAGCGGCCACGATGGGTGACCACACCCCACGGTTCCACCGTGCGGGTGCGGTACGGATCGTTGCGGGACGGGCGGTGCTCGAACTGCACCACCCGGCCGGAGTTGCTGGCGGCCAACAGGACTCCGAGCACCTCCTCGGAGCCGCGCAGGCCGGGCAGCGCGGCGGTCGAGGTGAACGCCACTCCGGCGTCTTCGGAATCGACGTCGACGCCGGCGGCACGCAGCTTGAGCAGGGCGCTCTGGGCGGCGGTGACCATTTCCGGGGACTGCCACAGTTGAGTCGCCACTGCGACGGAGGCCGATTCCTCGGCGGTCAGCTCGACCGGCGGCAGCGCGTAGGCCTTCTGGTTGATGCGGTAGCCCTCGGTGGCATCGAAGGAGGACATCTTGCCGGTTTCCAGCGGGATCCCCAGATCGCGCAGTTCGTTCTTGTCCCGCTCGAACATGCGCGAGAACGCCTCGTCACTGGCGCTGTCGGAGTATCCGGCCACGTTCTTGCGGATTTTCTCCGCGGTCAGGTACGAACTGGTGGACAGCAGTGCGATCACCAGGTTCATCAGTCTTTCGACCTTGGATGTCGGCACCAGAGCAGCTTAGGGCGTGCGACCGCCGCGATCCCGGCGCGACCCGCTCACATGCTCGCGATCAGCCGCTTCACCCGCTCGTCCACCGAGCGGAACGGGTCCTTGCACAGCACGGTGCGCTGGGCCTGGTCGTTGAGCTTGAGGTGCACCCAGTCGACGGTGAAGTCCCGGCCCGCTTCCTGTGCGGCGCTGATGAACTCGCCACGCAGCTTGGCCCTGGTGGTCTGGGGTGGCGTGTTGACCGCCGCTTCGATCTCCTCGTCGGTGGTGATCCGCGCCGCCAGCCCCTTGCGCTGCAGCAGATCGAACACGCCGCGGCCGCGCTTGATGTCGTGGTAGGCGAGATCGAGCTGGGCGATCTTCGGATCGGCGAGTTCCATGCTGTAGCGATCCTGGTAGCGCTGGAACAGCTTGCGTTTGATCACCCAGTCGATCTCGGTGTCGACCTTCGCGAAGTCCTGGCTTTCGACCGCGTCGAGCTGGCGCCCCCACAGGTCGACCACCTGCTCGATCTGGGTGTTCGGCTCGCGGGTCTGCAGGTATTCCACGGCGCGGCCGTAATATTCACGCTGAATGTCGAGCGCGCTGGCCTGCCGCCCGCCCGCCAACCGCACCGGGCGGCGCCCGGTCAGATCGTGGCTCACCTCGCGGATCGCCCGGATCGGGTTGTCCAGGGAGAAGTCCCGGAACGCCACGCCGGCCTCGATCATCTCCAGCACCAGCGAGGCCGTGCCCACCTTGAGCATGGTGGTGGGCTCGCTCATGTTGGAATCGCCGACGATGACATGCAGCCGGCGGTACTTCTCGGCGTCAGCATGCGGCTCGTCACGGGTGTTGATGATCGGGCGCGAACGGGTCGTCGCACTCGAGACGCCCTCCCAGATGTGCTCGGCGCGCTGACTCAGGCAGAAGGTGGCCGACTTGGGGGTCTGCAGCACTTTCCCGGCGCCGCAGATCAGCTGGCGGGTCACCAGGAACGGCAGCAGGACATCCGAGATCCGGGAGAATTCGCCGGCCCGCACGATCAGGTAGTTCTCGTGGCAGCCGTAGGAGTTGCCCGCGGAGTCGGTGTTGTTCTTGAACAGGTAGATGTCGCCGCCGATGCCCTCATCGGCCAGGCGCTGCTCGGCATCGATGAGCAGATCCTCCAGTACCCGCTCGCCGGCGCGGTCATGGGTGACCAACTGGGCGAGGCTGTCGCACTCGGCCGTCGCGTACTCCGGATGCGAGCCCACGTCGAGGTACAACCGGGCCCCGTTGCGGAGAAAGACATTGGAGCTGCGCCCCCAGGACACCACCCGCCGGAACAGATAGCGGGCAACCTCGTCCGGACTGAGACGCCGGTGACCATGAAACGTGCAGGTCACACCGAATTCAGTCTCAATCCCCATGATCCGTCGCTGCACATGTTCGAGCTTACGGGTTGGGTATCGGTAACGGTGCGCAAGGTTGGTCGGCGGTTCGTTTCGTGCCGATTTGTTACGCGCTACTCCGCAGCGGGCTGATCCGGTTCCGCATCGTCTTCCCCGTCGCTGCGCCCGCCCCCGGCGGGCACCAGGGCCTCCAGCGCGGCACCGGTGATGCGCCGGAACGCACGACGGGGCCGGCTCGCGTCCAGGATGGCCACCTCCATGGTGGACGGTTCCAGGACACGAGGTTCGCTGCCGTTGCCACCGGCGCGCAGGGCGTTCACCGCGATCTTCACCGCGTCGGCCAAACTGGCGTTCTCGGTGAAGGACTCCCCCAGCGCCTTCGCGATGGGCTCGGTGGTGCCACCCATCACCACGAAATGCGGCTCATCTGCGATCGAACCGTCGTAGGTGATGCGGTACAGCTCAGGGGCTTTCGACTCCCCGTGATGCGCCACCTCGGCAACGCACAATTCGACCTCGAACGGTTTGGCCTGTTCGGTGAAGATGGTGCCGAGCGCCTGGGCGTACACGTTCGCCAGTTGCCGCCCGGTGACGTCCCGGCGGTCATAGGCATAGCCGCGGGTGTCGGCGAACTGGATTCCGGCCACCCGTAGCTTGTCGAACTCGTTGAAGCGGCCGACGGCGGCGAAGCCGACCCGATCATAGAGCTCGCTGACCTTCTGCAAGGAGCGTGACGGGTTCTCGGCCACGAACAGCACACCGCTGTCATAGGCCAACACCACGACACTGCGCCCGCGCGAAATGCCTTTGCGCGCAAGCTCGGAACGCTCACGCATCGCCTGCTCGGGCGAGATGAAGTACGGGAAGCTCATCAGCCGTTACCGTCCGTACGTGTCCGACGCTCGATGACCTCGCGGGCCAGTCCGGCGATCCTCGCCTCGGCCACTTCCTCGGCGCCGCCGGCCTCGATCAGCACGGCAGTCGGATAGATACCGCGCACCAGATCCGGTCCGCCGGTGGCCGAGTCGTCGTCGGCGGCGTCATACAGCGCCTCGATGGCGGTTTTGAGCGCCGTATCGGCGTCGGTCACCTGCGGATACAGCTTCTTGATCGACGACTTGGCGAACAACGATCCCGAACCCACTGCCTGGTAGCCCTCTTCCTCGATGTTCCAGCCACCGGCGGCGTCGAAGGACACGATGCGCCCGGCGTTGATCGGGTCGGCGGCGTCCACGTCGAAGGCGACCAGCAGCGGCAGCGCCACGAAACCCTGAAGGGCCGCACCGAGGTTGCCGCGCACCATGGTGGCCAACCGGTTCACCTTGCCGCGGAAGGTCAACGCGACACCCTCGACCTTTTCGTAGTGCTCGAGCTCCACGGCGTAGAGCCGGGCGAACTCGACGGCGATCGCCGCGGTGCCGGCGATGCCGGTGGCCGCATAGTCGTCGGCGATGTGCACCTTCTGCACGTCGCGACTGGCGATCATGTTGCCCTGGGTGGCGCGCCGGTCACCGGCGATCAGCACCCCACCGGGATATCGGAGCGCCACGATCGTCGTGCCGTGGGGCAGGTCGACACCACCGCTGGGAACGGCATGCGAGACGCCGCCCGGAAGCAACTCAGGGGCCTGCCTGCTCAGGAAGTCCGAGAAGGAGGACAGATTCAGATGTGATGACGTGAGATCGAGCGGATTGGTGAATGGCTTATTTGACCAGGCCGTCACTGGCCGCCCTTTTGGACATAGGCGCGCACGAAGTCCTCGGCGTTCTCTTCCAGGACATCATCGATCTCATCGAGCAGGTCGTCGGTCTCCTCGGCGAGCTTCTCGCGGCGCTCTTGCCCGCCTGCCGAAGGGCCGCCGGCGTCGTCGTCCTCGCCACCGCCGCCGCCACGCTTGGTCTGCTCCTGAGCCATCGCTGCCTCCTGATTGCTCGTTCGGTTCTTTCACCCTACCGGTCAACACCGGCAATGCCTGGGATAGCGCAGCTTATGTGGTGAGCTGCTCGACCAGTTCGGCGGCGCTGTCCACCGAGTCCAGCAGCGCACCGACGTGCGCCTTGCTGCCGCGAAGTGGTTCCAGCGTCGGAATCCGGACCAGTGAATCGCCGCCGAGATCGAAGATGACGGAGTCCCAGCTGGCCGCGGCGATGTCGGCGCCGAACCGGCGCAGGCATTCACCGCGGAAGTAGGCGCGGGTGTCGGTGGGCGGGTTGTCGACCGCGTCCAGGACCTGCTGTTCGGTGACCAGGCGCTGCATGGAACCCCGCGCGACCAGCCGGTTGTACAGACCCTTGTCGAGGCGCACATCGGAGTACTGCAGATCGACCAGATGAAGACGCGGGGCCGACCAGGTCAGGTTCTCGCGCTGCCGGAAACCCTCCAGCAGCCGCAGTTTGGCCGGCCAGTCCAGGATCTCGGCGCACTCCATCGGATCGCGTTCCAGCAGATCCAGCACATGCGCCCAGGTCTGGAGAACATGGTCGGCCCGCGGATCCGGATCTCGTGCGGCCACCAGTTTTGCCACCCGGTCCAGGTATATCCGTTGCAGCGCAAGCGCGGTCAGTTCACGTCCGTCGGCCAGCGCCACGGTCGCGCGCAGCGACGGGTCGCGGCTGACCACGTGCACGGCGTGCACCGGGCGGGCCAGCGCCAGATCGGACAGGTCGATACCGTGCGCGGGCCCCTCTTCGATCAGGTCCAGCACCAGCGAGCTGGTGCCGACCTTGAGATAGGTCGACGTCTCGGCGAGGTTCGCGTCACCGATGATGACGTGCAGCCGCCGGTACTTGTCGGCATCGGCGTGCGGTTCGTCGCGGGTGTTGATGATGCCGCGTTTGAGGGTGGTCTCCAGACCGACCTCGACCTCGATGTAGTCGGCGCGCTGGGACAGCTGGAAGCCGGGCTCGTCACCGGCCGGCCCGATACCGACGCGCCCCGACCCGGTGAAGACCTGACGGGACACCAGGAACGGGGTGAATCCGGCGATGACGGCGGAGAACGGCGTCTGGCGGGACATCAGGTAGTTCTCGTGCGTGCCGTAGGACGCACCCTTGCCGTCGACATTGTTCTTGTAGAGCTGCAACTTGACCGCACCGGGCACGCTGGCGACGTGCCGGGCGGCGGCCTCCATGACGCGTTCTCCGGCTTTGTCCCAGATGACTGCGTCCATCGGGTCGGTGACCTCGGGCGCCGAGTACTCCGGGTGCGCGTGGTCGACGTAGAGCCGGGCCCCGTTGGTCAGGATCATGTTCGCGGCGCCGACCTCGTCGGCGTCGATGATCGGCGCCGGCCCGGAGGTCCGGGACAGGTCGAAACCGCGGGCATCGCGCAGCGGGGACTCGACCTCGTAGTCCCAGCGGGTGCGTTTGGCCCGCTGCAGTCCGGCGGCGGCCGCATAGGCCAGCACCGCCTGCGTGGAGGTGAGGATCGGATTGGCCGTCGGGTCCGACGGCGAGGAGATGCCGTATTCGACCTCGGTGCCGATGATCCGTTGCATAGGGCCACCCTAGGGGACGTGCCGACGGCGGCTATCGGCAGCTCATGAGGACGGGGCGGGCAGCCCGAGTGAACGGGTCTGCCGGGCCGCCAGGTACTCCGGCCGGATCCCGTCCGCCGCGTACGGCGCGGTGAGCGTGTTGTCGACGGAGTTGAACACCAGGAACACGTTCGAGCGCGGTAGCGGCGTGATGTTCGAGCCCGACCCGTGCAGCAGGTTGCAGTCGAACCAGAGCGCCGATCCGGCCGCGCCGGTGAACTGATCGATACCGTCCCCGTCCACCGCCTTGGTCAGGGTGTTCTCGTCGGGCACCCCGAACTGCTGAGCGACCAGAGATGAACGGTGGTGGTTGTCCGGTGTGGCGCCCACACACGGATAGAAGGTCCGGTGCGATCCCGGAATCACCATCAGCGACCCGTTGTACGGATAGTTGCGGGTCAGCGCGATCGAGCAGGACACCGCCCGCATCTGCGGCATGCCGTCCTCGGCATGCCAGGTCTCGAAATCCGAGTGCCAGTAGAACCCGGTGCCGGTGAACGCCGGCATCAGGTTGATCCGGGCCTGGTGGATGTAGACGTCACTGCCGAGGAGCTGGCGCGCCACCGGCAGCACCGTGTCGGACCGCACCACATCGGCAACGAGTTCGCTGAGCAGGTGCGGCTGAAAGATCGACCGGATCGAGCCGCCGGGTTCGCGGATCACCCTCGGGTCGTCATCGCCCAGTTCGGCTGCCAGCCGCTCGAGTTCGTGTCCGAGCGGCGGCCGCGCGTCCTCGCCGACGGTGTCGGGCCGGATCAGATATCCCTGCGCGGCAAAGGCTTCCAGGTCCTGGGCCGGCAGTGGACCACTGCCGGCATCGCCCCAGACTGCGGGCTCGAGGCGTTCGATCGGTGCGATCGCATGGTCAAGCCGGGTCGGGTACGGGTCATGCAGATCCTGCTGTGGCGCGTCGCTCATGCGACCACCTCGCAGGCTCGGGCGTCGCATGATGGCTGTCGATTCGCTCCGCAAGCGTCGCTCATGCAACCTCCTGCGGGGCCGGGTAGGCGCCGGACTCGTCGTGGACCTCCTTGCCCGTCACCGGCGGATTGAACACGCACAACATGCGCAGCTGCTCATCACAGGTGACCCGATGGCGCTCGTGCCCATTCAGCAGATACATGGTGCCCGGTGCAAGCGGGTGGACCTCACCGGTCTCCAGATTGGTCAGCGTGCCACTTCCCTCGACGATCCACACCGCCTCGACGTGATGCTGGTAGTGGAAGTCGTGGACCGAGGACGCGTCGATGGTCGTCTCGTGGAACGAGAATCCGACGCCGTCACCGGCCAGGATGATCCGCTTGGAGCGCCAGGATTCGGCGGCCACGTCTCGGTCGGTCCCGGTGATCTCGGCGGTGGTACGAACAATCATGGTTACCCCTCTCCTCTTCGGCCGGTCGGCATCTAAACGGTGGCGGCGACGGACTCGGCCAAAGTCTCCAGGCCGGACTCCAGATCGCTGCGCGATGTGGTGAGCGGCGGAAGCAGCTTCACGACCTCGTCGGATGGACCGCTGGTCTCCATCAGCGTGCCACGATCGAACGCGGCGCGACACACGTCGGCGGCCAGATCTGCATCGTCGAACTTCAGGCCCTGGGCCATGCCCCTGCCGCGGGCGGCGACGCCGTCGTACGACAGCGCGATCCGGTCCAGCCCGTCGCGCAGCAGCGTGCCTTTCGCGGCGATCTCGGCCGAAAATTCCGGATCTTGCCAATATGTTTCGAGGGCCTTCGTGGCGGTGATGAAGGCCGGATTATGTCCACGGAAGGTCCCGTTGTGCTCACCGGGGGTCCAGACGTCGAGTTCCGGGCGGAACAGCGTCAGCGCCATCGGCAGGCCGTAGCCGCTGATCGACTTCGACAGCGTGACGATGTCCGGCACGATGCCCGCAGCTTCGAAGCTGAAGAACTCACCGGTGCGCCCACAACCCATCTGGACATCGTCGACGATCAGCAGAATCTCGCGCTTCTGGCACAGGTCCGCGAGTGCCTGCAGCCATTCCAGCCGCGCGACGTTGAGACCGCCCTCGCCCTGCACGGTTTCGACGATCACCGCCGCGGGACGGTTCAGTCCGCTGCCCGAATCATCGAGCACACGCTCGAACCAGTGGAAGTCCTCGGTGACGCCTCCGAAGTAATTGTCATAGGGCATCGGAGTCGCGTGCACCAACGGGATTCCGGCTCCGGCCCGTTTCATCGAGTTCCCGGTCACCGACAGCGCACCCAACGTCATACCGTGGAATGCGTTGGTAAAGCTGATGATCGACTCACGGCCGGTCACCTTGCGTGCCAGTTTGAGCGCCGATTCCACCGCGTTCGCTCCCGTCGGCCCGGGGAACTGAACCTTGTAGTCCAGCTTTCGGGGCTTCAGGATGACCCGGTCGAAGGTCTCCAGGAAGTTCTGTTTGGCCGTGGTCGCGATGTCCAGGGAATGCACGATGCCGTCCCCGCTCAGGTACTCCAGCAGTGCCCCTTTGAGCTGAGCATTGTTGTGCCCGTAGTTCAGCGCACCCGCGCCGGCGAAGAAATCGAGATAGCGGCGGCCCGCCGTATCGGTCACCCAGGAGTCCTTGGCGGTCTCCAGGACGGTGGGCCAACTCCGGCAGTAGCTACGCACCTCCGACTCCACGGTGGCGAATACCGACGGCAGATCGGCCTCGGTGAGTGATGGTGCGGTTTCCTGCGCGGTGTCGAGCAGCAAGGTATTGTCCTCCAATAGGTTTCAGTAAATTTGCGGTGATGCGAACATGGACTTCACGCCACTTCTCAGCCGGCCGGCGGAGCGCCGATGGGCCCGATCCTCAGCAGCGGTTCGTCCTCATGGGCACCGTCGGGATCGAGCTGATCGGCGGTGAAGTGCGCATGCTCGCTCAGCGGTACGCCGTGACGGCGCGCGAAGGCGCCGAAGAACGCCCGCGAGCGTGCATTGCCCGGCGACACGGTCGCCTCGACGGTGATCGGTCCGCCGCCCTCGGAGCGCACCCGGTGCACGAGCGCGTCCAGCATGGCGCCGGCGAGGCCACCGCGCTGGGCGGTCGAGGCCACGGCGACCTGCCATACGAACAGCACGTCCGGCCGGGATGGCGGTTGATATCCGGTGATGAAGCCCTGGAGTCGACCATCGACGTCCGCGACGATGGATGTATCGGCGAAATCGGTACTCAGCAGCAGGTACGCATAGGTGGAATTGAGGTCCAGCACACCGGTTTCGGCCACCAGCTCGCGTATCGCGAGGGCATCGGATCCTCGGGGGGGCCGCAATGCCGCGGCCCAATTATGTGTTCCAGCAATGGTTTCCGGAACAGTTTGGATGTCGTTCATCGTGAGTAAAAGTCACCACCGAGCAGTCATCGATCACAATTGGTTTCAAATCTTCGGTGTCTCGACGGTAGACACAGCTTCAGAATCTGATCAAGCCGCGACAGCCGGCGTGTGCGATGGGGCAACTCCGCTCGCCGCGCGCTCACCAGCACGAACACCGGACCCACGGAGCCGGCCCCGCTCACAGCAACGTTATCAAATCGTTACCCATACGGTGACGTGGATCACGCCGAATGTCGGCATCGGGTGGGCTGGCGCATCGCGCGGGCGGTTTCGGTGAATGCGCCACCAACCGGTCAGGCGCGGGCTAGCGTCACTGGATACGCAGGACCAACAGACCGTCGGCGCGCCACGCACCAGCGCTTTTTGCCTTCATGCTCATCGTTGACTCCCTGGCATGTGGGTCCCACGCGCAGTGTGGCGTGCCGACCTCTGCGGGGAGGCGGTAGACATAGAGACGTTATGAGAGTTCTGATCGTCGAGGACGAACCCCGGTTGAGCTCCACTCTGGCAATCGGCCTGCGCGCCGAAGGGTTCGCCGTCGTGGAGGCCGCCAACGGCATCGACGGACTCTGGCAGGCCACCGAGAACGATTTCGACGTCGTGGTGCTGGACATCATGCTGCCCGGGCTCAACGGCTATGAGGTGCTGCGCCGGATGCGGGCGCGTTCGGTGTGGACGCCGGTGCTGATGTTGACTGCCAAGGACGGTGAATACGACCAGACCGACGCGTTCGATCTCGGCGCCGACGATTACCTGACGAAGCCGTTCTCCTTCATCGTGCTGGTGGCCCGGCTCCGCGCCCTGGTACGCCGGGCGGCACCGCACAAGCCGCCGATGCTGACCGCGGGCACCTTGACGGTGGATCCGGGTCGGCGCCTCGTGCAGCGCGGCGACAAGGCGCTGTCGCTGACCCCGCGCGAGTACGGCGTGCTGGAGTACCTGATGCGCAACAAGAACATCGCCGTTACCAAGGCCGATATCCTGCACAACGTCTGGGACGCGCACTATGACGGCCCGGACAACGTCGTCGAGGTGTATGTCGGTTACGTCCGCCGCAAGATCGACATCCCGTTCGGCACCAACACCATCGAGACCATCCGGGGTGTCGGCTACCGGCTGGCCGCCGACAACTGAACCACCGCCCGCGTACCGCCGCCGGGGCGATCCTCGATGCGCACCTGCCCGTGATGGGCGGCGACGATCTCGGAAACGATCGCCAGACCCAGGCCGGTGCCGCCTGCACCCCGGGACCGTCCCTCGTCCAGCCGAACGAACCGGTCGAAGACCCTGAGCCGGTCCCCCACAGGTATCCCCGGTCCGTCATCGCCGATGGTCAGCACCGCGCGCCCGTCGCTGCGCCGGACATCGACCTCGACCACCGAGCACGCGTGCCGGGCGGCATTGTCGAGCAGGTTGCGTAGCACCCTGGCCAGCGCCGCCGGGTCGCCGGTGACCCGTACCGGCTCGATGCTCGCGGTCACCTCCAGGTCACTGTCCCGCCGCAGGCGCTCGATCTCGCCGTTGGCAAGGTCATCGAGATCCACGTCGTCACGACGGATGTTCCAGCCACGTTCATCGGCGCGCGCGAGCAGCAGCAGATCCTCGATCAATGAGCGCATCCGCTGCGCCTCGGGCATCAGGGTGTGTTGGGCCAGTTCGGTGTTCAGCAGATCCGGATGTGCCTGCGCGACTTCGAGGGCCGAGATGATGGTGGCCAGCGGGCTACGCAACTCGTGCGAAGCGTCGCCGACGAACCGCTGTTGCGCGGCATGGCCGGCCTCGATGCGGGCCAGCATCTCGTTCATCGTCACCGCGAGCGCGGCGATCTCGTCGCGGCTGTCCGGAACCGGCACCCGCTCCGTCAGATCCGAGGTGCTGATATCGGCGACCCGGGAGCGGATGTCGTCCACCGATCGCATCGAGCGGCGCACCAGCAGGTAGGTCGCGGCCGCCGATACCGCGATCACCACGGGTGCGGCGACCGCCAGGGCGGTGACCACGGTTCCCACCGTCGAGACCACCAGCGGGCTGCCCTCGCCGACGACGACGGTGTAGCGCGCCTCATCGGGGCCGATGACGGTCTGCGCACTGAAGCGGATCTCGCCGAACGGTGAATCATGCTCGGGCATACCGATCCGCAGGCCCGGCCCGACGTCACCGACCGGAATCAACGGCGTGGACGGCGCCCCCGGGGAGCGCTGCAGTACCGTCCCCTCGGCGTCGATGACCTGCACGGCCAACACCCGCGTGTCGGTGGCGAGTAATTCGTCGCTCAGTGCCGCAGGGCCCCCGGCGGCGATCACCGCAGCAGCCCGGGCGACCCGCGCCGCCGCGGCGTTGTCGACCTCACTGAGCATCGAGCGGTACAGCACGCCCGCAAGCACCATCCCGGTGACCCCGAGTGCGACGAAGACGACGCTGGCCGCGACGAACGCGGACCGGGCCGAGATCCCCCAGTCGCCGGGCCGGGCCAGTCCACGTCGCATCCGTCCACTGTGCCTCATGCCGCCGATTGGGCGTGTGGCACACCATTTGCCCGCCGAACGCGCACAATGTGGCGGTGCCCGACAGCAGCCCGACCAGGAACGACGAGCAGGTGCACGAGTGGTTCCTGCACCGCGGTCTGCCGCTGGTGCTGACCCGCCGGGTGCGCTCCCGTGGGCTGATCGAGCGCTCGGCGCCGATGATCAGTTCGGTCGGCGCCCTGACCGCGTTGACGATGCTGTTGGCCGAGGTCACCGGTGATGGCCCGAATTACGCCTATGCGTTGCGGCTCGGGATCATCACGGCCGTGCTGCTGGCCGCCCCGTTCGTGCTCGTCGCGCTGCACCGCCGGTCCACCGTGCTGGGAGAGGCTGCCCGGCGCTGGGGCGCCTGGGGCGTCATGGCGATCTTCGTGGTGGTGATGCCGGTGACGGTGAGCGGTTGGTCGGGCGCGGCTGCCGCCGAGGCGCCGCTGTTCGTGCTGATCTCACTGCTGGCGATCTGGCTGACCTACCTGGGTTTCGGGTCGATCGCGGCGTGGGCCTTCCGGTTCGCCTGGGTCCAGTTGGGGGCACTCGGCACCCTGATGAGCAGGGCGCTGCCCCTGCTCATGCTGACGGTGGTGGTGTATTTCACCGGCGAGCTCTGGCAGCTTTCTGCCCGTATGACGCGTCAACGGCTGTGGGAGACAGTCGGTTTCCTTGCGCTGGTGGCGCTGGTGTTCATGGTGACCACCATTCGTGACGAGGTACAGGCCCTGCGGGACGACCGCGCCGAACAGACCGATGCCGGCCGGCTGCTCGTCGATACGCCCTTCACCGAACCGGCGAGCACTCGTACACCGCTCTCGCGCGCCGAGCAGATCAATGTTGTCGCCGTGATGGTGGTGTCCCAGGCCATTCAGGTGGTGCTGTTCACTGCCGGGCTGTTCGCTTTCTTCCTGGCGCTGGGCATCATCGCCATCCCCTATGACGTCACCGTGCTGTGGGCCGGCGAGCAGACCTGTCAGGTCGGCCAACCGCCCTGTGCGGGAACATGGTTCGGCGTACACATCCCCATTCCGCAGACAGTGGTGCACACCTCGTTGTTCGTCGCCGTGCTGTCCGGGCTCTACTTCACCGTCAGCACCAGCGTCGACCCGCTGTACCGGCAGCGCTTCTTCGATCCGCTGATCGCCGATGTCGCGGTGAGCCTCGCCGGACGCGACGCCTACCTGGAGATGGAAGCCAAGGCCTGAGTCTGTTCGATCGCCGTGCACGCGCTGTGAGGTGGCTTTACACTTCCTACGCTGCGCATCACCAGCGAATGTCCGGCGACTGGCATCCACCTGCGCAACACGGGATGAAGGGATGACCACCATGAGGAAGATGTTGCTTCCGGTTCTCGCGGCGACGTTCGCCGCGGGACTTGCGGTCGCGGCTCCGGCCAGCGCCGACGAAACAGGCTATTTCACCGAACTGACCGATTACGGATACGGGGACACCTCCCAGGAGGTCGCCCTGAATCTCGGTTATTCGGTCTGCGAAGATCTCGCCAACGGTGTGCCCCAACAGGTTACGCTCGACGCGATCTACGAGAACACCAACGAGAACGTCGACGCCGCCGACGCGACGTTCCTATACAAGGCTGCGATCCTGCACCTCTGCTGACCGCTCTGCCCCAGTTCGTGCCCGTCACGATCAGCACGGCGCCGAGTGCACCCAGCGCGGTGACCGGGTCCCCGGCCAGCCCCACCCCGATGGCCGCCGCCCACAGCGGTTCGGTACCCAGCAGCAGGCTCATGCGCGCCGGCGTGCTGGACGGCGCCGCCCACGTCTGGATGCCGAATGCGAAGACCGTGCACGCCAGCGCCAGATAGCCGGTCAGAGCCCAGTCGCGGCCCGACATCTGGGGCACCGCGGAGAACTGTCCGAGCGCACCCGCGGGCATCGCCGTCAGAACTGTCACGGTGGCCAGCTGCACCAGCGTCACCGCCGCCGGATCCAGCCGGTGCGCTGTCGAGGTCCGTGACAGCACGGTGACGTGCACGGCCCGCAACACCGCCGCGACCACGATCAGGACGTCCCCGGCGCCAGGCAGCGCGAACCCACCCGACTGGGTCAGCGCGATACAGCCGAGGACCACGATCGCAGCCGGTGCGTAGAACAGCGGCGCGACGCCGCCCGGACCACCCAGCAGTGGGGTGATGACCACCGTCAGCGCCATGATGAGCCCCGCGTTGGACGCCGATGTCATTGTCACCCCGTATGTTTCACATCCGCAGATGGCGGTCAGGATGGCGCCGAACAGCGATCCGGCGATCAGTTCGTCGCGGCGGATGCGGGCGATCCGGCGCCTGAGCAACACCGTGAGTACGCCGACGGCAAGGCCGAACCGTAGGGTCAGGAAGGCGAGAGCGCCGTCCGCGTGCACGACCTCCTTGGTGGCGAGATAGCTCGATCCCCAGACCGCCGCGACCGCGAGCAGGGCGAGGTCGGCGCGGTAGCGAGTCACGCGGGTAAGCCTGCCGCGGTAGCAACCATTCAGTCCAGCTACTTTTTCTACTTCTGAGAAGTAGTATTACTACATGGATGCCTTGCGGTTGCGCATGCTGCGCGAGCTTGCCGACCACGGCACCGTCGCCGCCGTGGCCGATGTGCTCGCGATGACTCCGTCGGCGGTCTCCCAGCAGCTCAAGACCCTGCAGCGAGAGGCCGGGGTGGCGCTGCTGGAACCGGCGGGCCGGCGGGTACGGCTGACCGACGCCGGGCAGGTGTTGGTCGGTCATGCCGAACGGGTGCTCGCCGCGCTGGACCGGGCGCAGGCCGACATGGACAGCTACCGGACCACCGCCTGCGGTCAGGTGACGGTGTCGTTCTTCCCGTCCGGTGCCGCAATGTTGTTGGCGCCCTTGATCATCAACACCCGCCGGCAGGGAGTCGAGGTGATCGGGCGGGATGTCGACGTGCCGGCCGCCCGAGCTCCCCAGCAACTCACCGACGTCGACGTGGTGGTCGTCCATCGCGATGAGCGTGACACCGCCTCCTGGGGGCCGAGATTCACGTCGATCGAATTGCTTCGCGAACCGCTGGACGTACTGCTGCCGCCGGACCACCCGCTGGCCGGCAAGGCGCGCCTAGAACTTTCCGAGCTCGCCGATCAGGACTGGATCGGCGTCGAAGGTGGGCTCATGGTCGATGACGTGTTCAAGTCGATCGCCACCATCACCGGGGTGACACCCCGAATCACCCAACGGGTCAATGACTTCCGGGTCCTCGAGGAGCTGGTGCAGGCCGGTATCGGGATAGCGCTGCTGCCCCGCTACGTGGTGCTCGCACGCGACCTGGTGCGCCGTCCAATCAGCGATATCAAGCTTGCCCGGCGTATCGAGGCGGTGACGCGCACCGGCGCCGAGGCCCGTCCGGCGATCGCGCTGGTGCTCGAGGAACTGCGCGCGATCGGAGGCATGGTAGCCGGTCAGTCGATGAGTGAATAGCTGTTCGCGAGGTCGTCCTGGAGCACGCTCGCGGGCCGCGTGGTGGTGTCGACGACAATCGGTGACGACGGCACACACGTCTCGTAACGCCAACCCGGCGGCACCGACAACCGGTCGGCGAGGCCGGACAGATCCTGCAGGCCGAGTGTCGGGTCGACAGTGTGGCTGTAGGTCTGCATGATCCACCGCCGGCCGTCCGGATCGACCAGCTGATAGACGGGGCGGCCCGCATCGAAGGTGAAGATCGCTTTTCGGTCCACCTTGTTCTCGGTGTAGGCAGCCGGATTCATCGACGCAAGTTTTACCGTGGCCTGGCGATTCATCTCGAGGCCACCGAACGTCGTGCGCTGCATCGATTCTCCGTCGGCTTTTCCGATGCCGCTCATCAGCCAGTACCGGGGGCCGTTCAGGATCGCAGCCATCGCCCCGACCTCCGCAGCAATCGCCGTGGCGTCGAGCCGGTCCCACAGCTCACTGGGACAGTCGTTGAGCGGGAAGGTGTTGCAGACCGTCGCCTCCGGACCGGAGTCCGTGACGCGGACCAACAGCACCTCGCCGTACCGCAGGCCGAACACACCGTCGCGCACCGAGACGTCGGACACCTGATCCCCTACAGGTACTGCCCCAAATTGGATTCGGTGTCGATGGCGCGACTGGCCGACGAGCTCTTGCCGGTGACGAGCGTGCGGATGTAGACGATCCGCTCGCCCTTCTTGCCCGAGATGCGGGCCCAGTCATCGGGGTTCGTCGTGTTCGGCAGGTCCTCGTTCTCGGCGAACTCGTCGACGATCGAATCCAGCAGGTGCTGGATGCGCAGACCCCTCGAACCGGTCTCCAGCACCGACTTGATCGCGTACTTCTTGGCCCGGTCCACCACGTTCTGGATCATCGCCCCGGAGTTGAAGTCCTTGAAGTACATGACTTCCTTGTCACCGTTGGCGTAGGTGACCTCGAGGAACCGGTTGTCGTCGATCTCGGCGTACATCCGGTCGACGACCTTCTCGATCATCGTCTTGATGGTCAGTCCGCGGTCGCCGGCGAACTCGTCCAGGTCGTCGGTGTTCACCGGCAGGTTCTCCGTCAGGTACTTGGAGAAGATGTCCTGCGCGGCTTCGGCGTCCGGCCGCTCGATCTTGATCTTCACGTCCAGGCGGCCGGGCCGCAGGATGGCCGGGTCGATCATGTCCTCGCGGTTGGAGGCACCGATGACGATGACGTTCTCCAGGCCCTCGACACCGTCGATCTCCGAGAGCAGCTGCGGGACGACGGTGGTCTCCACGTCCGAGCTCACCCCCGTGCCGCGGGTACGGAAGATCGAGTCCATCTCGTCGAAGAACACGATCACCGGGGTGCCCTCGGAGGCCTTCTCGCGGGCCCGCTGGAAGATCAGCCGGATGTGGCGCTCCGTCTCACCGACGAATTTGTTGAGCAGCTCGGGACCCTTGATGTTGAGGAAGTAGCTCTTGGCTTCCCGAGAGTCCTCGCCGCGCAACTCCGCCATCTTCTTGGCCAGCGAATTCGCGACGGCCTTGGCGATCAGCGTCTTACCGCATCCGGGCGGACCGTAGAGCAGCACGCCCTTGGGCGGCCGCAGCGAGTATTCGCGGTAGAGGTCCTTGTGCAGGAACGGCAGTTCGACCGCATCGCGGATCTGCTCGATCTGGCGGGTGAGGCCACCGATGTCGCCGTAGCTGACATCGGGCACCTCTTCGAGCACCAGATCCTCGACCTCGGCCTTGGGAATCCGCTCGAAGGCGTAGCCGGCCTTGGTGTCGACCAGCAGCGAGTCACCGGGGCGCAGCTTGCGCGGCGGCTCACCGTCGATATCGAGCGGGATCTCCACCCCTTCGGGCAGGTACTCCACGCCGACCAGCGGTTCGGCCAGCCACACGATGCGTTCCTCGTCGGCATGGCCGACGACCAGCGCGCGATGTCCGTCGTCCAGGATCTCCCGCAGCGTGCTGATCTCGCCGACCGCCTCGAAGGCACCGGCCTCCACGACCGTCAGGGCCTCGTTCAGGCGCACCGTCTGGCCCTGCTTGAGTCCGCTGGTCTCGATGTTGGGCGACAGCGTCAGACGCATCTTGCGGCCGGAGGTGAAGACGTCGACGGTCTCGTCCTCGTAGGTCGCGAGCAGCACCCCGTAACCACTGGGCGGCTGCCCGAGCCGATCGACCTCTTCGCGCAGCGCCAGCAGTTGCTGGCGGGCCTCCTTGAGGGTGTCCATCAGCTTGGCGTTGCGCGCCGACAGCGAGTCGATGCGCGCCTCGAGCTGCTGGACATCGCGGGCCGTGCGCAATCCACTGCCGGCGCCCACCGTGCCCTCCAGTTGTTCACGCAGGGCGGCCGCTTCGCGGCGCAGCCTCTCCAGTTCGGCGGCGTCCTCTGCGGACATGCTGGATTCGTGGGGTGTTCCGAAATTCTCAGAACGCTCGGACTCACTCATGCTGCGCTCCCTCCCGCACCGAATGTTGGTGCAGTAACAACTTCAACGCTACCGGCGATTCAGCCTTTGTGTGCGGTCTAGGAATTCGACACACCAGCAACGCTGTTAACCTCCTTGCTTAGCTTGCCCCATTGAAAGGACCACTGTGATCCTCAAAACCCTCGCAATCGGCTTCGTCACCAGCGCCGCGGCAGCCGGCCTGGTAACCGCTGCGGCGACGGGCGTGTCGTCGATTGCCGCCGGCAGTGCCCCGGCGATCACCGCCGTGGTGTGGGACACACCGATGCCGCAGGCACCGGCGCCCGAGTTGCAGGCACCGTTGACACAGACCCTGACCGTGCTCGCCGGACCCGGCTCGTTCTCCGGAAAGGCCGCCTACATCCAGGGCGGGATCGGCCGTATCGAGTCCATCGCCGCCGACCGCGCGTACAGCAACGCCGCGAGGGAAGGCAAGTTCCCGCTGACCTTCAACGTGCTCGACATCGACGTCAACGGCCCCGTCGCGACTGCCAACGTCACGGCCACCGCGGCCACCGGTGGCACCGCCACACAACCCGTGACCTTCACGGCCGGACCGAGCCCCACCGGCTGGCAGGTGTCCAGGCAGTCCGCTCTGGCGCTGCTCTCGGCGGCCGGCTGACTCACGCGCCGATGCGCCGCACGTCCGTAGCGGTCCTGAGCGCCACCGCGTTGGTGGTGGCGCTCGGGTTCGCGGGCTGCGGCGCCGAGCCGATCCCACCCGCCCCGCAAGCCTCGGTGTCCGCGCCCGCCGTCACGGGCGCCCAGACCGCGCCGCAGGCACCCCTGCCGGCACCGCAGGCCATCACCGATGTCCTGGCCAAGCTGGCGGACCCGGCGATCCCCGGTGAGCAGAAGGTCGCCCTGGTGCAGTACGCCACTCCGGAGGACGGCGCCGCGCTCGATCGTTTCGCCCAGGCCACCGTCGACGGTGGGCTTGCGCCGCTGACATTCCAGGCGGCCGACCTCACCTGGTCACCGGCCGACTATGGCGATGTGGTCGCCACCGTCACGGTCGGCTCCGCCAACCCGGCCCCGGAAGCGCGGCCGTTCACCTTCCCCATGCAGTTCACGCTCAACGAGGGTGCCTGGCAATTGACGCGGGTGACCGCCGACCAGTTGCTCGAGCTCGGGCCGGTGCCCAGCGCCTCGTCGGTGGCGCCTCCCCCGGCTGATCCGCCGCGATAGCCCGCTCAGACCTGCGGGCGTTTGCGGCGCAGCGGGGTCGGGGTCACCGTGCCCGGCGCCAACTTGCGGGCGCTGATGAGAAAAGCGGTATGCCCACGCATGTTGTGCTGCGGCCGTACCGCCAGCCCGACGACATTCCAGCCGCGCTGCATGGTCTCCCAGGCCCTGGGCTCGGTCCAGCACTGCTGCTCCCGCAGCGCCTCCACGGTGCGCGACAACTGGGTGACGGTCGCGACGTAGACGATCAGCACGCCGCCGGCCACCAGCGCCGTCGACACGCTGTCCAGAACATCCCACGGGGCCAGCATGTCCAGCACCACGCGGTCGACTTCCGTCTCCCCCGTCGCTTCGCTCGCCCCCGGACGGCCCCCGGCCGGGTACTCGTTGAGATCAGCGATCCGCAGATCCCAGTTGGCCGGGCGCTCCCCGAAGAAGGTCTCGACATTGCGGATCGCGTGCACGGCGTGGTCGTCGCGTACCTCATAGGAGATGACCTGTCCGGTCGGCCCGACCGCGCGCAGCAGGGAACAGGTCAGTGCGCCCGAGCCGGCACCGGCCTCCAGCACCCGCGCACCCGGGAAGATGTCGCCCTCGTGCACGATCTGCGCGGCGTCCTTGGGATAGATGACCTGCGCGCCACGCGGCATGGACAGGACGTAGTCGATCAGCAGGGGCCGCAGCACCAGGAACGGGTCGCCGTTGGTGGACTTCACGACGCTGCCCTCGGGCTGGCCGATCACGGTGTCGTGGCCGATGGCGCCGCGGTGGGTGTGGAACTCGCCACCCGGACTGAGCACCATTGTGTAGTGCCGCCCCTTGGGATCGGTGAGTTGCACGCGATCGCCGATGACGAACGGACCAGTGATTTGCACGGGGTCAGCCTGCCAGACGCGCCGCCGCGGCTACGAATTGTTGTCGGTCCGCAGGCCTAGGCTTGCCCTATGAGCGCCCCAGCACCCGCCCGAACCGGTTGGCGCCCGGCCCTGTCACCGTCACGGGCCAGTGACTTCAAACAGTGCCCGTTGCTGTACCGCTTCCGTGCCATCGACCGGCTGCCCGAGCCGGTCTCGCCGGCGCAGCTGCGCGGTTCGGTGGTGCATGCCGCGCTCGAGGAGCTCTACGCGTTGCCCGCCGCCGAACGCCTCCACGACACCGCCCTGACGTTGGTCGATCCTGCCCTGGACCGGGTGGTCGCCGAGGGCAGCAAAACAGGACTCACGGTGGATCCCGATCTGCGGGCCGAACTTCTGCGCGACGCCCGCAAGCTGCTGTCGGGCTATTACCGCCTGGAAGATCCGACCCGCTTCGACCCGCACAGTTGTGAGCAGCGCGTCGAGGTGGAGTTGGAGGACGGCACGCTGCTGCGCGGTTTCGTCGACCGGATCGATATCGCTGCGACCGGTGAGATGCGGGTGGTCGACTACAAAACCGGGAAATCACCGTCGGAACTGTGGGCCCTGGCCGAGGCCAAGGCGCTGTTCCAGATGAAGTTCTATGCGGTCGCGCTGTGGCGATCGCGCGGTGTGTTGCCTGCCAAGTTGCGCTTGCTCTATCTGGCCGACGGACAGGTGCTGGACTACTCCCCCGATGTGGATGAGCTGGTGCGCTTCGAGCGGACCCTGACCGCAATCTGGCGAGCGATCCAGTCCGCGGGTAGTACAGGCGATTTTCGGTCCAAGCGGTCGAAGCTGTGTAGCTGGTGCGCACACCAACAGCTCTGCCCGGAGTTCGGGGGTACACCGCCGGCGTACCCGGGTTGGCCGCAGGAACCGTCACCTGACGGCAGGAGCGAAGCAGCGACGGCGGTCGAGTGAGCGACTGCCACTACCGGCGGCTGGCCGAGTCCGAGGGATTTCAGGTCTTCGAGTCGACGCCGGGTACCGCGAGCAACTGGGACGCCGCGATCCAGCACGGGTCACCGCCACTGGCGCTGTTGACCAGAGCAATCGAGGAGCTCTATCCCGAGCGTCCCGAACTGCGGGTGGGACGGCTCGTGCTCGACATCCTGGGAGCCATCCCGGTCGCCCCGGTGAAGGTGCGCGCCTGGGTGGACCGGCCGGGCGCCCGAATCACCATGGCGGTCGCCGAGATGCGCACCGTAGGCGGCAAGGACCGGGTTCTGGCCCGGGTGAGTGCCTGGCTGCTGGCCACCAGCGACACCGCCGACGCCGTCACCGACCGTCATCCCCCGTTGGTGGAGGGCGCGGCGATGGACAATCCGCACGGGTGGATGGGGGCACCCGGGTATCTGGAGACCGTCAGTTGGCGCAAGCAGCGGACCGACCCGGGCAAGCCGGCGGTGGTGTGGATGAGTCCGCTTGTGCCACTGGTGGCTTCCGAACCGGTGACCGATCTGCAGCGGCTGGCGATGGTCGTCGATTCCGCCAATGGCGTCGGCGCCGCGCTCGATCCCGACGTGTTCGTGTTCATGAACACCGACACCGCGGTCCATCTGCACCGCGCGCCCATCGGCAATGACTTCGCGCTGCGCGCCCGCGGCTCGATCGGCCCGGACGGCATCGGGGTGACGACCGCCGATATCTTCGATCGGCAGGGATTCATCGGAACATCGGCGCAGACGCTCCTCGTACAGCGGAGGTAGGCGGTGATCGAGTCGCTGCAGCGGCAGTTCGATCTCGCGTGGGCGCTGACAGACCTACATCTGTCGGCGCTGTCCGTCGAGGACTTCCGCTGGGAACCGACGAGTCTGGTGTGGACGATGCGCAAAGACGCCGCGGGGCGCTGGTGTCCGGACTGGGCCGAGACGGAACCGGAACCCATCCCGGTGCCCACCATCGGGTGGATCAGCTGGCACATCGTCTTCTGGTGGTCGTCGGCAATGGATGCACTGGCCGGACGGCCGGCGCGACCGCCCACCGCGATCGCGTGGCCGGGCCCCGCGGATGCGGTAGAGGTGATCAGAGCGCTGCACGCACAGTGGCGGGAGGTCCTGGCGGGGCTGAGCCCGGCCGATCTGGACGCGCCATGTGCCTTCCCGTGGGGCCCCGACGCGGATCGGACCGTTGCCGACACCGTGCTGTGGTTGAACATCGAACTGACCAAGAACGGATCCGAGATCGGCCTGCTGCGGATGATGCGCGTCGCGAACTAGCTATATCTACTTGCATCTATATAGATGCGCTGCAATACTTCTGGCATGGACGTGTTCGAAGCCGTCGCCGAACCCAGTCGGCGCACCCTGCTCGACGCGCTGCGACACGGCGAGCGCACCGCGGGCGAACTGGTGGACACCTTGCCCGGGCTGACCCAGCCGACGGTGTCCCGTCATCTCCGGGTGCTGCGTGAGGTCGGCCTGGTCGAAGTCCGTTCCGACGCCCAGCGGCGCATCTACGCCCTGCGTGCCGACGGTCTCGTCGAGATGGACACCTGGATCGAGTCCTACCGTCACTTCTGGGCTGGTCACCTCGACGCACTCGAAGGGCATCTACAGAAGACGTTCGGGGAACCGTCATGACCGCTCATGACGGCCGAGTGGTCGTCGACGGTGAGCGTGCGGCGCTGCACTTCGAACGACGACTGCCCTACCCGATCGAACAGGTGTGGATCGCGATCACCGATCCGGTGCATCGCGGAAAATGGATGGGCCGCACCGTGATCGACCCCCGCGAGGGCGGCACCATCGAGACCGTGGCCTCCGGGCCGCCGTTGCCGCCCGAACGCAAGCGGATGACCGGTCGGATCCTGGTGTGGGATCCACCGCACGTGTTCGAACACGAATGGCTGCAGCCCATCGTCGAGCCCGGCGTGGTGCGCTATGAACTCACCTCCGATGGCACCGGCACGTTGTTGCGGCTCAGCCATCGAGGACTGAGCGTCCCGAACGCGAACGGCTTCCGGACCGGGACGCATGCCTACCTCGACCGGCTTGCCGCACTGCTCGCCGGTGAATCGCTACCCAACTGGGCTCAACGCGTGCAAGCCATCTCGGGCTTCGCGCCGACAGGTGAGGAGTTCTCATGACCGACAACGCCTTCGGGAACCGGCCGGCGATCGTCATCGCCTATCACTCCGGATTCGGGCACACCGCGACGCTGGCGTCCGCGGTCGCCGACGGGGCGCACACCGAGGGAGCCGACGTCACCACGGTGGCCGTCGACACGATGACCGATGCGGACTGGGTGACACTGGACAGCGCCGACGCGATCATCTTCGGGACCGCGACCTACATGGGTAACGTGTCGGCCGGGTTCCAGGCCTTCGCGGAGCAGACCGGCCGGCGTTGCATCACCGGCGCGTGGCGGGACAAGGTAGCGGCCGGATTCGCCAATTCCGGCGCCAAGAGCGGGGACAAGCTGACCGCCCTGATCTCACTGACGGTGTTCGCCGCCCAGCACCATATGCACTGGGTCAGTTTGGGTCTGGGGCCGGGCTGGAATTCCGCCGCGGGCAGTGAACACGACCTGAACCGGCTCGGATTCTGGCTCGGCGCCGGCGCGCAGACCGACGTCGACGCCGGACCCGAGGACGTCCACCCCGCCGACATCGCGACCTGCCGGCATCTCGGGCAACGCGTCGCCGCGGTGAGCGCCCAACTGATCGCCGGCCGGGCGGCTAGTTCAGCGGCTTGAGATCCTGCAGCAGGGTGGGCACCAGTTCGCTGACGGTGGGATGGATGTGCATGGTGCGTGAGATCGCGGTGTAGGGCAGCTTGGCGGTCATCACATCCAGGATCGCGTGCACCACCTCGTCGCCGCCGACCCCCAGGATCGAGGCGCCCAGGATCTCCTCGGTGTCGGCATCGACCACGACCTTCATGAAGCCCTGGGTCTCGCCCTTTTCCACCGCGCGGCCGACACGGGTCATCGGGCGCGTGCCCACCAGTGCTTTCCGGCCGCTGCGGCGCACTTCATCTGCGGTCATCCCGGCGCGGCCCAACGGTGGGTCGATGTAGAGCGCGTAGGTGGGTACACGGTCACTGACCCGGCGCGGATCATCGTCGAGCAGATTTGCCGCCACGATCTCGAAATCGTTGTACGAGGTGTGGGTGAAGGCACCCTTGCCGTTGCAGTCCCCCATCGCCCAGATGTGCTCGGCGCTGGTGCGCAGGGTGTCGTCGACCTCGATGTAGCCTCGGCGGTCGGTGCGCACACCGGCGTTCTCCAGGCCGAGGTCGTCGGTATTGGGTACCCGCCCGACGGCGATCAGGGCATGGCTACCGACAATCGGGGCGGCATCGGATCGGGTGGTCACCTCGAATCCGTCCTGCAACTTGGTGAACCGGATATCGTCGGCGTCGGTGTGAATCTCGATGCCCTCGGCTTCCAGGATGCCGCGGATGGCCGCCGACACATCCTCGTCCTCGCGGGAGGTCAGCCGGGGCCCACGTTCGATCACCGTCACCCGCGCCCCGAACCGCCGGTACATCTGGGCGAACTCCAGGGCGATGTAGCTGCCGCCGATGACGACGAGGTGTTCGGGCACCGAATCGAGTTCCAGCACCGACACATTGGTCAGATAGTCGATATCGGACAAGCCCGGCATGTCCGGCACCACGGCACGGCCACCGACATTGAGGAAGATGCGTTCGGCGCGCAGCAGCCGGCCGTCGAGATCGATGGTGTGTGGGTCGGTGAACCGGGCATGCCCGCGCAACAGGGTGGCGCCGTCCATCCCCTCGAGCCAGTTCTCGACACCGTTGCGGTCTGCCCGCACGATCTGATCCTTGCGTGCCTTCACCTTCGCCATGTCGACGGTCACCTCGCCGGTGCCGATGCCGAATTCGGCTCCGCGGCGGGCGATGTGGGCGGCGTGCGCGCTGGCGACCAGCGTCTTGGTGGGGATACATCCGTAGTTGACGCAGGTGCCGCCGACCAGTTGTCGTTCGATGACCGCGACCCGCTGCCCGGCTCCGGTCAGCCTGCCGGCCAGCGGCGGTCCCGCCTGACCCGCGCCGATGATGATGGCGTCGAAGTCGGTCACCGGCCCTGCCATCAGACGAGGCTGACGAGGAACGCGACGAGGAATCCACCGCCCACGGCAATGGCATCTTCGATGAACGCTCCGGGCCGGTCGTTACCGTCGTTGGATGCCGACAATCTGCTGCGCAATTCGGCACCTGCCAAGGTGCCGAGCACCGCGCCGACCATTCCGGCACCCGTTGCCGAGAAGGTGTGGAAGAACGCGCTGCCGATGACCGCGCCGGCGAAGCCGCCTGTGATCAGCCGGGCGATGAACTGCGGGGGTACCTTGCGGCTCGGCGTCTTCGGGAGCTGATCGGTGATCAGTTCGCCGACGAGCAGAATGCTCAGCACGGTGACGGTGATCGGGTGCCCGACCCATTCCGACCACTTGTCGGTGACATCGATCCAGCCGAGCATCGCACCCCACGCGACCACCGCCGGTGCCGTCATCGCGCGCAGTCCCGCGATCACACCGATCAGTAAGGCCAGCACCAGAACGAGCACCTGCGTCATCGGACCTCCATGCGGTGGATGGACATCCGGACGCTAACACGCGCGACGGCATCGCGCGTCACGATCAGAACCGGCAGAACCTGATGTCGGAGGCCAAAATTGCCTTCGCGCCGATGGCGGCGAGCTCGTCCATGATGGCGTTGACATCGCGGCGCGGCACCAGTGCGCGCACCGCCACCCAGTCCGGATCGGCCAGCGGTGCGATGGTGGGCGATTCGAGCCCGGGGGTGACCGCGCTGGCCTCCTCGAGCACGCTGCGTGGGCAGTCGTAGTCGAGCATCAGATACTGCTGGCCGAACACCACACCCTGTACCCGGGCGGTGAGTTGATCACGCGCCGGATCCGCCTCGGTGTCCGCGCGCTCGATCAGGACCGCCTCGGAATCGCACAGCGACTCACCGAAGGCCACCAGATTGTGCAGTCCCAGGGTGCGACCGGATCCGACGATATCGGCGATGACATCGGCGACACCGAGCTGGATGGAGATCTCCACGGCGCCGTCCAGGCGGATGACGGTGGCCTCGATGCCCTTGTCCGCCAGATTCTTACGCACCAGGTTCGGATACGCGGTGGCGATCCGCTTACCGGCCAGCGTGTCCACCGTCCAGTCCTGTCCCCTGGGCGCGGCGTACCGGAACGTCGACGAACCGAAGCCGAGCGCCAGCCGCTCGCGGACGGGGGCTTCGGACTCGGCCGCCAGGTCACGGCCGGTGATGCCGAGATCGAGTTCCCCGGAGCCCACGTAGATCGCGATGTCCTTGGGCCGTAGGAAGAAGAACTCCACATTGTTGGCGGGGTCGACGACGGTCAGATCCTTGGGATCGGTCCGCCGCCGGTAACCGGCCTCGGACAGGATCTCGGCGGCCGATTCGCTCAGCGCCCCCTTGTTGGGCACCGCGACGCGCAGTGTTGACATCACAGGTTCCGGTACACGTCGTCGAGGCTCAGGCCGCGCGAGAGCATCAGCACCTGGGTCCAATACAGCAGCTGGCTGATCTCGTCGGCGAGCGCTTCATCGCTCTCGTGCTCGGCGGCCAGCCAGACCTCCCCGGCCTCTTCGAGGATCTTCTTGCCCAGGCCGTGCACGCCGGCGTCCAGCGCGGCCACGGTGCCGCTCCCGGCGGGCCGGGACTGCGCTTTCTCGCTGAGTTCGGCGAACAGGCCTTCGAAGGTCTTCACGGGCAGCGATTGTTTCACGTGTGCGGGGGAACACCCAAGACGCGGTGACCATCACGCCGAACCGGAGGCGCCCAGCCTGCTGAGCAAGGCGGGCACCTCGGCGGGTGTGACCGGGGTGCTGAAGAAGAAGCCCTGGCCGGTGTCACAGCCGTGCTGGATCAGCCAGCCGGCGGTATCGGCATCCTCGACACCTTCGGCGACCACCGAGATCCCGAGGCTGTGGGTCAGGTTGATGACGGCGCCGACGACCGCCGCGGCCCGTGCGTCGGTGGTGACGTCGGCGACGAACTGGCGGTCGAGCTTCACTTCGTCGATGGCGAGGTCCCGCAGGTAGGACAGCGCCGAGTAGCCGCTGCCGAAGTCGTCGATGGCCACCCGCACGCCCCGTTCCCGCAGCTCGCGGAGCACCGCCTTGACCGTGCCTACCTCGGTCAGGACGATGTCCTCGGTGATCTCGACGGTCAGCACGTCATGCTCGAGGTGACGGCGGTCTAGTTCCTGACAGAGGCGGTCGGGTAGTCGTGTGTCCCGCAGCATCGGCGCGAAGAAGTTGATCGCGACGGCGATGTCCAGATCCTGCGAGTGCCAGGCGGCGGCGTCGTCGAGCACCTTGCGGACCACGATGTCGGATACCGGGCCCATCAGGCCGTGTTGGCGCACCAGGGACAGGAAAGCATCGGGACGCAGCGTGCCCAGCCGGGGATGTGGCCAGCGCAGCAGCGCTTCGACACCGGTGACCCGTCCGCTGCTCAGAGTCACCTTGGGTTGATAGGCCACCTCGATGGTGCCGCGATCGACCGCGTCGCGAAGCTCGCCCAGCAGGCGGATGCGCTCGGCTCCCCCGCCCGGGCCCCGACGGCGACGGTGCTTGAGATCGACGGGGTCGACATGCGCGGTGGGCAGGTCGGCGGCGAACGTCCGGACGTCTGCCGCCGACCGTTTGACGGCGTACATCGCGAGGTCGGCGCGCCTCATCAGGATCTCCGCAGTCAGGTCCGGCTCCTTCTCCGAGGCCGTCGCCACACCGAGACTCGGTCGCAGGAACACCTCATGGCCGTCGACATCGAACGGCCGCTCGAAGGCCTCGACCACCCGTTGCGCGACCATCTGGTGGTCATCGGCACCGCCCTCCAGCAGCATCATGAACTCGTCACCGCCCAGTCGCGCGACGGTGTCGCCGGTACGGACACAGTCCAGGAAGCGCTGTCCGGCCCCGACCAGCAGGCGATCCGCAACCGGGTGACCCAGGCTGTCGTTGACGAGCTTGAAGTCGTCGAGATCAATCGAGATCACCGTGATGGGCCGGGAATCACGGACGCGCAACAGCATCGCGTGGTCCAGACGTTCGTTGAACAATGTCCGATTTGCCAAGCCGGTCAAAGGATCTCGTAGCGCCTGGTCGGCCGCTCAGCAGCTGCCGGTTGTCCCATGCCGAGAGGATCTGCCGTCCGCACACGACGCACACGATCAGCTGCACCAGCACGCTCTCCAACCCACGCATCACCACCGGCGGGCCGAGGACGCCCGCGAAGAACAACGGCACGTAGGGCAGCCACAGCGAAGAATGGGACGGCACCGGCGCCGGGCGGTCGGGTGCCGGCGGCGGGAGTCGGCTCAGCACCGCCGCGGCGGCGAACAGGGCCATCGCGGACGCCCACAGCAGATCGATGACATGCCCGGTGCGGTAGCTGCCGTCGACGATCAGGAACGTCAGGGTGACGTCGGCGACGGTGATCAAGGTGATGGCGACGGTGATCACCGCCAGCGCCACGGGCCTCCGGCGGCGCGAGCGTGCAAGGGCGAGAACCGCGATCGAGAGCACCACCACATCGGCCAGTGGAGTGACCATTGCCAGCGTCAACTCGAGGTTGTGGTGACGCAGCGTGTCGAAGACGCGGTTCAGGCTGAAGATCCACACCAGCAGAAACAGGCACAAGGAGACCGTCAGTGCGTCGAGTGCCAGATGCACCCGGGAGACCAGGGTCCCCGTCGCGAGCAGTTGAGACAACCCCACTGCGACGAGCACGTTGAACAGCAGATAGAACAAATCGGCCGGTGACGGCGAGGGCGGCTCGCGCAGGACGATGTCGTAGACCAACCAGATCACGTCACCGATCGCCCAGGTCGCCAGCGCCGCGGCCAGGAAGATCCAGGCCAGACGCGCAGGTCCGTCGGCGGCGGCGCGGGCGGCCAGTGCGGCACGCGCGGCCGCGAAAGCCGCCAGCACCAGCGAGATGGCGTCATTGGCGACGGCGAGGTGAGCGCCGTCGCGTGCCAGCACCATCACCAGTGCCAGCGCTGCCACCAGCACCCACGGCACCGCGATCGCGGCGATATCGCGCGCAGGCAACCGGCCGGAGTCCAACTGCTCACCCCCCACTGACCATGGCGCTCCCGGCACTCAAGGTAACGGTGGCACGCACCTGTCGCAGATCACTGCGGGCACATCCCGAGGTCAGTTCGTGACGGGCTTGTCTTCGTGCAGCACCTCGGCGTGCATGTCCTCCAGGGATACTCCCTTGGTTTCGCGGACCCACCTCATCACGAACAGGAACGACAGCACCGCGCACAGCGCATAGAACCCGTAGGCCAGACCCAGGTTGTTCCGCAGCTCCGGGAAGGTCACCGTGATCAGCCAGTTGGCCGCCCACTGACCGGCCGCGGCCAGGCCGAGCGCGGCAGCGCGGATGCGGTTGGGGAACATCTCACCGAGCAGCACCCACACCACCGGGCCCCAGGACATGCCGAAGGCCACCACGAACAGGTTGGCGGCGATCAGCGCGATCACGCCGGACGCGCCCGGCAGGCTCGGTGTCCCATCGGGATTCACGCTGGCGTTGGCGAAGATGACCGCCATGGTGGCCAGTGTGACCCCCATGCCGGCCGAGCCGATCAGCAGCAGCGGCTTGCGACCGATCTTGTCGATCAGCGCGATCGCGATCAGGGTGGTGAGCACGTTGATCACCGAGGTGATCACCGTGTAGACGGCCGACTCGTCGGCGCTGAACCCGACCGCCTGCCACAGCACGTTGGAGTAGTAGAAGATGACGTTGATACCGACGAACTGCTGGAAGATCGACAGCCCCAGGCCCACCCAGACGATGCTGTAGATACCCCCGGTCGGCTTCTTGAGGTCGCGCCAGGACGGCTTGTCCTCGCGCTCCAGGGTGTCCCGGATCCTGGTGATCGTGATCTCCAGGTTCTTCTGCCCGAGCAACATGCTCAACACCCGGCGCGCTTCCGGAATCTTGTGGCTGGCAACGAGATAGCGTGGCGACTCCGGGATGGTGAAGGCCAGCACGCCGTACAGCACGGCGGGGATTGCCATGGCCAGGAACATCCAGCGCCAGGCGTCCAGGCCCAGCCACAGCACCTCGTTGGGCCCGCCCGCCGCCCACTGCAGCAGCCAGTTGACGACGAAGGAGGCGAAGATGCCCAGCACGATGGCCAGTTGCTGCAGGGAGCCCAGCCGTCCGCGGATCTGCGGGGGCGAGGTCTCGGCGATATAGGCCGGTGCGATGACCGACGCCACGCCGACGCCGACACCGCCGACGATGCGGAAGAGCACCACCGTCCAGACCTCGTGCGCCAGGCCGGTGCCGAAGGCACTGATCAGGAACAACACGGCCGCGATCTTCATCACCGCGATGCGGCCGATCTTGTCCGCGATCCGGCCCGCCGTCATGGCCCCCGCCGCGGCGCCCAGCAGCGCCGAGGCCACCGCGAAGCCCAGCTCGGCGTTGCCGATACCGAAGTCTTCCTGGATCGAGGACACCGCGCCGTTGATCACCGCGCTGTCGTAGCCGAACAGCAGACCGCCGAGCGCGGCGACGGCCGCAATCCGCACCGCCGTGCGACCGGAACTGAAACCGGAATCGTCGTCGAGGAACGAGGCTTCGTCGCCTCCGACCGGACCGTGCGTCATGGATCGTCCTTCCACCCCGTGCCGTGATGCGTGTCACATCACAATCGCACAGTCGCGACCCGAAATGGTCTGGATCAGGCGGTGCGTTCGTCCAATTCGGTGCCCAGTTCGGCGTGCACATCGCGCAGGTGGTGCACCGTCAGATCGGCCAGTGACTCCGCGTGGCGGCGCCGGGGACCCGCCGGCACCTCGATTTCGTTGGGAATCACCAGCACTGCGCATCCTGCGGCCTCGGCGGCCGTGGTGCCGGTGACCGAATCCTCGATCGCCAGGCAATGCTGCGGGTCCAGGTCCAGCAGCGCGGCGGCCCGTAGGTACGGGTCCGGAGACGGCTTGCCCGCGGGCACCTCGTCCCCGCACACCGTGACGCTGAAGTAGTGGCGGCCGATGCTGTTGAGGGCCTTCTCCGTGAGCCCCCGGCGGGTGTTGGTCACCAGCGCCATGGTGACCCCGGCGGCGGACAGGTCATCGAGCAGCTCGCGTGCGCCCGCACACCACGGCAGTCCGGTCTCGAAAAGCTCACCGACATAGTCGTGTAACCAATCGGCTGTCTGTGCGAGGTCCACCGGGTCGGGTTCCAGGCCCAGGTCGGCGTACACGATCCGCATCACGATCTCGCTGGAGCCGCCGATCGTGGTGGCGCGGACCTCTTCACTGAGCTCCCGCCCGTGCCGGCGGTAGAACTCCTGGAGGCCGATATCCCATAGCTTTTCGGAGTCGACGAGGGTGCCGTCCATATCCCACAGCACTGCACGCATGTCCCCGATTGTCGCATCGATCGCGGTGGGCCCGAAAATCTGAGCCTGTCGGCAGGCCGGGCTAGCGTGGTCGCCATGACGGTTCTTGTGACGGGTGCCACCGGCAATATCGGCCGCCGGGTCGTGGATCGACTTCTGGACCTGGGTGTCTCGGATATCCGTGCCCTGACCTCGGACCCGGCCAAGGCGAATCTGCCCGCGGGTGTGGAAGTGGTCACAGGATTTCTGGGTAGGCCCGAGACCTTGTCGCCCGCACTCGCCGACGTCGACCAGATCTACCTGGCGCCGTTCCCGCGCACCATCGGCATCACCTGCGAGATGATCGCCGCGGCGCGGGTCAGCTATGTGGTGGCGCTGTCCGGTGCCGCGCACTGGCAGGAACACGCCGACAGGATCGCCGCCACCCCGGTGCCCAGCACACAACTCGGGCCCGGCGAGTTCTGCGAGAACTTCGCCATGTGGGCGCCGCAGATCAGCACGGGCGTGGTGCGTGACGTGGCGCCCGAGGCCGTCCAGTCACCGGTGTCCATGGACGATATCGCCCGGGTGGCCGCGCACCTGCTGGCCGACCCGACGGACGCGCACCTGGGCCAGATGTACGAGTTGACGGGACCGGAGGCGATCACCCGTGCGGAGATCGCGCGCCAGATCGGCGCCGGCCTCGGCACCCCCGTGCAGATGCAGCGCTGCGACCGGGCCGAAGCCGACGCGCTGCTGCGGCCGGTGATGGGAGACGGCGTGGACTGGTACCTGGACCTGTTCGACGGCGACACCGGACCGCAGCACGCCAACGATCTGGTCGAGCAGTTGACCGGCTCGCCCGCGCTGTCGATGCGACAGTGGGCGGCCGGCAACCGAGAGCTGTTCGCGCCGAACTGATCTGGGCCGGGTTCAGTCCTCCGGGTTGTAGCCGAGATTGGGGCCCAACCAGCGCTCGGCTTCGGCCAGCGTCCAGCCCTTGCGCTTGGCGTAGTCGGCCACCTGGTCCTGGGCCATCCGGCCGACCACGAAGTACTGCGACTGCGGGTGGCTGAAGTACCAGCCGCTGACCGCGGCGCCGGGCCACATCGCCATCGACTCGGTGAGCTCGATCCCGGTGCGCTCCTTGACGTCCATCAGCTCCCACAGCGTCACCTTCTCGGTGTGCTCCGGGCAGGCCGGGTACCCCGGTGCCGGTCGGATCCCGCGGTACTTCTCCGCGATGAGCGCCTCGTTGTCCAACTGCTCATCGGGCTGGAATCCCCAGAACTCCTTGCGGACCCGCTGATGCATCCGCTCGGCGAACGCCTCTGCCAGCCGATCGGCGAGCGACTCCAGCAGGATCGCGTTGTAGTCGTCGTTGGCTGCCTTGAACTCCATGATCCTGTCCTGGCTGCCGAGCCCCGTGGTGACGGCGAAGGCGCCGACGTAGTCAGCCAGACCAGTGTCCTTGGGTGCGATGAAGTCGCCGAGGCTCCGGTTCGGGATGCCGGCCCGGTGCTCGCCCTGCTGACGCAGGTTGTGCAATGTGGTCAGCACCTCGGTCCGGGTCTCGTCGGTGTAGACCTCGATATCGTCGTCGACCGCATTCGCCGGGAAGAATCCGATCACCCCGTTGGCGGTCAGCCACTTCTCCTTGATCAGGGTGTCGAGCATCTCCCGGGCGTCGTCGTACAACTTGCGGGCCGTCTCGCCCGAGACCGGGTTGTTGAGGATGTCCGGGAAACGGCCCTTCATCTCCCAGGCGTTGAAAAACGGCTGCCAGTCGATGTATTCGCGTAGCTCTGCAACGTCGTAGTCAAGAAACTCCCGCACGCCGAGGCCCTGGGCGGGCACCGGCGGCGAGTAGCCCTCCCACTCGATCGGCGTCCGGTTGGCGCGGGCCTTGCCCAGCGTGAGCATCGGCCGCTCGCTCTTCTGGGCGTGCCGTTCGCGAAGGGATGCGTAATCCTTCTCGGTGGCCTCCAGCAGGGCGGGACGCTGCTTGTCGTCGAGCAGCGCGGCGGCGACCGGCACCGAGCGGGACGCGTCCTTGACCCAGACCACCGGGCCGCTACGGCGCGGCGACACCTTCACCGCTGTGTGGGCGCGCGAGGTGGTCGCGCCACCGATCAGCAGCGGGATCTCCAGCCCTTGGCGCTCCATTTCGACCGCAAAGTTGACCATCTCGTCCAGGGACGGGGTGATCAGGCCGGACAGCCCGATGATGTCGGCGTCGTGCTCCTTGGCCGCGTCCAGGATCTTCTGGGCAGGCACCATCACGCCGAGGTCGATCACTTCATAGTTGTTGCACTGCAGCACGACCCCGACGATGTTCTTGCCGATGTCGTGGACGTCGCCCTTCACGGTCGCCATGATGATCGTGCCGTTGGTGTCCTTCGTCGCGGTAACACCGGACTGTTCTTTCTCTGCCTCGATGAATGGCAGCAGGTACGCCACGGCCTTCTTCATCACCCGGGCCGACTTCACCACCTGGGGAAGGAACATCTTGCCTGCGCCGAAGAGATCGCCGACGACGTTCATGCCGTCCATCAGCGGGCCCTCGATGACCTCGATCGGCCGCCCTCCAGCTGCGGAGATCTCGGCCCGCAACTCCTCGGTGTCGGACTCGACGTCGGCGTCGATGCCCTTGACCAGGGCGTGCGTGATCCGCTCGCGGGCCGGGAGGCTGCGCCACTCGGCTGCCTGTGGGTCCTCGATCGTCTCCGACTTGTTGAACCGCTCCGCGATCTCCAGCAGCCGCTCAGCCGCGTCCTCGCGACGGTTCAGGACGACGTCCTCGATCCGGTCCCGCAATTCGGCGTCGATCGAGTCGTAGGGCACCAGCGCGCCCGCGTTGACGATGCCCATGTCCAGGCCGGCCTTGATGGCGTGGAACAGGAACACCGCGTGGATCGCCTCGCGGACGGGGTTGTTGCCCCGGAACGAGAACGACACGTTCGAGATGCCGCCGGAGATGTGCACCCCGGGCAGGTTCTCCTTGATCCAGGCGCAGGCCTCGATGAAGTCGATCCCGTACGTCGCGTGCTCCTCGATACCGGTCGCCAGCGCGAAGCAGTTCGGGTCGAAGATGATGTCCTCGGCCGGGAATCCGACCTCCTCGGTCAGGATCCGGTAGGCGCGTCCGCAGATCTCCTTGCGGCGCTCCAGGTTGTCGGCCTGGCCCTGCTCGTCGAAGGCCATCACGACGACGGCGGCGCCGTACTTGCGGCACAGCCGTGCCTCCCGGATGAACTTCTCCTCGCCCTCCTTCATGGAGATCGAGTTGACGATCGGCTTGCCCTGCACGTTCTTCAGGCCCGCCTCGATGACCTCCCACTTGGAGGAGTCGATCATCACCGGGACGCGGCTGATGTCCGGCTCGGAGGCGATCAGCTTGGTGAACCGGTCCATCGCGGCAACGCCGTCGATCATGCCCTCGTCCATGTTGATGTCGATGACCTGCGCACCGACCTCGACCTGCTGCAGGGCAACCGACAGCGCGGTGTCGTAGTCCTCGGCCTTGATCAGATTCCGGAACCGGGCGGAGCCGGTGATGTTGGTGCGCTCACCGATGTTCACGAACAGCGAGCCGTCGGTGATGTTGAGCGGCTCCAGCCCCGAAAGCCGGGTGGCCACCGCGATCGCCGGCAGTTCGCGCTGCGGCACGCCCTCGACAACCTTGGCGATCTCGGCGATATGCGCCGGCGTCGTTCCGCAGCAACCGCCGACCAGGTTGACCAGGCCGGCCGCGGCGAACTCGGCGATGTATCCGGCCTGATCCTCCGGGGACTCCTCGTACTCGCCAAAGGCGTTGGGCAGGCCGGCATTCGGGTAGCAGGAGACGAAGGTGTCGGCGATCCGGGCCATCTCGGCGATGTATGGCCTCATCTCCGGCGCGCCCAGGGCGCAGTTGAGGCCGACCGCGAGCGGCTTGGCGTGCCTGATCGCGTTCCAGAAAGCTTCGGTGACCTGACCGGACAGCGTCCGCCCGGAGGCATCGGTGATGGTGCCCGAGATGATCACCGGCCAACGGCGTCCGCGGTCCTCGAACAGCGTCTCAAGGGCGAACACCGCCGCCTTGGCGTTCAGCGAATCGAAGATCGTCTCGATGATGATGAGGTCGGAACCACCGTCGACCAGTCCGTTGGCGGCTTCGAGGTAGGCGGCGACCAGCTGGTCGTAGGAGACGTTGCGGGCTCCGGGGTCGTTGACCTCCGGCGAGATCGACGCGGTCCGGGTCGTCGGCCCGATGGCGCCGGCCACGTAGCGGGGCTTGTCCGGGGTGCCGAACTCGTCGCAGGCCGCCCGGGCCAGGGCCGCGCCGGCGTAGTTCAGCTCGTAGCTCAGCTCCGCCATGCCGTAGTCCGACAGCGAGACCGCGTTCGCGTTGAACGTGTTGGTCTCCAGGATGTCGGCGCCCGCCTCGAGGTACTCGCGGTGGATGCCGGAGATGATCTGCGGCTGTGTCAGGTTGAGCAGGTCATTGTTGCCCTGAAGGGCGGTCGGCCACTCCGTGAACCGTTCGCCCCGGTAACCGGACTCATCCGGCCGGTCCCGCTGGATCGCCGTGCCCATTGCACCGTCGATCACCATGATCCGCCGGCCCAACGCAACCGTCAGTTCGTCGGTGCAGTCGCGGCGGATGTTCGGCACAAAGGTGTCCGGTGCGCAGACTTCCGGCTTCGCGGCGTTCACAGGGCACTCCTTCCGTAGCGGAAGGCGTCCTTAACTCTGCCGAGCGTGGCGGATACCGAGGAGGAGCGCTGTCCCCCGAGTAGCCGTTGCAACGCCTCTCGACGGTGAAAAGTCTACGTCGTCATCCAACAGAGTTTCGGACGCCATCTCGTGGCTGTGTCGGCAATGTGGCGGTCGACACGATCAACCGGATTGCCCCCAGGCGTATTTCATGTGTACACGGTGGCCTTTCCGGAGCTGGGTACCCGGCCACGAAATCGCCGGGCGGGGCGCTGCGGCTCATCACCGCGATACAGGGCTTACGCTGGCAGTGTGACACCGTCGGATGCGAGCGTGCCCGGCCTGCCGGACCTGCAGAACACAGTCGTCGTGGCCGCCTTCGAGGGCTGGAACGACGCCGGTGACGCGGCCAGCGGAGCACTGGAACACCTGGACTCCATCTGGGAGGCCGAGACCATCGTCGAGATCGACGACGAGAGTTACTACGACTACCAGGTGAATCGTCCGGTCATCCGGCAGATCGACGGGGTCACCCGCGAATTGGTGTGGCCGTCGATGCGCATCTCGCACTGCCGCCCGCCCGGCAGCGACCGCGACATCGTGCTGATGCACGGTGTCGAGCCCAACATGCGGTGGCGCACCTTCTGCGCCGAGCTGCTGGCCATCGCCGACAAACTCAACGTCGACACCGTGGTCATCCTGGGTGCGTTGCTGGCCGACACCCCGCACACCCGGCCCGTGCCGGTGTCCGGGGCCGCCTACTCGTCGGACTCGGCGAAGTTCTTCGGCCTCGAGGAGACCCGTTACGAGGGCCCGACCGGTATCGCCGGGGTGTTCCAGGACGCCTGTGTGCAGGCCGGTATCCCGGCCGTGACGTTCTGGGCCGCCGTCCCGCACTACGTGTCGCAGCCACCCAACCCCAAGGCCACCGTGGCGCTGCTGCGCCGCGTCGAGGACGTTCTCGACATCGAGGTCCCGCTGGCCGACCTGCCGACCGCGGCCGAGGAGTGGGAGGAGGCGGTCACCGAGATGACCGCCGAGGACGAGGAGATCGCCGAGTACGTGCAGTCCCTGGAGGAACGCGGCGACGCCGAGGTCGACATGAACGAGGCGGTCGCCAAGATCGATGGGGACGCCCTGGCCGCCGAATTCGAGCGGTATCTGCGCAGGCGGGGCCGCTAGACCTTCGCCGGCAGCGGTGCCTTCCAGGTGCCGTTCAGCGCGTCCGGCTTGGGCCAGTACAGCCGCAGTATCAGGGTGAACGGTCCCTCCGGGGCGGGCAGCCAGTTGGACTCCTGGTCCGGTCCTGGCGAATCGCGCTGGATGCGCAGGGTGTAGCCGCCGTCCGGGTCGGCCTTCAGGTTGGGCAGCATCGCCGAATTGATCAGGTACCGGTTGAGCGGATTCTGCACGAGTTGGCTGGCGGGCAGTTCGTACATGGTCAGCGACCAGAACGCGTTCACCGGGGGCAGCTGATCGGGTGCGAACCGGTAGGTGTACTCCCCCGCACCGGTCAGCGGTGCGCCCGCGGAATCCTTCGCGGCGACGGGATAGATGGCCTCGGCGGCGGTGTTCCCGTAGATGCCCAGCGCCGCACCGGCCATCCGGTACAGGTAGTTGCCCTTGAGTTCCTGCCGGGTGCCGAACAGCTGGGCGGAGGTGACCTTGCCGGTGTCGATCTCGTTTTTGGTGAAGTCGGCGAGCTCGGTGTTGGCGTCGGCCATGGCGCTCACGATTGCCTCGCGCGCTTCGGGTGTCAGCTCGTCGGCGTCGAAATCTCCGTCGGCGCCGATGCCGATCTGGGCGAACCGGTCCCGGAGCGCCTGCTCCTCGGGCAGTGCCGGGGTGAACTTCATGACGAAGTTGAGGATTTCGAAGAACTGCGGGGAGGTGCGCTGTTGATCCGGGGTCAGCGGTGGCACGAAGTCGATCGCCGGCGCGGGCGCGGGCGACGGCTGGTTCAGGAACACCGACAGCGGCGCCACCTGGTAGCCGGCCTGGATCTTCTTCACGTTCTCCAGATCGGACGGCCCGAACAGCTGGGTGCGGTACAGCACGAAGGCCAGGTCGGTGTCCGAACGGATCACCTCGTCGATGCCCTCGGGCTTCTCGCCCTGCCAGCCCGGACCGGCGAGCAGGTATCGCCCGCCGCCGTTGCCGGTGGTCCGGCTGCCCACATAGGCGAAATTGCTGGTGTAGCCGTCGACGAACTGCAGCGAGTAGTAGCGGTCCTGTTCGATCGGCGGCACCGTGAGGACCAGCGGTTCGGCGCGCAGATCGGCGCCGACGGCGGAGTACGGGGTGTCCGAGTTCGGTGTCTGGATGGCCGTGTCGGCGGGTGTGTAGACCCGGGCGGTGTTGTGGATCTCGTTCCATCCGCCCTTGTATTCGGGGTTCTGCTTGTCCACGAAGTAGGCGTACTGGACCCGGTAGTTGTCCACCATCGGGAACCCGTAGATGTAGGCGTCCTTGGCGATGGCGCGGAGCTGATCGAGGTCCACCGGCTGTTCCTGCGGGGCCGTGGTGCCCGACGGTGCCGCTTCGGGTTCCTTGTCCGGGGTGCTGCAGCCGGCCACGCAGGCGATCAGGGCCAGCACCCACAGCAGGCGGGTCACCGCTGTTCCAGCGATTCGATGCGGGCGCTGGTGGAGCGGCCCAGGGTGGCGACCTCGGCGTCGAGCTTCGGCAGCAGTTCGGGGGCGAACTTGCGGATGTCGCGCTCACCGATCGGCGTCGACACCAGGGGCCGGATCCACCGGAAGGCGCCGACCCAGCGCGGGCAGTAGATCCGCTTCTTGCGACCCTCGATGCCCTTGACGAACGCGGCACCGCATTCGGTGACCGTGGTGGTCTTCTTCAACGGTCCGGGCATCCGGGTGAGCATCTCGCGGAAGGTGGACAGGTCGGCCTTGGCGTCCTGCACCAGCGGGGTGTCGATCCAGCTCATGTGCGCCGATCCGACGTCCACGCCGCGATGGGCGACCTCCAGGCGCAAGGTGTTGGCGAAGTACTCGGCGCCGGCCTTGGAGGCGTGATAGGCCGCGAGCCCGGGTGCCGAGGTGAACGCCGCCAGCGAGGACACCACCAGCACGTAGCCGCGCCGCTCGATGACCGAGGGCAGGGTGGCGCGCACGGTGTTGAAAACCCCGACGACGTTGATGTCGATGACCCGCCGGAATGCTTCGGGATCCACCTGCAGCACCGAACCGAAGCTGGCGATGCCGGCATTGGCGACCACGACGTCGATACCGCCGAATCGGGCGACGGCTGCGTCGGCGGCGCGCTGCATGGCTGCCAGATCCCGCACGTCGGCCAGCGCGGTCAGCACGTGCGCCTCACCGCCGAGTTCGTCGGCCAGTTCGGCCAGCGGCGCCGGGTCGAGGTCGGTGAGCACCAGGTTGGCGCCCTTGCGGCGCAGCCGGCGGGCCACCTCCGCTCCGACACCGCGTGCGCCGCCGGTGATGAGGACGACCTTGCCGTTGAGTGAACCCATGGCGGCAAACGTACCGCCCGCGGTGGTGATTAGAGCTTTACACCCAGCAGCGCGTCGACGGCCGTGGCCACCAGCCGCGGCGCGGTGGTGTCCGAACCACCGTAGGTGAGCGCATCGGTACACCAACCATCCAGGGCGGCAAGCGCTTTCGGCGTGTCCAGGTCGTCGGCCAGGTACCGGCGCACCCGGCTCAGCAGATCGGTGGCGTCCGGCCCGGCCGGCAGCGCCACCGCGGCGCGCCAGTGCTGCAGCCGGGTGTTGGCCGCGTCGAGCACCGCCGGGCTCCAGAACCGGTCTTCGCGGTAATGCCCGGCGAACAGGCCCAGTCGTACCGCGCCGGGATCGACACCGTCGGCGCGCAGCCGCGACACCAGCACCAGGTTTCCGCGGCTCTTGCTCATCTTGTGGCCGTCCCAGCCGATCATCCCGGCGTGCACATAGTGGCGGGCGAATCTGCGCTCGCCCGTGACGGATTCGGCGTGCGCGGCGGAGAACTCGTGGTGCGGGAAGATCAGATCGGAGCCCCCGCCCTGGATGTCGAGGCCGGTGCCGATGCGGTCGAGAGCGATCGCGGCGCACTCCACATGCCATCCCGGCCGGCCGGCACCGAACGGTGAGGGCCAGCTGGGCTCACCGGGACGCTCGGCGCGCCACAACAACGCGTCCAGCGGGTCGGCCTTACCCGCCCGGTCCGGATCGCCGCCTCGCTCGGCGAACAGCCGTGCCATGGTGTCGTGGTCATAGCCCGACTCGTAGCCGAACTGCGTCGTGGCGTCGGCGCGGTAGTAGACATCGGGATACTGCGCGTCATCGACGACATAGGCCGCCCCGGACGCCAGCATCTTCTCCACCAACGCGATCACCTCGGCAATGGCGTCGGTGGCGGCCACGTAGTCGCGGGGCGGCAGCACCCGCAGCGCCGTCATGTCCTCGCGGAACAGCTGGGTCTCGCGGTCGCCCAGCTCGCGCCAGCCGATACCGTCGCGGGCCGCGCGTTCGAACAGCGGATCGTCCACGTCGGTGATGTTCTGCACGTAGTGCACATCGTGGCCGGCGTCCCGCCACACCCGGTTGATCAGGTCGAAGGTGAGATAGGTCGCCGCATGGCCCAGGTGGGTCGCGTCATAGGGGGTGATCCCGCAGACGTACATGGTGGCGATCTGACCAGCAGATACCGGTCGTACCTGACGGTCGGCGGTGTCGAAGAGCCGCAGCGGCACACCCGCACCAGGCAATGTGGGAACGGTCGGCGCCGGCCAGGATTGCATGACGTCGACTCTAAGGTGTTCGGTCACCGATGCCTTTCGATGGTGTGGTCACTCGCGCGGGGGCGCTCACGGGAACCGACAAGTTCGCCGGCCATTCCATTCCCCCGGCGGCTCAGAATGCGGCGTGGATGGTCTCCAGCAGGAGCCCGGCCAGCTCGGGCCGGCACATCAGCAGGTCGGGCAGATAGGGGTCGCGCCGGTTGTAGATCAGTGGTGCCCCGCCGAGCCGGGAGGCGTGCAGGCCCGCGGCCAGCACCACCCCTGCGGGCGCCGCAGAGTCCCACTCCCACTGTCCGCCGGCATGGATGTAGGCGTCGACATCGCCGCGCACCACCGCCATCGCCTTGGCGCCCGCCGAACCGATCCGGACCACCTCGATATCGAGATGCTCACGCAGCCACCACAGCACGGCCGGTGGCCGGTAGGTGCTCGCCGTGATGCGAATGGGACCCTCGCGGCGCGGCGGCGGTGACTGCACCGTGTCGGTGCGGTACACCTCGCCCACCGCCGGCAGCGCCACCGCGGCATCGGTGATGGACCCTTCCGGTGTCCCGTTGCGCTGCCAGAGCGCGATGTGCACCGCCCAGTCGGCGTGGCCGGCCATCGAGAACTCGCGGGTGCCGTCGACGGGGTCGACGATCCACACCCGGTCGGCGTGCACCCGGGAACGGTCGTCGACGGCCTCTTCGGAGAGCACGGCATCGCCGGGCCGCAGTTCGGCCAGACGTTTCAGGATCAGCACGTTGGCGCGGCGGTCCCCGGCGTCCCCGAGGTCATAGGAGTCGTAGAAGCCGACCTCCTCGCGGACGGCCAACAGCAGTTCACCGGCCTCGGCGGCCACCATGGCGGCCACCGCGGCGTCGGTCTGCTCAGCGGGATTCACCGACTCAGTATTGCGTGAGCGGGAAACGCCCCGCGGCACCGCCCGATGAATGAGGATGATGCCGGACACCGGAGGACGGAAAGGCCCCAGCACATGACCGCACCGGAAGCCGGCGAGCTCGCCGTCAGCTGGCAGCGCCGCTTCGCCTTCTTCGACCTCTACGGGCTGCCGAATTCCAGCCCGGCGGCCAAGGCGGCTTACCGGACGCTGCCGTTCTGGGACAAGGTGCGCCTGACGTCCAATGTGTGGGCGTTCCTCTTCGGTTTCCTCTACTTCTATGTGAAGGGCATGTGGCGCAAGGGGACCACGATCCTGGGCGCGGGTATCGGTATCGGCATCGTGCTGTCGCTGCTCCAGGCCTCCAATTTCCTGTCCCAGGCCGCCACGTTCGGGTTCGCCGGCGCCATCATGACGACCGCCAACTACGCCTACTACCTCCATGTCCGAGGCAGCCGGTCGTGGAATCCGTTCGAGGGTTTCGGTCCCCGCGGTTAGAACGCCGGCCACGGGATCGGACGGTGCCGATCCGGCGTCGGCATCACCGGATGATCCAGCAGGCCGCCGACTCTGGCCCGTAGTGCGGCGACCTCGCCGGCGGTGATGTGCTCGGCCAGGTGCGCGGCCAACTCGCCGTTCAGCTTCTCCCGCAGTGCCACGATCGCGGCCAGCGAGTCGTCGTCGACCGGCTTACCGGCCCACCCCCACAGCACGGTGCGCAGTTTGTCCTCGGCGTGCAGGCTCACACCGTGATCGACGCCACGGACGCTGCCGTCGACGCCGGCCAGGATGTGCCCGCCCTTGCGGTCCGCATTGTTGATCAGGACATCGAAGATCGCCATCCGGCGCAGCCGGTCGTCGTCGGCATGCACCAGGGTGACCGGGTCGCCGGCGTAGTCGTAGGCCTGCAAGATGGCCAGATAGCCCGGCGGCACATCCCCGGCGGGCAGCAGGTCGACGAGATCGGGACCGGAGGCTGATTCGTCGGCGTCCTGGAGTTCCTCGCCGTCGGTCAGCGCATCACCGGGCTGATCCACCCAGCGTTGCACCATGCCGGGACCGGCCGGACCTTCCCGGATGATGGTGTGCGGCACCACATCCCACCCCAGCGCCGCCGACACCAGATAGGCTCCCCGCTCACGGCCGGCCAAGGTGCCGTCGGGGAAGTCCCACAGCGGAGCCTCGCCGGCGATGGGTTTGTACACGCAGTGCACCTGCTGCTCCCCCACCTGCGCCTCACACAGGAAGGTGGCATTGCTCGCTGAGCGGATCCGGCCGATGACGGTGAGGTCGCCGTCGGTCAGTACCTGCTCCTCAGAAAGGGGGTTCATCTTCTTCCACGGCACCGAACGCTCCGCGGCGGTAGCCGTTGGTGCGTACGCAGATATGGCCCTCGGGGTCCAGCGGTTCATCGCACAGCGGGCATGGTGGTCGGCCGGCCGAGATGACGCGGTTGGACCGGGTGGCGAATTCGCGCGCCGATTCCGGGCTCAGGAACACCCGGACCGCATCGGGGCCGTCTTCTGCGTCGTCGAGAACCACGGAGGCATCGAACTCGGTCTCGGAGACGGCGAGTAGTTCGACGACCACGGTCTGTGCCTCGGAGTCCCAGCCCAGCCCCATGGTGCCGACCCGGAACTCCGAGTCGACCGGGGTCAGCAGCGGATGCAGGTCGCCGACCTCACCGGTATCGGGCGGAATCGGGGTGCCGAATCGGCGGTTGATCTCCACCAACAGCGCCGAGATCCGCTCGGCAAGCACCGCTACCTGCTGCTTTTCCAGCATCACCGACACCACCCGCTTATCATGTACCGCCTGCAGGTAGAACGTTCGGTTCCCGGGCTGCCCGACAGTCCCGGCCACGAAGCGGTCGGGTGTGCGGAAGACGTGGATTGCGCGGGGCATGGCACCTTTCAAAATACCGGTAGCGGGGCTACCTCAATCAGTGGAGCCGCCGACGACCGCATCCGTTTCGGGCGCGGCGGCAGGCTTGGCGCTCAATGCGGCGGTCAGACCACTGCCGGTGTGGTTGACATGCAGCACGAACGGGCGGGTGTCGGTGTAGCGGATGACGCTCATGGAGGCGGGGTCGGCAGTGATGCGCTGGAAGGTATCCAGGTGGGTGCCGAGCGCGTCGGCCAGCACCGCCTTGATCACGTCACCGTGTGTGCACGCCACCCACAGCACGTCACCGTCGTGCTCGGCGGCCAACCTGCGGTCGTGTTCGCGGATCGCGGCCACCGCCCTGGCCTGAACCTGCGCCAGGCCCTCACCGTCGGGGAAGACCGCCGCGCTGGGTTGCTGCTGAACCACCTTCCACAGCGGCTCCTTGACCAGTTCACCGATCGTGCGGCCGGTCCAGCTGCCGTAGTCGACCTCGATGATGCGGTCCTCGACCACCGGTTGTACGCCCAGCGCGGCAGCCAGCGGTGCCACGGTACGTTCGCAGCGCAGCAGCGGAGACCGCACGATGGCCTTCACCGGCAGGTCACCGATCCGGGTGACGACGGTCTGCGCCTGTTCGCGGCCCCTGTCGTCCAGGTCGACGCCTTCGGAGCGCCCGGCCAGGGTGTGCGCGGTGTTCGAAGTCGAGCGGCCGTGCCGCAGCAGGATGACGGTCATGGAGATCCTTTGGTCGTTACTGCGCGGCCAGCACGCCGGTGGCCAGCAGCACCAGGACGAGCGTGCCGAGGATGATCCGGTATCCAACGAACCAGTACATGCTGTGGCGCACCAGGAATCGCAGGAACCAGGCGACCGCGGCATAGCCGACCACGAAGGCGATGAGCGTGCCCAGGACGATCTGCGGAACCGTCGCGCTCATTCCCGAAGCGCCGGGCTCGAAAACGTGGCGGAGTTCATAGAGACCGGACCCGAGCACGGCCGGGATGGCCAGCAGGAACCCGAATCGCGCCGCGGCCTCGCGCTTCTGGCCCAAGAAGAGACCCGCACTGATGGTCACGCCGGACCGCGAGACGCCGGGTATGAGGGCGAGCGCCTGGGCCGACCCGATGATCAGGCTGTCGCGCCAGGTGAATTGCTGGATCTCGCGGGTCTGCTTGCCGAAGTATTCGGCGGCGGCGATGACAAACGAGAAGACGATGAGCGCCGTGGCGATGATCCACAGGTTCCTGATGTCATCGCGGATGAAGTGCTGCAAGGTGAAACCGAAGACGCCGATCGGCACGGTGCCGATGATCACCCACCAGCCGAGCCAGTAGTCCGGGGTCCGCCGGGCGGCGTCGGTGAGGCCGCCGAACCAGGCCGTGAGGATGCGTCCGATGTCTCCGGCGAAGTAGATGAGGACCGCCACTTCGGTACCGATCTGCACGACGGCTGTGAAGGAGGCGCCCGCGTCGCCGCCGAAGAAGGCCTCCGACACGATCGCGAGATGGCCGGACGACGACACCGGCAGGAATTCGGTCAGCCCCTGCACCACGGCAAGTACGACGACCTGCAACCACGACATCTCCGCCACGCGGACGACCGTACCGTGGGCCTGTTGTCAGCGCGCTGTGCGCACCGGCTCGGCTCCGGCGACGGCATCGCGGACGGCGGCGGCTACGCTGCGCTCATCGGTGACGTCGATATCGGTCAGGCGGCGGGTGGCGGTGGCGACGATGTCCTCGTCCTGCGGGACCGGTCCGCTCAGCCGCGGCCGATACACCTCGACGACCAGTAACTGCCGGTCCTCGACGTGAAAGGAGAAGCTACGTCCGCCGCCGAGTGCGCCGAACCCGCTGGCATGCACGCCTGTCGAGATGTCCTCGATGGCAAACTCGTCTGCCATCAGATCCACTCCCTGGGCATGAGTCATATCCCGCACCATACCGTCATATTTACGCCAGCGTTCGACTTGAGTTTCTTTGCCTAAAATTTGAAAACAGAACCAACGCCACAACGAAATCAGGAGTTTTTGGGGCCATTGCATACGAAATCCGGATTCCATCTCCTGGCGGCAGGCGTATTGGCCCTGGTGACCGCATTCACTTCGGCGTGCTCATCAAACCCTGCCGATTCGCCACCACCGACGATTCCCGTCGCAGAACCCGCAGTATCCCCGCCGGTCACCGGCGTGTCGGATGGTGTCGTGAAACCGCTTTCCGCGCCGGGAACCGCGGCCTTCTTCGATATCCGCACCTCCGCGCTGGTCGTGCTCGGTCCGGCCGACCAGCTCACGGTGCTCCCGACCGAGGGGCCGCCCCGCACCCTCGCCCTACCCGCGGAGGCCACCGCGCTCACCGGTGACGGCAGCGGTGAGGTCTGGCTGTCCACCCGGGGCGGCTATCTGCGGGTCAACGTCGCCGCGGCCGCCGCCACCCCGGTGGAGGTCGACGGGCACGCCGACACCGACTTCACCGCCATCGCGCGGCACGACGACGGCCGTCTGGTGCTCGGCGGCGCCGATGGCACCCTCTACACCCTGCGCTCCGACACCGAGGTCGGCGCCACACTGAAGAAGTTCGCGCGAGTCGACGTGGTTGTCGCACAGGATGACTCGATGGTGGTCCTGGATCGTGGCCAGACCTCGGTCACCGAGATCGACGGGGACGGTACGGCCGCCGAGCAGGCGCTGCGGGCGGGCGAGGGTGCGACGTCGATGGCGACCGATCCGGCCGGCCGGGTGCTGGTCACCGACACCCGGGGCGGCGCCCTGCTGGTCTACGGCACCGAGCCACTGATCCTGCGGCAGCGCTTCCCGGTGCACGACGCGCCGTACGGCGTCACCGGGTCGCCGGATCTGGCGTGGGTGTCACAGACGGCGACCAACACCGTCGTTGGTTACGATCTGGCCACCGGAATACCCGTCGAGAAGGTGCGTTATCGAACTGTGCAGCAACCCAACACCCTGGCCTTCGACGGCGCCACGAACACCCTCTACGTGGTGTCGGGTTCCGGTGCCGGAGTGCAGGTGATCACCGGGGCGACGCCCCGATGATGCCCGCGGCGAGGAGGAGGATCGCATGAGCACTGTTCAGCGTGGACGGATGCCGGCCGGGTGGGCCGCCGATCTTTCCGACGAATACGACTGGGTACCGCTGCGGCTTCCTCCCGACGTCACCCGCTTGTCGGCGTCGGTGCGGCTGTCGATCGAGGCGCAGTACCGGGGCTGGGAGCTGACCCGGGTGCGTCTCTACACCGACGGGAGTCGGCGGGTGCTGTTGCGCCGCAAGAAGTCCGTGCTCGGCGATCAGCCCGCACTGTGATCTATCGACTGCTCCGGCAGGCCTTTTTCCAGGTCGACCCCGAACGTGTCCACACCTTCGTGTTCGCCGCGCTGCGCCTGGCCACCCGGACCGGTATCGCGCGGCGCCGACTGTCCGCGACCCTGGCGCCGCACGATCCGGTGCTGGCCAGCACCGTCTGGGGAGTGCGCTTCCCCGGCCCGCTCGGGCTGGCCGCCGGTTTCGACAAGGACGGGCACGGGCTGGCGAGCTGGGGGGCGCTCGGGTTCGGGTACGCCGAGGTCGGCACGGTGACCGCGCAGGCGCAGCCGGGAAACCCCAAACCCCGACTGTTCCGGCTGGCGCAGGATCGCGCCCTGCTGAACCGGATGGGTTTCAACAACCACGGCGCCGGTGCGCTGGCCGTGCAGTTGACCCGGCACACCGCGGACGTCCCGATCGGTGTCAACATCGGCAAGACCAAGGTGACACCGGCCGAACGGGCCGTCGAGGATTACGCCGAGAGCGCCCGGCTGGTCGGCCCGCTGGCGTCGTATCTGGTGGTGAACGTGAGCTCGCCGAACACCCCGGGCCTGCGCGACCTGCAGGCGGTGTCGTCGCTGCGGCCCATCCTGGCCGCCGTCCGAAAAGCCACCTCCACCCCGGTGCTGGTCAAGATAGCGCCGGATCTCTCGGATGCCGATATCGACGAAATCGCCGATCTGGCAGTCGAATTGGATCTGGCAGGCATCGTGGCCACCAACACCACGGTGTCCCGCGAGGGCCTGTCCACTCCCGGGGTCGCCGAGCTCGGAGCCGGTGGTGTGTCCGGCGCCCCGGTGGCCGCCCGGTCGCTGGAGGTGTTGCGCCGCCTGTACGGACGCGTCGGTGACCGGCTGGTGCTGATCAGCGTCGGCGGTATCGAGACCGCCGACGACGCCTGGGAGCGCATCATCTCGGGCGCCACCCTGCTGCAGGGCTACACCGGGTTCATCTACGGCGGTGGGTTGTGGGCCAAGCAGATTCACGACGGTGTCGCCCGCAGGCTGCACGAGGGTGGGTTCGCGTCGCTGTCCGAGGCGGTCGGCGCCGCGACGCGCTAGACATTCGCCGCGAACGTCGACTTATTGTCGATTTTGGCGCAAAACTCGACAATAAGTCGACGCTCGGCGAAGAGACCTAGTTCTGTTCGTAGGTGGCGTGGATGACCGCGCGGGCGATCGCCTGGCCGAACAGGTTGAAGCCGAGGTAGGCCGGGGTGGCGCCGTCGGGCAGCCCCAGGCTCTCGACGGGCAGCGCGTGTACCGCGATGTAGTAGCGGTGCGGGCCGTGTCCGGCCGGCGGCGCGGCACCGATGAAACGCTGCTGGCTCGCGTCGTTGGCCAGCGTGACCGCACCACCGGGCACTGCGTCGCCATTGCCGGCGTCGGCGGGCAGCGATGTCACATCGGCAGGCAGATCGGCCACCGCCCAGTGCCAGAAGCCGGACGCCGTCGGGGCGTCCGGGTCATACATGGTCACCGCGAAGCTCCGGGTCTCCTCGGGGAAGCCCGACCAGCTCAGCTGCGGCGAGATGTCCTTGCCGCCGGCGCCCATGATGCCGCTGACCTGATCGTTGCCGAACGCCTGTCCGTCGGTCACGGACTCCGAGGTCAGCGTGAACGTCGGCAGTTCTGGCAGGTTGTCATACGGTGACGTGCTCATCGCGCCCTTTCAGCAGTTGGTCAGAAAGTGTTCGAGAACCTTCGCCCCGAACTCTAGTGCGTCCACGGGTACCCGTTCGTCGACACCATGGAACAGCGATGCGAAGTCCAGGTCGGCGGGCAGCCGCAGCGGTGCAAACCCGAAACAGCGAATTCCCAATCGCTGGAACGACTTCGCGTCGGTACCCCCGGACATCATGTACGGCACGGTGCGCGCCTCCGGATCCAGCGTCAGCAGCGAGGCGTTCATCTGGTCCACCAGATCCCCGTCGAACGACGTCTCATAGGACGGCAGGTCCCGTTCCCAGCTGCGCACCACATTCGGGCCGATGAGCTCGTCGACCTCGCGCTCGAACGCCGCCCGCCGGCCGGGCAGCACCCGGCAGTCCAGCACCGCTTCGGCGGTGGCCGGGATGACATTGGCTTTGTACCCGGCCTTGAGCATGGTCGGGTTGGCAGTATCGCGCAGCGTGGCCCCGATGATGCGGGCGATGCCGCCGAGCTTGGCGATGGTGCCGTCCAGGTCCGGCGAGTTCAGGTCGAACTCGTAGCCGGTCTCCTCGGAGATCGCGGCGAGGAACTGCTCGACGGGCTCGCTGAGAACCAGCGGGAACTGATGGCGCCCCAGCCGGGCGACCGCCTCGGCCACCTCGGTGACGGCGTTGTCGTCGTGCACCATCGAGCCGTGTCCGGCCCGCCCGCGGGCCGTCAGCCGCATCCAGGCCAGACCCTTCTCCGCGGTTTCGATCAGGTAGAGCCTGCGCTGCCCGCCGTCGCGGCGCGGCACGGTCAGCGAGAACCCACCGACCTCGCCGATGGCCTCGGTGACCCCCGCGAAGAGGTCCGGCCGGTTGTCGACCAGCCACTGGGCGCCGTAGGTGCCACCGTGCTCCTCATCGGAGACGAAGGCGAACACCAGATCGCGCGGCGGCACGATTCCGTGGCGTTTGAAGTGCCTGGCGACGGCGATCATCATGCCGACCATGTCCTTCATGTCCACCGCGCCGCGTCCCCATACGTAGCCGTCCTTCACCGCCCCGGAGAACGGGTGCACGCTCCAGTCGGCGGGCTCGGCGGGCACCACGTCCAGATGGCCATGGATCAGCAGCGCACCGCGCTCGGGATCGGACCCGGCCAGTCGGGCGAACAGATTGCCGCGCCCCGGGGCGCCCGCTTCGAGGTATTCGGTCTCGTAGCCGACCTCTCGCAACCGATCACCCACCCACTGCGCACAATCGGCCTCGCCCGCGGTGGTCGCCGGGTCACCGGTGTTGGACGTGTCGAATCGGATGAGGGCGCTGACGAGGTCGACGACCTCATCCGCGCTTGTGGGGGGAACGCTCACAGTCACCATTCGTACCACCGCACCGGCTCCCCCGGGCGGGGTGGCGCACCGCCGGCGACGGTCTGGTTTGGGCCAGACCGCCCCCATCCGTTAGCCTTAGTCGCTCCGTGCCGGTGGCACGGAGCGATGTCCGAGTGGCGGAATGGCAGACGCGCTAGCTTGAGGTGCTAGTGCCCTATTAACGGGCGTGGGGGTTCAAGTCCCCCCTCGGACACCCAAACCCTCATAAGTGCTTCGCCAAGTACGGCGCAGTACGGCTTCCCTTGGCCGCCGCGACCTGTCGGGGTGTGCCGGTGGCCACCACGGTGCCGCCATCATCGCCGCCTCCGGGCCCGAGATCGATCACATGATCCGCCCCGGCGACCACCCCCATATCGTGCTCGGCGACCACCACGGTGTTGCCGGCATCCACCAGGCGGTGGAGTTGCGCGACGAGCAATTCGACATCGGCGGGATGCAATCCGGTGGTCGGCTCGTCCAGCACGTACAACGTGTGCCCGCGGCGGGCGCGCTGCAACTCGGTGGCCAACTTGATCCGCTGGGCCTCCCCGCCGGACAGCTCGGTGGCGGGCTGGCCCAACCGCAGGTAACCCAGGCCCACCTGCCGCAGCGTGGTCAGACTTCTTGCCGCACTGGGTATCTCGGAGAGAAAATCGGCCGCCTCGTCGACGGTCATGGCGAGCACCTCGGCGATGGTGCGCCCCCGGTAGCGCACCTCGAGTGTCTCCTCGGAGTAGCGGGCCCCGCCGCAGGCCGGACAGGAAGCGTAGGTGCCCGGTAGGAACAGCAGTTCGACGGCCACGAAACCCTCGCCCTGGCAGGTGTCGCAGCGGCCCTCGGCGACGTTGAACGAGAACCGGCCGGCACTCCAGCCGCGCTGTCGGGCCTCCTCGGTATCGGCGAAGGCCTTGCGGACGGCGTCGAACATGCCGGTGTAGGTCGCCAGATTGGACCTCGGCGTCCGCCCGATCGGGCGCTGGTCGACGGTGACCAGACGGTCGACGGCCTCGACGCCTGTCGCGACGACACCGACGCTGGCATCGGTGTCGATGTCCAGCAGCTCGCTTTCGGCGTCGGTCGCCTCGGCGTCCGCGGAATCGGGTGCGCCGCCGCCGAGGTGGCGGGCCACCACATCGCCGAGCACCTTGCAGACCAGGGTCGACTTCCCCGAACCAGACACACCGGTGACCGCGATGAAGCTGCCCAGCGGTAGGGCTACCTCGACATCCTGCAGATTGTGAAAGGAAATATGCTGCAGGCGTAACGTTTCCGATGATTTCCTGGGCGCGCGAGCGGCCGGGTCGGCCATACCGAACAGGTGGCGACGGGTCACCGACGATTCGACATCGGCGAGTCCGGCCACCGGCCCGCTGTAGAGCACCTCACCGCCGAGTTCACCGGCACCGGGCCCGACGTCGACGATCCAGTCCGCGCGCCGCACCACGTCCATATCGTGCTCGACGACGAACAACGAGTTGCCCGCCCGCCGGAGCCGGTCGAGTACCTCAAGCAGCGGCTCGGCGTCGGCCGGATGCAGTCCGGCCGATGGCTCGTCGAGCACGTAGAGCACACCGAACAGCCCCGCCCGCAGCTGGGTGGCCAATCGCAGCCGCTGTAACTCCCCCGGCGATACGGACGGGGTGCGCCGGTTCAGGCTCAGGTACCCGAGGCCGAGATCGACCAGGATGGCGATGCGCGCCACCAGATCGGCGGCGATCATGGTGGCAACCTCGGTGAACTCCCCGGATTCGGTGGACTCGTACGCCGCCTCGAACTCGGTGCGGGTGGCCGCGGGCGCCAGCACGTCAGCGAGCACGGTGAGCGGCATCGCCACGAGCTCGGCGATGGTGCGGCCCGCGAAGGTCACCGCGAGCGCTTCTGGACGCAGTCCCGAGCCGCCGCACACCGGGCAGTCGGCGCTGTCGACGTACTGCAGCACCCGTCGGCGCATCATCGCGCTCTGTGAGTTGGCCAGGGTGTGGCGGACGTATCGTTCGGCGCTGGAGAAGGTGCCGTTGTAGTAATACTCGGCTGTGACGGGGTGTTGGCTGGGATCGATCTCAACCGTCGGCTGCTCCTCGGTGAACAGAATCCAATTACGTTGCCGCTTAGGGAGTTTGCGCCAAGGCTTGTCGATGTCGTAACCGAGGGTGATCAGGATGTCACGCAGGTTCTGGCCCTGCCAGGCACCGGGCCACGCGGCCACCGCACCCTCACGGATGGTCAGCGTCGGGTCGGGCACCAGAGTGTCCTCGGTGACACGGTGAATCCGGCCGAGCCCGTGACATTCCGGGCATGCCCCCGCCGTCGTGTTCGGGGAGAAGGCATCCGAGTCCAGCCGCACCGTCGCCCCCGGCGGGAACGTGCCGGCGCGGGAGAACAGCATCCGCAACAGATTCGACAAGGTGGTCACGGTGCCCACCGTCGACCGTGAGCTGGTCGACCCGCGCCGCTGCTGCAACGCCACCGCCGGTGGCAACCCGGTGATGTCGTCGACCTTCGGTGCGTCGCTGGGTAGCAGTAGCCGACGGGCATACGGGGCAACGGATTCGAAGTAGCGGCGTTGCGCTTCGGCATAGATGGTCCCGAACGCCAGCGAGGACTTCCCCGACCCGGACACCCCGGTGAACGCCACGAAGGCGTTGCGGGGTGCCGCCATGTCGACCGCCCTCAGGTTGTGCACCCGGGAGGCGTAGACGCGCACCTGCGGGTCGATCGCGTCGTCCGTCATGACTGTCCGATCACGCGAGCCAGCCGCTCCGCGGCATCGCTGCCCGGCAGCGGCAGGTACGCGACGATCTGTATCCCGGGCGCGTCTGCGGGAGTCAGCTGATGATGCTCGAGGAGCAGTTCGCCGACGCCCGGGTGGAAGAATCGGCGCTCCCGGGACGCAAATCGCTCGACACTGCTCGCCTGCCACTCCGCTCTGAAATGTGCACTTCCTTCGCGGAGTCGTTCGACCAGCTGAGTGTAGGAGGGTTCCCCCACCCGCGAGCCGGCCTCGGCGCGGAACTCGGCCAGGAACCGTCGGCTGTCGGTTTCCCAGTCCGGCAACAACTCCCGGATCGCCGGATCCATGAACACCAGCCAGAGCAGATTGCGATCGGGCGGGTCGATGACGGCGATGTTGGGATACAGCGCCGCGTACGCCGCGTTCCAGGCTGCGATGGTCCACGCGGGGCCGATCGCGAAGGCCGGGTAACCGGCAAGAGCGTCCAGAAATCGTTGGATGTGTGGTGGTGTGGGGCCGCCGGAGACGGCCGGGTCGGACGTGTGGCCGCCGAGGGCGAGCACGTAGTCGTGCTCGGCACGGGTCAGTCGCAGAGCTCCGGACACGGCGTCGAGCACCTGTTTGGACGGATTGATCTCGCGCCCCTGCTCCAGCCAGGTGTACCAGGTGACGCTCACCCCGGCGGACAGCGCGACTTCTTCGCGGCGCAGCCCGCTGGTTCGCATCCTGGGTACGTCGGGATAACCCAGTTCGTCGCGTTGCGCGGCCTCTCTGCGGGTACGCAGGAACGCGCCAAGGGCGAGCCGTTGCTGCGCGCGCTTGTCCATGATCGCCAGCCTATTCCCGGCGCCAGACTGGTAGTACCGGTACTAGCACCAGCGCCGTCTTCTCTGTGGCCGCGCTCGGTGCGACTGTAGGTGCCATGCCTGAATTGAGGTCTCGTACGGTCACTCACGGTCGCAACATGGCGGGGGCGCGCTCACTGCTGCGCGCCGCGGGCGTGGCCGGTTCGGACATCGGCAAGCCGATCGTCGCGGTGGCCAACAGCTTCACCGAGTTCGTGCCCGGCCACACCCACCTGCAGCCCGTCGGCCGGATCGTCTCCGAGGCCATCTCGGCCGCCGGTGGCGTCCCGCGCGAGTTCAACACCATCGCCGTCGACGACGGTATGGCCATGGGACACGGCGGCATGCTGTACTCGCTGCCCTCCCGCGAGCTGATCGCCGACTCGGTCGAATACATGGTGAACGCGCACTGCGCCGATGCCCTGGTGTGTATCTCCAACTGCGACAAGATCACTCCCGGCATGCTGATGGCCGCGCTGCGCCTCAACATCCCGACGGTCTTCGTGTCCGGCGGCCCGATGGAGGGCGGCACCGCCGTCCTGGTGGACGGCACGGTGAAGACCCGGCTGAACCTGGTGTCCGCCATCGCCGACGCCGTCAACACCGACGTCTCCGATGACGACATCGCCCGCATCGAGGAAGCCGCCTGCCCGACCTGTGGCTCGTGCTCGGGCATGTTCACCGCCAACTCGATGAACTGCCTGACCGAGGCGCTCGGACTGGCACTGCCCGGCAACGGATCGGTGCTGGCCACCCACACCGCGCGCCGCGCCCTCTACGAGAAGGCCGGCAGCACCGTGATGGACATCGTCCGGGCCTACTACGAGCGCGATGACGCCGGCGTGCTGCCGCGCGCCATCGCCACCCGCGACGCGTTCGACAACGCCATGGCCCTCGACATCGCCATGGGCGGGTCTACCAACACCGTGCTGCACCTGCTGGCCGCCGCGCGCGAGGCTGAACTGGACTACACCCTCGAAGACATCGAGAAGCGCAGCCAGATGATCCCGTGCCTGTGCAAGGTCGCCCCCAACGGCCACTATCTGATGGAGGACGTGCACCGCGCCGGCGGTATCCCCGCGATCCTCGGCGAGTTGTGGCGGGGCGGGCACCTACACGAGACCGTGCACACCGTGCACGCGGGTTCGATGGCGCAGTGGCTGCGCGACTGGGACATCCGCGGCGGATCACCGTCGGCGGAGGCTGTCGAGCTTTTCCATGCCGCACCGGGTTGTGTGCGCTCGGCGACAGCGTTCTCTCAGTCCGAACGGTGGGAGAGCTTGGACACCGACGCCGAGAACGGTTGCATCCGCGATCTGCAGAACGCCTATTCGGCCGACGGTGGACTCGCGGTTCTGCGCGGCAATCTGTCCGTGGACGGCTGCATCGTCAAGACCGCGGGCGTCGACGAGAGCATCTGGAAGTTCTCCGGCCCGGCCGTGGTGCTGGAATCCCAGGAGGACGCGGTCGACGCCATCCTCAACAAGCGGGTGCAGCCAGGCGATGTCGTCGTCATCCGGTACGAGGGCCCCAAGGGCGGCCCCGGTATGCAGGAAATGCTCTATCCGACAGCCTATTTGAAGGGACGCGGGCTCGGCGCGCAGTGTGCGCTCATCACCGACGGCCGGTTCTCCGGCGGGACGTCGGGCCTGTCGATCGGCCACGTGTCCCCCGAGGCGGCCGCCGGCGGCACCATTGCGCTGGTGGCCGACGGCGACCTCATCACCATCGACATCCCGCACCGCAGCATCCAGGTCGAGGTGCCCGAGGAGGAACTGCAGCGCCGGCGCGCCGCGCTGGAGGCTGCGGGTGGCTACCGGCCGAAGAACCGGGAGCGCACGGTGTCCGCAGCACTACGCGCGTACGCTGCGCTGGCGCTGTCCGCCGACAAGGGTGCGGTACGGGATGTCCACGCGGTCTAGCCTGCGAGCGCGACGTCTCCACGGCGCACGTGCACGCACGCGCGCTTGGGTCCCCACACGGTGGGAACGTCGAAGCAGACCACCTTGGGCTTCCCGAACAGCGTCGTCTCCTCGACCGTGCCTGCGGCACCTTCGGGAACGGTCTGAACGTCCATCTCGTCGATCTCGCGGCGGGCGGTCACAACGTCACCACTATGCCAAGCCATTTTTGTCGTCTCCCTGAACCAAATCTGCCCTTCGATTACGCCTGTGTAACGCGGCAGGAGCGACTTTTATTCGCGGCGATCAGTACACGTCGCGAACATACCGCTTGGTCGCGACGAGTTCCTTCTTGTAATCGTGGGCGGCCTCGGCCGACATCGAGCCGTACTTGCGGATGATCTTCATCAGAGCGTCGTCGACATCGCGAGCCATCCGGTTGGCGTCACCGCATACGTAGAAGTGCGCGCCGTCCTCCATCCAGCGCCACAGTTCGGCGCCGGCATCGAGCATCTTGTGCTGCACGTAGATCCGGTTGGCCTGATCGCGGGAGAACGCCAGATCGAGATGGTTCAGCAGGCCGTCGGCGACCATGTGTTCCAGCTCGTCGCGGTAATAGAAGTTCTCGGCGCGGTGCTGGTCGCCGAAGAACAGCCAGTTGCGCCCGGTGTGGCCCAGCGCGCGGCGCTCCTGCAGGAAGCCGCGGAACGGGGCGATCCCGGTGCCCGGGCCGACCATGATCATCGGGGTCGCCGATTCGGCGGGAGGCCGGAAGTTCGGCGAGCGCTGCACGAACACCGGCACCGAGGACGCCCGGTCGGCCAGATACGTCGATGCCACACCGCCGCGGTTTTCGCCGCGCGCGCTGCGGTAGCGCACCACCGACACCGTCAGCTGCACCTCGTGGGGGCTGACCAGCGGACTTGAGGAGATCGAGTACTGCCGCGGCGTCAGCCGCACCAGCGCGTCCTGCCATTCCAGCGCATCGGCGTGCAGCGCGAATTCCTCGACGATATCGAGGCCGTTGCGCCCGGCCAGCCACGCGGTCTTGTCAGCGGACTTGCGCAGCTTCTTGGCGTCCCGGCTGCGTTCGGCGACGAAGCTCAGCAGATTCGGGGTCACCCGGCAGATGTCATAGGAGAAGGTGAGCGCGCTGCGCAGGTCGGTGTCGGCGCCGTCGACCTCGATGATCTCGTTGCCGGACAGCCCGGTGGCGGCCAGCCACACCGAGACGGACTCCTCGGAGTTGGTGACGAACACTCCGAGGGAGTCGCCGACGGCGTACCCGGCACCGTGCTCGGCGACGTGCTCGGAGATGTCGAACCCGAACTGGCGCACCTCCTTCGCCGCCGACAGCGGGGTGAGACGGGTGTTGCGGCACAGCGGTGCGTGCACCGGGGCGCTACGGGTGAGGGGTACCGGGGATTTCGGTGTAGCCGGGGCGATCGGCGCGGGCGCGGCATCCAGTCCGGCGATCACCTCGTCGGCCCAGGCCGCCATCGGTGCCTCGTCGTAGATTTCGCAGTCGGCGCGGTCGACGGACCGGACGGCTCCGAGCTCCGCGAGCCGGGCATCCAATGCCTTGGCATGCCCGCAGAAATTATCGTAGGACTGGTCGCCGATGCCCAGCACCGAGTACCGCACACCCTCGAGGGTGGGCGCGTCCGCGGACACCAACCGGTCCCAGAACTCGGCACCGTTGTCCGGCGGGCCACCGTCGCCGAAGGTGCTGGTGACGAACACCACATCACCGGCCGCCGGCAGGTCTTCCAGGACGGCATCGTTCATCGTGATCAGCCGGGCGCCGGACAACCGGGCGGCCAGTTGGGCGGCGAACTCTTCGGCGTTGCCGGTCTGGGAGGCCCACAAGACCATCGGCCCGGGCGCGGTGAGGCGTTCGGGTTCCGCGCGTGAATAGGTCCCGGCGAGCATGCCGTCCACCCACAGCCGGACCTGGGCGCGCACCGGGGCCGACGCCGGGAGCACCGGCACTCCGGGAGTACCGGCGTCCAGGCCGGCGAGAAAGCCGGACAGGTAGTACTTCTCGTCCTCGGTGAACTCCGGTGTCATCGCGGCCAGCCCGAACGGATCGGGGCGTTCCATCTGGATGGGACGCAGCCGCACCGCGCACACCTTGAGCTCGGGCTGTAGCGACTCGGCGTCGACGGCGTCATTGGTCAGGGCGTTGACGGTCAGGTACTCGCCGTGTTCGTCGTTCCAGTGGAACGGCACCCATACATTGCCCGGCTGCACCCGGTCGGTGATCTGCACGGGCAATACGGCCCGCCCGCGCCGCGACGTCAGCTCCACCTGCTGCCCCTTGGTGATGCCCTGCGCGGCAGCGTCATCCGGGTGCACCTCCACAAAAGGGGCGGCGTTGAGCTTGTTGAGTTTGTCGACCCGGCCGGTCTTGGTCATGGTGTGCCACTGATGCTGCAACCGGCCGGTGTTCAGCACCATCGGGTAGTCGTCGTCGGGCAGCTCGCGGGCATCCATGTGCGGGCGGGCGAAGAACTGCGCCCGCCGTGTCGGTGTCGCGAAGGCCAGCCGCGGCCGGTGACCGTTCTCGTCGACATGCAGGCTCTGGGACACCCCGTCGTTCAGGTAGCGGATCGGGTTCCGGCCATCTGTGGTCGTGGCCTCCCCCTCGGGCGGGCAGGGCCACTGCAGCGGGGTGTCCCGCAACCGCTCATAACTGGCCCCGCGCAGATCGTATCCGGTGCGGGGGTTGGCGAACCGGCGGATCTCGTCGAAGATCTCCGAGCCCGACTTGTAGGCGAAATCGTCACCGAAACCCAGGTATTCGGCGACCCCGCAGATCAGCTCCCAGTCCGCCCGGGCGTCCCCGACGGCCGGGACTGACTGCTGCAGCAGCGTGAGGTTGCGCTCGGAGTTGATCATGACGGCATCGGTCTCGGCCCACAGCGCGGCGGGCAGCATGATGTCGGCGTAGCGGTTGGTGGCCGTGTCGACGTAGGCGTCCTGAGTGATCACCAGTTCGGCCATCTCGAGTCCGGTGATGACGGTCGCTCGATTCGGCACGGTGGCAACGGGATTGGTACAGATGATCCAGCAGGCCTTGATCTCCCCGGCGGCCGCCTGCTCGAACATCGCGATGGTGCCGGGGCCGACATCGGAGCGGATCGTGCCGGGGTCCAGTCCCCACTGCTGCTCACAGAATTCCCGGTCCTCGGCGGACAGCACCGCACGCTGGCCGGGTAACCCCGGTCCCATGTAGCCCATCTCGCGACCACCCATGGCGTTGGGCTGTCCGGTCAGCGACATCGGACCGCTGCCGGGCCGACAGATCGCGCCGGTCGCGAGGTGCAGATTGCAGATGGCGTTGGTGTTCCAGGTGCCGTGTGTGCTCTGGTTGAGCCCCATCGTCCAGCAGGTCATCCACTCCCCCGATTCCGCGATCATCGCGGCGGCGGTGCGGATGTCGGCCTCGGGGATCCCGGTGATCTCGGCGACGCGCCCGGGCGGGTAGTCGGCCAGGAAGGCAGGCATCGCGTCCCAGCCCTCGGTGTGTTCGGCGATGAAATCCTGGTCGATGTCGCCGTTCTGGACGAGCAGATGTAGCAGTCCGTTGAGCAGCGCCAGATCGGTGCCCGGTTTGATCGCCAGGTACAGGTCTGCCTTGTCCGCGGTGGCCGTGCGCCGCGGGTCCACCACGATGAGCTTGGCACCGGATTTGATCCGGTCGGCCATCCGCAGGAACAGGATCGGATGGCAGTCGGCCATATTCGCGCCGATCACGAAGAACAGGTCGGCCGAGTCGAAATCGGTGTAGGACCCCGGCGGGCCGTCCGCACCGAGGGACTGTTTGTACCCGGTTCCTGCGCTCGCCATGCACAGCCGGGAGTTCGACTCGATGTGCACGGTGCGCAGATAGCCCTTGGCCAGTTTGGTCGCCAGATACTGCGCCTCGATGGACATCTGGCCGGACACGTACAACGCCACGGCATCGGGCCCGTGCTCGTCGATGATGGCCCGCAACCGCCGGCCGGCCTCAGCGACGGCCGCGTCCACCGGCACCGGTTGCGGTTCACCGCCCCGCTCCCCACGCACCAGGGCAGTGGTCAACCGGCCGTCGGTGGCGGCCATCATCTCGGCGTGCGTGGCGCCCTTGGTGCACAGCCTGCCGAAGTTGGTGGGATGCAGCCTGTCCCCGCTGACCCTGGCGATGACGGGGAGCCCGGTGACCGCATCCGGGGCGGTGGTGACCTCGATGCCACATCCCACACCGCAGTACGAGCACGCGGTGCGTGTCGTCTCTCCCACGGTCGCCGTCATCCGACCATCGTGCGCGGGCACTGTTCCGGTTCCTTTGAGCCGACGTTATCGCGAAGAAAACTCGACCTCACAGCGGGCTCACCCCCTCGGTGAGCCCGCTGTGCGGCGGCGTGTTGGGCGATGGGTCGCCAGGTCAAGCGGTGACTGCCTGCTCGGGCAGCACGTCATCCTTGGCCGTTTGACGTGCGGCACCCATCCGCAGGAAGACGAACCAGGTGACGAACGCGCACACCACGTAGAAGCCGAGGAACACCCAGAAGGCGTTGGTGGCCGATTTGGCGTCGCTGACATAGGACATCCGCAGCACGATGTTGATGAACACCCCGCCCAGGGCTCCCACCGCACCGGCAAACCCGATCAAGGCCCCGGACATGCTGCGCGACCAGGCCGCCTTCTCGTCCTTGCTCCACTCGTCGTGGTTCTGGGCCTTCGCCTCGAAGATCGACGGGATCATCTTGTAGGTGGATCCGTTGCCCAGCCCGGACAGGATAAACAGCAGGATGAATCCGGCCACGTAGGCGCCCATCTGGGTGCTGGTGGGGGCGCCTGCGGCCGCATCGTCGAGCACACCGGCGGCCACCAGGATGCCGGCGGCGAAGATCATCGCGACGAACACATAGAGGGTGATCTTGCCGCCACCGATCTTGTCGGCGAGTTTGCCGCCGAACGGTCGCGAGATCGAGCCCAGCAGCGGGCCCAGAAAGGCAATCTGCGCGGCATGCAGAGAGGCCTGTGCGGCGGTGTCGCCGCCGGCCAGGAAGTTGATCTGCAGCACCTGACCGAAGGCGAACGAGAAGCCGATGAACGAACCGAAGGTGCCGATGTACAGGAAGCTCATCACCCAGGAGTCCTTGTACCGCATGGCCTCGACCATCGCCCCCAGATTGGAGCGCTGATTGCCCAGGTTGTCCATGAACACGGCCGCACCCAGTGCGGCGAGGCCGACCAGCACCAGGTAGATGGCGCAGACCAGGTATGGCGCGGTGTTGCCGATGGTGGCGATGACCAGCAGACCGATGAGCTGGATGACCGGCACTCCGATGTTGCCGCCCCCCGCGTTCAGGCCGAGCGCCCAGCCCTTGAGCCGCTGCGGATAGAACGCGTTGATGTTCGTCATCGACGAGGCGAAGTTGCCGCCGCCCAGGCCCGCGAAGGCCGCGATGATCATGAACGTGGTGTAGGACGCGCCCGGTTGGGCCATCACCCACAGCGTCAGCACCAGCGGAATCAGCAACAGCAGCGCGCTGACGATGGTCCAGTTGCGACCGCCGAACCGCGCGGGCGCAATGGTGTACGGAATGCGCATGAATGCACCGATCAGCGTCGGTATCGCGACGAGGTAGAACTTTCCGGCGGGGTCGATGCCGTACACGTCCTGCGGCATGAACAGCACCATCACCGACCAGATCGACCACACCGAGAAACCGACGTGCTCGGCGAAGATCGACCAGATGAGGTTCCGTTTGGCGATCTCCTTCCCGGGGGTCTCACCGTCGGTCCCCTCCCAGGCATCGACATCCTCGGCATCCCAGTGAGCGATGTCACGATTGCGGCTTGTATTAGGCACTAGTTCCTCCCAGCAGCGGAAACGGTTGAGGAGAAACTATGTTTCGGCCATTCCGCCTCCGTTGCCCCACCGTGTCGGGTTTGTCAACACCTACTCACACCGGCCGTATCCCGCTTGGTGCGCCACGGTATTCATGCGCGACGCACTTCTGAAACGAATTCGAAACAATGGCCCCTTAGCTTCGCTGAAGCATGAGCGATGGCAGCACACCACAGTTCCTGCAGGGCGCCTTCCCGTTCGAAGGGGCCGGTTTGGACAAACCGGTGCCCATCCATGACACGTTGCGCTACGTGGTCCCGGCGGGCATCGTCACCCAGCCGGTGTACTTCCGCGGCGGGAACTCGACCAAACACATGGTCTCGGTGGTACTGGTCCGTGACGGTGTCCCGATGCGCTACTTCCCCATTGCCGCCAGGGGCGCCACCCACGTCGCGTTGCGCGTCGTCGAAGATCTGCTCGCCGACACGGTGCTCGAGGTGCACATCGCCGCGCCCGAGGGTTGCTCGGGCACCGTCATCCTCGATCTCGGCCTCGTCGAGGTCTAGATGACCGTCACCGAAGCGGTCATCCTTCCCGAACATCGGGCGTCCACCGCTAAGGCGCGCCTGGTGGTGGTCGGCAACGGGATGGCCGGTATCCGCGCCATCGAGGACGTGCTGGCCCGCGGCGGCGGCGAGAAGTTCGACATCACCGTGTTCGGGGACGAACCCTACGGCAACTACAACCGGATACTGCTGTCGAATGTCCTTGCCGGCAAGGATGATCCGTCAGAAATCTATCTGAACGCACTTGGTTGGTACACCGACAATCACATCGGCCTGCGGGCCGGGGTGCGCGTCGTCCGTATCGACACCTTCGGACATGTGGTGCTCGCCGACGACGGCTCCCGGGTACGGTACGACAAGCTGATCCTGGCCACCGGCAGCCGTTCGTTCTTTCCGCCGATGACCGGCCTGTGGGCCGACGACAAGAACATGGCCGACGGCGTGTTCGGTTTCCGCACCCTCGACGACACGTCGGCGATGATCGCCGAGGCCGCCAACCGCACCAAGGCCGTCGTCATCGGTGGCGGATTACTCGGACTCGAGGCGGCCCGCGGGTTGCAGAGTCGCGGAATGGCAGTCGACGTGGTGCATGCGGCATCGACGCTGATGAACGCGCAGCTCGACGACCCCGCCGGCAACATTCTGCGCACATCGGTCGAGAGCCTCGGCATCGGGGTGCACACGTCGAAGAGGACGACAGAGGTGCTGGTGCAGGACGGCAAGCTCACCGGGATCGTGTTCGCCGACGGCGAGCGGCTGGACTGCGACATGCTGGTGATCGCGGCGGGCATCCGGCCCAATGTCGGACTGGCACAACGGGCTGGGCTCACGGTTGAGCGCGCCATCGTCACCGACGACCACATGCGCTCAGTCGACGACGACGACATCTACGTGGTGGGCGAATGCGCACAACACCGCGGGCAGGTCTACGGTCTGGTCGCACCGCTGTGGGAGCAGGCGAAGGTGCTTGCCGACCATCTGACCGGCACCGACAGCAAGGCCGCCTACCACGGTTCGCGGGTGGCCACCAAGCTCAAGGTGGCCGGCGTGGACGTCGCGTCGATGGGGGTCAAGGGACCTGAACATCCCGACGACGAGTTCGTCCAGTATTCCGAGCCCAAACACGGTGTGTACAAGACCATCGTCATCCGGGACGGGAAGCTGGTGGGCGCCACGCTGATCGGTGACGTCAGCAAGGTGTCGTTCCTCACTCAGGCCTTCGACAACGGGCTGCCGTTGCCCGACGAGCGGGTGGCACTGATGTTCGACATCGGCACACCGGATGTGGCCGTCGGCGTCGCCGAGTTGGCCGATGACGCGCAGGTGTGCAACTGCAACGGCGTGTCCAAGGGCGCGCTGGTGGCGTGTGTGCGGGCCGGTGAGACGTCGATGTCGGCAGTGATGGCAAAGACCAAGGCCGGCAAGGGCTGTGGATCGTGCAAGGAACTGGTCGGACAGGTCGTCGAATGGGCTGCAGGCGGTGCGGTGACTGAGGATCCATCGGCCTCCTGGTACGTGCCTGGCGTGCCGTACGCCAAGCCGGAGCTGATGGGGCTGATCCGGGATCTGCAACTGCACTCGGTCTCTTCGGTATTCAATGCGCTGGCACCCGACGGCAAACACGACGCAGGATCGAAGATGGCGCTGGCGTCACTGCTGGAGATGATGTGGGCCGACGAGTTCGTCGACGAGAAGGATTCGAGGTTCATCAACGATCGGGTGCACGCCAACATTCAGCGGGACGGCACCTTCTCGGTGGTACCGCAGATGAAGGGCGGCGTGACGAGCGCGTGGCAGTTGCGGCGTATCGCCGATGTGGCCGACAAGTACTCGATCCCGATGATCAAATGTACCGGCGGACAACGCATCGACCTGCTGGGCATTCGCAAGGAAGACCTACCCGGGGTGTGGGCCGACCTGGAGATGCAATCCGGCTATGCCTACGGCAAGAGTTTCCGAACCGTGAAAACCTGTGTGGGTAGCGATTTCTGCCGGTTCGGCGTGGGCGACTCCACCGCGTTGGGAATCGCCCTGGAGGAACGGTTCCAGGGCCTGGCCAGTCCGGCCAAGATGAAGCTCGCCGTCACCGGGTGCCCGCGTAACTGTGCCGAGTCGCTGTGCAAGGACCTCGGCGTGGTGGCCGTGGACGGTGGCCGCTGGGAGATCTATGTCGGCGGTGCCGCGGGCGCCCATATCCGCAAAGGTGACCTGATGGCCACCGTCGACTCGGCGGCGGAGGTGATGACGCTGACCGGCCGGTTCCTGCAGTACTACCGGGAAAGCGCCAACTGGCTGGAACGCACCTACGCGTGGGTGCCACGGGTGGGCATCGAACACATCCGTGCGGTCGTGGTGGAGGACGCCGACGGGCTCGCCGAGGGACTGGATGCGCGGATGCAGAAATCGATTAATGCCTACCGGGATCCGTGGCTCGACGGGCGAGAGCCGGCGACCGAGGGACAGTTCCGCACCTCGCTGCCACTGCTACCGCTGCCGCAGGTGCCGGTGCGATGAGCGATCTAGGGCCGGTCTCCCAGGTTCCCCTGGGAGAGGGCCGGACCTTCGCCGTGGAGAACAGCCAGATCGCGGTCTTCCGATTGCGCGACGGATCGCTGCGGGCGCTGGATGCCGTGTGCCCGCACAAGGGTGGGCCGCTCGCCGATGGGCTGGCCGACGAATCCGTGGTGGTGTGCCCCCTGCACGGAGCGACCTACGACATGTGCACCGGAACCGAATCCGGTGGTGGCGCCCCGGTGCGCAGCTATCCGGTTTCCGAGGTCGACGGGCGGATCCAGATCACCACGTAGGTGTTGCGCGTACTACTCGCCGAAGCGGTTATGCGCCAGTACTTTTTGTGGATCTGTGGATAGAACAGTTGCCTGTGGACAACTGATTTGCGCGCCGAGCGTTTTCGATACAATTCGAACATGTTTGCGAATGCGGTGTTGGATCGGGAGACCGTGCTAGCGGCTTTCGAGGCGTTCGACCCGGTCTGCGAGCAGTTGGCCGCTCGAAGTCGGTCAGGACACCCTGACTCATTCCCATCATCCGGAGGAACTGCTCAGACCCCCGGACCCGGAGCCCTAGCTCGCCGGCCGGTCAGCTGTTGCGGCGGAACCACCGGGGTTTACGGAAGCGTTCACCGAGACTCTTTGTGTCCGTACTTGATTCGGCGTCGGTGTTCACAGCGGGCGACTCTTGGGAATCGGTCACAGAGTCGTCAGAAGCGACAGGCCGTGCGGTCAAGACCTCGGACACCGCAGCTTCCGAGGTCACCTCCGCGGCGGTGGCCTCTTCGGCGTCGACTGGTTCCTCAGTCGGGACAGACTCGTCGGTGGCTTCCGCCGTGTCGGCTGCCTCGGCCTCGGGTGACTCCTCGACTTCTGCGGGCTCACCATCGGCATCGGGCTCATCGGTCACGGCCTCGGACATCGCAATGACAGCGTCGCCCTCGGCTTCCTCGGCTTCCTCGGCTTCCTCGGTTTCCTCGGACTCCGAGTCGGCGAGCTCGACAGCCGCTGTCTCGACGGGCTCATCCTCGTCGGAATCGCTGTCGACGACCTCGGCCTCGGGTGACTCCTCGTCTTCGGCGGGCTCAGCATCAGCATCGGGCTCATCGGTCACGGCCTCAGACACCGCCGCCTCGTCGGAGTCGCTGGCGGCCACCTCGGCCTCGGCAACGGCTTCTACGGCGTCGACTGGCTCCTCAGCCGGGACAGACTCGTCGGCAGCCACAGGCTGTGCGGTCAAGACCTCGGACACCGCAGCTTCCGAGGTCACCTCCGCGGCCACGGGCGCACTCGCGGCCTCGTCGGTACCGCTGTCAGCCGCCCCGGCCTCGGCAACGGCCTCGGGAACCGCCTCTTCGGCGTCGACTGGCTCCTCAGCTGCCGCCGACGCGTCGGCGGCCTCCGCCGTGTCGGCTGCCTCAGCCTCGGGTGACTCCTCGACTTCTGCGGGCTCACCATCGGCATCGGGCTCATCGGTCACGGCCTCGGACATCGCAGTGACAGCGTCGCCCTCGGCTTCCTCGGACTCCGAGTCGGCAAGCTCGACAACTGCAGTCTCGACGGGCTCCTCCTCGTCGGAATCGCTGTCGACGACCTTGGCCTCAGCAACGGCCTCGGCAATGGCTTCTTCGGCGGCGACCGGCTCCGCAGCTGCCGCCGACGCGTCGGCGGCCTCCGCCGTGTCGGCTGCCTCAGCCTCGGGTGACTCCTCGACTTCTGCGGGCTCACCATCGGCAACGGACTCATCGGTCACGGCCTCGGACATCGCAGTGACAGCGTCGCCCTCGGCTTCCTCGGCCTCCTCGGACTCCGAGTCGACGAGCTCGACAACCGCCGTCTCTACAGGCTCTTCGACGTCGTCAGCCTCATCGGCGGCGTCGGCCACCGTTGCGTCCTCGGCAGTCGCCGAGTCCCCACCTGGCGGACTCTCCGAGTCCTTGCGGTCGGCCTCACCCGCGACCTTGGCGGCGGCGACCACACCCGCGACGGCACCCACCTGGATCACCTCGGTGGCCGCCTCGTCGGCGACCGAGGTCTCACCGATGTCGGCGTTGCCGCGAAGTGACGCCGGATCCTCGCGCCCCTTGGGCGCCACCATCACGTAAACCACCGCCGCGATGAAGACGAACGTGGAGGTGAACGAGTTGACCCGGATACCGGCGATCAGCGTCGCGGTATCGCTGCGCAACAACTCGACCCAGAACCGGCCGAGACAGTAACCGGCGACATACAGCGCGAACACCTTGCCGTGGCCGAGCTTGTAGCGCCGGTCGACCCAGATCAGCAGCGCAAAAATCAGGAGATTCCACAGCAGTTCGTACAGGAACGTGGGGTGGACGACACCGACCACCTCGCCCGTCGACACACCGTTGAGGGAGTCACGGAACCCGGCAGCATCACGGCGTTCGTAGATCTCCAGGCCCCACGGCAGGGTCGTCGCCCGGCCGTACAGCTCCTGGTTGAAATAGTTACCCAGACGTCCGATGGCCTGCGCCAGGATGATGCCCGGCGCAACGGCATCTCCGAACGCGGGCAGCGGGATTCCCCGTCGCCGGCAGGCGATCCAGGCTCCGACCCCGCCGAGAGCCACCGCACCCCAGATGCCCAGTCCGCCATCCCAGATCCGGAACGCCGCGCCCAACCCGGCGCCGCCGGTCCCGAAGTAGGTGGGCCAGTCGGTCATGACGTGATAGATGCGGCCACCGACCAGCCCGAACGGCACCGCCCACAAGGCGATGTCGTAGATCACGCCACGTTCGCCGCCGCGTGCCTCCCACCGCCGATCACCGATGACCAGCGCAGCGACGATGCCGATGATGATGCACAGCGCGTACGCACGCAGCGGTACCGGACCGATGAACCAGACACCCTGCGCGGGGCTGGGGATGTAGGCCAGTGTCGTCACGGTCATGCCCGCACCGCCTGGCGCACACCTTCGGCGAGTTCGGCGGTCAGGGCGCGCAGCGCCGGCAGACCGTCGTCGAGAGCCGATACCAGCGCCGAGCCGACGATCACACCGTCCGCGTAGGCGCCGATCTCGGCGGCCTGCTGACGCGAGCGCACGCCGAGTCCGACGCCGACCGGGATATCCGATATCGCCTTGACCCGGCTCACCAGCTCCGGTGCGGCGTTCGACACGGCATCACGCGCACCCGTCACACCCATGGTCGACGCGGCGTAGACGAACCCGCGTGAGGCCTCGACCGTCGCGGCCAACCGCTCCTGCGTCGATGACGGCGCCACCAGGAAAATCCGGTCGAGATCGTGTTGCTCCGACACCCTAATCCACTCATCGGCTTCATCCGGGATCAGATCCGGCGTGATGAGGCCCAGTCCACCCGCCGATGCCAGATCCCGTGCGAAGGTCTCGACGCCCTTGCACAGCACCGGATTCCAATAGGTCATCACCACGGCGTGACCACCGGCGTTGCTGATGGCCTCGACGGCCCGCAAGGCGTCATACACCCGTACGCCGCCGGCCAACGCCACCTCGGTGGCCCGTGCGATGGTCGGCCCGTCCATACCGGGATCGGAGTAGGCGACACCGACCTCGATGATGTCGGCGCCGGATTCGACCATGGCCGTCATCGCCGAGATGGATGTCTCGACATCCGGATAGCCGGTCGGCAGGTAGCCGATGAGCGCCGAGCGGCCCTCGGCGCGGCAACCATCGAACAATCCGGCGAGCCGGCTCACGAATCACCGTCCAACAGTCCGAACCACTTTCCTGCGGTCTCCACGTCCTTGTCACCGCGACCGGACAGGTTCACCACGATGATCGCGCCGTCCCCCAGTTCTGCGGCGAGCTTCATCCCGCCCGCCACCGCGTGGGCCGACTCGATGGCCGGAATGATGCCTTCGGTGCGGCACAGCAGCAGGAATGCATCCATCGCCTCGGTGTCGGTGATCGGTCGGTACTCGGCACGGCCGGCATCCTTGAGCAGCGCGTGCTCGGGGCCGACACCGGGATAGTCCAGACCGGCTGAGATCGAATGAGATTCGAGGGTCTGACCGTCCTCGTCCTGCAACAGGTAGGAGAATGAGCCCTGGAAAGCGCCGGGCGAGCCACCGGTGAATGTTGCAGCGTGCCTACCGGTTTCGACTCCGTCACCGGCCGCCTCGAACCCGACCAGCCGGACACCCGGATCGTCGATGAAGGCGTGGAACATTCCGATCGCATTGGAACCGCCGCCGACACAGGCGGTCACCGCATCCGGTAGCCGGCCGGCCTGATCGCGGATCTGCACCCGGGTCTCCATGCCGATGATGCGCTGGAAGTCGCGGACCATGAGCGGGAACGGGTGCGGACCGGCCGCGGTGCCGAAGCAGTAGAAGGTGTCATCGGCGTTGGCGACCCAGTCGCGGAACGTCTCGTTGATGGCATCCTTGAGTGTCTTCGATCCCGATTCCACCGAAACCACCCGCGCGCCCAGCAGGCGCATCCGGGCCACGTTGAGTGCCTGGCGGGCCGTGTCGACGGCTCCCATGTAGATGACGCAGTCCAACCCGAGCAGCGCGCAGGCGGTGGCGGTCGCGACGCCGTGCTGGCCGGCGCCGGTCTCGGCGATGACCCTCGTCTTGCCCATCTGACGGGCGAGCAGGGCCTGCCCCAGCACATTGTTGATCTTGTGAGATCCGGTGTGGTTGAGGTCTTCTCGCTTCAGGAAGATCCTGGCACCACCGACATGGCGGGTGAGCCGCTCCGCTTCATACAGCGGGGACGGGCGGCCGCTGTAGTGACGCTGCAGACGGTCGAGCTCGTCGAGGAAGGTCTGATCGCTGCGCGCCTTCTCGTAGGCGGCGGTCACCTCTTCGATGACGGCCATCAGGGCCTCGGGGACCAGGCGTCCGCCATAGGGTCCGAAATGTCCCTTGGCGTCCGGGTCGTGGCTGGTGGGTTCGGCGAGGGCTGCGCTGGTGTGGGGCAGCTCGGGGCCGGCGATATCGCCCATGTCTAACTCAGCGGGCGGGTTTCGGGCAGGACGGGTGAGCGCCTGCGGTGACAAGGTCGGATACGGCACTACGCGGGTCGCCACTGGTGACCAGGCCCTCCCCGACGAGCACGGCATCGGCGCCAGCACCGGCGTAGGCCAGCAGGTCGGCCGTGCCGCGGATGCCGGACTCGGCAACGCGGATGACCTTTGACGGCAGTCCCGGCGCGATCCGCGCGAAGCAGTCGCGATCGACCTCCAGGGTCTTGAGGTTGCGCGCGTTGACGCCGATGACCGAAGCGCCGGCCTGCAGGGCGCGGTCGGCCTCCTCCTCGGTGTGCACCTCGACCAGGGCGGTCATCCCGAGCGATTCGGTGCGGTCGAGCATCGACTCCAGGGCCTTTTGCTCCAGCGCCGCCACGATCAGCAGCAGCATGTCTGCGCCATGGGCGCGGGCCTCATGGATCTGGTACGGGCCGACGATGAAGTCCTTGCGCAGCACCGGAATCGACACCGCCGCACGCACACTGTCCAGATCGTCGAGCGATCCGTTGAAGCGGCGTTCCTCGGTGAGCACGCTGATGACGCGAGCGCCACCGTCCTCGTAGGCCTTCGCCAGCTGCGCGGGATCTGCGATCGACGCCAACTCACCACGTGAAGGGCTGGCACGCTTGACTTCGGCGATCACAGCGATGCCGGGCACACGAAGCGCGGCCATCACATCCAGTGGCGGCCGCGCATCTTTGGCCCGTTGCTTGATGTCGGCGAAGCTCACGGCGGCTTCACGGGTGGCAACGTCGGCGCGGACTCCTTCGATGATGGAGTCGAGCACGGTCGCCGAACTCATTGGCCATCGTCCTTTTCCGTCGGCCGGGATCCCCCCGGAATGGTCTGCGTCGACCACGTCGATGTCATGGACCCCGTTGTTTTCTGAAAGGTTAGTCGCCAGCGCCACACCTTCTGTCACCGACCCTGGTTGTCCGGATCCGCCGTGTTCGGCTCGCTGGTGGGATCGCTTCCCTCGTCCAACGCGTCCCACATCATCCGCTCCGACATTCCCTCCGGGCCGCCGCCGTCGGCCGTTTCCGATCGCACCGCGTCGCGTCGTGCCGCCGGCGCGACGTAACGGGCCGTAGACGTCCGAGCGGTCGCCGCCGAACGCATCAACAATCCGGCCGCGACCAGCGCAATCACCGCGGCAGCCACCGCCACGCCGGCGCCGGCGTAGAAGCGCTGTGAGCCCACCAGCGCGGAGACCGGGACCTCGGCAAGACCGGCAGCGCGTACCGCGACGTCATGGGTCACCCACTGGCTGATGCCCAGATAGGCGATCCCGGCGCCCGACACGGCGACCAGGACGGCCACCGCGCGCAACAGCAGGCCCCGGACGGCCAGCGCGGCCACCGCCGCCGCCAGCAGCACCAGGGCGAGCGGCACCAGCGCCGTCGACCAGGCCGCACCCGACAATGTCGAGGTCTTGGGCTGCCCGAGACCGTCGAACGTGCTCACCTCGACCCAGGGCAGGCGCGAGGCCCCCCACAGCGCCAACGCGCCGAGGGCCAACAGAGCCTGCGCGATCCGGATCATTGGACCGGCGGGCAGGAGCGAAGCGACCCGGGAATGGGCACTGCCAGCGTCTCGGCCGCCGCGATCGCGTTCAGCACCGCCTTGGCCTTGTTGGCGGACTCGTTGTACTCGTAGGGCCCGTTGGAGTCGGCCACGACTCCCCCGCCGGCCTGCACGTAGGCGGTGCCGTCGCGCATGAGGGCGGTCCGGATCGCGATCGCGAAATCAGCGTTACCGGCGAAGTCCAGGTAGCCGAGCACGCCGCCATAGAGGCCGCGCCGGGTCAGCTCGACCTCCTCGATGAGTTCCATGGCGCGGACCTTGGGCGCACCGGACAGCGTGCCCGCCGGGAAGCACGCGGTCACGGCGTCCAGCGCGGTCCTGCCGTCGGCGAGATGCCCGGTCACCGTCGACACCAGGTGCATGACGTGGCTGTAGCGCTCGATGTGGCTGTAGTCCTCCACCCGCACCGTCCCCGGCTGACACACCCGCCCCAGATCGTTGCGGCCCAGATCGACCAGCATCAGGTGCTCGGCGCGTTCCTTCTCGTCGGCCAGCAGCTCCTTCTCCAGGAGCACGTCCTCCTCCTCGGTGTCCCCGCGCCACCGGGTCCCGGCGATCGGATGCGTGGTCGCCTTGCCGTCCTTGACGGTGACCAACGCCTCCGGGCTGGACCCGACGACGGAGAACTCAAGTCCCCCTTCGGCATTCGGCACGTTGAGCAGGTACATGTACGGGCTCGGATTGGTCGCCCGCAGCATCCGGTAGACATCCAGTGGATCGGCGGCGGTATCGATCTCGAAACGCTGTGAGGGCACCACCTGGAACGCCTCACCGGCCTCGATATCTGCGACCAGTTTGTCCACGATCGCGCTGTACTCCTGCACGGTGCGCTGCGCGCGGAACTGCGGCTGCGGCCGGCTGAAGGTGGACACCGTGGAATGCAGCGGTTCGGCGAGGGCGGCCGTCATCACGTCGAGGCGGGCCACCGCATCGTCGTAGGCCTCGTCGACGCGGTCGTCGGTACCGTTCCAGTTCACCGCGTTGGCGATCAGGGTGATGGTGCCCTCGTGGTGGTCGACGGCGGCGATGTCGGTGGCCAGCAGCAGCAGCATGTCGGGCAGCCCCAGATCGTCCACCGCGATCTCCGGCAGCCGTTCCAGCCTGCGCACCATGTCGTAGGCGAAGTACCCGACCAGCCCCGACGACAGCGGCGGCAGCCCGGGCAGCGCGGCGGTGGCCAGCAGATCCAGCGTGCTGGCCAGCGCGACGAGCGGGTCGCCACCCGACGGTGCGTCTTTCGGCGTCGCGCCCAGCCAGACCGCCTCGCCGTCGCGGACCGTCAGCGCCGACGGCGCGCCGGCACCGATGAACGACCACCGCGACCAGGACCGTCCGTTCTCGGCGGATTCCAGCAGGAACGTGCCCGGCCGGTTGGCGGCCAGCTTGCGGTACGCCGACAGCGGTGTCTCGCTGTCGGCCAGCACCTTGCGGGTCACCGGAACCACCCGGTGCCCGGCGGCGAGTTCCCGGAAGTCCTCGCGAGGCGTGGTGACGGCCAGCGTGACGGTGTTGGGTTGCACGGGCCCAATCCTCCCAGACGCCGGAAAGCCGTTCGGCGTAGCGTGGGCAGCCGTGACGCTAATCAAGACCGGTGACCGCGTAGCCGAGTTCGAACTGCCCGACCAGACCGGCACCATGCGCAGTCTGTCGGCACTTCTCGAAGACGGACCAGTGGTGTTGTTCTTCTACCCCGCCGCGATGACGCCCGGCTGCACCAAGGAGGCCTGTCACTTCCGCGACCTGGCCGCCGAGTTCGCCGCCGCCGGTGCCTCCCGGGTGGGCATCAGCACCGACGCGGTGGAGAAGCAGGCCAAGTTCGCCGATCAGCAGCGCTTCGACTACCCGCTGCTCTCCGACGCCGACGGCAAGGTCGCCACCGAGTTCGGGGTGAAGCGCGGCCTGCTCGGCAAGCTGATGCCGGTCAAGCGGACGACGTTCGTGATCGACACCGACCGCACCGTGCTCGAGGTCATCTCCAGCGAGTTCAGCATGGACACCCACGCCGACAAGGCCCTCGAGGTGCTCAGGGCGCGTTGACCGTGACACCGGTACTGGAGATCACCGATGTCACCTTCCGCCGCGACGGCAAGCAGATCATCGACGGCATCTCGCTGACGGTGCAGGCCGGTGAACACTGGGCGCTGCTGGGACCCAACGGCGCCGGTAAGAGCACACTGCTGGGCTTCTGCGCGGCGGTCACGTTCCCCAGCAGCGGCACGGTGCGCATCCTGGGCGGGCAGATGGGGCGCACCGATCTGTCGGTGCTGCGCCGATCCATCGGCCATGTCAATCCGCGGCACCGGTTGCAGTACCCGCTGACGGTGCGCCAGGTGGTACTCACCGGTTTCACCGCGACCGTGGATACCGCGGCGCGCTGGACCCCCAGCCCCGAGCAGGTGCGCCGGGCCGATGAACTGATCGACACCGTCGGGCTGTCGGAGCGCGCCGACGCCATCTGGCCGACGCTGTCCCAAGGCGAGCGCGGACGGTCGCTGATCGCCCGCGCCCTGATCGCCGACCCGCGGCTGCTGCTGCTGGATGAACCCAGCACCGGCCTGGACGTGGCCGCCCGCGAGCAACTGCTGGAAACCATTGACACACTGGAGGTCACCCATCCCGAGATGGCCTCCATCCTGGTGACCCATCACCTGGAGGAACTGCCCACCAGCACCACCCATGCGCTGCTGATCGGCGCGGGCCGCACGGTGGCCATCGGTCCGGCCCGGAGCACCGTGACCACCGAGCACGTCAGCGCCGCATTCCGGCATCCGGTGACGGTGGGGTTCGTCGACGGCCGGTGGAGCGCGCGGGCCAAGGCCAGTTCCAGGGTGGTTGGCTAACCGATCGGGGCCTGATCGCGGCGACGGCGCGCCTCGCGGTGCCGGGTCACCGGCGCGGTGTCGATGACGCGGTTGGCCATGATGGCCAGAAACCTGGCCGGCTGCAACTGCGGCGGCACCACATCGTGGCGGATCGCGATGTCCGGCAGCGCTGCCAGCGCCTCGTCGACCGCGGCGGTCGCGACGTCGACGATCTCGAAAAGCAGTCCGGATTCCGCCTTTTCGACGCTGTCCACCTCGTCCTCGGGTGACTCGACTCCCTCTGCCTCGTAGTCGATCATGACCAGCGCGGTGGCGTGATAGGCGTCGTCCTCGGTGCCCAGCTTGCCCAGCAGGTCGATCAGCCACTCGGCCTTGTCGGGCTCGGAGGTCAGGATCGTCGAACGCAGGCCGTAGACGAAACCGAGCGCCGCCAGCGGGTGCCGCAGCCGCAGGTTCTTGGCGTCCCCGTAGCTCTCCTCGACACGGTTGGCGGCGTTCTTGCCGAAGCTGGAATCCATCCGCTTGGTGCTGATCAGCAACTCCGGACCGGTATCCCAGTCGGACATGACGACGTCGACCTGCTTCATGTAGTGCTTGCCGAGCACGCTGGCGCTGGAGCCGACGATGCCCTTCATCGAGCGTCCCAGCCGCGCCTCGATGAGCTGACGTTCCCGTTGTGGCAGCGCCTCGAGCAGACTGGCGATCGCACCCGGCATGATCCGCGGGTCGGTGGGTCGCGGCCACACCGCATCCGGTTCGAAGCCCGCGCGGCGCAACTCGTAGGACATCCACACGTCCAGGGCCAGCGCGGGCACCCCGGTGGTCGACGGGGCATCCAGGTACAGCGGTACGCCGAGCAGTTTGCGCAGCACCTTGAAGTCCGGGCGGAAGGTCAACGCGTCAGCGGTCCGCAGCCACGGGTTGGTGTGCACCCCGGCGGGCGCGGCGTCGGCGACGATCCGGTCGAAGATGGCCCAGGCGGTGGCTTTGGTGGAGGGCTCAGCGGGCACGCCGCGACCTTACCGCCCTCCTGGAGGCCAGCGAATGGCGCGCGGCCTGAACCGATTCCAAGTCCGTCGCCAGGTCCAGGGCATCATCGATGACGCCGACCGCGTCGAGCAGCTCGCCGCGGGCCAGCAGCGCGCCGACGGTGCGCCGGGCGGCCCGCAATTCGGTGGCGCGGGCGGCGATCAGTTCCGGGGCCGGGACCAGCCAGCGATCCGCTTCGCGCGGCTCGATTTTCAGCACACCGCCGCCGTAGGCGCGGCCCACCATCTCCGCATGCAGCACGGTTACCGAGTTCAGCGCGGCCAGCGGCAACAGATCGCGGCCCAGTGCGGCCACCTCATCGCGCAAATACACCCCATGCACCGAATTGAGGTGGTGGGCGGCGGCCCGGTTGGTGACCAGCCGCGGCGTGTCGGCATTCATGCACGTCAGCAGCAGGTCGGCAGGCTTCACCAGCGGCACCAGGTACCAGGGCGTGCGGACCCGGCATTTATAGGCCAGGTGCACCCCGGCCGCGTGGCCGGCGTCGACATAGCGCTGCGCCGGCGCCGAGAGCCGCCCGGTGGGCCGGAACAGGTGCACCGAGCGCCCGTCTGCGCCCAGCGCCGCGAGTTGGTGCGTGGACAGGGTGAGCCCACGGAGGTGACCGCTGCCCGGCGGGGACAGCGTCAGCAGATCGGCCGGTCGCAGCCTGAGCTCGGACACCCGGGCCGGGGACAACGCGAAGAAGCCGTTGTTGCCGGTCACCATGCCCAGCGTGGTGTCGCCCCACTCTTCGAGCGTGCTGAACCGCCCGTCGTCGCGCAGGCCGTGCAGAATCTCGACGGGCCGATTGCCGATGAGCCCGCTGACCCACTTGTCGGCCGGATCAACCGGGGACCAATGCCGTTGCACCAGTTCGGAAGTCAGTGCTTCGGCATTGCGGGCCCGGTGGATGACGGCGTGCCCGGACGGGCCCGCCCCGAAGCCATCGGCCAGCAGCAGCACCACATCGGCCTCGGCACCCGGGAAGACCTGCTCGTCGAACATCACCAGTTCCACGCTGGCGAACCGGTCGAACAGGAACTTGCGCACCGCGGCGGCATAGTTGACGCTGAGCAGCTCGGCGGGCAGCACCAGCGCCATCCGGCCGCCCGGACGCAGGAACAGCGCGGCGTGCACGGTGAACGCCGCCCAGCTGGAGGCCAGCGCCGACAGCGTGACGCCGGCCTTGAGCGCGGCGCGCCGGGACTGGGCCCGCTGACTGCCGCGGAAGTCCTGGTAGCGGATGTAGGGCGGGTTGCCCAGCACCGCCGAATACGTTGGTGTGGGGGCGATGTCGAAGAAGTCCGCGGTGCGCACCCGCGCCCTGCCACCGGCCTCGGTCACCCGGCGCCGGGCCGTCGCAACGCTGGCGGGATGGATCTCGACCCCGTCGAGTTCGGGGTGTTCGGCGCCGAGCCGACGCAGCCGTTCGGTGGCTGCGACCAGGAAGGCGGCATCACCGGCCGACGGTTCGAACACCGCGTCATCGGGTGCGCGCACCGCCCAGTCGGCCAGATACCGGGTGATCTGCGGTGGGGTGAAGAACGCACCACGTGCCTTGCGGGTGGCGGCGGTGTCTTCGGTCACCGAGCCATTGTCAACGATGCCACCGACAAATACGGTCAAGCGTCGCCGAGCAGCAGGTCCGCGTCGAAGCAGCTGTGGTCCCCGGTGTGGCAGGCCCCGCCGACCTGGTCGACCTCGAGCAGCACGCTGTCGCCGTCGCAGTCCAGTCGCACCGAACGCACGTACTGGGTGTGCCCGGACGTCGCGCCCTTGATCCATTGTTCGCCGCGGGACCGCGAGAAGTAGGTGGCCTCGCGGGTTTCCAGGGTACGGGCCAACGCTTCGTCGTCCATCCAGGCGACCATCAGCACATCGCCGCTGCCGTGTTCCTGCACCACCGCGGTGAACAGGCCGGCCTCATTGCGTTTGAGACGGGCGGAGATGGTGGGGTCGAGGGACATCATCGAACCTCAATTCCCTCGGCGGCCATCGCGGCCTTCACCTCACCGATGGTGAGTTCCCCGAAGTGGAACACACTGGCGGCCAGCACCGCATCGGCCCCGGCCTGCACGGCCGGGGCGAAATCGCCCACCGCGCCTGCGCCGCCGCTGGCAATCACCGGGACCGTGACCGCCGCGCGCACCGCGTGCAGCATCGGCAGGTCGAAACCGGCCTTGGTGCCGTCGGCGTCCATCGAGTTCAGCAGGATCTCCCCCACCCCGAGTTCGGCTCCGCGCCGCGCCCATTCGACAGCGTCGATGCCGGTGCCGCGACGGCCGCCATGGGTGGTGACCTCCCAGCCCGACGGGGTCGGTTCAGACCCCGCGGGCACCGTGCGGGCATCGACGCTCAGCACGATGCACTGGGAACCGAACTGCCTGGACAGTTCGGCCAGCAGTTCCGGTCGCGCGATCGCGGCGGTGTTCACCGACACCTTGTCCGCACCTGCGCGCAGCAGGGTGTCCACATCGGCCACCGAGCGCACCCCGCCGCCCACGGTGAGCGGGATGAACACCTGCTCGGCGGTGCGGCGCACCACCTCGAGCATGGTGGACCGCCCCGCCGAGGAGGCGGTGACATCGAGGAAGGTCAGCTCGTCGGCGCCGGCGGCGTCATAGGCTGCCGCCAGCTCGACGGGATCGCCGGCATCCCTGAGGTTCTCGAAGTTCACACCCTTGACGACCCGGCCGTCATCGACGTCCAGGCACGGGATGACCCTGACCGCGACACCCATCTCAGTAATCCTCCGGGGAACCAGCGGCGGCGACCAGTTCCAGGATCTGCTCGTGGATGCCCGGGGCAGCGGCCAGCGCCGACTTCGATTCGGCCGTCCACGCTGTCCCGGCGAGATCGGTGACGATGCCGCCGGCGGCGCGCACCAGAGCCACCCCGGCCGCGTGATCCCAGATGTGGTGACCGAAACTGATCGCGCCGCCGAGCACCCCGGCAGCCACGTACGCCAGGTCGACACCGGTGGCGCCGTGCATGCGTACCCGGGACGACACCCGGCTCAGGTTCGCCAGCACCTCGGCCCGGTAGCGGCCGGGAAAGCGGCCGCGCGAGTCGATATTGTAAGTCTGGATGCCGACAATCGAATCGGTGAGAGTGGACCGTGTCAGGGCGGGAAGCTCTGTTCCGTTGTCCCGCAACGGTCCACCGGCCGCCGCGATATAGCGGTTGCCGGTGAACGGCAGCCAGGTCAGCCCGCCGATCGGCTCCCCGTCGGCGAGCAGACCGAGCAGGATCGCGGCCATCGGCGAACCGGCGGCGTAGTTGAAGGTGCCGTCGATCGGGTCGAGCACCCACACCAACTCGGAATCGATCGGCGCTCCGCCGAATTCCTCGCCGTGCACCCCGATACCGGTCTGCTCGGTCAGGGCCGCCACCACACGGCGCTCGATGGCGAGATCCACTTCGGTCGCGAAGTCGTTGCCCTGCTTGCGGACTGCGGAGTCGGCCCGGTGTCCGTCGATGAACGCCGCCGACACATCGTCGAGGACGTCTGCGGCGGTGGCGAGCAGTGCCGCGAGTTTCCCGGGCTCGACCATCAGCCGCTGACCGCGCTGAGCGCCTCGGGCAGCGTGAAACGCCCGGCGTACAGCGCCTTTCCGACGATGGCGCCCTCGACGCCGCGGTCGGTCAGGGTGGCGATGGCCCGCAGGTCGTCCAGGCTGGACACCCCTCCGGAGGCGATCACGGGCGCGTCGGTGCGCTCGGTGACCGAGGCCAGCAGTTCCAGGTTCGGCCCGTTCAAGGTGCCGTCCTTGGTGACATCGGTGACCACGAAGCGTGAGCAGCCCTCGCCGACAAGGCGATCCAGGACCGGCCAGAGGTCACCGCCGTCGGTCTCCCAGCCGCGGCCGCGCAAGCGGTAGTCGCCGTTCTCCAGCTTCACATCCAGCCCGACGGCCACCTTGTCGCCATGCTCGGCGATCGCTGCGGCGCACCACTGCGGATTCTCCAGCGCCGCGGTGCCCAGGTTCACCCGGCGGCATCCGGTGGCCAGCGCGGCCTTCAGGCTCTCGTCGTCGCGGATACCGCCGGAGAGCTCCACCGCGACATCGAGTTGCCCGACCACATCGGCGAGCAGTTCGCGGTTGGAACCACGCCCGAACGCGGCGTCCAGGTCGACCAGATGGATCCATTCGGCACCGTCGCGCTGCCAGCCCAGCGCGGCGTCCAGGGCGGAGCCGTACTCGGTTTCACTGCCGGCCACACCCTGAACCAGGCGTACGGCGCGGCCCTCGACGACGTCGACGGCGGGAAGAAGAATTAGGGACACGTGCGGTTACCTTACTTGCCTCGTCAGCCGAGGCTGTCGACCCAATTGCGCAGCAGCGTCGCACCGGCGTCGCCGCTCTTCTCGGGGTGGAACTGGGTGGCGGACAGCGGCCCGTTCTCCACGGCCGCCAGGAACGGCACCTGATGCGTCGCCCAGGTGAGCAGCGCGCCGGGATCACCCTCCCAGGTCTGAGCCGCGTAGGAGTGCACGAAGTAGAACCGGGTGTCGGCGTCGAGGCCGCGGAACAGGGTGCTCTCGGCGGGCGCGTCGACGACGTTCCAGCCCATGTGCGGGATCACCGGGGCATCGAGTCGGGTCACCGCTCCCGGCCACTGGGCGCAGCCCTGCGTCTGTACCCCGAACTCGACGCCACGGGTGAACAGGATCTGCATACCGACGCAGACGCCGAGCACCGGACGGCCCGCTGCCAGGCGCTTGGCGATGATCTGTTCCCCGCCGATATCGCGCAGGCCCGTCATGCAGGCCTCGTAGGCGCCGACGCCGGGAACCACCAGACCGTCGGACTCGAACGCCACGCCCGGATCCGCGGTGACCTCGACATCGGCACCGGTGCGCTCCAGGGCGCGCTGCGCCGAACGCAGGTTGCCGGACCCGTAGTCCAGCACCACAACTCTTCGCGAACTCCCCACGTCTACAGGGTGCCTTTGGTGGACGGCACGCCGGACACCCGCGGATCGAACTCCACCGCCTGGCGCAGCGCGCGGGCCACGGCCTTGTACTCCGCCTCGGTGATGTGGTGCGGATCGCGGCCATACAGGGTGCGCACGTGCAGTGCGATGCGCGCGTTGTAGGCCAGCGATTCGAAGACGTGCCGGTTGATCACGGTGTGGTACGGCGTGCTGGAGCCGGCAATGGTGAACTCCACCATGTACTCCGGTTCGCCGGTGTGCACGAAGTAGGGGCGGCCGGAGACGTCGACGGCCGCGTGCGCCAAGGTCTCGTCCATCGGGATGTAGGCGTCACCGAAGCGCCGGATGCCCTTCTTGTCCCCCAGCGCCTGGCCGAGGGCCTGTCCGAGCACGATCGCGGTGTCCTCGACGGTGTGGTGGCCCTCGATCTCGATATCGCCGCGGGCCTGCACGCTGAGATCGAAACTGGCATGGCTGCCCAGCGCGGTGAGCATGTGATCGAAGAACGGCACGCCGGTGTCGATGTCGACCTTGCCGGTGCCGTCGAGGTCGATCTCCACGACGATGTCGGACTCCCTGGTCTTGCGTTCGACTCTCGCTCGACGGGTCATGAGGCTCCTTGCAGGTGGGCTGTGGGTGCCGAGACGGTGCCGAGGACGCCCGATTCGGCGATCGTGGCGCTGACGTCGAGCAGTAGATCGTTCTCGTCGATCAGGCCGATGGTGGTGCGCAGGTACCCGGGGATGCCGACATCGCGGATCAGCACCCCGGCGTCCAGGTAGCGCTGCCAGACCGCGGGTGCGTCGGCGAATCCCCCGAACAACACGAAGTTGGCATCGCTGGGGATGACCCGGAAACCCATGCCGGTCAGCGCCGCGGCGACGCGTTCGCGCTCGGCGATCAGGGTGGCGACGCTGCCCAGGGTGTCATCGGCGTGCCGCAGCGCCGCGCGGGCGGCGACCTGGGTGAGCACCGAGAGGTGATAGGGCAGCCGGACCAGCAGCAGGGCATCGATCACCGCGGGATCGGCGATCAGGTAGCCCAGCCGCCCGCCGGCGAAGGCGAAAGCCTTGCTCATGGTGCGGGTGACGATGAGTTTGGCCGGGTAGTCGGCGATCAGCTGCACCGCGCTGGGCTGCGAGGAGAACTCGCCGTAGGCCTCGTCGACGATCACCACACCGGGGGCGGCCTCGAGGACCCGGCGCAGGTCGTCGAGCGAAACGCTCTGCCCCGACGGGTTGTTCGGGCTGGCCAGGAACACCACATCGGGCGCCTGGGCTGCCACCGCGGCGACGGCGACGTCGGTGTCCAGGCCGAAATCCTCGGCGCGCGCGGCTTCCAGCCACGACGTCTGGGTGCCGTCGGAGATGATCGGGTGCATCGAGTAGGAGGGCACGAAACCCATCGCACTGCGCCCCGGCCCGCCGAACGCCTGCAGGATCTGCTGCAGGATCTCATTGGATCCGTTTGCCGCCCAGACATTTTCGACCGAGACCTCGATACCGGTCTGGCCGCTCAGGTAGGCGGCCAGGTCGGTCCGCAAGGCGACGGCATCCCGGTCGGGATACCGGTGCAGATCGGATGCGGCGTCCCGCACCGACTCGGCCACATCATCGATGAGCGCCTTGGTGGGCGGATGCGGGTTCTCGTTGGTGTTCAGCCGCACCGGCACCGACAGTTGCGGCGCGCCGTACGGCGTCTTACCGCGCAGGTTGTCCCGCAGCGGCAGATCGTCGAGCGTGATCTTGGCCATTCCTACCTTTCGAATCTCCGCCGGACAGCCTCGCCGTGGGCCGGCAGATTCTCTGCCTTCGACAGCGTGATCACATGACCGGCAACATCTTTGAGTGCGGCCTCGTCGTACTCGACGACATGGATACCGCGCAGGAAGGTCTGCACCGACAGTCCGCTGGAGTGTCGTGCGCAGCCGGCGGTGGGCAGCACGTGGTTGGAACCCGCGCAGTAGTCACCGAGGCTGACCGGCGACCAGGCACCGACGAATATCGCGCCCGCCGAACGGATCCGGCCTGCGACCGCCGCGGCATCCTCGGTCTGGATCTCCAGGTGTTCGGCGGCGTAGGCGTTGACGACCCGGACCCCGGCGGCCACATCGTCGACCAGGACGATCGCGGACTGCCTGCCGGTGAGCGCGGCGGTCACCCGCTCGCGGTGCACGGTGGTCTCCAACTGCGCGGCCACCTCGCGGTCGGAGGCATCGGCGAGTGCGACACTGTCGGTGACCAGCACGCTCGCGGCCATCTCGTCGTGTTCGGCCTGACTGATCAGGTCGGCGGCGATGTGCCGGGGATCGGCGGTGTGGTCGGCCAGGATGGCGATCTCGGTGGGACCGGCCTCGGCGTCGATGCCCACCTGGGACCGGCAGATGCGCTTGGCGGCGGTGACGTAGATGTTGCCCGGCCCGGTGATCATGTCCACCGGGGCGAGTGGGGCCCCGTCGGTGTCGGTGCCGCCGTAGGCCAGCAGGGCGACCGCCTGCGCACCGCCGACAGCCCACACCTCGTCGACACCCAGCAGCGCGGCCGCGGCCAGGATGGTCGGATGCGGCAGGCCGCCGAACTGGGCTTGGGGCGGGCTGGCGATCACCAGCGACTCGACCCCGGCGGTCTGGGCGGGCACGACATTCATCACGACACTGGAGGGATACACGGCGTTGCCGCCCGGTACGTAGAGCCCGACCCGTTCCATCGGCACCCAGCGCTCGGTGACCGTGGCGCCCGGCGCCAGCGTCGTGGTGGTGTCGGTGCGGCGCTGATCGGCGTGCACGATGCGGGTCCGGTCGATCGCCACCTCGAGGGCGGCGCGTACGTCGGCGTCCAGATCCGACAGCGCGGCCTGCAGTTTCTCGTCTGCCACCCGCACCGTCTCGGGGCGCACCCCGTCGAACTTCTCGCCGTACTCCAGAGCTGCGATCGCGCCGCGCGCGGCGATATCGTCGACGATCGGACGGACCTTCGGAACCACCGAGTCCACGTCGACGCCGCCGCGCGGCAGCGTCGTCCGCAACCGGGCCGCGGACAGGTCCGCACCCCGCAGATCGATGCGGGCCATGAGGGATCGTGGTGACGTCACGGGTCTATTGTCCCAGAGCAGGCCAAATCGAATTCGGGAGCCGTCATGTCCGCGTCGCCGTCACGTAAGCAACATCCCAACAACGCCTCCGGCGTGCCGATGCTGGTACCGCCGGCGCTGGAGAACTTCCAGATCAAGTACATCAATCCGCTGATGACACCGATCAGCAGGAAGCTGCCCGGGATGAGTGTGATCACGCACATCGGGCGCACCTCCGGGACCCGGTACGAAACCCCGGTCACGGCCTACCGCAAGGGCCACACCCTGGCCATCGGACTGATCCACGGCAAGACGAACTGGGTGAAGAACGTGCTGGCCGCCGGTGAAGCGGACATCCTGGTGTCGCGCAAGAACCTGCACCTGGTGAATCCGCGGGTCCTGCCGGCGGGTACCAAAGATCCGTCGCTGCCCTTCATCGCTCGCGTGATGGCCCGCAAGACCGGGGTCCTCGTCGCCGATATCGCCTGAAATCTCGGTTGACCGAACCTGCCACACTTTCTCCATGACCTGGCAGGTGTGGCTGGCTTTCCTCGGCGCGGCGATCGTGATCAGCGTGGCGCCGGGCCCAGGCGCGGTGCAATCGATGGCCACCGGGATGACCGAGGGGCTGCGGCGCGGCTGGTGGAGCGTGTTCGGCCTGGAGATCGGTCTGATGCTGCAACTGGCGCTGGTGGCCGCCGGCGTGGGTGCGATCGTCGCGGCGTCGGCGCTGGCCTTCACCGTGATCAAGTGGCTGGGGGTGGCCTACCTGGCGTATCTGGCAATCCGTCAGTGGCGCACCGCCCCGCGCGATCTGCGCGAACAACTCGGCGCTCCGACCGGCAGCAGCCGCCGCGGTCTGGTGGCGCGCGGATTTCTGGTCAACGCCACCAACCCCAAGGGACTGGTGTTCTTCCTGGCGGCGCTGCCGCAGTTCGTGGTGCCGGCGGCGCCGCTGCTGCCCCAGTACCTGGCCATCGGGCTGACGATGATCGTCGTCGACATCGTGGTGATGGGCTTCTACACCGGCCTGGCCGGCCGGCTGATGAACTGGCTGCACAACGCGCGCCAGCAGACGATCCTGAACCGCGTCATCGCCACGATGTTCGCGGCAGCGGCCGTCGTGCTGTCCCTGGTGCGCCGCGGCGCACCCGCTTAGGTGTCCAGGCCAACATCGAGCACCCGCACCGAGTGGGTGAGGGCTCCGACGGCCAGGTAGTCGACTCCGGTCCCGGCATAGTCGGCCGCTGACTCCAACGACAGCCCGCCCGAGGATTCGAGCAGGGTCGCCGGTGCCCGGGTGTCGCGGCGCTGCACCGCGATCTGGGTCTGCCACACCGGGAAGTTGTCCAGCAGAATCAGTTCCACCCCGGCGCCCAGCACATCGTCGAGTTGCTCCAGTGAATCGACCTCGACCTCGCAGGGCAGGTCCGGCGCGGCGGTCCGCACGGCGTGCAGGGCGGCCAGCACCGAGCCGGCCGCCGCGACATGGTTGTCCTTGATCAGCGCGGCATCACCGAGCCCCATCCGGTGGTTCACCCCGCCGCCGACCCGGACCGCGTACTTCTGCAGGAATCGCAACCCGGCCAACGTCTTGCGGGTGTCCCGGATCTTGGCTCCGGTGCCCTCGACGGCATCCACCCAGTGCGCCGTCGCGGTCGCGATACCGGACAGATGGCAGACCAGGTTGAGCATGGTGCGCTCGGCGGTGAGCAGTCCCTGCGCGGGCGCGGTGACGCGCAGCAGAGACTGACCGGCCTCCAGACGGGCACCGTCCTGTACCCGGTCCAGCACGGTGTAGCCATCGGCGCCCAGCACCTCGTCGAGCACCAGCAGGGCCAGGTCGACACCGGCGATGACACCGGGTTCGCGGGTCGCCATCGAGGCGGTCGTGGTGGCGTCGGCGGGCACTGTCGCCAGGGTGGTGACATCCGGCCCGTAGCGCAGATCCTCTTCCAGAGCGCGGGCGACGATGGCCCTGGCCTCGACGAGTTCGGCTGCCGACAGTCCTGTCGTGGTGGTCACCTGCGCTCCTTCGGTCATGTGCGTCATCAGCCGGCCCCGACCGGGGCGGCGACGGCGGGGGCACCGGCGGCATCTGTGCGCACCGAGATGCTGACCGCCTGTGCGGCATCGGTTTCGGGATGGTCACCGCGGTGATGGCAGCCGCGTGATTCGATACGCGCGAGCGCGGCCGCGGCGATGGCGCGTGCCGTCATGGTGAGCGCGGCGTCCTCGGCGGTGCCGCGGTCGGCGACGGCACGCTGTGGCGCGTCCGCCAGCATCGCGGTCAGCTGTTGCAGGCCATCGGCGTCGCGCACCACCGAGGCGTGCCGGCTCATGGCGTGCTGCAGCGCATCTCGCGCCAGCACGGGCAGTCGCACCGCGGCCGGTGCGGCCGCTGTGGTCGGTCCGGACTCCTGGGAGTGCATCGAGGCGGCACGCCCGGCCCGGCCGCCGACGACCAGACCTTCGAGCAAGCTGTTGGACGCCAACCGGTTTGCGCCGTGCATACCGGTGCGCGCGACCTCACCGGCGGCGAAGAGCCCGGCCAGTTCGGTGCGCCCGTGCACATCGGTGCGCACCCCGCCGCAGCTGTAGTGCGCGCCGGGCACCACCGGGATCGGCCGTGCCGCCGGGTCCACGCCGGCGGCCAGACACGCCGCGGTGACGGTCGGGAAACGCCGGCGCACATCGTCGATACCGGTGGCATCGAGGTACACGCAGGGGTCGCCGGTCTCCCGCAGTCGTGCGTCGATCGCGGCCGCGACCACATCACGCGGTGCCAGGTCGCCCAGCGGGTGCACCCCGGCGGTGATCGAATTGCCCTGGCGGTCCACCAGAACGGCACCCTCACCGCGCAGCGCCTCGGAGATCAACGGGCGGCGCCCGCCGGCCGGCCCGGTGTACAACATCGTGGGATGGAACTGGACGAACTCGATATCGGTGACGCTCAGCCCGGCCTGCAACGCGAGCGCAACACCGTCGCCGGTGGATCCGTCGGGATTGGTGGTGGCGGCGTAGAGATGGCCGAGCCCACCGGTGGCCAGGATGACCGACGGCGCATGCACGATGCCCGGCCCGTCACCGCTGTGCACCAGCACGCCGGTCACCTGGTCGCCGTCGTGACAGACCTGTAGGGCGACGTGGTTGCGCCGGATATCCAGGTGGGTGGCGGCGTGATCGAGCGCGCGCTGCACTTCCGCACCGGTGGCGTCCCCGCCAGCGTGGATGATCCGGCGCCGGCTGTGCCCGCCCTCGCGGGTCAGCGACCAGTGCCCCGGTGCGGACTCGTCGAATCGGGCCCCGGCATCGACGAGGTCGGACACCGCCAGGTAGCCGTCGGCGACGATGGAACGCACGGCGTCCACATCGCACAGCCCACCACCGGCCGCCACGGTGTCGGCGACATGCGCCTCCACGGAATCTCCGCCCTCGCGGAAGGAATCGGGCAGGACGACGGCGATACCGCCCTGGGCATAGAACGTGGCAGTCTCGGCAATCTTGGAGAGCACCACGACCTTGCGGCCCTCCCGGACCGCGGCCAGCGCGGCCACCAGTCCGGCGACACCGGTGCCGATGACCACGACGTCAGCGCGCTGCTGCCAGTACCCGGCTCCCCCACAGGATGCCGAGACGGCGGTCATTCCCCGCCGCCGGGCTGCCCGATCTCGATCATGCGCTGCACACTGGCCTGCGCCAGCTCGGCAGTCTCCAGGTCGACGTGCACCTCGTCGGCGCCTTCGACCAGGCAGCGCAGCAGCGCGGCCGGGGTGATCATCTTCATGTAGCCGCAGGAGGCCCGGTCGTTGACCGCGAGGAACTCGACATCGGGTGCGGCGCGGCGCAACTGGTGCAGCATGCCGACCTCGGTGGCCACCAGCACCTGGCGGGCGTTGGTCTCGCGGGCGGCGTCGAGCATGCCACCGGTGGACAGGATCTTCACCCGGTCCTCCGGGACCGCTCCCTCACCCGCGAGGTACAGAGCCGATGTGGCGCAACCGCATTCGGGGTGCACGAACAGCTCGGCGTCCGGATGGGCACGGGCCTGGTCGGCGAGCTCGTCACCGTTGATCCCGGCGTGCACGTGGCATTCGCCGGCCCAGATGTGCAGGTTCTTGCGGCCGGTGACGCGCCGGACGTGGGCGCCGAGGAACTGGTCCGGGCAGAACAACACGGTGCGGTCCTCAGGGATCGAGGCGACCACCTCGACCGCGTTGGACGAGGTGCAGCAGATGTCGGTGAGCGCCTTCACCGCGGCGGTGGTGTTCACGTAGGACACCACGACGGCGTCGGGGAACTCGTCCTTCCACTCGCGGAGCTGGTCGGCGGTGATCGAGTCGGCCAGTGAGCAGCCGGCGCGCTGATCCGGGATCAGCACCGTTTTCGCGGGCGCCAGGATCTTGGCGGTCTCGGCCATGAAGTGCACACCGCAGAACACGATGGTGTCCTCGGAGGCCTCGGCCGCGATGCGGGACAGCGCCAGCGAATCGCCCACGTGGTCGGCGACGTCCTGGATGGCGGGCAACTGGTAGTTGTGCGCGAGCAGCGTGGCGTTGCGCAGGTTCGCCAGCCGGCGGACCTCGGCCGCCCACTGGCCGTCGCCCACCACACCGGCGTAGCCGCCGGGGCCGTCGACGATGCGTGCGGCGAGAACGCTGTCGTGCGCTGCAGTGCGATCCAGGACCGTCATGGCAGTCTCCTTTGTGCCAATGGAGGTTTTCGACTTACAATCGAAAACATGCCATATCGTAGCACCGACCACGAGGTGCTCGCCGTCGTCCTCCAGGTTCGTCAACTGTCCACCAAAAACCCGCAGCTCAGCGTGTTGCTGTGGGAACGGGCCATGGATCCGGAGCGCGGCGCCTGGGCGCTGCCCGGCGGACAGCTGCGACACGACGAGGACATGATCAGTTCGGTTCGCCGTCAACTTGCCGAGAAGGTCGACCTGCGCGAACTGACACATCTCGAGCAGTTGGCGGTGTTCTCCGACCCGCACCGGGTACCGGGTCCGCGCACCATCGCCTCCACCTTCCTGGGGCTGGTGCCCTCCCCCGCCACCCCGGAGCTGCCACCGGACACCCGCTGGCACCCGGTGTCCGCCCTGCCGCCGATGGCCTTCGATCACGGCACCATGGTGGCCAACGCATGCTCTCGGTTGATCGCCAAACTGTCCTACACCAACATCGGATTTGCCTTGGCGCCCAAAGAGTTTGCGCTGTCAGCGCTGCGCGACATCTACAGTGCCGCGCTCGGGCACCCGGTCGATGCGACCAATCTGCAGCGCGTGCTGGAGCGGCGCAACGTCATCACCAGGACCGGGACCACCGCACGCTCGGGGCGCAGCGGTGGCCGGCCCGCGGCGCTGTACCGGTTCACCGAATCCCGTTACCGGGTCACCGACGAATTTGCCGCATTACGCCCGCCGGGGTGAGTCGGACTGGATTCTTAGACCCTTCTTAGGCAACAATGCCCGGATGGACTTTGGCAGCACTGCGGCCGCGCCCGACGCCGAATGGATCGGAGCCGTCCCGCACGAGGCGCTGGACCGCTCCGCGCGCCCACAGCTGCCCAAGGATGATCCGTTCTACCTCGCCCCGGCCGGCTTCCAGCACGCCACCCCGGGCACCGTGCTGCGCAGCCGGGACGTCGAACTGGCCTTTCTCGGACTGATCCCCCAGCAGGTGCGCGCGGTACAGCTGCTGTACCGGACCACGGATATGAACGGCAACCCCGAAGCGGCCGCCACCACCGTGGTCATGCCCGCCGAACGGGGACCGGAGCGCATCTGTCCGCTCGTCTCCTACCAGTGCGCCATCGATGCCATCTCATCGCGCTGCTTCCCGTCCTATGCGCTGCGCCGGCATGCGGTGGCACCCGGCTCGGTGCCGCAGTTCGAGATGCTGCTGGTCGCCGCGGCCGTCGCCGAGGGCTGGGCGGTGTCCGTCCCCGACCACGAAGGCGTCAACGGCAACTGGGGCACCCCGTACGAACCCGGCTACCGCGTGCTCGACGGGGTGCGTGCGGCCTTGGGTTCCGAGCAACTGACGCTGTCGGATAAGGCGCCCATCGGGTTGTGGGGCTATTCCGGTGGCGGTCTGGCCAGCGCATGGGCCGCCGAGATGAGCGGCACCTACGCACCCGAACTCAACATCGTCGGCGCTGTCCTGGGTTCGCCGGTCGGCGATCTGGGGCGCACCTTCCGCAAGCTCAACGGCACCTTCGCCTCGGCGTTGCCCGCGTTGGTGGTCGCCGCTCTCGCCGACGTCTACCCGGGACTTCAGCGGATCATCGCCGAGCACGCCAGCGAGAACGGCCGGGCCCTGCTGGACCGGTTGCACCACATGACCACCGTCGAGGCCATCGTGCGGCTGTGGCGCACCGATATGGGCGACATGCTCGATCAGCCGCTGGAACAGATCCTCTCGACCCCAGAGGTGCAGCACGTCTTCGCCGACATCAAGCTCGGTGTCGCGGTGCCCACCCCGCCGGTGCTCATCATCCAGGCCGTGCACGACGAGATCATCTCCGTCGACGGGATCGACGAGCTCGCCGAAACCTATGCCTCCGGCGGCGCCCACGTCACCTATCACCGCGACGCGTTCAGCGAGCATCTGCTGCTGCACCCGATGTCGGCGCCGATGGCGCTGCGCTGGCTCTCGGATCGCTTCGCCGGCCGCCCGCTCGGTGAGCACCTGGCCCGCACCAAGTGGCCGACCATGTTCAACCCGTCGACCTACACCGGGATGGCGCGGCTGGCCGTCATCGCGGCCAAGGTGCTGACCGGGCGCAAGGTGCATCGTCTGCCGCTGTCGGAGCTCGACCGGTAGCGATCCGATGCTCGGCCGGGCTCAGGGCCGGCCGCGCTGCACCTCGGCCAGCGTCGGCAGCTTCCACTGCAGGCCCTGCTCCAGGTCGAAACTCATCGGCTTGTAGCGCAGCAACCCACTGCCCGGGTACGGGGTGTACTCGCCGAACCAGACGTCGCCGTCGACGGCATACAGGTCGACCCGGATGAAGTCCCAGTCGGCGCCCAGTGTGGAGGCGATCTCCATCATCTTGTCCAGTTCGGCGGGCCGTTGCTCATCGGCCACCGGCTGAATCCGCCAGCGCACCGGCAGCTGCCGCCAGTCGGCGTCCAGGAACGTCGTGGTCTGGTGCTTGCCGAACCTGCCGCGGTTCACCTGGATCAGCTCGATGCGGCCGTCGAAGACGAAGAACTTGTAGTCGACGGGTGCCCGCCCGTCCGGTGTCGGGATGCGCTCCTCCAGCAGCAGATGCGGGCGGGCTTCGCTGTAACCCCACTCGCCCAGTTCCAGCGGCGTCTCGTCGAACCAGGTGCTGGTCTGCCGGAGCAGATCGGCCAGATCCGTCTGCGGATCGGGCCCGAACAGCGCTCGCCCACTGCTCGCGTTGGGTTTGAGTACCCAGGGCGGTAGCGATGTCAGATCCGGGGCCTCGCGCAGGTCGGCGCCGGACCAGTAGGTGGCCGGGATGCGCAGATCAGGACTCGGGTAGGCCTCCCGGGCCATCTCCTTCATCCACATCTTGTCGCAGGCCTTGATGATCCGGTCCCGGCGGTCGTTGAAGATTCGCCAGTTCACCTTCTCGTTGAAGGTCTTCGGGTCGGTGAAATTGCCCCGCTTACGGATCATCGAGAGGTAGAGGAACTGCCGCATGGTCGTGACCGGAATCCGGTCGACCATCTTGCGCCGGGACGCCTGCAACCACGCGGGCGTCGACTTGTACTCCAGCATGGGCATGACGGGACCTCACTCACAGGTAATTATCGCGGCTGCCATTTTGCTGTGATGCAGCTGTGCGCGCGTCAATCTACCTCGGTACCCGCGATCTGTGGGGGCTACGTTTGCGCGGGGTCGGCAAACTCGGTGGACGGCGTCGCCGCCACCGGAATCGGGGGGTACACGCCCGCGTACTCCACCGGCGGCCAGGCGCCGAGGTCATCACGTGAGGCCGAGGCCGTCAGCAGGGCGTAGGTCAACGCGGCGACCGCGGCGGGCAACAGGATGCCGGCGGCAATCACCAACGGCCCGTGCCCGAAGAACACCGCAGGAGCTTCCGATACGTAATGCACCCGGTTGGCCTCGGTGACCGGCGCGGCATCCACGTCGATGCTGCCGTAGCGCCAGTGCACAAGTGCCGCACCGACACCGGCCGCAGCGCCGGCGGCGGCGGCCATACCTGCCGCCAGTGCCACCAACTGAGCGGGACCGCGATGGGCCCGCCACTGCCACACCAGCACGGTCGCCACCACGGCGAGCACGCCGAGCAGACCGGCCTGCAGAAATGCACCGAGGAAGAAGTGGTCGGAGTCATTGCCCAGATAGGCCCGCACCCGCTCGCCGGCCCGGGTCAGCGCGACGACGCCCTGGATCGGCGGCGCCAGCCACGCCCACAGCGCGCCGACCACCGCGCCGGCGGCGAGCAGGCCCAGGAAAATCCGGAGGGCCGCGGTGCGTTTGGAAACAGCAGGTGCACCAAGAGAATTCGTCATCGCTGGGTGTCCAGATCGGTGGAATCGACGTGACCGTGCCGCGAACACTTCGCCCACCACCCCGTGGGGCGGACCTGGACGATCATCCGGCGGCCGCATTCGGCGCAGAACCGTGGCGGCTCCAAACCGAGCTGAGCCGCCGTCGGGATTACCGTGCCCGCCGCGGCACCGGTGTAGACGTTGAAGACACCGGCACCGACGGGCGCGGGCAGGGCCGCAAGCTCGCTACTCATCACACTGTCAGTCTTACCGCGCGAGCTACAGCGTCGCGTTCAGGGCCTTGATCGGCATCTGCAGATCGTCGAGCAGTTCCAGATCCGCCTCGGCCGGCCGGCCCAGGGTGGTGAGGTAGTTGCCGACGATGACGGCATTGATACCGCCCAGGATGCCCTGCTTGGCGCCCAGATCGCCGAGGGTGATCTCGCGGCCACCGGCGAAGCGCAGCATGGTGCGCGGCAGCGCCAGCCGGAATGCCGCGACCGCCCGCAGGGCGTCGGCGGCCGGCAGTACCTCGAGGTCACCGAACGGTGTGCCCGGGCGCGGGTTCAGGAAGTTCAGCGGCACCTCATGCGGGTTCAGCTCGGCCAGGTTGGCGGCGAATTCCGCGCGCTGCTCCAGCGTCTCGCCCATGCCCAGGATGCCGCCACAGCAGACCTCCATACCGGCCTCGCGGACCATGCGCAGGGTGTCCCAGCGCTCCTCCCAGGTGTGGGTGGTCACGACATTGGTGAAGAACGAGCGCGCCGTCTCCAGGTTGTGGTTGTAGCGGTGCACGCCCATATCGGCGAGCCGCTGCACCTGCTCCTCGGTCAGCATGCCCAACGAGCACGCGATCTGGATGTCGACCTCGTTGCGGATGGCCTCGATGCCCGCGGCGACCTGTGACAGCAACCGCTCATCCGGGCCGCGCACCGCGGCGACGATGCAGAACTCGGTGGCACCGGTCTTGGCGGTCTGCTTGGCGGCCTCGACGAGGCTCGGGATATCGAGCCACGCGCTGCGCACCGGGGAGGCGAAAAGACCTGATTGCGAACAGAAGTGGCAGTCCTCGGGGCAACCGCCGGTCTTGAGGCTGATGATGCCCTCGACCTCGACATCGGGACCGCACCACTTCATCCGGACTTCGTGGGCCAGTTCGAGCAGTGCGTCGAGCTGATCGTCGGGCAGCTGCAGCACCTGCAGGGTCTGCTCCTGATCGAGGCCGACGCCGCGTTCCAAGACCTGCTCGCGCGCCTGAACCAGAATGTCCGTCACCGGTACGTCTCCCTCACTGCTGACCATTGAACGGTGTTCAGGTTAGGCTACCTCCGTGCAGCTGCACAAACGTGACCTCGTCGACGCCGCCACGGCGATCCTGGACAATTTCGGGATCGCCGATCTGACCATGCGCCGGCTCGCGCGCGAGCTCAACGTCAGCCCCGGCGCGTTGTACTGGCATTTCGCCAACAAGCAGCAACTGCTCGGCGCGGTGGCCGACCGGATTCTGGCGCCCGCGCTGCAACCGGACCCGTCCGGAACCTGGCGCGAGCAGGTGTCCGGGGACTGCCACCGGCTACGGGACGCACTGCTGTCGCACACCGACGGCGCCGAACTGGTCTCGGCCAGCTTCGCCGCCTGGCAATCCGAGGCGATGACGCGGGTCGTCGACCGCCTGTCCGCGGCGGTGGCCGAATCCGGCGTCGACGGACAGCATTGCGCGCTGGCCGCCCGCACCGTCGTCTACTACGTGCTGGGGTTCACCGTCGATGAACAGTCCCGCCTGCAGTGGGACGCCGCGGGCGCCGAACTGCCGGAAGGCCAGTCGACGCTCTCCGAGGACGCCGGCCGCCGGTTCGCATTCGGCCTCAACCTGCTCATCGACGGCATGGCGGCACACCGGGACGCGGCGGTCCGATAACTCGGTTCTTCGGCGCCGAACATGTCCGACCAGGTCGGTACAATCGCACATATGTTCGAAGTCTTGGATCGTGGCGCACTCGCCGGGTTGAGCGATGAGGCGCTCATCTCCGCGGTCACCACCATGACCCAGACCGAGGCGAGGGCCGCCGCGCAGCGACTGGCCCTGATCGGCGAGGTGGTGGCCCGCCAGTGCGATGACGAAGACGATGTGGTCGCCCATCAGGTCATCGATGGGTGGGCGTGGGCGCAGGCCGCGGTGTCGGCGGCCTGCAACCTGAACTCGCATGCGGCGTCCAAGCAGATGCGCATCGCCCAAGCGTTGCGCGACCGGCTGCCCCGCACCTCAGCCCTGTTCGCCACCGGAGTCATCTCGGCGAGGGTGATCGATGCAATCACCTGGCGCACCCACCTCGTCGTCGACGAGGACGCGCTGGGGTTGATCGACACCGCCATCGCCGCCGAAGCCAACCAGTACGGGGCGCATTCGGAGAAACAACTGATCGGGGCGGTGGATCTGTGGGTGGAGAAATTCGACCCCGACGCCGTCGTGCGCTCCAAACGGGCCGCCAAAGACCTCTACGTCGAGTTCGACGACAAGGACGACCCCAACGGGGTGGCCTCGTTCTGGGGGCGGCTACGCGTCACCGACAAGAAGATCTTGGAGCAGAGGCTCAACGACCTCGCCGACACGGTCTGCGCCAATGATCCCCGCAAGCGCGGGGAACTACGCGCCGCGGCCCTGGCCGCATTGGGTGTGGTCGGGCCCGCCCTGGAGCGCCTGGCCTGCGAGTGCGGGGACGCTGAGTGTGCGGGCAGCGGTAAAGACCCACGCGCGGGCGCACTCACCATCTACGCGCTCACCGACCAGGTGCCCGCCGCGGCTGAAGACCGCCCGCGGCAGACGACGCCGGGCGCTGCGGGCACCCCGGACTCCGAGCCCACCGCGACCGAGGCCGCGCCAGAGCAAGAGCAAGAGCAAGAGCAAGAGGAGCAGACTGCCGGGCGACAGCCGCAGACTCCGGCCGCGGAGTCAGAACCCGACGCGCCGGCTGCCAGCACCCAACCCACCAAGCCCGCGGCCTGCAACCCCAGCCCCGGCGTCACGCTCGACGGCGCCATCATTCCCGCCGCGATGCTCGCCGAACTCATCGCCGCTGGCGCCACCATTAAACTGCTATCGGAGATCGCCGACCTCCCCGCCGAACCCCGATACCGGCCCTCGACCGCGCTGACCGCGTTCGTCCGCATGCGCGCCATGAACTGCAGCTTCCCCGGCTGCAACCGCGCCGCACACCGCTGCGACCTGGATCATCTGACCCCATGGCCGGCCGGAGCCACCCACCCCGGCAACCTCGGGCCACTATGCCGCCTGCACCATCTGGTCAAAACCTTCGGCGGCTGGACACCCACCGCCCAACCCGACGGCACCATCCACTGGAGCGCACCCACCGGACACACCTACGCAAAGGCTCCCGGCGCGGCAATCCTGTTCCCGCACTGGAACATCCAGACACCCATCCCACGAAAACGCGCCATCACCCTCATCAACGACACCGACCGCGACACCAAGATGCCGGTCCGACAACGCACCCGCGCCCAAGACCGCGCCCAACGCATCAACACCGAACGCGCACGCAACCAACTCCAACGCGCCCTCGAGCAGGTCGCCAAAGAGCGGATCCGAGACAGCGCGATCAGGGCCACCACCACACAAGACGACGTTCTCCACGACCATGTCGTCAGGACCGGTGACCCAGACCCGCCACCATTCTGACCAAGCATTGCCTTTCAGCCGGGCAGCACAATCGGGTGCTCCTGACGGGCATCGCCGTCCCAGTGCCGCAGCCCTGTGAACGAACCCTCGATATCGGTTCCGGTGCCCGCCACGGCCAGCGCCCGCTCCAACAGGTCGGCACCGAGCCGGCGCGCCAGCGTGACGTGCGGGGTCCACTGCCCGGACTGGGCATGCCGCAGTGGTCCGGACTCCATGTGCGGCAGGCAGATACGGTTCACCTGTGCGTGCAGGTCCAGTAGCCCGGCGGACGGGATCACCAGCAACGCCAGCGTGTAGGGACCGCGGCCGAAGATGATCGGTGCGCCGAGCCTGCACGGCAACGGCAGCGAGCCCAGCAGCGGGGCCAGATCATCGTGGACCGCCGCGGACATCCGGGCGGAGACCGTGACGGTCACGTGCGGGCGGTTGCTCGGCGAGCGGTGGGCCGCCTGGCTGGGCGCCCCGGCGACGGCGAGCGCCTGCCAGACATCACGGACGGCGGCATCGGCGCCTGCATCGAGAGTCAGCTCGACCGAGTGCACCATGGCTACACCAGGCTCGCGATCCAGTTCCGGTCGAAGGCCTCGACGCTGAGCGCCCGGAAGTCCTCCGAGGTGCGCGCCGAGGCCCCCGCGGGCAACACCGCACGGACATCGGCCAGCGCCGCCAGCGCCTCCCGGTTGCCCAGCTCGGCGACGCCGGGTTCGGCCGGCCACGCGCCGATCACCAGTCCGGCCGACGCAATGCCTTGTCCGGCAAGTGATTCCAACGTCAGCGCGGTGTGGTTGAGGGTGCCCAGCCCCGGTGACACCACCACCAGAACCGGCGCGGACACCTCGGCGGCGATATCGCGCAGCGTCACCCCGCCGGCACCCATCTCGACGAGCAGGCCACCGGCACCTTCGACGATGGTCAATCGCCCCGGCGCGTCGGCGGCCCGCACCGAGGCCACCAGCTCGTCGCGGTCAGGCAACGGCAGTCCGGCCCTTGCGGCCGCCGCGACCGGCGCCAACGGCTCGGGATATCGCCAGCCCCCGTGCAGCGCGTCGACCCCGGAGAGCCGGCGTACCTCACCCAGATCGTCGTCACCGTCCGCAGATCCGGTCTGCACCGGTTTGCACACCGCCACATCGATACCGGCCAGCCGGGCGGCCGCGGCCAGCGCCGCCGTCGTCACCGTCTTGCCGACCCCGGTATCGGTACCCGTCACGATCAGGACAGTCATCGCTGCAGGCCGAGAACCTCGGCGAGAACCCCTGCCGCCACAGCAATCTCGTCATCGGTGAGGGCGGCGCGGGCGGTCAGCCGTAGTCGGGAGGTGCCGGCCGGGACGGAGGGCGGCCGGAAACAGCCCACCCGCACCCCGCGTTCCAGGCAGGCCGCGGCCGCGGCGGCGGACACCTCGGGGTCGCCCAGAATCACCGAGACGACCGCCGAGGTGGGTGTCTCGGCCACATCGCAGATCCGGGCGAGTTCGGCGGCGCGCTCCAGCACCGCGGAGGCCAGCTGCGGCTGGCCCTCCAGGACGCGCAGTGCGGCCAGCGCGGCGCCGACGGCCGCCGGCGCGAGCCCGGTGTCGAAGATGAAGGTGCGCGCCGTGTCGATGAGATGGGCACGCACCGCAGCCGGTCCGAGCACCGCACCGCCCTGGCTGCCCAGTGCCTTGGACAACGTCGTGGTCATGACGACGTCCGGCGCGCCGGCCAGACCGACCTCGTGCAGCAGCCCCTGACCACCGGTGCCGCGGACACCGAGCCCGTGTGCCTCGTCGACCAGCAGCAGCGCACCGAACCGGTGGCACACCTCGTGCAGTTCACGCAGCGGGGCGAGGCCACCGTCGGTGCTGAACACCGATTCGGTGGCCACCACCGCCCGTTCCTCGGCGCGCCCCGACAACGCCGCTTCGACGGCGACGACATCGAGATGCGGTGTCACCGCGACCCTGGCCCGCGACAGCCGGCAGGCATCCACGATGGAGGCATGGGTGAGCGCATCGGAGACCAGCAACGAGCCCGCACCGGTCAGCGCCGTGATGGCGCCGATGTTGGCGGTGTAACCCGACGAGAACACCAACGCCGATTCGGCCCCGGTGAACGATGCCAGCTCGGCTTCGAATTCCTCGTGCAGCTCGGTGTTCCCGGTGACCAGCCGCGAGCCGCCGGCACCGGCACCCCAGGTGCGCAGCGCCTCGACGCCACCTGCGAGCACGGCGGGGTGCTGGGACAACCCGAGATAGTCGTTGGAGGCCAGATCGAGCTCGGTGCCCACCGGCGGGCGCACCCGCAGGGATCGGCGCAGCCCCTGCGCACGGCGCTGTGCCTCGACCTCGGCGAGCCAGGCCAGCGGGGAAAGACCGGTGCGCGTCACTGGACGTCCTTTCGACACTTGAACACCGTTCAGGTTAGTGCACGCGCGACGCCGACCATGCCCGCACCGATACCGGCGATCTCGTCGGGGGTACAGATGAAGGGCGGCATCGCGTAGACCAGCCTGCCGAACGGTCGCAGCCACAGACCGTGCTCGATCGCGGTGCGGGTGGCGATGGCCATATCGACGGGTTCGCGCATCTCGATGACGCCGATGGCGCCGAGCACCCGCACATCGGCCACACCGGGCAGTGATCGCGCCGGTTCGAGCCCGGCCCGCAACCCGGCCTCGATCTCACGCACCCGGGCCCGCCAGTCACCCTCCAGCAGCAGTTCCACCGCGGCCACCGACACCGCACAGGCCAGCGCATTGGCCATGAAGGTGGGTCCGTGCATCAAGGCGCCCGGCTCCCCCGCGCTGATCGTCGCCGCGACATCACCCGTGCACAGGGTGGCGGCCAGCGTCACATACCCGCCCGTGAGCGCCTTGCCCACGCACATGATGTCGGGGGTGACCCCGGCGTGATCGGCGGCGAACAGTTCACCGGTACGTCCGAATCCGGTGGCGATCTCGTCGAAGATGAGCAGCACACCGTGCTCATCGCACAGCCGTCGTAGGTCGGTGAGATAGCGCGGGTCGTGAAAGCGCATACCGCCGGCCCCCTGGACGACCGGCTCGACGATCACCGCAGCCAGCTCGCCGGCATGCTCGGCGAGCTGCCGCCCGAAGTCCGCCACGTAGGAGGGGTCGTACTCGCCGGGCACCTGCGGTGCGAACACCTGCCGGGCCAGGACATCGGTCCAGATCGAGTGCATGCCGCCGTCGGGGTCACAGACGCTCATCGGGGTGAACGTGTCGCCGTGATAGCCGCCGCGCCACGTCATCAGCCGGTGTTTGGCCGGCAAGCCACGGCTGCGCCAGTACTGCAGTGCCATCTTGGCGGCCACCTCCACCGACACCGAGCCCGAATCACTGAAGAACACCGACTCCAGGCCCGCCGGGGTGATCTCGACGAGCAGCTGGGCCAGCCGGGCGGCCGGCTCATGGGTCAGTCCACCGAACATGACGTGGTTCATGGTGGCCAGCTGGGCACTCATCGCGGCGTCGAGTCGTGGGTGACCGTGCCCGTGCACCGCCGTCCACCACGAACTCATGGCGTCGAGCACGTCGACGGACCTGCCGTCATGCACGAGGGTGAGCCAGGCGCCCTTGGCTGCCACTGCCACCACCGGCGGCAATGCCTGGGAGCCGATCGTGCTGTAGGGGTGCCAGATGTGCGCGGTGTCGATCGCGCTGATCTCATCCGGTGTCAACGCTGGCATGGCACCGGACACTATCGCTTTGCCCAGCTGGTGTGACGTCACGCCCGTGGCCTGAGACCCCCAGGGTTCTTAGGTAGATTAACTCCCCGACCATGATGACCCTCGCTCCCGCCCGACCCTCCACCCGCGGTACACCCACAGCCGGTCCCACGTCGACCGCCGGCTCGCAGACGGGTACCCGCGCATCGGGCTTTTACCGGCACGACCTCGACGGACTCCGTGGGGTCGCGATCGCCCTCGTGGCGATCTTCCACGTCTGGTTCGGCCGGGTCTCCGGTGGTGTGGACGTGTTCCTGGCGCTGTCCGGGTTCTTCTTCGGCGGCCGGTTGCTACGCGCCGCGATCGACCCGGCCACCGCGCTGCGCCCGATTCCGGAGGTCGTGCGACTGGTCCGCCGGCTGCTGCCTGCGCTGATCGTGGTGCTCGCGGCGGCCGCGGTGCTGACCATCCTGATCCAGCCGGAAACCCGCTGGGAAACGTTTGCTGACCAGAGCCTGGCCAGCCTCGGCTACTACCAGAACTGGGAACTGGCCAACACCGCCGCGGACTATCTGCGCGCCGGTGAGACGGTCAGCCCGCTGCAGCACATCTGGTCGATGTCGGTGCAGGGCCAGTTCTACATCGCACTGCTGGCGATCATCTTCGCCCTCGCCTACCTGCTGCGCAGACCGCTGGGCAGGCATGTGCGCTGGGTGTTCATCGTGCTGCTGAGCGCGCTGACCATCGCCTCGTTCGTGTACGCCATCATCGCGCACAACGCCGATCAGGCCGTGGCCTACTACAACAGTTTCGCCCGGGCCTGGGAGCTCACCCTGGGCGCACTGATCGGCGCCCTGGTCCCCTATGTGCGTTGGCCCATGTGGGTGCGCACCATCGTGGCGACCGTATCGCTGATCGCCATCCTGCTGTGCGGCTGGCTCATCGACGGGGTGCGCGAGTTCCCGGGCCCGTGGACGCTGGTCCCCGTCGGCGCCACCGTGCTGTTCATCCTATCGGCAGCCAACCGCGTCGCCGATCCGCACACCGGCGGCAAGCTGCCCGCCCCGAACCGCCTGCTGGCCACCAAGCCGTTCGTCGCGCTGGGGTCGATGGCCTATTCGCTCTACCTGTGGCACTGGCCGCTGCTGATCTTCTGGCTGGCCTACACCGGCCGCGACCACGCCGGCTTCACCGACGGCGCGATCGTGCTGCTGGTGTCCGGCGTACTGGCCTGGCTGACAACCAGATACGTCGAAACCCCACTGCGCTACCGGGCACCGGCCCAGCGGCCGACCGGTGTGCCGTGGCGAACCCGGTTGCGCCGCCCGACGATCGTGCTGGGCTCGGTCGTGACCCTGCTGGGCGTCACGCTGACAGCGACATCGTTCACCTGGCGCGAGCACGTCACCGTCGAACGGGCCAGCGGTAAGGAGCTGTCCGGGCTCTCGGCCCGCGACTACCCCGGGTCGCGGGCGCTGACCAACAACGCCAGAGTGCCCAAGCTGCCGATGCGGCCCACCGTGCTGGAGGCCAAGAACGACATCCCGGAGTCCACCAACGCGGGTTGCATCAGCGACTTCGCCAACGTCGACGTCATCAACTGCACCTATGGCAACAAAGATGCCCAACGCACCATCGCACTGGCCGGCGGATCGCACGCCGAACACTGGATCACCGCGCTGGACCTACTCGGCCGGCTACACGACTTCAAGGTGGTCACCTACCTGAAGATGGGTTGCCCGTTGACCACCGAACAGAAACCCCTCGTGATGGGCGACAACCGGCCGTACCCGAAGTGCCGGCAGTGGAACGACGTGGTGATGCCGAAGCTGCTCGCGGACAAGCCCGACTTCGTGTTCACCACCTCCACCCGGCCGTGGAACATCAAACCCGGCGATGTCATGCCCAGCTCGTATCTCGGTATCTGGCAGCAGTTCTCGGACGCCGGTATCGACGTTCTGGCGATGCGGGACACCCCCTGGCTGGTGCGCAACAACAAGCCGTACTTCCCGGCCGACTGCCTGGCCGACGGCGGCGATGCCATCTCGTGCGGCGTCAAGCGCTCTGCGGTACTGTCCGACGACAACCCGACTTTGGATTATCTGCAACGGTTCCCGAATCTGAAGCCACTCGACATGACCGACGCGGTGTGCCGACCGGATTTTTGCCGAGTAGTAGAGGGAAATGTGTTGATGTATCACGACTCTCACCACCTATCGACAACATACGTTCGTACCATGACGAACGAACTGGGGCGTCAGCTCGCAGCCGCCACCGGCTGGTGGTGAGATGGACATCACGGTCTGGCCCGGCACCGCATATCCGCTCGGCGCCACCTACGACGGGGCCGGTACCAACTTCTCGTTGTTCTCCGAGGTCGCCGACAAGGTCGAGCTCTGCCTGATCGCCAAAGATGGTACCGAACAACGGGTTCCGCTCGACGAGGTGGATGGTTATGTCTGGCATGCCTACCTGCCCACGGTGAGCCCCGGTCAGCGCTACGGGTTCCGGGTGTACGGGCCGTGGGACCCGGTGGCCGGCCACCGGTGTGACCCCAGCAAGCTGCTGCTCGATCCGTACGGGAAGTCCTTCCACGGCGATTTCGACTTCACCCAGGCGCTGTTCTCATATGACCTGGAATCCGAGGATCCCGCTGTCACCCCCGCCGACCCCGCGGTGGACTCCCTGGGCCACACCATGACCAGCGTCGTGATCAACCCGTTTTTCGACTGGGGTTCGGATCGGGCCCCGCGCACCCCGTACCACGAGACCGTCATCTACGAAGCCCACGTCAAGGGCCTGACCCAGCTGCATCCGGACATCCCCGAACAACTGCGCGGTACCTACGCCGGGCTCGCGCACCCGGTGATCGTCGAGCATCTGAAATCGTTGAGCGTGACCGCCATCGAGCTCATGCCGGTACACCAGTTCCTGCACGATCACCGGCTGCTCGAATTGGGTCTGCGAAACTACTGGGGATACAACACCTTCGGTTTCCTGGCCCCGCACGCCCAGTACGCCGCCAGCCGCCACGCCGGCGGTGCAGTGGCCGAGTTCAAGGCCATGGTGCGGTCCTTCCACGACGCCGGTATCGAGGTCATCCTCGACGTCGTCTACAACCACACCGCCGAGGGCAACCACCTCGGCCCGACCCTGAACTTCCGGGGTATCGACAACGCGGCGTACTACCGGTTGCTCGACGGTGAGGAACAGTTCTACAAGGACTTCACCGGAACCGGCAACAGCCTCAACGCCCGGCACCCGCACACCCTGCAACTGATCATGGATTCGTTGCGGTACTGGGTGCTGGAGATGCATGTCGACGGCTTCCGCTTCGACCTGGCCTCCACCCTGGCCCGCGAGTTCTACGATGTGGACCGCCTGTCGGCGTTCTTCGACCTGGTGCAGCAGGATCCGGTGGTCAGCCAGGTCAAGCTGATCGCCGAACCGTGGGATGTCGGCGAGGGCGGCTATCAGGTCGGCAACTTCCCGGGGCTGTGGACCGAGTGGAACGGCAAGTACCGCGACACCGTGCGCGACTACTGGCGCGGTGAGCCGGCGACGCTCGGCGAGTTCGCATCCCGGCTGACCGGTTCCTCGGACCTCTACGAGAACACCGGCCGGCGGCCCGGCGCAAGCATCAACTTCGTCACCTGCCATGACGGATTCACCCTGGCCGACCTGGTGTCCTACAACGAGAAACACAACGAGGCCAACGGCGAGGGCAACCGCGACGGCGAAAGCCACAACCGGTCCTGGAACTGCGGCGTCGAGGGCCCGACCGACGACCCGGACATCAATGCGCTGCGGGCGCGTCAGATGCGCAACGTGATCGGCACCCTGATGATCTCGCAGGGCACACCGATGATCAGCCACGGTGACGAGATCGGACGCACGCAGGGCGGCAACAACAACGCCTACTGCCAGGATTCCCCGATCGCCTGGGTGGACTGGTCCAAGCTCGAGGACAACGCCGACATGCTGGAGTTCACCCGCAAAGCGGTGGCCCTGCGCAAGAAGCACCCGGTGTTCCGGCGTCGCCGCTTCCTGGCAGGCAACCCGATTCGCAGTGGCGAGCAGGAGCGTGACATCGCCTGGCTGACCCCGGCCGGAGTCGAGATGACCCCCGAGGACTGGGGTTCGGGTTTCGGCAAGAGTGTCGCGGTGTTCCTCAACGGGGACGCCATCCCGGAACCCAACGCCCGCGGCGAACGCGTCCGGGACGATTCGTTCCTGCTGTGCTTCAACGCACACGACGAATCGCTGGATTTCGTGCTGCCCCCCGATGATTACGCCGAAAAGTGGGTAACCGCGTTGGACACCGGCGATCCCGCCGGTGCCCACGAGGTGACGATTTCTGCCGGCGAGAAGATGCCGTTGCAGCCGCGTTCACTTCGGGTGCTCCGGAAAACGACTTAGGCGGTATCGGCTGATGGGTGTCCCGCTCTCCACGTATCGGCTCCAGATGCGCGGTGATTCCTTCACCTTCGCCGACGCGGTCGACCTGCTGGACTATCTGGACGACCTCGGGGTCTCGCACCTCTACCTCTCCCCGATCCTGACCGCGACCGCCGGTTCCAGCCACGGCTACGACGTCACCGACCCGACCACGGTGTCCGACGAACTCGGCGGACCCGAGGGCCTGGCCGAACTGTCCGCCCGGGCCCGGGCCCGCGGCATGGGCCTGATCGTCGATATCGTGCCCAACCACGTCGGCGTCGACGATCCCGCGCAAAACGCCTGGTGGTGGGATGTGCTCACGCATGGCCGAGATTCCGCCTACAGCAGCTACTTCGACATCGACTGGGATCTCGAGCACGGCCGGATCGTGTTGCCGGTGCTGGGGTCAGATGACGATGTCGCCGAGTTGACCGTGGACGGGGATCTGCTGCGGCTCGGCGACCGGGCCTGGCCGATCGCCCCGGGCACCGCGCACGACGGCGCGCCGGGTGCCGAGGTGCACGACCGTCAGCACTACAAGCTCATCGGCTGGCGGAACAATCTCTGCGGCTACCGCCGGTTCTTCTCCATCACCTCCCTGGCCGGCCTGCGCCAGGAGGACCCCGCGGTGTTCGCCGCATCCCATGCCGAGGTGGGCCGGTGGTTCACCGAGGGCCTGGTCGACGGATTGCGCATCGACCATCCCGACGGGCTCGCCGAACCCGCCGCCTACGTCACAGATCTTCGCGACCTGGTCGGCGAGAAGGCCTGGATCGTCATCGAGAAGATCCTGGCCCCCGACGAGCCGCTCGACACCGGGCTGCCGGTGGACGGCACCACCGGCTATGACGCGCTGCGCGAGATCGGCGGCCTGTTCGTCGACCCGGCGGGCGAGCCGGCGCTGACCGCGCTCTACGAGAGCAGCGGCACCGACCGCGGCACCACCGAGCACCAGACCTCGGAGTTGAAGACAGTCGCCGCCACCGACACCCTGAGCAGCGAGCTGGCCCGGGTGTGCCGGTCCATCGTCGCCGACATCGGCGCCGACCATGCCCTGCTGCCGGATGCGGTCACCGCGCTGCTGACCCACGTGCACGTCTACCGGTTCGACTACCTGAACCTGACCGCGGTGGGGCCCACCGCCATCGCCGCGGCCGTCCGCACGCGGCCCGAACTGGCCGAACCGCTGCAACTGGTCGCTGCGGCCCTCGCGCACGACGGCGAGGCCGCGGTACGCATCCAGCAGCTGTGCGGCGCGGTGACCGCCAAGTCCGTCGAGGATTGCCTGTTCTACCGGGATGCCCGGCTGGTCAGTCTCAACGAGGTCGGCGGCGAGCCGTCGCTCTTCGGGGTGAGCGCCGCCGAGTTCCACGAGCGGTCCGCCACCAGGGCTCGGCTGTGGCCACACGCCATGGTGACGCTGTCCACCCACGACACCAAGCGCAGTGAGGATGTGCGGACCCGCATCGGCGTGTTGTCCCAGCTGGCCGACGAGTGGGCAGAGCGTGTCGAACGCTGGTCTCAGATCGTGCTGAGCCCGGACCGGGCGACCACACTCTTCCTGTGGCAGAACGTCTTCGGAGTCTGGCCCGTCGACGGTGAGGTGTCCGATGCCTTGCGCACCCGCCTGCATTCCTACGCCGAGAAGGCGATCAGGGAGGCGGGCCTGCACACATCGTGGAACGACCCGGACACCGAATTCGAATCGGCGGTGCACGATTGGGTCGACGCCATCATCGACGGACCGGTGTCCAAGGAACTGACCGCGCTGGTGGCCCGCGCCGATGCGCACGCCCACAGTGACAGTCTCGGCCAGAAACTGTTGGCGCTCACCGTGCCCGGTATCCCGGATGTGTATCAGGGCACCGAACTGTTCGACGACAGTCTGGTCGATCCGGACAATCGCCGGCCGGTGGACTACGCGGCGCGCCGCGCGGCGCTGGAGGCCCGCACCGATCCCAAGATCCGGGTGGCGGGCGCCGCACTGCGGCTGCGCAGGGAATTGCCCGACACCTTCCTCGAGGGCGCTTACCGGCCGGTGCCGGCATCGGGTTCCGCGGCTGCGCACCTGGTCGCCTTCCTGCGGGGCGATGACGTTCTGGTGGCGGTGTCGCGGTGGACGGTCAAGCTCGCCGAGATCGGTTGGGGGGACACCACCGTGACACTGCCAGAAGGTATCTGGACCGACCGGCTGACCGGGCGTACGCATGCGGGCACCCCGGCAGCGATTGAACTCTTCGCCGAACTGCCGGTGGTACTGCTGGAGCGCACCGATGTCTGAGCGCGAATTCGCGGTGTGGGCGCCGCGTCCCGACCGGGTACAACTGGACGTCGACGGAACCCTGCACGCCATGGAGCGCGGCGCCGACGACTGGTGGCGGGCCACGGTGTCCGCCGGACCGGACAGTTGCTACGGGTTCGTCCTCGATGACGACGACACCGTGCTGCCCGACCCCCGCTCGCCCCGCCAGCCCGACGGCGTGCACGCCCGTTCGCAACTGTGGACGCCCACCGCGCCACCGCAGGACTGGACGGGACGCTCCATCGAGGGCGCCACCATCTATGAGTTGCATGTCGGAACCTTCACCCCGTCGGGCACCTTCGACGCCGCCATCGAGAAGCTGCAGCATCTGGTCGATCTCGGTGTGGACTTTGTCGAACTGATGCCGGTGAACGCCTTCAGCGGCACCCACGGCTGGGGTTATGACGGTGTGCTCTGGTACGCGGTGCACGAACCCTATGGCGGCCCGGATGCCCTGCTGCGCCTCGTCGACGCCTGCCACGCTCTCGGTCTCGGCGTGCTGATCGACGCGGTGTTCAACCACCTCGGGCCGTCCGGGAACTACCTGCCCAGGTTCGGGCCGTATCTGTCCAGCGGCAGCAACCCGTGGGGCGAATCGGTCAACATCGGCGACGCCGGGGCCGACGAGGTGCGCCGCTACATCATCGACTGCGCACTGCGCTGGATGCGTGATTTCGGCGCCGACGGCCTGCGCCTGGACGCCGTGCACGCGCTGGTGGACACCACCGCCATCCACATACTCGAAGAGTTGAGTACCGAGACCGACGCCCTGGCAGCCGAATTGGGACGGCCACTGTCCCTCATCGCCGAGAGCGACATGAACGACCCTCGGCTGATCACCCCGCGCGAGAAAGGCGGTCTCGGGCTCACCGCGCAGTGGGACGACGATATCCACCACGCCATCCATACCGCGGTATCCGGTGAACGGCAGGGCTACTACGGCGATTTCGGCACCCTGGAGACGCTGGCGCACACTCTGACGCACGGCTACTTTCATGCTGGCACCTACTCGTCGTTCCGGGGCCGCCGGCACGGTCGCCCCTTGGACACCGCCACGATTCCGGCGACCCGGCTGCTGGCCTACACCCTCACCCACGATCAGGTGGGCAACCGCGCCACCGGTGACCGGCCGTCGCAGAACCTGACCGCCGGCCAGCTTTCGGTGAAGGCCGCACTGGTGCTCGGATCTCCCTATACGGCAATGCTGTTCATGGGTGAGGAATGGGGTTCGAGCAGCCCGTTCCAGTTCTTCACCTCACATCCGGAGCCGGAGCTGGGCCGGGCCACCGCGGAGGGCCGCAAGGCCGAGTTCGCCGCCCACGGCTGGGATGCCGACGAGATCCCGGATCCGCAGGACCCCGAGACCTTCACCCGGTCCAAGCTCGACTGGGCCGAGGTCACCGAGGGTGGGCATGCCCGGCTGCTGCAGGTGTACCGCCAGCTGATCGCGTTGCGGCACAACGAACCCGACTTCGCCGACCCGTGGCTGGATCATCTGCGGGTGGACTACGACGAGGATGCGCGGTGGATCGTTCTGCACCGTGGCACGTCGGCGGTGGCCTGCAATCTGGGCGACTCCGCGGTGACGGTCCCGGTCACCGGAGAGGTGGTGCTGGCGTGGGATGACCCGTGGGCCGACGGTGCGGGCACCGTCGTGCCCGGGCACTCGTTCGCGGTGCTGCGGACTCAGGTCAGATAGCGGTAGGTCGGCGAACCCGGTTCGAGCAGTTCGACATGCGCCTCGGATTCGTGCATCCGGTGCAGCAGTCCGTCGAGATCGGTGGACGAGCCCAGCTCGATACCGACCAGCGCCTCCCCGGTTTCGCGGTTGTTGCGCTTGACGTACTCGAAAAGCGTGATGTCGTCGTTGGGTCCGAGCACGCTGTCCAGAAAACCGCGCAGCGCACCGGGCTCCTGGGGAAAGTCGACCAGAAAGTAGTGCTTGAGACCGCGGTGCACCAGCGACCGTTCGAGGATCTCGCCATACCGCGACACGTCGTTGTTACCACCGGAGATAATGCAGACCACGGTGGAGCCCGGTGCGATATCGGCTTCCATCAACGCGGCCACCGACAACGCCCCCGCCGGCTCGGCGATGATGCCTTCGCTCTGATAGAGGTCGAGCATCGCCGAGCAGACCGCGCCCTCGTCGACCGAGGTGATCGACAGCATGTCCCCGGCCGCGGCCAGCGCCGCGTAGGGATTCGCGCCGGCCTTCGCGACGGCGGCCCCGTCGACGAACTGATCCACGTGCTCGAGCGCCACCGGCGCGCCGGCGGCCAACGCGGCCATCATCGATGCCGCGCCCGCCGGCTCGGCGCCGAGCACCGCGGAGTTCGCGGTGCGCTCGGACAGATAGGTGGTGATACCGGCGATGCATCCGCCGCCGCCGACCGGGACGATCACGACATCCGGCTCACCGGGCAGTTGCTCGAGCAGTTCGACCGCGATGGTGCCCTGCCCGGCCATGGTGCGCGGATCGTCATAGGGCGGCACCAGGGTGGCTCCGGTGCGGGCCACATCATCGAGTGCGGCCTGCGCGGCCAGGTCGTAGGTCTTGCCGCCGACGATCAGCTCGATGAACTCGCCTCCGTGATAGCGGATCCGGTCGCGCTTCTGTTTCGGCGTCTTGGCCGGCACGTAGACCCGGCCGTGCACGCCCATGGACCGGCAGGCCAGCGCGAAGCCCTGGGCGTGGTTACCCGCCGAGGAACAGACCACACCGGCCGCCAGCTCGTCGGGGGTCAGCTGCATCAGCAGGTTGTAGGCACCGCGAAGCTTGTAGGAGCGCACCGCCTGGAGGTCCTCGCGCTTGAGGTACACCTGGGTTCCCGTCGCGTGCGACAGCCGGTCGCTGAACTGCAATGGGCTCTGGGTGACGACGCCGGCGATTCGCACTGCGGCCTCGTCGATGTCGGCCGCGGTGAGCGGCGATACCTGGGGGCCTCGAATCAGTTCAGCGGACACCGCCTAATGGTGCCACTACCTGCTCTCCGGGCGAAAACGGGTTAATCCGCCACCTCCAGGTTTCGGTTGCCCGAACTCTTGGTTACGAGTTATCGTGTAGCTATGACCGCGCCCACCGAAATCAACGTCGCCGGCGTTCCCTGGCCGACGCACAAGGTGATCGCGCTGATCGTGGGCGCACTGGTGCTCGTGGTGGTCGGTCTGTTCACTGCGAGCCTGGGTCCGGCCGTGCTCACCGCGGCCGGCATGGGGACGTTGGTGTGGGTCTTCGGCGGGATGTCCGACCGGCGCCAGCCGCCCTCCGCCGCCTGAGTTCAGCCCATCGAACGGCAACTGATCAGGCCAGCAGCGTGTGATGGATGCCGCAGGTGCAGTCGTCGATCGTCCGGCATTCGCAACTCATGCCCCATTGAATGATCTTCTTGGCGCGCACCAGCGTCGCCATCTGGGCGTCGATCTCGCCGAGCTTCGCCTCGGCCAACGCGCGGGCCACCGGTTTGCCCGGGACGTGGTCACCCATCAGTGCCGAGATCTCATCCAGCGTGAACCCCGCCGCCTTGCAGGCGCGTATCACCTCAAGCCGCAACAGGCTCGACTGCTGATAGCGACGCTGGCCACCCACACGATCCGGGGCGGGTAGCAACCCGATCTGTTCGTAGTACCGCAGCGTCGTCTGGGCCACTCCGGTGCGGCGCGAGACCTCACCGATGGTCAGCAGTGCGGCCACGTGTCCCCTTGACTTAGAGCCAACTCGAAGTTGTTCACTGGCGATCATGCCATCAACCGATACCGAAATCGCCACCCTCAGTCGGTCCCGATACGCGGTGCTGCGGACTTACCGGCGGGACGGCACACCGGTCGACACCCCGATATGGTTCGTCATCGAGGGTCGAACCGCACTGTTCAGGACCAAGATCGGGCCCAAGACCCGACGCCTACAGGCCCGCGGCGACGTTCAGTTCACAGCGTGTGATCACCGCGGGATCCCGCAGGGCGCCGCGGTGCCCGGCCGGGCCCGGATGCTCTCCGGTGACGCGGCGCAACAGGGCAATACGGCACTGCACCGGCGCTACGGCTGGCAGTGGAATATCGTCCCGCTGCTCAAGATCCCGGGCGTGACCAATGTGCACCGCGAGCTACCGATCCGGGAGAAGCTGCGCCGGGCCCGACACCGCGGTCTGTGGCCGGACAGCGCGATCGTCGCGGTCGATCTCTAGGTCCTTCCGAACCGCACTGCCCGCATCGGGACCAATAGTCAGCCGGCTCCCAGTTCCTGTGTGACAATGTGCCGATTGTCGGCGGGACTTGTAGGAGTGTGCGGGTTGTCCGTTGAACCACGCGCTGTGCGGATCGACGGGCGACAGGGATACCCATCGCTGCACGTTCGGATGGACCTGCAAGGCATGCGGGCCTTCGCGGTGCTGACAGTGTTCAGCCAACATCTCTTCGACTGGCCGCGCGGTGGCTTCGTGGGCGTCGACGTGTTCTTCGTGCTTTCAGGGTTTTTCATCACCGCGCTGTTGATCAAGCAACACACCACCACCGGTTCGATCTCGTTCGCAGACTTCTATCGGCGCCGCGTTCGGCGCATCATCCCGTCGGCCGTTCTGGTGGTCGTGGCGACCGTGGCCGGCAGCTATCTGCTCCTCACCGAGACCCGCGCGAAGGCCGCTCTGGTCGACGGGTTGTGGGCGACGGTATTCGCATCGAACTGGAGATTCGAACGGGTCGGCTCCGACTACTTCGCCGAGGGCCAGCCCAAATCTCCTCTGCTGCATTACTGGTCGCTGTCGATCGAAGAGCAGTTCTATTTTGTGTGGCCGCTCGCGCTACTCGCACTCTTCGCATTGAGCCGGCGCGGTTCGACGCCGTCAGAGACGTACGGTCGCGGCCGGCAACGCTGGTTGGCCGGCTTCATGGTGACGGTCTGCTCACTGTCGTTCGCGCTGGCGTGCTTTCAGAGCTACCTCGATCCGAATGGTGCCTACTTCTCGACATTCACGCGCGTGTGGGAACTCGGTGTGGGCGCGCTGCTGGCGATCTGTGCGCCCCTGCTGTCACGCCTCCCGGATGGAATCCGCCCGTTGCTGTCCTACATCGGACTGGGAGGCGCAGTCCTATCCCTGTTCGTCATCACCGATGACAGCATGTTTCCCGGACCATGGGCCGCGCTGCCCGTGCTGTCGACGGCACTTGTCATCGCGGCATTCGTCGGTGCGGAGGTACGCGGGGTACCGCACCTGACCAACCGCGTCGCCGAGTACTTCGGCGACCATAGCTACACCCTCTACCTGTGGCACTGGCCGGTGATCATCCTGCTGGCGGCCGTCTTGCCGCCGGCTTGGCCGTACTACGTCACGGTCGTCGGCGTATCACTCACTCTGACGCACCTGACTTACCGTTTCTACGAGGATCCGATCCGCCGGTCGAACTGGCTGGAGAATGTTCTACCACCGTCCCGCCGCATCCGGATCTCACCGAAACAGTGGACGGCAGCCGGCGTACTGATCGCCGCGACGATCGCCGCTTCGGCTGTTGTCGTAGAAACTGATCTGAACGCGCATTCGCAGGACGACCAGGAGTTGGTCATGACATTGGCAGCCCCCGGAGCTGCCCACGAATCCGGCCAATGCGCCGGGGTGGCAGCGCTGCGCACCGAGGGCTGCGCGCTGTTCGACCCGGCGAAGCCGGTCACTCCGAGCATCGACTATTTCGCGCACGACGGGCAGGGTGCGTTCAAGTGCTTCCGCGAACAGGGCGAATCACTACAGTCCTGCACCTACGGATTCGAGGGCCCAGATGCGAAGCGGATCGCCGTCATCGGGGATTCGCACGCGGCGATGTTGTTGCCGGCTCTGTCGCCGTATTTGATCGAGAACCGCTGGACTATCACGACGTTCGTCGGCTACGGGTGCCAATGGACATCAACGATCTTGAACGGCAACGCTGACTGTAGTGAAGTGATGGCGCAGACCCAGCAGAAGCTCCTCGCCGACAAGTTCGATGTGGTCCTCACGACGGCCAGTCGTGAACACGCCGGCGACGCCGATGGCTACGAAGAAGTGTGGCGGCCGGTGGCCGAGGCCGGGACGAAGATCCTTGCGGTGGGCGACGTACCCGGCGTTCCCGAGGAAACCCTGAACTGCCTGACACGGGTCGGGGTCATCCGAAATTGCGCCACGCCACGCGACGAGGCGCTCGCCACTCCGGATCCGCTGCTGATTGCCGCCGCCAAGGTACCCGGCGTGACGGCACTCGACCTGACGAGCTCGTTCTGCGACGCGGACAAGTGCCCCGCAATCATCGGCAACCACATCGTCTACCAAGACGCCGACGGGCACATGACCGCGACGTACGCAAAGTCCCTCGGCCCTCAGCTGGTCGATGCGGTGAAGGCACTTCTGCGGTAATCGCTGCCCAGATCTGCCAAATCCCGGGACCCGCCAGCGAACAGATCACCGTTCACGTTCCGCGCGGCAAAGCTATGGTGGCGCACCTGTCCGGCTTTGCGATCTGCTCGATAACCGGTCACATTCGAATCCAGTCGCCGATTCAGCAAATCCACCGAGAAGCCACCTCCCATCAGCGAGCAACGCTGGATACCGAAGATGCCGCAGTCCATCGAAATCGATTGGCGTGCTGGCAACTTGGTGGGATTGTGACAACGCCGCCGTGCCAGCGCATCGCCAAGACGCCTGCGGGCACTCGTGTTACCTTCGTGTCGCCATACCGCTACGACCCGGGGGACGCCGTGCTTGATCGTGAATATCTCGAATATCTCGAGTTGTCGATACGACGCCGGTTCTCCGGTATCACCATCCCCGACGCTGCCTGGTTCGGTGGCGACAAAGCCAACCAGTGGTTCCTGGACGCCATCAAGAACTGCACCCGGTACCTGGAGTTCGGGACCGGTGGATCCACCTATCTGGCGGCCAAGAATGGCGTCGAATTCGTGGCAGTCGACTCGGACAGGGCCTTCCTGAACGCGGTCAACAAGAAGATCGTCGACGCAGGATTCTTCAATCCGAGCACGCAGACCTACCGTTACGCGGACATCGGAAAGACCGGCTTCCTGGGATTCCCCGTGCACTGGGAAAAGGCGAATCCGGCGAGGCTCGAGCAGTTCCGCCGGTACTCCGACCCGCCGGCGGAGTGCTCAAGAGGCGAGAACGTGCCGGATCTGGTCCTTGTCGACGGGCGCTTTCGTGTTGCCTGCGCATTGAAGGCCCTGCGCATGTTGCAGGGCCGGCAGAACTGGACGCTCGCCATCGATGATTACGTCCCCCGTGACCGCTACCACGTGGTCGCCGAATTCGCTGAGATCGATGAGTTCGTCTCGGACCGGATCGCCGTCATCCACTCCACCAAGAACTTCAGCCAGGACGACATCGACGCGCGCATCCGAGAATACGAAACCGTGCCTGCCTGAGGCGCAACCGAGTTCGGAAACTCAGCCGCCCAGACAACCGGGGCCGAGCAGTGCCTTGAGGTCACCCATCAGCGCCGACGACGGTGTGACCCGCAAGGACTGATCGAGCTCCAAGGTGGTGATGCGCTCACCGCTGATGAGTCGCAGATGCACCTGCGAGGTTCCCGGGTGGCGCGCCAGCACCTGCTTGAGTGCGGTCACCTTGTCCACCGTGCACTGCCGCGTAGGCAGGCTGACAGCCACGGGACGGTCACCCTGGGCGTTCGAGAAGTCCGGCACGATGAGGTCATTGGCGATCAACGAGATCCGGTCATCCCGGATGGCCACCTTGGCACCCACCAGCACCACCGCGTCATCGGCGATATCGGCACCGAACGCCGTGTAGGTCTGCGGAAAGAACAGCACCTCGATCCCACCGGTGAGATCTTCCAATTGGGCTGAGGCCCAGGGCAACCCGTTCTTGTTGACGCGGCGGTTCACCGAGGCGAGGATGCCGCCGATGCGCACCTGGGTGTCGTTGGGGATATCGCCTTCCAGGATCGCCGGGATCTGGGTATCGACCTGAGCGGCCAGCAGATGCGCCACCCCGTCCAGCGGATGGCCGGACACATACAGCCCCAGCATCTCCCGCTCCAGGGCGAGCTTGTGCTTGTCGTCCCACTCCCCCTCGGGCACCGGGATGGTGAAGACCGACTCCATCCCGGAGTCGGCATCGCCGCCGCCGAACAGATCGAACTGGCCGATGGCCTCGGCCTTCTTGGTGCCCAGCACCGAGTCCACCGCGTCCGCGTGCACCAGGAACAGGCCCTTACGGGGGTGACCCAGCGAGTCAAAGGCGCCCGCCTTGACCAGTGATTCCGTCACCTTCTTGTTGCACGCGCCGATGTCGATCTTGTTGAGGTAGTCGGAAAAGTCGGTGTACTTACCCTTTTCGTTGCGCGCGTTGATGATCGACTGCACAACATTGGTGCCGACGTTGCGCACACCGCCCAGGCCGTACCGGATGTCCTGCCCGACCGAGGCGAAGTTGTGCACCGATTCGTTGACGTCCGGCGGCAGCACGGTGATCCCGAGCCGGCGGCAGTCCGACAGGTAGATCGCCGCCTTGTCCTTGTCATCGCCCACCGAGGTCAACAGACCTGCCATGTACTCGGCCTGATAGTTGGCCTTGAGATAGGCGGTCCAGAACGACACCAGGCCGTAGCCGGCGGCATGCGACTTGTTGAATGCGTATCCGGCGAACGGAAGAATGGTGTCCCACAAAGCTTTCACCGCGGCCTCGGAGAAACCGTTGGCGGTCATGCCCTCCTTGAAGCCCTTGTACTCGGCTTCCAGCACCTCAAGCTTCTTCTTGCCCATGGCCTTTCGCAGCGCATCGGCCTTACCCATCGAGTAGCCGGCGACTTTCTGGGCGATGAACATGATCTGCTCTTGGTAGACGATCAGACCGTAGGTCTCGGCCAGGATCTCCTTGAGCGGCTCTTCGAGCTCCGGGTGGATCGGTTTGATCGCCTGCCGGCCGTTCTTACGGTCGGCGTAGTCGTTGTGCGCGTTCATGCCCATCGGACCCGGGCGGTACAGCGCGAGCACCGCGACGATGTCGTTGAACCCGGTGGGCTGCATCCGGCGCAGCAGGTCACGCATCGGCCCGCCGTCGAGCTGGAAGACCCCCAGCGTGTCACCGCGGGACAACAGCTCATAGGTCGCCGGATCTTCCAGCGGAAGATGATCCATGTCCAGGTCGATACCGCGGTTGGCCTTGATGTTCTCCAGCGCATCACCGATCACGGTGAGGTTGCGCAGACCCAGGAAGTCCATCTTGAGCAGCCCGATGGCCTCACACGACGGGTAGTCCCATCCGGTGATGATGGCGCCGTCCTGGGGGCGCTTCCACAGCGGGATCGCGTCGACCAGCGGCTCGGAGCTCATGATCACCGCACAGGCGTGTACGCCGGCGTTGCGGACCAGGCCCTCCAGACCGCGGGCGGTCTCGTAGATGGTGCGGACATCGGGGTCGGTGTCCAGCAGGCCGCGCACCTCCGCGGCTTCCTTGTAGCGCTCATGCTTGGGGTCGGTGATACCCGAGAGCGGGATGTCCTTAGCCATGATCGGCGGCGGCAGCGCCTTGGTGATCCGATCGGCGATGGCGAAGCCGGGCTGGCCGTAGTTGACGCGGGCCGAGTCCTTGAGCGCGGCCTTGGTCTTGATGGTGCCGAAGGTGATGACCTGCGCGACGCGGTCACTGCCCCACTTGTCCGACGCGTAGCGCACCATCTCGCCGCGGCGACGATCGTCGAAGTCGATGTCGATATCGGGAGCCGACGGGCGTTCCGGGTTCAGGAACCGCTCGAACAGCAGCCCGTGCGGGATCGGGTCGATATTGGTGATGCCCATGGCATAGGCGACCAGCGAACCGGCCGCCGAGCCACGGCCCGGGCCGACCCGGATGTTCACCGACCGGGCGTAGTTGATGAGGTCGGCGACGATCAGGAAGTAGGCAGGAAAGCCCTTGTCGCAGATGACCTTGATCTCGTAGTCGGCACGGTCGTGATAGTCCTGTGTCGCCCCGCCGGGGAAGCGACGCAGCAGGCCCTCCTCGACCTCATGACGCAGCCAGGTCTCCTGGTTGTGACCTTCGGGTACCGGGAAGACCGGCATCCGGTCGCGCGGGGCCCACACATCGGCGTAGGACTGCACCCGTTCGCCGATCAGCAAGGTCGAGTCGCACGCTCCCGGCACCTGGCTGTCCCACAGCGCGCGCATGTCGGCGGCCGATTTGAGGTAGTAACCGTCACCGTCGAACTTGAACCGGGCCGGATCCGACAGTGTCTTACCGGTCTGGACACAGAGCAATGCCTCATGGGCGTGGGAGGCCTCCCGCGTCACGTAGTGGCAGTCGTTGGTGGCCAGCGGAGGGATGCCGAGCTTGCGGCCCACCTCCAGCAGTCCGTCCCGGACCCGGCGCTCGATCTCGATGCCGTGATCCATCAACTCCAGGAAAAAGTTCTCCTTGCCGAAGATCTCCTGCCACTTGGCGGCGGCGGCCACCGCTTCGTCAACGTGGCCCAGCCGCAGCCGGGTCTGCACCTCACCCGAGGGGCAGCCCGTCGTGGCGATGATGCCCTCGGCATGTTCGGCGATCAGTTCGGCGTCCATCCGCGACCACTTGCCGAGTTGACCCTCGAACGAGGCCATCGAGGACAGCTTGAACAGGTTGCGCAATCCGGTCGCGTTCTCGGCGACCATCGTCATGTGGGTGTAGGCACCGCTGCCGGAGACGTCGTCGCTCTTCTGGCTGCGATCCCCCCACAGCACACGCTTGGTGTCGAAGCGCGACCCGGGTGCGATGTACGCCTCGATGCCGATGATGGGTTTGATCCCGGCATCGGTGGCGACGTTGTAGAACTCGCTGGCACCGAACATGTTGCCGTGGTCGGTCATACCGATGGCCGGCATCTCCAGACGCTGTGCCTCGGCCACCATCGGTTTGACCTTCGCGGCACCGTCCAGCATCGAGTATTCGGTGTGGTTGTGCAGGTGCACGAACGAGGCGCTCATAGGGGAGCCAGTCTATTGGTGTACCCCGACAGGCTGTGCCCATCTCCGCGTGTCGCGATGCGTGTCGCCGCACACCGTCGAAAAGGTCAACGAACCTCGCGCCATTCCTTGCTCACCGACTTGCGGAACAGGAACACCGACACCGAGTTGGCGCCCCATTCGAGAACGAGCTTGCGCCAGCCGACGGCATGAGCGCGGCGGCCGGTGTGATAGACGGTCAAGCCGTTTTCGAACCGGGTCCTGCCCACCTTGGACAACCGGCGGAACAGATCCATGTCCTCGGCCGCGGTCAGGGTCGGGTTGAACCCGCCGACCCGCCGGAACTGATGCGCGGAGATCATCTGGAACTCACCACCGGAGCCGCCGATACCGAGCACGTTGTTCTGGAACCAGAACTGCAGACCCAACAGCGTGAACATCGCCGAGTCCGACCATGTGCGTTGGTCATCCAGCACCCGGTACTTCCCCGTCAGCGCCACCAGGCCGGGGCGGTCGCTGAACACCTCGAGCGCGGTGCCGAAGAAAGCGTTGACGTCCGGGATGATCACGTCGGCGTCGAGAAAGACCACATAGTCGCCCGTGGCTTCGGCTGCGCCCATGTTCCTGGCGAGTGCGATGGTCTGCCGCTCGGGGCGGTCGTAGACGATGACTTTGTCGGCATATTCGCGGCATAGCTCGATGGTGCCGTCGGTGCTGTTGCCGTCGGACACGATGATCTCGTGGGGTCCGGCATATCGAGTCAGATTCTGCAGTGTGGTCTCGATGGTCTTGATTTCGTTGAGCGTGGGAATGACGAAGGAAATCACGGTCAACTCCAGGGTGGGCGAACGCCCCGGTCGGACGGAACCGGAGCGGCTGGATCTGGGGCGATGGTACCGACTTCTCCCCACGCATGTTCGCCAACCGGTGTCATGAACGTTCACGTACGTCGCACAGACCACCGGCGCAAGCGTCTGTATCGTATGACTCCGTGATCGAGCTCATTAATGTCGCCAAGACTTTCGGCGGAGGTGTTCCCGCCTTACGTGACGTGAGCTTTTCGGTTCCGACCGGCTCGGTATGTGCTTTGCTGGGCCACAACGGCGCAGGGAAGACGACCACCGTCAACATACTTTCGACCCTGCTGAAGCCGTCGTCGGGAACCGCATCCGTCGCCGGCTATGACGTGGTCAAGGAGGCCGATCAGGTACGTCGCAGCATCGGCGTCACCGGCCAGGACGCCGCGCTGGATCTGCGGTTGTCGGGCCGGGACAACCTGGTCCTGTTCGGCCGGTTGCGGGGTCTGCGCCGTGCTGCGGCCCGGACCCGGGCCGACGAGCTCATCGACCAGTTCGATATGGGCCACGCGGCCGATCGCCAGGTCAGCGGCTATTCCGGCGGTATGCGGCGGCGGATCGACATCGCGGTCTCGCTGGTGGTGCCGCCCAAGGTGCTCTTCCTCGACGAACCGACCACCGGACTCGATCCGCGCAGCCGCCGCGACGTCTGGAATCTGGTCTCCTCGCTGAAGGCGCAGGACATCACGGTCCTGCTGACCACGCAGTACCTCGAGGAGGCCGACATCCTCAGTGACTCGATCGTCATCCTGAACCACGGTCAGATCGTCGCCAGCGGGACCTCCGATGAGCTCAAGCGCCAGATCGGTGGTAGTTACTGCCAGATGACGGCAGTGAACTCCGATGATCTGCCGCGGATCGCTGCAGCGCTCGCCGACTTCGACGAGGTTGAGGTGGATACCGACACGAGCACTGTTTCGGTACCCGCACCCCAGGGTGTGGCCACGCTTTCGGACGTCTTCCGGCGGATGGACGAGCTCGGCGTCGAACTCCTCGACATCTCGTTGCGCCGCCCGTCACTGGATGAGGTGTTCCTCCACCTCACCAATCCGGCCACCGCCCCGTGAACGCGCCTGCAATCCTCACCGCCCGCGTGCTCAGCCGTAACCGGGTGGATCTGATTTTCGCGGCAGTCGCACCGCTGCTGGGCCTCGTCGGCCTGACGTTCCTGCTGCGCGGTGTGATCGACACCGGCGAGATGAGCTACGCCCAGTATGTGCTGCCGGCCGTGGTGGTCCAGGCGATGCTGTTCGGTGCTCTCACGACCACTGACCGCGCCGCTCAAGAGAAGGCCAGCGGACTGGGTACCCGGTTGCGCACGCTGCCGATCTCCCAGTACTCGTCGCTGATCGCCAGAATGACCTACTGCCTCATCCGAGCTGCCGTCGCGATCGCCGCCTCGCTGCTCGCCGCGCTGGTGTTCGGGTTCACGTTCGACACCGGAATTGGTTACGCCGCAGCTTTTCTCGCCCTCTCACTGCTCTTGACTCTGGCATTGTCACTCGGCGCCGACGCCACCGGGACCAAGGCCGGGCGCACCGAAGTCGCCAGCCAGCTACTGATGGTGCCACAGCTTCTGCTGGTGCTGCTGTCGACCGGGGTGGCTCCGCTCGAGTCGTTCCCCAAGTGGCTGCAGCCGGCTGTGCAATATCAGCCGATATCGCAGATCACCGAAACGCTGCGAGGTTTTACCAGTGGTCACGTGAGCACCGCCAACCTGCTGACCAGCTTGGCCTGGTGCGTGGGGCTGCTCATCGTGTTCGGCTGGATCACGCTCCGGCTGCAGAGGCGAACCAAATGAGCAGGACAACCGATGTGAATGCACCGCAACAGCATTCGATTCTCACCGAGAGCTGGATCTTCGCCGGCCGGCTGTTCGCCCAGTGGCGACGCTATCCGACGGTTCCGCTGCAGTCCCTGCTGCTCCCCACCGTGCTACTGATCACCTACAGCCTGCTGGTCGGCAAGTCGATGGTCCGGCTGACCGGCAACAGCGGCCTGGATGTCCTCATCCCGGTGTGTGCGGTGGCGGGCGCACTGTCGGGTTCGGTGAGCGCGGGAATGACCATGCCGCACGACCGGGAGAGCGGTCTGCTGACCCGGCTGTGGGTGATGCCGGTGCACCGGGCCAGCGCGCTGACGGGCACGCTGCTCGCGGAGGGAATCCGCACCGTGGTCGGCTCGGTGTTGATCCTCGTGACCGGTTACGCGCTCGGGTTCCGCTTCGAGGGAAACATCGTTGGCCTGCTTGTCTATCTGTTGATACCGAGCCTCATCGTGGCCGTCTTCGCGATGGTCGTGGTGTCGCTGGCGCTGCGCGCCGAGGGCCGCACCATCCTGGCGTGGGTCGGTACCGGAAGCATGGGTTTGGCGTTCGCCGCCGTCATTCCGGTTGACAAGATTCCTGCCGCGCTGCGCCCGTTGGCCGAATATCAACCAGTGGCGCCGGCCATCGAGGCCATGCGGGCGCTGTCCCACGGCAGCACGGGGATCTGGGTGCCGCTTGCCGTCACCGTGGTGTGGATCATCGCCATCACCGCGGTCTTCGGTCCCATGGCAGTGCGCAACTACCGGCAGGCCGCCGAGACCGGCAAGGTCGGCGACTGAGGCTGCAATCGCCGACCGGAGCCCGCTCGTCGTCAGACGAGGTAGGTCCAGCCGTCCTTGATCCACCACTCCTTGTCCAGGCACATCCGGCCGTCGATGACGGTCTTCTTCCGCACGACCGCACTCAGGTCCGACGGGTTGATCTGCACGAACTCCGACCATTCGGTCAGCACCATGACCACATCGGCGTTGTCGCAGGCCTCGTGCACCGATGACGCGTAGGACAGCGTCGGGAAGACGGCCCGCGAGTTCTCTATCGCCTTCGGGTCGTACACCGTCACCGAGGCGCCCTGCAGTTGCAGTTGACCGGCCACGTTCAAGGCCGGCGAGTCCCTGACATCATCGGAGTCGGGTTTGAACGCCGCACCCAGGATGGCGATGTTGACGTTGAGCAGCGAACCGTCGCAGGCCTTTCGAGCGACGTCGACCATCCGGGTCCGGCGGCGCATGTTGACGTTGTCGACCTCACGCAGGAAGGTCAGCGCCTCCGAGGCGCCCAACTCGCCCGCGCGCGCCATGAAGGCGCGGATGTCCTTGGGTAGGCACCCGCCTCCGAAACCGATACCGGCATTGAGGAACCGGCGCCCGATACGCGCGTCGTACCCGATCGCATCGGCGACCGCTCGCACGTCTGCACCCACCACATCGCACACCTCGGCGATCGCGTTGATGAACGAGATCTTGGTCGCCAGAAAGGCATTGGCCGACACCTTGACCAGCTCCGCGGTCTCCGGATCCGTCACGATGAACGGGGTCTCGAGCTCGAGGATCTCGGCGTAGACCTCTCGGGTCAGCGTCTCGGCGCGGCCACCTTCGTGGCGGCCCAAGACGATCCGGTCCGGCCGCACGGTGTCCTGCACTGCATAACCTTCGCGCAGGAACTCCGGATTCCACGCGATCTCGATCTTCGCGTCCTGCGCCAATCCGTCGACACGCTCGATGAGCTTGGCGCACGTCCCCACCGGCACCGTCGACTTGCCCAGGATCACGACATCGCGGCGGACCAGTGGCGCGAGGTTGTCCACCACTGCCTCGACATAACGCAAATCGGCGGCCGACTCCCCCTTCTTCTGCGGGGTGCCGACGGCGATGAAATACAGTTCGCCCCATTCGGCGGCGACGGCATAGTCGTTGGTGATGGTCAGCTTGCCCGACTCCAGATGCTTGCGGAGCAGGTCTTCCAGTCCTGGTTCATAGAACGGCACCTCGCCGATTTCCAGCTTGGCGATCCTTTTGGGGTCGACCTCGACGCCGAGCACCTCGTGGCCCAATTCGGCCATACACACAGCGTGCGTCAGGCCGAGATAGCCCAATCCGAAAACCGTCAGCCGCACGCCGCAATCTCCTTTTTCGTACCGAGTTCGATTCGCCTGGATCACCAGCTCGGAGGACCCGCCAGACGGCACCAAGGCTACGTCATCGCCTGCCAACCCGCGCCGGCCTCTGCCGCCCCGAGTTCCGAGTGCAGCCATGGATACTCCGACGGCAACGGCTTCTTCTCATGCGATGCTGACATGCCGCTGAATGCTCCGTGAACACCGCGAGTGCGCCGACGGTTCAGACCGACTTCGACGTGTTCCCCACGTCGAGCAGACCATACGCTTGCGGCGGCTCGAACTGGGACGTCCTGAGCTTCGCCTGGATGTACCCGAGCTGGAATGCCGTGTCGATTCCGAGCCGCGCGATCCACTCGACCGGTGTCGCCCGCCGCACCCCGCGCCGCCGATTCAGCTCGGATTTGATCCTCGCGATCATCGACTCGTTCAGTCCGAACGGTGCTGGCGAGTAGTCGCCGTACACCCAGCGCAGGTAGACGGTACTGCCCCCGTATCGCTTGAATTGGCTGGCCAGACTTCGCATGGACGAGCGCGGTTCCCACTCCATCAATATGCGACGGTCCACGCCCATCACACCGAGCGACTGTTCCTGGATACGCCAGCAGATGTCGGCATCACCACCGCTGCGCATCGCCCGGAATCCACCCACCGCCGCGAATGCCTGTCGGTCGATGCCCAGATTCGCCGTCGGGAAGTAATCGGGCCGTCCGGGCACCCCGACCGCGCCGTGCAAGCTGATGGGCTGTTTCAGTTCGGCCACCCGCGCCGCCAAGCTCGGACCCGATCGCGTCCACACCCCCGTGCAGGACAACACTGTGTTGGGCTCGCGCTGCAGCGCGCGGTGCGCCTCGAGCAGGCCTGGAAGAGGGCGGCAGCGCCCGTCCATGAACAACAAGACGTCGGCCTTCGAGCGACTGGCGGCGATCTGTCTGGCGTAGTACGGGCCTTTGCTCTCACCGAGGGTGATCACTTCGGCACCCAGTCCGGTCGCGACCTTGCCGGTGTCGTCGGTCGACGCATCGTCCACGATCACGATGCGATCCCCGGCGGCTCGTTGACTGATCAGCGGCGTCAACACCTCGGGGAGCATCCCGGCCATGTTCTGGACCGGAATGACGACATCGATCGATTTATCTGACATTCAGCCTCCTCGTTCGGCGGCACCGAGCGACCGTCTCGTTTGGGGCGTTGACCACCGCTACACCGTAAGCCACATCGATGGTCCTGATCCGGTCAACATCATCTCCCACCTGCGGCTCCGCCTCCGCATGGCCTTGTCTCACAGGCCTTTCTGACGTGATCCTCACCACCATCTCAGCCGCAGCGGGCAACGTAGACCACACGTGCAGCGCATGCACGGCTACTCTCGAAATCAAGGACTTACCCCCCACAGCTTGAACATTTGTGCGACGAAAGCGACACAGCAACCAAGATGAACACCACAACGCCGGTAATCGCGGCCATCCCCAACTACAACATGGGTCACCATCTCCGCAAACTGCTGCCGCAGGTACTCGCACAGGGTTATGACCGGGTCTACGTCATGGATGACGGATCCACCGATGACAGCGTCGCGATCGTCAAGGAGTTCGACGGTGACGTCCAGCTCGTCGAGGCGCGCGAGAACCAGGGCTGCACGGCGAACCGCAATCAGGTGCTCAAGGTGCTCGACGGTGACGAGCTGATCCACTTCATCGACGCCGATATGGACCTGGCCACCGACAACATCGCTCATGTCGCCCGCGAGCTGGCGGCGCGCTACGCCGATCAAGGCGTCGGAGCAATCGGCGGACTGGTCAGCCGCGCCGACGGAAGCCAGGAGCCCTATAATTTCGGGCCGGCGTTCACGCTGCAGACACACCTCACGGGTATTCCGCCGGTGCTCGACCGGGTCCGCGAACGGCCAAAGCTCGCACGCGCCATCCAGCACACTGTGCGGCCGGTCGTGAAGAACTACCCAATGTCCTGGACGAGGCCGCGCCCCAGCAGACGTTCTGGCTGCACGAGGGCAACATGCTGATCTACGCCGACGTCTACGAGTCACTCGGTGGCTACGACATCAGGGTCTGCTGCACGATCAGGTGACAGTTGCGGTCACGCGGCCTGACTGGCCGGTGTGGTCATGATTGCTTCGAATTCGATCGGGGTCAACCGCCCGAGACCCGCCTGGCGCCGGCGACGATGATAGGTCCGTTCGATCCAGGTGACGATCGCGATCCGCAGCTCCTCGCGGGTGTCCCAGCGGCGACGATCGAGCACGTTCTTCTGCAGCAGACTAAAGAAGCTCTCCATGGCCGCGTTGTCGCCGGCTGCGCCGACACGGCCCATCGATCCGACCATCTCGAAGCGGCCCAGAGCATGCACGAATCTCCTTGACCTGAACTGAGATCCGCGATCGGAATGCAGAATGCATCCGGCCACCTCGCCGCGGCGTGCCACCGCGTTGCTCAAGGCCGTGGTCGCTAACCGGGACTTCATTCGGGAGTCGATCGAGTACCCGACGATGCGGTTGGAGTACACGTCCTTGATCGCACACAGATAGAGCTTGCCTTCACCGGTGCGATGCTCGGTGATATCGCTGAGCCACAACTGATTTGGACCGCCAGCGGTGAAGTCACGCTCGACAAGATCATCGTGCACCGGCGGACCGACCTTGCCGTTCTTGCCGCGTTTCTTACCGAACACACTCCACAATCGATTCTGCGAGCAGATCCGCCAGGCGGTGCGCTCAGCCATCGGCTCGCCGACATCGCGGGCCTCTTGGACCAGGTAGCGGTACCCGAACTCCGGGTCGTCCTTGTGGGCGTCGAACAGGGCGTTGGCGCGGTAGGCCTCGATCATCTCGGCGTCGGTGATCGGCTGGGCCAGCCAGCGGTAGTACGGCTGGCGGGCGAGCTTGAGTACCCGGCACGTCACCGCGACGGGGATCCCGTCGGCGGCGAGCTCACTTACGAGCGGGTAGATCCTTTTCCCGGCAGGTTGGCCTGCGACAGATAGGCCGCCGCGCGGCGCAGGACCTCGTTCTCCTGCTCCAACAACCGATTCCGGCGGCGCAGCTCCCGTAACTCAGCCGAATCGCTGGTGCTCTTGCCGGGCTTGGCACCTTCATCGATATCGGCTTGGCGCATCCACTTGTGCAGCGTCATCGGGTGCACACCGAAATCAGTGGCGATGTGCTCGATCGTCACGCCGTCGTCGCGGTTGCGGGCCACACGGACGACATCATCGCGGAACTCTCGGGGGTAGGGCCTGGGCACACTGACATCCTTCCAGCTCACCCGTTCCGGGCAAGCCAACTCAGATGTCACCTATTCGTGCAGCAGACCCTCAACATGCGCAATCACGGTGCCCAGGATCTGGCGATCCGCCTGGAGAAGAAGGGCATCAAGCGATGGTTCGACCCCAGTATCGAGGTCGTCCACCATTACATCGATGTCCGCGGCAAGAAGCGCAAGAAGCAGCAGTACGAATCACTGCGTTATCTGGTGGGCAAGCACGGCATCAAGCCGTGGGTCACCGGCTCGTACCGCTGAACCCAATCCGGCGCGGGCGTCAACGGCGGGTCAGCCGATATACGTCGGCCCCACCCATCATCTGATTGATCCCGCGGTATTCGGCCGTGTAGCCGCGATTGCCGAATTCCTGCAGGATCTGTTCCCGCTTTGCGGCGGTACTTCCGTAGGCACTTCCGGACACCAACCGACTGACGAAATAGAGTTCCTTGCCCGCCACCGGGCGCAGGTCGGGGAAGTCGGTGAGCAATTGGTCCTGGGTCGCCACGTAGGTGGTGATGTCCGGTGAGAGCTTCCACATCACGGCAGGCACGATTCCGCGGCGGTCGGAGTCCAGGATCATGGCGGCGTCGGCGCCCGGGAGCGCAACCGGCACCCGGTAATGCTGATAGGCATGCGCTGCTGTCGATATGGCCACGCCGACGAACTGGAATGCGAACAGCACTGAGACCGCGGCGATCACCGCCCCCGAGCGTTGCGCAGCCACGGCGAGCGCCACGAACAAGAACGGGGTCAATGAGTACAGGTACAGCGGCCGCATGGCGTGCAGTGGGATGACGCAGAACACGAAGAGCGCGATCATGGCCAGCCACGTCGCCAGGAACATGGTCAGGGGCAGCGATCTGTCGGTGACGCCACGGGCGCGCCACCCGGGCCCATTCCGCAGCAGCCACCGGGCGGCCAGGACGAGCATCGGCAGCACGACGAGCGCCGTGATCACCGCTGTCGCGACGGTCACGGCGTCGATCTGAAAAGCCGGATCGAGCGGCAGGAATGTCTCCACCACCGCCATCAACGCGACACCGATACGCATCGGAATCGCCAGGAGGGTCAGCGGCTGGGCCTGCTCCCCGCCCAGCCGCAGGGACTGCACGAAATCCGGGTTGATGCACAGGAACATCGCTGCGGCAACGACATAGACGACGGCGAGCTGAATCAGCTCGCGGTAGCCGCGGCCCAGCAGCATCACCGCGCCGAGCACCACACACGCTGCGGCAGCCGGCAGCACGAACAGATACTGCGTGAGCATGCCGCCGGCGATGACCGGAATCATGGCCAGCAGATAGCCGAAGCGTCGCCGCTGGCACCAGATGATCAGCAACACAAGCAGCAGGGCCGAGAACAGCCCGAGCAGCGCGTACTGACGTGCCGATGCGGCGGCCGCCCTGGATGCCATCGTCAGTGACCAGGTGAGGATGACCGCGACCGCGACCATATTGGGTACCGACAGCAGCCGGCACGCTGTGAAGATCACCAGAGCGGTGAGCACGACGAAGACCATGTTGAGCGCCAGGGCCGCGGGTATGGACACCCCGAAGACCAGGAACCACGCGTGCAGCAGCCAGTAGTACAGCGGTGGGTGGATATCGGAATGCGCGAGATCGGTCCGGATCTGCTCGAAGCAGGACGAATCGAGCGTCCAGTACGACTGCCATTCCGCGACAGGAACCCATTTCGCCACGGGTACACCCAGCGCGTAACGACCCTGATTGCAGGTCGCGCCGAGCATCGTGATGCCGTCATCGTGGGGCAGGTATGTCGAAGTGCCCAGGCGCAGGCCCTGCATCGAGATGATCACGACGGCGAGTGAGACAGCGACCGGCCAGCCCGTCCGACCCGGCACGGATAGGACCTGCAGCACCGATCCGAGATTTTGTCGAAACTGCTTGACGGAAAACGTCTTCCGCCGGTGCGGTTGGTTCAATCGCGCCCGCGCCAAGCGGCGGTCACCATCGAGGCCTTGGCCACGGCCACACCGTAACCCACATCGGTGTCGTCATCGACGGGATCGTCGTCGACGGCAAACGTCATCGGCTTCGTCTCGTCCGCAGCCGGCCCCCGCTTGCCGAACGGGAGGCGCCTCTTCAGGTCACTGGGCACCACCGACGGCCACCAGTTCTTCTCCCCCAGCATCACCGCCAGCGCCGGCACGGTGATGGTCCGCACCAGGAAGGTGTCCAGCAGCAGCCCGACACCGATGATGAAGCCCAGCTGAACGATCGCGGCAATCGAACTCACCGTCATGGCCAGCATCGAGGCCGCGAAAATCAGCCCCGCCGACGTGATCACACCGCCGGTGGCGCCGATGGTGCGGATCACCGCCACCTTCGTGCCGCGGTGGGCTTCCTCCCGTATTCGGGAGATGAGCAGCAGGTTGTAGTCCGCGCCGACGGCCACCAGGACCAGGAAGGTGAAGCCTGGTGTGTTCCAGAAAATGGGTTGGTCGAGGATGATCTGGAAGAACACCACCGCGATACCCAGCGCTGACATGTAGGACAGCACCACCGAGAGCATGAGGTACAAGGGCGCGACGATCGCCCTCAGCAGCAGCGCCAGAATCAAGAACACCACGATCAGGGTCACCAGCACGATGTAGCGGATATCGCTGTTGTAGTAGCCGCGTATCTCGTTCTGGACCACGCTGCCGCCGACCATCTGGATGTCGGCGTCGGCAAGTGTGGTGTTGGGCCGTGAGCTCTCGGCCGCGGTGATGATGTCGTCCACCTGATCCATCGCCGCAGAACCGAACGGGTCCAGAGCGGTCTGCACCATATAGCGGGCGGTGTGGCCGTCCTCGGAGATGAAGAGCTTGGCAGCCTTCTCGAACTCCGGCCGGGTCAGGATCTGCGGCGGGATGTAGAAACCGGACATCGACGGATCCGCCGCATCGCGCTTCATCGCCAACAGGAAGTCCGACGCCTGGCTCAGGCCGCCGCCCATCTGCCGGGTCTGGTCCACCAGCAGCTGGACGCCCTGGGCAAGGGCGGCACTGGAATCGGCAAGCGTGTTCACACCGGTCAGCAGCTCGTCCATCTGGGCTTCGACGTCTTCTGGCCTGTTCAGCCCGAGCTGATCGGCCGCACCCAGAGCCTTCTCCAGGTTGTCGGTGACGCCGCCCACCGAGCGCTGCAGACCGTCACCCTCCTGGGTGGTCTCCATCTGTTTGGACAGTTCGTAGAGCTGCTGGATGGTGCCGTCGTCATAGGCGGTGACGATGCGCTTCATGTCGACGCGCACGGCGTTGCACGCCGGGTCCAGCGTGCACATCGGGCTGTTGTCCAGCACCGCCACCATCGGCGCCATCCAGGTGTAGTTGAGCACCACCTGTTCCAGTCCGACACCCATCGACCGGCCCAGGTTGCGCATCACCGTGATGAGCCGGGCGCCGACGTCGATGTCGTTCAGGGTGGCTGCGCCGCCGTACTCCTGCTCGATCTCGACCAGAGAGGTGAGGATGGTCCGCACCGAGGGCGCGGCGGCCATCACCTGATCGCGGATCTTGTCGAGTGCGCCGGCCAGCGTGTGCGCGCCCTCCGACAGCTGGGTCAGCCGGGAATCGTTCTCGTCGATGAGATTGGTTGCCTCGCCGAGCTTGTCGCCCACCTCGCCGGCCTGATGGGTGGCCCGTGCCTCGGTGAGCATCTCACCGTTGGGTCGGGTGATACCGCGGACCGCGGCGATATCGGGCAGCTGGCTGATCCGGTTGGCCATCTGCTCCATGTCCGCCAGTGCCCGCGGTGAGCGCAGATCCTGGGTATCGGAATGCACCACGATGAACTGCTGGATCGACGCACTGGCCGGGAAGTGGGCGTTCATGGTCTCGTAGGACTGGTTGCTCTCCGAGTCGGTCGGCAGGTTCTTGCGGTCGTCGTAGTTGAAGTCGACCAGCAGCGCGCATCCGGCCAGCGCCATGAGCACCACCAGGCTGCCGAACAGGTTGAGCTTGGGCCTGCGGACGATGCTGACGCCCATCCGGCGCCACATCGGCCCGGTGATGTCCTTACGCGGATTCACCCAGCCCTTGCGGCCGGCCAGCACGATGAACGCCGGCAACAGGGTGATCGATCCCAGGAAGCCGATGAAGATCGTGACCGCCAGCGCCGGCCCGACCGTTGAGAAGACGCTCAGCGTCGCGAAGGACAACGCCAGGAAGGTGATCGCCACCGTGCCCGCGGAGCCCGCGATCACCTCACCGATCGAGACCAGGGCGGCGACGATTGCGGCGTCGGTCGCCATTCCACCGCGCAGATGCTCTTGATAGCGACTGAACAGGAAAACCGCATAGTCCACCCCTGCACCGACCATCATGCCGGTGATCAGCACGATCGTCTGCGGCGCCAGGCCCAGACCCAGCAGCCCCAGCCCGGCCACCACTTGCTGGGCGACCGCCAGACATATGCCGATGCTCAGTAGCGGTATGACCATCGCGACGAGGTTGCGGTAGACGATGATCAAGATCAGCAACACGGTGACGACCGTCGAGACCTCGATGAGCAACTGATCGCGCAGGGCGATGTCGGTGACGTCCTCCATCGTCGCCGCCGCGCCGACGATGCTGGGCGTCAGCGTCGTGCCTGCCGTCGTCTCCTCGATGATCTTGACGGCTTCTCGGTAGGCCTTCTGACCAGGGCCGGTGCCCATGGTGCCGTTGAGGCTGACCGGCAGGTTCCAGGCCTTGCCGTCTTTGCTCGACATCGCCGGGCGGATCTCTTTGATGCTGATGAAGTCCTGCATCGACACCACGATGTCGGTCCGCGCGCGCAGGTTCTCGACGATCTTGCGGTAGGTGTCCTCGTCCTGATCGGTCAACCCGTTCTCGTTCACGAGGATGACGGCCACCAGGTTGGTGGCACCCGCCTCGTTGAACGCAACTTTCATTTGCTGGCCAGCGGCTATCGTCGGCGAGTCCTTGGGCAGGAAGTCGGGTGGATTGCGCTGGGCCACCACGGCCAACGGCGGAATCGCCGCGAACAGAGAACCGGCGATGACCAGCCAAGTGGCAATGACGAGCACGGGATGACGAACGATCATGCGACCGTTTGAGGCGAGAAGGCCGCGCGCGGTCACCTTCGAACGTCTGGACATTGGCGACAAGGCTACATGGTGTTGCTGTTAACTCTGTCAGCTACAAGTGACCTGCGCATCGGGGTGTCGGCGCCCTCACACCGGGGGTCCGACCACGGGCTTACGCGCGGCAGCAGCGCGGGCCGACCGTGAGCGGAGGACGGCGTCGACGGTGAAGACCGCCAAAGCCAGCCAGATCATCCCAAAACCCATCCACCGGGCGGCCGGCATCGGCTCGTGACCCACCAGAACTCCCCAGGACAACTGCATGATCGGTGTCATGTAGAACAGCAGCCCCATCGTCACCAGCGGTAACCGATGTGCGGCGGCGGCGAACAGCAGCAGCGGCACCGCCGTCAGCACGCCGGCCAGTATCAGCAGCACGACGTGGCCGGCGCCGTGCCCGGCGAACGTGGCGTGGCCACCGGTCTGCAACACGATCAGGTAGCCCAGGGCGAACGGTGTGGCCAGCGCCGTCTCGAGGCCGACGCTCACCCGGGGATCGACCGGCACCACCTTCTTGACCGCGCCGTACAGCCCGAAGGACAACGCCAGGCCGAGTCCGATATAGGGCGGCGCGCCGACCTGCACCGTCAACACCACCACCGCGGCGACCGCGATCACCAGGGCGGCGCCCTGCGCCCGGTTGAGCCGCTCACGGAACACCACCATTCCGAGCAGGACGGTCACCAGCGGGTTGATGAAGTATCCGAGCGCTGCGTCGACGACGTGGCCGTTGTTGACCGCATAGACATAGATCAGCCAGTTGACCGAGATCAGCCCCGAGGCCAGCGCCAGCAGCAGCCAGGTACGCCCGCTGATCGCCCGTAGATCCCGTAGCCGGTGCACCGCGGCGACGACCACCAAGAGAAAGAGGAAGCCCCAGATGATGCGGTGGGACAGGATCTCCACCGAGCCCGCCGGTTTGAGCAGCGGGAAGAAGGCCGGAAACAGCCCCCACGAGCCGTACGCGCCGATGCCGAAGAGCAGTCCTGACCGTTTCACTGGTCGTGACGGCGCAAAACGTCCAGGGCGTGCTGCAGATCGGCGGGATACGGACTGGTGATCTCGATCCGCCTGCCGTCCGCGGGATGCGCGAACGCCAGTGACCGGGCGTGCAGCCACTGCCGCTCCAGACCGAGTTTCTTGGCCAGTGTCGGGTCCGCGCCGTAGGTGAGGTCGCCGCAGCAGGGATGGTGCAACGCCGAGAAATGCACCCGGATCTGGTGCGTGCGACCGGTTTCCAGATGGATGTCGAGCAGGCTGGCCGCGACGTGCGCCTCGATGGTGTCGTAGTGGGTGACACTGTCGCGACCGTTCTCGGTCACCGCGAACTTCCAGTCCTGGCCACGGTGGCGGCCGATGGGCGCGTCGATGGTGCCGCTGGACGGATCGGGATGCCCCTGCACCAGCGCGTGGTAGCGCTTCTCCACGGTGCGTTCCTTGAACGCCCGCTTGAGCACGGTGTAGGCCCGTTCGGAGATCGCCACCACCATCACCCCGGAGGTGCCCACATCCAGGCGCGACACGATGCCCTTGCGCTCGGCCACACCGGAGGTGGTGATCCGGAATCCCGCGGCAGCCAGCCCGCCGAGCACCGTCGGCCCGGTCCAGCCGACCGACGCGTGCGCGGCGACGCCGACCGGTTTGTCGACCGCGACGATGTCGTCATCGGCGTACAAGATGTTCATGCCCTCGATCTCGACGGGCGTATTCTCCACCGGCGCAGCCGGTTCCGGCAGCCGAACCTCCAGCCAGGCGCCGGCGACGAGCTTGTCGGATTTGCCGGCGGCGGCACCGTCGAGCTCGACGCCGCCCTCTTCGGCGATCGCCGCGGCGACGGTGCGGGACAACCCGAGCAACCGGGCCAGGCCGGCGTCGACCCGCATCCCGGCCAGGCCTTCGGGGACGGGCATCGAGCGGGTGGTCATCAGGCGGACGCGTCCGGTTGCTCGCCCGCGGCCGGCTTCGCCAGTGGTTGTTCGTCCGGCCCGGAGTCGGATGCGCTGTCCGGCCGGCGCCTGCCGGCGGTGTCGAAGTCGAAGCCGAACAGGGACAGCACCACCAGCAGGATGGCGCCGCCGACGACGGCCGGGTCGGCGACATTGAACACCGGCCACCAGCCCACCGACAGGAAATCCACCACATGGCCGCGCAGCGGGCCCGGTGACCGGAAGAACCGGTCGACCAGATTGCCGAGCGCGCCGCCGAGGATCATGCCCAGCCCCAGTGCCCACCACGGCGACACCAGCCGGCGTCCCATCCAGATGATGCCGATCACCACGCCGGTGGCGATCAGGGTCAGCACCCAGGTGTACCCGGTGGCCATCGAGAACGCCGCGCCGGAGTTGCGCACCAATGTCCAGGTCACGGTGTCGCCGATGATCGACACCGGCTGCCCGGGCACCAGCAGGCGCACCGCCAGCACCTTGGTGACGATGTCGAGCGCCAGCACCACACCGGCGATCGACAGCAGCAGGCGCAGGCGCTTACGGGGCTGCGGTTGCGCTTCTTGGTCCGCGGCCACCGGCTCGGCCGAGCCTGTTGATTCTTCAGTCACCCGCCCATCATCCCAAACTGTCGAGCGGTCTCCGCGCAGCCGCCCGGGTGGGTGAACAATTGCGGGCATGCAACGCCTCGTCGTGATCAGCACCGGCGGCACCATCGCCACCAGTTCCGGGCCCGACGGTGTGGCCCGGCCGACCCGCAGCGGCGCCGATCTCACCAGCGGGCTGGATGTGGACGTGGTCGAGCTGATGGCCGTCGACAGCTCGGCGCTCGGACCGGCGGAATGGGACCGTATCGGCACCGCCGTCGCCGCTGCGGCCGCCGGCGGCGCGGCCGGCATCGTGCTCACCCACGGCACCGACACCATGGAAGAGACCGCGCTGTGGCTGCAGCTCACCTATGCCGGTGCGGTTCCGGTGGTGCTCACCGGGGCCCAGCGCAGCGCAGACGCCGCCGATGCGGACGGCCCGGGCAATCTGCGCGACGCGCTCGCGGTGGCCGCCGACGCCCAGGCCCGCGACGCCGGTGTGCTGGTGAGCTTCGCCGGCATCATCTGGGAGTCGCTGGGCCTGCACAAGGTCGCCACCGATGACCTGCGAGGATTCGCCGGATCCGCGGTGGGGTCGGTGCAGCACGGGGAGGTCCGATTCGACACGGCGCCGCGCCGGCCGAACCTCGGTGCGCTCAGCGCCGCCGGAGCGCCGCGGGTCGACATCGTCGCCGCCTACCCCGGCGCCGATGCCGTCGCACTCGACGCCTGTGTGGCGGCCGGCGCGCGCGGTCTTGTGCTCGAAGCCCTCGGATCGGGCAACGCCGGGGACGCAGTCATCGACGGCGTCCGGCGCGCCTGCGCGGCCGGGGTCACCGTCGCGGTGTCCACCCGGGTGCCCGGCGGGCGGGTGCGCCCGGCCTACGGCCCGGGCCGCGCGCTCGTGGACGCGGGCGCGGTGGTGGTACCGACGCTGCGCCCGGCGCAGGCTCGGGTACTGCTGATGGCAACGCTGGCCGCGGGCTCCCCCGTTGCCGACATCTTCGCCGAGTGGGGCTGACGGGTGGCCGGCTACTCGTCGCTTCGGTAGAGCGCGTCCAGGTATTCCCGCCAGTCCAGGCTGTCGATCGGATTGGCGCGGCTGATCTCCGGAAGGTCGGCACGGAAGGTGCGCGCGATGCCGGGCCCGGATGCCCTGGTCTCGAAGCGGATCGTCATCACACCGTGCCCGGCACCCTGCACCCAACCGTGTCCGTGCTCGGGATGCATCACGTCGTCCCCGATGCGCCACGGAGTGGGACCGGCCACCGCCGGCACCGGGGCCGGACCCTCCGACCCGGCGATCGGGCCCTCCTGGGCACCCTGGTCCAGATCGGGGAACAGCGATTCCTGCTGCACATCGGACAGTCCCGAAAACCCGACCCCGACAAGACGAATCGGGCCGATTTCGATGGGATCGAGCAGCAACCGCCGTGCGGTGGAGATGAGCAGGGCGACATCGGTGGAGGCGTAGGGCAGGGTCGCCGAACGCGTCAGGGTGCTCATGTCCGATCTCTTCAGCTTCACCGTCACCGTCCGGGCGCCACGCCCGTCCTTGAGCAGGCGCCGGTGGGCGTGCTCGCCGATCGTCGCGGCGGCGTCACGCAACTGCTCCAGGGTGCGCAGGTCTTCGGCGAACGTGGACTCGGCGCTGATCTGTTTGGCGTCGGCCCGTTCGGCGACCGGTCGGTCGTCGATACCGCGCGCCAACCGGTGCAACGCAGGCCCGATGGTCGCGCCGAGCACATCGGCGACCTCGTTGTCGGTCAGTTCCGCGAGTGCCCCGATGGTCTCGATACCGAGACGGCGCAGCTTGTCCTCGGCGACCGGCCCGATGCCCCACAGCGCGCGGACGGGTAGCCCGGCCAGCAGCTCCCGCTCCTCCTCGCGCCCGACCACCCGCACACCGTCCGGTTTGGCCAACCCGGAAGCGATCTTGGCGACCTGCTTACCGGATCCGGCCCCCACCGAGGACACCAGTCCGGTCTCGGTGAATACCTTGGCGCGCAATGCTTCACAGAACTCGACCACCTCGGCGGTGGTCGAACCCGCGATCTCGGCGGGTTCACCGAACGCCTCGTCGAAGGAGAGTTGCTCCAGCACCGGGACCACGGTGCGTATCGTCTCGAACACCCGCCCGCTGGCGGCGCCGTAGACCACCCCGCGCGGCGGCAGCACCACCGCCGCGGCGCCCACCATCCGCCTCGCCTGGTGCATCGGCATCGCCGAACGGGCACCGAACACCCGGGCCTCATAACTCGCGCCGGCCACCACGCCGCGGCCTCCGAGACCGCCGACCAGCACCGGCCTGCCGCGCAGCGTCGGGCGGGTCAACTGTTCCACGGACGCGAAGAACGCGTCCATGTCCAGATGTAGCACCCAGCGCTCCACCCGGGAAATGTTAGGTGGCTACTCTGACGGACATGGATGACGTGCCGATTCGCGACGAATCGATCCGGCTCGGGCAGTTCCTCAAGCTCGCCGGACTGATCGATTCCGGCGCCGACGCCAAGGCGGTGATCGCCGACGGGCAGGTCAGCGTGAACGGCGATATCGACCTGCGCCGCGGACGCCAGCTGCACCCGGGCGATCGGGTGTCCATCGCCGGCCGGTCCGCCCGGGTCGTGTCCGAGTTTGCTGAACCCACAAATGACGGGCCGCGCTGACACAGCGTGCCAGCGCACGAACGTTGCGGGGACCATCGCCACCACACCGTCGGGATTCGCCACAAATACTCGGCAGCGTCACGTTCGCTTGACGTCAAATTAATTGTGCTGTAAGGCTTTCCAGTTTTCCGGCGAATCGGCGAGACCACTGGCTACCCTGCAGGCATGGCGGCATTGGACGGTCAGCACAAACATGAGCGAGTGGTCAGAGCGCTGCGAAAGCTGCGATTGCCGGGGGCCGTCGGCGGTGGCCTGCTCGACTGGTACTGCGCCGCGTTGGGCAGGTGGGCTCCAGAGCAGGATGGCGTCACCTATTTCGGTGCGACGCTTCGCTGCGATTCGGCCGACACCATCCAACGAATGATCCTGTTGTTCAAGGTGTGGGAACCTGGGGTATCGAAAGTGATCGAGGAGAACCTGGAACCGGGCCAGGTGTTCGTCGACGTCGGCGCCAACGTCGGTTACGACTCGTTGCTCGCCGCCGACCGCGTCGGTGAGCACGGTACGGTCATCGCACTGGAAGCGTCACCACGGACCTACGGTGTACTGCAGCGCAATCTGCGCCGAAATCCAGTGCTGTCAAAGTCGATACGGACCGCGAACGTCGCGGTCTCCGACCGGTCGGGCACTCTGGACCTGTATGAGTTCGGCCGCAGCAACATCGGCGCCACCACGACGTTGGCCACCCGGCAGGGCACGCACTGCGCCACCGTGACTGCGGCCCGGCTCGGGGACGTGCTCAGTGCCGACGAGATGTCCCGGGTTCGCTTGATCAAGATGGACGTCGAAGGTGCTGAGCCCGAGATCCTCTCCGACATTCTCGATCATCTCGACGACTATCCCGACGACATGGATGTCATCATCGAGGCGAACCCCGAAGATGACCCCGTACGGTTCCGCACCGTGTTCGAACGCCTGCAGAACGCGGGATTCACGGCGTGGGCCGTCGACAACCGGTACAGCAACGGGTGGTACCTGCGGTGGCGTCAGAGCTGCCCGACCCGCCTGGACAAGCCGCCGCAGAAAAGGCGCGACCTGCTGCTCACACGGCGCGCAGGAATGACCTCGATGTCGGCCTGAATCTGTATCAGGCCTTGGCGATCGTCACCCGCACACCGTCACCGATGTCCGAACCGTCGGCCACGCTGCCGAATTCGAACGACGTGGCCAGCACCTCACCGGAGATCAGACCGGCATGGGCCTGCGCCCAGTCCAGCTTCTCCGCCGGAACGTCGATGACCACGCTGATCCGGTCGGACACCTCCAGCCCGGTGGTCTTGCGCAGCTCCTGCAACTCCCGGATCCGGTCCTTGGCCCAGCCCTCTGCCTCGAGCTCTGGGGTGACCTCGCCGTCGAGCACCACCAGACCGGCTCCGTCGGCCAGCGCGGCTGTCCATTCCGGGTCGGCGGCAACAAGTTTGGAGGTGTACTCGCTCGCCAGCAAAGTCGCCGGCCCGGCGGTCAGCGTGCCGTCGGCGTTGACCACACCGTCACCGGCCTTGACCGCCTTGATCGCGGCCTGCACATCCTTGCCGATGCGCGGGCCGGCGACCCGGGCGTTCACAGCGAGTTCGAACCGGCCGTAGCTGTCCACATCATCGGACAATTCGACCGCTTTGACATTCAGCTCGTCGGCGATGAGATCCACGAAAGGCCGCAGACTCTCCGGGTTGTCCACCGCCACCGTCAGTTTCGGCAGCGGCAGTCGCACCCGGAGCTTCTTGGCCTTACGCAGCGACGATCCCGTCGAGCAGACCTCGCGCACCTGATCCATGGCGGCCACTAGATCCGGGTCGGCGGGTAGATCGGCAGCGTCGGGCCAGTCGGTCAAATGCACCGAACGCTCCCCCGTGACACCCCGCCAGATGACCTCGGAGACCAGCGGCAGCAACGGCGCAGCCAGCCGACCGGTCACCTCGAGCACCGTGTGCAGGGTGTCGATGGCATCGCGATCCTCTTCCCAGAAACGCGAACGCGACCGCCGCACATACCAATTCGTCAGCGCCTCGGTGAACTGGCGCAGCTGATCACACGCTCCGGAGATGTCACAGGTGTCCAGCGAGACGGTCAGGTCGTCACGCAACGCGGCCAGCTTGGCCAGGATGTAGCGGTCCAGCACGTGCTGGGAATCGGTACGCCAGGTTCCCTTCTGAGGCGCATACAGGGTGAGGAAGGTGTAGGCATTCCAGAACGGAAGCTGCACCTGCCGGACGCCCTCACGGATGCCCTGTTCGGTGACGATCAGGTTGCCGCCGCGCAGGATCGGCGAGGCCATCAGGAACCACCGCATGGCGTCAGAGCCGTCACGGTCGAACACCTCGGACACATCCGGGTAGTTGCGCAGCGACTTGCTCATTTTCTGGCCGTCGTTGCCGAGCACGATCCCGTGTGCCACGCAGGTTTTGAAGGCGGGCTTGTCGAACAGCGCCGTGGCCAGCACGTGCATCGTGTAGAACCAGCCGCGAGTCTGACCGATGTACTCGACGATGAAATCGCCGGGGAAATGCGCCTCAGCACCGCCATCCCCACTGACGCCGTCGAACCACTTCTGGTTCTCGAACGGATAGTGCACCTGCGCGTAGGGCATGGACCCGGAGTCGAACCACACGTCGAGCACGTCCTCGATGCGCCGCATGGTCGAGTTACCGGTCGGATCGTCGGGATTCGGCCGGGTCAACTCGTCGATGAACGGCCGGTGCAGGTTATCGGGCCGAACCCCGAAGTCGCGCTCCAGCTCGTCCAGGCTGCCGTACACATCGGTACGCGGGTAGGCCGGATCATCGGAGACCCACACCGGGATCGGGGTGCCCCAGTACCGGTTTCGCGAGATGGACCAGTCACGGGCATTGGACAGCCACTTGCCGAACTGGCCGTCCTTGACATGCTCGGGATACCAGGTGATGTCCTGGTTGAGTTCGACCATCCGGTCCCTGAACTGGCTGACCTTGACGAACCAGGAGGAAACGGCGCGGTAGATCAACGGGTTTCGGCAGCGCCAACAATGCGGATAGGAGTGCTCGTAGGTCTCATGGCGCAGCAGCACCGGGGCATTCACCGCGGCCGGGCCGGTGCCGTTCTTCAGATCCCGGATGATCTGCTGGTTCGCGTCGAACACCTGCTGGCCGGCGTAATCGGGCACCGTCGCGTCGAAGCGGCCCTTGGAGTCCACCGGCGTGACGGCGACGATATCGGCGGTGTCGGCGGTTGCCTTGTCGTCCTCGCCGTAGGCCGGCGCCATGTGCACGATCCCGGTGCCGTCCTCGGTACTGACGAAGTCTGCCCCGAGCACCTGGAATGAGTTGACCGCGTCCGCGAAATACGGGAACGGCGGCAGATAGTGCGTGCCCAGCAGCTGCTCACCCAGGTGGGTCGCGACCACGACCGGTTCCTCGCCGAGTTCGCGCGCATAAGCGCCCAGGCGGGCCTCGGCGAGCACGAACCGGTGCCCGTCCGGGCCTTCGACGGTGACATAGGAGACCGCGGGATTGACCGCGACGGCCTGGTTCGACGGCAGCGTCCACGGTGTCGTGGTCCAGATCAGCAGGTAGCTACCGGCCAGCGGGCCGTCGGTCGCCTTGAATCCCACCGTGAGCGCGGGATCCTGCCGGCTCTGGTAGACGTCGTCATCCATCCGCAGCTCGTGATTGGACAGCGGTGTCTCGTCATTCCAGCAGTACGGCAGCACCCGGTTGCCCTCATAGGCCAGGCCCTTGTCCCAGAGCTGCTTGAAGGCCCAGATGGTGGACTCCATGAAGTCCAGATCCAGTGTCTTGTAATCATTTTCGAAGTCGACCCAGCGTGCCTGGCGGGTCACGTACGCGCGCCATTCCGCGGCGTATTTCATCACCGAGGCGCGGCAGGCATCGTTGAACTTCTCGATGCCGAGTTCTTCGATCTGCGCCTTGTCGGTGATCCCGAGCTGACGCTGAACCTCGAGCTCGGCGGGCAGACCGTGAGTGTCCCAGCCGAACCGGCGCTCCACCTTGTATCCACGCATGGTGCGGTAGCGGGGAACGATGTCCTTGACGTAGCCGGTGAGCAGGTGCCCGTAGTGCGGCAGGCCGTTGGCGAACGGCGGGCCGTCGTAGAAGACGTACTCGGGCGCGTCGTCGCGCCGCGCGATACTGGCGCGGAAGGTGTCGTCGGCGCCCCAGTAGTCGAGGACCTCGGCTTCCAGCGCCGGGAAGTCAGGTGCTCCGGCAGCCGGCTTCGGATAGGCGGTCACTGTGTCGTCTCCTGTGCCCAGAGATTCAGGCACGGGGACGAACATCGCGACAGGTGCGCGAGCCCGCGGTACCACCCCGCTTGCACACCGCGCTGGGGTCAGCATGATGCGCCGCTCAACTGGGCGATGACGAGCCCGACCGTCCGGTTCTACTGAGCGCCGAAACACTGTTCTTCCGGAGGCTCCCCGGTGATGGCCGGATCAATGCCTGTGCAAGGAGTCTAACGGTCAGGCGGCGTCGGTGAACCCGGGGATCGCCTCCGAGGTGATCTCGATCAGCGCCTGCGGGAACTGCTCAGCCAGCTCTTCGATGGTGTAGGCCTCGAACCGGCGGGCGTCGAACCACAGGTCCACCGCCACCAGGCCGTTGCTGCGGTAGGCACGCAGCTCCAGCGCGTGCCCCTGCAGAGGTTCATCGGACGAGACCGGGCCTGAGCACCGGAACGCCAGCTCGGCCAGGGCCTGTCCGGGGGCCCGGACGGTGCAGCCGGCGAGCGCCGAGCACACATGTGCGAGTAGCTGGGTGGCGTCCAGGTCGGTCGGCGTGACGCAGTCCAGGGCGATGATGTGGGAGTCGACGTCGACCGCCACCACACCGGTGCCGATGGTGCGGGCCACGGCCCGACCGAGCGCGGCCAGCAGGATCTTGCCGTTGAGAACGCCCAGGTGGGCGGCGGCGCCGTCGAGTTCGGCGCTGAGCAACGCCGACATCGGCACGGACATCCGCTGCAGGTCGGACCCGGCAGGAACACCGTCGACGTCGTAGTCGGTCAACGTCAGAGAGGAGGCGATGTCCTGCGCCTGCCCGACAACGAGGTCGAAGCCCGACGCCGCGAAGTCGTCGACGTAGATCCGGTCCTGGAATAGCGGAGCAACCATGTAGCCGAGAATACAATGCGTGTCCCAAATTTGGGACATCACTCCCGAAAGTCTGACACCCCTGTCAATTAAGGAGATGGTGTCCGCTGTTCGGTTGCTAGCGCCCAAAGCCGGGATAACGCTATTGTTTATGGGTGCCACGGACAGATGAGAACGGCAGACAGCTCAAAGCCCTGCTCGACTACCTCCTGGACGGGGACGTCGAAGCCAAGGACATCTACGACGCGCTGGACATCTCCAGCAGCACCTACTACCGGCGGATCAAAGAGAGCAGCTATCCCGACGCGGAAGAATTGCGCCGGGTTGCCGACCGCTTCGCCTTGAGCTACCCCGACCTTCAGATCCGTTTCGGCCTCATGAGCAGGCAAGAGGTGTGGAACTACATCGAATCCACGCCCTTCACCGTGACCGCCGTCCAGGATGCGGTCCGCGTGCAGGCCGAACCCCAGCAACAGACCCGACGTCCGAAACTCTCCGAATTGACGCCACGTAGCGACGCGCCGCCGCTGTAAGCAGTACTATTTGCTGGCAGGAATACAGCTCCCAGGCCGCGAAGGCGAAGCACGATGGAACTCACCGTACTGATCGCGATCACACTGTTGTGTATCGCGTGGAGTCTGTGGATTCGCCGCGTGACGTGGTCGTGTCGCTGGGAGGTCGCGGCCACCCTGAACATCGCGTTGCAGGGCGGTGCGATCCTGCTGATGTCGCCGTTGGCCTCGGAGACCCTGGGCAAGGCGCTGCACTCGGTGACCGGGATGTGGAACCTCGAAGACTTCGTCGGCCACGACATGTACATCGTCGCCGCCTCGGCCATCGTCTACAACGCGGTCGGCCGCCTGCAGGACGATCACCAGATGCAGCGCGCCTTCCGGCAGTATGTCGAGCTGCCCGCCACCCTGTGTATCCCACTGCTGCTCGCCGCCTTCTCGCTGAGCAGCGCGCACGACGTGTACGCCCGGGACTTCTTCGCCTCCCCCACCGACAGCTGGCTGAGCCTGTACTGGGTGATGCTCTGCGGCATGCTGATCTATCTGCTCGGCTACGGTGCGCGCGCCCTGCTGGTGCTCCGCAAGGACCCGCGCTCGCGGCGGATCGCCAACGTCTACCTGGTGGCGTGCGCCAGCGGCATCGTCGCGTGCATCATCAGGATCATGTCGGCGATCTTCCCGGCATTCCTGGCATGGGAGCGCGGTGTGTTCGTGTGGATCTTCGCGTGCGCCTGCGGCGCCGGTTTCGCGCTGTCCTCGGCGCACTCCTGGCGCATCAAGACGAGATGGTTCTCCAAGGTCGACCGCTGAGACGTCCCAGCCCGCCCGGGACCACATACACTGCGACCTGATGAAAATCGTTGTGGCAGTCCACGGCACACGTGGCGATGTCGAACCCTGCACCGCTGTCGCCCGCGAACTCCGCGACCGCGGCCACCAGGTCCGGATGGCGGTCCCGCCGAACCTGATCGGCTTCGTCGCCTCCATCGGCTTCACCGATGCGGTGCCCTACGGTGTCGACTCCCAGAAACAGGTGGAAAGCGACGCCTTCCAGAACTACTGGCAGTTCCACAACCCGTTGACCGTCGCCCGCAAGGCCATCGACTACTACACCGCGGGCTGGACCGAGATGAACGCGGCCCTGACGGACCTGGCCGCCGACGCCGACATCATCCTCACCGGCACCACCTATCAGGAGGTGGCCGCCAATGTCGCCGAACGCTACGGCATCCCCCTGGCGGCCCTGCACTACTTCCCGAACCGGCCCAACAGCCAGCTGATCCCGGTGCCGGCCCCACGCTGGGTCGCGAAATCCGGGTTCGCGGTCATCGAGTGGGGTCTGTGGCGCGTCTCCAAGAAGGCCGAGGACGAGCAGCGCGCCACGCTGGGCCTGCCCAAGACCGGCATCCGGTCCGCCAAGCGCGTCGTCGACAGCGGAACGTTGGAGATCCAGGCCTATGACGAGCTGTTCTACCCGGGGCTCTCCGCGGAATGGAACGGCAGCCGGGCCTTCACCGGCGCCATCACGCTGGGTCTGCAGACCGAGACCGATGACGAGGTGACCTCGTGGATCGCTTCGGGCAAGCCGCCCATCTACTTCGGCTTCGGCAGCATGCCGGTGGAATCCCCCGTCGAAGCGGTCACCATGATCACCGAGGTGTGTGCCGAACTCGGTGAACGCGCACTGATCAGTTCGGGGGTCTGGGAGCTCGACGCCATGCCCCACGCCGAGCACGTCATGCTGGTCGGTGCGGTGAACCATGCGGCGGTGTTCCCGACCTGCCGCGCGGTGGTCCACCACGGCGGCGCGGGCACCACCGCCGCGGGCGCACGCGCCGGTGTGCCGACCCTGGTGCTGTGGGTGTCCGCCGACCAGCCCGTCTGGGCGCGGCAGGTCAAGAAGCTGAGAATCGGTACGTCTCAGCGTTTCACCAAGATCACGAAGAAGTCGCTGACCGAGGCGCTGCGCACCGTGCTGGACCCCGAGGTCGTGGAGCGGGCCCGCGATTTCGCGACCCGGCTGGCCACTCCCGAGCAGAGCGTCACCAAGGCCGCCGATCTGATCGAGCAGAAGGTGAAGGCCGGGGCGGTCTAGTGAGCGGGACCCTCGACGGTGCCCGTCACCCCGAAATCGGCGAGCACCTTGAGCACCACCTCGCGCAGGGCCTCCTTGGAGTTGTGCCGGCCCACCGACCATGAGCTGACCGATACCGCCACCCGGCCGCGTGACCGGCAGCCGCCCAGCACCAGTTGCCCGCCGATCCGGTTCAGCACCCGGCTGGTGATCTGCGGTTCCGCTCCGCGCATCATCACGTAGTCGGCGTCGGTCCCGTCGGGCCGGCTGAACGCCGGGCCCAGCTCACCCATGTTGGAACAGCCGATGGGGCTGTTCACCGACAGCACCATGCCCTCCAGCCGGCGCAGCACCACGCGCGGGGTCAGCGGGGTCAGCGGCAGCGGGCCGGTCATCCGTACCGAGGTTTCGGCCGACTCCGACAACGCCTTCTTCATGTCCGATCGCACCACGCTCAGATCCGTCAGAACCTGGTCGGGGTCGGCCGTCATCGTCGCCGCCACCAACGCATTGGCCCGGGTATCGCCCTCGGATCGTTCGCTGACCGGCCAGGACAGGTTCACCCGGCCGTCGGCGCCGACGCGGCCCAGCAGCTGCCCCAACCGGGCAGCCATCCCGCAGAACAGCGAATTGCTGGTGCCGCCGAGGCGCTGCGCGCACTCATCCCAGTGCTGCGCATCGACGAAGACCACGACCGACGGGGCGACCATGGGCTTGTCGTCGCCCGGGGGAATGTCGCCGGCGGCCTTGAACGAGGTCGCCAGGTCATTGCGTTCGGCCCGTGCCACCCGGACCGATGCCGCCACCGCGGCGGCCATCTCCGGGACCGCGGCCAGCGTCTGGCGGGCATCCTGGGCCAGCGCGGCACGCCGCGGCCGGGAGCGCGGTGGCGGATAGCCGAGGCGCCGGTCGACCCCGTTGACGGCATCGGTGACGGCGATGGCCAGGCCGTGACCGTCGGCGATCGAATGCGAGACGACCAGGCTGACCGCCGCCGCGCCGTCGGTCAGTGGTTGCACCGCCAGCCGCCAGCCGGGGCCGTGTTCCGGATCGATCGGTGTGCCCAGGCATTTGTCGGCCCAGTTCCACACGTCGGCGCGCGGACGTTCCTGCGCCGACAGGTCGAGGGACTGCGGGTCGGCGTCGGCCACCCAGCGGTGCCGGCCGAACGGCAGCGCCGACCGCTCGATCCGGCGTCCGAACAGTCCCTTGGCCAGATTGCGGCGGAATCGGCGCAACCCGTCCATATCGACGCCACGGTCATACACCCAGACGGCCTGCACGATGGGCCCACGACCGAGTGCCCGTAGGCCGAGGAAGGACCCCTGGTCGATATAGGCGAGGGTGTTGTCCACCCCCGCATCGTAATTGCGCTCGTTCACCCGATCAGCCGGCGCGCAGGTCAGGCGGTGGGCACCTTGTCGTCCAGCCGCGAGAACTCCTGCTTGTTGTACTTCTCCACACAGGACTGCCTGCGGATCTTGCCGCTGGTGGTGATCGGGATGGCGCCACGCGGCACCAGCACCAGGTCGGCCGCGGCGATACCGTGCGTCTGCGAGACCGCGGAGGCGACATCCCGCTTGATCGTGAGCAGGTTCTCCACCACGGCCTCTTCGGTGTCGCCGCGCTTCTTGACCTCGATGATCGCCACCAGCTGCTCGCTGCGGTGCCCGTCGACCGCGATCGCCGCGACCCGGCCACCGGTGATCTCCTGGATGGTGGCCTCGATATCGTCGGGATAGTGGTTGCTGCCGCGCACGATCAGCAGATCCTTGATCCGCCCGATGATGAACAGCTCGCCGTCGGAAAGGAAGCCGAGATCGCCGGTCCGCAGCCACGGACCCTCCGGCGTGCCCTCGGACGGATTCTCGATGCGCCCACCGAAGGTGTGCTCGGTCTGCTCGTCCTTCTCCCAGTAGCCCAGGCAGTTGTTCTCACCATAGGACCAGATCTCCCCGATACCTCCGGCCGGCACCTCCAGGCGGGTCTCGGCGTCGACGATGCGCACCACCGGGTCCTCCGGGTGGCCGTACCCGACCAGCTTGGTGCCGCTGCCGTCGGTGGTGCGCTCGGCCAGCCCGGCGGACAGCTTGTCCGGGTCGAAGGCCACCACGCTCGGCGGGCCGGGCACACCGGTGCCGACGAACAGCGTCGCCTCGGCCAGCCCGTAGGAGGGCCGGATGACCCCCTCGTCGAAGTTGAACTTGGCGAACCGCTGGGAGAAACGCTTCAGGGTGGCCTCGTGCACGCGCTCGGCCCCGCTGTACACCGCGATGACATCGCCGAGGTCGATACCTTCGAGATCCTCGTCGGTGGTCCGCCCGGCCGCCAGTTCGAACGCGAAGTTCGGCCCACCGGTGACCACCCGCGGGTAGCTGCCCATCAGCTGGATCCAGCGTGCCGGCCGGGCCAGGAACGACAGCGGTGTGGTGAACACAGTGCTCCAGCCGCCGAGGATCGGCGCGACGATACCGAGCAGCAGACCCATGTCGTGGTAGAAGGGCAGCCAGGACACCACGTGGGCGCCCGAGGGCGGGACCTTACCGAAGTGCGGGAAGAACGCACACATCATCTGCTCGAAGTTTGAGGTCAGATTCCGGTTGGTCACCATGACGCCGGCCGGGGTGCGGGTGGACCCGGAGGTGTACTGCAGGTACGCAGTCTCCGGCTTCTCCTCCCGGCTGGACAACGATTTGCGCCGGGCGTCCAGATCCAGTGCGTCGACCTCGATGACGGTCGCGCCGGCGACACCGTCCTGGGTCGAGACGTATTCGGCGACGGTGGCCGCCGTGGCCGACGTCGTCAGGATGATCGACGGCGACGAGTCCTTGATCACCGCGGACACCCGCTCGTCGTGCTGGCCGATCAACGGCACCGACAACGGCACCGCGATGATGCCCGCCTCCAGCGAGGCCAGGAAGCCGATGACGTACTCCAGGCCCTGCGGCGCCAGGATGACGGCCCGATCGCCGAGCTGGCCGATGGCGCGCATCTCGACGGCCAGGCTGCGCACCCGCCGGTTCAGCTGCGCCCAGGTCAGGGTGGTCGCCACCCCGTCCCACTCGTGGTCATAGTCCATGAAGGTGTACGCAATGTCCTCGGGCTGGAGGCTCGCGCGTTCGCGGAGCACGCCAATGAGGGAGGTATCGGACATCGGGTATGTGCCTTTCTCAGCCGTGCAAATCGAAATGCAGTATTAAACGAACACGCCGGTCAGGTCGAATTCGGCCAATGTCTCCGCGGTCAGTTCCCGCAGCCGGGTCTTCGTGTTCTCGGCCCCGGACTGATAGGCGACGATGCCGATGATGATCTTGCCACTGATACGTCCGGACACCACGACCAGCTGTCCGTCGCCCTGTTCCAGTTCGCCGCGCGGGGTGGCCTGATCGACGCCGTAGAACGACGTGTACTCGGCCTCGGTGCCATCCACGCTGGTCAGCACCGGTGGGAGGTCACCCATGTTCGAGCACACCACCGGCATGTCATCGGAGGCGATCATCATGTCCGCGACCTTCTTGACCAGACGCTTGGGCACCAGCGGCGTCAGCGGCATCAATTCCAGGATCTCGTCGGGCTGATCCTTGGCCGACTTCAGTGCGTTGCGCAGGATCACCCGGGTGGCGCTGAGATCCTTGGTCACATCGGTCGGATCGACCTTGGCGTTGACCAGCGTCATCGCATTGGCGCGGACGTCGGTTTCGGAGGTGCGGTCGCTGATGGCAATCAGCAGCGACACGTTGCCGTCCGGATTCCGGCGGCCCATCCGCTCACCCAGCTTGGCGCTGATGGCCGCCAGCAGCGAGTAGCCGTTACCGCCCAGCGCCGCGGCGCGGGCATCCCACTCGGCCAGATCGACGTAGGTGGTGATCGCCGGGACGATGACCCGCTCGTCGGGGTTGGCGACCGGCGGTCGTACCGGCTTCGGGGTCGCGGCAGCATCCTGCCCCCCGGCGCGCAGCACCTTGACCGCCTTGCGCGCCGCGCGGCCGATCTCGGGCAGACCACGCACCGTCTCACGCAGGTCGGCGGCGATCGCCCGGCCGGTGCGCCGCGACAGCGGCGGCGGGTATCCGATGTCGATGTTGGCGCCCGCCACCGCGGTGCCGACCGCGAGCAGGGCGGCGACACCGTCACCGAGGCAGTGCGAACCCACCACCGAGATGGCGGTCACCCCCTCGGTGAACGACTGCACGGCCATCTGCCAGCCGGGCCCGGTCTCCGGATCGATCGGGACCTGCGCCCACTGGTCGGCCCAGTCACTGATCTGCTCGCGCGGCAACGGGTCGGTGTTGATGTGCAGCGGGGCCGCCGGCCCCAGCGCGGACACCCAGCGGTAGCGCCCGAACGGCAGCGGCGAGCGCTCGACACGGCGGCCGGCCATCCCGTAGCCGAAGTTGCGGTGGAACCGCCGCACCGCGTCCATATCGACGGGATGCTCGTAGACCCACACGACCTTGATGAGCTGGACCCGACCGGTGGCCCGGTTCGCACGCACCAGCGCCTCGTCCCACAGCGTCAGCCGGTTGCCCACGGCGTCGCCGTTAGTGAACTCCAAAAGACCTGTCCCCCATCACTATTCGATCATGCCGGACAGCTCGAACGCCGCGAGCGTCCGCTCGAGCTCGGCCTTCAGCCAGGCGGTGGTGTTCTCCGCACCCGGTGCGTAGGCGGCGAAGGTGAGCGTCTCCGTACCGTTGATCCGGCCGGCGACGACGGTCAGCAGACCGCAGCGCTCCTCCAGGGCGTGCCTGGTCGCCACCCGGTCGATACCGCGCAAATAGACGAAGTCGGCCGCGGTGCCGTCGACGTTGGGCAGGTCCTCGGGGACGTCGCCCATATTGGAGCAGGACACCGGCAGCTCGGTGCTGAAGCCGAACGCCACATCGGCCATCTTCTTGACGACCCGTTTCGGGATGAACGGGGTCAGCGGCAGCAGCGCCAGATTCTCGTCGGGTACCTCGCGGGCGACCCGCAGCCCTTCTCTCATCGCCGCGCGCGCCTCGGTGAGATCGGTGGTCACCTTCGCCGGGTCGATGGCCAGGTTGACCAGCACCACCGCGTTGGCGCGGGTGTCACCGTCGCCGGGCATGCGGTCGCCCTGGGGGATGTTGAGCGTCACCATGCCGTCGGGTCCCACGCGCCCGATCTGCCGGGCGAGCGTGGCGACGAACCCGGCGACCAGCGAATGCCCGTTGCCGCCGAGCTCGGACGCGCGCCGGTCCCAGTCGTCGAGCTTGACGCACACGGTGGCCGACGGGGTGAACACCTGATGATCCGGTCCACTGACGACGGACTTCGTACCACCGGGATTCGACAGTTCACCGCGCCGGCGGACGGCCTGCTTGGCGGCCTCGACCAGCGTGCGGCCCACCTCGGGCAGTCCGCGGACGGTATCGCGCAGATCGGCGCGCAGCGCCTGCCCGCGGGGTCGCGACGCCGGTGGCGGATAGCCGTAGTCGAGGGTGCGGCCGTGGATGGCGTTGACCATCGAGGCGATCGCACCGCCGCCGTCGCTCACACAGTGCGAGATCACGATGCTGATCGCCGTCGAGCCGTCGGTCATCGGGAGCACCCCGACATGCCATGCCGGGCCGAACTCCGGATCCAGCGGCATCGTGGCGCGCTCGTCGATCCAGCGTCCGAGCTCGCTGCGTTCGCGAGGGTCATCGAAGTCCAGGTCCGATTGCGGGCCCAGCGCCGAGACCCAGCGGTGCCTGCCGAAGGGCAGCGGTGAACGTTCGATACGGCGACCGAGCAGACCGTGCCCGATGCACTCGTGGAACCGCCGGACACCACCGATGTCGACGGGCCGCTCGTAGATCCACACCACCTGCATCACGGCCTCTTGGCCGGTGGCGCGCAGCCCGAGGAACATCGCCTGATCGGTGAAATCGAGCCGGTTATCGGCACGGGTCATCGCTTCGGTACCTCCGATAACGACAACGGCGATCAGGCCGTCTTGAGGTCCAGGTCGACGGCATCCGCGGCGATGGCGGCGACCGCGACGCTACGGCCCTCGACGACGCTCAGGTACACCGACTTCATCGCCTGGAGGTAGCGCAGCACCGACTCCCGGGCGATCGGGTTGCTCGGGAAGGCAGCGGTCACCGTGGTTTCCTGCTCGACCCGGTTCACCCACATGCCGACCTGATAGGCCGACCGCGAATCGCTGTAGATGGTGCCGTTGAGGCGCTGCCATTCGGCGATCACACCGGGTGACAGCAGACCGGCGTCCAGGTAGGACAGCATCGGCACACCGGATTCCGGCGGGCGCAGGCCATGCGATTCGGCACCGAGTTCCAGTACCCGCTCGACCGGCACATGGGCCAGGTCCAGGCCACCGTCGAACGACTCCTGGGCAGCGCGGGCGGTATCGCCGAAGGCATCCACCTCGACGGGCACGGTGATCGGGACCAGGCCGGTGAACCAGCCGGTGGTCATGAACTCCGCGGGGGTGCGACGCGTCGTGGTCGGGGTGATGACCCGGTAGGTGTCCGCGCCCGTCAGCGCGGCGTTGGCGATGGCACCGCAGGCGAACACGCCGCCGCTGAACCGGGCGCCGGCGGTGATGCAGGCCTGCTCGAACTTATCGCCCTGCTCCTTGTCGAGCAGCTGCACGGTGATGACGTCACCGGTGTAGGCCACCGACGGGTCGCCGAGCGGCAACGGGAACGTGGGCAGGGTGCCGCCGTTGTGCTGCAGGAACTCGATCCAGCTGCGGACCTCCGGCGAGTCGGTGGTCAGCGCGGACACGTAAGCGTGCTGCTCGCGGCAGTAGGTGTCATAGCTGCCCGGCTCGGGCAGCTTCAGCGGGGCCGCGCCCTCGACCAGCGTGTTGTACATCATGTGGATCTCGACGAAGGCCAGTCCCATGAACATGGCGTCGGTGTGCACATGGTCGACGCTGATGTAGATGGTGAAGTGATCCTCGCGCTGGATCATCCCGATGTGGAAGCAGTCCCACACCCACGGGCTGGCGGTGGCCAGTACGTGGTCACGCCACTGTGACGCCGTCATCTGGCCGTGCTCGACGGCGGCGAACTTGATGTCCCGCGGGTTGGTCAGGGTGTGGCGCACGATGTTGCCGCTGCCGGCTGCCGCGCCGGCGTCGGTCTCGACGTACTCGAACCAGCTGTGGAAGGTGTCGTGCCTGCGTAGGTAGGCGTTGATGACATGGGTCATCGCCCGCACATCGCAGCGCCCCGGGATGTCCCAGGACGGGATGTTCAGTCGGGCCATATCGGTGCCGGAGGACTCGTGCTTCCGATAGGCGAGCAGATGCTGGGCCTGCTGGTAGCTCACCGGTACATCACTGACCGGAGCGTCCTTGACCTTGGCGAGCGTCGACCGGGTCGGATGCCAGGAAGTAACGGCACCGGGTTCGCCGACCCAGTCGTGGATCGGTTTCATCGCAACCACTATTCATCTCCTGCTTCGACGACGTCGGACCGTGGATCGCGCGACGCTGCGCAACCCTTGGTCATGACGGAACCGATACTTCGTCAGGCGCCAGCACATCGCACAAGCGATCGGCCAGCACTCTGATCGTGGAAATATCTGTCGATCCGATACGAAGACCTGTCTCCGCTTCGATGCGGGTGCGTACTTCCAGCGTGCCGAGCGAATCGAGTCCGTACTCGGCGAGCGGGCGGTCAGGGTCGACCGACCGGCGCAGGATCAAGCTGATCTGCTCGGAGATCATCCGGCGCATCCGCGCCGGCCACTCGTCCTGCGGCAGCTCATGCAACTCTGCAAGGAATGCGCTGCCGGTGTTGCGCTGCCCGGACGATTGGAACGCCTCGGCGAACTTGCTCGTCTGGGCGAACGCGGCCAGCCACGGTGTGCCGACCACGGGTGCGTAACCGCTGTAGGCACGATCGTGCCGCAGCAGGGTCTCGAACGCAAAGGCACCTTCCTCCGGTGCGATGGCCGCCTCACTGCTCTCGGCCAGTGCCGCACCCGCGCCGATCTCCGACCACGGGCCCCACGCGATCGACGTGCTGGGCAGGTTCTGGCTGCGACGCCAGTGCGTGAACGCGTCCAGCCAGCTGTTCGCCGCGGCGTAGGCGCCCTGCCCCGGCGAGCCGACCAACGCCGCCGCCGAGGAGAACACGCAGAACCAGTCCAGGGTCTGCTTGGCGGTCGCCCGGTGCAGGTTCAGCGCACCGTAGACCTTCGGCGCCCAGTCGCGTTCCACCAGTTCGTCGGTGATGTTCGGGATCGCGGCATCCTCGATGACCGCGGCACCGTGCAACACACCACGCAGCGGCAGGCCGGTGGCGCAGGCCGCCACGAACAGCCGTTCCGCGGTATCGGGCTCGGCGATATCCCCGAGTTCGACCTCGACCTCGGTACCGGAGTGACGGATCCGCTCGACGACCTCCTTGGCGGCGCCCGACGGTGCCGACCGGCCGTTCAGGATGATCCGCCCGGCTCCGGAGTCGGCGAGCTTCTCGGCCAGGAACAGACCGAGGCCACCCAGACCGCCCGTGACGACGTAGGCACCGTCGCGACGGACCGCCTGCGCCTCCTCCGGCGGTACGACCGCGCTGATCTGCCCGCCGTGCGGGATGTCGAGGACCAGCTTGCCGGTGTGCTCGGCGGCGCCCATCACGCGGATGGCGGTGGCGCCGTCCTCCAGCGGGTAGTGCGTCGTCTCGGGCAACGGCAGCACACCATCGGCGATCTGCTGGTAGCAGACCTCCAGCAGGCGCCGCAGGGTGTCCGAATTGGTCAGCGACAGCAGCGCCAGATCGACCGCGTAGAACGACAGATTGCGCCGGAACGGGAACAGCCCCATCCGGGTGTCCCCGTAGATGTCGCGCTTGCCGATCTCGACGAACCGGCCGCCGAAGGACAGCAGTTCCAGGCCGGCCTTCTGCGCCGCTCCGGTCAGCGAGTTCAGCACGATGTCCACGCCGTAGCCGTCGGTGTCCCGGCGGATCTCGTCGGCGAAATCGGTGCTGCGCGAATCGTAGACATGCTCGATCCCCATGCCCCGCAACAGTTCCCGTCGAGCCTCACTGCCGGCGGTGGCGTAGATCTCGGCGCCGGCGGCGCGCGCGATGGCGATCGCCGCCTGCCCCACACCGCCGGTGGCGGAGTGGATGAGCACCTTGTCGGCGGCGGTGACGCGGGCCAGGTCGTGCAGGCTGTACCAGGCGGTGGCGTGCGCGCTGGGCACCGCGGCGGCCCGATTCGTCGGCAGCCCCGGCGGCAGCGTGACCGCCAGATTGGCATCGCAGGTCACGAAGGTCGCCCAGGCGCCGTCGGCGGAGATGCCGCCGACCCGGTCGCCCACCTTGTGACCGGTGACGCCCGGCCCCACAGCGGTGACCACACCGGCGAAGTCCGCCCCCAGCTTGGGCATCCGGCCCTCGAAACTGGGGTACTTGCCGAAGGCCACCAGGACGTCGGCGAAGTTCAGGTTGGACGCGGTGACCGAGACCTCGATCTGGCCGGGCCCGGGCGCGACACGCTCGAAGGCGGCCAGCTCCAGGGACTGGATGTCACCGGGTGTGCGGATCTGCAGACGCATTCCCTCACGGGCCGGGTTCACCACCGTGGTGCGCCGCTCCTCCGGGCGCAGCGGCCCGGGAACCAGACGCGCCACGTACCACTTGGAACCACGCCAGGCGGTCTCGTCCTCGTCCGACCCCGACACCAGCTGCGCGGCGATCTGCGCGGCGTCGGTGTAGTCATCGACGTCGATCTGGGCGGTCTTCAGCTGCGGGAACTCGGTGCCGATGACCCGCACCAGACCCCGCAGACCCGCTTCGTCGAGGTTGGCGGAGTCATCGGAGAGCACGGTCTGGGCGTTGCGGGTCAGCACATGCAGCCGCGGCGCCTCCCCCGGCGTCTCGGGCAGCTCGCGCACGATCTTCACCAGGTGGCGCACATTGTCGCCGCCGCGCACACCGGACTGCTCATCGGTGACACCGTGCCGCGGCGGGGTGACCACCAGCACGTCGCCGAACTGCTGCGCCGCCAACTGCTCACGCAGCCGCGCGGCGTGCGCATCGTGGTCGGAGTGCTGCGGCCACACCATGGTGGTGACATCGATGTCGTGGCTCTTGAGCGCGTCGGCCAGCTTGGTGGCCAGCAGATCAGCCGCATCGGAGGTGCTGATCAGCAGCCAGCGACCGGCTTCGCGGTATTCCACCTCGGGCAGCTCGTGCTGGCGCCACTCGATGGTCAACAGCCGGTCGCTGAAGGTCCGGTCGCGCTGGCCGCTGTCGGAGACACCGGTGCCGACCCGCAGGCCACCGACGGCCAACAGCACCGCCCCGTTCTCGTCGAGCAGGTCGAGGTCCACCTCGACGGCGGCCGGGGTGACGCTGACGATGCGGGCGTAGCAGTAATGCGCATTGCGGGTGGACGCGTAGGTGCGCAACCGCCGCACACCGAGCGGCAGCATCAGAGTGCCGGTGGTGTCGCTGCGCAGCACCGGATGGGCGCCGACGGCCTGGAAGCAGGCGTCCAGAAGTGCGGGGTGCACTCCGTAGGCGCCCTGCTGGGAGCGGATCGATCCGGGCAGCGCCACCTCGGCGAGCACCGAGTCCGACGGACCGTCGGACTGGTCGTTCACGTTGACGGCCACCAGACCGGCGAAGGCCGGACCGTACTGGACGCCGCGCTGGTTGTACCAGCCGCGCATCTCGGCACCGTCCACCCGCAGCGGGTGGGCCGCGATCACGGCATCGATGTCCAGCGCGGCGGGCGCGCTCTCGGCCTCGCCGGAGCGCAGCGCGGCGGAGGCCCGCTTGACCTGCTCGCCCTGCAGATAGGTCTCCACGGCGAACTCCGCGCTGCCGGCCCCGGTGACCGTGGCGGCCGCTGAGACCTCGGTGTTCTCCTCCAGCAGCAGGAGTTGATCGAAGGTGATGTCGTGCACCTCGCCGGTATCGCCGAGGACGGTACGCGCGGCGGCCAGCGCCATCTCGCAGTACGCGGCACCGGGCAGGGCGGCGACGTTGTGCACCTGATGGTCGCCCAGCCAGGGCTGGGTCTCCGTGCCGACATCCGCCTGCCAGGCGTGCCGCTCGGGCTCCTCGGGCAGTCGCACGTGCGCACCCAGCAGCGGATGCACGGCGATGGTGGCGCCGCCGGGCGCCAGCTCGTGCGGATCGCGCACCAGCATGAGCTCGCGGTGCGTCCAGCTCGGCAGCGGTGCGTCGACCAGGTTCCCGGACGGATACAGGACCGAGAAATCGATGTGGGCGCCCGCGTTGTGCAGGTCGGCGAGCACGGCGCGCAGACCGTAGGGCAGCTCCTGTTCGCGGCGCACGCTGGCCAGCGCGGCATGGCTGATGTCCAGGCTGCTGGCCGTCTGGTCGACGGCGTGGGTCAACAGCGGGTGCGGGGACAGCTCGGTGAACACCCGGTAGCCGTCTTCCAGCGCGGCCTGCACGGCGGCGGCGAAGCGCACCGCATGGCGCAGGTTGTCGACCCAGTAGTCGGCATCCCAATCCGCGATGTCGCGGGGGTCGTACAGCGTCGCCGAGTAGTACTCGACGTTCGGCTCGGACGGCTCCAGATCCTCGAGCGCGTCGGCCAGGTCATCGAGGATCGGATCCACCTGCGGGGAGTGCGATGCCACGTCCACGGCGACCTCACGCGCCATCACGTCGCGGCTTTCCCAGTCGGCAACCAGCTCGCGGATCGACTCCTTGGCGCCACCCACGACGGTCGACTTCGGCGACGCGACCACCGACAGCACCACGTCGTTGATACCGCGCGCGGCCAGCTCCGAGAGCACCTGCTGGGCGGGCAGCTCCACCGAGGCCATCGCACCGGAACCGGCGATGGTGGCCATCAGCTTGGAGCGCCGGCAGATCACCTTGACACCGTCTTCGAGGGTGAGCACGCCGGAGACCACGGCCGCGGCAACCTCGCCCATCGAGTGCCCGATGACCGCGCCGGGCAGCACGCCGTAGGCCTTCAACGTCGCGGCCAGCGCCACCTGCATGGTGAAGACGGTCGGCTGCACCTTGTCGATACCGGTCACGGTGACCGAGGCGTTCAGCTCCTCGGTGACCGAGAAGCCGGACTCGGCGGCGATCAGCGGTTCGATCTCGGCGACGGCCGCCGCGAAGGTGGGTTCGCTCGCGAGCAGTCCGGCGCCCATGGCCGCCCACTGCGAGCCCTGGCCGGAGAACACCATCACCGGGCCGCGGTCGTCCTTGGCGACCGCGCCCTGGTACGGCGTCTCGCCGTCGGCGACCTCGCGCAGCGCCGCGACGAGCGTGGCGTGATCATGGGCCAGCACCGTGGTGCGTACCGGGCGGTGCGCACGGCGCCGGGCCAGGGTGTAGGCCAGGTCGTGCAGATTCAGGGTGTCGGCGCGCTCGGCGACCCAGTCGGCCAGCCGGCCGGCGGTGCTGCGCAGACCCTCCGCCGACGTCGACGACAGCACGAAGATCTGCGGGCCGTCGATAGCGATGTCCGCCGCCGCGGCGGCGGGGGCTTCTTCGAGGATTGCGTGCACATTCGTGCCGGACAGACCGTAGGCCGACACCGCGGCGCGACGGGGCTGCTCGCCGGCCGGCCACGCCGCGGCGACCGTCGGCACGTACAGGTCGGTCTTGATGTTCGCCAGCTCGTCGGGCAGCCGGTTGAAGTGGATGTTGGGCGGGACGGTGGCGTGCTGCAGCGCAAGCACGCTCTTGATCAGCCCGATGGCTCCCGAGGCGGACTGGGAGTGGCCGAAGTTGGTCTTGCACGAGCCCAGCGCGACCGGGCCGGCCCCGCCGTAGACCGCGGTCAGGCTGGAGTACTCGATCGGGTCACCGACCGGGGTGCCGGTGCCGTGCGCCTCGATCAGGCCGACGGTCTGCGCATCCACCGCGCCGACCGCCAGCGCCTCCTGGTAGACGGCGACCTGCGCGTCACGGGACGGGGTCGCGATGTTGACGGTGTGGCCGTCCTGGTTGGCGGCGGTGCCGCGGACGACCGCGAGAACCCGGTCACCGTCGCGCTGGGCATCGGCCAGCCGCTTGAGCAGCACGACTCCGACCGCCTCGCCGGGGACGAATCCGTCGGCTGCGGCGTCGAACGCGTGGCAGTGTCCGGTCGGCGAGAGCATGCCCTGGGCCGAGCCCGAGGACAATTTGCGGGGCTCCAGCACGATGGTCACGCCACCGGCGAGCACCAGATCGCTCTCGCCCTCGTGCAGGCTTCTGGCTCCCATGTGCAGCGCCAGCAGGCCCGAGGAGCAGGCGGAGTCCACCGAGGAGGCCGGGCCACGCAGACCGAGGTGATAGGAAATGCGCCCGGAGGCCAGGCTGAAGTTGTTGCCGGTGAAGCCGTAGGGGCCCTCGATGGCATGGGCGTCGGCGGCGACCAGTTGGTAATCACCATGGGTCAGGCCCATGAACACACCGGTGCGCGAGCCCTCCAGGGACGCCGGATCGACGCCGGCATGCTCGATCGCTTCCCACGCCGTTTCCAGCAGCAGCCGGTGCTGCGGGTCGACCGCGGTGGCCTCTCGATCGCTGATACCGAAGAAGTCGGCGTCGAAGCCCGCTACGTCGTCGAGGAAGGCGCCCCATTTGGACACCGAGCGACCGGGGACCCCGGGCTCGGGGTCGTAGTACTCGTCGGCATCCCAGCGGCTCTCCGGGATCGTGGTGACGAAGTCCTGACCCTTGAGCAGCGCCTGCCACATCTGGTCAGGTGAGTCGATTCCGCCAGGCAATCGGCACGCCATCCCGATGACGGCGACCGCTGTGACAGGTGTCTCAACCACGTAGTTCAAACCTCTTCCAGGCGGGTACTGCAAGACCGAGCAAGCAATCTGCGGCGTGTGGACTACCTTGGGCGCCTTTGCGCGCAGGCCCTGTTTCCTTTCCCGCACCTCGCTGAGACTCGTCCGTGAGTCGGTAGCGTAGTCGTCTCCGTTGACGATGGCGTTAAAAACTGAGCAAATCCACTGAGGACTCTACAGCTTCTAGTGCCGCGAGGCGCAGGCTACACCAGCTACATCCTCGACATCCAGCAACTTCCCGATAGTGCCGCAACCTGCGGATTCATTGTCTTATTGACGTTTTAGTAAATGTGATGCGGCTCACCTTGTCAAGCCGGGTATTAGCCAGAGCTCAGTTCAGCAAACAAGTTCGGCAAACTTATCAATTGCCCCGACGGCACGCCCGACGCTTGCTGAAACGTCCAGCCAACTCACAGGTCGTTCGAAACAGCGCCCCTAGCACTGGAAACACCAGTAACAACTACCCCAGAGTAAGTATGGACACGGTCCGGCTCGGCGCTTCCACCGCACCCGCGGCCGATCGGGAAACTCCTTTGGCAATTCAAAGACGTGTAACGGAAACCGCGTGCGCGGGCGCGTTGGCCATTCCCGGCGTGACCGGCTGGATTTCGGCTTCGGGACGCCTTCCGCATGATTGGCACAGCCAACGTTCAGGTGCCCTAGCAATATCCTGCGACCGGCGGTACCACCTGCATATTTGCGGGAGCAAGCAAAACTTTGGGCAACCGAAATGGCCCTCGGCGCGGCCCGTCAGACGGCTGCGGCAGAGGGCCCTGCGAAGGCCGTTCCGAGCCGCGGGATGGCGTCGAATCCACGGTCGCGAGCCCGCGCCGCGCCGCGCCGGATGAGCGCGGCGGTGGCCACGAAGCCCGCCTGGTCAGCCACCACGAGGGGGGTCAGCAGGCGGTTGTGCACGTACCCGAAGGCCAATCCGGTCGCCGGATCTGCCCAGCCCAGCGAGCCGCCCAATCCGACGTGCCCGAAGCCCGGCAGTACGCCGGGAAAGGGCAGCGAGTGGTAGCCGAGGTGGAAGGCCATCGGTAGCACGATCGAGCCGTCCGGATGCAGGCTGCGGGGCCCGGTCAGGCCGGCCACCAGCTCGCGGGAGAGGAACCTGTTGCCGTCGAGGTCTCCGCCGTTGGCGATCGCTCCGTACATCCGGGCCAGGGCGCGCGCCGTCGCGACACCGTTGGCCGATGCCATCTCGCTGTCCAGCAGGGGCGTATCGCCCTGCACCATCGACTTCATCCCGGGGAAGTACAGCGCTCCCAGACCGCCGGACCACGGCAGCGCGGCCAGATGCGGCGCCACCGCGTTGAAGATCGGGTTCTGCAGGTGCCGCTGCGGGCCGATGATCTGCGCCGGCTGCGTCGGCGCCGCCAGCGGCGGACGGCCCAGGTGCACACCGTCGACGTCGAGAGGTGCCGCCAGTTCCCGGCGGAACAGCTCCCGCATGCCCAGGCCGGTCACCGACCGGGCCAGGCCGGAGACCAACCAGCCGTAGGTCACCGCGTGGTAGGCCGGGCGCCCGCGCAGCAGACCGGCCGGTGCGGCGGCGATCCGCTCCTCCATCTTGGTGTGGTCGAGCAGATCAGCCCTGCTGACTCCGTTGAGCTGGGACAGGCCTGCCCGGTGCCGTAGTACCTCGCGCACCGTGATGGCGGCCTTACCGTTGGCGCCGAATTCGGGCCAGTACTCCGCCATGGGGGCGTCGTAGTCGATGAGCCCGCGATCCACCAGTCGGTGGATGACGGTCGTGGCCATCCCCTTCGTCGCGGAGAACACCATCGCGCCGGTGTCCGCGCTCCAGCGCTGCCTGCCCTTCCGATCGGCCCACCCGGTCCACACGTCGACGACGGGGACGCCGTCCAGGTAGACCGACAGCGCGCCGCCACCGAATCGGGGATGCCCGAACAGCTTGCCGAACGCCGATACCGCGCATGCGAAGTTGGGGTCCGCCGCCCCCTGGATCCCGCGGGGCAACGCATTGTCATCGGGGATCGCCGCGCTATTGCCGATCTCGGTGGGCGCCGCGCTGCGCTCACCATCTATCGCGTAGGTCACAGTCAAACCAATTTACCTCGCCGTCTGGCTAACTAGCGAGGGGCGTTACCTATCTGTAAGACCAGGGTGGTTCCCAAAACGGTAACCTTGCCCAGCTCACCCGTCAGCGGCGTCGAGGATCCGCTGGGCCGCCAGCGCCGGGGTCAGCTCGCCATCGCGCACCTGGCGCTCCAGCTCGGAGCGGATGCGCTTGACCTCGGGATTGCCGAGCACCCGGTCCAGCACCGTGTCGCGGACCATCGCCCACGTCCAGTTCACCTGCTGCTTACGGCGACGGGCGTCGAACTCCCCCGCATCGGTCAGTACCTTGCGATGCTTCTCGACGGTCTCCCACAGCTCGGCCAAACCATCGCCGGTCAAGGCGCTCATGGTGAGAACCGGTGGCCGCCAGAGAGTTTCGCGTGGGTAGATGAGGCGCAGCGCGCCCGTCAGTTCACGCGCGGCGGCCTTCGCCTCGACGGCATGCTCGCCGTCGGCCTTGTTGACCACCACCACATCGGCGAGCTCGAGGACACCCTTTTTGATGCCCTGCAGCTGATCGCCGGTCCGGGCCAGGGTCAGGAACACGAAGGTGTCCACCATGTCGGACACCGTCACCTCGGACTGCCCCACCCCCACCGTCTCGACGAGGATCACATCGAAGCCGGCCGCCTCCAGCAGCACGATCGTCTCCCGCGTCGCGCGGGCCACACCGCCCAGGTTGCCCGAGGTCGGCGACGGTCGGATATAGGCGTCCGGGTGCACAGCAAGCTTAGCCATCCGGGTCTTGTCGCCGAGGATCGATCCGCCGGTGCGTGTCGAGGAGGGATCGACCGCCAGCACGGCTACCCGGTGCCCGGCCTCGATCAGGTGCATACCGAGCGCCTCGATGGTCGTCGACTTCCCGACGCCCGGCACACCGGTGATGCCGACGTGGACGGCACCACCCGCTTCCGGCATGAGCTCCAGCAGCAGCTCCTGGGCCTGCTGCCGGTGATCGGCGCGCGTCGACTCGACGAGGGTGATCGCCCGCGCCAAGCCGGAACGGTCACCGCCGCGCACCGCCGCGGCCAGTTCGGCCACTGAAGGGCTCATCTAGCTCAGGGTGTAGCCGAGTCGGTCGGCGAGCTTGTGCAGCAGACCGATGGCGGCATCGGCGATCACGGTGCCCGGTGGGAAGATCGCGGTCGCGCCGGCCGCGTAGAGCTCATCGAAGTCACCGGGGGGGATCACACCGCCGACGACCACCATGATGTCGGGACGACCGACCTCGGCCAGTGCGTCGCGCAGGGCCGGCACCAGCGTCAGGTGGCCGGCGGCCAGCGAGGACACCCCGACGACGTGCACGTCGTTGTCGGCGGCCTGGCGCGCCACCTCATCGGGGGTGGAGAACAGCGAGCCGACATCCACGTCGAACCCGATATCGGCGAAGGCGGTGGCGATCACCTTCTGGCCGCGGTCGTGACCGTCCTGGCCCATCTTGGCGACCAGGATGCGGGGCCGTCGGCCATCGGCGTCAGCAAAACGTTCCACCAGATCCGTTGCGGTAGCCACATTCCCAGCCTTCCCGACCTCGTCGCGGTAGACCCCGGCAATGGTGCGGATCTCGGCCTGATGCCGACCGTAAACCTTCTCCAGGGCGTCGGAGATCTCGCCGACGGTGGCATGCACGCGGGCGGCGTTGATGGCCAGCGCCATCAGATTGTTGTCCAGCCCGTCGGCGCCTGCCACACCGGTGGCCGCTGCGGCACGGGTCAGTTCGGCCAGTGCCGCCTGGGTCGCCGCCTCGTCACGGTCGGCGCGCAGTTGCGCCAGCTTGGCCAGCTGCTCGCTGCGTACCCGGCTGTTCTCGACCTTGAGGACCTCGATCTCCTGATCCTCGGCCACCGCGTACTTGTTGATGCCGATGACCGGCTGCGCACCGGAATCGATGCGCGCCTGGGTGCGCGCGGCGGCCTCTTCGATGCGCAGCTTCGGGATGCCCTCGCCGATGGCCTGGGCCATGCCGCCGTACCCGGCAACCTCCTTGAGGTGGGCGCGGGCCTTCTCGGCGAGCTGATGGGTCAGCCACTCCACGTAGTACGAACCGCCCCACGGGTCGATCGGTCGGGTGGTGCCGGACTCCTGCTGCAGCAGCAGCTGGGTGTTGCGGGCGATGCGCGCCGAGAAGTCGGTCGGCAGCGCCAGCGCCTCGTCGAGGGCGTTGGTGTGCAGCGACTGGGTGTGGCCCTGGGTGGCGGCCATCGCCTCGATGCAGGTGCGTGCCACGTTGTTGAACGGGTCCTGAGCGGTCAACGACCAGCCCGAGGTCTGCGAATGGGTGCGCAGGGACTGGGATTTGGCGCTCTTCGGGTCGAACTGCGCGACCAGCTCGCTCCACAGCAGCCGGCCGGCGCGCAGTTTGGCGACCTCCATGAAGAAGTTCATCCCGATGCCCCAGAAGAAGGACAGCCTGGGCGCGAACTTATCGATGTCCAGTCCGGCGTCGAGGCCGGCCTTGATGTACTCGACACCGTCGGCCAGTGTGTAGGCGAGCTCCAGGTCGGCCGTGGCACCGGCCTCCTGGATGTGGTAGCCCGAGATCGAGATGCTGTTGTACTTCGGCATCTTGACGCTGGTGTAGCCGAAGATGTCGGAGATGATCCGCATGGACGGTTTCGGCGGATAGATGTAGGTGTTGCGGACCATGAACTCTTTGAGGATGTCGTTCTGGATGGTCCCGGCCAGCTTCTCCGGCGGCACGCCCTGTTCCTCGGCGGCGGCGACGTAGAGCGCGAGGATCGGCAGCACCGCACCGTTCATCGTCATCGACACCGAGACGCTGCCCAGATCGATCCCGTCGAACAGCTGGCGCATGTCCAGGATCGAGTCGATGGCCACACCGGCCATCCCGACATCCCCGGCGACCCGGGGATGGTCGGAGTCGTACCCGCGGTGAGTGGCCAGGTCGAAGGCCACCGACAGACCCTTCTGGCCGGCGGCCAGGTTCCGCCGGTAGAACGCATTCGACTCGGCGGCGGTGGAGAACCCGGCGTATTGCCGGATGGTCCACGGCTGATTGACATACATCGTCGGATACGGGCCGCGGATGAACGGCGGCTCGCCCGGGAAGCTGTCCAGCGGGTAGCCCGCCGCCACCGCATCATCGCGATCGGCGCCGATGAACACCGGCTTGACGTCGATGCCCTCCGGGGTCGACCACACCAGCTGCTCGGCGGTGTAGCCGTGCGCGGCCGCGGCGACGTCGACCTGCTCGGTCACCGCCTCGGGCGTCGGTGTCGGGCCGGCGCCGCCGTGCAGCGGTACGTCGGCGAAGCTGCCGAGGACGGGTTTCGTGGCGGTCATATCAGGCCCCCAAACGGTTGAGCAGGTTCGCCAGCGCCTCGACGGCGTTGATCTTCGCGGTCAGGTATTCGTCGGGTCGGGCGGTCGCATCACCGATCGCCTTCTCCGGCCCGGCGAGATAGATGTGCGCCACCCCGGCATCGCGTGCTGCGGCGACGACGGCTTGGGCCTCGCTGCCATACCGGGCGTCGGTGCCGCAGATCACCACGGCGCGGTGGCCGTCGACGGCGGCCGCCACCGCGGCCGCGTCCACCGTGCCGGGGTTGACCGTTTCGATGCCGCCGGAGGCCAGCAGGTTCGACGCGAAGGTGGTCCGGATGTTGTGTTCGGCGAGCGGGCCCAGCGGGAGCAGCACCACCTCGGGCCGTTTCCCGTGCTCGGCCAGATAGGCATCCGACCGGTCCCGCAGTGCCTCGAAGCCGGCCGCGTAGCGCACGATGCCGGCGACTCCGCCGGTGGGCGGTAGCGGCTTCTCCCCCAGGTTCGGGAACTCGTTGACACCGGTGAGCGAGGTACGGCGGTGCGCAATGTCGTCGGCGCGCTTGTCCCGCACGGCGGCGATCTGCTCGGCGAGGTGATCGCGGGCCGCCTCGAATCCGCCTCGCGACTCCAGCTCCTGGAAATGTGCCCAGGCCTGCTCTGCCAGCTGCGCCGTCAGGTCCTCGACGAACCACGAACCGGCCGACGGGTCGAGCACCCGGCCCAGGTGGGATTCCTCCAGCAACAGCAGCTGTGTGTTGCGCGCCATGCGCCGGGTGAAACTGGTTGCCGTGCCGGGCAGTCCACCGGGAATGGCGGCGTCGAACGGCGCCACCAGGACGGTGTCGGCACCACCGACACCGGCGGCGAATGCGGCCAGCGTGGTGCGCAGCATGTTCACCCACGGATCGCGCTGGCTCATCATCGGCGCCGAGGAGACCGCGTGCACCACTGCGGCACCGGCCGCACCGTCGCCGGCGACCTCGGCCACCCGGGCCCACAGCCGGCGCGCGGCACGCAGTTTCGCGATCGTCATGAACTGGTCGTCGTCGGCGGCGAAACGGAAGCTGACGTGGCGCAGGGCGTCGGAGACCGTCACACCGGCCTCGGTCAGCAGGCGCAGGTAACTCACGCCGGCCGCGACGGCCCCGGCGAGCTCCCAGGACGCGCTGGCACCGAGGTTGTGCAGGGCGGGACCGTCGACCGTGACGGCCCGCACCCCGGTCTGGCCGGCCGTCCGCACGGCGATCGCGGTGACATCGTCGAGGCTGGCCGTCACCCGTCCGCTCAGCGGCGCGGTCAGTGGGTCGGCGCCCAGATCCAGTGACAACCGGCCGCGCTGTTCGTCGTCGAAATCGGCGACCAGAGCCAGCAGGGCGTCGGCGGCGACGACGTATTCGGCACCCGCGTCCAGCACCACCGGCACGAGATCCAGGAACACGCCGTCGAGCAGGTCCGCCAGTTCGGCCGGTGCCACCCCGGCGGGAACACTCCCCGTCGCTGCGCTCGCCCCGGCGACATTCCCCGTCGCTTCGCTCGCCCCCGGCGAACCCACCCGCAGCACCACCGCGCTGGTGCCCTCGGTCAACGCCAGCAACAGCGCTCCGTTGGCCTCCGAGGTTCCAGAAGCCGTCACCGGGAACTGCTCGGCGACCTTCCAGCCGCTCAGCACATCGCGGCGCGCATCCCCGCCGCGGGCGAACGGCCACTGCCCGGGCAACGGCGACTCGGGTACCTCGTCGAGTGCGGTGTAGAGCGGCCGTACCGGGAAGCCCTCGTAGGTCGGCGAGTCGAGCAGCCGTTCCGGTTCGGCGGGCAGATCCGCGGCATCGCGCCGCAGACTCTTCGCCAGCACGCCGGCCACGCCGGAGCGCCAGCGCTCGCGATCCGATTCAATGACGCTCGAGGACACTCGCGGCTCCTGGGTTAAAAAGCGTTGTCTGACTTAGTTAGATTAGCCAGCTGTGACTGGCCTCTTTCACCTGAGGCTAAATGATCGGTATCACGGCAGCGTACGGCGGGCAAAAGCTACTGAGCAGTAGCGTTGTCGGCGGCACCGCCCTCTGCCCCGTAGGGTTGGGAGACGTGAAACCCGTCGTCACCACGTTGCGCACGGTCTGGACCGCAGTGACGTCGACGGCCACCCAATTACCGCGGCGCCGCGTGGTGGGCATCGCCGCCACAATTGTGATCCTCGTCGCAGTCGCGATTCTGGTGCCCCTACCGAGTGCGATCCAGCTGCGCGACTGGGCGACCGCAGCCGGCCCGTGGTTTCCGCTCGCGTTCTTCGCCGCCCACATCGTGATGACGGTGTTCCCGTTTCCCCGGACCGCGTTCACGCTCGCGGCCGGCCTGCTCTTCGGGCCGTTGGTGGGCGTCAGCATCGCAGTCGCGGCGAGCACCCTCAGCGCCGTGCTGGCCGTGATCCTGGTGCGGGCGGCCGGCTGGCAACTCAGCCGATTGACCCTGCATCCCCGCGTCGAGTCACTGGACGCCCGGTTGCGCGACCGTGGCTGGGTGACGGTGCTGTCGATGCGGATGATTCCGGCGGTGCCGTTCGCGGTGCTCAACTATGCGGCGGGTGCGTCCGCGGTGAGGCTGCTGCCCTATTCGGTGGCCACGCTGATCGGCGTGTTTCCCGGGACGGCGGCGGTGGTGATCCTCGGCGATGCCCTCACCGGCAATATCAGCCCGCTGTTGTTCCTGGTGTCGGCGTGTACCGCAGGCGTCGGACTGGCCGGGCTGGTCTACGAGATCCGGGTGCACCGCCGTTCCCACGGCGAACACTCGACCGGCGACGAACCCGCCGTCAACGGATAGCGGTCAGGCGGCCTGTTCGAAGGAGCTGTCGACCAGGCGCAGGCGGCCGGCCGTGCGGGCCGCCGCGGGGCGCTTTTTGGTGTGCAGCGTGATCATCGAGCCCGAGCGCACCACACCCATCGGGCCCGACCCGGCGAAGCGCGCAATGCCCGCCACGCGGATGGCCCAGCCGGCCTTGGCCTGGCGGTACCCGATCCGGATGCCGAGCGCGCAGATCACCAGGAGCCCGCCCACGCCGGGCAGCGCCACTGCGGCCAGCGTCGCGATCGAGATCGGGACCAGCAGCGTGCTGACCGCACGATCGAGGAATGACTCGGGCGCTCCCGAGGCCGTCAGGCCACTCACACCCAGCGGTGCGGTGGTCACCGCCGACTTCTGCTCGACCCTGACCGGGGTGACCGGGGCCGGCGCGGGCGCGGCCGGTGCAGATGCGACGGTACCGGCGCCGAGTGACGCGGCCGGCGCCTGCGGGAGCAGCAGCGCGGGCAGATCGATCGGTCCGGCCGGCGCCGTCATCGGCCGCGCCGCGGGCGCCACGCCGATCGGGGCGACGGGCGGGGTGCTGACGTCCATCAGGGCACCCAGCTCGCCGGGCAGCGCCGCGATGGTGCCGACCGATGTACTCACCGAGGTCAGCATGAACTCGATGGTGTTGATCACGTCGGAGACCGGCGTAGTCGAGCCGGGCAGTCCGGCCAGCAGGGCGGGGACCGCCGTTGCCGTCTGCTGCGTCGAAGTGAGCACCGAGGCAACGGTGTTACCTACCGTGTGCGCCACCTCGGGCAGCTTGTCGTAGCTCAGCGGGGCCTTGACCGACACCGGACGCGCCGGCGGCGGGCCGGCCGGCTTGGCGGGCTCGGGGGCGGTCGAGTTGTTGGCCACCGGGGTGGTCTGCTGTTGGGGAGTGCCCGCACTGGGATCGGTGCCGGCGGTTTCGGGCGCCACCAGCTCGAGATCGGTCGAGCCGGTGGAAGAGTCCGGGACGGTCGGGATGGTGGTGCGCGGGCGGCTACCGAAGCCGGGCTGGGGACGCTGTGCCGTCCACGGTCTGATCACGCTGCGCACGCCGGTCATCGACTGCCGCAACGTCGTACGCAGACCTACACCGAGGTCGTTGCCGGATGTCGCGGTACCGCTGTCCGGACCGGAATTCTGGCCCTGCCCGGCGCCGGTCGAACCCGAGGTGCCGGTCGAACCCGAGGTGCCGGTCCCGGAGTCGGTGTCGGCCACCGCCACGGCCACGGGACCACCGATCAACAGCACGGTGGAGAGCATGCCGGCGCCCACCGCGCTCCGCACGCACGCCTTGCTCATCGCGTCCCCGTCATCACGTCGCCATTTCGTTTCGCACCGGCAAAAAGCCCTGCCCACGGTCAGCAAATCACCGATATGCCATTAGAACATGCAATAAGTCCTTGCGGCAGGAAAAAATGTTCGACCCCGTCAATCCATCAGGAAAATCTCAGGCATCGACCACGCAACCACGTGGTGTATCGCCGGACGAGGTGGGTGCGTTACGGGGCGCGGTGGGTACCACCGGGCATGCCGGGCGTCCCGGGAGCTTCCGGCGGACCGGTCGGGGCGTTCAACGCCTGCGACCGGGCCGGCGCCTCGACGGATGCCGGCGGCTCCGATCCCAACGGCGAGATGGGCTTGCGCGCCTCGGCCTCGGCGCGTGCCACCGCTTGGGCGATCTCCGGATCGGTTTGCGTGTTGAACCAGTCCGCGACCTCTTCGGCGTCATCCGCCGCGGACGACGGCGAGTCCTCGACCGGCGACGGGGTGTAGCGGAACACACCGTCCTCGCCCGGTGCCCCCAGCAGCTTGGTGAAACCCTGCAGCGCCGAACCGAAATCGCTGGGCACCAGCCAGACCTTGTTGGCCTCGCCCTTGGCCATCAGCGGCAGCGTCTGCAGGTACTGGTAGGCCAGCATCTCCGGGGTGGGCCGGCCGTTCTTGATCGCCGCGAAGGTCTTCTCGATGGCCTTGGCCTGGCCCTGGGCCTGAAGGTAGGCGGCGGCGCGTTCACCCTGGGCCCGCAGCATGCGGGACTGCCGGTCCGCCTCGGCCGCCAGGATCGCGGCCTGCTTGGCGCCCTCGGCCGACAGGATCTGGGCCTGCTTCTGTCCCTCGGCCGCCTTGATCGCCGCCTCCCGGCTGCCCTCGGCGGTCAGGATCATGGCGCGCTTCTCGCGATCGGCGCGCATCTGCTTTTCCATCGAGTCCTGGATCGACGGCGGCGGGTCGATGCTGCGCAGCTCGACCCGGGCCACCCGCAGGCCCCACCGGCCGGTCGCCTCGTCGAGCACCCCACGCAGCTGTCCGTTGATGGAATCGCGCGAAGTCAGCGTCTGCTCCAGGGTCATCCCGCCGACGACATTGCGAAGTGTGGTGGTGGCCAGCTGCTCGACGCCGACGATGTAGTTGCTGATCTGATACACCGCCTTGGCCGGGTCGGTGACCTGGAAGTAGACGACGGTGTCGATATTGACCGTCAGGTTGTCCTCGGTGATCACCGGCTGCGGCGGGAAGGACACCACCCGCTCCCGCAGATCCACCCGGGCACGGATCTTGTCGACGAACGGCAGCAGCAACGTCAGCTGCCCGGACACCGTCTTGCTGTAGCGGCCGAGGCGCTCGATCACCGCGGCCTCGGCCTGCGGGATGAGCGCCACCGACTTGGCGACCACCACCACGGCGAAAATGACAAAGACCACGAGCAGCACGAGACCTACGTATGTACCGTCCATGACGACTCCCTCCAGTTAGGTTCGACTGCTGTAGCTCACATGGCGCGGTAGACCACCGCGGTCGCCCCGTCGATGTGCACGACGGTGACCTGATCGCCCGGTTGGAACACATCGTCGTCGTTGAGTGGCCGTGCCGTCCACACTTCGCCGTCGAGCTTCACCTGGCCGTCGTGCCGGGACACCTGCGAGAGCACCAGCGCGCCCTTGCCCTCCAGCGCCTTGGCCGGGTCCGGCAGGCCGGTGCTCGATGACATCCGCCGGCGCAGCACCGGCCGCACCAGGACGAGCAACAGCACCGAGATGACCAGGAACACCGCGCCGTCGGCCCAGATCGGCCAGTCGAAAACGAATGCCGCACCGGCAGCCGCGAGCGCGCCTCCACTGAGCATCAGCAGGAAGAGGTCACCGGTGAGCGCCTCGGCGCCTGCCAGTCCCAACGCTGCGACCAGCCAGATCCATGGGGGCATGTGTGTCAGCGTAGCGAATCCGGCCGTATAAGCGACCGACAACTACACTGCCAGAACTATGTGGTGTCCGAGCGCTTCGCTGACGGTCTGGGTCAATGCCTGGCTTGCGGGCGTTGCCGCGCCCGATGACGTGCTCGACGCGCTATCCCAATGGGCGCCAAAGCATTCCGTCACCGCCTACGATTCGGTGGCTGCGGGCTCGACCGGATTGCCATGGCCGGACCTGTTTCACTCCGGAACGATGTCGCTGTTGCAGACGATGCGGACCGCCGCAGGTCCGCCGCAGGGCGCTCCGCCGCTGACGCTGGTGCTGCCGGTCCCCGGCGATGTTCGTGGCCTACCACCGGACACCCAGTTCCAGCGCGACGCCATCACCATGGGCGAGGCGATCATCATCGGCCAGGATCCGCGTCGGTCGGTCGGCATGGTCCCCGAATACCACTACGAGGACGTCGACGATCCGGATTTCGAACCCGACCCCGTGTCGCTGGCGTGGACGGTGTACTCGGCCGGGACCGCGGCCGTGGTCGAGCACAGCGATCTCGGCGACGCCGAGTACACGCTGAGGTCCGCGGTGCGTTCGGCCGCCGACGCACTCGGCGCACTGAGCGCCGGAATCGGCGCCGCGGACATCGATGACCCGCGCGGCATGGTCGAACAGCTGCTGGAGGCAACCAGATTGCACCGGCTGCCCGATCATGCACCTGAACGCGCGTTGCGGGTGCTGGAGAACGCCGCGCATGTGGACGCGATCATCACCGCCAGCTCCGGGCTGATGCCGATCGGGCTTCAGACCAGCTCGGAGATCCGGATCGCCTCGGACACCCTGCGGCCATTGGCCTCGGTGGTGCGCACCGCCAGGCTCGCCGCGATCAGCGCCATCATGTACTCGGCCTGGCAGCGCTGACCGGCTCGCAGGCCGGTGTGCAGAACGCGCCGTTCACGCTGCTCCCCTGACCCGGAACCGGTTGCGCGCCCGCAACTCTGACGGGCTCGCTGCCCAGGCGGAGTTCATCGATCAGCCCGACGACCAGTTCGGCGAAACGTCGTTGGGCGTTGGGCGTGCTGGCCCGAGCCAGTGCCACGCCGGCAGCGTCGGCCTGTTCGGCGAGTTCGTTGTCGAGATCCCACACCACCTCGATGTGGTCGGCGACGAACCCGATCGGACACGCGATGACGGCCTTGATTCCCTGCCCGGCGAGGACGTCGAGGTGGTCGCCGACATCGGGTTCCAGCCAGGGCACCTGCGGCGGGCCGGATCGGGACTGCCACACCACGTCGAAATCCTGGTAGCCGGCCGCGGCGGCCACCAACCGTGACGCGTAGCGGACCTGACGCTCATAGAGGTCGGTGCCGCAGCGCGAGGCGGCCCGCAACGGTATCGAGTGCGCAGTGAACACCAACCGCGCCCCGGGCCGCAGGTCGTCCGGAAGCGTCTGTGCGGCATCGGAAATGGCGTCGGCGAACATCTGCACGAACAGCGGATGGTCGAAATACTGGCGCAGCTTCACCAGTTCCGGCGCGGACTCCCCGACCGCCAGACGTGCTCGGGTGATGTCCTCCTGATACTGCGCACACCCGGAGTACCCGCCCCAGGCCGACGTGGAGAACACCGCTGCGCGCCGAACACCGTTGTCGCGCATAGCCGCAACGGTGTCCTCGACGTAAGGCTCCCAGTTGCGGTTGCCGAAGTACACCGGCAGGTCCGTGACCGCCTCGATCTGCTCGATGAGCGCGCGGTTGATCCCGTTGATCGGCGAGACACCGCCGAAGTGCTGATAGTGCTCGGCCACCGCTTCGAGGCGATCGCGCGGGATACCCCGGCCCCGGGTGACGTTCTCCAGAAAAGGCATCACCTGCTCGGGGCCCTCCGGCCCTCCGAAGGAGAGCAGCAGCAGGGCATCAAACTCCACGGCCGACCCCGCTACAGCAGCTGGGTGTGGGCGCCGCCATCGGCGTAGATGATGGTGCCGGTGGTGGCGGGCAGCCAGTCCGACAGCAGTGCACAGACCGTCTTGGCGACCGGGGTCGGATCCTTCATGTTCCAGCCGACCGGCGCGCGCTGATCCCAGCCCTCCTCGAGCAGACGCATCTGATCTCCGGCCTCCGCTCCCAGCGCGCCTCCGACGATGGCGCTCATGGCCAGGGTCCGGATGGGTCCGGCGGCAACGAGATTGGAGCGCACGCCGAACGGTCCGGCCTCACGGGCGACGAAGCGGTTCACCGACTCCAATGCGCTCTTGGCGACCGTCATCCAGTTGTAGGCGGGCATCGCCCGGGTGGGGTCGAAGTCCATACCGACGATGCTGCCACCGCTGTTGAGCACCGGCAGGGTCGCCTTGGCCAGCGAGGCGTAGGAGTACGCCGAGATGTGGATGCCTTTGGCGACATCCTCGTAGGGCGCGTCGAAGAACGGGTTCACACCCATTCCGGTCTGCGGCATGAAACCGATGGAGTGCACCACGCCGTCGAGTTTGTTGCCCTCACCGATCACCTCGGTGATGCGGCCGGCCAACGAGTCGAGGTGCTCGGAATTCTGCACATCGAGCTCGAGCAGCGGCGCCGGGTTGGGCAGCCGGTCGGCGATGCGCTGAATCAGCTTCATCCGATCGAAACCGGTCAGCACCAGTTCGGCGCCGGCCTCCTGGGCCTGCTTGGCGATGTGGAACGCGATCGAGCTGTCGGTGATGATCCCCGTGACGAGGATCCGTTTGCCTTCGAGAAAGCCGGTCATGTGAAAGTCCCTATCTCTTCTAGTGGCCCATGCCCATACCGCCGTCGACGGGAATGACCGCGCCGGCGATGTAGCTTGCGTCTTCGGATGCCAGGAAGCTGACCGCCCCGGCCACGTCCTCGGCGGTGCCGACCCGCTTGGCGGGAATGAACTCCAGCGCACCTTCCTGGATCCGCTCGTCGAGCGCGCGGGTCATCTCGGTGTCGATGTAGCCGGGGGCCACGACGTTGGCGGTGACGCCGGCCTTGGACAGCTCACGCGAGATGGACCGCGCCATGCCGATCAGACCGGCCTTGGCGGCCGCGTAGTTGGCCTGGTTGCCGATACCCCACATACCCGAGACCGAGCCGATGAAGATGATCCGGCCGAAACGCTTGCGCTGCATGCTCCGCGAGGCCCGCTGGGCGACCCGGAACGCACCGGTGAGGTTGGCGTTGATGACGTTCTCGAACCGTTCCTCGGTCATCCGGATGAGGAACGCATCCTGGGATATGCCGGCGTTGGACACCAGCACCTCGACCGGCCCCTGGTGCTCCTCGACCTCTTTGAACGCGCGGTCGACGGCCGCGCTGTCGGTCACATCACAGACGACGCCGAACAGACCCTCGGGCGCCCCGGAGCCGCGGTGGGTCACCGCGACCTTGTGCCCGTCGGCGGCCAGCCGCTGCGCGATGGCCAGGCCGATCCCCCGGTTCCCACCGGTGACCAGCACCGAACGGGACACGAAGGGCGGACGGCCTGCGGGTGCTGCGGCGGCACTTTCCGTGGCGGCAGTATCACTCATGACCGCCAACTTATCGTCTGACCGGCGCGGTCCCGAAATCGCATCGCCGGAGCTCACGGAAGATGGGCCGCGGTCACACCGTGGGCGGCGCTCAGGCGCGCCGCGTCCCGGCCGGGTGGCGCACCGAACATCCGGCGGTACTCCCGGCTGAACTGGGTGGGGCTGTCATACCCGACGAGGTGGCCGATACCGGCGATATCTCCGGTATCGGCCACCAGCAGCGCACGGGCCTCCTGCAACCGGATGTGCTTCTGGAACTGCAGTGGGCTCATCGCAGTGACGGCGCGGAAGTGCCGGTGATACGCCGACGGACTCATTCCGGCCATCGCGGCGAGGTCTGCGATGCGCAGCGGTTCCGCGTAGTTCTCCCTGATCCACCGAATCGTCGGATTGATGTGGGCCAGACCGCTTCCTGCCGAACCGATCTGGGCCACCACCTCGGCGTGCGGACCGCGCAGCAGCCGCCACAGGATCTCCTGCTCGATCAGCGGGGCCAGGACGGCGGCGTCGGGGGGACTCTCCAGCAACCGCACCAGCCGCAGCACCGCGTCCAATAGGTCGGGATCGGCACGGCCGGTCGCCATGGCGGTCTGCGTGCCGGGCCGGCGCCGGGCGCCGCTGCCGCGCAGCAGCAACTCCGCGATGGCCGGCGGCCGCAGCACCAGGCCCACCGCCAGTGCCGGCGACTGTGCTCCGCACTCGATGAAGTGTCCACTGACCGGGAGCTGCGCGGTGACCACCAGCATCTCCCCGCCGCGGTACTCGAAGACGCGATCCCCGAGCAGCAGACGCTTGCCGCCCTGGACCATCACCACCAGCAGCGGTTCGGTCAGCGAGTACTCCGGCGAGGTGTCGGCGACGCTGGACACCAAGAGTCCGTCGATCGCGGTGGTCATATCCGGCCGGGCATGTGCGGTGATGAGCGCGGCCAACTCGGCCAGCAGGTTTGTCGCCACAGCCCGATAGTGTCAAAGAGGGCAGGATCAGGCAAGAGTTCGGCAGGATCGGTCTACCGAGCCAGCGGCGCGCAGGGTTGCATGGGAGCAGTACATCCCACCACTTCCAAGGAGCACCCATGACACTCGAAACCTATGTCACCCTCGGTCGGTCCGGGCTACGGGTCAGCCCATTTGCACTGGGAGCCATGACCTTCGGTGAGGATCCCGGGGGCGCCGGTTGCGATGTCGCCGAAGCGGAGGCCATCCTGGACGCCTACCTCGATCGCGGCGGGAACTTCGTCGACACCGCCAACTTCTACACCAACGGGCACTCCGAGAAGATCCTCGGCGACTACTTTCACCGGCACCCGCAGCGGCGCGATCGTGTCGTCATGGCCACCAAGTTCTTCACCAACATGACCCCCGGCGATCCCAACGGGGGCGGGGCCGGGCGGCGATCGATCATCACCCAGCTCGAGCAGAGCCTGCGCCGGCTGCGGACCGACCACATCGACCTGTATTGGCTGCACAACTGGGACCGACACACCCCGATCGAAGAGACCATGCGCACCCTCGACGACCTGGTCCGTGCCGGCAAGATCCGCTATCTCGGGTTCTCCAACATCCCGGCCTGGGTCACCGCGCAGGCCCAGACCATGGCGTCGCTGAGATCCTGGACTCCGCTGATCGCGCTACAACTCGAATACTCACTGCTGGCCCGCGACGTGGAGGGTGAGGCGGTGCCGCTGGCCCTGGACCAGGACCTCGCGCTGGTGACCTGGAGCCCGCTACGCAATGGCTTCCTGTCCGGCAAGTACCGCCGCGGCAGCGACGTGGGCGATTCCGCGCGGGCCGCCTTTGTGGGCGCACCGAGCGACGCCGAGTACGACGTCATCGACGCCGTGGCCGCCGTCGCCGACGAGCTCGACACCACGGCCGCAGCGGTCGCACTGGCCTGGCTGCGGTCGCGACCGGGCACCGTGGTGCCGATCGTCGGCGCCCGGCGACTGGCTCACCTGGAGAGCAACCTGGCCGGTCTGGACGTGGAGTTGGGTGCCGATCAGTTGCACCGCCTCGATGCGGTGTCCCGTTTCGCCATGACCCATCACCCCGCCATTGAGGATTCGCTGCGGATGGCACTGCAGTTCGCCGGCACGACGATCGACGGTGCGACGACCGGCGAGTACCCGCCGCTGCAGGCCGGGACCGCACGGTATTAGCTCGGGGAGTTGGTTATCCGGTGGTGGCCCGAGGCCGGGCCGAGGCGCTCGACTGGCGGCGCGCTGCCTTGCAGTCGGCCACATCAGTTATCCACAGCCGGGAAGATTCTTCTGCCAATGTCCGACCAGGTCGGTAGAATCGCACATATGTTCGACGTTCTGGATCGTGGCGCACTCGCCGGGTTGAGCGATGAGGCGCTCATCTCCGCGGTCACCACCATGACCCAGACCGAGGCCAAGGCCGCCGCGCAGCGACTGGCCCTGATCGGCGAGGTGATCGCCCGCCAGTGCGATGACGAAGACGATGTGGTCGCCCACCAGGTCATCGATGGGTGGGCGTGGGCGCAGGCCGCGGTGTCGGCGGCCTGCAACCTGAATTCCCATGCGGCGTCCAAGCAGATGCGCATCGCCCAAGCCCTACGTGACCGGCTCCCCCGCACCGCCGCCTTGTTCGCCACCGGAGTCATCTCGGCGAGGGTGATCGATGCAATCACCTGGCGCACCCACCTCGTCGTCGACGAGGACGCGCTGGGGTTGATCGACACCGCCATCTCCGCCGAAGCGGGCGAGTACGGGGCGCATTCGGAGAAACAACTGATCGGCGCGGTCGATCTGTGGGTGGAGAAATTCGACCCCGACGCCGTGGTGCGATCCAAACGAGCGGCCAAAGACCTCTACGTCGAGTTCGACGACAAAGACGACCCCAACGGAGTCGCCTCGTTCTGGGGGCGGCTGAGGGTCACCGACAAGAAGATCCTCGAACAACGCCTCAACGACCTCGCCGACACGGTCTGCGCCAATGATCCCCGTAAGCGCGGGGAACTGCGCGCCGCCGCGCTGGCGGCGTTGGGTGTGGTCGGGCCCGCGCTGGAGCGCCTGACCTGCGAATGCGGGGACACCGGCTGTGCGGGCAGCGGGAAAGACCCACGCGCGGGCGCACTCACCATCTACGCGCTCACCGACCAGGCGCCCGCCGCCAGTGAAGACCGCCCACGGCAGACCACCCCGGGCAGTGCGGGCACCCCGGACTCCGAGCCAGCCGCGACCGAGGCCGCGGAGCACGAGCCCACCGCACCCGCAGCCACCGCCCAGCCCGCCGCTCCCGCGGCGTGCAACCCCAGCCCCGGGGTGATGCTGGATGGCGCCATCATCCCCGCCGCGATGCTCGCCGAACTCATCGCCGGCGGCGCCACCATCAAACCGCTATCGGAGATCGCCGACCTCCCCGCCGAACCCCGATACCGGCCCTCCACTGCGCTGACCGCGTTCGTCCGCATGCGGGCCATGACCTGCAGCTTCCCCGGCTGCAACCGGGCCGCGCACCGCTGCGACCTCGATCATCTGACCCCATGGCCGGCCGGGGCGACGCATCCGGGCAACCTCGGGCCGCTATGCCGCCTGCATCATCTGGTCAAGACATTCGGCGGCTGGACACCCACCGCCCAACCCGACGGCACCATCCAATGGACAGCACCCACCGGGCACACCTATAAGAAATCACCCGGAGCGGCAATCCTGTTCCCGCACTGGAACATTGACACCCCCATCCCCCGAAAACGCGCGATCAGCCTCATCAACGACACCGACCGCGACACCACCGGGCCCCATCAAAGAGCGATGCCGGTCCGACAACGCACCCGCGCACAAGACCGCGCCCAACGCATCAACACCGAACGCGCACGCAACCAACTCGAACTCGCCCTCGAATGCGCCGAGAGAAACAGCGACCCGCCCTTTTAGACCGTACTAACCCGGGATCAACCCGGCAGGCGGCGGTTGATCAGCAGCGCGGCCAACGCGGCCAGCGCCAACACCAGCGCTCCGAGGCGCAGCCAGCCGACGCTGGCGTCGCCCTTGATGGTCTCGTAGCCGATCTGCTGCTGCAGCGAGCTGAAGACCTCTTTGAGCTGTTCGAGGCTGGACGCGGTGAACGCCTCACCCCCGGAGAGGTCGGCGATCTTCTTCAGCATCTCGTCGTCGACGGGCACCGGCTGCCGCTGTTCGTTGATCTCGACGTAGCCGTACGGGGTGCCGAAGGACACCGTCGAAATGGGCACGCCCTGGTCCTTGGCGGTTCGCGCCGCGGTGTAGGCGCCCTTGGGGTTGTCCGGGTTCGACGGCACGGTTTCCTTGCCGTCGGACATCAGCACGATGCGGGCCGGCGGCGGCTCGTCACCGCCGCCGATCACCGCACCGACGGTGGCGACCGCCTGCAACGCGGTGAAGATGCCTTCACCGGTGGCGGTGCGGTCGGCGAGCTGCAGCTTGTCGATACCGTTCTTGGTGGCCTCACGGTTGGTCGTCGGCGAGACGAGCACGGTGGCGGTGCCTGCGTAGGCGATCAACCCGAGGTTGATACCCGGGGTCAGCTGGTCGGCGAACTGCTTGGCGGCCTCTTGGGCGGCGACCAGCCGGCTCGGGGCGACATCGGTGGCCCGCATCGATTGGGAGACGTCGATGACCAGCATCACCACGGCCCGGTTGCGCGGCACCCGCACATCGTTGGTCGGCCCGGCCATCGCCACGGTCAGCAGGACCAGGGCGGACACCAGCAGGATCGCCGGCAGGTGCCGCCACCGGGTGGGCTGTTTGGGTGCGACCTTCTCCAACAGCTCCATGTTGGCGAAGCGCAGGATCCGCTTCTGGCGGGCCCGTTGGACCACGACGTAGAGGCCGACCAGTCCCAGGACAGCCAGCAGGAACAGGAAGAACCATTTGTGTTCGAAGCCCGACAGGCTCATCGGTCCGAGCAACGGCAAAGTCATGTGCAGCTTGTCATTTCGGTGTCGTAGTCATCAAGCACTCATCGGCCGCCCGCCAGGGCGCCCCGGCGTCGGTTCGCCACGAAGCGGACCACATCGGCGATCCAGTCCCCGTCGGTGCGCAGGGTCAGCAGCGGCGCGCCGCAGCGCCGCAGCGTGCGGGCGACCTCGTCACGGTGCGCCGCGGAGGCGCGCGCGAAATCGTCACGCAACTTCTCGTCGATGGTGAACTCGCGGGTCACCCCGGTCTCGGTGTCCTGCAGGATCACATCGCCGATGTCGGGCAGTTCGACATCGCGCGGGTCGATGATCTCGATGCCCAGCACCTCGTGGCGCCCGGCGATCGCCCGCAGCGGCCGCATCCAGTCGATCGGCCCCAGGAAATCGCTGATGACGACGGCCATCCCGCGCCGGCGTTCCGGGCGGCGCAGCGCGTCGATGGTCGCGGCCAGGTCACCGCGCACCCCGGGCGGCGCCTGCGGGGTGGTCGCGATGGCCCGCAGCAGTTCCTGTTCGTGCAGCCGGCCCGACAGCGCAGGCACCCGCCGCAGGGTGTCGCCGTTGGAGATCAGAGCGCCGATCCGGTTGCCGCCGCCACTGTTGAGGAAGGTGATCGCCGCAGCGGCCGCCACCGCCAGATCCCGCTTCTCACAGCCTGCGGTGCCGAAATCGAGGCTGGCCGAGACGTCGACCACCAGCCAGGTTTCCAGCTCGCGGTCGGCGATCATCTGCCGGACATGCGGATGGGTCGTCCGCGCGGTCACCGACCAGTCCATCCGGCGCACGTCGTCGCCGGGCTGATACATCCGCGACTCCCCCGACTCCGAACCGGGACCGGGTATCAGGCCGAGGTGGTCGCCGTGCAGCACCCCGTCGAGCTTGCGGCGCACCGTCAGCTCGAGCTTGCGTAACGCCGCGGTCAGTGCCGGGTCGCGGATCTCACCACGCTTGAGTGAGGGGAGGTCGACCGCGCGGCGGCCGGAGCTGGTCACCGACCGCCGGCCGCCGCCGCGGCAGGCACCCCGGGAGGCGCCGAATGACCCTGCTGCGGAATCGCATTCACCTGCGGCAGACCGACGGTCTGCATGATGCGGTTGATCACCGTCTCCGCGGAGACCTCGTCGGCCAGCGCGTCGTAGGTGAGCACCAGACGGTGTCGCAGCACGTCCGGGATGACCTCCACGACATCCTGGGGCACGACGTAGTCACGCCCGCGCACGAGCGCCAGCGCGCGGGAGGCGGCGATGATACCCAGCGAGGCACGCGGCGACGCACCGTAGGCGATCCACGACTTGGCGTCGGGCATACCGAACTTCTCCGGCTCGCGGGTCGCGGTGACGATGCGCACCACGTAGTCGACCAGCGCGTGGTGCACGAAGTTGTTGGCCGCGACGTCCTGCAGGCGCAGCAGGTCACCGGTGTTCAGGATCTGCTTGGGCTCGGGCGGTTTGACGCCCATCCGGTAGATGATCTCGCGCTCTTCCTCCGGCGACGGGTAGTCGACGTTGAGCTTGAACAGGAAGCGGTCACGCTGCGCCTCGGGCAGCTGGTAGACGCCCTCCTGTTCGATCGGGTTCTGGGTGGCCATCACCAAGAACGGCGACGGCAACGGGAACGTCTTGCCACCGATGGAGATCTTGCGCTCGGCCATGACCTCCAGCAGCGCGGACTGCACCTTGGCCGGGGCGCGGTTGATCTCGTCGGCGAGCAGGAAGTTGACGACGACGGGGCCGAGTTCGATATCGAACTCTTCCTGGCCCTGCCGGTAGATGCGGGTACCGACGATGTCGGTGGGCACCAGGTCGGGGGTGAACTGGATGCGGGCGAAGGTGCCGCCGACCACCTTGGCGAAGGTCTCGACGGCCAGGGTCTTGGCGACGCCGGGCACACCTTCGAGCAGGACGTGGCCCTTGGCGAGCAGACCGACCAGCATGCGCTCGAGCAGCTGGTCCTGACCGACGATGATGCGCTTGACCTCGAAGAGGGCCCGCTCGAGGGTGTGGACCTCGTTCTGCAGGTTCGCATTGGCGGGCGGAGCGCTCTGCGTGCCGGGCGGGTAACCCTGCGTCGGGGCCGGGCCTGCGTAGCCTCCGGCGCCCTGCGGCGGCCCACTCGGTGACGTCATCTAGCTTCCTCCCACGATGGTTGTCGTACAAACTCGCTGGTATTCGCCGACGTCCGCCGAGGCGGCGGGGCGTCCTCCGTCAACTATTCCAGGCAGTTCGGAATCCGTCGACGTCGCCCGCCCGTCCGCCGTTGCGTCAGGACTCGATGATACGAACCAGGTGCGGTGACATCCCCGCGGTGCGCAGCGGGCTGACGGTCACCTTCTCGGCGCTGCCGGCGGCCTCCAGCATCTTGCCGCCGCCCAGATAGATGGCCACGTGCTGGCTCCCGCCGGGGCCCCAGAAGATGAGGTCACCTCGTTTTGCCTGAGACGGTTGGATCGGGCGGCCGGTGTTGTACTGGTCGCCGGAATACTTCGGGATCTGCACGCCGACGCCTGCGAAGGCGTACCGGGTGAAGCCCGAGCAGTCGTAGCCCATCTTCCCGGCGTCGTAATCCACGCCGGGTCCGGGGCCGGTCAATGTGCCGCCGCCCCACGAGTAGGGGACCCCGATCTGGGATCCGCCGCGGCGGATGACGTACTCGATGGCGGCCGGTCCGCGCACGCGGGCGCCGGTGGGCAGACCGCCCGCGGCCGGTGTGGGCGCCAGCCCGATGGTCTGCAGGAACTTCGAACCCAGGCTCTGCGTGGTCTCCAGGGCGATCTTGCTCACCTGGAACGACGCGTTCGCGATGGCCACCGGGTCACCGGGAGCACCGGAACTGGGGACAGCGGGCAATGTCGGATCCCACTCCGGCGCCGCGGCGGCCGGGGACGCCGCGCCGAGCGCCATCGCACCGGCGACCGCCAGTGCGGCCAGCACGCGGGTGAGGCTTCGGAAACGTTTGGAAGTCAAGGCGTTCAAGGATTTCCCTACGGTTAAAACTCGATGTATCGGACGGCGTGCGGGGTCATGCCGCTGGTGCGCACCGGCGAGATCTTGACGTGCGAGCCGGTGTAGGGGGCTTCGAGCATCTGGTTGTTGCCGAGATAGATCGCCACATGCTGGCTGCCGCCCGGGCCCCAGAACAGGACATCGCCACGACGCATCTGCGATGTCGGGATCTTGCGCCCCATGTCGTACTGCGATCCCGAATAGTGCGGCAGTTTGATACCCACCCCGGCGAAGGCGTAGAGCACCAGCCCCGAGCAGTCGAAACCGACTGTGCCGGAGCCCTGGTCGATCCCGTTGCTCTTGCCTGCGGCGTTTCCGCCGCCCCAGGAGTAGGGCACGCCGATCTGCGACATGGCGCGCTTGATGACGAATTCCGAGGCAGCCTGGCCGTTGACCCGGGGAATCGCACCGTTGTTGGTGTATCCGGTCGGCGTCGGCAGGATGCCCAGCTTCTGCAGGAAGCTGCGGCCCATGTCCGCCGTCAGCTGCGCCGAGGTCTGCATGATGCCGAGAATCGCGTTGATGATCGCGATCGGATCGCCGCTGACGAATGCGCTCGGGATCGCCGGCAGCGTCAGGTCCCACTGGCTGGACTGTGCCCCCGGCGCAGCCCCGCCCGGCGTGCGATCCCAGTCCGCAGCCGCGGGGGTGGCCGCGGGGCCGGCACCGGCCTTCGGCGCCGCGGCCGCGGGTGCGGCGGCGGGCGTCTGGACCGGCCGCGCGGCGGCCAGTTTCGCCTGCGCCGCACTGCGTTCGGCGCTGAGCCGATCCAGTTCGGACTGCTGAGAACCGAAGACCTGCTGCGCTTCGGTGAGGCTGGCCACCGCGGCATCCTGGCTCGATTGCGCGGCGGCGGCGGCATTGTCGGCGTTCTGTTTGGCCAGCCGGGCCGCGGATTCACGGTTGACCTGGTCGGTGCGGGCCCGCTGCAGATCGGACATCACCTGCTGCGAACTGATGGCCATCGCCTGGCCGGCCGCGGCGGTGCGCAACGCGTCGGCCGGATCCGCGGCGGTGAGATACGAGGCGGCGGGCCCATTGACATAGGCGGCGACGGCGTAGGTGTCGAACCGCTTCTGCGCGTCGGCAATTGCGGCGTTGGCATCGGCCACGCTGCGCTGGCTCGCGTCGACCTGCTGCTGGGCCACGAGCGCGGCATCGCGGGCATCCTGCACTCCGACGAGCGCCTTGTTGACGCTCTCCTGCTGGGCCTGCACGGCCGCACCGAGGTCCTGCAGCCGCTGGTTGGCATCGGCAACGGCGGCGACGAGGGCGGCCACGCCCTCCGGGCCGACCGGCTCGGCGATCGCGACAGGCCCGGTGATCGGGCCATCGGGCAAGGCGCCGGCGAACAGAATCCCCAACGACAGCGGGAACGCGCAGACTCGCCCGTAGTTCCGGGAGGCGGAGGCGCCAGGGGTGCGTCTCATTCGACTCAAGTCTCCTAGGGCTCAACGCGAACGGTGTTGGCACAACATCACTTGCGTGCCGTGAGTCACAGGAATCACACCTGCATCACGAGCACTGTTTGCACCGTACGTCACATCACGCGCTAAAGAAACTTTAGTAACAAATTACATGAATGTAATTGAATCGAGCGTTATCGAATGGTGATATTCGAATTCACGACCAAATGTTCGACGATTAGTCGACAGTCGCCGCGGGCGCCTCGTCAGCAACGCTGCGCTTCGCACGAACCTGCAGCATACGAGTGAATACTGCCGCGACCGCAACGCCGAGAACGAGCACGATGGTAAACGGCATCCAAGGAAAGTCGGGGGTCTGCAACTCGGCCACGAAATTCTTCGAAGATTGCACCGGATCGCCGGTTTTCGCCAGATCCTGACCGGCTTCCAGAGTGACACGGTCATATACCGGACTGAACGTCCCGGCATAGGACGGACTGATGGCCAGCACCGTCGAACCCGGGTGGGCCGCACCCACCTCGGTGGCGATATCGCGCAGCGGGGTGTCGATGGGCGGGTTGTTGGCGATGACGACGATCTTGAGGTCGATACCGTCCTGGTTGGCCTCGGCCACGACCTGTTGCAATGCGGCGATGTCGGTGCCCGCGGGGGCGCTCACGCCACCCTCGCCGGTCTGCTCCTTGACCAGGTTCATGTCCACGTCGGGCGGAATGTAGCCCGGTAGGTGTGGGAGTACGTGCGGTCCGGTCACACAGGCACCGTACCGTCGCGCCAACCGTGCGGCCGCACCCGACTCACGAGTCGTCATCGCGAAGTGATTCCCGCGTGATCACCGCGGCGATCCCACGATCTGGCCATCCGGGTCGCATCGAGCGGGCAACTGGAGAAGACTGGACCCGACCCGCAGCGCCTTGCAGGACAAGCGTACTGTTAGGATCAGCAACGCCGTCGACACAGCCCGTCGCGGCAAGATCTAGCCGGGAGTTGATGTGAGCAGCACAGATTCGGTCAATTCGTTTGGAGCCCGCGACACGTTGACTGTCGGGGACAACAGTTATGAGATCTACCGCCTCGACGCGGTACCCGGAACCGAGAAACTTCCCTACAGCCTCAAGGTGCTGGCCGAGAACCTGCTGCGCACCGAGGACGGCGCCAACATCACCAAGGAACACATCGAGGCCATCGCCAACTGGGATCCCTCGGCCGACCCGAGCATCGAGATCCAGTTCACCCCGGCCCGCGTGGTGATGCAGGACTTCACCGGGGTGCCCTGCGTCGTCGACCTGGCCACCATGCGCGAGGCCGTCGCCGCGCTCGGCGGCGACCCGGACAAGGTGAACCCGCTGTCCCCCGCCGAACTCGTGATCGACCACTCGGTCATCCTCGACGTGTTCGGTAATGCCGGCGCCTTCGAGCGCAACGTCGAACTCGAATACGAGCGCAACGGCGAGCGCTACCAGTTCCTGCGGTGGGGCCAGGGTGCCTTCGACGACTTCAAGGTCGTGCCGCCCGGCACCGGCATCGTGCACCAGGTCAACATCGAGTACCTGGCGCCGACGGTCATGGTGCGTAACGGGAAGGCCTACCCGGACACCTGCGTCGGCACCGACAGCCACACCACCATGGTCAACGGCCTGGGCGTGCTGGGCTGGGGCGTCGGCGGCATCGAGGCCGAGGCCGCCATGCTCGGCCAGCCCGTCTCGATGCTCATCCCCCGCGTGGTCGGGTTCAAGCTGACCGGCGAGATCAAGCCCGGCGTGACCGCCACCGACGTGGTGCTGACCGCCACCGACATGCTGCGCAAGCACGGCGTCGTCGGCAAATTCGTCGAGTTCTACGGCAAGGGCGTGGCCGAGGTGCCGCTGGCCAACCGCGCCACCCTCGGCAACATGAGCCCCGAATTCGGTTCCACCGCAGCAATTTTCCCGATCGACGAAGAGACCATCAAATACCTGCGGCTCACCGGGCGCACCGATGAGCAGCTCGCCCTTGTCGAGGCCTATGCCAAGGAACAGGGCATGTGGCACAACCCGGACAAAGAACCCGTCTTCTCCGAGTACATCGAGCTGGACCTGTCCACCGTGGTGCCGTCGATCTCGGGCCCCAAGCGTCCGCAGGACCGCATCGAACTCACCGATGCCAAGAACGCGTTCCGCAAGGACATCCACAACTACGTCGAGGAAAACCACCCGGCGCCGGAGACCAAGCTGGACGAGGCCGTCGACGAGTCCTTCCCGGCAAGTGATTCCGTGTCGCTGTCCTTCGCCGAGGACGATGCGGTCGACGTGACGCCCAGCGCGGCCAACGGCGCCGAGGGCAGGCCGTCCAAGCCGGTCAAGGTGCACTCCGAGGAACGCGGCGACTTCGTGCTCGACCACGGTGCCGTCGTCGTCGCCGGCATCACCTCATGCACCAACACCTCCAACCCCACCGTCATGCTCGGAGCCGCGCTGCTGGCCAAGAAGGCCGTCGAGAAGGGCCTGACCTCCAAGCCCTGGGTCAAGACCAACATGGCTCCGGGCTCGCAGGTCGTCACCGACTACTACAACAAGGCCGGTCTGTGGCCCTACCTGGAGAAGCTGGGCTACTACCTGGGCGGCTACGGGTGCACCACCTGCATCGGCAACACCGGCCCGCTGCCCGACGAGATCTCGGCGGCCATCAACGAGAACGACCTGTCGGTGACCGCGGTGCTCTCGGGCAACCGCAACTTCGAGGGCCGCATCTCCCCCGACGTCAAGATGAACTACCTCGCCTCCCCGCCGCTGGTGATCGCCTACGGCATCGCGGGCACCATGGACTTCGACTTCGAGTCCGACCCGCTGGGTACCGATCACGACGGCAATGACGTGTTCCTCAAGGACATCTGGCCGACCGCCGCGGAGATCCAGGAGACCATCGCGTCCTCGATCGACCGGAAGATGTTCGTCGACTCCTACGCCGATGTGTTCAAGGGTGACGAGCGCTGGCGTTCGCTGCCCACACCGGAGGGCAACACCTTCGAGTGGGACGACAACTCCACCTACGTGCGTAAGCCTCCCTACTTCGACGGCATGCCCGCCGACCCGCAGCCGGTCAAGGACATTACCGGTGCCAGAGTTCTTGCACTGCTTGGTGATTCGGTGACCACCGACCACATCAGCCCGGCCGGCGCCATCAAGCCGGGTACCCCGGCCGCCCAGTACCTGGACTCCCACGGCGTGCAGCGCAAGGATTACAACTCGCTGGGTTCACGGCGCGGCAACCACGAAGTGATGATCCGCGGCACCTTCGCCAACATCCGGCTGAAGAACCAGCTCCTCGACGATGTCTCGGGCGGGTACACCCGCGACTTCACCCAGGATGGCGGCCCGCAGGCCTTCATCTACGACGCCTCGGAGAACTACCAGGCCGCGGGTATCCCGCTGGTGGTGCTGGGCGGCAAGGAGTACGGCTCCGGGTCATCGCGGGACTGGGCCGCCAAGGGCACCAGCCTGCTGGGCGTGCGTGCGGTGATCACCGAATCGTTCGAGCGCATCCACCGGTCGAATCTGATCGGCATGGGCGTCATCCCGCTGCAGTTCCCGGCCGGTGAGTCGGCGGCATCGCTGAAGCTCGACGGCACCGAGACCTACGACATCGCGGGTATCACCGAGCTCAACGAGGGCAAGACGCCCAAGACGGTCAAGGTGACGGCCACCAAGGAGGACGGCAGCAAGGTGGAGTTCGACGCGGTCGTCCGTATCGACACCCCCGGCGAGGCCGACTACTACCGCAACGGCGGCATCCTGCAGTACGTGCTGCGCAACATGCTCAAGGCGAACTAGGCGACGGGCGGCAGGACTCGGGACAGACAGGCAGCGGGCGCACCGTGCCACGGGTAACCGACGACCATCTGGCCGCACGGCGCCGCCAGATCCTCGACGGCGCCCGCCGCTGCTTCGCCGAGTACGGATACGAGAAGGCGACCGTGCGACGGCTCGAACACACCATCGGGCTGTCGCGCGGCGCCATCTTCCACCACTTCCGCGACAAGGACACGCTGTTTTTCGAGTTGGCGCGCGAAGACGCCGAGCGGATGGCCGATGTGGCCGCCCGCGAAGGATTGATCCAGGTGATGCGCGATCTTCTTGCCGCACCCGATCAATTCGACTGGTTGGTCACGCGGCTGGAGATCGCCCGTAAGCTGCGTAATGACCCTGCGTTCCATCAGGGTTGGGCCGAGCGGTCGGCCGAGTTGTCGGCGGCGACCACCGAACGTCTGCGTAAGCAGAAACAGGCCGGACGCCTGCGCGATGACGTGCCGGGCGCGGTGCTGCAGACCTATCTGGATCTCGTGCTCGATGGTCTGGTGGCGCGCCTTGCTTCCGGCGAGGACACCGAAAACCTCAGCGCGGTACTGGACCTCGTCGAGGATTCGGTGCGCCAACCCGCCGGCGGCGGCTAACTTGCGCGGCGGTGGTTCGGTCCACCGCGGCTGCGCATTCGGGTTCCGGACTCGCGCAACATGCTGTGCACGGACCCATATGAGCGGCCGGTTTCGGCCACCAATGACCTGATGCTGGCCCCCCGCTCGTAAGCGCTGCGCAGCTCGGTCAGGATCTGCTCACGGGACCTACTGGTTTCACTCGTCTTGGTTTCACTCATCGACATCTCCCCACTTCCCGGTGCAACGTCGCGGATACCCAGACTAGGAACCGAGCAAACACGGCGCGGGGGAACGAGCGAATTGTCTTGCAGCCAGCCCTATGCCAGCTCGATGAGGTCCCGGTACTCAGTGGACCAGAAGTCCTCGGTGCCATCCGGCAGCAACACCACGCGCTGCGGATCCAGCGCCTCGGCCGCTCCCGGGTCGTGGGTCACCAGCACCACTGCGCCCTGGTAGCTGCGCAACGCGTCGAGCACCTGCTCACGCGAGGCCGGATCGAGGTTGTTGGTGGGCTCGTCGAGCAGCAACACGTTGGCAGTCGAGGCCACCAATCCCGCCAGTGCCAGACGGGTTTTCTCGCCACCGGACAGGGTGCCCGCCGGCTGGTCGAGCTGTGGACCGGTGAACATGAACGCGCCCAACAGACCTCGCAGATCCTGCTCACCGGTGTCGGGTGCCGCGTGCCGGATGTTCTCCCAGACGGTGGCGTCGTTCTCCAAGGTGTCGTGTTCCTGGGCGAAGTACCCGATCTTGAGCCCGTGCCCCGGCTCCAGCGCGCCGGCGTCCGCGGACTCGGTGCCGGCCAGCAATCGCAGCAGGGTGGTCTTTCCGGCGCCGTTGAGGCCGAGCACCACCACCCGGGAGCCCCGGTCGATCGCGAGGTCGACGCCGGTGAAGATCTCCAGCGAACCGTAGGTTTTCGTCAGCCCCTTGGCCACCAGCGGAGTCTTACCGCACGGTGCGGGGGTGGGAAACTTGATGCGGGCCACCTTGTCGGCCACCCGCTCGGCGTCGAGTTCGGCGATCATCCGCTCCGCACGGCGCAACATGTTCTGAGCGGCAACGGCTTTGGTGGCCTTGGCGCCCATTTTTGCGGCCTGCGTACGCAGCGCGGACGCCTTCTTCTCGGCGTTGGCGCGTTCCCGGCGGCGGCGTTGCTCATCGGTGGCACGGGCATCGAGATACTTCTGCCAGCCCATGTTGTAGACGTCGGCCTCACCGCGCACCGCGTCCAGGAACCAGACCCGGTTCACCACATCGGCGAGCAGCTCGACATCGTGGCTGATCACCACCAGCCCACCGGTGTGGTTCTGCAGGAACGAGCGCAACCACCCGATCGAATCGGCGTCGAGGTGGTTGGTCGGCTCGTCGAGCAGCAGCGTGGTGGCCGAGCCGGATCCGGTGTCGCTGGCGGCGAACAGGATGCGCGACAATTCCACCCGGCGGCGCTGACCGCCGGACAGGGTGCGCAGCGGCTGGGTCAGCACACGGTCGGGCAACCCCAGGCTGGCGCAGATCCGGCCGGCCTCACTCTCGGCGGCGTACCCGCCCAGGGCGGAGAACCGTTCCTCCAACTCGCCGTAACGGCGGACCGCCTTGTCCCGGGCGGCGTCGTCGGCGACCTCGGCCATCAGGGTCTGTTGCTTCTCCAACTCCGACAGCAGGGTGTCCAGGCCCCGCGCGGAGAGCACCCGGTCGCGGGCGAGCACGTCGAGGTCGCCCTCACGCGGGTCCTGCGGCAGGTAGCCGATGTCGCCGGTGGTGTCGACCGAGCCGGCGTAGGGCTCGCCCTCACCGGCCAAGATGCGCATGGTGGTGGTCTTGCCTGCGCCGTTGCGGCCGACAAGGCCGATCCGGTCCCCGGGCTGGATCCGCAGCGCGGAGCCCTCGATGGACAGCAGTGTGCGCGCCCCGGCGCGGACCTCCAGGTCCGTTGCGGTGATCACGCAACTACCTCCTCGTATGAGTCAACTATCTGTCGTCGGTGAACACCGGCGACCGCTTATCTTTGCGCGCAGCGACCGCTTCTTCAAAGTTGGCGGTGAGTAGACGCACATAGAGCTGGCCGAGACCCTCGGCCTGCATATGGCCCTCCAGGCTACCGGCGTCCAGTCCACTCCACAGCGTGCGTTTGGTCAATTCGATTCCCGGCCGGGAGAACGCCGCGATCCCCCGCGCCATCTCCAGGGCCCGCGGCACCAGCTCATCCTCGCCGACGACGCTGGAGACCAGCCCGATCCGCTCGGCCTCGGCGGCGTCGACATCACGACCGGTGAGCATGATCTCGAAGGCCCTCGACGCACCGATGGCGCGGGGCAGCAGATAGGACAGACCGAGCTCGCTGGCGGTCAGCCCGTTGTTGATGCCGGCCGCGCGAAAATACGCCCCAGCTGCGGCGACACGGATGTCGCAGGCCAGGGCCAGACACAGACCGCCGCCGATGGCGGCACCGTTGACCGCGGCGATCACCGGCTGGTGCAACCGGCGCAACCCCAGGATGACGTCATCGAGGACCTCCATGGAGCGCAGCGCGAACGACGGCCGGGTCAGGCCCTCGACATGCGGCACCGAACCCGCCGACTTGTGGTCGGCACCCGAGGAGAACCCGCGGCCGGCACCGGTCAACACGACGACCCGCACCTCGTTGTCATGATGCAGATCACCGATCACCGCGCGCAGCGGCACCATCACATCGAAGGCCATCGAGTTCATCCGCTCGGGGCGGTTCAGGGTGACCAACGCCACGCCGGGCTCGGGACGGTCGACGACGACGAACTCGCTGTGCTCAGCCACGCCGAGCACGTTAGCGCGTGGTTCAGTTCTCCTGTGACGCGACGGCCGCGTCCACGTCGAATTCCTTGATCTTGGCGATGAGCTCCTCGAGCTGCGCTGCACCCAGTGCGCCGGACTGCCGGAACACCTGGTGGCCCTTCTTGAAGGCCATCAGTGTCGGGATCGCCTGAATCTCGGCGGCCTGCGCCAACTCGGGTTCGGCCTCGGTGTCGACCTTGGCGTGCACGACATCGGGATGCTTGTCCGCGGACGCGCCGAATGTCGGGGCGAACGCGCGACATGGACCGCACCACGACGCCCAGAAGTCGACGAGGACGATGTCGTTCTCGTCGACGATCGCCTTGAACTCAGCTGCGGTGATGTCCTGTGTAGTCACTTTCTTCCTAACGTCTCGGCTGGTCTACAGATTCCCAGTATGTCCCCGGGTTAATCAGCACCGGCCAGCGAGTAGACCCGGACCCAGTCCACCTTCATCGCCTGCGGGAACTGCGAGGACGAATCTGGATCACCGGTCCACGGGTTGCCCACCGCGGTGTTGAGGATCAGATAGTGCGACCACGCCCCGGAGAACGGCGTCCAGTCGCCGCCGAGCGCCTCGTATTGCGCCTTGGTGACCCGTCCCGTTTCGACGCCGTCCACGTGCCAGATGATGCGGTCCGGATACCAGTCGATGCCGTAGTCGTGGAAGCCCGCCGACAGATCGACGCCCAGATCGGCTCCTACAGTGTGCAGTTTGACGTCGACGGTGTTGTCCGCGGCGGCTGGCCCGTGGATGTTGCCGGTCCACTTGGTGCGACCCTCGTCGTCCCGGAAGCCCGGGTACTCGACGATGTCGATCTCCCCCTGCCGCGGCCAGTCGAACTCGTGACCGGGTTCCAGGCCGACCATCCAGAACGCCGGCAGGGTGCCCTGGGTATAGGGCATCTGCAGGCGGGCGACGATGCGTACCGGCGGTTCCACCGACTGCTTGCCGTAGGTGACCACCCGCGCCGAGGTGTAGTTGTCCGGTGCCGCCGCGCCGTCGGGGGTGGCCTCCCGGCGGACCTCGATGACCAGGTGGCCGTTGGCGTCGATGGAGACGTTGGAGAAATCCGGTGTGTAGAACTGGTTCTCCCCCGCGGACTGCCCCCACCGGCCGCTCTGTGTGGACCAGGCCTGCATCGCCTCGGCGATATCGGTGAAGTTGGTTTCCCACAGCAAGACCGGGCCACTAGCAGCCGGCGGCGGATCCACCGGATTCGGGGTCACCGGGTCGGTCGGCGGCACGACCACCGTCTTTCCCGGGATACCGAAGATGCGTTGTCGCACATCGCGCCACCAATTCTGTACGCCTTTGGGCAGCGTGAACTTCACGCTGACCCGGGACAGGATGGCTTTGAGGAAGCTGCCGATCGTCACCGGTTTGGCCGCCGCTGCTGCCGGTGCCGGCAGCGCGCTCACCTCCGGCGCGCGCACCGACGCGACGGCGGGCACGTCGGGCTGATCGACCGCGTCCGAGACCGCGGTCTGGCTGCTGCGCTCCGGGCGCGGCGGGCGGGTCTCGGCGAAGGTGCGACGCCTGTCGACGTCGACCGGGCCGGGCGCCCGCACGTCCGGGGCCGACGGCACGGCATCCGGCGTGTCGCCGGTGGGCGCGGACGCCTCCGGTGCAACCACGTCCACCGCGATCGTGCGGGGTCCGATGGCGGCGATCTCGGCGGTGCGCGCACTGCGTCGACTTGTGATGGGCCGCCGGACTTCTCGTGGTGATCGCGCTACCGGCTCGGGCCGCGTCCGGGTAGGCGGTGAGGTGGCCGACGAGCGGTCCGTTGACGCCGTGCCCGCGGACGACGATGTCGCGTCGTCGGCCGCGGCGAGAGCGAGGCCATGTCCGGAGGCGACGGCGGCGCCGAGGCCGGCCGCCATCATTCCCGCACCCAACCAGTACCGATAGGCGGTCATATCCGTTACCCCATTCGATCCGTTACGGCAGCCGACAGATAGACAACGGACCGTTCGGGATCGACGAATACACGCAGGCAAATACCTGACCCAATAATCACGGGACTGCGCAACCCGATCTGATACCCGACGTGCCGCATACAGCAGGGATCATTCGCGGTGAACCGCGCACGCCACCCTGGAATTCGTTTGAACCAGTGCGTATTTGACGAAATGCACACCGGCTAGCCGATGCAGATCGAACAGTAATCGAGACTGGTCGGGTTCGCGAGCCAAATTCAAAAATTGCGATGTCAATAAATGCAAAGGCGGTGGGGAATTGAATTCATTGCATCGATATCGATATCCGGGTGACGAATACAATTCGTAACGGATACCGCCTCAGTGAACCTGAATTCACCGGATCACATGCACTGAAGTCGCGCTTCACCGGTCATCGGCGAACTGACGCCGAATGCCGCCAATTTGCTGACAGCGCAAGCGACGTCACCAGACGAGAATGGCCGGTCGCGCCGGAGGTCGTGTCTGCTGCGAGAGGGTGCCCGCTCAGACGGTGAAGCCGAGTGCGCGCAACTGCTCGCGACCGTCGTCGGTGATCTTGTCCGGACCCCACGGCGGGTTCCACACCCAGTTCAGCTTGATCTCGTTGACCAGCCCGGCGCCGATCAGCGCGGTGCGGGTCTGGTCCTCGATCACATCGGTGAGCGGACAGGCCGCCGAGGTGAGCGTCATGTCGATGAGCGCGACGGCGCCCGCCTCACCCTCTTCGACGTTCATGCCGTACACCAGGCCGAGATCGACGACGTTGATGCCGAGTTCGGGGTCCACCACGTCACGCATGGCCTCCTCGAGGTCGGCGAGCAATTCCTCGTTCACGGGATCGGTATTGACGGTGTCGCTCATCGTTTGTCCTCCACATCATCGCTGGCCTCGGCCAGAGCGGCCTTGAAGGCCGTCCAGCCGAGCAGGGCACATTTCACCCGCGCGGGATACTTCGCCACGCCGGCGAAGGCGATTCCGTCGCCGATGACGTCCTCATCCCCCTCGACGTTCCCACGCGAGGAGATCATCTCGGTGAAGGCGGCCACCGTCTTCATGGCGTCACCGACGCTCTGCCCGATCACCTGATCGGTGAGCACCGAGGTCGCGGCCTGGCTGATCGAACAGCCCTGACCGTCATAGGAGACATCCTGGACCGTCTCACCGTCGGTGGACAGCGCGACCCGCAGTGTCACCTCGTCACCGCAGGTGGGGTTGACGTGATGCACCTCGGCGCCGAAAGGCTCGCGCAGCCCGCGGTGATGCGGGTGCTTGTAGTGGTCCAGGATCACTTCCTGGTACATCTGTTCCATTCTCATCGGGCGAAGAACTCCACCGCCCGCTTGACGCCCGCGACCAGCCGGTCCACCTCGTCGAGGGTGTTGTACACCGCAAACGAGGCTCGTGCGGTGGCGCTGATACCGAACCTGCGGTGCAGCGGGGCCGCGCAGTGATGGCCGACCCGCACCGCCACACCCTCGTCATCGAGCACCTGACCGACATCGTGTGCGTGCACACCGTCGAGTACGAAACTCACCGGAGAGGCCCGCCGCTGCGTGGTCTGCGGACCGATGATCCGCACCTGCGGTACCTCGGCGAGCCCGGCCAGCGCGGCGGCCACCAGGGTCTGCTCGTGGGCCTGCACGGCGGGCATGCCGATCGCATCCAGATACCGTGCGGCGGCGGCCAGTCCGACCACCTGCGAGGTCATCGGGGTGCCCGCCTCGAACCGCTGCGGTGCGGGCGCGAAGGTGGTGGCCTCCATGGTGACGGTTTCGATCATCGAGCCACCCGTGATGAACGGCGGCAGCGCGTTCAACAGCTCACGGCGGCCGTAGAGCGCGCCGATCCCGGTCGGACCGAGCATTTTGTGCCCGGAGAACGCGGCGAAATCGACACCGAGAGCGTGGAAGTCGACCGGCTGGTGGGGCACCGACTGGCAGGCGTCCAGCAGGGTGAGCGCACCGACCGCCTTGGCCCGCGCCACCAGTTCGCCCACCGGCGCCAATGCGCCGGTGACATTGGAATGATGGGTGAAGGCGACGATCTTGACCCGCTCGTCGAGTTGCAGCGAGTCCAGGTCGATGCGGCCATCGTCGGTCACCCCGTACCACTGCAGGGTGGCGCCGGTGCGCCGCGCCAGTTCCTGCCACGGCACCAGGTTGGCGTGGTGCTCGAGTTCGGTGGTGACGATGACGTCGCCGGGGCCGACGGCGCCCTCGAAGCGGTTGTCCCCCAACGCATAGGCCACCAGGTTGATCGCCTCGGTCGCGTTCTTGGTGAACACCAACTCGTCGACGTCCGCGCCGACGAAGGCCGCGATGTCAGCGCGGCCCTGCTCGTAGGCGTCGGTGGATTCCTCCATCAACTGGTGCGCACCGCGGTGCACCGCACCGTTGGAGGTGGTCAGGAACGCCCGCTCGGCGTCCAGCACCGCCAGCGGTTTCTGCGATGTCGCACCGGAATCGAGATATGCCAGCTGACACCCGCCCCGCATCACCCGGTTCAGGATGGGGAAGTCGGCCCGGATGCGGGCGATCCCCTCCAGATCCAGTGCGCGGTCGACGGATGTCGTTGTCATGATCGGGCTCCTCCTACGCGGTGGATGTGGCTAGGTCGATGCTGCCTGGGTGAACCGCTCGTAGCCGTTCTCTTCGAGCTGATCGGCGAGCTCGGGCCCGCCGGACTCGATGATCCGGCCGTCGTAGAACACATGCACGAACTGCGGGCGGATGTAACGCAGGATCCGGGTGTAGTGCGTGATCAGCAGGACACCTGCGTGCTCTGCCTCGGCGTACCGGTTGACGCCCTCGCTGACGATGCGCAGCGCGTCGACGTCGAGCCCGGAATCGGTCTCGTCGAGGATGGCGATCTTCGGCTTGAGCAGGCCCAGTTGCAGGATCTCGTGACGCTTCTTCTCTCCACCGGAGAAGCCCTCGTTCACGCTGCGCTCGGAGAACGTGGGGTCGATATCGAGATCGGTCATCGCGGTCTTGACCTCTTTGACCCAGTGCCGCAGCTTCGGGGCCTCGCCACGCACCGCGGTCGCGGCGGTCCGCAGGAAGTTCGACATGGACACCCCGGGCACCTCGATGGGGTACTGCATGGCCAGGAAGAGACCGGCGCGGGCGCGTTCGTCGATGCTCATCGCCAGCACATCCTGGCCGTCGAGCGTGATCGAGCCCGAGGTGACCTTGTACTTGGGGTGGCCGGCGATGGCGTAGGACAGAGTGGACTTACCGGATCCGTTGGGACCCATCACCGCATGGGTCTCTCCCGACTTCACGGTCAGGTTGACGCCCTTGAGGATCTCGACGTCATCGCCGCCCTCGGCGGAGACGACGGTGGCGTGCAGGTCTTTGACTTCGAGCGTGGTCATTCTTGGGCTGCTTTCGATTCCGTGATGGCTAGTTCTCGTTCGATGGCTTCGGTCAGGCGCTCACGCACGGCGGGCACGGCGATCTTGGCGATGATCTCGCCGAAGAAGCCGCGGACCACCAGGCGGCGGGCCTGCTCCTCGGGAATGCCGCGGGCGCGTAGGTAGAACAGCTGCTCGTCATCGAAACGACCGGTGGCACTGGCGTGTCCGGCCCCGGCGATCTCGCCGGTCTCGATCTCGAGGTTGGGCACCGAGTCGGCACGGGCGCCGTCGGTGAGCACCAGGTTGCGGTTCGCCTCGTAGGTGTCGGTGCCGGTGGCTTCGGCGCGGATCAGCACATCGCCGATCCACACGGTGTGCGCGTCCGGCTTGTCGGAGGCCGGATCGCCTTGCAGCGCACCCTTGTACAGCACGTCGGACTTGCAGTTCGGTACCGCATGGTCGACGAGCAACCGGGATTCGAAGTGCTGGCCGTCGTCGGCGAAGTAGGTGCCGAGCAGCTGAGCCTCACCGCCGGGCGCGGTGAACCGCACGGTCGCGGTGGTGCGCACGACATCGCCACCGAGGGTGACATTGACGTGGCCGAGCACCGAATCCTTGCCGAGGCGGGCGTGGTGGGAGCTCACGTGCACCATGTCATCGGCCCAGTCGGCGATCCAGATCACGCCCAGGCCGGCCGAGTCACCGACGATGATCTCGACATTGTCGGCGTAGGTGCCACTGCCGCGCAGGTCTACCACGACGATCGCCCGGGACAGCTCTTCGACCCGGATCTGCAGGTGCCCATAGGCGACGTTGTCCGCACCGGGGCCGGTGACGACGATCTCGATGGGCTCGGCGACCTCGGTGTCACGGGCCACGGTCACCACGGTCGCGTTGCCGAACGACGAGTATGCCTGGGCCGCAACGCGGTCCGATGGCACACCGCCCTGGCCGAGGCGCGGATCGTCGCGCTGCACGGTCTCGACGGTCACCCCGGGGCGCTCGGTCACCTCGATCAGTGCCGAACCCGTCGCGGGCGCCGAACCGTCGTGCAGGCCGCGCAGTCGTTTCAGCGGGGTGAACCGCCACAGCTCGTCACGGCCACCGGGTACCTCGAACGCGTCGACGTCGAACGAGGCGAACTGCTCGCCCTTGTTGGCGTTCAGCGCCGAACCGGTTTTACGGCCACCTTCGACCGCGGATGTCAGATCCTGAACCACTAGATAACTTCCCGTCGCTTCGCTCGCCCCGTCACCCGACCGCGCCTTCCATCTGGAGTTCGATGAGCCGGTTGAGTTCCAGCGCATACTCCATCGGGAGTTCCTTGGCGATCGGCTCGACGAAGCCGCGCACCACCATGGCCATCGCCTCGTCCTCGGTCATGCCGCGGCTCATCAGGTAGAACAGCTGGTCCTCGCTGACCTTCGACACGGTGGCCTCATGGCCCATCGTGACGTCGTCCTCGCGGATGTCTACATAGGGGTAGGTGTCGCTGCGACTGATCGTATCGACCAGCAGCGCATCGCATTTCACGCTCGACTTCGAGCCGTGTGCACCCTTGTTGACCTGAACCAGCCCGCGGTAGGAGGCGCGGCCACCACCGCGCGCCACCGACTTGGACACGATGTTGCTCGATGTGTTCGGAGCCAGGTGCAGCATCTTGGCGCCGGTGTCCTGGTGCTGACCCTCGCCGGCGAACGCCACCGAGAGCACCTCGCCCTTGGCGTACTCACCGGTCATCCACACGGCCGGGTACTTCATCGTCACCTTGGACCCGATGTTGCCGTCGACCCACTCCATGGTGGCCCCGGCCTCGGCGCGGGCACGCTTGGTGACCAGGTTGTAGACGTTGTTCGACCAGTTCTGGATGGTCGTGTAGCGCACCCGGGCGCCCGGCTTGACCACGATCTCGACGACAGCCGAGTGCAGCGAGTCGGACTTGTAGATCGGCGCCGTGCAGCCTTCGACGTAGTGCACGTAGGAACCCTCATCGGCGATGATCAGGGTGCGCTCGAACTGGCCCATGTTCTCGGTGTTGATCCGGAAGTAGGCCTGCAGCGGGATGTCGACGTGCACGCCCGGCGGCACGTAGATGAACGACCCGCCCGACCACACCGCGGTGTTCAGCGCGGAGAACTTGTTGTCCCCGGCCGGAATCACGGTGCCGAAGTACTTCTTGAACAGCTCGGGATGCTCGCGCAGGCCCGAATCGGTGTCCAGGAAGATGACGCCCTGGGCCTCGAGATCCTCACGGATCGAGTGGTAGACGACCTCGGACTCGTACTGGGCGGCGACGCCGGAGACCAGGCGCTGCTTCTCCGCCTCGGGGATGCCGAGCTTGTCGTAGGTGTTCTTGATGTCCTCGGGAAGGTCATCCCAGGTGGCGGCCTGCTTCTCGCTGGACCGGACGAAGTACTTGATGTTGTCGAAGAAGATGCCGTCCAGGTCAGAACCCCAGTTGGGCATCGGCTTCTTGTCGAACGTGCGCAGCGCCTTGAGCCGGACGTCGAGCATCCACTCGGGCTCGCTCTTCTTCGACGAGATGTCGCGCACGACAGCCTCGCTCAGGCCGCGCTGGGCACTGGCGCCGGCGACGTCGGAATCCGACCAGCCATAGCCGTACGTACCCAGCGACGCGATGGTCTCTTCCTGGGTCAGCGGGGTCTCCGGGGTGAGGGTCATGGCGACACTCCTTGTGTGGTGGTGGATTCGGCGCAGGCTGTGGGCCGAACAGGTAGGGACTTGTCAGGTCCCAGTGGAACGTGGGTGGTGCACGCGAAATCACCGTTGACGATGGTGGCCAGCCGCTGCACGTGGGTGCCCAGGATCTCGGCGAACGCCTCTTGTTCAGCGTCACACAGCTCGGGAAATTCCTCGGCAACGTGTGACACCGGGCAATGATGCTGGCAGATCTGCACACGGGACAACGGACCGGCCACCGGCGTGGTGGTGGTCGCATACCCGGCGTCGGTCAGTGCGGCGGCCATCTGGTCGGCGGTCTGCTCGACCGCGTCCGGATCGCTCACCTCGGAGATCCCCGCCAGAATGGTGTCGATACGGCGACGGGCGAAGGTGCGCACCGCGTCGTCGCCGCCGATCTCGCGGAGCTGACGCATCGCCGCCACCGCCAGGTCGTCATAGGCGTGCGAGAGCTTTGCACGTCCGGCCGCGGTCAGGCGATACCGTTTGGCCGGCCTGCCCCGTCCGTTGTGCTGCCAGGCCGCCGCGGCGCTGGCCTGGGCGTCCCCGGCGTCGATCAGGGCGTCGAGATGCCGGCGGATGCCGGCGGCCGAGATACCGAGGCGCTGGCCGATATCACCCGCGGTGACCGGGCCCTCCAGCAGCAACTGCACGATCGCGCTGCGGGTGTGACCGTCCGGAGACACCAAAGTGGGCGCGGTTGCCGCCGCGCCCGGTGCCTCCGGATTTATTTTCACAACACCATTGTGTCGGAATTCCACCCGGGGTTCCAGCAAGGCAACCCTAACCGGGGCTCCGACACCCCTGCCCGACCCCGGCGGGCCACCGGTCCTCACCGTGGCGGGCCACCAAAGCCCGGCCGCTACGCTGCTCGCATGACCGCCCTTGGGTCCTTCAGCTCGGCGGTCGCCCGATGGCACGCCGACGAACGGTCGGTCGGGTCACCCCTCACCGGCGCTGAGGTCGTCACACTGCGCCGCACCAGGGTATTCGGTGCGACCGGAACCGTCCTCATGGCGATCGGCGCGCTCGGCGCCGGCGCCCGGCCGGTCGTCCAGGACCCCACGTTCGGCGTCCGTCTGCTCAACCTGCCCTCCCGCATCCAGACCGTATCGCTGACCATGACCACCACCGGCGCGGTGATGATGGCGCTGGCCTGGCTGATGCTGGGCCGGTTCGCCCTCGGACCGCACCGGATGTCACGCAGCCAATTGGATCGCACACTCATGCTGTGGCTGCTGCCGCTGCTGATCGCCCCGCCGATGTACAGCAAGGACGTCTACTCCTACCTGGCGCAGAGCCAGATCGCCCGGCTCGGTCTGGACCCGTATCTGGTCGGCCCGGCGCCGGGACTCGGCCTGGACCATGTCTTCACCCTGTCGGTGCCCAGCCTGTGGCGCGAGACCCCGGCCCCGTACGGTCCGCTGTTCCTGTGGATCGGCGAGGGCATATCGGTGCTCACCGGTGACAACATCGTCGCCGCCGTGCTCTGCCACCGGCTGGTGGTGCTCGTCGGTGTCGGACTCATCGTCTGGGCCACCCCGAGATTGGCGCAGCGGTGCGGTGTGCACGAGGTGAGTGCACTGTGGCTGGGTCCGTGTAATCCGCTGCTGTTCATGCATCTGGTGGCCGGTATCCACAACGAGGCGTTGATGCTCGGCCTGATGCTGGCGGGCACCGAGTTCGCGCTGCGGGGCATCGACGGCGTCCGCGACGGGCAGTGGCGGATCCCGCCCCGCGCCACCGCGATGCTGGTCGCGGGCACCGTGCTGGTCACGATGTCCTCCCAGGTCAAATTGCCCTCGCTGCTGGCGATGGGCTTCATCGTGATGGCGCTGGCGTGGCGCTGGGGCGGCACCTTCAGGGCGCTGCTGGCTGCCGGGTTCTCCCTGGGCGCACTGTCGTTGGCGGTGATGGCCGTGATCGGCTGGGCCAGCGGCCTGGGCTTCGGTTGGCTGTTCACCCTGGGCACCGCGAACGTGGTGCGGTCCTGGATGTCACCGCCCACCCTGATCGCGCTTGGCACCGGGCAGGTCGGCAACCTGCTCGGCCTCGGCGACCACACCACCTCCGTACTGGGGCTCACCCGTGGCATCGGTGTGATCATCATCGCAATCCTGGTGACCTGGCTGCTGCTGGCGGTCTTCCGCGGCCGGCTGCACCCGGTCGGCGGCCTCGGTGTCGCGCTCGGCGCCACGGTACTGCTGTTCCCGGTGGTCCAGCCCTGGTACCTGCTGTGGGCCATCATCCCGCTGGCCACCTGGGCCACCCGACCCGGATTCCGCGGGTCCGCCATCGCGATGACGCTGGTGGTGGGCATATTCGGACCGACCGCCAACGGCGACCGGTTCGCCCTGTTCCAGATCGTCGACGCCACGCTGGCCAGCGCCGTGATCGTGGCACTGTTGATTGCGCTCACCTACCGCCGGCTGCCGTGGCGCCCGCTGCCCGATCCGGGGCCCGATGACCGCCGACCCGGACCGGAGCCACCGGCTGCCAGACCCGACGCTTACGCTGAATCTCCGTGACCACCGGTTCTGAGCCCGTCGTGCGGCTGCGCGGCCTGACCAAGCGCTACGGAGCGACGATCGCGGTGAACAATCTCGACCTCGAGGTGCACCGCGCCGAGGTGTTCGCGTTGCTCGGGCCCAACGGCGCGGGCAAGACCACCACCATCGAGATGTGCGAGGGTTTCCTGCGTCCCGACGCGGGCAGCATCGAGATCCTCGGCCTGGACCCGACCACCGACAACGCCAAACTGCGTGAGCGCATCGGCGTGATGCTGCAGGGCGGCGGCGGCTACCCCGCGGCCCGCGCCGGCGAGATGCTCGATCTGGTGGCCGCCTACGCCGCCAATCCCCTCGACCCGCAGTGGCTGCTGGACACGCTCGGCCTCGCCGATGCCGCACGCACGACCTATCGCCGACTCTCCGGCGGCCAGCAGCAGCGCCTGGCCCTGGCCTGCGCGGTCGTCGGCCGCCCGGATCTGGTCTTCCTGGACGAGCCGACTGCCGGTATGGACGCACATGCGCGGATCGTGGTGTGGGAGCTGATCGACGCGTTGCGCCGCGACGGCGTGACGGTCGTGCTGACCACCCACCAACTCACCGAGGCCGAGGAGCTGGCCGACCGGCTGGTCATCATCGACCACGGCGCGACGGTCGCCGCGGGCACGCCGGCAGAGCTGATGCGCAGCGGCGCAGAGAACCAACTGCGCTTCACCGCCCCACCGAAACTCGATCTCGCCCTGCTGGTCTCGGCGCTTCCGGAGGACTACCGGGCCACCGAGGCCACGCCCGGGGAGTATCTGGTGGAAGGGCACATCGATCCACAGGTGCTGGCCACGGTAACCGCGTGGTGCGCGCGGGTGAACGTGCTGGCCACCGACATGCGGGTGGAACAGCGCAGCCTGGAACAAGTCTTCCTCGATCTGACCGGCCGGGAGTTGAGATCGTGAGCAATCGTTTCGCCGCAGGCACCTTCTCCCCCGACCCACGCCCGGCCGGGGTGCGCCAGATGCTGATCGCGCAGTTCGGCCTGGAGCTGCGGTTGCTGCTGCGCAACGGTGAGCAGCTGCTGCTCACCATGTTCATCCCTATCACCCTGCTGATCGGCCTGACCCTGCTGCCGCTCGGCGACTTCGGTGCCAACCGGGCGGCCACCTTCACCCCCGCGATCATGGCGCTGGCGGTCATCTCGACGGCCTTCACCGGGCAGGCCATCGCGGTGGCCTTCGACCGCCGTTACGGCGCGCTGAAGCGGCTCGGCGCCACCGCACTTCCGGTGTGGGGCATCATCGCCGGCAAGTCGCTGGCGGTCGTGGCCGTGGTGTTCCTGCAGTCGATCCTGCTGGGCGGCATCGGCATCGCCCTGGGGTGGCGACCCGAGGTGGGCGCCCTGGCACTGGGCGCGGTGGTGATCGCACTCGGCACCGCGACCTTCGCCGCACTGGGACTGCTGCTCGGCGGGACACTGCGCTCGGAGATCGTGCTGGCCCTGGCAAACCTGCTGTGGTTCGTCTTCGCCGGACTGGGCGCCCTGACGCTCGACGGCGGTCCGGTGCCCGCGGCGCTGCGCTGGGTGGCGCGGCTGACACCGTCCGGTGCGCTGACCGAGTCGCTGACGCAGGCGATGACGCTGTCGGCGGACTGGTTCGGCCTCGCCGTGCTGGCGGCCTGGGGCGTGCTCTCGGCGCTGGCGGCGCTGCGCTGGTTCCGTTTCACGTGAGCACGGTGCTCGGCGTCGACGGCTGGAAGAACGGCTGGGTCGGCATCGAGCTGCGGGACGGGCGCTATGTCGGCGCCCATGTGGACGAGACGCTGCGCGGGCTGGTGGCCGCCGCACCCGACGCGGTCGCCATCGGCGTCGACATACCGCTGGGCCTGCTGGACTCCGAGGTGCGGGCCTCGGACCGGGCCGCCCAACGCCGTCTCGGTGCGCGGTCGTCGAGTCTGTTCGCGATGCCGCCGCGCCCGGTGTTCGATGCCCCCGACCATGCGGCGGCCACCGCCGCGGCGAAAGCCCTCACCGGCACCGGCATCAGCATCCAGACCTGGGGGCTGCGGCGAAAATTCCTGGAGGCCGAGGCTCTGCACGACAAGACCGGGCTGCCCCTGCACGAGGTGCACCCCGAGCTGTCCTTTCACGAAATGGGCCTGCTGGCCGCCGACGGCAAGAAGAAGAGCTGGCGTGGCCAGCGCGCCCGGCTCCGGATCCTGACCTCGCACGGCATCGACATCCCGGAGGACCTGGGCCGCGCCGTCGCGGCGGTGCCCGCCGATGACGTGCTCGATGCGGGCGCCGCGGCGTGGAGTGCGCACCGCATTGCCACCGGGGCCGCATTCAGCCTGCCGGATCCACCGCAGGTCGACGGTCGCGGCCGGCAGCTGGCGATCTGGTGTTGAGGCCGGGCAGCAGAAACTCCAATTGGCCGACCTCCTCGATGTTGTGCCGAACCCAGGCGCGCGCCATGTGATCCGGGAACTTTCGGCAGAGATGGGCGTTCACCGGCCGGAAAAGCGGTGTGCGGGCGCCGATGTCGAGGACGCTGACGTAGTGGGCGCCATCGTCGCCCGCAGACCAGGTGTGTTCCAGGCTGAACACCATCACCCCGGCCACCCGCTGCACCAGCCGGATCCCGGTCTCGTCGAGTTTCTCCACCCGGTCGACGACGTCGACGCGGTATTCCGGTCGCCCGCCGAAGGCCTCCACGATCCGGAATCGGGCGCCCTCGACCGCGTGCTCGCCGGCGGCCAGTTCCCATCTGATGTGGTCGATGGGATGCCAGGCCAGGTAGCGGTCGATCACCTCGCCGCCGTAGTCCATCGTCCCGCCGAGCCCGGAGAACCAGTCCAGCAGCATCGACGGCGTCACCCCGTGCAGCGGACGGTGGTCGATGGTGACCCTTCGGCGACGGTGTGGCGCGGCCGTGTAGCGCACCGTGGCCGAGTCGACGGTGCGTAGCGGATAGAGCACGGGACGGCTCATGAGACCTCCAAGATACGATTGCGTTTCTTAAATCCTGCGACGCGTGCGTAAGATACGCAAGCGTTTCCTATAAGGAGGTTTCATGCGGCGCCGTGGCGACGAACTCGATACCGCGATCCACGGCGCCGTCATCGCCCTGCTGACCGAACACGGCCCGGCCGCGGTGACGATGGAAGCGGTCGCCGCCACGGCGCGGACCAGCAAGCCGGTGCTGTACCGCCGCTGGGCGGACGGCCGGGAACTGTTGCGCGACACCCTGTTGCGCACCGCGAAGGCGGCCATCCCACACGAGGACACCGGCAGCTATCGCACCGACATGCTGGCCGTGTTACGCGGGTGGGCGGCGCTGTTCGCCGGCCCGCAGGGCGCCACCATGCGGGCCACCGTGGCCGCCATGGCCGGCGACGAGGCGCTGGCCACCGCGTTTCGCGCCGACGTGATCGGGTGGCGCAAAGTGGAGATGGCCGCACTACTGGCCCGCGGCATCGAACGCGGTGACGTCCGCCCGGACGTGCCGGTACACATCGCCCGGGAACTCGGACAGAGCGTGCTGTGGCATCGCCTGCTGGTCACCGGCGACCCCATCACCGATGACCTGGTGGTCGAACTCGTCGACGAGGTGCTGGTGCCGTTCGTCGCGCCGCGCCGGACCGGCCCTACTACAACTTGTAGTTAGCGCTGCTCTACGATCGGGCCGTGGCTGTCGGACGACTTTTCCTGAGACTCGTCGACACGCTGCCCGTGCCCAGCCTGCGCGCGCAGCGCATCGTCGCGGCGCTGGTGATCCTCACCCAGGGCGGTATCGCCGTCACCGGGGCCATCGTGCGCGTCACGGCCTCCGGGCTCGGCTGCCCCACCTGGCCGCAGTGCTTCCCCGGCAGTTTCACCCCGGTCCCGCACCCCGAGGTCGCCGGCATCCACCAGGCCGTCGAGTTCGGCAACCGGATGCTGACCTTCCTGGTCGTGCTCACCGCGGCGGCCGCGGTCATCGCCGTCACCCGGGCCCGGCGGCGGCGCGAGGTACTGGCCTACGCCTGGCTGATGCCGGCCTCGACGGTCGCACAGGCCGTCATCGGCGGGATCACGGTGCTCACCGGCCTGCTCTGGTGGACGGTCGCCATCCACCTGCTGGTGTCCATGGCGATGGTGTGGCTGTCGGTGCTGCTGTACGCCAAGATCGGCGAGCCCGACGACGGCGAAGCGGCGGCCGTGGTGCCCACACCGTTACGCCAGTTGACCGCCCTGAGCGGGATCGCCCTGTCGGCCGTTCTGGTGACCGGCACCATGGTGACCGGCGCGGGCCCACACGCCGGCGACAAGAGCCTGCAGCGTCCGGTGCCCCGCCTGGAGGTCGAGATCACCACCCTGGTGCACATGCACTCGACGCTTCTGATCGCCTATCTCTCGCTGCTGGTGGCCCTCGGCTTCGCGCTGCTGGCGGTACGCGCGCCCCGGCCGGTGCTGACACGCCTGGGTGTCGTCGTCGGCCTGGCCGCCGCCCAGGGTGCGCTCGGCGCCGTGCAGTTCTTCACCGGCGTGCCCGAGGCGTTGGTGGCGCTACATGTCGCCGGGGCGGGCGCGTGCACCGCGGCCACTGCGGCGCTGTGGGCATCGATGCGAGAACGCAACACCATCACGGTGTGATTGTTGTGATTAATTCACAACTTTGACCTAGGCTGTCGGAATGACCCCCGGCTTGAACGCGCACGCGCGCCGAGCAGCGATCGCCGCCCGGATCCACACCGACCGCGAGGTCGACTTCGCCACCCTGGCCGATGAATTCGACGTGTCCGAGATGACCATCCGGCGCGATATCGAGCGGCTCGAGGAGCAGGGCGTCGCGCGCCGGGTGCTCGGTGGCGCGATCGCCTTCGGCGGCAAGTCGACCGAGCCGTCCTTCGACGCGCGCGCCGCCGACTCCGCCGATGAGAAACTGCACATCGCGCACGCGGTGGCCGACCTGCTGACCCCCAGCGAGACCGTCATCCTGGACAGCGGCAGCACGGTGCTGGCGGTCGCCAGGGCCGTCAAGGGCCGCGATCTGGGGCTGACCGTGATCACCCCCAGCGTGCTGGTCGCCATCGAACTCGCCGACGAACCGAACACCACGATCCTGCTGACCGGCGGCAAGGTCCGGCCCGGCGAGCTGAGCCTGATCGGCGCCGAGGCCGAGGATTTCTACCTGCGCTACAACTGCGACACCTACGTGATGGGCATCGCCGGGGTGGACGGTAAGCGCGGCGCCTCGGAGTACCACCGCGAGGAAGGCAATGTGAAGCAGGCCGCGATGCGGGCGGCGGATCGGGTGATCGTGGCCGCCGACGCCTCCAAACTGGGCCGGGTCCAGTTGATCAATGTCGCACCGGTGTCGGCGATTTCGATCCTGGTCACCGATGGGCCGGCCACCCATCCGGCGGTCGAGGCGCTGCGTGCGGCGGGTGTCTCGGTGGTGTGTGTCAACGCAGAACGTGCGACGCGCGATCAGTCACTGCCAGCGCGCTGACGCCCCGGCGCTTTCGGAGCGTGTCACCACCGCGCCGGCCTCCTCGGCGATCAGCGCGCCCGCCGCCCAGTCGTGCACGGCGAGATCATCCTCGAAGAAGGCATCCAGGCTGCGCTGCGCCACCAGGCAGAGATCCAGCGCGGCCGCCCCGAATCGGCGCATATCGGTGTATTCGGCCATCGCGGTGCCGAGTTCACGCAACTGTCTGCGCCGGTGGCCGGGATCGTAGGACAGCCCGGTACCCACCAATCGCACCGACGACTCCATCAGCGCCAGCGGTAGCCGCACCTCCCCGGATCCCGAGTCAAGTTGAGCACCAAGACCTTTGGCGGCACTCCAGGTCATTCCCAAGGCCGGCGCGCACACCGCACCGGCCAGCCAGCTGCCGTCGGCCGTCGAGCGGGCCGCCACCGAGGTACCGAAATGCGGCAGCCGCCGGATGTAGTTCGTGGTGCCGTCGAGCGGGTCGACGACCCACTGCACCGAGCCGGTGCCGATCCGCTCGGGCAGCTCCTCGCCGAGCACGCCGTCATCGGGCCTGGCCTCCAGCAGCGCCGCACGCACGGTCTCCTCGGCGGCACGGTCCACCGCCGTCACCACATCGCCGGCGGCGCTCTTGGTGGCGAGGTGCACCGTCTCGCCCCAGTGCCGCAGGCACACCGCGGCCCCGAGCCGGGCGGCCTCGATCGCCAGCAGGCGCAATTGCTCGGTCATAACGTCGTGCGGAATTCCTTCACCGCGTCCATCAGTTCCGCGGCCCGGGAGGCCACGGCACGGTTCTCGAACACCCCGTCCTCCTTGAAATAGGTGCCGACGACCGCTCCGTCGGCGATGGACAGCTGTTCGGCCGCATTGTGTGCGCGCACACCGGTGTTCACGAATACCGGCACCGCGCCGGCATTGTCCTTGACCACCCGCAGCGCCTGGGCGTCGGTGGATGCCCCCGCGGTCAGACCCGACACGCAGATGGCATCGGGTTTCGTCGCGAAGACCGTGGTGGCGGTGACCGAGGCCAGATCACGGTCGGCCAGATAGACCGCCGACTCCGGGACGATGTTGAACAGCAACTTCACCCCGGCGCCGCCGACGCGGTGCCGGTGCCGCGCGACCTCGCCGACGTTGGTGTCCCACAGGCCGAAATCGCTGGCGTAGACGCCGGTGAAGATCTCGCGCACCCACTGGGCCCCGGTGGCCACCGCCAGGTCGATCGAGGCGCGACCATCCCACAGCACGTTCACCCCATAGGGCACGGTGAAATCGGGCAGCAGCTCACCGATCACCCGGGCCATGGTGATGGCGGTGATCGGCTCGGTCTTGGTCAGGTACGGCAGGCTGAACTCGTTGGAGACCATGACGCCGTCGACGCCGCCTTCTTGCAGCGCGGCCAATTCCTCCTTGGCGCGGTCGACGACCGCCCGGACGCCCGCGGCCGAGTCGAAGCCGGGATCGCCCGGAAGTGCCGCCAGATGCAGCATCGCGATCACGGGCTTCTGCACGGCAAATACATCATCTAGCCAACTGGTCATGGGGGCGCCTCTCCGCGTCGTCTGGGTCTTTCCAAGCTGTGCTGCGTTAACCGTATGTTACTAAATCACAGTAATCCAGCAGAATCTCGTGAGTTAGCGTGACTGTCGCACATGTCTTGTGAGAATATAACAGAGTAAGTATTGTGGTCCCACCGCAACAACCACACGGCGAACATCAACCGAAGGGATGGCATGCCGGAGTTCACCATCGGCATTGATATCGGCACCACCGGTACCAAGACCGTGCTCGTCGATATCGGCCGAGCCCGCATCGTCGCCCAGGCCACCCACGACGCTCAGCTGTTCTCCGATGCCCCCGGCCACGCCGAGGCCGATCCGACCCAATGGCTGCGCAACGTGCACGCCGGGATCCGCGACGTGCTGGCGACCTCCGGCGTCACGCCCGACCGGATCGGCGCACTGTCCACCACCGGCATGGTCCCGGCCGTCGTGCCGGTCGACGGTACCGGAGCCCCGGTCCGGCGCGCCCTGCTCCAGAACGACGCCCGCGCGACCGCCGAGATCACCGAACTCCAGCACGCGCTCGACGCCGAGACCGTGCTGCGCGCAACCGGTTCCGCGGTGACCCAACAGTCGGTCGCCCCGACCGCGCTGTGGCTGCAACGCCACGAGCCCGACATCTGGAGCCGCACGACCCACCTGGTGGGCTCCTACGACTGGGTGCTGATGGCGCTCGGCGCGCCCGCGCATGTGGAGCTGAACTGGGCGCTGGAATCCGGGCTCGGCACGATCACCGGTGAACGCTTCGAGCCGATGTACGCCGCGGCAGACCTGTCTGCGGAACTGGTGCCCGCCGTGCTCTCCCCCGGCACCCGGGCCGGCGCGCTCAGCGTCGCCGCCGCCGAGGCCACCGGACTGCGACCCGGCCTGCCGCTGATCGTCGGCGGGGCCGACCATGTGCTCTCGGCCTACGCCGCGGGCATCAACGCCGAGGGTGACTGGCTGGTGAAACTCGGTGGCGCCGGGGACATCCTGGTCGCCGCCGAACAGCCGGTCATCGACGCCCGGCTCTATCTCGACGCCCACCCGGTGCCCGGACGGTGGCTACCCAACGGCTGCATGGCCACCAGCGGCAGCCTGATCCGCTGGTTCCAGACCCTGTCCGGCGGTATCGACCTGGTAGCCCTCGACGATGAGGCCGACACCCGCAAACCTGGCGAAATCCTCTGTCTGCCCTACTTTCTCGGCGAGAAGAGCCCGCTGCACGACCCCGATCTACGCGGCGCCTTCGTCGGACTCGACCTCGCCCACAACCGCGCGGACATGTACCGGTCCGTGCTGGAGGCGATCGCCTACGGTTTCCGGCACCACACCGAGGTATTCGCCTCGATGGGTGTCCCGCTGCACCGGGCGCTGGTCACCAACGGTGGCAGCCGGTCGGTGCTGTGGAAGCAGATCCTCGCCGATGTGCTGGGCACCCCACTGTCCCCGATCGTCGGTCACCCGGGCGCCTCGCTGGGCGCCGCGGTGATCGCCGCTGTCGGCACCGGGCTGCTGGACGGCTGGGACAGCACCGCGATGTTCCAGACCGTCGGCGAACCCGTCGTGCCCAACCCGCAGAACGTCGACCGTTACGCCGAGGCCTACGCCCAGTGGCGTGAACTCGGCGACGTGCTGACCCCCATATCCCACCGCATCGCCCGAAAGGCACGGCCATGACCACCCCCGACACCACCGCCAGCACCCAAACCGCCGTCGTCACCGGCGCGGGGTCGGGCATCGGACGCGCCATCGCCGCCACCCTCGCCGAGCGGGGCTGGCGGGTCATCGTCACCGATATCGACGCCGAGGCCGCCGAGCAGACCCGTGCGGTACTGAGCGGGACCGGGCACGAGGCCACCCGACTCGATGTCACCGACGCCGCCGGATCGGCGCAACTCGCCGACGATGTGGCCGATCGGGTGGGGCTGCACGCCTGGGTGAGCAACGCCGGGATTTCGGCGATGGCGCGCTTCGTCGACGTGTCCACCGACCAACTGGACCGCAGCCTCGACATCAACCTCAAGGGTGTCTTCCTGTGCGGGCAGGCCGCCGCTCGGGCAATGATCCGCACCGGGGTGCGCGGGACCATCGTCAACACCGCGTCGATGGCGGCCAAACAGGGCCGGGTGCCGTTTTTGGCGGACTACGTGGCATCCAAGTTCGGCGTTCTCGGCCTCACTCAGGCGATGGCCTTCGAGCTTGCCCCCCAAGGCATCACGGTCAACAGCGTGTGCCCGGGTTTCGTGGCCACCCCGATGCAGACCCGCGAGCTGGAGTGGGAGGCGTTGCTCACCGGCACCACTGCCGACGGTGTGCGCAAGTCCTGGGTCGACGCCACTCCCCTGGGTCGCCTGCAGACCCCCGACGACGTCGCCCGTGCGGTGGCGTTCCTGGTCTCCGAGGATGCCCGGTTCATCACCGGAGAAGCACTGTCGGTCAACGGCGGTGCCTACATGGATTGAGTCCACCATCGCCCGCACACGCTCGATCCACCCGGACAAAGAGAAGAGGACCATGAAAATCCCAACCTTGCGCTGGTTGCCAGCGATCATCGCCGCCACCAGCCTGACCCTCGCCGGCTGCGCAGGCAGCGGCGGATCCGGTGAGCAGAGCTCGTCGGGTCTCGGTGAGATTCCCACCGACACCAACGCCACGGTGCGGGTACTGATGGAGAACGTGCCCGACACCGACATCGCCAAAGGCCTTGTCGGACAGTTCAACCAGAAGTATCCCGATATCAAGGTCGACATCGAGACGATGACCTTCGACCAGATGCGTGACCGCCTGGTGTCCTCGTTCCAGGCCTCGCAACCCGCCTACGACCTCATCGTGGTGGACAACCCCTGGATGGACGATTTCGCCGACGCCGGCTTCCTGGAACCGCTGGGCGACCGGATCGCGGCGACCCCGGACTACCAGCCCGATGACTTCTTCGACTCGCTGACGGCGATCACCGATGTCGAGGGCACCACCTACGGCGTCCCGTTCTACAACTACGCCCTGGGCTACATCTACAACACCGGTGATCTGACCTCGGCGGGGCAGAGCGTCCCCACCGATCTGGACGCGCTGGTGGCCACCTCGCAGCGGCTCAAGACCGCCGACCGCGCCGGCATCGCGATGCAGCCCCAGCGCGGCTACAAGATCTTCGAGGAATGGGCCAACTGGCTGTTCGCCGCCGGCGGATCGATCTACGGCGAGGACGGCAAGCCCTCGCTGGACACGCCGGAAGCCGCCCGCGCCCTGGACGCCTATATCGAGACCTACAAGACCGCGGCACCGGCCAACAGCCTGTCCTGGGGTTTCGACGAGGCGTTCCGCTCCGTCTCCAGCGGTATGGCCGCCTCGATGATCGGCTACAACTGGAACCTTCCCGCGCTCAATGATCCCGAGGGCGCTTCGGCAGAACGCGCCGGACAGTTCGCCCTGGCCCCGATCCCCGGCGGCAAATCCGCTCTGGGGTCCTGGAGTTGGGCGATTCCCGCCAACTCCGGGGCCGCCGACGCCGCCTGGGCGTTCGCCTCGTGGGTGACCTCACCCGAGATCGACGCGCAGCGGGTCGCCGATGGTGGTGCCGTGGTCCGGGAGAGCTCGCTGAACAACCCGCAGGTGCTCGCCGATGGGTACGGCGCCGACTACTACAAGACGGTCGGCGAGATCCTGGCCGACGCGGCCCCGCTCACCCAAGGCAAGGGTGGCGAGGAGATGATCCAGGCGGTCGGCACCGAGCTCAACGACGCCGCTGCGGGCAACAAGAGCGTCGCCGACGCACTGCGTGACGCGCAGGCAGCTGCGGAGCGGATCCAGCAGTGACCGTAGGGAATCCGGCGGCCACCTGGTGCACAGGACGGATGGGGTGTCCGCGATGAAGTTCAAGTACGGCATGCTCACGCCGCTGCTCGCCCTGTTCGCCGTGGCCGTCGGATTCCCGCTCTGCTACGCGGCGTATCTGTCAGTGACCGACTACAAGCTGACCGATCGCACGCAACCGGATTTCGTGGGAGCGGCCAATTTCACCAGCGCGCTGGCCAATCCGGCGTTCTGGGAGGCCTTCGCGACCACCGCCATGTATGTGGTGATCGCGGTGAGCCTCGAACTGGTTCTCGGCTTCGCGCTCGCCCTGGCCCTGCATCAGCAGCGCTGGGCCAAGGACCTGTCCCGGGCGATCGTGCTCGCGCCGATGTTCATCACCCCCATCGCGGTCGGGCTGATCTTCCGCTTCCTGCTCAACGATCAGATCGGCGCGGTGCCGGCACTGCTGCACGCGGTGGGCGCCGATTACGACTTCTTCGGTGCCGGAAAGGCCTTGCTGACGCTGGCCTTCATCGATGTCTGGCAGTGGACGCCGTTCATGGTGCTGCTGATCCTGGCCGGCCTGGAGTCGATGCCCAAACAACCCATGGAGGCCGCCCGGGTCGACGGCGCCGGTCCGGTCTACCGGTTGCGCCGGGTGTTGATCCCGATGCTCGCCCCGGTGCTCACCGTCGCGGTGCTGCTGCGCGGCCTCGACGCGCTGCGGGTCTTCGAGTACATCTACGCCACCACCCGCGGCGGCCCCGGCACCGATACCCAGACACTGCAGTACTTCATGTATCTCGAAGGCATCCAGTTCTTCCGGCTCGCCCAGGCCAGCGCCATGGCCTTCATCGTGCTGGCCCTGGTTCTGGTGGTCATCGTGGCGGCGTTCCGCGCTATGGAGCGCAACCGCGCCGCGGACAGGAGTGCGGCCCGATGAACAAGCTCGACATCCCCCGTCGCTTCGCTCGCCCTGCCCCGCTGGAAGTCCTGCGTCTCGCGGTGCTCACCGCGGCGTTCGTCTTCGTGCTGTTCCCCATCGTCTGGGTGGCGCTGGCGAGTTTCAAGACACCCCAACAGATGTCGGAACCATTCCTGTTCGCCTTTGCTCCCAGCCTGGCGAACTGGCAGGCCGTGTTCGAGTCCGGGGTGTTCGCCGCCGCCGGCCGCAGCGCACTGGTCGGCGTCATCACCGTCGCGATCAGCCTGGTCGTCGGCAGCATGGGCGCCTATGTGATCGCCAAGTACCGGGCCGGCGGTTCGTTGACCCGATTCGGCATGCTGGCCGCGCAGGTGGTTCCGCCCGCGGTGATGGTGTTCCCGTTCCTGACCATGGCCCAGGCGCTGCGGATGACCGACACCCTGGCACCGGTGATCTTCGCGCACCTGTCCTTCGTGCTGCCGCTGGTCACCTGGTTCCTGATCGGCTTCTTCGAGGCGGTACCCGCCTCGCTGGAGGAGCAGGCCCGGGTCGACGGATTCACCCGGTGGCAGGCCTTCCGGATGGTGGTGCTGCCGCAGGTTTACCCCGGTATCGGCGCCGCCGGCATCTTCGGGTTCACGCTGTCGTGGAACGACCTGTTCTATGGGCTGATCCTGGCCCCCGGCAATGCGGCGATCCTGCCGGTGGCCATCGCGAACTTCAACACCTTCCGCGGAGTGCAGATCGGCACCATGAGCGCCGCGATCATGATCGCGATCATTCCGGTCGTCATCGCCAGCTTCTTCATCCAGCGACGCCTGGTCCAGGGGATCAGCGGCGGCGCGGTCAAGTACTAGACAAGCGAGGTTGTACAAGCATGGCATCGGTCACTTTCTCCAAGGTCGGCAAATCGTTCGGGTCGACGAGCGTGGTGTCGGACCTGGATCTGGAACTCGCCGACGGCAGCATGACGGTGCTGGTCGGACCGTCCGGCTGCGGTAAGACCACGTCGCTGCGCATGCTGGCCGGGCTCGAAGCGGTCAGCGCCGGCACCATCCGCATCGGTGATCGCGATGTGACCGCGTTGGAACCCAAGGACCGCGATATCGCCATGGTGTTCCAGAACTACGCGCTCTATCCGCATCTGTCGGTGCGGGAGAACATCGCCTTCCCGTTGCGGGCCAAGAAGATTCCCCGCGCCGAGGCACTGAAGCGGGCCGACGAGATAGCCGAATCGCTGGGCCTGGGCGCGCTGGTCGAACGTAAGCCCAAGGACCTGTCCGGCGGGCAGCAGCAGCGGGTGGCGATCGGACGGGCCATCATCCGCGAACCCGCGGTCTTTCTCTTCGATGAACCGCTGAGCAACCTGGACGCCAAGCTGCGCGTCGAAACCCGCACCGAACTACTGCGGCTGCAGCGCCGATTGGGCATCACCTCGCTCTACGTCACCCACGACCAGGAAGAGGCGATGACACTGTCGGACCGGATCGTGGTGATGCGCGAGGGCCGCATCGCCCAGGCCGGCCCGCCCGCGGAGGTCTACCGCCGACCGGCCGATACCTTCGTGGCCACCTTCGTCGGCAGCCCGAAGATGAACCTGATCGACGGCGCGGTCACCGGCGGTGAATTGCGTACCGAATCGGGCGTGCGGATCACGGTGGGCGGCCCCGATGCCGGTGCGGTCACGATCGGGGTGCGCGCCGACGACCTGATCCTCACCCCGTCCCCGGACGGGGCCACGGTGGTCGAACTCGTCGAACTGCTCGGGCCGCGGGCCATCATCACGGTCCGCTCGGCCGATCAACAGCTGACCAGCGTCGTCGAGGCGGCGGCACTGGCCGATGTCACCGTCGGCGCCACGGTGGAGCTGTCGGCACGTGACGTGCACCGATTCGATCTACGCACCGGGGTGCGCCTGGCCGACCCGGCCTAGGTGTCGGTGAGCCTGCTCGGGGCAGCCTGCCGCCAGGAATCCAGCACAATGTCGTGCAGCTCCCGCGCGTCCTCCAGCGTGTCGAGCCGAACCCGCACCCACGCCGATGGCGCTTCGTGTGGGGGCACCCAGAACTTGTGCGGCTCGGCGGCGATCAGCTCCTCGCGATCAAATCTAGGGCAGCGCACCGCAATCGAGGTCTGATCGTCGGGCACGGTGAGGAACATCTTGCCCGCCACGTCGAAGGTCGGATGCCCCCAGCGCTCCTTCTCCCTTGTCTCGGGCAACGACAGTGCGATGCGCTGGACATCATCGGCATCGAGCACTGCGATCACGCCCCGCGGTGTGACAGCGGACCGAGCCCGAGCCGGATCAGGGCCGCCTCCACGCCGAGCGCGTAATCGCGTTCGGCGCGCCGCTTTTCGGTCGCGCCGAGTTGACGGAACCCCAGCGACGGTTCGACGAGTTCCAGTTCCAGCAGGCGCGGGTCATCGGCCCCGCCGATGATGTCGACGCGCGCGTAAAGCAGATCGCGGGCGGGGATACCGAACCGTGTCGTCGCCGCGGCCACCGCGGCGTGACCGACCTCCCACACCTCGTCGGCCGGATCGGCGGCGCCGAGTTTCTCCGCGGCGAACGTCCCGGTCTGCTCGAACTCCGGTCCGCGCCCGGCCGGTGGCAGGATCGGCCCCTTGGTGAAGGCGTGGGAGGGCTCACCGTTGAGGAACACCAGCGCCGTCTCCCCGCCGGAGATCCGCGGGTCATAGGGCTGCACCAACACGGCGCGGTCGTCGGCCTGCAGCGCTTGGGCGTGGGCCACCGCCGCACTGGGGTCGACGAACCGTTGCGCACCCACCGATCCGGCGCCGACGGCGGGTTTGACCACCACCTCGCCCTTGGGCGCCCGCACCGTATCGCCGACCGCGTAGTACCGGGTGGGCACGATCGGCAGGCCGTCGCGCGCCAGATCCAGCAGATAGTGCTTATCGGTGCTCCATGCCACCACTTCCGGTGGATTCAGCAGGTTGCGCACCGCTCGCGTCCAGGCCAGGAACTCGTCGACACGCTCGCTGTAGTCCCACGTGGCGCGCAACACCACCAGGTCGGCCTCCAGCGTGGCCGGGTCGTCCCAGGACTTCCAGCTGACCGGCAGGCCGCGCGTGCGCAGGGCCTCGACCAGGCCCTCGTCATCGCTGTCACCTTCGGGAAGTGCCGGGCAACTGGCGAACACGATGCGGGGATGGAACACGTCGGGGCGGGCCAGCTTCACATATGGATGATAGAGATATGCATGCCATCGAAGTTGCCCAGACCGGCGGACCCGAGGTCCTGAACTACGTCGAGAAGGATGCGCCGTCGCCCGGCCCCGGTCAGGTGCTGATCAAGGCCGAGGCCATCGGCGTGAACTTCATCGACACCTACTTCCGCTCGGGGCAGTACCCGCGCGAACTGCCGTTCGTCTCGGGCAGCGAGGTGTGCGGCACCGTTGCCGCCGTGGGTGAGGATGTCGCGGCGCTGACCGTCGGAGACCGGGTGGTCACCGCCAACGCCGTCGGCGCCTACGCCGATTTCTCCGTCGCCCCAGCCGATTACGTCGCCTACGTGCCAGACGGGGTGGCGCCGGACGCGGTGGCATCGGCACTGCTGAAGGGGATGACGGCGCACTACCTGCTGAAGTCCGTGTACGCCGTGCAGTCCAACGACACAATTCTGGTGCACGCCGGTGCCGGCGGTGTGGGTCTGATCCTGACCCAGTGGGCCACCAGCATGGGGACCCGGGTGATCACCACCGCGTCCACCCCGGAGAAGGCCGAGCTGTCCCGGCAGGCCGGCGCGGTCGAGGTGTTGGAGTACCCGGAGGACGCCGAGGAGTTCGGCGCCACCGTCAAACGGCTGAGCAACGGCGGGGTCGCCGCGGTGTACGACGGGGTGGGAGCCTCCACCTTCGAGGCCAGCCTGGCCAGCCTCGCGGTGCGCGGCACGCTGGCCCTGTTCGGCGCCGCCAGCGGGCCGGTGCCCGCGTTCGATCCGCAGCGGCTCAACACGGCGGGTTCGGTGTTCCTGACCCGGCCCAGTCTGGACGCCTACACCCGGACCGCCGACGAGTTCGCCTGGCGGGCAGGCGAAGTGATCAACGCCATCGCCGACGGTTCGATCACCATCACGGTCAGCGAGCGCTACCCGCTGGCCGAGGCCGCACGGGCGCACACCGATCTGCAGGGCCGCCGGACCGTCGGCTCCGTCGTCCTGGTGCCTTAACGGCGCGCGCGTACCACCCGGTACAGACCGAACAGCAGTGCCAGCCCCACGACCGCGGCGCCGACCCAGGGCAGCAGCAGACCGACGAGCAGCAACAGGTTCGACCCGGTGTCGACCAGCGCATCCCAGCCGCGTTCCATCTGGCCGAGGAAGCCTCGGTACTCCTCGGGGGCGGGTCCCCCGACGATGGGAGCGATCAGGTCGACGGTGACGGTGCTGTAAGAGATCTGCTCCCCCAGCGCCGCGCGTTGCGCGCGCAGGCTGTCCAGATCCGCCTGCCGCTGCGACAGGGCGCTTTCCGCCTCGATCAGCGCCGACGGGTCCCGGGCGTCGCGCATGATCGCCAGCAGGCGGTCCACCGAGGTCTGCAGCGCCTTGATGCGGGCATCCAGGTCGACGCGCTGGCTGGTCACGTCCTCGGCCTGCATGTCCAGTGACTCGACGGTGCCCAGACCTTTCAGCCCGTCGATGACGCCGTCGAGCTTGTCGGCGGGCACCCGCAGGGTGAGGGTGATCCGGGCCCGGTCCAGCGCCGACCCGCCGTACTCCGTGCGACCGTCCACCCGCCCGCCGGCCTCGGTGACGATCGCCGACGCCCGGTCAGCCGCGGCCGGCGGGTCATCGGCGGTGACCGAGATGGTGGCCGTCTTGACGACGTCGCGTTGCACCTGGGGTGGCGCCTTCGGCGCGTCCTGCGGCACCGGGCCGGTGAGCGGCATGGTCTCCGCGGCCGAGCCACCACCGGCCTTGAAATCCTCGGCCGTGCCCGGCGCACCCGGCGGGGATCCGGCCGAGCAGGCCGCAAGGGCGAACACCACGACGAGGCCGGCCATGGCTCGGAACAGCCACCCGATGATCATGATCGTCATGGTAGACATTCGCCACACCGGCACCGCTGCTTATGGCCGGGAAGCGGCCCTGCCCTCGACGGGCTGCGCCGCCGGAAAGGTCCAGGTTCCGTCCAGGATCTCCGGGCGCGGCCGGTACAACCGCACGATGTAGTTCCACCCGTCGGTGATCGGCAACAGATTGGGCCCCTGCTCGCCACCGAAACCGATGATGGTGCTTCCGTCGGCTTCCCGGACCGCGGTGATGTTGTTCACCGAGTAGGCGTTCTGCGGGTTGGGCGCGAAATAGCCGCTCTTGTCGTAGACGGTGACCGACCAGAAACCATCCACCGGAACGTCTTTGACGACGAGTCTGTGCACGGTGGCGCCGTCGTTCGCGACCGGGACGACCGAGAGGTAGAACGCATCGCGCTCGGGGTTCCCGCCCCACGCATAGGCCGTCCCGATGAGGTGGCGCACCGGATCGACCTCCGCTTTCTCCCCGAAGGTGCGCAAGCTGTCGGGCACTGTCGTCGACAACGTGATCAGCGCGTCGCGCACCGTCTTCTGGCTGACCGGATCCCAGTCCGGCACCGCGAAGCTGCCCGGTCCACCGGGCTGAGAGACGGCGATGGCGTCCTGCAGTGCGTGTACCGCGGCGAGGTCGGCGGCATCGTCGGGGTCGACCAGAGTGCGTAGGGCCGTGGCGATGTACCTGGTGCCGGCGTCCGCCCGGGTGATGGTGAGTTCGGCCGGTGCATAGACGACGGCCGGCACATAGTGGTCCTCGGTGATGACCTGCAGGGACATGAAGCGTCCGGCGCTGTCGGGCAGCGTGACGGTCACGGGACCGGCATCGAGGTCGAACACCCCGGCCGAGTACAGCGTGTCGCGGTTCTGCCGGATCACCAGCTGTTCGTCGACCGGGCTCAGTTCCCGGAAGTGGTGCAGCGCGCCGAAGCCGTCACCTCCGACGATATTGCCGAAGTACAGGTCAGATTCGGCACGGCCGAAATTGTCGGGGCTGACATGCAGGGTCATACACGGACCGTAATGGTCAGAACAGCTGCGGCAGGGCCATTGCGGAATCCACGGCCAGCGCACAGAACACGACGGCCAGGTAGTTGTTGGACTGCAGGAACAGCCTTAGCGGCTTGACCGGCTCCCCGCGTTTCACGCCCGCGTAGAGCTGATGGGCCATCACCAGGAACCAGGCACCGGCCAGGGCCGCCACCGACGCATACAACCAGCCGGTGGCCAGTGCGAGGCTCAGCGTGGTCAGCACCGTCAGCCAGGTATAGATCAGGATCTGGCGGGTGACCTGGCGTTCGGTGGCGACGACGGGCAGCATCGGCACCCCGGCGGCTTTGTAGTCTTCCTTGTAGCGCATGGCCAACGCCCAGGTGTGCGGCGGCGTCCAGAAGAAGATGATCAGGAACATCACCAGCGCCGGCCACTGGATCGTGCCGGTGACCGCCGACCAGCCGATCATCACCGGCATACACCCGGCGGCGCCGCCCCACACCACGTTCTGCGAGGTGCGGCGTTTGAGCAGCAGGGTGTAGACGAACACGTAGAAGGCGATGGTCGCCAGCGCCAGCACGCCGGAGAGCAGATTGGTGGTCCACCACAACCAGGCGAAGGACCCCGCGGTCAGCACCAGCCCGAAGATCAGCGCATGCCGGGTCGGCACCGACGCCTTGGCCAGCGGCCGCAGGGCGGTTCGCTTCATCACCTTGTCGATGTCGGCGTCAGCGACGCAGTTCAGGGTGTTGGCACCGGCGGCGGCCATCATGCCGCCGATCAGGGTGTTCAGGATGAGCAGCGGGTCAACGGTGCCACGATCGGCCAGCAGCATGGCCGGGATCGTCGTGACCAGCAACAGCTCGATCACACGCGGCTTCGTCAGCGCCAGGTACGAAAGAACCGTGGTTCGTATCCGATTCGGTGCGCCACTGACCGGCCGGCGCTCGCGAATGCTCACGCAAATAACTCCTCGGGCGACGGTCACGCGGGCTTCTACTACAGACGATGGTAGACCGCACCGCAGTCGGCTCCGCACCGCAGGGTGGGTGTGGCGAGTTTGTCCAGCGTTAACGGACGCCTAAACCTGCACCAACCGGTCTGCGGTGGATGACTCCGCCGCACTAGGCTGTTTGAGGTAGCGACGTCCGCAGCGCAGAGAAATTTTAGGAGTGAAGGTAGTGACCACCGCCGAAGAGATAACTGCCCTCACGCAACCGAACCACCCCGACGACTGGTCCGACCTCGACACCGTCGCGGTCGACACCGTGCGCGTGCTGGCCGCGGATGCGGTCCAGAAGGTCGGCAACGGCCACCCCGGTACCGCGATGAGCCTCGCCCCGCTGGCCTACACCCTGTTCCAGCGCCAGCTGCAGCACGACCCGTCCGACACCCACTGGCTGGGCCGGGACCGCTTCGTGTTGTCGTGTGGGCATTCCAGCCTCACCATCTACCTGCAGCTTTTCCTGGGTGGCTTCGGTCTGGAGATCGAAGACATCGAGGCGCTGCGCACCTTCAAGTCCAAGACCCCGGGGCACCCCGAGTTCCGGCACACCAAGGGTGTCGAGATCACCACCGGCCCGCTGGGCCAGGGACTGGCCTCGGCCGTCGGTATGGCCATGGCCGCCCGCTACGAGCGCGGCCTGTTCGACCCCGATGCCCCCGCCGGCGAGAGCCCGTTCGACCACCACATCTACGTCATCGCCTCCGACGGCGACATCGAAGAGGGCGTGACCAGCGAGGCCTCCTCGTTGGCCGGCACCCAGCAGCTGGGCAACCTGATCGTCTTCTATGACAAGAACCACATCTCCATCGAGCACGACACCGACATCGCGTTGAGCGAGAACGTGGCCGACCGGTACCGCGCCTACGGCTGGCACGTCCAGGAAATCGTCGGCGGCGAGAACGTGGTCGCCATCGAGGAGGCCATCGCCGAGGCCAAGAAGGTGACCGACAAGCCGTCGTTCATCGCCATCCGCACCATCATCGGCTACCCGGCCCCCACGAAGATGAACACCGGTGGCGTACACGGCTCGGCGCTCGGTGACGACGAGGTCGCGGCCACCAAGAAGATCCTCGGCTTCGACCCGGACAAGAAGTTCGAGGTCCGCCCCGAGGTGATCGAGCACACCCGCAAGCTCGTCGACCGTGGCCGCGAGGCACATGAGAAGTGGCAGACCGGCTTCGACGCGTGGGCCGAGCGTGAGCCCGAGCGCAAGCAGCTGCTGGACCGCCTGACGGCCGAGGAACTGCCCGAGGACTGGGATGCCGACATCACCTACTGGGAGCCCGGCTCCAAGGCGGTCGCCACCCGCGCCGCCTTCGGCCAGGTGCTCAACGACGTGGCCCCGAAGCTGCCCGAATTGTGGGGTGGCTCAGCCGATCTCGCCGGCAGTAACAACACCACCATCAAGGGCGTGAAATCGTTCGGTCCGCCGAGCATCTCCACCGAGGACTTCACCGCCGACTGGTACGGCCGGGTGCTGCACTTCGGTATCCGCGAGCACGCCATGGGTTCGATCCTTTCCGGCATCGTGCTGCACGGTCCGACCCGCGCCTTCGGCGGAACGTTCCTGCAGTTCTCCGATTACATGCGCCCCGCGGTCCGACTGGCCTCGCTGATGGTGATCGACACCATCTACATCTGGACCCACGATTCCATCGGTCTGGGTGAGGACGGCCCCACCCACCAACCGATCGAGCACCTGTCCGCGTTGCGCGCCATCCCGAACCTGTCCGTCGTGCGCCCGGGTGACCCGAACGAGACGGCGTACGCGTGGAAGAGCATCATCGCCCGCGGCAACACGGCAGGCCCGGTCGGATTCATCCTCACCCGCCAGGGCGTTCCGGTCCTGGAAGGCACCGACTCCGACGGGGTGGCCAAGGGCGGATACGTGCTCGGCGGTGACAACGCGGCCGATGCCGAGGTGATCATCATCGCGACCGGTTCCGAGCTTCAGCTCGCCGTCGAGGCCAAGAAGTTGTTGGCCGACAAGGACATCGTGGCCGCCGTGGTGTCGATGCCCTGTGTCGAGTGGTTCGAGTCCCAGCCCAAGGAGTACCGCGATTCGGTGCTGCCGCCCGACGTGTCCGCGCGCGTCGCGGTCGAGGCCGGGATCGCGCAGTCCTGGCACAAGCTCGTCGGCGACACCGGCGAGATCATCTCGATCGAGCACTACGGCGAATCCGCCGATGACAAGACGTTGTTCCGTGAGTTCGGCTTCACCGCTGAAGCCGTCGTCGCTGCTGCCGAACGCACTTTGGACAACTGACCGCCCGGCGGTCGGAAGACAACTAGGAAGTAGGGCCAAACATCATGTCTCAGAACCCGAATCTCGCAGCACTGTCGGCCGCAGGCGTCTCCGTGTGGCTCGACGACCTGTCCCGCGAGCGCCTCCAGACCGGCAACCTCGCCGAGCTGATCGCGACCAAGAGCATCGTCGGCGTCACCACCAACCCGTCGATCTTCCAGGCCGCGCTGTCCAAGGGCAACGCCTATGACGAGCAGGTCAACGAACTGGCCGCGACCGGCTCGGATGTGGACGCCACGATTCTGGCCGTCACCACCGACGATGTGCGCAACGCCTGCGATCTGTTCACCAAGCAGTACGAGGCCTCCGACGGTGTCGACGGCCGGGTGTCCATCGAGGTCGACCCGCGCCTGGCGCATGACACCGAGAAGACCGTCGAACAGGCCAAAGAGCTCTGGAAGATCGTCGACCGGCCCAACCTGCTCATCAAGATCCCGGCGACGCTGGCAGGTCTGCCCGCCATCACCGCGGTGATCGCCGAGGGCATCTCGGTGAACGTGACGCTGATCTTCTCGGTGGAGCGGCACCGCGCGGTGATCGACGCATACCTGAGTGGGCTGGAGAAGGCCAAGGACGCCGGTCACGATCTGTCCAAGATCCATTCCGTCGCTTCGTTCTTCGTGTCCCGGGTGGATAGCGAGATCGATGCCCGGTTGGAGAAGATCGGCACCCAGGCCGCGCTGGATCTGCGCGGTCAGGCCGGTGTGGCCAACGCCCGTCTCGCCTACGCCGCCTACGAAGAGGAGTTCGGTGGTGAGCGCTTCGCCGCACTGAAGGGCGCGGGAGCCCGGGCGCAGCGCCCGCTGTGGGCATCCACCGGCGTCAAGAACCCCGACTACTCGGACACCCTCTACGTCACCGAACTGGTGGCGCCCAACACGGTGAACACCATGCCGGAAAAGACTCTCGACGCGGTCGCCGACCACGGTGTGGTCACCGGTGACACCGTCAGCGGGACCGCTGATGCCGCCCAGGGCGTGTTCGACGGACTGGTCGAGGTCGGTGTCGATCTCGACGATGTGTTCAAGGTCCTCGAAAAGGAGGGTGTGGACAAGTTCGAAAAGTCCTGGGCCGAGTTGCTCGAAGCCACCCAGGGACAGCTCGACGCCGCGAAGAAATGACCGAGACCGCTGCCGCCTGGCGAAACCCGCTGCGGGACAAACGCGACAAGCGCATGCCCCGGATCGCGGGGCCCTGCGCGGTGGTGATCTTCGGGGTCACCGGAGACCTGGCCCGCAAGAAGCTGATGCCGGCGATCTACGACCTGGCCAACCGCGGTCTCCTGCCACCGAGTTTCGCGCTGGTCGGGTTCGCCCGGCGCGACTGGGCGGACGAGGACTTCTCCAAGGTCGTCTACGACGCCGTCAAACAGCACGCCCGCACACCGTTCCGCCAAGAGGTGTGGGACCGGCTCGCCGAGGGGTTCCGGTTCGTCCAGGGCGCTTTCGATGATGACGAGGCCTTCGGCCGGCTCGCCGAGACCCTGCACACCCTGGATACCGAACGCGGTACCGACGGCAATCATGCGTTCTACCTGTCGATCCCGCCGAAGGCGTTCCCGCAGGTGCTCGAGCAGCTGTCGCGGTCGGGTCTGGCCGAGAAGCCGGGCGACACCTGGAGCCGGGTCGTCATCGAGAAACCGTTCGGGCACGATCTGTCCAGCGCCGAGGAGCTCAACGCCCTGGTCAACAGCGTCTTTCCGGAATCCTCGGTGTTCCGCATCGACCACTACCTGGGCAAGGAGACGGTGCAGAACATCCTGGCGCTGCGGTTCGCCAATGAGATGTTCGAGCCCATCTGGAACGCGCATTACGTCGACCACGTGCAGATCACCATGGCCGAGGACATCGGCCTCGGCGGACGTGGCGGTTACTACGACGGCGTCGGCGCCGCGCGCGATGTCATCCAGAACCACCTGATCCAGCTGCTCGCGCTCACCGCGATGGAGGAGCCCGTCAACTTCTCCCCCGCAGAGTTGCAGGCCGAGAAGATCAAGGTGCTCGGCGCCAGCCGGCTCGCCGAGCCGCTGGACGAGACCACCTCCCGGGGTCAGTACGCGGCGGGCTGGCAGGGCGGCGAGAAGGTGGTCGGGCTGCTCGACGAGGAGGGATTCTCGAAGACCTCCGGCACCGAGACCTTCGCGGCCATCACGGTCGACGTCGACACCCGCCGGTGGGCGGGCGTGCCGTTCTACCTGCGCACCGGAAAGCGCTTGGGCCGCAGGGTCACCGAGATCGCACTGGTCTTCAAGCGGGCGCCCCATCTGCCCTTCGACGCCACCATGACCGAAGAGCTGGGCAAGAACGCGCTGGTGATCCGGGTACAGCCCGATGAGGGCATCACCCTGCGGTTCGGGTCCAAGGTGCCCGGCAACGCCATGGAGGTCCGCGATGTCAGCATGGACTTCTCCTACGGCTCCGCGTTCGCCGAGGAGTCGCCCGAGGCCTACGAACGGCTGATCCTGGACGTGCTGCTGGGCGAGCCGTCGCTGTTCCCGGTCAATGCCGAAGTCGAATTGTCCTGGAAGATCCTGGATCCTGCGCTGGAGTACTGGGCGTCGCACGGCACACCGGACACCTACGAGTCGGGCACCTGGGGACCGGAGTCGGCCTTCGAGATGCTGCACCGGACCGGGCGCGAATGGAGGCGACCGTGATGAGCGCTCGCGCGAAGAACCGAGGATCCCGATGATCATCGATCTGCCGGACACCAACACCGGTGCCATCAACAAGAAGATCGTCGCCCTGCGCGAGGAGGGCGGTGCGATCACCCTGGGCCGGGTGCTCACGCTGGTGATCGCCCCGGATACCGAAGCGGTCCTGGAGGACTCGATCGAGGCGGCCAACGTCGCCAGCCGCGAGCACCCCTGCCGCGTCATCGTGGTGATCCCCGGGGACCGGCTGAGCACCGAGGCCCGCCTCGACGCCCAGCTGCGGGTCGGCAGCGATGCCGGCGCCAACGAGGTCGTGGTGCTGCGACTGTCCGGACCGCTGGCCAACCACGCCAGCAGCGTCGTCACCCCGTTCCTGCTGCCCGACACCCCGGTGGTGACCTGGTGGCCGGATCTCGCGCCCGAGGTACCCGCACAGGATCCGCTGGGCCGCTTGGCGATCCGCCGGATCACCGATGCCACCAACGGCGAGAACCCGTTGGCCTGCATCAAGAGCAGGCTGGCCGGATACACCGCCGGCGACACCGACCTGGCCTGGAGCCGGATCACCTACTGGCGTGCCCTGCTGACCGCCGCAGTGGATCAGGCACCGCACGAGCCGATCACCGAGGTGGTGGTGTCCGGGCTGCGGGAAGAGCCTGCGCTCGACATCCTGGCCGGCTGGCTGGTCGGCCGGCTGGACTGCCCCGTCACCCGCGCGGTCGGCGAGCTGAAGATCGAACTGACCCGGCCCAGCGAGACGATCACCCTGAGCCGCCCCCAGGAAGGGGTGACCGCGACGCTCACCCGCACCGGCAAGCCGGATGCCCAGATTCCGTTGGCCCGCAGGGAAACCCGCGACTGCCTGGCCGAAGACATGCGGCGCCTGGATGCCGATGAGATCTACTTGGAAGCGTTGCGCGGAATCGACAAGGTGACTTATGTCTGAACAGGTGATCGAGACCTACGTCGACGCCGGGGAACTGGCCGCCGCGGCCGGAGCCCGGCTGGTCGGCGCCATCACCTCGGCGATCGCCGGCCGCGGACACGCGGTGATCGTGCTCACCGGCGGCACCGTCGGGATCGCGCTGCTGCGCCATGTCGCGGCGTACGCCCCCGATGTCGACTGGTCCAAGGTGCAGCTGTTCTGGGGCGATGAACGCTTCGTGCCCGCCGAGGACGCCGAGCGCAACTACCGCCAAGCCCGCGAGGCGCTGCTGGAGACCATCTCCATCCCCTCGGCGAATGTGCACGAGATGGCCGCCAGCGACGGGGAGTTCGGCGACGATATCGAGGCAGCCGCGCAGGCCTACGAGAAGCTGCTGCCCGAGGAGTTCGATGTGCACCTGCTCGGGATGGGCGGCGAGGGCCACATCAATTCGCTGTTCCCCGACACCGACGCGGTGCGCGAGGACTCACGGCTGGTGATCGCCGTCACCGAATCCCCCAAGCCTCCGCCGCGCCGCATCACGCTGACGCTGCCCGCGGTGCGACGGGCCCGTGAGGTGTGGCTGGTGGTGGCCGGAGCCGAGAAGGCCGAGGCGGCCGCGGCCGCGATCGGCGGTGCCGCGGCGGTCGACATCCCCGCGGCGGGTGCGATCGGCCGGGAGGCCACCGTGTGGCTGCTGGACAAGGCCGCCGCGAGCAAGCTGCCGGGCTGAACCTAGGCATTCCTGCCCCTGGCGACCAGCTGCCACCGGTCGATCACCTCACCGTGCTCGACGACGACGTACTCGTCGAACAAGTTCACGGCCGTGCAGATGTGATTCGGCAGCACGGACACCATGTCTCCGACGGCGAGGCCCGAGGTGTCCACGTCGTCGAGCATGCCGTGGTGCTCCGAAACCCTGGTGACGACCGCATTTCCCAGCTCGGGGACGATTCCGAAGCCCTCCAGCCAGGGCGGCCGCTCAGCGGTGAGCGCTTTCGATCCGGCATCGATGACCACCCGTCCTTCGCGTGCACTCACCACGGTGGCCGCGATCCAGGCGGCGCAGCCGTCCTGCCGCTGGGCGTCCAGCGCGACCTGTTGACGGTCCCCGAACACGTATGTCCCCGGGCGCTCTTCGGTGACGACGGGTGGGCGGGCAGCACGCCAGGTGGGTGTCGACCCCGCGCTCACCACCGAGACGGCGAAACCCGCGTCATTCAGTGCGCGTGCCGCGTCTTCCAGGTGATCGCCCTCGTCGGTCCCGGCGGCGTGCGGTGCATCGGGGCCCGCGTACGCGTGGCCACCGTGGGTGAAGACACCGGCGACGCTCAAACCCACTCGCCGGCACTGCTCGGCGAGCGCCGCCGCGTCCGGCGCCCGCACCCCGGTCCGGTGCTGCCCGCTGTCGATCTCGATCAACACCGAGACATCCGTGCCCCCGGACGCCTCGGCGATGGCCGCGGCACCCGCGGCACTCTCGACCCCGACACGCAGCCGGACACCCTCGGCGAGTTCGCGGAATCGCCTCGCCTTGGCGCCGACCGGCAACACCGGGTAGGCGATGAAGATGTCGTCGATCCCGTGACGGGCGAATGCCTGCGCTTCCGAGACCGTCGCGACGGTGATGCCGACTGCGCCCGCCGCCATCTGGAGCTCGGCGATCTGGATGCTCTTGTGCGTTTTGGCATGCGGCCGCAGATCGACCGCCTTGGCGCGTGCACTTTGGGCCATCGCCGTCACGTTGGCCTTCAGCCGCCCGAGATCGACCACCAAGGCCGGTGTTTCGACATCCAGCGGTCGCGTCAGCACCGTCGCCATTCAAGCAGAGTTCTCACTCGTCGGGCTGCAGTTCTGGGCACTGGTCGGCCAGCGCCTCGCCGTAGCCGGCCAGATAGTCGGCGACGGCCCGGGCCGAACCGGCGTCGGGACGCAGCCGCGGGCTTCCGTCACAGAAGTTAGCCATACAAGATCAGACGCACCCTGACGCGTTTTGGTTCCCTGGGCCGCCATACTGACCCCATGGCAGACAAAGGCGACGGCCGTACCCGTCCGGCGACGCGGCGCATCAAGACGCTCACGCAGGCGGCGCTGAACGCCGACGCCACCGTCGTCCAGGTGGAAACACTGCTCACCGATCTCGACCGCACCGTGGTCACGCTGAACAATTCGATCGGCGACCTCGACGTCACCCTCGACCGGTTCAACGAGACCATCACCAGCATCGACGAACTGGCACCGCGCCTGATCGCCATGGTGGAACGGCTTGAGCAGATCGTGTCCCGCGTGGAGGCCATCGTCGAGATCGGCGAGGCCGTCGCGTCACCGCTGGCCACCGTGGAGAGTGCGATCCGCGGCGCCGTCTCCCAGGTTCGCCGGGTGGCCCGGCTCTGAGATCTCAGCCGGAGTTGCGCAGCGCGCTGGCCAGCCCGCTCATGGTCAGCAGGATGCCGCGCTGCACGAGTTCGTCCTCGTCACCGGACCGGAACCGGCGCAGCAGTTCGACCTGCAGGTGGTTCAGCGGCTCCAGGTAGGGGAACCGGTTGAACACCGACCGGGCCAGCGCCGGGTTGTCGGCCAGCAGGTCATCCTGGCCGGTGATCAGCCCGTGGATCCGCACCGTGCGCTCGTGTTCGGCGACGATCTTGTCGAACACCCGGGCCCGCAGATCCTCGTCGGCGACCAGTTCGGAATACCGGGCGGCCAGGCCCAGATCCGATTTCGCCAGCACCTGAGCCATATTCGACAGCACTGTCCGGAAGAAGGGCCAGCGCTGGTAGAGGTCGCGCAGCGTGTCCAGCTTGGCGTCGTCGCCGGCGATGTACTCCTCGAACGCGGTCCCGGTGCCGTACCAGCCGGGCAGCATCACCCGCGACTGGCTCCAGGCCAGCACCCAGGGGATCGCCCGCAGATCCGAGATGGCGGTGGTGGGTTTGCGCGAGGTCGGGCGACTGCCGATGTTGAGCGCCCCGATCTCACTCACCGGTGTCGATTCCTTGAAGTACTCCACGAATCCCGGTGTCTCGTGCACCAGTTCGGCATAGGCGCGCTGCGCCCGGGCGGCCAGGTCGTCGAGCACCGAGTACGCACTCTCCGCGAAGTCCCCCAGCCCCTCGGTATCGAGCAGGGTGGATTCCAGCGTTGCCGCCAGCAGGGTCTCCAGGTTGCGATGGGCGATCCTCGGCTCGGCGTACTTGGCCGCGATCACCTCACCCTGTTCGGTGATCCGCAACGACCCCTTCACCGCACCGGGCGGTTGCGCCAGGATCGCGTCATAACTGGGTCCACCACCGCGCCCCACGGTGCCGCCGCGACCGTGGAAGAGTCGCAACCGGATTCCGGTCTTGCGCGCCGATTCGACCAGTTCCAGTTCGGCCCGGTACAGCGCCCAGTTCGCCGCCAGGTAGCCGCCGTCCTTGTTGGAGTCCGAATAGCCCAGCATCACTTCCTGATGACCGTTGCGCGCGGCGACCGCCGCCGCATAGACCGGGACGTCCAGGGCCGCTTCCAGGATCGCGGATCCGCGCTGCAGATCGTCGATCGTCTCGAACAGCGGCACGATGCCCACGGGTGCGTACGGTCGTCCACCGGACACGGCATCCTCGCAGACATCGAGCAGTCCGGCCTCCTTGAGCAGTACCGCCGCCTCCAGCATGTCCGACACCGATTGGCACATCGAGATGATGTAGTTCGGCACCGCTTCGCGCCCGAACACCGTCACCGCGCGCGCCGCCGCCGCCACGATGCCCAGTTCCTTCGCGGCCAGCTCCGACAGATCGGCGCCGGGACCGATCAGCGGACGCCGCGTGCCGATCTCGGCGGCCAGCAGCCTCACCCGCTCATCCTCGGGCAGCGAGGCGTAATCGGAATGGACGCCGGCCCAGGCCAGCAGCTCCGCGATCACCTGTTCGTGCACCTCGGAGTTCTGTCGCATATCGAGTCCGGAAAGGTGAAAGCCGAAGACCCGCACCGCTTCCCGCAACCGTCCCAGCCGATCGTCGGCGAGCACGGCAGAACCGTTGGCACGCAGCGATGCGTCGACGGCGTCGAGATCGTCGAGCAGCTGGGTGGGCGTGTCGTAGGCCGGCAGCCCCAGATCGAGTCCGCGCTCGGGCCGGCGGTCCAGGATCTGCGCGGCCGTGGCGGTGAGCCGGGCGTGGATGACCCGCAACGCGCGCCGGTACGGCTCATCGCTGCGGGCGGGCTCGGCGCAGGCATCCGCCAGCGCCTCCACATCGGCGCTGACCCGCACCAGCCGCGCCGACATCGACAGTTCCTCCTCCAGCGTGGTGATCTCGCTGAAGTAGTGGGTGAACGCCGTGAACGCGGCCCGTCCGGTGGCCAGCCGCACCACCTCGGCGGTCACGTTCGGGTTGCCGTCGCGGTCACCACCGATCCAGGAGCCGGGCCGCAGGATCGGATCGGCCAGCAGCGCCGTATCCGGGAACCGTTGCTGCAGTGCGGTGCGGACCTCGGCGTTCACCCGCGGGATGACGTCGAGGAAGGCGGCCGGGTAATAGCGCAGCCCGGTCTCGATCTCGTCGGAGATCTTCAGCCGGGACAGCCGGACCAGGGCGGTCTGCCACAACGTGAGGATGTGCCTGCGCAGTTCGGTCTCGATATCGCGGCCGGTATCGGTGCGGGTATGCCCGTGTAGGCGCAGCCGCATCAATTCGGTGATGTGGTGTTGGGTGTCGAACACGGTGCGCCGACGGGTCTCGGTCGGGTGTGCGGTGATCACCGGCGACACCAGCGCACCGGTCAGTGCGTCGGCGACCGCGGCGGCGTCGAGCTGTGCGTCGTCGAGCTTGAGGTAGGTGGCGGCCAGGCTGCTGTCCTGCGGCGGTTCCCCGGCGGCCTCGTGCACCGCTCTGCGCCGTTCCCGGTGGATGTCCTCGGCCACGTTGGCCAGCAAGGCGAAATGGGTGAACGCCCGGATCACCGGGATGGCCTGGTGCACGTCGATATCGCGGAACAGCCCGGCGAGCTCACCACGGTCGATCTCGGAGCGCCGCACCCGGAAGGACTCCACCCGGGCCCGTTCCACCAGATCGAACACCGCATCACCGTTCTGGTCGCGGACGGTGTCGCCAAGGATCGCGCCGAGCAACCGGATGTCCTCGCGCATCGGCTCGGTGGCTTCACGTCCGACCTGCGTGCGATGTACCGATCCCATGGGGGCGAGCGCAATGTCAGTACCGTCAGCCATCCCACGATTATCGACGCCGGCCGGCGTGCCCGCAGAACGAGGGGTGATCAGAGGATGATCAACAGCATCAGCAGGCTCACCACGACGCTGACCGCCAGCACCACCAGGATCGGGACCAACCCACGGTAGTGCTGCGGGGGCGGACCCAGCGAGCCTCTGCCGAGGGTCCACAACGGTGGTTTGTACTCGATCTCGGTCCACTGCCCGGCGACCACGTCCGCGTCATAGTCGGCGGGGCCCATCCGGGCGGGCACCAAATAGCGCAGATGCACGTGAATCCGGTAGCGGCCCGGCGGCGCGGGGATGCTGTTGCGTCCCTGGCGCGGTTCCGGCAACGGCCAGCCGTTCACGATGATCACCGGCGGTGCCAGCCGCGCCCACGACACCGGCAGCGGCGGTGACTTCAAGGTGACAATCACGCCCTCGCCCGGCTGCGGTCCAAGCCGCTGTGGGTCGGTCAAACGTTGTACTTGATGCGCAGCGCCATACCGACGATCGACACCAGCCAGATGCCGATGACGAAAAGCGTCAGCCGGTCCAGGTTCTTCTCCACCACGGTCGAACCGGACAGGCTGGACTGCACGCCACCACCGAAGAGTGTCGAGAGACCGCCGCCCTTGGCCCGGTGCAGCAGCACGAGCAGCACCACCAGAAGACTGGTGATGATCAGCACGATCTGCAACGCGAGTTCCATGCCGCAGAGTTTACCGGGTGCGATTCCGACTTTCCGGAGCGACCCGCGTTACGGCAGCGGCCCCCCGGCAGCGATCGCGGACAGGGTGGCGAACTGCTCGCCATCCAGCGAGGCGCCACCGACCAGCGCACCGTCCACATCGGTCTGGCCGACGATCTCGCCGACGTTCTTGGCGTTGACCGATCCGCCGTAGAGCACCCGCACACCGACGGCGATCTCCTTCGAGGACAGCGCAGCCAATTCCGTTCTGATGGCCGCACACACCTCCTGAGCGTCGGAGGCACTGGCCACCCGGCCGGTGCCGATCGCCCACACCGGCTCGTAGGCGATCACCACCTGCTTGATCTGCTCGGCGGACAGCCCCGCCAGCGAGCCGCGCAACGAATTGACGTTGAACTCGACGTGATCGCCGGCCTCACGCACGTCGAGCTGCTCACCGATGCAGACGATCGGGGTGAGCCCGTGCTTGAGCGCGGCCAGCGCCTTGGCCGCCACCAGCTCGTCATCCTCGTGGTGGTAGGTGCGACGCTCGGAATGCCCGACGACGGCGAAGGTGACACCCAGCTTGGCCAGGAACGCGCCACTGATCTCACCGGTGTAGGCGCCGGAATCATGTTGGGACACATCCTGGGCCCCGTAGGTCAGCCGCAACTTGTCCCCGTCCACCAGGGTCTGCACACTACGCAGATCGGTGAACGGCGGGATGACGGTGACATCGACCTTGTCGAAGTACTTGTCCGGCAACGCGAATGCGATTTTCTGCACCAGCGCGATGGCCTCGAAATGATTGAGGTTCATCTTCCAGTTGCCGGCGATCAGCGGCTTACGTGCCATATCAGGACTCCAGGACGTCTATGCCGGGCAGGGTTTTGCCCTCGAGGTATTCCAGCGACGCGCCGCCGCCGGTCGAGATGTGTGAGAAGCCGTCATCGGGCAGGCCGAGTTGACGCACCGCGGCAGCCGAGTCACCGCCGCCGACGACGCTGAACGCGCCCTTGCCGGTGGCACCGATGATCGCCTCGGCGACGCCCTTGGTGCCCGCGGCGAATGCCGGGAACTCGAACACGCCCATCGGGCCGTTCCAGAACACCGTCTTGGCGTTGGACAGCAGCGCGGTGAAGCGCTTGACCGACTCGGGGCCGATGTCCAGGCCCATCTTCCCGTCCGGGATCTTGTCGGCGGCCACCGTCTCGTGCGGCGAATCCGCGGCGAACCCGTCGGCCACCTCGATGTCCACCGGCAGGTGGATGACGTCGCCGTAGGTCTCCAGCAGCTTCTTGCAGGTGTCGATCATCTCGACCTGACACAGCGAGTCGCCGACCGAAAGCCCTTGCGCGGCAAGGAAGGTGTAGCACATGCCACCACCGATGACGATGCTGTCTGCCTTGGTCGCCAGGTTTTCGATGACCGCGAGCTTGTCGGACACCTTGGAACCACCGAGCACCACCGCATAGGGCCGCTCGGTCGAGCTGGTCAGCTGCGCGAGCACCTTGACCTCGGTGGCCACCAGCGTGCCCGCGTAGTGCGGAAGCAGCGTGGCGACGTCGAACACCGAGGCCTGCTTGCGATGCACCACGCCGAAACCGTCGGATACGAATGCCCCCGGCGAGCCGTCGGCCCCCTCGACCAGTCCGGCCAGCGCCTCGGCCAGCGCGCGGCGTTCGGCGTCGTCCTTGCTGGTCTCGCGGGCATCGAAGCGGATGTTCTCCAGCAGCAGCACGTCACCGTCGGTGAGGCCCTCGGCACGCGCCAGCGCATCGGTGCCGACCACGTCACCGGCGAGCTGGACGTGGCGTCCCAGCTGCTCGGACAGCGCCGCGGCCACCGGGGCCAGCGAGAACTTCGGGTCCGGCTCGCCCTTGGGGCGGCCGAGGTGCGCGGTCACGACGACCTTGGCACCGGCCTCGGCCAGCGCCTTCAGCGTCGGCACCGAGGCGATGATGCGGCCGGGATCGGTGATGGCCCCGTTGTCGTCGAGCGGGACGTTCAGGTCGGAGCGCACGAGCACGCCCCGACCTTCGACACCCTCAGCCAACAGGTCGGAAAGTGTTGCAACCACTGTTTCTCTTTCCCGTCGCTTCGCTCGCCCGACTAGAGCGACTTACCGACCAGCGCAACCAGATCCACGAGGCGGTTCGAGTAGCCCCACTCGTTGTCGTACCAGGAGACGACCTTGGCCTGGTTGTCGATGACCTTGGTCAGGCCCGAGTCGAACAGCGAGCTGTGCGGGTCGGTGACGATATCGCTGGACACGATCGGCGCGTCGTAGTACTTGAGGATGCCCTTGAGCTTGCCCTCGGCGGCGGCCTTCATGGCGGCGTTGATCTCGTCGGCGGTGGCCGACTTCTTCAGCTCCGCGGTGAGGTCGGTGACCGAACCCGTGGGGATCGGCACCCGCAGTGCGTAGCCGTCCAGCTTGCCTTTCAGTTCAGGCAAGACGAGGCCAATCGCTTTTGCCGCGCCGGTGGAGGTGGGCACGATGTTGATGGCGGCGGCACGGGCGCGACGCAGGTCGCTGTGCGGGCCGTCCTGCAGGTTCTGATCCTGGGTGTAGGCGTGGATCGTGGTCATCAGGCCCTTGACGATGCCGAACTCGTCGTTGAGCACCTTGGCCAGCGGGCCGAGGCAGTTCGTGGTGCACGAGGCGTTGGAGATGATGTTCTGGCTGCCGTCGTACTTGTCGTCGTTGACGCCGAGCACGATGGTGATGTCCTCATCGCTGGCGGGCGCGGAGATGATGACCTTCTTGGCGCCGGCGTCCAGGTGTCCCTGGGCCTTGTCGCGCTTGGTGAAGATGCCGGTGGACTCCACGACGATGTCGACGCCCAGGTCGCCCCAGGGCAGCGCCGCCGGGCCTTCCTTGACTTCGAGCGCCTTGATCTTGGTGTCGCCGACGACGATGGTGTCCTCACCCTCCAGGGTGACGTCGTAGGGCAGCCGGCCCAGGATCGAGTCGAACTTCAGCAGATGCGCCAGGGAGGCGTTCGAGGTCAGGTCGTTGACCGCGATGATCTCGATGTCGGTGTTCTTGCCAGCGGTCTTCTGCGCATCGAGGGCGCGGAAGAAGTTGCGCCCGATGCGGCCGAAGCCGTTGACGCCTACCCGAATGGTCACAGTGTCTCTCCTAGATCGTCGAGGGAAATCGCGGTGAACTGCTCGCAGGCCAGCCTAGTGGTGACGGCTTCAGCACGTGCACGCTGGTCAGATGCCTCCGCCACGGCGTACGCGCGCTCAGCACTGAAGCGCCGCCCACGTCGCGCGCCGGCGGGCCGTGATCATGAATTCTCACGCGTGCAGCATTCGTGACTATTCGGGTCATTCCGCCGCTCCGATATTCGCCTTTCACCCGCTTCCGCATATCGGGACATCGTGATCCGGCGCGCCCCGCACCTTTCGCGAAAAGAACCCAAATGTCGCACCGGAACCTCCAGCAACCAGGCCGTCGACACCGCTACGTGAGTGGCAACTATGCGCTATCAATGAATTTGCCGTGTCCTGCACCAGAGCATCGGCAACATTTGCCGTGATCCCGCACGAGCGAGACTTCGCACACAGATCTTCCGTCAATATGTCCACTTAGCTCTATGTTTGGTGGTCCGCAGCAGACATCTCGGGCTCGCCCCAGATTTGCTCAATTCAAGCCTTCAGTGAATTTGCCCCGATCACGGTCGTTCACTTTTTTGCATCAGACGTCAGCAACCAGATCAGCGAGTTGCTGATCGACGTCACAAAAACAATTGCTTTCGTTCAAGAATGGAATTTTGGGCCATGATCGATCGGTCCATGCTTTTTTTGATCGCCTCCATGTGGGCGTCGCCTCGGTACTACTGGTCGCTTTTATCCGTCCGTCGCCGGAGCTACCGGCACGCGCCGAATTCACGGGGCAGGCGCAGTCGTATGCCTGGCACGAGCCCAACGCCTTCACCGGTTGGTACCCCGAGCCCGACGCCGATTCCTGACCGAGATCCACGACGCGGGTACCGCGGGCTACTTCGATGCCGTACGGCATCGCAGCGCTGCGGTCTGACCAGCGGGCGCACTCGGACAACGTCCGCTGGTCAGGCGTCCTCGAGCAGGTCCGGGGTGACCGCCGATTCGGTATCGGGAATCCCGTCCTGCTTGGCCTTGCGGTCGGCCATCGACAGCAGCCGCCGAATCCGGCCTGCCACCGCGTCTTTGGTCATCGGCGGCTCGGCCAGCCGGCCCAGCTCCTCCAGCGACGCCTGCCGGTGCTCGACCCGCAACCGCCCGGCCTGCGCCAGATGGTCCGGGACGGTGTCACCGAGGATGTTCAGCGCCCGCTCCACCCGGGCCGCGGCGGCGACCGCCGCCCGCGCCGAGCGCCGCAGGTTGGCGTCGTCGAAATTGGCCAGCCGGTTGGCGGTCGCCCGGACCTCGCGCCGCATCCGGCGCTCCTCCCAGGTGAGCCGGGTGTCCTGGGCGCCCATCCTGGTCAGCAGTGCCCCGATCGCCTCACCGTCGCGCACCACCACCCGGTCGCTGCCACGCACCTCCCGGGCCTTGGCGCTGATACCGAGCCGGCGCGCCGCGCCGACCAGCGCCAGCGCTGCCTCGGGGCCCGGGCAGCTGACCTCCAGCGCCGACGAACGCCCGGGCTCGGTGAGCGAACCGTGCGCCAAAAATGCTCCCCGCCACGCTGCCTCGGCATCGTTGACACTGCCGCCAACCACCTGGGCGGGTAGCCCACGAACCGGGCGGCCACGCAGATCGAGCAGCCCGGTTTGTCTCGCCAGGGCTTCACCGTCTTTGGCCACCCGCACCACGTAGCGGGTGCTCTTGCGGATACCGCTGGCCGACAGCACGTGCACCACGGCGCTGTAGCCGTACAGGTCGTGGATGTCCTTGCGCAGTCGGCGCGCAATGATGCCCAGGTCCACTTCGGCCTCGACCACGACCCGGCCGGCGACGATGTGCAGACCGCCGGCGAACCGCAGCAGCGCCGACACCTCCGCGCGGCGCGCACTGACCGAATTCACGACCAGGCGGCTCAGCTCGTCCTTGACCTCGGCCGTCATCGCCACGAGTCGTCCCCCCTTGGTCCGTTCACTGTCTGTTGTCCGTCCTGGTCCTGCTCACCGGGCGGGACGGGCCCCCGGCCACGCACTCGCACCCCTTCCAGCGCTGCTGCCAGCATCGACGGGTCGTGTAACTGTGTACCAGGTCGGGATACGGCGGCAAACTCCACGTTCGCGCCGAGCAGCGTGGCGGTCCGTGCCAATTGTTCGCGCTCCCTGTCACTGGGGACCCGCGATGCGTCGATGATGATGTCGTCCACCTGAAATCCGGGAGCGTGCTGGGCCAGGACGTGAATGTGCCGTTCGGCAGAGAATCCTGCGGTCTCCCCCGGCTCGGCCGCCAGATTCAGTACCAGCGCCCGCCGCGCGGTGGTCGCATTCAGTGCCGACGCCAACCCGGGAACGAGCACATGCGGGATCACGCTGGTGAACCACGACCCGGGCCCCAGCACCACCAGATCGGCGGCCATGATCGCGTCGACCGCCTGCCGCGTCGCGGGCGGATCGCCGGGTAGCAGCCGCACCCGGCGCACCTGGCCCACCGTGGTCGCGACGGCGACCTGCCCGCGGATCACCCGGAACATCCGTGGATCGGATTCCAGCCCCGCCACATCCGCCTCGATCTGCAGCGCCAACGGGCACATCGGCAGCACCCGGCCCTTGAGGTCCAGGATGCGACCCAGTTCATCGAGCGCGGCCACCGGATCGGCGAGCACCTCGCTGAGACCGGCGAGCAGCAGATTGCCGATCGGGTGACCGGCCAATGCGCCACTTCCGCCGAAACGGTGCTGGATGATCGTCGCCCACAGCCGCCCGTGTGGTGAGTCAGAGGCCAACGCGGCCAAGGCCATTCGCAGATCACCGGGCGGCACGATATCGAGTTCGCTGCGCAGCCGCCCCGAGGAGCCACCGTCGTCGGCGACGGTCACCACGGCGGTGACATGCGGGGTGAGCCGGCGGGCCGCCGACAGCGTCGCGTACAGACCGTGGCCGCCACCGAGCGCGACGATGCGTGATGGACCCGCCGTCATGACTTCACTCGCGCTCGTCTGCGTGGCGTCATTCGCGACCCAGATCCCGGTGCAGCGAGCGCACCGTCAGATGATCATCGGCTTCCAGGCGGCCGGCCAGCGCCTCGGCGATGGCGACACTGCGGTGTTTGCCGCCGGTGCAGCCGATGGCGACCGTCATGTACCGCTTCCCCTCCCGGCGGTAACCCTCGATCACCACCCCCAGCAGCCGATGATAGGTATCGAGGAATTCCGCGGCACCGTCCTGACCGAGCACGAAGTCGCGCACCGCCGGATGCTGTCCGGTGTGCGGGCGCAGATCGTCCACCCAGTGCGGGTTGGGCAGGAACCGGACATCCATGACGGTGTCGGCGTCCATCGGCAGCCCGTACTTGTAACCGAAGGACTCCACCGTGACATTGGTGTGCGCGACCGCCTCGCTGCCGAAGGCGCGTTCGATGCTCTCCCGCAGCGCGGGCACCGCAAGCGTCGTGGTGTCGATGACCAGGTCGGCCACCGCGCGCACCGGGGCCAGCATGGCGCGCTCGGCGGTAATGCCTTCGGCCAGAGTCTGATTGCCCTGCAACGGGTGACTACGGCGGTTCTGCTCGTAGCGGCGCACCAGGATCTCGTCGGCGGCCTCCATGAACAGGACCCGGGGCCGGATACCGCGGGTGGCCAGCTCGTTGCGTACCGAATCCAGGTCGCCGGTGAAACCACGCGACCGGACGTCCATCACCAGGGCGAGCTGGGTGATGCGGGAACCGGCGGCCAGACCCAGGTCGACCATCCGCGCGATCAGTTCGGGTGGCAGGTTGTCGGCGACGTACCAGCCGAGGTCTTCGAGCACTTTGGCGGCGGTGCCGCGGCCGGCGCCCGACAATCCGGTGACCAGGACGACTTCGATGCCTGATTCCTCGCTCATTCGCTGGTCTGCCACTCCGATTTCTGTTCTGAGTTCTTCTCGGCTGGTCGTTCGGTCGGTGGGTCTTCGGCTCGATCATCGTGCAAAACCGGCTCGGGCGTGTCCGAATCGATGGGCGTGTCCATCTCATCACCTGCCGACGCGGATGCCGCAACCCCCAACGCTTCCAGCACCGCCTTGGCCGTCGCGACGCCGATACCGGGCACCGTGGTGATCTCCTCGACGCTGGCCGCGCGCAAACGCGACACCGAACCGAAGTGCGTCACCAACGCCTTTCGCCGGTGCTCCCCCAATCCTCGCACCGAATCCAGCGCCGAGGCGGTCATCCGCTTGGACCGCTTGCTGCGATGGAAGGTGATCGCGAAGCGGTGGGCTTCGTCACGGATGCGCTGCAACAGGTAGAGCCCCTCGCTGGTACGCGGGAAGATCACCGGATCCGCCGACGGACCGGGCACCCAGACCTCTTCCAGGCGCTTGGCCAACCCGATCACGGCGACATCGGTCACCCCGAGATCCCGCAGCACGGCGGCCGCGGCGTTCACCTGCGGCGCGCCGCCGTCGACGACGTAGAGGTTGGGCGGGTACGCGAATCTTCGTGACTTGCCCTCGGCCACCATCGGCTGTTCCGCATCGGCGACGTGCCGAGCGAACCGGCGCCGGGTGACCTCGGCGATGGACGCGACGTCATCGGAGCGGCCGTCGCCCGCGGCCTCCCGGATCGCGTAGTGCCGATAGTCGGATTTGCGCGGCAGACCGTCCTCGAAGACCACCAGCGAGGCCACCACATCGGTGCCCTGGACATGGCTGATGTCGACACATTCGATCCGCAGCGGTGCATCGGCGAGATCCAGCGTTTCCTGGATATTCTGCAGCGCTTCGGATCTGGCGTTGAAGTCACCGGCCCGCTTCAGTTTGTGCTGCGCCAGCGCGTCCTGGGCGTTGCGCTGCACCGTCTCGGCCAGCGTCCGCTTGTCACCGCGCACCGGAACCCGAAGGTCCACCCGGGACCCACGCAGCCCGCTCAGCCAGTCGGTCAGTTGCTCGGCGTTCTCGGGAAGCACCGGCACCAGTACCTGCTTGGGCACCGGGTTGGTCGCCTCGTCCTGCGGACCACCGACGGCCCCGAGTTCGGCCTGATCGCCGTAGAACTGCGTGAGGAACTGCTCGACCAGCCGCGCCTGGCCCGAATCCCCTTGCTCTGCACCTTTTTCGGCCGTCTCCGGCTCCGTGGCCTTTTCGACCACCCAGCCGCGCTGTCCGCGCACCCGCCCGCCGCGCACGTGGAACACCTGGACCGCCGCCTCCAGGTCGTCATCGGCGAAGGCCACCACATCGGCGTCGGTGCCGTCGCCGAACACCACGGTCTGCTTTTCCAGCGCCCGTTTGAGCGCGCCGATGTCATCGCGCAGCCGGGCCGCCCGCTCGAAGTCGAGTTCCTCGGCCGCGGCGTTCATCTGCCGTTCCATATCGCGGACCAGCCGGTCGGTCTTGCCCGCCAGGAAGTCGCAGAAGTCCAGCACGATCTGCCGGTGCTGTTCGGCGCTCACCCGCCCGGTGCACGGCGCCGAACACTTGTCGATGTAACCGAGCAGGCAGGGCCGGTCGATCTGCCTGTGCCGCTTGAACACTCCGGCCGAGCACGTGCGCGCCGGGAACACCCGGGTCAGCAGATCCAGGGTCTCCCGGATGGCCCAGGCATGGGAGTACGGCCCGAAGTAGCGCACGCCCTTGCGCCGCGGCCCGCGATAGACGAACAGCCGGGGGTACTCCTCGTTCAGCGTCACCGCGAGCACCGGGTAGGACTTGTCGTCGCGGTAGCGGATGTTGAACCGCGGATCGAACTCCTTGATCCAGTTGTATTCCAGCTGCAGCGCCTCGACCTCGGTGGTCACCACGGTCCACTCGACGCTGCCCGCCGTCATCACCATCTGGCGGGTGCGCGGCGCCAGGCCGGAGATATCGGCGAAGTAGGAGTTGAGGCGGCTGCGCAGGCTCTTGGCCTTGCCGACGTAGATCACCCGGCCGTGCGGATCACGGAACCGGTAGACACCGGGTTCGACGGGAATCGAACCCGGCGCGGGCCGGTAAGTCGCTGGATCGGGCACGGGTCCAGGTTAGAGCGTGTCTATGACGTCGATATACCCGCAGTACACGGCGGCTTTTTCTTCGTAGTTGCGGAAGATGTCGTAGCTTGCGGCCCCCGGGGACAGCAACACCACGTCGACGCCGGGGACCGCGGCGGCCACCCGGACCGCGTCTTCCAGGCTGTCCACCGGGTGCGTGCGATCGGGATATGCCGCGGCGAATCCGGTTCCGATACGCGCACCGTTGGTCGGGCCCTGGATGAGGGTGACCCGGCGCCGGCGGCTGCACAGGTACGCGTCGAGTTGCCGGTAATCCAGCGCCCGGTCCATGCCGCCGACGATCAGCGCGATCTCCTCATCGGATCGCATCGCGGTCAGCGCCGCCACCACCGCCTCCCCGGTGGTGGCCAGCGTGTCGTCGATCCAGCGGACACCACCGGTGCGCCGGACGGTCTGCAGCCGGTGCGGCAGACCGGTGAACGTGGCGGCCGCGGCATCCACCTCTGCCGCGGTCACCGGGCGTCCGAGCACCTGCTCGGCGGCCAGCGCCGCCAGCGCGGCGTTGACGGCGTTGTGCGCGTAGGACAGCACAGAATCCCCCGCCGGTGTCCTGACCGCGGCGGGGTCCAGTTCACGCAGCGGGGGAAAATCCGAGATGCCGATGCGCCGAAGCGATTCGACGACACCGGGTGTCGTGACAAGGCAGCGGGTAGCGGCGCCGAACACGTGGGATTTCGCCTCGTAGTAGGCGGTGATGTCGCCGTGGAAGTCCAGATGATCCTGGAACAGGTTGGTGATCACCGCCACCGCGGGCGGCGTGCGCAACAGTGCGCACTGCTGACTCGACAGCTCGGCCACCACCCATTCGCCTGCGGCCCCCGAAAGATCCGGCTCTGCCAGGTCCGACAGCGGTGTGCCGATATTGCCCGCCGCCACCGCGGGCACGCCCAGCCCGGCCAGCAGATGCGCCAGGAACGCGGCGGTGGTGCTCTTGCCCTTGGTACCGGTGATCCCCACGGTGCGCGAGCCGCGGCGCGCCATGAACCAGTCTGCGGCATTCGACACCACCGGCCCGCTGTCACGCATCTGCGCGAACACCGGGTGCCGCCAGGGCACACCGGGGCTGACAAACACGATATCGGTGTCGCGCAGCCGTTCCGGGGCGTCGGGACCGTTGCTGACCGTCAGATTGGGGATGCCGGCCGTGTCGATGCCGGCGCGATCGTCGACCGCGACGATGCGGGCGGCCCCCTGGGCGGCGGCGGTGCGGGCCATGGACAGCCCCTCCTTGCCGAGCCCCCAGATTCCGACGACCCGTCCGGCCAGCTCAGTCATCGACCGGCTTCGTCTCGAGCAGGTTGGCATAACGCTCGGGCACATGATGTTCGGCCGGCGAAGGATCCGGGTCGACAGCGACCACCGCCAGTTGCGCGCGCTGCTCCGCAAAATCGTCGACCAGTTCCAGGCCCTGCCACTGCGGGTCGTCGATCACCGCGAGCATGGCCTCGGCGGCCTCGTGGTACTCCCCCACGCATTCGAACGGCTTGTGCACCCCGATACCGAGGATGTCGGCCATACCGTCCCGATTCCCGGTGTCGGCGAACAGGTTACGGCCGAAGATCTGCTCCAGCGTGGGCCGGCCCAGTCGCGGCGCCAGCAGCACGAAGACGAACTGGCATTTCGGGCAGTGCCCACACCAGGAACTGGCGCGCCGGCTCGGATCCAGCGCGAACAGCCGGTTGCAACTGGTGAAGACGCCGAAATACTCTCCACTGGTGGCGAATCGGTCGGCGATCTGGGATTCCGACAGCCCGCGCAGCAGGGAGAAGTAACGGTCCGGGTTGAATCCGTGGCGCGCCAGGGTGTCCCGCAACAGCGTCTCGTACGCCAGGCTCTTGGACCACTGGTGGTTGATATCGCGGCCGAGCCACTCGACGTTGCCGACATTGGAGGACCGCTCGTTGGACAGCACCACCGGACCGAAACCGCCTGCGTCGGCCACGATCAGCCCGATCACGCTGTTGATCGCGGTCACCGGCACATGCCCGTTGTAGGCGCCCTCGGCGTTGGCCTGGATGAGCCGGCGGTCGATGCGGCGGCGTACGTGCACACTGTCGAAACCGCTCACCTCGATGCACCGGTCGATGGGGTCATACCGGTTCACACTGAACAACATCGGCGCCACGCCGTGCCGACGGAACGCCTCGATGCTGACCACCGAGTCCTTCCCGCCGCCGACGGGAACCAGCGGGGTCGCCGCCGGATCCCAGTCGTCACCATCGCGGGGCCCCTCGGTCGCCGCCGGACCGTCGATCTCGGGGGTCAGCGCAGCGGGCAGCTGGTTGGTGTACGCGAACTCACCCAGACCGCCCTCGATGAGCTCGCTCAGGTATCTCTTTTCGAAGTCGTGTGTGGGGAAAGCGATCTCGATCCGGGCCGGGGCCGCCGCCTTATAGTAGCTCAGCGAGCAGGTGAGCGTCAGCAGCCGGGCCAGCACCGGGTCCGGGGCGGCGCCGATGTCACCGAAATCGATCACCTCGGTGAAGCTGACCGGATCCGGACCGCGCAGCGTGTAGTGCAGCTCGAGTCGGCCGTCGACCCAGTCGTTGCCATCGATCACCAAGGCGTCGAAGGATTCCGGACGGAATGACTCACTCATGTCGGCGCCACCTCGAAACGACGGGCGCCGATGGCGCTGACGGGATGGGTCTCGAAACGCGGTGACACCCAGTGGGCACGGGCGGCGCCCGAGACCGGGACGGGCGCATCCGAATAGCGCACGCCGTCCAGCAGACCGGCGGCCCGCAGCAACTCCAGTCTGTCGGCGCCGGTGCCGACGGCACCGGCGGCGGTGTCGAAGACCAACGCGCCGAGTCGCGGAGGGTGCACCAGTTCGCCGTCGGCGAACACCTCGTCGACGTAACCGGCGGCCCGCAGCTCGCGTTCGGCGAGATCGGCCTCGGCCTGACTGCCGGTGCGCCCCGCCATCTGGCGCCAGTGCGGCGGCGGCCCTTCTTCTCGGCGCGAGGTGACGGTCAGCGCCACCGGCTCGGACCGGACCGGGTCGATCACCGACGCGGACACCACGAACCGGGACTGCCCGTCGACCTCGGCGACCATTACCCGCGCCGCCAGGGTGACCTGCCCGTGCCGGGCGGTCGCCTCGTCGAGGAAGCCCGCCACGGTGTCACGCAGCGTCGTGATCGGCGGGATGTCGATGCCGAAGAAGCGGGCCGTTTCGTCCAGTCGCGCCCAGATCAGCCCGGTGCCGGGCTCGCGGCCACTGACCAGCGGCACGGTGAGCGCCGGTTGGGTGCCCAACGCCGCAACCAGGGCGGGTGCGCAGACGAGTGGCGCGTCGCTTTCGGCGATGCCGCCGGCCGACGTCGACACGAATTCCAAGGTACTCATCGACTTGCCGATCCTACCGCAGCCAGCAGCGGCGATACTGATGCGATGGGGATGGCGCAGGCGCGGATAGCGCGGCTGACGGAGACGGACTGGCGGGCCTTCGCGGGCGTGCGGCTTCGCGCCCTCACCGACTCGCTGGGCGCCGAGGACCCGCAGTACCGGCACGAGTCCACCTTCACCGCGGCGCAGTGGCGCCGCCGGCTGCGCGCCCACGCGCAGTTCGCCGCCGTCGTCGACGGCCGCCCTGTCGGCCTGATCGGCGCGCAACGCCAGAGCCCGGAGGCGGTGTATCTGTACTCGCTGTGGCTGGATCCCGCGGCCCGCGGGCGCGGACTGGGGCGCACGCTGGTCGCCGAGGCGGTGGATTGGGCCCGCAATCAGCGGGTGCAACGGGTGACGCTGCGGGTGCACGCCGCCAACGAGGCGGCACGCGCCGTCTACGACAGCCTGGGGTTCACCGTCAGTGCCGGCGACACCGCCGGGACCGTCGGTGAGATCACGATGATGCTGAATGTGAATTGAGGTCGGGGCGGTAGCGATCCATCAGCGCTCGCAACCGGTCCATCGCCTGCACCGCGCGGTCCTTGTCGACCGCCTGGATCGCCATGATCGCGGTGTACTCGTCATCGGGCAGGTCGACCCTGGCCCACCGCGCGCCCACCGGAAATGACACGTCGACCACATCGGACCACGGGATCAGCTTGTACGCCAACGCATTGCGCACCGAGATTCCCGCCGCTCCCGCACGCAGCCGCGGGCGGGCCAGCAACAGGGTCACACTTGCGATGGTGATCCCGACCAGTGCGATGCCGACCTGGTCTGCGGTGCGGAACACCACACCGCTGGAACCGACCTTCAGCAGGAAACCGACACCGATGTGGGCGGCCGCAATCAGGAAAGCCGCCCCGTAGACGAAGTACGGCGTCAGGTGCGGCCTGACCTCCAGCTCCCATGTCACATTTCCCGGGTCGCTCCGCTCCCCGCCGGAGTCCCTGCTCATGACGCCAGGTCGCGTAGCACCAGTGCGGTCGACAGGGCCGCGGCGGCGGCCTGGGCGCCCTTGTCCTCGCTGGAACGCGGCAGTCCGGCGCGGTCGAACGCCTGCTGCTCGGTATTGGTGGTCAGCACCCCGTTGGCCACCGGCGTCGCGAGATCCAGCGACACCCGGGTGAGCCCCTGGGTGACCGCGTCACAGACATAGTCGAAATGCGGTGTCTCGCCGCGGATCACCACACCGAGGGCCACCACCGCGTCGTACTTTCCGGCCAGCGCCTGCGCGACGACCGGGATCTCGATCGCGCCGTGCACGCGCACCACGGCGGGATCGGTCACGCCCAGCCGTTTGGCTGCCCGCAACGCCCCGTCGAGCAGGGCGTCGCAGATCTGAGCGTGCCAGGTGCTCACGACGATGCCCAACGACACCGAGGAGGCATCGATATCGGGCAGGTCGGGAACCGCCCCGGCCGCGCCGCTCATCGGGCGCCACCGAGTTCACCGGGGGCCACCTCGTCGTAATCCTCGAGGCCGGTCAGGTCATGGCCCATCCGGTCGCGCTTGGTCATCAGGTAGCGGATGTTCTCGGCGTTGGCACGCACCGGCAGCGGCACCCGCTCGGTGATGTGCAGGCCGTAGCCGTCCAGCCCGACGCGCTTGGCCGGGTTGTTGGTGAGCAGACGCATCGATCGCACGCCGAGGTCGACCAGGATCTGCGCACCGATACCGTAGTCACGCGAATCGGCGGGCAACCCCAGCTCCAGGTTGGCGTCCACGGTGTCTGCACCCGCATCCTGCAGCTGATAGGCCTGCAGTTTGTGCAGCAGACCGATCCCCCGGCCCTCGTGGCCGCGCATGTACAGCACGATCCCGCGGCCTTCCTGGGCCACCATGGCCATCGCGGCGTCCAGTTGCGGACCGCAGTCGCAGCGGCGTGACCCGAACACATCGCCGGTCAGGCATTCGGAATGCACCCGGACCAGGACGTCGTGACCGTCGAACTCCGGTCCGGAGATGTCCCCGCGCACCAGGGCGACGTGTTCGACATCCTCGTAGATCGACGTGTAGCCGACCGCCCGGAACTCGCCGTGCCGGGTCGGGATCCGGGCCTCGGCGATCCGCTCGATGTGCTTTTCGTGCTTGCGGCGCCATTCGATGAGATCGGCGATGGAGATGAGCGCCAGGTCATGATCGTCGGCGAACACCCGCAGCTCATCGGTCTGCGCCATGGCGCCTTCGTCCTTCTGGCTGACGATCTCGCAGATGGCGCCCGCCGGCTGCAGACCGGCCAGGCGGGCCAGGTCGACCGCGGCCTCGGTGTGGCCGGGGCGACGGAGCACGCCGCCGTCCTTGGCGCGCAGCGGCACCACATGGCCGGGTTTGGTGAAGTCTTCGGCGATGGCCGCCGGGTCGGCGAGCGCACGCATGGTGGTGGCGCGGTCGGAGGCCGAGATGCCGGTGCCGACGCCCTTCTTGGCATCGACGGTGACCGTGTATGCGGTGCCGTGCTTGTCCTGGTTCACCGCGTACATCGGCAGCAACCCGAGCCGGTCGCAGACCGCGCCGTCCAGCGGCACACACAGATATCCGGAGGTGTAGCGGACCATGAAGGCGACCAGCTCAGGGGTGGCCTTCTCGGCCGCGAAGATCAGATCGCCCTCGTTCTCGCGGTCCTCGTCGTCGATGACCACGACTGCCTTGCCCGCCGCGATGTCGGCCACCGCCCGTTCGACGGAATCCAGCCTTGTCATCTTGTGCCACCTTCATCAGATTCGTGAGCGTCGACCTGTGCGCACGCGCGGGTAGGCCGGTCCCATCAGTATGAACCACGAGCCCTCCACAGTTATTGCCCGCCGGTCCCAGAGGGGGCCAGCGGGCAATCGGGCGGGGGTTCGGGGCGATCTAGAACAGGTATTCGGCGGTCACGGCCGCGGGCGTCCCATCGGCCTTGAGGTGCCCGTCGTAGAAGGTGATCGTGAATCTCTCGCTGGGGTACCAGGTGCCTGCCGGTACCGATGTCGATTCGTAGTGCACGGTGAACGCGCCGACCCGGTTGCGGCTCACCGACACCACGCCGGTGGGGTTGCGCTGGGTGATGCTGTAGGTGATGTCGTCACCGTCGACGTCGACGACGCTGGTGGTCCAGTCGCCGGTCCTGAGGCCACGGGTGCGGCCACTACCGCCGGTCGTGCCCTGCGTCGGAGTGCTGTTGTACGGGTGCAGCTGCACGGTCACCAGAACCGGGGTGCGGCGCCCGTCGGCGTGCTCGGCGAGGACGGAGAAGGTGTCGGCCTTGTCCGCGGCCAGCGCGTCGACCGCGGCGGCGCCGTGACCCACCCCGAGGTTCTGCGCGCTGGAGTAGGTGAAGGTGCCGTCCGCGGCGATGTAGGCCGAGCTGCCCCTGGTCGACAGCACGGTGCCGCTGGTGAAGCGTTCGGCGCCGGGAGCGGCGATCATGCCCCTGGTGGTCTGGTCGCCCATACCGTTGACCGTCGACTCGAACACGACCACCGTCGCGGCGACCGGGGCGACGGTCGTCAGGGGCGGACACACCGCAACGGCCGCCACGGTGATCGAGCGGCCGTAGTCGTCGGTGCCGACGATGGTGAAGCTGTCGGCGGCGGTGATGCCGTGCCCGAGCCCGGGGGTCCGCGTGTAGACGTAGGAACCGTTGCGGTCCACCTGCACGGTGCCCTTGCGGGGCCCGGTGCCCACACGGAACGACAACGGACCGTCCTCGCTGACCGCCAGCCTGCCGCACTGGACATCGGGTGCGGTGCTGACGGTTTCCACACCGATCGTCAGGTGTGCCAGTGGATTCACCGTCACGTCGGCGGAACCGCCGAGGGTGTTGGTCACCGTCACCGTGAACGTGTCGGTGTCCAGGCCCGGGATGGTGGCCTGCGAGATCGTCGGGACGAAGACGAAATGGCCGGTCGCCGGATCCAGCTGCACCAGTCCGCCCTTGCGCGAGTATGCCGATTCGTCGGTGGAACCGGCGGGGTTCGATGAGTTCGCCAGGCTGTACACCAGGGTGCCCCCGTCGCGGGCGGCGCCCTGGATATGGCCGGTGACAACGCCATTGGCATCCGGAAGCCGCAGGACCGGAGTACCGATCGGCGCTACCTCGGCGGTGAGGATCTCCACCGTCACCGGCACATCGGTGGCGCCACCGTACAGATCGGTGACGGTGACATCGAAGGTGTCCACCCTGTCGTCCAGATCGGCACTCGACGTGGCCAGCAGCCGCGCCTGATCCGACGGGGTGTAGCTGAACCGCCCGGACAGCGCGCCCACCGAGACCAGCCCACCCTTGGCGGTGGTGAACAGCACCGGGCCGTAGCTGAGCGCCCCGGTGTTGCGGCTGATCACCGCGCCGGCCACTGTTCCGTTGGGCCTCTTGGGGTCACCGACCTCGGCGAACGCGGTCGGCGGCGTTTCGGCGTGCACCACCATGTCCACCACGTGTGAATGCGTGGCGAACGTGGTGGGCGCCTCAAGGTGGGTGCCGATATCGGGTCCGAGGTTCACCGCGATCGACGAGTCGAAGCTGCCGCGGCGAATGTCATCGATGGTGATGGTGCAGATCTCCTTCTATCAGCTGAATTCGGCTCAGTAGGTGTAGGTGCGGTCGGTGTGGAGCCCGTGCGGGTCCGTCACCCGCAGCACCACGCTGCCGGCCGGTCCCCTGTTGAAGTAACCGCCTCCGCAGGACGTGAACGTCAGGGTGTGGTCACCGGCCGGTCCGACGCTGAGTGCGGACGTGCCACCCGATGTCGAGAGGATGGTCACGGATCCGCTGTCGATGGTGATCGGGGACCACTGCACCTGTTTGGCGCCGAGCATGGTGTTGGTCTTCAGGCCACCGCTGGGCGGCGCCGTACCGTCGGCGCAGGCCCGGCTGCCTGGTGCCGCTCCGCCGACCGGGACGTGCGCGGCGATGATCTCGACAACGACGTGTGCCTCGGCCCGGGTGCCGTGGGCGTCGATGACGTCGACGGTGAACGTATCGACCTTGTCCCGATAACTCGTACTCGTGCGGGAGACCTGCCGGGCCGCCACCGACGGGGAGTAGGTGAAGCGTCCGGTCCGGGGATCGACCGCAACGAGGCCACCCTTGGCGGTGCTGGACTGCTCCGGCCCGAAGCGCACCGCCCGGTCGCGCTGCTCGACGATCCGAACCGACCCGCGCACCAGACCTGTCTGCCGGTCCGGATCGCTGAGATCGACCCACGGCTCCACCGGGGCCGGGCTGCGAGACAGGCCGTCGATCGTCATGGTACGAATCTCTCTGCGTGAGTTCGAGTCTCGGCCGCTAGGTCTACCAGGTCTTCGTCACGGTGGCCGGAGTGCCGGTGACCACGCCGTTGACGACAACGTAGTAGCCGTCGGTGACGGTGAGCCGGTTGCCGCCCCACAGCGTGCTGGTGGCCAGGCCCCGTCCGCCGAAGGTGAAGCTCGACCCGTTGTGGCTGAACGTCAGGGAGTCGCCGTCATCGTCGTCGACGTTGATGAACGTGACGTTGAGGATCTTGGTGCCGCCGGAGATGGTCGGGGCCTTGTTGATCGCGTAGATCGACACCGACACCGAGTAGGTGGTGCTGCCGCCGAACCCGTCCACCGCGGTGGCCGAGAAGGAGTCGGCGACGGCGCTTCCCGAGGCACCGATCTTGGCCGCCCCGTGGTAGTACGAGTAGCCCTCGTCGATGGTGTAGGTGAAGGTGCCGTTGGCATTGACCACCACGGTGCCGCCGTTGGCCGTGGAGAACGAGCCCGCCGTGAACGTCACGGTGTCGCCATCGGCGTCGGTGGCCTTCAACGTGCCGGTGGTGGTCTGCTTCAGGGTGCCGATACCGAGGATCCTGTTGTCATCGATCGACGAGCCGGTGAAGACCGTGGTGCCGGCCACCGGTGCGGCGTTGGTCACCGTCGGGGTGACATTCACCGTCGCGATGATCACCGAGTTGCCGTCGGCGTCGGTGGCCCTGATGGTGAATGTGTCGCCCGGCGTCTGGGTGTGGCCCAGCGCACCGTTGCGGGTGTAGGTGAACGCACCCGTGGCGGACACCGTCACCGTGCCCTTGGTCCCCTGTCCGCCCACGCTGTAGGTCAGCCCGGTGTTGCCGGCGGTGTTCAACTGTCCGGTAACCACATTGGCCGTCGAGGTGTTGACATTCGTGGTCGGTGACGGCGTGCCGAGCCCGGTCAGGCTGATGGTGGCCGTCGAGACACCACCGTGGCCGTCGTTGACCTGGACCTGGAACGAATCCGTGGTCTTGCCCGCGGTCGGGATGTAGGTGAACGAGTTGCCGCTGAACCGGATGATGCCGCCGTTGGCGGTGGACGCGGTCCCGTTGCTTCCGCCGATCAGGGTGTAGGTCAGCGAGTCACCGTCATCGTCGGAACCGCTGATCGTGCCGCGCACCACACCCAGTGCGTCGGTGGTCTTGCCGCCCACCGACACGCTCGAGGACGGTGCGTCATTCAGCTTCTCGATCGGGATGGACACCACGATGGTCGAGCTGGCGCCGAAGGAGTCGGTGACCGTGATGCTGAAGGTGTCGTTCGCGACGTTGCCGGAGGCTCCGGTGGCCGCCGCATCGTGGTAGTAGGACCGGAACTTGCCGATGCGGTAGGTGAACGATCCGTCCGAGGACACGTACACCAGGCCGCCGTTGGTGGTCGACTTCCCCAACGGTGTCGTTTGGTAGTCCAGCGCGTCGCCGTCCGCGTCGACCGCGTTGATGTTGCCCTTGGATTCCTGCCAGTACACGCCCAGCACGTTGGTCACATCGGACTCGGTGATGGTGGTTGATCCGGGGGCCGGCGCGGCGTTGGAGATGATCGGGGTGACGGTGACGGTGGCGACCGTGATGGTCAGCCCGTAGGCCGTGCCGATGATGTCGAAGGTGTCGCTGCTTCCGCCCACATGCCCGGTTGAGGTCCGGGTGTAGGTGTAGGTCACGCCGTCGAACGTCACGGTGCCGTGGCTCGCGCCGCTCCCGGTGAACGAGTTGAACAGCCCGTTGTTGGCCGACGATCCCAGGCCGACCGTGCCGGTCACGACACCGGGCGCCCCGTTGGTCTTCGTCACGGTGACGCCGTCCAGCGACGGGGTCGGGGCGATGACGGCACCCAGGCCGACGAGCACGTTCGTGGTTCCGCCGCGGCCGTCGTCGACGGTGACGCTGAACGAGTCGTAGTAGCCGAGCGCTCCGCCGAGTCGCGGGATGTAGACGTAGCTGCCGTCCGCGTTGACGTGGGCGATGCCGCCCCCGTCGGTGTAGGCGGTGCTCGCGCCGTTGGAACCGGTGATCGAGTACGTCAGCGGATCATCGTCGAGGTTGATGACACCGGTGATCTGGCCGCGCACCACGCCGTTGCTGTCGGCGATGATGTTGGACGCCACACCGCCGGCCGGCGGCAGGTTCCACTGCGGGATCGTCACGCTGACCAGCACGTCGACACTGGCGCCTGCGGGATCGGTGACCGTGATGGTGAAGGTGTCGATCTTGTCGGCGGCCGACGCGCCGCTCGCACTGGCGGCATTCCGCGCTGCGATCGAGGCGGTGTAGATGTAGTCGCCGGTCAGGCCGTTCACCAGGACCGAGCCCTTGTCGGTGGTGATGACGAGCGGGGTGTAGGTGTGGATGAGGTCATCGTCGGTGGTGACGATCGTGCCCGTCACCGTGCCGAGAAGGCTGCTGCTGCCGGTGTTCTGGTAGGTCGCCGACGGGGTCTGGTTGACCTGGGTCGAGAGCTGGACGAGGAACGTCGCGCTGTCGCCCGAGAGGAGCCCGCCGTCCCATGCGGTGATGGTCACCAGATCGGTGGTGATCGCCAGCGGCAGCGACGCGGCATGCGGGTTGTAGGGCGTATAGGTGAACGTGTAGGTCACCCCGTCCGCTGCCGGCGTCGGATCCACCGCGATGGTTCCCAGCAAGCCCACACTGGTGAACGTCAAAGTGTCGCCGTTGTCATCGCGAACCTGGAACGTGCCGGTGAGCACACCGGTCGTGTGGTCGGTATGGGTGATGGTCGGGGTCGACTCGAAGACCGGTGCCACGTTGATCTGGGCGATGGTGACCGTGATCGAGACCTGGACGGTGCCGCCGTGCCCATCATCGGCCGTGACGGTGAAGGTGTCCGTCCCGCCCTGCGCGCGCGCCTGCAAGGACGGCAGATAGGTGTAGCCGAGCCCGGTCACCGTGACGAGTCCACCGCGGGTGGTCGTCAGGATCCCGGGCGAGAAGGTGACGAGATCGTTGTCGTCATCATCGATGTCGAATCCACCGGCGATCAGGCCGGTCAGCGGATCGGAGATCGCGGGCGGATTCACGGTGACCGTGGGCGCGTTGTTGGCGCCGACGATGTCGACGGTCACGGTGGTCGGCAGCAGCGTGATCCCGCCGCGGCCGTCATTGGCCCAGATGCTGACCAGGTCCTTGTTCAGGCCGAGGGCCGCGGCAAGGTCGCCGGCCGCGGCGTGGCGGGCGGCGTCGTTCGGGGTGTAGGTGAACGTCCCGTCCTCGTTGCGCGTCACGGTGCCGAAAAGTGAGGTGGCCGTGTAGGTCAACTGGTCGCCGTCGGCGTCGGTGGCCTCGGCGACGATGGTGACCTTGCCGGTGTTCCCGTCGGTACCCACCACGGTGGCCTGGCCGGGCGCGGTGAAGACGGGCAGGTTGTTGATGCCCAGACCCGGGTAGCGGAACGAGACGGTGTAGAAGGCGTCATTGCCGTCAGGGGTGAGCGGATGCTCCAAGAAGCCCAGGCTGTCGTTCACCCGGACGGTGAAGGTGACGTCGGTGCCGTTGTTCAGATCCTCCAGCGATGTCGGGACGAAGCTGAAGGTGCCATCCGGGCTCATGGTGATCAGACCGTTGCTGGGCTGACCGCTCAGGCCGACGGAGTAGACGAGCGGGTCGCCGTCCGGGTCGACGCTCTTGAGCTTCCAGGTCAGCGGCAGCGGGCCGGCCGAGATCGTCGGCTCACCCGGCAGCTGGTTGGTGGCCAACCGCTCGTAGCGGGCGTACGCGGCCGTCACGAGAACAAGGGCGCCGAACGTGAACGGCGTGGGTTGGCCCTGCCAGTAGGTGCCCTGCAGGCCGGCGAACAGTGTCATCACCCAGCCGGCGGCGACCTGAGTCGGATTCAGGATCGGGTCGGACTCGTACGCCGGGAAGATCTGGTCGACCCAGCTGGCCAGGCCGTTGATGATGCCCATCAGGGGCGCGAACGCGGGAATCACCGGCGGCTTGGGCACGATGTCGAGATCGATGTCGAGCAGCGCCGAGGCCAGCGCCGTGGGGGTCGGCGACGGATCGGAACCCTTGAGCGCCAGCGAGGAGGCCGACTGATCCGAGGATGGGATCTCGATGACGTCCACAACTGGGCTGGTGTCGGGGGTATTCGGGGTCTCGACGACCTCGGGCTCGACGACCACGGGCTCGACGACCACGGGCTCGACGACCTCGGGCTCGACGACGACGGGCTCGGCGACGACGGGGTCGGTCCCCTCGGGCTCGACGACCTCGGCTCCGGTCGAGCCGGAACCCGTCTCGGTGACCGGCGGCGCGTTTTCTTCACCCTCGCCGGGTCCCTCGACGTCTCCGGCCTCGGTCTCGGGATCGGCTTCAGTTTCGGTTTCGATGCCTGTCTCGGCGACCACGGACTCGTCGTCGACGTCCTCGCCACCGAGGAGGGCGTCTTCCTCATCCTCTTCCGCGATTGCCGCCTGGATGCGGAGCGGGGTCCCGTTACCCGCGCCGGTTTTACCGGACTTCGCGGTCTTGGGTCCGGTCTTGGGTGCTGTGGCGTTGGACGCGCTGCTCTTGTCCGCCGAGGGGCCGGTGGTGGAGGCGCCATCAGAGGTGTCAGCTGTCGCGATGGCCGGCGCGGCGGTGACCGCGAGGCCGAGGAACGCGGCGACAGCGAATTCGCCAGTGCGGATCCTCTTCTTCGCTGACGTCTTCCGATGTGTCGCCATGTTGCTCCTCAACATTCCACCGCTCCGCCGGGCAATCGTTGCCAGAACCGAGCGCACAGTCCTATTGACTGCGCCGTAAGTTAACACGGCCGTTAATAACTGGAAAGTACAAACTGAGGAAATCCTGAGGTGACTTCGCCGGCTGTCCACCGATTAGCTGACACGCGATCACCCGGCTTCACCGGGTCCGGTTCGAAGCTCGCGCCACAGCCGCCCACCAGCCCCGCCTGCCAGCAACGATGCCACGTCGCAAACACCGCCGACGCCGTAGTTCAGCCACGATTCCGACTGCCCGCGAGGCCGGCACGACCGCGCCGGCCCGCCATCAGGGCCGACACCGCTACCTGCACAAATTCTGCCACCTGAGCCGGGCGGCGTGCGATGCAGGTGACCACTCGGCATTAGCGGAATCCCGTTCCGGTGCCGACACCCGACCGCGGCTGCGGATTACGCAGATACTTCCGCAATCAAGTGACTGTCACCGACATTTTCGCAGGCGCTCCGCCGCCCGCACACCTCATCCGGCGCCCCCTCCCGAGGACGAAGATGACACGGTCGGCGAGTCGACACGCCGGGGCGACATCCGTTGCTGATTGTTCGGGGAGCAAAGATCAAACGATCGCCGGGCTCACTACCCGCGGTCGGCCATCAACCGTTCGACATATTTCGCGATGACGTCCACCTCGAGGTTGACCGGTGTGCCGACCGCCGCACCGCCGAGCGTCGTCATGGACAGCGTGGTCGGAATCAAGGACACCTCGAACCAGTCGTCCCCGAGTCCGGAGACCGTCAGCGAGATGCCGTCGACGGTGATCGAGCCCTTCTCCACGACGTAGCGGGCCAGCTCGCCGGGCAGCGAGATCCGGACGACCTCCCAGTTCTCCGAAGGGGTTCGGGCGATCACCTCGCCGGTGCCGTCCACGTGGCCCTGCACGATATGACCGCCGAGACGGCTGTTGACCGCTGCGGCGCGCTCCAGATTGACCTGGCTGCCGACATGCACCGCGCGCAGGCTGGACCTGTTGAGCGTCTCGGCCATCACATCGGCGGTGAACGCACCGTCCGGACGCACCTCCACGACCGTCAGACAGACACCGTTGACCGCAATGGAGTCGCCATGACCTGCGTCGGAGGTCACCACGGGCCCGCGGATCACGAACCTCGCGGCATCCGAGAGGTCCTCTTTACCGACGATTTCGCCGAGCTCTTCCACGATTCCGGTGAACATGGCTAAAGATTAGTGCCGTGGCTGCCACGTCCCCGTAGCTCGGGGGCACTCGGGCAGACCCACTACGATGCAGAGCATGCAGACGCGCCCCCGTGCAGTCCGGATCCTTCTTCCCTTCCTCGCCATCCTGGCGGTGGCCGCAGCGCTCGTCGGCTGCGGGTCGAAGACCAACGACGCCCCGCTCCCCGAAGCGGCCACGCTCATCACCGAATCCGCCGAGACCACCCGCAGCGAGCAGAGCGTGCACCTTGAGCTGCTCGTCGGCGGTGAGATCAAGGAACTGCCCATCGCCAGCCTCAGCGGCGATCTGACCAACGCCCCCGCGGTCGCAGCGCAGGGCGAGGCCGACATCATCTTCCTCGGCCAGAAGCTGACCGACGTCGCCTTCGTCGTGGCCGACGGCGATCTGTACGGCGCCATCACCAAGGGCGGCAACATGCAGAACTTCGGTCCTGCCGCCGACATCTATGACGTCTCGGCCATCCTGAACCCGGACACCGGCCTGGCCAACATCCTGGCCAGTTTCTCCGATCCCAAGGCCGAGGGCCGCGAGGCAATCGGCGGTTCCGACGCAGTCAAGATCACCGGCACCGTCAGCGCCGAAGCGGTCAACAAGATCGCCCCGCAGCTCAACCAGAGCGCCCCGGCCCCGGCCACCGCATGGATCCGTGAGGATGGCGACCACCAGCTGGCGCAGGTCCAGATCGCACCATCGGCGGGCAACACCATCACCATGACCCTCACCGACTGGGGCAAGACCGTCACCGTCGCGAAGCCCGGTAGCTGATGACGGCGGCCAACAGCCACCGGGCAGCGGGTTCGGCGGGCACCAACCGGCGCCTGGCCATCAGTGCCGGTGGCCTCGCGGTCACCCTCGGTGCACTCGACACCTACGTCGTCATCACCATCATGACCGACATCATGCGCGATGTCGGCATCCCGATAAATCAGATTCAGCAGGTCACGCCCATCGTGACGAGCTATCTGCTCGGCTACATCGCGGCCATGCCCCTGCTGGGCAAGGCTTCCGACCGGTTCGGGCGCAAGCTGATACTGCAGGCCGGATTGCTCGGATTCATGGTCGGATCGGTGGTCACCGCCCTCGCCGGTGACCTGACCACCCTGGTCATCGGACGCACCATCCTGGGAATCGCCAGTGGCGCCCTGCTTCCGGTCACCCTGGCACTGGCGGCCGATCTCTGGTCGGCCCGCGGGCGCGCCACCGTGCTCGGCGGCATCGGTGCGGCACAGGAACTCGGCAGCGTGCTGGGTCCGCTGTACGGCATCGCGGTCGTATGGGCGCTGAATACCTGGCGTGACATCTTCTGGATCAACATCCCGATGGCCGCCGTCGCGATGGTCATGATCCACTTCAGCGTGCCCTCCCGGGACCGGGATCAACCACAACAGAAGGTGGACGTCATCGGCGGCCTCCTGCTGGCGATTGCGCTCGGCGCGGCCGTCGTCGGCCTGTACAACCCGGCACCGGACGGCAAGAACCTGTTGCCCAGCTACGGAATTCCGCTGCTGATCGTGGCGGTGCTGACCATGGTCGGGTTCTTCGTCTGGGAAAAGAAGGCCACCACCAGACTGCTGGAGCCGGCCGGGGTGAAGTTCCGCCCGTTCCTGGCCTCGCTGGCCGCGTCGTTGACTGCAGGCGCCGCACTGATGGTGACGCTGGTCAACGTCGAACTGTTCGGCCAGGGCGTGCTCGGCATGGACAAGAACGAAGCCGTGGTGTTGCTGCTGCGGTTCCTCATCGCGCTTCCGATCGGTGCGTTGCTCGGCGGCTGGCTGGCCACCCGCATCGGCGATCGGCCCATCGCGGTCGCCGGTCTGCTGATCGCCGCGTTCGGCTACTGGCTGATCTCGCACTGGGATGTCAACGTGCTCTCGGCGCGTCACGATCTCGGGGTGTTCACGCTGCCCGCGTTCGACACCGACCTGGCGCTGGCCGGTTTCGGACTCGGACTCGTGATCGGTCCACTGACCTCCGCGGCGCTACGGGTGGTGCCGGTCGCCGAACACGGCATCGCATCGGCGTCGGTGGTCGTCTCCCGGATGATCGGCATGCTCATCGGTATGGCCGCGTTGTCGGCCTGGGGTCTGTACCGCTTCAACCAGATCCTGCAGTCGCTGCCCGTCGTGGACACCGGCAATCTGCTGGACGCCGGCCGACAGTTGATGGAGAACACCCGGATCGCCTACACCATGCAGTACGGCGAGATATTCGCCATCACCGCGGTGGTGTGTGTCGTCGGTGCCCTGGCATCGCTGATGATCAGCGACCGCAACCACCACGACGAGCACGACGATGACGCAGTCCCGGCAGTGAAAGATGAAGACAGTGCGGCGTTTCCGGCGCCGCCGCCGTCGTAGCCGCGTCGGGGTGACCCCGTGATCGACGGGCACGTCCGGGTGGCGGCCCTCGATATGGTGCACAGCCATCGCCGGTCGGCCGTCGTCGTCGGTCCACTGACGCTTCCGTCGCATGATCAGCTGACCACACGGCTCGATGCGATGACCGCGGCAGGACCGCTCGCCCGCCTGTGCCTGGAGCCCTCGGCGGCAGGTAGCCGGTGGCGCCGAGTGCGCGAGTCTGCCGAACCTCGGGTGTATCCGATTGCTGCGCCCAAAGATTCGGCGACGCTCATCGATCTGCTACAGACCGTGCGCGGCATCGACGACCGCGCTGTCACGCTGGCCACCGCCGGTGACTGGCTGGCGATCGACTTCAGCCACGGGCTTGGTGAGATCCCGCTCATCCACACACTGCTGGACGTGCTGTTCGGTATCACCGATGCACGCGACACCGCGACCTGGCGGCCCTACGCACGCACCCGTTCCCCGCTGGCCGCCGCGGCGGTCGCGACCTTCGGCGCCAACCCGGCCCGGCTGGCGAAACTGCTCGCAGCTCACCGCACCCGAACCGCTACCGCGCCACCCGGTGCGGAAACGCCGGGGCACGGCACGGCGTTCACCCCGACGCCGGCCACCCGGGTGATCGGTCTGGACGCCGGGCAGGTCGCCGAGTTGCGCGCCCTCCGTGATCGGTGCCTGCCCGGGGTGAGCATGGTGGCGGTGTTCACCTGCGCGCTGTGGTCGTCGTTCGAACGGGCCGGAATCGCCGTGGACGATGTGGTGAAGATTCCCTTCGACGTACGCCGATTTCTCCCCGGCGGCCGCGACACGTTGGCCTCGTTCTCGGCCGGCCTCGATTTCGTCATCGACCGCGCCGGCGGCCCGGCGCGCCTGCACCACGAGATGACCGAGGCCGCCACGACCGGCCGGCCGGTGGCGAATCTGTTGGTGGGCACCGCGAAGGCCCGCAGCCGCAGCGGGCGCGGTCCCCACGCGCTACCGGTACCGGCTACGCCGAAACTGCAACTGCTGCACTCGAACCTGGGCTCGCCGCAGTGGAACGGCCCGTGGCCGTTCATCTCTGCGGAGCAGGCCTGCATGCTGGTGGCCAACGATCCCGCGACACCCACCGGGGTGACGGTGACCTCGGTGACCGTGGCGCAGAACCTGTGGTTCACCGCCGAATTCCATCGCTCGGTGTTCGACCCGGACGCGATCAGCACGGCACTGGGTCTGCTCCCCCAGACCGTGACCGATCTCCTCTCGTCCGGCTAACCCGCTCGCCGCATCGGCGACGACCGGCGACCCTGCCGCCGTCCCTGCCACAGTGCCCACGGCCCACCCAGCACCGACAGCACCTCGGTGCGTCCGACCGACCTGGGCACGTCATCGCCGAGATCGACCGGGGGCACCATCACCGCGCCGTAATCAGCACCGGCACGCAGCGAGGACCGGAAGTGTCGGCGCGCCACCCCGAAAGCCAGTCGCCGGTGCTGACGGTCCAGTGTCACCTTGGTCAGCCAGGCGCCGAGGCCCAGCCCGTATCCGCGGGCCTGGACCAACAGCGCCCCGCCATCGCTGCGGTGACGGTGCCACACGATCGCGGCAGGCTCGTTGACCAGGGTGTGCCCGGCCGCCACCAGGCGGAAGAACATGTCGATGTCCTCACCACCCTTGGTCGAGGTGCCGGCGCCGAGCGCCTCGTCGAACCCGCCCATGGCAATGGCGGCACCGCGTGTGATCGCGAAGTTCGCACCGGTGCCGTAGATGCCGACCTGAAACGGGAACAGCGGCAGATCCTTTGGCGGATCGGCCAGTGAGTAGGTACGCGGTGCCAGCGTGGCCGCCCATGACACCCGCTGATCGAAATAGGCCTGCGCCGCGGTGCGCAGCTCGCCGCTGGGCACCATGCCGCACACACAGGACACGTCGTCGGCACGAGCGAATCCGCGGGCCAGCCCGTGCAGCCAGTGGGGGTCCACCACGACATCGTCATCGGTGAACGCCACGATGCCGTGGCGGGCGGCGCGCAGCCCGGCATTGCGCGCATTCGACAGTCCGGCAACGGGTTCGGTCACCCTTCGGACCCGCGGGTCGGCAGCGGAGGCGATGACCCGTGCAGTGGCATCGGTGGTAGGGGCATTGTCGACGACCACGATCTCGAAGTCCGGGTAGTCGATGGTGCGCAGTGAGGCGAGCGCACCGGCCAGGTCGTCCGGTCGGTCACGGGTGCACAGCACGACCGAGATCGGCGGCAGCGAAAGCTCCCCGGCCGGTGCCGGGTCCCGGAGCCGATCCGGAATCCTCAGGGTGACGGCACCGTCCACGATATCGGCTTCGACGAAATCGACCGGATCGGTTCCGTTTCGCAAAAGTATTCGTGCCCTGCGGTATTCGTCCGGCCGATTGATCACGACGGTGACCTGACCATCGTGTTCACCGATGGTGTCGATGTCGAGGGAGCCGATCCAGCGGGCGTGCCCGCCGTCGGGGCTGCCGACGAAGTTCATCACGGGATCGATCCTCAGATCGGCGGTCACAGTTCGGTCACCCTCACCCAATCGACGAGCATGGTGGTCGGGAACGGGGTGGACCCGTCCGCCGGGCCGGGCCAGTTCCCGCCGACCGCCAGATTCAGCAGGAGTTCGAACGGCGCGTCGAAAACCCATGTCGCGCCGTCCGCGAGGTTGAACGGTGTGATGGTCAGCAGGGTGAGATCGTCGACACCGGTGACGATGCGACCCGGTGTGCGTTCCACCCAGTAGGTGCGGAACACACCGGCCAGCGGGAACGGGACCGGACCCGCCGCCGACATCTGCTGGCCACGTTCGGTTCCCGCCTGCGGGGCGTGTACGGCCGAATGCCATTCGGTGGCGTGGTTGAGTGTCTCGATCACGTCGATCTCACCGGCCGCCGGCCACCCGACTTCGTCGAGATTCGCGCCGAGCAGCCAGAAGGCCGGGTGTAGACCCGTTCCGGCCGGAAGGGATATGCGTGCTTCCGCGCGACCGTAGGTGAAGGCGAACGTGTTGGCGGTGCTGATCCGTGCGGAGGTGATCTGACCGCCGGCATCCCGTCGTGCGGTCAGGGCCAGGTGGCCGTTGCCGTCCAGGCTGATGTTGTCGGGGTGGTCGGTGTATATCTGCGATTCATTGTTGCCCCAGCCGCCTCCGCCGGTGGCCACCTGCCAGATTCCGTCGGGCGGACTGCCCGCGGGCCCATCGAACTCAGCGTCCAACAGCACCCGGGGTTGCCCGGAGGCGGTGCCTGTCAGCGCACAGGAGCACACCAGTATGCCGACGAAGAGGAGGGCACCGTATCGCAGCAACGGCCTCATGCCGGCACCCCGTCGGGCGTATCGGTGGGGGCGGGCACGCGCGTACCCGCCGCCCATCCCAGCACGATGACCGACATCAGCACCGGGTAGCTCACCGGCATTGCGGTCACGACGGTGTCCAGCGCGGATGCCTGTCCGCTCACCGATACGAGATGACCGACAAGGGCCGCCGATCCGGCGCCGGCGAGCAGCAGCCGCAGTGGTGCAGGCAGTTTCGTGCCGGTGCCGATCATGAAGATGCCCGTCGCGCCGAGCACGGCGAACGCCGCATCCAGGGTGGCGCGTGTCGCGTGGTCGGCGACGATACCGGTGAGCGCCATGGCGATCCCGGCCGCCGCGAGCAGGGTCGCGGGCGTGCCCGCGACGACTCGCCGGGCGCCCAGCGTCGCCGCCGTCACCGTCATGGCCAGACCGGTCAGGATGAGCGCCGCCGGCCTGACCGCCGGGAACAGCCACTCGGCGAAGAAGGAGATCGCGACGACGCCGGCGGCCGCGATCCGGGGATGGTGCAGCAGTGCGTTCATCGATGGCGCCCCTGATGTGCGGTGACCAGCAGACCTGTCGCGAATCCAGTTGCCGTGTAGAGGAATCCGGCGATCAGCGCGAGCAGTCGGCGCGGATTGCGGCGGGCCTGCCAGGCACCCGAGGTGAGTATGCGGGTGGTGTAGCTGCGTTCGCTGGAGAGCGCGGCCTGCCGACCGGAGATCCGGGACAGTGCGGCCTTGGACCGCCCCTCCTGATAGCAGCGACGGGTGAAATAGCGCAGAGTGGCGCGCTCCGCGGGAACATGATGGGAGACACGGAAAGCGGTGTGCCGGATGATCCGTTGTGCCGGGAACTCGGCGCGCAGCTGAACGCCCATCAGCGTTTCCTCGCAGCCGGTGGGGAGGTCGCCCACCCGGCCGAGTTTCGTCGAGAACCCGTTGATGTGGTGCAGAGCGGTACGCCGTACGGCCATGGCCGCGCCGATCGGGTTGCGGATCTGATCGCCGCAGGCCGGTAGTCCCCGGTAGTCGCACCCGACGACCCAGCCGTACTCTGCGGGGAACCAGTCCGGTGCCGAGCCGGCCTGCCAGTCCGCGTCCACCGCACCGCCGATCGCGACGATGGCCGGGTCGACGAACGCCCGCCGCGCTCCGTCGAGGGCGCCCGCGGTGAGCACCGCGTCATCGTCGATGAACACCACGATCTCGTTGCCGCAACGTCGCACCCCGGTGTTGCGGGCGCCGGACAGCCCCCGTTCACACGTGTTGGGAACGAGGATCACCGAGTCCGGCAGTGCGGTCGACAGATCGTCGAGCAGATCGTCGTTGTGGTCGACGACGACGATGACCTCATCCCCCGTCCCGGCGAGCTGGTTCAGCGCCGATTCGACGACGCGTAGCACCTGCGCCCGGCGGGCCGCGGTGTAGCAGCACACCACGACCGACAGCCGGGTGGCGGTGACCGGCATGGTGTCAGCCACCGTCGGACTCCCCTTCGGCTACGTTCTCGTGGTTGATACTCCGGAACACCAGCGTGGCGCCGTCTTCGTAGAACACCGACCAGTTCGGCGAGTTTCGCAGCGCCTCCTGCAGGATCTCGATCGACTCGGGACGGTAGTCGCCGTAGTAGCGCAGCGCCTTGTTCGACTGCTCGCTGAACATCAGGTACGCCATGTATGCCTCGCGGGTGGCGTTGTCATTGAGGATGTCGATGTCGTTCTCAGCGGGGAAGTTCTTCTTCAGCTCCGCGAGATTCGGATCCTGACCATCCCACAGGTCGTAGGCGATCGTCTCGTCGAAATACGGGTTGAAATACACCACGTCGGCGTAGTCGGCGTTCAGTCGGGTCGGCAATCCGCCGAGGCGCATCATCACCAGTCTGGTGCGCTGATCCGCGTCGGTGGTGATCGAGTCCATCAGATCGACCTGGGCACGGGTCTCCAGCACCATCGGCCACAAAGCGACATAACCGTGCAGCCCGGCGAGTGACACCCCACTCAACCCGAGCACGGCGATCGCCCGGATGGCGGCGGCGCGCGGACCGCACCATTTCCGATCGACGGCAGCCACCACGGCGGGCGCGATCAGGATCGCGCAGCCGAGCAGCGCGTACAGATACACCCGGAAGATGGCCTCGCCGCCGTAGTTCTGCCCCAGCAGCAGGCCGAACGATGAGAAGGCCACGATGGACAGCCCGATCACCGGGCGCTTGCGCCGCCACAACCAGATCGCACTGCCGAAGGCCGTGGCCACCACCGTGAGTGACAGCGCGCGTACCACCGCCGAGGTGAAATCCTTTGCGGGCATACCGGAACTGACGACGTTGCTGGTGGCGTTGCTCACCACGCTGCTTCCGGAGAACATGCCGTAGGGCAGCACCGCCTCCAGGTTCAGCAGCAGGTAACTGCCCACGATCGCCACCATCACCACCGAGATCCACCAGGGCCGGGCGCGCCTGAACACACACAGCCCGCATGCCACCGCGACCGCCCAGAAGGGGGTGAGTTGGTGGGTGGGCACCGTCGCCGCGAACACCACGATGGCCAGCACCCCGCTCGCACGGCTACGTGGCGATGCCAGCAACAGCACGATCATGCCGAAGGCCAACGCCAGAGACCATGCCTGCGGCGAAAAGTATTCCTGCCCCACCCAGTTGAACACCTCGGCCAGGAAGGCCGCGGCGATCGCGGTGCGACGCGAGCGCCCGAGAACCCGCGCCGCGCAGTAGACGGCAAGCGCAATGAGCACATGGATGACCGGGGCGAAGACATGGGCGATGGTGATCGGGGCGATGCCGGTGACATCGCTGAACCACGCGAACATCACGAAGAACGCCGACCATTGCGCGTAGATGTCGGTGCCGTCGGGCGCGATGCGCCCGTTCACCAGGATGTAGTCGACGACCGCGAGATGTTTGTAGGTCCAGTCATAGAGCGGGACCTCGGTGGCCACCACGGTGGTGACCCGGGAAACGATGATGGCCGCACCGACCGCGACCGCCGCCGGAATCAACCGGCGGTCACGCACCGCAACCAGTAACGCCCATGCGCAGACGACGATGCAGACGGCAAGCAACGGTCCCGTCCCGGAGAACAGCAGGCCGTAGTAGCTGGCCTCGACGCCGGGAAGTCCAGGTACGGCAGCCAGCCAGACCCCCAGGGCGAGGGCACTGAGCAGCAGCGAAAGGTGTTCGCGGACAACCGACTGACCAGCCACGGACGAAACGGGGACCGGCCGCCAACGGACACCGGTGGCAGCGGTCAGCGGGGTGTCACGGTGGCGGTAGTACCAGTACGCGCTGCTCCCGCACACCCCGACGATCTGCACCCACAGGATCTCGGGCGGGCTCCATCGATATGACCACATCGCCGCCATCGCCACCAACGTGGTGATCGCCGCGCCCAGTATCGGCACCGTGGACAACACGGCCCGCCGCGGGATACGTACCCAGGTCAGCACCGCTGCGCCGGGACCGATGGCGACGAACACCATCAAGCTGACCGCCCGCACCCCGTCCGGCAGCCCGGTCAGCGCGAGAACACCCGCGGCCGCACCCGCGACCGCGAGATCGGGCTGCCTCAGCCGCAGAACGGGTACCCGGCGCCGGGCGGGTTGAGCCGCCGCGCCGGTCGGAACATGACCGACGCTCGGCTGCAGCGTCGCGGTCATCGCCGGAACCGCCTGTCGTTCATCGTGTGTGCCCGACGAGCTCACGGCTGCCGCTGTCCCGGGCCGGTGCGTGCACGAAAGCGGCAGTCCCGACGGTGATGACCGCCACCAGGGTTCCGTAGACGCACAGTCGCTGGGCCCCACCGGGGCCGAAGACGTCCTGCCCACCCACGTAGACGAGATAGCCGCACAGTCCGATCAAGCCGGCGAGCACCGCGACGCCGCGCCGCTCCCCCGACATGGCTGCCGTCGAGGTCACGGCGATGAGCAACGCGCTCACCGATCCCAGCGACATGAAAACCGCGGTGGCGGTGGTGTTCCAGGAGTAGCTCACGTTCTGGGTGATGATGCCGCTGGCGGCCAGGGCCACTCCCGACACCAGCAGCAGAAGGACGCTGCCGCGGTCGGCCCTGCGTTGCGCGCCCAAGCTGGCCGCGACAAAGGCGACTGCCACACCCGTTGCCACCAGGGCGACGTTCATCACCCGGTACAATTCGCTGCACGGCCAGTTGCCGACCGGTCCGCAGAACGCGATTCCCAGCGGGCCGACCAGATCGTCGCGGTAGCCGTAGAGGCCGCGCCAGGAAGCCGAGACCACCCACTCGGCGGCGAAGTACACCAGCGGCACCAGCGATACCCACCCGGTGACCCGGGCCAGAACTAACGGACGCACTACCTCACCATCCTCCGATACGGAGGCTTTCCCTGATCGCCGAGACACGACTCACAAGACCGGTTGCTCGCCATCTGGGCGATGGAAAGACCATCAGCGCAACGCAGTTCGAGTCGACTGGACGCAGATTAGCAACGCAGGACACCCTTCGGGTGGCTACCTTCACCGCTATGATGCGTATCACTACTTTGGGTAGGCTAACCAATTCTTAGTCGAGTCCGTATTGTTCTTCAGGCGGCACTCCCCGCCCGATCACCCCTCCCGCTAGGACCACACCCCATGCCGATCTCTGGCGGCCCCGACGCCCTGCGCACGCAGCAAAATCCCCCTCCCCCCGCCCAACTGGGGGCGCCGGTCACCGCGGTGACCGGCGGCGGACTCGGCATCGACATCGTCGCGGTGATGACATCGAGCGCAGCGACCGGCGTCCTGGGTTTCGTCTTCTGGACGGTCGCGGCGCGCGGCTATGACACCGCGGAGGTCGGCCGCGCGTCGGCCATCATCTCCTCGGCCACACTGATCGCCATCCTCGCCAACTTCAGCCTCGGCAGCCTCTACGAACGGTTCCTGCCCCTGGCCGGCGTCCGAACGCAACGCCTCGTGCGCGAGGGCACCGCATTCGTCGCCTGCGCCGCAGTATTGTTCGGCGTCATCTTCATCGGTGTCGGACCGCGGGCCCAGCTGTTCCCGAATCCGCTTGAGATGCTGCTCTTCCCATTGTTCGTCGCGGTACTGGCGATCTACGCGCTACAGGATCAGATCCTGATCGGACTGAGCCGGGCGCGCACGATCGCGATCAAGAACATCAGCCAGTCCACGGCGAAGCTGATCGTGATCACGGCACTCATCCCGCTGGCGACCGGTGCCGCGATCGTCTGGTCCTGGGTGCTGCCGGCCGCTGCCATCACGGCCATCATCGCGGTGGTCATCATCCGACGCGAAACCGGTGCCCGCACCGGGACGCCGAATCTGCCGGCCCGCCGCGAGCTGTTCACCTTCTTCGCCAGTTCCTATGCCATCAATGCCATCAACGTCATCGTCCCCCTCGTGGTGCCGCTCATCGTCGTCGCCCAACTGGGCACCGAGATGAACGCCTATTTCTCCATGTGCTGGCTGGTGGTCAACACCCTCGGGGCGCTGATCGTGGCGACCTCGGCACCGTTCATCGCGGCGGCCTCCACGCCCGGTGCAGATGTGCGAGCCTGCACCAAGCGGTTCGTCCTGCTGTGTGGCGGGTCCGCGGTGGCGGGCTGCGTGACGCTGATACTGCTGGCCCCGTTCATCCTGGGCATTCTCGGTCCGCGCTACGCGGAGAACGGCACCACGCTGATCAGGATCATGGCACTGGTGCTGCCCGCCGTCGCACTGACCACGATCTATACCGCGTTGGCGCGGCTGCAACGCACACTGCGGCTGGCCGTCATCTCCCAGGTGCTGTTGGGCGTGCTGGTGGTCGTCGGTGTCATCCTCACCACGCCGCGGTGGGGTATCAACGCGGTGGGATACACCTACCTCACCGGTGAGCTGCTCATCACGCTGGTCGTCCTGCTGCCCACGGTGGGGCTGCTGCGCAAGGTTGCGGTGACGCCGCGTGGGCACACCCTGGACAGTCCGGTGCGGGCAATGGTGCGGCCCGATCTCTCGCATGTCGCGCCCATCGAATTCGACTCGGTGAGTCAGCGATTCGAGCAGATCTCCGAGCAGAAACAGCATCAGGTGGCGTTGCGCACCGAACAGGGATCCATCAGCTACGGTGCACTGCGATCGGCCGCCGCGGAGTGGAGATCGGCGCTGTGCGGGCGCGACCAGGCCGCGTCGGCGGTGGCCATGGTGGGCGATCTGAACCCGCACACCGCCGCCGTGGTCCTCGGTAGTTTCGCCGCAGGCACACCGCTGGTCCCACTGGATCCCGCACTCCCACAGGACCGGATGACCCACATCTTCGGCGCCCTGCGCGAACAGGGCTACCGGCTCGACACGATTGTCATGGACGACGCCGGCAACGCGCTGGCGCACCAACTCGGCACGGACCACTCGGTGTGGCCGGCCGCCCAGCCGCCGCAGTCGGCCGTACCACCGACGGCCGCGCCGGCGCTCGGCCTGCAGACGGTGACCAGCATCCAGTTCACCTCCGGTTCCTCCGGTGAGCCCAAGGCCGTGCTGCACGTGCACGGAACCTGGTTGAGCGACTGGATTCTGCACCGCGACCGGTTCGGCATCGTCGAGGACAGCAAGGTCGCCCTGTGCATGCCGGTGAGCTTCGCGGCCGGGCTCAACGTGCTGGTAGGGGCCTTGCTGTCGGGTGCCGAGATCATCGCCATCGATCCCCGCAACTGCACCCCCGAATCGGCGATCGACCGGATCGTCGACACCGACATCGTGATGTGCACCCCGTCGTTCCTGCAATCGCTGACCGAGGCGGCAGGCGATCGCGTTCTGCACCGGGTTCAGCGCATCGTCACCACCGGGGAACCCATCTACAGCAACGTGATCCGCCGGGCCCGAGCGCTCGCGCCCCATGCCGTGCTGACCAACTGGGCCGGCTCGTCGGAGACACTGGGCATCGCGCACTTCGACATCTGGCCGGGCGACGACATCCCGGCGGGCGTCATTCCGGCCGGTGTGGCGGTACCGCACAAGCAACTCCACATCGACGCTCACGGTCAGTTGACGGTCACCTCGCCGTACCTGGCCGCCGGCTACCTCAAGCCGGACAGCGCCTCGACGACCTTCACCGAGAACCCGGACGGTAGCCGCACATTCGTCACCAACGATCGCGCCCGGATCACCGACGACGGTGTGCTCGTGGTACTCGGACGGGTCGATGCCGCGGTGAAGATCCGTGGGTACCTGGTCGAACCGGCCGAAGTGGAAGCCGCCCTGCTCGACTGCCCGGGGATCCGGGAGGCTCTGGTGGTCGCCGACCAATTCGCCGAGACACCGGTCCTGACAGCCTATGTGGCACCCGATCCGGAGATCCGCAGCCCCGCGGTGGCCGATGTCCGTGCCCAACTGCACACCCGGCTGCCCGCCTGGATGGTCCCGACCCATGTCGTGATGCTGCAGGCGTTGCCCCGCAACGAACGCGGAAAGGTCGACCGCCGGGCTCTGCCCGCACCGACCCGCGGGCCGATCGTCCCGGCCGAACCGGGCCTGGAGACCGAGATCGCCGGCGCGTGGTCGGAGGTCCTGCGGTTGACCCAGGTCGGACGAGACGAGAATTTCTATGCGCTGGGCGGGGATTCACTGAACGTCCAGCAGATGATCGGACTGGTCGGCGAGCGCCACCAGGTGCGGCTTGCCTCCTCGGATCTGGCCATCGCGCCGACGGTTGCGCAGTTCACCGAGGTGGTGGCGGGCCGCCTGGCCGGCGATGCCGTCGGCCGGGACAAGCGGATCGGGCCGACAACCGTGCTCCTGCGCCCGCCGACCGATAGCACCCGAAAGACGGTGTTCTGCTTCGCCGGTGCCGGCGCGTCGGCACTGTCGTTCGTACCGCTGACCGACCGCCTGGACCGGGACACCGCCGTCGTCGCCTTCCAGGCGCAAGGTCTGGAGAACCGGGCCTTCCCTGACTGGACGATCGCCCGCGCAGCACGGCGACATCTGCCGGATCTGTTGGCACTGCAGCCCGAGGGGCCCTATACCCTGACCGGACATTCACTGGGCGCTTTCATCGCGATGGATATCGCAAACCGGCTCACGGCGCTGGGCCATGAGGTCGAGCTCGTCACCCTGCTCGATCCCTTCCTGCCGCCGCGAACCGTCCGCGCGGCGCGACGTGACCTGCCCGACGTCGGATCGACGCTGCTGGAACAGCCACCGGCGGCCGCGGCCGTGTTGTGGCGCCAGCGGCTGTGGCTCCCGCTGGCCGGCATCATCGACGGCACTCCCGAGGAGAAGGTCGCCGCGCTGCGGGAGGTCGGGGTCCGAGTGGGCCGACTGCATCGACCGAAACCCTATTCGGGCCGCACACTGCTGGTGCTCAGCAGCTTCAACCGCGATGACGACCGGGTATGGCCACAGGTGCTCACCGGCGAACTCACCGTGCAGCGCATCAACTGCGACCATGACTCGGTGGTGCGCGAGCCGCACGTGGGCCGGGTCGTCGACATGATGACCAGCGAGCAGCACCGGCTCTGATCGCTGCGGGTCCCCGGAACGAGGTACGGCCCCCTCGGGAGAGGGGGCCGTACTGCGGTCAGCGGAGACTAGTCGCTGCTGCTGCTACCGGAGTTGCCCGAGGAGCTGCTGCCGGACTTCCTGTCCGAGCCGGTGCTACTGGACGCGCTGTCGGCCTTCTTGTCCGACTTGTCGGCCTTGCTGTCGGCCTTGGTGTCGGCCTTGCTGTCGGCCTTGCTGTCGGCCTTGCTGTCGGCCTTGCTGTCGGCCTTGCTGTCGGCCTTGCTGTCGGCCTTGCTGTCGTCCTTGGCGTCGGTCTCCGTGTCGGTCGTCCCGGGAGTGGTCTCCGTGCCGACCGGCTCGACCGCGGTGTCGGCCGGAGACTCGACTGCCGTCTCGGCCTCATCCTCGGTGCTGACGTCCTCGGTGCTGACGTCCTCGGTGACGACATCCTCGGTGCTGGCGTCCTCGGTGACCTCGCCCTCGGAAACCACGGTCTCCTCGGTTGTTTCGGCCGATTCCTCGGTCTCGGTGCTCGCTGCCATCGACTCCACCGGGGTGGCCCCGCCGGTGGCCGTCTCGACGCTCAGTGTCACCAGATCGGAGTCGGCGACGGTATCGGTCGACGACACCTTGGCCAACGTCGCGGTGGGTTCCTCGACCGTCTGTGTCGTCTTCGGGATCAGGCCCAGCGCCTTGGCGATCAGCGTCGGGTACTGCACCAGGAAGGAGTCGATGGGCCCGCCCGCGGTGAGGATGCCCGGAAAGAACGCCCACTCGTCGGCGATGCTCGGGCGATACCCGTTGAGGAACGCGTTCAACACCTTCGCCGGCAGGTTGACCATGTGGCTGACAGCCGTCACCACATCACCGGCCTGCGTCGCCACGTGGATCTCGTCGAGGCTGTCGGTGAACCGGAAGATGGCGCTCACAAAGGGAACCAGAATGGCGTGCGGGTAGCCGGCGAGCGTGGTGTCACCGACGAGCAGAGCATCCAGGATGGCACCGATGGCCGGTCCGCCGACGTCACGGGCGACCTGTCCCGGAACGGCGAAGCTCGGGTACAGCGGCCAGCCCGCCGCGCCGAGCCCGAAGATGAACCAGTCGTTGATATGAGCGAACGCCTCGGTGAAATGGCCGGCCAGCAGCTCGGCCTGCGCGCGCTCCATCACGCCGGGCAGCAGCTCGTTATGGGCCGCCCAACCCGCCTGCGACTGCTCGTACCCCAGTCGCAGGGTCTCCTGATGCTCGGCCAACCGGTCCTGCAGCTGCTGTGCGACGGTCTCCGGCCGGAACAGGATGACCGCGAGCTCGCGCTGGAGTTCCTCATTGCCCAGGATCGCAGACAGGTTCGGCAGCAGGGTGGCGTTGATCTCGCCGCCCCGGGCGCTCAGGTTCTTGAACGTGTTCGAGACCGTGCCGTACAGCACCGCGAACGGGTTCTCGAAGGCAGCAAGCTCGACCGCGCGTTGCTGAGCGATCTCCAGTGCCGGCAGGTTGGATGCGACAGGCGCCGCGGCGATGACCGACGCGCCTGTCATCGCCACCGATGCGAGTATCAACCTCTTCTTGAGAGGTGCGGATGACGAAGGTGCAGACCAGAAGTCGCGCCCCGAGTCCGCGTGAACAGCGAGTGACACGGTTCTCCTAAATTGATTTGATGGGTGATCAGCCAGATGTGGCTGTCGCGAATGTTATTGCAGCGCAGCGTGGTTAACAATGCCTACCGCCGCACGCCGGCGACTTTGCTGAAAGCTCTTTCAGGAAGCACAATTACGCACACCGCAGACACACTTCACGGATAGACACCGGGAGCGCGCTCCTACCCGGCGTCGGCCGCTAGGGCCGATACCCGTTGTACAAAAACGCGCTTCGTAGTCAGTACGGCACGCCTGAGAAGGGGCGTCACCGAGTGAGTTGGACCGCGCTGAACTGTTCCAGCACAGCACAGTCGAAGAGCATCAGGGTTTCGTCCCGAATGAGGGTATCCATCTTCTTTCCGGCCACCGCCTCATAGAGCGGCGCAAGGCCACCCGAACCCGGCAGCATCCAGTCGTGGGGCTCGATCATGATGCAGGCGAAGGACGAGACGGCACCCGGGGACGCCCGGCAGACCTCTGATTCCGCGCCTTCGATATCGAGCTTCACGATGAGCGGTGCGGCATCCGGGATTTCGGCGATCAGCGTCTCCATGGTGACCGAGGCCGTGGTGCCGTCATCGGTCACCCGGTTGGCCCAGGATCCCTCCTCCCGCGTGGTCAGGTCGACACCGTTCTCGTGGCTCCACACCGCCGCATGGACGGGCCGGATCCGAGGATTTCCCGCGCAGTTGCGTTCGATCAGATCGATGCAGTTGCGGTCTGGCTCCACCGCGAGGATGACGGCTTCCGGGAACTTTTCGGCCAGATACAACGCGGAGTAGCCGACATTCGCCCCGGCATCGATGATCAGCGGGACCTTTCCGGCCTGCCGCATCTGCGCCGCCACCGCATTCAGCCGCTCCATCCAGAACGGGCGGGCGTCATACTCGCGTTCGGTGAAGATCTGAGCGAGCACGAACGGGTCGCTGTCCAGCGGGCGCACCGCCAGGCGATGCGTACCGCAGCTGACCGTGATGGGTTTGGCCATTCCGAGCGAGCGCCGCGCGACGAGGTTGAGTGCGTTCAGGGCGCCGATGCTCTGAGCGAGTGACATTGTGTGGCCCAGCTTCTCGCGCAGTTCTTTCACCCCGGGTCGCTTCGCTCCTGCCCGACGAAGCGCGCTCATCGCGATGTCGCCGGCGCTTTTGCCGACGCGGTGGCGGCACGATGCAGTCGGCGTTCGCGACCGATGGTGCGCAGTACCCGCAGACCGTCGGTGACGGCGTTGAGGTTGCTGCGCCCGTAGATGCGTTTGCCCTCAAAACTGCTGACCTCTTTGATCTTCAGTCCGTTGCGGGCCACGCGGACATTGATGACGGTCTCGATTTCAAACCCGTCACCCCATTGCGCTTCCTGGACATCCGTAGGCGGCAGATCGAGCACTGTGAGGTGCCGGCGCCAGAAGGCGTTGTACCCGTAGCAAAGATCGGTGAATCGCGTGGCAAACAGTTGGTTCACCAGCCAGTTGAGCCCCTTGTTGCCGACCCTGCGGAGCTGAGTGATGTCGTCGCTGCCACCGGAGCTCGTGAAGCGGCTGCCTTTTGCGAAGTCGGCACCCGACTCCAGGGCCGCGACGAAGTCCGGGATCTCGGCCGGGTCGGTCGACCCGTCGGCGTCGATCATCACCACGATGTCGCAGGCGCTGACCTCGAAGGCACATGCCAGCGCATTGCCCTTGCCGCGCCGAGATTGGTTGATGATCAGCGCATCCGGCCACAGCTGACGGGCAACCTCGATCGTGTTGTCCACCGACGCGCCGTCGACGACGATGATCTGGTCGACCGGAGGCATCCGTTTTGCGACATAGGGCAGGTTTCGCGCTTCGTTGCGGGTCGGGATCACGACGGTCACGGTCGGCCGACCCACGCCGTCCGCGGCATCGGCGACATCACTCTCACGCAAGCGAGCACCGTTCCCGCGATGAGCGTCATGTTTGCTGGAGACGGTATCGACCGCGATGTCGATTGTCTTCGACATTCGCTCCACACCCGTACCCTCCACGGTATCTGTCAAGGGAGTCATTACCTTTCAGGACTGGAAGGCACCGGGTATGCGATCGCGGACACGCGTCCACGTGCGGCCTGCCGCTGGTGAGTTTGATTGCGAGAATGACGTTAGCGAGAATTCACAGATAATTGGCAGCTACGTAGAAGGCTATGACGCAGCCCACACCCCGGGCGCCGTTCGTCGGAGTACGAAATCGTCTGTGCAGCAAAGGATCAGATGAAATCAAATCTGCGCTAGTTTGAATTCATCTCTGGGATAGCAAGATTGCCAATGACACCGAAGTGGTCGGATCCGGGTACGTCGAACCGCTCGAACGACTCCGGCACCGGGCCACGGGCCAGGATGCGATCGATGGCGAGCAGCGGCGGAATGACGCGGCCGGCGGGGAAGGTGGGAACGACCCCGGCGCCGACATACTCGGCGGCGTCGACCAACGGCGCGGTGCCGGACCGTGTCGAGTTCGCGAGGAGCTCGCGGTACTGACGGTGGTCATAGGTCGAGTTGAAATCCGCGCCGACAATCATCGGGTGGCGCTCGGCTTCGAAGATCGGCCGCAGCCGTTTCAACTCGTACACCCACTTCCAGGCCGGCTCGGGATACGGCGGTAGCGGATGCAACGCGTACACCGCGGTCGGGACCGTGCCCGGGATCCCCGCAACGGCTCGCAGATTGTTGAGCACGAACCCGTCCAGCTGGCCGCAATCGCGCAGCGGGAAGCGCGAGTAGATTCCGGCACCGCCGCCGCCGGCGCGCGGGCGTGCACACGAATGGGGCAACACGTCGGCGATGCCCGCGGCCGCCAACCGGGCCACCGCAGGTTGCGTCAGTTCGATCACGGTCAACAGATCGACACTCCGGCTGCGCACCGAGCGCACCAACGCCCCGAGATCCGCTTCGCCGAGCCGAATGTTGGCCTGCATGACCCGCACCGACCCCGCCGACGGTTGCGCCACCGCACCACCGAGGTAGAGCGGCACCTGAGTCCCCACACCGACGATCACCACGACCGACGCCATCACGGCGGGCCACCGATGGCGACCGAGCAACAGCAGCACCAGCGCGAGCGCCGAGGCGATGGCGCCCAACGGGGTGAACGCCGCGATCCAGGCGACCGCGGTACTGGTCACTCCGACGAAATGCGCGCCAATGCCCGCGGCGCCGCACGTCAGCAGCAGGCCACCGAGCACACCGATCACCACACGGGAACGAGGCACCTTCGACAGGGTGTCAGGCAGAACGGACGAGCGATGACCACGTCGTGTCGTCGGCCAGCGCCAGCACGTCGCGCGCAGCCCGCGCCGCCGCCGCCGCCCGGACCGCCGCCGGTGCGTCGCTGAGCAGCGGGGCCTCCACGCTGATCGGGATACCCGCCGGCAGGGCACGCAACATCGAGACCAAATCGATACCTCCGGTGCCCGGAAGCAGCCGCGCGCCGCGGCCCTGGCGCATCATTTCCGCCACCGTGCCCGGATGTTCGGCAGGTGCGTCACAGATCTGCGCGTAGCGAATCCACTCCTGCGGCAGCGCGGCCAGTTCGGCGGGCGAGTTCATGGCTCGGTGATAGTGGATGGCGTCCACCAGCAGACCGACGCCCGCCTGGCACGCCGTCAGAATCGCCACACCCTGATGAAGGTCCTTGACCTCGGTCCACGGCATCGGCTCCAGGTTGGGAGTCAGCCCGAATTCGGCTGCCAGCAAAGCCAGCTCAGCGAGATTGTGCGCGGTCCGGCTGTGGTCGGGGTCATTGCCCGTCACCAGGATCTCGGTGGCCCCGAGAAACGCCCCCGTCTCCAGAAAGGCCTCGAAATCTGCGCGGACCCTGGTCTCCGGACGTAGCCGCAGCACCTCGATATCCACCAAACGTAGTCCCGAATCATCAAGGCGGCGCTTGGTTTCCAGGATCAGTGGAGTCCGACCGATGGTCGGCCGCAGCGGCTCCTGTGCGGTCGCGCGGATCAGCCTCAAGCCGACGGCGCCATATCCCGCCGACGCCGCACAATCGACGAGTTCGGCCGGATCGAGTTCCAGCACGGTGAGCGGCGCCAGCGAAAGAACGCGTCCCTCGCCGGGGCCTCGGGATTCTGCCGACGTGCTCATCACCATCTCCTTGCCGCCCGCCGGAATCTGCGGGAAAACCGCTCTGCAGAACATCATCGCGGATCAGCGGCAAGAATTGGGGGCTACCTGGACGCGCACGGGCCCCCAGGCGGTGTGGTTCTGTACCCCGGAACGCTAGTACAGCAAATCAGCAGCGCTCAAGGCCGCGCTGCATGATCTTGGGCGCACGCGGGTACTGGACCTGCTGAGGTCCCATCCGCAGCACACCGAAGACCAGCGATCTGACGTTCTGCGGGTTGACCGGCCCGCTGTTGAGCCAGTCCTGCAAGGCAGTCATGCTCGTCATCCTTTGTTAGTGCAATCCCCGAGCGACTCGTCGGTGAAGGCGCTTTGACCGAAGTCTACCGGCGGACCGACCCCGGCACCCGCCTACAACACCCGGCAAAGGCCACTCGGGCAACAGGATTGAACATCACATCACCAGCAGAACTGTGGCTGCGATCACAGCTCAGTGCGGCACCAGACTGAGTCGCACATCGGGCCCGATCGCCTCGATTCCGTCGAAGCGCCAGCGTTGCGCACCGGCGATGGTGAGCACCCCGACATCGTCGACCGCCGTGATCGGCCCGCCCAGCAGCATGGGAGCCACATACGCCAGGATGCGGTCGATCACACCCGCGCGCAGGAACGCACCGGCCAGCGTCGGGCCACCCTCGAGCAGAACGGCCGTCCGGTCGGACAGGGCGCGCATCACCTCGTGCGGGTCGTGGGTGCGGATCACCATGGTGCGCGAGTCATCGTTGAGCACGTTGGATTCCGGTGATATCTCCCGCTCCCCGACCACCACCCGCAACGGTTGACGCCCGGCGAGGCTGCCGTCGGGCAGGCGCGCGGTCAGCGTCGGGTCGTCGAAAAGCACCGTGCCGGTGCCGACCACGATGGCCTCGACCACGCCGCGCCGGCGGTGCACGTCGGCGCGGGCGGCCTCGCTGGTGATCCACTGGCTGCTGCCGTCGGCGGCAGCGCTGCGCCCGTCCACGCTGGTGGCGAATTTCCACGTGACATGCGGCAACCCGGTGCGCTGCTTGTGCAGCCATTCGCGCAACGGTCCGCCGGCGACATCGGTCCCGAGCACCCCGGATTGCACCTCGACACCGGCCGCTCCCAGCCGCGATGCCCCACCCGCGGCCAACGGATTGGGATCCGAGACGGCGTACACCACCCGCGAAAGCCCTGCTGCCAGAAGGCCGTCCACGCACGGCGGGGTACGACCGTGGTGATTGCACGGTTCCAAGGTGACCACCGCGGTTCCCCCGCGTGCCAACTCACCCGCCCGGCGCAACGCCACCACCTCGGCATGCGCTCCCCCGGTCGGCTCGGTCGCACCGACGCCGACCACCTCGCCGGCGGCATCCAGGATCACCGCGCCCACGGGCGGATTCGGGTAGGTGGCGCCCTTGACCCGGTCTGCCTGCTCGATGGCCAGCCGCATCGCGGCTTCCAGGCTCACCGGCCGCTTCGGGGCGTCACCGCTCATAGCGTCAGGTGTGGTGAGGCCGCGGCAGCCTGCCTGCGCAGGCGCCGCACCGCCTCGGCCGGATCCTCGGCGCTGTACACCGCGGATCCCGCGACAAAACAGTCCACACCGGCCTCCGCGGCGGCCTCGATGGTGTCGGCGTTGATGCCACCGTCGATCTCCACCACGATGGTCAGCTCCCCCGAATCGACGAGACGGCGCACGGTGGACACCTTGGCGAGGACCTCGGGGATGAACTTCTGGCCACCGAAGCCCGGCTCCACCGACATCACCAGCAGGGTGTCGAACTCCCGCAGGATCTCCAGGTAGGGCTCCAACGGGGTGCCCGGCTTCACCGACAGGCCCGCCCTGGCGCCCGCGGCGCGGATATCGCGCGCGACACCCACCGGGTTGTCGGTGGCCTCGGCATGAAACGTCACGTTGTAGGCGCCGGCCTCGGCGTACGGCGGCGCCCACCGCTCGGGCTGATCGATCATCAGGTGACAGTCCATCGGGATGTCGGTGACCTTGAGCAGGCTCTCGACCACGGGCAGCCCCAGCGTGAGGTTCGGCACGAAGTGGTTGTCCATCACATCGACGTGCAGCCAGTCCGCACCGGCGACGGCGGCGACTTCGTCGGACAGCCTGGCGAAGTCGGCGGCGAGAATGGACGGCGCGATGAGCGGGGCCTGGGCGAGCGGAGCGACGGGAGATTGTCCAGACATGGCGGTCAGCCTACTTTCAACGCGGCGGCGAACATCGCATCGGTGCCATGCAGGTGTGGCCAGAGCTGCACATACGGTCCATCTCCGAGCTGATCGACCCCGGGGAAGAACTCCCGGGTGTCCATCGCCGTCACCGGTTGCCTGCGCAGCGCGTCGGCCACCACCCCGACGGTCTCGGCCAGATGCGGTGAGCAGGTGGCGTAGAGCACCACGCCGCCGGGCCGGGTCAGCGCGATCGCCGCTGCCAGCAGCTCACGCTGCAACTTCGCCAGCGTCGGCACATCGCCGGGCTGGCGCCGCCAGCGCGCCTCGGGCCTGCGCCGCAGCGCACCCAGACCGGTGCACGGAGCGTCGACCAGCACCCGGTCGAAGCTCGCGGGTTCCAGCCCGGACTCCCGCCCGTCCACCCGCAGCACGTCGACGGGCAGCCCGGCGGTGTTCCGCTCCACGAAATCGGCCCGGTGTTCGGCGGGCTCCACCGCGGTGACACGGGCATCCCCGGCCAGCGCCGCGATCAGCGCGGTCTTGCCGCCCGGTCCCGAGCACAGGTCCAGCCACCGGCCGTGGTCGGGGCCGTCCACGGTGGCCAAGGTCACGGCGCGGGCCACCAGCTGCGATCCTTCGTCCTGCACCAGCGCGGTGCCTTCCCGCACCGCGGCCAGATCGCCCGGGTCACCGCCGGACAGGTAGACCGCATACGGCGAGTACCGGCCGACGGTTCCCTTGACCTGGGCGGCGAGGTCCGCGGCGGTCAGCACCCCGGGCCGGGCGGCCAGGTGAACGACGGGACGCTCGTCATCGCTGGCGAGCAGCGCGCCGAGCTGCCCGGCGCCGGCACCGAGCGCATCGACGAAGGCCTGGGCCACCCACCGTGGGTGGGCGTTGACGAAGGCGGCATGCCCGATCGGATCGGTGGCCTGCGGCGGTGCGAGTTCGGCGACCCAGGCCTGTTCATCCTGGCCGGCGATCTTGCGCAGCACACCGTTGACGAAACCTGCACGTACCGAATCGAATTCGATTCCCGCCTGGTCGACGGTGGTGTCGAGGGCGGCGTGCGCATCCACCCTGGTGCGCAGCAGCTGGTAGCTGCCCAGCCGCAACAGATCCAGCAGAACCGAGTCGATCTGGTCGACGGGCCGGTCGGCCGCCGAACTGATCACGGCGTCCAGCAGGCCGCGGGTGCGGCAGGTGCCGTAGGCAAGTTCGGTGGCGAAGGCGGCGTCGAGCCCCTTGATTCCCCGGTCGCGCAGCAGGGCCGGCAGGGTCAGGTTGGCGTAGGCGTCGCGTTCACTGACCGCGCGCAGCACGTCGAATGCGGCGCGCCGGGCCGGGTCCAGCGGCTTGCGTGCCGGCCCCTTGCGCTGCGGTGTGTTGGTGGAGTGATGACGCGACGGGCGTCCGCCACGCCCGGACGACGAGGGCCGGGTCACAGCGCCCGCACCGATGCGTCCGGACGTGCTCCGCGCGCCCAGTCGGCAGCGTTCATCGGTTTCTTCCCGGGCGGCTGAACCCAGCTCAGCGCCACCGCATGGGAACCGGTGCCGATCCATACCTCACGCCTGCCGACCTCGAGCTCGCCCGCGGCGAGCACCTTCGAGTCATCGGGACGCACCGGGCCGACCTTGACCCGCACATCGCCGATCATCGTCCAGGCGCCGGGGTTCGGGGTGACCGCCCGGACCCGGCGATCGACCGCGTGGGCGGGCAGTTCCCAGCGCACCCGCGCCTCCTCGACGGTGATCTTGGGCGCGACGGTGACCCCGTCGGCGGGCTGAGGTACCGGGTTCAGCGTTCCGTCGGCGATGCCGTCCATGGTGGCCTCCAATAGTCCCGCACCCGAAACTGACAGGCGCTCAAGCAGATCCCCGGCTGTGTCGGTCGGGCGGATGGTCTCGGTGACGACGCCGTAGACGGGTCCGGAGTCCAGGTCGAGTTCGATCTGGAAGGTGGTCGCCCCGGTCACCTCGTCCCCCGCGGCGATCGCGGCTTGCACCGGGGCGGCTCCGCGCCAGGCCGGAAGCAGCGAGAAGTGCAGATTCACCCAGCCGTGCGGCGGCACGGCCAGCAGGTCGGCGCGCAGCAGCGCGCCGTAGGCGACCACCGCGCAGGCGTCGGGCGCCAGGGCGGTCAGTTCGGCGACGAACTCCGCGGTGTTGGGCCGCTCGGGCTTGAGCACCGGGATGCCGTGCTCGGTGGCCAGCTGGGCCACCGGGGACGGCGCCGGCGTGCCGCGCCGGCCGGCTGCGGCATCGGGCCGGGTCAGCACCGCGACGACATCGTGATTCTCGGAGTCGATCAGTCTGCGCAACGAGGGCAGCGCGGGCTCCGGGGTTCCGGCAAAGATGAGTCGCACCGAGCCAGTCTAGGGAAGACGTGGGGTCTGGTAGAACTCGCGTTCCTGCACACCGGCGATCGGCGCCACGAACATCCACGGCATCGTGGTGATCAACCGGTTCACCCCGGCCACCGCGTCGTTGTAGTACTGCCGGGCAAAGGCCAGCTTGTTCTCGGTGTCGGTCAGGTTCTCCTGCAGATTCAGGAAGTTGGTCGACGAGTTGAGCTGTGGGTAACTCTGCCCGAGCGCCAGCACCTGGCCGAGCGCGGTGTCCAGTTCACCCTCCGCGGCGCTGCGCCGGGCCACCGATTCACCGCCGGTGGCGGCGTTCAGTGCGGCCCGGGCGTCGGTGATGTGATCGAGGATCGCCTTCTCGTGGGTGGCGAACGAGCCCACCGTGTGCACCAGGCTCGGGATCAGCGCCGCGCGGCGGGTCAGTTCGACATCGATCCCGGACAGCGCTTCGGCCACCCGCACGTCGGCCGACTTGAGCTTGTTGTAGCCGACCACCAACCCGATCAGCACCAGTACGGCGATCGCCAGTACCAGAATCAGCAAGAACCTCACCATGATCCGCCTCCACCTCCTCCGCCGCCACCGCCACCGCCGCCGCCCCCACCGCCGCTACTGCTGCCGCCGCTGGAGGACGACGACTGCGACGCGGTGTAGGCACCGATCGATGACGACAGCGCCGATTCGAAACTGTCGAATCCGGCCCCGCCGGAACCACCGGACAGACCCCAGGACGTGCCGGACGACGAGTGGTACCACTCCGGTTGCGGTGCAACCGCCCCGGTGACATCGCGATACTTCTGCGCCCACAGCGCCGCGCTGCCCGCGGCGACCGCGAACGGCACGTAGGCCGCGTAGAGGTCCCTGCGCGCCCCGAAGTCGAACCGGCTCTCCGCCGAGTCGGTGGACAGCAACCGGTGGAATCCGCCTGCGCGTGACCATAGTTCGCGACCCGCCGCGGTACGCCGGGTGCCTACCCCGGCACGCCACGACGCCGCGGAGAACAAGAAGAACACCGCGAACGGCAGCGCCCACAGGGTGATCGGAAACCCCCACCGGAAGAACCCGCACACCATCAGGATCGCCGCGACGGCATTGGCAGCGCGCAACCACAGTTCCTTGCGACGTTTCACCATCAGGCCCTCGTCGAGGGCCCACTTCTGCACCGCGGTGGTCATGCCGGTCTTGGCCTTGCTGAGTTTCTCCCCCGATTTCACGGTCTTCTTCGCAGTGAATTCGGCACCCTTGTCGGTCACTTTCAGTGCCTTGCCCACGGCGAGGCTGACCGGATCGACGTCTGCCCATCCGCCGAGCGGCACGGCACCGGTCACCGTCCACTGTTTGTCGTTGACCTGGCGCAGGTCGACGAGTTTGCGTTCGGCGAGGTAGAAAAGCGTCGCGGTCAGGCCGTTCTTGGGCACCGATTCGGTGCGGATGTACTCGGTCTGCACGGGACCCAGACCAGGCGGCGGTGCGTACTGGATCGGGAATCCCGGCGGCGCCTCGACGGTGCTGCGCGACCACAGGATGGCCGCCAGGCCGGCAAGCAGAGCGAGGCCCAGCAGCACCACCACCCGGGTGGTCGACTGCCCCAGAACCCGGTCCCAGTGGTAGGTCCACAGCAGTTCGGCGCGCGGCGGTGTCGGCATGTCCATGCCTGCCCGCAGAGTGACCGGGGTGTGCGGTCCCAGCCACTGCGCGGCCAGCCGCACGGTGTTGCCGTCGACGGTGAGATCACTGCAGGCATAGCCGCGGCCGTGTCCGACCGAGCACTGGGCGCCGACCACCGGCTCGGGCAGGGTGACGGTGATGTCGACGTTCTGGATTCTGTTGTTCCAGGCGGGTGCGACGACGTTCCAGAAGAACACCGTCGGCGCGCTCGCCTCGCCCGTCGAACCACCGAATTGCTCACCGGCGCCCGAGGTTCCGGGGTCGAGCACGCCGGGGATGCGGTACCGGATCTCGAACACGTGCGGCCCGGGGGTCAGCGTGCTGTCGGGGCTGCCGATCTTGGCCACCCGGAACCGGTCCCGGCCGTCCCAGAGCAGCTGATAGGGCGCCGGTTCACCGTCCCAAAGGATCGACTGGATCTGCGGGACCTGCCGCACCTTGGGGCTGTTCTGATTGGCCACATCCCAGTACCGGAAGATGCCGTGCCGTCCGACGGGGAATTCACCGGTGATGGTCTCGACGGCGTCCAGGTCACCGTCGGCGTCCACCGTGTAGTGGGCGGTGTAGTCACTGATGACCACCGGATCCGAGGAGGCGTCGCCACCACCGGTCGGGGTCGCGCTGAACACCACCGGCCACAGCAGGCCAAACGCGATGAGCACCAACGGGATCAGTAGCTTGAACAGCCGCCCCATACCCACCTCCGCACCAGTTGTGCTGCCTAGCCTATGTGCAGGGGGTCCATTTGGACACGCACCGGCTGATGATCGTGACGGGCGCTGAGCGTGTTCACCGCGCGACGCAGGGCCGCCGCGAGGTCCAGGCCGCCGGTGCGTGGCACCCGCACGAGCATCCGGCTCACCACACTGTCCACCGCGATACCGGGCGGTCGGCGCGCGCCGGGCGGCAGCTCCACCGGTCCCAGCGATTCCGCTGCGGGCGGCAGTTCGGCGGCCTCCAGCAGGGCGATGACGGCCTCGGGCACCCCGTCGAGCACCGCGAGATGGACCGCGGGCGGCAACGCCACCTCGTCGCGGGCATCGAGCTCGGATTCCGCGTGGCCGACCGGGTCCCAGCGGATCAGCGATTGCACGGTCGGGATCGCCGACTCGGCGATCACCGCCACCGACCCCCCGTCCGCGCGGCTGCGCACCAGAGCCGCCGCGGCCATCCAGCGCCGCAACGTGTCCTCGGCCGCCCGCAGATCCTGGCGGCCCAGCAGCGCCCAGCTGTCGAGCAGCAGCGCGGCGCCGTAACCGCCCTCGGCCACCGGCTCCGCGCCCGGGGTGGCGACGATGACCGCCGGTTTCGGTCCCACCGTGGACAGCACCGACTCTCCGCCGGAAGTGACGACGCTGGCACCAGGCAGCGCCCGGCCGAGCTCCTCGGCGGTCCGTCGCGCACCAACCACCACCGCGCGCACCGCATCCGATCCGCAGCTCACACACCGCAGCGTCAGTTCCGCGCGGGCACACCAACGACACACCGCGCCATGGGTATCGCGGTCGGGCAGCGACAGCGGCCCGGTGCAGTGCCGACACCGCGCCACGGTGCGGCAGCGGGCGCAGGCCAGTGCCGGCACGTATCCCCGCCGCGGCACCTGCACGAGCACCGGGTGCCCGGCCTCCAGCGCGGCGCGGGCGGTGCGCAACGCCATCGACGGCAGCCGCGCGGTGTGCGCCGCCGGGTCACGTTCCTGGTCGAAAGCGTTGTCGTCCAGGGCCACCACCCGAGGCGCGTGGTTGCGCACCACCGGGCGGGTCGCAACCAGGTCGTGGGCCCACCGGCTGCGCACCAGCGCGTGCGCCTCGGCGGTCCTGGCGTACCCGCCGATGATTGCGGCACAGCGCAATTGGTGTGCGCGCAGCATGGCCACCTCGCGGGCGTGCGGATACGGCGCGCGCGGTTCGGCCAGGTTGTCGTCGCCGTCGTCCCAGACGATGACCAGGCCGAGGTCGGCGATGGGCGCGAATACCGCGCTGCGGGTGCCGATGACCAGCCGGGCCTGTCCACGCAGCACCGCCAGCCAGCGCCGGTAGCGCTGTGAGGGACCCAGCCCGGCGGACAGCGCCACCACCCGGGATTCGTCCACGCAGCCCACCGCCGCCGCGTGCACGGCGTCGACATCCCGCTGATCGGGCACCACGATGAGGGCACCGCGCCCGGCGTGCACGGACACCGCCGCGGCCTCGGCGAGCCGCAGCGTCCAGTGTTCACCGGGCAGGGCCTGCCAGACGGCCCGCGCCGCCCGGCCCTCCCGGATCGCGGCCAGGAACTGTTCGCCGCGCCCGTATTGCGCCCAACCCGCCTCGTCGACCGGCTGGTGCGCCAACGGCGGCAGCTCGGCCGGTGGCTTCTTCTCGACGCCGGCGTGCCGCGGCGGGATGGCCAGCCGCAACACGTCGGGGCGGGTGCCGACATAGCGGGCCGCGACGGCGTCGGTGAGCCTGCGGATATCCGGTGTCAGCACCGGCTCGGCGGAGACCACCCGGTCCAGCCAGCCGAGTTTCCCCGAATGATCGGTGTCCGAACGCCTTTCCAGGACGAAGGCGTCCACCAGCCGGCCGTGGAAACGCACCCGGACCCGCACCCCGGGCTGGGCATCGTCGGACTGTTCGGCCGAGACGAGGTAGTCGAATTCGCGGTCCAGGTGCGGAACCGAGAGCATCGGCAGCACCCGCGCGATGGGTTCGTGCTCGGCGGCGCGGCGGGTCTGCGTCACCCCTGCGGCCCCCGGACGCCGACGTCGCGCTGCCGGCCGAAGTAGAAACCGGCGGTGATCAGGAACAACGATGCCGCGTAGGCCCACCAGATGGGGACCGCCAAGGCCTCCGACCCGAGCACGAACTTGCTGATGCCGATCATCGAATCCGAGACCGCGAAACACACCGCTCCCAGCGCCGTCCACGGGGTCGGCAGTGCGGCCAGCAGCGCGGCACACACCATCGCGCCGAGCACCGCCATGTACACGGTGACCGGCAGCACCATGCCCTGCTCCAGCAGGGCCGGCCAGAACCACGCCAGCATCGCCACGCACGCCAGCACCACGACGGCCGCCGCGACCAGCCGCGAGGTGCGCCTGACCACGAGCGGGACCAACGCGGCAAGGAAGCACAGGTGGGCGATCAGGAACGACGCCAGGCCCAGCACGAAGGACGGCGCCCACCACGGCATCGCGAGCAGATAGTCGCCCGCCGCGGACCCGATCAACGCCGCGATCAGCCAGCGCCGTTCCCGGGCGATCGGGTGGCGCAGCGCGGCCACCGCCAGCAGCACCGCGGCGGCGGCCTTGACGGCGGGCTGCAGGGCGAACTGCCCGGTGAGCTCGGCACCGGCGGGCACCCGCAGCGCAACGGTCACCAGAAACACCCCGTAGCCGGCGCCGACGGCGACCGCCAGCACCCAGAACAGCCGGGTCCACGGCGCTGCGTACGGTGAACCCATGCCTGAATCCGGTACCGACAGACCCGCCTTGGACGCCATCCTGGAGAAGGTACTGGAAGCGGTGCCGTTCCAATTGACGATGGAGGGTGGTCCCGCCGCCGCGCGGGAACGTTTCCGCGCGCTGCCGCGCCGCGAGGTGCATCAACAGCTGCGCGTCGAGGACCGTGCGATCGAGGGCGTGCCGGTGCGGATCTACTGGCCTTCGGAACCGGCCGAGAAGCCGCCGGTACTGCTGTTCTTCCACGGCGGCGGCTGGGTCGTCGGCGATCTGGACACCTACGACGGCACCGCCCGCGAGCATGCGGTCGGGGTGGGTGCGGTGGTGGTGTCGGTGGACTACCGGCTGGCCCCCGAGCATCCCTACCCGGCGGCGGTCGACGATGTCTGGGCGGTGACGCGCTGGGTGGAGGGCCACGCCGACGAGCTGGGCGCCGACCCCGATCGCATCGCCGTGGCCGGGGATTCCGCCGGCGGCAACCTGGCCGCGGTGGTGGCCCTGCTGGCCCGTGACGCCGGGCTCAACCTGCGCGCCCAGCTGCTGTGGTACCCCGCGACCACCTGGGACACCAGGTTGCCGTCGTTCACCGAGAACGCCGACGCACCGATCCTCGACCGTGGCTCGGTCGGCGGCTTCTCCAAGCTGTACGCCGGTGACGCCGATCTGAGTGATCCGCCGGCCACCCTGGTGCCGGCTCGCGCCGCGTCACTGGCCGGTGTGGCGCCGGCCTATATCGCGGTGGCCGGATACGACCCGCTGCGCGACGACGGAATCCGCTATGCGGAACTGCTGGCCGCCGCCGGGGTGCCCGCCCAGGTACACAACGCCGAAACCCTGGTGCACGGCTATCTGGGCTACTACGGGGTGGTACCGGCGGCCACCGAGGCGGCCGATCTCGCCTTTGCCGCGCTGCGGGGCGGGCTAGCCTGACGTCATGGCTCCCTCCGCGCCGTCCTCCGGCGACACACGCCCCGACGTCGACCCCAACCTCAAGGCACTGTTGGACGCCGTGCCACTGGAATTCACCGTCGAAGACGGTGTCGATGCGGCCCGCGAGAAGTTCCGTGCGCTCAGGCCGCCGCCGGAGATGCTCCCGCAGTTGCGGATCGAGGAGCGCACCATCGGGTACGGCGATCTCGCCGATATCCCCGCGCGGATCTACTGGCCGCCGGTGCCACAGCACGACAACCTGCCGGTGCTCGTCTACTACCACGGTGGTGGCTGGGCAATCGGCGACCTGGACACCCATGACCATGTGGCCCGCGCACATGCGGTCGGCGCCGAGGCGATCGTGGTGTCGGTGGACTACCGACTGGCCCCCGAGCACCCGTACCCGGCCGGCGTCGAGGACTCTTGGGCGGCGCTGCGCTGGGTGGGCGAGCACGCCGCCGAACTCGGTGGTGACCCGACACGCATTGCGGTGGCCGGGGATTCGGCCGGCGGCAACCTGTCGGCGATCATGGCGTTGCGCGCCCGCGACGCCGGCGGACCGCCGCTGGTGTTCCAGTTGCTGTGGTATCCGGTGGCCGTCGGCGACCTGAAGGCGCCGTCGTTCATCGAGAACGCCGACGCCTACATCCTCAACCAGGACGTCATGAATGCCTTCCTGACCTGGTATCTGCCCGGAGTCGACCTCGACGATCCGGCAACGCTGCCCACCGATGTCGCACCGGCCAACGCCCAGTCGCTGCGCGGCCTGCCGCCGGCCTTCATCGGCACCGCCGAACACGATCCGCTGCGCGATGACGGCGGCAGGTACGCCGAACTGCTGACCGCGGCCGGCGTCGCGGTGCAGCACAGCAACGAACCGACGATGGTGCACGGTTACGTCAGCCTCGCGTTGGCCTCCCCCGCCGCCACCGAGGCCGCCGAACGCGGGATCGCGGCCCTGCGGGCCGCACTGCATCCGTGAGAGTGCTGTCATGACACCGGATTTCCACACCGTCATCATCGGCGCCGGGTTCTCCGGCATCGGCGCGGCGATCGCCCTGGACAGGGCCGGCCTGGGCGACTACCTCATCGTGGAGGCCGGAGCCGAAGCCGGCGGCACCTGGTACTGGAACACCTATCCCGGTATCGCCGTGGACATCCCGTCGTTCTCCTATCAGTTCTCGTTCGAGCAGAGCCCGGACTGGTCGCGCACCTACGCCCCGGGTCACGAGCTCAAGGCCTACGCCGATCACTGCGTGGCCAAATACGGGATCGCCTCCCGGATCCGGTTCGACACCCAGGTGACCGCGGCCGTGTTCGACGAGGACGCCGACCTGTGGCGGCTGAGAACCAGCGGCGCCGACATCACCGCGCGGCATCTGATCAATGCCGCGGGTGTGCTCAACGTGCCCAAGCTGCCGGACATCCCGGGTGTCGACACCTTCGCGGGCACCACCGTGCACACCGCCCGCTGGGATCACGGGACTGAGCTGACCGGCCAACGGGTGGCGGTGATCGGTACCGGGGCCTCGGCGGTGCAACTGATCCCGGAGATCGCCACGGAGGTCGCCCAGCTCAGCGTGTTCCAGCGCACCCCGATCTGGTGCTTCCCCAAATTCGACGTGCCCCTGCCCGCGCCGGCCCGCTGGGCGATGCGACTGCCGTTCGGCAGTGCCGCCCAGCGGCTGCTCAGTCAGGCCTATGTCGAGGTGACCTTTCCGCTGTCGGCGCAGTATCACAGCGTGCTGCCGCTCAGCGGCGGCGCCGAGCGGATGGCGAGGAACTATCTGCGGCGTGAGGTCAAGGATCCGGTGTTGCGGGACAAGCTGACCCCGCGCTACCCGGTGGGCTGCAAACGCCCGGCATTTCACAACAGCTACCTGAGCACCTTCAACCGGGACAACGTCGCCCTGGTCACCGAACCGATCGAGCGGATCACCCCGGCCGGTGTGGTCACCGCGGACGGACATGTCCACGAGGTCGACGTGCTGGTGCTGGCAACCGGTTTCAAGGTGATGGACGTCGACTCCGGGACCTTCCCGTTGATCGGGCCCGGTGGCCAGTCACTGGCCGATTTCTGGACCCGCAACCGGATGCAGGCCTACGAGGGTGTCAGCGTGCCCGGCTTCCCGAACTTCTTCAACGTCTGTGGGCCCTACGGGTACGTCGGCTCCTCGTATTTCGCGTTGATCGAGACCCAGACCCGGCATATCGTGCGCTGCCTGCAGCAGGCGGACCGGACCGGCGCGGTCCGCGTCGAGATACGCCCTGAGGCCAACGCCCGGTATTTCGACGAGATGATGCGCAAACGGCACCGCCAGATCTTCTGGCAGGACAGTTGCGCGTCGGCCAACAGCTACTACTTCGACAAGAACGGTGACGTGCCGCTGCGGCCGGCCAGCACGCCCGAGGCGTACTGGCGCAGCCGCAGCTTCCCGCTCAGTGACTACGAGTTCAGTTCCTAGCGCGCAGCGACGCCTAGACGGACGCCTTCAGGTCGTCGACCTTGTTGGTCTGCTCCCACGGCAGCTCGATATCGGTGCGTCCGAAGTGACCGTAGGCCGCCGTCTGCGCGTAGATCGGGCGCAGCAGATCCAGGTCGCGGACGATGGCGCCGGGACGCAGGTCGAACACGCTGCTGATGGCCTTCTCGATGCGCGCCGGGTCGACGGTCTCGGTGCCGAACGTCTCGACGAACAGCCCGACCGGGGCGGCCTTGCCGATCGCGTAGGCAACCTGCACCTCGACCCGCTCCGCGAGCCCGGCGGCGACCACGTTCTTGGCCACCCAGCGCATCGCGTAGGCCGCCGAGCGGTCCACCTTTGACGGATCCTTGCCCGAGAACGCGCCGCCACCGTGGCGGGCCCAGCCACCGTAGGTGTCGACGATGATCTTGCGGCCGGTCAGGCCGGCGTCACCCATCGGGCCGCCGAGCACGAACTTGCCGGTCGGGTTGACCAGCAGCCGGTAGTCGGAGGTGTCCAGGCTCTGGTGCCCGAGATCGGCGAGAACGGTGTTGACGACCTTCTCGCGGATGTCGGGGGTCAGCTGACCGTCCAGGTCGATGCCGTCGGCGTGCTGCGTGGACAGCACCACGGTGTCCAGGCGCACCGGTGTCTTGCCGTCGTACTGAATGGTGACCTGGGTCTTGCCATCCGGGCGCAGGTAATCCAGCACGCCGCTCTTGCGGACCTCGGTGAGGCGGCGGGCCAGCCGGTGTGCCATCGCGATCGGCAGCGGCATGAGTTCGGGGGTGTCACCGATGGCGTAGCCGAACATCAGGCCCTGATCACCGGCGCCCTGGGAGTCCAGCGGGTCGCCCGCGCCCTCCACCCGGGCCTCGTGCGCCTTGTCGACGCCCTGCGCGATATCCGGGGACTGCGCGCCGATGGCGATGTTCACGCCACAGGATGCGCCGTCGAAACCCTTGGTCGAGGAGTCGTAGCCGATCTCCAGGATGCGCTCACGCACGATCTTGGGGATATCGGCGTAGGCCGATGTGGTGACCTCGCCCGCGACATGCACCTGGCCGGTGGTGACCAGCGTCTCCACCGCAACCCGCGATGCCGGATCCTGCTCCAGCAGCGCGTCGAGCACCGAGTCGCTGATCGCATCACAGATCTTGTCGGGGTGACCTTCGGTGACCGACTCACTGGTAAACAGCCGACCTGCGCTCACGTGGCATCCTCCATTAATTAGATAGACGAATCATCATTGTGCTCATTGGCAGCCAACCGTGTAAACGCCCATGACGCAACAGTTACCTGCACGCGGTGTCACCCCTGTAGGAGTGCCCCGATCGCGTCCACGATACGGCTGGCCATCAAAGTCTTCGAACCGTGCTCCAGTGCGGTCTCGGTGCCGTCGGCGGCCAGTATCCAACCGTCGTTGTGATCGACCTCGAATGCCCGGCCCTCACCGACGGCATTGACCACCAGCAACTCGCAGCCCTTGCGCTTCAACTTGGCCCTGGCGTGGAACAACACGTCACCGTTGGCGTCGCCGGTCTCGGCGGCGAAACCGACGATGGCCCGCATGTTGGGCAGCTGTCCGTCGACACGGGCGCGGACCGCGCCGGCCAGCACATCGTCATTGCGGACGAGTTCGACCGACGGCGCGTCCGTCTCGTCGGCGCTCTTCTTGATCTTGGCGGTGGCCACCTGGGCGGGCCGGAAATCGGCGACGGCGGCGGCCATCACCAGGACATGGGCCGCGGGCGCGTGCTTGGACACCGCGTCGCCGAGTTGAGCGGCCGAGCCGATGTGCACCACGTTCACCCCGGCCGGGTCGATGAGCCCGGCGGTGTTTCCGGCGATGAGGGTGACCTCGGCGCCGCGCTGGGCCATCACCCGCGCGACCGCATAGCCCTGCTTGCCCGAACTCCGGTTGCCGATGAAGCGCACCGGGTCCAGCGGCTCGCGGGTGCCGCCCGCGGTGACCAGAACCTTGACCCCGGCCATGTCATAGGGCAGCGCATCGCCGCGCTCCAGCAGCAGTCGGGCCAGGGTGGTGATCTCCTCGGCCTCGGGCAGCCGGCCCGGACCGGTGTCGGCGCCGGTGAGACGTCCGGACGCCGGTTCCAGCACGACCGCACCGCGACGCCGCAGCGTGGCGACATTCTCGACGGTGGCCGGGTGGAACCACATCTCGGTGTGCATGGCGGGTGCGAACAGCACCGGACAGCGGGCGGTCAGCAGGGTCGCGGTGAGCAGATCATCGGCGCGGCCGGCGACGGCACGCGCCAGCAGGTCCGCGGTCGCGGGCGCCACCACCACCAGATCGGCCTCCTGGCCGAGCCGGACATGAGGCACCTCGTCGACGTTCTCGAACACGCCGGTCTGCACCCGGTGCCCGGACAGTGCTTCGAAGGTCGCGGCGCCGACGAACTTCAGCGCCGATTCGGTCGGGATGACCCGAACCTCATGGCCCGCCTCGGTGAGTTGACGGACGACCGTGCACGCCTTGTAGGCGGCGATGCCCCCGGCCACACCGACGATGATCCGTTTCCGGTCGGTCATATCCGCCCTTCGGCCGCGAGCCTCACAGGTCAGGCTGAGTGATCGCCCTCGGAATGCTCAAGCAGATCGGCGTGGATCTCGCGCATCGCGATCGACAACGGCTTCTCCTGCAGCCCCGGCTCGACCAGCGGGCCGACGTACTCCAGGATCCCGTCGCCGAGCTGGTTGTAGTAATCGTTGATCTGGCGGGCCCGCTTGGCGGCGTAGATGACCAGCGCATACTTGCTCGATGCGCGGTCGAGCAGCTCATCGATGGGCGGGTTGGTGATGCCCAGCGGCGTGTCATAGGCGTTGGCGGCGTCAAGGTTCTCGACAGGCGTGCTCACAAAATTCTCCCAGGGCTGTAATCAAGATTCGGTGTTAGAGATGTTGCTGTTGATGAGGTTGAGGCGGCTGTCGGATCGAACCGGCTAACGGGCCACCAGCAAGGATACCAATTCTGCGCACGCCGACTCCAATTGAGTGTTGACCACCACGACATCGAAGTCGCCTTGGGCGGCCATTTCCTCGCGCGCGGTGCCCAGTCGCCGGGCCTGGACCTCCGGGCTCTCGGTCCCGCGGCCGATCAGTCGCTCCTCCAGCACCGCCCAACTGGGCGGGGCGAGGAACACCGTCGTGACCTCGGGCATGGCGGCTTTCACGGCGCGGGCGCCGGCCAGATCGACCTCGATCAGGACCGGGACGCCATCGCGGGTGGCGGAGCGCACGGGTGCTGCCGGGGTGCCGGAGCGGTGCAGACCGCCGTGGATATCGGCCCATTCGAGGAGTTCACCCTCATCGATCATCCGCTGGAACTGCTCGGCGGAGACGAAGGTGTAGTCCACGCCGTCGACCTCACCGGGTCGCGGCGCACGTGTCGTCACGGACACGCTGAAATGCAGGTCGGGAATCCGGTCGCGCAGACAGCGCACCACTGTGGACTTCCCGACGGCGGACGGGCCGGACAAGACCACCACTGCAGCCTTGCCCGGCCCACCACCAGTCTTCACTTGTCTGTACTGCGTTTTAGTCGGCAGTGAAGTCGAACTTCTCCAGGAGTGCCTTGCGCTGACGATCGCCGAGGCCGCGCAGGCGGCGGGTCGGAGCGATCTCCAGTTCGGTCATGATCTCCTGCGCCTTGACCTTGCCGACCTTGGGCAGGGCCTCCAGAAGTGCGGAGACCTTCATCTTGCCCAAGACCTCATCGGACTCGGCGTCCTTCAGTACCTGCTTGAGGTTGGTGCCGCCACGCTTCAGCCGATCTTTGAGCTCGGCTCGCGCTCGACGTGCGGCAGCAGCCTTCTCCAACGCTGCCGCGCGCTGTTCGTCGGTCAACTGGGGAAGGGCCACGGGGTTCCTCCGTCTCTTGCCATCTGTTGTTTCATCACGGCTGGATCACGTAACCAGCCAGCGACGACGACCGTACCCACGCATCCTGACGAAAGCTAACCCCACCCCCGGGTTACGGCGTCAAAAGGCCAGCGTGTACGGCATGCGCACGCAATGCCGGTTTCCGGCGTGTCCGCCACGTGCGCGCCACCTGGATTTCTGATCTCCCTGCATATCAAGGGTTTTCAGCACTCCAGCAGGTCGGCGGGGGTTTCCGCCGACCTGCTGCAAGTTCGCTGAATCCCGAATCCTGGCGGTCGAATGAGAAATTTTCGCTGGTCATGGCGTGTCGGGCGTGTCGTCGGCCGCTCCGGGAGCCGGGCCTCGGACCGGTCCCCACGTACATCTAGGTCAGCTAAACAAATATTCGCTACTGAGGAGTAGGATGCCGCGGATGTCTGCGGTGATCCGGGCGTTCTGCGCAGTCCTCGCGCTGCTGCTCACCGGCGCCCTGACGAGCCTGGCCGCTCCGGCCTGGGCCTGCGGGTGCGGGGCCTACATCCCCGACCGGGCCGGCGCGACCGTCGTCGACGAACGGGCGCTGATCGCGTGGGATGGCAGCACCGAGGACATCCTGATGTCCTTCGGTGTCAGCGGGGGCTCGGAACGGGCCGCCTGGGTGATGCCGGTGCCGTCGGCGGCCCGGGTGACCCTCGGTGACAACGCGGTGTTCGACGATCTCGCCGCGCTGACCGCGCCGCGCATCGAGTACCGCGACAGCTGGTGGCCGACCTTCAGCTGGCTGACCCACGGCACCGCCGGCGCACCGGAGGGTGCGGGCGGCCGCCCGCCGGGTGGGGTCAGCGTGCTCGCCACCCAGCGCATCGGCCCGTTCGAGGTGACCCGGCTGGCCGGTGACAGTTCGGCGGCCCTGGCGGCCTGGCTGGGCGACAACGGTTTCCCGCAGCCGGCCACGCTGGACGACAACCTGGCGCCCTATGTGGAGCAGGGCTGGGAGATCGTCGCCATCCAGCTCGCCGCGGACGGCACCGGCTCGTTGACCGGCACGCTGCAGCCGCTGCGGCTGTCCTTCGCCTCCGACACGGTGGTCTACCCGATGCGGTTGTCGCGGGCGGCCACCGTGCCGCAGTCCGTGGAGCTGTCGGTGCTGGCCGAGCACCGGATGGATCCGAGCGCCGTGCCGGTCGCCGGCACCGAGCCGACATTGCGCTACGCCGGGCGCCTCGGCGAGCAGACGGCGCCGACCGCGCTCGCGCCCTACCTGACGGCCGGCACCTTCCTGACGAGTTGGACCGACCTCATCGGCGAACCCGCACGGATCGACCACGACTACGTGTTCACCCAGGCCGAGCGCGACACGACGTATCAACAGGTCATCTACCGCACCCGTGAGCGCGGTGACCTCACCGGCGCACTGATCCTGGCCGTCGTGGTGACCGCGACGTTCCTGGTGCTGCGCCGGGTGCGTCAGGCCAGGTAGGCGACCTGGTCGCGGAGCACCGCCGCGGCGGCCCGCAACGCACCGATATCGGGCCCGGCGCGCAGGATCTCGCGGGACACCGCGGGTAGCACCCGGCTGCCCAGCCGCCCGAGATCCTCGGCACGCCCGCCCTGGGCGCCCACCCCGGGCGCCAGCACCGGGCCATCGAGTGCATCCAGATCCGGCAGCACCTCCAGGGTCGCCCCGATCACCACTCCCACGGAACCGGTTGCCGTGGAACGGTTCTCGGCGCCGGCGGCGTCGACGATGGACTGCGCGACGGTACGCCCGTCCACGGTTGCGCGCTGCACACTCGCGCCCTCGGGGTTCGATGTCGCCGCCAGCACGAACACACCGCGCCCGTGTGCCGCGGCGACGTCCAGCAGCGGTCGCAACGATTCGAAGCCCAGGTACGGCGAGGCGGTGACCGCATCGGCGGCCAGCGTCGACTCCCCCGCCCAGGCCTGGGCATAGGCGGCCATCGTGGAGCCGATATCACCGCGTTTGGCATCGGCAAGCACCAGCACGCCGGCCTCCTGCAGCCCCGCGATCGTCTGCTCAAGGACCGCGAACCCGGCCGAGCCGTAGGCCTCGAAAAAGGCCACCTGCGGCTTGACGATCGCGAAATCGGCGAAGGCCTGCACGCAGATCTCACTGAACGCGCGCAGCCCCGAGACATCCACGGGCAGGCCCCACGACGACAGCAGTTCGGGGTGCGGGTCGATACCGGGACACAACGGCCCCCTGGCGGCGACGGCGTCGGCCAGGCGCTCCCCGAAGCCCGTCACGGCCGGCCGTTCCCCAACTGGCTGTGCAACTCCTGCAGAGACCGCACGCCGATATCGCCACGGATACCTGCCTCGATGCCCTGCACCGCGGCCGAGGCGCCCTGCACCGTCGTCACGCACGGGATGTTCACCGACACGGCAGCCGAACGGATCTCGTAGCCGTCGATACGTGGCCCGGAGTTGCCGTACGGGGTGTTGATCACCATGTTGACCTCGCCCGAGCGGATGGCGTCCACGGCGGACCGGGCGGGCCTGCCCTCGCCGGGCTCCTCGAAGTTCTTGCGCACCACTTCGCAGGGAATCCCGTTGCGGCGCAGCATCTCCGCGGTGCCCTCGGTGGCCAGTACCCGGAAACCGAGATCCGCCAGCCGCTTGACCGGGAACACCAGCGAACGCTTGTCCCGGTTGGCCACCGAGACGAACACCGTGCCCGAGGCGGGCAGCGACCCGTAGGCCGCGGTCTGGCTCTTGGCGAAGGCGGTGCCGAAATCTCGGTCGATACCCATCACCTCGCCGGTGGACTTCATCTCCGGCCCGAGCAGCGAATCCACCTGCGAACCATCGGCCTTGCGGAACCGGTGGAAGGGCAGCACCGCTTCCTTCACCGCGATCGGGGCGTCCGGGGAGACCGTCGCGCCGTCCCCACGCGCGGCGAGCACGCCCTCCTCGCGCAGCTGGGCGATGGTGGCCCCCAGCATGACCCGCGCGCACGCCTTGGCCAGTGGGATCGCGGTCGCCTTCGAGACGAACGGCACGGTGCGACTGGCCCGCGGATTGGCCTCCAGGACGTAGAGCACATCGTCCTTGAGTGCGTACTGCACATTGAGCAGACCGACGACGCCGATCCCATGCGCCAGCGCCTCGGTGGCCTCGCGGACCTTCTCGATATCGGTGCGTCCCAGCGTGACCGGCGGCAGCGCGCACGCCGAGTCACCGGAGTGGATACCGGCCTCCTCGATGTGTTCCATCACGCCGCCGATGTAGACCTCGGCACCGTCGCAGAGCGCGTCGACATCGATCTCGATGGCGTCCTCGAGGAACCGGTCCACCAGCACCGGATGCTCCGGGGAGAGCTCGGTGGCCCGGGTGATGTACCCCTGCAGGGTTTCCTCGTCGTAGACGATCTCCATACCGCGTCCGCCGAGCACATAGGACGGCCGCACCAGCACCGGATAACCGATATCGGCGGCGATCCTGCGCGCCTGGTCGAAACTGGTGGCGGTGCCGAACCGGGGTGCGGGCAGCCCGGCCCGGCGCAGCACCTCACCGAACTCGCCACGGTCCTCGGCAAGATCGATGGCCTCGGGCTTGGTGCCCACGATCGGCACACCGGCCTTCTCCAGCCGCGCGGCCAGCCCCAGCGGGGTCTGCCCGCCCAGCTGAACGATGACACCCACGACACCGGGACCGCCTGCGCCGGAAGCCTGTTCGGCGTGATAGACCTCCAGCACATCCTCGAAGGTCAGCGGTTCGAAGTACAACCGGTCGGCGGTGTCGTAATCGGTGGACACCGTCTCGGGGTTGCAGTTGATCATGATGGTCTCGAAGCCGGCCTGGCTCAGCGTCGTCGCGGCGTGCACGCAGCTGTAGTCGAACTCGATGCCCTGCCCGATCCGGTTGGGCCCGGATCCCAGGATGAGCACCTTGGGCCGCTCGGTCTGCGGGGCGACCTCGGTCTCGGCGGAGGGGTCCAACTCGTAGCTGCTGTAGTGATACGGCGTGCGGGCCTCGAACTCCGCGGCGCAGGTGTCCACGGTCTTGTAGACCGGGTGGATGCCGAGCCGCTCGCGCAGCGCCCGCACCCCGGTCTCACCGGCGAGTTCCGGCCGCAGTGCCGCGATCTGACCGTCGGACAACCCGCTGTGCTTGGCGTGGCGCAGCAGCGTCTCGTCCAGCACGGGCGCGTCGACCAGCTCGCCGCGCAGCGTCACCAGGGTGGCGATCTGGTCGACGAACCAGGGATCCACCCCGGAGGCGTCGGCGACCTGCTCGACCGAGCCGCCCAGGCGCAGCGCCTGCTCGATCACATAGATCCGGCCGTCGGTGGCGACGCGCAGATCGGCCAGCAGTTCCTCAAGGGTGGCCTCGCGGTCGGGTTGGGTCCAGAAGCCGGCACGCTTGGTTTCCAGCGAGCGCATCACCTTCCCGAGGGCTTCGATGAAGTTGCGGCCCAGCGACATCGCCTCGCCCACCGATTTCATCGTGGTGGTCAGCGTCGGGTCGGCGCCGGGGAACTTCTCGAAGGCGAACCGGGGAGCCTTGACCACGACATAGTCCAGGGTCGGCTCGAAACAGGCCGGGGTCTCCTTGGTGATGTCGTTGACGATCTCGTCCAGGGTGTAGCCGATGGCCAGCTTGGCGGCGATCTTGGCGATCGGGAAACCGGTCGCCTTGGACGCCAGTGCCGACGAGCGCGACACCCGCGGGTTCATCTCGATGACGATGAGACGCCCGTCTTTGGGGTTGATGGCGAACTGGATGTTGCAGCCGCCGGTGTCCACGCCGACCTCGCGCAGGATGGCGATGCCGAGATCGCGCATGGTCTGGTACTCACGGTCGGTCAGCGTCATCGCCGGGGCCACGGTCACCGAGTCGCCGGTGTGCACGCCCATCGGATCGAAATTCTCGATCGAGCAGACCACCACCACGTTGTCGTGGTGGTCGCGCATCAGCTCGAGCTCGAATTCCTTCCAGCCGTAGATGGATTCCTCGATGAGCACGTTGGCGGTGGGTGAGGCCGACAGGCCGTCCCCGGCCATCCGCTCGACATCCTCGGTCGAATAGGCCATGCCCGAGCCCAACCCACCCATCGTGAACGAAGGGCGAACCACGACGGGAAGTCCGAGTTCGGCGACGGTCTCGCGGACCTCGTCCATGGTGAAGCAGACCCGTGACTTCGCCGACTCACCACCGACCTTGGCGACGATGTCCTTGAACTTCTGCCGGTCCTCGCCGCGCTGGATGGCATCGAAATCGGCGCCGATCATCTCGACGCCGTAGCGCTCCAGGATGCCTTGATCGTGCAGGGCCACCGCGGTGTTGAGTGCGGTCTGCCCGCCCAGGGTGGCCAGCACGGCATCGATCTTGTTCCCGCGCTCGGCCTGCTGGGCGAAGATCTTCTCCACGAACGCCGCGGTGATGGGCTCGACGTAGGTGTGATCGGCGTACTCCGGGTCGGTCATGATGGTCGCCGGGTTCGAGTTGATCAGGCTGACCTGCAGGCCCTCGGCACGCAGCACGCGGCAGGCCTGGGTGCCCGAGTAGTCGAACTCACAGGCCTGGCCGATGACGATCGGGCCGGACCCGATCACCAGGATGTGGTTGAGATCGCTGCGACGTGGCATTACTTGCTCTCCCCGGACAGAAGGTCGATGAACTGGTCGAACAGGTACTCGGCGTCGCGCGGGCCGGCGGCCGCCTCGGGGTGGTATTGCACCGAGAAGGCACGTCCGTCAACGAGTTTGATGCCCTCCACGGTGCCGTCGTTGGCGCAGGTATGGCTGACGATGCCGCGGCCGAACGGGGTGTCGAACTCCTCGCCGGCCTCGCCTTCCAGCGCGAACCCGTGGTTCTGGGCGGTGATGGCGACATTGCCGGTGACGTGATCTATCACCGGGATGTTGATACCGCGGTGCCCGAAGGTCATCTTGTAGGTGGACCGGCCGAGCGCCCGGCCCAGGATCTGGTTGCCGAAGCAGATGCCGAACAACGGGATTCCGGCGCCGAGCACCTGCCGGGTGACCGCCACGATGTGGTCGGCGGTGGCCGGGTCACCGGGCCCGTTGGACAGGAACACCCCGTCGGGCTTCAGTTCGGCGATCTCGTCGAAGGTGGTCGCCGAGGGCAGCACGTGACTGCGCACCCCGCGGCGGGCGAAGTTGCGCGGCGTGTTGGTCTTGATGCCGAGGTCGATGGCGGCGACCGTGAAGCGGTGCTGGCCTTCGGCTTCGACCGTGTAGCGGGAGTCGGTGCTGACCTGGCCGGCCAGATCGGCCCCGAGCATCGAGGGCTGGCTGCGCACCCGGTCCACGAGGGTGGCCACATCTTCCGCATCGGACAGGCTGGCCCCGGAGAACACCCCGGCCTTCATCGAACCCGCGGTGCGCAGATGCCGCACCACGGCGCGGGTGTCGATGCCCGCGATGCCGACGACGCCCTGACGCACCAGCTCGTCGTCGAGGGTGCCGGTGGCGCGCCAGTTCGAGGCTCGCGGCGAGGGGTCGCGCACCGCGTATCCAGCTACCCAGATCTTGTCGCCGCGGCTCTCGCCGTCCTCACCGTTCCATCCGGTGTTGCCGATCTGCGGAGCCGTGGCCACCACGATCTGGCCGTGATAGCTCGGATCGGTCAGCGTCTCCTGGTAACCGGACATCCCGGTGGAGAACACCGCCTCACCGAGGGTCTGACCGATCGCGCCGAACGGCGTACCGGTGAAGACCCGGCCGTCCTCCAGAACCAACAGGGCGCGCTTCTCGCTGGCCATCACACGTCCTCCTCATTGACCCATTTACTGATTTCACCGCGGTCATCGGCGCGGAAGCCGGTGTCGATCTCGATGCCCGAGGGCAGTTTCCATCGGACGGCGAGGATGCCCTCGAAGGTCAGCGCCTTGCCGGCGATGGCGCGCTCGCTGCGCACCGCCACGATGGACTCGTCGGGGATCCAGATCGGTCCGATACCGGTGCGCTGCACCATGATCCCCTCGGGATACCGGGTCAGCACCGCCTTGGCACGGAATCCCAGCGCCGCCGCGGCCACTTTGTCGTTCCAGTGCGGAGCGATGGTACTGCCGACGTAGAGCCCCTTGGTGGGTCCGGTGAGCACCGGCCCGACGGAGTCGGGAAGCGGGGGCAGGTTGCCGATCAGTTCGACCTGGCGGGCCATCCGGTTGCGCCAGCCGGTGACCAGCCTGCGGACGAAGAACCCGATCAGCAGAGCGATGACGGCCGCCACCACCAGCGATCCGATCAGGGTCTGGTCGTTCATGCTGTGCCGCTTCCCCGGGTCGCTGCGCTCCAGCCCTCCGACGCGGACACCCCGCCACGCGCGGTGATCTTGCCCCGCAACAAGGTCAGCGTCACCGTCGCCGGCAGTTCCATCGACTCGAACGGGGTGTTGTCCGAGCGGCTGGCCAGCTTCGATCCGGTGACCGTCCAGGTGGTTTCGGGGTCGACGACAGTGAGATTGGCGGGCTCCCCCACCTCCAGCGGGCGGCCCTGATCCGGCAGACCGACGATCGCTGCCGGAGCCTCGCTCATCACCCTGGCGACATCGCGCCAGGTCAGCAGACCGGGATTCACCATGGTGGCGACGACCACCGACAGAGCGGTCTCCAGCCCCAGCATGCCCGGACGCGCGTTGGCGAACTCGCAGCACTTCTCCTGCTCGGCGTGCGGCGCGTGATCGGTGGCGACACAATCGATGACGCCCTCGGCGAGCGCGCGCCGCAGCGCCTCGACATCGCTGGCCTCGCGCAGCGGCGGGTTGACGCGGTTGCGACCGTCGTAGCTGCTCAGCCGGGCATCGTCGAGCAGCAGGTGGTGCGGTGTGACCTCCGCGGTGATCGAAATGCCTTGCGCCTTTGCCCATTTCAGCAGCTCGACAGTGCCGGCCGTGGACGCGTGGCAGATGTGTACCCGGGCACCGGCATCGCGGGCCAGGATCGCGTCGCGCGCGACGATGGATTCCTCGGCCGAACGCGGCCAGCCGGCCAGGCCGAGTTTGGCGGCGTTGGGCCCTTCGTGAGCGACGGCACCGACGGTGAGCCGCGGTTCTTCGGCGTGCTGGGCGATGAGCACGCCGAGTCCGCCGGCGTACTCCAGCGCGCGCCGCATGATGAGCGGGTCGTGCACGCAGATGCCGTCATCGGAGAACATCCGGACCTGACCCGCGCCGGCGGCCATCAGGCCCATCTCGGTGAGTTGTTTGCCGTCCAGACCCACGGTGACCGCCCCGACCGGGTGCACGTCGACCAGGCCGACCTGCTGGCCGCGGTGCCACACGTGGTCGGTGACCACCGGGCTGTCGGCAACCGGGTCGGTGTTGGCCATCGCGAACACCGCGGTGTAGCCGCCGAGCGCGGCTGCCGCCGAGCCGGTTTCGATGTCCTCGGCGTACTCGCGGCCCGGTTCGCGCAGGTGGGTGTGCAGATCGACGAAACCGGGCAGCAGGATCTGGCCGACCGCATCGATGACCTCGGCATTCCCGGACTCGATAGCGGAGCCGATCTCGGCGATCTGGCCGTCGGCGATACGCACATCGACGGGATCGCCCTCACCGTAGAGCCGTACGCCCTTGATCAGGACCGTCATGCCGTCACCGCAACCTCTCCGGACCCGGCGCCGACCAGCAGGTGGAACAGCACCGCCATCCGTACGTGAACTCCGTTGGAAACCTGTTGCAGCACCGCTGATTGTGATGAATCCGCCACCGAGTACGCGATCTCCATACCGCGCAGCATCGGGCCCGGGTGCAGCACCACCGCGTGCTCGGCGAGCTTGGCCTGCCGCTTCTCCGAAAGTCCGTAGAGCACCGAGTACTCCCGCGCCGACGGAAAGAAACCGCCGTTCATCCGTTCGGCCTGCACCCGGAGCATCAGCACCGCGTCCGCGGCGGGCAGTTCGGCGTCCAGATCGTGGGACACCGTCACCGGCCATCCGGCCACGCCGACCGGCAGCAGGGTGGGCGGGGCGACCAGCACCACCTCGGCGCCCAGTGTGGCGAGCAGTTCGACATTGGAACGCGCCACCCGGCTGTGCAGCACGTCGCCGACGATCACCACGCGCCTGCCCTCGATGGAGCCGAGACGCTGGCGCAGTGTCAGCGCGTCGAGCAGCGCCTGGGTGGGGTGCTCGTGGGTGCCGTCGCCGGCATTGATGACGCTCGGTCCCCCGCTTGTCCCCGGAACAGCGCCGTCCTCCCGCGTCCACTCGGAGAGTTGTTGGGCCGCACCGGAAGCCGGGTGCCGAATGATCAGCGCGTCGGCTCCGGCGGCCCGCAGGGTCAGCGCGGTGTCGCGCAGCGATTCGCCCTTGACCACCGATGAGCCCGAAGCGCTGACGTTGATGACGTCGGCACTCATCCACTTACCCGCGACCTCGAACGACACCCGGGTCCGGGTGGAGTTCTCGTAGAACATGGTGATGATGGTGCGACCGCGCAGGGTCGGCAACTTCTTGACCTCACGCCCGAGCAGCGCCTCGCGGAAGCGGTCGGCGTCATCGAGCAGGGCGACCGCCTCATCGCGCGACAGGTCGGCTGCCGCCAACAGATGTTTCACCGCGTTCGTCCGTTCTTCGCGCAAGCGCTCATCACCGCAGGGGTCCCCCTCTGGGCGCGATCTTGACTCCGTCATATCCGTCGGGCTCCTGCAGGCGCACCTTGACGTTCTCGGCGCGCGAGGTGGGCACGTTCTTGCCGACATAGTCGGCGCGGACCGGCAACTCCCGGTGGCCGCGGTCGACCAGCACCGCCAACTGCACGATGCGGGGCCGCCCGATATCACGCAGCGCATCCAGCGCCGAGCGCACCGAACGCCCGGAATAGAGCACGTCGTCGACGAGGATCACCAGGGCTCCGTCGATACCGCCGGCCGGGATGGAGGTCGACTCCAGCGGCCGCGGTGGTTTGGAGTTCAGGTCGTCGCGGTAGAGCGTGATGTCCAGCGCGCCGTGCGGCAGCGCGATATCGGCGAATTCCTTGACCTTCTCGGCGAGCCTGGCCGCCAACGTCACACCGCGGGTGGGGATGCCCAACAACACGACGCGCGGGGCATCCGGCGCGTCGAGCGCGGTCTTCTCGATGATCTGGTGCGCGATGCGCGAGATCGTCCGGCTCACATCGGCGGCGGACATCAATTCCCGGTCGGGACTGTCAGGGTTTGCGGCAGCCACGAGTAAACCCGGACCTCCTTCTCCGCCTCTCGGGACGGATCGTTAAAGGACGTCGAACTGCCGGTTACTTTAGCAGGGTGAACCTCGACAACAATCGCGCCTCCATCTCCGAGGCCATCGACGGAGGCCTGCTGGCCGGCGCCGTCACCATGGTCTGGCATGCCGGGCAGGTGGTGCAGGTCAACGAGCTGGGCCACCGCGATATCGAGGCCCGGCTGCCGATGCAGCGTGACACGATCTTCCGCATCGCCTCGATGAGCAAACCGGTCACCGTGGCGGCGGCGATGACACTGGCCGAAGAGGGACTGTTCGGGCTCGACGACCCGGTGGCTCGGTGGCTGCCGGAGATCGCCGAGCTGCGGGTACTGATCGAGCCGCGCAGCGCGCTGGACGACACCACCGGCCTGCGCCGTCCCATCACGTTCGACGATCTGATGACCCACCGCGCCGGCTTCGCCTACCCGTTCTCCATCACCGGTCCGCTCGCCAAGGCCTACGGGAGGCTGTCGTTCCGGCAGAACGAGCAGCGCTGGCTCACCGAACTGGCCCAGTTGCCGCTGGCGCACCAGCCCGGGTCCCGGATCACCTACAGTCACGGCACCGATGTGCTGGGTATCGCGATCTCCCGGATCGCGGGCAAGCCGCTGCACCAACTGCTCGCCGAGCGCATCTTCGAGCCACTGGGCATGTCCGACACCGGTTTTGCACTCAGCCTGGCACAGCGACGCCGAATGGCCACCATGTACGGGCTTGGCGCGGACGAGACGTTGAAAGATGACGTGATGGGCCCCCCGGCGTTGACGCCTCCCGAATTCTGTGCCGGCGGTGCGGGTTTGATGTCGACGGCCGACGACTATCTGACGTTCGCCCGGATGCTGCTGGGCGAGGGCACGGTGGACGGGGTGCGGGTGTTGTCCCCGGAGTCGGTGCGGCTGATGCGCACCGACCGGCTGACCGCCGAGCAGAAGGATCAGAACTTCCTGGGGGTGCCGTTCTGGATCGGCCGTGGTTTCGGTCTGAGCATGTCGGTGGTCACCGATCCCTCCCAGTCCGAACGGTTCTTCGGTCCGGGCGGTCTCGGTACGTTCGGCTGGCCCGGCGCCTTCGGCACCTGGTGGCAGGCCGACCCGGCCAATGACGTCATCGTGCTGTATCTGATCCAGAACTATCCGGACCTGACCGCCGACATCGCGCAGGTCGCCGGGAACACGTCGATGGCCAAACTGCGGATGGCACAACCGAAATTCGTCCGGCGCACGTATCAGGCACTGGGCGTTTAGGGGTGCCAGGGCGCAAGGCGGCAGAAGCGGACTGGACCGTCTTTCCCGGCAAGGGACTCGGAAAACTCGAATTCGGCATGTCGGGGGCGCAGGTGGACGCGCTGTCCGATACGTACGGCGTCATTACCGGGCGAATGAATGACCTTGTCCCCGACGACATTCTGCGCGACACCCTGGAGGCGTTCGGCGACGCAATGAGCGAGGACGAAAAACGCGACTTCATCGCGGCGTACGAGGACAACGCCCCTACCGCTGACAGTGTGACCGAAACCCGTGGCAACCCCGGCCTCGTTCTGAGTTACCGGGCCGACCGACTTGTCGAGATCATGCCGGCCATATTGCAGCGCCCACTGTTTGTCGATGGCAAGGACATATTCGCGCTGCGCGAGCTGGAGCCACTGGCGCTGCTGGAGCGGCTCAATGCACGCCCCGGACGCTACGCCGGTACGGAGGCGGCGTTCGACAACCTCGCCATCTCGGTGGACGGGTTCTGCGTCACCGACATGGCTACCGGTGTGCGCACGCTCGACGAGACCGACGAGCGTTTTCTGCAGCGCACGGTGGTCCTGCGGTCAAGCCCCTATCTGCCTGCGCAAGAGGTGGATCGGTTCATTCTCCATTCGGTGACCGACAGCCCTCGCTAGTCACCGCCGAGCTCGACGCATCAAGAGCTCAGCCATCCTCGTCGGAATCGGTTGGTGGGAGGAGTTCTTCGGGGTGGAAGTGGTGGTTGAGGGTGTCGCCGCCGGTGTTCATCAGTGGTGGTGGGTGCCAGTGCACGCGGCCGGTGACGGGGTCGATGGTGTTGGTCCAGCCCAGTTCGGCGAGCAGGTTGTCCGGTCCGCAGCCCAGCCCGAGGTCGGGTGCGTCGGTGAGTCCGCCGTTGTTCCAGCTGGGGTTGGCGTGGTGGGCCTGGCAGCGGCATGCTGCTTGGGTGCAGCCGGGCCGGGTGCAGCCGCGGTCGCGGTGGTAGAGCAGCAGGCGTTGGGCTTTGGTGGCCAAGCGTTTGGAGCGGCCCATGTAGAGCGGTTCGGCGGTGTGGTGCCGGTAGACGATCAGGTAGTGGTGGGCGTGTTCGGCCAGCCGGATCAGATCACGCATGGGCATCAGGGTGCCCGCTCCGGTGACCGCGATCCCGGCAGCGGCTTCGAGTTCTTTGAGGGTGGTGGAGACGACCACGGAGACGGGCAGCCCGTTGTGCTGACCGAGGCGTTTGGAGGCCAGGGTGTCGCGTAGGACGGCCTTGATGGCGTCGTGGTTGCGTTGGGACTGAGTGCGCGGGTCGCGCAGAAATTCGTCGAGGTCCCATGTCACCGGTGGCCCGGCATCCCCGGGCACCTCCGGCTCGGTCTCGGGTTCGGGCTCAACCTCCGGCTCGGCCTCTGCTGATCCGGCCTCTACCTCTGCTTCTGTCTCTGTCTCACCCTCGAACCCGCACTCAACCTCGGATTCGAAGTCGAACTCGGGTTCGGTGTCGGTGTCGGGTTCGGCGGGATCGTCTTCGAGCGGGTTGGGCACCGGATTGTATTGCGGCACGGCGTCGTCGGGGTTGTTGATCCCGGGGCGTGCCCAGACCTCCAGGATGGTGCGTAGGTAGGCGGCGAACTCCGCATCCACCCAACCCGACACTTTGGCCATGCCGTCGACGTCCTGGGCGCTGATGCTCAGCCCGCGCCGGTGAGGCGCCAGGTCGGGGCCATCACCGTCAGGGTTGAGCAGACCCAGCGCGTGATCGGCGGCCTTCTGCAACGTTTCAGGGGTATTGATGGCGGCGATGTCCACCAACGTGGCTTCCAGCTGCCCGCGCGCGGTGGCGTCCAGGCGAGCCGAGGCCTTGTTCAGCGTGGTCCGGATGATCGCGATATGCCCGGTGGTGATCATGCCGGCGGCCAGCGCTGCCGCGCACGCCACCAGCACCGGTTCCAGGACCTCACCGGTCATGGTGTGCCGGGGCCCGAGGTCGCGGGCCGCGGCGATGCGCCGTCCGGCTTCGGTGGCGCTGAGGCGGTCGCGGGTGGCCAGCACATCGGTCCAGGTTTTCCCGCCGATCTCATGCGCGGTGGCCCGGTCCATCAGCGCGGCCAGGATCCGGTGATCCACCGCGGTATCGGCGCGGGCCTGCTGCTCCCGCTCGGACAACAATCCCAGCAACTCCGCGGTGTCGAACATCGTGAAATCGGCGTCCAGCAGCGCCTTGACCGACGCGGCACGGTCGGACAGTGCGTGTTGCACCGCGTCCCGACCGCCGGCCACATCACTGTTCATGACTCGAACATACGTGCGACCACCGACAAATCCGCCCAAAAAAGTGACCCGAGTGATCAATGGGTCCAAAGAAATTACTGAGACTCGACTGCCGCTCGAAAGTCGCCGACAGGTAGGCAATTTCGCACCCAAAGTGCCGCTACATCGAGTCGGACAGCCCCCGGCCGAACTGCAGCCGGCCGCTCCATCCGAGCGATGCCACCGCTACCTGGGTGAACATCCGCAGCCCTGCGGCATCCTCAATCCCCGGTCTCCGAGGGCCGAAGCGCCGCCGCGGCCGCCCGGATCTGCGGGGTCACCAGCATGACCTGACCGAGCACGCCGTTGACGAAACCCGGGGACTCGTCGGTGGACAATTCCTTGGCCAGCTCGACGGCCTCGTCGACGGCCACGGGCTCCGGCACATCCTCGGCGTGCAACAGCTCCCACACCGCGACCCGCAGGATGGCGCGGTCCACCGCGGGCAGCCGCTCCAGCATCCAGCCCTGCAGGTGCGAGGAGATCAGGTCGTCGACATGCGCCGCCTGCTCGGTGACGCCGCGGGCCACCGTCACGGTGTACGGGTTCAGCGGATTGATATCGGCCTGGGTGTGAGACAGCGCATTGCGGCCGTCGGCGGCCTCGGCGGCGGTGATCCCGCGCGCCTCGGCCTCGAACAGCAGGTCGACGGCACGCTTGCGCGCCTGGTGCCGACCGCGGTCACCACGACGGTCAGGCATTGACCCTTCCCAGGTAGTTGCCGTCGCGGGTGTCGACCTTGAGCTTGTCGCCGGTGTTGATGAACAGCGGCACCTGGATCTCGGCGCCGCTCTCCATGGTGGCCGGCTTGGTGCCCGCGCTGGAGCGGTCGCCCTGCAGGCCCGGCTCGGTGTGGGAGACCAGAAGTTCGACGGAAACCGGGAGCTCCAGGTACAGCGGTGCGCCCTCGTGGAAGGCGATCTGCACACCGATGCCCTCGAGCAGGAAGTCGGCCAGCCGGCCGACCAGCGCCTCGGACAGCGGATGCTGCTCGAAGTCCTCGGAATCCATGAAGACGAAGTCGCTGCCGTCGCGGTACAGGTAGGTGGCGTCACGACGGTCGACGGTGGCGGTCTCCACCTTGACCCCGGCGTTGAACGTCTTGTCGACGACCTTGCCGGTCAGCACGTTCTTGAGCTTGGTGCGCACGAAGGCCGGGCCCTTGCCGGGCTTGACGTGCTGGAACTCGGTGATCTGCCACAACTGGCCTTCGATCTGCAGAACGAGTCCATTCTTGAAGTCGGCGGTTGATGCCACGGTCTGTACAGCTCCTAGATCAGGTGATAACAGCCAGTTCCTTGGGGAACCGGGTGAGTAACTCGGGTGTAGGTGCGCTCTCGCTGCCGACAACCAGGGTGTCCTCGATTCGGACACCGCCCCGGCCGGGCAGATAGACGCCGGGCTCCACGGTGACCGCAGCGCCAGCAAGCAGTGTACCGACGGCTGAAGCACTGATACCCGGCGCTTCGTGGATCTGCAATCCGACCCCGTGGCCGAGGCCGTGCCCGAAGTTCTCGGCGAAACCGGCGTCGGCGATCACCTGTCGCGAGGCGCCGTCGACATCCTTGAGGTTCGCGCCCGCCGAGAGCGCCTCCCGGCCGGCGCGCTGGGAGGTCGCTACCAGTTCGTAGAGATCGAGCTGCCACTGCGCGGCGTGCCCCAGCACGAAGGTGCGGGTCATGTCGGAGTGATACCCGGCGACCAGCGCGCCGAAATCGATCTTCACGAAATCGCCGTCGGCCAGCACGGCGTCGGTGGGCCGGTGATGCGGGATGGCCGAGTTCGCGCCGGCGGCCACGATGGTCTCGAAGGAAACCCCGTCGGCGCCATGGTCGAGCATCAGCGATTCCAGTTCGCGGCCGACCTCCTTCTCGGTGCGGCCGGGGCGCAGCCCGCCGCGGGCCACCAGGTCGTGCAGTGCCGCGTCGGCCGCCTCGCAGGCCAGCCGCAGGATGGCGATCTCGCCGGCGTCCTTGACCTCACGCAACCGTTCGACCATGCCGGCGGCGCGGACGAACTCCACGCCCTCGCCTGCGCGTTCCAGCAGACCGAACCCGTCGACGGTCACGACGTGGCTCTCGAACCCGAGCCGGCGCACACCGTCGGCGGCCGCACGGCCCGCCAGATGGGGGCCCACGGCCCGTTCGATGACCAGTTCGGCATCGGGTGACTGCGCCGCGGCCTGCGTTACATACCGGCCGTCGGTTGCCAACACCGGCGTGTCCTGGTCTGCGCGAACCAATAGTGCGGCGTTGGATCCGGTGAATCCGGACAGATATCGGACGTTGACCAGGTCAGTTACCAACATGGCGTCCAGTTCGGCGGCCGCCAATCGGCGCCGCAACCGGTCCCTGCGCGCAGATATCGTCACAGCCGCTGACGGTACTCGCTACGCTGTCCCCTCATGAGCAAGTGGTTGCTGCGCGGACTCGTGTTCGCGGCGGTCGTGGTTGTCCTCCGGTTGATCCAGGGAGTGCTGGTCGACTCCTTCCCGACGCAGGCTGGGTGGATCAGCCCCACGCTGGGTCTGTTCCTCGCGATCCCCGCGATCCTGTGGGCCTTTTTCGACGGCCGCGCCGACGCCAACGCGCAGTCCGACCCGGACCGTCGTCAGGATCTCGCGATGGTCTGGCTGATCGCCGGCCTGATCGCCGGACTGCTCGGAGACCTCGTGTGCTGGTTCATCGGGCTGTTCTACCCGGTGCTCTACACCGGGGGCCTGATCAGTGAGCTGACCTCGTTCGCGGCGTTCACCGCGCTGCTGATCTTCCTGGCCGGTGTCATCGCGGTGACCATCGGCCGCTGGAGCGTCGACCGCAAGGCGCCGCCGTACGTCCGCCGCCGTGAGGGCGACGAGGAGCGGGCCGACACCGACGTCTTCGCGGCGGTGCAGCCCGGCCCCGACGAGCCCGCCAAGTCTTAGCGGGTTCCCACCACGGAGTAGGCCGCGGCCAGCAGCGTCGGGTCCGGCCCTTCGAGGCGGCCCGGCTTGGCCAGTCCGTCGAGCACCACGAAGCGCAGCACCCCGGAGCGATTCTTCTTGTCCCCGGCCATGTATTCGAGCAACTGGGGCAGCGCATCGGCGTCATAGCTGACCGGTAGCCCAAGCGCCGCTAGCACCCGGATGTGCCGGTCGGCGGTGTCGTCGTCCAGACGGCCGGCCAACCGGCCCAGCTCCGCGGCGAACACCAGACCCACCGACACCGCGGCCCCGTGACGCCACTTGTAGCGCTCGCGGCGCTCGATGGCGTGAGCCAACGTGTGCCCATAGTTCAGGATTTCGCGCAGCGCCGATTCCTTCTCGTCGGCTGCCACCACCTCGGCCTTGACGGCGATGGCACGGCGGATCAGTTCGGGCAGCACGGATCCCGACGGGTCCAGCGCGGCCTCCGGGTCGGCCTCGATGAGATCCAGGATGACCGGGTCGGCGATGAAACCGGCCTTCACGATCTCGGCCATCCCGGCCACGATCTCGTTGCGCGGCAGTGTCTGCAGGGTGGCGAGGTCGACCAGGACCGCCAGCGGCTGATGGAAGGCGCCGACCAGGTTCTTGCCCGCGTCGGTATTGATCCCGGTCTTGCCGCCGACAGCGGCGTCCACCATGCCCAGCAGCGTGGTCGGGACGTGCACGATGTCGACGCCGCGCAGCCAGGTGGCCGCGGCGAACCCGGCGACGTCGGTTGCGGCACCGCCGCCGAGGCTGACGACGGCATCCTTGCGCCCGATACCGATCCGGCCCAGCACTTCCCAGATGAAGCCGACGACGGGAAGTTCCTTACCGGATTCAGCATCCGGGATCTCGATGCGGTGCGCGTCGATCCCGTTGCCCGCCAGGTGTTCCCGGATGACCTCGGCGGTCTGGGCCAGGGTGGGTTGGTGCAGGATCGCCACCTTGTGGCGGCCGGCCAGCGTGCGGCCGAGGTCCGCCAACAGCCCGGTGCCGATGATCACCGGGTACGGGCGGTCGACAAGTACGTCAACAGTCACGGGTTCACTCATTGCGCGCCTCTGCTCGTCGGGCCAGCGCCGCCGGAGTGGGCGGGGCCTCGGTGGTGGGTGCCGGATCAAGGACGGTGGGTCCGCGCCGCCAGGCCGGTCTGCGCCGCCGCCGCGGCCGGGCAGGGCCACACCCAGACAGCCGGCCGACGATATGGCGTACCACCGCGCCGGGATTGCGCCGGTTGGTGTTCACCCGCATGGTGGCGACCTCGCGGAACAACGGTTCCCGCTGCTTCATCAGGGCACGGTACTTCGCCGCCGGGTCATCGCCGGCGAGCAGCGGTCGGGCGCTGCCGGTGGTCCGCCGAACACCTTCTGCGGCACTGATTTCCAGATAGATCACGGTGTGACCCTTGAGCGCTTCGCGCACCTCCGGTGTGGTCACCGCACCACCGCCGAGAGACACCACACCCTCGTGTTCGTCCAGCGCAGCGCGCACCACGTCGGCCTCGATCTGACGGAACTGCGGCTCGCCGTCGGTGAAGATCTCGGCGATGCTGCGACCGGTGGTCTCGACGATCTTGGCGTCGGTGTCCAGCAGCGGCACGCCCAGCGCCTTGGCCAACCGGCGGCCGATGGTGGACTTGCCGGAACCCGGCATGCCCACCAGTACCACTTGGGGAGCCATCAGCTATCCCGAGGCCGTCGTGGACGGCTCGTGCTCGGCAACCGAGGCCAGGTAGCTCTCGACGTTTCTGCGGGTCTCGGCCAGCGAGTCACCACCGAACTTGAGCAGCGCGGCACGCGCGAGCACCAGGGCCACCATCGTCTCGACGACGACACCGGCGGCAGGAACCGCGCACACGTCGGAGCGTTGATGGATCGCCACGGCCTCCTCGCCGGTGGACATGTCGACGGTGGCCAGCGCGCGCGGCACCGTGGAGATCGGCTTCATCGCGGCGCGCACCCGCAGCGGCTGCCCGTTGGTCATGCCGCCCTCGAGGCCGCCGGCGCGGTTGGTGGAACGGGTGATGCCGTCCGGGCCCGGGTACATCTCGTCATGGGCGACGCTGCCGCGGCGGCGTGCCGTCTCGAAGCCGTCGCCGATTTCGACACCCTTGATGGCCTGGATACCCATCACCGCTGCGGCGAGCTGGCTGTCGAGTCGGTTGTCGCCGCTGGTGAAGGAGCCCAGTCCGATCGGCAGCCCGGTGACCACGACCTCGACGATGCCGCCGAGGGTGTCACCGTCCTTCTTGGCGGCTTCGATCTCGGCGATCATCAGCTGCTCGGCGTCCTTGTCGAAGGCACGTACCGGGCTGTCATCGATGGCGGTCAGGTCCTGCGGCTGCGGTGACGGGCCGTCGTAGGGCTTCGAGGCACCGATGGAGACGACGTGTGAGATCACCTCGACGCCGAGCGCCTGCTGCAGGAAGGCCCGGGCCACCGTGCCGGCGGCGACGCGGGCGGCGGTCTCGCGGGCGCTGGCGCGTTCCAGCACCGGACGGGCATCGTCGAAGCCGTACTTGAGCATCCCCGCGTAATCGGCGTGGCCGGGACGCGGACGGGTCAGCGGGGCGTTGCGGGCGGCATCGCCGTCGAGCCGGTCGGCGGGCACCGGGTCCGATGCCATCACGGTCTCCCACTTGGGCCATTCGGTGTTGCCGATCTCGATGGCGATCGGTCCGCCCAGGGTGAGGCCGTGGCGCACGCCGCCCAGCACGGTCACCTGATCCTTCTCGAACTTCATCCGCGCACCGCGGCCGTAGCCGAGCCGGCGGCGCTGCAGCTGGACCGCGATGTCGTCGGAGGTGACGGACAAACCCGCAACCATGCCTTCGACCATCGCCACCAGGGCACGGCCGTGGGATTCACCTGCGGTAGTCCATCGCAACACGGATGACATTCTCCCATGCGGTCATCTGTGCGACCGAATCCGTCAACCTGTGCTCTGCACTACCACCACGCCAGGGCGACCGATGCGGCGCTGGCCGCACACATCGACGGGCCGTGCGGCACCGCCGATCCGCCCCGCAGCACCACGACGACGATTCCGGCCAGCGCGGTCAGCAGCACCGCGCCGAGCGCGCCGAGCAGCCACACCTCCGGCCCGAACGCCCCGGTCAGCCCGCCCAGCCCGATGGCGAGTTTCACATCCCCGGCGCCGAGCGCGGCCGGATCGATCAGGTGCACCACCAGATAAAGCAGGCTGAGGGCCAGGGCGCCGAGCACGGCGGGCATCCCCCGGCCCGCCGACACGGCCGCCGCGAGGACGAGCGCCGCGCCGGGCAGGGTCAGCACGTTCGGCAGGCGACGGTGCCGTAGGTCGTGCGCGCTCAGTGCGATCAGCCACCCGACAACCAACCCGGCCGTGCCAGCCCCCATGGATCAAGGCTAGGACCCCGGCAGTGCCCGCCTCATCACCTCTTTGGGCGCCGGCATCCCGGTGAATTGTTCGACCTGCGCCACGGCCTGGTGCAGCAGCATGGCCAGCCCGCTGATCACCCGGCCGCCACGGGCCTGCACCGCGGCGGCCAGCGGGGTGGGCCAGGGGTCGTAGATCGCGTCCAGCAGCACCGGCACGTTCTCGATGGTGTGGGCGTAGCCGGCCGCGATGTCGGCGGGCAGGGTGTTGACCGCGACGTCCACATCGACCGGAGTGCCGAGTTCGACCCACCGGATGCCCACACCGAGCGGTTCGGCAAGCGCGACCAGCGGTTGTGCTCGCTCCGGATTACGGGCCAGCACCGCGACCTCGGTGACGCCGAGGCTCGCCAGGCCCGCCACCGCGGCCGGGGCCGTACCACCCGAGCCGAGCACCGCGGCGCGGCGACCCCGCTGTGTGTGTTTCCCGTCGCTTCGCTCGCCCAGGTCCTTCAGCGCGCCGATGACCCCGTCGATATCGGTGTTGTCGGCCCGCCAGCCCGTCGCGGTGCGCACCAGCGTGTTCGCCGAGCCCACCAGCGTGGCGCGGGCCGTCCGCTCGGAGGCCACCGCCAGCGCGGCGAACTTGTTGGGCATGGTGACCGAGAGGCCGACCCATTCCGGTCCCAGCCCGGCCACCAGTGCCGGCAGCTGCTCGGCCGTGCACTCGATGCGGTCATAGGTCCACGACGTCAGACCCAGTTCCCGGTACGCGGCCAGGTGGATGTCCGGCGAGCGGGAATGCGAGATCGGCGAGCCCAGTACCGCTGCGCGCCTACCGGGCACTGTCGAGAACACCGTTGTTCCTGGCCAGTTCGATGCTCGCCAGGTGCTGCTCATAGTCGCGGGTGAACAGGGTCGTGCCCTGCATGTCGATGGTGACGAAGTACAGCCAGTCCCCCGGCTCCGGATTCTCGGCCGCCGCCAGCGCGGGTTGGCCCGGCGAACAGATCGGCGTCTTCGGAAGGCCGAGAGAGGCATAGGTGTTCCACGGTGTCACCCGGGCTCGATCGCCGTCGGTGGTGGCGATCTCGGTGCGGTCCAGGGAGTAGTTCACCGTGGAGTCGAATTCCAGCTTGCGGTTCTCGGCGAGCCGGTTGAAGATCACCCGCGCCACCTTGGAGAAGTCCTGGGGCTTGGACTCCCGCTGCACCAGCGAGGCGACGATCAGGATCTCGTACGGCGACAACTGGGTGGTCTCGGCGGCGGCGAGCAAGCCGTTGGCCTCGTACTGTGCGGTGCTCGCTCCGATCAGGCTGGCCAGGATCTCCTCGGCCGAACCCGACGGATTGACGTTCCAGCTGCCCGGCGCGATCAGGCCCTCCAGCCGCCGGTGATCGCTACCCATCTCGGTCACCCCGGAGTTCGCCCAACTGGGCACCGACAGTGCCGCCAGGTCGGCGGTACCGGCGGCCTGCTTGAGATCGTCGGCGGAGACACAGTCCCGGGTGCCGTCGAGGTCGACGCAGGAGGCGTCCGCGATGAGCGAGAGGATGCCCTTGGTGACGGCATTGGTCTTGACGTCGGCGACGTCGTCGAGCTGGCGGCCCTCGGGGATGACCATCTGACCGACGCGGTTTTCCGGATCGGCGAGCTTCTGCACGGCGCTGGACACCGGGATCTCGGTGCGCAGCTTGTAGAAACCGGGCTGGATGGCCGCGATCGCCGGATTGGTGGCGGCAGCCTCCACGAATGCCTTCGACGAGGAGACCACGTTCTGTTCCTGCAGCGTCTGCCCGATCGCGGTGGTCGAGTCCCCGCTGTGCACCTCGACGACGACATCGGCGGTGCCTTCGCCGGCGAAATCGCTGGTGCCGCCGAACAGGCCGTGCCACATCTTGGAGCCGACGAACACCACCCCGATGACGACGACGACGAGCGTCACCAGCGCGGCGACCGAGAACACCCGGCGACGCCGTGCGGTACGTCGTTCCTGCGCCCGGGCGGCGCGGCTGAGCCGGCGGCGCGGTGGCCCGACCGCCTGCGGTTCGCTGCGCTCGGGACTCCAGTGATCACTCATCAACAACCCTTAATGCGGACCGGCGCTGGTCCAACCAGTTCTGCAGAATGCCCACTGCGGCAACCTGATCGACCATGACCCGCTGATTCTTGGCGCGTACCCCTGCTTCGCGCAGCGACCGCTGGGCGGTCACCGTGGTCAGCCGCTCGTCGGCCAGCCGCACCGGTGTCGGTGCGATCCGGGCCGCCAGGGCATCGGCCAATTCGACGGCGTCCTGTGCTGAGGAACCCGAACGGTTCGCCAGCGTGCGCGGCAGGCCGACGACGACCTCGACCGCTTCCCACTCTTGCGCGAGCCTTACCAGCCTGCGCAGGTGACGGCCCGATCTGTCCCGCTGCACGGTCTCCAGCGGGGTGGCCAGAATGCCGTCGGGGTCGCTTCCAGCGACCCCGATACGGACGGTGCCGACGTCGATGCCGAGCCGGCGACCCGGTCCCGGGTCATCGGGACCCGGCCTGTCCGGCAGGCGGTCGACCTCGGCACTCACTGTGGCTAGCTCCGGGAGATCTCTGCGTGCAGCGCGGCCAATGCCGCGTCGATACCCGCCGCCCCCTTACCGGACCCCTGGGCCAGATCAGCCTTGCCACCCCCGCGGCCGTTGACGGCCGCGCCCAACGTCTTCACCAGGTCATTGGCGCTCAGACCGAGGTCCTGCGCCGCGGGATTGACCGCGACCACGAAGGGCACCGCGTCATCCTCGCCCTCAGCGATGAGCGCCACCACGCCGGCCTCGGAACCGAGCTTCCCGCGGATGTCACCGACCAGGCTGCGCAGATCTGCAGCGGTGATTCCACCGGCCATGCGCTGAGCCACGAGACGCACCTTACCGACAAGCTCCGCCCCGGCGGCCGCATTTGCGGCCGCGGCGCGCGCGTTTGCCAGCCGAGCCTTGTCCAGTTCCTTTTCCGCGGCCCGCAGCCGTTCCACGAGGTTGGCCACGCGTGCCGGCACCTCCTCAGAGGGCACCTTCAGCGAGGACGCCAGCCCGGCCATCAGCGCGCGCTCCTTGGACAGGTGGCGGAACGACTCCAGGCCGACGTAGGCCTCGACCCGGCGTACACCGGACCCCACCGAGGATTCGCCGAGCACGGTGACCGGTCCGATCTGCGCCGAGCTGCGCACGTGTGTGCCACCGCACAGTTCCAGGGAGAACGGTCCGCCGATCTCGACCACCCGGACCTCGTCGGGGTAGTTCTCGCCGAACAGCGCCATCGCGCCCATCGCCTTGGCCTGATCCAGCCCGGTATTGAAGGTGTTCACCGCGAAGTCGGCCTGCACCGCTTGGTTGGCGACCTCTTCGATCTGCGCGCGCTGCTCGTCGGACAGCGAGCCCTGCCAGTTGAAGTCGAAGCGCAGGTAGCCCGGCCGGTTCAGCGAACCGGCCTGAACCGCGTTGGGGCCCAGTACCTCCCGCAGTGCGGCGTGCACCATGTGGGTGCCGGAATGGCCCTGCGTCGCGCCGTGTCGCCACTTCTCGTCGACGGTGGCGGTGATGGTGTCACCCTCCACGAACTCCCCGGACTCCACCGAGACACGATGCGCCCACAGGGTTTTCGCGATCTTCTGCACATCGGTGACCGCGGCCTTGGCGGTCTCCGACGCGCCGGTGCCGGTGATGAAACCCTCATCGGCGATCTGCCCGCCGGATTCGGCGTAGAACGGCGTGCGGTCCAGGATCAACTCGACCTGCTGGCCCTGGGTGCCTTCGTGGGACACCACGGGAACCCGCTTGCCGTCGACAAAGATACCGAGAATGCGTGCCTGCGAGCTCAACTCGTCGAAACCGGTGAATTCGGTGGGCCCGCCGTCGACGAGCTCGCGGTAGGCGGACAGGTCCGTGTGAGCCTGCTTGCGGGCGGCCGCGTCGGCCTTGGCGCGCTGGCGCTGTTCGGCCATCAGACCGCGGAAGCCCTCTTCGTCGACCGTCAGGCCGGCCTCGGCGGCCATTTCCAGGGTCAGATCGATCGGGAAACCGTAGGTGTCGTGCAGCGTGAAGGCGTCATTGCCGGACAGCGTCGACTTCCCGGCGGCGCGGGTCGCGCCCGCGGCATCCTCGAACAGCCGCGAACCCGAGAGCAGCGTGCGGTTGAACGCCGTCTCCTCGGCGACCGCGATGCGGCTGATCCGGTCGAAATCGGTGACCAGTTCCGGGTAGGACGGTCCCATCTCGTCACGCACGGTCGTCATCAGCTCGGCCATGATGGGACGTTCCACACCGAGCAGGCGGGCCGCGCGGATGATGCGGCGCAACAGCCGGCGCAGCACGTAGCCGCGACCCTCGTTACCGGGGGTGACACCGTCGCCGATGATGATCGCCGCGGTGCGGCTGTGGTCGCCGATGATGCGGTAGCGCACATCGTCGGTGTGGTTGCCCTGCCCGTATCCGCGGGGCGCGATGCCGGCGACCAGGTCGATGACGGGGCGCACCAGGTCGGTCTCGTAGACGTTGTCCACGTCCTGCAGCAGACAGGCGATGCGCTCGACACCCATGCCGGTGTCGATGTTCTTGCGCGGCAGCGGCCCGAGGATCTCGAAGTCGTCCTTGCTGGTGCCGTCGCCGCGCTCGTTCTGCATGAAGACGAGATTCCAGATCTCGATGTAGCGGTCCTCGTTGGCCTCGGGGCCGCCGTCGATGCCGTACTCCGGGCCGCGGTCGTAGTAGATCTCCGAGCACGGGCCGCACGGGCCGGGGATGCCCATCGACCAGTAGTTGTCGGCCATCCCGCGGCGCTGGATGCGCTCGAGCGGCAGTCCGGCCACTTCCTGCCACAGCGCGATGGCCTCGTCGTCATCGAGATAGACGGTGGCCCAGAGCTTTTCCGGATCGAATCCGTAGCCGCCCTGGTCCTGCGGGTTGGTCAGCAAGGTCCAGGCCAGTTCGATGGCGCGCTTCTTGAAGTAGTCGCCGAAGCTGAAGTTGCCGGCCATCTGGAAGAAGGTGTTGTGCCGGGTGGTGATTCCGACTTCTTCGATGTCCGGGGTGCGGATGCATTTCTGCACGCTGACGGCGGTGTCGTAGGGCGGGGTGCGCGCGCCGAGGAAGAACGGCACGAACTGCACCATGCCGGCGTTGACGAACAGCAGGTTCGGGTCGTCGAGGATCACCGAGGCGCTGGGCACCTCCGTGTGTCCCGCCTTCACGAAATGATCGAGGAAGCGTTTCCTGATCTCGTGTGTCTGCACGTGCTGCTGTCCTTTGGTCAACCTGCGATTACTTCGACCGCACCACAGTACCGTTTGGTGACCGGTCGGAATCTTCAGCCCGACACGAAGCTCAACCGCACCGATCGTCGCGGGTTGTCCCTGTTCAGGTCCACCAGCACGATGCTCTGCCAGGTGCCCAACAACGGCTCTCCGGCACCGACCGGGACCGTCACCGACGGGGAGACCAGACCCGGCAGCACGTGATCGGCGCCGTGACCGGGTGAGCCGTGCGCGTGCCGGTACCGGTCATCGCGCGGGAGCAACCGCTCCAGAGCGTCCAACAGGTCGTCATCGGAGCCTGCACCGGTCTCGATGATCGCGACACCGGCGGTCGCGTGCGGCACGAAGACATTGCAGAGGCCATCTGCCTTGGTCGCGCAGAACTCGCGCACCTGCGCGGTCAGGTCGATGATCCGGCGACGCGACGTGTCCAGTTCGAGCACTTCGGTGTTCACGTTGCCAGCCTACGAGCCGGCCTGCTGATGTGCGCCGGCCAAAGCCATTGTGCGGGGCGGCCGCCGGGAGGACAGTTGAGGTGACCGGTGGCGCCGGCGGGGCGCTGCCCTGGAGCAAAGGAGGTGGACCGTGTTCGCACGATCTACCACTGTGATGGCGCGCCCCGAATCGGTCGACGACGGCATCGCCCATGTCCGCGACGAGGTGATGCCCGCGCTTCTGGAACTCTCCGGCTGCATCGGCCTGTCGCTGATGGTCGACCGGCAGACCGGCCGGTGCATCGCCACCAGCGCCTGGCACGACGCGGACGCCATGCGCGACAGCGCCGATGCGGCCGGCCGGTTGCGCGCGCAGGCCGGCGAGCGGTTCGGCGGTCCGGCCACCGCGCAGGATTGGGAGATCGCGGTGCTGCACCGCGAGCACAGTTCCGATCCGGGCGCCTGGGTGCGGGCCAGCTGGGTGACGGTGCCGCCGGAGCTCACCGAGGCCGGTATCGAGTACTACCGCAGTGCGGTGCTCCCCCAGATCGAGCACCTGCCCGGGTTCCGCAGCGCCAGCCTGCTCGTCGACGCGTCGTCGGGGCGGGCGGTGTCCTCGGTGTCGTTCGTCAGCCGGGACGTGATGGAGCAGAACCGCGAGTACGCGTCGACACTGAAGGCCGAATCGATCCGGGCGGCCGGAGCCAGCGGGGTGGACGAGGGCGAGTTCGAACTCGTCATCGCCCACCTCCGGGCGCCCGAACTGGTCTGAGTCAGAGAGTCGTGAGCAGGGCGTCCAGCTTCTCGTAGCCCTCGGTCATGCCGCCCTCCATACCGGAGGACAGCAAGGCGTCGCGGGCCTCGGTGTTGGGACAGATCGACCGGCCGCGCAGCCGGGACCGGCCGTCACCGAGGTCCTCGAACCACAGGTACTCGATGTTGACCATGTCCGGGGCGCCCTCGAACTCGAAGGTCTGCAGGATGAACTCGTTGTCCCGGACGGTGTGGAAGGTGCCGTTGAAGCCGTAGGTGCCGCTCTCATCCGAGTGCGAATAGCGGTAGCCACCATGGTTTTTGAAGTCCCACTCGGCGATCTCCATCCGCAGGCCCTGCGGTCCGAGCCACTGCTTGACCAGCTCGGGTTCGCTGTGCGCCCGGAACAGGGCGTGCACCGGCGCGTCGAAATCGCGGCTGAACTCCATCGCCAGCGTGTCCACCGGCGCGGTCAGGTCGAGTGCGTTGGTCATATCGTCTCCTTGTTGTCATGTGGTTCTTCGGTGAGGGTCTCCAGCAGGCCGTCCAGCCGGCGGTAGCTGCGTTCGGCGTCCAGGCGGTATTTGTCGATCCATTCGGTGAGCCGTTCCAGCGCGGCGGAATCCAGGTGCACCGGCCTGCGCTGCGCCTCCCGGCTGCGGGTGACCAGTCCGGCCCGCTCCAGCACCTGAATGTGCTTGGAGACCGCCTGTTTGGTGATGTCGAACGGCGCGGCCAGGTCGTTGACCGTGGCCGGCCCCCGGGCCAGCCGCGCCACCATGGCGCGCCGGACCGGATCGGCCAGCGCCAGGAACGCACGGTCCAGATCGTCGTCGAGCATGCCCATTAATCAATCTTTCGGTTGTGCAATCTTTCCATTGTTCAATCTAATGGTTGATTACTAAGGTAGGCGACGGCGGCGACGGGGTCAAGAGTGTGTCGACCTACCGCGTACGCCGGATGATGGCCCGCAACTTCTCCAACCGGCTGGCGATCTCCCGCTCGGCGCCGTAGCTGGTGGGCCGGTAGTAGTCGACACCCACCAGTTCATCGGGCGGATACTGTTGGGCCGCAACACCACCCGGCGCATCGTGGGCGTATTTGTAGCCGACGGCGTTGCCCAGCTTCTGAGCCCCCGAATAGTGCCCGTCGCGCAGATGCGCAGGCACCAGGCCGGCCTTGCCGGCGCGGATATCGCCCATCGCCGCGCCCAGGGCGGTCGTCACGGCGTTCGACTTCGGCGCGGTCGCCAAATGCACCGTCGCGTGCGCCAGCGTCAACTGCGCCTCCGGCATGCCGATCAGCGCCACGGTCTGAGCCGCGGCGACCGCGGTCTGCAACGCCATCGGATCGGCCATGCCGATGTCCTCGCTGGCCAGGATCACCAGCCGGCGGGCCAGGAAGCGCGGGTCCTCCCCCGCGGTCAGCATCCGGGCCAGGTAGTGCAGCGCGGCATCCACATCCGAGCCGCGCACCGACTTGATGAAGGCGCTGACGACGTCGTAGTGCTGGTCACCGTCGCGGTCATAGCGCACCGCCGCCTGATCCAGGGACTGCTCCACCACCTCGACGGTGATGGTGCCGCCCGCGCCACCGGAGGTTTCGGCCGCGACCTCCAGCGCGGTCAGCGCGCGGCGGGCATCCCCGGCCGCCAGCTTGATCAGCAGTTCCAGCGCGTCGTCGGCGATGGCGACCGAGCCGGCGAGACCACGCTCATCGGTGGCGGCCCGCTCCAGCACGGCGCGGATGTCGTCGGCGCCCAGCGGTTGCAACTGCAGGATCAGTGATCGACTCAGCAGCGGAGCCACCACCGAGAAGGACGGGTTCTCCGTGGTCGCCGCGACCAGCAGCACCACCCGGTTCTCCACGGCCGCCAGCAACGCATCCTGCTGAGTCTTGGAGAACCGGTGCACCTCATCGATGAACAGCACGGTCTGCTGGCCACGGATGGCCGCGTGGCGGGCCGTCTCGATGACGGCACGCACCTCTTTCACTCCCGCGCTCAGGGCCGACAGCGCCTCGAACCGGCGTCCGGTGGCACCGGAGATCAGTGAGGCCAGCGTGGTCTTACCGGTGCCGGGCGGCCCGTACAGGATGACGCTGGCCGCGCCGGAGCCTTCCACCAGGCGACGCAGCGGGGAGCCGGGTTTGAGCAGATGCTGCTGACCGACCACATCGTCGAGGGTGGCCGGGCGCATGCGGACGGCCAGCGGGCTGGCGCCCGTCGGCATATCGGCAGCGGCCGGCGCGTCGCCCGGCATGTCGAACAAACTGTCTGACACGCGTTCTGCTTACCACGCCGAGCCGACGTGCTGGCTCACGCGGGTGCCCTGCCGTCTCAGGCTGGTGCCGTCACGAAGTCGATGAGCTCCTCGACCCGGCCGATCAGCGCGGGCTCCAGGTCGTTCCAGTCCCGCACCCGGCCCCGGATCCGCTGCCAGGCACCCGCGATATCGGCCTGGTCGGCGTGCGGCCAGCCCAGCGCCTCGCAGATCCCGTGCTTCCAATCGGTCCCGCGCGGGATCACCGGCCACTGCTTCACGCCCAACCGCGCCGGCTTGACCGCCTGCCAGATGTCGATATACGGATGCCCGACCACCAGGGTGTGCTCACCCGCCACTCGCATGGCCTCGGCGGCGATCCGGGACTCCTTCGACCCGGCCACCAGGTGGTCGACCAGGACGCCGAGACGCCGCCCCGGGCCCGGCCTGAACTCGGCCACGATGCCGGCCAGATCGTCGACACCGCCCAGGTACTCCACGACGACACCCTCGATGCGCAGGTCCGCGCCCCACACCTGCTCGACCAACTCGGCGTCGTGGCGGCCCTCGACGTAGATGCGGCTGGACAGCGCGACCCGGGCCTTGGCCCCGGACACCGCCACCGAGCCCGAGGCGGTGCGGGCGGTGGCGATCGTGACCTTCGGCTTGACCAGGATGACCGGCTTGCCCTCGACCAGGAACCCGGGGCCCAGCGGGAACGATCGAACCCGGCGGTTGCGGTCCTCCAGTTCGACGCGGTTGTTCTCGATGCGCACCACCGCGCCGACGAAACCGCTCGACGGGTCCTCGACCACCAGCCCCTTGTCGGCCGGATGCTCGACGGATCGAACGCGCGTCGGGGTGTGCGGGTTTCGGGCGAGGATGTCGGAGCCGTAGCGATCAGTCACGCGGGCGATCCTAGAAAGAGCACTACCGGAATCAGCGGTGCGACATGCCACGGTGAGTCATCGTGATCGTGCCGTTGCCTGGCCGGGGCTTGACCTGAACCGCTTCAAGTTCGGCAGAGTGATCCCATGGCCATCAACCTGTCCGAACCGGTGACCGCCGACCTCACCATCCAGCAGGTGGCTCGGCGCACCGGGCTGAGTGAGTCCGCGCTGCGCTACTACGAGCGCATCGGGCTGATCGACCCGGTACCCCGCGATCACAGCAGCGGTCACCGCCGGTTCCCGCCGGACCAGGTGGCCACCGTGGAGTCACTGGCCTGCCTGCGCGGCACCGGGATGTCGGTGCGGGACATGCGCTCCTATGTGGCCAACATGCGCGACGCCGACGCGGTCGATGCGCAGCAGCGCCTGTTCGCCGATCACGCGCGGCGCTTGGGCGACGAGATCGCCCGGCTGCAGGTGCGTCGGCGCTATGTCGCGGCCAAGGCCCAGCTGTGGCAGGCCCGCTGTGACGGCAACGACGACGAGGAACAACGGCTCATCCCGACCATCGTCGAGCTGGGCAACCGACTACTGAACCAGGAGGCCACAGATGGCCGATGACACTTCACCCGTTCTTGTCACCGGAGGGTCCGGATTCCTTGCCGCACATACGATTCTGCAGCTGCTCGAAGCCGGCCACCGGGTGCGCGCCACGGTGCGGTCGGCGGGCCGGCGCGACGAGCTCACCGAGGCACTGGTCGGGGCGGGTGCCGACGTCGCTCCGCTGAGCTTCGTGATCGCCGACCTGAGCGCCGACGACGGCTGGGACGAGGCGGTGTCCGGCACCGAGTACGTACTGCACATGGCGTCGCCCTTCCCGCCGAGGCAACCCGATGATCCCGAGGAACTCATCGGACCCGCTCGCGACGGCACGCTGCGGGTGCTGCACGCCGCGGCCCGGCACGGGGTGCGCAGGGTGGTGCTGACATCCTCGTTCGCCGCTGTCGGCTACAGCCCGAAACCGTCCGGGGCGCCCTATGACGAATCCGACTGGACCGACCCGGCGCAGGACAACAGCCCCTACGTGTTGTCGAAAACACTCGCCGAGCGGGCGGCGTGGGAGTTCGCGGCCGAGCACCCCGGCGCCCCGGAGCTGACGGTGATCAATCCGGTGGGGGTGTTCGGCCCTGCGCTGGGATCGAACCTGTCCAGTTCGGTCGGCATCATCGCGATGCTGCTGTCCGGCCGGCCGTCACCGCTGCCGCGCGCCTCCTTTACCGTCGTCGACGTCCGCGACGTGGCCGACCTGCACATCCGGGCCATGAGCTCGCCGGTGGCTGCCGGGCAGCGCTACCTGGCCGCAGCCGGTGCGGCGATGACGCTGCCCGAGATCGCGGCCACCCTGCGGGAACGCCTCGGCGAGGACGCGGCCGGGGTACCGGTCGAGGTGGCCTCCGATGACGAGGTCCGCGCCGCGGCGACCGAGCGGCCGGAGCTGGAAGTGTTCGCCGGTCTGCTCGGCACTCCCAAACAGATATCGGCCGCCAAGGCCGTCGCACAGCTCGGCTGGCAGCCCCGTCCGGCGGCCGACGCGGTGACCGCCACCGCGGCAAGCCTGCTCAGCCGCTGACCGCGGCCAACTTCGTCGGCGATGAGGTGATCTCGTCGATCACCGTGTGGATGAAGCGCATCTTCTCCAGCACCGACGCGGGCAGCACGAACGGGTACAGGTCATCGCGGCCCATCGATCGGTTCACCATGTTCAGCGCCCACGACAGCGGCAGCCACATCTCGATGATGGTGTCGAATCCGCTGGGGCCCAGCGCCCGTCGGTCGAAGGTCGCACCGGCCGGGGCCAGGCTGAATGCGGCGGCGGTGTCCAGGGTGTCGCGGATGTGCAGATAGTGGGCAAACGTTTCGGCCCAGTCCTCGGCGGGGTGCATGGTCGCGTAGGAGGAGACGAAATCGCTCTTCCAGCCCGCCGGCGCACCCTCGTTGTAGTGCCGGTCCAGCGCGGCCTGGTAGTCGAGGTCGGGATCGCCGAACAGGTCGTTGAAGCCCGCGAGGTATTCCGGCGACGGGCTGACCAGGCGGTAGAAGTAGTAGTGCCCGAGTTCGTGGCGGAAGTGCCCGAGCAGGGTCCGGTAGGGCTCCTCCATCGCGACCCGCAGCTGTTCGCGGTGCACGTCATCGCCTTCGGCGAGATCGAGGGTGATGACACCGTCGGCGTGCCCGGTGAACACCTTCTCCTGCACGCTGCTCAGCAGGTCGAAGGCCAACCCGAACTGTGGGTCCTCGTCACGGCCGACGATCGGAAGCTTGAGCTCGTACAGCTCGGCGATCACCCGGCGCTTGGCTCTCTCGGCGCTGGCGAACTTGGCGAGAGCATTGGTGTCGGCATCGTGGGGCCGGGTTCGGGTCAGCGCACAGGATGCGCACAACTTGACGACGGGCCCCCGCTCCACCAGCCAGTTGCATTCGGCCAGATGAAGATTGGCGCACAGCCGGTACTTCTGCTCATCGACCGCGCCCGCGTGCTCGCTCTCCTCCTCGGGCGCAATGACCAGCAATGCCATATCGTCGAGTGAGAAACCCAGCCTGGAGCCGCACGACAGGCACTTCGAATTCTCGAAGGCCAACCGCTGTCCACAATTCGGGCAGTTGAAATCCCGCATGTCCCACCCTCCCTGATGACGCGGTAGACACCGCGCCCGCGTGGACGTTCCCCGTGCGGCACGTCCTCAAACCGATTTCCGTCAGTACGGGGCCACGTCGACGGAGACCTCGATCACGCTACTCTCCGAGTCGGTGTAGATGATGCCGCGCAGCGGCGGGACATCGGCGTAGTCACGGCCGAAACCGACCACGATATAGCGCTCGTCGACCATCTGGTCGTTGGTCGGATCCAGCCCCAGCCACTGATTCTGCGGGGTCCACACCGAGGCCCAGGCATGGGTGGCGTCCACCCCGACCATCCGCTCCCGCCCGGGCGGCGGGTCGGTGGCCAGGTAGCCGGACACATAGCTGGCGGCGAGGCCGTTGGCGCGCAGGCAGGCGATCGCCAGCCGGGCGAAGTCCTGGCAGACGCCCTCTCGGACCGCCAGCACCTCGGACACCCGGGTGGACACCGTGGTCGACCCGGAACGGTAGGTGAAGTCGTTGTTGATCCGCGAGTTCAGGTCTCGCAGCACCTCGATCAGCGGCCGCTCCGGGGTGAAACTCGGCGCCGCATAATCGCGCACCTCATCGGTGATCTCGGCGGACGCGAGGTCGAGGGTGAACTCGGTGGCCAGTGCGCCGTCCGGGCCGACCGGGCGGGCGATCTCCCACGGGGCGCGTGCCGAGCCGCCGCCATAGAGATCGGGTGCCGGCGGGTCGACCTCGACGATCGAACGGCTGGTCACGATCAGCGTGCGGTGCCGCTGCGTGACGTGGAAATACGAGCTGAGATTGCCGTAGACATCGCGGCTGGTGGTGCTGTCCGTGGTGTCCGGGTCGATGACCAGTTCATGGGACAGGCAGCGTTGGGTGTCGGTCTCCCGTGGCGTCAGAAAGCCCCGGCCGTAGGAGCTCGTCACATCGTCGGAGTACCGGTAGGTGGTGCGGTGGGTGATCGCGTAGGTGCGCGTCACGGCAGCAACCTCCGCTCATCCGGGCCCCACAGCGGCTGGATACCGGTCGGCAGGGACAGGTGCGCGGCCGTGATCAGATTGGACAGCTCCCGCAGGTCGGCGTGCAGACGGTCGAGCAGCTCCACGAGTTCGGTACGGCGGCCGTCGGATCCGACGGTCTCCAGATCGGCCGGGTCGACCCGGCGCAACGTGGCGGCGATCTCGTCGGCCCAGCGTTCCGGCCGCGAGGATCCCGACGACGACGGCAACCGTTTCAGGTTCGCGCGCAGCCTCTCCAGTTGGAACACCAGCGATCTGGGGTTCTCCTCGTCGAAGAGCACCAGATCCGCGATCGCCGACACGCTGACCTTGCCCAGCGTGCGGCGCCGGTAGATCACCGATGACTCGCAGGCCACCAGCATCGACTCGGTGACGGTCTGTTCGGCGCCGGGCCGGCGCACGGTGGTCAGGGTGGCCCGCAGCAACGCGGTCAGTCCGAGACCGCGCTCGATCCGTTTGCCGATGTCCATCATGGTCCAGCCGATGTCCTGCACCATCGATTCGGCGGCCATCCCGGACAGCGCCAGCATCCCGGCCAGTGTCTGGGACTGCGCGGTCAGCAGGTAGGCGTCGCCGGCCGCCTGTGATTCGGGCGGGGCGCCGTAGCTGTTGCCTTTCCCGTCGTTTCGCTCGCCGCGGTGGACCACGGCGCGTTCGACGGCGGCCAGCACCATCCAGGTGTCGTTGGACATCTGGTCGCGCACACCCCTGGCCGCCAGACCCAGCCGTTCCACCGACTGCGCCAGTGAACCGGGGCGCCGCCGATCGGCGGTCAGCGCCCACAGCGTGCTGGGCGCCACCGCGATTGCCTCGTGGTCGTCATCGCCTGCGCCGGTGTCGGTTCCGGTGATCGAGCCGATGGCACCGAGAAGCACCGGTACGCACTGGCTCTCCTCGGTGTCCTGGCGGTACCGGTATTCGTGGTAGCGCTCGCGGGTGACGGTGAGCAACCGGGCCATGTGCTCGGCGCGCTCGGCGTAGCGGCCCAGCCAGAACAGATCGGACAGCACGCGCGGCGAGCTCACGGCGCGGGTGGGGCTCGGCGTCATGACCGGCAGGTCCACCGCCGGGGCGGGCACTGCCTTGGCCCGGTCCGGGGTGCGCACCCAGACATCCTTGGCGGCAACGGTATCCAGGGTGTAGGCGGCGTTTCCCGGGGCCGGCAGGAACCCCAGACCGCCGATCATCGGTGCGTAACCGCCGCGCTGGGCGACCGTGAACAGCCGCACGCCGACATCGGCGGCCGACACGCCCCCCGAGTAGTAATCGGTTGGTGCCGAAGAAAATTGCGGAAGTTCCTGGCCCACCCAGCGCCACGGGTGAGCACTGATCCGCGCGGCCAGCAACTCGCGGTCGGCCACCGTGAGTGTCGGACCCACGATCGTGTGACCACCGGAGGTCGGTTTGATCAGCAGCGTGGACAGGTTGGACAACAGGTGAGAACGCTCCAGTTCGGCGCCTCCCCAGTAGGTCTGCGGGGAGGCCAGCAGCGGGGTCTCCCCCACCAGCATCTCGCTCAGCCGGGGCAGGAAATGAAGCAGCCCTGGGCTTTCCAGGATCCCACTGCCCAGGGTGTTGACCACGGTGACGGCGCCGCGGCGCAACACCTCGACCAGTCCGACCACACCGAGACGCGAGTCGGCGCGCAGATCGAGGGGGTCGACGTAGGCGGCGTCGACCCGGCGCAGCACCACGTCGACGCGTTTGAGGGTGCCCAGCGACCGCATCCACAACGTGCCGTCGCGCACCACCAGATCGGCGCTCTCCACCAGCGGGAAGCCCAGCACGCTGGCCAGGTAGGCCTGATCGAACGCGGTCTCGGACTGGGTGCCGGGGCTCAACACCACCACCACCGGCTCCTCGGCGGCCTCGGGCGCGGCGTCGATGAGCGCCAGCCGCAGCGCCTGGGCCCACGGGGACACCGGGCGTGGCGCGATCCGTTCGTACAGGTCGGGAGCGGCGTGCGCGATCACGCGACGACCCGCAAGGGCATAGCCGGCGCCCGAAGGCGCCTGGGTCCAGTCGGCGTTCGCGCGGAAACTGCCGTCGGCGGCGCGGCTGACATCGCATCCGTGTAGGAACAGCTGGTGGCGACCGGGCACCTCGATGCCGTGCGCGGCGCGTACGTACGCCGGATGCGCGAAGAGCAGCTGCGGGGGCAGCACCCCGCTGGTGATCGACCGGCGTTCGCCGTAGAGGTCGGTGAGCACGGCGTCGAGCAGCCGGGAGCGCTGGACCAGACCGGCTTCCAGGATGTCCCAGTCGGCGGTGGAGATGAGCAGCGGCAGCCCGTCCAGGCGCCACGGCTCGGCCACCGCGTCATCGGTGAGGGCATCCTGGTCGACGTGTACGAAGGTGATGCCGTCGTCATCGACGAGGTTGCGCACCGTGTCGCGCAGCCGGTCAAGTCCGTCGGGGCCCCGGTCCCCGACGCATTCGGCGAGTTCCTGCCAGGCCGGGCGAATGTCGCCGGCGGCATCGATGAACTCGTCGTAGCCGGTACCCCGCGTGCCCCGGACGTCGAACAGGGCCTGCTGGGTGCGCCTGGCGCGGTACCCGGCCAGCACATCGACGGTCCGCGCCGGCGCGCCGGACAGCCCGGAGGTGGGCTCCATGGAGCCGGTGCGAAGAACCATCAACGCAGAACGGTACGCACCCGGCGCAGGTCCAGGATGCCGGGCGCGCCCGTGTCGGTCGACTGGCGCGCCTGCTTCTCCCGCAGGTCCGCCATATCCACACGTCCGGGAGTGAAGCCCGTCGCCTCGAAACGGCGCCCGCGCCGCGACTCGGCCTCCACCGCGTTCACCGGCGGGCTGTCGTAGGCCCGGCCGCCGGGGTGCGCCACGTGATAGGTGCAGCCACCCCGCGACGTACCGGTCATGGTGTCGACGAGTTCGAAGCGCAGCGGGCCGTCGACGGTGATGGTGGGATGCAACGCGCTGGGCGGTTGCCAGGCCCGGTAACGCACGCCGCCGACCTGGATGTCGGCCTTGCCGGTGGCCAGCAGCGGTATCGGGTGGCCGTTCGCGGTGACGATGTAGCGGTGCCGGTCGGCCCCGACGAGTCGCACCTGGATGCGCTCCACCGAGGAATCGACGTAGCGGGCGGTGCCGGTTCCGGAGGACTCCTCGCCGAGCACATTCCAGGGTTCGATCGCGCCGCGCAGTTCGATCTCGACGCCGTCGAAGACCGCGGTGCCGATACGCGGGAACCGGAACTCGGTGAACGGGTCCAGCCAGCTGGTCTCGAAATTCACCCCATGCGCCCGCAGATCGGCGGCCACATCGGCGATGTCTTGAATAATGAAGTGCGGCAACAGGTATCGACCGTGCAGATTCTCGCCGTGCCGGATCAGCGGCGCCTTGAGCGGTTCGTCCCAGAACCACGAGATCAACGAACGCACCAGCAGCGACTGCACCATCGCCATCTGGTGGTGCGGCGGCATCTCGAACCCGCGCAGTTCCAGCAGGCCGAGCCGGCCGGTGGGACTGTCCGGGCTGTAGAGCTTGTCGATGCAGAACTCCGCGCGGTGGGTGTTGCCGGTGATATCGGTGAGCAGATGGCGCAACGCCCGGTCGGGAACCCACGGTTTGGCAGCGCCGTCGTCGGCCAGCCGAGCGATCTCGGCGAACGCTATCTCCAGTTCGTACAAGGATTCCGAGCGCCCCTCGTCCACCCGCGGGGCCTGGGAGGTGGTGCCGATGAAGCGGCCGGAGAACAGATAGGACAACGCGGGATGGCGCTGCCAGTAGGTCAGCATCGACACCAGCAGATCGGGCCTGCGCAGCATCGGCGAATCGGCCGGAGTGACCCCGCCCAGGGTGATGTGGTTGCCACCGCCGGTGCCACCGTGGGTACCGTCCACATCGAACGCCTCGGTGGACAGCCTGGCTTGGCGAGCCTCTTCGTAGAGCGTCTCCAGCTGGGCCTTCTGCTCGGCGAAACTGCCGGTGGGGGCGACGTTGACCTCGATGACCCCGGGGTCGGGCGTGACGCTCATGGAGGTGATCCGCCCGTCACGCGGAGGACCGTAGCCCTCGATGACCACCGGGACGGCGATGGCCGCCGCGGCCTGCTCGATCCGGGTGATCAGCTCCACGAAGTGGTCCAGATCGGTGGTGGGCGGCAGATAGACGTAGAGCACCCCGTCGCGAACCTCGGCGACCAGCGCGGTGGTCGGCGCCTCGTCGGCCTCTTCCACCGGCGCCGGGGGCCCGGCGAGCTCGGTGGTGCGCAGCGTGGCGCGCCGCGCGGTCGGGTCGGCATCGAAGTCCTGCCGGGGTGCCCGCCAGCTGATCGAGTTCAGCGGAAGGCGCAGACCGGCCGGGGAATCACCGGCCAGCAACACGATTCGCCCGCGGCGCAGCTGCCAGTCGGCGCTGGCCCACCCGGAGTCGTCGTCACGGCGGTGCAACGGCATGACATAGGCCGCGGGCTCATCGGTCGAGTCGTCGAGCCGGGCGAGCAGCTTCGCCCGCCGTGCGGTGTCGTCCTCGACGAGGTCGTCACCGGTGGCGACGGGGTCCCCGGCCGGGCGACGCACCGCGGCGGCCAGACGCTCCAGCGGGTCCTCGTAGGCCGGCCGGACCTGGCCGGCGGGCAGCCCGAGACCGTCGGCGATCACCCCGAGCAGCCGGGCGCCGGCATCGGACGGGGCGTCATCGGCTTTGGTCTGCGCCCACGGGTCGGCCAGCAGCGCCGGATCGTTCCACAGCGGCTCACCGTCGTTGCGCCAGATCAGGCCGATCTGCCAGCGCGGCAACGGTTCTCCGGGATACCACTTGCCCTGGCTGCGCTGGATCAGGCCACGGGGCGCCCACACCTTGCGCAACCGCTCGGCCAGCACCGAGGCGCGCTCGCGCTTGTGCGGGCCATCGGCGGTGGTGAGCCATTCGGGATCGGTCTGGTTGTCGATCGAGACGAAGGTGGGCTCGCCGCCGACGGTCAGACGCACGTCACCGGCGGCCAGCCGTTCGTCGATCTGCGCTCCGAGGCTGTTGATGGCCGCCCACGCTTCGGGCGTGTAGGGCAGCGTGACCCGCGGATCCTCGTGAATGCGGGTGACAATGTTGGCGAAGTCGAGTGTCGATTCGCAGGGCCCGACGGAGCCGGTGATGGGCGCCGCGGACGCGGGGTGCGGGGTGGCCGACAGCGGGATGTGGCCCTCACCGGCGAACAGGGCCGAGGTCGGGTCCAGACCGATCCAGCCGGCTCCGGGAATGTAGACCTCGGTCCAGGCATGCAGGTCGGTGAAATCGGCGGCCGGCCCGGAGGGTCCGTCGAGGGCTTGCACGTCAGAGGTCAGCTGCACCAGATAGCCGGAGACGAAGCGCGCCGCCAGGCCCAGCTGGCGCAGGATGGAGACCATCAGCCAGGCCGAGTCGCGGCAGGAGCCGATCCCGGTGCGCAGCGTGTGATCCGGTGTCTGGACGCCCGGTTCCATGCGGACGCTGTAACCCACATCCGCCCGCACGGCGGCGTTGAGCTTGACCAGGAAGTCGATGGTGCGGGTGCCCGGGGCGATGCTGAAATCCTGCACCCAGGACGTGGTGATCTCACCGGGGCCCGATCCGACGCCGTCCTCGTCGACCGGACGCAGGAAGGGCTCCAGGTCGGCCAGCAGCTCCTTCGGGTATTCGAAAGGGAACTTCTCGGCCCATTCCTCGATGAAGAAGTCGAACGGGTTGATGACCTTCAGATCGGCGATCAGTCCGACGGTGATGCTCAGGCTGCGGGCACGGTTCGGGAACACCAGCCGTGCCACGAAGTTACCGAAGGCGTCCTGCTGCCAGTTGACGAAGTGGTCGGCCGGTTCGACCTGGAGCGAGTACGCCTCGATCGGCGTTCGTGAGTGCGGGGCCGGACGCAGCCGCACCACGTGCGGATGCACGTCCACCAACCTGTCGAAGGTATAGGTGGTCCGGTGCTCCAGCGCCACTTTGATTCCCATAGCGTCCGATCCCATCACAGGTAGCGCGGGATCGCATTGTGCGTGCCTGCGGCCGCTATTCCATCACCGCGGTCAGATCGAAATCATAGAACGCTTCCTTGACCGACTGCATAAGGGCCTCTTTGGTATTCGGCGCGCCCGGTTCCCAGGAGGCCACCGAGATGCATACTGCACCCCCGACGGTACCCGCGGCGACCAGCATCCGGCCGCCCATCCGCTCCAGGTCGCCCTCGGTCAGGCCCGGCTCCGGCGAGCCCGCCACGAAGAAGTCCGCCGGCGTCCCATCGGGACGATTGACCTCATCGGGCAGCGGGCCGCTGTTGGAGGATCCGATGGGCTTGCCGACCTTGAGAACCAGCTTCTCCAGGCGGCGCAGCAGGAACTTCGGGGAGTACGGGACCAATGGCAGCGGAGCCAGCAGCCACTCGCGACTGCCGGCCAGTTCGGTGAGCGCGGCCTTGATGCCGGCCCGGATCTCGCCGAGATCGACCGGCGAGCGCTCCCCGTCGGCCATCACGGTGATGGTGTTGAGCGCGTTGCCCCGGGTGTCGCCGTCGACGCGTTCACTGACCGGCAGCGACAACATCGCCTTTCCGTCCGCGTCGACCCTGCCGACGATGGTTCCGATCCGCGCGGCGATACCGGCCAGCAGTACATTGCTGGAGCCGCCGAGTGCTCGGGCGCGGTGCTCCCATTCGGTCTGGTCGACGCGCACCGAGATGGTCGGCAGGTGCACGGCCTGCTGCGGGTGTCGTACCGCGGAGACGGGAGCGACGGCCCTCGCCGATTCGGACAGTTCCGCGGACTGTGCACGGGCAATGCGTACCGCCCCCAGTGCCGCGGACGGAACGTCGCGCAGCGCGAGCAGGGTGGTGCGTGCGTCCTGCCGCAGGGCCGACGCGCGAGCGCGGGACCGGGAAGCGGGATAGTCCAGATCGCGGCCGGTGCCGTTCACGGCGTGGGTGATCGATTCGATGAGGGCGCCGGCGTCGGCGACGGTGTGCGACACCACGAGGGTGACCACCGCGCCACCTTCGACGAGCGGCTGCACCCCGATATGCCACGGCGGGCCGTGTTCGGGGTCCACCGGCACGTCGGCGCGTTCGTTGACGAAGTCCCAGACCTCGTCGCGGCGGCGCTCGGCCGCGGAGATGTCGATCGGACCCGGTTCACCGCAGGACACCCAGTGGTGCCTGCCGAACGGGATGGACGATCGTTCGACCAGCCTGCCCAGCAGCCCGTCGGCCAGGTTGCGGTGGAACCGCCGCAGCCCGTCCATGTCCACGCCGCGCTCGTAGATCCACGAGTACTGGATCACCGGTCCGCGCCGCAACGCCCGCAAACCCAGATAGGAGCCCTGGTCCATATAGGCGAGCGTGTTGTCAGCCGGGTACGTCATTTGCCGGGGCCTCTCTTGACACGGAATATCCATCGCCATGTGCGGGCCCCCCGTACACCTGATCGACGTAGCGAACGAATTTTAACGAATTAGTCAATATCGCGGGCGGCTATGCACGGAAGTCGGATGACTTTAACCCGAAACCGTCAACGGTGGGCGGCTACGGCCGAGCCTGAGCGGGTCCCCCACCGGGGCGGACCTGCCGCATGCCCAACTCGTCAAAATCCACGGAATGCCCTTTTTCGCAAACAATCTCGACGCGGGCGTCGGCATCGCAGCCAAGATGGGTGAGCCTCATCCGGCCGGTGTAGGGCAGGTGCTTGCGACCCCATTCGAACATCGACCAGACCACCGGCATGAAGTCGACGCCGGCCTCGGTGAGCACGTACTCCTGGCGCTCCCGCTGCCCGAATTCGCGGTACGGACGCTTTTCTAGCAAACCTGCGCTCACGAGCTCGGACAGCCGCGCCGACGTCGCCGCCTTGGTGATGCCCACCCGTCTGGAGAAATCGTCGAATCGGGTTGTGCCGTAGCAGGCCTCCCGCATGATCAGCATCGCCGACTTCTGGCCCACGACGGTCATCGCCTTTTCGATCGGGCACTCCCCGATCGCCGACCACGCGTCACGATCGGCCAGCGGCCCCTGCAGCATTGTCATCGAGATCACTCCGAAGCTGGGTTGTTGTTACTAGACCTAGGTGTTAGATCTAAGTATAGAGAGCAGTACTCAGCGCGAGTTCTTGAGGAGCAGACATGTCGGGATTCTCAGATCGGGATGCGGTCATCGTCGGCGCGGTCCGGACACCGGTCGGCAAGGGCAAGGCCAACGGCGCGCTGCACGGCGTGTTGCCCGCCGATCTGCTGGCGCACAGCCTGCGCGAACTGATCGCACGGACCGGCGTCGAGCCCGCCCAGGTCGACGATGTCATCGCCGGAGCGGTGACCCAGGTTGGCGACCAGTCGGTGAACATTGCCCGTAATGCACTGCTGGGCGCCGGATTTCCCGAGTCGGTTCCCGGCACCACCGTCGACCGGCAGTGCGGCAGCAGTCAGCAGGCCATCAGCTTCGCCGCTCAGGGCGTGCTCGCCGGGGCCTATGACGTCGTGATCGCAGCCGGCGTCGAATCGATGTCACGGGTGCCGATGGGCTCCTCGGTACTGCCCGGCAGCGACCCGTTCGGCCTGGACATGGCCGCCCGCTACCCCGAGGGCCTGGTCCCGCAGGGCATCAGCGCCGAACTGATCGCCGCGAAGTGGAAGCTGTCGCGGGCCCAGCTCGACGAGTTCTCTGCGAGCAGCCACGAGAAGGCGGCGGCCGCCACCAAGGCCGGCCTGTTCGACGCCGAACTCGCACCGATCGCCGGGCTGAGCACCGATGAGATCATCCGCCCCGGGACGACCGTGGAGACCTTGTCCGGACTGCGCCCGGCGTTCTACAACGAGGCGTACGCGGCCCGTTTCCCGCAGATCCACTGGGAGATCACCCCGGGCAACTCCTCGCCGCTGTCCGACGGCAGCGCCGCGGTGATGATCACCAGCGGGGCGACCGCCAAACGGCTGGGTCTGCGACCGCTGGCCCGTATCCACACCACCACCGTGGTGGGCTCCGATCCGCTCTACATGCTGACCGGCGTCATCCCGGCCACCGAGAAGGTGCTGCGGCGCGCGGGGCTCACGCTGGCCGATATCGACCTCTTCGAGGTGAACGAGGCATTCGCGCCGGTGGTGCTGAGCTGGGCCGCCGATACCGGTGCCGACCTGGCCAAGGTGAACGTCAACGGCGGCGCCATCGCCATCGGACACCCGCTGGGGGCCAGCGGCGCGCGCATCGTCACCACCCTGGTCAACGCGCTGCAGCAGCGCGGCGCCCGCTACGGCCTGCAGACGATGTGTGAGGGCGGCGGTATGGCCAACGCCACCATCATCGAACGGCTCTAGGCATTTTCAGCGCGATCACCATTCGATCTTCGGCGCCAGCCCGAAGTCTGCGAATGCCGCCGCGACGGCATCCGCAAGGGCCGGCGCCGAGTTCGGGCCACCGACCTTCCACGACGCGATGCTGATCGCCACGGTGCCGCTCGAGATCGTGACGCCGAGCGCCAGGTGTCCACCGCGGCGGGCGAAAGCGGCTTCGGTGACCCCGTTTTCGATCATCCGCCCGATGAAGAAGTCCGCCTCGGTGCCGTCGATCCGGCTCAGCGCGGGCGGCATGTCACCGGCGTTGGAGCAGCCGATCGGCTGCCCCTCCTGCAGAACCGCCTTTTCCACCTGTGCCATCAGGAACTTGGGGACGAACGGGATCAGCGGGAGCGGCGCCATCATCGCGTCCCGGCTCGCCTGCATCTCGATGAGGGCGTCCTTGACGGCCTTGCGCAGCGGTCCGAGATCGGCCACCACGGTGGCGGGGTCCACGGTCACCGTGATGGCATTCAGGGCGTTGCCGCGGGTGTCGCCCTCGGTGCGTTCACTCACCGGGAAGATCAGCGTCACCATCCCGTCGTCGTCCACCCGGCCCAGCGCGTGGCCCAGCCGAGTGGCCAGCGCGGCCACGAACGCGTTCCTTGTGCCGCTGAGTTCGGCCACTTTCTGGTCGAAGGTCTCCACATCGACGCTCGCCGCCACCATCGGCACGGTGACCGGCTCCCTCGAGCCGGCCGCAACGGCGGGCTTGCGGGCCTTCGCCGTCTTGGCCTTCGGGTTGGCCGCCGCCTGCTGACGCTGCAGCCGCACCGTCCCGATCAGCGAGGACGGAATTCCGGGCAGCAATCGGGCCGTGGCACCCAGGTCCTCGCGCAGTGCCCGGCCGAGAGTGCGCGATCCGGGGTCCGGGTATCCCAGCTCCCACCCGCGGCCCTCGACAGCGGACACGATCGACAGCGTCGACGCGGCGCCGTCGGCGACGGTGTGCGAGAACACCAACGACACCGCCGAAGCGCCACCGGACAGCGGTTGCACCGCCAGATGCCAGGCCGGCCCAGTTTCCGGATCGACCGGAATTTTGGCGCGCTCGTTGGCCCATTGCCACACCTGCGAACGTGCCCGCTCGACGGTGCCCACCTCGATGTTGTCGGGTCCGGCGCTGCGCACCCAGCGGTGCCTGCCGAACGGGAGCGGCGACCGTTCGATCCGGCGGCCCAGGAGGGTGTGTTGAAGGTTGCGCTGGAAGCGACGCAGACCGTCCAGGTCGACGCCGCGTTCGTAGATCCACACCGATTGCCCGACCGGCCCGCGCCGCAGAGCGCGCAGCGCGATATAGGACGCGTGGTCCATGTAGTCGACGGTGTTCGGCGCACCGGTGTTTCCCATGTCAGCTCCCCGCAGCACACACAAGCTCGATAGTCGCAGGTGAGCGTACGGTCAGGACACCGTCAACGACCGCACTTCGGCAAACTCAGGCGCGCACCAGCTCGAATAACGGGATGGCTCGCGAGGTCTTGGCCTGGTACTCGGCGAACACCGGGGCCACCGCGACGATCTTCGGGTAGGTCGCGTCACGCTCGTCGTCGGGCAGTTCGCGCGCGGTCACGTCATAGGCATCGGTGCCGATCTCGATATGCGCCTTCGGATCGGCCCGCAGATTGTGCACCCACGCCGGGTGGGTCGGCGCACCGGCATAGGACCCGACGATGAGCACCTTGCCGTCGATCTCGAGGTAGGCCAGCGGAGAGAGCCGGGGTCGGCCCGACTTCGCGCCGACGGTGTGCAGCAGGACCAGGGTGGCGCCCTCGAACGGGCCGCCCACCCGGCCCGCGTTCGCGCGGAACTCCTCGACCACGCCGCGGTTGAAAGCGTCGAGTGCCGCGGTGTCCGCTACGAGCTTGCTCTTGTCGAGATCATCCTGGGATTCGGTCATGAAAGATGTCAGCCTTTCCGCCCCGGCGTCTATTCCGGCCGGGTCTGTCGCCACCACGCAATGATGTACAGCACCATCGCCGCCGCCAGGGCGACCAGTACCCAGACCACCACCGCGAGGTCGATCCAGGCGCCGGCCGGCGGTGCCCCGGGCAGCACGTTCCGCAACGGCACCACGGCGAAAAGCATCGCCGCGAACCAGGTGATGAACGGTGGCTGCAGCTTGCGTCGATCGAGGACGGTCTCGATCGCCACGAACAGCGCCGCCGCGGGCAGCGCCAGCAGTACCAGCAGGATGCCCGCGATGAGCACCAACGCCTCGCGGGTTCGCTCCAGCTCGAACGCCACGGCCGGTGCGGTGGCGCCGGGTGAGCCGACAGTGCCCAGTCGGCTGTCGATGACCCACCCGTTGACGCTGCCGCCGACCACGATCGGCGCGGCGATCGGGCGCTGATCGTCGCCGGTGCCGGCGAACAACTGCATGCCGATGGTGTCGGTGACATAGCTGTCGAACGGCCATTCATCGGGGTCGCCCACCGCCACCAACGAGGTGGTGAGCTCGTTGCCCACCAGATCGTCGTGGAGGTAGATGAGCTCGCCGGAGTCCGTCCAGGAGCTCAGCCGGATCACGTACTGGTCCGGTGGCTCGGCCTGCAGCTGCGTACCCGGATGCACCAGCACGTCGATCACCAGCCGGTTCGCCGATGTGTCCACCTGACTCAGCCGCACGATGACGGCGGTCTCCCCGCTCGTCGCCGCCTCGGGAAACCGGAACTGCGCGGGAGGCTGCTCCAGCACGCTGTACCCGATGAGTGAGGCGACGTACACGACGGCCACGATCACGACGGAGGTCAGCACCGTCGCTCGCCGTGACGACTGACCCCCCGCACGCTGCACGCGCGGATCGTAGCCCCGCCGCGGAGGCATCGGCAGGCGTTTGCGAACGACTACTTGGCGTCGGCGCCCGGCTTGGCGTCGATGCCCGCCTCCTTACGCTGCTGCGCGGTGATCGGCGCGGGCGCATCGGTCAGCGGGTCCACCCCACCGCCGGACTTCGGGAACGCGATGACCTCACGGATCGAGTCGAACCCGGCCAGCAGCGCGGTGATGCGGTCCCAGCCGAAGGCGATACCGCCGTGCGGCGGGGCGCCGAAGGTGAAGGCGTCCAGGAGGAACCCGAACTTGTCCTGAGCCTCATCGTGATCGATGCCCATCATCGCGAAGACCCGCTCCTGGACGTCGCGACGGTGGATACGGATCGACCCGCCGCCGATCTCGTTGCCGTTGCAGACGATGTCGTAGGCGTTGGCCAGCGCGGTGCCGGGCTCGGTGTCGAAGGTGGCCTCGGACTGCGGCTGGGGCGCGGTGAATGCGTGGTGCACGGCGGTCCAGGCACCGGAGCCGACGGCGACGTCACCGGAGGCCGTCGCGTCGTCGGCGGCCTCGAACAGCGGCCAGTCCACCACCCAGGTGAACGCCCAGGCGGCCGGATCGATCAGGTCCAGGCGCTTGGCGATCTCGATGCGGGTCGCGCCGAGCAACGCCCGGCCGGCCTTGGCCGAACCCGCCGAGAAGAAGATGCAGTCGCCGGGCTCGGCGCCGACGTGGGCGGCCAGTCCGGCGCGCTCGGCGTCGGTGAGGTTCTTGGCGACCGGGCCACCCAGTTCACCGTCCTCGCCGACCAGCACGTAGGCCAGGCCCTTGTGCCCGCGCTGCTTGGCGAACTCCTGCCAGCCGTCGAGGGTGCGCCGCGGCTGGGACGCCCCGCCCGCCATCACGACGGCACCGACGTAGTCGGCCTGGAAGACCCGGAAGGTGGTGTCGGAGAAGTAATCGGTGCACTCCACGAGTTCGACCGCAAAGCGCAGATCGGGCTTGTCGGAACCGAACCGGCGCATCGCGTCGGCGTAGCTGATCCGCGGGATCGGCGTCGGCAGGTCATAGCCCACCAACGCCCACAGCGCCTTGAGGATTTCTTCGGAGATCGCGATGACGTCATCGGCCTCGACGAAGCTGAGCTCCATGTCGAGCTGGGTGAACTCGGGCTGGCGGTCGGCGCGGAAATCCTCGTCCCGGTAGCAGCGCGCGATCTGGTAATAGCGCTCCATCCCCGCCACCATGAGCAGCTGCTTGAACAACTGCGGGCTCTGCGGCAGCGCATAGAACGAGCCGGGCTGCAGACGTGCGGGCACCAGGAAGTCGCGGGCGCCTTCGGGGGTCGACCGGGTCAGTGTCGGGGTCTCGATCTCCACGAAGTCGTGCTCGGCCAGTACGCCACGGGCGGCGGCATTCACCTTGGACCGCAACCGGATTGCCTGTCCGGGGCCTTCGCGCCGCAGATCCAGGTAGCGGTAGCGCAGCCGGGCCTCCTCGCCGGCGGTCTCGTCGAGCTGGAACGGCAGCGGCGCGCTCTCCCCCAGCACCGTCAGCTCGGTGGCGTTGACCTCGATGTCACCGGTCGCGATGTCGGTGTTCGCGTTGCCCTCGGGGCGCACCTCGACGACACCGGTCACCGCGACGCAGAACTCGGCGCGCAGCCGGTGCGCCTGCTCGAGCACCGCGGCGTCCCGGAAGACGACCTGAGATGTCCCGGACGCATCGCGCAGATCGATGAAGATGACACCGCCGTGGTCGCGCCGACGCGCCACCCAGCCCGCCAGGGTCACCGTCTGACCGGCGTCGGTGGACCGCAACGATCCGGCGGCATGGCTGCGCAGCACAAAAACTCCTCATGAAGATGGGTGAGACGACAGCCCAGTCTAATGGGGTGGGTGCGGGCACCAGCGACCGCAGTCCGCGGCTGGTCACGAGCCCGGCTAGGGTCAGCGGGTGGCGAAAATGTACCCGTGCGAGCGCGTCGACCTGGATTTCATCTCCGATGCCCCGTTCCGCTTCGTCAGCACCGTCGACCTGACCGTCACCCCCGAGCAGTTGTTCGAGGTGCTCTCCGACGCCGGGTCGTGGCCGCAGTGGGCAAGCGTGATCACCGACGTGACCTGGACCAGCCCGCAGCCCTATGACATCGGCACCACCCGTACCGTCACGATGCGCGGCGGGATCATCGGCGATGAAGAATTCCTCGCCTGGGAGCCCTACAGCCACATGGCCTTTCGCTTCAACGATGCGTCGACGACCAGCATCGCCGCTTTCGCCGAGGACTACTGGATCGTGCCGACCGCGAACGGCTGCCACCTGACCTGGGTGATGGCGATGAAACCGAACGGCACCGCCGCCCGGTTGGGCATGTCGGCGGGAAAACCGGTGATGGCGTGGATGTTTCAGCGATTCCTGCACAACCTGCGCCGCTACACCGACCGGCATTACGGCTAGCCGCCCGCCGCTAATAGACCCCGTCCCACGCCGCGCGCCGGACGGCATCGGGGTCCTCGACGGTGACATCGCGGGTCGAGCGGATCACCAGGGTGCGCCGGGTTTCGGCGTCATAGCGCGGCCACACGCTCCGTCCGTCGGTGGCGAAGTCCAGCCAGGTGCGCTGCATCCGCCTGCCCACCGAGGGTTGCACCCGCCGGCCCAGCGGATGCAGCTTGCGCCCCAGGTAGGAGCCGTAGCTGTGCTGGATGTGCACGATCTCACTGCCGTGTGTCGCGCCGAGACCGAGCGCCTTGAGCGTCCAGGTGGTGTGGTCGAAGCGGTACACGTGGGTGGGTGCATCGGCACTGTAGGCATCGGCGAACGCCCAGGTGGGCGCGCCGAACATGGCATCGGAACCGAAATCGATCAACGCCCGCCTGCGCGGGAATCCCGGGTATGCGGCCAGTACCCGGTCCCTGGCCTGCGGCGCCCGGCGCGCGAAGAAGCCATCGATGCCGGCGGCCGTGGTGGGCAACATGGGTGGCTTGCCCCAGGCGAACATCGACGCCTCGTGGCTGTTGGTGCCGATGATCAATGGGGTTGTGGCCACCCGCCCCAGCCGCGCGGCCTCGATCGGATGATGCGGGAGCAGATCGACACCGTGGGTCAGTCCGTAGGCCAGGGTGGGTGTCTGGGCGGCGCTCTCCAACTGGATCTGACCGGCCGCCCGGCGCAGCTTGCGCTGGGGCAGCGCCTTGAGCTCGTCGATGCCGACGCCGAGTTCGGCGAGGAACGCGTGCGACTGACGTGCCCGACTCTCCCGGTCGGCGATCAGCGGCAGCGCCGGACTCTGCGCGATGGCCCGGTCGAAAAGGCCCTCGGCGGCCGGGCTGGCCAGCAACGCGAGCACCGAGGTCGCGCCGGCCGATTCGCCGAACACCGTGACCTGTCCGGCGTCCCCGCCGAACGCGCCGATGTTCTCCCGGATCCAGCGCAGTGCCGCGAGCTGATCACGCAGACAGAGGTTGTCATCGAAACCCGGCCCGAGATCGCCGAGCTCGAATCCGCCGAAGACACCGAGACGGTAGGTCACGTTGACCACCACGACGTTGCCGTTGGCCGCCAGCCGGGAGCCGTTGTAGAGCTGAAGTTGACCGGCGCCGTAGACGAATGCGCCACCGGGGATCCACACCATCACGGGCAACGATGCGGACACGTCGGGTGACCAGATGGTGACGGTCAGGCAGGCTTCGTCCCGCATCTTCGGGTCGTCGCGGCCGCCGCCCACGAAGGAGCGACCCTGCGGCGGCAGCGGGCCGTGATCGGTGGCGTCGCGCACCCCCGGCCACGGCCGCAGCGGGCGGGGCGCCATGAAGCGCAGATCGTCCACGGGTTGTTCGGCGTAAGCGACGCCGCGCCAGACTCCCACCCCACCGTCGGTGGTGCCTCGGAGCAGTCCGTGCGCCGTCTCCACGATCGTCGTCAGTTCGGCGACAGGGGGCACACCGCAATCGTAGTGTGGAAAGCTGAGCCCGGCTTGGACCAGGCGACGAGTGCCGGCGCGCAGATGGGGTTGGTGGGCAACGATGACCTTCAACGAAGGTATGCAGATCGACACGAGCACCACGTCGAGCAGCGGCGGGCGACGCGGTGGAGGCGGACGGGGCATCGCCGTCGGCGGCGGTCTCGGCGGGCTGTTGATCATCGTGGTGGCCCTCTTCCTCGGGGTGGACCCCGGCAGCGTGATGCCGCAGACCCAGGGCGGTGGTTATGACACCGAAGGGGTTTCCGCACCGGGGTTCGACCTGGACCAGTGCAAGACCGGCGCGGACGCCAACGCGATCGTGCAGTGCCGGGTGATCGCCACCGGGAACTCGGTGGACGCCGTATGGGCCCAGCAGTTGCAGGGGTATCAACGGCCGCAGGTGCAGTTGTTCACCGGATCGGTGGATACCGGTTGCGGCCCGGCCACCAGCGAGGTGGGTCCGTTCTACTGCCCGGCCGACCGCACCGCCTATTTCGACACCGACTTCTTCGACGTCCTGCGAGATCAATTCGGTTCCAGCGGTGGCCCGTTGGCCCAGGAGTATGTCGTGGCTCACGAGTTCGGGCACCATGTGCAGAATCTGCTCGGGGTGTTGGGGCGCGCGCAGCAGGATCCGCAGGGCCCCACCGGCGGCGGGGTGCGCACCGAACTGCAGGCCGACTGCTATGCCGGGGTGTGGGCCCACTACGCAGCCATCACCAAGCAGGAAGGCACCGACGTCACATTCCTGGAACCGTTGAGCGACAAAGATATTGCCGATGCGCTCTCGGCCGCGTCATCGGTCGGCGATGACCGTATCCAGAAGCAGGCCACCGGCCGGGTGAATCCGGAGGCCTGGACGCACGGATCCTCCGAGCAGCGACAGAAGTGGTTCACCCAGGGTTACCGGACCGGTGACCCCAACCAGTGCGACACCTTCGCCCCCGGCGCATTGTGACCGGAGGCATCGTCCCCGACGACAAGGACTGGACCTGGGTACTCACCCGGGCCTGCCCGGACTGTGGTTTCGACCCCGCCACCGTGCACCCCACCGGCGTCGCCGGGCGCATCCGCCGTGACGCCGCGGCCTGGGTCACCCGCCTGGCGCAACCCGGCGTCCGGGTCCGTCCGGCACCCGGGGTGTGGTCGCACCTGGAATACGGCTGTCATATCCGGGACGTGCACCGCATCTTCGATCACCGTGTGCAGTTGATGCTGACCGAACCCGATCCACTGTTCCCGAATTGGGACCAGGATGCCACCGCGATCGCCGACGATTACGGGTCCCAGGATCCCGGGGTGGTCGCCGGTGAACTGTGCGACGCGGCGACCGCCGTCGCCGACCGCTACGACCGGGTATCCGATGACGGCTGGAACCGACGTGGATTACGCAGCAATGGAAGCGAATTCACCGTCGCCACCATCGCCGTCTACCACCTGCACGATATCGTCCACCACGCCTGGGACGTGTCCGGGAGAGATTCCGGGTTTTCCTGAACACATTGCACACATCTGACTAATGTGTCCAACATGGCCCGCACCGGTTCCCGCTCACCGGCGCTGCTCGCCGCCACCGCGGACACCCTGCGCAGGCTGGGCCCCCGCCAGTTCAGCCTGACCGCCGTGGCCGAGGCCGCCGGGGTGTCCCGCGGCACGGTACACAACGCGTACGGCAGCCGCGACCAGGCCATCAAGGTCGCGCTCGAGCACCTGGCAGCGCGTTTCGTCGACGCCATGGCCACCGAGGTGGACCGCCACGACACCCTGGCCGATCAGGTGGCTGCCGCGGCGGTGCTCATCTGTGCACACCGTAGGCGTTCGGATTTCGTTGCCGCAGACGGCATCAACGAGAGCATCCTGGTGCTGCTGCTGCGCAATATCGGCGACGACCTGGTGACCCGGGCGGTGGCGTTGTGGCGGCAGCGGGTCAAGACCGCCCAGAGCCGCGGGGAGGTCGGTGCCACACTCGATCCCGCCCGGGCCGGCGAATGGATCGTGCGGGTGCTCTTCAGTTTCGAACTGCTCCCTCCGATGGGCGTCAATCTGGACAACCCACGGGCGGTGCGCACATTCGTGGCCGGCCACATCATCGACGGACTCAACGGGAGACCCACGTGAACGAACCCGATCATGAGGTGGCCATCATCGGCGCAGGCCCCGGCGGGATCGCCGCCGCCCACTATCTGCGGCGCCAGGGCATCGATGATTTCGTGATCATCGAACGCGGAGAGGATTTCGGCGGAACCTGGCGTGACAACCACTACCCCGGCCTCGCCGTCGACATCCCCAGCCTCTGGTATCAGCTGTCGTTCGCACCCAACCCCGACTGGTCGCGCCTGTTCGCGCCCGGCCCGGAGCTCTACCGATACCTGCGTGACACCGCCACCCGACTCGGCCTCTACGACCACCTGATCACCGGCGCCGAAGTCACCCAACAACGCTGGGATGACGCCGCCGGGTTGTGGCGGCTCACCATCGGAGGCCGGCCCGAACTGACCGCGCGCTTCCTGATCAGTTCGGTGGGCGGCTATGTCAACGCCAAACAACACATCGACATCGACGGCGCCGAGGACTTCGCGGGAACCATCCTGCGGCCCAACGCCTGGGACGACTCCTACGTCACCGCGGGCAAACGCATCGCCGTGATCGGCACCGGCTCCAGCGGAGTGCAGATCTCGGCCGCACTGTCCGCCGAGGCCGCGCAGCTCGATATCTACCAGCGCACGCCGGCTTGGGTGCTGCCCAAGATCGACTTCGATCTGCCCCCGGTCCTGCGGCGGATCCTGCGCATCCCCGGTGTCCTGGCCACTGTGAACGCGGCCGGACGCCTACTGATGGACGCCGCGATGATCGCACCGATCGTGCACGTCTTCTCCCGGCTCCCCGACCGGATCCTGGTGCGGCTGATACCGATATACGACGCCTACTGCCGGGCGCTGTACCGGCTGCTGCTGAAATGCACCGTGCGTGACCCCGCCACCCGGGCCGCACTGGTGCCCGGCTACGGCATCGTCGCCAAACGGCCGGTCATCTCCAGTGCGTTCTTCCGCGCGCTGAACAACCCGAACACCCGATTGATCACCACGCCCATCGAGCGGATCACCCGTGACGGTGTGCAGACCGCCGACGGGATACACCGGCCCGCCGACCTGCTGGTAGCGGCCACCGGCTACGAACTGTGGACCGATCCCGAAACCTACCGTCCGGCAACGATTCTGGGCACCGACGGTTTCGACCTCGCCGAGTACTACCGCAGCCACGGGTTGGCGAGCTACGCCGGCACCGCCCATCCCCGGCTGCCGAACCGGTGGGAGATCGTGGGCCCGCACGGGTTCGTCGGTTTCGCGTGGTGCGATTTCGTCGAGACCATGGCCCGGCACGCGGCGCGGGTGATCGGACAGACCCGCCGGCAGGGCTTCCAGGTCGCGGCGGTCACCGGGGAGGCTTTCGATCGCTGGAACGCCGATATGGCCCGGCGCGGCAAGACCGCGCATCTGTACTTCACCGCCTGCAATCCGGGCCTACGCACCTATTTCATCAATTCGCGTGGCGAAACCGTGTACCACCGGCCGCAAACCATCACGGCGTCACGGCGGTTCGCCCGCCGCGGTCCGCTCGACGACTACCGATACAGCCGGCGCAGTGTGTCGGCACTGACCGAGGAGCAGCCCGCATGACCGACCTGCCGCTGGCCGGACGCGTTGCCTATGTCACCGGAGCCGCTCGCGGACAGGGCCGTTCGCACTGCGTCCGGCTGGCCCGGGCCGGCGCCGACATCGTCGCCATCGACGCGTGCGGGCCGGTCGCCGCGAGCAACGGGTACGCCCCGGCGACCGCCGCCGACCTCGCCGAGACCGTCGCCCTCGTCGAGGGCGAAGGCCGCAAGATCTTGGCCCGCGAGGTCGACGTCCGCGACGCCGACGGACAGCAGCGAGTCATCGCCGACACCGTCGAGCAGTTCGGCAGGCTCGACATCGTGGTCGCCAATGCCGGGGTGCTGAACTGGGGCCGGCTGTGGGAGATCTCGCCGCAGCAGTGGCAGGACACCCTGGACACCAATCTGACCGGTGTGTGGAACACCATCCGGGCCGTCGTGCCACCGATGATCGAGGCCGGCAACGGCGGCTCGATCATCAACATCAGTTCGGCGGCGGGCATCAAGGCGGTGCCCGGCTGCGGGCATTACTGCGCCACGAAGTTCGGGGTGGTGGCGCTGACCAACTCGCTGGCCGTCGAACTGGGGCCGTACGGCATCCGGGTGAACTCGGTGCATCCCTACGGCACCGACACCCCGATGGGCAATGACGTGGCCATGTACCAGATGTTCGCCGACAACCCGACCTACATCCACAGCTTCTCGCCGGGCGCGCTGCCGACCGATTCACTGGCCGCACCGGATCTGGTGTCCGATATCGTGCTGTGGCTGGCCGGTGACGGCGCTTCGCTGGTGACGGCGGCTCAGATCCCGGCGGACAAGGGCTACTTGAAGGTATGACCCGCCGCCGGCAGGTGTGCCCTCACAGCCGGGATTGTTCCTTGATGCCGGTGTCGGTCGTGCGCAGCGGACGGATCAGCGCGTCCTGACTGAAGGACGCGAGCAGCTCGCCCTCCTCGGTGTGCACGGTGCCGCGCACATAGGACATGCCGGCACCGACCTGGGTGCTCTCGTGGCCGTAGAGCAGCCAGCCCTGCCACTGCACGGGCTCGTGGAAGCTGACCGAGATCGTCATCGGTGCGGTCGATACCGTCAGATGTGCCTGTGCGGTGCCGATACCGGCGTGTGCGCGCATGGTCGTTGAAATCCCCAGGTGTCCGGTGAAATACGCAATCAGTGCCTTGGCCAGGTCGTCCCGGGCCGGAATCGGATCGTAGTGCAGCCAGGCGAACAGTTCGGGCGGTCCCACCTCGTCGGGGCTGTTGACATCGACGACGTCCACCAGGCGCAGCTGCCGGCCGGTCATCGGCATCTTGCCCGCGTTGGCGTCCGCGGGGGCGGCCACCTGCGGCCGCGGCAGCTGGTGTCGGATCACGTCACCGGAGGGCACATCGGCCAGCACGGTGATGGTGATGCACCGCTTGCCGTTCTGGGAGGCGGTCACCACCGCGGTGGCCGTCGAACGGCCCTCGGCCACCACGTCGATGTCGAGTTCCACCGGCGGGCCGACCAGCACCACGCGGGCGAACACCGCATAGGCCGAGCGCACCGACTTGTCCGGGAACCGTTGCGCCACAGCGACTATGGCCTGGGCGAGCACCTGGGTACCCTCCACCACCTGACGATCGTCGGCACCGGCAAGTCCGGTCTGGGCAATGAAGCGGTTCTCCCCGTCGGGTTGCGGAGCGAACAGCTCGAGCAGTCCCTCCAGCGTCCACAGCACCTGTTCCGGCGACTGGTCTGAAATTGTGGTCTTGTCCGATGTCGTCATGCGTCCCTTCCTGGCGGCTCTGCAAAAACGGTAACGTCATTCTCACGGGTTGCACAATGGTTCCGGTCCAGAGGGGGTCCGCAGATGGCCAAGTCGACGGCACGCATACCGGCAACCGCGGAGGAAGCCGAATCGCGGCCCGCCCGGTTCATGAAGTCGGCCCTGGAGATCCTCGGTGAGACCGGTCGCACCGATTTCACCGTGCTGGCGGTGGTCGAAAGATCCAAGACCTCGCTGCGGTCCTTCTACCAGCACTACTCCACCAAAGACGAGCTCCTGCTCGCGCTCGTCGACAGGATCATGTCGGAGTCGGCGGCCCGCTGGCGCGCCGATCTGCAGGGTCTGGACGCGATCTCCGCACTGCGCACCCTGGTGGCCCGTATCAGCGCCCCGGCCGCGTCGACCAAACAGGACAGCATCAACCGCGGACTGACCTTCTACAACGACCATCTCGCCGAGACGTTGCCCCGCGAATATGCCCGCGTGTTGTCTCCGCTACACCTGCTGATCAGGGACATCATCGCCGCCGGCATCACCGAGGGCGTCTTCCGCGAAGCCTCCGAGACCGAGACCGACACCGCGTCCGCGCTCATCATGCAGACCGTGCTGGGCGCGCTGCGATTGCGCGTGCTCGGCGCCGAGCTGAACGGCGCCCCCGTCGAGGGAAGCCACATCTTCGAGTTCTGTGTGCGAAGTCTGCTGCGTGACCCCGGCCAACCCATCTGACGATCGTGGTAACGTCATTACCACTCCACGGAAACCAGCCTTTCAGGAGATGGAAATGCCTTCACGCACCCTGTCGTATCCGGTGTTCGACGCCGATAACCACTTCTACGAGCCCAAAGAAGCGTTAACGCAATTCCTTCCGGACCACCGCAAAGGCGTCATCGACTACATCGAGGTCCGCGGCCGGACCAAGATCATGGTCCGCAACCAGGTCAGCGACTACATCCCCAACCCGACCTTCGAAGTGGTCGCACGGCCCGGCGCGCAGGAGGACTACTTCCGGCACGGCAGCGGCGGCAAGAGCTACCGCGAGGTGATGGGCAAGCCGATGAAGGCCATCCCGGCGTTCCGCAATCCGGCAGCCCGCCTCGAGGTCCTCGACAGCCTGGGCCTGGACTACACGTTGATGTTCCCGACGCTGGCCAGCCTCGTCGAAGAGCGCCTGAAGGACGACCCGGATCTGATTCTCGACATCGTGCATGCGCTGAACCAGTGGATGTACGAGACCTGGCAGTTCAACTACGAGGACCGCATCTTCTCCACCCCGGTGATCAACCTGGGCAACGTCGACCGCGCCCTGGAAGAACTCGAATGGTGTCTGGAGCGCGGCGCCAAGACGGTCCTGGTCCGGCCCGCCCCGGTGCCGGGCTACCGCGGCAGCCGCTCGATGGGCGTGGAGGAGTTCGATCCGTTCTGGGACGCCTGCGTCAAGGCCGGCATCCCGGTGGCGATGCACGCCTCCGACAGCGGGTACTCGAACTACCTCAACGACTGGGAGCCCGCGACCGAGTTCAAGCCGTTCTCCCCCACGTCTTTCCGGATGGTCGCGATGGGCAAGCGCCCCATCGAGGACACCATGGCCGCGTTGGTGTGCCACGGCGCGCTGACCCGCAACCCGGACCTGCGCATCCTGTCGGTCGAGAACGGCGCCTCCTGGGTGCCCTACCTGCACTACCAGTTCAAGGACGTCTACTCGAAGATGCCGGACTCCTTCCCCGAGGATCCGATCCAGGCGTTCCGGCGCTGCGTGTACGTGGCGCCGTTCTGGGAGGACAACTTCAAGGACATGGCCGATCTGTGCGGTATCGACCGCGTCATCTTCGGCTCCGACTGGCCGCATCCGGAAGGCCTTGCCGATCCGATCAACCTGGTCAGCGATCTGGAAGCCAACGGCCTCGACGAACAGGGCGTGCGAAAGGTGATGGGCGCCAACTTGATCGACCTGTTCAAGGTGCCCAACCAGATCGTGCACAAGCCGGACGTGCCCGCCATGACGTTCGCCTGAGGAGGAGATCACCATGACCGCTGCGGCCAATCCGGAACAGATGCTGTTCGCCTCGACCGCGCAGGCCTTCCTGGACAAGGAGGTCCCGCTGAGCACGGTGCGCGAGATACAGGGCAGTGGGGGCTCTTTCGACGCCCAGTGGTGGCAGCGTGCTGCCGAACTGGGCTGGGCGAGCCTGCTGGTACCCGAGGAACTCGGCGGCGGCAGCGTCTCCGGTGACGGCGTGGCCGACCTTGCCCTGCTCGCCGAGCAGGCCGGGCGCACCGTCGCTCCCGGTCCGCTGCATCCGGTCAGCGTGGTGCTGGCCGGACTGGTCGAGGCCCCGGACGGCCACGAGGCGACGATCGAGTCGCTGGTGTCCGGTGAAGCGGTGGCGAGCTGGGCGGTCTATGAACCCGGGAAGCCGTTCTCCCCGGCGACGGCGGAGCTGACGGCCACGGCCACCGATGGCGGCTACCGGCTCGACGGCGTCAAGGACCGGGTCGAATCCGGTGATGCGGCCGATGTGCTGCTGGTCACCGCGGCCCTGGACGGCGCGGTACGACAGTTCGTGGTGCCCGCCGACGCGGCAGGTGTGAGCGTGCAGACGCAGCGCTCGGTGGACATGGTGAAGCGCTACGCCCGAATCTCATTCGACGGTGTCCAGGTCGACGCCTCCGCAGTGGTCGGCTCGGCCGGGCAGACCGCCCAGGTGATCGAACGTCAGCGCCAGGTGGCGCTGGTGCTGCAATGCGCCGAGACCGTCGGCATCCTGGACGCGGTGCTGGCGATGACCAATCAGTGGCTGCTCGACCGGCACAGCTTCGGCAGGCCGCTGGCCTCCTATCAGGCCCTCAAGCATCGGTTCGCGGACATGAAACTGTGGTTCGAGGCCGCCAGGGCCACCACCGCCGGTGCCGCCGAGGCCGTCGGCGCCCGGTCCCCGGACGCACACAAGTTCGTCAGTGTCGCGAAAGCCTATGTCGGCGAACGAGCCCCGGTGATGCTGCAGGACTGTGTACAGCTGCACGGGGGTATCGGCGTGACCTGGGAGCATGACTTGCACCTGTATCTGCGGCGGGCGGCCCTGAACCGGGCGATGTTCGGCTCGCCCGAGGACCACCACCGAGTCATCTTCGAGCTGAGCCGAAAGGTGCCCGCATGACCGACACCGCGATCTCCACCCACACCGATGAGTCGGTCGCCGATTTCAGCGCCAGGGCACGGGCATGGCTGACGGAGAACATGCCGCCGATCGACCCGGAGAATCCCCCGTTCATGGTGCGCGCCGAGCAGCAGTCCTGGGACCGGGCCAAGGAATTGCAGCAGAAGTTGCACGCGGGTGGGTTCGCCGGCATCTGCTTCCCCCGCGAATACGGCGGGCTGGGACTGGATCTGGCCTACCAGAAGGCGTTCAACGCCGAATGCCGCGCCTACGAGATGCCGCTGATCCTGAACACTCCGTCGTTCACCATCTGCTCGGCAACCATCCTGGACGTCGGCAGCGAGGACCAGAAGCGCGAACGTATCTCGGCCGCCATCCGCGGTGAGGAGATCCTGTGCCAGCTGCTGTCCGAGCCCAGCGGCGGCTCCGATCTGGCCGGGGTGATCACCCGGGCCGACCGGGTCGGCGACAAATGGATCATCAACGGCGCCAAGACCTGGAGCACCAGCGCGTTCGCGGCCGACTACGGCTTGATGCTGGCCCGCACCGACTGGACCGTGCCCAAGCACGCGGGCCTCACCATGTTCCTGGTGCCCCTTTCCGCACCCGGCATCACGATGCGCCGGATCACCGAGGTCAACGGCAACGAGGAATTCTGCGAGGAATTCTTCGACGGTCTCGAACTCGGCGATGAAGCGGTGGTCGGTGCGGTCAACGACGGCTGGACCGTGGCGTCGCGCCAGTTGCACCACGAGCGGCGGGCCGTCGGTGGTGGATCCGAATTCGCCAGTGGCACAGGCGCCGAGAACGCCAGCGAGATGCCGCCCGACCATGTGGGCCTGGCCGAGGCCACCGGACAGAGCGGCGACGCCCGGGTGCAGGACCTGGCCGGCCGTGCACTGGCTCGTCGCATCGTCAAGGACCAGCTCATCGACCACGTGTCCCGGTGCATCGCAAACGGTTCGCTGCCGCCGAACGCCGGCACCTTGATCCGGTTGTTCCACGCCGAGACCACCGAACTCGAGGTCGACACCGCGCTGGCCATCGCCGGCACCGCCGGGGTGATCGACGAGGGCACCGGGCTGCAGGAGATCGGCGTGCGCTACCTGTCCCGGCAAACGGGTTCACTGGGCGGCGGCAGCTCCGAGATGGCCCGCAACGTCATCAGCGAGCGGGTTCTCGGCTTCCCACGCGAACCGGCCGCCGACCGTGGTGTTCCGTTCAATCAGGTCAAACGCAACAAGGGCTAGGTTTTCCGGTTCAGCGTCGGTCGCGCTTGGCCTGGCGCCGGGCGCCCGCGGCGATCGAGCTCGCCTCGCGCTTCTTGCGGCCGGGTGACTGCCTGGTCTTGTCGGCCAGCACGCGCGGTTTGACCCCGGAGCTGCGTACCACTTTCGCGGGCGGCGCAGCCTTCGGGGACTCGTTGCGCGCCATTGCCAGACGCTCATCCTTGAGTTCGCGTGCACTCTGCCGGGCGGCGGCACCGAGTTGGCGACTCACCCGTGCCAGCGCGTCCTCGAAGATCTCGGCGCGGGCGGCGTTGTTGGCATTGGCCGGACGTGCCTTGCCACGAGCGCCCTTCGCCGGCACCCGCGCGGACGCTTGGCGCCGATACATCCCGACATGCTTGTTGCGCGCACGACGCACCCGCGCGTGCAGATCGAGCAGCGCGTCTTCGTCGAGCCCACTCAGTTCGGCCTGGGCAGTTTCCCGCACCAACAGCAGGTCGGATTCGCTCAACGAACTCAAGAGTTTTTGCGTGGTCATACTTCGAATGCATACTCGCTTCCACGACCCGCGGGGCGCGAAAGCGCAAAGCCGTGACATGGCGAGCGGGTGGCGCGGCCTGCGCATCTGTCGGATCTTGCTGCAGATGCCGGAAATTCGGTTGCTTCGGCGCTCCGGCGGCAACAGGATGGCTCCATGCTCGACGTCGACCGCTTCATCAGTCACGGCTACCTCAAGATCGAGTCCGCCTTCGACCGCGAACTGGGCCTGCGCTGCCGCGAACAGCTGTGGAGAGCCACCGGCCTGGACCCCGCCGATCCCACGAGTTGGACGGAACCACTGATCAGGGTGACCGCCATGGCGACCCCGGATTTCACCGCGTCGGCCAACACCGACGTTCTCACCGAGGCGTTCGATGTCCTTGTCGGGCACAATGGTTGGCGGCCCCGACTCGGGATGGGCACCTTCCCCCTGCGCTTTCCGAGCACCGCGGCGCCACCGGAAGCGGGATGGCATGTCGAGGCGTCGTTCCATGACGCCGAGGGCCCACGGCTGAGCCTGCGTTCCCGCGGCCGCGCGTTGCTGATGCTGTTCCTGTACTCCGACGTCGGCCCCGATGACGCACCGACCGCGATCCGGGTCGGCTCGCATCTGGCCGTACCGAAAGTGTTGGCCGAGTATGGGTCCGACGGTGCTCCGTGGATGCCGATTTGCGAGAAAGTGGTCCCGGCGACCGAGAACTGCGATGTCGTCTCGGCCACCGGCCGCATCGGTGACGTCTACCTGTGCCACCCGTTCGTGGTGCACACCGGGACCGCGCACCGCGGCGCGGTCCCCCGGTTCATGGCCCAGCCTCCCCTGGAGCCCACCGGCGAACTCGACCTCGAGGCCGGGCATCCGAGCCCGGTGGCCGCCGCTGTCTTGCGCGGGCTCACGGGGTGACGGCTCGACTCGTCAGAACAAGGTGGGGTGCGCCGGTGCCGTGACTTCGGAGGAAACGGCACCGGCGCGCGCCATGGGCCCACGCCCAGTCAATCGGTACCGCGCCAGCAGCGGCGCCACCCGGGCGCGCAGCTCATCGCGGTACTCCGGCGGGAGATAGGCCCCGCGCCGGTACAGACTCCGGTATCGGAAGACGAGTTCGGGATGCGCACGCTGCAGCCACTGCATGAACCACCCCCGGGTGGAACCGCGCAGGTGCAGCCCGAACACGGTTGTCAATGGACAGCTGAAACTGCCCGTGGGCGGACATGAGAAGTGCCCGTTGGTGGCCAATAAGAACGGCCCAGTGGCGGACACGAATCTGCCCATGAGGGTGTGTCCGCCACCGGTGGTTGAGGCCGTTGTTAGGTCAGGGGTTTGACTCCTTTCCCGTGCAGGGCTTGGGCCAGGCGCACGGAGTCGCCGCTGGTTTGGCACAGGTGCGCGTGGTGCAGGAGTCGATCCACGGTGGCGGTCGCCAACGTCTTGGGCATCAGCTCGTCGAATCCGCTCGGGTGAAGGTTTGACGAGATCGCCACCGAGCGGCGTTCGTAGGCGGCTTCGACGATGCGGTAGAGCCCTTCGGCGGCATCCGCGCCGACCGGCAACAGTCCAACGTCATCGATCACCACGAGCTCAGCGCGCACGATCTTGGCGACGGCTTTGCCCAGGGAATCGTCAGCGCGATGTGCCCGGACGAGCACTCCGATCTGTTCGAGGGTGAACCACGCCACCGGCATCCCGGCTTCAATGACTTTCTGCCCCAAGGCTTCGAGGAAGAACGTTTTGCCGGTGCCGGCGGGCCCGCAGACCACCAGGTTCTCCCGGCGCCCAACCCATTCCAAGGTCTGTAACGCTTGTTGGGTGGGTAGCGGGATCGACGACGTGCCCGGGTCCCACACGTCGAAGGTTTTCCCGGTGGGGAAGCCGGCGGCTTTGCGTCGGGATGCCAGCATGGAGCGGGCCCGTCCGGCCGATTCTTCGACCAGTAGCGCTTTGAGGACTTCGGTGGGGTCCCAGCGTTGCGCGCGGGCGGTGGCCAGCACGTCGGCGGCGATGGCCCGGGCGTGCGGTAACCGCAGGGCACGCATCAGGGTTTCCACATCGGCGGGCAGCGCGGTGGTGGTGGTCATGCGATGTCTGCTTCGGGTGTGTCGTTGATGTTGGTGCCCAACAGGTCCCAACCCTTGGTGCCCTGAGCCAGGGACGTGGCTTCGCTGGCGCCGCGTCGGGTGGGATCCAAGCCCTTGCTGGCCAGGATGGAATCAAGATCGCCGGTCGCGAAGCGGCCATGGGTCGCGGCATGGCCGAGCGCCCAGTCGACATCAGCGGGCCCGGCCAACGCGGACAGTTCGACGGCGTGGGCCATCTTTTGAATCATCCGTTCGGTGCCGACGGCGGCCGCTTCGGTGAGCCATAGGGCTGCCCGGGCCCCAACGCCACGAAGAGTCGTTCAGCGGTGTTGCGGGCCCGGATCCGGTAGTCACCGGGAACCTTGTCGCGGTGGGCGGGGAAATGAGCATCGTCGATGGCGGGGCTGCCCGGGGTGGCACGGTGGTGCCGGGCCACTTCGACCGGGCCGCCGTCATCGAGGGCGCAGATCACCACTTCGTCGGTACCGCCGTGGTGACGGATCCACACCGTCTGCCCCAACAGCGTTGCCGGAAGGGAGTATTGACAGTGTTCGAAGGTCACCATCGGGGTGTTGTCGGGAACCCGGCGGGTCACCCCCAACGCGGCGGTGTGCGGCAGGTCGGGCACCGCGTGCAGCGCGGGGCGTTCCTGGGTGAGCATCTCGACCGGGCGACGACCGGTGCTGCGGTGCACCCGGGCATTGATGTCGGTGACGAACTGCGCGCACGCCGCCTCCACCTCGGCGAAGCTGCTGTACTGGGGCAGCAGGTTCGTTTCGGTGGGCACGATGTCGGCTTTGGCGAGCTTGACTGCGTTCTCCACCCCTCCTTTGGAGGCCGGGTCGGCAGGCTCGCAGGTCAGTACCGAGATGCCGTAAAAGCGTCCGAAGGTGACTGCGGCGCGGTTGCGGACGGGAACCCCGGCGATGTGTCCGACGGTGACGGTTTTCTCGTTGTCGGTCAGCAGATAAGTCGGGGCACCACCGACGATGCGGAAGATCCGGTCCAGCCCGGCGAAGACACTGGGTGCGGTGCGGTCCCGCAATGCGATCACCACCCGGTAGCGGCTCCAGGCCAGCCACGCCACCAACAGCACCACTTTGCGCCCGGCGACGATAGGGCCGTCGCCGAAGTCGTACTGCAACCACAGTCCAGGATCAGTGATCCAGGGCCGATGCACGCGTGTATTACCCAGTCGCCATTGTGATTTGATTTCCGAAAGGGCTCGCCGGGTGGTGCGGTCAGTGCCGGTATATCCCAGCACGACTAACTTGTCGTGGGCTTTGTCGCCGCGGATCTTTCCCTTCGACTCCGCGACCCAGCCTTCCAGGACGTCACGCCAATCGTCGATCATCCGGGCCCGCCGAGTGGCCGGCGGCAGACCCGCGTCGCGGTCTTCAACCGCCTTCTTCACCGTGTGGTGCGAGCAGCCGCACAACTGCGCGGCAGCGCGGTAGGACCCGGTCAGGTCGTAGGCATTGAGTATTTCCATGAGTTCTCCGTCAGACTTCACGTAGGTCTCTCCTGTGGTTTTCAGTTCGACTAGGCATCGACATCGAAACCGCAGGAGAGGCCGCTACGGCGCTGACGCGCCGAGCAGCACAGACAAGGTCTGGGCAGATTCATGACCGCCTACGGGCACTTTCGTGTCCGCAGGTGGGCAGTTCTTATTGGCCGCGAATGGGCATTTTCATGTCCGCCAGTGGGCAGTTTTTCATGTCCGCCGACACACGGTGGCGCCCGTCGCGCCGGCGTCGGCAATCGCGTGCAGCAGCGCATCGAGATGCTCGGTGGAATCGGTCAGGCCGGGCAGCACGGGCGCGACCATCACGTGGCAGTTCAGGCCGGCGTCACGGATGGCCGAGATCAGTGCCAGCCGGGCCTGCGGGGACGGTGTGCCGGGTTCGATGTCGCGCTGCAGCTCCGGGTCCGCGACCGCCAGCGAGATCGACACACTGGCGCCCGGACCGTCGTGCTCGGCCTCGGCGATCAACGGCAGATCGCGGCGCAACAGGGTGCCCTTGGTCAGGATCGAGTACGAGGTACCGGATTCGGCGAGCGCGGTCAGGATGCCCGGCATCAGCCGGTAACGTCCCTCGGCCCGCTGATAGGGATCGGTGTTGGTGCCCAGTGCCACCGTCTCCCGGGCCCATGAGGGCCGCCGGAGCTCACGGGAAAGCACTTCGGCCACATTGGTTTTCACCACGACCTGGGTGTCGAAATCCGCACCGGAATCGAAGTCCAGGTACTCGTGGGTCGGCCGGGCGAAACAGTACCGGCAGGCATGCGAGCAGCCGCGGTAGCCGTTGACGGTGTACCGGAACGGCAGCATGGCCGCATCGGGCACCTTGTTCAGCGCGGATTTGCACAGGATCTCGTGGAAGGTGATCCCGTCGAACTCCGGCGTGCGCACGGTGCGGACGAAACCGAGCCGGGCCAGACCCGGCAGTGCACCGTCGTCGGCGCGCACACTCTGCCCGTCCCATCGCATGATTCCCATCGAACATCTGTTCGATGGGAATGTCAAGCGGTCAGACGGTCACCACTGGGTGCCCTGGCAGGTGACGCTGTAGGGGTTGTCCTGCGCGGCGATGATCTGGTCGCCCGCAGCGATATCGCAATGCGCGTTGGGCGGGCCGACCGACCCCTTCGTCGTGCTACTCACTTGCAGGATGGCCCACTGCGGATCGGCGAGCGTGGTTTCGAACACCCACGGCGCCCCGGGACCCACGGTGATGGTCTCGCGCTTCGCGTAGGTGTAGGCGTCGGCGTTGTAGGCCTCCATGCTCGGCGGCTGCGCCGTCAGGTAGAACACCTGGAACTGATAGGGCGCCCCCGAGGTCAGGGTGTAGCGCACCACCTGACCGTCCGGCTCAGCACTGGCCGTCGCGGTACCGAAGGCGAGCGCCGCGCCCGCCACCATCGCCGCAGCGCCGGCGACAGCTCCTACCTTGCTCGTGGTTTTTCGCATGCCCATCACATCGCCGGACGCTACCGGATCGTTACAACCGACCGTTGCGCACCGCCCGGCAGCGACTTGTACCCGGTGAATGAACGGATAACACCCGTCGAGCCACAGGTTAATTTGTTCGTCACATAGAGAAATTTCACAGAAACCTAGGCGTCCTAACGTGCCGATTCGACACCCACACGGGTTCTCCAAAGTTCTGACGATGCACTGAAATCGAAGGAAAGGCCTTAGATGCGACTCCCCCGACCGATGTTCAACAGATCAGCATTGATAGCGGGGAGCGTCGTGGTCACCGCCTCGATGGTGCTCTCTGCGTGCGGTAGCAAGGCCAGCGACGAAGAGGGCGCTGCGGCTGCCTCGTGTGTGGACACCTCGGGTTCCACCATCAAGGTCGGTTCCCTGAACTCACTGTCGGGCACCATGGCCATTTCCGAGGTCACCGTGCGCGACGCCATCAAGCTCGCCGTCGACGAGATCAATGCCGCCGGTGGCGTGCTGGACAAGCAGATCGAGATCGTCGGCGAGGACGGCGCCTCCGAACCCACCGTGTTCGCCGAGAAGGCCGAGAAGCTGATCAGCAGCGACTGTGTCGCAGCCGTTTTCGGTGGCTGGACCTCGTCGAGCCGCAAGGCCATGCTGCCGGTGTTCGAGAGCAACAACTCGCTGCTCTACTACCCCGTGCAGTACGAGGGCCTGGAATCCAGCAAGAACATCTTCTACACGGGCGCGACGACGAACCAGCAGATCGTCCCGGCGCTGGACTACCTCAAGGAAAAGGGCACCAAGTCGCTCTACCTGGTGGGCAGCGACTACGTCTTCCCGCAGACCGCCAACCGGATCATCAAGGCGTACGCAGAGGCCAACGGCATGGAGATCAAGGGTGAGGACTACACGCCCCTTGGCTCGACCGACTTCTCCACCATCATCAACAAGGTCCGCACGGCCGACGCCGACGCGGTGTTCAACACCCTCAATGGCGACTCCAACGTCGCGTTCTTCCGTGAGTACAAGAACGTGGGCCTGACCCCGCAGGAGATGCCGGTGGTCTCGGTGTCTATCGCCGAGGAAGAGGTCGGCGGCATCGGCGTGCAGAACATCACCGATCAGCTGACCGCGTGGAACTACTACCAGACCATCGACACCCCGGTGAACAACGCGTTCGTGGCCGCCTACAAGAAGGCCTACGGCGAGAACAAGCCGACCTCGGATCCGATGGAGGCCGCCTATGTCTCGGTGTACCTGTGGAAGAACACGGTCGAGAAGGCACAGGCCTTCGACACCAAGGCCATTCAGGACAATGCGGGCGGCGTGAGCTTCGACGCCCCCGAGGGCCTGGTCACCATCGACGGTGAGAACAACCACATCACCAAGACCGCGCGCATCGGCGAGATCAAGCCCGATGGCCTCATCTACACGGTGTGGGAGTCCCCCGCGCCGATCGAGCCCGATCCGTACCTGAAGTCCTACCCGTGGGCCGCCGGGCTCTCCGGCTGATCCAGGCGAGCGAAGCGAATAGATAACGCATGGATGTCCTGATCGGACAGCTGGCAACAGGATTGAGCCTCGGCTCGATCCTGTTGCTCGCTGCACTAGGCCTGTCACTGACCTTCGGCCAGATGGGCGTCATCAACATGGCGCACGGCGAATTCATCATGGCCGGCTGCTACACCGCCTATGTGGTGCAGCAGGTCATCTCGAACACCGGTGCCTCACTGCTGATCTCCCTGGTCGTCGGCTTCCTCGTCGGCGGCGCGATGGGTGTCCTGCTCGAAGTCACACTGATCCAGCGGATGTATGACCGGCCCTTGGACACCCTGCTGGTGACCTTCGGTGTCGGCCTGATCCTGCAACAGATCGCGCGCGATATCTTCGGCGCCCCGGCGGTCAACGTCGTCGCACCGGAATGGCTTTCCGGCGGCGTGGAGATCCTGGGCGCGGTGGTGCCCAAGACCCGCATCTTCATCCTGGTGCTGGCCGCCGTCGCGGTCGTGGCGCTGGCGACGGCACTGAAGGCCAGCCCGATGGGCCGCCGGATCCGCGCGGTCGTGCAGAACCGGGACCTGGCCGAGACCAGCGGGATCTCGTCCCGGCGCACCGATATCACCACGTTCTTCATCGGTTCCGGCCTGGCCGGGGTGGCCGGGGTGGCGCTGACGTTGATCGGCTCGACCAGCCCGACCACCGGGCAGAGTTATCTGATCGACGCGTTCCTGGTCGTGGTGGTCGGTGGTCTGGGACAGATCAAGGGCACCGTCATCGCCGCACTCGGGCTCGGGTTCCTGAATTCGTTCATCGAGTACAGCACCACGGCCTCGCTGGCCAAGGTGATTCTGTTCGTGATCATCGTGTTCTTCCTGCAGGTCCGCCCGCAGGGCCTGTTCACGGTTCGAACGAGGAGTCTGGTGTGAAGCAACTCATCGGTCGTTGGCAGACATGGGCCGGCTTCGGCGTCGGCGCCATCGTGTTGTTCGGTCTGGCTCCCGCGATCCTGTCCGATTTCCGGCTCGGGCTGTTGGCGAAGTTCCTGTGCTTCGCGATCGTCGCCGTCGGCATCGGATTGGCTTGGGGCCGTGGCGGAATGCTGGTGTTGGGCCAGGGCGTGTTCTTCGGCCTCGGCGGCTACATCATGGGCATGCACCTGAAGATCTCCGACGCGGCGCTGACCAACCAGGACGTGCCGGATTTCATGCAGATCGCCGGTGTGCGGGAACTGCCCGGGTACTGGCAGCCGTTCGCCTCGCCGGTCGTCACCCTGGTGGCCATCGTGGTGATCCCCACCGGGATCGCGGCCCTGCTCGGGTTCGGTGTGTTCAAACGCCGGGTCAAGGGCGCCTATTTCGCGATCCTGTCCCAGGCGCTGGCGGCCGCACTGGCCATCCTGCTGATCGGGCAGACCAGCGTCGGGGGCAGCAACGGGCTGACCAACTTCCGCACGTTCTTCGGGTTCTCGCTCAAGGACCCGGTGAACAAGCAGATGCTCTACTTCATTGCCGCCGCGGTGCTGCTGGGATCGGTCGCAGTGGTGCGCCAGCTGATGCAGAGCCGCTACGGGGAGCTGCTCGTCGCCGTGCGTGACGGTGAGGAGCGGGTGCGCTTCCTGGGCTACGACCCGGCCAATATCAAGGTGGTCGCCTATGTGGTGGCCGCGCTGTTCGCCAGCATCGCCGGTGCATTGTTCGCCCCGATCGTGGGCTTCATCGCACCGTCGCAGGTGGGCATCCTGCCCTCGATCGCGTTCCTGATCGGCGTCGCCATCGGCGGGCGCACCACCCTGCTCGGGCCGGTCCTCGGCGCCATCGGGGTGGCCTGGGCGCAAACCCTGCTGTCCGAACGCTTTCCGTCGGAGTGGACCTACGCGCAGGGTCTGTTGTTCATCGTCGTCGTCGGCTTCTTCCCGGCCGGGCTTGCCGGGCTGGGCGTGTTCCTGCGCCGGCGCCGCAAGGGCAAGCCGGATGCCGAGCCAGAACCGGTCCCGCTTCCCGACCCCGACCCGGAACCAGAGAAGGCCGGAGCCAACGCATGAGCGCAGTAGAGACCGAAATCCACCCGGAGCCCGCCCCCGGCGGCAACGTCGGTATGGGTACCCAGTATCTGGAAGTCCGCGGGCTCACCGTCGATTTCGACGGTTTCAAGGCCGTCAGCGATGTGGATCTCACACTGTTCCAGGGTGATCTGCGTTTCCTCATCGGCCCCAACGGCGCCGGTAAGACCACCGTGATCGACGCGATCACCGGCCTGGTGTCGGGCACCGGTTCGGTGAGCAAGTCCGGCGTGGAACTGCTCGGCAAAAAGGTGCACCAGATCGCTCGGCGCGGTGTCGGGCGGACGTTCCAGACCGCCAGCGTGTTCGAGCAACTGACCGTGCTGCAGAACCTGGACATCGCGGCGGGCGCGGGACGGTCCGTGCTGACGCTGCTGCGCCGTCGCTCCAGTGTGCTGCCCGCCATCGAAGAGGCCCTCGAGATCACCGGGCTGGCCGATCTCGCCGACAAACCCGCCGGGGTGCTGGCGCACGGGCAGAAGCAGTGGCTGGAGATCGGCATGCTGCTGGTGCAGAACGCCGATGTGCTGCTGCTCGACGAGCCGGTCGCCGGGATGAGTCACGAGGAACGCGAGGAGACCGGAAACCTGCTGCGCCGCATCGGTGGTGAGCGCACCGTGGTGGTCGTCGAGCATGACATGGACTTCATGCGGGCGTTCGCGACATCGGTGACGGTGCTGGCCCGCGGTCAGGTGATCGCGGAGGGTTCGGTGGCCGAAGTGCAGGCCAACCCGAAGGTGCAAGAGGTCTACCTCGGCACCGCGGCGGCGGGCACCGAAGGCGTGCTGGACGAACTCAAGGAGGAGTCCTGATGCTCGAACTCGTCGACGTCCGGACCGGCTACGGCCGCTCCGAGGTCATTCACGGGGTCAACCTCGAGGTTCCCTCCGACGGGGTGGCCGCGGTGATGGGCCACAACGGTGCGGGCAAGACCACCCTGCTGCGCGCAGCCGTGGGCCTGCTGAAATGCAGTGCGGGCAAGGTCCGCTTCGACGGTGACGACATCACCAAATTGCGGCCCAGCGCCAGGGTGGCCAAGGGCTTGGCCTATGTGCCGCAGGGCCAGCAGTCGTTCGGGCAGCTCACCACCGCGGAAAACCTCCAGGTGGTGGCCGACGGACGCAAAAACGGTAAGAAGCTGATCGACGAGCAGCTCGACCTGTTCCCCGCGCTCAAGGAGCTGCTGACCCGACGGGCCGGTCTGCTCTCCGGAGGTCAGCGCCAGCAACTGGCGATCGCGCGTGCCCTGATCACCACCCCGAAGTGCCTGATCCTCGACGAACCGACCGAGGGCATCCAGCCGTCGGTGGTGGCCGAGATCGAGGCCGCGATCACCGCGTTGACGGCCCGCGGCGATCTCGGTGTGCTGCTGGTCGAGCAGCACATCGGTTTCGCCCTGGAATCCGCGCAGCGCTACTACATCCTGGAGGCCGGCCGGGTGACCTCCAGCGGCACCGGCGGATCTGCGTCGGAGGCCGAGGTGCGCGCGGCCATGGCGATCTGACGGCACCGCCGTCGTGGCCATCTAGTGGTGTGTCCTGCATTTAGCTGACTTTTTCGAGGGCGATCCGACCGCGTGCGACCTTGGCGAGGATGGACTCCGCGGTCGCAGTCCACACGTAGGGCCGTGGGTCGTCGTTGTGTGAGTCGATGTATTCCTGGATGGAGGCGACGAGATCGGGAACGGAGTGAAACGCCCCGCGCCGCAACGCCTTGTCGGTCAGCTCACGGAACCAGCGTTCCACCAGGTTGAGCCACGACGACGAGGTCGGGGTGAAGTGCAGGTGGAACCGGGGATGCTTGTCCAGCCAGGTTCGGACGTCTTCGTGTTTGTGGGTGGCGTAGTTGTCCAGAATGAGGTGGATCGCCAGATCCTTGGGCACCTGCCGGTCGATGGTCTTGAGGAATGTCAGCCATTCCTGGTGCCGGTGCCGTGGCATGCACTGGCTGATCACGATGCCGGTCAACACGTTCAGCGCGGCGAACAGGGTGGTCGTGCCGTGACGCTTGTAGTCGTGGGTCATCGTCTCGCCTCGCCCCTTGACCATCGGCAGCGATGCCTGGGTGCGGTCCAACGCCTGCACGGAGGACTTTTCATCGGCGCACAAGACGATCGCCTTCTCAGGCGGATTCAGGTAGAGCCCAACGACGTCGACCAGCTTCTCCTCGAACCTCGGATCGTTGGACAACTTGAATGTCTCGACCCGGTGCGGTTTAAGACCTCGCGCCGACCACACCTGCTGCACAGTCGATTTCGATACCCCGCTGGCTGCGGCCATGGTCCGACAACTCCAATGGGTTTCCCCCGCCGGACGGTAGTTCAATGTCAGGTCCACGATCTCATCGATCTTCTCCTGCGGAATCGTCTTCTTTCGGCCCCGGCCCTCGCGCACCCGACCCAGCTTCGCCAAGCCCTCCTCGCCGAAGCGGTCACGCCAACCTTTCACCGAGGCCGGCGACACCGACAACGACGCAGCGATCGCAGTGTTGGCCATGCCATCGGCGGCCATCAACAGCGCCTTCGCCCGCACCACCTCCCGATGCGCACCCGACTGCGACCGAGCCAACGACTCGAGCACTTCACGTTGTCCAGCAGACATCTCCAGCGCAGGCACGGGCTTTCTCACAGTCAGAATCATATCCAACAAATCACCAATTAATTGCAGGACATACCACTAGTTCAGCTCCAGCAGCACCGTCACCGGGCCGTCGTTGACGAGTTCGACGTCCATGTGCGCCCCGAACACGCCGGTCTGCACCGGCGCACCGAGCGCACGCAGGGCATCGGCGAACGCGTCGACGAGCGGTTCGGCGACCGGGCGGGGCGCGGCGGCGTTCCACGACGGGCGGCGACCCTTGACGGTGTTCGCGTACAGGGTGAACTGGCTGACCACCAGGATCGGCGCACCGGTGTCGGCGGCGGCCTGCTCTTCGTCGAGAATCCTCAGCCGCCAGAGCTTTTCGGCCATCTTGGCGGCAAGGGCGCCGTCGTCGGTGTGGGTGATGCCGACCAGGGCGAGCAGGCCCTGACCGGCCGGCTCGATCTGCCCGACGGTCGCGCCGTCCACCACCACCCGTGCCGATGTCACCCGTTGCACCAGAACTCGCATGCACCGACCCTAGAGTGTTCCCATGACCTCACCGGGCGGGCCACGCATCCTCGCCGAACAGGGCGGCCTGGTGGTCGCCGAGGACGGGCCGCACGTGCTGGTGATCGATCGCGGCAGCGGCCTCACCCAGATCGCGGCGTTCGTTCTGCTGGTCATCACCCTGGTCTTCGGCGGCTTCGGTGTGGTGTCGACCTCGATGGCGCTCGGCGGCAGCGAGAAGAACCCGCCGTTGCTCGTGGGTCTGGCGATTCTCGCGGTCGGCATCGCCGCCGCGGCGGCCCTGGTCTTCACCGTCCGGTCGCTGCGCCGCATCCGGTCGGCACCGTTGAGCGCCTTCGTGCCGGTGGCCGTCTTCGATCGCAGCGACGGCACCTACCGGGATGGGGTGGGACAGGTCGTCGGCAGGCTGGATCAGGTGCGCTTCGAGAAGCGGATGCAGATCGGGTCCAGCTCACCGAAGCTGGTGGCCGTCACACCGCATGGTGCCTATGTTCTCAAGCGCGGCAACCCGTTCGGCGGACGCATTCACGGGATGGACGCGGTGCTGTCCACCGCGATCTTCGGCGCCGGGAGCTGACCCGTCGCCGACAGGTGTTTGTTGTTGCCGCGTCGCGGGGAACCCGGTGTCGGTGCCTGTCTGTCACGCCGATATCGGCCTCCTCACCGCTGGTCCTCCGCCCTGGGAAGCAGTGTCAGCGGCCGGTGACCCGAGCCGGGCAGTCCATGGTCGCCTGCACCCCGGGGATGCGCGGTGAGGGCGGGTGCGGGCGGAAAGAGCCTGTCGTTGACGGGTTCGGTTGCGCTGGGAACCGGGGTGATGATCGGCGCAGGAATTTTTGCGCTGATCGGGCAGGTCGCTGAGTTCGCGGGCTCGGCTGTGCCGTGGGCGTTTCTCGCAGCGGCGGTGGTGGTGGCATTCAGCTCCTACTCCTACATCCGCTACTCGAGCACCAATCCGTCATCGGGCGGCATCGCGATGCTGCTCAAGGCCGCCTACGGGCCGGGAGTGGTGGCCGGAACGTTCTCGCTTTTCATGTACGTATCGATGGTGCTGGCCGAAGGCCTGCTCGCGCGGACATTCGGTACGTATCTGCTGCGCCCGTTCGACATGCAGGGCTCGGCGGTATGGGTCGCGGCACTCGCGGTGGCCGCGATCGTCGCTGCCGCCACGGTCAATCTGGTGGGCAACACCGTGGTGGAATCGGCGGTGACGGTGACCGCGGTGGTGAAACTGGTCGGCATCGCCGTGATGGCGGTCGCCGGTATCGCGGCCACCGGCATCTCAGCGCTGCCCCGATCGCTCAGCGGCAATGACCAGCCCTCCTCGAGCCACGGCTGGTGGGGATTTCTCGCCGGCGTCGCGTTGTGCATCCTCGCCTACAAGGGTTTCACCACGATCACCAATCAAGGCGACGATATCCGGGACCCGCAGCGAAACATTGCCCGCTCCATAGTGATCGCCATCGGTGTGTGCACGCTCATCTATCTGCTGCTGGCCGTCGCGGTGGCCGGCAGCCTCTCGGTGCCCGAGATCCTTCGCGCCCGCGACTACGCTCTGGCAGAGGCGGCCGCCCCGCTCTTCGGCCCCGCGGGCGTCTGGTTGACCGTCGGCATCGCCATCGTGGCCACGGTGTCGGGCCTGGTCGCGAGCCTGTTCGCGGTGTCGAGGCTCTACGACATGCTTCGGGACATGGGCCAGGTGCCGGGCTTACCCGACAGCGTGACTCGACAGTCGCTACTCATCACCTCGGCCCTCGCGATCGGAACGGCCACGGCATTCGATCTCGGCCGGATCGCCGCGCTCGGCGCGATGCTCTATCTGTCGATGGACATCGCCATCCATTGGGGGATGATCCGTCATCTCAGGTGTGACGTCGATATCAAACTCTGGGTGCCGGCGGGAGCGATCGCGCTCGACCTTCTCGTGCTGGTTCCGTTCGTGGTGATGGTTTTCCGCACGAACCCGACGACACTCGCCATCACGGTTGCCGTCGCCGTCGTGATCGCACTGGCGCAGTGGATCACGGTGCGCCATCGAACGCCCGCCCGCGGGTGACGCCGCGGCCCGTCGATAGAGCACGCGACCGAACACCCCGGTGACTCCGAACGCGACCGTGCTGGCCGCCAACACCAGCGATCCCGCGGCCAGAACCTGCTCGTCCGCCCCGCATCGTTCGGCCTCCATTGTCAGGTAGAACAACGCCGACACTCCGACCGGCCCGAACCACCCCAGATACAACGCATCGGGGGTCCGCAGGCGCAGCGGCCCCTTCATGAGCAGCACGATGGGGACCCGCCGCAGTACAAGAACCGACATCACTAAAACCGCTCCCGGCCAACCGAATTCGCGCCACTGCTGCCATGGCAGAGCAGCGCCGAAAAGCACGAACAGCGGCAACACCGCGAATCTGTTGACTGCCTCGTCTATCGGCACCTCCGACGCGCGTTCGCTGCCGGTGCCCACGAAATTGAAGGCGACCCCGCCGACAAAGACCGCGAGCACGCCGTCGACCTTCACCAGTCCGGCCGCACCGAGCAGCCCCAACGCGAGCACTACGGTGAAGAACAGCGCGGGTGCGCTGGATGTCGCGCCGTGGCGCGCGCCGAGACGAAGCGCCTTGCCGCCCAGCCAGCCGACTCCTGCGCCGAGCACCACAGCACCGCCGACCTGCCACAGTGATTCGGCGAATGCGGCGCCCGGGCCCAGAGGGCCGGCGACCGCGACCGCGACCAGAACAAGGGGCAACGCCAGACCATCGTTGGAGCCGGATTCGAGGGACAACAGTTGACGATCGCGCGCCGGCAGGTCCCTCTCGGCCGCCTCCCCCGTCACGACGCTGGACGCCAGAACGGGATCGGTCGGACTGATCGCCGCTCCGAAGAGCGCAGCCGCCGCCAGTGGCATGCCGAGGATGGCCCACCCCAGGCCTGCCGACACCAGGGCCATCGTCGGCAGCACGATCAGCACAAGGATCGCGATCGCCCGACCGTGCCGACGGATGTCACCGAAGGGATAACGCAACGCCACCGCCATCACGGAGATCGCCAGCAGGATTCTGCTCATCTCGTGTAGCAAGGACTGCTCGGCGACCAACGTCGACATGGTCAACAGGCCCGAGACCTGCGGCCCCAGCACGACCCCGGCCGCCAGACCGAGCAGCGGTTCGGAAATCGGCAGGTGACGCATCTTGGCTGACATCGTCGCCACGATGACCCCGAGTAGACCGACGGTCGCAAGCACGGTATCGAGTTCCACGAAGCAGGGGTTCCCGCTGCGGCCAACCGCAAGCGTCGATTTCGCAGCGGATCCTATGCTCGTGGTCATGAACCACCCGGATGTCCGCGCCCATGACAGCGGTGCGAACACCCGCAGCCGGCCCGGCGTGCTCGCCGCCGTCAAGCAGCGTCGCACCAGACTTGTCGACGCGTGGCGCAGCCGGCTGTGGCCGGTGCCCGCACTGGGCGTGGTGGCGGCGATCTTCGCCGGCGTCGCGCTACCCGAACTCGACAGTGCGCTCGATCAGCAGATGCCGCCGGTCCTGTCGAGCTACCTGTTCGGTGGAGGGGCCGACGCGGCCAGGGAAGTGCTCGGCGCCGTCGCGACCTCGCTCATCACCGTGACCTCGCTGACGTTCTCGCTGACCGTCGTCACGCTGCAGTTGGCCAGCAGTCAGTACACACCGCGGTTGCTGCGGACATTCGCATCGGATCGGTTCGTCCAGCGCACGCTTGCACTCTTCTTGGCCACCTTCGTCTACGCGCTCACGGTGCTGCGGACCGTTCGCAACGACAGCGACTCCGGGGCGGAGTTCGTCCCGCAGATCGCGGTGACCGTCGCCTATCTGCTGGCCATGGTCAGCGTCCTGTGCCTGGTGCTGTTCCTGGGACATCTGGTCCGCCAGATCCGCATCGAGACGATGCTCGATCACGTCTCGACCGACATCGAACACACCGCCCGCCGGATGCTGGATCCGCTCGATGACGGCACGGGCGAGGACTTTGCGCCCTTCCCGCCCGCCGATGCGGCGACCGTCACCGCTCGATCGTCGGGCTTCCTCGTCGAGGTCGACGAGCAGGCACTGCTGGCGGCAGCGGTGGACGCCGACGCGATTGTCTGGATCGACCGGCCGGTCGGGACGGACATCCAGGCGGGGGTCCCCGTCGCGCTGTGCTGGCCGGCGCGCCCGTCGGGCGGCCTCGGGGACGATCGGCTGACCGCGCTGCGCGAGCGGGTTTCCGGCGCACTGTGCACCGGCATCGAGCGCACCGCGACCCAGGACATCGGCTATGGGCTTCGCCAGCTGACCGATGTGGTGGTGCGTGCCCTGAGCCCCGGTATCAACGATCCCACCACCGCCATCCACGGGCTGAACTCCTGCAGCGCGACCCTGTGCGCACTCGCCGGGTACCGCCTGGGGCGACGAACGCTGCGCGACGAACAGGACGTGGTGCGGGTGGTGCTGGCGCGACCGGACCTGCCCGACCTGCTCGACCTGGTCTGCAATCAACCCCGGATCTACGGTGCCAGCGACCCCGCGGTACTGGCCAGATTGCTGTCGATGTTGCGCGAACTCGCGTGGGTGGTGGTGTTGCCGACCGACCGTGAGGCGATCGCCGACCGGCTGGTGCGACTGGAAAATGCCGTCGCGGCAGAGCGCTTCGACCCGGCCGACCGCCGACGCCTGGATCAGCTCGCCCACCTCGTTCGCGAGGCTCTCGACCGCCGCTGGCCCGCCGGCTGAGCGGAGGAACAGCAGTAATTTGGCGGACCAGGTATCAACGCGGTCCAGCCGGGTAACCCATGGCCGAACAGGAATGGAGATTTACCCGACGGAAGGAAAGCCATGCGAACCCCTCGGTTCCGTAACACCGGTTCGGTGTCGGCAGGCACCGTGGCGCTGATGATGCTCATGGGCGGATGCAGCAACGACGCCCCGACCGCGGATTCTTCCAACCGCGGCTCCGGAACGGACACCGAGGACACCTCGGTGGAGAACGCCTACATCGTGCCGGCCTACGTCCCCGGCAGCTGCGCGATGCAGGTCGACGCCGGTGGCGTCATGCGCTTCACCGTCACCAACAACCGTCCCGCCGACACCGAGCGACTACTCGGGTTGTCGATGTCTGCGGCCGAACACGCGTCCATCCCCGCCCCCGCCGACATTCCGCCCAGTCGACCGTCGGCTTCGGCGAACCGAACGTCGGCGACGCACGCAACCCGGCGGTACGCCTGAAGCGGTTGGACGCAGACCTACGTCCGGCCATGTCGGCGGACGTGACGTTTCACTTCGAGCGAAGCGGCGATCTGACCATGCCGGTGCCGGTCGAGGCATGTCCGGTCCAGGCTCCGTGAATATCGGGTGACCTGGCGGCCGCCTGCTAGCAGTCCGTCCGGATCTCGTAGTCGGCAGTGGTGGTCTCGGCAGGATCGTCGTCATAAGAACCGGTGGCGGTTCCTGAGATCGTGAACGTACCGTCGACGACCTCGGCGTCGACCCGCACGTCGGTGGCGGCCGACGGTGTCGCACCGGTGGTGTTCCAGGAGCTCCCGGTGAAGCCGCCCAGACTCTGCAGCCGAACCAATCGCCCATCCACGGTGGCGCCGGTCCGAACCTGCGCGGTGAAGCCCGGCTCGTCCTGTGTCGACTCGATGAACCACACCCATTGGACCTGCTCGCACGCGACGGCCAGTCGTTCTTCGACCTCAGTGCCGTTGATCAGCACGCGGGCGGTGTGGGTCCCCAGCGCTTGGTAGTCACTGGCGCAGCCGGCGACCAGAACAGTCACGGCCAATGCCGACAGCGGCGCCGCGAGTGCCACCCGGTGCCGCTGTCCCGCAGCCGGCATGTGTGTGTCCATGTAAGGGGGGTACCCGCGCACGGCCAGGCCACACGCTATTCGTCAGCCCAATCGGGCACGCACCTCGGCGGCCACCGCGTCGATCGCGATGTCGACCTGCTCGCCGGTGCCGAGGTCCTTCACCCCGACGGTGCCCGCCTCGATGTCGCGGTCCCCTGCCACCAGTGCGATCGCGGCACCCGATCGGTCAGCGCCACGCATCGAGGCCTTGAGGCTGCGGTCACCGTAGGACAGATCGACACGAATACCGTTGGCGCGCAACGCAGCAGCCAGCTTCGCCAATTCGAGCTTGGCGGTCTCCCCCAGCGGCACGCCGTACACGTCGACCCGGTTGGCGGCGCCGACGGTCTTGCCCTCGGCCTTGAGCGCCAGCAGCGTGCGGTCGACCCCGAGCCCGAATCCGATACCGGACAGATCCTGCCCGCCGAGCTGGCTCATCAGGCCGTCGTAGCGTCCACCGCCGCCGATACCGGACTGGGCGCCCAGTCCGTCGTGCACGAACTCGAAGGTGGTCTTGGTGTAGTAGTCCAGCCCACGCACCATTCGCGGGTTCACCACATAGGGCACTCCGAGAGCGTCCAGGTGGGCCAGCACGGTCTCGAAGTGTGCCTTGGCGACATCGGAGAGGTGATCGAGCATCAGCGGCGCTGCGGCGGTCATCTCCCGGACCGCGGGACGCTTGTCGTCGAGCACCCGCAGCGGGTTGATCTCCGCGCGGCGGCGGGTCTCCTCGTCGAGATCGAGTGTGAACAGGAACTCCTGCAACAACTCCCGGTACTGCGGCCGGCACGTCTCGTCGCCGAGCGAGGTGATCTCCAGGCGGAAGCCGTCCAGCCCGAGGGACCGGAAGCCGCCGTCGGCCACGGCGATCACCTCGGCGTCGAGCGCCGGATCATCGACGCCGATGGCCTCCACCCCGACCTGCTGCAGCTGGCGGTAGCGACCCGCCTGCGGGCGCTCGTACCGGAAGAACGGGCCCGCATAGCAGAGCTTGACCGGCAACTGCCCGCGGTCCAGGCCGTGCTCGATGACCGCGCGCATGACACCGGCGGTGCCCTCCGGCCGCAGCGTCACCGACCGCTCACCGCGGTCGGCGAAGGTGTACATCTCCTTGCTGACCACGTCGGTGGACTCGCCGACGCCGCGGGCGAACAGCGCAGTGTCCTCGAAGATCGGCAACTCGACATCGCCGTATCCGGCGCGCCGGGCAGCGCCCAGCAGGCCGTCACGCACCGCCACGAATGCGGCGGAGTCGGGCGGCAGATAGTCCGGCACGCCCTTCGGCGCCCTGAAATCAGTCACGGTATTCACTCACAGAGTCAGACCTTCGAGGAATGGATTGGTTCGGCGTTCGATGCCGATGGTGGATTTTTCACCGTGGCCCGGTAGTACCACGGTGTCGTCGTCGAGCACCAACAGTTTTGTCACGATCGAGGTCAACAGCTGACGGCCGCTACCGCCGAGCAGATCACTTCGCCCGATCGCACCCTTGAACAAGGTGTCACCGGTGAACGTCATCCCGTCGCACCGGAAGCAGACCGATCCCGGCGTGTGTCCGGGCGTGTGGTCCACCGTCACGGCGATACCGCCCAGGTCGAGCTGCATGCCGTCCTCGGCCAGCTCGATGACCTGGCGTGGTTCGGAGAAGAACGCGGACACCGCGCGCTTACCGAACCCCAGCATCAGCGACTGCGCTCGTCCGGCCGCATTGAGATCCATGATCGGATCGGTGAGCATCGCGCGGTCCTGCGGATGGATGTACACCGGGCAGCCATAGGTGTCGGCCACCTTCTGCGCCGACCACATGTGGTCGATGTGACCGTGGGTCAGCAGTACCGCGGCCGGGGTGAGCCGGTGCTCGTCGAGGATGGCACGCAACCGGCCGAACGCCGACTGACCGGGGTCGACGATGACGGCGTCGGCTCCGGCGTGTGGGGCCAGCACGTAGCAGTTGCACGCCAGCACCCCCGCGGGGAATCCGGTGATCAACACCGGGCAAGTTTCCCACGACCACTTTCCCGACCGGTATTCGCGCGGGTCGCACGGCCGCCACTCAGAAACGCCTGGCACACTCGGTGCCGATGTGAACGCGCGGCCGACGCTGCGCAGACCCGAGGAGGACAGCGGCGGTGCCGACCAACGAACAGCGACGGGCAGCGGCCAAACGCAAGCTCGAGCGCCAACTCGAACGCCGGGAGCAGCGGGCCAAGAGGCAACGTCTGATCACCATCATCGCCTCGGTGACCGGTGTGCTCGTGGTGGTCGGCGCGGTGGTGGCCACCGTGGTCATCACCAGCAAGGACTCGCCGGAGACCACGTCCGCTTCGACGACCACCAGCCTGGACCCGACGGCCCCGCAGCCCGCCTCAGATGGCACGCTGCCGCCCTTCGTGGCGCCGGCCGGTCTCGGCCAGGACTGCCAGTATCCGGCGGCGGGCGAGGCCAGCAGGAAGGTCGATCCGCCGCGCACCGGCAAGATCCCGATGGACGAGGCCGAGATCAGCGTCAGCATGGCCACCGACCAGGGCAACATCGGCCTGATGCTGAACAACGCCCAGGCGCCGTGCACCTCCAACAGCTTCGCCAGCCTGGCCGGGCAGGGCTACTTCAACGACACCCCCTGCCACCGGTTGACCACCAGCGACAGCCTGTCGGTCCTGCAGTGCGGTGACCCGACCGGCCAGGGCACCGGCGGCCCGGGCTACGAATTCGCCAACGAGTACCCGACCAACCAGTACCAGCCGGACAACCCGGCGCTGCAGCAGCCGGTGCTCTACCCGCGCGGCACGTTGGCCATGGCCAACGCCGGCGCCGGTACCAACGGCAGCCAGTTCTTCCTGGTCTACAAGGATTCGCAGTTGCCGCCGAACTACACCGTGTTCGGCACCATCGACGAAACCGGTCTGGCCACCCTGGACAAGATCGCCGGTGCCGGGGTGGAGGGCGGCGGCCAGGACGGCCCGCCGGCCACCAAGGTTCAGGTGAAGACGATTCAGCTGGACTGAGTCGATGAGCGTCCCGCCGTACGGGTCCTATCCGCCCGGCTACCCACCGGCGTACGGCTATCCGCCTCCGCCGAGGCCGACCAATGCGCTTGCCATCGCCTCGCTCATCTGTGCATTCCTGCTCGCGCCGCTGGGCGTCGTGTTCGGCCACATCTCGCTGTCCCAGATCAAGCGCAGTGGTGAGGACGGGCGGGGGCTGGCCATCGCCGGTTTGGTGATCGGGTATCTGCTCACCGTGCTGGGCGCGCTGGTGTTGGTGTTCACGTTCGTGGTGACGCGGGCGATCGTCGAGGACATCCGCCAGTACGACCCGGCCTCGCCGGGCTACACCGCCGCGCCGGGCATCGCCGCCGAAGAGCTGCCGCCGTTCGCACCGCGTACCGCGCCAGGCTCCAACTGCCAGTACCTCGCGACCTCGGAGCCCGCCGCCAGGCCGGTCGCGCCGCCGAGGATGGGCCGGGTACCGACGACGCCGGCGACCGTGACCGGCGTGATCACCACCGACCGCGGGGCGATCGGGGTGCGGCTGAACAACGCGCAGGCCCCGTGCACGGTCAACAACTTCGCCAGCCTGGCGCAGAAGGGCTACTTCAACGGCACCGACTGTCACCGGCTGACCACTTCCGCCGAGCTCGGGGTGCTGCAGTGCGGCGACCCGCTGGGTACCGGCAAGGGCGGGCCGGGCTATCAGTTTCCCAACGAGTACCCGACCAACCAGTACCGGCTGACAGATCCCGCGATGAAGATCCCGGTGATCTATCCCCGTGGCACCCTGGCCATGGCCAATGCCGGGCCCGGCACCAACGGCAGCCAGTTCTTCCTGGTGTACCAGGACTCCGAACTACCGCCCACCTACACGGTGTTCGGCACCATCGACGACGCCGGGCTCGCGGTGCTGGACAAGATCGCCGCCGGCGGCGTCGGTGACGGCAGCGATGACGGCGAACCGGCCACCCCGGTCACCATCGAGACGGTGCGGGTGCAGTGAGCGCGGTGGGTCAGCTGTCCTTCAGCTTGGACTGGATATAGAACTCGACGTTCTCACCCTCGACCTTGGTGACCTTGACTCCTGCGACGTAGTCGCCGTCCGGACCGGTGAACGTGCATTCGAACTCGGTGCCCGCCTCCGCCTTGACGCCGTCCGGGCAAGCAACATCCGTCGGGGTGAAACCGGTCTCCTTGGAGACCAGGTCGGTCACCGATTGCGCGGCGCCCTCGGGCTTGATGGTGGACCCGCAGCCGACCAGCAGCATCGCCACAGCGGCGCCGATCACGGCAAAAGCAGTACGCACCCAGCGATTATCGCAGACCGCAGCGCTGCGGGGTGGCGTCTGCGGCACGCCGGGCGAACCGGAAAGTTTTGACCTCAACCGATGATCGGCATACCTTCGATGCGAACTGTGGGTCGAAACTGATGTGAACGTGGCGCGAGGACTGACGATGATCAATTGGACACGGCGGGATCTGTTCAGAGCGGGCGCGGCGACCGGAGCGGCCGCGTTACTGGCGGCATGCAGCAAGGTGCCCGAAGCCGGTGAGGGCGGAACCCTGCAACGGATCAAGGATGCCGGCACCGTCAAGATCGGCATTGCCGGTGAGGTGCCGTACGGGTACACCGAGAACGGTGAGGTCACCGGTGAGGCCCCCGAGGTCGCCCGGGCCGTCTTCAGGGCGATGGGTATCGACCAGGTGGAAGCAACCCAGGTGGAGTTCGGGCAGCTCATCCCGGCATTGAACGCCAGCCAGTACGACATGGTTGCCGCCGGTATGGCGATACTGCCGGACCGGTGCGCCAACGCGCAGTTCTCCGCCGTCGACTACGTGACTCCGACCGCGCTGTTGGTGCCCGCCGGAAATCCCCAGCAGGTGAACAACTTCGACGATGTGAAAGCCAAGGGCGTGCCCATCGCCGTGCTGTCGGGCACTGTGGAGGAGGCCGTAGCCCGCGATCTCAGCATCCCGGCCGGCGATATTCAGCCCTACGAAGGCCAGCCGGAGTTGTTCCAGGCGTTGCTCGACCAGCGGGCCTACTGCGGGGCGCTCACCGATATCTCGCTGCGCCGGTTACTGGCCGACAATCCCGGGACTCCGTTGGAGATCACCGAGGGATTCGTGCCGGTGGTCGGCGGCAGGGAGCAGATCCAGGCCGGCGGTTTCGTTTTCCGCAAGGGCGACGACGAACTCGTGTCGCAATTCAACACCGAGCTGACCAAGCTGCAGGACAGCGGCGGCTGGCTGGAGATTGTGGCGCCGTTCGGATTCACCGCCGACAACCTGGTGCCCGAGGGTGTCACTACCGAGGAACTCTGCAAGGCCCCCTGAGCCGGCCGCCGTATGTTCGACAACCTCGGGTATTTCGTCGACACCATTGCCCGCGGGCTGCTACTGACCGTCGAGGCGACCGTCGGCGGTATCCTCATCGCCACCGTGCTCTCCTTCGCCGCCGGGTTGGCGATGCTGTCACGGTCCAGGATCATCCGGTCGCTCGCCCGCATCTACGTCGAAGTGTGGCGTGGCACCTCCGAAGTCGTGCAGTTGATGTGGATTTACTTCGTGCTTCCGGTGCTGGTGGGCTATCAGATCGTGCCGCTGGTTGCCGGCATCGCGGTGCTCGGGCTGAACCACGGCGCGTACGGTGCCGAGATCGTGCGCGGTGCCGTCCAGTCCGTGCCGCGAGCTCAGTATGAGGGCTGCATCGCACTGAATCTCACTCCAGCCCAACGGATGCGGCGCGTCATACTGCCGCAGGCACTGGTCGAGATGGTGCCGCCGTTCAACAATCTGTTCATCCAGCTGCTCAAGAGCAGTGCGCTGCTGACCATGATCACGGTGCATGAGATGACCTATCAGGCGCGCGAGGTGCTGATCAACAACTTCATCTCGGAGGCGGCGCTGATCTGGACGCTGGTGCTGTTGTTCTATCTGGCGCTTGCGGTCACCATCACCTTCGGGATGCGCGACCTCGAACGCCGCGCAGCACGCCTGGTGGGCCGCGAGCTCCCGCGCCGCCGACTATTCGCCAGACCGGGCAAGGTCCCAGAACGGTCGGTCCGATGATCTGGGACTGGGACTACGCACGGGAAGTGCTGCCCATCATCGTGGTCGACGGTCTGCGCACCACACTCGTGGCGACCGTGCTGGGCTCCATCATGGCCTACTCGCTCGGACTGGCACTGGCCCTGCTGCGCACGGTGCCCAACCGCCTGGTCAGCACCCCGGTATGGGCCTTTATCGAATTCGTGCGCAGCACACCACTGTTGGTGCAGATCTTCTTCTTCTTCTTCGTCCTTCCCAGCTTCGGTGTGAAATTCGACCCGCTGACCACCGGTATCGTCGCGATCGGACTGCATTACTCCACCTACACCGCCGAGGTTTACCGGGCCGGCATCGAGGCGGTGCCGCGCGGTCAGTGGGAGGCGACCGTGGCGCTGAGCCTGCCGGTCCGGCGCACCTGGACCGCGGTGATCCTGCCGCAGGCCATCCCGCGGGTGCTGCCCGCTCTCGGCAACTACACGATCTCGATGCTCAAGGAGACTCCCCTGCTGTTGATGATCGGTGTTCTCGACATCGTGGGCGTCGCCAACCAGGTTGGCTCGCGGGCCTTCCGGTATGTCGAGCCCATCACCATTGCCGGTGTCCTGTTCCTGGTGCTGAGCTACTCGGCGTCACTGCTCGTTCGATGGTTGGAGAGGCGTGTCAGCTACAGCAACTGAGATGATCGAATTCGCGGGCGTGCACAAACGGTTCGCCGATCACGTGGTGCTCGAGCACCTCGACCTGAAAGTCCGGCCTGGCGAGTTCGTCAGCCTGATCGGTCCGAGCGGCTCCGGGAAGACCACGATTCTGCGACTCCTGATGACGCTGGAACGGGTCAGCGAGGGCCGGATCTACCTGGACGGCACCTGCTTGAGCCACATGTCGCGCAAGGGCCGCGAGATCCCGGCCGACGAGGGCCACCTCCGGGCACTGCGCAAACGGATCGGCATGGTGTTCCAGCAGTTCAACCTCTTCCCGAACATGAAAGTGCTGCAGAACATCACCGAGGCGCCCAGACATGCGCTGGGATTGCCCACCGATGAAGCCGAGGACCGCGCACGCCGCCTGCTGGACCTGGTCGGGCTGGCCGACAAGGCGGGGGCGCATCCCTCCGAGTTGTCCGGCGGACAGCAGCAACGGGTGGCGATCGCGCGCGCACTGGCGATGCAACCCGATGTGCTGCTGCTCGACGAGGTGACCTCGGCGCTGGACCCCGAACTGGTGGCCGGTGTGCTGGCCCTGCTCAAGGACATCGCCGCAAGCACCGACATCACGTTCCTGTGTGTGACCCACGAGATGGATTTCGCCCGTGAGGTTTCGGATCGGGTGATGATGCTCGACCAGGGTCGGATCGTCGAGGACGGTACACCGGAGAAGTTGTTCACCGACCCCGAACAGCAGCGCACCCGCAGTTTTCTGCGCGCGGTGCTGGACCGGCGTTAGGCGGCGCTGGTGACCCGATACACGTCGTAGACACCCTCGACATTGCGCACCACGTTCAGCACGTGCCCGAGATGTTTCGGGTCACCCATCTCGAAGGTGAACCGGCTGATCGCCACCCGGTCGTTGGAGGTGGTCACCGACGCCGAGAGGATGTTGACCTTCTCGTCGGCGAGGACGCGGGTCACATCGGAGAGCAGACGGTGCCGGTCGAGTGCCTCCACCTGGATCGCGACCAGGAACACCGAGGACGGCGACGGCGCCCACTGCACCTCGATGATGCGCTCGGACTGGTCCTGCAGCGACTGCGCATTCGTGCAGTCGGTGCGGTGCACGCTGACGCCGCCGCCGCGGGTGACGAATCCCATGATGACGTCGCCGGGTACCGGGGTGCAGCACTTGGCCAGCTTGGTCAGCACCCCCGCCGCACCCGGCACGGACACGCCGACATCGTCGCTGGTGCGTTGCCGGACCGGCATGGTCGCCGGGGTGGACCGTTCGGCGATCTCATCCTCGGCCTCTTCGTCGCCGCCGAGCTGAGCCAGCAGTCGCTGCACCACATGGCGCGCCGAGGTGTGCCCCTCGCCGACCGCGGTGTAGAGCGCGGAGACGTCGGCATAGTGCAACTCGCGCGCGAGCGAGCTCATCGAATCGCCGTTCATCAACCGCTGCAACGGAAGTCCGCCGCGGCGCACCTCCTTGACGATCGCGTCCTTGCCGGCTTCCAGCGCCTCTTCGCGGCGCTCCTTGGCGAACCACTGCCGGATCTTGGCCTTGGCGCGCGGCGACACCACGAAGGTCTGCCAGTCCCGCGACGGCCCGGCGTTGGCCGCCTTGGAGGTGAAAACCTCGACCTGGTCCCCGTTTTCGAGTTTGCGTTCCAGCGCCACCAACCGGTGGTTCACCCGGGCCCCGATACAACGGTGGCCCACCTCGGTGTGCACGGCGTAGGCGAAGTCCACCGGCGTGGAGCCGGTGGGCAGGGTGACCACGTCCCCCTTGGGGGTGAAGACGAAGATCTCCTGCACGGCGAGGTCGTAGCGCAACGACTCCAGGAACTCACCGGGGTCAGCGGCTTCCCGCTGCCAGTCCAGGAGCTGGCGCATCCAGGCCATCTCGTCGATCTCGGTGGAGGTACCGCCCGCCGGTAAGCCGTTGCGCCCCTTGGCCTCCTTGTAGCGCCAGTGCGCGGCGATACCGAACTCGGCGGTGTCGTGCATCTCGTTGGTGCGGATCTGCACTTCCAGCGGTTTACCCTCGGGGCCGATCACCGTGGTGTGCAGCGACTGGTAGACGCCGTAGCGCGGCTGGGCGATGTAATCCTTGAAGCGGCCCGCCATCGGCTGCCACAACGAGTGCACCACACCCACGGCCGCGTAGCAGTCCCGCATGTCGTGACACAGAATCCGGACGCCCACCAGGTCGTGGATGTCGTCGAAGTCACGGCCCTTGACGATCATCTTCTGGTAGATCGACCAGTAGTGCTTGGGCCGGCCCTCCACCGAGGCATTGATCTTCATGGCGGCCAGCGATGAACCGATCTCGGCGCGCACCCGGGCCAGGTAGGTGTCGCGCGACGGGGCCCGGTCGGCCACCAGCCGTACGATCTCCTCATAGCGTTTGGGATGCAGGATCGCGAACGACAGATCCTCCAGCTCCCACTTGACCGTCGCCATTCCAAGCCGATGCGCCAGTGGCGCAATGACTTCCAGAGTCTCACGGGCTTTGCGCGCCTGCTTCTCCGGCGGCAGGAAGCGCATCGTCCGCATGTTGTGCAGCCGGTCGGCGACCTTGATCACCAGCACCCGTGGGTCACGCGCCATCGCGATGATCATCTTGCGGATGGTCTCGCCCTCGGCGGCGCTGCCAAGGGCCACCTTGTCGAGTTTGGTCACCCCGTCGACGAGATGGCCGACTTCGCTGCCGAAGTCGTCGGTCAGGGATTCCAACGAGTAGCCGGTGTCCTCCACGGTGTCGTGCAGCAACGCCGCCACCAGCGTGGTGGTGTCCATGCCCAGTTCGGCCAGGATGTTGGCGACCGCCAGCGGATGGGTGATGTAGGGGTCACCCGAGCGGCGCAGCTGGTCGGCGTGACGCTCCTCGGCGACATCGTAGGCGCGCTGCAGGATGGCCAGATCGGCCTTCGGGTGGAACTGCCGGTGCACCGCGACCAGCGGTTCGAGCACCGGGTTCACCAGGCTGCGCTGCGAGGTCATCCGGCGCGCCAGCCGCGCGCGGACGCGTCGCGATGCGCTGATCTTCGAGGTGTCCGGCGAGGTCACCTCGCCCGCGGGCGCGGGCGCGACGGCCTGGCCGTTGCCGGATTCGTCCGCCATGTTCACCTCCTAGCCGGTGGGAGTTCTCAGCCTGAAGTTCTCCGTCTGAAATTTCGACAATAGCCCTCAGTCGATGATGAGGCTGGTGACCTGCAGCGGTTGCACCGCGGCGCGTCCGTTCAACGCGGTCAGTTCGAGCACCACCGCGGCGCCGGTCACCCGGGCACCGCCCTTTTCCAGCACCTGGGCCGCCGCGACCAGCGTGCCGCCCGTCGCCAGCACATCGTCGATCACCAGAACGCTGCGGCCGGCCAGATCGATACCGTCGGCGGGGATCTCCAGCGTCGCCGACCCGTACTCCAGGTCGTACTGCACCGTGTGCACCGGCGGCGGCAGCTTGCCACCCTTTCGGACCGCCAGCACCCCGGTGCCCATCTTGAGCGCGACCGCGGCACCCAGGAGAAATCCCCGGGCATCCACCCCGGCGATCAGGTCCACCCCGTCGGCCACCTCGGCCAGCGCATCGGTGACGGCAGCCAGCCCACGCGGATCGGCCAGCACCGGGGTCAGATCCTTGAAATCGACGCCGGCGATCGGGAAGTCGGCGACATGACGGGTCAGGGCGCTGATGAGCGAGGCGGCTTCCTGCCTGCTGCCGCTCATGTCAGGGGACCAACGGGCTTCACGTCAGCGACCATCGGTCCATGTTCCATCCTGCTCCCCATCGGGTCGGGTTACTGCTGACAGCGCTCACCTGCTTGGAGGTGAGCAGAGTCCGCTGCTGACGGTACAGCGGCAGCGTCGGGACGTCGGCCCACAGGATCGGTCCGCTCTCCCCCAACAGGCGCGCCTGTTCCTTGGGGACCGTCGTCACCACCAGCGCGTCGATGATGCCGTCGATGCGCTCGTTGCTGTACCCGGACAGGTTGTTGCCGTTACCGGTGTGCAGGTCGTAGGCGTCCAGGGTCGACGAGCCCGTCGAGCCGCTGCCCGGGGCACCTCCGGTGCTGGCGATGAGCACGTCGATCGAGTTGTCGCGCAGGCTCAGCGGACCGACGGAATCGCCGGCGGCCTCGGTGACGGTGATCCCCGCGGCAGCACAGGCCTGGGCGATGGAACCGACGGTGGCGGCAAGTCGCGGGTTGGGGCTCTGATAGCCGATCCGGACGGTCAGCGGCTGGTTGTTCAGCGCCTGCCGCGCGCCCTCGATATTGGCGACGCTGAACTGCCCTGCCTCCCCCGCACTTTCGGCGGCCGAGACGGCGTCCTCGGTGGTGGGATTGAGCCGGGCGTTGGCGATCGGCACCTGCGCGTTGCGCGCGATGGTGTCTCGCGGTGTGCACAGCGACAAAGCACGCCGCGCCGGTGGTGCGGCCATCGGCCCCTGCGCCGAGTAGATCAGCTGCTCGATACCGGCCGATGCGGTGTCGGTGCGGGAGTACCCCGCGGGCAGGTTCAGGGTGCCCGCTGAGCCGGTCGAGATATCGACGACGTCGAAGGCCCCGCTGTTGATCCGGTCCTGGATATCGGCGCCGCGCGCCCACACCGTCACCCGCGGCGCGGCCGGCTTGGCGCCCCACCACTTGTCATTGGCCACCAGCACGACCGCGCCCTCCGCGGTCACCGAATCCACCTTGTACGGGCCGGAGGACGGCAGCCGCTTCAGGTCGACGTCGGCGCTCAGGTCCCAGGTCGAGTTCCAGGCCCGCGCAATGCGATCCAGGGCCCCGACATCGCTGGTCTGCACGGCGGTGGTGACTCCGCCGTCACCGAGGTCCAGCTCGTCGGCGAGCACATGCGAGGGCAGCATCGCGGTCGCCCCGAACAGCTGGCCGTAGTCCACGACGGCGCGGTCCTGGGCGAAGGACACCCGGGCCTTCTTCTGGCCCGGCACACAGTCGATCGTGGCGATATCGCGGTAGCCGGCGGTGCTGGCCGCATCGAAGGCCGGGAACCGGCCGGACTGCGCGGCCCAGGTCAGCACCATGTCATCGCAGGTGATCGGTTTGCCGTCGGAGTAGACGGCGTTGGCGTTGATCTCGTAGTCGAGCACCAACGGTGCGCGACCGACCACCGAGACCGTGCCGTAGTCACGGTCGCTGACGATCTGACCGTCCGGGCCGCGGTAGGTGAAGCCGGTGAGCACCCGGGCGAAGGCCTGCGGACCACCGGAGGCCGCGCCGGCCACCGAGTTGGTGTTGTAGGTGGTCAGCGATCCGTCGACGGCGTAGTCGATGACATCGTCGGAACCGGATGAGCAGCCCGCCAGCACCAAGCCCACCGACAGCGACAGCGCGGCCACCGCCGTGCCGGTCCGCTGGTTCACAGCCCGGGACACTAGGTCCGCCGTTTGCCCGACGGTCGGGTGGGCCGGTTCGGGCGCGCGCCGGGAGCGGGCTTGTCCGGTGCCGGTCCGGCAGGCGCGGTCACCGTCTTCGGCTCGTCGGCGGCACTCTCATCGACGGTGTCATCGTCGTCGATGTCGATATCGGCGTCGGCGCCCGTCTTGGCCGCTGCCGCGGCACGGCGCCGCATCACCCGCTTGGTGTGCTTGCTCACCAGCTCGGTGCGCTCCCGCAAACTCACCAGCAGCGGGGTGGCGAAATAGATCGAGGAGTAGGTACCGACGAGGACACCGACCAACTGCACGAGCGCCAGATCCTGCAGGGTGCCCACGCCGAGCAGCCAGACCGCGATGACCATCAGCGCGATGATCGGCAGCGCCGAGATGAGGCTGGTGTTGATCGAGCGCATGAACGTCTGGTTCACCGCGAGGTTGGCCTGTTCGGCGAAGGTCCGGCGGGTGGTGTGCTCGAAACCGTCGGTGTTCTCCTCGACCTTGTCGAACACGATGACGGTGTCATAGAGGGAGAAGCCCAGGATGGTCAGCAGGCCGATCACAGTGGCCGGCGACACTTCGAAACCCACCAACGCGTACACGCCCGCGGTGACGATCAGGTCGAAGAACAATGCCGCCAGCGCCGCAAGCGCCATGTACCGCTCGTAGCGCAGCGTGATGTAGATGGTGACGAGCACCAGGAACACCACCAGCGCGATGAGGGCCTTCTGGGTAATCTGCCCGCCCCAGGTCGAGGACACCGCCGAGTCGCTGATGGCCTGCTTGCTGGGCTCGCCGTTGGCACCCTTGGGCGCGAACGCATCGAACAGCGCGACGCGCAGCTTCTCGGTGTCCGCGTTGTCCAGCGTCTCGGTGCGGATCTGCACGGTGGCCGACGGGCCGTTGCCGACGATGACCACCGTCTCGGGCGGTTTGCCGAACGTGTCGCTGTAGACCGTCTCCACCTGTTCGGTGGTGGCCTGGCCCTTTGCGCCGTCGACCGGCATCGAGAACTTGGTGCCGCCCTCGAAGTCGATACCGAAGGTGAATCCGCGCACCAGCATGGCCAGCAGCGAGATGCCGACGATGACGCCACTGACGGCGTACCAGAGCTTGCGCTTGCCGATGACCTCGAAGGCGCCGGTTCCGGTGTAGAGGCGCACGAAGAAGCTGTGCTTCGGGGCCTCGCCGGACGCGGTCTCAGCCACGGTGGCCTCTTCCGAGGAGTGCTTGGCCGACATTGACTAACCCCGTCCTGTCGAGTGCACGGCACGCCGCTCGCGGGCGATCTGCTGAATCGCCCCGAGCCCGTTGTACGCCGGCTTGGCCAGCGTCGCGGACTTGGAGGTCAGGTACACCAGCGGCCAGGTCACCAGGAACACGACCAGGACGTCCAGGATGGTGGTCAGACCCAGCGTGAAGGCGAAGCCCTTCACCTGGCCGACGGCCAGGAAGTAGAGCACCGCGGCGGCCAGGAAGGTGACGGCGTTGCCGGACAGAATCGTCTTGCGGGCGCGGGCCCAACCGCGCGGCACCGCCGACCGGTACGAGCGGCCCTCGCGGATCTCGTCCTTGATGCGCTCGAAGAACACCACGAACGAGTCGGCGGTCGTCCCGATACCGATGATCAGACCTGCGATGCCGGCCAGGTCGAGCGTGTAGCCGATCCACCTACCGAGCAGCACCAGCAGGGCATAGGCCATGGCACCGGCCAGGATGAGCGACAGCGCGGTCAGCAGACCCAGCACCCGGTAGTAGAGCAGCGAATAGAGCAGCACCAGCGCCAGTCCCACCGCACCGGCGATCAACCCCGCCTTGAGCGAGGTCAAACCGAGTGTGGCCGAGACGGTTTCGGCTTCCGAGGACTCGAAGGACAGCGGCAGCGAGCCGTATTTGAGGACGTTGGCCAGCTCGCGCGCCGAGGCGTCGGTGAACTGTCCGGTGATCTGGGTGCGGCCACCGGGAATCGCCTCCTGGATCTCCGGGGCGCTGACCACCTGCGAGTCCAGCGTGAACGCGGTCTGGGTGCCGACGTTGGCGGCGGTGAAATCGGCCCAGGTCTGGGAGCCACCGCTCTTGAACTCGACATCGACGACGTAGTCACCGCGCTGCGGATCCAGTCCGGATCCGGCGGTCTTGATCTCTTCACCGCTCATGATCGACTTGTCGAGCAGGTACACGGTGTTGTGGTCCACCGAGCAGGTGACCAGCGGCAGGTTGGGATCGTCGTTGCCGGCGAGCACATCCTCCTCGTTGCAGCGGGTGGCCTGGAACTGCAGCGCCAGCAACTGGATGCTCTGGTCGGTGCTTTGGCGCAACTGCTTCTCGTCGGCGATGCGCTGAGCCAGGTCGGCATCCTCATCCGGTGCGCCGGGGGCAGCAGGAGGCTGGCCGGGAACGGGCGGCTGCCCGGGCGCCGGCGTGGGTGACGGCGACGGCGACGGCGACGGCGACGGCGACGGCGACGGTGCAGGCTCCAGCGGATAGGGACGCGGCTGGGCCGGCGGAGGTGCGGGTGCACCCGGCTCGGCGGCGGGTTCACCGGGAGTGCGGATCGGGGCCTCGGGCTCGGCCGGCGCCAGCAGCGGCGGCATGCCGGGGTCGCCGCCCGGCAGACCGGGCATGCCCGGCGCGCCTGCGGGGGGTGCCTGAGCGGCCGGATCGCCGGGAGCCTGCGCCGGCATGGCATGGATCACCGGGCGGATGTAGAGCCGTGCGGTCTGACCGAGGCTGCGGGCCTCGGAACCGTCATCGCCGGGAACGGTGATGACCAGGTTGTCGCCGTCGATGATGACCTCGGAGCCCGAGACGCCGAGCCCGTCCACGCGCGAGCTGATGATCTCCTGCGCCTGTAACAACGATTCCCGCGACGGCTGCGAGCCGTCCGGCGTGCGCGCGGTGAGAGTGACACGGGTGCCGCCCTGCAGATCGATGCCCAACTTCGGTTCGGCCTGCTTGTCCCCGGTCAGGAAGACCAGCAGGTAGACACCGACGAGAAGCACCATGAAGAGCGTCAGATAGCGGGCAGGGTGGACCGGCGCCGAAGACGAAGCCACGGTTCTTGGGTCTCCTTGAAACGATCAGGGGCGGGGATACTCAGCACTGCTCGGCTACACGATTGTGCAGCGCTACCGGGAGGGTACGCGGTGAAGCTGAGTCAGTTGCCGTCAGTCTTGGGTGCCGGCCTGTCGGTCAACTCCACGGCGCCGGACTCGTCTTCGTAGCTGTCGGTTTCGTCGTCTTCGTATTCGTCGTCATCGGCGTCCTCGATGCGGTCCCGGACGGCCAGCTTCATCCAGGTGGTGACGACGCCGGGGGCGATCTCGAGGTCGACGTGGTCGGCGGTGATACCGGCGATCGTGCCCTGCAGACCCGAGGTGGTGTGCACGCGATCGCCGATGGTCAGTGACTCGTGCAGATCGATGGTGGCCTGCATGGCCTTCTTCTGCCGGCGCGACGCGAAGAACATGAATGCGCCCATGATGAGGATGAGGGGCAGGAATACGACGAGGTCCATGAAACTGCTGTCCTTCGCGGTTGTTCAGCGGGTACGGCACACCAGTGTGCCATTACCGCTGCTCGCCTCCATCGGCTCACCCCTGCAGCTTCCGAGGGCGGGGGGCGACGTAACCCGTCTACTACACGGTGCTGAGCCAACCGAATTCGTGGCACAATTCCTTCCAATACACGTATTCCGAAGGTGTATCCCGTGCCAGCAGTGGTTTTCACCCGCATCCGCGGCCGGCGGATTAGGGTTTAGCCCACCCCCCGATCAGGAGTCAGCCGTGACTGCCGTCGAACAGACCCGTCATCTCGCCACCGCCATCCCAGGACCGAAGTCGTCGGCCCTGATCGACCGCAAGACCGCCGCGGTGTCCCGCGGTGTCGGCACCACGATGCCGGTCTATGCCGCCCGTGCCGGGGGCGGCATCGTCGAGGACGTCGACGGCAATCGGCTCATCGACCTGGGGTCGGGTATCGCGGTCACCACCATCGGCAACGCCGCGCCCCGGGTGGCCGAGGCGGTCGCCGCCCAGGCGGGCGAGTTCACCCATACCTGTTTCATGGTGACGCCCTACGAGCAGTACGTGGACGTCTGCGAACACCTCAACCGGCTGACCCCCGGTGCCGGCGAGAAACGTTCGGCGTTGTTCAACACCGGATCCGAGGCCGTCGAGAACGCGATCAAGATCGCCCGCTCCTACACCCGCAAGCAGGCGGTGGTGGCCTTCGACCACGCCTACCACGGCCGCACGAACCTCACGATGGCGCTGACCGCGAAGTCGATGCCCTATAAGAACGGGTTCGGCCCGTTCGCACCCGAGATCTACCGGGCGCCGCTGTCCTATCCGTTCCGGGACGCCGAGTTCGGCAAGGAACTGGCCACCGACGGTGAACTGGCCGCCCGGCGCGCGATCAGCGTGATCGACAAGCAGGTCGGGGCGGACAACCTGGCCGCCGTCATCATCGAGCCGATCCAGGGTGAGGGCGGATTCATCGTTCCCGCCCAGGGCTTCCTGGCCACCCTGCTGGCCTGGTGCCGGGACAACGATGTCGTGTTCATCGCCGACGAGGTGCAGACCGGGTTCGCCCGTACCGGGGCGATGTTCGCCTGCGAGCACGAAGGGATCGAGCCGGACCTGATCGTCACCGCCAAGGGCATCGCCGGCGGCCTGCCGCTGTCCGCGGTCACCGGCCGCGCCGACATCATGGATGCCCCGCACGTCTCCGGCCTGGGCGGCACCTACGGCGGCAACCCGGTCGCCTGCGCGGCAGCCCTGGCGACCATCGAAACCATCGAATCCGACGGTCTCGTGGAGCGCGCGGCTGCGATCGAGACGCTGATGAAGGATCGGTTGCACCAGTTGCAGGCCGATGACGACCGGATCGGCGATGTGCGCGGGCGCGGCGCGATGATCGCGGTGGAACTCGTCAAGCCCGGCGGTATCGAGCCCGATGCCGAGCTGACGAAGGCGCTGTGCGCGGCCGCCCACTCCCAGGGGGTCATCGTGTTGTCCTGCGGCACCTACGGAAACGTGCTGCGTTTCCTGCCGCCGCTGGCGATCAGCGACGAGTTGCTCAACGAGGGTCTGGACGTACTGGCGGCTGCGCTCAAGGAACTCGCGTAACCGGTTTCCCCGCGGTCAGAACCATCACGAATCCGGCGCGCCCTAGCGTGCCCGGGCACCGCTCCAAAACTGTTGCAGGCCGGCGACGACCGACTCGCGGTCGGTCAGCAGCGGCGAGGAGTGCCCGGAGCCGCGGACACCCAGCACGGTGGCGTCGGTCATCGGTTCCGCGACGGTCTGGGCGTCGGCCGGCCGCCAGCCGGTGATGTCGTCTCGGCCTGCCACCATGAGCACCGGGGCGGCAATCCGGGCCATGTCGGCGGACATGTCGGGACGGTTCAGCATCATCGACCGCACGGCACGGAACATCGACGGCCGGTCCGCCCGGACGAACGCACTCATCACCTCGTCCGCGAGGTTCGGTGCTGCAGAATATGATTCCCGCCCCACCAGCGCGTCCGCGAGCGGTTTGAGCAGCAGTGGGTTCGGCCCGGCGACCCGATAGAGCTGCACGAGCGGCCAGGCTTTGGTCCAGCGTTCGACCGATCGCAGAGCATGGGCAGGTGTGCCGATCGTGGTGAGGGTGCGCACGCGCTCGGGCCTGTGCACGGCCAGTTGGATTCCCACATGCCCGCCCCAGGCGTTGCCCACCCAGTCGACGGGTTCGTCGATGCCGAGCGCGTCCAGCACCGACACGGCCGCCGCGACACAGTCGGCGAAGCCGAAGTCGCGCCCGATGGGTTCGCTGCCGCCGTGCGACGGCCCGTCGATCACCACCACCGAGCGGCCGCCCGCCAGGTCCTCGGCGGCGCCGCACCACGATCGAGAATCCAGGAACAGACTGTGCCACAGCACCACCGGCGGACCGGCACCCAGCGTCTCGACACGCAACCTGCCCACATCGGTGACGATTTGCTCGACGGCCATGACTCTCCAATTACTTCGGAAACCGAAACTTCGGTAACCGTAGTATGCTGATCGTCCATGGCTCCGTCAAGTGAGCACCCCGACGACCGTCTGGCCATCGGCCAACTCCTCGTCCGGCTGCTGCGGCTGTTCCGTGATGACCTGACCGAGCCCCGCGCGGCCGCCGGCTTCGGCGATGTCCGGGAACCGCACTTCCAGATATTCGGCAACATCCGCACCGGTGGCATCCGACTGACCGAACTGGCCGACCGGGCACAGCTGAGCCTGGCGGCCGCGTCGGAGCTGATCAACGATCTCGTCGAGTCCGGTTACCTCAGCCGTCGCCCCGACCCGGCGGACGGTAGAGCCAAGCTCATCGACCTGACCGCACGGGGGCGCGCTCTCATGGCCGCTGCCGGAGACCGGGTCATCGATCTCGAGCAACGCTGGGCAGACGTCGTCGGTCGCGACCATTTCGCCCAGATGTGCCGCACGATGCAGCAGTTGCTCGACGAACTGGACCCCGAGCAGTCCCGCAGCTAGCTGCGCATTGGTGTGCTGAGCATCCGCTTGAACGCCGTACAGTGATACCGGCCACAATGGAGCTCGATCTTTCACACGAACTGACTCGATGAACACGATTCGCCGGTGGTGGCGGCAACCCGACCACTATGAGTGGCTCTCGGTGTACCTGGAGTCGCAACAGCTCCGCTGGCCTCTGCAATTGATCATGGCCGCCACGGTCACCGGACTCGGATTCGTGCCGCTGCTGCTGCTGTGGAGTCCGGCGGTGCCCTCCGGATGGCCGACCTACGTCATCGCGGTCTCGGCGACCGTGCTGTGCTGGAGCATGACGGTCGCATGGCTGATCCGATGGCCGTCGCGGCAGGTGTCCCGCATCTTCGCGGTGCTGTCGGCGGTGTGCGTCTCGGGGGCCTGCCTGATCGTCCTGGAACCACAGCACGGACTGCTGGCGTGCGCCATCTTCTCGGCGATCGGTGGCCTGGTGGCGTTCACCCAGAACAGCCCTTTCCTGGCACTGGTGCTCGGCATCGGAGTGGGTACCGCGGTGATCTGCGGCGTGCGGACCGCCATGATCGGCGATCCCGCCCTGGCGATCAGCCAGCTTCTGCTGATTCTGGCGAGCATGCTCACCGTGCCGATGATGGGCCAGATACTCGTCCAGCTTCTGGGCGCTGACGCGGTGAACTCGGACGTCGACGTCCTCACCGGCCTGCACAACCGGCGTGGGTTCTATCGGGCCGTGGGACACCGGGCCGGTCGCGTCCTCCGCGGGCGCGGGGCGCTCGGGCTGGTGATGGTGGATCTGGACTGCTTCAAACAGATCAACGACACCTTGGGACACGCCGCCGGCGACGAGGTACTCAAAGCGGTGGCCGCTGTGCTGCGCAGGGTCGCCGGCGGCGATGCCGTGGTGGCCCGTATCGGCGGCGAAGAGTTCTGCATCGCTGCCACGACCGGTGACCGACACATACTTCACCTCGCCGACCGGGTTCGCGCCGCGATCGCAGGCCTACCGGACGGGGTCACCGCCAGCGTCGGCACCGCCTTCGCCGCGCGTCTGCCGGCCTCCAGGGAGGCACTCGATGAGCTCCTCGGCGCCGCGGACCGCGCGATGTACGCCGCCAAGCGGGCCGGCGGCGATCAGGTCCGCCACGCGTCCGACACCGTCGCGCAATAGATCACCTGGTGGTGTGCAGCTCGTTGTTGCGGTCGCGCTTCCCGAACATGTCCCGCCAGCCGCGCTTGTGCTGCGCGTCCGCGGTGGGTCCGATGACCTCGGTCTTCTGATCGGGCATCACCACCGGCTGCGCACCCGTCGTGGCGACCGGCTTGGCGGTTTCGGCCTCGCCGATCTCCACGTCCCGGACGCTGCGCACCGACAACCGCCCGACCGCGACTGCGGCCAGGAAGACGATCAGCGCGCCGAGGCCGGAGAAGTACGCCAGCTCCACCACCACCCGCTTGCCCTCCGTGACGGCCACCGGGCTCCCGACATTGCCGAGGGCCAGCGGCGCCGCCAGCGCACGCCCCACGACAAACCACGCACCGGCGGCCACGGCCAGCCATCCGCCCAGCATGGCGGTGGCGCGATTACGCGACACCAGCAGCAGTAGGCCACCGATCACGGCCACCACACCCGGCAGCACTTCCAACCATCCCCGGCCCAGCGTCCACGTCCACGGCGAATCAGGGGTGTATGCGAAGTCGAAATAGGGCCCGACGAACGGGATGAAGGCTCCCCACATGCCAAGCAGGATCAACAGGAATCCGCTGAGCGCTCCGCGGCTGCGCGATATCGCCAGCCTGCCGCCGCGGGCAGGGCGTACTCGGGTGTCGGACATGGTGGCCTCCTCGGTCATGCCGAAGGACTACCCACCTTGATCACGCGGTAACCAGATTGACCGCCACGAACAGGACCGCAATCAACGGGAACACTCCCTGGGTGACGGCGGCGCGGGCCTTGTCCGGCGAGGACACCAACAACACCAGCGCGGCCGCCAGCATCGATCCCACCCCGGCCAACACCAGGGCGGTCCCGACCGCGTGGTGGCCGGCGATCGCTGCGCCGACACCGATCCCCGTCACGATGGCCAGGAACAGGTTGTAGAAGCCCTGATTGAAAGCCATTTCCTTGGTGGCCTCCGCCTCTTGGGCGCTCAGCCCGAAGGTCGCCCGGGTGCGCGGCGCGGTCCAGGTCAGCGATTCCATCACGAAGATGTACACGTGCAGCAGGGCGGCGAGGCTGGCGACGATGAGACCGGCAGTGAGCATGGAGACTATTCAAACAGCCCGGTCTGCCCGAAACCGGTGACCGGCGGTTGCAGACCGAGATGTGTCCATGCCAGCGGCGTCGCGACCCGGCCGCGCGGGGTGCGGGCGATCATCCCGGCCCGCACCAGGAACGGCTCGCACACCTCCTCGACGGTGGTGGCTTCCTCCCCCACCGCGACGGCCAGGGTGGAGACCCCGACCGGTCCGCCACCGAAGCTGCGGGTCAGGGCGGAGAGCACCGCACGGTCCAGGCGGTCCAGGCCGAGTTCGTCGACGTCGTAGACCTCCAGCGCCGCCTTGGCGATATCGCGGGTGATGATGCCGTCGGCACGTACCTCCGCGTAATCGCGGACCCGGCGCAGCAGCCGGTTGGCGATACGCGGGGTGCCTCGGGAGCGGCGGGCGACCTCGGACCCGGCGGTGGCCTCCAGTTCGATCCCGAGGATCCCGGCCGAACGGTGTAGCACCCGTTCCAGATCGGTCGGCTCGTAGAAATCCATGTGCGCGGTGAAACCGAAACGATCGCGCAGCGGGCCGGTCAACGCGCCGGAGCGGGTGGTCGCGCCCACCAGGGTGAACGGTGCCACGTCGAGCGGAATCGAGGTCGCCCCAGGGCCTTTGCCGACCACGACGTCGACCCGGAAGTCCTCCATCGCCAGATACAGCATCTCCTCGGCGGGCCGCGCGATGCGGTGGATTTCGTCGATGAACAGCACATCACCCTCGACGAGGTTGGACAGCATCGCCGCGAGATCCCCGGCGCGTTCCAGCGCCGGGCCGGACGTCACCCGCAGCGCCGAGCTCAGCTCGGCGGCGATGATCATCGCCAGTGAGGTCTTGCCCAGGCCGGGCGGGCCGGACAGCAGGATGTGATCCGGTGTGCCGCCCCGGTTCTTGGCACCCTCGAGAACCAGCTGGAGCTGTTCGCGCACCCGGTGCTGCCCGATGAACTCACCCAGCGTGCGCGGCCGCAGGCTGGCGTCGACGTCGGCCTCACCGACTGTCAGCGCCGGCGATACGTCCCGCTCCTCGGTGTCATCGTCGGGTTCTGAATCGAAACGGCCCATTACTTCTTACCCAGCATCGACAGTGCCGCGCGCAGCGCGGTCGACGTGGTGGCCGCCGGATCATCGGCGAGCACCTTGTCGGTGGCCTCCTCGGCCTGCTTGGCCGCGAAGCCAAGGCCGACAAGGGCTTCCACCACCGGCATCCGCACCGCGTGTCCGGTGACCGTTGCCGAACCGCCGGCGCCGGGCACCGCACCGATCTTGTCGCGCAGTTCCAGCACCAGCCGCTCGGCGCCGCGCTTTCCGATGCCCGGCACCCTGGTCAACGCGGTGACATCACCGTCGGCCAGTGCCTGGCGCAGCGAGTTCGCGTCATACACGGCCAGGGTGGCCAGCGCGATCTTCGGGCCGACACCGGAGACCCCCAGCAGCGTGCTGAACAGGTCGCGCGATTCACCGTCGGCGAAGCCGTACAACGTCATCGAGTCCTCGCGCACGATCATGGCGGTGATCAGCCGGGCCTCCTCGCCGCGGCGCAGCGTGGACAGCGTCGAGGGGGTGGCCATCACCTTGTAGCCGACACCGGCGGCCTCCACGACCGCGTGATCGAGGGCGATCTCGATGATCTCGCCGCGCACCGAGGCGATCATGCGCGGGCCGCCTTGAGCTTGGACTCGTACTTTCGTTTGGCCTCGGCGGCCTTGGCCTCCGCCTCGGCCATCCGGGCGATCATCGGCGCCCTCCAGCAGTGGCAGATGGCGAGCGCCAGCGCATCCGCAGCGTCGGCTGGCGTCGGCTTCTGTTGCAGTCCAAGGATTTTGGTGACCATGGTGGTGACCTGCGCCTTATCGGCCCGGCCGTTGCCGGTGACCGCGGCCTTGACCTCGCTGGGGGTGTGGAAGTGCACATCGATATCGCGGCGGGCGGCGGCCAGCGCGATCACGCCGCCGGCCTGCGCGGTGCCCATCGCAGTGTTGGCATTCTGGTTGGCAAACACCCGCTCGATGGCGATCACGTCGGGGCGGTGGGTGTCCATCCAGTACTCGACGGTGTCACTGATGGTGAGCAGCCGCCGTTCCAGCGCCTCCCCGGCCGGTGTCCGCACGACGTCGACATCGAGGGCGATGACATGGCGACCGCGACCGGTCTCGATCACCGACAACCCGCAGCGCGTCAACCCGGGATCGACTCCCATTACCCGCACGCCAGCCCCTTCGCCCATCAGAACACGTGTTCGATAGCGTAGCCGCCGGGCCCGACACATCCGGAGAGGGACACGCGGATATCTTGCCGTGCCACCATGGACAGATGCGAGTGGTCATAGCAGGCGGACACGGAAAGATCGCGTTGATTCTGGAGCAGCTGCTGGCGGCCCGGGGTGATGTGCCGGTCGGGCTGATCCGAAACCCCTCGCACGCCACCGATCTGGAGGCGGTCGGGGCGCAGGCCGTGGTGCTGGATCTGGAGCACAGCACCGTGGACCAGGTCGCCGAGGCGGTGCGCGGGGCCGATGCGGTGGTGTTCGCCGCCGGGGCCGGTCCGGGCAGCGGTGTCGCGCGCAAGCAGACGGTGGACCGGGACGCGGCGATCCTGCTGGCCGATGCGGCCGAGGCCGCGGGTGTGCCCCGGTATCTGATGGTGTCGGCGATATCGGCCGATGACCGCAGCCTGGACGACGGATACGACGAGGTCTTCTTGGCCTATATCCGCGCCAAATCCGAGGCCGATGCGAACGTGCGGGCGCGCAGCGCGCTGCAGAGCACCATCGTGCGGCCGGGCGGGCTCACCGACGACCCGGGCACCGGCAGGGTTCAGATCGCCGAGTCGACCGGCCGTGGCACGATCGCGCGCGCCGATGTCGCCGCGGTGCTGCTGGCGGTGCTGGACTCCCCCGCGACGGCGGGGCGGACCTTCGAGGTCATCTCGGGCGAGACGGCGATCGGCGAGGCCATCTAGACCGCCAGCAGTTTCTCGCTGAGCCCCCACAGTCGCTGCGCGGACTCCGGGTCGACCGCGTACCGGGTCACCCCCACGGTCATCTCGAACGGCCCGGTGCCGAACTCCACCGCCACCGGTTCGTCGATGTCCTCCAGCGGGGCGATGTCGCTGTTCTGCAGGAACACCCCGCCGATGTCGTCGAGCAGCGGGCTGGTCGCGGCCCACACTGTGGTGGCCGCGCCCTGCTGCGGTGTCTTGAGGTCGCGGTCGGGATCAATGACCACATTGCCGTGTTCGTCGATCAACCCCATCAGCTTCCACCCCTCGTCGGGCATCCACGGCGCGAGGTTCGTGCCGAGGATGCCGCCGGGATGCAGCGCGTAGCCGCGGATGCCGTCATCGGACCACAGCCGGTCCAGTTCGACGGCGAACAGCACGTTGGCCGTCTTGGATTGGCCGTAGGCCAGCATGCCGTCATATGAGCTCTCGTCCTCGAAATGCGGTTCATCCCAACGTATGTCGGACAGGTGGTGACCCCATGACGACAGCTCCACCACCCGTGCACCGGTCGCCGCACGCAGCGCGGGCAACAACGCGTTGGTCAGTTGGAAGTGGCCCAGATGGTTGGTGGCGAACTGCGCCTCGTATCCGCGGCCGTCGCGAACCAGCGGCCCGCCCATGATCCCGGCGTTGTTGACAAGCGTGTGCAACGGCCGGCCGGTGTCCAGATAGCCGGCGGCGAAGTCAGCGACCGACCGCGGATCAAGCAGGTCGAGGCGGTGGACCTGTACTCCGGGCAGGTCCGCCACCGCGGCCGCGGCGCGTTCCGGCGAGCGCGCCCCGACCACCACGGAGGCACCCGCGCGGCTCAGCGCCCGCGTGGTCTCCAGTCCGAGTCCGACGTGCCCGGCGGTCACGATGATCTGCCGGCCGGTGAGATCGATGCCGGCCAGCACATCCGTGGCCGACGATGCTGCGGTGAATCCTGAACCGATGGGGTGTTGTTTGTGCGTCATGCCCGGAATAACGTCCGGGCCGGCGGACTTTCCATCGTCATGAGTCCGCAAAGCATGCGCGATCGTCCGGAAGTCGGCCGCGACCCGCTCTCGGCGGTGCTGCGCTTGGTGGAAGCCCGCGGTGCGGTGTCCGGAGCGCTGTCGGCCGCGGGAGCCTGGACCACCGCTGCCGAGATCACCGAACCGCTGAAGTTCATCGCGGTCGTGCGCGGTGGCCTGCGGATCCACGCCGACGGGGTGAGCCCGGTGTACGCGAGCGCCGGCGACGTGGTGATCCTCAACCACCGTCGCCGGGTGACTCTGTCCAATAGCCCCGACGGCGCCGTCCCAGTCGCCTTCGAACTCAGCGCGACCGAACCGCTGGTGCGGATCGGGGACGTAGAGCAGGACGTCATGTTGGGCGGGCACATCGGCGTCAACGAGGTCGGCCGTCAACTCCTGCGCACCGCTCTTCCGCCGCTGCTGCACGTTCGGTCCGCCGCGCCCGGCGCCTCCGAACTGTACGACCTGGCGTCCCGGGTGTACGCGGAGATGACCGCAGCCCGGATCGGCAGCGACTTCGCCGTCGCACAGTTTGCGCAGCTGTTGGTGCTGGCGCTGCTGCGCACCCGTCTGGACCGGCCCGGTGCGGTACCGCCGGGTGTGCTGCGGCTGCTCACCGACGATCAGCTGCGACCGGCCGCGGCCGCCATGCACGCCGACCCCGGAAGGCCGTGGCGGATGGCGGAACTGGCGCGGATCGCCACGATGTCGCGGACTTCGTTCGCCGAGCGGTTCCGCACGTCGGCCGGGGTACCGCCGATGACCTACCTGAGCACGTTGCGGATGGTGCTGGCGCAACGCGCGCTGCGGGACACCGACGTCGCCGTCGCCGTTCTCGGTTACGAGCTCGGGTACGGGGCCGAGAGCGCGTTCTCCAACGCGTTCAAGCGCGAGGTGGGCGTGTCACCCCTGCGGTACCGGCAGGCCGCCCGTGCGGATCAGTCCTCGTCTAGCTGGGCCGCGACATCGTCCGGGATGTCGATATTGGTGTAGACATCCTGCACATCGTCGCTGTCTTCGAGCGCGTCGATCAGCTTGAGCACCTTGCGGGCGCCCTCGAGGTCCACCTGCACGCTGACCGACGGCTGGAAACCGGAGTCCGCCGAGTCGTAGTCGATACCGGCGTCCTGCAGCGCGGTCCGCACGGCCACCAGGTCGGTGGGCTCGGAGATGATCTCGAAGCTCTCGCCCAGATCGTTGATCTCCTCGGCGCCGGCCTCCAGCACGGCGGCAAGCACGTCGTCCTCGGTGAGGTCGTTCTTGTCGAGGGTGACGACGCCCTTGCGGGTGAACAGGTAGGACACCGACCCCGGGTCGGCCATGTTGCCGCCGTTGCGGGTCATGGCGACGCGCACCTCGCCGGCGGCCCGGTTGCGGTTGTCGGTGAGGCATTCGATAAGCACTGCAACACCATTGGGCCCGTAGCCCTCGTAGGTGATGTTCTGCCAGTCGGCGCCGCCGGCTTCTTCGCCGCCACCGCGCTTGCGGGCCCGCTCGATGTTGTCGTTGGGCACCGACGACTTCTTGGCCTTCTGGATGGCGTCATAGAGCGTCGGGTTGCCCGACGGGTCACCACCACCGGTGCGGGCCGCGACCTCGATGTTCTTGATCAGCTTGGCGAACATCTTGCCGCGCTTGGCGTCGACGACGGCCTTCTTGTGCTTTGTGGTGGCCCACTTGGAATGGCCGCTCATGCAGGTACGCCCTCTTTCTGGTCAAACGTCGACTACCCAGTCTACGGGCACCCACTTTCGTGTCCCCCAGCTTGGGTTCGTTGTCGGCACACCGGGGCGCCTTCCCCGTCAGGCCAGACTGCGTGTTAGTTGAGCCACAGTCGCCGCCGGAGTAACTTACTCCAAAGTAAGGTAGCTGCCATGACGTTCTCCCTGGAGTTGTCCTCAGACCTGCTCGACGTGCAGAAGTGGGTTCACGAATTCGCTGCCGACGTCGTGCGCCCTGCCGCCGCCGAGTGGGACGAGCGAGAGGAGACGCCGTGGCCGATCATTCAGGAGGCCGCCAAGATCGGCCTCTACTCGCTGGAGATGATGGCCGAACAAACCGCCGAACCCTCCGGCCTGGGCATGATCGTCGTCTTCGAGGAACTGTTCTGGGGCGACGCCGGTATCGCGCTGTCGATCCTGGGCACCGGATTGGCCGCGGCGTCCGTCGCCGGATCCGGCACCCCCGAGCAGATCGGTGAGTTCCTGCCCCAGATGTTCGGCACCGTCGAGAAGCCCGAGGTCGCCGCGTTCTGCGCGTCCGAACCCAATGCCGGCTCCGATGTGGGCTCGATCCTGACCCGGGCCCGCTACGACGAGGCCACCGACGAATGGGTGCTCAACGGCACCAAGACCTGGGCCACCAACGGCGGCATCGCCAACGTCCACGTCGTCGTGGCCTCGGTGCACCCCGAGCTCGGCACCCGCGGGCAGGCTTCGTTCATCATTCCGCCCGGCACAAAAGGTCTCAGCCAGGGCCAGAAGTTCCTCAAGCACGGTATCCGCGCCTCGCACACCGCCGAGGTGGTCCTCGACGACGTCCGCATCCCCGGGCGCCTGATCGTCGGCGGCAAGGAGAAGTTCGACGCGAAGATCGCCAAGGTGCGCGAGGGCAAGAAGGCCGCCGGCCAGGCCGCCATGGCGACCTTCGAGCGCACCCGCCCCACCGTCGGCGCGATGGCCGTCGGTGTGTCGCGCGCGGCCTACGAGTACGCGCTCGACTACGCCTGCGAGCGTGAGCAATTCGGTCGCAAGATCGGCGATTTCCAGGGTGTCGCGTTCAAGCTCGCCGACATGAAGGCCCGCATCGACGCCGCCCGCCTGCTGGTGTACCGGGCCGGCTGGATGGCGCGCAACGGCAAGCAGTTCGAGAACGCCGAGGGGTCGATGGCCAAACTGGTGGCCAGCGAGACCGCCGTGTACGTCACCGATGAGGCCATCCAGATCCTCGGCGGCAACGGCTACACCCGCGACTACCCCGTCGAGCGGATGCACCGTGACGCGAAGATCTTCACGATCTTCGAAGGCACCAGCGAGATCCAGCGTCTGGTGATGGGCCGCGCCATCACCGGTCTGCCCATTCGCTGAAACGACTTACGCCAGAGTCAATTTGGGGTGCAAACCTCGAGCCCGGTCGGAACACGGCCGTCACGCCGGGGAAACACGGTCGGCCTAATTTTGCCGAATGACACAGGAGCTCGGCGATGAGGTGCGCCATGCGGACCTCGACAACGACCTTGATCGGCTGACTGCCACCAAGGAGACGCTGGAGGACTACACGCTGCGCTTCGCGCCGCGCAGCTACCGCAAATGGTCCACCCGGGTGGTGGGCATCTCGGCACTCGGCGGTATCGCCTACCTCGCCGATTTCGCGATCGGCGCCAATATCGGCATCGCCTACGGGACCACCAACGCGTTGTGGGGAATTCTCATCTTCGCGGTCGTGGTGATGGTGACCGGATTTCCCCTCGCCTATTACGCGGCGCGCTACAACGTCGATCTCGACCTGATCACCCGCGGCAGCGGTTTCGGCTACTACGGGTCGGTGGTCACCAACGTCATCTTCGCGACGTTCACCTTCATCTTCTTCGCCCTCGAGGGCTCCATCATGGCGCAGGGCCTCGAGCTCGGACTCGGGATACCGCTGTGGGTCGGTTATGCGCTGTCCACCATCGTCATCTTCCCGTTGGTCATCTACGGCATGAAAGTGCTTTCCACACTGCAGGTCTGGACCACGCCGCTGTGGCTGGTGCTGATGGTCGCGCCCTTCGTCTATCTGGTGGTCAGCCACCCCGAATCGGTCGGGGAGTTCTTCGCCTTCCAGGGTGAGAGCGGCACCGGCGGTTTCGACCTGGGCATGACGCTGCTGGCCGCCGGCGTGTGCCTGTCGCTGATCGTGCAGATCGCCGAACAGATCGACTACCTGCGCTTCATGCCGCCCCGGACACCGGAGAACAGCCGCAGCTGGTGGACGTGGATGTTCCTGGCCGGACCGGGCTGGGTGATCTTCGGCGCCATCAAACAGGTGGTGGGCCTGTTCCTGGCGGTGTACCTGATCGCCAACGTCTTCGACGGCGCCGTGGCGAACGCGAATGAACCCGTGCACCAGTTCCTGGAGATCTACCGCAACTTCCTGCCGCCGTGGCTGGCCATGACGCTGGCAGTCATCCTGGTGGTGATCAGCCAGGTCAAGATCAACGTCACCAATGCCTACTCCGGCTCGCTGGCGTGGACCAACTCGTTCACCCGCGTCACCAAGCACTACCCCGGCCGGCTGGTGTTCCTCGCGTTCAACCTGCTGATCGCGCTGATCCTGATGGAAGCCAACATGTTCGCGTTCCTGAACTCCATCCTGGGGTTCTACGCCAACTGCGGTATCGCCTGGGTTGTGGTGGTGGCCTCCGACATCGTGTTCAACAAGTACCTCTTGAAACTGTCGCCGATGCAGCCCGAGTTCCGCCGCGGCATGCTGTACGCGGTCAATCCGGTCGGGTTCGTCTCACTGTTCGTCGCTGCCGGGGTGTCGCTGCTGACATTCTTCGGCATGCTCGGCGAGGCCATCCGGCCGTACTCGCCGCTGGTGGCCATCGTGCTCGGCCTGGTGCTGCCACCGATCATTGCCGTCGCCACCAAGGGCCGGTACTATCTGCGCCGCACCGATGACGGCATCGACCTGCCGATGTACGACGAGCTCGGCAACCCGTCCGGAGAACACCTCAAATGCCATGTGTGCCATCACGACTACGAGCGGCCCGACATGATGAAATGTGAGACCCACGACGCGTTCGTCTGCTCGCTGTGCCTGTCGACCGATAAGGTCGCCGACCACGTGCTGCCCGCCCAGTCCTAGCCCGGAACGGCCGGGTATCGCCCGTCCTCCTTGGGAAAATGCGGACGCAGCGCGGCGGCGAAGACGCGGTCGAGCGTGCGGTCGGGTAGCAACGGCAGCCACCGGATCATGGCCGCTTCGCGGCCGACCGTATAGCGCGTGCGCGGCTTGCGCACGGTGACCGCCTTGACGATCACCTCGGCCGCGGCGCCTGCGGGCAAGCCCGACTCGGTGGACGACACCGCCTGTGCGTTCACTGCCTGCAACAGTGCCCCGTAGCGCCGACTCTGCGCCGGGGTCATGGCCGACACCGACTCGCCGGCCGTGGCGATCGCGCGCCCGAGCATCTCCGTGCGCACGGCCCCCGGTTCGATCACCACCACCCCGACACCGAATGGAGCCATCTCGCGTCGCAGTGCGTCGCTGACGGCTTCGAGCGCGAACTTCGTTGCGGCATAAGGACCATAGGTGGCCATCGCGACCCGGCCGCCGACCGAGCTGATGTTGATCACCCGGCCTTTGGAACGCATGAGCGCCGGCAGCAGCATCTGGGTGACGGCCACCTGACCGAAGAGGTTGACCTCGAACATGCGTCGCCATTCGTCGATCGCGAACACCTCGATCGGCACGTTGGCCTGGACGGCGGCGTTGTTCACCAGCGCCCGCAGTGTCCGCCCCTGCGGGTCGTCGTTCACCCGGGCGGCCAGCGCCGCGATGTGGTCCGCTTCGGTGATGTCGAGGATGAGCGGCTCGATACCGGGTTCCCGGATCGCGTCGCCGTCCTGCTCGCGCCGGACACCGGCAAGCACATGGAACCCCCGCCCGGCCAGTGCGCGTGCCGTGGCGGCGCCGATGCCTGTGGACGCTCCGGTGACCACGGCCAACTCCCGGAATTCAGATGACGTTGTCATCTGAAAGAGGCTACGCTGTCAGATGACAATGTCAACATAGGATGGGCGCATGGTGACCCGCGTTGAATCAGCCGCCGCCACCCGACGCACCCTGCTCGACGACGCCGCCGAACTACTCGACAGCGGAGGCCCCGACGCCGTGACCCTGCGTGAGGTCGGCGCGCGGGCGGGCCTCAGCCGCGGTGCGCCCTACCGGCACTTCGCGAACAAGGAAAACCTGCTGACGGCGGTCGCCACCGAGGGCTGGGAGCGCATCGGCGATCGCATGCACGCCCTGCGGACAGACTCCCGGCTCCTCCCCGCCGACACGCTCCGCACCGCACTCCTCGGCGTCATCGAGATCAGCCGGCGCCAGCCGCACCTGTACCACCTGATGTTCAGCGCACCCGCTACAGACCCCACCGCGGTGGCCCGCGCCGCGCAACGCATGTGCGATGAGTTCACCGACATCGTCGCCGCGGTCGTCGGCGAACAGCACGCGCAGCGCTGCGCGGCCTTACTACTGACCGGCGCACACGGTGCAGCAGGGCTGGAATTGAGCGGCCTGCTCAGCAACGACAAATGGCACACCACCGCCGAGGAACTCACCGACAGCCTGATCGCTGCGATCGCCCAGGCCTAGCGGCCGGCCACCATGTCGACGAACATCGCGTGCACCCGCCGGTCGCCGGTCATCTCGGGGTGGAAGGAAGTGGCGAGCATCCGGCCCTGGCGTACCGCCACCGGATGACCGGCCGCCGTGGCCAGCACCTCGACCTCGGGTCCGACCCGTTCCACCCACGGGGCCCGGATGAACACCGCATGCACCGGACCGTCGATACCGGTGAACATCAGGTCCTCCTCGAAGGAATCGACCTGACGACCGAAAGCATTGCGGCGCACCGTCATGTCTATGCCGCCCAGTGGTAGCGCCTCGCGCCCGGGAACCCCGGCATCCAGGATCTCCCCGGCCAGCAGGATCATTCCCGCGCACGAGCCGTAGGCGGGCATCCCGTCTCGCAGCAACCCTCGCAGCGGCTCCAGTAGCTCGAACTCCCGCAGCAGGTGACTCATCGCCGTGGACTCGCCACCCGGAATGACAAGCGCGTCGACGGATTGCAACTCGGCGAGACGCCGCACCGTGACGGCCTCGGCGCCGGCTTCGTTCAATGCCGCCAGATGCTCACGGGTGTCGCCCTGCAGGGCGAGCACCCCGACAGCGACGCTCACTGGCCGGGTGGGGTGAAACCACGCTGATAGCGGGTCAGCCCCTCCTGCATCACCGACGCGACCATCTCGCCGTACTGGTTGAACAGCTTGCCCTCGGTGAGCGCACGCCCGCCGCAGGCCGACGGCGAGGACTGGTCATAGAGCAGCCACTCATCGGCGCGGAACGGCCGCATGAACCACATCGCGTGATCCAGCGACGCGATCATCAGATGCTTGCGCTCGTCGGGGTGATTGACCTGTGCCGAACCCAGCAGCGTCAGATCGCTCAAGTAGGCCAGCGCGCAGATGTGCAGCACCGGGTCATCCGGCAGCGGATCGCGGTGGCGGAACCACACCTGCTGCTGAGAAGCCTTGCCCGGCAACCGGTTCACCTGATCGCGGGGGACGATACGCACGTCCCATTCATCGAACTGGCGGAAACTGGCGTCGTCGAAGACCTTCGAGTTGGTCTTGAATCCGGGAATGTCATCGGGTGCGGGCGCCGACGGCATGGCGTCCTGGTGCTCGATACCGCTCTGATCGGTCTGGAACGACGCCGACATGCTGAAGATGGTCTGCCCGTGCTGGACGACACTCACCCGGCGGGTGGCGAACGATCCGCCGTCACGGATCCGTTCCACCAGGTACACCGACGGTGCGCGGGCATCTCCGGGGCGCAGGAAGTAGCCGTGCAGCGAGTGCACCTGAAACTTCGGATCCACCGTGCGCACCGCCGACACCAGCGACTGGCCGGCCACATGCCCGCCGAAGGTGCGCTGCAGGAAGCCGGACTCCGGGCTGAACACCCCGCCGCGGTAGATGTCGACTTCCAGTTGCTCGAGGTCGAGGATCTCTTCGATCGACACAGGCGGACTACCAGCCGCGTTCGGCGAGCCGGTGGGGCTGCGCAATGTCCTCCACGTTGATACCGACCATGGCCTCGCCGAGCCCGCGCGACACCTTGGCCAGCACATCGGGATCGTCGTAGAAGGTGGTGGCCTTCACGATCGCCGCGGCACGTGCGGCCGGGTCACCGGACTTGAAGATGCCCGAGCCCACGAACACGCCCTCGGCACCGAGTTGCATCATCATCGCCGCATCCGCCGGCGTGGCGATACCGCCGGCGGTGAACATCGTCACCGGCAGCTTGCCCGCCCGGGCCACCTCGACCACGAGGTCGTAGGGGGCCTGCAACTCCTTGGCCGCCACGAACAACTCGTCCTCGCTCAGCGAACCCAGCCGGCGGATCTCGCCACCGATGGAACGCATGTGCGTGGTCGCATTCGACACGTCGCCGGTGCCGGCCTCACCCTTGGAACGGATCATCGCCGCGCCCTCGGTGATCCGGCGCAGCGCCTCACCCAGGTTGGTCGCCCCGCACACGAACGGCACGGTGAACTTCCACTTGTCGATGTGGTTGGCGTAATCGGCCGGGGTCAGCACCTCGGACTCGTCGATGTAGTCCACCCCGAGGCTCTGCAGGATCTGCGCCTCCACGAAATGCCCGATGCGCACCTTGGCCATCACCGGGATGGTGACCGCGGCGATGATGCCCTCGATCATGTCCGGGTCGCTCATCCGCGAGACGCCACCCTGGGCGCGGATATCGGCGGGCACCCGCTCCAGCGCCATGACCGCCACCGCGCCGGCGGCCTCGGCGATGCGCGCCTGCTCGGGGGTGACGACGTCCATGATGACCCCGCCCTTGAGCATCTCGGCCATCCCGCGCTTCACCCGCGCGGTGCCGGTCTGACTACCGGAACCAGGTGCGGTTTCCATCGCTATCTCCTTCACATCGCTACTGATTCAGTCTAAGGGTGGTGACAAATCAATTGGATCCGCAGTCTCAGCGGATCAGCTGAGGCTGCGTACCGGGTCCGGCACCCCGCACGTCGGCCAGTTCACCGGCCTGTGCCAGTAGTTCGCCGAGCTGCAGCGGATACACGGTTTCCCCCTTGGCGACCAGCTCGCCGATCATTGTCTCATCGCACCATCGGTGACCGTGAATGTAGCGACGCTCCAGGGCGGTGTGACCTGTGGTAGAGGGTTCGAAGCGGGTGGTCCGGTGCACGAAGAACAGTTCCTCGCTGCGCATCACCGACCCGTTGAAGTTGATGACGGCCTCCCGCCGCCACACCGGGCCCACCAGCTCGGCCGGCGACACGGACAGCCCCGTCTCCTCGGCCAGCTCCCGCGCCGCGGTCTCGGCGAGCTCTTCCCCGGCCTCCACCGCACCGCCGACGGTGAACCACCAGCGCCGCGCGCCCGCACCCACGCGGGCCGGGTCGGAGCCACAGAACAACAGCACGTTGCCGTCCTCGTCGAGCAGCATGACCCTGGCCGAGACCCGCCTGCTGAACTGACCGGAATCGCGAGCCGCCGGACCCGCCCGCTCCGCAATCTCGAAGTACGTCGGCAGCGCCGCGGTGCCGCCGAGGTGCAGCAGTCGCACCAGCGGACGGTCCCGCAAGGCCAGGGTGTCGCGCACGGCGTCGTTGTGGAACCGGCGGGCCAGCAGCACCCGGGCTTCCGCATCGGCGAGTTCGGCAACCAGTGCCACCGGCAACGACAGCGGGTCGACGGTCTCCAGCGCGGCCGACAACTCGTTCTCCGCGGCCTCGCGCATGGCGCGGGGCGCTCGTTCGGCGGCATCGGCCAGGGCAGCCAGCCGTTTGCCCTCCGGCGCCCGCCCGTAGGCGTCGACGGCGACCGCACGGGCGACCACGGCGCGCCGCGCCAACAGACCGTCCAGCGCCTGCCAGGACAGGTCGTAGCGCACGTGCAGGCGATCCAGCCGGTTCGCCGTCAAGTAGGCCCAGCTGCCGAGCAGCAACAGCACGACGCCGAGGAGGACCAGCAGCACGATCACGATCCAGCTCACGTCGCCACCTGGACCTTGGCTCCCACGCTGCTCACCGTCTCGTACACCCGCATGATCTCGCCGGCCACCACCGACCAGTCGTAGCGCTGCACCGCCTCCGACGCCGCGGCCACATACTGCTTGCGCGCCTGGTCATCGCCGAGCAACTCGATCAGGCTGGTGGCCAACGCATCCGAGTCGCCGACCGGCACCAGTCGGCCGGCTTCGCCGTCGTTCAGCACCCGCCGAAACGCGTCGAGATCACTGGCCACCACCGCGGTGCCGGCGGCCATCGCCTCCACCAGCACGATCCCGAAACTCTCACCGCCGGTGTTGGGGGCGCAGTAGAGGTCGACACTGCGCAGCGCCGAGGCCTTGGTGGTGTCGTCGACGGCCCCGAGGAACCGCAGGTTCGCCGCGCACTCGCCGGCTTCCTCGGCCAGTTCCTGCTCATCGCCGCGGCCGACCACCAGCACCTCGACGTCGGGGAATTCGGCCACCAGCCGCGGCAGCGCGCCCAGCAGGACCGCCATCCCCTTGCGCGGCTCGTCGAACCGGCCGAGGAACAGTATCGAGCGCCCCGGCCGCGGGTAGCCCTGAAGCGTCGGCGCCGAAGCGAACTCCGAAACCGTGACGCCGTTGGGGATTTCGACGGCGTCGGAGCCCAGGGCCTCCATCTGCCAGCGCCGCGCGAGGTCAGACACCGCGATACGGCCGACGATCTTCTCGTTGAGCGGGCGCAGCATGCCCTGAAACACGCTCAGCGTCAACGATTTGGTGGTCGAGGTGTGGAAGGTCGCGACGATCGGGCCCTCGGCGATCATCAGCGCCAGCATGGACACGCTCGGCGCGTTCGGCTCGTGCAGGTGCAGCACATCGAAATCTCCGCCGATGAGCCACTTCTTGACCTTGCGGTGGGTGGCGGGCCCGAACCGCAGCCGTGCGACGGATCCGTTGTAGGGAATGGGGACGGCCCGCCCGCCGGACACCACGTAGTCGGGCAGGTGCGTGCCGGCGTCGGCCGTGGACGGGGCCAGCACGCTGACGTGGTGGCCGCCGGCCAGGAACACCTCGGCCAGTTGCAGCACATGGGCCTGCACACCGCCGTGCACGTCGAACGAGTACGGGCACACCATCCCGATACGCATCAGCGCTCCAGACGGGCGCGGCGCTCGTCAGAAAGGTCGGCGAGCCACTGCGGTTGCAGCATGTGCCAATCGGCGGGATAGTCGGCGATCCCGGCGGCAAAGTGATCGGCCAGGGCCTGGGTGATGACGCCGATGTCGCCCGACGACGTGTCCAGCGGCGGGTGCAGCCGAAGACCCCACCCGTCACCTTCGAACCAGGTGTGCGCCGGCAGCAGGGCTGCGCCGGTCTCACACGCCAGCTTCGCCGGCCCCGACGGCAGCCGGGTCTGCTCACCGAAGAAATCGACCGGAACCCCCGAGCGGGTCAGGTCACGGTCGGACATCAGGCACACCAGTCCGTTGTCGTTGAGCCGGTCGGCCAGGATCTCCGCGGGCGGCCTCGCTCCCCCGGTCAGCGGCAGCACCTCGAAGCCCAGGCTCTCGCGGTAGGCGACGAACCGGTTGTAGAGCGACTCCGGTTTCAGCCGCTCGGCCACCGTGGCGAACTGTCCGTAGGTGTTCGTCAGCCACACCCCGGCGATGTCCCAGTTACCGCTGTGCGGCAACGCGAACACCACACCGCGGCCGGCCGCCAGTGCGTCCTCGACATGCCGCTGTCCCTCGATGCGCTCCTGCACCTGCGCGGCGACGTCCCGATGGTTCATCGACGGCAGCCGGAACGCCTCGCGCCAGTATCGCCCGTAGGAGGCCAGCGAGGCGCGCACCAGACTGCCCGGCACCTGTGCGGCGGGCACGCCGAGCACCCGGCCCAGGTTCTTGCGCAACTGCTCGGGTCCCCCGCCGCGCGCCGCGTACAGCGCGCCGGCATCGAACATGTTGCGGGCCGCGAACTCCGGCATCGCCCGCACCATGCGCCAGCCCGTCGCGTATCCGAGATCGGACAACTGCCCACCCAGCGGAACCCGGAAGCCGCCGAACTTGGGCAGCCCCGATGTCGGCGTGCTCACGCGGCGTCCCCTTCGGAAGACGGGGTCGACGGTTGCGGCGGCATCGGGTCCATCGCGCCCGGCGACGTGCGCACGGCATGCAAGCGCTGCGCGAGGGTCACCAGGCTGGCCGCGGCCAGCCCCCACATGGCCACATCCAGCAGGACCGGCCACCCGAACAGCCCGGACAGGCCGGCACCGGTCAGCACGATGGCGAGCCGTTCGGGCCGTTCGATGATGCCGCCGTCGCCGCGCAGCCCGCTGGCCTCGGCGCGCGCCTTGATATAGGAGATGACCTGCGAGGTCACCAGGCAGATCAGGGTCGCGACCACGAGTGCGGTGCTGTGCGCGCCGAACGCGGCCCACCAGACCAGTCCGCCGAAGATCGCGCCATCGCTGAGCCGGTCACAGGTGGCGTCCAACACGGCACCGAACCGGGTGCCGCCGCCACGTTCCCGCGCCATCGCACCGTCGAGCATGTCGGCGAGGACGAAGAAGAAGACGGCCACCGAACCCCACCACAACTGCCCGATCGGGTAGAGGGTGAGGGCGGCGACGACCGAACCGGCGGTGCCCAGGATGGTGATGCTGTCCGGGGTCAGTCCGGTGCGCAGCGCCGCCCGCGCCACCGGGCCCGACAGCTTGGTGTAGGCCGCCCGCGTCATCAGATAGAAGTTGCTCACTGCGCAGCCTCGTCCATGCGATCCCACTCGGCGGCCAGCAGCCGCCGGGTCTCCCCGAGCAACTGCGGGATGATCTTCGACCCGCCGATGATGGTGATGAAGTTGGCATCCCCGCCCCAACGCGGGACCACATGCATGTGCAGGTGTTCGGCCAGCGAGCCGCCCGCCGAGGTGCCCAGGTTGAGGCCGACATTGAAACCGTGCGGTCGCGAGACTGCCTTGATCACTCGAATCGCCTTCTGGGTGAACGCCATCAGCTCGGCGGTCTCGTCGACGCTGAGGTCCTCCAGTTCGGACACCCGCCGGTAGGGCACCACCATGAGATGGCCCGGGTTGTACGGGTAGAGGTTGAGCACCGCGTAGACCAGCTCCCCGCGCGCCACCATGAGGCCGTCTTCGTCGGACATCCCCGGGATATCGGTGAACGGTTCGGTGGACTGCGCCGAACCCGCACCCTTCTTCATCGGCGACTCGGCGATATAGCTCATCCGGTGCGGAGTCCACAGCCGCTGCAGATGGTCGGGGTCACCCACCCCGGTATCGACGATGCCCTCGGCGTCGGTCACGGATCCACCCTGAACAGCTCGGCGTTGGGGGTTGCGTTCTCCCGCCGCGCGATCCAGTCCACGATGGCGTCGACGGCCGCTTCGCGCGGCACCGCGTTCACCTGGCTGCGGTCTGCGAAGCGGAAGGAGATTGCCCCCGCCTCGACATCCTTGTCACCGGCCAGCAGCATGAACGGCACCCGCTGATTGGTGTGGTTGACGATCTTCTTGGCCATCCGGTCATCGCTGGAGTCCACCTCGATCCGGACACCACGGCTGCGCAGTTGGGCCGCAACCTCTTCCAGGTAGGGCACGTGCGCGTCGGCGACGGGCACGCCGACCGCCTGCACGGGCGCCAGCCAGGCCGGGAACGCACCGGCATAGTGCTCGGTGAGCACACCGAAGAATCGCTCGATGGAACCGAACAGCGCGCGGTGGATCAGCACCGGCCGCTGCCGGGTGCCGTCCGCGGCGGTGTACTCCAACTCGAACCGGTCGGGCATGTTGAAGTCGAGCTGGATCGTCGACATCTGCCAGTTCCGGCCCAGCGCGTCCTTCACCTGCACCGAGATCTTCGGTCCGTAGAAGGCGGCGCCGCCGGGATCGGGCACCAGGGCCAGCCCGGAGGCCTCGGCCACCTCGCGCAGCGTGGTGGTGGCCTCCTCCCACACCTCGTCGGAGCCGACGTACTTCTCCGGATCCTTGGTCGACAACTCCAGATAGAAATCGTCGAGCCCGTAGTCGGACAGCAGGTCGAGCACGAACTGCAGCAGCGAGCTGAGTTCCTCACGCATCTGCTCGCGGGTGGTGTAGATGTGCGCGTCGTCCTGGGTCATACCGCGCACCCGGGTCAGGCCGTGCACCACGCCGGACTTCTCATAGCGGTACACCGAGCCGAATTCGAAGAGCCGCAGCGGAAGTTCGCGATACGACCGTCCGCGGGAGCGGTAGATCAGGTGGTGCATGGGGCAGTTCATCGGCTTCAGGTAGTAGTCCTGGCCGGGTTTGCGCACCGCACCGTTCTCGTCGAATTCGGCGTCGATGTGCATGGGCGGGAACATGCCGTCCGCGTACCACTCCAGGTGGCCCGAGGTGATGTACAGGTTCTCCTTGGTGATGTGCGGGGTGTTGACGAACTGGTAGCCGGCCTGTTCGTGCTTGCGCCGCGAGTAGTCCTCCAGCTCCTTGCGCACGATGCCGCCCTTGGGGTGGAACACCGGCAGACCGGATCCCAGCTCATCGGGGAAGCTGAAGAGATCCAGTTCCACACCCAGCTTGCGGTGGTCGCGGCGCTGGGCCTCCTCGATCAGTTCGAGATGGCGGTCCAGGGCCTCCTGGGATTCCCAGGCGGTGCCGTACACGCGCTGCAGACTGGCGTTGTTCTGGTTGCCACGCCAGTACGCGGCGCTGCTGCGGGTCAGCTTGAACGCCGGGATGAAACGGGTGGTCGGGATGTGCGGGCCGCGGCACAGATCGCCCCAGACCCGTTCCTTGGAGCGCGGATTGAGGTTGTCGTAGGCGGTCAGCTCGTCGCCACCGACCTCCATGACGTCCGGGTCCCCGGACTTGTCGTCGACCAGTTCGAGCTTGAACGGCTCATCGGCGAGTTCAAGGCGTGCTTGATCTTTGGACTCGTAGACGCGGCGGGAGAACAGCTGGCCGTCCTTGACGATCTTCTGCATCCGCTTCTCCAGCTTCTGCAGATCCTCGGGCGTGAACGGCTCGGCGACGTCGAAGTCGTAGTAGAAGCCGTCGGTGATCGGCGGGCCGATGCCGAGCTTGGCCTGCGGGAACAGATCCTGCACCGCCTGGGCGAGCACATGCGCGCACGAGTGGCGGATGACGCTGCGGCCGTCCTCGGTGTCCGCGGCGACGGCTTCGACCTCCACGTCGGTGTCGGGCACCCAGTTCAGGTCACGTAACCGGCCGTCGGCGTCGCGCACCACGACGATGGCGTCCGGGGCGCCCCGCTCCGGCAGACCCGCCTCGCGCACCGCCGCCCCTGCGGTAGTCCCGGCAGCGACCCGGATCGGGGCTGCGGGGGCGGAACTGGCGGCGGCGGTCATCGGTGGATCTCCTACTCAGATGTGGGCGTGTGATCGCGACCATGTTATCGGGGGTACGTGCGCGAGAAAGCTAGGACCCGACGCCGATCGGGCTCTTCAGCCAGGCCCAATCGATGCCGACCCAGCCGGCGACCAGACCGACCGCCCCGAACAGCCACAGGGTGACGACCACGACGGCGGCGGTGAACAGCGCGCTGAGCGCCTTGACCGCGATGTGCTGGCGGGTGAACCAGGCCATCACCGCGTCGTATCGGACCCGCGCGTGTTGCAGCACCACCTGCGCGGCGCGGAACTCGGTGGCCAGGATGCCCAGCCCCAGAAAGACGATGGCCCAGCCCGGTCCCGGGTACGGAATGGCGATGATGCCGACCACCAGCACCAGCGTGCCGACCACACCGACGGTGATCCGGTAGATCAGGTCGGCGACGGGACGATCGCGCACCTTGTCCCGCCAGCGTGCCCAGGCGCGCTTCTGCTCGCTCATGGTTGCCCCGGCTTGAGCCGGACGAACAGCGCGTCACCCTCGGTCAGCACCACGCCATCGTCGAGCACCCGGCCGCTGACGAAGATCTTGCGTCCGTCGATGCGATCGATCCCGGCGTCCACCTGCAGTTCCTTGCCGATCGGCACGATCTTGCGGTAGTCGATGCCCAGGTGCGCGGTGCGCTGATACATGCTCTTGGTCAGCTTGGCTACGGTGAAGCCGAGCAGCGAATCGAACAGCAGTCCGAGCACTCCGCCGTGCACCGCGCCGTTGCGGCCCAGGTGATAGCGGCGGAACTGCGCGGTGCCGCCGATGCGCCCGTCCTCGGTGACGTAGAGATCGACCGGCACCGACATGATGTTTCCCCGGTTGGGCAGATCCATCCGCCGCCCCGACGGCGAATGCCATTCGTCGGCCTCGTACGGCGCCAGTAGCGCCGACACCTTCTCGATCAGCTCTGCGGCCTCGGTGATCACCGCGTCGGGCGCGTCCGCGGCGCGGGCGTGGTCCTGCAGGGTACGTACCGCCTCGATGAAGCGTCCGTAGTCGGGCCCGCCACGGTCGGTGGGGTCGGGCGGATTGAATCCACCGCCTGTATGCGCTGCACCGGTCGTCACCCCGCCACGGTATTGCACACCTGCGATAGTGGTGGATGTGGATCTGACCTACCCCGATGTGGGCGCCACCAAAGGCCCGCTGCCCGACGGCTATCAGCACGTACGCGCGCATGCCGTCATCGGTCACGGCCGGACCCGATTCGAGGACGCCGCCGACGCCGTCCTGCACTGGGGCATGCAGCGGGGCGCCGGGGTGCTGGTCGAGGCCGACGCGGACGTCGCCACCGTCGGCGCCGAGGTGACGGTCGGATTCTGGCCGCTGCGGGCACCGTGCCGCGTGGTCTACGTCCTGGAGGAGACCGACCGGCGTGGGTTCGCCTACGGCACCCTGCCCGGACATCCAGAGACCGGTGAGGAACTGTTCGCGGTCCGCTACGACCCGGCCGACGGCACGGTGCACGCCGAGGTGACGGCGTTCGCCCGGCACGCCACGTGGTGGAGTCGCCTCGGCGGGCCGGTCACCCGGCTCGCCCAGCGGATCATCACCCGCCGCTATCTGAAGGCCGTGTGACTACTTGCTGCTCTGCAGCAGCCGCGCCACGTTCTGCTTCAGCTCGTCGGTCCCGAAGGTGAGTTCCTCGGCGGTGGTGGCGTAATCGAGCGTCATCATCACCTGACGCTCGAGCTGGATGTTGAGGATGCGCTTGGTCGCTTCGACCGCCTTCTGCGGCAGGTCGAGAATTTTCTTGGCGGCCGTGATCGCCTCGGCGAGCGGATCGGCGACCACGTGGTTGGCCAGGCCGAGCTCGACGGCCTTGGCGGCCGGGATGCGCGCGCCGGTCAGCGCGTACTCCTTGGCCTGCAGAATGCTCATCTGCATCGGCCAGATCAGCGGTCCCCCGTCGGCGGCGACGAGGCCCACCTGAACATGCGGGTCGGCCAGGAACGCCTTCTCCGCCATGTAGACGATGTCGGACAGCGCCACCACGCTGCAACCCAGGCCAACCGCGGGTCCGTTGACGGCCGCGATCACCGGAACCCGGCAGCGCGCCATGCCGATCACGATCTCGCGGCCGTCGGCAATGGTCTTGGCCCGCAAGTCCGGATCTTCACTGATCTGCTTGATGTAGTTGAAGTCACCGCCGGCCGAAAACGCTTTGCCCGCACCGGTGATCACCGCGGCCCGCGCGGTGCGGTCCAGACTGAGCCTGCTCCACAGCCGCGCCAGCCCGACGTGCAGATCGTCGTTGACGGCGTTGAGTTCCTCGGGCCGGTTCAGCGTGATGAGCCGCAGCGGCCCGTCGGCCTCGACCTGGATCTCCTTGGGCATGTCGTACATGTCAAACCGCCATTCTGAGGATTCGGCCCGCGATGATGTTCTTCTGGATCTGGGAGGTGCCGCCCATGACACTCTGGGACCGGCTGTAGAGATAGGTGTTGAACAGATCGATGTCGGTGGTGCCGGTCTGAGCCAGCACCGCGTGCCCCACCGACTGCTCGACCCAGGTCATCAACAGCTTGTCGATGGAGCCTTCCGGCCCGTGCGAGATTCCGTCGAGCTGTTCGGACAACCGTCGCCGCACATGCTGGCGCAGCACCTGCACCTGCACGGTGGCCCAGGCGAGTTCGTCACTGGTGGCCGCAGCACTCTTGCGGGCCAGCTGGTTGACCGTCTTCTCGTAGCGCGCCGCATATCCGAGTGTGGACGGCTCACGCTCGTGACCGACGACCGTCATCGCCAGCGCCCAGCCGTCGCCGGGGTTTCCGACCATCTGGCCGGCGGGCACCCGCGCTCCGTCGAAGAGCACCTGGCCGAACTCGTTGCTGACACCGTTGATCATCTTCAGCGGCCGCTGCTCGATGCCCGGCTGGTGCATGTTGACCAGAAACGCCGAAATGCCCTTGTGTCGCTTCACATTCTTGTCGGTGCGGGCCAGCAGCAGGCACCAGTCGGCCACGTCGGAGTAGCTCGTCCAGATCTTGTGCCCGTTGATCACGTACTCGTCACCATCGAGGGTGGCGGTGGTGGTCAGCGAGGCCAGGTCCGACCCGGCGCCCGGCTCGGAGAAACCCTGGCACCAGCGCTCGGTGCCGTCGATCATGCCGGGCAGGAAGCGCTGCTGCACCTCCTTGCTGGCATGGCGCCCCAGGCCGGTCACCAGGTAGCCCAGGCTGGGTCGCGGCGGGGCCCCGACGCGGGCCAGTTCCTCGTCGACGATGACGTCGTAGACCGGTGGCAACTCGAGGCCGCCGAATTCCTTGGGCCAGGTGGCACCGAAAAACCCTGCCGCGTGCAGGGATTGGTGCCACTCCCCCTGGCGGGCCCAGTACTCCTCGGTCGACTTCGGAAAGTTCGGGGCCTGCTCGGTCAGCCAGGCGCGCAGGCGCTCCCGGAAGGCCAGTTCGGCTGCGGAGTCACGAAAGTCCAACGGAGATCTCCTTCAACGACACCGGCCACAGACCGGTGGACACCAATACCCGGCGCAGGTGGACATGGGCCGCGCACTCCCAGGTGTTGCCGATCCCGCCGTGCACCTGGATCGACGTCTCACAGATGGTGTGCGCGGACTTCGCGCAGTACACCTTGGCGACGCGGGCCGCTTCGGCCGCTACTCCGGGCTCCTCCTCGTCGACCGCCCACGCGGCGTAGCGCAGGATGCTGACCGAGCCCTCGATGAGCACCAGGCTCTCGGCGAGCAGGTGCGCCACCGCCTGGTAGGAGCCGATGGCCTTGCCGTACTGCTCGCGCACCTTGGCGTAGTCGCAGGCCAGGTCGAACGCCCCGCGGGCCGCGCCGAGGATGTCGGCGGCGGTCACCACCAGCGCCAGCGCCTGGGCCCGCTGGGGATCGATCTCACCCACCACGGCGGCGGCGCCGGACACGGGCGCGGCCCATCGGGTCAGGTCGACACCGGGGCTCGCGTCACCGAGGTCGGCGGTGGTGACGCTGCCGCCGTCGAGCCAAACTCCGCGGCCGAGACCCCGGGCATCGGGTGCGATGCCACCGAAGACGACCGTGGCGTCTCCGTGCCCCAGATCGTCGGCCAGCACCGGGCCGAGAAACGGTACGTCGACCAGTCCGCGGCCGAACTCCTCGGCGACCAGCGCCACCTCCACGCCGGAGGCGCCGTCGGAGCGCAGCGAGCGCCAACCGGTGGCCGCCACGGTCTTCTCCAGCCGGGAAACACGGTCCGCGTCGTCCAATTCCCCGACAGCTCCCGGGCCGAGATCATCGGCCAGTTTCGCGGCCGCATCCCGCAATTGTTGCTGCTCACTGGTCAGCCGAACATCCATGAGAGGAGCCTATCCTTTCTGGAGAATCCGATTCTCATCAGGCCAGAACTTTACTATCACACGGCCGATTGTCACAGTCCGCCGGCCAAAGCCCAGGCTCGTTCGGCCAGCCCGCGGTAGCGGTCCCGGAACAGATCGGTGCCCGCACGCGCGTCGGACGCGTTCCCGTCCAGCCCGCGCCGCCACACCCCGGCCACGATCGATGCCAGCCGGAACATCGAGAACACCACAAAGATGGGCAGGTCCCCCGGAACGTCCCGGCCGGCTTCCCGGCAATACTCGGCCACGAACTCCGACTCGCCGGGCATCCCGGTGCCGGCCAGATCCTCGCCCGCGACCCCCATCAGCGGATCCGCGTCACCGGGCAGGTGATAGGTCATCGCCGCGTAGCCCAGGTCGGCCAGCGGGTGCCCGATGGTCGCCAGTTCCCAGTCCAGCACCGCGACGATGCGCGGTTCGGTGGGGTGCAGCAACACATTGCCCAGCCGGTAGTCGCCGTGCGCGATGCACGCGTCATCCCCGTCGGGCAGATGGTCGGGCAGCCACGCCGCCAGCCGGTCCATCTCGACGCATTCCTCGACCTTGACGGTCTCCCAGGTCCTCGTCCACAGCGCGACCTGCCGGGCCAGATAGCCGTCGGGCCGCCCGAAATCCGTGAGCCCGACCGCCCGCCAGTCCACCTTGTGCAAGCGGGCCAGCACCTGGGCCAGGTCGCGGTACACCGCGGCCCGTTCAGCCGGCGTGCCATCGCGCAGCACCCGATCGGGAAAGATCCTGCCCGGCACGTGGTCCATCACGAAGAACGGCGTACCCAGCACCGACTCGTCGGTGCACATGGCCCGCATCCGGGGCACCGGCACCTCGCTGTCGGCCAGCGCGGACATCACCCGGTACTCCCTACCGACATCGTGTGCGCGCGGCAGCAGGGTACCGGGCGGTTTCTTGCGCAACACGAATTCCCCTCTCGCACTGTGTAGATGAAAGGTCGGGTTGCTCTGTCCGCCCTGAAACTGCCGGATCTGCAGCGGGCCGTCGATGCCGTGGTCACCCAGATAACGGACCAGAGCCGCGTCATCGAAGCGGTGCTGGGGCAGGACGTCGACGAGTTCGGGTACACCGGACATCTCGGCAGCGTCTCACATCCGTTAACCCGGCCGACGCCTGTTGCGCGCGCGATGTGCACGAACCCCTGCCAGACTCCTTCCATGACTGATCTTGTTGCGCCCTCCCCCGCCGCCGAACGCGCCCGCACCGGGCTGTCCTCCGACGCCCTGCGCCGCGCGATCATCGACCATGTGCGGTACTCCATCGGCCGCCCGGCCGCGGCACTGCGACCCGAGCACTACTACCGGGCGCTGGCGCTGGCGGTGCGGGACCGCATGCAGGACAATCGGGTTGACTCCACCCAGACCTCGCTCGACCTGGGCAGCAAGGTCACCTGCTACCTGTCCGCGGAGTTCCTGATGGGACCGCAACTGGGCGCAAATCTGCTCAACCTCGGCATCGAGGCTGCCGCGCGGGACGCACTCGCCGAGCTGGGGCAGGACCTTGACGAGGTGCTGGCCTGCGAGGAGGAGCCCGGACTGGGCAACGGGGGTCTGGGCCGGCTGGCGGCGTGTTACCTCGACTCGCTGGCCACCCTGGAACGGCCCGCCATCGGCTACGGCATCCGCTACGAGTTCGGCATCTTCGACCAGGAACTGCACGACGGCTGGCAGGTGGAAAAGACCGACAACTGGCTGGATGCCGGAAACCCCTGGGAGATCGCCAAACCCGATGTCAGTTACCTGGTGAACTGGGAGGGACACACCGAGCACTACCTCGACGACGCCGGCGTGGCCCGGATCCGCTGGTGGCCCGGCCGGGTGGTCAAGGGCGTCGCCTACGACACCCCGATCCAGGGGTACGGCGTCAAGACCTGCAACGTGCTGACACTGTGGAGCGCCCGCGCGGTGCAGGAGTTCGCGCTGGACGCCTTCAACACCGGGGACTACTACAAAGCCGTCGAGGAGGAGGTCAGCGCCGAGACCGTCACCAAGGTCCTCTACCCCAATGACGAGCCGGACGCCGGCAAACGGTTGCGGCTGTTGCAGCAGTTCTTCTTCGTGTCCTGCTCACTGCAGCATGTCCTGCACATCATGGATGATCTGGCCGACGCTTCGGTGCTCGATCTGCCGGAACGGTTCGCTCTGCAGCTCAACGACACCCATCCCTCGATCGGCGTCGCCGAGTTGATGCGTCTGCTCGTCGACGAACGGCGCCTCGAATGGGATCTGGCCTGGGCCATCACCGTGGCCACCTTCGGCTACACCAATCACACCCTGCTGCCGGAGGCGCTGGAGAAGTGGCCACTGGATCTTTTCGGTGAGAGCCTGCCGCGGCACCTGGAGATCATCTACGAGATCAACAACCGTTTCCTCGACGAGGTGCGCGCCCGCTTCCCCGGTGACGAGGACCGGGTGCGCCGGATGTCGCTGATCGGCGAGGACGGCGCCAAGAGTGTGCGGATGGCCCACCTCGCCACGGTCGGCAGCCACGCCATCAACGGTGTGGCCGCGCTGCACTCGGAACTGCTCAAGGAAAGCGTGCTCAAGGACTTCTACGAGCTGTGGCCCGAGCGTTTCTCGAACAAGACCAACGGTGTGACACCGCGCCGGTTCGTGGCGCTGTCCAACCCGGGTCTGCGCGATCTCCTGGATCGCAAGATCGGCGACGGCTGGCTGACCCACCTGGACCGGCTGCGCGGACTCGAGGCGTTCATCGAGGATGACGACTTCCGGCAGGAATGGCGGGATGTCAAGCGCGCCAACAAGGCTCGACTCGCCGAATTCGTCCGCGCCGAAACGGGCGTGCAACTCGACCCGACCTGGCTGTTCGACATCCAGGTCAAGCGGATCCACGAGTACAAGCGCCAGCACCTCAACGTGCTCAACATCGTCACCCAGTACCTGCGCATCAAGAACAACCCCGGCATCGACATGGCCCCGCGGGCGTTCATCTTCGGCGGTAAGGCCGCACCCGGTTACTTCCTGGCCAAACGCATCATCAAGCTGATCACCGCCGTCGGCGACATGATCAATTTCGATCCCGAGGTCAACCGCTACATGAAGGTGGTGTTCCTGCCGAACTTCAACGTGCAGAACGCCCACCTGATCTACCCGGCGGCCAACCTGTCCGAGCAGATCTCGACCGCAGGCAAGGAGGCCTCCGGCACCGGCAACATGAAGTTCATGATGAACGGCGCCCTGACCATCGGCACCCTGGACGGCGCCAATGTCGAGATCCGCGAGGAGGCCGGCGCGGAGAACTTCTTCCTGTTCGGACTCACCGTGGACGAGGTCGAGGCGCTCAAGCACGACGGCTACCACCCGGCCTCCTATGTCGCCGCCAACCCGGAACTGCGTGCCGTGCTCGACCTGATTGCCGGTGGGCACTTCTCCCACGGTGACACCGAGGTGTTCCGGCCACTGGTCGACAACCTCACCCACGACGATCCCTTCCTGGTGCTCGCCGATTACGCCTCCTACGTGGAGTGCCAGGATCGGGTGAGCGCCGCCTGGCAGGACCGCGACGCCTGGTCGCGGATGTCCATCCTCAATGCCGCGCGCAGCGGGAAGTTCTCCTCTGACCGCGCGATCGAGCAGTATTGCGACGACATCTGGGGTGTACGGGCCGTACATGTGAAAGCCGCCAACAACGGGTAGACCGGTAGGTATGACTGCACCGACTGAATCTGCACCGCTCTCCGACGATGAGGTCGCCCTGCTCGACGCGTACTGGCGGGCAGCCAACTATCTGTCGGTCGGGCAGATCTATCTGCTGGACAACCCCCTGTTGCGGGAGCAGTTGGTCGCCGAGCACGTCAAACCCCGACTGCTCGGGCACTGGGGCACCACCCCGGGCCTCAACCTCCTCTATGCGCACCTGAACCGGGTGATCACCCAGCGCGATGCCGATGTCATCTTCATCACCGGGCCCGGCCACGGCGGGCCGGGCCTGGTGGCCAACGCCTACCTGGAGGGCACCTACTCCGAGGTGTACACCGGGATCGGCCAGAACGCCGCGGGCCTGCAGAAGCTGTTCCGCCAGTTCTCCTTCCCCGGCGGCATCCCCAGCCATGTGGCGCCGGAGACCCCGGGCTCGATCCACGAGGGCGGTGAACTGGGCTATGCGCTGGTGCACGCCTATGGCGCCGCGTTCGACAACCCGGACCTGGTGGTGGCCGCCGTCGTCGGCGACGGGGAAGCCGAGACCGGCCCACTGGCCGCGAGCTGGCATTCCAACAAGTTCCTCGACCCGGTGCGCGACGGAGCGGTGCTGCCGGTCCTGCACCTCAACGGCTACAAGATCGCCAACCCCACCGTGCTGGCCCGCATCCCCGCCGACGAGCTGGACTCCCTGATGCGTGGTTACGGCTACGTACCGATCACCGTCGCCGGCGACGATCCCGCCGATGTGCACCGGCAGCTGGCGGCAGCCCTCGATGACGCGTTCGACCAGATCGCCGCCATCCAGCGCGCCGCCCGCGAGGACGGCCAGACCGGCCGGCCACTGTGGCCGATGATCATCCTGCGTACCCCGAAGGGGTGGACCGGGCCCCGCGAGGTGGACGGTAAGAAGGTCGAGGGCACCTGGCGTTCCCATCAGGTGCCACTGTCCGAAACACGCACCAACGCAGAGCATCTCGAAGCCCTCGGCACCTGGATGCAGAGCTACCACCCCCAGGATTTGTTCGATGACACCGGCGCGCTGCGCCCGGACCTGAGGGCACTCGCGCCCGCCGGCGACCGGCGGATGAGCGCCAATCCGCACGCCAACGGCGGTGTGCTGCTCCGCGAACTGGACCTGCCCTCCATCGCCGACTACGCCGTCGAAGTGCCGAGCCCGGCCGCCTCCACCGGCGAGGCCACCAAGGTGCTCGGCACCTTCCTGCGCGATGTGATCACCCGCAACGCCGACAACTTCCGGCTGATGGGTCCCGACGAGACGGCGTCGAACCGGCTCTCGGCGGTCTTTGATGCCACCGACAAGGCTTGGCAGGCAGAGCAATCCGAGGATGACGAGCACCTGGCGCCGGACGGCCGGGTGATGGAGGTGCTCTCCGAGCATCTCTGCCAGGGCTGGCTGGAGGGATATCTGCTGACCGGCCGGCACGGGTTCTTCAGCTGCTACGAGGCCTTCGTCCACATCGTCGATTCCATGGCAAATCAGCACGCGAAATGGCTGGCCAGCACCAACGCCCTCCCCTGGCGACGGCCCATCGCGTCACTCAATTATCTTCTGACCTCGCATGTCTGGCGCCAGGACCACAATGGGGCCTCGCACCAGGATCCGGGCTTCATCGACCACATCGCCAACAAGCGGCCCGAGGTGGTACGGGTGTATCTGCCGCCGGACGCCAACAGCCTGCTGTCGGTGGCCGATCACTGCCTGCGCAGCCGCCAGTACATCAATGTCATCGTCGCCGGTAAGCAGCCGGCGCTGAACTACCTGAGCATGGACGAGGCCGTCGCGCACTGCGCCCGCGGCGCCGGGATCTGGGAATGGGCGGGCTCCGAACACGGCACCGACGCACCCGATGTGGTGCTGGCCTGCGCCGGGGACGTCCCGACGCTGGAAACCGTTGCGGCGGCCGATATCCTGCGCAGGAAGCTGCCGGGGTTGTCGGTGCGCGTGGTCAACGTGGTGGACATCATGCGGCTGCAGCCGCAGTCCGAGCATCCGCACGGGATGACCGATCACGAGTTCGATGCGTTGTTCACCACCGACAAGCCGATCATCTTCGCCTACCACGGATACCCGTGGCTGATCCACCGGCTGGCCTACCGGCACGCCAACCACAGCCAGCTGCACGTCCGCGGCTTCAAGGAGCGCGGCACCACCACCACACCGTTCGACATGGTGATGCTCAACGACCTGGACCGCTTCCATCTGGTGATGGACGTCATCGACCGCGTCGACGGGCTGGGCAGCAACGCCGCGGGCCTGCGCCAGGAGATGGTCGACGCCCGGCTGGCCGCCCGCGCCTACACCCGCGAACACGGTGAGGACGATCCCGCCATCACCGGCTGGACCTGGGAGCCCAACGACTGACGCTGCTGACGTGTTTGCCGTCGGCAACCGCGGCGGCCCCGGACCAACGGCGCGCTGTCCGTCGAACGACGGACCAAATCGATGGAAAACGTGCGCATATCGCACAGAATGTGAGTTGCGCGGGATTGGTGCACGGCCCGTAAGTGCGGGTAACTAGGGTGCTACCCATAGTTGCTGATGACCGACACTGAGGGGTTCCGTGGACCTGGAGGGCCTGATCGGCGGGGGGCTGTCCCTGCTCGGCGGCGTCGCCAAGCGGGCTCCGCTCGCCGGTGACGTACTGCCACTGCTCGCCGACGCCGAGCGCGCGGTGGTGCGGGTGATGCGCAGGCACCTCACCGACCTCGATCCGCCCGCCGCGGTGACCTCCGGGGAGGACGAACAAACCCTCACCCCGAATCAGCTGCTGCGCACCTTGCTGGACCGGTCGATGTACACCAGCCCCGACACGAGCCGCGACGTGCTCTATCTGGCTCTGCTGCAGGCGCTGGTGCCCGATGAGGCACGGATTCTGGCCGCCCTCTCCGACGGCTCCGCCTATCCCGTCATCCACGTGGCCGAACCGGGAACCGGAGGCAGCGCCGTCTACGCGCTCAAGAACGCCTCGACGGTGGGCCGTTCCGCCGGGGTGTCGCTGCCGCGTCACACCCCGCTGTATCTGAGCCGGCTGCTGCGACTCGGCCTGGTGCGACTGGGCCCGGAAGCCTCGTCCATGTACGACGAGTACGAAATGTTGCTGACCGACTCTGCGGTGAACGTCGCCATGGCCACCGCGCGACGCGGTGTCCGATCCGCTCGGGTGGTCCGGCGCACCGTGCGCATCAGCGATCTCGGTCAAGAGTTGTGGGAGGCAGCGAAGTGAGCGACTTCTGGGAGAACGCGTTCTCCTATCCGTTGTGGGTGTACTTCACCATCCCGTTCGGCGCGGCCTTCGTCGGCTGGATCACCAAGATCCTCGCACTGAAGATGATGTTCTACCCCGTGGAGTTCAAGGGGATCAAGCCCTATTTCGGCTGGCAGGGCCAGATCCCCAGGCGTGCACCGAAAATGGCTGCGGTGGCGGTCGATTCGCTGACCTCCGGGATCCTGAAACCCGAGGAGCTCTTCGACAAGATCGACCCGGACGAACTGGTCAAGGAACTCGGCGAACCGCTGCGCGAAGCCGCCGAGGAACTCGTCAACACGATGATGATGTCCTTTCAGCCACAGGTCTGGCGCGCCACACCCGATCAGGTGAAGGACCTCATCGTCAGCAATGTCGAGGGTCGCATCCCGTCCGCCGCGCGCGGCATGTTCGAGGAGTTCCGCGGCCAGGTCGACCAGATCTTCGATATCAAGCACATGGTCGTGACCAACCTGGTGCGCGACAAGGCCACCCTGAACGCCGTCTTCGAGGACATCGGCCGACCGGCATTCACCTTCCTGATCAGATCCGGGCTGGTCTTCGGTTTCATCATCGGCCTGGTGCAGATGCTGGTCTTCGGTGTCACCGGCTGGCACCTGGCGTTGCCGCTGTTCGGCCTGCTGACCGGTGGACTCACCGACTGGGTGGCGCTGCAGATGATCTTCCGGCCGCTGGAACGCAAGAACGTGTTCCTCGGCATCAAGTGGCAGGGCGTGTTCCAGGCCCGCCGCAAGGAGGTCATCCGCGGGTACGCCGCGTTGATGGCCCGGGAGATCTTCACCCCGAAGGCCATCATGGAGAGCCTGCTGACCGGTCCGATGTCGGACAAGTTCTTCGACATCGTCCAGACCGAGATCGGCCGCACCATCGACGATCAGATGGGATTCGCCGGCCGGGTGGTCAACGTGCTCGGTGGCCGCCAGTACCAGGAGATGAAGGTACAGATCGCCAACTCGATCATCGAGAAGCTCCCGGAGACATCGTCGTATATCGAGCAGTACGCGGCCAGCCGCCTCGACCTGGAGAACGTGATGGTCGAGAAGATGGACGATCTGGATTCGCAGTCCTACGAGAACCTGTTGCGGCCGGCCTTCAAGGACGACGAATGGATCATCGTCGTGTTGGGTGCGGCCCTCGGATTCCTGTGCGGTGAGCTGCAATTGCAGCTCATCCTGCTGTTGGCCGGCTGAGGCCGAATCAGGCTGCGCGCATCTCTTGCCGGAATGTCCGGCCCTCGGAGACCGTTGTCGCCTGAGACCGCGTGCGAAAGTGAGAAGACCTGTGGCACACCTGCACCTCGGCGTCGCCCTGGACGGCACCGGTTGGCATCCGGCGTCGTGGCGGCAACCCGACGCCCGGCCCGCCGACCTGCTGACCGCGCCCTACTGGACCGAACTGGTCGTCGAGGCCGAGCGGGGGTTGTTGGACTTCGTCACCATCGAGGACGGGCTGGTGCTGCAGTCCGACCATCCGTGGCGACCCGATCAGCGCACCGACCGCGTCCGCGGTCGGCTCGATGCCGTGCAGATCGCGGCGCGGGTGGCGCCCAGGACCCGCCACATCGGGCTGATCCCCACCGCCATCACCACCCACACCGAGCCGTTCCACCTGTCCAAGGCGGTGGCCACGCTCGACTATGTCAGCGCCGGGCGGGCGGGTGTGCGGGTGCAGGTGTCGGCCAATCCCGAGTCTGCGGGACATTTCGGGCGCGAGGTGGCCGATGACGCGCTGGCCGAGGCCGCCGACCATGTCGAGGTGGTGCGCCGGCTGTGGGACTCCTGGGAGGATGACGCCGAGATCCGCGATACCGCCACCGGCCGGTTCATCGATCGGGACAAGCTGCACTACATCGACTTCCAGGGCCGCTGGTTCTCGGTCAAGGGCCCCTCGATCACCCCGCGGCCGCCGCAGGGCCAGCCGCTGGTGGCCGCGCTCGGCCACGGCGATCCCGCTTACCGGTTGATCGCCTCGGGCGCCGATCTCGGGTTCATCACCCCGCACAGCAGCGACGAGGTCACCGGCATCATCGAGACCATCACCGCGCTGCGCACCGACAACACCACCCCGCTGCGCATCCTGCCGGATCTGGTGGTGTTCCTGGCCGACACCCCGACTGCCGCCGCAGCGCACCGCGCGCAGCTGGATGAGGCGCTGGGCCGCGAATACATCAGTGATGCGGAGGTTTTCGTCGGAACTTCGGCGCAGCTGGCTGACCTGCTGCAGCAGTGGCAGGCGGCCGGCGCGGACGGTTTCCGGTTGCGGCCGGCCAGCATTCCGCACGATCTGCAGCAGATCACCGGTGCCCTGGTGCCCGAGCTGCAGCGCCGCGGGGTGTTCCGCAGGGGTTATGAGCACTCCACCCTGCGCGGCCTGTTCGGGCTGTCCCGCCCCGCCAACCGGTACGCCCACTTTTAGGACACTCCGATGACCAAGCCCCTCAAACAGATTCATCTCGCCGCACACTTCCCCGGTGTCAACAACACCACGGTCTGGAGCGACCCGGGTTCGGGCAGCCATATCGACTTCGGTTCGTTCACCCATTTCGCGCAGACCGCCGAGCGCGGCAAGTTCGACTTCCTGTTCCTGGCCGAGGGCCTGCGCCTGCGCGAACAGGGTGGGCAGATCTATGACCTCGATGTGGTGGGACGCCCGGACACGTTCACCGTGCTCGCCGCGCTGGCCGCCGTCACCGAACGGCTCGGGCTGACCGGCACCATCAACTCGACGTTCAACGAACCCTATGAGGTGGCCCGGCAGTTTGCGTCGCTGGATCACCTGTCCGGCGGGCGGGCCGCGTGGAACGTCGTCACCTCATGGGATGCCTTCACCGGGGAGAATTTCCGGCACGGCGGGTTCCTGGCCGAGGACCAGCGCTACGCCCGTGCCGAGAGTTTCCTGGCCGCCGCACACACTTTGTTCGACTCGTGGCGCGGTGACGAGATCGTGGCCGACAAGGACACCGGCGCCTTCCTGTCCGACGCCGACGCCGGCAGATTCTCCTACCGGGACGAACATTTCGACATCTCCGGCCGGTTCAACGTGCCGCGCAGCCCGCAGGGCAGGCCGGTCATCTTTCAGGCCGGCGACTCCGATCACGGCCGCGAGTTCGCGGCTCGCGCGGCGGATGCCATTTTCTCCCGGCACGCGACGCGCGCCGAGGGGCAGGCGTTCTATACCGATGTGAAGGCACGACTGGCTGCCTACGGCCGGCGTCACGATCAACTGCTGATCCTGCCCGCGGCGACGTTCGTGCTCGGTGACACCGATGCCGAAGCCGCCGATATCGCGCAGGAGGTCAGGTTGGCTCAAGTTTCCGGGGCCACCGCGATCAAGTTCCTGGAGCAGCTGTGGAACCGCGATCTGTCCGACCATGACCCCGACGGGCCGTTGCCCTCGGTCGATCCGGTCGTCGGGGAGAACACCGTCGCCCGCGGCCGCGCCAGCGTGCGGATGCACCGTGATCCGGTCGCCGTCGCCGACGAGTGGCGCGCGAAGGCCGAAGCCGAAAACCTCAGCAGCCGTGAGCTCATCATCGAGGTGACCGGCCGGCAGAACTTCATCGGCTCACCGGCGACGGTGGCCGAGGAGATCAACACGCTGGTGCAGGCAGATGCCAGTGACGGTTTCATCCTGGTACCGCATGTCACCCCGGCCGGGCTCGATCCGTTCGTCGATGCGGTGGTGCCGCTGCTACAGGAACGCGGGGTGTTCCGGGCCGAGTACGAGGGCACCACCCTGCGCGAGCACCTCGGTCTGACGCCCGAGGTCAGTCCACCTCGGTAGGCGCCTGCGAGGCCTTCACCAACTGCACCACCGGCTTGTCCGGCACCTCGTCGGCGAGGAACCAGCGGAATGCCAGGTTGCCCCGCGGATAGTCCAGCGTCGTCAGCGAATTGGGGTGTGCCGTCGAACCGCGGGACAGCACCACGGTGACCGAACCATCGGCATTGGGCACCGCGGTGTGGCCGTTCAGCGAACTGCGCGCATCGCGCACACCCGGGGTCGCCATGAACTGGTTCCACACCACCAGGTTCCAGAACCGGCAGGCGGGTGGACGGTGGGTGATCACCAGTGCCTCGTCCTCGGCGAGGTCGAAGCTGCCGTAGGCGTAGCAGGCATCGCGCGCCGACCAGCCGAAGTTGGCGTCCGGCACCTGGTAGGGCGCCGCGAAATCGTTTGCCGCCATGGCGGTTTCGTGACCGAGTTCGTGGTTGTCGGCGACCTTGGCGCCGACGGCCAGCGGCAGGATCGCGAACATGGTGCGCATCCAGGCCGCGCTCGCGCGCAGCGCCGTGGCCGTCTCGGTGTCGCCGTGCCGAAACGGCTCGGGCGCATCGAGCGCCTCGATGTGCCAGGTGACCGCGGTACCCGTGTGCGGGTCGGCCTGATAGTCGCGGGTCATCAGCACGGCGGCGTCGGGCGCAGGGCCGAACTCGAAGCTGAAATTCCCGTCGGCGTCGAAATCCAGGTCTTCATCGCGGAACACCGCAATGATCCGGTCCGACCAGGCCCCGGGTGCCGGTTCGTTGTACGCGGTGACCGAGAAGTACACACTGTCACCGCGGTTGCCGCTGATCCGGTAGCGCCGCTGCGGGTCGACCGGGCAGATGAAATAGATGGCATCGGTGTTGTCCCCGCCCCAGCGCCGGTCCGGTCGCCACGGCGAGTTGACCTCCAACCACTGCGGGCGGCTCGGGTCGGCGAACAGGTAGGTGTCCAGCGCGACGCCCAGCGTGGTGGCCAGCATCCGGTAACCGTCGCCGATGTGGCGGTCGTCGGTCACCGCCTTGTCCCCCTCCAGGAACGAGCGGTCCAGGTCACGCAGGGTGTCGAGCAATTCCCGCCAGGCCGTCGTCGATTCGTGTGTCATGTACTGATTCCTCTCACGATCAGGGTGGCGGTGCGCTCGATCCACGCATCGTCGGGGACGGCTCCGCGGGCCAGCAGGGCCACGAAGGTGATACCGGCGATCGATTCGGCAAGGTCGGTGGCGGTGACATCGGCGCGCATCTCGCCGCGCGCCACGGCGGCGTCCAGATACTCGCCGAGGCCGCGGACGATGATGTCACCGAAGCGTTCCAGCAGGGTGGTGTGCAGTGCCGGGTCGGCGGCCATCTCCCCGACGAGGCCGGGTAGTGCCGCGCGGGCAGCGGGGGTGGCGAACACGGCCAGCGTGCGGCGCACCATTTCCCGGATATCTCCGAACAGCGTTCCGGTGTTCGGCAATTCAGTGCTGGCATCGAGCGGGAAGACCGCCTCATGAACCAGGGCTGCCTTGCTGGGCCAGCGCCGGTAGATGGCCGGCTTGCTGGTGCCGGCGCGCACCGCGATGGCGCCGACGGTGAGGTAGGCGTAAGCCGTCTCACCGATCAGCTCCACCGTGGCGCGCAGCACGGCGTCGTCGATGTGCGGATTTCGGGGGCGTCCGATCTCTGTCGTCATTACGAAACCCAGAGTAACATAAGTCGATGTGACCGACACCACAGCAGGAATCGTCCATCTCGACGACCTGGCCGAGCCGCGGTATAGCGCTGAGGCCCAACAGATCCGGGACATGATGGCCTCCATCGCGCCCGACTTCCCGTTGGATTCAGCGGTCCTGCATGCCCGAGCGCGGGCCGACACCGGCCTCACCGACTTCGGGCCCGACGACTACCGCGAACGACTGGACCGGTACGTGGCCGAGCTGCGCGAGATCGACATGCACGGCCCCGGCGTGGTCAACTTCCACGCACAACTGGTGCAGTGGCTCAAGAACCGACTGCTGCTGACCGACCTGCTGACCCGGCATCCCGAGATTCACGATATCGAGGTGCTGGCGCCGGTGGTCATCGCCGGGCTGCCCCGTACCGGGACCACCCACCTGCACAACCTGCTGGCGGCTCCCCCGACCTTTCGCAGCCTGCCCTACTGGGAGGGCGTCGAGCCGTTTCCGTTGCCGGCCGAGGCCGGCCTGACGCCCGACCCCCGCGTGAGCAGGATGGACATGGCGGTGCAGGTGATGGACACCCTGATGCCGCACTTCGCGCTGATGCACGAAATGACCACCGAGCATGTGCACGAAGAGATTCAGCTGCTGGCCAACGACTTCTCCACGATGCTGATGGAGACACTCGCCGACGTGCCGCGGTGGAGCGCCTACTACTGGTCGCGGGATCAGACGAGCTCGTATGAGTATCTGCGCACCCAACTGCAGGCGTTGCAGTTCCTGCGCGGCGGGCGGCGCTGGGTGCTGAAATCGCCGCAGCACCTCGGCCAGCTCGCGGTGCTCGACACCGTCTTCCCCGGTGTGATCGTCGCGTTCACCCACCGCGATCCGGTGCCGGTGGCCTTGTCGATGATCGCGATGATCACCTACAGCGAGCGGATGCACCGCGACCGGGTGGATGTCCCGCGGATCGCAGCGAGCTGGGTGAACCGGCTGGAGAAACTGCTGGGCGAGTGTGTGCGCCAGCGCGACACCATCCCGGCCGAGCGCTCCGTCGATATCCGGTTCGACGATTTCATGGCCGACGAACTCGGCACCGCCGAGCGGTTGTTCACGCTGGCCGGCGAGCTCTTCGACGCGCCGGTGCGCACGGCGGTCACCGAGTACCTCGATGGTCACCGCCGCGGCAGGCTGGGCCGGGTCGCCACATCGGCGCAGATGTTCGGCCTGGACGAGGACGACCTGCGGGCGCGGTTCGCCGGGTATGCGCAGCGGTTCTTGAGCTGAGAAAGGACCAAAGTCCTTTTCTGCGGTGCCCTTGGACTCCGGTGCCCGAGGAGCCTTGTTTCTTACTGTCGTGGCATGACCTACGTGATCGGCTCGGCATGCGTTGACGTGATGGACAAGTCGTGTGTGGCGGAATGTCCCGCGGACTGCATCTATGAGGGCGCCCGTTCGCTGTACATCAATCCGAACGAGTGCGTGGACTGCGGCGCCTGCAGAATTGCGTGCCGACTCGATGCGATCGAGTACGAGACCGATTTGCCCGAGGACGAGCGGGCACACCTGGCCGACAATGCGGAGTTCTTCCTGACGGTGCTGCCGGGGCGGGACGCGCCGCTGGGCTCACCGGGCGGTGCGCTAGCCCTCGGGCCGGTCGGCGTGGACACCCCGTTGGTGGCGGCGATGCCGGCACGGGACGTCCCGGCGCACTAGCCCCTCATCGTGGGGGAATCACCCGGCACTGCCGCACCAGTTCGGCCAGCGCCGCGTCGTCCCCGGCCGGCAGCGAGATCGTCAGCCCGTCGCACAGCCCGGCGTACCACTGCTCGAGCACCTCGGGGATCTCGTCGTAGGTACCTTGGGGCACCAGCTGTTCGAGTGCACCGAGGTCGGTGACACCGATGCGCTCGAGCTGGCGGCGGTAGGCGGGCGTGCTGTACAGGAACGCCAGCTCACTGCGCCGGGTGTCGCGCAATGCGTCGATCTCTTCACGCGTCGCGGCCATCAGCGGCTGCGGATTGGCGATCACCCGCGGCGATCCACCGGCCAGCGCAGGCAGCGTCTGGGTGCGCATGATCGTCGGATGGGAGCTGGTGGGGTGACAGACGAAGCCGTCGGCCACCTCGCCGGCCATGGCGACCATGCGCGCGTTGACGCCGCCGGTCCAGATGGCCGGCGCCGGATGATCCAGCGGGCCGGGATTGAAATAGGGCTGCAGCTTGTCGAAGGTGTAGTGCGCACCAACATAATTGAGCCGCTCGCCGGTCTGGAAGGCATGGAAGATCGCCCGCAGGGCGCGAATGTAGTCGGCCATCCGGGACACCGGCTCGGACCACGCCGTAGAGAAGCGTCCGACGATGTTGCCGCGCACCTGGGAGGCGATGCCCAGCTGGAATCTGCCGCCGGAGAGTCGCGCCAGATCCCACGCCGCGTAGGCGGTGATCATCGGGCTGCGCGGGAACGCCAGGGCCATGCTGGTGCGCACGGTGATGTCGGTGGTGGCCTGCAGCGCGAACGCGGCCACCGTGAACGGGTCGTGGATGGTCTCGGAGACATGGATGGTGTCGAAGCCGAGGCGTTCGGCGCGCGCGGCGAAGGCGCCGATCTCGGCCGGGCCCAGGGTTGCCGGCGCGGTGGCCACCATTTCCACCCATCAGTCCTACCAGGTGGCCCTCGCGCCGGCGCGGTTCAGCTCACCACCCGCTGGATATGTTCCCGAAAGCGTGCGCGCTCTGAGGGCGGCACCGGGGGCGCAAACGCGACGACGACGGTTCCGGCCTGGAACAGACCCTGCCGGGCCGCAAACTTCTGGGCACGCCCCGTACTGGAAAAGGACTTGACCCGCACAGAGTCGGTCACGATGGACTGATCGCAACCTGCGTCGGGGCATTCGTACTTCGTGGTGTCCACCGGATGCGCCACCGGAAAACCCTCCCGGTCCAACGCCTCCACCACCCCACGGGCGGTTAGTGCGTTCAGTTCACCGCCGCGCACCGCGGTGGCGGTGGCAGAGCCGTTCTCGCCCCGCTCCGCCGGGTCCGCGGGCGCGTCCATCGAGCATCCGCCGACTCCAACTCCGACCGCGATGCCCATGGTCAATACCTTGTACGGCAATCGCACTCAGTCATCCCCTGTCTATCGTGTCCGGATGCGATGACGCCGCCGGTTCGCCACCGGCCCGGGTGAATGCCGACAGTGCGCGGACCAGTCCGTGCCGGTCGGCGCGGGGCATCTGCGCCACGACGTCGGCGAGCGCGGTGCGCCGGACGGCCGTGACGGCGGTGACCACCTCACGCCCCCTCGCGGTGAGATCCACCACCAGTTCCCGCCGCGAATCCGGATTCTGCCGCCGATCGAGCAGCCCCGCGGCTACGAGCCGCTCCACCATCCGGCCCGTGGTGGAGGGTTGTACGTCGAGAAGGCCCGCCAGTGTCGCAAGCTTCACCGGCCCGCGGTTACTCAGGATGACCAACGTCCGGAACTGCGGAATCGTCAGCGTCTCGTCGACATCGGCAATGGAGCGCGCCGATATCGCCACCAGCAGCCGGGACGCCGTCAGCAGCGCATCGGTGATCGCATCGATCGAATCGTCGGCGTCGTGGCCGGTTGTGCCGGTCATTGCCCTCCTCTTCACTGACGGATCCCCCGATTTCAATGCACAGGCCAACTATTGCATACTGCAATTGTGGCTGGTCGCGATGGTACGGGTCGGCGCCTGCGGGCGGCGCGGTCGGTTTCGTGGGGCCGTTGGCTCCGCGAGGCCCCTTCGGCCCTGGTCCCGCTGGCGATAGCGATCGGGGCGATCACCGGGCTCGGCGCGGTTGGATTTCGCTGGCTGGTAACAGCTTTCACGCAGATGTTCACCGGCTATGCGGACTACTCGGGTCTCGGCCGGGTCGCCAGCACGCACTGGCCGCAACTGGGGTTCTGGTTCCTGCTGCTGGCCCCGGTCATCGCCGGCGCGGTCTATGGGCCGTTGGTCCACCGGTTCGCCCCCGAAGCGCGCGGGCATGGTGTCCCGGAGGTGATGTACGCGGTCAGTCATCGCGGCGGCCGAATAGCCCCTCAGGTCAGCCTGGTCAAGGCGCTGGCCTCGGCACTGTGCATCGGTGGCGGCGGCTCGGTCGGCCGGGAAGGACCCATCGTGCAGATCGGGTCGGCCGCCGGGTCGACACTGGCACAGGTGCTGCGACTCGATGTCCCGCGGATGCGGTTGCTGGTGGCGTGCGGTGCGGCGGCCGGCATCTCCGCGACCTTCAACGCACCGCTGGCAGCTCCGTTCTTCGCACTCGAACTGATCCTGCGCAACTTTGCCGCCGAATCCTTTGGCGCCGTGGTGTTGTCCAGCGTGACCGCCGGGGTCGTGGGCAGGGCGATACTCGGGGACCACCCTTTCCTGGCGCTGCCGGCCTTCGCCGTCCGCAGCACCCCCGAATATCTGCTCTACGCGGCGCTGGGCGTCGCGGTCGGCATCATCGGGGTGGCGTTTTCCAAGATCCTCTATCTCGTCGAGGATCTCTGCGACTGGGTGTGGCGTGGACCGGAGTGGGCCCGTCCGGCGGCCGGCGGTGTCGTACTCGGCGGGCTGCTCATCGCCCTGCCCGAGATGTACGGCGTCGGGTACCCGGTCCTGGAGAACGCCGTCGAGGGCCACTACCTCGTCGGCGTGTTGCTGATCCTGATGGTCGGCAAGATGTTGGCGACCAGCTTGACCATCGGCATCGGCGGCTCGGGCGGGGTGTTCGCGCCGACCCTGTTCATCGGGGCCATGGCCGGAACCGCGTTCGGCACGATCGCACACCAGCTGTTCCCCGCCGCGACAGAGTCCGCCGGTGCCTACGGATTGATCGGGATGGGCGCCGCCCTCGGCGGTGCCACCGGCGCGCCGATCACCGCCGTGATCATGCTTTTCGAGCTCACCGGCCAGTACTCGATCATCCTGCCGCTCATGGTCGCGGTCGTGATCGCCGCCGGCACCGGACGCCTGTTGTCCAAGAACACCATCTATACCGCCAAGCTGTGGCGACGCGGCGTGGACCTCGACGCGGCGCCCGTCGAACGTGATTGGGTCGCAGCCGATGTGGCCGTTGCGGCGCCCACCCCGCTCATTGAGCGGACCACCCTTAAGGACGCCGCCGCGGCGCTGGCCGCGACGGCGCTTGGCATGCTGCCCGTGGTCGACGACGACCGGCGCTACCTCGGATGCGTGAGTGCCCAGGCCGTCACGGAGGCGCTCGCCGACCCGAGCCGACCGCACGATATCGCGCCGCTGATCGCGGTGCCCCCCGCGGTGCACGCGAACACGCCCGCCGACGGAGTGCTCGCCACGCTGAGCGGACGCGGCGGCACCGGGCTGCCCGTGCTCGACGACGAAGAGGCCGTCCTCATCGGATGGATCACCTACGAATCAGTACTGGCCACACGACACGACGAGCCCGGCGCAAGCCGGACGGGGAGGGCGGCGACATGAGAATCGCCATCAGCGGCGCCGGAGTGGCCGGCCCCGCGCTCGCGTATTGGCTGCACCGCGCCGGGCACGAACCGACGCTCGTCGAGCGTGCGCCACACTTCCGCACCGGCGGCTACATCATCGACTTCTGGGGTGTCGGCTACCGGGTTGCCGAGAAGATGGGCATCGACACGGCGGTGCGCGACGCCGGCTATCAGGTCACATCGTTGCGTTCGGTCGGCGCCGACGGGCGGGTGCAGGCCGAGGTGCGCACCGATGCGATTCGCCGGGCCGCGGGTGACAAGTACACCAGCCTGCCGCGGGGCGATCTGGCCGCCGCGATCTACTCGACCATCGAGAACAGCGTCGAGACGATCTTCTCGGACACCATCACCGCCGTGCACGATCACAGCGACGGCGTGCGACTGGAGTTCGAGCACGGTCTGGCCCGCGAATTCGATCTCCTGGTGGGCGCGGACGGACTGCATTCCACGGTACGAGAGTTGACGTTCGGCCCGGAAAACCAGTTCGAGCGCTATCTCGGCGCTCAGGTGGCCGCGTGCGTCGTCGACGGGTACCGGCCGCGCGATGAGCTCATCTATGTGACGCACAACCTTCCGGGTCGCCAGGTCGCCCGATTCTCGTTGCGCGACAACCGCACGTTGTTTCTGTTCGTGTTCCGGTCCGACCGTGATCACGAGTTCGGTGACAGCGCCACCACCCGGGCCCGGTTGCGTCGCGAGTTCGGCGACGCCGGATGGGAGTGCCCCCAGATCCTCGACGCACTGGACGATGCGGACGACCTCTATGTCGACGTGGTGAGCCAGATCCGGATGGACCGGTGGTCGCGAGGACGCGTCGCGCTGATCGGTGACGCCGCGGCGTGCGTCTCGCTGCTCGCGGGTGAGGGCACGGGCCTGGCGATGACCGAGGCCTATGTTCTGGCGGGCGAACTGACACGCGCCGGTGGCGACCACCGCCGAGCGTTCGACGCGTACGAGAACCGGCTGCGGCGTTTCATCGAAGGCAAACAAGACGGTGCGCAGAAGTTCCTGTCATTCTTCGCGACCCGGACACCGATGGGCATCCGGGTACGCAATCTGGCGATGCGCGCGATGAACGTGCCCGTCCTGGCCGACGTGGTCCTGAACCGCAGCCTGCGCGACGACCTCGAACTGCCCGACTATGCGATGTGAGAACGTGTGACTCAGATGGTCGGCCGGTCCATCGTGAACACGCCCTCGGGCCCGACCTCCGAGTAGTTCGCAGGCCCACCGGCGCGCAGGATCGGCCGCGGGCCTGCGGTGTCATAGACCCCGTCAACCAGCCACTGCCGATCGATGTGCACGGCGATCACCTGGCCCAGCACCATCCAGGTTTCGACGGGACTGCCGTCGACGTCGGTGAGCTGAATGAGTTGGGTGAGTTGGCATTCGAAGTTGACCGGGCTCTCCAGCACCCGAGGCGCCGCGATGGTGGTGGAGTCCACGGCGGTCAGCCCGCTGCGGTCGAATTCGTCCTCACCGGACGGCATCGGCGCGGAGGTCTCGTTCATGGCGGCGGCGAGCTCACGAGTCGCGAGGTTCCACACGAACTCTCCGGTGGCCTCGATGTTGGCCACACTGTCCTTCCAGCCGACCGAGGCGAATCCGATGATCGGCGGCCGGTAATTGAAACCGTTGAAGAAGCTGTAGGGCGCCAGGTTGCGCACGCCGTCGGCGGCCCGGGTGGAGATCCAGCCGATCGGCCGGGGCCCGACGATGGCGTTGAACGGATCGTGCGGCAACCCGGTGCCGTCCGCGGGCCGATAGAAATGGGCGCCGTCGCCTGCCATGACCCCTCTTCCGATCGGCCTGAGAAAGCAAAAGAACCGCCCGAGGGCGGCTCTTGCTTGTGGTCCCGACTGGGATCGAACCAGTGACCTTCCGCGTGTGAGGCGGACGCTCTCCCCCTGAGCTACGAGACCGGGGAACGAGGACGAAGACTAGCACGCGGCTACCTGCTAGCTGGAATTGGCTGGTCAGGGTGGCGCCAGTTTTCACGCAAACCGGACCGTTGAAAGACCCATGCGCGGGTAGACATGGGTCAACACGACCCAACAGGGAGGATTGAGATGGCACGTCATCAGGCGGTTCATGTCGCATCGGCCGGAGCAGCGCTGGAACTCGCCGAGGTGGACACCACCCCGCCGGGTCGCGATCACGTTCGCATCGCCGTGCAGGCCTGCGGTGTCTGCGGCACCGACCACGCGTTCGTCAACGGCGCCTTCCCGGGCCTCACCTGGCCGCTGACGCCCGGGCACGAGATCGCCGGCACCATCGCCGAGATCGGTGATGGTATTCAGGATTACGCGGTCGGCGACCGGGTGGCCGTCGGCTGGTTCGGCGGGCACTGCGGACGCTGCGTGCCGTGTCACCAGGGGGACTTCATCCATTGCGCCAACGGGCAGATCCCGAGCTGGCACTACCCCGGCGGCTACGCCGAGTCGGTCACCGTGCCCGCCAACGCGCTGGCCCGGATTCCCGACGAACTGTCCTTCGCCGAGGCCGCCCCGATGGCCTGCGCGGGGGTGACGGTGTTCCACGGGTTGCGCGAGACCAGGGCCAAGCCCGGTGACCGGGTCGCGGTGCTCGGTGTCGGTGGCCTCGGACATCTGGGCGTGCAGTTCGCCCGTGCGATGGGCTTCGAGACCATCGCGATCGCCCGCGGAGCGGACAAGAAGCAGGACGCCCTCGATCTCGGTGCGCACCACTACGTCGACTCCAAGGCCGGCGATGTGAGTGAGGCGCTGCAGGCCCTCGGTGGGGTGTCGGTGGTGCTGGCGACGGCCGCCAACTCTCAGGCCATGGCCGACACCGTGGGCGGGTTGCTGCCGCGCGGGGAGCTGATCGTGGTGGGTGTGACGCCGGATCCGCTGCCGGTCAGCCCGCTGCAGCTGATCACTCCGGGCGTGAGCATCACCGGCCACCCGTCCGGGACCGCGCGCGATGTCGAGGACACCTTGAAGTTCGCCGTGCAGTCCGGGGTGCGGGCCCGCATCCAGGAGCTTCCGCTGGCTCAGGCCGCCGAGGCGTATGCGGCGATGGACACCGGCAAGGCCCGCTACCGGATGGTGCTGACGGTCTGAGAATTCGCGCTGACCAGCGGATGGTTGGCCGCTAGGGTCGTCGCATGATCCTTCGAGTGTTCGCGGTCGCCGCAGCGACCGGGGCCGTTACGACGTTCTGCGCGGCTCCAGCCGCCGCGGAGGACTTCGCCCATTTCACCTCGCCGAGCGGGAACGTCAGTTGCATTCTGGACTCCGAGTACCTGCGATGCGATATCGCCGAGCGGGACTGGGCTCCCCCGCCGCGGCCGGCCGACTGTGAGCTTGATTACGGACAGGGCATCGCGCTGACGCCCGGCGAGCCGGCGACCTTGGTCTGCGCTGGGGATACGACGTTGGGCGGGTCCGACGTACTGGCCTACGGCCGGTCGATCACCCGCGGCGCGCTCAGTTGCACCAGCGCGGAGAGCGGAATGTCCTGCCGAGACAGCGGCAGCGGTCGCGGCTTCTCCCTCTCGCGCCAGGTTTACCAGCTGTTTTAGCGCCGATTGCCGCGCGGTTACAAGTGATTTGTAGTTACTCGTGTGGTTGGACTAATGTTCCTTTCCGCACCGGGTGACGATCTCACCCGAGGCACGCGGACGTGGCGCAGTTGGTAGCGCACAACCTTGCCAAGGTTGGGGTCGCGGGTTCGAATCCCGTCGTCCGCTCGAAGGTGCAGTGGCATCAACCCCAAATGGTGGAGTGGCCGAGTGGTGAGGCAACGGCCTGCAAAGCCGTGCACACGGGTTCGATTCCCGTCTCCACCTCCAAAGTTTCGACCCGGCGCGATTAGCTCAGCGGGAGAGCGCTTCCCTGACACGGAAGAGGTCACTGGTTCAATCCCAGTATCGCGCACCACAGTTCTTGCAGGTCAGGCCCGGTCATCCGGGCCTTTCTTGTTTCTATGCCCGATGCCACGGTTCACAGGCCGCCCGGTGGCAGATTCGCCTGGCGCAGCCGGCAATCTGACGTGGCAGACAAGACGCCCACGGCCTCGGTGCCGAATTCGACTGACACGCCGTCATTGCCGGAGAAGATGACATCATGATCGCGAGGTCTGTCGACGGGCGTGGTGACATTGATGGCGCCCAACTGGGCCGCACCCCGTCGCACGACGTCGAGCGCTTGCGGCCAGGCCTCTTCGGGGACCGGCCCGTTGAACACGACATAGATGTAGGCGTGCACCCCTGCAGTGTTGGCGTAGTCGCCGCTGCACCCACCCCAGCTGTCTTCTTTCACATGCCAGGTCAATCCCGTTGACATTGAGGCGATCTGGGCGGCCCACCCCTCGACAGCCGCCCGGTACTGCTGTCGCGCCGCTTCGAATGAGGGCCTGGTGCGCAGGTCTGCTTCTGCATCGCTGACCATCGCTGCATCTTGGTCGCCTCCGCCTGTCGTACCGCAGGCGCTCAGCACCGCGACCGACAGCACAGCGACAATGACGCGCCTCAGGCTCTCCAGCACACAGCCCCCACCGTCAGCGAAACTGTTCGCGGTACCGCTCAGCCGAATCATCCCGAACAGCGGTGGCGAAATCCATACGCTCATCACGCAGGTAGCCCGCGACGCCGAGCCCCGTGGCCAGCGCCCCGGCCACCCACGCCGCCCACGCGATCGTGTCTCCCGCGTATCCGGCCGCCCACGGCGACAGGAACATCGCGAACCCCACGATGGCGAGCAACAGGAAATCGTGGGTCGGCTCGGAGGCCAGCAGTGACCAGACGGCCACCACGGCGATCATGGCGCCCAGACCGATGGTGACGGCGGTCCCGGCGATCGACGAGTGGAACGCGATACCCATGATGACGCTGGCGCCACCCACTGCCAACGCCGCCCGGCCGATGCCGTAACTCCAGCGGTGTCGCAGCCGCTGACTGTCACCCCACTCGCTCATCCCGTCCTGGGTCTGGGTCTTGTCGTGCGTCCAGCCGATACCTCCGAGAATGAGGGCCAGGCCCCCGGCCACCCAGCAGGTCCAGGCAGCGCCCCGGTCGACGTTGAAGCCGCCGCTGAGGAACGGCAGCGCCAACATGACCACTCCGACCACCACCAAACCCCAATGATCGGGGGCCCGGTTGTGAGCGAGGACCGACATCGCCCCGAAGAACGCGATGAATGCTGCGAACCCGAATGCGAGTCCCTGCCCCGCCTGCGTCGAACTGACCACGAACGCCGACACCGCGGCGCACACACCGATGACTATTGCGACCCAGCCAATCCACAATTTCAAGTTCATACCTAGTAATCAACGCCGGTACCGCTGGGACATCTAGGGTCCTTTGGGCCATACTTTGGACCCCTGTCCCGCCCGACGCACTACACCGCCTCGCCCACCCGACCCGCCGTCAACGGCGTCACCACCGTGTTGCCCTGGTCCCCGCACTCGTCGGTGTCGACGACGGTGGTGAGCGCACCGGTGAACGATCCGTCCGGGCGCGGGGTGAAGCCCAACGTCACCGTCGTCCAGGACTCCCCGGCGATCGATCCGTCGTCATAGGTACAGGTGGACTTCACCCGCGCGGGTGCGATGTCCTCCCAGGTCCCATTGGTCAGCTTGAACGTCAACGTGCGGGCACCGGGCATGCGCGCCTGGTCCTGACCCAGCACCTCACCGGTGGCGATGCAGTCGGTGTCCGTGCAGGCCGATGTCAACGTCAGCCAATCCTGGGCCGGCCCGGCATCGGCCCCCTCACCCCAGTTGGTGTTGCCTTCGGCCTCGCGATATGTGGCCTGATCCCAGTGATATTCGACGCGGTACACCCCGTTGAGCAGGTCGGGCCGCGGCGCCGGCTCGGCCGCCGGCTCACCGTAGCTCAGGAACCACACCGCAATCCCGGACGCAGCAGCGATCACCACCACCGCCGCGGCGACCGCGAAAGCGGTGATCCGCGCGGGTGTGAATCGCGGCGGCGCCGGCTCCGGATCCTCATCGAACGCCCACGCGTGCGCCGCCTGGGTGTGCGCGTCGGCGACGCCGGCCAGCTCGGTGGGCGCACCGGCATCGGCCAGGTAGCCGGTCGGCTCCTCGCTCTCCGGCGGCTGCGTCATAGCCGGGACACTAACGAACTACGCCTTGACCGTCAGCATCCATGCCGGAACCCAGTGCGTCACCGGCCTTTCCGAAGCGCCGAAGGTGATCGAATACGTCACCAGACCCCACCAGGCGCCCTGCTCGCAGAGTCCCCAGCAGGTCAGCTCCCCCTCGACCACCTTGTGCATCTGCAGCCCGAGCGGGTGATAGCGCCCCCACTGGCAGTGCGGCTGCCGTGGGAACAGGGCGCCCAGATCGACCAGCACGGCGCGCGGTGGGTCGACGCGGCGGAAGACGTCCCGCGCCGGCTGGCCGCCGTGCCCGATGCTCTGCATCTCGCCCACTGTTCGATCATATGTTCGAATGGAGTCGGCGGATACACCCGGGAACGAACTACCGGCCGTGCGCGTCGAAGAACTGCGCCGACACCTCCGAGGCGTCGAACGCACGCGTGGCCGGCCCCACCTGGTTGGCCGGCAGGATCTCCGGGGCACCCGGCCAGGTGTGCCCACCGCCGTCGACCCGCAGGAACACCACTTCGGTGCCCGCCGCGCACGCGTAGCTGACGCGTTCGGCGCTCGTCCCGTCGCCGGAACCGGGCACCGGCGCAATCACCGGGTCCGGCGCGCAGCCGTTGAGTTCGCGCCAACGGTCCACCACGGCGTAGGCCGCCAGGATGGTGCTGGGTCCGCCCCGACCGATCATCGGACCGCCGTTGAACGGCACGATGGGATCGACGGTGCCCTGTGAGGTCAGCACCGATACGGGCTGTGACGGGTTACATGGGACCTGATCACCCAGGGTCGCGCCGATCGGAACGATCGCGGCGAACATGTCCGCGCGATCACAGGCCAGCCGGTTGGCCATGAATCCGCCCGCCGACAGCCCGGTCGCGAACACCCGGCCCGCCGGGATCCCCAAATCGGCCGTCAGCCGATCCACAAGGGCGACAATGAATCCCACGTCATCGACACCGGTGCGGTCCGGGACCGACGCGCCGCGCCCGTCGGCCCAGCTTAGGTCGATACCGTCCGGGTACACCACCGCATATCCATGGGCGTCGGCCACCGCGTCGTAGTGGGTGAGCGCGGCATGCTGCCGACCGTTCTGACCAGCGGCATGCATGTTGACCACCAGACCGGTCGGCGGTCCCGGCGGCAGGTGCAGGTAATACGTGCGCTGCAGGCCCCCGACGTCGATCTGCGCGGTCGGCGGTTCCGCGCCCGCCACCGATACCGGCCCCAGCACGCAGAGCAGGACCACCAGCAACGTCGCGGCGAATCTGCCCCTCACCCACGCGAGCTTAGAGCCGTCAGGTGTAGAGCGTCTCGAACTTCTCGATGGAACGTTCGATATCGCCCTTGACCGTGCGGGCGGCGACCGATCCGATCGGGCCGAACAGCGGCGGCCCGCCGAGTTCGAGGGTGACGGCGAACTTGCTGCCCGACGACGTGGGCTGCACGCTCAGCTTCAGCCCGTACTTGGTGCCGCCGACGCCCTTGCCCACGACCTCCAGCAGATGCGGTGCGTCGAGCTTGCGCACCGTCCAGGTGACGCGATTGCGCATCCCCTTGGCACCGGCCACCCCGATCAGCGTGGTGCCGACGGTCAGCTCGTCGGGAATGTCGCTGCGCCAGCCTTCGTGCATCACCAGCCAGTCCCCCAGCTCGTTCAGATTCGACGCGTGATCCCACGCCGTCTGCGGGTCGAGCGACAGTTCGCGGGAAAGTTCGAGCTTTGCCATGCGCCGAATGCTAGTAGCTTCGGTGTAGTGGACAGCAGCAGAGCCGACGCCGGCAACCTCACCGGAGTGTCCGAGACCGCATTGTTGACGCTCAATGCCCGCGCGCACCAGGCCCGCCACCCCAAGGCCGTCATCGACGACCCGATGGCGATCCGGTTGGTCGACGCGATCGATGTCGATTTCGACAAGTTCGGCCGCAAGGGCCAGGAGATGGCGTTGCGGGCCGTCGGCATCGACCGGGCGGCCACCGCATATCTGTCGACGCATCCGGGGGCCACCGTGGTCGCGCTCGCCGAGGGGCTGCAGACCAGTTTCTGGCGCCTCAGCGCGGCACTGCCCGACACCGATTTCCGATGGATCACCGTCGATTTCGCGCCGATTGTCGAGCTACGCCAGCGACTGCTCCCCACTTCGGAGCGGATCACCAACCTCGCACAGTCGGCACTGGATTACCGCTGGATGGACCGGGTGGACACCGACAAGGGTGTCTTCATCACCGCCGAGGGCCTGCTGATGTACCTGCAGCCCGAGGAGGCGATGGGGTTGATCACCGAGTGCGGCCAAGCGTTTTCCCGGTGGTCAGATGATCTTCGACCTGCCGCCGGTGATCGTGAAGAAGCTGACCCGCAAGAAGGGCATCCGCGCATCGACCCGATACCGCGTCCCGCCGATGCCGTTCAGCCTGTCCCCCGCCGAGCTGGCCGACCTCGTCAATACCGTTCCCGGCATCCGCGCGGTGCACGATCTGCCCATCCCCAAGGGACGCGGAGTGTTGTTCGGAAAGCTGTTTCCCGCGTTCTGGCAGTGGAAGTGGAGCAAGCAGTATCGGGGGGCCTACACGCTGCTCGAGTTCGGCTGATGCACCCGCTGGACGCTCAGAGCCCCAGCAGATAGGCGATGCCGGCGATCACCGGAACCGAGGCGAGCGTGGTGATCAAGGTGGCATCGCGGGCCAATTTCTCACCACGTTCGAACACCGAGGCGTAGGTGTTGAGGTTCTGCGCGGCGGGCAACGCCGCCAGCACGGTGGCGATCGCGGTCTGTTCCGGCGAGAGCCCGAACGCCCAGCGGGCGAGCACATAGGCCAGGGCCGGCATCAGCAGCACCTTGAACACCACCGCCAGCCAGAGATCGACCCGGCTCTCCTTACCCGTCCCGCCGGTCTGGGTGACCAGGGCGATACCGAACGCCAGTAGCACCGTGGGTATCGCGAGATCGGCCAGCAGTTCCAGCGGTTGGTGGATGGCCCTCGGCAGGGTGGTCCCGGTGAGCCCCAGGACGGTGCCGATGGCACTGGCGACGATGATCGGATTGGTCACCAGGCCTTTGATCTGAGCCGCCACCGACCCGCCGTCGCGCCCGCCGGAGTTGATGATGGCCACACCGAGCGGGACCAGCAGCACCGTCTGGAACACGATCAGTGCCGACACTTCGGTGATGCTGCCCAGCACATACGCACTCAGCGGGATACCGAGGTTGCCGGCGTTGACCCATGATGCGGCCCACGCACCGATGGTGGCGTCGGCCCGGTCGCTGCGCCGCAACGTCACCGCGATGACGAAGTAGCCGGCGAACACGATGAGTGTGGTGACGGCCGAGACCAGCAGCGGCCATGAAAACACCTGCGCAGGATCGGAGTCCGATAGGGACAGCAGCACGAGCGCGGGCACCCCGACGTGGAAGGCCACCCGGTTGAGCACCATCCGCGCGTTGTCGCCCAGCACGTTGCGGCGGCCCACGATGGCGCCGACGACAATGATGATGGCGATGACGGCGAAGGCCTCCAGCACCGCCAGCACCGCGCACCCCTTTCCCCGTACGTAGCGTAGCGCGCCTCAGCGCGCGGCGAGCTCCCGCAACACCAGATCGGTTGCCGCCCAGTCCATGCACTTGTCGGTCACCGACTGGCCGTAGGCCAGCGGGCGCGCCTCGGGCGCCTGGGCGCCGGCGACGAGGAAGCTCTCCAACATCACACCGCTGACCGGCAAGCCGTCACGCACCAGCTGGGCCACCTCGGCGGCCACCCCGGCCTGCCGGATGTGGTCCTTGCCGGAATTGGCGTGGCTGCAGTCGATCACGACCCGGCCGGGCAGTCCGGCGGAGGTCAGCTTGGCCGCAGTGTCGCGCACCGTGTCGGCGTCGTAGTTGGGGCCGGCGGTGCCGCCACGCAGGATGACGTGGCAGTCCTCGTTGCCCTCGGTGTTCACCAGCGCACCGCGGCCCATATCGTCCATGCCGAAGAAGACATGCTGAGCCGCAGCGGCTTTCACGCCGTCGACGGCGACCTGGATGTTGCCGTCGGTGCCGTTCTTGAACCCGACCGGCATCGACAGTCCCGACGCCAGCTGGCGGTGCACCTGGGATTCGGTGGTCCGGGCGCCGATGGCACCCCAGGCGACCGCGTCCGCGATGTACTGCGGGCTGGTGGGTTCCAGGAATTCGCATCCGACCGGCAGTCCGATATCGATGATGTCGAGCAGCAGTTGTCGTGCGGTGCGCAGTCCCCGGGTCACATCGAAGGTGTTGTCCATGCCGGGATCGTTGATCAGGCCCTTCCACCCGATGGTGGTGCGCGGCTTCTCGAAGTACACCCGCATCACGATCTTGAGCCGGTCACCGAGTTCGTCGGCGACCTTGACCAGCCGGCTGGCGTAGTCCAGCGCCGCCTCCGGGTCGTGCACCGAGCAGGGACCCACGACGACGAGCAGGCGATCGTCGCGCCCGGCCAGGATGTCGGCGATCTCGTCGCGATCGCGGGCGACACGCTCGGCACGGCGGGCGCCCAGCGGGAACTCGGAGAGCACGTCATGCGGGCTGGGGATCTCGCTGAAACTGCGTATCCGCCGGTCCGACGTGGCGGGTGCGGTGGCGGTCTGCGCCAGGTTCACGGTGGTGCCTTTCTGGTATGGACACCGCAGTGACATCTCCGGCGCCCTTTAATGACGAAAGGCAGCGACCCAAATGGGGTCACTGCCTGGGCTCCGGGTGGATGCGTCGCTTAGCGCTGCGCTTTATCGGCTCCGCCCGGAGCCTCGATAAAGCGCCAATAGCCGGCGCGCACGCGGATGTTCACGACGGTCAGGCTACACCGCGGCCGACGGACGTCAAAAGTCAGGGCCGCAGGCGCCAGGCGTAGCCCGCGATGCCCACCCCGATCAGCGCGATGATCGGGCCGAGCACCGACCAGGTGGTGGTGCCGCTCATCGGACTGCCCCCGACCACCCCGAATCCCTGGAACGCGAACAGCGTTCCGAACATGGCGACGACGATTCCGATGACCAACACCGCGATACGCATACCGTCGACAGTAGCCTCAGCGTCGATGGCTGAAACCCCGTTCCTGGACCGCACCCGCGACGGCTATGACCGCACCGCCGCGGGATATGTCGCCGCCTTCGGACACCACCTGGACGACAAACCGCTCGACCACGCGATGCTGGCGGCGTTCACCGCCATGGTCCCCGCGGGCCGGCGTGTCATCGACATCGGCTGCGGCACCGGCGCGGCCACCGTGGTGCTGCGCGACCACGGCGTCCGGGTATCGGGAATCGATCTGTCCCCCAACATGATTGCCCACGCCCGCCGGCTCCATCCGGATATCGCGTTCAGTGTGGGGTCGATGACCGACCTGGACCTGCCCGACGGCTGCGCCGGCGGCGTGTGCGCCTGGTACTCGGTGATCCACATCCCCGACGAGCAGTTACCCGCCGTGTTCGCCGAGTTCCATCGCGTGCTCGTCCCGGGCGGTGTGACACTGCTGGCCTTCCAGATCGGCGACCGGCCCCGCCATCTGACCGAGGCATTCGGCGAACCCGTCGATCTGCTGTTTCACCGCCGCCGGCCCGAGGCCGTCGCGCAGCTGCTCCTCGATGCCGGCCTGCCCGTGCACGCCCAACTGGTCCGCGGCCCCGAGGGCGACGGTGTTGAATCGACACCGCAGGGGTATCTGATCGCCCGCAAACCCGCACCCGACGCCTGAGGAGCCCACCCGCCATGACCGAACGCATCGAAGTGCAGCGCACCATCGCCGCACCGGCCGCCGATATCTTCGCGGCGCTGGCCGACCCGCAGGGGCACGTCGCCATCGATGCTTCCGGCATGCTGCAGGACGCGACCGGCGTCCCGGCGGCACAGGTCGGCGACCAGTTCGTCGTGCACATGGATCGTGAAGCGCTGAACGACTTTCCGATGGGCCGCTACGACGTCACCGTCGACATCACCGAGTACGAGCAGGACCGGCTGATCGCCTGGACGATCCTGGGTCAGATCAAGCCGCAGATCGGCCACGTCTACGGCTACCGGCTGGAACCGGCCGACGGTGGCACCCTGGTCACCTCGTTCTACGACTGGTCCAAGATCGCCGACAAGTGGCGCGAGGCCGGCATCTTCCCGGTGATCCCGGAGAGCGCGCTGCGCGCCACCCTCGGAATCCTGGACCGCACGGTGCGGCGCGGCTACCCGAAGCCCTGACGTCAACCCAGAGTTGACGATTTATCGAAGTCAACCTACGGTTGACGCATGACCGATTCCGTCAGCCTCGACACCCTCATCCGCGCCATCAAATCCGTCCACACCGACGCCCTCGAACAACTCACCGATGCGGTGCTGGCGGCCGAACACCTCGGCGAGGTCGCCGATCACCTGATCGGCCACTTCGTGGACCAGGCCCGCCGCTCCGGCGCATCGTGGACCGATATCGGCACCAGCATGGGGGTCACCAAGCAGGCCGCCCAGAAACGCTTCGTGCCCAAGGCCGACACCGCCGGCATCGACCCGAACGAGGGGTTCGCGCGGTTCACCCCACGGGCGCGCACCGCCGTGGTCGCCGCCCAGACCGCCGCCCGCGACGCGGAGAACATCGAGATCGGTCCCGAACACCTGATCCTGGGCCTGCTCGGCGACACCGAATCCCTGGCCATCGCCATCCTGGCCGCCCACGGCGTCGAACCCGACCAGATCCGGGCGGCGATCACCCTGCCGCCGGCGACGGGCCAGGCGCTGGACCTGGTGCCCTTCAGCGGGCCGGCCAAGAAGGTGCTCGAACTGACCTTCCGTGAGGCACTTCGCTTGGGCCACAACTACATCGGCACCGAGCACATCCTGCTGGCGCTGCTGGAATCCGAGGACGGCGACGGCCCGCTGCACGGCCTCGGCATCGACAAGGACCGCACGACCGCCACACTCATCGAGCTGCTGGCCTCCATCACGGGAATGAAACCGGACGCGCCGCTGTAGAACAGCGCATGGAACTGAACGCAGCCGCCCGCGAACTCATCGGCGCCGGGGTGGACGCCACGCTGGTCACCATCAACCCCGACGGCAGCCCGCAGGCCTCACTGGTCTGGGTGGCGGTGCAGTCCGGTCCCGACGGTGACGAACTGGTGGCCGCGCACCTGTCGGACAAGTACCAGAAGGTGCGCAATGTCCGGCGGGATCCGCGGGTCACCGCGACCATCCTGGCGCCGGCCCAGCCCGGCCAACAGCGGCAGTACCTGTCGGTGACCGGCACCGCACGCATCGTCGAGGGCGGCGCACCCGAACTGCTCAAGGAATTGGCCATCGCGCTGCTCGGTTCCGACGAGCACTTTCCGCCGGCCGACGCACCGGCCGGTTTCCTGACCCGGATCCGCATCGAATCGGTCGGCGGCCAGGGGCCCTGGGTCGGCTAAACCGCCGAACACCGGAGTGCGCGCCGGGCATGTGCCAAGATGCCAGGCATGCGATTGGCAAAGGTCCGCACCTGGTTCGCGGTTCTCCTGACGAGCCTGACCGCCGCGGTGGCAGTCGGCATCGCGCCGCCCGCCGCGGCAGCGGTCACCCCCATCGGCAACCTGGGTGAGACGTTGCGCGTCCAGTTCGACGACTTCGTCGCCGACGTGACCGTGCACGACGTGGTGGGCGTGCCGGTGCCTCCCGGGTGGGGCTGGAACGGCTCTCCGCGCTGGCGCGCCCAGGGTGGTCCCTGGCGCGCCGGGGTGACGGTGCACGTCATCTCCGCGCCCAACCCGTACAAGCTGGCCATCGCCACCACGTTCAGTGGCGTCACCCCGTATGCCGACGCGTATGCCGCCAAGCACACCGACGCGCCGGACGCGCTGGAGAAGGCGCTGCTGAACGCACCCCCCGGGGCCACCGTCAACGGTGGCGTCTACTGGGACGTCTACCGCGCGCTGGTCACCAACGTCGTGATGATCAACCCGCAGACCGGCACGCACCTGGCCCAGTGGAACATCTGGCAGCCGGGCTCGCCGCTGCCCTGATCGTCGTGCGCGTCGAGGTACCCGGACCGGCGGATCTGACCGAACTCGCCGCCGTCGCCGCCATCACCTTTCCGCTGGCCTGCCCGCCCGGTGTCACCGCTGAGAACGTCAACGCCTTCATCGCGGCGAACCTGTCGGTGCAGGCGTTCGCCGGCTACCTGGACGACCCGGAGCGCGTCGTGCTGATCGCCCGCGACGACACCCGAATCCTCGGCTACGCCATGTTGATTCGCGGCGTACCCAAGGACGCCGATGTGCAGCGGGCGGTACCGCTGCGCCCGGCCGTGGAGATCTCCAAGATGTACACGCTGCCCGACGTGCACGGCGCAGGGGTGTCCGCGGCGCTGATGGCCGAATCCCTGCGGCGCAGCACCGATGCCGCCTGCGTCTGGCTGGGCGTCAACCAGGAAAACCAGCGGGCACAACGCTTCTACGCCAAGTCCGGTTTCCGGGTCGGCGGCACCAAGACGTTCCGGCTCGGCGACAGCGTCGAGAGCGACTACGTGATGGTGCGGCCGGCCTGAGCACGCTGCAGGACATCGCGCACGGCCTCGAGTACCTCGTCGGGATGGGTGAGGTGCACCGAGTGCGTGGAGCCGGGCCAGCAGAGTAGCGGTTCGCCGAGTACGTCGGCGATGCGCTGGTGGGCGGATCGCACCGCATGGGTGGGCTTGCGGTCCGCGGTGATGACGGCGGCCGGCACCCGCGGCAACCCGTTCTCGTCGAACTGCGCCGACAGGTCCGAAAACCCGGCCACCACTCGGCCCAGGCTGACCAGATCCGCTTCGGCTGCGACCCGCGCATGGGCCGCCGCACAGTCCGGGCGCATCTGCACCCTGTCGGCCTCGCGCACCGATGCGCGCACCGCCTGTGCCTTCACCACACGGTGAATCACCGGGATTCGGCAGACGAAGGCCACGGCGCGGAGCGCGCGCTCGGCGCGCCGGCACTGCACCGTGTCGTTGATCGGCGTGGCATCCAGCAGCACCAGCCCTGCCACATCGCCGGGGTACTCACGCGCGAGCAGCAGCCCGACCGCACCGCCCAGGCTCTGTCCGACGACGACGACCGGTCCGGCGCCCAGCCGCTCGACGAGTTCATGCAGATCCGCCGCTGCCGCGCCCAGCGGTTCGGGGAGATCCTGGCTGATGACACGGCAACCCGGTTCGGCGGCAAGCGAATCGGCCAACCCGGGGAAGAAGCCGTCGCATCGCGCGCCGGCCCCCGGGAGCAGCAGTACCGCGGGCCCGGCCATTCAGCTCGTCGACGACTGTGCCGCGGCAGTCAGTGCCAACATGCGCGATGTGGCGCGCAGGTACTTCTTGCGGAACCCACCGGCCACCATCTCGTCGCTGAAGATGGTGTCCAGCTTGGTGCCCGAGGCCAGAATCGGGATACCGGCGTCATACAACCGGTCCGTCAGCGCCACCAGGCGCAACGCCACGCTCTGGTCGTCGATCGGGTGCACACCGGTGATGAACACCTCGGTGACATCGTCGATCAGCGCGTGATAGCGCGACGGGTGCATGGTGGCCAGGTGAGCGCACAGCGCGTCGAAATCATCAAGGGTGGCACCGCTTTTCGCCGACGCCGCGGTGCGCACCTCGTCATCGGTCAACGGTTCGGGCGCCGGAGGCAACCCGCGATGCCGGTAGTCGGGGCCCTCGATGCGGATGGTGGTGAAAATCGCCGACAGCGTGTTGATCTCACGCAGGAAGTCCTGTGCGGCGAAGCGGCCCTCACCGAGCTGCTCGGGCAGCGTGTTCGACGTCGCCGCGATCGACACGCCGCGCTCCACCAGCGCCGAGAGCAGCCGAGAGATCAGCGTGGTGTTGCCCGGATCGTCGAGTTCGAACTCGTCGATGCAGACCACCGCATAGTCGGCGAGCAGGTCGATGCACTCGGTGAAGCCGAACACCCCGGCCAGCTGGGTCAACTCGCCGAACGTCGCGAACGCCACGGGGGCATCGCCCTGGGACATCGTGTAATACGTCGACGCCAGCAGGTGGGTCTTGCCGACACCGAACCCGCCGTCGAGGTACACGCCGACGCCGGGCAGCACCTCACGCTTGCCGAACAACTTCTTCTTGCCGGCCCGGCGTTGCATGGCCAGCTCGCAGAACGAACGGCAGTGCCCGACGGCCGCCGCCTGCGACGGTTCGGACGGATCGGGCCGGTACGTGTCGAAGCTGACATCGGCGAAGGTGGGCGGCGGGACCAGCTGTGCGACCAGCCGTTCGGGGGTGACACTCGGCCGCCGATCGACCAGACCCGCGACGGCGCCCGTGCTTTGCATGTCAGGCACCCTAGCGACGTGCTGCAATGTTGCCCATGTCGGATAGCACCGCTGGGACGGATCTCACAGCCTTCGGGCCGGTCTCCACCGTCGAGGAGGACCGCCTCGCGCAGTACTACGCCTACCCCGAGAACCTGGCCTCCTGCTGGGTGCGGGCCAATTTCATCAGCAGCCTCGACGGCGCCGCGACGGCCGACGGCCGCTCCGGGGCCCTCGGCGGCGCCGGGGACCGCGCCGTGTTCCGGCTGATGCGCGAGCTGGCCGATGTGGTGGTGGTCGGCGCGGGCACGGTGCGCATCGAGACCTACTCCGGCGCCCAACTCGGAGTCCCCGAACGGCAGCGCCGCTGCGCGAGAGGGCAACGCGAGGTGCCACCCATCGCCATCGTCACCCGCTCCGCCGACCTCGACCACGACCTGGCGGTGTTCACCCAGACCGAGGTCCCCCCGCTGCTGCTGACCACCCACGACACCGCCGCCGATGCGCGCGCCCGGTTCGCCGGCCTGGCCGAGGTCTACGACTGCTCGGACACCGATCCCGGTGGCGTCGACCTCGGCGCCGCCCTGCGCACCCTGGCCGGCCTCGGGCTGACCCGGGTGCTCGCCGAAGGCGGCCCCAGCCTGCTCGGCACGTTCATCGCCGACGGCCTGCTCGACGAACTCTGCCTGACCATCGCCCCGACGGTCGTGGGCGGCGGATCGACACGGATCGCCGACGGGCACCGTGAGCTGATCACCCGGCTGCGACGCAGACACGTGCTCGGCGACGACGAGGGCTATCTGTACACGCGCTACAGCCGCGACTGATCCGGAGCCGGCGATCGCTACTGTGGTCGGCATGCGTGTGGGGATTCTGTCGACGATCGCCCTGTCGTCGGTCGCAGTACTGCTGACCTCGTGTGCCCCACTGTTGGCCGCCAACCCGCGTTTCGCCACCGATGACGGCGCCGGGCCGCAGGGCGCACCGACCACCACCGCCGAGGCCGACGGGCCGCCCGCGCTGGAGGCGCCCAAGAGCGACTTGTCCTGGCAGGACTGCACCTCCCGGGTGTTCGCCGATGCCGCCGTGCCCGCGCTGCCGGGCGTGACCCTCGACTGCGCCACCTACGAGGCCGACCTCGATCCGATCAAGGGCGCCAACGGCTCGATTCCCATCGGGGTCGTGCGGGCCACCTCGGTGGACACCCCCGAAGACGCCGGTCCGCTGGTGATGACCACCGGCACCGACCTGCCCTCGTCATCGCAGCTGCCGGTCTGGCTCTCTCGCGCCGGCGCCGACATTCTCAAGACGAACCCCATCGTCGCCGTCGATCGCCGCGGCACCGGACTGTCCGACCCCATCGACTGCCGCGACCTGTTCGACCGGCAGGAGATGATCGACCAGGCCCAGTTCGAGCCCGGCGACGACCCGGTGGCCAACCTGAGCGCCATCGTCCAGACCGCCACCACCACCTGCACCGACACCATCGCCCCCGGCGATTCGGCCTATGACAACGCCCACGCCGCCGAGGACATCGAGCGGCTGCGCAGCACCTGGGACGTCCCGACGATCGCGCTGATGGGCATCGGCAACGGTGCACAGGTCGCGTTGGCCTACGCCGGATCTCACCCCGACAAGGTGGCGCGGCTGGTGCTGGATTCTCCGCTGCCGCTGGCCATCGGCGCCGAAGCGGCCACCGAGCAGAAGGTCAAGGGACAGCAGGCCGCACTCGACGCGTTCGCCGCGCAGTGCGCCGCCACCAACTGCGCGCTGGGTCCGGACCCCAAGGGTGCCGTCGACGCGTTGCTCACGGCCGCCCGCAACGGCGACGGCCCCAACGGCGCCTCGGAAGCGGCGGTGGCCGATGCCATCATCACCGCGCTGGCTTTCCCGCGCGGAGACCGGGTCAGTGCCACCAATGCGCTGGCCGGTGCCATCGCCGCCGCCCGCGCCGGTGACACCAATGCGATGACCAATCTGATCACCCAGGCCGAGACCATCCGCCAGACCGACGGACAGTTCGTCAACAGCTGCAGCGACGCGCTCAATCGGCCCACCCCCGACCGGGTCCGCGAACTCGTCGTCGCCTGGGACCGGCTGTACCCGCAGTTCGGCACCGTCGGCGCCTTGCGGATGGTCAACTGCCTGAGCTGGCCCAGTGGCACCGCACCGCAAGATCCCGAGAACCTCAATGTCCCGGTCATGCTGCTGGGCGTGCAGAACGATCCCATCGTCGGCAACGAGGGGGTGGCCGCGGTGGCCGCCACCATCATCAATGCCGGCTCCAACAGCAAGCGGGTCATCTGGCAGGGCATTGGGCACGGCGCGAGCATCTACACGGCCTGCGCGCTGCCGCCGGTCATCGGTTACCTGGAAAGCGGCAAACTGCCCGAGACCGACACGTTCTGCCCCGCCTGATCAAGCCTGGACCTGCTGCGGTGTACGGTGCGCTGGTGTCGTTCCTGCCTTCCGGTGTGCTGAACGCCTTTCGCCCCAGCACCACACCGCCCAGCACCGCCACGATTCTGCGGTCGATTCTGTGGCCCGTCGCCATCCTGTCGGTGATCCACCGCAGCTACGTGCTGGGCACCAACGGTTACATCACCGATGACTTCGGCCCTGTCTACCGGGCGGTCATCAATTTCAAAATGGGCTGGGACATCTACAACGAGAACTTCAACCATGTAGACCCGCACTACCTGTACCCGCCGGGTGGCACCCTGCTGCTCGCCCCGTTCGGCTACCTACCCGTGGACGCCGCGCGCTACTGGTACATCACGTTCAACGTCATCGCCTTCCTCATCGCGGCGTACCTGCTGCTGCGGATGTTCGACTACACCCTGAAATCGGTCGCCGCGCCGGCGCTGCTGCTCGCGATGTTCTGCACCGAATCCGTCACCAACACTTTGGTGTTCACCAACATCAACGGCTGCATGCTGCTGGGCGGGGTGCTGTTCTTCAAGTTCCTGCTCAAGGGCGGACGCAACGCCGAACTGCTGGCGGGCGCGGCCATCGGCCTGACCCTGGTGGTCAAACCGTCGCTGGCGCCACTGTTGTTGCTACCGGTGCTCAATCGCCAGTTCTACACATTGATCACCGCTTTCGGTGTGCCGCTGGTGTTCAACGCGGCCGCATGGCCACTGGTGTCCGATCCGATGAGCTTCGTGCACCGCACCGTGCCGTACATCATGGAAACCCGCGACTACTTCAACTCGTCGATCCTGGGCAACGGCATCTACTACGGGCTGCCGATGTGGCTGATCCTGGGGCTGCGCATTCTTTTCACGCTGCTGGCCGCGGGCAGCCTGTACCTGCTCTACCGCTACTACCGCGAACGCGATCCGCGGTTCTGGCTGCTGACCTCATCGGGTGTGCTGTTGACCGCGTCGTTCCTGGTGCTCTCGTTGGGCCAGGGCTACTACTCGACCATGCTGTTCCCGTTCCTGATGACGGTCGTGCTGCGCAACTCGGTGCTGCACAACTGGCCGGCCTGGCTGGCGGTGTACGGGTTCATGACCATGGACCGCTGGCTGCTGGGCCACTGGCCGACCACCGGACGCTTCCTGGAGTACATGAAGATCACCTACGGCTGGTCGCTGCTGTTGGTGGTCGTGTTCTGCGTGCTGTACTTCCGCTATCTGGACGCCAAGTCCGAAGGCAGGCTGGACGCCGGTATCGATCCGCCGTGGATGACGGATGAGCGTCGGCGCGCTAGCGTTGAACCATGACGATCCCGGGTCCCAAGCTTGAGCTGACCGACGACCAGTGGCGCGAGAAGCTCAACCCCGCCGAGTTCGCGGTGCTGCGCCGCGCCGGCACCGAACGGCCCTTCACCGGCGAGTACACCGACACCAAAACCGCCGGGGTCTACGCCTGCCGGGCCTGCGGTGCCGAACTGTTCCGCAGCACCGAGAAGTTCGAATCCCATTGCGGCTGGCCCTCTTTCTTCGACCCCGCCGACTCGGAAGCGGTGATCCTCAAACGCGACGATTCGCTGGGCATGACCCGTATCGAGGTGATCTGCGCGAACTGCCACAGCCACCTCGGGCACGTCTTCGAGGGCGAGGGTTACCCGACGCCGACCGACCAGCGGTACTGCATCAATTCGATATCGCTGCGTCTGGTGCCGGCCGGCGCAACCTCAGCAGACTGAGCATGTCCGGCGGCGTCAGCGGCGCGGTGTACAGGTAGCCCTGCGCCACCTGACAGCCGTAATCGCGTAACAGCGCCGCGGTTTCGGCATCCTCCACACCCTCGGCGACCGTGGTCAAACCGAGCTCGCGAGCCAGGTCGATCACCGCACGCACGATCGCCGCGGCGCGGCGATCGTCGCGCACCCTGGTGACGAACGCCCGATCAAGTTTGAGTTCGTCGACATCGAGCTCCCACAGGTAGGACAGCGCCGAATAGCCGCTGCCGAAATCATCGATCGCAACCCGCACCCCGCCCTGGCGCAGCTGCTCGATCACTGCTCGGGCACGCTCGTGGTTGCCCAGCAGCAGGTCCTCGGTGATCTCGACGGTCAACACCTCATGGGGCAGGCCGCGCTCATCCAGCGCCCGCTCGACGGTCCGCGGCAGGCCGAGATCGCTCAGCGATGGCGCGAACACATTGACCGCGACCGGCACCAGCAGGCCCTCATCCCGCCAATCCGCGACCTGGTCGAGCGCCTGGGTCAGCACGAGCTCGGTGATCGGCCGCATCAGCCCATGGTCTCGGACGAGTTGCAGGAACTGGTCGGGCACCAACAGACCCCGCTCGGGGTGCGGCCAACGCACCAGAGCCTCCACCCCGACGATCGAGTCGTCGTGCAGGTCGAACTTGGGCTGATACGCCAGGGTGAGTTCCCGGTTGTCGATGGCATGCCGGAGCTGGCCCAGCAGCAGGAGGGCCACCGCGCTCTCCCGCGCCGCAGCCTCGGCGGCTCCCCTGGCCTCGGCCCCCGGGTGCACGTCATCGGCGATGTCATCGGCGGAGTACACGTGCACCCCGCGCAGGCGCGACCGCTTGGCCATGTACATCGCCACATCGGCCTGCTTGAGCAGGGCGTCGGCGGAGATCTCCAGGTCGTCCGCGGTGGCGGCTGCCAGGCCGGCGCTGGGACTCAACGACAGGGCGTGACCGTCGATCGCGAACGGCTCGTCGAAGGCGCGCAGCACCTGCAGGGCCACCTGACGGGAATCCTCGGTGTTGCCCTCCATCAGCACCACGAACTCGTCGCCGCCGATGCGTGCGACGGTATCGCTGGACCTGGCGGCGCCCAGGATGCGCTGGGCGGCCTGCACCAGCAGCAGGTCACCGGCGGGATGGCCGAGGCCGTCGTTGACGAGTTTGAAGTCGTCGAGGTCCAGTGAGAGCACCGCGACCGACTGCTCATCGCGGCGGTGCAGCGCCATCGCATGCGTCAACCGGTCCAGGAACAGCGCGCGGTTGGCCAGACCGGTGAGCGGGTCCCGCAATGCCTGCGCCTCGACGGCCTTGAGCAACCGGCGATTCTCCCCCACCACGATGAACTGTCGCAGCAGCACCAGCACGATCAGCACCACCGAGGCGAGCAACGCCGGCGGCAGGCCAGGCGTGCCGGCAAACCGCACCAGCGCGACCGTCATGGCCAGGACGATCGGTACGTAGGGCAACCACATCGCCGTGCGGGAGATCTCCCGATCTGCCGCGCCGCGCCGGTGTGCGCCCTGCTCCGGACTCAACGCGGCAAGGGCGATCAACAGCAAACCCACCGCCCAGCCGATGCTGCCGTACGTGACGGCCGTGGGATTCTCGTGGGAGCTCGTGTAGACGAAGACGCCGTCGGCCACCGCGATCAACACCATGCCGCTGACCAGCAGTGTCAGCGATCGCCGCTGGGCCAGACGCGCCCGGCCCAGCACCAGCACCGCCACGGTCAACACGCCCAGGTCCAGTACCGGGTAGGCCAGCGCGACGCCGACCGCGAACCGGCTGGCCCCACCGTCCCGGAACACCTGATCCAGCACCGTCCACCAGCCGATCTGGAAGAACGCGACCGCCACGATGATTCCATCGAGCGCCAGCCGGCTGTGGGTGTATCGAGACGCGCCGACAGGCACCATCAGCAAAGCAATGCAGACGAACACCGGGAGCAATAGATAACCGAAGTCCGCGACGGTCGGGAAGGGCGATTCGACGAGCCACCACTCGTAGTACGCCCAGATCGCCGACCCCGCGGTGTACCCGGCCATGCCGATCGTGACGCAGACCCAGATGGTGCGTTGACGACCACGGAACCGCCAGGCAGCGTGGGCACAACAGCCGGTCACGAACAGTGCGAGCACCACGAAACCGAGATCCTCGATGGCGATCCGAGCCTGCGGGGAACCCCATCCGCCGAGCAGCCAGACGCAGAACGCCAGGGTTGCGACCGTAGCCACCGCCCCCACCCGGCCGACCATCGGCATCCTCAGACGCTAGCAAACTTCTTCGGCACCGTGCCCCAAATTTACGGCAGCTTCATCAACAGCTGTTCGACGCTCACTCGCGGGCCGGTGAAAAACGGCGTCTCCTCGCGCACGTGGCGGCGCGCCTCGGTGTAGCGGAGCTTCCACATCAGTTCGACGATGCGGCCCAGATCGGGGCCCTCGAAGGCCAGGATCCACTCGTAGTCACCGAGCGCGAAGGCCGGCACGGTGTTGGCCCGCACATCCGGGTACTCGCGGCCCGCCATACCGTGATCGACGAGCATCTTGCGGCGCTCGTCATCGGGCAACAGGTACCAGTCCAGTGACCGCACGAACGGGTAGACGCAGACGTAGTCACCCGGATCCTCACCGGCGACGAAGGCCGGCACGTGGCTCTTGTTGAACTCGGCGGGGCGGTGCAGCGCGACCACACTCCACACCGGGTCGCTGGCCAGGCCGAGGGTGGTCCGGCGAAACGTCGAGTAGGTGGCCTGCAGGTCTTCGACCCGCTCGGCGTGCGTCCAGATCATGAAGTCGGCGTCGGCCCGGAAACCGGTGACGTCGTACAGGCCGCGGACGACGACGCCGTTGTCCTCCTGCTGCTTGAGGAACGTCGCGGTCTCATCGATCACCGACGAGCGATCCTGGTCGAGCGCCTCCGGCTGGACGGCGAAGACCGAGATCATCATGTACCGGGTCATCGAGTTGAGCTTGTCGTAATCGAGCTTGGCCATGGGCCTATCGTGCCACGCCGGAGGCCACCAGTTTCGCGGCCGCCCTGGTGGCAGAGCCCACACACGCGGGCACCCCGATACCGTCCAGATAGCCACCGGCGACAGCCAGGTTCGGCGGCAGACCGGCCCGCACCTCGGCCACCAGATCCGCATGGCCGGGCCCGTACTGGGGCATCGCGTCGATCCAGCGCTGCACCCGGTAGTCCACCGGGTCGGCGGCGATGGAGAACACGTTCTGCAGATCCTCCAGCGACCAGTTCAGCAGCTCGTCATCGCCGACGCTGCGCGCCAACGTGTCCCCGAACCGTCCGTAGGACAGCCGAACCAGTTCCACATTGCCGCGGCGGCCCCATTTGCGCGACGTGAGGGTGATCGCCTTGGTGTGCAGCTGTTCTCCGGTGGCGACGAGCACCCCGGACTGGTCGGGCAACGGGGTGCCGCCCGGCAGCGCGAGCGCCACCAGCGCGGTCGAGGCCACCCCGATGCGGCGGGCGGCCGCGGCGCTGCGCGGGGCGATGTGCTCGACGAGGCGGACCAGCCGCGGCGCGGGCACGGCGAGCACCACCGCATCGGCCGGCCAGTGCCCGCCCTCGTCGTCGATCAGCTCCCAGCCGTGCGCGGAGCGCTCCATCCGTGCGATCCCGACGTGCGCCCAGCGCAGGTCCGCCCGCCGGGCCAGTTCGTCGATCAGGACCCGGTAACCGCCGTCGAGGGCCCCGAACACCGGGCCGGGTTGCGGGGGCGGCAGCGCGTTGCGGACGGCCTCGGTGAGGCTGCGGGCGCCACGGTCCAGCGCGGCGGCCAGCGTCGGTAGCGCCGAACGCACCCCGATGGTGGCGGCCGACCCGGCGTACACACCGGTCAGCAGCGGCTCGACCGATCGGGTGACCACCTGCGCGCCGAACCGGTCACCGACCAACTCGCCGACCGACGGGTCCGCGCCGGAGCGCCAACTGAAGGCACGGCGGGGTTCGTCGGCGATCTGGGCCACGGTGGCGGCGTCGACCAGTCCGGCCACCGACTCGGCCTGCGCCGGGATGCCCTGCAGGGTGCCCGCCGGCAGCTGATGCAGGTGTCCCTGGCTGTAGATCAACGGCCGGGCGCCGGCACTGGCGACCTGTCTACCCGACAGTCCCAGCTCGGCCAGCAGGGCGGTCACCTCGGGGCGGCGGGTGATGAACGCCTCGGCCCCGACATCCATCGACATCCCGCCGACCTGCTCGGTGCGCAGCACCCCACCGAGGCGGTCGGCCGGGTCGAACAACGTTATCGACGCGTCCGGACCGGCCGCGACCCGCAGCCGGTAGGCCGCGGTGAGGCCCGAAATACCGCCTCCGACAACGCAGTACGTGGATCTCACAATGAATGCACCAGGGATACGAGCTCGGTCACCACCCCGGGGTCGGTGGGCGGCAGCACACCGTGACCGAGGTTGAAGACATGACCGGACGCGCCGGCAGCAATGGCCGCGCGGCCGTCCTCGACGACTGCCCGGGCGGCACGCTCCACCACCGGCCAGCCGGCCAGCAACACCACCGGATCCAGGTTGCCCTGCAGCGCCGTACCGGGCCGGACCCTGCCGGCCGCGGCTTCCAGCGATGTCCGCCAGTCCACACCCACCACGGTGGCCCCGGCCTCACCCATCGCTCCGAGCAGCTCTGCGGTGCCGACCCCGAAATGCGTCATCGGCACGCCGCGGGCCGCCAGCGCCGCGAAAATCCTTGAGCTGTGTGGCAACACGTGGCTGCGGTAGTCGGCCAGCGAGAGCGTGCCGGCCCACGAATCGAACAACTGGATGGCGTCGACGCCGGCATCCAGTTGTGCCGACAGGAACTCGATGGTCAGGTCGGTCAGCGAGGTCATCAGCGCATGCCAGGTATCCGGCTCACCGAACATCATCGCCTTGGTCTTCTCGTGGTTGCGGCTGGGGCCGCCCTCCACGAGGTAGGACGCCAGCGTGAACGGGGCCCCGGCGAATCCGATCAGCGGCACCTCGCCCAGCGCGGCGACCAGCAGCGATACCGCGTCGCTCACCGGCGCCACCTGGGAGCGCTCCAGCGGCTTGAGGGTGCCGACATCGGCACGGGACCGGATCGGCTGCTCGATGACCGGCCCGACGTCGGGCACGATGTCCAGCGCGACACCGGCGGCCTTCAGCGGCACCACGATGTCGGAGAACAGGATCGCCGCATCGACCCCGTGCCTGCGCACCGGCTGCAGGGTGATCTCGCAGACCAACTCGGGGTCGAAGCAGGCATCGAGCATCTTGTGGTTGGCGCGAAGGGCGCGGTACTCGGGCAGCGAGCGTCCGGCCTGGCGCATGAACCACACCGGGGTGCGGCTCGGGGTGCGGCCGGCGGCAGCGGCGAGATAGGGCGACTCTGGCAGGTCACGACGGGTGTTCATCGAGCCCTATGGTGCCATGTGGCCAGAGATCGGCGCGCCTGCGCACAGGTGAGACGAGATGGGTCTAGCGTCCCACACTGTGACGTCCGCCGAACCGGCTCAGTTCCGCACCGCGGTTGCGGCCATGAATGCGGCCACCGTTCGGCCGGAAATCGAGCTGGGACCGATCCGACCGCCGCAACGCCTGGCCCCCTACAGCTACGCGCTGGGCGCCGAAGTGCGCCATCCCGATGCCCCGGTCGTGCCGGAACGCTCCGAGGGCGATGCCTTCGGGCGGCTGATCCTGCTGCACGACCCCGAAGGCGCTGAGGCCTGGGACGGCACCATGCGCCTGGTCGCCTACATCCAGGCCGACCTGGACTCCACCGAGGCCGTCGACCCGCTGCTGCCGGAAGTTGCCTGGAGCTGGCTGGTGGACGCCCTTGCCGAGCACGGCGAGGCCGTCACCGCCCTGGGCGGCACGGTCACCGCCACCACGTCGGTGCGCTACGGCGACATCTCCGGCCCGCCACGTGCCCATCAACTCGAGCTCCGCGCCTCCTGGACGGCCACCAACCTGGAGTTGGGCCCGCACGTGCAGGCCTTCTGCGAGGTCCTCGAGCACGCGGCCGGTCTGCCGCCTGCCGGAGTGACCAGCTTGGGATCCCGCACCCGCGCCTGATGACCGAGCCCGAAGAAGAATCCGGGGACACACCCGAACCGGAAGCGACTCCCCTGCTGGCCCCTGCCGACGGCGTGCCGCCGCTCGCCAGCTATCCCAGCGATATCGTGCGGGCGGCCGAACTGCTGGCCGGCGGCACCGGCCCGTTCGCGATAGACGCCGAGCGCGCCTCGGGTTTCCGCTACTCCAACCGGGCCTACCTGGTGCAGATCCGCCGGGCGGGCGCGGGCACGGTGCTGATCGATCCGGTGAACCACGGCGGCGATCCGCTGCAGGTGATGGCGCCGCTGGCGAAGGTACTGGCCACCGACGAGTGGGTGCTGCATGCCGCCGACCAGGACCTGCCATGTCTGGCCGAACTCGGGATGACCCCGCCGAGCCTCTATGACACCGAATTGGGGGCCCGGCTGGCCGGATTCGAGCGGGTGAACCTCGCCGAGATGGTGCGTCGCCTGCTGGGGTTGGGTCTGGTCAAGGGTCACGGTGCCGCCGACTGGTCCAAGCGCCCGTTGCCCGCGGACTGGCTCAACTACGCGGCACTCGACGTGGAGGTGCTGCTGGAGTTGCGCGCCGCGGTCGCCGCCGCGCTCGACGAGCAGGGTAAATCAGATTGGGCCGCACAAGAATTCGAGTTCCTGCGGACCGCTGAACCCACCGTCACCCGGCGTGACAGATGGCGCCGCACCTCGGGCATCCACAAGGTGCGCGATCCCCGGGCGCTGGCCGCGGTGCGCGAGTTGTGGACCGCGCGTGATCAGATCGCGCAGCGCCGCGATATCGCACCCGGCCGGATCCTGCCCGACGCGGCGATCGTCAACGCCGCCACCGTGGATCCCGACACGGTCGAAAAGATCGTCGCGCTACCAGTTTTCGGTGGAAGCCGGCAACGGCGCGGCGCACAGGTCTGGCTGGACGCCTTGGCCAGGGCCCGTCAGGACCCGAACCCGCCGACGGGTTCCGAACCACTCACCGGACCGCCCCCACCGGCCCGCTGGGCCCGGCGCAAGCCGGAGGCCGCCGAACGGCTGGAGGCCGCCCGCGGCGGTTTGTCCGAACTCTCGCAGCGGGTTTCGGTTCCCACCGAGAATCTGCTGACACCCGACACCGTCCGGCGACTGTGCTGGGACTGGCAGCCCGTCGAGGACATCGCGTCGGCCGTCGAGGAGTTCCTGACACAGGCCAGGGCCCGGCCGTGGCAGCGCGAGCTGACAGTGCCGGTGCTGACCGCGGCGCTGACGCCGAAACCCGATGAGCCCGAAGGCGCTACGCCCTAGTCGAACCGTTGGCCGACGTGTTCGGCCACCGTGGAACCCAGCGCCGCAACCCAACCGGTGATCTGACGCGCGATGTGCTGATCGGTCAGACCGACGTCGGTGAGCACCTCATTGCGCGAGCCATGCGTCTGGAATTCCTGTGGCACGCCGACATCGCGGCATGGCACATCGATTTCGGCGGCCCGCAGTGCGGCGGACACCGACGACCCGATGCCGCCGTGCACACCGTTGTCCTCCAGGGTCACCACGAGCTTGTGCGCGGAGGCCAGCGCGTGCAGCGCCTCGGGCACCGGCAGTACCCAGCGCGGATCGACGACGGTCACACCGATGCCGTGCTGCTGCAGACGCTGCGCGACCGCCAGGCCCATCCGGGCGAACGAGCCGACCGCGATCAGCAGCACGTCGTCGGAGGACCCGGCGCTCGGCTTGGCCAGGATGTCGACCCCGTCGCGCCGCTCCAGCGCCGGGATGTCTTCGCCAACGGAACCCCTCGGGAACCGGATGGCCGTCGGGCCGTCCTTGACCTCGAGTGCCTCGCCGAGTTCCTCACGCAGACAGGCGGAGTCACGGGGTGCGGCGACCCGCATGCCAGGCACGATGCCCAGGATCGAGAGGTCCCAGACACCGTGGTGGCTGGCGCCGTCGGGACCGGTGACACCCGCGCGGTCCAGCACGATGGTCACCGGAAGCTTGTGCAGCGCAACGTCCATCATCATCTGGTCGAAGGCGCGGTTGAGGAACGTCGAATAGATCGCCACCACCGGGTGCATGCCACCCATGGCCAGTCCGGCGGCCGAGGTCATCGCGTGCTGCTCGGCGATACCGACGTCGAAGAGGCGGTCCGGATACAGCTGGCCGAAAGCGGCCAGGCCCGTCGGGCCGGCCATCGCCGCGGTGATCGCGACGATGTCACGGCGACGCTTGGCGATCTTGATCAGTTCGTCGGAAAAGGTGCCGGTCCAGCCCGGGGCGGACACGGCGGTCGCCTGGCCGGTGATCGGGTCGATGATGCCGCAGGCGTGCATCTGCTCGGCTTCGTCGGCCTCGGCGGGCGCGTAGCCCATCCCCTTGCGCGTGACGACATGCACGATGACCGGCGCGTTGAAGCCGCGGGCGTGCCGCAAGGCCGCTTCGACAGCGTGCTCATCGTGGCCGTCGATCGGACCGACGTACTTCAGGCCCAGATCGGTGAACATGGCCTGCGGCTGCAGCGCGTCCTTCAGGCCCGCCTTCACGCTGTGCATGCACTGATAGCAGATCTCCCCGATGACGGGCACACCGCGAACCACGTCGCGGCCCTTCTCCAGGAGCTTCTCGTAGCCGGGTTGCAGCTGCAGGGCCGCCAGGTGATCGGCCAGCCCGCCGATGGTGGGCGCGTAGCTGCGGCCGTTGTCGTTGACGACGATGACCACCGGCCGCTTTGCTGCGGCGATGTTGTTGAGCGCTTCCCAGCACATACCGCCGGTCAGCGCGCCGTCACCGACGACGGCGACGACATGCCGATTGCGGTGCCCGGACAGTTCGAAGGCCTTGGCCAGACCGTCGGCGTAGGACAGAGCCGTGCTGGCATGGCTGGACTCGACCCAGTCGTGCTCGCTCTCGGCGCGCGCCGGGTAACCCGACAATCCGTCCTTCATCCGCAGCTGGTCGAAGTCGGCGGCGCGTCCGGTCAGGATCTTGTGCACATAGGACTGGTGCCCGGTGTCGAAGATGATCGGATCGTGCGGCGAATCGAAGACCCGGTGCAGCGCCAGCGTCAACTCGACGACGCCGAGGTTCGGGCCCAGATGCCCACCGGTTGCAGCGACCTTGTGAATCAGGAATTCACGGATTTCACCGGCCAGCTCAGCGAGCTGCGACTGGGACAGGTGCTGCAGATCGGCGGGACCGCGGATCTGTTTAAGCATCCCGCCAGTTTAGCCACGCAACACCCATCAGTCCTGTCGAGGCTGGTAGATGTCGGGCACTCCATCTTGATCGGCGTCCATTGTCTCCTCGTGCTCGATACGCCGATATGAGGCGTTTCGGGTGGCCAGGAGTACCGAGGCGAGCAATGCCGCAAGCAGGGAGCCGACCAGCACGCCGACTTTCACAAATTCGTCACGTTCGGAACCGAGCCCGTAGGCGAGGTCACCGATCAGCAATGACACCGTGAATCCGATACCGGCGAGCATCGACACCCCCAACACGTCGACCCAGCGCAGCGAGGAATCCAGCTCGGCCCTCGTCAGCTTGGACAACGTCCAGGTGACGAGGAAGATGCCGATCGGCTTGCCGAGCACCAGGCCGAGCACGATGCCCAGCGTGATGGGGTCGGTGAGGGCTCTGGCGAGGCCGCTGAAACCGCCCAAGCTGACCCCGGCGGCAAAGAACGCGAACACCGGGATGGCGATTCCCGCCGAGATGGGTCGCGAGCGGTGCTCGAAATACTCGGCCATGCCGGAATCGGTCTCGACGCCGCGGCGTGTCGCGGCGCGGTGCACCGGCACCATGAAGCCGAGCAGCACACCGGCGACGGTGGCGTGCACGCCGGACTCGTGCATCAGCACCCACGTCGCGATGGACAGCGGGATCAGGATCCACCAGGCCTGAACGCCGCGCTGGACGCAGACCGCGAAGATGGCCAGCGGAACCAGCGAAAGCCCCAGGGCGGCGACGTTGAGGCTGTCGGTATAGAAGACGGCGATGACGGTGATGGCCAGCAGGTCGTCGACCACGGCCAACGTCAGCAGAAACATCCGCAGCGCCGACGGCAGATGGGTGGAGATGACGGCCAGCACAGCCACCGCGAACGCGATATCGGTCGCCGTGGGGATGGCCCACCCCTTGAGCGCGCCTTCTCCCCCCTGCGAAGCGACCGCGACGAAGATCAGCGCGGGCACCACCATGCCGCCGACCGCGGCGGCGATGGGCATTGCGGCCCGCCCGGGGTCCCGCAGATCACCGGCGACGAACTCGCGTTTGAGTTCCAGGCCGACGACGAAGAAGAAAATGGCGAGCAACGCGTCGGCCGCCCAGGCGCCGAGGCTGAGGTTCAGGTGCAGCCCGAAGGGCTCGCCGCCGACTTTCATGTCCCGAAGCGCGAAATAGCTTTCCGCCCAAGGCGAGTTGGCCCAGACGATCGCGGCGGCGGCGGCGATCAGCAGAATGATGCCGCCGACGGTTTCCTTGCGCAGGATCTCGGTGACCCTGCGCGTTTCCCGCCACGAGCCGCGGCTCAACAGTCTATTGCGGTCTTCGGTCATCGATTCTCCCTTGGTCAGCGTGGCGCGAACGCCGACCAGACTTCCCGGCACACCGGGTGTCAGGTTACCGGTGCGTGGGTGTCGGTGTGGAACGAGTCCACGGCCGTCGGCAGCTTCGGGCACGCGGTCGATCAGTTCGGCCGGCTCCGCCGAACTGATCGACACCACCGCCTGTCATGTCTCAAGACATCGGTGACAGTTCTGCATCAGGACATCGGTGACACTTCGAGGGGTCTTGGTGGTGACACTTCTGCGCCGAGGCTGCGGGGGTGGCTGTTAATGAACCTATCGATCCTCGTGTCCGGTTGGCGATCTCACAGTGGCCTGATGACGCGCCGCGTGGGGCGGTCTCGACGTTCTGCGCCGAGCACGGCATCTCCCGAAAGTCGTTCTACGCGTTACGTCAGCGCGCGAAGACCGATGGGCAGGCCGAGGTGCTCGAACCCAAGTCTCGGCGGCCGAAGTCGAGTCCGTCGAAGTTAACTGAGGAGGTTAGGCAGCAGGCCGTGGCCGTGCGTGCCGCTCTGGAGGCTTCCGGCCGCGACCACGGACCGATCAGCGTGTACGACAAAATGCACGCGATGGGCCTGCCGCAGGTCCCTTCCATCGCAGCGTTGGCACGGATCTTCCGTGAGGCCGGTGTGGCTCGTCTTGAGCCCAAGAAGAAGCCCCGCTCGGCATGGCGACGGTTCGTCTACCCGGCCCCGAACGCGTGCTGGCAAGTCGACGCCACCCAGTACGTGCTCACCGGTGGCCGCACGTGTGTGATCTTCCAACTCATCGACGACCACTCCCGCTACGCGGTGGCCTCCCATGTGGCGTGGACAGAGACCGCCGAAGCGGCCATCGCAGTGTTTGACAAGGGCGTGGCAGCCTGTGGTGTTCCCCAACGGTTATTGTCGGACAACGGAATTGCGCTCAACCCCTCGCGGCGTGGCTACCTCGGCCGACTCGTCAAACACCTATCGCGACTAGGGGTTCAGGCGATCACCGGCAAGCCCGACAAGCCCACCACCCAGGGCAAGAACGAACGCTTCCATCAGACCTTGTTCCGCTACCTCGACAAGCAGCCGCTTGCCAGCACGCTGGCCGAGTTGCAGGCCCAGGTCGACGCGTTCGACGACATCTACAACACCGAACGTCCCCACCAAGGGCTGCCAGGACGCGTCACACCGCGCACGGCCTGGGAGGCAATCCCCAAAGCTGACCCACCGCGCCCCAGGCCCGACGCGCCGGTTCTTCCAGCGGTCACCACACCGCGCAGGTCTGCGCCCACCGACCTCCCCGCCGGCACCAAAGTCGCAACCCTGACCAGCGCCGGCGCATTCGTCCTCGCCGGAGTTCGCTATCAAGTCGATGGCGGGCGCGGTTTCGAACAGGTCTTGGTGGTCATCGACGGCGAGAAGATCACCGTGGCTGACCTGGACGGCGAAGTCCTCATCGAACACACCCGACCCGCACCGGGCGTGAAGTACGTCGGCAACGGACGCCCCCGCGGTCCACGCCCCAAGAACGAGAAACCGTCACCGATGTCCTGAGACATCAACTGTCACCGATGTCCTGATGCAGAACTGTCACCGATGTCCTGAGACATCACATCGACACCACCGCCCGGGTCGTGTAGTATCGAACACATGTTCGAACAGTCGGCGACCGACGAGCTGCAGGCCCGCGAGGCGGCGCTGCGGGATCGTATCGCTGACCTGGAACGACACAAGTCCGTCGCCGCTGCCGAGCAAGCCCGATGCGCTGCTGAATGGGACGCCGTCCGCCGCCAGCTCGAAGCGCGGGCCGGCATGCCGGCCAAGCGGCGCGGACGCGGTCTCTCCTCGGAGATTGCGCTCGCGCGCCGGGATTCGACCGCGAAGGGCGATCAACACCTCGGGTTCGCCAAGGCATTGGTCCATGAAATGCCCTGTACCCTGGCCGCTTTGGAGGCGGGAGTGCTCTCGGAATGGCGGGCCACCATCATCGTGCGGGAGTCGGCGTGCCTGACGGTCGAGGACCGCCGTCGGCTCGATCATCGGATGTGCGGCGATCCGGCCGCACTCGACGGATTGGGCAACAAACGGATCACCGCGAAGGCCAAAGCAATCGCCTACGAACTCGATCCGCACGCCGTCGTCGATCGGGCCGCCAAGGCGCCAGAGGAACGCACGGTGACCACCCGTCCGGCGCCGGACAACATGCTGTACCTGACCGCGCTGCTACCAATGGCGCAGGGAGTCTCGTGCTACGCCAGCCTGAAACACGCCGCCGACACCAATCCCGACGGGCGTTCACGCGGACAGACCATGGCCGACACCTTGGTCGAGCGCGTCACCGGGCGCCCGGCCGACGTCCCGGTGCCGATGACGGTGAACATGGTGCTCTCCGACGAAGTCCTCCTCGGCAACAGCGACGCCAGCGCAGTCGTCCAGGACTACGAACCGATTCCGGCCGCGGTGGCGCGCAGGATGATCACCGATGCCATCGATGCACAGGGCTGGGTCGAGCTGCGCCGGCTCTACGCCGCCCCGGAGAGCGGCGCGCTGGTGGCGATGGACTCTCGCGCCCGGGCGTTCCCGAACGGTCTGGCACAGTTCATCCGGCTGCGCGACCACACCTGCCGAACCCCGTACTGCGATGCACCGATTCGCCATATCGATCACGCCGAGCCGCATGCGCGGGGCGGCCGAACGAGTGCCCTGAACGGTCGAGGCTCGTGCGAGCGCTGCAATCACGTCAAGGAACAGCCGGGCTGGACGGTCCGCACCCTGTTCGATCCGGGTGGCAGGCACGTGGCCGAGCACACCACCCCCACCGGGGCCACCTACCGATCGACCGCGCCACCGATTGCCGGCGGTCTGCGCATCCTGACCCGTGACGTACACCTCGTCACCGTCAACCGCGCGGCCTGATTACCGGTTGAGCACCGCCACACATTCCACGTGGTGGGTGAGCGGGAACGAATCGAACACCCGCAACTGCTCCACGGTGTACCCCTGCCGCCGGTACTCCCCCACGTCACGGGCGAATGATGCTGCCTCACAACCGATATGGATGATACGCGGTACCTCGGATGCGGCCAGCTGCTCGATGACCTCCCGGCCCGCGCCGGCACGCGGTGGGTCCAGCACCACCACGTCGGCCCGACCCTTCTCCGCCGACAATGCGCGACGCACCGAATCCGTCACCACCGACACCTGCGGCAGGTCGGCAAGTGCGGTCCGCGCGGACCGGGCCGCACCGCGTGAGGTGTCGACGGTGAGCACCCGCCCGGTCGGCCCCACCGCGTCGGCCAGCACGGCAGCGAAAACGCCTGCCCCGCCGTAGAGATCCCATGCGGTCATGCCAGGCTGCAGATGCGCCGCCTCACTCACCAGTGAGCTGTAGACGCGGGGCGCGTCGCGGTGCGCCTGCCAGAACGCGGTGACCGGGATCCGCCACTGCCGCCCGCCGATCTCCTGCACCGCCTCATAATCACCCTCGACGACCTGCGTGCTCGCCTTGCGCCCGCCGTTGCGCGGGCCGGCCTGCACCACATGCCGGCGCCCGGCATCATCGAGCGCCACATGGAGTTGCGCCCCCGGCGGCCAGCGCGGCCCATCCAGCCCGTCGAGCATCCCGTCGGGCAGCTGCGCACAGTTCAGATCATCGGCCAATTCGGCGCTGTGGTAGCGGTGGAAGCCCGCGCGGCCGGCGTCCGACACGTCCAGGCGTACCCGGGTGCGCCAGCCCGTCGCCCCACCGTCGCCGACTTCCTCGGCCACCCCGGACCATGCGTGGCCGCCGAGTCGCTCCAGCTGATTGGCGACCACCGCCCCCTTGAGGCGGCGCGCGGCGGCGGGTTCGGCGAATGCCAGATCACAGCACCCGGCACCGTCGCGGCCGGCAATGGTGCACAGCGAATCCACCCGGTCCGGTGACGGCTCGATCACCTCGACAACGTCGGCATGCCAATACGATCCGCGTTCGGATACCACCCGCACGCGCACCACCTCGTCGGGCAGCGCGTAGCGCACGAAGACCACCCGGCCGTCGTGTCGCGCCACGCAACTACCGCCGTTGGCGGCCGGACCGGTGGTGAGGATCAGGTCAGCCTCGGGTGCGGTCAATCAAGGAATCCTCTACGTGCATCGCCGGGCGCGGACTGCGGCTGCAGTTTCTTCAGTCGCTCCGACGAGTTGAGCTGCCAGGGTACCGACGTCACCATGACGTTCGGCTCGAAGAGCAGTCTGCCCTTCAACCGCAGCGCGCTCTGGTTGTGCAGTACCTGCTCCCACCAATGGCCGACCACGTATTCCGGGATGAACACCGTGACCACGGTACGCGGCGATTCCTTGGCCACCCGCTTCACGTAATCCAGTACCGGCCGGGTGATCTCGCGGTACGGCGAGGCGATGACCTTCAGCGGCGTGCTGACATCGCTTTCCTCCCAGGTGTGCACGAGCTCGCGGGTCTCGGCGTCGTCGACGCTGACCGTGATCGCCTCCAACACGTCCGGGCGGGTGGCCCGCGCGTAGGCCAGGGCCCGGCGGGTCGGCAGATGCAGTTTGGACACCAGCACCACCGCGTGGTTACGGCTGGGCAGCACGATGTCCTCCAGCTCGGCTTCCTGCTCTTCCAGCTCGCGGGCCACCGTGTCGTAGTGCCTGCGGATGAGCTTCATGATCACGAACAGCACCGCCATCGCCAGGATCGCGATCCAGGCACCCGCGAGGAACTTCGTGACCACCACCACCAGCAAGACCGAGCCGGTACACATGCACCCGACCGCGTTGATCGCCCGCGATCGCATCATCTTGCGCCGTGTCGCAGGGTCGGTCTCGATCTTCAGGAAGCGGGTCCAGTGCCGCACCATGCCGAGCTGGCTGAGGGTGAACGACACGAACACCCCGACGATGTAGAGCTGGATCAGCGCGGTGGTCTCGGCCTGGAATGCGACCACGAAGGCGACGGCGGCGAACGCCAGAAACAGGATGCCGTTGGAGAACGCCAACCGGTCGCCGCGGGTGTGCAGCTGCCGCGGTAGATAGCGGTCCTGGGCCAGAATCGATCCCAGCACCGGGAAACCGTTGAACGCGGTGTTGGCCGCCAGCACCAGGATCAGCGCGGTGACCAGAGCGATGAGGAACAGACCCACCGGGAAGTCATGGAACACGGCATCGGCCAACTGAGCGATGAGGGTCTTCTGGTGGTAGCCCTCCGGAGCGCCGACCAGCTGCTCCTCCGGCCGTTCGGCCATCTTCACGCCGGTTTCCTTGGCCAGCAGGATGATCCCCATGAACAGCGTGGTCGCGATCACACCGAGCAGCAGCAGCGTGGTCGCCGCGTTGCGCGACTTGGGTTTCCGGAAGGCCGGGACGCCGTTGCTGATGGCCTCCACGCCCGTCAGGGCCGCCGAACCTGAGGAAAAGGCCCGCGCCACCAGGAACACCAGGGCGAAACCGAGGATCTCGCCGTGTTCGGAATGCATCTCGAAATCCGCGGATTCGGCTTTGAGATCGTGGTCCAGCACGAAGATCTGGAAGAACCCCCAGCCCAGCATGGTGATCATGCCGAACATGAAGGCGTAGGTCGGGATGGCGAAGGCGGTGCCCGACTCCCGGATCCCGCGCAGGTTCAGTGCGGCCAGCAGCAGGATCGCCGCCACTGCGAAGAGCACCTTGTGCTGATTGATGAACGGCACCGCAGAGCCGATGTTGGCCATCGCCGAGGACATCGACACCGCCACGGTCAGCACGTAGTCCACCAGCAGCGCACTGGCCACCGTCAGGCCCGGCGTGTGCCCCAGATTGGTGGTCACCACCTCGTAGTCGCCGCCGCCCGACGGGTAGGCGTGCACGTTCTGGCGGTAGCTGGCGATCACGATCAGCATGACGGCGGCCACCGCCAGGCCGACCCACGGCGCGAACGAGTACGCCGACAGTCCGGCCACCGAGAGCACCAGGAAGATCTCCTCGGGTGCATAGGCGGTGGACGACAAGGCATCGGAGGCGAAGACCGGCAGCGCTATCCGCTTCGGCAGAAGCGTGTGGCCCAGCTTGTCGCTGCGGAATGGTCTCCCCAGGACCAGCCTGCGCGTGGCGGTCGATAGCTTGGACACGAGTGCCAAGAGTAAGCGCACCCGGGTTTGGCTGTAGCGTTCCGGGTGCGCTGGTGCAATGGCGTGTTCGATGTTGCGGTATTCCTGGGCAGCGGCCAGAGAGGACCGATGGTGCGGGTAGTGGTGATGGGGTGCGGCCGGGTCGGCGCATCGCTGGCGGACGGCTTGGCCAGGATCGGCCACGAGGTGGCCGTGATCGACCGGGATGCGACGGCGTTCAACCGGTTGTCCCCCGAGTTCCCCGGTGAACGGGTGCTCGGCATGGGTTTCGACCGGGATGTGCTGCTGCGCGCCGGGATTCAGGACGCCGGGGCCTTCGCCGCGGTGTCCTCGGGTGACAACTCGAACATCATCTCCGCGCGCGTGGCGCGGGAGACCTTCGGCGTGGAACGCGTCGTCGCCCGTATCTACGACGCCAAACGCGCCGCCGTCTACGAGCGCCTCGGCATCCCCACCGTGGCCACCGTGCCGTGGACCACCGACCGCCTGCTCAACGTGCTCACCCGGGAATCCGAGACCACCAAGTGGCGAGATCCGTCCGGCAACGTCGGCGTGGCCGAACTGCCGCTGCACGAGGACTGGGCCGGCCACGCGGTGACCGAACTGGAAGCCGCCACCGGCGGCCGCGTCGCGTTCATGCTGCGCCTGGGCACCGGACTGCTGCCCGACACCAAGACCGTCATCCAGGCCGGTGACCACGTGTTCCTCGCCGCCATCTCCGGGCACATCGGCGAGGCACTGGCGATGTCGGCCCTGCCGCCGAGCGAGGACAACGATCGCTGATGAAAGTCGCCATCGCCGGAGCCGGCGCAGTGGGCCGTTCCATCGCCCGTGAACTCGTCGCAAGCCACGACGTCACGCTGCTGGAACGCGATCCCCTACACATCGACGTCGACGACATCCCGGCAGCGCACTGGCGCCTCGGCGATGCCTGCGAGCTCAGCCTGCTGGAATCGGTGCGGTTACAGGAGTTCGACGTGGTGATCGCCGCCACCGGCGACGACAAGGCCAACGTGGTGCTCAGCCTGCTGGCCAAAACCGAGTTCGCGGTGGCCCGGGTGGTCGCACGGGTCAACGACCCGCGCAACGAGTGGCTCTTCGACGAGAACTGGGGCGTCGACGTGGCGGTGTCCACACCGCGCATGCTGGCCTCGCTGGTCGAGGAGGCCGTCGCGGTGGGTGACCTGGTGCGGCTGCTGAGCTTCCGTAAGGGCCAGGCCAATCTGGTCGAGATCACCCTGCCCGATGACACCCCGTGGGGCGGCAAGGCCGTGAAGCGGCTCAATCTGCCGCGTGACGCGTCCCTGGTGACGATTCTGCGCGGCCCGCGGGTGATCGTGCCGGAGGGCGACGAACCGTTGGAGGGTGGCGACGAGTTGGTGTTCGTGGCCACCGCCGACGCCGAGGACGAACTACGCGAGCTGCTACTGCACCCTCAGGCGCGCTGAGCGGGCTCGTGGGCGTGTAGTGCCCGCTGAGCGACCTTGATGGCGAAGTAGGTGATGACGGCCGCCACCCCGGTCAACGGCCAGCCCATGGCGATCCGGGCAACCCCGAGCAGACCGGTCTCGTCGGCGTCATAGAGGTAGTGCTGGACCAGGAAACGGGATGCGAACACCGCCACCCAGGTCAGCGTCGCGATATCGAAGGCGAGAACCGCCCGGCGCACCTTCCGCCAGTCGCGGTCGTGGTTGTTGACCCAGCCCCAGATGTAGCCGACCACCGGTCGCCGGATCAGCACCGAGAGCGCGAACACCGACGCCCACACCAGCGACGACCAGATGCCAAGCAGGAAATAGCCTTTGGACTCGCCGACCAGGTAGGCGATGAGCGCACTGATGCCGACGCCCATGAATCCGGACACGGCCGGCTGCAGCGACTCCTTGCGGATCAGCCGCCAGACCAGCACGAGCGCCGCCACCCCGAGGGCGGCGAAGATCGCGGGCATCAAACCGAAATTGGTGGACACCGGCACGAACACCAACACCGGAAGCGACGAGTAGATCAGGCCACTGACGCCGCCCATCTGCTCCAGAACGGCCTGGGCGCCCTTCTTGGGCGGCTCCTCGGCGGCAGCGTCGGCGGTGGAATGCTCGGAGTTCTGCTCCGTCACTTCTGAATCTCGTAGAGCGGGTTGTAAATGGCCTTGGTGCCGTTGTCGAGCTGGCCCAGGCGGCCGTGCACGCGCAACGTCAGACCGGACTCGATACCCGCGATGCGGCGCTGTCCCAGCCACACCAGGGTGACCGAATCGGTGCCGTCGAACAATTCGGCCTTGACGCCACCGGCGCAACCCTTGCCGTTGCACTCGACGCTGCGCAGCGTGCCGACCATGGTGACTTCCTGGCCGCGCTGACAGTCGATGGCCTTTTGCGCGCCGGTGCCGGCGGCCTCATCGCTGAGCTGATCGACGTCGACTTGCTCGGGGTCTTCCGTCAGTCGGCGGGTGAGCCGACGCAGATACCCTTCGGCCGTAGCCATGACCTCTCCCTGCCGCGAATCCGTCGTGGATCCACTACCTGACCAACGCCACCGTAGACCTGTTGGTTCCGATTCGCCACGTCGCGCGCGGGCAACGCTGCCGAACTGTCACCATCGTGTGATGGCCGTCAACTTGCGTGGTGTGACAACGGTTCTGCTGGCCGGGACCGGCTCCGATGACGACTACGTCTACCGGGCCTTTTCCGCGGCGTTGCACGACATCGGTGCGATTGTCGTCACACCTGCGCCCGAACCGTCCAGGCTGATCGCCGGATACCTGGCCGCCCTGGACGAGGCCGCGCGCAGCGGGGCGCCGATCGCCGTCGGCGGGGTGTCCATCGGCGCCGCGGTGGCGACCGCGTGGGCGCTGAAGCATCCCAGCAAGGCCGTGGCAGTGCTGGCGGCGCTGCCCGCCTGGTCCGGTGCGCCCGGTGACGCGCCCGCCGCGCTGACCGCCCGCCATTCGGCCCAGCAGCTGCGCGAGGAAGGGCTGGCGGCCACCATCACCGCGATGCAGGCCGGCAGCCCGCCGTGGCTGGCCGCCGAGTTGACCCGGTCCTGGCTGGCCCAGTGGCCCGCGCTGCCCGATGCCATGGCCGAGGCGGCCGCCTATGTGGCACCGACGGTCGAGGAACTGCGGGCGCTGACGGTGCCGATGGGCCTGGCGGCCGCCGTGGACGATCCCGTGCACCCCGCCGATGTCGCGGTCGAGTGGGCGGCAGCGGCCCAGCACGCGGTGCTGCACACGCTGACGCTCGAGGAGATGGGCGCCGACCCCGCCCGGCTGGGCGCGGCCTGTGTCGCGGCCCTGCTGGAGAACTAGCCGCCGGTGATGGTGCTGCGCATCTGCTGCATCGCCGAACCCTCGGCGCTGCGCCGTGCCGCCGGCTCCGGCGGCAGCTGGCCCTGAGCCTGCGCCTGGGCCTGCGCCTGCTCGGCGGCGGCGCGCAGCTGGGCGGCCATCGCCTCGGGCAACTGCACCGTCAGTGGCGTGCGCACCGGCAGCGGCGTGTCACCACGGCGAACTACAGTGTCGGCCAACGCTTCCCGCGCCTCCGCGGCCAACGCATCGGCATTCTCGGGCAACCCGTTGACGACACACCGGATCATCCAGCGGTAGCCGTCCACGCCGATGAAGCGGACCACCCCGGGCTGCTGCCCCTCCGGCGCCGAGGTGCTGGCTCCGACCACCTCACGGCCCCACGGGCCGTCCTCGACCCGGACCTTCGCATTGTCCTTGCGCAGCGAATCGGCCAACTCCGCGGCCACCTCACGCCACAGGCCGGCCGATTTCGGGGCCGCGTAGGCCGCGACGGTGAACCGGCCGTTGGGGGTCACCACCCACACCGAACTGGGCACCCCCTGGTCGGTCAGTTCCACCTGCACCTGGCCCGCCGCGGGCATCGGGACCAGAACGGACCCGAGATCCAGCCGCGCATGTTTCGCCGACTCCGGGTCGTCGAAATCCTCGATATCGAACGGCCCGTCGAAGTCTTCGGCTTCGTCAGTCACGTTGTCGCCCTCTTTCACAAACTCGAATGTCCGCCGGATGAACCGTGCCCACCCGCGCCGCGGGTCGTCTCGGCCAGCCCGGCCTCGTCGAACGATGTCACCTCGACGAGTTCCGGCAGTTCCACCCGCTGCACCAGCAGTTGGGCGATGCGATCTCCGCGCCGCACCACGATCGGCTCCTGCGGGTCGAGATTTATCAGTGTCACCTTGATCTCGCCACGGTAACCGGCGTCGACGGTGCCGGGCGTATTGACGATCGAAAGACCCACGCGGGTGGCCAATCCCGACCGCGGATGGATCAATCCGACCATCCCGTGCGGGATGGCGACGGCGATCCCGGTCGGTACCAGCGACCGGTGGCCGGGCGCCAGTTCGACATCGACGGCGCTGAACAGGTCGACGCCGGCGTCGCCGTCATGGGCCCGGCTGGGCATGGGGAGGTCGCGATCCAATCGCACGACCGCCAGAGAAGTGGGCACGGCCGATGAGATTACTCTTGGGTACGTGTCAGACACGCGCGCCATCACCCAAACCGTGCGCTACCGCGAGCGCCTGCGGCTGCCGTGGTGGTTCTGGTTGCCCGGATTGGGGCTTGCCGCCCTCATCGCCGCCGAAGTGAACATGGGCGTGCAGGGCCTGCCGGGCTGGGCGCCCTATGCGGTGCTGTTGCCGGTCGCCGCGGCCGCCCTGATGTGGGCGGGCCGGATGGAGATCAAGGTCGTCCAGAACGGGGACGGGCCCGGTGGCGCTGTCGAGTTGTGGGCGGGCCCGGCACATCTGCCGGTGAGCGTCATCTCGCGGTCCGCCGAAGTGCCCAGGTCGGCCAAGTCGGCGGCCCTGGGCCGCCAACTCGACCCCGCGGCCTACGTCTTGCACCGGGCGTGGGTCGGCCCGATGGTCCTCATCGTGCTCGACGATCCGGACGACCCCACCCCGTACTGGTTGGTCAGCTGCCGACATCCCGACCGGGTGCTGGCCGCGCTGCGCAGCTGACCGCTGCGATCACGCCGCGCAGTCCGTGCAGACGAACAGACCGTTCTTCTCACTGGCCAGCCGGCTGCGGTGATGCACCAAAAAACAGCTTGAGCAGGTGAACTCGTCGGCCTGCTTCGGGACGACCCGAACGGACAGCTCCTCACCGGACAGATCGGCACCCGGAAGTTCGAACGACTCCGCGGACTCTGATTCATCGACGTCCACAACGGCCGATTGGGCCTCGTTTCGTCGCGCTTTGAGCTCTTCCAGCGAATCCTCGGACACATCGTCTGTCTCGGTTCGCCGTGGAGCGTCGTAGTCGGTAGCCATATTCATCCCCTCCGGTACCGTTTGCAGCACCCTTGCAGCAGTGCTTTGTACCAGCGTCGAACGCCTACACCAAATGATTCGTGCCCGGAATCGACGCAGATTGACTGTGATTTATATCACACGGCAAAACCCCTGGTAGGAATGCATGCCCTGGCATGGCCTTAAGGTGCAGGGGTGGTCGCATCCATCACCGAGGGCACGGCGTTCGACAAACACGGTCGTCCGTTCCGCCGCCGCAACCATGTACCCGTGCTGTGCCTGTTCCTGGCGCTCGCCTTGGTGACCGGCGTGGTGTGGGTGATCGCGCTCAATCAGTCCACCGAAGCGACTCAGGCCGTCGCGTGCAACGCACCACCTCCACCCACCGGCGACGCCAGCCAGCCCGTACTCGGCGAGCAGGTGTCCCCGACCGAGATGGCCGAGGTGATGCCGGCCCGGCTGGCCGACACCAAGGTCCAGGTACTCAATGCCAGCGGCCAGGGCGGGCAGGCGGCCGAGGTGTCCGGCGCGCTGCGCGACCTCGGCTTCGCCCAGCCCACCGCGGCCAACGACGCGGTGTACGCCGACAGCCGGCTCGAATGCCAGGGCCAGATCCGGTTCGGCGAAACCGGGCGCGCCGCGGCGGCCGCCGTGTGGCTGGTCGCGCCGTGCACCGAACTCTTCCTGGACGGCCGCTCCGATGACACGGTGGATCTCGCCGTGGGTACCGAGTTCAGTGAGTTCAGCCGCAGCGACGATATCGACGCCATGCTGGCGGGACTGCGCCCGGACGCCACCGCGCCCGCAGATGCGTCGCTGCTGACCAAGATCCACAGCGCAACCTGCTGACCTACCTGACCTGCGCCAGGGCCTCGTCGAGTGCGGCCGCCACGCCCGGCGCGGCGGCCACCAACACGTCCTGCGCATCACCCGTCAACGCCGGTAAGCGCAGCACGGCACCGGCCTCGGCGGCGATCACCGCCCCCGCCGCCCAGTCCCACACGTGCACGCCGTCCTCGAAATAGGCGTCGAGGCGACCGGAGGCCACCATGCACAGATCCAGCGCACACGATCCGATCCGGCGGACATCGCGCACGCCCGGCAGCAGTGCCGCCAACACCGCGGCCTGCCGCCGGCGCTGTCCGGCGTCATAGGAGAAACCGGTACCCAGCAGCGCCAGCGACAGGTCATCGATGGCGTTGCACCGCAAAGCGGTTGACACGCCGTCGCGGGTCACGGTGGCGCCGTGCCCGACCGCGGCCGAATACAGCTCGCCGGTCGCCACATTGACCACCGCACCGGCCACCGACACGCCGTCGATCTGCACGCCGACCGACACCGCATACGCCTCGATGCCGTAGACGAAGTTGACGGTCCCGTCGATCGGGTCGATCACCCAGACCGGCACGCCGGGCGCGGCCACCGCCGAGCCGCCCTCCTCCTCGCCGAGGACATGGTCATCGGGCCGGCGTTGGGCGAGCCGCTCGCGCAACAGCCGCTCGGTCTCGGTGTCCACCACGGTCACCGGATCGGTCGGACTGCTCTTCGTCTGGATCGAACCGGTCTGGACGGCACCGCTCTCGGACACTGTGCCGAACACCTCGGGCCGTCTGGTCCGCACGAAAGTCGCCGCCTCCGTGGCCAGTTGCCCCGCCACGGCGCGCAGCGTCCGGGGATCGTTGTCATCGGGCATGGCTACATCGCACCACAAGCCTCTATTGTGGTGGCGAATTACCTTGTCCGCCGCCTGCTTAGGAGCGTGCCAGTGACCGAATCGACCAACACCGGATTCGGCGTCGACGTCGGCGGCAGCGGAATCAAGGGCGGCATCGTCGACCTGGACACCGGCGAACTGGTCGGAGAGCGGTTCAAACTCGCCACCCCGCAACCGGCCACCCCGGCCGCGGTGGCCACCACCGTCGCCACCGTGGTCCGCGAGTTCGGTTGGACCGGCAAACTCGGCGTGACCTACCCGGGCGTGGTGACCAACGGCATCGTGCGCACCGCGGCCAACGTGGACAAGGATTGGATCGGCACCGACGCGGCCGCGGTCATCAGCGCCGAACTCGGCGGGCAGCACGTCACGGTGCTCAACGACGCCGACGCCGCCGGCCTGGCCGAGGAGCACTACGGCGCGGGCAAGGACAACACCGGTGTGATCGTGCTGCTCACATTCGGCACCGGTATCGGCTCGGCCGTCATCCACAACGGCGTGCTGCTGCCCAACACCGAGTTCGGCCACCTCGAGGTGGGCGGCAAGGAAGCCGAGCACCGGGCCGCATCCTCGGTGAAGGAACGCAAGGAATGGAACTACCAGCGCTGGACCGAAGAGGTCACCAAAGTGCTGGTAGCGGTCGAGAACGCGATCTGGCCGGACCTGTTCATCGCCGGCGGCGGCATCAGCCGCAAGGCCGACCGCTGGATCCCGATGCTCAAGAACCGCGTCCCGGTGGTGCCCGCCGCCCTGCTCAACAGCGCCGGGATCGTGGGTGCCGCGATGGCCGCACAGGGCATCCACGTCGAGCCCTGATTCCGCCGAACACGACGCGCGCGCCGAGTCAAATTTGCCGCTCGGCGCAGCGCGCGCCCACACTGTCGTTACAATGGTCAATGGCGGCCGCCTACCGAGATAGCGGCGGATATCCGAGCAGAGATCAACGCCAATATTCGAGACAGCCGACGATTTTCGGTGACGCCTGCGCGCGCCATCGGATCCGCAAGACCGAGAGGGTGTACGTGGCAGCGACAAAGACCAGCCCGGCAACCGATGAGCTGGTAACGCCCACCGCAACCAAGACGCCTGCAAAGAAGGCGCCCGCCAAGGCCGCTGCAAAGGCGCCTGCCAAGCGGGCCGCCAAGAAAGCTCCCGCCAAGAAGGCCCCGGCCAAGGGTGCCGCGTCCCGCACCAAAAAGGACGAGTCCGCCGAGGGCGTCACCGATGGCGAAGACATCGAGGCCACCGACGATCTCGAAGCGGAGCCCGGCGACGTCCTCGACGTCGAGGATGTCGAGATCGAGGACGACGAGATCGAGGACGACGCCGAGGACTCCGAAGAGGCCGAAGCCGACGGTGACGAGGCAGAAGCCACCGACGGCGCCAAGGCCAAGCCCGCCGCCAAGGCCGATGAGGAGATCGCCGAGCCGTCCGAGAAGGACAAGGCATCCGGTGACTTTGTCTGGGATGAAGAGGAATCCGAGGCGCTGCGCCAGGCACGCAAGGATGCCGAGCTCACCGCCTCCGCGGACTCGGTCCGTGCCTATCTGAAGCAGATCGGCAAGGTGGCGCTGCTCAACGCCGAAGAGGAAGTCGAGCTCGCCAAGCGCATCGAGGCCGGGTTGTACGCGACTCAGCTGATGACCGAGCTGACCGAGAAGGGCGAGAAGCTGCCCGCGGCCCAGCGCCGCGATATGCAGTGGATCTGTCGCGACGGTGACCGGGCCAAGAACCACCTGCTCGAAGCCAACCTGCGCCTGGTGGTCTCGCTGGCCAAGCGCTACACCGGCCGCGGCATGGCGTTCCTGGACCTCATCCAGGAGGGCAACCTCGGTCTGATCCGCGCGGTCGAGAAGTTCGACTACACCAAGGGCTACAAGTTCTCCACGTACGCCACCTGGTGGATCCGGCAGGCCATCACCCGCGCCATGGCCGATCAGGCCCGCACCATCCGCATTCCGGTGCACATGGTCGAGGTGATCAACAAGCTCGGCCGCATCCAGCGCGAACTGCTGCAGGACCTGGGTCGCGAGCCCACGCCCGAAGAGCTCGCCAAGGAAATGGACATCACGCCGGAGAAGGTGCTGGAGATCCAGCAGTACGCCCGTGAGCCCATCTCGCTGGACCAGACCATCGGCGACGAGGGCGACAGCCAGCTCGGCGACTTCATCGAGGACTCCGAGGCCGTGGTGGCCGTTGACGCGGTGAGTTTCACGCTGCTGCAGGATCAGCTGCAGTCGGTGCTGGAGACACTGTCCGAGCGCGAGGCCGGCGTGGTCCGGCTGCGGTTCGGGCTGACCGACGGCCAGCCCCGCACCCTCGACGAGATCGGCCAGGTCTACGGCGTCACCCGCGAGCGCATCCGTCAGATCGAGTCCAAGACGATGAGCAAGCTGCGCCACCCGAGCCGCTCCCAGGTGCTGCGCGACTACCTGGACTAGTGCTTGACGCGGCGCTCGCGCAGTTTGTAGCTCATCGGCCATGACTCGCGCGACTCGTCGCCGGTCAGCGGCACTCCCTGGCTACCCAGCTTGACGTCGTAGGCCTCCAGATCGGGGCCTGCCTCACGCTCGGCGCGTTCGCGGGCAAGGTAGTAGAGCTGGTCGATCTCGAGTTCCTTGAACGCGACGAAGGTGCTGCGCCGGGCGGTGTGCGGGCTGGTGGCCTCGGCGACCATCCGTTCGGTCAGCACCCGGCCCCCCAGCACCGCCGCACCGAGCAGCGCGAACGGCAGCACCCAGTAACAGACGAACGACAGCGGGGTCTTGGTGTCCAGGATCGTCGCGTCGCCGTACACGATCGGCGGGATCGCCGAGGAGATCGTCATCCCGGCGAACGCTGCCACCCAGATCCAGGTGATCCGGGTCGTGATCGCGGCGAACAGTTCGCTCTTGATCACTTCGGCCGGCTGATCGGCTTCGGCGAACTCGCGCACGAACGGCCTGCCCACCAGCACGCCGATGAGCGCGACCAGAAAGATGCCGAGGCTGCTAAGCGGCTGGAGCCAGCGCTCCATGAAGACCTGGCTGACGGTGAGGGTCAGCACCGTCAGGACGGCGAAGGTGGCGATGGCGCCGACCTCCAGGGTGCGGGCCGCGCTGCCACGCACCCGCCCGATGACATAGGAGGCCACCGCGACCGCGAGTGCCACCAGCACCGCAGCCGTGAAGGGCACGTTGCCGACCAGAATCCAGTAGACGATCCACGGCGCGAAGCCGGACAGTATTGCCACAGTCAGTCAGTTTACAAAGTCATCGGCATTTGTTAATCAGCGAATCACCACGGCGCTGGGTTCTCTTGGCGAACCGAGCATTTCGCGGTGCGACGGCGGACGGCGCCCGTCCTCGTCGGTGATCCCGTAGCGGTTGGCCAGTTCGGCGGCGATCAGTGTCTGCCCGCTCAGGGCGGCCAGTTCCGGATCGGCGAACAGCGCATCGATCAGATGCCCGGTGAACTCCGGGGTTTCGGCGTGCCGGGCGGTCGCCGCCAGCGCATCCGGTGTGCCGGCGAACGCCGAGCGCAGCCGTTCTGTCAGCAGGATGCCCATCCAGATGGACACGCAGGCCACCGAGGTATCGCCGAAATCGACGGCCATATCGGCCGCCATCTTGTCGATGCCCGCCTTCTGCGCGCCGTAGGCGGGGCCGTGCATGTAGCAGACCGAACCCGGCGAGGAGGTGAAGGCGATCAGCCCGCGCGGCCGGGTGATCAACAGGGGCGCCGCGTGCCAGGACGCGACGTAGGCCGAGCGCAACCCGACGTCGAGCACGTCGCCCAGTCCGACAGGCTTCTCCCAGAAGGGCTTCGCTCCGGTGAGCTCGTCGTGGATCACGGCGGCGTTGTTGACCAACAGGTCCAGCCCGCCGTTGTCGTCACGCACACGGGCGAACAACTGCGCCACCGCGTCGTCGTCGGCATGGTCGACCGGCACCGCCACCCCGACGCCGCCGGCCGCGCTGACCAGTTCAGCGGTGCCGGAATCTGCGATGGAGCGGCCGGTGACGTAGACCCGCCAACCGTGGGCGCCGAGGGCCGTCGCGATACCGCGGCCGGCGCCACGACTGGCGCCGGTCACCACCGCGACGCGCCCGGATGCACTCACTCCCCCAACCTAACGTCCCAGCTTCCGCGTCTACGATGGCGGCGTGGATTTCGAGGCGGCCGTGGGCTATTCGGGAGGCGCCGGCAACTCAGCGAAAGAGCCGTCCGCGGCGGGCAGATAACGCGTGACACTTGTCACAGCATCAGCGGGCAACGGCCCGTACAGGTGTGGGAACAGCATCGATTCAGGATCGGTCGGCACTCCCGGCTCCCAGCGGACCGGATCGGCAAGCCGGGAAGGATCGATGCGCAGCAACACGAGATCAGTGCGGCCCGCGTACAGACGGTTGGCCGGCAAATGAACCTGCTCAGGGGACGACAGATGAATGAAACCGGCTTCGGCCAGCGTTGCGGGGCGGTGCTCACCGACCTCCGACGCGCGCTGCCATTCCTGGTCGCCGCACAGGTGCACGAGGACAGCGTTCTGGGTAGTCATGATTTCCAGCTTGCGCCCCCGGTAACGCGACCGCAGTGAGACACGACACACCGGTGAACCCCCGGGGAACAAGGCCAGAACCGAAAACGTCTGACACAGTAGACATACGCACCAAAGCTGAACGGAGGATGTGCCGTGAACGCAACTCTGATAAGTCCGGAACTGACCCGGGCCGATCGCTGCGACCGCTGTGGTGCCGCCGCGCGTGTACGCGCGAAGCTGCCGTCCGGCGCCGAACTGTTGTTCTGCCAGCACCACGCCAACGAACACGAAGCCAAGCTGATCGAGCTGGCTGCCGTGATCGAGGTCAGCGCAGTCGACGCCTAGCGACCCGCGCGCCCGGTGCTCTCGGGCGGCGGAGTCCATCGTCGGGAATGCTGGTCTGGTGATGACCGATCAGTCCCCGGCAAAGCCATCACGTCATCATGTCTGGCCGATCACCAAACGCACCCTGAGCAAATCGTGGGACGACTCGATCTTCTCCGAAGCCGCCCAGGCCGCGTTCTGGTGCGCGTTGTCGCTACCGCCACTGCTGCTGGGCATGCTCGGCAGCCTGGCCTACCTGGCACCGCTGTTCGGTCCGGACACCCTGCCGACCATCGAGAATCAGCTCATCGGCACCTCGGAACGGTTCTTCTCCGAGAACGTGGTCAACGAGATCATCGCGCCCACCATCTATGACATCGTGCGGTCCGCCCGCGGTGAGGTCGTGTCGCTGGGATTCGTCATCTCGCTGTGGGCGGGATCCTCGGCGGTGTCGGCATTCGTGGACTCGGTGGTCGAGGCGCATGACCAGACGCCGCTGCGCCATCCGGTGCGGCAGCGCTTCTTCGCACTCGGGCTGTACGTGATCATGCTGGTGAGCGCGGTGCTGACGGCGCCGTTCATCGCGCTGGGCCCGCGCAAGATCACCACCTACATCCCGGACAGCTGGTCGCATGTGCTGCAGTACGGGTACTACCCGGTGCTGGTGATCGCGCTGATCCTGGTGGTGACCGTGCTCTACCGGGTGTCACTGCCCAGCCCGCTGCCCACCCACCGACTGGTGGTCGGTGCCGTGCTGGCGACCGCGGTGTTCCTGATCGCCACCTTCAGCCTGCGGTTCTATCTGAGCTGGATCACCGCGACCGGCTACACCTACGGCGCACTCGCGACGCCGATCGCGTTTCTGCTGTTTGCGTTCCTGGCCGGCTTCGCCGTGATGATCGGCGCGGAACTCAACGCCGCGATCCAGGAGGAGTGGCCGGCCCCGGACACCCATGCCCGACGGTTGCGCGTGTGGATCGCGGGGAAGACCGAGAAGAACGCTACTTCTTGAGCTGCTCGTAGATTCGCTTGCAGTCGGGGCAGACCGGAGAACCCGGCTTGGCCGACTTGGTCACTGGAAAGACCTCACCGCACAGCGCCACGACATGCGTGCCCATGACGGCACTTTCGGTGATCTTTTCCTTCTTCACATAGTGGAAGAACTTGGGGGTGTCGTCGTCGGTCCCGTCGTCGACGCGCTCGTCGGTATCCGGCCGCTCGATGGTCTGGGTCTGCATTGCTCCATTGTGCCCGAGACCGGCCACCCCACGCGCCAGAAGATGTGCAACAGTGGAGGTATGAAACACGGCCCCGAGCTGAGTTTCGACGACGAAGGTCGCCCGGTCCTCATCACCCGCGCTGCACTCCCCCAGGACGAGCAGCACCGCGCACGTGTCCGCAAGTACCTGAAGATCATGGCTTTCCGCATCCCGGCCCTGATCCTGGCCGCCGGCGCCTACGGGATCTGGCACAACGGGTTGATCTCACTGGCAATCCTGCTGGTCTCCATCCCGTTGCCCTGGATCGCTGTGCTGATCGCCAATGACCGTCCGCCGCGCAGCGCAAGCGAGCCGCGCCGATACCAGGACGCCGGCCCCAGACGCACTCCGTTGTTCCCCACCGCCGAACGTCCGGCGCTGCAGCCACCGGTCCGGCCGACCCCGAGCGCCGGTGGCGAACCCGGCGTTCCCGGCTGAGCGGCATCTTCTCCACTTCTCAGGACATTCTCAGGTCAGAGGTTTGAAACCGCAGGTCAAGTGGTATGCCACCGAGACCGGGCGGGAACTCTGAGGCACCCTCGGGCGTTGTACGTCATGACAGTTCAACCGAGCAGGAGGCCGTAAATGGCGATCGCCACCGCAAGCCGCTTCGATTCCGATCTGGACGCCCAGAGCCCAGCTGCCGACCTTGTCCGGGTGTACCTCAACGGCATCGGTAAGACCGCGCTGCTGACCGCCGCCGACGAAGTCGAGCTCGCCAAGCGCATCGAAGCCGGCCTGTTCGCCCAGCATGTGCTGAACACCAAGAAGCGTCTCGGTGACGCCCGCAAGCGCGACCTGGCCGCCGTCGTACGTGATGGTGACGCGGCCCGTCGGCACCTGTTGGAGGCCAACCTGCGCCTCGTGGTGTCGCTGGCCAAGCGCTACACCGGCCGCGGTATGCCGCTGCTGGACCTGATCCAGGAGGGCAACCTCGGACTGATCCGCGCCATGGAGAAGTTCGACTACGCCAAGGGATTCAAGTTCTCGACCTACGCCACCTGGTGGATCCGGCAGGCCATCACTCGCGGTATGGCCGATCAGAGCCGCACCATCCGGCTGCCCGTCCACCTCGTCGAGCAGGTCAACAAGCTGGCCAGGATCAAGCGCGAGATGCACCAGAACCTCGGCCGCGAGGCCACCGACGAGGAGCTGGCCGAGGAGTCGGGCATCCCGGCCGAGAAGATCGCCGATCTGCTGGAGCACAGCCGCGACCCGGTGAGCCTCGACATGCCGGTCGGCAGCGATGAGGAAGCCCCGCTGGGTGACTTCATCGAGGACGAGAACGCCATGTCCGCCGAGAACGCGGTCATCTCCGAGCTGCTGCACACCGATATCCGGTATGTGCTGGCCACCCTCGACGAGCGTGAGCAGCAGGTGATCCGGTTGCGCTTCGGCCTCGACGACGGGCAGCCCCGCACCCTGGACCAGATCGGCAAGCTGTTCGGTCTGTCCCGGGAACGGGTCCGCCAGATCGAGCGCGAAGTGATGTCCAAGCTGCGCAACGGGGACCGTGCCGAGCGGCTGCGTTCCTACGCCAGCTGACCGCAGACCCGCACCACAGTGATGCCCGCCGCGACCCGCGGCGGGCATCACAGCGTCGCAGGGGATGTTGCACCCCTGTTCAGGCAGCCGGACGGCTAGACTGGGAATCTGACGGCAGGGCCTGGAAGGTAGGGCATGAACGATCTCATCGATACCACCGAGATGTACCTGCGGACCATCTACGACCTCGAAGAAGAGGGAGTGGTTCCGCTGCGTGCTCGGATCGCCGAACGGCTCGAGCAGAGCGGTCCGACGGTCAGCCAGACCGTGTCCCGGATGGAGCGCGACGGACTGCTGCACGTGGCCGGCGATCGCCACCTCGAACTCACCGAAAAGGGCCGCTATCTCGCGGTCTCCGTGATGCGCAAGCACCGTCTCGCCGAGCGGCTGCTGGTGGACGTGATCGGCCTGCCCTGGGAGGAAGTCCACGCCGAGGCCTGCCGCTGGGAGCACGTCATGAGCGAAGACGTGGAGCGCCGGCTGGTCCAGGTGCTCGACAACCCGACCACCTCGCCGTTCGGTAACCCCATCCCGGGGCTGTCCGAGCTCGGCTTCGGCGGCACCGGCAACGGCGAGGACGCCAGCCTGGTCCGCCTCACCGAACTGCCGGCCGGTTCACCGGTCGCGGTGGTGGTTCGCCAACTCACCGAGCACGTGCAGGGCGACGTCGAGCTGATCGGCCGCCTGAAGGAGGCCGGTGTGGTCCCCAACGCACGCGTCACCGTCCAGGTCACCGACGATCCCAGCGAGCACGGCGGTGTGCTGATCCTGATCCCCGGGCACCAGGAAGTCGAGCTGCCCCATCACATGGCGCACGCCGTGAAGGTCGAAAAGGTCTGAGCGAGGCCGGTGTTCAGCCGGCTCGCTGACCGAACGCGAGCCGCGGCGGCAGCCGCACACCGAGCTTGCCGGCGGTGCGGTAGCCGGACAACGCCATCCCACGGATCTGTTCCGGGCGCATGCCCGACTGCAGCGCGCTGTCGAGCATGGCCGCCATCCGGTGCGCCGGATCGATGCGCACGGCCTCCTCCAGGGCGATACCGGCCAGCGGACCGTCGCCGCGCGCATAGGCCGAGAAGGCCAGCAGCGACAACGCGTCGGGGCGCCGGCCCTGCGGCAGTACCCGCGCCATCAGCGCCCACAACGACTCGGCCGCAGCGGCACAATCGCCCACCGCCAAGGCGTACAGGGTGTCGCGGACCTGCGGATCGGCCAGCGCACAGACCACCGTCACCAGCTCCGCATCGGCCGGTTCGATCCCGTCGGCGAGGCGGGCCGCGGCGGCCATCGCCGCATGCACGGCCTCCCGCGCGGTCCTGGTCGTCAGCCGGATCGCCCCGTGGTTGGCGATGGCCTCGGCGAGGCGCGCACAGCGATCGGTGTCGGTGACCGCGATGACCTGCTGCAGGTCGGCGCGGCGCCTGTAGAGCCGGCGGCCGTCCAGCACCGCGGCCGCCGCCAGCGGTGAGGCCCCGGGGTCGTCGACCTCACCGTGAGCGCCGCATCCGTCGGCGCAGAACCACCGCCCGCCCGCGGCCACCCGGTCGACCACCAGCACCGCGAGCAGCTCGACCCCTTCGGCCGCCAACGACCGCGACAGCGAGTCGGCCAGCACCTCGTGATCGGTGCCGCAGGCCTCGCAGTCGGCGCCGAACTCGTCGATGACCACCGCGATCGCCTGATCGGGGGCCGCCGCACCGATCACCTCGGCCAGCTGGCCGGTGTTCTCGGCCAGACCGGGTGACAGGTCGACCCGCATCACACAGCCCAGTTCGGCATCATCGACGGTCACCACCGCCAGCGAGTGCTCGGGGACGAAGCCCAACACGGCGGGCAGTGCGGCGATCAGCGAGGCGGGTCGACCGATGTCGAAACCGCGAGATTGTGTTGTCATGCGCTCCACGGTGACGGGCGGCGCCCACCGGAAACCGGGCCAGCACCCTCGCGTGGCGGCCGGCTGTGCACGAATCCGTAATTGTGGAGGAAGCCGGTCAGCTCGCCGAGTCCGCGGTCGGCAGCAGCCTTTCCAGGACATCGGCCAGCGTGATGAGTCCACGGACCCGGCCGTCGTCGACGACCACCACGAGATGACTGCGGGTCTCCCGCATGGTGCGCAGCGCGGCATACACCGGGGTGTCGGCCGCCAGTTTCAGCGCCGGCCGCATGAGGTCGGCGGCGGTGATCGTGCTCGGCGCATTCACCGTGTCGCGCACGTGCACCACACCGTCGCCCTCCACCAGCAGCCGCAGATGGCCGGTGGCCCGTGACCGGGTCTGGATCTGGGCGGGTGTGGCATCGAGGGCCACGCCGCTGGGTGCGGCGCCGTCGCGGACCATGTCACCGATCGTCAGCGCCTGCAGCTCCAGCGCGCTCAGCAGGTGACCGTGATAGCGCTCGTCGAGGGTGCCGACGGTCGCCGAGTGCTCGACCAGGTGCCGCAGGGCATCCGGATCCTGGCCGGTGGCGACCTGATCGACCGGGTCGACGCCCACCTTCTTCAGGCACCAGTTGGCCAGTTGGTTCAGTGCGCCGATCAGTGGACGCGTCACCCACATGAAGGCCCGCATCGGGAGTGCCAGCAGGGTCGCCGACCGCTCGGGATGGGCGATCGCCCAGGATTTCGGTGCCATCTCACCGACCACGAGGTGCAGGAAGGTGACGATGATCAGCGCGAGCACGAAACCGCCCACGTCGGCCAGCCAGGCCGGTGCGCCCCAGCCCGCGATCGCGGGTGTGAGCCAATGGTGCACAGCGGGTTTGGTGATGGCACCGAGGGCCAGGGTGCAGACGGTGATGCCGAGCTGGGACCCGGCCAGCAACACCGAGAGCTCCGAGGCCGAACGCAGCGCCGCGCGTGCCGAGCGGCTGCGCGGGGCGGCGTCTTCGAGGCGATGCCGCCGCGCCGCGATCAGTGCGAACTCCACCGCGACGAAGAAGGCGCTCGACGCGATCAGCAGCGCGGTGACGAGCGCGACCACCCATGGGTTGCTCATCGCACCTCCACCAGAACACTTGCCGGAACGTGCTTGTCGACGCCCCGCACGGTCGCGTGCAGTTGCCGCGCGACGGGCGGGTCCTCGGCGATCAGTTCGGCCGGTTCCACGCCGAGATCGACGGTGATGCTGTCGCCGACGGCGGGCAGACCGCCGAACTCGGCGATGATCAGACCGGCGAGCGTCTCGTAGTCACCCTCGGGAAGATCGTGACCGACGGCGCGGCTGACCTCGTCGAGCGCGACGTCACCGCGCACCAGCCAGCCCTCGGGGGTCGCGACGATATCGTCGTCGGCGCCCGCACCGTCGTGCTCGTCGTCGATCTCGCCGACGAGTTCCTCGGCCAGATCCTCCATGGTGAGCACCCCGGCGAAACCGCCGTATTCATCGATCACCAAAGCCATTTCGTCGCGCGCCGCGTTGAGGGTGCGCAACGCCGAGGGCAGCGGCAGCGTGGTCGGCAGGATGACCGCCTGCCGGCTCATCGAGGCCGCGGTGGCACCCGGATCGACGGCACCGAGCAGGTCGTGCAGATGCACGACGCCGATCAGGTCATCCGCGGATCCGCCCACCACCGGATAGCGGGTGTGGCCGGTGGCCATCTTGTCCAGGACTGCGTGCACCGGCTCGTCGGCGAGCACCACGTCGACCCGGGCCCGCGGGATCATCGCGTGTTCGGCACTGCGGGTGGGGAAATCGAGGATGCGGTCCAGCAGCGTGGACAGGTCCTCGGGCAGTTCGCCGGTCTCCCGGGAGTCGGCCACGATGTGCTCCAGATCGCGCGGGGTGGCCGAATGCTCGACATCGTGCACCGGTTCGATGCGCAGCGCCCGCAACAGCAGATTCGACGAGGCATCGAAAAGCTTGATGAGCCAACCGAACACCGCGAGATAGACGGTGGTGGACAGGGCCAGCTTGTCGGCGACGGCCTCGGGCCGGGCGATGGCGAGGTTCTTCGGGAAGAGCTCACCGAACACCATCTGCACCACCGTGGAGAACAGCACCGCCAGCACGGTGCCGATCGCGACACCGACCGCGATGGGCACGCCCACATCGCCGAGCAGCTCGCCCAGCCCCGCACCGATGAGCGGTTCGGCGACATAGCCGACCAGCAGGCCGGTCACGGTGATGCCGAGCTGGGCGCCGGAAAGCATGAACGAAGTGCGCCGTGTCACCTTCAGCGCGCGCGCCGCCGCAGCATCCCCGGCCTGTGCCCGTGCCTTCAGCCGCGACCGGTCCACGGCCATGAAGGCGAATTCCTGAGCCACGAAGTAGCCGGTCAGCGCGGTGATCGCCAACACGACCGCGATGCCGGCCAAGATTCCCAGTGCGGTCAGCATGGCGTGTCGGGGCGCGGTCTTCGGCGTTTGCGCTTCGCGCGTCTCATACCCGTACCTACGAACGGCGCCGCGGCGGAGTTCCCGAGCCGACTGTGCCGAATTTGTTCACAAGCAATTAGCCGTGCAGACATCGGGATCGGCCATTACCGGCGTAGGACTTCAGCCATGGGTTCCATGCAGGAGTACGACCTGGTCGTCATCGGTTCCGGCCCCGGGGGCCAGAAGGCCGCGATCGCGGCCGCCAAGCTGGGCAAGACGGTGGCGGTGATCGAACGCGGGCTCATGCTCGGCGGCGTCTGCGTCAACACCGGCACCATCCCCAGCAAGACCCTGCGCGAGGCGGTCGTCTACCTCACCGGGATGAACCAGCGCGAACTGTACGGCGCCAGTTACCGGGTCAAGGAGAACATCACCCCCGCCGATCTGCTGGCCCGCACCCAGCATGTCATCGGCAAGGAGATCGACGTGGTGCGCTCGCAGCTGATGCGCAACCGCATCGAGCTCTACGTCGGGCACGCCCGCTTCCTGGATGCGCACACCGTGCACGTCGACGATCCCAACCGGGCCGAGCGGGTCACGGTCAGCGGCCGCAAGATCGTGATCGCCACCGGCACCAAACCGGCCCGCCCGGCCGGCGTCGACTTCGACGAGCACCGGGTGCTGGATTCCGACGGCATCCTCGACCTCAAGTCCATCCCGACCTCCATGGTGGTGGTCGGCGCCGGCGTCATCGGCATCGAGTACGCCTCGATGTTCGCCGCGCTGGGCACCAAGGTCACGGTCGTCGAGAAGCGCCCCAACATGCTGGAGTTCTGCGATCCGGAGATCATCGAGGCCCTCAAGTTCCACCTGCGCGATCACGCCGTCACCTTCCGATTCGGCGAGGAGGTGACCGCCGTCGACGTCGGCGCCTCCGGCACCGTGACGACGCTGGCCAGCGGCAAGCAGATCCCCGCGGAGACGGTGATGTATTCGGCGGGCAGGCAGGGCCAGACCGATCACCTGGATCTGCCGAGCGCGGGCCTGGAGGCCGACAACCGCGGGCGGATCTTCGTCGACGACAACTATCAGACCAAGGTCGACCACATCTACGCCGTCGGCGATGTCATCGGATTCCCGGCGCTGGCCGCGACCTCGATGGAGCAGGGGCGGCTGGCGGCCTATCACGCGTTCGGTGAGCCGACCCACTCGATCACCGAGATCCAGCCGATCGGGATCTATTCGATCCCCGAGGTCTCCTACGTCGGGGCCACCGAGGTCGATCTGACCAAGGAATCGGTGCCCTACGAAGTCGGGGTGTCCCGGTACCGCGAGCTGGCCCGCGGGCAGATCGCCGGCGACTCCCACGGCATGCTCAAGCTGCTGGTCTCCACCGAGGATCTGCGTCTGCTGGGTGTGCACATCTTCGGCACGAACGCCACCGAGATGGTGCACATCGGCCAGGCGGTCATGGGGTGCGGCGGGACCGTCGAATACCTGGTGGACGCGGTGTTCAACTATCCGACGTTCTCCGAGGCCTACAAGGTCGCCGCACTCGATGTGATGAACAAACTGCGGGCGCTCAGCCAGTTCCGGCGCTGACGGGACTTCCCGCCGCCTCCCCCGTGTTGGCACAGATGTCCGGGGTCGCACACAACGACCGCGGCAAAGTGCGAGACACTAGTGAACAGGAGGTGAACCACATGGCCGAAAACCAGGAACAGCACTACCAGCCCGACCAGAACGGTATGTACGAGCTGGAGTTTCCTGCCCCCAACTGTCCACCACGGATGGACGGGGCCCGTGATGATCCACGCGCTGGAGGGGTTCTCCGATGCCGGTCACGCCATCAAGCTGGCGGCGCAGCACCTGAAGGACACCCTCGACACCGAACTGGTCGCGTCGTTCGCCATCGATGAGCTGCTGGACTACCGGTCGCGGCGGCCGATGATGACGTTCAAAACCGATCACTTCAGCAGCTACGACCAGCCCGAGCTGAACCTGTACGCGCTGCACGACAGCGTCGGCACGCCATTCCTGCTGCTGGCAGGCATGGAGCCCGACCTGCGCTGGGAGCGTTTCGTCACGGCTGTACGGCTGCTGGCCGAGCGCCTCGGCGTGCGTCAGACGATCGGGCTGGGCACCATCCCGATGGCGGTCCCGCACACCCGGCCGGTCACCCTGACCGCGCACTCCGCGAACACCGAACTGATTGCCGAGTACACCCCGTGGGTGGGCGAGGTCCAGGTACCCGCGAGTGTGTCCAGCCTGCTGGAGTTCCGGATGAGCCAGCACGGCCACGACGCGGTCGGTTTCACCGTGCACGTACCGCACTACCTGGCCCAGACCGCGTACCCGCCGGCCGCCGAGAGCCTGCTCATCGAGGCAGCCAGGGCGGGCGCGCTGCAGATCCCGCTGAATGCGCTGGGTGAGGCGGCCGCCGAGGTGCACACCAAGATCAACGAGCAGGTCGAGGCAAGCGCCGAAGTCGCTCAGGTGGTGGCACAGCTGGAGCGTCAGTACGATGCGTTCGTTGCCGCTCAGGAAAATCGCTCGTTGCTGGCACGTGACGAGGAACTTCCCAGCGGCGACGAACTGGGTGCGGAGTTCGAACGTTTCCTCGCCCAGCAGGCGGACGGCAAGTTCGGCGAGGGCTTCCCCGACGGCGACGAGACCACCTGACCGAGCGCCGCGACCGGATTGCGAGGAGTGACCGATATGACCGATCGCAAACCGAACCTGCGCAGCGTGCGGGAAATCTCCCCCACCTTGCAGTTCCGCACCATTCACGGCTACCGGCGTGCGTTCCGGGTCGCCGGCTCGGGCCCGGCGATCCTGTTGATCCACGGAATCGGTGACAACTCGACAACCTGGCACACCGTGCAGTCGATGCTCGCCCGGCGGTTCACCGTGATCGCCCCGGATCTGCTGGGCCATGGCCAGTCCGACAAGCCGCGCGCCGACTACTCGGTGGCCGCCTACGCCAACGGCATGCGCGATCTGCTCAGCGTGCTGGACATCGACCGGGTGACGGTTGTCGGCCACTCGCTCGGCGGCGGCGTGGCCATGCAGTTCGCCTACCAGTTCCCTCAGCTGGTGGACCGGCTCGTCCTGGTCGGAGCGGGCGGTGTCAGCAAGGACGTCAATGTGGCGTTGCGCGTCGCGGCGCTGCCGATGGCCACCGAGGCGCTGGCACTGTTGCGGCTGCCCTTGGTGCTGCCGGCCCTGCAGGCCATCGGACGCGTCGGTGGGGCCATGCTCGGTTCCACCGGGCTGGGCCGCGATCTTCCCGATGCGCTGCGCGTACTCGCCGATCTTCCCGAACCGACCGCGTCTGCGGCGTTCGCCCGCACGCTGCGGGCGGTGGTCGACTGGCGCGGCCAGGTGGTCACCATGTTGGACCGCTGTTATTTGACCGAATCCGTTCCCGTGCAACTGGTCTGGGGATCCCACGATTCGGTGATCCCGGTCAGCCATGCCCGGCTCGCGCACGCCGCGATGCCGGGTTCGGCACTCGAGATCTTCGAGGGCTCCGGGCATTTCCCGTTCCACGACGATGCCCATCGATTCGTCGATGTGGTGCAACGCTTCGTCGACACCACGATTCCCGCCGAGTACGACCACGAGATGCTGCGCGGACTGTTGCGCGCCGGCCTCAGCGAACGCGCCATCACCGGCTCGCCGGGCACCAGGGTCGCCGTGCTCGATGCGATGGGGGCCGACGAGCGCAGCGCCACCTGACTACCATCGGGGTATGGCCGTCGATGTGACCGTTCTGCGGGTGTTCACCGATTCACGAGGCGAGTTCGGCAACCCGCTCGGGGTGATCGATGCCGCGACCGTGGATCCGGCCGACCGGCAGCGCGTCGCCGCCGAACTGGGCTACAGCGAGACCGTCTTCGTCGATATCCCGGAGCCCGGTGCGGCGAGCGCGCACGTCCGCATCTACACGCCCGTCACCGAGATCCCCTTCGCGGGGCATCCGACGGTGGGCACGTCGTGGTGGCTCAAGCAGCGCGGCACGCCGGTCCGGACGATGCACGTCCCGGCCGGCCTGGTGCAGGTGGAGTATCTGTCCGAACCCGACGGCGAATGGACCGCGATCAGCGCGCGCTCGGACTGGGCGCCCGAACTGGTCATCTACGACCTGGCGTCGGTCGATGAGGTGCTCGCCGCGGACCCAGCCGAGTATCCCGACGATGCCGAGCACTACCTGTGGGCGTGGACCGACCGCGAGCGGGGAGCGCTGCGGTCGCGGACGTTCGCGCCGCAACTCGGGATCGCCGAGGACGAGGCCACCGGTTCGGCCGCGGTGCGGATGACCGACTATCTGAGCCGGGACCTGCTCATCACGCAGGGCAAGGGATCCGAGATCCGCACCTGGTGGGATCCGACGGGTTGGGTGAAGATCGCCGGCCGGGTCGTCGAGGACACCGGGGTGCGACTCGACTGATTCAGCCGGACGTGGAGACTCGGTGCGCGCGCAGCGCCTCGATCTCGCGCTCGAAATCGTCGGCCGAGGTGAACGACCGGTACACCGAGGCGAACCTCAGGTAGGCGACCTCGTCGAGATCGCGCAGCGGCCCGAGGATCGCCAAACCCACTTCGTTGCTGGGAATCTCGGGCGATCCGGCGGCACGCACCGCATCCTCGACCTGCTGGGCAAGAAGGTTGAGCGCGTCGTCATCGACCTGCCGGCCCTGGCATGCCCGGCGCACACCCTTGATGACTTTCTCTCTGCTGAACGGCTCGGTGACACCGCTGCGTTTGACGACCGCGAGCACCGCGGTCTCCACGGTGGTGAACCGTCGCCCGCATTCCGGGCAGGATCGGCGACGCCGGATGGCCTGGCCCTCATCGGTTTCCCTGGAGTCGACGACGCGCGAATCCGGGTGACGACAGAACGGACAGTGCATCACCGCTCCTTTGCCGCACCGCAGGTGGACGAGTTCGAATGTCTTCGAGCCTACCTGGGTGAGGCGAGGCGGCATCAACCGATCGGTGCGATGAGGGTCTGCCCGGCCTGCACCGTGCCGGTTTCGAGCTTGTTGAGCTCGCGGATGCGCTCGACCACCGGGGCCGTGGGCACATCGGGCGCCACCCGGTGTGCGATGTGTTGCAGCGTTTCACCGTCCTGCACGTAGATCACCGACAGCCGGGTGGGCATCTGCACGGGCTCCTCGATGGGGCCGCCCAACTGCGCAACCAGCCCGAGCCACAACGTGATCCCGCCGGCCAGCAGCGCCAGCAGCACCGTGGCGCCCGGGGTGATAGGGCGACGCCGGTGCGAGGCGCGCGACATCAGCACGCCGGTGCCGCGGTGGCCCAGGGGCGTACCCGCCGGACGACGCGCCGGCTGCACGCGGCGGCGGCGCACCACGACATCGCGGGGCAACGGCCACACCTCGGCAGCCGTCGACGGCTGTGCTGCGGGGGCCTGGACATAGGCACCGTGCCGGGTGATCGGCCGAGTTTCGAGAATTGTCATCTGACTGCCTCTCCGAGTAGGTGGCGTTCGCTTCTGTGTTCGAATGCTAGTCGATCATGTGTTCGATGAATAGAACATGTGATCGAACTGTTGCGAAACGATAGACGAGGCCACCGACAAGCGATCCGAGCGATATCAATTGCGCACAATTTAATTGTGCAATAAGGTTGTCGGGTGCAGGCCGCCCGACTCGACGACCAGTTGTGCTTCGCGTTGTACTCCGCGTCGCGGGCCGTCACGGCGGCCTACCGGCCGCTGCTGGACGAACTCGGCATCACCTATCCGCAGTACCTCGTGCTGCTGGTGCTGTGGGAGGAAGAGCACTGTTCGGTCGGGCACGTGGGCCGGCGACTCCACCTCGATTCCGGAACGCTGTCACCGCTGCTGAAGCGGCTGGAGAACAGCGGACTGGTGGTCCGGCAGCGCGCCGCCGATGACGAACGCCGCGTCGAGGTGACCTTGACACCCGCCGGGCGAGCGCTGGAGGCGCGTGCCGCCTGCGTACCCGAACGCCTGCTGACGTCGGCGAACACGTCCGAGGGGGACATCGCGGCGCTACGCGACGTGCTGCGCGGACTGGTGGACCAACTGGATTCCCTGCAGTGACAACACGGAAGGATCGACCATGAAGACGCTCTACACCGCGGAGGCACTCGCCACCGGCGAGGGCCGCGACGGGCACGGACGCACATCGGACGGGAAGGTCGATGTCGCGCTGAGCATCCCGAAGGAAATGGGCGGCTCGGGCGCGGGCACAAACCCCGAGCAGTTGTTCGCCGTCGGATACGCCGCCTGCTTCCACTCTGCGCTGCGACTGGTCGCACGCCAGCAGAAGGCCGACGTCTCCGATTCCGCGGTCGGCGCCCGGGTGGTGCTCGGATCCGGCGACGACGGCGCCTTCGGCCTGGCGGTCGAACTCGAGATCACCCTGCCCGGCGTGGATCACGCGACGGCACAGCAGCTCGCCGAGGCCGCCCACCGGGTCTGCCCCTACTCCAACGCCACCCGCGGCAACATCGAGGTCACCCTGACTGTGGCCGATGAGTGAGCTTCCGGCCCCACCGCCGACCACCCGGGCACGCACCATTGCGCGGCTGGCTCTTGCGGGCGCCATGATCTTCGCCGGTTTCAGTCACCTGTTCTGGGCTCGCGAGGAATTCCAGGCCCAGGTCCCCAAGTGGGTGCCGATGGACCCCGACGGTGTGGTGATGGCCTCCGGCGGTGTCGAGATCACCCTCGGCGTCGGACTCGCCCTGCTGCGGCGCGACCGCGTGCTGGTCGGCCGGCTGCTCGCGGCGTTCTTCGTGCTGATCTTCCCCGGGAACATCGCACAATTCGTCAACCACGCCGACGGTTTCGGTCTCAACAGCGATACCAGCCGATTCATCCGACTGCTGTTCCAGCCCGTCCTGATCGCGTGGGCACTGTGGTCGACGGCGGTGCCGCGGGGCGCAGGCAGATCCGACACGCCTCGAACACATGTTTGATTATCTGCGCGACGGCGACTACATTCGGCGCCATGAGCGACAGCACCGAAACCCCTGAGGCACGCTCCAGCCTGACCGAGCGTCAGCGCACCATCCTGGAGGTCATCCGCACCTCCGTGACCAGTCGCGGCTACCCGCCCAGCATCCGCGAGATCGGCGATGCCGTCGGCCTGACCTCGACGTCGTCGGTGGCCCATCAGTTGCGCACCCTGGAACGCAAGGGCTACCTGCGCAGGGACCCGAACCGTCCACGCGCGGTGGATGTCCGCGGTTCCGACGAAATGGTGACCCCGGTCGTGGCCACCGATGTCGCCGGCTCGGACGCCCTGCCCGAACCCACCTTCGTCCCGGTTCTCGGCCGGATCGCCGCGGGCGGGCCGATCCTGGCGGAACAGGCTGTCGAGGAGGTCTTCCCGCTCCCCCGCGAGTTGGTCGGCGAGGGGTCACTGTTCCTGCTGAAGGTGGTCGGCGAGTCCATGATCGACGCCGCCATCTGCGATGGCGACTGGGTGGTCATCCGCCAGCAGAACGTCGCCGACAACGGTGACATCGTCGCGGCGATGATCGACGGTGAAGCCACCGTCAAGACCTTCAAGCGCACCCGGGGTCAGGTGTGGCTGATGCCGCACAACCCGGCGTTCGACCCCATCGACGGCAACGACGCGGTCGTGCTCGGCAAGGTCGTCACCGTGATCCGCAAGATCTGAGGACGCTCAGTCGGCCCGGACGAATCCGTTCGTCCGGGCGAAGTCCTCACTGGCGAACCAGATCTCGGCCTCGGTATCGCGATATCCCGGGCTACCCGGAGCCCAGTAGAGCCCGGTCTTGGTATCCGCCTTGATCGGATAGCCCTCCGGCGCGCGGTAGCGGTCACCGGTGGCAAGGCGCATCGAGGTCCAGCCGGCGTCCTCGGGTTCCTCGTCCTGGATCGCGGCGTGGCGGCCACTGGGGAAATCCGGCTCGTACTCGGGTACGACCATGGTCGGTGGATCGAACTGCTCCGCAGGCGTCTCTGGAAGAACTTCGATTCGCGTCGGCGCGGTGTCGACCGCATCCGGATCATGGTCGAAACTCAGCGGCTCCGCCTGCGGCACACCGAGTTCCTCGAGCTCATCGCCATCGGCGTCCTGATCGTCGGAGCCGTACTCATCGGAGCCGTACTCGCCGGGTTCCTCGTCGTACTCGTAGTCCTCGTCACCGGATTCGTCATCGGCGGCGTCGGTGCCGGTGCCGGTGGGGAGCGCCGACGCCCACGGGCTCTGCGGCGTGTAGACGGCCGGTTCGGGCCGGCTGGGATAGCCGGACTCGAAACGGTCCTCGTGCCCGCCGTCGTAGCCGCGCTCGTAGGGGTCGTCGCCGAACTCGTCATCCTCGCGGGGGCGCCGGTTACGCAGTACGGCGATGGCGACCAGCGCGATCACGCCCACCAGCGGGATCAGGCCCAGCAGCCACCACCACGAGAACCACGAGCTGCCGCCGTCGTCGGTGTCGGTGCCCGCGGGGGCATCCGCCGGTGCCTGCGGTGCGTCGGCGCCGGGCACCTCCAGGCCCACGAGCTGAGACTGCAGGCCGGCGGGCTCGGTGCTGAAGGTGTTGGTCGCCTTGTCCCACGAGATCGAGCCGCCGTTGAACTGCTGGCTGATGACGGTGCCGTTCTCGGTTTGATCGCCCTTCGGCGCGCCGAGTTCACCCGTCGCTCCACCGAGCTTCTCCCAGGCCGCGTTCATCGCACCGCGCACGATCACCGCACCGAAATCGGGCGTCCAGAAGATCACCGGCCTGTCCGCGGCGGCGAAGGTCGCCACCCGGCTCTGCGGTGTCAGGCCGCCGTCGGCCTCACTGGCGGTGGGGAACCCGAGGTCCCCGGTCGGTCCGCCGACACTCTCGTACTTGGCCAGCACCTGACCGGTGACCACATTGGCCCCGGTATCCGGGCGGTAGAAGATCTTGCCGCCGGTGTAGTTCTGCCCGACCCCATCGGCGCCGATCGCGTACTGCGCGCCCTCCTCGGCCCCCAGCGGGCCCAGCGCACCGCCGGCCGCCCGCCGGGCGGCGGCGATGGCCGATGTGGCGTCCGAGGGGACCTCGATGGCCCCGAGCTGACCTGCCAGCTCGGGCGGCACCGTGGTGAAGGCCTTGGTCTTGCGATCCCAGGAGATCTCACCGCCGGTGAACTTCTGCGTGACGGTGTCGCCGTTGGTGGTCTCGTCTTCGCTGGGCACTCCGAGCACCCCGGCCGAACCACCGAGGGCATCCCAGGCCTGGTTGATGGCCCCGCGGACGACCCGGGCACCGGTGTCCGGGGTCCAGAAGATGACCGGCTGGTCGGGCGCGCTGAACGTGGAGTTGCGGCTGTTGGCCGCGCGGCCCGGGCCCTCGTCGATCGTCGGGAAGCCCAGATCACTGTCGGCGGGGCCGCCCAGGGATTCGTACTTCTCCAGGATGGCGCCCGTGATGATGTGCGCACCGGTGTCGGGGGTGAAGAAGATCTTGCCCGACGCGAAGTTCTGCCCGAAGCCGTCTCCGGCCGGGTAGACCCCACCGTCCTTGGGACCCAGTGGGCCCCCGTCACCGCCGCCGGTCTCCCAGGCCGCGGTGATCGCCGCGTCGGCGTCACCTTCCGGTGTCGCCGCGACCGGTGGCGCCAGCAGCACCGTGCCCGCGATCAGTGCGGCACTCACCAGCCCTGTCGCCGCCAGGCTGACAAGCCTGCCCAGCCGGGTCCGCTGCCTGGTCATTCGGTCCTCCCCGAAGTAGCGCAAAACCACACGAAAGTATCGCGTTCGTCAACTTTGCGTCAGCTGACGGCGAACTCGTGGGATATCGCGACCTGCGCCGAAACGTGTCGGGGCGCTCAGACCCCCAGGCCGCGACCGATGATCTCCTTCATGATCTCCGTCGTTCCGCCGTAGATCGTCTGGATCCGCGAGTCCAGGAATGCCCGCGCGATCGGGTATTCCCGCATGTAACCGTAGCCGCCGTGCAGTTGCAGGCAGCGATCCACCAACCGAACCTGCGCCTCGGTGCTGTACCACTTGGCCATGGCGGCCTGCTCGACGGTGAGCTTGCGGTCCAGGTGCAAACGGATGAATTCGTCGACCATGATCCTGATCGCGGTGGCCTCGGTCGCCAGTTCGGCGAGCACGAACCGGCTGTTCTGGAAGCTGCCGATCGGCTTACCGAAGGCCTTGCGCTCCTTGGTGTATTGCAGGGTCTGCTCGAGGGCGGACTCCATGGCCGCGGCGGCCATCACGGCGATGCTGATGCGTTCCTGGGGCAGATTCTGCATCAGGTAGAGGAAACCCATCCCCTCCTGGCCGAGCAGGTTCTCGACCGGAACCTTGACATCGGTGAACGAGAGTTCGGCGGTGTCCTGGGCATCGAGGCCGATCTTGTCGAGGTGGCGGCCACGCTCGAAGCCCTCCATACCGCGCTCGACGACCAACAGGGAGAAGCCCTGGGCACCCTTTTCGGGATCGGTGCAGGCAACCACGATCACCAGGTCGGCGTGGATGCCGTTGGTGATGAACGTCTTCGAACCGTTGAGGATGTAGTGGTCACCGTCGCGAACCGCGCGGGCCTTGATGCCCTGCAGGTCGCTGCCGGTGCCGGGTTCGGTCATGGCGATCGCCGTGATCAATTCGCCGCTGCAGAATCCGGGCAGCCAGCGCTGCTTCTGCTCCTCGGTGCCCAGCTCGATCAGGTACGGCGCGATGACATCGTTCTGCAGCGTGAAGCCCAGGCCGCTGTGGCGGCCGGCGCTGGTCTCCTCGGTGATGACGACGTTGTAGCGGAAGTCCGGATTGCCGCCACCCCCGTACTCCTCGGGCACGGCCATCCCCAGAAAGCCCTGCTTACCGGCCTCCCGCCAGACCTCGCGGTCGACGATCTTGGCCTTCTCCCATTCCTCCTGGAACGGCGCCGCGTGGCGGTCCAGGAAAGCGCGATAGGACTCGCGGAACAGATCGTGCTCCGGCTCGAACAGCGTGCGGTCGAATTTGACGGCGCCCATGCGTGACCTCCGGTACTGGTATCAGGGTGTGTGGCGCCCAACATATACCAACCGGATGGTTGGTCGAGCGGTGCGTCCGGCGACCTAGGATTGGTGCGTGTCACGAGCCAGCCTGGCCCACTGGGGTGCCTTCACCGCCGAGGTCAGGGCCGGCGACATCGCGGCGGTGGCGCCGCAGACCGGTGACGCCGATCCATCCCCCCTGCTGCACAACCTGCCCGGTTCGATCCGGCACCGCTCGCGGGTCACCGGCCCCGCCGTGCGCCGCGGCTGGTTGCGCAGCGGACCCGGCCCCAGCGACCGGCGCGGTGACGACGAATTCGTGGCGGTGTCCTGGGACGAGCTGACCGAGCTGCTCGCCGGCGAACTGCGCCGGGTGATCGACACCCACGGCAATGAGGCCGTCTACGGGGGCTCCTACGGCTGGGCCAGCGCAGGCCGGTTCCACCACGCCCAGAGCCAGGTACACCGGTTCCTGAAACTCATCGGCGGCTATACCTCGTCGCGGCACTCCTACAGCCTGGGCGCCACCGGCGCGATCATGCCCCGCGTCGTCGGCACCCATGACGACCTGTTCAAGCGGTCCACCCAATGGGAGGTGATCGTCGAACACACCGACCTACTGGTGGCCTTCGGCGGTATCGCCCTCAAGAACACCGGCATCAATCACGGTGGTACCACCGCACATCCGGCCCGAGCGGCGCTGCGCCGGTTCCGCGAACGGGGCGGACGCATCGTGTCGTTCTCACCGCTGCGCGACGATGTCGACGGCGAGCACGAATGGCACGCACCGGTACCCGGCACCGATGTGGCCATCATGCTGGCCCTGGCCCATGTGCTGGCCACCGAGGGTCTGGCCGACCGCACATTCCTGGACACCTACTGCGTCGGGTACGAGCGGTTCGAGCGGTATCTGCTCGGGACCGACGACGGTGTGCCGAAGTCCCCGGCATGGGCATCGACCATCAGCGGGTTGGCGGCCGAGGATCTGAGGGCACTGGCCCGCCGGATGGCGGCGGGCCGCACCCTGGTCACCATCAGCTGGTCGCTGCAACGTATCCGCCACGGCGAGCAGGCCCCGTGGATGGGCTTGACGCTGGCCGCGATGCTCGGTCAGATCGGCCTTCCCGGAGGAGGTTTCGGGCACGGGTACGGATCGATGAACGAGCCTGGGCTGGCGCCGCTGCGGGTGCGGCTCCCGGTGCTGCCACAGGGTCACAACCCGGTGCCCACCTTCATCCCGGTGGCCGCCGTCAGCGATATGCTGCTGCACCCCGGCCGGGAGTACGACTACAACGGGCTGCGCCTGACGTTCCCCGACATCCGGCTGGTCTACTGGGCCGGCGGGAATCCGTTCCACCACCACCAGAACATCCCGCGGTTGCGCCGCGCGCTGGCCCGGCCGGACACCATCGTCGTGCACGATCCCTACTGGACCGCGATGGCCAGGCACGCCGATATCGTGGTGCCCTCCACCACCGCCTATGAGCGCGACGACTATTCCGGTTCACGCAACGACCCGATGCTGACGGCGATGCCGGCGCTGACCGAGCCCTACGCGCAGTCACGGGACGACTACACGACCTTCGCCGAACTCGCGCAGCGCCTCGGTGTGGCCGAGCAGTTCACCGAGGGCCGCACCGCCCGGCAGTGGCTGGCGCACCTTTACGACACGTGGTCGGCCGGTGTGGATTTCGCCGCGCCCTCCTTCGATCAGTTCTGGGCCGACGGGCAACTGCGACTGCCCACCGAACCCGGGCTGACCCTGCTGGCCGACTTCCGCACCGACCCGGACACGAACCGGTTGAACACCCCGAGCGGGCGGATCGAGATCTTCTCCTCCGAGATCGACGGCTTCGGCTATGACGATTGCCTGGGGCACCCGGCCTGGTTCGAACCCACCGAATGGCTGGGCGGCGAGCGCGCCAAGACCTACCCGCTGCACCTCATCGCCAACCAGCCCGCCAGCCGCTTGCACAGCCAGCTCGATGGCGGTGCCACCAGCCAGCAGTCCAAAGTCCAAGGGCGCGAGCCGATCCGGATCCATCCGGGAGATGCTGCCGAACGCGGCCTGGCCGACGGTGACGTGGTGCGGGTGTTCAACGACCGCGGCGCCTGCCTTGCCGGGGTGGTGATCGACGACCGGTTGCGCCCGCGGGTGGTGCAGCTGTCCACCGGCGCCTGGTTCGATCCGCTCGACCCGGCCGACCCGGATTCGCTGTGCGTGCACGGCAACCCGAACGTACTGACCGACGATATCGGCACCTCGGCACTGGCCCGCGGCTGCACCGGTGCACACGTGCTGGTGCAGCTGGAGAAGTTCACCGGCGAGCTGCCACCGGTGAAAGCGCATGAGCCGCCGGTGATCCGTCAGCTCTGAGACAGCCGGGGGGCGACGAGGTCGACGAACGCGTCGACGACCCGGTAGGCGTCGGCGATCGGATGGCCGTGCACCAGGGCACCGGAGAGCATGGTGCTGATGATGCCCCACAGCATGATCGCGGTATCGGCCGACTCCCGGGCACCCAGCGCAGCGAAGTCCGCGGACAGGGTCTGCTGGGCCACTGCCGCGAACTCTTCCATCAGCGCCGCCGCGTTGGCATCGGCGGTGTTCTGCAACAGCATGCAGACCCTGAAGAAGGCGGGACGCCGCTCGAAGGTGGCGATGATGCCGCGCACCTTCTCCCGCACCCGGAGTTCGGCCGGGCGGGTGTCCGCGGCCGCGGGCGCGAAAACCGGCTGGGCCCAGTCCATCAGGACCGCCGCGTACACATGCTCCTTGGAACTGAAGTAGCGGTACAGCGTGCCCAGCGCCACGTCGGCCGCGTCGGCGACATCACGCATCTGGATCTGGTCGTAGTCCTGCGCCTTGAGCAGCGCCTGCGCGGCGGCCACAATCTGGGACCGGCGGGCCTGCTTATAGCCGGGCATATCGGTCACGGCGGCCTCAGTTCCTCGGCAGCCCGAGGATCATCGTCGCGATGATGTTCAGCTGGATCTCGATGGTGCCGCCACCGATGACCTCGGCGGGCATCATCAGGCTCTGCCCCACCGCAGGCTGCTCGCCGCCACCGACCATGGCCGCGCGACCGCTGAAGGCCAGCGCGTCCGCGGTCACCCGGCGCACCAGCAGCGCGGTGCCGACCTTTCCGACGCTGCTCGCCGGCCCCGGGCCGTGCCCGGCGAGCCTGCCCAGGGTGTCCCGCACCGCGAGTGCGCCGATGGCATTGGTCGCCGCCCGGACCTCACCGAGGGCCCGGCGCACCACCTCGTCCTGCGGGCCGGCCCGACGGGCCAGGGTGCGCAGCTCACTTTCCTTGTCCAGCTTGACATAGGCGCCGATCGCCACCCGCTCATTGGCCATCGTGGCCAGCGCATGGGACCAACCCGCGGTGGGTTCGCCCACCAGCATCCCGTCGGGAACGAAGACGTCGTCGAAGAAGACCTCGTTGAAATGTTCGTCACCGCTGGCGGTGCGCAGCGGCCGGACCCGGATCCCCGGGGAGGTCATGTCGACCAGAAAGTACCCGATACCCTTGTGCTTCTTGGCTTCCGGATCCGTGCGGGCCAGCAGGGCGCCCCAGTCGGCACGCTGGGCCGAGGACGTCCAGACCTTCTGCCCGTTGATCCGCCAGCCGCCGTCGACCTTGGTCGCCCTGGTCGACAGCGCGGCCAGATCCGATCCGGCACCCGGTTCGGAAAACAGCTGGCACCAACCGATCTGACCACGCATCGTCGGTACCGCGAACCGGTCACGCTGCTCATCGGAGCCCGCGGTGAGCACCGTGGGCAGGATCCACTGAGCGATCCCCAGCGACGGCCGCGTCAGATAGGGCCGCTTGTCGTACTCCTCATCGATGATCAGTTGCTGCGCCGGTGAGGCATCCAGCCCCCAGGGCGCCGGCAGATGCGGCGCGACCAGGCCGGCATCGGCCAGCGCCGTGCGTTGTGGGCCGGTCCAGTACTCCGCATACTCGGGGTTCTGCCTACCGGGTTTCTCGTTGCGCAATGCGGCCGCCGCGTCGAGAGCCCCGGCGACACCGGCGCGGAACTCCGGCTCGACCTCGGTGAGCTCGATGGCGAAATCACGCCCGGGCAGGTCCGGATCGCCAAGGGCACCTGCCCAATCCGTCACCGGACCGATGGCGGCGGCCAGGCTGATGGCACGCTTCCAGTACAGGTGCAGGTCGTGCTCCCAGGTGTAGCCGATCGCGCCGAACATGGTGAGCGCATCGACGACGAGTTCGGGAAGCCGGCCGATGGCGCCGACCGCGGCACCGGCGGCGGCGATGCGGTGCTGCACCGCCGACTGGTCGGCACCGCGAATCGCGTCCCACGCCGAGGCCGCGGCGAGTTCGCTGTTGATGAACAATGTCGCCGCCTTGTGCTGCAGGGCCTGGAAGGCCCCGATCGGTCGGCCGAACTGCTCGCGCACCTTCAGGTAGGCGACGACGTTGTCCACACACCAGCGCGCGATACCTGCGGCCTCGGCGGCGATCAGGCCGACCGCGATGCCCTGCGCGGTCTGCTCATCCATCCCGGTGAGCACGTCGCCGGCGGTGACACCGGCACAGTGCAGGGTGCCGACATCGCGGGTCAGGTCGGTGGGTGACTGCGCCCGCACCGTGACGCCCGGCGCGCCGGCGTCCAGGACGAACCAGCGGGTTTCGCCCGCTTCGGTGGTGGCGCCGACCACGAGATGCTCCGCCGAGCCCAGTCCGAGCTGCGGCCCGGCCGAGCCGTCCAGCTGCCATCCCGCGTCGCCGGCGGTGGCCCGGATCTCACCGTCGCCGGGCAGCAGCAGCGCCGCCGTGCGGCCCGCCCCGATGGCCTGCAGCAACACCCGGGCGGCGGGCCCGTCGGGATCGGCGGCGGCCACCGCGGCACCGGCGATGACGGTGGGCAACAGTGGACCGGGCAGCAGGCCGTAACCGGCGGCGTCGATGACGCAGGCGGCCTCGGCCAGCGTGCCGCCCTGGCCGCCGAACTCCTCGGGCAGGTGCACCGCGTGCAACCCCTGGGCGACGAGGGTGGGCCAGAAGTCGGGCCGGGCTCCGGCCGCGATCTCCTCGAATTGCGATCTGGTGAGTTCCAGTCCCCCGTGGCGCCTGGCGAAGCCGGCCATCGAGTCGGTGAGCTGGATCTGTTCGTCGGTCAGGGCCACGACCACGGGAGTCTCCTATCGCGCCGCGGTGTAGTGCAGCAGGGTGATGTCGGCCTCGGGGTGCTCGGCGAACACCGGAGACACTGCCATGCCGACCCGCAGCTGCGCCGCGTCGACGTCGACGAGTTCGGTGGCCAGCCGCGGCCCCTCGTCCCACTGCACCACGCCGAGTAGATGTGGCACCGCATCGGCGAACTGCGGTGCGACCGGCCGCTGCGCGACGGCGAAGCTGACGAGCGTGCCCGCACCGGAGATCTGGCGCCATTGCAGGTCATCGGCGAGAGTGCCGGGAGCGAGCACCCGCGGGTAGAAGACATAGGCGTCCAGCGACGGCGAGAACTGGATCCACACCTCGTGACGGCGCAGGCCGTCCCAGAACGGGGCCGAGGTCGGGGTGGGCAACGGTACCGGACGCGCCATGGCTAGTCCCCCTCCAGCACGAGTGCTTCTTGTTCGCTGAGCACGCCGCCGTTGCCGGACACGAAAGCGCGGTGACAGTCCGCGATCTGGGTGGCCTCGGCACGGCCCATCAGTTGCCGGGTCGCGTCGCAGACGTGGTGCATGCCGCCGGCGTTGCCGGGCTGCCCGTAGCCGAGTTGCCCGCCCGCGGTGTTCATCGGGAAGTCACCGCGGAAGGTCAGGTCATGGTCGGTGACGAATTGCATGCCCTTGCCCTTCTCGCAGAAGCCGGCGTCTTCGAGGGTGAGCAGCGCGGTGATGGTGTAGCAGTCATAGATCGACACCATGTCCATGTCCGCGGGCGTCGCGCCGGCCATGCCGAACGCGGACGCGGCGACCTTGACCATCGGTGTCTGCAGCGGATCGGCGGCGTACACCGGTGACTTGTAGGGCACCCGTTCGCCGAAGCCCTTGATCCACACCGGGCGGTTGCGGCTCTTGCGCGCGAGGTCGGCATTGGTGACCAGCACCGCCGAACCGCCCATGCAGGGCATCACGATCTCCAGCATGTGCAGCGGCGAGGCGATGATGGGGCTGTCCAGCACGTCGGCGATGCTCAGCGGTTTGTCCTTGAACACCGCACCCGGGGTGTGGTTGGCGTTGACCCGTTGGTCGACGACGATCTTGGCCATCGCGGTCTCGTCGTATCCGTATGCGGCGCCGTACATCTGGGCAACCTGCGCGTACGGCCCGTTCTGGCCGAGATAGCCGTAGGGGATCTCGAACTCGGCCTGCGGTGAGCCGTAGCGGTAGCTGGACGCGCCGAAGTACAGCGCATCGCCCGGATCGTAGGGGCGCTCGGGCGACATCGGGGTGAGGTAGTTGGCCGGGATGGCGCACAGCACCGCCTGGCAGATACCCAGTTCGATGGCCGCCGCGGCCCGCCACACCATGGCCGCACCGGACGCACCGCCGAGGTCGACCAGTTCGGCGTAGTTGACCGCCAGGCCCAGGTACTCGGCGACGGTGGAGGGGACGAACAGCTGGGATTCCATCACCCCGCACGTCACCAGGCCGTCGACCTGGTCCACCGTCAGCCCGGCGTCCGCGACCGCGGCGGCGGCCAGCCGTGCCCACTGCTCCAGGATGAACTCCGGCGCCCCGGTCGGTTTCCGCGTCGCGGGCAGCTCGTGGAAACCGACGATCGCGGCCTCGCCCCGTAGGCCCATGTGATGCTCCCTCCGATCGGTCTGCCCCACATTATTAGAACGAGATTCTAGTTTCAATTCGGGCCCGGTTCTCGGTTCTGTCAACGGCATGGCGGCCGGGGTGCGACGATCCGATGAGCGCTTACCCGGGGGTGCCAGATGCGTACTGCACGACGTTCGATCACGACCCTGCTGACGTTGCTGACCGCGGTTCTCATCACGGTCGCCTCGACCCTGACGATGGCCGTCGCCCTCGCCGCGACGGCGCTCATCGTGCCGGGCACCGGGACACCGAATGCCAACATCGTCGGCGACTACATGGAGAACGCCCGCGACTACTACATCTCGCCGTTCAACCCTGCATGCACCGAGGCCAACGACTGCGCGCTGCAGGGCATCGACTACCCCGCGCAGTTCTGGCCGATCCCGCTACCGGGCTGGGGCGGGCTGCAGGGCGCCAAGTGGGATGTGTCCACCGGTGAGGGACTGAGCACACTCAACTCCACACTGGTGGACACCCTGGCGCAGAATCCCCCGAACACACCGGTCGTGATCTTCGGCTACTCGCAGGGCGGCAACATCGTCAGCCGGGAGAAGCGCAACCTGGCCGGACTACCCAAGGACCAGACCTACCTGTCCTTCGTGATGATCGGAAACACCAACCGGCCCAACGGCGGACTCTTCGAACGACTGGCCTTCCTGGGACACGTACCCATCCTCGACGCCACCTTCGGACTGCCCGCACCGACCGACACCTGCGACCACATCTGCGCCACCGATATCGCGTTCCGCTATGACGGAGTCGCCGACTTCCCGCTCTACCCGCTCAACGCACTGGCAGTCCTCAACGCGATCGCCGGATTCTTATACATCCACGGCACCTACCTGGCGCCCAACGAGGACAGCGATGTCGGGGAACTGCCCGACGGCTACACACCCGAGGAACTCGCCGAGCAACTCGCGAACGAGGACAACTGGGACGAGCACGGCGACACCCGCTACATCACCATCCCGACCAAGACGCTGCCGATCGTGCGACCGTTCCTGGAGTTCGCCGGATTCACCGGGACCGGGTTCATCATCAAGCCGATCGTCACGCTGCTGACCCCGGTGCTCGAGGTGTTGATCGAGGCCGGCTACGACCGTTCGCTGAGTTACGGTGTGCCCGCTCCCTTCCGGCTGATTCCGCGGATCAACCCGTTCGTGCTGGCCCGCGATGTGGTCGACGCGATCGGCGAGGGCATCCACGATGCGTTCGGGGGCGGTTCGGCGCCGCAGCAGGCGCCCGCGCAGCAGCAGGCGCCGGTGCGCACGGCGGCCGCGGTCGACGTTGCCGAGCTCACCGAGCCGGCCGCCGACACCGACGTGCTCGAAGACACCGCAACAATCGACGAGAGCGAAGAGACCGACATGCCCGAGCAGACCGAGGAGATCGAGGAACCGACCCAGCGCGCTCGGCTCACCGAGGCCAGAACCTCGCCCAAGACCGCCAAGTCCACCACCCGGTCGGTGCGCCAGGCCGCATGAGCGGCGCGGGTGGGCGCATCGGCCGCGGAATCCGGGGGATCCTTCGACGACGGTGCGCCTACCCGCGCGACTACCAGTTGCTGAACTCGCGCAGGCTGGCGGCCAGCGGGACCGGCACCCGCGCAGTGATTTTGGTGCCCGTCTCGGTGTGCTCGGTGGTGTCGATCCGGCCCTCGGTGTGCACCCGGGCGACCAGGTCACCGCGGTCATACGGCAGTGTCACGTCGACGAAGGCGTCGGTGGGTTCGACCAGCTCCACCAGGCGGGCGCGCAGCTGATCGAGTCCCTCGCCGGTGTGCGCGGACACGAACACCGCATCCGGTAGGGCGCGCCGCAGCTGGGCCAGGGCGAGATCATCGGCGGCGTCGATCTTGTTGACCACCAACAGTTCCGGGGCCGGTGAGCCGTCGTGATCGGAGTAGACATCGCGGACCACGTGGCGGACCGCGTTGATCTGCGCCAGCGGGGTGGCATCGGAGCCGTCGACCACATGCACCAGCAGATCGGCGTCGACGACCTCCTCCAGCGTGGAACGGAACGCCTCCACCAGCTGGGTGGGCAGGTGCCGGACGAAGCCGACGGTGTCGGTCAGCACGAAGGGCCGGCCGTCGTCGAGTTCTCCGCGACGGGTGGTCGGCTCCAGGGTGGCGAACAGGGCGTTTTCCACCAGCACCCCGGCGCCGGTCAGCGCGTTGAGCAGACTGGACTTTCCGGCGTTGGTGTAACCGACGATCGCGACCGCGGGCAGATCGGCGGCCCGGCGCTTACCGCGCTGGGTGTCGCGGATCTTCTTCATGTCCTTGATCTCGCGGCGCAGCTTCGACATACGCTCGCGGATGCGGCGACGGTCGGTTTCGATCTTCGTCTCACCCGGTCCGCGGGTGCCCACACCGCCGCTGCTGCCACCGGCGCCACCGCCCTGGCGGGACATGGATTCACCCCAACCGCGCAGTCGCGGCAACATGTACTCCATCTGGGCCAGCGACACCTGCGCCTTGCCCTCGGCGGAGGTGGCGTGCTGGGCGAAGATGTCGAGAATCAGCGCGGTCCGGTCGATGACCTTGACCTTGACGACCTTCTCCAACGAGTTGAGCTGGGCGGGGCTGAGCTCGCCGTCGCAGATGACGGTGTCTGCGCCGGTGGCGGTGACGATATCGCGCAGTTCGATGGCCTTGCCGGAGCCGATGTAGGTCGACGCGTCGGGTTTGTCGCGGCGCTGCACGAGGCCTTCGAGGACCTCCGAGCCCGCGGTCTCGGCCAGCGCGGCCAGCTCGGCCATGCTGGCGTCGACATCGGCCGCGGTGCCCTCGGTCCAGACGCCGACCAGTACCACCCGCTCCAGGCGCAGCTGTCGGTATTCGACCTCGGTGATGTCGGTGAGTTCGGTGGAGAGCCCGGCCACGCGGCGCAATGCCGCGCGGTCCTCGAGGGCCAGTTCGCCGGTGCTGGGAATGTAATCGGGTTCAGTCATATGTTCTTTCGATGGTGGCACGGTGGCCGGGGTCACGCACCTGAATATTCACCGTGCGCGACGAGCACCGACGGGCCGCGCAGGTAGCTGGTCGCCTCGGTGATGGAGACGGTGACCACACCGCCGGGGATGCGGACCGCCAGGGAGCCGGTTTCCTGCCCCAGATGGTTCAGCGCCGCCAGCGCAGCGGCCACGGTTCCTGTTCCGCAGGAACGGGTTTCGCCGACTCCGCGTTCGTGCACGCGCATGTCCACCGAGCCCTGCGTCGGTGTCGTCAGGATTTCCACGTTGACCCCGTCGGGGAACTGGGAGGTGTCGAAGGACACCGGTGCGCCGACATCGAGGGCGGCCAACTCGGCCGTGTCGAGGTTCGTGACACACGCCAGGTGTGGATTGCCGACATCGACTCCCAGACCGGTGAAGCGCTGTCCGCCGACCACGGCCGTTCCGGTGCCCAACCGGTTGGCCTTGCCCATATCGACGGTCACCTCGGCGTGCGTGGGGCTGAACTGCTCGATCACCACCGGTCGTGCACCGGCCAGCGAGCCGACCACGAACTCGTCGCGGGTCTCCAGCCCGGCCGCGCGCAGGTAGTGCGCGAAGACCCGCACCCCGTTACCGCACATCTGGGCGATGGAACCGTCGGCATTGCGGTAATCCATATACCAGTCCTGGGCCGACACCCCGTCGGGCAGCGTCTCGAACACCCCGGCGGCGGCCGCGGCACCGGCCGTCGTCACCCGCAGCACACCATCGGCGCCCAGCCCGCGGCGCCGATCACACAGCGCGGCCACCATGTCTGGGGTCAGCGCGAGCCCGGCGTCCAGGTCGGGCAGCACAACGAAGTCGTTCTGCGTGCCGTGACCCTTCGCGAACCTCATTTGTCCAGGATACGCAGCGCCGCAGCGGCCAGGTCCGGCGCCGAACCGTCGAGCCAGTTCACCCGGTGATCGCGGCGGAACCAGGACCGCTGCCTGCGCACATAGCGGCGGGTACCCACGAAGGTGGGTTCTCGTGCGGCGGAGCCGTCGCCCAGGGCGTCCAGGTCGGCCAGCACCTGCGCGTAACCGAGGGCCCGCGACGCCGTCACCCCGGCCCGCAGGCCACGCTCGATCAGGCCGGTCACCTCGGCGACCAGACCTTCGGCGAACATCGTGTCGGTGCGCTGCCGCAGCCGCTCATCCAGAATGCTTGTGTCCCAGTCCAACCCGAGGATCACCGTGCCCCAGCGCGGGGTTCCGATGCGGGGTGCCGACGCCGCGAACGGTTTGCCGGTGAGTTCGACCACCTCGAGGGCACGCACGATGCGGCGTCCGTCGGTGTCCAGGATGGCGGCTCCGGCCGCCGGATCGACCCGGGTCAGCTCGGTGTGCAGCGCGGCCACCCCGACCTCGGCGAGGCGGGCCTCCCAGCGGGCCCGGACCGTCGGGTCGGTGGCCGGGAACGACCACTGGTCCAGCAGGGACTGGATGTAGAGCATGGACCCGCCGACGATCACCGGCACCGCGCCGCGGGACATGATCGCCTCGATATCGGCCGCCGCGTTCTCCTGGTACCGCGCGACCGAGGCGTTCTCGGTGACGTCGAGGACGTCGAGCTGGTGGTGCACGATGCCGCGGCGCTGCTCGGGCGGCAGTTTGGCGGTGCCGATGTCCATCCCGCGGTAGAACTGCATCGCGTCGGCGTTCACGATCTCGCCGCCGAGCCGCTCGGCCAGGGCCAGCCCGAGTGCGGACTTGCCGGTCCCGGTCGGCCCGATGACGGCGACGGGCCGGATGTCGGGGCGAGCGGAGCGACGGGGGTGCAGGGTGCCGCTCACGGGAGCCAGGTGCCCACGAAATAGCCGACGCCGAACGGTGCCCCGCGGTAGAGCTCGCGGGCGCGGACGGGCTGCCGGCCGGTGAGTCCGGCCAGCACCTCATAGGCGCTCTGCCCCACCGCGCCTCCCGCGCACCTGATCACCGTGTCGGCGTCACCGGCCGCCAGCGCGTCATCCAGCGCCGCCTGGGCGGACACCGAATCCGGCTCGAAACCGCCCGGTGCGGACTCGGTCAGGGTGTTGGCGCCGTCGGCGACCACCAGCACGCCGATCGGGTCCGGGGATTCTTGAAGCTCGCTGCGCAGCGTCACGCCGCGGTGCACGGCCGCCTCGCCGACGTCGGCGTGGACCCGCACCTCGGCCAGGCAGCCGGCGTTCACCTGCGCACGCACCCAGCCGGCGATCAGCGCGGCCAGCGGAAGCTCGGTCACCGGGCCGTCGGCCTGCGGACCCAGCGAGACCCGGATATCGGCGCCGTAACCGGCAAAGGTCCCCTTCGCGGACGCTGGGATGACCTGATCGGTACCACCCGCGCCGATGACGATCCAGCGCCCCGGCAGTGCGGCGGCCGCCGTCAGCACCGCGGCACGCAGGTCGGCCACTTCGGCCGCCGCGGCACCGGCGAGTTCGGGCACCAGCACCGGCGCCGAGGGGATCAGAGCAATGGCCGCCAACACGCCATCACGCTATCGCCTTACCGGTGTCGGGCTGATCGGCCCAGCCTGCCTCCCCGCGGGCCAGCGCCGCGGTCGCGACCATCATCACCGCAACCGCCGCGATCAGGGTGATCCAGCCGGCCTCACCGGGGCGCAGGCTTTCACCGAGGACCACGACGCCCAGCACCGAGGCCACCACCGGTTCGGTCACCGTCATCGTCGGCAGCGAGGCCGTGATCGACCCGGCCCGGAAGGCGGCCTGCTGATAGGCGGTGCCCGCCACCGCCACCACAGCCCAGGCGTAGAGCTCCGGGGTGCGCAGCAGTTCCCACACACCGTCGCCGATCCGGTCGACCACGCCCTTGGTGAGGATCGCGAAAAGTCCCCAGAGCGCGCCCGATACGCACGCCAGCAGCATCGCGCTGATCTTGCGACCGGACCAGATCCGCGCACCGACGATGCACAGCACCAGCAGCGGCCCGAGCACCGCACCGACGGCCAGCCAGGTCTCGGTGTCGGCCCGCGAATGCCCGGCCGTCGGGTTACCGACGGTGACGATCACCACCACCGATGCCGCCAGCAGCACCGCCCAGGTCCATTGGAATCTGCTCACCCGGTGATGGGTGGCGCGGGCGTTCAGCGGCAGCGCGAACAGCAGCGAGGTCACCAGCAAGGCCTGCACCAGCAGCACCGAACCCAGTCCCAGCGCGGCCGCCTGCAGACCGAACCCGACCGCCGAGACCAGGCTGCCGACCCACCAGACGCGGTCCTTGAGCAACCGCAGGAACAGCTGGAGATGGCTGACCTGCTCGTCGGTGACCTCATGCGCGGAACGCTGGTGGATGACATCGCCGATGGCGATGAACAGCGCAGCGCCCAGAGCCAGCAGTGCGGCGATATCCGCCTTGTCCAACGGGGGCCTCCCAACCGGTCAGGGCACTGAGGGTGCCGGTAAACACGTGCCGATCGCAACCGCGGTTCGACCCGACCTGCTTGAATAGCCATCGGAAGCTATCGGCGCCGCGTCGCGCGGCAGGTGCGTGGGTCAGACCACGCGGAGTGCGAGGGAATGAACATGACGACCAACGACTCAGGTTCCGGCGAGACCACCGGGGAATCGGCAGCTGCGGCCCCGGCCCCCAAACCCACGCCCAGGCCGGGTCCGCGCCCGACCCCGCACCCCCGCCCGGCCGCAGCCGTGGCCGCCACGCCCGTCGTCCCGGCACCTGCCTCGGTGGACCCGCACCGGTTCGGCCGCGTCGAAGAGGACGGCACCGTCGTCCTGATCACCGCCGCCGGGGAACGCGTCATCGGCTCCTGGCAGGCCGGCGAGCCCGAGGCCGCCTTCGCCCACTTCGGCCGCCGCTACGACGATCTGCACACCGAGGTCGCCCTGCTGGAGACCCGGCTGGCCTCCGGCACCGGCGACGCCCGCAAGATCAAATCAGCCGCATCCGCACTGCTGGAGACCCTGCCGACCGCCGCGGTGCTCGGTGACGTCGACGCCGTCGAACAGCGCCTGAAGTCCATTCTCGAACACGCCGACGGGGCGGCCGCCGAGGAACGGGCACGCCGCGATGAGCACCGCGCCGCCCAGACCGCCCGCAAGGAGGCGCTGGCCGCCGAGGCCGAGGAGATCGCCAACGCCAGCGGCCAGTGGAAGTCCGCCGGTGACCGGCTGCGCGCCATCCTCGACGAGTGGCGCACCATCACCGGTCTGGACCGCAAGACCGACGATGCGCTGTGGAAGCGGTACTCGGCGGCCCGGGAGACGTTCAACCGGCGCCGGGGTTCACATTTTGCCGAGCTGGACCGCGAACGCGTCGGTGCCAGACAGGCCAAGGAGGCCCTCTGCGAGAAGGCCGAGAAGCTCAGCGATTCCACCGATTGGGCGGGCACCGCGGCGACCTTCCGGGATCTGCTCGCGCAGTGGAAGGCCGCCGGCCGGGCCGCCAAGGACGTCGACGACGCACTGTGGGCGCGCTTCAAGGCCGCCCAGGACACCTTCTTCGAGGCCCGCAACGCCATCAATGCCGAACGCGACGCCGAGTTCGGCGCCAACGCGGTCGCCAAGGAGAAGCTGCTGGCCGAGGCCGAACGCATCGATGTCTCGGACCCCAAGGCCGCGCAGGCCGCGCTGCGGACCATCGGTGACAAGTGGGACGCGATCGGCAAGGTGCCGCGCGAGAAGTCGGCCGATCTGGAGCGCCGGCTGCGCGCGGTCGAGAAGAAGGTCCGCGACGCCGGGGCCACCGACCACACCGACACCGAGGCGCAGGCACGGGCCGACCAGTTCCGGGAGCGCGCCGAGCAGTTCGAACGCCAGGCGGAGAAGGCCGAAGCGGCAGGCAAGGCCAAGGACGCGGAGAAGGCGCGGGCCAGCGCCGCCCAGTGGCGGGAATGGGCGGAGACCGCTGCGGAAGCGGTCACCAAGAAGCGTTAGGGCTTGTCGGGGTCGGGGCCCGCGTCGGGATCGAGGTCATCGAGCAGCGTCTTGTGCTGGCGCGCAGCGACGGCACGGCGGCGCTCCTCTTCGGCGGCCAACTGCACCGCGGTGCGTGACCACACCACCCGCGCCCAGTGGAACGCCAGCAGCAGCACCGCGATCCAGCCGATGACGAGCCCGATACCGGGGCCCGGCAGGCCCTCGCCGGCGGTCTGGCGGGACCAGACCGCGAGCATGCCCGCCGGGCAGGCCACCGTGGTACCGGCCAGCGCGATCCAGGCCAGCGTCCAGCGCCGGGTCAGCAGCGCCAGGACGGAGAATCCGATGCTGAAGACCAGCGCCAGCCACACGAACACCCGCGACGGCAGGGACAGCCCGTCGGCGATCGCGGTCTCGTTGGCGATCAGCACATCGATGCCGCGGGAGGATCCGGTGTGCGGCAGCAGGAACGACACCAGCACCACGAACACCAGGATCGCCACCACCAGCGCGCGGGCGCCGGGGTCGATCTCGGAGGCGACCCGGCGTTCGGCGGCCTCGATATCGCCCTTGAACGCGTCGAAGTCCTTCGGGTCCCGGCCGCTCACAGCGCACACCCGCCGGTGACGGGGGCGGCCGGCGGTGCGCCGACGCCCGGCATGCCCAGGCCCACACCGGTGACCGGGCGAACACCGGCGGCATGCGCGTCCCCGGCCCGGGTGCGGCGATGGGCGGACACCACACCGTCGGCGACCAGGAAGTGCGGGGCGGCGCGGGTCACGGTCGTGGTGACGATGTCACCGGGACGGATCTCGGCGCCCCCGGCGGCGAAGTGCACCAGCCGGCCGTCGCGGGCACGCCCGGACATCCGCGCGGTGGCGGCATCCTTGCGGCCCTCCCCCGCGGCGACCAGCAGCTCGACCTGCGTGCCGACCTGAGCCTGGTTCTCCTGCAACGAAATCTGCTCCTGTAGGTCGATGAGGCGCTGATAGCGTTCGCTGACAACCTCTTTGGGCAGCTGGTCGGCGAGCACGGCGGCAGGTGTGCCGGGGCGCTTCGAGTACTGGAAGGTGAAGGCGTTGGCAAAGCGCGATCGCGCCACCACGTCCAGGGTGTCCTGGAAGTCCTGCTCGGTCTCGCCGGGAAAGCCGACGATGATGTCGGTGGTGATGGCGGCGTGCGGTATCGCGGCACGCACCCGGTCGATGATGCCCAGGTAACGCTCGGCGCGGTAGGAGCGCCGCATCGCCTTGAGTACGCGGTCAGAGCCCGACTGCAGCGGCATGTGCAGCGTGGGACACACATTGGGTGTTTCGGCCATCGCCTCGATGACATCGTCGGTGAACTCGGCGGGATGCGGTGAGGTGAACCGCACGCGCTCCAGCCCGTCGATGTTCCCGCACGCCCGCAGCAGGTCGGCGAAGGCGCCGCGCTCGCCGAACGACACCCCGTAGGCGTTCACGTTCTGCCCCAACAAAGTGACCTCGAGCACACCCTGGTCCACCAGGGTCTGCACCTCGGCCAGCACGTCGCCGGGGCGACGGTCCACCTCTTTACCGCGCAACGAGGGCACGATGCAGAACGTGCAGGTGTTGTTGCAGCCCACAGATATGGAAACCCAAGCGGCATAGGCAGATTCGCGAGCCGCGGGCAGTGCCGACGGGAACTCCTGCAGCGCCTCGGCGATCTCGACCTGGGCCACCCGCTGATGGCGCGCCCGCTCCAGCAGCACCGGCAGCGAGCCGATGTTGTGGGTACCGAACACCACATCGACCCAGGGCGCCTTCTTCAGCACGGCGTCGCGGTCCTTCTGGGCCAGGCAGCCCCCGACGGCGATCTGCATATCGGGCTCGGCGTTCTTGCGCGGCGCCAGATGACTGAGGTTCCCGTACAGCTTGTTGTCGGCGTTCTCGCGCACCGCGCAGGTGTTGAACACCACGATGTCGGCGTCGGTGCCCTCGACGGCGCGGACGTAGCCGGCGGCCTCCAGCAGCCCGGACAGCCGCTCGGAGTCGTGCACGTTCATCTGGCAGCCGTAGGTGCGCACCTGGTAGGTGCGCACGGGGGCCGCGGGTCGAGCACCCGCCTCCACAGTCGAGGCCAACACGGAAGTCACGACGATCATGTTACGGGGGTGTCGATACGCCCCATCCTGAGCATTACCTGGGTAGGGTTCCCATCCATGACCACCGCGGCTTCGGTCCCGATGATCTCGCTACAGGGTGTGAACAAGCACTTCGGCGATCTGCACGTGCTCCAGGACATCGACCTCGATGTCCCGCGCGGACAGGTCGTGGTGGTGCTGGGCCCGTCGGGTTCGGGCAAATCAACGTTGTGCCGCACCATCAATCGGCTCGAGCCGATCGATACCGGCACCATCTCCATCGACGGCGAGGTGCTGCCCGAGGAGGGCCGCAAGCTCGCCCAGCTGCGCTCGGATGTCGGCATGGTCTTCCAGTCGTTCAATCTGTTCGCACACAAGACAATTGTCGAGAACGTGATGCTGGCGCCGGTCAAGGTGCGAAAGCTGGGCAAGGACAAGGCCCGGAGCGAGGCGATGGCCCTGCTCGACCGGGTGGGCATCTCCAACCAGGCCGACAAGTACCCGGCACAGCTGTCCGGCGGGCAGCAGCAGCGGGTCGCGATCGCCCGCTCGCTGGCGATGAGCCCCAAGGTGATGCTGTTCGACGAGCCGACCAGTGCGCTGGATCCGGAGATGATCAACGAGGTGCTGGCCGTCATGACCTCGCTGGCGTCGGAGGGGATGACCATGGTGGTCGTCACCCACGAGATGGGCTTCGCGCGCCGCGCGTCACACCGGGTGGTGTTCATGTCCGACGGCGCGATCGTCGAGGACGCCGAACCCGAGGAATTCTTCAACAACCCCAAGTCCGACCGTGCCAAGGATTTCCTGGGCAAGATTCTCAACCACTGATCGTCCACCACCGAAAGGACCATGACATGCCGTCTCTGCGCTTCCGGGTGGCTGCTGCCGCCATTGTGGCCGCAGCGCTGCCGCTGACCCTCGCCGCCTGCGGCGGAGGCGGTGGCGACGAATCCAAGGTCGTCATCGGCACCAAGTTCGACCAGCCCGGTCTGGGGCTGAAGAACCCGGACGGCACCATGAGCGGGTTCGACGTCGACGTCGCCACCTATGTCGCCGAGCAACTCGGCTACGCCCCCGAGGACATCGAGTGGAAAGAATCGCCGTCCTCGCAGCGCGAGACGCTGATCCAGAACGGCCAGGTCGATTTCATCGTCGCGACGTATTCGATCACCGACGCCCGTAAGGAGAAGGTGGACTTCGCCGGGCCGTACCTGATCACCGGGCAGAGCCTGCTGGTACGCGCCGACAACTCCGACATCGTCGGCGCCGAGTCGCTGGAGAACAACAAGAAGCTGTGCTCGGTCACCGGCTCGACCCCGGCCCAGCGCATCAAGGACAAGTACCCCGGCGTGCAGCTGCAGCAGTACGACACCTACTCGGCCTGTGTCGAGGCACTCAAGACCGGCGCCATCGACGCGGTGACCACCGACGAGGTGATCCTGGCCGGGTACGCCGCCCAGTCCCCCGGAACCTTCAAGATCGTCGGTGAACCGTTCTCCGAGGAGCGTTACGGCATCGGCCTGAAGAAGGACGACACCGAAATGCGCACCAAGATCAACGACGCCATCACCAAGATGGAGGCCGACGGCGCCTGGAAGGAAGCCTTCGACAAGAACCTCGGGCCCGCAGGCATCACCGCGCCCGAGCCGCCGACCGTCGACAAGTAACCGCGCAGGCACGTGGAGATCTTCACCGAGTACCAGGACCGGATCTATGCCGCGTTCTGGATCACCATCCAGCTGACGGTGCTCTCCGGCGTCGGTGCGCTGGTGCTGGGCACCGCACTGGCGGCGATGCGACTGTCGCCGATACCGGTGATGCGGGGGTTGGGCACCACGTATGTGAACGTGGTGCGCAACACCCCGCTGACCCTGATCCTGGTGTTCTGCTCGCTGGGTCTCGCCAACACGTTGCACATCACGCTGACGGACCCGGACTCGCCGACCTCGATCGTGGACAGCAACTTCCGGCTGGCCGTGCTCGGATTGACGGTCTATACCGCGGCTTTCGTGTGTGAGGCCATCCGGTCCGGCATCAACACCGTGCCGCTGGGTCAGGCCGAGGCCGCCCGGTCCCTGGGCCTGACCTTCTCCCAGAACCTGCGGATCATCATGCTGCCGCAGGCCTTTCGTGCGGTGATCATCCCGCTCGGTTCGGTGCTGATCGCCCTGACCAAGAACACCACCATCGCCTCGGCGATCGGGGTGGCCGAGGCGGCGCTGTTGATGAAGGAGATGGTGGAGAACACCTCGGCACTGCTGCTCGTCGGCGGGATCTTCGCGATCGGTTTCGTCATCCTGACGTTGCCGACCGGGTTGCTGTTCGGCTGGCTCGGCAAACGACTGGCGGTGCTGCGGTGAGCGGCGCCACAGTTCTCTTCGATGCACCGGGTCCGCGCGCCCGGGTCCGGCACCGGATGCTGGCCGGCCTGACGGTTGTCGCCTTCGCATTGATCTTCGGCTGGGTGATCTGGAAGTTCGCCGCCGCCGAACAGTTCACCGCCGCCAAGTGGGAGCCCTTCCTCACCCCGGACCTGTGGACGACGTATGTGCTGCCCGGCGTCAAGGGCACCCTGACCGCGGCGGCGGTGTCCATCGTGCTGGCGCTGGTGCTCGGGTGCCTGCTCGGAGTGGGCCGGCTGTCACCTATCCCGGTGGTGAGCTGGGCGTGTGCGACGTTCGTGGAGTTCTTCCGGGCCGTGCCGGTGCTCATCATGATGTTGTTCTCCTACGCGTTGTTCGCGCAGTACAACGTCTTTCCCTCGGAGTACCTGGCGCTGGCCGGGGTGATCACCGGCCTGACCCTGTACAACTCGGCGGTGATCGCCGAGATCGTGCGCAGCGGCGTGCACTCACTGCCGCGGGGACAGGCCGAGGCCGCCTCCGCGCTGGGCATGACGTGGAGCCAGACCATGGGCTCGATCCAGTTGCCGCAGGCCATCACCTCGATGCTGCCGGTGCTGGTGTCGCAGATGGTGGTGGTGCTCAAGGACACCGCGATCGGCTACCAGATCACGTTCGTGGAAATGGTGCGCCAGGGCCAGAGCATCGGCTCGTCGTACGGCAACTACATCCCCGCCCTCATCGTGATCGCGGCCCTGATGATCGGGCTGAACTTTGCCCTGTCGTCCTTGGCCACCCGCCTCGAGGCCCGGCTGCGCCGGTCCAAGAAGGGACCCGCGCCGCTGGCCGCCCGGGCGAACGTTCAGGACGCGCCCGGCGTCTGATTGCCGGCCAGTGCCAGGCCCGCACACGCGATCACCGAGCAACAGACCATCACGATGCCCAGCGGGCCGGCCGTGCGCTCGCCGGCCAGACTGACCAGCGGCGAGACGGCGGCGGCCAGCAGGAACTGGGTGGCCCCGAGTGCGGCCGAGGCCGAGCCTGCCGCCTGCGGTGCGGCCGATAGTGCCAGCGCGGTCCAGGCCGACAGTGCCGACGCCGCGGCCGCCGCGGCCGCCGTCGACACCACGGTCGCCGAACTGGGCGGTCTCGACATCTTGGTCAACAATGCGGGCGTCGCCTCCGGGGCACTCATCGAGGACTTCGCCCTTGAGGAGTTCGACCGGATCGTGAACATCAACGTGCGCGGCGTATTCGCCGCCAGCAAGGCCGCGGTGCCCCATCTGGGCAAGGGTGGCCGGATCATCAACATCGGCAGCGTGAACGCCGATCGTGTTCCGGTGCCCGCCTTTTCGGTGTACGCGCTGTCCAAGGCCGCGGTCGCCGGCTTCACCCGCGGCCTGGCCCGTGAACTCGGCCCACGCGGGATCACCGTGAACAATGTTCAGCCAGGCCCGATCGCCACGGACATGAACCCCGCCGACGGCCCGCTGGCCGACCAGATGACTCCGCTTTTGGCGGTCGGGCACTACGGTCACACGAGCGACGTCGCGAGTGCCGTCGCCTTCCTGGCGTCACCGGACGCCGGCTATATCACCGGCATCGCCTTGAACGTCGACGGTGGCTTTCTGATCTGACAGCCACGCTGATGACCTAGACGGAACGGCGTTCGCGCTCCTGGGCGAGTTGCGTGCTGACGACATCGAAGGCCATCCCCTGGTGGTATCCGCGCCGGGCCAGCATGCCCACCAGCCGCCTGGTGACCTTCACCTCGTCGTCGAGCTTCTCGCGACGCAGCTTGCCGGCCACCAGCTCCTCGGCCCGCACCCGCCAATCCCCCGCGTCCACGCTGTCGAGGGTCTCGGCGATGAGCTCGGGATCGACCCCTTTGGTGCGCAGCTCGGCGGCCAACGCGCGCTTGCCTTTTCCGGCATTGGCACGCCGTGCGCGCACCCATTCCTCGGCGAACGCCGCGTCATCGAGCAACCCGACCTCGACCAGCCGGTCGAGCACCCGGGCACTGACATCGTCGGGATAACCGCGCTTGGTCAGCCCAGCTTCCAGCTCGGCACGGGTGCGCGCCCGAACGGTGAGCAGGCGAAGGCACACGTCCCGCGCCTGCTCCTCCCGTTTGGGCTCGGCCGGCTGCTCAGAAGTCGACGGGGGCGGGCAGAATGTCATCTTCGGCGGTCAGCACGGCGCCGATGCCGAGCTTTTCCTTGATCTTCTTCTCGACCTCGTTGCCCACATCGGGGTTCTCCAGCAGGAACTTGCGGGCGTTCTCCTTGCCCTGGCCGAGCTGCTCGCCCTCGTAGGTGAACCACGAGCCGGACTTGCGGATGAAGCCGTGCTCGACGCCCATATCGATGAGCGAACCCTCACGGCTGATGCCGTGGCCGTACAGGATGTCGAACTCGGCCTGCTTGAACGGCGGCGACACCTTGTTCTTGACGACCTTGACGCGGGTTCGGTTACCGACGGCGTCGGTTCCGTCCTTGAGGGTCTCGATACGCCGGACATCCAGACGCACGGAGGCGTAGAACTTCAATGCCTTACCGCCCGTGGTGGTTTCGGGTGAACCGAACATCACGCCGATCTTCTCGCGCAACTGGTTGATGAAGATCGCGGTGGTGTTCGAATTGCTCAGCGCACCGGTCATCTTGCGCAGCGCCTGGCTCATCAGGCGGGCCTGCAGGCCGACGTGGCTGTCACCCATCTCGCCCTCGATCTCGGCGCGCGGCACCAGTGCGGCCACCGAGTCGATGACGAGCAGGTCGATGGCACCGGACCGCACGAGCATGTCGGCGATCTCGAGGGCCTGCTCACCGGTGTCGGGCTGGCTGACCAGCAGTGCATCGGTATCCACACCGAGCTTCTTGGCGTAATCCGGATCCAGGGCGTGCTCGGCGTCGATGAACGCCGCGATGCCGCCGGCGGCCTGCGCATTGGCCACCGCATGCAGGGCGACGGTGGTCTTACCCGAGGATTCCGGGCCGTAGATCTCGACGACGCGGCCGCGCGGCAACCCGCCGATACCGAGCGCGACATCGAGGGCGATGGATCCGGTCGGGATGACCGCGATGGGCTGGCGCACCTCGTCGCCGAGCCGCATCACCGAACCCTTGCCGTAATTCTTCTCGATCTGAGCCATCGCCAGTTCGAGTGCTTTTTCGCGATCAGGAGCCTGTGGCGCCATGGGAGTACCTCTCCGGTAGTCGTGCGGTTGACCGGGGTTCCGGTCGGTTGGCTGTCAGGTTAGGACCAGCCACCGACAAGTGATTCTCGGTCGAACGAACACCAGGTTAGCGAACAGGTGTTCGAAGGCAAGCGGACACGCCGCGAGACGCGGACCGGTATGGTCGGCCCGTGGCCCAGCGCGAAGATCTCCGAGTGCCCCATGCAGGTGAGCACCTCGCGGTCTACCTGTATCGCCCCGATTCGCCGGACCCCGACACCGCCTGCATCGTGATGGCCCACGGCTTCGCCGGCACCCGCGATGACGGGCTGCCCGCTTACGCCGACGAGTTCTGCGCAGCCGGGTACACCGTCGCGCTGTTCGACTACCGGGGATTCGGCGCGTCGACCGGCGAACCGCGCCAGGTCATCGACATCGCCGCCCAACACGCCGATTACCGCGCCGTCGTGCGGTGGGCCCGCACGCTCGACGGTGTCGACCCCACCCGCATCGCACTGTGGGGGTCGTCGTTCAGCGGCGGTCACGTCCTGGCCGTCGCAGCCGATGACCCGTCCATCGCGGCGGTCGTCTCCCAGGCTCCGTTCACCGATGCCCTGCCGACGCTGGCCAAGGTACCGCCGACGACATCGGTTCGCATCACCGTGCTGGCGCTGCGCGATCAGATCCGGGCATGGCGCGGAGCGCCACCGCTGCTGGTGCCGGCAGTCGGCGCACCCGGCACGGTGGCCGCCATGACCGCCCCCGACGCCGAACCGGGCCTGGCGGCCATTGTCGGGCCGGATTCACGCTGGCGCAACGAGTTCGCGGCGCGGCTCATGCTGCGGTTCCCGTTCTACCGACCGGTGCGCAAGGCCGCGCGGCTACGCATGCCGGTCCTGGTGTGCGTCTGCGACGAGGACACCACCGCTCCTCCCGGCTCGACCATTGCCACCGCGAGGCGGGCACCGCTCGGAGAATTACGGCACTACCCGTACGGCCATTTCGCCATCTACCTCGACCCGCAGGTCAGGGCCGACCAACGCGAGTTCCTCGACCGCGTGCTCGCGCAACCCTGATCCGTCACCACTGGTCGCGCGGAACATCGAAGTCGGCGCACAGCGCCCGCCACACGGTCCGCGGCTCGACACCGGCCTCGATGGCCTGGGCGGCGGTGCGTCCGCCCAGCGCGCTCAAGACGTGATCGACGAGCACCGAGGCCCCATAGGCACCACCGAACAGACCGGTGACACGTTCGTTGAACTCGGTGATGCGCACGCCGACAACCTACCGAGTCGCCGCCGCTGCGTCATGGCACACCCGTACCGGATCGGCCACCTCACCCGCACCGGCCCCGGCCCGGATGGCGGCGGCCCGGTATCCCGGATCAGCCAGCACCGAGCCCACCGCGGCGGTCAGCGCCTCGGCCGTCAGCGGCCGGATCAGTCGTCCACTTCCTTGCCGCACAACGCGATTGGCGATCTCCCATTGATCGCCCCCACCGGGCACCGTCACCAGCGGGACACCGTGCAGCAGTGATTTCGCCACGATGCCGTGGCCTCCCCCACATACCAGCACGTCCGCCCCGGCCAGCAGTTCGTCCTGGCGGCCGAGCCCGACGACCGCCCAGTCCGGCACCTCCACCTGCGCACCGGCCAGCCGCGACACCGCCACCCGCACTCCGTCGGGCAGTCCGCGGCCGGGCCCCAGCGCGGTCAGCGCCAGTTCCGCCAGGCCGGCGGTACCGGTGCTCGCCGTCGAGGGCGCCACCACGACCAGCGGGCCCGGTCCGGGTGGCGGCTTCAGCACCGCCTCGGTGGGCTCGAAGTGCAGCGGGCCGACGACAACGGCCTCCTCCGGCCAGTCCGGGCGGGGCACCTCCAGGGCGGGCAGCGTCGCGATCAGCCGCCGCAGCGGACCCGGATCCCGCCCGGGCAATCCGATGCCCAGGCGCGCGGCCGACCGGTCCCGGTCCCCGGCCCGGATGGAACGCGCGGTCAGCGCCCGCAGCACCGCGTCGCGTGCCCGTCCGCGCAGGCCGACACCCGGGGCCAGCCCGCTCCCGAGCGGGGGCAACCCCTTCGATGGAAGGTAGAGCGGATGCGGGACGACCTCGATCCACGGGATGCCGAGCAGTTCGGCCGCCATCCCGCCGGCGGCGGTGATCACATCGGAGCACACCAGATCGACTGCCAGCGCGCGTAGGACGGGAGCGTTGCAGACCGCCATCCGGGCGGCCCGCTGATGGATCTTCGCACCGGCATCGTCGTCGTCATCGCCGACTTCGAGGTCGAGACCCTCGAGCAGAACGGCCTCCACACCGGCCGCCCGCGCGGTGTCGAGCCATTGCCGGCCGGTCAGCAGCGTCACGGTATCGCCGGCCGCCAGGAATTTCAGGCACAGCGCGATCGCCGGGAACGCATGTCCGGGATCGGGTCCGGCGACCACGGCAACTTTCACGCGCCCACCCTGTCACAGCTCCGACGATCTACCCTGTGGGGTATGACCGAGCAGGTATCGCCCACCAGCACCGAAGCCGACAACATCGCGACGGTGGAGAAGTTTCTGTTCTCGCTCCGGGGTCCCGATCTGGATACCGCCGGCGCCCTGATCGACGAGCACCTCGTCTATCAGAATGTCGGATTCCCGACCATCCGTGGCAGGCAACGCACCCTCAAGCTGTTCAAGGGACTGGACCGCCCGGGTTTCGCCTTCGACGTCGCCATCCACCGCACCGCCGCCGACGGCGCCGTCGTGCTCAACGAGCGCACCGACGTGCTCGCGTTCGGGCCGGTCCGGCTGCAGTTCTGGGTGTGCGGGGTGTTCGAGGTGCACGATGGCCGCATCACCCTGTGGCGGGACTACTTCGATCAGTTCGACTTCGCCAAGGCGATGGTGCGGGGCCTGGTAGGAGCGGTCATCCCGGCGCTTCGCCCCCGGCTGTGAGCAGGACCAAACCCAGCTTCTTCCAGCTGGTCGGCTACTGCCTGGGCAAGCGGCTGCCCGATTCGATGCTGGACTGGGTGCGCAACGACCTGGCCGGGCCGGGCGCCACCCGACGGCTGATGCTGCGGGTGCTGGTGCCGGCGGTGCTGATCCTCGCGCCGTTCTGGCTGATCCCGACGACGCTGTATGTGCATCTGAGCATGACGGTGCCGATCCTGATCCCGTTCGTCTACTTCTCGCACGCGCTGAACAAGATCTGGCGCCGGCACATGTTGCGGGTCCACGGCCTGGACCCGTCGCTGGTCGACGCGTTGGCCCGCAAGCGCGATGCCGCCAAGCACCAGTCCTATGTCGATCGGTTCGGCCCCCGCCCGGATTCCGCGGAACTGGGCACCCACGACATCTGACGCTAGGCGCCGCGCAGTTGGCCCAACTCGCTGTAGGCCTGCGCCCAGCCCTGCAGCCGATCGGTCGCGGTGACCAGCTCGTCGCGGTAGCGCCGACCGGCCAGCGGGTTGTTCGCACCGGCGTTCACCGAGGACACCAACTGCGCTGCCGCGGTGACCATCTCGTCGTACTGCCGGGCGCCCTGGTGCAGCTGTGTGCTGAATGCCTGGATGGTCGGTGTCAGATGGGCACGCGACTGCGGGGATGCCCCGGCCGCCCGCTCCATCGCGACCACCTCATTGGCGGTGGCCGCCATGGTGGCTGCCGTCTGCCCGGCCGTATCCGCGATCTCACGCAATTCCCCGGCGGGCAGCAGCCGGCCTCGTTCGAGCACTCCGAGCAGGGAGAATAAGCCCCGTTCCGAGGACGCCAGCGCGGCCATCGGTTTACGTGCCGCGGACCCGAACGGCGGCATCCGGCGGGCGGTCGGCCCCACCGGCAGCGGTTCGGCGCGTAGCCACCGGTAGCGCAGGAACAGCAGCGTGGCCGGGAAGGCGGCACCGGCGGCGACCACCCCGGTGACGATGAGCGCCCAGACCGGGGTGCTCCACGACGCCAGCACCGCGGTCACCAGGATCCAGAACAGGCTGCTGACACCGAAGAACACGGCCAGCCGCAGCGCCCAGCGCCGCTTGCGCAGCAGCTTGGCACGCGGATCTGCCAAGGCAGCGAGCCTCTGGGCGAGCGCGCCGGAGAACTCGGCGGCGGTGTCTATCCCGCCCTGCACGCCGCGTTCGGCCAACGCGCGCCAGCCGCGCGGTCGCCCTGCCCTCGGGTTCGTCGCCATGACCAAACCTATTGCTGGAGCGGGTTTTCGGGTGCAGCGGCGGGCGGGTTGGCGGCGGGCGTCGCGGGTGCGGCAGCGCCACCGGAGGGCAGCGCGTCACCGCGCATCGACGCACGGATCTGCTCCAGGCGAGAGTGTCCGGCCATCTGCACACTGGCCGACTGGACTTCCATCATCCGGCCCTGCACCGAGTTCTGCGCGAGTTCGGTGGCGCCCATCGCGTTGGCGTAGCGACGCTCGATCTTCTCGCGCACCTCATCGAGGTTGGGCGTGGTGCCCGGCGCGGCGATCTCGCTCATCGACCGCAACGAGGCGCTGACCTGCTCCTGCATCTTGGCCTGCTCCAGCTGACTGAGCAGCTTGGTGCGCTCGGCGATCTTCTGCTGCAGCACCATCGCGTTCTGCTCGACGGCCTTCTTGGCCTGTCCGGCGGCCTGCAGCGACTGGTCGTGCAGAGCCTTGAGGTCTTCGACGCTCTGCTCGGCGGTGACCAGTTGGGCGGCGAACGCCTCGGCGGCGTTGGTGTACTCGGTGGCCTTCGCGGCGTCGCCGGTGCCGGCGGCCTGATCGGCCAGCGTCAGCGCCTGGCGGACATTGGCCTGCAGCTTCTCGATGTCGGCGAGCTGGCGGTTCAGCCGCATCTCCAGCTGACGCTGGTTCCCGATGACCTGGGCGGCCTGCTGGGTCAGCCCCTGGTGCTGGCGCTGGGCGTCCTCGATGGCCTGCTGGATCTGCACCTTCGGATCGGCGTATTCGTCGACCTTCGAGCTGAACAGCGCCATGAGGTACTTCCACGCCTTGACGAACGGATTGGCCATGGGTTCATTCCACCTTCACGTGTTCGGGTGTGCGCAACTGCCGGTGTGCAACTTGTTGGGTGCCAACCTATCGTTTCAGCACCCGGTCAGGCCACCGCCATGGACACAACCTGGGGAATCACGACCTTCGTGGTGGCGTCGATGCCGGTGACACCGCCCTCGTCGCGGGCCATCTGCTCACCCGCGGTGAAGAGCACCCGCGACATCGGGATGGCGAGGGCGTCGCAGATGGCGCTGAGCAACTCGCTGGAGGCCTCTTTGCGGCCCCGCTCCACTTCGGACAGATATCCCAGGCTGACCCGCGCGGAATCGGACACCTCACGCAGGGTGCGACCCTGAGTCGTCCGGGCTTCGCGCAGCACGTCGCCGATCACCTCGCGCATCAGTGTCGTCATACACCGATCAACGCCACCGGGTGCCCGCTGGTTCCCGAATGCCTCAGGTTGCCGGACGGGTCCGGGAATCACGCGCCGCCGAGACCACGTAGTCGACGCCGGTGAGCACCGTCAGCACCACGGCCAACCACATGATCCAGGTTGCCGCCACCAGCCACGCGCCGGATAGCGGAAGGATGAACAGACCGATCGCCACGGCCTGGACCAGCGTTTTCAGCTTGCCACCGCGGCTGGCGGGGATCACCCCGTGGCGCAAGACCGCCAATCGGAGCACGGTGATGCCGACCTCGCGGACCATGATGACGATGGTGATCCACCAGGGCAGGTCACCCAGCATCGACAGCCCGATCAGCGCGGAACCGATCAGCAGTTTGTCCGCGATCGGATCGGCCAGCTTCCCGAACTCGGTGACCATGCCGTAGGCACGTGCCAACGCCCCGTCGAAATGATCGGTGATGACGGCCACCGCGAACACCACGAAAGCGGTTGTTCGCCAGAATGTCTGATGCCCGTCCTCGACGAAGAGCGCCACCACGAACACGGGGACGAGGAGAAACCGGATACCGGTCAGCAGGTTGGCGACGTTCGCGACGGACGCACGGGGCACCACTGGATCGGTATCTGATTGGCCCGGCACCGCAACAGAATATCGGTAGCGCATGCCGATACTCTCGCAGCTGTGAGCGAGGTGGTTGAACACGTGACGGTTCGTCGGGCCAGTACATCCGATGTGCCGGCCATCAAGGAGCTCGTCGACATCTATGCAGGCCGGATTCTGCTGGAAAAGAACCTGGTCACGCTGTACGAGGCGGTGCAGGAGTTCTGGGTCGCCGAGCTGGCCGGCGAGATCGTCGGCTGCGGTGCACTGCACGTGTTGTGGGCCGATCTCGGTGAGGTGCGCACCGTCGCGGTCAACCCGAAGGTGCGCGGCCACGGGGTCGGGTACCGCGTGGTGGACCAGCTGCTCAAGGTCGCACGGGATCTGCACCTGAGCCGGATCTTCGTGCTCACCTTCGAGACCGAGTTCTTCGGCAGGCACGGCTTCACCGAGATCGACGGAACGCCGGTCAGCGCCGAGGTGTTCGAAGAGATGCGCCGGTCCTATGACACCGGTGTTGCCGAGTTCCTGGACCTGTCCTATGTCAAGCCCAACACCCTCGGCAACACCCGGATGATGCTCAACCTCTAGAAGTCGTCCTCGTCGTCGGCGTCGGCGCCGTTGGCGTCCGCCCCGCCGCGGATGAGCGCCAGGGTGCCTGCCAGCTCATCGGGCTTCACCAGGACCTCACGCGCCTTGGAACCCTCGGACGGCCCGACGATCTGGCGGGTCTCCATCAGGTCCATCAGCCGTCCCGCCTTGGCGAAGCCGACCCGCAGCTTGCGCTGCAGCATCGAGGTGGAACCGAACTGGCTGGACACCACCAGCTCGACGGCCTGCAGGAAGACATCCATGTCATCGCCGATATCGGGATCCACATCGGTGCGCTCACCGGTCGGCTTGGCCTTGGTGACACCCTCGATGAACTCCGGCTCGGCCTGGGCCTTGGTGGCCTCGACGACGGCTTGGATCTCCTCGTCGGTGATGAACGCGCCCTGCATGCGCTGGGGCTTGTTCGCGCCCATCGGCAGGAACAGCCCGTCGCCCATACCGATGAGCTTCTCGGCGCCGGGCTGGTCGAGGATGACGCGCGAGTCGGTCAGCGACGAGGTGGCGAACGCCAGCCGCGAGGGCACGTTGGTCTTGATCAGGCCGGTGACGACGTCAACCGAGGGCCGCTGGGTGGCCAGCACCAGGTGGATGCCGGCGGCCCGCGCCTTCTGGGTGATGCGCACGATGGCTTCCTCGACATCGCGCGGTGCGGTCATCATCAGGTCGGCGAGCTCGTCGACGATCGCCAGGATGTAGGGGTAGGGCTTGTAGACCCGCTCGCTGCCCAGCGGGGTGGTGATCTCCCCGGAGCGCACCTTCTCGTTGAACACGTCGATGTGACGCACTCGGGAGGCCTGCATGTCCTGGTAGCGCTGTTCCATCTCCTCGACCAGCCAGGCCAGTGCCGCGGCGGCCTTCTTGGGCTGGGTGATGATCGGCGTGATGAGGTGCGGGATGCCTTCATACGGCGTCAGTTCCACCATCTTCGGATCGATCAGGATCATCCTGACCTCCTCGGGGGTGGCGCGCGCCAGCAACGACACCAGCATGGAGTTCACGAAGCTGGACTTGCCCGATCCGGTGGAGCCGGCCACCAGCAGGTGCGGCATCTTCGCCAGGTTGGCCTTGACGTACTCGCCCTCGATGTCCTTGCCGAGTCCGATCACCAACGGGTGGTGGTCGGCGCGGGTGCTCGGGGCGGTCAGCACATCGGCAAGGCGCACCATCTCACGGTCGGTGTTGGGAACCTCGATGCCGACGGCCGATTTGCCGGGGATGGGTGCGAGCATGCGCACGCTCTCGGTGGCCACCGCATAGGCGATATTGCGGTGCAGCGCAGTGATTTTCTCGACCTTGACGCCGGGTCCGAGCTCGACCTCATAGCGGGTGACGGTCGGGCCGCGGGTGCAGCCGGTGACGGCGGCGTCGATCTTGAACTGCTGCAGCACCGAGGTGATGGCGTCCTTCATGGTCTCGTTGGCCGCGGTGAGCGTCTTGGGCGGATCGCCGGCGACCAGCAACTCCAGCGACGGCAGCACGTAGGGGCCCTCGACGACCCGGTCCATGACCAGGGTTTCCTCGACCTTCTTCGGCTTCTTCGGCGGCTCGGCCTTCGGCTTGCGCACCTTGGCCGCAACGGGCTCCGGGATGGTCGGGGTGTCGGTCGCGTCGGGCAGCGGGTAGTTGTCCATCGGCGAGCCGGCGGGCAACTCGGGGGTCGGCCACTTCTGGGCGTCACCGTAGTCATCGTCGTAGTAGCCGTCGGAGAAGTCCTCGGTGACGGCCTCGTCGGCGTACTCGGCGTTCTCGTCGTCGTAGTCGTCATCGTCGTAGTCGTCGTACCCGCGGGTGCTGAACATCGAGCGCAGTGTCTCGGGCAGTTCGCGGATGGTCGTCCCGGTCAGCAGCAGCAGACCGAAGAGCACGCCGATGACGAGCAGCGGAGTGGCGATCCAGACCGTCAGCCCGTCCGAGAGTGGCCCGCCCAGGACGAACCCGATGAAGCCGGCCGCATCTCGGCGCGCGGCCGCGTCCAGCGGGGCGCCGGACCAGATGTGCCAGAGGCCGAGCACCGGCAGGGCGATCATCGCCGAGCCGAGGATGAGCCTGGGCCGGGCGTCGAGGTCGGGTTCGGTGCGCATCAGCACCACGGCGATGCAGGCGAGGATGATGGGCACCAGCACCACGGCGCCGCCGATGACGGTGCGCACGACGGTGTCGATCCAGCCACCGACCGGGCGCGCCGCGTCGAACCACGAACTCGCGGCGACGACGACGGCGATACCGAGCAGCGCGAGTGCTATCCCGTCGCGCCGGTGTCCGGGTTCCAGGTCGCGGGCCCGGCCCACGGATCGGGCGGTGGAACCGGCCCCCTTGGCCACCATCAGCCAACCGGCGCGGGTGCCCCGGCCCACCGCGGCGCCGGCGGAGGCGAAGCGCGAGGGGTTACGACGAGGCGCCGGCTTGCGGCGAGGAGCCGCCGGGCGCGCCGATTTCGATCCGGTCCGCGCGCTGGAACTGGCCTTTGACCTGCTCGAACGGGCTCCGGACCGGGCGGCGGTCTTGTTAGCCATGGGTGTCAGCCTAGTCGCTTGCGTCCCATTTTCACCATCTGCCACACGTGTCACAAACAGGTATCGAAATGCGGCCCGTGCGGCCACTTGTCACGACACGACTGATTCCGTGGCCCCCGAAAAGCTGCCCCAGCTGCGCAGTATCAAACGTGGGCAGCGTCACGGGGCTTCGGAACGACGAATTCCGTTGCGGTCGCTACCCTCGAAGCGGTGAGCCTGCCGACAACGAGCCGCCATGTTAACCCTTTGTTACGCACCATAATTCGCTATGACGTGCCCGCATCGCTGGTCGTCTTCCTGGTCGCCCTGCCGTTGTCCATCGGTATCGCGGTCGCGTCCGGGGCGCCGGTGGTCGCCGGCCTCATCGCCGCGATCATCGGCGGCATCGTGTGCGCCGTCGTCGGCGGATCTCCGCTGCAGGTCAGCGGCCCGGCGGCCGGGCTGACGGTCGTCGTGGCCGAGCTCGTGGCGCAGTTCGGCTGGAAGGCGACCTGCGCCATCACCGCCGCCGCGGGAGTACTGCAGATCCTGCTGGGGCTGAGCCGGATCGCGCGCGCCGCGCTGGCCATCGCGCCCATCGTCGTGCACGCGATGCTGGCCGGCATCGGCATCACCATCGCCCTGCAGCAGGTGCACGTGCTGCTCGGCGGCGGCCCACGCAGCAATGCCTGGGAAAACCTGGTGTCGCTGCCCGGCCAGCTCGCCACACCGCGGTGGACCGATGTGCTCATCGGCGGGCTGGTCATCGCCGTCATGCTGTCCTGGCGGTTCACACCGGCCACCGTCCGCGCCGTCCCCGGCGCGCTGGTGGCCATCGTCGCGGCGACCACCCTCAGCTACCTGCCCGGCCTGGGCACCGAGCGCATCGTGCTCGACGAATCCGTCATCGAGGCCATCGGGCTGCCCGAGATGCCGCAGGGCACCTGGAGTTCCATCGCGCTCGCCGTGCTGACCGTCGCCCTGATCGCCAGCGTCGAGAGTCTGCTCTCGGCGACCGCCGTGGACAAGATGCACAACGGTGCACGCACCGACTTCAACCGCGAACTCGTCGGGCAGGGCACCGCCAACGTGTCCTCGGGCCTGCTGGGCGGGCTCCCCGTCACCGGCGTCATCGTCCGCAGCACCGCCAATGTCGGGGCGGGCGCCAAGACGCGGGCGTCGGCCGCGCTGCACGGTGTGTGGCTGCTGCTGTTCTCGGTGCTGCTCGTCAACGTCGTCGAGATGATCCCGATGGCCGCCCTGGCCGGGCTGTTGATCGTGATCGGCGTCCAACTCGTCAAACTCGCGCACATCGACCTCGCGCGCCGCACCGGTGAACTGTTCATCTACGGCGTCACGCTGGGTTGTGTGGTGTTCCTCAACCTGCTGGAGGGCGTGCTGATCGGCCTGGTGCTGGCCATCGCCATCGCGGCGTGGCGCATCGTGCGGGTGTCCATCGTGGCCGAAGACCTCACCAGTCGCATCGGGGCCGGCGGCCCACCGCGCTGGCATGTGGCGATCACCGGGTCGTGCAGCTTCCTGGCGCTGCCCCGGCTGAATTCGGCGCTGTCGGACATCCCGCACGACGCCCAGGTGTTCATCGACCTCAACGTCGACTACCTCGATCACGCCGCGCTGGACGCCCTGCAGGAGTGGATCACACAGCACCGCGACCACGGCGCCGAGGTCACTGTCACCGAGACCGGCACTGCGCGAATGGAATTCGCGCACTCCCAGCCCCCGCGCCGCGACACCGAGGGCCGCCGGGTGGTCAGCGCGTTGCGGTTGATCTGGCCGGCGCAGCTCGCCGGCGGGGTGGACAGATTCAGCAACGGGCTGGCCCCGCTGCTGCGGGCCCGGATGGAACCGGCAGGCGGCAAACATGATCCGCACACCATGCTGATCAGCTGTGCCGACGCACGGATCCTGCCGAACCTGATCACCGACAGCGCACCCGGTGAACTGCTCAACCTGCGCAACGTGGGAAACCTGGTGGGCGATGACCTGTCGGTCGATTCGGCGCTGAGTTACGCGCTGGGCCGGCTGTCGGTGCGCACCGTCGCGATCTGCGGGCACTCGGGCTGCGATGCCATGCACGATCTGATGCACGGCGGCGCCGACGGTTCGGTGGGGCGCTGGCTGGATCACGGCGCCGACGCGCTCGCGGCCTTCCGGGCCTGTGATCCGGTCGCGTCCGCGGCCGCGGACGCCGGATTCACCGGCACCGACCAGCTCAGCGTCGTCAACGTCGCCGTGCAGGTACGGGCGGCACGACGGCACCCCCAGGTCGCCGCACGGCTTGCCGATGGCACCGTCACCGTGGTGGGGCTGTTCCTCGATCTGGTCACGGCACGGCTGTACCTGGTGGATTCGGACTCGGTCACCGAGATCGACCCGCACGGCGCCCCCGTGACGGCCGCCACACCACAGTAAGGTGACTCGGCGAACCACTGGAGAGCCGAGGAGTAGCCCATGCCTGTTGTCGTCGTCGCCACCATGACCGCCAAGCCGGAGTCCGTCGATATCGTCCGAGCGGCCTGTACCGATGCCATCGCCGAGGTACACGGTGAGCCGGGCTGTGAGCTCTATTCACTGCATGAGGCCGACGGGACCTTCGTATTCGTCGAGCAGTGGACCGATGCCGACGCGCTCAAGACGCACAGCACCGCACCCGCCATCGGCAAGCTGTTCGGCGCGGTGGGTGAGCACCTCGACGGTGCGCCCGATATCAAGATGCTGACCCCGGTCGTGGCCGGGGATCCCGCCAAGGGTCAGCTGCGCGGCTAGACGCGGACATGGGATCGCTATCGGGCAAGACCGCGTTCATCACCGGGGCGGCGCGCGGGCAGGGGCGCGCGCACGCCGTGACGCTGGCGTCCGAGGGCGCCGACATCATCGCCGTCGATCTGTGCCATCAGATCGCCTCGGTGCCCTACCCGTTGGCAAGCCCGGATGACCTCGCGGCCACCGTCAAACTCGTCGAGGAGACGGGGGCGCGTATCTACGCCGTCGAAGCCGATGTGCGCAAACGTGATTCGCTCAAGAGTGCGCTGCGCGCCGGGACCGAGGCCTTCGGCGATCGGCTGGACATCGTGATCGCCAATGCCGGGATCGCTCCGATGGCGGGTGAGGATGCCTGGCAGGACGTGATCGACGTGAACCTCACCGGCGTCTACAACACCGTCGATGTGGCGATGAAGCCGATGGTGAAGTTCGGCAACGGCGGTTCGATCGTGCTGACCAGTTCGGTGGCCGGCCTGGTCGGGCTGGGCTCCCCCATCGCGGGTTCGGTCGGCTACGCCGCCGCCAAGCACGGCATCGTCGGCCTGATGCGGGTGTATGCGAATGTGCTGGCACAATTCAACATCCGGGTGAACTCGATACACCCGGCCGGTGTGGACACCCCGATGATCGACAACGACTTCACCCGCAGCTGGCTCGAAGGGATGGCTCAGCAGTCCCAGCGGGGGCCCGACATGTCCAACGCCCTGCCGGTGCAGACGCTGCAGGTCGAGGACATCGCCAACGCGGTGCTCTGGCTGGTCACCGATGCATCCCGCTACGTCACCGGGGTCGCGCTGCCGCTGGACGCCGGGTATGTGAACAAACGCTAGTGGCTGCGAACCCGGCTGCGCAGACGGCCTTCGGGCCGATGGTGCTGGCTGCCATCGAGCAGTTGGAGGAGCCCGAGCGCCGCCTGGTTGACGACGACCTCGCGGAGTCCTTCCTGCCCGGCAGACTGCGCGCGCTGGTGCGGCTGGCGCGGTTCGGACCGCTGCGCCGCATGCTCATCGCCGCCTCGGACCGGTCCGGCCCCGGACTGTGGGCCAGCGTGGTCTGCCGGAAACGGTACATCGACGAGAAGGTGTCCGACCCGGTCAGCGAGATCGATGCCGTGGTGATCCTGGGTTCCGGGCTGGACACCCGGCCCTATCGCATCGCCCGGTACGGCGATCTGCCGGTGTACGAGCTCGACCAGCCCGTCAACATCGAACGCAAGACTGCGGCGGTGCAGCGGGCGCTGGGCGGCGTACCCGCATCGGTGCAGCTGGCGGGCGTGAATTTCGAGCATGACAACGCGATGACGGTGCTGGCCGACAACGGTTTTCGCGATACCGGGCGAACGCTGTTCATCTGGGAGGGTGTCACCCAGTACCTGACGCCCGAAGGCCTGCACCGCACCTTCGAGCAATTGCGTGCCGTCACACCGGGCAGCCGGCTGATCTTCACCTATGTCCGGCAGGACTTCATCGACGGCACGAATCTTCAGGACGCCGAGGCCGTGTACCGAAAGTTTCGGCGGCGCAGCCAGGTCTGGAAGTCCGGTCTGGATCCCGAACGGGTCGAGGAGACCCTGCGCGGCTACGGATGGCGGGTGCTCGAACAGGTAGGCCCCAGCTACTACCGGGACCTCTACATCCGGCCGACGGGACGCACGATCAGGGCTTCGCCCATCGAGTGGACCGCGCTGGCGGTGCGTTCGGACTAGATCTCGATGACCGTCGGCACGATCATCGGCTGGCGCCGGTAGGTCTCCCCTACCCACTTGCCGACGGCGCGCCGCGCGGCCTGCGCAATGCGTCCCGTGTCGGTGACATGCTCACCGGCGAGGCGCTCCAGCTCCTGCTGCACCTTCTGCGCGGCGGGCTCGAGCGCCTTGGGGTCCTCGGAGAAGCCCCGCGAATGCAGCTGCGCAGGACCCGCGAGCTTGCCGGTCCCCCGATGCACGACGACCGTGATGGCGATGAAACCGGAAGCGAGCGTGAGCCTCTCGCCGACAACGGATTCACCGACATCACCGGTGATCAGACCGTCGACGAACATCTTGCCCACCGGCACCGCGCCCGCGATCGACGTCACCCCGTTGACCAGGTCGACACTGACGCCGTTCTCGGCCAGCATCACGTTCTCCGGCGGCACACCACTGAGGACCGCCAGCTTCGCGTTTGCGCGCATGTGCCGCCAGGTGCCGTGCACCGGCATGACGTTGCGCGGACGCACCCCGTTGTAGAGGAACATCAACTCGCCGGCATAGGCGTGACCCGTGACGTGCACCCGGGCTTGGGCATTGGTGACGACGCGGGCCCCGATCTTCGACAGCGAGTCGATCACGCCGTACACCGCCTCCTCGTTGCCGGGGATCAGCGATGACGACAGGATGATCAGATCGCCGTCGGTCAGCGTGATGCTGCGGTGCTCCCCGCGCGACATCCGCGACAGCGCCGCCATCGGCTCGCCCTGCGTGCCGGTGGTGATCAGGACCACCCGGTCGGCAGGCAACATCTCGGCCGCCGCGATATCGATGACCTTGGAGTCGTCGACGGTGAGGAACCCGAGGTCGCGGGCGATGCCCATGTTGCGCACCATCGAACGACCCACGAAGGAGACGCTGCGGCCCAGAGCCACGGCCGCGTCGATGATCTGCTGGACCCGGTCCACATTGGAGGCGAAGCACGCCACGATCACCCGGCCCTCGGCACCGCGGATCAACCGGTGCAACGTCGGCCCGATCTCACTCTCGGACGGACTGACGCCCGGATGCTCCGAATTCGTCGAGTCACACAGGAACAGGTCGACGCCCGCATCGCCCAGTCGCGACATGCCGGGCAGGTCCGTGGGGCGCCCGTCGAGCGGCATCTGGTCGAGTTTGATGTCACCGGTCACCAGGACGGTGCCGGCCCCGGTGTGCAGTGCGACGGCCAGGCAGCCGGGGATCGAGTGGTTCACCGCGAAGTACTGGCACTCGAACACCCCGTGCGTACTGCGCTGCCCCTCGGCCACCTCGATGAACACCGGTTTGATGCGATGCTCACGGCACTTCTCGGCGATCAACGCCAAGGTGAACTTCGACCCGACGATCGGGATGTCGCGCCGCAACTTCAGCAGATGCGGGATGGCCCCGATGTGATCCTCGTGCGCGTGGGTGATGACGACGGCCTCGATATCGTCGAGCCGGTTCTCCACATGCCGGATATCCGGCAGGATCAGGTCGACACCGGGCTCGTCGTGGTTCGGGAACAGCACGCCGCAATCGATGATGAGCAGTCGGCCCAGGTGCTCGAAAACGGTCATGTTGCGGCCGATTTCGCTGATCCCGCCCAGTGCGGTCACCCGCAGACCGCCGGGGGCCAGCGGTCCCGGGGCCACCAGATCGGCGCTCACAGCACGCCGGCCGACCGCATGTCGGCGGCCAGTTCGTCGATCTCGGACGGGGTGGCAGGGATCTGCGGTAGCCGGGGTTCGCCGGCGTCGACGCCGAGCAAGCGAAGGCCTTCCTTGGACATGGTCACGCCACCGAGTCGGTTCTGCGCGTAGTTCAGCGGCCCCAGGGTCGCGTTGATCTTGCGGGCGGTGGCGATGTCACCGGAGTTGAACGCCGACAGCATCTCTCGCAGCTGCGCGGCGGCGACGTGGCCCCAGACGCTGATGAAACCGACGGCGCCCATCGCCAGCCAGGGCAGGTTCAGCGCGTCGTCACCGGAGTAGTAGGCGATGCCGGTCTGTGCCATCAGCTGGCCGGCGCCGTGCAGATCGCCCTTGGCGTCCTTGACAGCGACGATGTTCGGGTGCTCCGACAGGGTGCGCAGAGTGTCCCAGTCGATCGGGATGATCGAGCGGGGCGGGATGTCGTAGAGCACCACGGGGAGCTCGGTGGCGTCGGCGACCGCGGTGAAGTGCGCGACCAGGCCGCGTTGCGACGGGCGCGAGTAGTACGGGGTGACGACCAGCAGACCGTGCGCCCCGGCGGCGGCGCTGGCCTTGGCCAGGTGCACGCTGTGCGCGGTGTCGTAGCTCCCGGCTCCGGCGATGATGCGGGCGCGGTCACCGACCTCCTCGAGGACGGCCTCCAGCAGCGCGATCTTCTCGTCGTCGTTGGTCGTGGGCGACTCCCCGGTGGTCCCGGAGATCACCAGACCGTCGCAGCCCGCGTCGACCAGGCGCTTCGCTACCTTCTTGGCGACAGCCAGCTCCACCGAGCCGTCCGGGCCGAACGGCGTCACCATGGCAGTCAGCACGCTGCCCAAGCGCGTGCTGACGTCGATTCCACCGGTGCTCACGGGCGTCAGATTACCCGGTAGTACCAGTGGTTTATGCATCGCCGCCGCACTGCGCGGCCCTTGTTGCGGCGTTAGAGTGCCGCATGAGCCTCCCCCGCCGCCTGCTCGATGTCATCGACCTCGACGTTCTGCCCTTGACCGAGGCCGGCGTGGCCGCGGGCAACAAGGTGTTCGGTGCGGCGATCCTGCGCAAATCCGATCTGTCGCTGGTCCTCGCGGGCACCAACGACGAGACCACCAATCCCTTGTGGCACGGCGAGGTGCACACCCTCACACAGTTCTACGAACTGCCCGAACACCCGCCGACCTCGGATCTGCTGTTCATCTCCACCCATGAGCCGTGCACCATGTGTATGTCGGCGATCACCTGGGCGGGGTTCGACAATTTCTACTACTTCTTCAGCCACGAGGATTCCCGGGACAGCTTCGCCATTCCGCACGATCTGCGCATCCTGCGTGAGGTGTTCGGGCTGGAACCCGGCGGCTACCGCCGCGCCAACGCGTTCTGGACGGCGTACTCGATTCCCGCGCTGGTCGACGCGCAGGACGATCCGGAACTGCGCGCCCAGCAGGCGCGGATCACCGAGCGGTACGCCGCACTCTCGCAGAGATACCAGGACACCAAGGGCGACAACGACATTCCCCTGAGGTGAGCCGCAGGCAAGGGACCGAGGCGTCGGCCGAAATTGGTGTCGAGGCAGACCAACGGGCCGCATTAGGCTGGATCTGTGGCTGGTCATCTCGAGGTCGATACGGATGCTGCGTTCAGTACCTCGCGTTCGGTGAGCGCCGACGCCGAGGAACTGCGCGAAGGTGTGGCTGAGCTTTCGCACGAATGGGCGAATGTGTCACGTGGTTGGTCGGGCGCCGCCGCGTCCGCATACTCGCCGTTGTTCCAGGAATGGCAAGAGGGTGCTGCAAAGCTTGTCGAATCGCTTGCCGAGTCGGCGAACCTGCTCGCCGAAGCTGCGGTCCGCTACCAAGAGCAAGACACCGCCTCGTCTGAGTCCGTCGCGGCGACGGCCCGACAGATGGGGCTCTGATGCGCTACCGGGTCGAACTCGACGAACTCCTGACCTTCGTCGACAAACTGGAGTCGTTCGGAAAGCGCGCCGAAGCCATCGCCGCTCGGGTCGACAGCCAGGTGGCCGACCTTCACGCAAGCTGGTCTGGCGACGCCGCGACCGCTCATCGCGCCCAGCACGACGAGTGGATCGCTGCCGCGGCTCAGATGCGGGAGGCGGTGATGGACCTTCGTACAGCGGCGCACACCGCGCACCAGAACTACACCGATGCCGCGCGTCTCAACGTCGAGATGCTCTCATGACAGTCCAGGACGTCGATCCGGAAACCTTCTACGGCGTCGGGGCACGGCTGTTCGAACTGGCCGGCGACATGTATGACGCGTTCCAGGTCAACGTCACGATTCTCGGTGACACCGGTGCCATGGCCGGCAGCGACGATGCCGGCACCGCATGGGCACAGTCGTATGACGCGCGCGTCGGTGAAGTGCTCGGAGCCGTCAATGACCTGACATTGGCCTTGGAGAACTACGGCGGCGTCATCGTTCAGGCTGGGTACAACCACGCCGTCGCCGAGCACAACGCCACGCCGGGATCAGGGGCCCCACCGGTGAAACCGGCCGAACCCGTCAGCGTCGCGGGCATCCTGGCTGCGCCGCCGTCGGCAGGCGGTCCCGGAAAAGGCTTGATCGACAACGCCATCGGCCTGGCCGACCAAGTCGGCGTGCCGGTGCCCGACGGTGACACCGACAAGATCGACAAGGCCGCGCAGGCGTGGGATCGGCTGGCGACGGTCTACCAGACGACGACGGTCGTCGAAGCGCTGGAGGTGAACGCTCGCCGGTTCAACGACACGAAGTCACCCGAAGTGGAGTTCATCGGCCGGGATCTGCTCGAGTTGCGCGATGCCACCAAGGCGATTCTGGACAGCTGCGCCGAATTGTCCAAGTCGTGCAACGACTACCGAACTGCGCTCGATGAACTCCGGGACAATATCGGAGGGATTCTCGAAGACCTCGCCATTGAGCTGGGCGCAACCGCCGCGATCGGTGTAGCGGCGTCGTTCGTCACCTTCGGCGTCGGGGCTGTGGCCGCCACCGCCAAGGCCGCCCACACGATTACGAAGTTCGCGAAGATCATCGGGATGGCTGTTGCGTCATGGAAGATGACGAAGAACATCGCAGGGGGCGTCAAGAAGGTCGCGGATATCGCGAAGGTCCGCAAGCAGTTGGAGCGCATCAAGAATCTGGGGCGCAAGCGAAAAGACGGTGAAACAAGTCAACAGCCATCAGCGACCATACCGCTGGGCGCGCCGAAGAGCATCAGCGGCTACACCAAGCACGCCGAAGAGCAGATCGCAGGCCGCGACGGCGGTGTGGGGGTACGGCGGGACGCGCTGGAAGATGCATTCAGCAATCCGGTGAAAAATGTTGAAAGGCTTGTCGATCAGCAAGGAAGAGTGAGTTACCGCTATACAGGCGACGATGCGACCGTCGTGGTAAATGAGCAAGGCAAAGTAATCACGGGCTGGGCAAATAAGAGCAGTGGCACGGGAGGAACAGGTGGATAGCAGCTTCGGATTTCTGAGCAAATCAGATAGCGATTTGTTGAAGGCGATTCTCAACCGGCGGAACCCGGAACTCTCTGCCCGAATCGGCCTGTCGGCCTCGGTGTCACGTGCAGACGCCGGCGGGGTCATATCCGCGATCTCTGATGAACTCACCGACAACCTGGACGCGGATTGGGAGCCAACTCAGCACGGAAAGCGCATCAGCGACGTTCTCGCGCGCGTCAACGCGATGCGTATCGCGGAATGGCCCGAGTAGCGCTAGATGTCCCGCTGACCGGCCCGTCGCCCCCGCCGAGATACGCACAATGGTTGTTCAGGGTGCAGACAGCACAACCATTCCGCGTGATTCGGCGCTGTGCACTTGACTAGCAATAGCGCAGGGGGCGTTGATACTGCGTCCATGGCGTGAAAGTGCGAGAAGGCAACGCCCCGAACGCAGGGTCAATCCAATGCCCGCGGGCGATGTGACTCCCTACGCGGTACGCAGGTACTCCGACCCACCCACGTAGACGATGCCGGGGTGGTACTGCGAGTTGGCGGCACCGGCGATGGCGGCCGCGAACTCGTCCGTCGACGGCAGCGGTGCGCTGCGGCGCGGTTCGAGGGCGGGGCCCTGCAGCCGGGTCAGCACGCTCGTCCCGTCGATCATGTCGCCGGACACGACGGTGAAATGAATTCCGCGACGGGCGAATTCGTGGCGCATGCCGTACATCGCGGTTTCGCCGGCACGCATGCTCGCCGCGATCGGCGCGTAGCCCATCGGCACCGCCTTGTGCGGGTAGAAGTGCGCCTGGTGGCTGGTGACGAACACGACGCGGGCGCCGGGCGGCATCAGCGGTAGCGCCAGCGCGACCAGGCGCCGCTGGGCGTCGCGGTTGAGTCGCATCGCGTAGCCGGGCTCGGCGTCGCGCTCCAGGCCACCGGACGCGTTGAGCACCAAGGTGTCCAGCCGGCCGAAGCGCTGGCGGATACCGGCGATCATCGCCTCGGCGGCGGACTCGTCGGAGATGTCGGCGGCCACCGCCGACGCGTGTCCTCCGGCGTCACGGATGGCGTCGGCCACGGCATGGGCCCGGCCCGCCTTTTCGCGGTAGTTGACGATCACGTGGGTCCCCGGGTGCGCGAGCTGATGTGCGACCTCCGCGCCGATTCCGCGAGATGCGCTGGTCACCAGGGCGATCTGTGGTTCGTGCATGTTGGGTCCTTTCACCAGGCCGTCACGTCACGTACTCGGCTCACGGTACACCCAATTTAAGAAAAATAAGAGATCTTTAAGGTCACGGTGAGGTGGCGGTCGCATCGCTGCGATGTATCCGGTTTCCGCCCGCGCGCTTCGACCGGTACATCGCCAGGTCAGCGGCCCGGATCAGCTCGTCGAGGAACTCCGTCGGGTCCGCTGCGGTGCCGGGGACGATCGCCGCGCCGCAGGTACCCAGGCTGGCAGTGATCTGCACCGGCAGTGCGGCAATACCGAGCCGGATACGTTCGACGGTCTCGGCGTGACTCTCGACGCTCGCCGTATCGGCGATCACGAACTCCTCGCCGCCGAGACGACCCACGGCCGCATCCGCACCACAATTCTGGATGAGGACGGCACCGATCCCGACCAGCGCCTCGTCGCCTGCCGCGTGCCCCCTGGTGTCGTTGAGCCTCTTGAAGTCGTCGATATCGATCATCGTCACGTTCACCTCGGCGCGTTCCCCGCGACGCTCCAGGAGCATCTCGTGCACCGAGTTGAAGAAGGACCGCCGGTTCGGCAGCCCGGTCAGCGGATCGAAATCGGAGGACCGCAATTCCGTGTGCAACGAGTGCACCAATGCGTGGATACCGAACGGCACGCCGAGATTGAGCCCCAACACCAGCAGCAGCGACGCGACCACGACGGCGGCGTCACCGGTATCGGCGAACAACCGGGCGGCGGCGATCGCTGCACAGCCGACGGCCACCGCGAAATTGGCGAGCACGTGCACGAGCGCGTGGAAGTAGGCGAGCAGGCCGCCGATGGCCGCGAACATCGCGCAGCCCATCAGGGCGCCGTAGGAACTCGACAGCGCCAGGGTGCCCGCGGCGATCGACAGGCAGCACACCGCGTGGTAGATCAGCGACTGCCTGCGGGTGGGCCAACCGATCAACCAGATGGAGCTGACCGCCAGCCCACACGCGGACGCCGCGATCGCCATGGCGCGCGTGGTAGCGGTGTCCGGCCCAGAGGGACTGGTCAGCATCACCACCGGCACAGCGGCAAACAGCAGCGTGAACACGAAGGTCGCCAGCCGCCACGGCAGGTCCAGCCCGCGGTCCTGCAGGTAGACGCTGAACCAATGGAATTGGTCGGCCTGTCGCCACCACCGGCCGCCGCGCCCCGCCATCTGGAACAGTCTGCCCGTTATTTACGCATCCGTCACCCCGTACGCCGCTATCCCCGGTTGACGAAGTCCGCCACCACTCCGGCGAGTTCACGGCCCTTGTCCTCCTGCAAGAAGTGCCCGCCGCCGGCGATCGTCACGTGCGCCTGCCCTGCGGCACCGGGAATGAGCTTGCGCAGCGGGGCGTCGGCACCACGGGTGATCGGGTCCGCGTCGGAGAACGCGCACAGAAACGGCCGATCGAACCGTTGCAGCCCTGCCCAGGCGGCCCGGTTCGGGGCGGCCGCCGGGTCGTCCGGACTGGTCGGCACCAGCGTCGGGAACTGGCGCGCGCCCGCCTTGTACGTGTCGTCCGGGAACGGTGCGTCGTAGGCCGCGATCACCTCCGGCGTCAGGTCCGATACGCAGCCGCCGTTGACGATGGTGCCGACCGGGAACTCCTGGGTCTCCTGGCTGAAGCGCTGCCAGGCCAGAAACGCCTCGCCGGGATGCTGATCCCCCGTCGGCAGGGTGGTGTTGGCCGCCACCACGCGGGCAAACCGTTCGGCGTGCTCACCGACCAGGCGCAGCCCGATCAGCCCACCCCAGTCCTGGCAGACCAGCGTGATGTCGGTGAGCCCGATCGCCTCGATGGCCCCCCACGTCCAATCGACATGCGACTGATAGGTGTAGTCCTCGCGAGTCGCCGGTTTGTCGCTGCGGCCGAAGCCGATGAGGTCGATGGCCACCGCCCGCAGGCCGGCATCGACGAGCACGGGGATCATCCAGCGGTACAGGTAGCTCCAGGACGGCTCCCCGTGCAGCAGCAGCACCACCGGCGCGTCGGCCGCGCCCTCGTCCAGATAGTGCACGCGCAGCCCGTCGACCTCCAGGTAGTGCGGGGCGAACGGAAAGTCCGGCAGGTCGGTGAAGCGCTCGTCGGGGGTGCGCAGAACATCCATGGCTCAGCTAAGCAGGGCGGCCCGCAGTTCGGGGACCAAATCACCGCGGTCACCGACCGCGACGTCATCGAGGCCCAGCCAGCCGGCCATCGCCCGCAGTTCGGCGGCCATCCCCGCCGCCACCCGGGATCGATCCCGGCCGTCCTCGGTGAAGGCGCCCACCACATGGAGCACCCCGTCGGCGCGCTTGAGGTCGACGCGCCCCACGAGCTCGCCGTCGAGCAGGAAAGGCCATACGTAGTAACCGAATTGGCGCTTGTGGGCCGGGGTGTAGATCTCGATCCGGTAGTGGAAACCGTCGAACAGGCGCTCCATCCGGGGTCGGAAGAAGACCAGCGGATCGAACGGGCACAGCAGCGCGGTACCACGGTCGCGCCGCGGCACCTTCTGCCCGGTACGCAGGTAGGCCGGGGCGTTCCAGCCCGCCACCTCGACCGGCTCCAGCTCGCCCTCGGCCACCAGCGCGGCGACCGCGGGCTTGCTCTGTGTGGGGTTGAGCCGGAAATAGTCACGCAGGTCCGGTTCGGTGCCCACCCCCAGCGCGCCGGCGGCCCGCAGAATCAGCTCGCGCACCGCCTCCTCGTCGGACACCTCCCGCGCCAGCACCTCCGGCGGCAGCACACGTTCGGTGAGGTCGTAGTGGCGGGCGAACCCGACCCGTGTCGCGGTGGTCAGCACACCCGAGGACCACAGCGCCTCGGCCACCCACTTGGTATCGCTGCGATCCCACCACGGACCTTTGCGGCCCCGGGGTTCGGCCTCCAGATGCGCCTCGATCTGCCCTGCGGTGGACGGGCCCCGCTCGGCGATCGCGGTGACGATGTCCTCGGCCAGCCGGGCGTTGCGCTTGACGATCTCGGTGCCCCAGCGGCCGTGCTCGTACTCACGCATCCGCCACCGCAGCAGCGGCCAGTCATCCACGGCCATCAATGCGGCCTCATGCGCCCAGTACTCGGTGAGCAGGCGTGGCGCTCGTGCGGTGTGACTCCAGGCCGCCCGATCCAGCACGTCTCGGTCATAGGGACCGAGCCGGCTGAAGACCGGCGCGTAATGCGCGCGCACGCAGACCGACACCGAATCCAGTTGCAGCACCTGAATCCTGGAGATCAGGCGTTTGAGGTGTCCGCGGGTCAGCACGCCCGGCTTGGGCTCGTGGAAGCCCTGGGCGGCGACGGCGACCCGTCGGGCCTGCGCGGCGGTCAAAGTAGGCACGCCGCCATCGTTCCCTACGGCACCGACAACTCCGTCGGCGCGGTTAGGTGCGCAGGTAGCTGCTGAACCGGTACCGCAGGCCCGAGTCGCTGGTCAGCCAGTCCCCCTCGGCGCCGACCCAGGTTTCGTCGAGCACCGGTGCGGTCGCGTCGTCGTCATCGCGCGGCAGGTCGATGTCGACCTCGGTGATCTCGCATCGGTCGGCCAGCGGCAGCGCCGCTGCATACAGCTGCGCACCACCGATCACCCAGATGTCCCGCGAGGCCGGTAGTTCGGTCACCACGTCCGCGCCGTCGGCGCGGTACCCGGGATCCCGCGAGACCACCACGTTGCGGCGCCCGGGCAGCGGGCGCACCTTGGCCGGCAGCGACTCCCAGGTCAGCCGGCCCATGACGACGGTCTGCCCCATGGTCAGCTCCTTGAACCGGGCCTGATCCTCGGGAAGCCGCCAGGGGATGCCGTTGTCCCGTCCGATCACCCCGGAGGTCGACTGCGCCCAGATCAATCTCATACCGCCACCGGGGCCTTGATGCCCGGGTGCGGGTCGTAGTTCACGATGGCGATGTCCTCGTAGGTGTAGTCGAAGATCGAATCCCGGGGCGCCAGCACGAGTTCGGGATAGGGACGCGGATCGCGGGACAGCTGCAACGCCACCTGGTCGACATGGTTGTCATAGATGTGGCAGTCCCCGCCGGTCCAGATGAACTCGCCGACCTGCAGGCCGGCCTGAGCCGCCATCATGTGGGTCAGCAGCGCATAGCTGGCGATGTTGAACGGCACGCCGAGAAAGAGGTCCGCGCTGCGCTGGTACAGCTGGCAGGACAGCGTGCCGTCGGCGACATAGAACTGGAAGAACGCGTGGCACGGTGGCAGCGCCATCTGCGGGATCTCCCCGACGTTCCAGGCCGACACGATGTTGCGCCGGCTGTCGGGGTCGCGCTTCAACAGTTCCAGCGACGCGCTGATCTGATCGATGTGCTCACCCGACGGTGTCGGCCAGGAGCGCCACTGCACGCCGTACACCGGTCCGAGATCACCGGTGTCAGAGGCCCATTCATCCCAGATGGTGACGCCGCGCTCCTGCAGCCAGCGCACATTCGAGTCACCACGCAGGAACCACAGCAGTTCGTAGACGATGGACTTGGTGTGCACCTTCTTGGTGGTGATCAGCGGAAAACCGGCGGCCAGGTCATAGCGCAGTTGATGGCCGAAAACGCTGCGGGTCCCCGTGCCGGTGCGATCAGATTTCGGTGTCCCCTGGGCCATCACCAGGCGCAGCAGATCCTCATAAGGGGTCGCAATGGGCACACGGTCAGCTTACGTCGAGCCGCGTGGAGTACAACGGATGCCATGCCGACCACCACAGACACCATCACCACCGCCGACGGCGCCTGCCGCGTCACGGTCGCGACTCCCGACGGGGTCGGGCCCTGGCCAGCGGTGGTGATGTACCCCGACGCCGGCGGCGTCCGGGCCACCTTCGACGAGATGGCCGCCCAACTGGCCGGGTACGGCTACGTGGTGCTCGTCCCCGATGTCTACTACCGCGACGCCGGGTGGGCGCCCTTCGACATGGGCACGGTGTTCGCCGATGACGACGAACGCAAGCGGCTGTTCGGGATGATCGCCAAGGTCACCCCCGAGATCATGGCCGCCGACGCGGCCGCGTTCTTCGACTACCTGCAGGCCCGCCCCGACGTCTCCGGCGACACCTTCGGCACCACCGGGTATTGCATGGGTGGGCGGACCTCGCTGATCGTTGCGGGCCGGGTCCCCGACCGGGTGGCGGCGGCAATGTCGTTTCACGGCGGCGGGCTGGCCGCCGACGATCCGGGCAGTCCGCACCTGCTGGCCGACAAGATCAAGGCCCGGGTCTACGTGGGCGGGGCCCGCGACGATGCCTCGTTCACCGTCGAGGACTCGCTGGTCCTGGAGGCGGCGCTGGCCGAGGCCGGGGTCGATCACACCATCGAGTTCTACTCGGCCGCACATGGTTTCGCGGTGCCGGACAACCTGCCCTATGACGAGGCGGCGGCCCGCCAGCACTGGGAGGCGATGGCACAGGTGTTCGGTAGCACGCTGAGCTGACTACGCGTCGTCTCGGTGTAGGTAGGTGCGTATCGCCCGCGCGATCCCGCGCCCGGCGTAGATGCCGGTGGCCGCGGACAACAGGATCATCGCGATGAACATCACCAGCCAGTTCGTCCGGGCGTGGCTGACGTTCCACCACACGATGGTGAACAGCACCGCGCAGACGAACAGCACGATATCGCGCCAGTTCCCCCGGTAGGACATGGCGGCGTCACGCAACTCACGCGTGCGTTCACCGGCGGTGATCAGTTCGTCGATGCGCTGGTCGATACTGGCCTGCAACCGGGCACGCCGTTCGGCCTGGTCGGCCGGAATCCGCTCCAGCAGGTCCATGTCCTTGACGATCAGGCCGCGCACATCCGGTGGTTTGAGGTTGCCCGCGATGACCCCCAGCATGGCGCCGCCGGCAATCGGTGCAGCGCCCAGTGCGAGTTCGGCGATTCCCGGCATGTGTTCCCCCTTGGTGGAGTTCGGAGCCCGACGCTACCGCAGGCTCAATTGCCGGTGGGCAGCGCGATGTTCACACCATCGGTGGCGAGCTGATCTCTGAGGAACTGGAATCTCTGGTATTGCGTGACGGTGATCGGGCCCGAATAGCCTTCGCTCTGTAGCTTGCGCGGAGGGTACTTCAGATAGGTCTGCATCAGCTCCTTGATCGCCTCGTTGATGGTCACGAGCGTCCAGGTGTGTTCGGTGTAGTTGTTCATGAAGATGTCGTAGCGTTCCTGCGGGTCCTGCCAGAGATCAAAGATCTGCGGCACGGTCGCCACATATGCTTGCGCGCCCTTCCAACCGAGGTTGGTATCGACGGCGAGCCCTCCGGTGCTCGCACCATCATCACCGCGCAGATTGAAGACGGCCTTGTAGTGGCCGACCCGGACGGCCCCGGGCGTCAGTTCGTTCTCGCTGAAGTAGAACCAGGACTTGCGCTCGGATGTGCCGGTCCCGAACAACACCGGCGACATGTCATGGCTGTCGAAGATGATGGGCTCACCCTCGCGATCGCTGTCCGGCAGTTGTGCCCCGGCCAGCGCCGCAAAGGTCGCCATGTAATCGAGGCCGCCGACGATATCGGAGTTACGTGATCCGGCCTGGATGCCCGGACCCCACGCGATGGCGGGAACACGATTGCCGCCCTCACGAACGGTGCCCTTGGTACCTCTGAACGGGGTGTAGCCCGCGTCCGGGTAGACGTCCTGCCAGGCGCCGTTGTCCGTCGTCCAGAACACGTAGGTGTTCTCGGCCAAGCCCAGCGACCGGATCTTGTCCATGATGCGGCCGATCCGGGTGTCGTTCTCCACTATCGAGTCCGCGTATTTCGATTTCGAGAGCGACTTACCCTTGAAATCGGGGTGCGGCATGTTCGGTTGATGCACCTTCATGAAGTTGACGTGCATGAAGAACGGGGTGTCCGATGTCGCGTTCTCGTCGAGGAACTCCAGCGCATCCTTCTCGACGTACTCGTCGAAGAACGGAATGCCCACCAGCCCTTGCTCCGGCGTATCGACGTACTGTCCGTTGACCTTGAAGTCCTCGGTCGGCTGCTCGCCCGCACGGCCCGACAGCGCGCCCTGGGTCACCCGCTCGAACATCTCGCGGAGCTCGGGATCCATGTCCGGGAACCATTCCGGGTCGGCGTAGGTGTAGGCGTTGAGGTGGTACAGCCCGCAGTGCCGCATCTCGTCGAAACCGTGCGCATTGGGCAGCGCATAATCGGACTCTCCGAGGTGCCACTTGCCGGTGAAGAATGTCTTGTAACCGGCGGTCTTGACCACGGACGCGAGCGTCCACTCTGCCGCAGGCAGCCCGCCGCCCTGGCCCTGGAAGGCCACCGTCGTCATGCCGCTGCGGTTCGGGATGCGTCCGGTGAGCATCGCTGCGCGCCCAGGTGTGCAACTCGGCTGCGCATAGAACGACATGAACTGCATGCCTTCGTCGGCCATCTGGTCGAGGCACGGCGTGGGCATACCGCGGTTTTCGCCGCCGCCGTATACACCGGCATCTCCGTAACCGAAGTCGTCGGAGACGATGAGAACAATGTTTGGCTTGGACGTGCTGGATTCTTGCGCCACGTTTCCCTCCCGATTTGTTGGCACCAACCACCCTGCCATCGATGCCCCGTCGGTATCTCGGGTTCGCGCGCTTCAGCCGATCAGATGTGCCGCGACGGTCGCCCCGAGGTTCCAGCACGCGTCCAGATCAGACTTACCGGGTTTCCCCGAAATCACTACGTGGTCAGCCACTTTCACCCAGCCCAGACCCGCCGTGATGCCGTCGACCGCGCGCTCGGCACCCTCGGTGCCCTCGTTTCCGTGCAGGTACAGCCCGAACGGCCGACCTCGGGTGCTGTCCAGCAGCTGGTAGTAGGCGCCGTCGAAGGCATGCTTGAGGGCACCCGAGATGTAGCCCAGATTGGCCGGTGAACCCAGCAGGTAGCCGTCGGCGTCCAGCATCTCCGCCGGTGACACCGTGAGCGCCGGGCGGCGGACGACCTCCACCCCCTCGATATCGGGGTCGGTCGCGCCGGCGATGACGGCCTCGAACATCTCGTGGCAGTGCGGCGACGGCGTGTGGTGCACCACGAGCAGCTTCACGGACGGCTCCCGCGCTCCATCTCCACGGCGGTGCGCATGGTCTCGCGCGCCCTGGAGCGGTCACCGGCGTAGTCGTAGGCCCGTGCCAGCCGGTACCAGCGCACCCAGTTGTCCCGGTCAGCTTCCAGCTCCTCGCGCGTTGTCTCGAACAACGCGTCGGCGGCGTCGCGCTCGATCCGGCCCGATGGCCTACGCGGCAGCGCGCTGACGTCGAGATCCATATCGGCCTCGCGGGCCAGCCGAACCAACCGCTGGTGTGCCAACCCCGCCCGCAGCGTGGCCAGCATCGCCCACAGCCCGATGATCGGCAACGCGAGCAGCGCCACACCGAGACCGATCGCTGCCGGCTCACCAGAGGCGATGAACGCCAGCGCCGTTCGCCCCAGCATCAGGAAATAGACCACCAGCGCGACACACATGAACCCGATCAGCAGCTGGATGCGCAGTGCCCGCGCGCCGTCGTTCATGACAGGTCGAGCAGCGGCTCAATCCCGACGGTGAGGCCCGGCCGCTCGGCCACCTTGCGCACCCCGAGCAGCACCCCGGGCACGAACGACGTGCGGTCCATGCTGTCGTGCCGGATGGTCAGCGTCTCCCCCTGGGTGCCGAACAGCACCTCCTGATGGGCGATAAGCCCGGCCAATCTGATCGAGTGCACCGGGACCCCGTCGACGTCGGCGCCACGGGCGCCCTCTAGCCCGGTGCTGGTGGCATCAGGATTGGGCGGCAAACCTTTTCGTGCTTCCGCAATCAACGTCGCAGTGCGTACAGCGGTGCCGGACGGAGCGTCGGCCTTGTGCGGGTGATGCAGCTCGATCACCTCCACAGACTCGAAATGCCGGGCGGCCTGCTTGGCGAAATGCATGGTCAGTACGGCGCCGATGGCGAAGTTCGGCGCGATGAGCACCGCCACGTCGGGCCTGGCCGACAGCCAGATGTGCACCTGGGTGAGGCGTTCCTCGGTGAATCCGGTGGTACCCACCACCGCATGAATGCCGTTGTCGATCAGGAAGTTCAGATTGTCCATCACCACATCGGGATGGGTGAAGTCGATGACGACCTCGGTGCCGGTATCGGTGAGCATCGACAACGGATCTCCGGCATCGATCTGGGCCGACAATTCCAGATCGGGGGCGTCCGCAACGGCCTTGACCATGGTCGCGCCGACCTTGCCCTTGGCGCCCAGCACTGCAACTCGCATGGAGGGCAGCCTACTGCGGCGGGCGTAGCGTGTACGCATGCGCCTGATCGTGTTGCTGCTGGCCGCGCTGGTGACCGCCGGCTGTGCGAGTACCGTCGCCGCCGAGGAGACCTCACCGGAAGGCCGCACCTTCGTGTCGGTGTCGGTGGCGGGCGAGCAGATCCCCGGTGGCGGTCCGCTGACCCTGAGTTTCGCCGACGGGCAGCTGTCGGCGTACGCGGGCTGCAACCGCGGATCCGGTCCGGTCGATCTCGCCGACGGGCACCTGAGCACCCGGCTGGCGACCACGATGATGGGCTGCCCGCCGCCCTACGGGGACGCCGACGCGTGGATGGGTCGCTTGCTGGAGGCCCGGCCGGCGTGGTCGCTGAGCGCGGACACCCTCACCCTGACCACCGACGCCGCCACGGTCACGCTGCGCGACAAGGCGGTCGTGGACCCGGATCGCCCGCTCGTCGGCACCACCTGGCGGGTGGAAAGCCTGGTCTCCGCCGACGCTGTCATGACGTCGGCCACCCTCGAGCAGGTCACACCCACGCTGACGATCGGACCTGATCAGGCCGTTACCGGGTGGACAGGCTGCCACACTTTTTATGCTCGCGCCGAGGTCACCGGGTCGGCCGCAGAGACCGTGACGTTCGGGCCCATCAACGTCGGCGGCCCGGTGTGCCCAGGTGAAATCGGCGACATCGAGCAGTCGATCCTTCGCGTGCTGGACGGTTCCGTCCAGGCCGTCGTGGACGCCGATCAGCTGCGGTTGACCGGCGCCGACGGCAACGGTCTGCTGCTGCGCGCCGAGTAAGCAGACGGCATTTCGCGTCGCGAGACCGCGACCGGTGGCTAGCATCTGGCCATGCGTGGCGCAAAAATCCTCATCACCGGTCCCACCGGACAGGTCGCGGCGCCGCTGGCGCTATCGCTGGCGGCGGACAACGAGGTCTGGGGCATTGCCCGCTTCACCGACGCGGCGGCCCGCGAAAACCTGGAGCGCGCCGGAATTCGCTGCGAGAAGGTGAACCTGGCGGCGGGCGACTTCAGCGGCATCCCGTCGGATTTCGACTACGTCCTCAACCTCGCGGTCGCCAAGAGCGGGCGCTGGGACAAGGACCTGGGCGCCAACGCCGAGTCGGTGGGCCTGCTGATGGCGCACTGCGCCGAGGCCAAGGCGTTCCTGCACTGTTCGTCGGCAGCGGTGTACGACCCGCCGGACGACGAACCACGCACCGAGACCGCGGCGCTCGGCGACAACCACAAATCCCTGTTTCCGACGTACTCGATCTCCAAGATCGCCGGCGAGGTGGTGGCCCGGACGATGGCCCGCGCGCTCGGCATGCCGACGGTGATCGCCCGGCTCAATGTGCCCTACGGCGACAACGGCGGCTGGCCGTTCTTCCAGATGGAGATGATGCGCTCGGGTGTGCCGATCCCCGTCCCACCGGGCGGGCCCGCCCGCTACAACCCCATCCACGAGGACGACATCATCGCGACGCTGCCGAAGATGCTGGAAGCCGCCTCGGTGCCCGCCACGACGGTCAACTGGTGCGGAGATCAGACGGTGAGCTTGCAGGAGTGGTGTGCCTATATCGGCGAACTCGTGGGCAGCGCACCGGTGTTCGAGGAGAGCGACGCGGCCCTGCGCGGTGGTCCGACCGATACGACGCGGATGCACGAACTGGTCGGCGGCACCTCCGTGGACTGGCGTGACGGCATCCGCCGGATGGTGACGAAGTTCCACCCGGAACTGGTGGGGGCCTAGACAGCGTCGAAATAACGGCCCGCGCGCAGATCCTGGAGCAGTCCCGGACGCTCGGGATGCCAGTCCAGGAGCTTGCGCGTCACCTCGCTGGACGTCGGATTGTCCAGTGCCGCAACGATACCCACGAAGCCGAGCTCGTCGAGTGCCTGTTCGGCGGTGACGCTGAGGGTGGGCACCCCAAGACGGTCGGCGATCACCTGCGCGATCTCGCCGAAGGCGATGCCCTGCTCGGCCACACCGTGTAGCCGCGATCCGGCGGGCGCGGCTTCCAGCGCCAGCCGGTACAGGTGCGCCGCATCGAGATTGTGGACGGCGGGCCAGCGGTTGGACCCGTCACCGATGTAGAGCGAGCGGCCCTTCGCCCGCGCGTTCGCGATGAGGGTGGGCACGAAGCCGTGACGGTCGGTCGGGCCGTGGACGGTGGGCGGCAGCCGGATGACCGAGGCCCGCACCCCTCGGCCGGCCAGTGCGACGGTGGCGTTCTCTGAAGCCACCCGCGGCCCGGACGGATCGACCCCACTGTCCTCGGTTCCCAGGATGCCGGATCCGCCGGACCCGAAAGCCAGCATCGCCGTGCCGGAGGTGGTGACGAACGGTTTATCCGAGCCCTCCAGCGCCGATCCGATGGCCTCGATGGCCGCCAGATCGGCGGCTCCGGCGGCCGCGTAGTCGGTGAAGTCGTGGATGAACGCCAGATGGATCACGCCGTCAGCCGCGGTCGCCCCCGCGGCCAGGACGTCGAGGTCGGCCAGAGCGCCGCGCCGGACCTGCGCGCCGGCCGACCGCAGCGCCGCCTCCGCGGCGTCGGAACGCGCCAGGCCGGTGACCTGGTGGCCGGCGCCGAGCAGTTCGGTGACCGTCAGGGCACCGATGTGGCCACTGGCGCCGGTGACGAAAACACGCATGTGCACTTCTCCTTCTTTGATGTCAGTCAATGACATCACTTACCCTACGCGTGAAGTCAGTCGCTGTCATCACCTAGACTCCGTGCATGGGTCGCTGGGAGCCGGACGCACGCGGACGCCTGGAGCGGGCCGCGCTCGAGCTCTATCTGGAGCGCGGCTACGACCAGACGACGGTCGCCGAGATCGCCGGCCGCGCCGGACTCACCGAGCGCACGTTCTTCCGTCACTTCACCGACAAGCGCGAAGTGCTGTTCCGCGGTGACGAACTCGCCCAGGCGATGGCCGGCGCGATCGACGCCGCGCCCGAGGCGAGCGCTCCCCTGGACGCCGTCGCCGCAGCACTCGAGTCCACGTCGGACTTCTTTCGCGACCGCCGCCCGCACGCCCGCACCCGCCAGACCGTCATCAATGCCCATCCCGCCTTGCAGGAACGCGAGCTCATCAAGCTTGCGTCCCTGGCCACCACGATGACCGACGCGCTGCGCAGGCGCGGCGTCGCCGATGCGACGGCCGGTCTGCTGGCCCAGACCGGGGTCGCGGTCTTCAAGGTCGCCTTCGAGCGCTGGCTCGATGATCCAGACGACCGTCCGTTGACCGATCTCATCGGCGAGTCGCTGGCCGAGCTCAGGTCGGCAACTCACCCCTGAGCTCGGCGAGCACCGAATCAGCCCGCGCCAGTTCATTGTTCGCATCGTGCAGCTGCCGCTCCGCGCCGGCCACGGCCTGCTCCGCCGCACTCAGCGTGTGCAGCACTTCCTCGTAGCGGCGGCGCGCCGTTGCCAGGGCGGTCGTGCGCTCCGATACCGCGGCCATGGCGTCGCCGCGCGCGCGTTCGGCGGCGGTCAGCGCGCGACGCCGCTTCTCGACGGCGCGACGGTCGATCCGCTGTTCCGGCTCGGGCGCGGACGTCCGGCGTGGGGTGCGGACCTCCGTCGGGGCACCGAAGTCACCGAAACCCGACCACTCCTGCGCCTTCTGCAGCCGACCCAACTGCGCCGCGACCTCGGGGTCGGCGATCGCCGCCTGTAGGGTGCCGGTGACATCCTCGCGAATCGCCGCCGACGGGTCGGACATGCCGGCTGCCGCGAACCCGGTGCGCGCCAACTGACTCACCAGTTTCCGCTGGGCCGTGGACAGTTCGCGGATACGGGCACCGTCCATCGCCGCATGCGCGGCCCGCAGTTGCGCGGTCAACTCGGCAAGGCTGACCTTCGCGGTCGGATCCGCCCGGATGAGCTCGTTGACCACCCAGGCCGCCGTGGTCGGGCGCCGCGCGGCGGCGATCACCCGCGCCGCGTCGCCGTCGCCGCGATCCTTGGCCGCCGTCGCCAGTTCCTTACGCAGCGCGGTGAACTCCTCGGGCGGCACCCCGTAGAGAGCGTCCAGATCGTCCTCGAGGCTCACAGCGGCGAGGCCCCGCGCAGATGTTCGAAGATCAGCGACGTCTGGGTGCCGGCCACATCGGCGTCGGCGTTGAGGTTCTCGACCACGAAGGCCCGCAGGTCCTCGGTGTCGCGCGCCGCGACATGCAGGATGAAGTCATCACCACCGGCCAGGAAGTACACATTCATCACCTGCGGTCGCCGGCGGATCTGCTGGATGAAGTCACGGATCCGGCCGCGGGCAGTGGAATTCAGGCTCACCGAGATCATCGCCTGCAGGTTCAGCCCGACCGCCGACGGATCGATATCGGTGAAGAATCCGCGGATCACGCCCAGATCCTGCAACCGCCGCAGCCGTCCGTGACACGTCGACGGCGCGATGCCGACCGCCTCGGCCAGCGCACTGTTGGAGATGCGGGCGTCGGCGTGCAGCGCCAGCAGCATGCGCCGGTCGATATCGTCGAGCTCTGGCGACCGAACATCCTTCGGCGCAGGCGCCAAGCGAGCCCTCGGGGTCGATGATTGTTCACCCATATGGCGATATTAACGAAGTGTCGCCATATTTATTGCCACACGACCGGAGTTTCTTCACAATTGTCTCACCACCTCAATCGCAAGGAGCGATCATGCTCGTCGGCGTCCCGACCGAGATCAAGAACAACGAATTCCGCGTCGCCATCACCCCGGCCGGCGTTGCCGAACTCACCCGCCGCGGCCATGACGTCGTCATCCAGGCAGGTGCCGGTGCCGGTTCTGCCATCTCCGACAACGACTTCAAGGCCGCCGGCGCCCAGATCGCCGCCACCGCCGAACAGGTGTGGGCCGAGGCCGACCTGCTGCTCAAGGTCAAGGAACCGATCGAGGCCGAATACGCCCGCCTGCGCCAGGGCCAGACGCTGTTCACCTACCTGCACCTGGCCGCGTCCAAGCCGTGCACCGACGCGCTGCTGGCGTCGGGCACCACGTCGATCGCCTACGAGACCGTGCAGACCGCCGGCCCGGACAACTCTGTCGCACTTCCTCTCTTGGCCCCGATGAGTGAGGTCGCCGGGCGACTGGCCGCGCAGGTGGGCGCTTACCACCTGATGCGCACCCAGGGCGGTCGCGGCGTCCTGATGGGCGGCGTCCCCGGCGTCGCACCGGCCAAGGTCGTGGTCATCGGCGGCGGCATGGCCGGCGACAATGCGGCCGCCGTGGCCTGGGGTATGGGCGCGCACGTCACCGTGTTCGACCTCAACATCAATATCCTGCGCAAGATCGATGCCGAGTACGGCGGCGCCATCGAGACCCGCTACTCGTCGAGCCTGGATCTGGAAGACGCGGTCAAACAGGCCGACCTGGTGATCGGTGCGGTCCTGGTGCCCGGGGCCAAGGCGCCCAAGCTGGTCACCAATGCGACTGTCGCCCAGATGAAGCCGGGCGCGGTCCTGGTCGATATCGCGATCGACCAGGGCGGCTGCTTCGAGGATTCCCGGCCCACCACCCACGATGACCCGACGTTTGCGGTGCACGACACCGTGTTCTACTGCGTGGCCAACATGCCCGGTGCCGTGCCGCGGACATCGACCTATGCGCTGACCAACGCGACGATGCCCTATGTGCTCAAGCTGGCCGACAAGGGTTGGCAGGCCGCGTGTGCGGCCGACGCCGCGCTGGCCAAGGGCCTGTCCACCCACGAAGGTGCGCTGCTGTCCGAGCAGGTGGCCGCCGACCTCGATCTGCCGTTCACCGATCCCACCACTCTGCTGGCGTAGCCGCCGGCCCCCACCGTCGCCCGGCTGAAGCACTTCGGCCGGGCGACGTGTATTTCAGATACCGGGTGTATCTCACATGCCGGCCGGCGGATGACCGAGGCAGATCAGCGCCCCGAGCGGGTCCCTGATGACCGCCAGGGTGCCGTACGGCGTCTCTTCCCCCGGCATCGGGCTCTCCCCGCCCAGGGATTCGGCGAGTGCGACGGTGGCCGCCACGTCGTCGACCATCACGTACACCTGCCAGAACGACGGCACCTCGGCCGGAAAAATCTTGGCAGAGTCCATGATTCCCGAATAGGCGTTCTCGCCGACGAACACCTGGGAGTACCGGTCGGGCCCTACCACCGCGGGATCGCCGCCGGTGCCGATCTCCTCGATGCGAGCGCCGATGACATCGCGGTAGAACGCCACAGACCTGTCGTAGTGCTTGCTCTGACACTCGAACCAGTACGGCGCGCCGTGCTCGCCCCACTCGGTGAATCCGACGTGCGTGCCGGGCTGCCAGAATCCGATGACCGCGCCCGCCGTGTCGGTGGCGACCATCATCGAGCCCATGTCACCGACGGGCATCGGCGGCACCATCACCGATCCACCCGCGGCCTCGATCGCACCGGCGGTCGCTGCGGCGTCCTCGGTGTGCAGGTACACCGACCACACGTCGGCGACGCCGCCGGCCTCGGCCATGTGCGGGGCCAGACCTGCCACCCGCTTCCCGTTGCGCAGGAAGTTCTGATATCCGCCGAACTCGGGCTGGGCCGGCCCCTCGACCTCCCAGCCGAAGATCTCCGAATAGAACTCGGCGGCCGCCGCGGGATCACTGCTCATCAGGTCGAACCAGACAGGTGCCCCCACCGGGGCGGAGTAGTCGGACATCGGAGTTCCTTTCGTCGGCATCGTCACCCAGAAAGACTGTGCCGCCGACCGAAACTCATCGCCGGCCGAGCAGATGCGGCAGCACCAGCGCCGCGACCTCGCCGATCAGCGGCCGCAGGCCTTCGGCCTCGGGATCGGCGGATTGTGTCCTGGTCATGATGGTCAGCAGCACCCGCGCGCCATCGGGCCCGTACGCCACACCGGAATCGTTGGTGGTCGCGTAATCTCCGCTGCCCGTCTTGTCGGCGGTGGTCCATCCCGGTGGCAGGCCGGCCCGCATGCTTGAGGTCTGATTGGCGCGCATCCAGCCGTCGAGCAGTTCACGCTGGGCGGGCGGTAGGGCGTCTCCGGCCAACAGGTTGCGGTAGCCGGCCGCCAGCGCGCGCGGGGTGGTGGTGTCCCGCGGATCGCCCGGTATCGCCGAGTTCAGCTCGATCTCCCAGCGGTCCAACCGGGTGCGGTCATCGCCGATGCTGCGGGCGAACGCGGTGATCGCCTGCGGGCCGCCGATGGTCTCCAACAACAGATTGGCCGCGAGGTTGTCACTGCGCTGCAGCGCCGCCTGCGACAGCTCGGCCAGCGTCATCTCCTGGCCGAGACGCTCGCCGGTGACCGGCGAGTTCGGCAGTATGCCATCGGGGTTCACGAAAACTGGCTGTTCCAGCGTGAACTCACCATCTGCGACACCCCGCAGCACCCGCGCGGCGGCGTACGTCTTGAAGGTCGAGCAGAGCGCGAAGGCCTCGTCGGCGCGATTCTCCAACGAGAATCCGGACTGCAGATTCACCGCGTACAGACCGATGAAGGCGTTGTCGCGCGCCTCCAACTCACGGATCTGCTCTTCGAGGGTGAGCGCCGGGGCCGCCAGCGCGGATTCGTCCGCGCAGCCGGCCAGCGCCCCTGCTGCCGCCAATGCCATACCGCCGAACAGAACTCTTCGTCGTGACAGGAGCATCACCCGACTGTACCCACCTACCCCGCAATATCCCGAAGCCGCTGCGGCAAGGACTTTCTGGATTTGTGCGGGCCGAGCACCGCCGCGCCCATCGGCCTGGCCAGTAGACGGCGCGCGACGCCATTGACCTCGTCGAGGGTCACCGCGTCGATCTGATCGAGGGTTTGGGCGATGGTGCGGTGCGCGCCGTAGTTGAGTTCGCTGCGCCCGATTCGGTGCATGCGCGACCCGGAATCCTCCAGACCGAGCACCAGGCCGCCACGCAGCGACCCCTTGGCGATCCGGCATTCGGCCTCGGTGATGCCGTCGCGCGCCACATCGGCCAGGACATCGGTGGCCACCCGGACGACCTCGTCGAAACGTTCCGGAAGGCATGCCGCGTAGACCGAGAACGCCCCGGTGTCAGAGAACGTGTCGATCGTGGAGTAGACGGAGTAGGCCAGCCCGCGGGTTTCCCGAATCTGTTGGAACAGTCGTGAACTCAGGCCACCACCGAGTGCGGAGTTCAACACCGACAAGGCCCAGCGGTGCTCCCACTGCCGCCCCGGTGTCCGGACCCCGAGTGACAGGTGGGTCTGTTCGGCGTCCTTGCTGACCACCTGCAGACCGGGCTTGCCCACCACCCGTCCGGTGCCCTTGCGGTGCGGTACGGCGGTCCGGCCGCGGACCAGGCGCGGCCCGAAATACTCGCGCGCCAGGGCGACGACGTCGTCGTGGTCGATATTGCCGGCCACCGCGAGGATCATCCGCTCCGGGGTGTAGCGCCGCTGATGGAACGAGTGCAGCTGCGTGCGGGTCATCGCCGAGATGGACTCGACACTGCCGATGACCGGCCGGCCGACCGGATGGGACCCGAACATCGCCGACAGGAACACATCACCGAGGGTGTCCTCGGGATCGTCGTCGCGCATGGCGATTTCTTCGAGCACGACATCGCGCTCGATCTCGACATCGTCGGCGGCGCACTGGCCACGCAGGACGACATCGGCCACCAGGTCGACGGCCAGTTCCAGATCGGAATCGAGCACATGCGCGTAGTAGCAGGTGTGCTCGCGGGCGGTGAAGGCGTTCAGTTCACCGCCGACAGCGTCGACTGCCTGCGCGATCTCGACCGCGCTGCGCGTCGGTGTGGATTTGAACAGCAGGTGTTCCAGGAAGTGCGCGGCACCCGCGACGGAGCTGCCCTCGTCGCGTGAACCGACACCCACCCAGACACCCACCGAGGCGGAGTGCACCGAGGGGATGTACTCGGTGACCACCCGCAGCCCTCCGGGCAGTGCGGTCACCCGCACTGCCTCGGAGGTATCTGCGCCGCGGGATGCGCGGCGTAAGGCCGGCTTAGGCGTCAGCGGTCGCGGCCTCGGTGGGCACCTCGGCCGGGGCCTCGGTTGCCTCATCTTCGGCGACGAGCACCAGCGAGATCTTGCCGCGGTTGTCGATATCGGCGATCTCGACGCGCAGCTTGTCGCCCACCTTCGCGACATCCTCGACCTTGCTGATCCGCTTGCCGCGGCCCAACTTCGAGATGTGCACCAGGCCGTCGCGGCCCGGCAGCAACGACACGAAGGCGCCGAAATCGGTGGTCTTGACCACGGTGCCGAGGAACCGCTCGCCGGCCTTGGGCAGCTGCGGGTTGGCGATGGCGTTGATCATGTCGATCGCGGCCTGGGCGGCCTCGCCGTTGCTGGCGCCGACGAAGATGGTGCCGTCGTCCTCGATCGAGATCGACGCACCCGTCTGCTCGGTGATCGAGTTGATCATCTTGCCCTTGGGCCCGATGACCTCACCGATCTTGTCGACCGGCACCTTGATGGTGGTGATACGCGGCGCGTACGGGCTCATCTCGTCGGGCTCGTCGATGGCCTCGGCCATCACCTCGAGGATGGTGATCCGGGCGTCCTTGGCCTGGGCCAGCGCACCGGCCAGCACCTTGGACGGGATGCCGTCGAGCTTGGTGTCGAGCTGCAGCGCGGTGACGAAGTCCTTCGTGCCTGCGCACTTGAAGTCCATATCGCCGAACGCGTCCTCGGCGCCGAGGATGTCGGTGAGCGTCACGTAGCGGGTCTCGCCGTCGATCTCGTCGGAGACCAGACCCATGGCGATACCGGCGACCGGGGCCTTGAGCGGCACACCGGCGTTCAGCAGCGACAGCGTCGAGGCGCACACCGAGCCCATCGAGGTGGAACCGTTGGAGCTCAACGCCTCCGACACCTGGCGGATGGCGTACGGGAACTCTTCGACGCTCGGCAGCACCGGCATCAGAGCCCGCTCCGCCAGCGCGCCGTGACCGATCTCGCGGCGCTTGGGCGAGCCCACCCGGCCGGTCTCACCGGTCGAGAACGGCGGGAAGTTGTAGTGGTGCATGTAGCGCTTGGACTTCTCCGGCCCCAGCGAATCGATCTGCTGGGCCATCTTGACCATGTCGAGGGTGGTGACACCCATGATCTGGGTCTCGCCGCGCTCGAACAGGGCGCTGCCGTGCGCCCGCGGAATGATGGCGACCTCGGCGGACAGCGCGCGGATATCGGTGACGCCACGGCCGTCGATGCGGAAGTGGTCGGTCAGGATGCGCTGGCGCACAAGCTTCTTGGTCAGCGAGCGGTACGCGGCGCCGATCTCCTTCTCACGACCGGCGAAGGTGTCGGCCAGCCGCTCCAACACCTCACCCTTGATCTCGTTGGTGCGGTCATCACGCTCGGCCTTACCGGAGATGGTCAGCGCCTGCGACAGCGCATCGGTGGCCACGGCGGCAACCTGGGTATAGACATCGTCCTGGTAATCGGGGAACAGCGGGTACTCCGCGGTCTCCTTACCGGCGGCCGCGTGCAGTTCCTCCTGCGCGGTGCACAGCGCGGCGATGAACGGCTTGGCGGCCTCCAGGCCCTCGGCGACGACGGCCTCGGTGGGCGCACCCGCGCCACCGGCGACGAGCTCGATCACGCGGTCGGTGGCCTCGGCCTCGACCATCATGATCGCGACGTCGTCGCCCGCCTTGCGGCCGGCGACGACCATGTCGAACACGGCGCCTTCGAGCTGCTCGACGGTCGGGAACGCGACCCACTGGCCGTCGATCAGCGCGACGCGCACACCGCCGACCGGGCCGGAGAACGGCAGGCCGGAGATCTGGGTGGACGCCGACGCGGCGTTGATGGCGAGCACGTCATACAGATCCTTGGGATCCAGGCTCAGGATGGTGACGACGACCTGGATCTCGTTGCGCAGGCCGGAGACGAAGGTCGGGCGCAGCGGCCGGTCGATCAGGCGACAGGTCAGGATCGCGTCGGTGGAGGGACGGCCCTCGCGGCGGAAGAACGAGCCGGGGATACGGCCCGCGGCGTACATCCGCTCCTCGACGTCGATGGTCAGCGGGAAGAAGTCGAAATGGTCCTTCGGGGTCTTGCTGGCGGTCGTGGCGCTCAGCAACATCGTCTCGTCGTCGAGGTAGGCGACGACGGCGCCGGCGGCCTGCTGGGCCAGCCGGCCGGTCTCGAAACGGATGGTGCGGGTGCCGAAGCTCCCGTTGTCGATGACGGCGGTGGATTCGAACACGCCTTCGTCGGTTTCAACTGCAGACATAGCAGCCTTTCTGGGTATACAGCTGTTTTGCGTCGTCACGCGCCAGCGATGCCCTGAACTCGGCTACGGCCGTCGATCGAAGCGGCCGGGGCGGATCCATTGAAGGACGCTCCGGCCACCACTACCGAAGACCGCCCGATCAGGCGGGTGCTGCTGTGACGCGCGGGAGCGGTGCACGCGGTACTGCGCGAACCACACCCTGTCAGGGCCTCCCCTTCAGAATGGGTGGCCCAAAACGATTCCATGCTACACCGGGCCAGGTGACCGACCGTCAGTCGACGTCGTCGACGCACACGGTGAACTGCCGTTGGTCATAGGGATAACCCATGCCGCTACGGCACTCGTCGGCGTTGGCGACCCCCTGCAGGATCTGGGTGGCACGCTGGCGGTGCGGCTGGCTGCCGTCACTGCAGTCGACGCGCACCGGGTCCCGGCCGTTCTCGGGGTCGATGCTCATGCACTGCCCCACCACCCAGTCGATATCCATGCACACGGTGTTGCTGGTATCGCTGAACGTGTTGTGCATGGCGTAATAGGAATCCACGTCGGTGGGGCACTGATCACTGTCGGCGACCGTGGCGACGACCTTGAAAGTCGAGTCGGGGCTACCGCATTCGGCCTTGACGGCGTCCGGCTTGTCGGGCGTGCCGGCCACCCTCAGGCAGTCTCCGACCTGAAAAGCGGCGGCAGCGGCCGACGAACAACCGGTGATTCCCCCCATGACTCCGGCAACCAGGACGCCGAGGACGGCGCAGGTTGAGCGAAGTGGTGTCAGCGACGCAGACCGAGGCGCTCGATCAGCGACCGGTAGCGCTCGACGTCGACCTGCGCGACGTACTTGAGCAACCGGCGCCGACGACCGACCAACAGCAGCAGCCCCCGCCGCGAATGGTGATCGTGCTTGTGCATCTTGAGGTGTTCGGTGAGATCGACGATCCGCTTGGTCAGCATCGCGACCTGAGCCTCCGGCGAACCGGTGTCGGTGTCATGCAGGCCGTACTGGCCGAGGATCTCTTTTTTCTGTTCAACGGTGAGCGCCACGAAACAACTCCATCAAAATAGGTCCGCGAAGGTAATCGAGAGGCGCGGCCGCCGCGAACTGCAGCGCGCGCTGGGTCGGTAGGAGATACTAGCAGCTACTCAGCCTGCGCCGAGAATCGTGCGGGCCCGCTCGGTATCGGCGCCCATGGCCACCACCAGATCGTCCACCGAATCGAACTTCTCCTGCCCGCGGATCCGGGCGATGAAATCGACGGCCACATGCTGGCCGTACAGATCGGCCTCGGTATCCAGCACGAAGGCCTCGACGGTGCGGGTGCGCCCGGAGAACGTCGGGTTGGTGCCCACCGACACCGCCGCCTGATAGCGCTCGCCGGGGATCACGGTGCCGACCACCGGCCCATGCCCGAGCACCGTGAACCACGCCGCGTACACCCCGTCGGCCGGGATGGCCGAATGCATGGGCGGCGCCACATTGGCGGTCGGGAAGCCGAGGACCCGGCCCCGGCCGTCACCGCGCACCACGACACCTTCCACCCGGTGCGGCCGGCCCAGCGCCTCGGCGGCGGCGACCACATCACCGGCGTCCACGCAGGAGCGGATATAGGTGGACGAGAAGGTGACCGTCTCGTCGCGGAGCAACACTCCGTCGCTTCGCTCGCCCAGGCCGGGCTCGGTCACTTCGGACACCAACGTCATCCCCTCGACGGCAAAACCGAATCGTTCGCCGGCCTTGCGCAGCAGGTTCACGTTGCCGGCGGCCTTCTTGCCGAAGGTGAAGTTCTCCCCCACCACGACCTCCACCACGTGCAGGCTCTCGACGAGCAGCTCGTGGATATAGCGCTCCGGGGTGAGTTTCATGAAGTCGGCGGTGAAGGGCATGACGAGGAAGACGTCGATACCGGTTTCCTCGACGAGTTCGGCCCGCCGGGTCAGCGTGGTCAGTTGTGCCGGATGGCTGCCCGGGAACACCACTTCCATGGGATGCGGGTCGAAGGTCATCAGCACCGTGGGGACCCCGCGCGAACGCCCGGACTTCACGGCGTGGCTGATCAGCTCGGCGTGGCCGCGGTGGACACCGTCGAATACGCCGATCGTCAGGACACATCGGCCCCAGTCCGTGGGGATGTCGTCCCGGCCCCGCCACCGCTGCACGACTGCCAGCCTACGACGCGCGGTCGCCGCCGTCTGCTTCGGATACCCGGATCAGGCAATGATTGCCTAAACTTCATAGTCGTGGATTCCAACAGCAACCCGCAGGACCTGACGACGGTTGCGCAGGACTACCTGAAAGTGATCTGGACGGCCCAGGAATGGTCACCGGACAAGGTCAGCACCAAACTCCTCGCCGAACGCATCGGCGTCTCGGCGAGCACCGCCTCGGAATCCATCCGCAAGCTGGCCGATCAGGGGCTGGTCGACCACGCGAAGTACGGCGCGGTGACGCTCACCGAGGCCGGCCGCCAAGCCGCCCTGGCGATGGTGCGCAGGCACCGGCTGATGGAGACGTTCCTGGTGCGCGAGCTCGGCTACGGCTGGGACGAAGTGCACGATGAGGCCGAGATCCTGGAGCACGCGGTGTCCGATCGGATGCTCGACCGGATCGACGCCAAGCTCGGCTTCCCGACCCGCGACCCACACGGCGATCCGATTCCGGCGCCCGACGGGCGGGTGCCCACTCCCCCGGCCCGGCAGCTCTCGATCTGCGCCGACGGCGAGGACGGCACCGTGGCCCGCATCTCCGATGCCGACCCCGAGATGCTGCGCTATTTCGACAGCGTCGGTATCGCGCTGGATTCCCGCCTACAGGTGGTGGCCCGGCGAGATTTCGCCGGGATGATCTCGGTGGCTGTGCACAGCCCGTCAGACACACCGGGGTCGGTCACCACGGTGGACTTGGGAAGCCCTGCCGCAGAAGCGATCTGGGTGGTCTAGCGCGCCATCTTCAGGTGCGCGCCACCGGTCCGGCGCGGCTCTTCGGTGGTGGCGGGCGCCGAATGCACCAACCGCAGCGACGGACGGGCGGGCTGCTCGGGGACGGCGATGGCGAGGTCCTCCAGCAGCGCGATGCTGAGATCCAGCTGCTCGGCGCCGTCCTGTTCGATGGCACCGACAATGGCATCGGTCAGCAGTTCACCGGCCACCTCGGAGGTGACGGTGAGCTTGGCGCCGTCCTCGGCGGGGCTGATCCAGAACGTCAGGCGCGTCCGCATGCCGGATTCGCCGGCGCCGATGAGGACCAGCGTCCCGGGGGCGATCGCCGACTCGACCGTCCACTCGACGGTGTTGGAGACCCCGAGCATCAGCGTCTCGGCCGTCATGCGGGCGCCGGGGACGAACTGAGTGCGCGGCTCGGCCATCCAACGGTGGTGCACGGTCAGCCAGTCCGACCAGGTGCGCGGATCTGCGAGCACCGACCACAGCGCGGCCGGGGGTGCCGACAGGGTGGCGTGACGGGTCACGTGCGCGACCGTCGCGGCGCGGCTCTTCGCCCACGCGGGCTGGTAGTTGAACAGCGGGTGGTCGCAAATCGGTGCATGTGCGCTCATGACTGTTACAACGCCCGCCGTTCCGCAAAAGTTCGCCGAAAGCCTGGGATTTGGCTAATAAAACCCACCCGAAACTGACGGCAACCTGATAACGGCGTCTGCGTTACACAGCTTTGGCGATATCGGACGCGTGCCGGGGGCCGAAAAGCCCCGTTGTGCTGTATCCCAGCTCGCGGTTTGAGTGAACGGTTGTGCGCCGAACCGGGGCCGCCGAGTGCGCTCGCGACACGGGTCAGTGCACTGTTTTCAGCAAACCGTGCGCGCGAAGAACCGGCGGTGCTCACAGGGTGGCCGGCCGCAGCACCACCACCGGCTTGGTACGCGAGGGACCGTCCTGCAGCAGGGCGATCACCCGGCCGTCGGGCGCGGTGGCCGCATAGATCCCCGATATCCCGGCCGGTTCCAGGGGACGGCCGTGACCGGTGTCGGTCACCTGCGACTCGGTGAGATCGCGGCGCGGGAAACCCAGTAGGCAGGCCTCGTCCAGGCTGTAGGACAACCGGGCCTGCTCGGCCAGATCGTCGAGGGTGCGGGCCTCGCCGAGCCCGTATCGGCCGACCGCGGTCCGGCGCAGCACCGTCAGGTGCCCGCCCACCCCGAGCGCGTCACCGACATCGCGCGCCAGCGCCCGGATATAGGTTCCCGATGAGCAGTCGACCACGACGTCCACATCGGCGAAGCCGGAGTGCCTGCGCACCGTGAGCACATCGAATCGTTCGATGCGCACCGGCCGGGCGGGCAACTCGACCGCGCGGCCCTCACGGGCCAGCTTGTAGGACCGTTCCCCGGCCACCTTGATCGCACTGACCGCCGAGGGCACCTGATCGATGCTGCCGCGCAGCGCCGACACCGCGGTGGCGATCTGCTCGTCGCTCACCTGCTCGGCCGGGACCGTCTGCAGCACCTCACCCTCGGCGTCCTCGGTGGAGGTGGTCTGCCCGAGGCGGATGGTGGCGGCATAGGACTTGTCGGTACCGGTGATCAGACCCAGGATCTTGGTGGCGCGCTCGATCCCGATGACGAGCACCCCGGTGGCCATCGGGTCCAACGTGCCGGCGTGGCCGACCTTGCGGGTGCCGAACAGCCGCCGGCAACGGCCGACGACGTCGTGGCTGGTCATCGCGCCCGGCTTGTCGACGATCACCAGGCCGGGGGCAGGTGGAACACTCACAGCGTGATCGCCGTGAGCGCGATACCTGCGGCCACCGACCATCGACCGTCCAGCGCGGTCAGCGGCGGACCGTGCTCGGCGGCGGGGTCGATCAGGATGTGGGAGCGGAACGTGCCGGCGCTGCCCGAGGCGTCCAGGGTGAAGGTGATGTGGGCATCCTCGAATCCCAGCCAGCGATGCGTCAGCGGGTACCAGGCCTTGTAGGTCGCCTCCTTGGCGCAGAACAGGATGCGATCCCAGTGCAGGTCCGCCGGAAGCGTCGAGAGCTGCGAGCGTTCGACCGGCAGGCTGATCGCGTCCAGCACGCCCTTGGGCAGCACATCGTGGGGCTCGGCATCGATACCCACCGAACGGATGTCCCCCTGGCGCCCCACCACCGCGCCCCGGAATCCGTCACAGTGTGTCAGGCTCCCGACGACGCCGTCCGGCCAGCACGGTTCGCCCTTGTCTCCCTTGAGGATCGGGACCGGTGCCACCCCGATCTCACCGAGAGCGATCCGCGCACAGTGCCGCACGGTGACGAACTCGTTGCGGCGCTTGGCCACCGAACGAGCAACCAGCGGCTCCTCTTCGGGCAACGGCATCAAATCCGGCGGATCGTCGTACAACTCGGCGGTGAACACCCGCTCCGGTACGACCGCGGGGAGCAGCACGCCGTGCCCGTGGCTCTTCGCGCGGGCGCTCATCACAAACCCCTCCGCGACTTGATCCGGTCCTGCATCTTCTGCGCGTTCTCCCGCATCTCGTCGGTGATCTCGAAGTGTCCCCCGAAATCGTTGAGATAACCGGGGGCGTACTTCGGGTCCGGCAAGATCTGGCGCAACCAGCGATATGGCTTGCGGCGCCGCCATTCTCGGGGATAGCCGACCGACACCTCCTCGAACCGCACCCCGTCATACCAGGTGGTGCGCGGAATGTGCAGGTGCCCGTAGACCGAGCAGATGGCGTTGTAGCGGGTGTGCCAGTCGGCGGTGGCCGTCGTCCCGCACCACAGCGCGAACTCCGGGTAGAACATCGCATCGCAGGGTTCGCGCACCAGCGGGAAGTGGTTCACCAACACCGTCGGCGTCATCCAGTCGAGGTCTTCGAGCCGCTTGCGGGTGTGGGCCACCCGGTCACGACACCAGGCGTCGCGGGTCGCGTACGGCTCGGCCGAGAGCAGGTACTCGTCGGTGCCGACGATATTGCGCTCCTTGGCCAGCGCCAGCCCCTCGGCCTTGGTGGCCGTGCCCTCGGGCAGGAACGAATAGTCGTAGAGCAGGAACATCGGCACGATGGTGGCGGGGCCGCCCTCTTCGTTCCAGACCGGGAACGGATGCTCGGGCGTGACGACGCCCATCTGGTCACACATGTCGACCAGGTAGTCATACCGGGACCGCCCGAAGATCTGCATCGGGTCCTTGTTGGTGGTCCACAGCTCGTGGTTGCCGGGCACCCAGATGACCTTGGCGAAGCGCTTGCGCAGCAGATCGAGCGCCCAGCGGATCTCATCGGTGCGTTCGCCGACGTCGCCGGCCACGATCAGCCAATCGTCCGGGCTCGACGGGTACAGCGATTCGGTGACCGGCTTATTACCGGTGTGACCGGTGTGCAGGTCGCTGATCGCCCACAGCACCGGTCGTCGTTGTTCTCGTGACGGCATGGACACAACGGTCCAGCCTACTGGCAGGCCCGGATGCGTTCGAGATGACCGAAGGGGGCAAACTAGAACTTGTTCTCGTTTAGACTCCCGGCAGGGCTCCGCTCGGACCCTCGGGTCGGATGACGATGTATGGGGGTGTGATGGCTGCCAAGCTGCGGCTGTTGTCGGCGCTGTGTGCGCTCGTCGCCGCGGTGATCGTGGTGTGGCAGGCAAATCCGGTCGGGACTCCGGCTCAGGTCCGGGCCAGTGACCTGCCGATGACCAATGTGTCCACGACCATCAAGTGGCCGGTCATCGAGACCGTCGATCCCAAGCCGTTCGACCCCTGCACCGAGATCCCGCTGGATGTCGTGCAGCGGATCGGACTGGCGGTCACCCCGCCCACACCCGAAGACGGGTTGCGCTGCCACTACGACGCGGGCAACTATCAGATGGCGGTCGAGGCGTTCGTCTGGCGGACCTATGAGGCGACCCTGCCCGCCGACGCCGTCGAACTCGATATCGACGGGCACCGCGCCGCCCAGTTCTGGATCATGAAGCCGACCGACTGGAACGACCGGTGGTGGGTGACCTGCATGATCGCCTTCAAGACCAGTTACGGCGTGCTGCAGCAGTCGGTGTTCTACTCGCCGATCCATTCACCCGACCGGCCGGACTGTCTGCAGATCAACATGCAGCGTGCGCGCGAACTGGTGCCGTACTACAAGTTCTGAGCCCGCGTAACCTTCATCAGGTGAGCTCACGAACCTCGCACTACGCCCGGCAGGCACTGAGCAAAACCCTGCGCCTGCCCGCCCCGACCACCGACTATGTCGTGCACCGCCGGGTGCCGGTACCGATGCGCGACGGCGTCGAGTTGCTCGCCGACCACTACGAACCACTGACCGCGCATCCGGCGGGCACCCTGCTGGTGCGCGCACCCTACGGCCGGCGGTTCCCCTTCACCGTGCTGTTCGGCAGCGTCTATGCCACGCGCGGGTACCACGTCGTATTCCAGAGCGTGCGAGGCACATTCGGCTCCGGTGGCGAGTTCACCCCGATGGTCAACGAGGCGGACGACGGTGCCGACACCGTCGTGTGGCTGCGCGAACAGCCGTGGTTCACCGGCACCTTCGCCACCATCGGTCTGTCCTATCTGGGGTTCACCCAGTGGGCGCTGCTCACCGATCCACCGCCCGAGCTGGCCGCGGCCGTCATCACGGTCGGACCGCACGATTTCGCCCAATCCTCGTGGGGCACCGGGTCGTTCTCGCTCAACGACTTCCTGGGCTGGAGCGATATGGTCTCCCATCAGGAAGACCCGGGCCTGGCCCGCACAGTGGTCCGTCAGGCCACCGCCGGCCGCCGGGTCGGTGCGGCCGCGCTGAACCTGCCGCTGGGCGCGGGCGGGCGGACACTGCTCGGTGACGGCGCGCAGTGGTACGAGTCCTGGCTGCAACCCCCGAGGAGAACCCGAGCACTGGCGGCGACTGGCAGCGGCCGAGGCACTGGACCGGGTGGACATCCCGGTGCTGCTGCTCAGCGGATGGCAGGACCTGTTCCTCGATCAGACATTGGACCAGTACCAGCACCTTCGTGCACGCGGAGTGCCGACGGCCATGACCATCGGGTCCTGGACGCACACCCAGATGATGACCAAGGGTGGCCCGACGGTCATCCGGGAGACGCTGCACTGGCTGGACACGCATCTGGCTTCCGGCGGGCAGGAGCGAAGCGACCCGGGAATCAGTTCCGGAGCGGACACCAGGCGAAATCCGGTGCGGCTCAACATCCACGGTGACGGCTGGGTCGAGCTACCCGACTGGCCGCCGGCCACCGAGTTCCGCGATCTGTATCTGCTCGCCGGCGGACGGCTGGGTGACGCGCCGCCCGACGATCCGGGACTGACATCGAGCTTCACCTACCAGCCCGCAGACCCCACCCCCACCATCGGGGGGCGGCTGCTGTCCCCCGACGGCGGCTACCGTGACGACTCGGCACTGGCCGCCCGCCCCGATGTGCTCGCGTTCACCGGTGAGCCGTTGTCTGCCGATGTCTACACCGTCGGCGTCCCGGTGCTCGAGCTGGCGCATCGCTGCGACAACCCGCACCACGATGTTTTCGTCCGGATCAGTGAAGTCGACGCCCGGGGCCGCTCACACAATGTGAGCGACGGGTACCGCAGATTCTCCGCCGGCGCCGAATCCGGCGCGCTGCGTATCGAACTCGACGCCGTCGCCCACCGGTTCGCGGCCGGGTCCCGGATCCGGGTGCTGGTGGCCGGTGGGTCACATCCGCGGTACGCCCGCAACCTCGGCACCGGCGAACCCGCGATCTCGGGTGAGGCGCTGCGGCCGGCCACCCACACCGTCACCCATGACGCCCGGTCACGGTTGATCCTGCCCGCGGCTGCGGGCCCGCCGTCAGCCCACTGAGTCACGCACCCGCCGCGCGATGGCGGTGAGGGTGTCGATGTCGTGTACCGGTGCGGCATAGGAGGTTTCGTGTACCGGCAGCTGCACCCAGCTGGCGCAGCCGGCATAGTCGGGACTGCGTGGCAGCCGCACCGGTTCGGTCAGCGCGCGGGCCTGCACCACCAGCACCGTCAACCGGCGCTTCGGGCGGAAATCCAACCGGTCGGCCCGTACCGATTCCTCGGTCCAGATGTGCAGATCGGCGATGTCGGCGATCGCCTGCGGCCGGTTCACCTCAATGGCGGCAACCACTTTCGCGCCAGCGCGCACGATGACGGCCTGCTCGGCGCTGTCCGAGGCGCCCTCGAGCAGCTCGCGATGCTCGGGGCGCACCCGCTGGGCGTGGCTGTGCGCCACCGTCGGGAACAGCAGGAACTCACCGGCGGTCAGGTCAAAGCGCTTCTCGTGGATACCGCCCTTGCGCAACAGCACCGTCTGGCGGCCGTCGAGCAGGGCGTGCACGGCCGCGCCCCATTCCTTGAGCGCGGTGGTCGTCACAGACCGAGCCGGGCCCGCACCTCGGGGCGGCGCAGCGGCGGCACCGTCTTGGGCGGCTGCCTGCGCGGCGGGAGCTGGGCGAGCAGCCGTTCGGTGGTGGCGGTGACTTCGGCGACGGCGGCCTCGAAGGCGTCGGCATTGCCCGCGGTGGGACGGGTGACACCGCTGATCTTGCGGATGTACTGCCGCGCGGCGGCCTCGATCTCTTCGGATGTCGCTGCCGGTTCCAGACCACGCAGCTCGGTGATGTTTCGGCACATGACCTCCACGATAGGCGCTTGACGGGTGTCGATACGGTGTGCGAATGAGTACCGCTGCCGAAAACGTCCTGCTGATCGAGACCACCGACCGGGTCCGCACCCTGACGCTGAACCGGCCGCAGTCGCGCAACGCGCTGTCCGTTGCGCTACGCACCCAGCTGTTCGCCGCGCTGCGCGCCGCCGAGACCGATGAGACGGTCGACGTGGTGATCCTGACCGGCGCCGATCCGGTGTTCTGCGCAGGCCTCGATCTCAAGGAACTGGGCGACACCACCGAACTACCCGATATCTCCCCCAAATGGCCGGCGATGCACAAACCGGTGATCGGCGCCATCAATGGTGCCGCGGTCACCGGCGGGCTGGAGATCGCGCTGTACTGCGATGTGCTGATCGCCTCCGAACAGGCCCGCTTCGCCGACACCCACGCCCGGGTCGGGCTGCTGCCGACATGGGGACTGTCGGTGCGGCTGCCGCAGAAGGTCGGGGTCGGGATGGCCCGCCGGATGAGCCTGACCGGCGACTACCTGTCGGCGGCCGATGCGCTGCGGACCGGGTTGGTGACCGAGGTTGTCACCCATGACGAGTTGCTGCCCGCGGCGCGCCGGATCGCGGCCTCGATCGTCGGCAACAACCAGCGCGCGGTCGGGGCGCTGCTGGACTCTTACCACCGCATCGATGCCGAGCAGACCCAGGCCGGGCTGTGGATCGAGGCCGAATCGGCGCGGGCCTGGATGGCCGTGGCGACCGGTGACGATATCGCCGCGAGCCGGGCGTCGGTGATGGAACGCGGCCGGTCCCAAGTGCAGGCGTAGCGTGCGTGCCGAGCGCCGAACAAGGGCGAAGGCCGAACTACGTGGCTTCAGTCAGGCTGTGTCTGGGCGCACCAGCACTGAAGCTGCGTACGATTTCCGGCCGGATCACGTCCTCCGTTTCAGTTTCGCGGCAGCATAGGCCTCACGGCTGAAACCAGGTATGCAGCGATAGCGACAGGAGCCCACGCTCGGCCTGAGTGCTGCCTGCCCACCACGGATGAGAACTGAGGAATACATGAGCACCCCCACCGACACCGTCGCCGAGGTGGCCGCGATGATCGACCACACCCTGCTCAAGCCCGAAGCCACCGCCGCCGAGGTCGCAGCCGTGGTGGCCGAGGCCGCCGAACTCGGCACCTACTCGGTGTGCGTCTCGCCCTCCATGCTGCCGATCACCGTGCCCGATGGTCTGAAAATTGCTGTGGTGTGTGGCTTCCCGAGCGGGAAGCACACCTCGGCGGTCAAGGCCGCCGAGGCGGCGGAGTCGGTGCGCAACGGCGCCGACGAGATCGACATGGTCATCGATATCGGCGCCGCCAAGGCGGGTGGCTTCGACCTGGTGCAGGCCGATATCGCCGCGGTGCGCGCGGCCGCACCTGCCCCGGCCGTGCTCAAGGTGATCATCGAATCGGCCGCGCTGACCGACGACGAGATCGTCGGCGTCTGCCGGGCCGCGGTCGCCGCGGGCGCCGACTTCGTCAAGACCTCGACCGGATTCCATCCGTCCGGTGGAGCCACCGTGCACGCCGTGGAACTGATGCACCGCACGGTCGCCGACGCCGGACTGGCCGTGAAGGCCTCCGGCGGGGTGCGCACGCTCGAGCAGGCACGCGCGATGATCGCCGCCGGGGCCACCCGGCTGGGAGTGTCCGGGTCCCGGGCGCTGCTGTCCTCCGAGGGTGGCCAAGCGTCAGGGTACTGAATCGCCGGAGTGCTCGGCCGCCAGTTCCGCCACGCTGGCGCCGTCGGCCAGGCGGTCCAAAGCACCGGTCATCGTGGCGCATTCACGCGCGGGATGTTCGGTGGGACAGTGCAGGGCATGGGTCAGAAAGCGCTGCGCGCCTCTGGCCCGCTCGATCACCCGGTCCAGTTCGGCGATCTGCTCCTGTACTGCCTCCCGCCAGCGGTCGGCGGGCGCATCGAGCACCGCGGCGGCGGTGTCCAGCGGCAGGCCGAGCTGGTGCACGATCTTGAGGAATGCCAGGCGGCGCAGTTCGGCCGGCCCATACATCCGCCGTCCCCCCTGGCGACGGGATGGCCGTACCAGGCCGCGGTCGTCGTAGTAGCGCAGCGCAGAGGGCCGCATCTGCAGTTTCGTCGCCGCCTCACCTATCGGGATCAGATCCATGACCGCCATTTGACTTCAACCCGGCTTGAAGCGGCAAGGTCTCGGTATGGGCGATTCAGAGAACGTAGTCAATCACCACGCCGCTCACCCCGGCTTTTCCGGGCTGACCGGGACGCTGTACGGCTTGATCTTCCTGCTCGCCGGTCGACGTAACGCGCGGCGGGCCAACGAGATCGCTGGGGTCGGCGCCGACGATCATGTCGTCGACATCGGTTGCGGGCCCGGTAACGCCGCCCGACTGGCGGCTCGGCGCGGGGCGCAGGTCACCGCCATCGACCCGTCACCGGCAATGCTGCGGGTCGCCCGTGCCGTCGGCCGCGGTCCGGGCATCGTCTGGTCCGAGGGCAGCGCGGAGACCGTCTCGGTGCCCGACGGCACCGCCACGGTGGTGTGGTCGTTGGCGACGGTGCACCATTGGCGCGATGTGACGGGCGGGCTTTGCGAGGTGCGGCGGGTGCTGGCACCCGGAGGCCGGATGCTCGTGATCGAACGTCAGTCCCCGCCGGATGCCACCGGGTTCGCCAGTCACGGGTGGACCGCCCGACAGGCCGAGTCGTTTGCCGACCAGTGTCGGCGCGCCGGTCTGAGCGACGTGACCGTGCAGGCCGACGACGCGACCTGGGTGGTCTCGGGCTACCGCCGCTGACGCTGCGCCGCCACCGAACCCGCTGCGCGCAGCCAGTGCAGCGGATCGGCCATCGCGGCCTCCGCCGAGCCGGCGATATCGGTGAGCGATACCGCCGGCACCGCGCACCGCGCCGCGACCTGCCCGGCGACGACCACGGCGGGCACCCCGTGGCGTGCGGCGGCGTCCAGCACGTGGCCGACGAGCTTGCCGGTCCATGAGGTGCCGTCGAATCGTCCCTCGCCGGTGAGCACCAGGTCGGCGGTCGCCAGCTGAGCTTCCAGATCGGTGAGTTCCGCGATGCGTTGTGAACCGGACGTCGCCATGGCACCCCAGGCCATCAGGCCGAAGCCGGCGCCACCGGCCGCGCCGGCGCCGGGTGTGCCCGGATCGGCCTGCAGGCCAGCGGCATTCAGGATCCGTGCCCACCGGGTCAGGCCGTCCTCGAGGTGCTCGACATCGGCCGGCGTCGCACCCTTCTGCGGCCCGAACACCGCAGCAGCACCCTGCGGGCCGCGTAGCGGGGCCGCGGTGTCGACCAGCAACTCGACACCGCCCGGGGGTAGCGGGGCCAGCCCGTCGGTGTCGACGTACGCGACGGTGCGCAGCCCGTGCGCACCGCGGTCGATCGGCTGTCCCGACGCATCGAAGGCCTTGAGCCCCAGCGCCATCAAGGCGCCGGCACCGCCGTCGGTACTGGCCGAGCCGCCCAGCCCGATCTGCACCGACCGGGCACCGGCGGCCAGCGCGGCGCCGATCAGCCGGCCCAGGCCGTGGGTATCCGCCCGCCACGGGTCCAGCCGGTCCAGCAACGCAATCCCGCACGGTTCGGCCAGTTCGATGACGGCGCGCTGTCCGTCACGGTCGAGCAGCCAGCGTGCGGACACCGGCCGACCGTCCGGACCGTCTACCTCGGTCTGGCACCACCGCCAATCCCCCGATGCCGCAACGGCCGCGCACGTGCCCTCACCGCCGTCGGCCTGGGGCAGTGCGATGATGTCATCACCGGCGCGTGCGGCCGACCAGCCCGCGGCGAGCGCCCCGGACACCGCGGTGGCCGAGGCGGTCCCCTTGAATGAATCCGGGGCGATCAGAACCTTCACAGCCCGGGCAGCACCAGGTCGCGGTACCTGCTCTTCATGGTGTCCAGGACGGTGTGGCCGTTGGTTGCCCAGACCTCCTCGTTGAAGATCTCGACCTCGATGTCGCCGGTATACCCGGCCGCGGTCACCAGGGCGGCGATGGCACCGAAGTCGATGACACCGTCACCCATCATCCCGCGGGAGACCAGCGGGTCGGCGGCCATCGGGACCAGCCAGTCGCAGATCTGGAAGGAACTGATGCGGCCCTGCGCGCCGGCTGCCGCGATACCCGCGGCCAGGTCCGGATCCCACCACACATGGAAGGTGTCCACGACCACCCCTACCGCGGTCGCCGGGTGCGGGGCGGCCAGCGCCAGCGCCTGACCCAGCGTCGAGATCACCGCACGGTCGGCACAGAACACCGGATGCAGGGGCTCCAACGCCAGTCGCACATCGCGCTCGGCGGCGTAGGGGACCAATGCGGCCAACCGGTCGGCCAACCGGGCCCGGGCGCCGGGCAGGTCGCGATCGGGGATTCCGCCGGCGACCATGATCAGCTCCGGCGCGCCCAGGGTGGCGGCCTCGTCGATGGCGCGGCGGTTGTCCTGCAGTGCGGCCTCACCGTCCTCGATGCCGGTGAGGAATCCCCCGCGGCACAGGCTGGACACCCGAAGACCGTTGTCACGTACCAGCTTCGCCGCCTCGTCGACACCGACCTCGGCGACCCGGTCACGCCACAGTCCGATCGCGGGCAGACCCGCCGCCGCCGTCGCCTCGACCGCCTGACGCAGGTTCCAGCACTTCGTCGTCATGGTGTTCAGCGACAACCGCGCAAAGCTCCCGCTCATCCGTCGACTCCGTTCAGCGCGAGATAGGTGCGCATCCGCGCGGCCGCCAGCGTGGGATCTGCCAGCAAACCGGCCCGGTCGGCGAGCACGAAGAGCTCGCACAGGTGTCCCACCGACCGGCCGGAAGCCAGTCCGTTGACCATCGCGAACCCGGGCTGGTGACCGTTGAGCCAGGACAGGAACGCGATCCCGGTCTTGTAGTAGTAAGTCGGCGCGGCGAAGATGTGCCGGCCCAGTTCCTGAGTGGATGCCAGGATCTCGTGGGCCCGCGTGCTGTTCCCGGCGTCGAGTTCCTGCAGGGCGGTCGAGGCCGCCGGGTAGATCGCGGCGAAGATGCCCAGCAGGGCGTCGGAATGGCCGGTCTCATCGCCGATGATCAGTTCGGGGTAGTTGAAATCGTCTCCGGTGTAGAGCCGGACACCGGCGGGCAGCGCGCGGCGCAGCGCCACCTCGTGCCCGGCGTCCAGCAATGACACCTTGACACCGTCCACCTTGTCGGCGTGGGTCTCGATCAACTTCTGGAAAGTTGCTGTCGCCGAGTCGATATCGGCGCTGCCCCAGTAGCCGCGCAGCGCCGGGTCGAACATGTCCCCCAGCCAGTGCAGGATCACCGGACGGTCCACCTCGGCGAGCAACGTGCCGTACACCGACAGATAGTCCGCGGGCGACTCGGCAATCGTGGCCAGCGCCCGGGAGGCCATCAGGATCACCTGGGCTCCCGCGTCGCGCACCACCTCGATCTGCGCCCGGTAGGCATCGGTGATGGCGGCCAAACCCGCTTTCCCGCAGGGAATATCGGTGAGGGCCAACTGGTCGGTGCCCGCACCGCAGGACAACCGTCCGCCCACGGCGGCGGCTTCGCGACCACTGCGCCCGATCAGCTCGCGGGTGGCGGTCCAGTCCAGCCCCATGCCGCGTTGCGCGGTGTCCATCGCATCGGCGACGCCCAGGCCGTAGGACCACAATTCGTGGCGGTAGGCCATGGTGATGTCCCAGTCCAGATCGGCGGGTGCGCCGGGGCTGCTGTCGGCGGTCACCTTGGGGACGACATGGGCTGCCGCGTAGGCGATCCGGGAGGTGATCGGACCGCCGGGCCGCCGCCACGGGCCGGGCTCACCGAGAACATGGGTGCGCAGCACCCCGTCGATCGGCAGCCGCAGCGCCGTTGCGGTCGTGGCTGTCACAGCACGATCTCCGGGACGTCGAGGCGACGTCCTTCGGCGGAGCTGCGCAGTCCGAGTTCGGCCAATTGCACACCGCGCGCTGCCGACAGCAGGCCGAAACGGTGGGACCGGCCGGCGACCACATCGCGCAGATACTCCTCCCATTGCAGCTTGAAGCCGTTGTCGAGATCCGCGTTGGCCGGGACCTCGAGCCACTGGTCACGGAACTTCTCGGTGACCGGAAGGTCGGGATTCCACACCGGTTTCGGGGTGTGGGCCCGCTGCTGCGCGACGCAACCGCGCAGGCCGGCGACCGCGGATCCGTGGGTGCCGTCGATCTGGAACTCGACCAGTTCGTCACGGTGCACCCGCACCGCCCAGGACGAGTTGATCTGGGCGATGACGCCGCCCTCGATCTCGAAGATCCCGTAGGCGGCGTCGTCAGCGGTCGCGGCATAGGCGTTGCCCTGCTCGTCCCAGCGGGTGGGGATGTGGGTGGCGGTGCGCGCGGTCACCGTCTGCACGGTGCCGAGCAGACCCTCCATCACGTAGTTCCAGTGACAGAACATGTCGACGGCGATACCGCCACCGTCCTCGGCGCGGTAGTTCCAGCTCGGCCGCTGGGCGGGCTGGCCGTCACCCTCGAACACCCAGTACCCGAACTCGCCGCGCATCGACAGGATGCGCCCGAAGAAACCTTCGTCGACAAGCCGGCGCAGCTTCACCAGACCCGGCAGGTACAGCTTGTCGTGCACCACCCCGGCCACCACCCCGGCATTCTCCGCCATGCGCGCGAGTTCTATTGCTTCGGTGAGGGTTTCGGCCGTCGGCTTCTCGGTATAGACATGCTTGCCCGCCTTGATGGCGCTCGACAGCGCCTCCATCCGCCGCGAGGTGACCTGCGCGTCGAAGTAGACGTCGACGGTAGGGTCGGCGATCACGGAGGCGGTGTCGGTCGTCCAGGAGGCGATGGAATGCGCGGCGGCGAGGTCGGCGATCTTATCGGCGTTGCGCCCGACCAGGATCGGCTCCACGTCGACACGGGTGCCGTCCTCGAGCAGCAGACCGGTCTCGCGCAGCGGGAGGATGGAGCGCAGCAGGTGCTGGCGGTAGCCCATCCGGCCCGTCACGCCGTTCATGGCGATGCGCAGCGTGCGGCCGCGGGGCGGGAGGTTGTCAGAAGATGTGGCCATGTGCGAATTCCTTGTCTGGTGAAGACGGCGTCTTATCGGGACGATGCGAATAAGGGGATCCGGCGCCCCACCCGAACTCGTTATCGAGTCGGCGGCGCCGTCAGCACTTCGGAATGCGCTTTCCACGGTAAGCTGTCCAGGCGTTCCGGTCAACCCGGAGTTCGGCGACGAGGGCGGGAGCGGGCATGGCGGCGGTGACTCTGCACGATGTGGCGATGCGGGCCGGCGTATCGCAGGCGACGGCATCGCGCGTGCTCAACGGCTCGAATCGGATTCCCGGGGTCGGGGTGGCCGATCGGGTGCGCGCCGCGGCGCGCGAGCTCGGATACGTGCCGAATGCGCAGGCGCAGGCGCTGGCCCGGGCCTCCACCGGGCTGCTCGGCCTGATCGTGCACGATATCGCCGACCCGTACTTCTCCTCGATCGCGCGCGGCGTGCAGTCCGCCGCACGCGCCGCGCGCAAGCAGGTGCTGCTGGCCGGCACCGACCGTGACTTCGATATCGAACGGGAATCCGTCAGCACCTTCATCTCCCACCGCGCCGATGCCATCGTGCTCGCGGGCTCCCGCCAGAGCGGCGACCTGGACCGCGAGCTGGAAGCCGAGTTCGGCCGTTACCGCGCCAATGGCGGGCGGGTGGTCGTGATCGGCCAGCCACTGGCCTTCGGTGGCGCCGTCGAGCCGGAAAATCACTTTGCCTCAAGCGAATTGGCAGACGCCCTGGTGGCTGCCGGGCACCGGCAGTTCGCCGTGATCGGCGGGCCGGGCAACATCCGGACCTCGGTGGACCGCCGCAACGGTTTCACCGAGGCGCTCGGCAGACACGGGCTGACAACACTGGTGGAGGTGTCCGGAGATTTCACCCGCGACGGCGGCCACTCCGCCGCCCGCAGGCTCGCCGCGGCCCTGGATCTCAGCCCCGGCGGCACCCGGGAACCGGTCTGCGTATTTGCCGTGACCGACGTGATGGCCATCGGGGCCATCGCCGCGTGGCGTGAGCTAGGCCTGAGCGTGCCGCGCGACGTGTGCATCGCCGGCTTCGACGATATCCCGACACTGCGCGACCACACCCCCAGCCTGACCACGGTCGCGCTACCCCTGGAGGAAATCGGCGCGCGCGCAGTCGAATTGGCATTGCGCATCGATACCGACGCCGATGACCTGCGGGAACGGATCCCCGGTCGGATCGTGCTGCGGGACAGCACCCGCCTTGGCTGAGCGGATCCTCAGACGGGCGTCACGTCTCGGTTGACAGTGTGCGCCAGGTCACGTTAGTGTCGGAATCGCTTCGGAAAGCGCATTCCCAACGGGTGCAGGACAGACCCGTTCCACTGCGACCTTGAGGACAATCCATGGCGGTCACCGCATCGGCCCGCGTCCAGTCACCGGACTCCGGCCCGGCCTCCCGGCCGGCTCCCCCACGCGCACGCTGGTCCTTCTCCCCGCGCCGTACCGCGGCCAACCTGTGGCGTCCGGTCCTGCTGGTCATCGCGCTGCTGGCCGGCTGGTGGGCCGTCACCGAGGCGGAACTCGTCGCGCCCTACATCCTGCCCTCCCCCGGTGACACCTGGCAGGCCGCGCAACAGAACGCCGCCTACCTGGCTCAGAACACCTGGGTGACCACCTGGGAGACGGTGATCGGCTTCATCATCGCCACCGTGGTCGGCATCTTCGTCGCCGTGATGATGATCTACTCGTCGAGCTTCGAGAAAACCGTCTACCCGCTGATCCTGTTCGCCCAGGTGGTGCCGAAGATCGCCATTGCACCGCTGTTCATCGTGTGGCTGGGCTTCGGTCCCTCGCCCAAGATCCTGGTCGCCGTGCTGATGGCCTTCTTCCCGATCGTCATCTCCGGACTGGCCGGCCTGCGCTCGGTGGACCCGGAGATCCTGGAGCTCACCTCGACCATGGGCGCCAGCAAGTTCCGGACCTTCATGAAGGTCCGCTTCCCCGCCTCACTGCCCCAGCTCATGTCGGGCCTCAAGGTGGCGGCCACCCTGGCCGTCACCGGTGCGGTGGTCGGCGAATTCGTCGGCGCCAACGAAGGACTCGGCTATGTCATCCTGCAGGCCAACGGAAGCCTGGACACCGCAATGCTGTTCGCCGCACTGATCATCATGTCGCTGCTCGGGATCGTGCTGTTCGCCATCATCGAGATCGCCGAGAAGCTCCTCATCCCCTGGCACGCCTCACGCCGAACCTCCAACTCCGCCTCCACCGCAGCCTGACCCCTTCCGAGAAACCCGATCAGGAGACACCCATGTCGTCATTTACCCGTCGCGTCACCACCGCGGTCGCCGCGACCACCGCCATGCTCACGCTCGCCGCCTGTGGTGGCGGCAGCGGCGGCGAGAACACCCCGGCCGCCGAGGGCGCCGAAGGCACGACGCCGGTCACGCTGATGCTCAACTGGTACCCCTACGGTGAGCACGCCCCGCTCTACTACGGCGTGCAGGAAGGCATTTTCGCCGAGCACGGCATCGACCTGACCATCGACCCCGGCCAGGGCTCCACGCGCACCGCGCAGGCGGTCGGCGGCAAGCAGGTCGACTTCGGCTGGTCCGACACCGCCGCGGTGCTGAGCAATATCGACCAGGGTGTCGACATCAAGAGCGTCGGTGTGTTCCTGCAGACCACGCCGTCGGCGGTCCAGGTCTTCGCGGACTCGGGCATCGAGGAACCCGCGGATCTGGCCGGGCGCACCATCGCCGTCTCGGCCGGCGACGCGCCCACCACCACCTTCCCGATGTTCCTCGCCGACGTCGGCCTGGCGCCCGGCGACGTCAAGGAGCAGAACCTGGACTCCGCGGGCAAGATGGCCGCGCTGATGGCCGGCCGGGTGGACGGACTGATCGGGTTCGCCCACGACCAGGGACCGACCATTGCCAACAAGAGCGGACGCGAGATGCGCTACTTCCGCTACTCCGATGCCGGGCTGAACTTCTTCAGCAACGGTCTGATCAGCCACAATTCGACGATCAACGACAAGCCCGAACTGGTGCAGTCCATGCTCGACGCCGTCAGCGCCTCCTATGCGGCGGCCAAGGAAGATCCCGAGGCCGCGGCCAAGGCCATGGTCGGGGTGGATCCGCAGACCCCGCCGGAGCATGTCCTGCTGCAGCAGTGGCAAGAGACCATCCCGCTGCTGAACACGCCGGCCACCACCGGTAAGGCGCCGGGCACCAACGCCGAAGAGGACTGGACCTCGACCATCGCCACGCTGAGCGAGGCCGGGCTGCTGCAGTCCGCCAAGGCTCCCGCCGAGTACTGGGCGTCGTCGTTCGTTCCCGCGGCCGGGCAATAGGGACACCGCAACCATGACCTCCGCAACGATCACCGCACCGAGGACCACCGTGACCTCTGACGCCATCGCCATCGACAACCTCACCGTCACCTTCTCGTCGAAACGGTCCACCGTGACCGCCGTCGACGACGTCAGCCTGCGGGTCACCGACGGTGAATTCGTCTCCATCGCCGGACCATCCGGCTGCGGCAAGTCGACACTGCTCAAGGTGGTGGCCGGTCTGACCGACGCCACTGCGGGCGACGTCCGGCTGCGCGGTAAAGCGGTGCGCGGCCCGCAACGCGAGATCGGCTACGTCTTCCAGCGCGCTGCCCTGCTGGAATGGCGTTCCGTGCGCCGCAATATCCTGCTGCAGGCCGAGATGCGCGGGATGCCGCGCAAGGACGCCCAGGCCCGCTGCGACTACCTGATCGAGATGACCGGGCTCACCGGATTCGAGAACGCCCTGCCGCACGAGTTGTCCGGCGGTATGCAGCAACGCGTTTCGCTGTGCCGGGCACTGCTGCACGAGCCCGGCGTGCTGCTGATGGACGAGCCGTTCGGCGCGCTGGACGCGCTCACCCGGGAAAAGATGAACGTCGAGTTGCACCGCATCTGGCGGGAGACCGGCACCACCGTCGTCCTGGTGACCCACTCGGTGGCCGAGGCGGTCTACCTGGCCAACCGGGTGGTCGTCATGAGCCCGCGGCCGGGCCGGATCGTCGAGACCCTCGATGTCGACCTGCCCGCCGAGCGCGAGTACGCCGAGACCATGGAACGCCCGGAGTTCATCAAGGTGGCCAACCGGGTCCGTGATCTGCTGGGCAGTTCCAGCGCCGCGGACTGACCGTCCCACGCACGATCGCCCGATGTGCTCAGCGCGTCGGGCGTTCGCGTGTCCAGGACCGGACTGACGTACCTGGTTTCAGTTTCGCGACCCCTGGTGTGAGCTTCGGTGCGATTCGTCATTCGCGGTTGCATCCGCCGTTCGCCCTCAGCGAACTCATCGCTGTAACGAAAGGTGTTCACCGCACGACGTATTCGATGGGTCGGGGGGCTCGCCCGGAAGGACGGCACACCCCATGCACAAGCGTCATCACCTGCACACCCTGATCCGCCGGCTGACGGTCGGCCTGCTCACCTCGCTGCTGCTCATCGGATCGCTCCAGCCGTCTACCGCGGCGGCGTTCTCCCGCCCCGGCCTGCCGGTGGAGACGCTGATGGTGCCCTCGGCGGCGATGGGCCGCGATATCCCGGTCCGCTTCCAGGGCGGCGGGCCGCGCGCGGTCTACCTACTCGACGGACTGCGGGCCCGCGATGACAACAGCGGTTGGGACATCGAGACCGCGGCCTTCGAGACCTTCTTCGAGTCCGGCGTCTCGGTCGTCATGCCGGTCGGCGGCATGTCCAGCTTCTACACCAACTGGCAGGGGCCGGCCGTCGGCAACGGCACCACCCAGAACTACCAGTGGGAGACCTTCCTGACCTCCGAGCTGCCCGGGTACCTGGCCGCCAACAAGGGCATCTCCCCCACCGGGAACGCCGTGGTGGGACTGTCGATGTCGGGCAGCGCCGCGCTGACATTGGCCGCCTACCACCCCGGCCAGTTCAGTTATGCGGCATCGCTGTCGGGCTATCTCAACCTCTCGCAGGGGTTGTGGCCGCTGCTGGTGACCTTCGCCATGGGTGACGCGGGAGGCTTCAACTCGGTGGCCATGTGGGGTCTCGGTGGCGGGCCGGCCTGGCGGCGCAACGACCCCACCGTCAACGTCGGCAAGCTCGTCGCCAACGGCACCCGCATCTGGGTGTACTGCGGCACCGGCCGGCCCGGCGAGCTGGGCGGCGGCGGTGACATCGCCGGGCAGGTGCTCGAGACGATCACCCTGGACAGCAACCGCAACTTCGCCCGCCAGTACCAGAACGCCGGCGGCACCAACGGCACCTTCAATTTCCCGGCCAACGGCACCCACGGCTGGGGTTACTGGGGCGGGCAGCTCAACGCCATGAAGGGCGACATCCAGCGCACCCTGGGCGCTTAGCCGGTACCGGCCACCAGCCAGCGACCCGAGAAGGTGCGCCAACCGACGAAGGCCAGGCGTAGCACCATGAACAGCGACAGGCCCGACCAGATGCCGACCAGCCCCCAGCCGTAGCCGAGTGACAGCCAGATCATGGGCAGGAACCCGAGCAGGGCGCTGGCCAGGGTCGCATTGCGCATGAATCTGGCGTCGCCGGCACCGAGGAGCACGCCGTCGAGGGCGAAGACGATGCCGGCCACGGTCAGCTGCCCGACCAGGAACCACCACGGCACCGCGATCTCGTCG
>NZ_CP038797.1:0-861 GCF_012223425.1 Mycolicibacterium frederiksbergense
CACGGTGATCGCCTCGGTGAGCGGCACGGGCAGCGGTACCGAGTCGATGCGCTCGCCGTCGAGGAACGTGCCGTTGCGGGTGCCGGCGTCGCTGAGCACCCACTGCTGCCCGATCGGCTCGATGCGCAGATGGGTGCGCGAGATGGCGTGCGCGGTGATGCGGATCTGTGCCGGTAGCGCACGGCCGATCAGCACCGGCCCCTGCTCGGGTGCCGCGGTGAAGGATTTTCCCGCCACCTCGATCGCCAGCGTTGGCAGTCCGACCTCCGCTGGCGGCTCCTGGCACTGCTGCACTGTCACGTCCCCTCCTAGGTCGCACTGCATCCCCTGTGCCGCACCGATAGCGCGCGCACGACATCTGGCCAGCAACGCCCAATCGTCGCAGTACTATTCCCAGCTAAACCGGGGAAAACGGTCCGGCTGGACTGCGCTAGCCGCTGAGCTGTGCTGTTGCCGAATTCAGTGTTACACACCATGAGAGGGGGTCTGAGCGGCAAATAATTGGTGCAATAGGGGTGCAACGGATCATGCGATGATCGATGCGACGGATGGTGCGGGACAACTCATCGCACCGCGAGACTTCGGGGGGATGACATGAATCCGCAGGGTCCCAGGCAGCCGGGCGGAGGTGAGCACCGGCCACGGCCCGGCGGCTACCCAGCTGGCAATCCGGCGCCGTTTGACCAGCAGGAAACCCAGCAGGGGCCGGTGTTCCGGCGGCCGCCGCAGGCCCCGCATCATCCGCAGCCCCGCAGGGTTACCCGCCTCACCGCAGTACGCGCCACCACCACCGCCGCCGAGCGCACCACCGGCCTCATCGGCGCCGCAGCCCTCACCTGAGCCGCGCGCAACAGCTGGGTA
>NZ_CP038797.1:1352-341437 GCF_012223425.1 Mycolicibacterium frederiksbergense
CGGCAACGTCGAACCACCACAGTGCACCGGCGCCTGGGGCCCGGGCTACGCCGCCACCTACGAGGGCACCGGCCTCACCGGTATGGCCATCCAAGGTGTCGCGCAGGGCCAGGAGCACCGCATCGCCCAAGCTGTGCTCGCATTTCCCGACCCTGCAGCGGCCCAGCGCATTTACGACAAGCTCGTCGGTGACTGGAACGCCTGCCAGAACACCCGCGCCGAGTTCAGCTACCAGGGCGCGTCCACCACGGTCGACATCAAGACACCACGCCCGATCGGCGACATCAACACCCTGATGCTGGTGCCCACCACCTCGCCGGTCCCCGGACAGCAGTGCGAGCGCGGTATGGCGTTGCGCGGCAACGTGATCGTCGATGTCCGGGTCTGCTCACCGACCGTCGGCAGCGCCGGATACTCGATCACCCGCGCCATTGCCGACAAGGTCCGCTGACCCCTCGCTCCACGTGCGCACCACCGACCAACCCCGCGCACCGCGCGGTAACGCCCTAAAGCGGTGCAGCCGTCGACGCTGCACCGATACGCGGCCACGAAGGAGATCACCATGACCAACCCCCCCAACGCTCCCGGCGGCTGGCCCGGTCCCGAGGACCCCACCGTCGTGACACCGCAGTTCCAGCGCCCCGCACCGCCGCAGCCGCAACAGGCGCAGCCAGCGGCAGGATGGGGCCAAGCACCGACGCCGAACCCTGCAACCCCGCACAATTCGTGGGGCACACAGCCACAGCCGCCGGCCGCTGGCACCCCACCAGCGCCCGCACAGGGCTGGGCAGGCTCACAGCAGCCGCTGGCCGCCGGAACGCCGGCGCAGGGATGGGCCAGTCCGCCACCGCAGGGCTGGGCTGGCGCGCCCGCCGGCACCGGCGCCAAGCCCCCGTCCGCTGGCAGGCGCCGCAAACTGATCATCGCCGCGGTCGCCGCCGTCGTGCTGGTGATCACTGCCGTCGTGGCCGTTCCGCGCCTGTTCGGCGGCGCCAGCTCGATGACCGCCGCGGAAACCGTGACCGCCTATCTTGAAGCACTGGCTGCCGGTGACGCCGAGCAGGCGCTGTCGTTCAGCAAGAGTGAACCTGCCAACGCCGATCTGCTCACCAGTGAGGTGTTGGCCAAGCAGATCGCCAAGATGCCGATCTCGGACATCCGCATCCTCGACGACGGTGAGGACATGGCGGGCATCGGGATGGCCATCGTGAAGGTCGCTGTGAAGTTTGGTAACCAGCTCTCGGATTCGACCGTGCGTCTATCGAAGGTCGAGGAGACCTGGAAGATCGACGAAGCCATCAACAAGATCGAGATCCTGAGCCCCAACGCCGCTGACGAAACCCTCACCTTGTTCGGCAAGGAGTTGAGCAAGGGCGAAGCGTTCTACGTGTTCCCCGGCTTCATCGAAGTGGGCAGCTCCAACGAGTACATCGATGTCACCGCAGACTCCCCGCTGCTGACCGGCTCGATGTTGTCGTTCCGACCGACCTACGAACTCAACGACGACGGCACCGAGGCCGTGTCCGCCGCCGTGGCCGATGCGTTCGCCGCATGCGAGAAGTCCAAGCTCCTCAATCCGCCGGCCTGCCCAGTCAAGCTCAACGAGTACAGCGCAGTCGACGGCACCGTGACGTGGGGAAAGTCCGATCTCAGCGGTGTGAGCATCGGCGAACTCAGTCCGTACGACCTGACTGTGCGGCTGAGCGGAAAAGTCGCCACCCCGGTGTCTTTTCAGACCCGCGACGGAGGGACCGAAAGCGGCACCGCCGAAAGCAGTATGTACAACTCAGTCGACGTCAGTACCTCTCCGCCGACGATCGGTCGATGAGCTGATGTCTCGGATCGCACTGCCTTGACTCGTGAGTCCTAGCGCCACATTTCACGACGAGGGACAGCTACAAGAGGAGGTGGATCGGAATGGCGGACTGGCCTGGCGAACAAGGCAATACGCCACGCGCCCGCGGCTGGGGTGATCCCGACGCACCCACCCGCACCGTACCGCGGTTTCCACCGCCATCAGCGGCGCCCACCCACGCTCCCGGCACACCACCACAGCCGGCCGCACGCACAGCACTCATGGGCCGCGCCGCCGGTTGCTGGTCGCGCCGGGGAACCGGCAGCACCAGCGCCCAATGCCCCGACGGCGCCAACCCCGCCATCCGCAGCTGCCCGGACAGTCACCGACTACCTAGAAGCGCTGAGCCGAAAGCACCACCCGCGTGCCAGGGAAACACTAAGGCAATGCTAGAGAGGCACCCGTGACACCTACGACCGCCGTTCTGAAACTCGCGATTGCTGTGAGTGCGTGTGCCGCGCTGATCACCGGATGCTCCTCCACCACACCGGGCACCGCGAAAACCGCGGCAGCAGGCCCGGATTCGGGGGCCAACGTCGCCTTGATGGACACCGGCCCCTACGACACCGCGTCGAGCAAACCGTTCGGCACCGTCGGCGACGACGCTGAGGGCGCCAACTTGCTCGAAGCGCACCGCATGGCCAACTTCGTGGTCGGACCATGGGAGGTCGACGCTGAGCTGAATAAGCTGCCGGGGGCACTGAGTTTGGGGATGATTGGCCCGATCCCGTCGATCCAAATCATGCGCAGCAACGGCGTGCTCAAAGACGACCTGATCGCCATCGCCGAGAAGCACCGCTTTATGACGGCGTTCTCCACGGTGCGCGTGGCGCCGGAAACAGCCGGCCAGCCGCGCAGCCTGCACAACTTGGTGCTGCGATTTCCCGACGCCGCCGACGCCGAGGCCGCCGCCGCCGAGATGGCCACCACCGAGGCGTCCCGGCCCGGACAACCCCCGACAGAAGCCGTCACCATCGGGAACACCCCAGAGGCCCGCGCAACCACATCCACACGCGACGGTGCAGTCAACGTGGTCAGTTTCACCGCCCATGGCCCATACCTGCTCTACCAGCAGGCCCAGACCGCCGAGGCGTTCCTGGGCACCAACGCAGTCAACCTGGTTGACGGTGCCCTGATCAGTCAGAAGCGCCGCATCGATGAGTTCACCCCCACCGAACCCGCGGCGATGGGTGATCTGCCGCTCGATCCCAGCGGACAGCTTCTGGCTCGGACCCTCGTCGCGCCCGACGGCGGCGCTCCGTTCATGATCGGTGTCTGGAATGCTCGCGGATGGCTGCATTTCGAGCTGGATCCGTTGCAGGCCAACGCGATGTTCAACACCGCCGGCGTCGACATCGTGGGCCAGCGACTCACGACCGTCTACCAGGCGGCCAACGCCGACGGAGCCACGCGCATCGTCGGCGGCCTGGTCGACCAGCTCGAAAACCTGCCCTCGGTGCGCGAGGTCGACGGCGTCAAAGGGCTTCCCGCCGCGAGGTGCTTCCAACGCACCGAAGGTGCGCTTCCCGGCACTGCGGCACCGACCTGGCAGCGTGTGGTCTGGCAGTTCAAGTGCGTGGCCAGCGCCGACCGGTACGCTTTCACCGCGTTCTCCGCCGATGTCACCGACGTGCGTCAGCAGATGGCCGCCCAGTACCGGATCCTCGCAGGGCAGTAGGTGTTTCGATAGTGGTTCTCCCAGCTGGATCGACGATCAGCGGTTACGTCATCGAAGACGTTCTCGGTTCTGGCGGCATGGGCACCGTCTACCGGGCGCGCCACCCGGTGCTGCCACGGTTTGATGCGCTCAAGGTGCTCTCCGGTGAGCTGTCGCGCGACGAGCACTTCCGCGCCCGCTTCGACCGCGAAGCCGAACTCGCCGCCACCCTGGATCATCCCAACATCGTCACCGTCTACAACCGCGGCGAAGCCGACGGCCAGGTGTGGATCGCGATGCAGTACGTCGCCGGCAGCGACGCCGAACGCGAACTGGCCGGCGGGCGCATGACCCCTCAACGCGCCGTGCACATCACCAGTGAAGTCGCCAAGGCTCTGGACTACGCGCATCGCCGCAACCTGCTGCACCGCGACGTCAAACCGGCCAACTTCCTGCTCGCCACCGACGACGAACGGATCTTTCTGGCCGACTTCGGCATCGCGCGCGCCCTCGACGACGCAGTCAACCTCACCCAGACCGGCACCGTGATGGCGACCATCGCCTACGCCGCACCCGAGACGCTGGCCGGCGAACCCGCCGACCACCGAGCCGATATCTACTCACTGGGCTGCTCGCTGTACCGGATGCTCACCGGCACATCACCGTTCAGTGGGTCCGGCGGCATGGCCGCCGTCGCGGCCGCCCACCTCATGGCACCCCCGCCGCGCCCCACTGATGTGGTGGCCAACCTGCCCGCCGCGATCGACAACGTCATCGCCCGCGCCATGGCCAAAGAACCTGGCCACCGCTATCAGAGCGCCGGGGATCTGGCCCGCGCCGCGGCCGCAGCCCTCGACGAGACCACCGCCGAGGTACGCATCACCCCCGCGCCCGCGCCAGGCCCCCGCCAGCCGTGGGGCCCGGAGAACAGCCCACCCCATTGGAGCGGCCCGCACCCCGGAACAGGCTCGTACCCGCCCGGGCCCGGATGGTCGACCGGCCCCACCCCGGCAACCGGGTGGCCCACCGGGCCTGGCCCCGCCGCCCCGGTGCACACCCCGACGGGAAAGCCGCGCAGCCGCAGAACGGCACTGGCCGCCGCGGGCGTCGCCGCCGCCCTCGTGGTCAGCGGAGGCGTCGGAACGTGGATGTTCACACGCGAGGACACCCCTGCCTATACGGCGCAGACGCTGGCCCACGAGCACGGAGAGGCCACCCTGACCTCCCCGCCGAACGCGATTGTGGCCGCCGGCCCCGGCGACGGGGATGCCGTGCTGTCCCTCGGCATACAGCCGGCCGCCATTGTCTCATCCCCCGGCGGGCTGCCCAGCTGGGAGAAAGACCTCATCACCGGCAACACCCAAGTGCTCTCCGACGCTGATCCTGCTCAAATCGCTGCCGCCAAGCCCGATCTGATCATCGACACCGGCGACGTTGACGCAGCGACCTACCGTGCTCTGGCCGAGATCGCGACCACCATCACCCGCTCGGCTAACGCCGGCGAATGGAGCTGGCAGACCCAGCTGCAGTGGATTGGCCGCATCCTCGACCGCACCGAACAAGCCCAGCAGCTCATTGACAACGCCGCCGACGCCCAGGCCGAGCTGCGCACCGAACATCCGGTGTTCGACGGCAAGAGCATCGAGGTCGTGTTCGTCGGCGATGACGGAATCAGTGCCGCCACCCCGAAATCCCCGGCCGCGCAATACCTGCAGGGGCTCGGCTTCCGCTACCTGGACAAGCCGGCCGTCACCGCGACTGCCGACGGATCAGCTATCGCCGCCGTCGCCGACCCCGAGCAACTCAACACGATCCCCACCGACGTACGGATCGTGGCACGCACCGACTCCGCAGCTGGTGGCGGCAGCTACAACGGGCTACCCGATCCCTTCACCAAGTACCGGGGCGCCACGATCATCGTCGATGATGTCGCGGCGATCGACGCGCTGCGGGTGCCCGGTTACGCGGCCATCAGCTATCTGAACACCGCGCTGGTCAACGCGCTGAGCCGCCAGATCCGCTGAGTGGGAGGCGTTCTCGCCCCGGCGACCGCGACACGCCTGCACGCCGACCGCGTGTGGTTGCGCGCCGAGATTGCGGCGCCGGGCAACCCGCGCACCAACCGGCAACGCAGGACAAATGTCGCGGCGAAAGGTCCGCTGCTTGATTCACTCGATGAATGCCGGCGGCGATGTCGTGAGGTCCACATTTTCGTACAGCTGCTGGACCGCAATGCGCTCGAAGGGCTGACCGGAGCGCAACTGCCCGGACACCGGGATACGGACCGCGCCGTTCACGATGGCGAACATTCGTTGGTCGTTGAAATCCGTCACCGCCACAGCCCCAAGATCCGCCTTACCCCACCTGAGGGTGCCTTCCACGACATCGGGATCGGTGATCTTGGCCCGACAACCCGGTGGGGCGAGCATCGTCGAGCCCTCGCACGGTGCGTACGCGTTGGCCACGGTGTCGAGAACTGCAGTCTCTCCCTGGTCGTTGATTTCGACGGTGGGCCGGAAGGTGACTGGCGTTTGTCCGGGAAGCGGTGAGGCGAACGTGACGTCGATGTACTCGTTGGAGGTGACCAGCTCAAGAGATCCGGGGAAAACATACAGCGTTTCGCGTTGGGTGAGTTTCTTGCCGAGAATGCTCAGTGTCGCCACGGCGGCGGTGTGATCGGCGATGTGCAGCTCGTTGAAGGCATGGTCGACCTTCCACTCATCGCCAACCTTGGTCACCCCCATCGTGACATCGGAACTCACCCCACCGAACATCATCGTCGCGTCCACATCGGCGGTGTCGCCCGCCTTCTTGCCCTCGGTCTGCCCCACGACCTGGATGTCGGAGATCGGCATCGCGGCGATCTGTGTGCGCAGAACTTCGTCGGTGAGCAGATCGGCGTTGGCGGGTTGGCTTTTGCCGTAGGACAACGCTGCTGCGGCATCGCCGCGGCTAAGCGCCTCCAGGTATGCCAGGACGGTCTCAGCGGGCCCGGCCGAGCCGCCCGAGCCAGCTGCGCCGGTCGAGCCGGTGGAGCCGTCGCTGTCCGTCCTCATGTAGGCCAGACCTACCGATATCGCGGCCACGATGACCGCGACGACCGTCAGCAACCCCAGACGGCGTGTCCGCGACGCGGCCTTGCCCGCCGGGGCCCCATCTGCAGGCACACCAGTCGGCCAGCCCGGTGGGTGTCCGCCGGCGGTGGGGGGTTGCGGCCGCCACGGTGGTGGGTTGCTGGGAGCCGGCTGCGGTCTCTGGAACTGCGGTATGACGTGAGTGGTCTCCTCGGAAGCGTCATCGCGCCGATCGCGCGGCCCAGGGCCCCGGTCACCAGGCCAGTTCGCCATAATGTCGCATTTCCCTTCCCCGCATAGCTTTTCAGGCGACCTCGGCGCGCGAGGCTGTCCATGTGTTGCACTGGGCAATCTCGTTGAGGGTGCCCCGAACGAACCAGCCCTCGACGTTCTCGGCGGTGCCGTGCGTAGGGCTGCCGGTGCCGCTGCCGTATTCAAACCGTCGAGTGTGGTCGACATCGGATCGGGTGAACGGTCCGCCGCTGTCAACGATGGATTCGACGAACATGCCCGCGAAGCACTGGACCTGAAGCTCGGTGCGGCGACTGCTCTCCAAACCGGCCGGACTGGTGCGACCAGCGCGGCGTTCACGTTGGAATGCCTCTTCCAGGACGCCGGTGAGGTTTTGCACGTGATGGCCGAATTCGTGCGAGAAGACTGAAAGGTAGTTCAACGGACGACCTTCAGTCCATGCTTCTGGCAGTCCGGCGATCGGCATATAGATCGTCTCGTTGATCGGGCAGTAGAACGCGGCGGCCTGCGCGGTGGACGTCGTCCCGCACGGAGACGTGGCAGTCGTCCCTACCGGGACCATGACCTTAGGGGCGTCGTATTCCATTCTCACGCGCTCGAATAACGGCTCCCAAGCTCGTTCGACGCACGGCAACGCCGCCGCGTAGAACGCTTCTCCGGCAGGTCCGTCGTTGGGGTAGCCGGGCGGGCCGCATACCTGCTTCTGCATGCCGCCGGCCTGCAAGATCGGGTTGGCCGTCAGGGCTGGCTCGCCGATCGGCACGGGCTGAAAACTCGGCGACGTCGTTGTTCGCGGCGTCGAGGCCGCCGACGTCGACGATGTCGACGAGGGCTGCGTGCTCGGTGCCGTAGCGGAGGTCGTTCTCGTGGTGGTGGTGGATGCGACGGTGCCGGCGCCCGGAAGTGCGGAGCGGATGCTTTCCGGCGAGGCGATCGCCACGCCGATGACACCGAGCGCGACGACCAGGATGGCCCCCAGGGCGATCTGCGCGCCAGAAGAACGCCGGGGAGCCGGCGCAGCAGGCGGGTAGGGCCACGGTCCCGGGCCGGGGATGGGTGGCGACGCACCGTGTCCGGGTGGTCGTCGGGCATGTGCCGGCGGTCCCGGGTAGGGCGGGTAGGGCTGCGGCGGGGGGCCTGGCTGCGGCGGGTAGCCCTGCGGCGGTGTCGGTGGGCGCTGGTAGTGCGGTGGTGGCACCGGTGGTCGCTGATAGTGCTGCTGGCGCGGCGGGGGCCGGGCGGGGGTGGCCGGCTCCATGCGACGGGTGTGGAGGTGGCCGCCGGAACGCACGGTGTGCGCCGGTGTCACCCCACTGCGGAGCCGGCCCCACTGGTCTTGGTGGCGGCACCGGATGCATCGGTGGCCGCGGCGGCTGTTGTTGCCTCCGAGGGTGTTGCGGTGCTGGTGGCGGGCGATTCGGATGCCCGGGTTGGCTCCCCGCCGGGGGTTGCCCACCCGGATGTGGTTGCCCGGGAAAGGGTGGTCGGCGACCGGGAGGATCCTGATGCGACGGCACCGAAGTAGGTTACCCTGCGCGTATGGGTGGGAGATTCACATATTTTCTGGTCATCGCTATGGCCTGGGCGGGGTTGCTGCTCATAGCTACTCCGCCAGCGCATGCAGACACACCGTTCACGCTCGATCTCGCGCTCGACGTGCGCGATGACGGCACATTGCGGGTCACCCAGACCACCACTGTCCCTGACGGCGCCACCGCGACCAGCCGGATGCCGTTGCAGATTGCGGTGGAAGGCAACCGGACGCAGCACTTTTCGGTCTCGGATATCAGCACCGAGAACGGAGCCCAAGCCACCATCGACGGCGAGGACCTGTCGCTGTCGGTCCCGGCCGGCACCTCCACGGTGCGCTACAGCGTCAGAGGAACCGTAGCCGATGGACCAGACCTACAGCAGTTCACCTGGCTCCTGGCCGCCGCATGGTCAGAGCCCATCGCGGAATTGACCGGCGTGTTCAGATCTCCTGCCGCGGCGCCGGACTCCCCGATCTGCGCCTACGGTCAGATCGGAATCCGGCGGCTGTGCTCGCTGACCCAGACCGAACTCAACGGGCAGGTGAGCTTTCAGCACAACAATCTTGCCGCCGGCGATGTCGTGGTGTTCTCGGTGCTGCTGCCAGCCGAAACTGTGCCTGCATCAGCGGAATTCAGCGCTACCGTCGCAGACGGCGGTCAGTCGCCGACCGCACAAGCCGGCGGCGCTGGCCTGATCGCGGCGACGGTGGCGACGGTGCTGGCCGGCGCGGCAGTTCTCGCTGCGTGGTGGCGACGCCGCAGCGACCGGGTCGCCGCGCAGTCAATCACCGACCAGCCGAACTTGCTGTCCTCCAGCGATACCGGCGGTGTGTTCACCTCCCCTGACGGCGTCCTTCCGGGGCAGATCGGTTCGGTCGCCGCCGGGACCGTCCGCGCCTCGGACTTCGGGGCCACGGTGCTGGACCTGGCCGTGCGCAACTATCTGTGGCTGGCCGAGATCCAGCGCGACGACAGCGAACCGGACTTCCAGATCTCGCGGCGCGCCGACCTCGACGAGGCGGTGACCCCGTTTGAGCGGGCAGTGGTGGATGCGTTGCTGCCCGACGGCCGCCAGTCGATCCTGCTCTCGGAGTTGACTGGTGCTCCAGCTCCGGTGGATTTGCGGCGTGTCAGCGCTGAGATCGGACGCAGCGTTGCAGCCCGCGACTGGACCCGTCAGTGGGGCGCTGCGCAGACGGTCGGGCTCTGGCTGCTGGGGATCGGCGCTGTCTCGACCCTGGTGCTCTACGTCGTCGGTGTGAGCCCGCTGTTCGGTGTGGCAGTGGCGGTGATGGGTGCAGGAATCACCGCTGCGGCATTGCTGATTCCCGCGCACACCCCGCGTGGATCGCGGTTGACCGCCGCGCTCGGTGGTCTGCGGCTGCACCTGAGCAACACCGACCCGGCAACGATGGATACCGCGGCGGCACCGGTGCTGTTCGAACGCGCGCTGCCCTATGCCCACGCAGTCGGTTTCCTGCAGCCGTGGTTGACCCGCTGGGGATACGCCGGGCCCCAACAGCTGCAGTGGTACCAGTCCTCACCGGCTAGCGATCCGCCGTTGGTGCGGCTGCCTGTCCTGGCAGCGACTCTCGACGGGATCGCCGCGCAAAGCCAGGCCGCCAACCCGCGCTGACTATCGCCGGGGATCTGTCCGCGGCGCGGACCGCGCAGAAGGGTTGCGCTGGCTCATTTTGGTGCCAGGTAGGACCTTTCAGGTCGCTTAGGGTAAATACATGCCCCGTTCAGCACTCATTCTCGTTCTCACCGCCGCCACGGCGCTTACCGCGTGCTCCGGGCCGGCTACGAGTGCACCGGAAGCAGCTGATCGGCTCGCGGTCATCAAAGAGTTGCGCGGTATCGATGTGTGCGCGCTCTACGCCGACGCAGAGTCGGTTGATGGTCAGCCACTGACCATCAAGGGTTTCGGCTCAGCGTTGAACTGCGAGGCCACCGTCGAGGACCCCGCCGGCACCGTTGATGCGACGATCGCGCTCAACATCGGCCCCTCCCAGCCGGCCGCGGAGGAGCCCAGTTGGATCCGCAATGAGGTGATCGACGGAGTGAACGTCACCATCGCCTCCAGCGCCGACCAACCCGACGCACCCCCGCGTGAGGAAATGGTGGCGTGGTCGTGCGAACTGGCGGCCAGCTACCCGGACAACGCACGATTGTCTGTATCAGTAATGGCGGACCCGGATGTCGATGGCTGCGCGGTAGCCGAGACGTTGATGCGGACCGCGATCAGGACCTTCGAGCAGCGGCCTTCTTTGGGCTCCAGCGGCCAACCTTCCGCGATTCTGTCCGGTGCAGATCCGTGCGCGCCGGCCGAGCGGCTACGGGCCACCCACGCGGTCGATATCGCCCCCGACGACGTCACCGTGAACAGCTGCATGTTCACCGTGGACGGCGGCCCGCCGGTGGATGTGTCGTTCTCCTACCAGGCCCCGGAGTTGGTCGACGTCTATCCCGACCAGTTCAGCATCGGCGGTCACCGCGTCGCCGGGGACCAGAGCAGCGGAGTTTTCGATGTCGTGGTCGGCGACGTCGTGCAAAGCGCGCGAGGCCCCGTGCTGCCGCTGGTCAGCGTCGTCGAACCCACCCAGAACATGGATCTCATTCGGCAGGTCGCGCAGGCAGTCGCTGACCAGTTCTAACCCGCCGGATGGCCGCCTGGCCAGGCCTTCACCGCGCTACGCCGGCAAAAGCGGAGGCTAGAGGAGGTCTGTGCGCTCCCTGTGCGAAGAGCCGAAAAGAAGTGATCAAACACCCCTTGGGGGCAGGTAACGTGATCAACCGAGCAACTTTCCCGAGGGGACCAAACATGGATGATGTCGAAAAGACGCAGGATGTCACCGACAACGCACCGCACGACGTCGACCCGGACAAGACCACGGTCGTGCCGAGCACACCACGACCGAGCACCGCCGGTGCCCAGTACGGCGACGACGCAGAACGGACGCAGATCGTGCGGGACACGCCCGCCCCGTCGCGTCCCGCGCCTACCACCGAGCGCCAGTACCCGCCGGCCGCAGCGGGCGGCCAACAGCCGCCCCTCGCCACGCCCCACCAACACCCCGGCACCGGAGCCCCGCCGCAGCGTCCGCAGACCCCACCGCCTGCCCAGTACGGCCCTGTGCCCGGAACAGCGCCGCAGCAGGGACCGCCGCCCTCGTACGGGCCCCCTCCGATGAGCGGCCCGACCAACTACGGCCCGCCACCGGCGCCCGGACCCCACTACGGGCCAGGCCCCCAGCCGCCGCACGGCTACCCACCGCAGCACGATCCCTACGCCCAGCCCGATCCCTATGGGTACTCAGATCCCTACGCTCAGCAGCCCCCGCAGGCGGGACCGTTCCCCGGACAGCCCGCTGGGCAGCCGCCGGGACCGCAGCCCGGACAGGTGCAGTCACCGCTGCAGGCAGCCAATTCCGCTCTAGCCAAGGGCGGTTCATTCATCGCACGACTGATTCAACGCGGCATGTACGGCGAGCTGATCAAGAATCCCTGGTTCCAGCAGACCCGCCAGCAGTCCCCAGATCAGTTCGTCTACATCGGTTTCGGCATCGGCGTCGTCCTGGCACTCATTCTCGGGCAGATCGGCGGCTTGATCGGCGACCTTCTCACCCTGGCCATGTGGGCAGGCCTGGCCTACACGTTCTTCGCCGTCGGCACGAAGAAAGCCGTCCAGTTCGTCGCCTACGGCATCTGCGGCATCGGCGCAGTTCTCTACGGCGGCGGAGCCCTCCTCGGATTCCTTGCCTGGTCGCAGCTGACATCGTCGCCCTACATGAGCGGCCTCGGCGGATCGAGTATCGGCACGGTCATTCTGCTGCAATCCATCACGAGCACAGTGTTCGCCGTCCTTTTGGGCTGGGCCGGGATCACAGTGCACCGCACGATCAAGAAGCTGTCCGGGCACGGATAGCTCCAAACAGCTCGACTACACGGGCGGCACCACTGTCACACTCGACGGTGGTGCCGCCCGTCTTTCTTGTCCCTCACGGAGGTATCGCATGACCGCCGCGACACCGTCGCCGCTGCGCGGTTGAAGCATCGAAAATTGGTGCGCAACAGGGGCTGCACCGCACCTTAGGCTCGAAGAAGGCCGCAGCCAGCGGTTTACAACGACGCCAAGGGGGGCGATACGCCATGTGCGTGCACAACCTATCCACGCTGCGGACGAAAGCCGTTGCCAGGCAGGCAGTGGCCACCCTCACGGCGGCAATGATCGCACTGTCGTCATCTGCTTGCGGTGGCGTTGACGACTCTGCCCACAATCCAACAGACCGTGACGCCGGCCGCAACAAGCCAGCGACTACCTCGCAGACGGCTGAGCCCGGATCCGACCCTTCCCCTGCGCCACGCTGACCATCCGAACCCGACCACGCGCCACGTGAGGACCGACGCCACAGTGGCTGAGCCGGACGTCGTCGATGGGGTGGCACCGTCGCCTACGAGATCGATAAATGTCAGCGACCCCGGCATGTTCATGGTGGCTGGAGGTCCCGGCCTGATCCGTAGCACCGGCTCAGACCCGGCCCCCGGCGGTGTGGAAGTTCTACGCTCGTTCGACACCACGATGGGCATGCTCACATGGTGTAGACCGCGATGTGTACATATGCCTCGCCAGGTGCGCGCTTATCCACGATGATCTCGCGGAGATACCCACCGCCTGGTGAATCGATCCCCGTTTGCATAAACAACAGCTCCGGCGCTGATTCCAGGGCAGGCCCAGCGATCACCGACATCGACCGAGGGATATCGGATGGCTGCGGACCGAGCAAGAACTGGGAAAGGAACTCCTCGAGTTGCCCGTCATCGAGCCGCATCGCCACCCGGTAGCGAGTGTCAGCCCCTGCGTCGGATTCGGCGTCCAGGATCTCGGGCCACAACGGCAACCTAATCTGACCTAGCGTCTGGACCGCCTCAATCGGAGTGATCTTCGATTGCGCCGACTCGGCCCATCGTTCGCTGACCGGGGAGCAGGCTGCAAGCGCGCACACCGCCAACAAGGCTGCCAGCGACACCTGTAGGCCTCGACGGCGCCGGAACGATTGCAGATCATCACTTTTCGCAGTCATGCGGACCCGTTCCCTCCTGGCGACGTCGGCTGTAGGCGATCGTTAGTACCGCGGGCCCGGACCGGGCTGCTGATGTGGATACGGTGGATACGGCTGCGGGGCTTGGTAGGGCTGCGGATATGGCTGCTGCTGCTGCGGGTATTGCCATGCGGATCCATCCCAAAACGGCTGCGGCTGCATGCCGCCCGGCGGCGGGTACTGCCAGGCGACTCCGTCCCAGTAGGGCTGCGGCTGTGGGTACTGCACGGGCGGGTGGGCACGTCGTCGGCGTTTCCGGATCAGGTGCACGATCCCCCAGATGATGAGCCCGACGATGATGAGCCGTCCCAGAACGAGACCTACTGTCCGGCCCGGATTGGCGTTGTCTGCCAGCACCATCACAAGATCCGCCGTCATTGCTACACCCCCCCATTTCGCACAGCCCGCGGTCGCGGGATGCTCTCAAAGCCTAACCGCCGCACTACTTCGGCAATGTCAGTTCTTTCCACCCGAGGTGCGCGGCGCCGTCACTTCGAGGGGAGTCGATACGCAGCTCTGTCGTGTGGGCCGGTGAGCAATCTTCTGGTAGCTGCTGAGATCGGAGACGGAAGGCAGAGATGGCCATGCTGTGCACGCGCGAGCATCGCACCGCTAAGAACGAAGCACTTCGATTTGAGTAGATCTACCGATTCGGCGCCCGCCCTGTTGCCCGACGATTGCTCCATGCGCACAGACAGGGCTCAGGACCGCGAACGCGCCGCGATGCTGTCGATCGCGGCTGTTTCCGCCATGATCATCGGATACCTGCTCGTGTTCACGGTGCTGCGCGACCCCAATATGACTGACAAGCTGATGAATGGCGCCGCGCCCCCGGGGACTGACGTCGCCGGCATCCGCGCCTCAGCGGTCGGTGGGTTCATCGCCGTTCTGGGCGGGTGGGCCGCCGCGGTGGGGACGCGGCGCGTCATCCCGATCCTGTTGGCGCTGTTGGCGTCGGTGCCGTTTGCGCCGTTGGCGCTGTTCGCACTAGCCCTGGCCTTCTGAGCGGCGCGCGGCCGGCCAGGCGGCGCCTCGGAGATCCCTGCGAGCCCCGACTGCGGGCCCTCGACTACCGCCCCGCCCGAAGGGACCTACTGGGCTTGCACTCAGATCCCACTTAACAGTTCACTCCAGCGCGGCCAGGAGGCGTTGGAACGCATCAACCTGAGTCGCGACCAGAGGTTGTCCAGCTTCGGCCATAGTGACGTCGGCAGGACTAAGTCCCACCATCGCTGAGGCCTCTTCGACCGTCAGTTCAGCACGATGGCGCGCGGCGAAGACTCGTTGTCCGAGCGTAGCGTTTGGCGATCCCGCCGCCTGCAGCATCAAATCGCGGCGCATCCGGCGAATCTCGCCCAGTCTCAGGAGGATGTCCTGTGCCCCCGACAACCCTCGGGAGGCATTCGACGCGGCCGACTCCAGCCGAGTCAGATCGACGATCAGACCGGCGATCCGTGACTGAAAGATTGGATCTGCGGGTGGCGGTAGTTCGGTGATCTGAGACGTGATGTTCGACAGCGCGACCGCGATTGTTTCGACCATGAACCGAGATTCAACGGAGGTGGTGCCTCCCGACCCGAGCAGCACAGTTCGCTCGTCATCTTGGGCATCAGACGTGTTGTTGGGCTCGGCTTGGCTCTGTTCGCGGAGCGCTTGAGCTTCGTATGCTGAACGGAGGCTTTCGATGTGGCCCTCTGGCCACCCCAGGGCTTCTTCCAGCTTTTCGCGAGTCTTCTGACGCGGCCAGCTGCGGCCCTTTTCAAACTGGATCAACGCACCAGCGTTCATTATTTGCGCACTGGCAAGGGTGCGCTGCGAGATGCCGAGTTCGTTGCGACGCTGCGCAACCTGAGCGCCAACGTAAACCAGGCTAGGGTCCAGCCCACTGAAATGCACTTGGATACCGACGTGAGGGTGCCCAAGAACGACGGTTAGCTCGTCCTCGGGTACGGCGAACTCATCATTGACCTGCTGGCCGTCAATGAACACACCATTTCGACCTCGCGGAACCCCGTGCCAGGCGCCTGCACGAGCGACTAGGACCAGGTGCTCGCGCGAAACCCGACCATCTTCGATTGGGATCTGTGGCGCCTGCCCGGTGCGTGCGTCTGGCCGTCCGATGACAGCTGGCGAATCGGCGCTGTGTACGCGGTAGGAGGCCGAGCCGACCCGAACAGTCAGGGTAGGCGCCGCGACGTCGGCTTCGCCATCAGCTTCGTTGGGCATCGCACTCACAAGGCAAATCGTAGCATCGCTACGCTTAGCGACTCCGTCGCGCGCGCCGCCCACCACCACCTCCCGCAAGGCACTCACGATCTGATCGGCGAGGTCGGATGGAGTTGCGGCTGGCACTTGGGAGGTGATCGCGCCCCGGGCTCGTTGATCGGCCCCTTTCGCGCTCCATGGGGCACGCCAGCCACAATGGGAAGGCGGTGGTGGTGGTTGAGCAGACCCTAGGGGTCGGATCGATGATGTGAGCCGCGCTTAGCGATTCATTGCTGCGTGGCCGCCGAGCCGGCGAACATCTCCGCGGCAGGGACGGTGCGCTCCATGACGCACCACACTCCCCACATATGGGGCTGCACGCGCAGCATGGTGGAGTCCATCATGTTCGTGAAGCGGACCTCCACGTCGACGAAATCACCGGGCTTGGCGGCTTTGAGGTCGGACTCCACCTGCTCTGCTGCTTCAGCCGTGTTATCGGCGAGAGCATAAAGAAGGAACTCGCCCGGGCTCGCGGTCGTGGCTTGTAGAGCTAAGGCCCACGCGTTCACCACTTCGGGGTAGTTGTCTGTCATCAATCCTCCAGATCTCTTGGACATCGTTCACAGCATGCTCTGCTTTTGGCCACCTCGACTCCGCACAACTGTTCTGCTAGAAACCCTTTGGAGAGTGGGAAGCGTTCCGCGGCGGCTACTGACGTAGCCCCTGGATCCAGGGATCTCCCGCCATCTCCGAGACTGACTCGACGATCTCGGCGTCGGAGTCCTGGGCGCGGCCCATCATCTGCCAAGCAGCGTCCTCGATGCGCTGCAAAAGTGCGCTGTAGGCCGCGCCGGCGGCGTTGGCGTAGGAGGCCGACGCCTCGGCGTCAGGCTGATCGGTGAACCGGTCGGGCAGGTCGGCCAACTCCGCCGAGAGCCCCTTGGCCCGTTCTTGAACCGCCCTCGTCAGGCCGCGCACGTACTCGGGGTCTGGCTGTGGCTGCGCGCCGGACACCGCGCTCTCCAAGACGTAATCGATCCGATAGAGGGTGTCCAAGACGGCTTCTAGCGTGCCGATATGCGGGCGAACCTGCACTGGCGCAACGGGAATCATCAGCGGCCCGGACGCTTGAACCGCCGCCGTCACCCGAGCCACTTCGTCCTGCGCTTGGCGCACGACATCCTCTGCGTAGGAGTGAGCGCCGTCGATATCGGCTTGCGCGGCACGGCGCGCATCTGCAATCTCCACCTGCGCCGCGCGCTGGGCAACAATGATCTGTCCTTGGGCCGCATCAACTTCGACCTGCGCACCAAGTTGGGCCTCGACAATCTCGGCGTCAGCGTGTGCCCGAATGGCGGTTACTTCACCTTTGGCTGTTGCGTGGGCAGCGGCGACCTCTGCAGCGGCGTCGGTGCGCACCTGCTCAACTTCGGAGTGCAGCCGCCCCAGAGTTTCCTCTGCAACTGCGCGCTCGGCCACGCGCTCGGTCGCACGCTGCTCGGCCCGGGCCTCTGCCGCGCGCGCTCGTTCCCGCGCTGCGACCACCTCAGCCGCGGCGTCAGCACGGACCTGTTCTAGCTGCGCATGAAGCTCCTGCACCTTCGCCTCCGCGGCGCCGCGCTCAGCGGTTCGCTCGCTCGCTCGCTGCTCGGCGCGTTCCTCGGCGGCGCGGGCGCATTCGTGCGCGGCAGCGACCTCGGCTGATGCATCGGCGCGTGCCTGCTCGATCTCCGCCGCGGTGTCGGCGAGTACTCGCGCGGTTTCAGCACGCGCCTGCCGTAACGCCTGTTGGTCGGCCGCATGCTCGCGCGCCCGCCTGCGGTCTCGTTCTGCCGATTCGGCTTCCAGCGCCCTGGCGCGTTCACACGCTGCCGTGGCGGTCGCCGCGAACTCGTCGGCATCAGCACGTGCGATCTCGGCGGCCGCTTCGGCATCGAGTCGACCTTGGTGAGCGGCGAGTTCGCGACGGCGGGCCTCGCGGCTTCGCTGGTCGGCCTCAACGAGCTGCATCACCGGCGAGGATCGTTTCTTGGTTGGCCCGTAGCGCTTGCGGTGCTCGACGAGTTCGCCGTTGGTCATCCTGGCCAACGCGAGCGTCTCCGGCCGCGGCGTTATTCCCAGTCGCTGTGACGTCTCGATCGAGGCCTCGGCGGCCTGCTTGGTCACCGTAGCCCACTCGGCTTCGTCGAGATCCTCGATGTGCTGCCGCGTCGTGGTCATCGCCGGCGCCGCCTCCCCGCAGTTACCTGCGCCGGGACAGCCGACGACGTTGATGCGCCCACCGGGTCAGGTGCGGCCGCCGCCACTTCGGACCGCCGCCTCGGCTCTGCACCCTCCGACAGCGCAGAGTCGTCGACTGCCGGCGCCAACGGGCCCCGTGGCGGAAGGCTCGTGGGTCCGCCATTGACCATTGGAGCCATGGACTCCTTCGCCAGAGCGGAAAGTGGGCCACCCTGCTGCGCCAGAACCAACAGCAGCTGCTCCTGGTAAACAGCGATCGCCTTGGCCAGCGTTGCATCGCCAAGATCCTCAGCGTCGCGAAGCAGGCCCCGCAGCACCTCCAGGGCTACCGCCGGCCCAAGCCCCAAAGTGGCCCCCTCGCTCGCGGACGGTTCGATCCCCGTTGCCTCCACAACCTGCCACCACCGATCCCAGCAGCGCGCCACCGCAGCCGCGTGCAGCTCGTCGGCGCGCCGTTGCTCGTGTTGGCGATCGCGCTGCTCCCATTCGGCGCTGCGGCGCTTCCCGGAACGACGTGACCCGTACAAGACGGCACACACCACGACGATCACACCGAGCACCGCCGCCACGCCCGCGAACCCGGGGGACAGAAGGAAATCCCGGGCCGGCGGCAGATTGTGCAAACCGGCTGCTCGCATGACGTGGCTCATCTGGCCAGTTTCGCACCCGAACGCTCCTAGATAGCGCGCCGAAGCACCCCAATTTCGCTCGCCCTGACGCATCTCTGCACGCATCTTTCGGCCTGGCGGCTGCGGTGGCAGTGGCTCCGATCAGCAACCCACTGCGCGCACTCGCGCGTTGTGCTGGGGCGAGGTCGAACGCCGTACTTCTTGACCGCGGATACGCGGCACATCGAGACGCAGCTGAAATCGACATTTCGCTTCCACGCGCCCACCCACGGTGCTACCAGCCCCCCGGCTTTCGAAGAGCTGTACTCGTCGGGACCACATACTCAGCTGGATGGCCCGCGAACGGGTACCGAGGTTCTAGCGGAGGTCCTTGCAGACATGTAGCCGTGAAAGTCGCGCTACGACGAACTGGCCTGCAGTGCATGCGTTCCGGCGATGGCCTCTTTCAGCGTGGGCGCTGTCTGTAACTGGTCCAGGAGTACCCACAGTCGAGATGAGGGGTAGATCCCGGCGCCGTTGGGGATCGGTTCGAAGGGCGGGATGCGTGGCCCCAAGTCGTACACGGCGTGCGCCCGGTCACTGAGGGGGCCTTCGGGCAGGTAGTCGAACCGGTCACGGATGGTGGGGACGACGTCGACGCGAACGATGCGATGGATGCGCTGGACGTGCCCGGCCCACCGGAATGCCATGAAGTTCGGTGTGTCCGTGGGCCATCCGCCGATGCCGTAGGGATGGAAGTAGCAGTTCCCCTCGGTGACGATCTCGCGGAAGGTCGGTGTGCCCTCACCGCCGGGGCGGTCCTCGCTGAGTACGACGCTGTAGGTCATGCTGTCGGCCACGGTCCTCATGCGGATCACTTCCGTCAGGTAGGTGTGCAGTTCTGCGAGCCAGATGCGTTCTCGCCCACGGCAGAGCGGCCGTGCTGCTGTGATGTCGGCGAAGACGTCGCGCCATGACAGATGCACCACGGGAACGCCGTCGATGTCGGCAGGCAGTTGTGTGGCCGCAAGGGCGGGCGAGGCTTGCGACAACGACACCAGCGCACCTGAGCCGTGCCGGTGAATGCGCGAAACATACTGTTGCAGCTGTTGTGTGGTGGGGACGAGCCAGTCGCGCTTGGCTTCGAAGATCAGCAGAGCGGAGCTGGCGGGGAGCCGAACTTCCAGATCGGTGCGGCCCACTTCAGCCCGCACTTCCAGGGCGAAGCTGACCTCGGCGTCGCTGTCGTCGAAGGCGGGCCACACCCGGCGGAGGATGGCGGCGCCCAGGGCCTTGGAGCGCGCCATGGTGAATCCGAGCGCTGCGGTCAGGTCGTTCTCCTCTTGGCCCAGGAGACTGAAGACTGAGCCGACCTCCGCTCCGTAGCGGGTGAGTGACGCCACGACAGCTCCCTTTCCTTAATCGCCGGCCCGCTGCCATAGGACGGGGACGTGCCATTGGCACTGGTCCTGGCTTTATGCGGGATCAGGGCAGAAGTCGATGTCCAGGCCATCGACGTTGACTGCGGCTGACCACCACCACACCGGGCCCAGGGCGTCGAGGCCGGCTTGCGGCAGGATCATGCCGATTTCGCCGGGGGTGTCGGTGTCGGCGAACCCGTCCATGTTGTGCTGGGTGCCCTCGGCGAAGAGGAAGTAGAAGTAGCCGGCCTTTTGCCCGTCGAGGGTCTTGTATCCGAGTTGCACCGTCGATCCGGCGGGATTGGTGGCAAGTAGCGACCAGAGCACGGTGCCGGTCGCGGGTGGGCCTCCGGTATAGGTCATCGTGACTTGAGCGCTCTCACCGGCCCGTCCTGCCACCTTGCCGACTTTGACCTCGACGGTGCGCAGATCGATGGGCGCCGCTGCGGCGCTCGACGTGCACGACGACTGCGGGCCAGCGAGCACCTTTCCCGGGGGTATCGCCGGGGGCGCTGCGGGCGTCGGCGCGATCTCGGAGGTGGCCTCGACGGGCAGACTCACCGTTGTACTGATCGCTGGCTCGCTGGGGCTCGACGACGTGGGCTGGGTGGTCGTCGCCGAACTCCCGCACCCCGCCGTCGCGACAAACAGGTAGGTAGCGATGACCGTGTGGGCAACCCGTCGATGCGTGCAGTCACTCATCCAACCCCCTTGTTCCCGATGCACCCAGCAAGCTACTGCATCTTCGCGTAGCTACTCGCGAAATTGCCCCGCGTCTCTCCTCGGACCAGGAGCACTCAGGCATCCCTTGGCCTGCTCGCCGTCGGGCTGGCCCGCCGGCGGAGCTGGCCGAGCCCGGGCCAGACTGTTGGCCGCGTCACGCAGGGCCCGACTGAGGCCACGAACGGCCGTGGCGTTCAGCTTGAGGGTGTTGGACTTCAAATCCTGTCTGTCATCGCGGTCGATGACATACAGGACAATGGGTCCGGGCTTTGCCGGCTCCTGACGCGAGTAGACGAATTCATAGCGAGAGTCCGGCACGGTGACCCGCTTGACTTGCCACTGCTCCGGCGATGGCCCACTCAGTGCGTCGGCGAGAGCGTGAGCGGTCCGCTCGTCGAACTCAGCCCGCCCGTCCCAGGACGCTGCACCGATCGCTCCGTACCAGTCGACGCTCACAGCGGGACGGCCGCCGCGCACCGAGTACCCGACCTTGACGCGCTCGTTCTTGTTGCTGGCGATTATTCGGGGCTTCGTGGCGGTAATCGTTTCGTACAGGTGCTCGTGCTCGTCGTCGATGGCGTCTGCGAGCTGCGCCCGTTCGGCGTTCAGAGTGTGGATCTGCTCAGCGAGCTGGTCGCGACGCCGCTCCAACTCGTTGACTCGATCCACCGAACGCTGCAGCTGTGCGCGTGGATCGGAGCTGCAGCGACGAGGCCCGTCGGGTTCGTTACCGGCCTTGCACATGGTTCAGCTGCGTCCAGCGGACAACTGTGACCTCGGTGATTACTTCGCATATGCACATACCGCTCCCCGTGTCGGACTGCCTTCACCGGGGAGTACCGACGCAAAGGCTTATTTCCGTCATGCTTCGCGGGCTCGCCGTTTGGGGCACACCGCGCCTGGCGAGTCGTCGCCACAACCTCGACGACGGTGCAGGCCTTCGGCAGCAATCCCTATGCTGGGCAGTTCTCGACGACTCGCGACAACGCGGCATCTGCTGGTTAGCAATCGTTTTCGAGGATTCGCATTACGGCCGAGCGCGCTTGGGGATTGAACGGATCGTCGTGCAGCTCGTCGCAGGCGAGTTTGAGGTTGCAGGGCGAAACTGCGCACCGCATCCAGGGCAGAGTCGCCGGCCGGCGACGATGTCGCAGCGACACGGCACATAGCGGCTCCTCTCGTAGTCCTGACAGGCGCCTTCGCCGCTGAGCGGTACTACGCATCCGATACAACGATGCTCGCCCCACCCACACCGTGGCACCTCGAACGGGCGCCAGCCTTCTGGCCGACGCCAGGGACCGCTACACGGTGTTCTCCAGTTGGGCGGGCAGCTCGATCCCGGCCTCACGCGCCAGCCGGTAACCAAGTTCGGCAAGAGCCTTGATCTTGTCGGGCTGCATCCCCGACTCCAATGCCGTGTCAAGCATCGAGGCCAGGACGTGGGCTGCGTCCTCCTCCAGGGCGGCAGTGAGGGCGATCCCCGCCATCACGCCGTCACCGCGGATGTACGTATACGCCGCGAGCAGTGTTAACGCCTCCACCCGCGACGGGGCGGGAAGCGAGCGCGCCAGCATGGCCCAGAAGGTTTCGGCGGCGCCGCTGTCGCTGGTAAGGGCGAAGGCCAGCAGCATGTCTCGGACCTCCTTGTCGAGCAGAGCCCCCGCGACACAGGCCAGCCGATCATCACCGGGCGCCTGCCCCTCGGCGAGGCAACGTGCAGCATCCATGACGTAGTCAACCGCCGCGCGAGGATCACCCGGCGCGCTGGCCGGCGATGACGCGGCCCTCACCGCTTCGGACCTCCGGGAATCTCGCGTGACCAGTGACTGCATCTCGCGCCGGTTGGCGTAGACCCGCCGCCCGTCGAGGACCGCGGCGGCGGCCAACACGCTCGTCGCCGGGTCATCCAACGCTCCGCCCGCACCGCAACCGTCGGGGCAGTGCCAGCGCCCACCCGCGGTGATCTCGTCGACGACGAAGGCGCCCAGCAGCCGAACACCCCTAATGGTCAGTGCGTCAGTGAAGGTGTCGATCAGCTCCGTGTGGCTGCGGTCCTCGCCGTGGGCGTCGACGACGACCACGACAGCTTCGTCGGCACCCTGGCTGGCGGCGGCAATGGCGAGCCGCCCGGTGTACTCCGCGGTGTCACCGTCTAGGTCTACGCGCATGACAGCGCCCAGGACCTTGTCTGCGACTGTGACGACCAACATGGAGTTCTCGGGACGAAACCCTAGGACAAATGGGATCGCGGCAATCAATGAATTCGGTGCAGTGATGTCGAGCATGGACCCTCCTGGGTTGATGGACTGGGCCTCGCGGGCCTAGCCGATGTGCGCCCCGGCGTGCTGGGGCTGTCTTCAACAGAGTAGGGCACGGGTCTGACATGCCGGCCGATACAGCGGTCGGGCGCACCGCCGTTCCGCCTCGAATCGGCGTCGGATTCAAACATGGCAGCGAAACCGGTGACGTGGGAGAAGCGCCTTGAGATCCCCTGTCATGGGAATATTGAGCCACCACGGACTTGGAGGGACCTCGGGTGGCAGTCAACGCTGGGAATGCGCATCTCGTTCGTGAGCCACGCGTGGCGTCACCGTGGCGCACGACATTGCATGCGCGCTGCTACCCCGGCCGGGTGGGTGGGCAATGAGCACCGGCGACGAAGTCAGCTCGATCCTCAACCAACTGCGAGGACTCCTCGGTGAGGGCACTCCGGTGACCGCTCCGCTGCCCTCGCAGGTACCTGACCAGATTCAGCAGCGCCTCAACGCCCTGCCCGGCGGGTTGGGTGCCTTCATCGACAAACTCATCGACGACCGCAAGAGCCAGGCAGAGATCAGTGCTGAACTGGCCAAGATTGACCCCTCCTTGGTGCCGGTCGTGGATGAATCCGCCGACAACGTGACCGGCGCGCGTGATCAGCTCGACGGTATACACGGCACCTATGACGATCGCCGCGGCCAGCTGGCTCCCGTGGAAGGCACCCCCATGGGACAACTGGGCGTGCTTCAGGCCAAGGCCGACGCCGTCGGCAATGGGGCCAACACCGTGCGGGAGCAGATACCGCCGGCCGATCTGCGCAGGGTGATGGTGGACCGTCTGGCGCAGCGCTATTACGAGCAGGCGAAGGCGGCTATGCAGGGCGCGGGTGGAGGGATGCCCGGCGGCGGCCAATCAGGAGGCGGCGGTGGAGGGATGCCCGGCGGCGGCCAATCAGGAGGCGGCGGTGGCGGATCACCTCTCAGTGCCCTGACATCGCCAGCGGCGAGCCTTGCTTCGGCGTTCAAGCCTGCGTCGTCCATGCGCGAGGGGTCTGACGACGAGCAGCGCGAAGCGGCGGGACTGCCATCAGGCCGCGGTGGCAGCGAGGCCGGCCGCAAGATCGCCGAGAAGGCGCTGACGGCAAAGGGACTCCCCTATGTGTGGGGCGGCGGCAACGCCAGCGGCCCCACTGGCGGCGGCTTCGATTGTTCGGGTCTGGTGCAGTGGTCCTACGCCCAAGCGGCCGGCGCGGAAATGCCACGGACAACCTATGACCAGATCAATCTTGGCACCCGTATCAACCCGGTGGATGCTCAGCCCGGCGATCTCGTCTTCTCTCGATTCAGCAATCGCGGCCCCGAGCACGTCCAGATCGCCCTGGGCGGCGGTCAAGTGGTCCACGCACCGCAGAGCGGCGACGTCGTTCGCATCGCCGCCATGCCACGCGACGTCGTCGTCAAGCGGATTCTCTGAGCGCCCGGGACTTATGCGGGGCTCTGGTCATAAGTGCGCCGATCCCTCCGCACCGCAACCATGCTTGCTTGCCCTCGCCCGGCTGGGGCCGCCACCGCGGTTACCCTGCACCCCATGGCCTCGACGTCACTGAGTCCCGATCTTCGCGCCTGGGCACAAGCCGCCGGCTACACCAGCCTCGGCGACGAGGCCGACACCAACGAGTTACGCCCGCTCAACGGCGCCAATATCCGCTATCACCTACGCCCTCATGACAATCAACGGACGATACTCGCGCGGACGGAACCAGACAGCGACCCTGACGAGCACATCGTCTTGCTCATCGCCTCACCCAAAGTCGTTGAGCACCATCTGTATAGCCTCTTCGGCGATGACATCCGCGACGACCTGGCCCTGCCCTACCTCCAACTCCCCTGGGCAACCGGCGACCTCGCCCCCGGCTACACCCTCGGTACCGACGCCGAAGAGTCCCAGGTGCTGGTGCACCACTCCCGCGGCGCTGTAGCCACCGCACCCGATCCGGATTTTGCCTTGCTCACCCTGGTGCCACTGTCGCATCTGCTGGGCTTCAGCGCTGCTGATCTGCGGCGGGCCTTCATGGCCGAGGACGGCGCTCCGCTGCTGTCCAACGGCTACTACGCCCCCCGATAGAACGGCAACGCTGCACTCACCGCTGCCCCGGATCACGGTTGGTCAGGTCTGCACTCGGATGCTTCGATCGCGCGTCCGCGATGCGGGCGGCAACGGTCATGGCGCCGCGATCCGCGGAACGCTGGCCCTCGGTGCCGTCGGCCGCGGCGCTGGAGACGTCCTGGACCGTCCGGTGGCGGCTGGCGTAGTCGACGGCCTCCTGCAACTGGGCGGCAGTGTACATCCAACCCGCGGCAGTCCACGTGCGAGAAACCAGTTGGGCGATCACCGGCTGCGGCAGTCCGCTGGCTTCGGAGACGTCTTTGATGCTGAACTTCGCGTCGGCGTAGTCCGGGCCGGTGCCGCGCCGACCGAACTCGATGACCTCGCCCATGCCGGTCGACGTTACCGCTATGACAGACCCCCGCCGGCCACCAAGTTCACGGTGGGCCGCGTTGGCGGGACAGAGTCTTGACCAGCAGAAATTGCCGGACGGCGGGGGCCTGGTCGCCGAGCAACCCCAACGCGGCGCGTAACCCCGCCCCGGCGCGGTGCGGCTATAGTGGGGTGCAGAGCCGTTTCGCATGGCTGACCCCGAGTCGTTCAGGCGCCCGCACCGCGCAGCGACAGTAAGGGCAAGGTCCTCTGGATCTGCGATAGACCGATCACTGTTGGTAGGCGTTGACGTGCGGGGCATCGCCGGTCTAACCAGGTGAACGGATTATCTGATGACGAAGAACTCATCCCTCAAGAAGGCCGCCCGCGCGTTCCAGCGCGCCAACCCCGGCGTTCCTTTCCCCGCGGCATTGGCCGCAGTCGACCACGCGCGGCCGCCGGCGCCGGCGCGGTCGTGGAGTCACGGCCAGGACCCGTGGATCCGCAGCCTGCCCGCCGAAACCCCGACCCGCTGCTACCTGTGCGGAAAGACCACCAGCATCGTCTCGTTCGGAGACCTTCTGGTGGACCAGGGGCGCGTGCAGATGTACTGCGACCACACCGATTGCGATGCCCGCGAAACCGAGATCGTGATCGTTGACGACGGTGTCACCGCGACGGCGCAGCGCTCCGACGTGCGCATCCTGGCGCACGTCCCGCCCGTGACGGACCGGCCGCAGTGGACCTTCGGCCCTGGAGCCGGCTGGGCGGCGGGCACCTCGCCCCACGCGCGGGTGTCGGGGCAGCGGATGCCCTGCCTGTTCTGCGGGGAAGTCAGTTGCGTGCCAGCACCCACCGACCCTGCACGCGACGGGGGACGGCTTCGCCTGCGCTGCAACAACACCGGGTGCGCCGTCATCGACGTCGAGGTGCTCGTGACACGTGACGGCACCGGCTATGCCGGGGATCGCCCGGATGTGGAGGCGCTGCGCGCGCTCAGTCCGCCGCGGCGCCGCATCGCCCGCCTCACCGGGCCGGTCGAGATCCTCCCCGTGGTCGACCCCTATCCGCCGTCAGATCAGACGGTGCTGGATCGCCGTCGATCCGGGCCGCTGCCCTGGGACTGATCTCCTGGGCGCCTGAGGTGCACCGGAGGAGGTCCGCCGCCAGCTGGTGGCGGCGGACCCCTTCCAGGCCCTTGTCACGCCCGCCTGGTCACCGCGGCGATGACCCGCTGGCGGAACGCCTCAAGGTGCGCCGGCCGCGACGCGATCGCCTCGGCCTCGGTGCGCAGGCGCATCACGTGCGCGGCGTCCAGCCCGGTGGTGCGCTCCCCATCACGGCCGGCGAACAGGGCCACACCGAAGTAGGGCTGATAGATCTCGCGGTGCTCGGCCAAAAGCAGTGTCGCCAGCGGGTTGAGGGTGGCGGTGACCATCTCGACGTCGCCCAGGTCGGGCATGCCCTCGTCGTCGATCCACATGTCGGTCTGCGCGTCGACATCGGTGATGGTGTAGCGCCGGCAGCCGATCGCCTCGCCGATCGCCGTGCCGTAGGAACCGTCCTGGGCGCGGGTGAGGTCGATGGTGTCGATGGTGCCATCGACGTCGATGCGCAGCGCCTGCCCCACATCGACGGCTGTGGCATCTGGCCGGGCGGCCGTGTCGTCGGTGCCAGTCTGCGGGAAAACATGAGCTGTCTTGGTTGTCATGGTGAGTCTCCTTCGGAGGCGGTTGTGGACCGGGCTCACAAGCCGCGGCCGTTGGGGTGGTTCGTGACGCACTCTATCGGGGGGCGCCGACACGCCCGCGCCGAGCGCGGGTTAGTCGGTGGCTGAGTCGATTTCGTCAGCGCTGAGGCGGAATGCCTGCGCCGCCATCCGGTAGACGTCGTTGATGTCGATGCGCACCTGTTGCCCGCTGGAGTGCACGGCGATGCTGTACGCACTGATGTAGCAAAGCTTCTCAGCTCCGGCGTGCACGAACACCGCCACCTGGCCGTCCTGCAGGTGCGCCGCGATGATGTCGGGAACGAACAACTCCTCGGGCTCGTCCTGTCCGTCGACGTTGACGAGCTGGCCCCAGCAGCCCGCACCGTCGCTGTCGGAGGCGGTGAGGAACACCGCCCCGAGTCCCCGCTCGGGTCGCTCACGCACCACGAACTCGCTGCCCTCCAGCGCCGCTTTGAGGGCCTGCACGTCGTTCACCAGGAAGGTGTTGGTGCGCCCTTTACCGTAGTAGTTAGCCACGTGTTGCTCCTGCCATCGGAATCTGTGACCGGATGCTCACACCCGGCCGTTTACGCCAAACCCGTTGTTTGACAGTGATTATCGTATCGCCGGGGTCTGACATCGGCACGGTTGTCGGTGGCCGTTGCGCCCTCAGGCCGGGTTCGCGCCGGCGGTGACCTCCCACTGGCGCATCCCGTCTCTGATGGCGGCCAAGGCCGCGGTGTCGTCGGCGTTATAGCTCAGCAGCCACTGCCGGGGTTCTTCGGTGTTCGGCCGACCCGGGCGGGCGTGGTCGAGCATTTTCTGCGACAGGGCTCCGCCGGCATCCTCAGCACGCCAGTTGAAGCCGAACAGTGGTGCGACCGTTTTGATGCTACTTCCGTGTAGCGACAGGAACTGCTCTTTGAACACGCGCTCCAAGTCGGTGAACACCCCGGTGTCCGGGTTCAGAAGGTCTTCGGCGTCGCTACCGAGGATTCTTCTGAGCCGGGAGGGCTCAGCTGCTGACCAGTGGAACACCCCGACGGTCTGCCCGACGATCTGGGCGTGGTCGCGCAGCTCTTGCAGCCAATGCAGGAAGCGCTGAGCCAACGCCCGCTCGCTCGCGGTGTCGCTCACTGACCAGTCGACGAAGGCATGGAACTGGGCGGTGGTGTCGTCGCGCGCCGTGCGCACCCGCGCACCCCACAGGTAGACGTGTCCTTCGGTGTCCCATTCGATGTCGAGGTCGATCTCGACGTCAGCGCCGGGCACCTGCACCGGCCCGTCCCCCGTCCTGACGACATGGACTCCGGCCTCCACCATCACCGCGCGCTGAGCAGCGCCCCGTAGACGAGAGCGCGCGTGATCGCGGCCGCGGTGCGATGTCTCGGCGTGGTACCGCTGCAGGAAGTGGTCGTCGTCGAGGTCGACCTCGGCCAGAGCAGCCGTCGTCGTGACGCCCAGCGCGCGCAGCGCCAGCCACTCACGGGTGTCCAGGCTGCCCACGGTCAACGCCAGGGATGGATCGTCTTGGGCGCTCATCTCGCGGGCGCACGTGCGCTCATAGGGGCAGCTGCGGCACTCCGGCTGCCGGACCGGAGTGACGAGCCGATCAGCACGGGCGTTCGCCGCGGCGGCCACGGCCACCCGGAATCGGTGTTCGTGGTCGTAACGCTGCAGCAGCGTGCGTGCTGCCTTGCCGCTGCTTCTGGAGTAGGTGAAGCCCAGCGGCTCGTTGAGGTCGTGCCACACGAGCACCAGCTCGTCGCCTGCCGGCCCGGGCAGTTCACTGGTGCCGAGCACTGCCGCCCACGGGTACTGCGGGCCGGGATGGCGCCCACAGGCCTGCAACATCCGGGTGTAGTGCGCCAGCTGGAGCCCATCTGCCAGCCGGTGGTTGGTTGCTGCGGTGAACCCGGATTCGAGGTGGTGCACTGCTGGTGCGCTGAGACGCGATACCCGGGCCCGCTTAGTCTTCTTGGCTTCCAGCGTGCGGTGATGCTTGACGTCGGCGGGCAGGTAGCCGCCGGCTACCCGCACCAACAGGTCCGGTTTGCCCTTGCGCGCACCGGCGGGGTCGTCGGGAAGCCATCCCCCCAGAATCAGTGGCGCGCCAGCGTCCATCGCAGCCAGCGTCTCAGCGGTGGCGTCCTGGCGGCGCAGCGCGGCAGCGATGTGCGCGGTGCCGGGGTGCGCCGCGATCAGGCGGGCGAACACGTCGGCCTCGAAGTCGATGCCCGCGTCCAGACGCGCCTGTTCCTCCGCCTCTGGCACCCACGTCAGCGGATGGGGCCCGAAGTCATGCTGGGTGCGCACCGGGCACTGCTTGGCGGCGTACCCGCCCAGAAGCACGGGCCCGCTCTGGCGCTCATTCATGCGGCGGATTCCCCTTGAGTGGTTGGGCCTCACCGAGATCCCATTGCTGCCAAGGCATTAAGCCGTTCTTGTCGGGCCAGACGATCTGTTGCGCTGCCATCACTGCGCCGTAGAGCGCCCGCACGTTGGATAGGTCGCTGGTGTCGTCCATCGTGATCGCGACCAGCGGCAGCCCTCCTGCCAGCAGGCCGTCGATAGCCTTTCCGCGGGGCAGCTCTCCTGCAGTGAGGACATGCCCGGCGACGGCGTTGAGCACCCCTGCTGCAGAGCGCAGATCCAGCCCGTAGACCGCCAGTTCGGGCAAGCCGCGGTCGGTCATTCCGACGGTGTAGCTGAACGGTGGGCCGTCATCGACTGATGTCGGGAAGACCCCGATGACCGCCCAGCCGTGCTGGTCGATGAGGTTGCGTACGGCGTTCACCGGTCCGGGGCCGCTCATACCAAGTCCTCACGTCGCCGCGGCGTTGCGTTATGTGGCACACGGTTGTTGAGATCGTCTGCGCTGCAGTTCATCATCGTCTCCTTACGGTGGGTGACGGGGCCCTCAGAACCCTGCCGTTGGTGGTCACCCGAATCGGAGCGGCAACCGGTGATCAGTGTATCGAGACGGTCTGACATGCCGGGTGACCGAAGCTCGCCAGAGGTGCTGTCAGGCCGCCGGCAGGGGCCGGTGCTGGTTGTTCTCGCGGCAGATCCAGCCGTCGCGGATCAGCTGGGCGGGTTCGCCGCAGCACCAGGGCAGCACTTCATCTGGGGCGTACACCACGGGCACGTCCATCGGACGGTGCCAGTGCTGCCAGGGCAGCAGGCCCGCGCCGAGGGTCACCTGAGCCAGAAACGCTGAGTAGCCGCGCATATCGTGGTCGCGGAGCCAATCGAGGTAGTCCTCGATGTTGTCGACCCCGGCCGGCCCGCCTTGGCCACCGCGGCCGCGTCCGCTGTCGTCGAGCCAGGTGAAGTCCGTGCCGGCAGCGTTCCAACGCCGCACAAGGCGAACGGCGCAGACGGTGCACGTGGTCTCATCAGTGGTTCTAGCCATGGTCGACCCCGGCCGTGACGCAGTCGCGGCGGGCGTCCCGGATCGCTGCTCGCACGGGTGAGAACGCGCATCGCCCGCCGTTGATCTGAGCGTGAATTTGCTTGGAGGTGACCAGTTCGGGTCGCCCAGTCGACAGGTAGAGCACCGCGAGGTCGTAGGCGTCCCAGCGCACGCGGCTCGCGCCCCGGGTGTGGGCCTTGCGGTAGTGCAGTGACATGGAGCGTCGGCGACGTTCCTCGGGTGTTTCACCGGGGCACGCGGCCACCGATGGTGTCTGGCTCAACATTGGGTTTCCCCTTCTCGGGTCGGTGACCGGGCGCTCACGCCCATGCCGGTGGTGGCGAACTCGCTTCGCCATATGCGTTCACGGTAGTCGGGGGCTCCGACATCCGGCCTGCACCCGGCGACGCGTTAGCCGGGGTGCGGTGTCGTACTCCACGTGGACATGAACCAATCCCAGTTCGGGCGAATCTTCCTGCCCGACCGCGCTGTCCAGAGTCGCAGGCTATCGACCTGGACCGTGTCGATCACGGTGCCACTTTGCAGGGTGACAGGCGACTGCAGGGTGATCCATCGGCCGCGAGCTGCCAGCGCCGCGGCGCGCTGCTGTTGGTAGTGGGCGGCTTCTTGGCGCCACTGGCGGGCGTAGTCGCCCTCCGGTTCGGTGAGCGCCGCCAGGACCGTCGCTCCGACCCCGAGGGCTGTCGGACCCATGGTTTCGTCCATCATCTTGATCACCACATCGCCGCGGTACTGAGCGAACAGGGTGATGGAAGCCCATACCTGTCCACTCTCCTCACGGTGGGCGGCGAAGTACGTTCCGCCCCATTCGTATCCGTCTCCGGGCGCACTGTTGGAGGCGATGACTTCGGCGCGGGTCCCGCGCACGTGCTGGGCGACTTCTGCGCGGGCGGAGCTGCGGTGCGGAATGGCGTAGCTGATTGATCCCATTGACTCAACCTTTCGCGGGTTGTCGGTGACCGAGTGCGCACACTGGGCCGGATGGTTGGCTGGCGGTTGTTGTACCGCAGCCCTTTTGAGGATAGCCGTGGGTACCGACAGGTGAGCGAGTTAGGACGGTTGCCAGTCTTCGGCGGTGGTGTCGGTGCCGGTGAATTGGTATTGGCATTGGTAGCAGCGGGCGGTTCCGCGGGCGCGGTTGATCCAGTAGCCGAAGTGTTGGTGAGAGGTCGCGGTCGCGTCCGGGCGGGCGGCGACCGCGCGCAGGACGTCGTTGGCAACGGTACAGATTTCGTCTAGGTGCTCTCGCGCGCCAAGGCGAGCGTCGGTGGCATCCTCGACGCGGGGCACTTCTGTCCATCCGCTGGTGAGCCCGACGAGACGCTGGTTGCCGACGTTGTTCTTCAGTACCGCGTAGAAGCCACTGACATCTTCGTCGTCATCGCCGTAGACATCGAGTTCGAAGGCGTTGTCTCCGAGGATCACTGCGGCTTCCTTGGCGTTGTGGAATAGGTCTGACAGTGCTGCGCCGGCGCGGGGGTTGGTTCGCGTCGGGATCTCGCAGGCCAACTCCTCACCCTTGGCGTCACACCAGCGGGTGAAGGCCTCGTCGTCGATGCTGAACAGGGTCGGTTGTGCGTCAGTGAGGATCACGGTGAAGGCGGGTGCCAGTGCAGCTGTCATCGGTGTCTCTCCCGGTGTTATCGAGGACCGGGCACTCATGTCCGGCCGGTTTGTATCGGTGCGTGTTGGGCTCCGTTGGGTTCCAGTTTAGCGGCACCCACCGACAAACCCCTGGTGGCGCTGCGCCCCCGCTGTCAGGCGTCTTTCCGGGTGAGTTTGTCGATGACGCGGTCGACTCGTCGAGTAGGCCTCTGAGATTGACCGGTTTCCGACAGTGCCTTCGCGGCCTTGCGTCGTTCGGCCTCCTGCGCGGCCTTCCAGAACGGGGAATTGGGGTCATCGGTGCCGATCTTTGAGTCGGCATCCAGGCCCGCTTCCCTCCTGTCCCAGTACCTCTCGGTGGGTGTTGGCGCGTAGTCGGACCATCGGGGGCTCCGCTGTTCGCGCCCGGCGTGCGCTGCTTGCTGCAGTTGGGCGGGTGTCTGCGCTGTGTAGCCAGGCATTGTGCTGACGTCGCCGGCCAGGTTATAGAAGTGGCCGTAGGCGTGTTCTCTGCTGTAGTCGGGGTTCTGCGCGAGCTTCTCGGTGTACCACTGGTCGAAGTCGGGCGGGTTGGGCGGATCGGCGAATGGCGGCGGCCCGATGTGCGGGCCCCAGGCCGTGCTCGGCGGTGCGGCGCTGGCGCCGGCATCCAGCCGTGCCGTCAGGTCGTGTTGCCTCGCCTCCAGGGGGCGGCGACGTCGTCTGCAGAGCGGGCGGCCTTGGCGCGGGTGTCGCCGCTGCATCGCTGCGGTCCACCAGGTTCGCTACTTGCTTTGCACATGGGTCCTCCGACGGGGTGTGGACATCTCGTGAAGGTAGTACCGGCGCGTGTCGCTGTTTCCGTCGTCTGATGCCAGATTCTCTCGTCACCCTCGGCCGCGACGCGTGACGGAAATGTCGGTGGGGCCCGGTACTACCAGGGGGAGGCGATTCGCCGCCGCCGAGTCGTGAAGTGAGGATCGTCGTGTGCAAAGCCAGCCATGAGCCCGGTGGGCCGCAGCGATGCAGCGGGGACGCCCGAGCGGCCTTGGAGCGCTCGTTGGGGGCGGTGGCGCAGTTGGAGTGCCGCCAGGCCGCGCTGACTCGCGCTGTGGGCCTCAGCGGTGCGCTGGGTGGGGTTCAGGACGGTCCAGCACTGAGCCTTCGGCAGCAGTACTTGATCGACGCCGAGGCGCTGTCACCGCGCGAGGCGGCGGCCCGTTTTGCCCGTTCGGTGCTCGCGCCGGGGCGGGCGATCATCGTCGACACCGAGACGGTGTCGATGGGTGGGCCGATCTGCGAGATCGCCGTGGTGGACGCTCATACCGGTAGTCCGCTGCTGGACACGTTGGTCAATCCGCGGTGCGCGATCACCCCGGCGGCTCAGGCCGTTCACGGGATCACTGAGCACGAAGTGAGCGCGCCGCAGGTGCCAACGTGGGTCCAGGTGTACGAGCAGTTCGCTCAGGTTGCCCAGGGCCGGGTGGTCTTGGCCTACAACGCCGACTACGACCGCCAAGTTGTTGCCGATGACTGCCGCCGCTACAGCCTGGATGCTGCCGGATCGGCATCTGATGCTGGGTGGTGGGCCGATGTGATGGCGCCGCGCAGCGATTTCATGGGGGCCAAGCGGTGGCTGCGCAACGGCGGCGGGCACCGGGCTCTTGGTGACGTGGTGCAGACCCGGGGTCATCTTCTGGCGATGGCCGCGGGGTCATCCGCCTAGCTTGTTCGGCCTCTGCTTTCGGTGCGCGTCGGTCACGGGTTGATCGCGCACGGCCGCCGGCACGACGATGATTTCGTGTTCTCCTCGCCCGTTCAGGTAGGCGATCACCGCGGACTTTTCGACGGTTCCGGCTGCTACGCGGGGACGCCCGTGCCCGAACCGCATTGCGAAGCGTCGGGCGACCTCAGCGTCGAGGCTCCAGCTCATCCCCTTCTGGCGCTCGTCGCTATTGAACCCCCGGTAGACGCGCATTGACGTCGGCTGCTGGGCGAGGTGGCGCCGTTCTGGGGCGGTCATCATGAGGTGGCGGCTGCGGATCCTGGAGCTGTCCTGCAGCAATGTGGTCCACAGGGGCTCGTTTTCGGCGATGTTCTCCGCATCGATCCACAGCTCGGCCAGGCTTGTCCAGTAGGTGCGCGCGGTCAGCTGCGCTGCAATGCGGGTGAAAGCGTTGACGCGGTAGGGCCGTTCGTGCAGGAACAGGTACTGCGACCACTTCCGGGTTTGGAGGGCTTGTCGGCAGCCGTCTTGCTTGGCGCGCAGCCGCGCGTTGGCCATGGCGTTGAGCTGCGGGCTGTGTGGGATGGAGAAGACCAGGGGGTGCTTGATCACCGGTCCCAGCGGTGAGTCGACGAGGTGGGCGGCGAGTTCAGGATCGAGCGTTTCCTGTGGCCGCTGCAGTAGCGCGTTGAGTTCGGTCATGAGGTGTCCTTTGGTGGTGCGGTGGGTGACCGGGCCTGCAGGCGCCGGCCGGGTGGTGGCAAGCGCGGTCTATTGAGGCGTGCTGGTCGCCGTCGGCGGGGTCTCGTCCTGCCAGAGCGCTCTGCTGCGGATGGTGGTGCGGCGGCGCCCGCGGCAGGTGGTGCAGGCCGCGGGAATGCCCCGCCTGGTGCTGAACAGGCGGCCGTGGCATTCGGGGCACGGGACCGACAGTGTGATAGCTCCGGCCGCACGTGGCGATGCATGCGTCCAGGCGTTCCAGGCGTGCATCCATGAGGGGAATGTATTGGGTTGCTGCAGCATCCATCTCACGAATTCGGTGCGGATCTCGTAGCTGGAGTGCATCGGTCGCAGGTCGGGCAGCGCGGTAGCCAGAACATGGTGTGGGAGATGGTGGATGTCGTGTGCGAGGGAGTGATTGTTCATATCCGAAGGGGACCTCTCGATATGGGTGACCGGGCACTCGTGCCGGGCCGGATGTGGTGCGGTGTTGTTGATGCTGAGTGTAGTGCTGTGGTCTGACATGCCTGCCAGCTCTTGGACCTAGCGGTGTCGCGGCAGGGGTGGCGGTCGAGTTGCTCAGTCGTTCAGTGTGTTCAGGAGTGGGTGGTCCACCATGTGTAGAGCTGTTCGAGCGAGGGGCCTTGTGCGTTGCCTGCTGTGACGTTGAGCAGCGTCTGCGCTTCACTGGTCCATACGACGACGGCTTGGCCGCGGTCGGTCCCGCAGAACAGTGTTCCTGCCACCTGCGTGGGGGCGGAATTACGTCGCCAGGGCCCTGGTGTTCAGTGGCCCTCTCGACAGTTGTCGACCGAACTCATTCATAACCCCTTGGTGATGGGTTCAGCATCGCCATCGAGGTCGTCATGAACCGCGCGGGCCGGCACGCTGGCTGGCCAATACTCTGCTGCCGGCGGGGGTCACGCGGCTGGTGAACATGAAGTCGCCGGGTGTGTTTATGCGGGTCAGCGGATCGTCGTCGTCGCTTACGTCGAAAAGTGGTGCGAATCGCTTGGGCGACGGACTTGTGCGTTTAGGTGGACGGCTGGGGGCATCGACAGAAGCTAGTGCGATTCCGACTGCCACTGGTAGCTCTCGTTGGCGCTGAGGTCGGAGTCGGCGGTGAGAAAGCCGGCCTGCACGATGAGGTCGCGATGGTCATGTCCGCGACCCTCGATGACGGCGTGGCCGCTACAAGAAGTACACGTGCTCGGGCGTGACGATCGATGTGATGGTGCTGGCGAGTAGTTCCGCGAACTTCGCCTTGGAGGCGTCGGAATTCACGACGACCGCCAGCGTGGCCTCCCGGTCCGGAAGGTATACCGCGACGGTGATGTAGCCGGCGATAGCCACGTTGTGCCCGACCCACCACGGAGCGTTGAAGATCGCGAATGCGTAATCCATGCCGTCGGCTATTGCGCCCCGCCGACCGCGATCGACTGGCCCACCGCCCCGACCATGCCACGGTGGAGATAACCCCTTCACCACCCGCAGCAACTCGTCGAGGTTGCGGCCGGTGCTCAGCGGGTAGTAAATGAGTGCGGACGACGCCGGCGGGGTCCACGATGAACACCGCGCGGACGGCTTTGGTGGAGTCCTCGCCGGGGCATGATCATGCCGTACCTGCGGGCGACCTCCATCGTGATGTCTTCGATGAGCGGGAACGTTACTTCCACTCCGCTCATCCCGTTGAAGGCGATCTTCTCCTTGATGGTGCGCAGCCACGCGATGTGCCTGTAGAGTCCGTCGACCGACAAGTCGACCAGTTCGGGTGTTGTACTTGCCGAACTCGTCCTGCATCGAGGCGAACGCGATGAATTCGCTGGTACATACAGGCGTGAAATCGGCCGGACGGGAGAACGGAGAACAAGATCACCGACTTAATTCTTGTAGTCTCCCCGGAAAGTTGATCGGTCCCTGTGTTGTCGATGCGGTGAATTCCGGCGCTGGATCGCCGATGAGGGGCATCGCTGCCACGACTTCGGATGCATTGTCCGCGCTTGTCATCATTGACCTCCATGGTTTTGGGGATGAAAGTTTCCTACCACAACTCTATACCCGGAGGGGTATAGACCAGCCTCCTGTCCCGGCGGCTGTGACGCACAGATTCCACTGCCGTTCCAGTGCATCGGTCAACGCGCGAGACACCGTCGAACTCACCCCTTCGGTTTCGGTGCCACTAACGGGGCCGGGTGTTTACCATCTTCCTGTCAAGCAACCGGTTCAGTGGGCATCGCGAGGGTGATCCAGTCATGAAGTCCACCTCGATAATAGGCCAGGGCGGAGGCTGGAAATCCGTTCTTCAGCAGTTCGCGGATGGCGTCGGGAGATTGGGGGCATTGCGGGCCGTTGCAGAACAAGACGTTTACTCGTGACGCATCGAGTTCACTGCTTCGGTGCGCAATCTCGTTGTGAGGGATGCTGACAGCTCCCGGGATGGTCACGCCGCTTCTCGAATCGGGTAGTCGAGTGTCGAGGAGGAGGGCTCCGTCGCGCAGGCTCTCGATCAGTTCGAGCTCGGCGACGGTCACGACGCCCGGCGCGCATTGCAGGGGCTGCAATTCCCCCCAGGTGGTATCCACCGCGACGAGGTCTGCTTCGTGTTCCAGCGGCTGAGGGACACTGGAGGGAGCGTGTTGACGGCTTCTGGATTGACGCTGGACGTTAACGGGTGCATTCGGCATTCCTGCAGCCTAACTAACTACGCCGGCCCGATTGCCGGCGGTCGGCGCTGAGGGAATCGATCACTGCCCGCACTTTCGTCAAGACCTGTTCGGCAAAGGGAGAGGTCGGTGTCGCCGGTTACGTCCACGAGTAGTGGTGGGGTTCATGGCTTTTGCGTGGACGACGCGTGCATCGGTCGGATCGGCGCCGGCCACGACGTTGCCCTGGCGGCGGGTTGCACGCGCCCAGGATCGGATGGTCCCCCTATGTCCTCACTGGCTGTGGTTCTCAGCGTGGTCTTCCCATGGATCTCGGGCAGAATGCCCACTCCGTTCTGCGCCAGTACTTCTCGCGCACGCTTGTTGAGCGTCCCTCTGGATGACGACCACGGAGGGTGTCTCGGTCACTTCCGATGCCGATGAGAGTTCGGGCTGCGGAACTTCGTCTGCACCACCACTGTGGTGACATACGGCGGTACCCCCGATGACCGGCCCGCGCCGGACTGTCGGACCGAGCGTTGAGGGGCATCGTGACGGACGGGCGTCGTCGGCACGCTAAGTGACGGCACGGACGCGAAACCTGTTGCGCCCAAGCCGAACTGACCCCTTCGCCAATCCGGGGTGTGGTAGGCAACACTGATGCACCGAGAACGCAGTGCCCGACAATGATCGTCATCCGCCGACCCCAGGACGCCGAGGCCCACCTCGCCGACGCCGTCATGTGCTGCCCGCACTGTGGCGGCACGCTGGCCAAATGGGGATACGCGCGCGAACGCACCGTCCGCGCGCCGGGTGCCGCGACAGTGACCGTGCGCCCGCGGCGACTGCGGTGCCGCAACTGCACCACCACCCACATCCTGCTGCCGACCGCATTGCAGCCGCGCCGCGCCGACACCACCGAGGTGATCGGAATAGCGTTGGCGCACAAGGCGAATGGCTTGGGGTTCCGGCGCATCGCCACCCTCATGGGCCGGTCCGAATCAACGGTGCGGCGCTGGCTGCGCCGCGCCACCGACACACACCTGAACTGGGCATGCCAACAGGGCGCGACGCGACTGATCCAACTTGCCCCTGAGGCGTTCACCGAGATCCGCTACGCCGGCAACCAGCTGCGGTACACACTGACCATCCTCAGCGCGGCCGCCTACTGGGACCGCCGCCGTTGCGGGTTCGAGGAACCACCGTGGACGCTGATCGGCATGTACACCCGCGGCCGCCTCCTGGCCCCACCGCGCAGCGGCTGAAATCGAGTCCACCGCGCGCGTCTATGCTCGCGGCACGGCGTCACTGCGTCGCCGACCGACCATCACCATGCCGACGATGCCGTCACCGCACCGATCACCCCGTCAAGCTGCCGACCAACGGCCCCAACCTCGTCTTCATCGACAGTGACGGACAACACGCGCTGAGCCGGCGGCGTCGAATGTGGTGTGCAGCGCGGTCGAGATTGCAATGCTCATCGCGTGGTTCCTCTCGTTTTGGGCCGTGGCCGGCGGTGGACCGATACGGGCGTCAGACGTCGGGGCCGAGTCCGGGTTTCGGACGGGCTTGGCCGAGGATGTGGGCGAATCGGGGAAAGTGCCGCAGCGGCGCGTAGGAGAACCGGTCCAGTGTTTCGATGTCGAAGCCGGCGGCCCGGATCGCTGCGGTGGTGTCGCGGTTGGGATGGCAACCGCCGCCGATCCGCGACCACAGCGGGGTGATCGCATCCTCGAGCAGACCCAGCCAGGGGGTCTGCGAGCGTACGTGTTCGAAGAACCGCAGCTGCCCGTCGGGCTTGAGGACGCGGCGCATCTCGGCCAGCGCCGCCCGCTGATCGGGAACCGAGCACAGCACCAGTGATGCCACCACCGCGTCGAAGCCGCCGTCCTCGACCGGCAGCGCCGTGGCGTGTCCGGCGAGCACCTGCACCGGTACCGGTGCCGACTCGGCGGCCTGGGCGGCCAGGCCGCGCAGGTGGTCATCGGGCTCCACGGCCACAACTTCGGCGACGGTGGGCGGATAGTGGCCGAAGTTCAAGCCGTTGCCGGCACCGACCTCGATGACGCGGCCCGACAAGCCGGCCAGGGCATGGTCGCGGCGTTCGGCGGTTCCGCGTTCCTCCGATTCGGCGCTGATGCGTTCATACATCCGGGCGAAGCGCGGATGTTGGAACGTTGACAGATCCATGCGCCGTCCTTTCATCCGTCGGCTGGTGTCGGCTGCTCATACTCCGGCCAACTCCAGGTTCGTTGGGTCAGCCGTGCCCGTGATGGGCAGGCGGCGGCTGGGTTTCCGCGACGGGTGGCGCGGGGATGTTGAGCGCTATGGTGGCGGGGCCGGCCGCAGGTCGTCGGGTCGAGTAGCTGATCCCATTCGGCTCGACACCGACCGCGACGGTCGCCGCCACCGTCTGGCTGGCCAAGTCGATGACGGAGACCGCGTTGTCGTAGCTGTCGGTGACCCAGGCCCGCGTGCCGGCGCGGTCGATCACCACGCCGTGCGGCCCGGCGCCAGTGGGAACCGCGGCGCGTACCGCCATCGTGGTGGTGTCGATCAGTGACGCTGCATGCCCTGGGGCTTCGCGGGTACCTTGATCGGCTGACACCACCGTCGCCTCATCGGGGGTCAGGTACAGCTGCACCGGTGAGGCCGACACGGCGACACTGCCGACCACCTTGCGCGCACTGAGGTCCACTTTCACCACCGCAGGTGGTTGGGTCGTGCCGGTGTAGGCAAAGCGGCCGTCGGCGGTGACCGCGACCTGCGCTGGTCCATCGCCCACGGGTACGGCGCCCAGCATCCAGTCGGTGCGGGGGTCGATCAGGTCCACCGCTCCGGCCATGTGGTTGGCGATTACGATCACCGAACCGCCTGCGGCTGCACGCAGCCCGTGCGGCATCCCGCCCACGTCGATGCGGCCCACCGGTTGCAGGTTCGGGCTCTGATACACCGAGACGGTGCCGTCCCCGGAGTTGGCCACATAGACCTTGCCGTTGGGAGCCTCGATCACATGGGCCGGCTCCGGCCCCGTCGGGGCGGTCGCCGTGACGCGGTAGGTCGCGGCGTCGATGGCGACCACCGTGTTGGTGGTGTTGCTGGACGCATATACCGTGGCGCCGTCATGGCCGACCTGCACGTTGTGTGGCCCTGGCATTCCGGTCAGGGTTGTCGATACTGTGTTGGTGGCCGCGTCGAGGACCGTCAGGCTGTTTCCGCCTTCGTCGGCCACCCACACCGATCCGGTCGCGTCGGCGGGCGCCCGTGACGCGGGGTTGGTCGTTGACTGCCCCGAGTCGGTCGTCTGGCCAGCGGAACAGGCTGAAACGGCAGCGAGCAAGGCGGCGGCCAGAGCAGCGCGTGTTTTGCTGGTGACCGCGCCGGTCCGCAAACGATTCAGACGAGGCCGTCGGCGTCGGGATGCGTCGGAAAAGCTCATCGACATGGGGACTGCATACCCCGGTAGGTATCGCTCAAACGCATCTGCACGCAGCCAGTGTAGGCACAGCAATTGCCGCGACCGCCGGTATCGCGGGCGCTCGCTGATGAGGAACACGACGCACTCACGCCAGAGACGACTTCAGCGACATCCTCAGCGGGTATGGCGCCTCGTAAGAAGTCGTCGAAAGCGCCTATAATCGATAACTCGCCAGGCAAGGCGCGCTAGAGACGGACTCGCCGATCGACCACCCGCCGATGGCGCCGGATCCTACTGCCCGGGCCCCATACCTCCGGGCGCCATCGGGCCGGGCCCCATATCGCCGGGCTCCATCGGGCCTGATCCCATACCGCCGGGCGCCATCATCGGGCCAGACCCCATACCTCCGGGCATACCGGGGTTCATCGGCAGGCCGCACCTGGTGCTCAGATCCTGAACCGGCTGGTGGATATTTCGTAAGGCGGCAGCGACGTCGGGATGGGTGTCGTTGTAGGCCTTGATCACGTCGTGTCGCTCCTGTGGCGTGGCCTGACTCCTGGCGTCCACAAACACCTGCTGGACATCCGGGCGCGAGTCCAGATAATCGGCCATCTGAGTCATCGCTGCGGCGTGCGCACGCATGACTGCCGCCGGGGAACACGGATCTGGCGCCGGCTGGGCTGTCGCAGCGCCCGCAGCAGCCAGCGCCACCACTCCGGCGACGCTAGCAGCGGCGATGAACCGTGGCGTGCATCCGCCCGTAAATCGTTGCCTCACTGTCATCGTTCCTCCTGATCGCTACTGAACAACACCCCTGGTTCCCGCTGAACCGACGATGGTCGAAACTTCGCAAACACGGCGGGATCGGTCGCCGACCGCACTCGTCCACCGGAGCCTGCCCCCAATCGACACTACGCGCTCGACGACTCGAGAATTCCCACGTCTCGCTTGCTGCCGTTTGCGGACGCACAGATGACGTGGACGCAGACCATATCCAATGCGCCATTCGGGTTGTGCCCCGCCGACACCACCCCAAGATGTCGGACTCCCATCGTTGATGAGTGCGCCGCCTGCGTAGGGGGATACGGCGCCGTGATCTGATCATTCTGCGCGGCGAGCGGTTAACCGTGCACGTTGACCGTGGCCATCATGCCGGCGTCTTCGTGATCGAGAATATGGCAGTGGTAGACGCTGCGGCCGGCGAATCTGGTGAAGGCGATGCGCAGCCGGACCCAGCCCTGCGGCGGGATTAACACCACGTCCTGTGGTACCCCGAGGGGTGGGGTGTTGTCGCTGCTGGCCAGCACGGTAAACGGCCAGACATGCAAGTGAAATGGGTGCGCCAGCGTGCTGGTGTTGGTGACGGTCCAGTCCTCGACCGACCCCAAGGTGGTCGACTGGTCATCGCGCGTCGGATCGAAGATGCGTCCGTCTATGGTGAAGGTCATCCCGCCACCTCCCATACCCATGCCCATGCCCATTTGGAACGCGATTTGGCGTTGGGCGACTACCGGTCCGGCGGGACGTGCTTCCACCGGCACGGATGCGGGCAGCGGGGCAGCGCTGGCCGGTGGCCCGTCGACGGTCATGGTGGCCAGGGAGACCGGTTCGCTGGAGTCAGTCCCGCCTCCCATCATGCCCATGCCGCCGCGTTGGAACGGTTCAGTGATGAGCTCGAAGCGGCCGGGGGCCGCCGGGTGAACGATGACGTCGGCGCGGTTACCGGGGGCCAGCATCACCTGGCCGGTGCGTGCCGGGCGGGGAAGGTAACTGCCGTCCTGGGCGATGTGCAGCAGGTCGTGGCCCTGCAGCGCAACGACCAGCACCCGTGATACGCAGCCGTTGATGATCCGCCAGCGTTGCAGCGCCCCGGGGGCGGCCGCAATGGCGGGTTGATGCTGGCCATTGACCAACACCAGCTGGCCTTCGCGTCCCATGGCGCGCTCCATGGCGCTGGGCCGGGCAACGCGGCCGTCGCCGGTCAACGTGATGTCGGTGACCAGCAGCACCCGGTCGGCCGCTACCGCAAACTCCGGTTGCTGCCCAGGGGCTGGGTCGACCAGCAAGGCACCGGCCAGGCCGCCGAAAATTTGGTCGGCCACCACGCCGTGGTGATGCGGGTGATACCAGAAGGTCCCGGTCGGATGATCGGGCGGAATGCGAATGCTGTAGTCCAACGAGGCGCCCGGGTCGACGCGCAGGAAGGGGTTGTCGCTATTGCCCAGTGGTGACACCCGCAAGCCGTGGGTGTGCAGATTGGTCGGCTGATCGAGTTGGTTGACGAGGCGCACTGCCAGCTCGTCGCCAGGGTGTACTTTCAGGGTGGGTCCCGGTAAGGAACCGTTGTATCCCAATGCATGGGTTTCGCGCCCGATTAGCCGTGCCCCCGCCGCGGCGGTGAGTTGCACCTGCAGTCGCCCGTCACGACTGTCCAGCCGCGTCGGCTGGGTCAACTCAGCTCCAGTGTCAGCAGCATCTGACCAGTCACCCGAACCGGGGCCGCGAGAACTCGCCATCCAGCCAGTCACGCCGGACGCGACGGCGGTGGCGCCGAGCGCACCGAGAGTGATGGCGTGCCGCCGACTGATCGGTGCCGGCGTCATGTCAGCTGGTTGCGGCGCCGCAGGTATTCGTCTTCATCGATCTCGCCCTTCGCGTACCGCTCGTCGAGGATCCGGCGGGCCGAATTCTGCTGAGGCGGAATGGGCCCGACACTTCGATCAGCGACCAACCGGTACCCGAGGTACACGATCAACGAAATCCCGATAAGCACCAGCAGCGGCCAAGCAAGCCACCATCCGCCCATCCAGGTACCACTCATCACCGTCGTTACCTCCGTTGCCAACATCATTCAGGTTCACGGTCCAGTCCCCGAGCGCAGCGGCTCGTTTCCGTCAGCCCACGACCGCACCGCTTCAGGTGTGCGCTGCAGCGCGGTCCGTGGCCACTCGGTTCGAACGCAACGCGCTATATACCCCGAGGGGTAAGCCAGGACAGCTGCCACTGTACCCCCGCGACCGAGGCGTTCATCCTCGACCGCGCTACCCCCGACGGCTATTCGGATAGTTCTGATACCGCCTCCTACCAATTCCGATGGTGCCCATCTTGTCCTTGAGTCGGCGAATGCTGACCCCGTTGGGTGTGCCGTCGTGTCGGATTCGCGGGACCACGAACATCGCGAGGCCCTTCGTTCCGGGCACATCGGGATTGACCCGGGCCAGGGTGACGATGAGGTCAGCGCCGACGTTGGAAGCAAACCACTTCTCGCCAGTCAGCCGCCACTGGCCGGTCGGGACGATCGCGGACAGCAGTTCGTCGCGTTGCTCGACGGTGGCGAAGCGCTCCAGCACGGTGACGGTGCCGTGGGCGAGTTCCGGCGGACAACACAACGCCATGTCGGCCTGCCCGACGAGGTAGTCGAAGGCGTCCAGCAGCGGGACTGGCGCCCGACCGTGGCGCTGCAACCGGGCGGGGTCGTGATTCCAGCCGACCAGACCGTAGTTGAAGACCTCGTCGAGGTTGGCCAGCCAGTCCGGGTGATGCTCGACCCGGCTGACGTCACGCCCGAGCTTGTCGTAACGGGTCAACACGTGTCCGACTGCGTCGTAGACGTCGGCTCGTCGCACCAGCTCAGTGCCGGCCGGATTTCCCAACTGCGACAACGACTTCTCGGCCCATCGCCGGACCGTGGGCGTCAAGTAGGTGGCCAGGGTCCGAGCCAGGTTGGGATCGGCGGTGTAGTAGTTCACTCCGCGCCCGGACTCCAGTTGCCGGTACCAGCTGTCGCTGGTGGTGGCGTCCAGCGCGAACGGTGGATATACCTGGGCGATCGATGACGGGTAACTGGCGCGGTGATCGGCCGGCGTGTTCGCCGACTTGAATGGCGACACGTCCATCATCGGGCGCTCCTCGCGATCGGGATCGGATCGGGGGGGCGATTGGACGGGGTCGGTCGGCACTGTTGATTCATGGTGGTCCTCTCCTAGGGGTTGCTGCGGCGGCGTGGTCAGTGGTCGTAGTCGTTCTGGGGGCCCCGCTCAGGGCCGGGTGTTCGGTTGGTGGAGGTGGGGGCTGGCAGCCGGTGGCACAACACTTTCCGGGCTGCCGCGTCGACCTTTGCCGTCCGCCGGCGGCCCCGCGGTCGATCAGGTTGGCCACCAGTTCGGTCTTCTCCGCGATCGGGTACTGGCGCCAGATCTCGCGTTTCATCGCCTCCGGGGAGCCACCGCCGTGCAGGGAGATGATCGAATACCAGCCGCCCTGATAGGAGGCCGTCAGGTCCTCGATCAGCCGTGACACCTCCAGGCGTTGACGCGCCGGGATGTCGTCGCGTCCGCCGAGCACTGCGGCCAGCGCGGCCGTGGTGACCGGATCGTGGTCCTCCTCGGGTCCCGGCAGGGCGACGACCAAGCCGCCGGACACGTAATGGGCGAGGCGGTGCATGTCATAGATCTGGTTGGCCAGCAGGAGTTAGCCGATGTTGGCGAACACCGCATCGGGGGTCACGGTCCCCGAAGGTTCGGCAGCAGCGTAGGTGGAGGCCGTGACCCCGCACGCGTAGAACCCTTCGACGATGGTGATCAGCTCGACCATCGCCTCCCGGATGTGGCCGTGCACGTTCGGGTCCAGGCCGTTCGCCTCGATCATCAACGCACCGGCGCAGATCAGCAGATCCCCGAACCCGGCGCGAGCGCCGATGCACGAATGCCAATGATGCGTGGCGTAAGTCGTGGTCAAGGTGCCCCAAAGTTCGTATTCGGCTTCGAGGAACAACGGTTCCCAGGGGACGAACACGTCATCGAAGATCACCACCGCGGTGGACTGGCCGTACCGGGACGAGAACGTCGCCGCCCGCTCACCTGGGTGCCCGGCCGGGCGCGCCACCATGGTGATGCCGGGGGCATCCACCAGGACCGCGCACGCCACCGCGAAGTCGGCGTCGTCCGCGGTCACCGTGCGACACGGCATCACCAGCAACCCGTGCACGTACGGGGCGCCGGTGACGATGGCCTTGGTGCCGCGGATCACTATGCCATCCGGCCCGGCGCTGTGCGACGTGGACGTAGACGTCCGGGTTGTCTTGTGCGCCGGGCCGTTTGGACCGGTCGCCCTTCGCATCGGTCATCGCGACCCCCAGCGTCAGATCCGCGTCCTGCACGCGTGCGAGATAGGCGCTGAACCGTTGGTGGTAGCCGGTGCCGTGTTCGGGGTCGGCCCGGAAGCTCACCTGATGCAGGGCCGCGAGTCCGTCGTGGCTCAAATACCTTTCCGCGCAACCAGATTCCTGGCAATCCAACCGGACCGCCTCCAGCTTGGCCAACAGCTCCGTTGGCGAGGCGTCCAGCGCTGGCATCCGGTCGACCGTGCGCCCATCCGGGGTGCAAGCGGTCCTCACCTCCCGGCAATGGGCGGCGTCGATGACGGCCGGGGTCGAGACGGAGCGCCCGCAGCGTAGCGATGACGAGCGGTCCTGATGCCGCGCCGACGCCGGCGCATCAGCGACGGGTTGCCGAAAACTGGACCAGGCTAAAGTAGCGCTCAGCGAGCGCCGCTGCACCATGCGGCAGCTACCTCCCAAAGGAGGACAGATGCACGATGACGACGCCGGGACAGGCCTTGGCAGCGCTGACAAGACGCCGCCCGCGGGTCCGGCCACGTGGGACGAGCGTTATGCCGCCCCCGGATACTTGTTCGGCACGGCACCGAGCCGATTCCTCAAAGAGCACAGGGATTACCTCGTCCCCGGCGCAAAGGCTCTGACCGTCGCCGACCGCGAAGGGCGCAACTCTGTCTTCCTCGCCGCGTGCGGCCTGCGAGTGACCGCCATGGACATCTCGCCTGTGGCCGTCGAGAAGGCCCGTGCACTCGCCGCCGAGCAGGACGTCTCCGTCGATTTTCACGTGGCCGACATCCTGGACTGGGACTGGACACCCGATGCCTATGACCTCGTGTCTAGCTGGCCGGCATCGCTGAAACCGTGCGCGACAAGCTCAAACACGTGATCGATGCCCTGTGAGGGCGTGACAGGAAAAGGGACGCCCATGAAACTGGTGCAGTTCGATTTTCCCTACGATGGCCCCTTCGGCCCGGAGATGACCGAGGCCATGGACGGGCTCGCCCGGTCCATCCCGGACGAACCGGGCTTCATCTGGAAGATATGGACCGAGAATCAGGCCGAACGCGAGGCGGGCGGCATCTACCTGTTCGCCGACGAACAATCCGCACGGGCCTATATCGGCAAGCACTCTGCCCGGCTCGAGGAGTTCGGCATCGGCAACGTTAGGGCCAAGGTCTTCGACGTGAACGGCCCCCTGACCGCAATCACCCGAGGACCAGTGTGAACGCGCCGCGGGCCACCCGACCCCATCCGTCCTGGCCCCGCATTGTGGCGGTGCTGCGGGCTGGGGTTTTGCAATAGCTGTCGGGTGGTTCGGGTGGTGTAGCACTTCAGTGAACGCTTCATCTACCTAGTCCTCCCAAGTATCAGCGGCGGCCACCGGTGTGTTTGCGTGGCATCGGAACGACGACGGTGGTCCCGGAGGTTTCGTGCGTGAGTTCGGCGATCACCGCTGAGAGCGTTCTGATCTTGCCTCGCAGTTCAGCATTTTCGGCAGCCAGTTCCTGGTTGTGATCACTCGCCTCTGCAAGTTGCCGTTGCAGAGCCTCGACATTCGAACCGACGGGCCCGCACCCGACCGACTCCTTGAACTCATTCAGCAGATCGCTGTGATGTTCATAGAGTCTCTGCCGTGGTATGCCCGACTCGTCAGCCAGAGCCACGACCGTATGTGCCCCGTTGCTCCGCTCGGCTTTGCTCTCTCGGAGGCGGCTCATCGCGGCCTGGACCAGCTGGCGTTCCTCATCGTTGCGGGCCGCGGCATTGCGCAACAGGATCATTCGGCTTCCCCGTCCTGTAGTGGACTTGTCGGTGGTCGGCTGGATTCGTGGCCGGTAAGGGCTTTTCGGTGCTCGATCAGGCGAGTCTGAATTCGTTCCCGCAGTGGTGCGGGGAGTCCGGGCGTCGCCAAGTCGCGTTGAAGTGCAATGACGTGCTGGCGGAGGTTGGCTGCGTCGCGGTCAGTGCGGGCGGCGTTGACGCAGCCAAGACGGCACCGATTCCAGGAGGGTTCAGCGGAGCTGTCGGTAGGTTCGAGACAGGCCGCGGTGGCGCGTCGGAACACACACGTCACGACCGCGCCGTGGTGGATCTGCAAGTCGGGGTTCGATAGGGCGCTGTTGATCTGGCTCTTGGTGGTAACTGTCAGACCTGCGAATGTGTGCACCCGCGCAACGCGGGCACGATACTCATCGGCGGCCGGGCCGGAGACGTGCTCCCCGCGCTCGAGTCTGTGGGCATCGTCGTGGATGGTCTCAGCGCGGTGCAGAAACTGTTCGAAGGTGATTTCGTCGAGAAACCCTGAATCGGCTCCGCCAGCGTAACCGTGGATCATTTGTGTGTGCAGGTGGCCGTATTGCGTTGCGCCGGCGATGGTTCCGCCTGGCCGTCGTACGATGTGCCATGCCAGTGTGCGCCGCAGGCGCGGCACCTGGATAGTGCCCTGCGGATCGGCACCGATTAGCGGATGACTGACTGCCGGACAGACGTCGCGGTTGAACCACTCGATGAATCTGGTGATATCAGCGTTGATCGAGCCGGGTGTTCTCGTACGGGTGCAGCCGAAGAGGAATTGGTCCTGGGAGCACAACTCGAAACCCGGGAAGAGTAGATCGCTGACCGTGATCTGCTCGAGGACGCTGACGGCATGTGCGGTTTCATCAGTCACGACCCACGGGATCGTGGCGGGCGATCGGTCCCGGCGCCGGTCATCGGCTTTCAACTGATGACCGGACATGAATGTCAACTCCAGCTTGGAACCCCGGGTGATGCAGCCGCGCCGTAGGTTGAGTGCCTCACCGGTCCGGACACCCGACAGGTAGGCAATGACGAGGAAGCAGGCAGTTGTGACGTGGCGGAGCAGTTGCACGAGTTCACTCGCATCGACGGGCTCGTCACGCCAGGGGTGTGTGCCGATAGTGCTGAATATGTTGGCGCGCAACATGTCGACGTCGATGGGCAATCCGCACTTCGCCAACATGACCGGCGTTTCCTTCATTCGCTTCAGTTCGGTGTGGTGCAGCCATCCGCCGACGGCCAAACCCATCAGGTCGACACTGGTCGTGTCGCTTGTCCGGATACCTGGAAGTGCCGCGTCGTCGCGGCCAAGTGCAGCAAGCAGGCATTCGAGTTGCGCCTTGGTGGTCTCGAATACCGACACCGTACGAGTACGAGCCCGACGAATGTCGGGTGCGATTTGATGGGCGAGGTGCCGCATCGCGAGAAGGTTGCGCGCTGCGGGAAGGAGATCGGCCGCAACCGTATTGGTGACCATCAACGCCGCCGAGAGCAGCGGCTCCATGACATCGGGATGAATACGAGGGGTCGTGTTCGGTTTGCCCCAGGATGACTCATAGTTGGCAAGCCCTCGTGCACTCGCGCCACCCCATAACGGGCCTGCGGGGAGCCGGCAATGCGCGGGCACCGTGTCCCGGTACAGGTGTAGACGCTTGATCGCCTGTAGCGCGCAGCGTTTGGATCCGGCGCTGACCCCGCCCGTCTCGGTGACATGGCGCAGATAGCCGTCGAGGTGTTCGGCGCTGACCTGGCCGAAGGATGTCAGCCTCATCTCCACCAGCCACATCGTGAACCGTCGCAACGGCACCAGCTCGCCCAAGATCGTCTTGACATGCGGGCACAGTGACCGCGCACTGTCGAGGCGGGGTGCGTCGTCAACGATGTTGAGTAGCGCGAAGAGGTAGAGCTTGCAGGCGTGCCGATATGGGGTCGGGAACCTGTGCCAGTGCACGGCTTGTCCTGCGCTGTGCCGGTCCTCGATCGCCGCGGACAGATCCCACACTGGGTCGCCAAATCGGCATCGGATCCCTTCGACGTGCAGGGTGCGGTTCAGCAGGACCTCTGTGTCGGAGGCGACTTGGACACCTGCCACGACGTCGATTGCGTCAGCTGCGCAGGTCATGATGCTTCGAGGTTTCCGGACAGGAGAAGGGTGGCCGTCCGGTGATCGCTGTCGGTGATCTCGGCTCGCGCGGCCGTCAGCTGGGCCTGCTCGTATTCGGCGAAGATGTCGTCCAGTTGCGCAAGAGGACCCGCGTGATCGGCGATCCACTGCCAGATGGGCACCTCCTTGCGCATGTCACGAAGCCGGTCGGCAACGACCAATTGAACGGGCAAGTGGCGCGGGAAGGCGCGGGCGTTGCCGCAGTCGAGGCATGCCATGAACGACTGGCGACATCGTTTGCCGTCGATCGGCGAGTGCTCGAAATCAGCGCAATTGCCGAGGACGGCGTCCTGGCCGGATCCGGTGTCATGGTCGTCCGGATGCACCGTCATCGAGCGTCGAGCGAGTGCTCGCGCGACCTGCTCATCGAGAGCCTCGGCCACGATGTGGAATCCCTCGTTCCTCACCGACTCCATTCGACCTAGATATCGAGCCAGAGTGCCCGGCGTATGGGCCGTGGGCTTTCGGACCTGCTCCAGGTAGGTCTTGCGCAGCCGATCCATACTGATCCCGAGCAGCAACTCGTCGTGCCGGGCAGCACCGTTGAGCCACGGCGCCATCCAGCGTCGTCGTGCATTGACGCCGGACGCCGTGCTGCTGATTCCGTATCCGAACAATTTCTGTTCGCCGTGGTCTGGCTGGGCGCTGTAGTAGATGAAGGCGTGCTGGTTCCCGGTCAGCGCGCGGGCCGGTTCGGTCAGTTCCAGCAGCAACATAAAGACCCCATACGCAGTAGTCAGCGACGTGTTGACCACCGCGGTACGCCGATTGTCGCTACCAAGCGGCCGCAGTTCGGGGCGCAGCGCGGTCACCGGCACCGTCATGACCGATCTTCTCCCACGACGGGGCTTGTCGGCGCTGACGAACAGGATGCCGGGTTCGTCAGGGTGGCTAGCGTGTCGGTGCGGAGCGGGCAACGAGTCGAGTGTCGACAGGTTCAGGCCGGTCAGCCCGGCGAGGAGAACACCGAATGCCCACGCCTCGCCGGGGCTCAGATGCAGCAACGACAATAATCGACATCCACCAGCTGCGGTCACCGCCCGCCGGGTCACGAAAGTTCTTGCACCCGAGGCGGTGCGCGGGAAATCTCCCTCACGAGCGCAGTGATCAAGCGCCTCGGCCAGATTGCGACTGGGGTCTGCACGGAGTAGGTGATCGAACCGTCCCGCACGATAGTCAGCGACTATCTCCCAATGCGTCCGCAATCGGACACGCGCCCGCCGAACCATTCCACGCGCCACGACATTGATTTGGCGAACCTCCTCGGCGGAATACGGTTGTCGCGCCCTGGCCATCTTCAGGTGACGCACCCGCGCGAACGCCTGACGTGCCTCGTCGGAGACGACAGGGCTGCAGCGCAGCAGAGTCTTGAGACTCGGCGCCGGGCCCGGGCCACTGGGTACCCGACATGACAAGGCGAGCAGTCGGGTATCCGAGGCTGATAAATCTGCGAGTCCGCTTAGTCCTGTGCGGTTTTCGGCAAGCCAGCAGCAGGCATGCCGGGCAGCCTGCCACAGCGCGCCGGCACCCCTCAATCGCTTGGATACGCCCAGTACACCGGTGGCATCCTCGAACGCGATCGCGAAGTCGTGGCGGATTCCGTCGTTGCCCGGCAGCGATCCGAAGTCGAAGTCCTTCGACGCAGTGCCATCCTCGCTGACGAACGTCACGATGAACCCTTGTCGTCGCAATACGGGTCGCCACGCCGAATCCGGCTGCTCCGCCGGGTGACCCGTCATGTCTGGACCGTCAACACACGCGACTCACCAACGCCAACTGAGGCGACGAGACGCTCGAGCGATTCCCGATCGTCGGCATCCATCAGAGCGATCAGCTCCTCAACCTGCAACACCTGAAACGGCTCGAGATAAACGCCACGCGTCACCTCAGCACTACGATGTCCGAGAAGTGTGGCCAAGAGAAACCAGACATCACCAAGTTGATTGCGGAAGTCCCGCTGCTCCTGGTTGGTCAACATATCGGTACGTCGCCACGCGACGAAGGTCGCAATGCAAAACCAGCGCAGCGCAAAGGAATGCCTCAGCATGTGGGGACGGCACCACAGCGGCGTACCCCCTGCTTGCGCAAGCACTTTGGCGACCCTGGTGTTCGCGCGATCGAACGTCTTGTACCAGGAATGTTTAGGGCGAGGCGTCCCGTCGTGATTCAGCCACAGCCACAACGGCTCCAGACCGTCGGGGCCCCAACTGAATAGTTTCATTCGCATCGACGGGCCGAGTGCGTCCAGCCGAACCGTACGACGCGATCCCTTCTCATCGACTACCTCCAGTTGTCCATCCCGCCGGACATGCTCAACGATCCAATGATCCGCGACTTGCCCATACCTCCCGCTGCGTTGCGCGCGGGCGACGGCAGCAGTACGACTGCCTTCCTGCAGATAGAAATGGACTTGTTGGGCAACGCGGCGGCGCATCCAGAACGTGCGCCCGCTACCGCCCTTGGCGCAACACGACGCAACGTGTGAACGCACGAGTCCCTCAGAACCCGGCTGCGGCACCTCGATGGTCAACATGCTGGCCCACTCGCCGATTCGCAAACCCGTCCCGAACAGCCCCTCCACGAACGCGACGTCGCGATCCTCAGTCACTCCCTTCCAATCGTGACGCGGCAAGCCTTCCATCGTGAAACCGCGCAGCCCCAAATTGCGCCACAACCGAAATGCCTGCGGGGTAAGCCACTTCACATCGGATCTGCGGATCCCAGAGGGAGTGCTTTCTAACGCGGCTTGACCCCCAGTAACCCAAGACGTGGCAATCGCACGGGCTCGGACGGGGTTGTCGATTCCGTGCTGCTCGGCCGCCCACGAGTAGAAACTGCGGATCGCGGCGCGATCGACACAGAAACTATTGGCGCTCACATGCTGAGGGTTCTCCTCAGCCGACAACCGCCACTCCTTGAACGCAGCCAGTTCCGATCGCGACGCCTGATCCCATCGAACGCCCAGGACGTGCAGAAAATCCAGCCACATTTTCAACGACAACGCGTAACGACGCAACGTCCCCGTCGCCCGTCCCCTCACCAGCGGATCCCGCCAGTAGGCGTTCACCAACGCATCCGCCCGGCCCACGGGATCAAGGAAGAAGGGAGTGCCGTCACGCGCACCATTTCGCTTCGCCCACGCCTCGACATCGCCCAACCCGGGAACCACGTCGTCCACCGGCACGAACCGCCGACGGAAATCGTAGAAATGAAGAGTCCAACCATCAGCCGAATCACCAGCCATCCCCGGCTCCCTCTTACCTCACGACCAATGCCCCCATCATCGCGGACGCACGTCCCCAACCATCTCCGACACGCCTGTCGGGCAGAGAACGGGTGACTGGATGTTGCCGGGGCAGATGGCGCGGTCGAACGTTGCGATGGTGGCGGTGAAAGCCTGTTGGAGAGCTTGGTTGTCGGGATAGATCGCGTAGGTCGCGGATTGGGGTCCACCGGGGTTGGCGTTGGGCGTGCAGGTGAGCGAGGGGTGTGTAGTGTCGGGCGTCGGTGTGCAGTCACCGTCTGAATAGCCCTTGGGCAGTTCCGCTTTGACCCGTTGCAGGTCGACATCTGATGCTGTGGGGCTGGGTGCGGCGCTGGTGTCACTGTCACTGCTGTCGCTTGATGTCAGCACGCTCCAGCCGGCGAAGATGATGAGCAGGGCGCCGGTCAGGACGGTCGCGGTGACCATCAGTGTCTTTTTCGAGGGCCTGGATCGGCTGGGCGTCGTGACATGGAGTTGCGCCGGCGGGATGGGTGGCGCGGGATACGTGTGCGGCGGGTGTTGCTGGACAACAGGAATGGGGGACGTGTCGGTCGGCGCTTCCGGCATCGGCGGCCGTGGTGGCCGGGCCAGAGGGGCTGCTGGGGCCGGCGGCGAGGTCGCCGCAGTAGCGTTGCCGCCGACGCGGGCGGGCTCGGGCGCCGGGGTGAATCGCTGTTCTACGTCGAGCCCGGTGGCGGCTACGTTGTCGCCTGCCGCCGGGGATGTGGTCGTATCGCCCTCTGCTGGTGTGTCGAGGTCTAAGGCCGGGGTGCTCACCTGTTCCGGTACATCCGGCGCAGTGGCAGCGTCGCCGTCGGCTGGTGTCGGGGTGGCATCTGTCGGCGCATCGTCGGGGACGTCGTCGATCTCCGCGGTCGCGATGGGCAGGATCTTCCCGAAGTCCAGGGCGGGGTCGTCGAGGTAGCTCAGGTCGATGGCGTAGGCGAGGTCGACCGGGAAGCGGTTCATGCCGTAGTGGGGCTGCTCTCCAGGTGTGCTGGGCCGCATCACGATGTCGGTCACCCAGAGGAACGGTCCGTTGGCGTCGGCCCCGAGCTGCTCGGTCGAGCAGGCGCTGGTGTCGAAGTGTGTGTCGATTCGGTGCTTGATGGAGCCGTCGAGCCGCGCATAGAAGTACTGCTGGCCGTCGGGGTCGGTGCGGACGTCGATAGTCGTCCCGGTGACGGGAAGTTGATCGCGGAACTCTTCGGGGCCGACCCGAAGATTGCTGATGACAAACCGTGACACAGCCCAGAACCTACCTTCGCTGCGTTCAGGAAACCTCGAACGCGGTGGCGTCGCGTTCGAGGCGTGCCGGGGCTTCGCAGGACCGGATTCGGGGGCCGATCGCGATGTCATCGTGGCCGTTGAGAGTCATGGCCTGCCCGTTGGTCAACTCGAGGTCCACCCATTGCACGCCGAGTCTTTCGGTGCGGATGTCTACGAGGCTGACTGCGGCTTCGAACTGAGGCAGGTAGTCGCCTACTTCGAGGTCGAGCACCAGTTCGACCTGGTCGGACGTGTTGTCGGGGCCAGACGCTGCCGCCGTGAGGGTATCGCCGAGGGTGGTGGTCATCTGCGCCTCTCTCACGTGGTCTGGTCGGTCGACTCGCCTGTCGGTGCCGGGCGGGTGCGCGGGTCGGGCCGTCGGGGTGGAGTCCACGTTAGCTGCGAGTTCAGCGCTGACGGGCTCCCGACATAGGCCGATTTCCGTAATGTGTGTCGCCGGTTCATCGACGGGGCCGCCTTGCGGTGCATGCCTCCGGTAGGCCGGCGGTGCGGCGGCCGCCTTATGGGCGCGGGCGTCGAGGTCGGCCAGGTACTGCTGCGGTGCCCAGCTCGGCTCCATGCCCGGCTGCGTGCGGCGCCCAGGACATCGGCGGCTGCCGCCTGGCACGACGAACGTCGGCGAACTGAAAGAAGCTGACCTCATCGCCTCCGGCGGCCAACAACTTTGGTGTCCCACAGCCCTGTTCCGGGCAGCCGCAGGGTGCGCCGCACGGTGCCGTCGGCGGCGCGGCTCAAACGTACGGGGCCCGCGCCGGCGCTCACCGAAACTCCGCGCTGAGTCAACGTGAAGCGGAAGGGACCGAGGGTCTTGGTTTTGCGGAACTGCATGGGTGATTCCTCCTGGTGTGACGTTCGCGCTTCATCTCTCTCATGGGTAGTACCTTCCCGCGCGTCGCTTTCCGTCACGAAGATCGTCAATGGTGCGCGTACCTGCGGCGATGACAGGTCCCCCGGCCACGCGTGCGTGTGTCTGTCAGCGCCGCATTGTTCGTGCGGAGAGGGACGGCGGGCGCGGCGGTGACGTGCTTAGTTCTCGCGGCTGCGGGCGAGCGCGATTCCCATCTCTGTGATCTCGCCGCCTTCCATGCACAGGGTTAAGGCAGGGCGCAACCCTTCCCACACCGTCAGGGTGTGGCCGGTGGATGCGGTCCCGGTGCGGCCGTCCCAGAGTTGCACTCGGACCGCCCAATTGGTCGGTGCGCCAGGACTGAACCGTCGTGCGTCCAGCTCCGCTACGGCGCGCCAAGCAAGTCTGCGTTGATATGGAGTTCGCCTCGGCCACTGGCGAGGTTGAGGGACCGTAGCCGCGACAGGGCGTTGCGAAAGCCACCGCCGACGGGGCTGTATTCGGTCGCTTCGGCGATCTCGGCGATGGGGATGTCGCGGTGGGGGTGGCGCGCCAGGTACTGAAGGATCATTCGCGGTGCTTTGTCGAGATGTTGTGCCCACCATGCGATCAGCTCGGGACCGGGTGGCGGCAGATGCTCCCAGCTTCCGAGCGCGTCCAGGCCAGCGGCGGTGATGGCGATGTCACCGCGACCTTCAATCAGGCCGCCGGTGCGAAGGCTGGACAATGCGTTACGGAAACCCCCGCCTTTATGGCTGCGGCCGGTCAACAATGCGATCTGGCTAGAGGTCCGCTGGCCGTGTTGGGCCAGGACGGTGAGAATCTCGCGCTCGGCCAGCTTGAGCTTGTCGTCGTCTCGCCCGGCCGGCTCCGCTGTCGTTTTCGCCTTCGGCGGCGACTCGCATTGCAGTTCCGGTGCTTTCGCGGGCGTGGCTGCAGCCCGGCCCTGTTGGCCTGACACGGCGGGGCTGGCAGCGAGCGCGTTCTCAACCTGATCGGCCGCCCTGCTGATCGTCTCGCCGAATGCGCGCAGTTGCTCGACCGCGCAGGTGAGGGCACCGAGGTCATCTGTGCTCAGCACCGGGACCTCAACGTGGACGACCTGTTGGGCGCGGGCACGTTCGGCTTCCAGTTCGCTTCGCAGGCGTTGGATTTCGCGGTCCGCACTGGGTGCTGGGGTTCCATCTCCGGCGACCGGAGTCGTGGTGGTGTTGTCGAGTTGCCGGCGCAAACGTTCGACGTCGACCGGGGCCCTGGTGCTGGCGGTGTGCCGGCGTGCGCCTGCCTTGGGTGTCGCGCTGGAGTCGAAGGTGTGACGGCGCCTGACGTTGATGAGCTGGGTGACACCGAGCCACTCGGGGGACCATACCCAGGCTTGACCGATCGGCAGTGATGGTAGCGATTGACGCACTTGGCGGGCTTGCCCTTCCTCGGCGTGCTGGGCCACCCAATCACTGATCGCGCTGACGTCTTGTGGTGCCGTGACACCTAAGGCGATCAGCGAATCAAGTTGCGAGAGAACGGTTTTGTGCAGCGCAGCGGCGCGCTGACTACACAGGGTGACCCCGAGCCCCTTGACCCGACCGCGGCGCACGATGTCTTCGGTGGCTCCTAGAAGTCGTTCCACGCCGGCGGGAGCGCGCTGCGGGGCGAACTCGTCGGCCTCGTCGATGATGAGGTGCAGTGGTTCCCGGTTGCGCCAGTAGAGCGTTTCCAGGAAGTCGGTGGCGAAGGTACGGCGTTCGGCTTTGCGCAGCAGGGAGAGGTCCACAACCGCAGGGAAGCGTTCCTTGACGATGAGTTCGGCGATGGCGGCTCCCTGGTCGGCACGTAGCGCGACGTCGGCATGCTCACCGCCGATGATGATGACGGGGAACCCGGCCGCGCGGCCGTCGGCCGACGATCGCAGACCGTGCCAGACACCGGTGGGATCGATGACGCAGATCAGGCAGCCGGCGCTCATCAATTCCTCGGCGAGAACTGAGGCGGTGTGGGTCTTCCCGCGGCCCTTCTTGCCGAGAATGGCAAAGGTCGAGGTCACGCTGTCCAGGGGCATGGTGAAGTCGTCAGCGATGTTGATTGTGGCGGCTGGTGCGCCGTCCTGCCCGATTTCCGTCATGCTGCCGCGCCTATCGGTGTGACCTGGCCAAATGGTTTCTCTTCGTTCTGAGTATGCACCGCGGATCGGGGCATCGCGGCTCCCGCGGCGCGTGTGTTTGCCTTCATTGCGCCCCCGGCGGCGCGCCGACGCCGCGAGGCGTCGCGCTGACAGCTGGGGGCCTTGCGCCTGCCCAGCGCGGCGTTGAGCAGGCATGTCGGCACGTCCCCTGAGTTAGCGCCGGATGCGCACCCGGCGCTCTGTGGTGGGGTCGGCGGGCACGAGGATCTCGGCGTGCGGGTCGTGTTCGAGCTCAGTCACGGAGTTGATCTCGCGTTCCAGGCCTTGGAATCCGTCGTCGTCGAGTTCGGCCAGCCGGTTCTCCAGGTCCAGCTCGTCGATGTCCGCACCGAGAGGAACCTGGACACGGGCCTGGTGTTGGGACACTTCGGTCCATGTGACGAGCACCGTCTGCATAGTCGCTGACTGACTCGCGGTCTGGGGGTCTAGTGAGGTCATGGCATCCCTTCGGGGGTGTGGTGACTGGGCCAGCAGGCCGAGCCGGTGAGCGCGCCCGTGTCGGGGGCACGGCCTAATTGTACTGCGCTGCACCGACATACCACATCTCCTCAGCCATCGGCGCTGTCTACTTCAATGCTGGCCAGCGCAGCCGTTCCGATGCTGCCGGCGTTGCGGAGCAGCGATGCCGCCACGCCGCGCTGATATCCGATGCCAGGTGCGGCCTCGAAAGCGTCCATCAGGACAATGTCAGCAATGCCTGCCTCGTTGACGATCTGAACGCCGACCGAGAGCACCTTGAGATAGGCCGCCGGGAGCATCGCGATGATCTCGTCGGGACGGCGGGCACACAGCTGGGCGGCCAGCAGGTCCGGACCGCAAGCTCCGGGCTGTCCCATCTTCAGGTCGTAGGGAGCGATGACAGTGTCGAGGTCCACCAGCCCGTGCAGAGCCGAGACGATAGCGACGCCGGCGGGCTTACCGCACACTCTGGTGGTGTCAGCCGCTTCGCTGCGTGCGGCGGACAGCATGAACGTAAAGTGGTTGCTGCAGTACAGTTCTGCCGCCGGTGCCGGGTGCTCGCGCTTGGCCGCGGCGCAGGCGACGACGACCAGGACGCCGCCGTTCACTGGAAGTCCTTGGACGAGATGATGGCCTGCGTGACTTCGCGGCACCGATTCGGGCATGCCGTGACGGCGAGATCCTTGCAGCGCAGTCGCACCTTTTTGCCGGATCCGTCGAGGACGATTCGGACGTAGCCGCCGGGCACACCCACGACCATGCCGGTGCGCTCCCCCGCGTTGTGCCAGGTTGTGCCAGGCCGCAGCGCTACCCGGTCGGCCAGCTGGAAGTCGGCCAGCGACGTCGCGTAGGCGAGATCGTCGCCCTGGGGGTCTTGAACGGTGGTGTAGAAGCGGTCATCGAGTGGCACGCCGCATCTCCTTTGTCGGGTTGGTGACCGGGCCGCACGGCCTGGCCGGATGTCGGCTGCCCACCTCGGGTGGTGGTCAGCGCCTCGGGTTCATCGCCCCGGTTGTGTGAGAGCAAGCATTTCCCTCGACCGGGTGAGCTGCGGTTTCTCACCTCACTCGCTGGTCGCCACGTGGCGATCGCTCGACTGCCGCATGCTCTGGTGTTGATCAGGCTGCCAGCGAGGTCAGCAGGGCGTAGCTCACGGCGTGGCACTGCTGTGTGCTCATGCTGGCCGGTGTCGCCGTCTCGGGGTCGGTGGCGACCACGATGGCGTTCCCGCAGATGAGCGGCAGGTCGTGCGGGGCGCGATCGGAGACTGCCAGCGCCAGACCCATTGCGGCCATGTTGGGTTCGGCCGCAGAGGTGGCGGACTGGTCGCTGTACCAGAGGTCCAGGTTGTGCCAGAGGACCAGGGTGGCGGGGTGGCTGGCTCGGTGGCCGCGGGGATCGAGGTCGATGCCTGCGACCCATCCGTCGGCGCCGATCTTGACTGCGCGCATGTGTTCCTCCTTGGTGTGTTCCCGGGGTGTAGGCGACGCGCCCTCCGGACCTCACAGATGCGGGGGACGTGCTATCTGGCCTGGTCATGGGCGTTGTGGTGGGTCTTCGGTGAGCCGGCCGTCGGGGGTATAGCTCCAGCTCCGGATCCGTTTGAACGGCTTGGCAAGGAACAGCACGTGCGATTGCGGGGTTCGGGGCGCGATGATCCTGGCTTCGTAGTCGCGGCAGATGCCCATCACCCAGCGGTCGGGTTTGGCTTCGGTCATCAGCTCAGGGGTGATGGTGTCGGCGCTGATGCGGTGCTCGGGTGCGCGGCGATGCTCCCGGCGCGCGATGTGCGGGCACAGGGTCAGGCTCGCAAGGGCGCAGTCGGGGTGCATCGGGGGGTCTAGATAGGCGCGCTCGGATGCTGTGCGGGGTCCGCCCAGGAACGCCAGCCACCATCCGAGTGGTTGCCCGCAGGATCCACACAGGCGCTCACGTGCGCAGGTGAGCACTCTGGCCGATTGGATGGCCGCGAAATCGGCCGTGTGGTCGTCCTTCTCATTGACGTAGGGGATGGGGATGCCGCGGCGTCGGTCGTGCGGGCGGGCGGCTAGCGTCTCGGGCAGCACGTGCTCGGGTGCGCTCATCGTCGTTGCTCCCGCACGTGGTGGACGTAGCGCTGAATGTCGTCGATGCGATCGGCGATGGCGTCGAGGTCGCCTTCGATGATCAGTCCGTCCTCTTCCTCGCCGAGGAACAGCGCCCATGGCTGGGTGACCTTCTTGGCCCACGGGTCGTCGTCCTCTGGGGGCGCGGTGTTCAACTCTTCGGGTGCGCGGTCGCGTTCTACCAGTAGGTAATTGAGGTTCTGGACCTGTGCCCAGTTGTCACGGCTTTCGCTCATGGCTGCTCCTCGTCCTCTTGCTCCGCGGCGTACTGCCGATCTGCACAGTTGCCGCAGGCCCCGTTCCATCCCTCTCCGTCGTCGAGGGAGTCGGTGCAGCCCTCCTCGAACGGATCCGAGCAGATGTCCTCGCTGTCACGGTCGGTGTCGGTGTCGCTCGCCTTCGCGGTGGTCATCACGCGATCCCAGCAAGGTGGTCGGCGTAGATGCCGGCGGCGTGCTCGGCCGCCGCGTCAGCGGCCCGGTCCTCGGATGCTTCGTCGGCGAGGTAGCCCAGCCAGTCGCTCACGTCGGCGATCTGCCGGGCCAGCGCCGGCGTCTCGGGCTCGGTGTCAGCGCGCGCCTGCAGGGTGCGCAGCAGGTCGTTGGCTTCATCATCGTTGAGCAGTTCCAGGGGGAAGTGGTCGCCATCAACGGAATACATCACTGGTATCACCCTTCTGGGCTTGGTGACCGGGCCCGCGGGCCTGGCCGATCTGGGGTGCGCTCATCGTGTGAGTCGCTGCGTTCAGTGTATCGCGGGCTCTGACAAATCCGATTCTGCGGGGGGCGTGAATTCCCCAGCCCGAAAGCGTGGATCTAATCGTCTGCACGGGTGCGGGCCTCCTCCTCTCGCGGGGGAAGTACCGGTGCATAGCCATCATTCCGTCGCCACCCGTCTGAGATTCTTCCCCTGGCGGTCAGTACTCGGCAGTGGCCAGCAGTGTTTGCAAGACGGCCTGCGCGGCGTGCGCGGCTTCTGAGTCGGCCTGTTGCAGCACCGTCTCGGTCTGGTCATCGACGATCAGCGACAGGTGGCTGCGGTGGCGCGAGAGCATCACGCACAACCTGCCGGTGGCGAGGGAGAACTCGTCAGCCACGCGCTTGCCGGCCATCGGGTGCACGGCGACCACAGCCGGGCGTTCGAGCCCCTGGAGGGCGTCTGCGGTTCCGCACAGCAGTTCGGGGTGGTCGGCCATGAGCGCTCGCACCGCCGCGGCCTGAGGCACGTGCGGGACCACGACGGCGATGTCGCCCTCGGTGATCGGTCGGGTGCCGGCCGCCGTGCTTACCTGGGCGTGGCCGAGCAGCTCGCGCACGCGCGTGACCGCGGCCGCGATCAGGGCGGCGTCGGTGCTTCCGTTGGCGACCGTGATGGCGCGGTGGGTCAGTTCCGGCAGGGATGTCCGTCGACGGCGATGTGTTCGGGGGCCGCCGTGAGGTGAACGGTAGGTCAGGGTAGAACGCTGACTGCACGACGGCGGTGGTCTCTGGCCCAAGACGCCAGGTGTAGGGCAGGGCAACGGTATTGACCACATCGGGGTGCGCGGCAGCAAGAGCGTTCGGGGCGGGCACGTGCGGGCCGGTGGGAGAGTCTGCCCACCGCGCCACGTCCCCGGTGACCACGGGGTCGATCTGTCCGGGGTCACCGACGCATACCACTTGTGCAGCCATCGAGCCCAGCGCGCCGAGGTCTGCGTAGGTGCACTGGTAGGCCTCGTCGACGATCAAGACGTCGGCCATGGTTTTGGAGGGCTCGGAGAACAACCACCGCGCCTTGGTGGCGACGCGGACTGCCCCGCCGCTGTTGGGCCACATTCTGGCACCGGATTCCAGGACCGGGCAGCCCTGTGCGTCCGGCTTGACATCAGTTCTCCCCCAGAGCAATCCAATCTTCGGGCGGTCGCACACTGCGGCGAGCCGCCCTGCGATGTCGACGGCTTGCGCGCGGGTTTGCGCGACGATGCCGACCCGCAGTTCCGCGCGGCCTGAGAGGGCGCTGGCGAGCAGCACGGTCAGGCGCGTCTTCCCGGACCCCGGTGGGGAGGGGACGCGGACCGCGAGGTCTCCACTCCACACGGACATGAGCACCTGAGCACTGACCGGATCGTTGAGCAGTTCCATGCCAGGCCAGCTCTTCACCGTGGGCTTGGGGGCGGGTTCCGGCGCGGTCGGCACTACGGCCTTAGGGGTAGGAGCCTGGCTATTGCTGTTGCGGGGTTTAAGGATTCGCATGGTGTTACTCCGTTTCTGCTGCGGCGCAAAGCACGTCGAGGGGCACGTCGCGGCGACGTAGACCGGGGGTTTTTCCTGAGGCGATCCACGAATCGGCTCGGAACTGCAACTTGCGGTACTTGTGACGGCCCATGCTGACCGTGCGGGGGTTGGGCGGGGCGGGCATCAGCGACACCCACCCGCCGGCGGACGGGCGGTGCTCGGCGGGCACCCGAACCACTTTGAGCAGCAGGGCACCGTGGTGTGCGGAGGCCTCCAGCACGTCGCCCTGAAAGTGGGTCACTTGGTCATAGGAGTCCAGCCCACCCGACCATCCGAGGATTGCCGATCCGCCGCGCAGCCGGGCGTCCAGGCGGCGGCAACGCACGGTGAAGCTGGCCTTGGTCGTCTCCACGACCTCCCCGCCGGTGACGTGTCCGGTGTGCACGGCGCGGTGTCGCCAGAGCCGATCAGAAAGCAGCGCGGCCTCCCACAGGTCGGCGGTGTCGCAGCGCAGGCGAAGTCCCATCGCGGCGATCGGTGGCGGCTCCGGGGCGGTCCAGCTGTAGCCCTTGTCGAAACGCTTGCACGCCTGCTGGTAGCTGTAGGCGTCGTCTTCGTGCACTGGTGCCAGCGCGTCGAGGAACGCGCCGTGTGCGACCCGCTGTGCCCACTGACGCAGGCCCGTGGACCCGGTGGGGGTGGTGAGCGCGGACTGCCAGTGCGCGGCGTGGCGCTCGGCTTCCGGTGGCGCGCCGGTGATGAATCTCTGTCGACTGTGGGTGAGCAGGTTGATGACAGCGTTGGTGCCCGGGTATCCGGCGCGGTCAATCCACCATCCGATCGTGGCCGAGGCTGACCGCACCGCGGGGTCGCCGTCGTTGTGGTGCGCGCGGGCCACCGAAGCCAGCGCTCCTAGGGCGGTGCCGTCTGCAATGACCAGTTGCGCGGGCTCGGCGGCGGGGTCCATCTGCACTCCGCGTGCCGCCAAGGCGCGCAGCACCGCAGCCCCGGGTGCGGTCAGCGGCGGATGACCAAGGGCTGACAGCCGCACGGTGGGGGCACCGGAGGCGTCGGTGTGGGCCTCGACGAACACCGCGGTCGGTGCCAGGGTGAACAGCGCTTGGGCCACGCGCAGCACGGGGCGTCCGGTCTTGGCGGCGTGCAGCCGCTGGGCCAGGTCGTAGAACTCGACGGTCACAGCTGCACTACTTTCGCCGCGCGGCGTGCGAGATCCCAGCCGTGTTGCAGTGCGTGCACTGCCGAGCCTTCGTCCTGGCTGGGGTCCGCCGCGTAGGCGTCCGTTTCGGTGAGCCCGGTGCCGGCCAGGACTCGTTGGGCGTAGGTGTGCAGTGCGCTGGTGTTGTCGACGTTCTCAGCCATGGTGGGTGGTACCGCCTATCGGTGCTCGGTGACCGGGCTCGCGAGCCTGGCCGTTTGGGGGCGGCCCTGGGGGCCGAGCTACCTACACACTGTAGCGCGGCCCACCGACAACATCGGCTCGATTACTCGGCTCCTGCTCCGCTGGGGACGGTGGCGGTCAGCGCGAATTGCGGTGTGCGGCTGGCTGCCTGGTCGTTGCCGACGATGACGCAGACCAGCTTCGCGCGCGGCGCGCGGGCGGGCCACGGCGTATCGCCGTCGCTGATGACGATCGTCACGTGCGGCGGCGGGCGCAGCGTGTCCGCGGCCGCGATCCCGACGCACATGTCGGTGCCGCCGCCACCGGTGAGCACGATGTCTTCGACCCGGCGGATCCGTTGCGGGGTGCCGGTGGCCGCGTCACAGGTCAACAACGTGAGGCGATCGCCACTGATGCCAGCGGACTTGAGCACGCCCCGAATCTCGGACATCCCGGCCAGCAGATCCTCCCGCGTCATGGACGCCGACGTGTCGAACACGACCGCCACCCGCACCTTGGGACCGCGCATGGACGGCAGGATCAGTCCGGGACTCTGCCGCCGAGACGGGCGGGTGTAGGTGAACTGGACACGGCCTGCGGCCTCGACGCAACCGCGGCGGGTGACGGCCCGCAGCTTCCGATTCCACGGGATCTTGGGCGGGGTGAGCACGCCCTGCGCCCACCGTTGCAGACCGGCCGGCACGGTGCCCCGACCGGACCCCGCTGCCTCACGGACTGCTTCGGCGATCTGTCGGCGGATCACTCCGGCGGTGGCGTCGTCGACGCCGGCCTGCCCGTCCACAGCCTCGGCCGGTGCCAGTTCCCCAGGAACAGGGGCCAGGCCCGCTCCTGACCCACAGCCCGGCTCGTCGTCGTCGGCCTCTGTCCCGCTCGGGTCGCCTCCACTGGTGTCGCCGTCGGCCTGGTCGTCGTCGGCCAGATGGGCGTAGTAGTCCTCCGCGACGCCGTGCTCGTCGCATCCGATGGCCTTCGGGGTCACCACGCCCGCGGGCAACTCGACACCCGCATCGAGCAGGTCGTCGTTGATCTCGGCGTCCGCTGCACAATTCCAGCGATAGTGCGAATACGGTTGCGGCAGAGCAGTTGCCCGTTCGGCGTGGAGTCGCAGTAGGTGGTTGAGTTCGTGGCAGAGCACACCGCTGGCCTCTCTGATCGTCCACGCGTCCTCGCCGATCAACAAGGCAGGCTCGACATAAATTCTCCACCAGCGGTCCACCGCCCACGTGCCCAAGCCGGGCGCGGCCACCGGCTGCAAGCTGAACAGCCCGGCGGCGTAGTAAGGCATCAACTGAAAGGCCACCAGCCGCACCACCCGGAACGCTTCGAGTTCCTCGGCAGTGAGCGTTCGCACGCCTCCCTGTGTGGTCATGGCGCTCATGCGGCATCCTCACTCAGCAGCCCGGCTCGCTTGAGCAACGGCTCGAACTTGCGCATCTCCGCCGGGATCTTGGCGTTGGGTGGCCGGAAGGTCGCCAGTGTCCGCGCGGCCGCGGCGGCAAAGTCGGTTCTACCCGCGTCCGACGCGGCACCTAGCGGCTTCCAAGCCTTGCGGAACGCTTCGATAGTCCCGCGCTCGGCTGCCAGCGTCACCACCCCATTGAGGACCGCCCACACGCGATCCTGCCGCTCATTCGCCCAGTCGACGATGGACGGGTCGGCGGTGACGGCATCGGGGTCGGGCAGATCGGCATGCTGGAGCCACTGCACGAACTCCATACCCGCACCTTCACCGACAAGCCCCACCGCGAGTGCCTGAATAGCCGCCACGTCGTCAGCGCGCACGTGGGCCAGGACTTGCCCGAGCATCGTCCAGCTGCGACCCGAGGGGTACGCGCGTCCGCTTTCCTCGGGCGTCTGGGGAAACTTGTCCCACAGATCCGGGCGGTGATGAATGAACCCGGAGACCGCCGCGACCGTTGCGGTGGACCGTTCGGTACTGGCCACCACGGCCCGCGAGGCGGGTAGAGACTTCCACCGCGTCGCCATTCCGTGCAGCCAGTCCTCCACGGTAGGTTCGTAGTTGATGTGGCAGAACCGATTCGCCATCGGCGGGGTGAGGTCGTAGCCGCCAGCGGCCGAGTCAGGTGGGTTCGCGCCTGCCACGATCCGCACCGCCTCGGGCAGCTGGAGGTCGCCGACGACACGGTCGAGGACCACGGTCAGCATCGGCCCTTGGACGCTGTCGGGCACGGTGGTCAGCTCGTCGAGGAACACGAAACCGGCACCAGCCGCGACGAGCCGCTTGGCCCAAGCTGGCGCTTCGCGCTGAACGCCTGCACCGTCGGGCGACAGGTAGGGAAGTCCGCCAATCTCAGCGGGCTCGTACTGCGAGCCCAGAACCGTCTCACACGGAACCGCCTGTGCCGCAGCCAGTCCCCGAATCAAACTCGACTTGCCTGAACCTGGACGGCTTAGCAGCAGAGCCGGCACCTTCGCCATGCCGCAGGCGTCGAGCACGGTCACAGTGGTATTCATGTCAGCCATTGGGTTGCACCTCTCGGTTGGGTGACCGCCCCCTCGGGGGTAGCCGTTTCGTTGTGCCGGACAGTGCATCCGGCGTACCTGGCCCACTCTAGCGAGGGGCACCGACACGTTGGACGTGCCGGGTTCAGACCAGTGTGTAGCCCGCCTCGGCGAAGGCGTCGGCCAGGGTGTTCCCCCAGCCACTACCGGGCAGCTCGTCGGAGTCCAGTTGTAGGTCCTCGCCCACGACTCCCAGCAGGAAGGTTTCGACTCCACGCTCGATGCCCCCAGCCGCGGCGACGCGGGGCGCAGACGCCAGGGTGGATGCCACGACGACGGTGAAGCCGCGCAGCGGCGGGTCGAGGTGGTACAGGTTCGCCTCGCCCTGCCATTCGACAACGCATTCTCCGTCGCGCACCACGCCCACTGCGCTGCCGACGAACCGTGCCTGCGCGGTGATGGTGTTGACCGTCATGGTGCCCCCTTGGGGTTAGGTGGCCTCGCCCTCGGGCGTAGCCGGATGGTGGTGTCTGGGTGTCTTCCGACACTGTTTCCTGCGTTGTGCTCAGTATATCGGTGGCCACCGACACGTTCAGTTCGCTTGCCGCAGTCTGGCACCGACGCCGATGATGCGATGCCCCTGGGTTCAGGGCGTGTTTACGGCCAGGGGTCATCCTCATTCCATCGTTCCCCGGCTGCCATGGGGTCGAAGTCAGGCGGGGCCATTTCCGGGTAACGGGAACGAATGTCGGCCATCACCGGAGTCAGCCGCTCAACGTATGCCGCGTGGTGCACGTCGCACCGGCTGTAGCGCTCGCCGCTGCCCGAGAGGGCGGCACGGGGGAATGTGTCGCCACCGCAACCGTGCGGCCCTTCGAGGCACTCATCATGATCGTCGCGCAATTCCATGTCGCATCCTTCCGGTAGTGCGCACACCACATTGGTTGCGCTGCTGCGCTTTACACTACCGACGACCACCGACACGGCCGCTGCGCCGCCATTCATCATGACCACGCCGAGCCTTGCGCGGATCGAATGCCGACGTGCGGCGCGGACTCCGGTGGTCACGAAAGGGCGCTGCGATCCCTGAACTGGATGAATTCTCGCACCAGCGGATCGGCAACGTCGTACACGGTCAGGCGCCGATCTCCGGCCATATCCTTCGAGGACGACACCCACCGGCTGGCGGCAAGTCGCCGCAGTCCCGTCGAGGCGGATTGGCTGGAGATGCCCAGGTTCTCAGCGAGTTCGCGGACCGTTCGTCCATGTGGGGAGCGCGCAATCTCGGTGAGTAGTCGCCCCTCGCCGGCCGGCACCTTCCATAGCCGCGGCTGGTAGTAGGGAGTCCAGAAGTCCAACACCAGGCGCACCGCGGCGTCGACCTCGAACAGCGTGCGCGCATCCAAGACTTCCGCGAGGAATAGCCACGTGCGCGGGCATCCACCAACCCGGCGGTGAATCTCGGCGACTGCTGCCCGGCCGGGGCCGGATGTCACAACTGGGTGCAGCCCGTCAACTCCTCGCGGGCGGGCGGCCCGCCCGACCAGGGTGACGATGTCCTCGGTAGACATCTCGTGCACCCGCTCGACCATGAACGACCCGTACCACGGCTTGGTGCGGGATGAGACCCCCTCAAACAGGGTGGGCGAGGACGCGAAGACCGTGACACCAGAGGGGCTTTCCGCCCACTGTCGCAAGCTGCCTTGGCCCGCCACGCCGATCGCGCGGAACACCCGATCGAGTCTTTCCACGACCAAGAGCATTGCCCGCCCGCCGGCTGCCCGCGCGAGCAGGCCTTCCATCCCTGCGTCGTCGCGGTGCTGGCGCAGGGTGGCGGCTTCGTGGTGCACGTGCGGGTCGATCGCGCGTGCGGCTTCGTGGAGCAGATCGGTGTAGGTGCCGATGGCGACTGAGTTCTCGGGATGACGATGGGAGAATGTGATTGGCGGTGTCGTCGGCGCTCAGGGCGCGGTGCAGCGCCACGTGCAGGGTGTGTGTCTTCCCCACCCCGGGTGTTATCGAAGGTTCGAACGCAGAATGACCGTGTTATGCCTGTTCAGGACGTTGTTGCGATCGATACGACGTTAGGCGAGGGCTGGATGCCGCGGCGGGCCAGTTCGCGCCGTAGGTCGAGGTTCTCTCCGTGTGCTCGTTCGAGTGCGTCGCGGAGTGCTTTGAGTTGCTGGTGGTGCTGTTTCTTGAGTTCGGCGATCTGGCGGGTCAGCGTGATGACGAGCGTGCTGTCGGTGTCCACGGATTGGTCGGCGGGGGCCTTGGGGCGGGTGCCGCGCAGATGTTCGATTCGTTTGCGCAGTTCGGGATGGTTGTAGAGGAAGGCGTGAGAGACGGCCGCTTCGCGTTGCACGGCCTGGAAAGTGATCGGGTCGCCACGTTTGACCAGTCGGCGGATGGCCTGCTCAGCGTCTCGGGTCTTGTTCTGAGACTTGGCTTTCGCTGCTTGGGTGAGTGCGGTGATGCGGCGTTCTCGGGAGTCGGTCATGGGGTGCTCCTGCGGTGGGCGGTGAGATCGAGAGTCAGCGGGACTGGTCCAGCGCTGGCTCGATGACACTGGGTTGTCGCGCCGTGGGCTGCGGAGCCGGGCGCATCGTCGAGGGCGGCCAGGAGTCGGGTAAGCGCGTGGTGTTCAGCTCGGCGGCGGATCAGCCAGACGTTGTCCTCGGGCATGGGATGGCCGTGTCGCTGTTCGAATTCCGTTGTGGCCCGGTCGATCAGGTCGGTGGTCTCGCGGAGTTGACGTTGCAGTACGTCGTGGTGGGTGTGGTCGGTGACGAAAACTGAGCAGGTCAGGCAGGCGTTGCCTTTGTCGCAGGATTGCAGCGGTGGCAGCATGCACCACCCGTTGGGCAGGAACCGGTCTGCGCGGCGGAACAGGTGCAGACTGTCGTGGTCGTCGCTGGAGAGTTGGATGCGGGTGCCGTCGGATCGCAGCTTGGCCGTGGCCAGGAATGCCTGCTCGGCGTGTTCGTCGCGGGCGGCGATGTAGTGCATCGTCATGGTGGGGGTGGCGTGCCCTGCATAGCGCTGTAGGACGTGAATCGGCAGACCGAGTTCGGCCAGTCGGGTCAGCCGGGTGTGGCGGAAGCGGTGAGTGTGGCTTAACCGCACGGCGTGGCCCTTGGCGTCGGTGATCTGAACGAGGTCGCTGAGGCTGCGCAGCACCCAGTTGTAGGTACCTGCCGGATAGGGTTTGTCACCGCGGCGGTTGCCCAGACGCCGCGCGAACAGATACCGCCTGCTGCCTTCTGGATGCTGGATTTGGAGCCAACGGTGTTGTTCGGCAATGACTTCGGTGACCTCGCGGTCGACGAGGATGATGTCGGGTGCGACATCGATCTTGCTCTGCGCGTAGCGGAACCTGGTCAGCATTTGGCCATCGCCCTCGGCCGCTGCGGTAGTGGCGGGCGCAGCCGAAAGGCAGTCGAAGTCGCAGGTGCGGATCTCGCTGGCCCGCCGGCCGGTGAGGATCTGCAGCAGGATCATCCGCATCGCTTGCGGGTCGTCAAGTCCGTTGGCGGTGAGGGTGGTGCCGTCGCCGCGGGTGATGGTCATCTGCTCGGTGCGCGGCAACCCGATCAGCGGCAGCGCCGCAGTGATCTGCGCGAGTGCGTGATCATCGATGTAGTTCGCATCGTTGAAACCGCGTTGATGCGGTATCCGGGTGACCCGGCCGAACCAGCTGGAGGCGTGTGCTGCGCTCACTCGTTGCCAGGGCTCGGCACCGAGAACGCTGCGAGCCTCCCCGGGATTGGCGGCAATGAAGTCCAAGAGGCCGGCCACCGCTCGCAGGTCGTCGTTGATTCCCCGGATCGGCACTGTTCTTCCGAGGTGGCGTGTGTCGGATTGGCGGGTGACGCGGTTGGCTGCCACGGCGGTCCACCGCGCGAACGCCGCCGCCTGTTCGACCGCGCTCGTTGGGTCGCCCAGGATGCCAGTCGGGTCGTCGAAGCTGGCGGTCAGCCAGTTGTCGAACCGGCGGAAGCTGCGCATGCGTTCCTGGCTGACCGTGGTCCAGCGCAGCGCCCCGGATTCGAGCATCGTGCCCAGGTGCCACTTCACCGCGGCCCGCAACCACGGAAGCTGTATATCTCCGGGTGCGCAGCCGTAGTTGGCGACCGGTTCACGATCGGTCAGTGGTATCCGCGGATCGCAGCGCGGGTGCCAGAAGTCCAGGTGCCACCACGGGCCGTCGTGGCAGGCGGCGATCAGGGCGTGCCGGGCGAACCCGAACAGAGCGTGCACCCGGCCCCGACCTCGGGGTGAGGGCAGTCGCTTGCCCCTGCTGAGATAGAACCAGCTCTGCAACACCGCGGCGGCGTCGTAATCCATCGCCCGGATCGACGAGGGGAAATCACGGCCCTCGGTAACTGCCCGCCGAATCATGTTGGCCAACTGCGCCATCGCCAACACCGAGACACGGGTGCCATCACCGGCCTGCCAGTGCGCCATCCACGCCAGCTCCGCGGCGAACGGATCGGGTAATTCGCTCAGATCCAAATGCGGCCAATCATTCTCGGTAATCGACGCCCAGTTCTCGATACCGGGCCCGAGCACGGGGCCACGCCACTGTGCTGGCAGCTCGTCAAAGAGTCGCCAGATCGGATCGAGGTGTTCGGCACTACGCAGGCGCAGGTGGCCATGCTCGTCGATCACTCGGCCACCCGCCAGCTGCTGGCATAGGACGCCCAGTTGGCTGCTGCTCGCAGGGCTTCGTCATCGCGAACCCAGCCGTAGAGGTCAAGGGTGGTCTGCACGTGGGCGTGCCCGAGGCGTCGGGAGACCACCCACTCCGGCGTCCCCGCCAGCAGCAGTGCAGTGGCATGGGTGTGGCGGAACCAATGCGGCGTCCACCCGGGTGGCCCGATGCAGCGCCGACGCAGCGTGGCCACCTTCTCCCGGACCGTCGTCTCTCGCAATGCGGCCAACAACGGTGGTCGGAACACATTCACCAGTAGCGGCGACGTGTCCGTAAGAGCAATGCCGCCTTCGGTTGCCCGGCAGGCGATATCGGTGAGATAGTCGGCGAACAGCCGCTCGAGGTCGGCCCCGACATAGACCCGTCGCGGTCGCATCATCTTCACCCGCGCCCCGTTGGGATTATCCGAGCGGGGCACGATCTGCACATACGCGGTGCCGCCGCGGCCAAGCACGAACTCGCCGATCCGCAGACCCAGCGCCTCCCCGAGACGCATCCCGGTCTCGGCCAACAGGGCGAACACGAACCGATCGCGCAGGTTGCCTCGCCACGATCCGGACTCGGCGTCGAAGACCGCGCAGCCATCCAGGATCGCCTGAATCTGCTCGGGCAGGAGCACGGGCGGTCTGTCGCGGCGGCGGTCGCGGCGCACGCGCACCAGCGATGACGCGACCGGGGCCGAACGCGCATCCAGATGCGCAAGCAAGCCTCGCGCCGGTCGGTGCCGCGGTGCTCCACGAAGGAGCCGTCCCGCTACCGCCACCCCGGACACGGCCTGATGCCAACGGTAGAACGAAATCACCGCTGCCAGGCGGACTTCCAACGTTGCAGCGGTCGGCGTCGGGCCAGACCCGGTCAGCCGATGTTCAACCGTGCGGCCATTGCGCTGCCAGGACAGGAACGCCGTGAACGCGGGGACACCGACATCACGCCAACCGTCGGTCTGTCCGCGTTGCTCCAGGAAGCTCCACCACTGCGCCAACGACGTCGCATAACCACGCACCGTGTTCGGTGACCACAGGTGCCGGTGAGCTTCGATCCACTCCTCGATCGGACCGACCGTTGCGAAGTCCTCGCCAAGCACAGTCCACGTCCGCTGCCCACCCGCAGGACACACAGCCACCGGATACGCCATCGTTGCCGTTCCTTCACGTTGAAGAACACCCGCCGATAAACCGGCAACAACGATGACTTGCCCCGCATCAACCCCCTTGTCACATACATAGATTCGAGCGTGTTGCTACCCGTTGATAACGCTGGGGCCCAACAGCAACGTATGGGGTCGTGCGCCATTCCTGGCTTTCGCTACACGGTCGACGAGGGTGTCCACCAGGGTGGTGGGGCCGACGGTGAGGGCGTCGAGGTCTGCGCCCGCCATCGTCGAGGGCGTGAAGAGCGGAGATGTCGTGGCCGGCCGTGCTGCGACGCGGCCGCCCGTGCCCGGCGGTTCGTGTGGCGGCGGGAGCATGTCATGACCTTCGGTAGGTGGACTGCAGTTCCAAGGGTTCACCGGTGCGGGCGGCAGTGCGGATCTTGTCCAGTGAGGCCTCGGTGATTCCGGTGTCACGGTCGGCGGGGTCGACGTCGAGGCTTCCCAGGATGGCGTACAGCTCGTCGTCGGACAGGTCGCCGGCCCGGTGCAGGGATATCGCGCCGATGAGCGCTTCGAGCATGACGCGCTCTTCGGGGGCGTACTTGGAGAACTCGGCACCGGCCCAGGACATGGGTTCCTCGTTGGCGCGGCTGAGGCGCTGCAGGGCTCCGTCGACGTCCCCACGGAATCGGCGGACGTAGGGCGCGTCTTCCTCGCTGAGGGTGGGGCTGGCTAGCTCGGCTTCGGCGTCGGCGAGCCAGCGTTCCAGCATGGCGTAGACACCTTTGCGGTCGGCGAATGCCATTGCCCTCCAGAAGGTTCGCCACGCACCCATGTAGCGCTTGTCCTTGGGGTGTCGGGGCACCAGGTGCGAGCGGATGACGATGTCGCCGCTGGCCGATTTGGCGACCTTGCCTGCCCATGCCGGGGTGAGGCGTTCCTCGGGGAACTCGACCGGTGTCGCCGGCGGGAACCATGGCTGTTCCGGCGAGTACACGCGGTTGTCGGTCATGTTGAGGACTCCTTGGGTATGGGTGGGTGAGATTGCCGCCGGCGGGCGTGCCGACGGCCGAGGCGGTGAGCAGGGCGGATGGCATGTCCCCTGCAGGGGTGTCGCTCCTGAGGCGTCACAGTGATGCTCCCGCGGTGACCTGCATGCCGAGCAGGATCCCCACCAGTAGTGCCAGTGCCATCAATGCGCTGGCTAGCGCGGTGGCAGGCAGCGGCCAGTTGCGGGGGTTGTGGGGTGAGGGCACGACATCTGACCAGAAGTCCAGTGCCGCGCGCAGAGCGTCGGGGTGGGTAGGGGCGTTCTGCATGGCCGTGTGCACCCAGTGCCAGCGCACACCGTAGGCCAGCATGAGCGCGGCGACCTGGGCGCGAATGACGTCGGCCTCGCCGAACCGTCGCGCGTCTGGGGAGCTGCCCGCAGCGCGGACGGCGGGCTGGATGAGTTCGGCGATGATGGGCCCGGGCAGGCCGACCCGGGCGGCGACCTCGTCTTCGGTGAACTGCTGCATGGAGTGCTTCCCGTCGGACATGTTGGGACCGGGTACGCGTACCCGGCCGGCTGGCTGTGGGACGAGCCGCTGGGGGCGGCTCACTGTGCGGTCACTGTACTGGGGTGGGGGCTGACCGTGTGAGGCCATCACGTGATCGTGTCCGCGAGTTTGACCGTTTCCAGCTGGGCGCAGATTGTGTCGATGACGTCCAGGCTCAAGCCGGCCCAACGTGCGGATCCGCCGTCGCCGAAATCGACCCACACGGTGCCTGCCGCCTCGGGGGAAACCGCAGACGTGTCCTGGCTGGCGGACTGATCGCTTGGCTGGGGCGCGGTGGTGTGTGGCGTTGTGCTCATGTGTTGCTGTCCCTTTCGGGTTCGTTGGCTGGGCTCGCAGGCCTAGCCGGATGGTTGGAAACTGTTGCGGTGCTGACTCTATCGGAGGGCACTGACATCGTTGCAGTGATCGGTGCCCGCGGTACCGGCGCGACGGGCTAGTCGCGGATTTCAAGGGAATGCACCGTGGTGACGGTGACCGCCTTGGGTTGGCGTCCGTACCAGGTCGAGGTGACTTGAATTTCGATCTGGCGACCTATCACTTCCTTCGTCATTTCGTCGTCTTCGTCGGCGTGGGCTGCGACCAGCGAGCTGGCATCTGGCTCGCTGACCGCCATGTCCGACCCGTACAGGGGGTGGGACTGGTTGTCCAGGCGCCGGCCGTACTCAGTGGTGCCGCCTTTGCCCGGGATGCTCGCCGGATGGAAGATGTCGCAGGTGACGTCGAAGGCGATATAGACCGCACCTCCCTCATCGGTGAGCCCTGGGGCGATTCCGGATCCGGTTTCGCGCCACTGACTCACCTTTTTGGTGCTCACACCGGCCTTGGTCGCGAACTGCTTGATACCGCCAGCACGGTCGATGGCGGCCTGGCGGTTGAGTTGCTGCTGGTCGGCACCTCGGGGGGTGGTGTTCTTGTTGGCGTTACGCCTGATGGTGCTGTCGGCGGGTCGTTTACCTGTCAGGCGTTCGATGCGTCGTGCGACCTCGGCCGTGGCGCGGCGCGCCGCTTCTGCTCGTTTCTGGGCATCGGTGGCGCTCTGCCACTTCTGGCCGGTGATCTCGCGGAGCTTGCGATTGACAGCGGCGCGGAAGACCGCGCGAAATCCCCTGGCGCTGGGCGGCAGCGCGGACGCGGGTGTGCCGGTATCCGCCGGGGCGGGGGATGGCCCCGCGGCCGGCGGTGAAGGATCTGCGGCAGCTCCCGCGGGGGCCGGTGGCGGGCCGGGCGGCGAGCCCTTGCCCATCTTCTTCATGCGGCACCTCCGCCCTGTTCATCGTCCTCAGCGCTGGTCCACTTGACGCGGTACTTGCCGTTGACGGCGGGTTCCTCGTTGAAGATGGACAGGTCTTGGTCTCGATCCACCAGGTAGATCCAGGCGTCCAACTCGGCCTGCACCGGGTACAGATTGTGGGTGTCGGCCATCATCCGTGCATAGCGCATGGCCCGCCAGCGAGTGTCTGCGCGGATCGCTGCGTACCACGCCGGCTGCTGGTGTTGCTTCTGGCTGGGCTGCCACTGGTCACTGGCCATCCGGCCGAGGTAGGTGGTGTAGATCGCCTTGACGAAGTCCTGGTAGTCCTCACGTTCGGCCTCGCGGGCCTCAATCAGCTTGGCCCGCAGCGCGTCTGCCCAGGTTCGCAGGAGTCGGCCTTGTTGTGACCACACCCATGCTTCGTCGATGACCAACTCGGGGATGCTCAGGCCAGCACCGCCCAGCTCCACGGGAGCGGTGAGCTGCTGCACTCCACGGGTGGTGACCCAGAAGGTGGCGGGTTCGTCCCACTGCATCGAGGCATGTGGGCGGGGCAGCTTCTTGGTCAGTCCGTCAAGGTCGCTGCACGGCGGGGTGGTCAGGCGCCACAGACCGAAGGGCGGTTTCTGTTCCCCGAAGACTCCGACGTCAATCTTGCTGAGTTCCTTGAGCTTTCCGTAGCCGAGTTCCACCTGCCCCGCTGAAGCTAGGTATGCCGCACGTTGGTCGACCTCAACGTCGATCTTGTCCTCTTTGGCTCGGTGGGGACGTCGATCCCACTGCGGTTCGACGGCGGGCTCGATGTCGCCTCCGGTTTCGACGGCCACCTGGGCGGGATAGGGGCATGCTTCGATCGCCTTGGTGTCTTGGCGGCCCCGCTTCCGGACGGCATCCAGCAGTGATGCCCCCAGGGTTGACCACCGCGATGACGGCGCAACGCCATCGGCGATATTGGCAAGCCAGGCAATGCGTTCGGCGAGCAGCTTGACCGCGTCGAGTTCATCTTCGGGCAGCTCGGTCCCGGAGTCCTCGTAGCCGGCCACTCCCATGTCTCCGGGGCGTTTGGACGAGGGGTCTGTGTGCATGAGCGGGATCAGCACCACATACGCCTTGCGGTCTCCGGCGAACTTGCAGGTGAACCATCCCGCTTTGGCGTTGCTCACTTTGCAGTCGAAGTATTGCTCGACGACGCCGGTGACTGCTGATGATGACGTGATCGGACCGTCTGAGTCGTCGACGGCGAACCCGATGGATTCGAGCGCTTCGTAGGTGAGCCAGAGTTGCGGCAGGAATTTGGGGCTTCGCGGCCAATGGGTGGCCAGGAAATTGCCGAGGGCCTGGCCGCTGGGCATGGATTGACCGGTGATGACCTTGCCCGAGGGGGCGACGACGCCGAGGCTGCTGATGATCACGACGCGGTCATCGGCGGCCATCGGCACATCGGCCCACAGCCGCGACCGCGGCGTCCATGCGGGCTTGTCTGAGCGAGAGGATGTTTCGGCTGCGACCGCTTCATCCATCATTTCTCGCGATGCCTTGTTCGTGTCGGTTTCCGCGGCGGGCGCGTCGCTGTTGAGCAGTGCGGCTTCCCAGCCATCGACGGAGGATTCCAGCCAGCCGCGGGTGTGGCCTGTTTCCCTGTTGGGATCGCCGATCACCATGTCGGGGGCCGGGAAATCCGTTGGCAGGGCGCTGCGGCCGATGCGCGCCAGGACTTGTTGTCGCGATAGGGCGATCAGCGGTTCTGGTGTGCCTTGCGACTCGATGTACCACTGGAGGATGTCGCTGGTCTCGCCGTCGGCGTCGATGCGGTAGGTACGCCCAGCGGTGGTCAGAAGGTAACGCGTCATCGTCTTGTCCTCTTTCACTGCTGCTCTTGGCGAGGTGGGGGAATGTGGATCGACAGAACCTCGGGCAGTCGGCGCTGTCGCCACCGCAGCCGCAGTGATTCCACGGCGCTGGCGGTGCGGCCAACCCTGAGTGCGGCATCTGGGACTGACAGCGTGAGGTCCAGGGCGATCTTCGCCTCGTCGACCGTCCAGGGCTTGCGCGTTCTTTGTTGATCAGCTGGCGCGGCCGTCCGGGCGGCACGCCGCTCGACATAGCGACGGCGCTCTTCGCGGCGGCCTTCAGCGAACCCTCCGAAGTTGCCTTCCCGCGCGGCCGGCGTCATTGCTCGCGCCCTAGGCGTGTGGCGATGCAGTCTTGGCGCATGACCCACACCCTAGCACCCCTCAGGTATTGGTGTCGGTATGCATGAGTGGCGTGTTGCGTTCGGGCTGCTTTTGCTTTGCTCCCGCGACTGGATCCGACGATCTTGCCTTCACCTGCGCGCCAGTCCCTTTGGACCGGCCCGTACGCACTAGACTCAGGACGCACAGCGGGACGGGCGCACGGCACTTGTCGGACACCCCCGCTACAGTGCACATCGCATGCCGGACGAGACTCCGGCGACGAGAACCGGCTGGCCCTGAGGGGCTGGTCACCGAACCGAAAGGTGCGACTTATGGCCGCAACGCTTACCGCCGCTCGATCCGCCGTCCAGGCAGTGCACGCCCTCCAGACCTTGAAGCCCGGGACTTCTCCCACGCCCGACCAGCGCGCCGCTTTGGCAGGATTTCCCGGATGGGGCGCGGCAGCACCGTTGTTCGATCCGCAACCCGCCAAGTCGTGGGCGGCGCTGGCCGACGAACTCGACGACCTCGATCCCACCGCGATGAATGCCGCAGCCCGCGTGGTCGACACCTCGGTCTACACGCCTCCCGCGCTGATCGAGCACATCTACCACCTGCTGCGCCAGGCCGGCTTCCGTGGCGGCAACGTGCTGGATCTGGGTTGCGGAAACGCCCGGTTTCTGACCCACGCCCCGGCTGACCTTCCGATCACCTACACCGGGGTCGAGGTCGACCCGACCACCGCAGCCATCGCCGCGGCTCTGCATCCGGCAGCCACGATCATCGCCGACCGCCTACAGGATGTGTCCATGCCCGCCAACCGCTTTGACGCCGCGGTGGGCAACGTGCCGTTCTCCTCGGCCAACGTCCACGACTCGGCGATCGCGTTCTACGGTCCTCTGCACGAGTACTTCCTCGTCCGCGCGGTGCGCGCGGTCCGTCCGGGCGGCTACGTGGTGATGGCGACCTCGCGTCATACCGTGGACTCCGCCAACGGCCTGTCCTACTCGGTGCGATCGCACGCCGATCTCATGGCGGCAATCCGACTGCCTTCGGGGTACTTCGCCGCCGAAGGCACCGCTGTGGTCGCCGACGTGCTGGTGCTACGCGTGCGCGACACCGACGAGCCGCGCCAGGGCTGGGATGCCCGCCAGCCCTGCGACACCCTCACCGGCACCGATCAGCGGGGCCACCGCGCCCAAGCTCGCATCAGTGCGTTCTGGGGGGCGCACCCGCAACTGGTCGCGGGCACCATGCGGGTCACCGGGTATCACCAGAACCCGCTCACCGTGGACTGCGATGACCCCGACACCGCGGTCGCCGACGCCTTCACCGCGGCCCAGCCGCTACTACTGCCCTACCCGGCGGCAAGCGACGCGATCCATGCGTTCGCCGACGTCGCTCTGACCGACGCCGAGGGCCGCAAGGAGGGGTCGTTTCATCTCGTCAACGGCGAGATGGTCCGCGTGGTGGACGGCCATCTGCAGGCCGTCAACCGGGCGAGCAAGGAACTGTATTCCCTCGTCGCGCTGCGCGACGCGGCCGTGGCACTCCTTGCCGCGGAGGCGAACTGGGACACCTCAGATGCCACCCTGGCTCCCCTGCGCGCAGCCTGCCTGCAGGCGTACCTGGCCTACGTCGAGCGCTTCGGCCCCCTCAACCGCGGCACTCTGATTGAGGGCAAGGTCGACCCCGACACCGGCCTGCCCAAGCTGAGCTGGCGTGTCCCGACGATGGGCGGATTCCGCGGCGACCCCGATTCGGCGAAAGTCTTCGCACTCGAGAAGTTCGATCAGGACACCGGCGAGGCCGCGCCGGCGCCGATCCTGCAGCGGCGCGTGAACCAGCGCCCGGTGCCCATCACGCGGGCCGACACCCCCGGTGAGGCCATGGCCGCAACCCTGGGCGAGGGGCGCGGCTTGGACATGGCGCGCATCGCCGAGCTGCTGGGGCTGCCCACTGCCGAGGACGCGTTCACCGCTTTGGGCGATCTGGCCTACCGCGATCCGACGACCGGACGGGTCCACTCGGCCCGCGACTACCTGTGCGGCAACGTGCGCACCAAGCTCCAAGATGCGCTCGCCGCGGCCGCGACCGACGCCTCCTATGAGCGCAACGTCGCCGCACTGCAGCAGGTGCAGCCGCGGTGGCTGGGCCGCGACGAGGTGCGGATCGAACTCGGTTCCCCGTGGGTGACGCCCCGCGACATCGAGGACTTCTGCCGCGAGGTGTTCGGGGCGAGCTATGTGAAGGTCCACCACATCGCACCGCTGGCGGCATGGGAGGTCGACGGCAATGCCCACGCCATCTCCCCCGACGCGAAGATCACCTACACCACGACCCGCAAGACCGCCTTCGACCTGCTCCAGGCCGGACTCAATAGCTCCTCGCCCACCGTCTACGACGAGGTGTACGACTCCGCCACTCACAGCTCCCGGCGGGTCCGAAACGCCGACGAAACCGAGGCGGCGTTGGCGGCACTTGCGGCCATCGAACAGCGCTTCTCGCTGTGGATTTGGGAGTCACCGCAGCGCGAGCAGCGCATCCTGGACCGCTACAACCACGCAATGAACTCCCATGTGCTGCGCCGCGACGACGGGTCCTACCTGACGTTCCCGGGGCTGGCCGATGACCTCAAGCTCTGGTGGTGGCAGCGCGACTTCGTCGACCGCGCATTGTCGGTGCCCGTCGCCTTCGCCGCCCACCAAGTCGGCCTTGGGAAGACCCGCACCGCCATTGCGCTGTGCATGACGTTGCGGCAATTCGGAATCGCAAACAGGCCACTGTATTTGGTCCCAAACCATCTTATTGAGCAAGCTCAAAGGGAGGCCTTGCAAACGGCCCCGTCAGGCAAGATCCTGGTGATCACCCGCGAGGACCTGACCCGCTACGGCCGGCGCCTCTTTGCCGCACGCTGCGCCACCGGCGATTGGGACCTGGTCATCATGACCCACGAGACGTTTTCTTCCTTGCCGGTTCCCGCGCAGGTCGAAAGGGATTGGCTCGACGACCAGTTGGCCGAGCTGGAGGACTACCAACGCAGCCAAGGCGCGACCGGCAAGCGCATTGCCGCGGCGGTGCGCTCACTGGAAGGTCGCATCGAGAAGTTGCGCGACACCGCCACCGATCCAGACGTGATCACGTTCGACATGCTGGGTATCGACTACTTGGCTGTCGACGAGGCCGACCGCTTCCGCCGACTCCCTGTCACGACCCGCGCGGAGGGGTTCAGCCTCGGCGCTTCCAAGCGCGCCACCGACCTGCTGCTGAAGTTGTCGATGCTGCGCCGCGACAAGGGTTCCCGCCCCTACGCGAGCATGTTCACAGGCACCCCTTACACCAACACATTGGCCGAAGCCTTTGTCTGGCACCGCTTCTGTGACCCTGACCGGCTCGACGAAGCCGGTCTCGGACACTTCGATGCGTGGGCTGCCCAGTTCGTCCGCTACGAAACGCTGATCGAGGTCAGCCCCGACGGCTCCGGGTTCCGCAGCAAGCGCCGCCCGACCGTGATTCAGAACGTGCCTGAACTCCGATCCATGATCGGAGCGTTCATGTCGATGGTCCACAGCTCGATGACGGACCTGCCGTTGCCGACCCCGCATCAGCACACCATCGTCGTTGAGCCGACGGACAACACCCGCACGTTCATGAGCGAACTGGTGCGCCGCGCCGACGATCTGCGGGCGCGCCGCGTTGGCCCGGAGACCGACAACATGCTGGCGATCTGCGGTGATGGACGCAAGGTAGCCCTGGATCCCAACCTGGTCGGCTTCTGCGAGACCGCCCCCAAACTGGAGGTGGTCGCTGAGAACGTCGCGGCGATCTATCACCGCAGCCGCGACGCGGTCTACGCCGATTCCGCGCGCCCCGGCGCGTTCCAGTTGGTGCTGTGCGACTTGGGAACCCCACACCCAGACGACGCCCAGAGCTACGGCCGGATCCGCGAGGGACTACTCGCCCGGGGCGTTCCGGCTGACCGGATCCGCTTCATTCACGAGGCGACCAATTCCAAGGCCCGCGAGGCACTGTTTGCAGCATGCCGCGATGGCCGGGTGTCGGTTCTGGTGGGCTCCACACCGAAGGTCGGTGTAGGCACCAACATTCAGAACCGCATGATCGCCCTGCACCACGTGGATCCCACCTGGACTGCCCGCGACTGGGATCAGCGCAACGGCCGCGGGATCCGCACCGGCAATCTGCATGACGACATCGACATCTACTGCTATGCGGTGTCGGGATCGTTTGACGCCTACATGTTCCAGCTCGCCGAGCGCAAGAGCCGGGGTTTCGAGCAGCTGTACCGCACGGATAGCGACGCGCGGGAAATCGAGGACCTGGGCGATGGCACGTTGAGTTTCGGGGAACTGAAGGCCGCGGCCGCGGGCAACTCGCTTCTGCTGCGCCAGCATCAGCTCCAGGTGAGGGTGCGCAAGCTGCGCCTCACGCATCTGACGGCACGCCAGAACGTCAACGCCGCCTTGTACGCAGCGTCGGAGGCGGACCGCCGCGCCGATGCACTGCAGGAACGTGCCGACCGCCTGGCCGAACTCGTCGACTATCTCCCCCAGCTCCCGCCGCTGGATCTGGCGCGCTGCGCTGAGAACGCGGCGTCGGACAACGGCCACCGTGCCCGGTACTCCAGCGGGCCGCTGCTGGTCGCGATCGTCGCAGAGCGCGGCGATCACCACCTGAAGGTCAGCTTCGGCTACCACCCGCTGTGGACGCAGGTGTTGCCCGCCAAGGTGCGCCGCCGCGGCGCCCAGGACGTCGCCGAGTGGACTCATCAGTTGGTGCGCGCCTGGCTCGATGGTGCGGCCGCTGAGCGCCGACAGGCCCTCACCCGGGCCGACGATGCCCGTCACAGCGCGGCGCAATCGCGGGCCGCGGCTGAAGCGACGGATCTGTCCGCACCGGCGGAACTGGTCGCCGCCGAAGCTGAGCTGGCCGAGGTGACCGCCACGATCCAGGCGGAGATCCTTGACGCCGGCGAGGCACCGCGCGGGGAGGAGGCGGCCTGACCCGCGCTGGTGGGGCGCGCCGGCATCGTGCGCCCCACCAGCCCGGCACGGCTGGACCTGCACTGATAGCACGTCCCTGCCACTGCCCGCACGCGATACGCTCGACGACGTGACGGGCGCGGTGCATAGGGCTACGACATGGTGAAGCGCAAAGGCCTCCCGTGGGCCCCCACGTCCGTTCCCGACATGCGACGGCAGTGGTGTGACGCTCTCGATGCCCTTGTCGCACATCAATCGTCGGCGTTGGAGGAGCCCACCGATCCCGCACTCGGCGGTTCTCGCCGCTTGCAACGCATGCAGGCCAAGCTGGCCGAGTCCCTGACCCAGATGAGCGCCGAGTCCGGGGCGATCCGCAGCGCCGAGCTGTTCTGGGTAAGCCGCGACATGGTGGACGTCGCCCTCGACGCCGCCGATTCGCTGCCCGAGTGGACGCCTGCGATCGCCGCGCCGTGCCCCACCGGGGTGCTCTGTTGGGCCAAGCCCGCCGGCGACGTTCCGTGGAACGCATTGAGCGCCGATGACCCGGCCGAGGTGACGTGGGACGGGCTGTGGTGGTGGTCGCGCCCAGATGGAGTACTCCAGCTGCAACCGCTATCGCGGCTGGCAAAGAACCCCGAGCTACTGGCGCCCTACCAGGTGACCTCACCGCTGTGGGCAACCAACCCGACCCTGATGGTGCAGCCGCTGATTCCCCGTACTGCCGAGGTGGCCGGCGCGGCCGACGCGTCCCCTCTGGTGAGCATCGTGGGCGCGGCGTGGCTGCTGATGGGGCAGCCGACCGTCGCCGCGACCCGAGCGCTGGAGACCCCTTCACGGGGCCGCCAAGAGGGTCCGGCGGACGGGGAGGCTGACCCTGATCAGGTCAGCATCATCGAGTTGCGCCGGCCGATGAGCCCGCCGCGAGAGGGCGACGGTTCCTCGACTGACCGCCAGTATCACCACCGCTGGTGGGTTGGCGGGCACTGGCGTCAGCAGGCGTGCGGCCCCAACCACGCGGATCGACGCCCGAAGTGGATCGCTCCGTACGTCAAGGGTCCCGACGGTGCCCCGTTGAAGAAGGACCGCGTCTACCTGTGGCGCCGGTAGGGCCCTCGCTGTCGTGCTCGGCGCCCTCGATCACCGCGGGTGGCTGTTCCCATGAGCGGTGGATGCTGGCCAGTTCCCGGCGTCGCCGCGCTTCGCGGAGGTACTCGATGCCGCGCTCGACGAGCGATCCACGGAATGGGTCTTCACGCAGGCCCGCCATGTTTTCGGTGACGAGCTTGTGCACCAGCTCTTTCGGCGCCAAACCGTAGGCCGCGCAGACGGCCTTGAACTCATCAACGACGTCGTCTCCGACCAGTTCGAAGACGGTACCGATCCGCGGAGTGTTCGGGGCCCTCTTGCGGCGGCTCATCGGCGCGTCACCGGCCTCCCGGGTCTCGCGGGGACGTGCCGTATCCGCTGGTCATGAGCCTTTGGCTGACCGGTTTGGCGCCTCGTTGTCCCGAGGGGCGATGGTGATGGTGGTCTTGTAGCCTTCCGGCACCACCATCACCGCGGCGGCCGGGTGCAGCGCTACGGAGAACTCGCCGAGCCTGAGCACCAGCAGCGGTTTGGTCATCGACTTCGCCGGCGGAAACAGCAGTGGCCCGGTGAGCGTGTTGCGGCCGCGGCGCACGGCGATGATCTGCCCGGCGTGCGCGGTCGACAGCGCCCCGACGTTGATCTCGTAGGGGCCCAGATCCGGCACGGGCTGCAGCCGCCTCGATCGCCGAACGGTTCCCAGGGCCATCCTCATGAGACCCTGCCCGCTTCAGTGAGCCGGTAGAGCCAGGCCGTGCTCGCCGGCCGGTGTTGACGTTCGACTAGTGGTCTGTCTGTGAATTAATTTGGTAGTTTGTAGTATGCCTGTTATGACAGCTGTCGCGTTGCCGGTCAGTGATGCGCAGCGTGCGGAGTTGGAGCGGATGGCGGCCTCGACGTCGTTGCCGCATCGGCAAGTGGTGCAGGCGCAGGCGCTGCTGTGGGCTGCTGACGGGGTGGCTAACGAGCAGATCGCGCGGCGCAGCGGTGTGGACTCGGACACGGTGCGGCGCTGGCGTTCCAGGTTCGCCCAGGAGGGGATCGAGGGGGTGGGCCGGATCGCCAAAGGGCGTGGACGTAAGTCGAGTCTGCCGGCGGGCACGGTCGAAGAAGTATTGAGGCTGACCCATCAGGGGCGACCTGCCGACGGCTCGACGCATTGGAGTACCCGCACGTTGGCTGCCCGGGTCGGGATCGGCAAGGACTCGGTGGCCAAGATCTGGGCCGATCACAAGCTCAAGCCGTGGAAGGTCGAAACCTTCAAGGTCAGCAACGATCCGCGGTTTGAGGAGAAGCTGGTCGATGTCGTTGGGCTGTACATGAATCCACCCGCGCGGGCGGTGGTGTTCAGCTTCGATGAGAAAACCCAGTGCCAGGCGTTGGACCGTACTCAACCATCGTTGCCGATGAAGGCCGGCCGCGCCGGAACCATGACCCATGACTACAAGCGCAACGGCACCATCGACTTGTTCGCCGCGATGAACGTCGCTACCGGCGAGGTCCTGACCGACCTGCGCAAAGGCCACACCGGTGCGGACGTGTTGCGGTTCTTCAAGCAGATCGACGCCAGCGTCGCGCGTGGACTCTCTGTACACGTCGTTCTGGATAACCTGTCAGCGCATTCCACGCCTGAGATCGCGAAGTGGTTGGCGCACAAGGATCGTCGCCGCTGGCACATGCATCCCACCCCGACCTCGAGCTCGTGGCTGAACCTGATCGAGCGATGGTTCAAAGAACTCACCGACAAACGTTTGCGCCGCGGAACCTTCACCAGCGTCGCCGAACTCTCCGAAGCCATCATCGCCTGGGCCACCCATTGGAACGCCGATCCCAAACCCTTCATCTGGAAAGCCCCCGCCGAGGACATCATCACCAAAGTCCGACGCGGCAGAGCCTCTCTCCACCAGGTCAATACGCAGACGGACCACTAGGCCCTTGCGGGTCAGCCCGGCCAGGCCCCGTTGAACGCGGGAGCTGGGCCGGCCCACATCCATCGGCCGCAGCCACTTCTCGGGCGGGCTTCCGAGGTCGTGCAGCATCTCAAGGACCTCTTCCTCGGTCTCGGTCAGATTCACGGGAATGTTGTTGCTACTCACCGCTGCAGTCCTATCGAGAGTTGGAGGTGTGGTGGCGGATGAAGGCCGCGGTGTACACGCCGCTGAAGTCGAGTTGGAACTCGTAGCGCTCGCACGGATACCCCAGGCGTGCAGCCACGGGCCCCACATCCACGGGGTGGTTCGCCTGCGGCCGGGGCAGAGTCGGATGCGGCGGGGGAATCTCGTCGGGCAGCGCCGGAATGAGGTCGACGACTTCACCGAGCCCGGTCCATTCGCCGTCTGGGCTGAAACGCGGCTCGAACACCACCCAGTTGGGTTGGCGCACGCATCCATCGGCGTCGCGCGCTTCGTAATGCGATCCGACGATTTGGCCCCATTGCTCGACATTCTTAGGCCTGATCGCGTCAGCGATGTTGATCGTCATGTGCGCCTCCGTCTCTGTCGTGCCCGGCTGGCGATGCCGCGGCGCGGTCGTCGCTGCTGTGCCTCGCGGGTTGGATACCGATGTCGGCCGCGCCGCTGCGCAACGGGCGGCCTTGGGCGCGTCGGATCTGCCGTAGCAGCGCCACCGTGGTGGGCGTGTATGGCATTGGCATGCACCCTTTTCCGCACTCGTGCGCCCTGGTCCAGGGCGCAGCATTAGGCCAAGCTGTCAAGAACACGCCGGTCTTCGGCGCGGTCGGCTTCGACGAGCGCGTAGTCCTCGCCGGCGTTCAGGAACGGTCGGCTTGGAACTGCCACGCTGCGCCGCGCGAGATCTCGCCCAAGAACCGACGCGGCCCACTGCTCACCGCGCCGGTCAAGCACCCGTAAACAGGTGTGCAGAACCGTCGGGTCCACGAACGGCGATCGCCGGGATTGCCCGCGGGCGCGCAACTCAACGAGTGTGGGTTCTGGCAACTGGGTGATCATCTGCCGTCCCTCTCAGTCGTTGCTTCGGACGTAGGTGTCGAGTGCGTTCTGGATTGCCGGGTAGCCGCGGTATTCAGCGCGCGCGTCCTCGACGAACCGCCGACTTTCCTCGGTGCTGAACAAAACTCCCGAGCCTCGGGGGTAACGCTGGACGGGATCGTTCGGCGGGGCCCACCGCAGCAGAGGTCGGCTGGCGATGAAGTCTGACACTGCGGCGAACTGGCGCAGCGGCTCGACGAGCTGGCCCAGGTGCTGGCCGTAGATGCTGGCGGCAATGTCAGCGCCGGGCCCGAACGCTGCCGTAGTCAGGTTGGCGCGAGGTGAACGGTTCTGCGCGGCAATGGCATCCCAGACGGGTTGGGCGATCATCGCGAACACCACCGGGTGACCATCGAGCACCGTCCCGGGGGGAAACGGCCCGTCGTACAGGTTCGAGCAGGTGGTGGTGCGCTCGACGAGAAACAGCAGTGACTCGATGTCGATGTCGGGGTCAAACCAATGGGGGTCACCGGCATGGGTGTGATCGTGTGCCTGGAATCGGCCGGTGCGGTGGGCGGCCGAGAAGAACCGCGTCAGCAGCGCCGCGTTGAGGTCCGCGGGCACTGACTCGATACATCCGAACCCGTCATAGGTTCCATGGATACCCATCGAGATGGGGCAGTAGTGGCCGTCGGGCGTGCGGTGTAACATTACGACGGCGGTATCAACGCTGCTGCCCAAGTTGATACCGGTGATCAGGCAGGTCGTGTCGTAGAAGCCCATGGCGCGCTCACCTCCCGCATGCCGATCTTTGCCCCGCAGCTAATCATCCGAAATCACCACCGTCCGTGTGCGTGACGTTATACTGTTAATTCTCAATAGGATTGCCCTCCGCCCCTTTGACCAGGGGCCATGTTGGCAAACCTACTCATGTGAAGCTGGTTGGCCGCCTTGATCGTTCTGGTGGGTCCCGATCGGTGCTTGCCGACGATGATCTCGACCTCCCCGGCCTGTGGATGGTCGGGATCATTGGCGTCGGGGCGGTGAAGCAGGATCACGAGATCACTATCCTGTTCGATCGATCCGGACTCGCGAAGATCAGAAATCAAGGGCCGCTTGTCAGTTCGTTGCTCCGGGCCACGATTGAGCTGGCTCAGCGCGACGACGGGCACGTCGAGTTCTTTGGCCATGAGCTTGAGGGTGCGGGAGAATTCCGAGACCTCCTGCTGGCGGCTTTCCACGCGCTTACCCGAGGTCATCAGCTGCATGTAGTCCACGACGATCAGCCTCAGGTCCGTCTTCTGCGCCAGGCGCCGCGCCTTGGCGCGGATCTCCATCATCGTCAGGTTGGCCGAGTCGTCGATGTAGAGCGGGGCCTCACTGATCTCGCTCATCTTCTTGGCGAGCCGCGCCCAGTCATCGTCGCTCATCTTGCCCGACCTCATGGCTCCCAGCTTGATTCCGGCCTCCGCCGACAGCAGGCGCATCACGATCTCGGACTTGCTCATCTCCAGCGAGAAAAGGATGCTGGTCATCTGATGCTTGATCGAGCATGACCGCATGAAATCCAGTGCGAGCGTGGAGTTGTGAGTAGGAACCATGCCGTCACCGGCGAGGTAGAGGTGATCAGCATTGTCCACCTGAACACATCGCACGGCCACGCTGTGCCGCTTGCGCACCGCGATGACGCTGCGATCTCCGGCAACCACGTGGATCGGTGCGCCGGCCCAGCCGGGGGCCACGACGAAGCCCAGCGAGCACAGCAGGTCCACTGCCAAGCTGCGGTCTTCGGGCAGCCGCCACCCGGCGATGATGGTGAAGCTGTCCCCCGGGCCGCCCTTGACGGTGCTGGCCAGCAGGAGTCCCCGCAGCATCTCGCGGCGCTGACGCAGCGAGCCACGCAGGTAGCGCGTGACGACGGTGTCATAGCCGCGCAGTTCGACACCGAGGTCTCCGCCCAGCCAGCGGCCCACGGTGTGCGGGTCATCGTCGGGCTCGACGATCTCGGGCAGCTCCACCGGCGCCGTGGTGGGGATCGTCTCGCCGGGCTGCAGGTCTGCGGTGATGACGATGCCGCCCCGGGTGGGCCACTGGTGCTGCTCGTCGGCGGTGATCACGGTGCCGTCGGAGAACTCCACGTCATAGCAGGGCCTGCCGTAGAGCACCTCGGTGGCCGCGACGATGCGTGTGGGTTGGCCGTCGGCGCCGAGCAGCTCCTCACCCACCTTCACCTCGCCCATCGTGGTCCACCCTGACGGGGTGGGCAGAATGGTGTTGAGCGCCAGCGCTTTACCGATGCCCGGGCGCGCGGCGATGGTGATCATCTGTCCGCCGTGCAGGCCGTTGGTCAACTCGTCGAGGTCGATGAACCCGGTGGGCACACCGGTGGCCAGGCCCCCGTTGTTGGACAGCTCGTCGAGTTCGTCCATCGTGGGCTGCAGCAGGTCGGCCAGCGCCACGTAGTCGTCGCGACGCTCATGGTTGGTGACGTCATAGATCTCGGCTTGCGCCCGGTCGACGACGTCGGCGACCTCAGCGCCTTCGGCGCCGGCATAGCCGTACTGCACCACGCGGGTGCCGGCTTCCACCAGGCGGCGCAGCACGGCCTTCTCGGCGACCAGGCGCGCGTAGTAGCTGGCGTTGGCCGCGGTCGGCACCACCGACAGCAGCGTGTGCAGATAGGGCGCTCCCCCGACCCGCTGCAGTGTCCCGTGTCGATCGAGTTCGGCGGCCACGGTGACAGCGTCGGCAGGTTCTCCGCGGCCGTAGAGATCCAGGATGGCGTCGAAAACGATCTGGTGTCGCGGTTTGTAGAAGTCCCCGGGGCGCAGGGCTTCCAGGACGTCGGCGATCGCGTCCTTGCTCAGCATCATCGCGCCGAGCACGGACTGCTCGGCACTCTCGTCGTGCGGCGGCAGCCGGCCGTAGTCGGCGCTGCCGTCAGCTCTCGCGGCGGCTCTGGCCGGCCGTTCCTCCAGGGCGGTCACGCACGCCTCCCCCGCCGCGGCGCCGGGATCGCGGTGGCCGTACCGCGCAGATGACCGTCTCTCACCTGGCGCTGCAGGGCCAGGGCGCGATCGACATAGCTGTCACGTTCGAGGATCTGCTGGTGGTTCAGCGGGGGCGCGGCGCTGGGACGCAGATGGGCCCCGAAGGCACGCAGGCAGTCCGCGCACGTGTCGCCCCACTGCTCCACGTCGATGCTGCAGTTGGGGATGACGCACTGCGGCCCGGTGGCACCGGCGCTGGGTGCTCGTCGCGCCTGGGTAGCTTTGTGGCCCATTGTGGCTCCTTCCCGTTCGCCTTACCGGGTGAGTACCGGCCCGGCGGGCCGTTTCCGTCGCTGCGGCCCGTAGTTGGGTCGCTGATCTGCGGTGACGACATGTCCCCGCAACGGGCTCATGCCGCGGCGGCGCTCGCTCGTGTGGTGCTCACCCCGGGCGCGCGCAGCGTGCCGCGGAAGCCCGCCGGCATGGCCAACCTCTGACCGGCGCGCTGGTGCAGGGCGTGACGTTCATGCAGGGCGATCGCGACGAACTTGGGCAGCGCGCCGCCGCCATGCTTGCCTCCGGCCTTCTTGGCTTTGGCGTAGAACTTCACCTGCTCTGGGGTGAGGTCGATGAGGGCATCGACGAGGACCTCGCAGTCGAAGTACTCGGCGTCCCCGAAGGTGTCGAGGAAGACGGCCATCCCGCCGACCAGCGACGCGTCGTAAGCGCTGTGCTGCGCCCCCCAGGTCTGATGCAGGAGGCGCAGGCTGTCCCGCAGCAGCGCGTGCCCGCCGCCGCTGCGCGCGATCTTCTCCAGCATCCCGGTGCAGCGCAGGTTCCCGTCCTTGGGCGCTTCCTCGACACGCAGCCCCACGCTGGCCACGGTCGCCTCGATGGCGGTCACCTCGGGGTCCTGTTGAGCACGCCGCGCCTTCCACCGGTTCCACGTGGTCAGCCGTCGGCGGTTGATGTCGATGCCCAGGAACAGTTGTGACTCCTCGGCGATGGTGAGTCCGCTGTGGATACGGGCGGCGATCGCCGCGCCGGGATCACGCAGTGCCACTGCCGCCCAACGGTGTTGGCCTTCGACGACGGCGTATCGGGGACTCGACGTGTCCCCGCGGTCGGAGACCTCGATGACTCCCAGCAGTCGCTGGTCGAAGGTGGCCGCCATGTGCTGGACCCGTTGCGGATCCAGCGGGCGCTGGTAGGTGTGGTCGGCGAAGATGTCGGCGACCGGGACCGCCAGGACGTAGGGCTCGGGGACTTCTGGTGCGGTCATCGGCGTCGTCCTTCCGCAATGGTGGGTTTGGGCTTGGTGGTGTTCAGCGCCCAGGCGACGTGTCGTCGACCGGGCAGTCGCAGGCGCCGGACCTGGCCGCGCTGTTCGAGGATGACGAGGTTGCGGTAGACGATCTCGTTGACCAGCCGTGGCGCCCACGACAAGAGCAGCTGGCGGATCGCGGCGGTGGTCAGTTCGCCCTCCGCTGCTGCCAGGGTGTCCAGGATGTGCTTGCGCACCAGCTCGGAGTCCAGGCGTGGCGCGCTCATCGTGGAACGTTCTGTGGGGCGGCGCGGTGGTTGAAGACCTCGACTGTCGCCGCCGGCGGATGAGTGATGGCCACACAGGCCGGGCACAACGGTGCACCGTCCTCCAGCAGAGCTGTGGGGCGTTCCTGGATGAGCCGCACTCCGCACCGCGATCGCGGCGCGCGCCCGAACGCAACGTCGAGCAAGTGCTGAATCCGGCCGACGCAGTGGATGACCTGATTACCGCGCGCCCGGCGGCACCCGCAGCTGATGTCCGTGCTCGGATCCCAGTGCCGCAGTGAGCCATGCACGTAGTCGGGCACCCACGCCTTGGGCGCAATCAGGGCTGCGGGCGCGGTCATCGCCGCGCGCCTCCGGTCGAATGACGCTGCGCCCACAGAGCCCGGTAGTCAAGACGGTGAGCCAGCAGCTCGATATCGGGGGCCTGCAGCGTCGGGATCAACCGGGCCAGCGCGGCCGCGGCGGTGCCGTCGTATTCCATGGTGGCTGGGAAGATGGCGCACACATCGCCGGGAATGTCGGCGATGAATCCGCCTCCGGCGATGTCTTCGCCCAGATGGCGCACCGTCCAGCCGTACTTGGCGACCAGGCGGGCCATCAGCCACGCGGCCGAACGACCACGGGACATCGGCTGCTCGTTGGATCCCACGGTGGGAAGCGGATCGCTGCACCGCCAGTTGCCGTGATGGCGGTGCGGGGACCCGACGTGCAGCTGGACCAGCCAGCACAGCCGGGTCAGCCAGTCATCTCCGCTTTCAGCGTCGCTCTGCCCCAGGCTCGCCACGGCGCGCGCGAGACCGATCAGCCGATGCGCAGCGCCTTGACCGGGAACCTGTTGGCGCGCTTTGCGATTGCCGCGAAGATCCCAGCTCACGGTCACGGTGCGCCGTGTCGGGGTGTGCACCGTAACGAAGGCGGTCGCGGTGTTGGCGTCGAACTCCAGGCGCTTGGGATGCCACCCGTAGGCCGCCAGGTCGATCGCCGTCCAGTAGGCGTCGATCACTTCGGCGGGGGGCTGGTCCTCGCCGAGGCCGGGGATCAGGTCGCGGCCGGCGGACCGCTGCGCGGGCCGGGTCATCCTGCCAACCTCGCGTCCTGGTAGTCCTCGGTCGAGGCAGCGATCGCCGGCAGGGCCTGCGGCTCGACGATCTCGCCATCGGTGGTCCTGTTGGGGTCCAGGCCGCGCTGGAGGCGGCGGCGCTCGCGTTCGGACAGTCCTCCCCAGACCCCAAACCGCTCGTCGTTGTCGAGCGCCCACTGCAGGCACGGATCCTTGACCGGGCAGCGCTGGCAGACCTTCTTGGCTTCCTTGGTCGAGCCGCCCTTCTCGGGGAAGAACGCTTCGGGGTCGGTCTCCGGGCACCGCGCCTTCTCGGCCCAGTCCTCGTCGACCGGTTGGGGTGCCCCCAACGTGGCGATCAGCTCGATCACGGCTGCTTCAGACATCGCATCTACCTCCCCAGGCCAGTCGCTTTCGCGTCCCTGAATCTGGAAATCCAAACGGTTACGATTTGCACATCTGTAGGGGCAAGATTAGTCGCTGACTACGATAAACAGCTTTCCCGCATACGGGTAATTATCTGTGATGGGGAGTTTTGGCGACTGCTGGGGGGTGCGGACGGCCTGCCAACTCAGCGGATGCGCTGTGGCCTGCGGCTATAGCACGTCCCTGCCGGAAGTCCTCGCCGAACGCGGGTGCCGGCGGGAACCCTGCCGGCGGCGGGCCCGCCTGGGGGCTCTGCCATTTGCGCTGGTGAAGCGCTAGTTTCTGTACTGGGTATTCGCCGAAGCCCCGATGTTCTCGTAGGCCTTTGTCATCGCCAGCAGGTCGGTGTTCAGATCGTTGAGCGCGGCGGCAGCCAGTTCGTTTTCCACCACCGCGGTGAACAGCGCGCCGCTGGGCACCGAGGAGTCCGCTGTCGAGGTGACCTGATCGCGGCGCTGCTGCAGCTCACTGAGCGTCGACACACACCGGTGAAGCACGATGAGCCTGCCCAGCAGCGCCTCAGTGAGAAATCGCCGCTCTGTGCGCAGCACCGCATTGCCTAAGCCGGTGACCACGAACGGCTGCCCCAGGGCTGCCGAGCCCGAATCGTGCGCGTCCAGGCAGTATGCGGCGCGCGCGATCTGAAAGATCTCTTCGTCGGGATCGAAGCGCAGCCGCACCACGTCAGCCCCCGGTAGCGCCCAGCCCGGGCTGGCCATCAGGTCCTCCACCACGGCGATACCTTCGAGCAGATAGCCACCGCCAGGGGTGATCGGGCCGGCACCGGCCAGTGGATTCCATTCCAGGACGCGGCGCGCGGCATCGACCTCATCGACTTGTGCAGCATTCAGATTCAGAGGATCGCGGCGCGCCCAGAGGGCCAGGCCGAAGACGGCGAGGGCAGCCCCGGCACACAGGAGCGCGCCCCACCCCGCGGCGGTGCCGATGCCGGCGCGGTCATCGGTCGCGCGGGCACTGATCATGGCCACCAGCGCCCAGACCGTGGCCGCCACGGCCCAGCACGCCGCGGCGCGCATCGAGGCCCAGCGGGGCAGTCGGCGTCGCCGCGGTCCGCTCGGGTCAAAGAGCGCTGCGGTTGGTGTGCCGGCGGTGCGGCGGCGGGCGATCAGTTCGGCGGTGCCGGCGCTGAGGTCTGACTGGCGCAATGGGGCCACGTGCTGACCGCGCCACAACCAGTTCGGGCCGGTGGTGATGCTGCGACGGTCCTGGGCCTGCCAGAACGCCAGGCGCATGCGCACATGGGCACGGAGGGCGTCCTGGTCGCTGTCCACGCCCGTAGCCTCCCTCACCGCCCAGGGGATGAAACCCGCTGGAAGTAAAAGCAACTCCGGCATGGGGCACGTTGCCGCACCGCGAACCGGGAAACCTCTTGCCAAAGACCCTGGAAGCTCATGCCGGAGTTGCGAGCCTCAGTCTATGGCCACAAATGCCCCGAATCGCCTGTCGCACAGGGGTTGCTTTTCACAACATCAATACAGCCGTATCGGACCCCGGGCCCGACACACGGCCATCAGCTGCTTACTCGGGCAGGAACTCTTCGGGCACAAAAAAGGTCGGTGGCACACCGAAGAGCCGCGCCAACTCGTAGACCACGTCCAGGCGCGGCGGAGCCTCACCGTGGAAGTAGCGGTAGATCTGGGTCTGCGAGACCGGCAGGTCGGGGGCCTGCTCCTTGAGCAACTGCTGGATCCGCAGCGGGGTGAGCTTACGGACGCGGTCAGTGTCGAGCATGCGCACGTTCATGCTGGCCGCCAGCGCACGGAATCGCTTGGCGAAGTACTCCGTTGCCGCGTGCGGCGGATCGATCGCAGCCTTGCCCTTGCCCTGTTGTGCGCTGCGTGTGGAAGGTGCCTCGGCGACGGTGGGCATCTCTTCGTTGGATCCCTCAACGAAGTAGGTCGGCGCCACCTCGAACAGACGAGCCAGCTCGTAGACCACGTCCAGGCGCGGCGGCGCCTCACCGTGAAAGTAGCGGTAGATCTGGGTCTGCGAGACCGGAAGGTCGGGGGCCTGCTTCTTCAACAGTCGCTGAATGCCCAACGGCGTGAGCTTCTTGACGCGGTCGGTGTCGAGCATCCGGACCTTGGTCGTCCTGACCAAGTCTTGGAATTGCTGGGCGAAGAACTCTGTCGCCACATGCGGCGGATCGATCTCCGTTTTGGCGGGCTCGGTGCGCACCAGTTGCGCCGAATCGGCAATGTCAGCGTCGTCGTCGCCGACGACGACGACTTCGAGATCGTCGGTCAGTTTGTCCACCTGGTTGGTCATCGCTTATCCAATTCTGCTTTGATGCCACTGGGACAAACCCCCACCTCGTCCACCTACAGCAACCTCCACCCTATCCACCGGTGGCCGAATCGCCACTGTTGGGATGAGCCTCGCCCCTGTCGGGCACGGCGGCCACTGGCGGCGGAAGCGCCCTCACAACACCGGGAATGTTCACGCCGCGGCGTTCCAGGAACTCCTGGATCGCCAGCGAAGCCGCGTCCCCCTTCGGTAAGTCGTACTCGTCGATGAATGCAGCAAACGCGTTCGACACGTGGGTGTTGATGTGAACGTTCATCCCGGTGCGCTTGACCTTGCGGTTACGCAGCTGCTCCAGCGCGGGGTCGTGAGCGACCATATCGGCGACCGGGTTGGCCGTGGAGTGGGGTTGGGGCGCCGCGCGCAGATCTGGGGCCGGGGTGACCCCGCCACGGCCTCGCGCGGCATCCGGCGACACGGCCCGCCCCCGAGGATTGGGCAGCGGCATGGCATCCTTAGCGGCCATTGGTGATCAGTCCTTCCTCCGCGATACGCACCGCGACACGCCGATAGTCTTCTGCAGCAGTGCAACCCGGGTCGTAGACCGAAATCGGCTGACTGTGCGCCTTGGCCTCGGTGACTCGGACGGTCCGGGAGATGTATCCCAGATACTCTTTCTCCCACGCATCTTCGACGGCGCGGCGGATTGATTTGGTCGCGCGCGAGCCGCTCATGTAGTTGGTCAGCAGCACGTGGGTGATCTTGATGCCGGGATTGTTCAGGTCCACGTTCTCCACGGCCGCGTCCAGCGAGGCGAGCGCGGCGACCTCATCGGGGCCGGTGCCCACGGTGGCCAGTACCCAGGTGGCCGCTGACAAGGCCGAAGCAGCCAGTTCGTTGAGCGTGGGCCGGCAGTCGATGATGATGAAGTCGTAGGCGGGCAGCATTTCGACCTCACGGCGTAGGCGCATCTGTCCACCGGGGCCCAGACCCTTGTCCAGCTCGTCGAGGGCTTCGCGCGACGGCGCGACGTCGACCCCGTACTCGGTGCCCTGGATGACGTCGTTCAGCGGCAGCCTGCGGTGCTTTTCGGGGTGCAGAACGTTGAACATGGTCGGGGTCGGATCGCCGTCCGGGGGAATCTCGAGTCCCAGCCCCGAGGTGGCGTTGGCCTGGGGGTCGACGTCGATCAGCAGGACGCGGATGGGCCGGGTGATCTGTTCGGCTTCGTCGAACACCTCCAGCCGGGTCAGTTCGTAGCTGAGGTTCACCGCTGTGGTGGTCTTGCCAACGCCGCCCTTGCGCATGGCAATCGCGATGACCACGGGCGGAGAATTTTGCGCCCGGACCAGCTTCGGAGTCTTTGGCATGCGCAAATCATAACCTTCCGGGACTGGGGGAATGCCTCTACCGAGTCAAAAAACTTGCAGCGACCTGGGGCCATACCGTTGTCGCAGGTCACAGGATAATTCACACCCATTGTGCGCAACACGCGCCCCCACTTTCACGAACAATGGAGGTTGTTTTCACGGGCCTCTAACGTCCCGCGTGGAAGAACCGTGCACCACTGGCGCACGCGGCAGGCTCCGGCGCTCGACTTATCTCACTGCCCCACCGGGGGCACCCAGCGTCGACACGCCGCTCCCGCCCACCCTTTTTCGACCGAAATCCGACCGGCCGCGGACCGGTTCTCGCCCTGCACACGGCAATACGATTGGACAATGAGCCCCCGCGCCGAAGATCTGACCTCGCCGGCCGGCGCCCTCAGCGCGGCCCTTGCCGCGCTTTGCGAGGCCAACGCCGAAGCCGAACAGTGGCGCCGCTGGCAATACGCCCGCACCGCGGCCGACTACGCCGCGGAGGTGTGGTGGCATCCCGCCGCCAGCAGCGAGCAACGCGCCGAAGCGTCTCGATGCCTGCGACTGTCCTACGACCTCGACGAGCAGACCAAGGCCCGTCACGCCCAGCTGCGCGCGCCCACCCACCTCAAGGCTGGATAGGCCCTTCCACGCAGCACAGTGGCTGTCGGACTACTTCCCCGGCGGAGGCGGGAAGTTGCGCGGCGGGCGACGCGGGGCCGGCGGCGGGGGTGACTCCGCTGCGCGCTGGCCGCGCGGAACTCGTTGCGGCCCACCAAGGTCGCGATGGCGGCCGCTTCCATTGGACCCGTTGCCGGCGTGGTTTCCGTTGGGCCCCGCGGTGGCCAGGTCGCCGGCCGGCACAGGTGCTTGCACCGGTGGCTGCGGCGCCCAGGGGGCCGGGGCTCGCGTAGCCGCCGGATCCGGCGCCGGCGTGGGCGCCGGCATCCGCACCTCTGCGGCTCGACGCGGAGTGCGCGTCAGCAACGGCGCGGTGGACACGGTGCGACGCGGCTGCTGGATCTGGTCGGCGCCCAGTCCCAGGTACCGATCCTCTTCACGGGTGCGGATGGTCAGAATGCTGACCGGCTCGGCATCGTTGATCGATACCTCCAGCACCTGCCCTGGGCCTTCGACGATGGTCATGTCCGCGCCGCCGCCGGCCGCGTCCGGGCCCAGCAGTCGCAGCACGGTACGCGCGGGCACCGTGGTGACCGTGCGCCCGTCGAAGATCGCGACGTCACAAGTGCGGGCACCTGCAGTGGCGTAGAAAAGCCGCCGGTCGTCGTCGACGGTGGCCACCAGGCTCTCCCAGCGCTGCCGATCATCGGTATGGATGGCGACCACTGCACCGGTGACCACGGCGCGCAACACCAACTGCCGCGCCACTTCTGGACCTACACGCGCGTCGATGCGGCGCCGCTTGGGCGATCCTGACTGATCCCACAGCGGCACGGCGACAAGGGTTCCCTCATCGATCTGGCCAAGAATCTGCCCGGACGGGCCGATGGGGACGCGCACGTCGCGCACCGCTGAGAACGCCACTGTCGGCATCGTCGCTTCCAGGCTGCGATCCCCGCCCGGCAGTGCCGCATCGAGCATCTTGCGCTGAATGCCGGTGGGGCGGGCCACCTTCGCCTCTGCGAGCGGCTTGTAAGCCTTGCCGTGGTGCACGTAGCGGACAAGCACACCGACCTGAACCTCGGCGACACCACCTGCACCTGTCAGGCGGATCACGGTGACCGTCTCCTCGGTGCGCCAGGACCACCACTGGTCGAATTGGCCCTGGGCCAACAGTTCCGGGTTGCCGACGTAGGTGGTGATGAAGTTCGGGCCCGACCGGATGTAGGACCACTTCTCCTGGTTGTCGACCGCCCCGACCGGCGCTAACAGCACGTCCCCCATAGCGTCGAGTTCCTCGGCCGACAGTGCATGGGCCCGGTGCTGCTCTTGCTGCAGACGTTGCACCACCCGGTGCGCTGCAGCCGCCAGCGCTTTGGGTCCGGCGCTGCGCGAGGGACCTTGCTCCACGATGCGGCTGAGGTTGTCCAAGTCGTTGAGCCGCAACACCAACCACGTACGGCGTTGCCCGACGAGGCGCCGGGGACCCACGAACTGGGAGTACACAGTCCGATACGCAGTCCCTGGCGGAACGTGGCAGCCAGCTTCGACGACGTCGATGTCGATGTCGAGCCCGTACTGGCTCATCAGCGAGACCACCAGCTCCAGGGGCAGCTCGCTGCCGCTGAACGATCGCCCCCCGGCCTCGGCACTCAAAGCCAGTGTCGGGCCGACCTCGACCGCGGCGACCAACGTATGCCCATCCCAACGCACTCCGGCGTTACCGGAGATGACGTTGATGTCGGTGGCCGGCGTCAGCGCCGGCGGCAGCGGTTGGCGTCGATGTCGCAGAAACGCCCAGAGGACACCGAACCACTCGACGAGAATGACGCGGCCGCGGATCGGGATGAACAGTCCGATCGCCGCGACCAGCAGGATCAGTACGGCCGCCCACACAGGCAAGTGCTTGGACATGGTGAACGCTACGACCACCCACACCGCGATGCCGTAGATGAGCGCCGAGGCCATGGGAAGCCGGATCCAGCGTCGCCGGGGACGCGCCACAGTCGCCATCACTGCCTCCTTCGCCGAGTGCCGGTCGCCGCCACGACGATGAAGACCACGGCCACGACGGCTGCCATCGCGCCGATGGTGATCGCCGCGGTCCACTTCGGCGCGGAATCCGGCGGTGGCGGGGGTTTGGGCAGCGATAGCTCAGCGGCCTGCACGGTCACTGCGGGTGCGCCCTCGATCGGGATCTCGTAGGTCAGCGCCGCGACAGGATCGATGAGCCCGCGTCCCACGACGTTGTCGACTCCGCGGGCGGGGGCATGGGCGGTGGCGATGATCCGCGTCGCCACTTCACGGGCGGTCATCTGCGGGAATCGTGAGCGCAGCAGCGCCGCAGTTCCTGATACGTAGGCCGCCGCAAATGACGTTCCAGCGATCGGCACCAGACCCGCTTCCTCGCCGGGGACGCCGTTGATGACGCCCTCGCCGCTGGAGGACAGCGACACGATGCCAGACCCGGGTGCGGCCACGTCGACCCACGGTCCGGCCATGGAGTTCTCGGCGCGCACCCCTTCGGGCGAGACGAACCCGACCGAAAGCACCAAGTCGTCAAACCATGACGGCGTGGACACCACGCTCACCCCACCCCAGTTGCGGGGATCGTCGGGACGGGTGGGGTCAGCCTCGGGGTTGCTCTTGCAGCTCTGGTTGCCGGCACCGGAATCAACGGAGGCATTGACGTTGCCCGCCGCAGCGACGACAAGAGCGTCCTTGACCTCCACGGCGTATTTCAACGCCCCGCCCAGCATCGCCTGGTCGATCGGAGTGGAAACCTTCACGCACGACACCACCGACACGTTGATGACCCGTGCGCCCATGTTGGCGGCATGCACGATCGCCCGGGCCAGCGTCCGGATATCCCCTGCGGTCCGAGAGCTGTTGGGGTCGTCCGGGTTTGCCGAGATGTTCTCGGGCATGTACGCCAGCGATGTCTGCCGGATGGCCAGGATCTGCGCGTTGGGTGCGACACCGACCAGCCCGTCGGTAGGAGCCGGCGCCGCGCCGATGATGCCCGCGACGATCGTTCCGTGCCCTTCGCAATCCTCGAACCCGTTGGCGCCCGTTGCGGGATCCACGTAGTCACCTCCGGCGATCATGCCAGGCAACCGAGGCTGGGGGCGCACGCCGGTGTCGATCACCGCGACAATCACGCCGGCGCCGGTGGAGAACTTGTGCGCCTGCTCGATCTGCAGCGACGTCAACGGCGGCGGAGTCTTGGCCAGATCGGAATTGGGCAGAACCCCACCGACCACGCACGCCCCGTTCTTACGCATGGGTCCGTCGGGTCCTGGCGGGCCGTCCGGCGGCGCGGCAGCCACATCAGGATTGGGCGGAGTCACCGCGCCGGCAGTTCCCAGTGGCGTCGCGGCGACCAGCGCGGTGACCGCGGCCAGGACGGCTGCAGTGCGCGTGGCGGCGAGCACGGCGCGCGCGTTCACAGCAGGTTCCGGAAGAACGCGAAGGCCCCGACGATCCAGAAGGCCAGCATCGCCACCGCCATATTCGTCACGAACTCCAGATACTCGATGCGCCGCAACGTGATCGGCGACATCTTCCTGCCGGGCAGCAGCATCGCGGCCAGTGCGGCCAGGATCGCCACGGCGACCACACCGCCGAGCACGCTGATCTCGGCCACGACATTGGACGTGCCGGTGATGATCGTCAGGGTGAACCCGACCAGCAGGATGAACGCCCCGACGAAGAAGGTCACCGCGTGTACTCGGTCGGGCAGCGAACGCCCACGGAACACGAGCACCAGGATCGACAGGATCGCCACGGCGACCTCACCCCAGAAGTAATGGGTGTGGGGTTCGACGGCGACGACCGCTCCGGTCACGATGACGATCACCGCAGCAGCGAACAGGCCGGTGAGATACTTGTTGGAGACCCGCGAGCGTCCCTCGAGTTGGGTGTCCTCGTCGTCAGACAGTGCCACCGTGCGCACGTCGTTGCCGTCGTCGAAAACTTCGACCATCATGGCGGCTTCGTCGAGTTCGTTGCGATCGATATCTTCGCCGGGCACAGGAAGGCTCGGCGGTTTTACCCCGGCCAGCAGCAGCGACAACCCCGGCGCGCTCACCACAACGATCATCCCGACAACGACCGCGACGGTGCCGATCTGGCGCAGGTCGAACTCGGTGAAGGTGAGTACGCCGGCCGCCGCCGCGCCGGCCACTGCGAGCGTCACCGCAGCGGTGTGCACGGTGATCCCAACGTTGGTCAGCCACAACACCATCAGAGACACCGCAGCGGCGGTGAACGCCGCGGCCATCACGTTGGCGGCTGTCCAGTGCCCCGGGGTGTTCTCGTAGGCGGGTACCGCGACCCATCCCACCGCGAACGCCAGGAGCACCGCGGCGATGCCGGCGACATACGACACCGCGGGCGCCGAACGGCGGGCGGCCACGACCGCGCCGACGACAGACAACAGTGTCAGCGCCGCACTGGGCGGCACCCACCACAGGCTCGACGGGGTGGACCACCACGCCGCGATGGTCAGGGCCGCGGTGAGCGCGGCGCCTCCCACGATGGCGATCAGTCCGAGCACCCGCGCGGTATCGGCGGTGAAAGAGGCGAACTTGACGGCGTTGAACTCGGCCAGGGCATCGCTGCCGTCTTCGATGATCGGCTTGAACACTTCTGTCGAGTGCACCTCGCGCAGCAGCAGCCGCGCACCGTCGAGGACACCCGCTTCGGCCAGCGACAGTGTGCGCGCGAACGGCATCCCGCCTTCCACGGCAAGGGTGTAGACCCCCGTGGTGGTGAAGTCGACGGCCAAACCCTCGCTGCGAAGGGTATCGGACAGGAACGGCACCAGCCCTTCCATGACGATAGACAGCGGAGCGTGCGCGGCCAGCGAGGTGTCGACGTTGTAGTTGCCTACGTGGATCGCTACGCGGATCTGCTCGGGAACCGCCGCGACGGCGGTGGTGGCGCTCTCTGGCTGCCCGCTCGGATCGGCGGGCAGAGATTCAACCGGCAAGACGACTGACATTGGCTGTCTCCCTTGATGTTCAGCTAGCGGCGGCGACCGGCACCGGCGGTTGCGGCACGGAGAAGTCGTCGGCCAGAACGGCGGCGAGGTCTTCAAAGGCGCGCCGCGTCTTCTTCTTCAACTTGTCCAGGTCGACGAACAGACCCTCATCCAGATGCGGATCGAACGGAATGTGATGCATCTTGAGTTGCTGGCGCGCCAGCACCGTGGTCAACTTCGCCACATCCAAGCGGGTGTTGGCCGTGGTCTCGTTGATCACGGCGACGGTGCGCGCCAATAGACCCTGGTAGCCGTGGTTGCGCAACCAGTCGATGGCATACCCGGCCTTCTCCGCTCCCGGACGGGACGCTTCCACAAGCAGCACAAGAGCATTGGACTTGTTCAGCATCTCGCGCACCACGTGAGAGTTCAGCGCCTTATCGCCATCCCAGAGCAACATGCTGTAGTAGTGCGAGGCAATTTCGTAGACATCGCTGATGTCCTCGGGAACGAGCACCCGCTCGCCGTCGGGGCGCCACCCGTTGCCCAGCACATTGAGGTCGGTATCGGTGATGGATAGGAACCGCTGCACCTGATCGTGCTGGCGCAGATCATCGGACTCGGTGTCGAGCATCTCCATCATCGACAGGTTGTTCGGATGCACCGCGGTGCGCGACGGCAGATCACCGGCGTCCGGGTCGGCGTCCACGGCGAGAATTCCGTCGGATCGGTACTTGGCGAAGGTCTGCCCCAGCGTGGCGGTCACCGTCGTCTTACCGGCCCCGCCTTTGAGGGTGAGTACGGCGATCGCGTACATGGTGTCCTTGGGTGCACGGATGCGCGCATACACATCGCGGCGGCGCTGCTCCTTCTTGCTGGGCTTGAGCTTGAACCCAGCCTTGTTGGTCGCGCCGCGCCAGCCCGTGTTGGCCACCGGCGTGCGTTCCTCGTTGGCCGTGGCGATCAGTTCCTGGCGGATGCCGGCCGAGGCCGCCTGGATCGGCGCGTTGGCCCGCCGGTACTGATCCGGCTCAGCTTGGCGCCCGACCGCCTGCTCGCGGTCGGGGACCGACTGGCGGCCACGCTCCTGGTCGGGAACCGCGGGGATTTGCGCGGTCATCTCGGGTCGGCGGAAAACACCGTGCTGGTGGGTCACTTCCTCGGAGCCCCGGAACTGCTCGCCTTGCGGCGGCTGCGGCTGCTGCGGCTGCTGCGGACGTCGCGGCGCCATCGCCGGGCCGGGCCGTTGCGCTTGAGGAGCCGCAATGGGCTGGCCCCACTGCTGCGCGGGGCCGGGCCCTGCGCCCCCACTGGGCGGGACCTGACTGCGCCGGCGGGGCTGAACCGTTGGGGCGCGCCGGGTTCTGCGCCGGCGGCTGTCCCCACGCCGGCTGAGGACGCGGCGGGGGCACCGCGGTGGGCGTGGCCTCGGGCCCGAACCGCTCTCGCCCTTGGGCCGGCGGTGGCGGCGGCGGTGTGTCAGGGCGGGCCGACCAGTCGCCAGCGCCGGCCGGCGCGATCATCGTGGGTGGCGGGCCCGGCAGATCCTCCGGCGCGGCAGCACCGGTTTCTGGTGCCGGGCCACCGCTTTCCGATGGTGCGGACTGCGTGGACTCTGCAGGAGTCTCCGGTTCCGACCAGTGCCGGCCGCTGCCCGTATCGACGTCTTCAGCCATTCGGCTCACCTCTCCCCGCAAAATGAATCGTGGTGACCGGCATATCATCCGGTCGTTTGACAGCTGCCACCCTGGGCTTGCCCCAGGACCATTCTCCCAGCGTTCACCCGCACACTAGCGCACCAAAATGGGCGAAATCGGCGCCGCAAGGCACCATTTTCCTGCACCGATGTCACGTCCCGTCACCGCGCCGCACCCCCGGTAGCGAACCAATTCCGGCTCGGTGTGAGCTGCACGAGATCTGACATCGCCGCCCGGAACCGCGCGTAGGTGCCGGGCCCGAAAGTCACCCACAGGCGGGGACCCTGTTTGCCTACCGCGGAGAGCACCCGCCCGTAGGAGGTGTCCGCAACGAAGACACCGGCCTTGGTGTCCACGGTTTGAATGCCGCGGTTCTCCCGCATCACGATCTCGCAGCGCTGACCGGTGTAAGCCGAGACTTCGTTGAGGATCTTGGCGGTCTGGACGTCGACTCCGAGTTCCCCACGCAAAGCGCGGATCATGTCTCCTGGCGTCGCGGACGCGGACAGCTCGGCGATCTGGTCCAGGGGCAGGGTCACCGTTTCGAATTCCGCCGGCGCCGGGGCGAGCACCTCTTCTGTTTCACGCATCGCCGACCAGATCGGCGTGGACACAACGTCGTCGAGCGATTCGGTCGTCGACCACACGGCCTGGATCACCATCTCGTCGTTGCGCCGCAGCGCCATCACGTGTGTATCCCCCTGGCGGGCGATGACCGCGCGCCGCATGCGGTCCTCCTGCAGGGCGCGCAGGGTGACCTCGATATCGGGGCGTTCGAGCACCCTCATCCAGGAGGCCAGCGTCGGGTCGACGGTGCCGTTGATGTCGATCAGTCCGGCGTCGATCAAGATGGGGACGGTGACATCGTCGACGGCAGCCTGGTCTTGGGGGTAGTAGACGTTCTCCATCAGGGCCAGTACCGGGGAAATGCTGTCGATGCCCATCAGTCGCTTGATGAACAGCGCCGAGTCCACGCTCAGATGCGCGGCCGCCAGGATGTCTTTCGCCATAGCCGCCGATGCTACCCGCGCTAGGACCGTATTCTGCCTGCGCGAGAACGCTTTTCACGTCGACCTTCTACCGGTGACGCAACAGGGCGCCTCGACCCATTTCGATGGATCGAGGCGCCCTGTCCTCGACGTGCTGAAAGCAGATCAGCCGGGGAAGTACCCCATCATCTGCTTCTCGTTTCCCTGCATCCCCTGGATGCCGTTGTGGTAGGAATTCACGCCCCGCTGCACGACCTCGATCTGGTCCTGGCAGACACCCTCGAACTTGGTGAAGCAGTCCAGGAACGTGTTGGCGGTGTCGCCGTGGAAGCTTCCCAGCAGGGTCTGCTTGTTCGCCCGGCCAGCATCGAGCAGGCCCTGCGCGGTGGTCCCGCAGGTCTGCAGCTGCCCGGCGATCCCTTCCATCAACGGATAGTTGTAGTGAACTTCGTCTCCGGCCATGATGTGTTGTCTCCTTGTGTGTCAGTGGTTTTGGGTGATCAGGTGTCGGCGCGGGCTAGTGGAACGGGCTGACGACACCCGTGATCTGCTGGAAGTCCGCGGCGGCGGAGGATTCCTGGTTGTCGGTCGAGCCGAGACCGAACTGCAGCGCCTCGCGGATCTGATCGAGAACCACGTTGTTACTGGTGGCGACCTGGTGGACATCGCTGATCCACGTCTGGAACGAGGCCGACATCTGGCCGCGGTTGGCCGTCATGGCGCTGTCGGCGACGACCATCATCTGCTTGTTGTTGGCCTGTGCCGAATCGACCAGACCCTGGAAGCTGGCGGTCTGGGCCGCCTGGACAGCCATGTCCATGTTGAATGGCATACTCACAACGAACTCCGTTTCTTTGAAATGGTGGTGGTGTTCTCTGAACTGGTGGTGGTGCTGCCGCTCCTGGACTCACACGCCACCATGGCGCGCCGCGCTCCGAACAGCCTTGAGCGCAAGTGTGGGGGCAGGCGCGCTGCCATCTAACTGGTTTCCTGGGTGTCGGGTGTCTGCCTCTCTGAGACCAAGGCGCCGGCCGACACAGACTCCTCCTCATCGGGGACGTACCCCCAGATCGGAGTGAGTTCTGTATCAGGACGTTTGACCGTCACCTTCTCCTCGTCACGGCGGTTGCCGTGGCGCATGGGCATCCCCGACCCGCCAGGGCGGGCCGCAGGAGCGCCGCTGCTGGGCGCAGCGGGTGCCGCCGGCGATGCCGATCCCGGAAGGGGACCATCCCAGCCGCCGGGAAACCGGAATCCCGTTGACGCACCGGACAATCCGGACAGACCCGGCACCCGGATGGCCGCGGCCAGTCCGCCACCGCCCGAGCTTCCAGCCAACCGGTCCAGCGTGGAAGAGCTGGGCTGGGTATCGAAAAACCCGGGCTGCTCCAGGCGGTGCTCCGGTGACACCTGACTCATCAGGTTGCTCATCTGCGAGGCGAACTGTTGGCCCATCTGCTGGCCCTGTTGCAGCGCCTGCTGCGGCGCCTGCATCACGGTCTGACCGATCTGCGCGGCCTGCTGCGGGATCTGCTGCACCAACTGCTGGGCCATCTGGTCTTCGGTCCGATTCGCCTCACGCTGCAGGCCGTTCTCTCGAAACCGTGTCACAGCGGCTTGGGCCTCGGCCTTCTGCGCGCCGTCGGCCGTGCGCTGAGCCATCCACGCCGCCGCTGACGCGGCACCACCGACCTTGCCCTTGAGCACGGCGGCAGCGTTCTGCGCCTTGATCGCCTGCATCCGGACCGTGTCGGTGGCCGCCATCGCCGCGTTGAGGGCCTGCGTGATGACCGGGGGAAAGCTGGTCACCCCGGTCAGTGGGGGCAGTTTCGTGAAGGGAACCGGGGTGGTGTTGGCGACCGTCTGTGCCAGGTAGTTGGTCTGCACGGCGACGTCGCGCATCCACATCTCCATGTACTGGCCCTCTTTGATACCGATGGGCACAGTGTTGAAACCGAGGAAGTTCGTCGCGTGCAAGGTGGCGGTGGTGACGCGGTTCTCCACGATCTCCGCCATCTGGGCCATCGTGGTGTACGCCTCGGTGAACGCCGCCGCCTGCGCGGCCGTGCGCGCCGACTGGGCGAGGACCTGCGCCTGCAGCATGCGATTGACCATGATGAACTGCATCACGGTGCGCTGCATGGCCATCGCGGCCTCGCCTTGCCAGGAGGCGCCCAGGTAAGCCATCAGCGCGGTGAGCCGGTCGATGGAGACCTCGTAGGCGATGCCGGCGGCGGTGTACTCCGCCGACGCTGCGGTCATTGGAGCGGCGCCGGCGCCCGACATCAGCCGGCCGGTGATCACCTCAGGAGGGCCGAACATCGACACCTCCCCAGACACCCGCAGCTGCCGCCACTCGGGCGACGTTCACTTCGGGGGGAGCGTGCCAATAGCTTCCCCGCTCTGGGCAGACAGCCAGCGCACCGCGCCCGGACACTGAGGTGCCGGGCGCCTGAGGCTGCTGGTCCGCAATCATGATCGTGGCGTGTACCCGGTTACAGGTACTGCGACCCGTTGGCCGCGTCGACGGTGGTGTAGCTGGCGTCGACGACGCCCAAAGTCCCCGCGTAGCGCGCCAGCTCCAGGAACCCCATCGAAGCGGTGCCGAGCAGGTCCGCCGACTGTGCGCTGGTGTTCGCGGTGGCCAGCATGGACGCCTCATCGGTGCCGGCCGGAACCGGCGCCATGATGACCGGCGCACCGCCGGCGATGACGCCTGCGGTGGATGCCACATTGGAGGCCACATCGGCAACGCTCGCCATCATGACCGCGGTTTCAACGTTGGTGATCACTAGCAAACCTCATTCCCCTGGTGCCACGGATCGCCGCCCGCGGCAATATTACCTGTGATGGTAAAACTCTGCACCAGCCTAGCGCCACTGTGAAGGGGCGGTGTCGCACTTTTTTCCTGTTCCGCGCTGTGCCGGCGGCGGCGGCGGCGGCGGCGGTCGCATGTTCATCAGTCCCCGAGGCTGTCATCGTCGCTGTACCGAATGCCCGACCATGCGGCCTGAACTCTGCCCTTGCGCGCGAAGCCCGACTCCAGATAGCGGGCGCGGCCGGGGATGCCGAAGTTCTCGAACTTCTGATCACCGATCTGACCGTCGAACTTGTTACCCGAGAGCATCACCGTGGGTGCCGCGTCCCCGATCAGGCGGCGCAGAATCGGGTCCCTGTTCACCGCGATGAAGAACTCCTCAGCAGCTCGGGCGAGCACGAAGTGCCACCCCTTGGCCAACGCCTCGTTCTCCAGCTGCGGCAGCATCTTGAAGATCGCCGGCTGGTCCCCGAAATTCCTGGTGTTGGCGAACAGGTGGTAGTCGTCGATGATCATGAAGATCTCCGGGCCCGACCACCACGAACGCGCTGCCCGCGTTTTCGCGTCGATGCCCGGGGGCAGCTCGCGTGCTCCCAGGTTGTAGCGGTCCCACAGCTTGACGACCGCAGCGGCCAGTTCGTCGTCATTGGTGACGTAGGCGAACAGGTTCTTGTCGCTGATCTTGCCCAGGTGCCGGCGCCGCGGGTCGATGAAGATGACCGCGGCATCGTCGACGCCGCCGGGGAACCGGCGCGTGATGCTGTCGTAGATTGCCCCGATCGCCTCGCTCTTGCCTGACTTCGCGTTGCCCGCGATGAGCAGGTGGGGCTCGCGCCACATCTCGGCGTAGGCGGGGGTGAGCCGTTCCTCCTGGATGCCGAAGGCCAGGCGCAGCTGCCGACGCGGGTCCCAGACTCCCCCGTTTTTCTCGACCGCTCGGTGGTCGGCTTCCAGGACCATCTCGGCGAGGTGGTCGTAGGTCAGCGAGGTGGGCAGCGTGCGCAGACGTTCGGCCGAGCTGGTGGCGAACTGGTCGGCAATCTGGCGCACCAGCGCCGACATGCCCTCGTTGATCGAGGTCTGGTCCTGGACGCCGTCGATGCGGGGCAGCGCGACGAGCCCCTGCAGCGTTGAGCCTGTGGCCAGGACGTGTCCCGGGGATTGGCGACGGTTCTTGGACAGGGCGTTGTCGATGCGGGAGAACTCATCGGTGTCCAGCTCGATGACCGCTTCCATGTGCGGTTCGATGCCGCGCATCTCGACGACGCGCGTTGTCGACATCACCAGGTGCACGCCATAGTTCAGAGCACCGGCGATCAGCGACTCAACTTCATTGCCGCGGTATTGCAGCACCTGCCCTTCGGAAACGGCTGCGTCCCATCCGTCGATCATGATGTAGACGTCGCCGTAGTGATCCTCGCGCAGCAGCGGGTGATCGGGGTTGGTGCGTAGCTTGCGGTAGTCGGCCATGGTGCCGATCTTGTTGTCCCGGAAGAGCCGCTCGCGGTCGGTGATCAAGCTGCGCACCTGGGAAAGCATGCGGTTGATGGCGTCGTGCTCGGACCTGGTGGCCACCCCGCCAACGTGCGGGAGATCTGCCAGCGGGCCTAGGCCGCCGCCGGCGTAGTCGACCAGATACATCTGCACCTGCTCGGGGGTGTTGTGCAGTGCCAGTGAGCAGGCCAGCGTCTTGAGGGCGGTGGACTTGCCCTTCTGCGCACCGCCGAGGATCAGGACGTTCTGGTTGGCAGTGTCGATGGTCCACGTCGGCTGGGAATGCTTGACCGGATCGTCGAACATGCCCATCGGCACACGCAGCTGCGGCAGCGCGGTATTGGCCGGCACGGCCCAGTCGCGCAGGGCGGGCTCGGCATCGTCGAGGGTCTTGACTTCCAGCGGCGGCAGCCACATCCGGTAGGGCGCCGGGAAACCCGAGTTCCGCAGAAGCTCGACGACGGTGGTGAAGATGGTCGGGGCCGCCTCGAGTTCCTCTTCGGTGCGCTCAGGTTCGCTGACCACCTCGACCGAGGCGTTGGCGTCCTTCGGCAGCGGCGCCTCGATCGCGGTGAAGGCCTGCGGCCCGACGAATCCCCCATCGTCGGAACGGGTCTGAGCGCGCTCGACGCTGATTTCCGAGGCCGGCGGGAAGTATGCTGCGCCGGTGAAGCCGGCGTAGAACTGCGTCAGCTCACCGGCGCGGTCGCCGGCGCTGCCCAGCAGGATGCCATGCCCGGGTGTGCCGGGCAGGCGGTAGGCGGCATCGGAGCTGTCCAGCAGGGCCCGCGATTCCTGGGCGGTCTGGGTCTTCAAACCGATCTTGTAGCCGATGTTGGATTCCAGGCCACTGGTGCGACCGGAGATGTCGAGGTTCTGAGAGGCGAATAGCAGGTAGATACCCAAGGACCGGCCCACGCGGCCGATGCGCTTGAACAGGTTGCCGTAGTCGGGGTACTCGGCGAGCAGCTCGGCGAACTCGTCGATGATGACGTACAGCGAGGGCAGCGGCGCGAGGTCGATGCCGCGCTCACGCAGCTGCTCGTAATCGCGGATGTCCTTGACGTCGTAGCGGTTACTAAGTTCGTCGGCGCCGCGCAGGATCTGGAATCTGCGCGCGATCTCGCCGTCGATCATCTCGGCCATGCGCGAGACCAGGTGGGATTCCTGCTCCATGTTGGTGATGACCGCAGTGACATGGGGAAGGTCACCCATGCCCAGGAATGTCGGTCCGCCTTTGAAGTCGACCAGCAGCAGGTTGAGCATGTCCGGGGAGTGCGTCACGCACGCGTTGAGCACCAGGTTGCGCATGAACTCGGACTTGCCCGAACCTGTGGTGCCCAGCAGCTGCCCGTGCGGGCCGGTACCGCCGTCGGCGGCCTGCTTGATATCCAGGTCCAGCCGGTCACCATTGGCCAAGAACCCAATCGGGATGCGCAGGCGCCGCTTGTCGCCGTAGCGGCTGATCGCGCTCCAGGTGTCCATCGGGTCCAGGGAGCCGGGATCGCGCACCCGCATGAGCGTCCCCCAGTCGCGGCCACGCTCGGACTGCTTGGCTTGGCGCCCCAGACTGGTCAGCGATGTGACTTCGTACTTGGCCAGCTGCCGCGCCAGAGTCCGCGCATCGGTCAGCGAGACCTGATCGGCCAGAGCGACTTTGGTCGGCTCGGCCAACGGCTTGTCGGCCTCGGTGCGCCACACGGTGCGGTCGGGGTCACAGCGCAGCACGATGCCCTCGCTGGAGGTCAGAGCATTCTCGGGCGGGTTGACCATCAGCCAGGTCACCCCGGCCCGCGGCGCGATGACCGAGTCGATGAGCTTGTCGTTGACCGCGGAGTCCACGATGACCAGCACGTGGCGGTACTTGTCGTTGACGAACTCGACATGGGGGTCGAAGTTCATCGTGAAGTCGATGAGCTTGGCCGGGTCCTCGTCGTCGTCCCCGCCGACGCTGGCGGTCAGTGTCGACCAGTCCGAGTACATCATTCGCGCGCTGCCCAGACGGTCCAGTTTGAACGGGTGCTGGGTGTGGGGCAACCACTTCATCCACGACCACTGCGGCCCGTCCGGGTCGTCGGTGAGCACGACCATCGACAGGTTGTCCGGACCGTGGGTGACCGCAGCGTGCATCAGCATCGCGCGCAGCATGCCCAGCGCGACCTCCCGGTCCCCGGAGATCCCGATGATCGGGAACCGCGCGGTGGCCAGCGCCAACGGCATCCCGGACGCCGTGGTGTGGTGACGCAGGAACCGCACGGTTTGCACCCAGCCCACCGGCTCCAGGAACTCTCCTGGAGGCGCCTCGGGGGCAACGATGCGCGCGGCCAGTTCCACCTCACCGACGCCGTAACGCAGCGCGGTGAATCCGTCGTTGGTGGGAGTGACCTCCCACATGCGTTCGTTGCCAATGAGACTGGGCAGCATCACCGGATCAGGGAAGGCGTGCTGCAGCCCTTCATGCATACTCAAGCCACGCTTGAACACCTTTTCCCGGGTGACCCCCAGGCCGCGGGTCTGGGCTTTGCGATCCGATAGCAGCTGCGCCCGCGAGGTCCCGCCCCCGCCGCTCTGGCCGAACATCATGCCGCCCATGCCCATGAGCATGATCAGCGGAAGCATGATGAACATCGGGTTGAAGCGCCCCGAGCGCATCATCAGCGCGACCATGCCGGCCAGCACCACCAGCATCAGCAGTGGCAGGCCCACGGTTCTGAGCTTCGATACCGGCTCACCCTCTTCGATCTCCTTGGGCGCCGGAACCTGAATCTCATCACGCGAGATCCGCGGGGGCTCGACCGGCATGAACGGCCGGTTGAAGCTGGTACGCACCTACTTCACTTCCTTCTTGTCCAGTCCTGCGACAACAGGATTGAGGGGCACCCCGTCGTGACGGATGAGTGCGTCCTTCTGCGAGAGCGTGGGTCCCGGCGCGAACAGCGACACCACAACCCATGGCGCCGGCACCGGGTAGTGCAACTTCAGCGCGGTCAGGGTCACGTCGCCGGATTCTCTGTCAGAGGTGTCCAGCCCGAACCGCACACCGGTATCGGCGACCCAGAAATAGGACTCCCTCAGACGCGAATCCGTTGCCGCGCTGGTGACTTGCACAAACCGTCCGGTCGTTGAGGGCATGTACACCTGGTCGGCGGTCATACCCTCCGACGTCGGGGCGGACACCATCGGGACGATCGCCTTGACCTGTTCGGGCCGCAACGGCAAAGTGCGCCCGGTGACCACCTCGGTGCGCGCGGTTGGCTCGTCACCGAAGTGCGACCACGACCAGCACGTCACCGGCTCGTTGTCGGCGCTGACCAGCTCCACCGCGGCCTTCGGATAGAACGAAACCGCCAACATGGTCGACTTCGGCAGGGCTGCCAGCTCGTCCGGGCCGATCTCGACGGGCTCGGTGCTGACCTGGGGGTTGGCGGCCCGGATCATTGTCGCCGCGGTCAAACTGACCTCCTGCACCCCATCGGGCAGCGTGGCGTAGTAGGTCTGCTGACCAGCCAGGTCGCGCGCGGTGAGGATGGTGCCCACCGTCAGCGGACGGTTCTCCGCGAACGCCGGTCGTTCACCGACCCCGGGGATCGCCGGGGCGATCAGCGGCGGCTCGGCCGGGATTGCGTTGAACAGGCCCTGGGAGATCGGCAGGACGAGGTCCTCGGCATTGAGCCCCAGCGCGTCGGCGACGATCGGATCGGTGATGTCCAGCGTGGAACGGACCACGACTCCGTCGGGGCGAGAGTAGATCAGCCATGTGCGGTTGTCGTAGCCCACCAGGCGGGCCTGGTCGCCACCCATCGTGGCGGTGTCAGCGCCCTTGGTCAGGACGCCGCCGATGGCTGTCGTGGTGACCGGCGAACGGGCCGTGGTCGGCAATCCGGACACTGGATCCAGCGGAACCGCTGAGCCGGTCATCGTGGTGTCGCACACCGTCCACACCGACCACGGGTCCTCGGCGTCGCGAATATCGTTGGGTGCCCCGGGTATTCCGACCAGCGATCCGCGCGGGTACTTGTCGATCTCGGCGGCGCCGGCCTTGACCGGACTGTCGGGCTGACCGACGATCAGCCGCGCCGAGGTCAGGTTGGCAACCGGATCCAGGCGGTCACCGACACGCACGTAGAGCGCGCCGCTGTCCTTGTCCATGACGATCTTGGCGTCCTTGACCTGCCCGGCCGGGGAGAACAAACCCCACACCACCGCGCCGAGGCAGACCACGACGCCGAGCAAGATGCCCAACACCAGCGGAGAGGACTGCGCCCGCTGCGGGTCGTCGATCATCCGGGTGTCCCGGCGCACCAAGGCATGCTGCAGCCGGCGGTACAGGAACCGCCACCCGCTGACCTGATACTTCGCGGTGAGCCGGAAGCCGCGGCGGCGCCGCTGCTCGGGACCCTCCAGTTCAGCCACGACTACTCTCCCAACGCCTATCCATTGAACGGAACTCCCTGCACGGAACAGACTTCACGGAACGCCGCGGCCACATCCGTCTCGTCGATCGTGACCAGCACTTCTTTGACCGACAGGTCCAGGTCCAGGCTCGACGACAACCGGAAATCCCTGATCTCGGTGGCCTTTTCGGTCACGTTGCGAATGAAGCGGGCGTTGCCGGCTTTGTCGATTCCCGACACCACCCGCGGGTTGCCGCCGGAGTCGACGTCGTCGACCGACGTCTGCGCCAGCGTCTTCAGACTGGCGAGCATCAGGTCCTGGGCCGCCGCCGAATACAGCGACGACTCGGAGCTGGCCATTAGGTCGGCGATCTTGACCAAGTCTTCAGGGGTATAGGAGTCGAAGTGGATCCGCGTGGTAAACCGTGACGCCAGGCCCTCGTTCATCGTCAGGAAGCGATTGATGTCAGCTTCGTAGCCGGCGATCACTGTCACCAGCTTCTTGTTCGGATCCTCGGTCTTGCGCTCGTTCTCCAACCGCGCCAACAGCGTGTCGATCGCCTCCTGGCCGTAGGCGTCGCCGTCGGAATAGCCCTTCTGGTACAGCGAATAGGCCTCGTCGATGAACAGCAGCCCGCCCAACGCCTTGTCGATGACCGCGTTCGTCTTCTGCGCGGTCTTGCCCAGGTACTGGTCGACCAACTGCGGACGTGACGCCTCCACCACTTCCGGGCGCGCGATCACGCCGAGCCCGAACAGCAGCTGTGCCAGGATGCGGGCCATCGTGGTCTTACCGGTACCCGGAGGGCCCGTGAAGATGTAGGCCGCGCCGACGTCCTTCGCAGCGATGCCCATCTCGGCGCGCTTCTGGTCCATCATCGCCTTGGCTTCCAGACGACGGATCTGCTCCTTGACCCCACCCATGCCGATCTGCTGGTCCAGCAACGCCATTGCCTCAGCGCGCACCCCGTCGCGACGCTTCTCGCGGGCCTCAGCCTCCAGCGACGCCGCCGAACTTCCCGACTCGGGATCCCAGATGTCGGTCCGGGTCGCCAGCGATGACGCGGTGACGGTCTCGATCGTCTTCTCCGGGTCCTCGATGGCCTCCTGCACCTCGGGCAGATTCACCCAGGCCTGAAGCTCGGTGAACGCCTTCGTGGCTTCCTCGCGCTGCCCTTGGGCGCGCATCGCGTATCCGCGGCCCAAACGGAGCTTGGCGTGCACATCGTTGGGCAATCCCGATGTGTTCAAGCCGATGTCGGCGTAGCGCTGGGCTTCTACAGGATTCCCGGTGCCGACCAGCGCCCACACCTTCCACACCAGCATGCCGGCGTTGAGCAGGTTCACAATGGTCGGATCCTGCGACCGCCATTGCTGCTTGCCCTCAAAGCTGAGCACATCGGGCCAGCGCCGCGCCAGGCCGAGCAACCCCAGTCGCACATAGTCGAGCACGTCCAGATCGATATCCGGCACATTGGGCTGCCGGAACTCCCGATTGATGACTTCGTCGGCTTTGGCCAACTGCCGGGGCGTCGCTTCGGCCAACGCCGCGGCATAGGCGATCGCCACATGCAGCCGCGTGTGGGTGGGCATACGCAGCGTGAAAGACCCCAGCGTCAACGACGTGACCACATTGAGGTCCCCCACGTTCATCTGGGCCGATTTGAGCGCGGCACCCAGATTGTTCACCGACTTGTACGCCCCGGCGGTGACCTCCAGTGCGGTGTCCCCGGTGGCCATCCTGCCCAACCACGCGTCACACATCAGCGGGTCCTGCTGCGCGGCCATCCGAAACGCCTCGCGCGCTTCATCGGTCTCACTGTTGCGCAGGTATCTCAACCCCAACACGAACACGTCGAGGGGTTTTGTGTTTGTGTTGACACCTGTCGTCATCGCTCACCAGCCTTCTCACCACAGCGGAAACGTGCACGCCAGAGGGGCGCAGTTATGCGACGATCCTAGCCGGGCTCGACGGCGTCAACCGGTGCCGACCATTGACGAAAATGCGGCCGCCGGCAACGCCGGTGTAGTGGGTGTCCTTGGCGTCCTGGGCGCAGGATTCCATCAAAGGGCAACCCTTGCACAGCATTTCGGCTTCCGCGCACGCGGTCCGGCATTGCGCCTTGCTGCTTCCGGCAGCAAAGACATGCTCGGCCCGGTCCTCCCAGTGGGCGATGACGCCGATGTTGGTACGGCAGTTCGGCACGTTGACCGCCGGCTTGGCGCCGGGCCTGCTGCTGGGGCCTCGACCGCGCGCCATGGCCGCAGCCAGGCGGGCCGCGGCGCCGGCGTGCACGCTCTGGGGCGCTGCGGCGCGGGCCAGTCGAGGCCGGGGCGAGACGACCGATGGGGTGGCGCACACCGCGGCCGCCTGCTGGGCGGCCCGTCGATGCTGTTGCGCTCGTTCGTCATTGGCCTGCTTGATCAGGGCCGCGGCGTCCGCACCTTTGGGGCCGGTGCCGGGCATCGGGACATCTCCCAGGATCGCGGGGTCCAGACCCGTGGCGGCCATGAACGGGGCCAGCATGCTGGGCGGTGACGCCAAGACTGCAGTGGCGGTGTCGACCAAGCCGATGCTGTTGAGATGGTCGACCACCTTGCGTCGCGCTAGGCGGCCCTGCCGGCGGCTGCCGTTGGCGCGCGCGGCGGCGGGGAAGGATGAGCAGGCCGGGCAGCGGCGGCGCTGCCCGTTCTTGAGTGAGCGGCACATCAGTAGGCCCCCGAAAACGGTCGGGCCGGGATACGACGAATACACATGGTTTCCCTTCCGGTGAAGGTGTCTTTGGCATGGCTAGATTAACCCATATCCGGGGAATTCACCACCAGTGGGAAGTTTTAATTCGCCTCACCGCTACCCGTTCCACCCTATATGGGCACGTCAGACGGGAGAAATCCCATCAGATCAGCATTCTGGACGGACTCGACCCGCGATGGCGGAAAGTGCACACGGCACCGGCGCGGCGCACCCACCGAGGCCGCGGCGGCAGGCAGGATTCCCTAGCAACAGCCCCACCGGGAGATCCACATGAATGACGACCCACAGCACTACTGCGGCCGCCACCGCCACCGCGACCGCGAGGCCGACCTCAACGAGACCGCAGGGCTGCTCGAACAACTAGCCGTCGCCTCGCTGCTCAGCGAGGCCGAGGATCTGACCCGCGGCGTACGCCACCTGTCGATCGCCACCGGCGACCCCGAAACCGATGACGACCTAACTCGCATCAATGCGCTGACCACAGCGGCACGCGCTGATCGGACCGACGCCAGGACCACAGCCATCCGCGGAGGCAGCGACTACCTGACCATCCGCATTGAGGGTGCTGGCGCCGAAGCCTTCGTCGAAGACCTCGCCGCCCTCGCTCACCGCCTCAACCCCGGCTTCTGGCGCATCAACCGGTCCCCCCACCCGACTTGAGCAGGGCAGACGACATGTCCCCACGCCGGGCGTGCATAGCCCCGCCGCGGCGGACGGCTACTCGTCGGAAGCACGCACCGGTTCCCCGTTGCGAAGGTCATACGCAGCAGATCTGATCGTCACCAATTCCAGCTCGTCGAGATCAGCCACCCGCCCTATGGAATCGGCGATCGCCTCCGGGCTCATGCCCTCGTCCAGCCGCTCCTGAATCTCGTCGATCTGCGCCCTGGTCAACGCCATCCCAGTTCCTCCCTCGTGCACACCTGACGCCGGCTCCCACCGGCCGGGGACATGCTATTTCCCCAGCTCACCATCCCTGCTGGGTGTGTGGCCATCAGCTTGCCTTCTTCCAGCCACCGGCACCAGTGTCTTCAGACTCCGCAACCAGGTCCTCAGCCACCAGGTACACGGTGGGTGCGCCCGCGATACCGGAATGGTCGACGTGCACGCACCGCAGATGCGACCCCATCGGCAGGATCACCTCGTCCTCACCGGAGAAGTTCGAGATGCTCTTCACCGGCAGGCCCTCGCGGGTCCGCACGACCATGTAGTACGGCGGGTGCCCGGCGAACGCCGACGCGGTGGACTGCTTGGTGGTCGTGCTGGTCACCTTGCCCACCTCCATGCGCGATCCCACGGTGAACACCGCGTCGATGTACTCCGCCGGCGTCCCCTTCCACCCACTGGGCACCCTGGTGCCGCGCACCACTGTCATCGGCGTCATGTTCGGGTTGTGCTCGCGGAACTTGTCGAACGCCGACTCGATCCCCGAGACCACCGTCTTGATCGACCCGGAAGGCTTCGCGCCGTCACGTCCACAGATGGCAGCGTTGATGCTCGTGTAGCTGCCACCGGTATAGGTCGTCAGCGCTGAGCGCTCCTTGCCGTCGAGCTTCTTCTTGACGAATTCCGCGTTCACCGTGGTCAATTCACCGATGCTTGAGGTCTGCACACCCGGCCCGCTCCCCGAGAAACCCCACGCCTTGAGGTTGCCGGCGCGCTGGGCGATGACCGCGTAGTCATCGGCGGTTTCCTTGCCCCAGGCGCGGATACCGCTGCGCCACAGCGACTTGTGCTTGTCCTCACCGATGCTCTCCGGCGGGATCTTGTGATCGAAGTGCGGGATGACACCGCCGCCGCGCGTCGGCGTCCCCAGCGCACGGCGATGCGCGGCCGCATAGGCGGCCTCGGCCTCCTGGGCGCCCTTGCCGGCGGCCAGGGCTTCGGTGCGGGCTGCTTCCCCGGCTGCAACGGCCGCCTTCTCGCGCATCAGCTTCTTGTGCCGCTTGGTCGCGTCGTAGATGTCCGCGCGCACGGGTCCGGCACCTACCGAGTCGACGAGCTTGCCGCGGGCCTCGCTCATCTTGTCGTCGAGGAACTTCTGGTGCTGCTCGGCGGTCCAATGGTGTTCTGCGGCTTGGCCGGCCAACTGCATCAGGGCTTGGGTCTTGATGTGGTGGGCCTGGGCTTCGGTATCGCTGGCGCCCTCATGCAGCGCCGGCAGCTCGTCGAGCATGGGGATCCGGCTGGCCTTGTTCAACGCCGCGGACTTGCCGCCTGCCGCGGCCACCCCGTGATACACCCCGTCGCGCTTCTGCAGGATCAGGAAGTCCCCGGATCCGCGACGGTGAATGGCCGTGCCGCCGTCGAGCAGTCGGCCCTCGACTTCCACCGCACCCGAGCCGGTTTCCATCAGGAACTTCCCCGGCGTGTAGACCGAGGTGTCGCGCACGGCGCCGGCGGTCAGCGAGGGCTGAGGGCCGCCATCGAGCGCGCCGGCCGCCTCGGCCGCCACCGCCCGGTTCAGCGAACGCGCCAACGCCTCGACGTCCTCGCTGCTCAAGTTCGCGCAGTAGGCGTCGCGCTCCTCCTCGGGCAGCGTCGTGGCGACGCCGTACTTGGCGGCCACCACGTCGTCGGCCGCGTCGGGGACGGCCTTCTTGGCCTGCTCGTAGGCCGCCTTCGCCGCCTCGATGGCCTCACTGGCCTCCCCGAGCTGCTCCATCTGCTCAGCGGTCAGAGCCTCCTCGTCACCGGTGCCCAACTCCTTGACCAGCTTCCGGCGCCGCGACTGGGCCCGTGACACCGCCTTGCGGGCATCGTCGACGCTCTTCTCCGCGGCCGCGAACGCCGCCTCCGCGGCTTCCAGGGCCTGCTCTTCAGCAGAGATCTGCGGACCGGCCAGAGCGGCTTGCTCAGCCTTGGCCGCCGCGATCAGCAGACCGGCAGAGGGTGGGTTGGCGTGCGTGCTGGGCATCGGGACGTCCCCGAGCACCGACTCCTCAATGCCCATGGCCTTCATGAACTCCGGCAGGATGCTCGGCGGGGCGGACAGGATCGCCTTCGCGGTGTCGACGAGGCCTTGTTCGGTGAGGTGGTCGACGACCTTCTTGCGGGCCATCCGCCCCAGGCGGCGATTACCGTTGGCTTTCGCCGCGGCTCCGTAGCTTCCGCAGCCGGGGCATCGCCGCCCACCATGCTTCGTCGATCGGCACACCGCGCGCCTCCTTCAGGGTGTCTTTGGCTGGTACACCCAGGAAGTACCGACGCCCGGCGGCGTTTCCGTCACCGCAGTCGCAAAATCACCACAAATTGGTTCACCACCAGCGGCGATGCCATGTCCCTAACCTGTCGGTGCGGCGCCGAACCGACGGCTACGACTGACGCCACCACGCCTGTGACCAGGCTCAACGACACGTCCCGACTGGCATTCAGTCGGTGCTGACCGGCTCACTAGCCGGTGACTGATCGGCGAGACGCTTGCGGGCGCTGCGAAGACCATTGCGCCTCTGCTCGCGCCGGGCCCTGAATCCGAGCCCAATCCCCGCGGGCTTGATCGATATCCACTGCTCGGTGGCCAGCCACCCAGCTTGTGCCGCAGCGTCCTCGACATCGCGGAACACCCTGCTGCCGTCCAAGTCGAGAACCTCAGCAATATCCGCCCACTGCAGGTGACGCTTCTCGCCGGCAGCGTGGGACTGCCGAATCAACCCTGCGACACGCCGCCCGACCGGATCCGGCGCCCGGTATCCCGCTACGAAGAAGCTCGGGCCGGCGCACAGACTGCGTGGCTGATCATTGAATGCAAACCATCCCCGCCGGCGGCCACGCCGAATCAGGAGACTGCGGACACCGTCGCGCCGCAGGTACCCCTGAACGCCGCCCTCACCAACGCCGCTTCCGACACCGAACTCATCAAAGGCGCGCTCAACGGGTGCGCTGCTGAAGAACTCGTTCCACGTCGGCCCAGTCCCGTGTGTCTGCCGGTACTCATGCAGCCAGGGCGCACCGAGCTGACCGAAACGGTCGATCTCCGCATCAGACCACTTCCGCGCGGGCTCGCGCACCACGGGCGGGCGGGCATTTGCGGCGCCGGCCTGAACGGCTCGTTGGGTGGGCACCTGGCCCTTCTTGAGCAGGGCCAGTACCGCATTGGCGTCCGCGGACTGGGGCTCGGGTAGCACCAGTGCCTCACGTTCGGCCGAGGTGGGATTCAGCGCCTTGACCAGCAGATCCCTGTAGCCGTCGACATTTTCGGCTCCAGCTGCTCCCAGCCAGCCATGAATAGCCTCCACCGGCCGACCTCCTCGTCCCACCCAGCACAACCGCGTCGCCTATCAGGATAGGGCTGACCCAGCACGAAATGGCTCTATTCCGAGCCTCACCACGGCGCCCCGAACAGCGGGTCATCACATCAGCCCTTGTTGAGTAAGGCGCCGACGTCCGAGCAGTCTCTGCACTCGTCGCCCAAGCCAGGATCGAGAATTGGGTTCTCCGCCGTGTAGCGGATGCCGCACCGGGGACAGTATTCGCGGGGCCGAGCTAGCGGTATGCCGTAGCTGTCGCACCGCGGAGTCGGGGCAGCGCGGACGTAGCCGCGCACCAGGCACACCTCGACGTGGGGAGCCGATGGGTCGCGGGCCGGCCGCGACGGTGCCCGCCTCCGCACGCGCCGGCGTTCTACTGGCGGGGCCGGTTCCGGCCGTGCAGGCAGCAGTATGTCGAGCAACTCTGGGGTGACGTCGAAGACGTTGATGGAGATCACAACTCGCCTCTAACCAGCGACCCGATCGGCGATCTGGCCAGCGATCGTGACGGCCGCCCGGTCCTCGATGTCATAGGAGCACGTCATCACATCGGCGACGACGTTGACCGCCGCAGCCAACGCCCGCTGGCAGGTCCAGCCCTCGCCCAGCTGCTGCGGCGTCACCAACGCCAGCACCGAGTCCTCGTCGTCCACCGAGCCCACCAGCCACACCGCGTCAGCCTCCGGCGAGCGGTAGGCGTAGCGGCCCGCCCGCGCGCACGCCGCCCAGATGGCGGCAGAGTCGATGAGAAACTTCGCCGCCTGGGCCTGCGTCGAGAACTCGATCACACCCTGGCGGGCCAGGTGCGCGAAATCCGCACCCTCTTCGTGCAGGCTCTGGACCCGCACGGCCGTCCACCCTGCGTCGCCGTAGACGTGCTCTTGACCCACACTGCTCACCGACAAACACTGCGCAGGGTTGGTACGGCCGCCGTCCTCGACCAGCGTGCTCTGAGTAGCGGCAGCCACCATGCCCTCAGCGCCCATCGCGGCGTTGATCTCGGCGGGACTGAGCAGAAACGACTGCAGCGCCAACGCTTCCCGCGCCCCCTCACCGGGTCTACCGTCCCCGGACACAGTGACACTGCACCCTGCCACCGCGGCGACAGCGAACAACGCCCCGGCGCGCAGCAGCACGTTCATGAGCCCAGAAGGGTGACGTAGTCGTGCGCGCCGAACTCCAGGTGATGTGTGTGCCCCAGGTCGTCGACCAGCACCAGCAGCGGCCGCCCGGCGACAGGCACACCCTGCCCGTCAGGGGTGACGCCGACAGCCGCTGTGGCCGCCAGACCGTCCACCGTGCCGGTGATCTCGCCGAACCGCACGCGCCGTCCGCGGTACGCCGCATCGGAGAGGTCACGCACCAGCACCCGCGCCTTGGAGACGGCGCCGGAACCCATCCTCATGGAGTCCCCCGCGCCGCCTGCGCTGGCACCCGGCACTGGATTCTCATGCGGTTGCATGGGGTTTCGTCCTTCACTCATTGCAGGATCCTGAACGCGTCGAGGAAGGCCCATCCGCCGCCGGCGCCCGCACTGCCCGCCGCGGCCAACACGGCCGCAGTCCAGATCAGCCTCTGGACACGGCGCAGCAGCCGCAGCAGCGACAGCGCGCCAAGCACTCCCACCGCACCCAGCGCCACCATCAGCATCGGACTGGACTCGATGCCTGCACCCTCCAGCAGATCGGTCATCGACACGCTTTCCTCCTGAAATACGTTTTCGTGCAGGTTCTTTGGAGCGTCATGCAGGTGCGACAGGCAATACTGCGCCGGCCTTCAAGGCGGTGACAGCTTCACCGCCCTGGTTGCGCACCAGCAGTGCCGCCACCTCGAAACACTGCTTCGGCGTGGCCTCGCGCATCGTGGCATCGGTCTGCTCGTCCGTACAGACCTCGATGATCTTGGCCGCGTGCTCCAGGCCGAGGGTGAAGCCCGCCAGAACCAGGTCTCGGGGCGTACCGGACAAACCGATGGCCTGCGCTACGGCATCTTCTGGAATCTCACTCATCTTCAGCCCCCCTTCTGTTCGGTCGGTGTGAATTGTTCTTCCGCAACAGATGTGCGGTCTCGCACTGGCACCGCCGGGCAGGAGATTTCGTAGTGGGCGGCCAGTGTGGTCAGCACCGAGCACGGAGCGCTGACGGTGCACTCGGCAAGGACGGTGCCCTCCCACTCACCGGCCCACACGCCGTCGGCGGCGACAGTGCAACCGGGGCAGATGATGCCCACTTCTGGACAGGTCGCCCCGTAGCCGTGGGCGTTGGCGATGCCGATCTCCGCGCATTCCTGGCACACCGCCACGGTGGGCAGGTGGCGGGTGGTGTGCCCGAGCAGCTGGGAGCGGTGGGAGGGACCGAGCCGATCCGCGCCCTGCCACAGCGCGGGATCGTGGGCGATCTTGTCCAGCAGCCGCTCGCCGAAGTCCTCGCCGAGACGGGCGGTGATCACCGCGGCGTCGAAGCCGTTGACGGTGGTGAACGCGGCGATCTCCTCGTCGACATCTCCGCGGTGCAGCGCCAGGATCCAGGCACAGTCTGGGCAGCGCGGCCCGTACTCCAGCGCCGCCTCCCGGCTGTAGGGGCCCCACGCGGGGGCAAGTTTGGCCACCCGCCGGCACAGGGCGCTCGCATGCGCCAGGCGCGGGTCCCCGCCGGCGAACTCGAGTGCGACACCGGCGGCCTCGCTGGTCACGATGTGGCGCTCACGCCCCGAGACTGCGAACACCAGCTCAGCGGCCGGCAACGAAACGTAATCAATACTCATTGAATTCCTCTCTTGTGAACCATGTTCGGCCCGCCGGCGGCCCGCGGGCGGGCGTGACGCGGGGACGTGTCATCACCGCTGGTCACCGAGGGGATCACATGCCAGCGCGTCCCTCCGTGGCTGCCACCACCTCCCGCGGGAACTCCCGCGGACCACTGGGCCCCGACAGCGGGCGACATCCCCGCCCCTTCCCGCTGCGCTGACACAGAAACCCTCCGGTGACCTCGGCCTCCCCGGTGCGGGTGAAGAACCGAACAGGGAACCCGGTGAGCCGCGACAACGCCTCCAGCTGCTCCCAACTCGGATACAACTGCCCGGCCTCCCATTGATCGACCGCGGGCTCCTGCACCCCGCATGCCTCGTCGACCTCGGGGCCGTAGAGCGCACGCATGTCCAACGCCGCGGTGATCGCCCTGGGCGACACCAGACCCTCGCGCCACGCCTCGAACGGATCACCCTGACTATCCCAGTCCACCTCAGCGCTCATGCCTGCTGCTCCACTTCCACCTCGGCGACCAGACCGGCCGCGTAGCGGGCGTTGATGATCGCGACCGCGTCACGCCAGCTCACCTCCACCGCCCCCAAGGAGACCGCCGCAGCGCGCTTGGACTCGGTGACGTCGTAGTGCCAGTTCTCCGCCGCCCGGCTCCCCGGGCGCGCCTTGAACGGCTTACCGACCTTCACCGGATCCTGAAACCAGCTGCGCCGCAATCCCAGACGTGCCGCGAACGCGTGCAGCTCGTCCTGGGTGTCGGCGAACAGATGTGACCACGTAGTGGCGTGGCGCCCGACGCGCGCCGGGATCCGCGCGTTGTCGACATAGACGGTCACGACGCCACCCCTGCCAACGCTGCCACCTGCGTGACAGGCCGCGTACCGCTGACCGCATCAACGCCACCGAGGTCCTCCACGGCGGCGTCGATACCGGCGGCTCGCCGGATCGCCTCACCGACGAGCTGGGCGGCCTCCTGCGGGAGCATGTGTCCCGCCCCCGGGATGTGCACGTGCTCCGCGCCCGGGATCGCCGCCGCCAGGTCCCGGGCGTGCACCGCCGGAGTCAACGGGTCAGCGCCACCGCTGAGCACCACCGTGCGCGCCCGGATGCTCGACAGCATCGGATATTGGTCGTAGTCCCGCAGCGCGGGCAGGAACCCGACCGCAGTGGCCACCGAGACAGCCGCCAGAGCGTCGGCGGCCACCGCGGCCAGCGCCGCAGCCGACGCTCCACGCCGCCACCGGCTCAACGTCGCACACAGCGGAGCGGCCATCGCCCTGACTGCCTGCTCCGGCGCTACACCGGCGACACCGACTAGCGCCGCGGTCGCCGGCGTTCCCAGTAGCCGACCCATTCCCCGCTGCCGCAGCTTGCCCGCCGCGGTGGCCACCAGCACCAGTCCCACCGGATCGACCGGCCGCCGGCCGGCATCCAACCCGAGATATCCCAGGGCGGTCATACCGCCCATGCTGTGCCCCACCAGCGTCACCGGGCCACTGACCTCGCACACCGCCAGGACCTGGGCGAGGTCCTCGGCTAGGCGCTCAATGCGGTAGGTGCTCATCGGCGCCTGACCCGACCGGCCGTGGCCGCGATGGTCGTAGCTCAGGATCCGCACCGCGGACCCGTACCGGCTCACCAGAGAGTCGACCTGGCGCGCCCAGCACACCTGCGACAGGCATAGCCCATGCAGGAATACCACGGTGTGCGCAGCGCCCCGGCGACCCGTGTCACGCACGGCCAGCACCACACCATCGTCTGTCGTGACATGAATGTCGCGTCCCTGACGCGCCTTCACACAGCCACCGTTCACGGCCCGCACCTCCCTACACCAGCGCCTCGACGCGCGTTGCAGCGCTTCTGCTTTCATCGCCCACACCACCCGCGGCCTGCACCCCTGCCAGCGCAGCAGACAGGTCGGCGATGGCTTTGCTCGCGGCCGCGACCGGGTTGGCGTAGCCCACAGTGATGCGGTGCGCGACCCGCGCCACGCTCCCATGCGCGCTCACCAGCGCGGCGATCTCACCCAAGGCCTGCAGGCCGATCGCTCCGGAGCGAGGCGGTTTGTCCGCTGAGTTCCAGTCGATCGGCGCGCCCAGCACCTGCTTGAGCAATGCCAGGCGTTGCTGCAGCTCCGATACATCCGGCAGCTCGGCGATCCGCCGCGCCAACGCCGCATCGGCTTCGGCGTTGGCCTTCACAGTTGCGGCGGCCAGGGCGGCCTTGTCACCGGCGTTCAGCGCTTCGGCCCTCAGCGTGTCGTAGCGGGCGAACACCGAGCGCACCACTTCCCAGGACGGGTCGTGATCGACCTTGGGCACCGCTGGGCGGTGGATGGTCATCCGGGTCACCGACCGACCGGGCGACATCAGTCCCCAGCCCTCGGGTAGCTCACCATCGCGCACGATCGACGGGTCGGACACGACCAACCACCACTGATGGCACTGATCGGCCCACGTGTCGGCCTTGCCGGTCTTTCGGCCCAGTTCAGCGACCCAGTCCGAGCGCGACACCTTGATCTCGTGGCCGATCAGCTGGCGCCCGCTGGTGGTGGTGAACCCGACGTACACCGCGTCGCAACGCCGCCCGGCCCCGTAGCCGCCGTTCATCCCCACCTCGGGGACGAAGATCCCGCCCGGAAGGCGCCGTGACGGCTCGATGTAGTGGCGCCGCAGTCTGCCCAGCAGAGCGGCCGCCGTCATCGGCGCTGTCTCACGGTTGGGGGCCATCGCAGCGCTACTTCACATCGGTCACGTCGATGGGGAGCCAATTGCGCGACGACACAGCCCATTTCCCGTCTCGGACCAGCTCGGCGAGTTCTTGGCACTGCTCGTCGGTGTCCACGTCCCAGCCCTGCCCTATCGTGTTGACCGGCCCACGAACGCCCGCCCGCCAATCCAGGACCGTGTACTCCCACGCACCCCGCCGGCGAAACGGCGCCTGCCGCGTCAGCACCGCGACGTCGCCCACGCGGCCACGCACCGTCCACCACCGCCGCTCCGCGTCGAGCTTGACGCGCTGACCGACGGCCATGGCCACCGGCGTCATCGGCTCAGGCTGGTCGTACTGCCGCAGCTTCGACCGCTCGGCATTGGTGATCATCTGCGTCGTCATCTCGGCTCCTCCTGCACGGTGACTGCATCTCCTACCGGTGAAGTACCGCCACGGGTGGCTGTTTCCGTCACCTCGTCCGGGTACTGATCCCAGGTCCGCCCGTCAAGCACCCGGCCGGCGCGCTGCTTGCCCACCCGAACCGCGATGGTGTCGCGGTCGAGCAGCACGGTGTTGGTGGTGCGCTCCCCCGGCGACAGCAGCCGCATCTGCGCACCGCGCAAGGTTGAACTGCCCGGCGCAGGGACGCGGACCGCCGGCGACCTGCGCCCGCCGCCTGGACTGTCGTAGGCACGTCCGAACGCGAACTCCGCGTCATCGACGATGGGGACCGGCAGATACTCACCGAACTGCTTGAAGAAGAACGCGATCTCACCTGTGAGGCACTCATCGCGCACGCTGCGCGCCCAGTCCGGATGCATGGGCCGCGCGCCGGGCCCGGATTCGCCCCCGACGATGACCCAGTGCAGGACTTCGCGCACGTTGAGCCGCTTGCCGTCCCACGCGGGATGATCCTCTGGCGGAGTCCATTTGCGCAGCGCCAGGCTCAGCTTGACCAGCTCAAGCAAGGGCTCCAACGAGAGGTAGCGGACGGCGGCCGGGGTGTCCAACAGGGCGGGGATGCGTCGGTCGGCCCAATACTGGCTTTCCACACTGACGCCGAGCCACACGTTGGGCAGGAACCGCCGGCGCAGGTCCGGCGGGTACTGCTTGCGCCCCGGACCGGTACCCGCCAGGTCCAGCCAATGGGAGTTCACGTCGTCCCAGAACGCCGGGTTATTCAGCAGCGCACGCATTCTCGCGTGCCTCTTGGTCAGTACCTGAAATGTATGCGCCCCGGACGAGGCCATGACCGCCCACACCCGGGCGATGTAGTCATCGGGCACCTCAGCGTGGAACAGGTCACCGGTGGAGCAGACGAACACCTTCCTGGGTGCCCGCCACCGCAACGGCTGATCGAGCCGGTCCGGCCACAGCGTGACATCAAATCCGTTGGGCCACGCCTTCGTTCCAGCGAAGCGATTCGCGTGCCGGGCGGCATAGCAATGATCACAGCCCGCCGAAATTGGGGTGCACCCGGAAACAGGCCCCCACGTCGACGTCGTCCATTCGATCTTGCTACGCGCCCCCATCACCGGGCTCCGGCTGTCAGGTCTGTGGCTTCGGCGATCAGCGGCTCCCGCGGTGCGCATCCAACGCCGTACGCGTGGCTCCAGGCGTCGATCGCCGCGGCGGCCTTCACGACCCAGCGGCGCTGACCCACCCAGCCACAGGTGCACCTCGCCTGCCGGTGACGAAGGCGGCGGCGCGGCCGCACAATCGCAACGGCGACGATTCCGGCGCCACTGAGTGGGGCCTCAGCGTCGGCCCGCCGTGCGGCGATGCGCACGGGCGAGCGCGCGTCCAGTGTTGAGTTCGACATCGCGGTCGTCTCCTTCGTCTCGGCGGGGACAAGACTCGTGGTGGCCCTGAGTCGGTGGATGCCAGCAGCAGGTTTCGCACCGACCCAGCGATCGGCACTGCGCGCGAGTGAAAAGAGCCGGCGATACGCGGTGGTCATCGCTGACGCTCATCGCTGCCTCCTCCGCTGCCACGGCAACTTCTCTCCAAGAAGTCTGCAAATCGTAACAACGGGATCTGACAGAAACTGGCCCGCGAGCAGGTCAATCGCAGATCGCCGCGCCCGTGTTCCCGTCAGTGGAGAACTATCTGCGCGTTTCCGCCCCGGTTCCGAAGCGCTACCAGCGCCGATGGCAGGTCCCCGCCCGGGCGCCCGCCCGCCTCGGCTCGCAGACCACAACTGGAACGGCTCGCCCAGCACTCATCGCCCAGGGTCGACCCCGGCGAGCCCACGCACTCGTGAGGACAGCCGAGGGGCAGCTTCGCGCCGACCCCGACACAACCCTCAGGGACGTGCCGTCATCCCTGGTCATCGGCGGGTTTGCACGTCTCTTGATCTCGCCGAAGGGCCGCCCTCTGACTGGGCGAAACCCGGCCGCTCGGCGCACCTGCGCCGGGCGCGGCACGGCAATGATCACGCCGATGACCAGCGGCACCGTGCTCGGCGACGCCACCGGCAGGTTATTCGGTGCGGGCACTTCCCCACCTCGCGGCGTTCGCCGCGAGAACTCACGCGGCTGAGTCGGCCGAGGGCTTTACCGATCCGGGGCCGGAGTCGCTGCCCGCACCCGCGACGGAGCGGGCCCCCTTTCGTTCGGCGTCCTTGCCTGCGGACCGCGGGGAAGCCTTCGGGGTTCTCATCGCTCTCTCCGTGTCGGGCTCGGCATCCCGTTCCGCGGTGTCATCGCGGTCGACGGTGGTGCGACTTCCCGGCGTGGCTGATCGCGTCTCGGTGGTGCTGGACTCCGCGGGTTCGGAAAGCACCCCGCCGAGCTGGGCCTCGCTGTCCGCGGCGCCTGGTGAGGTGGTTGCGGTCTTCTCGGTTTCGTCGGCGGCGCCGGCGCCGTCGACGGGTGCGTCCACCTTCTCGATGCGCTCTGCAGGTTCAGCGGTCAAAGCAGTGGCGCCCTCGGTGGCCGGTGGGTCCACCCGTTCAGCGTCTCCGGTGAGTTCGTTTGCGTCGGTGGCCGGTTCGGTGTCCAGAGGGATCATCGTGGAGGGCTGTGTCCACTCGGTGTCGGTGATCGCGGGGACCTGTGGCGCCCCAGCGGTCAGTACAGTCCGCTGCTGGGCACCGCCGTTGGTCGACTGCAGCGCCGGAGGGGAGACGATCGGCTTCAAGTTGAAGATGCTGCGAATGCTGTTGTTGATACCATCACCGACCTGGTTGACCAGCCGGTTGGCATCGAGCATCGGCCCGTTGAGGTCCACCCCGAGATCGGTGACCGCGCCCAGTCCGTCGTCGATGGCCTTGTTCGCCTGGGCGGTGGCGTCGTCGAGCGCCTTGGCGATCGGGTTAAGCGCACCCTGAACATTGTTGATGATCGGGTTCAATTCATCGCGGATCTGCTCCAGGGCATTGGAGATGAACTGCGCTACGGCGACGCTGACAGCGTTGCGGTAGAACAGGTTTCCGATCTCCTTGTTGCCGAAGATCTCGAACTCGCCCTTGGCCGGGTCGAGAAGGTTGTCCTGCAGCCCGGTGATGACCGAGTTGAACACGGTCTGCGGAGTCTCCAGACCCATCTGCCAGGAGATCGGGTTCTGCCAGAACTTCGCCTGCGTACCGGCCATGTCCCAGCCGCGGGTGAAGGTGGCGACCCCTTCGGCGTCCACGGTCATGTCGACGTCCTGGTAGCCCTGGGCGACCAGCTGGGTCAAGACATCGGCGAACGAATCCGACATCGTGGTGGAGAACCCGAATCCCGGCAGGTAGCTCAGCGTCCGCGGGATGAACTGGATGGGCTCCAGCAGGGGCAGCCGACCCGAGTCGTAGGTGACATACAGGTTGCCGTCCGCGCCGACGTCGACGTGCAACAGACTCGCGACGTCCACGGTCTCCAGCAGGTGGTTGATCGTCCCGGCGCTCAGGGTGCCGCCGGTGAGATCGCTGATCACCTCGAAGAGCGCATCGACGTTGGGCGGCAACAAGTAGGTCGGCATGGCCATGCCGACGCCGCTGTTGAGCCATGCCAGCGGGTTGAGCAACGTCGACGGGGCGTCGGAGACGATGTCGTAGGCGGCTCCGAAATCCCATACGGTGACGTTGCCGTCCATGACCGTGGTTGGGACGCCCCAGTTGTTGGTTCCCTTGTGCGACGCCGTGCCGTCGGCGTTCGACAGATTCAGCCCGACCGTGGACGACAGCGGGTTGAGCAGCGAGAGAATGCCGCCGCCGGTGCGGCTGGGGTTGCGCAAGGCGATCGCCAGGATGGCCGTCTTGGCGAACGCGGGATCGTTGAGCAACGTGGGTGAGGCGAGTGCGAAGTTGGTGCCGCCCAGCCCGATTGCCGGCACGATGGCGAGCTTGCCAGCGTTGGAGAAGAACGGACCGTCCCAGGTGCCGGGAACGTTGAGGGGCATATCGGCCACGAGGGTCTCGATGATCTCGGTGTCGATCCCGGTGATGTCGCCGAGCAGCCCGATGATCACCGCGGCGGCGTCGCCGGCGGCCAGTGCGGTCTTGAGCGCCGACAGCGTGCCCTGGGTCAGCGTCGACCACTGCAGAGTATTTATCTGGTCGACGGTTCCGGCTGGCCCCACCGGCGGCACGGCCATCTCGGGAATCGAGATGTTGCCCAGCAGGGGCAGATTGATGCCGGTCTGCAGCGCGGCGACCAGGGCAGCGAGGTTCTCCACCGTCTGCTTGAGCCCTTGGCCGGTCTCGCCGGGGATGATCTGCGCCAGACCGGCCATGCCGTTGAGAAAGTCCTGCGCGGTGCCCATCCCCATGGCGCGGAACGCCTGCGGGATAGGCCCGATCGGGTATATCCCTGTCGACGCGGCCAGGCGCACCTGAGCATTGACGGCCGGCGCCGGGGCGGGCGGGGGCGTGGGGGCGGCTGCCGCAGTGGTCAGCGCGGTGACGGTGACCGCGGCCACGACGGTGGCGGCCATACGGGATGAGCTGGTGGACATGCTTGCTCCTACGTGGGTGGGGCCTGTTGGTGACTGCTCAGATCCCGGCGTCGGCCATGAGCCGTTCCCGGGTATCGGCGTCCAAGTCGGTCAGCATCGTGGTGAGCCGCTGAACATCGGAGTTGTGCGCGAGTTCAAGCCAGCCAAGCTCTGCTTCCAGCCGGCGCCCATAGCTGCCTTCGGGATCGGTGAAGTACTCACTGCGAACCCCGAAGAACTCGGCGATCAGTTCGATGGTTCTTCGAGAGGGCCGGCTACGTCCACCTTTGCGCAGTTGCGACAGGTACGGGGCCGACAACGCCTGACCGCGCATGCTCAGCGCACGGATCAGTTCTTGGCTGGTGTACGGTCCGCGACCGGGCGGGTAGTTGTTGGCGAACAGCCGGTTTAGGCGTGCTGCAAAGCTATCCAGCTCATCCGTCGACCCACCGACAGGTTTGGTGTCGCGCCGGGCGTCTTCAATCGTCTCCGTCATGGCCTGAATTCCTCTCATCTGCAACTTCTTTGGCTTCGGCGTTTTGTTGCGCGGGCCGGGCTTTCGGCGAACTACGACTTCCAACTCGGCGTCGTCACCGAACTCTCGAACCATTCGCTGAATGACGTCGCCAACGCTGCGATAGCCCATTGGCTGCGCTGCGAACTCACCGAAATGCGTGACCTCGCTGTGGTATCCAGCGACACGCGCTTTCCCGTCGAGCGAGGTGGCATCATCACGAAACGGGTGATACGAGAAGCACGTTCGGATGGCGATAACTGCTGGTTCGCGGCGCTCGCTAGTGGCGCGTAAGAGCGGATCCGGCCGTCCAGCCCTGGCATCAAACATGCTGATGCACATCACTCATGCGGCGGCTGCGGAACCGACACCCAACACCAACGGCTGCGCTCATCACACACAGCCACACCGCGACGACCAGCACTGCTGAACCCCGCCACACCTCAGACCTGGTTGCAGCCAGAACCACCGGCTCCGCGGTCGGCGGGAGGTGAACCGTCCTGGTCTGGATAGAGACCTCGGTTATGCCACCTCCGCTGTTGAGGCGACGGTGTGACGGTACCGGTCCTCGTACTCCGAGGGCGAGAGATAGCCCAGGGCCGAGTGCAGGCGGGTGGTGTTGTACCAATGCACCCAGGCGGCGGTTTCGCGTTCCACCTCGGCGCGCCCAGTCCAGGGCTGGGCCCGATTGATCAACTCGGTCTTGTAGAGACCGATCGCTGATTCCATCAGTGCATTGTCCAAAGCATCACCGACCGAGCCGATCGATCCTGCGATTCCCGAGTCATGCAGAGCATCGGTGAAGACCAGCGATGTGTACTGACTTCCGGCATCGGAGTGATGGATCAAACCCGTTGTCGTAAAACGGAAATCGGTTCTGCGACGGGTAAACACAGCCTGTTCGAGCACGCTGTGAACCAGCGGTGTCGCCTTGGTCGACATCACCCGCCACCCCAGAATTCGGCGTGAGTACACATCCACACAGAACGCGGTATAGACGAACCCCGCCAAGGTCCAGGTGTAGGTGAAATCGGCCACCCACCATTGATCAGGCCGTCTCGGAGCACCCCACTGGCGGGCGATCAGATCGGGATGGCGCGGTGCGCCCGGATCACCGGTCGTGGTGACCGTGGTGCGCCGCCGGCCACGAACGGCTCCGCTGATGCCGCAGATGCCCATCAGCCGGCTGACCTGGTCACGGCCCACATCATGGCCTGCATGTTTCATCGCGTGCCACATCTTGCGGACCCCGTAAAGCCGCCGGTTGGACACAAACAACCGGTGCACGGTGTTGGCGGCGTGCGCCTCGGTCCAGGCAGTGTCGCTGACCGGGCCGCGGGCTTTGGCCGCGTAATAGGTGGACGGGGCGATCTTGACGCCGTAGCTGGTGAGCACGGTGCAGATCGGGTCGACCCCGAACTGGTGACGGTGGGCATCGATGTAATCGACGATCACCGAAGTCGGCGGTCGACCTCCGCCGCTGCGAAAAACGCTGTCGCCGTCTTCAGAATCTCATTGGCCCTGCGTAGCTCGGCGTTCTCTCGGCGCAACGACTTCAACTCCGCAGAAGAATCCACAGCCCCATCGACAACCGCCGAGTCGCTGCTGCCGTAGCGATTCTCTACCCAGTTGCGCAACGTAGCTTCATTGATTCCGAGGATCTCGCCGACATACCGGCGGGCCCCTCGCTTGGAATCCCCAGTCTGGGAAATCCGGTCCTGATACATCCGTACCGCCCGCTCACGGGTCTCTGGGTCAAACTTCCTCGGCGCAGCCACAACAACATCCTCCTGGTGCGTTCACGATCTCCACCAGACCCAGGACGGTTCACGGGCAACCCGCCGCGGCCAAAGCTTTCACCGACGCCGAACACGACCAAGCTCATCAGTACGCCGAAGCGACCGGCGGAACCGTTGTCCCCACTCCCACTTTCGCCGCCATCCGGATACACCACCGACCCCCAACGCAACCTGGTACCGCTGCCGGTGCAGTAGCTAGGGGTGAGGGAAGATCGCTTCAATGCGTGGACCGTCGGTGGACCAAAACACTTTGAATGGTGGGTGGCCGATGACAGGTAGTCGCATGCGAATTCCGTCGGCGGTGGTAATCGCGGTGGAGAGACCCTGGGCTTGGCCGGGGACTCGGAAGATCAGTTCGATCGTGTCCAGGACGGCGTTGTACAGGTCTACATCGGGGCCTTGTTCGAGAGCGTCCAGTTGGCCATTTGCGACCTGAGAGTAGTCGGCCTCGATGCTCATCTACCTGCGCTGGCGCGTTCGGCGGACAGTCGGGGAGGCAGAGGCCCGGCCGAGGAGGTCACGCAATTCGGGATCGGAGTCGTACTCCTGCTGCGCATCAGTGACGATGCGCGCAGGCTGCAGGAGAATGCTGCCGTCCTCGTTGACGCGCATGAGGAAGCGTCGGCTGGGATGACCAGGCAGGACCGCGCGGCTGCGCGCGTCGGTCTCGATGAGCGCAGGTTCAGACATGCCATAACTCTATCCCACTTTCCCACTTTGGGACAATGGGCGCAGATGCTCCTCGGCTCAGGCTTCCCCGCAGAAGAGCAACACGGGCGATGTCGACCTGCCGGTCCTGCGCGACCCTCCTGGCCAGCGCCGACCAACCGTCGCACTCACGACGGACCGCTGATGCTCAACCCATTCCGCGCCGCCATCTCCTCATAGGAATCGAACAGATCAGGCCACTCACCACCCGGCCGGAGAACCTCCGCAGGCAGGCGACCGAGCGCGACTGCCAGCCGGACACCAAGGTGATTGATGCCGGCGATCGCCAGCCAACCCGCGCACGCACGGTCACGACCCGGCTCCGACTTGTGGCAAGCGAAAATTGGTGCGCCGAGTGCCGCTTCGTGTCCGGGTGCTCCGGCTGTGGTCCGCAGGGCGTCGTACCGTTCGGCCGGAAACTCCCCGGCGGGGGAATCCCTGCGCCACGGGCAGTTTGCGCACGGCCGCACGCAGTGCGCCAACTCGTCGCCCCGGTTGTGCGCGGACCCATCCAGGTCGGGCTCGGCGTGCTGGCCGAGACTCTGTGACGTCACGACGGTGTCCAGTACTACGCGGCACCACCGGCGATGACGGTCAGCACCGGCTTGCCGCCGGCCGCGGTGGCCGGGGCGGCCGGCTCGTTGAGCAGGTCGTAGGCAGCTGACTTGATGGTGACTATGTCCAGTGGCCCGAGGTCATTGACGCGCCCCAGGAAGTCCGCAATGTCCTCAGGGCTCATACCGCCATCCAGGTATCCCTGGATCACGTTGCGTTGCAATACGTTCAACATCTTTCCACCCTCGCTCTCAGTTCGCTACGACCATCACTGGACATTGGACATCTGCGACCGCGCCGAGCTTGGCGTCCACGGTCACCACCGGGCATCCCAGCGCTTCGGCCAGCGCTACATAGCTGGCCGCGCCCGCGTCGAGGACCTCGCGCAGCTCCCAGACCCGCCCCAGGAGCCCGAGCCCGCTGACGCGCCGAACGCCGAGATCCCGCCACACCGCCATAGCGGCATGCGCGGCCTTGCCGTCGACGACGCCCTGGGCCATGCAGCGTCGAAGGCCGTTGGTGACCTCGACGTCGATCGCCTCCGGCGCCCAGACACGTTCCTCGGCCATCGCTTTGCGGGCCTGGCCGGCATGGAGCAGCGCGGTCAGCGCGGCGGAAGCGTCCATCACGATCACCGGGACTCGCGGCCTTCGTTGACCGCTGAGACGATGTCGTCGGTGTCGACGTTCAGATCCGGCAGCGCCCCGAGGAGATCAGCGTTGTCGGCCCGGCGGGAGGCTTCGGCCAGCTCACGCATCGCGTAGGTGTTGACCGAGACTCGTTCCCGGGCGGCGAGCCGCTCCAGGCGTTCCACGACGTCATCCGGCACGTTGCGCAGGTAAACCGTTCCCATGTTGCACAATGCTAGCAGAGTGCAACAGTCTGCGTCAGGCTGGCGGCAACACCGACGCACTCGGCGCCACGACCACCGGAGGCAACACCGTCTCCGCCGGGCCAGGCGTGACCGGAGTGCCCGAGCTTCCCGCCGCCGCCGGCACATGCTGCACAGCCGCCGGCACCAACCCGCCACCAGGAGCCGTCGCCTCCACATCAGCGGGCGGAACCGGCGTCCCAGCGCTCACACTCGGATCCACCGGAGTCCGTTACCTTTTGTTGAGCGAATGTGAGTGCGCTCGTTCATCAGGCAGCCTCGCCTTGCGGTGAGGCGGTCCCCGTCTGGTCCACCGGGTGGTGGTGCGGGGTTGACGTTTCATCGCCTGCTGCGTCGCCCGCTGGCGCGGGTTCGGTCTCACGCATGGCTCCGCGTCCTTCCACCGGGCCACTCCCGGCGGGACTCTGTTCACCCGGGAGTGTGGGTACGCCGAGTCGGGCGAGGTTGATCGCGGCACCCAGATCACGATCGATCCGGGTACCGCAGTTGTCACATTCGAAGACTCGATCGGCGAGGGTGAGGTTTGGCTTTCGCCTCCCACACGCTGTGCACGTCTTCGACGACGGGTAGAACCGGTCAGCCTCCACCAAATAGGAGCCGTACCAATGTGTCTTGTAGTCCAGCATGCGCCGGATCTCGGCCAGGGCAGCATCAGCCAAGGCGCGGTTGAGGCCCCGCTTGCGCGATCCGCCCTTGGCTCGCATGCCTGCGGCGTTCAGAGTTTCGACTACCACCACCTGATGCTGCTGGGCCAACGCGGTGGTGGCCTTGTGCAGTACGTCGTGGCGCACGGCTGCGGCGTGGGCGTGTGTGCGACCGATCCGGGCCTGAGTGCGCCGCCACCGTTTCGAGGGCTGCAGGCGGGTCCGGGCCTGCGGGTCGTAGGGGCCCTGCTGGCGGGCGGCTCGGCGCTGCAGCGCCCTCAGCCGGACCTGGGCGGCGGTCAGCGACTTCGGTGCAGCAACGCGGTCGATCTCGGCCCCTCCGGGAGTCGCCACGACAAGCAGGCTGTCAGCTTTCACCCCGACATCGACCCCGACAATCGGATGGGGTGATCGCCGCGCGTGCGCGGGTCGGGCCTTGGCTGTGACGATGGTCTGTAAGGCGCAGTACCAACGCCCGGCGCTGTCTTGGCGCACGGTGGCCGACAAGATCCGCGCCGTCCCGGCCTGGGTTCGGCGGGCCAACTTACGGGTCGATTCATGGGTGCGGACCGCACCGAGGCGCGGCAACGTGACATGACGGCGATCGGCCTCGATGCGAATCACCCCGGTGGTGAACCGCACTGAGCGCGGGGTGCGGGCCGACTTGAACCGCGGGAAACCGACTGCGCGGCCGGCCCGTTCACCCTTGCGGGACTTCGACCACGCGTCCAACCCGCGGGCCAACCCATCCAGGCCAGTGTTGTAGGCCTCCTTCGAATTCTCCGCCCACCACGGCGCGCACAGAGGTTTGCGCTGATTCCACACCTTGCGCAACGCTGGCAATGACCACCCCACCACCGGGGTCAGCCGATCCTCGCCGATGCCGTAGCTGCGTTCGGCGACCCTCTGGTCCATCACCGCTTTCACCAAAGCGAGCATGTGATTGTGCGCGAATCGTGCCGCACCGGCATGAGAAGCCAACGCCCGCAATTGCGTCGGTGTGGGATCCAGGGCGAAGCGATACGCCTGCGCGGTCCAGCCCTCGGGAATCTCGAACCTAGCCACCGCCAACAACCTCTGCCTGCTTGGTGGCCGTCACCGCCCGCATCGCCCGGTTGCGCGCCCCGCGGCGTCCATACAGCCGCGCGCACATCGAGGTTAGCACCTCGATCATGTCACGCACTAAATCATCGGCGGTCTCGCCCTGATCGGTGACGACTACCTTGCGACCCTGCGCGGACAACGCGGCTTCGAGATACTCAACCCCGAAGCGCGCGAGCCGATCACGGTGTTCCACAACCACCACCGAAGCAGATGGGTCTGACAAGACCCTGCGCAACTTGGGACGTTTCCCGTTCAGACCGGACCCGACCTCGGTCACGACCTCACCGACCACATGTCCGTTCGACGTAGCCCAATCAGTCAGCCGTGCAACCTGCCGGTCCAGATCGGCCCGCTGATCATGCGACGACACCCGCGCATACACAACAGTGCGACCAGCCTCCCCGCTAGCCGCAGCGTCGACCCAGATCGTCCCCGACTCCAACCGGCGAGCAGGAACCGGCATCCGACCCTCACGGAACCACCGATACGCCGTCTGCGGATGCACACCACTCGCACGCGCCCACTCAGCCAGCTTCACACACTCACTAAAACACACATTCGATCACGAATACTCACATTCTGACGAGCAGTTCGAACCCTGCGGCGTCGCCACCCCAAACAACACTCGATAGGTCTGGCCACTGCGCGACGCCCGCGCGTTCAGGTTGGACACGATGGGCTGAACGGTGCCGCGCACCGCGGTGTCGGTGGCGGTTGCTTCCCATAGCGTTCCGGCGGGTACGTAGGGGATGGTGTCCCTGGGTCGGACATGGCTTCACCAGAAAGCTCACAGGGGCTGACGCCCAAATCGGCCGCCGCGCATGGAGATTCTTTGCCCAGCCACCCAGATCACCTCGCCAGCCCCGACATCGGCGCATCCAGCGCGCATATTGGCGCAAACGCACACCGAAATCGCGGCCCTCCCCAGCCCGTCACGATGCCCCCACCAGCGACGATGGCACGTCCCACCGTCACGGGCCATAACGCCACACAACGCCCATAGGCTCGACCGATGGACTGGCCGAAGGCACCCGGACGCGACAGCCGCCACAGCGGCGCGTTCGAGATCAGCTGGCCGTACCGCGACCACCATATGATGGACTTCCTCGCCCACGCCACCGGAGACGCCATCGTCGACGAGCACGCACTGTCCGCCGAGCTGGCCGCCAAGCGCCGCCGCCGCGGCCACCTCCACACCCCGTACCCGCCGTTCAACTGGCGTCACCCCGCCGCACATCCCGGTTGGCGCTACACCCGATCCGAGCGCCGAGCCCTACGCGCAGCCACCATCCGCTGGCCGGCATCACGCCAAGACCTCGCCGCCTACGCCAACCGCGACGTCCTCGAAGCCGAGTGGGACACCCGCTTCACAGGCGACGGACCCGTGCACGCCGGCGCGGCCGCCCTGGTGTGGCGCGAACCCAACGCCGTCGCCGCTGCGTTCACATCGGCCAAGTCTGCGCGCCACAGCCGACTCTGGAAGACCGACTTCCTCGACGCACACAGCGCCCGCCTCGACGTCGACGCCGTCATGGCCCGCATCGCCACCACTGCCCACCGCCTGTGGCGCACCCACGCCGGCACCCACCTACATCTGGGCCCCACGGACACCACCACCTGGGCAGCTCTGCTGGCCACCGTCGACCACCTCACCGACTACGCCCGCGCGCTCAACGGGCGCGCCGATCTTCTCCTCGCCTACCGCGAGGTCCTGCGCCTGGAGAACGTCGACGACGCAGCGATCCGCATCGAGTTCGGGCTGCCTCTCGACGACACCACACCACTGAACCGCAGCGCACTCGATCTCGACCTGAACGTGGAGCTGACCGCGCTCGTCTGTCAGTTGGCTCGATCGGCCCTCTTCGACGAACAAGAAGACATGGCGCAGTCCTCGGGTTGACCTGCCAAAACAGCGTACTGTTGCAGTGTGCTAGCATAGTGCTAACACTTGGCAACGACAGTGGACCAATCACCCACACCACGCCAACGACCAGAAGGAGGCCCCAAGATGTTGCAAAACGCGCAGTTGGACGCCCCATTTACCAGTGACGTGGCATTCGGCGAGGGATACCATTTCCCCATGGACGGAAATGCGCCGATCAGCGCGCCTCCCGGGCCCCCGGCCCCGTGGCCGCAGTCTTACCCTCCCGCCAAGCCGGCGCGGCGGTGGCTTCCCGTCGCCATCATCGTCGCAGCGATCATCATCGCCGCAGCCATGGTCAGTGTCGCTGTCCTGAGCAGGGACACCAACAACGCCGCCCCCGCCGGCCCGGCACCCACCGCGGTCGGCAGCGCACCCGCTCAGGGCGCCGCCACGGAGGCCAGCTCGACCTGCGACGCATGGCCTTCCACGAAGGCCGCGCTCAACTCGATTCCCGCTCTGCCAGCCGGGTGGAACTGGGATACGCCGAACATCGACGTCTACGTGTCGAATCAGAGCGCAGCTGTGACCAAGGCGCTGGACCTGTTCGAGCCCGAGATCGCGGCTGCCGATCCACCTCAGGTGGTAGAGGCCGCCAAGGCCTACGTGTCCGAGCGCCGGCTGGCGATGCAAAAGCTCATCGACCGCACGTACACCTCAGCCGATGGTGTGCCTGGCAACGTCGCACTTGCGAAGCTCGATCAAGTGTGTGGTCTGAGCTAGGGCTTCGGTCGAGGACGTGACTCCAAAGCCCACTACGCCGAACGCATCTGAGCTGCTGCAGAACTTCTGGGAAGACTCCCTTGAACCTGCGGACTTGATGCGACGCTCCGTGGAGATGACCAAGCTGTCGGGTCAGCTTGTCGCCACGTCCCAGGATGGCCAGGTGGGCGCTATGAAGCTGCTCAATTATGGGCAGGGCGATTTGGCGAACGTCATTTCTGGGGCGTGGACGAAGTATTTCGTCAACGTGGGCCTAGTGGGGGCCCAGGTCGGCCAGGCAGCGGGATGCCTGGAGGCCTGGGCCTCCGCGCTCGGCGCTATGCATGCGGGGATGGCCGGTGTCGTCGGCTGGGCCGAGTCCGCAATCGCGGCACTCGAGGCCGCACGTCCGGCGGCTATGGCCGCGGGCCAAGACGTCGACGCCATGATCGAGCAAGTCAAGAACGAGGCCAAGTCGCAGATCATGGCGATCTCCAACGCTGCGATGGGTGCGCTCGCTGCTCTACCCAGCTGGGCCGGGAGCATCCCCACCGCCATGCCAACGCCAGGCGGATCTCCGGGTGGTACAGGTCAATCCAGTTCCGGTGCTGCGGTAGCGGACGCCGGCCCCAACGCACCGACGCAGTCCCTTTCGAACACCACCGGGTCGGCAGGCAACGACGCCGGGCCCAACGCATCAACCCAGACTGCTTCAAACACCACGGGATCCGCAGCCAACGACGCTGGACCGAACGCCTCGATCCAGCCCGCCTCAAACACAACCGGCACCGCAGGCAGCGACGCTGGACCGAACGCCACCCCCGCGGGGCTTTCGAGTTCGGGAGGCTCAAGCGGTGGCGGCATGGGCGCCGGATCCGGCTCGGGAGGCGCATCAGGCGGAGGCGCGCCGTCCACCGGCTCAGGTGGCAGCGGTACGCCGGCGGCAGCTGGGTCGTCGCCTGCTGCTGGTGCTTCGCCAGCCGCGTCATCGTCTTCGCCTGCGGCAAGCTCGACCTCCCCTTCGTCGACTGGGGCGTCTACTGGCGGATCCGGGACGGAAGGTTCAGGGGCAGGTTCTGGGTCGGGGTCTGGGTCTGGGTCCTCCTCTCCCGCTGCGGCACAGCCGGTTTCACAGTCTTCGGGATCGACCGGCGCGGAGGCTCCTGCAGCTGCTGCGGCGCCGGCGGCCTCACACTCGACTGCAGCTGCGTCGACAGCCGGCGTAGCTCCTGTTGCTGCTTCCGCGGCGCCTGTCGCGGCAGCAGCGGCGGGTCCCGCGGCGGCCGCGCCGATGTCAGCAGCAGCTCCGATGAGTGCCGCCGCGGCGGCCCCGCTGGCGTCGACGGCTGGCGCGGTTCCTGCGCCTCCCCCGCCGGTGTCTCCGTTGTCGCCGGCCTCTCCGGCGGGCGCGATTCCGCCTCCGCCGCCGACGATGGCAGCTCCTCCTCCCGCTGCGGGTGTGCCCGCGACGGCGACCCCGGGTCCTGCTCCAGCACCCGCGCCCGCTCCGGCGCCGGCGCCGGCCCCCGGTCATGGCCCACCGCCTGGCCCTACTGCGCATACTGCGCCGCCGTCGTCGACGCCGGTGTCCAATGCTTCGCAGCAGCAGAACCCGGATCCGTCGGTCCCCCCGTCGGGCGGTCCCGCGGTCGGCGGTGGGGTTGGTGGTCCGATCATCGCTCCGCTGAGCGGGCAGGATCCATTGGTCGTCCCGGCCGTGCTGGCGCCACCGGTAAGCCCGATCGCCGCTCTGGGCGACGAGGACCTTGCGACGGTGCGCAGAGTCGTGGAGGCGGCCGGCGGCGCGGCCCGCGTGCAGTGGGCCGCCGGCATGGTGGTCACCAGCGGACGCCGCCAGGTCGTGCTGACCTCCGATCGCGGCCGTGGATGGGTTCCGGCAGAAGCGTTCATGCCCGCCGACGTTGTGATGCCGTGGTCGCATGAAGACTCGGCCCGCTGGGAGGGCCTGGTGGATCCGGCCCGGGTCATCGTCGAGTACGCCGCCGCCGCGCAGGGTCAGTTGACCGCGCTCGCGTCGACATTCTCCAGCGCCCCGGGAGTCGCTGCCGGAGTCCCGTGGGCGTTCGTCGACGGGACCGATCGGGCGTATCCCGAGCTGCTCAGCGGGCCAGTGGTGACTCGCTTCGAGCTGCAGGTCTCAGATGCGCGGCGCCGCGCCGTCAAGCACATCGTGGACTCGGTCAAACAGCGCGAGCAGGTGCTGTGGCTTGCCGTGAACGCTGATGAGAAGGCCGGACCCGCAGACGAGCGGCAGCGCATGCTGACTACGTTCCGAAACAACTTGGGGCGCATCGACAATGCCCGGTGGGTGGCGTCCTTGCCGTGGGAGCGGCTGGAGGAGGAATACCACCAGCTGTGCGTGCAGGAGAAGGCCGCGCGGGTCGACGTACGTGACGTCGAGGTGGGCCAGCTCGACACCGCCGGTGGCGGGTGCCGGCCCCTGCTGGCACAGGCCTACGCCACCGAGGCCGCCCTGGCGCTACGCAACCCCGTAGCGGTGCGGGCGTTGGCCGATGCGACCTACTCGTGGAGCATGCTGCTCGACATTCAGACCACAGAACCCACCTCTGCGCTCGTCGGACGGTGAGTTGAGCGGTGGCCAGCGTCCCGTTGGTGTGCGCACTCCTGGCCTCGAAGTACGCGGCGATCTTGGACGCACTGTGCGGCGAGCTGGGTGATGCCGCGGTGGTGCGCGTCGGGCCGGCCGACGCCGAGGAGCCGTATCCGCCACACGTCCTGGGCCCGGATGAGCTTCCGGGGCCGCCGCCGGCACGCTACGTGATCGAGTGCGTCCTGCCGGATGGCCACCTCCTGCACGTGTCGGATCACCGACGGTACGGGCTGCGGAAGGTGGCACGCCCGGCGGACGCGCCGGATGCGTGGATCGTGGAGATCTGGTCTCGCCGTGGCGACTTCACTTCAGGGCTGGTGGGCACCGCTACCAGTGACGAGCACAGCGTGAGTGGACTGCTCGTTGCGGTGCGGGATGCGCTGCACGTTCACGGCATGCGTGCCGTCAGCTGATCCGCTGCCCGGCCACTCTACGCGCAGGCGTTGATCGCTGCGGTCTTCTCGCTCACGGTGATCGGCAGGTCGTACTTCACATTGACCGCCAGGTACTCCTTGGCGAAGAGGCAGCGCGATTCGGGCAGGGAGGGAGACCACTCATCGAGCGTCGCATCGCTTTTCGCTTGGTTCACGCTGGAGGACAGTGCGCGAAGTTCAGTGAGGTCGTTGGCGAAGATCTGACGCTTGGTCGGATCCCATTGCCAGGCACCAGCATTCCACGCTCTATGAAGAGAAACGGTATGGTCGATCTCAACGTCATCGAGGTCGACGCGTTCGCCGCTGTAGGGATCCTGTAACCAACCGGCGATGACCTTGCAGTTTCGGGTCCCTGCCTTGAACGTGGTATCGCGCAGATCCCTTTGTAGAACACGGGATCTCGTGTCACACCCGGTGTGATCGGTTGGGTCGTTCCACGCTGGCCCGAACACGCACGCCTTACCCTTCTTACAGCTGCGCTCGTAGCCCGGCACGTCGTCGATGCGGTCGACGACCCTGATCTGATCGAGCAGTGTCGCGAGATCTCCGGAGGGAGCTGGTGCGGCGATCGCCACTGTGTCACCGCGGTATCCGAGGTCCAGACCGGGGTGCAGCCAGGCCGCGATCGCCACCACTGCGGCCGCAACCGCTACAGCCCCACCACGCTTGCGTCGACGCCGAACCATCTTGATGTCCTCCCGGAATTCACAGTGCCTGCTCAGGTTATCCGCCGGTTCGGACAGAAATGCTTGCCGCGAGCCTCTGAATTCGACTGCCCGTCATTGCGTTCCCACGAAGAGGGCGTTGTTCAGCGGCGATGTCACGTCCCCGGCGTTCGAGCGGTAAGCCCCTGCTCTATTGCGAAGCCGGACTGTCCGTAGCGGGGGCCTGGCCCATCGCTGCGGCACCGGCCTGCAGGAGCTTGCTCACGGTCTCATGGTGCAGGCCGGTCTTCTTGTTGATGAACCGTTTCGACTGGGCGCCGTCGTGCGCGAGTTCGAGTACATCGGCGATCTGCTCGACCGGTCGATCCGCGATCGCCTTCTGTGTCGGGTTCTGCTCCTTCACCCTGTGCGCGACCTCGACCCAGTACCGACGCCGGTACGCCGCGCGCTGCGCCTCCTGTGTTTCCTGGTGTGCTCGAACAGCTTTGATGGTCATTGGGCGCACGCGGCTGAGGATGGCCGCGCCGTGAGCGGTCGCGAGGAGGCTCACCGGTGGCACAACACCGATCGCAGCTTTGAGCCACGGTTCCAGCTCGGCGGTCGGCGGAAGAGTGGCGTGCAGAGCATTGGCGCCGACGCTGGCCATAGCGGCCAAAGCCAGTACCCACCAGAAGAATCGACGGTTCGAGCGCTGCTGTTGCCCGTACGCGCCCAATGCGAGCACGGCCATCGTGGCGCTCAGGATGGTCCCGTCGACGATGATGGGCCACAGCGGCGCAAGGCTGCGGTTGTAGCCGGCACGGATCGCGAGGTCGGTCAGCGACGCGAAACTCAGGATGAACGAGGCGATTCCGATGATCGCGGTGATACCGACCGCCGCGAAGCGAGTCGCGCGCAGCATCTTCGCCGACCCTGGGGCGGCCAGGACCTCCTCGTCGCCCGCGAGCACCAGGTCGTCGTCAGTGACCGGGACCGTCGGCGCGGCCGTCAGTGGTGCCATCGGCATCGTGGATGCCACGGATGATCCGTTGCGGGCGGGGTGTGTGTCTAGTGGGGCGTCGTCGACGACTGTCATGGCGTCCTCAGGGTTCGGCGGCGAAATCGAGATGTCACGGGTTTTGGTTTACTGAAAACGGCTGGCACACAATGCCAGTACTCAGCACCATCACCGAAAGCGTAACACCGTCTCGGCGCCTATCCGGGGGCCGCGACCACCGGAAATGACAGAGCCCCGGCCGCTAGTGACCCGAGGAGGTCGAGCCGCCGGCTGTGCCGAACGGCGGCTCTTCGGACTCGATCTCCGGGATCGCTCCGAACGTCTGCTCGACCCCCGGCGGGCCGTCGTAGAGCTTGTCCTCCGGGAAGATCGCGGGGTCGCGCTTGCTCGACTCCCCGCCGCCCTGCTTGTTGCCGCCGTGCATGCCGTGCATGGGCATCATCGGCATCATCGGCATCCGGCTGCCGGCGGCGCCCGCCGGCGACCCGCCACCGGGCGCTTGCAGAGCGCTCGCCTGCAGCGCACTGGATCCGTTCATCGGGGTGATCGGGCCCTCTAGGCCTGCCGGCATCGTTGTACCGGGGTCCATGCCGCCGCCCCCGCCACCGCCGCCGAAGCCACCCCCGCCAGCACCGAGGCCGTCGAGGCCGAGATCCGGCGCGGAGACCTCCGCGGACGCCGATTCGGCGACCTTGCTGACGAGTTGGCCGACCTGCTCGCCTGCCTTGCCCACTGCCTCGCCGACCTTGCTACCGATCTGCGAGAGCTGCTGGGAAAGCTGCTGGGCGATCTGGGAGCCGGTCTGCATGCCCATCTGCATGACCTGCTGCATCATCTGCTGAGACTGGTCCCCGCCGAGCATCTCCTCGGCCTTGGCCTTGGCTTCCTCATCGATCGACTCGGGATCCAGCTGCCCCGCCACGTCCGAGCCCGCCAGGCCCTGGCCCGGGGTGCCGCCGTTCTGGAAGCCAGCCGCGTTCTGAGCGTCTTGGCTCTCGATGCTCGACATGCCCTGCTGGGTCGTGCCGTTGAGGTCAGTGGCCCCATTGCTCAGGGCAGGACCGGCGGGTGAGAGACCCACCTGCAGCTGTCCGGTCAACATGGAAATTTGGTTGCCCACCGGGCTCGACGCTCCGGGCGGGGACAGCGCAGAGGACACCCCGCTGGACAGGTCTGACCCCGCCTGAGTGCCCTTGTCGCCCAGGTCGTTGGAGCCGCCCCGAAATGCCGGCAGATCGAATGTCAATGGCTGACCCATGGACGTCAGTTTAGCTGCAGGAACGCGCTGGAAGGGCGGCGATCACAGCCAGTTCTCTGTCGTTGGCGGCCGACTCAGACGTTAGATCCGGGTAGGGAGATCCGGCCGGGACGCGGCCGCGGAGAGGTCCAGCAGCGCAAGGAGTGTCCGGCGGGCGTCGAGGTCGGTTGGGTCGTCGTGCAGCTCGTCGCAGGCGATCTTGATGCGTCGTGCGTGGGCGCGTTCATCGAGCGGTGGGGTGGCCTGCAGGAGGACGTGGCGGACGTTGGTCTGGGCGACGGGATCTAGTGGTGCGCAGTACAGGTCGTCGCAGGCGACCTTGATCTGGTGAGTGAGCGCGTCTGTCATTGCAACCCCCGACCGATAAGCAACTCGTGTTGAGTTGTGTACTCAACTGTTCTTGTCACTATAGACGCGTGGCGCGGACTATCAAGGCGTGTTGTCATCAGCTCACGAGAAATGTTGAGCCTCAGGGTTAACCTCCAGTGGTGGCTTTCGACGACCTCACCGCTGAGGACCTGGCGGCCGCCAGCAGGCGGATTGCTGCAGACACCCTTCACTCGGCACGCCTCGTTGCCGCCGAGTACCTTGTCGCGGGCCCGGGGGCGAGTGCGGGCGACGCTGCCACCGCGGTCGACGTCCTCCTCGCGCGTGATCCTGCGGACAGCCGCTTCGAACTGCTCCAGGCGTTCGAGAAACCCTGGGCCGCGCTGACTATCCGAATCCTCGCACCGGTTGCCGACCCCACATCCGCTATGCAGGACGCCCGCGACCGGGGTGTCACCGCGGCGGCGATCGCCAAGGCGCTCGGGGTCACCCAGCAGGCGCTCTACCAGAATCCGCGGTACGCCGACATCGTGCGGAAACCGCGCTAACGCGACCTCGTGTCCACTCTGCCGAACGACGCCCTGTGCGTCAGCACGAACGGATTTGGTCGATACTCTGAGTGCGATTGGTGTCATCTCGGCCTTGTGCGCGTACGACGCTTCTCCTGACGAAACCGCTTCCACCGTCCAAGTTGATCTTTACGAAGGCAGTTTCCGTCGGCGTGGTGCCAGAGAGGTCCTTCACATAGGTGGTCGCGGTGGATTGGCAGATTGCGGTCACGGTGGAGTTCGCCGGCAGTGTCCATTTCTGGGATGGAGCGGTGGTCGTGTTGGCGAGGATGTCGCTCGTGGAGTCGAATGGGGCGTCGTACACGGGAGCCTCGCTGACAAGGATCCCCGGCCAGCCTTCGGCGCCAGGCTTGTCATCACTGCACGCCACTGCGGCGCCGCTGACGAGAAGCGCGGCAAGTATCAGGTCGACTGTCTTGGTGATCGCCATTCTGGGCCTCGTTTCAGTTGATGGGGCGTTCCCGAGGGAAGTACCTGGCCGATCAACCATTTCCGTCAGCGTTTGACGAACAATTCGCGCGGATGCCCCGCTGACGGCAATTTGTGAAACTTTGTTTCAAAGTTTCATCCAAGAACCGGGGCCCCTATGAGGTCCGAGTGGCGGCCGCCTTGCTGATCTGGTTTTCGTACTTGATGTCGCTTTTGTAGTCGATGACGAGGCCGCTGGCGTAGTGCTTGAGGACGTGTTCGGCGACGACGCGGATGGCCGTGTCGGTGCAGTCTTCGTGGTGGAGGCGGGCGAGGTAGTCCTGCATGCGTGGGGTGAATTGGCCGTCCTTGGGGTCGATGATGTCTTCGCCTGCAAGAAAGTCGGTTTGGGCATCAGTTGAGTAGCCCGACGTTGATTTGGCCGGAGAATGGGCCTTCTTGGATGCCGCAGTAAGTCATGCGCGGGTCCCCTGTGCTTGGGGGTTGGCTGGGTCTTGCGTTTCGGCGGCGGTGCCGGGGGCGGCCGGTTCGACGTTGGCGCGCCAACCCTTGTCGATGGGGGCGTCGTGGGCGGGGATGGTGACGGTGCGGTCGGTGCCGGAGAGTGTGCGGCCCGTCCTGGTTTCTGCGGGGACTGGTTCGTGTGGGACGAGGTCGTGGCGGATGACGATGTGGCCGTGTTCTTCCAGTGAGCCGAAGGTGCGACCTTGTTGGCCGTGGGCGGCGTGGCCGTCGATGAGGAAGACGGGGAAGGTGCTGTGGCCTCGGCGCGCCATGTTCGGGTGTTCGTGGCCGTATTGGACGCGGCCGGCCTGGACGAGTTCGAGGGCTTCGCGTTGCCGGGGTGAGAGGCGCTTGGGGGTCATCGTGGTGCTCCTTGGCTCGCTGGTTGGGCGGGGACGACGGCCGCGGCGCTCCGTGCCGGTTGGCGGGGGTTCATGCTGCGCCTGCGAGTGTTTCGCCGAGGCTGGCGGCGACTCGGTGTCCGAGCCAGCGGGCGATGGGGACGGCGACTGCGTTGCCGATTTGGCGTTTGACGTCGGCGCGGTTGCCGGTGAATGCGTAGGTGTCGGGGAAGCCCTGTGCGCGTGCGCATTCGCGGTTGGTGATCATGCGGTGGTAGGTGCCGTCGGTGGTGACGGTGGCTAGGCCGTGGTGGTTGCCGCCGGCGGTGATGGCGGCCAGGGGGTGCTGGTCGGCTCGGCGCGGTTTGGCGTTGCGCCGGTAGACGACGAGATGGGGCGCGTTGGGCTCGACGATCTGGTCGATCTGCGGGGAGACGTAGAGCCTGCGGGTGACGGGTTTCCCTGGGTCGGAGTCGAGGATCGCGGCGGCGGCAACGGGGGGCAGGTGGGGCAGGGTGAGGTCGACGTCACCGTTGCGAGTGAAGATGCCGAACCAGCGCTTGCGGCGTTGCGGCAGACCGAAGTCGGCGGCGTCGAGGATGGCGGTCTGGGCGTGGTAGCCGAGGGCGGTCATGCCGTCGAGCCACCAGTTGTAGAGCACCCAGTCGGTGAATTCTGGGACGTTCTCGACGATGACCGCTTCGTAGGCGTGGACTTCGGCGGCGGCGATGACGGCGAATGCCGTTGCTCTGTCGACTGCTCCGGCGTCTTGGCGGCGCAGTTCCTGGTCGACGGGCAGTTTCTTGCGGCCGCCGGCGGGTGTGTGCCATACGCACGATGGCGATGCCCACAGCAGTGTGGTGGTGGGGAATCGGCGCATATCGGTTTCGTGCAGGTTGGCGAGGTGGTGTTCGGCGTCGGGGTGGTTTCGGCGGTGCGTTTCGACGGCGCGGTCCCAGTGGTTGGCGCAGGCGCGGACTTCCCAGCCTGCGAGGCGGAGGCCTTCGGAGGAGCCGCCGGCGCCGGAGTAGAAGTCGGTCGCGGTCAGTGTCATGGGGTTAGCCTCTCCCTGAAACGGCTTGTCGTACGGCCTTTTAGCGGCCCCGAAGCTCTCTGGTGCCACCACGGTATCACATGGTGTAGCACCTCTCGCCACTAGTGCTACACTTGTTTCATGCCGACTACGCGACCGCGTCATTTTGTGACGGAGACCGACGACCTTGCGGAGGCCTTGGACCGCGCTGCCGAGCGTTGGCCTGGGCTTAGCAGGCCACAGCTGCTCGTCCGTTTGGCGCTGCAGGGCGATCGGGCGGCGGTTGAGGCGCGAGAAGCGCGCAGAGATCGTCGGCTGGCGGCGATTGCGGAGTTGAGTGGTTCTATGAGTGGGGTTTACGGGCCGGGTTACTTGTCGGATCTGCGTGAGGATTGGCCGTCGTGATCGTCTTGGATGCGTCGGTTCTGGTCGCGTTCTTCAGTGGTGCGGATGCTCATCATGTGGCGGCGACTGAGCTGTTGGCTGCGGCTGGCGCCGAGGATCTTGTCGTGAGTTCGATGACGTTGGCGGAGCTTCTGGTGGGGCCGGTGCGGGAGGGTGCGGTTGATGCGCTCTTGGAGGCGCTGGCGCGTTTGGAAGTTGGTGAGGAGTTGTTTCCTGAGGACGTGGCTGTGCGGCTTGCGCGTTTGCGGGCTGAGACGGGGCTGAGGATGCCTGACTGCTGCGTGTTGCTTGCGGCGGAGTCGGCTGGGGCGGAGACGGTGGGAACCTTCGACGGGAGGCTTGGGCAGGTTGCGCGGGGCCGGGGTTTGACGGTGGTGGGTGTATGAGTTTGCGGCCGTTGCGGTTTGGGTGTGTGGACCTGGGCGGTCTAGACGACGCGTTTGATTGGCGCACCGACGGTTTCTTTCGGGCTCTTCGGTGCGACGGAGCGACGGTCAAGGGCGTGGCCAGTGACGCGGAAGCGGTCGCGGAGCTTCTGCGCCGCGCCGGGGTCCTGGAGGCCGATGGTCCGGTGTATCACGCGCGGCCGAATCACGAGGTCGTGGATTTCGGGTGGCTGTCGGAGGCCGCCGCCGATGCGGACGATCTCGGCGGGGAGTTCGACCGCCAGCTCCGAGAGGGTCGCCCGGCCGATCTGGCCGGGCGGCTAGAGTCACTTGCTTCCGAGATCCCGGCCAGCCATGGTGAGCGCGTGGAGTTGGCGCGGGTGCGTGCCCATGAGTTGAATGTGTCTGCTCCGCAGACGGATTCGCATCGTGTGTTCATGCCGCCTTCGGGCGATTCGGACGTGGGGGCTCTCGGGGTTGATGGTGCTGCGACGCGGGGGTGGGCGACGTGGGCGGAGTGGGTTGAACCGCGGCTGTTGGTGTGCACGAACGATAAGTCGTGGGGTGACATCGATCGCAATCCTCGAAGGGACACGGTTGTTCGCGTCGCGGAATGGCTGCGCGCCGCCGTTGCCGGCGGCGACGTGGATCGTTGGCTGGTGAAGATGTTCGCGGGGGAATCGGTGTTTCTGCAGCGCTTGGAGGGGCCGGCGGGCCCGGTATACCAGGTAGGTCCTGGCACCCATCGTGTGCACGCCGCGCGGATTTGGGATCTGCCGTGCGTGTTGGGCCGCGTGCATGTGGATCGGCTGGCCACGCCGTTACTGCCGCGTACGCCGCTGTTGGAGGCGTTGTGGGATGGCTTGTGCCGCCGCGGCCTCCTGAGGGCAGGTACCGATGGTGATCGGTGGTACCTGCAGTCAGTGGTCGCCGACTGGATGCTGACTCCCCCGGCGGTGGCCACCCAGTGGAACAGGATGTACGAGCGCGTCTACCCCGGTGCGCTGCAGGCGGTGACCGGGTTGTCGCTCGACGAACTGTGCGACGGCGACCGGTGGGTCAACGCGCTACTCAGGTAGCGGCACACCCGGGAGGTATGTCCGTGTCCCCAGTTCGCTGCGAATGTCATGACGTGCGGTAACTAGGCGGCCGCTGCGTGTTTCGGGGTGGAGTTGCTTGCCGCGGCGTGGCGGGGCGAGGTGTCGGAGGCGTGCTTGGGTGTCGACGTGCCGCCTGCAGTGTCGCCCTTGGTGTTGTCGGTACCGGCCGGTGTGCGCGTCGTGGAGGTGGTGCGGGTCAACGACGCGTCGTCGTCCTTGTCGGCGGCCCGGGCGGGGCGCTTGGTCTCCTTATCCGCGGCTGAGTCGGTCTTGGTGCCTGGCTTGGGCTGGCCGGCCTTTTCGGTGGTGGTCTTCGGCTCGTCGGCCTTCTCGGTGGTGGTGTCGCTGCTGGCGGCGGGGGTCTTCGGTTCAGTGGCAGGGGTTGTGGCCTCGGGCTCGGGCGCCGCGGTGACGGCTTCCTCGCCGGTGACGGCTTCCTCGCCGGTGTCGGTCTCGGCCGGGTCTGTGGTTTCGACCGCGGTGGTTTCTTCCTCGGTGACTGTGGCTGCGGGCGGCGTGGTTTCGGCCGCGACGTCAGGGTTGGTGGGTTCGACGGAGGTGGCCGGGTCGATCTCTTCAGTGGCTGCCGGCGCTGACGCCTCCAGGACCTGCTTGCCGGTGACATCGGTGGCGCTGGCGTCGGTGACGGTGCTGTCGGCGGTCTTCGTGGTGAGGACGTCCTCGGCGGCGGCCGCGGGCGACTCGGCCTGGGCCAGTTGCAGGGTGACGGTCTTGGCCGCGGGTGCGGCGAAGGTGCCGGTGATGGCGGATCCGATGTCGAGGATGGTGGCAATGGAGCGGAAGCCGGCGTTGGCGGCGAATGCGGCACCGTCGACGAGGCCGTTGACCGTGGCGGCCAGGGCGTGGGGCAGGTTGTAGACGATGGAGGGCAGCCCGACTGCGCGCATGATGCCACTGGCTGCTGTCGCCAAACCTGAAGTGAGAGCGGTGATGACGTTGGCGCCAGCGGTGGTGATGTCGGCTGCTGCGGTGAAGGGCACCGACGCCAGAGAGCCTACGGAGCGTACCGCGGTGGTGACGGTGCTGATGCCTGCGCCGACGAGCACGGAGATGGCTGTGGTGTAGCTCGCGGCGCTCAGTGGTGCCGAGCCGATGGTGTTGATGACGTGCTGGATGGCGCCGCCGCCGGTGCCGTCGCCGATCCAGGTGGCGATCGCGTCGGAGGCGCCGTCGGCGACTCGGCCCAGGGCGGTGCTCGCTGCGTTGACGATCGTTGTGGAGGCGCCGTTGACGCCGGCGACGGCGGCGGTGACGGGCGCGGAGACGATGCCTTGGACGGCGGTGAGGAGGCCGTTGATGAGGTCGAGGTCGGTGAGGGTCTTGCCGGCGCCGATGAGGCCGTTGAAGGCGTCCAGGGCGTTGGAGACCTGGGCGGTGACGCCGCGGACGACGGTGTTGGTGACCGAGAGGACGTTGGTGCCGAGGTTGTCGACGGCGCCGATGCCCTGGGTGAGGAGCAGGCCGGCGATGTCGATGGGGGCGTTGATGAGGCCGGTGTAGCTGGGCAGTGCCAGTGGGTTGTTGACCACGGTGGCCACGGCGTGCAGGACCGAGCCGAGGGACCCAGTGATGGTGGAGGTCAGGAGGTCGGTGAGCTGGCCGGTGGTCAGGACGATGTCGCTGTTGGCGGAGTCGACGGTCGTGGCGAGTTGCGAGAGGCCGTTTCCTGCACTGCTTTTGAGGGTTCTGATGATGGCGAGCAGCGGCTTGCTGTCGGTGGCGTCGATCAGGCCTGCCCACAGGGTGTCGTTGAGTGAGACGGCGGAGTTGAGGGCTCCGGACAGGGTTTGGCCGGGCGCTCCGACGAGGTTGGTCACCGTGCCCGACGCGGAGTTCAGGGCGGCGTTGAGGTTGGCGACGAGTGCGTCGACGTCGGCGGGGTTGATCGCCGCGGCGAGCTGCAGGCGTGGTGCGGCGATGTTGGGTACGGCGATGTCGCGCATGGCGGGCGCGGGGAGCATCAGTGGGGTGAAGGCGAGGGCGACGGCGGTGGTGAGGGCCAGTCCGGTGGGCATTGCTGAGCGGGCGGTATGCATGGCGGCTCCTGATGGTGGCCGGCCCTTCCCGGGCGGGCAGGTCTTCACAGGCGACTTTTACCTGGTGTGGGGAATTTACCAGCCACGGTAAGTCTGCTCAGGGCTTCACGAGTAAACAACTGGGGACCCACGCCTCGCGCCGGCGGGCAGCGGCCCGCTCGAATAGTCCGCCGGACTGGTGTTTCTGGGGGTGGGGCCATGCCATCACCCCAGGTCGTGTGGTTGCGAGGCGGTGCAACGTCAGCTGCGCGCGCTCGGACGGTTCGGGGGCCGTTTACGGGGCTGTTGGCGGGCACGGTCGAGCGCACGCCGGGGACGTGTCATCACTGCTGTTCAGGAGTGCTTTTTCGTGCGATCCGTTAGCTGGCCGGGCACGGCGCAACGTTCAGCGCTGTTGGCGCTTCAAGCCGGTTCGAGAGCCGGCGGTCGCTGGAGCCGAGCGCCCGTCCTACGCCGGGGACGTGTCATCGACACTGTTCAAGGGCCGTTTCTCGCTCGGGCAGGTCCAGGCCGGGCCGCTGGCGCGGCGCGACTCTTCAGACCTCTTGCTCGACGACCTCGATGTTCTGCGCGGGCTCCCATGCGAGTTCGTCGCCGGTGACGGGGCCACCGGAAGCGAACCCGTAGACCGTGTCGCCCGGCATGCCGGCATGGCCGTCCGGACCTAGGCCGAGCGCCGATCGCGGCTTGAATCCAGTCAGGGCGCCGTCGGCCAAGAGCGCTCCTGCTTGGTCGCGCACGCGGACATGCTGGCCGGTCCAGGTCTCGAAGTCTTCCTTGAGCTTGGTCCGATAGTCAGATGCTGAGTACTGCGTCATTTGCCGACTCCTTCCTGCAGCTCCTGACGCTGCCTCAACTGCCACTAGATTCCGTAGTTTGCTTGTTCTACAAAGTGTTTCAGATCTTGGTCCCGGTTCGGGTGCTCGGCGGGCCCGTTCGGCCCGTTCGGCCCGTTCTCTGGGAGTCGGCACTCCGTGCAGATGCCGGTGTGGTCGTCGTAGGTGGCCTGCCACGCGCACGGCCCGTGCAGGGTGTCGCATGCCTGGTAGTCGGTGCAGCCACAGCTTCGGCTGCGTCGCGGAGGTCCTCTAGGAGCGCGAGGTCGGCGCGTGATGCGACGCCGTCCAGGCTTCCGGAGCGAAGGAAGTTCTCGGTGTCGAGTCGGCCGGTGGACAGGCCGTCGAACACCTTACCCGAGGAGTACACGACCCCGGAGAGGTCGGCGACGGTGAGCGTAGCCATGGTGCGCTCCTTTCCGTCGCGGTCGTTGTCCATGCTCATTATGGTAGTCGATTATTGCGGCTTTGGCCCACCATTTTCTGTAGTCGTTTATTATTGGCCTATGCCGTCCCCTGGGAGGCCGCCCCTTGAGGCGGGCAAGCGCCGAGCAGCTCCTGTGCCGGTCCGATTCACCGAGGCCGAACGCGCTTTGGTCGAGTCGGCAGCCCAAGCGGATGGGCAATCGTTGTCGGCATGGGTGCGAGACCGCGCTGTCGTGGCCGCCAAACGGCGTGCACATAGAGGCGGTTCGGCGGGCGACTGATGGCGATGTCTCGGGACGTGGGCGACACGGGAATTACCCCCGTCACCCGCGATCTTCAGGTGCGTCGCGGGCCCTGGGTGGGCGAGGCGCATTGCTGCATCTTGCGTTCGGTGAACTCCAGCATTTCGGCGCTCAGGCAGCCGATCGGCACGGCGCCGAGTTCTATGGCTTTCTCGCGCATCGAGTCGGTCACGTCGTAGTGCGACTCCCACGTCCCAGGCGTCTGCGCCCAGGCCGGCTTCAGACCGAGTTTGGACGCGAACTCATTCAGCTCGTCGTCGGTGTCGGCCATCAGGTGTGACCACCGCGCGCGGACCCTGCCCACCTTGGCCGGCAGCCTCATGTCGTCGACGTACACAGTCATCGGGCGCCCGACGTTGCAGTCCCGGGAGTGGCAGTTCCCCTGCGGGGCTGAGCGTTTCTCATACCTTCCACCACTCCTCCAAGCGTTTCTTGTTCTCCGCTGTGCTGGCGCGGCGCTGGCTGCGTTCGTCCTGTGCGTGGCGAGCGTCGAGGATCCGGCTCTGTAGCCATGTGATGCTGGTGAGCGCCTGGCTGATGCGTTGCATGTGGGCGTCGGTGAGGCCGGACAGTTCGCCGGCGGGTGTGTGTGTCGCAAGGACGAGTCTTCCGCGTAGCAATGGCACGTTGCGTGCGCTGAATTTGGTTGTTGCGAGGAAGATTTCGGTGGCTTTGCGGTTGACTCCCTGGTGCCCGGGGCTGGTTGATGGGGTGAACCAGAAGTCGATTTCGCCGTCGGTGCTGGTCAGTGTTTCGAGGTGGGTTTCGCGGATCAGGTCGGCGATGTCGGCGGTGCACTGCAGGTGGTGTCGGTAGAGCGTGCCGTTGTGGCTGGCATGGAGTACTTGGAGCATGGCGGGGTCCCTCGTCGGTCGGCTTTCCTCAGTAGCTAGCACGGTAACTCTGATTGATGACACGGTGGCCGATCGCTGTGGGACGTGCTGTTTGCGCTGGTTGTGGACGCTCCGGGTGGTCAGTCCGGCAGGAGTGTGGCGGCGGGGGACCCCGTAGCCAATCCGTCGTCCAGCGCCCCGGGGTGATGTTCTTCGGGCCGGCGGCCTGATCGACAAACTCGACCAGTTCCACAGGCACTACATGTCTTAGCCAGGAGGGATGATCGACACCATGACCGTCACGACATCACGCGCTGGGGACCTCGACGCGGTCCGCGCTTTCGCCGAGTACTTCGGATACACCGAGATCCACGACAGTGGCCCCTGCATTGACGGCAGGCTCGTCATCTTCGGTGATGCCGAGTACGCCGCCGATTACCTCCACGGCCGCGGTGTCCTCGGCGCGCGGCTCGATGTGAACTTCGACAGACGCGGCGAGGTCGACTCTGCCCGCCTGACGGTCGACAACACGCGCGTCGACGAGGTCGCCCGCGGGAAAGGCAGCTCCGGGGAACGGCTGGTCTGGACAGCGCAGCTGTTAATCGAGAATCCGGCGAAGCAAGTTGCTCGCTGAAGGGACCGAAAGAGACGAAACCCTATGTCACGCAGATTTACTCATGCTCCGGATGGTGGTTTCATTCCCGGTGCGCTCTGCGAGGAGCCGACAGGCGACGTGTCGATAAGCGAGTGTGGCGTCGACTGCACTGATTGCCTCGATCAGCTTGAGGCGTCGCCGAGGACTTTTGCCCAGCTCGCTCGGCCTCTCCAGGATCTGAGGGGTCTCGGTGGCACCACCACGCACGCACGGCTCTTGTTGAGAAGCTCTGATCCTGCGACCCGTTAGAGGTGAATTGTGGCCGGCACATGTGAGGCTGAGTTGTGTCCGATGTGGGGCGGCGATGGCTGCCTCTGCGACGTCTTCGGCCTCGATCCGGCCGATCCTCCTCGCAATGGGGTGTTCTCGGTGACGATTCCGAATTCCGACATGGTTCCACAGGACTGAGGATGGCTGCTCGCTCGCTCGCTCGCTCAATCAGCGGGGGGACGTGTCATCGTCGCTGTTCGTGGGCTTGCGCAGAGGCGCTGATAAGCCCGGTTATCGGCGGGGCGTTGGCCTGCGTTGCTGCCGCGGTGCTTGGCTGAACGACATGACCGAAGAAGCGTTGTTGGAGCAGGCTCGTCGAGCTGCCGCCGAGCTGGATCGTCGATGGTTCGCCGACTTCGCGGAGATCTGCGATTTCGCCGAAGTCCTCATCGCTCTGGACTTCTTGCCCGCGCCCGGCGATGTCGTGGAGTACTTCCGCAAGCCGTGGCGCTACACCGTCGAGCACGAACTGTGGGAGCGGTCCGGGCGGCCATCGGATGTTGATGGGGCTGTCGGTGAGGTGCTGGTTGCGCTTTGGGATGCCGGCGGCCGCGGCGATGCAGCGCTCGTGCTGGCGCCCGATCGCGTTTGAGCTGCGTTGATGCCATATCCCCTGCCCGGGCGGCCCCTCGCTGCTCCTTTATCCGACTTCTTGGGTGCCGCGGCGGCCGCCCGTACGAGGCTAGCCTGCCGCACAGCTTGGTAGGCCCCTGGGTGCCTGTTCACCTGCTCGACTTAAAGCCGCTTAGTGAGTCGGCGGTAATGGCTGAAGAGGACGTCTTGGCGGTCGAGTTCTGGGATGTCTGGATCCTTGACGCCGAAGACCTCGTCCACGATGTGGTCGAGTCGCAGATGCGCCTGGCGGAGGTCCTCGGGGAAACTCACGGGGTCGTACATGTCGGCTAGCGCCATGTTGGTGAGTTGTGCGCGAACGGTCAGCACCTCTGCCCCTGCGCTGATGATCAGCTTGCGCCGATCGTCGTTGATGGTGGGGAGCGGGAATGTGTTCCATGCGAGCAACTTGTTGAACCGTAAGTCGGATTTGATGCGGCCGCCGACGGTGCGCTGCCAGGTCATGAACATCGTCGAGGAGATCGCAGCGAAGATGAAGCCGTCGGGGTCTGGGGAGAGGAAGTTGGCGTCGCTGCAGATGACGTCGGCACCGTAGCGTTGCGCGAGGAAGTACGGGTAGTTCTCGCTGATGTGGCGTGGGATGCAGAGGTAGGCGGCGTCTGGTTGGGACACCTGCCGGAACTCATGAGCTGTTGATGCGGCGTCCCGGGTGGACGCTGCTCTACTTTTTGAGCGGAACTGCCGGGCAGCGGCGACTCGTTCTTTCAGGACTGGGCTGCGTTCGAGGTCTTCATCATCGGCGTCACGGAGCCAGAGGCAGTGGCGCATGGTGTCGTGGAGCAACTCCCGCGCTCCGACGTAGCGGCGGACGTACTTCGCGGCGATGGGATCGTCCATCACGGTTTGGTAAGCGTCAGGTTCGACAATGAGGTTTCCCCCGTCGGTCGGTTTGTTGCCGTATGCGACTGCGCCGATCTGTGGGTTGAGGGGGTTGGTTACCGGTTCGACCAATACGTAGGGCCGTCGGTGAGGTACGGAGTGATGTTGGTGACGCCAGCTCGTTCAACGGGCGCTGCGCCAGCACTGGGATAGTCGAAGAGCCGTGGTTCAGCGACTTTCTTGGCGAATCCGATGATGATGCAGTGCACGGCCGCTCTGCCCGCCGCCTCCGAAGTCCACGGAAATGTTCTGTGTGCGAATTTGATTCGCCACTTATGTTCGGTGATTCTGCGGAACAGGGGGGCGACCGCTTCGCCTTGCAGGACTGAGTTGGTTGATACGAAGGCCCACAGACCGTCGTGGTTTGAGAAGTAGTCGACGGCCTTCGCGTACCAGCCGGTGACGTAGTCGAGGGTGCCGTGGTACCCGGTACCCCATACGGCTTGCAGCTCCGCTGTCTGTTGGGCTGTGCGCTGGCTGATGCCGAGGAATGGTGGGTTGCCCGCGATGATGCTGTTCACTCCAGCAGGCATGACAGTTTCCCAGTCCAAGGTGAGCGCGCTCTGCACCACAATGCGAGTCTGAGTCTGGATGGGCAGGCGGCGAGGCGCTTCCCCGAAGCGTTGCTTGAGTTTGAGGTCGCACTGCCGGTTGGTTAGGAACATGGCCGTCTCGGCGATGCGGGCGGGCCATTCGTCGACCTCGATGCCGTGAAAGTGGTCGAGCGTGACTTTAAGGGACAGAGTCGGGTCGAAGGACAGTTGGTTGTCCCCGCCGAGTTCCTGCAATTGCTCCATGATCTGCAGTTCGAGATCGCGGAGTTCGCGGTAGGCGACGATGATGAAATTTCCACACCCGCAGGCGGGATCCATGTAGCGGATTTCTCCAAGCTTCTTCCAGAGCTTGTTCAGTAGCTTGGCGGCGTCAGGATGGTCGCGCGCGGTGCCGAATTCGGCTCGTAGCTCGTCGAGGAACAACGGGTTAAGGGTCTTGAGGATGTTGTCCTCGGCAGTGTAGTGCTCACCGAGTTCGCGGCGAGTCTGGGCGTCACGCACGGATTGGAACATCGACCCGAAGATGGCTGGGCTGATCGTCGACCAGTCGACAGCACACGCATCGAGGACTGCGTCGCGGAACTCTCTATCCAGGGGAGGGATGGTGACCGGCTCGTTGAAAAGGCCGCCATTGATGTAGGGCACAGTGCGGGCGACGGTTGCGTTGTTGAGGTCGGCGAAGAGGTCGTTCAATTGCTCGGCCAGGGTTGCGCCATCAGGGGTTGTTTCGCGGTGAATGAAGTCCCGGAACGCATCTGGTTCTCCGTCGGGCTCCCACATCTCGGTGTCATCGCCAAACATCAGGAACAGGATCCGCGCCAGTGTTACCGAGATCTCGTGTTCGAGTTTCGGTCGGTCTGCGTTGTGGGGGTACGCGCGTTCGAGCGCTGTGTACATGCGGGCCATCAGTTTTGATGCCCGGCGGGATTCGTTTCGCGCTTCGATGTCGAAGGCGTCGCGTACACGCGTAAGGAGAGTGTTCGCGTCGATCTCCCGGTCGAGGGGAAGCTGGATAGCGGCGAGTCGCGATTCGAATGGCGGGTCGGGGTTGCCGTTACGGTGACGGTGGCGTGTGAGGCGGGTGGCATTGGCGTTGTCGGTGCTTCGCCGAGCGGGCCAGCGCCACACTTGTTCTGCTTCGTTGTGGAAGATGACGAGTCGGTCGGTGGTGGTCTTGGCGATGGCGCGGTCGATCTCGGCCTCGGTGCGGGAGCCGGGAATTCCGTCGCATGCCCATACGCGGATGCCGCGGTAGGAGGCCACGTTGGTGACCGTATGAGTTTCGCCGGCTGCGGCGGTGACGCTGACCGGTGGGTGGTCGGGAGCGTTCCAGTTCAATTCATGAAGAAAGAGATCCTGGTGGCGATTCTCGTCGGCAAGGGTGATCAGGTTGGCTGTACTCATGCGTCTTTGACTCCAATTGAGCACACCAGCTTGATGTTGTCGATGTCGGTGGAGCGAATGACCAAGCGGTCGTCTCGGTGTAGCTGGGTGATGAGATCGGCGAGGTCGTCAAGGCTGTATCGATTTCGGCGGGCCTGGGTGAGCCGCGCTGTGGCGTGCTCGGTAAGCGGGCGCTCCTGAAGTGCGTTGAGCGCGTCCGAGGCTTGCTCGAACAAGGTGTTACCCCCTAGGCGCTCCCATACCCACTTACGGATTCCCTTGAGGTTGCCGGCAGCCAACGCTTCTAGCGTTAGTGGTCCCTGCAGGAGTTGGCGTTCCAGCTCGAAGTGGTCTGGGCGCACTTCTGCGGTGGGGGTGTCGACTTGGGCTTGGAACATGCGCATCGCTTCGAGGGGTGTCAGCAGTTGGTGGCTGACCGCGCCGGAGGGGTCGAGGGTCGCTGAGGCGAAGGCCTCCACTCCTGAATCGGTCGAGACGAAACAAGCGACGCCTCCGCGTGATTCGGTGAGGTACTGGTCGCGACTGGAGTGGAGCAGGTCTTGCATGGCGAGCACCTTGGCAGCGATCTGGGGATGCTTAGTTTGGGCGTTCGACCATGCCAGCCACGCTTCGCTTACCGCGTCCGCTTCGCCGTCGACATCTTCGGCGTCCTCGGAGACCTTGCCCTTGTAGAAGTCGTCGAGGATCTTGATCTCCGCGGGCCCACCGAAGAACTGCTCGTCCGAGCCAAAGGCCTCCGCCGACGCTCCGAGTCGGGACTTGATGCGTTGGCGGAGGTTGATCTGCTGTTCGATCTTGTCGTGGCTGATCAGGTACACGTAGACGGTGTCGGATTTCTGACCCACGCGGTCGACGCGGCCGGCGCGTTGGATGATTCGAATGATGGCCCAGGGCAGGTCGTAGTTGACCACGATGTGGGCATCTTGGAGATTCTGACCTTCGGAGAGAACGTCGGTGGCTACCAGTACGTCGATCGGGTCTGCTTCTGTCGTGTCTGGGGCGGGTTTCCCGGGGACGGTGTTGGATTGTGGGGAGAAGCGGATCGCCATCTCGGCTGGATTGTCGGTGTTGCCCGACACCAGTCCGACGTTGGCTATCCCAGCTTCGGTCAGCGATTGAGCGATGTAGTTGGCGGTGTCGACGTACTCGGTGAAGACCAGCACTTTGTCGCCCGGGTGCTCGTTTCGTAGGAGATCAACGAGGGCGTTGAGTTTGGAATCTCGCGATGGGTCCCAGCTACCGAATCGGTCCAGTAGCAGCGAGATTCGTTCGTTATCGCTTTCAAGGTCGCGGCGCAGCGCGGGCGTGAACACGGCACTGTTGATCCATTTGGTCTTACCCGGGGCGCTATTGCGTAGTTCTTCATACCGGCTGGTGAGTGAGCCGTGTGTGACAGCGGCTTCCTCAAGGTCCTCGTCGGTTACGTTGAACTGCTTGTCGGTGAAGCTGCCCACTGGGATCGGCAGTTGCTCGTTGATGGCGTGAATGAAGAGTTCGTTGCGTGCGCGCTGCCTTTGCAGCGAAAGGATGAACGAATGTCCCGATGAGGACAGTCGCTTGAACAGGCCGGTGCGGACGAATCCGCTGACATTGCCGCGGCCGGAGCGGATGTCGGCGAGAGCGGCGGTGTCGGTGATCGTGTGCGTGGCGCGTGGGTTGTCGTAGTCGGCGAGGCGGTACCTGGGCAAGGTGAGCGCCTGCACGGTGTTCAGCGTGGTGTCGTCTTCCATGAGTGCAGCTGGGTCATCGGCGGCGAAGTCATGGCTGCGTGGTCGCGCGATGCGTTGTGGGAAGTAGAACTTTTCACCGTTGGCGAACTGAAGAAACTGGCGTTCTTGTTGCGTGCCGTCCGGCAGGCTGATGACTTCCGTTGCTGCGGTGCGCTTGACGAAGCTTCTCGTGCGCCTGACTAGGTGGTCGCTCATGAGACGGCGCCAGTCCTCGGCGTGTTCAGAGCGTCGGAAAGCCAAAAGGGTGTTGATTTTTCCGTCTACCTTGTCCCGAAGGCCTGGTTCGGCGACTAGGGCCGCTGATGGAACGATGCCGAGGTCCTGGTCGTCGTCGATGTACAGGCCGATCTGGCTTGCGACGTCGAGGAAGGCGAGGTTGTAGGGCGTGGCGGTGAGCAGTAGGACCTTTGATGCGTTGCGGCGGATGTAGTCGTGAATAGCTTGGTAGGCAACGGTTCCGCTGTTGCGCAGGTTGTGTGACTCATCGCAGATCACCAGGTTGAAGCGCTTCATCTCTGGTAAGACCTTGTCGACCATTGAGTACGGGACAACTCGGCCGTTGAGGTCGTACTCTTCGATGTAGCGGGTCCACATCGGTTCCAGTGTCTTGGGGCAGAGCACAAGCGTCGAGTAATCCTCTGCAGCTTGCAGCATCAAGGCGGTGGCGATTGCGGTGAGTGTCTTGCCCAATCCGACGACGTCGCCGAGCATCGTCCCCCCGCGGCTGACGATTCGCCGTGCCAGTGTCCGCACAGCGCTTTCCTGGTAGTCCAGCAGCAGCGTTCGCATCGATTCGGGAAGCACATACCCCAGGCCGTCTCGCGCGTCCTGGGACAACGCGTGGCAGACCTTCAGGTAAACCTCGAAGGGGGTGGGCTGGAGTTCTGCAGCCCACGACTCGGCGATCAGTTCGATGATCTCGGAGCCGATCTCCAGTGAGTAGCGATCGTCCCATCTGGCCTGGAACCAGTCGGCGAGCTTGGCGCTGGCGTCGGAGTCTTGGACGTCGATGTTTAGTTCGAGATTGGTGGTCAGTCCTGCGTTGGTCAGGTTGGATGATCCGACGAATGCCCACCTCGAATGGTGCTTCTTGCTGGGTGTTTGAAAGAGGTAGGTTTTGCCGTGCAGCGGCTTCTCGGTGAAGACCTTCATCTGCACGGCGCCGCTCTCGAGTTGGCGCTTCAACGTCTGCAGGGTCTGCTGCCCCTGTTCAGTGGCCAGACCGCGCATGAGCTGGTTGCGCAGGTGGTTGACGAGTTGATCTCGGCGCGCTCGCGCCTTACCGGCGTCGTGTATCTCGGCCCCGTAGGGGACGGGTTGCACTTCGTGCTGCAAGGAGTCGAGGATCTGCTGGGAGTCCGACGGCGCCACCATTCCGACCAGGATCCTGGCTACGGGGCCGGCCGCGCCGTTTGCGGACTTGTCTTCTACGAGGTCGGCTAGACCAGCCCAGCCCCGCAGGTCTAAGTATCCGGTTGCAACGTCGAACGTGTCGTACTCCTGCAGCGCCTCACGAAGTGCAGGTCGTAGCCGCGTCTGGGGTGCAAGGTTGTCATAGATGTTCGGCATTCGACCCCTCGGTACGGTGTTCGCCTAGTGGCCGAGTGCCAGCCCAAGACGGATCCAGATTAGCGGTGCTCGGCGTTCTTATTCGCGAGGCCAAGTGTTCGAGTTGCAAGCGCGGACGCTTGCCTGCGGGGACGTGTCATCGTCAAAGGTAGGGGCACTTTCTGGTGGCCGATCCTTGCAGCCGGCTGTAGCCCGCAGAGTGGAGGTGAAGCGGGCCCCTGCGGGCCCGCTGGAGTGGCACAGGCAGGCGCCCAAACGTTGGATGGCAATGCGCCCGGGTGACCCACCGTCACCCCGTCTGGCCCGCCCCACGTTCGTGGAGGCCCTCGGCGAGGTGTGGGTCGCGCTTGCGGGATGCCGGCCGCCGCGGCGATGCTGCGCTCTTCTGAAGCCCCAAACCACGGTTGACCTCGCGAGATGGCACTTTCCCCGCTGCCGTGGGGCCCTCGCTCTGCTCCTTCGGCCCCTCTGGGCCGCGGCCACGCCGCGCCGGTGGGCTGCTGCTCACTCGTCGAGCCGCATAGGTACGGGGACGTGCTATCGGGCCTGCTCAGGAGGCTTTTTGGGCGCGCTCTGCTGCTTCGGCTTCGGCTTCGGCGACCAGGTCTTCGGCAACCAGGTAGACGGTAGGTCGGTGTTCCACGCCGGCTGCGTCGACGCGTACGCAGCGCAGCGCTGTGCCGGGCGGGATGATCACCTCGTCTTCGCCGGCGTTGGCGGAGATCGCCTTGACTGGCAGGCCGTCTCTGGTGCGGATGACCATCAGGTAGGAGCCGGGCTCGCGGTCGGCGAACTTGGTGGCGGTGGTGGTGCGTGTGGTGGCCGAGGCGACCTGCCCGAGTTCGACTTTGGCGCCGATGGGGAATGCGGTGGCGAGGTAGTCGCTTGGGGCGGTGGCCCATTCGGAGGGGACATGGGTGCCGCGGACGACGGTGACGGGTTCGCGCATCGTGTTGTGACGGGCGTATTTGTCGAAGGCGCTGCGCAGGTGGGTGCAGGTGTTGGCCACTGCTGGGGATGGTGTGGTGGTTCGTCCGGTGAAGACGTCGTTGATCTGGATGTAGGCGCCGGAGCCGATGTGTCGGCCGCTGGTGTAGGTGCGCAGTGCGTCGCGTTCATCGGTGGTGAGGGCGGTGTTGACGAAGCGGGAGTGGGCCTTGGTGAGTTCGGCGATGTGGGTGGGTCGCAGGGTGCCGTAGACGTCGCGTAGGCCCCACGATGTGAGGTCCTCGCCGCGGCGGCGGATGACGGTGTAGTCGTCGACGGTCTCGGGCCCGTAGGCGCGGAGGCCGTTGCGGGCCATGGTGGTGTGGGTGTCGGCGCCGATGCTGGGGGCCGGCAGGACGTGGTGGGCGAAATGTGGGATGTGGGCGCCGCCGCGGGTGGGTGTGCCCAGGGCGTTGCGGTAGGCGGCGGTGTATGCGGCGTCTGTGTCTTGGCCGGCCGGTTCGGCGGCGCGGCGGGCGGCGTCCCCGGCGGCCTGGGCGGCGATGTGCTGCTGGTGGTGGCGGTGTCGTGTTGTGGCGTCGAGGATTTCGTTGTGTAGCGGTGTGGCGGCGGCGGCATCGACGATCTCCTCCCGGGCATGGGTCAGGCGTTCTGCCAGAAACGCTGCCTGCTCGTCGGGGGTGGTGAGCTGGCCGTGGGCCGCCCGTGTGGCCAGCTGCAGCGCCGTGTCGGCGCGGGCGCGGTGCGCCTGCTGCTGGAGATCGTCGATGCCGCCAGGGGGTTGGCCTATGGGGGTGAGTGCGGGGATTTGGTTGGCCTTGGTGAGGGCGGTCTTATACTTGGAGGCTGTGGCGATGGTGCGGTAGGCCTCGCCGTCTTGGTAGGCGATCGCGTAGTCGCCGCGGCGGGTTCGGTACACCGCGGTGTTGGCGTCTAAGCAGGTCGCGCGCATTGTGTCGGTGCCGTGGGGGCGGTGGATGGAGATCTCGGCGTGCTCGGCGATCGTGGTGTCGCGTGGGGTGTCGGCCAGCTGCAGTGTGGGTGTGGCGGCGAAGGCGGCGTCGACGGCGGGGCGGATCTGTTGGCGGCGGGCCTCTGCGAGTGCGTCGATGTCCTCGGGGGTGAAGCCGGCCAGCAGCTCGTCTCGCTGGGCCGGTGGGAGTGCGGTGGCGGCGCGGTGGCGGTCGGTCGCGTCGTGGGCCGTCAAGGCGTGGTGCAGCTGCTGGTGGCGCGCGTCGAGGGTGTGCGCGGCGGTGGCGGACTTCTCGTAGGCGGCGCGGGTGTCCCCGGAGCAGCGCCGCGGACCGCCGGGCTCGGTGGTGGCCAAGCACATGGGAGATCAGCGCCTGGTTGCGTCGATGTCGCCGGGCACCAATTGTCGACTCCTTTTGCGTGTTCGTCGTAGTTCATTCGGGTAGTACCGGCGACACGCGCTTGTTCCGTCACCTTGGCCTGTAATTGGGCGTTGTCGGGGCCCGGGGATGTCGGTTTGCGCTGCTAGCGTTGACGACACGTCCTCACCCCCGAGGACGCGCGTTGCGCCCCCTAGCCGCTCCTCCCCCTGCGGCTGGGGGCGCGTTCGTTTTCAGATCCCCCAATGGGCACGTCGTCGTCGATCTCGCCCTGCTTCACACCGCCGAAGTTGATCAGGTCGAACAGTTCACGCTCCTGGTCGAGTGTGGCGAAGTGGCCCTCGGCGACAGCGATCGGCACGTTCCGAACGCCGCGCTGCTGAGGCAGCGTGAGATCTGCGAAGCACACCGACCCGGCGGCGTCGTCGTCCCACCATTGGCGGGGCACGCTGAACTCGTTTGCGACGAAGGACTGCACCATTAGGGCGCCGGGAACGTCGCGGCGGCCAGCGCGAGGATCTCCTCGCGGTCGGCGGCGAGCAGGAAGCCAGCCTCGATCGTGGCATCCAGTGATGTGGTGAACCGGTCGAGGTACTCGGCGGCGCCGCCCGGGTACAGCCGCGCGAGGGTCTCGGCGTCGAAGACGGACCCGGAGCCGAACAGCATCGCCATCAACGGCTCGGCGCTGCCGATACCCGACGTCCGCGCGATCGGCACGTCCACCCATGGCGTGCGCACGCCACCTGTCGCGAGCCCGTTCGCGTCGAGCACCAGCTGCGTCGGCTCGTCGTCGGTGAGGTCCATCCGCGCCGCGGTCGGCGGCACCGCGCCCGTGCGGACCCATGCGACCAGGTGAGCCAGCGCAGCCTGCAGCACGTAGTGGTGTTGCGGGCCGAAGTTGATGCAGTGCGGCAGTTCCTGACCCATCAGGTTGGTGGTTGGCGCGTAACCTGCGACGAGGTCGGCCAGCGGTGCCGAGCCGGAGTCGATGAATCCCACCTTGATCGTGTAGTTGTCGGCGTGCGCGGTGCCCGCGATCTCCCAGGCGCGCAGCCGGTCCCCGTCGGGCCGGCGGGCCAGGTGATAGCCCGCGCGCACGCCGCCGACGAGGTCGGTCTCGGTGATCACCGTCATGACCGGCGCGCGCAGGTCCGCGCTGAACGGCACCGGCTCCGGTTCGCCGGCGTCTTCGAAGATCGACGAGCCGTCCAGCGGCGCGGCAGGCCCGAACCGCGAGTGCACCAGAAATCCGTCGTACACCTCGGCCAACGGATCGACGACGTTGACGTAGGTGGTCAGAAACAGGGCCGACTGTGATTCACCGACCGCCACAACGGTTTCCGGACGGGCGTTCAGGAGTTCGTCCGCGCGGTCTCTGAACAGCCGGCCGATCTGGGAGTAGATGTCGTAGGCGTAGGCGTCGCCGGGGTGGTTCAGCGCCCCGTAGCGCGCGGCGTCCTGCGTCTTGAGCGACATGTCCATGCCCATACTCGCGCCGCCCTCGATGCCGACGCGTTGCGCCGACACCGCGACATAGGCGTGGCCGGCCCGGACGATCTCGCGATGCGCCATGAACCACACTGCGGGAGCGTCGATCCCGCCGCTGACGTTGAGCCACTCAACGATGACCGTCCCGCTGAACCGGGCTGGATCGGTCGGCGTCAGGACCACGATGCGGGTTGTGTAGGCCGCGGTGCCCGGCTGGGGGACGTAGCTGGTCGCCGTTCCGGAGACGAAGAACTCCACCGCGTCGTAGCCGATCGTCGACACGTCATACGCGCCGAGTAGCAGGTTCGGCGTGCCCGGCACGCGCTCGATCGTCGTGTCGCTCACTGCATCGTTGGTCACGGCCCCACCGTACGTGGCGGGCTCCGGCGGTCAGCGAGATTGTCGCTCAGAGGTGGGCACTTGCAACATCACTCCGGGGACCTCTCAGCACTCCGGGACATTGACCGCCAGCCCACCGAGCGAGGTCTCCTTGTACTTGGTGAGCATGTCCATCCCCGTCTGGCGCATCGTTTCGATCGCCTGGTCGAGGGACACCCGGTGGATGCCATCGCCGTGCAATGCCATCTTGGCGGCGTTGACGGCCTTCACCGCGGCGATGGCGTTGCGTTCGATGCAGGGAATCTGCACGAGACCGCCAACCGGGTCGCACGTGAGCCCCAGGTTGTGTTCGATGCCGATCTCGGCGGCGTTCTCCACCTGACGCGGTGTTCCACCGAGCAGTTCGGCCAGGCCAGCTGCGGCCATCGAGCACGCCGATCCGACCTCGCCCTGGCAGCCCATCTCGGCACCGGAGATCGAGGCGCGTTCCTTGTAGAGCACCGCAATTGCCGCCGCGGTCAGTAGGTACCGAATGATCGCCTCGTCGCGCCGTTCCGGGACATCGAGTCCGGGCAGATAGCGCACCGCCCAGAACATCACGGAGGGAACGATTCCCGCGGCCCCATTGGTGGGTGCGGTGACCACCCGCCCGCCGGCGGCGTTCTCCTCGTTGACGGCCATCGCCGCGACGTTCAGCCAGTCCATCGAGTCGGCGTGCGCAAAGCCGCCGCCTCCGCGCGTCAACTCCCGATACAGGCCCGGCGCCCGCCGGCGCACCGCGAGCCCGCCCGGCAACACACCCTCCGCGTGCAGGCCTGCCTCGACGCAGTCGGCCATCGCCGTCCAGATCCGCAGCAGACCGGATCGCACCTCCGACGCGGGACACAGCGCGCGCTCGTTGCGGCACATGATCTCCCACATTGGCGCGTCGTACTGGTCGCACAGTCGCAGCAGTTCGTCGCCGGTGCTGAATGGCATCGGAACCGCTGCGGGTGCGGCCTCGGCGTGGCCGTCGCGCACGATGAATCCGCCGCCGACCGAGTAGTACATCGCGACGTGGTGGCCGCCGTCGTCGAAGTCGACGGCGAACCGCATGGCGTTGGTGTGCCGGTGCTTGATCTCGGCGGGCTGCATGGCAATGTCCGCGGTGGTGAACGGGACCGGGTGCACGCCGCCCAGCAGCAACGGATCACCGCCGTCGATCGCGGCTACGCGTTCATGGCCGGCGCGCGGGTCGACATCCTCGGGCGTCTTGCCTTCCAGGCCGAGCAGGATGGCGCCGGGCGTGCCGTGTCCGCGGCCGGTGGCGGCCAGCGACCCGTACAGGTCGACCCGCACAGCGACGACGGACGAGACCCGTTCACCCAGTTCGGCGATGAATCCCCTCGCGGCACGCATCGGTCCGACGGTGTGGGAGCTGGAGGGGCCCACACCGATCGAGAAGATGTCGAACACGCTGACTGCCACGCGGATTCGCTACCGTATCGCCATCGCCAGGAACCTCCGCACCGGCTCGAGACCAGTCGTCGAGCCCAAGGCCGATGCTACGCGTTCGCCGGGATGGTCGTCGCTGACGGTGCGATCAGGAGTTCGATGCGTTCGTCTCATCGATGTCGAACCGTCCGGCCTTCAGCCGCTCCAGCGCCCGCCCGTCGACGAGTTCGGCACGGTCGTCTGGATTGAGCCAGTAATGGCGGATCATCCAGTACAGCGGCGCTCCGCCTGCCACGTAAAGGTCGAGACCCTCAACGACAAGGTCGTTGCCGTCACGCTGCCGTAGCACCACCGGCTTACGCGTCTTCATTCGCTCGACATGGTCGACAACCGCGTCGACGTCCTCCCACACGGCGAACCGTGTGAGTTCAACATCGGCGTACTCGACTTGATAGGGGGTCAGTTTGATATAGCCCGCTCCGCGGCCACGAAATATTTTGACCAAGCCTGGGATCAAAACCAGCAGTGCGCACACCATCACAATCGGCAAGAAGATCTGCATGCCCCGTGACATCGGAAGGTCGATTTCACCTCGGGGCACGAAGATCACGATCAGCACCGCACTGGGGATGGCTAGGATGCCGCCGATGAGCAGCAGAACCCCCATCCAGATGTCCGGCCGCAACTTGGTGCCCGTCGTGTCAACACTTGCGCGCAGTGACGTTGGCCAGATCGAAACCCGCATGAGCGCAACCACGCCGAGCAACAAGGGCGCAATCCACCCGGCGACGACCGCAGTGGTCAGGTAGTTGCCCCGCATCGTTGCCTCGGCACCTCGGAAAACCAGCCATCCGCCAATGACGACCAACGCCACCGCCGCCCAACCCCATTTGCGCTGACCGCTTTGCCAACCGGACGGCTCCGGCACGCTTAGGACGGACACACGAACTCCCCCACAAACTTGCCCAGTTCTGCCCCACCTGTCGCTCCGACCGCCCCGAAGAAGAGTGCGCCGATAGGCACTGTCACCGGGGCGAACGGGCCTCCGAGCGCGCCCAGCATGGCGCCACCTTCCGCGCCGCCCCAACCGCCGCCACCACTGGCGGCGCCGGCCAGGAAAGCAATACAGCGAGCCTTATCGGAGTCAGCCATCGCCATGTCGAACACCGTGGTCGCAAATGCAAGCCCCGGACCGCCGAACTTGGCTGCCTTGCCGATGTCGTCGACGGCGGATGGCGTGATCATTGGCAAACTGCCTCCATTCACGATGTGCTTCTCCAGGCCGGAGAGGCCAACGCCGGACACCAATGAGATGTTATCGATCAACTCGACCGGGATTGGCGGATGCCCACCCTCCGCGGTGGTGAAACCGACTGTCCGATGACCGGACGGATCCATCGAGGCGGTGAGCTGGGATCCATTTGGGTAGGCGACAGTGAAGTAGTCGTAGTTGGTGCGGAGGTCGTGCCACGAACTGGATCTCGAGACCTCATTGCCATCCTTGTCGAACTGTTCGATCGTGATGAAGTTCTGCCTGTCGGGCCAGTCGAATGGATCACGCTTGCTGACGACCTGCCGGCTGCCGTCTTGCATGTACACGGTCGTCACTTCGTCGCCGTAGGAGTTCTCTGACTCGACGACCTCGCGGATCGCCATCATCATGTCTCCGTTGCGAATCGCCTCCTGCGCAACCACACCAACCGGGTTCCGGGGATCCGGAACCTCATCGCCGGGACGCTGCGCGACAGGGACGATCATCGATCCCAGATCCGTTGGCGGACCGGCTTCGACGAAGCCGAACTCGCCTCCCGCCGCGACCACAGCGTTCGCGGCCGCGTTATCGGCGTCACCGACGGCCGTCAGCATGCGGTTGATCGACTCCTGCTCTGAGCGCGCCAGCTTCTCCAGTTGAGCCATATCCTCGGCCGACATCCTGACTGGGTCGATCAGGACCACCCACTGGTCGGTGACATTGAGCGGGCCCGCATCTAGCCGCAATACCGTTCAGTTAACAGTTTCGGATTCTGATGCTGGGTGGATGTTCGGGTTGAGGCCAGTGTTGGTGGGCCGTTCTTTTGACGTGCCATTTTGGCATTTTGCGTTTGATCACTCGGGGTGCTGATCGGTGGCGTCGTGGCGGGTTGAGCCGGGCCAGGAGTCGATGCAGGAAGGCCCGCCAGTGTTGGTCGGCTGATCGTCGCTGGTTAGGGGGAAAAAGCACCCTGCTGGGCGACGGATTGGCGTGCGATGCGTAGCGCGGCGGTGAAGCTGAGCCGATCGGGGTCTCGGCCGGCGTGATCGGCGGCTTGGCTCATCAGGGATCGAATCGCGTAGTGGCAGCACAGGTATCCCCAGATTTCCTGAAGTACCAGGTCGGGCGATTTCGATCTCAGCACCACTTTGGAGCCGCGTTGGTGGGTTTTGAGTTCATCAACGACGCTTTCGATCTCCCAGCGCTGGGCGTATGCGGTTGCCAGCTCGACCGCAGGCGCTTCCACTGGGTCGAGCAGAGTGGTCACCAGTCGGTAGGCGGTGGGGTTCTCGCGGCCGTCATCGAGGGTGTAGTCGATGATCCGAGCCAGCATCGGCTCGCCGTGTCGATCCTTACTGGCCCGCAGATGCGCCAGCCACGACCCGTCGGGCAGGTCCTCCACATGTGACGGTGTCGGCCCGTTGGCCCCGGTACTCACTCGCCACAACAGGTCAGCGCCGGTATCAGAAGCGTTACGCCACAACAGATATGAGAAGAATCCGCGGTCGGCCAGCAACAACATCCCGGGTGCGAGCGCAGGCAGGAGATCCCCGATCAACACCTTCTCAGAGTCCCGGCAAGCCCCCACCACGGCAGCGAAGATCGCGTGCGTGCCACACTCGGCGACCGCCAGCAGCCGGGCCTGCGGAAACGCCGATTTCTCGCCCTTATTGACCCCGGGCCGGCCGAAGAACTCTTCGTTGACCGGGGTGTCCGCCACGTCCAAGCAGGTCCCATCAATGGCCACCAACCGCCGCCCGGCCGCCCATGTCCCCGGCGTGTCCTGACCACCCAACGGCCGAGCAACCCGCGCGAATAGGTCCGCCAACGGCGCCGACCCCAGCCGCTCCCGCGCCTGAAAGATCGCCGACTTACCCGGCAACCGATACTCTTCACGCCACCCCGAAGCCCACGCCAAACCATCCGTGAGCTGTGATAACACGTCTTCATAGGAACCGTCTGAATACAGGCCCATCCCGATCGCGAAGTAGGCCATCACCCGCGCCGGCAGCGCACGATGACGCACCTGTGTGCGCCCTGCCGCCTCAATCACCTCGTCCACCAACGCCGGCGGGAACACCCGCGTCAGCACACCCACCGACACCAGATCCGACAACCGACGATCCGACTCCGGCTTGCGCCAACCCGCACGAGGCATAACCTACAAACTACACCGTTGTAGTCTTAACTGAACGGTATTGCATCTAGCCGGTCGGCCGCGTTGAGCAACGCACTTCGCGCGGGTCCGATCGTGTCGGCACCGGTGCGCAACGCTGACGCGACACCATTCGCGTACGCCAAGAAAGTCAAGGCCTGACGGCTCGCCCGTCCGAACATCGCCGACGCCGCCTCGTGCGCGCGCCCCGACCATGCCTTGACCTCGGGCATGCGCAGACACTCGTCATCGATGCCCGTCACCGCATCCGACACCGACCGCGCCTTGGACGTGATCGACTCTGCGGACGTCGTCAGGGAGTCAGGGTTCCACCCCCTCAGGGTGGGACGTGACGGCAGCATCGGTCAGAACAACCCGTCCAGGGTGCCCGCCAGCGCGTCGTCGGTCACCTCGTACGCGTCGCCGGCTCCACGCACGGCCTGTCCGAGCTTGGTCACGTTCTGCGCGAGTTGGTCAGCCACGGTGGAGAAGTGCTCACCGACGGCGCGCACCGCCCACTGTGTCGTGGAGCCGGGCAGTCCCTCGGCGGCTTTGGATGTGGTCCCACCGACATCGGCCGCGGTGATCACCCCGGCGGCGCTGTCGACCTGCCCGGCCAACGCTCGGAGTATCTCCGGATCTACCTGCACCTGGCCCCCTCAAGCACTCGCTCACCCCATTCTGCGGTATGCAGAGACTACGGATGTGCACGTTTTTTAGTGCCAGGGTGAAGAAATCCCCGCTCCAGAGCCCGACCTGAAGCGTCACACCCCCAAACGCCCCGACAGCTTCGTGAGTCGCTCGAGGCTGGCCCCGTCGAGTCCGGTGAGTCGCACGGTCTTACCCCGCGCCTGGTACTTCAGCCGGATCGTGTCCAGCGTCGCGACCGACGACGCATCCCAGACATCGGTGCCCGACAAGTCGATCACCACGTCGTCCGGGTCATTGGCGTAGTCGAACTGATGCACCAGATCGTTGCTCGACGCGAAGAACAGCTCACCCCGCACCCGGTACGTCCGGACATCCGACGCTGCATCGCACTCGACGACGGTGAGATGAGCGACGCGGCGGGCGAAGCCGACCATCGCAGCCAGCACACCCAGCGATACGCCCACGGCGAGGTTCCCGGTCGCGACCGTGCCGACGACCGTCACGAGCATCACCGCGGTCTCGCTGCGCGGCATCACCCGCAACGTGCGAGGGGTGACGCTGTGCCAGTCGAACGTCGCCACCGACACCACGATCATCACCGCCACCAGCGCGGCCATCGGGATCATGCCGACGGCGGACCCCAGGGTCACCACCAGCACAAGGATGAACACGCCGGCCAGCAACGTGGACAACCGTGTCCGGGCCCCGGCCACCTTGACGTTCATCATCGTCTGGCCGACCACCGCACAGCCGCCCATACCGCCGAACATCGCGGTGACGATGTTGGCCACACCCTGGCCCCACGCCTCCCGAGTCTTGTTCGACGGCGTCTCGGTGATGTCGTCGACGAGCTTGGCGGTCATCAGTGACTCCAACAGCCCGACCAGCGCCGCGCCGAGCGCATACGGCGCGATGATCTGCAGCGTCTGCAACGTCAACGGCACGGCCGGAAACCCGGGCACGGGAAGCGAATCCGGCAGCGCACCCTGATCACCGACATCCGGCACCTGCCAGCCGAACACCGCGACCGATCCTGTCAGCAGCAGTACGACCACCAGCGGCGCCGGAACGGCCGTCGTCACCTTCGGCAGCAGCACCATCACGACGATGCCGACCACCGTCAGCGGATACACCAGCCACGGCACCCCGAGCAGATGCGGCACCTGCGAGACGAACACCAGGATGGCCAGCGCGTTGACGAATCCGATCATCACGCTGCGCGGGATGAACCGCATGAGCCTCGCGACGCCCACGAACGCCAGCGTCAACTGGAAGAGCCCCGCCAGCACGATCGTCGCGATGAGGTAGCCCACCCCGTGCTCATGCGCCACCGGCGCCACCACCAGGGCCACCGCCGCGGTCGCCGCCGAGATCATCGCCGGCCGCCCGCCGGTCAGCGCGATGGTGATCGCCATCGTGACCGAGGAGAACAACCCGACGCGGGGATCCACCCCGGCGATCACGGAGAACGCGATCGCCTCCGGAATCAGCGCCAGCGCGACCACTAGCCCGGCCAGCACCTCGGTGCGCAGCCGAGCCGGCGACCGAAGCGCCTGCACGACAGACGTTTCGGCGACGACGTGGTGATCCCGCCCGGCGGGAAGGGTGACGCTCACGATGCTCTCCTACTGGTGACGGTCAGGCACTCTGCGTGGGACTGTGGCCGAGGAAGTCGAGGATGCCGCGGCGGCGCCGCTGATACTCCTCGTGGAACTGGGCCTCGCGCGACCGCGGCTGATCGCTGGTGATGATCTCTGCCACCGTCGCCGGCCGGTGGCTGAGCAGCACGACCCTGTCCGCGAGCAACAACGCCTCGTCGACGTCGTGGGTGACGAACAGGATCGTCATCCGCTGGGCCTCCCACACCGACGCAGACCCACAACCGTGCACGCGCGGCGCTCTTGCCCGAACACCGGGCAACAGAGTCGCACAACGACTGGACCACTACGACGGGCTCACCTCACGCGGATCGGCCGCGCAGCACTCACCAACTGAATGGTTTGTTGAGGTTCAGTGTCTTATAGGCCTTTTCGTACCATCCCTGCGGGGCATAGTCGCTTGTGTGCAGATAACACTGGGCCTGCACTTCGGAGCTGCCCGGGGTGAAGGTGAGCAGCCGACTGATCGGTAGCGTTGTGATCGGCATGTGGTGCTTGCTCAGCGACGCAGCGTTCATGAAATAAGTTCCCCCATAGCACTGCTCGATATGAGTCTTCCCGCCATAGGAATCGTCGGGGTTGGTGTGGGTGTGGCCGGCGATCCACAGTGCGACCGACCCGGGATGCGCTTCCAAGTAGCTCTCGAAGGCACCCGAATCCGGCTTGCTATCAACCCAGTACAGGTAGGACGCTCCGTTTGGCGTGCCGCGCTGGAATGGTCGATGATAGTGCTCGTGCAGCGTTCCGTCGTCGTCGATGCGAACGCCTTCCCACTCCCCGGAGGCAACCGTCGTGCCTTTGAGGACGTAGTGATGGACGGTCACTATGATCGATTCGGGATTTTCTTCGACATTGCGCTTCCACCATTCGAACGTGCTCCCCGACACCACGCCGCCGGGGTTTCCACCCAGTTCACCACGGCCAGCTGCCTGGGTGGGCTCGTTGATGTCACTCATCATCAGAAACAGGATGTTGCCCACCCGGAACGAGTACCTCTCCCAGGTGCCTTGGACGGGATAGGTTCTTGCCGCAGGGTCGACGCCCGAGTCCTCGGTGTGCCGACCCAGCGGATCGATCCATTTCTGCCACCACCAGCCCGCCGGTTCCGTCAATCCGCTGCGGTCGTGGTTGCCTGACACGCTGTAAACGTCCTCGCGGCGGTGTTTGCGCATAGCCGAGAACTGCCGGCGAATCTCAGCGCCTTCTGCGTCGGACGGCAGGCCCAGGTGCGTGCCTGACATATCGCCGGCGTCGATGGCTATGTCCCAGTCGAACGGTTGACCGCCTTCTGCTCCACCGTATTCCGATTGCCGGATGGCGTCTGCCAAGCTTTCTCGTCCGTATTCGATGTCGGTGCCGACGTGCGCGTCGCCGAACGCCCATAGCTTGAACTCGCGTTCCAGTTCCTTCATGATGTGCTGATTACCTCGCTGTCTGATGAAGGCGTGGTTTTGATCACGCCGATTGCTTGCATTGCTTCAGCCATTGCTTGGACACCCGTGACGCCGGATGTGAATGTGACCGAGGGCTCGTGTAGTTGAGCTGAGATCGTAGAAGCGTCCTCTCCGAATTCGGCGGCGAGGATGGCAGCCGACTCATCTGGGTCGGATGTGATGAAATCAGCGGCTCGGCTGATGCCGGTCCGCAGCGCCTCGATAACATCAGGGTTGTCCTCGATGTAGGGCTGTCGCACTGCCACCGCACCGAAGATCGGACGATCAGGCCCCCCGAAGATGTCGTGGCTGCCCAAGATTCTGCGCGCACCTGCGTCCCGATCCTTGAACTGGTACGGCGGGTTGGTGAACTGTGCTGCCACGCGGCCGGTGAGCAAGGACTGCGTGCCCGTGTCGTGCGGCATGTATACCTCGTTCACCTTCAATGCGTCTGCGTTACCAAGTTGCTGCTTGGCTGCAATCCGCAAGAGAATCGCCTGGTTGTTGTCAGCCGACAGAACGGCGATCTTGTCGGAGGGGGTGAAGTCGGCCAATGAGTCGATGCGGGGATCTTTTGCCATCAGCCACTGGTCGATGTCAGACAACGCACTGACGATCTTCCAGTCCAGCCCCTTGTCCCATCCGACCAGGAATGGCGACAGCGCCAAGGCGCCCACCTGGATGTCGCCTGAAATCATTCCTGATCTGATCAGCGCTCCAGAATTGACAGTCTGATACGACACATCCCAATTGGGCAGGGATTCCTGCAACCAGCCCTTACTCTTCAGGACCATCAGTGGCGCGTAGCCGAAGTTCGGCTGATAAGCGATCTTCAGCGTCGTTTGGCTTCCACCGCCGGCGCCACCCGCGTCCTGATTGCCGCACGCCGCTGCGGTCAACGCAACGCCCGTCGTAGCAGCCAGCACTCCGAACCGTCTGCGAGATATCGCGCGAAATGGCTTAGAACCGTTGATTTCCAACGAATTACCTCTTCCTAGTGTCCGAATGTGTGACTGTCAGGCTGGCGACGACATACCCCAGCGGACTAACGTTCGACGTTCGAGCATCTTGAACAGCGCCTCAATGAGCACGCCCGCAATTGCGATCGTCACTAGGCCTGCGAAGACCTCGTCGACTCGCATGAACATGCTGGCGTTGTTGATGTAGAAGCCGAGGCCACCGCCTTGTCCTGATGCTCCGAACACCAGTTCTGCGCCGATCAACGTGCGCCATGCGAACGCCCATCCGGTCTTCAATCCAGTGAAGGCGTACGGCAGAGCCGCCGGCAGCAAGATGTCACCGGCAAGTCGAAACCTGTTCAGGCCCAGCGTTCTACCAACCATAACTACGGTTGGGTTGACTGAGCGGAAGCCGGCACTGATGTTCAGCGCCACCGGCCACACCACTGAGTTGGCGATGACGATGGTCAGCGCCAACGGCCCGATTCCAAACCACAGGATCGCCAGCGGCAGGATCGCGATAGCCGGTAGTGGAGTGAGCGTTGAGGTGGCCAACGACAGTGCGTACCCGCACCACTTGCTCCACGTGGCCAGGACGGTCAAGATTATCGCGGCCCCAACGCCGACCACCAGACCGATGGTCAGATAACGGAACGTCCCGAACGTCGCGTCCATGAGCGAGCCGGTCCGCCACCCGTTCCACATCGCTTCGAATACCTGCACCGGGCTCGCAAAGACGAGGCTGTCCACTCCACCCACGGTGGCGTAAATCTGCCACAGCAGAACGAACGCGCAAATCAGCGTGAACTTGGCGCCGAGTGTCCGCGCGCCGACCGACTGCATGCCGAGTTTCGCCTGCACACGCTCGGTGTTTCTGGTCGATAACACAGTTCTCCCCTAGCCCGTCAACAGTTCTCGCAGATGGCGCTCGGCAGTTGCGAAGCCGGGGCCATCGAGGTCACGCGTCGATACGTCGATGATTTCCTGCACACGCGACGGCGAATTGCCCAGGATGATGATGCGATCCCCCAGCCGTAGCGCCTCGTCGATGCTGTGGGTCACGAACAACAGCGTGGATTTGGTTTGGTCCATGACCCGACGCAGTTCGCCCTGCAGACGCTGTCGGGTGAGCGCGTCGAGGGCGGCGAAGGGTTCGTCCATCAACAGGATTGCCGGTTCAATCGCCAATGCTCGTGCGATGGCCACGCGCTGTTTCATACCGCCGGACAGCTGATGCGGGTAAAGGCTTGCCGCGTTGCTGAGCCCCATAAGGTCCAGATAGCGCTCCGCGGTCTCGGAGGCCACCGCTTTGGACCGACCCACGGCACGCACCGCATAGCGGATGTTGTCGACGGCTGTCTTCCACGGAAACAGTTGATCGAGTTCCTGGAAAACTACCCCGCGGTCGGGTCCCGGGGCCGGCGCGCTCACTCCACGAACCCTGACCTCACCAGACATGGGGTGATGAAGCCGGCGATGGTCTTGAGCAACGTCGATTTTCCGCAGCCGGACGCACCGATCAACATCACGCGTTCCTGTGGGTGGATCTCGAAGCTCACATCCTCGATCGCGATCCGGGTGGTGCCGTCCACCTGGTATCCGACCTTCAGCCGGTTGGCGACGAGAATGGCTTGCGTACGGTTGAAGTCACTCATGGCCGCAATCTCTCGGGTAGTACGGCAGGGCGAGTATCATCAATTCTCCTCGACTAGGTGGATCGCATGGCGGCCGCATCCAACGGGCCTATATCAACTGCTGAACACAGTTCTGATGCTTGACGGCTTCTGTTACCCCGCTGTCTCTGAAGGTTTCACGTCCGTTACGCCACGGTTGGCATTGGAATCTGCCAGCTGAGGAGCAGCGTGCTGGCCACGTCCTCCGGGTCCTGCCATGCCTCGCCGTGTCTGTGACGTGCGGATGACACCCCCACCAAGGGCTAGGCGGGCACAGCCATCTGTTGACATGCGGAACGCCTCATGCGGGCGCATTCTCGAGCGCAGCCCTTGATGATGATCGATCCGCATCGGCTTCGGTGTCCACGGGAATCACATTCGGCGGCTTCTGCTAACTGGCCACGACTGAACGTTGGACCACGGCTATACCGCCAGTGCACCTCGGACAACCAGTGTCAGGACGCTCGGCATTCGGCATTCGGGAACCTCGACCGGGCGAACCTGGACAACCAAACTCCTAGGTGAAGCTTCAGTTACGCCACCCGCACTGCACTAGCGGTCTTCCACCATCCCCCGGAGACTGTGCCGATGAGTGCCAACACCACCGAACCTGTTGATCAGAACGAGAATTCGTCACTGCTCGAGCCCGATTACCGGTTCACGCTTGCCAACGAGAGAACGTTCCTAGCGTGGCAACGCACTGCGCTGGCCCTGCTGGCGGCAGCGGTGGTCGTCGTCCAGTTCCTGCAGGAACTGGCCGTACCGGGCCTACGGCCTGCGCTGGGTGCGGCGCTCGGCGCACTTGCGATGCTGTCGTCGGGTGCCGGACTTCATCGGTGGCACCAAGTCGACCAGGCGATGCGGCGCGACCTGCCGCTCCCGCGTCCGTCGACACCGACGTATCTCACCGCTGGTTTGCTCATCATCGGGCTGGTAACCGTGGCTTTTGCGGTGGCGGCGAACACTGACGGCCGATGACTCGTCAGGCGCTGGCCGAGGATCGCGGTTTGCAGCCCGAACGTACGTTACTGGCATGGACCCGTACGTCGTTGGCAATCCTCATCACCGGCGGACTGCTGCTGATTAAAGATCATCACCTTGCAGAGTTGGCCGGGCGTCCGGAACAAGTAGCGGTTGGGGCCTTCGGCGCTGCGGCGGCTGTGGCCGTCTGTGTAATCGGTGTGCACCGCCGTCGTGTACTCACCGTTCGTCCGGTGGCGGTGGGTGCCCCAAGACGCGAAGTCCTCTTCACAGGGATGGCGGTTCTGACGTTGATGACCTTGGTGCTCGTCTACCTACTGCTGCGACTACTCTGAGGCTCAGATATCGAGGAAGCGAATGTCCTTGGCGTTGCGGGTGATAAAGCTACGCCGGGCCTCAACGTCGTCGCCCATCAGCACCGAGAACAGCTCGTCGGCGGCAGCGGCATCATCGAGGGTGACCTGGCGCAGCACCCGCACCGACGGATCCATCGTGGTCTCCCACAGCTCCTTGGCGTCCATCTCGCCGAGTCCCTTGTAGCGCTGGATGCCGTCGTCCTTGTTGATCCGCTTGCCTTCCATCCGCCCCGCCTCGAGCAGCCCGTCCCGCTCGCGGTCGGAGTAGGCGAACTCCGGTGCGCTGCGCTGCCACTTCAGCTTGTACAGCGGCGGCTGCGCCAGGAAGATGTGGCCATTCTCGATGAGCGGCTTCATGAACCGGAACAGCAGCGTGAGCAGCAGCGTGGAGATGTGCTGACCGTCGACGTCGGCATCGGCCATTAGCACGATCTTGTGGTAGCGCAGTCTTGCGATGTCGAACTCGTCGTGGATGCCGGTGCCCAGCGCGGTGATGATGGCCTGGACCTCAGTGTTCTTCAGCACGCGGTCGATGCGCGCCTTCTCGACATTGATGATCTTGCCGCGCAACGGCAGGATCGCCTGGAACATCGAGTCGCGTCCGCTCTTGGCCGAGCCACCGGCCGAGTCCCCCTCCACCACGTACAGTTCCGACCTCGCCGGATCGGTGGACCGACAGTCGGCGAGCTTGCCGGGCAGGCCGCCGAGGTTGGTGGCGCTCTTGCGTCGCACCAGCTCTCGCGCCCTACGCGCGGCGAGCCGCGCGTGCGCCGATGACGTGACCTTGGTGATCACGACCTTCGCCTCCGCCGGGTTGGCCTCCAACCAGTGCGTCAGCCGGTCGTGACAGATTCTCTGCACGAACGACCGCACGTCGGCGTTGCCCAGTCGTGTCTTGGTCTGGCCCTCGAACTGTGGTTCGGCCACCCGCACCGCGACGACCGCCGCCAGACCCTCGCGGATGTCCTCGCCGGTGAGGTTCGGGTCCTTGTCCTTGAGGAGCTTCTTGTCCTTGGCGTACTTGTTGATCACCGTGGTCAGGGCGGCGCGGAACCCCTCCTCGTGGGTGCCGCCCTCGTGGGTGTTGATGGTGTTGGCGAACGTGTGCACGGACTCCGTGTAGCCGGCGTTCCACTGCATCGCCACCTCGACCTCGAATCCGGGTGTGGCACCGCAGAATCTGACGACGGTCGGCTGGATCGGCTCCCTGGTGCGGTTGATATGCGAGACGAAGTCGACCAGGCCGCCGGGATAGCGGAAGGTGCGCCGCTCCGGCTCCCCCGTGCGTTGGTCGTCGAGGGTGAGTGTGAGGTCGCGGTTGAGGAACGCCATCTCCCGCAGTCGGCGTGCGACCGTCTCGAGGCTGTAGGTGGTGGTCTCGAAGATCTCGGGGTCGGCCCAGAATCGCACTGTCGTTCCGGTCCCGGCGGTCGATGCGCCCTTGACCAGGGTGCCCGGCACGGACCGGTCATAGGTTTGCGACCAGCGGTGTCCGTCCCGACAGATGTCGACCTCAAGACGGGTGGACAGCGCGTTGACGACCGACACCCCGACGCCGTGCAGCCCGCCGGAGACGCTGTAGGAGTCCGAGTCGAACTTGCCGCCGGCGTGCAGCTGCGTCATCACGACGTCGATGGTGGGGACCCCGGTGGCGTGCTCGGCCACCGGGATCCCGCGTCCGTCGTCGACCACCTCGACGCCGCCGTCGGCCAGCAATGTCACGTCAACCCGGCTGGCGTACCCCGCCATCGCCTCGTCGACGCCGTTGTCGACCACCTCCCAGATCATGTGATGCAGGCCGCGCTCCCCCGTCGACCCGATGTACATGCCGGGGCGTTTGCGGACGACGTCCAGCCCCTCCAGGATCGTGATCGACTCGGCGCCATAGCGGTTCGACGTGGTCATCTGCTGACTACTGTGCGCGCGCCGGCACGAAGTCGACCGGTGCGCCCGCCGGAATCAGCTCCTCGACCTCGACGCTCTTGTCGAACTCCTGAATGAAGCGGTAGGCGTGCTGCATGACCCACCACCGCACCCACGTCTGGTTGACCGCCTCGCGTTCCTTCGGGTCCTCCAACAGGTTGGTGATGCGGGCGAACCCCAGGGGGATCTCGGGGTCGTGGAAGTGCTGCTGACGCTTGAAGTTGATCTTGAACTGGGACCACTTGACGGCGTGCAGCTCCTCGTTGAGCCACACCATGCAGCCATCGCGCTTGGACTCCTCGGCATCCCCGGCGAAGAACTCCCGCTGGTCGATGCCGTCGATGGTGCGGTCGTCGGGCACATCACAGCCAGCCCAGCGCAGCAGCGTCGGGAACATGTCGGTGACGTGCACCATGTCATTGCTCTCGCGTGGCGTCACCCTGCCCGGCCAGCGGATCAGGCAGGGCGTGCGAATACCGCCCTCCGCCGAGCTGAAGTAGGAGCCGTCGAAGAATCCCGCGGTGCCGCGTCCGGCCAGATGATCCTCGGCGCCGTTGTCGCCGGCGAAGATCACGATGGTGTTGTCCTCGATACCGAGTTCGGTCAGTGTGTCCAGGATGCTGCCGAAGTCGTGGTCGAGCATCAGCAGCGAGTCGCCCCAGTTGCCGTTGGTGCTCTTACCCTTGAACTCGTCGCGTACCTCCATCGGGAAGTGCATCAGCGAGTGGTTGTGGTACAGGTAGAACGGCTTGTCGGCCTCGACGCTGCGCTTCATGAAGGCCTTTGCGCGGCGGTCGTATTCGCCGTCCATCTGGCCCTTGAGCTGCACGGTCAGCTGCTCGTCGGTGGTCTTGACACCGTCGGCCTTGGTGCCCTCGTACATGTAGGAGTAGCCGTCGCGGTCGCCGTCGTACCAGGGATCGTCTGGCCAGAGGCACTCGTCGTAGGTTCGGGCCGGACCGTACCACTCATCGAAGCCGTGATCGGTCGGCCAGCGGCCGTCCTCGGCTCCGATGTGCCACTTCCCGAAACATGCTGTGGCATAGCCCGCTTCGGAGAGAATGTCGCCCATGGTGCGCTCCCAGGCGACGATGCCGCCGCCGTTGCCGCCCAGGGCGATGGTGTGGTTGCCGGACCGGATCGGATACCGGCCCGTCATCAGCGCCGACCGGGTGGGGGTGCACTGCGGTTCGACGACGAAGTGGGACAGCTTCAGCGACTCGGCGGCGAACGCGTCCGCGCGAGCGGTGTCGGCACCGCGCAGGATCCCGCCGCCATAGCAGCCGAGTTCGCCCATGCCGAGGTTGTCGACGTGGAAGTAGACGATGTTGGGTTGTTCGGGCATGCTGAATACACCTCTCAAATGGTTGTGAATTGAACCCCGGGCGGGGCGTGTCGTGCGGTGCCGCTTGGTGTTACGGAGGGGTCGGGGCAGCGCCCCGGGCGGCGGTGGTCACCAGTGAGCACCGGTCGCCGCGATACCGCACGGTCTCGAGGTCGAACGGCGTGCCGTCCTCGAGGTGAGTGAGTCGGTGGAGCAGCAGCAACGGTGCTCCCGGGCGGATCTTGAGCAGCTCGGCGGTCTTCGCGTCCGCCGCCACGGATTCGACGGTGATCTCGGCCCACCCCAGCCGGACGCCGAGTTCCTGCTCGATGAGGGCGAACACGTCCTGCTGGGCCAGTTCCGCGTCGACCGGGATGGCACCGATCCGCAGCGACGTGGTGTCGAGCGACAGCGGCAGCCCACCGACGGAGCGCAGCCGCTCGATGAACAGGATCGGCGAGTTCTCCGGGAGTTGCAGTTTGGCTGCGACGAACGGGGTCGCGGTGGACTCGCGCACCGACAGCACCTCGTTGTCCACCGGCAGGCGGTGGCCGGCAAGCGATTCCGCCAGCCCTTCCAGCCGGTCAAGGTGCTGGCGCAGCTTCGCACCGGTGACGAAGGTGCCGGAGCCCTGCACCCGGGTGATCAAGCCCTCGCCGCGCAACAACTCCAGCGCCTCGCGGATCGCGTTACGGCTCACGCCGAGTTCCGCGGAGAGTTCGGACTCCGACGGCAACGCCGGACGCGCGGCGGCCAGCCCGCCGAAGGCGCCTTCGAGGATCTGGCCGCGCAGCACGTCGCGCACCCACCGCGCGGCGTCGGCACGGGTACCCGCGTAATCCCGCACCGACGGACGCGGAAAGTCCTTCGGGGGGATCTTCGGTTGCCGTGGCATGCGATCACTGTGCCACTTCACGAGCCGGGTGGCGGTAAGCGGAATGTTACGCCACCTGGCCGACCGAAAAAGCTCAGGCCAGCGGCTTCCCGGCGGCGAAGTGGCAGATGTTTCGCCACTCGGCCCCCAACCTGGGGCGCCGCCTCAGGCGACGCAGCGGAATCCGATGTGGGTGGTGGCGCTGTCCTGCGACTGGGACGACCGCGCTGCCGGACGGTAGCGGTGGCAGTACTCGGGCGCACACAGATGCGAGCCGCCCTTGAGCGCTTGGTGCACTGCCGGGTCACCGGACGCCGACGGTGGCGGTGGCGGGCAGCAGCCCACGGCGGGTTGACCGGGCTGGTGCTGACGGGTGTAGCGGGTGGTCGTCCACTCCCACACGTTGCCGATCATGTCGACCAGACCGAAACCGTTGGCGGGGAAGGTACCCACCGGGGACGTGCCGACCCAGCCCAGCGCGCCGTCGTTGCGGTACGGGAACATGCCCTGCCAGGTGTTGGCCATCAGTCGGCCGTCGGGTCGCACCTCGTCGCCCCACGCGTAGGCCGTGTGGGCTCCGGCCCGCGCGGCGTACTCCCACTGCGCCTCAGTGGGCAACCGACGCCCCGCCCAGTCGGCATACGCGGCGGCATCCGGGTAGGCGACCTGCACCACCGGGTGGTCGAGGCGGTCTTGAAAGGACGGGCTGGACGAGTCGGGGCCGAACGGGTGCCGCCAGCAGGCGCCTGGCACCCAGGTCCACCACTGCCGCCAGTCCCGCAGATCGACCGGTCGGTTCGTCGGCTGAAAGACCAGCGCGCCGGGAACCAGCTCGTCCGGCGGAACGCCGGGGAAGTCAGCCGGCTCCAGCGGACGCTCGGCGACGGTGACATGGCCGGTGTCGGAGACGAACTCGACGAACTGCGCGTTGGTCACCGGATGACGCTCGATGGCGAAGCGCGGCACCGACACCGAGTGGACCGGGGCCTCCTCGGGGTAGAAGTCGGTCGCCCCCATCCGAAACGAGCCGGCCGGCAGGTCTATCAGTTCGGTGAGCATTCCGACAGGCTAGATCCACTTCGCGGCCAAGGTGAGATGACGCCTTGCGCTAGCCACCCGCCCCATTGACCACGGGCGTGTCGATCATGCCCTTCTCGACACCCCACATCGTGGCGATGGTCCGGTACTCACCGGTCTTCATCAAGTGCTCCAGCGCCAGCCGCAGCGACTGCGACAGCGACGAGCCCTTCGCGACCGGCCAGCCGTAGGGCGCGACGTCGAAGATCTCCCCCGCGGTATCCAGTTCTCCGGCACTGAGTTTCACCGTGAAGCCGGTGACCGGCGAGTCGGTCGACATCGCCTCGATGTCGCCGGCGATCAGCGCCGCGGTCAGATCGTCCTGCCGGGTGAAGACCACCATGTCGATCGGCGCCAGACCCGCTGCGACACACGTGGAACTCTTGCCCGGAACCTCAGTGGTCTCCTGGATCGTCGCGAACGTCACGCCAACCCTCAACCCGCACGCGGCATCCGGGTCCACCGCGGCACCTGTGCGCTTGGCCCACTGTGTGCCCGCCTGGAAGTACGTCACGAAGTCGACCGACCGCTCCCGCTCAACCGTGTCGGTGATCGACGACATCCCGACGTTGAAGCTGCCACCGCCGACCGACGGAATGATGCTCTCAAACCCGGTGTCCCGATAGTCCGGCGACAGCCCGAGGACCCGCGAGATCGCGTTCATCAGGTCGACGTCGAAGCCGACGATCTTGCCCGAGGAGTCCCTGAACTCGTTGGGCGCGTAGGGCGTATTGACACCGACCACTAAACGTCCCGTTGCGCGGATGTCGGGCGGCACCGTCGCGGCGATCTCCGCCACCTCGCCGTCGGGCGTGCCCGGCGGCACCGTCGACTCGGCGACGCTCGCAGGTTTCGCGTCGTCGCGGCCCGGCGGACCCCACACCTGCCACGCCCCGAAGGCGCAACCCCGGCCAGCACCACCGCCGCGCTCGACGCCGCCAGCGCCCGCCACGGCGCCCGCCGCGACTGCGTGGCCGAGCGCGCGATATGCCGTCCGCTGGTCCGACCCGACCGTGGCACCGGCGCGGTCAGCGCCCGCCGCGCGGCACCGGCCAGTTCGGCCGCGGTCTGATAGCGCTTGGCCGGCTTCTTGGCCATGCCCCTGGCCACGACGTCGTCGAACGCCCCGAGCTTCGCGGCGGTGGCCGACGGTCGCGGCGGCGCCGACATCATGTGCCCGGCGATCTGCTGCTCCAGGCTGTCCGCCTGATACGGCCGCACCCCCGTCAGCAGCTCGTACAGCACACACGTCAGCGCGTAGATGTCGGCGCGGAAGTCGACCGGCCCGGTCTCGAACCGCTCCGGGGCCATGTAGCCCAGCGTGCCCAGCGTGTTGCCGGCCGTCGTCATCCCCGACTCACCGGCCGTGCGGGCCAGCCCGAAGTCGATCAGATAGGCGAAGTTCTGCGGCGTCAGCAGGATGTTGGACGGCTTGACGTCGCGGTGGATCAGACCCGCCTTGTGCGCGGCGTCCAACGCGTTGGCGACCTGCTCGATCACCGTGACCGCCGACGCCGGGTCCAGCGGCTTCTTGTCCTCGGCCAGGATGGCGCCCAGCGTGCGACCCTCGATCAGCCGCATGTCCAGGTAGAGCCTGCCGTCGATCTCGCCATATCCGTGAATGGGCACCACGTGCGGGTCGTTGACGCCGGCCGCAGCCTGCGACTCGCGGCGGAACCGCTGCTGGAAGACCTCGTCGGTAGCCAGGTGGTGCGGCAGTACCTTCAGCGCGACGATGCGGTCGGTCTTGGTGTCGTAGGCCTGATAGACCTCGCCCATTCCGCCCCGGCCCAGCAGCTTCTGCAGCTGGTAGTGCCCGAAAGGTGTCGCATCCACCGGTGAACTCCTCGGCTGCGGCCAGTCGGTGTGTCGGATGCAAGTTACCGCACCTTTGGCACGATTGACGAAAAAATTCGGCAGGCGGTGTCAGTTCAGCCCTCGTTTCAGCCGAGCCGCCACGGGTAGCCGCCCGGCATGAGCACCTACCCACAATTCGACACCATGCCGATCGGCGACAGGTGGCGCGCCGGCTCCTCGGGTAAGCAGCGCGAGGACACAGATCCGTGGACAGGTGACACCCTGACGGTCCTTCCCCAGGCCGACGCCGACGACCTCGACGAGGCCTACGCCGCGGCCGAAGAGTCACAACGTGATTGGGCCGCGCAACCACCGAGGGTCCGCGCCGAGGTGATGCGCAACGCGGCCGACGTGATGACCGAGCGCGAGGACGAGATCACCGGCTGGCTGGTCCGCGAGACCGGCGGCACCGTCGCCAAGGCCGACCTGGAGTGGAACCTGGTGCGTTCGGTGATGTGGGAGGCCGCCTCAATGCCACACCACGTCGAGGGCCGCATCATGCCGTCCGACATCCCGGGCAAGGAGAGCCGCGTCTACCGCGAACCCGTCGGTGTCGTCGCCGTCATCTCCCCGTGGAACTTCCCGATGCAGCTGTCCAACCGCTCCGTCGCGCCCGCTCTGGCCGTCGGCAACGCGGTGGTGCTCAAACCGGCAGGCGACACCCCGGTCACCGGTGGGTTGCTGCTCGCCCGGATCCTTGAGGAGGCGGGCCTGCCGCCCGGGTTGCTGTCCGTGGTGGTGGGCTCGGGCTCCGACATCGGCGACGCCATCGTGGCGCACCCGACGCCGCGCGTCGTCTCCTTCACCGGATCCACAGCCGTCGGCGAGGGCATCGCCGCCAAGGCCGGCATCAAGCACCAGTCGCTCGAACTCGGCGGCAACGGTCCGCTCGTGGTGCTCGACGACGCTGACCTCAATCTCGCCGTCGACGCCGCGGTGTTCGGCTCGTTCTTCCATCAGGGTCAGATCTGCATGATCGCCAACCGCCTCATCGTCGACGCTGCCGTGTATGACGACTTCGTCGAGCGGTTCGTCGACCGGGTACGGCAGTTGCGGGTCGGCGACCCGAGCGACCCGCAGACCCACCTCGGGCCCATCATCAACTCCGCACAGGTGGAGTCGATCCAGGACAAGATCACCCGCGCCCAGGACGACGGTGCGCGGCTGCTGCTCGGCGGCGACCCCTTCGGCCCGACCGGCCAGTGTCTGCCACCGCACGTGCTCACCGGCGGCAACGACGCGGTCACCGCGCGCGAGGAGGTCTTCGGACCCGTGATGACCGTCATCCGCGCCGACGACGAGGACGACGCACTGCGCATCGCCAACGACACCGAGTACGGCCTCTCGTCGGCGGTCTTCAGCACCGACGTGGACCGCGCGGTGCGCTTCGCTCGCCGCATCGACGCCGGCATGACCCACGTCAACGACTCGCCCGTGAACGACGACGCCAACACCGCCTTCGGTGGCGTGAAGGCCTCCGGTATCGGCCGGTTCGGCGGGCAGTGGGCGGTCGACGAGTTCACCACCGAGCACTGGATCTCCATCCAGCGGGAGCGTCGCGAGTACGCCATCTGAGCCGTCCTCGGCAAACGTTGCGCCACGGCGTGGCAACAGCTTCCGTGGCTTCCGTCAGAACCCCAGCGCAATGCGGTTGATCTCGGTGACGGCGGGTACCCGACAGTGCTCACGGTGTCCATCACGGGGACACAAGGAATCGGAGAGCGCGATGAACGTCATCAAAGGAGCATTCCGGCTCGTCACCACCACGGCCGACGCGGCGGTCGCCACCGCGGGCGCTGTCGGCGGCGCGGCCATCAACGGCGTGGTCGGCGGGGTTCGCGGCGTCGCAAGCGGGGTCCGCGACGGCGCCACCAGCGGCAGTCACTCGACGTCGGCGGCGGCGCTGACGCTCGGGCTGATCGGCGCCGCGGGCCTTGTCGAGTGGCCGCTGCTCGTCGGCATCGGCGGCACGGCGCTGGTGGTCCGCCAACTCACCCACAACGGCCAGTCGCCGGAGGAACCCCGGCTGCGGGCGGTCACCGAGACGGCACCCGCCCGCAAGGCAGCGCCTCGCAAGGCACCGGCCCGCAAGACAACGCCCCGCAAGGCGCCGGCCCGCAAGGCACCCGCTCGCGAGGCGCCGGCCAACAAACGCACCGCAGCCAAGGCGCCCGCGAAGAAGGCCGCCAAGAAGAGCACCGCCACGAAGTCCGCGCCACGCAAGCGCTGACAGCCAGGAGCCCCGCACACGTGAACCTCGCCCAACTGGCGAAGGCCTCGGTGGCACTGCCCCTTTGGGCCGTCGACACCGGAGTCCGCGCCGCCCGAGTCAGCGTCGCCACGGCAACCGCCACCGCCACCGTCCTCACCGTCGCCGGCGTCACCCTGGTCGACGTGCCACTTCGCGCCGTCGGCGAGGTCCTGGCCGGGCGCTCCGCGCGCCGCCGCTGGACCCGTGACGACCGCTGCTGGATCGAGGTCTACGGGCTCGACGACGACGAGGACGGCACCGTCGGCGCCGCCGTGCTCGACGCGCTGCGGGCCGAGCCGGGCGTGCGCGAGGCATCGCTCAACCGGCCGTTGTCACGCGTCATGGTGCGCTTCACCCCGGACATCTCGCCCGACGATCTGTGCGACGTGGTGTCGGCCGCCGAGATCGAGGCGACCGACGGGGACGTCGAGCCAGCTACCAACGAGCTGCCGTGGGACGGCCCCGTCATGACGGGCAACGTGGCCTCTGCGGCGGTGAACATCGTCGGGTTGGCCGCAGCCATCGCCGGTCGCGTCATGCCGTGGCCGCCGCTGCCCCAGGCCGTCGCCGCGGCCGCGGTCCTGGTCGACTATCAGCCCCGGCTGCGCACGGCCCTCGAGCAGCGCCTGGGGGCCACCGCCGCCGACACCGCGATCACCGTCACGACCGCCGCGGCCTACACGCTCACCCAGGCCCCGTGGTCCCTCGCGGTCGACGCGGCCAAACACCTGGCCCGGGCCGCCGAGACGCAGTCGGCCGCCCGCGCCTGGCGCACCCTGGAACCCGACCTCGCCGAGCGCGCGCTGGTTGAGGACGGCCGCCCCGATGCGGCCGATCAGATCGACTGTGGCCTCTGATATCGCTGCGGCAGCGTGGATGACCTGGTCGCGGGCGGCGTGCAGGGCGACGGTGAAGCTCAGCCGGTCGGGGCTGATGGGGGGGCGGGCCAGTGCGGTGTCGGCGATGGCGGTGCGCAACGCCTGGTAGGTGGTCAGTAATGCGTAGACCTCTTGTGTGACGCCGGCGGGGGTCTGCGCGCGCAGCACTCGTCCGCCCAGAATGGTCGATTTCAGTTCCAGGTAGCTGGTTTCAACCTCCCACCGTTGATGGTATAGCTCGACCAGTTCGTCTGCGGGATATTGCTTTTCGTCTAGAGGGTGGTGACCAGGCGGTAGTGACCGCAGCGGGTGGCTCCGCCGTCGACTGCCACGCTGATGCGGGCGTCGATGACCCGCACGGTCACCGCGCCCATCCGCGCCAGCCATGTCCGGTCCGGCAGTGTCTTGATCGGGGGCAGCACACGGGCGTCTTTGCAGCGGATCAGCAACTCGGCATGGGCCGAGGCGATCTGTTCCACCAGAGCGGTGACGGCGAAGTTGCGGTCGGCCAACAACAGCATGCCCGGTTGCAGGCAACCCAACAGCTGTGGCGCATAGGTGGTTTCGCCGACGCGGTAGGAGCCGAACACGGCGTCGATGACGGTGCGGGTACCGCAGGCCACGATGGTCAGCAGTCGCAGCATCGGGTATCCGGATTCCGCGTCTGGGCGGCCGGTTTGGCGTCCGAACGCCGCGGCGTTGGCGGCGCTATTGGGCACGAACATCGAGGTGCCGTCGATCGCGCAGACCAGCAGGCCCTGCCAGCGTGCCGCCCCCACGGCCGGGCCGCGCAGCAGGCTGAACAACTCTTTTAGCGGTCCGACTCCGACACGCCGCAATGCTTGCGACAGTGCCGAAGAACCCGGTGCGGCCACCGTCGCCGGATCCAGGCCGGCCACCAGTCGTGCCCAGACTTGCCGGTAGCCGATCTCGGTGAACAATGCTCCGGCCAGCAGCAGGTACACCACGACCCGCGAGGGCAGCACCCGCACACGGCGCTGCACGCGGCCGGTGTTCTCCAGGGCGGCATCGACGAGATCGGCGGACACGATTCGTGTCAGCTCGCCCAAATGGCCCGGCGCGAACGCGCCCTGTCGGCTCGACTCAGCAGAACAGATGACAGACTGAACAGACAGCGGAACTCCCCGGGTGATGGCGTCTTTGGTCGGACATCCATCGATACCGGGAGTTCCGCTGTCCCACTACCACCTCACACGGCGTGTCACACTTGCCCCACCAGTCACACGCTTAACTGCGCGGCATTGGGGTTAGTGGGTTGGCGGACATCGGGTCTCCTCAGGGTGCGGCGCCGGTCAGGCGGGGTCGGCGGGTAGGTAGTCGCCGTAGATGCCGCGGGCGTCGCCTTCGGCGGCGAGTTGGTTCTGGCGGTCGGCTTCGGCGCGGAGGCGGTCGTTGCGGCGGTTGATCCAGCGGATGGTCCAGACGGTGGCGGCGGCTACGGCGATCACGGGGACCAGCCACTTCCACTGCCAGATCATGCACGCGATCCAGAAGACGATGAGGGTGGTCCAGGCGGGGTGTCGCTGTGCCCAGTCCTTGGCCGGCGGGGCCGGGACTGCGACCGTGATGACAGTGGGGGCCGCGATGGCCTCCGTCCACTGTTCGCCGTCCCAGAAGCGTTGTTGGGCAGCCCCGGTGGGGTCGGGGTACCAGCCTTCGGGTGCGTAGTGGGTCATGGTGGCGTCCTCCGGGTCGTGGTGTTGCCGCTGACTAAAGTAAACCACAAGTCCGTCTGATTGCATAGTGATTTACATACGTTTTTGGGTATAGGCTTTTACACACACGGGGCGTCGTGCACCCGTGTTGCGGCCGAGTCGCACATGACTTCCGCAGGCAATCGAGCGCGTACGCGCGTCGACAGAAGGAGGAGGCCGCCGTGAAGGTGATTCTTCGAACGCCCGCAGAGATGGTCGCCGAATACAACCTGCCCGAGCTGGACAGCAGCGCCAGCGACGAGGAAGTCCTGGCGGCCGCGGCATTGGTCGAGCCGCTTCGGCGCGGGGAACCCGAAATCACCGGGGAGCCTTATGTGTTCGCCCGCGGCCTGGATGGGCTCGCCCAGCAGGGCCGGCGCCTGGAGCAGGCGGAGTCGCGGCTAGACGCGGAGCGACAGGCCGCCCGGGAGCTGGCGCGGCAGTACTTCGAGGAAGGGCGCAGTAAGCGCGAGATCGCGACCACGCTGGGAATCACCCGGCCGACGCTTGATTCCTGGCTGGGCGAGGGCGCAACACGGCGCCGCAGCAGTGGTGGGTGATGACGATGCGCACATCGCGAAGACCGCCCCATCCAGCCGATGATCGGGTGATGAGCAGCAGGGGCGATGCCACGTCCCTAGGTTGCTACTATCGCTGCATGGCCGACGCGCAGGCGTGGGGCCGGCTGCACACCCTGGCCGCCGGCCAGTTCGGCCTGTTCACCGCCGCCCAGGCCCGACACCACGGGGTCCCCCGCTACGAACTCGCCCGCCGCGCGGCTGCCGGCGAGCTGTTCCGGGCACACCACGGTGTGTACGGATTCACCGAGGATTCCGCCGGCATGTTCACGTTCGAGGACTGGGCGGCACAGTGGTTGGCACTGCGCCCCGAGGACGACATCGAGCGGCGCCGGACCGACCCGGACTGCATCCTCAGCCACGACAGCGCCGCGGTGATCCGCGAGCTGGGGACGATCGTCGCCCGCGGCCTGTTCCTGACCGGCCCACGCCGCATCAACACGCGGTCACCGCGGGTGCACACCTACCGACGCGACATCGGCGCCCGGGGCGTGGACTGGGACGTGGTGCAGGGCCTTCCCGTGGCGACACCCGGGCGCATCATCGCCGACCTGGCCCGAGACGATCTCGATGGATCCCATCAGGGCACCGTGATCGCTGACGTCCTGGATTCCGGCCTGCTGACGATCGACGAGGTGGGCGCTCGGCTGGATCCGTTCGCGCATCGGTGGGATGAGCCGCACGGGGTGGCGTTGGCACACCGGTTCCTGGCCGCGGCCGGGCGGCCGTCAAGCCTGCCGGCATAGCGCGCGGCGTCGTATGTGCAAGGCCAGCAATGAGCCCGGCGGGCCGAAGCGCTGCTCGGCGGACATGCGGGCCCGTGCCCAGGAGTCTCATGACCGTGTGGAGGCGCTGGAGCGGCGGTACCGCGAGATCGAGGAGCAGCTCGACGCGAGGCGAACCTATGGCTCGGAGAGCGCTTTTCGGGCGGCTCTGAACACCCGCATCCGTCAGATCGTGCGCGACACCCACGGCGATGCGGCTGAGGTAGCACGTCGGTTCGCCCTGCAGCAGTTCGTGTCTCGGCTTTTCGATCGTGATCCGGAGTCCTGGCTGGTGACTGGAGGGACGGCTCTGCAGTTCCGGACCCCTGCCGAAGCCCGCGCGACCGCGGATCTGGATCTGGCGGTGACGCGCAACGTTGAGGACCTCACCGTGGCATTGACCGAGGCATCGCGCAGGCGTGCCGGCGAGCATGGTGAGTTCGAGGTCTCGGTCAGTCCGGGCAGCGGCCCCGGCGGGTACACCGGGAAGATCACGTACCTGCTCAACGGGTCCCGGTTCGCGGTCGCCAAGCTGGATGTGGCTGTGGGGCGGCAGTTTCCCTTCGAGCCGGACACCCTGGTCCCCGATCCTGTGGTGACCATCGACGACGTGCGTCCGATGTCGCGGGTGCGCACCTATGCCGTAGCCGCCCACCTCGCTGACAAGGTTGCCGCTATGTATGAGCTGCATGGCAGCAGCGGCGCGGCGCCGTCGACGCGCTCCCACGACCTGGCCGACATCGTCATTTTGTCGAGGTGCGCGTACGGCCTGGCCGCCGAGGAGCTGCGCGCTGCGGTGCGCGGCCAGGAGCAGCGGCGGGGCATTACGGTGCCCTCTCCCCTGGTGCTGCCTACCGATCAGTGGCGGCGCAGCTACCCGGCGCGGGTCGCTGAAGCGGGCTTGCCGGCCGAACTGCGTGACGCTGACGCGGCGCTGGTCGAGGCCGATCGATTTGTAGGTGCGGTGCTCGACGGCCGAGTGCAGGCCGGTACGTGGGATCCCGACCGCCGGGCATGGACACTGCAGTAGCAGCTCGATGGCCGTGGCTTTCCTGGCAGCAGAGCAACTTTTTCTTTCTTCGAGTCACCCTGCTGTGCCGCAACAGCTCAGCTGTTGATTCAGGTCGCGTCGGACAGATGTTTGGCTGGGCGGCGGCGACTGTGTGTGCGGACGTCGTGCTTGCCGCGGGTGTAGGACACGACGGTCACATCGTCTTCGGTGTCTTCGGACGGATCCGCTGGGGCCGGCAAGTCGTCGTCTGTGTCGTCTTCGGGGTCGGGCAGGTTCGAGGGTGCGGTCGGTCGTGGGCGGTCGAGCAAGCCACACTGCCGAGCGACTCCGGCTTGCAGGCCGGTGACCAGATCCCCGAGGGTGGCGGTGGGGATGTCGGCAGCCGCGGCGGCGATCGCGTCGGGCAGAGCTGCGGCCATGTCGCGCGTGCGCTGCACCAGGCGGTCGGGATCGGTGCCGGCCTTTGTCGCGAATTTGGCGATGGTGTCGAGGGTGACTGTGCCGAAACGGCTGCGCCCGGCGATAGCCATTGCCACCCGGGACAGGTTCGAGTCGGGGTCAGGGTTGTACGGGAAGACGCTGGCGACATCGTAGACCGGTGCGAGGGTGACACGGTTGCCGACCAGAATCACGCTGTAGTTCTTCGCGTGACCGTCGGGGGCACCCAAAAGGTATTGCGCCACAATGATATCGGCGAAGCGGTCGACGTCATCCTGAGTCGCGTGGTCAGCCAGTAGCTTAGCAATGGCGGTCGCTGAAGGTCCACCGTCGCTGGCGTACTTCTTGCCCGGCCACACCGACATCGCCTGGCACATGTCCTCTTGGTGCAGTCTTAGCACCGTGCCGTTGCGCTCAACGCGGTCGTAGCGGGTGACCACGATCGCTGGGACCCCGCCGAATTCGTGGTAGGCGGTGTGGGCAGCCGCAATGCCGATGGCCGGCAGTACCTTCTGGCACAGGTGTTCGTTGAGAGCCTGGCCCTTGAACTGCATGATGCCCGGCTTGATGATGTGCGTGCTGGCGCTGTTGCCGTGCGCGGTAGCCCACCCGTCGCGGGTTCGCACGGCGGTAAATTTGCCTTGCATTCCAGGAAGACTCCAGCGTTCCCCCTCATTGGTCCACCGGCCAGGGTTGTCGATGAGGCGCTGCAGCCGGGCCCCGAGTTCGACATCGGTGATTGGTTCGATGTGGCCGGTCTGGGCAAGGACGTCAGCGATGTCGCCGGCGGGAGCCAGCTGTACGGCGCCGGCGCAGTCGCGGCCGAGGTGGCGCAGCAGTGCGGAAGTGTTACGTGCTGAAACGCCGTATTGGGCAGCCCACCCTTCTCGGACGCGGGGGTCTTCAGGGAGCAGACCCGCCAGCCATGGCGCTGCCTTCTGGTGGCGGTACGTGTGGCCTGGGCGCAGAGGCATGGACAACGACAGTGGCGTGAGGCGGCCCGCGGATCCGGCGTAGTCGTCGGCGTAAGTGAAGTGGGGGCGACCGAATTCGTGAGTGATGGTGCCTGCGAGACGACCGTTGAGGACCACGGCCAAATCGTTGATGTCGGTCACGGGAGGGCGGCCGGCGGAGCTTGCAGGTTGTTGATCAGGTCCAATGCGGCCAGCTCGCTGTCGTTGAGCGGAACTTCCTCTACCACGGTGAACCGGTAGTCCAAGGCAGCGGCGACCGCGATGTAGGCGCTCACCTCGCCGTTGAAGCCGTTCTCGATACGTCCCACGAGTTGGCGAGAGACGTTGGCGCGGCGAGCCACATCGTGCTGAGTGAGGCCGGCCTGGATGCGGGCATGGCGGAGTTGTGCGCCGATCTGCGCGAGAGTTTCCGCCACCAAGCTAGCCACGCCTGACATGATACCGCAACAAGCTCAGCGGTGTCACGGTATTGCGACACGACGGTCGGGCGCGGCTTGTGCGAGGCGCCGCGCGCGCCAGTGCACCGTGACCGTTTCGCGGGTCGCTCGCCTGGCGCTCCGCGACAACGGCGCTGCTATAGGGAGGCGTAGACCGCCGAAGAGCCTTAGAGCGGGGTAGTAGACTGGGCTTCTGAACAGCAATTTGTCGGGATACTAGAACAAGCTGGCGTGTGTCACGATATCAAGACATTGGCTGGAATCTCCGGCTACAGGATGGCGGCTAGGCAGGGCGCGCCGCGGTCAGCTGGTACCGGCCGGTCATAGGAACTCACCGCCGTCAGCGATCCGCTGCCGGATCGGTGCGAGCGGGATGGGCATCGTGTAGTCGTCGCCATAGAAGCGCTGCTGGTATGCCTCAATCGCTGTCTGCAGTGCGTGCCTGTTCGCATGTTGGGCGAGGAACTGCGGACGGTCCCGCAACGGGACCAGCCCGGTGGTCATCCAGTAGCGGTTGAGGCGTTCGACGGATTCGAGCTGCTCGACTGATGGGGCCGCATCTGCTTCAGCGTCCCAGTGCGGATGCATCAGGATCAGGCCGTTGGAGGTGGGCATCATCGTCTCGATGGCCTGGCATAGCGCCCAGGCGCCCAGGCGGTGTCCACGCAAGGCCGGATCGATGACGATCCACAGCACGAACATGACAGCCTCGACGGTATCGGAGAACTGTTGGGCGAGTTCGGGTCCGATGCGGTAGTCGTCGAACAGTGGGGCGAAGCGGTCGGTACGGAGTCCGTGGAACCTCTCGCGGTCGAGCAGCTCGACGGCGAGGCCCTCGACCCCGGTCCTAGCCATGACGAAGTGGATCTGGCCGACGCGGACGTCGGGGTCTCCCATCCGTGAGTCCAGGTGGGTGAGGTCGACAGTGGCGCGCCACAGCAGTGTCCCCGGTCGGCCGAAGGCGTTGTCGAGGGTCTCGATATGGAGCGAGGGACCGAACATCTCTACGTGGGTCGTGGCCGGGTTGAGCGTGGCTGCGAACTCGTCAAGGGAGATGGAACGCATGGTTATCGGCCGTCTTCTGGTGGTGATGATGATGACGACGATGACGACGTTCCGCGGGGCCGGCCACTGAGTTCGTGCTCGGCGACGAACCACTTGTTGTTCCAGATGGCGGCCTCGATCGGGTCGTCGATCGATGCCATCCCTGGTCCGAAGGTGTCGTGTACTTCCAGGGCTAGTTGCATGCTGGCGACCAGGGCGGGTAGCTCTTCGGTCAGCCAGCGGTGCGTGGTGTCGTCGAACGCGGCGAGCAGTTCTTTGGCCGGGGCGTTGTCGGGACTTGCTGTGGCTCGCACTTTGGCGGCGGTCCGGGTCAGTGTCGCGATTGTCTGTTGACCCTCAACGAGGTGACGGGCCAACTCGCGAAGCGTCGAGTCGGGATCCATCATGAAGGCGCCTTCGTTGGAGGATCCGGCGGTGTGCGAGTCGGACATTCCTTGATGGTCGCATGCGATTGGCGTGACCTGGGGCGAGGTCCCGTCCCCGGTTCGAGGCGGGAGCGGGACGTCGAACGCGGTGGGCGGTGGGTTGAGCCCAGGGTGCTGCGCTTAGGTGTGGTGTTCCACCACGTTGGTTGCATGGACAGAGGCCGCTGCGGATGGGGGCTTGATCTGGTATCGGTCATCGAGCCCGCGTAGTCGGCGGCTGCCTTCGGCTTCCGGTAGGTCGTAGAAGAGGCAGGAAGATCTCTTTGAATTCTGCGGCCACCTCCGTCCACGGGCGAACGAGTTGGGTGTCGGGTACGGGCCAGGTCACCATCGGCAATCGGAATCGACCACCGGCGCCGCCGCCGTTGGGCATTGATCCGATCGATACATCGAGGACCATGTAGTACCGGGGTATGCCCGCGACGGCCGCGTGCTTGGCATTTTGCCACCAGAAGACGTGCAGTCCTTGGCTACGGCCATCGGGGTGGGTTCGATGAAATCCGATAAATCCGGGCGTCGAGTGTTCTTCGAATCCGTGAGTCATTGCTAAGCGGCGCAACTGTGCTTGTGGAGCCATTGCCGTTACGTCCCTTCGCATTTCGGTGCATTCGCGCTTTAGCTGCGCCGGTCGTTGTGAGGCCCGTAACCAATGTCGCGGAATGTCACACCTAGGCCGTGTCTGATAAATGCGGTAGCCAAAGTGTGATGGCCCTTAGGACTGCTCCGCCGCGGTAAACGATGGCGAGTTTGTCGTAGCGGGTGGCCAGACCGCGCCATTGCTTGACGACGTTGAAGTTGCGTTCGATGACGTTGCGGCCCTTGTAGTCTTCGGCATCGAAGGCTGGTGGTCGCCCGCCTTGGGTGCCACGACGTTTGCGGTGGCCGATCTGATCGGACGGTTCGGGAATGACTGCGACGATCCCTCGTCGTCGCAGCCGCTGTCGAGTCGCTCGGCTGGAATAGGCCTTGTCGCCACGCAGGCGATCAGGCCGCGTGCGTGGCCGCCCTCGACCGCAGCGCTCGACTTTCAGGTGGGCGAGCAAATGCTCCAGAACCGGTCCGTCGTTGGCTTGGCCAGCGCCCACGAGCACGACTAACGGTCGTCCGTGGCCGTCGACGAGGTGATGGATCTTGCTGGTCAGTCCGCCGCGGGAGCGGCCAATGCCGTGGTCAGGCGGCTCGCTGGCCAGATTTGTGTAATTCGACCCAGCCCCCTGTGTCACGGGTGATGTTCGTGGCATGTTGATGAGCACGGGCGATCGTGGAATCCACCGACACCGACCAATCGATGATCCCGGCTTCGTCGGCGGCAGCCAGCAACCGCGCCAACACCGCATCCCAGGTGCCCTCTGCGCTCATCCTTCGATGCCAGGTCCAGATCGTCTGCCACGGCCCAAACGCCTCGGGAACGTCGCGCCAGGCGATGCCGCACCGGTACCGGTAGATGATCCCCTCGAGCATCTGGCGGGCATCCCGAAAAGGCCTGCCCTTCTTACCTGTCCGAACAGGAAGAAGCTCTTCAATCAACGACCATTGAGCATCGGTGAGCAGCTGGAACCGCGACATGGCCTAAGTCTCAGCCGAAACACCCGAAATATTTGTCAGACACGCCCTAGTTGAGGCTGCGCAGAAGCTGGCCCAGTCGCATCAGGCGTTGTCCGGAGGCGAGGCATTTCGGGGCCAGCGCTGCGCCGTCGCCGCTGGAGAGCTGCTCGGCCAGGGCGGTGGGGTCGCCGGTGGCCATGACCGCGGCGATCGCGGCTTCGAGGTCGGCCATGATCTGAGCGGTGTCACCCGGTTGTGCGTCGTGAGATGCGGCGGGGGCCGGCCCGGCGGGCGGGGTGGGGTCGGCGGTGTTGTCGGCCTTCGGCTGCTGCTGGTGCGCAGGGCCTTCCTGCTCCCAGGGTGGGCCATCGTCGTGCGGTTGTGCCCAGCCGCGGTCTGCGGCCGGTGGCCGCGGTGCAGTGTCGCCGATGTCGCCGAGGTCGCCGATGTCGCCGTCCGCGTCGTCGGGCACTTGGGCGGGGACGAGCGCACCAAGTGAGGACGCAGGGGCTGGTGGTGTCGTTGATTCGTAGAGCGGTCCGAAGCCGGGTGCGGTGGAGCGCTGTGCCACGGAGTCGATGAGTTCACGCAGTGCGCCGGTTTGAGCGTCGGGGTCGGTGACGCCTTCCAGGACCGCGGGAGCTTCCTCGACGACCACGCGGGAACCGGTGACGCCCAGGCGTGCGACGTCTGAGGAGGTGACCGGGATGCGGGCCCCGGGTGCGGTGAGTTCCTGCAGCGGGAGGATCAGTCCGACGATGCCCTGCTGGTAGCGCCGGGCGTTGGAGGCGGCGCAGCCCATCTGGTCTTGGACGAATGCGGTGAAGCCGGTGTAGGGCCGTCCCGCGGCGTCGTTGATGAACTTCCAGTCTTCGTCGCGGTAGATCTCGGCGAGCACTTCGAAGGCCGTCTGGAAGGCGTTGTGCAACTGCTGCGCTCGGCGCAGTGCGCGTTCCTGGCGGGTCTCCACGAGGCCGGGCTCCTGGAAAACGAGGCCGGTGCTCATTGGGCGTCTCGCTGCGCGATCGCGGCCGCGATGGAGTCCGCGGCGTCGTCGAGGCCGGCGCACAGGCGCTTCTGTGTGCCCGGGTCGCTCCATGCAGTGGCGATGACGTCGGCCAGGCCGGAGGTGAGGACACCGAGGTCGGCGGGGGTGTCGATGCGCAGCCGCTTGCGGGTCTGCCCGTCGGGCAGCAGCCGCAGCACGGTGATGGTGACCACGTTGGTGGTCATCGACGCCGGGCTGTTGCGGTATGTCGCCATGATCCGTTGTTCGACAAGGGCTTTGGCGAGCGGGTCGCGCAGGGATCCGACGGGGACGACGGACAGGGGGCCGTCGTTGTCGCCGGCGTTGCCGCGGGTGAGCCGCTCTTCGTACTCTTCGCCGGCCATGGCCAGACCGGACAGGTAGGTGGTCTTGAGGGCTTTGCGCTCCTGGTCGTCGCGGGCCAGCTCGTAGCGGCGGAACGTCTCGGCGGCGCCGTCTGGGGTGGAGGCGTAGGCGATGGCGTCGGCGTCGCGGCGGCGGCGGGCCTTCTCCAGCTTGGTCTGTACCTTGTCGAGTTCGCGCAGGAGTTCGTCGCGGGTCGGTTCCTGGGTCGGCGGTTCTTGGGTCATGGTGTCAGTCATTGTCTCGCTCCTGGGCTTCGTTGACGCCGAAGAAGTCTTCGGCGGCCGCGGTGGCGTCGGCTTCGGTGGGTCCGGTGAAGGTGTGGCGTTCGCCGGTCTCGGGGTCTTCGACCTCGATCTCGGCGTGCTGCGGGGTGGTCATGGTGGGTGGTCCTTCCTAGGTCATGACGGCCGGGGCGGCCTGCGGGAACTGGCCGATGATCTTGTTGCAGGCCTTGTTGACGCGCTCGGCGGTCTGCTGCACCTTCTTCGGGTCGCCCTTGGCCCAGCCGTCGATGTAGGCGAAGGAGCTGCCGCCTGGTTTCAGGCCGTAGTGGCGGGCGATGACGTAGGCGACGCTTTCGGCTTCGACCTCCATCGTGGGACGTTGTCCGTCTGGGCCGCTGTGGTATTCGTGGTGGCGCTCCATGTGGCCCATCTGGATATGAGCCAATTCGTGGGCAAGGCAGACAGCCGCGTGCGCATCACTGTGGCGGGTGCTCACGACGACCTTCTTGGTCGGCTTGTCCTGGGTGTAGGCCTCCGGGCCGTCCTCGGGCAGTTCGACGCGCTCGACGGTGTAGCCGTGCGCGTTGATCTGCTTCTCGAGTTCGGCATGCATCTCCGGCGGGGCCACCCCGGTTTCGCGGGTGTAGGTGATCTCGGGGCGCTGGGGCACGGGTGGGCCGGTGGTGTCGGAGACGTCGTAGACCGGGACGCCGAGCCAGCCGGTGACGACCTCTTCCTCGGTGCCGTCGTCCTTCTTGCGCTTCTTGATGATGGGTGCCCGCACCCAGATGGCCTTGCAGCCGGCGATGAGGGAGCGGTTGAACTTCTTGTTCCAGACCTTCTTCATGCCGCCGACGAAGGTGGCGTCGGGGCGCTGCATGCGGATGAGTAGCTGGTTTCCCAGCGAGTAGGAGTGGAACTGGGCGGCGTATTGCAGCCAGTCCTGCCACTGTTCGGCGGTATTGAGGTTGGCGATCGCGGTGTCGATCTCGCGGCGGAAGTCTTCGACGCGGGTGGTCTTGTCGGCGAAGCTGACCGTCTTCGGTGTGGCCGCGGCCGGCGCCGTGGTCGGTGGTGGTTCAGCCGGCGGCGCGGCGGGCGGGTGTGCGGCGGCCGCGGCGGGGTAGCCGGCGTCGGCCAGGGCGGCCTGAAGGACCGATTCGGCTTCCTCCAGGACTTCGACGGAGTGCGCTGAGTGGCTGTAGGCCAGTCGGGTGTCCCCGGAGCAGCGCCGGGGTCCTCCTGGGTCAGTCGTGGCACGACACATGGGTGGTACCTCCTCGGACACGGACGCTGGGACCGCTATTGGTGTAGCGCCAGCTCGGCAAGAAGAGCTGGAGTGCGTCCTTGCCTAGGAAGTACCGGCGGGGGCGGGCGTTTCCGTCACCCGTGGCCGCGAGAAATTTCCCCGTCCCACCGCGAGGTATACATGGGTGCCGTAAATATGTATAGTGGTTTACATCCGAAGGGGAGGCGCACCATGATGAGACGAACTGCCACTCAGGCCCGTTACCGCAACGCCCTGATCGGCCTGGCCGCTGGCGATGCCTGGGGTTACCAGGTCGAGTTCCGCAAATACGACCGGATGCCCGCCTACCCGGTGCCGGCGCCCAAGAAGATCTGGAGGATCTCCGACGACACCCAGATGACCCTGGCTCTGCACGATGCCCTTGTCGACGCCTCCGGGCAGCTCGACGACGTCGACGTCCTCACCAAGGCGATCACCGCACGCTTCCTGGAGTGGCAGGTCGACCGCGACAACAACCGCGCGCCCGGAGCCACCTGCATGGGGTCGCTGTCGCGGCTGCGCGCCGGCGCCCAGTGGCACGACGCCGATGGCGCTCGGGTCCGTCCCGGTTGCGGTGCGGTGATGCGCCTGGCGCCGGCGGCGCTGTGCCCGGACGAGGTGTGGCTGGGCGTCACCGCGCTGCAGGCGGCGCTCACCCACAAGCACCCCCGCGCGATCGCCTCCGCCCTGGTGCTCAGCGACGCGATCCGCTCGGCCACGACTGTGCGTGGCCACTTCCTCGAACATGCGATCAGCGCCGCGATGTCAGTGCTCTCAGGGCAGAGCCCCTGGCTGCGCGACGAGTTCCTCCTTCGCGTCCTCTCCCCCATGACCGCCGACGTGCCGGGCATGCTCGCCGCGGGAGTCAAGGACGTCCTCATCGACGCGCTGCTGGACGCCTTCACCGTCAAGCAGGAACTGTTCACGCTCACCCCGGACGTGTACGGCGATCCCTGCGTCGGTATCGGCGAGGGATGGGAGTCGGCCTCAGCGACGGCGATCGCGCTCCTGGTCGCCGACATGGCCACCGCGCCCGGGCGCCGTCGCGCTCCTCTCAACGGCCGCGACGCCCTCGCGTGGGCCTCGACCAGCAACGGCGACTCCGACTCGATCGCCAGCATCGCCGGCGCCGTCATCGGAGCCGCCCACACCGGAGATCGCTATTGGGCAGGTACCAAGCTCAATCCGCGGTTCGAGCCGCGGTACGCCAAGGCGCTGCGCAACGCCCCGTCGTCAGCCCGAAGCTTTTTGGCCTGACTAGAAGACCGTCAGATGCCGCGGCCGAACAGGATCGATAGGGACAGCGCTCCGAAAGAGACGCCACATACGATGACGGAGACGTGAGCGCCAAGGCAGCTGTCGTTGGCAAGCTGAACAGCACACGCTGCTGCTTCTGGCTGTGCCTCTACCTGTTCCTCACGGCTCATTCATCTTCGATTTACCAGCATCGATGTACACAACTATATCGGCGACGCTATAGTTGTGTACATGTCAGAAGTCCTCACCACTGGGCAGGTGGCGCGCCGCCTCGGAGTCCATCCCTCACGGGTGCGCGCGCTGATCGCCGCTGGGCGCTTGACAGCGACGCGCGCTGGCGATCAGTGGCTTGTCGACGCCGATAGCGTCGACCGGCACGCCGATCTGGTCAGCGCAGGAGCCACCGGGCGGCCGTTCGCGACGCGCACCGCCTGGGCGGCCGCGGCGATGTGCGACGGGCTCAGCGACGGCCTCGCCGCCAGCGAGCGATACCGCCTGCGCAACCGTCTGGCCCGTGCCGCCGACACGCCCGCGATCTGCCAGACAGTGCAACGGTGGATGTCACTGCGGGCGCGCGCCGTGCGCCGCTACCGGGTCGGCGCACGCGACGTGCCGGATCTGCTGGCCTCCGGCGGCGTACTCCCCACCGGGATCAGCGCCGCCGATAGCTACAGTCTCGGACTGGCGGCTGGTGGAGCCGCCGACGCCTACGTCAGCACCGAAACCGCACAGCGATTGGTCGCCGACTTCTACCTGATTGGCAGCCCGCAAGGAAACCTCACCCTGCGAATCCTCGACATCCACGCATTGACCGCCACGCAGATCGCCGAACGGGGCGCGGGCGGTATGACTTTCACAATCCATACCGCGCCGCGACTGATTGCCGGCGCCGATCTCGCCGACGACAGCGATGCACGCACTCGTGCAGCAGGATGCGCGCTGATCAACGACGCTCTGAGCGCAACGAAGCGGGCTGATCGTTGAGCACCGAGGCGCTCGAATGGCCGCACTCTGTGGCGCTGGAAGCCATCGCAGCAATCACGGGGCAGACCATCGAGGGCACGGCTGAGATGTTCCTCGCCTTGCGCGAGACGTCGGGTGCCACCCCGCCTGCCGACAGCGCGGACCTTGCCCGGGCCGTGAATCTCCTCTGCACACGGGTTGGGCTGGCGCCGGCACTGGTGCAGGAGGAGCGCGAACAGCGAATCGCCGAGCTACGGGAACTGGGGCGGAAGGCACCGAAGGTATCGCGGGCTGACCTTGACCTGTGGATCCAGATCGTTCGCACCACACCGGAGTTCGTGCCGACCTTGCGACAGGATCCTGTTGTACTACCCGACATGCCCGAGCACCAGACACAGATGTGGCGCACACTGCTTGACTTCGAAGAGACTGATCCGCCCCCGTGGGTTCTTGTCGGTGGCCAGATGACGATGCTGCACCTGCTTGAGCACGGTGTCACGATTCATCGGCCCACCGACGACGGGGACATGGTGGTGGGAGTGTGGACCCGCCGCGACGCGCTGCGCGACACCACGCTCTACCTGACCGGCAACGGCTTCACCGAGACCCCCACCAGCGACGGGTTCGGATACCGTTTCACGCGCGGCAAAACGGTCATCGACGTGATGATCCCCGAGGGGACGGAACGCCAAAGCCGTGTTGCCAGAACTGGTTCTGGCAAGCCGGGGCTTGGTGCCGATGGCGGGAACCAAGCGCTCACTCGCGCACAGCGTGTGCCAGTCGTGATGGACGACCACCATGGTTATGTTCGCCGGCCTACGCTTTTGGGCAGTTTGGTCGCCAAGGCCCGCGCGTGGACCGTAGACAGCCGCGACCGTGAGCGTCACCTGCAAGACCTGATCTCACTGGCCGCCGTCGCGCTGCATGACCCACGCGCCGTCTTGAGTCAGACGCGACCAGATGACAGCCGGGCTATGCGGATCGCGATGCGTGGTTTCGATGCTGATCACCGAAGGGTCCGCGCGGCCGATGACCCCGACGGGGTCTACGCCTTTCTGACACGGTTAGCCAATCCGACTGCCTGACAGGGTCGCACAGCCTCGACCTCTGATACCGGTTCAGCTCATGTCCCAGTCGGTGCCCCAGGTTTTCGACAGGAAGAGGTTGATGGCGCCGATGGTGGAGCAGTAGATGACGCCGGGTCGGCGAGGGTCTTCGGAGATGACGGTGCCGACGACGTGGACGCCCTTGCTGCCGGGCTTGAGGCGCTCGTAGATCGGCGCTCCGCTGTCGCCGTGATCGGCTGGCATTTGGACGGCGAACTTGGTCTCGTCGACGGAAAGTACTGTGCCGCAAGTCTCTTGGGTCGTCGCCCCGTATTTACAGACCTTAGATCCTTCGTTGGGCACCCAGGGATCCAGGAGTGGCTCGCGGGACATCAGGCTGTACTCGCTGGGGATGTTTGAGTACAGGCGGATGGCGATCAGGTCGGTGGTGGGGTCGTGGATCTCGGGTATGAACTGGCCGATCTGGATGTTGCCGAGGCTGACTTCGGTGATGCCGTTCTTGTAGCAGTGGCCGGCCGTGTAGACGATGTTGGGCATCTTGGGGTCCGGGAAACTCACTGTGCACCAACGTCCGCCGCTGGTGATCATGAAGCCGGCGGTGATGGCCAGCGCGGCGGCTGGCGCCGCGGCGCTCAGCGCGGTGATGACGGCCAGCGTCACCGCGGCCAGGACTGTCAGTAGGCGGCGCATGTCAGTACTTCAAGGTTTCGCGTTTGTACTGTTCGTACTGCTCGGCGGTGGGGGCGTCGGGCAGCACTTCGTAGGCTGAGGGTGGCACGGTGGTGCCGTTGGCTGCGGCGTTGGCTTCCATGCGTTCGCGCACGCCCAGGCGGCCACGCATCGAGGCGACGCCGGCTACGGCCAGGATCTCGCGAACCAGGTTACGTTCGTTGCCTTTTCGGACGTTCTCGTGCAGGAAGAGGCCGGTGACTGCGCCGCCGGGGGCGGTGGAGACGCCGATGGTGCGGTTGCGGTTGAAGACCTCGTAGCGGTCGGGGAGCTGAAGCCGCGGGGAGTCGGGTGCTGATGTCATCGGGTCTCCTTGGTGTGGCGGTTGGGTTTAGGAAGCGCGGGCGGCGGAGAGCAGCTGGCGCAGCTGGGGGTGTGTGGGGACGGGGATCGCGTGCTTGAGATCCCAGATCAGTTCTTTGCGGTCGTGGTCGGCCACGGACTCGGCGGCGATCAGCCAGAGGTCTTCGCGTTGTGCGTAAACGCGAAGGCCCAGTCGCGCTGTCTGGTAGGCCGCCGCGCGGGCACCGGTGGCGTGTTGGCGCTGGGCCAATTCGGCCGCGGCGGTGCTGCAAAGGTCGATGAGTTCGTCTTTGAGCAGCTCCACGGAGCGCCAGGAGTACTCCTCTTCGGGGACGTCCTCGAACGGTCTGCCGCGGATGAGGTTCACCGCGGCGGACAGGGCCTCCGTGGTGGCGCTTTCGGGGGCTTTGCCGACGAGTCGGTTGAATTCTTTCCAGTCGCAGAACATGTCGACGACGAGGAGTCCGCGCAAGTCGCTGCGGATGGGGTCGTGGCCGCCCATCATCTTGCGGATCTGGGTGCGCAACTGCCGGCGATTCTGCGGGGTGACTTGGAGGATGGTCTCGCCCCACTCGTTGGAGGTGACGCCGTTGGAGGTGGCCACCGCCATCAGCGCTTTGACCGGCTTGCGGACTCCTTGGCGGGTGACCGCTGAGTGCCGGGTGGGCTCGTTGGTCTCGGGGTCGACGCCCAGCGCGTACACCGGGCCGAGCACGTAGAGGCCGGGCTCGGTGGGTTCTTCGGCGGGCCGGCCGGGAAGCAGCGGGGTGTTTTCGGCGCCGGTGTCGTGGTCTTCGGCGGTGGCGACCAGTGATGCGGGAATGCCCGGGGTCAGCAGTGGTGGCGTGACGGAGGGCGCCGGCGGACCCGGCTGGACCGCGGCCGCGGCGGGCTCGTCGACCTCCACCGCAGGGGACGCGTCATTTCCGCTGGTAGGAAGGTCGATGCTGTTGGCAGCTGGAGGCGCCGCCGGTTCGAGGACGCTGGGGTTGGTTGCTTCGGCAACGGCATCGACATCCTCGGTGCCGGCGGCGGCGTCGACGTCGTCGGCCGCACCACCGGGAGCCGGCAGTGGTGGCGTGACGAGGGTCGCCGGCGGACCCGGCTGGACCGCGGCCGCGGCGGGCTCGCCGACCTCCACCGCAGGGGACGTGTCATTTCCGCTGGCAGGAACGCCGCCACCGCTGATAGCCGGAGGCGCCGCCGGTTCGAGGCTGCCTTCGGCAACCGGTTCGAGATCCTGGGCGCCGGCAGTCTCCGGGGCGTCGGCCGCGACGTCGGGGGACGTGTCATTGTCGCTGGTCGTGGCGTTGTGGCTGTCGGACGCTGCAGTTGGCGACGGTGTCGGCACTGACCCGAGGGACGTGTCATTGTCGCTGGTCAGGGACGCCCAGGGCGGCAGCTCGTGCTGGTGCTCGTCGAGTGACTGCGGCGAGACGGACGGGCCCGGGCGGCCGAGTACCTGGACGGAGCGATCTGCGTCGGCGAGCGCGGGTCCTCCTTGTTCTGCGTGCAGGAGGACCTGCCGCGTGGGGGGCTCCGGCGCAGATACCAGCACCGTCTTGAGGTGCTCCCACCGTTCGTCGGCGATTTCCATCCGACGCCAGACCGGCCAGTACCGGTTGGCCAGGTAGATGCCGGCGACGGTCTCGTTGCACAGGACGACGTTGGCCGCGTCGGCCGCCTGCGAGGACACCGTGATGGGATGCGGCTGCCCTGCGGCGGGGGCACTGGTGTGGTGGGTGCTCAAGATCAGCGATGTGCCCGCCGTGGCCGCGCCCGGGTCCCCGATCAGTGCCAGACGCTCGGCGCCGGCCATAGCCAGGGCCGGATCGGTGACCGCGACTTCGGCGGTTGGGGTCTTGGACAGAACCTGGATCAGCCAGGACCGCATCATCAGGATCGGGTTGTCACCTTCGATGCCCAAGTAGTCGGCTGCGGCGAGGTTCACCACGAGAACTTGGTTGCGCGAGGTGATGCCGACGACCACGTGGTGCGACGCTGATGTGCTACTGGGCAGCAAGCTGGAACGCAGCGGGTGGGACCACCCCTCGGGGGCCGACGTCCACTCTTGCCCCTGAGGCTGTGCCCCGGGATCGACGGGGTAGGCGGTGATCGTCGCGGCATCGATGGCGGCGGCCACCACGCCGGTGGGGCCGAAGTCCTCCGTCAGCAATTGTGCGACGTTCTTCAGTGCCCCGTTTCCAGCAAGCAGCCACCGGGTCAGCTTGGCTGCTTGCTCGTTCACACGAGTGAGTCTATCGAGATTGACGGGCTGATCCGGGCGCCGCAAGGCCCCCAATTGCCTTGGTTGCCACGGGTTCGAACTCCGGGATCCGGCTGGCGCCGCGAAGGACGTCCTCGGCCTGCTTGGTCGCTTCCTGACCCGCCGTTGTCACCAAGCGGGTGATCTCCCCGGCGATCTCGGCGGCGGTTCTGCGAGCAAGAATTCCGGGTTCGAGCCGGAGATCAATGAGCTGTCCACACAGGTCTACTTTGACGGCTATCTCCCCGTCGGCGGAGGACTGCTCTACGGCAATGGATTCCATCTGCACGACGGAATTGCGAAGGTGCTGGGCGACCTCCTCGAGATGCAGTTTGGAGTCCACGGTGGCCGCGTCGGTGGCGATCGCTTCCGAGGCTTCCCTGAGACGCTTCCAGTCTTCGACATAGTGGACGATCTGGTCGGAATCTGTCTCGTTGCGGAGCAGGTCCTCCACCCTTGCAGTGTCTTCAGATACACGGACCGTGATCCCATGTAATCGAGTGGCGAGATCCTTCAACCCAGCTGTTGACTCGCTCATACTCGCAGCCTATCTGCCTGTGTTTCTGGCACGGGTTCAGTGGTATCGCCGCTCCCCTGGGCTGCCACTAGGGCGTCGAAGTCTGGGAGTTCGTGCGCGGTCCGGAAGAGTTCGGCGACCTGATCGGCGTTCTGTTGTCCGGCGGTGGTGACGAGTCGGGTGATCTCCTTGGCGATCTCGGCTGCAGTCTTGCGATCGAGAATCCCCGGCTTGAGCCACAGGTCTGCGAGTTGGCCGTTCATGTCGACCTTGACGGCGATGTCTTTGTCCTCTGAAATGCCTTCTGCAGCCAGCGCTCTCATCTTCTCGATAGTGCTGAGGAGATGGTCGTGGACCGCATCTGCGTACAGCAGTGTGTTTCTCACATCGGGGTGGATGACGGCCATGGTTGATTCCTACACGATTTTCGGAGGGATGAAGGCTGCGGCGTTGATCTCTTCGGTGGCCTTGGTGGAGGCGATCGAGGCGCGCAGCGCTGTGGAGGTCTGGACGTTGTGCTCGGCGAACGTCGTCCCGGCGATCTGCTTGCTGGCCATGAACTCGCGGATCTTGAGGTAGGTCCCGTAGTTCACCTTGCCGTGGGTGGCCAGGTAGCGCTCGGGGAAGTCGGGGTCACCGGAGGCCCATTCGGCGATCTCTTGGGCGTTCAGGTCGTGCTCCTTGGCGAACTTTTCCAGTTCGGCGTAGTTGACCTGGAAGGGTGCTCCCGTCCCGCCTGGGCCGCCTCCGGGGCCGGTGGTGTTGCTGATCGGGGCCAAGCCGCCGCCCACGCCGGGGCCGGGACCCGCGCCTTCAATGGGGTCGAGTTCCTGGACATAGTTCATCAGCCCGTCATCGCCGATCTCCCAGTGCCAGTCACCGGGGGCGCTGGTGTTGCTGATCAGCTGGGCGGGGACCGGGCCGATCGCGCCGGGGCCGGCCGCCGCGCCACCGGGGTCGATGGGTTCCCAGTCGTCTTGCCAGCCGGGTCCCTCGAACCAGTCGTTGTTGTCAGACATCGTCATTCACATCCTTCTTGAAGGCATTAGACCTGGGTGGTGGGCGGGCGGAAGGCCGCGGCCGAGGATTCGTCGGTGGATTGGGTCGACTCGATCGAGGTGCGTAGGCCCACCGCGGTGTCACCGTTGCGCTGGGCGTAGGCGCCCGCCTCTGCTTGGCGGCTGTCGTTGAATTTCTTCACGTTCAGGTAGGTGGCGTAGGCGATCTTGCCGTGAGTTGCCAGGAACCGATCGGCGAAGTCTTGCTCGGCGTTGGCCCACTGCGCTACCTGCTCGGCCTGCTGGTCGTGGTTGTTGGCCAGGCCTTCGAGTTGGCGGTAGTTGACGTGAAACACGTCGTTGCCTGTGCCGCCGCGTTGATCAGCTTCGGGGTCGGTGGTTGTGTCGCTGGCCGGTCGTGCCGATTTGGCCACAGTCTCAGGGCCGGGGATCCACACCCCGGAGTCGCCGAGGGGGACGTAGCCGGGTGGGACGGCACGGCCGTCGCCGGGGAAGCGGACGTCCTGGATCTGTACGGGCTTCTCCCCCGCCGGCGGGGCGTAGGCGCCGGGGCGCATTTCGTTGGAGCGTGGGTGCGGGATCCACACACCGGTGTCACGGCCGAGTTCCATCATGCCCTGGGGGCCAAGTTCACCCGGTGGGCGCACCTGGATGTCGCTGGCGTACAGCGGCATCCGGACATTGTCGTCGTTGACGATGCCGGGTTTCAACTCATTGGCACCGGGGTCGGGGATCCACACTCCCGGCACCAGCTCCTGGTAGTTCGATGGACCGAGTTGGTCTGGTCCGATGTCGACCAGATCGGCGATGTCGAATGTCGTCATGTCCTAGGCCTTCCTGGTGGGATGTGCGGTGGTCATCGCGTGGCTATTCCAGCCCCGCTGCGATGCGTTCGCTCTTGGTGGAGCGCGCCGCGGGCGGCGGTGCGTCGTCCTCGAACGGTGAGGGCGGCGCGGGCTGGGGCACGGTGGCACTGGGCTGCGGCGCAGGGGCCTGCGGGGCGGGTGCGCCCGCTGGGCCGGGCCCGGACAGCGGAACGCTGTCCGGTGCTGGCTCGGCCGGCACGGACGTCGGCGGTGGGCTGGGCGGTGTCGGAGCCGGCGGCGTGCCGTCGTTGTCGGCAGCCGGTGGGGGTGTCGGCTGTCCGGGCGGTGTCGGCGGGGCCTGCGGGTCGGTCAGCGGCGGCGCCGAGGTGTGCGTGGACAGCGTCGGGTCGGTCTCGGTGGGACGGAAGACGCCTTCGAATCCCTTCTGGTCTTTGAAGACCTCGGCCAGGGTGTGCGTGACGCCGGGCTCGTTGGGGTCGGCGACGAGCCCTGGGGCGACCGCAACCATGGTCTTGTCCTGCCACTTCAGCACGTCCCCGGGTTGCATATCGGAGGGATCGACTTTGGCGCCCAGGTTCTTCCCGTCGCCAGGTAGGTCCAGTCCGGTGGGGCTGTAGGCCTTCTGCGCCGCGTCGCCGCCTGGCGACGCGTTGTCGATGGCGTTCTGGGCCGCCTCGGCGGCCTGCTCGTTCGGTGCCTCGATGACCTTGCCGTCGGGCAGCGTCACGGTTGGCTTGGCGCCGGTCGTCGTCGAGTTGCCCGCCGGGGTGGCTGCGGGTTCCTTGGCTGAGCCGGGCTGGCCCGGGGTGCCAGCCGCCACTGCGTTCGGATCCGCGGGCGCACCGGCGGGGCTGGTCGCCGGTGGCGGCGGTGCGTTCTGCGGTCCGGGGTTCAGGGGGGTGATCGCCGGCTTCTTGTCCTCGCCCTTGCCGTCGGTGTCGGACAGCTTGGATAGCGGCTTCACCGCATCGGACAGGGACGACAACGGGTTCCCGCCACCCCCCATCGGGCTGCCGCCACCGCCACCCAGCGGGTTCATCCCGCCCAGAGCGCCCAAGGGGTTGCCTCCCATGGGCATTCCACCACCGAACGGTGATCCACCCATGCCTCCGAGGAGGTCCTTGAGGTCTTTGGTCTCGTCGGCGGGCGGGGCTGCCAGCGAGGCGTCTGCCGGTGGCATCGCCGACCCCGGAGCGGGAGGTGTCATTGGTGATCCGGGTCCGCCTGCGGGGTTTGACGGCAGGTTCTGCTGTGTGTTGGCCGCACTTTCGACTTTGGACTTCACGGTGTCGAGCAAGGTTGACTCGGCCTGCAACAGCCCGTCCCAGTCGCCTTCGTCGAGTGACTTCGCGGTGGTGTTGAACGTGGCGATCGCATTGTTTATCGCATCGCGGCCGGCTTGGGTGACGTTGGCGGAGGTCTGCACTGCATCTTTGAATGCCTTTGCCGCGGAATCGAATTGCGCCTCGATGCGCTTGAAGTCGCCCTTGACGGTGTCGTACTGGTCGATGCCGGACTTCTCGCCGGTGTCGGTGCTGAACGGGAATTCCGGCAACTCGCTGGTGGCGGGTGACCCGCTGCCGAACAGTTCGTAGAGCCGGACGACGACACCGGTCATCTGATTGGGCACGTCGGGGTCGACCTCGGTCGCCCACTCGGGGTACTCCGGCACCGTCATGCCATCGGGCACGCTCACCTGGGTGCTCTGCAGCGGTGCGTCAGCGCCTGGGGCGTGCGGCTGTCCCGGAGCTTGACCCGGCGTCGGGAAGGGCGTCCCCGCGAAGTACTTCTCCTTGCTGATCGGCTGGCCGGTCTTGTCGAAGTACTTGTTCTGTCCTGTGGCGGGGTCGATTTCGTAGTAGTCACCGTTGGTGTTCAACGGGGTGGCCACGCCACCTGCCTCATGCCAGCCGGGGCTGCCCGGGAAGTTGGCCGGCTGCGGATTCAGCGCACCGACCTGGGTGCCGCGCGCATCGATCGGTGCGTACTTGCCGTCAGCCATTCTTCGGTAGCCCGCCGGGGCGAAAGGTTGTCCGGTCGGTTGAAAGTTCTGGTCGGCTTTGGTGAAGGTGCCGTCGCCGTTGTTGATCCAGTTCTGGTTGCTCGCGCTGTCGCGGTAGGCCAGAGTGCCGTCTGCGGGCACCCGCGTGCCGTCGCCGAAGACGAGGTAGCGATCTTCCCCGTTGTCATCTGTGTTGTACCGGATGTTGGGGTCGCCGTAGGCAGCTTGGGCATCGGTCAGGTTGGTGGTCCAGTAGAGGTCTTCTTTGTCGATGACGAAGTCTTGACCTGGGACCTCCCAGCCGCCGTTCGGGGTGAAGCGGAACCCGTCGGTCGGCTCCCACGTTGTCTGCCCGTCGAACTTGTTGCCAGTCATGGTGTCCTCTTACCTCCGGGTGTGATGGAGCAGTCGTCGTGGGAGTTGTTGGGGGGCCGTGTGTTACAGGGCATAGGTGTCTTGCCCTGACGGGTAGCCGCCGCCGCTGGTGGCGATGTGGACGTGGTCGTAGTGGTTCTGGGTGTCGCCCCGGCGGTCTTCCATCGGCCGCGGCGATGAGCCTTGGGTGTACATCGTCTGCCGCCAGATCGCATGGTCGAGGCCGTATTTCGAGGCGTGCTGCATGGCGAAGGACAGCACGCGGTCCCCCAGCGCCTTACCCTCGGCGCTGCTGTAGTTCGGGATCATCACGTCGATCGCCAAACCGTTGGGGTGCCATTTCAACGAGTCTTGGCGATATCCGCCGATGTCCTTGATTTCCGGGAAGGCCGCGCTGATAGCGCGGGCCAGCAGGATCGTGTTGCGCTGCAGACCCTTTTCCGGGGCAGCTCCTGGCGGCAAGGCACCCTCAGGTGTGGCGCGGGCCGCCAGAAGGGTCCCGGGTTCACCTTTTCCGCCCTTGCCGCCGGAGAGTCCCGACATCATGCTTGCCGGGGCCGAAGCCAGCCCGGACAGCGCGCTGAGCGGGCTGCCGCCCCCGCCGCCGCCGGAGCCGCCACCCATGCCGCCGCCGGACCCACCTCCCATGGCGCCGCCCATGCCGGATGCTGCGGCTTTGGCCTGCTGGTAGTACTTCTGGGCGAGCTGGTCGACGAGCACGCGGCGCATGTCTGCCGGCGGCATCTGGGTGCGCACGGCGCTGGTGCCGCCGGCGAGGGCGTCGGCCTTGTTCTGCAGCGATGCCATCGCACCCATCGGGGTGTTCTCGACCGGGGCCAGAGCGTCGTCACGGTTGACGTACTGGTTGGTGGTGTTGTCGATGTCTTCGCGTCCGGCGGTGACATTGGTGGCTGACTCGTCGACGACAGGGACTAGGGACGGGTCGACTTCTGCCAAGGCGGCGCTGATCTCGGCTTGACTCTTGCGGGAGGTCACCATGTTTTCGATGAAGTCGCCGAGGCCGTTGGGCAGGGTCTGCAGTCGCTGTTCGATGTCTGCGGGGATGGTCGACGGCAGCGGCGCAGTCACGGGCGTGCCCTCTCCGAGGAGTCCCCGGAGTTGGTTGAGGATTGCCGTGATCTCGTCACGCGTTGCGCCGCCTGTCGTCATCTACAGCGAGGGCTCCGGTGCAGAACCGCCTTCGGCGCCGTTGCCTTCACCGTCGCTGCTGTTGGTCTTGGGGTCGTTGTCGGGGGTGCGTGGTTCGAGGGCCGCGTTGCGGGGCTGGCGGCGTGGGATCGCGGTCCGGGGGACGCCGAGGTTGGTCAGTTCCGCGGGCTTCCAGCCAGCCTCGATGCACTCCAGGACCGCTTTCTCGATGCTGGCCTCGATGTCTAGGAGTTCGGCCTCCTTCTCGGCTTTGGTGTCGAGCAGCTCGCCGAGGCGTTGGACCGGTCCCAGGCGCGTCGACAAGAACTCGTTGGCGCGCTTGGTGAAGTCATTCTTCTTGGCCACCGGTGGAGGCTCCTTCCGTGATGTTTCCATTATTGGCGATACTTGGTCGTTATTCCCACGTCAACGCGGGTTTTGTTGAGGGTTGGATTCGCCGAGGTCGGCCGGGGTCGTCATATGGCCGCCAGATGGGTTTCGGCCAGGTCGCGGACCTCGACGAGTGCGTCGCTGGATACCTCGGTCTCTTCTCGTTCACCGTTGTAGAGGTCGCGCAGGATGAGCACCGTGGTGTCTGGGGTTTCCCCGGGGCCAGGTTCTTCGTCGAGGATTGCCCAGTCGCCGGTCTCCGGGTGGCACAGGTAGTCGCCGACGTCGAGGTCGACGATTTCGACGCGGCGGATCTCGCCGTCGGGCTGGTCGTAGGTGGAGACGAGTTCCTGTGCTGATGTCGGGGTGACGGGGCGGGGGCCGCCAGGGGCGGTGCCGAAGATGGACTCGACGCCGCGGTCATGGAAGTCCAGCCATCCAGGTGGTGCGTAGTCGGCTGCGTGCGGGTCGAACTGCGGGTAGTCGGCGGCCTTGAGCAGGGGCAGGCTCAGGTATTCGGTGAAGTCCTCGACGCCGTCGTTGGGATCCCAATCGGGCGGCATGACGATGCCTCGCTCGTACAGCGAGGTTGGCGGGCGCAGCTCGTCGAGGATCTGGCGTTCGTCGTCGTCGGCAGGGTCTGAGGGGTCGGGGACGTAGAACGCTTGGACTTCGGTGGGCCATCCCGCGCTATTGAGGGAGGTGCCGCGGCCGCGCACGCCGATGGGGACGGTGCGCCCGGCGTTGGCGTCGTTGTGGATCATCATCGCTGCCTGGGTGGACAGCTTGCCCAGCGACAGGCGCTGGGTGAAGTTGTCCTTGGCTTCGCCCTTGAGGAAGTCGGCGTCGGCGCGCTGAAGGGCGGCCACACAGTGGAAGCGGCTGGTGCGGCCGAGGCGCAGCAGTGAGGAGAACTGCCGCAGCGTGGGGCAGTCCCTGGCGCCCTTCTTTTCCTTGTGGTTGGCGTAGAAGTTCTTGATCGCTTCCTGGAATTCGGTGTACTCGTCGAAGATGATCATGAATGGCTCTTTGCTGGCCAGTGCACGGCGGTCGCGTTTGTACAGGTTGTAGCGGGCCTGCATCTCCTTGTAGATGGTGTTCACCAACGCGATTGCCTCATGCGGTTCGGTGAGCACTGCCACGACGTTCGGGTAGTTGCGGTAGCTGGTGAACTCACCGCCCTTGAAGTCGATGATGAAGATGCGAACCCCGAGCCGGGCGGCCTGGACGATGGCGTTGTGGATCGTGGCGGTCTTACCTGTGCCGGTGGGTCCCATGAGCAGCATGTGTGGGTTGACCTTGAGGTTCCACTCGATGACGTTGCCTTCCTCATCGACTGCAAGCGGGATGGCGGCGTGATCGTATGTGGCGCAGGCTTCTTCGACGGTGGTGACGGCGGGAAGAACGGGCGGGTAGACCTTGGTGGGCAGTTCGGGGCGGATCTCGAAGACGGCGGTGCCCGCCAAGTGGTCGCAGCGGGTGGCGCGCCAGCGGCCGGGCAGGAGATCGCTGATCTTGCGGGCGATGGAGCGGATCCGATCCGTGCCAGAGAGTTTGGCGCCGATCTGGTGGTGCACGGTGAATCGCACGATGTCGCCACTCTCGCTGTACTGCAGGTCGGTGACCGTGGCGCCGGAGGCGAACAGTTCGGTGCTGGAGATCTGTTCTCGCAGTCCGCGAACCGTGGGGGATTCGGTGTTGACGCTGGCCAAGCTGGCGGTGATGAGCTGGTCTGTCGTGGCGTAGGACAGGGTGTAGTGCGAGCCGACGGCGTCGTCGAGTCTGCGGCTCAGTTCAGGCTTGAGTTCTTCGCGCCGGCCGCGGTAGGCCAGCAGCAGCGTCTTGGGCTTCTCGGGTTGGCCTTCGACTTCCTCGTCCCACTCGGTGATGGAGACGACGCGGCGGCGCGGCAGTTCGTCGTAGCCGAGGTATGGGTAGAGCGCCCATTCGATTTCGTTGAGGTAGCGGGCCCGTTCGCGGCGTTCGCGCAGCTTTTCGGTGAGCAGGTCGGCCAGAGCGTAGGCGGCGATGATCCCGGCGGCCGCGGCGATGAGGTCCGGTATGAACGGGATCAGCACCAGGATCAGCAGTCCCCCGGTGAGGGCTGTGGCGGCCAGGACTGGGGCTGCTACCGGTGGGACGGGGCGGCGGTCGTCGGGGTCGTGCTGGACCGGTGCTGCCATCCGGACACCCACCAGCACCGCGGCGGCGATGCCGAGCGCGACCGCCAGGAGGGCGGTGATGGTCAGCACGGTGGGGCCGGCGCCGCCGGGGGCTCCGGGTAGGCCGAACGCGGGGCGGGTGGAGAAGTAGCCGTGGCGCAGCGCCCAGGAGGTGGCGGTGGCCGCGCCGCTGATCCAGAGTGCGCCCAGGACCACGGGTACGACGATGATGGCGACCAGGCCGGGATTCTGTTGCTGTGTCTCGGTTTTGGCCACGTCAGTATCCCTTCGCAGCGGCGTAGGGGTTGGCCTGTTGCACTTTCTGCATCAGATCTGACCCGTCGGCGGAAACTGAGTACCGCGACATCATGTAGTGGATCGCCGCGGCGGCGTTGGACACCGGGTCGAAAATGTCACGTGACGTTCCGGGTCGCCAGTGGCCCTCGAAGGTGGGCCGGATGGTCTGCATCCATCCCATCGACGGGGTGCCCTTCGCGGCGTTGGAGTCCCAGCCGTTCACCGCGCGAGGATTGTTACCCGATTCGCGCTCCCCCATGGTCATGAGCCCGGGTAGCCAGTTCGCGACGGCGCGAGGGTCGGTGATTCCGTTGGCGGCCAACGCTTTTATGGCCCACGCCTTCGGCCCTCCGGCTGCCAGAAGGTTCTGTTGCTCTTGGCTGTCGGGGCCCGCAGCGTTGAGGTCTTTGATGTAATCGGCCGACATCGTCTTGACGGTGTCGGCGTTGAGCGCGTCCTTGCCGACGGCGTCGGTCAGCACCGCACCTGCTTGCTGAAGCCCTTGAGCGATGGTGGTCAGCACGCCGAGCTGGCCCATGGGCGTGCTGGCGATCGGGCCCATAGCCTGCAAGGCCGTCTTGACCTGGTTGATGATCTGCTCGATCTTGTCGCGGCCCAGCGTGGAGTTGGCCGCCGAATCCTCCAGTGAGGTACGGAGTTTGCGTTCCAGGTTGTCCATGGCGCGGGCCTGGTTCGCCTGCTTGTCCACGTCGGATTGATAGGCGTCCCCTGCGAAGCCGGCGATGCCGGTGCTGGCGTCGGTGGAGCCGAGGCGATCGAGCACCCCTTGCGGGAAGCCACTGGAGGACGGCATGGCCGGGTTGCCTTGTCCGAACTGGTTGAGGATCTGGCCGAAGGGGGCGAGCAGGCCGGATCCGATCCCCATGAGCGCGGACGGAATGCCGGCCAGCGGTTCGGCCAGCCCGGAGAGCATGCCCATCGCGTCTTCGGGGCTGATGGGGGACTTGGCGGCGGCTTCGTCGGTGGGCGCTTCGGGGGAAGCAGCAGCGTCCTCGCCGCCCTGGTCGTGGTCGTGGCCGGCCTCGCCGGAGGCGGGGTCTGTGGCCGGGGCGGGGCCTCCGGCGGCCGCGGGCGCTGCGGCGGCCGGGGTGGTTGTCCCCGCGGGCGCGGCGGCCGGTGCCGTTGTTCCTGCGGGAGCTGCTGGGGTGGCGGCCGGTTGGGCGGGAGCCGGCGTCTGTGCTGGCGCTGACTGTTGCTGCGGTGGTGGGGCGGCGGGGTTGCCGGGCAGGCGCGGGGTGATCGGCAGGATCGGCCGGCGCTGATTGTCGCGGTTGCCGGTGTCGGGGGACGTGCCGATGCCCGGTGGCAGCGGCGGGGCCGCGGTGTCGGCGAGTTGGTCCTCGGTCACGGTGTGGGCACCTCCTGTCCGGCGCGTGTGTGTGGCCGTTTGACGATGACGTTGCCGGTGGGCAGAACACCGACGGCGATGGGTTCGTTGAGCGTGGTGGCGTCGATGCCAAGGGTGGCGGTGATGGCGATCATGACGGCGGTGGGCCCCTGGGTGGGGGTGAAGTTGAAGAAGACGAGATCGCCGGGGCTGATCGCGGAGGGGTCCACGCGATCGCCTTCGTCGATCTGGTCTGCGACGTCCGTCGGCAAGGTGACCTCTCCCCCTGTGGCCTGGTAGTAGGCGTATCTGACCAAGTTAGCTGCGGAAAACGCGTTATTCGTGGGCCCGGCGGTACTTCCGTCGGCCTCGGTTGTCAGCAGGCCGACCTGGTTGTTGGCCAGGACGGCGGCTTGCTGGCCGATCTCGGTTCCAGGCGTGGTCAGGGGTGGTCCGACGACGTCTCCGGCGCGTACGGCGTCGGCGCATGCGGCGGTCTTGGCGTCGGCGGTGGCCGGCGCGGTCAGCGTGGCGTATGGATTTGCCGGGGACGTGCCATTTGCGCTGGTCGTGGTGGTGGGTGGTGCTGTCGTCGACGGTGATGTGGTGCTGGTGGTGGTCGGGGGTGTGGTGGTCGCCGGCTGCAGCTCCGTTGTCTCCCAGGTCGTGGCCGGCGCCTGGCCGTAGGGAACAGAGGTGGCCAGTCGGGGCACCACTGCCAGTGCTGCGGTGTTGCCCACGGAGTAGCCCAAACGCGATTCGCACTGGTAGCTGAAGTCGCCCCGCTGGTCAGACATTCGGCTCAGCGCCGTGATTGCCGTGATTACCAGGATGAGGACCAGCAGCGCCGCGGCCGCGGCCACCGAGAGAATGACGGGCCATCCGACGGCGCCGACGACGGCGGTTCCGGCAGAGACCGCGGCCTTGCGAATGACTTGAACCGCTGCGGCATTCGTCAGGCTGCGCAGGGCGGATCGGCGAGGCGGGTCGGGGGTGGGTTCGCTCATGATTTGCCCTGTTCATCGGGCCGATCGGATGCCGGTGGCAGCGGGCGCCCCGGCCCGGTCTTGGGAGGTGTCGCTGGTGGCGGCGGGGACGGTGTGTGGCCGGGTTCCTGCTCGAAGGGCGACGGCGGCGCGGCGTTGCCGCCGGCGGGCCCGGGGTTGGGCGGGTCCGGCGACGGGGACGTGTCATCGATGCTGGTCGCAGGCGTATTCGGTTGTGGAAGTGGTGCCGCTGACCCGGTTCTTGGTGCTGGAGGCGGCGCGTTGAGCGGGTCGACGACACCGGAGTGCGCCCCAGCCGGTGGTGAGTTGTAGCCCGGCGATGACGGGGTTGACCCCTTGGGCCGCAGGTCGTCGTTGGTCAGCGGGGGCCGAGCTGGTGCAGGGGCCTCGTGGGAGGGCGCGGCGCTGAACGTCGATGTCGGTGGGGCGGAGCCGTTGCGCTGAGCCGGAGCAGAGGGAGGGGTGGAGCCGGACGCGGATGGGTCGGTCGGCGGCACAACGGTGCTGCCCATCGTGGGTGGCGCGCTCTGATCCCCGGCGGCCGGGGATTGCCCCATGGTGGCCGCCTTCTCCTCTTTCGCGCGCTGTTTGGCCTCTTCCCTTTCCGCTCTTTGCCTTTCGCGTTCCAGGCGGTCCTGCTCGCGTTCATAGAGGTCGGCGCCGCGATCGAGGTGTCGCACCATGGAGGTGCGTCCGCCTCGCATGAACGGGGCGACAGCGTGCAGGGCGTGGGTTGCCGACGGTGATCGTGCGGCCAGGGCGCCGCCGGCGGCTGTGGCGCCCAGCCCCAGGGCGACCACGGTGCTGTCCCGCAGGAATCCGCCAGCCTTGTCTTGCCAGATGTTGGCGGTCTGGGGCGGTGGTGGTGGGGCGGCGCCGGCGCTGTTGAGGACGCCGGCGGCGACGTTCGCGCTGGAATCCTTGAGCTTCTTGGAGAGCTTGAAGACGCCCTGGATGGCGATCACCATCAGCACCAGAACGGAGAACATCGCGACGACTCCGTTGCGCTGCTGGCGGAAGACCACCGTCACGATCTCGCCGACGAAGATGGTCATGGTGATGTAGCCGAACATGGCGACGCCGGAGAACAAGACGGCGACGAATGTGTTGACCAGTGATGCTTGGGGTCCTCCGGGGATGACGCCGACGGCGAACCCCCAGAGCAGCTTGAAGGCGTTGGCTACGGCGCGGAAGAACTCGGCGACGATATGGAACCCGAGGACGATGCAGAACAGGGCGAAGATTCCGATGAACATCACCATGAGGAACCCGGTCCCCAGCTGCCCGGGTGTGGGGTTGTCAGCGGCGGCCTTCATCGTCGCGGAATCGGGGGCGCCGCAGGCGGCGATTCCGTCCTTGATGTTGTCGGGGTCACCGGAGTTGACCCCGGCGCTCCAGGCGGCCGCGCAGCTGGGCGTGTTGTCGGGTTGACCGGCGAAGTTCCAGGTCTGCAGGGGGCGGCGCACAAACGAGGTTGCCAGCGTGCCCTCCAAGCGGTCGAGGGTGTCGGCGGTTTGGGCCTTGCCGGCCACCGAGTTGGAGCCGATCCCCACGGCGGCATCGCGGCCCACTGCCAGCGGCCCGTCATTGGATATCACCCAGGTGATGGGTGAGGAGACGAGTGCTCCCCCGATCAGTGCGATCACGACGGCCGCAGCAGCCTGGGATGCGGCTCGTGGCATGTTGCCGCGCAGGATGTTGACGGCGATGAACGTGGCGGCGATGACGGCGGCGATCGCGGCGACGCCCGGCAGGATTTGGCCGGCGTAGTCCTGGGCCACCACCGCCACCGGTTGGACGAGGTCGGGTAAGAACCCGAAGCTCAGGATGTACATCAAGAAGAAGATGGCTACACCGCCGATGGCGACGAAGAGTCCAGCTTCGGCTTCGAACAGGGTCGCCAGGACAGCCTGTGAGCCTCCGTCGAGGATGGATCCGTAGTCGGTGGAGATGGCGTAGAGCGACAGCGGGACGCCGTAGGAGTCGGTGACACCGAGCACGTAGAGCAGGGGGCTTTGCGGGCCGATCGCGGCATGGGCTTCGGCGGGGAAGACGAGCGCCACCAGGCACAAGCACAGCTGCAGGTAGACCGGCAACACGGTGTAGCGGCGCAGTGTCGTGGCGTTGGACAGCGCCCAGCCACGCGCGAACAGCTGGCCGAGGGCCGGCATGGCAGGGTCCCAGCCAGGCCGGAAGAAGGCAGCGGTGAGCACTAGTTCCTCACCTGCTGGGGTGTGGTGGACACCGCGAGGGCGCGGTCTTCACGGGCGGGGCCGAAGATCTTTCCCCGGCCGATTCGGCCGCGGCCGTCGGCGATGAAGCACTCGCCGCGGCGGTTGGGGGCGACGGTTTCGTTGCGGCCTGTGGGCGGTGAGGTGTTCTCGCGGAGCTGTTTGATCAGGTAGGCGTCGCGTTCGATGTCGACGCCGAGCCACTCCAGGGTGTTGGCGGCGATCTGGGGGTTGCGCTGGCGAAACCCGAAGCGGTTGGGAATCAGGTTGTGTGCCGCGGTGACGTAGTCGGCCTTCGGGTCGTGGGAAGCCAAGATGATGCCGGCCGAGTGCTTTCTTCCATCACGGACGAACTCCTCGACGATCTGCTTACCGACGGTGGTGGCAGTGAAGTGGTAGGCCTCGTCGACCACCAGTGCTCCGAACCGGCCGGGCTTGAGGAACTGTTCGCGGGCGAGCAGGCCGACCAGCTCGTAGAGCGTGTGACCGAGTCGCTTGCGCCATGGCAGGTTCGCGTAGGCGTGGCTCATGGTCAGTTCGTCGACAGTCGGCAGGGCCAGGGTGTGGGTGCGGACCACGGTGGCGGTGGCTGTCACCGGCATGGGGGGCAGGGACCGATCGAACAGCACGGGGGCTTCCACTGCGTCCATGGCGCGCACGAGGGCGTGTTGGTCGTCGGCGTCGCGGCCGTGGCCGCGCTCGGCGTTGTGGGCGAGGTAGTCGCGGACATCGGCCAGCGAGCGCAGATTGTTCTTCACGCGGTTCTCCGGTTGGAGCGCTTCGGCCAGCAGGACACCGGCTGCGGAGACCACCGGGATGTTGAGCAGCGGAAGGATTGTGTCGAGGGTGATGCTGCGGGCGCGGTGCGGGTCGGCGAAGATCCGCAACGGATCCAGGGTGAACTCCGGGACGTCGAGGCTGATCAGAACCGAGCCGGGAATGGACTCCAGGAGCGCGACGTACTCCCCTCCCTGCGATCGGTCGATGACGAGGAACTGACCCAGCAGGTCGGCGATGATGCTGATGAGGGTCTTGGTGAAGTAGCTCTTCCCGGAGCCCAGCTCGCCGGCGATCGCGATGGCGGGGCTGATGTCGGAGAGCACCTTGTTGAGGAAGTTGAAGTGCAGCGGCTCGAAGAGCCCGGAGAGCAGGTTGACGCCGATGACCGGGCCGGTGTCGTCGAGCAGGCGGGCGGTGGTGAAGGGGACGAAGCCAGCCCAATCGGGTGTCGACATGACGTGCTGATAGTCGGTGTAGACGGTGTCGGCGGGGGCGCCCGGGTTGAACATCATCCACATCCGGCGCTGCCCGCCGCGCGGGGCGTCGAGGCGGATGCCGAGGCGCCGGAACTTGGCTTTGAGGGTCCCGACGCTGCGCGTGAGGTCGGCCTCGGTGGGTGCGCCGACGGCGAGCACCGTGGTGAACTCGACTTCTTCGGCGTTCTCGTCGGCGGCAAGGCTCTCGTTGTAGGCGGCCAGGGTGTCGACCTTGCGTCGCAGTTCCTGGGTGTGGAAGCCGACGTCGGTGTCGCGTTCCCCGAGCTGGATACCGAGCTTGGCGAGGACCTTCTCGTTGAGCTGCATGGCGGACTCGCGGTCGCGGCGGCGTACCCGCATCGCCCAGTCGACGCTGACATCGGGGATCCCGTCGAGCACCGACAGGAATTCGGAGTGGCCGGGGAAGGCCATCGCCGGGGGGAAGGACAGCGGGGTCAGCATCGCCTGGTAGCTGTTGATGACGTGTCCGTCATCGAGCCGGACCATGGCTTTGAGCATGGGGTCGAAGCTGCGCCGAAAGGACTTCTCGGTGCGCGCGCCTTCGTCAATGACGCCCGGGTGGAAGTTGGTGGCGACCGGGGTGGTGCTCGGCGAGGCGTTGGCAGGGTTGTGTGGGGCGTGTTCCAGTGCGGAGCCGCGCATCAGGTTGTGGTTCCAGATGAAGGGCAGTAGGCCCTCGGGGACGGGCTCGAGTTTGAAGTTGGATTCGGGGTCGACAACGGCGAGAAGTGCTTCGGCGGCTGCGAGTTGTGTGGCGACTTCGCGGGGGGACGGTTCACCCTTGAGCGGGCTCTTGTTGATGGGGAACGTGATCGTGTAGACCCGCGTCAGCGGAGCGATCTCGGCGATGCGCCGGTACCCGGCCAAGGTCTCTTTGATGTAGTCCGGGGTGCGCTGGAGGTCGACGTTGTCCAGTGAGCGGTTCATGACGTCGACCAGATCGAGCGGCGCTTGCAGGCTGAGCAGCACTGTGTTCTCGGGGCAGTTCACGATGAGTGATTCGTGTGCGTCGGCGACGCCGGCCTTGTCCTCTGGCTGGCGCAGTCCGTAGTCGAGCGCCTCGACGAAGTAGGTGGCGTAGACGCCTCCATGGTGGGTCCACTGGAGGTGGTGGCGTCGGGCTGCGGTCGGCTGTCTCAGTTTCACGGGTGCGCTCTCGGCTGTGTGCGTTGTGGCGGGGCAGTTTCAGCTGGCGTTGACGGCGGTGTCGTCGATGACGAAGGCGTGGGGGTTGGACTCCGCTTGGCGGCCCAGCTCCTCGCGGGCGAGGACGGTCGGCTTGCGGTCGGCGATCAGGCTCGCAAGTCGAGCCGTCTTCCCGAGGACGGGAATGCCGTCGTACTTGATCAGGCTCAGGGCCGCGGTGACCGCGCAAGCCAGGAAGATGCCGGTGCCGAACGTGGCGATCGCGTTGAACGGTAGGAGCCGGGTGGCGAAGATCGTGGCGACCAGGACGGCAGTGAAGCCGACGATCTGTTCGATCGGACGCGCGCCTCCGGGGATCCTGCGGCCGCCGGGGAGCCGGCCCACGTAGGTGCGGAAGCGTCTGCCACCGGTGGCGACCCGAACCCAGCGGATCCCATTCATGCGGCTGCCAGGGCGCTGTTGTCGACCACGGGTGAGGTCGGCACCACGTTGAAGGCCGGCATCGAGTATCCGCCGCCGCCGCCGATCTGCTCACCGGTGCTGCTGCCCGCGTCAATCAACGCCGGGATCAGCGAGTAGACGCCGGCCGCGCCAGCGATCACCGCGGCACCGATGGCGATCTTCACGGGCTGGCGCCCGCCCTCACCGAACAAGTTCTTGAAGAAGTAGAAGAGGCCCCAAAGCATCAGCAGCGTCCCGGAGACGCCCACGGCGACGACTTGGATGTTCTGGAGGAGGACCTGGATGTCAGTCATGGGGATGTTCCTTTCGATTTCAGGTGGTGGGGGTTAGCCGCGCGTCGGCGGTGGCGGCGGAGTCGTGGATGTGGCCGTGGTGGCGTTGTCTTCGCGGGGGGTGTCGGGTCGGGTCTGCAGCAGTGGAACCGCGGCGATGGAGATGACTTGCCATTGACCTTCGACCGACCGCACTGTCAGCGGGTAGGCCAGCTGGGTCAGCGTGTAGTTCTTGGTTCGGGCCGCGACGGTGATGTAGACCTCGGCGGTGTCTGCACCCGCTCCATCTCCCCCGACGTTCGCCGCGATGGTGAGGGTGTCGACCTTGGCGTAGGGCGCCGGTTGGATCGGCTTCTCGGTGGAGTCGGCGGTGACGTAGCGAGGGAAGTCCGTTCCGCCGGTGAGGTAGGAGCGAACGAAACCGGTGACGGTCGTCCCCAACGGTGAGTCGAGAGCAACGGTGTGGCGATAGCCCAGCCGGAAGTCGACGCCGACGCCCGGGCCGGCCACCTGCATGGGCAGGGCAGTCGCGCGCGGAGCGCTGTCGAGCACGGTGATGGGCACTCGGTAGAAGGTGCGTTGAGGTGAGGCTGTGGTGTCTCCGTTGACGACTCCGGAGATCGTCACCGTCCACACCGCCACGCCGTCATCGGTGGTGGCGACCTGCTTGGCGAAGGCGACCTCGGTGTCGGTGAACTGTCCGGCGATGGGCGGCAGCTTGACGTCTTTGAGCGTGACGTAGCGCGCCAACTTGTCTTCGTCGCCGCTCCGGGCGGTGAGGTAGGTCGTGACGTAGTCGCGGGCGAATCCGGTCACCAAAGTGGAGGACGGGATGTAGGAATTTCCCGGCGTGGGATCAGCCTGGTTGGACTCTGGCCACAGATTCGCGAGCATCGAGAGGATGGCGAATACACCGCCGAGGACGCCCAGGATGGTGATCGCTCGCTGTGCGAGTTTCTGCCGATCGACAGGCTTGACCAGCTCGTCGAACTGTTTCCTTTTGGCGGGAATTTTACCTGTCACGGTAAATCAGTCTCCCACAATCCCGGCGCCATTCTCGGCGAGCGCACGCGTCAATGCGGCGTCCGCTTCGGAGCTGTCGTCGACGATCAGTTTGAGTAGCGCGGCGCGGGCACCGGCGTTGAACGGGTCGTCGTGCAGCTCGTCGCAGGCGATCTTCACCGCACGCGAGTACGTGCGCACGGCGGCGAGGGCCGGGGTGATGTCGAGGTCTCGCGAGCGGGCTGTTGCGGATGTCGCCATGGTGGTGGTCCTTCTGGGAAAGGGAGCGGCCTGGGTGTGCCGCCTCTATCCGTGAAGTACCGGCCCAGGGCCCGGTTTCCGTCGTCGCGCCGGCGAGAAGTTCGTAGCGATTCAGCCAACCGCTATCGCCGATAGCGCGTCCCCAGTTATCCGTTCGTTAGCCTAACGAATGGATATCAGTGTCGATCGCCAAACTGGATGGCAAGCGACGTAGCTCCTCCCTGCGGTTTTCCCAGTTTAGTCACGGAGATGACGCAGCAGATTCGGTCATCCGCGTGGCAAAAGTTGCAACGGTACGGTGGTGCAGGATTGCGGGCGCTCACTCCGCGTCTCCGCACTGGCCGTACGGCCACTCCCTCGCTGCATTGCTTTGCCGCGCGCTTATGCCGGCAATCCAGCGGTTCAGCGCGCAGGCCCTGAACATGCAGAAGCAACGACCGCGACGACGGGTCGAAGACAGGGGACCAGATCCCCGAGGGGCGGGCGTTCAACTTGGGACTGAACCCATGACAAGTGCCAACAGCATGCACTGGACACATCATCTCGACCAGGTGCGCGGACTCCCAAGCATGCCGTGCCGCCATCGGCCGGCCCAACGGCATCATTGCTCACCCGCCTGGTAATGAAACACGGTAAGACTGACTGGGACTGGCGAGGGACCGATAGCCTGGCTTGCTGTTGGGTGGCTGGCTACGACGGACGGACAGAATGTGCAGAGTCTGCGACAGGTATCGGCGCTAGCTCTGGCACTGATCTGGATCCTGGGCATATTCGTCATCGCGTCACCAATCTCCTCGGCATCCGAAGACGGCGACCACTACGTCATCGCAACAGACACCACGTTCGCGCCGTTCGAGTACCAGGACAGCTCTGGCAGCTATGTCGGCATTGACATGGATCTCATGAGGGCCATCGCCGCTGACCAGGGCTTTACCGTTGACATCAAGCCACTCGGGTTTGACGCCTCGCTGCAAGCCCTGCAGGCCTACCAAGTGGACGGAGTGATTGCGGGACTTTCTATCACCGATGAACGCAAGGCTGTATTCGACTTTTCTGACCCCTACTTCGTTTCCGGCGTGCAGATGGCGGTCCCGAACAGCAATACCGACATCACCGAATACCAGGATCTGGCCAATCGACGTGTAGCAGTCAAGGACGGCACTCAGGGTGCGGACTTCGCGCGGTCAATCGCCACTCAGTACGGATTCACTGTGGTCGGCTTTCCCAATTCGTCCGCGATGTTCGACGACGTTCGTCTTGGCCGAACGGCTGCACTGTTCGAGGATTCACCCGTCCTGCAGTACGGCATCGCGCAAGGCAACGGCTTCAAAACAGTGACACCCCTCGAAGATCCGACCGACTACGGATTCGCGGTTGCCAAGGATCGCGATCAAGACCTGCTCGCGCGTTTCAACGCCGGGCTGCGGTCTGTCCGTGACTCAGGCAAATACACCCAGATAGTCGACACCTACCTCAAACCACCGTCGGATACCACGCAATCGTCTCCATCGAATCCAAGGTCAGATAGCTCCTCCACCAGCGGCGCGTTGATCATTGCGATCGCAATCCTCTGCACCCTGGCCGCAGCGTTGGGCGTCTACATCTGGCTACGCCATCGCCGACATGATGACGCCCACCAACGTCCGGATGTAACCGCTGAAGCCTCGTCGCCAGCGCAAGCCGTGGCAGAAGGTCGGTCGACTCACAACTCACTGCCATCTAGTCCCTCTGCGCCCACGCAGGCCGCACCCGCGGTTCTTCACCCCTCAGAGGCGACCGTCAGCGCAGAGCTCGGCCGCTACCAGCTCCTGGATGTCATCGGTCGTGGCGGCATGGGAGAAGTCTGGAAAGCATTCGACACCGATACCAATCGCATTGTGGCTCTCAAGCTACTGCCTCCGCACCTGACCGACGATCGAACGTTCCGAGAACGTTTCAAGCGTGAAGCCCGTCTAGCGGCCAGTCTCACAGAACCGCATGTCCTGCCAATTCATCATTTCGGCACCATCAACGGCCGACTCTACGTTGACATGCGACTCGTCGAGGGCCGAGATCTGGCTTCCATACTTGCCGATGGCCCATTGAGCCCCAAACGCTCGGTGATAATCATCGATCAGATCGCCAGCGCACTCGATGCCGCGCACCAGAGCGGGCTCATACATCGCGATGTCAAGCCGTCTAATATCCTCGTCGGCCAACGAGACTTCGCCTACCTCATCGACTTCGGGATCGCAAGAAGCGCTAACGACACCGCACTCACCCAAACCGGTCACGCGGTCGGCACATTCTTCTACATGGCGCCCGAACGACTTGCTGGATCCGACAATCTCGACCACCGCGTTGATGTCTACGCGCTCGCTTGCGTCTTGCATGAATGTCTGACGGGTAACAGGCCTTTCACCGGCGACAGTCTTGAACGCCAAGTGATTGGCCACCTCAGCACGCAGCCTCCAAAACCCTCAGAATTCAACCCTGAGGTCCCCACTGCGTTCGACTCAGTAGTCGCCGCCGGAATGGCCAAATCTCTCGATGAGCGCTACGCCAGCGCCCCTGAACTCGCAGACGCTGCGCACCACGCACTCTCAACTTAAGATGGCTGTCCGTCGCGTCCCGATGCGGACGGTCTGTGGACGGGGGAAACCGATAGTCAGCGAGTGATATTCAGTGCGAGTTTGGAATGTATTCCGAGACAGTCGATTTCAACGAGGAGCGATCGGCCCCGCACATCGAAAGTAGCCTTCGGCCAATTAGTTCGGTGCCGACGCCGGCATGACCTTCAAGTGCCGATTTGAGCCGCTACCACTGCAGCACCGCCTTGGCCGACGATCAAGGTGCCGACCTCGGCTTGATCGATATCGGTTTCACTACGTTGGCAACCCGTGGCGCTCCCGCAGCATCCGAGCAATGGTCGATTTGCCCGATCCACTGTTGCCGCGCAGCGCGACGAGCACTGTGGATTCCGACCCGGTGGCGTGTTCCCGTTGAATGAGCCCAACCAGTTTTAGAGTCCTGTGGCCCCATGTCGGGCGAGAAGGGACGATGAAACGTATGGCTGGTCGGAAGCGGAATTCCGCAGAAGACATCGTGCGCAAGTTGCGCCGAGCAGATGAGCTGGCCGCAGAAGGCAAGACCGGCGAGGAGATCGCCGGCGAGCTGGAGGTCTCGCCGGCGACGCTGTACAACTGGCGCCGTTCCTACGGCGGGATGGACACCGACGCCGCCAAGGAGCTCAAGGAGCTGCGCGAGCAGAACGCCCGGCTTAAGCGGCTACTCGCCGAAGCCGAGCTGGTCAAAGACGCCCTGCGGGAGGTCGCTAAGGGAAAATTCTGAGCCCAGCTGCCAAGCGCCGCGCCGTCGAGATGCTCGCCAATACGTTGGGCATGTCGGAACGGTTGGCGTGCAAGGCCGTTGGGCTGGCCCGCTCCACCTGCCGTCGCCTGCCGTTGGCACAGACCCCGACCGATCCGGACGCCGAAATGAGGGCTTGGCTGCGCGCCTACGCCACCAAACACCCGTGCCATGGGTTCCGGCGCGCCTGGGCGGCGTTGCGCTACGACGAGCGCCGTGAGGTCAACAAGAAGAAGATCCACCGACTGTGGCGTGAAGAGGGTCTGCAGGTGCGCGTGCACAGCCCCCGTAAGCGGGCCGGCGTTTCCTCGGTGCCGCCGATCGTCGCCGATGCGCCGAAGGTGGTGTGGGCGATCGACTTCCAGTTCGACTCCACCGTCGACGGTAAGGCCATCAAGATCGCCTCGATGATCGACGAGCACACCCGCGAGTCGCTGCTGAACCTGGTTGAGCGCTCCATCACCGGCGAGCACCTGGTCGAGGAACTGAAAGCGGTGTTCGCCGCCCACGGCGGCCCGCCGAAGGTACTGCGGCTCGACAATGGCCCGGAGATGGTTTCCCAAGCGCTGCAACGTTTCTGCGAGCACAAGACCGGGATGGTCTACATCCCGCCGGGCTGCCCGTGGGACAACGGCTACATCGAATCCTTCAACAACAGACTCAGGAAGGAGTGCCTCAACCGCAACTACTGGACCACCCTGTTCGAGGCCCGCGTGGTCATCAGCGACTTCAAGGACGAGCACAACACTCGACACCGTCACTCGGCCCTGGGCTACCGCACGCCGGCCGAGTACGCTGCGGCCTGCGGGTGTACCCACACCCCGGTGGCCTGCAGCATCAACTGAGAACGGATCAAACCAACCCGACTCTAGAAACGGGTGGACTCAGAAACGGGGACTCGCCACCGGTACCACTTACTCGCCGATCAAACCAGCCACGGACGCCCACCGGCCGAGCGACTCTCCCGGGGTCAATTCCTACTCGCCGGCGAGGAGTCAATTTCGATTGCCATTGACAGCTTCGGCCGGCGGCCGCGTCGATCACCCCGGCTCCCGGAACCATCGGTCGTGGGCCACGCGGCGCGCCGCGTGTTGCGACTTAAGCGGCTGCGATGTGCTGCGGCCCCGGGCAGGGTGACGCTCGGCCAGAGGTTCACCTGCCCTAGCTCTGCCCTATGCGATCAGACGGTGGAAAGCCACGGCGACTGCACATGCGCTGGCGATAGCCGCAACCGGTCCTTCCCACATCAACCCGCCAACGGCGGCGGCAGCAGTCAATATCGCGATCACCACCCACCGCAGCGGCAGCCGCTGCGGACCATCGCCTATAGGGAGCTCCTGCGAGCCCGTCCGGCGTATCGTCATAACAGTTGTTTCCTAATCGTTTGTAGGGATAGGTTGTCCGGTCCTAGACCGGGGGTCTGTTCCGTGCGGGGTCTGCCGTCAGGTGATGCCTGGAGTTTCCCGACGCGAGACGTCTTACGAAAGAACGGCGTGTCTGGCGGCAGACCCCCCTTGTGAGGTGGTGGGATTCCGTTGCCCAAGCCTGCCGCAGGGTCTACTTCCCGATGGTTGTTCCCGAGCCTTGAGCTCTTCGACAGAACGAAGTCCTGCGGTGAGCTGGAGTCACGGACGGCTAGTGAGATGACGGACCTTCGAGTCCCACGATTAGGGCGCCGCGTGAATCCACCGGTAACGGCACGACGATCGATCAACGGAATGAGGAAATGTTGGGACTGTATTGCGGAATTGACTGGGCGACAGCCCATCACGACATCGCGGTGATCAATGACGAGGGCAAAGTGGTGGCCCGCGGCCGAGTCGGCAATGACGCCGCCGGACTGACCGCCCTGCTCACGCTGCTGGCCGAAGCCGGCGACACCGCCGAAGATCCGATCCCAATCGGGATCGAAACCGACCGAGGCCTGTTCGTCGCAGCGTTGCGCGAAACCGGCCGGGTGATCTACCCGATCAACCCACTGGCGGCATCGCGCTACCGGTCCCGATACTCGGTCTCGGGTGCCAAATCCGATGCCACCGACGCGGTGCTGCTGGCCAACATCGTGCGCACCGACCCCGACGCGCACCGCCCCCTGCCCGCCGATACCGAACTTGCCCAAGCGATACGAGTGTTGGCCCGCGCCCAGCAGGATGCGGTCTGGGCCCGCCAGCAGGTCGGCAACCAGATCCGCGACCTGCTCAAAGACTTCTACCCGGCCGCTCTGATCGCCTTCGCCGGCCTGCCCGAGGGCGGGCTGGCCCGCACCGATGCCCGCACCATCTTGGCCGCCGCACCGACGCCCACCCAGGCCGCCAACCTGACCCCGGCCCGGTTGCGTCGGCTGCTGATCAAGGCCGGCCGCAAACGCTACCTCGACCGCGATGTCGAACGGCTGCGCGAGATCTTCACCGACACCTACCTGCACCAATCGCCGGTGGTGGAGAACGCGATGGGCATTCACCTGACCGCGCTGCTGGGCCAGTTCGACGCGGCCTGCGCTGCCGCCGACGCACTGGCTGAGGCGTCGATCGCCCATTTTGAGCGGCACCCGGACGCCGAGATCATCACCAGCTTCCCCGGCCTGGGAATGCTGGCCGGTGCCCGGGTGCTCGCAGAGATCGGGGATGACCGTACTCGTTTCGCCGACGCACGCGGTTTGAAAGCGTTCGCCGGATCCGCGCCCATCACTCGCGCCAGCGGCAAGAAAACCGTTGTTCTGCACCGGCACATCAAGAACCGGCGCCTCAACGCCGTCGGCCCGATCTGGGCGCTTGCATCGTTGCGGGCCTCCCCGGGCGCCCGCCGCCACTTCGATGCTCGCCGCGCCGCCGGAGACTGGAACCACCAAGCCCAACGACACCTGTTCAACAAATTCCTCGGCCAGCTGCATCACTGCCTGCACACCGGCCATCCCTACGACGAACATGTTGCGTTCCCACCTCCTCTCCAGCTCGCGGGCTTGACTTTTAACTTCGTGAGATGTCTTTCGACAGGGGCGACACCCGCGGCCTTCGGGGTCTTCACCCCCGAAGGCCGCACTCGTGCAAGCCGTCGACAAGGGGGAAGAATGCCAACCCCTACGCCGCTGAACTGCAACAACACCTTTGTACGCCCCCTCGCCACCAGATGGTGCTAACCTGAATCAACGTCTTAACCCGACCTATCGACATCGTCCACGTCAATGGCGTCGCCATTTTTCGGTCGGGTTAAGACGTTCGGTACAAGGCGTTGGATTCCGATCGGACTTTGTGATGGAGATCACTATTACTGAGGCTGGTCGCGTCTTTTTCTCGCTGAGCCCGTCTCGTCCGCCGCGGGGCAAGGAGCGCCTCACGTTGAAACGACGGTGCGCTCGACTGGAGACAATGAGGTCCTCGATCGACGAGGCAACAACCCATCTCCAGACGCTGGCCGCATTGTGTACCGCGGATGCGCTGCGGCTACGACACGGGTTCGTCCGCGTTGAGCATCTACCACGCTCACCGACATCCTTTGGCCGCAAGGCACCCCCGCCACAGCTCAGGCCCCCAGCGACCCGACTAATGTCGCCAAACGGTCTTGCCCTGAAGTTCTATCTGATATCGCTGCTCGAAGCGCAGTCACGAACCCGGGCCGGAGCAAGACCTGACAACCCGGTTCCTCTGCGGCGGAAAGACAGCACGATCGATAAGGCATGGACTGACTACGTCGCCACGGCCGCCGTAGCCTCCGGCGTCGGCAAGACCCGACGTAGCGTCATGGACAAGATCGAGCGTCAGCTGCAGAGCACCCTCAAACGGCTTCACGCTGAGGATCTCGTCGACCTGCCCAACAGTTCGCGCACAAAGGGCAGATACGAGGGGTTCCTTCTGCAAAGAGACGACATCCTTCCCGGCCGCGGAACCGACCTCTATCGCGTTCCAACCGCCGAGGAGTCATTCCCCGTGCCATTGACGCTGTTCACCGAAGGCTGGATCTACGTCCTCGAAGACACCGAACTGGCGCTCCTGCTGATCACAATCCGAAACCTATCGAAGCACGGCGCCCAACCACTTCCACTTTCAGGCGAAAACCGCAGTCTGCGATACGGATTGGGTGAGGATGCCTTCGAATCTCACCGAGTACTCGAGTACCTCAACCTCGTCGACGTCAATTCGGACTACCGACGCCAATCCAACGGCCGTATTGCGAATTATGAAGATCAAGGGCAAGGCGAGCCTCACAAACTTCAGTTTCTACCCGAGGGACTCTCCAAACCAGCCATGGCGACCTTCCTCAGCGCGATCGGCAGCCAACTGGACCAGGCGGATACCCAAGCCTCGGAGGGCACGTAGGGCACGTCCAATCCTAAGCCTGGTCTCGCTTCCAACACCCGCGTGCAGGCACCGGCCGGATCGGATACACCTAGGTTGAGGACAAGCAGAGTGGCAGCAATAACTGTCGATCATCAAAGTGGATGGCGATTGTCGCCAGTCCTACCTGCCGTGGCGCTGTCACGGTTACGTGACGCCCCCACAATCATCGACTGAGACCACGATGCCAGCCGTTCCGGGCGCTCAGGTTCCGGCACCTGTTAACCATTCGCTGTAGAACAGCGCAACGCCGAGGCCGCAGGCGATGGCAGCGATCAGCCAGAATCGGATGGTCAGCGTGGTCTCTGTGGCGAGTCCCCGTTTCTGAGTCCACCCGTTTCTAGAGTCGGGTTGGTTTGATCCGTTCTCAGTTGATGCTGCAGGCCACCGGGGTGTGGGTACACCCGCAGGCCGCAGCGTACTCGGCCGGCGTGCGGTAGCCCAGGGCCGAGTGACGGTGTCGAGTGTTGTGCTCGTCCTTGAAGTCGCTGATGACCACGCGGGCCTCGAACAGGGTGGTCCAGTAGTTGCGGTTGAGGCACTCCTTCCTGAGTCTGTTGTTGAAGGATTCGATGTAGCCGTTGTCCCACGGGCAGCCCGGCGGGATGTAGACCATCCCGGTCTTGTGCTCGCAGAAACGTTGCAGCGCTTGGGAAACCATCTCCGGGCCATTGTCGAGCCGCAGTACCTTCGGCGGGCCGCCGTGGGCGGCGAACACCGCTTTCAGTTCCTCGACCAGGTGCTCGCCGGTGATGGAGCGCTCAACCAGGTTCAGCAGCGACTCGCGGGTGTGCTCGTCGATCATCGAGGCGATCTTGATGGCCTTACCGTCGACGGTGGAGTCGAACTGGAAGTCGATCGCCCACACCACCTTCGGCGCATCGGCGACGATCGGCGGCACCGAGGAAACGCCGGCCCGCTTACGGGGCTGTGCACGCGCACCTGCAGACCCTCTTCACGCCACAGTCGGTGGATCTTCTTCTTGTTGACCTCACGGCGCTCGTCGTAGCGCAACGCCGCCCAGGCGCGCCGGAACCCATGGCACGGGTGTTTGGTGGCGTAGGCGCGCAGCCAAGCCCTCATTTCGGCGTCCGGATCGGTCGGGGTCTGTGCCAACGGCAGGCGACGGCAGGTGGAGCGGGCCAGCCCAACGGCCTTGCACGCCAACCGTTCCGACATGCCCAACGTATTGGCGAGCATCTCGACGGCGCGGCGCTTGGCAGCTGGGCTCAGAATTTTCCCTTAGCGACCTCCCGCAGGGCGTCTTTGACCAGCTCGGCTTCGGCGAGTAGCCGCTTAAGCCGGGCGTTCTGCTCGCGCAGCTCCTTGAGCTCCTTGGCGGCGTCGGTGTCCATCCCGCCGTAGGAACGGCGCCAGTTGTACAGCGTCGCCGGCGAGACCTCCAGCTCGCCGGCGATCTCCTCGCCGGTCTTGCCTTCTGCGGCCAGCTCATCTGCTCGGCGCAACTTGCGCACGATGTCTTCTGCGGAATTCCGCTTCCGACCAGCCATACGTTTCATCGTCCCTTCTCGCCCGACATGGGGCCACAGGACTCTAAAACTGGTTGGGCTCATTCAACGGGAACACGCCATCTGCCCAGCCGATCATCTCGAAATGGTGATGCAGCGGAGAGTTTCGGAAGACTCTGCGGCCGGTGGTGCGAAAGGAAATGACCTGGATGACGACCGAGGCGACTTCGGCTACGAACAGTGCCCCGAGGATGATGGCCAGGATCTCGGTGCGACTGGTGACCGACAGTCCGGCGATGATGCCGCCCAGTGCAAGCGAACCTGTGTCGCCCATGATGATCTTGGCGGGGGCGGCATTCCACCATAGGAATCCGATACAGGCGCCCGCTGTCGCCGCGGCGACAAGGGTCAGATCCAGCGGATCCCGGACCTGATAGCAACCGGGGTCCGCGGTGAGGGCACACGCGTTTCGGTACTGCCAGAAGGTGATGAGCACGTAGACCGCGGCCACCATGGCCATGGCACCTGCCGCGAGCCCGTCCAGGCCGTCGGTGAGGTTGACCGCGTTCGACCACGCCGAGACGAAATGATGCAGAACACCACGAACACCACCGGCGGCATGGTGAACGCGGCGATATCGCGCACATAGGACAGGTCGAGGCTGCCGGGAGTGAGACCATCGGAGTTGCGGAACTGCAGGGCGAGTACCCCGAAAAGGATTGCCGCGACCAGCTGGCCAGCGCTCTTGGCCCTCTTGTTCAAGCCGAGGTTGCGCGAACGCCGCAACTTAACAGCGTCGTCAGCGAAACCGACAGCCCCAAGGGCGGTGGCCAACGCGAGCACCAGCAGCCCCGATGCAGACGGCCCGCCACCACCGAAGGTGAGCCCAACGAGGTGTGTACCCAGGTAGCTTGCCCAGATCGCGGTGATGATCGCGAGGCCGCCCATCGTCGGCGTGCCTTGTTTGCGTTGGTGATTTTCCGGGGCTTCGTCTCGAATCGGCTGGCCCAACCCCCGCCGAGTGAACACCCGGATCAGCACCGGAGTCAGCAGAAGCGCAACCGCCAGCGCCAGGCCCGCGGCGACCAGTATCTGCTTCACAGGCCGATGCCGCCGCGTGGCGCGCAGATCGACAAACACCGGTTGGCTAGCGCCGAACCTAAAACCCCCACCGGGCAAGTATGGCGGAGCCCACTACAACGCATTCCGCTCAACTCAGTCATAGCGGGCACAGCGCGATCACACTTCATCTTGCGCCGGACTATGGGCAAACCACCACCTATCGCGAATGACGCCGCCTCCACAGCCAACCCTTGGGCCGAACAGAACAACCACCAGCAGCCGCGCCGGCGCTGTCGATCGTCAAACTGGATGGCGAACGTCGCCGCTTCTAGCTGTGCGTTTCCATGATAGTCACGGAGATGGCGGAGCGTTTTTGGTCATCTAAGTGGCGAAAGTCGGAACGGTACGGTTGCGCCAATTTTGCGATGTACGACGCGACTCTTGGCTGCTCACACTACCGACCTTGACAGGCCCTCGAGTCTGATAGTTCAGGCGGACGCTGCTGGTCACCAGGTCAAGATGGCCCCGGCCGATTTGGTCGCTCGCAGAAACGCTTCGAGGAGAAGCCTGAGATCACCGGGTGATGTCGACGGAGGAGTTCGGCGCGTTGAAAAATGTTTGTAGGGCGGATTTGACACCGTCGATGCCGACGAGCGTGGCGACGTCATCCAGTGACAACAAGCCCGCCGCTAGTCCAAGTACAAGCTGCCCGTCGGCGGTCAGCACGGCGTCAAGTTGACGGCCGTCGGGTCTGCTGACGTCGATGCCGTTATCGGTGGCGCTCAGTTGGAGCGTCAGGCCGTCCACGGTGACTCCCACGGCCACGGACTGATCAATCGGCATGCGCCCCGAGAACAGCGCGGGAAGTGCCACCAAGAGCCCGTCTGGACGGAATTTATCTCCTTCGGGTCCGCGGATCATCAGCGGCGTCGACCATCGGACCAGTGCGTTGACGGGTTCGCGGAGCTGGGTGCCCCACGGGGTGAGGGCGTAGGTGATCGCGTTGGCGCCATCGGACAAGCACCGCTCGACCACGCCGGCTGCCTCCAAGTCTCGGAGCCGGTCGGTCAGCAGGTTCGTCGCGATACCCGACAGCCCTTCCCGCAGCTCGCCGAACCGCGCGGGCGCTATCAATAACTCGCGGACGATCAACAAATTCCACCGGTCACCGACCACATCCAGGGCCCGGGCAAGTCCGCAGTACTGACCGTAATCTCGACTCATCACACATCCACTTGCTAATTTAAACCATGCTTGCTTATATCATCCTACACACGTCGAGGGGATGAACATGCCAGGTGCAGAGCGACCCGCTTGGGTCGATGACACGTTGTTCCCGTTCGACAGCAGGTTCATCGATATCGATGGGCACACCCTCCACTACGTCGATGAAGGCTCGGGCCCCACGCTGCTGTTCCTGCACGGCAACCCGACCTGGTCGTTCGACTACGGCAAGGTCGTAGCGTCCCTGCGCAGCGAATTCCGTTGTATCGCAGTCGAGTACCCAGGATTTGGGCTATCCGTGGCCGCGCCGGAATACCGGTACCTGCCCACAGAGCACGCCCAGGCAATCGGCAAATTCGTTGACGCGCTAGGCCTCAACGGGGTCACGCTGGTGGCACATGACTGGGGTGGACCGATCGGATTGGCGACGGTGCAACAGCGCCCGGAGGTCTTTGACCGATTGGTGCTGACCAACACCTGGGCCTGGCCGGTCGCTGCGCCGCTCGTGCAGATCATGTCCCATGTGATGGGCAGCCCGATAGGACGGTTGCTGATCCGACAACTCAACCTCTTCGTCAACGTCATGATCCCCATCGGGCACCGACTCACCAAGCCCACCACCGAACAGATGACCCATTATCAGAAGGCCCTCGACAGCCCCGCGCGGCGGGAAGCATCGGCGGTCTTTCCCCGTGAAATCACCGTCAGCCGAGCCTTTCTCGCCGACGTCGAAGCCGGACTACCCGATATCGCGGCACTACCGACGCTGATCATCTGGGGCGACGCCGACTTCGCCTTCGGGAACACTGAACTGCGACGATGGGAGCAGACCTTCACCGATCACCACACCGTCATCGTCGAAGGTGCCGGCCACTTCGTGCCTTCCGATGCCCCCGAACAGTTCGCGGCAGCGATCCGCAACTGGTATCCCCCCTCAGGGTCGTAGTGTCCGCCGATCCGCCAGCTCAGCAGCGCACAACGAGTCGCAGGGTCGGGATTGCTGCCGCGGTAGGCGTCGCGGTCCTTGCCATCAACCTCGACGTCACGACAGTACGACTCACTGAGAGGGCGGATACCATGCGATCCCCGACGGGTTAGGCCGCGGTTAGACCGGGTTAGGCCGTCTGTTCGCCCGAGATGTCGGCTTACCGTTCTCAGTCGATGTCCCGAGGGTTCGGTTGATCCGCGCAATAGAGTACCCAGGGACGGCATCACCATCTACCGACGCAGCTCACGCAGCCGGGTTCAGTGACAGCTCACACGCCATCAAGGCGCTCCGTGAGATGTTTGGCATCCGCCCCCGTCGGCGCGTACCGGAGTCGACCTGCAGTAACCAGGAGGCGTCGTGCTCGCCTCGTGTGATATCAGTAAGGCGCCCCAGCTTCCGGCCTTGCCGCTCCAGCTGGTTTGCGTTTGGAAGGATGGACCGGTGACCGGACCGACCTCACCGCCCGACGATCAGGCGGGGCCATGCCCGCTGCCCAACCTGGACTCCCGCGCCGCGGCGGCGCTGGTGGTCGCGGCGGCGGCCGCCGTGTTGGTGGTCGAAATCACCGCCCTGCGGCTGTTGGCCCCGTACCTAGGTCTGACACTAGAGACCAGTACTCTCGTCATCGGAATCGCCCTCGCGGCAATAGCTCTCGGCTCGTGGGCCGGCGGCCGCATGTCCGATCGCATTGATCCGCGCCAGCTCATCGGATCCGCGCTCGGCGGGTCGGGCGCCGTTGTGGCGCTCACGCCGGCCATGCTGCGCATGGCGGCCGAATTGGCGCCTCCGCTGCTACTCATCGTTGCCTCGCTGGCCATCCTGGTGCCGGGTGTCCTCCTGTCCGCGGTGACACCGATGGTGACAAAGCTCCGCCTGACCACCATCGACCACACCGGCACGGTTGTCGGACAGTTGTCCGGACTCGGCACGGTCGGTGCAATCGGCGGCACCGTCCTAACTGGATTCGTGCTGATTTCGCGATTGCCGGTCAGCGTCATCCTGATCGGACTCGGGGCGCTACTGATTCTGGGCGGAGCCGTCGTCGAGTGGCGAATGCGCCGATTCAACCGCATCAATGCCGCCGGACTCGCGCTGATCCTTATCGCCGGCACTCTCGCCAACTACGTCGCGCCGGGCGGCTGCGACACCGAAACCAAATACCACTGCCTTCGAGTCGTGGCCGACCCCGAACGCGACACCGGCCACACACTAGTTCTGGACGGCCTGAACCATTCGTATGTCGATCTCGAAGATCCCACCCTTTTGCAGTTCATCTACGTTCGCGCTCTTGCGTCGGTGGTCGACGCCGCCTTCCCCGCAGGTCATCGTTTGGCCGCCTATCACCTCGGGGGCGGCGGGCTCACCTTTCCCCGGTATTTGGCGGCCACCCGACCCGGGACCGACAGCCTTGTCTCCGAGATCGACGGTGGCGTGGTGCGTACCGACCACGACAAGCTCGGGCTGCAACCCGGTGCCGGCATCGACGTCCGCGTCGAAGACGGCAGACTCGGACTGCGGCGTCTCGCTGCAGGCAGCCGGGATCTGATTGTCGGCGACGCCTTCGGGGGCGTCAGCGTGCCGTGGCATCTCACGACTTCCGAAGCGATCGCCGATGTACGCCGAGCGCTCAACGACACCGGGATATACGTGGCCAACCTCATCGACTACGGCGAGCTGTCTTTTGCGCGCGCCGAAGTCGCCACCCTCACGCAAAGCTTCAATCACATACTGCTCGCCGGTGAACCACGCGACCTCGGCCTGGATGCTGCGACCGCACCTGATGGGGGCAATCTTGTAGTCGTTGCCTCCAATCGAGTCCTCGACTCCGGCGCCATTCAGATGGATCTGGATGCTCGCGCTACGCAGTGGAAGGTCCTAAAGGGAGCAGCCGTTCTGCGCCGCTGGGTCGGCGACGCCAAGACGCTTACGGACAACTACGCTCCCGTTGACCAGCTCCTGGAAACGTCCGCTGCGCGAAGCGGACGTTAGCGAACTACACGCGTCGCGCCACGCGGCGGAACACAGGCGATCCGCCCATCGCAGGCCGCCATGCTCAATTGCCCAGTATCAGCGCAGGCGCGGGCAATGCCCCGCTGGTTCAGCGTGGTGGGGCCCGGTTCTTCCACGCTGTCCGAAATTAGCTCACCGCATGGCAATTCACGCCGGCGGAGCGGAATGCGCGAGACAGCCGGCGGACTGACCTTGCAATCACGACCCGATCAGAATCCGCGCCAGCTCGGTGGTCGTCTCGACGCCGTCGTTGTACCCGCCTTCGTCGCCCAGACCGTTCATAACGGCCAGGGCGTAGCGCTGGTCCGGACCTGCGAGGCCGACAGAGTTGACCACCCAGCCACCCTGCTCCTGTGACCAGCCGTTCTTGTTGCCGAGCGTCGTCGCCGCACCGGCGCCCCAGACTCCCCACTGCTGTGAGCTGTCGACCCGCTGCATCTAGGTGACCACTGCTGCCCCGTGGGCCAGCTTGATTGTCGATGCGGTCCAGCTCGGTGTCCCGGCGGGGACGCTGCGGTAGCGCGCGCCGGTGACACGGTCGCGCAGCACGGACCCGATCGTTCCCGGGCGGGTGGCGACGTACTTCTCGGCGGCCGCGATGCGCTGTTTCAGCACACATTGCGGATCTGCGGTGCCGCAGGTCGCGCAGGCAATCGGCGCTGAGCGCAACGCCAAGGCGCTGAACAGGGCGAATATTCGGCGCCGCCAAGGGCAGTAGGCAGGCGCTTTCTTCTGTTTCAGCTCTAACACGGCCAGCAGGTCGTGGGCCGGATGCGTCCCGCGTGTCGCAATTTGCCATCAAAGGCGTGTTCTGCAGGGGGCCTCGACGGCGGCGCGCAGATCCTCGGCACGACGCGGCGCAATCTGCTGGCCGTTGACGAAGAAAGTGGGCGTGCTCATCACACCCTGCGCTTCGCTGTCTTGCTGATCGACGCGAATACGCTCCAACGTCCCCGGATCGTTGTAGGCGGCCTCAAACGCCCCGTGTCCAGTCCGAGGTCGGCAGCGAAACCGCGGAAGACGTCCTCGGCGGGTACGCGCTGCTCACCCCACTGGGCCTGTGTTTCGAACATCTTGCGGTACATCGCTTCAAGCTGGCTTTGCTGGGCGGCGGCTTCCACGGCGCGCGGCGCGTTCGCCGTTGAAGTGACCTGACAGTGGAAAGTAGCGCATGACAAATTCGACGCGGTCACCGTACTCGTTGCGCAACTCTTCGACGAGAGGGTAGGCGGCGCGACAGCCTTCGCATTCGAAGTCGAGAAACTCCACGACGGTGACCTTGGCATTCTGCGGATCGTTGAGGCGGTGGCGGCTCTCGCGCACCACCTGCGCGCCGCCGGTGTCGGCGGTGGCAGGCACTGGTCGCCGTCGGCACGATCGTGTGGCTCTCGAGCGAACTGATGTTTCTTCGCCGGTCCGTTCGCGATGTACTTCACCGCACGCGCAGCCCGACGCGTGGCCCCCGGAACCCCCAGAACTCAGTCTGGTGCTCGCGGTCCCGGTGACCCTGTGCGTTCGCGTGATTAGCCAGCCAAACCATCTACTGCCTTACTACGTATATAGTCGGATGCACGGCCGCACGCAAGAATCCGTGGCGCGACAACGGCCGCCATAGTCAAAAGGAAGTGCACTGGTGGCCACTCTCACACGACTACTGCTGACCGCGTTCGCGGTCATCGGCGCGGGCGTTTACCTCTCAGTTCAAGTCGCGTCCACCGTGACTGCGCAGGGCCAGGTCGAAGATGCCGGCCAACTTGTGCGGCGGTCGACAAGGCCTTGGCGCAGTAGCGGGAGCACAAGGTAGACCATGGATCTCATTCGTCATTCCCTCACCACGGTCGTCGCCACCGGATCAGTAGTCATTGCGCTCTTCACGAGCGCGACTGCATCCGCTGAGCCGACTGTCCCGCCAGCACCTAACCCGGGTGAGCCGTTCGCGACATCGATTCTTCCCAGCGAAACACCGGCGGGCCAGAATTCAGCCCCCTATGTCGGGGATCCGGTCTTCGCGCCGCCGACGTTCAACCCGCTCAACGGCTCGCTGGTCGGTGTGGCCAAGCCCGTCATCATCAATTTTCAGCGACCGATCGCCGACCGCCCACTGGCCGAACAAGCCGTCCATATTTCGTCCAATCCTGCGGTGCCCGGTAAGTTCTACTGGATGAGCGACACCCAACTGCGTTGGCGTCCCCTCGACTTCTGGCCGGCCAAGGCGACTGTCACTATCGACGCCAGTGGCACCAAGTCGAGCTTTCGCACCGGCGACGCTTTGGTGGCGACCATCGACGATGCCACCCATCAGATGGAGGTCGTGCGCAACGGCCAACTCGTAAAGACCATCCCAGTGTCGTTGGGTAAGCTTGGATATGAGACACCGAACGGCACCTATTACGTATTGGAGAAGTTCGCCGAGATGGTCATGGACTCTTCGACCTACGGCGTTCCAATCGATTCCCCGGAGGGCTACCGACTCAAGGTTCAGGACGCGGTGCGGATCAACAACGCCGGAATCTTCGTCCACGGCGCCCCCTGGTCTATCGCCGACCAGGGCAAGCGCAACGTCAGCCACGGCTGCCCCAACCTCAGCCCAGCCGACGCGCAGTGGTTCTTCGACAACTTCGGCAGCGGTGACCCGGTCGTGGTGAAGAATTCCGTCGGCACATATAACGAGAATGACGGCGCTCAAGATTGGCAGATCTGAGAACCTTAGCCCAGCGATGTTCGCCCTTGGAACTCGCGCAGACAGGCCGTCGATTAGAACCGGTACGACACTCCCTCGTATGCCCAGGTCAACGCCTCGGCACTCGCACTGACGTTCACGCGGCATATCGGATCGACATGTTCTTGGTGGCTGACGCCGACGCCGAGTACGAACACCTCAACCGCCGAGGCGATGTCGCGTAACTGGACTGGGCCCAATGAGATCGTTGTTACTCCCCCGGAGTTTCGCAGCTCCGACGCCGCGGCGTGATTGGCAACAATCTGACCCGGCTCAGCTATGGCGGCAAGTCGGGCCGTGGTGTTGACGCTCCGAAGACGTCGCCACCGCGCTTCACTACCGGGCCAGCACCGAATCACGCCCACAGCAACGGAAATCCATCGATATCGCGTGTCGCGTCACTGAGTCGTCGCACGAACGCCAGCGCCGCCACAATATACGGGCTGGCGACCATGACGGCGTCGCCGACTTTCTAGAGAAAACCACTTCGGGGAGTGGACGTCACATTCGGCCACCGCATCTGCGGATTAGCGCGACAGAACCAACGGACTACATCTTTCCGCGACAGTCTGGGCAGGGGCCTTGCATGTCAGCGCACATGGGGCAGTTCTCCATCGGCATCATCATGGACCCGTTGCAACACCACATCAGTTTGGTGGTGCCGTTGTCGTAGATGACCGCCATAGGCTCTGAGCCGGTGACATCGAAGTAGAGTGCCCCAGTCGAGGATTGGCCCTGACCAAGGGTACTGGCCGGAAGTCCTTGGGGGCTGGCGATCTGCCACAGAACGGGGTAGCGCTGCCCGTCTGCGGTGACGGCATAAAGGTTCGGAATTATGGGAGTCACCGTGCCACTTGCGGCTCGGACGGTGGCGGATGCTTCCCACACTTGACCGCGAGCCTCGTACCCGGGCAGCACGGCGGCGGATGTCCGAAGATCAGTGACGATCCACTCCTGGACGACAGCGCCTCCAGCGTCGGTCAGTTGGTGAGGCGAGCCGAATTGATGATCGCAAGCCATCGCGGCAACAGCCGGTGGAGCGAGAGCGGCCGACACAGCGAAAATCGTCGCGAAGACGAATGTTGACAGGGAGGCGCGGAACCGCATGGTGAGTATCCTTCCGTACGGGTGAGAAAGCGTCAACCAGTAAGTCGCCGTGACCATCAATGGCAAACCGAAGCCTTCAGTCCCGACTTCATAAGGCATCGCCACCAACCTGGCGCGTATGAACGGCCGCACGCTGCGAAAGTTCACTGCCCCAGCGTTAGTCACCCGAGTATGGGTTGGTCCGACTTCTCATGAAGATCTGATGAAGATGTGGCCCCAGGTAAGCGACTCCAACAGACGATGACGTGCGGTGGCGACAAGTAACGTGCCGCTGCGAGGCTGGCGTTTGTGCCGCCGAGAACCGAGGCACGGTAGACGTCAGCCCATGACAGAAGAATCTCGGTCAGGTTGAGATGTGGTGTCGCCTAGCTGGGTTGCCGTGATGGTGATGCCATCATCGGACGGTGGCTATCAAGGCGGCTCCCAGAACCGACAGCAGGTTGGCTGCTCGTTGCGCCGCACTAGCTTCTCTTGGGGTCGCAATCGTTCATTTTGCGGTGGTGCCGGCGCATTGGCAGGAATGGCCGCTGTCGGGGCTGTTTTTCGGTGCACTGGCCCTACTCCAGCTGGTTTGGGCACGCGCGGTACTTGTCAGGACTACCACGCCGGTACTGGCTGCAGGGATTCTGCTGAACGTGAGCGCTGTGGCGTTGTGGGCTCTGTCCCGCACTGCTGGGGCGCCGTTCGGTCCGCATGCCGGTCAGCCGGAATTGGTTCAGGGCGCGGATTTGTGTGCTTTGTTGCTTCAGATCTACATCGTGATGGGTGCCGGCTGGATCTGGTATCGCGGACTGCAGGGCGAACCGGTTTCGGCGCTGACGAGTGCCGGGGTCTTGCTCGGGGCGGTCAGTATTGTCGCGCTGGCGTCCACGGTGGGCGTCGTTTCAGGTCAGCGGCATGGCGATCATCACGGTCCTGCGGAGGCCGGTGCCGGCCATCACGGGACCGAAGCCGGCCCTGCCGAGGGTCATCACGGCCACGAGCCCGGCCCGGCGCCGGTCGTTCCGCTGAACGTCAGACCAGTGCAGCCGCCGCAGGCCCCGTCACGGGGCGAAGCGCCCGTCTCGCCGGCGGCACCGCCGATTATCGAAGCGCCGGCACAGCCACTGCACGATCACACCAGCCACGACCACTAGCGAGGTCGCAGCAGCCTGCTTCGGGCTGTGGGATTTCGGGGTGATGGCGGACCACGATGCGGCTAGCGCTGCAACACGGCTCGGGTGCTCGCTTCGGGTCGAAGGTCCAGACGCCGCAATACCTGCGCGTTGAGCGCCACGACGATGGTCGACAGCGACATGAGAATGGCGCCGACTGACATCGGCAGCACGAAGCCGACGGGCGCCAGGATCCCGGCGGCCAGCGGTACCGAGATGAGGTTGTAGCCCGCGCCCCACCAGAGGTTCTGTTTCATCTTGCGGTAGCTGGCGCGGGACAGCTCGATCACCGAGAGCACCGAACGCGGGTCTGAGCTGGCGAGGATGACTCCGGCGGAGGCGATCGCGACATCGGTTCCGGCGCCGATGGCGATGCCGACGTCGGCTTGTGCGAGTGCGGGAGCGTCGTTGACTCCGTCGCCGACCATGGCGACTTTCTTGCCTTCGTGTTGCAGCGCCGCCACTTTGGATGCTTTGTCTTCTGGGCGGACGCCGGCGAAGACTCGGTCGACGCCTAGTTCCTGTCCGACGGTGTTGGCGACAGCTTCGGCGTCGCCGGTGATCATGACGACTTCGACGCCGAGCTTGTGCAGCGCATCGACGGCCTCGCGAGATTCTGGGCGTACCTCATCGGACAGGCTCAGACCACCGATGACGACCCCGTCTCGGACCACGTGCAGGATGATGGCGCCATGGGCGCGCCATTGCTCGGCGGCTTCGATTTCGGGTTCACCAAGTTCTTCGAGCAGCCGAGGGCCGCCCACCCGTACTTGGTGGCCGTCGATGGACGCGCTGACGCCTACGGCCGGCGAGGATGTGAAGCCGCTGGCGCGTGGAACATCGAGGCCGCGGTCGATGGCGGCTTTGACGATGGCTTTGGCCAGTGGATGTTCGCTGTCTGTTTCTGCCGCGGCGGCCAGCGCGAGGACGGTTGCTTCATCGTGGTCGGCGACGGTCTGCACCGCTGTGACAATGGGCTCGCCTTTTGTCAGGGTGCCGGTCTTGTCGAAGAGCACCGCGTTCACGGTACGCATGCCCTCCAATGCGAGCCGGTCTTTGATGAGCACGCCGCCGCGGGCGGCCCGCTCGGTGGCGATGGACACGACCAGTGGGATGGCCAGGCCCAGCGCGTGGGGGCAGGCGATCACCAGGACGGTGATGGCGCGAACGACCGAAGCGTCTGGATCCCCGACGATGGCCCAGATCAGCGCGGTGATGGCCGCGGTGGCGACCGCGAACCAGAACAACCAACCGGCGGCGCGGTCGGCCAGGCGCTGGGCTCGTGAGGACGAGTTCTGCGCTTCAGTCACGAGGCGCTGGATACCGGCGAGGGCGGTATCGTCGCCGGTCGCGGTGATCTGTACGCGCAGACCGGAGTCGGTGGCAACCGTGCCTGCGGTGACGGCATCGCCGACGCTGCGGTTGACCGGTCGGGATTCACCGGTGACCATCGACTCGTCGATGTCCGCGCGCCCGTCGACGATGGTCCCGTCGGCGGGAACGCTTCCACCCGGGCGGACCACCACCACATCGCCGACCCGCAGCTCTGCCGGGGACACCGTGACGGTGTGCTCGCCTTCGACCTTCTCTGCTTCGTCGGGCAGCAAGGCCGCCAAAGAGTCCAGCGCTGATGTTGTCTGGGCCAGTGAGCGCATCTCCACCCAATGCCCCAGCAGCATGATGACGATGAGCAGGGCCAGTTCCCACCAGAATTCGAGCTCATGGTGCAGCAAGCCCAAGCTCGCACCCCACGACGCGAGGAACGCGACCGTGATGGCCAATCCGATCAGCAGCATCATTCCCGGTTTGCGGGTGCGGATTTCGCTGACGGCGCCGGTGAGGAAGGGACGCCCGCCCACGATGTACATGACGGTGCCTAACACGGGTGCGACCCACTGTGCACCATTGAAGCCCGGGAGGTCGTAGCCGACGAGCATGGCGAACATCGATGAGAACGCCACGACCGGAACGGCGATGATCATGTTGACCCAGAACAGCTTTCGGAACTGAGCGACATGGTCACCATGGCCGCCGTGGCCCCCGTGCCCTTGGTGGTGTTGTTCGGTGTCGGCTGCCGCGTGTGCCTCGTGGTCGTGGTGACCGCCATGTTCGGCGTGCCGATCAGCGTGGGGGGTCGTTTCGGAGGGGTCGGGATGGTGTGTCATGTATGTCCTTGAGCTCGTCGATCGGCGGCGGCGTTGGGGCGGTTCGTAAACGCTAGGAGCGCACCAGCCGTGCGATCGCCTCGGTTGCTTCGGTCAGTTTCGCGTCTGCCGCGGGGCCGCCCGCGGCGGCGGCGTTTGCGACGCAATGGCGCAGGTGGTCGTCGAGCAGTCCGAGTGCTACCCCTTGCAAGGCTTTGGTCAGGGCGTCGACCTGGGTGAGGATGTCGATGCAGTAGCGGTCCTGCTCGATCATCCGGCTGATTCCGCGGGCTTGGCCCTCGATCCGCTTGAGCCGTGCGAGATACCGCTCTTTGTCCGTGATGTAGCCGTGGTGGCCGTCATCGGTCGTCGCGCAGTGGTCCGCGCCGTCTGTGGTGGTCATTGGTTCCTCGCTTGCACGCTCGAAGGTCGAGGTGCGGCGGCGCTGCGCCAGTCGATATCCAGCAGGTTCGGTGCAGTAGGGATGTCTGCTACTGCCGCAGCCTTGTCCTCGCCATCGGCGCAGCAGCAGCCGGCCCGTTGCAGTTGTTCAGTCACGACGACTGTCCTTTCTATCGCTGTCTGTCTGGTTGAAGGTGCTGGCAAATCCGCGCAACCGCAGGCTGTTGGCGACGACGAACACACTGGAGAAGGCCATCGCCGCGCCGGCGAGCATGGGGTTGAGCATGCCCAGGGCGGCCACGGGGATCGCGGCGACGTTGTAGGCAAACGCCCAGAACAGGTTGGTCTTGATGGTTGACAATGTCCTGCGGGATAGCCGGATTGCGTCGACGGCGCTGCGCAGATCGCCGCGAACCAGGGTGATGTCGGAAGCCTCGATCGCCACGTCGGTGCCGGTACCCATGGCCAGACCGAGGTCGGCCTGAGCCAGAGCCGCAGCGTCGTTGACCCCGTCGCCGATCATCGCGACCGTCTTGCCCTCAGACTGCAGCCTGGTGATCACCTGCACCTTGCCTTCAGGCATGACCTCGGCGATGACGGTGTCGATACCGACGTCCTCGGCGATGCGGCGGGCGACGGCCTCGTTGTCTCCGGTCAGCAGCACAGGGGTCAGCCCGAGTTGCTTGAGTTGGGCAATGGCTTGCGCGCTGGTGGGTTTGACGGTGTCGGCGATGACCAGGATGCCGCGGGCCTGTCCGTCCCAGCCGACCGCGACCACGGTCTTCCCCTCAGTTTCGGCGTGGGCCTTGGCCCGCACCAAGTCGGGATCGAGGTGTTGAGCCCAGTCGGCCAGCAAGGTCTCTCGGCCGACGACGACGGCGTGCCCGTCGACGACGCCCTGCACGCCCTTGCCTTGCACGTTCGCGAATTCCTCGACCGTGGGAAGTGCTCCGGTCTCGTCTCTTGCCGCGATAGCGATCGCTTGGGCAATGGGGTGTTCGGAGGCGTCTTCGATGGCACCGGCCAGCCGAAGCAGGTCGCTGCGGGTGGTTCCCGGCGACGTGACCACGTCGACGAGGGCCATTTTTCCGGTGGTGACGGTGCCCGTCTTATCCAGCACCACGGTGTCGACGCTGCGGGTGGACTCCAGCACCTCGGGTCCTTTGATCAGAATGCCCATTTGCGCGCCCCGGCCGGTTCCCACGAGCAGCGCGGTGGGAGTGGCCAGTCCGAGCGCGCACGGGCAGGCGATCACGAGGACTGCGACGGCCGCGGTGAACGCGGCGGCGACAGGGAATCCAGCCCCGAGCCACGCGCCGAGGGTGATCACCGCGACGACCATCACGATCGGCACGAAAACCCCGGAGATCCGGTCAGCCAGACGCTGCACTTCCGCTTTGCCGGTTTGGGCGTTCTCGACCAGTTTCGCCATGTGAGCCAGCTGCGTGTCGGAACCGACACGGCTGGCGCGCACGACCAGGCGGCCACCGGCGTTGACCGTAGCGCCCACCACGCTGTCGCCGGCGCCGACTTCGACCGGGACGGATTCACCGGTCAGCATGGACGCGTCAACAGCCGAGGTGCCCGAAACCACCACGCCATCTGTGGCGATCTTCTCCCCCGGTCGTACGACGAATTCGTCGCCGGCGGCAAGCTGGTCGGCGGGGATTTTGGTTTCGGTGCCGTCGCGCAGTACCGAGACTTCTTTGGCGCCCAGCTCTAAGAGTGTGCGCAGTGCGGCGCCGGCCTGGCGCTTGGACCGTTTCTCGAAGTAGCGACCGGCCAGGATGAAGGTCGTCACCCCCGCGGCTACTTCGAGGTAGATGTTGGCTGCGCCATGGGAGGGGGCCAAGGTCAGCGTGAAGGGGTGCGTCATTCCCGCCGCGCCTGCGGTTCCGAGGAACAACGCGTAGAGCGACCACAGGAACGCCGCCAGGGTGCCCATCGAGATCAGGGTGTCCATCGTGGCGCTGCCGTGGCGCAGGTTGACCCACGCCGCACGGTGAAACGGCCACGCTGCCCACAGGACGACCGGGGCTGCCAACGTCAGTGATGCCCACTGCCAGTAGGTGAATTGCAGTGCCGGGATCATCGCCATCGCGATGACCGGAACCGACAACGCGGTGGCCGCGATGAGGCGGTGACGCAGCGCGAGCAGTTCGGGGTCGTCTGCGATCGCGGAGGTGTCATCGGTGGTCTCGACTGTGCTCCCCGCCAGTGTGGCGGTGTAGCCGGTCGCTTCCACAGCGGTGATCAGCTGCGTCGGGTCATACCCGTCGGGCACCGCCACAGCGGCCTTTTCGGTCGCGTAGTTGACCGAGGCGGTGACGCCGTCGATCTTGTTGAGTCTGCGCTCAATTCGGTTCGCGCAGGAGGCGCACGTCATGCCGCCGATCTTCAGCTCGATGCTCGTGGCGGACACCGGTGTCGATGTCGTCATGGATGCTCCTTTTTCTGGGGGCCGGTATCGCGGTCAGTGCCCGCTGTGGCCGGCGCTGTGATCCGGATCTGCTGTCGGTGCGGTAGCGCCGAGGCCGCTGCGGGTGGCATCAACAGCGAATGTCGCGGTGTGCACTGTGTCCTGTATTTGGAAGTCGAGATAAAGCAAGTAACGGCCGGCGGTGGGTGCGGTGGCCGCGAACGGCACCGTTGGTCCACCGTGGTCCCCCGGTGACGGCACAGCGCCTTCGGGATGTACATGCAGGTAGGCAAGGTCGCCTTCACGGAGCGCGACAAGGTGCCCAAACGCACCCAGATACGGTTGCAACGCGGTCACGGGCTGGCCGTCGCGGGTGATGCGGGAGGTGAGCTGTGCTGATGTCCCGCGGTCATGGTTCCCTGTAGCTCTACGGTGTATCCGCCGACCCGGTCCACCGTGCGCGGGTCTGAAGCCGGCAAGGGCGCAAATGTTCCAGCCACCTCAACGGTACGAGTGAGCGTGCGCTGGCTCCCGCCCGTGGGCGCGAAGTCCGCGAAGACCCGGTAGCTGCCTGCGGCTTTCCAGGTCCACGGAATGGACCACGTGCCGCTTCGGGGATCCAGGATCGGATGCACATGGGCGTAATGGCTTCCGTCAGAACGCACGACGATCAGGTGTAACTGCTTGTCGTGAACGGTGTCGTAGTCCCGCAGCGGCTCTCCCGAGGAGTCCTGGATCGAAAAGCTCAGGTTGCCTCGGGCATCGGCGGTGCCTGGCGCTCGCACCGGCGACAGCTGGTAACCGTCCCGAGCGAGCGACAACCCTGCGGGGTCCCCGACCGGCATGGCGCCCGGCGCCGGCGGCTCGTTGCTGGCGAGAGGTTTTGGCGTCGAGCTGGCGTTCCCTTGGGCTGCGGGGGCGGGAACGAGGGCCGCCGCGGTGGCGTAGGCGGCACCGAAAGCTACGACCAGTGCCACGCAGAAGGCGGCCAGTCGTCCCGCCGCGTTCATGCGACCCGCACCGCCGAGTAGCCGGCCTCGGCTACGGCGGCCACAACCTGCGCGTCATCGACAGACCCGTCAGATGTCACGGTGAGCGCGCCGGTCTTGGCGCTTACCTCGACACCTCGGACCCCGGCGACGCCGCCGACCTCCTCGCGTACGGATGTCTCGCAGTGCCCGCAGGACATGCCCGTCACGGTGTACGTGGTGGTGGTGCTCATCTATCCTCCAACGACTCTCCGCTCATACCCTACCGGGTATGAGTAACCCAGGTTATACCCTTGAGGGTATTGGGCAAGGGGTGGCTATTTTGGCCCGTCCACAACGACGGGTTAGTGCTGGTCGGCTTATCCCCGAGAACGGGAAAGATAGTGGGGGTGCGAGCACTGCAGGTCGGGGAATGATGGTGGCCACTTATAGGCGAGTTCGACGCCCACGGAGTGATCATCGTGTTGCCCGATGGCGGTGGGCCCGATCACTACCGCGTGTGCGGCCGCTTGCCGACCGACTTGTCGACCGGAATTATGTGGGCGGACATTCGAGGATATGGAGCATCGCACTGCCCCGACCCGATGGTGCACCGCTGGGATTAGTACGTCACAGACAGCACAGCGGTCATGCACGCGCTCGACGCCACGTCCAGCCACCTAGTTGTACTGACCACGGACGTTAGGTACGGCGTGGCGTGGTGACATGAAGAAGACCTCCGAGTGAAGTGCGAGCTGTCTAGGAACGCACCAACCACCTCGGAGGTCTTCGTGTCCCACCGTAATGCCCCGTTGTCAGAAACCGGACGACTGCGTCTGGCCCGTTGCGTCGTCGAGGACGGCTGGACGCTGCGACGAGCGGCCGAACGCTTCCAGGTCGCGGTCGCCACGGCCCAGCGCTGGGCCTCGCGATACCGAGAGCTCGGCCAGGCCGGCATGGCCGATCGAAGCTCACGACCGCACCGACGCCCCCACCAAACGCCCACCCGTACCGAGCGCCGCATCATCAAGGTCCGGGTGTTGCGCCGGTGGGGACCAGCCCGGATCGGTTATCTGCTGGGCATTCATCCCTCGACCGTGCACCGAGTGCTGACCCGCTACGGGGTCGCCCGACTGCGCTGGCTGGACCGCCCGACGGGCCGCGTCATCCGGCGCATCGAATCCAAGGCTGTCGGCGACCTCGTCCACGTCGACGTCAAGAAGGTCGGCAAGGTCCCCACCGGCGGTGGCTGGCGGATGCAGGGGCGCAGCGTGGGGAACCGCAACGCGCAGGCCAGCAGAGGACCGGGCCAACACCGCAATCGCCGTCTTGTGCGTGGCTATCACTTCCTCCACACCGCGATCGAGGGGCATTCCCGGCTGGTCTACAGCGAACTGTTGGCTGACGAGCGCAAAGAGACCGCTGCCGCGTTCTGGACACGCGCCAACGCTTGGTTCAACCAGTGCGGGATCACCGTACGGAAAGTGTTGACCGACAACGGTTCTTGCTACCGATCACACGTATTCCGGGACGCACTGGTTGGTATCGAGCACCGGCGAACCCGCCCCTATCGGCCGCAGACCAATGGCAAGGTCGAACGCTTTCACCGCACGCTGGCCGATGAATGGGCCTACGCCCGGCTCTACACCAACGACGCCGAACGCTGCGCGGAGTACCCGCGCTGGCTGCACACCTACAATTACCATCGCGGCCACACCGCACTCGGCGGTCAACCACCAGCCAGTCGTGTACCTAACCTCTCAGGTCAGTACACCTCGGCGCCTTGGCGCCACAAACGCCTTGCGGCTTGCCTCCAACACCACCGTGTCGCCCGGTGCGCAGCCGTCACTAGCGCTGAAGCGTTTGTTCCTCGCTCAGCCGCTAATTGCTAACCCCAGCCCCGGACACTAAGGTCGTTCCACGCGCTCAAGCTAAAACATCCTCTGCGGCAGCGGCAATAATTTATGACCGTGCCTTCGCGAAAGTCGAAGGAGATCAAAGATCGACACGCCGACGCTCATCAACGCTGAAATAACTCACGCCACCCTAGGCGCGTGGCCCGCAACCTCGCCGACCTACGCCTCGAGAGGGAGCACTCACCAACGTGCCGAATGTCCTACCTGCTCGTCGCAGAAGACTTCGCGCGAGCTTCGCTGCCAAATTGCATACGAACACTTCGCTGAACTAGCAATACGGCTCGGCGGTATGAATACTCGCCGCGATGGGTCAGCAGTCGAGCACGGCTACCGAGCCGTGGCGGCGCGTCGCTCTCAATTCTGCACGGGCGACATCACACATGGTGGGCAGCCGATTAGACCGGGGCGCAAGCTCTGCAGCGAGCGCCCCGGCCATCAGCCAGACGGCTAACAGTCGACGTCGACCTGGACCTCGGTGTAGACCTTGCGTTCGAACGTGAGGTCACGCCCATTCCGCTGTACCTCGGTGATTTTTTTGCCCGGCCGAACGGAGCTGACCGAGCACTCGCTCAAAGGCGCCACGCCGATTCTGTTAAGCATCACCGTGAAACCCTGCGCCTCCAGAGCGGCAATGGTGGCACCAACGGGTCCCGATCGGGTGGGTGGTGCGCCGGCGACCGCCGCCGACGCCGGCTCGCGATGGCTGGCGACGTTCTCCTCCACAGGGTTCGACACGGTATGGGCCGCGCCGGCCGCACCCGGATTGACAAAGCTCAGCGCGCCGGCAACGGACATTCCCGCTACGATTGACAAGGCAATTCTGTTCATAAGATGTCTCCACGTCTTGTTCGGATTGCTGGTGGGGCCCGGGGTCCGATCCGGGTCCCACCGCCTACAATTGATTCGCTTTACGCTGTTTGGCGTTGGATTGTCTCAGTCCATATCACCTCCTTTATGTGTTCTGTATCCGCTATCGGGTGCCCATCCGTCGACCCCGGGGTGCGGGGCCGTGCGTCCCGCATCGATTGTTTTGGGGGCGCTCAGTCGCCGACGGAAGGCGACAGTAATCGTGGTGTGGGCGAAAAGCCGACAAGGTGGCGATCATCGCGTGCTCCGCAGCGGGTCGACTACCGCGGCGCAGCGGGTCCAGGAGGTCACCACCTGACTCGAGGGATCGTCCATCACGTGGGGCTCCTGCGGCGGGATGTTGTCGAGCAGACCGTGACGGCGGCAGTATTCGTCGTTGTAGACCGTGTCGAAGTAACGCTGCGGTCCGTCGGGGAAAACGGCGGCGATGGTGGTGTCTCGCGGGAGCACCCGGGCCGCCCAACCAGCGACGAGCGCCACTGCCCCTACGCTCCACCCCCCGCTGGCGTAGTGCGTCGATGCCAATGTGCGGCAGGCCCATACAGCCTCCGACGGCGCTACCCAGTGCACTTCGTCGAACGCGGCATAATCAACATTGCCCGGGTAAATACTTGATCCGAGCCCTCGCATGAGGCGGGTGGTGGCGGGTTGGCCGAAGATCGTCGATCCAATCGTGTCCACGCCAATCAAGCGGAGATCTGGGTTGTACTCGCGCAGAACGCGGGCCACTCCCGCGGAGTGACCCCCGGTACCCACCGAGCACACCAGGACGTCGACGTGGCCGAGTTGCTCGTGCAGTTCGTCAGCCAAGCTGCGGTAGGCCTCCACGTTATCGGAGTTATTGTACTGATCCGGGTGCCAGGCACCTGGTTCTGCGTTCAAGATCTGCTGCACTCGGTCCCGTCGAGCCTGCTGCCAACCGCCTTCGGAATGAGGTTCGGTCACGAGATCGACGTCAGCGCCGAAGGCCGCCAGCATGCGGTGGACGATTGGTTCCAATCCAGGGTCGGTGACCAGTGTGACGGGATGCCCATAGACCGTGCCGGCCAGAGCTAATCCGAGACCGAGTGTCCCACTGGTCGATTCGACGATGAGACCTCCCGGTGTCAACGACCCGCGGGCGCGGGCGCGTTCGACCATGTGCAGGGCAGGCCGATCCTTCATACCTCCGGGGTTGAAGCCCTCGAGCTTGGCCCAAAAGCACTTGTTGTCCGCGGTGAAGGGTGCCGCGATGCGCAGCACCGGCGTCCGACCGACCATGGCGGCTGGTCGGTGGGAGCGGGTGAGTCGTCGCTCCCGCGAGGGAAGCGCTTTGCGTGCAGGATTGGACAGGACATAGTTCATCGAATGACGTCGCTTCTGATGGGGCCGCGACAAGAGGTCGCGGCTGGTGTCGATGGGCAGCAATCACCGACCAGACCCACCGTGGGTGGGTGCGGTCTGGCGCTACCCAATCAGCGACGCGCGATGCACAACCGTGTCAAAGTATCTCGGCCAGTGGTGGCCAAGACCGCCCGACGCGGCGGGCCACGAACGACGGTGGGCGAGAAGTGACACCACAGCATCAACACCGTCACCGCAGCAGCGATCAAACTTGGAGCCAGCAGCGCCCCCGTCCCGCGGGGAAGCACCGCCTCGGCAAAGAGTTCCGACGATTCCGGTGCGGAGCCACTCGACAAATGAGGATGCTCGACAAGCACCGGCGCCAAGGCGGCCATGGGACTCGCAACGAGAACGTGCGCCCCATGCTGGGGTGCAGGGGCGAGTCCGGGCAGCGCCCATTCGGCACCCACGACGGTCACCCAGAACGCCAGAAAGACTGCGACGGCGATCCGCCTTCGCCGTCTTGGTCCGGTGTTGGTGTACGTCATGGCGTTGCCGACTGTACCAGTCGAGGCGGGGCATTTGGCTTAGCCGACGAGTCGGTGCCGTGTCGTTATAGCTCTGCGACTAGCGCCCACACACGTTGAACAAAGCTGCCAGTGAATCACGTGTCACTCCCCAAAGATCCGTTACGACAGCCCACTTAGTGCGGTCAGGTCCGCTATCGGCACCCGACGATCCCCTCCACGCCGCAGGGCTTCTACTATGCTAGATAGTAAGTGAGAGGTCCGCCCCGGCTGCGCCGATCGAGTTTCGTAGGTTTGCCAAGGAGGCATCGGCGAGGTTGGAAAAATATTCGGCACAACCAAGCGGTGTTAGTTCCGGTCGAAAAGTGAGCAGGTAGTTCCGGGGGCTGCTCAGAATTCAACCGCAGCCGACCCCACAGGCGGTTCGCGCCGTCGCCTACGGCCGATTCCGGCAGCGCAATCGAGCAGACCTGCCACTCGCTGCCGCGCCGAGATTACCTGCTGCTACTGTTTCGCGCACTCGACACGTGGATGACCGCGCAGCGATCACTCCCCACACCGATGGCAATCGTAACGGCCAATCTGCGAGACGCATGTAGGTCATCGGCCAGCGCGAGTAACGGGGCCATCCGTGCGAGAGGCGGAGCCCGGCACCGGAGTGCGAACGTCTCATCCTGTCAGCGCGTTCGAGATACAAAGGCAAATGATCCTTCGCGTCGCGCTTCAAGCCTGTGTCTACTACGTAGGGCACAACCAAGTTTTCGAGCCGCAACGAGATTTGTCTAGGCGATGCCGACGAAGGAGACGGTCCGAAGTTGCAGTCCCAGAGCGACTACCGTTAGCCCTGCGCCAGAGTAATTGCGGTGAGGAGTACCGCTACCGTCGCGCCGATCGCCGCTCCCACGGCAGTCGAACGCCGCGCTTTCGTCGGTGCAACACCGGCGCTGCCCCCTAAAGCCCACAGTCCCAAGACTGTCAGCCACAGTGCCGCGCTTGCTGTCCACGTTGCCGGTGCGGCTGACGTTTGAGCCACCATGTCTGCTCGCAGCGAGACAAAACGGGTGACGTAGTAGGCCGCGGCCAAGGTGATTCCGACAGCGAAAAGCAAGACACGAGCGGCGATAACGAGTCGCCGACGTCCCCGCACTGGCCTCGATCCCGCCATTGCCGACGCCGCGAGCGCACCTAGCGACAACACCGTAGAGGTTCCACCAAGCAGTAGGGTGCGGTCGACGACACGCGTACAGGTGTAGAAGGTGCCGCACTCGGGTTGGGCTGAACTCACGGTGAATAGGCCGATCGCCACGGCGCAAAGTAGGGACGCGCAGCCGAAACCCAGCAGCACGCCGGTGTTCGAGCGGCCCCAGGGGCGCTGCGTCGCGCGGGGGTGATCAGTCATCTTTTTCACAATAGTGGCCCTTTGCGGTCCGCAGCATATCGATCCGGCCGCTCTCCCAACGAGCGAACGGCCTTCGTGACAATAGGATCCTTTGTGGCGTCGCGGTTTGCACGCGGTGGCTATGTCCGATAAGGCGCGTTGGTGCAGAGGTGGGCCTCGTGGGCGCGGCACTCGTCACCGGCCTATGGGTAGATTCGTGACGTGACCGCGTGATGCGTTCGTCACCAACGCGGTACTACCCCTCTGACGGCGCCACCGCATCGCCAGAGCGCACGGCACTCCCGAAGGCGAGGGCAACACCGGCCCGCGGCGTCGATACTCGATGGTTGACTACGTATCTTGGTAGTATTGGAGCGGCACCGGGTAGACGTCTGATCGGCCGACGAACTGACGAGGAGCATCCCTTGCGCATCGACGGTTTCGGTCAACTCGAGGCCAAAATTATGGACCACATGTGGAGTCGAGGTCGGTCGGCCCCGGTGACGGTGCGCGATGTCCTCGTCGAACTCAGCGCCGAACGGGACATCGCATACACGACGGTCATGTCGACGATGGACAACCTTCATACCAAAGGCTGGCTAGGTCGGGAGCGCCACAGCAGGGCCTACCGCTATCAGGCGACAATGACACGGGAGGAACACAGCGCCCACCTGATGAGCGCTGTACTGGCAGGCGGCGGGCGACCCGACCTTGTGCTCAAGTACTTCGTAGAGCAGATGGACAACGACGAATCGGCGACCATCCGCCGCGCCCTACGCCGAGTGTCCCGCAGTAGGCAGTAGGGTCACTGCGTAGCTCGGCTTGTCAACGGCGAAGCGACGATCGGACCCGTTCACCCACGTGCACGACATCTACTGAATATCTCAGTAGGCTGGGCGGAGTCGCCGACGGGCTACAGGTCAACCGAACCCCTGCAGGCGGCGGGACGAGTCCGGAACGCCTATCCCCCTGCCGGTCGGACTCGTCCCGCACTCCGGTCACGGCAGCGCCCGTACAGAGCATGAACCCCGTCTACGGGCTGAAACGGCGGTCGACATCGACAGAAAGAGCCCAATACACCGGCATCCGCCCGCGGTGCACGGTTCAATCGGAACCTGCCCACTGCACGCGACGCCCCGAGTCGAACACGCCGTCGCCGACCTTCTGTTGCAGCGATGGCGCTGATCGAGACATCCGCCGGCGACATCCTAGTCGTGGTAGGTACCTAATTATGAAAACGGTCGCACACGGCGACGCTAGCTGCGGCTCGACGATGGTAGCGAAAATCCGGGTGCGTTCGACTACTCGAAGGGCGGCCTACCTCGGCACGATCGGCTCGGGGGGGTGAGGCGCTCCGCACATCGCATCGCTGTCCTCGCGGGACGATCCCGGCGCGGTCACGTCCCCGATCCGTGGTGTCAGTAGCGTCGGACTCCCGCAACGCGTCACCGTGCAAGACCAACGAGTTGCGGCCGCCTGCTCGCCGATGCGACTGGTGCCCGGCCCGTCTCCGGGCGGCGACGACGACACTGTCCGCGTACGGCCGTACTCAGCCCCAGTGTGGGGCGGCGGCACGGCCTACGGCGGCGCCGCTGCGGCAGCCGCCGCGCACTGTGGTGTCGTTGCCGACTCGTACGCAACGGCCAGGCGGTAGCCGACGCCGCGCACGTTCAGCACCAGCGCCGGGTGGTCGGGATCGTCCCCCAGCCGGCGGCGCAGCGCGCCGATGTGCACGCTGACCTGCTCGGCGTTGCCGGTCGGACTCGATCCCCAGACGGACTCCATCAAATCCCGGCGACTCACGACCGCACCGCGCCGCCTAGTGGTCTGTCTGTGAATTAATTTGGTAGTTTGTAGTATGCCTGTTATGACAGCTGTCGCGTTGCCGGTCAGTGATGCGCAGCGTGCGGAGTTGGAGCGGATGGCGGCCTCGACGTCGTTGCCGCATCGGCAAGTGGTGCAGGCGCAGGCGCTGCTGTGGGCTGCTGACGGGGTGGCTAACGAGCAGATCGCGCGGCGCAGCGGTGTGGACTCGGACACGGTGCGGCGCTGGCGTTCCAGGTTCGCCCAGGAGGGGATCGAGGGGGTGGGCCGGATCGCCAAAGGGCGTGGACGTAAGTCGAGTCTGCCGGCGGGCACGGTCGAAGAAGTATTGAGGCTGACCCATCAGGGGCGACCTGCCGACGGCTCGACGCATTGGAGTACCCGCACGTTGGCTGCCCGGGTCGGGATCGGCAAGGACTCGGTGGCCAAGATCTGGGCCGATCACAAGCTCAAGCCGTGGAAGGTCGAAACCTTCAAGGTCAGCAACGATCCGCGGTTTGAGGAGAAGCTGGTCGATGTCGTTGGGCTGTACATGAATCCACCCGCGCGGGCGGTGGTGTTCAGCTTCGATGAGAAAACCCAGTGCCAGGCGTTGGACCGTACTCAACCATCGTTGCCGATGAAGGCCGGCCGCGCCGGAACCATGACCCATGACTACAAGCGCAACGGCACCATCGACTTGTTCGCCGCGATGAACGTCGCTACCGGCGAGGTCCTGACCGACCTGCGCAAAGGCCACACCGGTGCGGACGTGTTGCGGTTCTTCAAGCAGATCGACGCCAGCGTCGCGCGTGGACTCTCTGTACACGTCGTTCTGGATAACCTGTCAGCGCATTCCACGCCTGAGATCGCGAAGTGGTTGGCGCACAAGGATCGTCGCCGCTGGCACATGCATCCCACCCCGACCTCGAGCTCGTGGCTGAACCTGATCGAGCGATGGTTCAAAGAACTCACCGACAAACGTTTGCGCCGCGGAACCTTCACCAGCGTCGCCGAACTCTCCGAAGCCATCATCGCCTGGGCCACCCATTGGAACGCCGATCCCAAACCCTTCATCTGGAAAGCCCCCGCCGAGGACATCATCACCAAAGTCCGACGCGGCAGAGCCTCTCTCCACCAGGTCAATACGCAGACGGACCACTAGCCAGTGCCATCAGGATGTCGAACTGGGTCCGGGTCACAGCGATGCATACGTCGGCGATTCGCACCTCACGCCGCCGGACGTCGATGGACAACGGACCGAAGGAATACCGTTGTGGTGCCATGTGACCGGTTTCAGCGCGTGCTTCGTTGGCCGTCCATCGTCGCAGTGCGGCTCGCACCCGCGCCGCGAGTTCACGGCTGCTGCGTGGGCTGGTGAGCACGTCGTCGGCTCCTGCCCGCAGTCCCGCGACGACGAGGCTCTCATTGCCCAGACTTGAGTGCATCGTTACGTGGGCATCGCAGACATCACGGATTCCCTGGCACACCTGCATCACCGAGCCGCCGAGCGAGTCCGCGTCGAGAGCGACGAATCCCGGCCGCAGGCGGTTGGCGACTTCGACCGCCTCATCACCGTCGCCGGCCACGACCAGGGAGACCTCATCGGCGCGAAAGTGGTTGGCCACCACCTCGATCCATTTAAGGTGATCGCCCACGATCAACAAGGTCGCCGCGGTCGTTGCCATCGTCGTCGATCCGTCGCACATCCCTAAATACTGCCCTACTACGTAGCTACAGACATGCTCTCCAGGTTGGCGTGTCCGGTATCCGCGTCGGCGCACCCGATCGACTTCGGCCGGCTGCCGACCCCGCCCGCCGTCGCTATGTGGAGTCCTGCCGATCCGTGTAGCCGTCGCACTTGGTTGGACGCGACTCGCCCGGCGGCGACGGATTGTTACGGAAGCGATGCGAGAGGCACGCGTCACCTCCCGTGATTGGTGTTAACGTCTTCCGAAGAGAAACGTGTTGCGTACGTACTGCTGTACTACGTAGAAAAGGTTGATCCTTCGGCGGGTCGTCGACAGCACCGACACCCCGCCCGTGCGCAACGCCGGCCGATCACCGAGAAGGCGAGAACCGTGTCCACGAAACTCCCCCGGCGCAAGGCGCTAAGCTACTCGGCCGTCGCCCTGTTCGCCGTGGCCTTCGCTGCACCTGCGGCAGCCGAGCCCGCCGATGGAACCTGGGACCCCAGTCTTCCCAAGGTCGTCAGTGCCGGCGCACCGGGCGATCCGCTCGCCATCGCCAACGCCTCGCTGCGCGCCACCGCCATAGCCACCCAAACCACGATGGATCTCGGCCGCAACTTCCTGCGTAGTCTCGGATTTGGCGGTGCGCAAGCCACTGCCAACCCGCTGGCGTCGAGTCGGGTGTCGGGAAGCCGGGCCATCGAGTACGTGATCCGCCGAGCAGGCACCCAGCTCGGGGTGCCCTACTCCTGGGGCGGGGGTAGTCTGACCGGTCCCAGCCGAGGCATCGATCAAGGCGCCGGCACGGTGGGGTTCGACTGTTCAGGATTGACCCGGTACGCCTTCGCCGGTGTCGGCATTCTGCTGCCGCGTTGGTCGGGCGACCAGTACAACGCCGGCCGCAAGGTTCCGCCGTCGCAGGCGCGGCGGGGCGATCTGTTGTTCTGGGGTCCCGGCGGTAGCCAGCACGAGGCGCTCTACCTGGGCAACGGTCAAATGCTGGAGGCCCAACAGACGGGTGTGCCGATCAAGATCTCACCGGTACGAAAGTCCGGCATGACGCCCTACGTGACGCGCATCATCGAGTGATCGGGCGCGGGTCCTGCCCCACGCTCAATCAAGCCGGGCCCGCCGGCCCCCTGGTTGGGGATGTCGGTGATAGGCATATTCGGTGCCGGTGCCGGTGCCGGTTTCGGCGAGGCGTGGCGGACAAGGGCGGATACGCGCGGGGTCGATGTCAGCGATCGCGTCGACCGGAGGTCCGTTCTCCCTGCCGCCGTAGCTGGTTCCCGGCTTGCGTGATCCCAGCAGTAACAAACCCGTTACCATATGGTAGCCGTTGGCGATCAGCACCGGAAAGAACTGATACACAAGGTCGACTGTGCTGGAGTACGTGTCGTTCAGCAGGGCCACCGAGCCGGGGTTGATCTGGGTTCTCAGCATGTACGTGGTAGCCGCCAGATTCGCCTCATTGATCCAGTCGAAGGGTTAACGTCCCAGACGATCTCCGCCAGACCCTGCCGTCCGGCTCCGGCGCGCATGGCGTCGTCGGACAGGCCCCCGGCGGGGCGGAACAAGCAAGGGAACCGCAGCGATCGCGGCGGCCACCGGACGGACGCCCATGCTGAGCCGGCAACTGGCGTTCGGCAAGTCGCGCGCCATCGAGCACGATCTCAGTTTCGTGGCGGCCAGCACCACCGTCGTCAGCGCGATCATCGCAGCCTACGGTCGCGCCGCGTCCAACACGGCGTCCAACGCTTCGTGATGCCTCGTGGAGCAGATCGCGCTGCGCAGCAGACTGGCACCAGCCACCCGATGGACACCGATCCAGTGGGCGCTGTGCAGTGCTCGCCGTTGCCGCCGTGGCGAGCTCGCTGGTCAGGCGTCGACCTCGCCGACGCCATCCGGTGGCTCCAGCGGACGGAACGCTCGAAGACAGCGGCAGCACAGTCGGTTACGTTGCGTGAACCGCCACCGGAATCTACGTTTTCAATCCACGGTCTCACGTCGTACTGCGTAACCTAATAGGTGCCGGTGTGAAACCGGTGTGCCGACGAATTCATCCGACCGAGGAGATCCAATGCCGTCTGCAACGCCCATCTATGACGCGTTGGCCGAGCAGATGCTCGGCCCGCTCACCGATTTCGTGCCGCAATGGCTGATCGTCGCGCCCGCGAGGCATCTGCGGCCCACCGTCCGAGACCCCGACCCGCCGGGTACTCAGCCCATTGGAGGTTCATCGGCTCAACCATCCCCCCTGCGCCTTTCCGCCGCCCGCTCGGCACGACTGATCTGACCCGACGTGGCGTAGCCCGTGGGACCTTGACACCATCCACGTCTCGGTGGTCAGCCGCGGGTCGGGGGTGTTCCTCGTCGCGGGCATCGCGAGCATTCTGTTCCTGCTCAAGACATCTCATGTTAGGGTCTCGCCAAGAGGGGGCGGTGACGTGCTGTCCCGGATCCTCGGGCGACGACCTAAGTCGCGAGCGCTCGACTAGGGCGTGTCTGACAAATATTTCGGGTGTTTCGGCTGAGACTTAGGCCATGTCGCGGTTCCAGCTGCTCACCGATGCTCAATGGTCGTTGATTGAAGAGCTTCTTCCTGTTCGGACAGGTAAGAAGGGCAGGCCTTTTCGGGATGCCCGCCAGATGCTCGAGGGGATCATCTACCGGTACCGGTGCGGCATCGCCTGGCGCGACGTTCCCGAGGCGTTTGGGCCGTGGCAGACGATCTGGACCTGGCATCGAAGGATGAGCGCAGAGGGCACCTGGGATGCGGTGTTGGCGCGGTTGCTGGCTGCCGCCGACGAAGCCGGGATCATCGATTGGTCGGTGTCGGTGGATTCCACGATCGCCCGTGCTCATCAACATGCCACGAACATCACCCGTGACACAGGGGGCTGGGTCGAATTACACAAATCTGGCCAGCGAGCCGCCTGACCACGGCATTGGCCGCTCCCGCGGCGGACTGACCAGCAAGATCCATCACCTCGTCGACGGCCACGGACGACCGTTAGTCGTGCTCGTGGGCGCTGGCCAAGCCAACGACGGACCGGTTCTGGAGCATTTGCTCGCCCACCTGAAAGTCGAGCGCTGCGGTCGAGGGCGGCCACGCACGCGGCCTGATCGCCTGCGTGGCGACAAGGCCTATTCCAGCCGAGCGACTCGACAGCGGCTGCGACGACGAGGGATCGTCGCAGTCATTCCCGAACCGTCCGATCAGATCGGCCACCGCAAACGTCGTGGCACCCAAGGCGGGCGACCACCAGCCTTCGATGCCGAAGACTACAAGGGCCGCAACGTCATCGAACGCAACTTCAACGTCGTCAAGCAATGGCGCGGTCTGGCCACCCGCTACGACAAACTCGCCATCGTTTACCGCGGCGGAGCAGTCCTAAGGGCCATCACACTTTGGCTACCGCATTTATCAGACACGGCCTAGATCGCCTATCGCACCACCATCTTCGCGTTCCCGGTGTTCGGTTCGGTGTCGTCTTCGGTGTCATCTGGGCGGAGGAGGCGTGGGCCGTTTGGGCTGGGACCCGAAGGAGGCTTTCCCCTTCATCGCCTGGATCGCCTATGCGGCCTACCTGCTCGCCCGGTCGACCGCCGGGTAGCGTGACCGCAGGGCGGCGTGAATCAACGTGGTGGGTTCGTCGCGATGGTGTTCCAACCTGTTCTTCATCAACCTCGTCACGGCGGTACTGCACTCCTACGCCGGCGTCAACTGACAGTCGGCGACCAGCTCAGCTGCAGACGAACACGCCCGACGCGGCCAGCGACAGGGCTGCCAGCGGAGCCAGCGCGACGAGAGCGGCGGTGCCGGCGAGTGCGGCGTCGATGTGCCGCACGCCGTCTGCGGGCGGTGAGGTCAACCGCTCGGCGCGACTGACTACGGCGACGTCCGCGGCGCCCAGCGCCGTGGCGGGCGCCGCTCCGGCCAATGTGAGCAGCCCGCCCAGCACGGCCTCGCGTCCAAAACGTCGGGCTGCGGCGACGTCCGCGCACATCTCCAGCAACCGGGTCACCTCCATCGCACCGTCGCGCATCAGCGCCAGGCGCGGCAGCACCGCCGCCACGGCGCGCACCAGGATGGTCACCTCTAGATGATGTCCGCGTACGTGCGCCCACTCATGGGCCAGCACCGCCCTCATCTGGTGCTCGTCGAGGGCGGACACGGCGGCGCTTGTCACCACGATCGTAGGCGGCTTGCCGGCCACGCAGTAGGCAGCGCGGACGTCAGCGTCGACCACGAAGGTGCGCCGTTCCAGGATCGGCCGGCCCACCAGGCGGACGCCGTGGGCATGGTCCCGCGCCTGCGTCCGCAGCCGCGCAATTGTGCACGCCAGCCGAACCGCGACGACTGCGACGGCGGCGACCACTGCTGCGGCACCTAGTAGCACCACCGACCGCGGTGCCCCTCCCGGCTGGCCAGCGAACGTCCGGCACAAAATCTCGATGCAGGAGTCAATGAACGAGTGCCGCCTGCTCCCGTGTGCGACCTCGTCGACGACGATCAACACCGCGGAGACCAGCCACGTCGCCAAGACACTCACGATCGCGATCAGCCACGTCGCCGCCCCCAGGCGGGGAGCGCGTCCGACCCGGGTCAGCGCCCGAAGCACGGGCGGACCCCCGAGGAGCACCACCGCGCTGTAAAGCAGCAGGCAGGCGGCCAGGCTCACTGGCGCTTGGCTTTGGTGGAGCGTCTTGACAGCCGGCGCAGGGCAGACCGCAGCCCCTCGGACTCCTCCGGCCCGATCTGTTCGATGAAGTGGTTGAGGACCAGCTCGGAACGGCCGCCGCCGTCTAGCGCCTCGCGCATCAACCGGGCGGTGTGTTCCTCGCGCGTCAACACCGCCCAATAGCGGTACGCGCGGCCGTCCCGCTCGCGGTCGAGCCATCCCTTGGTGTGCAGGTTGTCCATCGTCGACATCACCGTGGTGTAGGCGATGTCGCGTTCTTCGGCCATCTCGTCGAAGATCTCGCGCACCGTCACGATGTAGGGATCGTGATCCCACACCCGATCCATCACCACGGCTTCCAGCTCGCCGAACCCTCGAACCCTCACCAAATACCCTCCACCGTCGTTGACGGCGAGCCTACCGCCCGCCCCGACCGCGACGGGTCGTGACGCGCGGCGATCACTTGCGTCATCGTCATGCGCATCGGCACCCCGTCAGTACGCAGGTGCCCCGTCGGTCATCCGCCGACGCCCTCTGTCCTGGTGGCGATGGCGAAATCTCGCCGCGACTCGCGACGACTGCGGGCCACCGGCGGGCTCCGTCGGCCGCCGTTGCGCGCCCCCGTCCGCTCTAGCTAGTTGTTAATTCGGCCGGCCCGGCACTGCCTCAACCAATCCGCGAGACCGATAGTCGATGCCGGTCGACGGGATGCGGTGCGTGTCATGCGCGCGGCGACGGTCAGCTCGCGGTGCACGACGCCAAGGCGGTCGTCAGCACCGCTACGACCAACACCGCCGCCGTGACCAGCAGCACGGCGGTGCTCCCGGCGGCCGACGCGGCGAATCGCCCGGCGCGCGGCGAACACCGCCCCGACAGGCGCGCCAACCTCAGTTGCACGCACTCGCCGGCGATACCCAACGCGGTCGCCGGCGCGTGCGCATCCTGCAAGCTCAGCAGCGCACGGTGCAGCGGACGATTCCCGTGGACCCGTGCGGCGTGGGCGTCGGCGTCCAGTTCGACCAAAGTGCGTACCAACGACGGTGACTGCCGCGTCAACGGCAGCCACCACAGTCCTGCGGCGACCGCGTGGGCCACCGCGATCAGCAGATGATGGCGCCGCTGCAGATGCGCTTGTTCGTGAGCCACCACCGCACGCACCGCGGCGCCATCGAGTCGTTCTCGCATACCCGTGCTCAGCACCACCAGCGGCGGGTCGCCGGCCAGGCTGTAGGCGTGCGGCTCGGAGGTGGGCAGCCACAGCACGCCGTCTGCCCGCAGAGCGCTGCCGCGCAACACCCACGCCAGTTCGGCGTGGCGGGCGTGCAATCGTCGGCGATAGCGGCCCGCTCTGGCCAGGTGCCAGCCGCCGCGGACCGCGGCGAAGGCGATCAGCCCACCACTGACTACCCCGATCGCCGTGTCGACACCTCCGGGCGGTCCGGCGTGCAGCGTCAGCCAGCACCGGCGCAACAGTTCGGTCAGCCCCGGCAGCGCGACGGCGAACACCGTGAGGCACACCGACACCGCCCACGCCAGCAGCAACACCCCCGCGTCTGCGCCGCGGCGCGTCAACCAGCGCAGAGCCCGCGGCGACATCGCCGTCATCACCACGCCCACGACTGACCACCACACGATGCCGGTCATCGGGAGGCCGGCCGTTCCTTCAGACCCCGCGTCAGCGCGCGGGACTCCGCGTCGGTGGCCTCGCGCGCGAAGTGCAGTAATGCAGCTGCCGGGGTGTTGCCGCTGCCGGCCAACAGGTCTTGCAGCGCCTCGGTGGCCGAGTGCAGCCTGCTGCTGCGTGCGCGATACCGATAGGCCCGACAGTCGAGGTCGCTGATGAGCCAGTCCGTCCGGTGCACGTTGTCCATCACCGTCATCACCGTCGGGTAGGCGGGCTGGCGCGCCGGTGGCAGCCCGCAGTCGGTAATCGGTCCGGTAGTGGTCGGCGTGGACTCGGTTCGGTCAGACCTGCGCACTGCCCTGCACCCATCAATCCCAGGGCAGAGTCCAGTCGCCGTTCCGCCATACCCGAAGCTGCTCCCCCGGTATTGCGAACCTCAACGACGTCGCTGGGCTGGGAGAAGTCGTAGAACCACTGGCCGTTTTCGGCGTTGAGGTTTAGGCAGCCGTGCGAGACGTTGGTGTTGCCCTGCGCACACACAGTGCTGTCGAGGTGCTGCAGGTACACCCCGTCGGCACTGATCCGCGTCGCGAAGTTGATCGACTCCTTGTATCCCAGTGGGGAGTTGACTGGCAGCCCGAAGGTCGAGGAGTCCACCATGACCGGGTTGGCGTTGTCCATCACCGCGTAGGTGCCACGCTGCGTCCAGAACGAGATGGTCTGGCCCCGTTGAGCATTTCGCTGCCACGCTTGCCCATCGAAGCGGGCATGGTGCGCGCCAAGGCCCTGATGTCGTACACGCGGATCTGCACGGTGAGATCGTCGGCGATCGAGACGTGCGGGTCGCCGACGGTGAAGCCGACCCGGGCGCCCTCCGGGCCGTACAGTCCTTTGCCAGGGGGCGCCGTAGATGTCGGCGACCAACGTGCCTGACGTGAAGTACTGCAGGGGCCGCCAGTGCGCGGTTCGGTCGTCGAGCCAGTACCACGATCCGCACACCGGCGGTGTCGTGGTGAGGGTCATTCGACGAGCCGCGGCGGCCCTGTCGGCGATGGGTTCTTCGAAGCGGACAACCGCCACGGTGCCCACACCGTAGGTGCCGCCGTCTCGGACCGGCGTGCCAGTGATCGTGGTCAGCGTCACCTCGGTTTGGTCACCGGGGATCAGCGTCGGGAGTCGCGAATCAGCCCGCCGCACAATGCCGTCGGCTCCGAGCGCGGTAGCGGTGGGCGTGTAGCTACGGCCGTAGCCGAGGGGCACATCCGGTTTCCACGCGGACCGATCGGGTGTGGTGAGGCCGCGGGTGCCCTGCTCGTTGCGTACCTCTAGGTCGATCAGTTCGCCCAGGGCCGCCGAGACCGTGCCTGGTGCCCACGGGTTGACCTCGGCGCTTTGGGGAACCGAGATGCTGACGACGGCCGGCCACGGCGGCGCCTTCTGCGCCGAAGCTTCGTCGTCGATTGTGGGGGCGCAGTCCGGACAGCGTGCGCGACCCCCGCCCACCACGCCCCCCAGGACGCCGATGCTCGGCCGCGCAGCCGCCAGGGCCGGCGCCGCGATTCTGCGGTGATGCAACGACATCGAAGCCTTTCGCGTCTCGACGGGGCGGCCGCGGCGAGGCGGATCCACTGCCCGCTTACTAGATAGCTCAGTAGTTAAACACCGGCGGTGCAACTTCTGTCACCGTGGCGGGTCCCGGCGCTCACCGCTCCATCCACGGCCCTACCGGACCGATGGCGGCCCGGCACAGCTGGTCAGCCGGTGTAGTCGAGCTGGGTCATCATCCCGGCGTCCTGGTGATAGGTGTTGTGGCAGTGCAACATCCATTGACCGGGATTGTCGGCGACGAAAGCCACCCGAAGTCGCTGCCTGGGTAACACGATCACGGTGTCCTTACGTGCACCGGGTCGACCATCGGCGGTGAGGACCTCGAAGGTGTGACCGTGCAGGTGCATGGGGTGCCACATCATCGACGTGTTGTTGAACGTCATCTCGGCCCGCTGCCCCAACCGGACCTGCAGCGCAGCAGTCCGTGAAAACGGCAGCCCGTTGATCGTCCACTCGTAGGGCGCCATTGAACCCGCCAGATCCACGGGTAGTTGCACGTCGGCAGCCGCGGGGACCAGCGCCGCGGCGGTGGTGGCGGTGAAGTCGCCGACTGTGGCGATGCGGCCACCCAGCTCTGGCGGAGCGAAGTCGGCCGGTGGCGGGGTACCCGCGCCGGTAACGAGCAGGGCGCGCGCCGTCGCGGTCTTTCCCTCTGCGAGGGCGACCAGCGCGAACGCCCCGTCCCCGACAGTGATTCGTACGTCGTAACGCTCACCCATCCCGATCAGCACCGCGTCGACGTCGACGGGCTCCACGGGGAATCCGTCGGTGTGGGTCACGGTGAGCCGGTGCCCCGCCACCGCGACCCGGAACGCCGTGTCGGATGCCGCATTGATGATCCGAATCCTGACCCGCTGGCCAGGTTTCGCGCGAAACGTGGTGGGGGCCGACGGGATTCGACCGTTGACCAGATAGTAGGGGTAGGAGACATCGCCTGCGTCGCCGCCCAGTAGTGCGCTCTTACCCATTCCGCCGACACCGCCGACGGTCCCCGTGCCCATGCCGGGCATGTCATCGCCTCCCGCCATGTCGTGGCCCGGTGCCGACCTGTTACGCAACCCGTCGAAGATCTGCGCGGGACTGGATCCGACGCCGTCGGTCCAGTCGTCGAGCATCACGATCCACTCCGCGTCGTAATCTCCCGGATCCCGCGGATCGTCGACGATGACCGGAAAGTGCAGCCCGGTATCGGCGTCCAAGCCGGTGTGCGGATGGGCCCAGTAGGTGCCCGGATGTGGAACCGAGAACCGGTAGGTGAAGTCGCTTCCAGCAGCGATGTCCGGCGTCGCCGGCGCCGCGCCGTCCATGTCGTTGCGCATCGCGATGCCGTGCCAGTGCACCGACGTCGTGCGCGGCAGCCGATTGCGCACCGTGACGGCGACCTCGTCGCCGACCGACGCCCGCAGCACCGGTCCCGGCACCGTTCCGTTGTAAGCCAACGACTGAGCGACGCTGCCTCCGAGGTCGACACGGGTCGGCTCGGCGGTCAGCATCGCCGAGACCATCCGTCCACTATGCGGACGACGCGCCTCGGCCGCGGCGATCCCGTTGTCGGGTCCCACCGGGACTGCCTTGGAGCTGCAGGACGCCAGCGCGGCGCCGGCCGCCGTCGCCGCGGCGGCGGCGGCGAGGAACGATCGTCGAGTCAACGGGTACACGTCAGACACGACGGTCGTTCCTCGGCGCGTACTCGATCGCCGCATCCTCGCCGCGGCCACCTCCACTCACCGGGTACGGCCGCGCGGTGCGCGTTGGGCCGGCGAACAACGCCCTTATGGCCAGCAGAGCAGCAACCCAGCACGCGACGATTACGCCGAGCATCAACAGCCAGCTGTGCCAGTCATCACCGGACACTACGTGCACCGCGTGGCCAGCCATCATCATCGTGCTCATGTCGACTACGGTGCGTCCTACACCGGGCGAAACCGGTATTGGTCGTGTAAAGATCAGTTGAAGATTGCGCCGTACGACACGCGCCCGACGCACCTTAGACGATATAGGGGCTGGAGCCTCACTCAGATGTGATCGTGGGCTGCCGTCAGGAAGTGGGTCCTGGCCGGTAGAGCCACAGATTTGGGGAGGCCGCCACCCCCGCGCTTCATCACGGTGCGCGGTGTCAAATACCGGATGGCGTCCCCCAGATGATCGCCGCCGCGCTCGGTCGCCGACTAGGCTTGGGCATGTGGCCGCTCATTGTCCAGACCACGGTGCTACTAGCTGGAGCCATCACCACGAAGGGTCGCCGTCGTCGTCGGACCACCCCTGTTACGCGAGCCCCTGTAGGGGACGGTGTTCTCAGTCGCGGGCGCGGTGGCGGTGTCGGCGCTCAACCGCGTACGCGGTGACGCTTTACGTCAGCCGCCGGCTGCAACGGTCGGCGCCCGGGGTGGCGGCCGCGACCCCGAGCATCTCCGAGGGTCGATACGATGTGCGAGTTGAACCGCAAAACCTCGGCGAGGACTTCGATGCACTGGCGAGGGCTTTCAACCGGATAGTCGTGCAACTCAGGCTATGGACACTGCGCGCCGTCAACTCTTCGGCGACCTGGACCACGAGATCTGCACTCCGGTGGCCGTTCTGGGAACCGTCGTGGACGGCGTCCGACCGCTGACTCTCGACACCATCGCGGTGATGCGCGCCCAGCCACGGCGGCTTGTTCGCTTTGCCGGCGATCTGAGCGCGCTCGCGCGGGCCGAGGAGGGTGCGGCCACGATGTCCGTCACCGGCCTCGATGTCGCCGATTTGGTCACCCGCGCCGTGGCCGCCATTACCGACTGCTGCCTCGCTAAGAGGCGTGTTCCTGTCGACCCACCGGTCGACGTCTCGGCGCGGTGTGGGGGCGGGAGGGCGCGCGGGTTCACATAGGTGCGGGTCAACGTCGTGGGCGTAGGCACCAATACCGACGACGAACAGCTCGTCATCGTGTGACCGACGACGGCGACCGCATCGCTCGTTCACACCTGCGGCACGTCGTCCATTGCCACTACCGCGCCGAAGTGCCCGCGATTGCGCGACCCCGGCGGTTCGGGGCTCGGACCGGCCCTCGCCAAGGTGCTTGCCAGAAGTACACGGCCGCGCAACCCCACAAGCTGCCCGGCCTCACATGGCGGCCAACATCGTGTTCATGGTGCCGATCTCCTGCTGCTGGGAGGTGAGGATGGAACGCGCCATCTCGGTTGCCGTCGGGAACTGGCCACTGTCCACCTCGGTCTGGGCCATGGCGATGGCCCCCTTGTGATGCTCGATCATCTGCGTCAGGAACAGCCTGCTCGCCTCGGCACCCTGGGCGTCCTGCAGCGCCGCCATGTCCTGTGGGGACATCATGCCGCCGCTGCCCATGCTGTCCATGTCGTGTCCGGGCATGCCGGACATGTTCGGCATGTCCGGCGACGGTGTCACCGACACGCCCCAGTCGGTCAGCCAGCCCTGCATCTTCTCGATCTCGGGGCCCTGAGCCGCCTTGATCTCTTTGGCCAGCGTCGCCACCTTCGGGTCGATGCCTTGCTTGCCCAGGAACATGTCGCTCATCTCGACCGCCTGCTGATGGTGCGGAATCATCCCCTGCGCGAATGCCACGTCGGCGTCGTTATGCGTTTGCCCCGTCTGATTACCCGACGTCGAGGGTGCCGCCGCAGCGGAGGTCTGCGAGCTGCCCATCGACGACATGTCATGACCCGCAGAGGTGTTACTACACGCGCCCACCGTTACCATGGCCGCCACAGCAGCGGCGGCCACCGATCCGACCTTGATGTTCCTCATCTGAATCCTCCATAGTTCGTTACTTGACATCGCATCTCGGCATCGAAGAGCCGATCGCCATTCGCGCGGCCGGCACTGTTCGTTCGATACACACCAGCCTGACTGCGCCGCCTCAGGGCCGCTGTGACGTTTGGTGAAGAATTGGTAAAGACAGTCGATCATCCCGGGCGTCGGCGGCACGTTCAATAGCGGCGGGCATTGTGGAATGGCGACGACGAGATCGGCGCCACCTTCACCGGTGTCCCGAAGGTCGACGCGTGCACCATCATGCCGTCGCCGATGTAAATGCCCGCGTGGGAGACATCGGAGTAGAACGTCACGATGTCACCCGGCTGCAGGTCGGTTTGTGCGATAGGCGTACCGCCTTCGGCTAACGCCTGACTGGATCGCGGCAGCTTGCGCCCGGTCTGCAGGAACGCCCACTGGATCAGCCCCGAGCAGTCGAAGGCATTCGGACCCGTCGCACCCCAGGAGTAAGGCTTACCGAGCTGAGTGAGGGCGGCCTGGACGACGCCATCATTCTGCTCTCCCGGCGCTCCGGCGGGTGCGGGTGCACTCTCCACCAGACCTGGTGCGGGCGCGGCGATGATGTTGGGGTCCGTAGGCAGGGCAGGATCGGGTGCCGGCGGCGGGGGGCCGGGGTCCGCCAGCACGGCGCGCTGCTCCGGTGTCAACACCGCGTACTGCGCCTTTACCGCCTCGACCTGTCGCATCAACTCGCTTTGCCGAGCTTGCAGTTCAGCCCGCACCAGGGCGGCCTGCTCAGCGGCCGCGCGCGCTGCCGTTGCCGAATCCGCCGACGCGCGTGCCGCTGCGTCAGCTCGCTCGCGCGCCTGTCGGTATCCCTTCATGCGGCTCGCCATCTCCGATGAGATGACCCGCTGAACGGACAAGTCGTCGATCAGCTGTTGGGGGGAATTCGCAGTCAACGCCGCCGACACGCCGTCGAGGCCTCCACCCATGTACATCGCGGCGGCGACCTCGTCGACCGCGCTCTGGTAGCTGTCCAAGTCAATCCGGACTTTATTCAAGGCGGCTTGCCCCGCGGACTCACGCAGGTCGGTAGCGCGCTGATAGGCGAGCTTCTCATCGAGGTCCAGCTGCGCGGAGTTCATTGCCTCAGTAGTCTGCTCGGCCGCCCGTGACAGCTCGTTGAGCCTCGCCAACGCGTCCGCTGCGGGGTCGGCGTTCCCATTGCCCGACACCAGTGCGAACAACAGGATAGCCGAGGCCACGATGCGTAGTGCACTGCTGGACCGTGCACGTGTCATCCTGGTAACACGTTCGAGAGTCAAAGCAGATGGTCCTTCGCGTCACGATCTCTGTAACTACTACGTAGGTCGCGACTACGTTACGAAACTACAACGATATTGTCCATGTGGTCTCGTCGCGACGTGGCCGCGGCCTGTCGTCTTCATCGGATCTTCATCAAAACTTGAACCCAGCCATATTCGGCCCCTTGATGATGGAGTGAGCAGCAGCGTCGCCGCGCCAGTGATCTGAACGTTCGAAAGGGTGTTTCGGTGTCAACCGACCACGCGTCATTGCCCTCACGATTCGCTCCCGAGCTCCCACTAGGGCGGCGTCGTCGTCGTCATGTCGCCGCGGCGGTCGGGGCACTGGTCGTCGCGGCTATCGCAATGACAGCGTGCGCAGGCCCGGCGGCCATTACGGCGGCTCCGGAACCGACGGTGATGGCCGAAAAGGGTGACCCCTACGGTGATCTGCTCGTACCGGGACTGCAGTCGTCGGTGACCGACCGCGCCGTCGGCGTCCCGGTGGACGCTCCGGTCACTGTCACAGCCGGAAGCGGTGTTCTCGGCACGGTCACCATGGTCAACTCCGACGGGAGGGCAGTCGCCGGGCAACTCAGCCCCGACGGCCTGACGTGGTCAACCGCCGAACCCCTGGGTTACAACAAGCGCTACACGTTGACCGCGCAGGCACTTGGACTCGGCGGCGTGATCGCCAATACGATGACCTTCCAGACCCAGTCGCCGAACAATCTGACGATGCCCTTCGTCATGCCAAACGACGGCGACGTAGTCGGCGTAGGTCAGCCGGTGGCCATCCGCTTCGACGAAGACATCCCCGATCGCGCGGCAGCGCAGCAATCCATCGAGGTCTCCACCAATCCCCGAGTCGACGGTGCGTTCTACTGGCTCAGTGCGCGCGAAGTCCGTTGGCGCCCAGCACAATACTGGGCGCCCGGCACCACCGTCGAAGTCGAGGTGAACACCTACGGTGTCGACCTCGGCGACGGGTTGTTCGGCCAAGACAACATCACGACCCGGTTCACGGTCGGCGACCGAGTCATCGCCACCGCCGACGACGCCACCAAGACGTTGACGGTGCTCCGCAACGGCCAAGTGGTCAAGACCATGCCGATGTCAATGGGCAAGGACAGCACCCCCACCGACAACGGCGCCTACATCATCGGCGACAGGTACGCCAACCTCGTCATGGACTCATCGACCTACGGCGTTCCCGTCAACTCGCCTGATGGTTACCGTCTCGACGTTGATTGGGCTACCCAAATGTCCTACAGCGGCATTTACGTCCACTCCGCACCCTGGTCAGTAGGCAGCCAAGGCAGAACTAACGTCAGCCACGGTTGCCTCAACGTCAGCCCCGACAACGCCAAATGGTTCTACGACAACACCAAACGCGGCGACATCGTCGAAGTGATCAACACCGTTGGGTCGACGCTACCCGGAAGCGACGGACTTGGAGACTGGAACGTGCCGTGGGACGAATGGCAAGCCGGCAACGCCGCCGTGTGACACGACTTCCCGACCGACATCGGCTCCCGCCGATCCTGGTTCGTCCGGCAAACTACGTATCGTGTACGTAGATATTTGGCATCGGGCGTGTGCGCTGCGGGCGGCCGGTGAAACCAACCTTCGACTACTGGAGGATTCGTGATACTACGAGCCATCTTCAGGATCGCCCTCGCCGCATTCGTCGCCACGGAGAAGGAGGGCCCAAGCGCACGCACCGAACCGATGGTCCCCAAACCGCCAGATCCGGTCCCCCCAGTATCGACCAGTGACTCGGCGAGGATGTGTCGTCAGCCGGCGAACCTGCGGCGGCGCTCCCGTAACACCACGACGTTTGGAACCCTATGGCAAAGCTGGGCACCATCATCGCGACTATCCTGGCCGGCTCCTTAATCGCGGCGTGTTCGTCACAACCCTCCGATACCGCGCCCGCCCTTGTACCGGGCATGGTCCACATCCACGGACTCGGCCTCAATCCATCCGATCAAACCCTCTATGTGGCAACGCACTACGGCCTCTTTTCGGTAGAGCCCGATCAGGCGCCACAACGAGTGGGCACGCTGATGCAGGATTTCATGGGGTTTACCGTCACCGGCCCCGACGAATTCCTGGCCAGCGGCCACCCGGATCCGGCCGATCGACAACAACCACCACATCTGGGTCTGATCAAAAGCAGCGACGCCGGGAACACCTGGGAATCTGTGTCGTTGAAGGGCAGCGCGGATTTTCATGCCCTCGAATACCGCCTCGGACGGGTCTATGGTCACGACAGCCAGTCGGGGATGGTCATGGTCAGCTTCGACGAGCGGTCCTGGCAACCGCGGGCAGAGGTCGCCGCCATCGACCTCGCAGCATCGCCCGTTGACGCCGACGTGATTCTCGCGACCACCCGCGAAGGGCTGCTTCGAAGCACTGACGGCGCGGCGACGTTCGACGCAATCGGCGGCGCACCGGCACTAGCGTTCATCAGCTGGCCCGAGCGCGGGCCACTCGTTGGAGTAGATGTAGCAGGAAGCCTCTACATCAGCAAAGACGCTGGTCAGACATGGCAGCCACAACACGCCCTGCAAGCCAAACCGCAGGCCCTGCTCGCTGCCGGCAACAGCGAGGTTTACATCGCGACCGAAACCGCCATCTATTCCTCGACGGACGACGGTGCCACAGTGCGCGTTCTGACCACTATCGACTAGTCGGCCGGCACTCAGAGGACAGACCAGGCCCAGAGATGACTTCGAGGCGCTGGCCGCAGCTTTCGCCCGGCCGTGCTGGCGGATCCCAGCGGTATGCGGCGACTGGACACGTCACGACCGAAGAAACCTCCACGCTGCTTCGCCGCGGGAACGTGTCGTCCCGGACGCCTAGTGCTGGACGACGCCCACCGTTTCGTGTTCGACCGCCGCTGTCGCACTCTTCGCACAAAGCCCTGGACATGGCCAGGGCCGTCGGTCCTGCAACTGAAGAATCCCTACCCGGTGTCACCGTCATCGATCGCCAAGACAGCGCCAGCCTTTAGTTACCGCGCCACCGGCCGGTCGCGCGCGATTGCAAGTTAATCGCAGCAGGATTTCATTTTTGGCACCTGCGTGGGCGCCTTCGCGCCCGACACGGACCGCACCGCGCACACCGCAACACACGTGAGGATAGAACGCAAGGTTGGGCTGGTGGCAATTCGGCGCACACGTTGGCTTGCTGCAGCTTTCATGAGTAGATCCTTCCCACGATTTGCCTCATCAGCCTAGCCGAAACGTAACACTCCAATGCGCATTGAGGTCAACCAAGCATAGAATGCGACACAATTCATCAGCTTTGCGATATCTCCACAGAAGGGCCAGCAAAGACATATGCGCGTTAGCCAGGCCGAGTGAATCCGACCGAGGTTCAAAGCCCAGCCATGCACGCCCCTGTTGGCGTTAAGTGCGAACACAGTCGGATAGCTACATGACGCCACTGCCCCGATCCGGTTGTCGGTTACGGTCGAAAAGTGCGTAGATAGTTCCGGAGCTGACACCAGTCTCATCCGCGCACAGGACATCGGATCGGCGAGGTCTTCGACGCAAACGCGAGCGGGCGCTTCGATGAGCAACCGTAGGCGGGGCCAGATCGATGCGATTATACGCACGCCGCGGCTCACGGCGCCGTGGTCGTCTGCAACCACCGAACGCACTGCGCAACTTCCGAACGCACTGGCTCGACTTCGCTCGCGCGTGCCGGTGATCTTCGGCCGCAGATGGCGCTGGCGGTCCCTGTTCACAGGAACCTGTGCTGGGGTCGGTGGGTGTTGGGCCGATTGATGGCAGTTGGTCCGATCTCGGTGAGAGCCGTGGTGAGTTCCAGTGCAAATTCGGCCGGGTGGGACACCGCCCCGACATGACCGCCTGGCAGTTCGACGGTGTTGCGGCCAAATCTCCGCGCTAACACCACGTTTACGTCGTGAGCGGGATAGCCACGGGCCTCTCGTCCGACCGCGAGCAGGATCCGTCCGGCATGGACGCCAAGCAAACTTAGGTCAAGCTGCACTGCAGGGTATTGGCGGAGTTCGTGTTCGAACCAGTAGATGGCGTTGGCCTCGTTGCGGGGAACCGCACCCATGACCTGCTGATCGCTGCGTGGGAAGGTCCGTGCGCGGAACCACTGCATGGCCGGCCCGATGCCGGCACGCTGGTAAAGGTCATAGACCTGGTGGAAAAACTCCACCCATCTGTCCCCGGCGCGCAGCTGCAGCACGGCTGGCGGTTCGAACGGCACGAGAACATGCACGACCTCGGGGTGACGGGTCTGCAGTTCGAGGGCGACGATCGCTCCTGAGCTGGCGCCAAATACCGTCGCCGGTCCGCCGCCGACATGCTCGATCAACCTCCGCACGTCATCAGCGTCGGTGTTCAGGCGGTGTGAATAGTCCTGCGGCCCGTCGAGTCGGCTACGGGAGAATCCACGCCGATCGTAGAGGACGATGGTGTAGTCGGCCGCAAGATGTTCGGCGACCATGCGGAAGCTGTCGGCCGCGCCGCCGGCCCCGGGAATCATGACCATCAGCGGACCTTGGCCGTGGACCTCGGGCGTGTCTCATTGACTGTGTAAGTGGTTGGGCCTGAATGGTGGTCAGGCATGCTGGCCACCGGACAGGAGTGAATCGCTTTGTCTCGTTCTGAATCGTCTGCCGATGAGGCTGCCGCGAAGCTGGCGCAGGTCTTGCCGGCGGCTGCTGTGGATGCGCTGTTGGCCGATGCCGAGGCTTCTGGCACCCCGATCGACGGCCCTGATGGCTTGTTGGCCCAGATCACCAAGTCCGTGCTCGAACGTGCCCTCGATGTCGAGATCGCCGATCACCTCGGCTACGAGCACGGGGATCCGGCCGGCAACGGCTCGGGCAACTCCCGAAACGGCCACGGCCGCAAGACCGTGCTGACCACCACCGGCCCGGTAGATCTGGAGGTCCCACGCGACCGCAACGGCACTTTCGACCCGCAGATCGTGCCCAAACGCAAACGCCGCCTGGGCCAGGTCGAAGACATGATCTTGTCGCTGTACGCCCGTGGCATGAGCACTCGCGACATCACCGAGCACCTGGGCGAGGTCTACGGCGCCACGGTCTCGGCGGCCACGATTTCGCGGGTGACCGACGTGGTGGCCGATGAGATCGCCGCGTGGCAGTCCCGGCCGGTCGATCCGGTGTATCCAATCCTCTACATCGACGCGATCCGGCTCAAGATCCGCGACGGCGGCGTGGTGGCCAACAAGGCCGCCCACGTGGTGATCGGGGTCGACGTCGATGGGATCAAGCAGGTCCTGGGGGTCTGGATCCAGCAGACCGAGGGCGCCAAGTTCTGGCACGGAGTGCTCACCGAGCTGCGTAACCGGGGCTGCCGGGATGCGTTGTTCGTCTGTTGTGACGGGCTGACCGGGCTCCCGGAATCGATCACCGCGGTCTGGCCGGCGGCCATCATCCAGACCTGCGTGGTGCATCTGCTGCGGGCCAGCATGCGCTACGCCTCCTACACCGACCGTAAGAAGATGGCCGCTGCGCTGCGCCCGATCTACACCGCCGCCACCGAAGAGGCCGCCAAACTGGCCCTGGAGGACTTCCGGGCCGAATGGAAGACCAAATCCCCGGGGGCGGTCGCGGTCTGGGACCGGGCCTGGACCGAGTTCGTGCCGTTCCTGGCGTTCCCGGTCGAGATCCGCAAGATCATCTACACCACCAACGCCATCGAGTCGCTGAATTACCAGCTGCGCAAAGTCACCAAAGCCCGCGGCTCGTTCCCCTCCGATGCCGCAGCGCTCAAGCTGCTGTATCTGGCCATCCGCAACATCAACCAGAAACGAGGATCAAACCCAGGATCAGGAACCTACCGCTGGACCGAAGCGCTCAACGCCTTCGCCATCCAATTCCCCGACCGACTCCCGCTCTAAAGAGACCCACCAAACCGAAACGGCCGCAACTACTTACACAGTTATCTTGACAAGCCCTGGACCTCGAAATACAGCTGGGCACCCGGCGCGTCCAGGACAGTCATGGACGCCGCTGTACCGCGGAGGGTGGTGGCGCTTCGCCCGGGTCGCTCGCGGATCTAACCCCCGAACGCCGATGCCGTTTCCTCCGGCCGGCGTGCATGGCTACGCCCCCAAGGCCTCCGTAGCGCCGCATCCCCAGGTGCGCGACTAGGACCACCATCGTGGCGAGGATGATGAGCATCACGGTGTTGCCCACCCAACCCGTCCATGTCGCGGCGGCTATCGCGGTCCCACCCAGCCCTACATGCGCGGCGACGCCGACGGCAGCCAACCCGCTCCATCCCAGGCGCGAGCGCCACCACGGCCTCCCCACGCCAGGCCCACCCGACAGCGCCTCGCGGTCTGCCTCGCCATCAGTCACAATCGGCAAAACTCCCAGCCCCTGCCAATCCACAGTCACACAGTCGCGTCGACCTATCGTCTGCAGTCGGGCGGCAACGGCGTCCTCAAGCCGGCACAAGCACTCGTGGTCTGCGGCTTCCAGCCGCAGAACAAGCACGTCCGCGCCTGCCTGCAAGGTCAACGTCCCTTCGGCGAAATAGACCGACCCCACGGTGTCGGTGTAGTCGACACGCTCGATCCTCGGGGGCATTGGGCCGCCGCGTTCGCTGGGATGGACTGACATCACGCGCATCTGGTTGGCGTGTCGGCATAGTTGGGTCAGGTAGCGGCTGGCCCGGTCTGTAGCAACCCGAGCTTCAACGGTTGGCATATAGGCCTCTCCTGAGACGTTCACCCGGACACTTTTACGATACAACGTGTCGCACTACCGTCATACTGTATTGCAGCGGGCAGATTGTCTACACTGCAGTCTGTGCCCAAGTTGTGGAACGACACCATCACCTCTCACCGGCACGCCGTGCGGGAAGCGGCGATCGATGCCACTGCAGACCTGATTGCCCAGCACGGACTGCTTTCGGTGACGATGTCGCAAATCGCCGCGAAGGCTGGCGTCGGGCGGGCCACGCTCTACAAGTACTTCCCCGACGTCGAAGCCGCGCTTCAGGCGTGGCACGAACGCCAGATCGCGAATCATCTCGAACAACTCGCCTACGCCCGCGACCAGGCCAGCCTCCCGGCCGAGCGTCTCGAAGCCGTGCTGCGGGCCTTCGCGCTCATCACCCGCGAGTCCCACGAGCACCGGGACAACAGCGCTGTTGCAGCCCTATTGCATCGGGGCCAGCATGTCTCGGAAGCTCACCAGCGTCTCCACACGATGATCAGCGACCTGCTGGCCGAAGCAGCCGCCGACGGCGAGGTGCGCGGCGATGCCTCCTCTGACGAGCTCGCCAGCTACTGTCTGCACGCCCTGGCCGCTGCCAACGACCTTGCCTCTCCCGCCGCGGTCGATCGCCTGGTCGACATCACCCTCGCTGGGCTGAGGAAGTCTCGCTAATCGCCGCTACGCCAGCGCCTCTGGACGTCAACGTGCGCTATCAACTGTGCGAGTTGTTCTTTCATCGATCTCTACAGCAGCACGGTCCCCGGCAGCCAGACCCACGGGCGGCGACATCAGTTGCGCGCACGTGATGAGTCAACATGCGGCCGCGAACCGCAGCACATGCGTGGGACACGACCGTGACCCGCGCGAACCGCGGGTCATGTCCACCGATCTGTCGTTCCGATGAGAGGCCGCGTCAGCGTTCTCTGACCCGTCCCGGCGAGTCCGGAGACTGCATTCGTTGATTCATCCCGCCTTCGGTGGGATGCGTCTGTGATCGTAGTGGAGCTTCTCGACGGCCTCGGGGGTGAAGTCGTCGAGGTACTCGTGCGGGCGTTCGGTGTTGAACCACATCACCCACTCGGCGGTCGCCAACTCGACCTGGTTGACGTCACGCCAGGGGCCTTGGCGCCGGATGACCTCGTTCTTGAAGGACCCGACGGTGGTCTCGGCCAAGGCGTTGTCCAGCGCGTCGCCGACCGAGCCGACCGAGGGATCGACGCCTTCGTCGATGAGCCGCTGGGTGAAGGCCACCGAGGTGTACTGGCTGCCCGCGTCGCTGTGGGCGATCAGCCCGTGCAGGCTGGTGGTTCCGTCCTGTGCGCGGGTGAAGAAGGCGTGCTCGACGGCGTCGAGGACCAGGTCGGTGGTCATCGTCCGGGCGGCCCGCCACCCGAGGATCCGACGGCTGTAGGCGTCGATGACGAACGCGACGTAGACGAACCCCGTCCAGGTCGAGACGTAGGTGAAGTCGGCTACCCACAACCGATTCGGTGCAGCCGCGTAGAACCGGCGGTCGACGAGGTCGGGGTATCGGACGTGGGTGTCGTCGGCGACGGTCGTACGGTGCTTAGATCCGTAACGCGCACCCTCCCAACCGTTTTCACGCATCACCCGCTCCACGGTGCAGCGCGCCGCATCGTGACCTCGACCACGCAACCAGATCCAGAGTTTGCGCGATCCCAACGTCTGCACGAACTTCCCGGTCTTGCGGTCTTCCCTTGCCGCGGTGATGATCTCGACCAACTCGGCGTCGCGGACCTGGCGCCGTGTCGGTGTCTTGGCGATCCACTCGTAGAACGTCGACGGGCTGATCGGCATGCCGTGCTCGGAGAGCACGGCGCACATGGGCTCGACACCCCAGCGCAGTCCGGCCCCGCCGTCGGGGCCGGCCACCTGCTGGTCCTTGTGTTCGGCGATGAACCGAATCACCGTCTCCCGGGCCGGTCGAGCTCGGCCCCGAAGAAAATCGCCGCTGCCTTCAAGATCTCATTGGCCCGACGCAGCTCGGCGATCTCCCTGCGCAGCGCCTTGTTCTCCTCGACGATCTGAGTCGTCACCCCCGGCCGCTGGCCGGTATCGACCTCCGAACGCCGTATCCAGGTCCGCAACGTCTCCGGGGTGCCGATTCCCAACATGCCCGCGACCGCGGTGATCGCCGCCCACTGCGACGGGTACTGCGGGCGGACTTCGGCGACCATGCGCACCGCACGCTCACGAAGCTCCTCGGGGTACTTGCTGACACGTCCCATAACCCAGATCCTCCCAAGATCGGAAGTCTCCGGAAACGCCGGGACGGGTCACTCAGCGACCAAAACGTATGCAACCGTACCTGTCTCAGGTTCCGGCCGCCTCCGGTCACTGCGCGTGGGGTCGGGCAGTGGCCGAGGCGGACATAGTTTCAGCGGCTGCGACCGGGAGTTAAGCCCCGAACAGAAGGAACAAGCCTGCGAAGGTGTAGCCCACCATGGTGAGCATCATGGCGAGCTGGCCGGTCAGTTGATGACCGACTGGTATGACACGTAATGCCTTGTCATGTGCGGCGATCACCGCGAGCATGTGTCCGATCACCACGCAGGCGACCTTGATGGTCCACAGCAGGGTCGGATTCATCGAGAGAACATACTGGACGTCTCCCGGATCTAGCCCGAGGAGCTGCCAACCATGGCCGAAGGGGTCCGCCAGGCGCACGATCGTTTCCTGGCCGCGCTCGATGAGGTAGGACAGGTAGTGGGCGAAGATGTAGCCCACGACGATGGGGATGAGGCTATGCGCGAGCTGCCCCGGCAGCTCGCGTCGTTGCTCACGCCCCACCCCGCCCGTCGCACGCGCCGCAGCCGAAAACGTCACGCCCACAACGAGTATGAACAGCAGCAGGCCGAGGGTCCTCAGCACCGTAGCGCCCGCTTCAGGGCCGACGAATGGAACGGCGCTGTCGGCATAGCGATCGAGGAAAACGTTGAAAGTCGCGGATTGCCCGAAGCTGTCGAAGGCGGTCGATCCGAGCAGCACCGCCATCACCGCAACGGTGCCCGGACGTACCGGCATCGTGGGCAGATGGTCCAGCGGGTTCCCGACGACAATGCGTCCGGTGGCCCGGTTGCGCCGAAATGGGGCGAGCCGCGACACTGTCACGCTGTAGACCTCGAAAGGGTCGGCGCGAGCGAACCATGTCGATCCGAACAGCGCCGCACCGATGACCATCGCGACGGCGTACACCAACAACCAGATTTTTATGGCGGTGAGCGAGCCCGGGTCGGCGCTTGCCAACTCCAGCCATACGAACGCGAACAGTCCGACCACGCCGGGCCAGTATCCCCAGCTCGGCCGATACTGCACCGGCCCGTGTGCAGCGGCCTTGTCAGTCCGCCCGATATGCCAGAGCCGCCATAATGTGCGCGCCGGTGAGATGACCCTCCAGAAGGGCCCGAGCACCACCGATACCGCAACCAACCCGACCCACAGCAGGACATAGAACACGCCTGGTAAAGCGTTATCGCTGTCCTGCGGTCCCCAGATCGCAGCGACAACCACCCAGACGGTGAAACCGAAGGCAGCCGTCGCGGCTGCCCATCGGGTAACCGGGGAGTCCACTGCCGCAGTCACCCAGGCCGGTAGCTCGCGACCCGGTTTACCCGCGTCGAACCGCGGGGTCCGCCAGGCAACGGCCACTACCGCGAATGTCGCAGCTAAAGCCCATGCCGCCCCAATCAGCGCGTACGGCAACGGCACCGGGAGATCGGTGGACCCGCCTACCCCGTGAGCCAGCAATGTCTCAGCAGTCTCTAGCATCAAGGCCGAACTTCGATGGTGACGACGGTGACATGTGCATCGTGCAGTTCCACGGCGACGCGTCCAGGGACATCGACGGTGAACTCGAAGCGTTGATCTGGGACGGCAGCGACGTCGAAGGCGTGCTCAGGCACTGAGTGCACGTGCAAGCTGTCTACCGTGTCGCTGCTGACTTCGAGCACGATCGGCAGTCCCGCTGTCGCCTGCACCGTCGCATTGGTCGGTGTAACCACACCGCCGGCAACGGTGACATCGATAACCGTTGCGGCGGCATCGGCAGTCTGCGGCGATGGTGTCTCCGCGGAGGATTCAGGGGCATTCGACGGCAGGGCACTGGATGAATCCGGCGAAGATGGCGAAGATGGTGCCGCGCTACAGGCTGCCACCGTCGCGACGGCAAGACCGATCAAGCTCATTCGGTGACGCATACCGCTTCGGTTCATGTTGTGATGTCGTCCTAACGATTGAGGGGTGGAGTCGGCGCTTCCCCAGCGATCGCTTCGGAGCTGCGCGGAAGATGCACCGTCGTTCAGGTGCCGTTGCTTATTCGGTGATCTCGGAGCCCCGGGGAGTCGCAGTGGCACCAAGTGAGGCGGACTCAGCGGAGCGGCGGGCGCGGTCTATCGCAAACAACCCGAGGGCGACAGCGATCACGGCGAAGCCCAACGCAGTCCAGGCGATGACCGATGTCAGACCGCTTCCGCCGTTACCACCATCCAGGGGGGTTTCCGGGCCCACTGCCAAAGAAACTGAGGGAGCCGGATATTCCGGATCGGTTTCTTCAGGGGCCGTGTCCGTCCACGCGTCGGTGGAGCCATCAGCGAAGGTCTGAAAGGTCGGAAGCGTGAGCGCCTCGACATCCGGCAGCGGGCCGGCTTCGAGAACGAAGTCGTCGAACTGTCCGGGCATGATCCCGGGACCGGTCGCGGTCCACGTCACCGAGCTGACCACCTCGTTGACCGCCGTGCCGTCATCTCGGAAGATCGTCGGGTTCGTCTTCTTCTTCGTGATGTCGATAGTCCAGCCCGCGATGGGCTGGACCCGCACAGTACGGATCTGGATGTCGTCGGGAATCCGGACCTCCACCTTCGTGGTCGGTGGCTTGTCGGACTCGCCGGGTACGCGCAGCGTGATCAGGCCCGTCTCTCCGGCGCCGCCGCCATCGAGGTAGGCACCGACATGCGCTGCCGCCAGGGGACTCGCGGTCATCGCCATCACTGCACCGACTAACAGAACCCCGACGAATTTCATCGCGCTTCGTAGCACCTGCCACCTCCAGTTGGTAATCGCTCGGTTGTATTCGAAGCCTCGGTTTGGCTGTTTCGTGCCGGACAAGCGGAACAGCGTCTGTACTTGCCGAACCATTGCGTTGTCCGACAATCCTTTACGCGCGAGCACTCGGCTGATCGATCTCATATCCTACGGGGTAACCACCTAGATCAGTGCAGTGGCTTCGGCGGGTCGCACAGTGTTTAACGTCCTTGATAAAGGCGCTCGGTGCCCGCCGCGGGCCTGGCGGTTGAGGTTCGCCGGCGTATCGCGACGCGACCGGAAAGCGTGAGGTCAGGTTGTTGGGCTCGGCGCAATTATTTGCGGCGGTGCGAGACGACCGGCGCGGTCCAAGTGGTACAGCGCGGCCGCTGACACCAGCCCGACCACCGCCAACGCCACCCAGATCAGCTCCTCCGCTCCGGCATCGCGCGCGACTTGCATCAGCGTTCCGGTAGCAAGGTTTCCCGCCAGGATGCCAACGCCAACGATGGTGTTGTAAAAGCCGTAGTGGGTGCCGACCAGGCGGTTACCCGACAACGAGACGACGGTATCCATCTCGAATGGGAACACCGCCGCCGATCCGACGGCCAGCACCGCCGCGGCAATCAGTAGCGCACCTCCGGCGGCGACCACACCGAAACGCTGTGTGTCCGGTATAACGATCAGCGGCACGAACGCGGCTGCGAGGACGATTAACCCCACCGACAAGGATCGCCCCGGCGCCCACCGGGCGGCGAACCAACGGGTGATACGCAGCTGCCCGAGGACCGCCACCAACCCCGATACGACGAACACCGCTGCCACGACCGTCGACTGCTGCTGCGGGGCAACGAGTCCCGCGTGCAGGGGCAGCGCCAGGTACACCTGAAACGACAGTACGTAGGAGCCGGTCATCGCCACGGCGAACAACAGAAATGAGCGGTTGGCGATCACCGCGCGCCAGTCGGCAAGCACCGAGGTCTTTTCAGTCGGTGCGTCCCCGCTGTGCTGGGGTAGCGCGAAGAGTTGCGCGACAGTCAGTACGGCGAAGACGACGGCTGCTGCCGCGGCGGTGACACGGAAGTCCAGCATCATCAATGCCAGCCCGACCAGGGGTCCTGCGAGGATGCCGGCTTGGTAGAAGATGTTGAACAGTGCGAACGCCTCGACCCGTCGCGCGCCTGAGTCCGCCGCGAGGTAGGCCCGCACGGCCGGATTGAACAGCGCACCTGCGAATCCTGTAGCGGCCGAAGCGATCAGCACTGCGGGCAGAGAATCGGCGACGACCAGCAGTCCGAATCCCGCAGTACGCAGTACACATCCCGCGACGATGAGTGGCTTGTAGCCAAGCCGGTCGGCCAATGTTCCACCCACGATGAACATTCCCTGCTGGGAGAAGTTGCGCACGCCCAGCACCAGGCCCACCGCCCACGCTGCCAGCCCCAGCGGACCTGCCAGATAGGTGGCCAGGTACGGCATCAGCATGTAGAAACCCAGATTGATGCCGAATTGGTTGATCATCAAGATTCGACTGGGCCAACCAAAGCTGCGGTATTGCTCGACCATGCCTTTCACCTCTGTGCCCCCACCGGATCGACGACCGTCGCGCAGCGTGTCCATGACGTCACGACGTGAGCGCGCGCGTCATCGATCGTGTCGGGTTCCTGCGCCGGAACGGCGTCCAATAGGCCGTGATCGCGGCAGTACGCGTCGTTGTAGACAGTGTCGAAGTAGCGCTGCGGCCCATCAGGGAAGATCGCGGCGATGGTAGTGCCTGGCGACAGCGTGCGTGCCGCCCAGCTGGCCGCCAAGGCGACCGCGCCGACGCTCCAACCGCCGCTGGCGTAGTGAGTCGAAGCCAGTTTTCTGCAGGCCCACACGGCCTCTGCCGGGGCGACCCAATGAACCTCGGAAAATGCTTGGTAGTCGACGTTGCCGGGATAGATGCTGGACCCAAGCCCGCGCATCAGCCGGGTGCTGGCCGGTTGACCGAAGATCGTTGATCCGATGGTGTCCACGCCGATCAAGCGGAGATCGGGATTGAATTCCCGCAGCACCCGCGCCACTCCGGCCGAATGGCCGCCGGTGCCCACCGAGCACACCAGCACATCGACACGGCCAAGTTGATCCTGCAGTTCGAGTGCGAGCGGACGGTAGGCATCGACATTGTCGGGATTGTTGTACTGGTCGGGAAACCAGGCTCGTGGATTGGCGGACACCAGTTCGGCGACGCGGTCTCGGCGTGCTTGTTGCCAACCCCCGTTGGGATGCGCAGTGGTAACCATATCGACCTCGGCGCCGAACGCCGACAACATCCGGGCGATGATGGGTTCCAGCCCGGGATCGGTGACCAATGTGACGGGATGGCCGTACACCGTGCCGGCCAATGCGAGTCCCAGGCCCAAGGTGCCGCTGGTGGATTCGATAATCCTTGCCCCCGGGAGCAGGTCACCGCGGGCACGAGCGCGCTCGACCATGTGCATCGCGGGACGATCCTTCATGCCGCCGGGATTGAAGCCTTCAAGCTTGGCCCAAAAACCACGATTATCAGCGGTGAATGGGGCGGTGATGCGCAGCACCGGAGTGTTGCCCACCATCGTGCCCGGCCTGTCGTAACGGCCGAGCTGCTGTGAGTATGAAGTGTGTGCATGACGGGTAAGAGCGGACAGGACGTTGTTCATGGTGGCGTCGCTTCTCCAGGGATTGCCGCGACACACCAACGCGCCGGGGCTTACGGATACAGGGCGGCTATCAGCCGACCGACTTCACACACGGTGAAGCGGTCTACTGGTGACACCCTCAGCAGCGCGCGATACACAACCGGATCAGCAGCTGCTGTCCGGGAACGATCCATGGATGCGGACGCGGTGGCCCTCGCACCGCCGCCCAGACCCCCGGCCAAGACGCCATGGCGGCACCGGCAAGCACAGCGGCCAGCCCGATGGCTACCAATGGAAAGGCAGCTCGAGACAGCACAGCCTCGGCAAAGGTGTCAGGCAGCACCGGCGCGGAGGAGTCCTCCAAATGCGGGTGATCCAACGGGACAGCGAACTCGCCGTGCGCGCCGTCTACGGTCGCATGCGAGCCGTGTGCCGTCGCGTCGCCGGCCGCAGACCACGCCCACTGGGCGCCGACAACGCCTACCCACAGCGCCAACACCAGCGCCACGCAGGCGCGGTGTCGTTTCACTGCAAGAGCGTCGTTGTACCTCACAATGTTGCCGACTGTAGCAGCGAGCACCGGCACGAACGGGCGCCTGTGGACTTGACGCCATGTTGTTATCGCGCCGAAACGGGCGGTTGGGCAGTTGGCAGACTGGCCGTGCCCCGTCCCACCCATCAACGAAATGAGCTGCAAGACAGATGGTTCAAGGATTGTCCGGCAAACCGTGGCCAGACATAAGCGCTGCTCACCTACGGTCAGCCACGGAGATCGGAACGTCTAAGCGTCCCAATCAATGCGCGCAAGGACCAAGGGGCTGCCGCCGCGCACGCTTCGCCAGCAGCCGTCCGGCCCGTCCCGCGACACAGTCGGCGGCACATAGTGATGCTCATCACAATGAGTAGATCGTGCGTCTGTTCGCGTGCTGCGATGGCCTTCATCTCGATGTCAGGCGTGCGCAGGCCGTCGCAGCCCAACTATGTCGGCAAACGCTATACAGACACCCCTGCATCAGTGGGGGATCAAAAGATCGATCAGCGCTTGGGGTGCACGCCGTCACAGTGATGGTGGCGGGCACCATGAATGTTATGGAGCACCCCACAGGTTCGCAGACGGCCCGCACGATGGGATATCGCGCACTAGTCGTTGACGATGAAGTGCCACTGGCCGAAGTGGTTGCCAGTTATCTGGAACGCGAGCAGTTCGAGGTCGTCGTGGCCGATAACGGTGTGGACGCGATCGCCGTCGCACGCGAACTCGACCCTGATGTTGTGGTCCTCGATCTGGGCCTGCCAGGCATCGACGGTTTGGAAGTGTGTCGGCAGTTGCGCACCTTTTCTGACGCCTACGTGGTGATGCTCACCGCTCGTGACGCCGAGATCGACACCGTCCTCGGCCTCACCGTCGGAGCCGACGACTACATCACCAAACCCTTTAGCCCGCGCGAACTCGTTGCGCGCATTCGAGCAATGCTCCGCCGACCTCGTATCCAGCAGATTGTTCCCGCGAGTGCCGAGCGCATAGCTCCAGCACCTCGGTCCTTCGCGGCGCTGAGCATCGATGTCGCTGCTCGCGAGGTACGCGTCGATGGCGATCCGATCCTGTTGACCCGTACCGAATTCGACATTCTCGAAGCTCTGTCTGCGCGCCCGGGCATCGTCCTCAGCCGCCGTCAACTGCTCGAAATCGTTCGCGACGGCCCATGGGTGGGCAACGAGCACCTCGTAGACGTCCACATCGGACATCTTCGACGCAAGCTCGGCGACGATGCGGCCCAACCACGCTACATCGCCACGGTGCGCGGAGTGGGTTACCGGATGGGCACCGGCCAATGACCGCACCAGGACCACCGCCGCCGCGCTCACGCCGCCCCGGCATCGGGCTGCGACTGCTGGCCGCGCAAGCGATCGTGGTCATCACCGGCGCGCTGACCACGACCGCCGTGGCGACCATCGTCGGTCCCCCATTGTTTCGCGAACACCTCCACCGTGCCGGAGTTGCGGCGAATTCGATGGAAGAGGTACATGCTGAAGAGGCTTACGGCTACGCCACCGTCATATCGATTGGGGTCGCGGTAGCGGTATCGGCCTTGGTCGCTTTAGCGGTCAGCTTCTACGTCAGCCGGCGTTTGCAGCGATCGGTCACCGAGGTCGCTTCAGCGGCCAAGGCAGTCGCCAGAGGGCAATACGACACCCGAGTGTCACCACCAGACCTTGGAGAAGATTTCGACGCACTCGCGGTGGCCTTCAATCAAATGGCTTCCCAGCTGCAAACTGTCGACTCGACGCGACAGCGATTGTTCCGTGACCTGGCACACGAGATCCGCACACCCGTAGCGGTATTGGAGGCCTATATCGAGGCACTCGAAGATGGCGTGCGCACCCTGACACCGGAGACCGCGGCCATGCTGCGCGACCAAACACGACGGCTCGTGCGCTTCTCTGAGGACGTCGCCGCACTGGCCAAAGCGGAAGAAAGCTCATTCGCGCTGGCCCACAACGTGATCGACGTCGGCATTGTCGCGCGCCGCTGCATCGCCGCAGCCCAAGAACGATACGACAATAAAGGTGTAGCAATCAGGTTCAACCAGACCCACGAACTGCCGGCGCTGTGGGCAGACGAGCAACGACTGGCCCAAGTACTCGGCAATCTTCTCGACAACGCGCTCCTGCACACCCCAGCCGGCGGCTCCGTCGAACTCAGATGCGCCCACAACGGCGACAAGGTGACCATCGTCGTGACCGACGACGGCGAAGGAATCTCAGCAGAACACCTGCCCAGAATCTTCGAACGGTTCTACCGTGCCGACGCCGCTCGCGACCGTGGACACGGAGGAGCTGGCTTGGGTCTGGCCATCGCCAAGGCCCTCGTCGAAGCGCACGCGGGCACCATCGCTGCTACCAGCTCAGGGCCGGGCACCGGCACCACTTTCACAGTAGAACTACCTGTCACACCGCGTCCCGGTGCGACAGTTGGCGCCGACACCGACCTTTAACTGCGCTACCTACACAGTCCTACTTTTCCAACAGTGCACGCATCTCGTCTATCTCGCCCTGCTGAGATGTCACAATCGTTCGCGCCATGCCGACCGCGTCCGGAAACTGGCCCTTGTCAATCTCCTGCTGCGCCATGGTGATCGCACCCTCATGATGCTTGATCATCTGCTCAAGGAACAGCTTGCCAGCTTCAGCGCCTGGGGCGTTTTGCAGCGCGGCCATATCAGCTTCCGACATCATGCCGTGACCGCCGCTGCCCATGCCGGGCATGTCGCCCATGCCTCCGCCGGACATGTCATGACCAGGCATGAAGGTTCCAGGCGTGGAGGTGCTGCTTGTCGCAGGTGCGGAGGATGCGCCCCACTGCTGCAACCAGCCCTGCATTTTCTCGATCTCGGGTGCCTGCGCAGCCTTTATTTCCTCGGCCAAAGACAGCACGGCCGGATCCACACCCTGCTTACCGAGCAGCATGTCACTCATCTCAATCGCCTGCTCGTGATGGGGAATCATGCCCTGAGCGAAAGCCACGTCGGCCTCATTGTGGGAACTGGCATCAGCCGAGGTACTGACCGAGGTCGATAATGCCGGCGACGAGGCCGCCGACGAGGACTCGCTCGTGGTTGATCCGCCCGAACAGGCCGTAAGAACCACGGCGGACGCAGCCAGCGCCACAAACCCGTACCCATATCGATTGCGCTGCATCGCACACCCTTCCTCGAACTCTATTTGACAACGCACGTTTGCAGAGCACCGATAGGCACCCGCTGCTCCAGCGTGAGACTTGCGAGTATGAGTCTCTTCGACTTCCCATAAAGATCTGATGAAGACACGCTGGGGCTCAGGTCATACGTCGATGCAAGGACGGGAGCTGACAGAGGAACGATTTCCCGAGCGATCCTTTTTAACTAACTCATAGCCATCGGCCAGGCTCCCCGCTGCCGCCTGCTGATAGGTCCACAGCTCCACTGTGGTCGTCATTGGCGGGGGCGGCGGCTGTCGATCGCGTGCGCTGCACCTGTTCGTGTCACCCTCAGTTACCCGACAGCGACCGCCACGACTACGGCTTCGACTGCGTCTGCAGGCGAACCCTCGAGCACCGACGCGACTCCCTCCAACGAGCGCTCAACGAGATCCGCGACGCCGGGCAGTCAGCGGAGGACGAACAGGCGCGGAACGCCAGCCAGGCTATCGTCCAAGACTGGGTGGCCGAGCACCCAGGAGTCGCCGTTCGAAGTCACGGTGGCCCGGTGCCCGAACAATGGCGCGGCGACGTCGACGGGCACAGTTTTTACTTCCGCGAACGCCACGACGTCTGGCACATCGAAATCGACCTACGCCCCACATTGATCGACGTGCTCGACGGCCACAACGACGACGGCAGAAGCCGCCTCCGGCAACGTCTGATCGAGCAAGGCGAGGTAATCGCCACCGGCACCATCGACGCCGCGGACTACGGAAGCACCGTCGTGCAGCGAGCACAGTTCATCGTGACCACCATTCGCGATCACCTCAGGCGGAAAGCATGCACGCACCACCTCGATAACCTTGATGCGATCACCGCTGCCCTTGGAACGACGATCGACTGGTGTCCAACGTGCGGAATCCGCCTGCCCGCGAGCTGATCCTGGTACCGCCAAACTTGCCGCCTGATCACTGGGACCGTGCAACAAGCCGCAGAATGCCGCCGCGAAAGGGCACCCCCTCCCCGCGGCTTTCTGCAACGTTGGGATCGATGTGCCGATGTTGTCGCCGGCGCGTCGCACGAGCCGGCCTATGACTGCGGCTTGTTCCGAAGCGGGCTTGAGTACCAGCGACCAATATCACCGCAGCACCAACGCAGCTTGCGGTGGCGGCCCCACTGGCGAGCAATCTTTCCGTTCCTCACCTTGCTGGAAGAAACTCATCGGCACGGCCGGGTCTGCTGCACGAATAGGTGACATCTGAGTTGGCTTCCCCAGACGGGCGAGCTGGAAGGATGTCCTTGTGCCCAGGCCCTACCCCCGTGAGTTCCGCGACGATGTTGTGCGGGTCGCTCGCAACCGCGATGACGGTGTGACGATCGAGCAGATCGCCAACGATTTCGGTGTACACCCGATGACGTTGCATAAGTGGATGCGCCAAGCCGATATCGACGAAGGCGCCAAGCCCGGCAAGAGCACTGGCGAGTCCGGTGAACTGCGTGAGGCGCGGCGTCGGATCAAGTTGTTGGAGCAGGAGAATGAAGTCCTGCGCAGGGCCACGGCGTATCTGTCGCAGGCCAATCTGCCGGGAAAAGGCTCTACCCGCTCGTAAGTGAGCTCGCCGCCGACGGGATCCCCGTCGCGGTGACGTGCCGGGTACTCAAGCTCGCCCGCCAGCCCTACTACCGCTGGCGGGCCAATCCCATCACCGACGCGGAGGTTATCGAGGCCTATCGCGCCAACGCCCTGTTCGACGCGCACAACGACGACCCGGAGTTCGGCTATCGCTATCTGGTCGAAGAGGCCCGCGAGGCCGGCGAATCGATGGCTGAGCGCACCGCCTGGCGGATCTGCTCGCAGAATCAATTGTGGAGTGTGTTCGGCAAGAAGCGGGGTAAGAACGGCAAGGTCGGCCCGCCGGTACATGATGATCTTGTCGAGCGCGACTTCACCGCCAGCGGCCCAAATCAGCTGTGGCTCGGCGATATCACTGAGCACCGCACCGATGAAGGCAAGCTCTATCTCTGTGCAATCAAGGACGTGTTCTCCAACCGCATCGTCGGGTACTCGATCGACTCCCGGATGAAGTCCCGGCTGGCCACTACAGCGCTCAGTAGTGCGGTGGCACGCCGCGGTGAGGTGGCCGGTTGCATTCTGCACTCCGACCGCGGGTCTCAGTTCAGGTCAAGACGATTCGTCCACGCCCTCAGCCGTTACGAAATGGTCGGATCGATGGGCCGCGTCGGAGCGGCCGGCGACAACGCGGCCATGGAGAGCTTCTTCGCGCTACTGCAGAAGAACGTGCTCGATCGCCGCCGCTGGAGCACCCGAGAAGAGCTGCGGATCGCGATCGTCACCTGGATCGAACGGACCTACCATCGACGCCGGCGCCAAGCCGGACTCGGGCGGTTGACCCCGATCGAATTCGAAGCGATTATGACCACACCGGCCAGTCAGGCCGCGTGACCGAAACTGTCACCTGATCGTGCAGCAGACCCGTCCCGATGATGTGCACTTTGGATGCAGAGCCGGATGAGCGATCTACGGAACAGTCCAGTCGCACCGCTGACAGTTCTGCGCTGCAGCCGCCGCATCGCAGTGACCCGTCCCGGCGTTTCCGGAGACTTCCGATCTTGGGAGGATCTGGGTTATGGGACGTGTCAGCAAGTACCCCGAGGAGCTTCGTGAGCGTGCGGTGCGCATGGTCGCCGAAGTCCGCCCGCAGTACCCGTCGCAGTGGGCGGCGATCACCGCGGTCGCGGGCATGTTGGGAATCGGCACCCCGGAGACGTTGCGGACCTGGATACGGCGTTCGGAGGTCGATACCGGCCAGCGGCCGGGGGTGACGACTCAGATCGTCGAGGAGAACAAGGCGCTGCGCAGGGAGATCGCCGAGCTGCGTCGGGCCAATGAGATCTTGAAGGCAGCGGCGATTTTCTTCGGGGCCGAGCTCGACCGGCCCGGGAGACGGTGATTCGGTTCATCGCCGAACACAAGGACCAGCAGGTGGCCGGCCCCGACGGCGGGGCCGGACTGCGCTGGGGTGTCGAGCCCATGTGCGCCGTGCTCTCCGAGCACGGCATGCCGATCAGCCCGTCGACGTTCTACGAGTGGATCGCCAAGACACCGACACGGCGCCAGGTCCGCGACGCCGAGTTGGTCGAGATCATCACCGCGGCAAGGGAAGACCGCAAGACCGGGAAGTTCGTGCAGACGTTGGGATCGCGCAAACTCTGGATCTGGTTGCGTGGTCGAGGTCACGATGCGGCGCGCTGCACCGTGGAGCGGGTGATGCGTGAAAACGGTTGGGAGGGTGCGCGTTACGGATCTAAGCACCGTACGACCGTCGCCGACGACACCCACGTCCGATACCCCGACCTCGTCGACCGCCGGTTCTACGCGGCTGCACCGAATCGGTTGTGGGTAGCCGACTTCACCTACGTCTCGACCTGGACGGGGTTCGTCTACGTCGCGTTCGTCATCGACGCCTACAGCCGTCGGATCCTCGGGTGGCGGGCCGCCCGGACGATGACCACCGACCTGGTCCTCGACGCCGTCGAGCACGCCTTCTTCACCCGCGCACAGGACGGAACCACCAGCCTGCACGGGCTGATCGCCCACAGCGACGCGGGCAGCCAGTACACCTCGGTGGCCTTCACCCAGCGGCTCATCGACGAAGGCGTCGATCCCTCGGTCGGCTCGGTCGGCGACGCGCTGGACAACGCCTTGGCCGAGACCACCGTCGGGTCCTTCAAGAACGAGGTCATCCGGCGCCAAGGCCCCTGGCGTGACGTCAACCAGGTCGAGTTGGCGACCGCCGAGTGGGTGATGTGGTTCAACACCGAACGCCCGCACGAGTACCTCGACGACTTCACCCCCGAGGCCGTCGAGAAGCTCCACTACGATCACAGACGCATCCCACCGAAGGCGGGATGAATCAACGAATGCAGTCTCCGGACTCGCCGGGACGGGTCACGGTGCTCCGGCCGTGGGCCGCGGCTCTGACCGAGACAGAGGCACACCTGCTCGATGATTCAGACTTCACCGAAGGATGCGCGGTGCTGCTCGTCACCGCCGTTACCCGGACCGCCGGTCGGCTTGCCCAGCTTGTCGCCGCATCGTTTACCACCGACGAGGTAGCCCGCGGCCTTGGCGCAAGTACAACGCAGGTTCATCGCAAGCGGCGCACTGGCGAGCTTTGGGCTGTCCCTCGCGGGCACACATGGGGATTTCCGGTGGTGCAGTTCGACGTGGACATGAACGGTGTTCCGCGTCGGCAAGTACACGGGCTGAGTCGGGTGTTCGCAACGCTGCCCCGGGATCTTCATCCGGTCGCCGTAGCGGAGTTTTTACACACGCCGCAGCTAAGCCTGTTCACCGACCACGCGGTCGCAGCTGTGGAGTGGCTGCGCGGCGGAGGCCCGGTTGAACACGTTATCGCTGCGGCCGCAGGCTACGACTGGCACTCCGCATGACCGCGGACGATTCCAGCGATATGAGGCGAATGACTGAACTCTATGTCGTGGTGCCTGCGGCGCCCGATGAAGCCTGCGGCCGGATTCCTGACAGCCTGACGGTGAACGATCCCGAACGCGCTCTGTTGGAGCGTGCCCTCCGCGAAGCCGGCCTGATATGTAGGGAAGTTTGTCAATAGGCAGGGTGAGGCGCCGCCGGGAAAGTTATCCCCGGCGGCGCCTCGTTGCTTCCTGGGTCCGTGTGGTGAGCGTGTCGGTTGGCGACGCGCGGTCAGACTGATATGCGCGGATTGGTTACCGCAGGACGGTGTTTCGGCTGGATCGTATCCGCGTGTCTAGAATCGAGCGTCGGCCCCCTTTCAGGGGTCTGCTCATAGGCCGGTCGCGGGTCGATCCACGCGCTGCCACCACCGTGACCAAGGAAGCAGCTTGGGTGGCGGTTAGTCGTCCATGACCGCCAGCGACCAGCACCAGCCGGCCAGTTCGCGGGCGACCGCAACATTGGCCACCGTGGACCGCTTGCGGCGGGCCAGAAAGCCCACCCACCGGTGATGCAAGCGTCGGTTGCCCTCGTCACCACGGGCACGGGCGGCGACCGGGGCCAGGTCCCACCGTGACCGCATCACCGGTCCGACACGATAGCGAGGTCGGTGATGCCAGGCTGCTTCGACGAGCAGGCGGCGTACGTGGGTGTTGCCGGTCTTGGTGATCGGTCCCTGCACCCGTGCCGAACCCGACGAGTGTTCCGAGGGCACCAGTCCGACGAAGGAGCCGATCGTGTTGCCGGTGAATCTGTTCCAGTCGCCGATCTCAACCGCCAGTGCGAAGCCGGTCAAGGTGCTTACGCCGCGAAGACACGACACCCGACGCACGATGGGGGTGAACTCGCTGTCGGCGGCGACTTCGTGGATCGCTGCGTCCAAGCGGTCGCGTCGGGCCTGCAGCATCAGTACATGCTCGTAATCGGCGTCGAAGGCCATCCGTGTGGCTGGCATCTGCAACCGGGTCACAGCATCAGTGCGCAGCCAGCGATCATGGGTACCCGTCCAGGCGTGGCCGCCGTAGTAGACGATGCCGTGGCGCAGCAGCAGCTTGGACAGTCGATGACGGGCCCGCATCAGATCACCGCGGCAGTCTTCGCGAGCGCCCACCAGATCGCGGCATGCTTCCTGGTTCAGGCTCGGGATCGCCACCGAGGTGACCTCGTCTAAGCGCAGCAGCCGGGCCAAGTGCAAGGCGTCGCGAGCATCGGTCTTCACCCGATCTCCGGCGGGTTTCTGCAGCTTCGATGGTGCGAGCACCTCGCACCGAATTCCTGCACTGGTCAGTGCGCGATACAGTCCAAAACCCGTGGGGCCGGCCTCGTAGGCAACCGCCACCGGACCAGGCATCTGTTTGATCCAGTCCTGGATGTGCTCGTAAGACGGCGTCAACCGGGTCTGGGTCACCTGACCGGTCATCCCATCGATTGCTGCCGCCGCGACCGAACGTGCGTGCACGTCCAGCCCAATACTCGTACGCTCAGTGAACACCGGGGCCTCCCACCACTGTTGGATAGACCGGGCGGGCCCACTACCCACCCGGTAACCCACGAACATGGGTGAGCGAGGCCCCGGCCCGCAACCCCCGACAACAGCCGACGGTCACCTCATACCGTCTAGCGATTCTGGCGGTGGACTCTCACATCCCCCCATCGGCATCCGTCGACGATCGCCCGCCTTCACGGGAGGTGATAACTGCGGTGGTCAACGCTGCCACCGAAGACGAGCTAAACAGGCTGTGGCCCGCGGTGGCAGACTTGAACGACGACGATTTGGACTCGACGTTCTGGGGGCTGGCGCCGGACTCTGCCACAGTCGCCCATGCTGCATTCTCAGACCTGCAGGATCAGTTCGCGGGGCGCCGCGTTCTCTCGGACGCAAGCATCAGTCGGGAAGAAGCCGCCCGGTTACTTGACGTGGCGCCCCAAACGATTACCGCCAAGCTGGGCGCACACAAACTGGTGGGCATCAAGGTCGGGCGGGAATGGCGACTGCCACTGTGGCAGTTCGATCCCGACTCCCCTTCCTGCGTTCTGCCCGAACTCGACGTGCTGCAATCGGTATTTCCCGGCGGAGTCGTCAGCCTGTCGGTCTGGATGCAGCGTGAACAGCCTGAGTTTGGTGGGCGTCGGCCTCGGGATGAGATGGCGCTGTGCGGCGCCGCCGCCGTGATCGCTTTCGCACAGTCACTGACCGCCGCCGCGCGCTGAACCAACTCGACCCGTCCACCCGCCGGCGGCGTGGGGATCCCATGCAGGCCGCGTGCATGTCAACACACTGGTCGTGTGGCCGCGCCTTAAACGCCGCACCAGAAGAACGAAAGGTTCCTACTGAAGTTCTCTGCAGAGCAACATATTTGGATTCGGCGACGATCAGAGTCACTACGAAGGCGCGGCGACCGGTTGGTGCTGGCAGCACGAAGGCGCAGCAACCGCAGCCTACCGAGCGTGTCGGTCTGACGACCCCAAGGTCAGCTACATAACTTGTCATCCAGATGGCAACGTTGCCATCGGTTGCCATCTCAAATGACAAATTGCCAACCACTTTGACAATCGACAATCAGATTTGCTGCTACCCCCTTGACAGGGGGCTTACGCTGGCTGTGCAGCGGAGCGATAAGGCCAGCGTAAATCACCGATGGGACCGTTGCTGGCGCTATTTTCGCAGGTCAACCGTGTGAATGTGACCTCACAAGCCGCGCCAATAGCGTCTACGCAGGTCGTGCACATGAATTGTGCGTACCCGCTCACGGGCCGCGCACATCTCACGTGACCAGCTATCGGCGGACGCGCGCACGTTCCGCGCACATGCCGCGCGCGCCGCGGCGCACATCCGCCGTTCATCGCCGCGCACGTTGCGCGCACGTTCCGGACAGTGTGCTGCGCACGTGAGATCTGGCCGAAATTTTTTCCGTCGCGTGAGAACTCAGATCGCCAATCGCGCACCCCTCAGGCAAGCGATGCACGCAGGTCCAGCGCGTGTGACGACTCAGACTGTGATGCAGGTCATAGTCGTGAGGATTGGATGGTTGAGGGTTTCACACCCCTTCTCACGTAGTAGCTGACGGGTAGCTCACAACCCATTCAGAAGCTGTGGTCATCAGCTGCGCCGCACCGGCGCCCCACGACTCCTCCAGGAGACCGGCGATGACCATCGAACCTTCCAACCTCCCCCGGCCGGCCGCTGCGCTGCGCGAGCACGCGCTCCGCACGGCCGCTCAGCCCTCGCACCGTGTTCAGGTGTCGGCATGGATGCGCGCCGCGAACGTGACATCCGTTGAGCAACTCTTCGACGCGATCGGGGGCCGCGACGCCATCTCGACCTCCGTGCTGTTGGCCGATCACCGGCGCGGGGTGGCCCTGGCGTCGACCGTGCTCCTGGGCGCCAAGGCAGTGATGTTGTCCTCGGTCGCGCGGCACGCCCCGGGCGATTCGCGGGATGCGCAGTACGTAGTCACCGACGAGCGCTTCCAGGCCACGGTGGATGCGTTCCTGTCGCGCGCTCTGCCGGCGGTGAAGCCGAACCATAGACACGCCGATGCGCAGCTCTACTGGATCACGCTGCGGACGATTACCAAGCTCCATGAGGCGCCGCTGTATACAGCGGAGCCGTCGTTCGATGATGTCGCCGGCGAGGACGTGTGCGCTGAATCCGACGACTACTTGACGGGTGCCGTACTGCTGGATTGGGCACTGTCTCGCGGCGTTATTGCCGAGCAGGATCACCGGGCGTTGAAGATCCGCTTCGGTGGTGACACCGCTGTGCCCGTGCGCGAAGTTGCGGCCATCTTGGGTGTCAGCGAGGACAAGGTGGAGTCGCGGCTGCGGCGCGCCGTGAAGCGGATTCGCGATGCAGTGACGGCCGACCGTGCCGACCTGGAGCGTGCATGCATCGACGCCCGGTGGGCCTCTGGCGATCGCCGCGGTCTCGCCGGTGCGATCGCTGAGAATGGTGCAGCCGCGTGAGCCAGTTCCCTCCCTCTGACGGGCTAAAATTTACCGAGGCTGGTAATGCCCTCGACTCGGAGTGGCGCGCAGCGCCGCACGCGGAAAGTGATGTCGACATGTCCGATCTGTATCACCGTCACGCAGATGAGATCGCTGACGACTTGCTCGCCGACCCGGAGCTGTTTGAGCCCGTGAGTGAGGACTTCGCGGTGAACTCCGACGAGGGCTACGGCGCATGGATGCCCAGTGGCGACGACGGAGATGGCAACGAGTTCGACGCGGACTACGACGCGGCCTACGACGTCGACGAGCACCGCGGCCGGACCCTGACCGACGACGAGCGCTCCGACCTCAATGAGATCGACCGCGTCCTTTCCGGCCCTGCCAATCACAGCCTGCTGGCCGGCACCGGGCGCGGCGCTTATGTCCACCGCGACGACGACGACCTGGCCCCCGATGTTGATGTTCCCGGCGCCGATTTGGGTGCGCTCGGTGCGGACTTGGACAAGCCGTGGTGGCGATTGGGGTGGGTCGACATGAGTCGACGGCCGCACCGATTGGCCGCCATCGGCGTCGCGGTCGTCGTCGTTCTTGTCGTCGTCGCGTTGGTGTTGCCCTCCGGTGAAGACAAAGACCCATCGAGCACTGCGGCCTCGACTCCGGCGTACACGGTGCCGACAGTGGTGCAATCTCAGCCACCTTCGGCGCCCCCGGGGAACCCCGCGGCGGCAGCGGACGGGCCCATCGGCGTCAAGCGTGCCGACAGCCGGTGCACAGCGGGATCGACAGATCCGATGCAAGCCTTCGACAACGACGTCAACACTGCGTGGATGTGCCTTCCGGCCTACGGCGTTCCGGGCACGGTGCTGCGCGTGGAATTCGACAACTGGTACGTCGTCACCGGCATGTCGATCGTCCCAGGGTGGAACCGCGTGAACCCCGATGGATCCGACGAATGGCTCAAGCACCAGACGGTCGCGGTCGTGGAGTACCAGTTCAACGATCCCGAAGAAACACGGCTGACACAGCAGACGAACAACGCCCGCGACGAAGTCGTAACGCCCGTGCAGCCGCCGGTCCTCGCCTCCGCCATGACGATCACCATCACCGAATTCGGTACGCCGACCGGACCGGTCGCCGACACGACGACCATTCCGGGCCAAGGCGGTGTGATCGCCTCCGACACTCCCAAGACCGGCGACCTGAAGGACTTCGCGGTCTCCTCGATCAGCATCATCGGCCACCGCGCCGCATAGTCGAAGGCGTCGGGCGGCCGGTTCTAGTGTTGTGGGATGCGCCGCGCATATGTCGAATCTCATGAACCTTTTACCGAGGCTTTGCGGCTGGCTCTGCGTTGGGCCGGCGACACCGCCACAATCCATGCACCCGATACCGGCAGCATCAAAGAGAACCGCCTCGACCAGCTCGGCGTCCCGCTCACGTGTGCCTCACCGCGGTCGAAGTTTCACGGCCGCCCACAGGGAACCGTCGTGGGGACCTTCCTCAATCTGACGGAAGTCCTGGAGGTCGAGCGCGCCTCGGGCGTGGACGGTCTGGTGGTGGTCCAGGCACACGGCCCGTCACGCTTTCCCGGCGTCTCCCATCACGGACCGTGGGTGACAGCCTTCGGCGCTGAGCACCTCGGTGGTCAGGAGATCGCGGCAATCGCGGCGGCGGAACCGGCGCTGCGCGCGGCGATTCGTGGCCTCACCGGCTTGGCTGTGGGCAACCAGGGACTTCTCGACAACCGCGAGCGCTCTGAAGTGATCCACGCGCTGACCTTTCTGCGGAGCCGCGGCTTTGGACTAGATCCGGACGCGTTGATGGTGGAGGCGCTGCGCAACGAGTGGGGCGGCACCGGCGCCGAGGACCTGCGCAAGATCGCCATCGACCTGAACAAGGGAAAGCAGTTGCGCTTCGACAAGGGGCGGCTTCGGCCGGAGCGACTCGAGGAGTGGGCCGCCGCCGGCAACTGAGTGCGCGGGGCTGGGCTGGAAGAATTGAGGGCGATGTCGGCATCCAGTCCACCCATGCGACACGGTGATCGCGCGGCCGAGGTAGCGGCGGGGAAGCCGCCGAGTGCCCGCCCGGCGACCCAGCTTGCCGACGCCGACGCGTCCGTGTGGTGGCAGTCGGTACACCAGCTGATCGACCGCCCTGTGCGCGACCTTCTCGACGGATTCGACGAGATCGCCGCTGCTGCTATCCCCTATGACTGGTTGCCTGGGCGCGCACGTACGTTCTACGGCCCAGACTTCGCCACCTGGTCGGATCTCGGCCCCGAGACGATCTACTCGTTGGTCAACCGGCCCAAGGGAGGAATCGGCACCGTCCGCGCCATTCTCACCGCCGGGTGGGAAGCCGTCAGGAATCGGCGGGCTCTGGACATCGCCAGCTCCGACGCTCCGAGCGCTGTGGGTCGCCTGTTGGATCGCCTCACCGCCTACGACCGCGCTGCGCTGGCCGGATGCAGCTGGGCGCTGCAGCCCATGACCCGCGCGGCGATGGCCGAGCTGCTCGGCGTCCACCCCATCAACTTGCAGCGCAACTATCCCCGCGCCGCCGCCCGATTTCAGGGCTTGCTCGCTGATCCCTCCCACGCCGCGGTGCGCCGACACGCCGCGGAGCTGCGCTACCGGCTGGGGCCGTTGACGCAGATGTCCAGCGCAGAAGCTGCTCTTGCGGATCTCGATTTGGCGCTCTCCGATGACACCGCGACGATGCTGCTTCACCTGGCCGGCCCGTACACGCCGGCCGATCACACGTGGCTTGAAGACGCCTCCGCAGGGGGTCTGCAGTCTGCTGAGACCGCACTCGAGACTGCGTTCACCCAGTGGGGAGCCCCAACAACGGCAGTGCTCGCCGAAGCCCTGGCCGAACTCGGAATTCCGTACCCGACGGCTGTTGAATTCGTGGCAAGCCGGCCGGGCCTACGCCGTTTCGACCAGAAGTGGGTGCGGTGGGGAACCACGATGCTCGACAAGGTGGAGGCGGCGCTGCACCTTTCGGGTGCGCCGGCCACGGGCTCGTTGATCGCTGCCCTCATCGGCGAGGATTGCTCTGAATCGGCGGTGCGCCACGCCTTGAGTTACGACTCCCGCTTCGTCCGGACCACGCGCCAGACCTGGGCACTCAAGCAGTGGGGGCTGTCCGAGTACACCGGCCTGTTCGGCGAGATCGCCACCCGCATCGACGCTGCCGGCGGGATAGTCGGCACCGGGGCCGTCATCGCCGACATCTGCAAGATGTTCCCCGACGTCTCCGAAACATCGGTGCGCTCCTATCTGGGTGCGCCGGCCTTCGTCGTGGACAAGCAGAAGGTGCGCCGGCGCACCGACGCTGACGGGTGGCCGCCGGTGGGCCCGGCCGCGTCGGTGCGTGGCGTTTTCCACAAGGGAAGGCACGAGATCCGGGTTGCCCTGCCGGTGACCGTCGATCATGTGCGTGGTTCCGGTCAACCGCTGCATCCTGCCGTGGCTACGGCTCTGGGCCTCACACCCGGCAGCGAGCGGCTGTTCATTGGCGCGGCCAGCATCAATGCCTACTGGAGGACTTCGTCGATCACTGGGGGCAATGTTGGTTCCCTGCGCGCGGTGGCCGCCGGCGTCGGGGCGGAGCTGGGCGACACCTTGGTGCTGTCCTTCAATGTGTCGGATTCCACGGTTGCTGCTGTGCGGGTTCCTTCGGATGCTGGCCCGCGGCAGCGGATGAAGGGGCTGGTGGGTCGGCTTGGTGCTGTTCCACGCCTGGATGTGGCCCGGGCGCTGCGTTGTCACCCCAACGAGGTCGACGCGCTGCTGAGGAAGCGTGGCGACGAGGCGGTCCTGGTGCTGCTCGACGACATCGGGCCGTGACCCCGACAGGCCGGTCTCTCCCCCGCTCCCCCCTGGCTTCCCGTGTACGCCCCTCAGCGGCCGGTTTTGAGGTCGGCGGTGATGAGGTCGGGCTCCAGCCACAGCTGCATCGTCACCGCTGTCTGTCCGTTGGGGCTTGAGGCGGTGCACTCCAAGACGGCCAGCCATCCTCCGTCGCTTCGTCTGACCCAGGCGGTTTGACGCGCGGGCATCCATGGCTCCAGGCGCACTCCGAAGGCTCGAACCCACAGCGGCAGCTCGTCCTGGCGACGGGTGGTGCTGCCCAGCCCCGGGAAGGCGCGGGCCATGTCGATCAAGACCGGCCGATCAACGGAAAAGACCACCGGCGGAGTCGCAGGGGATGCGGGCCAGTTGCTAGGCATCGCCGGCCTCGGCGCCTCGGCCCGGGGTGCGGGTCGATCGGCGGCCGTCGAAGGCGCTCAGCTCGCACCGGTCGGTGAGGTCTGGGCTGTAGATGGTGTACCAGCAGGCTGCTGGTGGAGTGTACGTATTTCGTGCGTGCACTATTCCTTGCTTCTTAGGGCAGTCAGTTTCCTTCGAGTCCGCAACTATCGACGACTAACGAGTTTGTGCGAAGTACCTCTTGTGCTGTGAGCCTTGATGCGCGGAAGAGTTGCCGATCGAGGCCGCCTTGGCCCGCCGTGCTCCGGCGTACTCGACTGTCCTAGGTGAAGGACCATCTCACTGTCCTCCTACATCGAGGATTCGAGACGCGCGGTATCAGACAGGAAATGAGGCACGGCAAACCAGGCGCGAAGTAACCGCAGCCGGGCCGCGTGAGGAGTCTCGTTTCTCTAGAAACGAGACGGCGGGCTCGTGCAAGGCAAGGCCCCGTCTCGGTCTTGTCTCATTGGCTTCGTTAGTCGTTGACCTGCGAGTCTGCGGGCATGGGCAGTTGGTCATTGACCACGGCTGCGCACAGTGCCTGGGCGAGGCTGTATTGGGTGGGTAGCCCAGCTGGTGAGGGATGAACACGACAAGCTAGTCCGGGTTCGCTGCCAGATTGCGCCCAAGGATCGACGCCGTTGATCCTGATGGTGGGCGATCCCACGAAGGTCTGGTGAATCGCTTCGGCGGTGGTCTCAATCATGTTGATGTATACCGGTGTTCGAGTGAGACCCAGTTCGTCGAGCGTCACCCTCAGCAGTGCCTCGGCGAGCGTGGCGTGAGGGCAACCGGCAATCACGAGCAGCTCCACCCGAGGGCCGAGGTAGGTCGCTCCACCGTCGTGTTGTGTCGTCTCGTTGGGTGTGTTCGACGCGTCCCGAACAACGCGCCCCTCGTTCGCATCGCTGAACGCTGTTTGGTCCGACAACTTGGTCACCCTCTTTCTCGTTGGCCGATCCGGGCGCGCCGGGCCCCGGAGCATCATCTACTATCTCGGTACCGACATAGTAGATGCTTGATGCTCGGCGGGCCGATCGGTCGGCGGCCGCAGCAATGTGAAAGAAGGAGCAAATGTGTTTCGCGGACTCGGTGTGATGGTGGCGCTGGTGGCGGTGGCGGCGCTGTTTGGTGTGGGACTCGCCGCGACGGCGTCGGCTTCCGATGACTGTATGCACCGCTTTGGGTCTCAGCAGCAGGCCGAGATGGGGGGTGGCGTACAGGAGTGGTCAGTCACCAACCTCACGAAGAGCGCGGATCCCGCGCCTGGATATCCGCTGGCCGGACAGCTATGGGAGGCGACCGCGTCGGTCACGGCGACCTCAGGGGGATCGACGCCCATCATCCCCAATTTCAACGCCTCCACTGCTGATGGCGGCAGCTATCGCGTGCTGTGGCAAATGGCGAGCCCGCAGGGGATTTCTGGCGCCGCACTGGCTCAGGGCCAGACCGCTACGGGCAAGATCTACTTCGACGTCACCGGTGGCGACCCCGTCGCCGTGAGCTACGACGCTGGAGGTTCTGAACCGCTGATGTGGTGCTGCAGCGAGGCGATGATGTGCTGTAGCGGAGCGATGATGGCGATGCAGCCAATGCCGATGGATGACTGCGCCTGTTGTACCGATCCGGAACCGTGCCCGTGTTGTGCAGGAAACATGTAACCGTCAAACCCAAGGAAACCGGCCCGTCAGAACATGACGTGGTGGACGCATCGTCGGAGGGTCATGCCGCCGTCGGCGCGCAATGTCGGTTCTCCGTACCGAGGCCGTAGGCTGGTGCAGGAGGTGTGCTTATCGCACGGCAACCCCGGCAAGGACCGAAGACGAGGTAGGTGAGAGTAGCGGTGCGGGTGTTCGGTGAACTCGAGACCGTAGTCATGGCGCGGTTGTGGGAATCCGGCGGCAGCGGTACCGCCCGGGAGGTGGTCGAACAGCTTCGCACCGATCGCGAGATCGCCTACACCACAGTGCTGTCGACCATGGAGAATCTCTACCGCAAGGGTCACCTCCTGCGGGAACGGGAGGGCAAAGCGTTCCGCTACCGCACCGTGCTGAGCCATCCCGAACACATCGCCGCGCTCATGCGCGAAGCGTTGAGCGGCGGTGGCGAACACGACACAGCCGCGGTTCTGGCGCATTTCGTCGGGGAGATGAGTGCCGACGAGCTGGCAGGGCTCAAAGAGGTCATCCGCCGCCGGGGCCGGACATCGCCGAAACCATGAGCATGGCCGTCTGCCTCGCGGTTTACGCGCTGGCCTTGAGCGTTTTGGCGCCGCCATTGCTGTTGCGTGCCAATCTCCACGGTGCTGCCCCCCGCCTCGGTGTCAGCGCCTGGCTCGCCGTGATGGCCTCCGTGCTCGCGGCCTCGATCGGGGCGTTCACCCTGCTGGTGACCCATGTCCTCACCTCGGAAGGTGACATTGGTCTGATGGTGACCGGGTGCCTGGCCGGCTTGGGTTTCATCGTCCACGGCGGTTATGGCGAGTTGTTGCAGGTCAGCTTTCTAGCGCTGGCCGCGATGAGCACCCTGACGGTCGTGGTTCTGGGCAGCCGCGTGGTGCTCGCAATACGCCGTTCGCATCGGGGCAGTAGAGACCACGTCAGCGCCGCCCGGATCGCCGCCGGTGACACCTTGCCGGGGCCTGGAGGCGCCCTGATCATCGACAGCGCTCAGCGCGGGGTGTATTGCCTTGCTGGGCGACCCCACACCATCGTCATGACCCGCGGCGCGCTCGACGCCCTCGATGGCGCCGAACTGGCCGCAGTCCTCGCTCATGAACGCGCCCACCTGAGCGGACGCCACCATCATGTCCTGGCCGTCACCGCCGCTCTGGGCGCGATGCTGCCGCGGGTGCAGCTCTTCGCCAAGGGCGCCAGCGAGATCGCTCGCCTTTTGGAGATGTGCGCCGACGACGCCGCCGCCCGACGACACAGCTGCGACACCATCGTCGACGCACTTGTTGCCCTCAGCCTTCCAGGCCCCACCTCGACATCACCGATGCCGGCCGCGGCGCTTGGTGCGACGGGATTGGCCGTCACTCAGCGTGTGGAACGACTTCTATTTCCGCCGAACCGGATTCGCGCCCGCCTTTACCTCACTGTGGCGACGGGCGCGGCCCTGCTCGGACCACTCCTGGCCGCCGCGCTGATGCTTGCGCCATCGATATGCCTCTGACCCGAGGCGCAACCCGAACAGCTGCTGCGGCAACCCCAACGAGCCGACGAGCGGATCGGGTGGTCGCTGGAAGCCAGCCGCATGTAGACACCCTTCAAACGAAAGAGGTGGCTCCACTCGTCGTGCGCCTGGGTCAGTCGTCGTAGTTGGCGCGGCGGGTTCGCCCTCCTTCAGGTTGTTTGCCTTCATTAATGGCCAAGAACCGTTCGGCGCATCGGCCGGAGCAGAACCATATGTCTTGATCGTCGTGCCGCACATGGTGGCTGGTTGTGCGCGGATCAATTCGAACCCCACACACGGGGTCAACGGGATATCGGGGCGGTGGGAGCGACACGCGATACACCGCCATAGGAGATGCGATATTGCGGAGCGCGGTGGCGCCCAAAGAGTGGCTGTGTCAACCCGATCTGGGACCACGATGACGGCCTGACTGGGACCCACCTGGCACCGGCTAATCACGCCCTTGGTCTCGGTGGTCACTGCCGAGTGGCGAGGGCTATAGGTATCTGCAGACCTGATCGGGGCTACAGGTTTCGGGCTCTGGGAGGGCTGCATCGTCGCGGAGCGCAGCCACGTTGTCGCGAAGTGTTGTGAGGTCGGCGATCTGCGCGTCGATGTCGGCAAGGCGCGCGTCCAGCAGGTCACGTACGTGGCCGCAGGGAGCTTGGCCGTGGTCGCGGATGTCGAGGATCTGCTTGATCTGGGCGAGGGTGAGCCCGGCCGCTTGGCCGCGGTGGACGAAGTCGATCCGGCTGACCGCGTCGGGGGTGTAGTCGCGGTAGCCGGCCGGTGTGCGTTCGGCCGGGGGCAGCAGCCCTTGCTCTTCGTAGAACCGCAGAGTCTTGGTGGTCGTGCCTGCCGCCTCGGCGAGTTCTCCGATCCGCATCCCGGCCTCCATCGTGTCGCAGGTCTCGCTTGACCTTCCCCTTTACTGGAAGGTCCAGTATCGCTGCATCAGGAGCGTTTCCCAACAGTTCTGGGAGGAATCGGGATGCAGACCAGGTACGACCTCGCGATCATCGGATCCGGCGGCGGTGCGTTCGCGGCGGCCATTCGTGCGACCTCTCTGGGCAAGTCGGTGGTGATGGTCGAGCGTGGCACGTTCGGCGGCACGTGTGTGAACACCGGCTGCGTGCCGTCGAAGGCACTGATCGCAGCCGCGGAGGCCCGGCACGTGGCCGCGGACGCGCCGACCCGGTTCCCGGGCATCGCCAGCGTCGCGGGCGCGGTGGACATGCCGGCCCTGATCGGCGGAAAGCAGGATCTCGTCGAGGCCCTGCGGGGTGAGAAGTACGTCGACGTCGCCGACTCCTACGGTTGGCAGGTCCGCCGCGGCAACGCCGCGTTCGCCGGCACTCCGGATTCGCCCCTGCTCGAGGTCGCCGCGGCGGATGGCAGCGTCGAGACCATCGAGGCAGCGCAGTACCTGGTGGCCACCGGGTCCCGTCCCTGGGCCCCGCCGATCCAAGGGTTGGAGGAGGCCGGGTACCTGACCTCGACTACGGCGATGGAGTTGACCGAGGTCCCCGACTCGCTGCTGGTGCTCGGTGGTGGCTACGTGGCCCTGGAGCAGGCGCAGCTGTTCGCCCGGCTCGGGTCGACGGTGACCCTGCTGGTTCGGTCCCGGCTCGCGTCGAAGGAGGAGTCGGAGGTCTCCAAGGCGCTGCAGGAGGTCTTCGCCGATGAGGGCATCCGGGTGGTCCGCCGAGCGGTCCCGACCCGCGTGACCCGCGACGCCGCCACCGGCCAGGTGGTGGTGACCGCGGACGTCTCCGGTGGCGCGCAGGAGTTCCGCGCCGACGAGGTTCTGGTCGCTCTCGGCCGCCGACCGGTGACCGACGGGCTCAACCTCGACGCGGTCGAGGTGAAGACTGGCGAGGTCGGCGAGATCGTGGTCACCGACCAGCTGCAGTCCTCCAACCCGCGGATCTGGGCGGCCGGTGACGTGACCGGGCACCCCGAGTTCGTCTATGTCGCCGCCCACCACGGCACCGTGGTCGCCGAGAACGCCTTCACCGACGCCGAGCGGTCGGTGGACTACATGCGGCTGCCCCGGGTCACGTTCACCAGTCCCGCGATCGGCGCAGTCGGGATGACTGAGGCCCAAGTCCTCGCGGCCGGGATCCGCTGCGACTGCCGGGTGCTCCCGCTGGAATACGTGCCGCGAACGCTGGTCAACCGGGACACCCGCGGCTTCATCAAGATGGTCGCCAACGCCGACACCGGCGAGATCCTCGGCCTGACCGCGGTCGCCAAGGACGCCGGCGAACTGGCCGCCGCGGGCGTCCACATCATCGGCAAGACCATCGCCGAGGTCGCCGACGCCTGGGCGCCTTACCTGACCATGACCGAGGGCATCCGGATCGTCGCGAAGGCCTTCACCACCGACGTCTCCAAGCTCTCCTGCTGCGCCTGACCCGCACCCACCCCACTCAACGAAGGAGGCATCCGCGATGTCGGACCTCAGCACCCAACTGCCCCAACGACTCACCCGACCCGAGGAGACCGGCCTTGACGCCGGCCTGCTGATCCCGCTGCTGCGGCTGCTCGTCGACGGCGACCCCGTCACCGTCGAGCAACTCGCCGCGGCTGCGAGCCGCACCCTCGATGACGTACGGCGCGGTCTCGCGGCGGTGCCGGACACCGAGTACGACGATCAGGGCCGGATCATCGGCCAGGGCCTCACCCTGCGCCCCACCCCGCACCGGTTCACCGTGGCCGGTGAGGAGCTCTACACCTGGTGTGCGCTGGACACGCTGATCTTCCCCGCCCTGCTGGACCGCCCGGCAAAGGTGGAGTCGGCCTCCCCGGTCAGCGGCGAGCCGGTTCGGGTCAACGTCGACCCCACAGAAGGTGCAACCAGCGTCGATCCGCCCACCGCGGTGGTGTCGCTGGTGAACCCGGAGCAGATCACCTCGATCCGTTCCTCCTTCTGCAACCAGGTGCACTACTTCACCTCCCCCGAGGACGCCGCGGGCTGGCTGGCCGAGCACCCCGGCGCGGAGGTGGTCCCGGTGGCCGAGGCGTGCCGGATCGGGGCCGCCCTCGCCACCGGCCTGCTCAACCGCCTCCAGGCGCCCGCCGCGGCCGACGACAGCCACAGCTGCTGCTGACCCATACCCACTGAAGGGAATGAGAACACCGATGATGTCCAACCACGACGATCGCCCGGGAGGCAGCGGCCTGCTCCTCGGAGCCGGCGCCGCGCTGCTCATGGTCGCCTGTTGCGCCTTGCTCCCCATCCTCATCGCCGGTGGCGCGATCGCCGGTATCGGCGCGTTCCTCCGCAACCCGTGGGTCATCGGCGCCGGGATCGCCCTGGCGATCCTCGCGCTGATTGCCATCTCCCGCCGCGGCGGCGGCACCGCCGGCCACGGCTGCTGCCCGCCCATGCCCACCAACGAAAACGTCGACCCGAAGGACGAGCAGAACCGATGAGAATCACCCGCCGCCACCACGCCGCGCTCTCGATCGCCGCCGTACTCGCCGCCGGATCGCTGACCCTGACCGCCTGCGGCAACAGTGCCGACCCCGCGACCGCCGGTTCCGGTTCACCCGCCACCGTGACCAGCGTCGATGGCCAGCAGATCAGCCTGCCCGCCAACGGGAAGCCCACCGCGGTGTTCTTCTTCTCCGTCGGGTGCGGCGAATGCGTCAACGGCGTCCGGTCCCTCGGCGAGGCCGCCACCACCGCCGAGAACGCCGGCACCGTGGCAAGCTTCCTCGCCGTCGACATGGACCCCGGCGAATCCAAGGCCCTGATCGGCGACTTCATGGAGTCCGTCGACGCCGAACACGTACCGGCCGCAATCGACGATGGCGCGGCACTCTCCCGGCGATTCGAGGTGGCCGCTCTGTCCACCCTGATCGTCGTCGACGCCGACGGCACGGTGACCTTCCGCGCCACCGACCCCGACGCCGCGACGATCACCGCCGAACTGGCAAAGGCCGGAGCCTGACCCATGGGCGGACTGCTCACCCTCGCCTTCGCGGCCGGCATGGTCGCGCCCGTGAACCCGTGCGGGTTCGCGCTACTCCCGGCCTGGATCACCCACACCCTCGGCGACACCGATGCCTCAACGGTCCCGGTGCGGCTGCTGCGGGCGCTGCGGGCCGGTCTCGTGTTGGCGGTGGGGTTCGCCGGCACCCTCGCGGCAGCTGGCCTGGTAGTCAGCGCCGGCGCCCGAGGGCTGATTCGCGCCGCGCCGTCGCTTGGCCTGGCCGTCGGCATCCTGCTGGTGGTTCTCGGCCTGTGGATGCTAGCCGGACGCTCGGTCTCGGTGCGGGTGCCTCGGATCCCCGGCCGGGCAGCCGCGGGACTCCCACCCACTGCCCGGATGGCTGCGTTTGGGGTCGGCTACGCGCTGGCTTCGCTGTCGTGCACGTTCGGGGTGATCCTCGCGGTCATCGCGCAGGCGCAGGCCACCTACAGCTATGCCGGGCTCCTGCTCGTCTTCGGTGTCTACGCTGCTGGCTCGGCGACCGTCCTGCTGCTGCTCGCCCTGGCCACCGCCGCGGCAGGCAGCGGACTCACCCGCCACGTCGCGCGATTGGCCCGCCATGGCCCACGGGTCACCGCTGTCGTCCTGCTGCTCACCGGCGCCTATCTGGCCTGGTACTGGTACCCGGCGGCCACCAGCGACGCCCCGGTCGCCGCGGGCCGTGGTGGCGGACTCACTGACGTCTCCGCGGTGGTCTCCAGCTGGATCCAGACACGGGCGACACTCATCGGCGCGCTCGCTGCCGCGTCTGCGCTGGTAGTGCTGGCGCTCGGGGTTCTCCAGCGACGCCGCCGGATCCTTCGGGGGCGCCCGATGACCACGCGGGACAGCACGCAGTGACAGCCCACCGGGTGCGGCGTGCGCACGAAACAGGCTCGGTTGATTGCGTCACCGCGACGCGTTCCCTGACCGGGTCGACGCCAGCCGGTAGGAGTCGGTACCAGTTTCGATGATGTTGCCGCCGAAGGTGAGGCGGTCGACGATGGCCGCGCACAGGCGCGGGTCCGTGAAGGTCTTGGTCCAGCCGGCGAAGCCCTCGTTGGACGCGATTGCCACGCTGTTCTTCTCCTCTCGCTCGGTGAGGACCTGGAAGAGGAGTTCGGCGCCGCGGCGGTCCAGTTCCATGTAGCCGAGCTCGTCAATGCAGAGCAGGTCGACGCGGCCGTAACGAGCGATCGTGCGGGCCAACTGCTTCTCATCGGCTGCTTCTACAAGCTCGTTCACCAGCCTCGTGGCGAGGGTGTACTTTACCCGGAATCCCTTTTCCGCGGCTGCGGTCCCCATGCCGATGAGCAGGTGAGACTTGCCGGTGCCGGAATCCCCGATCAGGCACAGCGGCTGGCCCTTCCGCACCCACTCGCCGGTCGCCAACTGGTGGATGGTGGCGGGGTTGATGTTCGAGTTGGCGTCGAAGTCGAAGTCCGCGAGGAACTTGCTCCGCGGGAACCCGGCGCCGTTCACGCGCCGGATGGTGGACCGACGGTCGCGGTCGTCGCACTCGGCCAGGAGCAGCTCGGCGAGGAATCCGGTGTAGGTCAACTGGTCCTTGTTCGCCGCCGCGACCGCGTCGCCAAGCAGGGCCCGCATGGTCGGGAGCCGGAGCCTCCGGCAGGCCTGGTCGACCGCCGCTACGGCGGCTTCCTCGGTCAGGCCGCGGCGGCGGCGCAAGGTGGTGGTCACGCTGGTGACTGTGCTCATCGGGGTGCTCCGCTCTCATCGGGACTCATCGGGTCGGGGTGGTGGTCGGTGCCGGTGCGGCGGCCGAGCAGTTGCTGGTATTTCTCCATCGACGGCAGCGGCCGGGTGTCGGGCGGGAGGCCGGCGATGACCGCGGCCGGGTCGAGCAGCAGGCGTTCGGTGAGGGACACGACCTTCCGGCTGCGCTTGGCGTCGCCATCTCGTCGTTCGCCATCGCTGGGCTGCGCAACGGGATGACGGTCTGAACTGGCCCCGGTGGGCGCTGCGAGGGTGGTGTGCAGGCGTGCTTCGACCGCGACCACATCAGCTGAGACTGCACCGACGCTCACTGCGGCGAGCAGCCCGGCTTCGACTTCGTCGGCGGCCATGGCGCGGTGCAGTAGGAGCACGTCGATCAGTTCCCGGGTGCCGACCGCATCCCCGAGCCGCCTGCGGGCGTTCGCCCAGAACGCCTCATGCGCAGGCGTGAACGCCCCCGATTCGCGGGCCTGCGCCAACGCGGTGGAGCCTGGCAATGCGCCCGGCTTACCCTTGAGCACCTCGAGGTAGTGGTCGAGGTTCACCGACTGGCCACCCCTTGTGATGACGCGGGCGTGCCGGGCGATCTGGAGTCGGCCGTCGAACACGACGACCTCGGATGCGCGCAAGGAGACGCGGACGCGGCGGTGGATGAACCGCGCCGGGACGGAGTACCGGGCCATGCGGACGGTGATCATCGCGGAGCGGTCGACCATCGGGTTCAGCATCAGCCCGGGGTCGAACCCCTCGACCGGGAGCGGCGCGAGGTTCTCGCGTTCGGTCGCGAAGTCCTCGCCGACGGTCCGGATCCGCGACGAGATCCGTCGGCGGTCGTCGGCGGCGTCCAAGGCACGGACCTTCTCGTTCAGCTCGTCGAGCGAGTCGACGACGGGCATGGGCACGAGGTGCTGGCGGCGGAACCGGCCGACGTCGCCTTCCACACCGCCCTTCTCATGTGCCCCGGCGATGCCCGGCTGGCAGTAGAACGCGTCGAACCCGAAGTGAGAGCGGAACAGCACCCAGCGGTCGTTCTCTACCCGCTCACGACCGCGCGCGTTGACGACCCGGGTGACTGCGGCGGTGAGGTTGTCGTACCGGACGTGCCGGGCGGGGATGCCGCCGATCTCGTTGAACGCGGCGATGTGGCCCTCGAGGAACGCCTCTTGGCCTTGGGTGGCGTAGATCCGGTGCACCGCCTTCCCGGAGTAACTCAACCTGAATGTGAAGAGGAAGACCTTCGTCTTCACCCCGGCCAGGATGACGTAGAGCTCGCCGAAGTCGACTTCTGCTTCTGCGCCTGGCGCGTGCTCCTGGGGGATCATGACTTCGACCCGGCGGCCAGCTTCGAGGCCGATCTGCGTGCGGCGGATGCGGACGTAGTCGCGAACCGTCGAGTACGACACCTCAATGGCGTCGTGTTCCTCGATGAGGCGGACGTGGATCCGGCGGGCGGTGTGCCGTTGCTTCCGCGGCGCCTCAAGGTCGGCGCGGAGCATGTCGTCGATGGCCGACTTGAACGGATCCAACCGGGGCGAGGAACGCACCGGGGTCTTCCGCGGCGGTGGTTCCGCGGACGTGAGGGCCCGGCGAACGGTGCCGCGTCCGACTTGGTGCTTGCGTGCGAGCGCTCGGATCGACATGCCCTCGACCCGGGCGTCCCGACGGATCGCAGCGAACAGTTCCACACGCACCCTCATCCCGAAACCCACTTCCGGTGCCGCGAGGACCGCTGGATGCGGGTCCTCCTGACGCCACGGAAGTGGGTCCAGATCAAGCCGTCACGACGCCACGCCGAAGCCCGGGTGGGTCCCGAATCAGACCGTCACACTGGTCCCGAATCAGACTGTCACCGCCACCCAAAGAGCGGACCGCGAGACCCAACCCTTCGCATGCGGGCAGTATCGGATCGGTGACTATTGCCTGGCCTGCGCCGGCCAGCGCTGTCACGCGTGCGGCGGTGTTAACCGCATGCCCGAAGAAATCGTTGTCACGTTCGACGGCGCTCCCGTGATGGATTCCGACTCGGAGCACGAGGAAGCCGTCTTCGGCAGCGGCGCGATCGGCCAGCGCCACGATCGTCGCCATCATCTGTTCAGGACCAGGGGCGCGCAGCATCACCGCGTCCCCCATGCTTTTCACCAGGCTGACATGAACGGTGAGCGAGTCTCGCGCGAGGTCTACCAGCCGCCCGGCGAGAAGGGCGGCTTCCTCGTCGCCGCACATCTCAGTCAAGGCCGTAAAGCCGGACAGATCGACGAAAGCGAACGTTGCGTCCGCTGCAGCGGCCTCACCCATGGTTGGCCATTCTCACTCACGTCGCCCGTCGTTACAGTCGATCTGTGCGCTTCAGGCCTACCGCGGCGGCGGCCATCACCGTGCACCACCGTTGACGAGCGGCTTGGTGGCGACACCGAGCAGATAATCGCCCCGAATGCGGGTGACAGAGCCGAGGATGAGCAGGCCGTGCCGGCGGAGTTCGTCAACAAACTGTTCAGCGGTGAAGCGGTCGTCGGTGGGATGGTCGAACAGTCGCCGGTAGGTCGGGCGGTCGAGGGCGTGTTTGGTGACCTCTTCGAAGTAGAACCGTCCACCGGGGGCGAGCACCCGCGCGGCTTCTGCCACCGCGGTACGCCACTGCGGAATGTGGTGGATGATGCCGAAGTCGAACACCGCGTCGTAGCTGTCGTCGTCAGCGTCGAGCGCGGCCCGCAGGTCCGTGGCACTGCCACGGACCAAGGTGACCCGATTTCCGCAGGGTGCCAGCCGCTTACGGGCGCGATCGATCATCGTCGGATCCAGATCGAGGGCATCGATCCGGTCGGCGCCGAAGCGTTGTAGCACCAGCTGTGAGCCGTAGCCCGGTCCACAGCCAATCTCGAGGGCTGTACTGCCCGGCGGGATACGGCCCCCTAAGCGCAGCAGTACCGGCACTTCGTAGAAACGTTGCAGCCACCGCCGGGGCGGCGAATTGATCAGGGCAGTCTCGACCCGATTCATCAACACCTCAGAACCCTTTCCCTTCACGGCAGCCATCGCTCTATAAGGGTGCGACATCGCCAGCTAATAATCTACATACGACGCTATCATCGGTGTTTGACGATGAAAAGGGTGTGCGACGATCGGTCTTGTCCGGCACGCCGTCATCGGAGGTGATTCTGTCGTTCAGCTTGCGGATCGACCGAACCAGCGGTGTCGTCGGGTGACGGCGAATTCGGCTTTCTCGTCGGCCAGGTCGGTGGAGGGCCCGATGAAGGGGGCGGTGGGTTTGGACCCGGAGAGGAAGTCGGCGTCGACCTTACCGACCCGTCCATCGCCGAACTCGATGTAGCAGACCCCGCGCCCGGAATACTTGGCGGTAAATGGTGTCCCGTGCAGCTGTGCGGCGATGTGGGCGGCAACGGTGCCGGCAGCGTCTTCGGCGTAAACCCCGGCGCGGGGTACGGGTGCGTCGGCGCAGTCGCCGATGGCATACACACCAGCATGTTTGGTGGCGAGCGTGGCGGGGTCGACGGCGATCCATCCGTCGTTGCCTCCAGCAGTCAGCCCGGAGGCGTCGATCACGTCGGGGACGCGGTGTTTGGGGATGCCGATGAACAAGTCGTAGGGCTCGGTGTCGGTGTCGGTGTGGGCTAGGTGTTGGTTCGGGTCCAGTGAATGGATCTTGGTCTCAGGCCGGTAGATGATGCAACGTTCGGCCATGGCGGTGATCAGCGCTTCGGATGTTTCCGGGGAGACCGGGATCGGAGAGGGCATGGGGCTGATCACCTTGATGGTGACGGCGTCGCGGATGCCCCGCTCGACCAAGTGGGCATGTAGCAGCAGGACTGCCTCGTAGGGTGCTGGCGGGCACTTGAAGGGGACGCTGAGGACGCCCAGCACGATGGTGCCGCTGGTGAATTCAGCGAGGCGGTCGCGCAGTCGAGCGGCGCCATCCACCGTGTAGAAGTCGTAGCCGTCCTCGGTGAAGCCAGGGGTGGCTTCGGGCTCGTAGTCGGCGCCCAGGGCGATGACGAGGAAGTCGGGCTGATAGTCGGATTGGTCGGTGACGACGCGACGGGTGGCCGGGTCGATGGAGGTGATGCGTTCCTGGCGGAACTCCACGCCGGGCCTGGTCAGCTCGGCATACGGAATGCGGACATCCTCGGGGGTGCGATTCGTGAACAACACGTCGAGCTTGGAAAAGCCGAAGGTAAACCCGTCGTTGTGGTCGATCAGGATGACGTGCAGGTCGGCGAGGGTGTCGGAGAGTTGGGCGGCTAATTCCAGGCCGCCAAATCCGGCACCCAGGATCAGTACGGTCTTCTTCATTGGAGCGTCCCTCTTTCGTTGTAGTCGGACAATTGTTGATTCAGTCGGGGTCGGTACCGCACCCGAATGGGGTGGGCGCTGACGAGTGGTCAAATCTCGATGGGCCGGATTGACGTCACCCCCATTGCGTCATCCCGCCCACACCTTGGTCGACACAGCGTTTCGGGCCGAAGAATCCCAGGCTTCGCGCGCCGTGAACCGGCTTCCCGACCTGCAGACGACGTAACGCAGTGTCCGGGATGTCGACGAGACGCGCGGCCAGCACCTTTGATAGGCAGCGCGCCAAGGAAATGATGCACTGGTATTCCTAGGGCTTCGCGGGCATCCGCCACCCGACTGGCCGGCCGCGCCCCGCCTGGCAGCCAACTCGTCGACGGTGACTTCACAGGTTCATTCACCCTTCCTGTATACCCCCGCCGGTATACCCTGTCGATGGGTGGCGAAGTCACGGTCCGCCCTGATTTATTGAAATGCAAGGGCGGCCCGACCCTGCCTCTCCGACCACGGCGCGCCCCGTTTGCACCGAGCGCCACGACTGGCGTCGCAACGATCGGGTAGATACCCGGTGGGGTATACGATGGAACTACTGTTACGGAAGGGGTTTGGCGATGGTCGGCGATCAGGACAGCATCGTAGTGGTGCTCAATCGGTTGCGTCGTGCGCATGGTCAACTCGCGGGCGTGATCGCGATGATCGAGCAGGGCCGCGACTGCAAGGACGTGGTAACCCAGCTTGCCGCGGTGTCGCGCGCGCTGGACAAGGCCGGTTTCAAGATCGTGGCCACGGGTTTGCGAGAGTGCCTGGCCGGGCAGGTCGAAGGTGGGGCAGCGCCGATGACCGAGGCCGAGTTGGAGAAGCTGTTCTTGGCGTTGGCATGAAGGATGCGTGCAGTGCCTGGTATCGGCGTCGGAGACCGTGATGACTGACCTGCGGTGTGCTGCGTGAGAGCGTGCGTCCGGGCGTCGAAGCGGTGTCGCCGGTGACTGTGGTCATCACCTTGGTGCTGGGTGCGGTGATCGGGGTGCTGTTGGGGTTGCTCGGCGGCGGCGGGTCGATCCTGGCGGTCCCGGCGCTGGTCTATGCGCTCGGCCTCGGGGTCGAGCAGGCGATCCCCATGTCGCTCATCGTGGTGGCGGTGGCCTCGGCGGTGGGGGTGTTGCCCAGGTTGCGCGCTGGACAGGTGCAGTGGCGCCTGGCCGCTGTCTTCGCGGTGGCCGGCATACCGGCCGCCCTGCTCGGCAGCGCCATCGGCGAGCGCCTGCCTCAGCGGGTTCTGATGATCGGCTTCGCGATCCTCATGATCGGCGCCGGCCTGCGAATGTTGACCGATTCCACCGACGCCGGCACTGCCTGCACCGTCGGCGATGGCGGCATCAACTGGCGTCGCTGCGCACCGCGGTCCATTCCGGCGGGCTTCGCGGTCGGCCTGCTGACCGGGCTGTTCGGTGTGGGCGGTGGATTCGTCATCATTCCCGCCCTGGTGCTGTTGCTCGGTGTGCAGATGTCCGTCGCGATCGGCACCTCGCTGCTGATCATCGTCGCCAATTCCGCGGCCGGGGCGCTCTTTCACCTCGATGGGGCAAGCATCGACTGGTCCATTACAGCGGCGTTCGTTGCGACTGCGATCGGCGGCTCACTGGTCGCCGGGCACTATGGCGCCAGACTCGACACCGGCCGGTTGCAACACTGGTTCGCTTACCTGGTCTTCGCCGTGGCGGCATATGTCCTGCTGGACACGCTCGTCCTGACCTAACTGATCCCACCTTCATCAGCTGCCCCGTCCAAGAGGCTTCGATCCATACTGGCGGGGGTGAACATACTTTCAGCAATCCAGAAACCAGAAGGGAGTCTTTTCGTGGACGTCACGATTATCGACACCTCCAGTCTCGGCGACCGTAGTTACTTGGTCAGCAGCGGTTCGACGGGGGTCGTGATCGATCCGCAGCGTGACATCGACCGAGTGCTGGGCCTGGCCCAGCGGCGTGGGGTGCAAATCACCCACGTGCTGGAAACCCACATCCACAACGACTACGTCACCGGCGGATTGGAACTCGCCCGCACGGTGAGCGCCGAGTACGTGGTGCCCGCCGGCGACCAGGTGGACTACGAACGCCGCCCGGCGTGCGACGGGGATGTCATCGACGCCGGACCGATCCAGTTGGAGGTGATGCACACTCCCGGTCACACCCACCACCACGTCAGCTATGTGCTGCGCGACATCACCGGTGCGGTGACCGCAGTGTTCACCGGCGGATCCATGCTGCACGGCACCACCGGGCGCACCGATCTGTTGGGCGCCGAACACACGCACGAGTTGACCCGTGCCCAGTACCAGTCGGTGCACCGACTGGCAGCGGTGCTCCCCGATGCCACCTCGGTCTATCCCACCCACGGGTTCGGCAGTTTCTGCTCGGCGACCCCCGGCAGTGGTGATTCCTCGACCATCGCCGAGCAACGCCTGAGCAATCCGGCGCTCACCCAAGACGAGCAGGCCTATGTCGCGGAGCTGCTCGAGGGACTGTCGGCCTATCCCGCGTACTACGCCCACATGGGAGTGATTAACCAGGCTGGACCAGCTCCGGTGGACCTCTCGTTACCCGAACCGGTCGATCCCGAGGAGGTGCGGCGACGCATCGACGCTGGCCAGTGGGTAGTCGATCTGCGGAATCGCACCGCCTTCGCCGCAGGGCATCTCAGCGGCACGCTCGGGTTCGAACTGTCTGGCAGCTTCGTAACCTACCTGGGCTGGCTTCACCGGTGGGGCGAACCACTGACCCTGATCGGGGAAACACTCGATCAGATCGCTGAGGCCCGCCGCGAACTGGTCCGCATAGGCGTCGACCACCTCGACGGCGCCGCCACAGGAAACATCGACGATCTACGCGCCGGATCAACACTGCGCTGCTATCGGACCGCCGGTTTCGCCGACCTCGCCGAAACCCTAGGCAGTGGCGAGGATTTCGTCGTGCTCGACGTGCGACAACGCCAAGAGCACGACACCAGCCGCATCCCCGGCGCGATCAACATCCCGCTGCACCTACTCGCCGACCGCCTTCACGAACTGCCTGACATGCCGATCTGGGTGCACTGCGGCTCCGGGTACCGAGCGTCGATCGCCGCCTCCATCATCGACCGGGAAGGGGGCGTCGTGGTGCTCGTCGATGACGAGTACAGCACCGCGGACACCCTGGGCCTCACCTCCACACGACAACCCACCGACTCAACGTGACCATGGGAGGCCAGCAGCCCCGATAAGTGCCACCTGGCTGAATTGCATCAGGCGCAAGGCCAACAGATCGCCCTCAGCGTTCCATTGATGGCGGCGGCTTCACACCTTCCGCTCAGCCCCCTGGGACCGCAGCCGGCGTAAGCGGACACTCCAGGCGCGAAGTATCGCCGGGGACCATGTATCATCGTCAAATGGCGATGAATGTGTCGGATGATTGCGCGGCTGTCGGCTCAGCAGGTGGAACCTCTTCGAATCTGAATGCTGCGGTAGCGCTGTTTCATAGTCTCTCCGATTCCGCCCGGCTGGCGATCGTGCGCCGCCTGGCCGACGGTGAGGCGCGCGTGGCTGACTTGATCGGCGAGCTGGGGTTGGCGCAGTCCACTGTCTCAGCCCATGTCGCCTGTCTGCGGGACTGCGGTCTCGTGATCGGACGCCCCGAAGGCCGGCAGATGTTCTACTCGCTGACCCGACCGGAACTCATGGATCTGCTGGCCTCAGCGGAGACGCTGCTGGCCGCGACCGGCAACACGGTGGCGTTGTGCCCTAACTACGGAACCAACGCCCACACAACGACGACGATCGATACCGAGGAGCCCCGCCGATGAGTGACGCCTGCGGATGCGGCAACGACGAGCCCCGCGACACCGACGAACGGGACGGTGAGCCCGAACGGCTCTGGCAGATCAAGGAATTGCAGTTCGCCGCCATCTCCGGAGTCTTCCTGCTGGCTTCCCTGATCGCCGGAGGAGTCGATGCCGCCGAGTCGGTCGTGCTCACTCTGGAAGCGATCGGGCTGCTGGCCGGTGCCTACACCTTCGTGCCGTCTACCCTCAGACGGCTGGCCAAAGGCAAGATCGGCGTCGGCACGCTGATGACGATCGCCGCCGTCGGCGCGGTGATCCTCGGGGAAGTCGGCGAGGCCGCGATGCTGGCCTTCTTGTTCTCGATCAGCGAAGGGCTGGAAGAATATTCGTTGACCCGCACCCGCCGCGGGCTGCGCGCCCTGTTGTCACTGGTGCCCGACGAGGCGACCGTTCTACGCGATGGCGGCGAAAAGACCGTTGCGCCTGCGGAATTGCGGATCGGTGACCGTATGGTGGTCAAGCCCGGTGAGCGTCTCGCCACCGACGGCATCATCCGTCATGGCCGCACCGCGCTCGATGTTTCGGCCATTACCGGTGAGTCGGTTCCCGTGGAGGCCGGTCCCGGAGACGAGGTGTTCGCCGGGTCGATCAATGGCACCGGTGTGCTTGAGGTCGAGGTCACCACCACGGCCGAGGACAACTCGCTGGCCCGCATCGTGCGCATCGTGGAGGCCGAGCAATCCCGCAAGGGTTCCTCGCAGCGCCTGGCCGATCGCATCGCCAAACCACTGGTGCCCGGAATCATGATCGCCGCGGCGTCGATCGCGGTAATCGGCAGCGTGTTCGGCGACCCGGCCACGTGGATCGAACGCGCCTTGGTGGTGCTGGTCGCCGCGTCACCGTGCGCACTGGCGATTTCTGTGCCAGTCACGGTCGTCGCCGCCATTGGCGCCGCCAGCAAGCTGGGATCACTGGTCAAGGGCGGCGCCGCACTTGAAGGGCTCGGCAGAATCCGCGGGGTTGCCTTGGACAAGACCGGCACACTGACCGCCAATCGGCCCGCCGTCATCGAAGTCGTCACAATCAACGGATCGACCTCGGAACAGGTGCTGGACCTGGCCGCAGCGTTGGAGTCGCGCAGCGAGCATCCCCTCGCCGCTGCGATCCTGGCCGCCGTTAAAGAGGTCACCCCAGCCACTGACGTCGAAGCCGTCACCGGAGCCGGACTCACCGGACATCGCGATGGGCACGCCATCCGGCTGGGCCGCCCCGGCTGGCTCGACCCAGGCCCACTGGCCGGTGACGTCACCCGGATGCAGCAGGCCGGTGCCACCGCCGTCCTCGTCGAAGTTGCCGGTCAGGTGGTGGGCGCCGTTGCCGTGCGCGACGAGCTGCGCCCCGAAGCCGCCGAAGTCATCGCCCAACTGCGCCGCGACGGCTACCACGTGGCCATGCTCACCGGCGACAACCACACCACCGCAGCGAGTTTGGCCCGCGATGTCGGTATCGAGGACGTGCACGCCGAGCTGCGCCCCGAGGACAAGGCCCGACTGATCGAACAGCTTCGCAGCCAGCGTCCCACAGCGATGGTCGGCGACGGGGTCAACGACGCTCCCGCGCTGGCCACCGCCGACATCGGCATCGCCATGGGAGCGATGGGCACCGACGTTGCCATCGAAACAGCCGACGTGGCGTTGATGGGCGAAGACCTGCGCCACCTTCCTCAAGCGTTCCGGCACGCCCGCCGTGCGCGGCGAATCATGTTGCAGAACCTCGGTCTATCCCTCGGGCTGATCATCGTGCTGATGCCGCTGGCGCTGTTCGGCATCCTCGGACTGGCCGCCGTCGTGCTCGTCCACGAACTCGCCGAGATCATCGTCATTGCCAACGGGGTGCGCGCTGGGCGTACCAAACCGCTGGCCGATGCGGCACTGCACGAGGTGGCGCGACCGATACGCGCGGCCGTCGTGGGTGCGCCGTCGTGACCACCGACCACACCGACACCGACACCCGAGTGAGACGGGGGCGGATCGCCCTTGCCGCCACGGTGGTCACCGTGGCGGCACTTGACCTGGGCTTGAAGGCGTGGGCCGGTCGCGCACTGACCGGCGGCAACTCAACAGATCTCGGGCTGCTAGATCTGCGGCTGGCGTTCAACCCCGGTGTGGCATTCAGTCTCGGGGACACCCTGCCGCCAGCGGCCCTGCTCGGCGTCACCGGCCTGATCGTGGCCGGTTTGGCAGTGTTCGCGGTACGCCTCACGCGCACCGCGGCGCTGCCCGTCGTGCTGGCACTTGCGGCGATGCTGGGTGGGGCGGTGGCCAACGTGATCGACCGCGCCGCTGATGGGCAGGTCACCGACTACCTACACACTGGCTGGTTTCCCACCTTCAACCTCGCTGACGTCTTCGTCGTCACCGGGGCAGCCGCCCTCGTTGTGGCTAGTTGGCGGGCAAGCGATACCGCAGACTCGGAGGTAAACGGATGATCTTGTCCTCAGTGCTGCCCGCAATCGGCCTGTTCATCGTCACCAACATCGACGACATCATCGTGCTCTCACTGTTTTTCGCCCGCGGCGCAGGACAACGCGGAACCACGGCCCGGATCACCGCAGGCCAATACCTGGGATTCGCCGGGATTCTGGGTGCGGCTGTGCTCGTGACGCTGGGTGCCGGAGCGTTCCTTCCCCCAGAAGTGATCCCGTACTTCGGACTCATCCCCCTCGCCCTGGGACTGTGGGCGGCGTGGCAAACCTGGCGCGGCAACGATGATGATGATGACGACGACGGCAAAGTCGCTGGCAAGAACGTCGGCGTGTTAACCGTCGCAGCAGTCACCTTCGCCAACGGCGGCGACAACATCGGCGTCTACGTTCCGGTGTTCTTGAGCGTGGGACCGGCGGCCGTGGTGGCTTACTGTGCCGTGTTCCTCGTGCTCGTCTCGGTGCTGGTCGTCGCCGCCAGATTCGTCGCCACCCGCCGGCCGATCGCAGAAGTCCTCGAACGCTGGGAACACGTCCTCTTCCCGATCGTCCTGATAGGCCTGGGCATCGTGATCCTCGTCAGCGGTCTCGCCTTCGAGAACTAGGCAGCCACGAACACCAGCGGTGCACTCCGGCGCCAACATGAACCATCGAGAGGACTCCTCGTGACTAGCCTTAGGCAAATCGTCGCCGTCGTGGCAGCCCTTATCGTCGCAGCCACGGTTGCCGGCTGCACCACCGGCGAGGGCGCCGTCGCCCAAGGCGGCACCTTTGACTTCGTATCGCCCGGCGGACAGACCGCGATCTTCTATGACCCTCCCTCCACACGAGGCACGATCGGGGATCTAACCGGACCCGATCTGTTTACCGACGCACCGATCCGGTTGTCGGATTTCACCGGGAAAGTGGTCCTCATCAATGTGTGGGGCTCCTGGTGTGCGCCATGCCGCACCGAAACTCCAGAACTGGAAACGGTTTACGCCGAATACCGTGACCGCGGCGTGCAGTTCCTGGGTATCGACGTCCGCGACAACCGCGACACCGCACGCGATTTCGTCACCGACCGCGACGTTCAATATCCCTCCATCTTCGACCCATCGCTGCGCAGCCTCATCACGCTGGGACGCACCTATCCAACCAGCGTCGTACCCACCACCATGGTCCTCGACCGCCAGCACAGAGTTGCAGCGGTGTATCTCATGGCACTACTGGCCGAAGACCTACGGCCGCTACTGGACCGGCTGACCACCGAGCCCTGACATATTGCATAGTGGCGAACCGGCCGCAGTACCCGCAGCACTCGCATCGTGGGGGTATCTGACCACGCCGCTAGGGATGCCTGACACGTTCGGCCAGCACCGCGCGGAAGCGCGGACAACTGGCGAGGTCGCCGTGTTCACAGCCGAGCGCGGTGTCGATAAGGGCGAGTGCGGCTTGGGCTTCGACGACGCGCTGGCTCAGCGCGTCGTACTGGTGTTGCAAGACCCTGTTGCGCTCGGCTGGGGTGGCTGCGGTCAACATCGCACGAATACTGTCAAGACTCATCCCGGCCGCCTTCGCCTGCACAATCGCGGCCACTCGATAGCGATCCGCAAGGCCGTACATTCGGTGACCCGTCGAGGTGCGGCGCGGAACCACCAACCCCATCTATTCCCAGTGACGCAGCACATGGGTAGCCAGCCCGAAATGTTCGGCCAACTCGCCGATCGAAATTTCTCGGCCCTCACCGCTTGACTTCATGTCGACATTAACGCGCACGCTGGCGGCCGTGTCTACAACCCTTCCCTTCTGCGGCCGCGGCACCGGCGTGGTCCGCGAGAACATCAACTTCGAATCCGGCGGCCAACGATGCGAGGGGTGGCTGTACCGGCCAACGAGTCCCCCACCGCATCCCTGCGTGGTGCTAGCCCATGGCATCGGCGGTATCCGAAGCGCGGCCTTGCCCGATTTCGCGATCCGCTTCGCCGCCGTCGGCATAGCCGCCCTCACCTTCGATTACCGCCACCTGGGCACCAGCGCCGGTGAACCCCGCGGCCTGATCGACATCAGGCGACAGCGCGCCGATGACCGCGCAGCCATCTCTCTCGTCCGCCGCTTCAGCGGCATCGATCATGACCGAATCGCCCTGTGGGGCACTTCTTTTGGCGGTGGACATGTACTTGCCACCGCCGGCCGCGACCACGACATCGCCGCGGCGATCATACAAAATCCGTTCGTCGACGGGCGCGCCGCAGCCGCCGCGGCAATCCGCTACGCCCGCCGACGGCATGGCTATCGGATGGCATGGCGAGGGATCCGCGACAACTTGCGTGCACGATGCGGCCGCGAACCCCTACGGATCGAGCTGGCCGGAGCACCCGGCTCAATGTCGATGTTGACCACACCCGATGCCGCCGCCGGATTTGCGTCGATCATGCCCGCCGACCCGGTCGGCTGGGAGCCCACGATCCCCGCCCGGATCGTGCTGCAGATGCGCGCCGACCGGCCGGCGCGCCGGGCCAATCTGGTGTCATGCCCGCTTCTGGTGTCCGTCTGCGACGGCGACGCCATTGCACCGCCCCAACCCGCGATCGAAGTGGCCAAGCACGCGCCGCGCGGAGAGCTACAACGCTACCCCATCGGGCATTTCGACCTATTCAATGAACCTTGGATAGATCGCGTCGTCAACGATCAGATCGCATTCTTGCGCCGCACCCTTCTACAACCCCATACCGAACAGAGGTGACCAGCATTGACATCGACGATGCTCGCCCCTACGCCCCGACTACCTCGGGTACCCCTTAGTGTCGCCGGTCGAGCACCCGATGCAGCCATCCCAACACTTGTCCTGTTGGGCTAAGCAAGCTGAATCGGGCTCGGGACGATGCGCAGGTAAGCCCGGGGTGCTTGCCACCCGTTCGGATAGATCTGGCGGGCTTCCTCGTCGCTGACCGAATTGGAGATGATCACATCGTCGCCTTGGCGCCACTGCGCCGGAGTGGCGACCTTGTGGGTGGCGGTCAACTGCAGCGCGTCGATCACGCGCAGCACCTCATCGAAGTTGCGTCCGATGGTCATCGGGTAGATCAGCACCAGTGCGATGGTCTTGTCGGGGGAAATCACAAAGACGTTGCGCAGCGTCGCATTCTGCGCGGGAGTTCGGTCAGTGGGGTCCCCGGCGGCGTCGGCGGGCAGCATCCCGTAGGCCTTGGACACCGCGAAATCGGTGTCGGCGATCATCGGATAATTGGGCGCGACGCCCTGGGTATCGGCGATGTCTTGTGACCAGCTGGCGTGGTTGTCGAGCGGATCGACCGACAGCCCGATGATCTTGACGTCGCGCCGGTCGAATTCGGTTTTGATCTTGGCCATGTAACCCAGTTCGGTGGTACACACCGGGGTGAAATCGCGGGGATGGGAGAACAGCACCGCCCAGCCATCGCCGATCCAGTCGTGAAACCGAAGCCGACCTTCGGTGGTATCGGCCTCGAAATCCGGGGCGGTGTCGCCGATCGTCAGAGTCATCGCAAACCTCTAATCTCAGGGAGAGGCACGTCCCCCTCCTTCTACTGTCTACGTACCTGAACAGTAGAAAGTTATTTCCATCTGCGCCACTACGGCTGGTACAGGCGATAGTGGAAGTAAACGAGGGTGACGATGCGGTCCGGCCGGTCGATGGTGGGGCGGCGATGGAGGCGCGGTAGACCGACGCGCAGCGCATGCGCACGTCGCGCCGGGGACGTGGCCAGCCAAGACTGCGGGCGGCGGGGCCAAAGGCACCGGGACCACGGTGCCGAGTTGTCGCCCATGGGCTGTCGTGGCGACAGGACAGGCACCGACACACCTCCCCCGGCTTGGATGACGCGCTGCCGTATTGTGCATGGCCGTTGAGTCACCAACGATTTCGGCGCAGACGGTCTACGGCTGAAGCCGCATCTGCGCATTACACGCCCGTCAAACGAGGGGTTGCGTGAGCGTCTCGAAACCGTTCCCAGCTATGGTACTAACCTCTGTAGTAGATACGTAGGTGATGACATGATGCAGATGGGCGTGGGCGGACCCAGTAGCTGGAGTGCAGAAGCGGTCGCAATGCGCAGCCGCCGATGAACGGATTCACCGAGATCGCCATGTCAGGGCACGTGCTGCTGGCGGTGCTGGTATCGGCATTGGCCGGATTGGTGTCTTTTGCCTCGCCCTGCGTGATTCCCCTGGTGCCGGGATACCTGTCCTACCTTGCAGCGGTCGTCGGGGTCGACGAGCAAAGCCAATCGACATCGCGAAGTGCGCGGCTGCGAGTAACTGCGGCCGCTGGATTGTTCATCGCCGGCTTCACAGCGGTGTTCCTGATGGGCACCATCGCGATCCTGGGTCTAACGGCGACGGTGATCACCAATCAGGTGTTGCTGCAGCGTATCGGCGGCGCCGTCACCATCCTGATGGGCCTGGTCTTCATGGGCTTCGTGCCCGCGCTGCAACGCCAGGCCCGGTTCACCCCGAAGTCGATGTCGACCATCGCGGGTGCGCCGCTGCTGGGCGGGGTGTTCGGCCTGGGCTGGACCCCGTGTCTGGGGCCCACACTCACTGGCGTGATTGCGATGTCCTCGGCCACAAATGGATCGGCCATCGCCCGCGGGGTAGTCCTCGTCGTGGCCTACTGTCTAGGTCTGGGCATTCCCTTTGTCCTGTTGGCGTTGGGATCTGCACGCGCGGTGCACGCGATGGGGTGGCTTCGTCGAAATACCAGGGAAATCCAGATCTTCGGCGGTGTACTGCTGGTCGCCGTGGGACTAGCGCTGGTGAGCGGGCTGTGGAACGAATTCATCTCTTGGGTCCGTGACACCTTCGTCACCAACACCACGCTGCCGATATGACACCAACTTTGCCCTGAGAGTCAGGCGGCTGGGCTGGCTCGCACCGACAACGCCAGATGGAGTGAGGAATTCGACCGATTGGGTCGCGCGATTACCTCACGCGCCCGGAAAGCAACGGTGCAACGCAGCAAACACTCACGTTGCGCGTGGAGGGCGACGTTGAAGGCGGTCGCGGGCGATATCACAGCCGTTTGAGTCGTTGGGGGTGCAGACTGCCATAGTTTCGGCACCCGGCCGAAGGTACCGGCTGCGGCAGTGCCGATGGGCCTAGTTTGCCGTGGCCGGTTTCGTGTCCCCCAAGGCACGGGCCAGACAAATCTCGCCTCGGCCGGCAACCAGAGTCCGCACCGTTCACAGCGGTGGGAGTGTTACCAGAGTGGGCTTCGAGCCTCTTATTTGCCGCCGAACCCCGCATCGGCTGACCATCCGAGTCGCCAGCGGATGGCTCTTACCCGTTGTCGCCGGAGGTTCGTGCTGCGATGTAGTCGTTCCATTCGGTCTTGGCGTAGGTGGCCCACCGGGTGGCAGTGCCGACGTCGATGGCGAGCAGGTCGGCGAGAACGGCTGCGGGAAGTTCGGCGGCCAGCCCGAGCAGGGCGGTGTTCTTGCCGGCTCGGATGGTCAGGCCGCTGCGTTTGAGTCGCTTGCCGAATCCGCCGGTGTCGACGGGTCGATCGGGAGTTCGGCCGGGAAACAGCAGCCGATCCGAGGCGTCGGAGTCCGGCAATGTGGATCGTCGTGTGGAGCGCGGTAATTGAGCCATCAGGTCGGCCAGCTGGGGTGGCAGCAGCAGTTCGTGGTCGCGCAGGACCAGGAAGGTCTCGCCGTCACGCGTATGTACCTGGTTTCGTCGTAGGTTGAGCACTCGCCAGGTGGCTATGCCGTAGAGCAGGATGAGGGCGCCCGCGGCGCGCAGATCGACGTCGATACCGTCGTCGTGCAGGCAGCGGTGCAATTGTTCGAGGTGCGTTGCTTCGTCGATGAAGACCGACGGTGGAGCGGGCTTGGGTGCCGGCGCGGAGACGGCGCCAGTGATGCGGCGTTGGGTCGTCCAGTGCAGAAACGGTCGCACTTCTGGCCGGCGCCAGTCTCCGGTGGCCAGCCAGGTGTCCACGTCGCCCTGATCGATGTCGGTCAGGGACCTCCCACGGGCGTCACACCAGGTGAGGAACTCGAGTGCGACGCGCACTCTGCGCCGGATACGAGCCGCCCCTGCCGTGACCAACGGTCGGGGGCTTCGCCTGGCACGATGCAGGAGATACCAGACGGCGTAGTTGCGGACCATCAGGGTGTGGTCGGCTGGCTGGTCGGCGAGGTAGCGATCCAGCCACGGCTCGAGTCGCTCGAGACGCTCGTTGCGCATCGGCAATACCGATGTGCGGACCAGGATTTCGCGGATGTAGTTGACCTGCCGTCCGGGCGGCAAGGCGTCGAGAAGGTCGTGGGTGACCGTTTCTCCGCATTCGGCAAGGGTTCTCAGTAGTCGCGCGGCGTCGCTTCGGGCGAGCCAGACGGCAACGCTGCGAGGATCGGGTGCGGCGGCCAACGCGTCGGCCAGCGGCCGCAACTGGTCAGGTATCTGGCCGTCGTGGCCACCCAAGGCGGCATCAAGGAGCTGGGCGGTGACGCAGCGGCTGCACCGACCGTTGGCGTGCATGCCGGCCTGCCCGCAATTGCGGCAACGGTAATCGAGCGAGGCGCCTGCACACGGTCCGCAGATCCGCCCACCATGGTCGTTGAGTCCGATGAGGACCGCAGACTGCTGACACGTCCCGCAGATCCCCGGGTAAGACCGCGCCCGCTTGGCGCACACCTTGCAAACCGGGCCTGCTGGCCATCGGTTCATTATCGGGCGTTGCCGCCGGCAGAAGACGCAGATCGGGGCAACTCTGGGTGGCCGCGACGCGGGTAGCGCTGTCCGCGTCGAGGCCTTCTGGACGTCGTTGCGTAGTGCGCGTCGGCAGATCCCACAAATATGTGGACCGACGTTGCCGCCGGATTTCCTTCGGCGGAGCGCGCCGCAGGCGGCACAGCTCCACGACATGTTGATTCGGCTGTAGCAGGTGCTACAGATCGGCCCGTTCTCGGTGATGGATTGCGCGGGTCGGTCTTTGCCGCACTCGACGCAGGTGTGTTGGGGCCTGGGAGCGCACGCTGGACAGAGCACGCCTCCGCAAGGGAGGCGACGCCGACGGTGCCCCACCCGCCCGCACCGGTGGCATGGCGCTTTCGAAGAGGGGTCCCGGCTATAACAGTTCGAGCAGACTACGCCGTCGGCGGAATTGCGTCGGTGCAGAGCTGGCTTCCCGCAGCGCGCGCAGAGAACTGTGGGGCGGTTGGCTCGAAGGCAGTGTTCGCAAATTCGCCCGGACGGGCCGACATTGGTCAGTGCCGAGCGCTGGCCGCACTGAGTGCACTGCGGTGGGTGAACCGTGGTGTATCCGGCGGCGAGCAGGATGTGGCTCAATCGCATCATGCCGCGGGGGCACGCGGAGTCTGGGTCGCACACGCCGCCGGGCGTGATTGCCAGGTAGCAGTCGACGGCGTTGAGCGTCTTGGGGCGGTTCACGCGGGCATCGGTGAGCAGGCGCTCGGCCGCCTCGACGGACAGGCCGTCGATGTCGGCGACCAGGCGGGCGGTGACCCGGGCCCACGCGTCGGGCCGAAAGTCCGCCGAACCCTTCACCGAGTGTGGTCCGGGCGGCGCACCGTGGTGCGCCGGACCGTCGGCGGCGACGGGGCGGCCCCACCGGCGACCTTCTTGGCTGCGGCATTGACCACGGTGATCTCAACCAAATCGTTGGGTGTGCAGTCGAGGATGTCGCACAACGCCGCCAGAACGTCCATCGAGAGCCGCTGCGGAGGCTGAGTCACCAAACGGAAGACCTGTTCGCGGGACAGCACGACGCCACGCTCGGCCAGCAGCGGCACGAGCTCCGTGGTTTGAAACATCCCCTGCTGCGCCATCAGTGTGCGAAGGTGCCACTGGCAGCCCATCTTTCGGATCATGGTTCACCTTCGGTGATGACGCCACGTTTGGTGAGCGCCGCGCGCAGCAGGCGGTTGCGGTACTCGTCGGACACGTGGCTGTAGATCGAGGTGGTACTGGCGTAGGCATGTCCGACTTGGTCTTGCACGAAGCGCTCTGGGTAGTCGAACTCGGTGAGATGTGTGACGTAGGAATGGCGCAGCGAGTGCAAATCGAGTTCCTTGGGCAAGCCGGCCGCATCCCGTGCCGCGGTGAACGCCTCGTTGGCGCTGCGCTTGGACAAGCGCCCCTGACGTTCAGTGATCCACAAGCCGGGATGGCGGCCGGGCTGAAAACACGGCCGTACCTCGGCGACGTAGTGCTCCAGGACGCCGACGATCCAATCCATTTCCGGAACGGTCAACACCGTGCGACGCTTCGGCGCGTCGCCATGCGACCCCTTGCCATGGCGGACGAACAACCCACCAAAGCGGCCGTACGCCGGAACCTTCGGATTCGATCGCAGATCGACGATGTCGAGGCCCACCACCTCTTGGCGGCGAAGTCCATACGCGTACACCGTCTTTAGCATGGCGGCGTCTCGCAACGCCGACAAACTGCCCTTGCGGTGACGACTACGCGCGGCCTCGACCAACCCGTCAGCTGCGTCGAACAACTCCTGCACCTCGTCGAAACTCAGCGGACGCCGACCGGCTCTGCCTTCGAACTCGGTGACATGTGTCACGGTGTTCCAGTCGTGCAAGATCTGAGCAGGCGGCTGCCCGAACCGCTCCAGGCACAGTGCGGCCCACCCGTATCGGCGGTCGGTGATGAAATCGCAGAACAATCGCAACGCGTTCTGATACCCGCGTAGCGTCGAAACCGCCTTCGGCGATGAACCCGACCTCATCGATGAGAAGAACGCGTCAGCGTCCTCAGCGGTCCACTGCCAGGGATGGGTCCCGGTGAAATCGCCGAACCGCCGAACCACACTCGCTCGCGCGAGGATCGTCGGCGGCAAGCACACCCGCGCCCGCTGCTGATCCGACCAGCCCGCCATCATCGCCCGAAACACCGCCTCCTGCGGATCCAACGACGCGACCTTCGACACCAACGACAACGCCGCAGAACCCGGCAGATCAACACCCACACCCTTGTTGTAGCAGATGCAACAATGATGCGATAGAGGAAGACGCGCAGTTGAGGCGAGCGCATCGATGTCACCTCGCCTAACGGGACGGGATTTCACCAGGGACAACGACGCTCTAACGAGCGCCGAACTGTTGCAACAAATGCAATTCCGCTCAGTGGGTGCATGTGTGCGTTCGATGCGATTGTCCGCAGCCGCTGCATTGGGCCGTTCCGACCAGCACCCGGCCGCTGCCCAGCGCCGCTTGGCAGTCAGGACAGTGGCTGGGCTGTGTTTCCGCCCAGCCGCGGCGGGTTCGCCGAAGCTCCACAAGCGGTGATCGTACATGTGTTCGGAACGAGTGTTGATACGGCGGGATTCAAGTTCACCGCTGTCGGGAAATTGCGGCCCATGGGGTGGGTGCGAGATGCAAAGCGTGACGCCGTCGGGCACGCCAAAAAGGCGGCACGCGCCCGGGGGAGGGCACGTGCCGTGGTGGGTGTCCGGGGCTTAGGCGCCGATGAGGTGCTGCGTTGCCGGCTGCGTTGCCGGCTGTGCGACCTTCACGAATTCGAAGGGCCGTGCGACGGGGTGGCGGCGGTGGGTCTGCGACCGGCGGATGGCCTTTGCTAGAAGCTCCTCATCGAGGTTGAGGTGCTCCTTGAGCTTGTCACGCACCTGCGGAGGAATGGAGCTGCGCCCAGCCTCCATGCGGCCAAGGTGCACCGGACTCGCGCCGATCAGAGGGGCCAGCTGAGCGAGGCTGTAACCAGCAAGGACGCGATAGTAGGCGAGGTTACGCGCCGTCTCGGTCACGACGTACAGCTCACTGGGGTCGACCCCGAGCACCTCGGCCAGGCGGGCGATGAACTTGGGAGAAGGGGCGGCTTCACCCTTTGCCCAGCGGCTCACCGTGCCCTGGTTGACGTGTACTGCAGCGGCAAGGGATCTGTTCGTCAAACCCTGCTTCTTGGCGAGGTCCTGCATTTTGCGGTACTTGAAGACCCCGGGCATGGCTGCCGGCGTGGAACGCATGATGCGTCTCCCTTCCCTGACCCGACGATCTCGCTGTTTCACGTTGACTATAACCGTCGCAATGTTCCCAAAGACAGATGCCGCGGCGACACAACACGCCGACGGTTAGGTATTTCACTCCTGCCACAGCGGCAAATACGCGCAGGTCAGGCGCATCAGATTTGCGACCGTCACGTCTACACGGGTGGGTGTGTCGCATTGATGAACATTGCCTGTGGTGGTAAACCGTGGCACGATTTGCGTTCATCGGACGCCTGGCAGCGTTCGGACAACTGCATGAAAGACCCCATAAAACCAAAAACCGGTTGGTAGCTGGCACTACCAACCGGCGGGCTCCCCCGAAGGGAAGCGGATGTCTTGGAGACACCGCCATTTTAGCGTGCTACCAGCACGTTTGGCAAACGTTGTTGGCGACGAAATCGCCACCGCGGGATCACAGGACGGTCACACGTCCGCCTTCGCCACGCAACGTTGTGAAGTGCGCTCGACCCGGCTCGGCCGGGCCGAGTTCCGCCGCAGTCGTCGGCGCTGGATCGTCACCGCGGGCGTCGTCGCCGCTACCACCCCGATGTGGATCTCCCGCACTTCCTGGACCTGCGAAGTCGCCGCCTGGGCGGCCACGGCGACGGGAACTCAGGCTTTGCGTCGCGTCCACCTCGGCCAGAAGTTGTTCGCACGGGTCAGCGCCGCCCTGGCCCGGTTCGCCGATGGATCCAGCGGGCGCCACTGCGCCGTGACCAACGCCCGCATCGCGCGAGCCGCCAGCTGCAGCCCCCGCACCGTGACCACCGTGCGCTCCGTTCTCGCCGAGGCGGCATTCGCCGTGGAGATCCGCCGCGGGACAGGATCGAGCAGCACTCCCGCCCACCTGCGCAGACCGTCGGTCTGGCACCTGACGTCGCGCCGGCAGCCTGTGGATAAACGAGAAATTTGCGACCTACCCCGTCCCCGAAGGGTTACGGGGTCTGTTCCATTGGGTTCACCATCTCCAAGCGAGGCGCACAGCGCCCCGCAGCAAGATTCTTCGACCACAAGACGCCGCAAGCGGCGGCCCAAACGCCGGCAGGGACCCCGGCCGCTGCACACTCAGCGGCTCGCAGGATGGCTGGCATCGACCTCGACGGGCCTCGGAGCACGCACAGGGCATCACGTTGTGGGACAGCTCTGCGATGCGCTGCACAACAGCCACCTCGATCTACCTTCCTGGACAGGCCCGCAGCTCGTCCAGGCGCTCAACGAGGACATGAAGCGCCGCGGCTGCACCTGGCCTGACCAGGTCACAAGCCCGGGCCCGTTCCTGGCCCAACGTCTGCGTCACCTACCCGCCCGCCCGGCCGTCAGCGCGAGTAGCGCCAGCCCCTCCCCTGCCCCGTCAGCTGCCGTGCCGGCTGATCAGGCCGGCGCAGTCGATAGACCTGGTTCTGCGCCCTCAGCAGTGCGCGCCGAGGCGCAACGCCGAATTCGTGAAGTCCTGTCGCGAAACCCGCGCCGTCCAACACGCATCTAGGCCAGCATTTACCCAGCTGGTGGCCGGTTTCGCGGCCGCGACCAGGCATGATCTCTGGACCGCCAGGCGACCCGTCCGCCCGGATCCCGGGAAAAAAGAGGCCCTGAGAGCCCCGGAGAGCGACTAAAACCGGTGGGTCCATACATCCGGACCCCCGAGGGCCGCCGCGGGCTCTGTGGTGGCGTACAGAGGCCCGCACGAGGCTACGCAACTCGACGGCAGCTAACTGCCGTGAGCTCTATCGCTGCAGTTCAAACGGTATGACAACCTATCCGCAGCATACGTAGATTGTGCCTCAATTGTGCGGATAGTTAGCGCACAATCGGCGCAGGATGCATGGGCAATGTGCCGCCACCGGTCGCCGAAACCATATGAAGTTGGCATGACGCTCATATCAAGCGTGAGCAGGCTGTTGAGGGTTCGTGAATCAGTTATGAAAGCACCGGCGGGCGCGGCTACGGGCTGGCGCGCCGCCCCACAACATCTGGCCAGCTAGCCCTGGCCGCAGTGAGCCTGCAGCGCTGCAGTCCGTTCCACCGCCCTCTCCAGTGGCGTCAACACCTGAGCAATGCAGCGAAGATTGACAGGACTCGCCGGCTACTTTGACAGTCCGTCGTCCTGTCCCGCGGGGTTTGTCAAAGTTCGTTGCACAGTGATTTCCGCACTGTGCGCGCGGTTTTCGCGTTTGCGGAGGCCCTCGACAGTGTTGTTAGACAATCCGCGCCCGGTTGTTAATCCTCGCTGCATCTCAACGGAAGCGCCGCCGGCGGCGGAGGACACGCAGCTCCTCGCTGTTGACATGCAGGGTGCTCAATGTGTGATGAGAATGCTACCCACACGTTCTGAGAACATTCCGTGATAGCAGCATTGGGCCGACGTGTGGCCGATGTGGCGTAGATATTGATCCCACGCCAGATCAACGTGGAACTGTTGTTCCACCGATGCTCTGATGATGTGATCCGATCGTCGCTACTACGTGCCATAGACGTGGCGAGAACATTTTGCGAACGTGCTTACTTTGTGTGTCGAACGTTCGCTCCATGTCGGCTCCATGTCCGTCGAACGTTATTAATACGTGTATATCACGCAGTCAGCACATACGAAGAATAATGCTGCGATGTACCCAATGCATGCCGTCCATGTGATCCAGACATCGGATCGGTGTGAATCTGGCGTAACCGGCCTGTTGGTTGCGCGTGAAATCGTTGTGCGACATACGTGACGTTCATATTCAGCAGTTGTGAGACCTCCTGCATGTTCGATTCACAATGTTTGTGAATGCAATGTGCATCCCCGAAGGCCCAGGTTGGGGCAGTGGCGCAGGCAGTATCTTGTCCCTGCAGGGGCAAGATAGGTGACATGGCTCCTACGCTACAGATCCAGCTGGCCGAGGTGCGCGACGTCGCTTTGACCGTCACCGGCGTGGCGGGACTCATCGCCGGCCACGGCTTCCGACTGCGGATCCCACCCGGAGCGCCCGCATCTGACTCAACAAGCCTGTACCTGAGTCGGGTTCTTCAACGAGCTGACCTTCAGCTGGCGTATGCCGCAGACAGTGCCGCTGACGAACTGACCCGTTCGATCGAGGCCCTAATGGCTTACACGAGTGAGGCCGCCACCCTCGCGCGTCGAACCGAACTTGTCATCACGGGCCTCGACGTCGACGACCTGGCGCCCAGTTACGCAGTGAGCGCCCCGCGGCTACAACGCGAGATTCCCGACGAGCCTCTCCCCCAGCCGGCACTGGATGTCACCGATCACCGCACTCTCAGCGATGCGGTACTCCTCGGCAGTGGCGTCCCCATGGAGTTCGAACCCACCGACACCGCGCAGCTCCGCGCGGCCGCGGTCACCCTGCGCGACTGCGCGCGCAGATTGCGCACAGCGATGAGCAGCGGAGAGCGCCCTGCCGCCATGTTGGAGCGCTTTGGGATCTGGGTCGACGAGGAGTTCACTGACGCCGTAGTGGCCCGCGACGAGGCGAGAGCGAGCTGGGCGACGGCATACAACGCCGCCCGCGAAGAGGTCGCGGAGCCCGCGCGCCTGTATTTGAGCTGGTTGAGCGCCGCCGCCAGGGCCGACGAGCAGGAGAGACCAGCCCTTCAAGACGCCGGCGCGCGGGCACGCGCAGCCGTGCGCGCGTACCGCGACCTTCCCCTGACGGCGGTGGCGTGCGGTGAACACCCGCAGCTCGGCGGTGGCGCTGGATAGGTCCCGCGGGCGACGGAATCGGCTCGCGCGGTCGGTACTTCCTATAAGAGCACTCCAACTGCGGGGTGCGTTCTGGAAGGGAGTCGGACGTGTGTAAGGCAGCCCATGAGGCCGGAGGGCCACAACGGTGCAGTGGTGATGCGCGCGCGAGTTTTCAGCGGTCGACTGCGGATGTGTCGGCGCTGCAGCGGGTGGAAGAGGCGTTGCGCATCGAAGCAGATGAATCCTTGTTCGAACCTCTGACATCGACGCCGGGTCACACCCTGCAGGTTCTGAAGACGAAGTGGTACGGAGTGCGCACGTTCGGCGCGCACTGCACAGGCTGCGACGGGTTCGTCACTCCGCAGGGCGGATTCACCAGTCCAGCCGACGCCCGCGAGTGGGCGCAGGCTTACGCAGAGTCGGGATGTCAGCCCAATCCTGCGGCCCTGGTCGCGATCGGACCGAAGGAGGCGTACTCCTCGATGTCGCTGGCCGAGGCGGACCAGATGAATAGGGAGCGCGCGGCGGGTGTGCACAAGCCGCGGGTGATTCCCACGCGGTATCGCGGGCTGCAGACATGGATGGTGTTCTGCCCCGGCTGCGATGCATCCTTGGGGCCAGAGGGGGGCTACGGACAGGCTGGGGCTGCCTTGCAGCATGCCAATGCGGGTTGCTCCTCGAGTTGATGCCGGGCACGGTGCTTGGCCAATGCTGGACGTTGCACCACTCCCCCGTCGCTAGCGCCGTCTTTGGGGGTCGTCGGTGTTCCGATTTTGAGGCGGGCCAACGAGTGCCGCGGCGCGCCTGGCATTTCATCACTGTGACGAACGGCGATCCGCAACGCCCGGTGGCGGTGTTCTCCGGCAAGTGAGTTGGTCGCCCGGCTTGACGCCCCGGTGCCCAGTTTTCCGCGGAAAACTGGGCACGGTGGGTCCTGTCACTGACGGCGGTTTGCGAGCGCGGTGGATCTTCTAGTTTTCCGCGGAAAACTGAGAGCCGTGCGCGGTAAACCGCGTGTCAATGACGCGGGGTGGACAGCTGCCGATCTAGGCTTTGACCGCGCTCTTCTGAGTAGGCCGCGCTGCGGCAACAATTAGATCGAGGTCACTCCCCCATGACTCGTGTATTTACTGTCTTGAACCAAAAAGGTGGCGTCGGCAAGAGCACAGCAACTGTGAATCTTGCTGCCGTCCGCGCCGAGCGACTCTCGGCGGAACTACCCCCCGACGCTCAGTCACCTGTGGCGGCGGTGTCGATCGACCCCCAGGGCTCCGCTAAATGGTGGGCTGACAGAGTCGACGATCTCCCCTTCCACCTTGTGCAGGCTCATGACGACCCGCTTGAGTGGCTCAGCCAGCTCAACGACCTCCCTGGAATTCAGGAGGTCTTCGTCGACACCGCGGGCTGGTTCGACCTCGACCCAGAAACCTCTGGGGATGGGCTTGGTGACGCCTATTCCGCCGATGCGTTGCGGACAGTGCTCGAAGTGACAGACGAAGCGCTCATTCCGATGCTCACCGCCCCCATGTGCTTCGACCCGACCGCGCGCACCATTCGCAAGCTGCTTGATCCACGACAGATCCCCTATCGCGTTTTTATCAACGACTGGGATCCGCGGGACGGTGGATTCTGGCTGTCGCAGACCAAGGACTTCATCAGGGCGCAAGGATGGCCTATGGCTGAGACGGTGGTGCGGCACTACAAGATCCACACCAACGCATCGAACGAGGGCGTTGTGGTTACGCAGTACGGCGGATCCCGGTCTGCCACCAATGCAGCGTCTGACTTCTACAGTCTGGCCGACGAGCTGTCGCGCGTGGAGGTGGCGTAAATGGCTAAAGGTGGTGTCAAAGGGTTCGGCGATCTCGTCGCAACGGTCGGAGATGATTCTCCCGTCGACGGACGGACCCAGACCGCTGCAGTGGCACCGCGGCCGAATCTGTCGCGGACGGTGGCGCTCATCGAACTCGTCGGCAACCCTTACAACCCGCGGGACTCGGTGGGCGATCTGGACGAGCTGGCGTCGATCGCCGAGTTCCAGTTGCAGCCCGTTGTAGCCGTGACTCGGCCGGCGTTCTGCAAGCTCTACCCCGATGCCGACATTTCAACTAAATGGGTCGTGATTCTCGGCAACCGGCGCCTCGCGGCCGCGCATAAATTCGGCCGCTCAACTCTCGATATCGTCGTCAGAGATGAACTGGCGAAGGACCGGGCGACGTTGCTCGCTGCAGCCATTGCCGAGAACGTCGACCGATCGGGATTCGACGTGATCGAAGAGGCGAAGGCGGTTGACAGTCTGGTTCAGGAATTGGGCAGCGCCGACGCCGCGGCGGCGCAGCTGCGTAGAAGCAAGACGTGGGTGTCCCAACGGCGAGCACTCCTCAAGTTGGATCCGGCTCTCCAAGAGGCGACTCGGCGCGGCGACCTCGCTATCCGCGAGGCACGCGCCCTCGCCCAGGTTCCTTTGGAGGAGCAGGTTGCTCGGTGGAATGCCGCGCGAGAGCGTGGCGACGCCGAGAAGCCAACCCAACCGGGGGAGGGCGGTCCTCCAGATCCGCCGAGGCGTGATGGCGCTCCGGGGGTTCGCTTGGTGACGCGCGCCCTTCGTCGGTTCGATCACGAGCCGGATGCGCTGGCTGGCGCACTGCATGAGCACCTTGGCCCCGCCGGGGCGCAGGAGTTGGTCGCGCGACTACGGAAGCTCATCCAGCAGTAGTTCGCGGGATGTCAGTTTTCCGCGGAAAACTGAGGTCCCAAGCCCCTGGGCAGGGTGGCGCCCGCTGCGGCGGGTGACTTGTCCGAGATCGCCATCGCCCTGCAAGATTCCAGTGCTATCCAGCCTGTGGCTCACTGCGGTCATTTGGCCTTGCAACAGCTACCTGGCTGCGGCTCAGAATGACCCACAAAGCGGTGCTGCGCGGGCTGGGGGGCGCTTGTCGGGCGCCTGGCTCGGCTGCGGGTAGGCCTGGCCACCAACCCGATGCGGCTACGGCTACTACGAACCGTCTTCGCCCTGGTGATCCAGCAGTGTTCTGGCATTGTCAGGAATGTTGTGTTGGGTGAGAGCGTCGCTATACGAGTCAACGACTGCATTGAGTTTCGTATTACTGGCGTGCAGGTTGGCCGCGGCGTTCTGAAAGTGAGCGGCCGCATCACGGAAAGCTGTTGTGCCGGAAAGAAGATCATCGACCGACCGTTGGTAGTCGGCGAGCGCCTCTCTCATCGTCGACTGAGAGGCCAGCAGCAGTCGAACCGTTTCCTCACTACTGGCCAGCCGGCCGCGAAGATCGTCGATATCTGCGCGTAGGCGATCATCAGTGGCAC
>NZ_CP038798.1 GCF_012223425.1 Mycolicibacterium frederiksbergense
CAGCGTCTCGGGTCTTGTTCTGAGACTTGGCTTTTCGCTGCTTGGGTGAGTGCGGTGATGCGGCGTTCTCGGGAGTCGGTCATGGGGTGCTCCTGCGGTGGGCGTGAGATCGAGAGTCAGCGGGACTGGTCCAGCGCTGGCTCGATGACACTGGGTTTGTCGCGCCGTGGGCTGCGGAGCCGGGCGCATCGTCGAGGGCGGCCAGGAGTCGGGTAAGCGCGTGGTGTTCAGCTCGGCGGCGGATCAGCCAGACGTTGTCCTCGGGCATGGGATGGCCGTGTCGCTGTTCGAATTCCGTTGTGGCCCGGTCGATCAGGTCGGTGGTCTCGCGCGGAGTTGACGTTGCAGTACGTCGTGGTGGGTGTGGTCGGTGACGAAAAACTGAGCAGGTCAGGCAGGCGTTGCCTTTGTCGCAGGATTGCAGCGGTGGCAGCATGCACCACCCGTTGGGCAGGAACCGGTCTGCGCGGCGGAACAGGTGCAGACTGTCGTGGTCGTCGCTGGAGAGTTGGATGCGGTGCCGTCGGATCGCAGCTTGGCCGTGGCCAGGAATGCCTGCTCGGTGTTCGTCGCGGGCGGCGATGTAGTGCATCGTCATGGTGGGGGTGGCGTGCCCTGCATAGCGCTGTAGACGTGAATCGGCAGACCGAGTTCGGCCAGTCGGGTCAGCCGGGTGTGGCGGAAGCGGTGAGTGTGGCTTAACCGCACGGCGTGGCCCTTGGCGTCGGTGATCTGAACGAGGTCGCTGAGGCTGCGCAGCACCCAGTTGTAGGTACCTGCCGGATAGGGTTTGTCACCGCGGCGGTTGCCCAGACGCGCGCGAACAGATACCGCCTGCTGCCTTCTGGATGCTGGATTTGGAGCCAACGGTGTTGTTCGGCAATGACTTCGGTGACCTCGCGGTCGACGAGGATGATGTCGGGTGCGACATCGATCTTGCTCTGCGCGTAGCGGAACCTGGTCAGCATTTGGCCATCGCCCTCGGCCGCTGCGGTAGTGGCGGGCGCAGCCGAAAGGCAGTCGAAGTCGCAGGTGCGGATCTCGCTGGCCCGCCGGCCGGTGAGGATCTGCAGCAGGATCATCCGCATCGCTTGCGGGTCGTCAAGTCCGTTGGCGGTGAGGGTGGTGCCGTCGCCGCGGGTGATGGTCATCTGCTCGGTGCGCGGCAACCCGATCAGCGGCAGCGCCGCAGTGATCTGCGCGAGTGCGTGATCATCGATGTAGTTCGCATCGTTGAAACCGCGTTGATGCGGTATCCGGGTGACCCGGCCGAACCAGCTGGAGGCGTGTGCTGCGCTCACTCGTTGCCAGGGCTCGGCACCGAGAACGCTGCGAGCCTCCCCGGGATTGGCGGCAATGAAGTCCAAGAGGCCGGCCACCGCTCGCAGGTCGTCGTTGATTCCCCGGATCGGCACTGTTCTTCCGAGGTGGCGTGTGTCGGATTGGCGGGTGACGCGGTTGGCTGCCACGGCGGTCCACCGCGCGAACGCGCCGCCTGTTCGACCGCGCTCGTTGGGTCGCCCAGGATGCCAGTCGGGTCGTCGAAGCTGGCGTCAGCCAGTTGTCGAACCGGCGGAAGCTGCGCATGCGTTCCTGGCTGACCGTGGTCCAGCGCAGCGCCCGGATTCGAGCATCTGCCAGGTGCCACTTCACCGCGGCCGCACCACGAAGCTGTATATCTCCGGGTGCGCAGCCGTAGTTGGCGACCGGTTCACGATCGGTCAGTGGTATCCGCGGATCGCAGCGCGGGTGCCAGAAGTCCAGGTGCCACCACGGCCGTCGTGGCAGGCGGCGATCAGGGCGTGCCGGCGACCCGAACAGAGCGTGCACCGGCCCCGACTCGGGTGAGGGCAGTCGCTTGCCCCTGCTGAGATAGAACCAGCTCTGCAACACCGCGGCGGCGTCGTAATCCATCGCCCGGATCGACGAGGGAAATCACGGCCCTCGGTAACTGCCCGCGAATCATGTTGGCCAACTGCGCCATCGCCAACACCGAGACACGGGTGCCATCACCGGCCTGCCAGTGCGCATCCACGCCAGCTCCGCGGCGAACGGATCGGTAATTCGCTCAGATCCAAATGCGGCCAATCATTCTCGGTAATCGACGCCCAGTTCTCGATACCGGGCCGAGCACGGGCCACGCACTGTGCTGGCAGCTCGTCAAAGAGTCGCAGATCGGATCGAGGTGTCGGCACTACGCAGGCGCAGGTGGCCATGCTCGTCGATCATTCGGCCACCCGCCAGCTGCTGGCGTAGGAAGCCCAGTTGGCTCCGCTCGCAGGGCTTCGTCCGTCGCGGACCCAGCCGTAGAGGTCAAGGGTGGTCTGCACATGAGCGTGGCCAAGACGCCGGGAGACCACCATTCCGGCGTCCCGGCGAGCAACAAGGCGGTGGCATGGGTGTGGCGGAACCAGTGCGGCGTCCACCCGAGTGGTCCGATGCCCCGCCGACGCAGCGTGGCCACTTTCTCCCGGACCGTCGTCTCCCGCAATGCGGCCAACAACGGTGGTCTGGCCACATTCACCAGCAGCGGCGATGTGTCCATCAGACCGATCCCGGATTCGGCTGCCCGGCAGGCGATGTCGGTGAGATAATCGGCGAACAGCCGCTCGAGGTCAGCCCCAACATAGACTCGTCGCGGTCGCATATCTTCACCCGCGCCCCGTTGGGGTTATCCGAGCGAGGCACGATCTGCACATACGCGGTATCGCCGCGGCCGAGCACGAACTCGCCGATCCGCAGACCCAGCGCCTCCCGAGACGCATCCCGGTCTCGGCCAGCAGGGCGAACACGAACCGGTCCCGCAGGTTTCCTTGCCACGAACCGGACTCGGTATCGAAGACCGCGCAGCCATCCAGGACCGCCTGGATCTGCTCGGGCAGCAGCAAGGGCGGTCTGTCGCGGCGTCGGTCGCGGCGCACCCGCACCAGCGAGGATGCCGCGGGGCCGACCGCGCATCCAGATGCGCCAGCAAGCCCGGGCCGGTCGCTGTCGCGGAGTTCTCGAAGTAGCTGTCCTGCTACCGCCACACCGGATACTGCCTGATGCCAGCGGTAGAACGAAATCAATGCTGCAAGGCGAACTTCCAGTGTTGCAGCGGTCGGTGCCTGGTCCGACTCGGCCAGCCGATGCTCAACTGTGCGGCCATTGCGCTGCCAGGACAGAAACGCCGTGAATGCGGGGACACCGACATCGCGCCATCCATCGGATTGTCCGCGTTGTTCCAGGAAGCTCCACCACTGCGCCAACGACGTCGCATACCCGCGCACCGTGTTCGGCGACCACAGGTGCCGGTGGGCTTCTATCCACTCCTCGACGGGACCGACCGTTGCGAAGTCCTCCCCAAGCACGGTCCAGGTCCGCTTCCCTCCCGCAGGAGACACTGCCACCGGATACGCCATCGTTGCCGTTCCTTCACGTCGAAGAACACCCGCCGATAAACCGGCAACAACGATGACTTGCCCAGCATCAACCCCCTTGTTGCATACATAGATTCGAGCGTGTTGCTACCCGTTGATAACACCCGGCACTGGCAAAACGCACCTGGCCATCGGCATCGCGATCCGGGCGTGTCAGCTGGGCACCGCACCCTGTTCGGCACCGCCTCGGAATGGGTGGCACGGCTGGCCGAAGCCCACTACGCGGCCGACTTCAACCCGAACTCGTCCGGCTGGGCCGTTACCCGCTGCTGGTCGTCGAGGTGGTCGGCTACATCCCATTCGCACCCGAGGCCGCGAACCTGTTCTTTCAGCTGGTGTCGTCTCGCTACGAACGCGCCAGCTTGATCGTGACCTCCAACAAACCGTTCGGCCGCTGGGGCGAGGTGTTCGGTGACGACGTGGTAGCTGCGGCCATGATCGACCGCCTCGTCCACCACGCCGAAGTGATCGCCCTCAAGGGCGACTCCTACCGGATCAAAGACCGTGATCTCGGGAGAGTCCCGGATCGACCACCGAAGAATGAACACCAGGGGGTCAATTTTCAACCGTTGAAAAGGGGTCAGTTTCAACCGACGTTGACACAGGCAAATCGTTGCCCGGCTGTATTGAGTGAACCGGTAGGCTCCGTGGCTGTCGAAACCGGCATCTGCCAGTCGACGCTGCGCCGCTGGAAACGGTAGGCCCTCATCGACCCGGGGCCATCGAGGGCACGTCGAGCGTGGAGTCCGGCGAACACGCCGCCGCGCAAGCGCGCCCCAGAACCGAGGCCGAGCTGACCAGCGACCGGGGAGCGCGCCGAGTTCTCCTGAAGCATTCGGCACGACCTGTTCTGGTGGTCTTTGCCAACGCCGTGCCCGGCGTACTGACGGAAGGGGCGCGGACCGATGTATCCATCTCCAGATCCCGCCGGCGCCCGCTCAGCAAGGAGTGCTCCTATACCCACTAGCATAAGAGTGCTAGTTAACTAGTAGTAGACGTAAGTGAACAGCGCCCATACCGTGATCGGCGTCACTTGCCGCATGAACCAGACCCGGGAGTCACCATGCGCGTCACGCCCGCACGTCTGGGGTTCCTTGCGTCCGCAACGCAGCGGTGCTGGGCAGCAACGACGAATCACGTTTGCTGGATCGAGGTCGACCGACCTCGACTCCGACGGCGGGGGCACTACCCGGAAGTGCCGACGTCCATCGCCTTCCGGATAGAAGGATCGAGTCGGTGACATCGAATCGCATTGATTGGTCAGAGACGCCCACCATGGAGCCGTTCCGTCGGATCGGTGGATTCGTCGGGATGGCGTTGGACACGTTCGTCGCGATCTTCAAGCCGCCCTTCGCCTGCGGGAATTCCTGGACCAGACATGGTTCGTCGCGCGGTATCGCTCTTGCCGACGCTGTTGTTGTCCATCCCGTTCGTCGTGCTCACGGTCTTTACGTTCAATGTGCTGCTGGTGGAGTTCGGCGCTGCCGATAACTCCGGCAGCGGAGCGGCGCTGGGGCGGTCAACCAGATCGGCCCGTTCGTCACCGTGCTGGTGGTGGCCGGATCGGGGGCCGCAGCGATGTGCGCCGACCTGGGCGCCCGCACCATCCGCGAGGAGCTCGATGCGATGCGGGTGATGGGCATCGATCCGATCCGAGCCCTGGTTGTGCCGCGGGTGCTGGCGGCGACGGTGGTCGCGCTGTCGCTGTCGTCGTTGGTGACGCTCACCGGCCTGACCGGGGGGTTCTTCTTCGCCGTGTTCTTCCAGCACGTCACGCCGGGGCATTCATCGCGAGCCTGACTCTGATCACCGGCCTGAGTGACGTGCTGATCTCGATGGTGAAAGCGACCGCCTTCGGTCTTGCGGCCGGCCTGATCGCCTGTCACCGCGGACCACCGTTAGCGTGGACCTGCGGTGTCGGCAACGCTGTCAACGAGACCGTCGTTTTCTCGTTCGTCGTGCTGTTCGTCATCAACCTGATCATCACCGCTGTCGGATTCGAGGTGACGAAGTGACCGCGTGAACCATTGCGCAGCAACGCTTCCCCATGGCAACCCGGTCATTGAGGCGGTCCGATCGAGTTGGCGCCAATTCGGTGAACAGACCAGGTTCTACGGCGAAATGCTGGGATCGATCGTCATGGCGATGGCCAAGTATCGCTCCGAACTGTTGCGTCAGGTCGCCGCGATGAGCCTGGGACCGGATCGCTGATGGTGATCGGCGGCACCGTGGCCATCGTCGGCTTCATGACCATGTCGACCAGCGGCACCCTGGCGAGTCAGGGTTTCAATCAGCTGTCGCAGTTCAAGACCGAAGCGCTGGCGGGCTTCGTCTCGGCGTTCGTCAACACCAGGCTGGTGACGCCTGCCACCGCCGCGATTGCGTTCTCGGCAACGATCGGCGCGGGGCGACCGCGCAACTGGGCGCTATGCGCATCAATGAGGAGATCGACGCGCTCGAGTGATGGGCATCCGGGCCATCGCCTACCTAGCCTCCACCCGATTGCTCGCCGCGATCATCGTGGTAGTCCCTCTCTACAGCGTCGCGCTCTGGCTCGGTTACACCTCGGGTCAATTCGTGACCACCGTGCTCTACGGTCAGTCCAGCGGCGTGTATGCGCACTACTTCAACACGTTCTTCACCCCGGCCGATCTGATCCGGTCGTTCGTCGTGACCATCGCCGAGGTCGCTGCGATCATCATGGTGCATACCTACTACGGATTCACCGCGGCGGCGGACCCGCGGGTGTCGGCGAGGCCGTCGGGCGCGCCACCCGCACTTCGCTGATCGTCGCCGCCTTCGTCATCACGCTCGTGACCCTGGCCTCTACGGCCAGACCGGCAAGTTCAGCTACGCGGGTAAGGAGATGCCCACCCGACGCCAGAGCGGCCGGCCCGGATCGCCGCCGGCTGGCTGGCAACAGTGATGGTCGCCCTCATCGCCGGTGCGATCGCGCTCACCGTGGGCGCGTTCAACGAATCCTTCACTCCCACCGTGCCGGTGACCCTTTCGTCCGATCGGACGGGCCTGATCATGGAGCCCAATGCGAAGGTCAGGATGCGCGGTGTCGACGTCGGCAGGGTCGCCTCGATCGAGGGTAACGGCCAGGGCCGGCGAGCCTGCGGTTGGCCATCGATTCCGACCAGATCGGCAACATCCCCGCCAACGTGCAGGCGCGTATCGCTGCCACCTCGTTGTTCGGCGCAAAGTTCGTCGACCTGATCTATCCCGCCGATCCCAGCCCGCAGATTCTCGCCGCAAACTCCATCATCGAGTCGGAAAATGTTGCCACCGAGGTCAATACGGTGTTCGAGAATGTCGTCCAGCTGCTGGACACCATCGATCCAGCCAAGCTGAACGCCGTACTCGCGGCGCTGGCAGAGGGTTTGCGCGGACAGGAGAACGGATCGGCCGATCCATCACCGACACCAACACGGTGCTGCTGGCCCTCAACGCGCGCACAGATACGATGAAGCAGAACTGGCAGGCGCTGGAGGATTTCGGCGAGGTCTACGGTGCCGCCGCACCGCGCATCATCGACACCCTCAACGCCGCCAGCACGACGAGTGTCACGCTCACCGAGCAGGCCCAGCAGCTGGACGCCCTGCTGCTCGGCGTGGTCGGTGTATCCCGTAGTGGCATCGACGTTCTCGGACCGAGCAAGGATGCCCTGGTAGAGGCCGTCAATCTGGCGAAACCCACGACCGATCTATTCATGAAGTACAACCCATCGCTGACCTGCCTGCTCGTCGGTGCTCACGAGATATTGCCCGATTACGAAGCTGCCTACGGTGGCGCCAACGGCAAATCTCTCATTATGGACGCATCCCTGATGCTTGGTGACGATCCCTATCGCTATCCGCAGAACCTGCCCATCAACGCTGCCAAGGGTGGTCCCGGCGGCAAGCCGGGTTGCGGTTCGCTGCCCGACGTCGCGAACAACTGGCCGGTGCGTTACCTGGTGGCCAACACCGGCTTCGGTGCCGGGCTAGATGTGCGACCCAATCCGGGCATTGGCTTCCCGGGTGGGCCAACTACTTCCCGGTCACCCGCGCTGTCCCGGAACCGCCCAGCATCCGTTATCCGGGTGGGCCTGCACCAGGACCGATTCCCTATCCGGAGCGCCGCCGTACGGCGCTCCAATGTACGGGCCCGGCGGTGTGCCGCTGTATCCGGGATCCCGCCGGCGTCCAACGCGCCACCCGCCGCCGGACCGCCGCTGCCCGCCCCGGCGCCCCCATCGTCATGACCACCGGCCGTTTCCTCAGAAGGAGGTAAAGCGTTGCGCCGCAGTATGTCCGGAGTTATCTGGCGTCTGGCCATCTTCTTCGTGGTGTGCGTGATGGGTGCCTTCGCCCTGATCGCGATCTTCGCCCAACTGCGATTCCAGAAAGAGACCGTCTACAGCGCCGTGTTCAGTACGGTCAGCGGTCTGGCCGATGGGAACTTCGTCCGCATCGCGGGCGTGGAAGTGGGCAAGGTCAAGGACATCACGGTGACCGACGACGGTAGTGCCGTGGTCCGGTTCAGCACCGACGACTCCGTGGTGCTCACCGAGGCACCCGCGCCGTGATCCGGTACGAGGACATCATCGGGAGTCGGTATCTGTCGCTGCAGGAAGGTGCGGGCGGCACCAGGCGACTGCCACCCGGTGGCACCATTCCGCAGGACCACACGGCGCCGGCGCTCGACCTGGACGCGTTGCTCGGTGGTTTCCGGCCGCTGTTCCGGCGCTGGACCCCGATCAGGTCAACGCGCTCAGCGGGCAGCTGATCGCCGCATTTCAGGGCAGGGCCCGACGATCGGATCCATCCTCGCCCAGACGGCTGCACTGACCAACACACTGGCCGACCGGGACGAACTTATCGGACAGGTGGTGGTCAATCTCGACACGGTCCTGGGGTCGATTGGTGACCGCAGCGCGGAGTTCGGACAGGCGGTCGACTCGCTCGGTCAGCTGGTCGACGGACTGGAGGCTCGTGGCCAGGACATCAGCAACGGGGTGGCGCATGCCGACGAGGCAGCCAGGTCCATCGCGGACCTGCTCGGCGAGGCCCGTCCGCCGCTGCAGAAGACCCTGCACGAGACGGACCGGACGGCCGGCGTGGTGCTGGCCGACCATGAGTACTTCGACAACCTGCTGGCCACGCTGCCGGAAGCCTATCGGGTCTTGGGCCGGCAGGGCCTCTACGGTGACTTCTTCAGCTTCTACCTGTGCGACATCGTCCTGAAACTCAACGGCAAGGGCGGCCAACCGGTGTACGTGAAGATCGCCGGCCAGGACTCGGGCAGGTGCACACCGCGATGAAACCTTTCGTCGAACGCAATCACGTCGTCCTGGGCATTGCCGGGGTGACGGTAGCCGCCGTGGCCAGCCTGGGTGCACTGAACTACAACAGGTTGCCCTTCGTCTCGTCGGGCGCAACCTATTCCGCCTACTTCGAGGAAGCGGCGGTTTGACCGCCGGCACCGAAGTGCGGGTCTCGGGATACCGTGCGGGTCAGGTACAGAGCATCACCCTGGATCGCAATGGTGTCCTGGTGGAGTTCACGGTCGCCGACGACATCCGTCTCGGTGAACGGACCGAGGCCAGCATCAAGACCATCAACCTGCTGGGCAACAAGGTGCTGGACCTGATGACCCGCGGCGATGGCCGGTTGGAGCACACCATCCCGCTGGACCGGACGACATCGCCGTACCAACTGCCGGATGCGCTAGGTGATCTCACCGCGACCATCAGCGGGCTGAACACCGACCAACTCTCCGGCGCGCTGCAGACGCTGTCTGAGACGTTGCAGGACACCCCGCCGCAGTTGAGGGTGGCTGTGGACGGAGTTGCCCGTTTCTCCCGCACGCTCGGTGAGCGGGATTCGCACCTGCGCAACCTGCTGTCCAATGCGAGTAAAGCGACCACCGTGCTGGCCGAACGCACGGATCGAGTCGTGCAGTTGATCCACGACTCCAACGGGTTGCTCGTCGCCCTGCGCGCACAGAGTGCCGCCTTGGACGGCATCATGGTGGACATCTCCGCGCTGGCCGACCAGATCCGCGGCTTCATCTCGGAGAACCGGGATACCCTGCGACCCACCCTGGACAAACTCAACGGTGTCCTCACCATCCTGAACAACCGCAAGTCCGAGATCCAACAATCCATCAAGGGATTGAATTCTTACGCAACGACTTTCGGTGAGACGCTGACCTCCGGCCCGTTCTTCAAAGCCTACGTGGCCAACTTGATGCCCGGTCAGTGGATCCAGCCTTTCGTCGACGCAGCCTTCTCCGACCTCGGCCTCGATCCGAACGTGCTGACGCCGTCGGAGCGCACTGATCCGCAGACCGGTCAGCAGGGCACGCCCGCCATGCCCGTTCCGTTCCCGCGCACCGGACAGGGCGGCGAGCCCCGGCTGACTCTGCCCGATGCCATCACGGGCAAGCCGGGAGATCCGCGGTACCCCTACCGCGAGCCGCTGCCCGCTCCGCCACCAGGAGGTCCGCCGCCTGGAGCGCCGGCTCCGCCGACACCGGATCCCTTCGCCTCACCGGTGCCGACCCCCAGCCCGGTGTACCAGCCGGCGCCGAACGAGGCACCACCGATGGGGCCGAACCGGTGAAGCGCTCCGGGTTCGTTCGGCTCCTGCTAGCGGCCGTCCTGGTGAGCACCCTCACTGCCGGCGCGTTCGTGGTCAACAATGCGGTCGGACAGCGCAATCGCATCCATGTCGAGGCTTACTTCACCAACACCAACGGCCTCTTCGTGGGTGACGACGTTCGGATCAGGGGCGTGAACGTCGGTCGCATAGAGTCGATCGAGGCCCAGCCGGCCAGCGTGAAGGTTATGTTCTGGGTGGAGGAGCAGTACGAAGTGCCGGCCGAGGTTAAAGCGGTGATCCTCTCACCGACGCTGGTCACCGCCCGAGCCATCCAGTTGACCCCGCCCTACCAGGGCGGTCCGCTGCTGGGCGACAACGCCGTTATCCCGGTGGAGCGAACCGCGGTCCCAGTCGAGTGGGACGACTTCCGGAGCAGCTCGAGAAACTCACTGATCTGCTCGCTCCCACCGAGGCCGGAGGTGTCAGCACCCTGGGCAGTCTGGTCAACTCTGCCGCCGACAACCTACGTGGCCAGGGCGCGAACATCCGACAGACGATTCTCGAACTGTCGCAGGCGCTCTCGGCGCTGGGTGACCATAGCGGTGACACGTTCACCACCGTGAAAAACCTCGCCGCCCTGGTCTCGGCGCTGGAGGGCAGCACGACGCTGATGCGCGACCTGAACCAAAACTTCGCGTCGGTGACGAATCTGTTTACCAACGACTCGGGCGAGGTAGCCGAGGCCATCGCCGACCTGAGCGACGTCGCGAGTGAGGTCAAGTCCTTCGTCGCCGACAACCGGGAGGCGTTGGGTACCACCACCGATACGTTGACATCGGTATCCCAGGCGCTGGCCGACAGCCTTGGCGACATCAAACAGACACTGCATGTATTGCCGACAGTGGCGGCCAACGCGGCCAACATCTACCAGCCTGCCCAAGGGACGCTGAGTTCTGCTCTGGCGGTCAACAACTTCCGCGACCCCATCACCTTCCTGTGCGGTGCTATCCAAGCCGCGTCGCAGTTGGGTGCCGAACAGTCATCGAAGCTGTGTGTGCAGTATCTGGCGCCGATCGTCAAGAACCGCCAGTACAACTTCCCCCAATCGGAATGAACCCCTTCGTGGGAGCCAGCGCAAGACCGAACGAGATCACCTACAGCGAGGACTGGATGCGGCCCGACCATGTCCCACCTGCGCCAGCAGCACCCGCTGTACCGCCTCCACCGGGTGCCGATCTGCTGCCTGCCGAGGCGCCACCAGTGGCGTTGCCCACAAATCCCACCGCCGGTCTGGCCGGGATCATGGTGCCGCCGGGGGAGATCGGTGATGCGCACTGGTCGTCGTGTGGCCACGTTGGCGATCGCCGTCGTGACAATGGCTGGGCTCCCCGGATGCGGGTGGCGGGGACTGAACTCCTTCCAGTTACCGGGCACCGAGGGCAGCGGTGCGGGGGCGTTCACCGTGCAAGCCCAGATGGCCGATGTCTTCAACATTCAACAGAACTCACGCGTGCGTGTGAACGACGCCAACGTCGGTACCGTCACCAAGATCGAACGCCAGGGGTGGCATGCGTTGCTCGACCTCAAGCTCAACGGCGATGTGGTGCTACCGGCCAACAGTACGGTGAAGGTGGGTCAGACGAGTTTGTTCGGCTCGTTGCACATCGAGTTGGCGCCGCCGACCGATGAGCCACCCCAGGGTGAACTGCAGCAAGGTTCCCTGATCCGGCTGGAATCCAGCAGCGCCTACCCGTCCACCGAAGAGACTCTCTCGGCGCTGTCGCTGTTGCTCAACGGTGGCGGGGTGGGTCAGATCCAGGACATCACCCAAGCGCTCACCACCGCCTTCGGGGGCGGGAGGACGACCTGCGGAGCATGTTGGTGCAACTGGACACATTTATCGGCCGGGTGAACGAGCAGTCGGCGGACATCATCGCGGCCACGGACAGCCTCAACAGGCTGGTCGGACAGTTCGCCGCCGAGAAACCAGTGGTGGACCGGGCGCTCGATACCATCCCTCGGGCACTGGAAGTCCTGAACGAGCAGCGCGACAACCTTGTGGAGGCGGTCGACCAATTGGGCAAGTTCAGCGCCCTGGCCGCCGATTCGGTTCACCAGACCAAGGATGCCATCGTGGCGGAACTGAAGAATCTCGGCCCTGTCCTGGAGTCGCTGGCCAACTCCGGCCCCGCGCTCACCCGTTCGCTGGGCCTGTTCCTCACCTATCCGTTCCCCAAGGACACGCTGACGAAGTGGTTCCGTGGCGACTACGCAAATACCTCGCTGATCGTCGACCTGACTCTGAGCCGATTGGATGCCGGGTTGCTCACCGGCACCCGATTCGAGGGCGACCTAACCGAACTGGAGATGCAATGGGGTCGCACCGTCGGCACGCTCCCGAGTCCGTATACCGCAGATAATCCGCTACTGGCACCCTATCGCTGGGACCAAGGTCACTAGACATGCATCTGAGCAGACGAGTGTGGATACAGCTGTTGATCTTCGCGGTGATCTCGGTCCTCGCGGTGGGCGCGATCGGGCTCAGCTACCTGAAGGTGCCCGCGCTGCTGTTCGGGGCGGGGGAGTACCGCGTGATCGTCGCTCTTCCCGCGTCCGGCGGGTTGTACAGGAACGGCAACGTCACCTACCGGGGTACCGGAGTGGGACAGGTGAAGGACGTGCGCTTGACCCCGCGGGTGTCGAGGCGGTGTTGTCCTTGACCTCGGATGTCGAGATTCCGTCGGATGTCGACGCTGCGGTGCACAGCCAGACCGGTCTCGGTGAGGTTTTCCTCGAACTCACACCGCGCAGTGACCGAGGTCCCGTGCTGGTCGACGGTGACGTGATCCCGATGGACCGGACCAGGCTGCCGGCCGATATCAACTCCTTGTTGACCGCCACGAACGAAGGCCTGCAGGCGATTCCCAACGAGAACCTACGAACGGCCATCGACGAGTCCTACCTGGCCGTCGGGGGCTCGGTCCGGAACTCGCGCGAATAGTCAAGGGCACCACAGCATTAGCGTCCGATGCTCGGGCCAACCTGGAGTCCCTGACCACGCTGATCGACCGGTCCGGGCCCATTCTGGATTCACAGATCGACACCGCCGATTCCATCCAGCGGTGGGCGACCAACGTGGCCGACGTCACCGAACAGCTGCAATCGCGTGACGCCGAGTTTCGAGAGGTACTGCACACTGGTCCGCCAGCGCTGGGTGAAGTGCAGCAGCTCATGGATCGATTTCGGCCGACGCTGCCCATCCTGCTCAACAACCTGGTCAGCCTGGCCGACGTCGCGGTCGTCTATCAACCGAACATCGAACAGTTGCTGGTGCTGGCGCCCCCGCTGGTGGAGGCCATTGGCGGCTCGATGCTGGCCAATCGCCACACCAAGCAGGACTACAAGGGCGTGTACATCTCGTTCAACCTCAACCTGAATCTGCCGCCGCCGTGCACCACCGGCTTCCTGCCCACCAGCCAGATCCGTCCACCCAGCGAAGAGGATTATCCCCAGCGGCCCCCGGGTCACCTCTACTGCCGGGTGCCCCAGGATTCGGCCCTCAATGTCCGTGGAGTGCGAAACCTGCCATGCGCCAACAGGCCCGGTAAGCGCGCACCCACGGTGGCGATGTGCGAGAGCGACGAGAACTATCTGCCGCTCAACGACGGATACAACTGGAAGGGAGATCCCAACGCCACGCTGTCGGGTCAGGCGGTGCCGCAGGTGCCTGCCGAGTCGGTTGTTGATGGGCCTGCTGTGTCGCCACCGCTGACCGTGACGCGGTACGACCCGAGTACGGGTGCCTATGTCGGCCCGGATGGGAAAACGTACGTCCAGCGGAACCTCGCGCGCGGTGCGGCCCCGGGCACGTGGCAGGACATGTTGATCCCGCCGGGGGGATGAGCAATTGACCGACCGGTGGAGCCTGCTGATCGCACACCATCGCTCGGGTGCGCGCTCGGCCACCGCGATGCGCCAATGCCAGGTCACGGTTCTCCCGGGAGTCGGGACGTGGTGCACGAAAACGTCATTGGAACACGTTGGGAGGAGACAGCGAATGCACTGACCCCGATTGACCGATATCCGAACGACCGCAACTGATCGCACCGACCGAGGAGTACCGATGACAGACAATCAGGACATCCGAATGCTGATCGACGGGGAACTGGTTCCCGCCGTCGACGGCGATTGGCTCGAGTCCGTCAATCCCGCGAACGAGCGGGTGATCGCCCGGGTGCCCGCCGGTGGCGAGAAGGACATCGAACGTGCGGTCGCCGCGGCCGAGGCCGCATTCGTACCGTGGTCTCGAACCCCGGTATCCGAGCGCGCCGCCATGTTGCGTACCTTTGCTTCCCGTCTGCGCGCCGAGGGGATCGGCTGGCCGCACTCGAGACCGCGGACACCGGGAACACGATCGGCATCTCACACTTCGACGTCGCATACGGCGCCGACGTCATCGACTATTTCGCCGGACTGGCGCACGAGAGCAAGGGGGAGACCTCCCAGCCCGCTGAACCGGGTTCGCTTAACGTCTCGGTGCGCATCCCCTACGGTGTGGTCGGAAAGATCTTCCCGTTCAACCATCCCCTGATGTTCACCGCCGCCAAGATGGCCGCGCCGCTGGTGACCGGAAACACCGTGGTGATCAAACCTTGCGAGCAATCTCCGTTGAGCACGGTGGCCATGGGCGAGATCATGCGGGGGTCTTCCCCCCGGTGTTATCAACGTCGTCACCGGCGCCGGCGGCCACGCCGGTGAAGCCTTGGTGCGCCACCCGAACGTGCGTCGGCTGGCATTCGTCGGTTCGGTGCCGACAGGTCTTGCGATCCAGCGCGCCGCCGCCGAGGTGTGCGTCAAGAGCGTGAGTCTCGAGCTCGGCGGCAAGAACCCGATGATCGTGTTCGCCGACGCCGATTTCGACGCCGCGATGGCGGGTGCGATGAGGGGGATGAACTTCGGCTGGCAGGGACAGTCGTGTGGATCCACCAGTCGGCTGTTCCTGCACGACGACATCTACGATGCCGGGGTCGAGTGGCTCCGCGAAGCGGTCGGCGCTCTGCGTGTCGGTGACCCGATGGATCCCGGATCCCAGATGGGTCCGATCAACTCCAGAGAGCAGTTGGAGAAGGACGAGGCGTACATCGCGTCCGCACACGCCGACGGCGCGCGGCTGATCACCGGCGGTGGTCGCCCGTCGGGTGCGGACTACGAGAAGGGATACTGGCTGCAGCCAACCGTTTTCGCCGATGTCACCCCGGGCATGAAGATCTTCAACGAGGAGATATTCGGGCCGGTGCTGTCGGTGATCCGGTGGAGCGACGTCGAGGGGTTGCGTCCAGCAGAGTGGTGTATGAGTGGGACCTGATCAGCGGTACCGGCGTGTCGTAGCCGACTGATTGAAGGTCATCGCGTGATTCTTCGAGGGACCGTCCAAAGTCACTCGAGCAAAGGAATCGACGCGATGACCACTGCCCACAATATCGACCTGCCCGCTGTGCTGGCCGAACGACTCACCACCGCCCATCCCGATGTGCTGCGCGAGCTGCTGGCCACGTTCATCCACACCCTGATGGGCGCGGAAGCCGACGCCCTGTGCGGCGCTGGCTATGGCGAACGCAGTACCGAGCGCACCAACTCCCGCAACGGGTATCGGCACCGCCGATTCGACACCCGTGCCGGCAGTCTGGATCTTGCGATCCCGAAGCTGCGCCAGGGATCGTATTTCCCGGACTGGCTGCTGGAACGCCGCAAACGTGCCGAGCGGGCCCTGACCACCGTGGTGGCCACCTGCTATCTGCTCGGGGTCTCGACGCGGCGGATGGACCGCCTGGTCGAGACGCTGGGGATCACCAGCTTGTCGAAGTCGCAGGTCTCGGTGATGGCCAAGGAACTCGACACCGCCGTCGAGGCGTTCCGGACTCGGCCCTGGATGCCGGGCCGTACACGTTCGTCGCCGCCGACGCCCTGGTTCTCAAGGTCCGCGAGGGCGGGCGGGTGGTCAACGTGCACGCCCTGATCGCCGTCGGGGTCAACCATGAGGGCTATCGGGAGATCCTGGGCATCGACGTCACCACCGCCGAGGACGGAGCCGGCTGGCTGACGTTCTGGCGGTCACTGACCGCCCGCGGCCTGTCGGGGTCAAACTGGTCACCAGCGACGCGCACGCCGGGCTGGTGGCCGCGATCGGCGCCACCCTGCCCGGCGCCACGTGGCAGCGCTGCCGAACGCACTACACGACCAACCTCATGGCCATCACCCCGAAAGCGTCGTGGCCGTGGGTACGCACCCTGCTGCACTCGGTGTTCGACCAACCCGACACTGAATCCGTTGCCGCGCAATATGACCGGATCATCGACGCACTCGCCGACAAACTCCCGAAGGTCGCTGATCACTTGGAGGCCGCTCGGCCGGATCTGCTGGCGTTCACCGCGTTCCCCAAACAGATCTGGCGCCAGATCTGGTCGAACAACCCCAGGAACGGCTCAACAAGGAGATCCGACGCCGCACCGACGTCGTGGGCATCTTCCCCGACCGCGACGCCCTGATCCGCCTGGTCGGCGCCGTGCTGGCCGAACAACACGACGAATGGGCCGAATCCCGCCGCTACCTCGGCCTAGACGTGCTGAGCAAATCACGCACCGTCAACGACGCCCCGACCGAACAGGAGGACACCCCCGCGGCACTGACCGCCTGAACCATCACCCACGAAGAATCACACGACGACGTCGTACACCACGTCCCTGGACTTGACCCGTCGAGGATGTCATCGGGTGGGCGAACCAGGTCGAGTACGGTCTCACCGCCTCTGTCTGGTCACGGGATCTCGCCAGTGCACTCGACACCGCGAGCCGGATGGACGTCGGCTACTGCTGGATCAACGACACCAGCCGCCACCATCTCGGTGTGCACTATGGCGGTGTCAAGAACAGCGGGGTAGGTCGCGAGGAGGGGCTCGAGGAGTTGCTGAGCTATACCCAGATCAAGAGTTTGAACATCGTCAGCAACCCGACCGCATAGACTCCGGTCGCGGGCGGCCGTGGCTCTCCACCGGCCGCCCGCGAACCGGATCAGGGCACCAAGCTGTCGCTACTGGAGGACTCGCGTTCGGCGATGAAATCCAGTGCGATGTCGACGATCATGTCTTCCTGACCACCGACCAGACGGCGCCGGCCGACCTCGAGCAGTAGGTCGCGGGCGTCGACACCGTAGCGGCCGGCTGCAGTCTCAGCATGCCGGAGAAACGACGAGTATACCCCCGCATACCCCAGGGTGAGCGTCTCCCTGTCGACCTGGACCGGCCGGTCGCGCAACGGTCGCACCAGGTCGTCCGCAGCGTCCTGCAGTGCCAGCAAGTCACAGTGGTGATCCCAGCCGAGCAGATCCGCGACGGCGACGAAGGCCTCGATGGGCGTATTGCCGGCACCTGCCCCCTGACCGGCCAGTGATGCGTCGACCCTGGTGACGCCGGCCTCGACCGCGACCACACTGTTGGCCACCGACAGGGACAGGTTCTCGTGGGCGTGCACACCGATCTGGGTCGAGTCGTCGAGCACATCACGATATGCCCGGACCCGGTCGCGGATGCCGTCCATGGTGAGTCGGCCGCCGGAATCGGTCACGTAGACGCAGTGTGCTCCATAGCTCTCCATCAGCTTGGCCTGATGGGCGAGTTCCTGGGCGGGGGCCATATGACTTAGCATCAAGAACCCCGAGACGTCCATGCCGAGTTCACGCGCCTTGGCGATGTGTTGCGCGGAGATGTCCGCCTCTGTGCAGTGGGTGGCGACGCGCACCGATCGCACGCCCAATGCGTGCGCCTGCTCGAGTTCGGCGACGGTACCGATCCCCGGGAGCAGCAACGTCGTCAGCGTGGCCCGACGGACGTTGGCGGCGGCAGCTTCGATCCACTGCCAGTCGGTGTGACTACCCGGCCCGTAGGTGAGGGATCCGCCCGCCAATCCGTCGCCATGGGCGACCTCGATGGCGTCCACCCCGCGGCGTCCAGCGCCGCGGCGATGCGGCCGACATCCTCGGCGCTGATCCGGTGGCGGATCGCATGCATGCCGTCGCGGAGCGTGACGTCCTGGATGTACAACCGGTAGGTCATCTGAGCGCCTCCTGACCGGCGAGGGTGGACTGTCGGGCGAGCGCTTCCGAGACGCGCACGGCCGCGGAGGTCATGATGTCGAGATTGCCGGCATAAGCGGGCAGATAGTGTGCCGCTCCCTCGACCTCGAGGAAGACCGAGACCCGCGTCGTCACAGGCGGTGATCCCTCGGGCACCAGGGTGTGTACCGGCTCGTCGGCATCGACCGGGAGAAACTGCACATCCTGTTTGAGACGGTAACCGGGAACGTAACGGCAGACCCGTTCGACCATCTCGGTGATCGACGTCCGGATAGCGTCATGATCGGCGTCGCCGACGAGGCACAGCACGGTGTCACGCATGATGAGTGGAGGTTCGGCGGGGTTGAGGATGATGATGGCCTTGCCCTTGGCCGCCCGGCCCACGGATTCGATGGCGTGCGACGTGGTTTCGGTGAACTCATCGATGTTGGCGCGGGTGCCCGGACCCGCCGACCGGGAGGCGATGGACGCCACGATCTCCGCATAGTGCACCGGCGTTACCGCCGACACTGCCGCCACGATCGGGATGGTGGCCTGACCACCACAGGTCACCATGTTGACGTTGGGCATATCGCGGGCGGCTTCCAGGTTCACGGCGGGGACAACCAGGGGTCCGAGCGCGGCGGGAGTCAGGTCCACCAGCTTCTTGCCCAGCGGGGTGAGCACTGCGGCATTCGCGATGTGCGCCTTGGCCGATGTCGCATCCAGAACGATGTCGATCTCGTCGAAGTGTGGCATGGCGATCAGCCCGGCGACACCTCCGTGGGTGACTGGAATTCCGAGTCGGTGCGCGCGGGCCAGCCCGTCGGAATCGGGATCGATACCGACCATGGCGCCAACCTCAAGGATGTCCGAGTTCCGAATGATCTTGAACATCAGGTCGGTGCCGATATTGCCCGATCCGATGATGGCAACCTTCGACGTGGTCATCGATCCTCCTCCGAAGAAAATGTGGCTGAGACCGTCCCGAGCGGTTCGATCTCAGCGTGGATCCGGGCGCCGGGCGTCACTGGCACCATCGGTCCCAGCGCTCCGGACAGCACGACCTGTCCGGAGCGCAGCGGGTTGCCGTATGCCGATGCGGTCCGCGCCAACCACACGAGGGCATTGAGGGGGTCGCCGAGGCAGGCCTGCCCCTCGCCGGTGGAGACCAGTTCATCGTCGGCGTACAAGCGCATGACGGTTGTGCGCGGCTCGAACTCGGCAAGAGTCAGTCGTCGCGGGCCGAGAACGAACAGACCGCTCGAGGCGTTGTCCGCCACGGTGTCCGCGATGGTCAGATCCCAGTTCTCGATCCGGCTGTCCACAATCTCGAGGGCCGCGACGGCGTAATCGACCGCTGCATGGATCGTCTCCTCGCTCAGGTCCTCGCAGGTGAGGTCGCGGTTCAGGGTGAATGCGACCTCCGCCTCAGCCCTTGGCTGCAGGAGCCGACGCATCGGTACCAAATCTTCGGCCGATACGTCCATGCTCGCGAATAGCACGCCGAAGTCCGGCTGATCCACCCCGAGCTGCTGCTGTACCGAGGGTGCGGTCAGTCCGATTTTGCGGCCGACGATGACTTCTCCGCCGGCCACCCGCCTGTCGATCAGCTCCTGTTGCACCGCATATGCGGCGTCGATGGAAGTGCCGCCGATCAGGTTCCGCACCGGACTGGCAGCACGGCGTGTTGCAGCCGCGGTCTCGATGCGATCGGCGGCTGCGCGGATCAGGTTGATGTCGTGGGTGATCTCGTTGATGGCCGTCGCCTCTCGTAACGTTCGGACAGTCCGCTATCGCCGCCGCGGCGGACGGGCCGGCGGCGATGGTCCGATAATCACGAGGCTGACTGCTGCGCCAGTTGGTCGTTGACCTGTTCAGGTCGTTGCCAGTAGGCGAATGCCAGGCCGGTGACCGCATGGTGAAGTGGGATGTAGTCGACGACCTCGGCCGGCAGTGTGTCGAATGCTCCTGCGGCGGTGATCCATGCCCGGATCTCGCCGGTGCCACCGTGATAGGTGCCGGAGTCAACGGTGAACAGGTTCTCGAGCTCACGGCCTTGGCCCTCGCGCAGCTTGTTCAGCACCCAGTTGTCCAGATCGCAGTCGATCCAGCCGGCACGCGGACCTGCTGGATCGTGGGACAAGCCGCCAGAGGCCAACACTGCGACCCGTTCGGGTCGCGAATCGGCGATCTCGCGTATTGCCACTCCCAGCTCGTAGCAGCGTGCGGCCGTGGGCAGCGGATTGAAGTAGCAGTTGAGGAAGACCGGAACAATGGGGATGCCCATATCGGCTATACCCAGGAAGCGCCCCGGGCGAGTGAAAGCGTGTCCGATGCCGTGCGGCTTGCTCAGCGGCTTCAATTCGGTCATGACCGCCACGTCGAAGCTCGACTCGACAAGACCTGTTGCCAGGGCAGTGGCGAACTCGGCGCCGCATTTCATATCTATACGTTCGTCGATGCCCGGTTGGTCGGCGAAGCGCGGCAGTGTGTGCCCACTGACTTCGGTGCCGCAGTAGACCGCCAACGTCGGGTTGAACGCCGAACCAAAAACCTCGGCCTGATCGTCACCGATGATGATGAGCACGTCGGGATCGGCTTCCTGGATCACCGAACGCAACCGCGCGAGGTTCGCGTCGATCCGCCGTTTGGCAGCAGCGTTTGTCGCAGCGTTCTCCTGTGCGGCCGAAAGTGGTTGCGCTACATCACCTCGCATCAATTCGTAGGCTCGGGGCCAATCATCGACTGGCAGCAGGATGGCTGGCGCATGGGAAGTTGCGACGCCTAGCGTAAGCATTTTCAGCCCTAATCGGATAGTGTGAGGTGGATTTTCTGGTCGACGATCTGGATCGGATACGTCTTGATCGGGAATATTGCGGGCAGCGAACAGGCCCGCCCGGTGGTGAGATCGAACTTCGCAAAGTGCATCGGGCACTCGACCTGACAGTTCTCGACGAACCCCTCGGCCAACGAAGCGTCTGCGTGGCTGCAGGTATCACTCACGGCGAAGTACTGGCCCTCCGAACTAATCACGGCGATCGGTTCAGGCAGTTCCGGACGCTCGATGCGCAGCCCCTCGCCTTCTGACACATCGGTGGTATCGCAAAGATAGATCTCAGACGGGCCGAGGGTCAGCACGGTCGACTTCCCTTCGTGCTGCCTCGGCGGGTGGCCGGCCTGGTCATCTGTCAGCATGGATTCTCACTCATCGTTCGGAGTTGGATCGTGTGGGTCGGACTCATGGCGCTGCCAGGAACTCCGTTGCCACCCGGTTGAATTCCTCCGCCTTCTCGACCTGAGCCCAGTGGCCGCACCGTCGGAACACCAACAAGCGGGATTCCGGGATCTCGCGGAGTAGGAGCAAGCCAATTTCGAGCGGATTGACCCGGTCCTCTCGGCCCCAGATGATCAATGTCCTGGCCTGGATCTGCGTTAGCTCGGGGGTCTGGTCACGCCATGGTGCTGCAGATGTCCCGGTCGGCGTCTCTCGCAAGGGTGACCGCTGGGACGCTTCGAGCCGTCGCTCGAAGGCTTCGGGAGTCATCACCGACGGGTCGAAGAGCATCACGTCGACCACGCGTCGCACAGTTTCCCGCGTCGGGTTCTCGGCGGCGGCCCGGATTGCTCGATGACCTTCGGTGGGCTGCAGAGCGGTGATGGTCGAGAGTGTGCCCCCGGCACCCATGAGGACCAGACGTTCAACCCGGTCCGGGAAGTCGACGGCGACAGCCATGGCGACCGAACCACCCATCGAGTTGCCGACGATGCTGGCGCGGTCGATACCGAGCACATCCATCAGGTCGCGCACCACCTGTGCCCGAATCGTGGTGGCAGCCTGGGAAGTATCGGTGATCGGATCCGAGAGACCGAACCCCGGCATGTCCAACAGGATGGTCCGGTGCGATACGGCGAACGCTTCGATGTTGCCGGAGAAATTCCCCCACCCCGTGGCGCCCGGCCCTGCACCGTGCAACATGATGACCGCCGGTCCGTCACCCGCTTCGTGATAGTGGACCCGGTACGGTCCGGCCTGAACGAACTGGCCGGTGCTCAGGTCTTGGGCAATGCTCATTTCTCTCTCCGATGGTTGATGATAGAGCTCGGCTGTGGCGGGAAGGCGTTCCGAGCTCGCTAGAAGAAGATCGAGAGCCCACGTGGCAGGATCGTGGCGTCGAGCAGGATCTCCCGCCGCGCGATCTGCCATGAACCATCGAACCGGCGCAGACGGTCGATCCGCCGTCCGGCCCACCAGGCTTCGTCACGCAGCTTGCGCGACTGGCGCACGGTGAACATGCTACGGACCAGAACATCGGTGCAGTCCGGGACCTCGTCGACCACAATGTTGCTCAAGAGGTGACAAGTCATCGACGCAGGCAACTCGGAGTGCGAGTAGCCTGTGGCGTCCTTCGCCAAGCGAACGCGCAACATGTCCTTGTCGTCGTGGATGATCGGATGACCGGCCGGTGCCACGTCGCCTTGCACGTATTCTTTCAACGGCATGATGTACTCGGCGTCCTCGGCGAAAAGATCGAGCCATTCCTCGAAGCGACGCTCGTCGAGAAGGTGAGCCTCCCTGGCCAGGAAGTCCTCGACCTCGAGCTTCAGTTCCCATTTGGACGTGGTGATCGTCATCGCTGCTCCATCAATTCCAGCCAAAACCGGTAAAAGTTCCGTTGATCGGCTTCACTCGGGTTGGGCCCAAGTCGACCAGGTAGGTCGGACGCTACGTCGGATTCGTGCCCCAATTGCATACCGTAGTAGTACGGCCTCTCCCAGTTATGTTGCGGTGCAGAAGCGTCCACGATGCGTTCGTAATTCTCGACATCGTCGGGTGCCACCACCCCGCCATGTGCTGCCCTGGTACACCCGCTGGATTGCAATGTCCTTGACGACCTGCGGCGCGTCTTTCTCGACCATTGTCCATTGCCAGCCCTCATGTGCGCGCACCCCCCGCGGGTGCCACAGCTGGAAGTGCCGGCCGAGCATCGGCGACAGGAAGCCCATGAGGGAGATATTGGGGAAGATGCCCGCGTTCATGAAGCCGTACATCTTGGTTTCACGGTCTTTCTGCAGGTTCTGCAGCACGTTGTAGCGGTGTTCGACCCACTCGACGGCCTCGGGGCCAAGTCGCTGGGCCCCTTCAAAATCGCGCTTGAAACCTACGTCATCGGCAATGACCAGGCCCATGCCGACGGGCACACTGCCCTTTTTCAGCCCGGTGCTGATCTCGTAGAGCGTCGAGCCGTCTCCGGTCGGATATGTGGTCATCGGCACCGCGATGCCACGCTCCACGAAGTCGCGGCACACGGCCAACCACGCCACATGGGTGGCCACGAAGACGTGATAGTTGTCGCCGATGAAATTCTCGGCGTTCAACTTCCAGTTACCGGGTGAGTAGTACCGGTGGAACCCTGGCAACAGCTCTAGACCGCCCAGATCGAGCGAGAGCACGAAATGCTCCAGGTACCAGATCGTGTCCTCGCCGAGCCAGTCCTCCAACGAGGGGGCGTTGGCATCGAACGTTGCAAAGATCAAGCCATGGAAGTTGGCCACCCTAACGGTCTCCAAGCCGTGCTTCGACTTGTCCAGGCCGTCGGGATAGACATGCTGCTCGATTGGCACACCGGTGAGGGCGCCGTCGAGTCCGTAGCTCCACCCGTGGTAGGAGCAGACGAATCCTCGGGTCTGACCACGGTCGAACAGGCAGACCTGGTTGCCCCGATGCGCGCACCGGTTGACCAGCACGCGGATCCCGTTGGTGTTGTCGCGGGTGATGATCACCGGGACCTCACCCATGTAGTTGGTGACGAACGAGCCCGGGGTTGGGACCATGTCCGCGTGGCCGACCAGCAACCATGAGCGCTCGAACACTCGTTGCAGTTCGACCTTGTAGATCTCTTCGTCGAAATGGATTGCCGACGATACATAGCCGTTCTCCCAGTCGACCAGATCGTTGAGTTGGTCAATTGCCGTCATTGCCATTTGTCCCTTCGAAATTCCACATGGCCGACGGGCACTCGATGTATGTCGAGTGCGCGCATTGTCGCGGGTCTCACACCGGGCAGGGGGCTGCCGACCGGGCCATGCGGCCAACCTTATGATTGCCGTCACATCGTGTCTAGAGGCATATATTGCATATCAAGTATGCATCTCAGGTACTGATAGAGAAGCCACCGTTCGCGCGGTGTGGCGGTTGACATCGCCATTGACCTGGGATTCGATCCTAGCGCGGCGCTGGGCTCGCACAGGGAGCGCTCTCTAGCCAATCGATGCGCCGCCGTCGGAACGGTGGTCGCCGCCTGGGCGATGAGCGAATGGTGGTCGTTCGGCGCCCATTCCCGCGCCGAGTGGCGGGCGCAGCGCGGGATTCACGCCGCGAATACTTCCTTTTTATAGAAGCTATTCGATTTCGCTACCTAGACGAAGAAATGATGCTTTCAATAGAGTCACGATCGGCGGACCGCTGTACGAACCCTGTAAGACTCACGCAGCGCTGCTGATCCTGAAGGCTTACTACCGAATGAGGACAGACGGTTGAACGGCGCGCAAATAACCGTAGCGGCACTCGAGCGGGAGGGGGTCGACCATGTCTTCGGCCTGCCGGGCACCACAGTCATGCATCTCATCGATGCGTTGTGCGACAGCTCGATCCGTTTCATCTCGGTGCGTCATGAGCAAGTGGCATCGATGATGGCCGACGGGTTCTCCCGTTCATCTGGAGGACTCGGCGTCTGTCTGGCGTCCCGTGGCCCGGGGGCGGCCAACCTTGCGATCGGCGTGCACAACGCGCACGCCGAATCGATCCCGATGCTCGTGGTGGTTGGGCAGGTCCCTGATGGCATTGCCCACCGCGACTCGTTCGAGGAGATCGATCTGGTGCGGTTCTTCGAGCCGATGACGAAGTGGGCCGTGGAGATTCACGACACCGAACGCATCCCGGAGTTGCTGCAGCGCGCCGTTCGCACCGCGATGTCAGGCCGTCCCGGTCCGGTCTTGGTGTCCTTGCCGCTCGATGTCCAGGTGAATGAGGCAGGACCGGCTCTGCAGCCGCGGTTCCGGCTGACCCCGGCTGCGCCGCACCCCGTCGCGGTGGCCTCGGCCACCGATCTCCTTGCCTCGGCGGAGCGCCCTGTCGTTATCGTCGGCGGCGGCGTCCGAGGTGACGCTTTCGACGACAATCTTGTGGCTATCGCCGAGCAGTTCCATCTACCGGTGGTTACAACCTGGGGACGAAAGAGCGTATTTCCCAACAGTTCTGAGGTCTTCAGCGGAAGTCTGGGTTACGGGGCGCTGCCGACCACCGAGTCGGCGGTGCGTGATGCGGACGTCGTGCTGGCGTTGGGCTGCAAGTTCTCCGAATTCAGTACCAAGTCGTGGAGCCTGCTCGGCGAGACGTCGCAGCTCATCCACGTCGACATCGACGAGAATGTGCTCGGGCGGGTCTACCCGCCCGAGGTATCGATCTGCGCCGACGCGCGCGGGACGACGGCCGCGCTACGGTTTGCGCTCGAAGCGCGGACCGGACATGCCGACATATCCGACCGGCGCAGGCTGCGGGTCAAGACATTGCGCGCGGCGTACCTCGGTGAGGCCACTCTGTCGGCACCGGCGCGGACCTCGGTCGGTGTGACGTCAGCAGAGGTGATCACTGCGCTGCGCGAGATTTTGGCGTCCAACCGATCGATCCTGGTCAACGATGCTGCCAGCATGGGCCCCTGGCTGCAGAGGTACCTGACCACCGATCGCGTTGGCAGCTATCAGCTCGCCGCGGGTGGCTCGATGGGCTGGGGCCTTCCGGCGGCGATGGGCCTCCAGCTCGGACGCCCGGACGAGCGCATCGTCGCAGTGTGCGGCGACGGAAGTTTCTGGATGGTCGCTCAGGATCTGGAAACTGCTGTGCGAGAACAGATTCCGATTGTCATTGTGATCACCAACAACTTCGCGTTTGGTAACACGCGGGACCGCCAGCGTTCGTCGCACGGTGAGAGGTATCACGGGGTGTTCTATGGCAACCCCGACTTCGCAGCGTTCGCGCAGCTACTCGGGGCATATGGTGAGCGCGTCGAGAACGCAGAAGATCTCGCGCCGGCAATCGAACGTGCGCTGGCCAGTGGACGCCCCGCAGTGGTTGATGTGATCCAAGACCGCAACGAGGGGCTACCACCCGATCTAGTCCCGCTGTCGGCGACTGCCGCGTCGTAAACGTCGGCTGAAACCGAGGGCTGGAAAAGGAATAAAATTGCAGTGAGCGAGCGCGCCCTATGCTGAAGTCTCACCATGGAGCGGCGCCGGTCCCGCGGGCGTAGGGGTCCAACACCCGACGTTACCAACTGTGTACCTACGGCTTATTCGCTATGTTGTTGTTTCTGAGTAGTTTTCGACCAGATTGGAGAAGGGATGTCCATGGCTGAGCAAATACTGGGCAAGGTGGCTTTCGTATCCGGAGCCGCACGCGGCATCGGCCGCGCCGTTGCGATCAGATTGGCCCAGGAGGGCGCAGACGTTATCGCGGTCGATGCCGCGAAGGCCGTGCCTTCGCAGGGCGGCCCGGCCGCCACCCCGGAGGACCTAGCCGAAACCGTAAGGATGGTAGAGAAATTGGGACGGCGGATCATCTCACGTCAGGCCGACGTATCTGATCTGTCCACCCTCACCGAGGTGGTGGAAGAAGGGACGGCCGAGCTCGGTCGCTTGGACATTGTGGTCGCGAACGCCGGCGTGGGGGGTAATCCAGCACCGCTCACAGCGATATCGGCGCAGGAGTGGCAGAACGTACTCGCCACCAATCTCACCGGGATGTTCAACACGGCGCGAGCGACAGTGCCGCACATCATTTCGGGTGGGCAGGGCGGGTCGGTCGTGCTGGTCAGTTCGTCCATGGCACTACGGGCTCAGCCGGGCATGGGGCCCTACACGAGCGCCAAGTCCGGGCTGGCGGGCCTCATGCAAACGCTCGCACTGGAGCTCGGTGAACACCTTATCCGGGTCAATTCGGTACACCCGACCACGGTCCGTACGCCACTGCTGCTCAGCGATGCGAACTTGCGGCTGTTCAGACCCGACCTCGAGAATCCTACGGCCGCCGACGCCGAGCCGGCCTTTCGCACTATCAACGTTCTTCCGGTCCCATACGTCGAGCCGGAGGACGTTGCCAACGCCGTGTACTTCCTCGCCTCCGACGAGGCCCGATATGTGACCGGTGTCCGACTTCCCGTCGACGCCGGTTATGCGCTGAAGTAACCTCTCTGTCTGAATGCGCCAGGCGAAGAAGCCGCGCGCTGGTGACCCCGGCCCTCACCAGTGAGCGGGCCTAGAAGGCTCGGTATGGCAGGTCTCGCCGCACATGGCCATCGGAAGGGGCCGGAGCATTCTCCGATCGGCTTCTCGGGAGAGAGCATTGGTCCCGCGAACGGACATCGGTAACCGCGCAATCGGCTGCGCCACAGAGCCATCAGTCCCATGGGAGGTCGCATGGACGCGCTGGCGCACCCGGCCGACGAAGTCGTCCGGGGGGGCTGTGTTCGCCCGGGACGCTGGCTCATGCCCCATCGGTAGTAATTGGCAGATGTAGTCAGGGCATCACCTGGCAGTAGGTGAAAGACGAACGGCGGCCGATGTGTTTGTCGAGACAGCTCCCCTAGGTGCAGACAGTCCTGCGCTCGGCGGTAGCTTTCGATCACGTCGCAATCGACCAGCTCAGTCTTGCCCGCGATCGCGTGGGGCCCAGCATTGATGTGAATCAGGTCTGCCCCCGTGCTTACCGGTCCGTGCTAGGTGCGCCGTTCCGGTAGGTCCGCGGAGCCGAAGGGCAGTGCGGAGTGCGCCGCGGACCAATCCGGACGAAGTCGCGGTCAGGCTCGGGCTCACTGGGTGGTCCGTGTTACGGGGTGCATGCCCGCCAGCGATTCTGTGCCGACTCATTGCGTCAAACGGCAGCATCCTCGATTAGCCATATGAGTGTGGTCATCTGACTTGGCCCCACTTCGGCCGTTGTTCTTCACGAATGTTGGCCCCACCGGGGTGGTGATCATTGCTGGCGGGGTGGGGCGGTGTGTCCTCAATGTTGGCCCCACCCTTCGTTCGGATTGTTCCTGTCGCCCGTCGTCCTTGGCGGTCGCGGTCAGGGAGGGTCGGTCAGGATGCGGTCACGCGTGGAGTTGTTCGAGAAGATCAGGAGGGATTGGCGGGTTGAGGGCCTGTCGATCCGGGTGTTGGCCGATCGGCACGGCACTCATCGCTGGACGGTGCGTCAAGCGCTTGATGACGCGGTCCCGCCGCCGCGCAAGGCGTATTCGGCGCGGCCGCGTCCGGCGATCGATCGTGGGTGACGGTGATCGATGCCTGGCTGCGCGCCGATGAGGATGCTCCGCGCAAGCAGCGCCATACCGCTCGGCGGATCTGGCAGCGTCTGATCGCCGAGCATGGGGCTGCCTGCTCGGAGGTGACCGTGTCTCGGTATGTCGCGCGGCGCCGGTCCGAACTCGGAGGGCTTGAGAACGAGGTGTCGGTGCCTCCAGAGCCCCGAGGCCGGCGCGGAGGCCGACGTCGACTTCGATGAGTTCTTCCCCACGATCGCCGGGCTGGTCGTGAAGTGCTGGATGTTCATGATGATGCGAGGGGGTGTCAGATGGTCTGTGTAAGTCCTGACGGAAGGATCTTAGGACATGCGACAGGCAAGGACGAGGATTTGCAGTTGGGTGAGGTGGTTTCCACCGTGGAGATGGCCGAGGCGCTTCGGGCTTCGGGTGCGGTGGACGATTTGCTGGCTCAGATCGATTCCGGCGAGGTGGCGCTGACGGTGAGGGTGGTCTGCTGCCCGGCTGTTCAAGTTGGCTCTCGAGCGGGTCTGGCCGCGGATTGACCGATCATCTGTTCACCGGCCGACACGGCTACAGTGGCCGACAGAAACCCGAGACACTCATCGCGCGGATGCAGCCTCATCTATTGTCGGCCAGCGAGGGCACTGTGGCCGGTAAAGCATTGGCAGCCAAAGTATTAACAGAACAGCTCGCGCTACTCAACGCTCATCTTCGAGCCCACGACAAGCGGCTGGGCGAGCTGCTCGACATGCACCCGGACACTCCGATCTTCACCAGTTTCCCTGTACGTTTGAGTGAGAAGACGGCCGAATAGCTAATTAGCGGAACTAACCGATAATAGCGATTATGTCAGGTATTGGTTTCCCAATAGGGAAATTGTGTCTTGTCATGACGTGCGATCTAGGTGCACACTCGGAGCCATGGTGACCCCTGCAAGCAGCCACCTGGGGCGTCTCATTGACGAGTATCAGCGTCGTCACAGCGCCAGCATCGGCGGCCTGGCCGACCGGATCGGCGTCAGTCGGCAGACCCTGAGGCAGTGGCGTGTCGGCGAAACGCGTTCCCTCCCTACGCAAGCCAATCTAGCCGCGCTCGCGACCGAGATCGACTACCCGTACGTCCGCGTGCTCGAGGCAGCCCTGCACGATGCTGGCTACCTTGGTACGGACGACATCAGCGTGGCCGACGTCAACGCCGTGCGGACTGCCGCGGCCCCGTTCATTCAGAACGCGCTGATTGCCGAGTATTACTCCGGTGTTGTGGGCCACCGAATTCACGAAACGGCTCACGGACCCGGAGTCTGGACAATGGCGCACCGTGGGTACAGCGGATCGCGGCGCCTGGATCTCTGGGTCTATCCCGACGAAGCCTCCGCCCTTCGGGCCGCCGCCCGCCTCGGCCTGGACTGCGGCCTCGACGAAGACACCGAGGCAGTGAAAGCCTTTGCACGGGAGGACTATCGAACTGTTCTCGACCGTCACCGCGAGACAGCACCGGACTGGCAGATCCTTGAAGTCACCCTCACGCCGTTCGTCACGCTGGACGGTGAGCTGGTGGTGACGTCGGCGGCGATAGACGACGCTCCCCCGATTCAATCGGGTGAATCATCGAACGCCGAGGAGCCGGCCCTGTTGGACGGGGACGACGAGTTCGGCGAGATCCTAGCGACGATCTCCGATCGACAATCGAGCCTCATCGCTGTCGCGGCAGACGACATCGCGGCCGCAATCCGCGCCGACGACGCCACCCTTGGCTCCGCCGCGGTCGCCGAGCACACCCATGGTCGGCTCCAGGTGCTCCAGACGCTGCCGGCGATCACCTTCGGTCAATCACGGCTATGGCGCTGTCAACTCGCCGCCGCAGCTGAGCGCCTGGCGGCCGACACGCGCCTGTGGGGCGCGCCCATCCCCCGGTGTACCGGGGAAGAGATGGTTCTGCACCTGATCCTGCGGCGCGCCCAGGCCGCCGCCCGCCCCCGCCAAGTCCGACCCGGATCGTGGGATGAGTTGTCCGAGTATCTGTTTCAGGACCACGACGTGCTGATGCTCTACGATCTGCCACCCGATGCCGCCGAGTCGTTGGTGGGCGGAGTCAACCTGCACCCTCTGCGCTGGTTCACCGAGTTCACCCTGCCGTTTCCCATGCCGGATCGACCCAGTAGCTCGATCTGATATCGCCGCGTCAGATAATCGTGATCCAATCCCACCCTGACCTGAACGGGGGCTGCATACTGATGCGCATGGGGATGGCAGATGATGCGCGTCGCGTCGTTGAGCAGAACAGAAGATCGAGTCAGCAGTCAGATTCCGCAGCGGCACAGGTCGAGTCCACCGTCCGTCAGATAATCAACACCTGCGCTCGTGAGTTCGCCGCGTCTGCACACGAGATGAAGATCAAACCGATGAAGCGCTTCGCTGGGGGCATGCTCGCACCGAAGTACTTCATGATTCCGATCGTTCTGGACTACGTAGTCGGCGAGGGGCACAGCAAATGGGTCATCTTCGTGAATGGCGATGGTTCTTGGCGCTACTCACCTGAGAGCTTGGCGGGATCAGACCGCCCAGTTTTTCCTCCTTCGTTGCCCGCGGACGCAGAAACAAAGATCCGCGCCGAATTCACGAACGCCCTTGCCCTTCGTGCAGAAGGCTATCCGGAAAGACATTCAAGGCGGGGCAACTCCTAGCTGCAGCACCGGTTCGTTCCGAGTATGGTTCTGTCAGCGCCGATTCCGGTGGAATCTGGTCTCAGCGAGTGTGTCCGGCAGCCGTCGGAGATGGGGTGTGAGGGCCTGGACGCCGGGTTGGCGTTGTTGGTCCTGGGCATTCCGGGATTGATGGTGTGGCTGATCCTGGCCGGGAGTGCCACCACGATGATCGCCAAGCAGCGTCCCACGCGCTCAGCGGTGTGGTTGGCGGTTGTGTGGTGCCTACCGATCGTGGGCGCGCTGTGCTGGTTTACCTACCGGGTAGCGACCCGCGCGTGCGGGCGCACCACTGCGGGCTAACCGGCCCTGCAAGATCTTTCGTCACAGAAGTGCACGCCCCCACAACCGTTGTCTGTGAGGACAAGTGCTTCCTTTGAGATGACGGTCGACGTCCGACACTTGGTGTGGGGTGTCGCCATACTGGCGTGCCGCGGTGGTCCCAGTGTCTTTGGATTAGCAGATCGTCCCAACCCCCAGACCATGTCCCCCGGGACCGGCCCTCCGATTCTGCTCTAGCGTTTTGTTTCGTGTCTTTTGTTTTGTTACGTTTCGTTTAGGCTCATACGGTGACGAAACGTGTAAGATTGGGCAATGAGCGAATCGGTGGGGGCGGCAGCTGCACTGCGCGCGACACCGTCGCCGCCGCCCGGTCAGCCCCCACCGGTCAACCCGAAGACCCGCAGACGGCGATCCGCAGAATGCTCAAGCGCCTCCCCCACCACGACTACGCGCTGCTCGCGGCGCGGGGCTGGACGCTGCGCCCCGCGAGCGCTCCTGTGACCGCCCGGCAGCTCGGCGTCTCCGCCGTCCACGTGCAGCGCCAGACACCCCGCGCCTACGCCCGACTCCACGATCTCCTTGCCGAACCTGCCCACGCCATCGTTGGCGAGTACGCGACCACACTCCGCGCCCGCCTGGGTTCGCTCACTCAGGAACACACCGCGCGAAGCGAACTCAACGATCTCGGCCTCGACATCGCCACCGACTTGGGTCAACTGCTGCTGCATCTTGCGGGCCCGTTCACACCGAAAGGCGTCTGGCTGGAAAGCGCGACGGGACCCACCCTGGTCGCGGCCCTGGCCACCCTCGACGGCGTGGTCGCCGAACACAAGGCCCCCACCACCGCCACCCTGCGCGCTGCCCTCACGCACCTCCAGGTCGCAGCTCCCATCGCCACCAAGGTCCTCGACACCCACCCGACCCTGCGTCGCTTCGGTGACAAATGGGTGCGCTGGGGATCGGACAACGCCGACAAGGTCGAAGCCGTTCTACACCTGCTCGGGAAGCCGGCGACCCCCGCCGACGTCGCCGCCATTGCCGGTGACGCTCTCACCGAGCAATCCGCGCGCAATGCCCTGGGCAACGAGCCTCAATTCACCCGCACCACCAAACAGACTTGGGCGCTGCGGGAATGGGGCCTGCGCGAGTACACCGGTGTCTACGCCGAGATCTCCACGCGCCTCAAGGCCGCCAGCCGACCCGTCAGCATCACCGCGATCGTCGACGAGGTCAGGGCGGCCCTACCCGACGTCGCCGAGAGCTCGATCCGAACCTATCTCAACGCCCCCGGTTTCGTCGTCGAGAACGGCACGATCCGCCACCGCCGCGACGACGATGGCTGGCCAAAGGTCGCCCCCCTCAACACCATCCGCGGCGCATTCCACGACGGAACGACCAATGTCCGCTATGCCATACCCGTAACCGCAGAAGTGCTGAGAGGCTCCGGCATCACCGTGAGCGGGGCGGTGGCCACCGCCCTGGGCGTAAACCCCGGACACCGCCGGACCTTCACCGGACCACAGAACGAACTCACTCTGACCTGGCTACTGTCGGTGACCAACGGCGCGAGCTTCGGCTCCCTCCGCGGGCTGGCGACCACACTGGGCGCCCTTCGCGACGACACGATCGTGCTGGCCTTCACCCCCGACGACGGCACCGTCACCGCGACCCTAATTGCCGCCGACGCCGACACCATGACCCGCCTGAGGATGCTCGTGGGTAAACGCCAGGTGCGTAACCCCATCGCCACCCTCAGCCGGGCGCTGCAGTGCACACCAGACGAGGTCATCGCACTGCTGACTCACCGCGGCGAGAACGACCTGCTGACACTGCTGCGGGAACCCGACTCATGAGCCGAACCCAGGGCGACTCGACCCTGTGCTGTTGGCGCCATGCCGCGCACACCGTGCGCCGCGAGCCCGCGACAAAAATTGGTGCACTCAACGGTGCTGCGCCGCCCACATACTCAAGATGTGAGCATTCCCGACACTATCTCCATGAATCACCCGAGGTTTTGTGCCGCCTCCATTTGGGGCTGGCCCTCGGGATTGAGGGCAGCGTAGTAGAGCGACTCGTACTCGTTGGGCGGGACCAGGCCGATGGACGAATGCAGCCTGCTGCAGTTGTACCAGTCGACCCAGGCCGCCGTCGCGAACTCGACGTCGGCGATCGTCCTGTACGGGCCGGCATGGAAGATCGTGGTGCGAATGCACTCGGTCTTGTAGAGGCCATTTGCTGACTCGACCAACGCATTATCGTAGGCATCGCCGACCGACCCGATCGATGCCGCGACGTGTTCCAGTGACAGCCGCTCGGTCAGCCGAACCGACGTATATTGCGACCCGGCATCCGAATGATGAACCAGCTCACCATCTTTCACTGGATAGCCATCGCGAGCACGTTGCCACAACGCCATCCGCAGTGGCGTGATGACCAGGCTGACGCCCTTGCTCGTCGAGGCATGCCAGGCCACGATTCTGCGGGAGAACACGTCGATGATGAACACCACGTACACCCAGCCCGCCCAGGTGCGCACGTAGGTGAAGTCGGTCACCCAGACCCGGTTGGGTTCCTCAGCGCGGAACTGCCGATTGAGTAGGTCGCCGGCACGGATCCCATCCGCGGCCGGGATCGTAGTGCGGATTCCCTTCGACCGACGAATACCTTTGAGCCCCAATATCTTCATCGCACGATCCACCGCCCCATAGGACACACCCGACATCGTGGTGCGATCCAGGTGGGCGCGCATCTTCACGCGCCCGTAGAGCCCTTCCGGGGTCATCCGACGACAACCGTGGTGATCGACGCGCCAGGCGACCTCACGCACCGCATCGACGGTCTGGGCGTCGGTGATGGTGCGGGCGGCGGGTCGGCGACTGCGCCATGCCCGGTAGGTGCGTGCGGCGACCTGGCAGCCCTGTTCGCACAGAACTCGGCAGACCGACTCGACCGCAGCACCCTCGGATCGCATCTGATCGATGAATCCGATGATCATCGGCTGCGGGGGTCGGTGAAAGTCGGCCCGGGACGCGGTGACAGTCGTTGTGGCTGTTCCGTTTTCCCGGGCCGCTTCCCGAACCCGGCGTGCACCTTTCAATGCACCGGGCTCTCCACAAGACCCAGTTCAGGCTGCTGCGGTGTCCTGATCGATATCTGGCCAGGGCGAGGGGATGACCGCACCGCGGTAGCGGTAGCGGGTCGTGCCGATCTTCTCCAGATCGATCAACACGTGGTCCTCGGTGGCTGGCCACCAGCCGCCACCGCAATACCGGCGACGCAACTGTTTCCAGGTCGACTTGCGGTGTTTTCGGCGCAACCACCGCCATACCGTCTGCCACGTGTAGTGACTCAGGTAGGAGAAGGTCGCCGAGGACACCCCGGCCCGGAAATAGCCCGCCCAGCCCGCCAACGTCGAGTTCACTCGACGCAGCAGGTCATCAAGCGGCTGGTTGGGTTCGACTGTTCGGCATAACGTCTTGATCTTCCATTTGACCGCCAACACGGCCTTGGTAGACGGATGAACATAGACGTAGCTGTTGCTGGTGCCCCGTTTACGGCGACGCTGGATGCGCCACCCGAGGAAATCCAGCCCCTCGTCGATATGGGTGATCAGGGTTTTCTCCGGTGACAGAGAAAGCCCCATCGTCGCCAGCACGGCGGCGATGTCCTCTTGTAGTGCTTCGGCGTGGGCTCTAGTTCCCCGCACCATCAGACACCAGTCGTCGGCGTAGCGGACGAGCCGAAAGTTCGCTTGTCCGTGACGAAGTCGTGTAGCGCGCTCGGCTCTGCCGGTGGCCGGTCCACCCGGCAACCCGGCAATGTGTTCATCGAGCACCGACAACGCCACATTGGCCAACAACGGCGAGAGAATCCCACCCTGCGGAGTCCCCGCGGTGCTGTCTGCCAGCAGGCCCGCCTCAGTGAGGATGCCTGCCTTCAGAAATGCCTTCACCAAGCCCAGGACACGGTTGTCACCGACGCGTCGACGCACCCGACCCATCAGGGCGGTGTGGTCGATCTCGTCGAAACAAGCCTTGATGTCTCCCTCTACGACCCAGTCATAACACCTGGGACGTGTCGCGAGATAGCGCACCTCAGCCACCGCGTCATGTGCCCGGCGTTTCGGACGGAAACCGTAGGAACACGGCAGGAAATCCGCCTCGAAGATCGGCTCCAACACCAACTTCAACGATGCCTGGACCACCCGATCGGTCACGGTCGGAATCCCCAACCGACGCAACTTGCCGCCAGCCTTGGGGATCATCCGCTCGCGCACCGGCAACGGGTGAAAACTACGGTCCTTGACACTGGACCGTAGTTCGTCGAGGAACACCTCGACCCCATCAGCAGCCGCGATGGACGACGCGGTGCGCCGATCCACCCCAGCCGTGGCGGCACCCTTGTTTCCGCTCACCCGATCCCACGCCACCAACAGAAACGCGGGATCGGCAACGAGGTTGAATAGATCATCGAACCGGCGATGAGGATCATCGCGAGCCCAACGGTGCAGCTTGGTCTGGATCTTCAGTACCCGTTGCCGCGCCACCATCAGCGCCAACTCAAGTTCGTCGGTATTCACCGGCGACATCGCGCTTCCTCCTGATCTTCCAGTTCTCGTGCTGCATGTCTTGCTGGCCCCCTTCGCCCTGCGACCGCCTTTCTCGGTCTCCGCGGCGGGCACGTCACCGCCCGCGACTACTACGAGGCCTCCGCCCCACCCGTCGCGGTCCTCGACTCCGAACTCGAGTCTTCTCACCCCACCCAGATTGGCTATCCGGTGGAGATGAACGGTCCCGCAGGATGGTTCCCACGTTCACCAGATCATCGATTGGTCAGGGAGGCGCCCAGCTCTACTCCGACAGCATCGCCACGGCTACGCCGCAGGCCTTCACCGTGGCCTCCCCACCGCTGGAACTAAACGGCTTCGGAGTCGAACCCCACCTCGGGATTCGTGCGCTGCACACCGGCCCATATCCACCAGGTTGGAGCCGGCTTCGCGGTTACGGAGCGTCTAACACTGGTTCGCTTACGCTGCACCTTCTGACCTCGCTCGACGAGCCCGCACCGTCTGGCAGTACCAGCACGGCTCGCCTTCTCGGGGCCGCTTGCCACCAATCACCGTCGTTCCCGGCGACCGGCTGCCCCGACGCTTCATCAGGCCGCTGCGACGACCCAACAGAGACGGTCTCTCACCACCTCTCGATTCACCTGGCGCCTCGTGGCGCACAGTTCCCCCGCGAAGAAAGTCGTCGCCGCCTTCAGGATCATGACATCCTCACGCAGCTGCCGGTTCTCGGCCTTGAGCTTCTTGATCTCAGCAGATTCCTCCGAGGTGACACCGTGGCGGAGGCCACCGTCGATCTGCGCCTGCACCGCCCACCGACGGACCGTCTCCTTACCCACTCCGAGCTGCTTGGCGATGGCCGCGGACGCCGCAGTCAGCGACGGATACTCCCCGCCATGAGTCTCCAACAACCGCAGCGCCCGCTCACGGACCTCCGGCTCGATCTTCTTCGGCATGATCGTCATCCTTCCTAACTCAGAAGGAAACGGCACAAAACCTGGGGTGATTCACCAAGACGACCGCGGCATTTCTCGTTCAGTGCGTGGCGGCGTTTGGGGTCAGCTTCGTCGCGACCGTGGTGGGCATCGTGTTCCTCCCATTGGATCCCTGGCAACGATTGTTTCTCGCCGTCAGCGTGTTGTTCTTGGTCTCGAGCACCTTTGGCTTGGCCAAGGTGGTCCGTGACCAACAAGAGGCGTCGACCGTTCGAGTTCGTGTCGACGCGGCGCGGGTGGAAAAGATGCTGACCGAACACAATCCACTGACGTCGGTGGTCTGACAGCTGCACCCGCGCCGACCAGGAATAGAAAGGGGGCGGTGACCACCACCATGGCCCACGACGAGGACACCACCGCACAGGTACCCCAAGAGCGCACCGTGGCGCCACCTCAGCCCGATGCTGAACGGACCCAACGCATTACCCGGGAGACACAGCCACCTCCGCCGCCGGCCCCTCGAACCTCACCGTCGGTCCGCCAGCCACCATGGGGTGCTGCTCAGCAGCCCCCGACCGTCTCACCCGGCGGCCCACCCCCACAAACCCCCGCAGCCCCCGGCCCACCCCCGCAGTGGGTCGGACCCGGCCGGTGGGACACCGCCCCGGCCCCAGGACCACCTCCGCCCTACGGCGCCACGCCGCCGCCACCGCCGTGGTATGGGCCACCGCCCCAACAGCATTGGGGACCCCACCCGCCGCTCGGACGTCCTGGGCCTCCGCATCCGCCGCGGCCCGCGCGCAATTCCAACCGGAAAATACTCATCGTGATGGGTGCGGTCGTCCTCGCCGTCGTCGCGTTGATACGCATCACCGGCTCCGACACCGTGAGCGATGCCGACCGTGCATCCAACGCCAAGCCTGCGACCTCGGCTGGCGACTTCGATTCTGTCTGCACGGACGGCTCGGTGAGCAACGCCGCCGCCTACAGCGAGCCGTACAAGGTCATCGCGTTCCAACAGGGCTTCTCGGCCTTGTCCTTCGAAGCCGACCACATTTCGTGGAGTCAAGTCACCCTGGATCGCCGACCCGGCATATACGACACCGACGACCCGGTAACCGCGATCACCGTCGTGGCATGCGTGACCCGCCAGAAGGGCAGCGAAGTCAGGTCCGGGTCGTGTGACTTCGACTCCAGCGGGCGCAAGGTCACTGCTGAGCACTACGCCGTCAAGTGGGACGTCGAGCTGCGCGAGGCCAAGACCGGCAAGTCCATTACCACCCTCGAACCGGTCGACGGCCCGGCCACGGACTGCCCGCTCTTTGCCACCTTCGACCCCGATCACCCCAAGGTCTACGCCGACCCCGACACCTTCGCACTGACCGAGGAACTGCGCACGTTCCCCGGCAAATAGCACCCCACGGCGCCGTAACAATGGCTTCACGACGCAGGCGGTCCGGGCGGGTGGCTGTGGCATCGTGGGAATACCGTCCGGTGATCAAAGAGTCTGCCGGGTTCACTTCCCTGCCTCCCGTGGAGCTTTCGGCTCCTGGCGGCCCGTCAGCGTGGCGACGGCGCTCACTTTCGCGACGACGAGCTCCGCTTGGCGATCACTCGGACGGCCAGGCCATATGCTGTTCACGCCATACTGCGTGCACTGTGCGCTACCGGCCGACGGCAAACGAACGCGAGACGAGTGACCGAGATGAGTGAACAGCAGGCCCGCCTCCGACGGGTTGGCGCGGTGCCTGTGCGGGTCGACGATGGGCTGACCGACGCGGGTGGGCGGGAGTTCGCGGTTGCCGCAGCTCACAGCAGTTTTCATGCCAATGGCCTGGCCGACATCCGCAGGGCGTCGCGGCTCACCCAGCAGCAGGTGGCGGAGGTGCTGGGTACTGACCAGGGCACGGTGTCCAAAATCGAGCATCGTGAGGACCTTCTGCTCTCCACCTTGCGGGAGTACCTGACCGCCACGGGCGCGGTCCGGCCGAAGATCGTCGCAGAGAAGGACGGCGTGGAGATTTCGTTGGAGCTGGACGTGTTTGGTCCATCGTCGGCACAGGGGCGGGGTCGGTGACATGACCCGTGAAAGGCCGGAAGCCAATCAGCGAGGAGTCGGGGGTGTGATGCGGACGGCAGCGGTACTGGTCGCGACGGTCGTGTTGGCGGGATGCTCGTCGTCGCCGATATCAGGAAAGGCGGTCAAGGCCAGCGACGGGGACGCCGCCGTGGTGGCCTTGATGGACACCGGCGCCTACACGGTGACCCCAAGCCATCCTTTCGGCGCCGTGGGCGACAACGTGTCCAGCCAGAATCTCATGGAAGCCCACCGCATCGCGGAGTTCACCGTGGGCCCCTGGGAGGTCGACGACGCGCTACGCGCGATGCCCGGTGGATTCGACGCTGGTCTGAACTCTCCGCTGAGTTCGGTGAAGATGATCCGCGACAACGGAGTCATGCCCAATCCGTGGCCCGACATCGCCGAAGCTCACGGATTCCGGTCCGGCTTCGCCTCGGCGCGCGTCACCTCGACCGGGCCAGAGCGTTCATTGCAGAACGTCGTGTTGGAGTTTCCCGACGCCGCGGCTGCCGCCGCGGCAACTGCGGAGATGGTGGCTCAGGCGCCACCGCGGCTCGACGTCGCGCCGGGACCTCCTGCGCCGCTGCAAGATACCCCCGAGAGCCTCGCGGTGAGCTATGCCTTGCCCGACGACGTCACCCGGGTGGACAGTTTCACCGCGCACGGACCCTACGTGCTCTACCAATCGGCGGTCAGCCCACGGCTGTCGACCGGCGCAAACGCCGCCCTACTCGCAGGCAGTGCGCTGAATACGCAGAAGAAGAGGATCGACGAGTTCACTCCGACCGCGCCCGCGGATCTGCCGAAGCTTCCCCTCGATCCCACCGGGCGGCTGCTGTCGCTCACCCTGTCCGGGCCCGACAATGCAGCCCCCGTCATGGCCGGGGTGTGGGCACCCCAAGGATGGCTGAACTTCGAATTCGACCCCGTCACCGCAGCCGCGCTGTTCAAGACCGCTGGAGTCGACGCCGTCACCCAACGGCTGACCACGGTCTACCAGGCCGGAAACGCCGACGGCGCGGCGCGCATCGCCCAGGAGTTCATCAAGCAGATGGGCACCCTGGTGGACGTCTCCCCAGTCGACGGTGTTCCCGGGCTCCCGTCTGCGAAGTGTTTCCAACGCAACAAAGGTTCCCTTCCGGCGACCGCGGCGATGACCTGGCAGCGCATCCTGTGGCATGTCAGGTGCGTCGCCACGGTGGACCGTTACGTCTACACCGCGTTCTCCGCCGACGTCGCCGACGTGCGTCAGCAGATGGCCGCGCAGTACCGCATTCTGGCCGGCGAGTGAAGGCCGACAGATGGTTCTGAATGCTGGTGAGGTGGTGGCGGGGTACACCATTGAGGTGGTCCTGGGGGCCGGTGGCATGGGCACCGTGTATCGGGCTCGGCATCCAACGTTGCCGCGCAGTGACGCGCTGAAAGTCCTTTCGCCGCAGCTGTCTCAAGATGCTCACTTCCGGGCACGGTTCGAGCGGGAAGCCGAATTGGCGGCCACCCTCGACCATCCGAACATCGTGACCGTCTACAACCGCGGCGAAACCGACGGGCAGCTGTGGATCGCCATGCAGTACGTCGCCGGCAGCGACGCGGACAAGGAATTGGCGGCGGCGCGGATGACGCCGCAGCGTGCGGTTCACGTGGTCGCCGAAGTGGCCAAGGCATTGGATTACGCCCACCGCCGTCACCTTCTGCACCGCGACGTCAAGCCAGCCAACTTCCTGCTGGCGCCTGACGACGAACGAGTGTTCTTGGCCGACTTCGGTATCGCCCGGGCCCTCGACGAGGTGGTGGGTCTGACCCAGACCGGAATGGTCATGGCCAGCGTGGCCTACGCAGCCCCGGAATCGTTGACCGGTGAGCCGACTGATCACCGTTCCGACATCTACTCACTGGGGTGCTCGCTCTACCGAATGCTCACTGGCCGTGCGCCGTACGCCCGGTCGGGGGGTATGGCCGCCGCAGCCGCGGCGCACCTCACCGAGCCCCCACCCCGCGTCACCGACATAGATGCGAGCTTGCCGGCGGCCCTGGACGCGGTGATCGCGACGGCGATGGCCAAGGAGCCCAACCAGCGGTATCAGACCGCGACGGACTTGGCCCGTGCGGCGGTTCGCGCGCTGGACGAGTCCACCGAGACGGTGCGGCAGACCCCACGGACGCCGATGGCCCCGTCGTGGTCTGGGGAGCACAGCCCCGGCCGGTCACAGCAGGGGCCGTCGTGGTCTGGAGAGCACAGTCCCGGCCGGTCGCAGCCGTCGTCGGCACACACTCCGCCTCCCTTCCCGCCGTACGCGCAGCCGTATGGCGGTGCGCGGCCCCCCTGGGTCACGGAGGCGGCGCGAGCGATCACTCCCCCGCCCCCTCGGCGGCGTCGCGTGCTGCCCATCGCGATCGTGGCGGTGGTGACGGTGTTGGTCGCGGCCGGTATCGGCGGCTACGTCGCGTTCAGTGGGGACGATGCAGCACCGTCTTATCAGGCGCAGACGTTGGTCCACCAGCATGGGCAGGCGCAGCTTTCCGCCGCGCCCAGCGCCGTGGTTGCCGCGGGTTCCGGTGACGGCGACGCGGTGCTGTCGTTGGGTGTGCAACCGGTCGCCATCGTCTCCCCCGGAGGGGCCCTGCCCAGCTGGGAGAAGCAGAAGGTCACCGGGGACGTGCAGGTCCTTGCCGAGGCCGATCCGGCGGCGATCGGCGCCACCAAACCCGACCTGATCATCGACACCGGCGAGATCGACGACGCCGCCTACAACGCTCTGGCCGCCGTGGCGCAGACCGTCACCCGCCCGCCAAATGCCAGCGGGTGGACGTGGCAGGCGCAGCTGGAGTGGATTGGCCGCATCCTCGGCCGCAGTGACCAAGCCAAGAGTCTCCTCGACGGCGCCGCCGCCAAGCAGGCCGACATCCGTGCGGCCCACCCCGCGTTCGACGGCAAGAGCGTTCAGGTGGTCCTCGTCGCCGACGACGGCGTCAGTGTCGCTGTCGCGCAGTCAGATTCGGCCCGGTACCTCCAGGGGCTGGGGTTTCGCTATCCGTCTGATCTGGGGGCCGCCGGAGCTGGCGGACTGACGCGGCCAGTCCCGGACCCGGCGCAGCTCAACGCCACACCCACCGACGTGCGTCTGGTGGTGCGCACCGATCAGGGCGCGGGCGGAGGCAGCTACAACGGTCTGCCGCAGCCATTTTCGTCGTACAAGGGCATCACCGTGATCATCGACGATCCCGCCACCGTGGCGGCCCTGAACGTCCCCGGCTATGCGGCGACCGACTACCTCAACACCGCACTGGTCAACCAGTTGGCGCGCCAGATTCGGTGACGGTCACTTGATCTTCGCGGCGATGTCGGACGCGAAGTCGTAAGCGGCGCTGTTCACGTTCGGCGCGCAAGCACGCGTGTCGACGACGACGTTGCCGCGAACGGTGAGAGCCCGTTCGCACCGTTGGTTCGCAGTCTTGGAGTTCGTCGAGGTGAACTCCAGGGTCATCACGTCGCCGGACATCGCGGGCACGCCAAGGTCGATCTCATCGATCTTCGCGTCCTGCTTGTCGTCGTAGGTGATGTGGCTGGACTTGCACGCCGACCAGTCCGCGGAGCGCTGGTCGAAGAACGCCTTGGCGGCGCCCGGGTCGGGGAACGCGACTACCCCCTGAACCGCCTTCACCGCTGGCTCCAGCGCCACTCCTTGCAGCGCAACTCCGGTGAAGCCCGACCCGTTGAGGGCGTCGGCGGCGACGGGGACGAACGTCGTGACACAGTTCGCGGGGGTGACGCCGCCGGGAATCGGGTTGCTCAGCACCGCGGTCGGGACCATGCCGGGGGTGTTGAGCCGTTGACTGATTTGGTCGGGTGAGAGCAGCAGTCCGGGCAGGGCGTCGGCGGCCACGGTCGGCGCAGGCGGAGCGGGTGCCGGTGGCGGCGCAGCCGGTGGTGAGGGTTTTGGCTGCATGGTCGTGACGGGGGCGGCGGGCACCTGCGCGGCAGTAGTCGACGTGGGGCTGGCCGTGGTGGCATCGGTATCGCCGCGGTTCACTATGAAGGCGACTCCGCCCAAGGCGGCAACCAGCACGACGGCCCCGCCCACGGCCCACCACCTCCGGTCATTCATCATCGCCGATGCGCGACTCGGCTTGGGGGAAGCGTCGGCGGGTAACCCGGGTACGGCGGGGGCTGTACCCCCGGCGGAAGCGCCGTACGGCGGACCAGCCATCCCGGCCGGGGGCTGATTCTGAGCCGGGTACGCCGCCGGGGTCTGTGGCCACCCCGAGGATCCCGCCGGTGGATGCTGCACTGGTGGGCGGGTGAACTGCGGCGCCTCTTGGGTGCTCTGCTCGTGCACGTCCCACCCACCTGCAGGCGGTTGTGGTGCCGCCGGTGGTTGCTGCGGTGGGCGGGTGAACCGACCGAACTCCTGAGTGGCTTCCTCCTCGCCGGACGGGCCGGGCGACGGGGCTGGCGCTGACGGGGAGGCCTGCCGCTCGGCAGGCGAAGCGCCGCTCACCGGCCAATCGGTCGTCTCGCCGCTGTCGTGTCCGCTGGTCGGATCATTCGGGCGCAACACTTCCCCCTCATTTGGCACCGGTGACGCCCCGCTGGGCGTGCCGCGCGTCGACTTACTGCGGCGTGGATTCAGTCTCGCACGCCGTCTGCAGGGTCACATGCACCAAAATTCGTTTGCGGAGGCTCGTCGGAATCCTGCGTGCCCACGCCCGACCCGGGCGTGACCTACCCCGGCGGAATGTGCCCGCTTCTCCCTCGCCACGGGCCTCTAAGCCTCGATCCACCGGTGAGCTGTCGGTGTGAAGTCGATTTCGATTGTGTGCGTTGGGCCCGGGGTGTGCCGTGAGGTGGGTGTGTGTGATGGCCCGATCTCGGTATCGGCTTGTTCCTGTGGGTCTTTCGTCTCGTGCGGGCGGTTGGGGTTGCTCTGTTAGGCCAGCAGTGGCCGGTTTCGGCCAAACAGACTGTGGAACAGGGTGTTCCACGCGGTTTCCCAGGGCCAGTTGCGTGGCAGGTGCAGGGTCAGGCGTCGGGCCGAGGAGGCGATGCGTGCCGGCACGCTGATCAGGGTGCGGCGGATGGTGCCGGTGCGGGCTTTGGCCAGCGCTGGTCCGGTCAGGGTGGCCGCGGCGCGGGTGAGGTTGAACGCCATCGCTGCGCACACCAGCCAGGCGGCGTTGGCGCCGAATCGCCCCGAGGGCAGATGGGCCAGAGCAGAGTCTTTGAGGTCGGCGTGGACCTGCTCGATGAGCGCGTGGCCGCGGTGGGTCTTGTCGGCGGTGACGGTATCGAGGTCGGTGGTGGTGAAGAAGGCATGGAAGCGCCAGGTGTCGAACAGGGTGGTCTGCCCCTCGCCGCTGGCGGGGTTGAGGTCGGGGATGCGCCGCACCACCAGCCTGCCGGGGATCTGCTCGCTGGTTTTGCGGGAGCTGAACGCGGTGAAGTCGATCTCGGCGACCTCGGCGCGCGAGATCCAGCGCTGGGTGTTCTCGTCGTAGATCGCGTCGGTGTACTGGATCGAGATCCAGGCGTCCTCGGGTATGGCGGCGATGGCGGCTTTGACTTTTGGGTCCAGGCGCACGGTGATCGACACGTCGGCACCACCGCGCAGAGCAGCCGCCACGGTTGGGTAGCCGTAGAACGCCGAGTCGGCTCGCAGCAGCGGCCGGGTGGCTGCCGCCGAAGAGCGCAGTCGTGTCACGGTGGCCAGCGTGTCGCCGACGATGCGGGCAGCTCCACGTGCTGATCCGCAGGCGCCTTTGCGTAGGCGTTGGCCGCAGATGATCGGTGCACCATGCTCAGTGGTGAGCGTGGCGATCAGCGCATTTAACCCACGGACCCCGGAGTATCCGTAACCAGATCCCTGTTTGGTGTAGCCGTGCACTTCGATGATGGTGTCATCGAGATCAACACACACCGGACCGTCAACACCGGCCAGCACCGGAGTGCGTTCGTGCAGACCGGCCAGCAACCGCGCCGCCACGGCGTCGAGTTGGCGGACATGACCGAAGCTGAATTCGCGCAGGAACGATCCCAGCGTCGACGGGGCGTACGGGCGGTCGAACACGGTGCCCATCGCGCCGTGGCGCAGCAAGGCCATGTCATCGATGCTGTCAGCACCAGCTACCATGCCCGCGACCAGCGACAAGACTTTCGCCCCGGCGTTGGCGCCCTTGTCGGTCGGCACCGTGATGTGCTCATCAGCCAGGCTGCTCAACCCGCACTGATGAGCCAGAGCGGCCATCGGGACCAGCCCGGCACACGACACCAGATTGGGGTCATCAAAGCGGGCTGACGCCACAGGACGAGTGTGAGATAGTTGCATCTACGAGATGCCCTTCGTTCTGACCGAATGTGATCCTAGACAAATCCCATTCTTTCACCGCGACAGGGCATTTCGTTTTTACAACCCGCCCCAACTCCTATTCGATCGGTGGATCAAGGCTAAGATCAGGTCGCTGACCCGTTCGGGTGCCTCTGCAGGGGCCAGGTGCCCCACTTCGTCGAGCACCACCAGTCGGCCGTCCTTAACCCGGGATATCAAGTCCCGCAGACCCTCCGGAGGAGTAGCGACATCCTGTGCTCCCGCGACGGCGAGCAGGGGTGTGGTGATCTCACCGAGTCTGCCGGTCACGTCGAAGTCGGCGAGTGCCTCGCAGGCCGCGGCGTAGGATTCGGCATCGGTACGGCGCAGTGCGTCCAAGAGTGCTGTGGCCACCTCGGGTTGGCGGTCGACGAAACCGGGGGCAAACCACCGCGCCAGCGCGGTGCCGACCACCGGATCGGTACCACCTGCCCGTACCGTGGCGGCACGTGATCGCCAGTCCGCTGGCGTCCCGATTGCCGAGCCGGTGCACAGCAGTGCCGCCGAGAGCAGCCGCTCGGGAGCGTCCAGCAAGAGCTGCAGGCCTACTGCGCCGCCGAGGGAGTCGCCGGCGTAGTGGAACCGCTGTCGGCCGGCGTGGCGATCGGCAACCGCGAGCACCGCGGCGGCCAGCTCGGGCATCGAGAACCCCGCGGCCGGGGCGCTGTAGCCATGCCCGGGTAGATCCCAGCCGACGACGCGAAGGCGGCTGGTCAGGCGCTGGGCTGCTGAGGCCCAGAGCGTGACCGAGGAGGTCCCCAGTGACGGGCCCACGAGCAGCAGCTCCCCGTGTCGGGGGCCACCAAAGTCCGTGGTGGCAATCTGTGGGACGGTCATACGGCTCCATCGAGGTGGCGGTGTGCCCGCTGTAGCGCGGCCTGGACGAGGTGCTCGGACGCACCGGTGTAATCGGGACCGGCAGGGCGGCCGGTCAGAGTTGCCATGGTGCGCTGCTCGCCGAGCAGGTCGCCCGCGGTGTCCAAATTCGCTGCGGCCCGCTCGGTGTCGATGCCCAGTCCGGCCAGTAGCTCGCCGGTGTGGGACGCGGCGACGACGGTGCGTCGGGTCAGGGTGCGCAAGGCCGACCATTCGGCGTGCCAGCCGCCGTCGGCGCGCTCGTCGACACTGGCTGCCGATGCGGAATGGAGGATGGCGGCCAGATGGGGCGCCGTGATCGCAGTGCGGCGGATGAGAACCGACAGCACCGGATTGTCCTTGTGCGGCATCGTGGACGATCCCCCGCCGTTCCCCTCGGCGAATTCGCCGATCTCGCGCCGACTGCCGGTCGCGGTGTCGGCTGCGATGTGTCCCCAGGCGTCACAGCAGGTGACAAGGGCGTCCCCGGTTCTGGTGACGATCGAGCGTGTGCTGTGCCACGGCGTCGCGGGCGTCAGTCCCAGCCTCCGGGCGAATGTCTCGCTTAGCGCTACCGCCCGATCGGGCGAGCCGGTGAGTTCTGTACTTGCGGCCAGTGTTCCGGCCGCGCCGCCGACCTGCACCGGTAGGACGGGCACGGCGGCGAGGACGTCGGCAGCGTCGAGGACCCCGGTCAGCCAGCTGGCGGTTTTGGCTCCCACTGTGCTCGGCAGGGCGGGCTGGGTGAGGGTGCGGGCCAACATCGGGGTGAGCCGGTACCGGGCGGTGAGCTCGGTCAGCACCCCGATCTGCCGGTCGAGTTCAGTGCGGATGTGCGCGAGTGCGTCGCGCAGGCAGAGGATCAGTGCAGTGTCCAGCACGTCCTGGCTCGTCAGGCCCCGGTGCAACCACTGCGCGACAGGATCGCCGGTGCGCGTCCGCAACAGCTTCACCAGGCCGGTGACCGGGTTTCCGCTGTCCTCGGCGCCTGCGGCCAGCGGTTCCACGTCGGCGCTACCGATGAACCCCGACAAGTCGGTCTCTGCTTCCATTGGGGCTACCTGCGCTTCGACGAGCGCAGCCAGCCACGTGGTTTCCACCGAAACCATCGCTCGCAGGAATGCTGCCCCGGAGAAGAGGTCTCCGGCGCGGTGATCACCCGGCCAGAAGGGGTCGGTCAACGCCCTGGTCCGGAGTACTGCAAGAACACTGTCTCCTCGGCTTCGTGGTCGCCCTGCAGCCTGATGTCGAAACGAAAGCCGTGCTCATCAGGGATCGCGATCAGCGTTTGGCGGCGGGCTGCAGGCAGTGCGGCCAGTAACTTGTCCCTGCCGAGCTGGCAGCCGGGTAGGTATGCGCGGGTGAACAGCCGGTTCAGCAGGCCGCGCGCGAATACCGTCACAGCGAAGAACGGTACCGAACCCGGTCCGATGGCACCGGGCGTCACCGTGGTGAAACTGTAGTGCCCACCGGGGTCTGTGCTGGCCCGCCCCCACCCGGTGAAGGTCCAGCCGTCGCGGCCGAGCGATCCCGGCGCCTTCTGCAGGACGCCCTCGGCGTCCGCCTGCGAGATCTCCAGCAGTGCGTCGGGTACCGGCGCGCCCTCGCCGTCGGTGACCCGCCCGTGTAACTGGATCGCACCTGGGTACCCGGGTGGCACGAGTTCGTGGGCTTCCCCGACCTGGAGCGCGAAGCCGAAGAATGGGCCGACGGTCTGACCCGGGGTCGCGGTCAACACGGTGCTCATCGAGTCTCCATCGGAGTGCTGGTGCTACCGGTCAGGACTATGTCCCACCGGTAGCCTGTGGACCACTCGTGGGAGGTGACGCCGTGGTCGTAGGCGGCCACGAGGCGGTCACGCGCCTTCTGGTCGGTGATCGACTGATAAATGGGGTCCAGCCCGAACAACGGGTCGCCCAGGAAGTACATCTGGGTGACCATCCGCTGGGTGAATTCGTTGCCGAACAACGAGAAATGGATGTGCGCGGGCCGCCACGCATTGTGGTGGTTGCGCCACGGGTAGGGGCCGGGCTTGATGGTGGTGAAGCGGTAGACGCCGTCGTTGTCGGTCAGACACCGGCCGACGCCGGCGAAGTTCGGATCGATAGGGGCTGGATGCTGGTCGCGCTTGTGGACGTAGCGCCCGGCGGCGTTGGCCTGCCAGATCTCGACGAGTTGACGGCGCACCGCGCGGCCTTCTCCGTCCACGATCCGTCCCATCACCACGATCCGTTCGCCGATCGGCGGGGCGTCCCGCTGGATAGTCAGATCTGATTCCAGCGAGTGCACATCGCGATCACCGAAGCAGGGCGCCCATAGTTCGACCCCCTCCGGGTCGGCACGGTAGAGCTCTTGGGTGGGGTGGCGGAGAATGCTGCTGCGATAGGGCGGGTAGTCCAACCGGGGTTGGGTTTCCTCGACCCCGGCACGCTGGTAGCTCTCGGAGATCTCCGAGATCTCGGCGCTGATCTCGGCCTGACTGGCAGATGCGCTGTCCGGGTTCGTGTCGACAGGTGCTGTCATGGTTGGCACGGTAGCCGCCCGCGGCCGTTCGATTGAAGGATAGAATTTCACTCAGCGGAAAAGGTGGGACATTTGTGGCGGGCAACGTCTCGACTCCGGGCGCTACCGTGGCTTCCAGATTGCTGGCGATTCTGGCTGCTTTCGACGAGCGGCACCGGGTGCTGACCCTGACCGATCTGGCCCGGCGGACAGATGTTCCGGTGCCCACGGCGCACCGTCTGGTCGGCGAGCTCGTCGCCGGAAAGGCGCTGCAGCGGCTCGACGACGGTCGCTACGCCATCGGACCGCTGCTGTGGGAGGTCGGTCTGCTCGCCCCGGTATCGGGTCCGCTGCGGCAGCTCGCAGAGCCCTACCTGCACGATGTCTATGCCGCCACCAAGGCGACGGTGCATCTCGCCGTACGCGATGGCGACGAGGTGCTCTTCCTGCACCGGATGCGGGGCCTGGCCTCGTTGCCGATCGTGAGCTCAGTGGGGAGCCGCCTGCCGATGCACGCGACCGGTGTCGGAAAAGTACTCCTGGCCTACGCGCCCGTAGACGTCCAGGCACGCGTGCTCGCCGATCTGACCCGGATCACCCCGCACACCGTCACCCAGCCGCAGGTGCTGTGGTCTCAGCTCGAACGCGTCCGCCGGGACGGCGTGGCGACCACGAGCGAGGAAATGTCGTTGGGGGCGTGCTCGTTGGCCGTACCGGTGAGGCGCTCGTCCGACGGTCAAGTGGTGGCGGCGATCGGCATGGTGCTGCCCTCTCTCAGGCGTGACCGCCAGCGTCTGCAGGGGGCACTGCAGGTGGCCGCCGGAGGCATTGGTCGCAGGCTCTGACCGGCCGCGTTGCGGGGGCCGTTCGGACTAGTATCTCTGTTGTGCAGAAAAGGTGGTCGACATGAGCGACGCATCCGGTCCTGCCGCAGATCCTCCGGTGCCGCAGTATCCGATCGAATCGGTGGACAAGGCGCTCAGACTCGTCCTGTTGCTGACCGATCGGCCGGAGATCCGGCTGAGCGAGGCTGCGCGGTACCTCGGTGTCGCGTCCTCGACAGCACATCGGCTTCTGGCAATGCTGCAGTATCGCGGATTCGTGCGTCAGGACTCGTCGTCGAAGATCTTCCGGGCAGGTCCCGCTCTGATGGGCTTGGCGTTCGCCGTGTTCGGACGCATCGATGTCGAGGACGCCGCCAAGCCGGTGTTGCGCCGCCTCAGTGAGCAGCTCAACGAGGCGGTTCACGTGGGGATGCTCGACGGTGCGAATGTGCGGTTCATCGCTGCCGTCGAAGGTCCTACGGCCGTTCGGGTGGCGTCCCGACTCGGGCGAACGATGCCCGCGCACTGCACCTCGACAGGGAAAGTGCTGCTCGCCGAGCTATCCGAGGCTGAACTCGACAACGTCTATCCGCGTGAGAATCTGGACCGAATCACTGAGCACTCGATACGACGTCGCACTGAACTGGACCTCGAGCTCGCCCGTGTCCGCGAGCGGGGATACGCCGTCAACAGGGAGGAAAGCGAGGAGGGAGTGACGTTGTTGGCGGTCCCGATCTCCACTCCAGCGCCCGGTCTGCGACTGGCCTTGAATGCCGCCGCGCCCGTGCACCGGTTGACGGCGTCGATGTATCCGGAGGTGGTATCCACATTGGCCGATGCTGCGGCAGAGATCGGCCGACGGCTCGTCTGAGTGGACGCTGGGAGTCCGAACTACGAGCCCAGCTGCGCCATCTCGAACTTCCAGGCGGCGTCGGTGTTGAATTTCGCTCCGAGGTCGGGCAGATCATCCCAGTCCGCGTCGTCGATGTCGCGAGGGGTGCCACCCGCGGCCACTATCCGCATCGACATGCGAGCGAGCTGGTCGACGCTGATCGCCTGCAAGACTGCCTGCTGAACCGTCTCTGCGGCACTGACGATTCCGTGACCGCGGCAGATGGCCACGGGGTGATCGCCCATCGCGGCCACCATCTCCCTGGCGAGACGGGCATCGCGGATCAAGACCGCCCGTTCATACACCGGCACCCCCGCTCGCGCCATCCAGGCCCCCGGGATGTCGAATGCGCCGTAGATCGGCCGAATGGTGATGCCGGCGAGGCTCGCCGCGACGACCTCGGGTGGGTGCAGATGTGCCACGGCCTGGTTTTGCGGCTTGGCCCGCAGGCATTCGGAATGGATGGGCAGCTCGTTGGGCACCCGGTAGCCGTCGAGTTCTCCTGCTGCGCCGGCTGATCCGTCGAAGTGGACGAGCCGGATGTCCGAGCTCTCGGTGAAGGCGACCCCGCGGTCACCGTCGCTGCGGCACCGCACCAGCATGAGATCGTCGCCGATGCGCAGGCTGACATGGCCGAGAATTCCGTCGACCAGCCCACGTGCGGCAGCCACCCGACAGGCATCGGCCACCAATTGGCGTTCTTCGTGCAGGTGGCCTGCGAATGGCACGGTCACGCTCCTTTGGCGGCGGGGGACGGCCGCTGTGCGAGTTCCAGCAGGGATTCTCTGACCAACGAGTAGGCGGTGCCGGCCGAGAGGGCCTTGCGGCCGGCGATCAACGCGCGGGGCCAGTTGACCACGACCAGCCCGGTGAGCGTATCGCCGTCGTGGTAGAGCGCCGCAAACCGATTGGAGTCCGTTTCCTCCCCGAGGATTTCGACATGTCGGCCCTCGGTGTGACCAGGGTTTCCGGCGACCCGGATCTTCCAGTCGTACTGGTCGCTCCAGACGTATTCGACAGGGGAGTAGTCCAGTTGATCGTCGGGATGGGTGATGTTGTGGGCAACCAGCGCGGCCTGCTCGATGGCGCTGGTCCAGTGCTCGATTCGGGTCAGCCGGCCGGTTTCCGGGTTGCGCCAGCGCGCGACATCGCCGACCGCGAAGACCCCGGGTGCATCGACGGCTTGGCAGCGTTCGTCACACACCACACCGTTGTCGATCAGAAGACCCGACGACGCCAGCCAGTCGTCGTTGGGGATGGCGCCGATCCCCACCAGGACATAATCGGCGTCCACGGTGCGACCGTCGGTCAGGCCGATGCGGAACTCTCCGCGATGCCCGGTGACCTCGGCGACGCCGGCCCCGAAGATCGTCTGCACGCCGTGGCGTTGGTGCAGCGCCGCGAAGCGTTGGCCGACCTCGGGTCCCAGAACTCGTTCCATCGGGGCCGGAAGGATATCGATCATGGTGACCGCCAGGCCCATGGACCGGGCGGTGGCCGCCGCCTCGGCACCGATGAACCCGCCTCCGATGACGGCCAGTCGCCCGCCGCGTTCGAGGTCGGCACGCAGCCGCTGTGAGTCGCCCAGCGTGCGCAGCAGATGCAGGCCCTCGGGTTGCCCCCATGGCGAGGGCCGGGCCCGCGCCCCGGTGGCGATGACGAGCTGGTCGAATCCGACCCGGTCGCCGCCGTCGAGCTCGACTTCGTTGCGTGACAGGTTGAGGGTGCTGGCACGGCTGGACAAACGGAGGTCGAGGCCGAGCTCGTTGGCGGCCGCCCGGGACAACAGGGTGACGTCTTCGACGCCGGTGGTGCCGGCCAGCAGGGCCTTCGACAGTGGTGGTTTGTCGTAGGGCAGTTCCGCTTCCTCGTCGAGGATGACGATCGTGCCGTCGAAGGCGTTGCGGCGCAGCTCCTCGGCAACGCGAACACCCGCGACAGAGGCGCCGACGATCACCACGGTCGACCTCGTCGTCATTTGTCCAGCCACAGCGCCGACACCGGGCAGGACCGGGCGGCCTCCTCGACGCGTGTCAGGTCGGAGTCCGGCACATCTGTCTTGAGCAGAACCACGATACCGTCGTCGTCGATGTCGAAATAGTCCTCGGCGCCAGCCACGCAGTTCGCGTAGCCCTGGCATGCGCTCGGGTCGGATCGGACTGTCGCCATGGCTGTTCCTCCTTGCAGTATCGCGGGATATGAGATGTGTGTGCGAGTCAGTTGCGTGGTTGCGGTTTCGGCGCGCCCATCCCCGACCCGCCGTCAGGGTGGGTGCTGGTTGCGGTGATGCCCCGGGATCGATCCGAGGCCAGGAAGACGAAGCTCCAGGCGTGGTCCTCACCGGACAACGCAACCTGCAGCGGGGTGCGCGCGGCCAGGTCCTGTGCACGGTTCGGGGTGTCGTTGAGCCGAATGGTGTCCAGGCCGAGGCTGTCGAGCCCGCGTAGATCGGTGTTGAGGGTGCCGCCCGGGGCCACGCCGTTCACTCTGATGTGGGGCGCCAGTTCGTGGGCGAGCGTGGTCACGAGGCCACGGACCGCGAATTTGGAGGCGACGTACAACACCCCACCGCGTCCGGCGTAGTACGAGGAAGCCGACTCGGTCAGCACGATCGAGGATCCATTGCCCGTTCGTAGCGCCGGCAGCGCGGCCTTGACCGAGTGCAGGTGGCTCAGCACGTTCGTCCGGAACATCTCGTCGAACGCCTGGTCGAGGTGGTCGGCGTCGATATCGCCGATGCCCCGGTAGAAGTCGAAGACGCCGACACAGTTGACCAGCGTGTCCAGGCCACCGAACGCCGCCACGGCCGATGCGACGGCACGGTCGTTGGCGTCGCGGGTCGAGGCGTCGCCCTCGGTGACGGGAACCTCGGGCAGTGCCGCACGCAACGCTTCGCACTTGTCGTGGTCGCGTTCGAGCACCGCCACCTGGGCGCCCTCGGAGCGGAACGCGTCGACCACCGCTCGGCCGATACCCGAGCCTGCGCCCACGACGAGGGCCCGCTTGCCGTCGAGCCACCCCGTCATCGATGCGCCTCCGGACCCGGCAGCAGGGGTGCGTTGATGTTGCCCACCATGGCTTCCAGTGTCTGGGGGTTCTGCCACGTGAGTGCTTCCACCTCGAGCGCGTCGAGGCTGATCCACTGTCCCGTCTTCGGTGAGCAGATCAGTAGTCGCGAACCGTTGCGGGTGTCGACGCGGCGCACTTCGACGTCTGAGAACTCGTTGGCGATCCGCAGGGGCTCGCCCACCGTGCGGCTCACCAGCTCGGCGAACCCACCCGCCCGGGCCGCCACGGTGACACCCTCGGTGTGCGCGTCCGTCGGTATCACAGGAACACCGCCAGGTTCTGCATTCGCAAGACGGATTCGTCGATGGAGATCGTGCGACGCGCCAGTTTCCACCCGCCGTCGTTGCGCAGCAGGTCTTCGCGTCCACAGGACACCAGCGCAGACTCGTTGACGTCGCCGCGACTGCGGAAGAGGAGTTCGGCCGACTCCACAACGAGGTGGTCGGCGTCGTCGGTGGCGAAGGTACGGACGTTGGTCACGTAGTGCCGCAACCGTGACGGCGGATCCTCGGTCCATGCATGTTCGGTGCGAAACCGGGCGACCCGGCGGCTCAGCGAGTCTTTGTTCTCGTCGAAGTGAGCCATTCCTGGTGAGGTGTCGAAGCCAGCGCCAAGGGCGGTCGTGACCTTGACCGGCATGATGTAGTGGATGTCCTCGGTCAAGGTGTCCAGCCACTGCTCGTAGTGCTGGGCATCGAGCAGATAGGCCTCGTCGACCAGGAACTGATGCGCCGCGAGGTGACGTTCGTCGTTGAACGGCAGGGGCTTTCCCGCCCGCTGCTGCCGAGGCGCGTTCTCGCCCAGGATCGCTTGTTCCGAATAGGTCGAACCGTGTCCGGCCCGGCTGTACCCGTTGGGGGAGGGTGTGTCGATCGCGGTCATGACTGTGGCACCGCCTGTCGTTCGGGGCCGCTCTGGCCGTTGGTCTGTGTCAGTGGGGTGATCCCACCGGGGTTGTACGCATCGACAGCCTTCACCGCTGCCTCGACCGGAGGGGCCTCGAGATGCTCGGCCCACAGCCGTAGCAGTGCCCGCTGGTTGCGTTCGTTGTATCCGATATAGGAGGTTCCGGGGCCGTGGAATTGCTCATGGGTGAGCAGTTCGCCGACCGTGCTGTCGTCTTCGAGCAGCCCCATCCTGCTATTGAGCAGCAGCCGCCTGGCCATGGCGCCGGATGCGGTGTTGGTCAACGACACCCAGTTCTCGACATCGTCCTGCTCGAACATCCCGGTCGAGCCGAAGCACATCAGATACGCCTTGTAGGAGAGCTTCTTGTATTCCTCGGGTGCGCTGGAATCAACGGCGAACCACGAGTAGACCTCTGTTTCGTTCTCGCTGATCGGCTGCCACATCCGGATCGAGATGAACGGCAGGACGTCCTCGTCGGAGCCGTCGACCTTGGGCCAGTTGTGTACGAAACTCAGGTTCGGAAAACACGACGCGGCCGAGATCATGAACCCGTCCTTGCCGATCAGGTCCTGTTGATCGGCCGACCACACGGACTTAGCCCGCTCGATCATGTCCTGGGTGTAGCCGACGTAGCGCATCCGTTCCTCGAAGTCGCCCGGCGGAAGCTTGTAGGTGGTCCCACCACCCTTGTCGGCCCAGTAGGTGGTGCCGTCCTTGCGCTTCTCGGCCTTCGGCTCCCGGAACAGGCCGATCTCGACGACCGACATGTGCGTCTGCGGGGTGTGGTACATGTCGCCGGCGAAGTTCTCGGCGCCGATCTTCCAATTGGACTTGATCCGCCAGCGCTGCGGGCCGCGGACTTCGAGACCGTTGGGGCTCTGTTTGGTGTAGAAGTCCATGTAGAACTTGAAGTCCCCGAGGTAGTCCTCGAGGGGTTCGGCGTCGGGGTCCATGCTGATGAAGATCAGCCCGTTGTAGCTGGCGAGATTCGGTGCGGGAAGAAGGGCCTGTCCCTTCTTCTTGAAGCCGTCCTCACCGCCGTAGGCCTCTTGGTGGAACGGCAGGCCGAGAATGCGGCCGTCGTTGCGGTAGGACCAGCCGTGGTAGGGGCAGCGGAAGTTCGAGGCGTTGCCCATCTCTGCCCGGCACACCTGCATGCCCCGGTGCAGGCACATGTTGAACATCGCCCGGATTTCACCCTTGGAGTCACGGGCGATGATGAACGAGTCGTCGAGTACCCGCCGGACGACGTAGTCGCCGTCCTGGGGGATCTCCGACTCGTGGGCGACGAACAGCCAGGCCCGGCTGAACAGACGCTCCTTTTCCAGCTCGAAGATCTCTTTGTCGTTGTAGATGTGCGCGGGGATCATCCCGCGACGGACGTCGTCGAAGACGTGAAGGTAATCAGTCACTTGCGGGCCTCCAGCTCCAAGGATTCTGTATAGCAGAGACTGGCTTCTGCTCCAAAGAGGAGCGTAGCACGCCTGGGAGGGGCGGCTCAGTGACGTTGACAGGTTCCCTCATCGTCGACGTCCGATTTTCTTGCGCGACCAGCTCTAACCGTCGAAACATTTCATGTTTATGTTGGTGCGGCGACACCTGTTTGAACGTTGGGTGCATGCTGTCGCCTGCGGCGGGGTCGGCACCCCGACCCTGTGTCTGCAGCTCGCCTGAGGGCTTCTTGACGGCGTCGAGGGACTTGGACAGACCGTCGACTAGCAGTGCGATATCGGTGGAGTGCCGGTGCGAGAAACGGATCAGCTTGTACAGCAGCCCGCCGCTGATCTTCTTCGGCGTTGCCGCGATCGCGAGCGTGATGGCCGTGCCGTCTGGGGTTCCGCGCAGTGACGAGGTGCCCATGCCGGTGTGCGGGCCGACGTGGTGTCGATAGTCGATGCGATGGGGCTCCTGCGCGCCCGTTCGCGCCCACCCTCACCGTGATGCCGGGCCCGGGGCGGAAGATGACCGCATCCGGTGCGCACTCCACGCGGAAGTGCTCTGGCCACCACTCGCCGTAGGTCTGGAATTCGCGCAGCCGCCGGTACACGTCCTCGACAGGGAGGCGGGACCACGAGGCCGTCGCTGACGTGAATCGCCTGCACCGTGATCGCTCCACTTCTCTCGTGACCGGGTTCCTGCCCACCGGCCGCCGGGATCGGATCCCCTGCGCAGGGCGGAAAACTTTCTCAGTAATAAAATTTTGCACTATCGCGCAACTTTCTGCAGACTGTGAGCCGTGACTCAAACGGGTCTGCGTGACCGCAAGAAACTCGCGACGAAGGAGGCGCTCGGCCGGGCGGCACTGGACCTCGCTGCGAAGAACGGTCTGAGCTCGGTCACCACCGACGAAATTGCGAACGCCGCCAATGTGTCGGCGCGCACCTTCTTCAACTACTTCGCCTCCAAAGAGGAGGCGGTGATGTTCGTCGTTGATCGCGCAATGGCCGACGTGATCGCTGCATTCGCCCGGCGCGACCGCACCGAACCGGTGTTGGACTCCCTGGAGTCCACCATGCTCGAGTTCGTCGAAGTCAGTGACGACTTCTTCCGGGTGGTCAGTGTCGTGCGGTTGATGGCTGACCACCCCACTCTCGCGCCCCATCACGTCAGCCTGCAAGACAGCGCGACGACGACCATGCTCGACGAAATCGCCAAACGAACCGGTCACGATCCCCGGGTCGACGTATTCCCTCGTTTGGTCTTCCACGCCGCGCAAGCCGTGAGCTTGGCTGCGATCGAACTCCACGTGATCGGCACCGGTGAGATGCCCGACCGGCAGATCATCGCTGACTCCATGAGGACCGGATACCAGCAATTGCGCGACGGACTCGTTCAGCCGCGCCAGCGGCACAGGACAACGGCGGCCGGAATGGACTGAAGTGCGTGGCCTTTGTCGGCGCCCTTCTCGACCGAGGCCGCCGTCACGAGTTTCTGGATAACCTTCTTCTCGCGAAAGGAGATCTCACAGTGCGTTGTATCTGCCCACGCGGAGGACGCCTGCGCGAATCTCGTAGTGGCCGCATTCCGCGCGGCCCGTCCTGGATCTATCGCACAACAAACAACGTCGTGCTGGACCTCGCCGAGGCCGGGGAGCGATGAAAATCGTTCGACGGGTTTGGATCCCCCTGCTCATGATTGTGGTGGTCGTGGTAGCAGGGTTGGCCGTGCACCGGATTCGCGGCTATTTCGGGTCGGAGGGTACACGGGTGACCCCAGTGAATTTCGCTGATGACCCAGAGCCATTTGACCCCAAGGTCGTCGAGTACGAGGTATTCGGCAACGGAAGCTACGCCGACATCAACTACCTCGATCTGGAAAGTCGGCCGCAGCGAGTGGACGGTGCCCCCCTGCCGTGGTCCCTGAGACTGGAAACCACTGACCCCGCCGCCTTTCCGAACATCATCGCTCAAGGCGACAATGACCGCATTACCTGCCGCATCATCATCGACGGGGAAGTCAAGGACGAGAGGACGTACACCGGCATGGCGGCTCAGACTTTCTGCTTGGTGAAATCGGCATGAGTGCAGCGACAAACGGTACACGGACGGACACGTCTGCTGCGCCCCGCAGGACACCCGCGGAAGACTCGCGGTGTGGATCCGCCGTCTCTCCGTGCCGATCATTCTGGCTTGGCTGTTCATCATCGCCGTCCTGAACACGACCGTGCCGCAGCTGGAAATTGTCGGGCAGCAGCAGTCGGTTTCGATGAGTTCCGAGGATGCACCGTCGATGGTGGCGATGAAGCGCATCGGCACGGTGTTCGATGAATTCAGTTCCGACAGTTCGGCGATGATCGTTCTGGAGGGCGACGATCCGCTCGGACACCGAACACGTCGAGCATGTGCAGGACTTCTGGGGAGACCCGTTGACGGCTACCGGCGCCCAGAGCCCGGACGGTAAAGCCGCCTATGTGCAGGTGTACACCAAGGGAAACCAAGGCGAGGCTCTCGCCAATGAGTCGATCGCTGCGGTGCAGGACATCGTCGCTGGTCTCCCAGCCCCGGACGGGGTGACCGCCTACGTCACCGGGCCGGCGGTGCTGACGGCTGATCAGCAGATCGCCGCAGACCGAAGCCTGCGGCTGATCGAAGCCGTCACGTTCACGATCATCTTCGTGATGCTGTTGCTGGTCTTCCGTTCGATCGTCACGATGCTGTTGGTGATCGCGATGGTCGTCGGATCCTTGTTCGCGGCGCGGGGCGTCGTAGCGTTTCTCGGATTACACGAGATCATCGGGCTCTCGGTGTTCGCGACCAACTTGCTGGTGACCCTGGGTATCGCGGCCGCGACAGACTATGCGATCTTCTTGATCGGCCGCTATCAGGAAGCCCGCGGCTCCGGGCAGAGCCGCGAGTCGGACTACTACACGATGCTCCACGGCACCGCACACGTGGTACTGGGTTCGGGTTTGACGATCGCGGGTGCGACATTCTGTCTGCAGTTCACCCGGCTGCCGTACTTCCAGACGCTCGCCGTTCCACTGGCGATCGGCATGGTCGTGATCGTTCTTGTGGCTCTGACCCTGGGTTCGGCGGTTGTGGTGGTGGCCAGTCGTTTTGGTCTGCTGGAGCCCAAACGCAAACTGCGGGTGCGGACGTGGCGCAAGATCGGGGCCGCGGTGGTGCGATGGCCCGGACCGATCCTCGTGGCCACGATGGCGCTCTCCTTGATCGGTCTGCTTACCTTGCCTGGGTACGAGACCAACTACAACGATCGCAACTACCTGCCCAACGACATCCCGGCAGCCGAGGGGTACGCGGCTGCGGAACGCCATTTCGATCCCGCCCGGCTGAACCCGGAATTGGTGATGGTGGAAAGCGATCAGGACATGCGCAACCCCGCTGACTTCCTCGTGATCGAGAAGATCGCGAAGGCGATATTCAATGTCGATGGTGTCGCCCGAGTCCAGACGATCACGCGCCCACAGGGAACTCCGATCGAGAACACCTCGATACCGTTCCAGATCAGCCAGCAGGGCGTGTCGTCCCAGCTCAACCAGAAGTGAGGTGAGCCCTCTGTAGTGGTCCGGTCGTTGTGGGACTCTGTTGCCCGAGTGTTCGGGCAGGAAGAATCGACGAAGACATGACATCGAACAAGCGCCGGCGGCATACCCCGGATCAGATCATCCGCAAGCTGGCCGAGGGCAACAAGCTCCTGGGGACTGGCCAGGAACTCGCTGAGGTGTGTCGGCACCTGGAGGTCACCGAGTCGACCTGGCATCGCTGGGTCGCCCAGTACGGCGGCATGAAGGCCAACGAGGCCAAACGGCTCAAAGAGCTCGAAGCCGAGAATGCCCGGCTCAAGAAGCTGGTGGCCAATCAGGCCCTCGACATCGGACATGGTCAAGGAGATCTCGTCGGGAAACTTCTGACCCCGAACCGCAAGCGCAGCGCCGTCACAGCGCTGCGTGAGCGGTTCGGGGTGTCTGAATGCCGCGCCTGCTCGGTGGTCGGCTTGCACCGCTCCACGATGCGGCTGACGCCGGCGCCGGTCACCACTGAGGAGGCCGAGCTGCGGGCCTGGCTGCGTCGGTTCTCCACAGACCGGCCACGCTGGGGATGGCGCCGGGCCGCGAAGATGGCGCGCCGAGCGGGTTGGAAGGCCAACAACAAGCGCATCCGCCGGCTGTGGCGCGAGGAGGGTCTGCGGGTGCCCCAGCGCCGCCGCAAGAAGCGGCTGACCGGTGTCGGCGTCACCGTCGGCGCGATGTCCCCAATCCGACCGAACGCGATCTGGGCGATGGACTTTCAGTTCGACACCACCGCCAACGGACGCACCCTGAAGATGCTCAACGTCATCGACGAGTTCACCCGCGAAGCACTCGCCATCGAAGTGGATCGCTCCATCGACGCCGACGGTGTCGTCGACGTCCTGGACCGCCTGGCACTCCTCCATGGGACGCCGCACTATGTGCGCTTCGACAACGGACCTGAATTCGTCGCGCACGCCGTAGCTGATTGGTGTCGATTCAACAGTGCCGGTTCGCTTTTCATCGATCCGGGCTCGCCGTGGCAGAACGCCTGGATCGAATCATTCAACGGCAGACTCCGCGACGAACTGCCCAACCTATGGCGGTTCGACTCGCTGCTGGAAGCCCGAGTGATCATCGAGGACTGGCGCCGCGACTACAACGCCAACCGGCCCCACTCCGCCCACGGCGACCGCACCCCAGCCGAGTTTGCCCTACAGTGGGCCACGACCCACCAACCGAAAGTCGCATAACGACTGGACCACCAAACGGGTCCCTCTCACGCTCTTCAAATGCTGAGCGTTAAGCAGCCACAGCTGATCGACTCGATCCTCGAGGAGATAGAACACCGGTTTCCAATACACACCGGTCGATTCCAACCCGACCCGGCTCACCTGATGCGAAACCAGCCAGTCGCCCAATGCCACCAGTTCGGCGGTATCAGTGCCGAACGTCTTTGTCTCACTGCCGCGTCGACGGCCCTGCGGGAACCGCACGGTGGCGACCACCGTGTCTCGATGCACATCCAGACCCGCGCAAAACTCGACCACCTCATCCACGATCAACCTCCCGACTCGCACCAACAGGACAGGGCGACTGCCGGAGGAAGGTCGTCGATCAAAGGAGTCTGAAGTTCGCGCTCACCGGCAGCACAACCGGGTGCCCACAACCCTCCACGCCATACTTTTTTCCGGGCTCACGGGCACCAAGCGGCGTCGGCGTCAGCCCAGCAGCCACCACTACCAGCATCAACCCATGCCCGCACCAACGCAACACCGGCAAACGCCCGCGAACGCCGGATTCTCATTTCATCGGGTGCGCCCGCAGCGGGCCCATTAGTACTTTTTTTAAAAACTGGCGGTCCAAACGTAATTCGGCGTTCTCCTTGCGTAGCCGCTCCAACTCGGCACGCTCATCAGCATCAAGCACCGCGCCATTATCGCCGCCGTCGTCGCGGGCCTGGCGCACCCACCGGCCCAGCAACTGCTCACCCACACCGATCTCAGCGGCCACATGAGCGATCGGACGACCCGTCTCGATCACCAGACGGGCCGCCTGCTCCCGAAACTCCGGGGTGTACTTCTTACGCTTGCCCGAACATACGGACATCCTTCCCGTGAGACCAGCAGTCCCACCAGTCAGGTGTCCACCATCAGGGGTCAACCCCAAGACCGCCGACCAAATCCTCGAATCCGTCGCCAGCTACTGCAAACGAATTAACAACTCAGGACACTAGTCGACGGACGCGAGGAATTGTCAATACCTGTGGATCGGGGTGTTTCAGGCGACCTCCGTTTCGGTTGATTCGGCCGGCTCGGGCGGTGTGATGTCGGCGGGGCGTTCGAGTAGCTTGCCTTTGTGGAAGACGGCGCCGGCACGGACGAGGGCGACCAGGTGGGGTGCGTTGACTGCCCGCCACCGGGCTTGTGCGGCGTCGATAAGCTTGTAGGCCATGGCAATTCCGGCCGCGCGGGATCCCGGCCCCTTGGTGACCTTCGTCCGCAATCGCACGGTGGCGAAGGTTGATTCGATCGGATTCGTGGTGCGCAAGTGGATCCAGTGTTCGGCTGGGTATTTGTAGAACTCCAACAGCACGTCGGCGTCGTCGACGATCTTGGCGACCGCCTTGGGGTACTTGGCGCCGTAGTCGATCTCGAAGGCCTTGATCGCGACCTGCGCGTGGTCGAGGTCCTCGGCGTTGTAGATCTCCCGCATCGCCGCGACCGCACCGGGTTGCGCCGATTTGGGCAGGCAGGAAAGGACATTGGCCTGTTTGTGAAACCAGCAGCGCTGCTCGCGGGTAGCCGGGAACACCTCGCGCATCGCCTTCCAAAAGCCCAGTGCACCGTCACCGACGGCCAACACCGGGGCGATCATCCCGCGGCGGCGACACGACCGCAGCAGATCGGCCCACGACTCGGTCGATTCTCGATACCCGTCGGCCAGGGCGACGAGTTCCTTGCGGCCATCGGAGCGGACCCCGATCATCACCAACAGGCACAGCTTCTCCTGCTCGAGGCGGACCTTGAGGTGAATGCCGTCGACCCACAGGTAGACGAAGTCAGTGCCCGACAGATCCCGGGCCCCGAAGGCCTTGGCCTCCTCCTGCCACTGGCTGGTCAGCCGTGTGATCGTCGTCGCCGAGAGCCCGGCACTGGACCCGAGGAACTGCTCCAAGGCCGGCCCGAAGTCACTGGTCGACAGGCCGTGCAGGTACAGCAGCGGCAGCACCTCAGTCATCTGCGGGGACTTGCGCGCCCACGCCGGCAGGATCGCCGAGGAAAACCGCTGCCGCTCACCGGTATCGGCGTCGATACGCTTGTCGTTGACCCGCGGCGCGGTCACCGCCACCGCGCCCGCGGCGGTCAACACCTCACGCCCGGCGTGGGAGCCGTTGCGGACCACCAGCCGGCGACCGCTCTCATCGAGCTCACCGGCGTGGGCATCGATGTAGGCGGCCACCTCAGCCTTCAGCGCCGCGGCCAGCATCTGCCGGGCGCCGTCGCGCACGATCTCATCCAACAACGACCGACCACCGCCGTCATTGGCGTTGGCCTCATCGGTGTCGTGAACTACGGTGAGCATGGGCGTACCTTCCCAACCAGCGCGTCAACGCCGGTCTTGATCAGAGAACCTTGGACTTCAGATCATCCCCGGGAAGGTGCGCCCACTTTCATGCCGCCCCACCGAGGGTCATCCACAGGTTCTGATCATTGCTCGACGGACGCTCGTTTCCAGCTGTCGCGGTTGTCACGGTTGCGTCCAGCAGAGTGGTGTATGAGTCGGACCTGATTAGCGGTACCGGCGTGTCGTAGCCGAGTGATTGAGGGTCATCGCGTGATTCTTCGAGGGACCCGTCAAAGTCACTCGAGCAAAGGAATCGACGCGATGACCGTTGCCCACACCTGCCTGCGGTGCTGGCTGAACGACTCACCACCTGCCATCCCGACGTGTTGCGCGAGCTGCTGGCCACGTTTATCCACACCCTGATGGGTGCTGAGGCCGACGCCCTGTGCGGCGCCGGATACGGCGAGCGCAGCACCGAGCGCACCAACTCCCGCAACGGCTACCGGCACCGCCAATTCGACACCCGCGCAGGCTCATTGGATCTCGCGATCCCGAAGCTGCGCCAGGGCTCCTACTTCCCGGACTGGCTGCTGGAACGCCGCAAACGCGCGGAGCGGGCTCTGACGACGGTGGTCGCGACGTGCTACCTACTCGGTGTCTCCACGCGACGGATGGACAAGCTCGTCGAAACTCTCGGCATCACTTCGCTGTCGAAGTCGCAGGTGTCGGTGATGGCCAAGGAACTCGACACCGCAGTGGAAGCCTTCCGCACCCGGCCCTTGGACGCCGGCCCGTACACCTTCGTGGCCGCCGACGCCCTGGTGCTCAAGGTCCGCGAGGGCGGGCGGGTGGTCAACGTGCACGCCCTGATCGCGGTCGGGGTCAACGCCGAGGGCTACCGCGAGATCCTGGGTATTGACGTCAGTACCGCCGAGGACGGAGCCGGCTGGTTGACGTTCTGGCGGTCGCTGACCGCCCGAGGACTGTCCGGGGTCAAATTGGTCACCAGCGACGCCCACGCCGGCCTGGTGGCCGCGATCGGCGCCACGCTGCCCGGCGCGGCATGGCAGCGCTGCAGAACCCACTACACGACCAACCTGATGGCCATCACCCCGAAAGCCTCGTGGCCGTGGGTCAGGACGCTACTGCATTCGGTACTCGACCAACCCGATTCTGAATCCGTTGCTGCCCAATACGATCGGATCATCGACGCGCTCGCCGACAAGCTCCCCAAGACAGCTGAACACCTGGAAGCGGCCCGGCCGGATCTCTTGGCGTTCCCCGCGTTCCCCAAGCAGATCTGGCGCCAGATCTGGTCCAACAATCCCCTATCGGTTAACCGGCCCTCCCACGACACGACCGTGGATGCGGCGTGAGGTTCGAGGCCGCCGGTCATGCGGGGCGCATGCTGACAGGGCCGAGAGGGGTAGGCGATGACTGTTCGGGTGCGTACCAGCAGCGAGGGCTATGCGATCGACGGCCCGTGGGAGGGGTGCGCAGCGGCGAACGCATTCCTGGTGCATCTGGTCGGACGCGGGTTCAGTGCGGCGACGGTGCGGGCGTATGCCTTCGATGTGCTCAATTTGGCTCGGTTCCTGCTCGACCGTGATCTCGCGGTGGCGGCGGTTGGCAATGTCAACTTGAAGTGGCCCCAGTGTGACGGCTAGTTTTGGCCCCCCCTTCGCGGTGCGTTGGGATTTTCTGGCGTTGAGGTGGCTAGCCCCAGAAGATGCCTGAGGGGTTGTGATCGATTTCGGTGAGCACATCGTGGATGTGCGGTGTGGGGTCGATCGTGTCGTAGCGGTGAAATTTGAGGTGTCGGTCTCGCCAGTACAGGGTCCAGGTGTTGGTGGTGGCGGTGTAGCGCAGTCGTGCGATCGGGAAACTGGTCCAGTCTGGACCGTAGTCTTCGCGCCACGGCGCTCGTCGTTCGACGATGGTGAGGTGCCGGGCAGCGACGTCGCATTCGACGCGGACTTGGTGACGCGCGTGTTCGGGCACTCTGGCCGCGCACCACTGTTGCACGCGTGCGATATCGAGTTCGGGTAGGGCCATTGGGTCACCACCGGGCGTGTCGGTGGCGGCGGTCAGGGTGTCGTAGGCGGTGTCGAGTTGGCGTTGACGGCGGCGGTGGGGTTCATGATTGGACTCGGCAGCCAGAGCATCGATCAGGTCGTCGAGTTCGGCGGCGGTCATCGTGAGATGAAGCTCGCCGCCGTGGGCGCAGATCGCGAAAACCGCTCTCTGACAGTTGTTGTCGAGGAAGGGCAGGGTGCGCAGGGTCGCTGCGGTGTCAGCGTCGATGGGAATGTCGCGGCGCGGTTGGGCTGCGGTCAGTTGCTGGCGACGCAGATCGTAGATTGATGCTGCCCAGTTGCTGATGGTGCCGTCGTCGCCGCAGTGGCTGCATTGCCAGCCGATGGGTTGCTCAGCATCGCCGCGGACCACCGTGATGCGGCCCGGGCAGCGGCGGTTGGCGGGTCGGCGCCGACACGGCAGCGCGGTTTCCCACCGGGTGTGAGCGTCGCCGGCCGACGCTGCGGAAACGATGCCGCCCAGGTGCTCGGCGAGCGCACGGGCCGGCCCGGGGTCTCGGGGCCCACGTCGAGGAAGTGCTGCAGATCGGCGACCAACATGACCTGGTCACTGTATCGGCTGCAGGCCGGCCAGAGGCGCGTGAGTTACTGCGCGGTGCTGGTGCGGCGGGTGCGGGCATGGGCGAGTCGGTAGGAGGTGGTGCCGGTTTCGATGATCTGCCCGGCGAAGGTCAACCGGTCGACGATGGCCGCACACAGTCGCGGGTCGGTGAAGGTCTTGGTCCACGCGGAAAACGGCTCGTTGGACGCGATCGCCACCGAGGCGCGTTCCTCGCGCTCGGTGAGCACCTGGAACAGCAACTCCGCACCGCGGCGGTCCAATTGCAGGTAGCCCAGCTCATCGATGAGCAGCAGATCCACCCGACCGTAGCGGGTGATCAACTTACTCAGGTGGGCCTCGTCGGCGGCCTCGACGAGTTCATTGACCAGCTTGCTGGCCAGGGTGTAGCGGACGCGGTAACCGGCTTCGGCGGCGGTGGTTCCCAACCCGATCAGCAGGTGAGTCTTGCCGGTCCCGGAGTCGCCGATCAAGCACAAGGGTTCACCGGCTTTGACCCAGGCGCAGGTCGCCAGGGTGCCGATGACTGCGGGGTTGATCGCGGGGTTGGCCTCAAAGCTGAACTCGTCAAGCCGCTTTGGCCGAGGGAACCCGGCGTCATGAATACGGCGCTGCGCCCGGCGGCGATCCCGGTCCTCGCATTCGGCGATCATCAGCTCCGATAAGAACCCCAGATAGGACTGCTGTTCACGTTCGGCCGCGGCGGCGATCTCGGCGAAGCGGTCACGGATGGTGGGCAGCCGCAACATCCGGGCGCCCTGTTCGATTGCCGCGACCGCGGCCTGATCGGTGACGGTGTGACGCGCGGTGGTGTTCATGAGCTCTGCTGCCCCAGCAGCGTGTCATAGGGGGCCACCGACGGCAACGGCCGCTCGTCGGCGATCAGGCGGTGCTCAGCGAGCCGGAGCACCTGGGCGCCCTCACCGCCGCCGGGTGGCGAACCGAGGCCGGCGCGCTGTTCGGCGGCCCGGCGGGCTTCCAGCGCCACCACATCGGCATTGACCGAGCCCACCGACAGCGCAGCGCTGATACCGGCCAGCACATCAGCGCGGTCGAGGTGACGGTGCAGCAGCAGGACTTCAACCAGCACACGGGTTCCGCCAGCATCCCCATGAACCCGCCGGGCTGCGGCCCACCACGCGTCATGTTCAGCGGTGAACAGTTTGGCCGCCCGCGCTTGAGCCAGTGCGGTGGCCCCCGGCAACGCACCGGGTTTGCGGGCCAGGATCTCCAGATAGTGGTCCAAGTCCAGCACCTTGGTGCCTTTGCCGACTGCCCGGGGATGACGTGCCACCACCGTGGTGCGGTCATAGACAGTGACATGCGACGCCGACAGTTTCACCCGCACACGATGCCCGATGAACCGGGCCGGCACCGAATACTGATTGCAGCGCACCATGATCTGGGCGTACCGATCCACCCGCGGAGTCAGCGTCAACGCCGTCTCAAACCCCTGATCGGCAACAGGCTGCAGGAACTGCCGCTCGGTTTCCCAGTCCTGGCCAACACTGTTGGCGCGGTTAGCGATCCGACGACGATCGTCGGCGTCGTCAGCAGCGGCCAAGAAGGCGTTGAGCTCGTCGATGGAGTCGACCACCGGCATCGGCACGCAGTGATTGCGGCGAAACCGGCCCCCTTCGCCTTCCACGCCGCCCTTTTCGTGGCTGCCGTCGTGACCGGGCTGGCAATACCACGCTTCAAAGCCGTAGTGCGAGCGGAACGCGATCCAGCGTTCATTCTCCTGACGGGACCGTCCGAACAACACCTGCTTGACCGCACTATTGAGATTGTCGTAACGGATCTTGTCGACCGGCACCCCGCCGAGGCGGTCGAACCCGTAAACGTGGCCCTCCAGAAACGCTTCCTGGCCCTGGGTGGCGAACGCCCGATGCGCTGCTCGCCCCGAGAACGACAACCGCATCGTAAACAGTGCGGTCTTGGTCTTCACCCCGGCCAGCATCACCCACAGATCGTGGAAGTCGACCTCGGCTTCAGCGCCGGGTCGGTAGGTCTGCGGCACAAATCCCGCCTCCAAGGCCCGGCCCGCCTCCGCAGCGATCTGTGGGCGACGTTTGCGGATGTGGTCGCGCACCGTCGAATACGACAACCCGGCAGCGTCATGCTCATCGACCAGCCGCGCCAACACCCGTCGCGCGGTATGGCGTTGCTTTTTCGGGGCATCCAGATCCGAACGCAGCATCTCATCGATGGCCGCCTTGAACGGCTCCAACCGCGGCGCCGCTCGCGGCCCGGTCTTGCGCGGCGGCGGCACCGCCGAATCCAACGCTTGGCGCACTGTGCGTCGATGCACCCGGTACTTATCTGCCAGCGCCCGGATCGACAAACCCTCAACCCGACGATCCCGGCGGATCGCTGCGAACTGCTCCACCCGTGTCCTCACCTTTCCAGCCACCAACCCTTCACCAGCGATCCGGGCCATCCGGAACCGCCTGTGATCACTGTCAGGTGGGGCCAATTCACGCCGTCATAACCGACGCGGCGTGTCGTCAAGGTGGGGCCAACTCAGACCGTCACAACAGCACACCCGCGACCACACAGGTGGGGCCACTTTCGACCGCCCACCCGGGGCCAAATCAGGCTGTCACAGCCACGCGGTGACGCCGGTGGAGGTGTTCGAGTGGATCGACTGGCAGGACGTGCGCCGTGACCCCCGGTGCAACCCGGCGAGAAGGAATGGCGGGAGCGCGGCGGCATCGACGATTAACCGGCGGGTCGCGGCGGTGCGGGCATTGTTCGAGTACCTGGTGATGACTGGGATACGTACCGACAACCCGGTGCCCTCACCGCGGCGCGGGCAGGGACTGCGACCGGTGGCGCGGGGGCCGCTCGGGCATCTGGGCCCGGGTCGGCCTCGGGCCGGAGGCCGACTGGTGCGGCAACCGCGATTGCTGCCCGAGTCCCTCGACGCGGATGCAGTCGAGCGGTTCGTGGCGTCGTTGCGAACCCATCGGGATCGGGCGATGGTGTGGGCGATGCTATTCGGGGGCTTACGCAGCGCCGAGGTGCGATCCTTGCGGTTGGCCGACATCGACTTCGGCCGGCGACGAGTGCGGGTGCTCGGCAAAGGCTCAAAGGAACGGGTGGTGCCGGTCGATGCAGCATTCTTCACCGAACTGTCGGCCTATCTGCGCCTGGAACGCCCACCAGGGTTGGCGACCGAGGAGTGTTTCGTGGTGCTGCGCGGACCCTCCGCGGGGGCCCCGGTCAGCGAGGCCGGACTGCGGTCGCTGTTTCGGCGGCACCGAGACCACTCCGGTGCGACGAGGGTACGTCCGCATCGGCTCCGTCATACCTACGGCACTGAACTCGCCTCTGCTGGCATCGATCTGATGGTGCTGCGGGAGTTGATGGGCCACGTGTCCCCGGAAACCACCGCCGGCTACGTGCACCTGTCGGTCGAACAACTCGCCGCCGAATACGGTGCGGCTCGCGCCAGCCTCGCTGGGACACGACGATGACCAACCGGACGCTCGCATCGATCGACCTACTGGCCGACTCGGATGCGGTGCTGGACGACTATCTCGAGTACGTTTCCGGCCTAGGTCTCAGTGGCAGGTCGGTGCGTGGTCGCACCCGCAGCGCGAGCACCTTCCTGACCGAGCACCCGGATCTGCAGGACTGGATGACTCGACCGGCGGCCGAGCGGTTGGCCGAGCTGCGCCACAGCGGGGCGTGGCCATTGCTGTGTCATGTCGTTGGCCGGGGCGCGTTACGGCTCGACCTCGAACTCGCGGCCGTCAAGAACCTCACTGGCCTCGGCCGGGCCGTCGAGGACCGCGACCCGGACGGATTCGCCGCCGTGCGCACGGCCGGGCTGGCCTTGGGCTGGACACCGCAATGGATCGAGACGGTCCTGGGTGAATGCCTGGCGGTGCTGCTCGCCTGGCACGGCGGACTCGTCCACGATGTCACCAACGGCACGGTCGACAAGTTCGATGCCGCACTGGCTGCCACACAGTCGATCCCGGCATCGTCGAGGCGCGCCTACCGCAACCGGATCGCCGGGCTGCGGCAGATGCTTTTTCACGCCCGCATCGTCGACACACCACCACAGCGTCGGCGGTGGGCCCGCAGCTACGCCCAACGCTTCGCCGACGTGGCGATGACCGACCCGATCCGGCAGACGCTGCTGCGTTACGTCACCGTCAGGGCATCGGTGCTGCGGCCGAAATCCGTCGAATCGTTGATCAACGATCTGCTGCCGTTCGCGGACTATCTCAGCACCACTCATCCCGAACTCACCTCATTCGAGAATCTGGATCGCCGTCACATCGAGGGTTTCCTGGTCTGGAATCGCACCCGCACCTGGCGTGGGCAACGCGCCGCCGCCGGCGCAGGACGCACCATCTCCAAGGCCGTGATCCAATCGACGGTGCTGAGCGTGCGCAACCTCCTCGATGACATCACCGAATGGGGTTGGGAGCAGGCACCGCCGCGTCGTCTGGTCTTCGCCGTCGATATCCCGAAACTCGATCAACCCCTGCCACGCGCCCTGCCACCTGATATCGACGCCGCGGTGATGAACGCGGTTGCCCAGCTGGAGGATACGTTTACCCGCGTCGGGTTGACGGTGCTGCGCGGGGCCGGGCTGCGAATAGGGGAACTGCTCGACCTCGAACTCGACAGCGTCATCGACTACGGACCCGCCGGCACCTGGTTGAAAGTTCCGTTGGGCAAGCTCGCCACCGAACGCATGGTTCCACTCTCGGCCAACACCATTGCCGCGTTGGACCAGTGGACCAGCAGACGTGGTGTTTGCCGCCCACTGCAGCATCCCCGTACCGGAGCGCCTACCGATTTCCTGTTCGTCTTCCTGTTCGTCGCGCACGGCCGCCGCCTCGGGCAGACGCGGTTACGCAAAGGCCTGCTCGCCGCCGTCGAGTCCTGCGGGCTGCACGGAACTGGCGGCGCACCGTTGGTGGTAACCCCGCATCAGCTACGCCACACGTGGGCCACCGAACTCGCGAACGCGGGCATGAGCCTGCAGGCTTTGATGGCACTGCTCGGACATGTCACCCCGCAGATGACGCTGCGTTACGCCACCCTGGCCTCCCCGACGCTGCGCGATGCCTACGACCAGGCCATGGGAAAGATGCGACGACAGTTCACTCTCACTCCGGTCGGCAAACCCATCGTCCCCGATGCGGTCAGCTGGCTCGGTAGTGAGATGCTCAAAACACGTGTCGCCCACGGCTACTGCGCCCGCCACCAGAGTGCCGGCGCCTGTCCCTATGCCAACATCTGCGAAACCTGCGACAACTTCGTCACCGGCCCCGAGTTCCAAGGCGCACTCAAGGCACAACGCAGCGACATCCAAACCCTCGAAGCAGATGCCCGCGCCCGTGGCTGGCTCGACGAAGCCGCCCGCCACCACCGTGTCGCCGACGCGTTGACCGACCACCTGCACCGCCTCGACCGCTGACCGAATCGACCACCTGGGGTTGATGCGCCCCCGAGGGCCGGATAAAGGAACGGCTCAACAAGGAGATCCGGCGTCGCACCGACGTCGTGGGTATCTTCCCCGACCGCGACGCCCTGATCCGCCTCGTCGGCGCCGTGCTGGCCGAACAACACGATGAATGGGCCGAATCCCGGCGCTACCTCGGCCTGGATGTCTTGAGCAAATCCCGCGCCGTCAACGACACCCCGACCGAACAGGAGGCCACCCCCGCGGCACTGACCGCCTGAACCATCACCTCGAAGAATCACACGACGACGTCGTACACCACGTCCCTGGACTTGACCGTTGTCACAGAGCAGTGCAGTCATCGCTCGCCAGACCTCGTCCGCCAAGGATCACGCAACACCGGCAGCCTCCCCGCGCCGATCGTTGGCTGCGGTCAGCTGCGGAGCCGAGCGATGCGCGCGCCCCGACGGCGAGTACATTCCGCCATCTGCGACCGCGATGCATTGAAGCACTAACAACCCCGACGTGCCGAACTCCTTGTGAGCAAAGCATTGGGCCGTGCGACGACCACCCCAAGGACAAGTTGATGCGTTCCGCTGCCTCCGATCCCCAATGCTGCGCTGCGAGCGACTGATCGACCTCGCTATATGTTCGACACAGGAGATCTTTGCCTCTCGAAAACGGAATGGGATTATCGATGCGAAGGGGTCGGCGTCGCCAATAACGCAGAAGGCTCGGTGACAACCCCAGCCCGCTCAACGCCTTCGGCTGAAAATGCGCGCCTCCCGCATACCGCCGACCAGCGATCGGAGCCTAATCCATGGTGATGGTCACTGCTTTGACTTGCGTGTAGGACAGCAACTCCTCCGTTGACTCTTCGGATCCGATACCTGATGACTTCCGACCGCCGAATGGTAGCCCCCAGTAGTGACGTGCACTGCCGTTTATCCACACGTAACCGGCATCAAGCTCCGCAGCCATGCGATGTGCTTGGCGCAAGTTGTTGGTCCACACTGCGGCGGTCAATCCGAAGTCAACGCTGTTGGCGACTTCGACCGCCTCGGCCTCGTCACGGACAGTCAGCACCGAAAGAACAGGCCCGAAGATCTCGTCGCGGGCGACGGCGGCCTCCGGGGTCACGCCGGCCAACACGGTCGGCGCGACGTACCAGCCTTTGTCGCCCACCCCCTCCGCACGTCCCCCACCAGTAAGCACGCTGGCGCCCGCCGCCCGTCCTGAGTCGATAGCCCGCAGCGACTTCGAGTACTGGGCTTGGTCGATGACAGGTCCCATGTTCGTGCCATCAGCGAGCGGGTGGCCCACTTTGATACCCGCGACCTCATCGACGACCAAATCAATGACCTCGTCAGCGACCGCTTCGTGCAGGAGCAGTCGACTAGTTGAGCCACACGATTGGCCGGCTGTGGTGGTGAAGTTCATCCCCACGACCGCACTTCTTGCCGCCGCGGCAAGGTCGGCGTCCGGCATGACGATCATGGGGTTCTTGCCGCCGAGCTCGAGCGTGACGTATTTGACGCCGTGCTCTGCAGCCAAACGCTGGATACGGCGACCGGTACCCGGGGAGCCGATGAAGCCGATTCGCCGGACCAATGGATGGGCGACCAACGCGGCTCCGGCAATTGCTCCGTGTCCGGTCACCACGCCAAAGAGACCCTCGGGTAGAACCTCCCTGGCCAGCTCTGCGAGCCGAATGGCAGAGAGCGGTGTTTGGTCGGGCGCTTTGAGCACCACGGCGTTTCCCGCCATCAGCGGAGCAGCGATCTTAGATCCCGCAAACAAGACGGGATGATTAAAGGGGACGATTCGAGCGACCACGCCATAGGGTTGCTGCAGTGTGTAATGGAGGTCTGTCGAGAGTGGAATAGTACGCCCGCCGAGGTCCAGTGCGGCGTCGGCCATCAACTCGAGCACTTCGGCGGCCCAGTTGACGTCGTCGCGCATTGCAGGCAGCGGAAAGCCGCCGTCGATTGCGTCCAGCAGCGCAAGTTCTTCGGCGTGATCTCGCATCAGTGTCGCCAAAGCTCGCAGCGCGGTGCCGCGCTGTCGCGGCGTCCGAAGTGCCCAATCATGTTGGGCGGCATGCGCAGTCGCCACCACTTTGTCGACATCTTCGGCACTGCAGTCCGGCACTTGGGTCAACACGTCCCCGGTGCATGGATCGTCTACGTCGTAGACACCATGGGTCCCCAGAGTCGCAGCACCTAGCGGAAGCGTCCACGTCCTAGAGACTGCACGTAGCGCGTCGTCCAGGGACGTCACCTCGTGTCGACCCCGTACATCACTCAAATTCACTTCGTGGCACCTAATTTCTTTCGGCCTATCGATTCTCCGCGGAGAAATGGAACACAAGCGGCGGAACAAGAGCGCGGTGACGCTCGGCAATCGTCGGAATGCCACCCGTCCGCCCAGCCGATGACCGACCACCTGTGCCGTCGTTCGTTTTTAGATTGGGACCGCCGTCCGCGGTCACACGCGCTCTGGTCACGGGGTCTGGGTTAGCGTGACTTCAGACGGCACGTCCAACCCGTCGAGGTGGGGCGCCGCGTAGCGCTGCTGCAATGCGGCCCATCTCCTGCCGGCCTCGCGCGCTCCGTCCAGATACGACTCCGGCACTTCGGTGTAGGGCGGCCGGGTGGGCCCCGTGCGCATGAAACCCGCCGCCTGGAACTGCGCATTGTCGATCTGGATGCTGTACTTCAAAAATTCGGCGAAGTTGCCGCTCGGGTAGAGCGTCTGGAGAGCTGCCTCAAGTTCGTAGGTGAGTGCTTGGCACTCGTCCCAGCGCTCGGCCCTAATCAGGTCGCGCAAGCGGGTCACCGGTGCTGGGCCGCAGGCCACGTTGCCCGACCAGCAGGCGGTGACCTGCTCCGGGAACAGCCGCGCGAAGTAGTACCAGTCGTTTTCGAGCGGCAGCAGCCGTATGCGGCCGTCCACCGCACGGAGGTCGGACAGAAAGGCGGAGCCACTAAGGAGCCCGAGATGCTTGGCCGCGACGACCTGCGGTATATGGCTGAGCGCCTCGTAGGCCGACGTCCCAATCTTCCCCTTGAAAGCACCCGGGTTGTCGTAGACCACCAGCGCCAGGTGGGGCAACGTCTCGGCTACGTCTCGGTAGAACCGCACAATGCCGGCGTCATCGAGCGGCAGCCACATAGGACGCCCGACGAACAGACCATCGGCGCCGAGCTCGCCGAGCCGGTGGCCCCGAGCGATCGTGTCGCGCGTGTTGAGTGTCGTCGCGCCGGCGAAAACGGGGATACGCCCTGCGACGGCGTCGACTACGGTAGCAACGAAACTTTGCAGCTCGTCCCACGTGAGCGAGGCGCACTCGCCGAACGTGCCCGTGGTCATGAGGACGTCGACCCCACCGCGGACCATCGCGTCGGCGAGTTTCGCCGCCTCTTCGAGGTCCACCGAGTTTACGGTGTTAGTGTGGTCGGCAGTCGGGGTGGACGGAGTGGGGATGATGCCCACGACGCCGGTTACATCGTCAGCGGACAATGTCAGTTTAGTGGCCACGTTAGCTCTGTTTCTCTCGGGCGGCCCTTAGCGGGCGCGGAGATTTGCGGGGATCGGAGGGACCGGGTGCGTGCCCACAGACAGCTCAGGCTCTTCGAAGTAGAGGTCTAGGGCTTTCAAAGCTGGGATGTCGTTCACCGAGAACAGAACGGCTTCTTTCGCAGACCGGTTGATGAAGTGGTGCGTGCTCCAGTTGGGCACCACGAAGCTATCGTGCGGACCCCAGTCGAGCTCCACTCCGTCGACGACCGTCGTCCCTTCGCCGCGCACGACGAAGTACACGGCGCTCGAGGTGTGGCGGTGGGCTTCGGTCCGCTGGCCCGGCCGCAGCAACTGCACCTAGCAATCCAGGGTGGGCATGGTTGAGCCACCTGTGACGGGGTTCGCATAACGCAGGACTACGCCGTCATAGGGACTACCGGCAAGACCCGCCATGCGCCCGAGCTGTCGTTCCACGTCACGCCACGGGTAGCGGAACGGGAAATTCGCCATCTTGGCCTGTTCCCAGGCGGGGCGCACCAGCCCACCTCGATCGGCGAGGTGCTCGCCCGGGTTCTCGCGCTGCGGCTGCCGCTTCTCCCCGAAGGACTCGTAGAAAGGCACGTTCAGGCCGAGCACCAACCCGATGTCCAGAACGTCGAACCAGACGACGTTCTCCGAGGTCGTGTTCTCATGATCGTGCCACGCCCAGCGGGGAGTCAGGACCAGATCGTAGTCGTCCATCTGACACGGTTCCCCGTCAACCACCGTTACCAGGCCTGGGCCACCGTGAATCGCGAACCGCAGGGCCGCCATGCTGTGGCGATGGGCATAAGCGATCTCGCCAGGCTTGAGCATCTGCATGCCCATGTTCATTGTATGGGTCGTTCCCCGGGCAGCCGGGTTGATGAAGGAGAGATTGCGACGCGCTGTGAAGCTCTCGGGCATCACGTCACACGACTTCAAAAGCTTCGCGTGTACGTCCTGCCACCGCCACAGAAATGGAACACCAGCCGGCCTAGGTCCACCGACGACATTTTCCAGCATCTCGTCGTACACCCATTGTCCTCGTAGGTTCGCCGCCTCGAGCTCGGCGTCGAACTCGGGAAGCGTTGGGATTTGACTCACAAGCCTTCGTGCCCTTCTCTGCTTTCCAGAACTTACCTCTGTATTAGGAGCTTAACTGCGGGAGAGGGATCTCGTCAATAGCGCGACGTGCCTCACTTAGTTTGAGCGCGTGGCCGGTGGTGGTGCCTCACCTATTTTGAGCGCGTGGTCTAGAAGGCTTGCCCGATGTGGAAGGCAAGATCGATATGGCTGCGAGGCGGCAGGTAACGAACAAACTGCGAGGTCAGTACCGCAAGGCATCCAAGGCGGACAGGGGCAAGATTTTGGATCGGGTGGTGTCCACGACCGGGATGGGTCGCTCCACGGCCCGGCGGATGCTGACCGGCCCGAAGCTGCCGGACCCGGCCGCGCAGGTCGATGGGCGCGCGCTGCGGGCGCGGGGCTTCAGCGACGACGCCAGGGCACTTCTGGAGCACGTGTGGGCGTTGATGGGCATGCCGTGCGGCAAGTACCTGGTGGTCATGCTCGATCTGTGGCTGCCGTTGCTGGCCGAGGCCGGTGATCTTGACAAGCCGTTCGCCACCAAGGGGCATCCGCTGAACTCAAGACAATGAGCGCTGCGACCGTGGACCGGTACTTGAAACCGGCCCGGGACCGGATGCGGATCAAGGGTATCTCGACGACCAAACCCTCACCGCTGCTGCGGAACTCGATCACCATTCGTACCTGTGCCGATGAGGCGCCCGATGCCCCAGGGGTGATCGAGGCCGACACCGTGGCGCACTGCGGCCCGACACTGATCGGCGAGTTCGCCCGCACGCTGACGATGACCGACCTAGTGATTGGCTGGACCGAGAACTGCTCGATCCGCAACAACGCCTCGACGTGGATCCTGGCGGGCATCGCTGAGCTGCAGCAGCGGTTCCCCTTCGACCTGGTGATCTTCGACTCGGACTGCGGGTCGGAGTTCATCAATCACGATGTCGCGGGCTGGCTGCAGGCCCGCGACATCGCCCAGACTCGCTCGCGGCCGTACCAGAAGAACGACCAGGCGCATGTGGAGTCGAAGAACCACCATGTGGTGCGCAAACACGCGTTCTACTGGCGCTACGACACCCCCGACGAGCTAGAGCTGCTCAACCGGCTGTGGAAGCTGGTGTCGCTGCGCCTGAACTTCTTCACCCCGACCAAAAAACCCGTTGGCTACACCACCACCGCAAACGGTCGCCGCAAGCGCATCTACGACAAGCCGGCCACCCCGTGGCAACGCCTGCAAGCATCAGGACTCCTTGAAGCACAACAACTCTCGAACGTTGCCGACCGAATCGAGGGCATCAACCCGGCCGATCTGACCCGGCAGATCAACACCATCCAAATGCAACTCCTGGATCTGGCCCAGGCCAAGACCGAGGCCCTCACCGCCGCCCGCCACCTCGACCTGGAAGCATTGCAACCGTCAATCAACCGATTGGCCACGGCGAAGTAACGCAAGCCCCCACGCGCTCATTATGCGTGAGGCACCAGCTCACCCTTCGCGCTCACAATTAGGTGAGGCACCTCGTAGCGGTGAACAGGTGGGACGAAGGGTCAGCACGGACCCGATGGTCATCGACTTGATGAGGTACCGGGGCGCAATGCGAGTCGCAAAGGTCGCACAACAGCCGGCACTTCTCAGCCGTCGCGACACCTTCGTAAGTGCGGTTTGTCAAGGGGGTTGGGGCGGCCTGCCCTGTCCTCGTCTCTACGTGGTGCATCAAACGGGTTTGATAGCGTCCCGGGGAGTGGTGGACTTCGGATCTGGCGTGGTTCACGCGTTGCGATCAACGAGTCGTGTTGAACGCTAGGTGATTTGGTGTTGTTTGGCAAGTGCTGCAGCGGCGTGTTTTGCGGCGATGACCGTGCGTAGTTCGTCCATCGAGACATCGGACAGATAGCGGCGGGTGACCTGCCACTCGTCATGAGACTCGATGACCACCGCGGTGGCCAGCCGCAGGAACGCCGCCGGGTTGGGGAAGATCTCCACGACATCGGCTCGTCGCTTGATCTCCTTATTCAGTCTATCGGTTAACCGGCCCTCCCACGACACGACGACGTGCCTCACTTAGTTTGAGCGCGTGGCCGGTGGTGGTGCCTCACCTATTTTGAGCGCGTGGTCTAGAAGGCTTGCCCGATGTGGAAGGCAAGATCGATATGGCTGCGAGGCGGCAGGTAACGAACAAACTGCGAGGTCAGTACCGCAAGGCATCCAAGGCGGACAGGGGCAAGATTTTGGATCGGGTGGTGTCCACGACCGGGATGGGTCGCTCCACGGCCCGGCGGATGCTGACCGGCCCGAAGCTGCCGGACCCGGCCGCGCAGGTCGATGGGCGCGCGCTGCGGGCGCGGGGCTTCAGCGACGACGCCAGGGCACTTCTGGAGCACGTGTGGGCGTTGATGGGCATGCCGTGCGGCAAGTACCTGGTGGTCATGCTCGATCTGTGGCTGCCGTTGCTGGCCGAGGCCGGTGATCTTGACAAGCCGTTCGCCACCAAGGGGGCATCCGCTGAACTCAAGACAATGAGCGCTGCGACCGTGGACCGGTACTTGAAACCGGCCCGGGACCGGATGCGGATCAAGGGTATCTCGACGACCAAACCCTCACCGCTGCTGCGGAACTCGATCACCATTCGTACCTGTGCCGATGAGGCGCCCGATGCCCCAGGGGTGATCGAGGCCGACACCGTGGCGCACTGCGGCCCGACACTGATCGGCGAGTTCGCCCGCACGCTGACGATGACCGACCTAGTGATTGGCTGGACCGAGAACTGCTCGATCCGCAACAACGCCTCGACGTGGATCCTGGCGGGCATCGCTGAGCTGCAGCAGCGGTTCCCCTTCGACCTGGTGATCTTCGACTCGGACTGCGGGTCGGAGTTCATCAATCACGATGTCGCGGGCTGGCTGCAGGCCCGCGACATCGCCCAGACTCGCTCGCGGCCGTACCAGAAGAACGACCAGGCGCATGTGGAGTCGAAGAACCACCATGTGGTGCGCAAACACGCGTTCTACTGGCGCTACGACACCCCCGACGAGCTAGAGCTGCTCAACCGGCTGTGGAAGCTGGTGTCGCTGCGCCTGAACTTCTTCACCCCGACCAAAAAACCCGTTGGCTACACCACCACCGCAAACGGTCGCCGCAAGCGCATCTACGACAAGCCGGCCACCCCGTGGCAACGCCTGCAAGCATCAGGACTCCTTGAAGCACAACAACTCTCGAACGTTGCCGACCGAATCGAGGGCATCAACCCGGCCGATCTGACCCGGCAGATCAACACCATCCAAATGCAACTCCTGGATCTGGCCCAGGCCAAGACCGAGGCCCTCACCGCCGCCCGCCACCTCGACCTGGAAGCATTGCAACCGTCAATCAACCGATTGGCCACGGCGAAGTAACGCAAGCCCCCACGCGCTCATTATGCGTGAGGCACCAGCTCACCCTTCGCGCTCACAATTAGGTGAGGCACCTCGCACGACCGTGGATGCGGCGTGAGGTTCGAGGCCGCCGGTCATGCGGGGCGCATGCTGACAGGGCCGAGAGGGGTAGGCGATGACTGTTCGGGTGCGTACCAGCAGCGAGGGCTATGCGATCGACGGCCCGTGGGAGGGGTGCGCAGCGGCGAACGCATTCCTGGTGCATCTGGTCGGACGCGGGTTCAGTGCGGCGACGGTGCGGGCGTATGCCTTCGATGTGCTCAATTTGGCTCGGTTCCTGCTCGACCGTGATCTCGCGGTGGCGGCGGTGACGCCGGTGGAGGTGTTCGAGTGGATCGACTGGCAGGACGTGCGCCGTGACCCCGGTGCAACCCGGCGAGAAGGAATGGCGGGAGCGCGGCGGCATCGACGATTAACCGGCGGGTCGCGGCGGTGCGGGCATTGTTCGAGTACCTGGTGATGACTGGGATACGTACCGACAACCCGGTGCCCTCACCGCGGCGCGGGCAGGGACTGCGACCGGTGGCGCGGGGGCCGCTCGGGCATCTGGGCCCGGGTCGGCCTCGGGCCGGAGGCCGACTGGTGCGGCAACCGCGATTGCTGCCCGAGTCCCTCGACGCGGATGCAGTCGAGCGGTTCGTGGCGTCGTTGCGAACCCATCGGGATCGGGCGATGGTGTGGGCGATGCTATTCGGGGGCTTACGCAGCGCCGAGGTGCGATCCTTGCGGTTGGCCGACATCGACTTCGGCCGGCGACGAGTGCGGGTGCTCGGCAAAGGCTCAAAGGAACGGGTGGTGCCGGTCGATGCAGCATTCTTCACCGAACTGTCGGCCTATCTGCGCCTGGAACGCCCACCAGGGTTGGCGACCGAGGAGTGTTTCGTGGTGCTGCGCGGACCCTCCGCGGGGCCCCGGTCAGCGAGGCCGGACTGCGGTCGCTGTTTCGGCGGCACCGAGACCACTCCGGTGCGACGAGGGTACGTCCGCATCGGCTCCGTCATACCTACGGCACTGAACTCGCCTCTGCTGGCATCGATCTGATGGTGCTGCGGGAGTTGATGGGCCACGTGTCCCCGGAAACCACCGCCGGCTACGTGCACCTGTCGGTCGAACAACTCGCCGCCGAATACGGTGCGGCTCGCGCCAGCCTCGCTGGGACACGACGATGACCAACCGGACGCTCGCATCGATCGACCTACTGGCCGACTCGGATGCGGTGCTGGACGACTATCTCGAGTACGTTTCCGGCCTAGGTCTCAGTGGCAGGTCGGTGCGTGGTCGCACCCGCAGCGCGAGCACCTTCCTGACCGAGCACCCGGATCTGCAGGACTGGATGACTCGACCGGCGGCCGAGCGGTTGGCCGAGCTGCGCCACAGCGGGGCGTGGCCATTGCTGTGTCATGTCGTTGGCCGGGGCGCGTTACGGCTCGACCTCGAACTCGCGGCCGTCAAGAACCTCACTGGCCTCGGCCGGGCCGTCGAGGACCGCGACCCGGACGGATTCGCCGCCGTGCGCACGGCCGGGCTGGCCTTGGGCTGGACACCGCAATGGATCGAGACGGTCCTGGGTGAATGCCTGGCGGTGCTGCTCGCCTGGCACGGCGGACTCGTCCACGATGTCACCAACGGCACGGTCGACAAGTTCGATGCCGCACTGGCTGCCACACAGTCGATCCCGGCATCGTCGAGGCGCGCCTACCGCAACCGGATCGCCGGGCTGCGGCAGATGCTTTTTCACGCCCGCATCGTCGACACACCACCACAGCGTCGGCGGTGGGCCCGCAGCTACGCCCAACGCTTCGCCGACGTGGCGATGACCGACCCGATCCGGCAGACGCTGCTGCGTTACGTCACCGTCAGGGCATCGGTGCTGCGGCCGAAATCCGTCGAATCGTTGATCAACGATCTGCTGCCGTTCGCGGACTATCTCAGCACCACTCATCCCGAACTCACCTCATTCGAGAATCTGGATCGCCGTCACATCGAGGGTTTCCTGGTCTGGAATCGCACCCGCACCTGGCGTGGGCAACGCGCCGCCGCCGGCGCAGGACGCACCATCTCCAAGGCCGTGATCCAATCGACGGTGCTGAGCGTGCGCAACCTCCTCGATGACATCACCGAATGGGGTTGGGAGCAGGCACCGCCGCGTCGTCTGGTCTTCGCCGTCGATATCCCGAAACTCGATCAACCCCTGCCACGCGCCCTGCCACCTGATATCGACGCCGCGGTGATGAACGCGGTTGCCCAGCTGGAGGATACGTTTACCCGCGTCGGGTTGACGGTGCTGCGCGGGCCGGGCTGCGAATAGGGGAACTGCTCGACCTCGAACTCGACAGCGTCATCGACTACGGACCCGCCGGCACCTGGTTGAAAGTTCCGTTGGGCAAGCTCGCCACCGAACGCATGGTTCCACTCTCGGCCAACACCATTGCCGCGTTGGACCAGTGGACCAGCAGACGTGGTGTTTGCCGCCCACTGCAGCATCCCCGTACCGGAGCGCCTACCGATTTCCTGTTCGTCTTCCTGTTCGTCGCGCACGGCCGCCGCCTCGGGCAGACGCGGTTACGCAAAGGCCTGCTCGCCGCCGTCGAGTCCTGCGGGCTGCACGGAACTGGCGGCGCACCGTTGGTGGTAACCCCGCATCAGCTACGCCACACGTGGGCCACCGAACTCGCGAACGCGGGCATGAGCCTGCAGGCTTTGATGGCACTGCTCGGACATGTCACCCCGCAGATGACGCTGCGTTACGCCACCCTGGCCTCCCCGACGCTGCGCGATGCCTACGACCAGGCCATGGGAAAGATGCGACGACAGTTCACTCTCACTCCGGTCGGCAAACCCATCGTCCCCGATGCGGTCAGCTGGCTCGGTAGTGAGATGCTCAAAACACGTGTCGCCCACGGCTACTGCGCCCGCCACCAGAGTGCCGGCGCCTGTCCCTATGCCAACATCTGCGAAACCTGCGACAACTTCGTCACCGGCCCCGAGTTCCAAGGCGCACTCAAGGCACAACGCAGCGACATCCAAACCCTCGAAGCAGATGCCCGCGCCCGTGGCTGGCTCGACGAAGCCGCCCGCCACCACCGTGTCGCCGACGCGTTGACCGACCACCTGCACCGCCTCGACCGCTGACCGAATCGACCACCTGGGGTTGATGCGCCCCCGAGGGCCGGATAAGTTCGATCGGGTTGTTCGACCAGATCTTTTGCCAGTGCGCCCGCGGGAACGCGGTGAACGCCAGCACATCGGTCTTCGCCTCGGCCATCATCGCGGCCACCTTCGGGAAACTGCCCGCCAGCGTGTCGGCGACCCGGTCCCACTGCTGTGCGACCTCCATGGGGTCGGTGTGGGCGAAGATGGTCTTGACCGCCGCGGTGACCGCTGGGGCGTGCTTGGCGGCGACCGCGGTGTGCAGGTTGCGCATGAAATGCACCCGACAGCGCTGCCACGACGAGTTCATGAACTGCTGTGCCACAGCAGCTCTCAATCCCGCGTGTGCGTCGGAGATGACCAGATGCACCCCGGACAAACCGCGCGCTCTCAGCGACGCCAGGAATTCCCGCCAGAACTCGAAGGACTCGCTGTCACCGACGGCGGTGCCCAGCACTTCGCGAGTGCCGTCGATGGACACACCGGTGGCCACCACCAAGGCCTGAGAGACCACGTGCGCCCCAATACGGACCTTGCAGAACGTCGCATCGCAGAACACGTACGGGAACTCGGTGTGGGCCAGGCTACGGGTGCGAAACGCCTCGATCTCCTTATCCAAGCCAGCACAGATCCGCGACACCTCCGACTTCGACACCCCGGTCTCCACGCCCATCGCGAACACCAGATCATCAACACTGCGGGTCGACACCCCGTGGACGTAGGCCTCCATGATCACCGCGTGCAGTGCCTTGTCGATACGGCGGCGCCGCTCCAGCAGCGATGGGAAGAACGACCCGGCTCGCAGCTTGGGGATCTGCACCTCGACGTCCCCCGAGGTGGTCGACACTGTCTTGGGCCGATGCCCATTGCGGTGCACCGTACGACCATCGGTGCGCTGGTAGCGGCCGGCGCCGATCGCCGCGGTGGCTTCAGCTTCGATGAGCTGCTGCAGCCCGGCACGGATCAGCTCGGCGAACACCGCGCCGACGTCAGCGGACTTCAAAGCGTCGAGCTGGGCGAGCAGGGCAGAATGGTCATGGGTCATCGCGTCGTGTGTCTTCCTGTGAGTCACTTGGTAGGTAACTCACTGACCACTACGCGATGGCCCACCCCAACACCGTCAACGACACACCCGGCACCGTCGTCCCCGACCTCCGAAACCCCACCACGCCAGGGGACTTACCCACTCGTTCCTCAGGGGAGGTACCCTTTCTGCCATGCAGAGACCGGCGCAAACGCGACAAATGGATCAACTCGGTACCGCTAAACCGCCTCAGTATCCGATCGAGTCTGTCGACAACGCTCTTCGCCTACTTCTACTCCTGGGTGAACGATCAGAGGTCCGTCTTACCGAGGCAAGCGTCTATCTAGACGTGGCATCGTCGACTGCGCATCGGCTGTTATCGATGCTTCAGTATCGCGGTTTCGTCCGCCAGGATCCGATCAGCAAGGCTTATCTGCCCGGACCGGCCTTGACCGGGGTGGCGTTCGCTGTTTTCGCCAGAATGGATATACCGCGCATCGCAGCTCCGATTCTGCGCCAGCTCAGCGATGCGCTGCAGGAAACAGTGCATATCGGGATGCTGGATGGCACGTCGGTCCGCTTCATCGCGGCGGTCGAGAGCCCGTCCGCCGTGCGGGTGGTATCGCGCCTGGGCAGGACCATGCCTGCACACTGCACGTCGACCGGTAAGGCCATGCTTGCCAACTTCTCCGATGAAGAGCTTCACAAACTGTACCCTGAACCAAATTTGGAACAACTCACCCAGAATTCAGTGAGCACCCTCACCCAGTTGTGCGCCGAGTTGGTAGAGGTCAGAAAGAGCGGTTTCGCGACCAGTAGGGAGGAAAGCGAAGAAGGTGTCGCATCCGTTGCTGTCGCCATACCTGCAAGAGGTCCCGACGTGAGGCTGGCACTAAATGCATCAGCGCCGAGCTATCGGTTACGGCCATCACATGTCCGCCAAGTAGCTGGCATCATCGGCGAAGCTGCCGCAGAGCTTGCTACTAAGCTGGTCTAACTACATTGGCAAAGGAGATGTTCTGTGTCGAGTACCCCCGACCTGCCGGCGTTCGTTTCGACGATCGATGACTACCTGCGCTTAGAACAGCGCCACTCGCCGGCCGAGCAAATGTTCGCAACCGTCCTCACAGACGACTTCGAAATCGGCTTTCGCGGCGGCCACCAATGGAAGGGACTCAATGGTCTGCGGTTGTATCTCACGCAGCGGGACGGGATTTTCGACGAACGCCTCGAACTGCGTCAAGTACTTTCCTACGTTCCGGTGCAGGAGGATGTCATCGAGCTGACGACACGACTCGAGTTCTTCTTCCGTCGCTGGAGAGCTCCTTCGCCGGTCAGCGAAGAATTCACCGGTGCGGCCTTTCACACGTGGCTGATCCGCATTGTCGACCATGAGACCCGCGTGGCCCGGGTGGTTATCGATGGATTTGCAAATCTCAACGACAACGCCAGGGCGGCGTTTGCTATCCCAGATGAAGGGTTCGACGAATAACGCATGTGACCGCATCGTGATCACTTTGCGCTTTACTCGCACAACCCGTGGGCCGACAACACGGGTGCAGATCAGGCCGCCTGCTTCGCCGGGAGACGCCGCGGCCACGAAAGTTGCAGGGCGGCTGGACATTAGCGCCGTGGATGGGTTGACCGGCCGCCGTGTGTTTGACCGCCGTCGTCAAGCGCCCTTCGAAGCGATTCCCTTGACAATTTCTCCACTGCTTACGTGTCGGCGACGCCGAAAGCCTCGGCGAAGCTAACGTTGCCCCTGGTTTCCCTCTGGGTTGCGTCCACGGCAGCCAGGAGGCGGGAGTTCTCGATGACTATCATCTCGACGTCCTGTTGGTCATCTGCATAGTGGCGATGCCATACCCACGGCGGCGTATACACGAAGTCGCCTGCGCTCCACGTTACGCGTTGATCGCCAATCTCCGACCAGCCCGAGCCATGTCGCACGAAGTGAACTGACTCGTGTACGTGTCGATGAAGGTCACTGCCCGCACCGGCGGGGATCTTCTGCAGGAAGAACTCAATGGAGCGGGCGGGTATCCGCAGAAGCAATCCAATTTCTGATGGGCTTCCGGTCTGGATCCAGTGTGCCTCGGTGGAGTTCACGACGAGGTGCTCCTCGGTCACGTGCTGGGTGTCGCGATCCCCTGCGCGCGCCATACTTTCGGCGAAATCGGCTAGCTCGTCACGGGATAGGGTCATCGATCCACTCCTCTGGGAATTTCGTCGCTGAGCGAGCATGGAGTCACTTTTCGGCGACCCAAGCGCCAGGGTCACGACAGAGCTATGTGCAAGCGCTTCTCGAGCGCGGCGATACTGATGGCGAAGGTCTCGAGTACGCGCACGCGTCCGTCTCCGGCGTTGTCGATGTCGAAGATCGCGTACTCGGTATACAGCCGGCTGACGCACCGAAGCCCGGTCAGCGGGTAACTGCACTCCGGAACCAACTTCGCGGTCCTGTCCTTGCCGAACAGCGTCATCATCACGAATACGCGCTTCGCTCCGATGGCGAGATCCATCGCACCCCCGACCGCGGGAATGGCGTCCGGTGCTCCGGTGTGCCAGTTGGCGAGGTCTCCACGCTCGCTGACCTGAAACGCCCCGAGCACACACACGTCGAGATGGCCGCCGCGCATCATGGCGAAGGAGTCGGCGTGGTGGAAGTAGGACGCCCCAGGGGTTTCGGTGACCGGAACCTTGCCTGCATTGGTGAGATCCGGGTCAATGGCGTCTCCTGTCGCGGCGCCTCCCATGCCGAGCATGCCGTTCTCGGTGTGCAGCACCACCTCGGCGGCGGGGTCGAGGTAGTCGGCGACCATCGTGGGCTGGCCGATGCCGAGATTGACGTACGACCCAGGTGCGATGTCGCGGGCGATCATCGCGGCGATCTCCCGGCGGTCCAACGGGCCACGGTCGAGATGCTCGACACGACGCCGTGTCCTTGCATCGAGCGTTCCCGTCACGAGGCGGCCTCGGTGCGGGCGGCGGGAATCGAGGACAGGTCGAGGATGCGGTCGACGAAGATACCCGGCGTCACGACCGTCTCGGGGTCGATGCCTCCGGTCTCGACGACGCGGGAGACCTCAACGACGGTCAGCGTGGCGGCGGTCGCCATGACCGGACCGAAGTTGCGAGCAGTCTTGCGGTACAACAGGTTTCCGGCCCGGTCGGCCAGGTGTGCTGCGATGAGTGCGACGTCGCCGCGGATCGGATACTCCAGCACGTAGTCGCGGCCGTCGATCGTGCGGATCTCCTTGCCCGAGGCGAGCGGGGTGCCGACACCGGTCGGGCAGAAGAACGCGCCAATGCCCGCGCCTGCCGCTCTGATCCGCTCGGCCAGGTTGCCCTGCGGGACCACTTCGAGGTCGACCATGCCGTCCCGGTAGAGCCTGTCGAACACGTACGAATCGGCCTGTCGGGGGAAGGAACAAATGACCTTCGCGACCCGACCGGCAGCCAGCAGCGCGGCCAGACCGGTGTCGCCGTTGCCCGCGTTGTTGCTGACGATGGTGAGCTCGGCGGCGCCCTGTTCGATGATCGCATCGATGAGTGTGGTGGGCATGCCCGCCATGCCGAATCCGCCGACGAGAATTGTTGCGCCGTCAGCGATTCCGGCGACGGCTTCGTGGGCGGCGGCGCAGACGGCGGTGCGGCTCATGACGACGCCCGCTCGTCCTCGTCGAATTCCGGCAATACCTCGGCGGCGATGCGAAACGCGGAGTTGGCGTCGGGGACGCCACAGTAGATGGCAGTCTGCATCAGCAGCTCCTTGATCTCGTCGTTGCTCAAACCGTTCCGGCGGGCCGCTCGCAGGTGCATCGCCAGTTCCTCGCGGTGCCCGCGCGCGACCAGCGCCGTCAGGGTGATCATCGAGCGGCTGCGAAGGTCTAGACCTGGGCGTGTCCAGATGGTTCCCCAGGCGTACTGGGTGATCAGGTGCTGGAAATCGGCGGTCATGTCGGTGGTACCGGCGATTGCCCGGTCGACGTGCCCGTCGCCGAGCACCTGGCGCCGTATCGCCATTCCCGCGCGACACACGTCCTCGACGGTCCTAGTCGCAGGCTGCGGAATACCCACCTGCTCTGCGATGAGGCCGGCGACCCGGTCCGGGGCTTCGGCGGGTGCCAGGTGCCCGACACCGTCGAGCACTACGAGGTCACCGTCCTGGACACCGGAGGCGATGCGCCGCAATGACTCCGGCGGCGTGGGCACGTCGGCGCTGCCTGCCACGGCCAGGACGGGAGTGACGATCTCGCGCAATCGGTCGGAAATGTCGAATGCCGCGAGAGCCTCGCACGCCTGCGCATAGGACTCCGGATCGGTGTGACTGAGGGCGTCCAGCAGCGCCGCGCCGACACCTGGTTGCCGGTCGACGAAGCCCGGCGCGAACCACCGCTGGGCCGCACCCGAGAGCAGGGTTTCGACGCCCTCGGCGCGGACGGTGGCGGCGCGCTCGAGCCAGCCAGCTGGGGTGCCGATCGACGCACCGGTGCCCAGCAGGGTCGCCGAGTCCACCCGTTGCGGCGCGTCGAGCATCAGCTGCAGACCGACACAGCCACCGAGCGAATCACCGGCGTAGTGGAAGGTCTCGGCGCGCATGTCGTCGGCGAGTGCCAGCACGGCGGCCGCTAGTTCGGCGATCGTGAAGGGCTCGCCAGGACCGCCTCGACCGTGACCGGGTAGGTCCCACCCGACGACGCGGGCGTGCGCACTCAGCCATCCAGCCGCAGCGCTCCACAGCGTGGCTGCCGAAGTACCCAGTGAAGGCCCCAGCACGAGGACAGGCGCACCGTCGGGACCGCCGAAGTCGATTGTGGCCAAGGCCGGAATGGTCATGACGCAGACTTGATGAAGCGGCGGGCCCGACTCAAGGTCGAATCGATCAGCCGATCGGCGGCACCGGTGTAGTCGGGCCGTGCTGGGCTACCGGTCAACTCGGTCATTGCACGTTGTTCGGTGAGCAGCCCGCCCGCGTCGGCCAGGTTCGCGGCCGCCCGCGCCGTGTCCACCTGCAACCCGAAGAGCAGTTCGGAGGCCTGGACGGCCGCCACGACGGTGCGGCGGGCGAGCGTGCGCAGTGTGGCCCATTCGGCGTGCCACGCGCCGTCGGAGCGCTCGTCGACACTCGCTCCTGCGGCCAGGTGCAGGGTGGCGCCCAAGGTGCCCGCGGTGAGCGCGGTGCGCCGGATCAACACAGAGCGGACGGGATTGTTCTTGTGCGGCATCGTCGATGAGCCGCCACCAGTCCCCTCGACCAGCTCGCCGACCTCGGGCCGGCTACCGGTCGCGACATCGGCGGCGATGTGCCCCCAGGCGTCGCAGCAGCTCACCAACGCATCCCCGATACGGGTGATCGCCGAGCGGGTGGTGTGCCAGGGCGGAGCCGGCGCCAGCCGCAGAGCGCCGGCGAGCGCGTCGCTCAACGCGATGGCGCCGTCCACCGAACCGGTCAATTCGGTAGCCGCCGCCAGCGTTCCCACCGCGCCACCGACCTGCACCGGCAGCGAGGGCAGCAGCCCGGTCAGCGGTTCGGCGGCGTCCAGTATGCCGGTAAGCCAACGTGCCATCTTGACGCCGAAGGTGCTCGGTAGAGCGGCCTGGGTCAGGGTACGCGCGAGTGTTGGTGTGCTCCGGTGCCTCTCAGCGAGCTCGGACAGCGCCCGGACTTGGACGGTGAACTCGTCGCCGATGCGCATGAGGACATCACGGGCGCAGATGACGAGCGCTGTGTCGACGACGTCCTGACTGGTTAGCCCGCGGTGTAACCAACGCGCTGTCGCCGCCGTTGAGCGCTCACGCAACAACGTGACCAGCGCGCTGACGGGGCTGCCGTCGGTGGCGGCGCGGCGGGCGATCGACTCGGTGTCGGCGTCGGCGATGAGGTCTGCCAAGCTGGCACGCGCCTCCTGCGGTGCGATACCGGCGTCGACGAGGATGTCCAGCCACGCCCGTTCCACGGCCACCATGGCCTCGAGGAATGCGGGGCCGCTCATCAGGGCGCCTGCGAGGTCGTCGCCCGGCCAGAAGAGGTCAGTCATCGCTGGTATCCCGCGTAGCGCAGGAAGACCGTCTCGGGTTTGCCTGGCGCGTCCTGCAATTGGATGTCGAAGCGTAGTCCGGCGCCCTCGCGGGTGGCGATGAGCGTGTCGCGGCGCTCGGGCGGCAGGGACGCCAGCAGTGGATCGCCTGCCAGCTGGCCCCCCGGCACGTAGGCGCGGGTGAACAGCCGGTTGAGCAGCCCGCGGGCGAACACGGTGATCAGAAAGAACGGTGCCGCACCGGGATCGCAGGGACCTGGGATGACGGTGGAAAAGTTGTACCGTCCGCCAGCGTCGGTGCCGGCGCGGCCCCACCCCGTGAAGGTCCAGCCGTCCCGGTGTAGCGAGCCGGTGGACGTGGGGATGGTGCCGTCGGCGTTGGCCTGCCAGATCTCAAGCAGGGCGTCGGGAACAGGCTGGCCGTCACCATCGAGGACCAAGCCGGAAAGCTGGACGGCACCCGGTGAGCCGGCCGGAACCAGCTGGTCGCACCGGTCGAACGGGAGTGCGTAACCGAAAAAGGGTCCGACGGTCTGCCCCGGGGTGGCGGTGAGCAGGGTATTCATCAGTGTTCGCTTCCGCGGTGGGGATCCTCGGTCGGAGTGCGCGTCGCGCCGGTGAGGATGATGTCCCACCGGTATCCGGTGGCCCATTCGTGGGTGGTGACGTCGTGGTCGTAGTTGGCAATCAGTCGGTCTCGGGCCTTTCGGTCGGTGATCGACTGATAGATCGGGTCCAGCGCGAACAACGGGTCGCCGGGGAAGTACATCTGGGTGATCAGCCGTTGCGTGAATTCCGTTCCGAACACCGAGAAGTGGATGTGGGCTGGGCGCCAAGCGTTGCGGTGGTTCCTCCACGGATACGGCCCTGGCTTGATCGTGGTGAAGCGGTAGCTTCCGTCGTCATCGGTCAGGCAGCGGCCGACGCCGGTGAAGTTGGGGTCGATCGCGGACGGGTGCTGATCACGCTTGTGGATGTAGCGACCGCCGGCGTTGGCCTGCCAGATCTCGACGAGTTGACGTCGCACCGGCCGTCCGTCGCCGTCGACCACCCGGCCGGTCACCACTATCCGTTCGCCGATGGGTTCGCCTGAGTGCTGGATGGTGAGGTCCGATTCAAGCGGATGCACGTCGCGTTCGGAAAAGCAGGGCGTCCACAGCTCGACGCCCTCCGGGTCAGCGTGGTGTAGGTCCTTCGTGGGATGACGCAGCAGGCTGCTGCGGTAGGGCGGGTAGCCGAGCCGCGGCTGCGTCTCCTCGATGCCAGCGCGCTGGTACTCGGACTCGATCGCCTCGATCTCCGCGCTGATCGCCTGCTGCCTCGGCAACCCGCCGTCGGGATCGCGGTCGATCGCTGCTGTCATAGCCTTGACACTATTGGCTCCTCGGCGACTGACCTACGCTAGATTACCACTGAGCGGAAAGGATCCGTGAGTGGCGGGAAATACCTCAACGCCCGGCACCAGCGTCGCTTCTCGTTTGCTGCGCATGGTCGCCGCCTTCGATGAGTGGCACCGGACACTGACGCTGTCCGAACTGGCGGGTAGGGCCAGCCTGCCGATGGCCACGGCCCACCGGCTGGCTGCCGAACTGGTTGCGGGCGGGGCGTTGCAGCGCCGCACGGACGGTCGTTTCGAGGTCGGCCGACTGATGTGGAGCGCTGGGCTGCTCGCCCCGGTCGGAGGCGGATTACGGCAGGTCGCAGAGCCGTTCTTGCACGATGTCTACGCGGCAACGCTCGCCACCGTGCACCTCGCGGTACGCGACGGCAACGAAGTATTGTACCTCGAGCGGATGATGGGTAGGGCATCCGTGCCGATCGTTAGCACCGTCGGCAGCAGGTTGCCGATGCACTGCACCGGCGTCGGCAAGGTGCTGTTGGCGCACGCGCCACGCGAAGTCCAGGATCAGGTGTTTGCCAATCTGACTCCGATTACTCCCTACACAATCACCCAGCCTGCGGTGCTGTCCCGACAGTTGGAGGGGGTGCGGCGCGAGGGGTTGGCTACCACCGTGGAAGAGATGTCGCTAGGCGCCTGTTCACTGGCCGTGCCGATCGTCCGGCAGTCCGACGACGCTGTGGTGGCCGCGATCGCCGTCGTAGTTCCGTCCTTGAAGCGAGGTCGCCAGCGACTGCTCGGCGCCCTGCAGGTGGCTGCCCGCGGCATCGTCCGGCTGCTGTGACCCACGGGCCGCCGCAGCAGCGATCGCTGTGCTGTCGGGCGGCTTCTGACAAAACGCGACACCGTCGCTAGCCGTCGAAAAAGTGGTGACTGCCATGACATCTGGCGCGAATCGGAGTCCGCGCCGCGGTGGAGGGATAGACGCGACCGATCCCCCAGTTGAAGCTGGGAAAGCATCAGCAAAGGGTCCGCCGTTCAACGATCAGCGGCGGAATCCATCCTGCCCACCTCGCACTCTCACCTCGCGAATCGTCACTTAAGGAGCCCGAAGAGTATGACCATCACGACACAGGTCGGACCGAATTTCAGGGCATGGGCCACCGAGTATCTCCGGAACTTCTACATGTGTCCCGTCACGCCACTCACCGCGGATTTCGAGCTCGACGAAGAAGGTCTGCGGCGCAACATCGACGCGTTTGTGGAGATGGGCTGTACTGGACTTATCGTAGGCGGGTTCTTCGCTGAGGGCTGGAACATGACACTGGCCGAATGGCGGCGTTACCACGAGGTAGTCGCGGATTCGGCCGCGGGCCGCCTTCCCCTGTTTACGATCATCCTGGAGTCGTCGGCATACCAGGCAATCGAAAAGATGCGCTTCGTGGAGTCGCTCGGCTTCACCGGTGCCGAGATCATGAACCCGTCGGTGCAGCTCAAGACCGACGACGACGTCGTTTCGTACTTCGACTTCGTGGCCCCCGCCACCGGGCTGGCACTGGTGCTCTACCGCACGCCGGTCTCTGGTTTCGTATACAGCCATGACGCCGTCAACCGGATCGCCGAGCACCCGAACGTCGTCGGCATCAAGAACGGCACGCTGAGCTGGACCGACAGCATCGCGTTGCGGCGCAAATTCGGAGACCGGCTAGTGATCAGCGAGCCGAACGAGCGCTATTGGGCGCACGACGCTGCTCTGTTCGGCGGACGCGTCCTCTACGGCGAGCTCTCCCTCATCCTTTACGGGAAGTGGCGACCGGACCTGCACCGTTACACCGACCTGGCGTTGGAAGGTGATCTGGCAGCGGCACTGCCCGTGTCGGCAAAGCTGGACGGGATCCGCGAGGCCTACGACGAGGTGCTGATCCGCCGCATCGCGGCCACCGGCTCGTATGTCGCGGCCATGCCCTATCTAAAGGCGTGGTTCGAGCTGCTGGGGCTGTGTGCAGGTCCGGTGCGGCCGCCCGTCAAAGCCCGGCTGTCGGCTCCGGAACGGGAATTGCTGCAACAGCAGCTTGTGGCCGCAGGGGCCATTTGATGCGCGTCGTGATCCTCGGCGCCGGCGGCCTCGGTACGGTCCTGGGCGGTTATTTGGCCAACGCAGGGGTAGACGTAACCCTCGTCGGCAGGCGAGCGCACGCGGAAGCCATCGCGCGCAACGGCCTGCATATCACAGGCCGTCGGGGCGAGCTGCTGATCAGGGATAACGTGCAGGCGGTGGACGAGGCAGGCAAGGTTACGGGACCCGTCGATTACCTCGTCCTGGCGGTGAAGGGCAAAGACACCGCGCAGGCGCTAGCGGATGCCGCTCCGTTGCGCGATGTCATAGGCACCGTCCTGTCGGTGCAGAACACCGTGGAGAAGGACGCGACGCTCGCGAAGTGGCTTGGTCGTGACCGGGTGATCGGAGCGTCCACTATCGAAGGCGGCACGTTGGTCGCGCCTGGCGTCGTGCGCAACCACCTTTCAGCCAAGGTAACCGCTTACTTCGGCGAACTGGACGGATCGTCCAGCGCGCGCGTCGACATGCTGACGGCTGCCTTCAACGCTGCGGGCCTTCCTGCGGCGGCCGTGGGCAACATCGAGCAGGTCGAATGGGAAAAGCTGGCCCAGATCGCGCTGGCCGCAGCGTGGTCGGTCACGGCGCTGGGCGCGATCCGCGGCGCCTCGGTCTTCGAGGGCATGGAGGTGCCTGAGGGAGCGACGTACTTCGTCGCGCTGGCGAAAGACCTTCTGGCGGTCTATCGGGCAAAGGGATACGAGCCGATGAACTTCTACGCGCCTCTGTCGCGGCTGAAGGAACTCGACGCGCTCCCGACGGTCGAGGCGATCGATTTCGTCATCGGGCAGGGCAAAGCAATGCGCACACAGGGAATGTCGGGCCACCCCTCGATGTATGAGGATGTTTTGCGAGGACGTAAGACCGAGGTCGACTTTATGCTGGCGCCGTACCTCGCCGCCGCTGAAGAACTGGCCATTGACGTGCCGACGCTGCGGGCGGCCTACCAGATCATCAAAACCATCGACCAATTCCTGGCCTAGATTCCACACATCGCGGGCGAACTGCCCGTCCGCGCGTGGGTTCGGTGACGTCGTTGGAAGCAATCTTCAGCTTGCACGCAACGTATGTTGCGGAGTGACCCCGAACTTACGCCGATATGCCGTACCGAAGCGGCCAAGATGGGTCAAGTCCAGGGACGTGGTGTACGACGTCGTCGTGTGATTCTTCGAGGTGATGGTTCAGGCGGTCAGTGCCGCGGGGTGGCCTCCTGTTCGGTCGGGGTGTCGTTGACGGCGCGGGATTTGCTCAAGACATCCAGGCCGAGGTAGCGCCGGGATTCGGCCCATTCATCGTGTTGTTCGGCCAGCACGGCGCCGACGAGGCGGATCAGGGCGTCGCGGTCGGGGAAGATACCCACGACGTCGGTGCGACGCCGGATCTCCTTGTTGAGCCGTTCCTTTATCCGGCCCTCGGGGCGCATCAACCCCAGGTGGTCGATTCGGTCAGCGGTCGAGGCGGTGCAGGTGGTCGGTCAACGCGTCGGCGACACGGTGGTGGCGGGCGGCTTCGTCGAGCCAGCCACGGGCGCGGGCATCTGCTTCGAGGGTTTGGATGTCGCTGCGTTGTGCCTTGAGTGCGCCTTGGAACTCGGGCCGGTGACGAAGTTGTCGCAGGTTTCGCAGATGTTGGCATAGGGACAGGCGCCGGCACTCTGGTGGCGGGCGCAGTAGCCGTGGGCGACACGTGTTTTGAGCATCTCACTACCGAGCCAGCTGACCGCATCGGGGACGATGGGTTTGCCGACCGGAGTGAGAGTGAACTGTCGTCGCATCTTTCCCATGGCCTGGTCGTAGGCATCGCGCAGCGTCGGGGAGGCCAGGGTGGCGTAACGCAGCGTCATCTGCGGGGTGACATGTCCGAGCAGTGCCATCAAAGCCTGCAGGCTCATGCCCGCGTTCGCGAGTTCGGTGGCCCACGTGTGGCGTAGCTGATGCGGGGTTACCACCAACGGTGCGCCGCCAGTTCCGTGCAGCCCGCAGGACTCGACGGCGGCGAGCAGGCCTTTGCGTAACCGCGTCTGCCCGAGGCGGCGGCCGTGCGCGACGAACAGGAAGACGAACAGGAAATCGGTAGGCGCTCCGGTACGGGGATGCTGCAGTGGGCGGCAAACACCACGTCTGCTGGTCCACTGGTCCAACGCGGCAATGGTGTTGGCCGAGAGTGGAACCATGCGTTCGGTGGCGAGCTTGCCCAACGGAACTTTCAACCAGGTGCCGGCGGGTCCGTAGTCGATGACGCTGTCGAGTTCGAGGTCGAGCAGTTCCCCTATTCGCAGCCCGGCCCCGCGCAGCACCGTCAACCCGACGCGGGTAAACGTATCCTCCAGCTGGGCAACCGCGTTCATCACCGCGGCGTCGATATCAGGTGGCAGGGCGCGTGGCAGGGGTTGATCGAGTTTCGGGATATCGACGGCGAAGACCAGACGACGCGGCGGTGCCTGCTCCCAACCCCATTCGGTGATGTCATCGAGGAGGTTGCGCACGCTCAGCACCGTCGATTGGATCACGGCCTTGGAGATGGTGCGTCCTGCGCCGGCGGCGGCGCGTTGCCCACGCCAGGTGCGGGTGCGATTCCAGACCAGGAAACCCTCGATGTGACGGCGATCCAGATTCTCGAATGAGGTGAGTTCGGGATGAGTGGTGCTGAGATAGTCCGCGAACGGCAGCAGATCGTTGATCAACGATTCGACGGATTTCGGCCGCAGCACCGATGCCCTGACGGTGACGTAACGCAGCAGCGTCTGCCGGATCGGGTCGGTCATCGCCACGTCGGCGAAGCGTTGGGCGTAGCTGCGGGCCCACCGCCGACGCTGTGGTGGTGTGTCGACGATGCGGGCGTGAAAAAGCATCTGCCGCAGCCCGGCGATCCGGTTGCGGTAGGCGCGCCTCGACGATGCCGGGATCGACTGTGTGGCAGCCAGTGCGGCATCGAACTTGTCGACCGTGCCGTTGGTGACATCGTGGACGAGTCCGCCGTGCCAGGCGAGCAGCACCGCCAGGCATTCACCCAGGACCGTCTCGATCCATTGCGGTGTCCAGCCCAAGGCCAGCCCGGCCGTGCGCACGGCGGCGAATCCGTCCGGGTCGCGGTCCTCGACGGCCCGGCCGAGGCCAGTGAGGTTCTTGACGGCCGCGAGTTCGAGGTCGAGCCGTAACGCGCCCCGGCCAACGACATGACACAGCAATGGCCACGCCCCGCTGTGGCGCAGCTCGGCCAACCGCTCGGCCGCCGGTCGAGTCATCCAGTCCTGCAGATCCGGGTGCTCGGTCAGGAAGGTGCTCGCGCTGCGGGTGCGACCACGCACCGACCTGCCACTGAGACCTAGGCCGGAAACGTACTCGAGATAGTCGTCCAGCACCGCATCCGAGTCGGCCAGTAGGTCGATCGATGCGAGCGTCCGGTTGGTCATCGTCGTGTCCCAGCGAGGCTGGCGCGAGCCGCACCGTATTCGGCGGCGAGTTGTTCGACCGACAGGTGCACGTAGCCGGCGGTGGTTTCCGGGGACACGTGGCCCATCAACTCCCGCAGCACCATCAGATCGATGCCAGCAGAGGCGAGTTCAGTGCCGTAGGTATGACGGAGCCGATGCGGACGTACCCTCGTCGCACCGGAGTGGTCTCGGTGCCGCCGAAACAGCGACCGCAGTCCGGCCTCGCTGACCGGGGCCCCCGCGGAGGGTCCGCGCAGCACCACGAAACACTCCTCGGTCGCCAACCCTGGTGGGCGTTCCAGGCGCAGATAGGCCGACAGTTCGGTGAAGAATGCTGCATCGACCGGCAACACGTTGATCGCCAATCTCCGACCAGCCCGAGCCATGTTGCACGAAGTGGACCGACTCATGTACGTGTCGATGAAGGTCACTGCTCTCGCCCGCGGGGATCTTCTGCAGGAAGAACTCAATGGAGCGGGCGGGTATACGCAGGAGCATCCCAATTTGAGAGGGGCTTCCGGTCTGGATCCAGTGCGCGTCGGCGGAGCTAACGACGAGGTTCTCTTCCGCGACGTGCTGGCTCTCGCGGCCTTCTGCTCGCGCCAGGGTCTTGGCGAATTCGTCTAACTCGTTACGGTATAAGGTCATCGATCCGGCTCCTTTCGGTATGGGTTCAAAAATTCAGCAAGACTCTGGGTGTCTGACCAGTGACCCCTGGTCAAGCTCAACTTGCCCATTATGGGCCCAGTTCTGGCGATCGTTGATATTTCGCCGCGCCGATGGGACTCGCTGCGGTGACCGCAGAGGCGGCGCAATTGCACTTGAGGTTTGCACCTGCTGTCGGTCATCGCTGATGCCCCGGGTAGCGCAGGAAGACCGTCTCCGGTTTGCCGGGGGTGTCCTGCAGTTGGATGTCGAAGCGCAGCCCGGGGCCGGTTGCTCTGGAAGGCTGGTCTGCTGGCACCTGTGGAAGGCACGCCCGGCGACGAAGTGTTACCTGCCAAGGCCGAGTCCTTTCCACTCAGTGGAACCATAGCGTTCACTTTGCCTGCAAGGAGTCCCTACCGTGTGAAGACCATGGCAGCAATCGACAACAATCCCGACAGTGCGGCTGCGAGTCAGCAGGAGATCAGCGCGGAGATCGGTGCGATCGAGTCGGAGTATGAACGCGCGGGTGCCGAGGAGACGCAGCCGCGGCTGAGCTACCCGCCGTACCGGAGTAGCCTGCTCCGTCATCCGACGCAGGAACTCCACCACGCCGACCCGGAGGGGTCGAGCTGTGGACACCCAGCTTCTCCGAACGCGACGTGCATCCGTTCGAGGCCGACCTCACCATCCAGCACTCGGGCGAGCCCATCGGGGAACGGATGGTGGTGACCGGGCGGTTCGTCGACGGGGACGGACGGCCGGTGCGCCGTCAGCTCGTCGAGATCTGGCAGGCCAACGCCGGCGGACGTTACATACACAAGCGCGACCAGCATCCGTCCGCGATCGACCCGAATTTTACCGGCGTCGGCCGGTGCCTGACCGACGACGACGGCAACTACCGCTTCACCACCATCAAGCCGGGCCCCTACCCGTGGAAGAACCACCGCAACGCGTGGCGGCCCGCGCACATCCACTTTTCGCTGTTTGGAACGGAATTCACGCATCCGGCGCGGCGGGTTCTTCCTCCGGCGCGGCGGGACCCGGTTGATTCGATCGGTTCGTGTCGGTCCATCGTCGGGGCGATGTCGGTGGAAGCGTTTGAGCGGGTTTGCCTTGGTGGAAGATCGCTCCTGCTCGGACAAGGGCAGCCTTGACAAATTCCGTTTCAATCCGATCTGACCGACGTGAGCCGCACCGCGATAAGTGCCCAGTAGGCGCCATGTCGCAACTTGCCGGGGGCCGAGGAGGTCACCACAACGTTCCGTTGGCGCCGCCGTCGCTGTCGGAATTGCTCACAGCTCGATCAGCTATGACTACTAGGACCAAGGAGATTGATGTCTGAGCAAGGCGCGCGAGGCGATGTCGCGACAACGGAAGCGACCGGCAGGCGGCCCGGTAACGGTGATGTCCTGTGCCGCATCACTGTTCGGCTGGACCAGCAGGAGACATCTACTCGGGGACTTCCTGGCGAGACGTTGTTGGAAAGCGCGAGACGTGCGGGTTTGGAGCCGCCGGTCTCCTGTGAGGCGGGCAACTGCGGTACGTGTATGGCGCGGCTCACGGAAGGAAGAGCGACCATGCGGAACAATGACGCACTTACCGTTGAGGAGGTAGCAGAGGGCTACGTCCTGACGTGTCAGGCAGTGCCGGAGGCCCCCTCGGTAACAGTTGATTACGATGCATGAGCAATGATTCGGGGCTGCCCCCGCAGAACTCACGGTTCGCCGACAACAGACAGGCTCACTACACACCTCGGTCGTACTCGGCGAGCACCCTGTCAGCGATCCGAAACGCGGTATTGGCATCTGGGACGCCACAGGGAGGAATTGTCAATACCTGTGGATCGGGGTGTTTCAGGCGACCTCCGTTCCGGCGTGCTGACCGCCGTCTGAGGGCGATGTTGGCGGGGTGATGTCGGTGGGTCGTTCGAGCAGTCTGCCTTTATGGAAGACCGCGCCGGCGCGGACCAGGGCGACCAGGTGTGGGGCGTTGACGGCACGCCAGCGGGCCGCGGCGGCGTCGATGAGCTTGTAGGCCATCGCTAGTCCGGCCGCTCGTGATCCGGGCCCCTTGGTGACCTTGGTCCTCAAACGCACTGTGGCAAAGGTGGATTCGATCGGATTCGTCGTTCGCAGATGAATCCAATGTTCGGCCGGATACTTGTAGAATTCCAGCAGCACATCGAGGTCGTCGGTGATCTTAGCGACCGCCTTGGGATACTTCGCGCCGAAGTCGGCCTCGAAGGCCTTGACCGCGATCTGGGCCTTGTCGATATCCTCGGCGTTGTAGATCTCCTTGATCGCCGCCAGCGCCGACGGGTGCGCTGATTTCGGCAGTGCAGCAAGAACATTGGCCTGCTTATGAAACCAGCACCGCTGCTCTTTGGTGGCCGGGAAAACCTCGCGGACTGCTTTCCAGAACCCGAGCGCGCCATCGCCGATCGCGAGTACGGGGGCGGTCATGCCGCGGCGCTTGCAGTCGCGCAACAGATCGGCCCACGACTCGGCCGACTCGCGGTAGCCGTCGGTGATCGCCACGAGCTCCTTGCGGCCATCAGCACGCACGCCCAGCATCACCAGCAGACAGAGCTTTTCCTGGTCCAGCCGCACCTTGAGGTGAATGCCGTCGACCCACAGATACACGTAATCAGTGGCCGAGAGGTCGCGGGCCCCAAACGCGCGGGCCTCGTCTTGCCACTGCGCCGTGAGCCGGGTGATCGTGCTGGCCGACAGCCCAGCGCCGGAGCCGAGGAACTGCTCGAGGGCAGGGGTGAAATCGTTGCTCGACAGGCCGTGCAGGTACAGCAGCGGCAGTACCTCGCTCATCTGCGGCGACTTGCGCGCCCAGGCCGGCAGGATCGCCGAGGAGAACCGCTTGCGTTCACCGGTGTCGGGGTCGACACGGCGGTCGTTGACCCGCGGCGCTTTCACCTGCACCGCGCCGGCGGCGGTCAGCACCTCCCGGGGCTGGTGATAGCCGTTTCGCACCACCAACCGGTGACCGTTCTCGTCGAGTTGATCGGCGAACTGCGCCACGTAGGCGGCGACCTCGGCCTGCAACGCCGCGGCCAGCATCTGCCGGGCCCCGTCGCGGACGATCTCATCCAACAACGACCGACCAGCACCGCTGGCCTTGTCGTTGGCGTCCTCGGTGTCGTGAACTACGGTGAGCATGGGCGTACCTTCCCAACCAGCGCGCCAACGCCGGTCTTGATCGAATACCTGATTCCGTGAAGATCATCCCCGGGAAGGTGCGCCCATCTTCACGCCCCCACACCGAGGCTCATCCACAGGTATTGATCATTGCTCCGCCACAGTAGATGGCGGCCTGTAGCAGCAGCTCTTTGATCTCGCCGTTGGTCAGGCCGTTTCGGCGGGCCGCGCGCACATGCATCGCTAGCTCTTCGTGGTGACCTCGGGCGACCTGGCAATGTCAACTTGAAGTGGCCCCAGTGTGACGGCTAGTTTTGGCCCCCCCTTCGCGGTGCGTTGGGATTTTCTGGCGTTGAGGTGGCTAGCCCCAGAAGATGCCTGAGGGGTTGTGATCGATTTCGGTGAGCACATCGTGGATGTGCGGTGTGGGGTCGATCGTGTCGTAGCGGTGAAATTTGAGGTGTCGGTCTCGCCAGTACAGGGTCCAGGTGTTGGTGGTGGCGGTGTAGCGCAGTCGTGCGATCGGGAAACTGGTCCAGTCTGGACCGTAGTCTTCGCGCCACGGCGCTCGTCGTTCGACGATGGTGAGGTGCCGGGCAGCGACGTCGCATTCGACGCGGACTTGGTGACGCGCGTGTTCGGGCACTCTGGCCGCGCACCACTGTTGCACGCGTGCGATATCGAGTTCGGGTAGGGCCATTGGGTCACCACCGGGGCGTGTCGGTGGCGGCGGTCAGGGTGTCGTAGGCGGTGTCGAGTTGGCGTTGACGGCGGCGGTGGGGTTCATGATTGGACTCGGCAGCCAGAGCATCGATCAGGTCGTCGAGTTCGGCGGCGGTCATCGTGAGATGAAGCTCGCCGCCGTGGGCGCAGATCGCGAAAACCGCTCTCTGACAGTTGTTGTCGAGGAAGGGCAGGGTGCGCAGGGTCGCTGCGGTGTCAGCGTCGATGGGAATGTCGCGGCGCGGTTGGGCTGCGGTCAGTTGCTGGCGACGCAGATCGTAGATTGATGCTGCCCAGTTGCTGATGGTGCCGTCGTCGCCGCAGTGGCTGCATTGCCAGCCGATGGGTTGCTCAGCATCGCCGCGGACCACCGTGATGCGGCCCGGGCAGCGGCGGTTGGCGGGTCGGCGCCGACACGGCAGCGCGGTTTCCCACCGGGTGTGAGCGTCGCCGGCCGACGCTGCGGAAACGATGCCGCCCAGGTGCTCGGCGAGCGCACGGGCCGGCCCGGGGGTCTCGGGGCCCACGTCGAGGAAGTGCTGCAGATCGGCGACCAACATGACCTGGTCACTGTATCGGCTGCAGGCCGGCCAGAGGCGCGTGAGTTACTGCGCGGTGCTGGTGCGGCGGGTGCGGGCATGGGCGAGTCGGTAGGAGGTGGTGCCGGTTTCGATGATCTGCCCGGCGAAGGTCAACCGGTCGACGATGGCCGCACACAGTCGCGGGTCGGTGAAGGTCTTGGTCCACGCGGAAAACGGCTCGTTGGACGCGATCGCCACCGAGGCGCGTTCCTCGCGCTCGGTGAGCACCTGGAACAGCAACTCCGCACCGCGGCGGTCCAATTGCAGGTAGCCCAGCTCATCGATGAGCAGCAGATCCACCCGACCGTAGCGGGTGATCAACTTACTCAGGTGGGCCTCGTCGGCGGCCTCGACGAGTTCATTGACCAGCTTGCTGGCCAGGGTGTAGCGGACGCGGTAACCGGCTTCGGCGGCGGTGGTTCCCAACCCGATCAGCAGGTGAGTCTTGCCGGTCCCGGAGTCGCCGATCAAGCACAAGGGTTCACCGGCTTTGACCCAGGCGCAGGTCGCCAGGGTGCCGATGACTGCGGGGTTGATCGCGGGGTTGGCCTCAAAGCTGAACTCGTCAAGCCGCTTTGGCCGAGGGAACCCGGCGTCATGAATACGGCGCTGCGCCCGGCGGCGATCCCGGTCCTCGCATTCGGCGATCATCAGCTCCGATAAGAACCCCAGATAGGACTGCTGTTCACGTTCGGCCGCGGCGGCGATCTCGGCGAAGCGGTCACGGATGGTGGGCAGCCGCAACATCCGGGCGCCCTGTTCGATTGCCGCGACCGCGGCCTGATCGGTGACGGTGTGACGCGCGGTGGTGTTCATGAGCTCTGCTGCCCCAGCAGCGTGTCATAGGGGGCCACCGACGGCAACGGCCGCTCGTCGGCGATCAGGCGGTGCTCAGCGAGCCGGAGCACCTGGGCGCCCTCACCGCCGCCGGGTGGCGAACCGAGGCCGGCGCGCTGTTCGGCGGCCCGGCGGGCTTCCAGCGCCACCACATCGGCATTGACCGAGCCCACCGACAGCGCAGCGCTGATACCGGCCAGCACATCAGCGCGGTCGAGGTGACGGTGCAGCAGCAGGACTTCAACCAGCACACGGGTTCCGCCAGCATCCCCATGAACCCGCCGGGCTGCGGCCCACCACGCGTCATGTTCAGCGGTGAACAGTTTGGCCGCCCGCGCTTGAGCCAGTGCGGTGGCCCCCGGCAACGCACCGGGTTTGCGGGCCAGGATCTCCAGATAGTGGTCCAAGTCCAGCACCTTGGTGCCTTTGCCGACTGCCCGGGGATGACGTGCCACCACCGTGGTGCGGTCATAGACAGTGACATGCGACGCCGACAGTTTCACCCGCACACGATGCCCGATGAACCGGGCCGGCACCGAATACTGATTGCAGCGCACCATGATCTGGGCGTACCGATCCACCCGCGGAGTCAGCGTCAACGCCGTCTCAAACCCCTGATCGGCAACAGGCTGCAGGAACTGCCGCTCGGTTTCCCAGTCCTGGCCAACACTGTTGGCGCGGTTAGCGATCCGACGACGATCGTCGGCGTCGTCAGCAGCGGCCAAGAAGGCGTTGAGCTCGTCGATGGAGTCGACCACCGGCATCGGCACGCAGTGATTGCGGCGAAACCGGCCCCCTTCGCCTTCCACGCCGCCCTTTTCGTGGCTGCCGTCGTGACCGGGCTGGCAATACCACGCTTCAAAGCCGTAGTGCGAGCGGAACGCGATCCAGCGTTCATTCTCCTGACGGGACCGTCCGAACAACACCTGCTTGACCGCACTATTGAGATTGTCGTAACGGATCTTGTCGACCGGCACCCCGCCGAGGCGGTCGAACCCGTAAACGTGGCCCTCCAGAAACGCTTCCTGGCCCTGGGTGGCGAACGCCCGATGCGCTGCTCGCCCCGAGAACGACAACCGCATCGTAAACAGTGCGGTCTTGGTCTTCACCCCGGCCAGCATCACCCACAGATCGTGGAAGTCGACCTCGGCTTCAGCGCCGGGTCGGTAGGTCTGCGGCACAAATCCCGCCTCCAAGGCCCGGCCCGCCTCCGCAGCGATCTGTGGGCGACGTTTGCGGATGTGGTCGCGCACCGTCGAATACGACAACCCGGCAGCGTCATGCTCATCGACCAGCCGCGCCAACACCCGTCGCGCGGTATGGCGTTGCTTTTTCGGGGCATCCAGATCCGAACGCAGCATCTCATCGATGGCCGCCTTGAACGGCTCCAACCGCGGCGCCGCTCGCGGCCCGGTCTTGCGCGGCGGCGGCACCGCCGAATCCAACGCTTGGCGCACTGTGCGTCGATGCACCCGGTACTTATCTGCCAGCGCCCGGATCGACAAACCCTCAACCCGACGATCCCGGCGGATCGCTGCGAACTGCTCCACCCGTGTCCTCACCTTTCCAGCCACCAACCCTTCACCAGCGATCCGGGCCATCCGGAACCGCCTGTGATCACTGTCAGGTGGGGCCAATTCACGCCGTCATAACCGACGCGGCGTGTCGTCAAGGTGGGGCCAACTCAGACCGTCACAACAGCACACCCGCGACCACACAGGTGGGGCCACTTTCGACCGCCCACCCGGGGCCAAATCAGGCTGTCACAGCCACGCGAGCAGTGCGGTCAGCGTGATCAACGACCGGCTGCGACGATCCAGGCCTTGCCGGCTCCAGATGGTGCCCCACGCGTAGCGGGTGATCAACTCCTGAAAATCTGTGGTGAATTCGGTGGTGGACGCGACAGCGCGATCGACGTGCGCGTCACCGAGCACCTGACGCCGAATCGCCATGCCCGCGTCGTAGTCGGTCGGGGCGCAGACGGCGAGGTGGCCTAAGCCTCGATCCACCGGTGAGCTGTCGGTGTGAAGTCGATTTCGATTGTGTGCGTTGGGCCCGGGGTGTGCCGTGAGGTGGGTGTGTGTGATGGCCCGATCTCGGTATCGGCTTGTTCCTGTGGGTCTTTCGTCTCGTGCGGGCGGTTGGGGTTGCTCTGTTAGGCCAGCAGTGGCCGGTTTCGGCCAAACAGACTGTGGAACAGGGTGTTCCACGCGGTTTCCCAGGGCCAGTTGCGTGGCAGGTGCAGGGTCAGGCGTCGGGCCGAGGAGGCGATGCGTGCCGGCACGCTGATCAGGGTGCGGCGGATGGTGCCGGTGCGGGCTTTGGCCAGCGCTGGTCCGGTCAGGGTGGCCGCGGCGCGGGTGAGGTTGAACGCCATCGCTGCGCACACCAGCCAGGCGGCGTTGGCGCCGAATCGCCCCGAGGGCAGATGGGCCAGAGCAGAGTCTTTGAGGTCGGCGTGGACCTGCTCGATGAGCGCGTGGCCGCGGTGGGTCTTGTCGGCGGTGACGGTATCGAGGTCGGTGGTGGTGAAGAAGGCATGGAAGCGCCAGGTGTCGAACAGGGTGGTCTGCCCCTCGCCGCTGGCGGGGTTGAGGTCGGGGATGCGCCGCACCACCAGCCTGCCGGGGATCTGCTCGCTGGTTTTGCGGGAGCTGAACGCGGTGAAGTCGATCTCGGCGACCTCGGCGCGCGAGATCCAGCGCTGGGTGTTCTCGTCGTAGATCGCGTCGGTGTACTGGATCGAGATCCAGGCGTCCTCGGGTATGGCGGCGATGGCGGCTTTGACTTTTGGGTCCAGGCGCACGGTGATCGACACGTCGGCACCACCGCGCAGAGCAGCCGCCACGGTTGGGTAGCCGTAGAACGCCGAGTCGGCTCGCAGCAGCGGCCGGGTGGCTGCCGCCGAAGAGCGCAGTCGTGTCACGGTGGCCAGCGTGTCGCCGACGATGCGGGCAGCTCCACGTGCTGATCCGCAGGCGCCTTTGCGTAGGCGTTGGCCGCAGATGATCGGTGCACCATGCTCAGTGGTGAGCGTGGCGATCAGCGCATTTAACCCACGGACCCCGGAGTATCCGTAACCAGATCCCTGTTTGGTGTAGCCGTGCACTTCGATGATGGTGTCATCGAGATCAACACACACCGGACCGTCAACACCGGCCAGCACCGGAGTGCGTTCGTGCAGACCGGCCAGCAACCGCGCCGCCACGGCGTCGAGTTGGCGGACATGACCGAAGCTGAATTCGCGCAGGAACGATCCCAGCGTCGACGGGGCGTACGGGCGGTCGAACACGGTGCCCATCGCGCCGTGGCGCAGCAAGGCCATGTCATCGATGCTGTCAGCACCAGCTACCATGCCCGCGACCAGCGACAAGACTTTCGCCCCGGCGTTGGCGCCCTTGTCGGTCGGCACCGTGATGTGCTCATCAGCCAGGCTGCTCAACCCGCACTGATGAGCCAGAGCGGCCATCGGGACCAGCCCGGCACACGACACCAGATTGGGGTCATCAAAGCGGGCTGACGCCACAGGACGAGTGTGAGATAGTTGCATCTACGAGATGCCCTTCGTTCTGACCGAATGTGATCCTAGACAAATCCCATTCTTTCACCGCGACAGGGCATTTCGTTTTTACAACCCGCCCCAACTCCTATTCGATCGGTGGATCAAGGCTAAGCCGCCCGTATAGCTTGGTTGCTAATCGGGCGGTCAGCCATGAGATGTGCAACTGGAGGTCGTATGGGTGAGTGGCAGTCCGCCGAGGCCAGCGCCGATCCGGGGCCGGACACGCTGACCATTGAGGTTGGCGGTGCGACTCATACGGTGCGTCGCACCGACGGCGCAGTGACGATCGGGCGGGAACCGCCGGCACAGATCCTGCTCCGAGAATCGGGTATCTCGCGTGCTCACCTACGCATCCAGTACGACCAGGACCACTGGTCGGTGATCGACACCGCCAGCAGGAACGGCACTTACGTCAACGGTGTGCGGGTCGAGCACCTCGCCGTCACCGCCCCGGTGACGGTCAGGCTGGGTGACCCCAACGGCATCGCGGTGCACCTCGATCCGCGGCCGCCACTGGACGATGCACCACCCGCTGAGGCCACCGTGCCGGTGGAGGCTGAGGATGACGTGCACCCACTCGGAGCGACCTCCGAGAACGATGCAATTAGTCGCCTCGGCGGCGCGGTGGAGGAGCGCCGGGAGGAGCTGGGACTGTCGGTCAGCACCCTGATCGCCGGTGTGATGACCCATGAGGACTACGCACTGTTCACCGGTGGGCAGCTGTCGCCCGGCGATGACGTGCGAAGGGTTCTCGAGCAGCGGTTGGTGTGGCCCGAGGACACCGTCCACCGCGTTCTGGAGGGAGCCGAGGTCCCCGAGGAGGAGCTGACGGACCTGCTCTCCCCCACCGTTCAGGTGGCGGTGGCGCTGGATGCTGCCGAGGTTGAAGTGCGCACCATTCGCCACAAGGTCAACGAACTGCCCGACCCCCGCGACGAGCGGTTCGCTCGGACGGTGACGCCGCTGCTTACCCAGCTGCGCCGCCTCGATCATCTGGGCACCTCCGCGGCGCGAACCGCCCCCGGCCGCCCGGAGGTCCTCGCAGCATTGGCGGCGATCCGGGAAGCCCGGGCGGAGGTGGTGCTGTATGCCGGGCGGTCACCGGGGGCGAGTCTTGGCCAGCGGCTCGGCGCGGTGCGTGTGCGGGGGCGGTTGTCGGTCGCAGAGATCGCGACGGCGGCGGGAGTGACCACCGCCGACGTCGAATCCGTCGAACGGGAGGACCCCGCCTCGGTTGCGGTGCTTGACGCGCTGGAGCGATTCGTCGCAGCGGTCGGCACTCACCTCCGGGTCCTCGACTGAAACTGGCGCTCGGAGGGCCCCACCGGTGGCCATAAGATATGAGTCGCCCCAGCGTCTGTAATCGGTTTGCTGGGCTCAACCGGGGGTGGTCTGATGATGATGGCGCGACGGATGCTCGCTGTTCTCGCAACGGGTGTCGCCGTGCTCACGGCATGTTCGGCTCCGCTGCAAGGTGAGCCGAGGTCGGCGCTGTGGAATCCCGACTCCGTCGGCGGTTTGCCGCTGACCGACGGGCCCAGCGGCATCCGCCCCGACGCGCCCACGCCGGAAGGCAAGGTCGCCTACACCGACGACGGCCCCATCGACCGCATGGCGCTGCTCGCGGTCAACGACGTCGCCGAGTTCTGGCAGCAGAACTACAGCCCCACCTTGGAGGGCACCTTCGCCCCGGTCGAGAACTACGCCTCCTACGACTCCAACGACCCCAACTCACCCGAACTGTGCGGTCAACGCGGGTACAACGAACCCAACGCCTTCTTCTGCTACCCCCTGGACCTGATGGCCTGGGACCGCGGAGTGCTCCTGCCCATCGGCAGCAAGTACTTCGGTGACGTCACCGTCGCCGAGGTCATCGGCCACGAGTATGGCCACGCCGTGCAAAGGATGGCCGACCTCACCGACCGGTCCACCCCCACGCTGGTCTCCGAACAGCAGGCCGACTGCTTCGCCGGCACCTACATCCGGTGGGTCGCCGAAGGGAAGTCGAAGCGATTCGAACTCAACACCGGCGACGGGCTGACCAAGGTCCTCGCCGGCGTCTTGAGCAGCAAGGACCCCGTCTGGGACGAGGAACACCAGGACATGGTGACCGAAGGGCACGGCACCGCCCTGGACCGCATCACCGCATTCCAGATGGGTTTCATCGAAGGCGAATCATCCTGCGCGCGCATCGATCTCGACGAGATCGAAAAGCGCCGCGGTGACCTGCCCATCATCATGGCCACCGACTCCTCCGGAAACGAACAGACCGGCGAGATCGCGATCACCGAGAAGACACTCACCACCCTCGTCGACCAGCTCAACAAGCAGTTCTCACCAAAGACGCCGCCGACACTGTCGATCACACCACCCGCGCAGCCCTGCCCGGACGCCAAGCCCACCCTCGGCGCCTCGTACTGCCCCGCCACCAACACCATCACCGCCGATCTGGCGGCGCTGCAGACGCTCGGGGCGGTCGGAGACATCAAACAGGGCGTTCTCGTGCAAGGCAACAACACCGCCCTGTCGGTGGTGATCTCACGGTATGTCCTTGCCCTGCAACATGAACGCAACGTCTCCCTGGACAACGCCGCCGCCAGTCTGCGCACCGCATGCCTGACCGGTCTGGCCCAACGCAACATGGTCGACGCTCCGCCTCCAAGCCTCACCTTGACCGCTGGGGACATGGACGAGGCCGTCGCGGGTCTGCTCAACAACGGCTTGGCCGCCAGCGACGTCAACGGCAACACCGTCCCCGCCGGCTTCAGCCGCGTGATGGCCTTCCGCTCCGGACTCCTCGACCAGGACCGCGATGCCTGCTACGGCAGATTCCCGTGAACCGCAACACATCCCACGATGAGGTGATGCGGTGACGGAGGATGCTGACCAGCCCCAGCGCGACGACGCTTCCCGCGAGGGTGTGTTCGCAATGGACCCCGACAAGACGCTTCGACTACTGGCCCGCCAGATGGTCACCGGCCAACAGAACATCGCCGACATGTCGCGCGCAGCGGCAAGGCTTCGCGCCGACCCCGACGCGATGGCCCTGCCCGACACCGTCGACTTGCTCGCACAGTTCGACGCCCATCATCAGCAGTGGTTTACCGAAACACTTCCGGCGCTTGCGGCGTCGATGAAGCTGGCGTGCGAGGTCTACGACACCTTTGGTCCTGGAATGACCACGATCGAGGACCCCCTCGATGCAGCAATCTTTAACAACAAATACTTCGCCTGGGCGTCGGAGCTCACTCCCCGACCTCCCCAATGACCGCTCCCCCGCACCCGACAGAACGGAGCCTCGCGTGACGAGCTACCCACCCCGCCCCGGCGACCCCGGATGGGTCGACCCCGACGCCCCCACGGGTCTCGCTCCCCAGCAGAAGCGGCCACAACCGCGTGGCCCTCAGCAGCCGCCGGCTTCCCCGCCGCCACAACAACACCCGCAGTGGCCAGGCCAGTCGGGACAGGCACCACCGCCGCAACAACCCCCGCAGTGGCCAGGCCAGTCGGGGCAAGCGCCGCCGCAGGGGCAGTGGTCGCCCCAACCGCCGCCGCAGCATCAGCAGCCATGGCCAGGTCCGCCCGGCCCTGGTGGTCCCTATGGCGGTTTTCCCGGTCCAGGTGGTGCTCGCCCGTCGAAGGATCGCAAGCCGCTGATCATCGGTGTGGCCGCGGCCGTGGTGGTGGCCATCGTGGTCGTGATCGGCGTCGTCTCCTTGTCCGGGAACGGAACCGACGGTGGAGGCGACAAGAGTGGGCCGGACAGCAGCCTGTCGGCGAGTGACACCGCCAAGGCCTACCTCGAAGCGCTCAGCAGCGGTGACGCCGCCAAGGCCCTGTCCTTCGGCCTCGCCCAGCCGTCCACCACCGAACTGCTGACCGACGACATCCTGCGCAAGCAGAACGCCAAGATGCCCATCTCCAACATCCGGATCCTCGACGAGGACAAGGCACTTGCCGGGATCGGGCAAACCACCGTCCATGTCGCGGTCAACTTCGGACAGGTCGTCGACGACGCCAAGATCGACCTCAAACAGGACAGCGACCAGGTCTGGAAGCTGGAGACCGCCGCGATAAAGATCGACTTTCTTTCCAAGCCCGACAAGGGCAGCGCGGAGGAGACCGTGACCATCTTCGGCAAGGACTTCAAGAACGGGGCGCTGTACGTCTTTCCGGGCTATCTAGACGTCGCCAGCAGCAACGAGTACCTCACGGTCACCTCCGAACCCGTGTTGCTCGAAGGGCTTCGGACGTACATGTCGACGAGCTTGGACCCGGAGATCAAGTTCAACGACGAGGGACGTCAGGCGATCCAGCAGCAGCTGGTCGCCGCGTTCGCCAACTGCCAGGGCTCGAATCTTTTGGCCCCGCCGAACTGCCCCACGAAGGTGGGCTTCTCCGACGCCGTAGACGGGACGGTGAACTGGGGACCCGCGGATCTCTCCGAGGTCAACATCGGCGACTTGTCGCCGTGGGACATGACCGTGCTCCTGTCGGGGAAGGCCAAGATCCCGCTGAGCTACCGGACGACGTCCGGTGACACCAAGCAGGGCACGGCAAATGCCTATATCGGCGGTGCGGCCGACGTCAGCAAGACACCGCCGGCCCTTAACCTTCGCTGACCGCCTCCCTGAATCCTGACTGGGTGCGATTCCCATGGAGCTCTTCGTGATTGGCTACGTGCCGTGGCGCAACGGTGGGTCAGATCCGACGGGGGACGTGTCGCCGAACCACTGCGCAGCGTTGAAAGTGTGGCATGAGCAATGACTACTGAGAACGTGCGCGATCTCCGCTGGACGTTGGAATCGGTGGTGCGGTCAGTCGGCAGAACCGGCGAGGAGGTCGTCATCCTCGACAAGGATGGCCAGACGGAGCTGGCCGTGATCATCAGCATGGCCGACTACGAACGGTGGAAGATCCAGACTGATCCGCCGGCCCCCTAGGGGGAACACTCCTGGGCGTTGGGCTGTCGACTAATCGCCACATCGGTGCCGGTGCTGGTGATGTCGGGGTGAACGGTCACGACGTAGACGTCGTCGGCCTGCGTTCCCCAGCTCCACAGGACCAGCTCGCTCTCGTTGATCTCCCCGCAGAAGGGGCGCCCGTCATAGTTGGAATCGACGGGAAGCTGCTCCCGGAGGTAGGTCACGGTCTCTGCGAACGGCAGCGGCAGCTCCCAGTCTTCGCGGCTGGGGTTGGTCGAATTATCTTGGGCGATAGAACCTCTCGGCAGGGTGAGACCGGCCCACACGTCTGACTGTGGTGGCGGACCGGCGGGGGGTGGTGTCGGGGTCGAGGTAGTCGTCTCGAGCTGGCTGGAGTCGCGGTTGGCGTTACCCGAACACCGAGCCACAGGGCCCTCGTATTGATCCTCGGCGATCAGCTGGCCGTTGGCGACGATGCTGCACGACAACCTCTTCAACATGCTGTCTGGCGAGCCAGTCACCGACACGAACTTGTCGGTGCCCTTGACGGTGAACGTCGTGCGCCAGGGAAAGCTGACACCGTCGATCGTCTCTGGGTCGGATTTGTCCCCGCGGTCGATTTCGACGCGGCCAGTCGGCGCGGTCCCCGTGACCTCCATGGTCACGGTCACCTCGCGCGAGTCTCGCCACCGGTCGATCAAGACGCTCCCAGCCCCGGCGAGGAAGGGCAGCATGATGATCACCAGGACGCCGAACCCGAGCATCCACGGCCATACCAGGCGCTTTCGCATGCGCACCGGCGGCGGGGGCGGCGGCGGCCATGGCGGTGGCACCTGAGGATAGGGCTGCCAATACGTCACGATGACACCTCGTTAGCGTGCGCTGTAGCGCTGACCACCATGTGCCCGTCCCCCGCCCCGAGCGACCCGGTGGGTCGCGCTCATCCCTATTTCCAGCGTAATGCGGACGGTGATCCCGCCAGCGCGGCAAATCTCAGTGGAAAAGGGCTAAGAAAATAGTGGGGCGTACCAAATACCGTACGTATTAACGTACTGGCGATGCTATGGTCGGCTCATGCGGATAGATCAGAATCGGCTTGTCCCGTCGACCCAGGCGCGGACCACGTTGCCCGCCCTACTCGACGCAGCTCACGACGGTCGCATCGCACACATACTCCGCGACGGCGCGGTCGCCGCCCACCTCATTCCGGCAGACCTCCTTGTCGTCACCGGCAATGTCGAAGCAGCCCTCAACTATTCGGTTGCGAGGCACAACGCCGCATGGATGGCCGACCGGGTCGAGGAAGTTGGGTATCGCCATGCTGGTGACGACATCGGGCGAATCTTGGCGTGGACGTGGGAATGCCGCGAAGACACCGCGGTGACCTGGTTCGGCACGTACGTCGAAGCGCTTGTCGAGATCCTGTCGTCGCGGGCCATTGCGCGGCCGAGTTTCACCTCCGTCTGGTGGGCTCTGACAGTGGCGTTGCGCGGTTTCATGCTCGACGGCGCCATCGATGACTACGAGGCTGCCATTCGAGAACGCCTCTCGGATCTTGGCCACGGGGGCCTATTCGGCGCCGCCGAGCTCGCCGGCCAAGAAGTCCTACGCTCCAGCGAAGATCCCTGGCCGCACACTCCACCGTTCGGTGGCGGATGGGCCAAGAAACGGTGGGGCGACCTCAGCTCATCGGTCGACGGATCGCGAGATCTCTTCGTGCCGAACTCAACGCACGGATATGCCTACGGCTCCGACGACGACTGGCTGCGTGTCGAGGCTGTCGACGTCACCCATGGGAGAACGGGCACGGCGTCCCTGCGATCCGCCGATGGCGGCCAGGTCGTGACCGACATCTCCGCCGGGCTGTGGACCCCGTATCGCACCGAGAAGCCATGGCGCTGGGGCATTTAACTGCTAGAATGGTCCGCAACCGCCGCGGATCGCTCGGCGGGAACCCTGCGCTCCAGAAGTCCACGGCTTCCGGAAAATCCAGGGCCACGCCCCACGGGCGATGCGGCAACCACCTATTGAGCCAGCAGCGCCCCGGCGACCGTGGAACGCCACACCGGCGCTGCTCGTCAATAGGAGGTCGTCATCATGGCACCCCACGAACAACCCAAACCTCGTAACAACGCACGCAAAGCGGCGGCCCGGGCACTCCAAAAGCAAAACCCCGGGATGAGCTACATGCAGGCCCTCAGGAAAGTTACCGAAACCGACATTGGTGCAGAGGCGTCCACTCCCCTGCACATCCGGAGTCTGCTCAACATTTCCTCGGCTGAGGACATCGCCGCCCGTCACCGCGACGCAACCCGCAACATGACTGTGCCGGTGGGGATAAGCGCCAGCGGGGACACCGCCACACTGAACATCGCCCACGCGGCCGTGCACCCCGAAGGGGTGGGCCCCCACGGCGCAATCACGGGGCCCGGAGCGCTCGACTCCGCCCTGACCCTCGCTCTAGCGCTGCGAGCCAACAACGGGGCCGAGCGTGTCCAGGTGGCATTCGCCGGCCCCGAGGGCCAATGTCGCACGGCTGCGCCCGCCGTCGACCAGGTGGTGGCAACGCCGTGGCATGAGTGGTTGCGCGCTGAACTCACCCGGCGCTTGGAGATCGCCCACGCCGCGCAGGTCACGAATGTGTATGACCTCGAAGATGTTCCGAGCCTGGTTGTCCTTCTAGCAGCTGATGGTGGCCACGTCACCCCCGCCGAGGAGGTGGCGGCCATGGCACACGCCGTTCGTACCGGGCGGTCCTTGGGCGTGCACGTCATTCTCATCTCCCCGGACCCCATCATCTGGCGACGCCATTCCGCGGTCACAGGCAACCTGACTTTCCACGTGACCCTCGGCGATGGCAGCGGTCGTCATGTCGCCAGCGCCGACACATTCGATGCTGGCCAATTCACCTTCAGCCCTGCGCAACTCGGCGGCGGTGAGCTGGCCGGCTGGATCACCACGGTGAGACAGGCGTCTTAGCGATCGTCCCCACCGACGTCGGTGACAGGCTGTTCGGCGATGGCCCCGCGCACGGCCGGGTGTCGGTCGAAACGTAAGTGCTTCGGCTACGGCGTGTGTAGACGATCGCCTACACATGCTGTAGACTATAGGCAACATAAAGAATCGTAATGCGTTGAGCCTGAGGGGAGTTCATATGTCGCTGGAGGACATGAAGGCATCGTTGGTCTGGTGTGTCGAAAATGGGGAGCCGTTCACTCCGGCGGCCCGCAGTGCGCTCATCGAGGCCTACAAAACGGCTAACCATGCCACGGTCGCCGAAAGGATCGGCGTGATGACCAACGTGTTGATCGCACGGCTGCGTGCGTCTGCGGAGGTGGTCACCGGCGTCGACAAGGTGCGAGTTGGTGACCTCATTCTCGAATTAGACGGCGATGTAACCTCTTTGGTGGTTCGGCGCGAATTTGGTCCGCTCTACGAGGGGGGCCCGAAATGCCTTGGCATCCATGGCTGGACGCCCCCGCGTGAATACAACCTCTGGGAGAACACCGACATCGAATACCCCGAGCGCACCCAGATGGTGCTGCTTCGTGCGGTGCCTCCGTCCAGTAACTAGCCGAGGCCGTCGAAGGCGGCCGCCGGTTGGAGCGCTGCGGTTAGCTCGGCGCACCGGCCGGGCGTTGGCGGGCACGCTGGTATGCCGCGCGGTATTCGTCGGCGGTGACGTCGAGGGCGGCTGCGAGCGCGGCGGCGTTGGCGTCCGAGAGCGGGTATTCGCCGCGCTCTATGCGCTGGAGGATTGCGGTGGCGATGTGGACGTTGGCGGCAAGTTGGGGCTGGGTGAGTCCGCTCATGACGCGCCAGTCTCCGGGGTAGCGCTGAGCCGGGGCGATCAGGACGACGGCGTCGATTGGAGCTTTCAACACGGCCATGACCGTGGCGAGGATGTCGACTTGCGGTGTGCGGGTTCCGGCTTCCCAGTGGTGGATGGTGCTCAGTGAGGCGCCCGAGAGTCGAGCGAGGTCGCTGACGCTGATTCCCCTGCTGTGACGCAGTGCGGTGAAGGCGTGTCGGTCAAAGCCGTTCAGGACGCGGCGGGTCATGCGGCGACCGTGCGGATGGTTCTCATTGGGAAACAGAGTCATGCCCCCACGACCGTAATGTGTATTGAGAGACCTTTAGCGCCGTTGTATAGCGGAGTATCATATCGTAGACTTTCGCAGGTCGAAGGTGCTGGCCGGGGGGCTTGCACTGGCGTTTCGACGCTTTCCGTTTCGCAATCCTCACCCCCCTCCGCCCGTGTGCCCTTGGAGGCTCTTATGGACCTGTCCGCCCGCTCCTACTTCACCGCTGGCATCGCGTTGACCGCTGCCACCGCCATTGCCCTGACTCCCGTTGTCGTTTCGCCCGGCAACGGTCACCATGTCCCGGTGCCGTACGTGTCGGTCGCGGAAATCCAGCTCGCGGCCGCGATCAACCCGGCCGACGTGGTCGCCCTGGTGGGCAATCTCAACGCCGCCATGGGCTCGGTCACCTCCACCGTGTCGTCCCTGGTCGACGGTTCCGGCCAGACCCTGGCGGAGGCGTTGAATTCCGCGTCTGGGCTGAACAACTCACTGTGGGACGGCCTGATTCGCGCGGCCGGGGCCAGCCCCACACTCGCATCGGTGATGATCGCGCTCAAGGCGGCCTCTGCTGGTGGGCTGTCGCAGCTCGCGGGGTCGGTCGCCGCTTCCGGAGACACCATCGCCTTGTCCAGCGGGCAAGTGGCCGGCGTGCTGACCTCCACCGTCACCGGGTCCTTGGGTTCGGCCTTGCAGGCGGTCACCAGCATCGTCAACGATCCGCTGTCCGCGGCGAGCTATCTGGGGCTGCTGACGACACCGTTCGGCATCGCCGGTATGGCCCTGGAGGGAGGCATCAGCGCGGCGGCAGCTCTGGGCACCGGTGGCGTCGAGGTGGCCAGCACGTTGGTCACCGGCGTGACCGCGCAGATCGGCAACGCTCTGGCGCTGGTGAACGGTGTTCTCGACGCCGGCAAGTCGCTGACCGACATCGCCCTGATCGACGGGACGCTGACCGCGGTCCAGGGCATCGTGTCCGCGCCCGTCAGTGCCGCCCTGGCGGGTGTCAACGGCATCACCGGTGCCGTCGCCAAGGTCGCGAAGTTCTCGCTGGGCGCGGTGGCTGGGGGCGCCAACGGGGTGGTGTCGACGTGGCTGGGCGACGCCTCGTCCACCGGTGCCTTGGCGAAGGCTCTCGTGGCGATCGGTTCGGCGCCGCTGAGCCCGGCGAGCTACACCGAGGCGATCGGGGTTCTCGTCGGTGCTGGCTTCTCGACGGTGAAGACGGTGACGGGCACGGTCAGCTCGTTCGCGTCGCTGCCGTTCCGGGTCGGCGCGGACCTCACCAACACCGGCGCCGCGGTGATCACCTCGTTCACCTACGGGTTGGCGGACGTGGCCAGCGGCCTGCTGCACGCGGCCGGTATGTCGCCGCTGATTTCGGGTCTGCCTCGAGTGTTGGCCACCGCGGTGTCCGGAGCGGTGAAGGTGGCCGCATTCACCACCGCGGCTGCGCTGAACACGATCGCGACAGCGATCGACTTCGGTCAGGCCGTCGGCGGGATCTTCGACGCTCGGACGTCGGTACTGTCCGCGGCCGCGGCGAGCCCGGCGGCGCTTCCGACAGCAGGGCCGGGCACCGCATTGGTCAGCACCTCAACCGACGTCGGTGACGCCGAGGTCACAGCCAAGGCGGCAGCATCACCCGGCGCTACTAAGCACGCCAGCCCCACCGAGGAGGCCGTCGCGACCACCGCGACCACGTCAGCGTCAGTCGACGCCGAGCCCGTCTCCACCGCCGCCGAGCCCGCCGCCGAAGCGACGTCGCCCGAGCGGACACCCAGCACCGCCGGAGCGACCGACGTCGGTGACGAGCTGCCCGCCCTGGCCGTGAAGAACAGCGAGACCGGCAAGGCCGACGAACAGACGACTCGATCACCCGCCGGTAGCGGGGCCGCCACGTCCAAGGTCGACGACAAGGCCGCGACCGGGAAGGCCGGTGGCAGCGGCGAGGCGTCCGACACGGCCACCGACGCACCTGCCAAGGGCGCTACTGCGCCCAAGGTGGACAGGGAGGCGACCACCACGGGCACGGGGCGTCACGCGGCGAGCGGCACGCGTTCAGACGGCAACACCACCGACGGATCGGGTTCCGCGTCGTACGGTCGACACGCCTCCGGCGCGACGGCATCGGAGTCGTCGACCGCCGGCGGACGGCATCGCAGCGGCGCCACGGCATCGTCGGGGGAGAATGCACCGTCCGGGTCGACGGGCGGATCCGCGTCACAGTCGACCGGTGGGCAACGCGCGGCGGCCTAGCTGTGGCTTCGTGTTGTTGGCCTCGACGGTTAGTCGTCGCTCGCCACGATCAACGCCACCCGCCCCGTATCGCTGTTGATCGCTGATGGCGGTATGACGTTCTCGCCCATAGCCTTCAACTCGTCAGTCGTCACTGGCCACCACCAGCGCGAGCTCACCAACGGCGCGGTCGACGATGACGAATTCGTGAAAGCCGTCGCTGCCGACGATCTCGCCCCAGTCGTGCTGAGCGGTCGCACGAATGTCGGGCAGTTGGTAGATCGCCGTGGCCCGCCGGAGGCGGCTGTTGACCTCGCGGTTCACGGCCTCGCGATCGGCGTCATGCCAGCGCACATAGAACTCAGCCCAGTTGCGGATCAGTGCCTCCGCCGCCGCCGAGTCGGCGACGGTGAAGGTCTGCGGGGTGATCGCGCGCAACCAGTACGGACCGTGCTTGTCGACTACGTCCCAGGGGCCGGCGTAGCTGTCGAGGTACTGCCCGTGGGCGATCATGGCCGCCAATGCGCTCTGATCGTCGACTGCGGCGCCCAGCGTGAACACCTTGACGCTCACCCATTGCCGCGTCACCGGCGGATTGATGAAGATTTCGCCCTGGTACACCAACTGTCCCGCCGACGATGGCGTCACGGTCATCTCCCCCATAGCTGGCACCTTCCGTTATCGCTGATGTCGGGCACCGCGGCTGCTGTTCGCGCGAACAAGGCACGCCAGATGGCATCACGGCGTGACCCATGCGATGAGGTGTCACAGCTAGGAGCGTGGGTCGGTAAGGCTTCGAGCGGGTGTGTGGCGTCGAGTCTGGGTAGAGATGGTATTGCGGGGTCTGCGGCGTTCTGAGTGGATGTTCGGTGTAGACGTGCCCCGATGAGTCGTGTGTCGGCAACTGGGGCGGCCAGCGGATGCCCCGTTAGGCTGGCAGGGCGGTGAGTCCGGTAATTCCGATGTGGCCGTGCAATTTTCGCAGGTTGTGGCAGGCAGCCAGAAGTAGCCATTCCCCGCGGGCTTGGTCCAACCCGCGCAGCAGTAGCGCTTTGGCGTTCTGCAGGGTCGACATTTGACCGAACACCGGTTCGACGATCGCTTTGCGGCGGGCATAGACCGCGTGGCCTTTCTTCGTGGTGAGCTTGCGGGCCATCCGCTGCTTGCCGGTTGCGTTGTTGGGGATCCGCCCGCGCGGCGGTGCCGGGGTCGGTTCGTCGCGGCGGCGGCGGCCGGTGGCGATGAAGAACTCGGTGCCGTGGGTGGCGGTGAATTGCGTTGCCTTATCGAGGTTGTCCGCGGAGCAGTAGCCGGCATCGGCGAGCATCTGGCCGGGGACCTGCCCGGTGTTGGTGAGGGTCTGTTCGGTCATCGAGATCAAGTTCATGACGTCGGAGGCGTTGGTGCCCAACTCGGTGGCCACGATCACCTGATGGTCGGAGTCGACCACGGCCTGGGCGTTATAGCACTGGTGGAACGCCCCATCGCCGGTGAGCATGATCTTCGACTCAGGGTCGGTGAAGTTGCGTTGCGACTTGGGTTTCGGTGTCGCCTCCTCGGCGGCGGCGGTCCCTTTCTCGGCGGCGGTGTCGTCGTCATCGCCGCGCTCGCGGGCTTTGGCCTCGGCGTGTTCACGCGCCGCTTGGGCGGCTTCGGCTTCCAGTGCGGCCTTGGCTTCCCGAATCGCCGCCAGCCGGGTTTCACGGCGCCGTAGTTCCTCGGGTAGTTCATCACCGCGGCGGTTCTTGCCGAACTTCTTATCTTCGGCAGTGTCGATACGTTCGGCCTCAGCCAACAACGCCGAGACCTCCCCGGCGAGGACCTTTTCCTTCTCGGTCATCCGGGCGTAACTCATCGCTTTACGTTTAGAGGCATTGGCCCGGACTTTCGTTCCGTCGAGGGCGACTCGGCCCAGGCTGACCATGCCCGCGGCCTGGCATAACGCCAACGCTTGGACGAACAAGTGCCCCAACGCGGAGAGGTGGCGTTTACGGAACCGGGCGATCGCCCGGTAATCCGGGGCCGATCCGGCGGCCAGCCAGCGAAATGCCACCACATCAACACAGGCCGCCTCCAGCTTGCGCGAGGAGCGGACCCCGGTGGTGTAGCCGTAGAGCAGGATCCGCACCATCAACCGCGGGTCATACGGCGGCCCGCCACGGACCTCGGTATAGACGCCATGGATCCGGGACAGGTCCAGATGCTCATCAACAAGCTCGGCGACGAACCGGGCCAGATGCTCAGCCGGTAGCCAATCATCGAGCGAGGGCGGAAACAACAGGTCCTGATCCGGGGCGAACACCCGAAACGTCTTATCCACCGGCGCCTTTGACGCCACGGAATGCGGTTCAACCCTGTCCGAAGGGTCTACCTCGAACAAACCATCCGGATCGAGATCATCAGGCATACCCCATCATCGCTGATACACCACCATCAACCAGACATCCCGCCAGGCGTGTTACTGACCCACGCTCCTAGTCGTCGGTGGCCATCACCAAAGTCACCGTGCCGCCCAGGCGGTCGAGCGCCACAAATTCATGGAACCCGGTCGCCGACCCGATGCCCAACCGCCACTCGGTCTCAAAAGCCTCCTGCGGCAACGCCACCAACTGATAGAGGCTGGTCGCCGCCCTCATCCGTGGGTACACCTCGCGATCCATCCCCTGACCAGACACCTCGGGCAACGGGGCAGCGTATTCGGCCCACCTACGCACCAACGTCTCCGCATCGGTGGGGGCGACGGCGACGAAACTATCCGTGGTGATCGCCGAGGCCTGATACGGGCCGTGAATGGTGGTGTCGCCGTCTCCGGTACCGACGAAACTGCCGCGGTAGTGCGGATTCTGGATCAACATTGCCAACACATCGCCGTCGGAGGTCCCGTCATCACCGGCGGGCAGCAGGAAATGCCGCAACACCACGAACTGGTAGGTCGCATTGGCGAACACGACCACGGTCTCACCCGTGTAGACCAACTCATCCCCCGCCGTCGCCGCGGATGAGGCGCTGTTCGGGCTGCTCATGGCAGCGCTTCGAGGCCACCGTCCGGCTGTTCCTCGCTCAGGAGGCCCTTGGTGAGGGCTGATGGCGTCGTGCCCAGCGCGTCGGCCAGTCGCGACAGCACCACAACGGTCAAGTTCTTGTGGCCGTTTTCGAGCTGGTTGATGTAGGTGCGGTGCACGCCGCTGCGCTCACCAAGGGTGGTCTGAGCCAGGCCGAGCTTCTCCCGCCGTGCCTTGATGTTCGCGCCCAAGCGCGCCTGAATCGCGTTCTCGTCGATCGTCACCGTGCAGCCCCGCTCTCTCCCATACGCATGTTGCGCATAGTCTACAAGGCGGCATCGGTCAGAAGAGTCCATCTCCGGTCGCCTCCTGCCACCGCTGCTCAAATCCACTGCGCTGCTTGGACTCCGCGTCAGCCCACGCGGCAACGAAAAGACGATCCGCGCCTCGGCGCCCACGGCCTCGCAGAACGTGTCGCAGGATGCCATCGCCGCCGCGTGCCGGGACGCCAGGCTGACTGGTGAGGAGCTCGGCAGCCCCCCGCGGGGTGGTCACCAGGCCGACCCCGGGTACGCGACGCCGCGAACGCTCTCGACCAATGGTTCTGTTTTTCTTTGGTTATCCATGTGACTGTCCGATCCATGAAATGTGTTGTTACCAAGCGCTACTCGGGGACAACGACACCGATCTATGTCGATGCCCCTGGTTGGTGACCGGTCAGGACCACACGGTGATGCTGAGGTCGGCGCCGTCCTGGCGCTGCGACTGCACCTCAACCTCTTCGCCGTTGGTGGTGGTGACGGTGACATCGTTGAGGCCGGGGAACGGCACCGTGATCGTGTGGGGCTCGTAAGTGGCGTACTTCGTCACCTCGTCTACGCCCTGATCTTCGGTGTGCGCGTCCGCAGCGGCCATAGCTTCGGCCTCGGTGAGGAACACCCTGCTACCGAACTCGTCGGCGGCGTCGTCATCGACGTACGTCATTGTCCATATCACGATATCTATTGTGTCTCTTCTCTTCTGATGAGGTTTGCGTGGGCATTGCAGGCGAACCGCGGAACCTTGAGTGTTGCCTATAGTCTACACGGGCATGTAGACTATAGACAACATTCAAGCGAGGCAGGAGAATCCGTTGAGCGACCTCACCACCGACCAGCGCTGGCTGCTCTACTTCATGGGCGGCTGGTCGATTCGCGATTGCCTGATCGGGACCGCCGGGACCGATCACCTGATGCAGTCCATGAGCGGCGCGTGCGGCCACACCAGCCCTGACGGAGGGCCCGAGTGGATGACGGGCTGGGACACCCGCAACGGCAAGATCAGCTCCCCCGGTCGCGGAGAGGCCCGCGTCGTCGTCACCAAGGCTCAGATCAACGCCTACGCCCGCAGCCTGCGAGAGAGCGTCCGAGACGAACTCGTCGCCCTGCGCGCCGAGGCCAGAGCCGAATCCGACCGCACCACGGGCTGGTGCCGCTGCCCCTGGGCAGAGACCGCCCCGAATGCCCACAGCGGCCCGTGTCAGCGCTACCACCCCACCGACGAGGAGGAGAGCGCCCACTACGCCACCGTGTGGCGCATCGACGAGGCCCTGGACGAGGCACTCAGCCGTGCGCTGAACGTGCACGCCGCCGAGGCCGGACAACTGGCCCTCTTCGACGCACTCTGACCGACCGCCCCGACCGCCGAACCCTCACATCCCCTACTAGGCAAAGGAACTCGCCATGACCACCACCTACGTCGCCAGCGTGTCACCATTCACCACCGCAGCCGGCGACGACAGCCGCCCCCTCGCACGAGTGCGCTACGTCAACGACAGCTCCATCTACGTGAAGGTCACCGACGTCAGCCACGACGCCCTGCCCTCGGTGACCGGGTATCCCGTCGAATTCTGGCTGCGCATCGACCACCTCGCCCGCCAAACCCATACCTACCTCGCCGAGCTGTTCGCCACCAGAAAGGCCGTCCCGGTCACCGAGTTCCAGGAACTGCCCGCCTGGGTCGTGGCACGCATCCACGCCTCCAGCGAGGTCGCCCGGCTCGGACCCGTCGAGACGACCTACCTCCAGCTACGCATCACCGACCTGCTCCGCTTCGGCTGACCCGCCCAGCGCTCGACGCGTACGTATCCACCTCCCCCACCTCGAAAGGAACTCTCCCCGTGACACTCTCCGCATTCCAGGCCGCTGCCCGCGAACACCTCGCCAACCCACCCGGCACCTGGACGGTGCACCGCGTCGCCGCGCGCGCCTGGCAAGTACGCACCCGCGACGGCGCAGTCATCGACCGATGCGCCACAAAGACCGCCGCCGAGCAGAGCCGCCAGGACGGACCCTACGTCCGGCTCTGGCAGGAACGCACCGACTGGTACCTCGGCCGCAGCACCAACCCCCGCGACCGGCCGCTGACCGCCGAGGAACGCGCCGTCGTCGACCAGATCCTGCACCCCGCCGACACCGTCTTGGGAGATGTGCGCGCCGTGCGCTTCTGCGACCGCGACGACCACGACCACCAGGTCTGGATCGCCACCCACACACCCGAGGGCCGCTGGGCGATCGAGAGCCTGCCGTGGTGGACATTCGCCACAGACGAGTTGGAATTCCTCGACGCCGACGACCCCGAGACCAACGCGGTGATGCTCGACGGACTCCTCGAGGCCTGCCAGCGCTGGGAGCGTGACCTGGCCGACGACCTCGCCGGCCCCGACACCACCCAGGACGCCGCCGTCACGGTAATCGGGATCATCCGCCGCCTGGCCACCACACTCACAGCCCACTAAGCCCAGACCCCCGGTCGGGGTTGCGCTCGGCGAAAGCTGCTGCGCGACCCCGGCTTTGGCGTGCCACCAATCTTCCGATACGTGTAGACGATAGTCTACATTGGGTGTAGACTATAAGTAACACAGTCGGACGCGAACACACCGAAAAAGGGGACACGCCAATGCCTTTCACCACCCACGTCGACAGCCACGCGACGGTGACACGATGACCGCCACCGCCGAACACCGCCCCGCTGTCCGCAAGCGCCGCTTCGCCCACGACGACCTCATCGCCGTCGACCTGTTCTCCGGCTTCGGTGGCCTGACCAAGGGAATCGAAAATGCCGGATTCACCACGATCATGGCGGCCAACCACAACCGCTACAAGATCGAAGTTCACGAGGCCAACCACCCCGATGCCGAGCACTGGATCGCCGACCTGGTCGACGCCGAGTCCTCGGACTACCACTCAGCCAGAGACCTCCCGCCTGCCGATTTCCTGGGAGCGGGAGTCAGCTGCGTGAACCACTCCCAAGCCAACACCAAAAAGGCCTACGAACAAGGTCTCTCGCTGTTTGACCTGGAAGACCCCGACTTCGACGCCAGCGTCACCCGCTCTGAACGCGACCGTGCCACCGCCAACTGCGTGCTGCACTACGCCGCCCAACACCACCCGCGCCTGATCCTCATCGAGTGCACCACCGAACTCACCTCCTGGGGCCCGGCCATCCCCGGCAAGCGCAAAGTCGGCGACGGGTCCACCTACCGCTGGTGGCTCAAGCAATTCGACCTCCTGGGCTACAAGCACCGCGTGCTCTACCTCAACTCGATGTTCTTCGGCGTCCCCCAGTCCCGCGACCGGCTCTACATCGCGTTCTGGGACCGCCGACTGCCCACCCCCGACCTCGACCACCGCCCACCCACTTGGTGCGACCACTGCGACGGCATCGTCGAGGCCGTCTGGACCTGGCGCACCGGTGTTCCTCCGACTGGGTCGGTCCGCTACGGCAAGCAGTACGAGTACCGCTGCCCGTCCTGCCGCCACACCGTCGTCCCGCGCACCACGCCGTCGCTGTCCGCGCTGGACCTCTCCGATCTGGGCACCCGCATCGGAGACCGAATCAAGCCCCTGGCCCCGGCTACGATGGCGCGCGCCGAACGGTGCCGCCAGCGCTTCGCCGATTTCCCCGCCGTGCTAATGCCGGTCAAGTCGGTCTACGGCTCCGAACGGCACCCCTGGCAGCCGATGGCCACCCAGACCAGTCAGCAGGAGACCGCGCTGCTGTCCACTGGCGCATTGATGGTCGCGGCCGGAAACACCTACGAGCGTCCCGGATCAGACTGCCGCAGCCGCGATCTGAGCCAGCCGCTCTGGGCGCAGACCGCCACCAACACCACCGGCATGCTCACCCCGCCGATCGCCCTCACCGGGCAGACGATCGCCGCGCACCGCCACAACGGCGACGGCAAGCACCTCACCCTGCCGATGGACACGGTGACCAGCACCCACGAAAAGGCCGTCCTGCTCGCCGTGGCCAACTACCAGGGCAGCCCCCGCAGCGGCGCCGAGCCGCTTCCCACCCAGGTCGGATCAGAGACCATGGGCATCGTCTCCAGCGGAGTGATCCCCTTCCGGCGCAACACCGTACCCACGTCCCACGCCGAGGCCATGCCCACCGTGACCGCCGAACAGATCCCCGGCGTGCTCACCGCCGCCGGAATGATCAAGAACAACGGTGCCATCGACGAGGCCAAGTACCGCAGCTACCCGGTCGACAAGCCGCTGGGAACCGTCGTCGGATCAGCCGTGACCCAAGGAGTCCTCTTCTCGGGTTGGTACAAGCAAAACGGCAGCACCGGAACCGAAACCGCCCCACACCCCCTGAGTGAGCCGCTGGGCACCCTCACCGCCAAGGACACCACCGCGGTGCTGTCCGCCCACTGGCGCGCTGCGCTGGCCGACCTGTCCCTGGACGACTGCTACTTCCGCATGATGAAACCGGCCGAGATCGGCCGGGGGTGCGGGTTTGACGTCGACTTCGCCGGTCACAACGGGACATTCATCGTCTGGGGCAGCGCACGCAACCAGGTCGACGGATACGGCAACGCCGTCTCGCCCGCCGTCGGCGAATGGATCGGACTCCGACTGCGCGCCGCCCTGCACCGCGACCTCGCGGCCTGACCCGCCCGGCGGGTGGGCTGGCCACACCAGCCCACCCGCCCCCACCCCCGCCAAACCTCACGCAAGGAACCCCGACATGACTCACACCCGGCCCACCCCCGCCGGTAGCGCGTTCGCTCCCCTGCACGTCACCCGCAGCGCGACGACATTCCAGACCTGGTGGTCGGCCGTGACCGTGGGCACCGACGCCACCGACATCGCCGACGGCATCCTCGCGTTGCGCACTCCGCACACCAGCGACGTCGAATCCAGCCTGCACTGGCTCATGCTCGCCGTCTTCCAAGGCCCGGTTCCCGTCACCTGGCTTGAGGTCGACGGGCTACACCCCACCGCCCAGGTGTCCCACGTCGTCCTGGACGCCGACGTGGCCCACGACAGCGACGGGGACGTCGTCGGTGTCGACGTCGTGCTGTCCCTGCACGTGAGCGCAGCAGACGGCTCAGTCGTTGCGACCACACCGTCGGCCTACGTCCAGTCGCCGGCCACGGTGTTCGCGACCACCAGCACCCAGCCTGCCGATGCCCTCGCCGAGATCATCGACACCGCCCTGGACCTCGTCAACGACACCATCACCGCCGCAGACCACTTCGCCGCACTCGCACGCGCACCACGTACGGAACCCACCCACGCTGCTGCGCTCGAGGAGCCTGACGAGCCTGAGGAGCCCGAGATCGAGCACTGCCGCGACTGCGGGCGCGTCACTCGAATTGACGACGACCCCGTCGACACCGACGCCGCCGACGGATGGAACGGCTACTGCGGCGGCTGCGCAGACCGCCGCGAAGACCAGGACCGCGACGACACCGACGCTTGAGGCCCCGCACGCCGAGTGTCGGCCGAACTATCAGATTTGCGGTGAAGGGTCGGAGACGTTCCAGGAATGCAGGCTTATCGGGAGCGCAATTGCCTTTGGGCGAGTTAGCGAAGGCGTCAGAGAAAATCCATTTGGTGTTGTCTGGTTTCATTTTAACGGGTACGCGAGGCGGGCACGACTAACGTGAATTATCGAATCGAAATAATCACTCGTCTGCCGCACGCTTCCCGGCTCCGCGCACCCGTGCCGTGCGCTGTCGAGGTCCCCGTTCCCATCCTGGCGCCGGCCTCCTGCGAAGCATCCCGCCGGTCGGAGATCTGAACGCCACGCTATGCCCTGCGACTAGGAGAATAGTCCGTCTTGCAGTCTGGACCGCGGCCTCCGGGAATGTTCGATCGTGGGCTGCAAGTGTCATCCCGCAGCGCCGATCGGAAGCCGTCACCGCACGTCGCCCTCACCATTTTAAAAGACGGCATGGAAGACGGAAATGCACTCCACGGGCATTCGTCTAAACGCCGACTCGATCGGCTGCTAAATGACAAAAAAACACGCGGGTCGAGTGTCTAAAATAACCATAAGAATAGACGTAGAATTGCCCCCAATTGCCGCGTCATGCATTACAATTGAAGTAGACAAACACCAATTGCTACAGCCATTCGGAGGCGATTATGAGCACCAATGTCACCGTGTACACCAAGCCCGCCTGCGTTCAGTGCAACGCGACCTACAAGGCGCTCGACAAGCAAGGCATCGCCTACAACGTCGTGGATATCACCGCCACCCCCGAAGCCCGTGACTACGTGATGGCCCTCGGCTACCTCCAGGCTCCCGTCGTGGTGGCCGGCGACGATCACTGGGCAGGATTCCGGCCCGACCGGATCAAGACCCTCGCGAATCAAGCGGCCTGAAAGGACGTCCAGAAATGAGCTACAGCGCAGTCATCACCGACCCACGCGAAGCGGACGCGATGCCGATGTGGGAGTCATTCGGGCACACGGACGTCGCTGACGCCCTTCAAGCCGCACACACGCACATCCACGCCACGCAACCCGGTGACCGGACTGTCGACGAAGGACGGGGCGTCTACGCAGTCTGGAGCGGCCCTGTGCCCTCGACGCGAGTCGCCACCCTCGTCATCACGCCAACTGACGATCACCACCAGGTGTCGTCATGAGATCACGGCTGTTCGGGCAGACCCGCCAACTGCCCGACCTCGCCCCATCGCAAAGCGACGCACACCCCAACACCATGGCGAGCGCCGTGGCGTCGCGGGAGCTTGACGGTGAGTGGGACTACCCGCGCAGCGCCCTCCAGCCCGGCGACTGCACGCCCGGGAAGCTCTACCGCGTGAAGTTCGTAGACGACGACTGGGATTTCACGATCCCAGGCGACTCGCCGGATCAGCCGGTGCCCGAACACCAAGCCCGACGTGAGTCAACGCCGTTCGGAAGCGAGTGGTTCGTGGTCGGGGTCAACCGGTGGACGTATCGCGACGACGACCTTGTGATCCTCGGCGACGACGACACCCCAGCGGCACGTCCATGACGTCTACCGCCACCATCGAGCACCCAGCGACCGCCACCACGACCGACACCGGCCGGGTCTGCGAAGCTGAACGCGATCGACTCGACGCCGGTGCGTCCGTGTGTTTGGAAGTGCGACCCGGGACCCTGGGTTTCCAACTCTGCTGGCGCGAGGACCGCCACCACGGCGCCCACAAATCTCAGGACGGCCACACCTGGAGCGACCAGTGACCGCCTCCGCCCGTCCCCACACCGTCGATCTCGAGCCGTTCCGCGTCGACCCCGACGCGTTCGACGACTGGCTCGACCTCAGAGCCGACACGATCGACAGTGAGCTCCCCACACCCACAACGCTTCCTGGCCCGGCCGCTGCGCTCAGCTCGCTCGTCGAGGAAGCGATCTTCCTCGGTCCGATCACCGGCGACGATCGCGTCGAGCTCGACATCATCGCCGCCGACGACCCCCCAGCGCCCGGCTATGTACTCATCGTGCGCCCGCGCGGCGAACCGACATCGCCAGGCCTGACCAACGGTTGGACAGATCTGACCTATCCCACGCCCAGCGACGATCCGCGCGCCGTCGCCTGGAGGTACCTGACGACAATCTGCGAGCAGGCCAACACGCTACTCACCGACACCGGAAAGGTTCTCCGATGAACTTCAACCGCCCGTACACCTTCGAGCTGGCCCGCCAATTCCTCATTGCCCAACATGAGGACCCCGCCGCCCAACACCTCGATGTCGTCGTCCTCACCGAAGAGGACCATGCCGCCATCGCCGGGCACTACGCCAACGCCGAACGCAACGGAGTCGACCGCGCCACCTTGGACCGGGCAGCCCACACCCTGCTGCGCCTGGCGCCCGCCGACGTCGACGAGTGGATCAGGCAGGAATACATCGTCGACGGCTGGCTGCACGGCTACCTCGCCCTGACCGCCGATCCCGCCGACCCCAGCCTGACCACCTGGCAGCTCGGCCAACTCGCCTACGCGCACTATCTCAACGCCTCGTAACCCGACCCGTCTCTGCGACAAACACTCTCGTCTCGATCAGCCAGGTCATCGGGGACTGTCATGGCTGCTGTTCGTCGTAGAGGGCAAGTTGATCGACCCGGATGTAGGCAATGGTGTGCGGATCGCCGACGGGATGTACACGCACGGTCAGGTTGGGGCTCACTGTGTCGCGGACGGAGATGACGTCGGTGATCCCGGAGGGAAGTTGGTCTTGAGAATCGCCGGCGTCGTCGGTGGGCTCATCGGTGAGTAGGCGGAGCATGCGGCCCTTCAATCCGGTCATCTCAACTTCCAGCGGATGCCAGCTGTCCATCACGAACTCCTGATCTCCCCGCGCAGCAGCTGTTCTCAACTGACTGCTGTCCACCGTGTGAGGCTCATGGTCACCACAACGTCGGCTGCACCGACCCCAGCAATGCAGCGGCGACCAGGTCCGCATCCCAGCCATTGACAACCGCGGCGCGAATCGCGCGTGAGCGTTCCGCCCGTGCCGCCGCGCCCGCACCGCGTGCCAGGATGGCTCGCCGGCCACCGCCGCGCCGCATCAGCGCCATCCGCCTCATGTTGTCGCGCAGATCCCCGCCCACCAGATGCGTCCCGAGGCCCCGTACGACCTCCTCTGCTGTCGTTACGCGAACGCAAATGGGATCGTCGCATGAGTGGAGTGAATACACGTCTGGTTCGAGCACAGACCCTTTGAGCGACAACGCAAGCGCGTAGCGCGACGTCCGCACCACACGGCGCACACCGTCGCGGGTAACACGAAAGACGCCGTATCCGTCGTCGCTGAGACCACCGGACCACACGAAGCAGTCGCTGTCGAGCGGGCCCATCACCACACGCTGTTGGAACCGCAGAATCTCGGCGGCATGCTCGACCGGATCCACTCGAAGCGGTAGCGGTCGCGAACCCCCGTGGGTGCGCCCGCTACCGGTGATCCTACTGACGCCCAACATAATCCGCTGCGCGCTCTAGTGGGCGCCCATCGCAGCATCCTGCGGTGCGTTGTCAGCACCCTCGGGTACCGCGCGGTTGGGCAACGGCACCACCTCGGCATCTGGCCCGTCCGCACCCGAGGCCTCGTCGGTCTGATCATCGGAGGCGAACTTCATCAGTTCGCGCAACCTGCTGACGCTCAGGCCGGTGCTGCTGCTGATGCTCGCCATCGTCTCACCGCGCAAACGCATTGCGTGCAAAGCCTTCCCGGCGGCACTGCGGTGCCCGAGCCGCTTGCGCTCAGCCTCTTCCTTCAACTTTTCCACGCGCCCCGCCAGCCAGGCGTCGACCTCGTCGACCTGCGCCATCCGCACCGTAAATTCGGTCAGATCAGTGAGATTCGCGCGCTCACGCTTCTCGCGTGCAACCGCCGCGTCCTGCTGCGCCTCCAACAGACGCTTACGGGCCAACTTGCGACTCGTCGTCTTCTCCATGGTGCCCAATCGTAGGGGCGACAGGGGACACTTCCGCCGGATCTCGCAACCACCACCGACCGACTACGAATTCAACAGTCGGCCGGCCGCGATCCTCTCTCCGATTTCAGTGCTCATCCCTTCACGTCAACCGTTTGCTGTTGACCACTTTTCTCACATCTCCCCCTGCCCCCTCGTCCTCACCATCTGCTTCCAGCTTTCCTCACCCATCCCGCCTCACATGCCCTCTACCTGCACCCTCTGTTTTCAGCCCCTCGCCGCACCACACACCTCTTGCACTAAGGTCACGAAACGGTAACGGCCCGTTCGGCGGTAGCCGGATACGAGATTCCCCAGAAGTGTCGAGAGGCCCCCTTACCGTTTGATTGTGATGCGGTCATGATGGGCATTCACAAGCTCACAGCGGGTGACGGGTACCTCTACCTGATCCGCCAAACCGCCGCGCACGACGCCGAACAACGGGGCCGCTCCTCGTTGGGCGACTACTACTCGGAAAAGGGTGAGTCCCCGGGCCGATGGATGGGCCGAGGGCTGCCCGGTTTGTCCGACCCGCCGTCGCGCACCTGGGTCACCGACGTCGAAGAAGCCATGTGGCGCATCGACTCTGGTTCGGCGGTCATCGAGGACCAGATGAAGGCCATCTACGGCCTGGGCTTGCACCCCAACGCCGGCAAGATCGCGGAGCATCTGATCGCGAATATGGGCACCCCCAAGGCGGCGGCCAAAGAGGCTGTGAGCCTTGGCCGTCCGTTCGTCATCAACGACGCTTCCACTGAACTACAACGCCGTCTCGCGGTGGCCTACCGGGACCACAACCTCAGTGAGAGCCTGTCGTGGAACGCCCCGATCGACGACACGCTGCGCGCCAAGATGCGCACGACCATCGCCCGCGAACTGTTCGCCGAGACCTATGACCGTCCGCCGCTGGATGACCGGGAACTGACCGGTTTCATCGCCACCCAGACCCGCGACCAGACCACCTCCACCGCCGGATACGACTTCACGTTCAGCCCCGTCAAGAGCTTCTCGGTGCTGTGGGCACTGGCCCCCAAAGACTTGGCGAAAACCCTGGAAGACATCCACGATCAGGCCGTCGCCGACACGCTGGACTACATCGAAAACAACATGGCGTTCACCCGCATGGGCGCCCAAGGAGTGGCCCAACTCGACGTAGACGGAGTCATCGCGGCGGGCTTCACTCACCGCGACAGCCGCGCCGGGGACCCCGATCTTCACACCCACCTCGCGGTGAGCAACAAGGTGCGCGCCCGCGGGCACGACGGCATTTACCGCTGGCTTGCTCTCGACGGCCGGCCACTGTTCAAGGGCACCGTCGCGGCCTCGGAGTTCTACAACTCCCGCATCGAAGCGCTGTCCGTCGAACGCGCCGGGCTGCACTTCGCCGAGACACCGCCCGCCGAACGGGGCAAGCGTCCGGTCCGCGAGATCGTCGGAGTGCCCACCGAATTGAACGAGGGTTTCTCCTCGCGGCGGGTGATGATCAAGGCGCGCTACACCGAGTTGGCCAAGTCATTTCAAGCCGACCACGGCCGCGAACCGACGACCGTTGAAGCCATCGCCTTGCATCAGCGCGCCACCCTGGACACCCGAACCGCCAAGCACGAACCGCGCTCCTTGGCCGAGCAACGCCAGCAGTGGCGCACCCAAGCCGTCGAGATCTTGGGCAGCCCCCAAGCCCTGTCGCACATGCTCGTCGATGTTCGCGCACCACGGCGGCGCGACGTCGCCGACATCACCGACGAATGGATCGCCGAACAGGCGGCGACGGTCGTGGAGACCGTCTCCGAGGCCCGGTCGAGCTGGCAGCGCAACCACGTCTACGCCGAAGCCCTGCGCGCGGTGCGGGCGGCGGGCTGGGCCACCGAGCACGACGTCGTCGAGGCGATTACCGCCGCCGCACTCGGTGACCCGAACAGCGTCGGGCACGCGCGGGTCACCGACACCGACCTCGCCGAACCGGCCGCGCTGCGCCGCCGTGACGGCGCCAGTGTCTACAGCACCCACGGTACCCAATTGTTCACCAGCCAGGCCATCCTCTCGGCGGAGAAGCGGGTGTTGCACGCGGCCGGGCAGACCGACGGCCGCCGCCTGGACGGCGACCTGGTCGAGATGGCGCTGCTGGCCGAAAAGGCCGAACGCGGACGGACGTTGAACACCGGTCAAGAGACCCTGGTCCGCGAAATTGCGACCTCCGGGGCACGGTTCCAGCTTGCGTTGGCGCCCGCCGGAACGGGCAAGACCACCGCCATGTCCGTGCTGGCGCGGGCGTGGGAGGAGTCCGGGGGCAGCGTGCTGGGCCTGTCCCCCAGCGCCAACGCCGCCCAGGTGCTTCGCGACGACATCAAGGCCACCACCGACACCATCGACAAGTTCATTTGGCTGCGCCGCAACCCCGACGCCACCGACGATCCGGCCCGCACGTGGTTCGACAAGATCGACGAAAACACCCTCATCATCATCGACGAAGTAGGCAAAGCAGGCACCCTGCAGATCGACGAGGCGATCACCATCGCCTTGGCGCGCGGTGCCCGTATTGCGGGAATCGGCGACGACCAACAGCTGGCGTCCATCTCTGCCGGCGGCATCTTGCGCGACATCGAAAGAACCTACGGCGCCCTGAATTTGACCGAGGTCGTGCGGTTCAAGTCCCGCGCCGAAGCCCAAGCCGGGTTGGCGCTGCGGGAGGGCGATCCGTCCGGGCTGGCGTTCTACGCCGACGCCGGGCGCATCCATGTCGGATCCGGGGACACCATCATCGACGCGGCCTACAGCCGGTGGGCGGCCGACACCGCGGCGGGCCACGACTCGGCGATGCTGGCGCCGACCAACGAGATCGTCGCGCAGCTCAACGAACGCGCCCGCGCGGATCGTCTCGACGCCCTGGCCGCCGACCCCAACCACACCTCCACCGCGGCGGCGATGCGCGAAACCACCCTGGCCGACGGGCTGCGCGCATCAGCCGGTGACATCGTCGCCACCCGCCGCAACAAACGCGCTCTGCGGCTGGCCGGGGGCCGCGACTTCGTCCGCAACGGCCAACGCTGGCGCGTCGACACCGTCAGAAACGACGGCTCGCTGGCAGTCTCGCGCACCGACACCGGACAGAAAGCCACCCTGCCCGCGTGGTACGTCAACGCCTACACCGCCTTGGGCTACGCCTCCACCATCGACGCCTCCCAGGGCATGACCATCGGATCGCGCACCAGCACCGGAACGTGCCACGTCATCGGCTCGGAAAGCCTCACCCGCCAACAGCTCTACGTCGCGATGACCCGCGCCACCGACGAAAGCCACGTCTACCTCGAAACCGCCGAAACCGACGCCCACAACGTCCTCACCCCCAGAGCCACCCACCCCAACACCGCCATCGACGTCCTCGAACGCGTCCTGGCCCATGACGGCGCTCAAGTGTCGGCCACCACCGAAGCCGATACCGCCGTCGACCCGTTCACCCGCCTGGGCATGGCCGCGCGCATGTACACCCATTCGGTGGGGGCGCTGGCAGAAAACGCCCTCGGCCCCGACCGCATGGCCGCCATCGACGCCACCGCGGACCAGACCTACACCGGACTTACCCGCATGCCCGCCTGGCCCGTGCTGCGGATGCACCTGGCCACCATCGCCGTGTCCGGGGACAACCCCATCACCTGCCTACGCGACGCCGTCGCCCAACGCGAGCTCACCACCGCCGCGGATCCGGCCGCCGTCCTGGACTGGCGGCTGGACAGCACCAGTGCGCATTCCGCCCGGACCGGACCGCTGCGCTGGCTGCCCGACCTGCCGACCGGACTTCTCGACGACGACACCGACCACGCGGCCTACCTGCACGCCCGCCACGACCTGGTCACCTCCCTCGCCGGCGCGATCCGCGAGACCGCAATCCACTGGGACGCCAGCACCGCCCCGCCGTGGGCGCGCCCACTGCTGGACGCCAGCCCGCAGCTGCGCGCCGAAATCGCGGTGTTCCGCGCCGCACACGACGTGTCGCCGGCCGACACCCGCCTCACCGGCCCGGACCAGTACGCGGTCCGCGATCGCAGCATCCAGAAGATGTTGGAAGACACCGCCGCCCAGGCAATCGGTGTCACCACGCCAAACACCGCCCGCTTCGACGGCCTCGTCGACGCGGTCGACCCCCGGGTCCGCCGCGACCCCTACTGGCCCCAGCTGGCCGCCCATCTGGCCCACGTTGCCCGTACCGACGTCAACCTGCCGCAGTTGCTTGGTGACGTCGCCGCCGAGGGGCCACTGCCCGATCTGATGCCCGGCGCCGCGTTGTGGTGGCGCCTGGCCGGGCGTCTGCAACCCGCCGTCCTGGAAGCAACCAACCAACATCTGCGACCGGGATGGCTGTCCGATCTGACCGCCGAGTTCGGCAGTGCCGTCGCCGAAACGATTGCCGCAGATCCCGCGTTCGCTCGTCTGGTCGCCGCGATCGACAACGCCGACCCCACCCGCTGGCAGCCCCGCGAGCTGCTCCAGGTCGCCCACGAACATCTGCGCGACGTCGACCCCGACGAGGACCACGGCGTCGCGATCCGACCCGACGAATACGCCCGCCTGCTCACCTATTCGGTGGATCTGTTCACCGGCGATCACCCGTACGACCACGACGACATCCCCATCCCGGACGAGGCGCCGCTCACCGCCGAAGAGCACGAACAACTGCTTCTGCACTACCCCGACCCCGAGCACTTCACCGGCGAGGACCAGGACCATCTGCATGTCGTCGGCCTGTCCGACGACGCCCTGTTGGCCAAACTGGGGCTGGGATACGGCGGCAACCTCATCGAGCCGACGGAGCTCTACGACGAGCTCCCGCCGGACCCCTACGACCTCTCCCTCGACACCGACGACCGGTTGGCGTTCGAGGATCTCCTGATCGAGCGTCCCCTTCCGCGACCCGTCGCCGACGTGGTGGCCGACGTCGTCGCGTTGCGCGGCCAGTATCACGCCGCCGCCGAAGCGGTCCGCCGCCAGCGTGCCCTGGTGATGGCCGATCAGGGGCCGGCCGTGCGCGCCGCCGATGCCGAACTGCTGGCGCTGCGCGCCCGCGCCGAACAGGACCGCCCCCACCTGCTGGCCGTCCAGAACGTCATGGCGCGGTGGGCCGAAGCCGAGGAACACTACGACGCCCTCACCGCATACGTGCAACACGAGCGCGATCGGCTCACCGAACTTCACAACGACCCCAGCGCAGACGAACTCGACGTCAGCAGCGCCCGCGCTGCACTCAAGCTCGCCCTGATGGCACTACCGGACACCACCCCAGCCGCCCAGTTCCACGCCGAACTCACCGACGCCCTGACCCGCCGGGCGGAAGCCGCGGGCGGCACCGACCGCATCGTCACCGCCGACGACGTCGACGCCGCCCGCGGTCGAGCACAAGACGAGGACATCGCCGCGCTCAACGCCGCCCGCGCCGACCGGGACCGCCTCGCCGCGGCGCTCGAGCGCGCCGAAACCGCCACCGCCATCGCGTTCGCCGAAGCCGAGACCCGCAGCGCGGAGCACATTCGCGAGAACATCGCGGCGCTGCGCACCGAAATCGACATGCTCAGTGCCGCCGGTGACTACAAGATCGAGCGCGGATTCACTGTTCCGTCCGAACTGGCCACCACCCTGTCTGAGCAGACCATCCGCGGCTTGAATGCCATGGCGCGCAGCGGATTCACCGTCACCGCCGTGCACGCCGGTGACGCCGACGCGGCGCTCGACGCCCTGCGCGTGCTGCACGAAGCGGCCCTGGCCAGTGAACGCCGGATCTTGTGGTGCAGCACCGATGCCGACCGCGCAGCCCGCATCGCCGGACCCGACTCGGCCGACACCGCCCACACCGTCACCGACCTGCATCGATTGATCGCGACCCAGCAAGAGGAGCTGGACGGACAGACCACCATCGTCGTCGACCGCGCGAGTCACGCTGCTCCGGAGGTCCTGGCCGACCTGGCTGAACACGCCGCCGACACCGGCGCCCGCCTGCTTCTCGTTGACGGCGATGACCGCGGGTGGCCGCCGGCACCGTCTGCACCCCTGCTGGGACTGCTCCACCAGGATCTGCCGTGGTCGGTGACCTTGACCGTCGACATGGCGACCCCGGCACGACGGGCGGCCCAGCCCGACCGCGACGCGATCCTCGATCAGGCCGACCGCTGCGACCCGACACTGCTCGACACCGAGGTCACCGACGCCCTCCAGCGGCGCCGGCAGTTGCGTCAACAGCACACCAGCGGCCACCGGGTACACAGCCAGCTGTGGGACCGCATCGACGCATCTGAACACGACAGCGACCGAGCCAATGAGAGCCGCGAACTCTAGATCGCTCAGCCGCGACGATGGGGGTTGCGGCGATGGCGCGGACGCGTCGTCGCTGTGCAGAATTTCCGCAGGGACGAATCGGTCGCCCGCCAACCTCTCGAGAAATCGGGCAACCCCACCTCGGCGATGCGAGCGGTCAGCTGTGTCGAGGTCGGCTCAACGTCGAGTATGACGTTCTGCTGTCACCGCGGATCGGGAGGCCGTCGTTCCCGGGTGACGGTGGCCACCACCAGGACGACGGGCACGGCAAGGATCAACAGCAACGCCAGGATCGTCGGAAGCAGCATGGCCCCAAGTAGTGCGGTTTGAGCGCCCACGACCACGCCGACATAGAGCATCAGGGAACGAAGGGCGAGCAACTTCCGTTGCCGCATAATGGTTTTGCGGGTCTGGCGTGGCAGTCGGTGATGCCTCAGCCGCGTGTGGGTGAGCAGCAGGTGAGCCGCTCCCAGCCCCGCCACCGTTCGCGCGAAGGTCGTGGAGTGGCCGTCGGTGTGCTGCACCCGCGCGGCGACCACGGCGATGGCGACGACCAGGACCACCCAGCTCGACTTGCGCAGGACGCTGGTCAGGACGACACCGACGTTGTAGCGGACCAACTCGGCTTCCTCGGGTTCCAGCCGTCCCACGTCGAGGAAGCCGTAAATGGCCCGCCAGTTCTGGCGCCGTACCGCGAAGACGGTAGCCAGACCGTGCAGGGCTCCGGCGTGATCGGGCTGCACCCGCAGCGCGTCCCGATACCCGGCCACCGCCTGGTCGCTCTCGATGTCGAAGTTGGCGAGCAGCACGCCGGCGCGCAGCACCATCGTGTCCACGTCGTGCGGATCGAGCCGCAGCGCCTCCTCCACGGCCGTCAGCGCCTCGTCGAGGCGGCCTGCGGCGCGCAGAAGTTCGGCATGCCAGTGGTGCGCCGACGAGCTGTGCGGGCGCAGGGTGACCGCCTCCCGCGTCACCTCCAGCCCCTCGCCGATACGGTGTTGACCGTGCAGGGCTCGGGCGTAGGTGAGCATCGCACCCTCGTCCTGCGGCGCGATCGACAGCGCAGCACGCGCGGTCTGCTCGGCGGCGGCGAACTTGCCTTGGTTGACCTCGCTTAGGCCGAGGGCGGCGAGGAGGCGCGGGTGATGCGGGTCGGTAGACAGGGCGGACCTGAGCACCTCCTCGGCGCGCTGGTACCTGTTGGCCTCCATGTACGCCCAGGCCAGCGGCACCGCGGCATCGGCTTCGGTCATCGCGGGGTGGTCGCCTGCGGCGCATCCTCGCTGCGGTCGCGTTCCTTGCTTTCCTGCTCGTCACGGAGGCGGGCGGCCGCGGACATGGTGAACAGCCGCCCACCGACCTTGAGGTAACCAGTGCGCACGAATGCGTCACCGACGCTCGCCAACGCGACCAGTGCCACCGCCCATACGCTGAGCTCCCACCCCCGCGGGAACATCGCCACACCGCACAGGGCCGCGACGCCGCCATAGCCCGTCCAGTAGAACCGCCGCTGGATCCGCAGCGTGCGGAAGCAGAGGGCGCCCACGAGGCAGCCGAACCACCACAGGCCGGCTGCGACGAGGAGCGCCGTCGACCATGTAGGCATAGGCGGCAATGTGTTCGAGGCCTCGCTGGCCGCCAGGACGTCCATCACCGCTCCATTGTCCCAGCGCTGGTTGGCGGTGGGATGCACCAAAAAGCTGACACTGCAACACATGCCCCAAGGCTGGGCGTCACGGGATCCCCGGTGGCCGCGTGGGCGAGGCGGCCGAATTGGTGCGCTGGCAGGGTCGGGATCGGCTTTACGGTGGTGAGAGAGGTCAGAGCACACCGGTGCCTTGACGCGAGACAGGAGACACACCCATGGGTGCATTCGGCGGAAAGACCATTCGAGCATTGGCCGTCACTCTCGGTGCCGGAGCGCTGCTGTCGACGGCGGTGGGCACCGCCTCGGCGTGGCCGATCCCGATCACCGGTCAACAGCAGAGTTTCATCAATCAAGCGCGTGGCGCCGGGTTCCCTGGCGACGACGATCAGGTCTTGACCGCCGGACTTCAGGCGTGCCGCCTGCTGTACACGGGGCAGGGCACCCAGGGCGCGGCCGGATCGCTGGCCGGCCAGTACGGGACGTCGCCGGAGCAGGCCGCGTCATTGGTCAACGCCGCGCACGGGATCATGTGCACCCAAGCACCCGGCTGATTGCAGCTCAGCGGCATGTCGCGCGCTGTGCCTCCCATGACAGCCGAACGACTACCGCGCGGGCCCATGGTGATCTCCGGCGCACCGCGCAACCTGGTTGACGCCCTTCGTCTTTCAGATCGCGGTCGCTCGCGCTTACTGGGGCTCAGTCCCGCCAAGGTCCAGGGCAACCCGACCGGCGTGGTGCAACCGCTCGCCGAGTGCACCGTCCGATTCGGCTGGTGATCTCTGATCCCACGCCACGAACGCTTTGGCCAACGCGTACACGACATCTGGGGGAATCACGTCGCCGCGTCCGCGCTCCATGTCGTAGATCCAGTTCAGCGTCGAGCCCACGCTGCGAGCCAGACGTGCCAACGCGGTGGCGGTGGCGTCGGGCTGTAGTGGCCGCGCCTCCCAGCTCGCCATGGAGTCGGCCAAGTCCCGGCGCAGACCGGAGGGGATGACCCCGCGGACCTCGGCGGTGAGCCACACGCTGGGTGGATGTTCGTGCACCGGGAGCCACAGCAGCGGTTGTCGATCGGCGAGCGCTTCGTCGAAGCCCGGTTCACCGGGGTAGCGGCCTTCGGCGTCCGGCCACACCACTTGCAGGAAGTCCACTTGATTTCCGGCGTTGAACTCCAGCGAGATTCCGAATTGTGACCCCAGCCAGCTGGGGTGCACTTGGGCCAGCATCAGCCAGTAGCCACCCACGGCCACACCGGGCATGTTCAGCACCCCGGAGAACCGGTCGTCGTGTTCGGCCTGCCGCCCCAGCGCCACCGTGCGGTCGGCGACGGTGTTGAGGGTGTGGGTCATGACTTCGTGGCCACCGATGCCGTAGATCGCCAGCTCGGGTTGCCGGTAGGAGTGCCACATTCCGGAGGTGAAACCGTAGGGCGGCGCCAGCCCGTCGGGTTGGGAGGCGCCCACGGTGGTGCACTGGTGGCCGTACCGCTCGACGGTGGCGACGGTCCGACGCTTCCGCGGCTCGACGGTGTCGGTTGCCCCGCCGGCGCAGATCAGACAGCGGCACCCGCCGCGGTCATGCGGTGTCGTGGTTTCGGAACGTTCGTCGCCCACCGGTCTACCCCGCCATCGGTGCACTAGCTCTGCCGCAACGGTCTTGGCGCCATCGGCCCGACGTTACCGTCACCCCGCGGCGATCTGACCGGGTGGAGGAGCCGGGCAATTGACGCGACCGACGGTGCTGCTGAAGGTTTCTCACACTCCGTGGCGGTACGGCGGGAGCATCTAGCTACTCCCGCCGGGACGTCGGTGCTACCCAGCCCGGGGGTGGTGTCACACAGAACTGCTCAGGTGAAAGCCAGAGCTGCATCACCAATTCCGACTGGCTGTTTGCACTCGCCACGGGTACGTCGACCAAGGCCAGCCAGCCGCCATCGAAATCGACGCAGCCACGCCACCTGCCTACCAGGCATCCACGGTTCTAACCTCGCGGCCGAACCGCGGACCCACATGGGGACACCGGTCATCGGCCGCCCAAGGTCCGGGAACACCTTCTCGATGTGAACCCAAACCGGCCTGTCGACGCGGCGCAAGGTGGGGTACTGCTCACCGTCCGACCACCGCACAAAAGGATCGCACATGTGTTCGAACTATAGCCGCTCAACCGGGTGGTGACTATGACGAGTGGTGGCCGCCCGTCGGTCTCCGTGGTGGCCGTCGCCGAAGGATCAGCTCGTGGCCCGAGTGCGTCGCGCTAGATGTATTGACCACGGACGTTGGTAACGGCGTGGTGAGGTGACAAGACGAAGACCTCCGAGTGAAGTGCGAACTGTCTAGGAAACGCACCAACTCACTGCGGAGGTCTTCGTGGTTCACCGTAATGCCCCTTTGTCTGAAACCGGTCGTCTGCGGCTGGCTCGTTGCATCGTCGATGACGGTTGGTCGCTGCGCCGCGCGGCCGAACGCTTCCAGGTGTCGGTCCCTACTGCGGTCCGCTGGCGAGATCGCTACCTCGAGCTGGGCCAGGCCGGGATGGCCGACCGCAGCTCACGGCCGCATCAGAGCCCGAACCGCACCCCGACACGGACCGAGCGGCGCATCATCGGCGTGCGCGTCACCCGCCGGTGGGGGCCGGCCCGGATCGCCTACCTGCTGGGATTGAACGTCTCCACGGTGCACAACGTGCTGCGCCGCTACGGCATCGCCAGGCTGCGCTGGCTCGACCGGGCCACCGGCCGCGTCGTGCGCCGGATGGAATCAGCGGCATGCGGCGATCTGGTGCACGTCGATGTCAAGAAGCTGGGCAGGATCCCCGCCGGCGGCGGCTGGCGCATGCTCGGACGCACGAAGGGTCGGCGCAATTCTCAGGCGGACAAGACTGGGACGACCAACAAGTACCGTCAGCCATTGCGGGGCTATCACTTCCTGCATACAGCCCTCGACGCGCACTCGCGGTTGGTCTACTCCGAGATGCTGGCCGACGAACGCAAGGACACCGCCGCAGAGTTCTGGAAACGGGCCAACACCTGGTTCCTCAAACAAGGTATCACCGTGCGAAAAGTGTTGACCGACAACGGATCATGCTATCGGTCACACACCTTCCGTGAGGCGCTCGGCGACGGCATCGAGCATCGCCGCACCAGGCCGTATCGGCCGCAGACCAATGGCAAGGTCGAGCGTTTTCACCGGACCCTCGCCGATGAGTGGGCCTACGCCCGGCTCTACGCCAGCGACGAACAACGCTGCCAGGAGTACCCCCGCTGGCTGCACACCTACAATCACCACCGCGGTCACACAGCACTCGGCGGTCAACCACCAGCCAGCCGTGTAACTAACCTCTCAGGTCAATACAGCTAGATCGGCGCTCGTCCCCCGCCGCCGCCGCCCATCGCACCGCCGGGCGTGATCACCGGAGGTGACCAGTTGCCGTGATAATCCTGGCTCCACCCCGGGGGCGCGATCTGTTCGGCCTCTGTCACGGGGTCGTCATCCCACCCGTCGCCCAGACTCGTGGCGAAACCCGTCGACTGAGTGAAGCCGGCGGGTACGGTCTGCCCGTAATTGGGCGGGGTGGGGTCACGGGGATCCGGAATCAGATCCTCGCGAGGCATCCAAATGCCCGATCCCGGTAGATATTCCTCGGAGCCGTATGGTCCCAGCGCGCCGGGGGCTTTGATCTGGGCGTCGGAAAGCGTGGTGTCGGGCACCCACGCGCCGCTGCCCGGGACGAGCTCGACGTAGCGATGTTCGCCGCCGCTACGGTCGTAGAACGGTGCAGGCCCCAGGTCGCCCGGATTCAGGATTTTCAGACCAGGCAGTTCATCGGGCCGCACGAAGTTCCCTGAGCGCGGCCCGATTTCGACCCAACCGGGACCGTCGGGCGGTTGCGCCGGTCCCAGTCCACCTGGGCCGCGAACGATCGGGTAGTGCCGCTTGTCGCCTGGCTTCCACCCCGCACTTTGAACCTCACCGTCGCCGTCTCCACCCCCGGCGATCGGTGGTGCGGTCTTGATCGTGTCCCCCATCGCTGAGAGCGTGCTGCTGCTGACCGAGCAGTGATAGTCCGCGGCGGCGGCGGTGGCCTCGGCCTGTTTGCGTGCCAAGTTCTCCGTCTTCTGCTGTACCTCAACGGCATTGACTCCGCCAGAGGCTTGGAAGCGCCGCATTGCCTGTGCGAGATCTTGGCGGGCCTGGGTGAATTCCTGCGGACTTGGCGTGCTCTGCTTTGCGGTCTCGAAGTTCTGCGCCACCGAGCGCGCATGGTTCGCCAGCGTGTCCGCCTGCTCGCTCATGTGAGACAACCACTCGCCGTGTCGGCGAGTGTTCGCGCCGGCCCGCTGCTTGCTGTCCTCCCAATTGGCGTCGATCTCGTCACCGGCCTGGGTGGTGGATGCTGCCGTTTGACGCAGAAGGGCCGCCGACCGCTCCCATTGCTCGGCGAAGGAGTGCAAGCTCGACGATCCAGGACCGCCGTAGAGGGCGTGCGAATGCGCCTCGCCCGGCAGCGGAGCCAATGCCGCCGGAACCGTCGGGATGGACGGGACGCTCGGTGCCGGAATGCTCGGAAGCGGCGCGGGCGCGGAGACTGAGCTCGGACCCGTGCTGCTACTGATCCCTGCGGCGTTGGCCTCATCCTGGCCGCTGAGAGTGGCCGCGGTGCCCGAGAGGGCAAGGGCGCCGACTTCACGTACCGCCGAACCGTGCGTCAACAGTGCCGCCAGGGCGGCGGACGCACCGTTGAGCTGGGAGACCGCCGAGACAGAGGTCATGTCGACCCCCGGCGGTTCAGCGACTGCGGGGGCGTGAGGCTGTGCATCGCCGGACAGTCGTCCGGCCGCTGTGATCAGCGCGGCGGCATCGAAAGTGATGGCCATCGGTTACCGCTCCAAACTGGCTCGTCATTGTGGGGCGAGCCCACCAGTGGACCCGCCCTTTGATATCTGATGATAAACGCCGCGTGGGTGGTGTCGGCGCACCAAAATTGTTAGCTGTGGGCTGTCGCCCACGCGCTGTTCTCTAGGAGACTTTGGCCAACGGTTCATCTCGCAGAACTTGTGCGCTCGCGTCGATGATCTTGCCGACCGTGTGGTGGCGTAGAGCCAGACGGCGACCGATATCCCGATTCGGCAGGTTGTGCTCGTAGCTCATCCGCAGAACCTCTGAGACCTGTGCGGGCTCAATGTCTTTGACGGTGATGATGCCCAGCACTTTGTCCGCGAGGTCTGTGTAGGGCAACGCCGCGGACCCGGTGTCGGTGCGGTCGTGGCCCGCTGCGACGGTCGGGGTGGGGGCCTCGTCGCGAGTAGGCAGGTCCGGTCCGGTGGTCGCCGTGTGCGACGACGCGGGCACGGACACCTCCTGCGGGTGCACCGCGTGCTGAGGTGTGACGATGACGCGTTGATCAGCAATCCTCCGGGGGCGGCTCCTGCCCAGGAGGATCGTGAGGCCGTGGATGCTGAGTACGGCCGCGATCGGGGCGACAGCCCCGACGACGGCGCGCAGTGTCCAGTGCAGTTCTTGGTCAGGCGGTAGGACCGCATGTAGGTCGTTTCCGCCGATGCTGACCAGTAGCCCGCCGATGAGAACGGCCCAGAAGAACCGTCGTGCGCTGGGATCGGACCTGCAGACCACGGCGCCGAGGGTCGCCAGGATGATGGCTCCGTCCACCGAGCACGGCCACAGCCAGGCGTTCTCGGGCGGGACGTGGGACCGTACCGCGATGTCGGCCAACGTCGTAAAGCTCAAGCGGATACTGGCCGCGCCGATCGACACGGCGAGTACCACGGCGGCCGCCCGAATGGCTAGCTCCTCCCACGGGTGCCGCTGGATGGTCTCTTCCATCGCGATCTTGTCCTCTCGCAGAATCGTGGGTGGTGGCGTCGGTGGGGCTGGCGCTGCCGTGGGTCGGCTTAGCACGCCACCCTTTCTGTGGTGCTGGCGTCGGGTTCCTCATCGGGACGCTCATCGGCGTGGTCGTCGTCGTCGAGGATGACCGCATCGACGGCTGAGGCGGTCAGACCGGGCGGTTCGACAAGCGTCCAGCACACCCGTTTGCGGCCGTCTCGGATTGTCCTGCGGAGGAGGCCGTGGCCTTCCAGGCTGCGTAGGTGCCGGTAGACACCGGTGTAGCCGTGGGTCGTGCGGCGGTACGCGACGAGGTGCCAGTCAACGTGGCATTCAACGATCCTGATTCCCGGACCGAGCCGCTTGAGGTGACACAGCTGCGCGCAAGGAACGTGGCTTCGTTCAACCTTCCAGGGCATCCGTTGTGCCAGTTCGGCTGTGGACAACGGGATGGAACTGCGACGAAGTTCTTCCAGCAGGGTTTCGCGCAGCGAGATGGTGTCGGCTGTGGTCACCGCCGCCGCCCTCTCCGCGCCATCACCGTCACCCCGCCGGGCTCAGCTGACCGCGGGTCGCGGCCGGGGCGACGCCGGCGCTCATAGAGCGCCGACCGGAGGGGGATCAATTGCGCCAATCCCTCGGCGACACGTCCCTGCCGTCCCCCAATCTTGCGGAGGAAAGACCCTGTGCCCGGAACATCGTCGGGCACCAGTGCCGCCAGCGCGACGGTCAGCGCTTGCAGTTCATAGCGCGGCATCTCCTGAAATCGGCGCCAGACGGCCACCGGGGACGACTCTCCGTGCACGTCCTCAACCACCGCCATCGCGTGGGCGAACACTTTCTCGCACTGTGCGATTCGGTAGTCCCTGCTGGAGAACGACACCGGAAGCGCGGCGACGTTGAGCAGATACCGAATCTCGGCGGCAGGAGCCGAGTCGATCTCATCGAGCAGCAGGGCCGCCCGGATGACTGCCCGGTCGGTCCAGCGGTCCTGTGCGCTATTGGACCGCGCAGCGGTCCAACCGTCCCGGGCGAATTCGTCGGGGAACGCGCGCAGCAGCCGGTTCACGGTACTGGCGCCGACGTCGAAGAAGGCGGCGACGTCGGCGATCGACGGCGCTCCGGCCAGGAACGACACCTGCCCTTCGCGAAGCTCGTCGAGGACGTCAACCCGGGCCACCAGCTTGTCTCGCCGTTCACTCTCGCGCTTCTGAGCTTTCTGCTCCGCCTTGGCCCGCAGCACTTGCGCTTCGCGCTCTTGTGCTTCGCGGTCGGCGTTGTCGCGGTCGTAGAGGTCGTGATCGAGCAGGGCAGTCATCGCTAGTGCCCTCCTTTCTTGGTGGTGGGGGTGAGCAGGCTTCGTCGGACCAGAACTGACCAGGACGTGGGTCGCAAGCCGATGAAGCCGCGGCCCCAGGTGGGGTTGGCGAGTCTCTGCGGATGAGTGAAAACCCAGTGGTAGACGGGGATTTCAGCGCGGACCTTGGGTTGGCCCCACGGTCGGCAGCATCCGCGTGAACGGTGCACGTCGGTCAGGACCGCCGCGCCCAGCCACCCTTGCTGGCGGGTGTGCCACCGTGCGTCCATGCCGGCGCGGCTGGCTGCGGCGACCCCGGCGTCGTCGATGCGGGTGCCGCCGTAGATCAGCACTGGTCCGCGGTAGTCGGTGGACCACGTTCGGTTCTCGATCGTCTTGCCGCTCAGTGTTTCTGGAACCAGCAGCAGTGAGGCCCACGGCCGTCGCAGGGTGAGGCCCATTGCGCGTCCGGTCGCCGCGTACAGCGAATCTGGCGGGTTGGCCAGGTCCAGCAGAACGTCGCGATGACACCCGACATCACCCAGCGCGCAGGTGCAGGACAGGTCCTGCCCACGTAGGGCGGCGACGGCGGCGAGTTGGTCAGGTTGGCCAGCGAGGGTGGCCGCATAGCGCACCGTCAACCCGAGGCGCTGATCGTCGCTCATCGCCGGGTCCTCATGCGGGTTGGCGAACATCGTTCCGGCCGCGACCGACACCGTCCCGCGCGGCGCGGGCATGCCCGCGCGATGCACGCGCGGTTGCGGATCGCCCGCGGCGGGTGTCCAGAGTTCGGTGTGCTGGTCAGAGACGGCCAGTGTCATGGTGGGAGTCCTCCTCGTAATGGGACAAGACGGGCGTGGTGTGCGTTGCTACGGGTTGGGCGTGGAGCGCCCAGGCGGTGGTGGTCGGTGACCGCCGTCTGGATCCGTCCTCGAGGTTCGCGTCGTCGGTGCGTTGTCGTGCCCACTGCGGTCGCGGTACGGGTACGCGCTGGCGGTGTCGTCCCGCGGTGGGGGCGCCCCACCCTGTGATCGGCCGGGGGCGTTCTGACCACCCGTGTCGTGGTGGTGGCTGCGGGAACCGCCGTTGTGGTGGGCCAGTGATGCGGCGGCCGCCACGGGGATCGCGACCTCGGGGGCCACGACCTCGGCAGCGCCGCGCCCGGCGGCCCGTCCCGCGGCGGTACGCCCGGCTGCCTCACCTCCGCTGGATGCGCCCGTGGTGGACCGACCAGCTGGGCCGAGGCCGCCGCCGCCGCTTCCCGGACCGCCCCCGGGGCGCGACGTGGTTGGGGCGGTGCCGAAGCGCGAGTCCGGACCGTGGCGTCCGGGCCCGGTGGTCGGCGGATGTGCTTTGCGGCCTGGAGGCTGCGCGCCGGGGCCGCCGTGCTCCCCTTGCCCCTGTCCCGATGCGGACTGCTTGCGGTCCTTGAGCCGCCCGCGCCAGGTGTTGACGACCCGTCCGCTGTACTCGACCTCGTTGACGGTTCGGGCGGTTCCGGTGACGGCGCGGTATCCGCCACGGGCCGCCCGAACGGGGCCGGGGATGCCGTGGTCGCCGAATGCCCGCAGCAATGCGAAGCGGAAGGCCAGCGAGCCCACGACCGCCAGGAGCACCATCACCAGCACCTTGGCCAGCGGCGAGGTCATTCCGATGGTGCCGGGCAGCGTTCCGCGGGTGACGCTGGCCATGACCAGCACCAGGATGCCCAGCCCGGCGGTAGCGGCCATCATCTCAAAGCCGTGCAAGAGCATCCGCCCGGCGGCTTTCTTCGCGAATTGTCTCGGCGGACCGGGGAATGCGGCGATGGCCACGGCCGGGACGACGATGAACAGATTCCAGAAGGCCTTGAAACCAACCCGGAACGCTTCGATCCCCATGTAGTCCAGCGCCCAAAGAATGACTAGCACAAGGCAATTGATGACGAAGAAAAGCCCGGCGGTGGTGGCGTCGAGGTGCAGGGCATGGGCGTAGGCGCTCGGTGCGCACGCCTTCACGGCTTGAGCGGCGCCGATGCCGCGGAGGAGGGCGTCGTTGTAGGTGCCCGCGCACCCGGGGATGTCGTCGATGAGTTGGCCGAAATTGACCAGTTGCACCATGTCGCGGACCAGCACGTCGACCATCCAGGAGGTCAGGGTGTCCAGTTGGTTGCTGGTGCCCCCGGCGGCGACAGGCCCGTTGTGGACGACGCCTTGGGCCAGGGAGAAGCCCAGTGACCGACCGATGCCGAGCAGGCCGTTGTCGCTGATCAGTTCGCCGGCGGGGTCTTGGAGCAGCAGCCAGAACAGCAGCATGGCGACGAACGCGCCCAAGATGATGCCGATTCCCGTGCTGAAACCGGTGGTGAGGCAGAGGATCCCACCGGCCACGATGGAGATCAGAAGGCCACCCTCGAAGAGGTGCATTCGCTCGACCATCGCCTTCAAGGTGTCGACGATCGGTGCGGCGATCGCACCGAGCCAGGCCAGCCACAGCACCCCGAGTGCGAACTTGATCAGCCAGATGCCGACCGAGCACACGCAGATCAGAAACGCTGTCTCCCAGGCGAGCAACATGTTGAGCTGGGCGTAGGTCAGCGACGTGTTCAGCGAGGACATGATGGCTGGCGCCCAAGTGGTCGGGTCGACGCCGAACTCCGGCCCGTTGACGCCGATCATCTCCATCAGCGGTGGAACCGACACGAAGTGCTGGCCGATGGGAACGCCGTAGCTGTCGTGCAGGCCGGTGAACGACCAGGCGGCGCCCAGGGTGTCGGCGGTGGCCGTAGGGGCGGTCGCCACCGCCAGAAGGGAACCGCCCCAGATGGCTTGCACCATGAACCAGACGCGGCGGACCCGGGGCCGTGTGTAGAGCCAGGCGGCCAACAGTTCACTCATGCTGCCCACTCCTGCCCCTGGACTTCCATGTCGCGGGTGTCGAAGGCCGCCATCAGGTTTGGCTGAACCGGTGGCAGCATGTCCACCAGCCCGACCCGTCCGAGATCATCGAAGAGATAGGCCAGCCCGCGACCGGGCTGCACTTGCGTGTGCAGCACTTGGGGGTATTCGTCGGGGTCGATGCCCAGCCGCTTGAACGTCGACTTCGCGTAGTCGAGGTCGGTCGGCTTGAACGGCGTGACCACCCGCATCGGCAGGTTCTGGATGCCGATTCCGTCGAAATGTTCGAGGTACTGGGAGATTCCGAGCAGGCCGTAGCGTTCCTTGCGGCCCTGATTGCCCATCCGCTCGGCGTCCTTGCGGCCGACCGGAGACGCGAAGTACTCGCGGGCTTCCTCGGTCACCAGGAACCCGAACGCGCCCGGTCGACGAGATGGCCCGGTGTAGGACAGCCGCGTCAAGGAGGCGATCATGCCGTAGATCGCCAAGCCTGCACGTGCGCGCGGCGACTGGCGCTTGTAGAGGTGGACCTCGTCGGTCTCGGAGGTCGTCGGCAACTCCTGACCGGCCATCTGCCAGATCACCGCGTCCTTCTCCGCGATCGGCGGCACCGGCAGCGATTCGTCGAACATCGCACGCAGGTAATCCTTTTCGGAGAAATAGATCAGACTGTCGGCCAGCTCCTCGTACTCGGCATAGGCCAACCGGTCCAGGCTCTTGAAGTATCGGACCAACCCACCGAGGGACTCAGCCACCCGGTCATCCGGGCGAAGGAGCCGCCCTAGTTGACGAGCAGGCGCCGACACGGCGTCCATGCCCATCATCGGCAACAGGTGATCGAGGGTGTGCTCGACAGCGTGTTCGCGGGGGAAGATCCGCAGGCCGTCCAGCGACCAGCAGCTGGTGTAGGGGTTGATGGTCATGACGCGGTCGCCGTGGTGCGCCAGCGCCGGAATCCACTCCCCCAGCGTGCCGGGGTCGATGATGGACACTTGATGGCCACGCTTGATCAGCCCGTCGGTGACGCGCTTGCAGGACAGCGACTTTCCGCCGCCAGGTGGGCCGATCCACAACATGCCTGGGGCGCCGCGGCGTTCCTTGAAGCCTTCGAAGTCCAGCAGGACCGGGCGTGGCCGTTTGGTGGCCAGGTTGTCCGCGAACAGGATGCCGTTGTCGTGGCCGAGCGGGGAGCCGACCAGCGGTGCGTACCGGGCCCACTGCTCAGTGGTGGTCGGCTGCTTGAACTGGCTCCGTGGAGCGTTGCCTTCACTTCCTGGCTGTCCGAGTTGCCATAGTGAGGCCTGCGCGCCGTGACGCGCGGACAACACGGTGCCCAGTTCCTCGGCGAAGTGAGTCTTGAGCTGCTGTACGGCGTCGCTGAGGTCGGCGGCAGTGGCGGCGCCGACGGCCAGCACGGTCGTCGCATGCACGCCGCGCTCGAGTTGGCTGGAGTTGAGTTCGTTCTCGTACTCCTCGCCGGCGGCGTAACGCCGCGCCAGGTCCATGTCGCGCGTGCCCGACATCTGGAAGGACTGGTCATCGAGGTTGCGCTGTGCGCGGTCCACGGTGCTCAGTTCCTGCTCGCGGGTGGTGATGCTGACGTGCTGGTACCAGTCGACGTCGGCGCTGATGTCGACGTCGTAGGCCGCTTGCAGGATCTCCGCACCCGGGAAGCGCAGGCCGCCGCGGGGCAGCTCGGCGACGGCGAGCATGCTCTGGTGGCTCTCTCCGGATGGTCCGCGCAGCACCAGCAGCGGGGCGAAGGACGGGAACACCCGCCGCCACCAGGAGCGGTGCTGCTTGCGCCGTTGTTGGTCGCCTTCGTCGAATTCGACCGGCGTCATCCACTCAAAGTCTTTGCTGGACAGGCGGCGTGGCCCGCCAGGATCGTGCGGAAACGGCCGGTTGAGTGCGCCCAGCGTCCAGCGTCGTTCGTAGAGCCACATGATCTGCTGCGGGGTGGCCGGGCGCGGGGCGAAGCCCGCCGGGATCTTCTGCTGAATTTGCGCGACGACATCGCGCAACGCTTCGAGGCTGTCCGGGGCATCTTCGTCACGTCCGATGACCGTGCTGGCGAGTTTGGCCACGGACCCGGCCGCCGATCGGCCCGCCATCCCGGCGTCTACGGGAACCCGTACACCGAACACTTGCTCATAGAAGGGGGTTTCGGCGAGGAAGCCCTCCCACTCGCGCACCTCGCGGATCCACCGCGGCTGATTTTCGCGGCCGGCGAGCATGCGCTGCTGCAACCGCCTCGGGTCGATTCGCGGTGACATTCCCCAGAACGTGATCCCCGACGGCAGCTGGCGGACCAACGGCCGGTGGTCGGCGGCAATGGCGCGCCGCGCGGCGAATCGCTGCATGCCGCTGGGCTGCTCAGCAAGGATGAAGTCGGCGTAGACGCCGCCCTTGGTGAACACCAGGTTGTCGATGACGGCTTTGGGGGGTGACTTCCAGGGGTCGCGCTTGCCCGACACCGCGGCGCGGGACTGGGTGCCGATGAAGCAGTTCAACGCCCACAACATGCGGTACCGGGGTGAGGGACGCGAGATGGGGATCTGGCGGGCCGCGTAGGTCGCGAAGGCGGTGAACATCAACCCGAAGACGCAGATCCAGCGGGCGTAGCCGTCGTCGAACCAGATGTACATTCCGCCGCCGGTGAGGGTCAGGCCAACGAGGAATGCGGCACCGTCCCATGGGCCCCACGGTCCGAGCCACAGCCTGGTGTGTTCGTCCAGGTACCCCAACCGTTTCGGGAAGTTCAGCACGTCGGCGAACGACTTCGCCGTCTGGTGCTCCCGGTCTTCTGCCATCTTCGTGTGCCCTTCTACAGGTGTGCGGAGGTGCGGCTGGAGGGTCTACTGGCCGTATTCGCCGTTGAGAACGCCGTTGCCATGCCGGTTGACGGTCTCCTGGAACGACACGGCCAGCCCGACCCCTCCCAATGCGAGGGCAGCCAGCGCGATGCCGCCGATCATCTTCCCGGCCGCGGCGCCAAACCCCTTGTGAATGCTGACGATTGCACCAACGATGCCGGCAATGATCAGGCAGATGGCCAGTGGAAACCGCATGTCGTTCCACATGCTCGGGATTGCGGTGAGGAGGTCGCCAGCGGCGAGTGTGGTGGTGATCATGGTGGTGAGCTTCTTTCTCTCAGAGGGGTTGGTGCACGGGTCAATTCGCCGGTGGTGCACTCATCGGTGCCACCGGAGTGATGTTGTCCTCACTGGAGAGCACGGGGGCGCGGTCGATCCCGGCCACCGACCAGTGCCCGCCCACGCCTCGCAACGTCAACGGATATGTCATGGCGACGTTGGCGTACTGCGAGGTCAGTGCGGTCACTTGGGCCAGCACCCGGACGGTTTGACCGTCGGCCGGTTGGGCGGGCACCGGACCGGTAGCGGCCACTGAGGTGACCAGCGGCAACGGGTTACCCTTGTCGTCCTTGCGCGCCAGGTAGGGTGCGCCGATGCCGGCCAGCAGAGAATCGGTGGTCACGTACCGGGCGACGTCCCCGGTGCCGGTGAGATACGCGGTGATGAACCCGGACACCACCTCATAGGCGCTGTCCGTCCTGCCCAGCGTGCTCGGATAGGCCACCCGAAGATCAGCACCCGGCCCGGGTCCGCTGACCTGAAACGGCAAGCCGGTCGCCCGCGGCCCAAAGCGCGACCACAGCACCGGCACCCGGTACAGATAACGGGTGGGCGAGGCTGATTCATAGGGCCGCTCGTTGACCCCCACCACGACCGAAAAGACCTCGGCCTCACTGTCTTTACCGGCAGTTCCCTCATAGGTCACGGCCACCACCGAGGGTGACCCCAGGACGACGGCCGGAGTGGTGGGCAGGTTCAAGTCAGGGGTGTTCAGCGAGACGAACTGATTCAGTGAGCCCGCGGTGGCCGCGGTGGAGGTGAGCCAGGTCGTCACGTAATCCTCGGCAAATGAGGACACCACCGCGGACTTGTTGACCACCGACCGGGCTGGGGTGACGACGTCGGTGGGCTCGCCAAGCACGAAGTCCCACACGGTATGTAGACCACTGAGGGCAGCCAGCACGATCAGCGCGATGGTCCCGTAGCGCCGCACAGCCGAAGTCGTCGTCGATGCGCGACCGGTCCATGTTCGATTCAGTTTCATCGCTGGACCGCCACGTCCGTGCCGAGGATGGCCTCACGCATCACCAGTGCGACACTGTCGCGTTGGCGGTGCTCCATGTTCATGGTGTGGAAGAACGACGAGTTCACCGTGGGTGCCGTCGTCGAGGCGACGGCGTGTGCGGCCTCCCGCCAGGCGTCGTCGGAGTCGGCCGACGCCAGGCCGGTGACGATGTGCTCCAGCCATTCCCGAGAGGTCCCGTTCTCGGGCTGCGACGCGGCGTACGCCAGTGCGGCCAACGGCAGTACCGCACAGGACCGCCACATCAGCGACGGGCCATCGCTCGACCCCGCGGCGCTGCGAAGGCCGACGTAGTCGCCGCGTCCTGGTGGCCGCGCGCTGAGACCCAAGGCGTCCTCGGCGAAGTGGAATGCCTGCGCCATCGAGTCCACCGGGACGGTCACCGGCGTACTCGATCCGCGGCGCCGCAGCAGCAGCGCCCGCACATCCCAGATGAGCACACCAAATATCAGGCCCAGCATCAGATTCCACGGCCAGCTGAACCACGTGGCCGCGCTGGTGAACATGACCTGTGGACTTGCGGTGAGGAGAAGGCACATCGCCGCAGCGGGGGTGATGACGTGCAGGAGTTGGCTGACCTGACGTCGCCGAACATCGGCGTCCAACCGACTGCCAAAATCGTTGAGGTATCCGTACGACATGTCGCTCATGGGTCTCACACCGCCTCGTGTCCGATGATTTTCAATGCGCTGATGGCGAAGGTTGCGTCGACCGGGTCGGAACCATCGCCGCCGCTGGCGCCGGGCACCGGATCCAGCAGGACCGGCGGCGGTGCGGCGACGGTGGGAGCCGAGTCGCCGAACACACTGGTCAACCCGCCACCACCGGCCGGTGTCGGCGGTGTCGCGACGGGATCAGCCGGGGGGCGTGAGGTGTAGCGGATCAGCATCTGAATGCGTGAGGCGAGAACGCGTTTGATCGGTTGCACCGCTTCGCCGTGGACGTTCTGGGTGTTCTGCATCAACGGTGGGATGCTCGGATCGTCAGGAAAGGTCCACTGCACGATGGTCACCACCCGGTGTTGCGACCACTGGGACACCCCACTGGCGTCTTGCCCCACCCATCCGGGCGTCAACGAGAAGGCCGTCAGGACGTAGGTCCGCCCCAGGTCGATGGTGATGACCTGGCCGTCACCGCCACCGCGCACGCACACGAACGCGTTGTGGGGATCCATCCCCGACATCGTCTGCGCCGGCGTCGACCCTTCGGCACAGCTGTTCTGCGCATCCGCGGTGTAAGGCAACGGACGGTCAACACCCGGACCGGCTGCCGGTGCAGGCGACGACGGTGCCGTCGCGACCGCTACCGCCTGCGGCTCGCTCAACGACCCGCCAGGGCTCGTAGGGGCAGGCGCGTCATCGGAGTAGAACGCCACGGCACAGACCAGCGCGGCGACTACTGCCGCGGCCACCACGCCGCCGAACCCCCACAGCAGCTTGTGGTCGAACCGGGCAGGAGTCTCGTCGACCTCAGCCTCGTCGACCTCGGGATCGAGATTCATCGGGCCGGTTGCGGGCTCACCGTCGTCGGCCAGCAGCGCGGCGACGTCGACCTCGCCGATTTCGTCTGGCTCGACCTCGGTGCCGTATGCCTCGCCGCCGGACTGGTGCAGGTTGCGGACCCACTCCTCATCGGAAACCACGCCATCGGCATTCATCGCAGTACCCCGTGCGAGGTCACCCGCGACGCGATTCCACTTGGGCGGCGGCGCTGCACCGGCGCGGTTCCGGGCACAACCGCGGGATGGGTCTGAACGGCGGGGGACGGACCAACCCACACGCCCGGCCAGCACCCCGCCGAGGACGCCACCTGGTGAACACCCATCGCCGAAGCGCGGGTGTTCGCGTCCTGCTTGTTTCCCGCCTGCGCCGGTGCGCCGAAAGGCGGCCTCGCGATCGGCGCCGGACGGCCGCCGCAGCAACCGGCAACCAGGCACAGTATCGACACAAAGAGCGCGGTGAGCAGCAGCGATATGCCGCCCAATGCGAGCTGAGCCATGGTGTGGGCCTCTCCCCTCAACTGACTGGCGACGTTTTGTGCACCAGCGGCCACGTTCGGCCTATGATTGCCGAGTCTGTCAGATAAAAGCACAATCAACAACAGGTGAACACACAATGGGCCACGTAATGCCTGATCGGTACGACGACCTTCGTCGCGAATGGATCTCCGAGCACGCCGGCATCTGGAACGTTCAGAAGCGCCGCGCCGAGCTGCTCAACCGACAGATCCGCAAGCGCATCCGCACGGCAGCGGGCGCGCGACCAAGCCCCTACGACGACAACGTGATGCACCCGCACTGGGCCCGTCGCGGGTCGACGGTGGAGATCATCATCGAGCGCATCGTCATCGGACTGTGCGCCGTGCTCGCCCCCCTCGGCTGGCTCGCCGGCCGGGTGCTCTACGAGTACGCCGTGCGGTTCATTCCTGAGCGCCTGCGGGCGTACCCGGTTCCGGCATTGCTGTTCAGCGCGTTCGGAATTGGAACCCTCACCGCATTGCTCTACAGCCCTGACGGCTCACTCGCGGGAACGGTGATCGCGCCCTACGTGCTGGCCCAGATCCCGGCAACATTCGCGGCCGCCGGCATCTACGGAATCCTCAACGGCTGGTTGGCCGTTGACGGTTCGGCTAGCTGGTGGCCATTGACCCCACCCCCACTACCGGTGGACCTCACCCTGCCTCTAGGCCCCGACGACCTCACCGCACCGTCGGTATTCGAGACGTTCGAACCCTCAGAAGTGGTCGACATGACCCCGACGAGCCAGATTTCGCAGTCCCAACAGGCCCTGCACCTCGTGCGCATCGGTGTGGCGCTCTGTCTGATAGGTACTGCCTGGATGACCGGTGCTGTGGCAGTGGGCATTCGCGACGCGGTCCTCGACGTCGTCACCGCTCCTGTGCCGACGACCTACTACCCCTGAAACACAACAGGTTTCATGGGGCACAATGACCTAGTCGTCGTCAGGACCAGTCGGAGATACCGTTGACGAGCCAGCTGTCGACTCGTGGCCAGAAGTCGGGTAGTCGATCCATGGAACCCTCGTACCAGTCCCAGCCAGCCGTGCTGTCCGGATCGTCGGTGAGGTTGGCGCATACGCGACTGGAGGCAGCGTCGTTGAACATCAGCACGACGCGGCTGAGATCCGGGTAGTCGACGTCGGAGTCGAACTGAGGGTCGCGACCGTCGATGGTCATCGGCCATCGTGGATCGTCATAGGTGCTGACCAACTCCATGTCGGCGAACGCCATCATCCCACCGTTCAACCATGAGTCGGTCTCGTCGTGTAGCTGCGTGTGGAAGGCGCGGAGCGCGGTGGGTAGCCGCGTGATGTATTCGACAGATGCTGGTTCGGGTTGTGGTGCTGTGCATGTCAGATATGAGTAGGGCTTGCCACCAAAGGTGCCCGAGAGGGCGTAGACCAGAACAAGTTCGTCGCCGCGACGCCCGAGGTACAACGCAAATGTTGCCTCGCGGAGCCGCTGCGTGGTCAGTGGCAAACGCCCTGGGGCAACGCGTTCCCACTGGTCGACCATGTGTCGAACGGCTTGTGCCGCGGGCAGTGTCAATGCCGTCAGCCAGACATGCGGGACTCTGGCGGTTTCCTCTGGCGTCAGAGCATCCGGTGACGTGAACTCGACTGGGCGGTGCCACGTGCTGCGCAGAGATTCGACGAGCTCGGCGGGAGGAGGGACCTGTTCCATCACAACATTGTCCGCCAGGGCCCCGGCACGTCAGAACGACGGCGAGGGCAAGTCCGGCATGTCCTCGTCGGTACGCCAGTTCCACACCGGCAGACCGGCTATCGAGATATCGCCATCGGCTTCGCCAGTAGGGCGGTCGATGAAGGCAGCGATCGCAGGAGTGGTGTCCGTAAAGATGAGAGATGCCAACGCCGTGTTACTACCGTTGTACGACAGCACTTTCCGAAACGGGCGTTCCTCGGCGATGACGGTGTCCAGCAGGGCGCGGTCGGCGTCGCCGGTGAACGGTAGCCAGTTACGATCGGTTGTCATCAGGGAAATCTGCTCGACGTTGGCATATCCAGCCCTGGACACCGAGAAGGTTGAGATTGCCACCAGACGCACGTCCCCAGCTTCGGCCATCTGCCAGAGCTCAAGTTCGATCGCGAACCGCTTGGCGAGCTTGCGGTAGAGGTCCTCGTCGAGGAACCAGGGGTGCCCCGGCTGGTGGCGCACTTGCAACTTGAAACCATGGCTGGCTGGTTCGATCGCCTTGATCTCCCCTACCCCAATCAACAGCTTGGTGGCCTTGCCTGGCTCACGTCGCGCCGCGGACCAGGCCTTGATCCGCCGCTGCTCGATCTCGGCCTTGTGGTCAGCTGAGAAGGGTTCGGGGACATAGAAACACGGGGCCAGTGGGTTCTTGCGGACGAGTTTGCCGTCCACCGCTGCCCGCAGGCGGCGGTGCACGACTGCCCAGGATCGGTGTCCGGCGAACCCCGGATGCCAGCTGGTCAGTTCCGCCTCGTCCCATAGGTAGTGCAGCACCGCTCGCAGCGACAGCTTGTTGCCGTCCGATTGAACCGTGTCCGACGGAGATCCTGAGGGTTCGGGAGCGGCCCTGTTGCCGGCCTTCGACAGCGAGAAGCCCAGGCGTAGGGCCGTTGTTCCGTCAGCAGGGTTGTCGACGATGGACTGTTCGGCCACGGCGCCGTAGCCGGAGAGTTCGCCCGGAGGCAGCCAGGATCGACACCGATGGTCGTGGTCGGCGGCGGTCCCGGGCATCCGTTTGACGATGAGATCGGCTCCAGCGGAGGCGATGTACATCTCCACCCCCGGCGACTGGCAGAGGCACAGCGGGCGCACTCGCGCAGCCTTGGCCCGGCCGAGTACTTCTTGGGCGGCCGGTTCGTGTACGTCGTCCACGATGTCGCCAGCGACTTCAAACGGTGTCGTCATAGTCCCTCGCTTATGGTCAAGTGCCGAGCAGGCGCCGGCGCCAGCTGGTGCGTGTCGAATCTGGCAGGGTTGGTGGGCTTGCCTGGGTCAGCTGCGGGTAGCCGGCGCGGGCCACCATTGCCCGGCTGGCCTGGTCGTAGTAGGCCTTGAAGCGTGTCCAGTCCGGGATCTCGACGCAGTGCCCGAGTCCTCCGCGAAGGAGAAGGCGTGCATGTTCACGGTCAGGCGGCAGCAGCTCCTGCCATCGCAGGACGGGTCCGAAATCGGAGCTGAGCGACTTGTGTCCGTCGGCCTGCCCATAGCTTTCGGTGCGCCGGAACGTCAGGCCTGACCAGTCCTCGGCTGGCGCGAGCAACGACTCTTCGTGCGCGCCGTACATGATGATGTTCGCCGGGAAGATCGCACGAAGCTCTTGAGCGTAGGTCTGCCCGTAGACGGTGTCGTTCTGCTCTGAGGCTTGGACGACGGCGAGCAGGTTGATTCCCAGACCGCGGCCCTCCCCGACGATGCGGCGAAGGCCGGGAAGGGGTGCGGTGTTGGGCAATTCGTCGATCGCCAGGAGCAGGCGATGCATCTGTTCGCACCGCGACGTCTTCGCACGCCAGCGCCGAATCAGTGAGTCGATCAAGGTCACCGCAGCCCCGGCCACCGTGCCGTCAGCCGGTGCGAGCACAAACAGAGTGGCGCTGGGATCATCGAGGAACGACGCGTCGAACACCCTGATGACATCGGCCCCGCCCGCCATCATCAACGAGGTCCGCAACCACGGGGTGATCGCCTTGCGCATCGTGATGGCCACCGAGTCGCGCTGCCGCGGTTCCATTCCCAAAATTCTGGTCATGCCGATCGCCAACACCTCATAGGCGCTGCACAAGGCGGCTGCCTGGACCCAACTTGGTTGGCGCGCTGCCTCTTCGGTCACTTCGAGATTGTCGACTGCTTTGAGTACCCACTCCATCCCCATCCCGTTGCCACGGGGGGACGCCGCATACAGGAACGCCGCCAGTGGACCGGCGGCTTGGGACTCCCACACCCCACCGTCAGACACTTGATCGGCGCCAGAGCCCATCCCGACGGTGGCCATCTGCATGATGGTCTCGGCTACGGTCAAGGCCTCGTACGGGGTCTCGATGGTGGTGGTGGGGTCGTACGCCATCGGCTCGACACCGAGCGGGTAGACCGGATCGGCGATCGGTCGAAAGTCGATCAGCGCCATGGGGCCGAAACGGCGTTCCATGGTCAGCTGCATGACGTCGTCCTTGGACGACACCTGCACGACCGGACCGCCCCACAACGCACTCGCCGGAGCCAACAACCGGCGTGACTTACCGGATTCTGTGGGTGCGGTGATCAGACAATGCGGCGCGGTGCGCGGAACGAACAGCCGCTCACGGCCTTTCACCACACGACGCATGAAACCGCAGTACGGCGTCTCTGGCGGTACGAAGCTCATGGCTGGTCCTTCCATGTGTGCCGATGGCTCGGCGTGCAGGACACCTCGCGCGCTCGAGGAATCGGCAGCCGCTGTCGACGCGAGGTACTCACCGCAGATCCCCGAACATCGCCCACACCGTGGAAGGACCAGCAGCGTCGAGGCGTTCGTGCACGAGCATGGGGTGCCAGCACGCCCGGCACGTGCCGATCGACCAGTCGCCGTCGGAAAGGTGCGCGGCGACCATGTGCCGCGCACCCGGGCGGGCAGTACAGCCCGAAGGGTCGAGAAGCCTGACGGCTTCGGTGACGGTGGCTGGACCGGCCACCCACCCGGCAGCGACCCGCATCGCTGTGAGGGCCGCAGGAGCGTCGTCGCTGGCCAGCCATCGCCGCATCGCGAAGGGTTCGAAGACCGCAGGCCGCCGGAACATTCGGAACCGCGGCAGCTCGTCCACGGCGCCGACCACCTCGAGTTCGCCGCCAGATGTGGACACTGCGTCCAGCACCGCGTCGAGCAGGTTTCCCCAGTGCGGGAGGATTGGCCCGTCGGGTCTGGGATTCGGTCCGCTCGGTCGTGGCGGCAACCCGGTCCAGGGGTCAGAGGTGAGCAGCGTGTGAAACAGGGCGCCGCCCTCGTCTGCGACCACGTGGAACCCGTCGTCGACGAGGCGTGACCGAATGTGCGGCTCGATGATGAACGCCGCCAACGCTGACGGTGCGTCACGCCAGTCCCGGTCGTCGGTGTCGACCGGGTGCCAGCCCCACACACGGCCGCGGGCGTCGACCAGCGCCCACCCACTGGCGTCGCGGCGCGTGCGCCCGCTCGCACCGACGCCGGTCAGCGTGAGAAGTTCCTCGCCCGACAGCGGCACGGTGAAGCGGAAGACGGCTCGGTCTAAGTCGATTGGGGCGGTGAGCGCGGTCATTGGATGTCCTTTGAACTCTGACGACCGCAGGGCGGTCGCAAATGGTTAGTCAGGCTCACCGCAGCCACCTGCGGTGAAGTCTCTCCACGGGATGAAGCGCCAACGTCCGTCTGGTCGCGGGCAGAAGAACCCCCAACCCTGTTGGTGCGCACCGGTGATGACGACACTCAGACAGGGCCGTTCGCGGCCCGCGTCGTCCCGCAGCAGTTCCACACGGTGACGGTGATAGGCCGACCGGTAGGCCAGGCTGCCCGGACCGCGCCACTGTGCGCCGCGCTCGGTGACGTCGAAGTAAGCACCCGACAGGACGAGGCTAAGAAATCGCCACGGATGATTGTGAAGCGCCGGTGGGTCATCTGAGCCGATGAAGCGATGCAAATAGACGTTCACCCAACGGTTTTGGGGAACCAGAAACCAGCGATGCAGGTAGTCGCCGCGTTCGCAGCGGATCACTTGATGCGGACGTCTGCTGCGCAGTGTCTGTAGCCATGAGCCCCGCTCGGGGGTGCTTATTTCTGCGCTCACGGCGACACCGTCCCGCCTGGTGCGCCGACACCGCGAAGCCGAACCTGTTCACGTCCTTGTCTCGCCGGGAAGGTCGGCGCGATGCCCTCCACTGCGTCGCGGGCAGCGGTGTGGGCACGCACGACCCGGCGCGGAGACCCTGTCGGGCAAGGCGGCAACCACTGGACGGCCGCGCCGAGACGGACGCTGCCCATGCCCCGATCGCCAGTGGTACGCGTTTGTCCCATGTCCACAGCTTTGCAGACAAAGGCAGGTGCAGCAAGACGTAAACGTGTTAGTGTGCACGTATTGAGTTATTAGGAGGCTGACATGAGTACCGACCCCACAGCCCGTGACGCTCTCGACGAAGCCCGCCGCGAGATAATCGCCGCCCGCGAAGCCGCTGAGCACGGTGACGAACACCGTCGTACTCAGTACGCGCGCTCGGCGATCGACAGCGCCGCGACCACTCTGCTCGACCCATCGGCCAGCAAGCCTGAAGTGGTCGCCGCGCGCTTCTTTCTTCAAGAGGGACTTGCCCTGGACGGGCGCGCCAACAGCTGTGGCGCAGACAGCATCCACACCGACGAGGAAGTCAGCGCACTCTCCGAAGACCAGCAGACCTGGCTGCGCAACTACCTCCACACCCAACGTGACCGGCAACCTGTCCAAGCTGGCCAGGACGCCGGCATCGGCATCAGTCGCTGACTCGCGGATTACCGCGCCGGCCGTCAAACGGAAAGCCCCCTTCTCCGAGGGGGCTTCCTTGTTGTCAGCGGGCGGTTCCCTTGGCCCGCGGTGTGGCGTAGCCGCCCGCATCCAGGAGCGGGGCGCCGCCCTCGTCGAGGAACGCTGACGTGAGGTCAGACACGCTCCACCGGAGGAACTGCGACAGCGGCACCAGTGCGGCGACGCTGAGGATCGCATCAGGAGCCGCGGCGACCGGACCGGCGTCCACACGGCTCAACGTGCGGTATCCGCCCGACATCTCCCCGAGGCTGTAGCCGGGGGCCAGCCATCGGCGCGACGTCGGCAGCTCCAAGAACGGCAATCCCCCGTCGTCACGTATCTCATCGGCCATCACGGCGAGCAGATGGCGTTCCAGAACTGCCACGTCGGCGACGAACAGGAGCGGGCGCTCACCGCCGGTCTCCGGGTCGGACTCGGTCAATTCGAGGCGGTCGGCGCCGCGCCTGCGGATGAAGTATCTGCTCTGATGGGCGGCCGCGGACCGCAGCATCATCTCGCCGCTGTCGGAGGTGATCAGGCTGTAGTTGGCGGCCTGAGCCCAACGTTGGCAGGCCTCGCTCAGTGGGGGTGGTGCCGGCACACCTGCATTGTGGGCCAGCAGCGTCGGTACGGTTACGCCAAAGCGCTGGTGCGGGAATGTCGGGGTGTTGCGGTCATGTCGCGGCCTCGGCAGCGAGGCGGGAGCGCCTGCCCATCTCGGCGTCGACCACGGCCGCCCGGCTCGGCGAGGTGTCGCGGAGCATTTTCGCCCGCAGTTCGTCGAGCCCTCTCGGCGCCCAATCCTCGCGCCAATCATCAGGTCCGTAGTCCACGAGCAGGATGGTGCCGTCGTCGTTGGTCACGACCTGCCCCGGCTCCCGCTCTGGCTGCGGCTTCGCTGGTGCATGTTCCATCAGCGGGTCACGCTGGTGCGGAAAGCCGGTGGCGTCGCCTGCTCGAGCCCGTTGTACAGGTCTTCTCGGGTGATCAGGAGGAGGTCGTCTTCGGAGATGGAGTCTCCCAGGGTGGTGTCGCTGAGGTCCAGGTCGTCGAGTCCCAAGCTGTCCAAGACGCGGACGTCGCGCACGATTTGAGCCTTCTCCAGGATGTTGCGCACGAATCGGCCATTGTTGAGCTCGTCGATGGCCCGAACGGTGTCCCCGTCCGCGTTGACCTTGGTCTGGTTGTAGAACCGTGTGAAGGGTTGCAGCAGAACCGATTCCATAGCGCCCGGCTCTACGATGCTGCTGTCGCGGGCCAAGATTGCGTGTGCGATGGCGATGAGTTTGTCTGGCGGGTAGGAGCTGAACTGGATGGTGGTGGCGAAGCGACCTTGCAGGCCCGCGTTGGAGTCGATCACCTTCTGACATCCTCGCGGATAGCCCGCGGCGATGAACACGGCCTTGTCCCTGTTGTTCTCCATCCACGGGACGATGGCGGCGACAATGGCCTGGCCGATCGGGTCGCCGCCGGCATACCCTCCGTGCAAGAGTTCACCGAACTCGTCGAAGAAGACGGTCTTTCCGATGGCTCCGGCGAGGAATTCGCGCGTCTGGGTTTCTACGGAGCCCACGAACTGCCCGGCCAGCGCTTCCTTGCTGGTTTCGAGCACGTCGCGGTCGGGCAGGATCCCCAACCCGCAGAACGTCCTCGCGATGACGCGGGCGACCTCGGTCTTTCCAACTCCAGGAGGGCCCATCATCAGCAGATGGTTGGTGACCGCCGAGCTGGCGTGGCCCTTGCGTTCCCGCAGGATTCGGGCCACCGTGGTGGCCTTGAGTGAGCGCACCTGCTGCTTGACCTCGTCAAGGCCGATCATCGCTTTGAGGGTGGCCTCGGCCTCGGCGAGATCCTGGCGGGCGTCGGAGGCATGCTGATCGCCTTGACGTTGTTCCGGGGTGCGCCCAGTCGTCGGGTCCCACGGGTCGACGCGCGTGTCGATGGTGGCGTTGTCGACGACCTTGATTCCGAACGTGGGATCCGATATCGCCTTTCGCGCCAGCTCGAAATCGGGCCAGCGCATGGCGACGTCGCCAAGAATCTGCCGCGCGGTGTCTTCGTCACCCTGTGCTCGGGCAATCAGCGCTCGCTGAAAGGTGGCGTCACGGGTGATCAGGTCGGGGCCATAGGTGTTGTCGCAGGCGACGTCCACCGCTGCCGCAGCCCGGTCCCACATCCCCAGGTGCGCAGCAGCCTTGGCTTCCAGCAGTGCACCTGCCCGGCTCAAGAGTGCATCGGCGAACCACCCGTCTCGTCCCGCGACACTGGCCAGCACATCGGGCCACCGTTCGGTCATCTGCATCAGCACACCGCGCGTGTACTGGACCTTGCCATCGGTGCCCAGCCCGGCCAGCCGCGTGTTGGCCTCGGCGAACTTGTTGTCGGCCAGCAGAATTCCGACGTAGGCCAATTGGGCGGTGATGGCGTCCTCGATCCGCCAGCGCAGATACTCCACCTCGAAGGTGACGTCCAAATCGGCCACGCGCACGTCAGCTCCAGAGGTGCGCAAGTCCATGCCAAGCCGCTCGCGCGCGTCGGCGAGTCGGGCGACCGTGGCCGCCGCGCGGTCACCCGCAGCCATGCGACCGAGCCACGCGTCGGCCATGCCAGGATCGTCGTCGGTGGCCAGCTTCAAGACCTCCAGAGCGCGCTTCGGGTTGGTTCGCAGGGTCTTCATGCCCGCTCGCAGGGCGTCTGTGCTGCGCTGACTCATCGTCGTGTGCTCCTGGACGGTTGGAGGAGGTGGGACAGAGTGTGAGCTTCGTTGCGTGGTCGGATGATTCCCAGCGTCATGGGCCTCGGCCGTGCGGGGGTCTCCACGGCGATGTGATTGGGGCCGACTTGTCGAATGCGGATGTCGGCGTCCTCGGGTAGCGCTTCGTCGGGCAGCATCACAGAGACCAACGCATGACCGCGCTCTCCGCTCTCGCGTAAGACCTGCTGGGGTTGAGGACCGTCGGCCACGATCAGCGTGGCCGCCATGGAGCGTTCCTGATTGCGGGCCATGCTGATGCGAATGTTGTCGCAGATCGGCTGCCACGGGGCGGGGCGTCCGGTGTGGATCTCGGCGGTCGCCCCGGCGGAGGTAGCGCGTAGCACCAAGGCTTCCACGACGTCGAGATCCGCGGCGATGGCCACGCGTACGAATTTAAGTGGGTCGGTCCAGTTCAGCAGCAGCGGAACGCCGGACAGTTCGGCCATGCCGTGCAGGAAGCCGGTGGGCCCGACCTGGACGGGAAGCGGTGCACTCTTGAGTGGACGCATCGACAGCGGCACGGTCACCGAGCGATCACCCAACGGCAGGGTGGCCGCCAGGGCGTCGAACGCCTGGCCGGGCACGGTTTGCAGCGTCGACAACGGTGGATGAGTCAGATGCGTCGGCGTGTGTACGCGCACCAGCGCCCCGATCATCAGTTCCCCAGTCTCGGAGTGTCGTGTCATACGCACCAGCACAACGGCTTTCGTGGCGCGGATGGTCCATACGTCGTTGAGCATCCGAGTGCTCAAGTCGGCTCCAGACATCCGGTAGGGAGTCACGTAGTCGTCGCCGATGCGTAGATCGTTCCATCGTTCTTGGTAGTCGGCCAGGTCGTGACCGGCCGCCAGGCTGGTCATGGCCTGGCGGATCTGCTCGGTGCTGCAGGTGACCGCGCGGCATCCGGCGCGGACCGCGGCTTGGCGGATTCGTTCGGTGGCCGCTGCGATGGCTTCGCCGACGCTGTGGCGGTAGAGCATGGCGTCCAGGCATGCGGTCGGCCGCAGTCGCAGCACCAGCCAGGTGAAACGCTCACCGACTGCTGCCCGGTCGGCGACGGTTTCCTCGTAGCGGCCGGTGAACTGGCCGTCCTGGGCGGTACGTGTGCCACTGCTGATGGTGTCGATGGAGTGCAGTTCCAGGCCGCCGAACTGCTCGAGCAGCGCCCCGCACACACTGAGCGGCACGGTGTCGATCGACTCCGCTCCGTCGGAGACCAGCACCGTGGGTGCGTACTGCCGTCCGTGCAGCGCGATCATGGTGATCGCGTACTCGCCGTCCCACATCAGACCCCCGGGGCCCACTCCGGGTAATTCGGCCTCGAACGGGGTGGGAACACCGGCCCGCGCGCGCCGGGTCTTGTCGCTGCGGCGAGCTCGTCGCACCCGCCATGCGCGGGTGAGCCACGTCCAGCCGGTCGCGCCGCGATACATCAGGCCTACGACGAGGAACACCAGGGCTGCGATCGGGATCAGCGCCCACCAGGGCAACCGCGAGACGAACGGCGCCACGACCAGCGCCGCGGTGACTTCGGCGATGACTGCCCGGCGTAGCGGCAGCCGGAATTGCCAGCGTGGCAATCGCTCCCCCGGCGTGCCCTGCGGCGCGGTCTCCGCGTGGGCCGTCGGGTTGGTCAACTCAATCAGTGTCATGCCTGCCGCCGTTTCCGAGTGACTGTGGCAATGAAGAACAGCGTGACGAGTACCCCGACTGCCGTGCCGGCGCCAACAAGGGCGACGATCATCGGCCGATGGTCGGGTGGCGGTGGCGGTGGCGGTGGGTGCAGGGGCCGGGTGAGATGTTCGACCGGTTGAGCCGGACCCAGTGGCACGTCATAGTTGAGCGCGGCCACCGGGTCGATGGCCCCGTACCCCATGCGGTTGTCCACCACCGCGCCCCCGGCGACGTCCTGCGGGGAGGCCGCCGGTGAGTGGGCGGTTGCCTCGATGCGGCGGATCACCTGCGCAGCAGTCAGGTTGGGGTACTTCGAGCGGATCAGCGCGGCGAGACCGCTGACGTACGGCGCGGCGAACGAGGTGCCGTTGATGGGCCGCAGCACTCCGGCGCGTGCATCGAAGGTCGCGTTCATCACCCCGCCTTTGTCGTCAAGACCCTCGATGAACACCCCGGGGGCGGCGGCCCCGATCCAGGGCCCGGACAGACTGATCTCGCGGTTGTTGGTGTCTACGGCGGGCTGGCCGCTGCCGTCGGTTGCGCTCACCGAGAGCACGTAGTCGGAGAACCACGCCGGGGTGGATATGGTCACCACGCCGTTCCAGTTCCGGGGGTCTTTGGCGCTGGTGGCGTCGATGTCGGGATTCTGCGCGCACCCGGCACCGCCCAGGTTGCCACCGGCGGCGACGACGACCATGTCCTTGTCCACCGCGGCGTAGCGAATGGCCGCCCCCAGGGTGGTCTGGTCAACGGGTTTGAGGACCGGGATGCAGCTGACGATGGAGATGTTCATTACTTTGGCGCCCGTATTGGCGGCCAGGACAACGGCTTTGGCCAGCGAGGAGACCGTTCCGGCACGCCGGTCGGCTTCGACGTCGGCCGAGGACGGGTTCACCGGCACCCATGCTTCTGAGGACTGGCGGATGGAAATGATGTCGGCGTCGGGGACCACGCCCACCAGACCGTCGGTTTGGCTCGGTTGTGCGCCAAGGATGCTGGCGACCACAGTGCCGTGAGCATCGCAGTCCTGCAACCCATTTGCCGCTTCGTCCACGTAATCGCCGCCTCCATGGACGTGAGGTAGCCGCGGTGAGACGTTGACCCCGGTGTCGACCATCGCGATCGTCTGACCGGCCCCCCGCCCTGCGGATTGCCATAGGGCGGGAATGTCCATGAACGCTTGTGACGCGGTGGGCGCCCCCAGATCGGTGTCGGGCATCAGGCCCGAGGGAGTGCACACATGTTCTTGACGCAGCGGCAATTCCGGTCCCAACGGCAGCGGGTCGGGGACCGCACCCGGATCGATTACCGGGGGTGGGATGGCCCCGGCAACACCCGAGCTGACCGGGATGATCATCACCAACGAGCTGATCGCGGCAGCGCACAACGCTCTCCGGCTCCACGACGGCCCGGTCATGACAGCGCCGTCCGGGCCAAGAAGTACAGGTTGAGTAGCCATACGGTGACCGGAAACACCAGGAACAACAAGAGGTACTCGAACCATTCCAGCAACTTGCGGAACGGTGCGGAAAACGGCCGCTGCGGCACGATGGCCGCGATTGCCAGCGCCGACAGTCCCACGGCGATGATGATCCCGCCGATGATCAGGCTGACCGTCGGATTGTCGCTCGACAGAGCATATTTGAGGCCGAGGGCGGCCGTCATAGCCAGTGCGGTGCCCACGACGGTGACCGCCGCAGCGCGGTCGTCCAGGGCGCGCCCGCCCAGGACGAGGATCGTGGCGATGCCGAGCACGAACACTGTGCCCAAGATCCAGCGCCCTTGCCCGGGGATGACTACTCCCGCGGCGCCGAGGACGAAGAAGGGCGCCACCGCCGCGACGATGGACTGGAGATAGCCGTTGGCCGCCTCAGAAGCTCGATACAGATCCTTCGTGCTGGGGGTGCCTTCGGTTTCGGCGGCCACCAACGCTTCGGTCGCGATGCCCTCGGCGTCGTCGAAGACCAACTTGCCGGTCACCGTCGGAAAGTTCGGCATCGGAACCCGGGCGAGCAGACCCGACAGCGACTCGACCTTCTTGAGCAGAATCAAGGCCACGACCAAGGCGCCAACCCACAGGTAGTGCATCTCGATACCGATCGCGTGCAGGACGCCCAGCAGCGCCGCACCCAGGCACACCAACGTCAGCCAGGCCAGCACCGCAGCCGGTGCCGGGGACAGTGCCCACAAGGCGATCGCAGCCACCATGGTCAGCGTCGCCGCGAGGACGACGTGCCACGCCCCCGCCGGTCCGGGCACGGCGGTGTAGCCCGCCACTGCGATCGCGGTCAACGCTCCCGCCCACAGGCCGTAGGCCATGACTGCCACATGCTGGCGCCACCACGCCGCGGCGCCACCGAACAGCAGCACCACCGCCAGCCCCGCGGCTGCCGCCGGGGGGACCAGCGGCCAATAGGCACCGGCACGCTGTTCGAGGATCCACACCCAGAACAACAGCCCGGACACGATTACTGCCGCGGTCGCGGCAGTCACCGAGGCCACGGTCAGTGCCGTGCGGGCGGTGACCGATTTGAAGCGTTGAGCGTTGAAGTGGGCAATGGCCGAGGAGGCGTTCTCGATCACTTCGGTGAAGGACACCTCGGCGTCGTCGACCTCCAAGATCAACAGGCTGCCGTCGGTGATGCCTTGTTCGCGCAACGATTGACCGCGAGTCAAGACAGCGCCACCGACCCGCTTGAGCGACACCGTGCCGGGGGTGATCAGGTCGTTTTCGTCCGGGCTGCGGACCTCGTCGCCGGCACTCGCCACCTGGGCCAGCACCTCGTTGACCACCGTGGCCACCGCTTCGGTGGCTGGCAGGACCAGATCGGTCTGCCGATCTCCGAACAGCACCGCCACACGGACCTGCTCCCGTAGCCGCACCTGCGCGGCCGGCCGAATGCCGGTGCGCTCCGATACCGCGCTCACTGCCGCGTACCCCATTGGCCGTTGTTGGGCTCACCCCACGAACCGGGGTAGCCGCCGCCTTGTGTGGGCGGGCGCGGTGGCTGTCCCGCCGGCGGCCCGATGACACGTTGCTGGCGTGCGGCGGGATCGCGGTCGGTGGCGCGGGCAAATCCGTCGGCCAACGACGCGGCGGCTTCGATGTAATGCAACGCGGTTTCGGGCTGCAACCGGTCAAACTCGATGGGGACCGCATCACTGAGATGCGGATCGAAGTCGATCGTGTGTACCGACCGCACCGTGCGCTCGAAGTCGGCGTGCAGTTGCTTGACTTGCGCGCTGGCGTTGACCTTGTTGATGTTGCTGACGATCACGACCGCCTCGCGCACCAGATGCGGATAGCCGCTCTCCAACAGCCAGTTCAAGGTGTCGGCCGCGCCCTGGGCTCCGTCGAGGCGCGTTGTGGACGGCACGACGATCGAGTCGACCCGGACGTGCTCGAGCAGCGCATGGGTGAGGTCGTCGTCAAGCTGGTTGCCGCAGTCGACGATGGCGATGGGGTACTGGACCTGCAATTTGGACCACGCCGTGATCAGATCGGCTCCGGTCATCGGTTTGCGGCCCTTGTCGCTGCCCAGTACTTCCAGACCCGAATGATTGTCCTTGCCGAGATATTCGCGAAAATCGCTGTAATCACGCAAGTTTTGGTCGCTGTTGAGTCCGCGCCACGACATGGTGGACGGCTCGTCGATACGGCGTGCCAAGTTGCCGTTGGCCGGGTTGGCGTCGATCGCCACGATCTTCTCGTCGCGGTACTTCGCCAGCGCCGCGCCCAGTAGCACCGTGGTGCTGGTCTTGTTGACCCCGCCCTTGGACTGCATCACGGCGATGACGTACTTGCCCCGCAAGTTGACCTTGAGCCGACGGCGCAGATCGTTCCAATGCGCTTCCTTCTTCGACAAGCCGACGTTGATCCGGGTGACCGCGTATAGGCCGTGCCGCCAACCGGTTTCGGGCACCGGCTTGTACGGTCCGGCGATCTGGCCCTCGTGAATCTGGGCGCGCATCGCACCGACCGAGGCGAACGGGTCGTTCTCCACGCGCGCACCGTGGCGAGCCTCGTCGGCAGCTGACGGACCGTAGCCGGGCGGAGCTGCGGGTGGGGTCCGGGCTGGCGCAGCATCCCGGCCTGGGGCCGCCAAACGGCCCTTCTTGGCGCGGTGGCCCGCCGTAAGACGGCGGCGGGGGCGGGGGCGGCGGATTGTTGAACGTTCGGGGTGGCGGCGCGGTGTGGCGTCCACCCTCGGGGTCCTGAGCGCCCCCCTGCCGTGGCCGGGGAGCGGCGGCGCCGTAGTAGCTCGTCGTGGCCTCCGACGCCTGCCCCCCAGACGGTTGCTCGGCGTTGCGCGACGACGGTGGCTCGACGTTGCGCAAGGCCTCCATGTCGCGGCGCATCTGCTCACGACTGACGACCTGTGTGTGTCCTTCGGCGTCAAGGGGCACAACGGGTTCCGCTGAAGACTGAGCTGGTACGTAGGACTGTGGTTCGGGTGATCGTGGGGCCACGGGGGCACCCTCGCGCGGCCCGTCGGGCGGGTCGAACGGCGATACGGCCACAGTTGGATCCTCGGCACCGTCGCTGCGCGGTGGCGGTGGAGGCGGGGTCGATCCGTCGCCGACGTACTGGTCGTAGAAGTCGTTCTCTTTGTTGCTCTCGCTCATCTGTTCTCCCAAACATCGTGTCGAGGCTGAGCCCGACTCCCCCAACAATCCCTACACTGAAAATAACACAACTGCGGCAATCGACGCAGTACGTGAACACATGAATTGTGTTTTTATTTGGATCGGGAGTGTCCCTCCCAGGTGGTGCCCACGGTGGCCACCAAAGCCCGCAAGGCGTTCCCGCCCGCGTCCGGAGTGCCCGGGACGATCTGGGTCCACCACGTACGGTCCTCACCGAGGATCGGGCCGGTGACGATGCGACCCTCAGCGGTGTCGGTGACCGCCGCCGACGCCATCGCGACGTGCTCTCCGCGGGAATCATGGATGGTCAACGCAAAGCTGACCTCCATCAGCGGCTGATCGGCCGCCAAGGTCAGAATGCGACGTTGGTCAGTGTTGAGGTTGAGTGCGGCCAGCGCAGCAGCCGGGGTGTGGTCGCCGACGACGATCTTGGCGAAGCTGTCGACCAGGTCGGCGGTGCGCACCGTCACCGGCGGCAGCGACGCCGGCTCGACCGGGCCTCGCCCCCGGTCGCAGAGCACCATGATCCGTTCGAACAGCGCGCGAAGAGACGGCACGGTAGCCACCTCCTCGATGGTGACGTCTTCGGCCACCTCGGGACCGCTGCGCGAAATGGCAGCGTGGGACTTGCCGCGGCGGGCGATCACCATCCGCATGAACTCCACACCGGGGCGCTTCACGTCCACGGTGAGCGCAATATCGGGGGAAGAGAGAGTTTCAAGCCAGCGCGCCACCGTCGGGTGCACAGTGTCCTCGTCGAGGATGGCGCCCGCTTCACGCAGAACCTCAATTCCAGGATGGCCGGTGGGTCGGCCGCTGGCGGACACGTAAGGCCGCAGCAGCATCGCCGGGGGCAACAACTCGATGCCGCACAGCGCTTGCAGCAGCCAGGCGCCCTCGCGCGTGGTGTCGATCGCGGTGATGGCCCGAGGCCCGGGAACGGGCGGCGGGGGGCGCTTGATGAACGACGGTGGTCGGGTCACGGGTGGGCCAGCCTCTGCTCGGGTATTAGACAGTCTCTTTTTCGCCACAGCGGCCCGGCGTCAGGCTGGTCCACGCCGTTGTCGGCGCGTCCAGCCCTTCGCCGGGCCGCAGAGTTAGCTCGGTTCAGCAGCGCAGCTCAGTACTGCGCTGCCGACTTACCGTCAGCGTCGGTCATGCCGTCATTGGCCTGCATCAGCACCATGCCGGCCTTCTCGATGGTCTGCTTGCTCTGGTCGTACTTCTGGTTGAGCGAGGTGATGACCTCCTGGAACGCGTCCGAGCCCCTACCGCCGAAGTTGTCGGCGTTGGCGTTCACCGTCTGCAGGGAATGCTGGTGGTTGGATTCGGTCTGACTTGCGGCTTGGCCGATCTGCTGAGCCGCATCCGCGATCGCAGCGGTGTTGTAGTGAATGACTCCGTCTGACATGAGGGTCCTTTCGGTGACCTGAGGATTGTGGGGTGGAAGTGCGAGCGCTTAAACGATCAGGTTGCCGACACCGCTGATCATCGCGCTGCCATGCTCGTCGGCGCTGGACAGGATCTGGGCGTTGTTGCCCATCTTGTGCGAGTGGTCGGCGAAGGCGGTAGCGAACTGCTGACCCTGGTGTTGTAGCTGCTCGCCGACGTTCTGCATCGCCGTGCCTGCTCCACCTCGCAGCGCCGGGGCGAGCCCCTCCAACGTGCTGCCGAGCGACTTCATGATGGCGGCCTGCTGATCGGAGATCTCCTGCAGGCTGCCGGCGTCGCGGCCGATGGCCTCAATGTCGCCATGGATGGGTCCAGTCATGGAATGTCCTTTCAAATAAGGGATTTGGTGAAACTGTTATGAGCCCAGGTGTGCGGATGTTCCGCATTGGGTGTGGACGTCGGTGTCACGTTGTTCGCTCGCCGACCCCCTCCCCCGGTCGGAAGACCGCCCCCCCGCCCCCGGTGATCACCGGAACCGCCGCGGGTGCCCGGTAGAGGGCCGCCAGCGAAGTCAGCGGTGTGTTCTTGCGCTTGGCTTCCTCTTTGTTCTGGTCCCCAGCGGCGGCGTGCCCCATCGGACCCATCATGGCTCCGCTGCTGCCCATCCCGGCGCCGCTGACTTGAGCGCCGGAAGCCAAGCGTGCTTCGTTGACGCGCGACAACGCGGACTCGGGCGTGGAGGACGCCGCGTTGATTGCCGGCGAGGAGCCAAAGCTGGCCGGTCCACGCAGAGCGCCGATGCCGCCGCCGAGCCCGCCGCCGCCACCACCGGCGCCTCCTCCACCGACGAGGTTGGCCGCCACCGGCCCGCCAGCCGCGGGGGTGGCCGTGAGCCAGTCCGCGGTGGTGGCCGACGCCAGCGCATCGGCGGGATTGCCGCCCATGCCCCCTTGCAGAAGCGACATCAACGGCTGCATGGCCTGCTGAGGGAACTGGGACAAGCTACTGAGCGGTCCTCCCTGCCCCAGCTGGCCGGCCATGCCGCCGATCTGCCCCAGCGGACCCATGAACGCGTTCATCGCCCCTTCGCCGCCGCCACCAAGCAGGTCTGATGCCTTCTCTTGCGGTGCAGGCATCGACGGTGTGGCGCCGCCGGTGGCGGTAGCCGGGGGTGGAGGCGGCAACGGGGGCAGGGCCTGGATCGGCATGGACGCCGCGGCGTACTCGTACTTGTTCGACGCCGCAGTCACCCACATCCGGCCGTAATTCGCCCGATTGACACCGATCGCGGGGGTGAGCATGCCCAGGAAGTTGTTCGCTTGGAGCGTGCCGTGCTCCACCTGGTTCTCCCCGATTTCCCCCGGCGTAGGGGTGGCAGCCTTGAGGGTCTCGAACGCCAGGGCCACCTCGTGGATGACGGCTGCTTGGGCTTCGATCTGACCTGCCGCAGCGGCCTGCCAGAGCATCAACGGCACCTTCGACAGCACCGCGAGCTGACCGGTCGGGTCAGGCCACGACATGGCCAGGGCCGAGTTGATCGCTTCCTGACCTCCCAGGTTGGCGATCAGCCCCGCAGCCACGGCGACCAGATTCTCCGCGGCAGCCACGAAGCTGGACGAGCCAGGTCCGAACCAAAAGCCCGCACTGTTGAGCTCTGGTGGCTCCGCACCCCATTCAGGCATCGTGTGGCCTTAATTCCCCGTGATCAATCAGCGGTCGGTTAGAGGATTCCGCCGATGGCGGTGTAGTTCATCGCATCGGCGAGGTCTGTGATGACCGCTGAAGCGCCCATCGCGACGCCGTGCTCGGCATGGAACGCGGCACCGGCTTGGATGACCGCTGAGGCCTCCGTCGCCAGCGTCATGATCTTCGCGGCGTTGGCCGCGCTGATCTCCTCCAGGCCCGGGGGGACCACGGCCGCCGAGGCGGCGGCCTGGCCACCGTGCGCTGCGGCTTCACCGGCCAGGCCCGCGGCCGCGCCCGACGACCCAGTGACCGCTGCGGGCTCGATCATGATGAAAGGGTCCATAGGAAACTCCTCACTTTCAGGTGGGACTGCTTTGCCGACAGTCTATACACGACGAAGCAGATAACGGAACACGTAAACGTCTGCTTGTTCACGAATCATGCAGTTTTCAACAGCAGTAGGCGGACACCGCCGTTTGCTACCTCCACGATACGGCCGTATTGACGTAGCCGACGACACCAATTTCCGGGCATCAGTCCACCGCCGGCGGGAGGGCAACCTGAATGAGCTGACCTCCTGCTTTGCGGAGATACAGTTCACCGCGGCCCGGGATGCGCGCCGCCGGGCGGACCTGGTCGATGATGACTTCCTTCCTGTCACCGTCGAGCACCAACACCGACGTACCGCCGCGCTGCATCGCCTGGATGAGCTTGTTCGATCCGCCGCGGGCGTACCAGCCTTCGCTGGTCACCGACGCGATCACGTGCACGTCGAGGTTGCGTGCCGCCTCCACCGCCGGCATCAGCGGCTGCAGCACCGTGGTGGTGGGCCCATTGGGACTCAACGCCGTCAAGTCGTCGACCAGGATGAACCACTTGGGGCGCACAGGCTTCCAGTTCCTGAGCTGGCGAGGATCCAGACCTTCCGGAGGGCGACGTTGCTCTAGCAACTGCGCGATCTGGGTCGCCGCAGTTCCGATCTTGGTGTGATCGGTCTCCCACACCGTGCGGTACTCGTCGGCCAGGGCGTCACCGATCGAGAAGTCGGGGTCGAACATCATCACCTGGGCCTGATCCGGGGTGTAGGTCTCCATGATGGCCGCGCACACCGTCCGTAGGAACACGCTGCGCCCGGCCTTGGTGGTACCGGTGCAGAACGCGTGCGGGTAGAGCTCCAAATCCAGCCAGGCCGTGGACATGTCGCGCTCACCGATACCGATCCGCAGCGCATGCCGCGGCGCGGTGGCAGGCAGCGGCGCGAGGTCGGTGAAGGCCACCTCGGCGGGCAGCTGCTGCAGCTGTGGCGCAGGACCGAATCCCCGTTGAGCCCACTTCTGGGCGATCAGTGACGCCGTCGCCTCAGTGGCAGCCACCTCACCGCCGACGTGCGCGACCTTAGACACATAGGGCACCGCGACGAGCATGTGCTTACCCGGCTTGACCACCCCACGCCCCTTCTGGTCGTCGGGAACGGTCTTAGCCACCGCGCGGTCCATCAGCGAATCGTTGTTGTTGGCCAGGCGCAGCTCGACTTTGGAACCCAACTTCGATTCGGCCTTCATGCCCATCCAGCTGTCGTTGCTAATAAGGACGTGCACGCCGAAGTTCAGGGCTCCGTCGGCCAGCGCGTTGATCCGGTCGTGGATGGCAAGCAGTTCGGTTTTGATCGCCGTGATGTTGTCGACGACGAGGAACACGTCGCCGTGGCCGTCCTCGGGCACCGGTCGCCGAGTGGGGCCGAACTTGTTGTCGCGGAAGCGCGACAGATCCATCCCCGATTGCTGACCGTCAGCCGGGTCAACCCACCGCGTCCAGTCGCGCTTGCGGTTGCGCAGGATCCGCTCGACCTCGGAGACCACCCGCTGAATCTTCTCCTCGTCACCGGTGCCCGCGATGCCGCACACGTGCGGCAGCCCGGCCACGCTTTGCAGCTTGAGGCCGCCAAAGTCGATGCCGTAGAACTGGACCCGCTGAGGCGAGTTGGCGGCTGCCAGAGACATGATCACCGTGCGCAGCGCGGTCGACTTACCGGCCTGCGGGGCTCCCGCCACGCCGCCGTTGGTGTCGATGAGCGAGAGCGCCACGACGTCTTGGGAATGCTCGAACGGATCGTCTTCACGGCCGTACGGGGCGACCAAGCCAGAGTCCTCGGTGAACTCGTCCCACGGACGATTCCAGTATTCGCCCAAGATGACGTCGAGTGTCAGCGCGGTGGTGTCGTCGAGCGCGGGCCGCCACATGCGGTGACCGCGCGGCACGGTTCTGGCCGCCTCAGTCATTCGCTCGACCATCAGTTCAGCCACGGCGGGTGCGTCGGGTTCGGGTGTGGTGTCGAGCGCGAGCACCGCTTCCTCGTGCTCCAGGTCGCTTTCGTTGACCACGGTGTCGGGCAGGGGCGCCAGCACGCTACTGAATTTGGTGACCGGCAGGTAATGCCCTTCGGTGCGATCGCGTTCTGTGGCATTCATTTTCGGGGCGATGAACTGCCCACTGGCATAGAAGCTGCGATAGCGCGTGTGATCACCATCGACGACGAGGAACGCCGAGCCTTGCGGGGCGTTCTTCAATTCTTCCCATGCTCGAGTAGAGCCGATCGCCGCGCGGGATTCGCCGGCATCCTTGACCTTGAGGCCGATGGCAAACGTTTGCTGGGCGATCATGCCGGCCATCTTGCCCACCTCCATGCGCTGGCTGGCGTTGAGGATGTGAATCCACAGTGACCGGCCCAAGCGGGCGACCTCGTCCATCACCTTGGCCATCTCTGGCACCAACTCGAGCATTTGGGAGAATTCGTCGAGAACCAGCAGCAGGGCGGGAATCGGTTCCAGATCGGTGCGCCCCGAGGTCCTGGCTTTCTCATAGGACCGGACATTGGCGAACCCCGTGCGCCTGAGCAGCTCCTGGCGACGCTGCAACTCACCGCGGAGCACCAGCTTGAAGCGGTCAAGCTTGTGCTGAGATTTCGACAGGTTCGAGATGATCCCGTCGCAGTGCGGCAAGAACTCCAGAGGCCCGAAGGCTGACTCGCCCTTGAAGTCTCCCAACAGGATACGAAGCTGCTCAGGAGAATGTGTCGCGCACAGAGCAAGCACGGTGGAGATCAGGTGCTCCGACTTGCCCGAACCGGTCTGCCCCACCATCGACCCGTGCGGCCCAACTCCGTCCTCGGCGCCCTCCTTCATGTCCAGATACACCAGACGGCCATCGACGGCCTTGCCGATCGGCGCACGTAGCCGATTGGCCGGAGAGAGACTGTTCCAGTTCAGCGTCGGATTCCAGGTCCGCAGATCGTAGATCCCCAGCGCGTCGGTGAAGTCCTGCCCGGCGCGGGCCTCCTCAGCGTTCTTGGCCAGTAGCGATTCGGCCTCGTCGGTGGGGGTGAACCCCGCCAGCGCCCGCGCCAGCGCTTCGGCCTCGTAGATCGGCATGATGTCGGGTTGGGCGGCGAACCGCAGACCCGTGGGCATCGACCGGGTGACTACAACCATCAGTGAACCTCCTGACCAGCGGCCTTGAGTAGATTGATCGTGCCGTTCTCGTCGGCGGCCACGAAGAACGCCGTGGTGCCGTTGGCCAGCACGCTTTGTTCGTTGCCGGTGGCTTCCAAGACCGAAACCCCCAGTCGCCCTTGTACACCGAGGATCGGTGAGCAGTCCGCCTCGGGCAGGTCGACGACAACGACCAGGTAGCTGTCCGGCGTCGCAACGCCGTCCTGCCGAGGCTGGAACGGACCCCGTTGGGACAGCGATTCACCGAAGCGCTCCATGAAGGACGGCACGTCGGGGAACATGAGCCGCACCGGGCCACAGGCGTCGACGAACTCGCCATCGCCGGTATGCGGCAGCCACTTCGCCCACTCCCACGACTCTTCGTCGTCGGAAATGATGGCGAGCTTGACGTCGTCAGGGCCATGGAACACGCACAGTTGACAAATCATCGAGCGCAACAAACCTTGGACGGTGGACCGCATCTGCGGCTCGGCGAAGTATGCCCACCCCATCTGATCGAACAGGTGCAGCGGGCGGGGCACATCGTGCACCACGTTTTGGGCGACGAGCAGATCCCGCACGGCGACCGTGGTCACAGTCTCCCGAAACTCCGGGGGCGGAACCTTTGTCGGCGGTACCAGTTTCGTCTTGAGTCGGGTCACCCCCAACCCGAGACGGACATGACCAAAATTGCGCTCATTGGGGGTGCGCTCCCACATGCGTCCGGTGCCGATCAGCGTCGCCAAGGAACCATTGGTGGGGTCTGGATGGTGGTAGCAAATCTCGGTCGCCTGCGCGCGGCCGGCGGCGTGAATCTTGAGCCGCTGCTCGTCGAGGGTCCTCAAATTGTCGGCGCGGTCCTGATTGATGGCGGCGCCATGGTCCTTCTTTCCGCTGCCACCCATTCGGCCCCGGACAATTCCCATCAGCGAGATCAGCATCACCGGCAACAGGAAGAACGAGCCAGTCGAAAGTTGGCGGGCGCCAGAGAGATACAGCATCACCATCAGGCCCACCGCCGCTCCGACGAAGATCAGAATCCACACCCACATCGGCGGCTTGGTCGGCGTCGGACGGCTGATCTCGCACGGATCGGGCAGTTCGATCGCGTCTTCTTGGACAGAGGGTTTGCCAACTTGTTGGCGGATGAACCCGATGCGGCTCACTGGCCCGGTCCTTTCGTGGGTGCCTGCAACGCGGCGGCATTGGGATCGGGCGCAAAGCTGCTGCCGTGCTGGGCCATGGCCGCGTCCTTGGTCAGCGCGGGTCCCGCCGGAAGCCACTTGATCACCGCCCACGGCGCCGGGGTGGGTGAGGCGGCCTTGAGTCCCAGCGACTCCCGGCTCTGATCGTTTCCGCCACCGGTCGGTACGCCAAAGCGCGCGCCGTCGTTCCCGATGAACCACAGGCTTTCCCCGCGCACCGAATCCGGCTGGACGCCGGTCACCTGAACGAAGTTGGCGGACTCCGGGTCGACGTAGACCCCATCGGCCGTGTTGTCCCCGGAACTGACGAAGGGCACCACGCGGTTCTCATCACCCACCGGGATCGGCAAGCGCCGTCCCGAGATCGTGCTCACCTGGGCCTGCGGCTCACCGTTGGTCTTGCGCCACATCACGCACGTCACCGGCTCAGCAGCCTTGTCCAGCAACTGCACCAGACCCGTCGGATAGACCGAGGTGTCGAAACCCACCGCTTGGGGCATCCCCGTCAAGGCCGTCGACTTGGCCTGCATGACCTGTGCCCCTGGCACCACCGCGGCGTTGATGATCATGGTGGCCACCGTCTTCGGGACGCGCTGCACCCCAGCAGGTAGCGCGACGAAGAACTGCGGATCGCCGGTCACGTCAGACACGCGCATCACGCTGCCCGACACCAGCGGCAGGTCAGCGGTGCTGTAGCTGACCGGTCCACCGGGAGTGGGAATCGCCGGTACCCGCACCGGCGCCGTGGGTGTCAACGCCTCGTACAGTGCCCGTGACATCGCCGCCGGATGCAGGTCACCGACGGGCAACCCCAGTGCCAGGGTCACCGGCTTGTCTGCAAGGTCGATCTCCGAGCGGTGCCCGTCAGTGACCAGGAAGGTTGCGCCGCCGTAGGTCATCAGCGCCACCTGCGGGGAATCAATCGTGTGTGCCCAGTCGCCGAGATCGGCCAAACCGTCGATCACGGTCACCTTCGGCACCACCTGAGATCCCTGCGAACCCAGACGATCGCACAGCGCCCACCCGGTGTCCCCGGGCGTGCGCACCGTCAGATCATTTGGTGCGCCTTGAATGCCGAGCGTCGGGCCCACCGGCGCCTTGAGAATTTCGCTCATGGGTACCAGCGTCGGATCGGCCGCCTGACCGGTGATCAGCCGGGCCGAGGCCTTGTTCAGCACCGGGTGCATCACACCGCCGACTTGGACGTAAAAGCCGCCGCCGCCGCGTGCTTCGACGAACTCGGACTTTCCGATCTGTCCGATCGGCTTGATGAAGGCCACGATGGCGCAGATCCCCACGATGGCTACCGCGGCCACGAGCCCCACCATCAGAGCCGCCGCCGAGTTCTTCGACGGATCGTGCACCAGCCGCACGTTGCGTCGACCGATCCCTACCGAAATACGATGCCGCAGAAAACGCCACGCTGAAACCTGCTCCAGCGATGCGTAATTCAAACCGCCACGTCGTGCCATCTCCCGAACCCCTCCGAACTATTGTCTATGCCGCGCGTCTGATCTCGAACCCACCAGAGGGCCACTTGCCGATCCGCACGTTCTGTCCCCGGCTCGGGGCTTCAATCGTTTGGTGATCGTTCATCACCAGCTGCACGTGCTGCCACTCGCCGTCGCGCCTGTTGCACAACAAGATGTCACCAGGCCTGGCATCTTCTGGGCGCACGCGCACGCCCCAATCGGTCATGTCGTAGGTGGTACGCGGAATCTTGATCCCCGCCTGCGAATAGGCGTATTGCACCAGGCCGGAACAATCCAATCCCTTGCCCGGCGTGGTACCACCCCAGGCGTACGGGACCCCCAGCTGCGACAACGCTGACTTCACGATCCGATCACCCTGCGGCCCGCCAGTACCAGCAATATCCGACCCGGCGGCACTGCCCGCGTGCGCTCCGATGCCCTGCTGGGCTTGGCCTGCTCCACCGCCGCCACCGCCGAGAAGGTTGCTCAGCATCCCCAGGGGAGCCATCGGCATTGCGCCCATGGGCATTCCGCCGCCCATGCCGCCGCCGCCCATCGGCATCTGCGGCATCTGCGGCATCATCGGCATCATCGTTGCGGCCCCGCCTGGCGGTCGACCAATGCTCTGGTAGCCCGCCGCGGTGGTGTCGGCGGCCGCGGCGTGCGTCGAGGCGTCGTTGCCGCCCTGATCGAGGGTGGACTTGGTGTCTTCGAGGTGACGTTTGATCGCCAAGACCAGGGCCTGCTGACCAGCTGGGGTGTTGACTGCCAACCCTTTTGACTGCACGTCGGCCACCGCGGCGGCGATCACGGCATCCATGCGCCCGCGCGACGCGCCCGCTGAGGCCACCGCCGCTTCGAGGTCGCCCTTGCCTGCTGCGTCGTGTTCGGCCAGGGCCTCAAGATGATTGACGACCACGCCGGACTCGTCGGCGAATCCGTCGGCGGCCCTACCGGAGCCGTCACCGGTACGGTCCGGGACGGTGGGAAGTTCCGGAGGTGGCGCCAACGCCAGCCCGCCACCCGTGCCGAAGCTCTCCCGAGCCATGCCCATCGCCGCACCCGCAGCCCGCACAAACCCCTCAACACTCATCGAAGCCCCCTCCACGGCGTTGTGACCGGCATCAGTAACCACCCGGGGCGTGGCGCGGATTGAATTGCCCCACCACCGACAAGTTCGATCCGTCGCGCGCCACGTGGTAGCGGCGCATCAGATAGTTCATCGCGGCAGTGATGTTGGCGACCGGGTCGTAGATATTGCGCGACGTACCGGGCTGGTGGTTGGACGCGAACGTCGCCGGAATCGTCTGCAACCCACCCCGTGACGCCCCGGCCGGAGCACCGTCGGCCATCCGAGCTCCATGGGCGTTGGAGTCGCTGAGGTTCACCGCATCCGGGTGAAACCCGGACTCGCGCGCCAACCCCGTCATCAACCCACGCGTCCAGTTGGCGCGTGCGGTGGGGTCAGTGACACCCATCGTGTCGAGGGCCTTGCCAAGGTACTGGCGGTAAGCCTCCGGGCCGCCGGGGAAGCCCTGCTTGGCCAGATTGACCTGCCCAACGGGGATCGCAGCGGCATCCGTGCGGTTCTCCACACCCGCCCCCGCGCTGGCACCAACTCCGCTTTCGGAGCCCACGACGGACCCGGTGCTAGGTGAGACCTGTTGGCCGAGAAGGTTCGTCAGTCCACCCAGCGGGCCGAGCATTGCGCCCATGGGCATTCCGCCGCCCATGCCGCCGCCGCCCATCGGCATCTGCGGCATCTGCGGCATCATCGGCATCATCGTTGCGGCCCCGCCTGGCGGTCGACCAATGCTCTGGTAGCCCGCCGCGGTGGTGTCGGCGGCCGCGGCGTGCGTCGAGGCGTCGTTGCCGCCCTGATCGAGGGTGGACTTGGTGTCTTCGAGGTGACGTTTGATCGCCAAGACCAGGGCCTGCTGACCAGCTGGGGTGTTGACTGCCAACCCTTTTGACTGCACGTCGGCCACCGCGGCGGCGATCACGGCATCCATGCGCCCGCGCGACGCGCCCGCTGAGGCCACCGCCGCTTCGAGGTCGCCCTTGCCTGCTGCGTCGTGTTCGGCCAGGGCCTCAAGATGATTGACGACCACGCCGGACTCGTCGGCGAATCCGTCGGCGGCCCTACCGGAGCCGTCACCGGTACGGTCCGGGACGGTGGGAAGTTCCGGAGGTGGCGCCAACGCCAGCCCGCCACCCGTGCCGAAGCTCTCCCGAGCCATGCCCATCGCCGCACCCGCAGCCCGCACAAACCCCTCAACACTCATCGAAGCCACCCACGAGCGCGAAAGACGTTGGTCGACAACCTGATCCGACGGCACGCGTCATCACGCCAGGTCATCTCACACCTGCCCTCCACGGATCTCACCCACGCTCTCTACGCAGCACCTACGACGACGACGGAGCAGGCGGCGTGACCGGCGGGACCGGCGCGGCCGGAGGGACCGGCGCGGCCACCGGGGCAGGCTCAGCCGCCTTGGCGGCCTGCGCACTGGGATCCATCCATCCCAGGAAGTCCGGGCTCGACCCCACGCTCGACAACGGCTGAACCTGTCCGGACACCAACACCTTGCCGCTGCCCAGAGCCATCACCAGGTGGTCCTGCCACACACCTACGTCGCCGGCCTGCAACTTGGTGGGGGGAATCGGATTCATGACCGGCGTTCCTGGAGGGGTACGTTCACCCCCGCCTGGTGCCACGCATCGGCCACCGTTGCCCCGCCGACTGCGGCCTTGACGGCGGTGGCACCCTGCACGGTGCGCGCTTCGACTGAGGCGCCGTCAGGCAGCGCGACATGCGTGCTCGCGGGCGGCTGGGCCGCCGCCGGATCGGTGGGGGTGTGATTGCCCGCCGCGTCGCCCGCCGCGGTGGTAGCAGGGGTGTCCGCCGAGGCAGGAGTGGTTTGCGCACCCTCGGAGCCGGAGCCGGGCTTGTCCGTCTCCCCGCCCGAGGTGGTCTCATCATGGAACTTCGGCTCATTCGACTCGGACTTCGACTCGTCACCGGAGTCTTGATCGTCGCGGAATCCGGCGTCACGCCCGCCGCCTTGGCCGCCAGCCAGGCCGCTCAACGCGCTCAGCGGATCACCACCGCCCAGGCCGGGCATTCCGCCACCGCCGAGGGACGGCATCGGCGGCATGCCCATGCCGGCGGGCATCATGCCCGCCCCCGGCATCATGCCCTGACCGAACGGAGACGTCCCCGCCGCTGGTGGGGCCGCAGCAGGCGCGGCGGCGGGGGCGGTGCCCTGGTCGGCCGCGCTGGTGCCGCCGCCTCCCCCACCGGACTCACCACCACCACCGCTGCCCTCACCGCCGTTGCCGGCAGGCTGCGTCGAGCCCTCACCGCCCCCGCCGACACTGCCGTACTTTTCGGTCAACTCCCGCGTATGGCGAGCCTTGGCATCGGCGTCAGCAATCTGCTGATCGAGCACCTTCTTGGCCGCGCTGAGCTTTTCCTTCAAGAAATCCCGCAGCTCCTGCTGACCAGCAGGAGTGTCCAGACGCGGCCCGAGCTCGGTGATCTTGGCGTCGACGTCCTTGCCGATATTGTCCAGCTGCTGCTGACCCGCTGTTCCCGCCGCATGAATCGCATCGATCGTCGCCGCCGCGCTCTGGTCCAATTCATGCAGCTGCGCGATCACATCGGCCACCGTGCCGGCATCGGCATCCCCCTTGTCCGCGGCTTCGCCCGACCCGGGCACCTGACCCGGAGGCGGCGGTGGCAGCGGCTTCGGTGCAGGAGGCGGCGGCGGCGGTCCACCAGGGGCAGGCACCGCGGGCGGCGCTGGTGGGGGCGCCTGGGGTGCATCCCCATGCCCGAACGCGTTGCCGCCAATGACGCCGCCGATCACCGGAGCCAGCGGCCCCAAGAAGGGCGTCAGCGGGGCGGCAATCGCACCGCCCAGCACTGAGCCGATAGCGGTGCCGATCGGGTCCCAGTCGTCAGTAGACATTGCGGTGACGTCCCTTCTTAGAAATTCAGCTTGAGTTCGGCGGCGGCCACGTCCTTGGGGTCCGGATAGTGGCCGTCAATGTTGGGCTGGTTCGACAAGTAGCGGTCATGGGCTACATCGGCGACCGCGACCACCCGGTCACCCAAGGTGTAGGCATCCCAGCGCCGGACCACATCAGAGAGCAAACGAACTCCCACGACGCACCCGTTGTCGCCCACCTCCACAGCCAAGCTGCGCTTGGCGGACACCGCCGAGGCGACCACGCGAACATCCGGGACTGCCGCTTCGTCCTCAGCAAGGTCTTCCACCGCTGCCCCTTTCGAGCGCTCAAACGAACCAATATCACGCAGTCTACACACACATAAGCAATCGTGAACAGTGATGATGCAATGCGTGTTGATGGCGCGCCCACACCGCACGGCGAAGGCGACAGAACAGCTCAAGCAGGCATGGCGCTAACCTGTTGCTCAATAGCGCTGACCATCGAGGTCACCACGGCCCCAAAGCCCGCCTGAACACCGCAATAGGCGATGTCGGCCAACGACGGCGGGCTTGCCTTCCACGCGCGGACCATCTCGACAACCCGGCCCGCGCAGTAGTAGTGCCGGTACCAAAGCGTCAGCGCCTCAGTCAGTTCCGAACCATCGTGATCGATCGGAGCGTGCGAGTCCGGCGAGACCAGGGCGCCATCGTCGCGTCGGTCGGCCAACTCGTCATAGAGCTTCCACGACACGGCGTCTGCGCTCCCGCGCTGCACCGACTGCAGAATGTTGATCTCGTCGTCGGTCACCAGCTTGTGGCCGGTCGCATCCGGCTGCGCCGCCGCTTGGACAACGGCCGCAGTCAGCTGTGCCGCCGCGTACAAAGACACGTCTCGGCCCCGGCAGATTGCCGAAACGCGGTGCGCCAGAACCGGATCGAGAACGGTCAACCGATGCTGATGGGCGCCGTCCAGCGTCGGTGCAACGCTCGCCATGCCAAGAGCCTGCCGATGCTGCACACCCAGGAAGTCCGACACCCCGGCTGGCTCCTGCGGCCACAACTCTGTGGTGACCATGGCCGAAAGCGATGCTCCTGCAACCCTTCTGCTGAATTGCTCGAAGTGGTCAGCCAGAATCTTCGACGGCTTCTGGCAGCCCATCCACCGCTGGGCCATCCCGAACGGCAAGGCTGGATCCGCCACTGCCAAACGCGCAGTCGCAGGCAGGAAGACAGTTGAAGGCACATACGCACCACCGCCGAGGCTGCTGGCAATCACCACTTGCGAACCCATCGAAGTCTTGACCACTCCGACAGCCCACGCGATCGGCGCCGGCCAATCCTCACATCCACGAACCAACCCACCCAGCACCCGCTGAGCCAACAGCAGGTCAGGGTTCACTTCACTGGTCATCGCGGCGATTCCTGGCGCCGACACCGTCGAACCGGCCCCTCCAGCCACCATGGGAGCTGGCGCGCCTGCCCCAGTCCCTGCACTCGAGGACTGCGTAGACGACGTCGCAGGAGCGGTCCCGGCGCCGCCACCGGGAGAGCCGCCCGCGCCTGCCCCCGGTGCACTGTAGGGAGCCATCGGTGCAGCGCCGCCCATCGCTCCGGGAGGCATCATCGACGTGCCGCCTCCCGGCGGGGTGCTCGCTCCACCAGCTGACGAGCCGCCAGGGGAACCCCCGACACCCGCATCGCCCCCTGGCGCCGACAACGGCGCCCCGGCCGGGCCACTCCCAAATGCCGGAGCGGCACCGGCGACCTGATGAGGGGCCAGTCCCTGCTGCGACACTGACTGCTGAGACAGCGGAGAACCCATCCCCGACCCACCAGTAGCACTCATGCCCGACGCCAGGCCTGACTGGAAACTCGATCCCGGATTCGTCATCGGAGAGGCCGCGGACGATGAAGACGGCGCCGATGGCATCGAGGACGCAGGAGAAGTCGGCATCGACGACGACCCCGACCCCATGCTCGACGACGACGCCGACCCCATGCTCGACGACGGCTTCAAAGCCGAACCCAGGCCCGACATCCCCGAACCGCCACCACCGCCACCGCTACCGCCACCACTCTGGCCACCACCAGCGGCACCGCCCATCGCCTGAGGCAACTGGCTGAGCATCGAGGGTGTGCCCTGGCCCACCGGCGTTTGCGCCCCATCGGCTTGCGGTGCAGCTGGCTGTTTGATGTCGCCCTGCGCTGCATCAGGCGTTGCGCTGGGAGGTTTGGTCGGGTCCGAAGTGGCGGGCTTGGTGCCAGTTTGCGACCCATCGGGAGCGGCGCTGCCGTCCTTTTCACCGTCCTTGTGGTCTCCGGCACCGGGGTCTTTGCCGTCTTTCCCCGATTCCGTCTGCTGCCCGTCCTTACCCGCTGGAGTCTTTGGGAGATCGAGCGGGATGTCGAAGCTCGCGGCTTGAATGGAACCTGTTGCTTTGGCGATGGCTTCCGAGGTGGATGTTTCAGCTAGTCCGTTGTAGCGCGTCCACACGTCCGCTGCGGCAAGAGGATCGCGGTTTCGGATGGCGGTGTTGAATTCTTCCTCACCGGCTTCTGCGAGGTTGTCGATGCGCCCTTGCAACCCCTTGATATGGCCTAGTGCTTGTGCGGCTGCGGTGGCTGCCGCACTGTGCTTGTCCTGGTGATCACTCCATGTCTTGACGGTGGAGTCGTGCGCTGCCAACAGAGCGTCGCCGGCCTCGCCGGTCAGTGCTCCGGCGAATCGCGGGCGGTAGTGATCGTAAGAAGTGTCGACGGCGTCGCCGAGGGTTTGGGCGAAGTCTTGGTGAAACTGATGGATGTCCTCGAACGACGTGCGTAGCGTTTCCGCTGGTCGCCAGGCCTGCTTCAGAGCTTGACCGAACTCTCCGCTCCCGAGCTCAGAGCCTGCCTGTTTAGCGACTGACGCGGCTTTCGTCGCAGCGCTGACGCCGCTGGTATAGAGCTGGCGTCCGATATGCGTGCCTGCTGCCGCTGCCGCCGCCGCTCCTTCGCTAGCGCCCCCGGCCCCTGAATCCACCAGTCAGCTCCCGTACGCCCTGCACAGATCCCAAACCTTTTGATCCGCATCGTTGGCTGCGGCTGCAGTCCAGCTGGTTGGAGGCTGGATTGCTCCTCGAGTCGCCTCGCCACTTGCGGATGCGGCGTGCTCACGCAGCAGGTTCAGGCTTTGGGTCACGGCGTCACGAATGGAGCCGTCGGCACTGGGGTTATCGCGAATTGCGTCCGCAATAAAGTTCGCCGTTGGGATTACGTCAAAGCCGGTGTTTTGTGGTGACGGCATGGCTCGGTATCCGGCGGCGAAGCGGGTGCAGAGGTCGATCGTGGCTGCGCTCACCTGCGCGGTCGTGGGTGCCGGCGGTGTGGCAGCAGGTGGTGGCGAGGCCGTGGTGGTGCCTGCCATGTGGTTGCCGATGAGGCCGCCGACTACACCGGCGGTGAGCGCGACAGCGACGGCACCGCCGATGATTGCCGCGATCAGGCCACCCTTGCGCTTCCGTGGAGCTGGCGCGGGGTAGAACGGCGGCATCTGCGGGTTAGGCGGTGCGGGGGGCATGGCGCCAGGGCCGACCGGGTAGGCAGCTGCGGGAGGCGGGTAGGTGAATTGGTCGGTCATGGTGTTAGACCTCGATTCCCGCGATGTGCGTGGCGTTGGTTTCGTCGCTGCTGGTCATGATTGCCGAGGTCCCGCCGTTGGCAGTGGCCACTCCGCTGACGTCAGTGGCTCTTTTGGCGGTCATTGCTTCATGGGCTGCAGGCCAGTCGGTGACTGCTGCACTCAGCGCCACCGACATCGGATCAGCACCGGCTGCACAGATGGGGTGCACGGCGGGCTGTGTGGGGGCAGCAGAAAACCACCCGCCCGTGGTCGACGCCAGGTCGGGGACGTCATTATGGATCGCAGCCATCTAGCTTCGCCCCTTTCGTTGCTCTAGAAAAATGGTAACTGCCAGCGCCGACGCTCCGAGCGCCAATTTTCAGGTCGGTTAGCCCACGCCGCGCAGCGCCGCGGCGAACTCTGTGGCTACCGGATGCTTGGCGAACTCCTCGGGGATGTGGGCGAATTCCTCGCGGAATTCGGCGGCCATCGCCTGAATTGCTGCGTAGGTGCGTTCGGCATTCTTGGCGATGGCGTCGTTCATCGCGTCTTCGAGCTCACCGACGGTGAGTTCTTCTTGCAGGCCCGTGCGGATGTCGCAGCCGATGAGTCGGCCTCTGCCGTCGTGGGTCAAGACGATGTCATCGTCGGGGTCACCGGTCGCAGTGAACGCCGCCACCTTGTCTTCCCAGCGGTAGACAGCATCCAGCAACTTGTCGATCATCTCTGAGGACTTCTCAGCTCGCGTGGCCATCGTCTTCTCTCCCTTAACTGCGATATGCGTTGCGGTGCAACGCTTCCCCTTGATTGTCGGCTCAGTTCTTCTTGTCTGGGTCGCGCCGTCGTCGCGTCTCGCGGCGCATCTCGCCGAAGACCGGTTCGGCGTTGGGCGTAGGTCGCTCGACAATGCGGCGCCGCTCCTCAGGTTTGCGGCCTTCGTCGTTCTTGCCGCCCATGCCGCCCATCATGGGCGGCATCATGCCCATTCCGCCGACGCCGGTCGGCGCGGCGCCGGTAGATGTTCCGGTCGCGGGGGAACCAACGGACAGGCCGGAGCCGACGGGCGGCCCGACGGCCGGGCTGGAGCTCGACATCGGTGCGCCTCCTCCCCCGCCGTCGCCGCCACCGCCCGCGGGGGTGGTGCCGCCGCTGCCGAAGTCGTCGCCCAAGTCATCCGACGGTGAGCCCGAGCCGCCGCCGCTGTCGGGCATTTCGGGGTTGCCTAGCTGCGGCATCCCGCCGCCCATGCCGGGCAACGAGGACAAGCTGGACAGTGCGGAGAGCGGGGACGCGCCACCGAGGCCATGGGTGACTTGACCGACCGCCCCGGTGCCAGCTCCCATGATCATCCCGGCCACGTTGGCGAGCATGCTCGCCGAGTTCGGATCGGCAGGGGGCAGCGGTCCTGCCGGGGTGGGGTTGGTCGGAGCCGTGGCGCCACCAATGGGGGGATGTTCTGCCGAGGTGGGATCGTCGGCTGCGTTGTCGCTGTTGCCCCGGTGCCCGCGCCCCTCGGCGGGGCCCTCGTCCTCGCCACCTGCTCCGGGGGCCGGGTGCGGGTTCAGCGTTTTGGCTTCCACGGTGGGCGGTGCGTGCACGATCGGCGGGGCGGGCTGCGGCGGTTTAGCTGCCCCACCGATGGTCGGCGGCGCGGCGGTGGAGAAATCCTGGAAGGCGCTCATTACGGCAGCGCGCTTGGTGGTCAAGTCGTTTCGCAGGGTCTCTACCTGGGCGGCGTTGGCCCCGCCGCTGGCCCTGTAATTGGCCAGCGCGACGTTGAGGCGCTGACGAGCATTGGAGAGTTCCTGGGGGTGCGGAGTGTTCTGGATCAAGGTTTCGGTCTGCGTGGCAGCGTCGTCAGCGGCGCTGGCCAGCGCAAGGACCTGAGGGTGAAGATCCGACTCCAGCCATTCGGCATGACCGGCGATGTTCGTGGCCGCTCGGTGGTGTCCATCGACCCAGTGCTCTGCCACCGACGTACCGGTGGTGCGCACGTGGTCGGCGGCATTCTGGACGCTCGTCGCCAGGGTGGTGCGGATGTGGGAGGCGAAATCGCGCAGGCTCTGAGGGCCAGGGCCGGAATGCACATGCGCGGCAACCTGCTCTGGGGTCATCGGCATGGGTGCTGCCATGGTCGGCATCGCGGGCAGCGATGGCACCGGGACCTCGGGAAACTTGCCGGCCGATGGCGCTGCCGGTGCAGCAGCGGCAGCGGCCGCCGAATCCTGCATGATTCCGGCGATTGCCGCGGCGTTGGTGTCGTCGGTGCCGGCGAGGTCGGCCGCGGTGCCGCCGACCGCCACCCCGCCCGCGGCTCGCTGCTGTCCAGCGTGCTCGTGCAGCAGGTGCAACGACTGCGCCCACGCGGTCAGCGCGCTGGCCAGGTGTGCAGAGACCGAATCGCCCGCTGCGGCCTGGCATGCCCCTGCTGGAGCGCTCTGGTGTGCGGAGGCATCGAGCGCCCCGGCGTCGGCACGTAGGCCGTCGGGATCGACCCTCAGATCCATGAGGGCGAATCTACGCGTCCACGACGTTATTGATCCGCGCTGCGGACTCGTCGTCTGCGTTGTTGAAATTCGTTCGGGTATTGCTCAGCCGCTCCGCATGTCCGCGAGCGTGCTCCGCCACGCGCTGGTAGGCGGCTTGCCTTTCCTGCATTTCAGCGTGCTTGGCCGCCACGAAGGGGGCGTAGGTGTCCCCCACCGTCGCCTGCAGCTGCTCGAGGGTCATGTGCTGCTGTCGGCCGTGGGCCTCCACCAGGTCGCCGTAGTTGCGCCACGCGGCAGCAGCCTGCGCCGCAGCGTCGCTGTCCAGTGAAATCGAATCCGTCATGTCGCCTCGCACCACTTTCTTCGTCACGGGTCCGCAACAAGCAACTTGCATCACTTGCGTTTACTCACTGCCTAGTCTGTAGCATCACCCGGTGAGTGCGCAAGGCGTGCCCGGATCTGTTCGCACGCCGCGCTCTGTGCTTACTCGGCTACACGCTAGGAAGGCCCACAGTCTTGAGCGACGTCCCCACCATCGGCCCATCCCCCTTTTCCCGAAATACCGCTCGCGCAGTTTCCGGCGTGTCGGCACAATTTCGCGAAATCGGCCGTGCATGATCAGCCCCATGACTGGAGTTGGTAGAAGAGGCCGTGCGGGTCGCCCCTCCCTCGGCGACCGGGCCGTCATGACTGCGAGGCTGCCGCTGATCGTTCAGCGGACGGTCGACGCCGCTGCCGCCGACCACGGCACCGATCGCACCGCGGTGCTGACCGACATCGTCTGCTTCCACTACGGGCGCCTTGACCTCATGCGCCATCTACCACAACAGCTGCTGTTCGAGACGTCCACGGCGACAACGGAACTCAGCGAAGAGGACCGCCGCATCGGGCCTCACGTCAAGGTACGGCCGCCGCGCGCGGTCGCCAACATCATCGACGTCGATGTCGACGACCTGCATCGCGGCGTCGAACGATCGACGTACCTGGCCGACATCATCTGCCACCACACGGGCTATCCCCAGCTCGTACGGGATACGGAAGTTCAGAAGGAGGGCTTGCCACTGGCGATGTGACACACACCGCCCGGCTCCCCCTCAAACGAGGACCACGTCTTGTCATCGACTGGGCCGGGCAAATGTGACATCTGAATAGCTGGTGTGCGGACAACCGCTCAAATGACGAAGGCCCCGCCTACGGCGGGGCCACGTCTAGAGAGTTAGAAGTCGAGGGCCAACTCGGCTTCGGGTTCTCCGCACCCGATTCCCCGAAGGGACTGTCTTGCTGGACAGCTCTCACGGTAGCGCATTGCTCGTCCACAGAACAGTGGTGGACGCCAAGTGGTGCGTTAATCGTGTCCAAACGTTTACCCACGTCACTTCCGTATCGCGGGTGTCAGCGTGGGCGCCCTGGTTGAGTGCCGCCCAATTGGCATCCACCGGCTCGCGTGGTGAGTTGCTGAAATCGCTCACCGGCGTGTGGCAGCCGTCTGCGCTGGGTCCGTTGTGCTGAGCGCGTCGCCGGGTCCGTCGATGCCGGTTCCGGACGACCCAGAGACAGTCTGGCGGACACTGGCCCCGCTGCTGAGCGCCCCCGGTCGCAGGTCGGTGCGCCTCTACGACGCCACCACGGGCAAGTTCAGCGAGGTCGCCAGGCTCACCAAGTCCTTGCCGAAGGCGCCGGCCGCCACCTACCTCTACACCAAAAAAGCCCGTACCCACTTGCTGGCCCTGGACTTCGACGATTCCCGTGGCGGCCGTGCCGCGGTGGACGCCGACCTGGCCACGGCCGCGGAATGGATCAGCCGCTGTGGCGGGGTGATCGTCACCGACCACTCCCCCACGGGCGCACACCTGTTGTGTCCCCTGGCCATTGGAACGACCGCCAGCTTCACGGAAGTGAACCATCTGGTGCGACTGCTCGAGGCCCGGTTGCCCACCCTGGACAAGACCCCCAGCACCAACCCCGACTCCGGCTGTCTCAGCGCGCCCGGCACCCCCGCCAAACGCGGCGGCTACCGCCAACTCGACTGCCCCCTCTCGGCTGCCGTCGAGGCATTCACCACCCGATCAGCACCCAGCCTGCTGCCCCGCCTCTACGAGCTGCTCGGCGCTCTCAAACCCCACCCCACCAACACCCAGCCCGCCACAGGCACCCCGCCGACCACCCCGTCCGACTACTGCACCGGTGAAGGCGACGACCAGCGACTCGCGCCGCGATGGGTCCGTGACGACCCGATCCACCCCGACATCACCCAGTACGCCCAGTACGGCACGATGCGCAACGACCAACGCCAATGGGACACCCAGTCCGAAGCCCGCATGGCCGTGCTCACCGCCGCCATCGCCCGCGGTCACAGCCTCACCAGCATCACCGCGTTAACCGCTCCCGGCGCCCCCTGGCACCAGGGCCTCGGCCAGGCCTACCAGCGCTACCACCACCATGCCCACACCGCCCTGAGCCGCGACTTCACCAAAGCCTTGCACTGGCTCTGCACAAACGCCCTCAAACACCGTCACCCGCAGCACAAGGGGAAGAACTCACAGGGGGGGAACCAGGGAACTGGACCGCGCGGTCCGCTCGCGTTGAGAACCTGGCTCGCCAGCGCGATGCACTGGGCTGACATCGAGTTCAAGGGCAAGCGCTACCGCTGGACCGTGCACGCCGTGCTGCAAGCCCTTGCGAGCAACGCCCACCGCGCAGGGCAAGAAATCAACGGCGTGTGGGTAGTCGGAGTCGGTGGAAGGAACCTTTCCCTCGGCACCGGCCTGCTCAGCGAGGACGCCGTGTGGCGCGTTTTACGGGACCTCCGCGACACCCCCGGAGCGCCACTGATCTTGACTCGTCGCGGCGTCGGCATCGAACCTGATTTCTACGCCTTGACCAGCTCGGCCGGAGTCGTCACGCCCAACGTCCGCGCCCTCCAGGTCCGCGTCGAACCAGTACACGACGCGTGGTCAGTGCTCGGGCACCATCACCGCCGCATCTATGAACTCGTCGCCCATCACGGACTGACCAGCCGCGCGGACCTCTATGCCGCGGCCGCGGTGTCGGCCAGTGCCGGCGACACCGCGGTGACCTCTCTCGAGATCGTGGGACTCCTGACGAGGACGGGCCGGGGCACCGTGTCGACGGGAACGACCACACTTGACGACGTCGCCGCCGCACACGACACCCACGGCTCACGCGCAGACCGGATCGCCCGGTATAAGGCCGAAAGAGACCAATGGCACGCATGGCTGGCCGATCGCGACGCGGCCCGCGAAGAAGAAGCGATCCAGGCCCTCGAACGAGCTGCACCCTACGAACACCCCGACGTCCTCCAGAGCTTCTGGGCATCAACCCACGCCAACGGACCCCCGGAGGAAGCCGTCGACCACGGTGATTACGTCGACTACGAGGAGGCCGTCGACCGCGTGCTGGCCATGCTCGGCGGCCGAATCCTCACCGCGCCACAGTAAGGCGTCGCGGCCGTCGACCACTGCGTGCTCTCGGTTCGGGCCGATCCACCACGTGAAATGGGCTGTGCGTCACGCTGACGCACCAACGACCGACGACTAGGGGTACGGGCGCTCAGAGGCACCGTCGAAGCGTGTGGAACGCGCTGGGGGCCAAAACGCGCTATTCATGTTTCCGACCCATGCGCCGGCAGACCGTTTCCGCAGGTCAGCTGGTGCGACCGGGAACAACCACTCCCCCTCCCCCGCGCCCCCTGGCGTCCATGATTCTGCCGCCGGAATCGTCGCCACACCCCGGAGCGGCCTGCCGTCGGGGTGGCCCAAATGCCCTGCTCATCCCCCTTGCCTGATGCCCGGCTCCGACGACTGGGCTGTTTCGTGCAGCGAGATGCGGCGGTAGGCCGGACTCGGCCGGGTTGAGCGCGCCCCATTCAAATGGACTACCAGTTTGGGCGCAGCAGGACGTGGTCAAAGCCCAAGCCCGACCGGAGGTCTAGTCCGTCGTGCCAGGAAGACCAACGCCCATGACGGGCCGCTACACACAAACCTCTCCCCGGCGGTCGCCGCCATCTCAGACGTCTGGGATGGCTCGTTCCTGACGAGACGGGCCTATCACCGCCCGCGCGGAAGCGCCGCACGACTGGCTCCTACCGCGCACGTTGCCTCGGCGTGTACTGCACGCCATTTTCAGTCGGAGGTAGTGGACAGGCGCATCCCCGGCGGCAGTGCGGGACGCGGGCCATTTCCTCATGCATGTCGTGCTGACACCGCCAATCGCAGTCCAGGTCGAGCCCTACGTGTTCGTACCTCCCCCGGCGGCGCGCCGTGCGGCATCAGGCAGCTCGCCACTCTGCTGGGATACGGTTTACGTGGAACAAACGTCAATGCGATGAAGTCACTGCGACGGCGCTATGCGAACGGGAAAGGGCAGCGACATGACTGACATTGATGCTGATCAACGCTTTGCGTCGCGCTCCTTATCGCGTATGTATCGCGCAGTCAGTCCCGCATTACGTCGCGCTTTCGGTGGCGCTTATCATCACGCTGTTACTGCGCCCGGCGTATCGCGCATGTATGCGCACACCACCGAGCAGACCGAGGCGCGTGGCACTACGCCCACCATTACGCACTTAATTGCGCGTCTGGTCCGCGCAGGCTCGCGCCGTTCACGGCGCTCATGCCACCGCCCTCGGTCGCGCCTTTATCGTCGCTCGGTAGTGCGCCGCCGTGTGCGCGCGGAGTCCCGCGCTAGGCCACGCCCAAATAACCGCCCTATATTGCGCCCCAAGGCCCGCTTTACGTCGAGCCCTTCTCCACGCCTCGCATCCCGCGCATTACTGTGCGTGGTGCAACGCGTGGTCATGTGCGTGCCGTGACGCGTGAACGTCCGCGCGGCTTAGGGCGAAACGGTGGGCGCAGATATCCGCGCTGACAAAAGCGTTACTCACGCGTTACCTGTCGCGTAACACAACGCGCTGTATGTCGCGCTATGCTCAGCGATATTCGCGCGTGACTTTCCGCCCCACTCATCGCCCCCGGCAACGCGCGGTACCCCGCGGTATAGACCGCGCGCCGTTGGGCGTGCACCCAACTGAAAGGGCAGAGAATTGATGACCGAAACGACCGCGCCGACACACGCGCTGGCTCCCGTGGTGCCGACGCCGTGGCAGGTGATCGCGCTTGCCAACGGTAAAGGGGGAGTGGGCAAGACCAGCATCACCGCCAATTTGGCCGGCCTCTACGGCCAGGGCGGATTCAAGGTGCTCCTGGTCGAGCTGGATCCTCAGGGCAACTTGGCGCGCGACTTCGGTCTGCCAGTGGCCGAGTACGAATCCATCAACGACCTGATCGACGCCAACGGCTCGCAACACGCTGCGTCGCTCATGCTGGGGAGCGCCAGCGCGCAGCCGCCGTTGTATGAAAATGTTCGGCCGAACGTTGACTTGATCGCCGGGGGCGGCGAGCTGCAACGCATCTTCAACTACTTCGGCTCGAACGCCAAGGAGAGCCTGGCGGACGCGATCCGCCGCGAAATCCTCCGCCTGGGTCGCACCTACGACCTGGTCCTTATCGACTCACCACCGATCGACCTGACGGCCCTGGAGGCCATCCTGCGGGTGGCGGGCACAGTGGTCATCCCCGTACGGGCCGATGACGCCAGCATTGACGGGCTGTCGACGATCGCGGGGCAGTTCGGGTCGGCGCAGTTGGAGAATCCGGCGCTACGCCTTGGGGGAGTGGTCCGGTTCGGGCTGGGCAGCCGCTCCACTCGAGTCGCCGAGCGCGTGCTGACCACCATCGAGGAGATCCTGGGCGGCGTGGCTCCGATCTTCACGTCCATCGTGCGGCATTCGGATTCTGGCGGGTACGAGGCCCGGCGCCACGGGCTGCTGGCACATGAGCTGGAATCGGCCAGCACTGAGGCCAAGGGGAAGCGTCTCGCAGCGTTGAAGGTGGGCGCCAAGGTCAGCGGCGACGAGGTCGGCACCGGGACCGGTACGAGCAGGGGACTGGCAGAGGACTACGAGAACCTGGCGGCCGAGGTGCTGTCCCGGGTCAATGAACTGATCAGCGAGAACGGCTAGAAGGGGCGTCGAGAACATGGCACCGAACGGAAAACACAAGGGTTTGGCAGGCTCCTTCGCCCCTCCCGAGCGGGGGAGCAAACTACAAGGTCTGCTCACCGCTCCGGCCCGCAGCTCAGCAACCGCCGCTGAACCAACACCAGACCCCGAGGGGGCCGACGGCGATGCCACGGTCGATGCCGCTCAGGTAGCGCAGCAGTCTGCACCCGTGGTTGAGGCGAGTGCGAGCGCACCGGCGGCGACTGCCGAGAAGTCGGCGCCGGCCCGCCGCACACGGGTAGGGGACAGGCGTGGGGTGTCCGCATCGTCGGTCTACCTCACGGCTGACACCTACAAGCAGCTGACGATCACCAAGTCGCGCAAGATCAAGGACTACTCCCAGATCGTTCAAGACGCTTTTGCTCAAGTCGCACGCGAAGCTGCTGATCAGAAGAAATCACCAGAAGAAGTGCTTGCCGCACTGTTCGTGGTCCCCGAGGACGGCGATTCGTGGCTGATGCCCTCGTCAACGTCGCGGTCCAAGTCCGCCACACCGTTGACCGAGGCGCGGATCTCCTTCAGCACACAGCAGCGCGCGTGGATTGAAGACAAGATGGCAGTGGTGAACAGGACGGTCACATTCTCAGAGTTCGTTGCGCGGATTCTCGATCATCATTTGTTGCCGTCGAAGCGGCGGTGAGCGGGAGCCCCAGTAGCTGGCGTCGTCGTCGCCGCGGCGGGCAACCCAGGTGCCGCAGGGCCACCGGTCGCGGTCGACACCGCACGCAACCGAAAGACGCCGTGCCGTCAGCGTTTCGTCATCCGGGGGAGTAGTGCGCGGAGAGTTCCGGACAGCGAACCTAAACGCTAAAATCGCGTCGACCTCACCCCTATGCCTTGGCGGCGTAGGTGGCGGGTTTTGCGGGTATCTCGTCCCACAAAAGTTGCTTAAATGACGTAAACACTCCTGTGTTGCGCTAATGCCGCTCTTGTTCTACCAGTGTCATACTGTGAGATGTACGATTCCCAGACACTGGGGGTTTGACCACAGGGCAACTCAGGAGGGCCATCATCACCGCTGCGCCGTTAGACGAGGACGCCGCCGCCGACATGGCGCGGTCCTTGCTCAGCGAAGGCCGCTCCGTCGACGAGGTGGTGGCCGAGACTGGGCTGTCGGAAAACTACGTCGAAATGCTCGCCAGCAGCACGGTGGCACCCGACGTGAAGCGCCTGGCCAAGTACATGAATACGCGACTCATGGAGTTGGGGATGAGCCAACTCGAAGCGAGCAAGCTCGGCCTGGTGTCGCGCTCGACGCTAAACCTGCTGGGCAAGGACGACCGGGTCCCGGGGCGTAGCACGCTGTCCAAGCTCGACGAACTGCTGTCCTGGTTGCCGGGCTCGGCGCATGCCACGATGTACGGCTCGGAGCCCAAGACGCGTGAGGCCAGCGTTGGCAAGCGCAAGGGTCCCGTGGTCGACCGCGACGCCGACGACGACTACGACAACCTGCGCATGTGGATCGAGAAGCGGCTGCTCGAGTTGCAGATGAGCAAGAGCCGCCTCGCGGCCGTCGGTGGTCCGGGACGTACGACTCTGGCAACGCTCGGTCAGCGTGGGTACAAACCCAATGCCGAAACGCTGGAACGCATCGACACCCACCTGATGTGGGAGCCCGGGTCGGCGTTGGCTGCGCTCAAGGGTGGCAGACCCGTGAACCGGCGCATCGAGGTGAAGCCACACCCGGCGGTGGTCCCCATCCATTCCATCGTCGACCGGCTCAAGCTGCTCAAGACTCGCGTCGAGCGTCAGCAGGAGACGCTCACCCAACAGGCTCGCGACATCGACCAGGCGTTGGCGCAGGCGCATCTGGTCATCGAGGACTTGACCCCGACTCACCACCGCACGAGTTTCCCGCCGTCATGATGGCGTCGGCGCCCCACTGGGGCATTCAGGTGACATCGTTCGGCAGGCGATCCTGCCGGCCGATGACACCGGGCATGGGCACGGCCATTGAGGTCGATGCCGCAGATCAGGAGACCAACTCATGACTAGCGGCATCGGGAGAACACTATGGCCCGCCAGGGCGACGAACAGCCAGATCTGTTCAGCTTCGAGGAGACAGACGACACCAGTGACCGAATGGATGAGCCAAGCGGTCAACGACGTGTACCGCCAGTGGCTGGACCTGCCGCCGGATTGGACGACGCCGCAACGGGATCGGTACCTCAGCGAGGTGACGGGCCGACTGGACCGGATGGCAGCACAGATGGCCGACGACCTGGCAGCCTCGTCGATCCAGGAATGGACCAGGCGCCACGGCCAGCACCCGGACTATCAGATGACCGTGAAGCTACGGCAAACCGCGTTGCAGAACGCCCGGGAGATAGTCGTGCGGCAGGAACTCTACGACCAGATCGAGGAACCGCCGGAGCAGACGGTGGACTTCGACCCGCCGCTACATCAGCCGCTGCCGCCCAGTCAGGTGCCGTGGAACCTGCGGTGGAACGACGTCCGGTATCGGAGCGAGCCGGGGGAGCAGGTCGAGGCACTGACCGAGATGGTGTGGCCCGCCCCGAACTTTTCGGTGATGTTCCGCATCAAGGCGGCCTATCTGCTCAGCGCCCTACTGGAGGACCAGCTGCCAGTTCCGGACGGCCCCCAGCATCCCCTGGCCAGCGACCTGGCACCCCTGGTGTACGAGGATCTTCGGGTCGACGGCTACCCCGTGGAGTAACCGAACCCAAGCCACAGCTCTCACTGTTCGAGGACTTCGACCAACCCACAGACCCCGCCACGATCGACCCCGGCGGCACACCCCTGCCCCCAACACGGCCAGTCGAGGCCGCGTCGTCGACCACCTCCGATGAACCGCCAGCGCCGCCCACCCCGGCCGAGGCCGCCACCGAGCAGGCACCCACCGGCGAGCGCACATCCCTCCCGCAGAGTTGGCGCCACCACAACAAGGCATCGCTGAAACCCCCGCCGTCACCGTCGAGAGCTCAGATCCCTTTGCCCTCACCACCGACATCCGGGTGCCCTCGGGAACCAAAGCTCGCATCCACGCCAACCTCGCGGCCATCGACGTCCTGGAACGCCTCAACCGGGAGGGTGGCCGTCCCGCGACCACCGCCGAAAAAGAGGTACTGGCCACCTGGTCGGGATGGGGAGCCTGCGCCGAACTGTTCGACCGCCGCAGCGACACCTACGCCACCGAGCGGGAGCACCTGCGCGAAACCCTTGGCCTGGAGGCTTACCGCGCCGCCGAGGCAAGCATCCTCAACGCCCACTACACCGATCCGCTCATCGCCGAGGCGATGTGGGACACACTGCGCCAGGCCGGGATGAGCGGCGGCCGCGTCCTCGAACCAGGTTGCGGAGCAGGAACATTCATCGGCTTGGCCCCAGAGGATGCCGTCATGGTCGGCGTCGACAACGACACCGTCACCGCCGCCATCGCCGCCGCTCTCTACCCGCGCGCCCAAGTCCGCGCCGAGGGCTTCGAAACCACCCGCGTCCCAGCCGATTCGTTCGTCGCCACGATCGGCAACGTCCCGTTCGGCAACTTCACCCTGATCGACCCCGCCCACAACCCGGGCCGATTCAGCATCCACAACCACTTCATCAACAAAGCGATCAGTCTGACCGCCCCCGGCGGCTACGTGACCGTTCTCACCAGCCGCTACACCCTGGACGGCATGGACACCCGAGCCCGTCGCGCCATGGCCGCCAAAGCCGACCTGATCGGCGCTGTCCGACTGCCGTCCACCGCATTCAAGCGCGTCGCCGGCACCGAAGTCGTCACCGACATCCTGGTCCTGCGCCGTAGAGACCCCGACCAGGCCGCCGACGACGGCGACGTGACCCGCTGGATCGACACCGAGGAGATCCCCTTCGACGACGTCGACCACCTCGTCGATCGCAGCGTCTTCGACTCCGAGAAGACCCAGGATGCCTTCAACGTCAACGAGTACTTCATCAACCATCCCGACCACGTCCTGGGCAACTACGCACTCGGCCAAGGGATCCACGGCTCAGCCACCCTCAAAGTCGTGGGGGAGCAGCCCACCCGCGAGGCCCTAGGAGCGTGGGTCAGTAACACGCCTGGCGGGATGTCTGGTTGATGGTGGTGTATCAGCGATGATGGGGTATGCCTGATGATCTCGATCCGGATGGTTTGTTCGAGGTAGACCCTTCGGACAGGGTTGAACCGCATTCCGTGGCGTCAAAGGCGCCGGTGGATAAGACGTTTCGGGTGTTCGCCCCGGATCAGGACCTGTTGTTTCCGCCCTCGCTCGATGATTGGCTACCGGCTGAGCATCTGGCCCGGTTCGTCGCCGAGCTTGTTGATGAGCATCTGGACCTGTCCCGGATCCATGGCGTCTATACCGAGGTCCGTGGCGGGCCGCCGTATGACCCGCGGTTGATGGTGCGGATCCTGCTCTACGGCTACACCACCGGGGTCCGCTCCTCGCGCAAGCTGGAGGCGGCCTGTGTTGATGTGGTGGCATTTCGCTGGCTGGCCGCCGGATCGGCCCCGGATTACCGGGCGATCGCCCGGTTCCGTAAACGCCACCTCTCCGCGTTGGGGCACTTGTTCGTCCAAGCGTTGGCGTTATGCCAGGCCGCGGGCATGGTCAGCCTGGGCCGAGTCGCCCTCGACGGAACGAAAGTCCGGGCCAATGCCTCTAAACGTAAAGCGATGAGTTACGCCCGGATGACCGAGAAGGAAAAGGTCCTCGCCGGGGAGGTCTCGGCGTTGTTGGCTGAGGCCGAACGTATCGACACTGCCGAAGATAAGAAGTTCGGCAAGAACCGCCGCGGTGATGAACTACCCGAGGAACTACGGCGCCGTGAAACCCGGCTGGCGGCGATTCGGGAAGCCAAGGCCGCACTGGAAGCCGAAGCCGCCCAAGCGGCGCGTGAACACGCCGAGGCCAAAGCCCGCGAGCGCGGCGATGACGACGACACCGCCGCCGAGAAAGGGACCGCCGCCGCCGAGGAGGCGACACCGAAACCCAAGTCGCAACGCAACTTCACCGACCCTGAGTCGAAGATCATGCTCACCGGCGATGGGGCGTTCCACCAGTGCTATAACGCCCAGGCCGTGGTCGACTCCGACCATCAGGTGATCGTGGCCACCGAGTTGGGCACCAACGCCTCCGACGTCATGAACTTGATCTCGATGACCGAACAGACCCTCACCAACACCGGGCAGGTCCCCGGCCAGATGCTCGCCGATGCCGGCTACTGCTCCGCGGACAACCTCGATAAGGCAACGCAATTCACCGCCACCCACGGCACCGAGTTCTTCATCGCCACCGGCCGCCGCCGCCGCGACGAACCGACCCCGGCACCGCCGCGCGGGCGGATCCCCAACAACGCAACCGGCAAGCAGCGGATGGCCCGCAAGCTCACCACGAAGAAAGGCCACGCGGTCTATGCCCGCCGCAAAGCGATCGTCGAACCGGTGTTCGGTCAAATGTCGACCCTGCAGAACGCCAAAGCGCTACTGCTGCGCGGGTTGGACCAAGCCCGCGGGGAATGGCTACTTCTGGCTGCCTGCCACAACCTGCGAAAATTGCACGGCCACATCGGAATTACCGGACTCACCGCCCTGCCAGCCTAACGGGGCATCCGCTGGCCGCCCCAGTTGCCGACACACGACTCATCGGGGCACGTCTACACCGAACATCCACTCAGAACGCCGCAGACCCCGCAATACCATCTCTACCCAGACTCGACGCCACACACCCGCTCGAAGCCTTACCGACCCACGCTCCTAGCCCAGCAGATCCGCCAGCGTCTGTCCGACATCGTCGACAATGCCGTGGCCCACGACAAAGTGCTCACCGCCACTGCGGAATCCCTCATCGAGGTCGACGACAGCGTCTTCGACGTCGGGCTGTACACCGCCGCCGAACGCGCCGACCAGCCACCCATGGACACCCTGCGCTATCACGAACCCACCGACAGCATCCAACGCTGGACCGGCCACAGTTGGGAAGAACAGCGCACACCGAAAAGCCGTCTGCGCGAGACCCGTTCACTGATCGAACTGCGCGACACCGCGACCGCGGTCATCGCCTCCCAACGCGACGATCAGCCTCTGGAGGTCCGCGAACAGCTACGCGCGCACCTCAACAAGCTCTACGACGGCTACGTCAGCAAGCACGGGCCGATCAACCGCTTCAAATGGATCTACCCCGCACCCCCCACTCAGGAGGCCCACGACCGCAAGGTCGCCAAGTCCGAGGAAACGTGGCGCAAAGCCCGCGGCACCGACGGGATGCCCTACCGGGGCCCGATCCCCGAGCAGCTGCTGGAGGACTGGTCACAGAAGGCATGGGAGCCCGCCAGCCCCTTCAAACGGCGCCCCCATCTCGACGGCGGCATGAAATACGACCCCCGCTGGGCCAACGTCGCCGCCCTGGAGATCTTCGACGAACAACGAGGCGAAGCGCTCAAAGCGCCGATCTTCTCAGTCGACGTCCTCAACGTCCGCGCCGTACCCGACACCGCGGCCACCATCGAGGACGCCGTGGCCATCAGCATGGACCAGCACCGACGCATCGACATCGGCTACATCGCCGGCCTACTGGGCATCGAGCCGGTCGCTGTCGGCGACCAACTACGCGGACTGGCCTACCCGTCACTAGAGGATCCCGACGAGCTGGTCCCGGCAGTGACCGCACTGTCGGGCAACGTCCGCGAGAAGCTGGCCGCCGCCACCGCCGCAGCCGAACGAGATCCCGCCTATCAGGGCTACGTCGCCGCGCTACGGGAAGTCGTGCCGGCCGACAAGGAAGCCTCCCAGATCAAGACCCGCCCGGGTGCGCCATGGATCGACGCCAAGTACATCGCTCAGTTCGCCCGCGAAACCTTCGGCGCCGACACGGTGGTCGCCGACCACGTCGGCGGCACGTGGTCGGTGGAATGTGCACGCTACCAACGTGGTTCGGTCATGATGACCGAAACGTGGGGCACCGGCCACAAAGACGCCATCGACCTGCTCGATGCGTTGTGCAACTCGAAGGCGATCACCGTCCATCGCCCACCCGAGATCGTCGCCGAAACAGGCGGCCCCAGCATCGATTTCGAGGCAACCTTCGCCGCCCAAGCCAAGGCCGCCAAGATCACCGAAGAGTTCCAAAAGTGGATCTTCGAAGACGAACAGCGCCGCGAGGAACTGGTCACCGAATTCAACAAGCGCTTCAACAGCCTCGTCGCCCCCAAGCATCGCGGTGACCAGCTAACCCTTCCGGGACTGTCAGACCGGTTCGAGCCGCACTACTACCAGCGCGATGCCGTCGCGCGTATTATCGCGGAACCCACTGTGCTGCTTGACCATACCGTCGGTTCAGGCAAGACAGGCTCTATGCTCATGGGGGCAATGGAACTCAAACGCCTGGGTCTATGCAAGCAACCTTGGATCGTGGTTCCCAATCATATCGTGGAACAAGTTGGACGCGAAGCCGCCCAGTGGTACCCGGCCGCACGAGTCCTCCTGGGCACCGCTGGCACCGACCCCGACGGCCGCCGCCGCTTCATCGCCCAATCGGCGACAACCGACTGGGACATGGTCATCATGCCCCAAAGCCTCTTCACCGCAATCGGTGTCAGCGAAGACACTCAAGCCGACTACGTGCAACGACAGCTTGACGAGCTGGAGAACCACGCCGAACGCGCGGAGACCTCGGTCAGCAAGAAGCGCGTCGAACAGCAAAAGAAGCGGCTCGCCACTCGGCTGAGCGACATGACCAAACAGGATCGCAAAGACACCGGCCTCAGGTTTGAGGAAAGCGGTGGGGACTACTTGCTAATAGACGAAGCGCATATGTACAAGAACAAGGGGCGCCTGAGCAATATCGAGGAATTGTCGTGCCCGGCGGCCGCGCAGCGTGCCGAGGACCTCGCCATGAAACTCGAAGTGCTCAGACGCCGCCGCCACGACGAGGGCCGCGCCGCCGGCCTACGCCCCGACCAAGTCGTCGAGCGCGTCGCGACCTTCGCCACCGGCACCCCGGTCGCCAACTCCCTCGGCGAGCTCTGGGTCATGCAAAATTATCTGCGCCCCGATCTGCTGGCCGCGGCCGGAGTTGCCGACATCAACGACTGGGGTGCGACGTTCACCGCCCCGGTGAGCACCGTGGAAGTCAACGCCACCGGCACCAGCCTGCGGACCGTGACCCGGGTCGGAAAGTTCTGCAATCTGCCCGAACTGCTGGCCTTGTCGTCCATCTTCACCGACGTCGTCACCCGCGACCAAGTCCCCGTCGAGCTCCCACAGCTCACCGATGGTCGCCGGCGCGTCGTCAGCATCACCCCGTCCCAAGAAGTCAAAGACTTCATCACCGACTTGGGCTGGCGCCTCGACCACCTTGACCCGAAACGTCCCGACAAGGACAACCAACTCAAGATCGCCAACGACGGCCGCAACGTCTCCCTGGATCCGCGCCTGGCCCACCTGGATGCCCCGGCGGTCTCCCGCGCCACCGAGGTCGCCTCCGAGGTCATGGCGTTGCACCACGCCAGCATCGACAACGTGTACCGCGACCCCGAGACCGGTCAAGAAATGCCGATCCGCGGTGGGTTCCAGATCGTGTTCTGTGACCGCGGCACCCCGTCGAAGGATCCCCGCCAGTTCACCATCTACTCCGCAATCCGCGACGAGCTCGTCGCCCGCGGAATGCCCCGGGAATCCATCGCCTTCATCCACGACGCCGTCAAGCCCGCCGACAAGCTCAACCTGGCCCAGCGGTGCCGGACTGGTGAGATATCGGTCCTGATCGGCTCCACCGAGAAAATGGGCACCGGCACCAACGTTCAAACCCGGCTCCGCGCCCTGCACCACGTCGATGTTCCCTGGCGCCCAGCAGACCTCGAGCAACGCGAGGGTCGCATCATCCGCCAAGGCAATCAGAACCCGGAAGTCGACATCATCAACTACGTCACCGAAGGCTCCTACGACACGGTCATGTGGCAGAAGGTCGAAGCCAAGGCCGGCTTCATCGAGCAGATCAAGCGCGGCGAAGTCGACGTCGACGAAATCGAGGATCTCGGGGGAGGAGACATCTCCGGGGCGGCAGCCGAAACGAAGGCCATCGCCACCGGAGATCCCCGCTACATCAAGCAAGTTCAACTCGCCGACGACGTCAAGCGCCTGTCCGCGCTGGAATCCGCCCACCGCGACGCCGCGGCCCGACGCCGCCATCAACGCCAAGGCACCGAACGAGAACTCACCGCGACCAAAGAGCAACTCGGCACGCTGGCACCAGTTCTGGAGAAGATCACCGCCCAGGGCGAGCGCGCCCCCAGCGTCACCGTGGGCGGGCGGTCCTACGCCGAACGCGTGGACGCCGCCGTCCCATTTGCGGCGGCCTGCCGCGACGCCTACGCCGCACTGCGGGACAAGTCGAGCTTCGACAGCCGCCCCTTGGATGCCACCCTCAACGGCATCGGCATCACCGCCCGACGAAGCCACCTCAAAGGCGAACTGCAACTGACCCTGGACGTGCCGTCCACCACCGTGGGCATCGAGGATGCCGACCTGCTCGCCACACTGCCCCGTGCCAGCGGTACCAACCACCTCACCAAGGCGCGCGGCCTCCTACAGCGAATGGAGAACGCCTACAAAGACATTCCGCACTTCAACAATCGACTGGAGCGCCGCGCGGCGAACCTGCAAGACGAACTCGACGACTACGACAGCACCAGCCTAGGAGATTTCGAGCACGCCGATGAGCTGGCCGCCAAACGCCTCGAACTGGACACCCTCAGCGCGCAGCTGCGACTGGAGGCGCAAAGCGAAGCCGCCCAGGCGGCCTCAGCGGCAGCCCGGGAACGCATGCTCGAATCCGGCCGCCAACCAGGATGGACACTGCAAATCAACCCCACCCCCGCCCTCGTCGCCGACGCCGGACTGGTCGACCCCGACAGCTACCGCGCAGCCCAACGCCTCGTCGAACGCCACCGCGCACTCGAGTACCGAACAAGCCAGCTCGCCAAAGACCAAGAACAAGACCGTCAGCGCAACACCGATGACGACGGACTCGGCCTCTAAGCGACTGAGCGACAGCCCGTGGAACGCGTCGCAACCACCGACGCGGCAGCTACCAATCTAAGCAAATAATGCAATACGAGAACACACTAAGCTGCAAATGGTGTAGTATCGCTGCCACGTCGTTTCACTCGATGCCACGACCGGTGACGATCTACATTCGGACCGGGTCGGCTGTGTCGAACTGGCCTGGGGGAGAGGGCATGACTGCATCAGCAACACTGTCGATCGAACCCACGGTGACGACGGTCCGCGCAGCCACGAACGGCCAGGTCGAAAACGCACACGTGAACACTTCGCCACCAACAGCTGCTGTTCAGGTCGGCTGCATGGTGGTCGACGTCGACATTTCCAAGAACTGTCCAGTGCCGGTGTTAGCGTGGAATCGGCGTCACGGGCACTGGGTTATTCCCCCGACCCCGATGTCCATCAAGCAATCTCCCGCGAGATGGGCGCTGCCCGTGACGCCAACCTCGACCTGTCATAGCCCAGCGCTACGCTTCCCGCTATCAGCTCGACGGCTGGGGAGGGTGATCGGATGAGCGCGGAAATCGTTGCCAGCGACCCTTGGTGGGTGTACGCCAGCGGATGCGCCGCCGCGTTGAATGCGGGCTCGCCGGCCCCGTCGATCGCCGTGTACGGCCCCATCCTCAACCCTGACGAGGACGCCCGGCTATGCACCACGGCGATCTCCAGTCGGCTGGTGGCCGGAGACGGGAGCTTTCAACGGTCCTCCACATTCGTGCTCGGCACTCCCTTGCTGATGGTCGGAATGCTTGCCGCGCAAGGGGTTGCCAATAGTCGGCGCCGCAAGCAGGCCCAGCGCGACGAGGTCCCGCAGTGGCGCGAACAGCATGAATGCACGGTCATCGTCACCGACGAGCGGCTGATGTGCAGCCGGTCAGACGGCACGTTCGTCGACTACTGGTTCGGATACGTCACAGAGTTTTATCCCGACCTGCACGCGCGCACAGTGACATTCGCCTACGGCGAGCGCTGCGTGCCGTTGCAGCTTGCCGGCCCAGCCGCGGTGGCGATCGCGCTGTGGTCCGCCCACGCGTTGCATGGGCCAGCGTGGATCAACGACGTTCGTCTGCACCCGCTGCTGTCGACTCAATCGAGCGTGCCTGCCCTGGCGTCACGACCGGCGATCGCCGGCCACTCAAGTTGGAATGACCGATAGGGGCCATTCATGGTGAAGCAGTGGTTGATTGACTATTGGTGGATTCTGGTCACGGTGCTGTGCATCATCGCCCTCGCCGTGACGATGTGGGTTCTCGGCCGCCGAGGAACGTTGAAGAAGACGTGGCCGAAGATCAGCTTCGCGGTGACTTGCGTACTGATCCTGTTGATCCCGTTCATGCCGGCGCCCGGTAACTACTGCCTTGCCGCAATCGCGGTGTCCAACCTGTTGGTCGTGTTCAGCGGCACATTCACCTCCGAGAAGTCCCCAGGGCGTGTAGATCAGCCTGCTACGAGTGCGACGCCCACCACGCGTAGAGGTCGTTGAGACCCGCTCCGTCGAGTCTCAGTGATTCAACGACGGCGAGAAACCGGTCGGCGTCCAAGGTCCAAGCAATCAGTGGGCGTCCGTCATTACCGATGCCGCAGAACAGCGTGCCTCGAGGGGTGGTCGGGTCGGCCACGCGGCGCCAGGGCCCGGGGGACTGAATGTTGCCAGGGCAGATCACCGTGGTCGCCGTTCTGATGACGTCAGCCAGTGCGCCCTGGAGGGATTGCGCGTCATGCGCGAGCGAGTAGGTGCCGGAGACCGGACCACCGGCATCCTTGTTGGGCCCGCAGATCATGACCACTTCGGTGCCGGGATCCGTTGAGTCTCCAGGGGTGCACGCGCCGGGGGGATACCCGGCCGGCAGCGCAATTTTCCGTGGGGGAGATGCTGACGTGCTCGTCGGGGGAGTCGGGGAAGGGCTGATTGTGGTGGCCGCATTGTCGTCATGGCTGGGAAAGGCAAGCCAGGCCAGGACGATTGCCACCACGACGGCCGCCGCGCCGCACAGAATCATCCACCGCTTGGACCGAGGTCGGGCCGGTCTGGCTGACTCGACGGGTGTCACCTGGATGCGCGTTGGTGGGGGAGTGGCGTCCGGTAACGGTGGGAGAGAAGGGCTCAGTGCGTGGGCGGCCGCCGCCGCCAGCTCGCCGGCGGTGGCGTAACGATCCGCCGGACGCTTGGCGAGCGCCTTGGCCACCACGGCGTCAAGCTCGGGGGCAGCCCAGCCGAGCAGTTCTGAGGGCTTCGGGGCGGCCTGGGTCACATGCGCGTTGGCCATGGCTGCGGCAGTGGTGTGCCCAGGAAAGGGGATCGAGCCGGTGAGAAGTCGAAACAGTGTGCACCCCAGCGAATACACGTCCGCCCGCCCATCGACAGTGGTGTCGCCGGTGATCACTTCCGGTGCGGTGTAGGCGAAACTGGCGACGAGCGAGTCCTCGGCATCGTCGGATTCCTCAGTCGTCGTCGTCGACAGCAGCGCCGCCGAGCCGAAGTCGGCGAGGACGACCCGCTCCCGCCCATCCGCGCGCGTCCCTAGAAGGATGTTGGAGGGCTTGACGTCTTGATGAACAACCCCGTATCTGTGGGCGTAGTCCAGTACCCCGGCGACCTCGCTGACGATGCGCAGAGCGCGCTCAGGAGCCATGGGACCGGCCGGCACCGCGGTCTCGGCATTGGGGCCCTCGATGTACTGCATGGCGATCCACCGTTGACCGTCGGCGGTTTCGCCGCGGCCGTAGAGAGCCACGACATTCGGGTGTCCCAACCCTGCGGTGGTTTCGCCCTCTCGCCGAAAGCGGGCACGGAATGCAGGGCTACGTGCGCGCTCCGCGGTGAGCACTTTGAGCGCCGCCCAGTGCCCTCTGGTGGGGTGCCAGGCCAGGTACACCACGCTCATGCCGCCGCGGCCCAGGACCCGGTCGATGCGGTAGCCGGCGATATCAGTGGGTTGATCCGGCGACGACTCAGGCTCGCTCACGTGTCGCAAACCTCCCGCCGACGTCGCCACCGCGGGGCGCAATATGTACGCAACCCCTGTACGCTGATCGTACAGGATAGTCGTACAACTGAGAGGTGCACGCGATGGCCATCAGTGCGAGCGAAGCGCGGCAGCGCCTATTTCCGCTCCTCGAGCAAGTCAACACCGACCACGTACCCGTCCGCATCACGTCCAAAGCCGGTGACGCAGTGCTCATGTCGGCTGATGACTACGACTCCTGGCAAGAAACGGTTTACCTCCTGCGTTCGCCGGAAAACGCGCGCCGACTCATGGAATCGGTCGCCCGAGACAGGGCCAGCCACGCCCCGTCGGCCGAGTACACCAAGTCGCTCGACGAGCTGCAGGAGATGGCTGGCGGCTCGGAGTGAGAAGCATCCAGTTCGACCCGGATGCGTGGGAGGACTTCCTGTTCTGGCTCGCCACCGACCGCAAGACCGCACGTCGCATCACCAGACTGATCGGTGAAATTCAGCGCGATCCGTTCAGCGGCATCGGCAAACCAGAACCCCTCAAAGGCGAACTGTCGGGATACTGGTCACGCCGAATCGACGACGAACACCGCCTCGTCTACCGAGCCAATGCGACAGAAGTCAAGATCCTCAAAGCCCGGTACCACTACTGATCAGCGGCCCCTCTACGCCCTCATGAAGACCGGATCGTCACCGGCGGCGCACTCCGCGCTCAACCTCCTCCGGGCCTCGGACGTTGCATCCAAAGCCCTCTAGGCCCTGATGCGGGGCGCCTCGGTGCTTTTCCAGGCGACGGAGGGGTCCGTAGCGAATCGGCTGGCACCCGCGTTGTCTCGCTCTGCGAGGTAAACCAGGATGTTCGGCTGGAGCGCGGTGGAGCCCTGCTCTTGCGACGTGATGTAGGCCTGTCCCCACTGCGGAAGCCGGACAGGCGCATCGCTACCGACGACCCGCCGAGCCAAGGCGGCGTGAGACATTCGCATCGCGCACGACTGCGGGAACTGGTAGTTGGACGGCGCCAACCGAACGTTGGACTCAGCCTCGAAAATCCACACGTAGACGGCCAAGGCCTGGCCCTTGTCGCTCACGATCGACGCCACCAGATTGGACAAGCCGGGGTTCGTGATGCTGCACGTGGCCCTGACGACGACGATCAAGTCGGCGATATGGGCCGACTCCTCCGGACGCGTGCGGCGCAATTCCTCAATTGACGCCAGCCCCAACTCTTTTAGCATCGTCGTTCGCTTTTGCATCTGATCTCTGACAGCACCCACGAATAGCCCCGCACTCTCCTCATCGTCGGCGACATCCGTGGCGAGCGTGACAATTGGTGGTGGGGCTGCCTCAGGATCTAGGTGGTGGTAGTTCACCGGAGCGGCGAATTCGGTGGTTGCGACGGCGAACTGAACGGCTGATCCGTTGTCCGTGGCGCCGTTGAGGACCGCGCTGACAAGGTAGATGAGATCGGCATTCACCTTCGCGACAACCCATGTATTGCAGGCTAATTCAAGTTCGACGATCTCCCCCAGTGACGTCTCTCCGATAGCCGTGTACCCGGGACGCGCGGCCAGGTCGCGGAACTCCTTGGGCGTCGGGTGCGCGCCGCCAACTAGAGCTGTTGCCTCTGCCGCCGCCTCGTCGATTGCTTCCAGGCGGTGGAGATCGTCGATGGGAACGATGGCCGCGACGGGCCTGTTCTGGTTGAGGATCACCAGGCGCTCACCGTCGGCAGCGCGCGAGATGAGCTGACCAGAGTTGCGGTTGAGGTCCGTTGCGGAGACGAGCGCCTTGGTGTCGACCTTCATACCTACAGAATACGGTCAATTTTACGTACGTGTCTACGTATCATTCCTCACGGCGCGCCGTGCTGTGCATCGTCAATCGGGGTCGCCGGCCGGTGACAGCGGGGCCGTCGCCCGAGTCTTCCCGCGCCTGGATACTCGGGTGGACAGTTGGGGGCTCGTCGTCTGGCCGGGGCCACGCCATCGCGATCTCAACGGCCTCTTGAAGTTGAGCATTGGTGTACATCCAGCCTTTGGCGGTCCACGTACGTGGAACAACCTGAGCGATCAACGGCTGTGGAAGTCCGCACGCCTTGGCGACATCGGCGATGGTGAGACTTGGCCTGTCCTGCTCCGTGGCTGCACGGTCGGCGCCCTTCACGATGCGCAGCGAGGTCCGGGGCGGGTTGTTATCGCGCACGCCTTCCACGCTACGGGTATGCCGGGGTGTGAGCGAGCAGCAATTTCGGCCAGAAAGACGTGAGAGTGTCGGACAGAATCCACAAAGACGTGAGAGTGTCGGACAGAATCCACAAAGACGTGAGAGTGTCGGACAGAATCCACAAAGACGTGAGAGTGGTTCGGTGTCTTGCGGGACAACGGCTTTCGTCCCTGTCGGCGGTGCTGGGACTTGTCGGTGCTCAAGTGCAGGCCGGTGTTGGCGAAGCGGCGGCGCACTTCGGTCAGGCTCAGTTCGCTGTAGAAGCCGTCGGTGGACAGACGGGCGCCCTGTGGTGCGACTATCTAGTGCTTGAACTGGCCTTCGCGAATCATCCGGGTTACCGCCGCGTCCCAGCGCCATGTCTGGGAGCGGTCGTAAAGGGGGGCTGTTAGGTGTCTCTCGACATGTGGCCGCAGCATGATGGTGCCAACCCGCAGGATCAGCGGGAGCATCGCAGCCCACACCGGATCGAGGTCCTCGCCCACAAGGCCCTGCGCCCTGAAGTTGGCTCCTTGCCGCTCACTGATTGCACAGAAGCCGTCGAAGATGACCCTCCCGATCTCGCCGCCTTCGGCCAGCGCCCGTCCGACGTAGTCCATTGCGTGTGGATTGCTGAACATCAAATCAGCAAACCGGCTACCGGCGGCGTCGGCGCTGACAGGTGCCGTTGGGGTGTCCGGGGAAGTTCCAAGCGCCTCGTTGAAGATGGCGAGGACGTGCCTGTCGATGCTCTCGATCAACTGTTGCTTGGTGAAGAAATAGTGCTGGATGAGGCCCAAGCTGACGTTCGCAGCCTCGGCGATGGTGCGCAGCGACGTCTTGTCGATGCCGTGCTCGGCGAAGCACTTCATCGCCGCGTCGCGAATTTGCTTGGGCTTGGTGGCCGACGACGGCGCCGCGATGCAATGGGGGAGTGAGCCATCCATCGTTACGATTCTGGCAGAGGACACAGTCCACCCCTGGCTCGGTTGGGATTGGCAAACTATGCGACTGGCGTTTGAGCTGCCGCGGGAGGGGCGTCGCCCGAACGTTCCGTCAACGGTCAATCGGTCGCGAACTCGCGGGCCGCATACGCCGTGACCACAAGCGCTGCCCAACACACGCCAACGAACGGAATTAGGACGTACCAGCCCATGGCGAACTCGGGATCACCGGCGTACGGCGTGAGAAAGCCGATGAAGGCAAACATGCCGGCAAAAACGCCAAATAGAATTTGCCCCGGAAGGTACAGCGCCATGGAGTGAAGGATCTCAAGTGCGTGCTCTCGACCCGTGACCACAAGGAAGTCGATGACGAACACCAGGCACAGTGCGATGATCGCCAATGTCTTGGTCAGTTCAACGACTTGGTCGAAGGAGAAGGCGATGCTGACCCACTGCGTCAGGCTCAGCGCTCCGTGGACCGAGCCGTCGAACGCGCGAAACATCCACCCACATAATTGAGACATGCAGCAGACCGATGCGATGAACAGCGTTTGCGCGATCGCCAAGACCGGAACTTGCCACGCGAGATCATCACGCTTTCGTCGAAGGAAGTCGCTCGCCCGTCCGTAGGAGTCGATGGCCTGATGAGCAGCCTCCTTCCACGCGAAGAAGGCAAAGACGCTGTTGAGCGCCAAGAGCAGGACGAACGGAACGCCCAGCCACTTCAAGATCCCTAAGACAAGGTCGTCTGGAGCCAGATCGGGGAGCTCCTCCGCCCGATAAAGCACCCCCGACAGCATGAGCACCGCGACCTTGCACGCCACAGCATCGACCACAACGAACCCCCTTTCGCTGCGGGCACGAACTCGACCGTCGACACCCGCCCGCGGGTCGATTGTGGCCCAACCCTTGCTAGCTCGCGCGATTGGGCCGCGGCGACGTCATGGGTTGCCCAGGACACGCCGTGCCTTGGGCGGCTCGTCTAGATCTCTTTGAATCGAAGCGGCATCGCATCGCGAACATGCAATTGTGGCAGGGACATTCGAAATTATGCAGTTGTGGCTCTGGTGGGGGCTTCCCTCATCGCCATTCGTCACAGTGACGAATAACCCTGCTAGACTTCATACTTGGCGGCAGCTGGCGATGGAAGTGGGCGATAAACTATCGGCATTAACCAGAATGCGGTCTGCTAAGCGCAAGAACTCGCACCTCCGAGCTGTCCGATCCGGAACTAGTTGGGAGTAATCCAGGAAACCTGGTATCTGTCCGATTTCTCGCCCTCCGTTCCAGAACTATCTGACAGTGACCCTTGCCCAGGTCCCTGCCCATGCACCTGCGGATCTTCGGTCGGCGTAACCATGGCGCCGACTCCGAATCCATGACTATCTGACAGCGCCGGACAGGACGATCGACTGTCCAGAACTACCTGACAGCGGCGGGCACTCCGCGCCTTCGAGGTCCAGCGTGAACCGGTTAATTCGTCACTGTGACGTTACGTAGGTGATGCAGCACCCGATCAACGGCTACGACACCCTGCAGATCCTCAGGCACTTCGGCAAGGTCTGAGCTTGACCCGCCGCTACTCCCCGAAGGTGTCCTTCAAGTCAACGCAGAGGTTGTTCCCGAATCGGTAGTCGAGCAGGCGTTTGCGGTGCATCTGGTGCACGGCCACCCCTGGGGAGATCCCCACCTGCCTTGCGGCGCGGACGATCTCGCTGTCCTGGCTGAGCCCCTCGAACGGTGCGATGCCGTGTTCGCCGAACAGCGTCTCGAAGGCGAACTGGTTCGCGCCCTTCTCGGCGGCGCTGGTGCGCTTCTTCTCCGTCTTGAACTCCAGGTGCATCTCGCCCCGGGGGTCGTTGAGAACGTGACCGAGTTCGTGGAACAGAGCCCAGGTCACGAACCCGTCCTTGCCCCAGCGGCCCGTCTGCTGGATCACCGGCACCCGCTTGTCGATCCACCGCGTCATCCCCAGCAGCGGGAAGTTCTTCGGGGGTTCGACCACTATGAAGACGACGCCGATCTCTGCGAGCTGGCCCGCGATGTCGCGGAGCATCATCTTGTCCGGCCGGGCAGCACGCGCGCGAAGCTCCGGGAGTGCGGCGCGCAGCTGTGCCTCGTCATAGTCGTACTTCCGGCCGCGTTCGAACGGCTCAGTGAGCTCAGCGGCGCGAAGCCACGTAGTCAGAGCGGTGGGTGCGACGTCGGCGCCGGACTCCTTCAACGCCGCCAGGGCGTAGTCACCCTGCGACGCGGTCTCATGGAGGTGCTCGTAGACCTCCCATGTGCCGCAGCGGTGGAACGCTAGGAAGTCGGAGACCAGGCGGCCCGGATTGGCTCGCGTCGAGGTGGTGGCACCGAGGCTCCGCAGATAGGTCGCCGCGTTCAAGTCGATGGCGTCGGCGTGCTGCGCGAGGTTCTCCTCATCGGCTATGCGGTTAAGGTCCGCGCGGTACGCGGCCTCGTACCGCAGCCACGCGTCGGCGGGTATCCCCACGACACGCTCCAGCCGCCCCGCGGTGTCCGGTGTGATCGGAGCACGTCCGTGAACGATCTCGTTGACCTGCTTGCGGCTGCAGCCGAGCATCTCGGCCACCCGTTGCTGGGAGAAGCCCTGTTCGTCGATCCACTCTTCCAGGTATTCCCCGGGGGCGACGGCGTAGTTGGTGGCGGTCATTGGCTTCTCCTCTCAGTGGTAGTCGTCGATGTCGATCACGGTCACGGTGACCGCGTCCCAGGGCTCTACCTCGCCTTCGGGACGGATCAGCAGGCGCCAGTTCCGACTCAGGTCACCCGCCCACTTGCCCGCGTGGTCCTCATGGAGCTGGTGCCAGTTGCCCAGCGGGTCGATGGTGGCCAATTCGCCCACGTTCGTCGCTGTGCGCAGGGCATTCACCCGAAGTCGCAGCTTCGCAGCGATGTCACCACGCTTCTTCTGCATCTCCCGCTCGTCCGTGCACAGCTTCTGGAGCTTCCGGTCCTCGTAAAGCACTTCCAACAGATGTCACCGATTTCGTTACAGTCTAACGCAGGCCGACCGCGCACTATGCCGCATGTGACGAAGAAGGCCTACCGAGATTCGTCGTGCGGATGCTGCCGGAACTTCGACCTGCACCCGTGGTGCGCAGAGCGTATCGACGGGGCGCGACAGGACCATTACGCCATGCCGCGAGTAGTCCGTTCGGGCTAATACGGCGGGCCACCTTTGCATCTCCCGATTCCGCGGCGAATGCAGCGGCAAAGGAGGACACCTCGCGGTGCATGCGGGTTTCGTCCTACCGTCGCGGCGTTGAACGAGGCAGCGACCAGTTGCTGACCATACCGGAAGCGATCGAGAGTTGCGCATATCCAGAACCCACTTCTTTCGCCTGAAGAGGCAGGGTGTCATCGTCGGATTCAGTTCGGGCACCGCACCCTGATTCCCGCAAGCGAAATCGGCAGACTGATCGACGAGCGGTACCGCCCCCGGCGCCGGGTAACTCCAATCATCCCAGCTCAAAGGGCACTTTCCTTACATCAACACCCTCCGAACAGGCGATTCATCGGTGGATCGAGGCTAAGTCAAGGAGCTGTTTTGGCTGCCACTGGTAGGTCGTCCACTGGGCCGGCACCCTGTTGTAGGCCTCGGTCCGCTCGACATCGGCGTCACCGACGTGGGTCGCGATGATCAACTGACCGCCCTGGCGCAGCGCCGCGGCGAAAGCAGCCAGAACCGTGGGCAGGATGTTGCGCGGCAGGTTGAATAGGGACCACCAGCCCAGGATTCCGCCGAGTGAAGACGGGCGGAGGTCGAGGTCGGTCGCCGAGCCGAATGTGAACGTGCAATGGGGATGCAGTCGCCGGGCGTGGTCGATCATGCGCGGTGAGAGATCGTCCTGCGACTTCGATGTCGCGCTCGGCAAGGTAGGCCGTGACCATTCGTGCCCCGCAGCCGACGTCGAGGACCGGGCCTATCGGTGCGACGGTTGTTGCGAAGGTATCGATGGCTGCTTTAAGCCAGGGATGGGTGCGGATGTCTCCGATACCCGTGGTCGTCACCATCTCGACGTAGCTGTCGGCCACGCGGTCATACGAATCGCGAACGGTGTCGAGATCGGCGGCTTGCAGACTTGATCGCGTAGCACGCAGGTGACGGTAGCGCCGGCCTCCGACAGCTGCTCCGGTTCGTCGCCTGTGATCTGAGATGACTCCGAACAGAGAAAGATCGGATTACCCTGGTCAGGGCAATCCGATCTTTTATGCTTCTCTTCGCTTGTACTTCTGGAAGAAAAAACGAGCTTATGGTCGGCAGAGCCGGGCATGTAGCTCGTTTACGACTTAAATGTACCACATGCCGATCCAGGAACCACCGGAGTACGCCCACTTCACCGCCAGAATCATGGAGATCTGCTCCACCCGCGCTCCGTGGCACCGTCGACTCTGGCGTGCAGGAACACTGCAGGTCGGACGCGAACTCCGTGACGAAAGCGTGCGGCCCGGTACGCCGGAGTCGGCGATCGCAGACCTGAGAAAGCACTGTCGGCACAGTCTGCAGACCGATAACGGTATCGCTGATCGCGGACAGGCTCTTGGCAATTTGGCCGGCATCAAACCCGGGCTGACGTACTCCGATCATGCCTGGGTGAGCCTGCGCGAGCACCTCGATCGATACAACCAGGACTACCTCCAGACGTGGGCGACTGCATTCGACGCCGCACCGGATCCAGACCCTCGCCGGCGAATCGACATCGAAGGTGCCGCCCGGCGGATTACCGCTCATCTTCTCGATGCCGGGATGCACAAGAGCAGCATTTACGCGTGGCTGCGAACGATCCGTGACGATCCGTCAACCGTTCTGTCGATCGGTGACTTCTTACGCGAAGCCGACGCTCGGCTGAAAAAGCCTCTCAAGCTCTATACGTTCTGCGTTCCGGTACAAAGCTCCCCGAAGTTCGGTGGATCGGAGCCACCACCTGGCTGGCTAACCGCCCAGCAGACAACCGCATGGAAAGCGCAACATGCCGCGAAGGCGCCTGGGGTTTCCCAGCAAGGCTCGTTTCTCATCGAGGTGTCTGCCCATGACATCAACACTGCAGCAGACCGAGCCCGTACGCGGATCTCCAACCTCGCAACCAAGCTGCAATTGGGCGCAAAAAAGCCGATCGTCCTCAACCCGAGCATGTGGTCCAAGGACAAAGGCAACGAGTTCCCCGCCCACGCAACGAACCGCGTTATCAACGTGCATGCCTTCGAACGCCTGGGACACCTGCACGACCTCGACACGGTCGACTACATCACCAACACCCTGGCGCTCGTGCAGGCAGTCCGCACCGGACCCCCGCACGTCGCCGTCGTCAACGGCTGGGCAGCCATCGAGTCACTGATGGTCGGCCCAGCCGACGAACAGGACGTCATCGCCGCGCGACGATTCGCGTTGATTGTCGCAGCAAGCATGCTGCGCGCGGAACTGTCCTGGCTCTCACGTTCCTACGCCACCGTTCACAGTGGGCCCGCTGCCGAGAAGATGCGGGAGTGCAGCGAAAACCTCGATCGTGCCAAGCTCTTTCAACAGCACCTCCACAACAATCCGCCGTTGAATCTGAATGCGATGGACGCGCTCGCGCTGGACCGCATCCGACCTGCTTTGGCCAACCCGCGAGGCGAAATCGAGAAGATAACCGACATCCTAACCCGTGAGTTCACCCGCCTCTACCGCAAGAGGAACATGATCGTCCGCGGAGGCCAGATCCAGGAAAGCAGCTTGCACTCCCTATCTGAAACCCTCGCTCCTCTTATCGGCGCAGGTATCGATCGCGTCGTGCACGTCGGCCTGAAGTACAACGTGCGACCAATCGAACTATCGGCCATCGCCGAGACGCGCACCCATTACCTCGCGCCCAGCACCCCCACCGACGCGGGGAAACTACTGGAACTGCTGGAGTTTTGACCCAAGCCCGCAACACCGCGAACGGCGTCGGCGCCACCGTATTCTGCGCGAATCATCAGGGAACGCCGGGCGACCCCGACCAGCCTCACCGTCTGCGATCCAATCTCGCCCCGAGATTCCGACGCGGGCGTCACGGCGAATCGCGGCATATTGCTCGACTCGGGAGGGCTGCCTCGAGACCACCGATGCGCTACCTGCCAGGCGTGGCGAAGACGAACAGGGCCATGAAGGCGATGTTGATGAAGTAGATCGCTTCAACCAGCCCGACGGTGATCAAAAACGGTGTGAACAAACGTGATTGCGCCTCGGGTTGGCGGGCAACTCCCGCGATGAACTGGGAGCCGGCCATCCCGTCCCCGATGCCCGCACCGATGGCACCACCGGCCAAAATGCTGGCCCCGGCCAAGAGGGCGTCGCCCACGATGGGGTCAGTCGGCATGATGAACCTCCTAGGTTGGGTGATGCAAACGGGATTCGACAGCATTTACGGCTTGGGCGGCGCCGTCCTCGCCTGCGATGGCCGTACTGAGTCGACGTACCTGGGGACTCTGGACGGGCCGATGGTGCGCTACATCGACGCGATCGAGAGCTCGAAGGGATTGCGGGTGGCTCCGCGGCTCGGACAGCTCCTACCGGCCCACTGCACCTCCACAGGCAAGGCGATGTTGGCGCAGCTGTCCACCGACGAACTTCGTTCCATCTATCCGGCGGAGGATTTGGAGATCCTCACGCCGAGGTCGATCAGCAACCGGACGGCGCTGGAAGCGGAGCTCGCCAGGGTTGCCCGCCGCGGGTTCGCCGTGACGAACGAGGAGAGCGAAGAGTCGGTCTCGGCGGTCGCGGTGGCGTTACCGGCCGACCGCACGCCGACGCTGCTTGCTGTCAACGTGTCGATGCCGTCCATCCGGCTCAATCGTGACGAGCTTCGGAGTATCGCGGACACCCTGTCCAAGACTGTCGCCGAGGCGGTCGAGGAGCTGTTCTGAAGCGGGAATTGGCGCTGCTAGACCGAATTGCGTACGTGGCGGACGAACTCCTGCACCGGAGGGCTGAGCGCCCGATTCGCCGCCCAGTAGATCCACACCGGCGTGGCCATCTCATGATCGTCGTCGCAGAGTACTGGCCAATCGTGATCTGCCGGCTCTCCGGGGAGGTGGTCGTCGGCGACCACCGCGACCCCTAAACCGGCTCGCGCCAGCGCAACCAGGGAGGCCATGTCGTGCGATTCGTACATGATGTCTAAGATAACGCCCTCGGTGCGCAGGGCGGGCTCGAGGAGCCTGCGAGTGAGGCTATGGTCAGGCCCCACGAGAACCGATACACCAGCGAGTTCGGCCACCTTCACCTCCGAACGGTTACGCCAGGGGTGATCATCGGGCGTGACCACGGCGATGCGCGCCTGTCCGAGCAAGTGGCCTTGCAGCCGACGATCCGCAACTGGGATCGACGTCACGAAATCGGCCTCTCCAGATAGAACCCGATCGATGGGCGGAAGGCCCGGCAGGCCCTGGATGGCGACGTGCACGTCCGGCCGCTCCATGTGGAATCCGCCGATGAGCGGGGCCAGAAACCGCAACAGGTGGGGATAGGCGCAGGCGATCGTCACGGTGCCCGCACGGCCGCGGGTGATCTCGGAGGCCAGTGATTTGATCTTGTCGGCACCTGCCAGAACCTGTTCGGTGAGCGGCAGGAGCAGCAAGCCCGCGCTGGAGACCTTGACCCGCCGACCCGACCGTTCGAACAACGGCACCCCGAGTTCCTTTTCCAGGGACTTGACCTGGCGCCATAGTGACGGCTGCGCCGTGTCGAGCCGGTTGGAGGCGCCGAGGAACGAACCTGTCTCGACAACCTCGGCGAAGTACCTTAACTGGCGTAACTCCATGAACTACTCCTGGAATATAGACTCTATCCAAACTATGCAATGGACGTAAGAATACTAGGCTCGTACTGTCAACGAGGTATCCATGCCAGAAAGTGTGCAGTCGGCCATCAAACTGGCAAGCGGCTGCGCGAGGCGCCCGAGGAGCGTTGAATGACAGCCAATTCGATACCCGACACCCGCACACAACAGACCCGTGGTCAACTGCTCGAGCGATCGCTGAGCAACTGGCGGGACGAGCTCGATGGCCGGGTCGCGGTCGTTACCGGTGGTGCTCGCGGTATCGGCAAGGTGATGGCCGACTGGCTGGTCCGGGCCGGGGTGAAGGTGGTGGCGCTCGACCGCACCTGGAGAGGTGCCGATGCGCACAAGCAGGGACTGGAATCGGCGCAGGGCCTGGCCATCGAGGCCGATATCACCAAGGACAGCGATCTGGACAACGCCTATGACCACGTGGTCGATCGCTATGGCGGCGTGGACATTCTGGTCAACAATGCCGCGTTGGTCTCGGAAACCCTGTTCCCGCCAATGGGCCACCGTCTGACGCTCGACACCACCGACGACGACTGGGCAGCCATGTTCGGTGTCAATGTCTTCGGTACGGTCAAGGTAACGCGACGGTTCATTAAACCGATGCAGGAGAATGGCCGCGGCAGCATCGTCAACGTGGTGAGTAGCGGGATTCTGTCGCAGTCCAGCGGTGGCGGCTACTACGCCACGCGCCCCTACACGGCCGAGATGCCATACCAGGCGGCCAAAGCGGCAGTCACTACCTTCGGTTTCTACCTCGCGGAGGAAGTGCGGGCCGACGGTGTCGCCGTCAACTCGTTCATGCCGGGCCACACCCGCGCATCGTGGTTCGACCACACCGCCCATGCGTACGGACAGGCCGGCCAGGTGTACTTCCAGCGCCCGGTGGTCTCCGAGCATGTTGTGCCCATCACGTTATTCCTCGCAGCGCAGGACGGCCAGCACGTCACCGGCCGGCTCTATCACGTCCCGGACTGGAATTACGACTCCGGGTACGGTGACTATGCGTTCTGGCAAGACCACGATCTGCCGCCCGAGATGGAGCAGATGTACACCGCGCTCGAGGCCGCGACGCCCGCTTTCGGCCGAACGGGGGTGCCGCAGTTGCCTTTCGACGCTCAGATCGCGCTTTTCGTGTCTGCGATGGGGAACATGGCTCGCGACGAGGCCGGCGAGTAGTGCTGCGCATCGTCGCGATCAGCCGGCTGAAGATAGCCCGGCGACCCCCGCAACCATGGAAGGATCCCCGTGGCCGCTAGTTCGAATGGTGTCGCTGTCGTCGGTGGTTCGGTGGCCGGTTTGCGGGCACTGGCGGAGCTGAGGGCGGCGGGCTTCGCCGGGACGATCACCCTGATCGACCGGGAGGCCGCCGCACCGTACGACCGGCCGCCGCTGTCTAAGCAGGTGTTGCTCGGCGCATGGCCACCGGCGAAGGCATCTCTGGGTGATCCGCGCACCGAGTGGGGCGCCGAGATCGTAGAGCAGCATGCGATAGCACTCGATACGGATTCTCGCGAGATCGTCCTTGAATCGGATGAACGGGTCGCCTACGACAGCCTGATCATCGCCACCGGTGCGACCCCCCGTACGATCGGCGACTGCCGCTTGGAGGGCGTTCATGTGTTGCGCACCATGGCCGATTGTCTGGCGATCAGGGAAAGCCTGGACCGGGGTGGGCCGCTGGTCGTCGTGGGCGGAGGTTTCATCGGCGCCGAGGTTGCCTCCGCGGCGCGCGCCAGCGGAGTCGACGTCACCTTGGTCGAGGCGCTACACGCGCCAATGGCGCGGGCGCTTGGTAACGAAATGGGCGGCCGGCTGCGCAGTCTGCACGAGGGCAACGGCACCCGGGTGATCTGCGGTGTCGCGGTGGATGGGTTCGCCGGTGACACCCGGGTCACTGGTGTGCATCTGGACACGGGTGAGACCCTCGCCGCCGATTCGGTGGTTGTCGGCGTGGGCGTCGTGCCCAACACCGCATGGCTGGAGAACTCGAAACTGACGGTGGACAACGGCATCCTGTGCGATCAGTACTGTGCCGCCGAAGGTGCGGACGACGTCTTCGCCATCGGCGATGTCGCTCGCTGGTACGACAGTCGTCGGGACCGGCACGTGCGCGTCGAGCACTGGACGAATGCTACCGAGCAGGCGAATACGGCTGCTCACAACATCATCAACCCTGGCAGTCGGCGCGCCCACCACGCTCTCCCGTACTTCTGGTCTGATCAGTACGGGGCGAAGATCCAACTGATCGGCCACTGTGAGCCCGCTGCGGACGTGACCGTGCTGCAGAGCTCTGGCGACAAGCCGCGTACGGCGGCGGTGTACCACTACGGCGACGACCTGCGCGCAGCGGTGATGATCAACTGGCCCCGCGCCCTTGGCATGGTGCGCTCCGCACTGCAGGAGCGAGCGCCCGCGGGCTCGGTCATCGACAAGCTGCGCGGACTGATCGAAGGATAAGATCGAACACGCATGCGGGACACCATCTTCCGATGTTTTCCCGCATTTTCACATTGTGCAGACATCTTGTCGTTGGGGCGCGCCGCGCCGCCCTGCCGATTGACCATGAATGTGGTCTGCTGCTACTATTCAGAGGAAGGTTCTGCATGACAGAATATGCTCCTGCGCCGGTGACCGCGGCGCATCCGTCGAGGCGGTTGACTGTGATCAAAGTCCATGCAGATCGTGAACAGTGCCAGGGTTACGCGAATTGCATTGTGGCGGCACCGGATGTGTTCGACATCGACGACGACGGCATCGTCGTGGTGCTCCGCGATCAGATCGAGGACTCCGAACGTGACCACGTCGACGAGTCGGTCCGGAGCTGCCCGGTCGCTGCTCTGCGGTTGGAGCAGCTGACGCCTGCCGAGCACTGAACGCTTGCCGAACTCATTCGCACAGAGAGGTGCCCATGTCTGAGTCCAGCCATCCCGCTGATCTCGCCGGTAGCGTCATCGTGGTGACCGGCGGTGCCAGCGGCATCGGCGACCAGATCGTGGTCGACCTGGTCGGGGCGGGCGCCGACGTCGTGGTGGCCGACCTCGCGCCGCCGCCGGATCGGCCGAGGGTGACCTATCACCACGTCGACATCACCGATGACGAAGCACTGTCCCGGCTGGTCGAAGCCACGGTGGCGCGATCGGGAAAGGTCGATGCACTGGTCAACTGCGCCGCACTGTACAAGTCGCTGGGCGCCAAGAAAGCCCTGGAGGAACTGACCACGCAAGAGTGGGACGACGTGCTGCGCGTCAACGTGCGCGGTGCGTGGCAGGCGATGCGGGCGGTGCTGCCTGCGATACCGGTCAACGGGGGTCACATCGTGAACATCTCCTCGACCACGGCTCGGACGGGAACGCTCGGCTTTCCCCACTACATCGCATCGAAAGCCGCGGTCGAGGGCCTGACGCGAGCGGCGGCGCGTGAGCTGGGCGCCCGCGGCATCACCGTAAACGCGGTCGCGCCCGGCCTGGTCGACGACGAGGCCACCAACGAACTCAACGATCCCGAGTACGTCGCCCAGGCGGTGAATCGGCGTTCGATCAAACGCACCCTGCTGCCCGGCGACGTGGCATCGGTGGTGCGTTTCCTCTGCAGCGATGCCAGCGCTTTCGTCACCGGCCAGGTCATCATCGTCGACGGCGGGGGGGTATTCGGCTGACGGCCGATTTGGCGACCTAGGGCCGCAACGCATCGAGCGTTGCGGCCCTTCTGCATCTGGTCGCCGACCATCGCGCGGCTTGTCGATTAAGACCTAATGGTATTACAATTAGGTCGTTATGACGGGCCAGCCCACGGTGTGGTCGGCGACGACGAGCTGAGGTAGACGGTGCTACGGGCAGAGATCAATGAACTGTTGACCAGGACCGGACCGGGAACGCCGATGGGCGAACTGTTCCGGCAGTACTGGATCCCGGCGCTGCTCGCCGAAGAGCTACCGGAGAACGACAGCCCGCCGGTGCGGGTGAAACTGCTCAGCGAGCGGATGATCGCGTTCCGCGATAGCAGCGGCAGGTATGGACTGATCGACGAATTCTGTGCCCACCGCGGTGCTTCCCTGTGGTTCGGCCGCAATGAGGAGGGTGGTCTGCGCTGCCCCTACCACGGCTGGAAGTATGATGTAACGGGACAGGCACTCGAGGTTCCGTCGGAACCCGAGAACTCCACGTTCTGCGCCCATGTCAAGCTGACGTCATACCCGCTGGTCAAGATCGGCGATGTGTTGTGGACTTATATGGGCGATGCCGAGACCCAGCCGCCGCAGCCGGAATTCGAGTTTGCTTTGGTGCCGGCCGACCAGACCTTCACGTCCAAGCGGTGGCAGGAATCCAACTGGTTGCAGGCGTTCGAGGGTGGTATCGACTCCAGCCACGTGTCGTTCCTGCACTCGGGTGGCCTCAAGTCGGACCCGCTGTTCAAGGGCAGCAAGGGTAATGAGTACAACCTGGCCGACCTCAAGCCCTTCTTCGAGGTGGCCGATTCCGACGGCGGACTGTTTGTCGGCGTCCGCCGCAACGCCGATGCCGACAGCTACTACTGGCGCATCACCCCATGGGTGATGCCGTGCTTCACCATGGTGCCACCGCGTGGCGATCATCCTGTGCACGGTCACTTCTGGATTCCGATCGACGACGAGAACTGCTGGACCTACTCGTTCGACTACCATCCGGTGCGACCTCTGACGGCCGATGAGGTACAGGCAATGAAGGACGGGCACGGGGTACACAGTGCTAACATCCCCGGCACCTACCGTCCGCAGGCTAACAAGGACAACGACTACCTGATGGACCGCGCCGCGCAGAAGCGCGGTGAGACCTACTCCGGGGTCCGCGGCATTGCGATTCAGGACTCGTCGCTGCAGGAGAGCATGGGGCCGATCGTGGACCGCACCAAGGAGCGGTTGGTGTCGGCGGACAGCGGCATCATCAAGGCTCGGCAGAAGCTGAAGCGGGCCGCAGAAGCTCTGCGGGACAAGGGTATAACCCCTCCGGGCGTTGATCCGGCCCACCATCGGGTGCGTTCGGCCGCCGTCGTACTGCCACGCGATGCCTCGTTCAGCGAAGCTTGCCGCGAGGACCTCACCGTGCGTGACGGTGTGCGGCAGACATCGGTATGACCAGGTCATTCCGGCCGATCCTGGGCAGCAGTTGCTCCCGTGCCACCTTGGCTGCCGAGATGCGTCACCGCATCGACCGTCCCATCGCCGGCCGGCAGGGAGCGCGCATCATTGCGCTCGACGCCGGTGCCCACTCGATCGTCGAGCGGCTCGGCGATCAACCGTGGGGACATGCTCGTCTGCTCTCGCTGACAGAACCCGTCGGAGACGGCGGAGAACGGGGCTCGGTATCGGTGGTCGATACCGACGGCGCGGTCTCCGCCCTGGTGGATGAACTCGCCGAGGCCGACGTCGTCGTCATGGTCGCCACCACCGACGCCGACGCCGCTGCGGCCAGCATCATCGGTGCCGCATGCACGGTACGGGCCATCATGACCGCAGGCGTGGTGATCGGCGAGGACAGCGCAGTGGGCCCCACGGTATCGGTGTTGCGCCCGCATGCCCGTGTCCTCATCGTCAGCGGTCATGAACACGATGTGTCTGACCTGCTGACCGCGTTGCGAGCCTGAAAGGATCCAGAGTGGACTCCAAGGTGAAACTGACTGAGCTCCAACAGATGAAGCAGCAGGGCCGCAAGATCGTCGGTGTCGTCGCCTGGGATTATCAGATGGCGCGGATCGTCGATCGCGCCGGGGTCGACGTGGTGTCGGTGGGTGACACCGTCGGTATCAACCTGTGGGGCCAGCCGAATCCGCTCGAGATCACCATGGACCAGATCCTGGTCGTGTGTCAGGCGGTTCGCCGCGGTGTTCAGCGCGCCCTGTTGTCGTGCGACTTCCCCTTCGGTCCACTGCAGGAGGGTTCCGCCAGCGCGGTGCGTGCGGCCATCCGACTGGTCAAGGAGGCCGGCGTGGACATGGTGAAACTGGATGGTGCCGCAGATCACCTGGACGCGGTGGCCGCGGTGGCGCGGGCCGGTATCCCGGTCTTTGCGCAGTTCGGGATCACCCCGCAGACATCGCTGAAATACGGTGTCACCTATAGCTCGACGCCCACTGCCGAGGATGCGATCTCCGATGAATTGCTCGACGAGATGGTGCGCGAAGCCAAGAGCCTCGCCGATGCTGGTGCGGTGATGCTGAACTTCACCAATTCCGGTCCGGTCGTGGGGGCGGCGGTGGCCGAGGCGGTGTCGATCCCGGTGGTCGGGGGATTCGGTGGCGGGCCATGGCTGGACGGGCGCATCAGGATGGCGACGGCGGCCATCGGTTACGGCGCTGATGGACTGGACGAACCACCCAACACCTATGCCAACGTCGCCCGGATTGCCCTCGACGCGATCTCGGCCTACGCCGACGATGTCCGGGGTGCCCGTCAGATCAAGGGCGGAATCCGGCGATGAGCGTGTCCTCGGTGACGATCGACGGTATCCAGACCCGATTCAGCATGCAGGGTTCGGGCCCACCGTTGCTGATGTTTTCCCCGGGTGGGTTCAGCGCAAGCATGAACAGCTGGGGAAAGCACGGACTCTACCGTCGCACACGGATGCTGGCACAGCTGCAGGAGCGGTTCTGCTGCATCACTTTCGACAAGCGCGAGTCCGGGGAATCCGGGGGCCGGGTCGAGCGGGTGAGCTGGGCGCACTATGTGCGCCAGGGCGTCGGCCTGTTGGACCACCTCGGCCTGGTGCGTGCGCACATCATGGGCGGGTGTGTGGGGTGCTCGATCGCCGCGCAGCTGGCTGTCACACATCGTGAGCGGGTCGCAGGCATGGTGCTGTATTCACCGGCGGGCGGGGTGCGCTATCGGCGTAAGCAACATGAGCGGTTCCGCTCCCATCTGGCCTACGCGGCCGAGCATGGATTGGTCGGCGTCGCCGATCTGGCGACCACCACCGACGGGGATTTCTCATCGGACCCCCGCTTGGGTCCGTGGGTCAGCGTCCTGCGTTCGGATGCGGAGTTCGCCGAGCAGTACCGTCGGCTGGACCCGGATCGTTACCAGACCACCGTTGCAGGCATGGGCCAGTTGCTGTTCGACCGCGACACCGTCCCCGGCGTCGAGCCCGACGATCTGCTGCTATCGGACGTCCCAACGCTGATCGTGCCCGGTGAGGACACGTCCCACACCCCGTCCGCGGCGCGCTATCTGCAGGAATGTTTGCCTATCAGCGAGTACTGGGATGCGCCGGTCGCCCAACAGACCGCCGAGACCGCGCCGGTCCGGGTGGCGAACTTCCTCGCAGCAGTCACCCTATGAGACGTGCTTGGCGGTACGACCGATGTGCGTACGCATCACCGCCGTTGCTTTGTCTACATCCCGTTTCTTGATCGCCGTGACGAACTGGCGGTGCTCCCGGTTACCGCGGATTCCCATCTCCGGGTGTGTTTCCTGGATGTTCAGCATCGAACGCAAGGTGACGCCGTGGAATGACTCGGTCAGCATCGCGATCGCTCCGTTGTGGCTGGCCCTGGCCACCCGGGTATGGAATTCTGCCGACAATTCCATCGGGTAGAAGCCCTGCTCCAGTGCTGCGTCACCGCGGTCGCAGATTTCCATCAGCTCATCGATGTCCTGGTCGGTGGCACGTTCGCACACCAGTGGAATGATTCCGAGCTCCAATACTTGTCGGGACTCGGTGACCTCTCGGTCGGTCAGACCAGAGAGCGTGAGGAGATCCTCGATCCCCTCACCGACGCGCTTGCTGGTGGGTGCGGTCACGAAGGCGCCGCCCCGGGCACCGACCTTGATGCGCAGCATGCCGTTGGCTTCCAGGCCGCGCAGCGCCTCGCGCACCGTCACCCGGCTCACCCCAAACCTTTCGCCGAGCTCACGTTCGGCGGGCAGTCGGTCACCCGGCCGCAGTTGACCCTCGCGGATCAACAGACGTATCTGGTCGACGATCATCTCCGAGGCGCGGCCCGGAATGACCCGGGTGAACAATGCGTCCCCTGTGTGCGGGGTCGTCATGGGGCCCTCAGAGGCAGTCATGGACCAATGATAAGGCCATGGTGGCTGGCGTATGTCCGTCCCTCGGGGGCGGCACCGGCACCGACGTGCCCGGCTGCGACGCCATCACGGTGGCGGTTCGGTTGTACGAGTGGTTGGCACGGACGTGTCGTCGGGACAGAGTTGAATTCCGCCGATCACCAGTGGCCGCAAGCGATCATCGAGGTCGTAGCGCACAGGCACGCCGGTGGGGATGTCGAGGGACCGCACCTGTTCACGAGTCAGGTCGTCCAAGAACATTCGGAGCATGCGCAGGGAATTGCCATGTGCAACAACCAGTGTCACCGCATGTCGGGCACAGTCCGGGGCGATTGCCGACTCCCAGTATGGCAGGAGGCGGGCGCGCACATCGGCGAGCGACTCGGCGACAGGCAGCTCATCATCGGCGATCGTTGCGTATCGGGCGTCGAGACGGGGGTGGCCGGGATCATCCATAGGAGTGGGAGGAGGGGCGAGTTCGTATGAACGTCGCCACAGCGCGACTTGTTCGGGGCCGAATTCCGATTCCACGTCGCGGCGCGCCCTGCCCTGCAGCGCACCGTAGTGGCGTTCATTGAGTCGCCACGTGCGAGCCGCGCTCAGATCGGGTACGCCGGCCTCCCTGACAGTGATCGCCGCAGTCTCTACCGCCCGGTCGAGCATCGATGTGTGCAGTGCCGCAGGGATCAGTCCGGCAGCACGTATCGCCCGGCCCGCTTCCGCGGCTTGCGCGCGTCCGCGAGTGGTCAGCGGAACGTCCAACCAGCCGCCGAAAGCGCCGGCGGCATTGGCCGCACTCTCTCCGTGCCGCATCAGCAGCAGTACCCGGCTCATGACCGGATCCGCTGCTCGGGAAGGTTGACGGGCCCGTTTCGGGACGCGGTTGAAATCACCATGCCCTCGCCCTCCTTTCCGGTTCTGTCCTCCGTAATTTAAGGTATAATGGTAAGGCCATCGGAAGCCAATTGGAGAGTCGTATGCCCAAGGTCGTCTTCATCACCATCGACGGAGCGCAGCGCGTCGTGGACGCCCACCCCGGCGAGTCAGTCATGGCAGCCGCCGTGCGCAACGGCGTCCCCGGGATCATCGGCGAGTGTGGCGGGAGCTGTAGCTGTGCCACATGCCATGTGTACGTCGACGCGGACTTCTCGGCGGCGGTAGGGGGTCCCACGGAGATGGAGGACGACCTGCTCGAGCTGGGCGCTGCGTCGGAGCGGCGCGACAGCAGCCGGTTGTCCTGCCAGATCGCCATGACCGAATCGTTCGACGGTCTGGTCGTGCACATCCCGGAGGAGCAGTGACGGTGCATGCGGGGACGTTGATCGTCGGCGCCAGTCAGGCCGGCGTGCAACTGGCGGTGTCTCTGCGTGACCTGGGCGAACAGGGGCCGATCACGCTGATCGGCGACGAAAAGCACGCGCCCTACCAACGCCCACCGCTGTCGAAGTCCTTCCTTGGCGGCGACGTCGGCGTCGAGCAGCTCTGGCTCCGGTCTCCGGAATACCTTGCTGATCAAGCTATCTCGGTGATCACAGGCGCGCTGGTCGAGACGGTCGAACTGGCTGGGTCGGGACCCGGCGGGGTCGCACGTACAGCTGGCGGGGGCGAAGTGCACTTCGACCGGTTGGCGCTGACCGTGGGTGCCCGACCGCGTCGGTTGGCGGTGCCCGGCGCCGATCTGGATGGCGTGACGTATCTGCGCACCGCCGACGACGCCGCCAAGTTGCGCCAGATGCAGCGCGATGCGCAGTCCGTCGTTGTGGTGGGCGGCGGGTTCATCGGACTCGAGGCCGCGGCGGTGGCGCGCGCGCAGGGCAAGGCGGTGACGGTCGTCGAGGCCGCCGACCGGTTGATCGGACGGGCGGTGGCACCGGTGGTGTCCGACTTCTACCATGCGGCGCACACCCGCCGCGGTGTCACCGTTCGTCTGGACACGTCCGTGTCGGCGCTCACCGGCCGGAAGTGCCAGGTGGAATCGGTTGAGCTGTCCGATGGCTCCGCCATCCCGGCCGACCTGGTCATCGTGGGCATCGGTGTCGAACCCCGCACCGAGCTCGCCGACCAGCTGGGGCTGACCTGCGATGGTGGCATCGTCGTGGACAGCCATGCGCGCACCAGCAATCCGGGCGTGGTCGCGGCAGGGGACTGCACCGTGCAGCCCAATCCGGTCACCGGCAGGGGCATGGTCAGGCTGGAATCGGTGCAGAACGCCATCGGCCAGGCCAAGACCGCCGCGGCGACACTGGCGGGCCGTGTGGAACCGAGCACCGCGGTGCCGTGGTTCTGGTCCGATCAATTCGACCTCAAGCTCCAGATCGCGCGATTATCGCCGGGGCATGACGATTTCGTCGTGCGCGGCAACCCGGAGCAGGAGTCGTTCTCAGTGCTCTGCTACCGGGACGGGGCGCTGTTGGCCGTCGATGCTGTCAATGCCGCCGCCGACTACATGGCGGTACGCAAGGCGCTCGCCCAAGGCTCGACGATTCTGGCCGAGGACGCCCGCAACCCTGGGGTGGCGCTGCGTGACCGCATCGGTCCACCGACCGTTAGCGCCTAGACAAAGACCTCCTCCAGCACCATCGGCCGCGTCAGAATCCCTTGTATCCGGGCGAATTCCAGGAGCTGGGTGAGCATCACCCGGTTGGGTTCGATGCCGTACGGCAGGGGGTCGGTACCGGTCGTGCGCATCACCTCGGCGTACATCCGGTCGGCGGCAGTGCTGATCTCGCCGTCGGCGAGCCGTCCGACGTAGCGTTCCTTGGCCTCGGTGAACGCGTCGTACACCGCCGCCGCGGCGTGCGGGAAACGCTGCAGGATCTCGTCCTTGATGACGATGAGATGGTTGATGGGGTAGAAGGCGCGGTCGCGCAGAGCCGCGACAGCGGTCGCGTTCGGATCCGGGATGAGCGGGGCAATGTCGGGATGGTCGACGTCGACACCTATGACGGCATCGAGTTCGCCGTCGATCAGCATTGCGCCGAGGTCTGCGCCGGGGCCCGCGGAGACGACGTTGGCGGGGGGGCGGTAGGAGCCGACGTGCTCGTCGCCGGAGAGCACCCAGGTCACCTGGGCGAGGTCGACACCGTACTCCAAGGCGAGAATGCCACGGGCCCACACTCCGGTGGTGACGGTGTAGCCCCGGTTCACCCCGACTCGACGACCCTCCAGATCCTTCGGCTCCCGGACGGTCGACCGGGTGTTGTAGAGGATCGCTCCGTGGTGGAAGCCTCGCACCAGGAAGACCGGCAGTGCGGTGAACGCCACACCGTGTTCACGAGCGGTCAGGTACGTGGTCAGCGCCATCTCGCTGACATCGAACTCCAGCCCACGGACCATCCGACGAAACCCGTCGACCAATACCGGTATCTCTTCGAACTGCAACGAGAAGCCGGCCGGGGTGACCGAGCCGTCTTTCAGGGCCCGATTCGCCCCTTGGCTGCGGGTCAACGTGGTCAGGACAGGGTCGTGTTCGGACATTTCGGCTTGCCCCTAGTCGGTCGATTAAAACGATGGTATATTGGCATTACCATTGTGCCATACCGAATGAAAGGTGCATTTTGGCCGAGCGTGTACTCGCTGCGGTGCGAACAGCTCCGAACACCACCGAACTGAGGGAGCTGCCCTTCCCGGAGTTGTCGGACGACGCTGCGTTGCTGAAAGTCGAGGTGGCCGGGATCTGTGGCACGGACGTAAAGATGTACTCCAAGCCGCCGTTCGATGCCCCTGTCATCATGGGACACGAGAACGTCGGCACCATCGCGTTGGCGGGGAACAAGTTCACCCGGTTGCACGGCGTGGGGGTGGGTGAGCGCATCTTCGTCGAGCACTACGTCGGCTGCTACCAGTGTGAGTGGTGCCGGATCGGTGAGTATCGGCACTGCGAGGCCACCGACTGGCGGTCCAACGCCGACGCACGGCGGTACGGATACACCTCTGCCGAGAATCCCGGCACGCTCTGGGGCGGGTTCTCCGAATACATGTACCTGCCGTGGAACGCCGTGGTGCACAAGGTGCCCGATACAGTCTCCGCCGAACTGGCGGGTCTTGTCACGCCGTTGTCGAATGGGATCGAGTGGGCGCTAATCGCCGCGGGCGTCGGCTATGCCGACACCGTGCTGATCCAAGGGCCGGGTCAACAGGGGCTGTCCCAGGTCGTGGCGTGTAAGCAGGCCGGCGCGTCTCAGATCGTCGTCACCGGGACGTCCCGCGACAAGGCCCGACTGGACCTGGCGCTCACCCTCGGCGCGGATGACGTCATCACCGTGGACACCGAGGATCCGCGTGAGCGGGTCATGGACCTCACCAACGGCCGCGGCTTCGACTTCGTGCTCGACTGTACCTCCCGTGCCGGTGTCGGACCGGTGCTGTTCGGCATCGACGTCCTCAAACGCCGCGAAGGCACATTATTGATTCAGGGTGAACTCGCAGCGTTCCCGGACTTCCCGATCAAGAAGCTGACCGAGAAGGCCATCACGATCAAGAGCGCGCGGGGGCACAGTTACCGGGCGTGTGAACTGGCATTGGCGCAGCTGGCATCGCGCCGCTTCCCGTTGGAACGGCTGTCCACCCACAAGTTCGGGCTGGATCAGGTCGATAGAGCGATCCGCGCACTCGCCGGGGACACCGAGGACTCCGACGTCATCCATATCTCGTTGATGCCCTGGCTGGGAAAGGAATCCTGACCGTGTCCGTCGTCGTACGCAATCCTCCCCGCACGCACTTGGCGGTGTGCGAGGAGCTGGCCAAGTTTGGTGTCGCCACCATTCACGAGGCACAGGGACGCACCGGGTTGCTAGCCGCGTACATGACGCCGATCTACATCGGCGCGAGGGTCTGCGGTTCTGCGGTGACGGTCAGCGTGCCGCCGGACGACAACTGGATGATCCACGTGGCCGTGGAGCAGTGCCAGGCAGGTGACGTTCTAGTGGTGGCCCCCGAATCACCCTCGGAGTACGGGTATTTCGGTGAACTACTGGCAACCGCCCTGGCGGCGCGCGGTGTCGGTGGCCTGGTCATCGACGCCGGCTGCCGCGACGTGACCGAGTTGGCTGCGATGAAGTTTCCGGTGTGGTCGAAATGCGTCTCGGCGCAGGGCACGGTCAAGAAGCGGCTCGGTTCGGTCAATGTCGGGGTGACCTGTGCCGGCGCCTGGATCGAGCCCGGGGACGTTGTGATCGGCGACGACGACGGTGTCGTGGTCGTCCCGCGCACCGAGGCAGCCGCTGTCGCAACCGCGTCGAAGGTGCGCGAGGCCAAGGAGGCCCGCAATAGGGAGCGCTACCAACGCGGCGAACTCAGCCTGGACGTCAACGATATGCGCGCCGATCTCGCGAAGGCGGGACTGCACTATGTCGACCATGAGGATGCTCCGCGATGATTATCGACATCCACGGTCACTACACGACGGCGCCGCCGGCACTCCAGGTGTTCCGTGAGCACCAACTCGCGGCTCTCGACGATCCGACAGCACCCGCGCCCGGCGCGCCCAGCGTCAGTGACGAGGCACTCAGGGATAGTGTGGAACACAATCAGCTGCGGGTGCTGCGCGAGCGGGGCGGTGATCTGATGCTGTTCTCCCCGAAGGCTTCTGGGATGGAGCACCATGTCGCAGACCAGGCCACCGCGATCGCGTGGGCGCGCGCGTCGAACGACCTGGTGCACCGTGTCACCGAGCTGTTCCCCGATGCCTTCGCGGCGGTTGCTCAGCTACCCCAGACCCCGGGTGGGGATCTGGGGCCGGTGATCGATGAACTGCGTCGCTGCGTGGACGAACTCGGCTTCGTGGGCTGCAACGTGAACCCGGATCCTGCAGCCGGCTACTGGACCACACCTCCAATGTCCGACGAGTACTGGTTCCCGCTCTACGAGGCCATGGTCGAACTCGAGGTTCCGGCGATGGTGCATGTCTCCACGTCCTGCAACCCCAACTTCCACACGCTCGGTGCGCACTATCTCAATGCCGACACCAGCGTCTTCATGCAGTTCTTGCAGTCCGACCTGTTCCAGCGTTACCCGACGCTCACATTCGTGATCCCCCACGGTGGCGGCGCCGTGCCCTACCATTGGGGCCGCTATCGCGGTCTGGCTGCGCGCCTAGGCCGGCCCGACCCGTCTGAGCTGCTCCGCAACGTCTACTTCGACACCTGCGTCTACCACCAGGCTGGGATCGACCTGCTGTACCGGGTGATCGGGCCACAGAACCTGTTGTTCGCTTCCGAGATGCTGGGTGCCGTTCGCGGCGCCGATCCGGATACGGGGATCGCCTGGGACGACACTCTTGTCTATATCGACGGGCTGGGCCTGGGTGCGGACGAGTACCGCGCGGTGGTGGAGCGCAACGCACGACGGGTGTATCCGCGGCTGGACCGACGGTTGGCGGCCGCCGAGGGAGAGGGGACCGCTTCCGTCGCAAATGAACGTCGCAAATGATGCTCGCGCGGAATGACCTGACGGTGGCGGCTTTCTGCCCGCCATGGGTCGGCAGACATATGTTGAACAGACCGAAGGAGGTCTCCAGTTGGTGAGCACGATCCCCGAGTTCGATGTCGACATCTTCTCGGACGAGGTGTTGCATGACCCGTACCCGACCTACGCGCAGATGCGGGAGCTGGGACCGGTCATCCGCCTGACAACCTACGGCGTTCTCGCCGTGACCCGGTATGCCGATGTGCGCACGGTGTTGATGGATCCCCAGCGTTTCATCTCCGGTAAGGGTGTGGGTTTCAACGATGAGTTCAACGAGGTCCGCAAGCACAGCGTCATCGCCTCCGATTCGCCGCGTCACGAGCAGCTCCGCGGTGTACTCCAGGACCGCCTAGGTCCTCGGTCGATCCGCAGTGTCGAGCACATCATTCGGCCGCGGGCGCAGGAACTCGTCGGCCAGATGATCGACAGCGGATCGTTCGATGCCGTGACCGATTTCGGACAAGTCTTCCCCGTCGAGATTGTCGGCGAGTTGATCGGGCTACCCGTCGATGCCCGGGCGGAGCTGCTGCGCTGGGCTAATGGTGCATTCAATGCGTTCGGCCCCCCGGGTGAGCGGACATCGGCCGGCCTTGCGGATATCGCCGAGCAGTTCGAGTACATCCGTACGGTGGCCACCCGCGAGAAGCTCGCGCCCGGAAGCATGGGCGCCGCGGTCTACGAAGCCGCCGACGCGGGCATCATCCCCCCCGAGTACTGTCTGCATCTGCTGTCCGCCTATCTCACCGCGGGGATGGACACCACCGTGAACGCACTCGGCGCGATGGTGTGGCTGCTCGGCTCCAACCCTGACCAATGGCAGGAACTCCGCCAGCTGCCACACCGGGCGGGAGCGGTGGTCAACGAGGTACTGCGGATCGAATCACCGGCCCAGATGTTCTCCCGGATCGCGGCTGTCGACGTCGAGGTGGGCGGGGTCGAGATCGCCGCGGGTGAGCGGGTGGCCGTCATCTACGCCAGCGCCAACCGCGACGAACGCCAATACCCCAACCCGGACAGGTTCGACATCCATCGGAACTCGGCAGGGCACCTCGCCTTCGGCACCGGTGTGCACGCCTGTGCTGGACAGGTGCTGGCCAGGATCGAGCTACAGGCGGTGCTGGAATCGATGATCGAGGAGGTCGGGACCATCTCGGTCGGTGAACCGATCCGCAAGCTCAACAACGTGTTACGCGGATTCGCGAGTGTGCCCGCGGTGTTCACGCCTGCGCCGGTCGAGAGTCGGGTGCCCTCGGGAGAACCCGTGTGATCGGCCAACGACACCGCCACCTCCACATCGATGGCAGGTGGCAACCAGCGGACTCGCAGGAAAAGCTCGACCTCATCGATCCCGCGACCGAACAGTGGGTCGCCAGCGCACCCGACGGCAACGCCGCCGACGTCGCGACGGCAGCAGCTGCTGCGCGCCGAGCTTTGCCAGGCTGGTCTGAAGCACCGCCCGAAGATCGGGCCGATCTGATCGCGGCTCTCGCGGACGGGTTCGATGAGCGGCGTGAGGAGTTCGCACGACTCGTGACAGCGCAGAACGGTGCCGTCATCAGCCGGTCGCGGCGTACCAACGGCACTCGGCCCGTGGCCCTGTACCGGCACCATTCCGAGGTCGCCAGAGCCTTCGAGCCGGAAATGGTCGACACCGCTGGCCGCGAGATCCTCCGACGTGAACCCATCGGCGTCGTGGGAATCATCATCCCGTGGAACGCGCCCCAGTCGTTGTTGGCGCACAAACTGGCCCCGGCGCTCGCCGCTGGTTGCACTGTCGTGGTGAAACCCGCGCAGGAAACGCCGCTCGATTCACTGCGGATCGCCGAACTGGCCGCCACCGTCGGCTTTCCGCCCGGAGTGATCAACGTCGTCACCGGCGGCCGTGCAACGGGGGCGGCCATCGTCGACGAGCCGGACATCGACATGGTCTCGTTCACCGGGTCGACCGGAGCGGGACGCGCAATAGCCTCGCGCGCCGGGCGTTTGCTCAAGCCCGTGGTCGCCGAACTCGGGGGAAAGTCGGCTGCGGTACTGCTCGACGATGCGGATCTCGAGCTCTTCTCGGAAAGGTTGATCGCGACCTGTCTGCCGAACACCGGTCAGGTCTGTTACTCGTGCACGCGTGTGGTTGCGCCCCGCGAGCGCTTTGACGAGGTGCTGGCGGTCGTAACATCGACACTAGCCGCCGCGAAGGTCGGGGATCCGTTGGATCCTGCAACCACATTCGGTCCACTGGTCAGCGCCGCGCAACGCGATCGGGTCCAGGGTTACATCGAGTCCGCACACAGCGAAGGCGCTAAGGTCGTCCTCGGCGGTAAACGCCCGACCACCACCCCGGCGGGTTACTACGTCGAACCGACGGTGATCATCGACGTGAACCACTCGATGCGGGTGTTCCGGGAAGAGATCTTCGGTCCGGTGTTGGTCGTGGTTCCCCACGATGGCGATGCCGACGCCGTCCGTATCGCCAATGACTCCTCGTTCGGGTTGGGTGGGGCGGTCTTCGGTGTCGACGTCGAGAGGTCCACCGAGGTCGCACGGCGCATGCAGACCGGCCGCATATCGATCAACGGAGAGGCCCACAGTGTGTCTGCCCCGTCCCAGGGGTTCAAGGACAGCGGTATCGGCGGCTCGATCGACCTGCATTCGCATCTACAGGTCAAGTCTATCGCAAGGTTTCCAAGCTGACAGTTGCTGTTCAGCCGACGCACTAGAGTCAGACTTTACGCCATGCGCAAAGAGAACGTTTGTGGCGTCACGACCTCTGCCTGGTGTGAATCATCGCGTTCAAGACGACGACCCGTCATGGCGAACTCTTGGCAGATGGGCCGGATCCGAATTAGCATAAAGAATTGCGAGAGTAACCCACGTAACGACTGGCAATATTTCGGCGCCAGCGACCCGATCGAACGCCTTAAGGCAAGACTCGGAACAGGATTGGCCTACATGGGATGCTCGGCGGCCTCAGGACATAATCCGAAATAGCTCCGTTATTCCTCGACGCCTCGTTATTCCTCGACGCCTCCGGCCAGAACAGGACTGGACAATAGACGCCGCGCATTTTCGTTGAGGTTGGCGAATCCGTCGACTATTTCGGATGCGATGCGGAAGTGACCGTCGACTAATCGGATCTTCCAGGTGTGAAACGCTGTACCAACGAACTCTTCACTATTGGCAGCCGGTGGCCTCCAACGGCGCATGAAGAAATCAAGCCTACTGGTAATTTCGAGATCGAGATCAGACAACATCGTCAGTGACAGCACTGCTTTCAGCTCGGTGCGTTGGTCGAAGAATTCAGCACGGACCGAAAGATACTCACGTAAGCCTTCGAATCCACGCCACATGTCGCCGCCACGGAGTCCGATTACAACGTCTTCAGTAAGGATCTGTGACATCACGTCCTGGGCCATGGGAGGGCCTTGACCCCGGATGTTGGACACGGGATTTGGATTACGCAGCTTCTGGCAGCGTAGCTGATGTGTGGGTGTTTTCGTAGCTGGCCGGGCTGGAGTAGCGGCAGCGGGAGTGCCTCCGTTTCAGGTTGTAGCGGACCAGCCAGCGGAACACTTCGCGGCGGCAGGTAGCAGCGTCGGTCCACTGGCTGCAGTCCTGCAGGATCTCGCGTTGGTTGCGTCCAGCAGAGTGGTGTATGAGTCGGACCTGATCAGCGGTACCGGCGTGTCGTAGCCGACTGATTGAAGGTCATCGCGTGATTCTTCGAGGGACCGTCCAAAGTCACTCGAGCAAAGGAATCGACGCGATGACCACTGCCCACAATATCGACCTGCCCGCTGTGCTGGCCGAACGACTCACCACCGCCCATCCCGATGTGCTGCGCGAGCTGCTGGCCACGTTCATCCACACCCTGATGGGCGCGGAAGCCGACGCCCTGTGCGGCGCTGGCTATGGCGAACGCAGTACCGAGCGCACCAACTCCCGCAACGGGTATCGGCACCGCCGATTCGACACCCGTGCCGGCAGTCTGGATCTTGCGATCCCGAAGCTGCGCCAGGGATCGTATTTCCCGGACTGGCTGCTGGAACGCCGCAAACGTGCCGAGCGGGCCCTGACCACCGTGGTGGCCACCTGCTATCTGCTCGGGGTCTCGACGCGGCGGATGGACCGCCTGGTCGAGACGCTGGGGATCACCAGCTTGTCGAAGTCGCAGGTCTCGGTGATGGCCAAGGAACTCGACACCGCCGTCGAGGCGTTCCGGACTCGGCCCCTGGATGCCGGGCCGTACACGTTCGTCGCCGCCGACGCCCTGGTTCTCAAGGTCCGCGAGGGCGGGCGGGTGGTCAACGTGCACGCCCTGATCGCCGTCGGGGTCAACCATGAGGGCTATCGGGAGATCCTGGGCATCGACGTCACCACCGCCGAGGACGGAGCCGGCTGGCTGACGTTCTGGCGGTCACTGACCGCCCGCGGCCTGTCGGGGGTCAAACTGGTCACCAGCGACGCGCACGCCGGGCTGGTGGCCGCGATCGGCGCCACCCTGCCCGGCGCCACGTGGCAGCGCTGCCGAACGCACTACACGACCAACCTCATGGCCATCACCCCGAAAGCGTCGTGGCCGTGGGTACGCACCCTGCTGCACTCGGTGTTCGACCAACCCGACACTGAATCCGTTGCCGCGCAATATGACCGGATCATCGACGCACTCGCCGACAAACTCCCGAAGGTCGCTGATCACTTGGAGGCCGCTCGGCCGGATCTGCTGGCGTTCACCGCGTTCCCCAAACAGATCTGGCGCCAGATCTGGTCGAACAACCCCCAGGAACGGCTCAACAAGGAGATCCGACGCCGCACCGACGTCGTGGGCATCTTCCCCGACCGCGACGCCCTGATCCGCCTGGTCGGCGCCGTGCTGGCCGAACAACACGACGAATGGGCCGAATCCCGCCGCTACCTCGGCCTAGACGTGCTGAGCAAATCACGCACCGTCAACGACGCCCCGACCGAACAGGAGGACACCCCCGCGGCACTGACCGCCTGAACCATCACCCACGAAGAATCACACGACGACGTCGTACACCACGTCCCTGGACTTGACCCTCGCGTTTAAGGCTGGCGTTGAACGATTCGGCGAGCGCGTTATCGGCACTTGACCCCACCCCACCCATCGACTGGACGACGCCCAGGTCTGCGCAGAGTGCCGCGAAAGCCTCTGAGGTGTACTGCCTGGGTTCAACCGGTCCTTGCAACACCGGGTTATTGGAGGGAGCGTAGCTGCTCCTCGAACACCTCGGCAGGTGTTTTCCAGTCAAGGCTTTTGCGGGGTCGGTTGTTTAGCGCGAGAGCGACTGCTTCGAGGTCTTCCGCGGACCACCGTGAGAGGTCGGTGCCTTTCGGGAAGTACTGGCGCAGTAGCCCATTGGTGTTCTCGTTCGTCGGCCGTTGCCAGGGCGAGTGGGGGTCGGCGAAGAACACCTTCGTGCCCGTCGCGAGAGCGAACTGGGCGTGGCCGGACAGTTCTTTGCCGCGGTCCCAGGTGAGTGTCTTGCGGAGCTGTTCGGGAAGCTTCGTCATTGACGCTATGAGTGCGTCGTTCATCGCGACGGCGCCGTAGCCGCCCAGCGCGGGACCGTTTTTGACGGGCGGTATCTCGCCATAGCCTTGCAGTCGCGGTAGGTGCACCAATAAGGTCGAGCGGCTCTTGCGTTCGACGATCGTGCCGATCGCTGACCGGCCCGTACCGATGATTAGATCGCCCTCCCAGTGCCCGGGGACGGCACGGTCGGCTGCCTGGGCGGGGCGCTGAGAGAACACGACGTCCGCGGTGACATGGCCTTGCGGGCGGTTCTGCGTACGAGCGCGTGGCTGGCGCAGTGCGCGGCCTGTTCGCAGGCAGGTGACGAGCTCGCGTCTGAGCGCGCCACGGCCCTGGATGAACAGCGCCTGGTAGATCGCCTCGTGGCTGATGCGCATGGACTCATCATTGGGGAAGTCGACCTTGAGCCGGTGCGAGATCTGCTCTGGGCTCCACGCGGTCGCCCACCGCCGGTCCTGCCGATGCGGTTTGTTCAGCCCCTTCCACGCGGGCGGCTGCGGTCCGACGACGATGCTGCCGTCCGGGCCGCGACATATCGACATCCTTCCAGCAGGACACCGTCCCGCTATCTCAGGTGTCCACTGAAACTGGGGAACCTCCGTTGACTCCTCTGACGCCTTGTTGGACGCGTCTCCAGTCGAACTTGGTTCGTCGGCGGAGAACTCCACGTGATCTCTGCCTCTGCACTTCGCGGATCAGGTCACCGAAACCCGGATAGCAGCAACATTGCCCGAAATCGGTCTCGGGCCAGCCTAGTCGCTGAAGTTCAGGTCGTTGACGATCGGACGCAACGAGTTCCCGAACGTCGATCCCGCGTAGCCGAACAACCATCGTTGGATCTGTAAGCGGACCGGCGGAGGAACGCACACCTGGCGATGCGCGAGAATGCTCAGGAGTTTGACCATGGCCGCTTGTGTATCGCCGCTCCCGATGGCCACGTACACCGCTTGTCGCTCGGAGCGTGACAGGGACTTCGAAGCCAAGTCGGCCAGTTTCCAAGCCAACGTAGCTCCATCAGTTGTGAGTCTCACCGCTTGGGACCCCCTCCACTCTGGCGTTCTCGGGCGGAATGGACTAACCATAATACTGTAATTGCGCCAGGTCCAGGGTTCTCGCGGCAGGACTAGGGGAGGGATCGTCGAGATTCATCACGGAGCCGACCACGGCTTCGCCGCGCTGGAACCGGGGTACCATCGGGAGGCGGTGATTGGGCTTATGGTCAGACCTTCGCGCTGTTCGACCGCGTGCTGGATTGGAAGGCCTCCAATTGGGCCATGTGAAGGGAGTCGTGCTGTGAGCAGGCCCGAGGAATCGCAGCCGGCGGGCTCAGCGATGCGTGGCGACACCGGATTGCGTTCCGAACGCGGGCCGATCTTGCGGGCACTCATGTTGTCCACGGCCTTGGTTGCCCTGGATTCGACGATCCTGGCTACGGCGATCCTGACCCTCGCCGAGGATCTCGGTGGATTTTCCCAGTTTCCGTGGCTGTTCTCCATCTACCTGCTTGCGCAGGGCGTCTGCACACCGATCTACGGAAAGCTCGCTGACACCTTCGGCCGCAAGCCCGTGATGCTGTGGGGCATCGGCGTATTCGCTCTTGGATCGGTGCTGTGCGGAATGGCGACCAGCATGTTTGCGCTGGTCGCCTTCCGTGCTGTCCAAGGTGTGGGTGCCGGCGCGGTGCAGCCGATGACGATGACGATCGCCGGTGACATCTACACCCTCGAAGAGCGCGCGAAGGTACAGGGCTACATCGCGTCCATGTGGGCGATGTCTGCTGTGGTGGGACCTACGTTGGGTGGGCTCTTCTCGGATTACCTCCATTGGCGCTGGATCTTCTTCATCAACGTTCCACTTTGTCTATTCGCAGGCTGGTCGCTGATCCGCAACTTCCATGAGGAGCGCGCAACAGATACTGCGCGCCGTATCGACTACCTTGGCGGCAACGCGCACCCGGGCGGCTCACCCCGATAGAGTTCGAACTGCTCCACACACCGGTCGCAACCACGGCCTGAAATTCACACCCCCCGAGTCAACTGAACTCCGGGCAGTCCCGAAAGCTTCGTCATCTGATAAGCGCGTCCTGCTAGGCGGTAGTGGCGACTTGTGGCCGGGCGATGTGGCTGCGCCGGTCGATATTGCCGCGCAGTACTCGCAGTGCTGTCGAGGGGAGCAGCAGTCTTGGCGGTGCGTCGAGCAGGTTGATGACGCGCAGGAAGGCGTAGGCTACGGCGGGGTCGTGTTCGGCAGCCACGTGCAGGCGTGCCAGGTAAGCATTCGTGAGGCGCACCCGCGCTGTGCGCTTGCCCTGCACACCAGGGAATCTCAGGTCACCGTCCACTCCGATGCTCCACGGGATATCGACGATGGCCGCGGCCTTCTTGAAGAACCGGGGAGCGAGTTGGTCGACACCTTGTTGGAGGCACTCGCGCAGGCCGAGCGCCTGAACCGCGCTCACGCTCATCCCCTGTCCGTACACCGGGCTGAAGCTGGCGATTGCGTCACCGAAGGCTAGGAAGCCCTCGGGTACGTAGGGCAGTATCTCCCAGCGGCGGCGCGTGCTGGCCGGGTAGCGGAACCGCAGTGGATCCGAGAGAGGTTCCGCGTCGCGGATGACGTCGTGAATTGCCATGGAGGGCAAGGTGGCCGCAAACTCGGTGAAACCCTCGTGATCCAGCGGGGTGGCATCGCCCAGGAGACCGCTGTAGGTGACGATCCAGCGGTCGCCTTCTTGGGCCAGCATCGCACCGCCGCGGGGATGCGCCACGCTCATCGCCACCGCCGCGGGCTGCGGACCGTTGGGGTCACGCCGATAGAGCCGGCTGCCGTAGGCGAGGCCGACCTCCACCCGGTCGGTGGTCGGTGCCGGATACCCCAGCGCCTCAAGCCAGTTCGGTCCGCGGGTACCGCGACCGGTGGCATCCACCACCAGGTCTGCGCTCAACACCTGATGGCTTTGCTGCTCGCCGAGTCGAGTCACGTGCACGCCGGTGATCCGCGGCGCCCCGGGGGCAGCTACCAGGTCAGTGGCTTCGGAGCCATCCATCACCGTGACGTTCGTCAGCGCGAGCACCCTGGCCCGGATCCGGGCCTCCAGTAGAGGCCGACTGGCACCTAGCCCGATCATTCCGGACGGCTGCTGGCACAACAGGAGTCCGTCGTTGTACCAGCGAAACTCGGATTGGAAATCCATTTTTGATACTCCGAGAGCCACCAGCTCGTCGGTCAGTCCGGGAAACAATTCCTCGAAAGCTTCACGCCCGCGCGCCAACAACGCGTGCGCGTGCCGGCCTTGCGGCACACCCTTACGCGGTACCGGATCGGTGGTCATCACGTCTCGATCGACGATGGTGACTTGTTTGAACGACTCGCTCAAAACCCTAGCAGCCAACAACCCGCCCAGACTGCCCCCGACAACGACGGCGTGATCGGTGTGCGTTGCCATATAGCCATCTCCTTATCGACGATGGCCGAGTGGCCAGCTATCGCCATAGATATTGCGCCCTTCAATTTGCGAGGGGCCGTTGGTAATCCGTTGCGGCTAGCACCTGTGGCGCTCGGGTCCGTCAAGACCGGAATCGCCGAAAGCGATGCGGTGCACCCGAGAGGCTGCGATGCAGGCCTGCATCCGGAGACTGTATGACTAGGGTCACAACGTGTCTAGAGGCATATACGGCATAGAATTTATGCAAATCGGGTAATTGCGAACCATTGGCGTCGCATTGCAGGTTCTGCCGCTGGGGGGCGTTCTTTCGGCAGGCTGCTGCTTTCTAAGACCACTGGCGTCCGCGGCATCGGCGCCGTCCCGATGGGCTGACTTCCTATGTGCCACGTGCCTGGGGCTCGTTGGGGGTGCAGCCGGTGGCCGTCGGCCTCGCATCCACAGCGTTGACCATTGGTTGGCCGGTCACCGCCACCGTGACCGGATTCTTCTATCCCCATCAGGATTCAAGAGATTGCAGTGAAAGGTGTTCGTCGGGATGTCGGTGTTGGTCCGGGCGCAGGTAAACCCAACCTCGCCGTGGTGAAAGGGGTGTGCTTGCTGATCGTGGCGGCATGGGACTACTGTCGCCGCCCACACTGATCGCCGCACAGTCCAGCGTCGATTGTAACGAGCGTGGCGTCGTTACAGATGCCAATAGATTCTCCCGGGCCCTCCGGAGCGGGGGGTGTGGCCATCTTGTGCGTGCCCAAATCTCCGGAACCAGGTGCGTCGCCGTGGATGCCGTCGACCTTGGCGCGCGGTCGGAATCGCATTACGACGCGTGGCTGACCGGCACTCGTCTTAGAAGGCCCCCGATATCATTGCACCACAGAGGCTTCTTGAGCGCTCAGATCTATCGGGGCGATCCATGCGGTCGAACCGCTCTACCCGCCCGATGCTGCCCCTCGGACTCCTGTCGAGGTTGCGTCACCAGCCCGGTGAACTGCCTTGCCCAGGTCGAACTCGTGGATGACCGACACGGGCAATACCTTGAAGTCGCGGCCGGTTGTCTTGGACCTCGCCGTGTGCTGGCGCTGAGCGCATCGGGACAAGCCCCTATCGGTCGGGAACGCCGCTCTGCTCGGGCAAGGCTGCGCCGGGGTGTCCCCAGAGGCCGTGAAGCATGTCCAGGCAGCCATCGCGGACTGGGCCGTCACACATGTAAGATCAGCTGCTGCAGAACCGCTTTCGTGGTCCGCGGGGGTTTGTCGATAGGTCTTCACAGGGCGATCACCCGAGTGACCGGGCTGCCACTGGCGGCGATTTCGATAACGTACGCGGATCGGAGATGCCTCCTATGTGGCGACTGACCCGTGAGATCGAAGTCGGGAGATCGCCTCGGCTACCACCGAATTTATGCCGCGGCGAACGCTATGCGGGTTGGCACGTGCTATCGGTACCGATGTGATGTCCGGTGCCCGCGATGACCGTCCCGGCCTAACGGATCTCATGGGTTACGTCCGTGAGGGTGACACGGTGGTGGTGTGGAAGCTGGACCGACTCGGGTGAAACATGCTGCACATCGTGCAGACCGTCATGGAACTGACGGAGCGCGGCGTGACCGTGGTGTCCGTCACCGACGGTATCGACTCTTCCGCCCCGTCGGGCCGGATGATGATCGGCGTCTTGGCTCTCTCGCGGAGTATGAGCGCGAACTGAGCAAGGAGCGCAACGCCCTCAAGCGGGCGACCTCGCGGGCTAACGGCACCAAGTTCGGGCGGCCTCGCAAGGTCGACGACGCCGAGCGCATTGCAACCGCGAGGCGGATGAAGGCCGACGGTTACACCGGCAAGGCCATCACCGAGTACCTCGGAGTGAGTCGGGCGACGCTGTACCGGTACTTAAACGACGCTCCAGACTGACTAGGCGACCGGGGGTGACGTCGTTCGCTGTGCGACAAGTTCACGCAGCCGTTCATCATCGATCGGTGCACCGCCACTGAGCGCGTCACCGACCCGGACGTCGCCGACGGTGTCCCAGACCGACAGCCTGGCCAGGTGTAGCGCATCGGAAGTCAGTGCGGCGAGGTCTTTCATCGCGTCGAAGAGGGCGCGTTGCTTCCAACGCGGAGCGCCAGCCCCCTCTATTAAGCCTGCCTCTCCAGGCTCCCCGAACATCGACTCACACGAAGGGCTCCTCCATGTCGGCATCGCCTGAAAACTGACGCCGTGTCAACGCCCGACTTTGACCCCCTTCGTCCGATTCTCGGCTTACGAGCCGAGAGGAGAAGGGAGTTGTTGTCAGTGGAGGACTGGGCTGTGATCCGCCGATTGCATCGGCGGAGGGGTTGCCGATCAAGATGATCGCCAGGACGTTGAACTCGAGGAACACGGTGGGATCGGCGTTGTCCTCGGATGGCCGCCGTAGTACGAGCGCAAACCGGCGGGGTCGGCGGTGGGCGCGTTCGAGGACGCGATCCGCGTCGAGCTGAAAAAGGCCCGACGATGCCGGCGACGGTGATCGCCGAGCGCGTCGGCTGGACGCGGGGAATGACGGTGTTCAGCGCGCGGGTCCGGGAGTTGCGTCCGGCGTATCTGCCGCCGGACCCGGCCGGACGCACCAGCTACGACGCCGGCGATATCGCCCAGTGCGACCTGTGGTTCCCACCTGTGACGATCCCCGTAAGGTACGGCCAGACTCGGATGCCGATACAGCTGCCGGTGCTGACGATGGTGCTGGGGTATTCACGGTGGCTCTCGGCGATTCTGCTGCCCTCGCGCCGGGCGGAGGACCTGTTCGCCGGCTGGTGGCAGCTGATCGCCGCATTGGGCGCGGTGCCCCGCACTCTGGTGTGGGACGGTGAGGGAGCGATCGGCCGAAACCGCGGTGGCTGAATCGAATTGACCGGCGACTGCCAGGCGTTCCGCGGTGTGCTGGGTACTAAGGTGGTGGTCCTCAAACCGGCCGAGCCCGAGCATAACGGCATCATCGAACGTGCCCACGAGTACTGCGAACGGTCGTTCCTGCCGGGCCGCGAGTTCAGCGGTCCCGGCGACTTCAACCACCAGCTCGGCAAGTGGCTGCAGATCGTCAACCCGCGCCGGCGTCGGGTGTTGGGTTGTTGCGCTCCGACCGACCTGATCGGCGCCGACCGGGGGGCGATGCTGACCTTGCCACCGGTGGCTCCGCAGGTGGGATGGCGTCACTCGGCGCGGTTGGCGCGTGTTCACTACGTCCGGTTGGATGCCAACGACTACTCGGTGCATCCCGGGGTGATCGGACGACGCATCGAGGTCACCGCCGATCTGGACCGAGTAAAAGTGTTCTGTGACGGCAAGACCGTCGCCAACCACGAGCGGGTTTGGGCCCGGCATCAGACGATCACCCACCCGGAGCATCGTGAGGCTGCGAACATGCTGCGCCGCAACAGGATCAGTGCATTACGCCCGATACCCGGCTCCGATGAGCACGTGCTGGTCGAGCAGCGTCGTCTCAGTGACTACGACGCCGCACTGGGCATCGACCTCGGCGAAGGCGGACTGGTGTCATGACCACCAGAACCACCTCCGCCAAGACCGCCGCGGCCGCGTCGACCCACCGGGATCTGACCGCGAAGGACGCATCCGCGCGGCACGATTTCCCTCGCGGAAGTCATAGAGGAGCTCGACTTCGACCACGCCCGCGGACTCAAACGCGACACCATCGCCCACCTCGGCACGCTGGACTTCGTCGCCGCCAAGGACAACGTCGTGTTCCTTGGACCGGGTGTTATCGAAGGTTCGAACGCAGAATGACCGTGTTATGCCTGTTCAGGACGTTGTTGCGATCGATACGACGTTAGGCGAGGGCTGGATGCCGCGGCGGGCCAGTTCGCGCCGTAGGTCGAGGTTCTCTCCGTGTGCTCGTTCGAGTGCGTCGCGGAGTGCTTTGAGTTGCTGGTGGTGCTGTTTCTTGAGTTCGGCGATCTGGCGGGTCAGCGTGATGACGAGCGTGCTGTCGGTGTCCACGGATTGGTCGGCGGGGGCCTTGGGGCGGGTGCCGCGCAGATGTTCGATTCGTTTGCGCAGTTCGGGATGGTTGTAGAGGAAGGCGTGAGAGACGGCCGCTTCGCGTTGCACGGCCTGGAAAGTGATCGGGTCGCCACGTTTGACCAGTCGGCGGATGGCCTGCTCAGCGTCTCGGGTCTTGTTCTGAGACTTGGCTTTCGCTGCTTGGGTGAGTGCGGTGATGCGGCGTTCTCGGGAGTCGGTCATGGGGTGCTCCTGCGGTGGGCGGTGAGATCGAGAGTCAGCGGGACTGGTCCAGCGCTGGCTCGATGACACTGGGTTGTCGCGCCGTGGGCTGCGGAGCCGGGCGCATCGTCGAGGGCGGCCAGGAGTCGGGTAAGCGCGTGGTGTTCAGCTCGGCGGCGGATCAGCCAGACGTTGTCCTCGGGCATGGGATGGCCGTGTCGCTGTTCGAATTCCGTTGTGGCCCGGTCGATCAGGTCGGTGGTCTCGCGGAGTTGACGTTGCAGTACGTCGTGGTGGGTGTGGTCGGTGACGAAAACTGAGCAGGTCAGGCAGGCGTTGCCTTTGTCGCAGGATTGCAGCGGTGGCAGCATGCACCACCCGTTGGGCAGGAACCGGTCTGCGCGGCGGAACAGGTGCAGACTGTCGTGGTCGTCGCTGGAGAGTTGGATGCGGGTGCCGTCGGATCGCAGCTTGGCCGTGGCCAGGAATGCCTGCTCGGCGTGTTCGTCGCGGGCGGCGATGTAGTGCATCGTCATGGTGGGGGTGGCGTGCCCTGCATAGCGCTGTAGGACGTGAATCGGCAGACCGAGTTCGGCCAGTCGGGTCAGCCGGGTGTGGCGGAAGCGGTGAGTGTGGCTTAACCGCACGGCGTGGCCCTTGGCGTCGGTGATCTGAACGAGGTCGCTGAGGCTGCGCAGCACCCAGTTGTAGGTACCTGCCGGATAGGGTTTGTCACCGCGGCGGTTGCCCAGACGCCGCGCGAACAGATACCGCCTGCTGCCTTCTGGATGCTGGATTTGGAGCCAACGGTGTTGTTCGGCAATGACTTCGGTGACCTCGCGGTCGACGAGGATGATGTCGGGTGCGACATCGATCTTGCTCTGCGCGTAGCGGAACCTGGTCAGCATTTGGCCATCGCCCTCGGCCGCTGCGGTAGTGGCGGGCGCAGCCGAAAGGCAGTCGAAGTCGCAGGTGCGGATCTCGCTGGCCCGCCGGCCGGTGAGGATCTGCAGCAGGATCATCCGCATCGCTTGCGGGTCGTCAAGTCCGTTGGCGGTGAGGGTGGTGCCGTCGCCGCGGGTGATGGTCATCTGCTCGGTGCGCGGCAACCCGATCAGCGGCAGCGCCGCAGTGATCTGCGCGAGTGCGTGATCATCGATGTAGTTCGCATCGTTGAAACCGCGTTGATGCGGTATCCGGGTGACCCGGCCGAACCAGCTGGAGGCGTGTGCTGCGCTCACTCGTTGCCAGGGCTCGGCACCGAGAACGCTGCGAGCCTCCCCGGGATTGGCGGCAATGAAGTCCAAGAGGCCGGCCACCGCTCGCAGGTCGTCGTTGATTCCCCGGATCGGCACTGTTCTTCCGAGGTGGCGTGTGTCGGATTGGCGGGTGACGCGGTTGGCTGCCACGGCGGTCCACCGCGCGAACGCCGCCGCCTGTTCGACCGCGCTCGTTGGGTCGCCCAGGATGCCAGTCGGGTCGTCGAAGCTGGCGGTCAGCCAGTTGTCGAACCGGCGGAAGCTGCGCATGCGTTCCTGGCTGACCGTGGTCCAGCGCAGCGCCCCGGATTCGAGCATCGTGCCCAGGTGCCACTTCACCGCGGCCCGCAACCACGGAAGCTGTATATCTCCGGGTGCGCAGCCGTAGTTGGCGACCGGTTCACGATCGGTCAGTGGTATCCGCGGATCGCAGCGCGGGTGCCAGAAGTCCAGGTGCCACCACGGGCCGTCGTGGCAGGCGGCGATCAGGGCGTGCCGGGCGAACCCGAACAGAGCGTGCACCCGGCCCCGACCTCGGGGTGAGGGCAGTCGCTTGCCCCTGCTGAGATAGAACCAGCTCTGCAACACCGCGGCGGCGTCGTAATCCATCGCCCGGATCGACGAGGGGAAATCACGGCCCTCGGTAACTGCCCGCCGAATCATGTTGGCCAACTGCGCCATCGCCAACACCGAGACACGGGTGCCATCACCGGCCTGCCAGTGCGCCATCCACGCCAGCTCCGCGGCGAACGGATCGGGTAATTCGCTCAGATCCAAATGCGGCCAATCATTCTCGGTAATCGACGCCCAGTTCTCGATACCGGGCCCGAGCACGGGGCCACGCCACTGTGCTGGCAGCTCGTCAAAGAGTCGCCAGATCGGATCGAGGTGTTCGGCACTACGCAGGCGCAGGTGGCCATGCTCGTCGATCATTCGGCCACCCGCCAGCTGCTGGCGTAGGAAGCCCAGTTGGCTGCCGCTCGCAGGGCTTCGTCGTCGCGGACCCAGCCGTAGAGGTCAAGGGTGGTCTGCACATGAGCGTGGCCAAGACGCCGGGAGACCACCCATTCCGGCGTCCCGGCGAGCAACAAGGCGGTGGCATGGGTGTGGCGGAACCAGTGCGGCGTCCACCCGAGTGGTCCGATGCCCCGCCGACGCAGCGTGGCCACTTTCTCCCGGACCGTCGTCTCCCGCAATGCGGCCAACAACGGTGGTCTGGCCACATTCACCAGCAGCGGCGATGTGTCCATCAGACCGATCCCGGATTCGGCTGCCCGGCAGGCGATGTCGGTGAGATAATCGGCGAACAGCCGCTCGAGGTCAGCCCCAACATAGACTCGTCGCGGTCGCATCATCTTCACCCGCGCCCCGTTGGGGTTATCCGAGCGAGGCACGATCTGCACATACGCGGTATCGCCGCGGCCGAGCACGAACTCGCCGATCCGCAGACCCAGCGCCTCCCCGAGACGCATCCCGGTCTCGGCCAGCAGGGCGAACACGAACCGGTCCCGCAGGTTTCCTTGCCACGAACCGGACTCGGTATCGAAGACCGCGCAGCCATCCAGGACCGCCTGGATCTGCTCGGGCAGCAGCAAGGGCGGTCTGTCGCGGCGTCGGTCGCGGCGCACCCGCACCAGCGAGGATGCCGCCGGGGCCGACCGCGCATCCAGATGCGCCAGCAAGCCCCGGGCCGGTCGCTGTCGCGGAGTTCCTCGAAGTAGCTGTCCTGCTACCGCCACACCGGATACTGCCTGATGCCAGCGGTAGAACGAAATCAATGCTGCAAGGCGAACTTCCAGTGTTGCAGCGGTCGGTGCCTGGTCCGACTCGGCCAGCCGATGCTCAACTGTGCGGCCATTGCGCTGCCAGGACAGAAACGCCGTGAATGCGGGGACACCGACATCGCGCCATCCATCGGATTGTCCGCGTTGTTCCAGGAAGCTCCACCACTGCGCCAACGACGTCGCATACCCGCGCACCGTGTTCGGCGACCACAGGTGCCGGTGGGCTTCTATCCACTCCTCGACGGGACCGACCGTTGCGAAGTCCTCCCCAAGCACGGTCCAGGTCCGCTTCCCTCCCGCAGGAGACACTGCCACCGGATACGCCATCGTTGCCGTTCCTTCACGTCGAAGAACACCCGCCGATAAACCGGCAACAACGATGACTTGCCCAGCATCAACCCCCTTGTTGCATACATAGATTCGAGCGTGTTGCTACCCGTTGATAACACCCGGCACTGGCAAAACGCACCTGGCCATCGGCATCGCGATCCGGGCGTGTCAGGCTGGGCACCGCACCCTGTTCGGCACCGCCTCGGAATGGGTGGCACGGCTGGCCGAAGCCCACTACGCGGGCCGACTTCAACCCGAACTCGTCCGGCTGGGCCGTTACCCGCTGCTGGTCGTCGAGGTGGTCGGCTACATCCCATTCGCACCCGAGGCCGCGAACCTGTTCTTTCAGCTGGTGTCGTCTCGCTACGAACGCGCCAGCTTGATCGTGACCTCCAACAAACCGTTCGGCCGCTGGGGCGAGGTGTTCGGTGACGACGTGGTAGCTGCGGCCATGATCGACCGCCTCGTCCACCACGCCGAAGTGATCGCCCTCAAGGGCGACTCCTACCGGATCAAAGACCGTGATCTCGGGAGAGTCCCGGGATCGACCACCGAAGAATGAACACCAGGGGGTCAATTTTCAACCGTTGAAAAGGGGTCAGTTTTCAACCGACGTTGACACAGGCAAATCGTTGCCCGGCTGTATTGAGTGAACCGGTAGGCTCCGTGGCTGTCGAAACCGGCATCTGCCAGTCGACGCTGCGCCGCTGGAAACGGTAGGCCCTCATCGACCCGGGGCCATCGAGGGCACGTCGAGCGTGGAGTCCGGCGAACACGCCGCCGCGCAAGCGCGCCCCAGAACCGAGGCCGAGCTGACCAGCGACCGGGGAGCGCGCCGAGTTCTCCTGAAGCATTCGGCACGACCTGTTCTGGTGGTCTTTGCCAACGCCGTGCCCGGCGTACTGACGGAAGGGGCGCGGACCGATGTATCCATCTCCAGATCCCGCCGGCGCCCGCTCAGCAAGGAGTGCTCCTATACCCACTAGGCATAAGAGTGCTAGTTAACTAGTAGTAGACGTAAGTGAACAGCGCCCATACCGTGATCGGCGTCACTTGCCGCATGAACCAGACCCGGGAGTCACCATGCGCGTCACGCCCGCACGTCTGGGGTTCCTTGCGTCCGCAACGCAGCGGTGCTGGGCAGCAACGACGAATCACGTTTGCTGGATCGAGGTCGACCGACCTCGACTCCGACGGCGGGGGCACTACCCGGAAGTGCCGACGTCCATCGCCTTCCGGATAGAAGGATCGAGTCGGTGACATCGAATCGCATTGATTGGTCAGAGACGCCCACCATGGAGCCGTTCCGTCGGATCGGTGGATTCGTCGGGATGGCGTTGGACACGTTCGTCGCGATCTTCAAGCCGCCCTTCGCCTGGCGGGAATTCCTGGACCAGACATGGTTCGTCGCGCGGGTATCGCTCTTGCCGACGCTGTTGTTGTCCATCCCGTTCGTCGTGCTCACGGTCTTTACGTTCAATGTGCTGCTGGTGGAGTTCGGCGCTGCCGATAACTCCGGCAGCGGAGCGGCGCTGGGGGCGGTCAACCAGATCGGCCCGTTCGTCACCGTGCTGGTGGTGGCCGGATCGGGGGCCGCAGCGATGTGCGCCGACCTGGGCGCCCGCACCATCCGCGAGGAGCTCGATGCGATGCGGGTGATGGGCATCGATCCGATCCGAGCCCTGGTTGTGCCGCGGGTGCTGGCGGCGACGGTGGTCGCGCTGTCGCTGTCGTCGTTGGTGACGCTCACCGGCCTGACCGGGGGGTTCTTCTTCGCCGTGTTCTTCCAGCACGTCACGCCGGGGGCATTCATCGCGAGCCTGACTCTGATCACCGGCCTGAGTGACGTGCTGATCTCGATGGTGAAAGCGACCGCCTTCGGTCTTGCGGCCGGCCTGATCGCCTGTCACCGCGGGACCACCGTTAGCGGTGGACCTGCGGGTGTCGGCAACGCTGTCAACGAGACCGTCGTTTTCTCGTTCGTCGTGCTGTTCGTCATCAACCTGATCATCACCGCTGTCGGATTCGAGGTGACGAAGTGACCGCGTGAACCATTGCGCAGCAACGCTTCCCCATGGCAACCCGGTCATTGAGGGCGGTCCGATCGAGTTGGCGCCAATTCGGTGAACAGACCAGGTTCTACGGCGAAATGCTGGGATCGATCGTCATGGCGATGGCCAAGTATCGCTCCGAACTGTTGCGTCAGGTCGCCGCGATGAGCCTGGGGACCGGATCGCTGATGGTGATCGGCGGCACCGTGGCCATCGTCGGCTTCATGACCATGTCGACCAGCGGCACCCTGGCGAGTCAGGGTTTCAATCAGCTGTCGCAGTTCAAGACCGAAGCGCTGGCGGGCTTCGTCTCGGCGTTCGTCAACACCAGGCTGGTGACGCCTGCCACCGCCGCGATTGCGTTCTCGGCAACGATCGGCGCGGGGGCGACCGCGCAACTGGGCGCTATGCGCATCAATGAGGAGATCGACGCGCTCGAGGTGATGGGCATCCGGGCCATCGCCTACCTAGCCTCCACCCGATTGCTCGCCGCGATCATCGTGGTAGTCCCTCTCTACAGCGTCGCGCTCTGGCTCGGTTACACCTCGGGTCAATTCGTGACCACCGTGCTCTACGGTCAGTCCAGCGGCGTGTATGCGCACTACTTCAACACGTTCTTCACCCCGGCCGATCTGATCCGGTCGTTCGTCGTGACCATCGCCGAGGTCGCTGCGATCATCATGGTGCATACCTACTACGGATTCACCGCGGCGGGCGGACCCGCGGGTGTCGGCGAGGCCGTCGGGCGCGCCACCCGCACTTCGCTGATCGTCGCCGCCTTCGTCATCACGCTCGTGACCCTGGCCCTCTACGGCCAGACCGGCAAGTTCAGCTACGCGGGGTAAGGAGATGCCCACCCGACGCCAGAGCGGCCGGCCCCGGATCGCCGCCGGCTGGCTGGCAACAGTGATGGTCGCCCTCATCGCCGGTGCGATCGCGCTCACCGTGGGCGCGTTCAACGAATCCTTCACTCCCACCGTGCCGGTGACCCTTTCGTCCGATCGGACGGGCCTGATCATGGAGCCCAATGCGAAGGTCAGGATGCGCGGTGTCGACGTCGGCAGGGTCGCCTCGATCGAGGGTAACGGCCAGGGGCCGGCGAGCCTGCGGTTGGCCATCGATTCCGACCAGATCGGCAACATCCCCGCCAACGTGCAGGCGCGTATCGCTGCCACCTCGTTGTTCGGCGCAAAGTTCGTCGACCTGATCTATCCCGCCGATCCCAGCCCGCAGATTCTCGCCGCAAACTCCATCATCGAGTCGGAAAATGTTGCCACCGAGGTCAATACGGTGTTCGAGAATGTCGTCCAGCTGCTGGACACCATCGATCCAGCCAAGCTGAACGCCGTACTCGCGGCGCTGGCAGAGGGTTTGCGCGGACAGGGAGAACGGATCGGCCGATCCATCACCGACACCAACACGGTGCTGCTGGCCCTCAACGCGCGCACAGATACGATGAAGCAGAACTGGCAGGCGCTGGAGGATTTCGGCGAGGTCTACGGTGCCGCCGCACCGCGCATCATCGACACCCTCAACGCCGCCAGCACGACGAGTGTCACGCTCACCGAGCAGGCCCAGCAGCTGGACGCCCTGCTGCTCGGCGTGGTCGGTGTATCCCGTAGTGGCATCGACGTTCTCGGACCGAGCAAGGATGCCCTGGTAGAGGCCGTCAATCTGGCGAAACCCACGACCGATCTATTCATGAAGTACAACCCATCGCTGACCTGCCTGCTCGTCGGTGCTCACGAGATATTGCCCGATTACGAAGCTGCCTACGGTGGCGCCAACGGCAAATCTCTCATTATGGACGCATCCCTGATGCTTGGTGACGATCCCTATCGCTATCCGCAGAACCTGCCCATCAACGCTGCCAAGGGTGGTCCCGGCGGCAAGCCGGGTTGCGGTTCGCTGCCCGACGTCGCGAACAACTGGCCGGTGCGTTACCTGGTGGCCAACACCGGCTTCGGTGCCGGGCTAGATGTGCGACCCAATCCGGGCATTGGCTTCCCGGGGTGGGCCAACTACTTCCCGGTCACCCGCGCTGTCCCGGAACCGCCCAGCATCCGTTATCCGGGTGGGCCTGCACCAGGACCGATTCCCTATCCGGGAGCGCCGCCGTACGGCGCTCCAATGTACGGGCCCGGCGGTGTGCCGCTGTATCCGGGGATCCCGCCGGCGTCCAACGCGCCACCCGCCGCCGGACCGCCGCTGCCCGCCCCGGCGCCCCCATCGTCATGACCACCGGCCGTTTCCTCAGAAGGAGGTAAAGCGTTGCGCCGCAGTATGTCCGGAGTTATCTGGCGTCTGGCCATCTTCTTCGTGGTGTGCGTGATGGGTGCCTTCGCCCTGATCGCGATCTTCGCCCAACTGCGATTCCAGAAAGAGACCGTCTACAGCGCCGTGTTCAGTACGGTCAGCGGTCTGGCCGATGGGAACTTCGTCCGCATCGCGGGCGTGGAAGTGGGCAAGGTCAAGGACATCACGGTGACCGACGACGGTAGTGCCGTGGTCCGGTTCAGCACCGACGACTCCGTGGTGCTCACCGAGGGCACCCGCGCCGTGATCCGGTACGAGGACATCATCGGGAGTCGGTATCTGTCGCTGCAGGAAGGTGCGGGCGGCACCAGGCGACTGCCACCCGGTGGCACCATTCCGCAGGACCACACGGCGCCGGCGCTCGACCTGGACGCGTTGCTCGGTGGTTTCCGGCCGCTGTTCCGGGCGCTGGACCCCGATCAGGTCAACGCGCTCAGCGGGCAGCTGATCGCCGCATTTCAGGGGCAGGGCCCGACGATCGGATCCATCCTCGCCCAGACGGCTGCACTGACCAACACACTGGCCGACCGGGACGAACTTATCGGACAGGTGGTGGTCAATCTCGACACGGTCCTGGGGTCGATTGGTGACCGCAGCGCGGAGTTCGGACAGGCGGTCGACTCGCTCGGTCAGCTGGTCGACGGACTGGAGGCTCGTGGCCAGGACATCAGCAACGGGGTGGCGCATGCCGACGAGGCAGCCAGGTCCATCGCGGACCTGCTCGGCGAGGCCCGTCCGCCGCTGCAGAAGACCCTGCACGAGACGGACCGGACGGCCGGCGTGGTGCTGGCCGACCATGAGTACTTCGACAACCTGCTGGCCACGCTGCCGGAAGCCTATCGGGTCTTGGGCCGGCAGGGCCTCTACGGTGACTTCTTCAGCTTCTACCTGTGCGACATCGTCCTGAAACTCAACGGCAAGGGCGGCCAACCGGTGTACGTGAAGATCGCCGGCCAGGACTCGGGCAGGTGCACACCGCGATGAAACCTTTCGTCGAACGCAATCACGTCGTCCTGGGCATTGCCGGGGTGACGGTAGCCGCCGTGGCCAGCCTGGGTGCACTGAACTACAACAGGTTGCCCTTCGTCTCGTCGGGCGCAACCTATTCCGCCTACTTCGAGGAAGCGGGCGGTTTGACCGCCGGCACCGAAGTGCGGGTCTCGGGATACCGTGCGGGTCAGGTACAGAGCATCACCCTGGATCGCAATGGTGTCCTGGTGGAGTTCACGGTCGCCGACGACATCCGTCTCGGTGAACGGACCGAGGCCAGCATCAAGACCATCAACCTGCTGGGCAACAAGGTGCTGGACCTGATGACCCGCGGCGATGGCCGGTTGGAGCACACCATCCCGCTGGACCGGACGACATCGCCGTACCAACTGCCGGATGCGCTAGGTGATCTCACCGCGACCATCAGCGGGCTGAACACCGACCAACTCTCCGGCGCGCTGCAGACGCTGTCTGAGACGTTGCAGGACACCCCGCCGCAGTTGAGGGTGGCTGTGGACGGAGTTGCCCGTTTCTCCCGCACGCTCGGTGAGCGGGATTCGCACCTGCGCAACCTGCTGTCCAATGCGAGTAAAGCGACCACCGTGCTGGCCGAACGCACGGATCGAGTCGTGCAGTTGATCCACGACTCCAACGGGTTGCTCGTCGCCCTGCGCGCACAGAGTGCCGCCTTGGACGGCATCATGGTGGACATCTCCGCGCTGGCCGACCAGATCCGCGGCTTCATCTCGGAGAACCGGGATACCCTGCGACCCACCCTGGACAAACTCAACGGTGTCCTCACCATCCTGAACAACCGCAAGTCCGAGATCCAACAATCCATCAAGGGATTGAATTCTTACGCAACGACTTTCGGTGAGACGCTGACCTCCGGCCCGTTCTTCAAAGCCTACGTGGCCAACTTGATGCCCGGTCAGTGGATCCAGCCTTTCGTCGACGCAGCCTTCTCCGACCTCGGCCTCGATCCGAACGTGCTGACGCCGTCGGAGCGCACTGATCCGCAGACCGGTCAGCAGGGCACGCCCGCCATGCCCGTTCCGTTCCCGCGCACCGGACAGGGCGGCGAGCCCCGGCTGACTCTGCCCGATGCCATCACGGGCAAGCCGGGAGATCCGCGGTACCCCTACCGCGAGCCGCTGCCCGCTCCGCCACCAGGAGGTCCGCCGCCTGGAGCGCCGGCTCCGCCGACACCGGATCCCTTCGCCTCACCGGTGCCGACCCCAGCCCGGTGTACCAGCCGGCGCCGAACGAGGCACCACCGATGGGCCGAACCGGTGAAGCGCTCCGGGTTCGTTCGGCTCCTGCTAGCGGCCGTCCTGGTGAGCACCCTCACTGCCGGCGCGTTCGTGGTCAACAATGCGGTCGGACAGCGCAATCGCATCCATGTCGAGGCTTACTTCACCAACACCAACGGCCTCTTCGTGGGTGACGACGTTCGGATCAGGGGCGTGAACGTCGGTCGCATAGAGTCGATCGAGGCCCAGCCGGCCAGCGTGAAGGTTATGTTCTGGGTGGAGGAGCAGTACGAAGTGCCGGCCGAGGTTAAAGCGGTGATCCTCTCACCGACGCTGGTCACCGCCCGAGCCATCCAGTTGACCCCGCCCTACCAGGGCGGTCCGCTGCTGGGCGACAACGCCGTTATCCCGGTGGAGCGAACCGCGGTCCCAGTCGAGTGGGACGACTTCCGGGAGCAGCTCGAGAAACTCACTGATCTGCTCGCTCCCACCGAGGCCGGAGGTGTCAGCACCCTGGGCAGTCTGGTCAACTCTGCCGCCGACAACCTACGTGGCCAGGGCGCGAACATCCGACAGACGATTCTCGAACTGTCGCAGGCGCTCTCGGCGCTGGGTGACCATAGCGGTGACACGTTCACCACCGTGAAAAACCTCGCCGCCCTGGTCTCGGCGCTGGAGGGCAGCACGACGCTGATGCGCGACCTGAACCAAAACTTCGCGTCGGTGACGAATCTGTTTACCAACGACTCGGGCGAGGTAGCCGAGGCCATCGCCGACCTGAGCGACGTCGCGAGTGAGGTCAAGTCCTTCGTCGCCGACAACCGGGAGGCGTTGGGTACCACCACCGATACGTTGACATCGGTATCCCAGGCGCTGGCCGACAGCCTTGGCGACATCAAACAGACACTGCATGTATTGCCGACAGTGGCGGCCAACGCGGCCAACATCTACCAGCCTGCCCAAGGGACGCTGAGTTCTGCTCTGGCGGTCAACAACTTCCGCGACCCCATCACCTTCCTGTGCGGTGCTATCCAAGCCGCGTCGCAGTTGGGTGCCGAACAGTCATCGAAGCTGTGTGTGCAGTATCTGGCGCCGATCGTCAAGAACCGCCAGTACAACTTCCCCCCAATCGGAATGAACCCCTTCGTGGGAGCCAGCGCAAGACCGAACGAGATCACCTACAGCGAGGACTGGATGCGGCCCGACCATGTCCCACCTGCGCCAGCAGCACCCGCTGTACCGCCTCCACCGGGTGCCGATCTGCTGCCTGCCGAGGCGCCACCAGTGGCGTTGCCCACAAATCCCACCGCCGGTCTGGCCGGGATCATGGTGCCGCCGGGGGGAGATCGGTGATGCGCACTGGTCGTCGTGTGGCCACGTTGGCGATCGCCGTCGTGACAATGGCTGGGCTCCCCGGATGCGGGTGGCGGGGACTGAACTCCTTCCAGTTACCGGGCACCGAGGGCAGCGGTGCGGGGGCGTTCACCGTGCAAGCCCAGATGGCCGATGTCTTCAACATTCAACAGAACTCACGCGTGCGTGTGAACGACGCCAACGTCGGTACCGTCACCAAGATCGAACGCCAGGGGTGGCATGCGTTGCTCGACCTCAAGCTCAACGGCGATGTGGTGCTACCGGCCAACAGTACGGTGAAGGTGGGTCAGACGAGTTTGTTCGGCTCGTTGCACATCGAGTTGGCGCCGCCGACCGATGAGCCACCCCAGGGTGAACTGCAGCAAGGTTCCCTGATCCGGCTGGAATCCAGCAGCGCCTACCCGTCCACCGAAGAGACTCTCTCGGCGCTGTCGCTGTTGCTCAACGGTGGCGGGGTGGGTCAGATCCAGGACATCACCCAAGCGCTCACCACCGCCTTCGGGGGCGGGAGGACGACCTGCGGAGCATGTTGGTGCAACTGGACACATTTATCGGCCGGGTGAACGAGCAGTCGGCGGACATCATCGCGGCCACGGACAGCCTCAACAGGCTGGTCGGACAGTTCGCCGCCGAGAAACCAGTGGTGGACCGGGCGCTCGATACCATCCCTCGGGCACTGGAAGTCCTGAACGAGCAGCGCGACAACCTTGTGGAGGCGGTCGACCAATTGGGCAAGTTCAGCGCCCTGGCCGCCGATTCGGTTCACCAGACCAAGGATGCCATCGTGGCGGAACTGAAGAATCTCGGCCCTGTCCTGGAGTCGCTGGCCAACTCCGGCCCCGCGCTCACCCGTTCGCTGGGCCTGTTCCTCACCTATCCGTTCCCCAAGGACACGCTGACGAAGTGGTTCCGTGGCGACTACGCAAATACCTCGCTGATCGTCGACCTGACTCTGAGCCGATTGGATGCCGGGTTGCTCACCGGCACCCGATTCGAGGGCGACCTAACCGAACTGGAGATGCAATGGGGTCGCACCGTCGGCACGCTCCCGAGTCCGTATACCGCAGATAATCCGCTACTGGCACCCTATCGCTGGGACCAAGGTCACTAGACATGCATCTGAGCAGACGAGTGTGGATACAGCTGTTGATCTTCGCGGTGATCTCGGTCCTCGCGGTGGGCGCGATCGGGCTCAGCTACCTGAAGGTGCCCGCGCTGCTGTTCGGGGCGGGGGAGTACCGCGTGATCGTCGCTCTTCCCGCGTCCGGCGGGTTGTACAGGAACGGCAACGTCACCTACCGGGGTACCGGAGTGGGACAGGTGAAGGACGTGCGCTTGACCCCCGCGGGTGTCGAGGCGGTGTTGTCCTTGACCTCGGATGTCGAGATTCCGTCGGATGTCGACGCTGCGGTGCACAGCCAGACCGGTCTCGGTGAGGTTTTCCTCGAACTCACACCGCGCAGTGACCGAGGTCCCGTGCTGGTCGACGGTGACGTGATCCCGATGGACCGGACCAGGCTGCCGGCCGATATCAACTCCTTGTTGACCGCCACGAACGAAGGCCTGCAGGCGATTCCCAACGAGAACCTACGAACGGCCATCGACGAGTCCTACCTGGCCGTCGGGGGGCTCGGTCCGGAACTCGCGCGAATAGTCAAGGGCACCACAGCATTAGCGTCCGATGCTCGGGCCAACCTGGAGTCCCTGACCACGCTGATCGACCGGTCCGGGCCCATTCTGGATTCACAGATCGACACCGCCGATTCCATCCAGCGGTGGGCGACCAACGTGGCCGACGTCACCGAACAGCTGCAATCGCGTGACGCCGAGTTTCGAGAGGTACTGCACACTGGTCCGCCAGCGCTGGGTGAAGTGCAGCAGCTCATGGATCGATTTCGGCCGACGCTGCCCATCCTGCTCAACAACCTGGTCAGCCTGGCCGACGTCGCGGTCGTCTATCAACCGAACATCGAACAGTTGCTGGTGCTGGCGCCCCGCTGGTGGAGGCCATTGGCGGCTCGATGCTGGCCAATCGCCACACCAAGCAGGACTACAAGGGCGTGTACATCTCGTTCAACCTCAACCTGAATCTGCCGCCGCCGTGCACCACCGGCTTCCTGCCCACCAGCCAGATCCGTCCACCCAGCGAAGAGGATTATCCCCAGCGGCCCCCGGGTCACCTCTACTGCCGGGTGCCCCAGGATTCGGCCCTCAATGTCCGTGGAGTGCGAAACCTGCCATGCGCCAACAGGCCCGGTAAGCGCGCACCCACGGTGGCGATGTGCGAGAGCGACGAGAACTATCTGCCGCTCAACGACGGATACAACTGGAAGGAGATCCCAACGCCACGCTGTCGGGTCAGGCGGTGCCGCAGGTGCCTGCCGAGTCGGTTGTTGATGGGCCTGCTGTGTCGCCACCGCTGACCGTGACGCGGTACGACCCGAGTACGGGTGCCTATGTCGGCCCGGATGGGAAAACGTACGTCCAGCGGAACCTCGCGCGCGGTGCGGCCCGGGCACGTGGCAGGACATGTTGATCCCGCCGGGGGATGAGCAATTGACCGACCGGTGGAGCCTGCTGATCGCACACCATCGCTCGGGTGCGCGCTCGGCCACCGCGATGCGCCAATGCCAGGTCACGGTTCTCCCGGGAGTCGGGACGTGGTGCACGAAAACGTCATTGGAACACGTTGGGAGGAGACAGCGAATGCACTGACCCCGATTGACCGATATCCGAACGACCGCAACTGATCGCACCGACCGAGGAGTACCGATGACAGACAATCAGGACATCCGAATGCTGATCGACGGGGAACTGGTTCCCGCCGTCGACGGCGATTGGCTCGAGTCCGTCAATCCCGCGAACGAGCGGGTGATCGCCCGGGTGCCCGCCGGTGGCGAGAAGGACATCGAACGTGCGGTCGCCGCGGCCGAGGCCGCATTCGTACCGTGGTCTCGAACCCCGGTATCCGAGCGCGCCGCCATGTTGCGTACCTTTGCTTCCCGTCTGCGCGCCGAGGGGGATCGGCTGGCCGCACTCGAGACCGCGGACACCGGGAACACGATCGGCATCTCACACTTCGACGTCGCATACGGCGCCGACGTCATCGACTATTTCGCCGGACTGGCGCACGAGAGCAAGGGGGAGACCTCCCAGCCCGCTGAACCGGGTTCGCTTAACGTCTCGGTGCGCATCCCCTACGGTGTGGTCGGAAAGATCTTCCCGTTCAACCATCCCCTGATGTTCACCGCCGCCAAGATGGCCGCGCCGCTGGTGACCGGAAACACCGTGGTGATCAAACCTTGCGAGCAATCTCCGTTGAGCACGGTGGCCATGGGCGAGATCATGCGGGGGGTCTTCCCCCCCGGTGTTATCAACGTCGTCACCGGCGCCGGCGGCCACGCCGGTGAAGCCTTGGTGCGCCACCCGAACGTGCGTCGGCTGGCATTCGTCGGTTCGGTGCCGACAGGTCTTGCGATCCAGCGCGCCGCCGCCGAGGTGTGCGTCAAGAGCGTGAGTCTCGAGCTCGGCGGCAAGAACCCGATGATCGTGTTCGCCGACGCCGATTTCGACGCCGCGATGGCGGGTGCGATGAGGGGATGAACTTCGGCTGGCAGGGACAGTCGTGTGGATCCACCAGTCGGCTGTTCCTGCACGACGACATCTACGATGCCGGGGTCGAGTGGCTCCGCGAAGCGGTCGGCGCTCTGCGTGTCGGTGACCCGATGGATCCCGGATCCCAGATGGGTCCGATCAACTCCAGAGAGCAGTTGGAGAAGGACGAGGCGTACATCGCGTCCGCACACGCCGACGGCGCGCGGCTGATCACCGGCGGTGGTCGCCCGTCGGGTGCGGACTACGAGAAGGGATACTGGCTGCAGCCAACCGTTTTCGCCGATGTCACCCCGGGCATGAAGATCTTCAACGAGGAGATATTCGGGCCGGTGCTGTCGGTGATCCGGTGGAGCGACGTCGAGGGGTTGCGTCCAGCAGAGTGGTGTATGAGTGGGACCTGATCAGCGGTACCGGCGTGTCGTAGCCGACTGATTGAAGGTCATCGCGTGATTCTTCGAGGGACCGTCCAAAGTCACTCGAGCAAAGGAATCGACGCGATGACCACTGCCCACAATATCGACCTGCCCGCTGTGCTGGCCGAACGACTCACCACCGCCCATCCCGATGTGCTGCGCGAGCTGCTGGCCACGTTCATCCACACCCTGATGGGCGCGGAAGCCGACGCCCTGTGCGGCGCTGGCTATGGCGAACGCAGTACCGAGCGCACCAACTCCCGCAACGGGTATCGGCACCGCCGATTCGACACCCGTGCCGGCAGTCTGGATCTTGCGATCCCGAAGCTGCGCCAGGGATCGTATTTCCCGGACTGGCTGCTGGAACGCCGCAAACGTGCCGAGCGGGCCCTGACCACCGTGGTGGCCACCTGCTATCTGCTCGGGTCTCGACGCGGCGGATGGACCGCCTGGTCGAGACGCTGGGGATCACCAGCTTGTCGAAGTCGCAGGTCTCGGTGATGGCCAAGGAACTCGACACCGCCGTCGAGGCGTTCCGGACTCGGCCCCTGGATGCCGGGCCGTACACGTTCGTCGCCGCCGACGCCCTGGTTCTCAAGGTCCGCGAGGGCGGGCGGGTGGTCAACGTGCACGCCCTGATCGCCGTCGGGGTCAACCATGAGGGCTATCGGGAGATCCTGGGCATCGACGTCACCACCGCCGAGGACGGAGCCGGCTGGCTGACGTTCTGGCGGTCACTGACCGCCCGCGGCCTGTCGGGGGTCAAACTGGTCACCAGCGACGCGCACGCCGGGCTGGTGGCCGCGATCGGCGCCACCCTGCCCGGCGCCACGTGGCAGCGCTGCCGAACGCACTACACGACCAACCTCATGGCCATCACCCCGAAAGCGTCGTGGCCGTGGGTACGCACCCTGCTGCACTCGGTGTTCGACCAACCCGACACTGAATCCGTTGCCGCGCAATATGACCGGATCATCGACGCACTCGCCGACAAACTCCCGAAGGTCGCTGATCACTTGGAGGCCGCTCGGCCGGATCTGCTGGCGTTCACCGCGTTCCCCAAACAGATCTGGCGCCAGATCTGGTCGAACAACCCCCAGGAACGGCTCAACAAGGAGATCCGACGCCGCACCGACGTCGTGGGCATCTTCCCCGACCGCGACGCCCTGATCCGCCTGGTCGGCGCCGTGCTGGCCGAACAACACGACGAATGGGCCGAATCCCGCCGCTACCTCGGCCTAGACGTGCTGAGCAAATCACGCACCGTCAACGACGCCCCGACCGAACAGGAGGACACCCCGCGGCACTGACCGCCTGAACCATCACCCACGAAGAATCACACGACGACGTCGTACACCACGTCCCTGGACTTGACCCGTCGAGGATGTCATCGGTGGGCGAACCAGGTCGAGTACGGTCTCACCGCCTCTGTCTGGTCACGGGATCTCGCCAGTGCACTCGACACCGCGAGCCGGATGGACGTCGGCTACTGCTGGATCAACGACACCAGCCGCCACCATCTCGGTGTGCACTATGGCGGTGTCAAGAACAGCGGGTAGGTCGCGAGGAGGGGCTCGAGGAGTTGCTGAGCTATACCCAGATCAAGAGTTTGAACATCGTCAGCAACCCGACCGCATAGACTCCGGTCGCGGGCGGCCGTGGCTCTCCACCGGCCGCCCGCGAACCGGATCAGGGCACCAAGCTGTCGCTACTGGAGGACTCGCGTTCGGCGATGAAATCCAGTGCGATGTCGACGATCATGTCTTCCTGACCACCGACCAGACGGCGCCGGCCGACCTCGAGCAGTAGGTCGCGGGCGTCGACACCGTAGCGGCCGGCTGCAGTCTCAGCATGCCGGAGAAACGACGAGTATACCCCCGCATACCCCAGGGTGAGCGTCTCCCTGTCGACCTGGACCGGCCGGTCGCGCAACGGTCGCACCAGGTCGTCCGCAGCGTCCTGCAGTGCCAGCAAGTCACAGTGGTGATCCCAGCCGAGCAGATCCGCGACGGCGACGAAGGCCTCGATGGGCGTATTGCCGGCACCTGCCCCCTGACCGGCCAGTGATGCGTCGACCCTGGTGACGCCGGCCTCGACCGCGACCACACTGTTGGCCACCGACAGGGACAGGTTCTCGTGGGCGTGCACACCGATCTGGGTCGAGTCGTCGAGCACATCACGATATGCCCGGACCCGGTCGCGGATGCCGTCCATGGTGAGTCGGCCGCCGGAATCGGTCACGTAGACGCAGTGTGCTCCATAGCTCTCCATCAGCTTGGCCTGATGGGCGAGTTCCTGGGCGGGGCCATATGACTTAGCATCAAGAACCCCGAGACGTCCATGCCGAGTTCACGCGCCTTGGCGATGTGTTGCGCGGAGATGTCCGCCTCTGTGCAGTGGGTGGCGACGCGCACCGATCGCACGCCCAATGCGTGCGCCTGCTCGAGTTCGGCGACGGTACCGATCCCCGGGAGCAGCAACGTCGTCAGCGTGGCCCGACGGACGTTGCGGCGGCAGCTTCGATCCACTGCCAGTCGGTGTGACTACCCGGCCCGTAGGTGAGGGATCCGCCCGCCAATCCGTCGCCATGGGCGACCTCGATGGCGTCCACCCCCGCGGCGTCCAGCGCCGCGGCGATGCGGCCGACATCCTCGGCGCTGATCCGGTGGCGGATCGCATGCATGCCGTCGCGGAGCGTGACGTCCTGGATGTACAACCGGTAGGTCATCTGAGCGCCTCCTGACCGGCGAGGTGGACTGTCGGGCGAGCGCTTCCGAGACGCGCACGGCCGCGGAGGTCATGATGTCGAGATTGCCGGCATAAGCGGGCAGATAGTGTGCCGCTCCCTCGACCTCGAGGAAGACCGAGACCCGCGTCGTCACAGGCGGTGATCCCTCGGCACCAGGGTGTGTACCGGCTCGTCGGCATCGACCGGAGAAACTGCACATCCTGTTTGAGACGGTAACCGGAACGTAACGGCAGACCCGTTCGACCATCTCGGTGATCGACGTCCGGATAGCGTCATGATCGGCGTCGCCGACGAGGCACAGCACGGTGTCACGCATGATGAGTGGAGGTTCGGCGGGTTGAGGATGATGATGGCCTTGCCCTTGGCCGCCCGGCCCACGGATTCGATGGCGTGCGACGTGGTTTCGGTGAACTCATCGATGTTGGCGCGGGTGCCCGGACCCGCCGACCGGGAGGCGATGGACGCCACGATCTCCGCATAGTGCACCGGCGTTACCGCCGACACTGCCGCCACGATCGGGATGGTGGCCTGACCACCACAGGTCACCATGTTGACGTTGGGCATATCGCGGGCGGCTTCCAGGTTCACGGCGGGACAACCAGGGTCCGAGCGCGGCGGGAGTCAGGTCCACCAGCTTCTTGCCCAGCGGGGTGAGCACTGCGGCATTCGCGATGTGCGCCTTGGCCGATGTCGCATCCAGAACGATGTCGATCTCGTCGAAGTGTGGCATGGCGATCAGCCCGGCGACACCTCCGTGGGTGACTGGAATCCGAGTCGGTGCGCGCGGCCAGCCCGTCGGAATCGGATCGATACCGACCATGGCGCCAACCTCAAGGATGTCCGAGTTCCGAATGATCTTGAACATCAGGTCGGTGCCGATATTGCCCGATCCGATGATGGCAACCTTCGACGTGGTCATCGATCCCCTCCGAAGAAATGTGGCTGAGACCGTCCCGAGCGGTTCGATCTCAGCGTGGATCCGGCGCCGGGCGTCACTGGCACCATCGGTCCCAGCGCTCCGGACAGCACGACCTGTCCGGAGCGCAGCGGGTTGCCGTATGCCGATGCGGTCCGCGCCAACCACACGAGGGCATTGAGGGGTCGCCGAGCAGGCCTGCCCCTCGCGTGGAGACCAGTTCATCGTCGGCGTACAAGCGCATGACGGTTGTGCGCGGCTCGAACTCGGCAAGAGTCAGTCGTCGCGGGCCGAGAACGAACAGACCGCTCGAGGCGTTGTCCGCCACGGTGTCCGCGATGGTCAGATCCCAGTTCTCGATCCGGCTGTCCACAATCTCGAGGGCCGCGACGGCGTAATCGACCGCTGCATGGATCGTCTCCTCGCTCAGGTCCTCGCAGGTGAGGTCGCGGTTCAGGGTGAATGCGACCTCCGCCTCAGCCCTTGGCTGCAGGAGCCGACGCATCGGTACCAAATCTTCGGCCGATACGTCCATGCTCGCGAATAGCACGCCGAAGTCCGGCTGATCCACCCCGAGCTGCTGCTGTACCGAGGGTGCGGTCAGTCCGATTTTGCGGCCGACGATGACTTCTCCGCCGGCCACCCGCCTGTCGATCAGCTCCTGTTGCACCGCATATGCGGCGTCGATGGAAGTGCCGCCGATCAGGTTCCGCACCGGACTGGCAGCACGGCGTGTTGCAGCCGCGGTCTCGATGCGATCGGCGGCTGCGCGGATCAGTTGATGTCGTGGGTGATCTCGTTGATGGCCGTCGCCTCTCGTAACGTTCGGACAGTCCGCTATCGCCGCCGCGGCGGACGGGCCGGCGGCGATGGTCCGATAATCACGAGGCTGACTGCTGCGCCAGTTGGTCGTTGACCTGTTCAGGTCGTTGCCAGTAGGCGAATGCCAGGCCGGTGACCGCATGGTGAAGTGGGATGTAGTCGACGACCTCGGCCGGCAGTGTGTCGAATGCTCCTGCGGCGGTGATCCATGCCCGGATCTCGCCGGTGCCACGTGATAGGTGCCGGAGTCAACGGTGAACAGGTTCTCGAGCTCACGGCCTTGGCCCTCGCGCAGCTTGTTCAGCACCCAGTTGTCCAGATCGCAGTCGATCCAGCCGGCACGCGACCTGCTGGATCGTGGACAAGCCGCAGAGGCCAACACTGCGACCCGTTCGGGTCGCGAATCGGCGATCTCGCGTATTGCACTCCCAGCTCGTAGCAGCGTGCGGCCGTGGGCAGCGGATGAAGTAGCAGTTGAGGAAGACCGAACAATGGGATGCCCATATCGGCTATACCCAGAAAGCGCCCGGCGAGTGAAAGCGTGTCCGATGCCGTGCGCTTGCTCAGCGGCTCAATTCGGTCATGACCGCCACGTCGAAGCCGACTCGACAAGACCTGTTGCCAGGCAGTGGCGAACTCGCGCCGCATTCATATCTATACGTTCGTCGATGCCCGGTTGGTCGCGAAGCGCGCAGTGTGTGCCACTGACTTCGTGCCGCAGTAGACCGCCAACGTCGGGTTGAACGCCGAACCAAAAACCTCGGCCTGATCGTCACCGATGATGATGACACGTCGGGATCGGCTCCTGGATCACCGAACGCAACCGCGCGAGGTTCGCGTCGATCCGCCGTTTGGCAGCAGCGTTTGTCGCAGCGTTCTCCTGTGCGGCCGAAAGTGGTTGCGCTACATCACCTCGCATCAATTCGTAGGCTCGGGGCCAATCATCGACTGGCAGCAGGATGGCTGGCGCATGGGAAGTTGCGACGCCTAGCGTAAGCATTTTCAGCCCTAATCGGATAGTGTGAGGTGGATTTTCTGGTCGACGATCTGGATCGGATACGTCTTGATCGGGAATATTGCGGGCAGCGAACAGGCCCGCCCGGTGGTGAGATCGAACTTCGCAAAGTGCATCGGGCACTCGACCTGACAGTTCTCGACGAACCCCTCGGCCAACGAAGCGTCTGCGTGGCTGCAGGTATCACTCACGGCGAAGTACTGGCCCTCCGAACTAATCACGGCGATCGGTTCAGGCAGTTCCGGACGCTCGATGCGCAGCCCCTCGCCTGACACATCGGTGGTATCGCAAAGATAGATCTCAGACGGGCCGAGGGTCAGCACGGTCGACTTCCCTTCGTGCTGCCTCGGCGGGTGGCCGGCCTGGTCATCTGTCAGCATGGATTCTCACTCATCGTTCGGAGTTGGATCGTGTGGGTCGGACTCATGGCGCTGCCAGGAACTCCGTTGCCACCCGGTTGAATTCCTCCGCCTTCTCGACCTGAGCCCAGTGGCCGCACCGTCGGAACACCAACAAGCGGGATTCCGGGATCTCGCGGAGTAGGAGCAAGCCAATTTCGAGCGGATTGACCCGGTCCTCTCGGCCCCAGATGATCAATGTCCTGGCCTGGATCTGCGTTAGCTCGGGGGTCTGGTCACGCCATGGTGCTGCAGATGTCCCGGTCGGCGTCTCTCGCAAGGGTGACCGCTGGGACGCTTCGAGCCGTCGCTCGAAGGCTTCGGGAGTCATCACCGACGGGTCGAAGAGCATCACGTCGACCACGCGTCGCACAGTTTCCCGCGTCGGGTTCTCGGCGGCGGCCCGGATTGCTCGATGACCTTCGGTGGGCTGCAGAGCGGTGATGGTCGAGAGTGTGCCCCCGGCACCCATGAGGACCAGACGTTCAACCCGGTCCGGGAAGTCGACGGCGACAGCCATGGCGACCGAACCACCCATCGAGTTGCCGACGATGCTGGCGCGGTCGATACCGAGCACATCCATCAGGTCGCGCACCACCTGTGCC
>NZ_CP038796.1 GCF_012223425.1 Mycolicibacterium frederiksbergense
CGGCCCCCAACTACCCGCCGCAGCCAAGGCAGACAAACGGCGGCCAGGCTTGTGCGCATGAAGGCGACTTTTCGCCCCCGGCACCGGACTCGTCGCGATTCTTCGACCTGCATTCGAACCTGACCGCGGTACGCTCTCTGTCATGCAGAAACCCTCACTCGCGGGCATGGAGCGTGACAGCACAGGGAAGCCCCGCAATATCCGATCGAGTCTGTCGACAACGCTCTTCGCCTACTCCTCCTCCTAGGAGAGCGCTCTGAGATCCGGCTCACTGACGCCAGTGAGTACCTGCGCGTCGCTTCGTCGACCGCGCATCGCCTGTTATCGATGCTTCAGTACCGTGGGTTCGTCCGCCAAGATCCGGCCAGCAAGGCGTACCAGCCCGGACCGTCCCTGACAAACGTGGCGTTCGCTGTCCACTCCAGGAGGACATACCACGCACGGCCGCCCCGATTCTGCGCCAGCTGGTCGACACGCTTCAGAAACCGTGCACGTAGGAACGTTGGACGGCAGACTGGTTCGCTTCATCGCGACACTCGAAAGCCCTTCTGCCGTCCGGGTGATCTCGCGTTTGGGTAGCACGCGTCCTGCACACTGCACGTCGACCGGCAAAGTCTACTCGCCGGCCTATCCGACGACGAGCTGGACCAGTTGTACCCGACCACATTTGGAGCCACTCACTGAGCATTCCGTGCGCACTCTCACCGAACTGCGCACTCAATTGGCAGAGGTCAGGAAAAGCGGGTTCGCGATCAGCAGGCAGGAAAGTGAGGAAGGCGTCGCGTCTGTTGCCGTGCGGTACCCCAAGGTGGTTCCGGGATAAGGCTGGCACTAAACGCGTCAGCGCCGAGTTATCGATTCCGGCCCTCCGATGTTCGCAAAGCTTGCAGTGCCCTAAAAGACGCCGCCGCCGAGCTAGCCCGCAATCTCGGCTGATGACATCCGAAGAAACGGAGGCCGACAGGAAGGTACCCGCGGCGCCCCGGACCTGCCTGGCTTCATTGCGACCATCGACTTATTCCTTCGATTGGAGAAGCGAAGGAAATCCGAACCGATGTTCGCCGCGGTCCTCACCGACGACTTTCAGATCGGTTTTCGTGGTGGTCACCAGTGGAAAGGCCGCGATGGCCTACAGGTGTACCTCAACCAACGCGACGGATCTTCGACGAACGCCTCGAGCTGCGCCACGTACTTTCCTACGTCCCGGTGAATGAGGGTGTGTGGAGCTGACGACCCGTCTTGAGTTCTATTTCGTCGCTGGAAGGCGCCCGCGTTGGTCAGCGAAGAATTCACCGGTCGGCCTTTCGCACGTGGCTGATTCGCATCGCTGACGACGAGATGCGCGTGAAGCGGGTGATCATCGATGGATTTGCCAATCTCAACGAAAACGCACGGACGGTGTTTGCCATCCCAGATGAAGGGTTCGACGAGTAAACGATACTGCCCGGTGAACGCGGTATACGACCACGGACGCCGAGGCGCACGATCGCCACACGCTTCTCCATAGTGAAGTTCGATGTGCTTTATGTGAGAAACCCACATCGAGCTCGTTGACGTGGCTCACTGGTTAGTGGAAGAAAATGAAACCGGCATCTCGGGTCACTCGCCGATTATTTTTTCGTGATGCCCAGAAGGTTTTTCCGTGACGCCCAGAAGGTTTCGGTAATCGTCGGCCCATGTTCGGATGGCTTCGGGTGCGTGGCGGTGGACATCCACTTCGAAGCCAGCTGGTCCGGACCCTGAAGCGGCTATGCGATCGCCAACGCGAGGGCAATGTAGGCCGTGATGTTGGCACCGACTTAAGCCGGAATTGACGGCGCTCGCTGAAATTCCCCACTGATGCTCATCGAAATTCCCCACCCGTGTGGCTCCGCCGAGAAGGGCGAGCCTCCTTCGAAGCTGCTGGTGTCTGACGCCAGTTGCTTCACCGAAGGAGGCCGCTTCTCATGCTCACATGGTGTCCGTGGCCATGAAAAAGTACCCACTGGTGGCCAGGTGGAGGTATCCAGTTTTGGCCGGATAAAAGTATCCACCCCGTGTTCGTCGTGTCGATCAGGAACTGCGGGCCCCGATGGTGACGGTGAAGGCGCCAATCAATCGCCATCACCATCGGGGAGTTCCATTGAAATCTGCGAAGGACCGCATGGACATCATTTCCGCCTACTACGAGCTCGGGTCGTACCGGGGTGCCGCCGATAGGTGCGGCACCACCCACCGCACCGTCAAGAAGATCATCGACCGGCACGAGCCGAGCAGGCCGGCATACCGCCAGCACGCCGGGTCGAACGAGCGCACAACTACGACACGGTCGCCGAACTCGTCGCTGAACGCGTCGAGAAATCACAAGGCCGGATCTCGGCCAAACGGCTATTGCCGATCGCCCGGACCGCCGCTACCAGGGCTCGCCGCGTAATTTTCGGCGTCTGGTCGCAGAGAAGAAAGCGTTGTGGCGCAGTAACAATCACCGTGGCCGCCGCCCGGCAGTGTGGGCGCCGGCGAGTATCTGGTGATCGACTGGGCCCAGGCCGCGCCGGGGCTGTTCCTGTTCTGCGCGGTGCTGGCATTCTCCCGGTGGCGCTTCGTGCGCTTTGCCACCGACCAGAAAGCCTCCACCACGCTGGCGTTGATCGCCGAAGCACTGGCCGTGGTCGGCGCGTTCCGGCGCGGTGCTGGCCGACCGGATGGCCTGCCTCAAAGGCGGGGTCGTCGCCAACGTCGTTGTCCCGACCCCGAACTACGTCCGCTTCGCGACGCACTACGGGTTCGCCCGGACTTCTGCCACGCCGGCGACCCGCAGTCCAAGGCATCGTGGAGAATCTGTGCGGCTATGCCCAACGCGACCTTGCAGTGCCGCTGCTGACGAGGCTGCCATCGCCGACTCCCCGGTGGATCTGAGGGCCGCCAACGCCGCCGCGGCCGCCTGGTGCGCCGAAGTCAACGCCACGGCGCACTCGGAGGTCCAAGCGGTCCCCGACGACCGACTGATCGCCGAACGCCAAGTGCTCCAACCACTCCCATCGCTACGACTGCAGATCGGTGCACCCTCGGTGCTACGTAAAGTCGACCGGTTGTCGTGTGTGCGCTACGGGTCAGCCCGCTACTCGGTACCGACCCGGCTGATCGGGACCAGCGTGGCCGTTGTGGTCGATCACGGCGCGGTGTGCCTGCTCGAGCCGGCCACCGGGTGGTCGTGGCCGAACACGAACTCATCGCACCCGGTGGCGCCTCAATTCTCGACGAGCACTACGACGGGCCCCGGCCGGCACCGAACCGCGGACCACGGCCGAAGACCACCGTGGAGAAGCAGTTCTGCGACCTCGGCGACGACGCGCAGGCGTTCCTGGTCGGCGCTGCCGCGATCGGCAACACCCGCCTGGCCTCCGAACTGGAGATCCTTCTCGCTCTGGGCGCCGCCCACGGTGAACAGGCGTTGGTGGCGGCGTTGCACCGGGCGGTAGCGTTCCGGCGGTTCCGCGCCGCCGACGTGCGCTCCATTCTGGCCGCCGGCACCGGCGCCCCGCAGCCACGCGACGCCGGGATGCGTTGATCCTGGACCTGCCGGTCGCCCGACCCGGTCGCTGGAGCCTACCGGGTCGCACCCGTCGCTGACGGTGAGGTGAACTCGTGACCAACACAGCACCGTTGACCGATACCAAACCCGTTGCACCAAAATCAGTTCCACCATTAGATGCCGATCTCGATGCCGGACTACGCCGCCTGAAGCTGGCGGCCATCCGGCGAACGGCACCGGAGGTGCTGATCACCGCCAAGACCCAACGCTGGACCCCTGAAGAGGTGCTGCGAACTCTAGTCGAGACCGAACTCGCGGCCCGGGATGCTTCCAACGTCGTCAACCGGCTCAAAGCTGCCGCGTTCCCCGTGCCCAAGACATTGGAGAGCTTCGATGTAGCCGCATCGTCGATCCCACAGAAGACCTTCGACTACCTGTCGAGTCTGGAATGGATACGTGCACAACGTAACCTGGCGATCATCGGTCCGGGTGTTATCGAAGGTTCGAACGCAGAATGACCGTGTTATGCCTGTTCAGGACGTTGTTGCGATCGATACGACGTTAGGCGAGGGCTGGATGCCGCGGCGGGCCAGTTCGCGCCGTAGGTCGAGGTTCTCTCCGTGTGCTCGTTCGAGTGCGTCGCGGAGTGCTTTGAGTTGCTGGTGGTGCTGTTTCTTGAGTTCGGCGATCTGGCGGGTCAGCGTGATGACGAGCGTGCTGTCGGTGTCCACGGATTGGTCGGCGGGGCCTTGGGCGGGTGCCGCGCAGATGTTCGATTCGTTTGCGCAGTTCGGGATGGTTGTAGAGGAAGGCGTGAGAGACGGCCGCTTCGCGTTGCACGGCCTGGAAAGTGATCGGGTCGCCACGTTTGACCAGTCGGCGGATGGCCTGCTCAGCGTCTCGGGTCTTGTTCTGAGACTTGGCTTTCGCTGCTTGGTGAGTGCGGTGATGCGGCGTTCTCGGGAGTCGGTCATGGGGTGCTCCTGCGGTGGGCGGTGAGATCGAGAGTCAGCGGGACTGGTCCAGCGCTGGCTCGATGACACTGGGTTGTCGCGCCGTGGGCTGCGGAGCCGGGCGCATCGTCGAGGGCGGCCAGGAGTCGGGTAAGCGCGTGGTGTTCAGCTCGGCGGCGGATCAGCCAGACGTTGTCCTCGGGCATGGGATGGCCGTGTCGCTGTTCGAATTCCGTTGTGGCCCGGTCGATCAGGTCGGTGGTCTCGCGGAGTTGACGTTGCAGTACGTCGTGGTGGTGTGGTCGGTGACGAAAACTGAGCAGGTCAGGCAGGCGTTGCCTTTGTCGCAGGATTGCAGCGGTGGCAGCATGCACCACCCGTTGGGCAGGAACCGGTCTGCGCGGCGGAACAGGTGCAGACTGTCGTGGTCGTCGCTGGAGAGTTGGATGCGGGTGCCGTCGGATCGCAGCTTGGCCGTGGCCAGGAATGCCTGCTCGGCGTGTTCGTCGCGGGCGGCGATGTAGTGCATCGTCATGGTGGGGTGGCGTGCCCTGCATAGCGCTGTAGGACGTGAATCGGCAGACCGAGTTCGGCCAGTCGGGTCAGCCGGGTGTGGCGGAAGCGGTGAGTGTGGCTTAACCGCACGGCGTGGCCCTTGGCGTCGGTGATCTGAACGAGGTCGCTGAGGCTGCGCAGCACCCAGTTGTAGGTACCTGCCGGATAGGGTTTGTCACCGCGGCGGTTGCCCAGACGCCGCGCGAACAGATACCGCCTGCTGCCTTCTGGATGCTGGATTTGGAGCCAACGGTGTTGTTCGGCAATGACTTCGGTGACCTCGCGGTCGACGAGGATGATGTCGGGTGCGACATCGATCTTGCTCTGCGCGTAGCGGAACCTGGTCAGCATTTGGCCATCGCCCTCGGCCGCTGCGGTAGTGGCGGGCGCAGCCGAAAGGCAGTCGAAGTCGCAGGTGCGGATCTCGCTGGCCCGCCGGCCGGTGAGGATCTGCAGCAGGATCATCCGCATCGCTTGCGGGTCGTCAAGTCCGTTGGCGGTGAGGGTGGTGCCGTCGCCGCGGGTGATGGTCATCTGCTCGGTGCGCGGCAACCCGATCAGCGGCAGCGCCGCAGTGATCTGCGCGAGTGCGTGATCATCGATGTAGTTCGCATCGTTGAAACCGCGTTGATGCGGTATCCGGTGACCCGGCCGAACCAGCTGGAGGCGTGTGCTGCGCTCACTCGTTGCCAGGGCTCGGCACCGAGAACGCTGCGAGCCTCCCCGGGATTGGCGGCAATGAAGTCCAAGAGGCCGGCCACCGCTCGCAGGTCGTCGTTGATTCCCCGGATCGGCACTGTTCTTCCGAGGTGGCGTGTGTCGGATTGGCGGGTGACGCGGTTGGCTGCCACGGCGGTCCACCGCGCGAACGCCGCCGCCTGTTCGACCGCGCTCGTTGGGTCGCCCAGGATGCCAGTCGGGTCGTCGAAGCTGGCGGTCAGCCAGTTGTCGAACCGGCGGAAGCTGCGCATGCGTTCCTGGCTGACCGTGGTCCAGCGCAGCGCCCCGGATTCGAGCATCGTGCCAGGTGCCACTTCACCGCGGCCCGCAACCACGGAAGCTGTATATCTCCGGGTGCGCAGCCGTAGTTGGCGACCGGTTCACGATCGGTCAGTGGTATCCGCGGATCGCAGCGCGGGTGCCAGAAGTCCAGGTGCCACCACGGGCCGTCGTGGCAGGCGGCGATCAGGGCGTGCCGGGCGAACCCGAACAGAGCGTGCACCCGGCCCCGACCTCGGGGTGAGGGCAGTCGCTTGCCCCTGCTGAGATAGAACCAGCTCTGCAACACCGCGGCGGCGTCGTAATCCATCGCCCGGATCGACGAGGGGAAATCACGGCCCTCGGTAACTGCCCGCCGAATCATGTTGGCCAACTGCGCCATCGCCAACACCGAGACACGGGTGCCATCACCGGCCTGCCAGTGCGCCATCCACGCCAGCTCCGCGGCGAACGGATCGGGTAATTCGCTCAGATCCAAATGCGGCCAATCATTCTCGGTAATCGACGCCCAGTTCTCGATACCGGGCCCGAGCACGGGGCCACGCCACTGTGCTGGCAGCTCGTCAAAGAGTCGCCAGATCGGATCGAGGTGTTCGGCACTACGCAGGCGCAGGTGGCCATGCTCGTCGATCACTCGGCCACCCGCCAGCTGCTGGCATAGGACGCCCAGTTGGCTGCTGCTCGCAGGGCTTCGTCATCGCGAACCCAGCCGTAGAGGTCAAGGGTGGTCTGCACGTGGGCGTGCCCGAGGCGTCGGGAGACCACCCACTCCGGCGTCCCCGCCAGCAGCAGTGCAGTGGCATGGGTGTGGCGGAACCAATGCGGCGTCCACCCGGGTGGCCCGATGCAGCGCCGACGCAGCGTGGCCACCTTCTCCCGGACCGTCGTCTCTCGCAATGCGGCCAACAACGGTGGTCGGAACACATTCACCAGTAGCGGCGACGTGTCCGTAAGAGCAATGCCGCCTTCGGTTGCCCGGCAGGCGATATCGGTGAGATAGTCGGCGAACAGCCGCTCGAGGTCGGCCCCGACATAGACCCGTCGCGGTCGCATCATCTTCACCCGCGCCCCGTTGGGATTATCCGAGCGGGGCACGATCTGCACATACGCGGTGCCGCCGCGGCCAAGCACGAACTCGCCGATCCGCAGACCCAGCGCCTCCCCGAGACGCATCCCGGTCTCGGCCAACAGGGCGAACACGAACCGATCGCGCAGGTTGCCTCGCCACGATCCGGACTCGGCGTCGAAGACCGCGCAGCCATCCAGGATCGCCTGAATCTGCTCGGGCAGGAGCACGGGCGGTCTGTCGCGGCGGCGGTCGCGGCGCACGCGCACCAGCGATGACGCGACCGGGGCCGAACGCGCATCCAGATGCGCAAGCAAGCCTCGCGCCGGTCGGTGCCGCGGTGCTCCACGAAGGAGCCGTCCCGCTACCGCCACCCCGGACACGGCCTGATGCCAACGGTAGAACGAAATCACCGCTGCCAGGCGGACTTCCAACGTTGCAGCGGTCGGCGTCGGGCCAGACCCGGTCAGCCGATGTTCAACCGTGCGGCCATTGCGCTGCCAGGACAGGAACGCCGTGAACGCGGGGACACCGACATCACGCCAACCGTCGGTCTGTCCGCGTTGCTCCAGGAAGCTCCACCACTGCGCCAACGACGTCGCATAACCACGCACCGTGTTCGGTGACCACAGGTGCCGGTGAGCTTCGATCCACTCCTCGATCGGACCGACCGTTGCGAAGTCCTCGCCAAGCACAGTCCACGTCCGCTGCCCACCCGCAGGACACACAGCCACCGGATACGCCATCGTTGCCGTTCCTTCACGTTGAAGAACACCCGCCGATAAACCGGCAACAACGATGACTTGCCCCGCATCAACCCCCTTGTCACATACATAGATTCGAGCGTGTTGCTACCCGTTGATAACCGCCGGGACCGGCAAGAGCCACACCCTGATCGGGTTGGGACCGCCGCGATCCACGCCGGCCTCAAGGTGCGTTACTTCGCCGCCGCCGATCTCGTCGAAACCCTCTACCGCGGGATGGCCGACAACACCGTTGGCAAGATCATCGAATCGCTGCTGCGAGTCGACCTCATCATTCTCGACGAGCTCGGCTTCGCACCCTTGGATGACACCGGCACCCAGCTGCTGTTCCGGCTCGTCGCCGGCGCGTACGAACGCCGCAGTCTGGCCATCGGGTCACACTGGCCCTTCGAGCAATGGGGCCGATTCCTGCCCGAACAGACCACCGCCGTCAGCATCCTCGACCGCCTGCTGCACCACGCCACCGTCGTCATCACCGACGGCCAGTCCTACCGCATGAAAGACGCCCAACACCGAAAGGAGACCACCCCGACAACCTAGGAATCACCGCACGGGTGGATACTTTCATCTGGCCACCAGCGGGTACTTCCACCTGGCCATTGACAGAGACGAGAGGCTCTAATCTCTCCCGCCCTCGACGGCGGCTACCTGCCACGACCGCGCTCTGCCAGCGGTTGGTTCGCCGCAGCGTTGCGGCGAGCCGGATTGCAAACGATCACTCCGCACGATCTGCGGCACACTTGTGCCTCGTTGGCACTGTCGGCAGGAGCCAACGTGCTTGCGCTACAGCGCATGCTCGGTCACCGCGGCGCGAAGGTGACCCTCGACGTATACGCCGACCTGTTCGACTCTGACCTCGACGACTTGGCGTCGAACTTGAACGCCGAATACGCGCCAAAAACGGTGGGCAAAATGTGGGCACAACAGGCGGAAGACAACGCGAGTCACGGTGAAAAAGGCATCCTAAGCAGCAACGATGCTTCCTGTCTGCCCCCTTCGGCGGAGGTAGGGTGGTGGGTAACCCTCCGTAGGCGTCCCCCATACTAATGGTGGTCAACGTCTAAGCTGTCAATCGCCTTTGTGGCGATCTGATACGGGTGCCGTTTTGATGGATAACATTCGTTATCCATCAAACCTCCTTCACACCAGTGCCCCAACATAGCCATCGCGCCATTCTCTATTACCTCGTCGAGGTCACCGAGCGGCAATACCCCTCGCACGATGGGAGAGCGGCCACGCAGGACGGATCACACTACAACTGCCCCCCTTGAGCTTGCGAGGGTGATCGCACTATCGAGCAGCACCCCCGGCTGGACGGTTACCGCGAGCTGTTTCACCAATGACGCCATTCCCGAGCGCCGTCGAGCCTGCGATGTCCACCCAGGCGACTTGGCGTGGTGACCGCAGGGACGGCCTTCTCGAGCCGTTCCCCGCCAGCGCCTCACCGCCTTCATCTACCATGCCGCGCAACTACGCGCCCGTCGACAGCCTCACCCGGAGGCCGACTGCCGGCTGGCGATGCTGAGCTACAGCGACTCGCTGCGCATCTACACCAACGGTGACGGCCGGCGCGAAACGATTGGGCAGCACTGCATCTGCTGGGCTCGCACGGCGTGCGTCTCCGCCTTGCTGTGTGGTTCGACAGCGGCACGACACGTCCACCCCGCACCGCCGTGCTGCTCCTGAGCAGTCCAGGCAGCCCCAACGACCGCTTCTTCGACTTGCTCAGCTCATCGCTGTGACACCGGCCGCCACCGGCCCGCACTGCCCGCCCAGGGGCGGTATCCGACGCCCAGACGCCGATCCTTCGCGGGCGCCCATACGCACCGGAGCGTCGGCTGATCGCCAAGCAGCACCGCCTGCACCGCGGCTGCGTCCCAGCCGTTTGGTACCGCCTCGTGAAGTGCCACTGAATCATTGCCGCCGTACACCGCGACTGTTGAAACATCGCACGGCATAGCGGCCACGGTCGCGACGCATCTGCGACATGCGCTCCATGTTGTCGCCCTAAAACCTGAAACGACATGCAGCTTGTGCTGCGCTGTCGTGTGCGATCTTGACGCACACGCGGGGTTGCGGCACTCGTGCAGCCCCAGCACGCGCCGCGACCACACCCCTTCGATCGCCAATGCGTAGCGGCGCGAAAGCACACACAGCCCCCCCGACACGGGCGAGGTAGAAGCGCCTGTAACCATCGGCACCCAATCCACCTGTCCAGATTTCGCAATCGGAAATCATTGACCGCATACGACGTGACTCAGGATGCGGCGATCTCACCAGCATGCAGACGCTGATCAACGATCGGCCTGCCCGCGCTCCTCTTGACCGCCGACTCTAGATCGCTGCTCTGACATCAGCCGTCCCAAACGACCACGGATACCCGCGACGGAGGAGCGGCGGCGTATGCGAATGGCAGGGGCGCCCAAGCGTTCAGGCGTCACATCCCCACTCGTCCGTACGGCGTACCGTGACCACGCAGCGCTGAGCGCCCCCGGCCAGCCGAGCGGGAACGGATCGTGGTGAGCGGCGGAGACGGCGCATCTCTGCCAGGTCTGCCCGAACGCCCCACGGCCGGCGCCGATCATGCCACGGTCACATCACGCACAGCGCCGGTGCTATCAACGCCATCCATGGACCCCGCCCGGGCGCCATCGCCGCCTGGTGCATGCGAACCGTTACTCGCCATAGGCTTTTCGGGTTTTGGTGCGTGCCGCAGCATCGCGCGAATCTCTCCAATGCCGTCGCCGGTCAGATCAGCGATCGTCGTCAGGGTCTCACCATTGCCCTGCATGAGTTGAGCGCCGCGCCCGCCTCGGCGCGATGGACTGCGCGCCGCTTGTTGGCCTCGGCCCGCACTTGATCGCGGAGCTGGGCAAGTCGTTCGCGCTCCCACGTGTCTACCGCGGCAAGTTTGGTCTTGGCCACTATGTAGGTCGCCGCGTTCTCAATGTTGGCCCGCTCCCGCGCAGCGCGAGCCTCATTGGCGCGACGGGTCGCCTCGCGCGCCCGCCGCCGGCCTCCACCTTTGACGTACCTGCTGCTGTCATGGTCGGAACCCTAGAAGCTTCCGGCCGACCGGGCCACCACCACAGCCACATTCGCTGTCCACCAATATTTTCACCGTCACTTCTGCCGCACCACCATCGCTCACGCACCACACCGCTGCCCGTCTCCTCACCACCCCTCACCGCCGCCTCAGCTCACCCCCTCACAGCCCCTTTCACGGCCCATCGACAGACCACACACCTCTTGCATCCAGGCCTGATCCTGAGAGTTGTTTAAGGACACCCGGTTTGGTGGTGGCATTCTTGGTGCCGAGCTTCATAGCGTCCCGGGCATGGACTCCATTCGGTGGGCGTCATGGTGATGACGCTGCACAAGCTGACCGCCGGGACGGATACCTGTACCTGGTGCGGCAGGTCGCCGCCGCCGATAGCACCGAACGGGGCCGCTCCACGCTGGCCGACTACTACTCAGCCAAGGGCGAGGCACCCGGGCAGTGGATGGGCCGCGGCCTGACCGCCCTGTCCGATACCGGCCGGTGCGAGGTCAGTGCCCAGGCACGCGAACAGATTTGGACTGTCGAGGCGGGCTCCGGAGTCAGCGAGGAGCAGATGCGCGCCCTCTACGGGAGGGTATACACCCCAACGCTGAGCGCATCGAGAACCACGTCGCCGGGCGAGGTATCGGTACACAACGGGCGGCGAGCCTGCTGGGGCGCAAGTTCCTCGTCCGCGACGGCGAGCCGGAGTTCGCCCGCCGCCTGGCGGTGGGCTACCGCGACCACAACGCCGAAGCGGGCGAGCACTGGAACGCCACCATCACCGCGGATGTCCGCGCCCGGATCCGCACCCGTGTGGCCGTGAATCTCTTTAGCGAACAGTACGGCCGCCCCCCGGCCGACGATCGGGAGCTCTCGGGGTTCATCGCACGCAACACCCGCGCCCGCACCACCGCCGTGGCCGGTTATGACCTGACGTTCTCACCGGTGAAATCGGTGTCGGCGCTCTGGGCCATCGCCCGCTGTCGGTGGCCGAACAGATCGAAACCGCCCACGACGCGGCGGTCACCGACGTACTGGAGTGGCTGCAGGATTCCGCAGCATTCACCCGCACCGGCGCCAACGGGTGGCCCAGGTCGACACCGAAGGACTCATCGCCGCGGCGTTCACCCACCGCGATTCCCGCGCCGGTGACCCCGACCTGCACACCCACGTCGCGGTGTCGAACAAGGTGTCTCACGTCGACGCCAATGGGGTGCGCCGGTGGCTGGCCCTGGACGGTCAACCGTTGCACCGCGTCACCGTGGCGGCCTCGGAGTTGTACAACACCCGCCTCGAAGCCCACATGATCGCCAGCCTCGGCGTGCGCTTCGTCGACCAGGCCCGCGGACGCGGTAAGCGACCGGTGCGCGAGATCGACGGAATGTCGACCGAATTGATGTCGCGCTGGTCGAGCCGGCGCGCGGCGATCGAGGCGCGCACCGCCGAGCTCGCCAAGCAGTTTCACGCCGCCACGGCCGCGAGCCGACCAACGTCGAGACAATCGCCCTGGCCAGCAGGCGACACTGGAATCGCGTGAGGCCAAACACGAGCCGCGCTCACTGGCTGAACAGCGCCACACCTGGCGCAGCCAAGCCGTCGAGGTACTCGGGCGCCCCGGACTCAATCAGATGCTGGCCGACACCCTCGCCGGTCCCGACCGCACCCAAAGTCCACCCGAGGTCGATGCGCAATGGTCGCAGCGCGCGCCGGCGAACTGATCGCCACCGTCAGCGAGGCGCGCTCAACCTGGCAGCGCCACCATGTGCGCGCCGAGGCGCTGCGCCAGGTCCGCGCGCACGGCCTGGCGCACGATGGCGCACTCGTCGAGCACCTCACCGACACCGCCCTTTCCGATGCGTTTCGGTGCCGCACGCCCGCATCGCCGATGCTGAGTTGGGTGAGCCTGGCGCGTTGCGTCGCCGCGACGGCGCCAGCGTCTACAGCCGCCACGGCGTCGCCGTCTACACCAGCGCGGCGACGCTGGCCGCCGAGCGGCGCATCCTGTCCGCGGTCGGTCGCGAAGACGGTCGACGGGCTAGCGCTGGCGATGCCGAACTGGCACTGGCGGATTCGGGGGCCCGAGGCCGCACGCTCAACCCCGGCCAGGCCGCCCTGGTCTCGGAGATGGCGACCTGCGGACGCCGTGTCGCGCTCGCACTGGCGCCGGCCGGGACCGGCAAGACCACCGCGATGGCCGCACTGGCGCACGCCTGGCGCAGCTCCGGCGGACACGTTATCGGCCTGGCCCCGACCGCCGACGCGGCGATCGTGCTCGGCGAGGACCTCGGCGCGACCACCGACACCCTCGACAAGTACGTGTGGTCAGCCGACCCCACCAAGGCGGTGCTCGGTCGTCCGAAGTGGTTCGAGAAGGTCGGCCCAGACACGCTGATCGTCGTCGACGAAGCCGGCAAGGCCGCCACCGCCGGCCTTGACGCGATGATCACCGACGCGCTGCGCAAAGGCGCCAGCGTGCGCCTCGTCGGTGACGACGGGCAGCTGTCGTCGATCTCAGCCGGTGGAGTGCTACGCGACATAGCCGAAGCCACCGACGCGCTCACCCTCTCCGAAGTCGTGCGCTTCCGGTCGGCCGCCGAAGCGGCCGCCGGGCTGGCGTTGCACGACGCCGACCCGGCCGGCATCGGCTTCTACATCGACCACCACCGCGTCCATGTCGGCACCGACGACACCGCCGCCGACATGGCCTACCGAGCGTGGCGAGCGACCTGGCCGCCGGCGCAGACTCGATACTGCTGGCCCCCACCAACGACGTCATCAACGCGCTCAACGCACGCGCCCGCACCGACCGCCTCGCCGCCGACCCCAACGCCGCGAGCGCTCCCACCGTGGTGCTGGCCGACCAGCTGACCGCCAGCGCCGGGGACACCATCCGCACCCGAAGACGCGCGCTGGATTCGCATCGGCGCAACGACTTCGTCCGCAACGGCTACCGCTACACCATCACCGAAGTCATGACCGATGGCAGCCTCAAAGCCCGCCATCTGCGCAGCGGCGCATCGTCACCCTGCCGCCGACTACATCGCCGAGCACGTGACGCTGGGCTACGCGGCCACCATCGACTCGGCCCAAGGCTTGACCGCAGGACGGCGCGACACCAAGGCAGCTGCCACATCGTCGGCTCGGACATGCTGACCGCCAAGCGCTCTACGTCGCGATGACCGGGCCACCGACGAGAACCACCTCTACCTGTCGACCGCCGAGGCGACCCCCACCGGCTGCTATCGCCAAGGCCACCCACCCCGACACCGCCGTCGACGTCTTGACCCGCACGCTGGCTCGCGACGGCGCCCAAGTCTCGGCCACCACCGCAGCCCGCCAAGCATCCGACCCCGCCGCGCGACTGGCCGCCGCAGCAGACATGTACTACGACGCGCTCGGCGCCGCCGCCGAGAACCGCCTGGGCGTCGGGGCCGGGACCGACTCGACGCCATCGCCGATGAAGTGATCCCAGCGCTGAGCACGCGCGAAGCCTGGCCGGTGCTGCGCCGCAACCTCGCCGTCCTGGCCCTGAGCGGTGCAGACCCCATCAGCTGCTGGTCGACGCGCTGGCCAAGGCGGCGTCGATGATGCCGCCGACCCTGCCGCCGTCCTGGACCACCGGATCGATCCCGCTGGAACCCACTCCTCCGGAGTCGGGGTGCTGCGCTGGCTGCCCGCGATTCCGACCGTACTTGCTGATGATCTCCAGTGGGGCGACTACCTGGCGCGGCGCGAACAACTCGTCGACACCCTCGCCGACGCCATCCGCGAGCGCGCGCAGGGCTGGACCAACGCGACCGCCCAGCCTGGGCGCGACCCTGATCACCGTCAACCGGGCGCTGACCGCAGAAATCGCGGTGTTCCGCGCAGCCGTGGGCGTCGAGGAAGCCGACACCCGCCTGACCGGAGCACGCCAATTCCAGTCCGAACCCGCGACGTGCAAGCCCTACTGCAGCGCCATGCCGCCGCCGGAATCGGACGACGCAGCGCCGACACCACCCGCTGGAACGACCTCATCGACGCCATCGACCCGCGCCTGCGATCCGATGCCTACTGGCCACAACTGGCCGCCCACCTGGCCCAAGCCACCGCACCACACCGGACCTGCGCCAGATCATCACCACCGCCGCCCGCCAAGGGCCCCTTCCCGACGAACTACCCGCAGCTGCGCTGTGGTGGCGCATCGCCGGCGCGCTCTCACCGACAGCCACGCTGGCCACCACACACTCGCGGCTACGCCCAGCCTGGATCACCGACGTCGACGCAGTATTCGGATCCCTGCTGGCCGAAACCATCACCTCCGACCCGCCTGGCCGGATTGGTCGCCGCCATCAGCGCCGCCAACCCCACAAGTGGACACCGCGCGACCTGCTCAGCGTGGCCGCCGAACACCTCGCCGACGCCAGCGCCGACAGCGACCGATCGCGCCCGGCGATTACGCCGACTGATCACCTACACCGTCGACGCGTTCACCCACCGCCTACGGCCCATCTCGGCGTGGACTTCGACAACATCCCCGCCCCGACGACACCGACGCACCGCCGACCCGCCGAGGAACACCTGCTTCCCCCGACCCGAAGACACCTACCCAACCACCGACGAGCGAGCCCCACTCGACGACTACTTCGATGACACCCCGCCGGACCCGTACACATTCGTATGTCCGCCGGACGAATTGACGGGCTGCAATTCGACGATTTGTCAGCAAACCGCCCTGCACCCGAATTGGGCATCACTATGCGAAGCTCACATCCTGCGCGACGATATCGAACCGTCTGCAAAGAAATCACACGCTCGACGCCGACATTCGCGCCGGAAATGGTCCCGCCATGCGCGCTGTCGCCGAGGAATTACTGCGCATGCGCCGCCAAGTCGATGCGACCGCCCATACAGTCTCGCCGTCACCGCAGTCATGGAGCAGTGGGCCGACGCCGACGCCGACTACAACGACATCCTGCGCATGATCGAGCACGCCCGCACTCAACTGGACACCCTTCACGCAGCCCCGAGTCCGACGATCTCGACATCGCCTCGGCCCAAGCGATCTGGCCTTTCACACCCGCGCCTGCCCGAACAGCCACCGTCGCTTCAGTTTCAACAGGCCTTCGCCGAGGCGCAGGCCGCGCGCACGGCGGCCGCCGGCGGCCACAAGATCGTCACCGAGCACGACATCGTCACCGCGCGCGGCGACGCCGAGCGTGCGGACCAGGCCGCCCGCGCCGCACTGCACGACCGCCCCAAGCACTGCGCCGCGAGCTCGATCGCGCGACCGCGACCTGGCCGCAGCCTTCGCCGCCGCCCGACCGCGACCTCCGACACCCTGGAAACACTGCTGGATTCGGCACGCGCCGAGGTGGAGCTTCTGCGCGCCGCGCCGCATCGACTTTGATCGCACGCGCTGGCCATCCCCGAACCGTGCTCGCGAACACGACCCGGCCATCGCCCACTGGCTCAAACACTGGCGCTCAACCCCATCGCTTGCTATACACGCGCCGACGTCACTGATCCCGACACCGCTGCGGCGCTGTGCACACTTCGCGCCATCGCCAACATCAACGACCGAAACGTGCTGTGGCTCAGCACTGCCGACGAGGCGACCGCTCCGCGCGCATCGCAGAGCTGGCCGACACCTTCACCACGATCGCCCAGGCGCACCAACGCATTAGCGATCAGCAGTGGACGCTCCACCCGGGACGATCATCGTCATCGACGACCCGCCGACGCCGACCAGCGCACCTCGGCCGATCGCCACCACACCGCCAGGGTCGGCGCCGCGCCATCATCATCGACCCCACCAGCCAGCACGGCCCCAGCACACCCGCACTGCGGCTGCTCAACGCTCTTCCCTGGGCCAGCAGGCTGACCGCCAACATCAGGCCGCGAGAACCTCCGCCTCGACGAGCCGACACCCGCAGTCACCCTGGCCGACCGCCTCGGCCGCACCCGCTCAGCGAGCCGTGCGCCAGCTGCTCACGGAATACGACACCGCCGCCGTGCCGCCCGTGCCGCCCATCGCCGCCACCTTTCCCTTGGCTGGCGTACACCGACCGCGGGGATCGACGAACCCGACCATGC